>CAVWDV010000011.1:0-64255 GCA_963753855.1 Lacipirellulaceae bacterium | reverse complement strand
GATCCCCCAGATGACTCTCCGTGCTTTGGCACGCGATTTGCGCCAAGACCTTGAAAACAAGGTGATTGGAGCATTTCATGCCAAGCTGACAGGAGAACCCGATGGGTGAGGCCAAAAACGAATTGCGGGTCGGTTTTGACCGTCGGTTGAAGCTGACATTCTGCGGCAGCAAGGTCACCAGCGACGCCGGGCTGTTGGCCTACCGTGAACTGGACAAAGCGTTGGAACTCACCCAGATGGGCGAGCAGGTCCTGACCGATTCGCGGATGGGGACGAACAAGCGGCACCTGCTTGTGCCACTCCTGCGGCAGTCGATCTACAGCCGCTTGGCAGGCTATGAAGATGTAAACGATGCTGAGCGGTTGTGCGTCGATCCGGCGATGCGGCATGTCGTGGGTGGAAGAGCCAGCCAGCCGGACAGGCAAGCCGCGTCAAGCAGTGAGGTGGGCCGGTTTGAAACCGACATCCTCAGCACCCAAGCCAATCTCACTGCATTGATGAATCTTTGCGGTCAGTGGATCGACAAGGTCCACCAGCGGCAGCCCCCGAAAAAACTCATTCTCGACATGGACAGCTCGGTGAGTGAAACCTATGGAGACCAAGAAGGGACTGCCTACAACGGGCACTTCGAGTGCCTCTGCTACCATCCGCTGTTCCTGTTCAATCAGTTTGGCGACTTGGAGTTTGCCATGCTGCGTCGTGGCAATAACGCCAGCGCGAAGTTCTGGCGACGCGTGCTGTTGCCGGTCGTCGAGCGCTACCGCCACCTGGAGATCCCCAAGTTCTTTCGGGGCGATGCAGCCTTCGCCCTGCCGAAGCTCATGCGGTTGTTGGAAGATGAGGGCTACCTCTACGCGATCCGCATCAAGGCGAATGCTGTGTTGGAGCGGGAAATCGAGCACCTGCTCACCCGCCCGGTGGGCCGCCCTTCGCACAAGCCGAAGGTCTTCTACCACAGTTTTCGTTATCAGGCGAAGTCGTGGCAGCGTGAAAGGCGGGTGGTCGCCAAGGTCGAATGGCACGCGGGCGAGTTGTTCCCCCGCGTGGGGTTCGTCGTCACGAACCTTACCAAGCAATCGAAAAACGTGGTGAAGTTCTACAACGGACGGGGCACGGCAGAGCAATGGATCAAAGAGGGCAAGAACGCGGTCAAGTGGACGAAGCTTTCCTGTCGCACGTTCAAGGACAACCAGACTCGCTTGCAACTGTTCGCGCTGGCCTACAACGTGGCGAACTTCTTGCGTCGCCTGACGCTACCCCGGGAGATCGATCACTGGTCGCTGACCACGCTCCGCGAAAAGCTAGTGAAGACTGGGGCGAAAGTCGTGCGGCATGCGAAGTACGTGACGTTCCAGTTGGCCGAAGTGGCAATGCCTCGGCGGCTGTTCGCCGCGATCCTCGACCGCATTGCGCGGTTGGCGATTCCACCGCCCGAGGTCGCTACGCCGCGAGGTTAAATCAATTGGTCGATGTAAGTCACGATTTGAGGAGAAGTTGCGCGCGAAGGGCGATTTGAAGCTCAAAGAACAGCCTCCAGCTACCTTGCCACTACCACGGAACGAATATGACACAAAATCGCAACGCGCTAGACACGGGGGGGGGGGCGCAGCGGTTAACATGGGGCTGGAATGCGCCGGGAGCGGTTCCCGGCTGATCCATCTGGGGAATCCCGGTTCTTGGATCAAATGAATTGACGATAGAAAAGCGGCTAATTACGATAAGAGCGTAAAATGCCACCACTTAATTGCTTCGCGTGTCGGTGGTGAATCCTGCTCTATATACCCTGTAGCTTATAGGTTAATGAACCAATGAAAAAGACGCTCATCGCCATCATGGCGGCCCTGGTTTTTACTGTACCCACTCAATGCGTGCTGGCCCAATTCAATACGTTTACCTCCGGTGGCCCACCTTTGGGCGATGGCAATGATTATCCCCGGAGTTTGAATCCAGCAAGGCAGTCGGGCGGCGGCGCATCGGTAGATACGTTTTTTTCTGCCACAGTTGGTTTTACGAACGTAAATGGCAATCCTGCTTTCTTCGACTCAAACAACTTGCTCACTCGGCCCGCCGCGTTAATCAATGGTGATGCTTTTTGGACCGACCCGCGACTTGGCAACTTTGAAACTTCTTCGGGTACTCCATTTAGCATTGCCCAGTTTGGGTTTGAGTTTTACGACAACGGTTTCGATTCGTTCGGCTTCGATCTCGCTGTAGCATCGGGGAGCGGCCCGGTACCTACATCGCTGCCATTTCAGATCCAAGACTTCGACAGCGATGCATTTGGATTCGGTAGTTTGGTGCTTGATCCGAATCAGGGCGGTGAATTCGACGAAATCTTCCCATCCAATGCTGGTACTTTTTTTACGATCGGTGGCCGGCAGGGCCGTGAAGCTCGCTACAGAATCGAGAGATTCGAAATCGAAGATATCATTGGCGAGTCGCTCAGCGGAGGAACCTGGTTCTTTGATATCGATCTCGAAGGCATCGCAACCTTGGGCGGCACAACACAGGTCGCCATCGACAACTTCGTACTTGATAGCGCCACACTACCGATGCCTACTAGAGAGCCAGTCTACCTTCCACCGACGCCACCCATCGGTCCCAATCGTCCGCAGTATTTTAACTACGCCGAAACGACCAACGATCAATCGGATGGCGATCCTTACGACTTAACCGACGAAGAACTGCAGGACCTGCTGGTAAATTTGTTCATCGCAGGATCGAGCGACATTATCCCCGCCATCGGCGAGGTAAATCCACGGTCGACTAGTATCACCTTTGACGGCAACAGCATCGATAACGGACTGAGTGGTCACGAAGTGACCTACATCCCTAGTGCCGAGGTCTCAGCAAGCGAGGCAATGGAAGGTCTCTTAATCTTTGCCGCGGAATTTCTTCCACAGCTCATAAACAACCTACCAAGATTTGATCAGAGAAACGCACCACTTCCGCAGATAATCGATGTTTTGTCGCTACTTGAACTCACTAGCGACATCGCCTTAGATCAGGCGGCCGAGCAGTACGACGAAATGCCTGCAATCCTGGAATTTGAGGTCTTAGAGCAGGGGTTTCTTAACGAGATTGTCCCAATAGCCGACGACACGTCATCCGATCAGCTACAACTACTAACCTCCGGAGCGGAAGATTCACAATCGACCACCGCATCAATTGTAGCAGCAGCCGTCTCCCCCGAGGCAATGTTTTATTTGAACTACACGGTGGATGATTACCTTGCACTAAAAGAGTCGCTCAACGAGCCTTGGTACGAAGGCGATGCAGGCTCTTTCGTCACTCCACTCTATGATGGCAACGGCGAAATTTTAACGTTCAGCGTTTCGACCTGGACCGTTTCCTCGCAGAGCGGGATCTTCGTACCTGTGATCCTCGGTGCCCAAGTGCCCGAACCAGGCAGCTTGGCCTTGCTATTGCTGGGTGTTGTGGCAACCACGGTGAGACTGCGTTCGACCACAAAAAGAGCGTAGCCGGACTCGCCAGCGTTCGGGCCCAGCCCGAAAGCTTTCCGAAGTCTGGCGACTCCGGCTACGGAGTGTCGAAGGCTATGCGGTGGCAACTAATGATTGTGGAAATGCATTTTTAACGTACTCTCGATCCAGTCGGAGCGGCATTCGCGCAGACGGAGCTCGAATTTCAATTAATAGTGGCCTTGTCGGATCGGGCACGCTAACCTCTGCAACAGGCAGTTGATGAGGATTCTCTCGCCTTCTCGTAATCCGATGTATGAATCCCCATTCTTGCATCAGCCACAAAGCTGGATGCGTTACCCGGAACGGTTGCAGGTCAGCAGGACGGACCATTAAGAAATCTCCATCCATCGTCGGACTACATCCCAAAGCACTAACCGGGAAATACCGGTCTACCTTCTGTTCCATGATTTCTTGAAAAGCCGCGTACTCAGTGTCTCCTTCAACTATGATCACATGACAACCAAAGAACATCTCTGCGATAGTGTTTTCAAAGATCATTAAGCTCTTGAGTACTTCCCGTTCGTCACCGTCGAACCCCACCTCGTCAGCCCGATAAACACTAGGAACGACCTGACCTTCGGGGCGATGAAGACGGACTATAGTCGTATGGTCTTCAAGAGGATCTACGAATGCAGGGTGATGTGTGGTCAGCATCACTTGCCAACCCGCGTCTTTCGCCAGAGAGTAGAGATGTGATTTGGCAGCACGGACGGCAGAAGGATGAAGAGCAGTCTCGGGCTCATCGATTAGGAGCATGTGGCCTGGCAGAAAGTCATACGCCTCTGAAGTTTCCCCCAATGCCTCCAGTTCACCTTCCAGCTCGCTCTTCTTGTTCAGGTAGTTTTCCTTAGCCTTAGTGCCGGTTGGCTCCGCCTTCTTGCAATGCTTTTCCAGGTCCTCCTGAATTTTCGTCCGCTTTTTCTCCACTTCTTGAGACGCTCGTCGTTTACGGTCTAATTCAGAACGAACCTTTAGGATTGACCAAAAGGTAACCGTCCCACCATCCACACCCCCGCTGCACCGCCTCAGCGCGACCATTCCCGTCGGGCTTCGGGATGCTCGGCGAGCCAGGTGGCGGGGAGGAGCGGCAGCAGGTCGTCCGGGGCCGGATCGTTGCCCAAGTCGGTAAGGTGCGTGATGAGGGCTTTGCACCACGCCCACGGCTCGACGCTGTGTGTTTTGGCGGTGGCGATCAGCGAGTACCACACGGCGGCCCCCTCGCCGCCACGATCGGCGCCCAGGAATAAATAATTCTTGCGACCAATCGCCACCGGACGAATCATTCGCTCCGAAAGGTTGTTGTCGATGTCCAAGAAACCCTTGTCGCAATAACGGGTGAATGATTCCCACCGCGAGAGCACGTAGTTCACCGCTATCCCCAAGGGACTCTTCGGTAAGGCATCGACTTGTTTGAGCCACGCCTCCAGCTCGCGTAAGATCGACAGCGAATAGCGTTGCCGCGTGTCGCGCCGCACGCGGTACCACTTCATGATCGACGGCTCATCGTCGACCAAGTCGAGCAGCTTTGTTAGTTCTTTCTCAATCGCATACAACCGCCCGATGTAAGCGAGCGCTTTGTGCGCTACCGGATAACTCTCTTTGGCTTCAAAGAACTTCCGCCGCGCATGCGCCCAGCACGAGACCTGCGTCACCCGCCCCGTGGCATAAATGCCGTCGTAACCGGCGAACGCGTCGGCCTGCAGGTAACCCTCCCAGTCGTCGAGGAACGTCGCGGGACCATCCCGCTTCCTGGAAGGCGTGTAGTCGTACACCGTGTAGGGACGCAGGTGATCTCCCGCGTAGACCCAGAACCGGCCCGTTCTGGTCCGCGGCAAGTCTGGATCGAGTACCTTCACCGGCGTGTCGTCGGTGTGAATCGTTTTCGATTCGAGTACCAGTTCCTTGAGTAACCCGTAAAACGGCTGCAGTAATTTGGCGCTCTCGATCACCCACCGGCAGAGTGTGCTGCGGGGCAGGTGCACCCCCTGGCGGAAGAGAATGTCTTCCAGGCGGTACAGCGGCAGATGGTCGCTGAACTTGCCGACGCCGACCATCGCCAGCAGCCCCGGCCCCGGCAGTCCCTTGGGAATCGGCTTTTTGACCGGCGGAGCAATCACCACTTGTTCTTCGCACTTGGTGCAAGCATACTTCCAGCGACGATGCTCGATCACGTGCAGCTTGGGGGGAATGTAATCGAGCAGCTCGCTTGGCTCGAAGCCAAACCGCTGCCGCTCTTCGCCACAACAGGGGCACGCCTTGTCGTCGATGTCATGATCGACAATCGTCCGCGGCAGGTCGGCGGGAATCTTGAGGCGGCCGCCGCCGCGACGACGCTTGTGTGGCTTGACGGTTGTTTCTGTCGTTGGCTGCGCCGGCTCGGGTGATTCGATCTCGAACAGCAGTTTCTGGGCATCATCGAGCTGTTCGCTCCGGCGGCCGTACTGCTGGCGAGTCAGTTTCTCGACGAGAAACTTGAGCTGGGCGATCTGTTTCGATTGCGATTCGACGGTCACTTGCAATTCGGCGATCACCGCATCACGCTGCACGAGTTGGCTGGCCAGTTCGCTCATACCAGCCGTTGTAACAACTCATTCCGATAGCGCAAGAGCAATTGGAGAAAGTTTTTTACTTTGGTCTTCGGTAACGCTTTCGCTGTTTCACACTCGCCAGTTCGATGCCGCCCAAGAGCAGCGAGAGCTGCGTGGCGGTGAGCGTGATGTGAGCCTCTGCGGAGATGGGTACCTCGAAGGTGCCTGATTCGAGCCGCTTGTACCAGATCACCAAACCATCGTCGTCCCACCAGAGGAGCTTCACGCGGTCACGCCGCTTGTTGACGAACAGAAACAGTCCGCCGTCGAGGACGTTCCGCTGGCAGTACTCCTGGGCGAGTCCCACGAGACCATCAAAACTCTTCCGCATGTCGGTGGGGGTGGCGAGCAGCCAGATACTACTGGTGGGGGGAGCGAGCGTTAGCACCGGAGTAACTCCAGTGTGGTTCGCAGCAAGTCGGGCGAGCAGCCTTCGGCAACGTTCAGCCTGGTGCCGCTGGCGAGTTCGATCACTAGCGGTGCGGAACTGGTCGACTGGTGGCTAGTTGGCTTGATATCGACCGGCACGAAATTCGGCGACGACGATGTTGATGCTTTCGGCGTTGATGATTTCAGCGACGAATCAGCGCCTCGCTGTAGCTCGCGACGCCAAAAATAAAACGCACTCTCGGCGAGTCCTTCTTGCCGGCAAAACCTGCGAATCGACAGCCCGCTCTGCTGTTGAAGCTCCATCGCCGCCTGCCAATAACTCCGCCGCTCTTCGCCGCGGGCCGGACCTTTCTTCGCCATCGCTTGGTTCCTCCGAAAGGAAAACCACCACGATAGCAGGGGCGTCAAGATGCGGATGCTGGAACGCTAACGCCCTTTACGCGTGGGTCGGCCGGGTCGCCAAGATCGAGTGACACGGCAACGTGATGCCACTGGCCATCGTTGTTGCCGTTGGGCGTCGCACCGATGAACTGGAATCCGCCCAAGTTGCTGTTGCTTACTGCCAAGGCATAAGCGCCATTGTCGTTGAAAATCCGTTCTGCGAACGGCCCGCGGCCAACCACTTGTTGGAAGTTGGCCAGATTCGAGTGCTTGACCCACGCGACGAAGGTGAATCCATCGGAACCGGTGTCGAGCCGACCGTCGTAGGCCGAGAAGGCGCCCAGGCCTCCGGAGCCGATACTAAGCACTTCATTGGTAGCCGAAGCCCCTGGGCGCGTGCCGTCGACGATTACGGTGGCTGTCGCTTGGAGCACGGCGTCGAGGGCAACTCCTGCACCGGAGATGTCGCTCACCGCCGCGCCTGCTGACGTGCCAGTATTGGTATCCATGTCGTACCCGGCGAGCAGAGTCGCCGCTTCGACATGATGGTGCGAGAACGCGATTACTACACAAATTGCAATGCCACTAGTGAAAGCTCTCATTACCACTACCTCCCAGAAAAGATGAACATCGGCGATGGCAAACGAAAAGGCCGTGCTAAGGAACGCAGGCAACTTTGTTTTGCACACGCATCGCCAGAGCAGCGAAGCATCAATAGACGAGGCAGCTCTACGTGCGTCAACAATGAATTGCGACTTCAGCCTGAAAGGACAAGAGACACGCCCATTGAGAGAATGTCTGGCGAAGCTGCAGCAAGTGATCGAGTAGATGATGACGCGCCGGTTGCAGGTGGCGATGCACATCGAGGGGACGATTCGAGGCGATCCGAGAAGAGCGGGTCGCTAGCGATCGTTGGAGAAGGCAACAATATCGACCAACGAGGCAAGTCAAAACACGACACCATGCGTGGTTGTGTCCCAGTGTTCTCGTCTCACCACTCAGCCCATCGATCCGCAGTAGATAACCGAGACTGCAGGGACGGAAGGCCCAAGGGATGGTTGTCGACCGACGCACAGTGTCTCACGCGATAATGCCCAATGCATCCGCGATCGGGCGTCAGGGGGTGAGGCGATCTTCGAAGCCAAAATAGACTGCTCCGAACACAGCCGCGTTCCAGCCTTGCATCGGGACACCCGCCTGTTCGCCGGTGGTTCCGTGCAAATATTCATGGGGAATGTAGTCGCCCGCCTGCACTAAATCGGCATGACCCACTTCTCTAAGCAGGGCGAGACCTTCGCGTGTCCGGCCAGCTTTAAACAGGGCCCAGGCATGCACCTGGTTCATGTAAGGCCAAATGCCGCCGTTGTGGTAGTCGCCCCCCTGGTAGCCAAAGTCGCCCTCGAAGAAGGGAAACGTATCGCGCACGCCCCACTTCGTGCTCGACTTTTCGAGCGTATTCAACACCGATTGCTGGGCTTCGGGAGGGATGACGTTGAATACGATGCCGACCACCTGGTCTTCGGAAACATGCTCCTTGTCGTCGGGCGGCGACGCCCAAATGTGCTCGTAGTAACGTCCGTTGAAGAGGCCCCCGTCGGCGACTGGCTTGTTGAGCATCTCTTGACCCCGATCGGCAAGATCGATGTAACGCTCGGCACCCTCGGTGTCGCCGAGGTGCTCGCAATACTCGGCCAATCGCTGCATGGCCGCCACGTACAACATCGAGGCGTAGGGCGAATACAATCGCCGTTCCATACCGGGCACATCCTTCCAGTCATTCCAGAACGACGTCTGCCTTGGCAGGCCGGCGCCGGTTGTGTCGCGACTCGCGAGCCAATCGGCGGCTTGCTTGAGCGAAGGGAGTAACTGGCGGCCAAATTCATCGTCGCTGTGAAAATGGACGTAACGTAGGCCTCTGAGAATAAAGTAGCAATTGATGTCGACATCTTCGTTGCGTTCGATGACCGGAAGGATGGTGGTAGGCACTTTTCCGTCAGGGCGCTGGCCCCACATCGATTCTTGGATCATGCGCTTCTCCAGCGATGGCCAAAGCACCAGGTGTGCCCAGGTGGTCCAGAACGAATCGCGTTGGTTCAGTTCGTGGTATCCCATGGTCAGTGCAGTGCCATCCTTCAGCACTTTCGTCATCGCCACGCCTGCCGTCATATACCAGCGGAAATAATCGTCGACCTCGGCGTCGCCGGTTGCCGGAAGTCGTTGCTCAAGTCGCTTGCTAGCCTCAGTGAGTCGATCGCCGTATCGCTGCACGTGGGTGACGAGTGCCGTGGGATCCGTGAGCCTTGCGGAACAGGGATAGCCATCTTCCCAATGACCGACGACAAGTTTGCATCGACAAGCGCCTCTGGCCGGAACGACGAGCCGCACCTCGTAAGGATTCGAGTCGCCATCCTCTGACGTATCGTCGCCAATCCAGGCAATCACATTCGATCCTGCAACGGCTCCCTTACAGCCGGCGATCTGTAAAGGCTCGCTTTCGGTCTGAAAAAACGTGTGCGGGCGGAACCGCAATACGAGAGTCTGCTCGCTGTCGCCCTGGTTGACGAGATCGATGTTCGCAATCGCCAGCGGCAGGCTTCCTGAGAAAGCGTCGTCATAAACGTTCGGCGAGAACGCTTCGACGCGGAGCGTGATGCCGGGCATGCGGGGATCGGTCGCCTCGATCCGCGCAAACGGCCACCGGCGATCGACCTTCACGCTCTCGCAGTCGGTCGCTGGAAACTCATCCCCCTCGATGCCAAGTTCGAACTGCCCGCCACCAAGTGGCTCCAACCCGGCACCGAGTCGCGGGGGATGATAGAACATACTTGCGAAGAGCGCGCCCTGCCGTGACACGTTCGCCCCAAAGGCGAAATTGGCGCACGGGTACCCGTCGCAGTTGACGATGTCGCGAGTCGCCGCCCGAACCGTCGACCACGAGATAGAGATGCAAAGCGCGATGAGAGCGACAAGCACACTCAGACAGGTTCGCCGATTCGACATAGGGGCCAACTCCGCCGGTTGTAGCGCAAAAAGTGATCGTGGAGCAACAAGCAAATGTGGGCTCGTTGCAAGCAGGTGGGGAAAGGAAAGGAGCAACGCAATCCGGAGGCTTCGACTCGCCGGATGTAGCGTACCTGCAGGCTCGCCGATACGCTTTACATTTTATGTTGTTCGTTTCTCGCGGGGAATGCGGTTGCCGAGCGAGAAGCGGAAAAGGCAAGGATTTGGCCGGGGCAGGTTGCTATGTATAGTGTAGTTCTAGCACGCTCAGCAGCCTGCTACAGCGTATCGGATTTGCTCGGCAAGCCACAGTTGATGTCTTTTTGGCCGCATCGCGTTCGCATGCCTCGGCTCCCCCGAACTTATTCGGTAACATACGCGAACCCACTTCGCTTTCATTGCCTCTTGTTTCGCACTTCTTCACCAATCTGGTACAGGCGCATGACCGCAATTGCAGTTTCTCAATTCGAAGAGCAAGGGTACGTTACGGCGCTTCCGGTTCTCACCAGCGAGGAGGTAGCCAAAGCCCAGCAACTTTACCGGCGTCTCGCCGCGTTGGTTCCGCCTGGTACGTCGACCATGGCCATCGATTGGTGGCACCAGTTAGATAGGGAACTCTACGAACTGTGCATGCATCCTAAGATTCTCGATTACGTTGATCAGATTATCGGGCCCGACTTCTACTTGTGGGGTTCGCAGTTTTTTGCGAAAGAGCCAGGTTCGAGCACTTCTGTTCCGTGGCACCAAGATGCGTTTTACTGGCCGCTAGAGCCGCATCGCGCGGTGACGGTGTGGCTAGCAGTCGAAGACAGTTTCGCTGCCAACGGCGCGATGAGGGTCGTACCGGGGACACAGAATACGCGGATGCAGCATCGCGAAGTGCACAACGAGTCGAATGTATTGGATATGGAGACTTGCGACGATCAGTTTCGCCTGTCCGATGCGGTGACACTCGAGTTGAAAGCAGGCCAGTGCAGCATGCACGACGATAACATCGTACACGGGTCGGAAGGAAATCAATCGGACCAGGTGCGGTGTGGTTTGACCATTCGATTCTCGGCCGGCGAGTGTAAGTGCGATACGTCCGTCTGGCCGTTCTTCAAAGCGTACTGGGCTCGCGGTGTCGACCGCTGGGCGCACAACCCGGCTGGAATTCCTCCGGAAGAAAACCTGAAGGAATTCAAGTCGGTGACCCCGCGGACAGGTCAACGGTAGACCTCTCCGCTCGCGCATTGGCGAGCCCCGCGTCGGCCACAGGAGGTTCGCCTGCGGCCGAATCGGGATAAAGTCGGTTGGCCACTCGAACAGCGAGAATAAGTCCGCCGATGCCCGCCAGCGTTAGCGCGGTCCCGAGCACGGGCTGCCCGAATGCTATCTTTATCAAGCCGATCAACGGTCCGTAAATACCGACCAACATCAAGCTCCAGCAAGAGAGCGTCTGCGGCAGCGAAACCCACGGCGCAAGTTGAACCCGTTGTCGGACAGGACCCCAGCACCCTGGGGGACGATTGCGGCGGTAAAATTCATCGAGAAGTTGGGGATCGGTCGGCCTTGTTGCATACGTCACGAGCACCCAGAGCACGAGCGACCCCACCACGATGGCGATGGTGCGGTGTCCCAGATACTCTTCCATCAATTCCGGTTCCCACCAGTGTCGCGTCAGGGGGAGTACGGACGTCAGACCTGCAAGTCCGACGCTCCCTACCCAGGCGGTTATTTCCGACCAGACGTTCACGCGCCACCACAGCCAGCGGGCGATGCCGACAGACCAATACCCGCACGTAACAGCCAGCACGACAAAAATCACGTTGAGCAAGGACTCAGCATAAATTGCCATCAGCGAAGCGACGACTGCCATCGGCAGCATGTACAGTCGGGCGGCGGTGACATAGTGTCGCTCGTTCGCATTCTTCACCAGGAAACGACGATAGAAGTCATTGATGGCATAGGACGCTCCCCAGTTCATGAGTGATGAGTAAGTGCTCATGAAAGCCGCCAGCATCGAGGCGATCAATAGACCTCGCAGGCCGGTCGGCAGCAGCATGGCCATCTTTGGATAGGCCTCTTTTCCAAGTTCGACGTCGGGCAACACCACCTTCGCCGCAATGACCGTAATGATCCACGGCAGGGGCACGATGGCGAAGAAACCAACCGCCCACACCATGGCGGCGTAGATGGCTTTGCGGGGGCTCTGGGTAGCAATCAACCGCTGCGCCACGTATTGCCCCATACCTGCTTGCTCGAGCCAGCGGAACAGAAACCAGGCGACCAGTGTCATTGCTGGCAAACCATATACGCTGCCGCTGGGAAGCATGTTCAGTTCGGAACCCTGCGGCCAAGCGTCGCCGAGGCTGTGTACTTGTTCGACCAGCCCGGAGATACCGCCGGTAAAGAAAACAAGCACATAAATCGCCAACACCACCGATCCGACGTAGGTAATGAGAAACTGAAAAGCACCAGATCCTGCGATTCCCCAAAGTCCAGACGCAATCGCGTAGCTGCCGGCAAAAAGCGTCGTGAGAACGACGCAGGTGGTTTTGTCCATGCTGGTGATCGACACCATGATGGTTGCCAGCGACAAGGTTTGTAACCCCATCCACATGATGCTGGTGAACACGGCGTAGAAGGCGCTGTTGATCAAACGCAACACACTCGCCGCATCGCCGCGATAGCGGATTTCCAGAAACTCCACGTCGGTGAGCACGCCACTGCGTTTCCACAACGGCGCAATCATCATGACGAAGAACGCGGCACCGATACCGGGAGCCCAGTAGAGCCAAGCCCCTTCCAGTCCTCGCTTGTAGATAATTTCGCCAATCCAAAGCGGCGTATCGGCTGCAAAGCAGGCAACCAGCAACGACGACCCGGCGATCCACCACGGCAGTTTACCGGTAGCGGCGAAGAATGCCTCGGAACTCTTCGAGCCGACACGCACAAACCACACGCCAAGTCCAATGCTCACCACCAAGTAGCACAGGATGATTGCGTAATCCAAGCTGGATAAACCAAGCATAGGGGGAATTCACCATAACATGCGAAAACGGTTGCGAGTCCCGTCAAGCGGAAAGCTGAACCTTGATTACCTCGTGAACGTCCCGACTCAGCAGGCTGATTCGCGGTCCGTCAATACATACAGAGGTATCGGGTCGCAGGGCCTCTGCAGAATCGAATTCGTCTTTCACCACCAGTTCAACTTCATAGATCGCAGGTTCCTCCATGCGAATCGATGGACGGACCGGTTGGTTCAGGCTTGGCAAGGCAACACTTTGCCTGAGCGGATTGAACATCGTCAGGTGAATCCACAACGTACTGCCGGCGCGTCGCAATACCACTTCGCAGTTCAAGGGAGCTTTGACCTCGACCAAGCGGGGTCCTGCATGGGAATCGATCAACTTACGCAAGATCGTACGGTGTTCGCTAAGTTCGTAACGGTCCGCGTAGGAACGGTCCAAGCCAAACGGTACATAGATGGCTTGGCCGGCCCCAAAATTGTTGCGGAACACCGCCGGACCGATCTCTCGATACGGTGGATGAATATTGTGGGAAAAAAAGCGTTCGGGCACGTGCCGCTTGTGGAATGCCTCTCGCAAGGTGCCTTCAGGGGCCGCGCTGTTGTTAGAGACAACGATGGCTTGCCCCTCGCAGAGCACGGGGGTGGCGCCGGCGGAGTCGTTACTGTCATGTGCTTGGTAATAGCAGTTATCGCAATCGACATGCCGCTGATAGGAGACGCCAAACACATCGGCCAGGCCGAAGTCGTTCTGGAGATTGCCATCCTCATCGCACAAGCTGGTATTAAAGGTCGCCAACAGCAGCCCTCCGCGGTCGACAAACTCGCGTAGTTTCTCGATTTCCTCGTCAGCCAGGATCGCCACATCGGGCAGAACAATCGCCGCAAAGCGATGTAAATCCGTGTTCGCGATCAATTCGTCGAGAATAAAGTCAACCTGGTAGTGACTCTCGACTAGCGCTTTGTAGGCTCCCAGCATCGGCAGCAGAAACTTCCGCTGGTCGTCTCTTGCATACCAATCGCGAGTCTTCGAGGAATAGTAGAGTCCCACTTCCGGAACAAAGTCGCCGGCAAGCGTGTCCTCCATCCGGTTCGCTTCGTCGAAGACTTCGCGGATGCGATCGTACGCAGCCGCGTCGAGCGAACCGTCGTGGAACGGTTGGTCGATGAGCATCGTGCTGCCGCCGTGGACAAGCGCGGTGAGAACTTCCCAGCGAAGTTGCGGCAGGTCTTTCAGCGTAAAGTCCGTAATGCGATTCATCCTCCACGAGACCATTTCGAAGGGTCGCCCGTGGGCCACGGCGCGAACGTAGCGGCCTTCCATGGCGGGATAGAGATCGCCGAACATCGGCGTATACGTTTCGCCGGTGGCAAGGCTGCTGGGCATCGAGTGACGTACCGGCAACTGTCCTACCCGCCAGTCAAAGTTCGGGGCTCCGTGGTAATTCATGACCACCGGCAAGTCGGCATCTTCGCTGCGGCACGCACTTCTCAGTTCGAGCATGAGCTTCTCGACCGATTCGTAGCGAAACTGGAGAAAGTCACGCCATGTGCGGTCCCACGTCGCCTGCTTTGGCAAGTCTTTTCCGCTGCGCTGGCGAAATGCCGTCTGGCACGACTCGCAATAGCACGACAGGCCGCCAAAATCGCAGTTGAACATGTCGAGGTGAAATCCCTGAACGGGATAACGCCGCGAAATTTCCCCAAGCATCGACTTCGCGTATTCGGCGTACCCCGAGTTGTGGCAGAGGTAGCGCCACTTGCCCAGTTCCGAGGTCACGGTATCCGAGAGCGCCTTGCCATCGGGGCCCAGCATCCGCCACTCCGGGTGCTGTTCTGCCGCGTGATTGTCCCAGATGACCGAGTAGTAGGCGATGACCGGCAGGTTCCGCAACTGAGCGGCGGCGAGAATCTCTTGCAGAAAGTCACGCCCCTTAAGGGCGGGATGCAAGTGACCGATGGAGGATTGATAGTAGGCGTGGCCATAACAGTCCTTCGCGAAAAAATACAGCGCGTCGGCATGTGCATCGGCCACGCGATTGACGATAGCGGTGGCATCGAACCGCGAGAGAATCTCGTCGCTCCAGGCGGGGCAATGCATGTCGAGATGGATCTTGCATCTTGCCGTTTCGGTCCACAAGTCGGTCATGGTGTGGCACTCTCCTCCAGCGAACGCCATTCGAGCAGCACGGTCTCACCGTTGACCATCGGCAGCGTCACCGAATCCACAGCGTGCCAGCTTCTGTCGGTTGCGAAGGCATCACGGACGTCGGCCAATACAGGTAGCTTAATCGTCCGCTCTCCATCGCCATTGGCGTGCACGCAAAGATACGATCGATTCACGTACAGCGTATCGTTGGCGTCGTTGAAAATATGAACTCCAGCCGCAGCAGCAATTTCGCGCCAAACGTCTGGCGGGAGCAACGCGGTAGAACTGTAGATCGAAGTCCAGTCGTTGTGAGCCTTCTGGGCGAGGGTCACCAAACCCGTTCCCGCGTCGACCGCCAAAGGAGTCGCCGAATCGTCGATCACGTGAAAAGGCAGGCCGCTGGATCGTTGCGGCTCGTCTTCACCGTCTTTCGCACCCGATGGCGTACGGCTGTCATCCAGTCGCTTGGCGATTGCTTGAGCAAGCTGATGCGTCGAAGCACTCGGCCTGAGGTTGGCCATGCCGCTGGATTCTGGCTCCATCTCGGTGGGATCAACTTCGATGCCGGTGAGGTTCGACATGCCGTCATCGGGACGGTTCGGTCCATTAAACAGGCCTGGAGCGTAGCACCACACGAGCGTTTTATCGTCGCGTTTGAGGTGCGGGTTGATCCAGTCGCGTTCGCTCGACTCGACGTTGTAACAGTTAAGAAAAATGACGAGCTTGTAACGCGCCAGGTCGACCTTGGGCAAGTCGCATAGGAGAATTTGGTGTTGCGGCGCGCCGAGTTTGAGAAAAATCGGCGGAGATTGCGACATGGCACCGTCGCGCGACGCACTGGCGAACCCGGTGTAGGCGTTCGAGTCTTCATCCGCCACGACCAGTATTTCCGCATCCTTGCTGCGATCCCGACCCGCCGAGGCGGACGCCAGGCGATTGAGTTGAGCGACTTCCGCCATCAACTCGGGGTGATCGTAGTAGCCGCCGTGAAGATCAAAGAAACTTGGGTAGGCGCCGTTGCAGAGCGCGAACCCCATCGAGCGCCGGTACATCCACTTCGTACCTTCTGTGGTCGGCGAGTACCCCAGGACCTCGAGGTGATGCTCGATGCTGGTGGTCCAGTCGCCAGTTTCCTTCCAACCGGCCTTGCGCAGGACTTCGGGGGCCAGAAACGATACGACATCGTTGTCGTTGTACCACAGCTTGCCATTCAGTTGAACGGAATAGCCTGGTGCGCGACTATAATCGCCCCCCGTGCCTGGCTGGCGATTGCCGTAACTCGCGGTGACGTAAATGAAATCGAGATAAGAGCTGGCATTGAACCTTTCGAGCGCGTTGTGGCCGTACTCGGGGTCGCCCCGGAACTCGTACATGTAGCCGTAGAATGCTCCTAAGGCCTTTTCGTCGCCAACGCATGTTCGGGCCACTTCGGCGAAGAAATCGATCGTTCTAGGGATCAGCTCGTTATAGAAGACATAAAAGTCAATTACCGGCACGTCGGTTTCAACGCTGCGGAATCGCTGGCCAGCAACTCCGAGACGATGCTTGCGACTTGGCACCGTGGCCGTGGCCAATGTCACGCTGTCGTCGCGCCACGCCTGCTGCAGTTGTTCGTCTGTTTCATACTTTGCGGTGAGCCAGTCGCGGAATGCTGCCTGGGTATGCTGGCTGTATCCCGCCAGTTGGTTCGAGCCGCTGCTCCAGTGATACCACTCTTCGGTATCGAGTCCGGTGAGAATGTACCCGAACATGTGTTCGGCGTAGTCTGAATTCTGGACGTGTTGGAAGAATTTCCGCAGGGCGTTGGCCTGGTATTCACGCCATGCTTTCGATGCGAGGCTCGGGAAGGCCCGACCCTTCGGTATGGTCGGATTCGTATTGGGATCCTTGTAGAAGATGGAACCGTGGTCGAGAACCTCCATTTCCTCGGGATGGGCTTCAAGCCACCACACCGGCGTGCCTAGATTGACGCGCGGCATGATCATGGCATCGGGCTGCGCAGCAAGCACGGTGGCAACACGCTCGTCGAAACCCGAGTAATCCCATTCGCCGCTTTCAAGGTGGGTCGGCTTCGAGTGCCCGTAATCACACGCGGTGACGTTGGCATTAAAGCAAAACAATTTCGTTCCCGCCTCGGCGAATTGCCGAAAGTAGTGCTCTGTGGGGACATAGGTTTCAAAGCACGGCGACATGAACGCTTCGTCATTCACCACGAACGTGGGGACACCAAAGACCCGGTCTACCGTAACGCGTGGCCCTTGGCCTTCCGGGGCGTGTCCGAGCGTAGCCGAGCGTGTGACACTGGATAAAGCCAGCAAGGCCAGAAGCGACAGTCGCATGGGTCGCCGGGTGTGACACAATGCAGGCAAAAAGATGGTAAACATACTGACTTTCCAGACTTGCGTCTCAAGAGTTCGTGTAAATGGCGAGCATGCTCAACGTTTCGACCCGGGGGACGACAAGGTGGGCGGTGTCGCCTTCGTAGTGTACTCGCAGTCGGTCGGAAGTCGCGAGGTCGACCACCCGATCTATGCGTTCCGGAATCCGCAGTTGAATCTTCACCTCGGTGACCGGCACGTTTTGTAAGTTTCTGGCTAACGTTTCTTCCTGGAAATTGCTCAAGGCCATGGTATAGCGTCCGTGCTCGGCTTGGCGAAAGAGGGTAATCTCCACGCAGTCGGGCGCCTCGGCAGAAAATGCGTAGTGGGGGCATAGTTCGCCGATCATGCGAACAAAGACTTCGGCCAGAACCTGGTAATCTTCAATAGGGGCGGCACTGTAGATGCACCGACCGCTGCCGAAGTGATTGAGCACAACTTCCGGAGTATCCGTAGGTGTCCAGGGCGGGTCGCTATGGATTGAGGCAAAGTGGGTCGGGTCGCCGTCGTCCCACGGCAAGGTTGTCGTGGCCAACACGGTGGCGGCGGTATGCGCACGTACTTTTGTTCCAGGGCCGTTAAAAAATGCCGGATACTTTGGGGAAAACTCCTCGAACAACTCGGCACCTGCGTCCGTGGGAGACAAGTAGCGTCGCCTTGCCTGCCACGCGGGGTCGACCAGCGACACGCCGAATACATCGGAGAGCATGAAGTCGTCGCGGAGCCGTCCTGATTTGTCGACGGCTGAAGTGATTCCCGAAGCATACAACTGCCCTCCGGCGTGCACCCAATCTCTGATGATTCGACATTCCTCGTCGTCCATCATGTTCACGCTGGAAAGCAAGAGCACCTTGGCGTTGATGTTTGCAAGGGATTTCTTGGTTGCCACACCATAGGGAACGTGACGTGCCAGCAGACGCGACGCCGCATTCATCGAACTGGTGGTATGCGTATCGTTATTCGCAGCTTCACGCACAGGGGTTCCGTTGTCACGAAAGTCAATTTTCGATTCAAAGCTGTAGTATCCCACCACGTCGCGCACGCGCTGGCCGCCCAGGTGCTCGTAGAACGAGTGAAAGCGGTCGAACACCTCGCCCATGCGAGACTGAGTCCGCGTGTCAACAGTGCCGTCCGGGTTGATGGAATCGATAAAGATAAATGCAGCGTGATCGGCTAGCGCTGCAGCTGCCTTTGCCCGCAGGAGTGGCTCTGGCTTGATTGCCGTGTGATCCTGCAACGACACCGAAACACTGGTTTCATAGCCAAACGGCCTGTTTGGCGTCAGGTCTTCCAATAGTTTGCGAACGAAAGAACCTTGCAGCCGATCGCCGTAGAAATCGCCCTGTAAGAAGTCGTTGCTATCGGCAAGCGAACCGGTGACACCGTTTTGCCAGTCTTTGGGATAGGTGGACGATTGGTGCTCTACAGAGGCGGCCGGCAGGTTCTGCTTGATGGTTGTCGTGGCGAGGCTGGCAAACTCATCGAGCCATCGCGATCGACATCTCTGGAAGCTCACCCACTGGGGATCGAGCCAATCGACCACCTTGGGCATGTCGCCACCTGCCTCGTCTTGGAACCGCGCCTCGCAATACTCGCAGTAGCAGATCCGCGGCCAGAACGTCATGTCGAAACGCACCCCCTCGACCTGGTAGCGCATGCTCATTTCTTCGGCGAAGCGGCGGACGTAGTCGCGGTACGGCGAGTTTGGGCAGAGCAATCCATGCCTGCCCCCGGAAACCGGCTCGCCGCGCCAATCGACGACTCTCCACTCGGGGTACGTATCGGCCGCATAGCGGTCGAAGATCAAACTGCAATAGAGAACAACCGCAATGTTCCGAGCGTGGCAACCGTTGATCACTTCCGCAAGCGCGTCACGTCCCTTCCAGGCGTGGTGCTGTCGGCCCACTTCGGTCGGATAGTTGAATAGCCCTACGTGCGAGTGCGCGTAGCAAACGATGGATTGTGAGCGAGAAAGGAGAAGGCTATCCGCGTACTGTTCGGCGTCGAACTTTGCCAGGAACTGCGGGTCCCAGTCGGGGATATGCATATCGATGACGGCTCGGCGATACGCGGTTTTGTACCATGGCTGGTCCCCTGGCTCAGCGATTGCAGAGCGCGCGGGCGTCTCCGCTCCCAGCGCCGGAAGTTGGGCTAACGTCCCCGAAGCCACTACCGATTGCAAGAAGTTGCGACGCGAAAGACCGCCGAGTCGAGTTGAACTGGTCAAGACACGATCCACAATGAAAGTTGAATTGGACAAGAGATTGCGTGAGCGACCAGATCGAGACCAGCGGCCTGACCGCAGTTCGGCCGCGTGAACTGAGTCGCTCACGCCGAGGAACAACCTATCCCTGAGGTCACCCACGGCGACCAGCGACCACTGTACCACCGCTTGCTCTGGCGGAGTTTGGTCGATTGGCTGGAAGTGTTGACTTTTTCCGCACCACGATCGCGATTGCACCAACGTAGGTTCCGCTGAGGTGCGGCTCAATCGCTTCGCAAGCTCTTACGGAATTCCGTTGGTGATTGCCCAGTGCGGGCGCGAAACATGCGGCAAAAGTAGGCTGTGCTTTCGAACGCCAGTTTGTGGCTGACTTGCTCGACGGTCAGCGTGGGATCGCCGAGCAAGCGCTTGGCCTGGTACAGCTTTAGCTGGTTGAGATACTGTTTAATCCCACAACCGTACGTTGCCGAGAACACTTTCTTCGCATTGGTGAGGCTCATGCCAACTTCACGAGCAATCTGCTCGACGGAGGGAGAATCGTAGACGTGGTTCAGCAAGAGCCGGCGAATTCTCTTGGCAGAGTTAACCCAATCGTCTACGTTGACCTCGGGTTGGTCGAGGCGACTGACGATCTTGCCCAACAGCAGCCATAGTGTGCCATTGACGATCACCTGATCGCACGGTTCGTCTAATGTTAAGATGTCGGCTGCCTCCCAGAATATCGCTCCCAGTTCCGGATCGTCAGCCATGGAAAACAATTTCGGAGCGTCCACTAGCTTGACCAAGCGCTCGCAACACTCCACCACCCCGGTTCCTCGCGGCCATCTGCCAGGGTTTTCGGCGTCGACCAATAGGCCAATCGTCGCACTTACATCCTCGCCATGCACTTCCCAATGGTGTAACTCGTTCGGCGGTAGAAGGTATACCTGGCCAGCTTCCAGGGTTTTTCGAAACTGGCTGGTAACGAGCTCGATCGGCCCATTCAAGCATCCATGCAGGACGATGCATGGATGGGAGTGAGGGCGCTCACCGTGCCAGGAGGAAAGTGTCCAGAGGTGAACGACAGCAACGGCCGGCCCACCGATCGTACGTGAGCCAGATAACTCGTGTCGACGTTGGATTCGACCAAGTCGTCACTTGGCCAACTAGCTGTGCTCATAAGGTTTGTGGTCGCAACACGGCCGCCACGTATGGTGTTACATCAGTGGTACCGCCAGTGCCAACGACTCCTTTTGCAATGAAATGAGATTAACCTCGAGCCTGCCTATTCGTGCCCGAGCGTCTTCGAAAGTCAAGCGACAGAGCCAAACTAAATTTTGGGCACGGTCGAAAGCGGTTCTGTATATTACTGGAGTTACCCTCCACCTTACCGCGGCAGGTGACCAGTTGTTGCCGGTTGGACATTGCTTGTCGCTAATTGTACCACAGGGCAGCGCCGCTGGCGCGTACTCAGTGCCCAAGGTTTGCGAAAATGCCTCGGAAGAACACGCGGCCCTGTGCTCGCTGTACCGCGGAACAGTTGGGCCACAATTATTGACTTTTTAGTATATCGCCCGCGCGGACTCGATCGATAGTCGCAAACGGTTATCATGCGAGTGCAGCTTTTCAATTCGCCGAGTGGTGGCACGTTCGATCGACAGGGGTGTTTACAACCGCGGCGCGGTAGTAACCCTTTGCGAAGCGGATTTGTGGAAACCCGTGCGATTGCTGCCGTGCTGAGTGCGGAATAGCGGATTCAAGTGACGGAGTCGAAATGATTCACAATGCAGATGCTGATGGTAGCGAACAGTCGATTCGCGTCGGTATCTGGCAAGACATGCCGGCGGTGCCGGTCTCGCGGTGTTTGGCCAAGTCGGGTTGGGACTTTGTTGTTCTTGATCTTCAGCACGGTCCCATGTCGTTCGAAACCGCTTACGAGTGTGTGCAAGCGCTGCACGCCTCGCAAACGCAAGCGTGGGTTCGCATCGGAATCGACAGCGTGTCGGATGTGCAGCGTGCATTAGATATCGGTGCCGACGCGGTGGTCGTGCCAATGGTGAACTCGGTGGAAATGGCACGTCAAGTGGCCATGGCCGCCAAGTACCCACCGCTTGGTGTGCGATCTCTCGGCGGAGATTGCAGCTTGCAGCAAGGTTCTGCCTACGTCGATAACGCCAACGCGAATACGAAGCTATTTGTACAGGTCGAACATATAGAGTCCATCGCCATTGTCGACGAGATCATGGCGCTCGACGGTGTGGATGGATGTTTTGTCGGGCCAACCGATCTGGCCTTATCGATGAATCTATGTCGGCACGAGTACGCCACCGATGGGCAGCATCGCGAAGTCATGGCCCGCGTGCTCAAGGCGTGCAAGGCCGCCGGGAAGACTGCGTGTTGCAATTGCTATTCACTCGACGATGCGCGGGAAAAGGTAGCGGCGGGATTCGAGTGCATCACGCAGCAATCCGAAGTCACGCTCTTGTTGGAAGCCGGCAAGCAACTTCGCAACGACTTGGCAACCCTGTCGTCCCCGGGGCAAGAAGAACGCAAGGTGCCGCCTCCCAAGCATCCGGCCTTTGTGCGTGGCGAAGTTGGGTCGGTAAGGCCCTTGTAGTGCATCGCCGGCATTCGCAGAACTTACCTTGTACGCGACCTGACGTCGTGTCGTGGCGGCACGCGCGCCTGCTCGCATAGCAATCAGGAGTTGTGAATATGCCCGAGGCAATGTTAATCGGCGGAGAGTGGGTGACGGGCGACGAATCGCTTGATGTCATCAACCCGGCAACTGAAGAGCCGATCGCCAGCGTATCGGTTGCGTCCGACAAAATGGTCAGCGCTGCGGTCGAAGCCGCCGCAGGTGCCTGGCGTGCATGGTCGCGACGCCCCGCCGTCGAACGAGGTCGGCTGCTACGCAACTGGGCCGACCTTGTTGAGCGGGACAGAGAATCTCTGGCAAAAACGATTAGCGGCGAAGTTGGAAAGCCAATCACGGAGTCTCGCGGCGAGGTGGATTTCGGCAACAGTTGGTTTCGCTACTACGCCGAGTTCGAACGCCGCATCGAAGGAGAGATTCTCCCGGCAGACAGGCCGAACGAGCAACTATGGATAATCCCGCAGTCGCTGGGCGTCGTCTCGGCCATTATTCCATGGAACTACCCGCTCGCCGTGGCCATCCGCAAGATCGCGCCCGCGTTGATCGCGGGCAATACCATTGTGCTGAAGCCTCACGAGGAAACACCGCTTTCGGCGCTGGCCCTGGCTAGACTTGCCGCAGAGGCCGGACTACCACCGGGTGTAGTGAACATCGTCACTGGGCCGGGGGAGACGGTAGGCGAGGCTCTCGTTAAGCATCCGATGCCGCAACTGATTACGTTCACGGGCAGCGTAGCCACGGGCAAACGCATTGCCAAGAACGCGGCAGATAATGTGACCCTGGTGTCGCTCGAGTTGGGAGGCAAGGCACCGTTCATTGTGATGGACGACTGCGACATTGACGCCGCTGTGGAGGGGGCCGTTTTCGCGAGATTTCTGAACTGCGGGCAGGTGTGCATTTGCAACGAACGGACCTACGTCCATCAGTCAGTGGCCGGGGAATTCATCGAAAAGTTCATTCGTCGATCGCAGGCATTGCGGATAGGCGACCCGATGATGGACGACACCGAACTTGGCCCTAAGGTCAGCAGGCAGGAACTCGAGAAGGTGGAACGCTACGTCAACGAGGCGAAAGAGCAGGGGGCCAAAGTGGTCGCCGGAGGCGGACGACCGAGCGGCAGCCAGTTCGAAAAGGGGTATTGGTACCAGCCAACCGTACTAACGGAGGTTCGCCAGGAAATGCCGATCATGCAGCGCGAAATCTTCGGCCCGGTGGCCCCGATTATGTCGTTTTCCGATTACGACGAAGTCTTGGGTATGGCAAATGACTCCAACCTTGGATTGGCGGCTTACGTCTATACCAATGATCTGAATCGCCTGATGTCGATTATTCAAGATCTGGAAGTTGGCGAGTTGTACGTCAATCGTGGACCAGGCGAGTCGATTCATGGTTTCCACACCGGTTGGAAGCAAAGCGGCATCGGCGGGGATGATGGAAAGCATGGGCTGGACCATTACCTGCGTCGCAAGACGGTCTATCTTCGGCACGGAGGTTAGCAGCTGACGCTCCAAAACTCATGCTGTGTGAATTCGAATCGAGTGAGGCTGACCTGCTGATCATCGCCGATGACCTTACCGGAGCATGCGATGCCGTGGCGCCGTTTGCGTACAACGGAGAAGTTCCCGTCGTACGTGGTCTTCCACTGCCAACAGGCACTCTTCCGCGGGTGGCCGCCGTCGCTACCGACACGCGAGGCGTGTCCGCGACCGAGGCTGCCCGTTACGTCGAACAGGTAATCAAGCAGCGGGGCAGCCTCGGACAGTCGCGTGTGATCAAGAAAATCGATTCGACCATGAAGGGTCATCCAGGCGCCGAGATCGCCGCGGCGGTGCAGGCATGCTGTGCCGCTGCCGCGCTCGTCTGCCCAGCCAACCCGTCGCAAGGCCGTACCGTGCTCGATGGGCACCTGCTAACGCAAGGAGCGGGACCGGCCGTCGATCTCGTCGCACGTCTGCGGCAAGAGACAAGTCTGCCAATTCGACTCTTCAGTCTCGACGACATGATGGAGATGGAACTAGCCCAAGCGGCTCCGACGTTGCCACACGTTGCCGCCCCCGAAATTTGGCTGTTCGATGCGCTGACCCAGTACGATCTTGACCGCGTCGTGCGAATTCGAGGGCGGCTGGGTGGTATCACCATCGAAGCAGGCTCGGCCGGACTGACACGCGCAATTGCCCTTTCGCTGCATCGCAGGCGTAACGACGCCGATTACGAGCCATTCAAACTACCTTTGCCTTTGATCGTCGTTGCTGGCTCAACCAACCCGGTGACATCGGCACAACTCGAGCACCTGAGCGGCACCACGGGGGTCGTCGTCGAGGATTTGGGCAACACCAACCAAATCGACCGTGCGTTGGCGGAAGGTTCTTGCCGCATTTTCAGAATGAATCCTTACCAGGTCGACCCAAGCCTCTTCACAGGCCTTGCCCGAGCGATGGCTCCATACGAGAGAGGTACCTTCATGCTTACTGGCGGTGACACCGCTACGGCATTTTGCGAAGCGGCCGGAATCGATCACCTGTGGGTTCAAGGCGAAATTGCGGACGGCATCCCGCTGGCCGTGGCAAGAGACCATCCTCTCCACTGTTGGCAACTGATAACGAAAGCTGGCGGCTTTGGAACGCCGACCTCCCTTTCGTCCATTTTCAACCGGTGCCATCCAGCACCAGCCCTTCCTGAGGTAAGCAAATGACTGCAGACGATCAACGTCCCGTAATTGCCGTATCACAGGGTGATCCAGCCGGTATTGGCCCAGAGGTCCTGGTCAAAGCGCTCACCGACCCGGAACTTAGAGAAGCAGCCAACTGGCTGATCGTCGGAAACGCGTCGGTTCTTACCGGTCTGTCGGAGCAAAGCGGGTTGCCGATCGACGCGGTGATCGAAAACGCAGACCGGCGGCCGTCTGCTCGTGTCACCATTGTCGACAACGCGATTGCCACGCAACAGGATATCGATCTTCGCGGGCCCAATGCCGCGTGTGGACGGGAATCTCTGGAACATATACGCGTGGCGACGGAACTGTGCCTCGCCAAGGTGGCGGATGCCATGGTGACCGGGCCGGTCAGCAAGGAAGCCGTGTCGCTCGCAGGACAGCAGTTCACCGGGCATACCGAGTACATCGCCGAATTGTGCAACGTAACCGAGTCGCGCATGCTGCTAGCGAACGACCGGTTGCGGGTAGTTCACGTAACAACTCATTGCTCGCTGGAGGACGCAACCAAGGCGACCAGGCAGCGGGTGCTCGACACCATCGAACTCGGCCACGCCGCCATGCTGCGACTCGGTTGGCCTGAACCGCGTATTGGCGTGTGCGGCATGAACCCGCATGCGGGTGAAAACGGGTTATTCGGCCACCAGGAGCAGCGTGTCATCGATCCGGCCATCAAAGACGCGCAAGCGCGCGGCATCTGCTGCGAGGGGCCGTATCCGGCCGACACGTTGTTCTTGCAAGCCTATCGCGGGCGGTACGACTTGGTGGTTGCCATGTACCACGACCAAGGGCACGTGCCGATGAAGTTACTGGATTTCGAGCATACGGTGAACGTTTCGCTCGGGCTGCCAATTATCCGTACCTCGGTCGACCATGGCACCGCTTACGATATCGCAGGGCAAGGGCTCGCCGATGCCACCGATATGAAGTCGGCGATGCGATTTGCCACTCGAATGGTCGAATCGGTCGAAACGGGAAGCCACGCCGCCTCGCATTGACCGCGGGGTGCCGTTTAGAATTGGGTGCGTTCAACCAACATCAAGCTTGGGGCGTTAAATTAGGTGAGTTTCCGAGATGGCGATTAGGGTGGGAGTGATTGGGAGCGGCTTCATCGGGGCGATGCACGCGTCGATTGCCGCCGCGCACCCCCAGGCCAGCCTGGTAGCGGTGTGCGATCCGTGCTCGGCGAGGCGTCAAGCGTTAGCCGAACGTTTCGGTGCGCGAGCGTTTGAAGATGAAAAACAGATGGTTGCCAGCGGCGATGTGGACCTGGTATGCATCGCAAGTCCCGACGAATTGCATGTGCAACATGCGAAGCTCTGCGTGAATGCCGGCAAGCACGTATTCTGCGAAAAGCCGCTCGGAGACTCTTTGGAAGCGGCTGAGGAATTGCTTGAAATAGCCAATCGACAACAGGTGCAATTCGGAATCAACTTTAATCGACGCTTCGCCTTCGGCTATCGCAGAATGAAGGAATTGCTCGACCAGGGAGCGATCGGCCGATTGCGTCAGCTGTGCTTGCAGGTTTCCGATGGCACGCCACCGCCGCACGTCAATACACGACCGGATGTGATGTATTGGACGCTACTGGGACACCACTTCGATTTGCTCCGCTGGCTAGGCGGACCAGTAGAGCGAATCTTTGCATTCGAATCGCGTCGCGAGCCTGAAGGGACAATCGTCGACTTGGCCGTCAACACGAAGCACCAATCGGGATTGCTGGGAAACATGACGGTCGCCTACCGCGACGGTCAAGCGCGGACGGCCGAACGCTGCGAGATGATCGGTTCAGAAGGAAGCATCGTGGTGGACGACGTGTCACGAGCGCTCACGCACATTCGACTGAATCCCGATGTCCGCTCGACCGAGCAGCCCAATCTTTTTGAGGACGGCGACCGCTTCTACGAGTCGTTGTGCGGCACATTTGTGCGAGTTTCTCGCTTGCCTGGGCAGGGGACACCACCGCCGGTAGGCTTGCGAGATGCGATCGAATCGATCCGTTTGTCGTTGGCGGCAATCGACTCGCATGAAACTTGTCAGGTGGTTACCGTACAGTAGCCAAGTACAGCACAGCATAAACCCAATCTAAGCAATGCGAATCTACGATTTGACTCAGCGACTGTCGACCGATACTCCCGTTTACCCGGGGGATGAAGGTGTGGAAATTCGCGTGATCGACACGGCCGCACCACCAACTGCTTCTGTGCCGCGACGGCTGAACAACAGTCGTTTATCGCTAGGCGTCCACAACGGAACGCATATCGACTCGTGCTTCCATTTCTTTTCCAATGCACCGACCATTGATCAAGTACATCTCCAGCAGTGTTGCGGACCTGCGAACGTCGTAGATGTTTCTTCTACGGTGAAACCTGGGTTCATCGACGCGTGCGATCTCACGCCTCTTGCCGAGCAGCTCACGAAACGACCCATCCTGCTCTTGCACACGGGCTGGCACCGCCATTGGCAGCAAGACAATTATTTTACGGATCATCCCAAGATCACAGGTGCCGCGGCGTCGTTGCTGGTCGAGTGTGGCATCAAGCTGGTTGGCGTCGATACGCCGTCGGTCGACCAAGATCCGTTCGAGGCCCACTTGGCACTGCTTGGAAACAACGTATTAATCGTAGAAAACCTGACGGGCCTTGATGCCATCGTCGATCGCGACGTCGATTTCTTCGCCCTTCCGCTGCCGATTGTTGGACGAGATGCGTCCCCTGTTCGCGCAATCGCCATTGAGCGGATGGCGGGCAACGAGACCACTCGGTAGTTCGACCGCCACCAAGACTAAAAAGTAGGATACAGAACATGGACCCTGTGCCACAGAACCTGAAGCACTCCCCCGATGCAAAGACGAGAATCGTCGCGGCAGACGTCCTGCAGAAACTCGTAGCCGAAATTTTTCGTCGCGTCGGATCCGACGAACACGAAGCATCGCGACTAGCGCATTATCTCGTCGAATCCAACCTGGCTGGGCACGATTCCCATGGGGTGATCCGCGTGTCGTACTATGTCGACTACGTTCAAAGGGGACAGGTGCAGGTGAATCGCCACGCCCGGGTCGAACACGACACGGGTAGTCTGTTGGTAGTCAACGGCGACGGCGGCTTTGGCCAGATTATTGCCGAAGAAGCCATGCAGATGGCAATCGATCGCACCGCGCAACTGGGTGTGTGTGTGTTGTCGCTTCGCAACTGCGGTCACCTCGGCAGGGTTGGCGACTGGCCGCAGATGGCGGCCCTGGCCGGCAAGGTCTCGTTTCATTTTGTGAATACCAGCGGCTTCGGACTGCTCGTGGCTCCCTTCGGAGGTATCGATCGCCGACTCTCGGCCAATCCAATCGCCGCGGGGATCCCGCGCCCCGATGGGCCGCCAATCGTTCTCGACATCTCCACCGCATCCATTGCCGAGGGCAAGTTGAAAGTGGCGCGAAATCGCGGCGATCGAGTTCCCAGCTATTGCATTATCGATGCCGATGGAAACCCAACCGACAACCCAAATCACTTCTATACCGATCCGCCGGGTGCGATCTTGCCATTCGGTGGCCACAAAGGGTACGGGCTGGGAATCGTGGCCGAGTTGATGGCCGGAGCGGTCGCCGGTAGCGGGTGCAGCCAACCGGGGGCCGATCGATTAATCAACGGCATGCTCGCCATCGTGATCGACCCGGCCAAGATTCCGCGCGACACGTCCTTCGCCGAAGAGGTGCAGGTGTTTGTCGATTTTGTCAAGAGTTCACGCAGGATCGACGCGGAAAAGCCGGTTCTCGTGCCCGGCGAACTCGAGGCCAGTACTCGGGAGCGGCGTCTCGCCGATGGCATTCCGATTGACGCTGCGACCCGTCATGAGTTGCTGAAGACGGCCCGATCGCTTGGCTTGGATTCCGCCACCATATCCGGGCTTGAGTAGCTGCCTGTGACGTTCGAGAGCGGTGCGTAGGAACCGCGACAAAGTGCGTTCGGCTTGTCGCAATCGCGAGGTTTCTGGCGCAGGCGATGGTGTCCAGGCCGTTCCGGCCCGACTGGCAGGAGATCTGCCAGAATGGGTCGAAAACTGCAGAGAAAGTGACGATTTTGGCAGTATCTTCGGCTTTTTAGATAACAGTGATTTTCTGACGTGTGAATAGAATTAAGCTCGTGGGCGGTGATAAACCGCCTGCAGCTTGTGTGATTCAGACAATTTCGGCGTTCTGCTCCCGATTAGGCCCTTCGTCAGAGTAGGGGGCACCTCGTTACTTTTTGGTCTTAACAAGAGCGGTATCCCTTGTCGGTTTCCTTGGTCGGTAGCGAGTGTTTCGCTGCCAACTGTATCTTTTTTTGGAGGAAGATCTAATGATGAGACAACTGTTGTCTGTCGCGGTGCTTTTTGCCTTGGCGCGATGCGTCAACGCGAGCATCTTCAACAACCTTGAGGTGTACTACAAACTTGACGAATCGTCGGGTACCACCGCGGCCGACGCGAGTGGCTTGGGTCGCGATGGTCTTCTGCTGAATCGCGGCGGTTCGGACCAGAATGCTCCCGGCACGAATGGTGCCGGACCCCAGGATCCCAGTCCCGGGCACAGCCCTTGGGTGCCGGGCCGATTTGGCAATGGCTTCGCTCCTGCTGGTGCTCCCGACGGTGACGGCGATGCGGCGCCACAATTCGGGTCGGGTTCGTTCTTCGCTGGGCAGCCCTTCTGGATGCTGGGTGCCAATCTTACCGATGGTCAAACCAACCCCGGTGGCGTCCCTGGAAACATCAACAGCAGCGCGTACACGTACTCGTTCCACGTGCGCATGCCGTACAATCCGACGAATACCAAAGACACCAACGCTGGGGCGCTGGATCGGAAGTGATCCGCCAGGGGCAGATTCTGCACGACGTGCAGAACGTCAACGCTGCTGGCATTGGACTCAGTAGTGCCGATACGAATTACTTCAATATCAACAGCAATGGCCATACGCAACATGTCGATGGCAACCGCTGGGCATTCATGGAAGTGAATGGCCAAGATGGACTGTTCCATCACTACGCCGGTGGCGGTGTAGGCCTCAACTCCGATACCACGCCAGGTTTGTTCGACGTGGCGTCCAACCCGCTGGGAACGCTCGTAGACGGTAACTGGCACCATGTAGCCATCGTGCAGGACCTGTCAATCGCTCCAAGCGACGGCAGCATCCAAGATACGTTCCTGTACATCGACGGCAATCTTGTCGATTGGCAGACCATTCAGGGCGCGATGCGTGCTGATCAGCCACTGGGTATCATCACCCTCGGGGCTCAGCCCAACACGCGTGGTGGCGACGCTTCCCGTCTGTACTACGACGACTACGCGGTGTGGAGCCGAGCGCTTGATCCTTCGGAGATCAGCCTGTTGGCCACCACTTCGCTGATGAACATCCCCGAGCCTTCGACTTGGGTGATGGGTTCGCTCGGCCTGCTTGCGTTTGCTGCCTACCGAAAGCGAACCAAGAAGTAGACCGTTTTGTAACGAATGAATAAATTCGTTTAAAGGCGGGCGCGTGCCGTTGGCGGTAGTTGCCAGCGGTGCGTGCTCGATTAAAACACCCTCGATTGGCAGTGAAGTAACAGCGGAACAGGAGGCTCTCAAGATGGCTCGGTGTAGGCTGATTTCGAATCTTATTCTTTCAACGTCCTTGGCCTGCATCGGCCTGCAGCCATCCGCGCATGCGGCGATCGGCGACAATCTGGAACTCTACTTGGAGTTGAATGAAGCCGCTGGATTGGCGGCTGCCGACTCCTCGGGCAATGGTCGGACCGGCGCGGTGGTGAATCGCGGCGGCAATCTGCAGAATATTACGCTCGATGGCGACCCGTTGCCGGGCGATCCTCTTGCGAACGATACGTACTTCTGGACTCCCGGCAGGTTCGGCGGCGGATTCGCACCCGGCGGTGCTCCCGACGCCGACGGCGATCCCAACCCGCCGTTCTGCAACGGCGACATGTGCTTAGACGAAGACGAGTTCGGCAACAAGCAGCCAAGCCACTACCAGGGGAGTGCCTACGCGATGGTCGGCGTGAATCTGACCAACGGCGCGACGACGGGTGGCATACCCGCCGAGATTGAAAGCCAGCAGTTCACCTACTCGTTCCACGTCCGCATGCCGTACAACCGCCGCTACAGCAAGACGGTAGGTGGGTACATCGAAGGGAGCGAGACCGTTACCAGGGATCAAGTAATGTTCGACGCCCACTCGGTCGCACCGTCGGGATGGGGACTGGATAGCTCGCAAACCAACTTTTGGAACGGCACGGTCTTGTCCGGAAGTCCGCTGGACCACATGAGCGGCACCAACCGCTGGACCTGGTTCCAGGTGAACGACCAAGACCAGCTGTTTTATCACTATCGTGGCGGAGCGGTGGATCTCCGCACGGTGAATGATCCGGCGTTGTTCGACCTGTCGACCAGCAATGGCGACTACAACTTGGACGGCTCGACCGATATTGCCGATTACGTCCTGTGGCGCGACAACCTAGTGGCGCAACGTTGCCCTCGCCTTTCCCGGGTGAAAATCCAAATGCCACTACGCCTGGTCTCGTCGACCAGGAAGATTACGAGTACTGGAAAGCCAATTTTGGCAACGGCCCCGAGGAAAACTTGCCCGCCAATCTTGTCGATGGCGAGTGGCACCACGTGGTGCTGGTCCAGGACTACACGATTGCTCCCGCGGATGGAACGATCAAGGATTCTTTCCTCTATATCGATGGCGAGTTGGTGAGCTGGGACAACGAGAACAGGGGGTCTACCGCTCCAAACGCAGTGTTCGGTGCGATTACACTCGGTAGTTCCTCGAGTGGCCGCGGCGGCGATGCGTCGCGATTCATCTACGACGATTTCGCCATGTGGACGCGCGTCCTGAGCCAGGAAGAAATTACGATGCTCTCCACGCAGTCGCTCAGCTCGCTGCTGGCCGCAAATGCAAATTCAATTTTAGGCGCGAATGTTCCGGAGCCGACGTCGCAAGCACTCGTCGGGCTCGTCGTGCTTGGGCTTTCCTGGATGGGGGCCCGCAACAGGGTAAATCGCAGCTCGATGTTCGTCACGCGTGCGTGATGGCTGCAAGGCGGTCACGCAGAACGGTGGTGCCCTCATCGCGATGGGGCGATCAGCGAGCGAAGTAGAGAGGAGAAAGGTGTATTCAAGATGGAAGGTCGACAACTAGAACAAGGTCGCAAGTCGGCGTTCACGCTGGTCGAGTTGCTGGTCGTGATCGCGATTATCGGCATTCTGGTGGCCTTGTTGCTGCCAGCAATCCAGGCGGCTCGCGAGGCCGCGCGTCGCACTCAGTGCAAAAATCAATTGAAGCAGATGATGCTGGCAATGCAGAATCACGAGTCAGCATTGGGCATGTTCCCAACCGGTGGAATTCATCCGTACCCGCAACTCGAAGACTATCTCAGCAACCCAGCGTCTGTCGGAGGCGGCAAGCCGATGACGGGCCATCGGCAGGGGCTGAGTTGGGCGTTTCAGATCCTGCCGTACATGGAGGGTGGGAACGTCTTCAGCCTGGCCAGCACCCCGGCAATCGAGCAAACCAGCGTGCCATCCTACTTTTGCCCTTCGCGGCTGCGCGAACCAAGGGTGTCGCGTTGAACCCCGATGGCAGCCAGAATGGAATTCGTTGGCTGATGGACTACGCGGCTGCATGTCCCGCACCTACCGAGGCGCAGAACGTGGCCACCAATCCAGGCCTGGCAGGGCTGCTCGGAACCGAGCAATACTGCGGCACCGCACCCTTCTGGATGGGCCCGCAATGGCCGACCCACCAGACTCGCGCGTCGTCGCGTGAAAACGTTGGCTTCTTTGGCGTGATCGTTCGGAGCAACGTACTGCGAACCGACGGCGGGACCCAGGAAACCAATATCGGTTGGTCGCCCAAGGTGAGCTTCAATAAGATTCCCGATGGCGCCAGCAATACGCTGGTGCTCGGCGAAAAACGCCTGCGGCCGAACCAGTATGAAACTCCCACCGGGGTTGGCTGGGACGACCGAGGCTGGTCGGATGGGTGGGATCCCGACGTGATCCGTTCGACGGCTTGCGAAATGGGGATCGACTCGAATACCGAGCTCATGAACCCCAGCGGCGATTCGGATCCCACCTACGGATTTCGGCTTGGTTCGGCGCATCCGGGCGGTGTGAACACGGCGTTCGCCGACGGATCGGTTCGCACGTTGAATTACGACATCCCAATCATTCTGCTGAACAACCTCGCCCACCGCTTCGACGGGGAAATCGTCGACCCCGAGCAGTTCAACTGAGAAAAGCTTTCCCCGAGATCGACCATCATGATTTCCCCGTCGCGGCATGCCGGGCCGCATCTGGCTAAATGTCTAGGCCTATACATGGCCTTGCTTGGTCCTTCGCTGTCTCTAGCGCAACTGACCTTCGAAGGGGCCGTCTATCACGAGGCGACGCGGAACGGTTACGGCATCGGCACGCAAGACACCGGCGGCGCGCTGTTTATGTTTGTCCGCAACAACACGGGTGCGGCGCAAACGTTCACCAACGCGAACGTCACTATCAACGGCGTACCAGCCGCTAGCCAAAGCAACTACGACTGGTCTCGAGTCTGGCCGATTAGTGTGCAGCCCGGCGAGGTGGCCACGTTGACCTTGAAAGGTAATGGCGGGGTGTTTTCGCCAAACCAGAACGTCGACATTACGCTCAGCACCGACTCGAACGTTTCACTGAGCCGAAGTGTTTTTCTATCGACCCCGAAACTGCGCGTTGGCAACGTCGTACCAAGCCAGGACCTTACCAAGTCGTATGTTTACCTGCGGAACGACGACACTACCTCCTATAACATCAACGACCTGTTCCTGAACGACAACGTCACGGGGCAAAGCCGTTTCGTTGGCGGCAGTAACGTCATTCCGCCGAACAGCATCAAGATTATCGAAGTCGACCACGGCCAGCCGCAAGAACTGCTCACGCCGTATGCTGTTCGTGTCGAGGCGACGCGCACCGACAACAATCAAATTGTAACCACCGGCGCCCCGGTGCGAGTCACCGAGCCCATCCTTCCTACATCCAGTTGGCAGGCGGACTTGGCCACCAACGAGGGAGTGATGCGCGATGCCCGCTTGCAGTACGGACACGATATTCATGGGGCAACCAGTCGTTTTCCCAGCTTGATGGAGACCCGCCTTGAGGAGTATTCGATACGCGGTTTGCACATCGACGTTCTCGATTTCCCCAATGGCGACTTGAACACGGTGGAATACCGCGACTTTTCCACCGGGGTCCAAGGCGGCGTACCGTACCAGGCGCCGCTGTTTCAACTCCCTGGCCCCGTGGCAGATCGGGCCGACGATCCCGCCATCTACGGGTGGTACGTCCGCGATGAACCCGACCTGCAACAAAACAGTTCGACGCGCAATCCTCAGGCGATGTGGCGGCTGAACGACACCTATTGGCGGAACTCGCCAAAGCCAACGTTCATCAACCTGGTAAAAGACAACGTGCTCCAGCGGTACGGGCTGATTTCCGATCACCCGGCCATCGATCGGTACATGCAAGAGGCTCCGCTATCGGATAGCGTGGGCAATCGCAACATCGATCAGGTGCTGCAATACGCCGATTCGCTCAAGAACAACACCGAGCCGTTACGCATGTGGTGGGTCACGCAGGGCGTCTCCGATGCGTGGGGAGGCGACCAGCCGACCGACTGGGGCATCGACGTGCAGTTCTGGAGCGCGATCATGGGCGGAGCCAAGGGCATGGTTGGCTTCATGCTGGATAATCGCGAAGCCACCCACCCCGCGCTGCACGCCCGCCAGATGGAAGTCGTGCACGAATTGCAAACGGTGCGCAATCTGGTGCTTTACGGAGAGACCATCGACAACACGACCTTATCGGTAGGCGGCAACACGGTCAATCAATCCGCCACCGACATCACGGCTGCGGCCAGGTCGATTATCAGCGAAAACGCCGTGATACTGCCCGTGGCAAATCTCACCGGCCGCTATTCCGGTATCTTCTTCGGATCTCCCACGTTCGACGTTTTGAATGACGTGACCGTTGATGTGACCATTCCCGATTGGATCGAGAATCCTCAGGTAAAGCGGGTGACACAGGATGGTTTTGTCGATTTGTCCGGCGGATTCTCGTTTACCAAAAGCGGACAGCAGGTTGCGATCAATATTGCCAGCCTGGTCGATACCGATGTGTTCGTCATTTCCGAAGCAGACGTTATCGCCCCTGAACAAGTAGAGAACTTGAAGCTGATCGATGGCAATTATCTCGCTTGGCAGGAGCCATTCGACAACTTTGGGGTTCATGGCTATCAGATTCTCGAGAACGACAACGTCATCGGCAATGCGCCGACTCCTATCTTCGAACTTCCCGTCTACAACCCCGGCAGCGAGTACCAAATTCGGGCTTACGACGCTTCCTTCAACTTCGGCGCGCCGAGCATCACCCTGGGTTCGGTTGTATCACGCTGGGACGGCAATAACCCTTCGGCAGGCACGCCCGGAGACGGGAGCAGCTGGAGCAACGCGGCAAACTGGACGCGGGACGGTGTGGTCGATGCCGGATTCGCGAATGGCACACGCGTGGTATTTGCAGCAGGGTCCACTGTCGCAACGATCAACCTGCAAGCCGATCGCACCGCGACTTCCTTGGATTTCCAGGCTTCTTACACGCTCAGCGGATTCGACCTGACGGTCGATACCGGTGAGATTGCCGTGCACCAAAGTGCGGTAGCACGGATTACGTCGGATCTAATTACGGCAGCCAGCGAATGGACCAAATCCGGTACGGGAGTGTTGCGGTACGACAATACGCTTGCGAAGAACATGGTGGTTGCCGAAGGCACCTACGCTGGCACCAGCACCAATCAAGGAGGCGAAGTACTCGACGGGGCCACGTTGAAGCCCGGTAACCCCTCGGGACTAATGCGATTCAACCAGTTTCTTGTACTACGCGATGGGGCGACTCTCGAGTATTCCCTCAGGCAAGGCAGCGCAGCGCAAGGCGGCATCGACACGGGGGGAATTTTAGGATTCGGGAACATCATTATCGAGCAAGAAGCGATTCTCAAGCTCACGCTCGACGGATACCAGGCAAAGCGCGGAGACTCGCGACGTTTGTTAACCGGGGTCGGAGCGGGTAATTTGACCAGCACCTTCGCTACGTTCGATTTGCCATTCATCGGCCCAGGGCTCGGGTGGGAACTGGTGCAAGATACGGTAAACAATCTCATCGATTTGCGGGTGATTAGCACGGCTGACTACAACGGTGACGGCACCGTCGATCTGGCCGATTACGTTGTCTGGCGCGACTCTCTAGGTCAATCCGGTCCGAGCGTGGCCGCCGACGGCAATGGGAACGGTATCGTTGATGCAGCGGACTACACCTTCTGGAAGCAGCGATTTGGCACGAGCGTCGGCCTATCGAATATCGTGGTGTCCGGGGCCGCCAGCGCCGCATCCATTCCAGAACCGGCGACCGGTTGGCTCGTAGCCATTGGCCTTGTCGCATTGCTTCCATCGGTGCGTCGTGCCTTCTAATGTTTCCTTCCAAGTTAGCTGGTAGCGTGACGAAGTTGATTTGCAGGTTAGGCTGCGGCCCTCAACAAGTGCTTGCCGTACTGCATCTGCTGGTTGGTCCCCTCGCCGCTCAAGCGGAGTTGCCGCAACTAACGCCGGTGGCAGGTAGCAAGTCCGCGGCAATCGACGTCTGCTTCCACAGCTTGCCCGGCGAGGTGATCGAGTATCGTTCCTGCGAGGCGGTGCTGGATGGCAATGAAGACTTCGGGCTGTTTTCCGTCGAACTCGAGCCAGTTGGAAGCGTAGCGACTCAGCGGTGGCACCGGAAAGACCACGGGTTGCACTACGAATGGAATTATCCCACTGGGCTTCGGGTTGAATTTCGCGGCGATCCGCTTCCAAGTTCAGTTCAATTGACATACCGCATCACGAATCGAACCGGTAATCCTTTGCATCGTGTGATGCTGCATCCATGCGTGGTGACAACACGCTCCGCTTCATTTTTTGCAAACGTGCGACACGACCCATCGCGGCATGAAGAGACACCTTACGGAGAAATGTACGAGCGTATTTGGTTGTGGTCCAAGGGCAAGCCGTTCTCCTTTGCTTCGCTGGGTTCCTCTAGGGCGGAAGCACACCTCGCGGTGATGCGTGAGGGAGAACCAGCAATTGAATGGGCGTGGTGGAAAAACGCCTCGGCCACCTTCGACACACCGATCATTGCTTTGCAAAGCCGAGACCGCAACCGTGTGCTCGCGCTGAGTTTCGATCACGCACTTTGGGCATCGGCCAACATGGGCGACGATCGTGCCTGTTTTCACCTGTTTCCCTATTTTGGCCGGCTGGAACCTGGTGCCAGTCGTGAGGTGTCCGGTCGACTTACGCTTGTTGAAGGCGGCCTAGAGCAAGTCGGAACACTCGCTAGCCAATCGACCGACGACCACTAGACCGGCAAAACAACGTGCATCGCAACGGCATCGGGCCATTGACCTACATCCCCCCTTTGAGCCGCACCCCACCTGATTTGCAAAATGGAGATGAACTGTACCGTGCGACTAACAACCCTCATGCTTGCTGTTGTGCTTGCGGTATGCTGCGAGTTGCGCGGCAACGAACTGGCAATCTATGCCGATGCGACGGTTTCGCCGGACGAAAGAGTAGACGATTTGCTTTCGCGGCTGACGTTGGATGAGAAATTGCGGCTGATCACCGCCGACCCAACGGCGGGAACCAGCCTCGATACCGCGATGATCGAACGCTTGCGGATCCCGCGGTTCTCCATGACCGACGGGCCGCACGGCGCGAACTTTTCCAAGCACTTCGACGGGGCCGCGACCGCGTTCCCTGCAGGAATTTGCCTTGCGTCTACATGGAACACCGACCTCGTCCGAAGAGTTGGCTCCGCGATTGCCGCCGAGACGAAGGCCGAAGGCAGGAATGTCATCCTCGGTCCCTGCCTCAATATCCATCGCACGCCATTCGGGGGGCGTAATTTCGAGAGTTTCTCCGAAGACCCCCATCTTGCAGCCCGGCTGGGAGTGGCGTACATCGAGGGGGTGCAGTCGGCCGGAGTGATCGCCTGTGCAAAGCACTTTGCTTGCAACAATCAGGAGCGCGGTCGCATGACCGTCGATGTTCGCGTGCCAGAACGTGCGTTGCGAGAGATTTACCTGCCCGCCTTTCAAGCCGCGGTGCAAGAAGCAAACGTCGGCTTTGTCATGTCGGCATATAACCGCCTGAACGGCTATTATGCTTCGGAGAACAAGCGATTGCTCCACGATATTCTGAAGCGGGAGTGGAGGTTCAACGGTGCGGTGCTCTCGGATTGGGGAGCCGTGCACAGTACGGTGCCTTCGGCAGTTGCCGGACTCGATCTCGAGATGGGAGGGACAACGTATTTCGCCAGCCCGCTAAAGGAGGCGATCGAGCGCGGGGAGGCTACGGTCGCCCAGGTGGACGACAAGGTGCGGCGTTTGCTTCGCCTGATGATCGACCACGGCATCTACGACGCGCCGTGGCAGCCCCGGCAAAACGCTGAAGAACTCTTCAAACGTCCGCAGCCGCAGGGTGAGTTTGCGGTAAGCATGTACGACCTGCCCACGAAGTTCGATAACAACCCACTCGATGCACCGGCGCACCGAGCCTTGGCGTTGAACGCAGCGCGCGAGGGGATGGTGTTGCTGAAAAACGATGGGCATTTGCTTCCGCTCGATCCGAAAACGGTTCGCTCGATTGCCGTCATCGGACCGAATGCCGCTTGGGGAAATCGTGGTGGTGGCGGTAGCAGCGAGGTGCAGCCACCCTACGTCGTTACCCCGCTCGAGGCAATCATGAAGCTGGTGCCCGACGAAGTGGACGTGCGCTACGAGCGAGGATGCACGTTCGATCGGCGCTACTACCTTTCGCACATTCGCCCCCAGTACTTGTCGTTGTCGGGCGGCGAGGATGGCAACGGTTTGAAGGGAGAGTACTTCGACAATGGCAATTTGCAGGGCAGCCCCGCCTTAGTGCGAAACGACCACCAGGTTTTCTTCCATTGGGGTCCGAACCCTCCCGCAGACGGCTTGCCTGCACACGATTGGTCGGCGCGGTGGACCGGCAAGCTTCGCGCACCCGAGACCGGCGAGTACAAGCTGTACCTTTTCCATCACGGTGCGTTCTATTCGAGCGAGCAAGGCGATGGAGCCAGGTTGTTTGTAGACGGCCAGTTGGAGATCGACAACTGGCATGCCGACCGATCGCGCGTGCCAAGTGCGTTGGTTACACTCGACAAGGATCGGCCAGTCGACATCCGCTTGGAATACCGAGCCGCCGGCCCCGGGAGCCAGCCGATCATGATCCTTGCGTGGGAGCCATACATCGACAATCCGATCGACAGGGCGGCGCAGCTTGCGGCCGCATCCGACGTGGCCGTCCTGTGTTTAGGCGACAACCAGTACTATTGCGGAGAGAATAATGACCGGGGCGATCTGCAGTTGCCGGGGGATCAAGAACTGCTCATTGATGCCGTTCTCGCAGCGAATCCCAACACCATCGTCGCCATCTACAATGGGGGGCCTCTGTTAATGGAAAGCTGGGTCGAGAAAATCCCTTCGATTATCGAATGCTGGTATCCTAACCAGGAGGGTGGATCTGCCCTGGCGGATATTCTGTTTGGGCGAACGAACCCATCCGGCAAGCTTCCCGACACGTTCGCCAAACAGCGCGAGCACTATCCCGATTTTGGTAACTATCCTGGAGAAGCAAGCTTCGTTGAATACGCCGAGGGCATTTTTGTAGGATATCGCCGTTTCGATGCCAGACAGATCGAACCGCGATTTCCCTTCGGGCATGGGCTTTCGTATGCCACGTTTGAGTACTCCGATTTGTCCATCGACGAGCCTGCCGCCGAAGCGCCGCTGACTTACACCGTGGAATGTACGATCACCAACACGTCCGATCGTGCTGGGCAAGAGGTAGTTCAATTATACGTAAGCGATATCAGCAGTTCTTCGCCGCGACCACCGCAGGAACTTAAGGCATTCACGAAGGTAGCGCTCCAGCCGGGGGAATCGAAGGTTGCGCGATTGACACTTGATGCAAGTGCGTTCAGCTTTTACGACGAGGAATTGGACGAATGGGTGGTCGAGCCAGGCGACTTTCGCTTGCGAGTGGGCTCATCGTCGCGCGACATTCGGCTTGAAGAGGTGCTTACGATCGCCAGGTAGTGTCGTGCCTTGTTGTGAAGGCATTTACGTCAAGCAGCCCCACATCATGTCGAGAGAGGAATACCGCATTGGATGATGAAAGGTACGTACTAATCGACGCCGGTGCGAACGTTGCGCTTGAGTCATTCGAAAAAGAGATTGACCTTGGCCACGGCAAGTGCCACCTCGAAGTAGGGACGTTCAAGGCCGGGCTTTCTGCCGGAGTGCAAGTAATCAAGGTTCGGACACCGTCGGTCTGCCTCGAGCTGTTGCCGACCCGTGGCATGGGTATTTACCGCTGCGAGCTGGACGGTCGGCCCTTCGGATGGCAGTCGCCCATCGGCATGCCTGTGCATCCGCAGTTTGTCCCGCTGAGCGAACCATCGGGCCTCGGTTTTCTCGATGGACCTACCGAACTGATGTTTCGCTGCGGACTGGAGAGCAATGGCACACCAGACTTCGAACCCGATGGGCGGCTCCGCTTCGGGTTGCACGGGCGGGTCGCCAACCTTCCCGCCTGCTATGCGGAGGTGCGAGTCGATCGCGAGCGGCAGGAAATACTCATTTCGGGGCATGTTAAGGAACAGAGATTCTTGCGGCAGAAACTTGAACTCAAGACCGAGTACGCAGTCGGCGTGCATGACGCCAGCATCCGCTGGACGGATCGTGTGACCAACATCGGACGCACGCCGGCCGCGATGCAAATGATTTACCATACGAACATCGGCGAGCCTTTTCTCAAGCCGGGCTCCAAGGTGGTGGCCGCCGTAAATCGAGTATGTCCCCGAGATGAGACCGGTGTGCAGTCCGGCATTGATAACTGGTACCTGATGCCACCTCACCGGGACGACTCGTGGGAGCAAGTGTATTTCGCTCAATTGACCGGCGACAGCAACGGGCAAACCGAGGTGCTGGTCGTCAATCCGCAGGGCGATGCCGCGATCGGCCTGGCGTATAACACGACCGAACTGCCCTGGTTTACGCTGTGGCGCAACACGCAGGCCTCTCAAGATGGCTACGTCCTTGGCATCGAGCCGGGCACGAACTTGCCGAATCCGCGATCGTGGGAAGAAAAATTCGGTCGGCTCGTAAATTTGATGCCAGACGAAGTCTGGTCGACCTCGCTGAAGCTTCAATCGTACACTGGCTTGCAGGCGGTAGCGGATGCCTCGGCTGCGATTCAGGCTTGCCAGGCCCAGGCGGCGGACTTGTCGGCGACACCCATCGCTGAATGGACACCGTCGGGGTAAGCGAGCGCGGCCAGCGGCTTTAGGACTCCCGCTGCCGAAAGCGGGCTTCGAAGATCACCGCAACTACCAGCACCGTTCCGCGAACAACGAGCTTGATCTCGGGCGCTACCGCCATCAAAGTCAGGCCGTTCAGCAGGCTTGCCATGACGAGGGCTCCCCCCAGGGTGCCTGCCACGGTCCCCCGACCGCCACGCAAGCTGGCCCCGCCAATCACGCAGGCAGCAATCGCGTCGAGTTCCATTAATTCTCCGGTGGTGGTTGTTGCTGCTCCGACATAGGAGGTTTGTAGAAATCCAGTGACAGCAACGCAGAACCCCATAAACGCAAAGGCCTTGAGAATCGAAGCATCGAGAGGCACGCCGCAAGCAAAGGCCGCTGGCGCGTTGCCGCCAATCGCGTACAGGTAACGACCGAAAACGGTATGTGATGTGAAGTAGTGTGCATAAACCGCGAGCGTCGAAAGCACCACCAACGGCAGCGGAAGTCCCCTGAAGAGGTTGCACGTGAGTACCACCAGCAGCACGATTTGCACGGCTACCAGCGACTTCAAGAAGAAGAGTTCGAACGGGTCGACTTCAAGTCCCGCGGCGAGCCGTTTGCGGCGGTCGCGTACGGCCACGGCCACGCCTGCGCAAGCTACGAAACCGGCGACAAGTAAACCGATTACCGGCGGCAGATAAGACGTGGTGAGCGCCTGGTACAGGTTCGTGGTGCCGCCATACGACACCGGTGTTGCCGAACTGCCGATCAACAACCAGAAGCAACCACGAATGACGAGCAGACCTCCCAACGTGACGATGAATGCTTGGACTTGCAGCTTGGTGATAATCCAGGCCATGAAGAACCATACCGCCATGCCGGCGGCGATACCCACCAGCAGGGCGGGCGCGGCGTCCCACTGATGATGAAAAACGAGTACCGCCGACAACCCCCCTACAAAGCCCACGCCAGACCCTGCGGCGAGGTCGATTTGCCCAGGCAAAATGACAATCAGCATGCCGATCGCCAGCGTGGCCGTTACCGAAAGTTCAATGGCCAGCATCGATAAATTGCGTGCGCTGAGGAACTCGTCTGCCAGCAGTCCGAAAAATGACCAAATGGCGATCAGGCTTAGCGGCAAGGTCAATCGCTGAAGGCTGACTCGATCGAACATGTCTTGATGATGGTGCATGGCGAGTCGCTTCAGTCAACGGATTGGGTGGCGGCGGCGACAATGGCATCGTGTGCAAAAGGCCGATCACGAAACTCGGCCGCGATGGCACCCTGGTGGACTACGAGTATGCGGTCGCAAATTTCGGTAATTTCCGGCAGCTCACTCGAAACGAGCAGAATTGCCTTTCCCTCGCCTGCCAAAGTAGAGACCAGGTCAAATATCTCTCGCTTTGCCCCTACATCGATGCCCCGCATCGGTTCGTCGAGCACAATTAAGGAAGGCCTGGTAAGCACCCCTCGTCCGATAACGATCTTCTGCTGGTTACCGCCCGATAATGTGGCGACTGGTAGATTCAAGCGACTCGGAGCGGTTCGTACACTTTCGCAGACTCGCACGCCTCGCTGATATTCCGCCACGGTATCGACTCCATGCCAGCGTGCTACCTCGTCGAAGGACGAAAGCGAAAGGTTGCGGAGCACCGATTCATGAAGGCAAAGGCCAAGCTCCTTGCGATCTTCGGGCACGAACATCATTCCCCGACGGATCGACTCGTGTGGCGAAGCGCGATTGTAGCTCTGTCCCCCGACATGGACTTCTCCGCTCACGCGACGACCCCAAATCCCGAACAGGTGCATCAACAGTTCGGAACGACCGCTGCCCATCATTCCGGCAAGCCCCACGATTTCTCCGGGATAGACGGTAAAGGAGATATCCAATAATCGCCGGCGTTGCCCCGGCGCCTCGGCGGTCAGGTGTTCCACCCGCAGCAGCGGGGCTTCGTCACGCACCGTCGGCACGCGAGGGGGGTACTGGCTGGAGATTTCACGCCCAACCATGTGTCGCACAAGTTCGTCACGCGTGACTTGCTGGCGAGGGCCGGTAAAAACCATCCGGCCATCGCGGAGCACCGATACATGATCTGCCAGCGCCATCACCTCGTCGAGCTTGTGAGAGATGTAGACGATGGCAACCCCTTGTCGTCGAAGATCGATGATCGTCTGGAAAAGCCGTTCCACCTCCAATTCGCTTAGAGCCGACGTCGGTTCGTCGAGTATCAACACGCGCGGGCTCTTCGCACAACCGCGACCAATCTCCAGCAATTGCTTTTCGCCCACACCCAGGCTGGAGACAGGCTGCTCGATGCCCAGATCGGGCGCAATTCGCCGTAGCACCTCGGCGGCATTCGCCTGCAGTCGCGCGTGGTCGAGCCACACGCCTCGCGTGGGCAACCGCGGTAGAAACAGGTTTTCGGCCACGCTTAGTGTGTCGAACAGCGTAAGCTCCTGGTGGACGACTACCACGCCCGCTTGTTCGGCATCGTTAACACCGCCGAAGGCCGTTGTCGTGCCATTGAGCGAGAGGGTGCCCTCGAATTCGCCGGAGGGGTAGATGCCACCAAGAATATTGATCAAGGTGGATTTTCCAGCACCATTCTCCCCGCAGATTGCATGCACTTCACCCGCCCGGATGTCGAGTGAAACGTCGTCTAATGCCGTTACACCACCGAACCGTTTCTTCAATCGACGTGCTCGCAAAAGCGAGGGAGAATTCAATCGAAGGCCTCCTCGGGGTGGAAACCATCTGCGACGACCGTCTCCTGGAGATTCTGCCGGTCGACGACTACGGGGTCCTCCAGAATGCTGGGAACCGCGCAAATCCGTTATCCACAGTCGACGGGGCGACAATAACTTGGCCGGTTGCAAGTTGAACGGCTGTTTCAGCGGCTCTTCCGGCCAGTTTGTGCAGAGGCTTGTAAACAGTCATCGATTGTTGGCCTCGCAGAATTCGCTGGCAGGCGGCCAAGTCCGCATCTTGTCCCGTGACGACGACCTTGCCGTCAATGCCCTCTTCGATCAACACTTGAATGGCACCGCCCGCGCATCCGTCGTTGGTAGCCAAAATTCCATCGAGTTCAGGTCCGAAATCGGTTATCGCGGCGGCGACTATTTTCTTGGCTTCGGCCGGCCGCCACCCGTCTGCAAAGTCGTCGCGTATCAACTCGACTTTCCCCGCCTCGATCAGTGGCTGTAGCACGCTGTCTTGTCCCGCGCGGAAAAGCTTGGCCGTGTGGTCGGTCTTCGGGCCGTTAATCCGCACGATCCGCTTGACCTCCCGGTCAGCCAGCGCGTCGACCAGGTACTGGGCTTGCATCCGCCCAACTTCAAAATTGTCGAAGCTCATGTAAAGATCGACATTGCAATCCGTAATCATCCGATCGTAGCAAATGACTGGCACACCAGCATCTCGCGCAGTCGCCACCGCCTTTGCCATGGCGGCTGGGTCGAACGCGACAATCACCAGCACGTCCACGCCGCGGCTGAGCAAGGCTTGAATGTCTTGAATCTGCCGCATGCCGTTACTGTTGCTGGAAAGTACCAGGACGTCGGCGCCAAGTTCTTTCGCCCGGGCTACGAACAAGTCCTTGTCGCGTTGCCAGCGTTCCTCGGCAAGCGTTCCTAAGGATAGGCCAATCAAGGGACGAGCGTCGTCGCGGGCCCTGGAAGAAATCGCCGGGCCCTTACGCGCGATCGATAAGCCAATCGCGATACTTAAAAGCAAGGAGAGAAGCGTGAGGGCAGTACGAACGGTCATAAGTGCGGCGAGCAACGGACAAAGCGAATGCGCGGCTGCTGGCCGATGAATCCACAACACGCCAGCGGTGAGTGCCTCAGTTTAACTGGTCGCTCCGTAAATCGCGAACTGTGGCAAAGGCCCCGTGCGCGTATATGCACAGCCCGCACAGAAAACAAGCGAGGTTCATACGTGCACGATCGTACTCGACGAGTGGCAGTTCGAGCTAGCCGCAACGGGCGCTTTCTTTGCTTTAATGGGTTGGTGTGCTTTTCGTCGCTTGAATCTGCGACGAAAACTGGAGAATAAGGAAAGAGACCGGCAAACCGGTCGTGTGAGTGGTGCAAAGGCCACTCACGGAGGTGCTCGATTCAAAGAAAGTGTCCGACGGATGGCATCGATTACAGAGCGTAAAGAATTCATCTCGTTGCTCGACGATCCGGCCGATGAGGTATTGGCTCCAGGCGTACGGGTCAACGTTTTCGCAAGTTCTGCAAAAGGCGCAGGGCTTGTGTACGGCCATGGCGACCTTCCTGCCGAATGCCGCTTTACCAACACATACGCATCCGTGCGGCGAAGCCATGGTGGTCGTCGAAGGATCAATCGTGGTGGTCGTCGAAGGGCGACGTTATCGCTTGACTTCCCTCGACGCCTTGTGCGTCCCTGCCGGGGTAGCCCATTCGGTTTCGAATTGTTCCACAGTCGAAATCGCCAAGGTTCACGTCTCGTTTCCCGAGGGTGCTCCCGGTCGAGAACTCGTCGATGACGTGTATACGCCCAAGGATTATAGCAAGCCACCGTCATCGGCTCCCGAGTCGCTGCGGCGATACTCGGCTGCCGAAGCCTATGAACTCGCCGCGAACACGGAGTTCCGCGACTTGTTCGCCTCGCGTTTCGGGTCGTCGGGCATCTGCGGCGGTTACGGTCGTTTCCAGCCGGGAGCCTCACTGCCGTGCCACACGCACCACTACGACGAGTCGATTACCATCGTCGAGGGTGCGGCTGTGTGCCAGGTGGCTGGCCGGAAGTACGACTTGAGCGGCTGCGGAACGGCGTGCATTCCCGAAGGCGTGCCCCATCGATTCCTGAACAAATCGGACGCGGCGATGAGCATGATTTGGGTGTACGCCGGCGACGAACCAGATCGCGACATCGTCGACAACCAATTGTGTGAAATCGGCTGCTGAATCAGCCGTTCAAGGTTATTTATCGATCGTGAAACAACCGAGGAGTAATTCCTCCCCAGAGATCCCTCCCCCCAGTCCCGCCTTAAATTTCCCGCCTTTGCCGTTTGCTGTTGTTCGTTAGTTGGATCAATAGCATTCCGCTTCCAACAAGAGTGAGTATTCACGCGGAAAGCCCGAGCGCTATCGCGGATGATCGCTAGTATTCGACGTAAGTGCAGCATGGTTGCTGCGGTCGGGCGCGATGCGCTCTGTGGCGATCCCTACCTGACAGGCGCCCCATGATAGATAGCCCCTCCGAGTACCGAATCAGCCGGCGCGCCCTATTGGGCGGTGCCGCCGCCGCTCTGGCAATGCCGACGCAGCAAACCCACGCAACGCAAGCGGTCGCGCCAGCGGCGAACTCGCGTTTGCGGATCGCGTCGATTGGTGTCGGCAATCGGGGCGTACAACTTCTGCAGTCGCTGCTGCAACTCAGGTCGCAGGGCGTGCCCATCGATCTGGCGGGCGTGTGCGACGTGTACCAGGAGCGACGCGACCAGGCAGCTTACCTGATTCGCTCTTTGGGAATGGAGCCCAAGGTGTGCGTCGACTACCGCGAGTTGCTTGCCGATGAGTCGATCGACGCGGTATGCGTAGCCACCCCGCACCATTGGCACGCGCGAATCGCCCTCGATGCCTTGGCAGCTGGCAAGCATATTTACTGCGAAAAACCGATGACACGCACCGTCGACGAGGCGGTCGCCGTGTGGCGGGCTTGGCAGGCCTCCGCCTCAGTCATGCAGGTTGGTGTGCAGTGCAGTGCGTTGCCGGTCTGGAAGGTGGTGAACGCATGGCTTCGGGAGGGACGCCTCGGCAAGGTGGTTCAGTTCCAAACCGAGTACTTTCGGAACTCGAGAACAGGGCAGTCGCGTGAGTACTTTATGACGCCGCAGATGACGCCAGCGACCATCGATTGGCGTCGATTCTTGGGCGTGGATGAGGGGCTGGCGGAAGAGATGCCGTTCGACCGCGAGAAGTTCGCCCAGTGGCGCCGCTACTGGGCATTCAGTTCCGGTCTTTATGCCGACCTGTTCGTTCACCGCATGACGGCCATGCTTTTAGCCACGGGGCTTCGCTTTCCCGGCCGGGTTGTCGGCGCGGGTGGCATTTTCTTCGAACTCGACGGCAGGCAGGTGCCCGACATGGCCACGGTGGTGGCCGATTATTACGAGGGCGTCCAGGGGCTGGTAACGTCGACCATGAACTCCTGCGAAACACCGATCAGGCAACTGATCCGCGGCCATTTGGGGTCTATTGTGTTCGGCAATGGAGAAGATTTCGATGGATTTGACTTTGTGCCGGAGCGGCCTCAAGTCACCTTGGACAGTTCGCTCAAGCCACAGCGCGTGCCAACCGGCAAGGTCGCAGACACTACGCTCGCCCACCTGCACAACTTCGTCGACGCGGTCGTTGCTAACGATCGCCTTGCCGTGAACTGCTCTCCCGAAATAGGGGCCGCAGCCGTGGTCAACGTGCGGCTCGCTTGCGAGAGCTATCGCCAAGGCAAAGTGTTTCATTTTGATCCGCAGAGTCTCCAGGTGAATGATGGTGATGCGTCTTGGGCCGCGCGTTGCGAGGATCAATCCAACGCAAGGTCCAAGCCTTCGCATATTCCTGGTTGGACTGCGGGAGATAGGGGATCGTTGCTCGATCCACCGGCCGACATAGCATTGGCCGGCGCCTGGATTGACGGAATCGATCCCGCAACCCCACCGGCAGGAGGACCAGGCGCGTGAAAGGATTACTAGAGAAAGTGTACAGGAGCGAAATTGGTAACCCCACATTTGGGAAAAGGAGCACTTCCATGAACGTTTCACCTTACAAAGTTCCGTATAGTAGAGGCTTCACGCTCGTCGAGTTACTTGTGGTCATTGCCATTATTGGCACGCTCATCGCGCTGCTGTTGCCGGCAGTCCAGGCGGCCCGCGAATCGGCACGGCGAAATGCCTGTCAAAACAACCTGAAGCAGATCGGTTTGTCGCTTGCCAACTACGCCGACATCCATGGCCACTATCCTGCGGGTGAAGCGGTACCGGACAATTTGCGGTGTCGTGGGCGTTTCATTTGCTGCCGACCATGGAACACGAAACCATCGCCTCGGCCTACGAGCCGTCGAAACGGGTTGACGACCTGGCGAATGCGGCAGCCATGCGGACGCCGGTCGACATCTTCTTCTGCCCGAGCCGTCGCAGCGCGGCATCCGATCGCAACTTCGACAACAACGACGAGCCGGCTTTGCCTGAAGCCCGAAAGGTTGCCGCCGGCGGAGATTACGCCGCCAATGCCGGCCAAACCACCTTGGTCGGATTCGTGAACGGTACTAATCGTCCCGCGCGGGTCGATCGCGAGATTGTCGGTCCCATTTACACGTTCTCGAAGATCTCGCATCGATTTGTCACCGACGGACTGTCGAACACGATTGCCGTGGGCGAACGTCATATGCCTCCGGTTCCACCAAACACGCCCGAAGGGATGGAAGACTACGAGCAGGGCGACACGGCCTTCTTTGCGGGCGATCAACGCGAAGCGGTGCTTCGCGCCGCGGCCGGAGGAATCGCCACCGACCCGGACGACCCTTCGAAGGAACAATTTGGAAGTTCCCACCCCGAAATTGCGCAATTCGTGTACCTCGACGGCCATGTCAATGGACTCGACAAGAGTACTGAAGAGGCTATCTTCACGCTGCTCTGCACCATCGGAGACGGTCAGATCATCAACACAAATTAGCGGTATAGGGGTCGCAGCAAATTGTGATCGGGAGGGCAACGCCTGGCGTTATCCTCTCGATCTTCTCATGACGAGTCGCTCTGCTGCTGCACGCGACAATGCCAAGGAAGGCATGCTTCACGCGTTAGAACTATTGCCGTATTATTCGACGTGACGTGTCGGCGCAAAGTGCGAGAACAATCGAAGTGCAACAGGAACAAAGGTGTTGCGAATCTGGCTCGACCCAAGGGCAGCGATGAAGACCATTTACACTTTCGGGGAGCAGCGGGCCGAACGCAACCTGACGGTCGCCGACCTGCGAGCGGCGAAAGGTGTGCGTAAGCTAACGCAAACCAACCCCTGTAACAGCGAAGAAGCCAGGGCGGCAGCCGATGCCGGCATCGAACTGCTAATCTGCGGGCAATCGCAGTACGAGTCGGTTCGCGCGGTGCGCCGCACACGTTTCTTACTGCAGCGCTCATGCTCACCGATTTTCCGACCGAAACCGACACCATCCGCGCCGCGTTTCACTACATGGAAGCCGGCGCCGATGCCATTTACACGCCTCGCAGCCCTCGATTCGTGAAGATGCTTGCCGACGAAGGAATCCCGGTCATGGGACATCTCGGTCTGGTCCCTCGCAAGTGTACGTGGGTGGGTGGACTGCGTGCCGTGGGTACCAGTGCCGCAGAGGCGGTGCGGCTGATGGAACAGTTCAAGGAACTTGAACAGGCAGGAGCCTTCGGGGTGGAGGCCGAAGTGATACCCGAGGACGTCCTCGGTGAAATCAGCAGCCGCACCTCGCTGATTACTTTTTCGCTGGGCTCTGGTGCCCTGGGCGACGTTATCTATTTGTTTGCTTCCGATATCCTTGGCGAAAGCGACTTCTTTCCAAGGCATGCCAAGTCGTATGCCAACTTGCGAAAAATGCGTGACGAGATGCAGGCCGAGCGCGTGCGAGCCTTTCGGGAATTTGCGGGGGAGTGCGGGGAGGAACTTTTCCAACCGCTCAGCACTCCATCTCCGCACCACCCGACGTGGTGGCGGAGTTGAGACAGCGATTAGGGGAGTAGTCGGCAAGGTCAACGGAAATTGATGCGCACATGTTTCCTTCGTTCTCAATAAGGCGTACTCTCTTAGAAGCTCTGACAAAACCTCACTTAGTTTGGCATGGGATTTGCGCCTTGATGAAATGAACCACGAACACGTTCATCAAGGAGGTTGACCATGGCTGTGAGCCGCATGCCCGACGAGTTTTTTGTTGAATTGGAACCGCACCTGCCACCAGAAGAACCAGTGGGGCCGCAAGGCGGTCGGCCGCCGATTGGCCATCGCACGGTCGTGAAGGTCTTGTGGTGGGTCCTGGCGATGGGAAGTCGCTGGGAAGATGTACCACCAGAAATGGGCTGTAGTGGACGGACGGCCCACCGCCGATTGCGAGCGTGGGAAGAAATGAACATTTGGAGCCGACTCCACCTGCACCTGTTGAAGCTGCTCCGCAAAGCGGGGGAGTTGGAACACGAGACGGCGGTCGTCGATGCGGTGACGCTACGAGCCTTTGGGGGTGGCGAGGCGACCGGCCCCAGCCCGGTAGACCGGCGTAAAAAGGGCTCGAAACACACGGTGCTGGTCGACAAGAACGGTGTGCCGTTGGTGCTTCGCACCGCTGGGGCGAATGCCAGCGACCACACGCAGCTGATGCCGGTGGTAGAGGAGTACCCCAAGGTGGGTGGAAAACCTGGCCGGCCGCGGGAAACGCCCGACGAACTGTACGCAGATCGCGGGTACGATTCCGAAGCGGCTCGGGAGCTATTAAGGCATTTGGGCATTGAGCCGTATATCGCCAAGCGGAATACCGAGCACGGCAGCGGGCTCGGCAAGGTGCGGTGGGTGGTGGAGCGAACCATCGGTTGGATCAAAGGCTTGCGACGCATGCGGGTAAGATACGATCGACTCAAAATCATCCAGGATGCCTGGAACTCACTCACCATGAGCGTCCTCTGCTACCGCATCGCACGCGATGCCGAGGCACTGGCGTAATGCTTTAAAACGTAGTTTTGTCAGAGGTTCTAAGCTACTCTTGGCAATATGAACGCATCGAAACTTGAACACGCCATGCCGCGTCGCACCGCGCGTCGCTTTTTCCAAGCAATCGTGTTCTTCATGACTCTGGCGCTCATTGGAGGAATTCGTCCGCTGGCTTTGTGCAGCGCGATCGAAGCAGAGCCAGCAAACAGCCTCCTCCTATGGCGGCCCGGCAGCGAGCCTGCGCCACCGGTCAGCGTGATGGCCGATGCGTTCAATCGCAGCGACCTGGGCCTCGACGGAGAAGGCTTGGGTGGCTTCTGGCCTTTTGCATCGGTGGTGGACTTTTTTGCCGGCCAGGATCCGGACCTTTGCGCGAAGTTCGCGAAGGATTTTCAGAAGTACCTGCACCAAAATTCGGGCAGCTATCATCCCGCCTGCCCTGTTCCCGACAAGGCTGGGTTTTCGCTTTATACGTATCGTAAGCCCTATGAATGCCATCAGGCCGAGTTTCTTGCCTGGTTGAAGGAGAATAGAGGCCTGGACGATTTTATCGAACCGGCCGGTCGCCGCTGGAACGACTACCGAGGCAACCTCAGGTGCCCGCTCGTCGTCGGCCCCGACAACGTTACCGACGAGGTGCTCAAACAAACCTTCGGGCATGTCGCCTGGGTGGATGACGGTGCGGTCACCATGTTGGGCGACAATCAGTATAATCCGTTGGCCTGGGTTGCCCCTATCAACGAAATCCACCACCACGAGCAGGCATCGCAGGCCGTTGTTTTTCGTGCGGCGCCTGGCCAGTGGGAACGTGCGGCCGAGGTGTTCGCCGAGTACCACCGGGGCAATCGTGAGCAACGCATCTGCCTCGCATACGACATTGCCATCGAGGTAACCGACCAGCGCAAGGCATTGGGGGAGTGGTCAATCTGGGACTATTACGGCCGCCAGCCCCTCTCGTCGCCATGTGGTCTACTGGGCCAGACGCATTGGAACGCGTTCCGCTACTCCACGGGAGAGATCGCCTTCGGCCAAGAAATGCCATTTCCCCAGCGGCGAAACCTCCAGCGCTGGATGGAAGTGCGCATGGAAGACATCAACATCCAGATCGCGATCATGGTGAATTTTCTCGAACGCGACGGTAAGTACCGGTTGGCCGAGTTTATGCTGGCCAGTAAAAACCAGCGTCCGATCGGATTCCAGCCTCTTGCAGCAGATGGTGACGGCATCGTTTACAGCGCTGATCCGAGTCTCAATCGATTTTTTGTCGATGGCGGCCTGAGCGGACCGGTTGGCTGGTGGCGCGTTCCGGTGTCCATGCTCAGCCATCCATTGTTTACATCTGGCCATGAGGACCTGATGCCGGTGGTGATGGAGGGTGGGGAATTCTCACCGATCCCTGATGGGGGAATTCAAAAGCGGTACAAGGGTAAGATCGATCTTACGAAGTTCTATGCGGTGGCACGCCAGCGTCGCATCTTTCCTGGCCAGCGGGGTTACGCGAGCGGAACATGGATTGGCTTCGAGGGAGATGCCGTCGAATCACAAGATCCCAACGAGCGGCACGGAATTGAATGGCTAGGAGCAATTTATGAAGCGCATGGCCCCTTCGAGGTAAAGATGACCGTGCACGAGCTGGATGTTCATATCGCAACGGCCTCAGCGAATAGGTAACCTTCCAATGGTCCTTCAAGCAGCAAACCTTCTCATGATTTTCGCTAAACTCGCTCACCGTCTTCGCCGCTGCTGCCGAGTGACGTTGCTGTTCGCCGCAGGGTTGCTATTAACCGGTGGCGATGCAAACGCCGGGGAACTTTCTCCCGTTGACCGAGTCGAGCTGAAGCACGGCTTCTTGCGGACGGTGCAGGACACCGCCATCGACGAAATCCTCCCGCATTGCGTGTCCGAATGCCAGCGCACTGGCAAGCTCGATTACTTCCGAATGGCGGCCGGGGAATTACCCGGTAAGTGGCAGAGCTCGATGCCATCCGATAGTTCGGATGTGTACAAGGTGCTCGAGGGTATCGCGGAAGCACTCGCTGTGCGTCCCGATTCCGATCTGAGGAAGACTGCACAAGAGATTGTTGGCGCGATCAAGCGTGCGCAACAACCGGACGGCTATCTTTACCTGTGGCGGCAGGTCGCGCCCCAAGATGAGGAGGTCTGGTGGTATTCCGCAAATCGCTACGAGAACCTTGCGTCGGGGCACGAACTCTACAATGTTGGCCACCTCTACGAAGCGGCCGTCGCGCTGAGCCGCTTGGCTGGCGAAGAAGAATTTCTTGGGGTTGCCGTCCGCAACGCCGACCACTTGGTCAAAGAGTTTGGCGAAGACCGACGGGACGCGGCGCCAGGACATCCCGAGGTGGAATTGGCGCTGGTGCGGCTGGCCAAAGCTACCGACACGCCTGCCTACGCGAGGCTAGCCAAGTTGTTCATTGATCGGCGGGGAGGCAAGTTCGACTACACCCTGCAAGGCCACCAACCTCCCGATGAGCAACGGGAAGCTGTGGGCCACGTCGTGGCGCCTCTCTACCTGTACCGCGGGATGCTGAGCGTGCAAGACTATTTCGGCGACTCTGCCTACCAGCCGGCGCTCAATGCGATCTGGCACGACCTTGTCGATCACAAGCTGTACTTGACGGGGGGCATGGGAGCTCGGGAGACAGCCGAGTCCTACGGTGCTGCCTACGAACTTCCCAACCGCGAGGCATACGCCGAGACCTGCGGCTCGTCGCCAGCGTGCTGCTAAACTATGAACTCTTCATGCGCAAAGGCGAATCGAGGGCCTTCGTCGCTGGTTACATGGATTTCGGTGTTCCCCAACGCCGAACACGAGCACGGGTCATCCCAGTAAGCTACGCGGACCCTCGGACTGGTTCCCAGCAGCGAACGGTCCTGGCAAGAGGATTTCCGACCAAAAGTCGTCATTGCTCGTCGGCGAGCTAGGACGGAATTTCGGGCTGTGGTTTCGCGGCCAGCGCTGCGACGCGGCAAGAAAAGTCACCGTCTCCGGCCAATACAGCAAAACCTATCGCAGCAGGGTGTGTTACGCTGAGCCTAGCCGACCCTGGCCATTGGTCTGCGGCAGGACCTGTTTCGCAAAGTGGTGTCGCCGCTGCGCCGGGGGTGAATTCGAGCAGACAAAGAGGAAGGCGGAACCTCATCATGAAAAAGGCAAGAACCGGCTTTACGCTGGTGGAACTGCTGGTTGTGATTGCGATTATTGGCATTCTGGTAGCACTGTTGCTGCCGGCGGTGCAAGCGGCGGCGTGAGGCTGCTCGGCGAATGCAGTGCGTTAACCGCTTGAAGCAAATTGCATTGGCTTTCAATACGTGCCACGACACGCACCGGCATTTGCCAGGTGGCGGGTGGATGGGAGGCACCGTTGGCGTGCCAGGTCGCGGAGCAGGGGCGGTCAGCCGGGGGGATGGGCCTACAACATCTTGCCCTTCATCGAACGGCAAGCTTTGCACGATCTGGGGTCTAATCTGCCGGTCGAGTCGCCAGAGCAAAAGTTGCTCCTAGGCGAGCGGGACGCTGTGGCGGTAGACACCATGTATTGTCCCTCGCGTCGCGCGGCCGCCCCCCATCCAGTGCACCCGCTCTATGGCCAGTCGAATCAATCGACATACAATGGCGTTACTCGCGTAGCAGGAAAGACAGACTACGCGGTGAACGCAGGCGCGGAGCAGGCCTATGGCGATTACTGCGACAATATCGTTCACCCGGTGAAGGTTCGGGAGTTTGACATGCCGGGCGGAGACGCTTGGCTCTCGAGAGTTCCCGTTACTTCGTTCTCTGGCATCAATTGGTGCGGGTCGGAGGTAAAATTCAAGCACGTGACCGACGGCAACAGTCAAACCTACGCGGTGGGCGAAAAGTACTTGGATCCATTGCACTACGATACGGGGCAATCTCCCGGCGACGATTGGAGCATGTACACCGGTTTTCAAAACGATATCGCCAGGGCTACTTTTTGGGATCCGCAGGAAGTCACGAATGGCGGGCAACCGGTGGCCAGCACTCCGTTCGCGCGATACACCGGGGTTGGACGAATCCGAAAGTTTCGGAAGCACCATCCGGCCGTCTGCTTGATGAGTTTCCTTGACGGACACGTAGAACCGATCAGTTTCGATATCGACCCAGAGGTGCACTATCGCTACGGCCATCGAGCCGACGGAGGAGACATGCCGAGTTTTTGATACAACGCAATCGCAGCCATTCGCGCATCCCGCAGTGGCTAGCGTGTCCCTGGCTAGTCCGTCAGGTCGACTTCAATACGGTCGCGCACCGTATCGCTAGCAATCTCTTCGCCAAGAATCGTGGCCGTATTGTACTGTTCGGGAATCTTCATCCGCGGGTGAGTCACGCGAATTTTGTAGGTTCCACCGCTTACGACTCTCGCGCCGCGTCCCTGCAATTGCTGAGGCAGTTGTGCTGAATCGATTCCCACCCGCGCCGCTCCGCGGGTGTCGGTAATTCCCGATGCGGGGAAGACATGCTCCCCCATGTAGGGTTCTGGATCAAGCGTCACCCGCGCCCCGGGCAGTGGCTTTCCGTTGAACGTGACTACCACAGACAGCGATCGCATGCCTAAAGGCTGCGCACTCCAATCGCTAATTCGCTGGCGGATTTCCCCTTCGTCGATTCGAGCATCCTTGTCGAGGTCGTACTTGGACAAGTGCTTCTGGATGCCTGGCGCGGCCTCAAGTTCCTTGCCCGCCAGCGTGCCGTCCCGGTCTATATCGTAGGCACGCATGGCGTCTGCCGACGCCGCCGGGGCGGAGATTTCTACCGGGCGAATGCGTTCAGGTCCGCACCCAAGCAGGCAGGAAGCCAGAAACAGGGAAACTACCGCGCCGTGTTTGGTGGTCATCATAGGGGGGGCCACGACACGTAAGGTTGCTCCGGAACTACAACTTGGCGGGGGCTCCGGCGTGACGACCGACGCCACCGCCTTGATGCATTTGTTTCCTACGGCGATTGCGAAAGCCGGGCCGTTCGCGAGCCGGCGGGCAGTACTTCGATTGTCATGGGATGCGTGGTCACGCCACCATCGATCGCAGCGGTGAGGAAGAGCGACCGCTTGCCGGGTGCCGTTTTTTCATCGGCTGTGACGACGAACTCTCGTTCGCTTGCGCCGGCAAGCACCAGCAGCCCATTGAGCCCGAGGTGATCGACGTAAACGCCATGGGGCCGTTGCGTGCGGCGAAAGCGTTTCCAAGCGATACCTCGTCGTCGAATCCTTCCTGGCGGTCGAGGACAACGCGAACGGTGGCCTGCTGGCCTTGCTCAATCGCTAGCGTCCACCACCCATTTTCGTTGGGCCGTCCTTCCGCCGGCTGGATGGAAGGAGTGGCCGGTGGCGCTTCGACGACCTTGAGCCCGGTGCCCATTTGCACGCGACGTTCCACCACCCGGTCGCCAATTTTCGCGCAGGGCCACGAGGGACATCGGCGCAATTTGCTCGATGTTCGTCTCGGCGTCGATCCAGATAGTACCGACGGCTGACGATTGTCCTTCCTCGACGGTAAGCGGCAGGTTGGTGACCACGCCGGCCGGTGCTGCTTCTTCTTCGAAGGTAACCGGTCCCTCGAATCCATCGCGGCGGGCGACGCTCACAGTAAATTCGCGGCCTGTTCCTTTGCGAATCGTCTGTTGTGCGAGAGATACTGCAGGGGAAAAAGAGGGGTCCGCAGGGCGGATTGCGAGTTGATACGCATAGTCGGTTCCGCCACCTCGACGAACGTCGCTGATGCGCAGGCAGTAAATTCCATCGGCTGCGCACTGAAAGAGCAGGCGGCTGTTCTTGCCAAACTGTCGCAACGGGTCGTCGTCGTTCTCGTAATAGACATCGAACGTCGGTAGACCGTTCGAAAGTGGCGTCTCGCCGAGAGCGCAAAGCACGTACGATGTATGCTGGCTCACCGAGGGCATGCGATAACGCCGTCGTTCCGAAATAAGTCCAGCGGTCGCCCTGGCCGGGATAGACATTGAAGCCCGAATCGGGGCCGCGAGGGTGCATCCACAGGCGGCAGACCTCGCCATTTGCATACAAGTAAGCGTCGAGAGGCAATTCCCTCCAATTGAAGAGGCGGAAATCGTCGCTTTGGTGGCTGTTTTTTCCCCGAAACGTAAAGTAGGTCTCACGGACCGCTTGAAGTTGCTGCCGCACGAGCGGTTGCAGGCTAGGCGTGAGTATCTGAACAAAGGGATCCATTGCATCGGCGTTCACCGCATCGCCATCGATGGCCCACACTTCACCCTGGCGGGCAACCCACTGGTAGGTGTCGGCCTCGCCCGGTGTGGCTAATCGACCGGTAATCTTAACGCCGCGCGGCACCTTCAACGCCGCCGGCGGCGGGTTGGCTATCGCGGCGAGTTGCTCTTCGTCGACTGGCTCGAGCGGTCCCAACTCAACGTAGACAGGCGGAGCAGTAGCTTCACCTGCAAGTGTTGCCGTTGTTGGTTGAAGCGGCTGGTCCAGCAGGTCGCCGGTGACCGTGGCAACGCAGATGCTGGTCCCATCCAGGTCCACGGCGATATCGCTTGCACCCACCTCAACGGAAGGCAGACTTCCACTTAACGTCCAATCGGCTGTTCGAATAAGACGCAGCGCACCCGACTGACATAAGACGACCACATACTTGCCGTCGTGCGTCGGTTCAAAATCGATCAGCGGAGACTCATCGACAAAAAGCGGGGCAATCTGTGCATCGACGCTCGGCTCGTTCAAGGTGGCAAGGTCCCGAACGCGAAAATACCGGTCGTCCCCGCATGCCAGCAGGTAGCGGCCGTTGGGTGTCACCGCCACTCGCCGCATTGCACTTCGGCATCGCCGATAGTCGCCTTCCTTTCACCGGTAGCAACGTTCCACATCTTGATGGTCTCGTCCCCCGAGGCACTGAAGAGCGTTTCGCCGCTTGGTGTAAATGCCAGATCGAAAATTGGCCCATTGTGTCCTTCGATGGAGCGCAACTATTTCCCGGTCGCGGCATCCCAGAGCACAATGGTGCGATCGTAACTACCGGTGGCAATGACGTTTCCATCTGGCGAGAAGGTCGCCGTGCTCAGGGCATCGGCTGTCCGGCGAGGTCGAGCAGAGGCTGGCGTGTTTTCGTCGAAAAAGCGATAGCGTTTCCATAGACCCCTGGGGTGCCAGAGGCGGCGATCAATAGCGATCCATCGTTGTTAAAATCGAGCGAATTGACCTTTCGTAGCCTCTCGGTTTGTAAGGTGGCGACCTCGCCGATATTCCCGCCATCTCCAGAAGGACGGCATTCACTTCTGATTTTGTGAAGCGAAGATCGTCCTGCCGGATTTCCGTCAACCAGCCACGCGCCCGCAGCGACGCCAACGAAATCGGCGGATCGTGCCGCGTCACCAGGACCAAGTGCAGGGGACGGGGAGGATACCGCATCAGGGTATCGAGTAGTTGATGGATCTCGGCGTCTGAAACGAGATGGTAATCATCAAGCACCAAGACCAAAGGTCGAGACACTGAATCCAGGTCGTTGCTCAAAGTGTCCGCGAGGACGGATGCCGGCGGCAATTGCACGTCTCCAGAAGAGCCGCAGTGTCAGAGCATGCTTTGGGAAAGCGGACTTGAACTGCCGCTACAAGGTAACTCAAGAAGGTCCTGAGTTCGCTATCATCTTCACTCAACCGCAGCCAGGCAGGCTCGGCTTCGGCGGCCTGTAACCACTGCGTCACCAAAGTGGTTTTGCCATAGCCTGCCGGTGCCGACACGACAGTCAGAGGGCGGCGAGGGTTCTGCTGCAGCAGTTCTAGCAACCGCGGACGAACGAGGAGGCCTGACCCCTTCTCGGGTGGCCGCACCTTGGCCCGCAAGATCGACGTTGCGAGGGGCAGTCCTCCCATTGCCGCTGGCTCATCTGCATCGTTTGTATTGTGTTTATTCCGCTTCCGCATTGGATCCTGCCTGTCCTACTTGCAAATTGCATGGCTCAGTGAACCCTTAACTCCTTTGTTCACAAGACCTTCCATGATACTTGACGCGACAGCCTTTGTGGAATCGGGGCATAACGAGCAACTCCCTGCTTCGGTTCGTTTGCCACGAAAACACCGCCTCTTGATCGTGCCCAAGGCTTAGGCTTCTTTACGGACGCAAGAACCCACAAGCGCACGGGAGTCGACTTTTGCCGCGTCTGAGGTCGCTGCAATTCGAAGCGGCCGTCCGGAAAGAACGCCTTGCAGCTGCCTCGTTTTGGCACACCTCCGGCATTTCGCTATTTCGCTTCGTGATGGCGGTTGCATCGTCCGCCCGCAATTGAGATTCCGCCTTCGGCGAAGCGGTCCGTTTACACCGACCGCAGTCTGGAAATATAGTGAGTGTAGTCAAGTCGATGACGTTCGGCGGAGTCGAACAGCCACCGGCAATGCCCTGTGGCGTTTCATCAGGAGCGGATGGATTCTACGCCCAACCGGTCCCGGCCCGACACGCCGAACGCAGCTTCGGCCGCCTTGAAATCAAGTCGACTAAATCAACTTCGGCGCCGTCGATGAGGAGCGAACTCGTAGAGGTCTTGCTCATCAACCGCGCGACGAGCCGTAGTGGATTTGTCTAGCTGACTGCGATCGGCCCTTCGCCTCGCCCCGAACAGATTGGCCGGCTGTGCCTATCTCTGCGTCTTTGCAGAACGTATCGAATGGGCGCACGATCTTCCGCCGAAGTCGCAATGCTGAGTAAGGTACCGGAGCATAGCCAATTCGAGCACGTGATGCATTCACTTGTTTGAGTAGAGTCAAGAGTTGTCGACGTACGGGTGCGTACCGCGCATAGGGCACGCGGGCAAAGTCGGCAGCCAAGTTCTTGACGCTACGATGGCAAGCCCTCGCCAAGAAGAATGCCTTCAGATCGCGATAGGTCTCGTTGTCGATTCGAACGCAAGACCTCCACTTCTCTTCGCCGCCCTTGGGTGTCTGCCCGCAGCGGCGGTAGCTAATCGAGTAGCCCTCGAACTTGATCGACACGCGGCGGACGTCGCGGATCTGGTTTCCCTCTCTCTGCTTAAACGGGTGATGCCCCTCGGTCGCCAAGATGACGAACCAGTTCTGGTAGCGAATGTATTGCAGGTTCGCTAGACCTCGCCGTTTGCGTCGCGAACGTTCTCGTTCGCTGATGGCGATCCCGTACTTTTCGATCAATTTTTTGTCCAGCGTAGTTGGGTCTTTACCACCTTTGATCCTACCTGTGACATAGAACCAGTACCCGTGTCGCAAGTAGCTAACCGCAACTTGCTGGACGAGTCCTTCCGGGGATGTCGCGACGCACCGATACTGCATGGGCCTCCGCTGAGCTGCTTGATTGAAAATGGTGTGGGATTAGGTTGCGGCCAACCCCACGAAAAGCCGTTCCTCGTTGAAATCCTTACTGGCAAGAGGCACGCCCGAAAGCCGGCTCACTACAACCGCACAAAGGTTGCAGGCGAGCCAAGCTACTCAGGGTCGTTGCCATTGGCGGGCACAATAGGGTGCTTGCGTCACTAGTTTCCTCAGTGACCACGCCCAATACATAGTGCCCGCACTTAATAACCTTCGCCGGACGCATCGCCGTGCAGAAAACGCACGGGTAGCGTCCGTCGTCAGTCTGCCGCCAGAAGTGGCTACTCTTCCGAGAAGCCACCTCTAGCCGCATGCTGCCAGCCAGGTTGACCAAAACGCCGCATAGCGTCTCGGTCGCACATCTCTTGACGGGGTCTTCGATTGCCAATCGCAATCTGGCTACCCCTCAGTCCTTTCGTTCCAGCTCGCTGAAGCATCACCTTCAGGTCGACACTGACGGGTCGCGACTGCCTTGCCGCGCATGGTGCGAACACCATGTCTGAGCCTTCGCCCAGAACACCGCGAGAGCTTCCGCTCTCGTCTCTACTCAGACCACTCTCCCCCACAACGGCGGTTCACTGCCGATGGCAGTTACTTCTACCTTGTTGACCTAACAAGGCGCCGGGTCGCCAAACCCGGAGGCCGCTGTGGTTCCTGCGTTAGTATCGGTCTTCGACTTTGAGGTCACGTCGCTAGGGCGGGTTAGCGCCCGATCCATGTGGGTAGGTGCGGCCTTCCGGCACGTCCTACTTTCCCGACCGATTCGGTCGGATTTCCCCCTACGAAACTAGAAGCTCGGGGTAACGCTCCCACATAGACGTTCGCGGTTCGGCTACGTCTCCTCAAAATCTCACTGGCAAGCCCTCCCTTACCTATGCGGTTGGGCCTTTCATGGTTGAGCTTTTCATGGCCGGGCGTTTAACCCAGTCCCCGGAAGCGGTCAGGCCTCCGGTCTCGACTGTCACCAGCCGAGAACTCCCCACGCCAGCCGCGTTGAACGAACTCACCTACGTAAGCCCGGACCCCGCGTGTGGGATTTTCACCCACTTTGGTTGCCGAAATCTCGGCAACGAGGCAGGTCGATTGCTCGACTCGCCTCACCGATACGACCCGCCAGTGGCGGGCATGTCCGCATCGCCCATCTTCGTTGTCCAATGCCTTCTAAAAAAGCTGGACCCTGCTTATCCAATCCCGCGATACAACGTGCGAGTCGGTGAGCAACTATTGGATAGAACGTCGGGATTGTTCCTGTATAACATCGCTTCTCTCTAACCATGAGAGCTTGCGACGCGCGGGTTTTACTCCGACGAGCCTCCATTGAACTGAGCGAGCCACTCTCATGGCACTCAGCTCGAAGGGTCAGCACCTCACTCAAAAGCAAGAGGGAGTTGGCGACTCCCGGCCTTTATCCTCGATAGATGAGATCGAGATTCCCAGGCCTGCTGCCCCCGTCAAGAGACATCAGCTCGCCCTCGTTATCCGTAGCTTTATGTCTGCGCTACGGCTTGCGAAGACTGCGTTGTGCATGAGCCAACGACCGCCGGTCGAATTGCGACCGACGAGTTGTCTATAGCGTACTACCGCCAGGAATATCAAACATCGATTCGCTCAGGAATCGCTCAACATATCTGTCTGGAGAACTACTCCCCCCACCTCCCCTCTATGCGGACTAAAGGACCACTCTCTCGACAAACCCTGATGGTGTCACGCGGTTCAAGGGCCGGCCGTCGTGTCCCCTGTTGGGGACGGCCTGCTGCTTTGCCTGCGGCAAAGACTCCCCCTGGACCTCGCGTGCCTGGTGACCATCGGGGTCGAGATAGCGGCTCCGCTTTTTATTCATGTCACAGCGGGAGAACACCACGATGACAAAATCAACGAACACACTCACTCAGCAAGACTTGGCTCAGTTTCACGGCGATCTAGAACGATACCGCCATACTTTCAACCGGCGTGTCATCTATACGCCGGGCGTGCAATACGTCGCAGAAGTTGGCGGAGCCTACTGGCTCATCGACGCCATTGCTTCTTACCTCACCCCGGGAGGACTGTGCGACGCGGCTCGCTTCGACCAGCGTGTCGCCGACTTGCACTTCTGGAGCCTGACGGTGCGGGAGGATCGAAGCGCGCGTTTGCTGGAGGCGCGAGTCGATAGTCCGTGCAAACCGTTTATCACGCAAGTCATACCCTATACCGACTTCCCACTCGATTCGGTAAGGATCTGGGCCGGTTACGATAGTCGATTCTGGACTCTCTACCTGCCTAGTGAGCACTAAAGCTCATCGGACGCCGCCCACCGGCGGCGTCTTTTCTGATGCTTGTTTGCGGTTTCTCGGTGGTTGTGATATTCGACTGCCACAGGAAACCATTAACGACAACCAATGGAGGACAGCATGAATCAGCCCAAGAACGAGAAAGCACAACCTGACGACAAGAAAAGCAAATCCACCAAAAGCCCAATCAAAGTGATCCGCTGTGGCGCCATCGCCGCGAGTATCTGGAAACGGCAGACTTCTACTGGGTTTGAGTACCTCGACTACTCTCTCAGTCGAAGCTGGAAGCTGAAGAACGGTGAGCGGGAGGGGTATTCGCAGAACTTCTTTGAGGGCAACGAAGAGGCGCTGATGGAAGTGATCGAGCTGGCGAGTCATTTTATCCGCGAGCAGCAGCCAGACATGGACAGGGACCAGCCCTCGCCGGCTAAAGAGATTGCTGGCCCGGAACCGCTTGCCGCCTAGGTGGACCTTGCGTCTGCAAGAAAGGCGTTTCGGGGTGGACCTCACGGGATGTTTGCCAGTCAGGCAGGTGGACCTCGCGTCTGTCCCCGAAATGCCCTCTCGCGTAGTTGCTGCCGGCAAGCTACTGAAACGACTCGACAATTCGGTGCGACAGTTCTGCTTGACCTCACTTCTTCAAAGGATCCGCTTCAAAGGTACCGTACAAGAAAGGGAAACTTCGCTGAAGAAGAGCACTCGAAATGACAACACGCTCTTCCCACCCGGTGCCCAGCCGCAAAAAAATATCGACGGTCCCCATCCGCACTCTCGTTGGCCTCACTTGCAAGAACCGCGCCAGGCTCCCCGCGCCCCCTCCGCACCCACCTGTCACGTTTCTTGCAGCGCTACACCTCCCGCCGTCCGGCTGCGGACCGGCACTTTGTCTTCGTCACTGGGAAGGCCTCCAAGCTTTGTGAGAGGCCTCCCCAGCGACGAAGACGTGCTGTGGTCGTCAACAAGAACGAACATTGGCGGACCTACCGCTGTAATGGAGCATTTGCAATAACCAGGTATCATCAAGAACCAATCGAAGCGGCTAAGACGGCCATCAAAGCTTACAAGCACACTATTGGCGAACATGACCAGAGAATCAAGAACTAGCCGTCGACCTGCTAGCCGACCTGTGCCACCTGCTAAAGCGAGAAGGCGCGAACATTGATCAGATATTTGCCGCTGCACGAATGCACCATAGGGATGAAGAGCCCAGCGGCTACAATGGCTGGACCAACTACGAAACGTGGGCTGTTCATCTTTGGCTCACCAATGAAGAGCCTGGTTATCGTTACTGCAATGAGCAAGCCGCGATCCAGATCACAAACGCTTCGCAGCGTCCTCAGGTTTTGGAGGATGTTTGGACTGAAGCACACGCGGCTCGCTATTATTTGGCTGATCAACTACGTGACGAACTTGCGGAAGCTTCACCGCTGGAGGGTGCGTCCGTCTACTCAGACCTACTGGCTGCTGCGTTGGGTGAGGCGGACTACTCTGAGATCGCCCAAGCCTTCATTGACGCTTTGAGTGAGTAGATGAAGCTTTCGACTGGGCCAAGCCGTCCAGGCTGGCCCAGTTTATC
>CAVWDV010000010.1:0-98440 GCA_963753855.1 Lacipirellulaceae bacterium | reverse complement strand
CATTGGTCGAACTCCTGGTCGTCATTGCGATCATCGGGATTCTGGTAGCGCTACTGTTGCCCGCTGTGCAGGCGGCTCGCGAAGCGGCACGACGAGCCCAATGCACCAACCGGCTAAAGCAGGTAGGCTTGGCCATACACAACTATCACGACACGCAGAAGGCGATGCCCCCCTCCCGGATATGTGATGGGCAGGCAACCTGGGCGTGGCTGATCTTGCCTTACATGGAGGAACAGCCACTCTTCGACCGCTGGGATTTCACCGAGGGTTGTCTCTACGACATGCCCCCGGACGTCTACCAAACGGTGATCAACAAGTATGAATGCCCCTCGCAAGAACACGAGGGATTGCTCAAGACGCTATCGCATGGACACCCTCATTCCCACAATGAATCGGAAATCCTCGCATTGATTGGTGACTACGGTCCAACTCTGTTTTCGAGTTGTGTGGGCCGGCCGAGCAGCAGCAGCACACAACGCCACTATGAGCAAATGGACGGTGCGATTGTCCCTGCACGAATACCCGGCGGCGGCATTCCGCGAGAGGTGACGGATTTCAAGTCTTACACGTCGTTTCGAAAAATCATCGACGGCACCAGTCAAACATTGATGATCGGACATTTCAGCAAGCGAACCGCCGAAGCTCGCCACATTTTCGGCGGCGGCGATCCAGCAGGCCAACCTGCCGGCAGCCAGTACCCCTTCTCGCAGGCGCCAGAAGAGAATGGGTTTGGTGGCCCGCACCCCGGTGTCGTTCCATTCGTGATGGTGGACGCCAGCGTACAATTGATACCTCGAGATACTGATCCAAACGTAGTCGACCGCATGGTAACACGCGCAGGCGACGATCTTTATCAAATCGACGGCATCGCGGAAAGCTGCGCACCACCTCCGCCTTTCAATCCGTTTTAGTCACCCTTGTCTAGGAAGCTAAGTGCTGCTTTTCATCAATCTCAGCATCGAGCTTTGCGGACTATACCATCGACCTAACTAAGATAGACGTGTGGCACGACTCTCGATTTCGTTTATAAGGCTTTACGCAGTAGCTGGCTTATGTGGGCTCATGATCGTCGTTGGTGGCTGTGGAGACCCGAACCGAGCCCGGGTTTCTGGGAAGGTAGTCCGTGTTGATGGGACCCCAGTAACGGGTGCCCGCGTGGTGTTTCGATCTCCAACAACTGGCACGTCAGCGAATGGCCTGACAACCGAAGACGGCGAGTATGTGCTGGGAATCATGGATAAGGGCGATGGCATTCCGGCAGGAGATTACGTTGTGACAGTGGTTGAGGATCTAGGCAGTTGGGAGAACCCGAAGCCGCCAACGGTCCACCCAAATTACCGTCACCCGGACAACTCGGGATTGCGGGCGACCATTGCTCCCGGGGAGTCCTTGATCTTAGATCTGGAGCTTAAAAAGCCACCTAGTCGCTAGAGTTCGCGTGTAGGCCGCGAAACCAATGAAGTCGCTTGATTGCACACCAAATGATGTTTCTTTTCTATCGGAGGACGTTTTGATGTCGATGCGCTGCCCACAGGTTGTATGTCGATTTGCTTTGGCCACTTCGCTGCTCTGCATGGCCTCGTCGGCTTTGGCGGTGACGTTTGTTGGTGTCCCCGGCACGGGCACTGGGCCTAATGGCAATACGTTTGCCTTCGAGGACCCAACGATCTGGGACCCCGACGAAGGGGCAGGGGAAGTGGCGCCTCCCGGTCCTGACAACATTTGGTTTGCGGAGAACAACACAGAAGACGTTGTGGTGGTGCTATCCGATCCACGGAGCGGTGGTTCGGCCCTGGGTGACTATAACACGGACAACGTGACAAACACCGCGGATTATACAATTTGGCGGGACAATAGCGGTAGCGGAGCATCGTTGCCGAATGACAACAACTTGCCCACGCCAATTGGCGCCGATCACTACGACCTGTGGAAAGGGAACTTTGGCGCAGAGGTTTCCCTGATGATGGGCACGTTCGCCTTTGGCGGTGAGGCCGAAGACGGGACCGCAGGCGACCTCAACAAAAAGTTCACGCTGGTCCTCAACAACAGTGTCACCCTCACTGGTACTGAAACGCCCGGCGGGCCCCTCGACGAGCGGCAAATCCGCATAGGTCGAGCAAACTTCAACCCTGTGGGCGCGGTGTCTGGTGGGACAACCGAGGACTTCGCCTGGGCGATCCTGTTGCACCAGGCTGGTACTTTGCAGTACGAAGGAAGTATCACCAGCGGCGCACGAATGGACATGTCGCGCGACAAAGTGAACTCTGCGGGGGCCTTATATGAGATTAGTGGCGACGCGGTATTGAATCTCGCTGGTGCAGTGCGTTTTGGCGACCGTGACAACATTGGCAACCGTACGACGCCGGGGGGTATCTTCCGTGTGCGTGGATCGGACGCCTCGATTACCGTCGACGACTTCATCAACGACAGCCGACTTGGCCTGTGGGACCATGACAACATCATGGACAGCGACAACCCTGCCGGCATCACTCGCATCAATCTCGGAAAGTTTGTTACGGAGTTCGTCCTCGACGCCGACGGCGCGTTGAAGATCGTCGTGAACGACGAATTGCGGTTGGGGCGGACTGAGGATACCGCCGGATTGTTCCAAGGTGAGCAGGGCTATGCCTTCCTGCGACTCAAGCTATCCGAGCCGACAACCGCCGGTTCCGGATCCCTTGGCTCTGGCGACGAAATCGTTCTTTTCGAAGCCGACCGACTCAGGTCATCGATCGACGTGGGCGATCCCGAAAGCGAAATCGAAATGGGCCGGTTCTTCGATCCGGACCGCGCGGGACTTAACTCGAGCGGAACGACCATGCTCCCTCACGCTGGTCTGTGGGACGGTGGCCTGGTTACCGCTGACTACGCCGGCGCACTGTACCAGTGGACCATCAACTACGCCGACTCTTCGCCCGACGATGGCGTATTGGACGACGTCGTCGTGCTCACAGACCTGAATATCACTGGCACGCCGGGAGACCTGTCGGGCAACGGGACGCTCGATCCAACGGATCGTCAGATATTGGTCGACGCGATTGCCGCGCCACCATCAATTGCAATCGCGACGGCCCAGAACTTGTTCGATTTGAACGCGGACGAGCTAGTGGACAACTTGGACCTGGCGCTGTTTGATGCGCACTTCCCAATTTCAGCAAGTCTATTCGCTAGCCAAATCCCCGAACCAAGTAGCGTTGCGTTGATCCTAGTGGCAAGTTCGGGGCTTATCGCCCTGCGCGTGCGACGATCCTAGATCAGGAACGTTTTTGTGCTGGCGAGACACGTGGCATCACCAGGGCAGCGGGGATGCCGCGTGTAGAGCCCGCTGACAGGATCGAAAGGCGCACATCTGTGCTTCTTGGACAACGAATGAAATCGGAACTGTGGAACTGTGGCTATCTCGTGGCCGTAGTGTGTTTGGCTTGGATTCAGCCCGCCGACGCAAGTCCGCATGCGTTCCCCGGCGCCGTCGGCCAAGGGGCAGCAGCGGTGGGTGGCCGAGGCGGCGACGTCTACCAAGTGACGAATCTCGCCGACTACGTACCACACATGGATCGCAAAATCGAAGGAAGCCTCCGTCACGCCATTCGATCCGCCGAGGGGCCTCGCACAATTGTGTTCGATGTCAGTGGCCCAATTGCGGTTGCTTGCCCGCTCGAAATACTCAAGAGCCATCTCACCATTGCCGGACAGACCTCGCCCGGTGGTGTGACGCTCTGGGGCTATCCCGTCGAAATCAGCAAGTGTTCCGACGTTGTCGTCCGACACCTGCGTATCAGGCTCGGCGATTTTCACGCCCGCCGCGATGCGGACGAAGCGTCTGGCGGCTACGAACAAGGGAACAATGATCTAGAAGCCAGTTCTGCGAACGCAGTCGCCGTCCACGGCGGGGCCACCCGGATCATCCTCGATCATCTGTCCGTTTCGTGGGGCATGGACGAAACACTATCGGTCACCCACAGTCGTGACGTAACTGTTCAGAACTGCATTATCGCCGAGAGTCTACGGCGATCTTTTCATTCCAAAGGTGCTCACGGATACGGCTCGCTGGTCCGCGGTGAGTTGACACTGGAAGACCAGGCAAACAATGAAGGTGGGTTTACGTTCTATCAAAACCTGTGGGCACACCACGATGCACGCAATCCATCGATCGCCGGTCAGCAACGTTTGGAAGGCGGACAAACGGAGCAAGAGCGAAGGCGATCAGACGTCAATCTAGTGAACTGCGTAATATACAATTGGGGAAGTCAGGCGGCTCATCGCAGCAACTATGGCGATGTGCGGATCAACCTCCTCGGCAACTACTACGCCAATGGTCCCGCGAAGAACGCCAAGTATATCTTTCGCGGCACGCCGACCGGGCAGACGTTTATTCGCCACCGAGGCAACGTGCATGACCGCTCGGTTGACGGGATTGCAAATGGCGAGTTGATTGACTCAAGCGCCGAAGTACTCGCCGGATTCCACGACATGAACGACGACGACGAGGTACTTCCAGCTGATCCGCCATTCGAATTTATTGGCGACGTCGAGTCGACCGTAGTGTCGGCAGGCGAAGCGCTGGACCGAGTACGTCGCGGCGTTGGGGCATCGTTGTGGCGCGATGCCGCCGATGATCGCGTCATCGGTGCGCTCAAAAGCGGCACCGGGGGCCTTATCGACACGCAAGAGGAGTTGCGCGTTCAAGGGAACCTGCCGGAGTTGGACCAACTGACCGTCGAACGACGTGCGACGGACTTCGACACGGATCACGATGGCATGCCCGATGAATTCGAACGGTCCCACGGGCTCGATCCCCACAGCGCGCGGGACGGCAAGACGATCACGATTTCGGACGAAGGCTACACCAACCTGGAAGTGTATCTCACTTCGCTTGCTGATGATCAGAATGTCGTTGCAAAGTCGGACACTGGGAGCTAATTACTACGCTAGACAATCGCTGCGACGGCGAAGGCACCCCGGGGTAGATTTCGCGCTATCGACAAACGCACACAGCTAGGAATACCGATATGAAGAGTACTTTACTGCCCTGGCTTGCGATAACCATGGTCTGCTGGCTGAATGCGTACTCAGCAGTAGGGGCAGAGTACTACATCACACCGAATGGCAGCAATACGAACGATGGTTCAGTCGGTGGCCCTTGGGGTACTTTCGATTTCGCTTTCAACCAGCTAATGGCTGGCGACACGCTCTTCGTCGGCGGTGGATCCTACGACATCAATTCCCGGCTACGGATTCAAAACGGGGGTACGCAGGCAGCCCCAATAAACATCTGGGCCGTTCCAGGTGACCCTCCCATACTAGACTTCGATAGTATGACCACTTCCTGGGGCAGTAGTAGCGGCCGCGGTATCCAGATTGATGAAGGAGCGAATTGGCTTCACATCAAGGGACTCACAATTCAAAACGCTCGCGACAACGGTATATGGAGCGGCGCTAATCACGGCACTTTTGAACAGACCGTTACCCGCTGGAATGGCGATTCGGGGCTACAACTAAGTGGGGCCGCGTCGAACAACTTGATTCTCAATGCCGACTCCTACGAGAATTACGACCCCTCGAATAACGGAGAGAATGCCGATGGATTCGCAATCAAGTTTGAGAATCTTGGCCCCGGCAACATTGTCCGTGGCGCCTGCGCGTGGGGAAACTCAGACGATGGTTGGGACATGTGGGAGAGCACGACGGGCGGTGTGCTGGTGGAGGATTCCTGGGCATTTGACAATGGGAAGATCATTCAGCAGTTCTACGATAAGGAACTCTTGGAGAACAGCAATCTTACGCCGTCGAATTTCAACGGCGATGGCAATGGCTTCAAGCTGGGCCAAACGGGCGGCCCGCATGTTCTCAATCGAGTACTTGTATGGGAGAACGAAGTACGTGGCATCGATGTTAACGGCAACGGCTTTGGCGTAGAGGTGAACAACTCCACCGTCTACAGCTCTGGACGCAATTGGCAATTTGACGAGACCTCAAGTGAGACATCGAATCAGCATGTACTCACCAACAACATTTCCCTTGCAGGCAGTAGTTCGGATATTTTCCAATCGGGAGTTGACAGTTCTTTCAACACCTGGAATGGCATCGCAGTCAGCACCAACGACTTTCTATCGCTCGACGACGCCATCGCTCGTGGCCCTCGGCAGGCTGATGGCAGCTTGCCGGTAAGCGATTTCCTCCGACTCGCATCAGACAGCAACCTGATTGATGCAGGTGTCGATGTGGGTTTGCCGTTTGACGGGTCTGCCCCTGATCTGGGAGCTTATGAAATCGAATCGGCAGTACTGCTGGGTGATTTCAACAACGATGGCACCGTGAATGTTGCCGATTTTACCCTGTGGCGAGACAACCTAGAGGCAAGCGACGAGTCGCCTATCAACGACGCCGGTGATGGACTTAACGGGGTCGACCAATCCGACTACGACGTGTGGCGAGCCCAGTTCGGACAGACAATGGCTGCGCTTACCGGCCGTGCAGAAGCAATGCAGGCGGTCCCTGAGCCTTCGTCACTCGTGCTGTTGACTGTGCTTGGGCTGGCATGCGTCGTGCGGATGTGGCCTCTGACTATAGCCCGACGCTGTTTGCCGGTCTTGGTGACAGTGGCGACGGGTGCGCTTGCGCAGCGTCCTACGCTCAAATGCCAATTTTCCCGGCGCACAGGGCTTCGGCGGCGCCTTCTCGGGAGCGGCTCCGTCCGCGGGCTGGTTCTCGAACGCTACTGTGTACCACGTGACAAATCGCAATGATTCAGGGCCCGGGTCATTCCGCGACGCCTTTGACGAGAATAGTGCAAATAGGATTATCGTATTCGACGTCGCCGGCACCATCGAACTCACCAGCGACAATATCGACATCAAGAATCTCGAGAACTACTACATTGCTGGGCAAACGGCTCCGGGCCCCGTCACCATCTACGGAGATATGGTTCAATTAACCCACAGCAGCGGTAAAGAGAATCGTAACGTAGTGCTGCGCTATCCATCGTTCCGAAAAGGAACCGGTGACAACAGCGATGCAATCACTTTTGCCGGAAGTGGGTTGGGAACCAACTTGATTCTCGACCATGTCTCAGCGTCGTGGAGCGAAGACGAGATCTTGTCGGTGGCCAACAACAACACCAATGTCACCGTGCAATACTCGATGATCAACGATGCCTTGGTGAGCAATCACGCGTACGGCTCATTAATCCGCCCACGAATTGATTCGCAGGTTACCTTCCATCACAACTTGTACGCCAACAATGCGAGTCGACAAGCGCGATTCGGGACATACAACGGCGAGACTCTGACTGCCGATTTCCGTAACAACGTGGTCTACAACTTTCGCGATAGGGCCAGTTACACTGGTGGCAGCAGCGAAAGCGACCAAGAACAAACCGATGTCAATTACGTCGGGAATTACATTGTGGCGGGGCCTGGAACGCAGGGGAACCCAAACGTTGCTTACAGTGTCGACAAGAATGTCGATACACGCGTGTACCAGTCAGGCAATTTTATCGATCCGAATAAGAATTCGTCGCTAGACGGTAGCGACACCGGCTGGAGCATGTTCGTGGTCAATAATCCGACCGATCAGACCCTGACCCAAATGACTTCCCCCTTTGCGACCCCAGTGGTAACCACGCAGTCGGCCCCAGATGCCTACGATCAGGTAGTCAACTACGTCGGCAACTGGTGGTGGAATCGCGACGCCATCGATACCCGAGTGATTGGCAACGTTCAAAACTTTACCGGGGTGCCGATCGGAGCTTCCGGACCAAATGCGAGTGAACTGAATGGCCTACTTTCCGCTCCGGAAGTTAGTCATCCGGCCGACTACGACGCCGACTACGACGGGATGGCCGACGCTTGGGAAGCGGCGCATGGCGGCGACTTGGTTTGGAACGAAGATTTTGACAACGATGGGTACATCAACTTAATCGACTTCATTAACGAGAAGGGAGAGTTCCCGGCGCCGGCCCCCATCGCGTTTGAGGGAGGAACAAACAATCGCTATGCAGTCATTACCAATTGGCGAACGGACGATGGGACTACTGCCGGTAGTCACTGGCAGCCAGCACGCTTCGACGATGCCGTCATTAATTCAGGAAATGTCGTAGTTGATACGGTCGGTCAGCACGCAGGGCGACTGTGGATTGCACAGGCGCCAGGCGACAACGCAGCGATGCACATCTCGTCTGGATGGCTAAGAGCTGGTGAGAGCGTGGATGTTGGCGCGAGCGATGCAACGGGCTTGCTGACAATCGATGGGAGCGCCAAACTTGTTGCCCCGCAAGTGCGTGTTGCGGCCATGGGCATGCTCGCCGGTGCCGGTCAGGTCGTTGGCAACGTGACATCTGACGGCCTCGTTTCGCCAGGCAACTCAGCAGGGCAACTGACGATTGATGGCAACTTCACCCAGTCAACCGACGGCGTGCTCGCCATCGAGTTGGCCTCGCCCTCGGAATACGATCGGCTCGACGTTCTTAACGACCTCAATTTGGCGGGAACGCTTCAGGTTAGTTTGCTTGGCGAGTTCATGCCATCAGCGGGTAACTCATTTGATCTGTTCACCTGGTCGGGCACCACCAACATCGCTTTCGATTCTGTCGATTTGCCAGAACTCAGCGGTGGATTGGGCTGGGATCAATCGCAATTGAGCACCGCTGGTGTTCTGCACGTTGTGGTGGTTGCCGTCGAACTGCCAGGCGATTTCAACGAGGACGGAATCGTCAACCTGTCCGATTACACGAAGTGGCGAGACGCCGTTGGGGGAGATTCTGCGTTTCCCAACGACGACAACTTGGGCACGCCAATCGGCGCAGCTCACTTTGAACTCTGGAAAGCTAACTTTGGCGCGACTTTGCCAACAGCCGGTTCACTTGGCGAAACAGTGGTGCCGGAGCCGCCATCGCTGCCGCTCGTTACGCTTGTGGGGATATGTTTTCTGACTGTATCGACTCGATTGTGTGACAGGCCGCCTGGTTGCCGAGCTACTCCCGTCGACCTCAAAAACCTGAAGCTAGCCCCCTGAGTTCCACAGCTGCTTGCAATGCTTCGACTTGCGAAGTGCACTTGTGCAAACAGTGCGCAACGTCGATCTAGGCTTGGCCTTTGCAATCCATTGGCCGCAGCCAGGAAGCCAGGAAGCCCGTCATGAGAACCGTACTGGTGCCGACGACGATGGTTAAGAGCCCATGCATTGGCGACCGTATCGCATTCCACTCCGGCGGCCAACAACTACGCCCGTCGAAGCTGAGATTTGATAGAGTCATCCAGAGGATTACGACAACTCCGCAACCAACCCCAAACAGGGCGTGATACCCGCCGACGCGTGAGGAGAGACGACCCAACAACACGAGTCCGAGTAGCCCTCCACTAGCCACTCCCGCAAGCTGCCACCAGACGTCAAGCACGTTGCCCGCGTTCATCATCCACAGTCCAGCACCCGTGCCCAGAATACCGGTTGCGACGGTCGCAGCGTAGAGCACGGCCATAGATTCCCGCTCCGCAGCTTGAGGACGCAGGTATCTCTTGTAGAGGTCGCATAGCACCAGCGTCGCGGAGCAGTTCAGACTCGAATCGACGCTGCTCATGGCAGCGGCCATGATGGCCGCCACAAGCAGACCACTTATACCAGGCGGTAACTCATGGACGATAAAGTAAGGAAAAACCGCGTCGGGCTTCATGGTAGATGATGGAAGCAAGTCAGGCTGGGCCAGATAGAACGCGTAGAGTGCCGTTCCCAAGAAAAACAGGAGCGCGGAGATCGGCAGGTAAAGCAGCGCACCGAGCCACACACTCTGTTTCGCTGCCGCGTCCGATCTCGCGGTCACGTAACGCTGCACGTAGCTCTGGTCTACGGCGAAGTTCTGAAGGTTGATAAACAGGCCATAAACCAACACCACCCAGAATGTCGATTCGGTAAGCGATGATCCCATGCTACCTAAACTGAATTTATGATGGGAAGTAGCAATCTGCATCAACTCCTCGGGTCCACCAGGTATCCTTAAGAGCAGCACGACAATCGCCAATACGATTCCGGCGGTGAGCACGATGCTTTGCACAACATCGGTCCAGATTACTGCCTCGATCCCGCCGAGTAGAGTATAGATAGTTACCAACACCCCGATCATCATGATGATGGTCGGAATGCTCCAGCCTAGCAGCGGAGATAACGCGAGCGCGACGAGGTACAGAATGGTTGCAACTCGGGCAAGTTGCATGAGCAGAAAACAGACGACGGCATAGGTGCGGGCCCACGCACCGAAGCGATGTTCCAGGTGCGTGTATGCCGACACGGCGTTGCCGGCTCGGAAGAAGGGCACAAAGTACCGAGTGGCGATCCACGCCGCGAGGGGAAGCGACAATCCGAATACAAAAGGATTCCAATTGCCCGCGTAGCTCTTACCTGGGTTGGCCAGAAAGCTGATGCTACTGACGTACGTTCCGAATATCGAGAGCCCAACAGCCCAAGCGGGGAGCGAGCGCCCGGCGGCCATGAATTCGTCCGTATTACGACTCTTGCGAACAAGAGTACATCCCAGTCCAACGACGATCGCTAGGTACCCGATCAGGACGCATAGGTCAACAAGTGACAAGCCATCAGGCATTGATATCGGCCATTTGCTTGGGCTAAAGGAGTGATCCGTTGGGGAGCTACTGCTGCTTGAGGTCCTGGGATGTGGCGAGGGCAATGGATCGCTTCTTGCCACCCACGCAGCAGTAATAGTGGTAGACGACTCCGTCGTGTTTCAAAATCCAAGGTTTGTGTGCGAATGTCTTGTCCCAAGTTTCCGAGGGCGATATGAGGTGCTCACCTTCCCATTTGGTCCAATGCACTAAGTCGTGCGAGCAGGCAAAAGTGTCAAACGCTGCAGGCTTCCACCCGGCACCGAAATATACCATGACCCAGAGGTCGTTCATCCGAATAATTTGCGGGTCGCCAGAGATGCCTGTGCCGTTGTCGATGACACAGGCATCGCCATAACGGTCCCAAGTTCGCATGTCGTCAGATACCGCCATTCCAATCCGCTCGATCCACTTCCCTCCTTGCTTGCCGTTGTAAAACATGACGAACGGCTTACCGAGCGTGCGTTGCTGGTCATGAAATACGTGGCTCTTGTACAGCGTTGCTCGCTCGAAAGGTCGCGCGTCGGCATCCCCCGGACTAAGGACTGGATTGTTGTCCAAACGCTGCCATGGCTTGTTGGTTGCGGGGTCGCTCGTAAAGGCCATGCCAATGGCGAGCGGATCAGTTTCGTAGCCTTGCTTCGCCCCGCCGAAGTAGGACATCCAGTACTTTCCGTCGAACGCTTCGATCGCCGATCCTCCGTCCCAGGTGGGATCGACCAGGGAGATACTTCCGTCCGCTTGCCAACGGTCCCAGCCTTCGTCGCGAAATGGCAGAACTGTACCCAGCACCTCCCAATCCCGCAGGTTCTCGCTCTTCGCTAGGCAAGTCTCATATCCCACCAAATCGCGAATCTTTACAAAAATCATATACCACGTTTTTCCGTACCGAAACACATTCGGGCAGTCGAAATACTCTCCCTCGTCGGGTTCTAGCAACACGCCGTACTTGTACGGAGTTTTCAACTCTTCGAACACGCGTTGCATGTCGGAGGGACTGACTTGGCCGTCGGGTAGCCTTTCGTCAGCCAGAACGGAAGTCGCAGAGGGCCCGTATCCGATGACGAATGCCAAGAGCAATGCGAATTGGCATTTCAGCTCATGATGAAAATATTTGGTCACGGTAGGCCTTGCGAGGAATGGGTAGCCGAGTGGATCAGTTGCACGGGGCCAAGAAGACCGAATGGAACGAGTTGGGCATCGTCCAGCGGCGTGGTGGCAGTAGTCCATGTACGCCGATCGCTTTTTGAAAGCTGGCGATCTCCAAGAAGACGATTTCGCCACGTACCAAAGACAGACACAGCGAGTTGGTTCTTGCCAAGCACGGTTGCATCAGTAATCTCGACGCGCCAGGGAGCGGTCCAAGCAACGCCACATTCTTGGTCATTAACCCGCACACTCGCCACATTCGCGACGTGTCCTAAGTCGAGCCAGAGTCGATCTCCTTGGGTCATGGGACGTTCCCACGCAAGAGTCGTGCGATAAACGGCTTTGCCAGCAAAGTGTTTGACGGCGGCGTCCGAATGTCTTGATAAATCGCCCAAGGCTGCAAATTCGATCGACGGTGGCGAAGGGCCAATTGCACTGTGGAACTCGATGGCCCATTGCCCGTCGTTCACGGAAAGCGATTCTGCTGGCGGGGAGTCTCGGAACTCGCCTGCCGCCGACTGCTGCAGCACCAAGAAAACCGACTGATAGGGAGCTAGCTCCAATGTCACTGCCATGCGCCCGTCGCCGGTTGGCTGACTCGCGGTATCGCGCAAGGAACCCGTTACTGGATCCCAAATCTGTGTGGACCGATGCTTCGACCGAAGTGTGCACACGCACTCGCACGCATCGCCGTCCTGATTTGCCACGAAGTAGATGTCCGCCTCGTCCGTGGCGCGATGGGCCCAGGCAAGATTCGGGCCGACCGTTTTCAACCGCTTTGTGGCGATGAAATCTGGCAAAACGTTGAGGGACTCAAGCGTTTCTTCCCGCCAAGGCCCCTTTCGTACGGTTTTGTGCTGCAACAGGTCAGCAACCTTCTTTTCGACCAGCTCGTCGCCACCCGGGAAGTCAATCAGACCGACCGCACGCGTTGGTGGATCGACAATGAGGATGTTCGACCCAGCCGCCGCAAGTTCGTTGAGCTTGGCAACCACCTCTGGCGACATTCTGTCGGCACTGGGGTTCATGGGCCGCGCCCTAGGGACCACCAGCAGCCGCATAGCTGGCCCCTCCGGGTAATACAATGCGGCCATCTCGCACCGTCGCCAATCGGATCAGGGCGTCACGATTGATCGAGTCGTACTTGTAGCCACGAAGCGGATCATGCCATTCGCTGGGATTGGTGATGTTCGCTGCATGCCGCACGCCCGCTGGGCGTTCACGAAGGAGCGTTCCTTGGTTCGCCATTCGTTGTTGTTCACTGGCAATCCGCTTCTCGCCAAGCAAGCCGGGCAGGCTATCTACGAGGCGTTCCGGGAGTATCGAGCGTCGCGGGTATTCTTCGCCAGTGAACAGGGCGATGTCCATCACTGGACGCCCCTGCTGCAGGACCGACTGGATTCGATGGCAATAGCCAACCCACGCTTGGCATCCGGGCCACCAGATTTGGTCGCGCTGGAAGTAGAGCCCAACATTGCCAAGTGTTGCGCCCGGCTTGCGATCGAGCCATGGATTTTGCACAAAGACATGGTGGATCAAATGGTTGATGCCCTGCGCGAAGTGCCGATCGGCCAGTGGTTTTAGCAACGCAGGATGTTCGTCCCAGGAGGTCCGTAATTGGGTGAAGGCTTCTGCAGCCACGATCGGTTTGCCATAAATATGAGCGGCAGAAATCGCATCGCGAATGTCGTTGGGTTTGTCGTGCGTGGGGCTGAGTAACCAGAACTCACCGGTGGGCACGTCCACATGCTGAAAGTGTTGCATTCCATCGCTAAGCATGGTGGGGGCAACGCACTCGGCCGCCAGCTTGCAGCCACTGCGATGGCTCAATTCGGCAAGGGTCGAAAAAAAGGCCTCGTCGAGCAGTTCTGCAATCGTCTGCCGAACGTCATGCAGAAACCTCTCGGACACCTCGGCGCTGGCAATCGGATAACCTGCCATGATGGGCAAGTAGCGCGTTGGATCGTACCGACGTCTGGCCTTGAACTGCGGAATGAAGTCCTGCGTCCAGTTTTGGCTGCCGCACTCCCAGCTATCAAGAAAGACTTGATGCAGAACGCGCGAGGCGACTTGCGGGTCGACCTGCCGCTGCGCTTCACCAAACCATCGGTCGAACTGCAGGCGCACCGCATCGGCATTCAGTTTGTCGCATTCCAACCCTTTGCCGCCGCCGCCAGTTTCGTTTTTTGTTCCGGTGGATGTATGCCCCATGCGGAGCAATGTCCACCTACCAGCCGGCGCATTCCAACGCAAACTTCCATCTTCCGTTAAACATTTGGTTACATCAAGAACCTGGTCGAGTGGCACACAGTCCACAGCTGGAACTTGCTGCTCCGTTGTACGCGGGCTGACTCGCCACAGTGAGCCATTCTTACCACGATAATGATGCACGCGGGGTTCGCTCGACAACAAGATTTGCTTGACTTTCAGAACCGGGCTCCACTTTGCGTGATCCAAGTCCTCGCTTCCCGGCTCCGAACCGGCGGGATCGAACGCCAGCCGAAAAAAGCGAGCGGTGGCCGTGGCGATGCAATGCGTTACCGGACGATCGCCATCCTGCCAGCCGTGGCGCGGAGCGTCGAGCCAGCACACGGTCCTGTACGCCTTACCGTCGTCGCTTGCTTCCAGCTTCAGACGCTGGCATTGATAATTGCCGCCGTCGGGGCAAATCGTAACGGACCGGCAGGCAAAGGGCTCAGCGAATGCGAAAATAATCGCGCACGGGTCCGCCGAGCGAAACCGCTTCTCGTTGTCCGGCCACGTGAGCCGCTGGACCGACTCGCCGGAACTCGTGGTAACGGATACCGGCAGCGTGCTGCTCGATAGGTCGTAGCCAGCGGCTGTCGGAAATGCGAATACGGCAACGTCTCGGTAGAACCCTTCCCGAGTCGGTGGCTGGGCAAGGGCCATGTCGACTCGTCGGCCCCCCTCGACGCTGACACGACTCCATACCAACTGCTGCATTGATTGCTCGGGCGGTATCCAAGGTCCGCCGGCAACTGCAAATCCATCGCACATATGCAAAGCAAGTTCGAGGCCGAACTGGTCGGCTTGTGCAAACGTGTGACGCACCAAATCCCACCAGTGAGGCGCGAGCTGCGATGCCACCGGCGAAAATAAGGGTGGGTCGAGCGGTCCGCGAATAAACAGCAACTGCGCGCCGCCAAGCCCAACGTCGTGCATCGCGTTCAAATCGGCGCTGATCCCTTTGGGCGACGCAGCGGAATTCACCCAGTGCCACAACACCCAGGGCCGGCTTCCGGCAGACGGGTTTCGAAATGCTCCCTCAAAACCTGCCCCACTTACCGTAGATGTCGAGATCACACCAACCAGCAATAGCACCCAGGCGCTGCGGCAGCGGTGGAGTGTCAATTGCAGCTTGTGAGAAAACAACTTGCTAACTTCTTCGTCTTGTGTAGACCGATGCCAACAAACGACTGGGCTTGACAGGGAACTGGTATTTTAACCGCGAATCGTCACGCGACTCCACACGTCGTGTCGCAATAAGAGCCTTGTTTTTCGACCGCCACGCCTGAGCATCGACGAACTAACCGGTACGGATGCAACTCGCCGGACAAGGGGGACACCGTCTTCGCACAGGTAGACGCCGGCACAGGCAGCACTTTGATTCCACCGGCAACACCATCATCGCGTCCGCGAATTCGAAGGCGGCTATCGAAGTACCGATGCCGGGCTTCATGGCAGGCACTTGCGTCGTCTCGCGTATGTTTGGCGAACGCGGGGTGAGTTGGACGACTCACGCAAACAAGTGTAGTCCAAGTGGGTGGTTTCAAGCACCTGGTCGTCCGGATCGACAATTCCAAGCAACCCAAGCTTGCGTCATTACCCGGTCCCGATCCGCTATTCGATCGGTGGGCCCAGCCCAGTCGCTAGCGGCGATCTCGCCTATCGCAAAAACGAGCAGCAAGACTAGCCGGGTCCGCCCCGAGCCCGAGTTCGAGCAGTTGTCTGCAGTGCACGTGACGCAGCCAACAACCATTTGCCCGCTTCGGCGGATAGCGGCACAGTTGCGGAGACACCGATCACAAAAGCCTGCCGAAACAAGGAGGTCAAGGCAATTGCTCCCGCTAATCCGGCCTGCTAGCTAGGCCAGCGGCAGAATTGCCCCGGCGAAAGCCCCACATTCGTAGATGACCATGGGGTCGCCAATTCGCACGTCAGATCCTCGCCCGATCCTTTTCGCATCCAGCGTGATGCCGTTAAGCCGCATGATATAGGCAGTTTGTTGCAACCGTGCGTTCACGGACGTCCTTTAATAGAAAACGTCCGAAAATGAGGCTTCCAATTCGTGCGAAATCCGGGGCGTTTGGTTATGGTGGAGGCAGGCTGGGGGCCGACGGGCGGTCACCTCCGAGCGATTCCACGCGTACCGACCTACGGTGCCGGTCTTGTCATCCGGTACTAATCAACTCGCTCGTTCGTCGACAACTACTACCTGGAGGGGTGCGTATGAATTAGTTGGTGGTTGGGGATTTGCGGCAGCGAATTCGTCGCGAGGCCTTGCCTTACAAAATTCTGTGATGTTTTCTGATCCGCCGAGCTGCCCAAGCGTCGCCGGCAATCAACCTTGTCTTGTTCAACTTTGGAGATGAATAATGAAATTGTGGAAGAATTTAAGCCTGATCGCGGCCGTCGCGATTCTTTGCGGCAGCAATGCAGATGCACGCAAGATCAGCACCTTTAACTCTGGCGGTGCTGATGTCGAGCTTCGCCCTTCGGCACAAACACAAAATCGTGGTGACAACACCGAACTCGCTACCCGCGTTGCGGGCAATCGTAACAGTGTGATGTACGTCAAGCTGCCGGTCAGTAGTATCACGCCGGCCGAGCTAAATGGGCCGTTGGTCTATCGCATGACGATCCGTCAAGAGAATCTTCCTGCGAGCGACATCTCCGACAATTCGGTGAACGATCCTCCGGTACATCCAAATGATTACACAGGATTGGACTACTGGGTGCTCGATCCCAATAACGCCGGAGCCGATTGGGGCGAGTTGACGATTACTCCATTGGATGTCGCCGGGATACGTATGGGACCCCACGTTCGCCACCAACGGCATCCAGGAGAGTGCTGGTAACTTTAGCTCGCTTGGCTCCAAGAAGTTCCGCGAGATTCAGCACAGCGGTACGACACCACTAGAAAATCATCTACCCGTTGGCGAGGCGATGGATATTTTCTTCGCACCCGGAAGTCGCCCTGCATCAAGCCATTGCAACCGCCCAAGGCACGAATCACCAATCGGTGACGATCGCGTCCGCGATCTCGCATCCCGGTGACGTCATGCTAGCGGATGGTAGCGGGTTGAATAGCGCTTGGATCAACCAGAACTATATCTTTAATCCGAAGGAACAAATCGAGCTTCGTTTAGATTCTAACTATGACTCGGACACAACGGACCCCAACAATCCGTTGGGGAGCCCTTGGGGTGGGATGATGAACACCATCAACAATCCGTTCGCGCCTCAGATCCTCACCATTTCCAGCATTCCCGAGCCCAGCAGTGTGGTGCTCGTGGGACTGGCCGGTTTGGCGGGCGTGGCGATGATTCGCCGTCGCAAGTAGTTCACTCAACTCAGGGCGATGCCCCGCGCCCGTGTGGCGCGGGGCGTTGCCCCGTTTAGTGTTCCCATCGGGGAATGGCTTTGTTTGCCTTGATGCTCCAAGCCCTTCCCCGATGCGGAATAGGAATCGTCAAAGGTCCGCTTGCAACTCCTATCTCTCATGCTGCCCTTGCTCCCCGAATGAAATAGGCAGACGACAACGCTTGTATCAGTCGTGGAGGGAATCGGACGGTCTGTAACACTCTTTCTCGTCGGAGTTGGAAAAGTATCATGTCACTGTTTTCGCTTATCTTGCAAAGGCTGTCTTCAATGGAACGGATGAAAGTCGCAATTGTTGTGGCGGTGGTAGTGGTAGGCTTCGGTGTCCGTCAAGCATCGGCACAGGTCGACCTGCTGGACGTTTGGAACTGGGTTCCCACGGAAACCGGCGCCCAACCCTGGCAGGAAAACACCAACTGGATAGAAGCCGGCTTTCCGAACAACCCGGGCTACTCCGATCCGGACGAGACCGTGATCTCCAACTCAACCGCCGCGAATGCCTCGGTACCGCTCGGCAGCAATCTGAATCTGAACATCCAATCGCCAAACGTGACCGTGGCCGCATTGCGAATGGGCGGTACGGCCGGAGCAGTCACGACGGATGTTACTGGTCCAGGCTCCTTGGTGTTTGAGAACTATGAGCAGAACAATAATACCGATCCTGACAACACCATCTACGCGTTCAATCGTGGAAACGCACTAATTGTTAGCGGCGGCGCCGTCGGCGCGACCAACACCATCAGTGCACCGGTACTCATCAATAGAGAAAATTTGGAGGTCGGCTCCGACGGCACCAACAATAGCACGAACAGCCTGACGATCAGTGGGCCAATCACCATTGCAGGTGGCGAAGGCGATAGCACCACCCGGCCAACACTTACCAGTTTCCTGCCGGATGGGCTGGAATTGAATATCGCGGGCACCCTCACCATTGCCGAAAACAATCCCGTCGCCGAAGGGGAGCCGAGCATTTCCGATTTCGGCTTGAACACATCAGGCAACGGAGCGCAGGGGGCTCAAGGAACTATTATCGTTTCCGGGACGCTGACCGGCCCCGGTCAATTTAGTATTGGTGGTGGTGAAGGCAGTGGCACAACGATCCTCTCCAACGCCAACACGACAACAGGCGGTGTAACTCTCGGAGGACAGAATGTTGTCTTGGGCAACGATATGTCCTTGGGAACGGGGCGGCTGCGTATTAATGGCACAACGTTCATGTCGACCGACGATGCGCGGGTGATCGCCAACGATATTGCAATGCCAAATGTCATCCGTGTTGCAGGAGATCATTCGATCGAATTCTCGGGTGAGTTGGAAATGACCAACTCTCGTAGTTGGAGCAACCAGTTGCCGGCGGGCAAGCAGTTTGTTTACTCGGGGACTCAGTACATCGAGGATGAGCAACTTCGGGATCATTACGACTTACACGAGTACGCATTCAACGGCTCAGGCAAGACGGTTGTTACGGGCGTGATTGCCAACAACCCCGAGAATGCAGATTGGCGTGGCACGCTAGAAAAACGTGGTAGTGGTCCGCTCCACATGCAGGGCAGCCAAACCCAAACCTTGGACGACATGGGCAACCCCATCCCCGGAACCTTCAATACCGTCGAGTATACGGGGTACACGTCGGTCCAAGGTGGTACTCTGCACTTGTCGTCGATCGGCGACATCAATACCAATGGCAATGGCTTGCTGAATAGTCCTATCGTATCGGTAGCGGGAGGCGTCGGGCTAGAGAATGGCACGCTAACCGGCCCCGACTCAAGTACTTTCCTGTCGCTCTTCAACAACCGGGAAAACGCCTACACCTGGCTAGTGGCGCGATTGCGCCGTTTCCCGGTGGATCGTTCATAACCGTGGCGAACGACCCGCAAGATGCCGACGCGTACGATCATGGTGGCCTGATGCTCGCAGCCGACGAGTACAGTCTGAATGTCGACTTCGGTAGCACGCAACTCGTTAACGTTCGCGACATGAGTTTGGCGGCTCGCGAATCTGGCACCACCACTCAGTACACCGGAACGCTTACTCCCTATCAGAGCACTTACCGGTTGGGAGGTGGTGGTGGCACGTTGGAACTCCCTAATTCTAATCAACTCACTAATAGCGGTGGTAATCGCAGCTTGGTGGTGCAGAATGGGCTGGATAGTTCAACGGAGCAGGGCGTTGGTCGAGTGCTGCTGTCGAGTACCAACAACTATTCCGGGACGACGCGGATCGAAGGCGAGTACGTGACCGCAGCGGATGGCAACGCTGGAACCTCGTACCGCGGGACAACTCTGGCTGTCACGTCCCTGGCAAATGGCAGCCAAATTAGCAGCATTGGAAATTCGTCGTCGGATGCGGCCAACTTGGTGCTGCAGGGAGGGACACTACAGTACGTTGGTGAGAATAATGCCAGCACCGACCGCCTGCTAACGCTTGGCACCCATGGCGGCGGCCTGGATGCATCGGGCACAGGGACGGTTTCGTTCACCAACACGGGAGCCATCGCAATCGGGTTCGCTGCCGCCAGAACCGGTGATACTATTGGAAATGGCTGGGCCCCCACCGAACGGATCACCAACCAAAACAACTGGATCATCGACCTTTCCAATACTTCGGATTTGGTTCCTGGGATGAGCGTCTCAGGCGAAGGGATATTCGAGGACCCCGAAGACGAAGATGACGATGTAACCATTATCAGCGTCAGTGGCCCCACCCGCATCCGCTTCAGCGATGGCTACAATAGTGCAGCACCACAGGGGCAGAATACCGCTTTCAATGACGTCGAAATCACTTTCGGAACTGTCGACCGAGATTTTACGCTCTCAGGCACTAACACCGGCAACAATGTGTTCGCCCCCTTGATTGACGACAACTCCACCACTGGTGACGTAAACCTCGTTAAGCGCGGTGCGGGTAAATGGATCCTTACCAACGCAGGGAACAACTACGAAGGGGATACGACCGTCGAGGCCGGAACGCTAAGCATCACCAGCGCCTTTTTGAACGATTCGTCGGACGTTGTATTGTTCGACGATGCTGTGTTCGATCTTGACTTCGGCGGTATGGATACGATCGCCGCGTTGTTTTTCGATGACGAGCAGCAGGCTCCGGGATCCTGGGGAAGTCTAGCCTCCTCGGCTGCCAACAAGCGCGACTGGTTTACCGGACTTGGCATCCTAAACGTTACGGCGAGCCTCCCCGTCGATGACCTCGCCGGTGACTTTAATCGCGATGGAATCGTGAATATCGCCGATTACACCGTGTGGCGTGACAACCAAGGCGGAACCTTCGACCTGAATGGCAATGGCGATGAAGAGGGCGAAAGCATGGGTGTCGTAGATGCAGCAGACTATGCCCTCTGGAAAGGCAACTTCGGCATGACGGTCGGAGCCGCATCGTCGCTGTCGCTTGGCACCTCCGCCATTCCCGAACCAGCCACGGCAGCGCTGCTGCTGCTTGGCTTGATCCCCTTTGCACGACAATTGCGAAAACAATCGTAACAAATCGCCTTGGCGGTTTGTCGCCTATCCCGTACCGCGAGCGGGCAGCATCGCGGTGCGGGGTCGTCTTATGGTTGGCCACTAGCTTACGCGAACCGTGCATAGCAAGTGGCGATACGAAGCGACAGCGAGTTGGGCTCTCGTACTCGCTACTCAAACAATAGAAATCTCAAATGGCAGCCATTCTGCGTAGCATTTGGATTGTGCCGTACATATTGATGGTAGTCGCCTTGCTAAATGCAACTCCGACAGCAAAAGCAGAGGTCTCGAACGTGGCGGATGAGTTGTCCGCTGAAGAAATCGCCTATCACGAATCGATCGCCATGAGAGCTACGGCGATCGTCGACGTACTCGACTTAGATGACCCGACACAGCAGCAGCGTGTCGTCGATCTTGTAGCCGAACAGTATCGAACACTGCGCGACATCCACGACCAACGGGATCGTGCCATCGAATTGCTCCACGGCGAGGGTGCGGAAGTTGCCCAAAAGGTGAATCAGCAGAGAATGGAAGCCGACCACACAGTAGTGGTCGCCCATCGCCAGTTCGTAGCTAGACTCGAAGCGGGGGTGGACCCTGAACAAGTCAACCAGATTAAAGACGGCATGACGTACGGTGTGGTGCCTCTGACTTATCAGGCCTACATGGAGCTGTTGCCAAGTTTGTTGGACGAAGAAAAACAAATGATCAAAGCGTGGCTTCTTGAGGCCCGTGAATATGCGATGGATGGCGGCTCCTCCGAGGAGAAGCACGCTTGGTTTGGCAAGTACAAAGGACGAATCAACAACTTCTTGTCCGCCAGAGGCTATGACCTCAAGCAGGCAGAGAAAGCCCTAGAACTCCGTCGGAAATCGTCCGCAGGAAAATAGGAAGCGATGGCGATATGGAGCAAACAATGATCTATCGGTCGTCACTGGCTTTAGGAATCTGCTGCTGCTTACTCGGCTCCGTCGTTGCGCAGTACCCGAGTGTACCGGGCGAAGTTGCCACCGAAAGCCAGCGCCGCGCGGCGGCTATTCGAAAGCATTCCGACGAGGCGTGGGCAAGAGCCTTGCCAGCGATTGAGGCTGCTGCCGCGGTCGGCAAGCCCTTTATTCCTGATGCCAAGAGACCGGGCGACTTGCCTCAGGCAGATATCCCTGCGTTCCCTGGAGCACAGGGAGGCGGCATGTACAGCTTTGGCGGCCGGGGTGGCAAGGTAATCGTTGTTACCAACCTCAGTGACTCCGGGCCAGGGAGCTTTCGCGACGCATTGGAGTCAGGCGGTCCACGAATTGTCGTGTTTAATGTGGCCGGCCTTATCAAGCTCGATAGTAAGATTCTTGTCCGCGCTCCGTATCTCACGATTGATGGTGGCTCAGCGCCTGGCGATGGGGTGTGCATTGCTGGCGATACGGTAGAAATCGATACACACGATGTGGTGATTCGTCATATGCGTTTCCGCCGTGGCGCCACTTGGGTCGGTGACCGCAACGACTCACTGGGGGGTAATCCGATCGGCAACATCATGATCGATCATGTCTCCGCCAGTTGGGGCCTGGACGAAAACCTGTCGATGTATCGACACATGTATCAGCCTCCGGACGGCGGGCCAGATATCAAACTGCCGACCGTGAACATCACGATCCAAAACTCAATTTTCAGCGAAGGGCTCGACACCTACAATCATGCATTCGGTAGTACTCTGGGGGGTTACAACAGCACTTTTCATCACAATCTGTGGGCCTGCAACACTGGACGCAATCCAAGTGTCGGGATGATCTACGACTTCACATTCGTAAACAACGTGCTCTACAACTGGCGGCACCGCACCGTCGATGGTGGCGATCATCGCAGTTTCTATACGCTCATCAACAACTATTTTAAGCCCGGACCTATCACTCCTTCTGATGCGCCGGTCGGCCATCGTTTTTTGAAACCGGAGTCCCGCCGTAGTGCCTACTACCTGCTAGACTACGGCAAAGCTTACCTGGCAGGAAATGTGATGGAGGGAAACGATCAAGTAACCGCCGACAACTGGGATGGTGGGGTGCAAGTAGAGATTCCGCAGCCGCGCGAACCGCTGAAGAAAGGTGTTCGTGTGTTGACTCCCGCGCAGCTGCTTGCCGAAATCAAGTCGGAGCAACCCTATCCGCACTCGTACATTGAGGTTCAAACTGCTGAAGAGGCCTACGACTTTGTACTTGAGAACGCCGGTGCAACGCTTCCCAAACGCGATGCGGTGGATGAACGAATCATCGATATGGTTCGGACTGGTACCGTGACCTACGAAGAGGGGAAAGGTATCATCACCGACATTGCTCAGGTGGGCGGGTATCCTAACTATTCGGGGCAGCCGTACGCCGACGCCGATAGCGATGGAATGCCGGACGCGTGGGAAGCCAATCACGGCCTCGACCCGGCCGATAGCAGTGACGCAGCCAGCGATGCCAACAAAGATGGCTACACGAACATTGAGGAATTCCTGAATGGCAGCGACCCCAACGCACCTCGACGCGACATCCAGGCCCCGCGGACCTACGTTGATCTCTTCTGGCAAGCGTTCTAAACAGCCGCGCCCCATTGGCGTACGGCCAGTTGCTCTCCTGCTGGTCGCGTTCTTGCTGTGCGCAAAGCGCTTTCGCAGGACTTCCATGTGATATTGGAACCGACTTCAGCACGGCGCTACGTTGATCTCTTCAATGCTTGCGACTTAGGCGACGTGCAGAATCTGGTGCCCAACCAGGAGGCGTTCGGCTGGATAGCTGCGAACGCCCCGTTGTTTGAATGTCCGTCGTCACGGTTTGAGGAGACCTATTACTTTCGTTGGTGGACCTATCGGAAACACATCTGTCAGACTCCGTCTAGCCGTGTGTTGACAGAGTTCATCACTCCCGTAAGCCACGCCGGGCCTTATAACACTGTATCGTGTGCGCTGGGGCATCAAATTGCGGAGGGGCGCTGGTTGCGCGACGAGCGATTGCTCGATGAATACGTCGACTTCTGGTTGCACTCCGGACCTGACGGTGGCCCGGCGGACCACCTGCATAATTTTAGTAGCTGGCTCGCAGCTGCGGAGTACGAGCGCTACCTGGTAACGGGAAATCGTGAACACGTAGTAGGGCAGCTCGACGATCTTGTTGCCGACTACTGCGTTTGGGAATCGGAACGAAAGGGCGATGAGGGACTGTTTTGGCAATTCGACGTGCAGGATGGCATGGAGGAGTCGATTAGTGGTGGTCGCCGGCAAAAAAACATTCGCCCCACCATCAACAGCTATATGGTGGCTAACGCCAGGGCGATTTCTAACATAGCAGCCCTAGCTGGACGGAAACCGCTGGCGAGGCAGTACGCAAAGAAAGCGGACACGTTGCACAAGCTGCTCATCATGTCCATGTGGGACGAACAAGCGGCGTTTTTCAAAGTCCGACATGAGTCAGGCGAGTTGTCAGACGCTCGTGAGGCCATTGGCCTGATTCCCTGGATGTTCGATATTGCTTTCTCGGACCACGCCGTCGCGTGGCAGCAGGTTACCGATCCGCTTGGATTCTGGGCACCATGCGGGCTAACGACTGCCGAACGCCGACACCCCGCTTTTCGAACGCACGGCGCCGGGACCTGCGAGTGGGATGGGGCAGTGTGGCCCTTTGCGAGTAGCCAGACCTTAACGGGCATGGCCCGGCTACCTGCGCGAAGCGACTCCCTCTCCGGTCACTAAGCATGACTACTTCGACTTTCTACTGCGCTATGCCAATGCCCACCAGCAGCACGGCGTTGCGTACATTGGCGAATACCACGACGAAGTGACCGGCGATTGGCTGATTGCTGGGCCCAAGTCCCAGCGAAGTCGCTACTATAACCATTCGACGTTTAACGATCTGGTGATCAATGGGCTAGTGGGCCTCGTTCCGCGTACCGACCAGATTGCCCAAGTGCAGCCGCTACTACCGGAGAATACTTGGGATTGGTTCTGCTTAGATGGCGTGCCGTACCATGGCCATCGGCTGACCGTCGTATGGGACCGTACCGGCGAACGCTACAGCAAAGGCACAGGCCTCACCCTGTGGGTCGACGGTGAGAAGGTGGGCAGTACGCCAAGGCTCGACCGACTGGAGATAAGGTTGCCATCCAACGCGACTGCGGAGTCTAAGGATTACAATTAAAGCAACTTCATGTCCGCTGCGTTGACCCTGGACACCGCCACCGGCGCCTCAGCAGTGGTCGCCGTTCTTCGAGCGGATGACTCGGCTGCACAGAGCACAACGGCATTCCTGTGCACGCAAGCTCAACCAGCACGCGAAGAGCGACTATTTGATGGGTTAGGTTACAATCGAGATGGTTCTCAGATTACTCCGCAAAAACGCATTGTGTCCGAATTCCGTCCTACCGACGGGCCTGGCTTCCGCGTCGCCGCCTTCGAAGAGAAGCATTGAACGATGACGCAAATGGGTGCTCACCTTCATCAGTCTCGGGCTTCAAATGCTTCCACAGCGTTGTCGGACAGTGGATTCACAACCACGAAGCCTAGTCCGTATGCGATGAAAAGCATAAATTGTGGAAGGTTACTGCTTTCCATCAGTCATCGCCTGTATCCAAGAGTTCAACGGGCAGAGGAAACTTAATGTGCCGCTTGCTCCCACTGTTGTTTGTCGTTAGTCTCCTGTCGATCGCAGCATCGCTTGAAGCGGGCGATGTACCGATTGTCGATACAACGAACAGTGCGCACACGAAATTGTTGCCCATTGGCATCGATGAAGTGTCCTGGACTAACGGGTTTTGGGCCGATCGAAGTCGGGTATGTCGTGATCGTTCGATTCTCGGTATGTGGGAGATTATGCGGGGCACCGAGTACAAGCCTTTTCTTCAGCATTTCCTGATCGCCGCGGGTGAAGCCGAAGGCGTTTACCACGGCGCGGCATGGAACGATGGCGACTTCTACAAGTGGATTGAGGCGGCGTGTGCATCTTTGGTAGTTGAACCTAACGCCGACTTAGAGCAGGCGGTTGCATTATCGATCGACGCTATCGCTGCAGCCCAGCGAGAGGATGGCTACCTGCACACACCGGTGCTGATTCGTCGCCGTAATGGCGACCTTAGCGCCCAACCACTCTCAGATCGACATGACTTCGAAGTGTACAACATGGGACATGTGATGACAGCAGGCTGCATTCGTGCGCGAGCGACAGGTGATCGCAAGTTGCTGGATGTCGCGGAACGAGCGGCGCGTTTCTTGGAGGCCGCCTTTGAAACTACAACGCCAGAAATCGCCCGCAATTCGGTCTGCCCATCGCACTACATGGGAGTCGTTGAACTTTATCGAACTACCGGTGACGAACGTTATCTGAAGTTGGCAAGAAAACTGTTTGACATGCGCGAACGCGTTAGCGCGGGAACCGACGACAATCAAGATCGCCTGCCATTTACTGAGCAGCGCGAAGCAGTGGGCCACGCTGTCCGCATGAATTATCTCTGTGCTGGGGCAGCCGACTTGTACTTGGAGACGGGCGACGAAGCACTATGGGTACCACTCGACGCAATTTGGCAGAACGTGGTCGATAAGAAAGTGTACGTCACGGGTGCTTGTGGGGCGCTATACGATGGCGCGTTGCCGGATGGAAGCGAGGAGCAAACCGAAATTGCCCGCGTGCACCAGGCATACGGGCGCAACTATCAATTGCCAAGCACTACGGCCCACAATGAGACGTGCGCAGCGATTGGTGCAGTAATGTGGAACTGGCGCATGTTTCAGGCAACCGGCGATGCAAAGTACGTCGATTGGCTTGAGTTGGCGATCTACAATGCGGTGCTTTCGGGAGTAAGCCTGGAAGGCACTGAGTACTTCTACGTCAATCCACTCCGAAACGTCGATCCACTTCCGGTTGAGTTGCGCGGTCGCGCAAGCGGGTGCCGTTTATCGTCTCCTATTGCTGCCCCCCTAACGTCGTTCGCACTATTGCCGAACTTGGTGCGTATGCCTTTAGCAAGGCGGACGGGGCGATTTTCGTGAATCTCTATGGAAGTAGTCAGTTGCAAACAACGTTGGACAGTCGCGTCGTCTCACTAAGCCAAAGCACGAACTATCCGTGGGATGGAACGATTACCGTCAAGATCGACCAATCGCCCAAGTCGCCATGGAAGCTGTGCCTACGGATTCCTGGCTGGGCATCCGAAGCGGTCGTCCGCGTCAACGATGAGCCCGAGCGAAAGGTGGCCACTGCAGCGACGTTCCACGAGATCCAGCGAGAATGGAAACCGGGCGACATCGTAGAATTGCAGATCCCGATGCCTATTGTGTTGCTTGAATCACATCCATTGGTCGAGGAAACCCGAAATCAGTTGGCGGTTAAACGAGGCCCAATCGTTTACTGTCTGGAATCGGTCGACTTGCCTGCCGAGGTCGACATCGACCAATTGGCGTTGCGCCCAAATTCCCGATTCGCCGTCGACTATGACAGCAAACTACTGGGGGGTGTAACGACGCTGACAGCTCAGCTGGTGAATCGTGGTACAGCGAGATGGACGCGACTCTATCGCCCCGTACAGGTCGATACGGACGAACGCATTAACGGAACGTTCGTGCCATATTTTGCTTGGGGCAATCGAGGCGAATCGGAAATGACCGTCTGGTTGCCGCGAGAATGACGGGGTGCCCCGCCTATTCCTTCGCGGCGTGCAACCACAACACCTGCTGCTCGACATCGATGCGCGACGATCCGCCTTGGACTGCTTCCCCCGATTTCACACCGCCCGAATCTGGATCGATCCAAGTTGTTAGGTAGCCGTTGAAGCGGGAGGGCAACTCGAGGTCAAGTTCTCGTATCGATTGTGGGACATAGATCAGATAGTCGTTCCCCGGGTCGGCAAGATGGAGCACCTTGCTCTGTGGCAGGTCAACGGGGAGCATCCGCGGGATGGCGCGTTCGAGCCCCTCGGGCAGCGGCGGCACGGCTGCCAATGAGCCGCCGCCCATCAAGACAGCCCATCCATCTCTAGGACTTTGGCAATACATGTCCGCGTAGTATGTGACCGCCTTGCTCGGGAATTTAGTCCGGTACTCCCGGACCGCTTTCGCGACCGACTCGAAGCTACCAGGACCAGTCGGCGACTGCCGAAGTTGCTGCCTGGGCGAGAGGCTAATACCTCCTTTGGGGGCGTACAGTTGGCCATCCTTGTCGTAGCACCAATAGCGAATATCGATTACGTCGATCGTCGCTCGGTGGTGCTCTTCGGAAAGTATGTTGTCCTGAACGTCTTTTGTCGTTGCCAACGCGATTATTGGGTCTAACTTGGTGCGTTCGCTCCAGCGGGCGATCTCTTCCAGCCAGAATCGCGTGAAGTCGAGAGGTCCGGTGTATTCGGCGCTGATGGAGTGAATAACGTTCTTGCGATCCGCAAAGTTGTCGAGGCAACGCTGAATAAACGCGCGATGTAGTCGCATCCGGTGTTGCTGTGTTGTGTCGTAAAACTGCTGGGCTAGGAAGATTCGTTTATCACCAATATAGGGTGGAGGCTCTGGGAAACTCGAGTGGTTGACGTTGTTCGTTGTCCGCCACGGACTATCTGCCCAGTGATGCCCGCCTCGAGAATGTTGTGCTGAAAATAGTGCTGGTGGAAAAGTACCAAGCCATGACGATCGCAAAGCTGCGCGAACGACGAGAGCCTTTGCCAGTACCAAGGATTGATTTGACTGAGGTCGTAGCGACTCAGTCCATCCCATGCCGCGCCACGGCCCGTGCGGGCAAAGGGCTGCTCAAAGAATGGCGGCGCGACTTGCGCATCGGCGCCTAACCATTAAGTGATCGTCGCGTCGGCGATCGTACCAAAGGCCATAGTGGTGGTCGTACGCTACCTGATCGCCCAGCTGCATATTTCGAACAACGTCGGACAGCTCGTCAGTAAGCCCTGTGCCGTATCGTCCTGCGCGAAACGCGTGATGGAAGGCCCAAATTCGACGGCATCGTTCGGACGAATCGTGCCGCGCCACCAGGTGGGATTGACGTGTCCGCCCGTCAGCACGCGACCGCCAAAGGTAATCCAGCCATTGATAATGTTAATCGGCATTGCTGCCCCGGCGATCGCGCACTTTTTTCAAGGCTACTTGGCGTCATGGATACGGAGGGCAGGCTCGCAAGGGGTGCCGCTCGCAGTAACTTACCGGCGTCCTCTATTCTTTCCTCAATGACGTCCCGCAGGGCTCGCATTGGCAAGTTCGACTCCGCAACGAAGTCCTGTGCTTCGGCAACGGTCGGGTTCGTCGAAGCGATTGGATCGAGTGTTAACGGTGCGATGGCATCTGCGGCATCGTTACCTCGTGGTGCGCGAAGTTGTGCCTGATACAAACTAATGGGCCGTAGAAACTCGCTTTGCCCGAAGAAATGGGCATCGCCCTGTGGTTCAGCCCAGTAGCCCAGTACCCAGTTGTTTGCGCCTGGAGGATTAAACGCTCGAATCACCGCAGCCTGACACTGCCACAGCACGCAGTTGGCGGCGGACCATCCCGCACCGGGAGGGTTGGTCCACCGATTCGCCAACGTCAACGCAGAACCATCGATCCGCACGTTGTCGTAGAGTACTCCTGAGGCCCAGGCTTCCAAGGGTCCACTATCGGCGTTGGCGCGGGCTGCGTAGCAGTTGACGAAGGCATTCGGTCCTGGGGCGCAGTGACCGGCAGCAAAGTCGTGCATGCCGTCCTCCGCATGGCAGCGGAGGAACAACGTCTGCTGGCCTTGGGTGAAAAAGCTATTCCGCCGATACCCACCCAGCTCTGAAACAGGGGCCAGCATGAGGCAGTCCACGACCGTCGTCGACCGAACTCCTTCGCGAAGCAACACGGCGCCACCAGCGAAATGTTTGAAGCGGACGCGACGGATCCACGCGTTCTCAACGTTGTTAGCAACGATGCCAAACCAGCAGTGTTGCTCGTCGGTGGGCTGGTTGGCGTCAAAGTCGCTTGCCAGGGAAACGTCTTCAATGCCTACATGGCTAGTTCGCTTGCCGCCGGCAATCTTCGCTACTAGGGCTCCGCCATACTCCTGATCGATCGCTGTTGTTATCGGAACATCGATCGTAATCTGGTTGCCATCAAGCGACGCGATCGTTCGTTCCCATTGAATATTACACCGGCCGGCACGCCACCCCACGCCTGTGCTCGTGTGCCGAGTTCCGAAATCCACTCATCTGTGGATGGTCGGGTGATCAGAATGCGATCGCCAGCTGAGAGCGACTGAGTGCTTTCGACGACGATCGCCGTTGAGCCCACGGGAAGATACTGGTCGATGATTGGTACTTGCTGATCCACCTCGTACGTTACAAGGGCGTCCGAACCAACGCGAACAAGTGGTCGCCGTGACGTTCCGACGGCCGTGATTGTTGTGCCACCAGCACTAGCGCCCGAACCTCGCAAGATGATTCCGCTGGCGCTAATCCGCAGATCGCCCGCCACGGAGAACTCGCCAGGTGCCATAAGCACCACACCGCGAGTTCCATTCTTCGCGATAGGAAGCGACGATACGTGATCGATGGCCGCCTGGATGCGTGGCCCATCGTCGCCTGGCAGAGGTCTTACAAGGATGCTTGGGCTGGGCGTCGGTATCGGCTCGTTTCCACCGCGAAAGCCACAATGCGAGAAATCGGGGATTCGATTACCCAACTCATCGGCAGTGTAACGGAGCTGGCCTTCCGACGACTGCCTGACCGGCAACTCTTGTGCCAACGATGCTGTGGAGGCAATCAAGCCAAGGCACAGAAGGCAAGCTAGAGGAACTTTGGCAATTGGGTGAGTACTAGTCATAGATGGTCGATCTAGAGTTCGGTAGTTCAAGTGCTTTCCCCGGTTTGGCTAGCCACCGGTCGACGGCGCCAGAAGTTGGCAAGCATCGAACCGGAAACGTTCATCCAGGCAATGAAAAAGGCTGCCGGCAGGCCTAGCGTGCCAAGTTTACCCATTTCGGCGGCAAGCCCGGTGGCCATGCCACCATTCTGTAAGCCGACTTCGAAGGCAACCGTTCGAGCCGATAGCACGTCTAGCCCCAAGATGCGGCTCATTCCGTACCCGAGTAGGTAGCCCAGCAAGTTGTGCAGTGCGGCCGCAAACATTAACGCCACACCTACTAGCAATAAGTTTTCGCGACCCTCGGCGGTCGTCATCCCAGTGACGTACAAAATGCCAACCATCGCAACCATGGGCATCCATCGATCCAATTCAGGAAAGAGCCGGGTTGCTTCGTGGTAGATCACGCCGAAACAAATTCCTCCCAACAGGAACAATAGCAACTCAAACACCATGGCACCATTTTCATCAAGACTTTGGACTGATGTCGGCCACGATTTTGTGAGTGAAACAGCAAGTGCAATAGCACCAATAGCTGCGAGGCTACGGACAATCCAACGCTCGGTGGTTGGGCAGTTCTTGAGGTAGTCGTGAATCAAAGCCGCGCCTGTAGGCACAACCACAATTTTGATGATGCCGGCCATCAACTTAACAAAGCTTACCTCCACGGTAGTGCCTTCCAACAGACTGCCAGCGAGCATTTTCATCCAGAACGGCGTGATGAAGGGAGCAAGCATGGTTGCAACTGCAGTTAGCGCGATGGATAGTGCGAGATTTGCTCGCGCGAGGTATACCATTACGTTAGATGACAAACCGCTGGAGCACGATCCGATTAGCACGAGGCCAGCCGCAATCTCCGGTGGCAGGCGGAACGCCAGGGCGAGGCTATAGCCAACCAACGGCATGATTGTGAACTGGCAGGCAAGTCCGATGGCCACCGCCTTAGGTTGGCGTGCTACCTCGGCGAAATCTCGCAGCGAAATTTGAGTCCCCATGCCGAACATCACGGCTTGAATCATCAACAGCAGTACCCACTTGTATTCGACGCTACCGCTTTCATAAGGCTGGAACCAATCCGGGTAAAGCATGGCTGTCGTCACGACGGCCATCACCCAAGCCGTGAACTGAAACGTTCGCAGCGAAGATGCCGCTCCCAACGCCATCGCGGCAGTCGCCGTACCCACAACGGCCGCCGGTTTCCAGAACAGTGGTTCCCGCATCAGGATACCTGCAACGAGAACCACGCTGGCAATGACGGCAACCGCAATGCAATTTCGTTCGACGCACTTGAAGATATCTCGCATCAGTACTCGCTAGACAGCGCCGTAATGGCGAGTTTGGGGCTGGTAAGGATCGGCGCAGCACCGCCAATATCAGATATTTCGCTGGCAACACGGGCCATTGAAGCCTGTGCTAGAACAACGACATCGACGTTAGTGGAAAGACTCTGGAGTGCGGACAACACCATTTGGTCGTGCTTCGCCGCATCGCCAGACATCAACGCATCGAATGCTCCTTCGCACAGTCGCTCTTCCAACACCACCTCGACACCTGCATGCTGAGCACGACGCCGGATGAGGTCGGCGGTTGGTTGCAGAGTGGTCGGCAACGTGGCTGCAACGCCAATTCTCTTCCCCGCCCGCACTGCCGCGTCTGCCATCGCCAGGTCGACGCGCACCACCGGTATGTCGACCACTTGAGCGGCTATCTCAACGGCCGGCCCAATCGATGAGCAGGTGACCAGCACCAAGTCTGCACCTGCGGCTTCCGCCGCTGCTACGTGTCCGATTACCCGTCGAGAAACGCACGCAGTCAGCCGATGGTAAGCGATCACATCTTGTATCAGGCTGTCGTCAGCGATGTTGAACACGCGGACAGTTGGTAGCAACTCTTGACACAATGCAGCGAAGGTCGGAACCAGGGTGGCCGACGTATGAATGATTCCAAGTGTATTGAGCGTCATTGTCTGGTATTCCTTCGTTTAGTGGCTGCTCGCGATGCTTGTAAAGAAGTTGGGGCCACCTACTTGACCTCCCTTGAACACAACCAATTGCCCGTGCATCTTGTCGTTTGCCGAGGCGATGCGACAAACCGGAGCGCCCCGCGACACCGATGCCACTCTGTCGAGTGATGAAATGCAAAAGTGCTGTGCGGCATAGCTCGAAGTATCGCCGCCTGCAACGCAGGTCAGGCCAACCTGTTGTGCCTCGACGCAGTGTCGCGCAATGCTCCCCAGCGAGGTCCCAAGAATCGAAGCGGAAGACGTGTTGCCTGGCTCTGACGAATTGCACACGGTTTCCAAAATGATTTTCCGCGGGGCGGTTGTGCCACGGAAAGTATGAACAATAACGTTGCGTCCATCGCCCAACGCCTGCGATGCCCTATGCGCCGCCTCAGCAATGGCCGCTTCGCGATCACCGAACACTTGGGCAACGTCCAAGGGGACTTCCGCGAATCCACTGGAAAGCGCGTCGTCGATCTGTCCAGTAGTTATTGGCGAGCAACTCCCTGACACAACAAGCAACGGCCCCTCAAGCTTCCATGCGACATCGTCTGCGCTCGTCGCCTGCGGCTCACCTTTCCAGTGACTGCAGAGCGCCGTTTCTACGCCCGACGAACCCACGCTAAATAGTGATTCACCCGCACGAGCGTGAGCATCAAGGAGTTCACCGATTGTTCGCATATGCGAACAATCGAATGCATCGAACAATACGACCTCGTCGCCATTTGCAAGGCATTCGTCGAGTGCCTTGCGGGCCGCATCGACTCCTCCGCTAACAGCAAGGATGTCGACCAGGCCAATCTTGCGGTCGGTTTGACCGGCCAGATGGACCCGCAGGTCGCTCTCGCTGGCCGGTGTAATCGGATGTTTACTCATGGCCGGATGTCGATCGAGGCGATGCACGCCACCTTGGCTGCCAATGCCGTACCGCACAAAAAGATTTCCGAACAGACTCCATCGACCGAGAGAAGGAGCAGCTACAACGACAGGCACGAACGCAGCCGGGAGGACTTGGCGCGCTACATCAATCACGCGTCCGATACTGCCGATCTTTGGCGATGAGTCGAACGTGGAGCAGACCTTGTAATGAATGTGCCGTGGCGCAAGGGTTCGTATCGCTTCTAGCGCTGGTTGTATTTCAGCTTGGATGTCGGCAGTGGCGAGCGAACGTGTCCGTCCCGCGATACCGATCGCGTCGAGTTGGTCTAGCTGCGCATCATCGTCGATCGAAGGCACCTCCAAGAAGAGGCGGGTTCGTAGTCCCGCTAGCGCAAGGCACTCCAGGGCATCGGTCGAACCGGTGAAATCGTCGCCGTAGAAGGCGATTTTCAGATCATGAGGAGTGGGTGGCACAGTTACATGATTCCGTTGCGGCTAGCGCCCTAGCAAATTTGTCGACCGCTAGCGCGAACTCTGGATACATTTTCAATGCAGCATCAAAGGTTTCTCCAGCAACGGCCGCTTGCCATGCCTGTCGAATGGCCGCGATTCCGCCGCCCGGGCCTGAGGGATGGGCCATAATGCCTCCGCCGGCCAGATACAAAAGGTCAGTGGTCTGGGTCCGGCGATACGTCTCGAACGCTTGGCCACCCCACTGGCCCGACGAAACCACTGGCAAGACTTCCATCCCACCCAGGAGTGGAGTGCGGCAGGCGTCGATCGAGCGAACTACGGAGTCATCCGGTTCCCAGAACTTGTTATCGATGCCATTTACATGAATCTGATCGACTCCCGCTAGGCGCCACAATTTGTGATAGGCCGTGAAGTCCATGCCAATAGCGGGATGCCTATTGATCATTCCCCAGCCGTTGCGATGTCCATGTACAACGAGTTCACCCCGGTCGCAGACGCTCTTTACACCCACCAACCCAACGCTGTTAAGGCTAACCATTGCGCAGGTGCCGCGACGTTCCAGAATGCGATCATAATGGCGATGCATTGCGTCAAGCTCATCGGATACATTAAACGCAAACATCACCTGCTTACCAGTTGCCTGGGCATGCTCGTCTACCACGCGCATGACTGCTTCGATCCGCCGGTCAAATGGCGAGTGCGGTGGGTTGGCCATCAATTCATCGTCCTTGATGAAGTCGATTCCCGCCTGGGCCAACTCCTTCACGATGGCCGCTGTGTCTTCGGGAGACAACCCGACGCTCGGCTTAATAATGGTGCCTATCATCGGTCCGCTTGCCACACCGGTGCGTTCCCGTGTTCCCGCGACGCCAAAGCGCGGACCCTGGAAGTTTTCGGCAAAACTTGGGGGGAAATCGATGTCGAGCAGCCGAATCCCAGAAAGCTGTGACAGTTCGAATAGGTTGCCGCCAACCGTTGAGAGCAGGGCAGGGAGGTTCGTCCCAACGTTCTCCTCAGGCCAAGCGATGGTGACTTCCGCACGATGGTAGACGTTGGATGGCTTTAAGCAGCCAGGTAGGCTGGGAGTGTCGACACTCCCGAGCGCCTCCATGCGCTCCACGCGGGCCGCAAAGTGTTGCTTCAGTTCAGCGGTTTCACCTGGAACTGCAGTAAACGTACCCGATGATTGCTCGCCAGCGAGCACGGCAGCCGCATCCGTCACTGGCAACGGCGTTTCAATCAAATAGATTGCTCGAAGTTTGCCCATGTTGCTAATCGGATCCTCGACTCGCTCGATCGATGGCCACGGCGATCAAAATGACGACGCCTTTGATTACTTTTTGCCAGAATGGCGAGACGCCAACAAGAACCAGTCCGTTGTTCAGAACCCCAATAATCAAACACCCAAGCACAGCCCCGAGAATCGAACCGCGGCCGCCCGATAGAGATGCCCCTCCAATTACCACAGCAGCTATTGAGTCGAGTTCAAAGGCTTCGCCGGCGTCGGGCGTAGCGGAGTTGAGTCGGGCGGCGAGCAACAATCCTGCCATGCCGGACAAGCCGCCGCATAGAGTGTAGGCAAGAAGCCTTACGCGACTAACGTTGACGCCACTCAGTCGAGCGGCCTGCTCCGACCCCCCAACGGCATACAAATGCCGTCCGAACTTAGTACGTTGGGTGATAACGGCGAACAACACAACCAGTATTCCAACGATCACAATGGGAACGGGTATTTCCAGTGGGCCTAGCTGCCCGGTTCCAAGTTGCCGAAACCCCTCGCCGAGTCCGGTAATAGGCTTGGCACTGGTCCACAGCTCGGTGAACCCTCGCGCAATGCTCAGCATACCGAGCGTGGCGATGAACGGCGGCAGCCCCAGACGCGTAACAAGGAGGCCGTTAACCATCCCCAGAATTCCGCCGACCAAGACGCCGGCAACGATCGCTCCCATCAGTGTGAATTCCAGGTGCGATTCAAACATAGGCAGGTCGACACCATGCTTTAGCAATCCGGCCGCGACGGCAGCTGAAAACGCCAATACCGAACCAACCGATAGGTCGATGCCGCCAGAAATGATGACGAGCGTCATTCCAATCGAAAGACACAAGTTCACCGAAATCTGCCGAAGAATATTTAACCAATTGTCCGCTGACAGGAATGAATCTGTCGCTAGGGTGAGCCATATTACTAGCGCGGCAAGTGCAATAAGCGACTGCAGCGGCGCGACTTTCTTTTTCCAGCCCATTGGTTCACCTAGGCAACGTGGCTCGTGGTTGAGGCGGGTAGTGCCGCGGTTAATAGTACATCTTCCGTTGCCATATCACGAGCGAATTCTCCGGTTATCCGCCCCTCGCTCAACACAATAATTCGATTGGACAAAGCAAGCACTTCTGGCAATTCGGACGAGACTAACACTACTGCAAGACCTTGCCTGGCAAGTTTACGGATAAGGGCGTAGATCTCCTGTTTGGCACCAATGTCGATGCCGCGCGTTGGCTCGTCGAGCAGCAGCACCTTGGGGTTGGTGGCGAGCCACTTTGCTAGTACGACCTTTTGCTGATTACCGCCGCTAAGGTTAACCACCGCTTGTCGCAGGCCAGGTGTCTTGATGGCCATGCGGTCGACATAACCTTGACAAAGCTGACGTTCGCGAGCCGGTTGGACGAACCCAGCCACCGAGACCCGATCGAAGCAAGTTAGACTGATGTTCTCCGACACGCTCATCCCAAGAACTAAACCCTCGTTCTTTCGATCTTCAGGCGCAAGGGCGATCCCGGCGGCGATAGCATCCTCAGGCGACCGGATACGCTCTTGTTTTCCGTTCACGAAAATCCGTCCCGTCGTACGCCGCGGATACAACCCGAACATCGCTTGAAGCAACTCCGTACGCCCAGCGCCCATTAGTCCAAACACACTAAGCACCTCGCCCAGCGCTACGCGGAAACTCACATTCTCGACGAGCGGGCGTCCGTTTCGTGTTGTAGCAGCGACCGTCAACTCCTCCACCTCCAACGTCGCTCCAGTATCGACCGGTTGCACGGGCATGCCGCCAAGGTGAGCATCGCGTCCAACCATCAGCCGCACTAGTTCATCTGGCGTCGTCTCAGGAAAGGGCTTGGCGGCTACAAACGTTCCGTCTCGGAACACGGTAACGTCGTCGGCAATGTGGGGCAGCTCCTCAAGCCGATGAGTGATATAGATTAATCCAACTCCTTCGGCCTTCAGTTGATGTATGACACGAAATAGAGCTGCGACTTCCTGCTCCGTGAGCGCCGACGTTGGTTCGTCCAGTATGAGCACCTTCGATTCAATCGCGAGAGCTCGTGCGATCTCGACAACTTGCTGCGAAGCGACGGTCAGTTGGTCGGCACGCCGCTCGGGGTCGATGGCGAGGCCCAAGCGGCGAAGCAATTCGGCGGCTTGCTGATTCATCTGCCGATAGTTCACTAGCCCAAGTTTCGTCGTAGGTTCGCGTCCCAGGAAGATATTCTCAGCAACGGTCAGGTTTGGGGCGAGGTTAAGCTCTTGAAAAATGATCGAAATCCCGGCTTGTTGTGCTTCCCGCGGGTTGCGGAACGACACGATCTGACCATCCAGCGTCAGCGTGCCAGAGTCTGGTGGGAAGACGCCTGCCAGAATCTTCATCAGTGTCGACTTGCCGGCACCGTTCTCGCCCAGCAGTGCGTTCACCGTGCCGTGGCGCACCGTCAGACGTACCCCATCGAGCGCGCGGACGCCGGGAAACGTCTTGACGATGTCGTTAGCCTCAAGGAGTGCTACCGTTTTCGTTTTGCCTAACGTGTCCATCATTTGCAGGTTCAATTGATCGTAAGCGACACAGGAACAACAACCAGCGGGAACGATACGTTGTTTGGATCTTTAACGTCGAAGCAGGCAATAAAGTCGATACTGTCGCCAAGTACTACCCTCTGCACGAAAGTGGAAATCACCCGACTTTCGACAAGCAAATTGAGTTCGTCAGAGATGGCGTTTAGCTGCTCGGTGGATGGAACCTCACGAGAGCTGGTCAAACGTGTCGCATCGCGGACCTCGCTACCGAATATCATCCCCGTTCTTAGGCGCAGGTGCAACTTGGTGCTGCCATGTAGTCTTATGGTGACTTCCTTTTTGTCGATCGCCACAACTTGCCCTTTGCCGTGCAAATACAACAGGAATCCACGACGAACTCCGCGTGTGATGCCATACTGCTGACGCACAAGTTCAGAGTCTTGCAGCAATAGTTCCAGGACAGTCGCCGCATCGCTCGCTAGACCGAATGTCCCGGGAAGTTTCTCGTTCCACAAATGGTCCGCGACCGATTGGGCGTCGAAATCATTCGCGGCCTGCGAATCGTCCGACAAAGGAATAACACGAAATAGAGGTAAAAACCAGCACGCGGCACCAAACAACAAGGCTGTGTACAAACCAAGATAGACTCGTGGCATCAATCACTCCTTGGCGCCATAGTCGCCATATCGATCGACGTTGTCGGGCGTGACGAGTTCTACTGCGACAGGGATTTTTTGTTCGAAATCGCGTTTCCCCTGAAGCCATTGATCGGCGAACTCTGCCGCCATCTGCGCCATCTTCTTTGGAAACTGCATGGCAGTGGCCTGGATTTTGCCTTCTGCTATCGACTGAACAGCGTCTTCTGCACCATCGAAACCGAAAACTCTAATATCGGCTCGTTTACCCGCCGCTTCGACAGCCTGGTACGCCCCCAGAGCCATGGCGTCGTTGCCGCAGAACACCGCATCGATATCGGGGTGAGCCTGGAGGATCGATTCCATTACATCCATGCCTTTCGTGCGATCGAAATCGGCCGGCTGCTGGGCAACCATCTTCAAGCCTCCGAAGCGATCGACAACACTGTGGAACCCCTTCGAACGATTCCATGTGTTGTTGTCGCCGACGATACCAAGCAGCTCAGCGTAAGCGCCATCTTCACCTACTACGTCAACAAAATATTGCCCCATTTCGACGCATCCTGAATAGTTGTCCGATAGGATTTGTGCGGCAGCGAGATCGCTGGCGTTGATCTCGCGGTCGATACAGAACACCGGAACGCCCTTTTCCTTAGCGCGTGTGACGTTAGAAATGGACGCATCGGCATCGGTTGGGTTGAAAAGTATGGCATCGTAGCCGCTCGCGAGAACATTCTCGAATGTCGATGCTTCGATGCTGACGTCGTTCTGTGAGTCAAATACAACGGCTTCGTGCCCAAGTTCCTCCGCCCGCTGTTTTGCAGACTCTGCCAGCTTCACAAACCATGGGTTGTTCAAGGTCGATACCACCACGGCAATGCGACCGTGCTCAACAGAATGCTCACCAGCAGGCGTGTTGCCAGCGGGGATAGTGCTTTTGCCGTCATCGGATCGGGAGCATCCTGCAACGACGAGCAACATGGCAAAAGACAAGTAACTACTGCACAGTGTTCGGTTCATGGCTCTTACGGCGTGGAGATGTGAAGTGCGTGCACAACTGGGGAAATGCCCTTATAAAACTCGATTGACCGCGGCGTGCCAGCCCGCGAGATTTTTCTCAACTCGATCGGCTTGCGATGTGGGTTGAAACGATTGTACGTGATCTGGCAGGGCTTTGAGGTCGGTGAGTGTTTCAACGATACCCAAGCCTAGAAGGCCCGCCATCACAGCCCCCCGGGCGGAGTTATCTGCTGCCTGGGTGGCGACTACCTCTAGTTGCGTAGTGTCCGCGACCATTTGCATGAGCAGGGCGTTCTGCGTCGGGCCGCCGTCCGCATAGATAAGCGTTGGCGTGGCGCCAACTTCACGCGCTACAGTCAATACATCGGATACTTGGTAGGCAATGGATTCGAGTGCGGCCCGCACGATATGCGCTTTGGTGGTGTAGGCAGTCATCCCGACAATGGCGGCTCGCGCCGCCGGGTGCCAATAGGGCGCCCCCATGCCCGAAAATGCTGGCACCAAGTAGACTCCCTCGGTACTCTCAACCTGGGCAGCAATTCGCTCGGAGTCGGCGACCGATTCGATCATGCCCAACTGGTCCTTCAGCCAGGCAATGGTTGCTGCGGAGTAGTTGATGAGCCCCTCCACGGCGTAAGTCGGAAAGCCATGGAGCACCCACGCCAACGCCGATACCATGCCACCGCTCGCCCCAGGACAAGCGTCGCCGTAATTCACCATGACCGACGTGCCGGTTCCGAACGTGGCCTTGGCTTGTCCTGGATCGAAACAGCGCAGCGCAAATAACGAGGCTTGCGAATCGCCCATTACGCCGTGGATGGGAACCTTGGCTGGCAAGAGTCCGTAGAGATCTGTCGTCCCAAACTGACTGAAGCTCTCTCGGATATCAGCGAGTGCCCTGCAAGGTACGCCGAAGAGCTCGCACAATTGACCGTCCCACGTACGCTCCCCAAGATTAAACAATAGCGTACGGCTAGCATTTGTATGGTCCGTGGCGAATACATGGCCGCCGGTTAGGCGATAAATCAAGTAGGTATCGATCGTGCCGATGAGCGCTTCGCCATTGTGAAGTTGTTGTCCGACTTGAGGATGCTTGCGCATTAACCACGCCAGCTTCGACGCGGAAAAGTAGGCATCCAACTTGAGTCCGGTCTTTTGCGCGATAAGATCGTGATGCCCCGCCTGGGCCAATTCTTGGCAGATCGAATCGCTCCGGCGACACTGCCAAACGATCGCTCGGTGCAAGGGGCGCGCCGGTTCGCTTTTCGAATACGACCACCGTCTCCCGTTGATTCGTGATCGAAATGCCACAAACCGCTGGTGCGAGTTCTCGGTTACGCCCCAACAACGCATTTGCCGCCTTGTAAAGATTGTTCCAAATCTCCTCCGCGTCATGTTCCACCCATCCGGGCTGTGGGTAGTGCTGCTGGTGAGCGACCGTCTCTGCATCGATCACGCTGCCATCGAAATCGAATAGCAGAACCTTCGTCGCTGATGTGCTCTGATCGATGGCCAAAAGGCAACTCACAGCACAGCCTCCTTGCCGGCCAAAGCATCGAGCGCGAGGGCCGAGAGCCCTTCGACAGATAGGCCGTAATGGCGAAAGATATCGGCTTGGCTTCCGGTTGCCGTATCTTCATCGGGGATGCCAGCGATGCGAAGCGGGATACCACTGGCGGCCTTGCAAAGTACGGCGGCTGTAGCTTCGCCCAACCCACCGTAGATGGAGTGTTCTTCAGCGGTGACGATCGCTCGACATTCTCGAGCTGCTGAAAGTATGGCACCGACGTCGAACGGCTTCAATGTGTGCATACTTAGCACTCGGCAGCTGAGATCCTCATCCTGCGCAAGCTTCTCCGCCGCCAGCAAACAGTGAATCACTGTCTCGCCTGTGCCAATGAAGGCCAGATCGTGTCCGTCGCGAATTACTATTGCCTGTCCTGTATCAAAGGGAGCGGATGGTCGCGGCAAGTCGTACATTGTGGCTTTGCCAAACCGCAAGTACACCGGCTTGGTATGGGCGGCCGCGAATCGTAACGCAGCGCGAGTTTCGAAGTTGTCGGCCGGGACAATGATGGTGAGGTTGTGGATGGCCCTCAATGCGGCGAAATCGTGGAGCGAATGGTGCGTACTACCCAGGGCACCGTAGCTGACCCCTGCGCTGATTCCGACCATCGTAGCCGGTACATTTGAGTAGCAAACGTCGTTCTTGATCTGCTCAAGTGAACGAGCCGTCAAGAAGCAGGCCGGCGATACGGCGAATGCCGATTTTCCGACTGCCGCTAGGCCTGCCGAAATTCCGACCAAATTCTGCTCGGCGATGCCGACCTCGAATATCTGCTCCGGTAGGTGCTCGCCAAACGGCTTGAGCTTACCCGATCCACGCGAATCGCTGGTCACAGCAACGACGTTGCGGTCTTGCTCGGCAAGGCAAAAAAGTTCGGCGGCAAATGCCTCCAAGTTGGCTTGGCCCATCACGAGGCCCAACTGTGCGGCAAGCGACTGAGCCTCCTCAGAGAAAACGCTGGGGCTAGGGGCACTCATCGTCGCACCTCAACGGCAAGCTGTTCGGCGGATGCAAGCTCAGCCATGGCGGTGGCGTACTGTTCTTCACTCGGCACGCCGTGGTGCCAATCCACGACGCCTTCCATGAAGCTCACACCACGCCCCTTAATGGTATTGGCAATGACGCAAGTCGGCTTGCCTTTTTCAGCGGGGGCCTGCAGGGCGTCCGTAATCTGGGAAACGTCATGCCCATCGATGGTTCGTACCGCCCAGCCGAAACTCGCGAACTTCTCGTCTAAGGGTTCGTTGCTGCACACCTGCTGAGTGGAACCAGTGATTTGCAAAGTGTTGTGGTCGATGATAGCGGTAAGATTGTCCAATTCGTAATGCGCCGCAGCCATGGCGGCTTCCCAGTTCGAACCCTCTGCCAACTCCCCATCACCCAACAGCGTAAACACCCGGTACGGCTTACCATCCCGTTTGCCTCCCAACGCCATGCCAACGCTGATGGGAAGCCCGTGTCCCAGGGCACCAGTATTCATTTCGATGCCGGGCACCTTTCGCGTGGGGTGCCCAATAAACGGCGACTGGTACTGGCACAAGGTCTCAAGTCGTTCGATTGCAAAGAACCCTGCATGCGCGAGCACCACATACAACGCTTCGACGGAATGCCCCTTGCTTTGCACGTAGCGATCGCGATCACCGTCCGTGAAATCCTCAGGCGACACTCGAAGAATGCGATTGTACAGCACGTTAAGAATGTCTATGCACGACAAGCTGCCGCCAGTATGACCTGCGCCAGCGACGTAGATATACCGCAAGACATCTTGCCGGCAGCGAATGCTACGAAGGCAGAGTTCGTTGTCCGATAGCGCTGATTGCTTAGGCATAACGATGAGGCTAGACGTGAACGTGAGTATCGATATCCAGGTAGGTGGCAAATGCCTCCGCCAGTACAGCGGCGGTGTGCGATTGTGTCATCACCACGTGATGTTCGAAGCCGTTCTTGCACACGTATCGCATCAATTGTTGCAGGTGCTCTACCTGTGCCACAGCACGGGTGCCGAAGGTCTCCAGCGGGTCGTCGGTTAAGTTGCCTTGACCAACGTAGGCGCGCATTCGGCCTTCGCCGTCGGCCGTTGTCAGCCGGCCAAATGTCAGCCGGCTGGCCGGTGTACGGCCAGCGAGGGCACCATAGGTATTTTCGACCCCCAGCGTGCTACCGAGAATCGGTGCATCGGCAATTTGAATGTCGGGAAGAAAACTCTTGGCCCAATTGCCGCAATGAAACAAGGTGCATTTGTCGTCATCGTCGCCATAGTTGTTGTTCCAGTCGACGATGGCAGCCGGCGACCGAGATGCAAGCTGCATAGCATACATCGTCAATACTCCGGTCACGTCGACCTCGCACGCGCTGGGCATCAGTCTTTCGCTCATCATGCTCATCAACGTGCAGACATTGCAACCGAAATTCTGCTGTACACTGGTCCAGCACTGGATTGCCGTGGCATCAATGGCATTCTCGTCCATCCAGTCCGATAGCACCACGCCCAACCTGGCCATTTGCGTAAGCTTTTCAGGCGGCACTCCGGGCGACGGCGCGTAGCCTTCTATTTCTTCTAGTTTGGCGACCACCGCAGGGGTGTCGTCGGTGAGTTTCGCAGCCGCCGCGAGAACCTCAGAGAGGTCGACCGTAGTGACACTAACTCCGTATCGTTCAAGAATCTTCTCGCTGTAGCGAACCGTATTGAACGCGCCCGGACGAGCACCCACGGCACCTAGGCGTACGTTACGCCAGCCGCTTACCACGCGGCAGACTCCGAGGAAGTTTTTGAAGTCTTGGTGGAAGCCATCGGAATTTGGATGCGACACATGTTTCGTAGTTAGCGAAAAGGGCAATCCGACTTGCACTAGATTATTGCAAACCGATATCTTGCCGCAGAACGCGTCGCGCCTGCGTGCAACGTCCAACTGCCCTAATTCATCGGGGTAGCCCTGGACAAGAATGGGAACCCGCAAGCCAGACAGTTTGAGCGTGTCGGCGACCCCTTTTTCGTCGCCGAAGTTTGGCAACACGACAAGAACGCCATCAATCTGGTCACGGTGCTGCTTGAATAGCTCAGCACACTTGCGTGCATCGGAGTGGGTCTCCACACCTCCCAGTTTCGTGTCGCTGGGCTGGAGCATGATCGGTGTAGCGCCGGTCGCTTCCAGAATCGCAATGATGTCGTTCCGCGCCTCCGACACCAACTGGTCGGGAAAAAAATCACGGTTACCAATGATAACCCCGATAGTGTGTGCTTGGCTGGACATGACGAAGACTCAATCCAAGGTGGCTAGTGCAATTGTCAGCGCATTGGGGTTTACAAGGCACTCTACTCGTCTATCAATACTTCCAGCACATGCGCGAACCTTGTCGGTGGGCGGGCAGGCAACGCGACGCATAGGCCAGTGCCGGACTGCTCCCAGGCCACGTCCTCTTCGTGCCCCAATAGCCTAACCGATTGGACGGATCCCGCCGTGGTGGAAAGCGAGCGGACTTCGTACTTTCCAGAATTTGGCCACGCCATTGCGATGGCGTAGATTCTACCCGGTTTCGACGTGAATCGGAAATCGCGTGCCGTATAGGTTGTGGGCTCGCCGTCGGTAAACGACCCGTCACTGGACTGAGTGGGACCTTCGCCAAAAAGCTTCCATGGACGCGTGCCGTAAATCGCTTCGCCGTTCACCTGAAGCCATTGCCCCATCTCACGCAGCATCTGCTGCTCGCGGTTGGGAATCGTCCCATCGGCCTTGGGACCAATGTTGAGCAACAGCGTGCCATTCTTGCTTACCACATCGACCAGGTCGTGAAGCAGTTCGTCCGTGCGCTTGTACTTGTGATTGCTCACGTATCCCCAAGAATTGTTTGATACCGACGTACAAGTCTGCCATAATTCGGTTTGAATTTCGCCGAACTTGCCACGCTCAACATCCAGCACACCCGTGCCACGCGGAAAGGAATAGCCCTCCCACTCCTTAAAATTGATTGCCACCTCGTTATCCCACTCAGCGCCGCGGTTGTAGTAGTACGCGGCGAATCGCTTAAGATAGGGTTGGAACACTGGTTGGCAGATCCACCAATCGAAATACATGACGCGCGGTTGGTACTTGTCCACGATTTCGCACGACCGTAGCAGCCAGTCATCGAGGAACTCCTTCGTTGGCGGTTCCGATTGGTTTTCCGCAACTCGTTTGTTGTGGGCAGGTCCGTAGAGCACTGCATTGGCTGGCTCCTTTACGTCCGAAGGAATCAGCTTTCCTTGACCAAAGAACCACCAGTTCTCGGCCCGGTGAGACGAGGCTCCGAACGTGATGCCTTCCCATCGCACTGCAGCGGCTAGCTCCCCAATGACGTCGCGCTTCGGGCCTCGCTTCACTGCTGACCATTCGGTCAAGTCACTATCGTACATGGCAAATCCGTCGTGATGCTCTGCCACCGGCACAACGTAACGAACGCCAGCCTCGCGGAACAGTTTCGCCCATTCGTTAGCATCGAAGTGCGCCGCCTTGAATCGCGGAATGAAGTCCTTGTAGCCAAACTCGGATGGATTGCCGTACGTCGCCACGTGGTGTTCGTGCTCCTTGGAACCCGCGGCATACATATTGCGCGGATACCACTCGCTGCCGAATGCTGGCACCGAGTAAGCACCCCAGTGAATGAATAAGCCAAACTTCGCGTCGGCGTACCAGGCAGGGGTTTGAAAAGCCCCTAGTGATTCCCAATTCGCCTCGAAAGGTCCCTGGTTGACCACGCGTTCAATTGCCATCAAACGGCTTTCGATGGTTTCGGCCGATACTTGGGCTACAAATGGCGTACCAACGCCGGGCATTTGCTCGCTTCCGACGCGCTGCAAGTACTCAAGCTCCTTTGGTGTTATGGAGGTAACGGTTCCATGCTTGTGGCCTGTGGGAAAGGAGGCGTCATCGCTCAGATCGGCAAAGGTCTCAAAATCCTGTGTTGTTGCCACGCCGTATCGCTCGGCGCCGTAAGAATCGTAATAGATCAACCATCGGTCGCCGATGCGAACCACCGTAGGGCCTTCGGTCAGGTGCGTGGTGAACGGGTTGCTAACCTCGCTCCAAGGTCCTAATGGCGACGGGCCTGTAGCCATGCGAAGCGCGCGCACCGGGCGGGTATTATCTTTGAGTACCAGTCGGTATTCGTCCTTGTAGGTAACAATAACCGCGTCAATGACACTAAAGCCCGGTTCGCAAAACAGCTCAGTCGGTGTGAACGTATTGAAATCGGTGGTCGTAGTGGCGTACATTCGATGATTGTTTTCGCGCTGCTCTTGCCCATCGGGGTATCGACCCGGAATGGTTGATGCCCAGCAAATGATAAATCGCTCCCCCTGCGTATCGTAGAACAACTCGGGAGCCCAGACGTTCACGGTCGATGGTTCGTGCTCCATAGCGGGCACGCACTGCTGTGGCGACCAATGCACGAGGTCGCGAGATCGGGCGTGACCGAATCCATTATCGCCGCGCCAAGCCGTGGTCCAAACCAAATGAAACCAGCCATCGGGACCACGTAGCAAGCTGGGGTCCCGCATCAGCTTGCCGCCAACTTGTGGTTTGAGGAATACGCCTGGAATCCGTTCCCAATGGAGACCGTCGTGGCTGAACAAGAACCGTAACCCTGAGTCAGCCGGTTCCTCGAACGAAGTAAAGAGATAGACAGACTGATCGGTTGTTATTGTATCGACGTCCTGAGCGCGGAGCGTCGACGCAGAAACAGCAGATGCGGTCACGACGACCAGCACCATTCGCGCCGTCCTACCGCAGGTGAATCGGGGGTACGGTGCGCAAGAGACCATTGGCGAAAGTTGCTACCACTTCCTCAGTAGAATTCTAACGGATGGGGTCGTGCGGCCGCTCGCGTCCCGTATCCCCGCCATCACGACGCCCGGCGCCATTCCACGCCTCGGGATCAACGTCGTACCCAATAGTGTGCACCGAGCCGTCGCAAAATACCAAGTTAACGGCGGTGTGAGGGCCACCAAACCACACGTCGCCATAGGACTCACTGGCATTCGGCGCTTCCTCGTCCTGCTGCGGTAAGGAACCCGACGCATCTCCATTCTCGTCGACTTGACCACTCGCAATGCGGATGTTGTCAACATCGTACCCAACGTACATTGAATTATCGTCGCCAACGTAGTCGCCCGAAGTGTAGCGCTCGATCGGAATGAACTTTTCACCCGCCATCAATGTCTTTGATGTCCCATCGGTAATCTGGCGAATCGACGCACCTTGTCGATAGCCTACAACCCCGTCGAAAGCTCGGCCCCCACCCAATGGAGCGGTCCAAGTACAGGTAGGATAACTGAGGTAGCAAACTGCTTGTGGCCCTCGTCCTCGCCCAATGAAGCTACCGCCGCCGCTGGCCGCGTAGTCGGTCTTCGCATACAACGCGTCTTCGGGTGCCACTGCATTGTAGGGCGGTTGATTTGGTTTTCCGTTAGGTTCCAATGATGGGTAGGTGCCCACGGCGCGTCGACTTGGACAGTAGAACGCCTTTAGCGGTATCGCCATTGCCTGACCAATGGCAATCTTCTTTGGCGAATTCGGCGACATAATGTCCGCGGGAAGCCCCTTGCCTAGGTTTGCCGCCGCCGCCTCCTCGATGAAGGGAGATATTTGGGCTACCCAGCCACCTGGCTGTGTTGCACCGACACCCCGATCGGCGTCGCCCGTCCAGTAGAACCCCCAGCCACCCCCCGGGAATCGCTTGTGTGTACTCTCAAAGTTAAGGAATGCTAAGCCAAGCTGCTTGAGGTTGTTCTTGCACTGCGTCCGCCGGGCCGCTTCGCGCGCCGCCTGCACGGCGGGAAGCAAGAGAGCAACGAGGATGCCGATGATGGCAATCACCACCAATAATTCAACAAGGGTAAAACCGCGGGAGCGGTGACTTGCCGCCTGCCATTTCGAGAATAACATGCCTCTTCCTCTCCACATGAGAACTTGCTTTTGCAGCACACGGCGGGGGAACGCTTGCAACGACGCTCGGAATGAATACCGATTATCTTAGTCCTTTTGCAAACGCCTGGCCGTGTACAAAATGCCCCGTTTCAGGACATCATTCGGTATGCCGACACTCTAATTACGCTCGCTCAGCTTTGGGCGTTCATCGTCACCGTTCGTGCCATACGATGACGATATTCCGACGGCGTCATGCCTGCCTGGCTCAGGAACAGAAGCCGCATCCGCTCTCTGTTCGGAAAACCTGAAAGGTAAGCAACCGTCTTGACCAATAGGTCCGTCTGTTCAAGGAGGCGCTCTGGCGCGCCAGAGGCGGCACGTGTTGATTTCTTCAAGGACCGATTGCCCCAAAGTACTGGCAAATCGGCGATCGAGAGTTCGCCGGGTCACCGGCAAATATTTGGCGACCTCGCTAACACAAACGTTACGTAGATTCTCGTGATTCCAAATTATCTCACGGGCTTCTTCGACGATTGGGTCCCACTTTGCCTCTCCATTTCCGCCTCCGGTGGACGTTTGGCGCGGAAATGGGAAGTCGTCGCTATCGGTCGCAAGTTGCATCAATTTCGTGGCTGCCTGCGAAATTGTCGCGTGCTGGCCATTTGGGCGGGCCTGCGCGTGGTGGGCCATCGCGTCGAACAACTCGACAGCCTCTTGCATATTGTTGGACTCGAACACGGGGCAACCCGGTCGGATTATGCCTGCATCGATTGCCTGCTTAGCGGCCCAGCAATTAAGCGATATCCAACGCTCTGTCCAGCCATACGAACGATCGGGACGGTAGCGATGCCAGACTCCAGGGAACACGACAACAACCGCGTGATTGCGAATGGCAACCTTCCCCGTCTCGCGCGTTTCGAATTCGCCCCTTGCGCTCGTGAGCAACAGCAGCTGCAGTTCGGGAAGCACTCGACCCGACCGCCAATCCATGCGGTACATTCTCGGGTGCTTGCTGCTATTTGGGTACACATCGCCAGGCTCGACTTTCGTCCGGCCAAGACCCAGGACGCACACTTGTGACTCGTTTGATTCTCCTCTTACAGGCAGGTAGCGAGCAAAGTGGGTTTCGGAGCGGGTATTGACGCACTCCGGTCGCCGCGCGGATACCCTGGAACTTCTCAGGCGCGATGGCCGTTCCAAGGACGCCGCGCTGAATGCCGTTAAGACGGACGCTTGATCGGTAAGTAGCGAGGTTGGATGTGACTGGCTCGTAATCATGTGATCGTAGCAGATGGTGAGGAGGTAAACTTCAGAGGTGCAAACGGCGGCGATGCTGGCAAAACCGTGTCCTATCCATGGGGCATTCAGTGTTGAGCCAAATCTCGTCGTACGTACTCCGGCAAATTCAGCGTCCCTAGGCTTACCGGAGCAGACAATGGCAAATGTTGTTCGAGCGATTGATCGCGAGACCGGCGAATGTGCTCGACCACGAGCCGTTGAGCCGCGGACTCGTCCCGCAATTCAAGCGATCCTAAGATCGCCTTATGCGTCTCGTTAGCGCTCTCAACTCGGCTGATGCGGTGCTCGCCACGCTGGGCTGCGAACATGGACGAAATACTCCGGTTCTGTTCAATCATCCGGCAGAGTCGTCCGTTACCAGCCGAGGCGATGATCAACATGTGAAACGCCATGTCGGCGGCTAAGAATCGTTTCAAACCATCGCGATCTAAAGTCGAATTGCCCGCGCTCTGGTTGCGGTCGATTTCGGTGTCGATGGCATTGCAAAGCGAGCGAAGTTCGTTGAGAGCCTCGGACGTGATGCTCGCGGCAGCCTTGCTGGCCGCCATGCCTTCAAGTGCCTCGCGAATCTCAAATAGTTCGGCAAGTTCACTCGCAGGAATATCCCGAACAATCGTGCCGAAGCGGGGAACTTGGTGCACAACTCCCTCATGGGCGAGTTGACGAAGCGCTTCGCCAATAGGTGTCCGACTGACCCCGAATTCTTTGGCAAGCGAGGCCTCCGACATGACGTCACCCGGTCGCAGTTCGCCTGCGACGATCCGATCGCGGAGCAAGTTATAAACTTGGTGCGAGTGGTTCCCGTTTGCTTGCATTTGTGGGACTTTTGGGGTCTTGGGGACGATCAACAGGACAAACCGCGTTCTCCGACGCGACGAACCCGCGCGGCATGTCCAAACAGATAAGAATAGCGACCAAACATCAAAAGTTACGCCTTATGCTCCAGGCTGGGACCCCGGTGATGAGCCGCTGGGATTCCAGTGGAGTTCCATTCATTGTGCAAGATCGAACAAGCAGTAGTCAAGCGTTTCGAGGGCCATATATTGCAAAGCCGCGGCCAACGCTCGCAGCGGATAAGGGTGGCCGGGAATCTGGCAAACGGACTACATCTGCTGGCGACACGCGTCGCGAATCGATCGCATACTTTGACGGCAATCTTGCTGACCGAGTCTTATTTTCCAGGCCAGTGTGTGGGTTTTTCTAGAGTGAGCCGCAGGCGCTAGCCTCGAGTTGTCTAGAATACGCCCGACGCTCACGCGTTTGGCTCACCCGAGGATCAAGCGAAAACTCTGCCCTAGTGCTTTTTCCATCGGTATTGCATAGCGCCCCGCTCGCCGGACGAGTGGCATTGCGACGAACTGTCTCAATTGAGGGCTATTGTTGAGGCAATCGAAGGCGTTGTATCGGCTATCGTAAAACCAATTCGATTCTGCCAACGTGCCGCCAACTACCCATGTGTGGTCGATAGGCTCGCCAAAGATTGAATGAGGCTCGACTTGCGTACGTCGTGATGTAAGGGGCCGAGTAATGAAGGCGGTGCATTGAGAGCCTGGTATGTGCCTGGAACATGCAGGTCATGCTGACTTCGGAGACTGGCTAGTAATTTATGAAACGATGGCCCCACTGCCGAGCTTCCGCCGCACCGTACCCGAGTCGATATCTGTCTCCATGTCTCGGCGGGCTTTGGCTTTGCCTTAGCTTTGGTGTTGCAGCCGGCAACGATTCGACCGTGCTGCAAGAGTTTATTTTTGAGTCGGCTCCGTTTCCTGCGTGCCACGCGTCGACAATCATCGAGACACGCGATGGGCTGTTGGCCGCGTGGTTTGGTGGTACTCACGAACGGCATTCCGACGTGGGTATTTGGATCGCGCGGAAGATCGGCCACGATTGGACTACGCCGCTCGAGGTCGCGACGGGCATCCACGACGACTTAACGCGGTACCCAACGTGGAACCCAGTACTGTTCCAAGCCTCGGACGGGCCAATACTACTTTTCTACAAGGTAGGGCCTACTCCGCGAGACTGGTGGGGGATGGTCATGGCGTCGTCCGACGAAGGTCACACATGGTCACGGCCGCGACGACTCCCTGACGGCTACCTGGGTCCCATAAAGTGCAAGCCTATAGAATTGTCGTCGGGGACCATACTTCTTCCATCGAGTACTGAACACGACGGCTGGTGCGTTCACTTTGAATTCACAAACGCGGACGCGACCCAATGGACCAAAACCGCTCCTGTCAACGATGGTGAAGAAATACGAGCCATTCAACCAACCGTGCTAGATCACGGCAACGGGCACCTTCAAGCTTTGGGGCGAACGCGCAGAAGTGGCATCTTCGATATCTGGTCGACCGACAACGGAGCCAACTGGGGGAAAATGACTGCCGCTACGCTCCCCAACCCAAGTGCGGGTATCGACGCAGTTGCATTAGCCGATGGGAGGTTCTTGTTGGTCTATAATCACAGCAGCGAAATCCGTAGCCCTTTGAACGTTGCTATTTCTGACGATGGCAAGGCATGGTCGGCGATCATGGAGCTTGAAAACGACCCCACCTCCGAAGCTGGTTTCTCCTACCCGGCCGTTATTCAAACTTCCGACGGATTGGTTCACATCACATATACTTGGCAAAGGACACACATAAAGCACGTGGTGCTTGATCCCAAGCAGCTAGACGTGACGCCAATCGTTGATGGCAAATGGCCCGACATTCCGGTAGGAGGCCATTGAGTTGTCCGAAGAGAATTCGCCTAAAGCACAGTCGAACACCGACTTGACCATGGAACATGACCTTATTGGCAAACCTCTCCGAGGTATTGTGCCGCCGATGATTACACCATTGGCTGCCGAAAATCGACTCGATCAAGCTGGATTGGCCCAACTCGTCGAGCATTTGGTGCAGGGGGGGGTACACGCACTGTTCATCCTCGGTACGACGGGGGAGGGGCTTTCGCTGAGCCATCCCATCCGCCGAGCATTGATTACCCAGGTATGCGACTTGGTGGCAGGTCGGCTGCCTTTGCTCGTGGGGGTAACGGATACCTCTCTCGTCGAATCGATTGACCTGGCCGAGTTCGCCGGCAACGCTGGAGCGAGCGCGGTGGTGTTGGCGCCACCGGTTTACTTTCCGCACGAACAAGGAGAACTCGCCCACTATGCGAGGCTCGTTGCCGAACGTTCGCCGCTGCCAGTGATGCTGTACAATATTCCCTCTTTGACCAAAATCGCCTTCGAGCCAAATACCGTGGCAGAACTCTGCAGCGTGTCGAACATCATTGGATTAAAGGATAGCTCGGGCGACCTCGACTACTTTCAGGCAATCCGCCATCGAACCAAGACACGAAGCGATTGGAGTCTGCTCTCAGGCCACGATTTACTCTTTGGGCAGGCCGTGCCAAATGGTGCCCACGGAGGCGTGTGCGGGGGTGCGAACATCTTCCCTCGACTGTTCGTTGATCTTTACGATGCTGCCATCGCAAGCGATTACGAGCGAGTTGCCCACATTCAGCAGTCGATCGCCAAGCTTTCAGAACTCTACCGTCTGCGTGGCAATTCGAGTTTGGGGGTCATCCGCGGAATTAAGTTCGCGCTCGAAGAAATGGGTATCTGCAGTGGACGGATGGCTCTGCCGGCGCGTGGTCTCCCCGAATCTTGTCGTCACGAAGTACGTCGTATCGTTGATCACGTCAATGCAGCGGCGGCTTCCATGCCCCTGTCGTGAAGCAACACAGCCACTGAAAGGCGCCGGCACGCCATGAGAGGTAGCAGAAGCTGCATCGGTTTTACCCTTGTTGAGTTACTTGTCGTCATTGCGATTGTCGGCGTTCTCATAAGCCTATTGGTACCGGCCGTCCAATCTGCTCGAGAATCGGCTCGAGTCCTGGCATGCAAGAACCAGCTTCGCCAAATCGCGTTGGCGATGCTTAATCACGAGTCTACTCATGGGCACTTGCCGACTGGCGGGTGGGGGTATAATTGGGTCGGCGACGCGGCGCGGGGCTACGGCAAACGCCAACCAGGTGGATGGGCATTTAACATCCTGGAGTTCATGGAACTGGGATCGCACCGTGCCTTGGCGGGCGATTTTTGGGGCGCTGTTTTTGGTGGAGACCTGCAAGCTCAGAAGCAAAACATGACCACCATGGTGGAAACACCTATCGGGGCATTCATTTGTCCTTCTCGGCGCGAAATCCGCTCCTATCCGTTTGTCGATTCAGCTATTCCGTTTTTGGCGCACAATGCGGCCGGATGCGTGAGTGGAAAATGCTTTGTGGCCCGGGGCGATTATCGGGCAAACGCAGGCAATCGAAACATGGGCGAACAGACTGGCCCAGGCATTGTAGGCGAGGAGAGATACTCATGGAGGGCCGACCAAAACCAAGAGGGTGGGTATTACAACGGTATGGTATTCCAACGCAGCATGGTGCGAATAAGCAAAGCAACAGATGGCACCTCCAAGACGGCACTAGTGGGCGAGAAGTCGATGAAACCGAGCAACTACGCTACTGGGCTCGACTCAGCCGATGACCAGTGCCTATTCACTGGTCACGATCAGGACAATCAGGGTTTTACGGCAGATGGTCCAGATCGATACCTGCCTCTTCCCGACAACGATGTTCGCGTGAGTTCGCTGGCCCGTTGGCGTTTTGGAAGCGCTCATACACACGGAATGCACATGGCTTTGTGCGATGGTTCGGTCGACACAATCGCCTATGATGTCAACAAAGATGTATTCGCCTTGCTTGGTGGTCGAAACGATAGCGTTGGGTTCCGTCCGCGGTAGCCGTTCGACGTGTCGAACGGCTGCGGCCACAATGGATGCAACTTGCCTCCACTCCTCCGCCCCTCCCAATAGCCGCTACTTTGTGCGACTTGCTCATTGTGATTTCATCTGGCGGCGCCGAAAATGGCCTTGTTTTCGGCCAGAATGGTTAGCGAGGCCTTGAGATCCTGATGGTCAAATCTATTCTGTACAACGAGTCTCTTGCCGGCCGCAATAAGTCTGCCACTGGAGCTAACGGACCGTGTAAGTCGAATCCGCTGCGATGCAAACTCACCGCAGTATTCCTTAGCGTATTGGGATAGCTGCAACTTGGCAGCGTATGGCGACGAGCTAATCTTGAGGGTGTTGCCTCAAAACCATCTATTGAAACCGCTAGGGTGGCTACTATTCTGTCGTTCCTGTGGATATGGAGAATTATGGCATGTTGAACAAAGGTCCATTCTGGTTGGCGGCATTAGTTGCCATCGTCGCGGCAGCCTGGTTTCGTTATCAGGCAGACGCTGAGCCGCCAGCAGTTCTGCCTTCCAAGCTGGCCTTCATTACCGGAGGCTCCGGGAACTACTGGGAACTTACCGCAGCGGGTGCACGTGAAGCTGGCAAGAAGTTGGGCGTGGAAGTGGTGATACGCATGCCGCAGCAGGAAGAGAGCACTCAAGAACAGAACGAGATTCTTACCAATGTGGCAACTTCCGACTTTGACGGTGTTGCTGTCAGCCCACTAGACTCCGAAGGTCAAGTGATGGTGATCAATACGCTGGCCTCCCGCATTCCGGTAGTGACTTTCGATTCGGATGCATCGACCTCCGCACGTCATGGGTTTGTTGGTACTAGCAATTTCAGCGCTGGACTCATGGCTGGCACCCTCGTAAAGAAGGCGATTCCCGAAGGTGGCAAGATTGCCGTCTTCATGACAAATCTTACCAAGCAAAACATGCAGGATCGCCAAGCAGGATTCAAGACGCGCATCGAAGAATCGCCGGTACCAGATGAGTCTACCGTTGACCCGCGATACGAAGTCATCGGCTATTTCACGGATGGAGGCAACAACGATGATTGTGCAGCAGAGATTCGACGGGTGCTTGCCGAGCATGAAGATGTGGCTTGCTTCGTTGGAATGAACTCACGGCACGGTCCCCTCTTTCTAAGTGTGCTGGGAGAAGAAGACAAGCTCGATAGCATTAAGCTAGTTACGTTCGATACCGAGGATGCAACGCTGGAAGGAATCGAGCAAGGACACATATCGGCGACTGTTGCGCAGGACCCTTTTCGCTATGGATTCGATGCGATTCAAATGCTGGTGGGCCTTTGTGATGGTGACAACGCCTATCTTCCTGTAGTTGGCCGAGGGGCGATCCACGTTAGTGTCGAACCGCTTACGGCCGATAAAATTAGCGACTTCCGTGACCGTGTTCAAGCGCGAACCAAGAAAATGGCGTCGAAGCTTTCTGCGGACACAACATGAGACGAAATGGGTTGGCAATTCGACGCCGGTCGACTGCGGCTTTCGTTGCCTATTGTTTGACCGCATCACTCGTCGTGGCAGAGAGCGATGCCAAGCAACGGACGGTAGCCGATGCGCGGCTGGGACCCTTGGTCAACCTGCGCACCAGCGAGTTTCCCTTCGATCCACCGAGTTCGATCGAGAGCTGGAACGATCGGGCGGACCGTGTTCGTCGCCAAATCCGAGTTGCCACGGGCCAGTGGCCCCCGCCAAGGCGACCGACGCCAGCGGCCGTGCTCCATGGCGTGATCGAACGAGATGATTATACGGTCGCCAAGGTTTACTTGGAAAGCATCTCAGGTCACTTCGTTACGGGCAGCCTCTTCCGCCCCAAGCACTATTCCGGCAAGCGGCCGGCTGTTCTCTCGCCCTATGGCCACTGGTCGGACGGCCGCTATCAGGATTGGGGTCTTAAGGAAGTTCGCCGGCAAATTGTCACGGGAGGCGAACGGTTCGAGGTGGGGGGGCGCCATATCATTCAGGCACGCGCGGTACAACTCGCACGCATGGGATGCATTGTCTTTGTGTACGACATGTTGGGCTACGCAGACAGCCAACAAGTCTCCGAGCGGACGATTCATCGCCCCGACGCCATGTCCATTGTTGACGGTGCCGATGGGTGGGGATTCTATAGCACGCGCGCGGAACTTCGGTTGCAGTCGCCCTTGGGGGTGCAAACTTACAATGGATTGTGTGCCCTGGATTGGTTGCTATCGCTTGAAGAGGTCGATTCGGATCGCGTTGCTGTCGTTGGCGGCAGCGGCGGCGCGACACAAACGCTAATGATTGGCGCCGTGGACGAGCGTCCCGCTGTATTTTTTCCTGCTGTCATGGTATCGACCGCCATGCAAGGTGGTTGTGGGTGCGAAAACGCCTGCAATCTACGGATCGATACAGGAAACGTGGAATTCGCTGGCGTTCTCGCGCCGAAGCCCTTGGGAATGACCGCGGCAGACGATTGGACGCGAGAATTTTCCACCAAGGGCTATCCTCAATTAACGCAACTGTACCAACTGCTTGGAGTTCCAGAGCGAGTCTCGTTAGCGGCGCTGGTTGAATATCCGCATAACTTCAATCACCCTAGCCGCATGGCCATGTACGAATGCCTCAACCGTTGGCTCTCGCTTGGCCACTCGACCCCCATCGTCGAGCGAGACTACCTGCCGCTGACACGGGAGGAGTTGTGCGTGTGGGATGCTGAACATCCTGCGCCATCTGGTGGAATGGACCATGAGAAGCAACTCCTGGCGCGAATGGCTGCCGATTCGGATGCACAAATCAGATCTTTGTGGCCGAGCGACAAACCGACCATGGCGAACTATCGCCACGTCGTCGGGGGTGCATGGAAGGTTTTGCTAGCGATTAGGTCTTTCGGGCCGAAGCATATTCGTTTGGACGGCTTCGCCCCCGCCGCCAAGGGCACTCGCTCCCGCCAGCGGATGACCATAGCTAATAGCGCAACTGGAGCGCATCTTCCCGCCCTTGCGATGACACCGGCCAACGACCCCGAGCGCTGGGTCGTATGGATCGACGCTCAAGGTATCGGTGGTATCGATGGGGACGAGAGCCCGCAGCGTGCTGCCATCGAGCGATTGCTGTCCTCCGGCACTGCGATCTTGACTGCCGACCTATTGTACCAAGGCGAGTTGCAGCCCGAGGATAGTCCAATCGAGCAAACGCGTGTCGTAGAGGGCACTCGTCCTATTGCACCATTGACCTATGGATACAACCGGACGGTGGTCGCTCATCGTGCCTCCGATGTGTTGACACTGCTGCTTGCTGCACGTCTGATGGCCGCGGAGGGCGCGCCAGTTTTGTTGCTGGCGGGACCAGGTACCGCGTCGTACGCCGCGGGCGCTATGGCGATTGCTAGTGGCCACGTTGATGCGGCAGCCATTTGCTCCAATGGCTTTCGTTTCTCACAAGTCCGCAGCTGGCGTCACCCCGACTTTCTTCCCGGAGCCATTAAGTACGGCGATCTCCCGGGTATGCTTGCCGTTGCTGCACCGACTCCTTTGTGGCTAGGGGAGGCATCATTACCTGAAATCATCCAGCGCTCGTACGATTCGAGCGGCGCAGCGGCACGAGTGCAATCAGCTGGGATAGATGCTACGCTCAAAGCCGCTATCGAAAACTTGTTGCGGCCCGAGTAAGGCCGGCCCAACACACAACAGCCCAAAGACCTTACCCCCGAGGGCGATGCATGACTTTTTCAACGTTGGCGACTGCTAGGCGCTGCGCCGCAATCTACATGATTGCCAATACCTTGTATGGAAGTATCGCGTTTGGCATCGAGATCCGCCAACTAAAGTGCGAGTACGCGGTCGATCCGCTCGGTATCGACGTTCACGCTCCGAGATTATCGTGGGAACTGGTTGGGGAGCTTCGCGGCGATCGCCAGTCGGCTTGGCAGATTGCCGCTGCATCGAGCGAGAGCCTGATTGATTCAGAAGCTCCCGACCTTTGGGACTCGGGAAAACAGGTGTCCAATCAACAAACGCATGTACTTTACAAAGGATGGCCGCTTAGCACGTCGCAAAGAGTGATTTGGAAAGTGAGAGTATGGAACCAAGACAATGAGCCCAGCCCTTGGAGTAAGCCAGCTACATGGACCATGGGCGTCTTGGACGACGAAGATTGGTGCGGCGATTGGATCGTCGCGCCGTGGGAAAGTGAAGCCCTGTTGATGCGACAGGTGCTGCCTTGCCGGCCGAAGTTGAAGCGAGCAATTATCCACGTCTGCGGACTGGGGCAGTACGAAATGTTCGTCAATGGCAAGAAGTCTGGCGACGCGATCCTGGCTCCGGGCTGGAGCCAGTACAATCACACCTGTTTGTATGAAACGCACGACGTCACCGAATTACTTGATCCGGGAGACAACGTTATCGGCATTGCACTTGGTGATGGCATGTACCATGTGGAGCGCCGCAATCGCTTTAGTAAATTCCAAGGAACATTCGGTCCCAAGCGCGCCATCGCCCACATCGAGCTATGGTACGCCGATGGTTCGCGGGACTGCTTCGGCACCGACGACACCTGGCGTGTGACGCAGGGCCCGGTCACCTACAACGACGTCTACGGTGGCGAAGACTTCGACGCCCGGAAGGCGGAGATTGGATGGAATCGCCCTGATTTTGACGATAGTCATTGGACACCGGCGGTTCGATTGGTTCGCCCCAGGGGAAAGCTGCGCGGTCATACATCGTCCGCGCCGGCGATACGCGCCATCGAAACAATCGAGCCTGTGTCGATTACGCGTATCAACGAGCGAGTATCGGTGATAGACCTCGGGCAGAACGCCTCCTACATGCCGCGAATCGTCGTCGGTGGCCCCGCTGGCAGCGCCGTGCGATTGATTCACGCCGAAGTGCTCGATGAGCAGGGGCACATCAATCGCGATACATGTGGCGGAAACCGCGGTCCAGCGTATTGGCAGTATACGAAGGCAACGAATAAACAGGAAACATGGTTTCCGCAGTTCTTCTACGCGGGGTGTCGCTACCTTGAGTTGGAGGTTCAACCAGCGGAGCCGGGCGGTGTGTTACCGGAATTGATCGATCTTGATGGGGTAGTCGTACACTCGTCGGCAGCGCCGATTGGGGAGTTTGCTTGCTCCAATGCGTTGCTAAATCGGATTTACACTTTGGTGCGTTGGGCGCAGCGATCGAACATGGTGTCGGTGCTAACCGACTGCCCACATCGTGAGAAGCTTGGATGGCTCGAGCAGTATCATCTCAATGGTCCTTCTATTCGCTACGAGTTCGACGTTTCGCGGATCTTCATTAAGTCGCTGCAGGACATGGCGGATTCGCAGACCGACAAAGGCCTCGTTCCCAATATCGCTCCCGAGTACACCATTTTCCCCGGCACGTTTCGCGCGGCTGCAGAGTGGGGAGCTGCGGCCATCATGGTGCCGTGGCAACAGTATGAGTTCACTGGCGATACCGAAGTGCTCGAAAATTACTACGCAATGATGACTCGTTACATGGAGTACCTAGCGACCCGCTCGGATGGGTTCGTTCTCGCCGAGGGGCTTGGAGATTGGTACGACTTGGGCCCTGCCGATCGTCCCGGCGCGGCACAATTGACGCCGCCTGAAGTCACGGCCACGGCAATCTACTACGCCGACGCGGAAACGATGGCCAAAATCGCCGAAGTACTTGGCAAAGCCGACGATGCAAGCGGATATCGCGAGCTGGCGCATCAAATACGCTTGGCATGGCAAACGCGTTTTCGCAACGACGATGGTACTTACGGTACCCGTTCGCAGTGCTCCCACGCGCTAGCTCTTGCCATGGGCCTCGCCCGCACTGACGATCGTGAAGTGGTACTTGAAGCGCTTGTGGACGACATAAAGAATCGGGGGATCGCAATCACGGCGGGCGACGTCGGTTGGGGATACGTGCTTCAAGCCCTTACCGAGGCTGGTGAGACCGACTTACTACTCTCTTGGATGACCGATGAATCGAGTCCAGGCTACGCTATGATCCTCGCTAAGGGCGAGACGAGCATGACCGAAGCATGGGATGCCAATCATCGCTCGTCGCACAACCACTTCATGCTTGGCCAGGTAATGGAGTGGTTTTATCGATACCTGGTTGGAATTGCGCCCGATCCAGCCAGGCCCGGGTTTGCCAACACGATCATCAAGCCCCACTTGGTTGGCGACATTACTTGGGCGGAAGCGACCTACAACTCAGTACGCGGACCGATTTATGTTCGCTGGGAGCGCTTCGATGAGGGGATAAACCTTTGGGCGACTCTGCCCGCCAATTGTACGGCAACCGTGTATGTGCCGGCACACACAGCCGCACAGGTAGAGGAGCATGGCAAGCCAGTAGCGGCACGCAAGAACCTCAAAACCTTGAGAACCGAATCCAATCACGTTGTGCTACAGATTGGGTCGGGCGACTATAAGTTTACCGTCCGCGAAGAATAGTGGCTATTGGTCGATGGCGAAATGATACTCGCCACTGTCGATTTCAATTGTCGTGCGGCGATCTTGCTGCCCGAGCACGCGAATGCCCTGCGCCTCGATCGAGACTTATGCCAGACACTAGAACATGAGTTGGATCGACTGTAGGCAAATACACGATTGCAGTACTCCCTTGCGGAATCCTCACTCGCCACTTAATGGAAGAGGCGGTTTTGCACCAATCACTTTCGATCCACCCGTAAGGCGATCGGTGTGCCGCCTTCACGTAGTCGAGATCTTGAATAAAGTGCGGCCGCATCAGCACTCGCTTGAATCCAGTCGCATCTGGTGCGGGGGCAATGCCAGCCACGTCTTCGTACAGCCAGGTCAGGAGATCGCCGACGAGCATGACATGGTTATGCGAATTCATGGCGGGGTCGGCCGTGTCGCCATTCCATAGTTCCCAAATGGTGGTTGCTCCTTGCGATGCCATGTAGCCCCAACTTGGGTAACTCGTCTTGCTGGCTAGCCGGTAGGCTACGTCCGCATGCCCACCGTCGGTGAGTGTTCGCAGGAGGAACTGCCCACCAACCAGACCGGTAGCGATATGCCCTTTGTTGTCCTCAACGATGCAGCGGACGAAGTGGTCGAACACCGCGGATCGCTGACTTTCGTCAACTAGGCCGAAGGCGAGGGGCAATACGCAAGCCGTTTGTGTGCCATTGTCGTATTGGCCCGTATCGCCATCGAAGAATCGGTCGTTGACTGCCAGCTTGATGCGACTACCGAGTGAATCGAATCGTTCCGCGTCTTTCTCTTTGCCGAGCAGTAGTGCGTATTCCTGCATCAGTCGTGCATCGTACGCCAGGAATGCAGAGGCAAGCAGAGTGGTGTCCGTCACACGTGCGGAATCCATTGAATGAATGAGCGCCGGATCCTCCGGAGGTACACACCAATCGCCGTAGCTATCGCGGCTGATCAATCCGTCGACTAGGTACTGTTTCATGTACTCCATCCATTGTTTCGAAACTCCATATTGATCCGATAGGGCTTGACGATCACCGTACTGCTCGTAAAGGATGCCGGGGATCAGTATCGATGCGCTGGCCACACAACGTTGTCCGTGTACGTGGGCCAGTGAGCTGGGGCTACGTCGGGCAAGCTGCCGGTTTCGCGCTTGCATCGCGAATATCGCGGAGCCACTTCGCGTAGAACGCCGCTACATCAAACACGTAGGACTCGCCGCGCGCGACCTCAAGCCGATCACCAAGCCAACCTTGGCGCTCGTCCCGTTGCGGGCAATCCGTCGGAACGCTTCGGTAGTTGCCTCGCAGTCCCCACACGGCATTCTCGTAGACCTTGTTAAGGAGTTTATTGGAGCACTCGAATGTTCCCGTTGATTCTAGGTCGTCGTGAACAACGCATCCTGTAATCGAATCGAGCGACGCACGTCCTGGATGGCCTGTGACCTCAACGTAGCGAAACCCATGATAAGTGAACCGCGGCTCCCACGTTTCGGTCCCTTCCCCGCGAGTACGTAAATATCTGTAGCTTTGGCTGTACGCAAGTTCGCGAGGGCAGAGTGTCTCATCACTCTGCAGCGTCTCAGCATGGCAAAGTCGGACGCGTGTACCCGCTGGCCCATTAACACGTAATCGGCACCAGCCGACAATGTTTTGCCCCATGTCGAAGACGTAGACTCCGGGCTTCGGTTTGTCAAGTTCACGGGCTTCACCGTCTGCGTGACGCGAATCGGCTCGATGGCCTCGGACGACAGTCGGGCGGCGGGCGGCTCCATTTTCTCGACCCGGTGCCACTCTGTGTCGTCATATCCAACGAATGCCCAATCGCCCAACTCACGTCTGGCGTCGTATTCTTCGCCATCGTATTCGTTGTTTGCGACAATTGGCCCGGAGTCGGTCAGCTGCCACGATGTATCACTAACGACTTCTGTCGTTGTTCCGTCTGTGTGTTCAACAGTTAGAAGGAGACGGAGCATCGGCGAGCCGTATGTAGGCATCGCCGCGTAGACCTCGCTACGAGGTGCGTAGAACCTCCCGTTGCCAAGCACAACGCCAAGGGCATTGATGCCTTGCTTCAGATGATTAGACAAATCTAGCGTTACGTAGGGAAGTCGCCTGGGATACTGCATCATCGCGGGCGACAAGACTCGGTCGCCGACCCTCGCGCCGTTGCAGTAGAATTCCGAGAGGCCTAGGCCACTAAAGGAAACACTCGCTGGCGGACCGGTTTCTCCAGCACGATTTCCTTGCGTAGGTACCGCGCCGGCAATCGGCGGTCTTCCGCGTGTCGCACCGGTCCCCACGGCTCCATGCCTACTGGTCCCAGAACCTTGGCAGGCTGCCAACGTGAATCATTGAATTCCAGTTGCTCCCAGTGTTCCAGCGGCTCAGCGAACTTTCCACGCCCCACTGCTAACGACTTCGATCGATTTCCCATCGGCAAACTTTACGCTCAGAAAAGCAACAATGCCGGCCAGGCTTGTGCGTCGCCATCATTGGTTGCTGCAACCGCGATTGCGTTTTTTCCCGCTCTTAAACGATGTGTGACATTGAGTTCCTTCGTGGAATGGGGGCCGCTGCGTCCACCGAGATCGCGACCGTTGAGGTAGATCTTCACATGGTCGTCGCCCGTGATGCGAAAAACTGCTTGTGCAATGTCGTTGTTCGCAGGTAAGCCAAAAGTGTGGCGAAAGTAGCGTCGCCCCGGCGGAGCGATGTAAACGTCATCGCTCTCCGGGTGCCAGATCCACGAGCGCCCTCCAGATACTCCAGCCGTTTGGGTGCAGTGAGGCCAATCCATTCGCCACGCCATTCGTCAGGGTGCAATATGCCCATTAGCCAATGTGCAGGTTTACTCCAAGGCGACACATTGCCATCCTGGGTCCAGAGACGGACCCGCCAATAACACACTTCGTGTGACTTCAGCCTTCTACCACCGTAGGGCACTAACACTGAGTCGCTGGTTTCGACACGACCGCTGTTCCAAAGGTCGGCCTTGCTCTCCGTTAGCCTCTCGCGTGTCGACGCAACCAGGATTTGGCAAGCAGTCTGCCTTACTCCACGCTCAGGAGCCGTGTACGCCAACTCAAACGAGGCCGTTGTAACTCAATACCAGTGGGATTGCGGATTGTTCGCAGCGCAAATGTTCCACGTTCAGATCGTGGCCAAGCAGGGTAGGTGCGCCGAATAATGCAGCGGTGGAGATGATGGCGAAGAGGAGGCTTCGAGAGTTCATGATATTTCTTGATGCGTGGGGTTAGCTAGCCGATGATCCACAAGAAGCCCCCAATGAGCATCGCAACCATTAGCCACCCGGCCACGAATCCAAGTACGGACGTTGTCGATGGCATGGGGATCTCTAGGCCGACGAACGTGACCAGCATCGTGCGTGTGCTGGCAACACCCCGTCGGGCAAACAGCATGGCGTAGTGATGACTTCATTGGGCTGGATGGGAGTGCGAGTCAGGTCGTAGAAGCGCTGCAGTTGCTCTTGCGGTGTTTTGGGTGTCGCCATGCTGACAACCACGCACGCTAGAACACCGGCAACCATGTAGGTGAGAATCACCCACGGCTCATTGAGTTCCAATTCACCGCTGCTTGAGGTCGAAAGTACGTGGTATTCCGCGAGCGATGGCCAATTGCCCAGCCAACTTGCAACTGCCGGGCGAGTGGCGACGTACCATCCTCCAGCGCGCCAAGTGTTCCTGCCCAGGCCCCCAATGGCGTGGCACCACGCCAAAGTAGCCCGATCCAAAACGCAATGCCAATCGTCGGTGAGATCTTGAACCAGAAGTTCAGGCGCATCGACCACATCATCGTGCTTCCAATAGGCAAATGCGACGCCACTTGCTACTACGGCCAGCGACGTAAGTCGCCCGATGGTGATGTAGTGTTGATCGGGACGAGTTGGCACCAGCGGCCGATAAACATTCTCGGTGAATAGCGCGGCCGATGAAATCATGATGGCATCGCAGGAACTCATGATCGAGGCCAGCAGGCATGCAAGAAACACGCCAAGGAGTCCCGGCAGCACGTCCGGCAGAAACCGGCGAGCAATGTCGCCATATAGGTGATCGGGATTGAAACTGCTTAGATCAGCACCTGTGTTCACGTACCACGCAACGGCGCCAAGGGCCGTCAGGCTCCAAGCGGCAGTACAAACTCGTTTTAGAATATTTCCAAACATGAAACCAACTCGACCATCCATCTCGGTCCGACCCGCTCCGCAGATGCCCATAATGAAGGGGTAGGCGACGATTCCCACCAGCGCCTGAATTGAGAACATTACCACGAAGAACGTGTCGATCTTTCCGGGAACCATTAGGTTGAGCAGCTCGGGATTGTGGGCAGTCAGGGTTGCCCGCACGCCGTCCATTCCACCGGTGGCTTGAAGTACGAAGGGTAGCAAGAGGAACGAAAACACGACCGTCATGATGCCCTGCACAAAATCGGTAACAATCGCCGCCCCCAGTCCGCCGGCCATTCCGTAAGTGACGAACAAAACGGTAATCGCCAGAATCGCCCAATAGGAGCTGATGGATCCCCCTGTCACGGCGTCGACCATAGCCCCTGCGCCGACAAGCAGCAAACCGATCTTCGCCGCCAAACTGGCCACGCCTACCGCAGCGAAGAGTACACCGACGCTCTGGTCGTAGCGAAGCGTGTAAACGTCGGCCGTGGTCACCGCGAAAACGTCGCATGATGGGTGCAATCAGCCAGTAGAACGGCGTGGCCGGCAACCACAACCATTGCCACCAGATGGCCGACAGGCCATTAGTCAGGGTCTTCGAAGCAACGCTAACCGCTTGGTCGCTCGAAGTCCCCGTACCGAACGCAAATGTGATCATCATGGCCTTACCAAAACGCCGCGGCATGAAGAAGTCGTCGGAGGTTTTCACGCGGCGCGCGGTCCAAGCTCCCAGCACGGTGATGCCAATCAGGTAGATCGGCAGGATTAGCCAGTCGATGGCTTGCATTCGGTGATCGGTCCTTACTTAATGGGCTACGGCTGAGAGTCGACGGGATTTGCAAGTTTCAAATACCGCTTATAGCTGGTCGTGAGGTCAGCCGCATCGAGCGTCTCCTCGGCGTGCAGCAGCACTCCATACCGCAATCGCAGTGTCTCGCCGGGCTCCACGGTTGTTATTATGGACGGGCCTCGTCGAAAAGCTGCTTCAGAAAATGGGTTGGCGGTCAGGAAACCGTAATCTCGGGCATGAAAATACGAGGGACGGAAGTTATCTGGGTGGCACAGTACGGCGATCCCTGCGGGCCGGCCGTCGAGCAAGCCAGAATAGTCAACCCACTGGGCCGACCTGCCCCACACTTCGTCTGCATTACGACGACCCTGGCTATCAAGAATGGTACCCGTTCCAGGGGACAATCCGTCGCCACCCATCTCAACGCGCAGAGGTGTCGCAACACGAATACCAAGGCCCATTTCTTCCTGGTCGCCAAACGAGAAGGCGTCGTCCCCCCACAAGGTCGAATCCCAAGTAAGCAGGTAACCATGCTCGGTGTCGTGCAGTTCGTAGCGGCAGCGTTCGTGGCAAATTGGGGCGAGGCCCTCAGTAGCCGGTGCATATTCGTTCTCGACGGCGAACGAAACGGTGTTGTCGATGACTGTAGGTGGTTGCAGCATTTTGACGTGCCTCACCGCCGCCTTGTTACGCCAATTGTCGGCTCCACTAAGGTCACCGAAGGCAAGCCACAAGCCTGGATGAAACGTCGGGTGATCGGTATTGTCTCTACCTTCGATGGGTGGGTGGTTGCGGGATACTTGTATGCCCCCCGGACCTCGCAAATGAGCGAAGTACGGACGTGGGATTTCGGGATCGCGGTACACGTACGTGGCAATGGGATGGTCTCCACCCACAAACTCAATCCGACCAGCCGACATGTGGACGCCCAGTTCTGTCGCTTTGGTTGGGCTGAACATGGCGAGAATCACGCACGATACCACGGCAGCAGAAAGGAGCCAAAGCGACCAACACGACTCGTATTGCCAACAACTCGGGAAAGCCGTCAAGGTTTCGCAGTTTGGTACACGTGAGTTCACTTCTACTGAAATGGGCGTCGTATCGTCCTGATACCAGTCAGATGCCGTCAGCGGCATACGACTGCGACTGGCGATAGTCGCAAGCGCACCATTCGCTAGACTGGCCAGTGTGTCGAACCATCTCCAATCCGAATCCGCACACGCTCAGTAACCTCCAGCCAATTGAACGCAAAGCAGCCTTTCGTAATGAATTAGCGGAATAGCACGCGACCGAGGTTTCTGCGACGACAACCGGCAGCCAGCCTCACAAGCCCCCGTCAAGTTCACCCGCCTACGCTACCCCTTCAGGAACGGCCCAGTGGCCGCCATCACGATAGGCTCGCGTAAGCAAACTGTTGGGCCCGGTATCTTCTGCGATGCTTTCGGTAATGGGATCGAAGTCGAGGGAACGACCGCAACGTAACGCGGCATTGGCCAAGTGAATCAGTCCAACGCTGCGATGCGCCTCGAGGAGCGGAGCGTTGACCGGTGCATTGCCGCGAATGGCGTCTATGAAGTTGCTGATATGCGCATCTTTTTTGTCTTCGCCCGCCCGCCGATGCAACACCACGTTATTTTCAGGGCCTCGCACTTCCAACTTGCCACGCTTACTAAGAAACAACTGTCCGTTAGTACCGTAGAACTCTACGCCCGAGTCGCAGTTGTGGGGATAGTTACGGGACCATAGCCGCATTTCGAAGATCAGCTGTTTGGGCGGGCCACTACCATCGAATTCGAACGTACAAGTTGCGGTGTCCGGATACTGCTGATCGTCATCGTAGAAATACTTGCCACCGGCGGCATGCACGCGCGACGGCAAGGTATCGACGCCGAGGCCCCACCGGGCGTAATCAAGCTCATGGGCGCCGTCGTTGCCAATGTCGCCAGTGCCGAAGTTGTGCCACCAATGCCAATCGGAATGCAGTCGGTTTTGCTGGTAGGGCAACCATGCCGCCGGTCCGACCCACATATTGTAGTCGATTGATTCTGGCGGCGTCGACGGCTGGTACTTGCCGATGTCGCTGCGACTTTGTATGTTCCACGCCTTCGCCACCAGCACGTCGCCGATCAACCCGTCGTGCAACATCGCAATCGCGTCGCGCGTAAAGCTTCGCGACCGCTGCTGTGTGCCATGCTGCACTACCACCCCCGCGCGATCTGCAGCCGCCATAAGCAGTTGCGATTCGCGAAAGTTGTGACTAGCCGGCTTCTCGACATAAACGTGCTTGCCTGCTTCGCAGGCCAGGATGGCAGCGGGTGCATGCCAATGGTCGGGCGTGGCAATAATCACGGCGTCGATATCGGGGTCATCAAAGATGCGACGCATGTCGGACACCGCATGGGACGAATCAGCGTCGGTTGCGTTTGCCATCCTAGCGAGTCGGCCACTATCGGGGTCGCAAACTGCCGATGCGTACGACGCGAACGCCTTGCCACGAATACCACAGCCGATCAGCCCCAGTCGCACGCGGTTGCTCGCACTGAAATCGGCAAGGACGCGCGACCAAGGTACGGCCACCGCCGCGGTAGCTTGCATCAAGAACGTACGTCGAGGGAAGCTGCTCATGAAGTACCCGGCTGAAGTGCTGACGACGATTTGCTACCTGCAGTCGCGATGGCCCGAATAATCGCGCAGTTGTCGAGTTCGCCGAGACCTTCCTCTTCGGCCAGTTCCAATAGGCGGAGGTGCAGGCCGGTGAACGGCAATTGCAGTCCCTGGGACTGCAATTGGTCGATCATCAGCCGCACATCTTTAGCGTGCTGCGATAACTTTGCCTGTGGCGCAAAATCGCCAGCAATCATCTTTTGCCCCTTGGTATCCATTACTCCCGAGTAAGCGTTGCCTTTTCGCAATAAATCGAGCGTGGTCGCAACGTCCAGGCCAATCGATTCCGCGAACCATAGCCCTTCGGCAAGAACGGCACGATTGAGACCAAGGATCAGATTGTTGACAAGTTTCGTACGCGCCGCATTGCCCCACGCGCCCACGTAATGGGCCTGCGCCGTTAGGACGGCGAACAGATCGCTACACAGGTCGAACGCCCCCTTCGGCCCACTGACCAGTGCCACGGCAAGGCCCTGTCGGGTTTGCTCGCTGGATGCGGCAATGGGGGACTCAAGGTAGTCGATGCCTTGGGACGCCAATCGTTGCCCAAGCGCGGCGGTCTCATGGGGATCGCCGGTGGTGGCATCAATGAGGACTTGTCCAGCATGGAGTCCGTCAGACTTCGTCCTTAGTACCTCGTCAACTACGCCGGTGGTATAAAGGCAAATGACAACTCGATCGCACGAAGCTAGTGGGTTGTCCGACCACATTGCCCCCAACGCTTCGAGTGGTACCGCCTTGTCCCGCGAGCGATTGTAGACGTGCGTCGGATAGCCCGCTTTCAGTAACCGCTCAGCCAGCGCAGTACCCAATAGGCCCAGTCCAACTACGCCAACGGGAGTTAGATTGGCGGACGAGGTCATTGAGACAGTCCTTCCGGCGGTCAGGATGGAAAGCGGATGATGTAGTGCGGCGAGAATACGATTTCGGAAATCGATCACTGAACAATAGTCTGAACTTTCCGCTTGTGAACCGCTAGGCCTTTGTCGCAAAACGGGGCTATTTCGACGTAGTTCTTTCGTAACCGGCGCGACACCCGCGACTCAATCCATAGCGAGTCGCGCTACAGCATCTTTGCTGCCGATAGACTAGTCCGCCCTTTATTGCGACAGCCGCTTCATTAGCGATTGCACCGACGAAGCAGCGTCCTCAAGAATGAAGCGGGGAGGACATGTAGCTTCTTAGGGAGTTCGATCGTTGACAGCCGGAAAGCACCAACATCCAGCAAATGACATCGCCTCGTCATCGTGTTCGGCCGAGTCGTTCGCAGCGAACCTCCGTCAGCGGCAGCCCGCCGAGCAGATCGCTCTTGCCTTTCCTCGTGGGGCTCACCAGGAACGATTCATTCAAGGTGTAGCTCAATTTGCAGCAGCACATCAGCGAAACTGGTCGTTTACCGTTGCACCCGAATCGCTGCTACTGAGCATCCTGGAACTCAAAGGCTGGAAAGGGCAGGGGGTGCTCGCAGCCCTGAACACCCCGGAAGAAGCGGCTTGCGCATTGCAACTTGCGATGCCAGTGGTCAACATTTCAAGCGCTCTGGAAGTTTCACCGGTGCCGCGATCGATGGTCGACAATTTGGCGATCGGAATGCATGCCGCCGAGCATCTAGTTGGGCGAGGGTTTAGGAGCTTCGCCTACTACGGCCTCGAAGGGGTTGAGTATTCGAAACAGCGTTATCGTGGATTCGTCCAGCGCCTCGAGGAGAATGCGTTTCAAGCAACGATGCACTTATCAACCCCGACATTTTGCTTTGATGGCGAGAGATGGAATATGCAGCACGAGTCATTGAAAACATGGCTGAAGACGCTCGACAGTCCATGTGGCGTTTTTGTCGCTTCCGACTACCGTGCATGCCAAGTTTTGGACGCATGTCTCGAAGTGGGAATTTCGCCACCGGATCAATTGGCCGTGATCGGAGTCGACAACGAACAGGCCATTTGCGAACACGTTACGCCTACACTGACGAGTGTGGCCCGAAACGACGTGGCGGAAGGCTATTCGGCAGCAGTAATGCTGGATGCACTAATGCAGGGTGCGCCGTTGGAGTCCAGCGAAGCAAAGGTTCCGCCGCTCGAGGTCGTGGAGCGGAAGTCGACGGCTGCATTCGCCGTTTCGGACACACGCCTGCAGAAGGCACTTGCCTACTTACACGAATACTCGCATGACCCGATCACCGTAGTGGAACTCGCGTCCCACGCCGAAGTCTCCCGGCGGTGGCTTGAATATGCGTTCCGTGAGGTTTTTGACGAGACGCCCTACCAGTACCTGCGTCGACATCGTTTGCTCAAAGCGAAGCAATTGCTTAGTGACGAACCGAAAACAAGAATCGCTGACATCGCAAAGCGGACCGGCTTTTCCTCGGTCAAGCAGATGCGGGTTGCATTCCAGCAATCATTTGGTGTAACGCCTGGTGATTTTCGTCGCCGGCCTGAGGGCTAGCTCAGCGCTAGTTTGCCACAAAGTCGACAAAGTTGTCGTGCAGCAATGATCGGACATCGCGCTGAACTTCTTGTTCGGCAACTTGCCACCCCGTCCTGGCAACATCGCAGTACTTGTCTACAAGCACTTTGGCGATAATACGACGACTGTGATCCCATTTGTAGATCAGTTGCTCTAAGATGCGTGCGTCGGAATGCTGCGGAATGAACGTGGTACCAAGCAACTCAATCCGCATCCGTGTCAGCTCTTCAACAAGCGATGGATTGTTGAGAAACCACCAGCATCCAAACGGCATCAGGTTGCCGAACTTGCGAGCCGCAACAGCCAGTTCGTGCTGGTTTTCCCGGGCAAGCATTGTACAGAAGAACCGATTGTTGGGAAACTCGCGACACAGACGGATTAGCGAGGCGACATCCGCTTGCCCAACGGTATCGCCGGCGTCGCCCAACGCAGGATTTACTTGTAATTGCGACCCAATCATCATCGCAAACGGCAAGCCACGTTCGGCTAGCGTAGGAAGTATTGCCTCACGCAATACAATGCTCCCGGCATCGTGATCATCTGGTCCAAGGTAGCGGAATTCGGGTGGCAGACTCACTGCACAGTAAATTGCCTGGGTACGGTCGATCCACTCAACGAGGAATCGTTTCGTCGCGTCGAGAGCAGCGGGTGTCAAATCGGGCGAGGCTGCATATCCCCATTCGTACAACTTTGCAGCTGCGGCCGGCCAATCGCGCACCATTGGATCGAATCTTAACACCGACGCAAACCGCGTGTCCCGTGCCACTGTTGGACAATCGAGCCATCTTTGTCGCTCATTGTCATCGAATACAGCGTTGGTCATCGTGATTCGCTCGACACCAGCGAGCTGCATGACTCGGTCGATGTGGGTATTGGGGTCTTGCTGTGAAAACCAGCTTCGATAGGCATCCAGATCGCGATCGGCCGGATCGAGCCCCAATCGCTCCAGCGTGGTTAGTACTCCTCGACACGCCTCGCTGATGGGTGAGCGTTCCACGAAGAGATGCTTCCAGATGTGCTCCGCTTGTTCGCCCTTCGTCATCCGCCAAAAGTCCGCATATGCCAAACGTCGCGCGGGCACCGTTCGAAAGACCTCGGCAACCAAGTAGTGGTACGTAAGTAGTTCGTCGATCCCCCAAAGCAAGAGGCCTTGAGGATCGGCGGAGCCATTCGCTCCTCCCAAGGGAGTGCCAAACGTGGGCGGATAGAGATGCGTGTGCATGTCCCAAATCGGCGCAGTGAACACCGCGTTGGTTACGCGGTCAGCCAATTCTTGATGCTTCGCACTCAACTTCAGGTGTGGGCCATCGGCGCGGGAAATCGCAATAGGGTCAACTAACATCCGTCGTCTCTAGGGCACAAGTAAAGGTTGCGGAAGTACTAGCTGCGGAAACAGAACGGGATTGGAGTCCTCCATCGTAGCCGTCAAGGCTCACCTGCCCACTGGTAACCCATTGCAAAACAAAGTGCCTTTTACGCACCGAGTCCCAAAATCGTTACCGCGGGTGAGGGGACATGCTAAGATACGGGCTTCAACGATGAACGTCCTCTGCTACGGATACCGCTGGCCACTGCAACCTTACCGCGGACGCGAATGAAACCTTCCTCTCTCGCCACGTCGTATTTCTTTGCCTTCCTGATAGCGTGTCCCACACTTGCGCAGTCGCTACCGGCGTTTTCAGGCGCCGATGGCGCAGCGGCGTACGCGTCGGGTGGAAGGAATCTGGGCGCCGGGCAAATCGTCTACCACGTAACAAAGCTCAACTCCGCCATCGACGACCCTGATCGATTCGATTTTGGCACGCTACGTTACGGCCTGGACAACAATAACTTTCCCATCGGCACCCCACGAACGATCGTGTTCGATGTTGGTGGCGTCTTCAACTTGGGCCGCCTGCCTCAGGAGGGTTGGGACCCCAATGGCAACGGCTGGGATGCCCAGTCGAGACTAACGATCGGCGGCACGAACATCACCCTAGCGGGACAGACCGCGCCTGGTGCGGGGGTCATATTTATGGGTGGCGGCCTGAAGCCACAAGGGAACAATAATATTATTCGCAACATTACGGTTGCGTCTGGCTACGGAACGCGAGGGTGGTGGAAACCCGGCGAGGCCTTTCCCGAACAGCCCCCACCGCAGCCGAGTTCCCTGGGGCCTGGCATCTTCCCTGACGCCACGGTGTACGATGGGCTCGATATCTCGGGCACGAATCTAATGATCGATCACGTTAGTACGCTTTACGCGACCGACGAGACGATCTCCATGAACGAGAATGCCAATAACATCACCGTGCAGTACAGTAACATCTCGCAAGGGCAGAATTACCCCCAGTGGGATGCCGAGGGGGGCGGGTTCACGGGGCATGCGCTTGGTTCGCTGCTCGAGGCCGGCAGCGATGCCGCCATTAGCTTCCACCACAACCTTTACGCTCATCAGAAATCGCGCGTGCTCCAAACCCAGGGCGGCTCGGCGAACTACGATTTCCGCAACAACGTCTTTTACAACTGGCTTGGAACCGCGGGGAGTAGAAGTGGGTCGACACGTATCAACCTAGTAGGGAACTTCTACCTAGCCGGTGAAGGGGGCGATAACCCCGTCGGTGGCACCAACTCCGGCGTCACGCACACGAATGGCGGCACGGGCGTCTATAGCAGCAGTTCAATCTACGCCAATGGCAACTTTCTCGACAGCAATAAGGACAACGATCCCGAAGACGGAGTCCTACTGACTCCAAATAGCAGTGCATCCAATCCCTTTTGGTCGAACGGCGTGGCTACCTACAACGGGGTAACCGATACATCAGTGGCCGCATTCGACCGTGTCATGGACTACGTCGGTGCCAACTGGTGGACGCGCGATACGGTAACCGACACGCCCGACGAGCGGATCATTCACGAAGCCCGCACCGGCACCGGCAAGATTTTGGCCTGGGCCGACGACCCATGGAACAACGATGCGGCAGAAGGGGCCGAATGGCGAGCACTAAAGAACACGCCTCCAGTCAATCGCGTCGCCACTTGGGACACGGAAACCGACATCGGCCATGGCGTTGGTGATGGCATGCCGACTTACTGGGAGTTGCAGCACGGCCTCGACCCGGACGTCCGCGACGACGCCGGCGACTTCGACAACGACGGCTACACAAACCTGGAAGAATACCTTAACGATATTGCCGCTTGGCCGGCGTCAACCGCCGTTGTTTTCAATAATGCCAATGGCGGTGGCCGTTTTGCTCATATCCTGAATTGGGATGCCAATCCTGACGCCGGCGCGGTCCATCCTTGGCAGCCGTCGCGATTCGATACCGCGGTGATCGACAATGGAACGGTCACCGTCGACGCGGTAGGCCAGCATGCCGGCAACCTGATCTTAGGCAGGAACACCGGAGATAATGTGACATTCAACATCACCGGTGGTTGGCTTGTCGTTGAGGATGCGCCGCACGGCATGAGCGACGGCGTCGTTGTGATTGGCGACCACGCCGCCGCTACGGCCACGTTACATCTCTCGGGCGGCAAACTCGTGACGGGCGCTCTGCTCCGAGGGCCTGGCGGCAGCTTCAACTTCACAGGCGGTACCTTGGTCGCCGACTTAGTGGACTTTGACGTAACCAACGACGGAGGCATCATTGCCCCCGGCGAAAGTGCAGGCGTTACCGAGATCACCGGAAGTCTTACTGTTAACGACGGATCGTTGGCAATTGAGCTAGGGGTCGCCGAGCACGACCAACTGATTGTCGCCGGCAATTTCCTGATTGGCGGAACGCTCGACGTGGCACTGCTCGACGGGCTCTCGCTCGATGCCGGCATATCGTTTGAGATAATCGATGTCGGCGGCGAGTTGTCTGGGCAGTTTGACGGGCTCAACGAAGGAGCATTGGTTGGCAACTTCGGTATGAACCTGTTCATTACTTACGCCGCCGGCGACGGCAACGACGTGGCGCTCTTCACGCTATCGGCACTACCGGGCGACTATAACGAAGATGGCGCCGTGAACCTCGCCGACTATACGGTCTGGCGAGATGCATTGGGGTCAGCCAATCCTTTGGCCGGAAACGGTGATAACACCGGATCGAGCGCTGGAGTCGTGGACTTGGCCGACTATCTCATGTGGAAGCGCCACTTCGGGTCAACAGCAGCAACAGCGGCACTGGCTACTCAGGTACCCGAGCCCTGCACGCGATGGAGCCTTGGATGTGCGGTGGCAAGCCTCATCCTAGTACGTCTCGGCAGTCGAAGGTACAAGACCCAATGTGGCAAATAGCAATGTATGGAGACCAAAGTCGACCAAACCAAGACGATTCGCCTGTTCGCGTCCGCCTGAATTCGGCGACATTACTCGCGGCAGGCGGTCCAACCGTGAAGTCATTTGCAGCGGCTTAGCTAATGGGTTCGTCGGCCAATGCCTCGAACACATGGTCGAGTGCATCGGTCCATTGTTCGCCAGCCGATCGATACGGCTCGTCTGCTCCGATGCGAGGTGCCAGCTTTTCGTCTGCACGTTGCTCGGAGTAGGTGTCGCGGTGAGCCGGCATACGGTCGAGTAAGAGCGATTCGTCGGTCCGGGATTTTCCGAAAAACGTGGCACGCGGTGTTGTGAAACGTTGGCCAGAAGCCGTAGTAGCTGGCGCGGCGAGCGAAGCGAACGCAAGCGAGTTGCTCTGGCTCACGGCCTCGACGGACGGCTGTGTCGAGGCAACACTCATCTGGGCTACAGTACTGCTCGTGTTGCCGACGCGGGCTTTCCAGAAACTGTAATCGGCCGCATCGATCACGTTTGTGCTCGCACCGGTGTCATCCCCATTGGCTCGCAAGTCCGTCGTGCTTCCCAGCGTATCGCGCCAGACGGTATAGTCGGCCAGATTGACGATCTGGTCATTATTGTAGTCGCCGGGCAGTGCGGAGGGTGTCAAGCCATTGGAACCGGGCGAACCTCCATCTGCGCTGCTCGCCTGCCAGTTGGCCGGATCGTCGAACGGATCGGCAGCGGATCCGGCGAGCGGATCCTCCGTACCATCGAGCGGGCCGATGTATTCCAAAGAAGGGCCACCGTCGTCGGGCAAGGTAGCCCAACCGGCAAGGCCGTCGTCGCTGTAAGCGAAGGATTGGAGCACAACGCCAAACCCATCCTTAAGCGTAACTGTTTCGCCGCTGTTGCTTAGGCTCCCCGAGAATGCAGTCGCTGCAACGTTGGTGACGCCTGGATATCGGCTTTGGAAAGCGGCAACGTCTTGGGCAACGACAATTCGCGAGCCCGCCGCGAGGCTTCCTCCGACAAAGGTATGGCCTCCGGAAGAGAAATCGGCAAGCTGAACGCCAGTCAAATCGATGGTCGAGTCGCCAAAATTGAGTAACTCGATGTACTCCAAGTCGCCCGCATCGGCGGGATGGTACATCAATTCGACAACCCGCAACGACAGCGGCCGATCGACGTTGAACGTCTTATCGATCTCAGCACTCCAATCGTTGGCGATGCCCGATTGTGCCGTATCGAGCACCCGCGCACGCACCCGCGTTGAATCCATCAAAGTGATCGCATCGCCGGTATACTCCTCGGCGGCAGAACTGATGACCCCGCCTACGTCACGAGGATCGGTGCCATCCAACGTGTAGTAGATGGTCCCGGCGCCATTCGTGTTGCCAAGCGTAAGACCAAACGGCGCCGTGATGTCGCCCCCATACTGATTGAACGTAGGGGCGTCGAGATTTGCAAGCCAGTCGGTTTTCCCAACGCCCGATCCGATGGTGTTATTGAAGATATCAATAATTTCATCAGTGCGACTCTGGTAGGATCCGTTGGCGAAGAAAAAGTTATCGGCTGTGTACTGCACGTTGGTTAGCCACGTGTTTCCATCCTTGGCAGGGTTGCGATTATCTCCCCAGCGAGCCGCTTCACCGTTGATGGCGCCTGAGATCTCGTCAATCCGAGCCTGCCATACAGCCTGCGCATTGGCGGGGGTGAGCAGACCATCATTCTTTAGAAGTTCTTCGACGCGATCCGAGAATCGCAACCGGTACTCCTCGCTACCCATCAACTCATGATGAATGCCGGTAGGGCCAAATTCGTGCTCGCCAAAATCGTTGGTGACCAGCGCCGTATGATCGTAGTCTTGATTTCGGCCATCGCCTGCTCCCTTATTCTGATCGTTGGGGAACGCGTGCTCTTGGTCCCAGGAGTGAAAACGCCATCGCCCATCGGGATCGACGCTATTGAACGACGCGTACCAGTTGTTCTCGCCCCAATCGTAGTTGCCCGCGTAATAGGTAACGATGATGTAGTTGATAAACGAATCGACATCGAGCATAGCAGCGACTTGTTGATACTCGGCAAGGTTCGATAGGTTATCGTCCACCTCGCCCAGTAAGTCTCGATAGGCAAGTTGCGATGCCAATCCGCCGTCGGCCTGAATGTATTTGTCCTGCGTGCCTCCATGGGTTAAGCCAATGCCATCAAATCCTTTGACGACTAGGTAGTCGTCTTTGTCGCCGCCGTTGTACTCCTCGGCGAACGAATCCGTGGGCTTCTCGTGGGCGTTGTAAACGCCCCAGTACATCCCATTGATGTAAAGATGGACCCACCGGCCATGCGGGGCTTGGCCTCCAGCAAGGTTGGAGAGGTCGGCCACCACCTGATCGTGGATGAACGTCGCATACGGACCTTGGGTGGTCGTGTTGTTCACGGCGAACGTATAGTTGTACTGTGCGTCCAGAATAAGTGAGTCGAACGAGTTAGCCGCATTCGCACCATCGATGGCAGAATTCCCAAACAGCGAATCGGATTCGAGCTTGGTATCGTAGGGTTGCTTGAACTTGATCTCAAAAGACAATTTGTCGCTTCGCCAACGAACAGCGCTTGAGTGGCCCTGGATTTCTACCGCGGCGTCAATCTGGAACTCCTCTGCCAAATCGTCGGTAAAGTACTCAAGCGACGCGGCGCGTTCGTCGCTCTTGTCACGCCAACCTTCCGACTGAGTATAGATTCCATGGCCATCTCCTGACGATCCGTCGCCGAACAACTCTTCCCAGTCCATAACCAGCGACATAGTCGGAATCGACTTTAGACCCTCCTTCAGATTACTTGCTCCGACCGCAGAGACAATGCTCGGATCGATATCCCAGTCGGATCCTGCATAGCCCCAGGAACTAGAAGGCGGCAGCCCAATACCATCCTGCTGCAGCACGCTATCGAGGAAGATATAGGACTGGGTATCGACATTCGAGGAAAAGTACTCGTCTCTAAATGCTGCGGCGCGCACCGTGACCACACCTGCATTCGCATTGCTCAGCGTCAGCGGATCAATCGTGATCGCGCCTACGTACTCAAGGCCATTATTGAGAGTAGGAGCCGATCCATCGGTCGTATACATAATGGTCGCCTCGGAGTCGACGACGGAGTCAGGCCCGACGGCAGTAATCGTCAGGTCGAAGGGAGCGTCATAGAAGCCACGATCATGCGAAAAGACCGTATCCTCGATTACGCCCAAGTAGCCCGCGCCGTTGGCCCCGCCTGGAGTGGGGGAAACCATGAATGTCTCGGCCACCGCACCGATGGCCCGCTGGGCCGTCAAGTCAGCATTCACGAGGAAGTCGCCGGTGTCGCTGTTATGGTTGGCCGCATAGATGGCCAACACATTGTCGCCTTCTTCAATCGTTTCGAGCCACGGCGTGAGATTGATTTGGGCCGGTGAGCCCGTGATCGTCGAATTGCTCAGGTTTTGACGGGCATTCAACTCCCAGTCGTTACCGATTTTATGATCGGTTGCCAGTCGCTCTCGTTGTACTTCCCTGCCATTAAGGAACAGGATATAGCCGTTGTCGACTCGTAAATCCAGACTCAACGAGGTGAGTGCGGCCTTATTCGTCACGCTAAACGGCAAACGGACGTAGGCGCCTTGCTCGCCCGACAGCGAAACGGTGCTGTCTTGCCAAGGGCTGCTGTAACCAAATCCGAGGCCGTTGGTGCTGCCCGACCAACCGTCTCCGCCCGTCGCAACGTAGTCGATCTCGGTCCAGTGGTCGTCGACACTTGCGTTGGGCCCCGTGAACGGTCGGAACTGAGCTGGTGATCCGTCTCCAGTAGAGGATGTGCCGCCGCTAAGAAGTGTATCGGTTGTGGTCGACTGTGTACCGACGCCCAGGCCATAGGATACGTCTCGCAGTTGTTGGGGATATGAATCGTACTTGTCCACCTCCGCTACCGAGCCATCATGCAGCCCCAGATAGCCAGGCTCTAAAGAGATTTGGAAGTTGGCATGCAGTTCCGTGCCAACGAGTCCGTCTTCGCCATTGGCTCCTGAGGCGTAAATCAGCAGAGTATCGCCGGCGGCAAAATTGGTCGTCTCGGCAGTTGCTGGAATCTGCCACTTGGTCAAATCGCCCATGTTGTCCGTCAAGTACCAGCCGGAAATGTCTGTCTCCATGACGCCAGTATTCTTGAGTTCGATCCAGTCATGACGATGCCCCGCAGCATCCTGGATGTCCGTATCGTTCTCGGCAAGGAACTCGTTGATGACGACTGTCAACGCCAATCGCGGCTCGAGCTGCTCGAACTGTAGTCCGGTTTGATTGGCGTCGTTCTTCGACCTTCGACCAACTCTTCGAACTGTGGGCGGCCACCACTTCTGGGGTTGCATTTTCTTCATAGTGCCTATCGATTATTAACTAAACTTGCAGCAATCATGCGCACCAGAGGATCGCCTAAGCCGACTGCCGTTCCAACAAGGAACACATTTTGGATGCGCGTCGAAGAGAGCTTTCCTTGTACACGGCGCGAGTGTAGGCGTCAATTTGTTTGCCGATATTGGTTGAGGCATTGCAACTTTTAGGTGGGCATCTGCAACCATTGGTCGACGGGCGACGAAAGTGCTCCGCGAGTGGACTTGCCCCATCGTCATCGTGATGCGCTTCGCCTGTGCCCTGCAGTCACCTCGAACATGAGGGCACAACAGGTGTCTCAAATCGAGGCATCATAGACGTCCGTAGGCAGATTAAGTTGCTACATTGGCTTGCCGTGCCATGCTACAATGCGGCAATTCGCCGCCAGTGCCCGACTGCGCTGGAGTGTTTTCTATTGCTACAAAGTTGCGCCTGTTCTGGCGGAGCATGAAGAGATGAGACTCGGCGAATCCAAAGTCAACTGCCACGTTCTATCGCTTTGCGTTGGCCTAATGGGGGGTGTACTCGTACCGGCCGCCGCAATTGGAGTGTCGGATGATGGGGCGCTTTCGGGAAATCGACATCGTGTCGTGGTGTCCTCCGACATCGGCGGCACAGACCCGGATGACATCCAGTCGATGGTTCACCTACTCGTCTATGCCGATGTCTTTGATCTCGAGGGCTTCGTGTCCTCACCCTACGGCCTCGGACGCAAGGAGCACATCCTGCGTGTAGTTGATGCGTATGAGCACGATTACCCCAACCTCATAACGCATTCCGACGGCTATCCAACGCCAGATGCACTGCGAGCGATCACCAAGCAGGGTGCCGTTGATTCTGCGGGTGACTTGGGTGTCAATCGGCCCACCAACGGCTCGGAGTGGATCATCGACTGCGCGGCGCGACGACCTCCGACCGCTGCACGTCCTTGTTTGGGGTGGCATTGAAGATCTAGCCCAAGCGCTGCACGACGCCCCCGATATTTTGCCTAAATTGCGAGTCTACTATATCGGCGGTCCGAATAAGAAATGGGGTGTAAACGCCTATAACTACATCGAGCAGGAGCACCCGAAACTCTGGATGGTCGAAGCAAACGCCACCTATCGCGGCTGGTTCGTTGGCGGTAATCAGGAAGGTGAATGGAGCAACGAGGAGTTTGTCGCCAAGCACATCGAAGGCCATGGTGCGCTCGGTGAGCTTTTTGTGCATGCCAAGGACGACATTAAAATGGGCGACACACCATCGGTGGCGCGTTTGCTGCGAGGTGTCTCCGAGGATCCGTCGCAAGCAAGTTGGGGCGGTAGGTTCGTACCGGTTTGGGATGGTCGCAAGACCGCATTCGATCGTCTGACATCCGCGAGCGACGAGGCAGAAGTATTCGGCGTAACCGAATTCGCAATACCCAAACCGCTTGGCTTCTCCGCTCAGAACACCGCCGCTATGATTTTCGACAATGGCAAGCCACCCTCGGAGGGAGTACGGGAGGGCGAACTCCTGCGCTTTCGTTTTTCACCCCGCGACGCCAAAACATGGCCCTACGTGATCGAGAGTGATTTGGCCGCACTCGATGGGCAGTCGGGGGCATTTGCCGCGGTTCCGCCGCCACTCGAACGGTCAGGCAAGCCATCGCCAATTCATCCCAACTGGTGGACCGACGATCCCGACCCCACGATGGCCGAAGGCGTTCACGCTGGAGCAAAGAGTGTCAATCAATGGCGGAAGGATTTCCTCGGTGATTTCGCCCAGCGAATGGACCACTGCAAGGCCAGCCGGCGCACCCATTCGTCGGGCAACCGTTTGCCTGACGTTAGTTGGGGCGGCGCCTATCTAAAGCAACCAGGTGAATGGTATGAATCGACCGCCGCACGAGCTATTTCCGATAGCGTAATTCAATATCAATCGCCACACGGCGGATTTCCCAAAAGCACTGATCTTGCCCAGCCGCCGCGGTCTGCCTCCGACATCCCACCACCGGGACGAGGTCGAGCGAATACGATCGATAACGGTGCTACCACCCTGCCAGTAAGGTTCATTGCACTTGTCGCACATGCCACCGACGACGCGAATTACAAAGCCTCATTCACGCGGGGCCTCGACTATCTGCTCGCGGCCCAGTATCCCAACGGCGGCTGGCCGCAGTTCTATCCGCTGCGCAAGGGATATTACTCTCACATCACCTATAATGATGGCGCAATGATACACGTCATGGAGTTATTGCGCGACGTCGCTCATGGTGAACCGCCTTACGTGCTTGTGGACCAGCGGCGCCGGACAAAGGCTGCCGTCGCAGTCGCGAAGGGGATTGAATGCATTCTGCAAACGCAAATCAGGCACAACGACAAACTCACGGTTTGGTGCGCAGCACGATGAGAAGACGCTTGAGCCAGCATGGGCGCGAAACTATGAAATCCCGTCGCTCTCGGGCAGCGAGAGCGTTGGTATCGTCCGTTTTCTAATGGAAGAAGAACAGCCCACTCCAGAGATTATCGCTGCTATCGCAGGAGCCGTCACTTGGTTCAAGACCGTCCAGATTAACGGCCATCGCTACCAACGTGACAAGGACGCCAATGGTGAACGCGATGGATGGGTCGAGCCTGATCCGGACGGCGGCCCGCTGTGGGCACGATTCTACGAAATTGGCACGAACCGGCCCATATTTACCGGCCGCGACAAGGTGATTCGCTACGCACTCGAAGAAATTGAACAGGAACGCCGCGGAGGATACGCCTTCTACGGCAACTGGGCCGCATCGTTGCTCGATCGGGACTACCCACGCTGGCACGCCAAACACAAAAACGTAATGTTACCTCAATCAACGAAGAATCGATGAGAAGCCTCTTAAATGCCCGTCTGTTTGCCGTCTTGCTCGTGGGCGTTGCTTCCTGCTCAATTGCCGTCGAACCCAAACATCGAGTCTTCGTCCTCACCGATATCGAAAACGAACCCGACGACGCGCAATCCTTAGTTCGCTTTCTCACCTACGCCAATCACTTCGACATCGAGGGGCTTGTCGCCACTACTTCGATCCACCAACAATCGAAAACGGCAGCCTGGCGTATCAAGGAAATCGTGGACGCCTACGATCAGGTGCAGGCAAACCTGCTATTGCATGAGCCTGGGTTTCCGACTGCCAGCCATCTACATTCCATAATCTGTGAAGGGCGAGCCGACTACGGAATGAATGCCGTAGGCAAAGGCAACAATTCAAGCGGTTCGGAACTGCTAATCGCGGCGGCCGACCGCGACGACCCACGGCCGCTGTGGATTACGGTGTGGGGTGGCCCGAACGTGCTCGCTCAGGCGCTCTGGAAGGTGCGGAATACACGAACGCCAGCAGAACTTGCGCGGTTGATTGCCAAACTCCGCGTTTACACCATCTCCGATCAGGACAACAGCGGACCCTGGATTCGCAAGACATTTCCTGCCCTGTTCTACGTTGCCAGCCCAGGAATGCACTCGGGTGGAGCCTACCACTACGCGACGTGGAGTGGCATTAGTGGCGACAGGTTCCACGCCCGCTTCACCGGGCGCCGACTTCAGCCTCGTGAGCAACGACTGGCTTGATCGGAACATACGCAAGAACAAGGGCCCGCTCGGCGCACAACACCCGCGAACCGAATACCTTATGGAAGGCGACACGCCAAGCTTCCTTGGCCTGGTGAATAACGGCCTAAACGTGCCGGAGAAACCGAACTGGGGCAGCTGGGGCGGCCGCTACGAATTCTATACGCCGCGGATGCAGAAGTGGTTTCAGGAACCTGAAACCCGCCCGTTTTGGACGAACGCGGTCGATGAAGTCCAAGGCTTCGACGGCAACTGGCACACGAGCAATCACGCTACCATTTGGCGATGGCGTTCCGCCTACCAGAATGACTTTGCAGCACGTATGGACTGGACGACCAAGCCGTACGATCAAGCCAACCACCCGCCAGTGGTAGAAATCGCCCATGCAACGGAACTCACCGCGAAACGGGGCGATGTCGTCAAGTTGAGCGCCGAGGGAACGACGGACCCGGATGGCGACGATCTCTCTTACGATTGGTTCTACTATGGTGAGCCGGGTACTTTCACCACCTCCAGCGGCGGCACGGGACAACCGCTCGCAATCAGTGACTTCGACCAGCCGCAGGCGTTATTCACCGTGCCCAACGATCGCGTCATGCCTCCCGGCATCGGAACGATTCACGTAATTTTAGCAGTAACCGACCAGGGCACGCCGCAACTCACGCGATACGGTCGTGTGATCGTCACTGTTGCTGACTGATTTGTCGTCGCGCTCGTATGAATGATTGAACATTGCACGCCTCGCAACAACACACCGGTTCGCCCTATGAAAATCCACTCCCGCCACCATCAGACGCCAACTATGCACGTGCGCATTCTAGTTCTGGTAAGTATCTGCATGCTCACACTTGCCTTAAGTCTCCCCCCGGCAGAGGCCACGACCGCGGCCGCAGTTGCCGCCAACACTCAGGCCGCAATCAACAGGGGCGACATGCCAAAGTGGTGGACACCGGAACTGCCGGACGAAGCTCAACGCAACGTGGAAAGTAAGGGCAAACAGTTGGCCGAACGATTGGAATTGACCGACGACGCACAAGCACAAGACGTCGCCGAGCTAATCGCGGGACACTTTGGCCGAGTGTGGGCCTGGCACCAGCAAGTAGACGAACAACTCGACGACGCATGGGCAGCATGGGACGCGGCCCGAGACACACATAATGGGAAACAGAAGGATGAATTGAAGGCTTTGGCAATCATGACCGAACGTATCGACCCGATCTACGCGGAGTTTCAACCACAGATCCAAGGCTTCATGACGGCTTTGCAACAGGAGATTGGCGACGAAAAGACCATGGCCTTGCTTGACCGTATCACGCGATCGCCGGGGGCCAAACGGACGTACGATGCCTACGTCTCCATGGTTCCGGAAATGACCGACGAGGAAAGGGCCGTGCTCTGGCAGAGGATGGTACAGGCCCGCGAAGATTCGCTAGCCGCCTGGACCGACGGACGGATCGTGAAGATATTTAAAAAGTACAAGATTCGAAACGAGTTCTCCATCGACTATTTTGGCTACGGCTATCGGAAACGCTATGAAGCGTGGGCGCGCGGCACGAGATGAGAGTACACCGTCAACTAGATTCGATACACCTTCCCAGTACAGGACTTCCTTATCATGCGATTTCGCCAGCTCTGTCTCTCGTTGATCTTTGCGATACCTTTGGCGGCTCCCGTACCAGCAGCGACACAGCCACTACGCGTTGACATCAATGCCCAGAATCGCTCAGGCATGCGCACATTCGGCTGGGACAATTGGCAGCCGTCGGGAGACCAATTGAGCAAGACCTTCGGAAATGTAACCGTTACCCTGCGAGCGGGTGGCGAAGATGGATCGGTGAGCCTCGCTGGCCGCAAGGCACTAGTTGTCCACGGCGTAACGCTTGGTGCCGATGGGGCGGTCGCCAGCGGTGGAAAGCGGGCGGTGCTGGAAGCCCAATTCGACGGACTTGCGCCGGGACCGCACGCTTTCGTGGGCTACCACCACGCGCTTGATGGTGCAAACGGCACCTACACCGTGTCGGCCGGCGACCGAAAGTCCTCAGGAGTCCAACCATCATCTGAGGTCTACCATAATGATGACGTGGGGACTTCGTATATTGAATTCGAGGCGACGGCGGACCATCCTGTGGTGATTCGGATTGCTGCAGACAGTGGCGAAAGTGTCGTACTGAGCGGCTTCGCAATCGACGTGACGGATCCCGAAAAGAAGGCGCTCAAGCCTATGCCAAGGGATTACGACCGACACGTCGATGGCGACGACGGCAAGGTAATGCTTGCCTGGGTGCCCTCCGACTCGGCCGTAGATCAGCGTGTCTATATGGTCTCCGACCGCGATCCGAAGGTGGCCAGACGTATGCTCGCGGCCGCTACGATAGACTCCGCCGGCTTTGTGGCGTCGGTTGCCGGCGATGCTTTTGCCGCCCGCATCGAGGCGAACAACTCGTTGTTGCACTACGCCTGGCGAGTCGATTCGGTTGATACCGATGGCAAGGTCACGCGTGGCGACGACTGGCACTTCCGAGTTCGCCATCTCGCTTTTCCAACGGCTGAAGGGTACGGCCGGTTTGCTATCGGCGGGCGAGGCGGGCGCGTCCTGCACGTCACCAACCTCAACGACTCGGGGCCCGGGTCGTTGCGAGAGGCGATCGAGGCAACGGGGCCACGCACCGTTATCTTTGACGTATCGGGGCTCATTAGTTTAAAGTCGAAGCTGATTTTCCGTGGGGAGAACGAGTTCCTGACCGTTGCCGGACAGACAGCACCGGGTAAAGGCATCTGCATCCGCAATTACACCTTTGGTGGCCTGGGTGGTCGCGATACGATCTTACGGTTCATCCGCCTTCGGCTAGGTAGTCTCACAGGGGAGACCATGGATGGCATGGGGTTCGCGAGTTGCGACCACTGCATCATCGACCACTGTTCGATCTCTTGGAGCATCGACGAGTCGTTCAGCTCGCGCGGGGCCAAGAACATTACCTTCCAGGCGCAATTTGATCTCCGAGGCACTGAACATCGCCGGCCACAAGAAGTACGGTAGCGGTTCCGCACACGGCTTTGCGGGATCGATTAGTGGCGATGTCGGTAGTTTTCATCACAGCCTGTTGGCGCATAACGCTGGCCGCAATTGGTCGCTGGCAGGTGCGATCGATCAGGCCAATCGTCACGCGGGGCGGCTCGATATTCGCAATATGGTGGTCTACAACTGGAAGCACCGCACCACGGATGGTGGCGCGAGAGAGGTCAACTTCGTCAATAACTATTACAAGCCCGGACCGGCTTCCGATATAAAGACCTACCTCAACCCCCAGTTCGAGAATGCCTCCTTCGGTCCGCAGCAATACTATGTCGAAGGGAATATCATGGAAGGCGTTGCCGGTCCTGAAGGGCCGACTGGAGAGCTTAAAGGAGTGAAAGTGCGAGGTCGGCAGGATGCACCTGCAACCGTGCCGGAGCCATTCTTCGATCACTACGTCGCGACCCACACTGCTACCGATGCGTATGAGAACGTGCTGGCCGACGTAGGTTGCAACATTCCCATGCTCGACGACCATGACAAGCGCGTCATCGCGGAGGTCCGCGCAGGTACGACCACTTACAAGGGAAGCAAGTCGGGCCTGCCTGGCCTGCCGGACTCGCAGGGGGATGTCGGCGGCTGGGAGGAATACCCGGAAGTTCATCGCCCAGCCGACTGGGATACCGACGGCGACGGCATGCCCGACAAGTGGGAAACCACCAACGGCCTCGATCCCAACGATGCCGGCGACGGCGCGGCGTCGGGCCCAAAAGAGACGGTTACACCAATCTTGAGAAATACCTCCACTGGCTGGCCATGGGCAATACACTCACGAGGGGGTTGCCTTAAACTGGTCGTCACCGTCCGTTGGCTCCGTACCGTACCGTCCTGCCCACGAATATACTCGGCTATCGCCTCGTCCGTGAAGTTTCCGCTCGACGCCACCACTGTCCGGTTATAAGTGGAACAGTGGTAACTATTTAGAGCAGGGCGATTGCACCTAAAGTGACGTAGCGGTAAGGACTTGCAGTCGGTAGTCGTCGCTCCAGGCGGCTTTGAGGCGTTTGTTCTTGACGCCCATCTTCGCTTTTGTGTGATTCTTGAGCAGGCTCAGGGCACTGCGACGCAGGAGGCTCAGGTTCGCATCGGCGTGCCCCTTGCGTACCCGACACTGGTCCTCGCCAAAGGTCACGTCCAGTTGCCAGTGCAGCGAGTTCTCAATTCCCCAATGACCCCGCACTGCCGTGCCGAACTTCTGGTCGCTCATCCAGCGACTCGTGATGTAGTAACGGATGTCGCAACTCTTCTTGCCATCCGCCTGCTCGGTCCGGCGGACCGCCATCCCGATCGCTTTGAGGCCACGCCACTTGTCTCTACCAGGGAAATCTTCCGGTAACGGCGCCAGGTAATAAGAGCGGTGGTCCACTCGCCCGTGCCCCTTCTCATGCGACTCGTAGCGACGACACGCCACCTCCTCGTCTTGGAAGACTTTTGAGAAGAACTTCTGGATCGCAGCGTGGAGTTTCGGCTGGTTGCCTTTCACGGCAATCACGTAATCGGCGTTCGAGTCGACGATCTTCTGGACAATCTCTTTCTGGCAGCCCATCGCGTCGATCGTTACCAAAAAACCCTTGATTTCTAGCATTTCCAGCAACTTGGGGATCGCCGTGATCTCGTTGGATTTCGCGTCGGTGACCAACTGACCAAGCGACACCTGGTTCACCGTGGCCCAGGCGCTCACCATGTGAATGGGGGCCTTGCTGCTGGCCGCGTCAAAGCTGCGTCTTAGCGTCTTGCCATCGATGGCCACGACTTGTCCTTCTGTGAGTTCGTGCAAGGCCGTAATCCAACTCAAGAGGCACTCTTGGAACTCGTGGGGGTTGATCGCTCCGAGGACCGCATTGAACCGATCGTGCGAGGGAATGCCAGCCGAAAGGTCGAAGAACTTGGCGAGCCACTTCTTCTTTTCGCGCACCCAATCGGTAATCGCCACGAAGTCGTCGGCTCCGCTGAGTATGCCACGGATGGCAAGCACCCTGATGGGCGTCAACTGGTGTTGGTAGGCGATCTGACCGACCGTGGCCCGGATAATCTGGCAGTAGTGGAATTCGTTCGCGGGTGCGTCGAGCGGGGGCTCGCCCAGTGCGTGCTGGGAAATCACGATCTGAACCTCCTGCTGGGACGTCGCAAGTACGACAACGGCTAGTTCTTCGGCGAGGGGTTTCGCGACGCCAATGGCACGCTTGTCGAGCAGCGCCTGGCGACGGACAGCGACAGGCAGTGAATTCTCGACTTCTTCGCGTCGTTGCCGTTGGGCCTGGAGCGAGACGGGCTCTGCGTGGCGAATGCCTACTGAGACGACGCGGCCACCCAAACCGTGCGGGACCAAACCAGTGCCAAGTTGGTGTACGATGTACACGCGCAGCAGATCGACGAGCATGCCACGCAGGCAGGTCTCAGCAAGATCGACACCGCGCTCGCCCATCAGAACGACAACCCGATCAAGCGCTTGACTTCGGGCCCCGAGCGAAAGGCAGCCAAGCCGTTTGAAGCGTCAGGCAAGGTGCACGAGTTGGAACGGGTCGAGTGGTGGGAAGACTATGATCATCCGTCACTATGCGTGTTTGGGCACTACTCCCTGGATGCGTCCGTTAGTCGGCAAGGGGCGCGTGCCATTTGCGTTGACTTCGGCGCCTACGAGCGTCGCACGTCGTCGCTGCCCTACAAGCTGACGGCACACCGTTGAAACGTTGTTGCCCTGCTCCTTCGAAAGCTCGGTCAGGGAGATTCGGCTTTCCTGCAACAGCGTCATTCCGAACGCCATGAACAGCAGATAGAAAAACAACATTGGTCGGCCTCGCAGTTGGGATACAAAAAAAACCACACCCCGAAGGGCATGGCCTTAATTGTCAACAGATTGCGTGGTTGGTGGGCGCTTTGCACTTCGCACTAAGTAGTTAGTGCGAACAAATAATGTGCGACTAACTAGTTAGTGTGAATCGTCGAGCCGTCGCTTCAATTCGTTCTCGACGGCTACCCGTCCAAACCGCCGCTCACTTCCGTCCTTTGCCTTGTTCAAATGGTCAACGATGCGCGACACGTTTTCTGTACCGTAAAATCCCACCGCTTCATCAAACCACTTCTTGGACTTTGGATTGTCGAATCGAGTCGCTCTGCCGCCCTTTGCGGCCTGGCCCCTCCCCTTATCGATTTTCTCCACGAGGGTCATATAATTCTTGTCGCCGCCGCCGAAACGCACGATGAAATAATTCGTCAAAGCAGTTAGCTCGATCAGCCGAGAGGGCAGGCGGCCGTCGTTGGTGCCGGTATCAAGGGAGTCCGCTTTGAGTTTACGTGCTTGCCCACAGATGATTACGCAGTGCATAAAACACTCGACTAGCGAAAGTGTCTTGTCAGACTTCGCGTGGGAAATGACGTCCACTACCTTCGCAAATTCGTCTCGGACGGTCATGTCCTCAGCACTGCTCATCAGCGGCAATATAGAGCCCACGAAGTCATCTCCGAAGCATTCTGACTCGTCAAGCATCGCTGCGGTCAAACGGCTAACCGACGCTACAATGCGGTCAAGATAGTCCGGAAGCAATTCATCGTTTCCCATTAGCAGCATGGCGCGATGGGCCGCTTCGAAGGTAGATTCGTCCGATATGTACGTTGGGTCTACGAGAACTTCCCATAGGGCTTTGGCAAGGTCTTTTGTGTCTTTTGACATAAGAAGTGCACTTTCATTTAGAACCGGGCGACCGACGACCGCCGTGGCGAAAGTGCGGGCCACGACAATCGCCGGTCTGGGCAGGGATCAGGCCGCAAACTTGACTAAGTTCCAAGTTACCCCAGCTTTCGGGCAATCTCTATCCCCTTGGTCTCGTCGCGTTCGGCATAGATTTGCGATACGTCGGCGCTCGCGTGGCCCAGGATGATTTGGCTGCCCTCCAGCCCGAAAGCCTTGCGGACTTCGGTGCCTGCTGCGTGTCGCAGGCGGTTGGGGCTCCACTTTTCCACGTTTGCCTTGACTGCGGCCCGGTGAATCGCTCGACGGTAGGAATCGGTCGAGTACCGCTCGCCGGCATGCCTCTTAGGCTTTCGTTTCCGGTTGGTGCCGGGGCGATTCCCGTAGCCGAGCGGAGTTTGCCGTTGGGCCGCTTGCGCGGCGCGTCGTTTGGACTCCGAATCGCACGATCGGAAACAGTATGCCTCGGAGTCTCGCGCGAGGTACCGGATTAAGACCTCCTGGGCCTTGGGGCCGAGGTAGATCTTGCGATCACGACCATGATGCTCCGTCTTGTGGCTTTCGGGAGTGTAGATCCAGACGTCACCAGTTCGGTCGACATCGCAGGGTCGCATGATGGTGATTTCCGCTGGCCTCGCCCCGGTGAGCCGCTGGACACGGACCATGTCGCCTACCACCTCTGGCAGGTGCCAAATGGTAGCCTCGACGATGTCGTCCGCGACGCAAGTGATCTTTGCCGTCTCCCGAGCCTCGCTGCGGCCACGGCGCAAGCCCTCGACCAGCGTCAGCGTCCGGTAGGCCTCCACGCCGATGATCTGCTCGCCAGCGGCCCACTTGTACATGCGCCGGATGCGATCTACCTGGTCGTTGATGTACCGCCGGCTGAGTCCATCCTCGATCATCCGCTGCCGCAGGGCCTTTAGTCGCACTGGGCCGATCTCGACGGCTGGCTCCTTGCCGTACCAGCTTCGCAGGTACTTTAGCGCGGCCTTAATGCCTGGGACCACCTTTGTGCATCGCCCATCCTTGCGATAGTAGGCCTGGGCAAACTTCATGTACTGAATACAAAGTTCTGTCACGGTGATGCTGACGTCCCGCTGCTGGAGCTGTCGGCCATTCGCTAGCCACTCACCAATGAGGCGGTCGTACTCGATCTGACTCGCCTTGGAGCCATGGAGTCCAAGGTAGTGGTCGACCCCATTGAGAGTGATCACGGCCTGTCCGGAGGCACGGTGCTTACGATATTTGGGGGCTGCGTTCTTGAGTTTTGGCATAGTACGGGTTCTCCAATTTGAGCGCAAAACGGTATGTACCGTTTTGGACCTCAGGAAAACGCCGCACTGCCGACCGCCGGCAGGTAACAGAAACTCTTGATTCGGCGGAACTTACATCAAGTGGGCGACACTGGATTCGAACCAGTGACCTCTGCGGTGTGAACACGGCGCTTTAACCAACTGAGCTAGCCGCCCGTAAGGGAAATCGGAACCAGGCCGACTGGCAGATTTTAACATTCGCTGTGGAAGTGGGCCAGAGGTCGCGACGTGGCGTTGACAAGCCTGCGGCTTACTCTTCGCGGTGGGCTGGTGGGGGGTTCGAACTTGGGGACCGTGGGCTCGTAGTGGTCGTCGTGGTCGATGCGGGCGGCAGTAGAGCCGGTGTGAACCGCATCGTTGAACTCGTCCTGCACGCCCTGGATGCCCTTCTTGAATTCGGTGAGGCTTTTGCCCAGCGAGCGGGCTACTTGCGGCAACCGGCTGCCGAAGAGCAGCAGCGCCACCGCACCAATGACCAACAGTTCGCCATGCCCGATGCCAAACATCTATGAGACTACCTTACCACAAGAAAGCCGGCTCGCAGCGGCTTTGCCACCGCGTGAATGATCATCAGTTCTCAGCAGCCCAGCACCTACTTGCCTACGACCGCGAAATACGCGCCGCCTCGCCTGCACATTAGTGCGAAGCTTCCTTGGTGTCGTCCGGCTTGGATTCGTCGATTTCTTTCACGCCCTTTTTGAACTCGGTAAGGCTCATGCCAAGCGAGCGCAAGCGATGGCAGCCGGTTGCCGAACAGCAGCAACACAACGACCAGCACGATAATAATCTGCCAAGGGCCGGGAGTGAACATCGGACGCAACCTCGCCAGGAGGGATGCCGCCTGCCGTAAGGCGGGGCAATGGGTAGGGGAGTGCTGGCGACAAACTTGGCCAACGAGTCTGCTTAAGTATAGTCGCCAGTTGCAAAGAATTCTACAATGGCCGGGCGGAGAGTCAAATGGATGCTACAGGTCTCAGCGAGACGATTGGATCTGTTTTGGCCGGCAAATTGGGTAAGTCGAAGCTATTTCAGCGTGGGCTCGTCTCGCGGTCGACTGGCCACCCAGGGGCTGTGTTCGCCGCTGGGCGATCCGTAGCGGTAGTAGACCTCCAGGCACATGGCCGCCATGGCGGTTGTATAGATGCGTCCGCCGTAACCGCCCCAAACGGTATTGGGGCTCCAACTGCCGGCATTCGAACCATCGGTCACCTGCGTGGCCACCAGATTGCGTTTGAGCTGCTCATTCCAACGATCCCAGGTGTGCGATGCGCCGCTACCGTCGCGCTGGGCGTGGTGCAAAGCGAGCGTGGCATAGTACCAATAGTAGTAGTTGGTCATCCCGTCGCCTGGTAGCTCGTCGGCGATGGCCCCCACCGCCTCGCCGAGTGCGGATCCGGTAAGGGGTTTACCGAGCACTTGCCGACAGTACATCGCTTCGGCCGTCATGGGGCGGCTCCAATCGCTCCGCGTCTGGTAGGCTGCAAGTCCCCCGCTGTGGCCCCGCGTCACGCGCTGGAGAAACTTTGGAATCCGCTGCCAGGTGTCGTCCGGTATGACGATTCCGGCCAGCTCCGCACTGCGAAGCGCCATGATGATCCACCCGAGTTGGCTGACGTCTCCTTGATCGCCTGCGTTGTAACGCCAGCCGCCAAACGTTTTGTTTTCCGCACGCAACAGGTGGCCTACGGCACGGCGGGTGGCGGGCTTCAGCCGCTCGTCGCCGGTCAACGCGTACGCTTCAGCCAATGCAAAGGTCGCCATCGAGTGGCTGTAGGTTCTGGCGTAGGACGATGCGCTGCCGGCGAGACTCCCTTCGGCGTCCTGCGAGCGATGAGGAACACAAGTCCTTCTGCGACCGGTTGTTGATAGGGTCCGTCGAGATGGGTATGGCCTGCACCGAGGAATGTGAGGAGCGCCAACCCGGTAACCGCCGTGTCGGCCGCGGCACCTGCCCCCTGCCGGTTGTGGCCGAGCACCATGAATTCGCGACCGCCTTGCCAACGATCAGCATCCCAGCGTCCGTCGGCCGACTGCACGTGCGCCAGCCACTCGAGCGCGCGTCCGACTGCCTGCTCCGTCTCGCGGCTCCCACCTTGCTCAATGACCGACTGAAGGCGATCGGGGCGGACGCGGTCGGCTAGCGACGCTGGGACAGCCGGTTTGGCGGGACTTACGTCGGGCACCGGCGGCGTGGCCGGCTCGGCTGGGACGGGCTCTTCCGCCGGCGCGGAATCGGCAATGCTTGCTGCCGATGGGGTATCGACGACGTCATTCGGTACTTCGCGCGAGGCCGCGACTTCCGTATCCGCTGGCCGGTCCACCGGTGGCTTTGTGGATTCCTCAGCCGCTGGCTCGGGCATCAAGTCGGATGGAAGTAGTTCCGGCGCGGGTCGCTCTTTTTGGCGTGGGCGGCGTTGGTTCATTCGTAGGCGAAGCCGATACCTCCGGACTGACTTCGTTACTTGGTTCGGCAAGCGGCGGTTGCGACGTGGCGGCACGCTCGTCGGGCGCTTTTATCGAGGGCTGCGGGGCGGCGGCGACAATGGTGACCCGCACCGGTTCGCTTTGCCCGGCTCCTGGTGGCAGGCTTACGAACCGGATCGTGGCAGCAATGCCAATCAGGACAGCGTGGGCCGCAAGCGAAAGCAACACGCAGCGGGCCAACGGCCGCTGACGGGCCCAGGGCGATCGGACCATCACTACTGAAGCAATGAAGAGCGTCGCCACGACAACCCACAGCGCGATGTACCAACTTGATACGGCGATGGGAATGGAGCCTGGCATGTGCTTCTCGTCCTGAGGCCTCGACGCTACGGTTATGGCGTGGGTTGCGGCGTTAACGCCGCGATACGTCTCGCATGGCGGTCGCCAGCTCGACGGTAATACCGATTTGAGTTATTTGGGCTTCGTGACAAGCCGCAAGCGTATCGGCCACGTGCTGAAACGGGCAATTGGCATCGCCGTGCAAGATGACCTCCATGTCGGGCGACGCACGACGTGCCGCGGTCAATTGTCTCACCAGGCTGGCCCGCTCCACCGGCTCGCCATCCAGCTCCACGCGCCCATCGGCAAACACGGTAACCGCCCGCGGCTGCTTCGGCTGAGCCGCTTCGCCAGCACTGGCGACCTTCGGCAGCTCGAGTTCGATGTTGCGTTCGATTTCCGTAAATTTTGTGGCCACCATGAAAAAGATGATCAGCAGGAACACGACGTCAATCATGGGCGTCAAGTTCAACTGAATCTGATCGTCGTGAGTTGTCTTTAGCGGCATTGGTTCGAGCCACGACGTTCGGGGAAGGGCGGATCCGTGAATGGTGGTTGGCGGAATCAATCGCCGCCGATGCCAGCTTCTCGTTCTCTATGCCGCCTTTTTCTTCGTACGGCCTTGCGATGCTTCGGCTGAAATCAGGTTGACGAGCCGTTGCCCGTGATGGTCGATTTCCATCACCAGCGCATCGACGCGGCCAACGAAATACAGATAGAGAATCAGTGCTGGGATGGCGACAAACAGTCCGGCGGCAGTCGACAACAGCGCACTGCCGATGCCGCCGGCAAGAAACTCGGGCCGCCCCATCGCATCGCTACCGGCAATGGCATTAAAGGCTTTCATCATGCCCGACACGGTGCCCAGGAGGCCCAACAGGGGCAAACCGTCGCAACACCGTTGATCACACGCAGGTATTGCGAAGCACGTTCGCCAGTGCGTTCCCCTTCGTCCAGCACGGCCTGCTCTACCTCGACGGCCGGCTTACCCCATTTCCGTAGGCCCGCGGCAAACACGCGAGCCATGTGGCTTGAGTCGTCGTCGCAGAAGTCGAGTGCTTCGTTCGGTCGAGCGAGCCGTCCGCAACTTGCGAGAGGAGGCAATGGATAAATGGGGCGGGGCATACGCGCTGCGGCGCAGGCTCACGAGCGCTCGAACACCACCACAAGCATGACAAACGATGCTAGCACGATGGGCCAGAGGGTCATGCCACCCGCCAGTGCCATCTCCAGCAGGCTTTGGGTAGGTATTTCGGCAGGGGTCTGTGTGGCTAGCATGCTCGCCCTCGTTACACGCCGCTAGCCTCGGCCAAACTTGGCCGAGGCTAGCGGCGCAGTTGTTTATTGGAAGCTCTCGCGAGTGCTTAGAACTGCGGCGTACTGCCATCGTCGACGTTGCCCACCATGTGGAGGTGGTTGTGATCGATGTACACCACTTCGCGGGCATCCTCGTCTACCAAACGGTGCGGGACTGGCCATCCAATGTTTCGCACGTCTTCGTAGTACACGGTGCACTTGTAATGGGCGTGATGCTGCTGCGCGGGACCAATGAGCGGATACACACGCGGCCGTCGACGTAGTCGGAGATCTTCTCCTTCACGATGCGGACGTTATTACGATTGCGCTCGTAAAGGAAAGGCCAGTTGCCTTGCACGGGATTCGCCTTTTCCATGGCCACCATTACCTCGTCGTCGCTCGGCGGATCGAGGGCCACGGGCTGGCTTCCCGAGGTAATCGGGCCAAGGATCGGGACGCGATCGTAGCGTTCCTTCCTCCAGAACTCGTCTTCCTTCTTCTTTTGGAAGTACGGGCTCACCGGTACCGGAATCGCCAACATGCCCAGGCTTGGCCCGAACGTTGGAAGGCCCCAGAAGCAGCCGCTAGTGGACAGCGATACCATCGCAACGGCAAACCCCATGGCCAGGGAAATGGCCTTCGAGTGCGGGCGAGGTGGGCGGGTGGTCCGTTCCATGGATCAACCTTTTGATTGCGTGGGAGCGTTGGGTGCAGATTGGATGTTATTACCTATGCTTGCCTGCCATGTACGCGGGCGAGTCACTGCAACAGTTATCGAGATAATCTGTGACGATCTTGCGGGTTATTTCGGTTTTAACGAAAAAAGATAGGATGTGGCCGACTTCGGTTGCTAGCACTTGCAAGACGCCGGCAAGTCGTATCCTGAATGCGCCGCCCGCCAACGCAAAAAAGCTCGGCCTTCCGCAGCGGAAGGCCGAGCTTTCGATTTTCGGTGCTAGCAGATTCGCTGGCCTACTGCGTTTTGCAGTGACTGAAATCAAGCATCCACCAGCCGTCGTCCCATTCCAGGCAAACCTTCCGCCAACCTAGCGGAACTTGCGGATAGGGATAAAACGGACCGATGTACGGCCAAGCCGTTGGCGAGTACTGCTTGGGGTAGGTGAGCGCCGCGTAGTTCGGGTGCGCCGCGTAGCTCGGCCACGCATAGCCGGGCATATTGGCGTTGTCGTAACTCACTGCACCACCAGCTCCACCACTGCCACCGCCTGGCACGTAGCCCGACCCTTGTGGCATGCCACCACCGCCACCGCCATAGCCACCGCCACCGCCGAACTGGCCGGGCGAACAGTAGCTAGCGGGCATGGGACGCCCCTGCCTGCCAGCGGTACGAATGGCAGCCGCTTGTTGACGCGTAACTGGACGCGGCATTTGGCGAACCCTGGGGCGTCGGGCCAATTGCGGAAGCGGTGCCGGTCTGCTGCCACTCCCGACGACAGGCGCCGGCGGAATCGGAGGCATGGGAGCCTCACCAGTTGCTGGTTGGGCACCAGTACTAGCAAGTTGGACTGTCGTTTCGACGTTGGCAGGTACATCCGCGGCAGGTACATCCGTGGCTGGCATTACCAGCTCATCGGACTTGCCCTGAATTTCCAACCGACAGATGACTTGCTTGACGCCGTCCACGCCACGGGCCAATTCAATGGCTTTTTGCTGCTGCTCTGCTCGAAACCGAGCCAAGAAGCCACGCAACGCCGTCCTGGTATTCAACACCAAGCCGATAGTTTGAAAGTTGCCCGCTCTCTTTAATCGAGCTAGCAACGTGCTGCGCCATGGCCGAATCTTCGGGCGTTGCGCCGGACCTCCGTGGCAGCAGTTGCCACCAGCAAAGGCAGGCGTACACGAGATGGATCGAACGCCTTCCCATTTTCCCCCCCTCCTAGGTTTTAGTAGTCGGCCGTTTCCAACAGGTGATGGGTCGGCCAACTTCAGCCCGACCCAACTTGTTGGGATTCGAGCATTGAACGTTTCGTCTTGCCCTCGCCTGCGTTCACGTAAATTCGTGCGCAGACGAGTCAACGGTATAGACTTCGGCAGACGGTGGTAGCGAAGGGGAGCTTTTTTCCGGTTTTGCCGGTCATTTCGCAGATGCCACGCTAGCAACTCGTACACGAGCCGTGCGTGGCAGGTGCCAGCTCTTACTGCGCAGCGGGTTCTTCACCCGAAGCAAAAGCTTGCAGCAAACGGTCGGGTTCGTGAACAGCCCGCTCGAAACAGATGACGATGGCCATGATTCCGAGGGTGCATCCCGAGGCGGCCCAGAAGGGCTGTTGCGAAACAAAGCCTACCGCTGCGACAACGCCCACCACCGCGGTACTGGCCGTCAGCAGGCAACTAGTGCACAGGGCGAGCATTGGGCCCAAGATGACTACGACTCGAAACCGCAAGCACAATGCCAATCAGGTGAATGATTAGCCAGATTTGGGGCGGGACGGCGTAAACAGCATCCATGCTGCAAATTCCATTGAGAGGTGGGAGGCGGGGCGGGCTAGGGAGGGTCAGCATACGAACCACCGGCGTTGGCGTCAATTCCGTTTCACCCCACCCCAAATTGAGGGGTGCAAGGATTCGAGCGGAGAGCCGGTCAGCCATTACGGGGCACCGCTCTTCGCGGTTTTGCTCGAGATCAAAGGGTTCGATCGTAAAAGCGGCATTGAATTCTGTACCTGGCAGCAGGTTCGGGCACGTGGGTTGCTCATATGTTCACCTACCGCACTAGGCGCAGGCTTTTCCAGTTGCGCACCTGCCGATGGCAGGTGGTGTGGCAGGCCTCCCCGGTCGCCCCTCGCTGGGGTTGACTTGGTAAGGCTCGCGGTGCGCTCAGGCGGCGTTCGCTGGCTCTTGAAAGCCTAGCGATCCGCTTGTGTTGTTACGTGTTCCAGTCCATCGAGCACCCAAAATTCCGTTCGAAGTTGGTTGCAAACCCGAAACCGGCAGGATTCGGCCCCTCTGGCGGGCGAAACGTTTTTCATGCGCCGGGAAAAGAGGCTGTTTTTTGCGTAGTTCTGGACGCGCGGTGGCCGTGCGAAACCACAACGCGCAACGTAGTCTCCCGTTGGGGTTGCCGACGGCTATTACCGCCTGTTGCCTGCTTCCTGCTGCACCTGCTTCGAGTGGCTGTGGGGGTATCCGTACGCCGCCTGATGGGCGTGGCGCACGCTAGGCCCCCGAGCAGCTGTTTCACCATTTTGGTGAAACGGCCTCCCTATTCTTGTGTCTTGATCGCAAGGCGTTTGGCATCCAGCAGTTACATCGCTGCATGGTGCCCAGGCAACGCTTGTCGCTCGCGTCGGCGGCCCGCCGGTTTCCAGCTAAGTGCTTTGAAAACAACGACTTGGCCTTCTGCTGCTCGCATTCACCGCCGTGGTGACAAGGCAACGTGCCCGCCGCCTGCGGACCATTTTTTTGCGGGCGGCAACCCGGCCGATTTAAGTGAGAAACGGCGAATGGCCGGCCAACCGCGACTTTTGCTGCATTCGGCACAGCCATTGCATTCCAC
>CAVWDV010000009.1:0-1242661 GCA_963753855.1 Lacipirellulaceae bacterium | reverse complement strand
ACTCAAACTCGCTGAGGTCGAAAAGACCTCTGTCGATAGAGTCCGGGGCTGATGTGGGCAGATTCAGCCTTCAATCAGGCCGGGAATCCTGCGGCTGAGAGTGTGGGGAGGCCGGTGGTGCTGGGTCGGCCTCAAGAAACCTTAGAACGCGTCGGAAGAACCGTTCTGCTCGGGCTGCCCGTTCTGTTGGTACAGATACGAGTGAACCTGGTCCGCGACCTTGATGAGGAGCGGCAGGTCCTCGCGAGCAAAACTTCCCGAACCTCGCCACGATTCCCCTTCCTTGTAGAGGGCGGTGAACTGGACCTTGCGAGGAGCGTTGTCGCCGTTCTCGAAGACGGCGGCTTTGATGCGTCCGATACGGACTTGATGCACGGGTCGATTATTCTCGGCCATCGTGTCATCTCCTTTCTTGCTCTTGCTGAGCAACTAGAGAACTAAGGAACAAAACAGGACCTAGGCGGCCAGGCTCAAGAGCGAGGCCGCTTTTGGTCCACAAGTAAGCGGTCACCGGCGTTCTCATAACGACCGGCCAACCGCGTCATGGCGTCCACAATGCCAAACACCGAGAACGATGCTTGCTGCTCGGCCACCTGCACGACTTGCTCCGCCAGGCGGGAGCTAACGCCGTGCTTGGCGAGCTGCTTGCGGACTTCTTCGGCATCCTCGCCGAAGCGGGTCTGCATCGCGGTGCGAATGCCGCTGGCGAAGGAGTCACGACGTTCGTCGCGTTTCTGCACCAGCTGGGCAATCGCCCCACGAACGTCATGGAGGGCTTCGCGAACGTCGCCAATGTGACGTCGCTTCAGCTCCACAACTTCGATGGCGTCCCAGACGATGTGATTCTGGCAGATCTCCTGGTACCAGAACGTCTGAACGCCAACGCTGCGTCTGCCGACTTCCGAGTTCCACACGAAGAAACCGGGGGCGAAGTTCTCGCCATCGATTTCCACCCAACCTTCAGGGTCGATGCCAAAGGCGAACATGTCTTGTTCGCCTGCATAGAGTCCGGTCGCTCCGCCGAGTCCCGTGGGGGGCGGAGTGAAGTCGGGGGCGGCCTCGCGGACCGCTTCGAGGACTTCGGCGTCAAACAGACGCGAGTACGTCGAGCTGTGTACCGCCAAGGCAGTATCAGCAGCGGCGTACACTTGCAGCGGCTTCCGGGAGTGCGGCATCGTGTCTCGAAAGACACGCGACGCGGTCTCGGAAGTAAGCTTGTTGACGGTATCCTTCTGGACGCCGCACAACTTGCAGAGCTGCGAAAAACTCCAGTCGCTAAGCGACAAAGGGGCCTCCTCCGCATCGCCCAATCGCAGCCGCAACCCTTCGGGCTGCTGCTCGATTCGCAGGTCTTGCGAAAGCTGCCAATACTCGTCCGATCTTTCGCGTCGCTCGTTGCAATGAGCGAGCAAGGCGTCGAACGAATGAAACCGCTCGTCGGGAGTTCTGCGAAACAACTCTCGACTCGCTCGGGTCAAATTCACCATTTGAGTCTCCTCTCTACTGGAAAGAGTGCGTGGGAAAATCCTTTACTTGAGGCTCATGCACCACCGGCCCCGTCGCGAACGACAGCAATTCGTCCGCCACACGACCGGTCGTGGGTGAAAGTCGTCTACTCGATTGGATTGTGAAAGAACGTGGCTGGATTAGAGCCCTGCCATCTTGGGCAAGGAGACGCCATCGAACTCGGACTTCGCCCCTCCTCGCCCTGGTCGGCGGCGGCCTGTGCCGCCTCCCAGTTCTCGACGAACCCTTTTGGCTCGACTTGGTTCATGAAGTTGAACGCCTGGCTCATCACGCGACCCAGGGCCTCGATCTGGTTTTGGGAGTAGCTGCGAGCGTATTCCCACTTCTCGCTGCCCTTGCGTTTGTAGGCCCGGACGAATTCGAACGTCCAGAAGTACTCTTCTCCGCGATGCTGGCGAGGCGTGAGGGTGACTCCAACGGCTCCTTCCCAGAAGCGTTTGCATGGTTTGTTTTCTGACATAGGTTTTCTCTCCGAAACGCACAGGCGTCTCTCGCAACCGACACATCGCCCCGTGAGCATGGCGACGTATCAGAGTGCGAGGACGCCCATGGCTGACATTTCGCCTGTTATTGGCGACCGTCATTCTCGTGTGACATATCGCGGACAATTAAGTCAACGACTTTCTCGTCTTCGTCATAAGACAAGCGTCGCTGCTGCAACCCGATTGCAGAGCAACCACTTGGATAGGAGGTAGCTCCCGGTAAACGTGGCCTTACCATCCACGCTAAGGGGAGAAAGTTGCTTCTTCTCACGCTGCCTGTCCGTAGAGCTGGATGCGGGGAAACCTGCTTGTCCAGTTCGACGGAGGCTCCGTGAAGTAATCCTGCTCGCGTCGTTCCTTTGTATCGAACGTCGCATCAACAGCAGAGTAATCTCACGGTTCTATCCGATGCTCCAGCCGGAACAGGGGCGACTCTGACAGACCTTGTGCGACTTGTTTCGCAGAAGGCCGTCGCAGGCAAAGCGGGTGCAAATCCCGTCAACGGGGCCTGATTCCGCCAAATGGCGGACGGTGCAACGTTGCGAGCGTGGGGACTTGCTGCGTGGCGACACGCGGTATCGGAGCGATGACAAGCTCCGGCGTCCTGAGAAATCAGGCGAGGAATAGCTCAACCATGAAAGGCGAGAAATCGCTTGCTCGTAAGATTATCAAGAGACGGTGCCGAACCGGGACAACTTCTCGCAGTGGGATACCCAGAGCTTGTATGTTCGTACGGGGAAATCGGCGACTGTACGCAGTCGCTGGAAACTGCGACCCGCCTGGCGGCGGGCACGTATCTGTGAGAAGCGGCGGCCCAAAGGGCCGCTCACCAACGTGACTTGATATTCGATGTCTGTGACTAAAGAGGGAAGCTCTTGCGAGGCCGGAGATTAGCTCCCGGTGCCTGGTGAAGTCGACCAGGTGCTTGAAAGTCGCAAGAGTGGGAGTGTGCCGCAATTAGAAGCGAGACTAACGTCTCGGCGATGCGAAGGGCGAAGGCCCTTCGAGATTGCCCTCTGGCAATCTTCCGTGCAAGGCAGTGCGGGCTCGTTCGCGTGCGGTGGCTGGTAACCATCGCGAGGTCGATAGACCGAGCGACGACGAAAGCGGCGACGGGCTTTGTGCCTATCCAAGTCGGGACGCGGCGGCGGACCGCGAAAGCGGTCCTGCCGCAACTTCCTGGCGGAAGCTGCAATCCGTGCTTCTCGTTCTCTCGGCCTGGCGGTCGAGGGGCGAGACGCGGTTGCTGCGGACAACGCTTCAAGGCAAGGTTTGGGCGACTTCCCAAGGGAAGTGGCTCCCAACAGGTTGTCTTGAAGGTTCGCGGCTTTTTGGATGGTTTGTGCCTCAACAAACCATCCTTCTTCACTCTTTTCAAACACGCATCTATTTCAAACACAGCATGGTCGGCTGTGCCAGCCGCTACCTCTTCTACTAGGCAACTTCTAACTAAGAACATACAGCGAGCCAGTCGCGTGCGACAGATTGCTCGCCACGATGTGCTGCGGCTGGCACACGCTTAGGCAACATCGCGTTCGCTCGGTTGCATAACAAGCGAAACGCCGAAGTAGCGGTTGGGGTCGCAACAAGTGAGTAGCAAGTCATCGAAGTACAAGTGGGAAGCCACCACGCTGGAAGGCTTTGTCCAGCAATTGGCGGTCGGGTACGTTGCCCGTCGCTACTTCTTCTATGTCACCGGATCGGTCCCCAAGCGGCTCGACGCAAGCGAGCACGACCGTCGGATGCTCGCCAAGTTCGAGGTGGCTCGCAGTAAGTGGTCGCGGTACCGGCGGCGTCAACGCACCGGGCCGGACGGCAGGCCGCTGGCGAATGTCCATTACCTCCGCTATCGCAACTTTTGGGTGCTGCTCGCCTCGGCGGGGCATCATCGCTTTTTTCTGGAGCACACACGCCAAGGCGTCGCCGCCTATCACGACGTACGCGAGACGGCCCATTCGGTTTGGCGGCTACTCCATCAGTCATCGCGGCAAGACTTCGGTCCGTATCAGTCGGGAGGCGTACCGAGTTCTCAAACAACACTTTCTGGCGATGGCCACCAGGCACCGCTCGACCGAGCCCTTGGAGCAAGAGTTCCGACGTTCGCCGTTCGAGCCGTATGGCGGGGTGACTCGACAGATGTTCGCCGTCCATCGAGCCGTCAATCGTGCGAGAAAGACGGCCGGGCTCCGACCAGTCCCGAGTGATTGCATCCGCACCCGCAGGCGTGCCGTCAAACCGTTCGAACCACCGGTTTACCAACTAGCAGCCTAAGGAGAAGCAGAATGGAACAACACACAGCACCCAAGCATCTACCGACACTCATCGAAACGCCTGACCTGTTTCAGGTCGCGTTTGATTCCTCCAGCAACCGGCATCGTCTGCAAGAACAAACCGCACGACTTTCAGAGCGGGCCAAGGAAGTCGCCAGCATGCTCGACCGGCTCGACGGTCAGCTGAGCGTCGACCGCGAGCAAGCGGTCGCCATGTTGGCCGAATACACGGGACTCTTGGAATTGGTGCTCGAAGACATCCGCATCATTCGCGACATTGACGAGAGTTTTGGCGGCCGCCCGCGTCGCCGCTCACCGCTCGCCCAACTCTCACTTCAATTGGAACGCGGCCTGGCGTACCTGCTGGGGATTTTCTCGGTTCTCAGCAGCAGCGAAGAACTTCCCGATTACAACTGGACGCTCGTGCAGCGAGACGTGCAGGAGGTGCTTGATACATCGCTGAAGACGCTCGATAGCTGTGCGGATAGGCAGAACGGCAAGTCGGGTTCCCAAGACGGCTGAAAATCCCCACGAAATAGCAGGGGCACGCGAATTTGACCGAAAAATGTCCCGCGTTTATATTATTAGTCTTTCGCTTTTCCGACAGTTGTCCGTTTGCTGGATTGTCTCATGATTCGCCCGCTTCGTGAGTCTCTTCTACTCCTATTCGTCTGCTGTTCTTTTCTCATCGGTGCAGTGCAATCCTCGGCGGCCCCCATCGGAGCCCAGTACAAGTTTCAAGGGCTAGGCCCCAGCCCACTCGGGTTCCCTTGGGAAGTCAACGCCACCTCCGAGTTGGGGCATGGCGAAGAGTTGGTTCTTGTGGGCAACGACCTTACGGCGTCGGGCAGAGTACGCCCGATTCGGTGGACAGCATCCGGCGGGGTCGAACATCTGTTCGCTCAACAGTCGGCCACAACCGTGAACGATGTGTCGGCTGATGGTAGCGTCATCGTTGGATCCGACACAGAAGCGTTTCGCTGGACCGAAAGTGGGGGAGTGGAGTATCTGGGCTTACTGCCCGACGGCAATCTCTACTCGGAAGCAAACAGTATTACTCGCGATGGTTTAACCATAGTGGGAAGTTCTGATCGAGGCAGCGATGTTTGGCCAAAATGGGGTCCATCTCGGTTTCGAATGGGATGGAACCAATGGTATGCAACCGTTGGCAACAACAGGGCTCATACCACCCCGTGTCCACGCATACGACGCGGCTCGAGACGACGATGGAAATCTGTGGGTAATCAGTGAGAATCCAAACGGAGCCGCTGGTGGAGGATTTGGTGGAGATGGAAAGATCGTGGTCTGGAAGAACGGTGAAGTATTCGATGTTTTTGGAGGAGAAGCTGCCAGATGCCAGGCCATCGCCATCCAGGATGGTCAGCCGGTGATAGCGGTTACGGAATATTCATCTATGACTGGGGTCAACGTCTTAACAGTGGGTCGCTTAAATAGCACTGGGAACGATTTCGTGAAAACGGAAGCCGTCCAGAACTATCCTATTGGTAGCTTCAATCTGGTTGAGCAGGTCGGCTGGGATCTGTCATCGGATGCAGCGATCATTGCTGGCAGCCATCAACCTTCGGTAGGACGCTCCAACGCAACGGTGTTGGAAAGAGATGCACGCATTTGGGGGACAACCGCGGACAATCCGGCCAGCACTGGGGTAATATTTGAAACAACTGTCAGAGAGTTGTTGATGGAACAGTTGCCGATCACCATTCAGAGTGACCTACGACTCTCTGAATGGCAACTGCTTGAATCAAAAGCTGTCACGGTAAAAGAATCTCACTCACCCCTTTTGGGTAAAGATACGGTTGCAACTTCCGTATTGGCTGGCAATGGCTTTGATCCTGACAGTTTGCAGAGTGCAGGAAAAAATACCATGGATGGCGACGGTAAGACGGGCCATGGATCTGGATCTGGCTGACTTGCCTGAGCGACATTATTTTGCGGACGGGCAATTTGAGGGTAATGGTAGCGAGTGGCAAACGTCAGGTGTTGGTACCTTCGAGATCTTATAAACTCCGGGAGGCAGTGGAACGACCGCCCAATTATCAACCGATTCCAACTTTGCTATCTCGCAATTGATCGATACCCCCAGCAGCCCGTTCGTCATTGTATTCGACCAGTTGTTTACGACTGATGTTGGCTCGTTCCAATTAAGCCTCGGTGGGATCTTGCTCGAAGAACTAATTGCTTCTCCGCAGATCGGTACCGAACTCACCACTACTTCGGTTCTGGTCGCTGACCCGCGCAGCGATTTTAGGACAGACTGGCGTTTCGCTAACACTTGTCCAGTCGGAAGTAACACGGGGCACATTCTGATCGATAACGTTGCCATCGCGACCGTGTCGAATCCAATTCTATCAGGCGACTACAACGGCGACGGCATGGTCAACGCCGCCGACTACACCGTCTGGCGAGACAATTTTGGGGGCGACGGGCAACGAACCTTACGACTTGGGCGATGGAGATGGCGACGGCGACACCGACGGGGCTGACTACCTCGTCTGGCAACGTCAATTCGGCATGACGACTCGACGACCTCGCGAGTTCATCCACGGCATCGCTCGCGGTTCCGGAGCCGACAACCGTCGCGTTACTCCTGCTCGGCTCCGCAGCGTTCGCACCGTTTCGCCTGGGGCGACGGGAGGTACTCGCAGCAGTCTGAGCAGGGTGGCCCGTGGTATGGCACGTCGTCCGGCCCAAATGGCGTGGCGGGTTGTTGTTCCCAGGTCTTGGGGTTCTCTTCGCGACGTTCCCGCTCCCAGCGGCAGTATTGCTTCGCCCGTTCTTCCGGTTCTGACATCGATAGGAGGTAACGGTAAACGAACTCCCAATACTCTTCCGTCCCCAGTTGCTCTTCGAGCAGTTCGTCCTTCACCTCGGGCGGCGGCGGCTGATACTGGCCGCGAGTCTCAAGCGGCGAATAGGTAAAGCCGCAGACCGGGCATTCGATGGTGGGAAACTGTCGAATCAGCCCAGGCCTCTGGGGACGCAATACGACATCGGGGGTAGGTGCTTTGCAGCTTGGGCAATGGTAGCCGTAGTAGCCGCTTGTATCCTGTGCCTCTGGCGGCAGCAGCGTCACGTGCATGAATATTAGGCCCCACGCTTTGACCAGCGACAGGGCTTCCATGAAATCCTCTTCCCCTTCGACAGGGTACTGATAGTTGGCGAGTGCCTCATCCAAGATAGGCAGCAGCACCTCGGCCTCGGGCCGACCGATCGGGGACTGCATCCAGAAGCCGTACCACGGCGGATTGGTCTTGAGAAATCGCTCTGCGACCGCATCCTGAAGCTCTCGGTTCTTAATCGCTTGCTGTACCACCGGGGCGAACAGTGGGTGGTCGGCGACGACCTTCAGTTCGCCGTGACAAGCAGCGAGTCGCTTGTTGGGATGGTCCTCGGGGTCGATGTTCGCCAGGCATCTTCCACACTGGTCGATAGTCGCTTCGACGCCGCCGTATGGGGCAAAGGCGTCTTGCACGCGGTAGCCACGGTTGGGGATGAAGAGAGAATCCTCGGGCGAGTAGAAGATTGTCGTCGCGTCGGTGACGCTAGATTCCTTCAAACTCGGTTCCCAGCTTCTTCCCGAGGTCCACCAACTCGGCGAGTTGCTGGTGGGTTGTATCGGGCAATTCGGCCCCGGTCGATTCCGCGTCCGCGTGGCGGTGACCGCCCAGGCTCTGGCGAACCATCGTGACCATCGCCCCGCTTGCGAAGGCGTTTCATACGGTGACCGGTCGCGGCAACGACGTGTTGTGGCTGGCGGCCTACGCCCTGCAGAAGGCGAGGCGACACGGGGAAGAGACGGCGAAGTTCCAGTGCTTCCTGCCAACCGAAGACGACTGGGGCGACGCCTGCGTCAAATTCCTGCAAAGTACGGCGTGGCGAAGAGCGGAACAAGCCGTACGTCGTGATTGGCTACGCGGAGGAGTTTGCTGTGGCTTAGGCACCCCCCAAGATAAACCTTGAGCCTATCTGGAGCTTCCCGCCACCGTGTTTGACGACTATTCAAAGGTTTCGAAGAACTCACGGTGTCGCTTGCGGGGCGGATAGGCGAGGCTAAGCGAACGCAACTTACCGTAACCGCAGCCGCTGCCTTGCTATCTGATAGATTTTCTTCGATCGGGATACGCCCGAATTCCGGGCGATAGTCGTTGAAGTCACCCCAGTCGCATCAAGCTCAGGAAGCCCACTATAATGCCGGACACAATTTTCTTGTCCTTCCGGCGAAGCAGAACGTTGACCAGTGCGTCGCGAGAGCGTTCGGTGGTCGCCAAATTGGCGGCTGCCCACCTCCGGAATGTGTAATCTTCTTTGCAAAAGTAGGGCGGCGTCTTTCGGTACGTACTGCACAGCCTGCAGCAACAATTCGCGTTCCTCGGCTACCCAAGGAGCTAACGCCAAAGGTGCAACTGGACTGACGTAAAGCGGTTCAGTACCGCCACCCATGTAAAGTGCACGTTGGTACCAGTAACTCCGCCGCTCTTGCTTTGAAAATCGCTCCTTGCGTTTCAGCATACCTACGCTTTTCACGCACTGGCCCACCGCATTGCGGATTTCACCGGATGTCTGCCAACAAGTGGTTCCGCGTATAGCAAAAGCAGCGTAGACCGAGTCGCGTTCGAGGACCAACTGCCAGAGCCTCCACGAGAGATCGGCATCCGACGGCAATCCTTCTCCTTGACGAGTACATTAACAAGTTTTATGCACTCTCTTGCGGTGCGTTCTATCTCGTACTCTCGCAAAAGGTCCACCGGGTCGACTTCCCAGGGAGGCTTGGATGCCGGTTGGTCGTGGCCCCAGCGTTTTCGGCGTGGTTCATTACTACTCATGCTGTTTTCTTTACATGTAATCAGTCATCCAACGGGAAGTTAAAGCGGACGTCTTTCCTGATGGTCACGTTGACTGTGTATGCGTTTCGTCGACGTTCGTCGGGACCGCCCTCAGTCGACGGGCCCGATTCGGCGGCATCTTGGGTGGCGTGTAACCGTCACGACGAAAGCCAACTTGGTAGAGCGGGTAAAAAGTGTCGTCTGGAATGCTGGGCGGCACCTGCAAGGGGATAAACTCGGCGACACGTTCGCATTTTGGCCACAACGCATGCGGATTGCGACGACCGCACTCTTGGCTCGGGTATAACCTCGCCAAAGGGAGCACGCCCCGGTAACGAGCGTGGGAGGGGTGGCGAAATAGGCGGTAATTTCAGGGCAACTCAAGGGTGTGGGAAGTCCTTGGATATCGGCGGCTGTTACAAGGGGTTCCCGCTGCCGAAACGAAGTGGTCGAAGATTTGCCTTCTGATGACTCGTCGTCCCCATGGTGTTGCGTATGGCTGGTCCGCTGCTGCTCCGGTTTCCCAATGACCGAGGACGCCCAATCTGTCGTTACCGGATCGTTGGTCTGCAGGAACGCCCAGAACCCGCAGTTGCTAACCAGGCCCTCGGCATCCAATCCATAGGTCTTCCGCAACGCGTTAATGTCGTGCATGCAGAGAGCAAGGTGAACTCCTCTGGAAGCCCCTTCGCTTGGCGAGTTTGACGATCCATGAGACGTAATCCAGGTTCTCAAATTCGTCCAAGTAAGGTAGGTATGCATCGGCGACTTGATCACGCTCAAGTTGCGGCAGAGCACGCCGAGCAAAAGACGATTGAGTCGGTCCAGGCTCTTGCCATATAGGTCGAGTGACATCAAGACGATGCTCCTGGAATCTCCAGGAACCCACTCCCGCAGGCTGAGCGGAGGGCGGGTGGATTGCTCCCAGGCGAACGCCGGACCGACCAAAGAGCTGTACCTGGCCCGTAGAGCTTTGCGTGTGGAGTCGCTCGATTCGGTGTGCTTTCCCAGATAGTCCTCATAAACGCTTTTCCCCCAATCGGTGGCGTCCAGGACTGTTTTCAGGTTCTCGGGTAGCAATGAGCAGACGAACTGGCAGAAGCTCCAGTGGGGACCGTCTGCCTGTTGCCGGAGGGCTCGCATGGCGGCGACGGCGAGGTCGCGAACTGCGGGACCGAAATAGGCTTCGTCCTTGGGGTCGACGTCGGGAAACAACGCTTCGGCAATGCCCATAGCCATCGCGTCGTCCTGGGCGTCACGAGCAATGTCCCAAGGCGTGCTCCGAGCGTCGAAGGGGTTGAGGATGTAGAAGGCGGAATCGAGTTGTTCTTGCGTTGGATCTTCGGCGAGATATTCCGGGGGGTACAAGAAGGGTAGCAGCTCACATTTGGCGTCGTACATCACGAAGTGGGAGTTATCTCGAAGCTCTCGATGCAAGCTCTGAAAGAGAAGTCTTAGAATTGAGGTCTTGCCCGTACGTGTTGCTCCAACCGCACAGAAATGCGTTCGGTTGACCATTTCCAGCGGATAGAAAGTGGCCCCCATTGCACGGGTTGGTCAGCCGCGACGCTGTGGCAAAGCGGCTTGCAAAAGAGGCCACCGTGAGGCAGGTAGCAGTATTCACGCACGACATAGTCTTTCTACATGACCTGATGGATTATGCAGACTCCGAAGGAATTGACCTGACGTTGAGACGCGTCTATTCCAGCCCGGCCGGTATCGGGACGATAGGTGACCAGCTACCCTGGAAGACACAGGGGTGTCTTCAGCGTATTGATGAACTTGAAAAGCGGACTAGAGGGGCAAAGCAGCTTCAGGATTCGCTCGATGAAGACGGGTACGAGAAGGCCGTCCGCGAAGTCTACGGTGAACTACGCGAAACAGTTGAAAGGGCGATTGAAGAACATCTATTCAATCGCGTTGTAGTGCGGCATCGGGACTACGTGAACATAAAACAACTTACTAAGCTTCGAGCGAATGAAGGAACTGACGTGGACTTTCTTCTGGGGCTGCACAAGACGTGCTGCGACATCACCAAAGGACATGACCCTTCGACTGGTCGGAATGCAGCCCCGCCGGACGCCGATGCGATGCTGGAGGATGTATCCGGATTGGGGGACTGGGTTCGGGGCCTGAAGGACCGGCAAAAGTCGTTCTGAGGTGGCCTGACGCAGCGAAATAGGGTTTGCCAGATATTTGTATCTATGTACACCCAACGGCGGGCGGCGGTGCTCGGCCTTCGGCCGATTTAGTTGGTTAGCTGAGCGAGTCACCTTGCCTTAGGTGAGGCGGGAGCTGCACGAATGAGCCCTTGAATCGCGAGGATTGAAATGGAATTGGGAGACTTGAGATTGGAGAATACTAGGGCCTGTGCAAACCGAGGCGAACGCCGGATTCTCACGCCCAAAATCTTGTGCAAACGCTTGTGCAAACCTTGTTTGCAAACCCATATTACACCGCATATGAAGCGTATTGAAGTAATCGCACGCGGAATCATAACCAGCTGCCCGCATGTGGCAGGCCCGCTCTTGACGCAGATATCCTGTTGCCACAGCAAGATGGCGTCGAGATTTGTCGCTTGTAGCTCTTGCTAACAGCGGCCTCGATTGGCGTCAGAGCAAAACCTGGCTGCAAAAGCAGCAATCGCCCCGAGGTCTCCACAAGATGTCCTTTCGAGTACGTGAAAAAGAGTTCTTAGGAAGAGTTCTTTTCTTTTCGTTCCGGTTCCTGGGAGGCACCGTTCCGGTTCTTGGGATCGCGGGCACTGGGAGCACTCGCCCTTGAGCGTTCCGGTTCGTGGTAGTTCGTCGAAATCTTCGTGCCGTCCACAAACAGCCGCCCAAAGCGTTTCGTTTCCATCATCGGACGCCAGACCATCGCGATAAGCTTTTGAGCCCTGAGCAGCCTCAGAGCGGCGACGATGGCATCGTGGCAAAGCCCAGTAAGTTTGCGGACCGTCCGCACCGACATACGGCAGTAGCGTTCACTTCGGACAAGGCACTTGCGTCGTGACCTTTGTGGCATTCGCCGCATGAAATAGCACAAGGCGGTTATCATCTCAGAGACTTCGAGAACGCCCCTGGCTGCCGCTCTGACGAACTTTCTTGGCAGCTTCACGTGGTAGGCTTCCTCTTGCGGCTGATGCTCATCCAGGGCCTTCACAAGCCTTTCGTTGGCGGCCTGCTGCTGGCCTACCGTCATTCGCTTCTTCTGCTTGCGGTTCTTGTTCAGGATGACGTCGATTGGCGCCATCGCCCTACATTCGCTGTGCTCCAGTTTGGCAAAAAAGAGACGCAGTTCGTTCTTGCCGATGGCCCGGTGACGTCTGGCCTCGAAAAGTGCAGGCAATTGGTTCGTGCGACAGTATCCTCCGTCGAATTCTCTCTTGGACTTCATGTTCCTCCATGCCTTGTGAGAGCGTCGACCGGCCTGAGCTGTAGGCAAGACCCGTTCTGTACGACCTGGGTCGTTTGTCAGTTGACTATGCGTGGAGAATCCTGCTACTGTCGGCTTGAGGAAACCAAAGCAGCTTGCTTCAACGCATCAGCCAGTTGGGCGAGCTTGTGGCGAGGCGGTCGACGCAGTTAATTCATAAGTGACTCCCTTCAATGGCGACGGCGATATTCGCCGCCGCACGCTCTAGTTCAGAGTCACAGTAGCACCGCAGCGGTGCGGTTGTCACCAGCTCAATTCCGGGGCGACTCTGGCGGCGGGGGAAGGGAGTCGGGCGACGAAGGAGGCCCTAGAAGAGGGGCCGTGTCCACTCGAAGAAAGAAAGTAGTACGAAACTCGAAGTACTACATTTCGGGTCGATCTAGTACTACATAGGTCGATTCATCGACCCAAGTACTACATTTCCGATTTCAAAAAACCCTTAAAACCAAGGGTTTTTAGTGCTCCCTCTAGGACTCGAACCTAGAACCTACTGATTAAGAGTCAGTTGCTCTGCCGATTGAGCTAAGGGAGCTAGGGGCAAGCGAGATATTGTACCGCCTTGCACCGAGTCGCCGCTAGGCCCTGTTTTGTGAGGCTTTCCTGCGGTCGGCGGCGTTTGCGAGCCTGCTCGGCTGCTGCACTAGCGCGCCGGCCACGCGCCATGTCGCGGGCCCATCGAAGGGACCGTATCGCGGGGTTGGGTTGCGGACGAAGGCGATTCCATCGAACGCCAGAAGTATTGGCCCCGCGTGGCGATTGAATTAGGGCTTTCCACGCTGGGTGCGCAGACCCACCGTAGCGTTGCGCTAGAAAATCAAGGCACTTCGACGGCGGGAACTCACCAGGGTCAGAGCAAAGCCTACGCCTAGTAGGATCAATGCACTCGGTTCCGGCACGTTGGCGATTTGGCTTGCTGCTGAGCCGCTTGCGGAGTTCGCGCCGAAGTTCGATTTCCAAGTACTGTACTGGGCGACTCCAATGGCTCCTGTGTGGGGATCGTTGGGCAACGTCCCGGCGGTCGCACCCAAGTTATCGCGCCACACTGCGTAGTCGGCGAGGTTCACGACTCCATCGTTGTTATAGTCGCCGTCCAGGCCGGCCGCGATGGCTTGCAAGACAACGCTGGTGGAACTCACCAACATATCGAACTGATTGGCAGCCGAGCCAGCGAGCACGAGGCCGTTGTCGGTAATATCACTTGCGGTGAGCACCGTGAACTGCATGCCAGGCGGAGGCATGTATCCCTCCAAGACCGACACATCGAGCAGGCCGTTCAAGGTGGCTTCGCCAGCAATGGTGAGGCTATCGTAGTCGTCGCCCAGCACTTCGCCGCCAATCTCAATAAACAAGGTATTGGCAGCATCGAGTGCCACGCTGCCCTCAAAAACAATCTCGGCGGGGCTAGCGCCGGGGGCGATGCCACCGCTGAAGTTGGCCGTGCCAGGACCAAAGAAGTCGCCGGGGCCGCTCACCAGACCGTCGAATTCGACCTCGCCGACAACCGTGACGTTGTTGTTGTTGATCACGGCGCCACCAATCGTGCTGTCGATCGCTGTCAGGTCGCCCGCGACCATGAGTTGGCTCGAACTGAAGCCGCCAGCGACGACCAGTTGGGCACCCGCAACAATGCTTGCTTGATTCGTGATGTTCACCGTCTGCGATACGTCGATCACCATCGTGGCCCCAAAGAGCTCGCCATCTCCGATAATCAAGTTGGAACTTGTCAAGTTGAACGTACCGGCGTCGAAGTCGACGTTGTTGAAGTTGGCGGTGGAGATGCTGCCGATGCTGAGTTCGCCACCGTCGACGCGGAGTTCGTCGCCGAGCACGAGCGTGCCGTCGACGGCTAGGTGTTTGCCGGGAGTGAGGACGGCGGGACCCGCGTTGAATATGCGGTCGAGGTCGTTGGCAACGAGCGTATTGCCGGACGGATTGGTGTAGCGGAGCGTGCCCGCGGCGAAGTTCACCGTCGGACTCAGGGCGCGGCTGGCCAAGTCCTGAAAGACGAAGTCAGCGGCGGCCAGTTCCCCGCCGTCGAGGTTGATGACGCCGCGGTCTTTGAGGTAGAGCGAGTCGGCGACGTTGACCACGCCGTTGGGCAGGATGGTAAGCGTGGCCGAGCCGGAGGACTGGCTGCCGGAGTCGGTGAAGGCGGTTCGGTCGCCGGCCATGATGAGATCGGTGCCGACATCCCAGGTGGCGATCGCGCCGCGCCGCCCACGTTAACGATTCCGTTGCTGCCGTTGAAGCGGCCGATGAATGCCCGGTTGCTGTTGGTGATGGCGCCGCCGTCGGAGGCGTTAAGCGCGCCATTGGTGCCGGTGCTTCCGGCGCCGATGGAAAGGTCGCCGCCGACCTCGAATCGCGAGCCGGCGCCGGAGACGCCCATGGTGCTGTTGCCGGTTCCGAGCGCCCCGACCTCAGAGTATTCGGTGACGGCGATCACTCCGCCGCCGGTGATATTCGCCACGCCGCTGGCGCCTGTGCTCTGCCCAAGGTCGAGGTAGCGGGCCTCGATGCGAGAGCCAACGCCGTCGACGTCAATCTGTCCGTTGCCATTGGCCTCGTCGCCGACGACGATGAAGCCCTGGCTGACGATGGCACCGCCGCCGTCGCGTTGTACGGCCTGGACAACCGCGCCGTCGAGGACCTCAAGCAACGCGCGGTTTCCGCTCGAACCACCCGAAAAGCCCACCGAGATCCGTTCGGTGCCGAAGTAGTCGATCCGACTGCCGGCGCCGGCGACGGTCAACCGCGAACCCGCATGCCGGCCTCGTCGCCGATAATCAGCCGGGCGCTTGGGGTTTCGGTGGCAACGTTGAGCTGGCTGCCGCCCGTGACATTCACGTTGCCCCGGGTACTATCGCCCACATGAAGCAGCCCGCCGATATTGACCACCGAACCGGCACCGTCGATGTCGAGCTGGCTGCCGGCCGAGCCGGGAGCGTCGGCGACGAACATTCGGTTCGCATCGACAACTCCGCCAGCGGTGACGTCCATGTTGCCCACGCCGTTGAAACCAACAAGGATGTAGTCGCCGCCAGCGTCGATTTGCGACCCGGAACCATCGACCGCAACGATGCCGGTCGATCCACCGATGTAGCCGAGCACCATTCGACCCGTGCTGGTGACCTGACCGCCGTCGAGAACGTTCAGGGTTCCGGTACCGCCCGAGTCGGCGATGGATCCGCCGATCCACCACTCGGCCGTACCGCCCGTGGATTGGACGAGGGAACCGGCCCCCGTGACGGTGAGCGTGCCGTTGCTATTGGCGTCGTCACCGAGGGTGACGACACCGTTGTTGCTGCTGGTGAGAGTGACGACGGCCCGATCGCTGACGGTCATCACACCGGTCGACAGCGGTCCAGAGTTGCCGTTGCCGAGAAACATACTGCTCGCCGTAAGGGTTGTACCGAGGCCGTCGATCGCAATGGTGCCTTCGCTATCGGGGCCGCCGCCGGCGGCGAGGGCACCGCCGATGGTGATCGTCGCGCCGCTGCGGGCTTCAAAGGCACCCGTACCAGCGAACCCGGATTGAATCGTTCCGCCGGCAAGGAGATTGCCCCCCACCGTGGCGGTTGCATTCGCTCCGCTAACCACGACTTTGTTGTCGAGGTTGTTGCTAGGAGCGGAACCGATTAGCAGGTCGCTGCCGACGCTCAGGGTGCCGCTGCCGTCGGCGGTGCCGCTCAGGTCCCGACCGACGAATAGCTCGCCGAGTCCCAGATTGCCGACGTAGAGGTCCTGGGCAACTTCGAGGCGGGAGGCGCTGCCGCCGCTGCCGAAGATGGCGACCTTGCCGCTGCCACCGGCGTCGCCGAGAGTCATGTCCGTGCTCCCGCCGGCTGCGGCGCTGCGGACGAAGCCGCCGGCCTCAACCGAGAGGGTGCCATCGCCGAGGTTGCCGATCTCGATACGGCTGGCCCGCCATTCGGACCCCGTGCCGTGGACCGTGACGTCGCCACTCGAACCGGTTGCTTGCGCAACAAAGGCGTCGGGGCTGGTGGAGATGTTTTGGTTGAGTACGCCGCCCGCGGTGATGTTCAAATGCCCGTTGCCAAGATTGCCAACAAAGACGTCTTCCGCGATGACGCTTGAGTCGTCGCCAACGATATTGAGTGTCCCCTCGCCCGTGGCGGTAACGCCAAGCTGGAAGTCGGCGATCCCACCGCTGGTATCGTTCAGGATGCGAGCGAGTCCGCCGCCGGTGACGTTGAGCGTGCCGGTGCCGGCGTTGCCGATACGGTAGCCTTGGCCAGAGTTTGGCCCATCGGTGAGGAGCGTGCTGCCGAGGCCGTCGACGGTAAGCTCGCCAACCGCCCCCAATTGTTCGCCCACATTCACGTTGAGCGCACGGAAATTGCCGCCGCCGTCGATGGTAAAGGTACCGAAACCGGCATCGCCGACGAGTGCGTCGCCCGCATTGTCCCATTCCGCGATGTTGAGCGTGAAGCGTGCGCCGTCCACCAGGCTTGCGGCGAAGGCGTCGTCGATGGTCGTGATACCACTACTGGCAAGGGTTCCGCTTGGGCCGGTCAGCGTGGCGTCGCCGTTGCTGGCGGTGACATTCGTTGCCTGGCCCCCCGCGCTTAGAATTACCTGGTAGGCACTGCCATCGAATGAGAAGAAGATGTTGTCGCCGGAGGTGGGGGCAGTGGTCGCAGGAACCGTAAGCGCCGGGTCTTCGCTCCAAAACGATGCGTCGCTGAAGAACGGAAACACCGAAGCGCCGTCGTTGTCCCAGTAAAGATCGGCCGCAACCGCGCGGTCAGCAAGAAGCAAGATTAGGGCGAATAACGAGGCTAGAGCGAGGAACGTATGCCGAATCATGACATTGCCTTCACCAGGTGAACGGATGGTTGGCAGAATCCACGCCAACGATCAGCGCGGTGGGCCCCCCATGCTAAGCCCGCTGGCAGCACAATTCAAGCATAAATCAAGGGTTAAATCGACGAAGGATGGCGTCGGCGGATGAAGCCTGAAATGACGAATCGCCAACGAAACCAAGGAAAAAAACAGGTCCTTGAGAGGTTTCGATTCATGGACGATTCCCGGGCTGGCGGATCGCGCCTCATGCGGCTTAGCGCGAACGCTTTTTGCATGTGGGCACGCTTCGCGAACAAATAGCGACGCGGATTCCCTTGGCCACCATCATCGGCATCGCGATCGCACGCCCACAGCCACCATGGCGGCCGCGACGGCAAGCATCAGGCTGGTGGCCGGTTCTGGCACGCTGCTGCCAGCGATGGAAGCCGTCGCCGACAGAGCCACGCCGAAGTTGGTTTTCCAGGTGGCGTACTGAGCGGCACCGATGGTGCCACCGTCGACGTCGTTCACCAGCGCCGGCGGTCGCACCCACGTTATCGCGCCACACGGCGTAGTCGGCGATGTTCACCACGCCGTCATTATTGCCATCATTATTGTAGTCGCCGGCCAGAACGGTCGACGCGACGTACAGGTCGTAGATCGGGGGAAATACATCGTCCGGAAGCGAACAACGCAGCAAGAATTACCGCCAATTGCGGACGCTTGCGCGGGAGGAAGAAAAAATGCCGCAAATCGTTTGACTGAGGCGCAGCGTCGCAGCGTGATGCCAGTTAGAATCGACGCAGAGATCGCTGGTCATGGTGCTCATCGAAAACCTCGAAAGACGTTGGTCAGCCGTCCGTCATCGCTGCGGTTTTCCGTGTGTCGGTCTTGGTTTGTCGCGAAGGCAAACCTTGGAGCAATTTATCTTTGAATGCCGGGCGGCATTTACGTATGGGTGCCCAACAAGTGGCACCGATACGGCATGATGGAAAAGGATGGCTAACCTATGAGGTTTGAATCACCCAAACTGCGAGGCCCAAGGCGTGGTTTCACGTTGGTAGAGCTGCTGGTGGTGATTGCGATCATTGGCATTCTCGTATCGTTGTTGCTTCCAGCCGTTCAGGCGGCTCGTGAGGCAGCGCGGAGGATACAATGTCGCAATAGTTTGAAGAATCTGTCGCTGGGCGTGCTGAACTTCGAGAGTACGCACGGTGGTTTGCCTCCGGTTACCGCGGCCGAGCCCGACCGCGACGCGCTGTTTTCGCAGATGGACATGATTGAAGTTCATTTGAGTTGGATCGTTCGCGTGCTGCCGTTCATTGAGGAGCAAGCCCTTGCAGACCAATTTGATCCTGCGTTGCGCATCGATCAACAAGACGCGAGCTTCGCCCCGAGCAGAATCAACTTGCCGTGCTGCTCTGCCCGTCGGATGCAGCGCGAGGCAGGTCCTACAGCAGTCGCAGGTCGTACGGCAGGGCATTTGCCAAAGGGAACTACGTGGCGTACGTGAGCCCCGAGCACGTGAACGCCATGCGGGTGTATCCTGGTGCGCTGATTAACGATATTCAGCCGTTAGCGCGGGTGAGCGATGGCACGACCAATACAATCATGCTGACGGAAGTGCGGACCCGTGATAATGAAATGGACCCGCGTGGTGTGTGGTCCGCCGCGTTTTGCGGGGGGAGCCTTATTAGTTTCGACATGCACGACGCGGCGTTCCCGCTTGGCGGAAACCGCGACCGAAACGCCTCCTATAACCCGAGCGAGAACGTCGATATTGATGCCTTGGTGCCCAACAGTGCGCGAACGGGCAACAGCGATCGCCTGCGTGAATGCCCCGAGCCGGGAATCGCCGATCTCGAACTCATGCCTTGCTCGGCCGACAACGGGACCTGGACGGGTGCCTCGCCCCGCAGTTTACATGTGGGAGGTGTCAATGCCGCCATGGTCGATGGAAGCGTAACCTGGCTGCCCGATGAGATCGACAAATTCTTGCTCGCCCGGATGGTATCGATCAACGACGCTCAAGGCGACGTGGAAGGCCCGATAGTTACCGGTCGATCCAGTCGGCGGTAGTCGTTGCGAAAGGAAAGGCTGAAGCGATGAAATCGGGTCTAGTCATATCCGCGATTGCGGTGGGGTTGGTACTATTCGTACTCAGTTTGTTCTGGGTTCAGCTATTTCCTGGAACGTCGCAATGGACGCCTGAGAAGGCTGAGCGTTGGGCAAAAACGAAAGATCGGTTGCACAATCTGAGTTTTATTGTTCACAGCGACCAACTACCACGACGGTTTCCCAGCAAAGAGGCGGCCAAGAAAGAGTACGATGAGGTAAAGGCGGTTGCCACCCAATTGCAAGCGGATTTCGAAGGGGCGTACGACGCGCCGCGGACCACCGCAACGATGCTGAAGTGGGGGGGAATTGCGCTGTTCGCGGTTGGCCTCGTTGCCCACCTCGGCTGGAAAGACGCGTAGAGCGACGCGCTCTCGCATTACTGCTCGTCCTCTATGGTTCGCGGTTTCCGTATGTCCCGTACCCGTTTTCTTCTGCTTTACGCTCTGCCGAGTTTGTTGCTCGGAGCACTCGTTTGGGGGCAACTTGCGTCGGCGCAGCTATCCATCCAGTCTGACTTCGACCACGCATCGCTAGAGTCATGGACTGGCGACTTGATCGATGTCGATCTAGTCGGCCGAGACAACTACTACGGCAATGGGCGGTGGCGGTGGGTGTATTTCAAAGCGAGCGGTATCGCGAATGCCCAGCCAACCTTCCGCATTAGCAGCAATTTTGCCGGCGACTCGACACCAGGGCTTCACGAACTCGAGGAGCACGAAATGGTGTACTCCTACGACAACGAAAACTGGTCGTTCTTCGACAATAATGATTTGTCGGGCGGAACGTTCTCATTCTCAAACGCCGCACCGTTCACCGCCAACCAAGTGTACGTCGCCTACGCCATACCCTACTCGTACGGGCGGTCTGTCGCCCACACGCAATCTGTCCTGGCGTCGCCATGGGCAACCCAGACGATATCCGGCAACGCTGCGGGAGTGATCGGCAGCTCGGCGGCGGGTGTCGACGACCTGGGACGGAATATCCCGTCGCACGAAACTTTTGCCTATCGCATCACCAACCCGGCAACCGACTCGCCTGCGACGCCAAAGCAGAAAGTGGTGATCGCCACGGGCTTGCACTCCGGCGAGACGCTCGGCACCTGGACTTACGAGGGTATGGTCGACTGGCTGATTTCGGACGACCCGCGGGCAGCATGGGTTCGCGACCACGTGGAGGTACTGGCGTACCCCACACTCAACCCGAGTGGCCGATATGCTGGCATGAGTCGTACTACTGTGAACAATTCGGGCCGCGATCCCAATGGCCTGTGGGATCCCTCGCGGTGGTCCAGCAGCAGCTATGGCTGCCGTGCCGACAACTGCCAGGAGATCCGCGTGGCCGGCGAAGCCATGTTGGCCGATGTGGCTGCCACGCCAGGTGGCGTGGACGTGTTCGTCGATTTTCACTCGACTGTACCCGACTATCAGATCGACGAAGTCAACGGCATCCCGGAAGATTTTGCGTACGTCAACGCGAACGACCTCGACGCCGCCTGGTGGCAGGCGCTGCGGCAACTGGAACCACAGATCCTGGAAGAGGTTTCCGGCGGTGGCAGCTACACCACGGCAGGCTTCGCGAGGCGGCTACTCGATGCCGAGGTGGAGATTACGTTCGAGACCCAGTTTACATGGGAGCGTAACACCGATCACTACAACGACTTGGGTGCGAGTTTCGCCATTGCCTTGTACGATGCTTGGGCATCGCACGTGACTGGCGACTTCAACCACGACGGCGTCGTCAACTTGGCCGACTACGCCGTTTGGCGCGACTCGCTTGGTACGACCGGCACGGGCCTCGCTGCGGATGCGACTGGCGATCAGCTGGTGGACGCCGCCGATTACCTGCTCTGGAAAGCCAACTTCACCTCCGGTACCGCGACTGCAGCCCAAGCGGTGCCCGAACCTTCCGCAGCCACGACGATCGCCTTGGGTTTGGTGCTGGCGCTGCTGGTCGCCCCCGCGCGAAGCGGCACGTTTGCGGCTCGGCAAAAGGCCTCTCAATAACGAAGTTTGGGATCGGCAACATCGGCGAGTCTTATCGATCGGCCGATCGTCGCTAAGGTGTGTTGGCGTATCGACCTGCGGCCATTCGACATGCAGTGGTGGCTAGACGTCCGCCGTTTACGGCGGTTCGAACCGCCGCTGCGGGTCGGCCGGATCTGGGCGAGTTCGACGCATCTCCGTGTTTCACCATCGCTGCCAAATGGCGGTCTTTCGCGCTATGCATTTTCGCCGCAACGGCGGTCTGGTTACCGGTCCGCATGCTCGTGCGCCGGCAGCCAGACGACTCTATCGCGTGCCCGCACGTAGCGCGTAAGTGAATTCGGCTCCGAGCAAGAACATGATGGCATTGTAGTAGAACCACGCCAAAAGCATGACTAGCGAGCCCGCTACGCCGTAGGCCGATCCAATATGCACTTGGGTAAGGTAGTAGGCAAGTACGGTCTTACCGACGATAAACGTGAGCGCTGTTATGGTGCCACCGAGCAAGGCGAAGTGCCACGAGACGCGGACGTCGGGCAGCCAGCGGTAGACGGCCGTAAACAACAGAAAACTCACCGCCAAGTCAGTTGCTACACTTAGCAGCTTGGAGGTTGGCAGAGATGGCAACTGAGGCAAGAACCGCATTAGCATGTCTCCTACGGTTGCTAAAGCCATGCTTAAGATGACGGACAAGAGCAGGATGAGGCCAATCGCTCCGACAGCCAGGAACGTGATGAGGCGATTCTTAACGAAGCCGCGGTCTCGTTTGACGTCGGTTTCCGCATCGACGTGCAGGATCGTATTCAGCGAGGTTTGCACTTGCACCATCACGGCGGACGCGCTGACCAAGAGCAAGAGCGTACCGGCAACGGCGTGCAGCGGCGACAATCGCGCTCGTCGCGTGTCCTGAATCAATTCATCGACCTGCTTGGCACTAATCGGTCCGGTGGCCTGCTCGACGGCCGCAAAAATCTCCTTTCGCACCACGCCCTCGTCGCCAAGCGCACCACTCTTGGCAACGTAGCCCGCCAGCGTGACAGAAATCAAGAGCAACCCCGGGAGCGAGAACACCATGTAATAGGCAATAGCCGCCGCCATTTGGGTGCAACGATGGGTGACGAAACTGGTGATGGTTGAACGCAGGATGGCGAACATAACTCGGTTCTAGCACAAGACAGGGACGGTCGGAAAGGCTTTAAGGGAACCGCCGTTGTTGTTCTCTCGCTCAACGGTGATACGAAGTCAATCGCCTCGTACGCGTTGCGTGCAGGAGGTCGCGCGTCGTACGAAGGGTTCGGCAGTGCGGTGCGACGCCTGCTTGGCTGGCAGCAATGCCCAATTGAGCCAGCACAACCGGTGAACGCCAACGAATCCTGGGCCAGCATGTCGATGGCCCCGTGCAGATTCCCCCGCGGAGTTGATCGTGGATCGGTAAATTTCTCCGTAAGGCGGCCAAGTCTCCGCGGAGCGGAGCAAAGCACATTCGGACGGCCATCGGCGGCAAATTGCAGGGCATATAGCTTTCGCGGGACTGCCGAGCCCTCCTGCGGGAGGGCAGCCAGCCGATGCTCCGGCACCGACAACCGAATGGAACCAGGATACACCACCCCCGCTCCCGAACGCTGTGTATAATGGATGGAAAATAGGGTTGCGGTACCGCGGTGTGCGGATTGCTTGAGCTGATTCGACGTGCTTTCCGTTTGGGGACCGGCAGAAAAGTAGCGAACAGGAACTGATTTTCGAACGAGGAGCATAATCATGATTACGCAGACGCAAATCGAAGGTGGTTGGACGGAACTCAAGGGAAAGGTCAAGGAAGCCTGGGGCAAGGTAAGCGATGACGAGCTCCGCGAGTTCGAAGGAAACGTGGAACAGTTGATCGGCCTGATTCAACAGAAGACCGGGGAGACCCACCTGGAAATTCAGCGGCGATTGATGGAACTCGATTCCCGCTTCCAGCCCATGCTCGAACAGTGGGCCGCATCCGCGCGCGAATATTACGAGCAAGCCATGCAATCGAGTGGTGAGAACCTGGATCGCATGCGCGAGGAACTCGCGGCCCGACAGGCGGCAGGCCGAAGAGACCGTGCGGCGGCGCCCCATCGAGTCGGTTGCCGTGGCGTTTGGTGCCGGCATTCTAGCCGGTGTTGTTGTTGGTTTGATCGTACGCTCGCGGTAAGCGCGATCCGCAACCCCCACGACGACCCCCTGCTTACACGTCAACTTAACATCGAAGAATTGGAGTCATCCGATGCCAACCACGTCTACCCACAACGTCGATAGTTGCACGCGTTCGGAAAAGCTAACCCGGGCCGTCCAGCACCATCCGGAAGAAGCCGTGATATCGGCGTTCGTCACCGGGGCGGTTATTGGATTGATCATTGGGGGCACGATCGCCAGTTCAGCGAGTTCGGGAATTAGCCGGCAACGGCGCTTGGCGGAGGGGCTGGGAGAACGCGTGCTCCATTCCCTGGATAGTTTATTGCCCGCCTCACTTGCGAAGACATTTGGATCGAAATAGATGTCGCTACACGATCAAGACCAATCCCGCGCCAATGGACGACTCAGCGGGTCGGCGCGAGCAAAGTCGAAGGGGCCGACGCGATTCGTAGCCGCATGGCCGAGGTGCGAAGTGAGCTGCGCCGAGACGTCGACCGGCTTGCCCACGACGTGCAGCAGGCAACCGATTGGAAACGGTACCTCCGAAAGTACCCCTACGTAGTCTTGGGCGTAGCGGCCGTTGTTGGGTACAGTCTCGTACCGGCGCGAAAACGGGAGGCCGTCGTCGCGACGGACGAGCAAATCCGCGAACTGGCCGACGCCGGTAAGCTGCACATCATTTCCGACCCCGCCCCGCCGCAAACCGCAGGAATGACACAAAAGGTTGCCTTGGCGCTCGGTACCATGGCTGCTCGTGCTGCGATGTCCTACATCGGCAAAGAGTTGGGACCAAAGGCGGACACGGCCAATCCGGATCCAACCGCCTGAAGATCCTAACGCCCTAGAAACCATGAACAGTTCGATTCAGCACGATTCAGTCCCCCGCCAACGGTCGTTGCCCCAAGCCGACCGTGAACCGCCGCGACCCCGGCTTGCTGATTGGATCGCACGGCACCCGAAGGTGTTGGTGGGATCGGGACTTGTGCTGGGAGTTGTCCTGGGTTGGCTGGTAAAACGCAAAAAATGACCAACGACACCCACAACGAGAACGGCAATGGTCCGCACCGCCTTGGCTCGCCAAGGAGCCTGGGCCTCGATCTGATCCAGCTTGGCGAGTTGCAACTCGAACTGCTGCGGACCGACCTCGCAAGTGCGACCAAGGCAGTTCGCATCGCGGCCTGCTTGGCGGTTGTGGCCATCGCGCTGCTGATTGCGGCCGCCCCAGTGCTGCTGCTAGCGTTGGCCGCTGTGGTGGAGAGCGTTTGGCAACTGAGCCATGCCGCGAGCCTTGCTATTGCGGGAGGAGTGGCTGTTGGTGCGAGCCTGCTGCTAGGGCTGGCGGGCTGGACGATTGGCAAGAGCGGGATGGTCACGTTCTCGCGTTCCAGCGACGAATTTCGCAGCAATGTGGACTGGCTGAAGCAGGTGTTGGCGACACCCCGAAGTGACGGGGCGGACGAAGCGTCCATTCATTCGTAAGATATTAGAAAGCGTAAGAGAGTAAGAAATCAAATAACAAGGAGTTCTTCCATGAGCGAACCAGCGACTACCACCCCCGCAGGCGACCGTACGATTCGACCGACTGCTCCCGTTGCCGCAGATATCCAGCCGGTTCCGGACTTGATTGACTACGTGCGTGAGTACGCCCGCCAGAAGCCGGAGGTCGCGGCGATGTGGTGCTTCGGCATTGGCTTTGTACTGGGCTGGAAGCTAAAGCCCTGGTAGCCGCGTAACGGCGCTGATAGCATTCCACTGACCCCGGCTTTGTGCGTATGAGGTAAGGCCAGCGGTTGCCCCTCAAGCGATCGATGGTGGATTTGCGCCGGCAACTCCTCGCGTAAACATGTCGCGTTACTGAGTGGCTTGACTGGTTGCCGCATAGGTCCAGCGGCGCGTCGCCGGGAGCGTATCCTCTCCACTCGATATCGGCTTCAGCGTCGCTAGCGGCGTGGCGAAGCCAAGCTGCATGGTTGCGTCCAGCGGTTGGAGAGGCACGTGGCAATCGGTAGCAAACTGGGCCTGGTACTGCACGGCTCGGTCGACCGGTGGCGTGGCAACCCGCGCTGCCAGGTCGAAGTGAATAGCTCCGGCGTCGCGGTGGACACTCATCGACCAGTGCGCGCCGCCCGAAGCGCCGCTGAGAAACAAAATCGGCTCGCCATCGGCCGCTGTTTGCTCGTGCAGTTCCTGGAAGGCGGGCCCACATTCGTCGGCCTGCATGCTCTCCCACACGAGCTGTGCGTGTTCGTTGTCGACGAGCGAGATGGTGTGACCGAACCGGTCGCCAAGCCAATGAAACTCGACGCGCACGCGGTCCGAGGCAAGCGTAGCGATAGGCGTCTGCATGGGGCTACTCCTCGTCGTCGTCGCCTACGGGCTGCCCAGCCCGCCAGCGGAGCGTGCTATCGAGGAATCCCTGGATGTCGCCGTCGAGCACCGCATGAAAATTGCCCATTTGGTACTTGGTGCGGGCGTCTTTCACGCGCTGGTCGGGATGCAAGAAATAGTTGCGGATTTGGCTCCCAAAGCCGGTGCCCGCCTTTTGCTCGTAGCGTGCCGCCTCGGCCGCCTCGCGTTTTTCTTCCTCGGCGCGTGCGAGGCGTGCGCGAAGCATTTTCCACGCAGTGGCACGATTCTTGTGCTGCGACCGCTCGTTTTGGCACTGCACGACGATGCCGGTGGGTTCGTGAGTCAGACGAATGGCCGAGTCGGTCTTGTTGACATGCTGGCCTCCGGCACCGCTGGCGCGGAACGTATCGACGCGGACGTCTTCTTCGTTGATCTCCACGGCCACCGAGTCGGCAATCTCCGGAGAAACATCCACAGCGGCAAAGCTGGTTTGGCGCTTACCTTCCGAGTTGAACGGACTGATACGAACCAGGCGATGAATACCGGTTTCGCCTCGCAGGTAGCCGTACGCCATAGGGCCGCGGACTGCAATCGTGGCGTTGTTGATGCCGGCCTCTTCGTTGTCTTGCCGATCGATGAGTTCGACCTTGAAGTCGCCTTTTTGCGCCACTGGATGTACATCCGCAACAACATTTCGGCCCAGTCGTTGGCATCGGTTCCGCCGTCACGAGCATTGATGGTGATAATGGCTCCCGATGCATCGTGCGTGCCCGATAGCAGCGCGCGAAGCTTAAGTTGCTCGAGCAGGGATTCGAGTTTCGCCACTTCTCCCGGCACCTCGTCGGCCAGCGACTCGTCGTCGTCGGCCATTTCGATCAACAATGCCAGATTTTCCGCGGCGTCGAACGCTTCGTCGAGGGGCGCAACAATGGCGCTCAGCGACTTTAGCTCGCCGATTTTCTCCTGGGCGCGCTCCTGGTTGCCCCAGAAACCAGGCTCCCCTTGCTGGCGCTCAATCTCCGCGATGCGCTCTTTCTTGCCAACGTAGTCAAAGAGAGTCCCTGAGTTGCATCAGGGCCTCATGAAGGGTGGCGGTGCGGTCGACGAATTCCTTGTCCATAGCATTCGCTCGGAGTGGGGGGCTGGGTACCAAAGGTCGCCATGGCGGCAGTCGGCCGGCATCGCCGACCAGGGCCCCGCTTGAGGCGAAGCGATCCGAATTATAGGTGGCTCCTCGCCGCTGGGCGAGGGCGGGGCGTTGCTGGCCACCCGTCGTGCGCCTATCCTGCAGGCATGGCACGCGTAGTACTGGCAATGAGCGGTGGCGTCGATTCGAGCGTGGCAGCCCATCTTCTATTGGAAGCGGGCCACCAGGTGATTGGGGTCTTCATGCGCCATGGCGAGCAGAGCACCGCGATGTGTGATAGTACCGGGGTGGGGGCCAGTTCAGGGGTGGGCGGCAAAGCCGCGGTCGGGGACGACCCGGCGCGCATCACGCTACCCATCGCACGGCTCGATCACAAGCAGGGCTGCTGCACCGCCGCCGATGCGGAGGACGCGCGCCGAGTGGCTGATCGGCTGGCGATTCCGTTCTATGCTATCGATCTGAACGACGAGTTCAGTCGCATCATGGACTACTTTACGGCCGAGTATGTTCGCGGCCGAACGCCGAATCCCTGCGTACAGTGCAACAATTGGATCAAATTTGGCAAGCTGTTCGACTACGCCGACTCGGTGGGTGCGGAATTCGTCGCCACCGGACACTACGCGCGGCTGGAAGATTGCCATGGCGAAGTGGCACTGGTCCGCGGCGTCGACCCGGGAAAGGATCAGTCGTACGTGCTGTTCGGCATCAAGCGGCAGTACCTTTCGCGGATGTTGCTGCCGGTGGGCGACTACCACAAGCCAGCGATTCGCGAGCTGGCCGCAACAATTGGGATGAATGTCGCCGAGAAGAAGGATAGCCAGGAGATCTGCTTCGTCACGAGCGGCCGGTACGACGAGTTCGTCAAACGCCGCCGCGCAGGCGAACCGACGCCGGGCGAGTTCGTTACCACTTGTGGCGAGGTGGTGGGCACCCATGAAGGCATCGAAGGTTTTACGGTCGGCCAGCGCAAGGGGCTGGGCGTTGCGCTGGGCGAGCGAAAGTTCGTCGTCCGCATCGAACCCGAAACCAATCGCGTGGTGCTTGGCGACCGAGAAGAACTTGGACGTCGCGAGCTGTCGGCCGCCGACTGCAACTGGCTGACCGACGTGGCCCCCGACGCTTCGATACGCGGGCTGGCCCAGATTCGCTATAACGCCGGCGCCGCGGCAGCAGAATTCACGCGGCTTAGGGGCAATCGTCTGCAGGTGCGGTTCGACGAGTCGCAATTCGCGGTCGCGCCGGGGCAAGCCGTTGTGTGCTTCGCGGGCGAGCGGGTGCTCGGCGGCGGTTGGATTGAGTGAGGTAGGTGTTAGGGGGGGCGTATTCGGTGGTAGGATGAGTCGCGGAGCCCTTGCGCCCGGCCCCTCAATTCCAACCCCTCGTACTCTCCCATGCCCAACAAACTAGCCAACGAAACCTCCCCGTACCTCCTCCAGCACAAGGACAACCCCGTGGACTGGTATCCGTGGGGTGCGGAGGCGCTTTGAGCGTTCGCGCGACGAAAACAAGCCGATTTTTCTTTCCATCGGCTACTCGGCGTGCCATTGGTGTCATGTGATGGAGCACGAGAGTTTCGAGAACGAGCGTATCTCGGAAATGATGAACGAGAAATTCGTGTGCGTGAAGGTCGATCGGGAGGAGCGACCGGACCTCGACCAGATTTACATGAATGCCGTGCAGTTGATGACCGGCCACGGTGGCTGGCCCATGAGCGTGTTCCTGACGCCCGAGCTCAAGCCGTTTTATGGCGGAACTTACTGGCCGCCAACCGCCTCGCGGGGCATGCCGGGCTTCGATCAGGTAATCATGGCGGTCGACGATGCTTGGACCAATCGTCGCGAGCAGGCGCTCCAAGGTGCCGACCAACTCACCGCCGAACTCGAGCAAATTACGCGGAAAGGTGCCGAGGGCGTGGCAGTACCGCTCGACGACAAAGTAATGCACGCGGCCGTCCACTCGCTGGAGCGAATTTTCGATCCGATTTCGGGTGGATTCGGGGAAGCGCCAAAATTCCCCCATCCGTTCGAGTTGCAGTTGGTGCTGCGATGGTGGAAACGCAGTGGCCAGGATCGCTGGTGGGACATTGTCCGACTATCGCTCGACAAGATGGCAGCGGGAGGCATGTACGACCACTTGGGTGGCGGCTTCGCGCGGTACAGTGTGGACGCCCGCTGGTTGGTGCCGCACTTCGAAAAAATGCTGTACGACAATGCCCTGCTGGCCGAGGTGTATCTCGAAGCGTATCTGGTGTCGAAAGCGACAAGATATCGGCAAGTAGTGACCGAAACGCTTGACTACTTGCTGCGCGAAATGACCGACCCGGCGGGTGGATTTTATAGTGCCGAGGATGCGGACAGCGAAGGCGAGGAAGGCAAGTTCTACGTATGGACCCCAGACGAGGTGCATCGCGTGCTGGGCGATGCAATCGGCGAGACCTTCTGCCGAGTGTACGACGTGACCGCAAGCGGTAACTTCGAAGGCAAGAGCATCTTGAATCTGCGGAAAACCATCGAGCAGCAGGCCAAGCTGATGAACCGCGACGCAGCGGAGTTGTCAGACGAACTGCAGGCCGCGCGGACCAAACTACTAGCGGTGCGAGATGCGAGGGTGCGTCCCGGTCGCGACGACAAAGTGCTGGTAAGCTGGAACGCACTCGCCATCGATGCGTTTGCCCGTGCCGGCGCCGCGCTGGGCGAAGAGCGCTACGTGGCGGCGGCCCAGAAGGCGGCTGATTTTATCCTCGCTGAGATGCGCGATGCCGACGGCAGGCTGCTACATACCTGGCGTGGCGGGACCGCCAAGCTCGCCGCGTACTTGGACGACTACACGGCACTCGCCGACGCGCTGGTTACCTTATACGAAGCGACCTTCGACGAAGCCTACATTGCCGCGGCAAACGAGTTGATCGATACGGTGATCGCCCGCTTTGCCAGCGACGATCAGCCCGGCTTCTACTTTACGGCCGACGACCACGAGCAGCTACTCACCCGCAATCGCGACTTCACCGATAATGCCACGCCGGGCGGCAACTCCATGGCAGCGATGGCACTCCTGCGGTTGGGCAAGCTGCTCGGAAGAGGCGACTACCTGGATAACGCCCACGGCATCCTATCAGCCGCGGCACCACTGATGCAGCAGATACCCATGGCCACCGGGCAGATGCTCATTGCGCTCGATTTGTGGATCGGTCCTACCAAAGAGCTTGTGTTCGTCGGCGGTGGTGCCAAGCAGCTGGCCCGCGACGTGCATCAGCGATTCATCCCCGGCCGAGTGTTGGCGGCCCGGGAGTTTAACGCGACAACCGCCGCGCCGCTCGACCCGCTATTCGCTGGCCGCCCCGCCACCGACCAACCGGCACTCTATGTTTGTGAGAACCAAACCTGCCAGGCACCAGTGCAGGGAAGCGACGCGATTGCAGCCGCCATTGGCGAACTAGCGGCCGACCAGCCGCAATAAGCGGAGGGCTGGCCTCGTCAAGCATCCGCCTTGAGTTGCGGCTCCTGCCGCTCGCCGCTCGCTAGCAGTTCTTCCATGCGGTCGATTTGCTGCTGGCTTTGCGCGATCAGCTCGCGCAAAGCCATGATCTTGGTATCGAGTTGACCGTTGACATCGCGGCTGAGTTCGGCCAGTTGGACCTGCTGCCGCTCGATGACCGCCGATGTGTCCGCCTTTGCTCCGTCCCACTTTCCGGTCGGTCGCGGCTGTACATCGATGGGCCGACTATCGTATTTCTTGCGGGTCCGTCCCAACTGGCGATAAGTGCGGCGTAGCAAGATAGATGTTAGCAGCGCAATACCCGCGATGAACATCAGAATGGAGCCAAGCTGAGCAACAAGCATGCGAAAGTCCTTTCGAGCAGCCAGGCGAGGGATAGTGATGTCGTCTACAGGAACGTCGACACGGAGGAACTAGCAACTGCAACTTGAACTAGGTTGGCGTCGCCTGATGGTAGGCGTTGGTTGCCACGGCGTAGACCTCCGCAAGCTGCACTCCGCTTTGCTCCGCAGCGCGGCGGCACGATTCGTATTCGGGAGCGAACCGCGCGGAACCGTCCGGCAAGGTGGCCACGGTACCACGTAGCGTGCCCAACGGCGACTCGACTTCCACGTGCCGTCGCGGCAGTATCCGTCGTTCCACCGTTTGTCGGCGAATTCCCAAAGTGGTGGTTTCGCAAAATAGGATCGCTTCCAGGCGATCGGTATTTTCCACAGGGCATTGCACAGCTAGCAGTACACCGGGGCGGCCTTTCTTCATGTGGATGGCTGTGGTCGATACATCCACAGCACCCGCTTTCCATAGCTGCTCGATGCAATAGCCAATTTGTTCGCCCGATGTGTCGTCGAGGTTGGTTTCGAGCAGCACGATCTTATCGGTTTCGAGGTCCGTGGCAGCAGCGGTCGACTCGCCAACGATCAGCCGTAGCACGTTCGCGTGTTCGAAATCCTTCTGCCCTGCGCCGAGGCCAATCTTCTTGATCGTCATCGCCGGCAGGGGGCCAAAGTCGGTCGCCAGCGTTGCAACGATGGCCGCTCCGGTGGGTGTCGTTAGTTCCCCCTCGGGAGCAAAGTCGGCCAGCGGCACGCCGGCGAGCAATTCGGCAGTCGCTGGTGCGGGAATCGCGCAGCGACCGTGGGCAATTTGGATAAAGCCGGTACCCGTGGGTATGGGCGATGCCACCACCTTGTCGACACCCAGTAGGTTCCAGCCAATGGCCGCGCCGACAATGTCGGCAATCGAGTCGACAGCGCCGACTTCGTGGAAGTGAACCTTCTCGATGGTGCTGCCATGCACTTTTGCCTCCGCTTGGGCGAGACGTACGAAAATATCGCTTGCCAGTTTCTTCTGCGGATCGGTAAGCGTGCTCCCCTCGATCATGGCCGTGATGTGGTGCAGGTGGCGATGCGCGTGCTCCGGCTCGTGCTGGACGACCACTTGCGTGGCGCGAAACCCTCGCTTCTTCACCTCGCTGGCTACCAGCTTACAACTCGGCAGGCCCAGCGAGTCGATGCCGGCCTGCAGTGCGGCTAGTTCCACTCCAGCATCAACCAAGGCACCGAGGGTCATATCGCCGCTGATTCCGCTGGCGCAGTCGAGATAGGCAATTCGCATGGTGGGGTTTGCTAGCAGTCGAATGGCGGGGCATTGGGGATACACGTCGATTGTAACCGGTGGGACTCCATCGCGTCGACGTTGACCGGTCGCGTTAAAATACCTAGTGTCTGGCTGTTGAAACAGGGCGATTCAATGGAGTGCTGCCCGTCCGCCGCCTGAAACGTAGCTCCCACATGACCGCACTGATGCCGCCGAAATCCGCTGCGTGTCACCCGCGATCGCGGATCCCCGATCGCATGAAGGTGCTGTACGTCACCACGCTGCATCGCAGTAGCGCGTGGTTGAGCGACGCCTTTGCAACCGACAGTGCCGCCCAGGTGGTGGTGAAAGAAACGGTGGGCGCTACCGCAGGTCTCGCGCGTATTGCGCGATGAGGTGTTCGACGCGGTCGTCGTATTTCATAAGCCCGGCATCCTCGACGCGCTCGCTTTTGTCGAAGGGCTGCGGACCGGTGGGCACGAGGAGCCCATGATCGTTTTGGGCGACGAACCGCCGCAAACGTTTGAGGCCCTGGTTTATGAAGTCGGGGGTGATGCCTACTGCTCGATGAGGCAAACGACCACGCGCAGTCTGTTGTGGGAGTTCGCCCGTGCCATTCGACGATACGAGATGGTTCGCGAGAACCGCCGCCTCGTTGAAGCGGAACGACAACGACTGGCCAGCGAGCACGCGGAAGCCGAGCGACTGCTTGGCCAGCAGCGTACCCTGCTCGCCGAATTGGAGGCAATCGACGCGGGGGAACTTACCACCGACGCGGGATTGGCAACCACCCTTCATCGGCAAACGCATGCTAGCGTCCGCCGCCCGCTTCCCACCCAACTTGTCGCACACTATCGAAATCTACTGCAGACGTATGTCGTCATGGGATCGGGCAATTTGACCGAAGAGATGACGGCGCTAGCCAACCTGCTGATGGACGCCGGAGTTACCAGTCACCAGGTAATGCACCTGCACGTCGACGTGCTGGAGGGGATGATCCACGGCCTTGGCCGACGGAGTGCCCGGCATGTGATGAATCGGGCCGATCTATTGGTGCTGGAAGTAACCATGCACTTGGCCGAGGGCTACCGCCAGCGGTACGAGGCTCGTCGCAACTGCAGCGCGCAGCAACTGCTTCCGGGATTCGACGAGGCGGACGTGTTCTCTCCGCCTCGCGACTTGTGCGGCTAAGCTGCCGCTTGCGGCTCAGTCGCGTAGCGGTGACAATCGTCCGCATGCGAACGCCTCACGATCAAGTTACAACGGTTGCCGAACTCAAGACGCTCGTGGACGATTTTGTCCGCGAACGGGATTGGTCGCAGTTCCATTCTCCTAAGAACCTGGCGATGGCATTGTCCATCGAGGCGGCAGAGTTGATGGAGCATTTTCAGTGGATCGAAGTCGCCGATTCTCGCGAAGTCGCTAACCACCCTGAAAAGCTCGCCGCCGCCGCGGAAGAAATCGCCGACGTACTGGCCTACACGTTGGCCATTGCCAACGCGATGGGGGTCGATCTGAGCGAGACGCTGAACGCCAAAATGATCAAGAATGCCGAAAAATATCCCGCCGATCAGTATCAGGGTCGGCACGGGGGCAAGTAACGAATGCACCTGGCGATCGTAGGGGCGAGCGCCCGGGCGGCCGCCGTCTCGGCACTTGGAGCTGGGCATGCCGTTGTGGCGGCAGATTTGTTTGCCGATACCGATCTGGCGGCCCATTGTCCGGTTACCCGCATCGATTCCTGGCCCGATGGATTTGCTACTTGGCTCGAGGGCCAAACGGTAGACGGTTGGCTTTATACCGGTGGCTTGGAAAACCACCCCGCGCTGCTCACCCGGCTTGCTAGCCTCCAACCCTTGCTTGGCAATCGCGAGGCTGCCGTACGCCGGTGCCGTAGCGCGGAACTACTTGCCAACCTCTTCTCTACGGCGGACATTCCGTTCCCAGAAGTGCGGTTCTCCCCGCCAACGGGCCAGGGCAAGTGGCTACTCAAGGACGCCTCAAGTGCTGGCGGGCTTGGCGTTAACGATTGGCACCGCCCGGACGGCCTCGGCGGTGGCCCGGTTGGTGCGCCGCGGGCGAACCGGCACCCCTACTGGCAGCGGCGCATCGATGGTCGTCCGATTTCGGCAGCATACGTCGCCGCCAACGGTCGAGCCGAGCTGCTGGGCATCACCGAGCAGCTGATCGGCCGCCCATGGACCGCCGCCCGGCCTTACCAGTATGCAGGGTCCGTTGGTCCGCTAGCGGTGGTCCAACGGACGCATGAACAGATCACGAGGGCTGGCAGTGCCGTCGCTTTGCAGTGCAAGTTAACGGGGCTGTTTGGCATCGACTTCGTAGTCGACGCCACGGAGCAGGCCTGGGCGTTGGAGGTAAACCCTCGCTTCGCCGCATCGCTAGAAGTCATCGAGCGTGCCACCGGCCGCAACGCCATTGCCGCGCACTTAGAGGCGTGCTTGCATGGGCAGTTGACTCGCTACGACCGATCGCCAACATCGAACTATCATGGCAAGGCGTATGTGTTCGCCAATCGTAAGGTGCAGGTGCCACGACTTACTTCGCCACGAATTAGCGATATCCCCGCGGCGGGCACCCTCGTTTCCTCAGGGCAACCGATTTGCACCGTCCACGTATCTGCGCCTTGCTTTGAGGAAGTTGAACCCGCACTGGCGATGGCTGTCGACGACCTCCGCCATCAACTCATCGCGCGGGTCGCGGAATAGTCGCGATTGGTATGCCGTATGCACCCTAGGACCAGTGGCTGAGTGCATGGTTCGGAGTCTACTTTGATTTCGCCCCTTGGCTGAGCTGCAACAACGGTTTTGGGCGACGATTCGTCCTGCTAGCGACAATCGAATGCTAGCAGTTAGTAAAAAAGCTGATCTTGTAGGATTTACTAAAGTCGTAGACATTGCCGCCCCGACCGGGGACGCTGGCCACCGCGGCTGGCAAACAAGAACTGGTCTCGCATCCGTAACCAACTGGCAACGATCGCGTCGCAGGAAGCGGCGTGTAACTTGCTTCCCATCCGTGGGGCAGAGGGCGTCGTTGTGACTGCTTGATGTCCACCAGGTGCGGTGAGGTTTCGGAAGTTTGGCGGTACAAACACGGATTCCAAGGAGGGAACCGATGCCCCGAAGTTATACTTTACGCTCCTCGTTCGTTGCCGCCGCGTTGGCGGTGTGGTTCGCGCTCTCATCGGTCGCGAATAGCAAGACCGAACTCTACGTCTTCTCGTCGCCGCATTGCGGACCGTGTCAACAACTGAAGCCGACAATCGCCGAATTCGAGCGGCAAGGCTATCCGGTCCGCGCCGTGGACGTTACCCAGCATTCGGCGCTGGCGTCGCAGTTCCGCGTGTCGCGTGTTCCGTGCCTGGTGATGGTTGCGGATGGTCGAGAAGTTTCGCGACAATTGGGTGGCGATCGTGCCTCGATCGAGCGGATGTTTGCTGCTGCGGGAGTCGACCCGCAACAAGCCGCCGCGGATGCGAAGCCAAGCTGGGTCGATCACACGCCCACCGCCCCCACGCTACCGGCCCGACAAGTGAGCCAAGCGTTGGCGCTGCCGGCGAGCGGCGGGGCCTCGCAATCTGATGCCTTTGCGACACGCTTATTAGAGTCCACGGTGCGGATCACGATCAACGATGCCACTGGAAAGTCGTATGGAACTGGCACGATTATCGACACGCTCGCGGGCGATGCGCTCATCGTCACTTGCGGACATTTGTTCCGTGGCGAATCGGCAAAGGGAGAGATTCTTATCGAACGATTCCGCGTCGCACCGGCTGGCCTGGAGGTTGTTGAGCAAACGCGAGGACAGCTGGAAAGTTTCGATCTCGACCGCGATGTTGCGTTAGTGAGCTTCCGTCCCGACTCGACCGTAAACGCCATTCCGGTGGCCGCCCAATTCGCGGAGCAGGTAAACGATCGCGTTTGGAGTGCCGGTTGCGACTTCGGCGCAAACCCCACGATTCGCGATTCTCGCGTCACCGACATCGACCGCTATCACGGACCACCCAACATCGAAACCTCCGGCGCACCTGTGCAGGGCCGCAGTGGTGGCGGGTTGTTCAACGCGCGCGGCGAATTGATTGGTATTTGCTTCGCGGCGGACAACGAGGGAGACGAAGGGCTCTATTCGGGGTTGGCATCGGTACACGCCGAGCTCGATGGGCTCGGCCTGCAGGCCATTTATCGCAAGGGAGCGCCTGCGGCCCGGGTGGCAAGCAATACGCCGCGTCCGTTGCAACCCTTGCCGACGGCATCGCCACTCAACCCCATCGTTCGCGGGCAAGACCCCGCATCGATTCACGGTACACCTACCGGTTTTCCCGACCGTCCCGCCGCTGTCATGCCCGCCAGCCTTCCTGCGGTCGAGCGTGCCGGCCTGGAAGAAATCGCCCGCCGTGCCGCCGACTCGGAAGTGGTCGTCATCATTCGACCCCGCGAAGCAGGAAGCGATAGCGAGGTGATCAAGCTCGATCGGGTCTCGCCCCAGTTCATCGAGGCGTTGCGGTCGATACCTCAGTAGGGTGATTCGTCATAAGTGGTAGAAGCGGAACGTCCGGCAGCGGCGCATTGCGGCTCTCGAAAAGCGCAATGCCGGCGACCGGTGCCGATGCCAATCGACAAGGTAGGGTTGCGAGACTGGATGCGCGTGAGCGATCCGAGCGTCTTTCGCACCGTTGTGCCCTGCCTTTCCTGGTTGAGTTCGCCACCGATGAGTAGCTACATTGCTTTCATAGCCACGCTAAATCTGTGTATTGGCTACGCACTGGGAGTCTACGTCGGCGTGATGCCCGGCATCACGCGGCGGCGGCACGCGGAAGATTCCGACGACGTTCCCATCGAATTATCCGTGCCCGCCTCACCGGCAGCAGAGCCAGCCCCAGCAGCCACTTCCGCAGCCACTACGGAGGTGGTTGCAAGCAAGCCGGCAAACGTCTCCCCCGAGCCCGTGGCGAGCGAATCGGTGCCGACCGGCCCCGTTGTTGCTGAACGCGGCGGCGCCGAAACCGGCCAAATCCTGGAAGGGCTTGCGGCGTTCAAATCGAAGCTGGAGGCCGTGAGTGGTAAGCTTCGCGAAACGACCGATCATCGCGAGGCAATCGACGATTGCGCCGGTGAACTAAAGCAAGCGAATACCGAGTACTTGGAGCAGACCACGGCCGCCATCGATTCGATTGGCTCGGAAGATACGCAAGCCTTAACCGAAGACCAGCAGCAACTGCGGCAGTCGCTCGCGGATCAGTCAGCCGAAGTTCGTCGCGCGAACGAAGAGATCGACGAGATTCTGGCCGAAGAAGACACGCAAGTTGCCCGTGAGAAGCTGATTTCTTCGTCCGAGCAGCTGGTCGATTCGACAACCGCCGTGGCAGAGGTCGTGAAGGAAGTTGCTTTTGATCAAGCGAAGGCGGCCCCATCCTCCGCCGTGGCGGCCGCCGTACCCGAGCCGGCTGCCGCCTCTCCGCCCCCCGACAATGGATCGGCGATCGACGGGCTGCTGGCCGCCATCGAAGCGCACCTGGCTGACGATACGAAATCGGTGCCGCTTCAAGTGGCCGCCCTGCAACTCAGCAGCGAGGGCGATGCTGCGATCGAAAACATGCCGAGCTTGCTGGAGGCCGTCGAGCGGCTGGTCGAGCAAGAGTTGGAGGCTGGCCAGTCGGCCACCTTTGGCGAAGCGGGCCGGCTACTGATGGTGCTACCTGGCGACGACGAAGCGGCCGCCAACGATCGATGCGAGCGAATACGCCAGCAAGTGGCGGCAACTACTTTTCGTCGCGGCAGTCAAAGCCATCGGCCTACCGCCTATTGTGCGGTGGCCGATACCACGGCGGCCAAGGATCGCCAGCAGGTGATCGGCCGTCTCGACGCTTCGCTGCAAGAAGCGAGCAAACTGGGCGAGAGTCGCACTTTCCACCACGACGGAAAGATCGCCGCCCCCGTCAAGGCGGTCGACCTGAGCCTTGCGGCAATGGAACTCGAAATCTAATTGGCCGGTCGCCGTCAATCGCTTGGCAGCCGCCGGGCCAACTCCGGCTCACCCCAACGCTAATCAGCTTTGATTTCGAACACCGCTTCCACCTCCACGGACATACCTGCCGGCAGCGATACCGCGCCCACGGCGCTACGGGCTGCGATGCCGTGCTCGTCGCCAAAGACATCGCGCATCAGTTCGCTGAAGCCGTTAATCACTGCCGGGTGATCGGTGAACTCGGACGTCGCGTGGACCAAGCCGAAGGTCTTGACCAACCGTTGAACGCGATTGAGTGACCCCAGCTCCGAAATGAGCGTTGCCAGCGTGGCGAGTCCGGTTTGCCTTGCGGCGGCGTATCCCTGTTCAACTGTCAGCTGATCTCCAATCCGGCCCGTGATGAGCGTCTTGTCCGAGCGTAGCGGACCGTGACCTGAGGTGTAGGCCAGATGGTCCACAACCATGAGCGGTCGGTACAGGCCAATCGCCTTGGGCGCTGGCGGCAGTTCGAGTCCGAGGGAGTCGAGTTTTGCTTGAAAATCCATGCTTGTTTGCTTTGGTTCTATGGTTTCTTGTGGGAGGCTCCGTAGACCTGGTGAGGGTCGAACACGCGCTCCCCTACGGTCTGCAAGCCCTCGGGCGTTACCTGGCGGAAGAAGCACGAACGGTACCCTTCGTGGCAGGCGGCACCGCCAACTTGCTCGACTTCCAGTAGCAGCGTATCGCGGTCGCAATCGAGCAGTAGCTGCCGCACGTGTTGCACGTTGCCGCTGGTTTCCCCTTTGCGCCACAAGCCGCCGCGACTCCGGCTGAAGTACACGGCGCGACCGCTGGCAAGCGTCTCCTCGTAGGCGGCGCGATTCATGTAAGCCAACATCAGCACCACGCCGGACTCCGACTCCTGTACCACCACGGGCACCAAGCCGTCGCCTTTCGCAAAATCGGGTTGTTGGTCAGCAGCGGGCATTTGGGCTCACAAGCCGGATGAAGCCGGGAAGCGTTCCGCTCGCTTCTTCCGCAGCGGATGGCGATAGCGTCGCCGCGTTGTCACCCGGACGTGCAGCCTCCCCTACCAAGCAGGATACCCGAACCGGCCTGCGGCTACCAGCGGCTTGAGGAGCCCGGTCAAACGGCATAATTGGCGTATCGCTCCGCTTTACCCCCACCGATGCACGCGACCGGAAAGACCGTCGCCGGCAGCAATGGTCGTCCAATCCGAGGTGCCACGTTACGGGTGCAGAACCTCCGGGCCATCTTCCGATAGCTCTTTCAACCTCCCTTACCCGCAACCGCGCCAACGCGCCTTGCCCCAACGCCATCGCGGCACCCAATGAACGTGGCAGGAGATCGATCCGTGAGCAAATCTTTAGCTGTCATTCTTCCCGTCCATAATGCCGAGGCCACGTTGCAGCGCGACGTGATGGAAGTCCTCGAAATCGCTGGCGAACTGGCCACCACCGTCCGCCTGCTGGTCGTTGATGACGGCTCGACCGACGATACCTACGACGTGGCCACCGAGCTGGCCGCCAGGTATCCGCAAATGCGCGTGGTGCGGCACGCCCAACAACAAGGTTTGGGACCGGCGATCGAATCGCTCCGCGAGCAAGTGGCCGGCGACTTCGTGCTCGTCCACGATGGTGCATCGCCGGTCGAAGCGGCGCAGATCCGTGCGTTATGGTCGGAGTTCCAGCGGCAGCAACCCGCGAACCAGGACGTCGGCGAAAGCATCGACGATCTCCGCAGGGCGGCGAACGTGCATGCGGCGATGGCAGTTGCCCACTCGCGACTTGCTGGTTTTCAACGCTTGTGCACTAGCACCGGGGACGATGCGCAGCTCTCGCGCCGCGATAAGCAGCGCAAGCCGGGCGTGGGAGTCATTCCCCCGTTGCCAAGGCCGAACTTCATGGGCACGCTAGCCAACTTCGCGCTAGGCGAATAACACCTCCGGCGTCGTCGGTAACCCGAATCTCGGTGGACGCGCCGTCGCTAGCGGAAAAAATAGCAGAAAAATCTTCGCTGTAGGATATTCGTACAGTGCGGCGTTTCGCGCGTTCGATTCCGCAACAAACGGTCGCTAGCGCACATGCGGGAAGTCTCACTATTGAACGCGCAGCAACTCGACCGCTAGCGAGTACGATGTGTCGCTTCCCGCTGCGTTCTTGCCTCTGCAATACGCCGCTTGTACGATGGGTTCAGTAAGGTCAATGAAGGCCGAACGAGTCTCGCAAGGAGCGAGATTTCTTCCGCATGACGCCCAGGTTTGGGCACGCGGCGCCACTGCACTCGGTTTGCTTCCTGTCCAACTTGGAACGGAACGCAATAGTGTAGAGAACTGCGGTACTGCGACGACTCAGGTACGACTTTTCTGCGACATCTGCGCCTGGAAAACCGTGGCAGCCGTACAAAGGCAGAGCCGACGTGGCGGTCGGCAACGACCACGCTCACCTCAGCGGTAAGCGCGGTGCGAGCGAACCGTTTCCGGAACATGAGAAGGAGGCAACCAAAATGAGTGTTGCTGACAATTGGGCGACCACGCAGCCTGCGAAACACGCACTTCCAATGCCGTCGACCACCGACCGCCGGCCCTGGCACCGCATTGCGGAAGTACGCCGCCAGCAAGGCGTATCGGTGCGGAGCATTACCCGCAAGCTTGGACTAACGGCCGAGGAAGTTCGGCAACAGGAAGACCCCACCTGCGACCTGACGCTCTCGCAGCTTTGCGCCTGGCAGCATGCACTGGAGGTGCCGCTCGCCAATCTGCTGATCGACACGGACGCACCGCTGTCGGGGCCCGTGCTCACTCGAGCAAGGATGCTACGCACGATGAAGACGGCCCAGGCTATTAAAGAGAATGCCAAAGACTCGGGCACCCAGCGAATGGCACTGATGCTCGTCGAGCAGTTGATCGAAGTCATGCCCGAGCTGAAAGATGTGAGTGCTTGGCACTCCGTCGGTCAGCGCCGAACCCAGGACGAGGTCGGCCGCATCGCCGAGCGTCCCATTTCCGATACCTTCATCCAAGACGCACTCCGTTAGTACCGTACTGCACGTTACCGGCGCTCGCTAAGCAGCGGTCGGTTGCGATTCAGCGAACTACTGATACGGCACCGCTCCAACCGACCGCTCTTTTAATTAATTGAGCGATCCAAGTCGACATTTCGATAGCAAACGCTGTAAACGCGTTCAACGTCGCATGGGTGTTTACCCGCCGTTCGTGGGCCGGCGTAAAGGCTTGCCAGTCTCTCGCCCCAGCAATCGACAGTGGGATAGGTCGGCGCGCCGCTTTTGCGGGGAACCGATCCCCGCACGCATTCGGCGAACGCTCGGTCCATTCGCGCAACTGCGCCACCGCCATAGGTGGCCACGCGGCGGGCAGAGTGCCCCTTGGCGGAGGGCGTGGTCGATTCCGCAGAAACGCCGCGAAGCGCCCCCGCCTGCGCGACTCACTCTTGCCAACCGCTCTTGGAATCGAGCGAGCGCCGCTCCCTGAGCTTTGCGGCTTCCCGGGTCGAGTGCTTGCACGACTCGAACGGCCCAACCCGGCGTTGCCCCCCTCGGTTCAAGTCCACCGCGATTTGTCGAACGGCCCGCGGCTGCAGGCCCGGCTCGAACCCCTCCTGGCCAAGTGGGCAGCAAATATCGAACTGTGCCACCCTCAGAGATTGTGCCGGTTGAAGTGCCAGAAATAGGTGGCAACGCCTGGGGGTATCGGCGCAGTTTTGCCGATAAATAGCAGCATCGACCCCTTTTTCCGGTGGGACCCACAAGGTACCATAGGATTTGAACTGAGACACAATCTCAATAGAAGTCTCTCCTTCACGGTTTACCATGCAGGCTAGCACGGCAATTTGCCCAGCACTCACCGAGGCGCAGACCGGCTGCGTATTTCGTGTCGCAAGAGTCGACGCGGATTGCAACGATGCCGCGCGGCTCAAGGCCATGGGAGTGTGCGTTGGGCGGCGGCTCTCTCTCGTACAAACGGGAGACCCGCTGATCATTTGTGTTGTCGGTTCGCGTGTCGGTATTTCCGGACGCCTGGCCGAGAAGGTGTTCGTTGAGCGAGAGTGTTGCCCTGAGCCCGAGGTTCCATGAGCACCGCTCCGCCAACCACGCCATCCAGTCAATTGCCGCTGGTGCCCGCTCAGCCGACGCCTTCGTCGCCGATGCCGGTGGTTGCGCTCGTCGGCAATCCCAACTCGGGTAAGACATCCCTGTTCAATCGGCTCACCGGACTCCGTGCGCATACGGCCAACTTCGCCGGCACCACCGTCGAGCATCGTCGGGGTCGCCTGTCGCTCGTGGGCCAAACGATTGAGCTCATCGATCTACCGGGCCTCTATAGCCTAGAGGCATCGACCCCGGATGAACGGGTTGCCCGCGATGTGATTGTGGGCGATGGCCGATCGCAGCCCGATGCTCTGGTATTGGTGGTCGACGCAACGAATCTCGAGCGTAATCTGTTTCTCGCCAGCCAACTGCTTGAGTCAGCGCGAGAGACCGAGCGGCCTGTGATCGTAGCACTCAATATGTGCGACATCGCCGAAAAGCACGGAGTGAAGGTCGACGTAGCGCAACTGGCCGACGATCTTAGTTGTCCGGTGATTCCACTTTCGGCGCGTACGGGGGCGGGACTGCCCGACCTCCGCCGCGCCCTGGGCGAGTTGCTCCGCGCCCCCACCGCACCTCAAGCCGAAACGCAGTGCCACTGCACGGGATGCAGTGGCTGTGGCTTTTCGCGCCGCTACGACTGGGCCGAGCAAGTCGCCCGTCGCGCGGCGGGGAATCCGCCCGTCACGTTGGGCAGTACCACCGAAAAGATAGACCGCGTGCTTACCCATCGGGTGGTGGGGATCATTGCGTTCGCGGCCGTGATGTTCGTCACGTTTTGGCTCATCTACAGCCTAGCGGCGTATCCCATGGCGTGGGTCGAAATGCTGGCTGCCACGGCCAGCGACTGGCTCAGCCGCTGGCTCCCCGCCGGCGACTTGCGGAGCTTGCTCGCGGATGGACTGGTGGGTGGCGTGGGCGGCATGCTGGTATTCCTGCCGCAGATTTGCATCTTGTTCTTCATGCTCGCGTTGCTCGAAGACTCCGGCTATCTGTCTCGCGCCGCCTTTGTCATGGATCGTTTGATGCAGCGGGTTGGCTTGCCCGGCAAAGCGTTCGTGCCGATGCTTTCGGCACACGCTTGTGCGATTCCGGCGATCATGTCGACGCGTGTGATCGACGACCGGCGCGACCGTCTGGCCACCATCCTGGTGCTACCGCTCATTACCTGCTCGGCACGCGTACCGGTGTACGCGTTGGTGATCGCACTTTTGTTTGCCAACAACCCAGTGATGGCAGCCACGGTATTTACCGGGGCCTACGCCTTGGGGATCGTTGCGGCGCTGCTGATGGCGTGGCTGTTTAAGCGAACGCTGCTACCGGGCGAAACTCGACCGCTGGTGATCGAACTGCCCAACTATCGCCTCCCTTCGCTGCGGAATGCCTTATTACAAACGCTCGACAGAGCCATGGTGTTTGTGAAGAACGCGGGCACCACGATTCTCGTGATCACCTTAGTGCTATGGGCTGCTGCCACCTACCCGAAGACCTCGTTCAACGACCTCCCCACGGCAGCTCGAGCGAGCGTGGCGCAGTTGGAGGAAGCAGGCGACACGGCGGCCGCTGAGCACCTGATGGCGCAATACTCGCTCGAACGATCGATCGCTGGCCGCGTGGGGAAGGCGATTGAGCCCGTGTTTGCGCCGCTTGGATTCGATTGGAAGATGAGCATCGGTGTCGTTAGTTCTTTCGCCGCACGAGAAGTGATTGTATCGACATTGGCCGTACTCTACGGACTAGGCGAAGAGGGGGACGAAGCGGCGCTAACCGACCGACTCCGTGCCTCCACCAACCGAAGCGGCGGTCAGGTATTCACCACCGCAACGTGCCTTAGCCTGCTGGTGTTCTACGTACTGGCGATGCAGTGCCTGCCGACGCAGGTAGTGACCAAGCGCGAAACCGGCAGTTGGGGGTGGGCCGCTTTTCAATTCGGTTACATGACCGTGCTTGCCTACGGCGCGGCGCTCGTGACGTTCCAGACGGCATCGGCCTTTGGCTTGGGATAGCAAGGCAATCGTTACCGCTGCCCGCAAGTTCTTGGAGCCCAGCCAGTTCTTGCAACGCAGCGGAGTGGCCCGACCAACCTGGTCAACTGCTGGCCTGGAGTCGCTTGGCAAGTTCCAAAAAGCCCAGGAACTGTCCGCGGGTGGCAAAGGCCTGTCGTGGTACGACTACCGCTGTGAACGACGAGTCGTAGAGAAACAGATGGTCGTCGTCGTGGTCGATACGCTCGAACGCTTCCCATCGCATGAACGACTCGCTGGCCGGCATCTTTTGTCGTAACCCGTCAGCTTCGAGTGTAACCGTCCGCACCGACAGAAGGTGCTCGTTGGCGCTCTCGTCTAGGAGCCGATGGGCCGCTTGAGCGAAGGCCAGCCGAATGGAAGCCGGTCGGCGAGCGTTGTACGTGATGGCCAACAGCAACAGCAAGCCTACCGCCAGCGGCACAGCAAACCAACCGCTTAGCGTGCCCACGTACGCTAGCGCGAGCAAAGCCGCTGTGGCAACAACGCAGGTCGCCAGCATTCGCCGGGCGACCCGCGCTCGAATCGCATTGTCGCCGGACGACGTGAGCGTGCGATGCGTCCAAAATGCGGTGAGCATCTCGGCCGAAAGCGCGTACTGCACACTTTGCGGTGGGTCGAGGCGCGGAACCTCCTCCACCGTCGCAACGGCAAGGTGGTCGGCCGTAGGTGCATAGGGATTGTTGGTGTCGCTCACGAATGCCTGGTCTGATATTTTCTTGGGGGAGCGTCGTTGCGCCGGCATCGAGTGGCGGCACGAGTGGCTTGCCGCGGCGCCGTCGTCCTCCCATGATAGCAGTGCTGAGGCCCGCCAACACGCTCGCCCTCAACAAGGCATTGCCCGATTCGCCGTCCGCCGATCGCATCGCTGCATTTCCGAAATGGGTGCGTCGAAAAAAGGGCGATCGCAAGGGGCCCGTTGTTGCTAGAATGGGTTCGCTCGCTTTCTACCGCTTGCTTCCATCCATTCGACGCCGTTTCGTCTGTTCGACTCCGTGCCTACCGATAGTAAAACCATCGACTGGATTCTTCGCATCGGGGTGGCGCTCCAGTGCTTGGGCTACGCTTGGTTGGTGGGCGTGGTGGGCGAGTCGCCGCTGCTCGGTTGGTTATGGGAACCTCGCGACGTGGGTGGATTGGCGCTCGGCGAACGGCGGGCCGTGCTCATCACCCAGGCGGTTGCTCTGCTGCTGGCGGTGGCTGCCCTCGCGACATGGCTGCAGCCTTCGCGACTTCTGCTTGCTGGGGTCGCTGTGTTTCAATTCGTGCTGGCAATGGCGGCGTGGCGCATCCATGACGGTTTTCCGCTCGACGTGGCCTGGCTCGGCGCGGGGCCGGCGCGGGCGCGGCCGATGCGTTGGTGCCGCTGTTTCCCTTTGCGGCGAGCGCCGCGCACATTGCGGCCCCCATCGTGCTGATAGGGGTACATTGGTCGCGACTTCGGAAACTCCTCGGCATAGCCATCTCGCCCTTTTCTGAATGGACGATTCGAGTCGCTGTGGCACTCACGTTCGCCGCCCATGGCCTGGAGGCGCTCGGCTGCCGTGGTTCGTTTCTCGATATGCTGATTCTGGCGGCCCAGAATCTGCTTGGCATTCGGCTGCCCGAAACGATGGCCCAATGGATGCTAACGGCAATTGGCGTGGTGGATCTTGCTGCCGCCGCGCTAGTGCTACTCGTTCGCTGGCGTGGCGTCGCGTGGTACATGGCGGCGTGGGGGTTCGCAACCGCTGCGGCGCGAATCGTCGTGCTGAGCGGCAATACCGGCTGGTACGAGTTCGCCATACGTTCTTCGCATTGGGCCCTGCCGCTGGTGCTGGTGCTCGCCTGGCGGCTCTCCCCACCGGCCCGCCCCGTGGTAGAATGAGAGACCCCGACGGACTAGGACCAATGCAGGAATATCGAACAATGAATCGCTTGTGGTGCAAACGTGCATGGTTTGGCAGTGGATGCGTGTTGTTGATGGCGGCGTGGGTTATGCGACCGGCCTTCGCCGAAGACGCGGCCCCCACTTCCGCGGACGCGCAGCCCAAGCATGTCCGTGTGATTTGGCATTCCGATCCGGCGACCACGGCGACCGTGTCGTGGACCACCGCCGGCCAGGGTGCCAGCCACCAGGTACGACTCAAGGCGCACGCCGATCCGCAATGGTCGACCTTCGCGTGCCAGCGTTCCGAGCAGTTCGGCGGCAGGCTGAAAGGTCGCCTTGCTCCTTATGCGCACCACACGCACCTCACCGACCTTGAACCCGCAACCAAGTACCACGTGGTCTGCCAGAGCGATGGTCAGTCATCGCGCGAGTATTACTTTCTCACCGCCCCGGACGACAACCGTCCCGTTGCGATCTTATTCGGGGGCGATAGCCGTTCGGGCATCGACGCTCGTCAGAAGATTAACCGCCTGATGGCCCGCATGGTGGCGGAGCAAACCGCGGCGGGCCGTCCCGAGATCCTGGCGCTTGCCCACGGTGGCGACTTCATCGTAAATGGCACCGTGCTGGAACAGTGGCTGGTGTGGCTCGAAAACCACGAGCAGACCACCGGCCCCGACGGGCGACTGCTGCCGATCGTCCCGGCACGTGGCAATCACGACATGGGGCCCCTATTCAACCAGGTGTTTGCGTTCCCCAAGGACGACGAAAACTACTTTGCTGTGGACCTGAGCGCCTCAGGTGCGCCTCGCGACGCTTAACACCGAGACTTCGACGGCTGGCGATCAACGCGACTGGCTGGCCAGTGAATTGGCGGCCAATCGTTGGCGCCACCGCTGGTACGTCTGCCAGTATCACAAGCCCGCCTTCCCGGCAGTAAAGGTCCCCAGCGGTGCCCTGACCAACTGGGTTCCGCTCTTTGAGCAATACCAAATAGATTTGGCGTGCGAAGCGGATGGTCACGTGATCAAACGCACGGTACCCATCAAAAACATGAAGCCCGACCCCACCGGCGTCGTCTACATTGGCGAGGGTGGGCTTGGTGTCGGACAGCGGACGCCCAAGACCAATCGTTGGTACTTGCAGGAGACCAAGGACAACTGCGGTGCCGCCCACCATGTGCACCTGTTGACCTTCAAGCCGCAGCAACTCGACTGCCGTGTCATCGAACTTGAGGGCAAAGTATTCGACGAATTCACGCTCGAAGTCGCGGCCCGTACCGCAAACCACGGCAGCCACGCGGTGAACGCATGGGCGACGGTTCTACCCATCGGCAAGCATTGCTCTATCTGTGGGCTCGCCTTGTGGTGCTTGTCGCCGTTGTGCTGCTGCTGAGCGAAACGTTTCTCGTGCTGGGTGTTGTGACTCCAGTGGCGATCCATGGCAGTTCGATGGCTCCTGCCCTGCTGGGTTCTCACCTCGACGTTACCTGCCCCCACTGCGATTGGCAGTTTGCAGTGGGGGCCGATCTACTTCCCCGGGGCGGCCGCTTTGCGTGCCCCGACTGCCAGCGAGAGTTCGGCATCGACCAACCGCTGCCCCAGATTCCCGGCCGGCGGGTGTGGGTCAATCGGCTGGGCAAGCCCGACCGGTGGTCCGTAGTGGTGTTTCGCTGCCCCGAACAATCCACCTCGTACTGCATCAAGCGCGTCCTAGGGCTGCCGGGCGAGCAGGTGGATTTCACCAAAGGCGACTTGTTAATCGACGGTCAGGTCTATCGCAAGTCGCTTGCTGAGCAGCGGCTCGTGCGGCAACTGGTCCACCGCGAACGGGATCAACCCTCGCATTGTTCCGCGCTCGGCGCGGCTGGAAACGACTTGGCGGGCAATGGCAGCACCATGGCACCGACCCGGGAGAGCTTCGCTACCGACCCTCGCAAGCGGCCGCGAGCGACTGCCTGGCGTATAACCAAGGTGCAACGACTGTACTCCATGAGGTTGCCGATCTCATGCTGCGCTGCCGATTGCAGTTATCGCCAAAGGCGAAATTCCGCTGCAAGGCGATGTTTGCCGGCCGTACGGAGTTGGTCTCGCCCTGGATGGCCCGAAGTGGCACGGTTGAATGGTCGCTGTTCGATCGTCAAGCCGCATTGGCGATCAACGGCGCCGTGGTCTGGACCAAGCGGCAAGACGAACCCTGGTCGGATCCACCCTGGTTGAGCCTGGTGAGCGAGGGCGAAGTTGTTGTGAACGACCTCTCCATCTACCGCGACGCCTACTACGCTACGCGCCCCATCGACCGGTGGCCGGCGACCGGTGTGCGGGTCGCCGTCGATGCGTTGTTCGTGATGGGCGACAACGTGGCGGTAAGCGAAGATAGTCGCACCTGGCGCCCCCATGGAGTGCCACGGCACTTGGTAATTGGCGTACCGATTGGGGGCGAATAGGTTGCGGAAGCTCCCCACCCCGGTTTGCCCGGTTTGCAATCCACTCAGCAAAGCGACCTGGTGTTTCGTCTAGGCCAGAATGTCGGGTTCTCAAGAGTGAATCGCAAGCACCAGCCTCGGACTTTTTCGATGGCACCCGCCGCTATCGCGTTCGGCTCCCCCAAGAATCACGCGGTAACGCTACACGAAGGAACTACCCCAGTCCGTCGGACCTTCCAGGCGATATGCAAGCGAATCGATCGCGGCGGCGATGCAACCACTTGGCAGCTTCGATCAACCAGAAGACCAGGCTGCTCAGTCCCAGGCAGAGTAGCAGGTCGAGCGGTGCGAGCGATGTGGTCCTAAACACCTGCTGCAACGGAGGCGCGTAGATGACGGACATTTGTAGTAAGAGAGTCAGCAGCACGGCGGCCAGCAGTGGCTTATTGGACAAGATGCCGATGCGAAACAGCGAATCGCGGGTCGACCGAATGGCGAGCACGTTTCCCATTTGCGATAGCGTCAGTACGGTGAACACAACGGTCCGCCAGTAGGTTGTGTCGCCGCCATGCAGCGTTGCGTACCAGTAACCCGCCAGCAGGGACACGAGTCCCATGGCGCCTCCAATCCACGCGATATCCCACCACATCTTGCGGTCGAGCATGGACGAATTGGGAGCGTGAGGCGGTCGCTGCATCACGTCGCGTTCGGCTGGTTCGGCAGCGAGCGCTAAGCCCGGCAAGCCATCCGTAACCAGGTTAATCCACAAGATCTGCAGCGGCAGCAGTGGCAACGGCAAGCCCAGCAGCGGCCCCACCAACATGACGCAGACCTCGCCCGCGTTGCTGGTCATCGTGTATTGCACGAACTTCCGAATGTTGTCGTAGACGATTCGCCCTTGCTCGACGGCGTTGACGATGGTGGAGAAATCGTCGTCGAGGAGCACCATGTCCGCGGCTTGCTTGGAAACATCGGCCCCTCGGATTCCCATGGCAACACCAATGTCGGCGACTTTGAGTGCCGGTGCGTCGTTCACGCCGTCGCCAGTCATGGCGACAATCTGCCCCTGTTCTTGGAGGGCAGCGACGATACGCAGCTTGTCGACCGGGGCCACCCGTGCAAAGACCGAAGCCTGGCGGGTGCGATCGGCAAGTTCGTCGTCCCCGAGCCCAGTGATCTCCGCCCCCGTGATGGGGGGCGAGACGACGTCGATGCCCACCTCGCGGGCAATGGTGGCCGCAGTGAGTGGATGGTCGCCCGTGATCATGATCGGCCGGACTCCGGCCCGCTTGCAGCGCTCCACGGCGCGGCGCACTTCGGGGCGCGGCGGGTCGATGAGTCCGACCAGGCCGACAAACGTCATGTCGCGTTCGATGTCGGCGACCTCCGCCTCGACCGGAGCTTGGTCGAACACGCGGACCGCCACACCCAGCACCCTCCTGCCATCGCCGGCAAGCTGGTCGTGCGCCCGCTCGATGGCCGCTTGCTGCAATTCGTCGAATGGTACCGGCCTGCCATCGATCCAGACCCATCGGCATGCTTGGGTGATGTAGTCTACCGCTCCTTTGGTCATCGCGAGGGCCTTCGCAGCTTGCCACTCTGCCACCGGTGCCAAACGTTGCATTCCGCCGGAGTCGACAAGGTGCAACGTAGTCATTCGTTTGCGAGAGGAGTCGAAGGGGAACTCCACCTCCAAGGGGAATTGCCGCAGCAAGGCTTCTTTGTCGGCCCCTTGCTTTCGGGCAGCAGCAACCAGTGCCACCTCGGTGGGTTGGCCAAACAGCTGCGTCTTGCCAGAGGATGCATCGGTTTGAATTTGAACGTCGCTGCACAGGGTGACGGCGGCCATCAACAAGGGGAGACCTTCGGCTGGATCGGTCGAGCTCGCGGTCGACTCATCTAACGAGAGGCTGTGGCCAGCGAGATGGGCTTCGGTAGCCGTCATGCGATTCTCAGTAATGGTTCCCGTCTTGTCCGTGCAGATAACCGTTACGGAGCCGAGTGTTTCGACGGCAGGCAGGCGGCGAACGAGCGACCGCCTCTCGAACATGCGCATCGCCCCCAACGCAAGCGCTACGGTGGCGACGGCAGGCAGCCCTTCGGGCACAATGGCAACGGCCAGGCTCAGCGATGTCAGGAGCATCAATCGTGGCTCCTGGCCGCGCAGGATGCCCGCCACGAATACCACTGCCACCACCGCCAATGCCAGGACGGCCAGCCTGCGGCCCAGCCGTCCAAGCCGGCGCTGCAGCGGAGTCGGTCCGTGGCGGACTGTTTGCAGCGACTCGGCAATCTGGCCGAGCTGGGTCGCCATGCCGATGGCGGTGACCGCCAACAACGCGTGGCCGTACGTAACCAGGGTGCCCTTGAAGGCCATGTTGGTACGATCTGCCAGGCCGATGTCGTCGCCCTCCACCACGTCCGGTTGTTTTTCCGCATCCACCGACTCGCCGGTGAGCGTCGATTCGTCGATGCGCAGGTTGACAACTTCGAGCAATCGCCCGTCGGCAGGAACAAGGTCGCCAGCTTGTATGCGTACCACGTCGCCCGGGAGGAGTTGGCTCGTCGTTACCTCGGTCCATGCACCGTCGCGCAGCACGCGGACTGTCGGCACTTCGAACCGCCGCAGGGCTGCGAGCGCCTGTTCCGCTCGATAGTCTTGATAGAAGCCTAAGGCGGTATTCAGGACGACAATCGTGACGATGGCAACGGCGTCCGTAACTTCGCCTAGCGCCAAAGAGACCGCCGCGGCCACCACGAGCAATGCCACGAGCGCCGAGCGGAGTTGTTCAAAGACAATGTAAATAACAGGCCGGCGACCACGTTCAATGAGTTCGTTGGAGCCGTATTCTTGCCGGCGGATATCGACATCGCTGGTCGATAGGCCCGATTTGCTCGTGCCGAGCGATTGCAAAACTTCCTCAGCAGTTTGGCGATGCCACTGGTTGGAAGCCGATGAAAAGCTACCAGTTCGCAACACGAATGTAACTCGCGATCTCGCGCACCATGAACTTTGGGTTCAACGATGCCAAGAGAAATACCGGCGCGGGCGCTGCCTTCTCTCGGGCCTCGATCGCCACGGCGCACCAGTCGCATGACGTACCATCGCCTTCAAAGGGCCACCATGACATGATCCATCCTCTAATTCGGGGCACATCGTATGCCAAAAATGGATCGCCCGAACGGCAGACAAAACCGCGTCGCGGGCAGTCTCGGGTGTGCCGATGACACAGACCGACCGTGCGAGCCCGCACACCGCCCGGTTGCGGCGGCGCCAGCGGTTTGGACAGTGCCTGGCAACTTGGCGCGGTGCTGGTACCTGTCCGCCTATCGAGCGGCCGATACGCGTCGCTCTTGTGCAAGCAGGGGGCGTGCATTGCAGTCCGCGAAGCAGTGCCGCAATGCTCCTTCGTAAGATCGATTGCGCTACAAGTCCATGCCGCGGAGCGACTGGATTGCCATTTGTTTTTCCTCCTGTTGCTCCATCTGGAGTAGGCTTCGAAATACCTCTTGCAACCAAGCAGGCTCCGCTCGACCGGCCAGATCCTCGTAAACCTCGATCACCCTGTTGTCAATGTCGAGTGCCAACGCGGTCAAATCGTCGCACGACGCCGATTGTTTGTTGACTTCATCCCAGTTGAGCGTTTCAACCAGATGGGTCACGGCACTCGTCGAATTCACCCAAGTGCGTAGCGTTGCCTCGTCGGCCTCGGCTTCAAAGGCGCTAATCGCGTGGGCCAATTGCTGCTCATGGTTAGAGAGGTAGTCGAGCAGCAGCTTTGCCCGTGGCTGCGCACTCCGTTCAGCCAGATGCTCGAAGTAGATCTGCGCCCTCTCGTGAACGGCGCGGGTGCTGTCCAAAACGTCTTTGACTTGTTCGTTGGCCATGATAGGGCTCCTTTCTAGCGTGAGGTGAGTCCATTCACCCAAGGAGCAATTCGAATGCCAGAGCAGGCGACCAGCGTCGGAATTGAGACCACCGATTCCTGGTGGGAAGTCGCACATCGTTTGTAGCGGCTAGCAGCCAGCTGGCGGCTCTTGCCACCATGGGCGAGGCGTCGGAGGGCCGAAAGCCCCTGGCTTAACCCAGCGGTTGCTATGCTTCGCGATTCGCACGCATGCCTTGCTGGGCTGCGATTTTAGCCGCTAGATCGTCGTAGATATCTCTCCTCGAGGGGCTTGCGCCAATCGCTGCTTCGATGTTCGTTGCGCGGAGGACTCGGCGGGCCTCCATCGGTCCCCCCGGGCGATTCGACTAACCGTAGTGCTTGCTGACGATGGCCACGATCTCGCGCAATACGTCCTCCCGATCGACGTTATCGGTCCGGAGGGCGAGCACGGCATCGGCGGGTTCTTGGTAGCGGGAAGTTACGCCCGGGAAATCCACAAGCTCGCCACGCTCAGCTGCTTCGTAGCGGCCGGATGTATCGCGCTGGCGACACACATCCAGCGGCGTAGCCAGATGGACATGCAGGAATCGGTCGGTGCCGATCAATTGCCGTGCGCACTCGCGAACATCGTCCTGCGGCGCAACGAACGCGGCGATGCAGATCAGACCAGAATCGTTGAGTGTCTTGGCAATTTCGGCAGCTCGCCGCAGGTTTTCCGATCGCTCTTCGGCCGAGAATCCGAGCTCACGGCTAATGCCACATCGCATGTTCTGCCCGTCCAAGACCACGCACTTTCTGCCGGCTTCGAAGAGAAACTTTTCGAGATCCATCGCAACGGTGGTCTTGCCCGAACCGCTCAGGCCAGAGATCAGTATCGTAAAGGGTTTTTGCCCGTAACGAGCCACACGCTCTTCTTCGCTGATGAGACTCTTGGCCGGCTCTAACCGCGTGCTAGCTGGCTTGTCGTCCCAGTGTTCTTTGCCGGCCGCATGTCCATCGGCATCGAGGAACATCCCGGCCGCGACCGTTTCGTGGGTGATGCGATCCACCAGAATGAAGGAGCCGGTTTCGCGATTTCGCCGATAGGGGTCGAACATCACGGGGTCGCGGAGGAGAATGCGACAGCGGCCGATCTCGTTCAGCTTCAATGCCGATGCCGGCGAACGGTGTAGCGTGTTAACGTCGATCGAATACCGTACGTCTTCAATCTCGCCCGAAGTACGTCGGGTGGTATGCTTTACCCAGTACTGCTTGCCGGGCACCATGGCGTGTTCCGACATCCACACGATCATGGCGTCTGCCTCGCGGGCGACGTTCGGCCGATTGCCTGGCCGAACAAGCATGTCTCCACGGGCGATATCGACCTCATCGGCAAGCGTCACGGTTACCGACTTCGTGGTTCCAGCTTCGAGCAGATCGCCATCTCTGGTGACAATTCGCCTGACGCGGGTTTTCTTGTTGGAAGGCAGCACAACCACTTCGTCATCCACGCGAAGCATTCCTGACGCAATGGTGCCGGAGAACCCCCGAAAATCAGAGTTCGGTCGGTTGACCCACTGGATGGGGAACCGCAGGTCTCGCTGATTGCTGTCGGCGTTAATGTAGACCGTCTCCAGGATATGCAAGAGCGAGCCATCTTCGTACCACAACATATTGGCGCTTGGAATCGCCACGTTGTCGCCCCGTAGGGCCGAGAGCGGCACGAACCGGAGGTCCGTGATCTCCAGCTTGGCGGCAAACTTTCGAAAATCATCGCAGATGCTTGCGAACACGGATTGATCGTATTCAACCAGGTCCATCTTGTTGACAGCCAGCACCACGTGCTTGATGCCCAGCAGCGATACAATAAAGGCATGCCGTTTGGTTTGGGTGGAAAGACCCTTGCTCGCGTCCACCAGGATCAACGCCATGCTCGCCATCGACGCCCCGGTGGCCATGTTTCGCGTGAACTGCTCGTGGCCGGGCGTATCGGCAATAATAAATTTCCGCTTCGCGGTGGTGAAGTAGCGATAGGCTACGTCAATGGTAATGCCCTGCTGGCGCTCGTCCTCCAGGCCGTCTAGCAGTAGCGCAGATCAATTTCAGCGCCATTGGTGCCATGTTTCTCGCTATCCCTTTGCAGCGCGGTGATTTGATCGTCGTAAACGGCGCCTGCTTCAAGCAGTAAACGACCAATGAGCGTGCTCTTGCCGTCGTCGACGCTACCGCAGGTAATGAATCGCAATAGTTCTTTGTTAGCGTGTTCGGACAAGAGCTGTCGTCCGGCGACATCGTTGGGGTTCAGCGTGTTTTCAACCATCGTTGCATACCACCTGTGAGCTAGCGGAAGGATTGCCTCGTCAGCGACTCGCGAACTCAGAAGTACCCGTCGCGTTTCTTGCGTTCCATGGCCGCCGCTTCGTCGCGGTCGATGGCCCGACCTTGCCGCTCCGATACCTTTGTGGTGAGCATTTCATGCACGATCGCTTCCACGCTACCTGCGGTCGACTCGGTTGCGCCGGTAACGGGATAGCAGCCCAGCGTTCGAAAACGGACGTTCCGCATTTCAGGAACTTCGCCCTCTCGCAACCGCATGCGATTGTCGTCAACGACAATCAGGTCGCCATCACGATGAACGACCGGGCGTGGCTTCGCGAGGTAGAGCGGCACGATCGGAATCTGCTCTTGCAAGATGTATTGCCAGACATCCAATTCGGTCCAGTTGGAAAGCGGGAATACGCGCAAGCATTCCTCCGATGTCTTCCAGGTATTGTAAAGACTCCACAACTCGGGCCGCTGGTTGCGGGGGTCCCACCGGTGCTGGCGATCGCGAAACGAAAACACACGTTCCTTCGCTCGCGAACGTTCCTCGTCGCGCCGCCCTCCACCGATGGCTCCGTCGAAACGGTGCTTGGTCAACGCTTCTTTCAGCGGTTGTGTCCTCATAAGATCGGTGTAAACCTTGCTACCGTGGTCAAACGGATTGATGCCGGCTCGCACCCCCTCTTCATTCACGTACGCAATGACGTTCAAGCCGAGTTCGCGACGTGCGTACTGCTCGCGGAAGTCGATCATTTCGCGAAATTCCCACGTCGAATCGATATGCAGCAATGGAAATGGCGGCTTGCTCGGATAGAAGGCTTTCAACGCCAAGTGAAGGAGTACCGAGGAATCTTTTCCGATAGAATAGAGCAAAACCGGATTCTCGAGCTCCGCTGCGACCTCGCGCATGATGAAAATGCTCTCGGCCTCCAGCTTCTCCAGGTGCGCCGATCGTTCGGGCGACTCGCTAAGGTCGTTGGTTGGGGCATGCGTAAGGGCTGTTTCTCCAGCCATAGCGATCGTCTCCATGGATATTCGGATCACTTTCGCGGCGCACGGGTGGTACCTTGCCGTACCGGGAATGGGTGCGCACCACGAAGAATGCGGGAATAAGAGTTTTTCCAGCTAAGCCACGAGCGGACGACATCTGCCTTCGTCGCTCTCGTAAGCCAAGAACACACCAAGGTCTGCTCGGTAAAGCAACGCATAGACGGCTAACTCGTCGCGGGAGCACCGCTCTTGGACAGCTGGGATGTCCGACATCTGCTCCATTTGAGCAGCGAGCTTGGCTTGCACATCGCTATTTTGCGCGTTGCGACCCTGGGCACCGGCAAGCAACCGGTTGTGGCCGTCTTGCCCACCATCTTTCGTATCGTATGCGGGCAGGGAAGCTCGACTTTGTGAGCCACTCGCGTGCGAGTGCCCCGCGAGTACGAGGTGCTCGATATCACCTTGCTCGATCGCCCACTCAATCGTCTCGGAAAGTTCCTTCCCCTCGAAGTCCCAAGTGTCCTCGGAGAGTTCGAGGATCGCCGCCGACTCGCCCGTCAACGCGGACGAAAGTGCTGCGAGCATTCGTGCATCGTTGTGTGCGATGACGAGCCACTCGACCGGCCGCTCAGCCTTGGCCATCACCTGTTCCAGGGCATGGACGTGAGGATTGGACTGGGTACGTGAAAGTGTCGTCGCGCTCATCGAAGCTCTCCGCAATACTTGGAAGGTGTGGTTCGAGAGGGGGGGGGGAATGGCCCATTCAACAGGCCGCCGGGAGCAAGGGGCTTGTGCCCATCTCCTCCCATTCCCGCCGCTCGGTATACCGGTACGACTCGCCCTGTTCGATGGCAATCAGCTGCAGCCAGCCATTGCCCAGTAGAGCCGCTACATCGGCATGCTTGGCAATCACTGCGTCGATTGCTTCCCGCGGCGCGACAATTACCGTAAGTAGTCGCAGCGGGTGGTGCTGATACCGCTGGCCGTCGTGAATCGATTGCCATGGCAGCCCGGTCATTAAGTCGCCACCATTGCCAGAGAGAATGCCGAAGCGACCCACCACGTTGTGGACCGTCTTATTGCCACTGCCGAAATGGATCGGATCGACCGTCGACGCGTAGTACTGCATGTTGATCCAGTTGGCCACAACCATGGGTGCCGTCATGATTTGCTCCAGCACTGCAAACGTTGGATCGTTGCGGTAATCGTAGCTGTGCAAGAATGCCCGTCCTTCGAGCGAAACCCCTTTCGTCAAGTCACGAGGCCCCGCAATAAAGGCGGCATTTCCGGCGAGGGCCCACTCGGGTCGTACCTCGGACCAGTCGCGACTTCTCCGCACCAGATCGTCGACACTTCGACCAGGCAGCACCGATAGTCGTTCGCACCCGGTTTGCTCCGACGCAACCGCCGCTTGGACCTGAACTTGTTCCAAGTCATTGATATGCGATGAGGGGAGGTGCGCGGTGTCGAAGAATTCCAATCCGTCGGTTGTCGTGTTGTGAAGTGCCGCGACGAACTGCGTATCGTCCGGAATCTCGATTCCTCGTTCCTTCAGCGATTGCCGAACGTGTTGCTGGTTGAGCAACTTTGCAGCGAGTCGCGCGTTGGCTTCGCCCGAATGGCCGCCACACGCCCCGCAGTCGAGCCCAGCTTTCAGCGGATTGTTCTCGGTTTGACTGCCATGCCCGCAGAAGACCACCAGGCGGGCGAAGTTGTCGATGATGCCGATGCCCCGCAAGATCGACTCTGCCATATTCACTTGCTTACTCTGGCAAACGCCTTGCTTGCTGAGGCCTTCGAGCGAAGGACTCAGCCGCTTGCGATCGGCTTTTCGCACTCCGTCAAAGCGGCTTGCCGAATCTGGGTTGAAACCAAGCGTGCGAGCGACGAGCTTCAGGCCGTACAACAGCCCCGCGGTTTCGACGAAAGCAAAGGTACTCGCTCCCGACGATTGAAAGCCCTTCCACGTATTGCGTAGGAACCGAAAGGTTGCCCGTTGGTCCCGCGTGGCGTGTGCTTCCGTTGCATCGGCCGCGTCAAGTTCTTCGTAGACTTTGAACTGGGCGCAAGCAAGACGGGCACTTGCGACGACCCCTCGGTTTCGCCAAGCCCTACGAACTCGATGGGCAAACCAAAGAAACCTGCGAATCCGAAGGTCTCGATGGCGTGGGAACTGGCTTCGAGGTGCCGCCGAATTCGCTCCGACCGGACATCGATGCAAAACACCATTTGCGCTAGGCTCCGGTCCTTCGCCGACGCGGGATCGACATCGTTTTGGCTACTTGCCAGATCCGCTACGAGTCGCTTCCGAAAGGCAATCTCGCTGGCTTTCAAAAGCGCGTATCGGAGGAGGTCTTCATCTTTTTTCAACCCAACCTCATCAACGAGCGAAGAATGATGTACCGCGATCGAAGGCCAGTGGACATGAAAGGCCAGATGCTCGGACAAGGCAACCTCATACGTCAGCCGCATGGCTAGCAAGCCAGCGAAGTCTGTGTTTTCCTCTCCGTGCTGCTCGGCATCCCGCTGTTGGTACCTGGTCCAAGCAATCCACCCAGGCATCGTCAGCGCTTCGCAAAGCAGGAAGTCGGCCCACAACTTTTGCGGTACGCCTAGCCGCTTCAGCAACACGGCCAAAGCCGCCTGCGGCTGGTGCGGCAACTGCGAGACCAAGCTGCGAAACTCGCCGACACCGAGGATTTCGAACGTTCGATCATGCTGAGCCGTCGAGCGCCAGGCCTCGTACAGCGGCAGATGCCGCAAAGTGCTCAACCAGGATGCTTGCCCCTGGTCGTAGTGCGCCGCGCAGTGCTTGGAGAGTTCGTTGCGAATGAGCCGCGACCAGTCGGAGCCGGTGTGTTCATCCAATTTTTCGGCAAAGGTTCGTAGCTGACGATCGGGATTGGCCGGTTTGGTAAACTCAACATCGGCGGCTGGGATTGGCCCCATTGGCTCGTTCAAGTACGCCACTAATTGATTCACATCAATCCGTTCGGCTCCGGTCACGCCGTCTGCCACCAACTCGTCGACCGCCGCATCGATATCGGCCCTGGAGAAAGCTCCTTCCTCGAATTGTTGCCGGTAGTAGTCCGCGGACATCAGCAGTTCTAGATCGGAGACCGATCGCAGCGAGTTACGTGCCGAGAGGAATTCCTGACTGGCAAGACCAGCGTAGGGATTCACCGCCACGTAGTCCTTGAGTGGCCAAACCGGAGCGATCTTGTCTTCCACCGCATGCAGTACATCCTGAATGGTGGATGGCGATTCGACCCTTGGCGTGAGGGCCGGATCAGCGGGACGAAGCTGCTTTTGTGACTCGAATACTTGTTGCGGCTGGGAGTTGAGAATGGACATGGTTAGGTTCCTGTGTTTTCTTGAGCAATTGCTTGATCGGTAATGGATTGCGAAATATTCGGTGAGATCGGGCTATGCCAGCGACGCGAAAATGCGTTGGTAAATGGCATCGATGTAGAATCCGTTGGCAGCATGAACGCGCATTGGTTCCAGCCAGCTCGGCCGGAGCCGCCATACGAACAGCACATGGAGAGCAAACAGTACGACAAAGCCCAAGGCAATCACGAGCGACGCCAGTTGCACGTTGGGGGCGACTTGGGCAACGGTGGCCGTTTGTTCGATCACGTGTTGAACCACCAAATAGCTTGCAACATAGGTGAGGCAAAGCAGCGTAATACCGACGCATCCCGCCGCGATGGCTCTCATCGAGCCGAGCGTAAACATCCGCCATCCCCAGGTCGTCAGCGCGAGGCAGAGGATAAACGCCAGCACCAGGCCTCCCGGCTTGCTGGCAACTTGGAAGCCACCCGCAGTGGAAACCGCCAGGAAGGCCAGTCCCGTTGCGAGGGCGGCGCAAATAGGTACGCGATGCTCTTGCCGAGACTCGGAGTCGGCGATTTTGCCCCGGCAGTCGCTAGCGACTGAGAAACCACGCTTCCACTACTCAGGAAGGCATGCGCCTTGTACAGCGAGTGGGCCAGGATGTGTAGCATTGCCGCTGAGTAGGCTCCCAGGCCGCACTGCAACATCATGAAGCCCATTTGAGCGATGGTGGAGTAAGCCAATGCCCGCTTCACACTTGGCTGGGTCATCATGACCACCCCGGCAAAGCACGCGGTGAACGCTCCAATGAGTGCCAGCGTGATTAGCGCCGCAGGCGCCAACGCCACCAAAGGACTCATCCGAATAATCAAATAGCCGCCCGCGTTCACAATCCCCGCATGCATCAAGGCCGAGACGGGGGTTGGCGTTTCCATGGTGTCCGGCAGCCAAGTGTGAAATGGAAACTGAGCCGACTTTGTCACCGCACCGAGTACCAGCAACCAGCCAATCGCAACGTGACTGGGCGTTAATGCCGTGGTTCCCGCGAGGGCTTTGGCGCTTTCGAACAAGGTGGACAGTTCAAACGTGCCGAAGGTCTTGAAGGTCAAGATGAGCGCGGCGATCAAGAAGGCATCGCCGAGTCGGCTAATGGTGAATTTGGTCCAGGCGGCGCGGTGGGCGGCTTCGCGATGGCGATAGTGCAACAACAACTGGTGCAACCCGAAGCTTGTCATCACCCATGCCGCGAAGAATAGCAGCAAGTTGCCGGCGATAACCATCAGCGAGACGGCGCCAATTGTGAAACCGAGCCAGCGAAAATACCGACCCTGCATCGCCTCGCCATCCAAATATCGAATCGAGAAGCGGCTCACAACGAAACCCACGAAGCTAACCAGCGCTAGCATCAAGGCCGTCGCCCCGTCGTAGTAAATACCGGCAAAATTACTGGCATCAAGCGTGCCGAGCACGGAAGTCGAAAGCGGCTCGCTGCCCATGGCCACGTAACCGGTCGCCAAGCAGAATGCCAATAAACATTGCAAGGCAACCAGTAAGGTCACGAACCCGCGTACCAACCGCACTTTGGTGTTCGCGATGGCGGATGGCAGGCATGCTGTGGCCAGGAGGCACAGGATTGGCACGACAAGGAGGACGGCGAACGACTGCATGACAGGGAGACTCCGAATCTTGGGGGGTCGGTTGAAATTTGAACTTGTGACGGGGGCACAAAAAAAGCCGGGGGCGAGCACTTTGCGTACTCACAACCCGGCTTGTCCCGACGGCCATTCTGACCGTCGTGGCGTAGCTCAGTTCATTTCGTCAAATTTATCGGATCGGCACAAAAAAAGGCCGGTAGGCTGCTCATTGCAACCTGCCGGCCTTTTTGCAAGGGCATTAAATCCCATGCAACTCGAACCTTATCCAGCCTGACTGTTTGACCTCCGCACCGCAGAGTCCAACCCAGCCAATAGCTTTATCGGTACTACTCTACGACGTACATGAGCCTTCGTCAAGTTCTTCCCGCAAGATTTTGCAAAAAGACGCTAAGAACTTGCGAATTCCGGCGCCCGCTCCAGCGTAAGCACGATCACGCGCTCGCCAGTTCGAGCACTGATGTCGGTATGCAAGCTGACCACATTGACGCCAAGGATGTCCTGAATCACGGCATCCAACAAAGGCCTTCCCTGCTCAATCAGCTGCTGCCGCAGCTGCTTGATCAAGTATCGTGCCCGATCGCGATCCTCCGACTCCGAGAGCTTCATTTCCGCCGGCGTCAACACATTCTTGAGCCGGACCAACACCATATCCTCGATGATGTAGGTTCTCGTCTCCAAGGGCCCGCGGCCCATGAACTCCTTCTCGAAGCGAATAATCGCCTGGCTTATCTCCCGCTCCGTTTCTCTCTTCGTACTCATGTTCGTACCTGCATGCGGCAATCTCGCGATAGAGCCTACTTGGGTCGACTCTCAGTAAAGTAGGCTCAAGCCTAGCAGTGGCACTCCGCGATTGGAATAGCGACACCAGCGCTCTCCGCCGATAGCGGCGCACCTCGGGGCCGCCAATCGCCAAGGAGACTGTCCCGCCAAGAAGTCGAGGTGGCGCACCGACGCCAGGATATGCTGCCGCTGCACCCAGAGCTGTGCCGATGCTGCGGGATTGGCTGGCCGATGCAGAGCCGGCCGAGCCACTATTTCCGTCATCGCTCCTTGCTGGTTGATCTTGGTTTGGTGGCTGATTACTGGTGGTCTCTCATGGCGTCGACCTTTAACACCTAACACCTCGGACCTCCTCCTTAGTTCGGCGCACTGGCAATCGACTTGTTGTTGCTCGCCGAGGCCGGCTTGGTGAATGTTGCGGCAATTTTAATGCTGAGCGGTGACCTCGAAGTGTCGTTGCTCGAAGGGTTCGACCCACAGGGCGGATCGTGGGTCGTCGCTACCGCATCCGACTTCTTAGGCCAGTTTGCCTCCGTGACATCGGGTTTCGCTGTATCGCTAGAGCGTAATCATCTCGTGCTGAGCGTGGTTGCCCCGCTGTCCAGCGACTGCAACGGTGACCACAACGTGAACCTGGCCGACTACACGTAAGGGCGACAACCTGGGTGCCTCGATTGTGCTGCCCAACGAAAGCGGTTCGCCTGGTATTGTCGACGCGGATCACTATGATACGTGGAAAGCCAGCTTCGCTGTCACGCTTAGCGTTGGTGCGGTCACGACGCAGGTGCCCGAACAACGGTCCTGCATGTTGCTCCGCGCGACAATGGCTCGGGCTGATTGCATCCAGGAATCGCGCAAGGGTGCGACTTGCGATTCCTGCAGAGTGACGGGGGGAAGTCTAGTCGGCCTGCACGACCGCGCTCACGCTGGGGGTGGCAGCCGCACTCCGGCGACACGCTCCAAGAATTGACTTTCGAGAAGTATTGATGCAATATTCCACGATGCGCCACGTTCGATCCTTATTTTTCTTGTTGAACTTGCTCGGAGCGGCGGCCGCCGCTAGGTTGCTCGTGGCGGAGGATGCCGTACATGTGTGCGCGAATCAAGTGGGATACCACGCAGCGGACAGCAAAGTGGCGATCGCCTTCTCCCACGATCCGGTCGTGGGAAGGTTCTCCTTGCTGGAAGTACCATCCGAGAAGGTGGTGTTCTCGCAAATCATCGCACCCTCTCCAGCCTCGGGCTGGGGCAGCTTCGGGCACTACTACCGCCTTGATTTTAGCAGGTTCGCAACGCCCGGGCGTTATCGCTTGAGAATAGACGCTTCGGGCGAAACTTCTCGTCCGTTTACGATTGGCGACGAGGCCTACGGCGATTACGTCGAGGACTTGATGCGATTCATGCGCCAACAACGGTGTGGATATAACCCGGTACTCGATACGGTCTGCCACCAGCGAGATGGGAGGACCGCATTCGGACCGAAGCCCGCCGGCACTTTTATTGATGCCAGTGGCGGATGGCACGATGCGGGCGATCAACTGAAGTATCTGCTCACGGGAAGTAATGCCACGGCTCGCATGCTGCTGGCCTACCAATTGGAACCAGCGAAGTTTGACGATCGTACCGATCGGCTCGGGCATCCGTTACCCAATGGTCTACCCGACGTGCTCGACGAAGCTCGCTGGGGATTGGACTGGTTGCTGAAGCTGCATCCCAGTCCTGATGAGCTTTACCATCAGGTGGCTGACGACCGGGATCACAACGAGTGGAAGATGCCCGACCAAGACACCTCCGACTACGGCTGGGGTCCTAACAGCTACCGAGTTGTCTACGGTGCAAATGGCAAACCTCAAGGGTTGCGCCAATTCAAGAGCGAGTCGACAGGCCTGGCAAACCTGGCGGGCCGTTGCGCCGCCGCCACGGCCATGGCGTACCAAATCTGGAAGCAGGAGCTAGGCGACCCCCGCTTTGCCGACCGATGCCTGCAAGAATCGCGAGAGTTTTATGCGATGGGAAAAGCAAACGAAGGCGTTCAACAAGGCAACTCATACAAGGCACCTTATCGCTATGCCGAGACCACGTGGGCCGACGACATGGAGTGGGCTGCTGCTGTGCTCTACGACGCTACTGGCGAAGAGTCGTATCTGACCGACGCAATCCGCTACGCTCGCCTGGCGAACGACACTTCTTGGATGCCTCGGGAAACGGCTGGCCATTATCAATACTACCCGTTCGTGAATGTCGGCCACTTTGCCTTGTATCCGCATGTCGCCGCCGGAATACAGGAAGAGCTTGCAGGCTACTATCGCTCCGGCATCGAAGCAACCATTGTCCGCGCCCAAGAGAACGCGTTCGGTGTTGGTGTTCCTTTCATTTGGTGTTCCAACAATTTGACGACCGCGCTGATTACGCAAATCCTGCTCTACGAGCGAATGACAGGAGACCAGCAATACCACGATCACCTGCTGGCTCAACGCGATTGGCTGTTCGGCCGCAATCCTTGGGGGACAACCATGTTCACGGAGATTCCGCACGATGGCGAGTATCCCGAAGACGTGCACACCGGAATCTGGAAACTCACTGAGCGAGCCGTTCCAGGTGGATTGGTCGATGGTCCCGTTTACGCCAAGGTCTACCAGAGTCTGTTGGGACTACACCTGGAGAATGAAGACGAGTTCGCTGCATTCCAAAATAAGCATGTTGTCTATCACGACGATATCGGTGATTACTCGACCAATGAGCCGACCATGGATGGCACCGCAGGTGCTATCTACATGATGGCCCATTTTGGCGCCAAGCCAGACGTGGCACGAAAAGTTGTGGAAAGTCGCGTACCGAACCCGGCTGGAGATTTTGAAATCGATGCCGGCGCGATTCGTCGAGCGTCTCTCACGCAAAAGACGTTGGCCCTCCTGTTCACGGCTGACGAGCATGTCGACGGGGCAGAATCGGTTCTCAAGACGTTGTCCGACCATAAGACCTCGGCAGCATTTTTTCTGACAGGCAAAGCACTTGATGCGCCTAACATGCGCACATGGACAAGGCAGGCGTTGAATGCTGGTCACTACGTGGGCCCCCACTCCGACGGCCACCTGCTGTATGCACCCTGGGAGGATCGTGCGCAATCATTCGTTTTTCGGAAACGATTCCAGGCTGACTTGTATCGCAACCTGGCCGAGTTGGGCGAGTTGGGTGCGAGCCGCAGTGAGCCAATCTATTTTGTGCCTCCCTACGAATGGCACAACGCCCAGCACACGGCGTGGGCCAAAGAACTTGGTTGCCAGATGATTAACTTTACTTCCGGCACAGGTTCGAATCGCGATTATGCACCTGAGGGTCACCAGGCTTTTGTGCCATCGGATGAGCTCATCCAAGATGTACTGGAGTACGAACAAGGCTCGGAGTCAGGACTGAACGGCCATCTGCTGCTTCTGCATCTGGGTACCACTCGCAAAGATAAGGTGTACATCAAGCTTGGCGAACTGATTCAGGAACTGCTGGCACGTGACTATGCGATAGTACGCGTCGACAAGCTACTTGGCGAACGCACTAACGAATAGCCGTTGAGTACAGCATTTTCACAGCGTATTAAATTGCCATCCCCGGTGAACCGGCGACCAGAATAGGATTTCAGCGCGACCGCGCAAGTCGGCGCCCCACAGTGATGCGGGGAATCGATGAGCGAGGAAACCCATCCGATCCGAGCAAGCGTCAAGTAGCTAGTAACTGGTCAGTCTTCTTAACAATCGCCAACCGCCCGCGGTGCTAGAATGGAGTGGATCGAATCGGGTCACTTGAATTCGAGTGCCAACGCTGGGGCGGCTGGCGTCGGCGTTCGAATCAAGCCAACCAGTCGTTTATCCGGCGCGGGAGAAGGTCGCAATCGCTAAGTTATTTTGGGCAAAGCAGTTACGGCCAAGGCGAGTATGCCAGCGGCGATTAGGTGCGGGCACCAGGCCGCGGGAGGAAGTTTGGCCACCAGCGAAACCCAGCCGCTGCTGCTGGGGTTCGATAGATTAGGCAGTTATGCGGGAAGGATGGGCTAGAGATCGTGGAGATGCCGGCGGGAGGGTACCTGCGGAGGCCCCACCAGCATCGGCCAAAACGGGACCGCTTTCCCAACCGTTTCCACTTGTTGCGAGACCGTTCAAGGAACCGACCTATGCGTTATTGGCTAGTAATAGGCGAGTGCATTGCGATAGCGATGGTTGCTAATGCGGCCACCGCCGAGCCGAGTGTCGCCCGCGTTTCGCGACAGGTCGACCGGCTGCTCGCGGAGGATCTGTTCGACTCGTCCACCGTTCTGGCTCCCACGATCGACGACGCTACGTTCCTCCGCCGGGTGTGGCTCGACGTGGTCGGCGATATACCTTCGCCCGAGCATACCACTGCGTTTTTGCTCGATCCATCCGATGCGAAGCGCGACCGCGTGATCCGCGACCTCCTGGCGCACGACCAATTCGGGCAAAACTGGGCACGGTACTGGCGGGATGTAATTCTCTCGCGGCGGATCGAAGATCGCGCAGTACTGGTGAGCAATGCGCTGGTGACCATGCTCACCGACGACCTGAACGCTGGTACCGGCTGGGACGAAGTGGCCAGCAAGTTCATCACCTGCCTGGGCGACGTCCGCGACGATGGCGCGACGGCCATCATGATGGCGCAGAATGGGGTAACGGAAGACTCCACGGCCGAAATCTCGCGGATTTTTCTCGGTATTCAGATTCAGTGCGCCCAGTGCCACGATCATCCGTACGATCGCTGGAAGCGCGAGCAGTTTCACGAGCTGGCGGCTTTCTTTCCGCGCACCGCCGTCAGGCAAGTCAACACGGCTACCAAACGCAGCTACGAAGTGATTGCCAATAATCGTCGCGAGGCGCGGCGGGGGGGCAATAATAATCTCAATCGCCGCGGTGCGCCCGAACACTACATGCCTGACCTCGACGACCCTTCGGCACGCGGTACACTGATGGAGCCGCGGTTCTTTCTTACCTCGGCTGAGCTTCCCCTTGGTACGAGCGATGGCGACCGCCGCGCGGCTATTGCCCAGTGGATGGCCGACAGCGAGTGGTTTGCCACGGCATACGTCAATCGCATGTGGGCCGAACTGGTGGGCGAAGGCTTCTACGAACCAGTGGACGACATGGGGCCGGATCGGACGCCGAGCGGTTCGCAGGCGGTGGAGTGCCTGAGTAAGGAGTTTGCCGCCAGCGGCTACAATCCCAAGTGGCTGATGCGGGTGATCTTGAACACCCAAGCGTACCAGCGCGAAAGCCGCCCTCGTCGTTTGCCCGACGCGGTGCCGTTCACGGCCAACGTGGCCCAACCGCTGCGTGGCGACCAATTGTTCAACGCGCTGCTAACTACGCTCGAACTCGACGAGGCGACCATCCGCTCGATGGTAGGCGGAGTCAACGCACGTGCTTACGGTCTGCGGATCACGCCGCGGACGGTATTCAACGTGGCCTTCGGGTTCGACCCGTCCGAGCCGCGCGAGACCATCACCAGCAGCATCCCGCAAACGCTCGCCATGATGAACACACCGCAGATCAACGCGGCGATTTCGGTTGGCAATCGGCGCCGGCCCACGTCGTTGGGTAAGCTGCTAGCCGATATCGAGGACGACGAGTTGCTCACTAGCGAGCTGTTTCTCCGCACAATTTGCCGCGAACCCACCGACGAGGAATTCAGCCACATCAACGCTTACGCCGAGTCCGTCGGCGAGCGGAGCGAAGTTTACGAAGACCTCTTATGGTCGCTAATTAACTCGACCGAGTACGCGTATCGGAAATAACCAAGGACCGATTAGGAATGACCAAGGTTGAAGGTTCAAGGTTCAACGACTAGTGTACCGGGCGATCTGAAGATTGAAACTTGATCCTTAAGGCTTTCTCAACCTGATCGATTGCGGAGTTTGGTTCAACCCATTTTACGGAGCCTTCACCATGTCCCCTCGCCTGCAACACCATATTCGCGTTCGGGCCAATCAGCACGGCATTACTTCGCGGCGCGATTTCTTGCGTGCCGTGGGTGTCGCCGGCGCGGCGGCTAACGCAGTAAGTTGGACCGACGCCATCAGCCTGGCGGCCGACGAACTACGCCGGCAGCAGAAGGCGTGCATCCTGCTTTGGATGGCAGGCGGGCCGAGTCCGTTTGAGACCTTCAGCCCTAAGCCGGACCACGAACACGGTGGCGAAACTAAAGCAATTTCCACTTCGGTGCCAGGCATTCAGATTGCCGCCAACCTGCCCTGTGTGGCAGACGTGATGGACGAGATTGCCATCATCCGCTCCATGACCAGCAAGGAGGGCAGCCACCCGCGGGCCAGCTTCTATATGCACCACGGCTACCTGCCGATGGGCGGCGTGAAGTTTCCCACGCTCGGCTCCAACATTGCCCACCAAATCGGCGATGCGGCCTCCGAGCTGCCCAGCTTCGTACGGATTGGAGGCCGTGGGCAGAACGTGGGTAACGCGGGTTTCCTGGGCGTCGACTACGACCCTCTGGTGCTGCAGAACGCCACCCGACCGCCCCAAAACAGCACGCCCACCACTAGCCGCGATCGGTACCTTCGTCGGCTCGGCATGCTGCAGAACCTCGACGAGCAATTCGCAGAGGCCGTGGCGCCCGACCTGGTAGCCGACCACCGCAAGCTCGTGGATGCCGCGAGCGAAATGATCCTCAGCCCCAGGATGGAAGCGTTTGATGTGGAGCGCGAATCGGAGTCGATGCGCGATGCCTACGGCCGCACCGATTTTGGGGCGAGCTGCCTGATGGCGCGGCGGCTTGTGGAGCACGGCGTAACGTTCGTTGAGGTAAATGTGGGTGGTTGGGATACGCACGACAACAACTTCGAGCGGGTCGCCACCCTCACCGGGCAAATCGACCAGCCAATGGCGCAGCTCATTGCCGACTTGCGTGGGCGGGGAATGCTCGACGACACGTTGGTGGTGTGGATGGGCGAGTTTGGCCGCACGCCCAAGATCAATGCTCGCAGCGGTCGCGACCACTACCCACGCGCATTTAACGTGGCGCTCGCTGGTGGCGGCGTGCGTGGCGGTCAGGTAATTGGCCAGACCGACGCCGGCGGCGCGGAAGTGACCGACCGACCCGTGCACGTGAAAGACTTGTTTGCCAGCATCTACACCCTGTTGGGCATCGACCCCGCGCACGAAAACATGAGCCACATCGGCCGGCCGATTCAACTGGTAGACGAAGGCGAAGCGGTGGAGGAGCTTTATGGGTAGTGTCGCCCTCACGCTCTGCGTGTGGAAATGCGATAACAAACAACTCGCTCTGCTGGCGATTAATTATGACCAGCGGAGAGTCGTTCCGCCCCGCTGCGGAACATCACTCAGCGCGTGATGGCTACCCTTGCCCAACTGCGATACAACGTACGCTGGCAGGGCGTTGAACATGGAATTCGATTTACAGCTACTTGGCAGTAATCTTGGGCGGCTTGGTATTGCTGCGATAGCGGGCGGAGTGCTCGGCTTCGAGCGCGAGCTTTCTGGCCAATGGGCAGGCCTGCGGACACACATGGTAGTATCGGTCGGTGCGGCGGTGTTCGTGCTGCTGGGCGAAGTGATTGCCGATGGTGACCCCAACGCGGGGGCCCGCGTGGTGCAAGGCGTGGCTGCCGGAGTCGGCTTCCTGGGCGCTGGCACGATTCTCAAACTCAACGACCGGGAGCACATCAAAGGCCTCACCACCGCCAGCAGCATCTGGCTGGCTGCGGCGCTCGGCTCGGTGGCCGGCTTCGGGCGTTACGAGTTGATGGTAGCCGGCGTGATTATCGCCATCGTCATCCTGGCCGTGCTCAAACCCATCGACGCGCACCTGAGCCGCACACACGAAAGCGATGCACCTGACAAGTTGCGCGACAATCTGCCCTAGCAGTACGTCGAAAAGTCATTCGGAGGAAGGGCCCGCAGGAGCGTCTCGAACTGCATCGTGTCCAGATGCCGCCAGGTTCGCTCCGGGGCGTGATCGGCGATCGGGCACTCAGCATCGCATTCAGGACACCTCACGAGCCCCCCACGATGCGACAGGCCAATATCCACCCGTTTCTCTTCCATCGAAAGAGATACCTCCGATACTTTCCAGGAAGCATCCAAACCCAACAACTGACGGTAATGCTCGGTGAGCTGGCTCATGCTGAGCATTCTCAACGACTAGCACCTCGAAACGCAATAATCAGCCACTAAAATCACTGAAGAACCCTTAAAACTAATGATACACCGAAATTCAGTAGTTCCAAATAGGTATTCATTCAGGCGTTTCCGGCCAGCCGGTCGTAAGTACCACGATCGATGCCTTGATTTTGGTCAGCCCCCAACATTCGCCCGACGACTTGTCCGATCCAGAGGAGCATTTCACGGAAGCGGAGTAGTTCGAGAAGCAGTTGTGGCTCGTCGTCCCATTTTCCTTTAGCCAGTTTGAAGTGCAACCAGACCCAGACGTTCCGCAGGACCAGGGCGACGCCTACGAAGAGCAGTCGCAGTGCTGGATCGCGGGTGCAGGTTTTGATTCGCGCCTCGTTCATCTGCCGGTAGCTGGTCTCGATGCCGAATCGCTTGCGGTACGTTTCGCGGATTTCCTTGGGGGTCTGTCGAACTTTCCAAATGGCGTACATCAGCTTCTTCGTCTTCCGCTTGCCCGATTTCTTGTCCGTATAACCTTTGCTGGCGACGCAGATGGTCACCTTGGACGTGCGGTCCTTGCCCTCCACCTTGCCTCGGTGCGTGTAAGAATAGTAACCGTTTCTCTTCTTCCTCAAGGCTCGCAGCCCAGTGACTTGCTTACCCCGTCCCGGTTTGCGTCCACGAACGATTGCGGGAATGATGAATCCAAGCCCGGCTCGTTTCAAGTAAGCAATCACTTCGACACTGAAAAAACCCTTGTCCATCAGGAGAAAACGAACCCTTACCCCTCGACGGCGGATGATTGCCATGAGCCTTTGCACAACCACTTTCATCTTCTCGCCATGCTCCACGTGCGTCAAAGCTAGCGTGTAGCGATGGCCTTTGTGGATCACCGCCGCGGTGGCGTAAGCATGGAAGTGGGTGGTCCCCGATTTGGGCGAACTGCGATAAACCTCCTTCTTGTCCGCCAGCGGCTGGCCGTGATAAGGGATCAGCGTCAAGTCGATGGCGACGACTCGTGACTTGCTGAACAACGCCTTGGGGAGTTCCGTCGAGAGCGAACGATTCAAACGTCGCTCCAGTTCGGCCATTTCGGGCAATGCTTCGCCCAGGGCGTTGCGAATCGTTTGGTCGCACGGCGCGTCGGACAGGTCGCGACATACCGCGAAGATGCTGGCCACCCGACTGGCGGCAAGCAGCAGAACCTGCAAGAGCGTGCTGGCATTGCATTTTCGACCCTCATACTCCAGCTTCAACGCCGAGGCGAGCCAGTGATTGGCATAGCCGTGTACTTCATCTTTGGTAACGATATAATCCGGCCGTGAACGCATGGTCCCCTCCTTGGAGATTGATCTGCTTTGACACAAATCATTATCCAGAGGGGCCTTGCGTTCACCTAGGCTGATTCACCGTATTGGGAACTACTGAATCTAGTAATCTTATCTACTCTCGAGTCGTACGTGCCGACTCGATTACCGGAGCGACGAGCGATGTCCAAAGTTGGTAGCCCTTGTCGTTGAGGTGCAGGCCGTCGTCGCGGAAGAGTTCGGGGCGGGGTTTGCCATCGTCGCCAAGCATCGGCAGCCAGACGTCGACGAACGTCAGTTGTTCGTCGCTGCCGCATCGTTCGGCAATCTGGTGGTTGGCGTCGGCCATGGTCTCCTGCAGGTTCCACCGCGCAATGCTAGGCTTAATAGCAATGTAGGCGATCTGCACTTCGGGCAGATGCTGCTTGACTAGCGAAGCGAGCTTGCGGAAGTCGTTCACGACTCGGGGCGCGTCTTTGCCCGCCGCGATGTCGTTATCGCCTGCGTAAACCAGTACCAATCGTGGCTTGTGCTTCAGCACCAGCTCTTCGGCTCGCTGGATCGAGTCGACAAGCTGCGACCCGCCGAAGCCGCGGTTTAGCGGCTTGGGCTGCATTTCCGGAAAGCTCTTTTCCAAATCCCACAGGCGAATGCTAGAGCTGCCTACGAACACCACACCGCCCGACGGGGCGGGATGCTCCTGGTCTTGCTCGGCGAACTGCGCCATTCGGTCGGCCCACAGGTCGCGGCGGTTGTTTTCGTCGTCCTGCGCGTCGCTCGTGGCTGCTATCGCTGCTATTGCCAAGAAAAACAAGGTGGTTCTCATCCTTCGCATCTCCGCAGGTTTCGTGATCTTTCCGCTGCCGTAGTAGTGCCTTACAATGATTGGTTCGCGCCAACCCGCCCGCTTCACCGCACCGACTCTCGCCCGCCTAGCCGCAAGGACGCCCGATGCCCGCTGCTGATATCGTCATCAAAGGAGCCCGCGAGCACAACCTGCAAGATGTCGACGTGCGCCTCCCGCGAAACAAGCTCATTTGCCTGACCGGTGTTTCCGGCTCGGGCAAGAGCTCCCTAGCGTTCGATACCTTGTATGCCGAAGGCCAGCGGCGATACGTCGAGAGCCTCTCGACATTCGCCCGCCAGTTCCTGGGCCAAATGCCCAAGCCGGACGTCGACCACCTGAGCGGCCTGAGTCCCTCGATTTCTATCTCGCAGAAGTCGTCGGGCACCAATCCGCGGTCGACCGTCGGCACGATTACCGAGATCTACGACTTTCTGCGAGTGCTGTACGCCCGCGTCGGGCAGGGGCACTGTCCGAAGTGCGACCAGCCGATCACGGCGCAAACCCGCGAGCAGATCATGGGGCACATCCTGATGCTGCCCGCCAAGACGCCGTTTGCCATCCTCGCGCCGGTGGTCCGCCAGCAAAAAGGTGAGTTCCGCGACCTGTTCGAGGACCTGCAGAAGCAAGGTTACGTCCGCGCTCGGGTGGATGGCAACATTGTCCAACTGTCGGAAAATCACTCGCTCGATCGCCAAATGCGGCACAACATCGAGGTGGTGATCGATCGCTTAGTGACAGGGCCAAACATCCGCGGGCGGTTGGGCGAAGCGGTGGACGCAGGCGCTCAAGCTGTCTGGTGGCAACTTGGTGGTGGCGGTGGAGCCCGACGAGTCCGATCTGCCCAAGGCGAAGAGCACCAAGCGTCGCCGAGCAGGGCTGCGCGAAGGCGACATGGTGCTCTCCAGCCACTTCGCCTGCACCGCTTGCGGTTTGAGTTTCGATTCGCCCACGCCGCAGCTGTTTAGTTTTAACAGCCCCCAGGGCATGTGCCTGGAGTGCGATGGATTGGGCGAGTACTACAGCTTCGATCCCAACCTGCTGATTCCTGACGCAAGTTTGTCGTTCGCCCAGGGCGCGATCGACATCATGGGCAAGTGGAAAGACCTGGGTCGGTGGAAGCGGCACATTTATAAGGGCGTTGCCGACACCGTCGAGCGGAAGTGGGAGCTAGAAGAAGGAACCTTGCTCGAGACCCCATGGCAGGATCTGAGCGACGAGTTGCGACGTGTTTGGCTCTGGGGCACCGGCGACGAGCACATCACCTTCACCTGGCGGGCGGGCAAAAGCAGCCAGAAGTACGGGGGCGAATTCGAAGGGATCATCGCCGAACTTCTCGACAAGTACCGCAGCAGCAAGAGCAACACCCAGGTGAAAAAACTGGAAGGCTACATGCGGGTGCTGGGCTGCACCGACTGCGGCGGCGCACGGCTAAACCCCCAGGCTCGCTCGGTGCGCCTTGCCACCACCGCCGCGCGATTCGCCGATCGGCCGAGCCTTTCGCTTCCCGAAGTGTGCAATCTGCCGGTAAGCGACGCAGCCGAGTTCTTTACCGAGTTAACACTCGAAGGTGCCCAAGCAGTGATCGCCACCGAGGTGCTCAAGGAGGTCCGCGGGCGGCTCGGGTTCTTAACCAACGTAGGGCTCGACTACCTGTCGCTCAATCGCACCGCGCCGACCCTCTCGGGTGGCGAATCGCAACGCATTCGCCTAGCCGGACAAATTGGGTGTGGACTCGTAGGTGTGCTGTACATTCTCGACGAACCTTCGATCGGCCTGCACCCCCGCGACAACGATCGCCTGCTGGCCACCCTCGAACAATTGCGCGACATGGGCAACACGGTGGTTGTGGTCGAACACGACGAAGACACGATGCGAGCGTCCGACTACCTGGTTGACTTTGGCCCTGGCCCTGGCGTGAAAGGGGGTTACGTGGTTGCTACTGGCACCGCCGCCCAGGTTGCTAAGAACAAGCAGAGCGTGACGGGGGCGTTTCTATCGGGCAAGCGAACTATCGAAATACCCAAGACCCGGCGGATATCGGACGCAGGTTTGGCGATTGCTGATGCGGGCGAGCAAAAGGGCGATTCGGACGCAAGCGATCCGAACGCCGAGGTCCCCAAGCTGCGGATCGTGAACGCCCGGCACAATAATCTGAAGGGCGTTGACTTCGAGTTGCCGCTCGGCAAGTTCATCTGCGTGACGGGCGTCAGCGGATCGGGGAAGAGCTCGCTGGTGAGCGACATTTTGATGGAAGCGCTGCGCCGCGATCTGATGAATGGCAAGGGCGAGCCCGGCGCGCACGACGCGATCCTGGGGCTTGAGCATCTGGATAAGGTGATCTCGATCGACCAGTCGCCCATCGGCCGCACACCACGTTCGAACCCCGCCACGTACATCAAGGTATTTGACGAGATTCGCAAGCTCTACGCCCAACTGCCCGAGGCGAAGCGGCGCGGATTCAAGCCCGGGCGATTCAGCTTCAATGTGGCGGGTGGACGGTGCGAAGCGTGCGACGGCAACGGGGCCAACAAGCTCGAGATGGACTTCCTGGCCGACATTTGGGTGACGTGCCCCGTGTGCGAAGGTCATCGTTTTAACCGCGAAACGCTTGCCGTACAGTACAAGGGCAAGAGTATTTCGGATGTCTTGGAAATGGATATCCAAGACGCCCTAACGCACTTCGAGGCGATTCCGCCTATTGCGCACCGCCTGCAGACATTGCACGCGGTGGGACTCGACTACTTGAAGCTGGGCCAACCCTCGCCCACGCTCTCGGGTGGCGAAGCGCAACGCGTGAAACTGGCACGTGAGTTGGTGAAGAAGTCGACCGGCAAGACGCTCTACGTGCTCGATGAGCCAACTACGGGGCTACATTTCGCCGACATCGAACTCCTGCTAAAGGTGCTGCACGACTTCGTCGACGCCGGCAACACGGTGCTCGTGGTCGAACACAACTTGGATGTAATCAAGACCGCCGACTGGGTCATTGACATCGGCCCTGAAGGGGGACGTGATGGAGGGCAGGTCGTCTGTGCTGGCACGCCCGAACGGGTCGCGGAGTACAGTGCAGCACCGGCGAAGAGCCAGCCGCAGGCAGGTAGGCTCCGTTCTTACACCGGCGAGGCGCTGATTCCCGTACTTGAAGGCACGCACACGGCGATCGCCAAGGCGACGAACAAGGGCATCGCGAAAGAGGCCACGCACATCGAAGTTCGCGGAGCCCAGCAGCACAACTTGCGTGGCGTCGACGTCAAGATTCCGCGCGATCAGTTTACCGTGTTTTGTGGGCCGAGCGGATCAGGAAAAACATCGCTCGCAATGGACACCATCTATGCCGAAGGGCAACGACGGTACGTCGAGAGTCTCAGTTCCTACGCGCGGCAGTTTGTCGGCCAGATGCAAAAGCCGGCGCTCGAGCATATCGAAGGCTTATCCCCCGCGATCGCGATCGAACAACGCAACACGGGACACACACCGCGGTCGACGGTTGGCACGGTCACGGAAATCTATGATTACTTTCGCGTGCTCTTCGCCCGGCTGGGCGAGCCACATTGCCCCGATTGCGACGTACCCGTTGGTACGCAAACCGTTGACGATATTGTCGACAAGATCATCGCCGAACCCGAAGGCACGAAGCTCTATCTGCTGGCGCCGGTCGACATCGAAGTGGGCGAACAGTACGACAAGTTGTGGAAGACGCTTGCCGATCAGGGCTATCTGCGTGTGCGGATCGACGGCACCACCCAATCGATTGGCGACGCACCCGAGCTCACGCGCCGCCGCAAGCATGAAGTGGAAGTGGTGATCGATCGAATTACCATCAAACAGTCGGCTCGCGGGCGGCTCGCCGAAAGCGTAGAGAATGCACTGGCGGTTGGCAAAGGAGTGGCCCGGGTCGCGTTTGCCGACGACGATCAGCCGGAGCCACGGTGGCGAACGAAAACGCACAGCCAGCACTTGGCGTGCGAATCGTGTGGGCGGAGCTTCGTGCGGTTGTCGCCGCATAACTTCTCGTTCAACAGCTCGCTCGGTTGGTGCCCGGCGTGCGAGGGCCTCGGCACCCAGGTGGGCGCCAATCCAGCGGCGCTGCTGCGCGACGACAAATTCACGCTCGCCGAGGGCGCGATATTGCTATGGCCCGATGTTCGCTCTGATTTGTCGCGTGCCATGCTCGAGGCACTTCACCGCCACACCGGTATCCCGCTCGACACCCCGTATAACAAGCTCAGCGCCAAACAGCGCCGCGTTGTGCTGTACGGCTCGGGCGAAGAGTGGATTGCAGTTGACGGAAAGGGCGCAGGGCGCGGGGCGAGCAAGTTGCCGCAGCTCCGATTCCAGTTCAAGGGGCTTTACCCGGCGCTCGAAGAGGCTTCGAAGCTGTCGGTCCGGTTGCGTACGGCACTCGAGCACTTGGTCGACGAAATCGAGTGCAGCGAGTGTGGCGGAAGTCGGCTACGCGACGACGCCTCTGCGGTACGGTTCCGCGAGGCGACCATCGAGCAAGTTTCGCGCACACCGCTCAGCGAGATGCTGGCGTCCATGACGAAGTGGAAGCTTACCGCACGCGAGAAGAAAGTGGCGGGCGAGTTGGTGAAAGAGGTCACGAATCGGCTGACGTTCCTGGTGGACGTGGGGCTCAATTACCTGACCATCGGTCGCAGTGCCCCAACGCTTTCGGGCGGTGAGTCGCAGCGCATTCGCCTGGCAAGCCAGGTGGGTAGCGGCCTGGTTGGCGTGCTGTACGTTCTGGATGAGCCAACCATCGGACTGCATCCACGCGACAACACGCGGCTGATCGCCGCGCTGCACAAGCTCCGCGACCTGGGCAACACCCTGCTGGTGGTAGAACACGATCGCGAAGTGGTTGAAAGCGCCGACATGCTGCTCGACTTTGGCCCTGCGGCTGGTCGGCTAGGGGGCGAGATCGTGGCCCGCGGCACGCCGATGGAGGTCGCCAAACGCCGCGCCAGTGTTACGGGCCCCTACCTGAGTGGCAAAAAGAACCTGCCGATCCCCAAGAACAGGCGGATCCCCGATTCGGGACTGGTCGATTCCGCAGGCGACGAGGGGAATTCGAAGCCGAATACAAGAAAGCCGAAATCAAGAATTCCCACGCTGCGTGTGGTGGGTGCCCGGCACAATAATCTCAAGAACATCACGGTCGACATCCCGCTCGGCACGCTCACGGCAGTCACCGGTGTTTCGGGTAGCGGCAAGAGTTCCCTGGTCGAAGACGTGCTGTACAACACGCTGGCCCGATCGCTGCATCGGGCCAGCACCGTACCAGGAAAGCACGATGCGATTCAAGGTGTCGAGCAGATCAACAAAGTAATTCGCGTCGACCAGCAATCACTCGGAAACACGCCTACCTCGAACCCCGCCACCTACACCGGCGTATTCGACTTGATTCGCCAACTGTTTGCCCAGTTGCCCGCCTCCAAGCTTCGCGGCTACACGGCTCGGCAGTTTAGTTTCAACGTGGCGGGTGGGCGGTGCGACGAATGCGAAGGGGCTGGCGAGTATTGTGTCGAGATGCACTTCCTGCCCGATGTGTGGATCACCTGCGAGACGTGCGGCGGCAAGCGTTACAACCCCGATACACTGAGCGTGAAGTATCGTGGAAAGACGATTGCCGACGTGCTCTCGATGAGCTGCCGCGAGGGCCTGGAGCTGTTTGATAATATTCCAAAAATTCGCCGCGTGCTCGGTACGCTTTGCGACGTGGGGCTCGACTATCTAACGCTCGGCCAGAGCGCACCGACGCTCTCGGGTGGTGAAGCGCAGCGAGTGAAGCTTGCCGCCGAGTTGGCGCGTCCCGACACCGGCCAGACACTCTATCTGCTCGACGAACCAACTACGGGCTTGCACTTCGACGATCTTGTCAAGCTGTTGGATGTATTGCAGCGACTCGTGGACCTTGGCAACACGGTGGTAGTCATTGAGCACAATCTGGATGTCATCAAGACGTGCGACTGGATCATCGATATTGGCCCCGAGGCAGGTCGCGATGGTGGGCAAGTGGTTTGCACAGGAACGCCCGAACAGATCGTAGCGTACGGCGAAGCGCAAGCCGGTAAGCCCAGCGGTGGGAGCAAGAAGGGGAAAAAGAAAAAGCCATCGGCTAAGGCGTCCGACGTTTCCGTTTCCCCGCAAGCAACTTCCGGCTCGGTCTCTCACACCGCCGCCGCCTTGGCCCCCGTGCTTGAGGCGGGGCCGTACAAGAAGCGTGAGATCTACGATCCGCATAAGATGGATGCCGAACGCCAGGGAGACGTCGATCTCGACAAGGTCGGCGTCGACACCAAGATGCCTTGGGAAGTCGATGGACGGCACTGGCATACCATCGAGCGGGTCGCCCGCGATGGCACGGCGTGCCGCTGGGATGGAGAGGTTCTCGAACGTGTGGAACGGCAGATTCAGGAACTGGGTGAGTTTGCAGCGACGAACTGGAACCACCGCTCGGTGGTCGAAATCACTGGCGAGACCAAGAGTGACGGCTGGTTCTTTCACGCTTTGACGGGTGAGAAGTGGCTCGTGAAGCTGAAATTCCGCACTGCCAAACGAACGTTTGACCGCGACAAACTGCTCGCCGACCTGCAACTGCCGCCCCTCAACGACCTGGACGACATCGAAGCCTACGGCAGCGGGCCGCGAGTCAAGTGCAAGAACCTCACGGGTCCTTGGCAAGAAATCCAAATCGCCGCTCACGCGCTCGACGAAATCGACAACCCCAACTTTTGGCGATTCGTGGAGCCGCACCGTCGAGGGCTTCAAGCAGTTTGCCGAACGTAAAGAAAAGAACCCGGCGGACCTGATGCCGTGGAAGGTGCTTGGGCAGAAGTGGCACACCACCCGCAAAGGCTTTGCGCCGGAAAAAAGGTGGCTTGGCCGACCGAACTGCTGGAGGAAGTGTTCGAAACGCTTGACGACGTCAGCCCGAATGGGCAGTTCCTGTGGAACAATAAGGTGCTGGTGCACCTTATGGTGCCCGGCGCGAGTGATCCGTGGGCCACGGTGGTTACCAAGCGAGCGGAGAACGTTGAGCTAGTACTCAACGGGCCAAAAGGGGCGTTCCAACTCGGCCGCGTAGCCGACCTGGCCGCCGAGCAGGTGCTGGACAACGATTCGGACGACCGCGACCGCGTGAGGCTGTACTTTACGTCCCTAGACGATTTGCATCGCGGCGACCTGGAAGGGTTCCTGCGCGAGCACCTGGACGTCGTCCAGGGAGCGGGCGTAAGTTGAGCGGCGCCCGCAATTCGTTTCGACATCACCCCCCAAGAAATCTCAACCATGCCCACGCCCACACCCACGCTTGAATGGATTGGCGGTGCCGATGGGCATCTGCGGCTGATCGACCAGACCAGACTGCCCGCTACAACCACGCTGCTCGACTGCCACACCGTGGACGATGTGTGGTGGGCGATCAAGAAGCTGTCGGTCCGCGGCGCCGGCCATTGGTATCGCGGCAGCCTACGGCGTGGTACTTGCGGCAGGCGACTCGCACGACACCATGGAGACGGCGTGCGACCATCTGGCCAGCAGTCGTCCGACCGCGGTCAACCTATTCTGGGCCCTCGACCGCATGCGCAAAGTGGCCGGCGAGTCCCGCGACGCCGATCGCGCCGACCGGCTACTTGCCGAAGCTAAGGCGATCCATGCCGAGGACGCGGCGCAATGCGCAGCGATTGGAAGGCATGGGGCCGATCTCTTGGAGCAAACGCTTACCAAGGGCAGTGGCATCCTTACCCACTGCAACACGGGGGCACTGGCCACGGGTGGCGACGGCACAGCACTCGCGGTATTGTTCGAACTCCACCGCCGTGGCTTCGCGCCCGATGTGTACGCCGACGAAACGCGGCCGCTCCTCCAAGGAGGCCGGCTTACCATGTGGGAGCTCAAAGACCGCGGCGTGCGGGCCACGCTCATTTGCGACTCGATGGCGGCGCAGGTCATGCGCGAGCGGCGCGTGGCGGCGGCCATCGTGGGTGCCGACCGCATTGCCGCCAATGGCGATACCGCGAACAAAATTGGCACCTACGGCGTCGCCCAACTCTGCAAGGCGCACGGGCTACCGTTTTACGTCGCCGCGCCGAGCACCACCTTCGACTTGTCGCTCGACTCCGGCGACGCAATACCGATTGAAGAGCGCGGAGCCGAAGAAATCACCAAGCCGGGAGGTGTGCCCTTCGCGCCGGCGGAAGTAGAGGTCTACAACCCCGCGTTCGACGTCACACCGGCGGAGTTGATCCGGGGCATCATTACTGAGCGGGGCATCATTGCACCGGTTGACGGGCGTAGTATCCGCGAAGCGCTCGATTCCGATTCTTCCTGCTAGGCGGTAGTCGCCAACACCAATCCATGTGATAAGATAGCAGCGAACGAGCTACAGCTCGTTCCACCGACGAGGCGTCGCTCGTCGACTCCCCATTGATTCGCATGCAGGATTGTCGCCATGCCGATGACCGTACCCGCTCATCACGGACCTCACAGCTCGTCACCCTCGATTGGGGAGTACTTGATTCGTCGCCTGCAAGACTATGGCATTGGCGACGTATTTGGCATCCCTGGCGACTACGTCCTCTCGTTCTATACGCTGCTCGAGCAGAGCGAGATTAACGCCGTGGGTTGCACGCGGGAAGACTGTGCTGGGTTCGCCGCCGATGCGTACGCGCGGGTGAAAGGGATGGGGGCCCTCTGTGTGACCTACTGTGTTGGGGGGCTGAGTGTCTGCAACTCGATAGCGGGCGCGTACGCTGAGAAGTCGCCCGTGGTAATGATTACCGGGTCGCCCGGCTTGCGAGAGCGGATACACAATCCATTGCTGCATCACATGGTGCGCAACTTTCGAACGCAGTACGACGTGTTTGAGAAGCTGTGCATCGCCGGCGCGGAACTGGACGACGCCCGTACGGCGTTCCACGAAATCGATCGCGTGCTCGCCGCCTGCAAACGCTATAGTCGTCCCGTATACTTGGAAATCCCTCGCGACATGGTGCATGTCCGACCGGACAAAGCCCCCGAGTACGAGGCACCTGTGGCGGTGAGCGATAGACGTGCGCTGGCCGAGGCGGTGGAAGAAGCCGCTCGGCGGATTGAAACAGCACGACAACCGGTGCTGCTGCTGGGAGTCGAGATACATCGCTTCGGCCTGCAAGATATGGTGGTCAAGCTTGCCGAAGAAGCCGGCATCCCAATGGCCGCCACCATGCTGGGCAAGGGCGTTGTGGCCGAAACTCATCCGCAATACATGGGACTATACGAAGGAGCAATGGGACCGAAGGCCGTCACGCAGTATGTGGAGGAGAGCGACTGCGTAGTGATGCTCGGTACGTTCATGACGGACATCAACCTCGGCGTCTACACCGCGGAACTCGACATGAGCGACTGTATCTATGCCACCAGCGAGCAACTTCGCATCCGCCATCACCACTACCACGATGTGCCTCTGGAAGACTTTATTGCAGGTTTAGTAGCGCGCGGTGCTGTTTCTAAGGATCCGCCCCCCGCACCAACCGACTGGGCGCCGGAAAGCTTCACGCTCCGACCGGATGAACCTATTACGATCACGCGGATGATCGATCGGTTGGATGAGCAACTGGTGGACGACACCATTGTGATCGCCGACATTGGCGACGCGCTGTTCGCCTCTACCGAGCTGACGACACGAGGAAAGACCGAGTTCTTGAGCCCGGCGTATTACACGTCGATGGGATTCGCCGTACCAGCCGCGCTGGGCGCATCGACCGCCGCGCCGGAGGCGCGGGTGATAGCCATTGTGGGAGACGGGGCGTTTCAGATGACCGGCATGGAACTCTCGAATCTGATTGCCCGCCGAGTGCCGGCGATCGTGATTGTTTTGAATAACGGTGGTTACGGTACCGAGCGGCTGCTCCATCCTGGCGATTACAAGTTCAACGACATCCATTCCTGGAAGTATCACGAGCTGCCAAAGGTGCTGGGGGGCGGCACCGGCTACGAAGTGTTTACCGAAGGCGACTTCGACCAGGCCCTGAATAAGGCCTGGGCCGACCTGTCGGGCCCCAGCCTGCTGCATGTCCATTTGAGCAAAACCGACTCAAGCCGCGCGCTCGACCGGCTAGGTGAAAAAATGCAGGAAGCGGTGATGGGGAAAAGGGCGGAGACGTAAGGCGCGAGGGGCTTAAGATCGGCTGATGTCAGCTCGTCTTGAGCCAAATGGCGAATCGAGTAGATTACCACCGCGTTGCCTCGGATGGAAGAAACGGCTCGATGGGTTGGTTGCGATGATAGACCAAAACGCAATTCCCGAAGTTCAAACGAGAAGTAGCGGTCTTCACGACACAAAGGTTACCGACCAGGCGCATTAGAAAGGCCTTCCATGCACGCGACGAAGCCATCGTGCCACTGCACTGCTTGCTCGACGGAACGATTATCGGCCCACCACAATGCAATCTCGGATAACTGCCTCTCAGCCTTGGCGGTGACGACGATCTCGTAGATCACTGTCGCGCCTTGAGCTCGGATCGAATGGCGTCGGCAACTTCACCTAGTGGCCTGTGCCGACCGGCTGCTTCGTCGGCCAGGCCTTCGCGAATGTCGTCGATCGAAGCAATCAGATTGGAATCAACTGCCCCGTGGCAGCAGCTCAATTGCCTTGCCAACAACGGCATCCGGCTCGTCGAATGCACCGGATGCAACCTGCGAGTCAATGAACTCTTGATGGTCGTCGCTGATACGTATCATTGCCGTAGCTCCTTATCAGGACGATACCATGCACTTCAGGAGCGGTCAATTTCAGTGAGTTGCACCAGCAACGTGATGCGCAGTCCAAGTGACGTGACGACTATGGAGTTCTAGCCGGCGACAGTCGCAACGCCTGGCGAATCCGTCTTGCTTGCCACCGGTCAAAGGCTGCTGCCCACCGGCGTCCAATACGAGCGAGAAAATCGGCCCGCTGCTCCCGCACCCGGGCAACAGTGGCCTTGGAGTACACGTCGCTAGCGTGCGGAATTCGATCGACCTCCTTCGCCAGTCGCACCGCATCATCCCACGACGTGCGGGCTGCGACGTGGTGGCCCACTTGCTCCTGAAGTTCGGCATTCACCCAATGCCACGCGCAAAGGTCGCCGATGACGCCAGCTACACCAGGAAACACACGTTTTTTTAAGAACCTGGTAGGAGGAGCTGAGCAACTCTTGCGCCGCAAGAGTCGCACCCGTCGTCGTTAGCCACGCGGCGTAGGCGATATCGGCGGATGCTCGGAGATGTTCGTATGTTGTCTCATCTGGCAACGTTGCTCTCCGTTCCTGTAAGAGCGGTTCACACTCCGACTGCTTGCCGCGCTGTAGGAGTGCCCACACCAGGCGTTGTAGCGCCGTGGCAAGCGTTACCTCGCTGTCTTGTTGTCGCGAGTTAGCTAGAGCAAGTTGCAAGTGATGCATTTCATCTTCATCGCGATTCAGCAGCCTATGCAATGAGGCAAGGTCCCAGTGCGCTCTTACACAACCAAAGGGGCAATCGCTGCGGTGCAGGCTCTGCTCGTACGCCCGTTCCGCCCCCTCCCAATCGCCCGCCTGCTCGCAACACGACGCTTCCATCGCGAGTCGCAGATCGGGGTCATTCTCCCAATCGGCATGCTCGCCGACGTAGTCGAGGATTTCAGCGGAAAGCCGACTCGCACGATCGTAGTCTTCTGCTTCGCTCGCTTCGGACCACGCGGCAATCATCTCCTCAAATTATTGTTGATCAAGGGTCATGGCGATTCCGCAGTTGTATGCAACGCCCGTAGTCTATCTAATCAAGGGAATCGTAGGCAATAATTCAGTTGCCGCAAATTTCGATTTTTCCGTCCCAGTGCCCGTTCCTAGCCCCCAACGCAGTATGATCGTCGTCACCAATCGTATTCCCGTCGCCAAGGGGCATGAAATCGACTTTGAAGATCGATTTCGCAATCGTGCGCACCTTATCGATCAAGCCCCCGGCTTTATTCGCAACGAAGTGCATCGCCCCAAGCCCATGAAGTTCGATCATGAATCGGGCGGATTCGTCGATGATCCGGACGCCGAAGGCTACTACGAGGTGAAGACCTGGTGGCGGACGATGGAAGATTTCGCCGCTTGGACTCGCAGCCCCGCATTCGCTGAAGCCCACGCTAACCGGCCGCCGAAGGAGATGTTCCGAGGCCCCAGCGTGCTGGACGTGCACGAGGTGTTCTTGTCGACCGACGTAACGTAGACGGGGGTCATACCGGGTCGAGCGGATACCTTGTGAACTTTTTCACGAAGTGGGCATTTGCAGTCACTTTGTGGGTAAACTGTGCCGTTGGGGCAAGAACGACTCGGATTGCACGTTTACTGGTACAAGGCGAGAGTTCGTGAAAGCGGTCGCGACATCTCTTGTCGCTTCCAGCGATTTCGTGAATCGCTCCCCCCAATATCTACATCTAATGGGGGAGGACCCTGTGAAATATTTCACAGGGTTTTTTCACCAACCGTGTAATTTCTTGCAGTTTCTCTTTGGCGATGCTACCCCGCTTGGTATACTTGAGCGGCCAGAGATGGACCGTGATTCGTTGAAGTTACTTATCGCCACGCAGCAACGCTTCGCCATCATTCGTATCTAACGCTGCGACTTCACCAAATCCGACATGCTGGCCCGGCCTGTTACCCGTGCTGCCCAGGACACCGAACAAGGGTGTCTGGAAGCGAGTAGTGGGCTTCCCTTTTCCCGCGGAGAGAATAAGCGATGAAATCGATGGTTGCCGAAGACATTATGGTAAACCGGCTGGTAACCCTCAGCCCGCACGTCGACGTGCTGGATGCGGTGCGAACCCTGCTGAAGAACAAGATTTCCGGTGCACCGGTGGTGGACGCGGCAGGTAAGTACCTGGGCGTATTCTCCGAGAAATGCGCGATGCAGGTGATCCTGGATGCCGCTTACGAGTCGCTACCGACCAATCACGTCGGGGCGTTCATGGACACCCAGGCGCGGACCATCCGTCCCGATACGGACCTCCTATCGATCGCGCAGGTGTTTCTCCTCACCAACTTCCGTCGACTTGCCGTGGTGGACGAAGAGGACATGCTGCTTGGGCAAATTAGCCGTCGCGATGTGATGGCGGCCGGCATGAAGCAGCTCGACCAGTCGCAACCAGGGAAGCACGAATCGTCGCTGCTCTACTTGAGCGCGCTGCATGCCATGAACGAAGCGCCGCTGACCTCAGCGCACCATCGACGCGCGAACAAGGGACATACGCGAGCCCAGCCGTCTGCACCCGCGGACGGGCGGGCTCGCGGTGTATTCGCGGTGCCGCTACGCGGACGCCTCGGGCTGTTCGCGCTTGGTGAGGATTTTCAGATTTCCCTCCAATAGATCGGCCGCCGGGCGAGTGCTTTCGAGTTCTGCGAACATCACTTTGAGCGCCGAGGTAATCGGTACCGCCAGGAACGCCCCCACAAGTCCCCAGATCATGTACCAGAACATGAGCGAGAGCAGGATAGCGATGGGATGCAGGCGAAACTGATTGCCCATGATCTTGGGCTCAACGATGTTACCGCTGACGAACTGCACGCACGAAGCGAGCACCACAACCGTAATCGCTTTGACCAGCGTTAGGTCCATGCCGGGGTCGCCACCAGCGTCGATGATCGCTTGTCGAGCTACCCAACTCGATTCGGCTCCCATCCACACGAGCGGGACGGGCAGCAGACTGGCGATGATGGGGCCCAGGTTGGGAATAAAGTTCAACAGGAAGGCCAGCATTCCCAGCACAAACGCCAGTGGCACGCCGAATACCCATAGCACGGCACCAAAGGCCAGCCCGGTAATCGCGGAGATCACCGTCTTGGCAACGATGTACTGCCGAACTTGGGCGTCGATCTCATGCCAGATGTTGTTATCGGGAATTTCGACATCGCTGCCACCCAGCAGCAGGAAGAACAAGAAGATCATCACCAGCAACCCGCTGGACAGCACCGTTACCAGTTCGTTGCCCACCAGCATAAGGATGCTGTTCATTCGCGCAGCAAAGAACTGATGCAGCGGCTTAATGCGGGCGTCGATGTCCTGCAGGAGCTTACTGGTAGTGGTGACTACCAGCTCTCCGTCGTCGTCCGCAATCAGCACAGGATCGACTTCCACGGTTTGCTCTTCTTCGAGCGCAACCGCCACTGCCGGCTCGTCGGCAGCCTGCTCGTCTTTGACCATGGGCTTGGGGTATAGCACCGTGAGCCATGTACTAACGCGGGCAAGCATGTGCTTGAAGCCATCGTTGTAATCGGCGCTGCTGTTCCGCAGCTCACTTACCGAGAACGCGATGACGCTCCAAATGACTACCGTAACCGCGACAGACAGCACGGCGGTTACCGCAATGGCCACCGGCCGCGACGACTCCAGATACCGCTGGACGGCGTTGAGTATCGGAACAAGGCCGCTAGCAATGAACAGGGCCAGCACAAACGGCAGCAACACGGGCCGCAGAAAATAGAGAGCCACCGCCACGGCAATGAACGTGAGGATCACCAACGCGGTGGTGCGGATCCGCGAGTCCTGTTCAAGCTGGGAGAGATCGGTCATGCAGGGAGCCCTTCGTCTAGGAGGGCTCATTGTAACCGCTTACAGGTTGGTTGGCTGGTCAACGCACGAAAAAAAAGACGCCAACCGGTCCATGGGAGGGGGGACGACCGGTTGACGTCTATCGTTGCGACGCCGCGAGATCCGACAGGGCACCACACCCGTGGACACCGAAATGCAGCATCGCGATTCACTTTGGGAAGCGAAAGCAGGATAACTTCCGTATTTTCCGTCCGAATACCTCGCGCCCGAATGGGGCGAGGGGCTTCAGCAAGCAGGGGTCTCCTGGAGGGTTGCTATCCGCCGACACTCATCGGGCCCATGACGGGCTGGCCGTACGTTGCGCCGCCATAGTAGGCACCTTCGTTGCAACACGGATCGCACGCGGGGGCACATTGCTGAATGGCAGGCATCGCCACGGTCTGAGTTCGGCCGCGGCAACATCCGCAGCCCGTTGCGCTAGCCACTAGGAACAGCACCGCTCCGAGTGGAAGTAACTTGTCCAGTGTTAGTAATCTGTTCATGACTCTGTTCCGTCTCGCAGGTGGGAAATGGAGGTGGGCCGATCTCAGGGGCAACAGTTCCCCACGCGGAAACTGCTGGCCAAGCTGTCGTTGTCATTTGCAGTGGGTCGAGTGTTGGTTGCGACATGCTTGGCACTGAAACACTACACGCAAACGGCGCGAGAGCAAACGAATCCGAGGGCCGGACGGGCAGATTTTTTCTGCCGCGGCGCGCTAGCTTCCGGAGAATCGCAGACGCTTACGCCTGCGGAGAAGCTTCGCCACAAAGGAGAGTCGCCGCAGCCGGCAAGGTTTAACAGGCGGCGGCCGGAGCGTTTAGTTGGCCGGTGGCGATGGCAACTCCTCCGCATCGAACGTCGCTTCGGCGGGTTCGGCGAGCGTTGGCTGCTGCTTCAGCGATGCGTGCAATTTACGTAGCGCGGCACGCGTGGCGCTGAAACCGGGGAGTCGAGTGATAGGCCGGAACTGGGGGTCGCCAGCTACCTGGTCGTAGCGTTCGAGCGTCGCGGTGAGCTGGTCGCGACCCGTGGCGGTCGCATAGTAGTCGGCACCTGTCAGGTTCGCACCGTCGTGGTCGGGCATGCAAGGTACTCGCGCCATTGTTCGGCGGCGGCGGGATTCTTCCGCCCAATTTGTTCCAACTCCTGAACCATCCCCGCATGCAACTTCCCGAGGCTTGCCGTTGGGTTGTCGGAAACGGAGTTTGGCGGGAACCGTAACTCGGTGCCGGGCAGATCCTGTTCGTAGGAGGCGCGCCGCACTTCATTCGGCTGCGGCTCAGCGACGGTTGGCTCTTGCCGCTGCGATTGCAGGCGCGCCTCGGTCTGTGTACGCGACTCGGCAGGAGAGGTCGCCCCCCATTGCTGCCACCGGCTACGCGACCGCGCGGACGACATTGCCGGCGCGGCCGCGGCTCGATCGAGTTCGCGCAAACGCGGTTCTATTAGCAATCGCACGCCGGGTAGCGAGACAATGGGTGGCGCTCCGGCACGGCCCTTGCGAACGTCTTCGTAGTACTTCTCCATCCGACGGGCTTCCCGGGCAAGCCGCGGGTTGCGGTCTTCGTAGTAGTCTTCCAGGTCATCGTAATATTCTTCCATCGCTCTGGCATCGCGGCGGAGAACGCGGCGGCCAAATATCTGGGCCCGCGCATCTTCGGCCAGTAGGACCACCGTGAGGCCGACGAGCGCGTACGCACTCCATCGCATTGCAAGCTTGGAACGATGTACCATCTCGATTTCTCCTTCAGCAGTCCCGGCGACATGAATCTCGAAAGCCGCCTATTGTAACCGCGAGCGACCACCCTCGGCAAACGCCCCCCAATGCGAGTTGCGGCCAAACACCGCGTTGCTCGCAAAAACCGACAAAAGACAAGGGCATGATGGGGACACGGGAGATACCGGGCGTGGCAACCCCGCGGCGTGAAATCCGTGTGCTCCGTGGCTCATGACTTAGCGCTGAAGGAGTACGACAACTTTGATCCGGGAGGGATGGCCGCAAAAAAAGCTCGAAACAACTCCACAATTGGCAGGACGCCGACGCTGCGCGTAAACTCCATCCTTTTCGTGGCTTCTTATGCCTTTTCGTGGCTATGGCTTCGCGCTAGAACCACCGACCCTACGTTCCTGGGAACCTGTGAGCCAGACCACCGATCATGTTCCCGCAAGCCGCATTCGATCAATGAGTCCTCACCTCATTGACCCTTCAGGGCGATTAGCGGAACGGGCTCCACTCGGGGGCTCGCTTGGCGGTTTGCTGCCGCTTGTCCGCGCCCGTTGCTGTGGCGCGGGCGACGGCGGGTGGGGGGAGCGTGGTGGCAGCTTGCCAGGACGATGCTTGCGCGACGGGCTTTTTGGTTTTCGCCATGTCGAGCTCGTCGGCCGCGGTCCAACCGCTCGATACAACGAAATCGGGATCGGTGCTGTTCGCGCCGCCACTCACCGGTACGCCGATCAAGCCGACCGTGTCGGTGAGCGTGATGGCGGTCGAGCAGAGGATCTTGCGGTCCTGTTGCGTGGGGATCATGCGAATCCACAGCTCGAGCGGACGGCCCAATGGTGTGCCAGGGGGGGCGGCGAGCGGTAAGTCGAGTACCCGCCGCGAGTGATCGCGCCAAGCGGTTTCCACTTCCTCGGGTGCGTAGTCCCAGCGACTGATTTCCCATTCGTCGTCGGAGGCTAGGGGGTCAACAAGCATCAACGACAGTTCGCCGGTAAAGTAGCCTGCGCTGCCATCGGTGGTGAGTGGTTCGACGATCGCCATGAGGCCCAGTGTGGTGCCATGGTCGCCGCTTCCCGGTTCGATTGGCATCTGCTCGGTATACATAGCGCAGGAGTCGGCCCGCTCGGTGGGCCGCGGCGGCGGATCGAACACGGCGCTGCGGATATCGTCTCGTACCGAACCGATGTTGGCAGACGCGAGCTGCGTGTGTTGGCTGCGATCTGCCCGACTAAGTTCGCCGAGATCGCCGATAGGCACTTGCTCCAAATCGCCGTCGACGTCCGGCGCGTCGATGTCGATTTCCGGGAGGTCTTCGGGCTCGCCCAGGTCGATCGCAGGCAAGTCGGCATCGGCGCCGCCGCCGCTTCGGCGTGCGCGGTCGAGCAGGCTGCTCTCGCCGGGGTCGTCTTCGTCCGCGGCGGCGGCGTCACTAACTTCCCGTTTGTCTTCCGTACCCCCCTGCTCGGCAAGCTGTTTGCGGAGCTTGGCATTTTCCTTGCGTTGCTCGCAAAGCAGCTCCTGGTACTCCGTCATGTAGTCTTGTAGTTCGTAGATTCGGTCCTCGTGCAGCCGCAGATCCCGGATGTACGCCTCGCGCTGCGACGCTTGATTGCGACAGCCTGCCATCACGACACAGCAGCAGAGTGCTACGAGCGGTAGGCCATGCGAGCGCAGAGGTTGGGCGGAGGCGGATCTCATAAGAAAAGGGAATACCCAAAAGAGGCGACTGCGGTCAAGACAGTTGCCGCGCCGCGTGCTAGCAGTGGCACCTCACTGGGCGGCAGCTGTGTGCCGCCGCCGGCGGGACGCGTTGGGTAACCGTGCGGCTGGCGAGTTGCCCGGCCCGGCTACACCACCTGCGGCACCACAAAAGGGGCACGGTACCGGCGGGTGAGCATGGCGTCCGCCTCGGTGTCGTCGGCAAAACGCTCCGCCTGCGGGTCGAACTTGAGTTGTCGGCCCAGGCGAAGTGCAATGTTACCCAGGTGTGCAATGCCCGAACTGGTGTGGCCCGTTTCGATCGGACCGTTGAGTAGCGACACGTCGCGTGCGCGGACCGCCGTGAAGAAGTTATCGAAGTGTGCTTGCAACGGATCGCCCCAACTGCCGGACGGACCTGGTTCGCGTTGCTGGCCAAAGTAGGTTTGATAGCTGTTGTAGTTTTTTACCGTTAGGATACCTTTGGATCCGTAAAACAAGTTGCCAACGCTCACCTCCTGCTCGGTGTTGGTGCACCAGGGTCGGACCTCGACTTGCAATAGTTTGTTGCTGCCGGCGTACTTGTAGAGCGAGGTAAGCACTTCGGGGGTTTCGCGATCGTCGCGCCAAAGAAAGTTGCCGCCCATTGCGCAAACCTCCGTCGGCAAGCCTTCGTTCAGTCCCCACAACGCCATATCCGTCTCGTGCACGCCCTGGTTGCCGATGTCGCCGTTGCCGTAGTCCCAGTGCCAGTGCCAGTCGTAATGCACGTAGCGGTAGGAGAAGGGTCGCTCCGCCGCGGGTCCTTGCCAAAGATCCCAATCGAGCGTCCGCGGCGCCGTGGTGTCCGGTTGGGTGCCAATGGTGGGTCGCCAGCGGAAAATAACCGCCCTTGCCATGTAGACGTCGCCGATCAAGCCATCGCGCAGGTGCCGCACCGCCTCCTGCAATACGGGGTTCGATCGCAACTGCACGCCGTGCTGCACGACCCGCTGGTACCGCTCGGCTGCCTCGACCATTTTGCGGCCTTCGAACAGGTTATGGGACCCAGGTTTCTCGAGGTACACATCCTTGCCTGCCTGGCAGGCCCAGATCGAGGCCAGCGCATGCCAGTGGTTGGGGGTGGCGATGCTGACCACATCGATATCGTTCCGATCGTAAACGCGGCGAAGGTCGGTTTCGACAGCCACTTTACGGCCGTACTGTGCTTCAAATTCGGTTGCCCGTCGCTGGAGCACCTTCGCGTCCGGATCGCAGAGCAACGCCACTTCCGCACCGGTCGCCTTCTCGATCGCCTCGATATGAACCTTGCCACGCCCATTGACGCCGAGCACCGCGCAGCGGAGCGTGCTATTGCGGTCCTGCAGGGCCTGAGCGCGGGTGGCCGATAACGCGACCGCTGCGGTGGAGGCGGCAACAAATGTACGCCGCGATACGGTAGTCATGCGTTGATTTTCGTCATAGGAATTGGCCTTGGGGATCCTTGGAGGGGCAAGCAGCAGGGGCAAGCTCGCCAAGCCCTTGGATAGCATTACGGACAGCCGGCGTATTGCCCGCTGCGGTGAAGGCCGCGGCTAAGCGGCACACGAGAGTCCGCAAAATTTATGCCGCGCCCAGGCTAACGTCCATGCCGTCGCCAAAGTAGTACTTGCGGGCTTCTTCGTTCTGCAGCACTTCGCGCGGCGTGCCGTGGCAGAGCACCTGGCCATTCCGCACAACGTAGCTGCGATCCGTGATTTCGAGGGTCTCACGCACCTGGTGGTCGGTGATCAGGATCGAAATGCCTCGCTCACGAAGGTCGCGGACAATGCCTTGGATGCTGTCGATGGTTACGGGATCAATTCCGGTGAACGGTTCGTCCAGCAAGATGATCTTGGGGCTCGATACCAGGCAGCGGGCGATTTCGAGCCGGCGGCGTTCGCCACCCGACAGATCCATGGCACGACTTCGCCGCAGCTTGGTGATGCCAAACTGTTCGAGCAGGTCGGCACACCGCTGGCGCCGCTGGCGCCGCTGCATGCCCAGCATTTGCATGACGCCGAGCAAGTTCTTCTCCACGGTGAGTTTGCGAAACACGCTCGACTCTTGCGCCAGGTAGCCCATCCCACCATCGCGGCCCGCCGATACATGGGCCAGGTGGTCACCTCCTTGCCGCTGAGGCGGACCTCGCCGGCGTCGGGCTCCACCATGCCACAGGTCATGCGGAACGAAGTGGTCTTGCCCGCCCCGTTGGGTCCCAACAGCCCAACGATCTCGCCCGGTTCGACTTCGAACCCTACGCCATCCACCACGCGGCGGCGGCCGTACGATTTAACCAGACCTTTGGTTTCGAGCAATGGCATGAGGGGAGGTGGTTCGCGGCGGGGGGGCAGACGTCGGGGGAGGGCAAGCGACCCTTTTACACGGGCACCGCTGGCCGACCAAGATCAGTCGCGAGTGCTAGCAGCGGTTGGCCTCGCGACTATTTGCGCCTGGATGCGGACGTTGCAACTCACTCGATCCGCCGCATGTCGGTAAAGCCCGGAATCACGTAGTGCCACATGTGAGGCCAGACGACGCTGATGGCCCGACCAATGAGCAACTGCCGTTCCAGGTAATTGCCGCCTGGCTTGGATACGAATCCATTGCGACTGTTGATGGCATCCCACAACCGGGCGTCGCTCGACTGGGGACTGTTGTCCCCCATGACAAAGAATTGGTCTTTGGCCAAGGGAAACTCGATCGCCCGCCGACGTGCGATGTAGTCCCATTGGCTAGGATTTGAGAGCAGGTCGGCCGGAGGGGGAGTCCGGTAGTCGGCCACGATGCCGTCGAAGTCGCTCACCCGCATGCTGTCCTTGGCAGCGATGTAGTAGATATCGCGATAGACCCGCAACCGATTGATAGCCAGCTTTGCGCCGCTGCTGCCGATGCGAGCGGGTGCCAAATCGCCGGGCGCTTCGTCCGACGTGTGGGGGCTCATCCCTTTCCGCTCGCCGAAAAGAGATTCCCAATCGTAGGTAGTAGCCCCATCGAACTGAACGAGTCGGTCGTCCACCCACAGGTGGAGCGCGTCGTCGACATTGGCAAACATCACTTGGTGCTTACCGCGACCTTCGACCGAGGTTCGCGCTACCGCCGTGAATGATTCAACGGACTGATCGCTCCCTTGGGGCCAGATGGAGAGTCGCGCCTCACCGGTGGCGACATCCAGGGTGCAGCGAAAACGGTTGCCCGCCTCCACCAGTTCGAGCTTAAACTCCCCCTCATTGCCCTGGACATCCACGTTCGCTTCGAGAAACAAGTCGCCGACCCAATGGACGCCTTGCGCCGTTTCAAACACCACAAAGGGATCTTCCGTCCGGCCACGCACGTGGCTCACAAATCCTTGAACGATGCGGGTATTGTACGGATTGAAGTCGGAGATGAGTTGCGGCTCCGAGGGGGGAGCGAACCACCCGCCTCGAGCAGCGGCCAAACCGGATTCGTGGGTGGCGTGTGCACGTATTGCAACCAGCTCTCGCCCGCGCCGCTGGTGGTGTACGTTTGCCTCTGCAACCTCCCCGAGGTGGTCGTATCGGCTTGCCAGCCCTCATCGTTTCGCCATCGCAGTGGCCAGCCCGCGGCGAGCAGATTGGCCGGATCGCGATCGGTATCGTGAACCGCTTCCCGCATGGCGTAAGCTACCTTGGCAGGTTTGCGGGCGATGTCGAAGTCGACGTCGCCGTCGGGCCTCACAAACAGGTCGCCGCCGAAGACGCGGAGCGTCTCTTCCGGCAGGCCGACCAGACGTTTGATGTAGTTGTCTGTCGCATTGCCGGGAAACTTGAATACCACGACGTCCCATCGCTCGGGATCGGTGAACGAATAAAGGAACTTGTTCACGATGATGCGGTCGCCGCTGTAGCTCGGCTCATCGCGCGACTTCTCAGGCGCGTCGCGAAACTGGCGGGCGAGTTGCTCGTCGTAGGCCATCGTGTAGCGACACATGGGGCACATGCCACCTACGCACGCATCGGGCGGAGTCTGGCCCGGCATTTGCGCTGGATCGATGCGTTCACACGGTACCGCTGGCCACACTGCGGGCAATCGAGGTCCTTATGCACGCCTTGCAAGGCCGGCGACATGGAGCCCGTGGGAATGACAAACGGTTCGACGACAAACGTGCGAATAAAGAACGCCAGAATGAAGGCAATTGCCAGCGATTCGAACGTCTCGCGCGTGGCGTTGTGCGACGAGTGCGGGGGTGGCGATGGCGCGGCTTCGCGCCGTTTCGGCAGCGGGACCGACGCATCGAATTGTCTTCTGTTCTTCTTGGCCATGAAGGGTCTTCTTGTCGATCTGGCCGGAGGATTCGCGCCCTCCGGGACCAGTGGGGTGGTGATCCGGCTAACGCAATCTATTCGCTCGCGGCAGGTGAATCTAGGTGAGATTGGCTCGGGCACGCGGCGGTGTGGTCCGCGGCAAGAGGTTTTGCCAGTTCACCACTTGGGCCCCGCCCACCGGCAATCGCCTACAAAAATGGAACAAGGGATCGCCCAGACAGCAGAAGGGAGTTGGCAGCCAACCATTCCCTGAAAGGGAACCACAGCGTAGCCCAAGTGCCTCCCTGGGTAACCGAGCCGTTTCCATGGCCGGTCGAGCAATACGCGTGGCCGTGGGGTGGCCGAAGAATAGATGGCGGCGCAAAGGGGTGGATGAGGTCGAGCCCTGCGAGCCCTCAGGCCTTCCTTGTCAGCTGCTAATCCATCTCTGGGGGCTTGGTGAGCCTCGATCCCAGCCACGCGGCTCAGAGTAGCTCGCGTGCAAAAAAAGAAGTCGCCCCTTTCGCGTATTGGCCAACGGTAGGGAGGGGGGGAACTCGCGATTGGCCACGCATTGAAAGGGGCGACTCTCTGGAGATTGGATTCGAGCCGCTGTCGCCAGACCTGGGCAGACGCCTCTTCTCAGGTCATGTTATTTGTACGAAGCTTGGTAGCTGGCAGTTCGCGCGTTTTTATCGGAATCTCGCCTGCCTAGCCGTTCTAACTTGCCCGTGTTGCTTGAGGTTTACCGAAATGGATTCGCCGAAAATCGAGCGAGCACTGCTCAGCGTTAGCGATAAGACCGGACTCTTACCGTTCGCCAAGGGGTTGGCCGAGGCGGGAGTGGAGTTGTTTAGTACGGGCGGTACACGCCGCGAACTCGAGGCCGCCGGCCTCGCGGTGCGCGACGTTGCCGACTACACCGGATCGCCCGAAATGATGGACGGTCGCGTGAAAACGTTGCACCCGAAGGTCCATGGAGGAATTCTATGCCGGCACGACCATATCGGCGACATGCAATCTTTGGACGACCACCAAATCTCCCGGTTCGAGCTGGTGGTGGTCAATCTTTATCCCTTCAGCCAAACCGTCGCCAAACCAGACACCACCTTTGCCGATGCGATTGAGAAGATCGACATCGGCGGGCCAACCCTCGTACGGGGGGCTGCGAAGAACCACGCATTTGTCGCCATTGCTTCGAATCCCAAGCAGTACCCGGAAATCCTTACGGCGATTCAAGCGGGTGGCGGGACATCGCTGGAGATGCGCCGCGAATTGGCCGCCGCCGCCTTTGCGCATACGGCCGACTACGATGCGGCGATCGCGCAGTACTTTGCCCAGCAAACTGGCGAGAGCGGCGACTTTACGGACACGTTGCGACTTACACTCGAGCGCACCACGCCGCTGCGGTATGGCGAGAATCCCCATCAATGCGCCGCGCTCTACAGGCAGGCGGGGGCCGGTCCGCACAGCGTGGTGAATGCCGAGCAACTGCATGGCAAGGAACTCTCGTACAACAACCTACTCGACCTCGACGCTGCGCTCGGCGTCGCCAGGTCGCTCCCCCAGCCGGGGGTCGCTGTGCTCAAGCACAACAATCCGTGCGGCGCGGCCAGCGGCGCAACGCTGGGCGAGGCGATGCATAAGGCGTGGGCCGGCGACCCCGTGAGCGCGTTCGGGTCGATCCTCGGATTCAACGTGCCGGTGGATGCCGCGGCAGCCGAGTGCCTGGCCGAGCCGGGCAAGTTTGTCGAAGCGATCGTGGCTCCTGACTTCGAGCCGGCTGCCCTCGAGATCCTTACCACCAAACCCAAGTGGAAAGCGAACGTCCGCCTGATGAAGGTTGGGCAGATCGAGCCGGGCACGGCCGCGCTCGAGTTACGTGCCATCGATGGTGGCTACCTGGCCCAAACGGCCGACGATCTGCCGGACGACGAGACGGCGTGGCGAGTAGCCACCGACGCTCAGCCCACCGATGCACAATGGGCCGACCTGCGATTCGCTTGGGCCGTGTGTCGACACGTAAAGAGCAACGCGATCGTACTGACGGAGGATCAAATGCTGCTGGGAGCCGGGGCAGGGCAGATGAGCCGGGTCGATTCGGTGGAAATCTCGATTGCCAAAGCGGGAGAACGCGTGGCGGGCAGCGTACTGGCGTCCGACGCCTTCTTTCCCTTCGACGACTCGATTCACCGCGCCGCCAAGGCCGGAATCGTGGCGATTATCCAGCCAGGTGGGTCCAAGAACGACGAGCAGGTGATTGCCGCCTGCAACCAGCACGGTTTACCGATGGTGTTTACTGGATGTCGTCACTTTCGGCATTAGGAGGAGGCGGGCGGCTCGTCTTCCCGCGTTCCGCGATTTTTGGGGCCCGATGCTGTGTCGTCCTGGTACACGATTATCGATCGAAATTGATTTGGTGATTGGCATGCGGCGCACTGGCGCCGTCCGGTTTGCAGGTTAGAATTAGAGTAGTGGGTCGCGTCCCCTGCCCTGCCCTTCCCCCCAACGATTGCCCCCTCGCGATGGCCCAAATCTCGCTTTACGTTCTTGACGGCGCCGATCGCGGGCGGAAGTACGAGGGCCTCGCCACTCCCATTACCATTGGTCGCGAAGAGGGCAACGCGGTCCAGCTGAACGACGAGCGGATCAGTCGGTTTCACATCAAGGTCCAGGAAGACCAGGACAAGCTGGTGCTCACGGATCTGGAGAGCACCAACGGCACGCGCGTGAACGGCGAGCAGGTGCAGCTCCGCATCCTCCGTTACGGCGATATCATCTCCTTGGGACGAAGCGTCCTGCGGTACGGCACGCGCGAGCAAATCGCGCAGCGGCTCAAAGACCTGCGTGACGAAGGCGATATACCGGAGGAGGACCTCGACAGTAGCGCGCTCGCTAGGCAAATTGCCCGCCCCGCGGACATGGATCTTGGCTGGGAGTCGGGCACGCACAGTCGTAGCACGCTACACATTCCCAAGCCGCCCGAGCTGCCCGAAGGCCTGGGCCCCAGCCAAGCGGCGCAAGTGGCCGAGATCCTGGAATACTTGCACCTCCGCACCCGCGCTGGTCGAATCGGTGGAAATACCCGAAGCGAGCCGCCACGTGGAAATCGACGTCACCCGCTGGCAGGAACTGCTCGACATCCAAGGCTTGCTGGCGGAGTACCTGCGGCGCATCGGCGAGCCCGAAGGCGAAAAGTAACCGGGCTGAATTTTCAATGGGGTGGAAGGAACCGCCGTAATCGCCGGCGACGCTGGCCGATTTTGCATCGATGGAAAATCGTCCGCGGCGCGATAGAATGACCTTTCTCTCCTTAGGTCGTTAGTCCTTGAACATTGGTACTCGATTCGTATGGATGCGCCCCCTTTCGTTCATCTGCATTGCCACAGTCACTACAGCCTGCTGGATGGAGCGAGCCCGATCAAGAAGCTCGTAGGTCGCGCCAAAGAACTGGGCATGAATGCCTTGGCGCTCACCGATCACGGAAATCTCTACGGCGCGCTCGAGTTTTATCGGGCGTGCAAAGAGGCCGAGATTAACCCCATTGTGGGGTACGAGGCCTACATTGCCCCCGGCAGTCGTTTCGATAAAGGAGGTGCCACCAGTAGCAAGGATGCAAGTTATCACTTGACGCTTCTGGCCCAAAACCGCACAGGATTCCAGAACCTGGTAAAGATGGCTAGCCGGGCGTTTCTCGAAGGCTTCTATCACAAGCCGCGGATCGACAAGGAGCTACTCGAAGCCCATCACGAAGGCATCATCTGCCTTAGTGGTTGCGTCTCGGGAGAACTCAGCCGCAACCTGCTCTCGGGCAACTCGGCAGAAGACGCGTTGAAGCGAGGCGCCGAGATCACCGAATGGTTCCAGCGCGTGTTTGGTCCACGGTACTTCCTGGAGATCCAAGACAACGGGGTCGACATTCAGCGCACGGCGCTCGAACTCACCGTCGAATTGGCGAACAAGATTGGCGTGCCGCTGGTGGCCACCAGCGATGCTCACTACGTGAATCGTGAAGACTCCGAAGCGCAGGACGTGTTACTCTGCATCAATACGGGCCGGTTCCGCACCGACTCTGGCCGTATGAAGATGGAGGGCGACGAGTTCTTCTTGCGCAGTCCCGAGGAAATGCTCGCGGCGCTGCCGACGCATGCCGATGCACTGGGGCGCAGTCAAACGATTGCCGACTCGGTGGACATCGATCTGGAGCTTGGCAAGCGGCACTTCCCTACGTTCGTTCCGCCTGCACAAAAGACTCCGGCCGATTACCTCCGGGAACTGTGCCTGGAGGGCCTTCGCGAGCGCTACGCGGACGATCTGGACTACTGGCAGGATAGCAACCCGGCTGGGGGCCAGTTGTCGCAAACCGTGCACGATCGCCTCGACCGCGAGTTGGGCGTGATCAACAAGCTCGGGTTCGCCGATTACTTCCTGATTGTATGGGACTTCGTCCGCTACGCGGTGGAGAACAACATCCCCTCGACGGCGCGTGGATCGGGTGTTGGATCGCTGGTGTGCTACGCCTTACGAATGAGCCATGTCTGCCCGTTGAAGTACGACCTCTTGTTCGAGCGCTTTCTTGACGAGAACCGCCTGGAAGCGCCGGATATCGATATCGACTTCTGCAAGCAGCGCCGCGGCGAAGTGATTCAATACGTCAAAGACAAGTACGGCGAAGCCAACGTCGCTCAGATCGGCACATTTGGCACGCTGGCCGCCAGAGCGGCGATTCGCGATGTTGGTCGAACGCTCAACTTTCCGATTCCGCAAGTCGACGCCATCGTGGCGATGGTGCCCGACCAACTAGGCATCTCGCTCGACAAAGCGCTCGAAACGAGCGACGAGCTGAAGAAAAACTACGACGACAATCCCGCCATTCGCGAAGTGATCGACCTGGCGCGAAGATCGAAGGCCTGGCACGCAACGTTGGCACCCATGCCGCCGCGGTGGTGATTGCTGAAAAACCGGTGGACGAGTACGTCCCGCTGCAGCACGTCAAGGGCAAGACCGAGGTGATCACCCAGTGGGCGATGGGCGATGTGGAGGCCGCAGGGCTGCTGAAGATGGACTTTCTCGGCCTCCGCAACCTAACGATCCTGGCCCGTAGCATCGAACTGGTCGAAGAGTCGCGGGGCGAGCGGATCGACCCACACAAGTTTCCCATGGACGACCACGAGACGTTCGCTCTGTTGTGCCGGGGCGAAACCAAAGGCATCTTCCAGTTGGAAAGTGGCGGCATTCGCGACCTCCTGCAGCGGATGCGACCCGATAGCTTCCTCGACATCATCGCTACCAATGCCCTCTACCGACCGGGGCCCCTCGAAGGGGGCATGGTCGACCAATACATCGAGGTCAAGCACGGCCGCCGGCCCGCAGAATACCCCCACCCGGTGATGGAAGAAGTGCTGGCCGAAACGCACGGCGTCATGGTGTACCAAGAGCAGGTAATGCGGATCCTCAATCGCTTGGGTGGCATTGAGCTATCCAGCTCGTACACCTGCATTAAGGCGATTAGCAAAAAGAAGCTGCCGATGATCGCCAAGTTCCGCGAGCAATTCCTCGCCGGCGCGCAGCAGGAGGGCCTCGACAAGAAACGGGCCGAAGAACTGTTTGGCATGATCGAAAAGTTCGCAGGCTACGGGTTCAATAAGTCCCACAGTACGGCTTACGCCCTCATCGCCTACATGACTGCCTACCTCAAGGCGCATTACTCGGTGGAGTTCATGGCGGCACTCCTCTCGGGCGACATCCCCGGCCGCAACTTCAAGAGCAAGGACGCGCTGGTTGAGCACCTTGAAGATTGCAAACGAATGAACATTGAGGTCGTGCCGCCCGATGTGAATCGTTCGTTTGTTGACTTCGCCGTGCGTGACGGGAAGATCCTGTTTGGTATGAGTGCCATCAAGGGGTGCGGTGGCGGTGCGGCCGATGCGATTGTCGAAGCACGCGCGAAAGGTGGATCATTCCGTAGCCTGTTCGATTTCTGCGAACGAGTCGACGCGAGTGCCTGCAACCGGGCGGCAATCGAAACCTTGATTAAGGCGGGCGCATTCGACTCGCTCGGGGCGAAGCGGGCCCAGCAGATGGCAGTGGTCGACCGCGCCTTGCAGTCCGGCGCCGCGGCATTGAAAGACCGGCGAAGCGGACAGAAGGGGCTCTTCGACACCGCCGACGACCAGGAGGAAGCGGCCGATAGCGCGGCGCTGCCCGACCTGGCCGAGTTCCCCGAAAAGGAGCGGCTCACCAAGGAGAAGGAAGTGCTCGGCTTCTATCTCTCCAGCCATCCGTTGGCTGAGTTCGAACCGATTCTGCGGACCTACTGCACCCACTCCAGTCGGCAGGTGACCGAACTCGAGCACCGCAGCGAAGTGGTGATGGGAGGCATGCTGGCGGCCATTAAGTTCTCGCACACCAAGAATCCCAAGCCGGGGGCGCCGAGTAAGTATGCGATGTGGGACCTCGAAGACCTCGATGGCATCGTGCGATGCATTCTGTGGCCGGAGCAGTTCGCCGAGTTCGGCCACCTGGTTGTATCGGACGCCACGGTCGCCGTGCGGGCAGCGATCGACCGCCGTCCGGGTGCCGAGGAGGTGAATTTGATCGTGAACGAAGTGATGCCCATCGAGGCGCTCGCCGAAAGATTTACCAGCGGGCTCTCGATTCGCATCGACGAGCAGCGGCATGGCATCGAGATGCTTGGCACGCTGCACGAGATCATCCGCGGCTACCCAGGCCCCAAGATGCTCAAATTGCAACTTACGCTCGAAGACGGCTCACTGGCTCAGCTCGAGAGCGGCACCCGCATCGACATCACGCCTGAGCTCCGCCGCCGAGTCGACGAGCTACTAGGCCCGGGCAACGCCCAGCCGATCGCCGCGCCGCCCAAGCCCACGGCACCGCCACAGAACGGCAACGGCCGAGGACGAGGCCGGTTTTCGCGGTAGGAGGCCTGATTTCGCAAGTGGTGGCCGATTTGGTGAGGGATGGCTGGGGTCGACCCCAGCCACCCGTGTGCTCAGCTACCCATGCGAATAACGGCCATCCATAGCGGGCAGCCTGCTCGCTGACTATCATCGATGCTTCCACAGCGAGTTCGATTTTTTCACGAAAGAGTACGAGAGCATGTCGAAGATTCAGCGGATATTGGTTACCGGTGGGGCCGGGTTTTTGGGTTCGCACTTGTGCGAACGACTCGTAGGCGACGGGCACGATGTAATCTGCCTCGACAACTTCTTCACCAGCCAAAAGAGCAATGTCGCCCACCTACTCGACGAGCCGAACTTCGAGTTGATTCGGCACGACATTACGCACCCGCTGTTCCTGGAAGTCGACGAAATTTACAACTTCGCCTGCCCCGCTGCTCCGGGCCACTACCAGTACAACCCCATTAAGACGATGAAGACCTCCGTGATGGGGGCCATCAACGTGTTGGGCATGGCCAAGCGCTGTCGGGCCAAGGTGCTGCAAGCTTCGACCAGCGAAGTGTACGGCGATCCCGAAGTCCACCCGCAACCCGAGAGCTATCGCGGCTCAGTCAATCCCGTGGGCGTTCGCTCGTGCTACGACGAAGGGAAGCGGGCTGCCGAAACCTTGTTCATGGATTACCACCGCATGAATGGCGTGAACATGCGGATCGTACGCATCTTCAATACCTACGGGCCGCGGATGCATCCCTACGATGGACGCGTGGTATCGAACTTCATCCGCCAGGCGCTGGCGGGCGAGGATATCACGATCTTCGGCGACGGCTCGCAAACCCGATCGTTCTGCTATCGCGACGATCTGGTCGAGGGCATCATGCGGATGATGAATGGTGCCGACGATTTTGTTGGCCCCGTGAATATCGGCAACCCGGGCGAATTCACCATTCGGCAACTGGCCGAACTGGTAATTGAAATGACCGGCTCGCGCTCGAAGATGGTCGATCGCGAACTGCCGGCGGACGATCCCACGCAGCGTCAGCCCGACATCACGCTTGCCAAGAAGCATCTGGATTGGGAGCCAAAGGTGCCATTGCGCGAAGGGTTAAAAAAGACCATCGAGTGGTTCCAGTCCATCGACTTGGGCGACTACCGTGCGCCGACGCCAAACTACGTTTAGTCCGCACGCGATGCGGGTCGCTTGCCCGCATGCAACGCGTACACCCACAGCCCAAACGCTGCGCCCATGAGGTCGGCGAGCCAATCGAGCAAGTGGCAACTGCGGCCCACCAGCGGCTGCGAGAGCTCGTCGAACCCGCCATAAATCGCCACGAGTAGCCAGACTCCGACCATCGCGGGCCAATTGTCGTAGGCCGGGTGCAGTTGCCAGACCCACGCGAGCAACCAAGCCAACAGGGCGAAAGCCGAAAAGTGCAAGAGCTTGTCTGCGATTTCGACTTGTCCGGCAATGGGCATCGTGGCCGCCAGGGGCCAGTGGGTGGCCGTAAATAACAATCCCCAGTAGACGGCCAGCACCCACCGCGGCCAACGTTTGTCCACCATTGCCGTACTGCCATTGTCGGGCGTCATCGTACCTCTCTTGCTCACAGTCCGGTGCTCACACTGACGGGTAGCGAATGAACCATTTGCGTTTTGACAACGTTTTGACAACGTTTTGACAACGTTTTGACAACGATTGGACAACGATTGGACAACGATTGGACAACGATTGGACAACGATTGGAATGGTGGGTGCTCTGCCAGAGCGCTTGCTTGACAATTCTTGACAGACAGCACCCAAATTGCAAGCGAAGGCAAAGCACCAGGCAGTCGATAGGCTGCGTCGCCAAAGCACGACTGGTTCCGATGCATATTTGTAACCGTTCACGGCTTCGAGTCGCAAACAGGCTTTGGGCGGATTGGTTTTGCCGTCAAGCCATCATGGATTCTTCGAGGAAGGAAAGAAATTTGCGGCCCGGCTTTTTGCGAGTAGCGATCAACGGCCCACCTGCGGTGGTGGTAACGCTGGATATGAAGGAAAGATTTCCGGCAGCGACACCCCCGCGTTGGAGCCCAACAGCTGCAGTTGTCCAGCCGGGGCGTTACAAAACGGGTGAAATATAGGTGTGGCCGGTCCCAACGCCGGCTGCTTGATGCCCTGGATTCTCCACGTTTTGGCTCGCTTTCCTCGCAGAGAGCCACCGAATATAATGCAATGCTCGCGCTCAAAGCGGCGCGGGAGCTTCTACCCATCGGGGGCGAACAGGGTTCGACCGGATAGGCGAAGCGTAAGTGGCGTGTCGTGGTTGATCGGTGGCCCACGTAAAAAGCCGATTAATATCTTCAATTGCTGAAGGTAACTACGCTTTGGCTGCCTAGTTTTAATTAACTAGGGCTCCGGCCACGTATCCCAGGTGGTCGCCGGAATCGCCTGACGAAACGTATAACCCCCTCCGGACCGCCGTGGGTCATTGCTGAGCACGCCCGCGGTTAAATAAGTTCTCAGCTAGCGTCCAAGTAGCCCTGCCGACGAGGCGGCTTGGGGGCAAAATCAAATCTCGCCGGACACACACGTAGAAGCTTGCGTGGAGATATTACGGGACGCGGGTTCGATTCCCGCCGCCTCCACTTTTGACACACATTGTCAGACGACGAATTTTGATGATAACCCCTGTCAGTGACAGGGGTTTCGTCGTTTATCAGGACAAGTCGGGCAGCCATGCTCGCGCACAAGGGCCACGGCTGACGCGTGCTGAAACGCTGAAGAACCGCGTCGTCTGCGTGGGTACAACCGTCGAGGTGCTCAACTCCGCATCTGGACCGAGCCTTTGCTCACTTGCCCGCTGCACGCCGTTGTCGGTCCAGCAAAGCTCTGCCAATTCCTTCATTCGGAGCTTTCTGAACTAGAATCGTTTGCACCAATTGTCGATCTGCCTCACGGAGAAACTCATAGAAACTTGCCGCGTAGTCATCCACCGTGTCGTAAACGGCGATCAGCGATAGACCTTCCTCGCTTGTCGGGCCTTGCATGCCACAGTACGCGACCCGCTGGCCATCGCTTGCGCTGTCGCGCGCGGAACGGCAACCAGTTGCACCGCGGCCTGGGGCTGGTAGTGTGGGTGCAACAGACCGGGCGACTTGACACCGTTGACGGTATCGCCATCGCCTGGAACCCTTGCAAGCTCCCGCGCTTCAGGAAGCACTTGGCGGATCTGTTCGATCGTAACGGCGCCCGGACGGAGCACGACAGGGAAGGGGCCGCAGCAATCGACAACGGTAGATTCGATCCCCAGTCCTTGGCTGTTATCGCAATAAACGGCGTCGATCCGTCCGTCCAAATCTTCTAGCACCGACTCCCACGTCGTGCAACTCGGCCGACCGGAGAGGTTCGCCGAAGGCGCTGCTACCGGAACCTGAGTTCGCAGCAGAATCTCAGCGGCGACTCGATGATCGGGGATTCGCAGGCCCACCGTGTCGAGCCCTGCGGTAACAAGCGTTGAGATCGACGCCTGCTTGGGTAGCACCACGGTAAGTGGGCCCGGTGAGAAAGTAGCGAGCAATGCCTCCGCGATTGGCGTGAGGTCGGAGGTAGCCTTTGCACAGTCTGCCATCTTACCAACATGGACGATGAGCGGGTTGTCGCTGGGTCGCCCCTTTGCCACAAACAGCTTCTCGACGGCCAAGCGGTTCGTTGCATCCACCCCAAGCCCAAACACCGTCTCGGTTGGAAAAGCAACAATGCCTCCCGCCCGGATTATCTTTGCTGCTTCTCGCGTGGATGTGATCCGTGCCGTAAGCAATTACAATTCCTTGATCAACCTGTTCCAACCGATTGTCGGCCGCGACTTGTTCTCCACGTGGCTTCCAATATTACCATGGTGTGGGATCCAACGAAGTGGATTTTCACCTCCGTTATAACAGATTGGCCGGTCGGATCGCTTGCCCGCCAGCTTCGGCGCCGCGACTTGGACCGCATCACCGAAACCTTCCGCGGGGTGTTCCTCCTACGGAGTGACTTTGTCATAGTACCGATGGCGTGGTACCGATGGCGTTGAGGCTGCGGCAAGATGGAGCGAAGCGGCCCCATGGTCGAAAAGTGCCCCAACGAAAGGGGCGAAGTATGCCTCCGTCCCTACCAACTGCCCGCTCGCGTAAGCTCGGGACGGCGTGGCGTATTGTCGTGCGACAGCAAGCCATCGACGCCCACAAAGTAGTTGTTGTTGTCTTCGACGATCAGGTTGAATGCTTCCTGTTCGACTTCAGAACTCGCCAGCACGCGCACCTGGAGCGGCGTGCCCTCGGCGGTGGCGATGTAGTCGCCGGCAACGAGTTCTTTGGCCATTTTCCAGCCATGACCTTCCACCCAAAACGGATGGCCGGGCGTGGCCAGTAGCTGATAGCTATCGGCCGCAACGTGCATGAGCTTGCTCGGCGGGCGGCGCGTGGTCGCCAGTACGGGGCGGAAGCACCGCTCGCCTGTTTCGACATTCATGGTGAGCACTAAGTCGCCTTCGCCGAGTGTCTCGATGGGCTCCATGCCGGTCTTGGTCCACACCAGCGTACCGGCGGCAAAGCACTCGCAGGGGGGACGCACCGACTCGACGTATGACCGTGACGTGCGATAGGTCTCGGTAGGACGATACGATTCGTAGCCGTTGTAATCTCCCCAATAATCCCACCACTCCTTGGGATCGCTACCAAAGTCTTGGCCAGTGATTTCGGCCAGCACCGGCGCAATACGGGCGTTTTGCTCCTCTCGGCTGGCGTTCACGCTTTCGGCCCATTGATGCATTCGCCTTGCTTCGACCCAGAAGGCGCTTAACTGCTGCGTTGATCGCGCGCCAGCGCGCTGGACGGCCTGCACGACTTGTCGGTTCGATGCGTCGCTTGGCAACGCCAATCGAGTGGTCGCCGATTTGCTCAGTTCGGCGACTTCGATTTTGGCCGGCCCCTCGGCATAGAGTTCATGATTGTAACTTACGCGTCCGGTAGGAGAGCGTGAGACTTCGAACCGACTCTCGATCATTGATCCCAATCCGGCGATGAGTTGCGGCACCACTTCGTGCTGGGGTCGCTCGTACAGTTGTCGGCTCGCCGCCATACGTAGCGATGCAGGTTCGGCAAGCACGGCAAAGCGGACCAATGACTCGCTTGCTTCATAACTCGGCAGGTGCCCCAGGGCGTCGACAAAGGCGGTGCACATTGCTCGATGCCGCTCGCCGCTCGCGGTGTTGTCGGGCGCGCTTTGGCGGCGAACCTTTCGAACTCCGGAATGGCCGACTCGTCGACCTCCGCATCAAGGGCAGCAAGCGCTCGGGCAGCCTCGTCGCCCCCCGCCGCCAGCGCTCGCTCCCATCGAGCGATCCGTGTCCGCCACTCGCGATTCGTCTTTCGCTGCTTGTACCTCGGCGTCTGCGCATTTGCCGCAGCGCTACGCAGCACCAATTCACCATCGACCCACACACTGTCGATTGCCCGTAGGGCTTCGCGATTAGTGTCATCAACGGCTAGCACGCGAAGCCAGTGGTAGCGGGCTTCGTCAGGCAGGTTGTTCTTGCGGCACCAACGGGCCAGTTCCAAATGGTCGGCTGCGGTCGCATCGGCGAGCTGCGGCTTTAAGTCCTCGTACTGTTGGAGCTGCTGGTTGTTGCGTGCAGCTTCCTGCACGGTGGCGATCGATTTCCACTCGCCATCCACCTCGACTTCGCCTTGGGCCCAACGCGCGGGGCCATGGTCGGGGACCATGCGCGTAGCCTGCTGCAGCAGGTCCTCGCGGAGCGCGATCTCGCCCGCCGCACCAGCCGCAATGGCCTCGCGAGTCATTCTCTCGGCCAGGCCCTCGGCAACGCCATGCTCGCTCGACGTAGCGCCGGCTCCACCCAGTAGCCATCCAGTTAGCAGCACGGTCGTGGTCCATAGGCGCATAATTCTCTCCTCCACGGATTGATTCGCTTTACTACACTGCCATGGGAATCTCGCAGATGAGTAGCCGTTCGCAATTATCGGGCCACTTATTCCAAGAAGCAAGCAGAACCATGGGCGTTTTAAGCTGGGTAAGGTTGACATGGCCCTTCGCTCCCATAAACAGCACCAACAACAACGGCTACGCCATGTCACGCACTCCATCGGAAGCCCGAGGGCGGACTTCTCCATTGAAATGGGGAAGAACAGTGCCTTCAGCGACACAAAAGGTGACATCGCCGCGCACCGCCTAGTAGTCGTAGTGGCACATTGTGTGCCAGACTCCCGTCGATTTGTCGCAAGGCATTTGTGTCAAAGGACTTGCGTCTTACCCGCCTTTGTAAGGCTGTCTCTAGCGATACGAAAAGCGCCGTCCAAAAGAAACGCGCGCGTGATCGATTCGAGTACACTTCGCCCGGCGAGCGAATTCAACGGACCTGTTCACATTTTGCCAATCGATGGACGGCTCGGGTGCAGGAGGATTCATGCGTTCAAGGATCGCACCAAACTACCTAATTCGATTCTCGCCCGCGTTCTCGCTTTGGTGAATCGTCACGGGCCAGCCGGGGAACTGATTGTCCGGTTTGCCGTCCGTCGCGTCGACCAGGAACCGGAACGACTCGCAGGTGTAGGTCTTGGCCCGGGTGTCGATGGTCACCAGGCCGAAGCCGCTGCCCTTTTGATGTGCACGATCGTAGCGATTGCGCTTCGTGGCGACCTCAGGATTTCCCACGGCATAGACATACGCGCAGTTCCCAAAGCTGTCGATAAACTCGCCCGTATCGGCCAGACCATGAAGAGGGCGATTTTCGTGCGAGATGTTCATCTCGTCAGGCCGCCACCACCGCGGATAACCTACCGCGATGGCCGGCGTGCAGAACGACCAGCAGCTGTCGCGCTGCCGTTCGACTCCATACTGCACAAGGGTTGTGAGGTGCTGGTCGCCGTTGATGTGCAGCGGCTTGCCCTTGCGCAAAATGCGAATGGCCCGCTGTCGCGGCGTTTGCGGCCAACCCCCGGAGTCGAGGTCGCCTACCAGGTAGTCATCGTACGCGCCATGATGCGTTGCGACGGCGGCAAAGACGGTTTGGCTGAGCAGCACCTTCAATTCGTGCCCGCGCCAGTCGTCGACCCAATGCTCCAGGAACTTCTCCTGCCGGTCGCCCAACAGATCGAGTTCCGGCTTGTCGAACTGCTTAGGATCAATTGTGGGATCGGTTACGTGATCGGCGCGGCCCCCCCCCGTATCGACATGCTGTGGCCCACTCTTCCACTGTCGGTCGCCAAGGATCGCGAACCCCACGTTGCCGTAAACTAACTCGCCGAAATACACGCTAATATCCTGAGCGCACGGCGCGGATCGTACGGCGCCGGGTGATGACTTGCGCACGTGCGATGCACCACGTTCACCATGCGGGCCGGTTGGGCATAGCCGGCGGTGGTGTCGGCCCGGCCGTCGCCCATCCTGATTCCACCTTCGCCCCAAATGTTGCCCTGAAACACATCGTGATCGTCGGGAATGCAGACAGTGGGCCGATCGCGCATCGCTTCGCCGAAGGCCCACCCGTGTTGATAGAACTTTCGCAAGTAGTTCAAAATCGCCCGATCGGCTGGCTTGCGAATGATGCCGTAGCCGCCATGGTTTTCGTAAAGCTGGTCGCCCGAGAAGTAGAGCATATCGGGGTCGAGTTTCCGTAAATTCTCGGCCACCGGCGCGTAAGGAAAGGCGTAGTCGTTCTGGCACGTTAGCGCGGCAAGCCGCAGCGGCCTGCCGGCAGGGTTCGCCCGGATGGTGCCGGTGCGCGTGTGCTCGGTCGTCGTGCCGTCGATATGCTTTTCTTGGTAGGTAAGCTTGAACGGCGTGTCGACTTGTTCGTTCCAATTCGCTACGCGGAACGTGGCAGTCCAGGCGTCGGAGTCGAGCTGGACCGAGTCGGCGGTCCACTTGCCATCCTGCTCGTACGCCAGTTCGACCGACTGGGTGTCGTCGTCGCCCATGGGTCCGGTGAGCGCGGTGAGCTTGAGCACGAAGCCCTCGCCGGCGCGCGAATCACTGAGCGTGTACATCGACCATAGCAGCGGGCCGAACGTGTGCTCGGGCGCAACGGTAAACGCATCGCCACTGGCCTGCCAGTCTTCGAAACGGTACCGCGAACCTTGCTGCCGACCCGTATTTGCGTCAAAGTTGCTCACAATGGCCACGTTGCCCAGCAGGTCGTCGCTCGCAACCGGGCTGACGACGCTACCGATTTCGTTCTGCTCGGAGTCGAAGGCCGACAGCGTGCAGATATATCCGCCCCCTTGTGGTAGCGGCTTGCCTTGCAGCAGCAGTGTTAGCCCATCGGCGGGGATCTGCGCCTTGAGGTTGCTACGCGCCTTGCCAAGCACCAGTTTGTTACCAACGAGCCCGCAATCGATGCCGGCTTTGGCGAAACTGTTGCTCTTGTACTCGTTGATGTCGCTGCGAATACCAATCCGCAGGCCAACGCCCGAAGGCTGCTTGCCAGTTTCCACTTCGCGGACGTGGACCGACATATCGAACTTGCCAGCAGGATTGGTGATTTGATGAGTCAGCAGGTGCACGTTGCGATTGCCGCCGCCGCTGGTGCACTCCGCGCCGCCGGCGTTGATGCACCAGTCTTCCATCGGGTTGGCCCAGTACGCGCCGCCCAGCCACACGCGGTCGTTGGTGTTGGCCCACGGGCAAGCGGCCGAGCTTTGCTCCGCATCGTCGGCAGCGCGTAACTTGCCCGCCGCCCCGACTCCGGTCGACGCCGCCACGGTGCCCATGAGTTTCAGTGCCGACCGCCTGGAAAACGAAGTCATCGATGTTTGCTCCGGAAATGCGTGCTGAGAAGCTACGCAATATACCGCCTGGCACCGAGAGACGCAAAATTTGCGCAACGCGTCGCATGATCCGTACGCGCTAGCGTCGGGCGACGTTGAGCGCCTTCAGCACGCCATCAAGACGACCATCCGGGAAAACCCGAGGCTAGCGCCAACGGCTCACTTGGCGGATTCCTCGCTGCTCTCGGAATTCCGCGGCCAGATACGCCGCCGGGCGGCAGCAACCGCGGGAAGGAGGGCGAGGGCGAGAAATACGACCACGCCCCACATGCGGTCCCAGTGGATGATGGTTTCGACGACTTGAACACTTCCATAAGAGTCAATTGTGTCGTATTCGTGAATCGGAGGTTCACCACCAGTGCGCGTCAGCAGTGAGCGCGCATCTTGCTCAAGCCGCAACGGATCGATGACATTCGCATGGCCGTCAGCGAAGGCGACTCCACTTGCGTTAAGCAAACATCGCTCACTAACGAAGTGCCCTGGGCGAACGAAATGGAATCGATTGGGTTGCTCGCCCGTTAGCAGACTCACTGCCTCTTCCATCGAAATGTCAGTCGGCTCGCTCCATTGAATTCGGCTTCCACCAACTTCTATCACGACAATAGTGTCGGAAGTTCCATCGGAAATATTTGCGAACGATGTCGGCTTGTCCGGCTGCCAGGCAGTTTCGTCGCCAACAACTGCTACGTAGTTCGTTATCCCTTGCACGCCGTTCTCGTTGGTAATTCGCGGGCTGATGAACTCTTCTAGATCGACAAGCAGTTTCTTGTTGTGACGGCTGTCCCATGGTTCATCGTAGCGAAACTTCTTATGGATTTGGTTTCCTTGGATGTATGGCAAAATTAAAACACGCCAGCTATACAGCGGATTGCCGTCATCGTCCGATACGTAAGGCGGCGGTAGTTTGCCATGTACAGCATGATAGTTATGGAGCGCCAGCGCAATCTGCTTAAGATTGTTGAGGCTCTGTGTACGCAGATTCGGAGAACCTCCCGCCGAGAACAACGGCCAAATGAATCCAGCGACGACGACGATCAGCAGCAATGCCGGCCAATACTCTTTCAAAACAAACTGCCAACTCCCCCGCTTCAATCGGAGCGCCCATATGCCGAGAACTATTCCACCAACCAGAATCCCCCACGCCCCAAATACCGCCAGCGATGCGGCGACCAGCGCGAATACGTACAGCAGCGTGATGAGGCGAAAGGTCATGGTGTGGCGAACGTAGCTAGATGGCTCGGCGCAACGTTAGTGAATAGGGCGCAGTATACCAAGAGCCGCACTCCCACAAACAAAACCAGCCGCGCCAATTGGCGCGGCTGGCTTGTGAGTTGAGGTTCGATGCACTGCCGATTCTTAGAATCGGATGTAGAGGCCGCTGCCGCCGCCGTAAAAGCCACGGCCGTAGCCACCATAGAAGCCCGGGCCGCCGTAGAATCCGCCGCCGCCGTAGTATGCTCGGCGTGGCGCGTAATAGCCGCCGCCATAGAAGCTCCGGCTATGAACGGGACCACCACGGTAGAAACCACCATGGCCGCGGTGACAACCACGGGCCTCGGCCGTACTAGGGGCAGCAAGGCTTGCCAGGCCCATCGCGCCCACGAATAGCACCACCATCATCAAACGCTTCGCCATGTTGCACACTCCTTCGGACGCCCGAGGGCGGACGTCTCTATTGAAACGGGGGGAAAACAGTGCCTGCAGCGACACAAAAAATGACATCGCCGCGCACCTCTTAAGTAAGTGTAGGTACATATTGCGTGCCAGACACCCACCCTTTTTCGCAAAGTGTTTGCAGCAAACGAGTTACACTCTTCTCTCTGAATGGCATCTCTGCCCAGCATAGGAAAAGCGATCTCTAAATGATGGCGCGCGTGATCGATTCGAGGACACCTCGCCCTCGCTCCAAAGGCATCTTCGCTATTCACCGGGGGGCGACTTCGGCAGGATCAAGCGGCCCGAACTCCACGTGGTGGGTCACGCCTGGCTGGGTGTCGAGGCGAAAAGGCGGGCCTTGGCTGCGTCCCATCAAGCCGTGGTCTTCGCTCTCCTGCCACAACACGCGCGACACGCCGACCGATTGCCCGGCGGGAACCGCGACAAAGTCGAATTCTTCCTGCGCTTCGGATGGCGAGCCGGCGGACATACGGATGGATGTCCTACCACCTCCGGCAGGAGTTAGGTTGAGTTGCAGCGACATGGTCTGCACGCCGACCTTCTTATTCTGAGGAAGCGTGGCCGTAACGCGCGACCATGGTGCAAGCTCGATGTCGCTGCCGGTGGTGCTTGCCGCCACCACGCCGAAACCTTGCGGTGCCAGCACCATCACGTTGGTCCGCTCTTTGGGGAACTCAAACTCAAAACGACCATCGGCGTTGCTTCGTTGGAGAATGAAATCGGTGGGCGAGCCGACCTGGCCGTCGCGAAGGCAGATTGCGCCTGGGTGTGGATCGGTCGGATTGGAACGCTACTTGCCCGGTACTCGTTCGCTGGACGACACCTTGCCATCGATCATTTCGAACCTTACGTCGGCCAGGCGTTCGGATTCCTGCCGGCTATGCGTCACGTGCAAGGTCGTGGCGTTGGTATCGCGCTGCACCTGCTTTAAGAGCCTTATCATCTGCTCTCGAGTTGCTTCGTCGAGAGCAGATAGCGGTTCGTCGAGCAAGAGCACGGTCGGCCGCGCGGCAATCGCTCGCCCCAGCGCGATACGCTGCGCTTCGCCACCGCTCAAGCCGGTTGCCGGGCGATCGAGCAGGTGCGCTATCGATAGTTTCTCGGCAAGCTCCGCGACCCGCGATTCGATCTCCTGTTGCGGCCGTCCCCGCACACAGATCGCGAAGCCAAGATTCTCGCGCACGGTCATTCGCGGAAACAAGGCACCTTCCTGCGGCACGTAGCCTACGCCACGCTCGCTGGGCCGGAGGCGTGTGACGTCGCGGCCGGCGAGCTTCACGCAACCGCGGTGCAGCTTCTGCAGCCCGCAAATCGCTTCGAGCAGCGTTGTCTTGCCACACCCCGTAGCGCCCATCAATACGCCGTAGGCACCCATTGGTACCGAGAACGAAACACCTTCGATACCGAAATCGCCGATTCGCAGGGTGAGATTTTCGCAGACAATCATTGTAAGTTCGAGCTACTACCGTTGTCGCTGCGCCGGGCCCCCCACGACGCCCATCGCTAGAAACGTGCCTGCATCGCTGCGAAGCGTTGGCATGCCCTCGCGGATTACAATCCCACGTTCAAGCCCTGCAGGTCGTCGGGCACGAACTTGCCATCCTTACGAAGAAGCTCCCCATCGAAGTAAATCTCGCCGCCGCCATAGTCGGGACGTTGGATCAGGACGAGGTCCCAATGGATGCGACTGCGGTTGTTGTTGTCCGCGATCTCGTACGCTTGGCCAGGCGTGAGGTGGAACGAACCACCGATCTTCTCGTCGAACAACGTGTCGAGCATTGGATGCTTCACATGATTGTTGGTGCCCATCGACCATTCGCCACAGTAGCGCGCACCTTCGTCCGAATCGAGAATGGCATTGAGCTGCTCGGTCTCGTTGGCCGTGGCTTCGACGATCTTACCATCCTTGAACTCGAACGCGATGTCGCTGAACACCGTGCCTTGGTAGCGCGATTCCGTATTGAACTTAATGCGGCCGTTGATGCTATCGCGCACAGGGGCTGTGAACACCTCGCCGTCGGGGATGTTGCGGTCGCCGTTGCAGGGAATCACGGGAATGTTGTGGATCGAGAACTCCAGCTCGGTTTCGGGTCCCACGATGCGGACCTGGTCGGCCGCTTCCATCCTTGCCACCAGCGGCTTCTGTGCTTCGGCCATGGCGGCGTAGTCGGCCGTGCAGACCTGGTAGTAGAAATCCTCGAACGCACGGGTGCTCATCTTGGCCGCCTGCGCGAAGGAGTGGGTGGGATAGCGGAGCACAACCCACCGCGTGTTGGGCACACGAACCAGCGTGTGCACTACCTTCGACCAGTACTCCTGATAGAGATCCATCTTCGCCTGCGGCACATCGGCATGCTGGCTGCCGTTGGACGAACCACGAATGGCGATATAAGCGTCCATCTCCTCCATCCGCGCTTTTTCGAACTTCGCGGCCAGGTCCATACTTTGCTGGGTGGCGGTTTGGTAGAGCGAGCGTTGGACTTCCTGGTTTTTGAGGGTGACCAACGGAATCGCCCCGCGCTCGGAAGCCCCTTCCACGAGTGCGCAAACCAGGTTGGCCTCCGGCAAGTCGGTCGCTTCGATGAGAATCTTGTCGCCCGACTGGAGCCGGCAGCTGTGATCGAGCAGCACGTTGGCGAGTTGATCGATGCGGGGGTCGTGCATGATGCCATTTCCTGGGTTCAGAAGTTCGGACCACCAGATCATGCACGGACGGCTAATGCGTGTCCATAGGCCGGCCCGCGACTTGAATCGAGCCATCACGGCGACGTGGCCCTCCATGTACCGAAGTCTGAAGATCGAACACCTCGACAGCAGGCATTCATGGCGTCCTTGGCGTGCCGTGAAGTGTCCTTGTGAGGGCGTTGGCCGCGGAGCGCGCAATGCGTCGATGTCGCGAGCGGCACACTGCTATTGACCAGTTCTGCGTGTTTGTCACCATGTACTTCGCGACCTACTATTCCTAGGGCACCTAATTGAACATATCACTGCGGTGGCCTATCGCCCGCCGCATGACAGCAAGCACCGAGGCGACATTTTCATGAGCAAGACCACCGGGCCTCCCTCCCTCATCGATCCCGAAGCGACGAGCAAGGCGATACGCGACAAGCACGATGCGTCGGAAGCGACACATGAGAAGTCGTTCGCCGAGACCGCCCTCGAACTGGGCGGCAAGAGTGCCGACGAAGCGCGGCGTACCGGTGCCATCGATACGGCCGACGACCAGGTCGAGGCTCTTTTCGCGCCGCAGTATCAAACGGTGAACAGTCCCGCGCACCGCGCGGTATGGGATCGCGGCGTACCGGCGAGCGAGTTCTCTAGTTCGCCGGTCACCATTGCGCCCGAGATCCAACAGGTGATGGACGACGCGGTGGATGTCGTAAAGCGGCATCAGCAAGCCGGCACGGTTCACGACGAGCACGGCAAGATTACGAAACAGGTGATGCAGGACCTTGCGGGCGTCGGCTACTGGGGTTTGTTGGTCGACAAACAGTACGGCGGCAGCGGAGCACCGTTTGCCGCGTTCGCTTCATTCATCACCCGCATGGCGACCGTCGATCCAACCATCGCGGGCCTTGCTTCCGTACATGGCTGCATCGGAGCGGTCGATCCGGTGAGCGCATTTGGCAACGACGAGCAAAAGCAACGATTCCTGCCCAAGCTCGCCAGTGGCGAGCGACTGAGTGCCTTCGCACTTACCGAGCCTTGCGCTGGCAGCGACCTAACGGCACTCCGAACCGAAGCCGTGCTGGAGGGCGATCACTACCTGGTGACCGGCGAAAAACTGTTCATTACCAACGTTACGCTCGGGCGGACCGTAGGACTCGTCTGCTTGATCGACGGCAAGCCCGCGGTACTGATTGTCGACCTGCCGCGCGAAGAGAGTGAGCAGTTCCATCTTCGCAAGTACGGTTTGTGGGCACTGAAGCATACGCACAATCAGGGAATGGTTTTCAACCGGTTGCCGGTGCCCGCCGAGAATCGCTTGATTCCAGTCAAGGGCGATGGGCTTACCGTGGCGTACCATGGATTGAACCTGGGCCGCATTTCGCTGTGCGCCAACGCCGCCGGCACCATGCGGGCGATGCTGGCCAACATGATCCCTTGGGCCCACTATCGGGTGACGTACAGCGAGCCGATCGCCAAACGCGAGCTCGTGGAACGACGCATGGGCGAACTGGTGGGGCTCATCGTGGCGAGCGATGCGCTCGTGGCGTGGTGCGCGGAGCTCATCGATAAGGGCTACCGCGGCGAAATGGAGTGCGTGGTCGCAAAAATCTTTGGCAGCGAAGCGCAAAAACATGCCGCCATCGAGCTATTCATGAAGACGCATGGCGGCAGATCGTTCCTGCATGGCCACCTGTTTGGCGATAACGTCCACGAGTTTCTCGCACCCTGCATTTACGAGGGCGAGGGCGAAATGCTCGCCATGGCGTTCTTCAAATCGTTAGTCAAGCATCACGGCAAGACCTACTTCGAGCCCGTGGGCAAGGCACTGGCGGCCGCCGGCATCAAGAAGCCCAACCCGCTGAACCCTGCACACATCATGAAGCTGGCTCCGGTCGCTTGGCCCTACGCGAAATGGATGATCGGCCGGCGGCTAATGTTCGCCTCGGCCCCCGAGTTGCCTAAGATGCCGAGCGAGCTACGCCGCCACGCCGACTACGCCTGCGAGCAGCTGCAAAAAATGGCGTTGGAAATCTCGGGCACCATGAGTAAGTTCCAACTCGCGCTGGCCGATCGGCAGTGCCGGATGGCGGAGCTATCGAGCCGCTGCCAGACGCTCATTACGATACTGGCCACCAGCCTATACGCGTCGCGGCAGTCGAGCGACGGGGTTCACGGAAACGTTGTGCAGGGGGCAGCCGATGTGTTCTGCCAGAAGGAAATCGCGCGGCTCACGGGCCAGCGGGACAGTAACAGCTACTATCGTCAAGTCACGCAACTGGGTGCCACGATCGCCGAAAGTGGATTCCCCGGGTTGGACGACATTCGCCCCGACCAGATCATGATGCCTTACGATCAATAATCAGAATTCCGCTCGATCCATCCATCTGGATTGTCATTTGATTCCTGAGTTGAGATCGGAGCCGCAACAATGCCGACGCATATCCCACTTTCTCCAGAGATTAAGGCTATCATTGAGCGCGAGGCAGTTGCTCGTGGGCTTACCTTGGACGAATTCCTGCAGCAGACGTTAGATCATGCCAGGCGACCAAGTGAAGTGAAGGATGCTTTGTTCTCCGACTCCGCCGTATTTTCCGATCAAGGTGCTACCGACGCGGCGGAGAAACACGATGAATATCTCTATGGAGAAGGCGCGTGATATTCGTCGACACGGGACCACTGATTGCACGCCACGTGGAGCGAGATCAGTATTACGCGTCCGCCATTGCCCATTGGCAGAGAGTATAGGCAAGTGGTCGACGTTGCTTTACAAGTAGCTTCGTACTTGACGAAACCATTACGCTCCTTGCATGGCGGACTACCTACGAGTTTGCAGCTGCTCGAGCTGAGCACCTACTTACAGCATCGGCATTAACGATACTTCGACCGGACGAAACGGACGAACGCGATGCACTGGCGCTTTTCCACAAGTACGCGGACCAACGAGTCAGCTTCACGGATTGCATCTCGTTCGTACTGATGGACAAGCTTGGCATCGAATCTGCTTTTACTTACGATCGCCACTTCCTAGTGGCTGGCTTTGCTGTGGAACCGTAGCTTCCTACGTCACCCGTGCAGGCGACTAAGCTTGCGTCGCGAGCCTATTCGTTCTTCTTTTTCCCACTGCCTTGCTGCCGCAACAGCTCTAGCGGCGAAAGGCCACCGGCGTTTTTCTTGGTCACTGCCGGCTTGGCCTTAGCCTTCGGGGTGTCGGCTGCGACAGGTACGGACTTGGAAACGACCTTCAGGTGATTGAGGTCGACGTCGTTCCAACCGATGTCCTCGTCGTGGCCGAGCCATTCGACCAGGGCGCGGCCGCTAATATTCACCGTCTTCACCTGACCTACCAGGCCGGCAAAACGCGCGTACACGGGTCGATCGCCTGCGAGCGCAACGTACTTGTCGGTGTAGTCGGCTTTTGCCTTTTCAAACTGCTCGATTACCATAGGGCTCCTCCCGAGCATGGACCGTGCGCGGCCGGCGCCACTGTGGGCCTTCTCGCTCCGCGGGGGCTGGTGCGTGGCAAAGCCCCCATGGCTTCGCTAGGATAAGGGGTGGTTGGAAGTTGCCGTTCCCGCATCCCCAGCACTGAGCACGACAAGCGTTTACCCCCACATTGAGGAGCCTCGCACCATGATTCTACGATTTCTACTCGGCTGTGGAGCCATCGCGTTCGCACTGGCCGGCACCGTTTCGGCCGAAGAGTATCAAAATGGCATCGCGTGGCAAGCACCACCAAAGGTTACGCCTGGCGGCGAGCCCGGCGCCCCACCTTCCGATGCCGTGGTGCTGTTTGATGGCACGAACCTCGATGCCTGGCAGAACGGCGACAAGTGGCCAGTGGCCGATGGCGTGGCCACCGTGGGCAAGAGCCCGATTACTACGAAACAAGAGTTTGGCGATTGCCAGCTGCACATCGAATGGTCGGCCCCCAACCCGCCCCAGGGACAAGGCCAAGGCTGCGGCAATAGCGGTGTGTTCCTGATGGGCCGGTACGAAATCCAGGTACTCGACTCGTTCTCGTCCGACACGTACCACGATGGCCAGGCTGGCTCCATCTACAAGCAAACGCCCCCTGCCGTGAACGCTATGCGGAAGCCGGGAGAGTGGAACACGTTCGATATCTTTTGGACCTGCCCGCAGTTCGACGAGTCGGGCAAGCTCGTCTCGCCGGCCTACATTACGGCCGTGCATAACGGTGTATTGATCCTCAACCACTTCGCATTGCAGGGCGATACGCCCTTCAATCGCCCGCCACGATACGAAAGCGCACCCGCCCCAAGGCCCCATTTCTCTGCAAGACCATGGCAACCCCGTTCGCTATCGCAATATTTGGGTTCGCGAATTTAGTCCCGCCAAAGGCACGCAGGATCGCCCACCATTTCTCCGCGACGGAGACAAGGAGATACCCGTGGAACAAGCCAAGCTCGAAGGCACCTGGACACTCAAGACGCTGGGGGCCACCGATGTTTCCCAGGTAGCGGAGCCACCCCAACTAACGATTACCGCCGATAACAAAGTAAGCGGCTCAACCGGTATCAATCGTCTGAGCGGTAGCCTTGCCGAAGGGGATAAGCTATTCGGTGTCCTCGCAATGACCCGCCGAGCTGGCCCGCCGGCGGCGATGAAGCTCGAACACGAGTTCACTCAAGCCCTCGGCCAGGTCGACGCCTACGAAGTCGAAGCGACCGAACTGCGCCTGCTCGCAGGCGGCGAGGTGCTGCTCGTGTTTGAAGGCGATGAGCAATAAGGCAGCCGTATTGCCATGCATCCCCGTGTCGAGATTCACTATTGCACGCAGTGTCGATGGCTATTGCGATCGGCGTGGATGGCGCAGGAGATCCTCACCACGTTTGAGCAGGAAATCGGCGAAGTTGCGCTAGTGCCCACTTCCGGCGGAGTGTTCGAGATCTACGCCGAGGGCAAGCGGCTATGGTCGCGCGCCGACGACGGCGGTTTTCCCGACATCAAGCAGCTCAAGGGACTCGTCCGCGATGCCATAGCGCCGCAAAAAGACCTGGGCCACGCCGAACCGAAACGGCCGCCGAGTCCAGACTAAAGCTCCACGGCGTACTCTTGCAGTTCGTCGAGCGTTGCAAACTCGAGTGCCGAGATGTGGCACGCATCGAGCACCACACGCGGGGCCATACCCGCGTCGTACGCTTCCTTCCATCGCGCTGCGCACAGGCACCAGCGGTCGCCTGGAACCAAGCCGGGGAAAGCGTACTGCGGCATCGGAGTCGAAAGGTCGTTACCCCGGGCCTTGCTGAATTCCAGGAACTCCGCCGTCATTTCCGCGCATACCACGTGAATGCCAACATCGCCGCCACCGGTGTGGCAATAGCCGTCGCGGTAAAAACCGGTCATCGGATCGGTGCAGCAGGCAAGCAGCGGCTCGCCGAACACGTTCTTGGCTGTAGACTGGGGCATGGCAAGGGGCGATTGGGTCGGAGGCAGGGGAGAGGCGACCCGCTCAGCTTATCATGAAACCAGCATCCCGGCGACAATCCGTCCCGCTATTTGCGCGTGGTTGGCTCCTGGGCCTGGAGCTCTGCGACCGGCAGCAATTCGAGCTGGTCGACCAGCTCACGATCCGACCCGCCCAGTCGCTCCAGTTCCGACGTTTCCACCGTGAAGGTCAACGCCAAACGGTGCGTGTGTTCGCTTTCGGCCGGCGGCGCAACCTGATAAGCGTGCCACTCAACATCCGTGCCTCGAACCTTACCTGCCGCCACCACCGCCATCACTCGGCATCCGTGCTGGTTGGTCCACTGCTCTTCGGCGGCGATGCCGGTCACATCTTTACCGAGCGATCGTGCCAGGTCGCTCCGAAAATCGGCGAGCGCTGTCCGCGGATCGAGTGGCTTGGGAGCCAATCTGGCAATGTTGGCGTGTGCCACCAGGCCTTCGGCGGTCACCCGGCGTAGCGTGGTTTCGTTGCCGCGAGTGCCCATGGAGTACCAGTTGGCGTCGTGGATGGTGGCAAAGCCGATCGGGTCGCTACGTGTCTCGATGCGTACCAAAGCCCTGGTTGCCTGTTTGCCCGCTTGGGCCACGCGCTGCGGGGTTAGGGGCGAGTCGGCGGCAGCGGGGTCGATCTGAAGTCGCAGTTTAACGACCGCGTCGAGACCTGGCGTGGCAGGTCCAATCTCGCGCGTCTCGCGAATTGCCAGATGGAGACGCGTGATTTGGTCCGCTTTACGGTCGTACAGGTAAATGGCATCGATCTCCAGTTCGGTGCTGGCGCCATGCACAACACCATGGACGACGCCCGCCATCTGGCAACGGGCGAATCTTTCACTTGCCTCGACAAGTACGCTGGTCACCTCGCAGATGCCAACCGAGTCGAGCCCCGTGAATTGCTGCATGACTTCCGGATCGTGCGACCAGGTGTCGCCCAACTCCATCTCGCGCCCGGCACCAGGCGATCGAGCACCAACGAATCGGCGGCCGTTTCGAGCAGGTCGTACTCGCTCCGCTCCAGCGGCCCGGCGGGCGCGGTCAAGCGGAGCTTACCGCCATCGATCCTGGCAAGCACCAATCGCCGCGACTCACGCAGGGTCGGCCCCTGGGTGCGCTGCGCGGTGAGGGTGCGACCGCCGGCCGAGCGATAGTGGCGGGCACTTACGGTCGCATCGCCAGGCAAACGGACTTCGTCGAACACGAGCTTGGCCTTGGCGGCGACTGGCAATCGTTGCGCATCGACCGTACCACTTTCCACCCGCAGATCGCCGCCCATCTCCAAGTCGATCGAAACGGTTTGTGTCACGCCAGGACGCGGCAGTGGCGTCAACCGAACGTTTTCTCCCGCATGGACCGCGGCGGCGAAGCCCGCCAGTAGGAGCACGGCAAGCGGAAAGCGGTGATACATCGACATGAGACGCCCTTCATAACCCCGGAAATTCGCAACCTTGAGACCTGTCGGGTACATCGACTTGAAAAGGCAAGAAAGTTCAATTTGGGGGTACCTACTCGCTATTTGGTAGTTTGGGCGCTTTCCCGTCGGCCGCGTCCTCGGCACACCTGGCGTGGGTAGTTACGCGTGCCGGCGGGGCGTAAAGCTATGTTTTCAATGGGGTTACGGTGGGCAGTTTGTGAAATAATTCACGAACGGCGGAAGAAAAACCGTTCAGTGCGCGAACTTTTTATCGACCCAACGCCGTCTTAATGCGTACAACAGATGCGGCCCGACTTCCGCTAGCGGCGCTTGACCCCTGCGGCTTGCCGGCATACACGAAAAAATCCAAGATCCCAAGAACTCCAACGAACTACAGACCCCGGGTATTAGCGTCCTAGCGGCGGTTGATGTCACTGCCACGCCAATTCCCATCCCTTTCCAGGAACTGAAATCAACTCGGACGAACGTACGTTAGGCCGTCACGCCTTGTGACGGCTGCGGTCAAACGCAAGGAGTGTACGGAACCGAAGAGGCGACAGCTACGAGGTGACCTATGCATCGCCACTACCTATCCGACGCCATCGGACGCTTACGCGACCAGCAGGTGCGCTACGCACCCCGTGCAAAGCGGCTTCAACAGATTGAAGCCGCCGAGCAGCTGATTGCGGATGTCGCAACCGGAAAAACCTATACCTACGAGTTCGTCTGCTTCCGCGTGACGGGCTATCGTCCCGATGCGGATGCTGCGGACGCCAAGGAGAAAATCAGCGGCGAAGATCTCCTCCACGACTTGCGTTTGCTCGTGGAAGATCTGTCCGATTCGATCGACCTCGATGCCGACGCGGCGGGCGAGCAAGTGCTCACCGTCGAGCAATTGGCGCGGCAGTTCAATGTATCGACCAAGACTATCTCGCGATGGAGAGAGCTCGGCCTCGTGAGCCGCCGCTTTGTGTTCGACGGACGCAAGCGGGTGGGCTTCTTGCGGAGTAGCGTCGACCGCTTTGTGAAGAACAACAGCACGCGGGTTTCGCGTGGTGCTCGGTTTAGCCAACTAACGGACGAGCAGCGCAACGAGATCATCAGCAGCGCACGTCATCTGGCAAGCGGCGGAGCGGGTCAAAGTGAAATTTCGCGGCGACTCGCCGAACGTTCGGGCCGCAGCGTGGAGACCATCCGTTCCACGATTCGACAGTTCGATAAAGATCATCCGCAACTGGCGATCTTCCCCGACGCGAAGGCGCCGCTTACCGCGGCGCAGAAAGGCCGGCTGTACCAGCAGCATCGCCGCGGGATGCCGATCGAAAAGTTGATGAAGCAGTACGGGCGGACGAAGACCACGATTTACCGTGTGATCAACGAGATTCGCGCTGCGGAAGTCATGGAACTGCCTATCGATTTCATTCCCAACGCGCGATTCGGTCGCAAAGGTGCGGACAAAGCCTGTTTGGGCCCAATGCCCGAGCCCGAAAAGGCGACCCGCCGAGCCAAGATGCCCAGCGGCCTGCCACCCTATCTAGCGAGCCTGTACGAAATGCCGTTGCTCACACGCGAGCAAGAGGGACACCTGTTTCGTAGGTACAACTACCTGAAGTACCAGGCGACCAAACTACGTGATACGCTGGATCCTTCCAATCCGAAGGCATCGACACTCGACGAGATCGAGGCGCTGTACGACCAGATCGTCAGCACCAAGAACGAAATCGCGCGGGCCAACTTGCGGCTGGTAGTATCCATTGCCAAGCGACACGTGTCACCGGACCAGAACTTCTTCGAGTTGGTGAGCGATGGCAATATGTCGCTGCTCCGCGCAATCGAGAAATTCGACTTCGCACGTGGCAATAAGTTCAGCACTTACGCCACGTGGGCGATCATGAAGAACTTTGCCCGTACCATTCCGGGCGAGTTCAAGCATCGCGATCGGTTCCGCACCAGTCACGACGAGCTCTTCGCCGCGACCGAGGAACAGCGTGCAAATCCGATGATCGAGGAGTCGGCTCAAGACCAACGCGAACGACAGATCGAAAAGATCCTGCGTCGCTTGGACGAGCGGGAGCAAAAGATCATCATCGGCCGCTTTGGCCTCAACCACAGCCAGGAACCGCAAACCCTGAAGGAAGTAGGTGCCGAGCTAGGTGTTACCAAGGAACGCATTCGCCAGATTGAAATGCGAGCCCTGACCAAACTTCGGCAAGCGGCCAAGGAAGAAAAGATCGCCCTCGACATTTAAGAGCGACCCGCCACCCGCCGGTGGCAAGCTACACGAACCCTCAAGAGCCCTGGTCAGTAACGATCAGGGCTCTTGCTTTTAGTGGGGCGGGTATTGTGGTACCCCTCGCGAATCAAGCGCGATGCCAAGTCGGAGCACTCGCGGTGCGCGAGCATCCAACCAACCATGTGCCCGCTGTAGATGTCGAGGATCACATACAGGTAGTAGTAGGTCTATTTTTCAGGGCCCAGCAGCTTCGTAATATCCCACGACCAGACCTGGTTCGGGCCGGTCGCCAATAGCTCCGGCTTCTTGTACTCCGGATGCTTTCGTTGGTTGCGACGTTCCTTCACCGAACCTTCCTCGGCGAGAATCCGGTACATCGTCCGCACCGAACAGAGGTAGACTCCCTCGTCGAGCAGCGCCGCGTACGCTTGGCGCTGACGAAACTGCTGGTCCAGCGGATTCGTCAAGCGTGGCCCAACACCCGGATCACGATTCGCGGCGACAGCGGCTTTTGTCGCTGGCGATTGATGCGTTGGTGCGAGAAACAGGGGGTGGATTACATTTTCGGCATCGGTCGGAACAAGGTCTTGGAGCGTCGTATCGCACCGCTGATGGCCGAGGCGGAAGAAGCCTTCGAGCAAGCAGGCCAGAAGCAGCGCCTCTTTGGAGAAACGGAGTATCAGGCCGGAACGTGGGACCGCCCACGGCGGGTTATCATGAAAGCCGAGCGTTTAGAAGCAGGGCCGAATCGCCGCTTCGTCGTGACCAGCCTGGCGGGCGACGCGCAAGCCATGTACGACGACATCTACACGCAGCGCGGCGACATGGAGAATCGCATCAAGGAGCAGCAGTTGATGCTCTTCGCCGATCGCACGAGTTGCCACAACTTTGTGGCGAATCAGTTTCGCCTGCTGCTTTCGAGCTTCGCGTATGTGCTGCTGCACGAGTTGCGTCGCACGGAGTTGGCCAGCACCGAATTGGCGCCGGCGCAAGTCAGCCGCATTCGGCTGACGCTATTGAAAGTCGCCGCCCGTATCACCCTCCCGGTGCGTCGCGTGGTGCTGCACCTGGCAAGCAGCTATCCACACCAGCAACTCTTCCGCCAGGTCGCTGCCGGGTTAGCCGCCGCCCCCGGATGACGTCTCGAAATTACCGCACGCCCAACCTCTGAAAATTCTTAATGGCCAGAGATCCTAACCGGGGGTAAGGGGGCCTCTGCGCTACCCGAGACCCTCCACCTAAGAAGCCCCCGCTACAAGGGACTCCATGGGCGGATGAAATATGCGGGTTAGTGCGTCCAATTCGGCGCTCACCACTTGAGCCCAAACTTCTCGCCGCCGCTTGGTCCGCCGGTGCCACCTTTGAGATTTTCCTTCCGCGGGGTGGGGGCTTTGGGGGCATCGGGGGGGAGCGCGAAATCGGTTTCGGCCTTATCTTCGTCGCCCGCTTTCTTGGGCGGTTCGAGTAGCGCCCGCAGGCTCAGGCTGATCCGCTGCTTCTCTTTGTCGACGCTCAGCACCTTCACTTCCACCTGCTGGCCTTCGCTCACCACGTCGCTGGTGCGAAATACCCGGCCGTGCGAAAGCTCCGAAATGTGAATCAATCCTTCGACGCCCGGTTCGAGTTTCACGAATGCGCCGAAGTCCATGATCTTCGATACCGTGCCATTCACCTTCACGCCGGCGTAGTACTTTGTTTCGACCTTGTCCCATGGGTTCTCGGCACTCTCGCGGTAGGAGAGGCCAATCTTGCCGGTGTCGGGATCGATACGATCGATCTTTACCTTCACCTGCTGGCCTTCGGAGAGCACCTCGCTGGGGTGATTTATGCGGTCCCAACTCATCTTGCTCACATGGATTAGGCCGTCGACGCCGCCCAAGTCGACGAACGCGCCGAAGTCGCGGAGGCTGCGGACCACGCCCTCGCGCATCTGTCCGACCGCCAGTTCCGCCAGCATCTTCTCTCGGTTCTCGGCCTTCTCGCGTTCCATGACGCCGCGGTGGCTGAGTACCAGGTTGCGGCGGTCGCGATTGGCTTCGGTTACCACGGCCGTAATCCGCTGGCCGACGTACTCTTCGGGGTTCTCCACGCGGTAGATCGAGATCTGCCCCATCGGCATAAAGCCACGCAGGCCGGCCACTTGGCATTCCAGGCCGCCCTTGTTGCTGCCCGTGATAGAAACTTCCACAACCTGGCCTTCTTCCACGTCGTCCCAGTCGCCCACCTCCACGGCGCCGCCGGGGAGTATGAGTTCGTACAAACCGTCGTCTCCCGAACGCGCGACGACCACATCGAGTTGGCTCTCGGGCTCGGGCAGCTCGCCCGCCTCGAAATGCTTGAAGGCGATCACACCTTGGTTGCGTCCGCCGAGATCGACGAACACGTTGTCGTGATACACCTTGGCTACTTTGCCAGTGACACGGGTGCCTTCGGGGATCTCGCTGCCCGCCTCGGCCGCTTTGGCGTCGAGGATGGAGTCGAGCGATTCTCCGCCCAGCGCCGCCTCGAGTTCCTGCTCTAGGTCGGGACTCAACCGATCGCGAACGTTGGGCGGCGGATAAATCTTGCCCGTCACCTTGGGTGCTTCGGTGTGCGACTTCGGCTGCCCTTCGATCTCCGGCGTCGGGGCGAGCGGGGCCGCCTTGGCGACGGGCTTGTTCTCGTTCTCCGTCGCGTCGGTCCGTTGCGTACCAATGCGAATGCGCTCGCTCGGCTTGGGATCGCCGCCATTCTCGCCTGCCTGAGCAGGCGCTTCGGGCGTGGGTGCCGCGGGAGCGGGAGTCGGGGCGGTGGCTTGAGCTTCTTCCGCGGGGGACTGCGGGGTGTTGTCGGACATCGTTTCAGCGTGGGACAAGGACCAAAAAACCTGCCGGACGAAACTGTCCGGATGAACCCCATATGTTACCAAGCCCCGCCGGCCGTGGGGAGCCGGCAGGCGTGGTACACCAATCCGTTGGTGTGGCTGGGGTTGAGTTTAGCGAGCCCCCAGCATTCAGGCAGTCAAACGCGGCAGGCCCGCTAACCATTCCATAGGGCAATCGGTCGGGGGCTGGCAGGACTCAACCCCCAGCCACCCATCGAACTACTCCGCCAATATCTCTCGCAAGCGGTAGTGAAACTTGCCGAGTTTGCCACCGTAGTTGCCCGCCGAAATGGCAGGAATGCCGTTGCCCACAGCGGCGTGTAGGGCCGTCCGCATCGCTTCGGCGACCGATTGTTCGCTTGTGCCATTGATCACAATCTCATAGGCACATTGGGCTTCGGGCACCAGCTCTGTCTCGACGCGTCCGCGAAGCGTGGGACAGAACGCTTCATTGGTCGAAGCGACCATGCCCTTGTATCGCGAGCCCACCTTGCTACCGCTGCGAACCACGCCGCCCGGGAACGGCGTGATCACCTCGGGCAGCTCGGCCACCGCCTCACTAGCCCGCCGCGCGGCATCGAGCGTGACGACTTGCGAGATGCCTTGCAAGATAATGTTGCCACCGGCCACGCCTTTCTCGACTCCAAGCGAGTCTTCCACCAGGAATTCGCCATCCATCACGGGGATGCGCCAATACCGCCGATCGCGCGGCTTCTTGCTCTTCTGAAACCCATCGCCAAAAAAGCGAAGGTGCCTGCCCAGTGGAATGCGATCCTGTTCACCCTGCTGATGACTGCTCCGCTCAGCAGCCGGCAGTCCATCGTAAACAGCCGTCGTGGGGCAGGTCATCACGCACTGGCCCACGCGCTTGGGCAGCGCTTTTGCCAGGGCGTCGGTGCTGAACCCGAATGCTATCACCGCAGCGGCCGGTCGCCCATCGGGCGACTCCGACTCGGCCAGCTTCCTCTCGACGGCGATCTCAGCGTCGCACTGAATAACGCTCGACCCATAGCCGCACAGTTCGCGCGTGGCGGCATCGAGCCAGTAATCGTCGATGGCCGAAACGATGAGCCGTGCGAATCGCATGCGAAACGCTTCGGCAAACGTATCAACGATTAAGGTGGGGCCAACGTGCATGCGTGCCATCATCGCCGGAGCGCAGGCGCGTGGCAAGCGGCGGCCGTAGAATGGGGGAGTTAGAACACCCCACCACCACGCGGGTCGACCCAACCGTAACCCGGTTGCCATACGCGTTGGACACCACTTTCCCCTCGCGGAGCTTCAGTCGGTGTTGCACCTTCGGCAGGCGTCGGTTGATTGGTTGGGTGATGGCGGCCGCAGAAAGTGCCCCCTGATCCATGTGGATCGTTCCGATGAGGCACAGCAAACGGGTGTGCCTTGGCCAGCCGCATTGCTTTGAGCAGTTGCGCAATCGCCTTATGTACATCTTGTGTCTGCGAAACGACGAGTAGTCCAGGTTGAATCGCGTGAATCTCCGCCTCGGGGCCGCCATTATCTACCCAGGTATCGCTGGCCACGCAGCCGATAATGATACTAATCAGCGCGTCGATGTCTTCTGGCTTGGCCTCCGTATCGTCGTTGGCATTTGCGTCGTTTCTGTGTTTCGCAGCGAGCAGATCACCCACCGGATACACGGCCACGGTCAGCCGCGTCAGCGCTGCTTCTTCGGAAGTGATCAGCAGCACTTCGTCGGAGACGATCGTCGTCAGGTCGAGTTGCTTTAGCATGATCCGCAAGGCCGAGCCGAGCGAGATATTTCGTAAGTTGACATCGATCGGGTCGTCGGGTGAGATGCCCAAGTCGTCGAGCGCGGTCATGTCGAGTTGGACTTCGATGTCGTATTCATCGCGCAAGAAGCCCACCACTTGGCTTAGGGGGGCACCTTGGAATTCCAGGCCAAGTGAGTGCAGCGGCTTGCTCAGAGCTTCGCCAATCTGCTCGGACGTCTCAGGGCGATGGGCGGCCCAAAACACGGGCGTCGACGACTCGGCCGGTTCTTTGGCGAACGTCGGCCACGCGTACACGGCCACCACACTCGCCAGCAACAACGTTTCCCACATACGGTTGAACATCGAAATTCTCCCCTGCGTGGAACAGAATCTATTCCGTTGCGCTTGTTGGCGTGAGGTAACGGAATGAATTCCGTTCTACTATGATACCAACTATCGCAAGCCGCTAGGGAAAATATTGCAGCATTCCGCGGCTCGTTCGCTACCGGAGTTTACCCCGCACGGGAGACTGGCAGCCACCCGCTGCTCACCCCAAGTAGCCGGCCGCCGCTTTCGTACCAGCCGAGGCTCGTGAAACGGCACCACAACAGGTCGACTTCGAGTTGCACGGGACCATCGCCAGGCAGATCGACGGTGAGTATGCCGCGGCGGTACGGGATGGGGCGCTCGTGGAAAAATCCAATTCCACGGTGCGTGATATCTTTGCCAACCACCACCAGTTTCTGCGCCAGTTCGTCGGGAACTTCGCCGGGGGCGGGTGACAACTCGAACAGAAAAGGGATGGCCGTGCGACCGCCACCTCGGCGATCTTGCTCCACCGCGGGCCGGATTCGCTCCAACAGCGTCTTTACTTCTTGGCCCAAAGTCGTTGGCGGCTGGCATACGCTGGAGCCGTGGTCGATCTTGCCAATTAGTGCCATAGGCTTCTCCCCGAGTTGCGTGCAAGCTAATCCCTGTTGGCATGCACATGGGCTTAGGTGTTCCGCAGCTTTGCGGTCGCGGAAAAGTGCAGGACACGTGGCGACCTGCAGGCGAGCATTGCGCGGTGCTTCGCGCGGTACTCGACACCAAAGAATAGCTCGCTTAGGTGCGCGCAGCAAATGCAATCGTTCGGCGGGGGCCACATTCCGAGCTAGCACAACCGCTACAACCGGCCAGCAATCGACAACTGGACTTCGTTGGCAACAGAATGAGGGCGTTACCCACCGATGGTGCACCAATGCACGCTAACCGGCTTGCATCGCGGCGCCAAATCGCACCCTTATTGCCACCACCAAGCGACGCTGAAGGCCGCCGAGCCGACCAGCAGCAGGAATGACATGATTCGCACCACGTCGCGCCATCCAACCATGTCGGCGGCCGAGTGTGGCGCGCAGTAGGCCACGCGCACCGATCGGCGGGCGGCGCGAATGTCTGCCGTGCGAAGGGCCGTTTGCTGGACCTGCGCCATCGCACTTCGGGCGGGCATCGCGTCGCCCCAGTAGCCGGGCAGATCGCGGCCTTCGCCAGCGGGTACCGACTCCGCGAAGACGTTGTCCGCCGGACGCAGCGCCTCGGCGATACGCCAGCACTCGGGACACCGCTCCAAGTGGTCTTCCACCGCAATGTCTGAAGGGTTCCCCGTGGGGAATGGTCCGCTAGTGAGAACCATGAATACCTGATCGCAATTCATCGAACGCTTCTCCGACGAACGCCACAACGAAAAGTCGCGGGCGAATGGACCTGACGCCAGCGAAAGTGCGAGATAAGCCACGCGACGATCGCCGCCTTGCGTCACCGAACGAGAAACAGCCGCCTTGCCTTGGTGTTATATCCAGAAGAGTGGGCGTAGTTTAGCCGATCGCGGTCGCCGGCTACTAGAGAGCTTCGAAAAGAAAACAGCAGCTTTCCACTAGTTTTGGTCCCGAGCAGCCATTATTCGAGTTCGGCCAGCGCCGCGAGTACCTGCTCGTCGTGGCCGTCGACCTTCACCCGTTTCCACAGTCTAGCTACTTTACCATTCGCGTCGATCAGAAACGTGCTTCGCTGGATACCCATCGACTTCTTGCCGTACGTGTTCTTCTCCCGCCACGCGCCGTATTTTTCGGCAGTCTTGTGATCGGGATCGGCCAACAACGGGAAGTTCAGCTCGTACTTGTCGCGGAATTTTTCGTGGCTCGCCACCGTATCCGGGCTGACGCCCAGCACCACGGCCCCGAGTTTCTTCAGTTTCGCCTTCTGATCGCGAAACGCGCAGGCCTCGCGGGTGCAGCCGGGGGTATCGTCCTTGGGATAAAAATAGAGCACCACCGGCGTGCCAGTCAGTTCGGATAGGCGAACCTTGGTGCCGTCGTCGGCGGTCAATGTAAATGCCGGCGCTTTTTTGCCTTCTTCCACCCAATCGGCCATCGTCATCCTCTCGTAGAGCGTGCATGGATCCCGGTAAAAGTGCCTGGAATTATAACGTGCGCCAGCCCGCGCGGGCAGGCCTCGGGAGACTTCGGTGCCGCAAGTGGATGCTCGGTACGGCGTGCGCGGCGATTGTTCTTCCACGTGATGTGGGATAAAATGCCTAACCTAGGAAAGACTTTTTCCGTTCCCGTGAATGCGTCCAGTTCACCGTCCACCAGCCCATTGACCCACCAGCCCATTGACTGAGTCGCCCACCTCCAATCGCCAGTCTCGATCCGACCGCAGCCTGCAGCTCGCGCTGGCCGCTGCCCGCACGGCCGGCGACAATCGCGGGCAGGACATCGCGGTGCTCGACATGCGAAGCATCACGCCTGAGTTCGACTACTTCGTCATCGCCACCGGCAACAGTCGTCGGCAGTTGCACGCCATCAGTGAAGAAATCGACCACTGCCTGGAAGACGACTTGGGCGACAAGCGGATGGGCCTGGAGGGGTATAGCGAAAGTCGTTGGATCCTGCTGGATTACGGCTCGGTGGTGATTCACCTGTTCGACGCCGAAATGCGCGACTACTACGCCCTGGAAGACTTGTGGCAAGGCGCTGTTCGAGTGCCCCTGCCATGGGACCAGGATCAGCCTGCGGACTCCCAGTAGCCCCGAGTCTTCGCCGCCACTAGGCGAAGGTACCCGCGGTACAATGGCGCGGTGGGATTGTTGGGTTAAACTAGGTTCCAGTGATCCCCAGTTAGAGGGCGATCCTGGGTGGAAGGTCCACCCAGAGTGCGTGCACGCTCCTTGGAGCGTGTTCCTTTTTTTGCCATTGCGTCGATCATGAATCTGTTATCCGAACTTCGTCGTCGCTTCTCCGCCAGCCTGCAGTCCCTCTCTGGTTTCGATGGCGACATCGCGCCGGTGTTGGACCTGATCCGTCCGAGCACCGACCCCAAGTTTGGCGACTATCAGGCCAACTGCGCGATGCCACTGGGCAAGCAGCTGGGCAGGCCGCCACGCGACATTGCCGCGGAGTTGATCGGCGGGCTCGATGTGGCCGACTTATGCGCTGATCCGGAGATTGCGGGCCCTGGTTTCATCAATTTGCGGCTCAATGACGAAGCGATCGTCCGCGGACTGCAACAGGCTGCTGCCGACAGCCAGCACCTGGGCGTGCCACAAGCAACCGCTCCTCGCACGTTAGTGGTCGACTACTCCTCTCCCAACGTCGCCAAGCCCATGCACGTGGGGCATATTCGCTCGACCGTCATCGGTGCGGCGATTGCCAATGTGCTGCGGTACCTGGGGCATCGGGTGATCACCGACAATCATATTGGCGACTGGGGCACCCAGTTCGGCATGATTATCTACGGCTACAAGCACTTCGCCGACGAAGTGGCCCTGGCCGAGGCACCCGTCGCCGAGTTGAGCCGGCTCTATCGGCTGGTCCATGCGTTGGTGGAGTACCACGCGGCGATGACCGTCGCGCTTCCCGGCGTAAACGAACGTATCGCCGTCCAGGAAGATTTGATTGCGCAACTGAAATCCACCGAGCCTACGGGCGACAAGAAGCTCGACAAACGCTGCGCCAAGAAACTGCATGCGGCCGAAAACACCTTGCGCGACCTCCATGCCGAACGCGTTTCGCTGGAGAATAAGATCGCTTCGGTGGATAACGACCCGACCTTAGCGCCCCTCGCCCGCGCCATACTTCCGTTGGTACGGCAGTACTCGAAGAAACCGCCAAGTTGCACGCCGAGGATGCAACCAATCGCCAGTTGTGGGAGCGGTTCCTCCCGGCATGCCTCGAAGCCAACCAAGAAGTTTACGATCGGTTGAACGTATCTTTCGACCACACGCTTGGCGAGAGCTTCTACCAGGATCGGTTGGCCGATGTGGTGGACGACCTTGTCGACCGCGGTCTGGCCACCGAGAGCGACGGGGCAATGTGCGTATTCCTCGAAGGGTTCGCCGCGCCCTTTATCGTCCGCAAGAAGGATGGTGCCTTCCTGTACGCCACGACCGACCTGGCGACGATTGCCTATCGAATGGAAAAATGGCAGCCCGACGCCATGCTGTACGTTGTCGACCATCGCCAGGGCATGCACTTCGAGCAACTGTTTGCCACGGCGCGGCTGGCCGGCTGCGAGAACGTTGAACTGCAGCACGTGAGCTTTGGCACCGTGCTCGGCGAGGATGGCAAGCCGTACAAGACCCGTTCGGGTTCTGCGGTGGGCCTGATGGGCCTATTGGACGAGGCAGTGACGCGGGCCCGTGCCATCGCCGACGACAGCCGCATGCTGACTTCCGACGAGGAACGCCAGCAAGTGGCCGAGCGAATCGGCATTGGTGCGATCAAGTACGCCGACTTGGCCCATAATCGCACGAGCGACTATGTCTTTAGCTATGATAAGATGCTGGCGATGAACGGCAATACGGCCGCGTACATGCAGTACAGCTACGCCCGCGTGCGGGGCATCTTCGGCAAAGCAGCCGTGAGTGAGAGCCAGGCACTCGAGGGCGCCGCGCACCTGTCGCTCGCAGCGCCTGAAGAGCGCGCACTTGGCATCGCCCTGCTGCGATTTGCCGAAGCGCTCGACAAAGTGGTGGAAGACTGTCGCCCCAATCACCTTACTTCGTACCTGTACGACCTGGCGAGCGCTTACGCGACCTTCTTCCAAAACTGCCCCGTTGTGCAAGCCGAAACGGATGGACTAAGGGCGAGCCGCTTGGCACTCTGCGCGCTAACCGCCCGCACGCTGGAGACGGGACTCGGGCTGCTAGGCATTGAGTGCGTCGAGCGGATGTAGGACCTGTGGGTTCTGCGTAGGCGAAACCGAAATAAAAACAGCCCCAACCATGTGGTGGCGGGGGCTGTTGAGCTTCAGGTTCGGCGGAACGCCCAACTCAGGCATCCGAGTCGTTGTCGTGCCCGGCTTCTTCGTCGTGGCCCGCGTCATGATCTTCACCGTCGTGATCGTGGCCTTCGTGTTCGTCGTGGGCGGCAGTGTCGCCGTCCGTTTCGATCTTGCAGCAGGCAGGTGATCCGTGAACAAAACCGCACTCGCAGACTTCAGCACCTTCGGCACAGCACTTTTCGCTGCCCGCTGCATAGCCGCAAGCGGCGCAAAGGGTGAGGTCTTCGCCGGTTTTCTCCAGCTTGCAGCAGGCGGGCGAACCATGGGCGAAGCCGCACTTGCATATTTCGGCACCCTCGGCACAGCACTCGTCGCCACCTTTAACCTGCCCACAGTCCTTGCAGAGCGTAAAGGTGACCGGAGTGACCTCGACGGTTTCAATCGGAGTTGAGGTGCCGCAGCCAACCACCGCGACCAATGCGATGGCCGTTAGCAGTGCAAATGATTTCATGCGATAGGTTCCTTGTTCGTGGTGCGGAGACAACCGTGTTGTCGCCTCCCGGGACGCTCGGTATCAGTTTTTAATTCTAGCTCCCTCAGTAGGCCGGCAAAGTGGGGTGCCTAACATTGGCAGGTAATTTTCCACACGTTAGAATGCGGGAGAACACCAGTCGCTAGCAGCAGCTGCGGCGCGCTTGGGCGATAGCAACCATGCCAATTGCCCTATTCGCTATATTCCCCCCAAACTGGAGGCCATGGCAATGAGTAACCTCGTGGTGATTGTATTCGATGATGAAACCACCGCTTTTGAGATGCGTACCGCGCTAATCAAGATGCAAAAAGAGTACCTGATCCAAATGGAAGACGCCGTGGTCGTCACCAAGAACGAAGCGGGGAAGGTTCAGTTGCATCAGGCGATGAATCTAACCGCCGCGGGAGCCGTGGGGGGGGGATTCTGGGGGACGCTCGTCGGCTTGTTCTTCCTCAATCCGCTCCTGGGTGCCGCCGTGGGGGCGGGGGCCGGCGCTGTTTCGGGCATGTTCACCGACATCGGCATTGACGACAAGCAGATGAAGGAGATTGGCGAGAGTTTCCAGCCCGGCAACTCGGCGCTGTTCGTGCTCATTCGCAAAGCGACCACCGACAAGGTACTCGAAGGACTTCATGAGTTTGCCGGCAAAGGTAAGGTATTCCAAACATCGCTCTCCAAGGACGACGAAGCGAGCCTCAGGGCCGCCCTGGAGCAAGCCTGAGCCAACGACCGCAGTCCCCCCTATCCCCTCTCTTTCGCTTACTCGGCCGATCGCTCTTGGCGAGCGATGCGGCCGCGTAGGCATAGGTCGTCGCCCAATTGCAGGAACTCCATCCGATCAAGCCGCAAGGCGGATGCCATGTCGGTAATGCCAAGGCCGGCGATCGCCGTCGGGGCATTCGTGCCGCCAACGATCTTCGGCGCGATGTAGGCCTGCACTTCGTCTACGGCGCCCGCATCGAACAAAGCGCCCAGCACCTTGCCACCCCCTTCGACTAAGACGTTCGTCATTCGCCTGCGACCAAGTTCGTCGAGAAGTTGATTAATCTGCGAGATGTGGTCTCCTGGCTCGATCTGCAGAAACTCGCCCCCTGCACGGGTGAGCCAGTCGTACTCGCCTGGCCGCGGCGCGCGGGAGCGCACAGACCATCAGAGGCGCTTCGCCCGCCGTGGACGCCAGCCGGCTCTCCCGTCCTACGTCGCCCAGCGCGATGCGTGTGGCGGTGCGTGGGCCCGCCGGCCGGGCGGTGAGGAGGGGATCGTCGGTCCGGACCGTGCCGCCGCCGACGACGATGGCGTCCATCCGGCCGCGGACCTGATGGGCCAGATCGCGCGCGCAGCGCCGGTGATCCACTGGCTCGAGCCGGTGTGCGTTGCGATCTTTCCATCGAGCGTCATGGCCCACTTGGCGATGACCCATGGTCGCCCCGTGATGACAAGCTTCAGATACGGCGAGTCGCGCCCGCGCTTCTTGTTCCCGCAGTCCAACCTCGCACTCGATGCCGGCTGAGCGAAGCCGATCGATGCCTCCGCCGCAGACCTGCGGAAACGGATCGCTTACGGCGACCACCGTACGCGCGATGCCCGCCTCAATCACCGCATCGGTGCAGGGTGGTGTCTTGCCTGCGTGGCAGCAGGGTTCGAGCGTGACGTAGAGGGTTGCCCCACGGGCGCGGGGGCCGGCGGCCGCTAAGGCGTGCCGCTCGGCATGTGGGCCGCCAAACTTTTGGTGCCATCCTTCACCTACAATTTGGCCGTCCTTGACCACCACAGCCCCGACCTGGGGGTTGGGCTCCACGAGTCCCTCGCCGTGGCGAGCGATTTCCAGCGCACAGTTCCATGAACGATTGGTCATCAGCGATCATCGATTGCGGTACCCGGTTCGTTGTCAAGCAAGCATCTGGGCGGAAGCGATTCGATACCACTCATGTAGCGGTGCACTTCAATGTTGCCGTACGTTGCTGATTCTAACACGTAGGCATCCTTTCCGCTGTGAAAATAGGCCCGCCGAAAATCACTCCACCCAATCCAACGGTCCGCTCGCCAGAGTGAAATCACCTGCACTCCGGTCGCGTCGTACTTCAGGTGGGCGTGGAACAACTCGTTATGCAGGCCCGTGGCCAAGAAAAAGGCACCGACCGGCAGCACAAGGCGATACCAGCCGGGAAACATCGGTTCGACAAATGCCAGCAGGGTTGCCCCCGCCGCCGCCAGTCAACCGATGATGGCCAGGGCGCGAATTCCCGGTCCGTAGCGGACGATCGATTGCCCCGCTTCCGTATCTGCATGAGCCCGAATGCTTCGCCCGATCCACCACGCCCCGATGGCGGTGATCAGCAGCGGCGCGAGCGACATCCACGGGTCGTTAAAAGGCATTTCAGTCGGGAGTCCACAGTTTGCTCTTGCCCGTCGACTGCGTTGCGCTGTCGGGCGTCCAAATCCCTGCGTCGCTTTCGGCGGCCGCAGGTGCTGGCACCGCACCAGGTGGCAGCGGCGGCTGGCCAGGCATTCCACCCTCGGCAGGAATCGCACCAATCATGTAGAGCAATTGATAGATTTGCTCCGCGATCTCTGGTTCGTCCATGTGTTCGTCGCGGAGGTGGGTCAGTACACGATTGGCGCCTTCGGAATTTCCCTCGGTGATGTGCAGTTGAAGTTCTAACAGATCCCACTTGCCACAGGACTCCCCTTTCGCCCTGGCGGCACTCCGCGCCTCCTCCAACACGCGGGTCGCACCCTCCGTGTCGTCTTCAAGTGAGAACAACTGTTCGTAGAGCGTATCGGCAGGCACCTGCCGATCGAAGTCGTCGCGGCGCAGTGCTTCACGTACCACGGCAAGCAACGCCTCATTCGCACTTACCAGTACACAACGCTTGTAGAGTAGCGCCAGTTCTTGGTTGTCGAAGTCCGCGAGCGCTAGATGCTGGACACGGACAATCGGCACTTCGCCCGCGTCCACCGCGTTGCCGGGAACAACTTCATGTTGTGGCAACCCAAGTAGGTCGCGCAGTTCGACGAATGTCTCGCCAAAGCCTGTGTTGGCCGATCCCTGCTCCAGCAACAGGACGGCGGCAGATAGCGGGAGGCGGAGCTCGATATCGCCAGCGGCTTCGCGGGGCGATTTGCCACCCAATGCTTGGCGGGGTGCATCGGGCCATCGCTCAAGCAGGGCCGCCCGTCGTTCTTCGGTCAATAACTCGCGGCGTTTCTGCGGTGGCGTTTCCTTTGGCATGTGCCACCGCCAGCTCAGTGCTGGGTCGCCCCCTTGCGACTCGCCTGCCGGTTGTCGGTCGATCTCGTCTCCGAGCGTATCGCCTGTGGCGGCGCGAATTGCCTCCACCACGCTCTGGATCTCAAGGCCTTCGTCGGTAATCAGCTCCACGCGCTCGGCGCGATCGGTCTGACGGCCGTATTGCGATACGAATCCCAAGATGTTCGGAATCTGATCGCGAGTGAGGTGCTCGACATCGGTTGGCATGTCGCGATCGAGCAAAACGTAGTAGCCGCGTGGCTTGGGCCCTTCGAACGCTTCAAGCTGCTCGTTGGAAAGCGACATCTGCTGTACTCGCGAATTGCCAATCAACCGCTCGATCAAGGCATCTTCGTTCTGGATCGCGAAACTTAACCGGACCGCTTTGGTTGGCGGGTCCTGGCTATCTGTGTCCACGAGTTGGGCGATGGCCTCGGCTTCAACCGCATCGTCCAGCGGGACATCTTGCCGGGCGTAAAGTCGGAGGCCCGCCGCAAAGTTCTTGGGATCGGCCATGTAGCCCGAGAGTAGCGCGCGATTGTAAATCAGGAGCGGCACGTCGAGGTGGTCGGGCAAGAGGTCGTCGATTTGCGCAGCCGCCGATCGCCACCTACCGGCCGCTGCCATCCGTTGAATCGTTTCGACTTCCGCGGCAAGTGGGTGCCCCGCCGGCAGGCCACGCAGCGCCATTCTATCGCGCAACATCAGCGGTAAGCCACTCACTTGATTCATGCGTACCAGGAGTTCCAGCGCACGATGATCTTGCCCCCCGGCAATCGCTTCGTACAACCACAAGTGGGCTCGTGCAGCCACCACGTCGCCTATCAGCAAGAGCACGTGGCCCACGCTGCCGATCGCCTCGAGCACCCGCTGTGGAAGATTCGTTTCTACGCGATCAAGCGCCGCTTGCAGCGCTTCGACGGCGCCCTCCGCGTCTTCCTGCTCTGCTAACAGCATCGCACGGTGCGCGTAGGCCGAGGGGCTATCAGGGTCGACGCGGATGAATTCGTCGACGGTCGCCGTCGCGGCTTCGTTTTCGCCGAGCGACATCTGGAGCATGGCTTGCAGGTCGAGAAGCGATGCGCGGCCGGGACGTTTAGCGAGTGTCTGCTCGACGTGCCGGAGCGCGGCGCGGGGCTGGTCGCCCTCGATCATGCGGTGAACTTTCTCAATCTCTCCAATCAGATCGGAACAGCAGAACTTGAGTTTCTTGCCGCTGCCGCAAGGGCACAAAGTATAAGGATCCATCGCTAAAGCCCTGAGAGGTGAGTAGAGTATCGCGGGGTGCAAGTGGTTAGGACGCTGCCAAACCGTCCATTCTACCCGACCGGCCCGGGGAACCACTACCCACGCAAAAAGCGTGTGTGGCCAGATTTTCTGTCCGTTTTTTGAACCGGCAAGGCGCCAAGAACCGCCATAGACGCAGTCCAATTGCTGTGGAAGGCAGGGCCCGCGATTCGCGCTGGCTTCAATACAAAGCCGGAGCCACGAAAGAGACCAAAGCACGGGGCTCAAGGGCAAAGTCTGCTCTCCACCAATCGTGGAGTGTTTTTGAGCTTTTTGTGTCTCTTTGCGGCAATCCTTCCGTTCAGCAAACGGAGCTCTGGACTTGGCCCGCTTGGCGGTTTCCCTTTCTGCCATCGGTATTCGTCGGACGCATAAAAGCGGGGTTTCGCTCCGGGGCTGGGCCACCGGGTCGAAACCCCGCTGAGGAGAGTCTCAGGTACTGCGACGCAACGATCAATCGTCGCTGGAAAGATCGGAGAAGTCGAAGTCGTCCAGATCGTCGTTGTCGGCCGGCTTGGTGGCGACGGCAACTTCCTCGGTTTGCGACTCCAATTGCTTGCGGGCCGCCTTGGGCGAAGCCACTTGCAGGTGGGTGACCCGGCGATCGGCTTTGGATGAGACGCCGTTGACCACCGAGCCGATCAGCCGCACACCAACGTCGCGAAGTAGTTCGCTCGACTTGTAGATGCTGGGGACCGACGTGTGATCACGCAGCACACTCATCAGAGCACCGTCGCAGTGTTGCCCCATCATCAGCGAATCGCTTAATCCCAACACGGGGGCTCCGTCGATGATCACGAAGTCGTAGTCGGCGCGAAGCTTTTCGAAGATCGGTTGGATCTGATCGGTGGCCATCGCGTGCACGGCGTCGGCGTCGCAGTACCCGGCCGTCATTAGCCACAGGCCTTCGGCATGCGTGGGGCGTATGACATCGGTCACTTCGGCTTCGGCCCGTAGTACCTCACAGAGGCCATCTTCGAGCGGCACGTCGAACAACGAATGCAATGCTGGGCGACGCAAATCGCCATCGATCAAAAGCGTCCGCCGTCCGGCGCGTGCCAGGCTGGCTGCCAATTGACTGGCAACCGTGGTACGTCCTTCCATTTCCGAGGGGCTGGTGACCAGCACCACTTGCCGCGCTTTGGAAGTTGAGTCGTGCATTAGCGCCGTGCGGACACTGTCGATCGACTCGGTGAGCTGCGCCACCAGCGGGTGCTTGGGATTCATCATTCGCTTGGCATTCAGTGCGGGAAGCGTTCCCACCACGCGAATGCCAAGCCCTTCGTCTAGCTGCTCTGGGCCGTTGAGGCGGCGACGACAGAATTCCAGGTAGGCAACACCAAAGCAGGTAAGCAGCAGTGTCAGGGCACTACCGACGCCCGAGATGGCGTAGCGTTGCAACCGATTGATGCCGGGCATGACGTAAGCCTTTTCCACTTGCTGAATTCGTGGCTCGGCTTGCAGCTCGATGTCCCACGATTCGATACGACGAGCAAGGTCACTCGCAACCTCTTCCAATTGATCCAACTCGGATTCGCGAATCATCAATTCGGTGGAGCCTTCGGCCTTCGATTCGAGTGCATCGCGAAGTTCTTCCAATCCGCGCTCGCGATCGATGGTACCATCCGGTTTCTCGATATCGCGCCCTTTGACAACTTGCTGTAGGCGTCCGGCAGCGAATTGAAGCTGCCGCTGGAACTCCTGCGTGTACAAAGCCAGCTCGATATCGGGTGCAGCCGCGACCTGCTGCTTGATCTGCTCGCGTAGCTGCTGCCGCTGGCTACTCATTTGTTGCTGCACCATGCCCATATCTTTTTCAATTCGCTTCATCTCGCGAGTGGTGCGGCCGCCCGATCGCTTTTGAGCGTCGCGGTACTGGGCCTTGAGTCCCAACAGTTCCTGTTCCATGATCATCAGGTCTTGATTTTGGGCAACCTGTGCATCGATCTGCTGTTCCTTGAGATCGGGATTGTCTTTGTACGACTTCCAGCGGGCGAACTCCTGCTGAACTTGCAGGATCTGCTGCTCCAGCATCACCTTCTGACGCATCTTTGTCGAGATCTCTTCGAACAGGAGTCGGACCGCGGGATCGAATTGGCCATCGGCCGCACCCAGTTCCGTCGCCATGCGGCGATACTCCTCCCACTTGTCGTAGACTTCCTCCTTCAGTTTCCCGTGATTAGCAATCAAGGCATCACGAATCTTAATGCGGTGCAGTCGCTCTTTGGTGATGACCTCGTCCTTATAGGCTGCGCACACCGCATCGACGATGGCTTCCAGGTCGGCGGCTGGTTCGTCCAGCGTCAACGAGACCCGTAGCAATTCACTATCGCCTTCGAAGCGAACCTGCAGATTCTCCTGCAGCCACATCACCGGGTTATCCTCTGATTGCAGCACTTTGACTTGCTGCAGACTGGGATTGGCCAGAGCGGCTTGTAGTACGTTGTTACCCGTGAGCTGTGCGATCTGTGTCGCGCGAAAAATATCGAAGTCTTGCGCCGATGAGGACCCTTCGAGCCCAGAGTACATGATGGTTTCTTGCTGAGCCTTCACCAAGAATCGGGCCACGGCGGTGTCCGACTCGGGGAATAGCAGGTAGAGCGCGGCACCGACCGCCGAGGCGAGCAACAGGCCCATGAACGTGGCAAGCAGCCAGCGGCGGCGGAGCGAGTTGAGGAACCAGGAGGCGTCCATCCCACCATTGACCACGGCGGGAGTCCGGGAGAACGACGGGCTAGCGTACGGTTGCGACACGGAGATCGCCTGTCCGCCATGGGGATCATCGCTGTAAGCCGATGAGGGTACCAGCGGTTGGTTGCCGTCCGAAGCGGCGGAAGGATGTTGATGATTAGCCATTGGGTAATTCTCTCCTCAGGGGTAATGGCTGCCGAGACGAGGCATTGCAACGAAAAGTTGGGTGAACACACGGCGTCATTCTGAAACCTATGCAATTGCGAGGCCCAAACGAGCGACGATGACTCACGCTGCCACGAAACTCCAGTTTTTGTTCAAAATTTCCCACCGACCCGCTACGCGGCGGCCACTGCTTAATGGTGACGCACCGCAACCCGCGAGGTATTTCCGCAACGCCCGGCATTGCCGCCGCCGTTCGTTCTGCCCTAATTCCGACCAGTGGAAGCCGGACGCATGATGCCGGCCGCCTGCATTCCCTCGTCCCCTTCTTCCACGAAGAGCCACGAGAGAATCTTGTATTCCAGCCACATGATTCCGCCAGCGATGAAGATCATGGCGTAACCAGCGTAGTCATGGATGATTCCGTGAAGGGTTTCTTCCATGGAAGTTCCTTCAACCACCTTGTAAAGCAGGGCGGTGGCAGTGATGCGAATCACGTTGGTTGCCAGCGCGATGGGTACGGCACTAAGTAGCATGATCAGCTTGTCCCACCAGGGCCGTTCAATCAGCAAGACCATCGCAATTGCCATGGCCGAAAAAATGGTGAGCATCCGCAGGCCGCTGCATGCTTGGGCAACCTCCAGTTGATCTTCGAGTCCCTCGACATGGATGGTGTAGCCCTTGCGATAGGCCACTACGCCTAGGACTTGAAGCACCGCCGTGCTAGCCATCGCCGCCCCTTTTTGCAGCCATGCAAGAAAGTGATTCTCGATCACCGAAGGAAGCGGGAACATGAAAATGAAGAATCCGATGGAGGCCCACATCTGCCGCACGATGGAGAGGCCTCCTGCAAGCATGAACACTCCATAGAGGGCAATGATGAAGCTCAAGCGATCGTACGGCATGATATCGATGTGGGCGGCGTAGATTCGCAGTAGCAGGGCGGAAATGATCAGCCCCACGCCGATCCATCGTTCGTGCGTGGCGACGGGTTCGAATTCATGGAAGCGGAATACGATGGCCAGCGCCACCACAACGGCAATGGCATAGGCCAACCAGCCAATGCCGTAGAACCCGAGAAAATAGCAACCAACCGCCGCCGCCAGTGGGATACCCACCTGCATCAAGTTCTGGTTTTCCTGGTTGCGGTCGATGGGGCCACCCCGAGGTGTCCGCTGGCTCCAGAGCAGAAAGATGGCAATAAACGGGATAATCCAGCCGTGCGAGTAGGTGTCGTCACTCCAGTAGTCCTTTGTGAGCGCGAACATATTCCAGAAGGCGGCGATCAGCACCGTGATCGAGGCGACCATCGCAATCATTGTCCAACGCTGTTCGTCGGGCCCCATTACCATGGAAGGATCCGAGGGACGGGTAGCGCCAAGTCCAACGGGGCGGCTTGCGGTGGGGATGCTCATAGGGAGGCCTGCGAAAAATGAAAATCTGAGTGGTGGTTGGGCGAAGACAATCAGTTTATCGCGACGACGACCACCGGCGGATAGCCCGCCGGGCAGCCCTCGATCCGCCGAGGCAACTTGGGCAGTTGCGGGTTGAGATCCATCTACCCACCCATCAAGGCGGATTACCTGCCAGTTGCCGCGAACACCTGACAACGCTGCCGCCAAAGCTCGATGGGGGCTACCTCGTCGAGAAGCAGTCACCCAGGTTCGAAGTACTAGCGGTCCACGAAAGTCAGGCGACCTTAGAATCGAAGATAAGCGGGGCTCCAAAATCTGTCAAACAGCCGTCAAAATCGCACCGCTGGGCGACCTTTCCCACCCTAAGGCACGCGGTTCCCACAAATCTACGCCGTTTTGCTGCCAGGCGCCTCCCTTGGCAACCGTTTTCGCCCGCCACCAACACTTGTTGGCGACGAAAGTTTTGTTGAGAGACGTTCCCTCTATGACGGTCAGGCTACCTATTGCGGGCTTAAGCAACTCATCTCCCACCGCTGGTTCCTACGTAAGAGGCCGTGTGAGGGTTCTCTAACTTTCTACCCAAGTGGGCCAAAAAGTTCAAAAAAGCTAGCAATGCCACTGCCTCCCACGGCGTTGCTAGCCACCAAGCGGGGGGAAATGTCCTCGCTAATCGAATCGATTTCTCAATCGCAAGCAAAGTTAGAGTGCGACTCTACCGATTATTACGAATGTGCCGATCGCTCCGGTCGCGCCGGCTGGTTTGCGCCGCGGCGCCGGCCCGCCGATGCCGGCGCGTTCATTCATGTAGTTTCAACGAACAGGCAATCGGGCCATGAAGCTCACCACCCAAACTATCCGCCACCCATTGATGGTATTCGTTGGCGCCTTACGCTTGCGACCACGGGCTGCACCGCATTCATGGCACCCAGGGATCCATTCCCAATGAATCCGGGGAACGGACCGGGCGTGAATCCGGCGGGACGGGAGAAAGACATGGTCTCACTCCCCCCGTACGTGATCGAACCGCCCGATATTCTGCTGATTAACGCGGTGAAGATCGTGCCGAAGCCACCTCACGTCATCGAGCCCTTCGATGGATTATTGGTCCGGGCAGTGGGCGTGGATGATCTCCGAGCGCCTATCGCAGACGCCTACTTTGTTGACCCGGAAGGCAAGATCGACCTGGGTCCCTCCTACGGGCGGGTGGAAGTGGCAAACATCACGATCGACGATGCCCAGGAGGCCATACGCCGCCACCTGGCGCAACTCTACCGCGATGTCGAGGTATCGGTGTCGTTGGCCGTTTCGGCCGGGGCTCAGCAAATCGTTGGTGAGCATCTGGTTGGTCCAGATGGCCGCGTGAATCTGGGCACCTATGGGTCGGTTTACGTGACAGGGCTCACGCTCGACGAGGCGAAGTCCCGCATCGAAGAGAAGCTGAAGGACTTCCTGGTCGATCCGGAAGTGATTGTCGACGTGTTCTCCTACAACAGCAAGAAGTACTACATTATCACGCAGGGGGCAGGGTTTGGCGACAACATCGTCACTGCACCCATTACGGGGAACGATACCGTCCTGGATGCCATTGCCGCCATCGGCGGTTTGAGCCAGCTCTCGAGTACCAAGGTCTGGATCGCCCGACCCGCTCCAGCGGGCACCGGTTGCGAGCAGATTTTGCATGTCGACTACGAAGACATAACTCGTGGTGCGGTGACTGCCACCAACTACCAGTTGCTGCCGGGAGATCGGCTCTTCATTGCCGAGGATCCGATGCGCAAGTTCGACGCGGTAATATCACGCTTCACACAACCATTTGAGCGAATCTTCGGCTTCGTATCCCTTGGCACGGCGATGCTCAACCGAATTAACCGTTTTGGATTGGGCCAGCTCTAAATGTTGGCGGTCATCTGACCGCCGGAATGCTTGGCCGTTTGACCTGCGCGAGCAGCTGCCTCGATTGTTGACCTAAAGGAATACTTCCGATGACAACCCGCCCACATCGCGTTATCTGCACTGCGGTTGCCTCCTGGGTAACGACGGCAGGCCTGTTGGCCGCGCCCTTGGGCAGCCGACGCCTGGGCCCTGCACTGCCGACGGCTCGTGCATGCCGGCGCGGACAACTTGGGGCTACCACCGTACCCAATGGCGGCTTTGGCCCGGCACAAGCATCGACGATGGTCGGGCCCGAGAAGAGGCGGCGTACGGAAGCGGGTTCATGGGACCCACTGCGAATCCCGACCCACGTGTCGAAGACAAACAGGCTCCTCCCAAGGTCGAAGCGCTCGACCCCGAAGCGGCCGAGCCGCCCGACCCCGACGACAACACATTCGAACTGCCGGAGATGGATACGCCCGACCCCGAGCGGCCCGCCGCAGCGGACCCACTGACGCCACCTCCGCCTGGATTCATGAATCGTCCTCCGGGGGAGCTCCCGTTTGGCCAGCCGGCCAATTCGGACGACTCCACCCCGCAGGTGCCCGAGCCTAGCCTGCCGTTTGGGCAGCCTCCGGCGGAGGCACCACGGCCGCCAGCGGACCTATTTCCGTCGAACTCGCAGGGGCAACCTGTTGGACCACGATTCAGCGGCGATGCTCCGCCCGCCCTACCGTTCGCCATTCAGCCGCAAGCCCGCCCGGTAATCCGCCGAGCACCCAGTTCCAGCTTTGTGCTGCCTGCCTCAGTTAGCGGTGAAGCCAAAGACGCAAACGCCACCGCCTCACGCATTCCCACCGCCGCAGCGCCACAACACGTGCAGCGGGCCGCAGCAATCAGTCACTTTGGCGATGCGCCGCCACATATGCCACAAGGATGGTTCGACGGCCGCTAGCCCTGCCACGAGGGTATGGTAGCGACGGCGTGTGCACTCCGGCTACTCGGCGTGGTGGTGACCATGCTCGACGGGATGGCTCTCGCCGTGCGGGCCGTGCTCGTCTGCGTGTTCGTGATCCGCGTGAGGCGTTTGGCGGATCGTGATCGAATCGGGTTTGACCAGGGGATCCTGCTTCACGGGACCCACCTGGGGTTCCTTGCCTTCATATGCCCGGTAGAGGTCTTGGATTGCCTTTTCGAGTGCCTGGGCGGTCGCGGGATCGGCTCCCTGCTTGCACTTCATCGCTGTCACGATCACGCCGTGCGCGGCTTTTAGCTGCTCCACGTAATTGGCTGCGTCCGGCTTGATGCGTTGGGCTAGGAAGTACTGACCCACGATCTGCTGAATGTTCGTAGCGTGATCTTCCTTGGTGCTGACCCAACGCGCAAGTTGGTTGTGGCCGGTCGCATCGTGAGTGCCGGCCAGCGTATCGATCTCGCCAATCGCTTTGGCAATGGTCTGGGTGTCCTCCAGCATTTCTTCGAAACGACGCTGGTCGCCGTAGATGCCACACGGAACTTGGCAATGGGCAAACACTTGGCTCGCCGAAAAAAGGGTCAGCATCATTGCCGGGGCAATACTCGATGGGCGACGATTCATGGAAAATACTCCTGCAGTTCGAAGCGGGGGCAATAGGGACGACACGAAACACTCTCGCACCATTGTATAGCATCTGGCTCCCGGGTTGGTACCCGTTCGTAGGATCGCCACCTTGCACGGTACACCGGTGGCGGTATGCTGGGCTGGCCGCCGGGGCATTCCGGATAGGGCCTGTGCCTGCTGGATGCGTCTTGCCTCTAATGGTCGGAAATCGCTCATGTTGGCCATCGGTTTTGCTGCGGGTTTGGTCCTGCTAGTACTCGGCGCGGACTTGTTAGTAGCGGGTGCATCGCGAATCGCCGCGCGAATGGGTATTTCGCCCCTCGTCATCGGACTAACGGTCGTAGCCTTCGGTACCAGTGCGCCGGAGTTGGGGGTTAGCTTGCAGGCCGTGTACTCAGGTCAGGGAGCCATCGCCTTGGGCAATGTTGTAGGCAGCAACATCTTCAATGTATTGTTCATCTTGGGTCTTTCGGCCATTGTCACACCACTTGCGGTGAAGGCCCGGCTTATTCGCTTCGACGTCCCCTTCATGGTAGCCGTCTCGATTGCGGTGTACTGTTTGGCGTGGGATGGGGCGTACGGGCGATTCGATGGCGTATTGCTATTCGGTCCTTACGATCTACACCGCCGGACTCCTGCTTTGGGGAGCAGCGCCGGCCGACGGCGTAGGCGAAGAGCAGTTGGGGCCCACCGCGCCATGGTGGTGGAATGCTGGCAAGGCGGTGGTTGGACTCGGTCTACTCGTTGCTGGTGCAAGGTTGCTCGTGGGCGCGGCCGTGGAAGCTGCCACGTGGCTAGGGGTTAGCGAACCTGTCATCGGGCTTACCATCGTCGCCGCGGGAACTTCTCTGCCGGAGGTGGTTACATCGCTCGTCGCTAGTCTGCGGGGCGAGCGGGACATTGCCGTGGGGAACATTGTAGGCAGCAATCTCTTCAATCTGCTTGGAGTACTCGGCTTGTCGGCGGCCCTCGCCCCTGAGCCGATGTCCGTTCCGACCAATCTTGTGGCCTTCGACTTGCCCGTCATGTGCGTAGCAGCGTTCGTGACGCTACCGATGTTCTTTACCGGCGGCACGCTGACCCGCTGGGAGGGCGCGGTGCTGTTCGGATACTACCTAGCGTACACAACTTACCTGGTGCTGGTGGCCACCGGTCACCACGCTCAGGATGCACTGGTGGACGCCATTGTCTATTTCGTTGGCCCACTAACGGTGTTGACGCTAGGCGTAACGGTCTACGGTGCGGTTGCGAGGATGCGTCGCCCGCAATAGCCGTACCCGCCGGGCGCGAATGCAAGAAGAAGAAGAAGAAGAAGAAGAAAATAACGAGGCTCCCGCGTAGGCGACGCGCCGCAGCCTCGTTGGGTTGCTACGGCATTCGGGCAAGCATTCCGCAGCAACAGCGATGCGGCGGGTGCCGCATCGAATGGCACTAGGTTAAGCGGAAACCATCTAGTGAAAAGAACTTAACCACGCTATCGCATCACCGCTGTCGGCCAAAGCGAGGCACCTCAGTTTATCGGGTCGGTTTCCTATCTTCTCCGCGATATGCTCAAGGCGAAATGACGTGCATGAATGCATGACGCGACAGCATTGTTAACTACAAACGTCCCATCGACTTAGGCTTAAACTAGTGCCATTCGGTGCCGCATCCTGAGCGGGTAGCGCCTCAATGGATTGCAGAAACGACTGCGTGGGGAGCGTCGGCGTCCGACAGCGGGACCCCCAGCATCAACACATCAAGGTCTGCGTATTGGTTCTGCCGCAATGAAAATCAGCCGAGTCGCCGACGCATGGCCATGGCACCGCCCATGAGTCCCGCGAGCGCCATCAGGCCCAACGTGCCTGGCTCGGCGATTGTGAGACCATCGTTCACCGGTGTCGGTGACTCGGCGGATAACTGCTCGATGAAGCCCGAGGGAACCAATCTTGTGTCTTGGCTGGCGGGCACGCCCAACGCTACTGCATCCGAGTACACCTCGAGCGAGGTCGCATCGGCCAGACCTTCCGACCCCGAGGCGCAAACACCAAGCACTGCTGCGGCGATGCACCACCCACCGAAAATACGTCGTCCTCGGCTCCAACCCATGACTCGTTCCTTCATCGCTGCGACATCTTTGTTGCTCATAGAAAAGATCCCTAACGCCTATCTCAACCAACCGACCTCTTGGGACGGGGAAACAGAATCAAGGGAATACCACCTAAGTTCTATTTGACCCGACCAAGCTGTAGTTGGCAAGCATTTTCTACTCGTTCGCAACCAAAAAATCCCATTTTTCGGCGCTAACTGCAGGCGATACTAGCGTTCAACGCGTCAAGCGGCGGTTAGCGGACCGCAGCGGTCTCCCGCGAGTCCCGATGTCGGATAGGCACCCCTCGATGGCCGCCTTATACTGGGGGATTCGGGGCCTCTCTGGCCCCGAGTCATTCAAAACTGCTACTGAATCCAAGGCGTTTACGCACGATGCTAAAGGTTATCCTGCCCGACGGTTCCCAAAAACAATTCGACGACTCCGTGACCTGCTACGACGTGGCTGCGGATATCGGGCCCGGTCTGGCCAAGAGCGCGATTGCCGCCCAGGTCGACGGCGAGCCGGCCGATCTTCGCAAGCGGCTTCCCGCATCCGGCGAAGTCCAATTGCGGATTCTCACCAAACGCGACCCAGAAGCCCTGGGCATTCTGCGGCACTCCACGGCCCACGTGATGGCCCAGGCGGTGATGCGTCTGTACGACGGTGTGCAGCTCGCTTTTGGGCCCACGACTGCCACTGGCTTCTACTACGACTTCGCCTTGCCCGAGCCAATCAGTGAGGAGGACTTCCCCAAGATCGAAGCGGAGATGAAGAAAATCGTCAAGGAGAACGAACCGTTCGAGCGGCTCGAACAACCCCGCAACGAGGCATTAGCGCTATGCAGCGAGTTGGGCCAGCAGTTCAAGGTTGAACACATCGAGACCGGTTTGGGCGATCAGTCCCACCTATCGTTTTACCGCCAGGGCGAGTTTGTCGACCTTTGTCGCGGCGTGCATATTCCCAGCACCGGACACATCGGAAAAGCGTTCAAGCTGCTCAGCATTGCGGGCGCCTACTGGAAGGGCGACGCCAATCGCCAGCAACTTCAGCGGCTCTACGGTACCGTGTTCTTCGACAAGCAGGAATTGGCCGAGCATCTCAACCGCCTTGCCGAAGCCCGCAAGCGCGATCACCGCGTGCTGGGTAAACAACTCGAACTGTTCCACATCGACCAGACGGTTGGTTCCGGGCTGATCTTGTGGCTCCCAAAGGGCGCGATTCTGCGCGCAACCCTGGAAGAGTTCATCAAAGGCGAACTTCGCCAACGAGGCTACCAAGGGGTCTACACTCCGAACATCGGCCGCGTCGAATTGTACGAAACGAGCGGCCACTTTCCTTACTATAAGGAGTCGCAATTCGCCCCGCTGTGCGAACACGATGCCGGCGGGTTGGTCGAGTACTGGATGGACCAACTGAAAGCAGGCGCTCTCGACGCCGACGGCGAAGCGAAGCTGCTGGAAGCGGCTCAGCTGATGGGCTTCGACGGCCAGTACGACCCCGCTGCGCCCGCCGACGAACGGCTCGCCGCGCTCAACACCTGGCGCACGAGCACGAGCGGTACCTGCTCAAGCCGATGAACTGTCCGCACCACATCATGATTTACAAGTCGAAGCCCCGCAGCTATCGCGACCTGCCGGTGCGTCTGGCGGAATTCGGTACCGTCTACCGCTACGAACAATCGGGGGAACTCTCGGGCATGACGCGCGTCCGCGGCTTCACGCAAGACGACGCCCACATCTTCTGTACCGAGGAGCAGGTGGCCGATGAGGTTGGCGGCTGTATCGACTTCACGCTCAAGGTGCTACGTTCGCTCGGCATGGACAACTTCCGGGTGCGGCTCGGGTTCCGCGACCCGGACAGCGACAAGTACGTTGGCAGCCCCGAGCAATGGGACCAGGCCGAGGCCGCCATCGAGCGCGTCGCACGCGAGATGAATCTGCCCGGCTGCGAACCGGAGCCTGGCGAGGCGGCGTTCTATGGCCCGAAGATCGACTTTGTGGTTACCGACTGCATTGGTCGCGAGTGGCAACTCGGCACCGTCCAGCTCGACTACAACCTGCCAAGCGAAGGCCGTTTCGCCCTGGAGTACACGGGACCCGACAATAAGCAGCATCGCCCGGTGATGATCCACCGCGCGCCGCTCGGTAGCATGGAGCGATTCATTGGCGTGTTAATCGAGCACTTCGCCGGAGCGTTCCCGCTGTGGCTTGCGCCCGAGCAGGTCCGCGTGCTCACCGTGAGCGACAAGAGCGAGGTATACGGCCGCGACGTGGAGCAGCAGCTTCTGACAGCCGGCTTGCGGGCGTCCGGCGACTATCGCGGGGCGAAACTCGGCGCCAAGATTCGCGAAGCGCAACTGGAGTTGATCCCGTACATGTTCGTTGTTGGTGAACAAGACCGCGATAATGGTACGGTCACCGTTCGCGATCGCATCGACGGCGACGTCGGCGCCATGAGCATGGGCGAGGCCATTGCCAAGCTCAAGGCGGAAATCAGCAGCAAACAGGTTCGCCAGGTTGCCGAGCAAACCGTGGGGGCGGAGATTTCGGATCGTGGCGTGGGAAATGAGTACTGAGAGGGCCTCGGCAAACTTGGCGGAATTGCTGTGATAGGGCGAGCCGGACCTGCTATCTTGAGGAGGAGAGTTCGTCCTTCCGAATAGTTCGTTGCCGAGTCCCACGATGTATTGCCGAGTTTATCTAATTGCCACGGCTTCGTGCTGGTTGGTGTTCACTACCCCGCTTTCTGCCCAAACCTTCAGCGAACAAGGCTCAGCAGTATTGGGGGGCTTAGATCTCAATTCTCGAAGTGCGTCGCTGGCCGACATCGACAACGACGGTGACTTAGACATGCTTTTCCAGGGCAGTAGCGGCGCGCAAAAACTTTACCGCAACAATCTGCAAAACGGCAGCCTGAGCTTCACGCAGATCGCCGACTGGACATCGATCGGCGTCACCGCCGGATCGTGGAGCGCCGCATGGGCCGACATCGACGGCGATGGATTCGTCGACGCGTTCGTCGGCCAGTCGAACATCGGCCAGTCAGGAGACGTGCTGGTGAACCAGGGCGGCGGCGCCTTCGCGAACCAAAGCGTCGCTAAGGGCCTTAACGATTCGGGCTTTCATCAGAACGTCGCCTGGGCAGATATCGATAACGACCGCGATCTCGATTTGGTGATCGGCATGGAAGGTCCCGAAAAGCACGAGATCTACTTGCAGCAAGCGAATGGCACGTTCAACCCGGTTGGTGCCTCGGTTGGCTTCCAAGAAGATTTGGGCACCAAGGGCTATGGAATGGCCATCGGCGACACCGACGGCGATGGCGATCTGGACATCTATATATCCACCTGCCGAGGCGATAACAACATTCGCAACAACTTCTACGAAAACCAGTTGTCCGATACCGGCGAGTTGGGATTCGTCGACATCGCCGATAGCAACGGGACGCAAAACTATCGCAACAGCTACGGAGCGGAGTTCGTGGACTTTGACGACGATGGAGACCTCGACCTGTTTGTCGTGGGTGCGGATCAGCAGCCCACAAAGATCTACCGTAACGATGGGAGCAACCAGTTTACGGATGTCGACACGCTTACCGGTCAACCTCTGCTCACCGACGTTTCGCGCAATCTAGGGGGAGGTCGTGCGGTCGACTACGACAACGATGGCGATCTGGATCTGTTCTTTCACGATCACCTCGCGGGGGGCGGTAGCAATCAGGCGCAAGCTCTACCGGAATGATGGCAACTGGCAGTTCACCGATATCACGGTTGCCGAAGGCATTTCGGCACTAAACGAGGGCTCCTACGACAGCCCCTGGGGCGACATTGATCGCGATGGCGACATGGACCTTATTGCCACCACCGGCAGCGGCTTCGCCGAACGCGTGTTCTTGAGTAATGCTAACCAGAACGGCAACCATTGGCTGCAAGTGGAACTCACGGGGCCAGCCTATAATACCACGGGACTCGGGTCGTCGCTGTACGCCACCATCGACCAAGACACCCCCGACGAGCAGACACTTCGTCGCGAGGCCAACACCAACGCCGGCACATTTAATCAGAGCGATTTGCCCGTGCATTTCGGACTGGGAGGGTCGGAGCTCATCGATCAACTGAAGATTGTATGGTCCGATGGTGCGGTGCAGTATCTGTTCGACGTAGCGGTCGATCAGTACCTTGCGGTCGCGTACGATCCGACCCTTCCTGGCGATTTCAACGACGACGGGCTCGTGAATCTGGCCGACTACGCCGTGTGGCGCGACTCGCTGGGCAGTTCCATCTCGATGCCGAACGAGACAACAACGCCGGGCGTTGTGACACCAGAAGATTATAGTGTCTGGAAAGCGAATTTCGGTGCGGTGTTGGCGGTGGCGTCCGCCAGTCGCGTACGAGCAGTTCCAGAACCCAACTCGGCAATCACGGTGCTGTTACTGCTCTTTGCTCTATCGATAGCCTGCCTTGACCACGCACGCTGCAATCACCCACCGATGGGGTGATCCACCAGTTGAGAGGTCAGGAGGTCAATGAGAATTTCTTCAACGACAAACAACTTCGCGGCGGCAATGCTTGCGATATTTGCGTTGCAAAGCATGGGCTGTACGGGAAGTTCGACTCCGCAGCCTTGGCACCAGAGGGTTGGGTGGAGCGCCACCGATTACTTCGACGATGCTCAAGTTGTGTCGCTTTGTAAAGCCATCGAACGGAATGATGTAGCCGAAATGGAACGGTTGATCGATGCCGGTGCCGATGTGAATGCGTTCGGTCGCAACGGAATGACGCCGCTATTGTGGGCGTATCCCGATCGGAAGATCGACCGTTTTGCGTGCCTGCTCCAACACGGCGCCGATCCAAATGTCTGCTTCGCGTCCGACTTCGGGACTGGCCACGAGCCGTTTCATCCTTATCCGCTGGAAAATACTGGCGGTCGCATCCGTGGTGCCTACACCGACCGCGGATGCCATGCGGGCGAAGCGGTGTTGCATTTGGCATGCAAGACGCCGGTCGCTGAGTATCTGCAACTGGTCCTGCAGTTTGGTGGTGATCCTAACCTGATCGATCGGAGTACGGGCGAGGACCCACTGACACTGGTCCTTGACCGGCACGTTCCCGATAGCCGCGGACGTGTCCAGTTGCTGGTAGAGCAGGGCGCCCAACTAGACAGGTATTGCAAGTACACCCTGGCAACGCCCGTTATGCGTGCGGTGCAGCAAGGCGACTATCCAGCGGCAATGGATTTGCTTGAAGCTGGTGCCGACCCGCATCGCTACCAGCCGGATGGATTGAAGAAAGTCGCCCATTTCGTGCTGCGTGACTACGATGCGCTACCAAGTGGACATTCGAACAAGGAGCTGAGCGATCTGATCGCTTGAGTCGGCTCGCTTGGAGCAGCAAGTATGGCAAAAAGAGTTCGCAAATGCACTCACGCCCGAGCAAGTAGCCGCCATCCGCAAACGGCTGATAAGCCAGCGACGCCGCAATCCCCAGCCGGCACCGTAGCGTAGGGCGATTCCGCCCGATGGGAGCACGGAATCGACTCGCTCTTGCGGTCTGCGACGAGTTTGGGCTAAACCGAGGCGAGCGGAGGTCAAAAATGGCTGGATTTTGATAGCATTCCCCCTCCGTCTGTTGACTTTTCCGGCACTTATAACCAATACTCTCGAGTTGGCCGGTGTGGCCAACGTGCTATTCCTACCCCACAGGAGAACTAACAATCGAACGCAAGCAGCAACGGATCAATGAGCAGATCCGCATCACCCCGATTCGCGTGATATCCGAAGAAGGAGAACAACTTGGGATCATTCCCACCGAGGAGGCCATGGATCGCGCCAAGAGCGTTGGCCTCGACTTAGTGGAAGTTGCGTCCACGGAAAAGCCGCCCGTCTGCCGGATCATGGACTTTGGCAAGTTCAAGTACCAGCAAAAGAAGCGGTTGAACAAGGGCCACACTCATCAAAGCAAGAACAAAGAAATCCGCCTGCGTCCGAAGATCGGCGATGCCGACTTCATGACCAAGGTCAACCGCGCCAAGAAGTTCCTGAGTCAAAAGGACAAGGTTGTCTTCTCCGTGATCTTTCGTGGCCGCGAGAACGCGCACGTGGACGAAGGTTTCAAGTTGATCGAAAAGCTCACCGCCGAACTCGAGCCCGTTAGCAAACTGGAGCAACGCGCCACCATGCACGGCCGCCGCATCGTCGCCATCTTTGCACGAAGTAGTGGACGGAGTTCGACGCCAAGACTTCCATGCATCGTCACGGAGTGGCGGCGATCGCGATCAGCGGTCGCCGCCACTCCGTACGTCGTCTAAAGTCGTCGCTGGAAAGAGGGGTGGGGTTGCCAACCCTTCCCATTCCATCTCCCGTGCGGGCTGTGGACTCTCGAGTGTGGGCCAGCAGGAGCTTCTGCCTTGCCCTCGCGGGGCCGCTTGGCGGCTTTGCATCTCCCCCGACTTTGAGTCAGAATGAAGGCATGGCCAAGAACAAAGGCGCCGCGAAGTCCACCGCCTCCTCCAAGAAGCGAGGGGACGACGCCGATAAAAACGAAAAGCCGATCGCCCAGAACCGCAAGGCGCGGCACGAGTACGAAGTGCTTGATACGCTTGAGTGTGGCATCGTGCTTCAGGGGAGCGAGGTGAAGAGCCTCCGGCAGGGACGCATGAGCATCGACGAGGCGTACGGCCGCGTCGACGCCGGCGAGGTTTGGCTCGTCGGGCTCGATATTCAGGAATACATGCACGCCAACGTGCAGAACCACGACCCCCGTCGCCGCCGCAAGCTCTTGATGCACCGGCGGGAAATCAAAAAGTTCGCTGCCCAGGCGTACGAGAAGAACCTCACACTTGTACCGCTAAAGATGTACTTCACCCGCGGCCGCGCGAAGGTGCTGATGGGCATTTGTCGCGGCAAGAAGCTCTACGACAAGCGCGAGAGCATGAAGAAGCGCGACGTGAAGCGCGACATCGATCGAGCCTTGCGGGCGCGGCATTAGGCTACGACACGTTCGGCAGGGGACCAACCCGCATCTCCCCGTTGAATGCTTGCCGCAACGGGGCCCCACGTTGCGAAATTACCTGCGATCGGGTAGGTGCGCCGCTTCATGTGGCTTTCTGGCCATAGGGCGTCGCGTTTTTGCCTCTTTCAGTATGGTTCGTGGCGTCGCCTAGTGCGTCGCGTCGGCCGAAGAAAATCTGCGGGCGCCCGTTTCTTGCCGACCGGAACAGGGGATCTTTCCGCTGGGACGGCCCGTATGGCACGCCCCTTGCTTGAGGGAATACGCAGCCACTCGTTGCTCGTAATCCCTGGCAACCTGCACCGCCACGACGGGGGTGAGACGAGTCGCGGGTTGCTTACGATGTCCCTCCCGGCCCACTCCCCACCATTTTTTGCCCCTTATCTTTTTCTCGAGGAGAACGCGTAATGAATTGGAATGTCCGCCGTGTCGCTAGTGCTTGCCTGGCACTTTCGTCCCTTGTGCTGCTTGCTCAGGTATCGACCTCCGCTACGTTATACGATCAAAACGTCACTCCCGGCATTTTGTTCGGCTCGGGCAATGCAAACGGTGCCTTCACCGTCGATCAGGCGAACGGTATCGAGCTGGGACTGCGTGGCAAACTTCGCCACGACGCCACCGGTGCTCCCCAGAACGTATTCAACAGTAACGGCGATGGAACCTATACGTTCCAGACAGGCGTTGCCCCAACGCAATCGTTTCCCACGGGCGTGTGGTCGATCGAATGGAGCATCAATACCGACTATCTCGGCACGTCGGGCCTGAACCTGGACGACTTGACCTACGAGCTATCGTTCGACTCCGACCCAAGCTCGGGTACTGTTTTTTCGACGTTCGATCCCATCAATGGCATCAATCCCAGTTCGGCCAGTGTGTTTTGGGATCACGCGATTGGTGACAATAGCAGTACGGACGCAACGAATTTCGTCGCCACCGACGCCACCGACTACGCGAACTTGGTCGCGGCGAACAACGTGGCCCAGAATTCATGGAAAGCCCATTGGATGATTCCCGGTTTCGATCCCACCGTGGCGGGCGAGTACACCGTTACGCTGTCGGCCTTCGATGGCTTGTCGCAACTGGCGTCGAGCTCCATTGTGATCAACGCGATCCCCGAACCGGCGACCTTGGCCATTGCCGGACTCGCCGGACTTTTCGGTTCGGCGGTGTATCTCCGTCGCCGCTGGAGCTAACCACAGAGAGTTTTTCGACCGCCGGCGAGGGATGTAACGTCCCTCGCCGGCTTTTTTATGCGCTCCGTCGCTTGAGCATGCGCAACTTATGAGTAGAGACGACCCAGTCGGAGCTGCAGGTCTTTCCAGTTCTCGCCTTCTTCAAGAGCTTCGTGCCGATCGAGTTGACGACTCAACTTCTCGTCGATGGCGCGGAGGCGTTCGCCCTGGATGTGGAGCAAGTTGCGCAGCAAGTGACACGCCAGGCGGGGCTGGGTCTCGATCAACGCATCGAAGTCTGCACCTCGCAAACGGAGCGTCTGGACCGCGGTGCGCGCTTCGACGCTAGCGACATGCGGTTCCGACGAGATTAGAGTCATTTCGCCGAAGACTTCGGGCGGTCGCAATCGTGCGAGCGCTACCGGAGTGCCGAGTTCGCCGATCGGGGGCAGCTTGATCACTTCGCACTGGCCATCGAGTACGATCCATAGGTTCCGCGTCATCATTTCCTGGCGAACAAGCACCTCTCCAGCGGCGAACTCTTCGCATATCGACAGCTGTAACAGAACATCGCGCTCGGCAGGCGAAACATCGAAAAACAGCCGAGTGGTCTGGACCCGACATTGAACTTCGCAGAGGTTGAGTGTCACACGAATGCCTCTTGCTGACAGGAAGACCATTCTGCTTGCACTAGGGCTGCAGATACCCGTGGCCAGCGGGTTGGTGCTCAAGGCGACAAACGTTCGACGACCCATGCATCGCCTTCGCGACGATACCGGAGCCGATCGTGTAGTCGGTCGCGGCGGCCTTGCCAGAACTCAAGCGTGGTCGGCGCCAGGCGGTAACCGCCCCAATCGCCGGGTACTGGGATCTCAGTACCCTCGTATTTGACTTCGGCCTCCGCCAGCGACTGTTCCAACACGCCGCGATTGGCGACCACTTGTGACTGAGCCGACGCGACCGCCCCTAGTTGGCTCCTCCTGGGACGCGTGGCGAAGTAGGCCGCCGACTTGTCGCGGTCACCTTTGGTTACCGTGCCTTCCACGCGGACCTGGCGTTCCAGGTGGCCCCAGTAGAAGCAGACCGACGCGTGCGAGTTGGCGGCTAGGTCATCTGCCTTGTGTGAACCGTAGTTCGTGTAAAATATCAGCCCGTCTGGCTCCAGCTCTTTCAGCAAGACGATACGGGCCGACACGCGGCCCTCGGGCGTCGCGGTGGCAAGTGTCATCGCCGTTGGCTCGAACCACTCGCCTGGAGAAGTGTTAATGGCTTCTTGCAACCAGCGGTCGAATTGCTCGAACGGATCTGCCGCCAGGTCGCCTTCGTCGAGGCCGGCACGGTCGTAGTTGCGCCTGCGGTCACTTAGCATGGTCATTCCTTTGTGTTGGTGTGGCCGGCGTCGCGGTCCGTTTATTCACTTGATCTTCCACCGGATCGATCGATCGTCGATGGTCGTCAGCCAGCTTGGCAAGCCGCTCGACGACGTCGGGATGCTCTGCCGCCACGTTGTATTTCTCACTGGGATCATGCCCCAAGTGATACAGTAGGGGCTGATCGTGCTGCCGGCGAGGTGGCCCCAGGCTATAGCAACCCTGGGTAACAAAATGCGCTTTCCACGGCCCCTGCCGAACGGCGTACAACTGACTCTCCCGCCAGTAGAACACCCGATCGCGGGACGAGGTGTCGGACTGGCCAAGCAACACGGGTGCTAGGTTGTAGCCGTCGAGTATTCGCTTGTCGGGTGGTGCTGCACCCGCCAGTGCGGCAAACGTGGGTAGCAAATCCATTGTGGCGCCCAATTCGGTCTGCACGCCGGGCCGTACATGTTGGGGCCACCAGAAGATGGTCGGTTCGCGCATGCCTCCTTCGAACGTAGTCCCTTTGCCGCCACGCAGTAGCCCGGCCGACCCACCGTGGGTTGCAAAGGGTAGCCAGGGGCCGTTGTCCGAGGTGAAGACTACCAGCGTGTTCTCGTCGATGTCGAGTTCGCGAAGCACCGCGACGATCTGTCCGACGCCCGCATCAATCTCTTCGATCACGTCGCCAAACACGCCCCGCGCGCTCGTTCCCAAGTGCTCTTCACCAGCGTAGAGTGGAATGTGCGGCAGATTGTGGGCCAAGTACAGGAAGAAGGGTTGATCGTGATGGTCGCGAATGAACTGGACTGCGTGCTCCGTGTAGCGCTTGGTAAGCGTGTGTTGATTGGCGGGGCGCTCGATCTCACGCACGCCATCGAGGATGGGAACGTCAAACTGTTCGATCGGTGCGACGTAGTTGGCGTCGAGCTCCGCCTGCTTGCGATAGTTCGGGAACCCTGGCTGGCTGTCCATGTCGTTGGAGTAGGGGATACCCCAGTACGAATTGAACCCATTGGCGGTCGGTAAGTACGGAGGCAGATGGCCCAGGTGCCATTTGCCAACGCAGGCCGTCGCGTAGCCCTCATCGCGCAACAGCTCGGCAATCGTGATTTCGCTTGCCGGAAGGCCCCCCGCTGAGTCGGGAAACAGCACCCGTCGTTGGGCCGACATTAACCCGCTGCGGATGGGGAGTCGCCCCGTGAGGAGCGCCGCGCGACTCGGCGTACAGACGCTCGCACCAACGTAAAAGTTGGTCCACCGCTGACCCGTGGTCGCGAGCTCATCGAGGTGAGGCGTACGGATCGTTGGATGGCCAAAACAGCCGAGGTCGCCGTACCCCAGGTCGTCGCAGAAAATCACGATGAAGTTCGGTGCACTCGCCAGCGCGGCATGCGCGGTAGCGACAAGCAGTACCAGCAAAAAACGCAGGATCATAGTGGCTGCAACCAAGAGCGGAACAGAAGCGGGACGGTTCCACTCTACTCCCGCGCTACCACCGCCGCCACCGCCTGGCCGGTGGCGGTGTGGTTGAGGGTGACGAACGTGGGGGAGTTCGAAGCGATCGGCGTTGCCGCCACACAAATGGGGCAATCGCTGGCGGTTTGTTCGTGATTGAGCGTGGCGGGAACCGTGTTATGTTCGGCGGCCAGCAGGCTGACGGCCAGTTCGACCGCACCGCCGCCCGCTCCCAGGTTGCCGAAGTAGCTTTTCGGTGCGGTCACAGGTACTTTTTCGCCGCCCAGCACTTTGGCAATGGCGGTCGCCTCCACAGGGTCGTCCTCCGCGGTGCTCAGGCCGTGGGCGTTGACGTGCGAGAGATCCGCCGGCGTGAGGTTCGCCTGTGCGAGTGCCGCAGCGAGCCGCCCTGACGATGGCTTCGCCGGGCGGGGCGAACTTTTTGGTCGTTGCCTGATTGCGGCTGGCGACCGCAACCACCCGGCCGAGCGACTTGGCACCCCTCCGCTCGGCATGGCTGCGGCTTTCCAGTACAAACAGAGCCGAGCCTTCGCCCATTACCATGCCTTCGCGATCCGCATCGAACGGACGGCAGATCGTGGCGGGCGGGGCATCGCTCCGCGCGAGCCGCGCACCGCCATGCCATAACAGGTCGGAGATGTCGAGTCGCGAACTTGTGCCGCCGGCAAACACAACATCTGCCAGACCGCGACGAATCACGCTCGCCGCCTCGGCTAGCGCCAGCAAGCTCGAGACATCGCCGTGCGAGATGGTGTTCGTCGGGCCGCGGGCGTCCTGGCGAATGCCAATGTGACACGCGGGCATGTTCGGCAGGTACTTGAGCATCCACAGCGGAAACAGCTGCCGCGCGGCCGCATCGCCCCACTTGGTAAAGTCGAAGCCTTCTGCACCGGTACATGCGCGGTAGGCGTCCGTTATTTCGTCGAGATCGCAGTACATACTGCCCGCGCCCAGCACCACGCCAGCGCGAGCGGGGTCGAAAGAACCTTCGGTTAGTCCCGCATCGGCGGCCGCCATCTCGGCGGCGGCGAACGCAAACTGAACCTCTCTGGCCATCACCTTCAAGCTCTTGCGGGGCGTGACGTACTGCTTGCCATCGAAGTTGGCCACCTGCCCGCCGTAGGGTGCGAGCCAGCCCGCCTTGGCATAATGGTCGATGGCCCTGATGCCGCTGGTCGACGACTCGACGGCACTCCATACCGCCTCTCGCCCGATGCCAATCGGTGAAACGATGCCGAGTCCGGTAATGAGTACATCGTCCAAAAGAGGTAACCTTGGCGGTGTGGTGCGTAGGGTGAGGAGGTCGGGGGGGGCGTAGGTTCGCGTGTGCACCGGGCTGCCAGTGGAACTTCGACACTGGGGGCAAGTGCCTCGCCGAAGCGCGATTCCGCTACGTTTGCGGCATTCTGGCGGGACTGCAGCCGTGAAGCTAGCGACCCCTATCAGGAATCAGATCGGTTTGCGCCACCGTTCCAGTTTACCTATCTGCCTATTCCTCCTCAACATTTTACCGGTAATAAGCCGATCGTAACGATGCTGCCACCGGTGTGAGGCGAGGCGAACACCCCGCAGTTTATCGCGAAGTTGGTCGTGGCGAAGCTGCTTAGGTCGGTTTTCGCGTTCGCGCCGTTCCTATCGAATTTGACCGTCACTTACCGATTTCATGGCCGCGACCCCCGTTTACCGTACGCCCGCCGAAATGCTGGCCTCGACCAGCGGCCGGTTCTCCATGGCCGAGGCCCGGCGCATTGTGGGGCAGCAATTCCGTCCCCGCGCTGCGATCTATTGGACCGACCTCCTGACCACCTGGATCGTCGCCATCGGGACGTTTCGCCTGGTCCGCGAACAATGGCTCGGCCCAGGTGTGCAGCTGGCGTTGTTCGTTGTCTCGTGTTTGGCGATCTACCGCGCGAGCCTGTTCATCCACGAATTGATTCACTTGCCGAGCGATAAGTTTTACGGTTTCCGCATCGTGTGGAATCTGCTGTGTGGTATCCCATTTTTGATTCCTTCGTTCGTCTACTACCGGCATCTCGACCATCATCGCCGGCGACACTACGGCACCGACCACGATGGCGAGTACTTGCCGCTGGCGCATCGCAGCCGTTGGTGGATTCTGGGCATCCTGGCCCAGAGCCTGATCATGCCAGGGCTTGCGGTGTGGCGGTTTGCAGTGCTCACCCCGCTTACTTGGCTACACCCATCGATACGCACTTGGGTGCATCGCCATGCTTCGAGCATGATCATCGACCCCACCTATCTTCGCCCACTACCCACCTCGCGGGTGCTTCGCATCATTCGATTGCAGGAGTTTGGATGCCTGCTGTTCATTGCTACGTTCGTTGCGATGACCATCTCTGGCAGGCAACCGCTGTTCGTGCTCTATCAGGCCTATGCCACCGGCGTGGCCGTAGTGACCCTGAACGCCGTGCGGACGCTCGCGGCCCATCGCTGGCTCGGTAATGGCGCGCCCATGACATTCCTCGAACAACTGGTCGATTCCGTCAACGTACCGGCAGGCAGTTGGTGGAACGTGGCTTGGGCCCCGGTAGGCCTACGGTTTCACGCCTTGCACCACTTGTTCCCTACGCTACCCTACCATGCACTCGCCAACGCGCACCGCAGACTGATGGCCGAGTTGCCGGCCGACTCGCCTTACCACTTGACCGAAAGCCCATCGCTTGCCGCGGAACTACGCACGCTCTGGCGGCGCTCAAGCGCGGCGAACAATGATCGCGTGGCGACGTCACGGCGGGCGGAGTTGGTCCGCCCGCTCGACACGCTAAGCCGACCGTAGATCGCTCCGAACCGACAATATTTGCTTGCGGCTTCCGTCCGGCGTAAACTTGGCTAGTGACCTATCCGCTGATGCTACCCAGGGACCCTGCTATGAAGAGTTTTGCCATTGCAATCGTTGTCTCGCTCGCTGCGGCTTCCGCCGATGCACAGGCATTGGGTTACTACGGCGCTCCACCGCCCGGTGTGCCACCCTACCCGGGAGGACGCACGGTGGTGGTCTATCCCCAACCCTACAATGGCATCTGGAACCGCTACCAGGCCCGCGCCGCCCAGCGCTACTACGCCAACGAGGTCTATGGTTACGGCGTCTCCAACCCCTACCCACCAGCGTACGCGTATGGCGGATATGGATGCGATGGCCCCGCGATGGGTTACGGCTTCGGAGGCCGAGTCTATCGCAGCCGCCGCGATTGGGACGACTACCGCGAGGAGCTCGAAGATCGCCGCGAGGAGTACCGGGATTGGGTCGAAGACCAGCGCGAAGCGTTGGAAGACCGTGAGGAAGATGCCGAAGAAGAGCGCGAAGAACGCATCAGGGACTACCGCGAGTACCGCAAGCAGTACCAAGAGCGGCAGCAGGAGGCGTGGGACAATTGGCGAGAGCGGTTCAAGAACTAGCCTAACTAAATCGGCCGCCAATGTAATATCGATTTGCTCAGGCTCCCTGCCCCGACCTGCATCCACCACGGCTGCGGGTAAGCTGCCCAGGCGGCGGCCAGTCTTTTTTGTCAAAAACAACTTGACACCTCTCTGGTTCACCTGTACTATCGCACTAGTACAGTAGTTCGCTTGGTTCTGCCTGGGAGTCAGACGTGCTGATTCACGTCGATAGCCACAACGGCGTGCCTGTCTACGAGCAGGTGATGCGGCAAATGAAATTTGCCATCGCCGATGGTGTGCTCGCACCGGGCGATCTGCTGCCCAGCGTTCGCGAGCTGGCCCGCGAATTGGCCATCAACCCCAACACCGTTGCCCGTGCCTATCGCGACCTGCAAACCGAGGGCGTGGTGGAGCATGCCTCGGGTATCGGTCTGGCGGTCCAGCGCGGCGCAAAGCGCGATTGTCAGTCGCAGCGGCGGCACATGTTGCAAGCCCGTATTGGCCAAGCGCTCGCCGAGGCGTTTCAATCGGGCCTGGATGGCGAGGTCATTCGCCGGCTGGTGGACACCGAGATTGCTCGACTTGAAAAACAGCGAGCCCGCACGAAAGGGGCATCATGAATTGCGTGATTGAAGTCCAAACCGTCACCAAACACTTTGGCCGGCAGATGGCCGTCGACAACGTCTCGCTGCAGGTACCTGCCGGGTGTGTGTTTGCCTTGTTGGGCGAGAACGGCGCAGGGAAGTCGACGCTCATTCGGATGTTGCTCGGCTTAGCGAGTACCGACCAGGGCGACATTCGCGTGCTCGGGAATGACAGTCGCACCGCGGGCGAGGCGATTCGCCGGCAAGTTGGCTACGTGGCCGAGCGGCCGACGCTGTACGAGTGGATGACCGCCTCCGAGATCGGATGGTTTACCGCCGGGTTCTACGGCGATGGCTTCGAACCGAACTACCGCCAACTGCTGGCCGCTTACGCCGTGCCAGTCGATCGCAAACTTGCGCACATGTCCAAAGGCATGCGAGCCAAGGTGGTGCTGGCGCTGGCGCTCGCGCACCAACCGCCGCTGTTGGTGCTCGACGAACCGACCTCGGGCCTCGACACCCTTGTGCGACGGGAGTTTCTCACCAGCATGATCGACCAGGCCGCCACCGGCCGAACCGTGCTCTTGTCAAGCCACCAGATTGGCGAGGTGGAGCGCGTTGCCGACTACGTAGCGATCATGCATGAGGGCCGACTGCTGGAGCTTGCACGGCTCGATGAACTCAAAGCGAGTACATGCGAGTGGACTGTAACCATGGAAGGGGCCGCGTCCGCGCCGCCGCCACTCAGCTGCAACCTGCTTGCTCGGGTAGGGATAACCACGGATGAAACGGATAGAACGGATGGCCACGAAGAGGAACAAGAATGCACGAAGATGAAATGGTCGACTCCGTCCGCAGGAGCGTTTTTCGTGTCTTTTCCTCCTTTTTGTGGCCATTCATCATCCGTGAAATCCGTGGTCGAGTTCGTGGCTAGGGATAACCACGGATGACACGGATAGATCGGATAGCCACGAAGAGGAACGACAATGCACAAAAAGGAAGTAGTCGACACCCATGCATGCGCTTTCTTCTCGTGCCTTTTGCTCCTACTTGTGGCTAACTTTTGCCTTGAGAAGCAGGAAGACCACGGATTGCACGGATGACACGGATCGCAACGAAGCGGAGTTGACGAATGCCTGCCTTGCGATTTTAGCTGGTGGAATAGAGTCCTTGTTATGGCCGTCGTTCATCCGTGAAATCCGTGGTTACAAAAAAAAAGACAACTGAGGCAAGTCGGAGTAAACCGCATGTCCATCGCCCCTACAACGACCGTCGCCAATTCGGGGATGGCACTGCCCATCGTCTTCCGCTTTGTGTGGAAAGAACTACGCCGGATGCGAGGGTTTGCCGCGGGGGTGGCGGTACTGACGCTTGGCGTGATGGACGACCAACTGAGGTACCTTGTCGCCGATGAGCCGAGCTTCCAATGGATCGAGAATTTGCCCTGCGCGTCTCTCGTCGCGATGCCAAGACCACCCATTCGGTTCGAAAAGCAATAGCGCGTACCGTCGGGAGCAATACTAAAACCCTGCATCAGCGGCTGTCCTTCGGCCACCTCGATGGATTGCCTGCCAGTGGCGAGATCGAATCGTGCCAGACCACTGGACGACAACACGGTGATGATCGCCACGCCATCGGGAGTCCACCGCGGACTGCCCCATTGGTCAAGAATTGCCTCACGTCCAGAACCATCGATGTTCATTACTACGATCTGACCAGGATTGTACGTGTGGCAGGCGAGTTGCGTGCCATCGGGCGACCAATCGGGCATGGCTCCAGGACCCAGCAGGGTCAACCCGCCGCCGTCCAGCGACACAATCGCCAATCGCGACTCCCGAAACGTCTCGTCGTCCTGCCAGGTATCGAAGGCAATCCGCTTGCTATCGGGGGCCCAGGTGGGAGATCCACACTCGCACTCCGGCGGCGTGATGCGCCGCGGCGTGCCTCCTTCCGCCGGAATAACGTACAACTGCTTTGCAGGCGTGCTCGACATTAGTCCCAGCGACAGCAGCAATAGCGCTGTCGCCAATTGAGCATGCTTGGCAGTTTGCATGGGCCGGGAGACCAAGCTCGGTAGTGCCTTCGGCACGGTTCGCGAAACGCCGGATGAATGAGTCATAACGTTGTGTTCCCAGACAGTTCCGCACGGGCACCGCGACGTGGCGGCGGATGGCGCCCCCTTCGTCGTAGGAACCCAAGCCTACCGCATTCCGAAACGCCATGCCATCATGGCCCCGTCTGTCGCTCAGGCAAATCGGACGTCAACTTTAATGTGGCCGTCAGCACTGGTAAGCGGTAGTCGTCGCTGCAGGCGGCTTGGAAGCGTTTCGCCGGCGGTCAGTTAAGCCGGGCCATTCGCTTTAGGAATTCTCGCTCCACTTCCGCGGGGTCGCCAAAATGGGTGCGAAACGTTTCGATGCGCGATGCGGGGGTCGTTGGAAGCAGGGCCGGTTGGGCGGCCAGGGCTTCGACGTACGCCACGTATTCGTCGGGGTGATAGCGGATCAGGAAATAATTGAGCGCCCACGCGTCGGCGTAGGCGTCGACCGCGGTACGCGAGTTGCGAAAGCGTTTGTCGTCCGCAATCAACGACAGCAACGTCGACCGCCGACCGTTGCGAAGGTTCGCCCGAAATGTCTTGAGCCTTGGGTAGTTGATTTTGCCGATGCCCCGCCAACCGCGGCCGCTGGAGAGGTCGGGTGCTTCAAAGTACACCGCCATCCCCTCGACGAGCCACAGCGGTAAATCGGCCAGCCTCGTTTGCAGCCCGCAATTGAACGCAATCTGGTGTGTCGCTTCGTGCACAATGGTTGCCACCAGCGGAACGGCTCGCGGCTGCGTGAGCATCTGGTTGATTTCGCGGCGCGAACCGCGGCCACTCGCCGCACCTCGCATGGCTTCGGCACCGGTCAGGTCGTACATGCTCACGCGATTGGTCGCAAGGCTGTAGTAGCCAATGACGCCGCCGGCGGCCGAACCAAGCTCGTCCGCGCTCATGGCCCGATACTGTTCGGCCGTCGCGTAGACCACCACCACCAGCGGAAACTCGGGCTCGTGAATCTCCACTCCTTTGTTGGTCCAGTAATTGGTAAACGCGCGTGTGCAGGCGCTCGAGCAACGAACTGGTCCACTCCGCGTACGCCCGCGTGGTATTGAAGCACACCACGTAGTGCGGCGTGACGTGCGATTCGAACCCACTGGGCAACTCGGCCAGCACCTGGGCGGCCAACTCGTCGGGCGTGAGCGGCGTGAAGGCCACGTCGAGCGTTTCGCGCGCTACGACATCGTTCGCCTCGATCACCCATTGACGACCATCCTGTGTTTCGAGCAGCACACCTCCATCGGTGTCTTCCATAACCACCCGGCCCGTGACGCTGCGCTGCGCATTGCCCTCGGCGAAAGTCACAAGTTGAACCGTCTCGCCGGGCCGATGGTCGCTCTGCGGTGGCTGCTGGACGTCGGCAGCTGGCGCGGCACCAGGCTCGGCGGCCACCAATGGCGCCCCCGCCGAAGGTGCCGTCGCCGCGCAGCACGCGGCACCCACCAGCCACACCATCACGCCGTGGCGGCGAGCATCGCGGGCGACAGGGCGGCAAACGGTCATCGAGGCGTGTTTCCAACGGGAGTCAGGGCGATAGCAGGACGGACGTATCGCTCACTCTATCTTAGTCTACGCTCACCCTGCGGCCGATGGCGGTTCGGGTCGTCGAGGTTTTCCGCAGCGGTTTTTCCGCAATGGTGGCCCATTGATCGTCACTTTTCCAACATCGATTCGCTGTCGATTTACGCGTGCCTTCGAGCAACACTCGAAGTCGTTGCGCCAATTCGAGTTACGACTCCCCGCCCGCCGACGGGCCACCGAGTAAATCGACGTATAGATCAACAGGTGTCGACAAACGACGGAGTGGGCCGTGGGCAGTGAGCGATGAGCGATGAGCGATGAATTTGAACCTTGAACAATGAAACTTGAACCTTGAAACTTGCCGCTCTATGTCATTCCAAACGAGCGTCCAGCGACCGAAGAAGCTCCCACCTAGCCCAAAGCTCACAGCCGATAGCCCACAGCCCCACCATTGGACGCTGCTGGGCGACCAATTGCGAATGGAAAATTGGACGGAGCGGCCAGGGACTCGCTTCGAGGCTCCAACGAATCCTTATGCCCTTGGTCCTAGTTTCGCCGACAAGCGGAGGAGCTAGCGACCGGCGGCGTCGCACCAAAACAAATTGAAGAGACACGGTTGACAAGTCGATACATTACATGTAAAGTTATTGCGTCGGGCAATCCGAACAGGTCATTACAGGCTCAACATTGGCTCCAGCGCTACAAGACGAACTGAAGAAACGCGGCCCGTTCGATTCTGTTGAGCAGGAGGCGACGCTAGCAATCATGCGGACCAGCGATTTGCTGGAGAACCGTCTCGCCCGGCTGCTGAGGGAGCATGGGTTGACGCTCACCCAGTACAACGTGCTGCGAATCCTTCGAGGAGAGGGGAAACCGCTTCCCTGTCTCGAGGTGGCCGATCGGATGATTCAGGTCGCTCCGGCGATTACGCGGGTCGTGGATCAATTGCTGAGCCAAGATTGGATTACCAAAACACAGTCCGACCAAGACCGACGGGTGTTCGCCATTGGCTTGACGCCGGCAGCAACTCGCCTGCTCAAGAAGCTCGATACGCCAATTTTGGAGTTGCACGCGGCGTTGCTGGCCGGTGTGCCGCCCACCGACCTCAAAGCGCTGATCCGCATCCTGGAAGCGGCTCGTGCAGGGATCTTAAGTTGAGGTTAGGCCCATTTTTTTGACCCGGTAGTTTACATGTAAAGCGACAAGCTGGGGCAGGCAGCAGTTGTTTTCTCAATCAAAACGGAGGTGATGTCATGGAATTATCTCGCAGAAGTGCGTTGTCGATCACGGCCGCGGGGCTCATTCATGTTGCCGCCGATCCGCTACCGGTCTTCGGTCGACCCGCCGAGTCCACCGATTTGCTGATCCGCCAAGCCGCAGAGCGAGGCCATACCGACCTCGGCTGGCTCAACAGTTTTCACTCGTTCTCGTTCGGCGAGTACGTCGATCAGCGGCATATGGGCTTTCGTTCATTGCGAGTGATTAACGACGACAAGATCGCGGCCGGCCGTGGCTTTCCCACGCATCCTCACCGCGACATGGAGATTATCTCCTACGTGCTCGAAGGCGCCTTGCAGCACAAGGACAGTACCGGCCGCGGCGCGATCATCACGCCAGACGATATTCAAATGATGTCTGCCGGCACGGGGATCACTCACAGCGAGTACAACCCTTCGCAGGCGGATTCAAATCACTTCCTGCAAGTCTGGATCGAGCCGGCAACGCGAGGGGTGCAGCCGCGCTACAGCGACAACAAGGTGACCATAGAGCACAAGCTCAACCGGTGGACGAAGATTGCTGGCCCCGACGGGAGCCACGCCGCGGTATCGATCCATCAGGATGCCAGCATCTATGCGACCCATCTCCAAGCCGGTCAGGCAGTTCGCTTTACCGTGGAGCGAGGTCGGCACGCGTGGTTACAGGTTGCCCGTGGCAGCTTAGTCGTCAACGGCACCCTGCTACAAAGCGGCGATGCGGTGGCGACAAGCCGTCCCACGCAGCTTCACGCAGCAGCCTCCGAGTCCACCGACGCATTGCTGTTCGACCTCGCCTAATACTCGAGCGTTAAGTTATGAACCACGGATCACACGGATTCCACGGATTCGGGCATGCAACGCCAAGCCGTGAAGGGTGGCGTGATCGCAACAACAATGCGAAATGATTGCGGGAGCGATTCATCCGAACACCACACCATAGCCACGAAAAGGCACAAAAGGACACGAAAATGGGATGGGCTCAAGGCTAACTTCGGCTTCCTGCCGCTCGTGGAATGTTTTCAACTTTTTTGTACCTTCTTGTGGCCATCCCTCCGTTCGAAGGGTCAAAGAGGTCTTACTACTGCAGCGCTAAGTTATGAACCACGAATTTGAGCATGCAAGGCCAAGCCGTGAAGGGTGGCGTGAGCGCGACAACAGTGCGAGATAATTGCCGGAGCGATTCATCCGTGAACATCTGTGGAATCCGTGGTTTCCTGCATTTTGAGTTAGGGCTGTCGCATGAAGCCGCTTAGGTAATTTCGTTCCATCCACTCCGAATCATCAATCAGATGCGTTTCGTTAACCAACCAGGAGAACCCCATGTCCAAGCTACTCTGTATCGAATCGTCGCCGCGTAAGGCTCGCTCTAAATCGATCGCGGTCGCGCAAGCCTTCTTGGAGCGATACAAGGCAGATCATCCTAACGACGAAGTCGAAACGATCGACCTCTGGGACAGGAACTTGCCCGAGTTCGATGGTTATACGATCGACGCGAAGTATCAAGTGCTCCATGGTCAAGACTTTGATGCCAACCAGCAGAAAGCCTGGCAGGCTGTCGTCGACTTGTGCGATGAGTTCAAGGCGGCCGACAAGTACCTAATCAGCCTGCCAATGTGGAACTTTGGGATCCCCTACAAACTCAAGCACTACATCGACCTGATTACCCAGCCCGGGCAGACGTTCAGTTTTTCTCCCGAGACAGGCTACAGCGGGCTTGTAACAGGAAAGCCAATTGCCGTTGTCTACGCCCGCGGCGGAGCGTACGGGAGCGATGAGGCTAAAGGAATGGACCTGCAAAAAGGTTACATGGACCTGCTGCTCGGTTTCATTGGCTTCACGTCTGTGCATTCGATCTTTGTCGAACCGACGCTTGCGAGCCCCGACGAAGTCGCCAAGACCCAGGCCGCTGCAGTCGAACGGGCTCAGGCGCTTGCCGCAACGTTCTAAACCCCGTTCTTGCCCACCGGTGACGCACCCAGGACTTGTATCGCCAGTCGCCAGACTTACGATCTTAGCTGGTGAAATGTTATGCCCTGTTGTGGCCCTTATTCATCCGTGCTATCCGTGAAATCCGTGGTCACTTTTATGGCAAGGGATAGCCACGAAGAGGAACGAAAATACACAATAAGGAAGTTGTCGACACCTGTGCATGCGACTCCTTTTCGCGAGTTTTCCTCCTTTTTGTGGCTAGCTTTGCTTTGAGAAGCACGAGGACCACGGATTGCACGGATGACACGGATTGCAAAGAAGTGGAAATAGCGAACGCCAGACTTACGATCTTAGCGGGGAGAATGTTATGCCCTTGTTGTGGCCCTTATTCATCCGTGAAATCCGTGACATCCGTGGTCACTTTTATGGCAAGGGATAGCCACGAAGAGGAACGAAAATACACAATAAGGTAGTTGTCGCATGCGATTTCTTTTCGCGCCTTTTCCTCCTTTTTGTGGCTAGCTTTGCTTTGAGAAGCAGAAGGACCACGGATTGCACGGATGACACGGATCGCAAAGAAGTGGAAATAGCGAACGCGTGACTTACGATCTTAGGGCCCACAGATTCTGGTGCGGAATCTAATGCGAACGGTAATCGAAGCATGAGGAAGCAGTCGGCGTTCCCACGAAACTGTCGCCTGCCCACCATTGTCTCCGTCGCGACACTTCACTACGCTGGCCGGAGGTTGGGTATTTGTGGCCCTCTTTCGAATCACTCGCAGCGGATACAGCGATGAGCGACCCCTATTTTCAGCAGCTGTTTGCCGATCGCATTGGTGGTGCCAACTATGGCAAAGGCACCGCGATTTACAAGTTCGAGAAGATCAAGCGGGCCAAGCGGCAAGCGATGGCCGATCATCCCGAGCGAAAGCTGCTCGACTTCGGCATCGGCGAAAACGACGCGATGGCGGCCCAAAGCGTTCGCCAAGTGATGGCTCGCGAGATCAACCAGCCCGAGAATCGAGGCTACGCCGATAACGGGGTGGCGGAATTTAAGGAGGCGGCGGCGCGGTTCATGCAACGGGAGTTCGGCGTGGAACTCGACGCTGCAACCGAGGTGAATCATGCCATTGGTTCGAAGCCTGCCTACGCCATGCTACCGGCAGTGTTCATTAACCCTGGTGACATCACGCTGATGACCGTGCCCGGCTACCCCGTCGCCGGCACGCACACGGTGTACTACGGCGGCGTGGTGCACAAGCTGCCTTTGCTTGCTGAGAACGACTTTTTTCCCGATCTCGATCGAATCCCGCCCGACGTGCTCGCCAAGGCGAAGCTGATGGTGATTAACTATCCCAATAGCCCAACCGGCAAGACGGCCACCACCGATTTCTACAAGCGGGTGGTCGACTTCGCCAAGGCAAACGACATTGTGGTGGTGCAGGACGCGGCCCACGCGATGCTCTCGTTCGATCAGGAGCCAACGAGTTTTCTTTCCGTGCCAGGAGCCAAGGAGGTGGGCGTCGAAGTGCATTCGATGTCCAAGGGATTCGATATGATCGGCTGGCGGATGGGCTGGGTGTGTGGGCATCCGCTCCTCGTGCAAGCGTTTGCCGATGTGAAAGACAACAGCGACTCGGGCCAGTTTATCGCCATCCAAAAAGCGGCGGCCGCAGCGCTCGACGACCCCAGCCTGCCGAAGGCGACCCGCGCGAAGTATCGCCGGCGGATGGAGAAGCTGGTCGACGTGCTCGGGCGCTGCGGCTTCGATTGCCAAATGCCAGGCGGCACGTACTTTCTTTACACGCCCTCCCCGACGGGACTCGCCGATGGCACCACGTTCGAAAACGCGGAAGCTGCCAGCCAGTTCTTGATTCGCGAGCAGTCCATTTGCACCGTGCCGTGGGACGACGCTGGACCTTACCTGCGGTTCAGTGTCACCTACGTCGCCGATGGCGAAGCGGCCGAGGACACCTTGATGGCCGAAACCGAAGCGCGACTCCAGTCGCTTGGTCCGGTATTCTAGCCCGCATATTTCATCCGCCCATGGAGTCCCTTGTAGCGGGGGCTTCTTAGGTGGAGGGTCTCGGGTAGCGCAGAGGCCCCCTTACCCCCGGTTAGGATCTCTGGCCATTAAGAATTTTCAGAGGTTGGGCGTGCGGTAATTTCGAGACGTCATCCGGGGGCGGCGGCTAACCCGGCAGCGACCTGGCGGAAGAGTTGCTGGTGTGGATAGCTGCTTGCCAGGTGCAGCACCACGCGACGCACCGGGAGGGTGATACGGGCGGCGACTTTCAATAGCGTCAGCCGAATGCGGCTGACTTGCGCCGGCGCCAATTCGGTGCTGGCCAACTCCGTGCGACGCAACTCGTGCAGCAGCACATACGCGAAGCTCGAAAGCAGCAGGCGAAACTGATTCGCCACAAAGTTGTGGCAACTCGTGCGATCGGCGAAGAGCATCAACTGCTGCTCCTTGATGCGATTCTCCATGTCGCCGCGCTGCGTGTAGATGTCGTCGTACATGGCTTGCGCGTCGCCCGCCAGGCTGGTCACGACGAAGCGGCGATTCGGCCCTGCTTCTAAACGCTCGGCTTTCATGATAACCCGCCGTGGGCGGTCCCACGTTCCGGCCTGATACTCCGTTTCTCCAAAGAGGCGCTGCTTCTGGCCTGCTTGCTCGAAGGCTTCTTCCCCCTCGGCCATCAGCGGTGCGATACGACGCTCCAAGACCTTGTTCCGACCGATGCCGAAAATGTAATCCACCCCCTGTTTCTCGCACCAACGCATCAATCGCCAGCGACAAAAGCCGCTGTCGCCGCGAATCGTGATCCGGGTGTTGGGCCACGCTTGACGAATCCGCTGGACCAGCAGTTTCGTCAGCGCGAGGGAGTGTTTCGCCGGATCGATGTTGGCCGGCCGCAATAGCGAGACCAACAGATGACCCCCGCAGAACACGTACAACGGCAGGAAGCAGTAATGGCGATAGTAGCCTTGATAGAATCGCTCCTCTTGTTGGCCGTGAACCGGGTCGTCGGTGGCGTCGAAGTCCAGCACGATCTCTTCGGGCGGGCTATCGTGCGCCGCCAAGAAACGTTCCACCAGCAACTTCGACATCGCGACCAACGCCTGGCGACTGACGCGATTCTCCAAGCGGCAGAGGGTCGGAGGAGAAGCCAGCGGCTTGTCGGGGTCCGCCGCCTTACCGGCGGCAAGCTGCAACGCGGGATCGTCGCGCAGGGCCTGCTGATCGTTGAGGTCCTCGTAGCCCAATGCCAGCGAGAAGATACGCTGGGCCAGCATCTCGCGTTGGTGGTGGATCAGGTATCGCGGGTCACGCGGATCGGGCAGGCAATCATCGATCGCGTCGAGCAAGCCAATTCGTCGATCGACCTCACGCAATAGCACCACGCCCGCGTCGGAGGTCAGTCGCCCGCCATCGAAATTGGCCACCACTTGCCGCCGACCGACCGCTGTGAACTGAATCGCCGTTTCGCTACACTCTGTCATGCGAGGGTTCCTTGTTCTGGCTTGTGCGGGAGTTGTAGAAACCACACAAATACCAGGACTTGGGCCCTCGCGCTAGTGCCCGCCGTGAACCAACGGATGAAATATCCGGGCTAGTACTCGACCCTTTGCGCGGTTGATCAGCAATTACGTACGAGGCACGTGGCATGCCGAACCACGTTCGGCTCGGGGGGCATGGTCACCTTTTCGCCTGCGTCCACGCCTTGTTACTCGTCACCTGGCGTACGATGGGCTTTTGAATCGTCTTGAGGCTCGGTGCGCCGCTCGCCAAGCAGCCAGTCGTAGAACATCGGGTTGTTGTAGGTTTCGGTCCACGAGTCGTGACCGGCCATGGGATAGATTGTCAGACGCGGATTGCCGCCCGCGGCGCGGATCGCGGCAACCAGTTTCTGCGATTCACTCAGTGGAACCACGCTGTCGCGTGCACCGTGGAAGACCCAGACGGGAACCTTGGCCAGGGCCGCAGCCATTCGCTCGGGATCGCCGCCGCCACAGATGGGCGCGACCGCCGCGAATCGCTCGGGCGCGGCTGCCGCCAAACGCCATGTGCCGTAGCCGCCCATGCTTAGCCCCGTGACATAGACTCGCGCGGGGTCGATGTTCATTTCGGCTTCCACGCGATCGAGCAGCGGCAGTAGGATTTCTGCCTTCCAGGCGGGACGGTAGCTTTCCCCTGATGCGGGCGGCGAACATTGCGGCGTGACCGCGACAAAAGGCAGTTTGCCGCCCTGCGGCGGCTTGCTTGGCTGGACCGTGAATGGCCGCTCGTTGGATCTGCTGCTCGCTACCATCGCCGCACTCGCCCGCGCCGTGCAGGAACAGGACCATCGGCCACGCCTGGCCATCCGGCGAGTAGTCTTCCGGCGTGTAGAGCAGCAGCGGGACGTTCGCCATTGTTGGTTCATCGCCGTTGGTCCGCACCTCGACGGACGTGGCAATCTGCTGGCCCGGTTGAAGCATCCATTCGGCGGCGGAGGTCATCGAAGTACTCGGAGAAAGTGCCAATACAAATAGTGCGAAGGCAAACAAGAGTTGAGGCATCCGAAAGGTCTCCTAACGTTCGGCATGAGGTGCGGGTGTTGCTGGCGTGTATTATAAGGTTGCGACCGCCGGAAATGCACCTCCGCTGCCGATTCGTCAGCTTGCCGTTAGGCGACCGCGGCCTTCGCTTGCTGGAATTTCTCTACCGCACCGTGGAGGTCGTCCTGGCTGTGGGCGGCGGAAATCTGCACGCGGATCCGCGCCTTGCCTAGCGGCACCACTGGGTAGTAAAAACCGATGACGTAGATGCCCAGTTCCAGTAGCTTGTTGGCCATCGCCGTGGCCAGGTTCGCGTCGCCGAGCATGATTGGCACAATCGGGTGCTCACCCGGCAGGATGTCGAACCCGGCGGCGGTCATCTCGCTGCGAAACAGCTCGGTATTGCGCATGAGCTTGTCGCGAAGCTCCGTCGACCGGCTGGCGATCTCCAGCGCCTTGAGCGACCCGCCCACAATTGGCGGCGCAATGGTATTGCTGAACAGGTAGGGCCGCGAGCGTTGGCGCAAGAGGTCGATGATTTCTTGCCGGCCACTGGTGTATCCGCCACTCGCACCGCCCAGGGCTTTGCCAAACGTGCTGGTGGTGATGTCGATGCGGTCCATCACGCCGCAGTGCTCGTGCGTTCCGCGACCGGTCGGCCCCCAGAAACCTGTGGCGTGGCAATCGTCGAAGTGCACCAGGGCCCCAAACTCGTCGGCCAGGTCGCAAATCTGGTCGAGCTTGGCCACGCTGCCATCCATGCTAAAGACGCCATCGGTGGTGATGAGCTTGGTCCGTGCGCCGGCGGCATCCGCCTCCCGCAGGCGTTCGCGGAGGTCGTCCATGTTGCAGGTGCGGTACCGAAATCGCTTCGCTTTGCAAAGCCTTACGCCATCGATGATCGAAGCGTGATTCAGCTCGTCGCTTATCACGGCGTCGTCGGCCGTAAGCAGTGTTTCGAACAGCCCGCCGTTCGCGTCGAAGCAGCTTGAATAGAGGATGGTGTCTTCGGTGCCGAGGAACTGGCTCACGGCGGCTTCCAGCTCTTTGTGGCAAGTTTGCGTACCACAAATAAAACGCACGCTGGAAAGTCCATAGCCCCAGCGGTCGAGCGCTTGGTGAGCGGCCTCGGTAATCTCCGCATTGTCGGCCAGGCCCAGGTAGTTGTTGGCGCACATGTTGAGCACCTCGCCCCCGGTAGCCACTTCGATGTGCGCCCGTTGCGGGGAAGTAATCAGTCGCTCGTTCTTGTAGAGTCCGGCGGAGCGAATTTCGTCGAGTTCGTGCGTGATGGGTTGCAACGAGGCGGACATAGTAACTTCCTGATGGGGGTGGATGCCGAGGGTAGCCCGATGGTCGGAGTCGCACCCGGGGCATACGACTCGGAGAGTCGTGCTACATTGTTTTCCAGTCGAGAATGATCTTGCCGGAGTTACCCGACCGCATGGTGTCGAAGCCTTGTTGGAAATCCGTGTAACTCAAGTGGTGGGTAATCACGGGGCGGATGTCGAGACCGCTTTGCAGCATCACGGTCATCTTGTACCACGTATCGTACATCTCGCGGCCGTAGATGCCTTTGATCGTGAGCATGTTGAACACCACCTCGTTCCAGTCGACGGCCATCTCGCCGTCAGGAATGCCGAGCATGGCGATCTTTCCGCCATGGCACATGTTGTGAATCATGTCGCCAAACGCCGTGGGGTTGCCCGACATCTCAAGGCCCACGTCGAAACCTTCGTGCATGCCGAGATCCTGCTGCACGTCGGCCAAAGTGGTCGAACGCACGTCGACCGCCCGAGTGACGCCCATCTGATTGGCGAGTTCGAGTCGGTAGGGATTCACGTCGGTAATCACCACGTGCCGCGCCCCGGCATGCCTTACCACCGCAGCGGCCATGATGCCGATCGGCCCGGCACCCGTGATGAGCACGTCCTCGCCCAGCACCGGGAACGAGACCGCGGTGTGCACAGCATTGCCCAACGGATCGAAGATCGCCGCGACATCGGGATCGATATCCTTGGCTTGATGCCAGACGTTGGTCATCGGTAGCGAGATGTACTCGGCAAACGCGCCTGGGCGGTTCACGCCGACGCTCTTGGTGGCCTTGCACAAATGTCGCCGGCCGGCCATGCAGTTGCGGCAGCGGCCACACACCACGTGCCCTTCGCCACTAACGATGTCGCCCACGTGGAAATCGTTCACGTTCGAGCCGACTTCGACGATCTCGCCGACAAACTCATGCCCTACGACCATCGGCACGGGAATCGTTTTCTGGGCCCATGCGTCCCAGTTGTAGATATGAACATCGGTGCCGCAGATGCCGGTCTTGTGGACACGGATCAACACGTCGTTGATGCCAATGGTTGGCTCGGGAACGTCGGCCAGCCACAACCCGGGCTCGGCGTGTTGTTTGACAAGGGCTTTCAAGGCGCGACTCGCAAATGGGTTGGCACAACGACGCTCGTGTTACACGGGGAAAGAAGAACCACTTGGACGCCTTCTCGCTGGCAACCAGCAGGGCATCCGATCCGATTTGCGGTTAGTATAGTAGACGGCCGTACGAATCAACCAGCGTCACTCATCAATCACCGTCGACGAGTTTGGGGAAGGCCATGAATTTCAGCTTGCGGGCGATGATCTACTCCACTGCCATCGTGGCCACGGCGATTGCTGGCTTCGGCGTGGGCGGGTTGTTCCTGGCAGCAACGTGTCTGGCCATCTGGCGACTCGCCCTGCCCGGCGAGCGGCCGCTGCCCCACAAGGTCGAGTGGTTCTTGGCTTACTACGTTATTATTAGCCTCGGGCTCGTGGTTGTGGTCGCCGGTTTGTGGGGGCTCACGGGCTGGTCGTTCGACCCGGCCGAGTACGACCTCGCGCCGCAAATTTGCAAATGGCTATTTGCGGCGCTCGCCGTCCTGCCCGCCTATCGGTGGATGCAAGCAGAGCCATCGCGGCATGCGAACGTCAGCGAGCAAGACGAAGTAGAGCTCCCCACGGACTTCCAATGACATTCCGACTCACCAAGCTCCTGTATTGGTTCGCGCTGGTTGCGGTGTCGCTGGCAGAATTGGGTGGAGGCTGCGTGTGGGCGTTCTCAGCGTTCGTGCTTGTAGCGCTCCTGCCCGGCATCCCTCGGCTGCGGCCGTGGATTTGACCGCGAGAAGGTGGTGCGGCTCGCCTTAAGGAGCCGGCACCTGCGGCTGGGGGCTGAGCAAAAACTGCTTGGTGGCGCGTGTGGCTTGCGGTATGATAAGCCTTATCTTTCGACCCTTTAGCCCCAGGAACCCTGTCGATGTCCGAAGCCGACGACTTGTGCCGTGTTACTTCCGCTCACTCGGTGATGGAGGCCGCGCCGATTATCGCGGCGCTCGACCGCGCTGGCATTAAGGCGGTCACCGGCAACGCCGCGTCCGCCACCGTCATGCCCGAGGCGATGGGCGAAGTGGAAATCCTGGTCGCTCAGCACGATGCCCCTCGGGCGCTGACGCTGCTCGACTTAATCGAAGAGCACGGCGTCGAAGTCGACTGGTCGCAAGTCGATGTTGGCGAACCGGAAGATTGAGCACACGGCTTACCGTGGCGGCCGTTGCCGCTGTGGGCCGCGGCGCTCGAAGTCGCGCGACGGCGTGCCGCGAAACGCGCGCGGGACGACGGGCCAGTCTTCGGTGAGAAAGTAAGCGTACGTTCCTGCGGGGAACTCAGGCGTCACGCACTGGCGTCCGTTGCACTCGTCCAAATCGCCAGAGCTCGGCACATAGGTGTAGTCGGCGACAAACGTGCCATCGTAGGTTCCACCCGGCTGGCGCGGTCCGTCGGGTCGCTCGCCCGACTTGATTTGATAGCCCGACTTGAGCAGCTTGATCGGTGATTCGGTCGATTGAGGGTTGGAGTAACCGTAGACCGCGTAGATGGGAAAACCATCGGCGGCCCAACCGATCAGCGGTGAGTGGGCATCCGCGGCGAGCTGCACTTCGTCCAGTAATCCGGTCGGCAAGCCGTGGTAGTGGTACGCGCCGTTGGGCTGCACGTGGGCATGGCTCACGTCGATGCCCAGCCGGATGGCGCCCGATAGCGGTTCGTATTGCCAGCCGCCGCGAGGGTCGCCCTGGTAGAACTCGGCCGCGCCCGGGTCGAACGGCACGCCGTTCACTGCAATACCGAACGGTTGCCGCTCTAGCGGCGTGATGCGATCGGCCAACTCGGGTTCGGCCGGGAGTCGATAGACGTATCGCTGCGCGGCAATGCGATTGGGGTTGCCTCGATTGGGGAATCGCCCCGTCTTGTGAGCGGGAAGGCCGTTAGCGCGGATCGTGCGAACTCCGCCCGATATCGTGATGCTCACTTTGGCACCGGTGGGTGGCTGGGCGATGCTGTCCACCAAGTCGAGCGCCTCGGTCGACTGGGTGACCGAATGCCGCCGCATGGGTGGCCCAAAAGGTGCCTGAGCGAGCGACACGGCAATGGCAGTAACGCCCACGGTTGCCACGACGCAGCGAATTAGCGATGTTCGACTCATATTGCACCAGCGGAGGCGAGTAGTTTCGTGAAAACCCGCTTGCAAATGCCGCGACGATGGCCGATGCTTGGGGCACTTCAATGAAACACCCATTCTTCTTCTTGGTTCCGATCGCGAGAATATCCAATGCAACAACTCATCTACTGCCATGTCATCTTGGCCACATTGATTGGGAGCACAACCCTCATGGCTCAAGAGACGGTGACTCCGATGGAAACCCTTGGTGAGATTGAATTTCTCGACCCGGCGGCCGAGCAACTTATTGATCCGGACGCCAAGATCGAAAAACTGGCGACCGGCTTCGAATGGAGCGAGGGGCCCGCGTGGGTGGCCGATGGTGGGTACGTGATCTTCAGCGATATTCCCCGCAACTCGGTCTACAAGTGGAAAGAGGGCGAAGGGCTGACGCTCTACCTCAAGCCAGCCGGGTATACCGCCAGCGGAGGTCGTGACGGCGAATCGGGATCCAACGGGCTCGCCATCGATAGCCAGGGCCGCTTGGTGCTATGCCAGCACGGCGACCATTGCATTGCCCGCATGTACGCTCCTACCAGCAACCCGGAGCCGAAGTACACGCAGATCGTTAGCGAGTACGATGGCAAAGCACTCAACAGCCCCAACGACCTGGCGATCCACTCGTCGGGCGCGATTTACTTCACCGATCCACCTTACGGCCGCGTTGGCGCTTTCAAGTCCACGGACCGCCCGCTCGATTTTCAAGGCGTGTATCGCGTGGTGCCGGGCCAGCCGGCCGAGCTACTCACCAAACAGTTTCGTGCGCCCAACGGCATCGCCTTCTCGCCCGACGAAAAGATATTGTACGTTGCCCAGTCCTACGACAAACACGCCACTTACACGGCTTTCAACGTTCAGGAAGATGGCACCATCGACCAAGGACGCCTGCTGCTGGATGTCACCGAACTCAAAAAGCAGCGGCCCGGCAGCCCCGATGGAATGGCCATCGACGCAGAGGGCAACTTGTGGGCCACAGGCCCAGGTGGGGTGCTGGTGATTACGCCCGAAGGCAAGCACCTGGCGACCCTTCGCACTGGCGAGCGGATTGCCAACTGCTGCTTTGGCGACGACGGCACCACGCTCTACATGACCAGCGACATGCACTTCTGCCGCGTGAAGACCAAGGCGAAGGGGCTTGGGTTTTAGGAAGGTTGGAGATAGGTGCGTCGAAGTTTCATGCCAGTCCCGTAGGGTAGGTGGTTCCGGCGGCGAGAAAACGTTGGGACGGACAAGCGACGGTTGCCGCCGCTGGGTTCACCTACCGCTATGCTTGCCATCGACGCATTGTCGCATGCGAAAACCAGCCGACAGAACCTCCTGTGCTGCGCACACCGACAGTCGGCCGAAATGGCAAACACCAAGGTCAAAGATGAACGCGGCCGACTGTCGGTGCTACCCGCTCGATCGGTGCGGGTTTGGCGACACTCGGAGCGCCCCGTTCGCCAGCCGAACACAACACCTACTTGTTCGCTGACTACTCGCCTTCGATGCGTTTCAGGAATTTGAAGATGTCGCTATCGGTTGTCATGATCAGAGTGCTATCCTGTCCGAGCATGGCCTTGTACGTTTCCATGGTCTTGATGAATTCGTAGAACGCGACGGACTCTTCGCTTTGGTTGTACGCATTGGCGTAGATTTCCGTCGCCTCGGCGTCCGCTGCGCCTTGAATTTCTTGCACGCGTTTGTAGGCTTCCGACTCGATGCGTAGCAAATCCTTTTCTTTCTTGCCGATGATTTTGGCCGCTTCGCCGGCCCCTTCGCTGCGGAAGCGTTCCGCGATCTGTTGCCGTTCGCTGATCATTCGCGAATAGATACGTTGTTGGACGCTTTCGTTGTAATTGATTCGCTTGAATCGGACATCCAACAATTCGATGCCAAACGCATTCAGTTTTTGGGCGGCCTTTTTGTAGATCTCTTCCTCAATCTTCCCGCGGCCCTTACTGATCGGATACAGCTTCCCAATATTTCCGGGTGCATCGGCGATCGTGGGATCGAGAATAGGTTGGCGGTCTTTGGTGGTACGAATCAACTCAATCAGTTCATGTTTGGCGATCGCGTTGCGCGTTTCACTACCGAGGATGTCGTCGAGCCGCGACTGCGCACTCCGTTCGTCGCGCAATCGCAGGAAGTACTGTTTGGCGTCGCTTATTTTCCAGCGACCAAAAGTGTCGACCACAATGTAGGTCTTGTCTTTGGTGGGCATTTCGTTGGGGCGTCCGTCCCATTCCAAGATTCGCTTTTCGATCGACGTAACCTCTTGGATGAACGGGAGCTTGAAATGCAAACCCGACTCACTGATCGGATCTCCCACCGGTTTACCGAACTGTGTAATGATTACCTGTTCCGTCTCCGAAACGGTGTAGGCAGCCGAGTACCCAAGGAACAAGAGGGCGAGTCCAATAGCAATCGCGAGTGGAGTGAGAAGGCGTTTCATCAGTTGTTCCTCGCTGCTTCGGGGGATAGTTGCAACAGCGGTAAGATCTGATTGGCCTGGTCGTCGAGGATGATTTTCTTCCCTAACTGCGGCACCACATCGAGCATGGTCTCAAGATAAATTCGCTGCTTGGTGACTTCGGGCGCTTTCAAATATTCCTCCCGCACGGCCTTGAATCGCGATACGTCGCCCTCGGCTTCGTTCACTCGCTTCAGGGCGTAGCCTTCGGCTGCTTGGATTTTTTGCTCCGACTCTCCCCGGGCCTTGGGCACCACCTTGTTGTACTCGCCATTCGCGACATTGATCATCTCTTCGCGTTCCTGTTGCGCCTGATTGACCTTGTTGAATGAAGACTGTACCGGCACTGGCGGGTCGACGTTCTTGAGTTGCACTTGATCGATACTCAATCCCAGTTCGTATTGGTTGACCACCTCCTGCAATTGCGCCAGCGCTTCGACTTCAATTTCTTGGCGGCCAATCGTGATCACCTCGTCGACCGTTCGGTCGCCGACCACCGTTCGCATGACCGACTCCGAGAGATCACGCAGCGTCTGACCCGGGTCGCGGACCTTGAACAGGTATTGCTTGGGCTCCTTAATGCGATACTGCACCACCCACTCCACCGTCGCCGCGTTCAAATCGCCGGTGACGATGTTCTGCTCTTCCTCCTGTTCGTCCGATACCTGGGTCGTGTTGGTCGATCCCTGGGTGCCGAAGCCAAATTCTTGTTTCAATTGGCGACGAACGGGAAGAATTTCAACCGAATCGATGCCCAGCGGCAGCTTGAATCGCAACCCCGGATCAACCGTCTTGATGTAGCGTCCGAACCGTTGGACCACGCCCTGCGACTCCGCTGGCACCGTGTAAACGCTCGAAAGGGCCAACAGCAGCAGCAGGAATGCTGGCAACGCCCAGGCCAATAACGAACCGTAAGGCGCGATACTCGACCAGTCGAAATTGTTATCGCGGCGGTAATCGCTCATGTTGAATTATCTATTTACGGGGAATCGGTTCCTGGAGGGCGCCGCCTGAAGCGGTCCCCAGCTTCTCTCGTGACACACCTTCTAGGGCGACCCAGATCCTGTCGCAGCAGAAGTAATCCTTAATCATAGGCCCGATTCGAGGGGTCGGCGGACGATCATCGTCGGAAAATCAGAAAAAACCTTGGCAGCGTAGCGCCGGCCGCCAGTGGCGATCCGGACTCGCCGGTCGACCACCGGCCCCTTCCACTGCCGATACCTCCTGCCCGGCGTGCTGCTGCCTTTGCTCGCGTTGGCTGAGCCTGCTTGGGGGGTTCACCCTTCAGCAACTGCATACGCGGCTACGGAAGCTCAATATCCTGCAGCAAGTATTTATAGTCTTGCTCCACGATCGATACCGGCGACTGGTACACCCAGCTCAAGCCGTCGATGCCACCCTCAAGGTCGAACAGGTAGGCGATGCCGACTTCGGTGCGGGTTTGCCGCGTGGTCTCGAAGCCGGCATGGTCGATCGGTTCGCCATCGTCACCAACCAGGTAAGTCAGGTTGTTGAACACCCAGCCGCGATGCGATGCTAACGCTTCCTTGTCGTTCTCCAGGGTGAGGCTCATGTGTACCTCCCAAATTGCGCCATTCTTGACCACGCGTTCCAGCGTCACCTGCACGCCGCCACGCGACTCAACGACCGGCTCTTTGCTCTTTAAGTCGTCGAAGCGAAACTTCTCGCGTTTGCCAGGCACTAGGGCGGTCATCGTGCCGCTCAGCGTTTCGATTTTCTCCACATCGCGATTGGGCAGCTGGAACGGTGCATTGATGGTTGTTGCGCATGTGCCTTCCTGCACTTCGATGTTAAACACGCGACCTGCCTGGCCGCCTGGCAATCGATCGCCCGCACCCGTAACGCAGTCCATGCGGTCGAGCTCTTGAGTGAGCGCGATGGGACGCAGCCGTGGCTCCCAGGCGATCTCGAAATCGAGGGTCAGGGACTGATTCTCCGGGTTTCGCAGGCCACGCGTCGCGGTCACCTCCAACACCTCGAACCGAAGCGGCCCCGCGTAGTCGGCGCGGCCAAAGCGATTGGCCTGCTCCGGACCGCGGTCCACCAGCGCCAGGGCGTCTTCGCCAGCGTACGCGTATTGGCTCAGTCCGGCTTGATCCATCACCTGGTCCATGACCGACCAAAACGGCTCGTCTTCCACTTTAATCAGCACCTCGGGGTTGGCCGCGGCTTCGCCGTTCTGCGCGATTGTCGACGATCTTGTTGCCCGATAGTTGCTCGAGCTTCTCCAGCACATCTGCGAGCGGCCAACTGATCGCTTCGAGGGTGACGAGCGATGCCTCGACAGCCGACGCCGCAATCCGCTGTTCGACATCTTTGCGAATGGCACCGAGGCGCTGCTGTACGGCAGGGGGCATGTTGTCGTTTGGTCGGGGAAGTACCTCGAGGAATTTTTCGGTCCCCACGCCGGGCACGTCGACCAGTGCGAGCAGATTTTTTTCCGCCAGATCACGCTCGGAGATGGTGTCGGCATCCAACTCGGCGACCAATCGCTCCACTTGGCTAGTCAGCTCATCGTCGGCCGCCCACAACGGGGCGGCCAGCATTAGTGACACGACAAACAAGAGTAATGTCGGCAATTTCATCGTCGTGTTCCTAAAGGGGGCTTCCGAAGGGGGCATTTCGTCAACGGTTGCGTTTTTGCAGCAGGGGCGACTCTTGCGCATTTTAGGCGGTCCGGTGCCAAAAGTCTTGCCGTTTTGCGCAGTAGGCTAAAAAGAGGAATTCGTTCTTTTTGGTTCCCCCTGGGTTTGGTTGCATGCTTTCATTTCGCCTGTCCGCCACCTTGCTGCTGCTCGCGTTCGCCCAACCGCTGGCGGCCGCCGAATTCATGTTCCGGGCCGATTTTGCCGGCAAGCTCCTCGAGGGAAAGCCGCTATTTTGGACCGACACGCAAATGCTGCTGCTGGCGCGGGATGGTGCGTTGCACCAGGTCGACCCGCGAGATGCCAAGCACGCCCGGCGTACCGCAGCCAGGTTCGAGGGGCATACTCCCAGCGAGATGCGCAGTGCGCTGTACGCCGAGTTTGGCAACGCGATGACCGTTACTTCCACCGGTCATTACCTGGTGGTCCATCGCCGCGGCGAAAGCGATGCCTGGGCTCAGCGATTTGAGGAGCTCTACCGCTCGTTCCAGAACTACTTTCGAGTCCGAGGTTTCTCGCTCGCGCGGCCGCAGTATCCGCTCGTCGCCGTGATTTTTGGTTCGGAAAAGGAGTACATCGACCACGCCGCGGCCTCGGGGGCGAAGTTGCTGCCCAACACGCTGGGGCACTACGATCCCCAATCGAATCGCGTGCTGATGTACGACCGTGTGGCAGTGAACGACCGCGATTGGGGTACTACCGCTAACACCATCGTGCACGAAGCGACGCACCAAACGGCCTACAACGTGGCGATCCACAACCGCGCGGCCGACAACCCCGTTTGGGCCGTCGAAGGCTTGGCAACCATGTTCGAAGCGCGGGGCGTCTACCAGAGCCGAGCTTCCGACACCGTTCGGCTGCGTATCAATCGCGGACGGTTGGACGACTTCCACTACCACCACGCCGGACGGAAGCATGAGAATGTCGTCGCCCAATTGGTAGCAAGCGACAAGGCCTTTCACAAATCAGCCGAGCGGGCGTACGCCGACTCTTGGGTGCTCACGTTCTTTCTTACCGAAACGCGGCCGCGCACTACGAGCAATACCTCCAGCGAATCGCTGCCCGAAAACCGCTCACCAGCTACTGGGCGGAAGAACGCGTGCGCGACTTCCAAGCGATTTTCGGCAACGACTTGAACGTGCTCGAAAACAACTTCTTCGCCTGGATGGACAATCTGCGATAAGCAGGGCTCACGGTCTTGCGCGGCGGTCGCCCGCCGCGTGCATCAAAAATCGATCGATCGTCGCGGGGCGGGCGTACTGGACGACGGCTTCTCGAGTTCGGTGCTCCGTTTTTCCTGCTTCTTCTTGGCGGCGTCCGATCCGTCTTCGCTTTCGCCCGAGTCGAGCTTTTGCCGCTCACGCCATGGTTCACCGCGTTGGTAGCTCGCGAGTTCTTCTTCAATCTGCGATTGATTCACTTCGTCGTTCAGCTCAGCCGCTTTGCGAGACCACTCCTGCGCCGTTTCGAAGTCGCCCACTTCGGCGTGGGCCGCCGCCAGCGTGCTCAGCATGTGCGCCAACTTGAACTCGGTTAACTCGCACGCTTCAGTCGCGAGTTCGACGGCGCGGTCGCCATTGCGAACGTCGTCGTCCGGACTGGTGGCAAGCGTCCAGGCTAAGTTGTTCAGCACGCCTGGTTCTTTGGAGTCGAGCTCATAGGCCTTCTCATAATCGGCGACGGCCTCACGGTGCTGACCAATGTTTAGCTTTGCGTCACCGCGGTAGCGATAGAGCATGACTTCAGCGGGTTTTACTTCGATTGCGCGATCGCAGCGCCGCGATCGCCCGCCGCGGCATTTCGAGCCGCAGCGCGTACAAGGCAATTTGTAAATTCAATTCCATCTGAGGCGGTAAGCCGTCCGCGAGTTGCTGCAGCTGATCCATGGCTTCCGCCGTGCGGTCGGTGGCATCAAAGATCCGTGCCTTAAGCAAATAGGCCTGCACCACCCCGGGCGCCAGTTCCAGTGCCTTGTCCGCGTCCGCCAAAGCCAAGTCTGGCTGATCGTTTCGCAAATACAAATCCGATCGCAGCAGGTAGCCCAGCGGGTTATCGTCTTTCCGCTCAATGGCTTTGGTTGCCTGATCGATGGCTTCTTCCATGTTGCCGAGTTGGCCGTACAGTTCGCCGCGGTGCAAGTAGGGCGTCACCGCTTCGGGGGCCAGCTGAGTTGCTTTATCGAAGCTGGCGAGTGCCTCCTCGGTGCGTTCGAGCGCCAGTAGTACCAAGGCGCGAAGTTCGTGCGTGGCGTAGTTGTCGGGCACCATTTCCAGCGCCTGATCGACATCCGTTAGGCTATCCTTGTGCCTTTTGGTCGCAAAATGGTGCCGTGGCGCGGAGCAGCAGGTACTCCACGTTCTCCGGTTCGCATTCCACCGCGCTGCTGAGGTCGGCGAGTTGCACCGCCGCGTCTTTGGTAAGCGCGCTGCGGCGTACGTAGGCTTCCGCTTTGAGCTTGGGTTCGATCTCTTCCGCTTCGATCACCTTGGTGAACGCCTGCTTTGCCTCCTCTGCATTACCTTGCGGAAGTTGGTTCAACTTGCCAAGCAGCAGCCAGCCCTCGAACTCCGTTGGAGTGAGTTCCACTGCCTTCTTGATATCGGCTACCGCAACCGCTCGCAGCTGGGTCCACTGCGGGTTTTGGGCTGGATCGGGCAGTTGTTGCTTGAAGAGCATTCCGCAAATAGCGGTGGCTCGCTCCATGTAGGTGGAGGAAAGCATTTGCGTTGCGAACGCCTCGTTGTCGTCGTCCAGCCCCTTCTTGATGGCGGAGTTCAACAGGTCGATCACCTTGCCGATTTCACGCCCATCCGAGGCGGTCAGTCGCAGCCGCGTGGCTTCGTCGAGATCGGCCTGGCCCGGACTTGCCGGTTCGGGTTCGACCTGGCTGGTTTCGTCCGCAGGGGCCTTGTCCGCAGGCGTCTCCGCTTCGCTAGTGGCCGCTTCTGCTTCGCTAGCGGGAGGCGGAGCGACCGCCGACTCCTGGGCAACCGAAAGGTGGCTCCACGCCGAAAGGGTGCAGAGCGTGGCGAACAACGAAACAAACAGTGCAAGGAGGACATACCAGAGGGTTCCAGCAGGCATAGGGAGGATAGGGAAAGCGTAAGAAGTAATTATTGCCGTTTCACCCCGTCTTGGCCATCCACGGCGTGCCACCACTGCCCGTGGTAGGTGGGAGCCGATATACTGCCGAACTTCTCAATTTCTCGATCGAAACCACCAGGAGCCCCCACTATGGAGGCAGGCATCGTTGGGCTGCCCAACGTCGGCAAGAGTACGCTTTTTAACGCCCTTACGGCGGCTGGCATCGCTAGCGAGAATTACCCATTCTGCACCATTGAGCCCAACGTAGGTGCGGTTGCGGTGCCCGATGCGCGGCTGGCGACGATCGGGCGGTACGTCCCCACCCAAAAAATCATCCCCGCCGTTCTCCAACTGGTGGACATTGCCGGAATTGTGCGGGGAGCGAGCGAGGGGGAGGGGCTCGGCAACAAGTTCCTTTCGCACATCCGCAACGTGGATGCCATCGTGCACGTTGTCCGCTGTTTCGACGACGACGACATCACCCATGTCGACGGCTCGGTCGACCCGATTCGCGACATCGAAACGATCGACACCGAACTAATGCTCGCCGACCTGGAGTCGGTCGAAGGTTCGCTCGACAAAGCCCGCCGCACCGCCCGCTCGGGCGATAAGGATGCCAAGCGGCGGGTGGAGTTGCTGGAGTTGTGCAGGGGCATTCTGGCGGACGGCAAGCCGGTGCGAGGCGCTCGAAACCGGTGACCCCAACATGCGGAAAGAAATCGATGGCCTGCAACTGCTCACCAGCAAACGGGTGTTGTACGTGGCAAACATCGAAGAAGATGACCTCGCCGGCGCGGGCCCCCATGTTGAGCGGGTGCGAGAGCGTGCGGCCGCCGAGGGTGGCGAGGTGGTGCCCGTTTGTGCCCGGCTGGAAGCCGAACTTGCCGAACTCGACGAAGCGGATCGTCACGAAATGCTCGAGAGCGTTGGCCTCGAGGAGCCCGCGCTGGCAGCCCTGGCCCGAGGAGCCTACAAGCTGCTGGGATTGGAGAGCTACTTCACGGCGGGCGAGAAGGAAATTCGCGCCTGGACCATCCCCATCGGTGCTACCGGCCCGCAGGCTGCCGGCGTGATTCATACCGACTTTGAACGTGGTTTCATTCGCGCCGAGGTCTACTCGGTGGACGACCTCGTGCAGTACGAAAGCGAAAAGGCCATTCGCGAAGCGGGCAAGCTGCGCGTGGAAGGCAAGGAGTACGTAATGCGCGACGGCGATGTGTGCCACTTCCTGTTCAACGTGTAACCAGTCCTAGCCACCAGCCCGGCGGAAGCCCACCCGGCACCGCTGGGTGGCGGTCACCCGTGCGGCTTGGGTGGTGGAAGTTCCTGTTGCCGAGATTTGGCAAATGCTGTAAATCCGCCCAAAGAGGCAAATTGCTGCGAGTAGGCGGTTTTCGTTCCCGCCAGCAGCCGTTGTGGCTATTTTGCCCCGTCGTTATAATCCGTTGTTCGTTTTACCCAGCCTGCCGAGCCTCTCACATTTCGCACGTGGGTGGGCCCTGTTGGCCAATTTGCTAGTGTGGGCCCGGCCAAGCGAGAGTTTTCGCCCGCCGCGGTCACCCCCTGGTACGTATCCATGCGTTTTTGGTTGCTCGACGCCATCGAATCGTTCACACCTGGCGAGCGGCTCACCGGCGTGAAGAACGTTAGCTACAGCGAAGACTATTTGGAGGATCACTTCCCGGAGTTTCCCGTCCTGCCGGGCGTGTTCATGCTCGAGTCGGCGACGCAGGCGGCTGCCTGGCTATTGCGTTTTACCGACGACATGGCCGACAGCGTGATTGTGCTTCGGGAGGCAAAGAACATTAAGTACGCCAGCTTTGTTCAGCCTGGCCGGCAACTTCGAGTATCGGTGGAACAGATCAAGAAGGATGAACGGTTGGCGACCTTCAAAGTGGAAGGTTCGGTAGGAGAGAAGACGACATTAACCGGGCGGATCGTGCTGGAGCGTTACAGCCTGGCCGACAGCGATCCGACCCAACAGGAAACAGACAATCGGGTACGGACCTACCTCGGTAAGGTCGCCCGCTCGATTGCCAAACCCGAGATGCTGCCCGCCAGCGTGCGGGCTTTGGAGTAGGGGCAAGTAGCGCGTAGGCGACTTGCGTCGTTTGTTACACGTTGCTTGCCACGAATAGTGAATTCACCCTAGAGGAGTTAGAGGCCATGCCCTCGCAAGACGAAATCTTCGCCAAGGTTCAAGAAGCGCTAGTCGACGCCCTGGGTGTCGACGACGACGAAGTCACGCCGGAGGCAACGCTGCAGGGCGACCTGGATGCCGAGTCGATCGACTTCCTGGACATCGTGTTTCGGCTGGAGAAAAGCTTCGACATCAAGATCGAGCGGGGCGAACTCTTTCCCGAAGATATCCTGACCAACAGCGAATACGTCGAGGACGGCAAGGTAAACAGCGTGGGCCTCGCCAAGCTCAAAGAGCGGATGCCGTTCGCCAACCTGTCGAAGTTCGAAGCGAACCCGCAGGTGCAGAATCTCGGCAAGCAACTCACCGTCGCGGACATGTGTGCGTTCGTGGAGCACAAGCTGTCGGCGTAAATCGCGCGAACCAACCTTGATGACCAATGACCAGCAACATTGGTCATTGGTCGTTTTGCATTGGCCCTTCACCCCACTCGATTGAACTCAAAGGTAAATCGTCCGTGCGATGGTTCTGGGTTGATCGCTTTACCGAGTTCGTTGCTGCGTCGCATGCGGTCGGCCATAAGGGCGTTGCGCTGTCGGACAGCTACATGCACGACCACTGGGATGCCTACCCCATTATGCCCCACTCGCTGATCGCCGAGGGGATGGCGCAGACGGGCGGGCTGCTGGTCAGCGAGCTTTATGAGTTCAAAGAGCTGGTGGTGCTCGCCAAGTTTTCGAAGCTGGCTTTCCATGGGATCACGCGCGGCGGCGATTCGCTCACCTACCGGGCCGATATCGAAAACATTCGCGACGTCGGTGCCGTGGTGACGGTCACCGGTCACTGCGAAGAGGAGTTGCGTTCGGAAGCGGAGATCTTTTTCGCTCGGCTGCAAGGTGGCGACGTCCGCGACCCCAACATGCCGGTGCGGCTATTCGACCCCGTGGATCTGGCCCACTGGCTGCACGTATGTGGAGTATTTGAAGTCGGCATTCGCCAAGATGGCACGCGCATGCAAGCCGTTGATTATGGTTTGCCAATAGCGGCCGCCAGCTAGAATCACGTTCGTCGCGTTGGTTGATTTGATACTTGGATTTGTCATTTCACCCTTTGCAACAAGGATTTCCCATGAAACGTCGAGTTGTTGTCACCGGTGTCGGTTGCGTCACGCCACTGGGTACCAGCGTGCCCACGTTGTGGGCCAACTTGATGGCGGGCAAGAGTGGCGTGGGCAAGACGACGCTGTTCGATGCTACCAATTTTCCCACCAAGATTGCCGCCGAAGTCCGCGACTGGTCGATTGAGTCCGAGGGAGAAGATCCGGCCGAATGGGCCTGCGCGGCCGCCATACACGGTTCGCCGCCGGGGCTGCAAAGCAAGCAATGAACGATTCGGGGGTGGCGGGCAGCGTCGAGCCGCAACGATTGGGCGTCTACCTCGGCGCCGGTGAGGGGCAACAGGACTTCGAGGCATTCAGCCACATGATGGTTGCCGCCCTCAAAGGGGGCGACTTCGATCTAGGCACGTTCGTCCGCGAGGGACTCGATCGCCTCGATCCGCAATTAGAGCTCGAGCAGGAGCCGAACATGCCGTCCGGCTACCTGGCGGCAATGTTCAATGCCCAAGGACCCAACGTCAATTGCCTGACGGCCTGCGCCGCCAGTAGCCAGGCGATCGGCGAAGCAACTGAGATGATCCGCCGAGGCGACGTCGACGCCATGCTCTCGGGCGGCGCCCATAGCATGATCCACCCGTTCGGGGTGACGGGTTTCAACCTGCTCACCGCTTTAAGCGAGAATAACGATAACCCGGAGGGCGCTAGCCGGCCGTTCGACCTGGAGCGGGACGGTTTCGTGTTGGGCGAAGGGGCATCGATGGTGGTGCTCGAAGAGTACGAGCACGCCAAAAAACGCGGCGCCACCATCTACGGCGAGATCGCCGGGTACGGCACCACGGCCGACGCGTTTCGCATCACCGATACCCATCCCGAGGGACGCGGGGCAACCAGTTGTATTAACATGGCGCTCGCCGACGCGGGAATGACGCCCCAAGACATTCACTACATCAACGCTCACGGGACCAGCACCACGGTCAACGACAAGGTCGAGACGCTCAGCATCAAGCAGGCCTTCGGCGACCACGCCTACAAGGTGCCGGTATCGAGCACCAAGAGCATGACAGGCCACTTGATTGCCGCCGCGGGTGCAACGGAGCTTATCATCTGCTTGATGGCCATGAAGCACAACATCGCACCCCCAACGATCAACTATCAGACGCCCGACCCCAACTGCGATCTCGACTACGTTCCCAACGCTGCCCGCGAGTTGCCCATTACGACGACGCTTTCCAACAGCTTCGGTTTCGGTGGCCAGAACATTACGCTGATTGCCACCGCGGTTTAGGTCTACGGCGCCGACTGCGTAAACCACCGAACATCCAGCGCGGGCAACAGCGCGACAGCGGTCGGACGCTTGGCAGCCAACATTGCGTAAGGCGCGGAGACGTTGAACGAAGAACACGGGGGGCTTGGGGGGTATCCCCCCAAACCCCCCGTTGTTGTTGTGGGCACAAAAAGGAATTGGGCAACATATGCTGCACACATGCTTTTGGTGACTTCTTTTCCTTTTCGTGGCCAACTATTCCTTTGTGAAGCAACTTACGTGGCGAGGAATAACCACTGGAATCCGTGGTTGCCGTAGGTTGGGCTGGTGCCGTAGTATTGGGGGCGTTGTTGACGACTTGCGCAGCAGCTGCTGGTCAAGTTCAACGGCGTACAGGCCGTGTGGATTCATCGCGGCGTAGGCCGCAGCCTTGCAAAGTCGCCCACCGCCAGCCAACTTCCTGGAGTCCTTGTGTCCGATCAATTCGATCCTGATCGCTTTCCCAAGCCGAATGACGACTTTGGGACCAACAATCCGTATGTCTCGCCAATCGCCGAAGAAGTGGCCAGCGAGGGCTACGTTACCCGAACGGGCGAATCGCTGAATCCTTGGTTCAGTGTTTGGACCAAGCCTCGCGCAACGATCCGGCAAATCGTGGAAACCGATCCCACGTACCTTGTCCTGGTGCTGGCCGTCTTGGGAGGCATTGCCAGCGCGTTCGATCCCGAAAGAGCCGCTAAGGTGGGGCAAGAAGTGGTGCAACGCCTTGGCTTTGTGGGCGGCATGATCTTCGGCGGTGCCGTGGGTGGCCTGATTGGGCTGTATCTCTTTGGTTGGCTGGTGGGCATCACCGGGCGATGGCTCGGTGGCCGCGCCAGCAGCGAGCGTGTCCGGGCGGCTCTAGCCTGGGCAAACGTGCCAAGCATCTGGATCTTGCCGCTGACGATGGCACTCGTTACCGCGTGGGTGATGGTGGGGAATGACTTCCTCGACGTGGACGCGACGCCTCAGTACGCCGCAATTTGGCTCGTCTACTACCTGTTGTTTCTCGTCGTGGCCATCTGGCAGGTGGTGGTTGCCTGCCACATGGTGGGAGAGGTTCACGAGTTCTCCAGTTGGAGGGGGCTCGGCTCGTTGTTGCTCGCCGGCCTGGTTGTATTCTTGGTAGTTGTCTTGCCGCTGGTGGCGGTAATGCTCGCCATCGACGTCGCCTAGCAGCCCGCGGTGTGGAATCGCGGGAGGCTGCCTCGCTGCGATGTCACGCAAACGGCCATCAACGAAAAAGGCCGCACCGGCGCGATCCTTCGCGCCTTGGTGCGGCCTAGAGCGTGAGTCCGTTCACGCGGTGAGAGGGCTTGTACCGGACGCCCAAATCGGACGCAATGCCAGTCGCAACCGACGCAACTACTTTAGTAGCCCGGCGGGCCCTGCCACTCGATCAATACGGGCCGATGGACGGCGGGTTATCCAGAAAGAAGTCTCGCGGGCCCCGCGTGGTGTAGTACGGGTAAGCGACCTGCGCTGCGGAGGGTCCTGGATTGAAGTTGTAGTTGGCATCGGTGCCACCCGCGATCGGACCACCAATGCAAGTTTTTATGTGCTGGCAGCAGGGGCACTGACCTGAGCCGCCGCAAAGGCAGTTGGCAGCCAGCATGCCTTTGACGCAGCGGCACACACCGCACTGGCCGGCACCACGGCAGCGGCATCCGCCTGCTAGCATTTGGCGTAGCTTCATGCAGCACGCACAACGGCCGCTGTGTCCGCAGCTACACGCGCCCATGCCACCGTATCCGCCGCCATAGCAACCCTCGGGGCCACACGCTCCAGGTCCACAGCCTCCGGGACCACAAGCGCCGCCCATGCCACAGGCGTCGCCGCAGCCGCAGCATCCATCGCAGTCGAGTACCTGATGCACGCAGTCGTTTACCACGCCGTCGCAGCAACCGCACATGCCGTTGCCGCAGCCAGCACCTTGGCAGCACTCCATACTGTTGACGCAGTCGACGGCCCCAGCGGCAGGGTAGTCGTAACCAGCCCGCTGGATGTCAGGTCGCGGTGCAGAGCGCGATTGGGTCATGTGTTGCGGTACGGGGCTTCGGGCGTTCATAGCGTCCAAAGCCGAGCAGCCAACGCTGCTCGCGGCGCATAAGAGCACCGCGGCAAGAATGCGAGTCATCGATTTTTCCCCCAAAAAAGCGAAAAGAGCGCGTACGGTCCTGGATCATGCGCCCCTGTTTTCCGTACCAGTGGTATCGGCGGTACAATTGTTAGAATCCAGCAAATTGCCCAGTCCGCCCGCCATCGGCTGCTAGCGTCCGTGTAGCCGACACAGCCCCGCTCGAAACACGTCATGTCCGATCCTCCACCAAGTCGTGCCCCGCAGTTCCGGATCGGCATGCTCCTGCTGATCACGACGCTGCTGGCGGTAGCGGCGGCGGCGTGGGGCGGATTGCGGCGTGGCGGCGAGGATCGAGCTTTTTTCGTGATCTTCACATTGGTGGCACCCGTGCTGGTGCTCATGCTGGTGAGCGTGTGGCAGCAACTCACCCGGCGGAAGTAGCCCACCTGCTAGCACGCGTTTGCCGCCCGCATGCGTGGTACCAGTTCGGTCGACCTTGGTCGACGTGGCGCCGTTTGCTAAAAGCGGTCTCTGATTCTGCATGCACCCGCTCCCCGCCTTCCGCCCCGGCTACTATGTCTAATTTCGCTCGCGCTCTCAGGATTGCTCTCAGCCACCGCGTGAACGTGGTCGCGTGCCTGATTACCTCGCTGGTGGTCGCCGTGTTGTGGGCGGGGAACCTGTCCGCGGTGTTTTGGATTGTCGACGTCGTGATGAACGACAAGTCGGTTCCCGAGTGGATGGAAGAGCAGGTGTCCGACAGCCAGCAGCAAATTGTTGCATCCAAAGCGACCATTGCCAAACTCAGCGCGAATCCGGAAGAAAACCGGACCGCACTCGGTCGCGAAGAATTCAAACTCCATGCCCAACAAACTCGCCACAACACCTATTCTCGTTTGCTGCCAATGGCGGTGAAGTGGCTCCCCACTACGGCGTTTCAAACGTTGGTCTTCGTGTGCGGGGCAGTCATGCTTAGCACGCTACTGAAAAACGCTGTTCGCGTGCTCAATCAAATTTCGATCGCCCGGCTGGGGCATCGGGTAGGTTTGGAGCTGCGCAAGAAGTTCTATCAGCACCTGCTGCGGCTCGACATGTCGGCCTACAGTCACCAAGGCCGTGGCGATTTAATGAATCGCTGTACCACCGATTTGAATTACGTATGCATGGGAGTGCAAACACTGTTTGGCATGGCGGTGCGGGAGCCACTGAAGATGCTGGCCTGCTTCTGTGGGGCAGCCTACGTCAGTTGGCGGCTGCTGCTGCTCACCGTGCTCGTGGCGCCACCGGCGGCCTTCTTGATCCGCCTGCTTGCCAAATCGCTCAAGCGGGCCAATCGTCGGGCGATGGAAGAGCTTTCGAACATTTACGAAACGCTCACCGAAACGCTTTCCGGCATGAAGTTGATCAAGGCGTTCACCATGGAAGACAAGGAACGCGAGCGGTTCGACAAGTCCGCCTACGTTTACTATCGCCGCCAGATGAAGATCGCTACGTACAACTCACTGGTCAGCCCAACCACCGAGAACCTGGGCATCGCCATGGTCCTTACCGCCGCGCTCGCCGGTGGCTACCTGGTACTGGGCGGCAAGACGCACTTGTTCGGACTCCCCATCAGCAATCAAGGGCTCACGCACGGCGACATGGCCATGTTCTTCTCCATGCTGGCGGGCATGAGCGATCCCGCGCGGCGACTCTCCAACGTGTTCAATGAGTTGCAGCAGTCGTCCGCCGCCAGCGACCGCGTGTACCAGGTGCTCGATACCGAGCCCAAGATCAAGGACCCCGTCGAACCGAAGCCACTGCCCCGTTTGTCGCAAGCATCCGATTCGAGAATATCGGTTTCGGCTATTACTCCGACAAGCCCGTGCTACAAGACGTCGACCTGGAAGTTGCCGCGGGCGAAACCATCGCCATTGTCGGCACCAACGGTTGCGGCAAGACCACCCTCCTATCGCTAGTGCCGCGGTTCTACGATCCATCGGCGGGGCGAATCACCATCGATGGGGTCGATATCGCCGACGTACGGGTCCGCGACTTGCGCGCGGATTGGTATGGTCTCGCAAGAAACACTGCTCTTCAACGATACGGTCGCCCAGAACATTGCCTACGGTTCGGGCGAGGTCGACATGGAGGCCATCGAGGCTGCCGCTCGCAAAGCGCACGCGCATCAGTTCATTGCCGATAAGTTGCCTGAAGGCTATCAAACGGTTGTCGGCCCCGGAGGCAATCGCCTGTCGGGTGGGCAGCGGCAACGCGTTGCCCTGGCACGAGCCATTCTGCGAGATCCCGAGATCCTTATCCTCGACGAGGCGACCAGCCAAATTGATATGGAGAGCGAGCAACTCATCCATCAGGTACTCGCCGACTTCACCCGCAATCGCACCACGCTCATTATCACCCATCGGATGAGCACCATCTCGCTTGCCGATCGGGTTGTGGTGATGGATCAAGGCCGGGTACTCGACGCGGGGAGCCACGAACTGCTGCTCGCCAGGTGCGATATCTACCGCCGGTTGTTCCATCTCGACTACCGCGCAAGCGCGTAGGGCGGCGCGCAAGCGCATAGGGCGGCGCACAGCGCCTAGTTCTGAAGAGGCAACCAGCCGAGAATTCCTGCGGTAACGCGCCAATTTGGTTCGGCGTAGCGGCACCTCAAAGCGACGTGGCTGGCGGCAGTGTCCACACTGCGGCTAATGCGTAGCAGCCTAATTCGGCGCAATATGCGGATTGGCACGCCTATTGCATATTCAAGGAGTATCTTCGACACCGACCGTGTCGTGCGACCCTAGGTCGCGGGGCCGGAACAGAGAAGAGCAGAGGGGTCGGTAAGACGAAGAGGCAAACGCAGCGATTTGTTGGAACCTTCGATTTCTAAAGCACTTAGCGAACTGCTCCCTCCCCCCCAACGAGCATTCGCCACCATCGATAGGTCCCAACTTTAAAGGCGAGCCGAAGCGATTGGAACACTCCGCTTCGGCTCGCCTGTTGCGTTTTAGGTGTTTCAAAACGATACACCTGTTGCGTTGTGCAACACCCGTAACGGAGTGCGATAGGTCTGGGGAATAACGGGTTCCTCGATTCGCGTACAATTCTTTTGCGGGCTTCCTCATGCGTGGCCGTTTCCATCTCAACCGGAGACAACGTGGCCGGCAACCGCAATCGCGACATCCGCCCCGGAGCAACGATTTGCGGGTCGGAATTGCGACTCGCGGCACGACGCGGCACGTTTGCCGGTGATTTGTTGATAGAATGGAAGTTGATTTAAGGCTGATCGCGTAATTCACCCTGAGAACGATCGAGCAAGCATGGCATCGTTACTTTTCGCTGGTCGTAAGCTTCTTCTCGCCGTTGCCTTCGGTGCTGGTGGCTCGGCGCTGGCCGTCACCTCGTCGGGTGGTGCGAGCGACCCCACAGTGCTCGAGAGTTTTGGCTTGCCGCAGGTTGCTGAGATCGACCGTGCGGTCCGGCAAGGATGGCAAGCCGCTGGGCTGAAACCATCGAAGGCAGCGACCGACGCCGAGTGGTGCCGACGCGCTTACCTCGATCTCGCAGGACGAGTGCCCACCGTCGACGAGTTGAAGGCGTACACAGCCGACAGCAGCGACGACAAACGCTTGAAGCTGGTCGATCGATTGCTGGGCGACGAGTACCTGGAAGAGTTTGCCCGCAACTGGACCACGCTGTGGACCAACACACTCATCGGTCGCACGGGCGGCGTCGACCGAGACTCGCTGGCGGTGCGGCGGGGCATGCAGCAGTACCTCCGCCGCGCGTTTCAGAAGAATAAGTCGTACGACCAACTTGTCGAAGAACTGGTCACCGCCTCGGGCAGCTGCATGCCTGGTACACCCAATTTCAACGGTGCGGCGAATTTTCTGGCAGACAAGATGTCGGAAAACGCCTTGCAAGCCACCGCCAAAACGGCGGAGATTTTCCTGGGCATGGCCGTCGGTTGCACGCAGTGTCACAACCACCCGTTCAACGAGTACAAGCAAAACCAGTTCTGGGAACTCAACGCGTTCTTTCGCCAGACACGCATCGATCGCCAAACGGTACCCAACACCAACAACCGCCGGTACGCGCTGGTGATGGATCGCGACTTCGCCGGCGAGGGGGGCGATCCCAGCAAGGCCGAGCTGTACTACGAGCTGCGCAACGGCAAGCTCAAAGTGGCTTACCCCGTGTTCGTCAACGGCGAGTCGCTCACCGACAAGTATGCCGATCGCGGCGAGGACTTCGGCGACAGTGGCTACCTGCAAGACATTCAGCGCCGCAAGGAGCTAGCCGACATGATGCTGGCCTCCGACGAATTGCCGGCCGCCGCAGTGAATCGGATGTGGAGCCACTTCCTGGGGTACGGCTTCACCAAGCCTGTGTACGACATGGGCCCGCACAACCCGCCCACGCATCCGGAACTTCTCGAGTACCTGGCCAGCGAGTTCAAGAGTTCGAGCTTCGACCTGAAGCAGCTGATGCGGTGGATCGTTCTCAGCGAGCCGTATTCGCTATCGAGCCGCATGACGCGCGACAACCAGAGCGACGATCCCAACCTGGGTTCCCGGCCGCTCTTTAGCCACTTCTACCTGCGGCAGATGCAGGCCGAGCAGTTGTACGAATCGTTGCTCACCGCCACCGAGGCGGACGAGTCGTTGCCGTACGACGAGCGCGAGCAGATGAAACAGCAGTGGCTCGCCCAGTTCAATACGGCGTTTGGCACCGACGACAATAGCGAGACCACTACGTTCAACGGCTCGATTCCCCAGGCGCTGATGATGATGAACGGCGACCTGGTAAAGAAGGCCACCGAATGCACGCCCGGCAGCTTCCTGCACAAAGTGGCCACCAGCAACGAGTTGAATAACGCCAGGCGGGTCGAGTACCTGTACCTGGCGGCGCTTGCCCGCAACCCCTCCCGCGACGAACTGCTGATTTGCAACAAACTGCTAGCCGCCCGCGGTGGCAACACGCCCGAAGCCCTCAAAGATATTTGGTGGGCGCTTTTGAATAGTAACGAGTTTATACTGATCCACTAGCTGGCTATCGGCTATTAGCTATCGGCCAGAACCCAAGTTGGTCTGCCAAGCTGATAGCCGAGAGTTGACAGCCGAGAGCATTCTTCACGGAGTCCTTTGCCATGATGCCCTATAGCACACCCGCCGGGATGTCTCGGCGTCACTTCATGAGTCACCTGGCAGGGGCCAGCGCTCTGGCACTTCCGGCGCTATCGCTCACCAGTTCCGTCTGTGCAGCAGCCGAGACCCTGCGCAAGAATCACAAGAGCGCCATCCTGTTGTGGATGGGGGGCGGCCCCCCAACCATCGACATCTGGGACCTCAAGACCGGCGCGCCAACGGGCGGGCCTTCTAAGGCAATTGGCACCGCGGGCAACGCCCAGATTAGCGACAAGCTGCCGCTCATGGCGGGGCACATGGATAAGCTCTCGATCGTGCGGTCGATGAGCACCCGCGAAGCGGACCACGAGCGGGGCCGCTACTACATGCATACCGGCTACGTGCCCAACCCCAACATCCTGCATCCAAGCTACGGCGCGGTCGTCGCGCACGAGATGGAGAGCAAGGTACCGGAACTCGAGATCCCGCTGTTTGTCTCCGTGGGTGGAGCGAGCGAAGGGCCTGGCTTCCTGGGCATGGCGTACGCTCCGTTCCAGGTCGACTCAAACGGCCGCATCCGCAACCTCGACATGCGAATGCAAGAGGAGCGGCTCGCCCAACGATTTGCCCTGCTTGAGACCATCGAGACGCGGTTCATCAGCCAGCGTCGTGGCATGGCGGCGACCGACCACGCCAAGGTGCTCGGTAAGACCAGTTCGCTCCTCACTAGCGACCAAATGAAGGCGTTCAAGGTCGATAGCGAGCCACAGCCAATGAAGGAACTGTACGGCAATAGCGGCTTCGGCCGCGGCTGCATGCTCGCCCGCCGGTTGGTGGAGAGCGGCGTGCCATTTGTTGAAGTGAATATGGGCGGTTGGGACTTGCACCAAAACTGCTTCACCACGCTCGACAACAAGTTGCCCGAGATGGACAAGGCCATGAGCGCGCTCATGGAAGATCTCTACCAGCGCGGCATGCTGGACGACACCGTGGTAATCTGGATGGGCGAATTCGGGCGTACGCCGCGCATCAACGGCAACGCCGGCCGCGACCACTACGCCCGCGCCTGGAGCGCCGTGGTGGGTGGCGGCCCGATCAAAGGCGGCCTAGCCATTGGCGAGACAAGCGCCGACGGCAGCCGCGTCGTGAGCCAGCCTTACAGTAGCGAAGACCTGATGGCCACCGTCTGCCAGGCCCTCGACATCTCCTTGCAAACCACGTTCACCAGTAACAACGGTCGCCCAATGAAGATCGCCAACGGCGGTCAGGTGATTAGCGAGTTGTTTGGGTGATTGGTGGAAGGAGATGATGGGGATAGTGGGGATGAATTGGGGATGGCAACTCGGTAGTGTCCGTCAAGGTGCGCACATTTGTTTTAGGGCTTTGCCCTGCCCGGCAGGGCCGCCCCCAACTCCGTAGCTGCGTAGCAGCGGAGGAGTTGGGGGCGGTCGCGGCCTACGAGGCCACTCCGCTGGTCTCCTTCCTCGCCTCCTGCAATCGCTCCATGTCGAGGTACTTCCGGCTGCCCCACTTGGTGCCGGCCACGTGACGAAGCCTGGCCGCCACCAGCATCAACGCGCTGTTGCCGTCCGGGAACGCGCCCACCACGCGGGTACGCCTCCGAATCTCGCGCATCAATCGCTCCAGGGCATTGTTCGTGCGTATGCGAGTCCAGTGCTCGCGAGGATACGACATGTACCTCAGCGTCTCGCGCACGCCCTCCTCAACGGTCTTGGCGGCCTTCCGGAGCTTCATCCCTCGCAGCTTCTCCACCACGTCGACCGCCTTCTTCTCGGCCGCCTCACGGTCCTCCTGAGCGTGAATCGCCTTGAGCATTGCCATCACTTCCTTCATCCAATGTCGCGGCACCTCGGAGCCGACGTTCCGATACCAATGGACCACGCAACGCTGCCAATCCGCCTCGGGATAAAACTCCCCAAGGGCCTCCACCAGCCCCAGGCACTTGTCGCTCGTCACCAATCGAACTCCCTTGAGACCACGCTCCTTCAAGTGCCGCAGGAACTTCCGCCAGCTCTCGGTGTCTTCCTTGATTCCCTCGGCGACGCCCAGCACGTGCCGGTAGCCCTCTTGGTCCACGCCAATCGCCACCAGCACCGCCACGTTCTTCACCTCACCACCCCACGACCGCTTCAGCCAGATGCCGTCCAGGGCTACGTAGGCGAAATCGCCTTCAATCGGCTCATTACGCCACTTCTCAATCCGCTCGTAGAGCTGCTGATTCAGCTCGCTCACCGTGCTGGGAGAGACCCGCGTCCCCCACAACGCCTCGGTGATATCCTCTACCCGGCGGACACTCACGCCAGCCAGGTACATCTCCATCAATGCTTCCTCGACCGATGACTCGCGTCGTCGATACCGTTCGATGATCTGCGTCTCGAACGGCAAGCTCCGCAGCCGGGGAACCTTGAGGTTCACCTCGCCGGCCTTCGTCTGCAGCCCACGATCGTACGAGCCGGCACGCGTGTCCACGCGGTCGGCTGACCGCTCGTAACGCTTCGCCCCACACAACTGATCCGCTTCCGCATCCAGCAGGCCATTGAGCGTCTCCTCGACGCTCTTGCGGACCACCTCATCGAGGTGGCCCCGAATCTGGGCCTCATCGACCTGAACCATGCTTCCGTTGACGCTACTTCCTGTTAAACTTGCCATCGTGGCAGTCTCCTTCGCTTGGGGGAATGAATCTCAACAATCCAATTCCTACCAAGCAGGGGCTGCCCAAACAATGTGCGCATGATTTAGGACGTTATCGGCAACTCTTGCAAGCAGGCTCGTTCTGCATGGCTCGTTGCAGGCAAGGGGCGCCGGAGCGCGGTTCGGGAAGAAGTAATGCGGGGCTGCCGCGCGAAGCCGAAAGAGCACGGTCGACGGTGAAACCGAGCCAGTCTTCAGGTCTCTCTAACCCACCGAGGTGAGCTGCACCGACGCGGCTGCGGAAGTTCCGTTCCAGACAGCGGTTTGGACAACCTCAGCGAGTTTGGGGGGATGTTGAAAGCAACCCATGAGGGTCACTCCTGGGTTATATAGCCAACTACCATTATAGCTGACTATGGAAGCGACGGCCTGCTCTTTGAGCTTTTCGATACACCCAAAAAATCATTGGCTACTTTGACGATTTCTGCATCCACTGCGTCACCTTCAAGAACGCTGGAACAATCAGCCGAATTGCCTTCCCAAACGATACACCAAGGCTGCAGGTCGGGCGGATGCTCCAGTGGCGACACGACCCGACTATGTATTAGTTCGGCACCATCATTCGGCATAATCGCCCCTGTTGCAATCGCCGCTGCGACTTCAAGCATGTATAGACGTGCGGTTGTATCAGGGTCTGGTAGTTCGATTTCGAGTTCCAAAAGAGACGACTCAAATACGGGCACCGCCTCTGCTCTCACTGGTTCGCCGCATAAATCGAGTCCGGCAAGTGTTCGGAGCGATGGCGTGTCAAACTTTGCCTCCAAAGCATTAAGTACCTATCCCAGAACCTCAGGAATTCCGGTGCAGGATATGAGCGAAGACGAGATGCAACAAGGCTTCGTAGTTTTCGACCTTCTTTTCCCATCGCACTAGAATGCGGCGGTAGCGGTTGAGCCACGAGGCGATTCGCTCGACCACCCAGCGTCGGGCGCGCTGGCCACGTTTCCGCTTCTCGCTCTGTTCTTGCCCACGCGACTTGAGATGGACGCGATAACTACGCCGCTTGAGGCGGGCGCGAATCGCATCGGAGTCGTACCCTTTGTCAAGGCAGATGTGCTGCGGGCGGCCTGTTCGTGGGGGACGACGCACGGGAGTACTGTCGAGCGTTTCGAAGAGAAGCTTTTGATCGTGCGTGTTGGCGCCACTGATGGCCAACCCGATCGGCATCCCGCGACGGTCGGTGAGAATCGACCGCTTGACCCCCAACTTACCGCGATCAGTGGGGTTTTTACCGGTTTTTTTCCCCGCCCAGCGGCGACTTGGTCATCGACCCGTCGACACTTTGCCAGTTCCAGCCGATCTTTTTCCGCCGGTCGTAACGTTTCAACATCGCCCGCCAGGCTTTGCCGAACATGCCCAGTTGCGTCCACTCCTGGAAGTAGCGATGCACGGTGCTGCCGCTGCCGAACTGCGGTGGCAACGCTTTCCACTGGATGCCGGTCCGCAGCACATAAAAGATGCCGTCCATCACCTTGCGGCGATCGACGCGTGGACGACCGCCATAGGGCAATCGCTTGTATTTGGGCAACAGCGGCTCGATCGCCCGCCAAAATGCATCCGACATCCGCCAACTCGATCCTCGAAACTCCTTCCTCATACCCGTCACCTCCGTGCCGCTGAGAAGAACAGAATGCTCGAAGATGTCTACGCATGCTAGCGATCGGTTGGTTCAAATGGTTTTGGGATAAGTTCTAACTGCCCATTGCACGTACTGCCTACTATCCGTGTCGCAACCAACTTGGTAGAGCGTTGCAAGCTCAAGAGTCCCATCTGGCCATTGACGAATCTTCTCTGACTGAACCCACCAATTTCTCCAATCTTGAAGAGCCCTTTTCGCATCAGTAACAAACGTATCAATGATGTTGCTCGGAGCTTTACCTGGTCCAAGATGCACTTCAAAATTTGGCTCATCCCCGTCTTCTGAGCGATAGACTTCGACAACCAGTTGCGGCTTGCGTAATCGACGAAGTCGCCATAGCTCCATCGTAAAGCCATCGGGCACACTGCATCGAAGCGTCTCGTAACGAACGCCTTTGTACGAAGTAATAACCATTGCCGTTGAAAGGGACGAGACATGTTGCCAGGCCAGTGGAAGTATTCTCGAATTATATCTCCTTTTGCGACGTTACACCAAGCGTGATAACTGCGGGCTGCGTGGCAAACCACTGGCAAAACATCGCAGTTCCGAACTGCATAAGGAGGCATCGTCCTGGGGCAGAAAGTGAGACCTTCCAACTGACTGAGGTGTCGATGACCTCCCGCAGTAACTGCAATTGGTTCGTAGCGTCGGCGTGCCCAACCGCTGTCAATTCGCCCGCTCCCGTAACTCCCCGTGGTGACCATCACCTCGGCGCGCTATATCATGCTCGACGAAGCGTTACCGTGACACGCCGACATAACCTGACGAACACCGCTCTTTACCCAACGGCGGCGGCCCACCTGCGCTTTAGGTACTTGTTCGCATTTTTGAGAAGTCGTTCCAACAGACTAATTCAACCTCATGCAAACTGCTTCTCGCTCCGCGAAAGTTGTTCTGACCCTGGTTGTCGATGGGCAGCGGCTGTCGCTCTCGCACGTTGGCCCGAACGAAGTGATCGTTCGCGACGAGTGCGAGGCCATCCCGTCCGGTGATGCTACATTATTGATCCAGGTGGATGAGTCACGCAAGAAACGTAGCGTTTTCCTGCCGCATGGCGTACCGGGGCCCAATGTGCCGGTGACGTTTCTGTAATCGTGCAGACGGCTCGGGCGAGCGATCTTACATCGCCCCCGCCCTACTTCACCTCGAGCATCCGCTCCAGCGCCACCAGGCTCCATTTGGAAGTCTCTTCATCCACTTCGATGATGTTCGTCGGCGTGCCATCGCGATAGTTTTCTAGGCTCCAGCACAGGTGCGCGCAGGTCGATGCGGTACATTGTGGCGCACATGCAGACCACGGGCGATAGAAAGTGAATCTCCTGCTCGGGGTGCTCTTCTTCAGGCGGTTCACCAGGTGCAGTTCGGTGCCGATGGCCCACTTGCTGCCGGGCGGAGCCGCTCCACCGTGCTGGATGATCTTGCCGGTCGAGCCGGACTCGTCGGCCAGTTCGAACACCTCCTGCGGGCATTCGGGATGGACCAGAATCTGAATGCCGGGATGCTTCTCGCGGAACATGGCCACATGCTCGGGTCGGAACATCTGGTGGACGCTGCAGTGCCCCTTCCAAAGGATGACCTTCGATTCTTGAAGTTGCTCCTCCGTGTTGCCGCCAAGTTCGGTCGGCGTAGGGATCCCAGACGGGCATCTGGTCGTTCGAGATACCCATCTCGAGCGCCGTGTTGCGGCCCAGGTGCTGGTCGGGGAAGAACATCACGCGCGATGTCTTAGCGAAGGCCCACTCGATGGCCGCACGGGCGTTGCTACTGGTGCAGACGATGCCACCGTGCCGGCCGACGAACGCCTTGAGGCTGGCGGCCGAGTTGATGTAAGTGACGGGCGTGATATCCTCGGTGTCGAGACTTCGCCCAGTCTCGTCCCAGGCGCTCTTCGATCTGGTCGATGGCCGCCATGTCGGCCATCGAGCAGCCGGCCGCCATGTCGGGCAGGATCACGTCGGACTCGCTCGCCGTTGCGCTCGGCGAGTTTCTCCGGGCGGTTGGCCAGGATGTCGGCCGTCTCGGCCATGAAGTGCACGCCGCAGAACGCGATCACGCGGCAATCGCTCGCTATCGGCCGCCATTTGCGCTAGCTGGTAGCTGTCGCCCGCGCAGATCGGCCATCGCGATCACTTCGTCCTGCTGGTAATGGTGCCCCAAAATAAGTAGGCGATCGCCCATCTGGCGTTTGACGGCGTGAATCCGCTCGCGAAGCTCATCGTTCGAGAGCGACTTGTAGGGTTTCAGTTCGTGCGCGAGGTCAGCGGTTTGCATGGCAAGGCAAATCGGTCGAGAGCTTGAAAGCGTGGAAAGGGAGAGGCCCGCATGCCTTCGCAAGCGTACGGGTACTTCGCCATTATACGCGACCGCCCAGCTAGCACCCAGCGCGTCCAAGCGGGTGGATTGCACAAAGTTTGCTGGCGGCGATGGTCGATATTGCCCTTACGCGGCCATCTCGACTCCGCTCCCGCGCGCCATTCGCCCTGCTCCAACCCCCTACTTACTTAGCTAGCATGAGTGAACTGACATCCGAACTTATCGACGACGTGTTGGCCCTTTGCGGCCAAAACGCCGCTCGGATTGCGGAGGTATTGAGTCGCGTTCTCGACGTGGAGGTGTCCGTAACAGTGGGTGGGGCTGGTGTCTACGATCAGCAGGCGCCCCCTGAGGGATACGATGCGGGTGGCCTGGCAATCGCAATGCAGGTGGCCGACGTCGCCATGGTGGCGCTGCTTCCCGAGTCGTCGCGGTTGCTGCCTGCTTGGGCACGCGAGGCGGACAGCCCCCATCGCGACAAGCTCGACGAACTGGCCGAGCAACTCGCGCAGTTGGCGATGCCAGCATCGATGAGCGCAAGCGGTTTTTCCGCCGCCTGGGTGGACAACCTGTCCGAATCGCTCACGAATGCCGAGGTCCGCGACGGCGCGTCAATGGTTCCCCTGGTGCTCGAAGCGGCCGGCGAGAAGGCGCTGCTATCGTTGGTCTGGCCGTGTGAACAGCCGGCCAAGTTGCTGCCAACCCGCGAATCGAAGCAGCCGGAGTCCAAGCCAACCGACGGTCCCGCGCCAGCCGAATCGAAGAAGCCAATCCCCAAACGGCTGGAAGAACTCCCGCCGTACGCCAAGCACCTGCTGAAGATATCCGTTCCCGTATCGGTGCGACTCGTGACAAAAAAAGTTTCGGTCAAGGAGGTACTCGAACTCGGGCCGGGGGCGATGGTTAGCTTTGAGAAATCGTGCGACGGGCCACTGGAACTCACGGTTGGCAATCAGGTGGTTGCCGAAGGAGCCGCCGTAAAGGTTGGCGAACGGTTTGGGTTGCAGATCGAGAAAATGACCTTGCCAGGCGAGCACTTCTGGCCGGTACGCAAGCAGGCCTAGCGTTCGTCGTCGCCCGCCTTCGGTTGCTGTGCCGACTCGGGTTTCTCGATTGCACCGAGCGACCAACTGCTCACACCCAGCACCAACCGGTCGCGCTTCTTATCAATAGCGCGGTTGAGCTTGGCGGCGAGCCTCGCGCCTTCAAGCTGATCTTCCATGAGATGCTTCATGCCGTCCCCCAGTTCGTGAGCCAGCTTTCCTTCGATCTCGCCGAGCCGCGCTAGCTCGAAGTCTTTCAGGTCGAGCTTGGCAGAGGTTACGGTAGGGTCCACCGCCAGCCCTTTCGCAGTCATGTGCATTCGGACTTCGCAGTCCACGGCGAGCCGTAACCAGGAAGTCCCCTCAGCCGTGAGTGTGAGCAGATGCACGCCGCGATTGTAGTGCCGCATTTGGGCCCAGCCATCCAGTTGTGCTTCGACCACCAGCCGCAGACCCAATCCGCCGCCGTCAAGGCTCCGCAGGTCCTCCACGCGGACACGCAGCTGGTCGTCCGGTTCGATGAGTCGCACGCGGTACTGCTTCCAGGTGCCGTGCGGTACCTGCTTCTTGCGGCGATGCAGCTTCAGTTTGTAAAATGGGCCATCCGTCGTCACACCCGTCGTGATGCGCTTGGTGTGCCCCCAATCTTTCTTGCGGGCGTATTCGCGCGGAATCGCTTCGCGAACAATCGTAGCCATGGTATTGGCCAGCCTTTGATCGGTCTCGGTGAGCGTCGATAGGTCGACCGGCAGCGGCGCACGCTCATCGGCTCGGACGCTCGCCGTCGCAACGGCCAGGCAGCCGATGAGCGTTTGCATTGCGATGTTCGTGCAGGACATGGCACACGGTATCCAGGTGTTGAGTTCTCGAATTCTACGCAAGGCGACGTCATTGGGTTGTACCGGATTCGCTAGCACCGAGTAAATGTCAGCCTCGCTCGGCTGTTGCCCCCGAGTCAATAATCATCAGGTTCCGGTAAACGATTCGCCGTCGATTTTCGCCCACTCTCCCGCGACACTCCAAGTCGTTGCAACAATTCAAGTTACGGATTCGCGCTCGATGGCGTTCTGCCGAGTAGATCAACAAATAGATCATCGGGTGTCGATTAACGGCAGAATGACGATGGACCACCACTCCATGACCACCGGTCGATAAACCTGCCCAACGCGTGGTGAACCCTTCACTCTATTGGATCCAACTCATATTGGATCCAACTCGCCGGCGAATTCCACAACTATTCTTGGCCACGTTGAGCAACATAGGGTCCGAGATCGTTGCTCGCGCTATGCGGCGGTCCCGCCGCTGGGATGCGTATCTTCCTTCCGCTTTTTCGTCGGACAAGCACCGCAAAAGCGGTAGGTCGCAAAGTATACTGAAGGGAAAGAATACGGAATCCCTGATAAGAGCCTTCGATGCCAAAATTCAACCTCTTCACGCGATCGAGGTCCGCGCAACCGAGCCCAGCGGCCCACATGACGTGGGCCTCCAAGACCTTTTCGGGCACGGTCGCGCAAACTAGCACCTTTTTGCGCCGCGAATTATGGGCCTGGCCGATCCTTGCGATGTCACTCCTGTTAGCTACGGGATGGCTCGTACATGGTTCCATCGAAAAGACGATGAACCATAACCTGAAATCGCAGCTCCAGACCTTGCTTGATGTCGAAGTCGCCATGGTGCGTACGTGGCTGGCAACTCACGAAAATAATGCCGAGAGTGTTGCAGGAGATATCGAAACACGAGAGCTTGCTTTGGAGCTACTTCGCTTAGTCGACAATGCGACGAGCGAGGAATCAACGGCCGCCGGCACGCTCACACGTCGCCTGCGGCCAACTTTGAAGTCGCATGATTACGACAACTTTATTATTGCCGACAAACAGACAATCGTTGCTTCGAGCCGTGGAGAAGCGGTGGGGATGAGTATTCCGACGGAACTGACTTCTGTGTTCGACCAGGTATTCGATGGATCCGCCACAGTGACCCGACCCTTCGCAAGCTTGTTGGCGTACAGGGACCAAGATGGGAGCGTGCGAGCAGGCGTACCGATGATGTTCGCGTTGGCGCCGATCCTCGATGAGCAACTGCAAGTCGCAGGCGTGCTAGGTTTACAAATACGGCCAGAGAGGGAGTTCACGCGTATCCTCCAATTAGGTCGGCTGGGAGACTCTGGTGAAACGTATGCCTTCGACACAAATGGCCGAATGCTTTCCAACAGCCGCTTTGATCACTGGCTGACGATCGACGGATTGCTCCCGGAGGGAACTCCATCCATCCTGCATTTGCTGGTACGTGATCCCGGCGGAGACATTGTCGCCGGCTATCGCCCCGAAGTGTTGCGGTCGGAACTTCCGCTTACGCGAATGGTGGCCGACGCGAGCCAGGGTAATGCGGGGGTCGACGTCGATGGGTATCGAGATTATCGCGGAGTGAATGTCGTGGGCGCATGGACATGGCTCAGCGAGTATGGTTTTGGCATTGCCACCGAGATCGACTACGACGAGGCATTTCGTCCTCTGACCATCCTAAAACGGACTTTCTGGGCACTCTTGGCATTGCTCGCCGTGTCTTCCATTGCGATTTTTGTGTTCACCTTAAGGATGGCACGACTCCAGCGGCAAGCTCGTGAGGCGGCCATTGAGGCGAAGCAACTTGGGCAGTACAAGCTGGAAGAAAAGCTGGGCGAAGGCGCCATGGGGGTCGTTTATCGGGGGCAACACGCCATGCTGCGACGCCCAACCGCGATTAAGCTGCTCAACACCGACAAGATTACGGACGCTTCGATCGCCCGCTTCGAACGCGAAGTACAGATTACGAGCCATCTCAACCACCCAAACACGATTGCCATCTATGACTACGGACGAACTCCTGAAGATGTCTTTTATTACGCCATGGAGTATCTCGATGGGATTGATTTGCAGCAGTTGGTCGATTCCTACGGACCCCAACCGGAAGGTCGGGTAATCTACATCCTGAAGCAAGTATGTGCTTCCTTGTACGAGGCGCATTGCTCGGGGCTTGTGCATCGCGATATAAAGCCGGCGAACATCATGCTCAATCGACGTGGAGGTGAGGGCGATGTGGTGAAGGTGCTCGACTTTGGGCTCGTCATTGCAAAAGAAGGCAACGACCAAGGGGGCGACACTGCGGGGATGGCAGGGACACCGCTCTACATGTCGCCCGAGGCGATTCAGTTGCCCAATTCTGTTGATGGATGCAGCGATTTGTACGCCGTCGGAATGGTCGGCTACTTTCTACTTACCGGCCATCCCGCGTTCGAGGCAGAGCGGCTCGCCGATCTGTGTCAGATGCATTTGTCGGAAACACCGGTAGCGCCATCGACCCGGCTCGGACACCCCGTTGGGGCCGAACTCGAATACGCAATTCTGTGTTGCCTGGAAAAGACACGAGCCAAGCGCCCGCAAACTGCACGAGATCTCAGTCGGTTACTTGATGCTTGCCCAGCCGCTGACGAGTGGACGCTTGATAACGCGGATGCCTGGTGGAGCGGCCATGAGCGGGGACAAGCGCCAGCAACTATGGGAAAGACTGGTGGACCGGGCCAAGACGACACCGTCATGTTTGAGTAACGCAAACAATGGCTGATACGGTCGCTGGGTCTTGCCCACTCGAATTGGCTTGCTGGATGGATGGCCATCTGGCGACGTAGCTTTTGCCACCCCCCTCTGCTTGGCCACCCCTGCTTGGTGGGTCGTGAACCTTGGCGGCAGAGCGTTGCCCGTCGCCCAAACGAAAAACATCCAAACCAAACGAAAAGAACCTGCCCCCGGCTCAAGGCCCGGGGCAGGTTCTGGAAAGGGGGAATCGACCTTTCTCAATCTAACTACAAGTCGCTTCCTAGCGAGTGAAGCTCGTGCGAACTACGTCACGCTGGCGACCAATGGCAGCATTGGGGTCGGCCATCGGGCGGGGCGGCACGGGACGAAAACGAGCGTCCTTTGCCTCGACAGGGGCCGGGGCGGCTTCCATGTTGACTGGGGCGGGAGCAACAGAGCCTCCGCAGCAGCCATCGGCACATCCACCACAGCAGCCGTCGCCCAAGCCACAGCTAGGCTCGCCACCAAAGCAACCATCGTTGCAACCGCAGCTTGGCTCGCAGCAGCTCGATCCGCAACCGCACCGCTTCATGCGACCGAACAGGCGGTCGAGAATGCAGCACTTCTGGTCGCCACAGCACGAGCTGGCACAACCACCGCAGTCGTCGGCAGCACAGCAGCTGGGCTCACCACAGCAGCCGTCAGCAACACAGCACGAAGGCTCGGCACAGCAGCTCGGCTCGCAGCACCGATTGCGACCGGTCAGACGATCGAGCAGGCAACAGCCCTTGTTCGAACCGCACGAGCTGGCGCATCCGCAGCAATCGTCGGCCGCACAGCAGCTCGGTTCGCCACAGCAGCTGTCGGCAGCACAGCAAGTTGGCTCACAGCAGCCGCAGCCTCTGTTGCGATTGAACAATCCACTCAGCAGTCCACACTTCTTCGAACCGCACGAGCTGGCACATCCGCAGCAATCGTCGGCCGCAGCACAGCTCGGCTCACAGCAACCGTTACCGCAGCAATCGTCGGCGGCACAGCAGCTGGGCTCAGCACAGCAGGTGGGTTCGCAGCAACCACAGTTGCGCTTGCAAAGTCCACCAAACAATTTTTCCAACAAACAAGGACGATCGCAGCAGGAGCTTGCGCACCCACCACAGTCATCCGCACAGCAGCTGGGCTCAGCACAACAGCTGGGCTCACAGCCACAGGAAGGCTCGCACCCACCGCTGCACAAGCCGCCGGCTAGGGCGGGGCTCGCAACGAGGGCGCAGGCAAGTCAGCGCTCCGAACAGGTTCCGTATCATCGAGTCTTTCTCCTATTCATGCGAGACCTCCCTCGGCCTGGCTTTCGTTGAGTCCTCGGCTAGCGACAGGAACCGTGCGACCAAGGTCCGCTAATGGTTCCGACGGCCGTTCCCCCGGTGTTCGGTAAGGGTGGGTCGCGGAGAGCCTTGGTGGCCAGTCCGCACACTACCGGGGAGTCAACTCGGGCGGGTGGGGCGTGGGGGGATCTTCACAGGGTTTGCGTTAACACCAGTCGAGCCAATCCTTGACTCGAAAACAGTCCGGGCCGGTACGTCAACGCATTTACGCGGGGTGTCGCTGGCGAGGACATGGGCCCTACCTCCTGGCGACATCCACATGTATCGGGCCGGGTGCTTGCGGCCCTTGAACGAACGCAAATGTTTTTGTGCGAATGGTTTACGTCAACTATCGCGCAAAGTTTGCGGCCCATGGAAGGTATAGCGATTGCGTTGTCTATCCGGCTATTGTGCCGCCACGGTTATGGCCCCGGAGTCAGCGATCTGTTATTCTTGCATATACGTTCATAACAGCACTCAACGGGTGCTAACGATGTCGACCAGCGCGACTTGCCGCACCGACATCGAACGCCTGCCTCTACCCTTCTGGTGCAACAACCGAGGAGTCCTTCATGCGTTGGCTGTCTTCTATTTCGGCCATCTATCCTGCCGCTACGCTGGCAGTACTAATCGCTACATCCGGCAAAGTTTGCCAAGCAGGCGACGAGCTCGACTGGCCCAGTTGGCGCGGCCCGTCGCAAAACAACACCTCCGCAGCCACCAATTTGCCCGCGGAGTGGGACCCCAAAGGTGGGGAGGGCAGCAACCTGCAATGGAAGCGCGACGATCTCGGCGGGCGGTGCACGCCTGTTGTGATGAATGGCAAACTGTACACCCTAGTCCGCAATCGCCCCGGCACGAAACTCGAAGGCGAAAAACTCGTGTGCGTCGATGCAGCCACGGGCGACACCCTTTGGGAACATGCCTTCAATGTCTATTTGTCCGACGTACCCGACACACGCGTGGGTTGGTCGAGCCCAGTGGCCGATCCGGAGACGGGTCGCGTGTACGCGTTGGGCGTGTGCGGCTATTTCTGCTGCCTCGACGGCGCAGAGCGGCGAAGTGATTTGGGACCGGAGCCTGCACGAAGAGTATGGCTTGTTGTCGACCTATGGCGGCCGGACCAATTTCCCGCTCATCCACAACGACACGGTACTCATTCAGCGCCGTGGTCATCGGCTGGGGCGACACGCCACAGTGGGGACTGCTCGCCAAGCCTGCGCATCGCTTCATGGCCTTCGACAAGGCGACCGGCGAACTTCGCTGGCTCAAGGGCACCAGCCTCATTCCCCACGATACCACCTACAGCACGCCCACGCTGACCAAGCTCGGGGGCGTCGACGCCCTGGTATTCGGCTCCGGCGATGGCATGGTGTGGGCACTCCAGGCCGGCACCGGCCTGCCGATTTGGAGCTACGAGCTTTCGGGACGCGGCCTGAATGTCTCGCCGCTCGTTACGCCCGAAGGCAAGGTGTTCACCGGCCACAGCGAGGAGAACACCGTGGGTAACACCATGGGTGCCGTGGTTGCGCTCGACGGAACGTTGCCAAGCGACTCCGCAGGAAAGGAACTGTGGAAAGAATATGAAGTGATGGCGGGCAAGAGTTCCCCCATCATGATCGACGATCGGCTCTACATCGTCGACGACCGGGCGAAGATGTTCGTGTTCAACTCGGTGACGGGCGACCAGATTGCCAAGAAGGCGCTCGGCACCGTGCAGCGAAGCACACCGCTCTACGCCGACGGCAAGATCTTCGTCTGCACGAACAATGGCCGCTGGTACACACTCGAGCCAACCGACGATGGCGTCGACGTGCTTTACAAGATGCGGATCAGCGGCCAAAGTTCCGATGGCTCGCCCATCGTTGCGCAAGGGCGACTGTACGTGCCGATGTCCGACGCGCTCTACTGCATTGGTAACGAGCAAAGCATCGCTGCAGCCAAGGCGGCTTCGCCTCCACCGGCAGCGGGTCTCGAAAGCAACCGCTTAGTCAGCCACGCACCGGCGCAGGTACAGTTGGTGCCCTACGATACCCTGGTCGCGCCCGGTGCGACGCAGGATTACAAGGTGCGTCTCTACAATGCACAGGGAGACTACTTGCGGAACGCCAATCCCGACGAGACCAAGTTCACCGTCGCGGGGCAAGGCACCGTGACCTCGGATGGAAGCTACTCGGCACCCGAGAGTGCCGCGCATGGATGCGCATTAGTCGCGTGTAAGGTCGGCAACCTGGAGGGGAGCGCCCGCGTGCGTGTGGTCCCGGCGCTGCCGTGGAAGTTCGACTTCGAGGGGGTCGACGACGTACCGCTCACCTGGGTTGGGGGACGCGTCCGGTATGTGATTCGCGAAGGCAAGGACGGCAACCACTACATCGCCAAGCCCACGGAATTGCCTACCAAACCCGGCGCGCCAACCACCAAGCTCGGCACGCGGAGCCGCATGTGGATGGGTTCGCCCGAGGTGTCCGACTACACCATTCAAGCGGATGTGAAGCTCACCGTTGGCACGCCGGGGGTGGAAGGCAATACGGACGCATCCGAACCCGAATTTCCTACCGACTCGGTGGGCGGAGCCTTTGCGACGTTGCCATCGATTGGCGTAATCAATAGCCGATACACGTTCGCCCTGTTTGGTCCCAACCAGGAGGCGCGGCTCTACAGTTGGTGTACGCACCCCGACCGTACCCAGGCGACCAAGAAGATGAGCCTCGAACCGGGCAAGTGGTATACGCTCAAACTACAGGTTGTCCCCGAAGGCGACCACGCCCACGTGCTGGGAAAGGTGTGGGAGCGCGGCACCAAAGAACCAAAGGAGTGGACACTGGAGATCAACGACGAGGCTCCCAACCTGCATGGTGCGCCCGGCCTGTTTGGCGACTCGAAAGTTGCCGAGGCGTACGTCGACAACATTGAGGTCACCCAGAACTAAACGATCCAACCGACCGACCAACCAACCATGGAGCACACCGAGGTTACTGAGAGATAATCGGAGACAAAGAGAGAACACGAATCGTCGCTGATTCACACGAATGTGATCGGTGAGGACTGGCGTGGATTCGTGTTCCTTTCCCTCCATCGTCTCTTTGTGCTCAGTGGTTTCTCCAACAACTTGCAACAAAGACAGAGGTAAATCATGCAGGCAAGCGTCATCGTCCGATTTTCGGCGTTACTTTTTTGCGTCTCCGCTTTCTCCGCTAGTTACTCCGCTGGGGATGAGATTACCAAGGAGTGGCCCATGTGGGGAGGCGATCCGCAGCGAAACAACGTCCCGGTCGGCGAAAACATTCCCACCGAGTGGGAAGTCGGCGAGTTCGACCCCGAAACCGGTGAGTGGGACGCCTCGACGGCCAAGAACATCAAGTGGGTCGCCCGGCTTGGATCGCAAACCTACGGCAACCCCGTGGTGGTTGGCGATCAGGTTTACGTCGGAACCAATAACAACGGTGCCTGGCTCGAACGTTATCCGATTGATGTCGACCTGGGAGTGCTGCTAGCCTTCGATCGCAAGACCGGCGAGTTTCGCTGGCAACACTCCAGCGAAAAACTCAAAACCGGGCGCGTCCACGACTGGCCCGAGCAAGGGATCTGCTGCGCGGCCTACGTCGAAGGCGATCGCTTGTGGTTCGTTACCAGTCGCGGCGAAGTTCGCTGCCTGGACACCGCCGGCTTTTATGATGGCGAGAATGACGGACCGTTTGAGGACGAGCCCGTTGCCGAAACCGAGGAGGCCGACGTGGTGTGGGTGCTCAACTTCATGGCGGCGCCTTATTTTGTCAGTCAGCACAACATGTGTAGCTGCTCGATCACCGCTGCGGGCGACGTGCTGCTCATCAACACCTCCAACGGGCTCGACGAATCGCACATTAACCTCCCCGCGCCGGATGCTCCCAGCTTCATGGGAGTCGACAAGCACACCGGCAAGGTACTGTGGACCGACAAGTCGCCTAGTACGAACATCCTGCACGGCCAATGGTCGAGCCCCACTTACGGCGTGATCAACGGCCAGCCGCAGGCGATCTTTGGCGGCGGCGATGGTTGGGTCTATAGCTTCGATCCCGCTGGCGACGGCGCGGGCAACAGCAAGCTCTTGTGGAAGTTCGACGCCAATCCCAAAGACTCCGAATGGATTCTCGGTGGCCGGGGAACGCGGAACAACATTATCGCCACGCCTGTGATCTACGAGGGAATGGTCTACGTAGCCGTTGGGCAGGACCCCGAACACCAGGAGGGCATTGGCCATCTGTGGTGCATTGACCCCAACAAGCGGGGGAACGTGAGCCCTGAACTGGCCTTCAACTCGGCCGACCCCGACAAAGAGATTCTCCACAAACGGATTAAGGCCGTTGTGGAAGACGATGGCGACTTCGTCCGCCCGAATCCCAACTCGGCGGTTGTGTGGCACTATAGCGAGCAGGATAACAACGGTGATGGCGAGATCGACTACGAAGAAACCATGCATCGTAGTTGCGGCACCGTGGCCATTAAGGACGACGTGCTATACATCGCCGACTTTAGCGGGCTGTTTCACTGCCTGGATGCTAAGACCGGCAAGCCGCATTGGAGCTACGATATGCTGGCTCAATGCTGGGGCTCGCCGCTCATCGTCGAAGACAAGGTCTACATCGGCGACGAAGATGGTCAGGTGGCCATCTTCCGCCACTCGGCTGACCCCAACATCGCCATGAAGGACGACGGCGGCGAAATGGTGCCGTACTTCGGCGAAATCGAAATGGGTAACAGCGTCTACTCCACACCCATCGTCGCGGACAACGTGCTCTACATCTCCAACCGCACGCACCTGTTCGCCATTGAACAAGGGGCAACACCGGTAGCGGTAACGGAAAAGGCGCGATGAGGATCAACCACCGAGAACACGGAAGAACGTGATCCATCGCTACCCAATGGACCGATTCCAACGTGCTCCCGGCAAACGGAACGACTCCCGGCTGTAGCCGCTAGAAGGTTGCGCTTCAATCGCTGCGTAACGCAAACAACCGCCCCGCGGGCCACTGGGGCTCGGGGGCGGTTGTGCGAAACGCAGGAGTTCAAGAGCCGCTCGACTACCAGCCGTAGTGGCAGCCGTGGCCGTAGTACGCAGGAGCGAAGTAGGTGCTCTGATAAACGGGCGGAGCGTAGTAAGTGGGCGGCGCCACGTAGTGCGTGGCGACCGGGGCGTAATAGCTGCTGTAGCCGTAGCCGCCGTATCCATGTCCGCCGTATCCGCAGCCCGCGTCGGCCGTTGGGGCCGCTACGAGCGTGACAGCCAACATCAGGGCCAGGACACCAAACAGGGCCAACACTTTTGAATTTCGGAGGGTCTTCATCGCTTTTCTCCATACAACAGAGGGGGTGATTGTTTCGCAGGTCACTTACCTGCTTCACCACCTCATACGTCGGCCAGGAGAACTGTTACAACCGGCGCCGATTTTTTCCCGGAGGCACCTACTCGGTTGGCGGTAGCGGGTACTTCAGCACCGTGAGCGGTCCCTCGTCGCTTACCAAGGGATGGAGGTTCTCGGCCCGCGCTAGATGCGCGAATGTCGCCGGTTGATCATCGAGCAGTAGGGTGCCACGAACCAGCCGCACTCCGTGGCTGTAGTCGACGTAGCTGCTGGTGTGTACGGTGGTAAGTGGCTGGATCGGCGCGCCGCTGAGGCGGTGCCACCCGTAAATGGCGACCCGGCCCGCTCGCTCCGCGATGCGATTGGTGAGCACGACGTCCTTCTTAGTCCCGGCTACCAGTTGCCCGAGCGGGTGCCCACGCCGCTGGTTCTCAATCCATCGATGGTGCTGGGCGAACGTCTCGACTGCTTCGCGGTGCTCGGTGAGCGGCCGTGGTGCAAGTTTTACCGTGGCTGCGCTATAGATTTGGTCGACCATCATTGCCGTCGGCAGCGTCATGCCAAATTCATCGGCAATTCGCTGTGCCGATTGGGGTGTCATCGGCATCCGCACGAAGTCGTCATCCGAGCCGATGGCCAGGTAATCGGGCATCGCTTGGTAGATCAACACATGCTCTCCGCCGATTGGCTCTTCCGCCACGCGCACCGGATGCAGCTTGCGGAGGTGTTCGGGGAAGTTACCTGCCAGCACCGCTTCGACAATCGCCTGCTCGCGATCGGCCGGAGCGAGATCTTTCACGCGGGCTACGAATGCGGTGCCGCTCTCGGCATCGGTACGACGCTCTGGCAGCGACCATGGTTCTTCCGGCAGTGGGGCGATGAACTCGGTATACGCCCGCGGGCCGCCAAGCTGGCCCCACTGTTCGGCGTGGGGCGTGCCATGCGTGAGTGCGTAAAGGAAGCCGTTCATGTCGCCCACCAGCGCGGTATGCAGGATTTTGTTGTTGGGGTTGGCATGCACCAGCATGTGCAACCGCCGATCCACGGCATCGTACATCGTGAATGGACCGCGGGTCGATTCGGTGATGCCAACCTCTTCGGCAAAACGATCTCGCATCCGGCGGGTGGCGCGAAACGTCCCGCCGGTGGGGCCGACGACCCGCTTGCCTTGGTAGGTAATCTCGCGATCGTCGTAGGCGAGCACGACCAACTGACGCTCCGCTTGCCCCTGTAACCAGGCGAGCAACTTGCCGCCATGCTGCTCGGCATCGAAACTGTAGTTGGCGTCGAGAAACGCAATGCGCGTGATGTTCGCACGGATCGCGTCCGCGGCGTCGAGGTACCCGAGCACGAACGCGCCGCCGCCACTGTGTGCCGCGAGTGTGATCTCGATGTCGTCGTCGGGAATCATCGCAGCCACCTCGTCGACCAGCGCCGCCAGCCGTCGCGGATGGTCGGGGCGAGTCGCCCGCCATGCCGGCCAGCTGAGCGTGCCCGCTTCGAAGTACGCCACCACGATGTTGCGGCCCGTCATCTGTTTTCGCAGCACGCGAGTTTGAGCGGCGATGTGCTGAATGTCGAAGTGCCAGTCGAGCCCCTCCCGCCGCTTGCAACCCATTGTCTGCTCGATGGTGTTGCCGTTGGGCAGCGCATAGATGATGAGCGTTGTTGGCCGCGCCGCGTCGAAGTGCGCGCTGTCCGCCGCGTTGACGACAATGCGTACACCATCGTCGGTCCTTACTTCACGCAATTGCTCGCCGAACGAACCGGCCGCGGTAAAACCGTCCCACGCAGCGGGGCAGGGGAGTGCTAGGCAGACAAACCCTCCCACGCAACAAAGGCGGGCGGCGTGTACTAGGAGCGAACGGGCCATGATGGACACTATGTTACCACAGCCACGGCCGCAGCGGCCTTATCCGCGTGCATCGGCGTTCACGCATCCCCGCTATCCCCAATATCCCCACCATCTCCGAAAAGACTCTACGAATGCCGCTGGTGAAACTTTGCGACACCCTGCCGCACCAACAGCACCAAGCGGTCCAGAATTCTCGACGCCAGACACGGTCGGTGGTATAGTCAAGCGAGGCGCAAACCGCAGGTAATCGCAGCAGCCAAGCCTGGCTGGCGCGGCAAAAGTTGGCCGTTCGCCCTGTTGTTTGCTTCCAGCCGTTGATCGAGATCGAGACGTCGCACCAGTTTCGTACCGTAGTGCGGCTGCCGGTCTGCATTCCGAATAAAGGTCGTGCTTGATGTCCATGTTTCAAGATTTGAATCGTCGTCGCTTTCTGCAAGGGCTAGCCGCAGGGGGTGCAACCACGTTCGCACTCTCGCGGAGCTGGGCCACCCAGGCGAAGTCGCCCAACGATCGGCCTGCTTTGGCGACCATCGGATTGCGGAACCAGGGCATGGCGATCACTCCGCAACCGTTGGCCGTGGCCGATTTGGTGGCGCTGGCCGACGTCGACGCAAACGTACTCGGTAACTGCGCGGAAAAACTCACCGGGCAAAAGAACAGTAAAAAACTCGATACCTACAAAGACTATCGCAAGATTCTCGAGCGGCCCGACATCGACGCCGTACTAATCGCCACGCCGGACCATTGGCACACCAAGATTGCGGTCGAGGCCATGTACGCGGGTAAGGATGTCTATTGCGAGAAGCCACTCACCCTCACGATCGACGAGGGTAAGCTGATCGAGAAGGTCGTCCAGGAGACGGGGCGCGTGTTTCAGGTAGGCACCATGCAGCGGTCGATGGATCTATTTTTGCAAGCGGTGGCGCTAGTTCGTGACGGGCGTATCGGCACGGTGAAGAAGGTGACCTGCGGTATCGACGGCATGCCGTCGTCACCCGTCATTCCGGTCGCGCCGGTGCCCCAAGTTCTGGATTGGGATTTCTGGCTCGGTCCCGCGCCTAAGGTAGACTATCGCGCGCTGCCCGAAATGCGCGAGGGTTACGGCGGTGGCGTACCTCTTTATAGCAACTGCCACTATGCGTTCCGAAACTGGCATGCGTATGCCGGCGGAAAACTGACCGACTGGGGTGCTCACCACGTCGACATCGCCTGCTGGGCACTCGGCGCTACCCATACGGGGCCCAGCAGAATCACGCCGCTAGCATTTCAATTGCCGGTTGAACACAAGGACGGCTACCCGGTGGTTGACGATCGGTACAATGCGGCGACCCAATTCGACATTCAAGCCGATATGCCCAAGGGCGTCGAAATGATCATCACCAGCAAACCGGACAATGGCATCCTGTTCGAAGGTACCGAGGGGCGGTTCTTTGTGAACCGCAATAGGATCGCTGGCAAGCCGGTCGAAGACCTTGCCGACAATCCACTGCCCGAAGGAGCCATTGAAGCCGTTTATGGCGGCCCGGTGAGCAATAACCACGTTGTGAACTTCGTCGAAAGCATGCGGACGCGCAAGCAGCCGATTTCCGATGTCTGGTCGCACAACCGCATGCTGGAAATCTGCCACCTATCGAACATTGCCATGCGTCTGGATCGGGCACTCCAGTGGGACCCTGTTAAACGAGAAATCATCGGCGACGACCAGGCCAACTCGTTCCTATCGCGCGAGAATCGCAAGGGATACGAGATCGAGATGTAATCGGCCCGCATGCCGCTCGGGGGTTACCGGAAGGCGTTACGCGGTAAGCTGTTGCTACGCACGTATGCGACAGTCGTGTGGCTCAATAAGAGAACTCGGCGAAGCCCAGTGCGTCGAGCACTTCTGCTACCGCGACCGCCGTGATTACGGCCGTCATGGCCATGGCAAGCAGCAGCAGCAGCGCGAGCCCCAAAGTTCTTACCGCAGCCGCGCCACGCGTTCGGGAAAGGTAGATCGGAAACCCAACTATGAAGAAAAAGACCATCACAATCGAGAGCCATCGCGGAATCCGTGCGCCGTGCTGGCTGGCATCCGCGTAGCACCACGCTACGGCCAAAAAGATGAGCGGCAAGACGACAAGGAAATCTGCGCCGGACTCTTCTTCGGGAACAAAGAGTCCCACGATGCCATACACGGCAGAGAAGATCAGCAGCCAGCGAACGATATTGCGCTTCTTTGCAGCGTAATCGAACATCACCTGTCCTAGTTCGCGTGCTTCCTTCGTCATGGCCGCCGCTGCGTGGCGGCAAGGTTTGGAGCGGACAGCCAGGCGTAGCTCGTAGGCTAGACCGCCCACTTAGCAATCAAACAGCATTCGCAAACCAACTTACCCCGCCGCGTACTGCTCGGCGTAGTCGAGTACCCAACGTTCGACGAGTTGGCGGAAGTCGTCCAGGTCGGCGTCGTCGAGCTTCTTGTAGTGCTGGCGGTTGAAGTTTTCCTTATTGCGAACCGTACCTTTGGCCGAGATCTCCAGCACCTGATACGTATTAAAGGTGCCAACGAGCACCTGCAGCCGGCTGTAAGCGTTTCGGCGGCGGCCTGCTTCCAGCTGCAAGTCGTCGCGGCTCACCGCGCCGCCCCAGCCTTGCTCGCCCACAATGGTTTCGTACTTGAAGCCGGGAAAGTTATCGGCCAGTTGGGCCAGGCACTTTTCGATGTGCTCGGTAAGTTCCAATCGATACTTCGCGTGCAGGCGGCGATACTCTTCTTCGGTAAGCGCCTCGGCCGCGGCTTGCTTCTCGCGCTCGCTGCGCGCACGTTGACCTCGTTCGGCGGCGAGCTGCAGGCGTTGGCGAAAATCCATGGCGAGCGGTAGCAGTGAGCGTTGGGCGGTGGGCCGGGTGGGGCGGAGGCCGTCGGCTCCGCGCGGGGCGAACGGCTAACAATCGGTCCCCGATTCTACGTCGCTGAGCGGTCGACGCCTAGACGCATCATTGATCGCTGGCGTTGCCCGACTTCTCGTCGCCCGCCTGATCTTGATCCTTGGAGGATTGCTTCTTGTGGAATTGCAAGAGGTCGCTAAAGCTCCGCATGGCTTCTTTGCCGTCTTCCATTTCTTTGGTAATCGGCGCCACGTTGCGCTTAGCCCGGCGTTCGAAACTGCCCGTTCGCGGGCGCGGCTGCTCGTGCCGCTTACCCCGGCGATCGCCCGATCGCCCGCCACGGCGTTCGCCGCGCGGTGGCGAAGCCGCCGGCTTGCTGTCGCTCGTCGCGGCCGTGGCCCCTTCGGTCGCGGCTTTCTTGGGTCGCCGTCGCGATCGGCTTCGCGGCGGCTTCTCCGGCTTGGGCCGTTCGGTGCCTGGTTCGATCATAGTGAGTGCCACCCGGCGGCGTTCGGAGTCGATCGCCGTCACCCAGCAATCGACCTGATCGCCGACCGCGACCACTTGATGCGGATCGCGGACAAAGTCGTTTTGCAATTGGCTCACATGCACCAGGCCGCTGTCCGAGAGGCCAACGTCCACAAACGCGCCAAAATCCACTACGTTCAATACCGTGCCACGCAGCTGCATGCCAACGGCTAGGTCGTCGAGCTTCACCACGTCGCGGCGGAAGACAGGTGGCGGCAGGTCGGCCCGCAAATCGCGACCCGGGCGTTCTAACGCTTCGATCAACTGGCCCAAGGCATGCTCGCCCAGCTCGAGCTTGGCGGCCAGCTCGGCGCGGTCGCCTTCTTTCACCGCCGCGGCAAACGCGGATGCCCAGCTCTCTTTGCCCACCTGCTGGAGGTCGATGCCCAGTTCGGCCAGCAGTCGCTCGGCAGAGTCGTAACTTTCCGGGTGGACCCAGGTGGCGTCGAGCGGGTTTTCGCCCCCTTCGACCTTCAAGAATCCGGCCGCTTGCACGAATGTTGCATCTCCCAAGCCTTTTACATCGTGCAGCGCCGCCCGCGATGCGAACGGCCCGTGCTCGGTGCGATGCTCCATGATCCGGCGAGCGACCAGTTGATTGAGCCCGGCCACGTTTCGCAGCAAAGCGGAACTAGCGGTGTTTACGTCCACACCAACGAAGCTCACGCACGACTGCACGGTTTGTTCGAGCGTGTCCTTCAGGTGGGCCGGCTTCGCGTCGTGTTGATAGAGGCCAACGCCAATGCTGGCCGGGTCGATCTTTACCAGCTCGCTCAAGGGATCCTGCAGTCGCCGGCCGATGGAAATCGCACTCCGATCAATGGCCTCGCACTCGGGGAACTCCTCGCGGCCGATGGCGCTGGTCGAGTAAACGCTGGCCCCTGCTTCGTTGACAATCACGTACTCGATGTGCGAATCGGCAAGATCGGTGGTCAACAATTCGCTTACCAGGTGCTCCGTGGGGCGGCACGCCGAACCGTTGCCAATGGCAATGATCGTGGGGAAATGCTCCTGAACAAGGGCCAGCAGTTGGTTGCGGGCTTCGGCCGCTTTTTCTTCCGAGCCGGTGATGTTCACGAGCCCCAACTTTACAAGGTTGCCATGCTCGTCGATCATCGCCAGCTTGCAGCCGTTCTTGTAACCGGGGTCGATCGCCAGCACGCGGCGGCCCGGCACCGGCGGTTGCAGCAGCAATGCACGCAGGTTGCGGGCGAACACCTCCACGGCGTGCGTCTCCGCCTTATCGGTCAGTTCGCGGCGAGCTTCACGCTCCAGGCTGGGGATCACGAGCCGCTCCAGCGCGTCCTTCGCGCACCCCTGCAGGAATTCGGCGTGCGCGTGGTCGGGCGGCACCAACTCCTCGAGGGCCAGTTTCTCGAGCGCTGCGGCGTCGCATTCCATCGATACCCGCAACACCTTGGCTTTCTCGCCTCGATTGATCGCCAGCACGCGATGCGGCGGCACGCGCGAAAGTGGCTCGCGGTAGTCGAAGTAGTCTTTGAACAGCGGATTCTTCTTGTGAGTATCCGAAACTTTCGCGGCAACCAACTTACCGGTCTTCCGAAACAGCTTCCGCAGCCGCTGGCGAACTTCCACCGATTCGCTGAACCGCTCGGCAAGGATGTGCCCGGCACCTACCAGCGCCAGTGCCGCTTCCTTGATTCCTTTGTCTTCGTTAACGAAGTCGGCAGCGCGGGCATCGAGATCGGACGCGGCGGGAGACCCGCTATGGATCTCGTCGGCCAGCGGTTCGAGTCCCTGCTCGCGGGCCTTGGCTGCCAGCGACTGCTTTTTTGGTTTAAACGGCAGGTACAAGTCTTCGAGCCGTCGCAACGTATCGGCCGCCTGAACTTTTTCGCGGAGTTCGTCGGTGAGCTTGTTCTGCGATTCGAGCGAGCGCAGGATTGTGCCTTTGCGCGACTCGATTTGGCGGAGTTCGCTCATCGCCACGCGGACTTGCTCAATTTGCTCCTCGTCCAAGCCACCCGTTTGGTCGCGACGGTAGCGCGTGATGAAGGGAATCGTGTTGCCCGCATCGAGAAGCTCGATGGTGGCGCGCACTTGTTCGACGGGCAGCTTCGTTTGCCGGGCTACCCGAGAAAAATCGACGACGAGCGGTGAATCCATGAAAAGCCTTGCGTCAGGCGATAGACGCTTGTCGCCCACCGGGGCGACACGCGGACTGCATGCTGAGGGTCAACACGCGGCACGCGATCCTTGAAGGGAATCGAACTGGGGATACGACAGGCATGCCAACACGCAAGGCAAACCCTCCGGCGGGGCCGCCCACTGGAAATGGCTCCCATTGAGGTCGACCAAAATGCGGACGCTCAGCCAACTTACATCGGGATGTCGTGCAAGTGGAGTCATCAAGGCATTGTGGTTTGCCTGAGTGATCATTGTCAAGAAATCGTGCCAGCGTTGACAGCAGTCGCGGCCGACGTTTTCCGCAATTCTGGTCGAACATGCCAATTGGGCTAAACCACCGATTCTTGAGCATCCGATGCTAACCGAGCCGGATGGATTTCGGCCTCGTCTCCCCCCAACGATGATGTGAAGGAATCACACGGATGCCAACTACACGACTGCGAGTTTACCACGGACCGGACACCTCGGGTACGGCCGTTGAAGGCAAGAATCGGTTCAGCCATGCCGAGAGCGTAACGCGACCGGCCAGCGAAATCATTCCGCTGCTGGCCGACGCCTACGCCAGCCGCCGGACCTGGTTGGAAGACTTTGCAGACGACGAGGTCTCGATTCCGGCGGACCTCTACGAAGTGCTGGTAGCTTACCGCTTCTTCAATCGCCCCGCCTAGCTGGCGGGCAACTTGCGCCCGAGTCGCGTCTCACGGTGAACCGCGTCGGCATCATAATGATGGCGCTCGGCTCGTGTATGGTATCGTGAAAGCGGCGCATTCCTTTTCTCAAAAATCTACCTAAGTTGCTTTTTAGAAGTGACTTGGGTCGACGCGTGGGCATTCAATTCGAAATGCTGGCACTGTGGTTGCCTTTAGGGTTTGGCATGACCGGCCAAGCCGGCAACCACTTTCCCGCCCCCTTTCGAATTGGAGACCCTGCCATGACTCGCACACTCACCACGCTCGCCCTCGCCCTGGCCGCTACGCTCGCCCTGCAAGCCGACAGCCAGGCCCAGCACTCGCAGCGACTCTTTATCAACAATCCGAGCCCCGCCCTCCAACCGGCCCCCGCGTTCCTACCAAAATTCGGTTTTCAGAGCTTCAACCTGAGTGGCATTGGCGAACGAGTCACGTACGTCCAGTGCCATGGCCTGGCCGCTAGCCTGGGTCTTGAGCCGGGCGACGTAGTGCTGAGCCTGAATGGTTTCCCCCTAACGTTCCACGGCGCCTGGGATCAGGCACTGCAGAACGCCATGTACCAAGGTGGCATGGTGCAACTCGCGATTCGCGATGTGAACAGCGGCGCCATCATGTACCGCAATACGTACGTAGGCGGCTCGCCGGGCGTCGGCCCCATCACGCCAAAGTCGGCCCACTACGGCGGCCCCGGCCCGGTCGTCATTCGCAATCATTCGCAAGGCCCCATTGGCCTGCCTGGTCCGATCACCCAAAAGTCGGTGCAAAATGGCCACAACAACCCTTCCTCTGGCAAGCAGGTGAAGGTGAACCGCCAAACCATCCAGCAGCTCGGACAACTGCTGAAGTTTGGTGAATAAACTCGGGATCATTGGGGCGAATATCCGCCACCACCGAACCTACCACGCCGACTGGCGTTCTCCGGAACGCCAGTCGGTTTCTTCGTCGATGCACTCGCGGCGAGTTCGCGGGAAGGGCTCAAGAATACCTTGGCATTTGCCTGCTGGCAGCCAACAGAAGGGAGCAACAAAGACAAACGCGGATTCGCCGCGATAGCGGACCGCTCCGCGGTAGACGCATGATTAGGGGAGTACGATCGCAAGCCACACGAGGTGGAAATTCGAAAATGCCTGTTTCGGCCAGGCAAAGCTCTTGACGCCGAACAGCGCCGCTCTGTGGCTCCCCTTTGGTTGCTTAGCTGGACCGTCGTGCCAGCACCACGGGCCGCAACTCCGCGGCCAGAAAAAACGACCCCGTAATGCAAACCAGGCCCGTGTTGGGCGTAACCTCGATTGCATGTCGCCACGCGTCGGCGGGTGTCGGCATCAGATCAATGGCGACGTTCTGTCCATCCTGAGCCGCATCGCGGAACACTTGGGCCAACTGCTCGTAAGGCACCGCACGTGGGTTGTCCTGGTATTGGGTAACAACGATGCGACGGAAAACGGGCACGAGCGCGTGTGCGATGGCGGCGAAGTCTTTATCGCGACTGCAAGCAACCACCAGCGTTCGCGGCAGTTCGCCGCGGTTGCCCAGCGTGGTGGCGAGCGCCGCGGCACTCGCCGCGTTGTGAGCCGTGTCGAGCACTACGAGCGGCTCACCCGGCACTACTTCAATGCGTCCGGCCAGCCGTACTTGGGCGAGTCCTTCCCGCCGGGAAGCTTCGGAGACTTGCCAGCCTTGGCCGACCAACTCGTCGATCACGGCGAGCGCCACCCCGGCATTATCGGCCTGATGCGCGCCCGTTAAGGCCAAGTGAATGTTGGCCATGGCCCGGTGGTCGCCCAGCTGGTAGTCGCCCTGCTGGTAGTCGAACGTGTCGCCCGCCATCGATGCATGGTAGGCGATGTCGAAATCAGCGCCCCGCTGGATGAGCCGGCACCCGTGGTCGAGCGCCACGCGGGCAATCACCTCGCGGGTGCGTCGTCCACCACGCCCGATACGACCGGCACGCCGGGCTTAATGATGCCTGCCTTTTCGGCCGCGATGAGGGCCAGCGTGTCGCCCAGTTGCTTGGTGTGGTCGAGGCTGATGCTGGTAATGGCGGATACCGCCGGCAAGCAGACGTTGGTCGAATCGAGCCGCCCGCCGAGACCCACTTCGAGCACCACCGCCTCGCATTGCTGCTGAGCAAAGAACACGAGCGCCATACCCGTGGTGATGTCGAAGAAGGTGAGTCCATCCTCAGCCGACTCGGCCGATCGGCGGTCGAATTCTTCGACAACAGGCCGCACGGCCTCCACCAAATCGGCCAGCTGATCCGCCGAGGCAGGCGTGCCATTGATGGCAAAACGCTCTTCAATCCGTTCGAGGTGCGGCGAACTGAATACACCCGTTCGGTAGCCTGCCGCGGTGAGCATGGCAGCCACCATGGCGGCCGTCGAGCCTTTGCCCTTGGTGCCGGCAATGTGGATGATGGGAGCCGCGGTGTCCGGATTGCCGAGCGCCGTGATGAACTGACGCATGCGGTCAAGCTTCAGTTGCCGCTCGCCATACGGCACGACCGCGGTCCGCTCGAAGTTGATTCGCCCAAGCAACCACTCAGCGGCCGCATTGCGGCGGGCATTGGCTGAAGGCGGGGTGGAGTCGGCGAGATTCATACGACATGAAGGGCTCGAAACGGGTGAGTTTGCAAGCCTCAGCATGGCAGGTTGCGGCAAACTTGACCAGCCGGCTGAACCCTCGCTCACCCGGCTGCGTAGCAGCGCATGGGAGGCAGCCACGGTTACGAACCACTGGGCCATCCCGGTATGATAAACCACCCGACGCCATTCGACTCCTGCCCGCCAATTAGGCTCCGCCAAGAACTGCCATGCCGGACTCTGCAAAACTCGTTGAACTCAAGAACGTCCAGAAGGCGTATCGCGAGCCCAATGGCGAACGGTTGCCAATCCTGGATATCGAACATTTCGCGGTCGCGCCCGGCGATCAGGTGGTCATTCGTGGCCGCAGTGGCTGTGGCAAGACCACGCTGCTGCATGCCATTGCGGGACTCACCCCAGTCGACGCGGGATCCATTGCCATCAACCATGTCGAACTTACCCGGCTTGCTGAGGCGGGCCGCGATAAGTTCCGGGCCCGCAACATCGGCTATGTGTTTCAGACGTTCAACCTGCTGCCGGCCTTCACGGCGCTTGAGAACGTGATGCTCGGCATGACATTCACAGGCCGGCCCAAGGATCGCGACCGCGCCGTCCAATTGCTCGAAGAAGTTGGCCTAGGGCATCGCATCCACCACAAGCCTTCGGCCATGAGCGTGGGCGAACAGCAACGTACGGCAGTCGCCCGGGCGCTGGTCAATCACCCCTTGCTGCTGCTGGCCGACGAGCCAACCGCCAACATCGATCCCGGGCACCAGCAGCAAGTGGTCGACATGCTCCGCACGGTGTGCGTGCAGGAGAACGTGGCGATGCTGATGGTTACGCACTCGCCGGAGGTGTCGAGTCAATTTGATAACGTCATCGCCTTGGAAGACATCAATCGGGTGGCCCGCGCAGCATGAATTACCTGACCATCGCCTGGCGAAACATGTTGGACCGGCCACTCGCGTCGATTCTTACCGGTTTGTCGATGGCGCTCGGCGTGGCGGCAGTAATCTGCGTGATGGTCATCCACCGGGTGGCGGTGGAGCAATTCGAACAGGATCCGCAGGGATACAACTTCATCGTGGGGGGCACCGGCGGGCGGATGCAGTTGGTGCTGAGCACCGTTTACCATTTGGACAAGCCACTGTATCCCATCTCGTACGCCTACTATCGCAAGTTCATCGATGGCGAATACGCCCCCTACACCGATGTGGTCGTACCCTACTGCCTGGGCGATACCTACGTAACGGGCGACAACAAGTACCGCGTGGTTGGCACCACACCCGACTTGTTCGACAAGCTCAAGTACGATGGCAGCAGCAGCTACGAGTTTGCCGAGGGGCGCAACTTCCAGCGCGAGAACTTCTTTGAAGCGGTGGTCGGATCGATTGCCGCCAAGCAGGGTGGACTCAAGTTGGGCGATTCATTCAATCCCACGCATGGCTTGGGCGGCGAGGGGGACAAGCATCGCGAATTCAAGGTCGTTGGCATCCTTGCTCCCACTGGCACCACTAACGACCGGGCCCTGTTCGTCAACATGGAGGGCTTTTACCTGCTCGAAGGCCATGCCCTGTCGGCCAAACGCCCCAGCAGCGACAACACCGCCGCTTCAACCACTCCCGAGCCTAACGCGCCGACCGTGGGGTACGACAATGCCGGCAACCCTGTCGAGCCGCTGCCCGAGGCCCAGCGCGAGGTAACTTCGCTCTTGGTCAAATGTCCGTCGGCCACGTCGTCCATGGTGCTGAATACTACGATCAACAAGAGCGGGAGTGCCACGCAAGCCGTTGCACCATCGGAGGTGGTCTCGTCGCTGTTGGAGAATATCATCGGTCCCGTGCGGGTCGTGCTGTTGGTGCTCACGGTGCTCATCGTGCTGGTGGCCGCCATTGGCATCCTGGTGAGCATCTACAACTCCATGTCCGAGCGGGCCCACGACATCGCCGTGATGAGGGCGCCGGCGCAAGCCGCGGGGCAGTCCAGTCGATCGTGCTACTCGAGGCGGTACTGCTGGCCCTGCTCGGTGGTATCGCCGGAATGGTGCTTGGCCATTTGATGATTGGCATCGCCAGCCCGTACGTCGAAGCCAAAACCGGCGTATCGCTCAACATGCTAGCGTTCGACCCGTGGGAACTGATGGTCATCCCCGCCCTACTGCTGCTGGCCATCATGGCGGGTGTCCTGCCGGCCATTACTGCCTACCGCACGGACGTGGCAAAAGCCCTCAGCGGAACCCGCTGATTGCGGTACAATGTGGGTGGCTAAGCCGCGACCCTTCCCCAAAATCTGAAGCGCTACCATGAACCGTCTATCTTCTCGTATCGCGTTGTTCGGTGTCGTCCTCTTTCTCCTCGCGTCGGTCGTGCGGTCTTGCCCGTACTGCGTAGTCGAGTCGAACACGCTCACCGAAGAGATGGACGCCAGCGATGCCGTGGTGCTCGCCAAGCTCATCAAGCCTGCCGCGCCGGCTGCCGAAGGGCCCGACGACCTCGGCGAGTTCGGCGTGGTCGACCCTGAGACCGGCAAGGCGAAATTTCTTGTCGAGGGCGTACTGCTGGGCGACGACCTGCTGGAAGGGGTCGAAGAGATCGAGGCCATCTTCTTTGGCGAGCCGGTCGAAGGCCAGATGTATTTCATCCGTGGAGTTGGTGTCGACAAGCTCGATTGGAACATTCCGATCCCCGTATCCGAGGCAGCCGTCGAGTACATCCATCGGCTCCGATCGCTACCCCCCACGGGTCCGGAGCGGATGGAGTACTTCTTGAAATTCTTGCAGCATAGTGATCCGCTGCTTGCCCAGGATTCGTACGACGAGTTCGCCCGCGCTCCCTACGCGGACGTCATCGCCCTGAAGGACCAGATCGACCGCGGCCAACTTTGGAATTGGATTGAAGATCGCGAAGTAAGCCCCAGCCGCAGAAGCTTGTTCTTCACCATGCTGGGAGTTTGCGGCCAGGAGGAGGACATCCAGCGGCTCCGCGCCATGATGCTGGCCGACGTGCGGGTGCTCCGCTCGGCGGCCGAGGCGACCGCCGCAGCGGGCCTCGGCCTGGGCGGCGCCATCACCCTGCCCATTGTGCCCGAGATGGTTTCCATGGAACAACGCCGCAAGCAATTGGGGTTTAACGCCATGGTAGGTTGTTTCCTGAAGCTCACCGGTGCCAATGGGCTGGACGTTGTCGACGAGTGCTTCTTGAAAGATCCGTACGCCGACCCCACTAAAGTGTACGGCGTGCTCATCGCGCTTCGCTTCTTGGGCGAGGAAACCACCGACGTACCCCAACAGCGGCTGCTCGAATCGATGCGGCTGGTGCTCGATAAGCCCGACTTCGCCGAGCAAGCGATTACCGATCTGGCACGCTGGGAAGATTGGAGCGTGTTGGAGCGACTGGTGACCATGTTCAAGGAGGCCGAACCCAAAACGTATGTCAAAGAGCCGATTGTTGCCTATCTCGACCAGGCAACGCGGCAAGAGGGCGAGATTGGCAAGCGGGCGACCGAAGCCTTGGCAGAAGTCGAGCAGCTCGATCCTGATACCGTCAAGCGGGCCCGCAGCCTCATGTCGTTCGGATTCCTGGCCCGAGCGCGGACAACCAGCCCCAATTCCGCCGAACCAACCGCCAACGTAGAACAAGAGCCCGTGAACGATTCGCCTGAAGCTGCGGCGAGCGGCGATCCGGCGGAAGCTTCGATTCCGCTCGCCAACGGCGACGGGGATCTCAGTGACGGGGATCTCAGCGATACGCCGACCGATGGGCAAATCGCGGCCGATAGCGAGTCGGGCGGCGAGCCGCTCGCCAACAACGACAACCTTGGCGACAACCTTGGCAACGCCGAGCCAACAACGGGTGCCAAATCGCCGGCGGCTGCGGAAATCCCTGCCCAGCCCGTCGCTGCCCAAACCCCCAGCGAGCCCAATCGGCTCCTCCTGCTCGGACTACCGTTGGTGGCGGCGGCGGGGTTCGTGGCCCTGGTGTGGGCGGTACTTCGGGGTGGCGCATGACCCGCCGGGGCAGTATTGGCGTACAATAATAGTTGGCAGCACTGGAAGTAGGCATGGTTCCTGCTTCAGGAGCTGGGTCCTTCCATCCAATCATTTCCCCCCCCCTCTTAGCCATGAGTACTTCCACCCTTCACGCGACGCCTCCCGTGGCGAAGCCCGACGACAACCCCGCGCTTGAGTACCGCGCGCTCTATTCAGGTGCCTTGTTGAGTGTGCTGTTCGGGTTGATGTCGCTGTTCATGCTCGCGGTTACCGAGTTCTTCGAGCTGGCCGTTCAGGTGGCTGTAATCCCGGTCATCGGCATTGTTGTTTCGCTGTTTGCCTTGCGAAAGATATCCGCGAATCGCGACATCTACACCGGACGCCCCCTCGCGGTTGCCGGTTTGGTGTTGTCGGCAGGGCTCTTAGCGTGGGGCCTAGGAAACGCCGGCTACATCCACGCCACCGAGGTGCCTGACGGCTACGAGCGTATATCGTTCCTCTCGCTCAAACCGGACCAAAAGGACGAAGAAGCGGGGCGTCCTGTGCCGAAGGAAGTGATCGACCTGTTGGGGGAGCCGATCTTCATTAAAGGCTACATCCGGCCGGGAACCATCGTGCCGCGCGGCGGGAGTCAGGAGTTCCTTTTGGTTCGCGACAACAACCAATGCTGCTTTGGCGACCTGCAATCGGTCAAGTATTTCGATCAGATGCTAGTGAACCTGAAGTCGCCCCTTAAGGCCAAGAGCGACTTGCAAGTCACCCGCCTTGGCGGCCGCCTCGTTTGTATTCCGCAAAATCTGGGTCGCGGTGCGGAGTATCCGGTGTTCGCCCTCGAAGCCGACTATATCGATTAGTCTCCGCGGCGGTCAGCTCGCCGCCATGTGCCTCCCTCCTACCGTTATTCGCAAGACGAAGCGATGCGTTTCTGTCGACGACATGCCAAGGCAAGAGGCGAAACGCAGGTCGCTAGCGTGCTCCTTGCGCTGTTGTTGGCCACCACCACGGGCTGCGAGCCCGAAACCAGCACCAACTACGTACCCCCCGCCGACCCGCCCAACTTGCCGGCGCAGCCCATACCGGGCGATACGCCGGCCGATCAGCCATCCGCAACCCTAAGCGGTGGTAGCTCCAGCACGCCACCGGTTGCAGCTAGTGCGCCTGCCCGCTTAGTCGACAAGACGTTCGACGACATCAAATTCGACATCGAGCCCGACGCACCGTTCGACCGTTCGATGCTTACCGACGAGATCGAAGCGCTCGGCGGTCAGCGGATTCGCATCCGCGGGTGGATGTTGCCCACCTTCCAGCGAACAGGCATTGAGCAGTTCATCCTGGTACGCGACAACCAGGAGTGCTGTTTTGGCCCAGGAGCGGCGTTGTACGACTGCATTGTGGTCGACATGCAGCCCGGCCGCTACGCCGACTTCTCGACACGGTCGATCGCCGTGGAAGGTACCTTCACCATCGACGAACTCATTGGTCCTGGCGACAGGCACCTGGCGATTTACCACCTGGATGGCGAGCAGGTGGAGTAGCTCAGGCTGCGGGCTTACCCTTCGTCGCCGCCGAGGCCCAGCTTGCTAAACCAGCGGCCTTTGCCGCCGCCATGGCCGTTGGTACTCTCGCCCTTCTTGGGGAGCGAATCGCGAAGCGATTCCAGTTCAATACGCCATTCGGCCAGCTCGGTTTGCTCACGGGCGATTTTCGCCCGTTCGACCGACATTTCGAGTTCCGCGGCGCGTAGTTCCGCGGTCATTTGCTCTTCCAGTGCGGCGAGCCTCGTCCGCTGCTGCTGGATGACCTCGTCCGCATCGAAGGCAACTTCGTGCGCATCGGTGTCTGGTTGCTGGATTTGGGGGGCTTCTGCTATTTGTTCCATTTGCTGACGCAGTTCGATGATCTCGCGATCCTTCGAAGCCACCACGTCGTCGGTAATGCGAATCGTGTGTTCGATGGAGGCCCGTTCGTCCTGGCGTTCGTCGCTCAGTTCGCCCGATTCATCCTCAAGGCTCAGCAGCAAGCGCCGCTTCAAGTCTTCCCACTTCTCTTCTCCATTGCCGGCCACGTTGCTGGCCGGTTGGCCGGCTGGCCGGCTGGCTAATTGCTCTTCGAGCTGCTGGTTATCTGCGCAATTGGCGGACGTCGTCGACGGCCATCTCGAACCGACGCTGCAGATCGGCCATCTCCTGATCACCAGCCTCGCCTCCGGCCGCGGCGTGGCTACGAAGTTCGTCGACCTGGGCCACCAGCGCGGCGCGTTCTTCAAGTAATGCAGCTAGTTCTGCCGATTGGTCGGCGTTTTGCCCAGGCTGCCGTGCCAGCTCTTGTTCGAGCTCGGCATTGCGCTCGCGGAGCGCACGGAGGTCGTCCAACGCAAGGGCGAACTTGCTTTGCACCTCTTCGATCGGCTCTTGGTTGGCCATCGTGGCGGCCAGCTTTTGCGATACCTTTTCCAAGGTAGCAGCCAATCGCTCCTGTTCGCCGGCGAGGCGCTCCCGCTCTTCTTGCCAGGCGGCCTCGGCGGACTGAAGTTGCCCGCTGGCGTTGCTGCCCGATTCGAGCTCTTGCTCGAGCTGCTCAACCTGTTGGCGGGCCTCGTCCAATTGCTGCTGAAGGCTTTGCTGCTGCTCGGCGTGCAACTCGCCATGCGACTGCTGCTCTGCCTCAAGCTCCGCAATCCGCTGCGTCAGCTCGTCCGCCTTAGCGGCTTGTGCCTGGTCCCATGCCTCGCGCTGGCTAGCGAAGTCGGATTGTTCGCGCTGAAGCTGCGAATGCAGCTGCTCGATCTCGCCCTGCCGCGCGTCCCGTTCTTCAGTGGCGATCCGCAAGTCTTCACCACGCTCATCGAATTCCGCAATCCGCTCAGCGAGTTGGGCTTCGAGTTCGGCAACGCGACTATCCTGCTGCTCGACCACGGCGAACTGTTCCGCCTGGAGTTGGTCTCGGGCGTGGGCCAGTTCCGCTTCTACCGCTTCGAGTGCCTCGCGCTGATTGGCAAAGGCAGCTTCGCGCTCTTTGAGTTGCTCGCTCTGGCTTGCCAGGGCATCGGCTTGCTCGGCATACGCTTGCTCGCGACTGGCAAAGTCGCTCTGTCGCTCGTCGCAGGTGCGTTCCCGCTCTTCCAGCTCGGCAAGCCGACCTGCCAGCGATTCCATCCGCTCGTGCAACTCGGCGTCGGTCTTGGCAAGCTCTGCCTCCCAGGACTGACGTTCCTCTTCCAGTTGCTGGCGGGCTTCGTCGATCGCGTCTTGCGGCAGAGGCCCATCGCGCTGCTCTAGTTCGCCCGAAAGTTGTTCGGCCACCGATTGCAACCGCCCGGCAAACTGCGCCTCAAGCTCTTGCATGCGGTCGCGCTGCTTTTCCAGCGACAACTGCGCACGTTCCCGCAACTCACGGAGCGTGTTACGCGTGGCATCCGTGGCTGGGCGTTCGGCGGGCGGTGGGGGAGTTTCCATACGAATGGGCAGCAACGTTCTAAAGGCAGCGTCGTTAGCGGCAGCGCAAGTTCTGCGCCGCCGCCCGTAGTCGTGGCGACAGAAAACTCTACGCAGATATATACGCCGGGCATTGCCAACCGTCAAAAACAGTTTTCAATTGCGGGCCGGCTATGGCGCGTACACCGATTAATGCGCCGCCATCGGCCCCACGCAGCCCGATCAACCGATTCGATCGGCGTTGACGACATGCTCTGGCGTTCGACCCGAGAGCACATCCACTACCTGGCGGGCGACGCGACTCCGCAACTCCTGCACAGCGCGGGTGGAGTAGAAGGCCGCATGCGGCGTAACGATCACGCGCGGATCGTTGTAGGGAGCCATGGTCATGTCGGGGGGTTCGGGCACCTGCACATCGAGCCCGGCACCTGCGATTTCCCCAGCTGCGAGCGCTTCGGCGAGTGCCGCATGGTCCACCAATCCGCCGCGAGAGGTGTTGATCAGAAACGCGGTGGGCTTCATAGCCTGCAGTTGCTGGCGACCGATGAGATGCTCCGTTTCCGCGGTCAATGGGCAGAGCAAGATCACGTAGTCGCTCTCTACGAGCAGCTCATCGAGCGACCGCCACTGGCTGCCCGCGGGCACTTGGCGCGAGCGATTGTTCGCCACGACTCGCATGCCCAAGCCGCTACACCGCTGCGCTACAATCGATCCAATTCGTCCTGTTCCCACCACGCCGACGGTTTGATCCTCCATCCGCTCGAGCGGCACGCCGACCAGCCGGTCGTAACGGCCCGCCTGCGCCGACTGATGGTAGATGTGAATCTTCCGGGCCAGGGCAAACAACAGGGCCAGCGTGTGTTCGACCACTTCGGGAATGCAATAATCGGGCACATTCGTCACCATTATCCCACGCTCACTCGCCCGACCGACATCGATGTTGTCGAGCCCAATGCCCGTGCGGGCGATGTGCCCGCAGTGCGTGGCCGAATCAATTACCTTGGCCGTCACTGGGGCCCAACAGGTGAGAATGGCATCGGCCCGGGTGGCGTATTCGGCCAGCGTCGCCTCGTCCTCGGCGGGTGCCTTGATGAGCTGGCAATCGACTTCCGCCAAGATCGACCGCTCAAGGTCGCTGTCGGCCCATGGATAATCGGTATAGAGAGCGCAGAACATAAGAGCCTAGAGGTTGGAGGCTGTGATGCCAGAGAAGATACCATCCCGGTACCACCCACTTCCAGCGTCCTGCGACTCGTGGTCTGTCAAAGCTCGTTTCCAGCATGAGCCGAACGCGCTAGCGTCGGATGCCACTGAGAAAGCCCGAGGCTACCGCCTAAGGCTCACCATTTGTATCCTAATTTTCCGTTCTGACGAACGACTAGTCTCTCGGCTCGCCTGAATACATGGCGGCAATTTCGCGGGCGAAGTTTTGCTCCACAACCGAGCGGCGGAGGCTTAGCTTGGGCGTCATTTCGCCAAAATCGATGGAGAAGCCGCGATCGATGACCGTGAACTTCTTCACCTGCTGGTGCGGCGGCAGATGCGCCAGTGTGGCACGAATTTCACGCTCGATGATTTTGCGGATCTTCGGGTGCGAAACGCCCCGCTTCTTCGACCACACGAACAACTTCTGCTTGCGAATCTCCCCTTTGATGCGCTTGGGATTCGGCACAATGATGGCCGCCAGGTGCGTGCGACCTTCGCCGACAACCATCGCCTGTTCGATCCAAGGCGAGGCACAAAGGAGCGTTTCCAGTGCCGAAGGAATAATCTTCTTGCCGGTCGACAGCGCCATCAGCTCTTTCTTACGCCCTACAATCGACAAGCGTCCGTCGGCATCCCACTCACCCAGGTCGCCCGTATGCAGCCAGCCCTGCTTGAGCACCTCGTCGGTGGCTTCCTCGTTTAGCCAATAGCCTTTCATCACGCTCGGGCCGCGGACCAGGATTTCGCCATCGTCGGCCAGCCGCACGTCGATGTTCGACAAGGGCCGGCCTACCGTGCTGGGCGAAAACTCGGCGTGCGAGGGAACCGTCACCACGGGCGAGGCTTCGGTGAGTCCGTAGCCGGGCAATAGCGGAATTCGTTCTTCGGCAAATCGCTCGACAACGCTTGGCGCAGAGCGCTGCCCCGCCGCAGTAGCATCGCGCAATCCGGCCACCAAGTAACTGGCGGATCGTCTTTGGCGTGGCCCCCTCGGTGCCGGGCACTGCATCGTCCGCTTGCTCTACTTCGGCATCGGCCAGATCGACCAACTTTTGATACAGGTACGGCACCGCATTGATGACCAGCGGTTTGACCAGCTGGCAATCACGCATGAACGTCTCCCGCGGATCTTCGGCAAGAATAAGCCGGGAGCCGCGCTGGATCCAACTGTACAGGTCGCACGTACGGGCGTAGATGTGGCTGAATGGCAGCACCACCAGCCGCATTTCGTTGCGGCTGCCCACGGCTTCGGACAGGGCAACCGTGTTGGTGACAATGTTCCCTTGCGTCAGCATCACGCCGCGCGGATCGCCGGTGGTGCCGGACGTGTAAAGGATGGTCGCCAGCGTTTCTGGTCCACAGACGGTGTGCGGGGGAACGTACTTGCCGATGCGTTCGACCGGCCGCCGGCCCAGTTGGATTCGATTCGCGTCGCTACTGAGCTGCACAACATGCCGTGCGCCGCTGTGGGCAATCAGCTCTTTTTGCTTGGCGCTGCTCAGCGTGGCGTGCAGCGGCACATGCACCGCGCCCAGGTAATGCAGTGCCAGGTCGTTCACCACCCATTGCACGCTGTTGGGGCCAATCTGCACCACCAGGTCGCCGCGCTGGATGCCCTGCTGGGTAAACTCGCGCGTCCGCGCCTCGACGGCACCGGCAATGTCTTCCCACGTGTGCCACGTCACTTTGCCGTCCACAATCGCGGCCAGCGCGGGCTGATGTCGGCGGCGGCGGACCGTCGCGACAAATAGCTCAGGCACAGTCTGGGCACCAATGGCGGTGGTCATGGATTGCATAGCCGTGAAAATTACGAAGTGTCCGGACACAAGTCCAGCTGACTTCCGATCAACGCTAGCGGGCGACCGCTAGCAACGCGGTAAGAAACCGCGGTCGAGGTAACAACTGGCTCGTCCAGGCCAACATGCGGGATCCTCTAAAGCAAGCCGTAGGGTACGAGCCTCGGGTTTCGTAGAGTACGCCGAACGCTAGCGCGTGCGGCTCGCCCCAAATCTAGTCGGGATGACGCACTCCCCTATATTTTAGCTTGCCCGCAGCTCGCCGCCGAGTTTTTGGCGGAGTGCCGCGACGATGCGGTCGCGGACCACGTCGGCCTGTTCGCTGGTGAGTGTCCCCTCGGGGCTGCGAAGCGTGATGCCCCACAACAGGCTCTTCTTGCCTTTGCCCAGACGCTCGGCGTCGCGGTAAACTTCCTCAAACTGAACGCCTTCGAGCAGTTCGCCCCCTTCGGCAAGGACAATTTCCTCGACTTCCGACCAGCGAACCGCTTCGTCGAACACCACGTTCAAGTCCCGCGACATGGGCGGAAAGTTTACGAGCGTCCCCGCTCGCGGAATCAGCTCGGCCGCATCGAGCAACGGCCCCAAATCGATTTCGGCCACCGTCACCGGGCCGCGAAGGTCGAACTGGTCGAGCGCCGCACTGGACAGTTCGCCGAGATAGCCGAGCTGCACTTCGCCAAGCATCAACCACCCCATGCGCGAAGGTTCCAGGAGCGTGCCACTGGCTTTGCCAGTGCTATCGGGCATCGTCACCAGCTTCGATACGTGGCCAACCGTGTCCGCCACCACCGCTTCAATCACGCCCTTCACGTCCAGCAAATCGCCGCCGCTGGCAATTGCCAGCACCAATCGCTCGTCGGGCAATTCGCCGATTCGCGGCAGGTACACCCGCGCGATTTCGAACTGCTCGACCACCGGATTGCTCATCGCCACGTTGGTCTTGCGGCAACCCAACAAACTCGGCACCACACTTTGCCGCAGCGCATTCGCCCGGCGGAGCACCGGCGTGCTGGTCACCAGCGGTGGCTCGGTGGTCCAGACGCGGTGGGCTTCCACCAGTTCGGGTTCTACGGTGCTGAGCGTTAACGCCTCGTCGAAACCGGTCGCGGTAAGCACCCGGCGTACGCGGTCGAGCACGATGTCGCGGCGGCTGCGATGCGAAGGCGCCATCCGCACGCCAACGTCCTCAGGGATTCGATCGTAACCGTGAATGCGGGCGACCTCTTCCAGCAGATCGGCCTCGCGGGTGAGGTCGGCCCGCCACGTAGGCGGGGTCACTTTCACGCAGTGGTCGCAGCAGTGCGTCTCGGTGCAACCAAGGTCGGTAAGGATCTTCCGCACTTCGGCCTCGGGCACTTCGATGCCCAAGAGCCGCGGGATCTGGGGAAAGCGGAGCTTGATCTCGCCGGTCGGCTCGGGCCCATTCTGCGAACACGCGGGGCCAGCTTCAACCACGCCTTCGAGCAGCGTGCCGCCGGCCAGTTGCAGTATCAGCTCGCAGCACCGGCGGCTCGCCCAATCGAGTCCTGCGGGGTCGACACCCCGCTCGAAGCGGTAGCTGCTGGGGCTGTGCAGGTGATGCTGCCGGGCGGTGGTTCGGATGGCCAGCGGGTCGAAGTCGGCCGCCTCGATCAATAGGTCGACCGTGTCGTCGGATACTTCGCTATCGGCACCGCCCATCACGCCACCGAGCGCCACCGCACGCTTGGCGTCCGCGATCACGCAAGTGCCGGGCGAAAGCTTGTAGGTCTTGTGGTCGATGGCGGTGAACTCTTCGCCGTCCTTCGCTTCGCGGACAACAATCTTACCGCCAGTGAGCTTCGCCAAGTCGAAGGCGTGCAGCGGCTGGCCACACTCGAACAGCACGAAGTTAGTAATGTCGACCACGTTATTCACCACGCCGCAGCCAATCGCCTGGAGCCGCTCTACGAGCCAATCGGGGCTCGCGCCAATCTTCACCCCTTTGATCACGCGGGCCGTGTACCGCGGACAAAGCTCAGGGCAGGTGATATCGACCGAAATTGCACTCGATGCCTCCGCGCCGGTCGCCTTCGGCTGAGGGTCGGGCTTTCGAAGCTCCTCACCCCACAACACCGAGACCTCGCGGGCGACACCAATGTGCCCCAGGCAATCGGGCCGATTGCTGGTCACCTCCAGATCGATGGCCGTATCCTTGCCGACTGCTTCAACGCCTTCGAGGTTCAAGCCGGTCAGGGTTAACCGCTCGGTGAGCTCGTCGAGCGGCATCTTGAGATCGACGTATTCGGCGAGCCAGTCTTTGGAAATAATCATGAAAGAGCTGGATGCTAGAGGCTGGAGGCTGGAGACGAAATGGTGGAAGACGCGATCGGCTCGCTTGCGACTAGCCTCTAGAATCTGGCTTCCAGCATCTGGCCTCGCTGTTCAAAACTGAGCTAAGAACCGCACGTCGTTGGTGTACAAGTCGCGGATGTCGGTGATGTTGTGTTGTCGCATGGCGATGCGTTCGACGCCCATGCCGAAGGCGAAGCCGGTCACTTCTTCGGGGTCGTAGCCCACGGCGCGGAGCACGTTGGGGTCGACCATGCCCGCACCACCGATCTCCATCCAGCTAGCGTTTCCTTTGGCGTCTTGCCAGTTGATGTCGACCTCGACGCTTGGCTCCGTGAACGGGAAGAAGCTGGGGCGGAACCGCACGTGCAGGTCTTCGGCGTCGCCGTAAAAACTCTGGCAGAACATGCGGAGCACGCTCTTCAGGTCGGCCATCGTCACGCCGCGGTCGATCAACAGCCCTTCGATCTGGTGGAACATCGGGTAGTGCGTGGCGTCCGCCGTATCGGGGCGATAAACACGCCCCAGCGAGACGATTCGCACCGGCGGCGGGGCCCCGGTCGCGGCGGCATCCGCAACACATTGTTCCATGACCCGGATTTGGACCGTCGACGTTTGGCTCCGTAGTAGCAATGGTTTGCCATCGTGCTGCGCCGGATCGTCCTGCAACGCTCAGATAGAAATTATCGAGCGGGTCGCGGGCCGGGTGGCTGAGCGGAATGTTCAAGGCTTCGAAGTTGTGCCAGTCGTCTTCGATTTCGGGCCCCTCGACGGTCGAGAAGCCGAGCCGGCCCATGATCTCCTTCATCCGCTCGATGGTCTGCGTGATGGGATGCAGCCGCCCGATTCGCACCGGTCTACCCGGCAGCGTGACATCGAAGGCTTCGCGCTCTGCGCCGCCTTTTGCTTCGGCGAGCCGCGCGGTGGCCGACTCAAAGGCGGCTTCGATCGCCTGTTTCACCGCATTGAGTTTTTGCCCAGCGGCTGGCTTGTCGGCCTTATCGACCTTGCCCATGCCCTTTTGCACGGCCTTGAGGCGGCCCGCTTTGGCACCCAGGAACTCGACCCGCGCTTCTTCAAGCGCACCGGTACTGCTCGCGCCGTCGAACGCATTTCGCGCTTCGGTGGCTAACGCATCGAGATCGGCGATGAAGTCTGGAAGGGCCACGGTAGGTGAATGTCCAATCGAACAAAGTTTCAATGTTCAAGTTTCAATCTGACCTGGACGATTGGGTCCTCTGGCCTTTGAAAATTGAAATTTGATACCTGAACCTTCTCCAATTGGTCATTAAGCCAGCGCGGCTTTGACCTTCTCGAACACGGCGTCGAAAGCCGGTACGTCGTTGATGGCCATTTCCGAAAGCGTCTTGCGATCGAGTTCAATGCCCGACTTCCTCAGGCCATTCATGAACTCGCTGTAACGCAGACCACGCTCGCGCGCGCGGCGTTAATGCGGATGATCCACAGCTTGCGAAACTCGCGAGCACGGACCTTGCGGTCGCGGAAAGAGTAGGCACCCGCGGAACGGCGGTTTCTTTCGCTGTTCGCAGTAGCTTGCCGCGTCCGCCGCGATAGCCTTTCACCTGCTTGAACAGACGATTCTTCTTGCGGCGGCGGGCCGCTCCGATGGTAGTACGCATTTTCGAATCCCTCGGGCTGTTGGCTTCCTGCTACAGGAGCCAACAGCATCGATTGCGAGTGCCAGGCCTTTGCTCCCAGAGAGCAAACGTTCAATCGCCCGACCCGCTTGTGTAAGGCTGGAAGCTTTCGGCTCGCAGCTATCGTCCAGAAACAATCGCTTGCGTCTGGCCCACAGCCCACAGCCGCTAGCCGCTAGCCCTCTAGTAGCTGTTCCCCGCCAGGGCGGCGGCGATCATTTTGCTGTTCGTATCGTTCGTGGTGGTCGTGCCACGCAGGTTACGCTTCCGCTTGTGCGACATCCGGGCAGCCAGATGGCTGGTACCGCTTTGGCGGTGCTTGGCCTTGCCCTTGGCAGTCAGGCGAAACCGTTTCTTCGTGCCTTTGTGAGTCTTTTGCTTTGGCATGATAATCACCAACTTCGGGAGTATTCGCGGAAGCTTCGCCGAGCCGGGCCCCGTAAGGCAGCCGAGCTCGCCGGCACTTCGAATTCGCTGGACAATCTGCAAGGGGCGCATTCGCACCCCATGCGAGCCCCGCATTCTAGCAGAATAGGGGATCAAGGAAAGGGGGCTTAGGCGACCGCCAGCACCGCCGTCCACCTGGGCGCGGCTCGCCAGCTGGGGCTGTGCCGCTCGTGGAACCTCCAGCCCAACTCAGTCGAAGTCCGACTTCGACAGGGGGGCTGCGTACGAAACGTGATGATGGGCGGATTATTGAAATTGGTATGGTCGGCCGTGTCGAGACACTTGGCGCCGTGTGAAGTCAGTAGTTGCTGGTATACGACATACTCGATGTCCGGATTGATCGACGAACCGTGGCCGTCGGCAAAGATCACGTTAAATGAATCGCCTGGGTGATTCGAGTTGGGGCGGGCATAGCAAGCCGCTGATTCGGAGAATTGCAACTGGTCCGGTTCGAAATTGAAAGCGGCCTGATCTTCATTGTTTGAACAGATGTTTGCTGGTTGCGTGTTGGCTACCCACACCATTCCTAATTGAGCCTCGCCCGGGTTTCCGGGCTCTACGCCAAACCAACTGTAAGTTGGGTTCTTCTGCATGTTCTCCGACAGCATGAGGGTAGTGGCAGCACCATCGCGGATGCCGCTCATTCGTTGCTTAATCGGGTTACCAGAGTCCACCCTGTTAAAGAATAGACCGTTTTCCTTCACCTCTCCGGTATCAGCCTGCAACATGTAGTTGGCGCCATCGAAATCCCAGCCACCAGTGTTCACGACGTACGACAGCCCAGCCCCGCCAGTGGCACTGGTCACGTCTGTATCGTCTGGGCAGACATAGAGTTCGATCGGCCGGATTGCGAGTTGTTCTGCTGAGGCACCACCGGTGGAAATAATATCCCACATGTCTTGACGATCGATTTGGGCCAGAATCTGTGCCGACCAAGCGACACGCGAACGCAGCCTATTTTGCGGCGTAATGTTTCCATTCGAACCTGCAAGCTGAAAAGTCGATTCGACGTACTCTTGTCCGGCAGTGCCCGGCGACCACTCTAGGTATTTTGGACCCATCGCGGTGACCGCCTTGACCGAATCGATGTAACCCGGGTAACGCTGCTTGGAAGACTCGTACGTCACGATGGCTTGACCGATGCCACGCAGGTTGTTCAAGCAAGTGGCTTGCCGCGCGCGAGCGCGGGCGGCGCCGACGGCGGGGATCAGCAGGGCCACCAGCATTCCGATGATGGCAATAACCACCAGTAGTTCCACGAGCGTGAAGGCCTGCGCCGGTTGGCGTTTTTGATGATGGCAAGTTCGCATGCATCGCATGGTTCGATTCTCCTCTGTAAGTCCGCCTGCGGGCGAACGAATGTTCCAAGTTCCGCTGAGCAGAAAAGCTGAGCAGACAAGTGCCGCCACTACCCCTGAAGCGGCAAGCCTTAGTATCCCCGAAAACGGCGACCGCGGCTAGTCAATCGGGCCAGTTGGAGGCCAAAATCGTTGCAAATTCACTCGGCCAGCCAGGGAGCTTTCGCCAGCGGGGGGGCAATTTATTCGTCCACGGGGCGACTCGACATGCGGCGTTTCCCCTTGCACGTGCTTCTCCCTCGCCTCTGGCGCGGCTAGAATAGTCTAGTTGAGGCGAGCATCGAAAAGGCGTGGGGGCAGAGGATCCACGACTCGCGCGCCCCCTTTTTAGTCGATGCTTGGCCCTCCCCTCACAACAAGGTTCTTTCCATGCCCCCTGCCTTTTCCCCTTTGCTGCTCGCCCAACAAGAAGGGCCCGTCGAAATCGACAGCCTTACCGAGAGCATGCCGATCATGATCATCATCGGCGTGATCTGCATGCTGCTCGCCGTGGCGGTGCTGGCGCTGTTCTGGAATTACCTGCGATTGTGGTTCCAGGCGTACGTCTCGAACGTGCCGATGAACCCGTTCAGCCTGGTGGGCATGAGCCTGCGGCAGGTGAACCCTAAGACGATTGTCGACGCCAAGATTCGGGCCCAACAGGCGGGCGTTGGCACCGATCCCACTACCGGCATTACCACCCGCCGCCTGGAAGCCCACTACCTGGCGGGCGGCAACGTGCCGCGGGTGATTTTGGCCATTATCGCGGCCCACCGGGCCGACATCGACCTCGATTTCGACCGCGCCGCGGCCATCGACCTGGCTGGCCGCGACGTGCTAGACGCCGTGCAAACCAGCGTGAATCCCAAGGTAATCGACTGCCCCGATCCGTCGAACTCGCCCAAAACCACGCTGAGTGCGGTGGCCAAGAATGGTGTGGAACTTAAGATTCGTGCCCGTGTTACCGTGCGGACCAACCTGTCGCAACTCATCGGCGGGGCAACCGAGCAAACCATCATCGCCCGGGTGGGCGAGGGCATCATCACCGCCATTGGCTCGGCACCCGACCACCTGCGGGTGATGGAGAATCCCGATCGCATTAGCAAGGCCGTGCTCGACCGCGGCCTCGACGCGCACACGGCGTTCGAAATCGTATCGATCGACATTGCCGACATCGACATTGGCGAGCAAATTGGTGCCCGACTGCAGGCCGACCAGGCAGAGGCGGACACCCGCAAGGCGCGGGCCTTGGCCGAGCAGCGGCGGGCCGACGCCATTGCACACGAGCAGGAAATGAAGGCCCAAGTGCAGGCCAATCGGGCCCAAGTGGTGCTCGCCGAGGCGGACGTGCCGCGGGCCATGGCCGAAGCGTTCCGCCAGGGTCACCTGCAGGTGACTGCCGCCGACGCCAACGGCGCTCCCTAGACTCCGACGCCAACGGCGCTCCGTAGACTCCAACGCCAACGGCGCACCGTAGTACGCCGGCGTGTTTTTTGGTGGCCGTCCGGGGGGCTTGGGGGAATACCCCCCGTGTTGTGAACCGGCACCCCCAACAACAACTTGCGCACGGTTCGAGGCATTGAATCGTCAGGAGCACGGATAGCCACGGGTTTGAGCATGCAAAGCCAACCCATTCCTGGTGGCGTGAGCGTGACGACCGTGCAAACTACAACGACGATTTATCCTTGAAAATCAGCGGAATCCGTGGTTTTCTTTAGGTTGAGTTGGCGTTTTAGCCATAGGTAGCGCGGGCAATGCCTTCGCTGCTGGGCCTTCATTGCCAATTTTCGGGATTTTTCCCTAGCGCAAAGTTGACATTCGCCTAGCCGCAGTTTAGCCTGGGGATATTGGAACACGGAGTTTCCACCTTAACCGACGAGAAGATCTACTTTAGACCCTAAGTTTTTGCGGTACCGCTAATTAAACGACCTTTCAATTCCTCTTACTGCGCCCGTTTTCGGGCCCGGTGGGAGCATTTGAAAGGTCGTTTTTTTTGTTGGTACTCGTGGGCCACTGGTCCCCCAATATGAACCGCGCTGCCGGCAGCTAGACCCGATTGGGTTGTGAACTGACGGAAACGCACCAAGCAACTTTCCGGAACGCTAATGACCGCCACCTGATTTTGCGATCCACAAGATGTGAACGTGCGTTTTTCGTCGACCGACCGACAAGGTAATCACAACATACTCGGGAATAGACCTCATGATTTCTTCAACGCGCCAAGCTTACGCTTGGCTTGTTTGCACCTGGCTTGCTGCCGGTGCCACTTCTGCCTTTGCTGCACCGATCAACTACGGCGATTTTAGCGACATTCCGCCAGGTTCGGTGATGTATCTGGACGTGACCGAGAGCTCGGCCACCGATCCGATTCCACCGCCCCGATACGGCGCGCCAACCATTTCGGGCAACACGCTCGACTTCAATCCCAAAGAGTTTGCCGCCCTGGCCGAGGATGGCGACGCGGACCTGTTTGACGGCCAGCTGAATTTCGACTTAATGGTGGCCCAAAATGAACTCGGTGTTGCCGCCGGATTCGATGGCTTGTTCATCGACGAGAGTGGCGACTTCTCGCTATTCGGCACGGGAACCACCATTACCACGGTCGCCGCCGGCATTGCCGCGGAGGTGGAAATCCTGGCAGTCGATGGGGTGCTCCTCGCAACACCGTTGACGGTTGTCGCCAGCACGCAGTTCAGCACCACCTTGACCAGCAGTCCCGGACTCAATCAGCCCTGGGCCAACGGATTGTTGGTTGATTTTGGACCCGCACTCGACGAGGCTGGGTTGGTTGCCGAGTTTGGCGTGACCAAGGCCCGCGTGGTGATCAACGATACTTTGGCCGCCGTGAGCGAGGTGAACCCGAACACGGTCGCTTTCATTGCCAAGAAGGACTTCAAATTGGTTCCCACGAACGTGGTGCCCAACCCCGATTTCGAGAAAGTTCCCGAGCCAAGCTCCGTGATCCTGCTGGGCACGCTACTGCTGGGCGGATGGGGATACCGCCGAGTCGCCTAGCGTCGTGGCACGTTGCATCGATCCTCCATCGCCCACCCGGACCGTCGGTCGTCCGGGTGGGCGATTTTCGTTGGTGCCGCCGGATGCGTCCGCCTGGTGCATCGAACCCAGCGCTAGAATTTCGTGCCGGCATCCATGGCACGGCCTGCGTGCAGATGCCAGAACTACCCACCAGGTGGGGCGATCCGCTATTCTGGGAATTCATCGGCGCGAGGAGGAGCGTGACGACCACGTTTTTCCGCCGCCGCGGTTGGCTCGCCGCGTTCGATATTGGGGGACGCAAATGCCAGCGAGCACGCCGCGGAAAATTCCCCCGCGAACCAAGGAGAATCCGCATGCAGGCGTTCGACCCCACCGCCTACGGCCCCACGTTCGGCCCGCTCTTGGATACCGACCGTAATCGTGCTCTCGATCGCGGGCATCCCAATTCGCGTGTGTGGAGCCAACTGAGCGGTCTCACTGCAGCGGCGGCTTTCGAGCCGGCTACGATCGCCGATAGCAACATGGCGTCGGCGGCCGTCGCTGGGGTTTGGCTGCTGCACGATCACCTGGACGACTCGCATCGCCTCAGCCAGGGGATTCCAACCGGCACCGGGAGCTTCTGGCACGGCATCATGCACCGCCGCGAGGGCGACTATTCCAACGCGAAGTATTGGTTTCGCAATGCGGGCGACCATCCGATCCAGGGTCGGCTGGCAGCGGTGGCCCTCGAACTGGCCACGCCGCATCGCGCTAACAACGTGCTGCCGGCCGACGGGTGGGACGCCATGGCCTTTGTCGACGCCTGCCAAGCGGCGGTTCGGGGCCAGAGCGGGCACGAGGCCTACTGTCGAGCGGTTCAGCAGGCCGAATGGGAGCTCTTGTTCGACCATTGCTACCAGCGGGCGCTGTCGTAGCGCGCGGCACCCTTGCACGCACGTTGGCGCGGGAACGATACTGAACCGAGATCGAACGATTTCAGGCGGACTACCGCACGGGTGGCTTCTCCCGCCTATCCCCTTCCTATACTTCGAATAAGGATCGCAAGCATGTCGCGCAGTGGAGCAATTACATTCAAGGGCAATCCGATGACACTGGCTGGCGAGGCGGTGACCCAGGGGCAAGCGGCCCCCGACTTCACGCTGCACTATTTCGAGGGCGGGATGCAAACGCTCACGCTCGCCGATTTGAAGGGTAAGCCAACCCTTCTGAGCATCGTGCCCTCGCTCGATACGGGCGTATGTGCCACGCAGACGAAGAAGTTTAACGACGCTTTGGCCGCGCTGGGCGATGCAGTCAACGCGGTTACCGTGAGCCTCGACTTGCCGTTTGCCATGAATCGGTTCTGCGGTGCCGAAGGGATTACGAACATCAAGGTTGGCAGCGACTACCAAGACCGTAACTTCGGCAACGCCTGGGGAACGCTGATCGAGGAACTGAAAATCATGTGCCGCGCTTGCTTCGTGCTCGATGGCGAAGGCAAGGTGGTTTATGCCGAGTACGTTCCCGAAGTAACCGAAGAACCTAACTACGACGCGGCCCTGGCGGCCCTGAAATCGGCCTGCTGAGCGCGGACGTTATCAACGATTCTGCAAACTGTTTGAGGCACACTGTGGTGAAGTGGGTTGGTGCGTGGGTAACGGCAGCCCTGCTGATGGTGGTCGTGGCGGCAGCGCGAGGCCTGGGGCAGCAGCCGCCCGCCGCCGGGAAGCAGCGGGAAGTGGTACTGCTGGGGTCCGACGAGTTGACCGCGGGCATCCCGGGCGAAGGCGCGTTGCAGATAGCAGAAATCAAGCAGTGGCTCGCCGAGCCCCGCAACCACCAGCACCTTCAGCCGCGGTTGCCGCCAGGCCTTGCCGCCGGCGCCACCCAGATGCGTGGCCTCGTCGAGAACCCACTGACCCGCGCAAAAATCGAACTCGGGCGTCAGTTGTACTTCGACCCGCGGCTGTCGCGAGATCACTCGATTAGCTGTGCGTCGTGCCATGACCCGCCGCATGGATTCGCCGACGATGCGCAGGTTAGCTTGGGGGTCGACGGGCAAGCGGGCGGGCGGAACTCGCCGGTGGCCTACAACCGAATCTTCAGCAACGCGCAGTTTTGGGATGGGCGGGCCGCCACGCTCGAAGTGCAAGCCATCGGACCGATCGCCAACCCGGTGGAGATGTCCAACACGCACGATGCGTGCGTGGCGCATTTGCGGACAATAGGAGGTTATCGACTGCAGTTCGCCCAATTGTTTGCCGACGGGCTGACCATCGACAACGTGGCCAAGGCGTTAGCGTGTTTCGAGCGCGTATTGGTCACGGGCACCGCACCCTGGGATCACCACGAACGGCTTGCCAGCTTTCGAAAAATCTACCGGGACGACCTTGAGTACTTGGACGAACTCGAAGAGGACGACCCCGAGTTGTACCAGGAGTATCAAACCCTGCTGTCGGCCAGCGCGGCAAACCCGGTGAGCAAGGCGGCCATCCGCGGCGGCGAGTTGTTTTTCGGCAAGGCAAACTGCTCGGTCTGTCACAACGGCGTCAACTACACCGACGAGCTGTACCACAACCTGGGTGTTGGCATGGAGCGCCACGATCCCGATCTCGGACGGTACGAGGTGACTGGCGCCGCCGAGGATCGGGGAAAGTTCAAGACGCCGACCCTTCGCAACGTGGAGCAAACGGCGCCTTACATGCACGACGGTTCGCAGGCAACGCTGCTGAGCGTCGTCGAATGGTACGATCAAGGGGGGCACCCCAACCCCTGGTTGGCCGACGATGTCGAAAAGCTGAACCTTACCGACGACGAGCAAGCTGCCCTGGTTGCCTTTATGAAGGCACTCACGGGCCGGCTTCCACGCGTCGAGACCGGGCGCCTACCCGAGTGAGCGTGCTCCCCGCCGCCGGGCTTTTTGCGTCCGCGCGGGTTCGCTCGGCTCGCTCCACAGCTCACTCCACAACGCGCGTTTCAATTACCTCGGCATCAATGATTTCGTCGCGGTAATGGGGTGGATTGACGGGCGACCAGAACGGCTTGGTGGTTGGGGTTGTTCGAACTTCGATGTTCTTCTTCGCCCAATTGTGAAGCATCGCCTTCACCACATCACGAACCGGCGGAATCAACAGGCAGAAACCGATCAGGTCGGTGAGGATGCCCGGCGTCACCAGCACGATTCCAGCGGCCAGAATAAGAACGCCATCGAACAGTTCGTCGGCAGGTACCTGCCCTCGCCCAATCCGCCGTTGGACCCGCAGAATGGCGTTCACGCCTTGCCATCGCGCTAGCGCCGCCCCCACGATGCCGGTCAACAGCACGAGCCCAATGGTAGCGGGCACCCCAACATGGGTACCAACGTAGATCAGTAAGGTCAGCTCGATGAGCGGACCTACCGTGAACAACAAGAACAAGTACAGCAACAGCATGCCGGAATTGTACGCGCCGGAGCCGTGATCATTAAGGTGCGATTTCGAAAAAGGTCGGCGCCCCGCCGGTGGGCAAGCGCCGATTGCGTGGTTCCTGCCCAATCGTGGGTGTCTGCGGAAACCCCTTGCCGGTTTGCCAACAACGCGAGCCCTGGGGGATTATATTGATTATCCGGCGATTCCAGACGTACTCGTCCTATTGGTGCCTGATTCCCGCTATTTCGGGCGGGTGACCTCGACTAGAATGGGGGCATCCAGGGGAGAGATGCGTCGCCAACCGCTCAGCGCTCTTAAGCGGCGGCTACCGGTCCTGCTGGACCATGCGGCCGCCTCGCCTTTCCCTCCGCACGCTATCCGCCAAAATACCTGCACTATGGCTCTGGTTGTTCTCCGCGTTGTGTTCTTGATGATCGCCATCGCCCTTGGTGCGCAGGTGGTGCGGTCCGATCTATTCGCCGGCTACAACACCTTTTTGCCATGGCTCGCCTTCTTGGCGGTCATGGCGGGTGCGGCGGCCGTGCTGGCGGCCGATGTGTTCATTCGCCGCAAACGGCTGGATGTTATCACAGCTGTGTACTTTGGGGCCGTGATTGGGCTCTTCTTGAGCTACGTGCTGCAGCTCGGCCTCACGCCGCTGATGGACCAAATGCAGAATCCCGACGTCGCCGAATGGGTAAAGCTCGCCATCGCCGCGATCACCTGCTACGCGTCGATCAGCGTGCTGCTGCAAACCCGCGACGACTTCCGCTTCATCATTCCCTACGTCGAATTCGCCAAGGAGATGAAGGGCCTCAAGCCGCTGGTGCTCGACACCAGTGTGGTGATTGACGGACGAATTGCCGACTTGATCGAGACCCAAGCAATCGATAGCCAACTGGTGATGCCGCAGTTCGTCATTGCCGAACTGCAGGGCATTGCCGATTCGAGCGATAAGCTCAAACGGGGTCGCGGCCGGCGGGGGCTCGATATTCTGAGTCGCTTGCAAAGCAACCCCAAAGTCGACCTGGTTATCTTCGATCGCGAATTACCCGAGTTCGTTAACCAGCCTGTCGACCAAAAGCTGGTACTGCTGGCCAGGCACTTGGATGGCAAGGTCGTAACCAACGACTACAACCTCAACAAGGTGGCAAAGCTGCATAGCGTGGGGGTCGTGAACCTGAACGACATCGCCAACTCGCTCAAGCCCATCTTCCTGCCAGGCGAGACGCTCGACGTGCGACTCATTAAACCCGGCGAGGACGCCCGCCAAGGGGTGGGGTACCTGGAAGACGGCACGATGGTCGTCATCGAAGGAGGCCGCGAACACATTGGCGAAGTGATTTCCGCCACCGTCACCAGCGTGCTGCAAACCAGCGCGGGACGCATGGTGTTCGGCAAGTTCGAATCGAGCACCGGCGACAACGGCGACCCGCGCAGCTAGTCGGCCAGTTCCAGAGTGGCCCAGCAGCTGGGGTCTTCGCCAAACGGAAAAGCGGGGCCGCTGGCAAAGGTGGCAAGGCCCAATTCGCGATCGACCACCGCATAGGTAAACCCGAGCGCACGGTGGTTCGCCGGATCGAACCCACCCAGGGCCACCGCCGGCACGAAGGCCGCCAGCTCGTAACCCTCTTTGCGAATCTTGCTGGTGGCCTGCAGTTCGCGGGGCCGCACGGGCCGCGCATTCTCGCGGGCCCGGTTGATTAGCATCTGGTCGCACAACGGCTCGTCCGATGCACGACCGCCACCGGCCGGCAAAAAGACGAACGAGTGGCAGTACTTGCTCGCGCGGTGGATGTTGTGCGTCGCCCGGGTGTCGATCCAAACCACCAAACCATCGCTGTCTTCTAGCCGCGACTCGCGACACCAGACCGGCTGTTTCTTGCCCTTGACGCTCAGCGTGATGGCCAGCCCCGTGGTATCCCACGCCATCCGCACGTCGGCAAACGAGGGCTCATGATTGGCCGTTCCCGCGTCGAGCGCCGCTAAGTCGGGCAGGCGGTACGAGTCGTCGAGTTCGACCCCTTTCGGCCCCCAAACGGGCTGCTTGCGCTGAATCGGCACCGAGAAGCGAAACAGGAATCGCGGGGCGAGCAGCGTATTGAGTTGGGTTTCGGATTCCATGACATTGATTCCGCTGGTAGTTGGCGTTCGGAGTAGGCGGTGCGAGCCGCACCGTCCGCAAGGGGGCGGAGAGTTGCCGTAACGGTTCGGGCTGCGCCAGGTCAGCACGCGAAACGACCGTCGTATTCCAGGTCGAACGTTTCGGCAACGGCGCGATTGGTCACTTTGCCTTGGTAGGTATTGATCGCACTCGCAACGGGTGGCAACTCACCGGCGGCCGAATCGATGCCCCGCTGCGCGATTTCCAGCACCCAGCGAAGCGTGGCGTTGCACAGGGCAAACGTGCTTGTGCGGCCCACCGCGCCGGGCATGTTAGTCACGCAGTAGTGTACCACGTCGTCGACGATGTACGTGGGTTCGGCGTGCGACGTGGGGCGACTCGTAGCAATGCAACCACCCTGGTCGATTGCCACGTCGATTATCACGCTCCCCGACTGCATGATCTTCAGATCGTCTTCCTCCACCAATCGAGGTGCTTTAGCGCCGGGAATCAGCACCGCGCCCACCACCAGGTCGGCCCGTTCGAGTTGACGACGAATCGTGTGGCGATCGCTGTACAGGCATGTCACGTTGGCCGGCATCACGTCGTCCAGGTATCGCAGGCGTTCAAGATTGATATCCAAAATCGCCACGCTCGCTTGGAAGCCGGCGGCAATGCGGGCCGCGTTGGCACCCACGATGCCGCCACCCAGGATGGTAATGTGCGCCGGCGCCACGCCCGGCACGCCACCGAGCAAAATGCCGCGGCCCATCTGCGGCCGCTCCAGGTACTTGGCACCTTCTTGCACGCTCATGCGGCCCGCCACTTCGCTCATGGGCGTCAACAGCGGCAAGCGGCCTTCGTCGTCCACAAGCGTTTCGTACGCCACGGCGGTGGCCCCGGTGGCCAGCACGGCTTCGGTCAGCGCGCGGTCGGCCGCAAAGTGAAAATAGGTAAATACAATCTGCCCCGGCCGCATCAACTCCCACTCCGAGGGCTGCGGCTCTTTGACTTTCACAATCATGTCGGCCTGGCCGAAGACTTCGGCCGGCGAGGCGACCATTTCGGCCCCGGCCCGCAGGTAATCGTGATCGGCCAGGCCCGAGCCAAGGCCCGCACCCGATTCCATCACCACCTGGTGTCCGCGACGGGTCAGCTCTTCCACGCCCACCGGCAGCATGGCGACGCGATACTCATCCGACTTTACTTCTTTGGGAACACCAATAATCATGCGTAGGATCCTGGGCGGTTTGCGAGTCCAAACACCCAGTTTAAGGATCCCGAGCCCAGACAACTAGTTGGTAGAGCGCTAGCAAATCTCCGTTTCCCGCGAATGCCAATTCCCGCCAACGCCAACGCCAGCACCGAGTGCAGTAGGGTCGGTGGTTCCGGCGGCGAGAAAGCGGGGCGATGGAGAGGCGACGGTTGCCGCCGCCGGGTTCACCTACCTTCTCCCAGCACGAAAAACGCGGGGCAATGAGCGGGGCCGATAAGCCAAAGGTAGGTGAACCTGTCGGCAGCCGAGGCGAGCACGAATTCCAAAGGCCGATTCGCCGACAGAACCACCGACCCTACGTTACTGTGGGCTGGTGCTGCAACCTATGGAGACGTAAAGCGTTACTCGAATCTCGCGCGGCGTACGAATTGCCCCCAAGAATCGTTTATTTCGAGTGGGGTCACAAAATCGAGCGGCGCCCGCCGCACTTACGCCGGCAGGCCTTCTTTGCCGACGCGATTGCAGTAGTCGCCGAACGTTTCGCCCGGCTCGCGTTCGGCGCGGAACTGTTGGAAGACGGGCACCAGTGTTGCGACCACGTCGTTCTCGGGCACCATGTCCTTGTAAATCCAGTTCAGGCGGTCGCCCTGACGGCGGCCACCCAGCAGCAGCGTGTACTTGCCCTTGGCCTTACCCACCAAGCCGATATCGGAATTGTAGGGTCGGCGCAACCGTTGGGGCATCCGCTCGAGCGGGTGGTGAAGACTTCGTCCTCGAGTCCGAGGGCTTCGAGTTCGCGCTCCATCTCGTCCATGATGGTGGGCAGATGTCGCTCGCTCTCGGTAATCGCCAGACCACACATCGGCAGCGCCGGGCAGGCCATGCTCCACCGCCGGGCGGTGGTTATTTCGTCGGTGAGTTGCACGCCATGATGCACCAAGGTTCCTTCCAGCATTTCGCGCTGCTCGTCGGTGAGGTCGCAGAACAGGATGTTCTGGTGAGGCGTGAGCCGGAGGGTGGCCGGGATGGTGGTGCAGATTTCGCGGAGGGCGGACATCAATTGCACTTGTTCGGTGTCCTTGATGCGGCCGTTCTCCACAAACAGCCCGTAGAACCACCGTCCGTCCCCCTGCTCGTGCCAGCCGAGCGTGTCGTTGTAGTCGGTAACCTCGATCGGGCGTGGAGGCTCGAGGTCGTATCCCAGATATTCTTCCACCTTCTTGGTAAACCGCTCCAGGCCCCAGTTGCGAATGAGGTACTTGAGTCGGGCCGTTTTGCGATCGCTGCGATTGCCGAAGTCGCGCTGCACGCGGAGAATCGCCTTGGCGACATCGATCGCGGCGGTTGTCGAGTCGCCCTCGAGCGGCACAAAGGCCATGGGCTGGGCGATACCAACAAAGGTTTTTGCGGCGCTAGGCGTGACGCCAAAGCCGCCCCCTACCAGCACGTTGTAGCCGATCACGTTCCAGTCTTCGCACACCGCCAGGAAGCCAACGTCCTGAGCGTACACGTCGGCCGAATTATCGCCGGGTAGCGCCACGCCCAGTTTGAACTTGCGTGGCAGGTAGGCCTTGCCGTACAGCGGCTCGACATCGTCCTTATTCTTGTTCGACGCACGGTTGGTGGCCACGTTGGTCTTCTCGCCGGTTGCCTGATCGGTGAGCCAAATCTCCTGGTACGCCGTGGTGGCGGGCTTGAGTTCGACGGCCAGGTCGTCGGCCAGTTGCTGCATTTGGTCGTAAACGGGGTCGGCCTTATAAGGTGCGGGCGAGCACATCAGATTGCGGCGGACATCGCCACAGGCGGCCAGCGTGGTAAGTTGCACTTCGTTGATGCGGCGGATGGCTGCCTTCAGATTCGTCTTCAGCACGCCGTGCAACTGGATTCCTTGCCGCGTGGTGAGCCGGATCGAGCCATCGCCAAGCGTTTCGCCAAGCTCCAGGTGCTCCAGCAGTTGCGCGCAGGTGAGCCTGCCACCAGGTATGGCGGTGCGGACCATAAAGCTGAAGTACTTGCCGCCAGCAACCCCCTCGGCCTTGGCTTCGGCCCGCAGGTCGCGGTTGTCCTGCTCGTAGGTGCCATGGTGCTTAAGCAGCACTCCGTTGGGCCCGCTGAAGTTGGGCTCGTCGTTGGCCAGCTCCTCGGCGATGGTGCCGCGGAGGTAGTTGCTGCCGATCTTGATGCCCTCGGCCTTACTCGGCTTTTCGGCGGCATCGCCGCTCTCCCCGGCCGATTTGGCCTTGGCCGCTTTGAGCATTTCGAGCGGGCTCGGTTTCATGTTGGCAGGTTTCGGTTTATCGGAGGATGCAGACATCGCGCGGTGCAATTAAGAGGAAGGGGCAAGGGGTGGGGCAAACGCCGCACGGGTGGCAGACGGTTCTTTACCAATTCGCTAAACATTCGCTAGATTACTAGCAGTCTTCCCTGCAATCATAACTGCCCAACACGGGATAGGAAACGGCGAACCGCCCACGAGTTTGCGCAATGCGGACTCCGGCGGCCGCCATCACAAGCCGCATGCCCTCGTCAGAAGTCGACTTACCATCCCGATATACGCCGGCAGTTTGGCTTGCCACGGGCCTTGGCGTTGGGCTCGTGATGCCTGCGCCCGGCACGTTTGGTGCCCTGTGGGGGCTGCCCCTGGCGTGGGGCTACGCGCTGCTTCCGGGCGAAATTTGGCCCTGGGTGGCGGCCGTCGCCGTGCTGCTGCTGGGGGTGCCCATCTGCAATCGGGCGGCCAGCGACCTAGGCCTTAAGGATCCCGGCCCTGTGGTGTGGGACGAATTCGCTACCGTGCCGCTGGTGTTCCTGCTGGTGCCATTCGGGGGACCGTGGGTCGCCGTCATCGGGTTTGCGCTGCATCGGGTGTTCGACATCGCCAAACCGTGGCCGTGCAACCGACTCGAACGCCTGCCGGGTGGTTGGGGCATTGTGGCCGACGACGTGGCCGCTGCGCTTTATGCTGCCGTGGTGCTGTGGATGTTGAGCCTTTCTTGGACATGAGATTGGACATGAGTTCGGAGTGATGTCGACACATGCTCCAGCCCCCCTCGCCAGGGCGACCACCTGACCAAAAACACCGGCGCGGGCTACAATCGACCGTTTCTTCAAAACTATCTCTCCCACGACTCGCCTCCCATGCCAGATGCTGCCCAGATTATCGACGGGAAACAGATTGCCCAGCAAATCCGTAGCGAGCTGGCGGTGGAGGTCGTCGAGTTCATCCAAAACAACAGCGTTACACCCTGCCTTGCTGCTGTGCTGGTGGGCGACGACCCGGCAAGCGACGTTTACGTCCGCAATAAACGCAAGGCGTGCGAACACGTTGGCATCGATAGTCAGTTGCATCGCTTGCCTGCGGACACCAAGCAAGACGAATTGCTCCAACTGATCGCGCGGCTCAACAAGGACGAGGCCGTACACGGCATCTTGGTGCAACTGCCGCTACCCGACGGGATCGATGCGGACCAAGTGCTCCTGGCTGTCTCGCCCGCGAAGGACGTCGATGCCTTTCATCCAACCAATGTAGGTCGCATGATGCAAGGCAAGCCACGCTTCCTGCCCTGCACGCCCCATGGCGTGATTCAACTGCTGCAGCGAACGGGCATCGAAACAGCCGGCAAGCACGCCGTGGTGGTGGGCCGCAGCGACATTGTTGGCAAGCCGCTTGCCGTATTGCTGGCAGCAAAGGGCAAAGGTGGCGACGCAACCGTAACCGTCTGCCACAGTCGCACCCACGACCTCGCTTCCTTTACCAAGCAAGCGGACATCCTGATCGCGGCAATTGGCCGAGCCGAGTTCATCACCGGCGACATGATCAAGCCTGGTGCCGTGGTGATCGACGTAGGCGTGAACCGAACCGAGACGGGCCTCGTCGGCGACGTTGAGTTCGCCAGCGCCAGCCAAGTGGCAAGTCACCTAACTCCCGTACCCGGCGGCGTAGGGCCGATGACCATTGCCATGTTGCTGGTGAATACATTGACAGCGGCGCGGTCGCTGGAACAGTGAATCGTGGCGTTCGGCGATTCTTGGGGCCCAACTAGTTGCAACAAGTGCGCAGCGTAGAGTACGATGAAGCACTGTGCGGGAGTAACTCAGTGGTAGAGTGCTAGCTTCCCAAGCTGGACGTCGCGGGTTCGAATCCCGTCTCCCGCTCTTCGCGTAAAGCAAGGCCGAATCAAGACTTCTGATACCTGCCGGCGTTCGGCAGCGTGGCGTTTTCTCTAGTCGCAAAACGGTACCTACCGAGCCGCTGCTCGTCGAATGATTGATCGGCTTAGGCCTGCTCAGGTTCTTGGCTCTCCGTTGGCTTAGGCCGCAGGTGCAATACGCAAGCGATCCTCAGGCATCTCATTGGCGAACGATAGCATCCCCGCGCAATGCGAGGACGTGCGGGCAGCCCCTGACTCAACAGAATATACGCACCCAGGTTGGGGTCGCGCATGTTGACAAGGTATTATTCCGCGACGACTCGTAGGGTTCAAGGAGCGAAGGAGACGGAGCCGAAGATCGCAGCGAAGATAAGGAGCAATACGAACATCACTCCCCATACGATGCCGATCAGCAGCATATTGCACAGGAAGAACTGTACCGCAAACTTCATGACGCTGCGGAAGGGTAGATTCAAGTCGACAATGCGAATGTCTTGGAAGTTGGCGTCGAGCGTACGGTCGCTGCGCAGTTTGAGGAGCGGCGAACGCATCGGTGGCTGGCGGCTCCATTGATACTGGAGGTGGCGGGCTATAGGTTCGCGAGTCGCGCGTCACGATTTCGGGTACGTCGGCAACCGGTTCTGGTTCGGCCACCTCGGGAAACGCTGGTGGATGGGGCGCAGGGGACGGTGCGGGGGCTGCGGGTTCGGCCACGACGACGACTGGTTGGCCACACTTGGGACAGGGCAAGGTTTGGCCGACGTGCGTTTCGGGCGCCTTGATCGCGGCGGCACAACTGGGGCAATGAAACTTAATGGGCATCGTCGACTTGGGGCCTGGGCAGGATGATTTTGGGGGAAGACGAAGGGGCGCACGGCCTCCTTCTATTAACCCTAGCAGCCACTGCGATGTCAAATTGGCGTCAAATTGTCTCTGTGCGGTTGGGATTCTTGTACAACAGGCGGGCCAAGAGTTCGGCGGAACCCGACTCGCCGACTCGCTGGTAGTGCCACTGGCGGTCGGTCGGCACCCACTTGGGGTCGTGCGGCCAGGGATCGAAGGGGGGGCGGCCCAGCACTTGGGCGAGTTGCGTCGACCGCATTGCCACGTTGCCAGCTCGGGGTGGCACAGGACCGGCCTCGCTGCGGGGACATCCGTGCAACAAGTCGGGGTCGTAACCGCCCACGCGGTTGACGATTTGCGCGATCTCGAACAGGCTCAGGCGGCGCGGCCCGCCCGAGTGGTAGAGCCCCGCAACCTGGCTGGCGAGCAACTGCTCGAAGACCCGATTCAAACAATCGGTGTAGGTGGGCGTGCGGATTTCGTCGTAGTAGAGCGTTGCGGGGCGGTGCTTAGCAAACCGCGACTGAATCCAGTCGATCGCACCGGCGTGACCATTGAAGCTGACGCCCATCGGCAACGAGATGCGTAACACGCAAGCCGCCGGATACCAGTCGGCGATCAATTGCTCCGCACTCACCATCGTTTTGCCATAGACGGTCACCGGGTCGGGCTGGTCGGTTTCCACATGGCCGTCGCGGTGCGCGTCGTCGCCTGAGAAGACGAGGTCGATCGACGTGTGGACCAAGCGCACACGCCGCTCGGCCACGTGGACCAAGAGATTGGTTAAACCTTCGACGTTTGTCCGCCAGGCTAGTCGCGAATCGAGCTGGCACGCCTTCAGAGCGCAGTTGCCTGCGCAGTTAAGCACAGTTCGGAACTGGTACTGGTCGAACAGCCGAGCGAGTTCCACGGAGTCTTCGGCGTCGCACGCAACAACATGGGGGCCGGCGAGTCGCCAATTGTCCTGCTGGCGGATGCCGATTACCTGGCCGGGGTACCGATTGTGAAAGTAGTCGAGCGCGTTGTAGCCCGTCACGCCGGCAACGCCGGTTACGAGCAGTGGTAGTTGGTCGCTGGAGAGCATAGGGAACGCAAAGCCGTCAGTAGCTATCGGCACACGGAACACGAAGCGAGTAGATGGCGTGATTATAGCAAGAAAAGTGCGCCGCTGGTGGCCAGCCTCTCAACCACCACGCACTGCGGTGAATCGAGAACATTGCGGGAAGCCATAGCGATTCCAGCCGTCCGCTACGATATGCTGTTTAGCAGGGCGGCAATGGCACCGCGCTCTAGATGTACGCCGTCGGAGCTTCGCATGCGACAACGACCTTGGGAAACTTTAGCGACTTGCCTGGCACTGCTTGTTCCCGTGGTGTGCGCAGCGGCCGAGGACGAACCGGCGTCGCTTATTGTTGTTGGCGGGCGCGTCTGGACGGGCGAGCCCGCCGCTCCGTGGGCGGAGGCGATTGCCGTCCGCGATGATCGCATCCTGGCGGTAGGATCGCGCGCCGACATGGAAGCCCTCGCCGGCAGTAACACGGCGACGGTCGATGCCGCGGGGGGATTCGTCGCCCCGGGCTTTATCGATTCGCATGTCCACCTGTTCGATGGCGGCAGGAACCTCCAGAGCGTTCAGCTCCGCGATGCCGCCACGCGCGAGGAGTTTGTCGACCGAATCGCGCGGTTCGCAGCTCAGGTCGAACCGGGTGAGTGGATCCTCGGTGGCGACTGGGACCACACGCGGTGGGGCGGCGAACTCCCCACGCGCGATTGGATCGACGAAGTCACTCCCCATCATCCCGTCTGGATCCAGCGCCTCGATGGGCACATGGCGTTGGCCAATTCGCTGGCGCTGAGAAGGCGGGAGTCGACGATGCTGCTACGGCGCCCGACGGGGCGCTATCGACCGCGACGACGCGCAGCGCATCACCGGGGTGTTCCGCGATAACGCCATGGCGCTGGTGAGTGGAGCGGTGCCGTCGCCAACCACCAGCCAACTGTTCGCATCGCTGGATGCAGCTACCGAGCACTTGCTGGCCAACGGTGTTACGTGCGTGGGGCACATGGGCTCGCTGGAACATCTGCGTACGCTCCGCGCGGCCCAGGCCGCAGGACGGCTCGGCTTGCGCGTTCATGCCGCGACGCCGCTCTCTCAATGGCGCCTGTTGCGCGACGACATTCGCCGCTATGGGCCGGGCGATGCGTGGGTTGCTGCTGGGGGTCTCAAGGGATTTGTCGATGGCTCGCTCGGCTCGCATACGGCAGCCATGCTCGCGCCCTTTACCGATGCACCGGCCGACCGCGGCTTGCTGGTCAACTCGCTCGACGACTTGTATGCCTGGACCGCGCGGCCGATGCGGCAGGTCTGCAGGTAATGGTGCACGCCATTGGCGACCGTGCGATTCGCGAGCAACTCGCTATCTTCGAACGCGTGGCCCTGGAAAATGGCCCGCGTGACCGCCGATTTCGGATTGAACATGCGCAGCATCTACATCCCCCACGACCTGCCGCGATTTGCCAAGCTGGGCGCGATCGCCAGCATGCAGCCTTACCACGCCATCGACGATGGTCGCTGGGCCGAGGAGGTGATTGGCCCGGAGCGAGCGAGAACCACCTATGCGTTTCGCGACTTACTCGACAGTGGCGCCACGGTCGCTTTCGGAAGCGATTGGTTTGTCGCCCCGGCTTCGGCCGTGGAAGGCATCTATGCCGCGGTAACGCGGCGCACGTTAGACGGGAAGCACGCCGCGGGTTGGATTCCCACGCAGAAGATCTCTCCGGAGGAAGCACTGCACGCGTACACCGCTGCCGCGGCGTATTCCCTGTTCGCAGAGAACGACATTGGCTCGCTACTGCCCGGCAAACTGGCCGATATGGTGATTCTCGACACGGATGTCACCCGCTGCCCGCCGGCTGAGCTCCAACGCATTCGCGTGACCCATACGCTCGTTGCGGGCAAGGTCGTTTACCGGAACACGGATAACGCTCCTCGAGCCCCGTAGCGGTGGTCGTTTCCATGTTGCCGGCTTACCAGTTGTGCTGGCTTTTGCTCTGAACACGGCTACCGGTGCGTGCTGATTCTAGCGATTTTACGGGCCTGTTTTGCCCGCACGTGTTTTGCGAGCTACGGTTGGGCGGAATCTGACTATTCGCACCCACTCCGTTACGGCCATCATGTCCAAATCTACCGACCCGCACGAACCGCTAGAGGTCGAAGTTTCGGCCAGCAACGACACCCTCGATCGCAGCGTGCTCGATCGGCTCATGACCGCCGAGCGGGCGATCCACGACTGCCTGACGGCCTACGACCCGGTCCGTGCCGATGCACCTCCGGCGATGGCTGAGCTGGAGCTATCGGTGGTGATGCCCTGTTTGAACGAGGCCGACACACTAGCCACCTGCATCGAGAAGGCCCAGCGGGCGATGCGCGAGCACAACATCCAGGGCGAAGTGGTGGTGGCCGACAACGGGAGCACCGATCGCAGCATCGAGATTGCCCGCGAACTCGGTGCACGGGTCATCAACGTCGAAGCCAAAGGTTATGGCAACGCCCTGATGGGTGGCATCGAGGCGGCGCGGGGCAAGTACGTCATCATGGGCGACGCGGACGATAGCTACGACTTTCTGGAGATTCCCAAGTTCGTCGATAAACTCCGCGAAGGCCACGCCCTGGTTCAGGGCTGTCGACTACCCTCAGGGGGCGGCACCGTGCTGCCCGGTGCAATGCCGGCATTGCACCGGTGGTGGGGCAACCCGATGTTTACCTGGATGGTCCGCCGCATGTTCTCGGCGCCGGTGAACGATGTTTATTGCGGACTGCGGGGGTTCACCCGCCAGCATTACCACCAGCTTGGATTGCGCTGCACGGGCATGGAATTTGCCACCGAAATGATCATTAAGAGCAGCTTGTTCGCTGCGGACATTGCCGAGGTGCCTACCACGCTACATCCCGATGGACGCAAGGCGCACGCGACCCCACTTGCGGACGTTCCGCGATGGCTGGCGGACGCTAAGGTTCTTTCTGATGTACAGTCCCCGCTGGTGCTTCTTGGTGCCAGGCATGTTGCTGGCCGTGGCGGGAATCCTAGGTTACTGCCTGGCGCTCCCTGGCGCGCAAGTGCTGGGCGCTACGCTCGACGCGCATACGCTGCTGGTGGCCAGCCTGGCCCTGCTGGTGGGTACGCAGCTCGTACAGTTGGCACTCTTTGCTAAGACCTTTGCCATTAGCGAGGGCCTGGTTCCCGAGAGTCCGCATGGCGTGGTTCCGGCGTACCGCGACGCTCGAACGGGGACTTGTGTCTGGCCTGATCGCTCTCTTGGCGGGCGGTGGACTTCTTGTGGGCGCAACCGCGCAGTGGCAAGCCGTCCATTACGGGGCACTCGACTACTCGGTGACCATGCGGTGGGTCATTCCCGGCGTGACGCTGGCTGCGATTGGCTGCCAGACAATGTTCGCCAGTTTCTTCTTGAGCGTGCTGCGGATGGCTCGCAAGTAGCCCCCGCGCATGGTGATGCACGGGTGAGCTGCGATCCGGCGACCGCAGACTCTAGAAAAGAGAGATGACAAATGACACTAGCTATGGATACGACCTGCGACGACCTGACCTACGTCACCGATTCGCAGGTGTGCAGCGACAACGCTTGGGAAGCGGCCTACCGGCGGTTCGAATCGCCTCGCGAAGAGATTGAGAAGTTCCGCGCCCGACTGGCATGGTTTGCCGCCGACACCTGGGATAGCGACCTAGAAATCGTGGAACTATTTTGCGGTCGAGGTAATGCACTGGTTGCGTGGCAACAGTTGGGATTCACCCGCCTGGAAGGGGTCGACCTCTCTGCCACGCTGCTCAAAGAGTACCACGGACCCGCGAAATGCTACGTTGCCGATTGCCGCGAGTTACCCTTCGAAAACGACTCGAAGGACGTATTGGCCGTGCATGGTGGATTGCATCACCTGCCCGATTTGGCCAATGATCTGCCGACAGCGCCTCGACGAGGCGGTTCGCGTTCTCCGGCCGGGTGGGCGGATGCTGGTGGTGGAGCCTTGGAACACACCGTTTCTGAAGATGGTCCACTTCGCAGCTGCCAATCCCGTCGCGCGGCTTTCGTGGGACAAGCTCGACGCGTTTCAGGAACTCTATGCCCATGAACAGGAAACGTACGACCGCTGGCGCAACCATCCCGACCTCGTCCTTGGCATGTTTCGCGATCGGTTGGAAGTCGAGATGTGCAACCCGCGGTGGGGTAAGTTGTACTTCCTAGGTCGCAAACGGTAATCGGAGGCGGCCCGCCAACAAGCCTCGCGGGGCAGGTCCCGCGCCGCACCCACGGTCAAAGTATGCCGCGTTCACCGCTCACTACCGCCCTGCTGCTCGCCCTCGCTACGCTGGTGGTGGCAGCCGTGATATCCACTCTACGACCACCGGTGCCTCGGGTACACGACGAGTTCAGTTACCTGCTGGCGGCCGACACGTTCGCCCACGGCCGCATGACGAATCCGTCGCATCCCTTGTGGCGGCACTTCGAAACGATTCATGTGATTCAGCAGCCGTCGTACGCGTCGAAGTATCCGCCGGGGCAGGGAGCGATGCTCGCGATTGGGCAAAGCCTTGCCGGCTGGCCGGCGGTTGGCCTATGGCTTACTTCGGCCTTGGCCGTGGTGGCGTGCTACTGGATGCTTCTGGCAATGGTGCCACCGCGGTGGGCCGCCCTGGGGGCGGCAACGCTGCTCGTGCAGCCCGGCTTTCAACTTACGTGGGGGCAAACCTACTGGGGCGGCACCTTGGCATTCGCGGGTGGGGCGATTGTCCTAGGCGCCGCTGCACGACTAGCCCACCGCGCCAGCGAGCTGCGGCGGCGCGACGCACTGGCGCTGGCTGCCGGGCGCTATTGCTGGCGATTACCCGCCCCTTCGAAGGGTTGATTGTCTGCTTGTTGGTTGCGAGCTGGGTCGCCTACCGATGGACTCGCCAGGGCTGGCCCGCGTGGCGGGTGCTCGTGACCCGCGCTGTGGTGCCACAACTCGTGCTACTCGCCATGGGGGCGGCCATGCTGGCGAGCTACAACATGGCGGTGACAGGTAGCCCAACGAAGATGCCCTACCAAGTGCATGAACAGACCTACGGCATGTGCCCACTGTTCCTGTTCGACACACCGAAGGCGGCCCGCGACTACCTGCACGAATCGATTTACAAGTTCCATGCCGAATGGTCGATGGAATGGTTCGACAAGCAGCAAACCTGGTGGGGCCTATTGGAAACCAAAGCGGGCTTCTTGTACTTCGCGATGATAGTGCTGGCCCCCTTTCCGCTGCTGGTGCCCCTGCTTGCCTACCCATGGTGGCGGGGACGCAATTTGCGCGGTCCTCTGCTGCTACTGGCAATTGTTTGGCTCGTCACCCAGCTAACGATTTGGAACTGGCCGCACTACATCGCTCCCATTGCGCCGGTATTGCTGCTGGTGGCTGTGTACGGACTGCGGAACGTACGCGCCGCTACCCGCGAGTGGACCTGGAGCCCGCTGGCGGTCAAGTTGATTGTCGCCGCCCAGGTGGCCGTGTTCGTTTCGTCAGCCGTGGCGTGGGTCACCGAACCGGCGGGTGGGTGGCATCATTACAAAGCTGCCTACAACGCCTACCTGGAAGAACAACCCGGCAAACATTTGGTGCTGGTGGGGTACTCGCCAATGCACCATCCCCATGAGGAGTGGGTATACAACGCCGCCGACCTGGACGGATCGCGCGTGCTATGGGCCCATTCGATGTCGCCGACCGAGAATGCCGAACTCCTCGAGTACTTTGGCGATCGGCAAGTTTGGAGACTCGCCGCCGACTTGCCGAAGCCACGATTGGCTCGCTACCAGCAACCTGATTCGGAGTTGCAGTTGGTCGGCGCCACCGGCGGCCCGTAGTAGTCGGCCCCTGCGACCAGTGAGCCAGAGGCGATAGCCTCGGATTTCCTGGGTGGCACCCGAAGCTAGCGCGTTCGGCTCACTCTAGAAACGAGCTTTGGCAGACCGCTAGGCTGCGCGGCGGTGCCGCGCCACAAAAGCGGTGTAGTCCTCGGGTGTATCGATGCCACTGCTGGAGTGCTGTGTCACCCCCACGACGATAGCTTGGCCACGTTGCAATACTGCGCAGCTGCTCGAGCTTTTCGGCTTGTTCAATGCTGGTTGGCGTCCAGCTGGCAAGTTCCAACAGGAACTCGCGACGATAGGCGTAAATACCCAAGTGCTGGTAGAACAGCGGTGGCTCGGCTTGCAGGTCGAACTCTTCGGCTTCGCGGACAAAGGGTATCTGGCTGCGGCTGAAGTAGAGCGCACGTCCGAAGTCGTCGAACACCACCTTCACGCAAGCGGGATTGGCAAGTTGCTCCGCATCGCGGAGCGGCGTGGCCAGGGTTGCCATGGGAATCGTGGGGTTTTGCTCCAGCAGCTGGATAACCTGATCGACTGCCGAGGCAGCCATTTCGGGTTCGTCGCCCTGCAGATTGACCAAGATGTCCGCGTCGGGCAGAGCAGCCGCCACTTCGGCGACACGGTCGGTGCCGCTGGCGGCACTGCTCGCTAGTGAGCATCGCCTTTCCGCCGGCCCGCTCAATGATGGATGCAATGCTCGTGCTGTCGGTCGCCACGATCACGCCATCGGGTCGCTGCGCTTCGCAGGCGGCGGCATACGTGTGTTCGACGAGTGTGTGTCCCGTATCGGCTAGCAACATTTTTTTGGGTAGCCGCGTCGAGCCAAGTCGGGCGGGGATCACAACGTAGCAGCGCGGTGCGCGCGATGGTTGGGGTGTTCATGGCGTGGTAATAGCGATTCGTGTCCCCTGGCGGTAGTTCAGTTTTGCGCCTGCGCGCCAGCTTCGATAGCGATCGCGGTTGGAGAGTTTGCCGCAGCACCGTAGAATGAACGGGTGAGGCCCTACTTCTTCAGGAGACGCTCCCACTATGTGCGGAATTGTTGGATACATTGGCCCGAACCAGGCGACCGATTTCCTTCTCGAGGGACTCCGGCGGCTGGAATACCGGGGTTACGACAGCAGTGGCGTGGCGACCCTGGATCGAGGCGAGTTGGCTATTACGAAGACGGCGGGCCGCATCGACAACCTGGCCCAGGCGCTTAAACAGTACCCCTGCGCCAGGGCAGGTGGGCCTCGGCCACACTCGCTGGGCAACGCATGGGCCCGCCACCGACGAAAACGCTCACCCGCACATTGGCGGCGAGCGCGTGCTAGCACTCGTGCATAACGGCGTGATCGAAAACTTCCGCCTGCTCAAGCAGAAGCTCTCCGACGAGGGCTATACCTTTGCGACTGCGACCGACACCGAAGTGATTGCGCAACTGCTGGACTACGAGCTGAAGCAATGCGTGGCGGTCGAAGACCCGGACCAGCGCGTAACCGATCCCTACAACGTATTGGTGCAAGCCGTGCAGGCAACGCTCAGCCAGTTGCGCGGCACGTATGGGCTCGCGGTGGTGTTTCGCGATTGGCCCGATGTGATTATCGCCGCTCGGTTAGGTAGCCCACTGGTCATCGGCATTGGCAACGGCGAGCACTTCATTGCCAGCGATCAATCGCCGTTGGTCGGCCATACCGATAAAATTGTCTATCTTGCCGACCACGAGTTGGCCATCGTCACCGCCAACTCGATCCGCGTAGTCAATCGCGATGCGGGCGATGTCCGCCACGATATCAAACTGCTGGAAGCCGATGAGACGGAGGTAACGCTTGATGGTTTTCCGCACTACATGCTGAAGGAGATCTTCGAGCAACCCGAGACCGTACGAAACGCCATGCGGGGCCGACTCGACCGCGATTCGGCCACCGCGGTATTTGGCGGCCTGAATCTCACGGCCCGCCAACTTCGGTCGGTCGATCGGTTCGTGCTAACGGCCTGTGGCACGAGCTGGCATGCCGGGCTGGTGGGCGAATACATGCTTGAAGCGTTCGCCCGCGTACCGGTCGAAGTCGAATATGCCAGCGAATTGCGTTATCGCAATCCGCCGCTCACTGCCGAAACACTCCTGTTTGCCATTACGCAAAGTGGCGAAACGATCGACACGCTGGCCGCCATGCGCGAGGTCAAGCGAAAAGGGCACGGCGTGCTCTCCATTTGCAACGTGGTAGGCAGCACCATCGCGCGCGAGTCGGACGGTGGCGTTTACTTGCACGCTGGTCCCGAGATTGGCGTGGCAAGTACCAAGGCATTTACTTCGCAGTGCGTTGTGCTCGCGCTGCTCGCGCTGTACTTCGGTCGCCTGCGGCATTTGAGCTACGAGGCCGGTCTGCGGGTAATCGACGAACTCGAGGTGCTGCCCGAGCAAGTCGAGCAAGCGTTGACCACCAACAGCGATGTCCGCCGGATTGCTGGCAAGTATTCGGGCTGCGACAACTTCCTCTACCTGGGCCGCCAGTACAACTTCCCGGCGGCGCTCGAAGGGGCGCTCAAGCTCAAGGAGATCAGCTACATCCATGCCGAGGGTTATCCAGCGGCCGAAATGAAACATGGCCCCATTGCCCTGGTGGACGAACACACGCCGAGCGTATTCATCGTGCCACGCGGCGGGGTCTATGAAAAAGTGCTGGCCAACATGGAAGAGATCAAGGCCCGCGGCGGACCGGTAATCGCCATCGTCAATCCGGGCGACGACGAAGCGAGCGAAATTGCCGACGACGTGATTCACGTCCCCGTGGTGGCCGACTTCGTCCAGCCCATTGTGACGGCCATCCCCCTCCAACTGTTGGCCTACCATATCGCGGTGCTCCGCGGCTGCGACGTCGATAAACCACGGAACTTGGCAAAGAGCGTCACGGTCGAGTAGCCGGCAAGCTCTTTCGACGGGAAGTCCCGTCCTGGGGGTCAATCACCCCCCTGGGACCCGCTGCCGAGTGGTCCACCGCGGCAGGCACCACCGGTTTGCCGCGTTGTTGGCGGGGTTTTCTTGCTTGCTGAGAAGTTGTTTGCCACCTTGGCCCCCCAGTGATAGGATACTTAACGGCGGGCAGTGGCAAGTGTTTGCCCCCGCGGAACAGTTGCGTGTCGGACGGGAAAATCCGGTCATGGCCAGGCAGGTAGGTTTTCGTTGGACGGTCTCGCTCGGCCGCTGGTGGGGCGTATCGGTCGAGGTACACCTATTGTTGCTCGTCGGCCTGGTGGCGGCATTGGCCATCAATGCGCACCAACCCGCCATTGGTGGAATCATCGCGGCCGTTTGGCTGCTCAGTGTCGCGCTGCATCAACTGGCGCATGTCCTCGTCGCCCAACGCGTCGGTGGCGGAGTCAACGCCGTGGTGGCCGGCCCTGCCGGTGGCACCTATCATGCACAGATTCCCGACGAACCAGAGCCCCAGGTTCTGGTGGCTCTCTTTGGACCAGCCGTGCATCTCCTGCTCGTCGTGGTGGCCATGTGCCCGCTTGTGCTCCAACGCACTGACGAAGTCTTGTCGTTGTTGCATCCCATCGCGGCAGCCAGCCAACTGACGCTTCAGCGCCCCCATAGGGCTGACGGTGGTAAAGTCCGTCCTGTGGCTCAATTGGATTCTGTTCCTGGTGAATCTTCTGCCCGCTTATCCATTCGACGGCGCCACGGTGTTGCGTTCGCTGTTATGGCCTATGGTGGGCCGCCAAACGGCGTACGCCACTACAGGCCGACTCGCCCAAGCGGCGGCCGTTGGTTTCCTGTTTTGCGGCCTGTACCTGGCTGCGATCGTGGGTGCCGAGAGTTACGTGTGGTTCATCCCCATTGCAGCGGCGCTGTACCTGGCAGTAGCAGCTCAGCGCGATTGGCACGTCCTTCGGGAGTTGGAGGTGGATTTGAACGACGACGAGTGGCTCCAGTTGGACTCCGAGGAAATGGAAGACGACTCCTGGCTTCGCGACGACTCAACCCACATGGTGCTCGTCGAGCAGCATTACGATCAACTCCGCGAGCGTTACGAACGCAAGCGTAAAGCCCAAGAGGATTACGAAGACGCTCGCGTAGACGACATCCTCGCCCGCCTGCATAACGAAGGGTTCGAGCATCTTTCGCAAGACGATCAGGCGTTTCTCCGGCGGGCGAGCCGCCGCTACCGCGACCGGCGCCGCGATGGCGACCCCTCTGGCAAGTAGCAGGCTGACCGTCACCAGCATGGCAAGATCGGCATAACCGGTACGCGCCGCCAGTGAGGATGATTTTCGGCAGCGGTTTTCCGCTCTTACGCCCACACCGCGGCGAATTGTAGGGTCGGTGAGGTATTTTTTGGAACGCGAAAACGATAATCGCCGCTTCGCCGCCTTTCGGGCGGCCCAAGATGCGGCCCTGTGTGTTCCCCCACCACCGCCATTCACCACCCGCGGTACCCGTGACGCTCCTGTCCCTCGATGTTGATGCGACCGCAACCGTTGACAAGCGGGCTGCTTTGGATCGCCGTGCGCAGCCGCCTCATGAATCGCATTTGACCGACGAGCTGCGCAAGGCGTTCGACGTGCCGTTTGCAGTGCTGCATCTCGCGTCCGGCGAGCTAAACCATGTCTCCGCGCGTTGGCTGCCGGTCGACACCAACCGTTGGCTCCCGCTTCTTGAGGAAGTGGCCCGCCGCGGCAAGACAGAGTTCATCGAAGATTGCGCGCCACTTGTTGTGCTGGCTGCCCCGTTGCCTGCGGGCGAAGACGAGGTATGCGATCAGGTGGCGCTCGCCTCGCTACTCACGCAGCCTGTTTCGAGTGTCGACGATATCCGCGCTGCCGCGGCGGCCATTCGCGTGGATGTCGATGTGCTCTGGCAATGGTGCCAGCAGCAGCCCGTATGGCCTGCGCGTGCGATTGCCCATCTCAGCCAGGCCATTGTCGAACTCCATCACACCACGGCACAGAATCGAAAGCTCCGCGCTCAGCTTACCAACGTGTCGCAACATCTCCTGCAAACCTTCGACGAACTGAATTTACTGCACCGCATTCACGAGCGATTGTCGCTCGAAATCGGCGGACAACAGCTGTTAGACACAGCCGTCGAATGGCTCAGTCGCGTGCTTCCGGCCGAGTGCCTACTAGCTTGCATCGAACCGTCGCCGGAGAACAACGACGCGTCTCGCGAATGGGTCGTTGCCGGCAAATGTCCTGTGCCGCCGGAAGAGATCGACCTGTTTCTCACACGCCTGGGGCCCGACGTCGACAGGGCGGCCGTCCTCGTGGACGCGGAAACAACGGCAAGTGCAACCTGGTTCTACCCCGAGGTACGAGAGGCCATCAGTGTGCCCATCCGCTCGGGAAACCGCGCTAGCGGCTGGCTCGTTGCGATCAATCGTTGCCCTCCAGCGGCCCACGCCGCCACCGACTTTGGAACTCTCGAAACCAGTTTGCTCTCGTCCGTGGCGTCGATGATTGGCATGCATGCGGGCAACGTGCAGCTGTTCAACGACCAGGCGAACTTCTTCGAGAGTGTTGTTCGCGCATTAAGTTCGGCCATCGACGCGAAAGACCCCTACACGCGGGGGCATAGCGAGCGGGTCGCCAGAATCGCCGTGCTCATTGCCCAGCAGTTGGGATGTACCACGGACGAAATCAACAGCATTTACCTATCGGGTTTGCTGCACGATATTGGCAAGATTGGTATCGACGACACCATCCTTCGCAAGCCGGGCGACCTGACTACCGACGAGTTCGAGCACATTAAGCTGCACCCCACACTTGGGCACGGAATTCTGAAGGGAGTCAAGCAACTCGACCACGTGCTGCCCGTCGTGCTCCACCATCATGAAGCGTGGGACGGCAGCGGCTACCCGGGCAAACTTGCTGGCAAAGCAATCCCGTGGCTCGCCCGCATTGTGGCTGTTGCCGACGCGTTCGACGCCATGAGCAGCGACCGCCCCTATCGCAAGGGACTGCCCGCCGACGAGCTGGACGCCATTTTTCGGGCCGCAAGCGGTAAACAGTGGGATCCGGAGGTCGTCACCGCATTGTTCGCTGTCCGCGATGCCATCGATGCGATCATCTCCGAAGATCGCGAGCAGCTTCGCCTCGATGTGGGCAGCTGGGGCAAGCGGTAACCGCGGCGCGTGCCGATTCATATCGCCATCCAACGTTGCACGATCGACCGTGGCGCGCTACGCTAAACGCAGGTGCGAGGCTTTGGCAAGCACCGTGAGCGAAGCCAGCAATCCGCCGCCACGTGCCCATAGAGTGTGGTAGTATGGCCCCAATTTGCCAACACATGACCAATGGCCCGTGACGAGCACCAACGCGAGAACCTGCTGCGCGACGCAGTGGCGATGGTTGAACGCATCGAGTGGCAAGCACCCGACGAGCGAGAGGTGGTGCTTGGCTTTCGCCAGCAAGGTGGTTTAAGTGTCTACCTCGATCAAGATCCGGTTTACCACTTTACCTCCGATCGGCAACTCAGGCGGGCCTTTATCGACGACTGCCTATTGAAAGCGGTGGATCATCAACTGGTTGCAATGCGACGCCGTCGCGTGGATGGCGAGGTGCAGCTTATCAGCCAACCATTGGGTGAAGATCGTACTCAGCGATTCTTCGCCGACATGCATGCCGCCTTTGCTTCGTTGCTCGACGATCTCAAGCACAACCGACTGCAACTTGTCGGGCAGGTTCCTGCGGATGCAGCTATCGAAGCCCGCTGTGCAGATTGGCTGGCACATCTGGTAGCGCAGCCCTGCCTCATCGCGGCGTCGCCGCATGCTATTTGACGGGCAGTGGCTGTACGACCGCTTCGCCGGCCTCGCTTTGCAGCGTGGTGCCAACTGCGTTACTTCCGCGGCGCACCATGGCAAGACCCAGATGCGTGGTGCCGAAGGGGGCGGATGAAGTTACCGTGCCGACAGCTTCTTCGCCGTCATGCAGGGTTACCCCGACGGTTGCCCCCGCACCTTCGAGGAGCGTGATTTGCTTGTTCACGTGCCCTAGCGCATCGAGTCGGGCAATGGTTTCCTGGCCCAGGTAGCACCCTTTGTTGAAGCTGATGGCAACGCCGTCGCGGCTCAGTTCCTGAGGCAAAGTGCCAGCGGCGAAGTCGACCCCCTCGAGCGGCCACCCCGACTGCACACGCAACGCGGTAAACGCGACTTCGTCGCTTCCGGCAGCCTGCTCCAGGTACTGTTGCGGATCGTTTACCTCGGTGGCAATCCACGCCGGCAGAGCCGCGAGCGGCATGCCAACCCAGTTGCCATTGGCGGGCCGCGACTCGCCTCCAACGACCAACACCGGGTGCTGATCCGACGGCTGAAACTCGACCTCCTCGCGGATGAGGTACCGGTCGAGATGCGATACGACGGCTTCGACATCCTTACGAAACAGCACCATGTCGATCGATTCATCGCGGGCGATCAGCAGGGCGTGGGCCAATACGTGCCCTTTGACATTCGTAAGAAATGCCTCGCGGGCTTCTCCGGCGTTCATCGAAAGCACGTCGGCGGAGCACAGATTATGCAGGAATTTACCTCGGTCGCGTCCCGTTACCACCAAGGTTTCTGCGGGCCATTGGGTAAATACCTGCGTCATGTCGTCGCTGGCCATCCGCTCGCTTTCGTCAAATGAATATTCTCGGGTCGCAAGCTGCGTACGCCCTCCAATTGGAGGAAGCTTCGACGATCGCCAACCCAACAATTCGGCTTGAAAGAATACTAATCCGTGATGCCTTCGACAAACTTCGGTACCGCATGTTGCCCTTCGTTGAGCACCGCGCACGTGCGACTCCGCTCGGCAAGGCGAACCAGATCGGCCGCATCGGAAATGGGCGTCATGCCTAAGTCTTCGACCGTTTCGGTATCGAGTTGGCTCATGAAATAAACCGGGCCGCGACACAGGGCTTTGTAGAGTTCCCACGCCGCGGCGGCGTCGGCCGTCTGCGCCTTGTGCAATTGGGCCACGCGTTCCAAGTCGCCACCAGCGGCAATCAGTTTTTGCAGCGCTTCGCCTGGCGGAGTCGATAGTTGGGTGCACAGTGCAACCGCGCTCTTTTCCTGGTCGGCAACTCGGCCAGCAGCGTGCAACGCTCGGGCAACGTTCTGCCAGGTTTGCTCGGTTGCATCGCCTGCGAGAGTAGCCACCACCAAACTGGCTGGCTCGTCGACGTTGACGGTCCACTCGGCATCGCAAATCTTGGCGACACGTTGTTCCACTTCGTCGGTGGCGCCGGCGACAACTTCCGCGACACCTCCCCCTCGCCCAGGCACCACTTGTATCACCAGGGCAGCTCCCAACAGCCAGCCAGCCTGGTCGGTCTCGCGACGGCGAGTCGATGCGGCAATGGGCGAATCGAGCGCGTCGGCTTGAGCGAAGCGGCGCTGGGTGAGTACGTCCGAGTAGCGTGGGAAAACGGCCTCGTACGTCCCCCGCGCGTCGCGGGCGGTTGGCGATCGGCCGCAACCAACGGGAATTACCACATCGGCTTCGAACAGTTGGCGGCAAATCATCAACGGCGCTTCGTCGACCGCGGCCAGGAAACACAATGCCTGGTCGTCGGCCGCCTCGTGCCCTACGACCAGGCAACCACCGGCAACCAAGTCGTCCAGTTCTTCGCGCAGGTCGCGTGCTTCGTGGGTCGTGCCGGCCACCACGATTACCGAATCGCGACTCGCGCCGGCCAACTCGAGCGCTGCAACCGCACCCCGTACGACTTCTGCCGGCTGCCGTATCCCCTCGCCCAAGGCAATCGCAATCTGATCACCCGGTACCATTGCTTGCGAAATGGGCGGAAAGCCCACGGGCGATTGGAGTGCTGCAGTGGTGGCTGCCGCCACGTCCGCCTGTCCGGCTGACGCCACGCTACTCGGCAGCGGCCCGCCGAGCCATGCCTCGTCGCGCAGCGTAATCGCCAGGGGGGGCTGCTCGCCGAGTTGGACGTGAGCTTGGACAGGCATCGCAATCTTGCAGGATCAAGTGTTAAGGGGAACGCCGTACGCCACGGACCGATGGCCACGGATCCATGGTCGCCGCAGCCGAACAGAGAATGGTATCGATGGCCACTCGGCTCGGTCAACCCACGATAGGCGTCCGCCGGGGCATTTGCTACGCTAAATGTTTTGCTCGACCGCTACGAATGGCGACAAATACACCATGCTTCATCTTCGCAGCTACTGTTGGATTGTCAGTACGACGCTCTCACTGGTTGTGGCCAGTTTTGTTGGCTGCGGGTCGCCCACAAGCGAAGCAGTCGTCGAAACACCGCCCGCTCGCGAGCCGCCCCGACAAGATGGGATGACGGCCGAAGACATCATGGCGAAAATGGTGTCGGCGTATCGCGATGCCCGGGTTTATCTGGACAACGCAGAGTACGGCGAGCATTTCGTCCTGGCAGCGGACGGCGTGCAGCGTCAGGGTCCACCGCTTAGCGTCTCGGTCTTGCTGAAGCGGCCCAACCAATTCCGCATTACCCGGGTCGAGCCACGAGCGGACGGCAACCCCGACGCGGCCGTGGTAGCCTGCGATGGCGAGAAACTCGAAGCGATGATCGCGCGGCTCGAACCGCAGCGACTATCGCTGCCGGCGCCCAAGGTTGCCACGCTCGGCACGATTGCTCCGGACCCGCTGCTGCGAAAGGCGCTCTTCCCGGTGCCGATACAGGACATGTTTCCCCAGTTGGCGCTGCTACTAGCGGACGAAAGCGAAACCCCCTGGCCGCTCGCCGCGCCGAGCGGTTTGCTCCTGCTACCCGCGAAGGACATCCACTCCAGCGGTTCGCCACCGGTGCCTTGTTACCGTGTGCGAATGCAAACCACCATGGGGCCACAGATTTGCTGGATCGAGAAAGAGACTTTCCTGCTGCTCCGCATGGAACTGCCGAGCGAAGAACTTCGCAAGCAGCGCTATCCGGACCACGAGTTCACGAGTTTCAACTGGCGTTTCGATTTCTACGACGCGACGCTTGACGTGCAGCTTCCAACGAAGACGTTCCGATTGGAATCGAGCGACGGTGATCCAGCACCTGAGGTAGTCACGGCGTTCCATGAGCCAGCAACTGGCGACAAAAATACCCAGAACAACGCAACAGCCGGCGACGCAGTAAGTGAAGCAGGCGAATAGCATCGCGCACAGCAATGACTGATTCGGTTGGGCAGGGCGCTGTGCGGCCGACTCCCTGGCCTCTTTGCCTCCCCAAGAGAAACAAAGGTGGCGTTGGCGACTGGGGGTCGCCTATACTTGCAAGGGTGTTGTGGTGCCCCCAGTCGGTAGACTCTGGAGATACAAACGATGACTGTGTTCGACTTGTGGCTCCCCATCCTGCTGGCCGGCCTGGCGACTCACATCGCAAGTACCATCGCCTGGACCGTGCTACCGCATCACAAACCGGAGTGGAAACCACTGCCGGCCGAGGATGACCTGCTCGACCTCTTGGACGCGAAACAGGTAGCGGCTGCGCAGTACCTGTTTCCCTACTGCGACGACCAAAAGCAAATGGCGTCGGCCGAGTACAAGGAAAAGGTGTCGACGCGATGCCGTGGCATGCTGATCCTCTGGCCAACGCCACCCAACATGGCGATGCAAATCCTAAAGACCTTGGCGTACTTTCTTGTTGCCGCATTCTTGATCGGCTACATCGCGTCGATTGCCTTCCCAGCGGGCGAGACCGACAAAGCCGATATCTTCGCACTGGTATTTACCGCGGGACTCTTATGCTACGCTCTGAGCCCGTTCCCCGCCGTATTCTGGTTCCGTCAGTACTTTGCCATGAACATCGTCGACGGCGTGGTGTACGCGCTGCTTACCGCGGCATTGTTCACGTGGCTGTGGCCAGTGAGCGTCTAGGCCAGAGCTTGGCGTAAGCGCATCGGACAGTGATGGCTATTCCTGCAAGGCGTATCGCGTCGGCTACTCCACAACCTCAGCCGCTTCCGCTTCGCCTTCTTCGTCCAGTTCTTCGGCAGGCACGCGGACGATGGCTGTGAGCGTGTCGTCGTCGCCCAGGGTCATGATGTTCACGCCTTGGGTGTTGCGGCCGATGGTGCCGATGTCGCTCGCTTTGATCCGCTGGATCTTGCCACGGGCGGTCATCATCAGCAGTTCATCGTCGTCTTCCACACGGGTAATGCCGACCACCTTGCCGTTACGGGTGGTGGTCTTGATGTCGCGAAGGCCTTTGCCGCCCCGGTTTTGGGTGCGGTATTTGGCGCTGGAGCTTAGCTCCTCTTCGTCGGTGGTTTCGCCGTCGCCACTATCGCCGGATGTGGCATTCGGCCCGAAGGGAGTCCGCTTGCCAAAGCCATGTTCGGTGGCGGTGAGCAGCGTGGAGTCGGGGTCGGTTACCACCATGCCGGCGAGCGAATCGCCCTTGCCCAGGTTGATGCCCTTCACGCCACTGGTGTTGCGGCCCGTAGGTCGCGCGTCGGCTTCGCTAAAGCGAATGGCCATTCCATCGGCGGTGGCGAGCAGGATTTCGTCGCCCGCCTTGGCCACCACTACGTCGACCAATTCGTCGCCATCCTTAAGCTTGATGGCAATGATGCCGGTCTTCATCGGCCGGCTGTAGGCCTTGAGTAGTGTCTTCTTAACCAGTCCTTGTCGTGTGGCCATCATCAGGTAGTGATCGGGCTGATCGAAGTCGCGAATCGCCCGGCAGTCGGCAATTTTTTCGCCCTCGGCCAGGTTCAGCAAATTCACGACCGCGCGGCCTTTGCTTTCGCGCGACAGGGCCGGCAGGTTGTAAACCTTCTGCCAGTAGACTTTGCCATGATTGGTGAAGAACAGCAGGTAGTCGTGCGTGCTGGTAACAAACAAATGCTCGACCGGATCGTCGTCGTCAACCGTGGCCCCCTTGATGCCTTTCCCACCCCGGCGTTGGGCGCGGTAGGTGCTGGCTGGCGTACGTTTGATGTACCCGTTGTGCGAAATGGAGACCACCATCGTTTCTTCTTCGATGAGGTCCTCCATATTCACTTCGCCGATTTCTTCGTCGGAAATCTCCGTCCGTCGGGCGTCGGCATGGCGCGAGTTGATGAGGTCTTCCATGTCTTCGCGGATCATGGAGTAAATTCGCGCTTCGTCGTCCAAGACCGATACGAATTCCGAAATCTGCTTGAGCAACTCCGCGTGCTCGTCGGCCAGCTTCTCTTGCTCGAGGTTCACTAACTGCCCGAGCGTCATTTTCAAAATCGCATCGGCCTGAACCGGAGTGAGAGAGTATTCCTCCGCCACGCCGCGTTCGTCCTGGAATTGGGCGTAGCCGTCGTCGCCAAGAGCCCGCTGCAACAGCGCACCGGGTGTCTTGATCTGCATCAGCGCCCGCTTGGCCTCGGGCTGGGTTTTCGAGGCCCGAATCACGCGAATCACTTCGTCGATGTTCGCATGTGCCAGCAGCAGACCCTGCACGGTGTGCTTGCGGCGGCGTGCGCGGGCCACCAGGAACTGTGTCCGGCGACGGATAACCGTCACCCGATGGCGGACGAACTCTTCCAGTATCTCCTTCAAGTTCAGCACGCGTGGCTTGCCATCCACCAGCGCCAGAAGAATCACGCTAAAGGTATCTTGCAGTGGCGAGTACTTATAGAGTTGGTTGAGCACGATATCGGGGTCGCCGTCGCGCTTCAATTCAATGACAATCCGCACCGGCTCTTTAAGATCGCTCTCGTCGCGAACGTCGCTAATGCCCGCCACTTTGCCTTCGTTCGCCAGCGCCGCGATCTTTTTGACCATCGCATCGCGGGTCTGCTGATAGGGAATGTCGTGAATCAGCAGGCGCGTCTTCTTCTTGGACTCATCGACGCTGGTTCGCGATCGCACGATGACGGTGCTGCGACCCGTTTGATAGCCTTTGAGGATGCCGCTGCGGCCGCAAATGATTCCGCCAGTGGGGAAGTCGGGGCCTTTAATGTGCTCCATCAGCCCGGCAATCGAGATCTCCGGATCGTCGATCAGTGCGATCACACCCGAGCAGACTTCTTTGAGATTGTGCGGCGGGATGCTGGTGGCCATGCCCACGGCGATGCCGCCCGAGCCGTTGACGAGCAGGTTCGGAAACTTGGATGGCAAAACCACCGGCTCGGTGTGTCGCTCGTCGTACGTCGGGATGAAGTCGACCGTGTCGAGCTTTAGATCTTCGAGCATCATCCACGCGACCTGCGACAATCGCGCTTCGGTGTATCGCATGGCCGCCGGTGGCAGGCCGGCGACACTACCGAAGTTACCTTGCTTGTCGATCAGCACGTTCCGCATGTTCCACTCCTGGGCCATCCGGACCAGTGTGGGGTAGATGACGCTCTCGCCATGCGGATGGTAGTTACCGCTGGTATCGCCAGAAATCTTGGCGCACTTCACCCGCGCCGCACCGGGGCCCAAGTTCAGGTCGTTCATGGCGACCAGGATCCGCCGCTGCGAGGGCTTGAGACCATCGCGCACGTCCGGCAATGCACGGCTGACGATCACGCTCATGGCGTACGTCAGGTAGCTGTCTTTCAGCTCCTCCTCGATCGGCAGATCGATCAACCGCAAGGCAATGGAGGCCTCCTGGCCGCTCTGGGCGTCGCCAGCAGTTTCCTCGGGCTCGGTCGGTTCAATCGGGTCGTCGGCCACGTTGGTTCATCCTTGCGAGGAGAGGTACTTTTGAAACCGTTATTCTAGCATTTTGGGGTCCCGTTCACAACGCTCGGACGCGTGCCGCGAGGTACCCAAGCGGCTTGTATTTGGGGCATTTTTCGCTGGCGGAAGGTTTGATGGGAAAGCTTCTGGTGCCAGCATCGAACTCTACGTAGCACCATCCAAGTAACAACCAGCATCGACCAGCTAGCAACCAACTGGCAGGATAATCCATACCCGCGTCCATCCTTGCGCATGCGTGCCGAGCGTCATCGCTAATCCTGAAGATTTGCAGCGCCAGCTGGCGGCACTCACCGCTACAATAAAAAAAGTTGCACGGAACCGGCCGAAGATTCGCATGTCCACTCTTCTCGAAAATCCTCCACCCACGCTCGACCCTGGCGTCGACGCGTGCGCGTGTCCCGATTGTGGGATGCCAATGTCGATTCGACTTTGGCTGCGGTCGGCCGATTGCCTGCGATGTGGCACCTCCATTGCCCTCGAATTCTTATCCCAGGCCAAGCCGGCGCCGCAGCAACCCAAACGGGCTAAGCTGCAAGCGGATGTTGCGCCGCCGGATATCGACGTCGCCGCGCCACCGATTGCGCGATCGCGAACCAAACGCATTCTCCGCAGCTTGCATCAGTTGCTCTCGCTGCTACTAAGCATGATTGCGCACCTGCTGTTGTTGATTCTGCTTGCCCTTCTCAGCTGGGGAGAGATGGCGCATGAGGACCAAGCAATCAACCTGAGTGTCGAGTTCGACCCCAACGAGCGGGAGGGAGGCCTGCTCGACGATCGACTGCGGACCGTTGGCTTTGAACTGCCGCTCGACTCGCCCGAGAATGAGCGCGAGCTGGAAGCTCAAGAGTGGGCCCAGCAGCTGGCGATCGAAGACCCCGCGGCGGCGCCCAATCTACCGCCACTCGACCGTGTCGCTGAGGCGCTCGACTCCGACGACAAGTATCGGCGAATGCTCTCGGCCCGCGATCCACGCATCCGTAGCCGGGTGCTCGAGGCCGAAGGGGGCACCAACCTTACCGAGGCAGCCGTCGCGCGGGCGCTGCACTGGATGTCGCTCCATCAGCATCCCGATGGCAGCTGGTCGCTCCATCAGTTTCACCGAGCCGGCGATTGTGGTGGCCGATGTAAAGGTCGGGGTGGTCTCAAGAGCGACGAGGGCGCCACGGCACTGGTACTGCAAGCGATGCTCGGGGCGGGGCAAACCCACCGCACCGGCATCTACCGCGACGCGGTAAGCCACGCCCTGCAGTACCTGCTAGCCGTTCAGGGGACCAATGGCAGCTTGGCGTCCGATAGTTCGCGCACCGCGGGCATGTACGCCCACGCGCTGTGTACGATTGCCCTGGCCGACGCCTACGCGCTGACGGGCGACGAAATGCTACGCGATCCCGCGCAGCGGGCGGTGAACTACCTGAACGCGGCGCAGCACTCGGCGGGCGGATGGCGATACACCTCGGGCGAGCGCGGCGACTTGAGTGTTACCGGGTGGCAACTCATGGCGCTGCATTCGGCGCGGGCCGCGGGACTGCGGGTCGAGACCGCGGCGCTTGCGCGGGCCAGCAACTTCTTGGATCAAGTGCAAACCGACCGCGTGGGGGCAACCTACGGCTATTTGCCCGGGCACCGCGATTCACCCGCCATGACGGCCGAGGGCTTATTGTCGCGCATCTATTTGGGCTGGAAACAAACCGAGCCTGGATTACGGCGAGGTGTTCGCGAACTCACCCGCCGCCACCCGGTGAACCTCCACGATACCAACATTTATTACTGGTACTACGCGACCCAGCTCTTGCATCACTGGGGGGGCCGCGAGTGGGAACATTGGAACGAGGCGATGTCCGACGCCCTGGTTACCACGCAGGTCCGCACCGGCCACGCGGCAGGAAGCTGGAACCCGGACACGCCGCATGGCGGGCAGGGCGGCCGGCTCTACATGACGGTGCTGGCCACCTGCACGCTGGAAGTCTATTACCGCCACGCACCGCTGTTTCGCAAGATTAGGCTCGACAGGTAGCCGATGCCAGCTTGTCGCTATTTCGCCCGCCGCCGGGCCGCAACCAAAGCAACGCCCCCCACGATGAGCAGCGCCACCGTGCTTGGCTCGGGGACGGCACCGGTGCTGGCCACGGCGGTCAGCGGAGGAAGCCGCACGATCCAGCCGACATCGCCGAAAGCAGCGATGTCGTCGGGATCATACCCGCGCCCGACAAACGTTCGCCCATCGGCCGACATCGCGCTTGGCAACGTGAACTCAAAGTTTTCATCAATGCCGACGAGTTGTAACCCTTGGTCAATGAAGTACTGTTTTAGATCCATCTGCCCTACACCTTCTTGCCAGAGCCACGAGACAGCCGTATCGAGCGAAGGCGTATTTGTGGTTTCGTAACCCACGATGAGCGAGCCATCGTGGTTCGCATCGACAGCGTAGCCCCGGACCTTTGTTGTCGGGCGGCCCACTCCACACTCGCCACTGAAACAGCCGAGCGGCTCGACCCCTCCCTCTTCGGTCCACCGCCACGCCTCGTAGGTGCCGCCGGTGGAACCGCCATCGTAGCCGAAGTTTTCCTTCCACGTCTGGTAAGCACCCACGCCAATAGGGCCGGGGACGAGGTTGTTCTCGATGCTCCCTGCCGGTCCGCCAAGGTTGTCGCGCCACACGGCGTAGTCGGCGTGATCGACAGCGTAATCGCCGTTGAAATCACCTGGGGTTCCGCGATAGTTATCGCCCACCACCACGTTGCCGTCACCCGAAACAGCGCCCGGGCTGTTGTAGGAGTTGAACTTTCCGACTAGTGCGCCATCCTTCCAGATGAACGTTTGCCCGGAAGTTATCGTGCCGACGATGGTGCCGCCGTCGTCGCTGATGGCATTGGGTTGCACCAACACGCCATCGCGAACCTCGTCAGGAATCGGCAATTCCACGATCGAACCGGGAGTCGGCTGCCCGCTGCCGTCGTCCGTCCAGACGACCACTTCGGTATGTCGCTGCCCCCCGCCGCCGATGTAAGCGCGACCGACAACATGCTGACCATTTCCAGAAATGCCCCGGGCGGTCGAACTGGTCTTGATGCTGGCGGACGAGAGGTCGCCGTAGCCTAGATTGATCCACTGGCTACTGGAACGATCGTAGTACGACATTTCGGCCACCGGCACCAGCTGGTCCCCATACGCGCCCCCCAGCGGGACGAGTTGGTTGGGATTGAACGCCAGGCCCGAGATACGGTTGCCATCGTGTGAGATGTGGGGAACGGTACCCGTACTGTTACCCGGCGCAACGCCACCAATGTCGACAATGTCGTCGGCAGCCGTTTGGGTGAAGTATTGACCCCTTACTACCGGGTCCAGAAAGCCTTCCGGTACTTCGAGATCGGGGTAGGCAAAATACCCCTTGTCGCTGTAGCCGACGACCACCGATCCGTCGGCCGACACGTCGGTGGGCGTGTACGATACTTCGATGGTGTCCAGGAACGTAAATTGTGCCGCGGCTGTACTAGCCGTTAGTAGTAGGGCCGCCGTGCCGATCAGCCCTTTTGCCCATGTTTGTGAGCGATTTGCCATCGTATTCCTGTTCGTTCCTTGTGTCTCTGCTAGAGAGCACTCGCACTCCAGAGAGAACCACTCGCCTCAGCTCTAGTAAGTCGCCTGCTCGCAACAACGCATGGTTGTCTGTCGGTGGTCGTCGTGCGCCGATAGGAGCCAGCGGTTACTTCGCCCGCCGCCGGGCCGCAACCAAAGCAACGCCCCCCACGATGAGCAGCGCCACCGTGCTTGGCTCGGGTACGGCACCGGTGCTGGCCGCGGCGGGTGCTGGGAGTGTGAGCACCCAGCCAATGTCCTGATTGCTAACGGGATCGTATCCAACGCCCACAAAGGTCTGCCCGTCGGCCGACATGGCCATCGGCAGTCCGAAGCCGAAGCCGCCGGTATCGATGCCTTGCGACTCGAAGAAATCTCCTAAGGCGGTCATGCCGATACCTTCCCGCCAAATCCAGCCCTCGCCACCGCTGATGCCGCGAATCTGGTCGCGTCCCAAAATTACCGAGCCATCGCTATTCACGTCGACGGCCACCCCGAATTTTCCGAAGCCGCAGCCACCGTTCAGGCAGCCGAGCGTCTCGCGGCCCGTCGCCTCGCTCCACCGCCATGCCTCGATGGAGGGGTCCAACTCTCCCAACTCGCCGAAGTTATCCTTCCAAGTCTGGTACTGCGCTTCGCCAACCGTTCCGCCATCGATGTCGTTATGCAGCGTAATGGCCGGTGCGCCGAGGTTATCGCGCCAGACCGCGTAGTCGACAAGGTTCACCGCTGTGGTGCCCCTGCGTGGTGGGATCCGCTCACCCTCGGGCACGGTAACCTGGGGATAGAGGTGAGCCCGTGGGTAGTTGTCGAAGTCCCCAGGCAGCGTCGGGCTAGCGTACGAACCGACCACCCACTCGCCGTTACCCGAAACGGCAGTGGGATCGCCAGTATGGGTAAGCCAGTCGATGGCCACGCCATCCTTCCAAATCATTGCGTACTCCTGCCGGCTACCACCCACCGGATGGTTCTGCACGCCGGCAACCAGGCTTCCGTCGCCACTCACGGCAAACGCGTTGGTGCGTACGTCCTCGAAAATCGATTCGATCGCCTGAAGTCCGCCCCCAGCACTCCATTGGATCGCCCGAGGCACCCCAGGTTTCTCGGGGATCGCCCCGAAGCTGGATCCGACCAGGCGCTGACCGTCGGCTGAAATGCCAGAAGCGTTCGAGAGGTCGTCGTCTTGTTCGTAGCCAGTAATTAGCCCACCCATGGTGGTCCAGACACCGGTGTTGCGATCGAGGCGAGCCATTTCCGAATAGCCGCTCACCGGGCTGACGGCCGTCCCCCCGACGTACCTGCCGTCGCTGGAGATACTCGGCCTGCCGCCCACCGGACCGCCGTTAATGTCGGTCCCTCCTCCGATCGCCAGGGCCCACGAGGTTGGGTCTGGGTTCGCCGGAATTGCGTTGGGAATCCAGTCGAAGTAGCCGGAGGAGCTAGCAAAAGTGCCGCCACCTCGTAAGAGTCCGACTACCACCTGTCCGTCTTCGGATACGTCGGCGGGCCAAGAGCACCGCATCCAACTTCCAAAGCTGGGCATGGTGAACTTGGCCGCCGCCGAGCCAACTGAGGGCCAACAGACTCGCAAAGACCCTATGGCAACTCACTGCAAGTACCCACCTTACAAATCGACTTCGCATGGAACTTCCGTCTTTCGTTCTTAGGTGGGCTTGCCTGTGAAGACGCAACCACGGAACAACTTACGCAATAGGATCTCGCTAAGAGTTCTGCGAACGACGCCGACTTGCCAGCGTGCAGCCGATACCCATCAGGAGCAGTGCCACTGTGCTTGGTTCGGGCACGGCGGCCGTGGCTACCGCGGCAGTGAGCGGCGGCAGCGTGACGATCCAGCCCGAGTCGGTGAGATCATTGCTGTCGAAGCCAAGGCCCGCGAAGGTCCGCCCGTCCGCCGACATCGCCAAAGGTACGCCGAACGTATAGCCGGTTACGTCGATGCCGTAAGAAGCGAAGTACGCCTTGAGATCCATCATTCCCACGCCCTCCTCCCAAAGCCAACCGGTGCCCTGGATGCCACCGGAACCCCGGTCGAACCCGAGGATCACCGAACCATCGGCACTCACGTCGACGGCGTACCCCCTGTTCGCTCCCAAGGCGCAGGTGCCAGCGGCAAGACAGCCGAGCGTCTCCAGTCCCGTCTCTTCGCTCCACCGCCACGCTTCGTTCGCGCCGTAGGTTTCGGCGCGGGCGTTTCGGCGCCCAAGTTCGCTTTCCAGGTCTCGTACTGTGCCGTGCCGACGGTGCCGCCATCCACGTCGTTCAGGAGCGAGATGCCGGGGCCGCCCAGGTTGTCGCGCCACACGGCGTAGTCGGCCAGGTTCACCCGCGTGTCGTTGTTGTAATCGCCAGGCAGTTCATAGGCTGCGTCCAAGCCAACGACCCACTCGCCGTCGGCGGAAACGGCGTTTGCCTCTCCTGTATTGGTGAGTCGATCGAGCGGGCGCCGTCTTTCCAAATCATGGCATTGCGCCTGCCGTTCGCGGCGTTCTGCCACCCCGCCACGACACTGCCATCGCCGCTCACGGCATTGGCTCGCGCACTCCGCACGGTGCTAAAATCCCCAACGGGTACTAAAGGGAATGCCCTGGGAAGTGCCGTAACTCCATCATCGCCGGTGCTCCACACAATGGCATCGGCTCCGCGCCCGACGGTGGGCGCCGTCCACCCCAGGCCGACCACATGCTGGCCATCGCCCGAGATGTCGTAGCCGCTCGATAGGTCGTCGTCGATTTCGCCGCCGATGCCGCCAAGGTTCTGCCAGTTGGCCGTAACGCTCGTCAAGCTGCCGTCGACGGGGTCGAATTCGTACTCAACGGTGTCGCGATCGAGCAGCGACATCGCCGAGTAGTTGCCCGATACAAATCCAGGATTCACATCCTGATACTCCGACGCATCGACGAGATGAAAGGCGGTGCCGGCGACGTAGCGACCATCGTCCGAGATGCTCGCATCTCCCCCGATGGACCCACCACCACCAACCGTCCCGCCATTGATGGGCAGCACCCAGGCGCGGGGGTCAAACTGGTTGGGGTCGCGGTCGCGAACCCAGTCGAAGTACCCACCTTGCTCGACGAACGTGCCGCCCGGGCTTTGGATATTGCCCACCGCCACCGAGCCGTCGGCCGACAGGTCGGTGGGGACAAAACCAATCCCCAGGTAGTAGAACTCGGCTTGCGCTTGCGCGTCCGCGGCGGCGGTCCAGGCGATGACAACCACCGCGGTGGCGAGAACCACTTGGCGGTAGATGGTGACAATACGATCCATGGTTTCTATTCTCTTTCCTCTGCCCCCAAAGTTCCTAGCGAATCCACCTAACAAACCGATCCGAAACATAAGCGACCGGCCGCGGACCCTAAGGTCCACGGCCGGTCGGTAAACTGCAACATCGCTTCGGTTACGAGCGGCGACGACGCATCATGGCCAAACCAGCCACACCGGCCAAGCCAGCCAGCACAACGGTCGACGGCTCAGGCACCCGGCTGCCTTCGATGGTCAGAGCGTAGCCGTTGAGATTCTTGAATTCCCACACCTCGGCAACGCTGGGGGTCGTGCTGGTGCCGGTCGCTGCACCCGCCTCGGCGTAGTGCGCCGAGTCGGTCGGAACTGTGCCGCCAAACGCGAACTGCCAGCCAGTGCCGGTTGCCGAGAGGTTGTTGAGGATCGGGGTAACGCCGACCCAGTAGGTGCCAGCGCCAACGGTGATGTCGGCGGCGGGATCCGCGGTGAAGCGGGTCGTGCCAGCGCCAAAGAAGTTGCTGAGCGAGATTACTGAATTATCGGTCTCGGCACCACTGACGACGTCGCCAACCAGGGTCGGATCGAACGTCGCGAGGTCCGCATCGGGCACGATGTGCAAGTGCAGGTCAGCGGCCAGAGCCCAATTGCGCGCCAGTCGAGGTTGGCTGCAGCATCGAAACACGATCGATGTTCCAACCAGCACCGCCGACGACGACCTTGGACAGGCCGTAGTGCCGAAGGGCCGCATTCGCAGGTGAGCGGAGGTTGTTGCCGGGCGTGCCTCCACCCTGGGGATTCTCAAACAGCGTGTCGGCGGACGCGGTGAGCGCGGTGGCCGCGAGCAGGGCCACAGCAATTGCATGGGTTCTCAAAAGCATTAGACGTTTCTCCAGAATCTAAAACAGGAAATGGGGGCCGCTGACTCGCTCTCAACCAGATGCGCAGTCAATTCAGATCCTCGGCTCCCCGGTCATCGAAGGTGCCATCTCCAATAGCATCCTCGTTATCTTAACAATCACGACCTGGATGCTATAGGGATAATTTGCCAATTATTCGGAAAAACGTAGGCACGCTCCGCGAACGACACGAACGCAACGCAAAGTCGCGGCGGAGCGCCGCGTTTGGTCCGCAAAAACCAAGTGTTTGCGAATCTTCTCTATTGCGATGAAGTAAGTAAACTATCGATGCGAACGAAATCGCTTGGTGGAAGCCGCGGAACTCCCCACGAGAATTTGCCAGCAACCAGTGGCCATACATGGCGTTAATTGCAAGAATAGAAGGCCACGCAAGTTGCCCTTGCCTGCTGCCGATTTGGGTGGCGGAGCACGCGGGTGGTGGGATCGCCCTGTGTTGACGGTGCTGGCGTTGTCCATGCTGGGGGTGCGTATTTACGATTGCTGGACCCGTCCGGTGCCTTGTTGTAATCTGGTAGTTTGATCTTCGTCGCTAGCCCGCAACCCTTCGCGAGGTTTTACCGTGCTTACTTCCCGTGTCCGCCGCGATTCCTGCACGGCTTTCACGCTGGTCGAGTTGCTGGTAGTTATCGCGATCATTGGCATCCTGGTCGCTCTGCTGCTGCCCGCCGTGCAGTCGGCCCGCGAGGCAGCCCGCCGCACGCAGTGCGCGAACAACCTGAAACAACTTGGGTTGGCCGTGCTCAACTACGAGTCGACCCAAAATCGGCTTCCCCCCGGCTCCGTGGCCGAAGGGTACTTTGCCGGACGGGCAACTTCGCAGCCTGGCTCGGGGTTCCCCAACGTGTTGGACTCGAATCACCAGAGCCTGGGTTGGATCGCTTACGTGCTTCCTTTCATGGAGCAGTCGGCGACGTACGACATGATCAGCGGCAGCATGGACTTGAACATCAACAGACTGGGCGTGCCCTTCTACGATGAAACCCAGCCTGTGGCCTACGCCGCCGCACAGAATGGCTTTGGTGGACTGCAGTGCCCTACCACGCCCAAGGAACTGCCGGCGTCCGGATTTCAGGTGTTGTACGCGGTGGATGAAAATGCCCGCTACCTACGCTTACGTATGAGCCTATTGCGGACGGAGTCGGGAATCTTGGGACGCACCGACTACCTCGGTTGCAGCGGACTCTCGGGCGAAGTGGGCAACCCAAGCATCGATAAATTTGTTGGCGCGTTTAGTGTCCGTTCCCGCACGCGTCTGAGCCAAGTAACCGACGGCGCGAGCAATAGCCTGCTGGTGGGTGAGGCGCCCGGCGATATTGGCGAAGGGATATCGAGTGCTGGCAAGATCCACGGTGGGCTGGTGGTCGCCAACGCCTGGATGGGCGGCATGGCCATTCCGGTGCTGTACGAGCTGGACGCTTCGAAATTCAACACGCTACCTACCCGCGCAAACCTGTGGCCACCACGTACCAAACGCGAGCGGGACTGTTTGGCAGCGTCCACGGCGGCGGCATCGTGCAGTTTTGTTACCTCGACGGTTCGGTCCATTCCCTGGAAAAAGGGATGGATCAGCAAACGCTCTACTCGCTGGCTGCCATCAACGACGAAGGGGAACCGTCGCCCGTGAACGGCGACAACCCCATTGTCCCCAACTGAACCGTGCGAGCTCCTACAATCGTCCTTCTCATACCGACCTACCAACCACCCGTCCTACCATGAAGAGCCTGATTGGCGTCCTCGCACTCATGCTGCTCGCGTCCACCATTGGCTGCGGCCCCGCGATGCAAGACACGGTGCCCGAGAACCCCGCCCCCCCGCCTGGCCGCGACGCACTCATCACCGACAGCCAGGGCTAACACCTAGCTCGCGTGACACCGCGTGGTTCGAGTCGCGTAGGGTCGGTGGTTCTGTCGGCAGCAAACGCGTTGGCGTTAGAGTAGGCGTTGATCGCCGACCGGTTCACCAACCTTGCTCCTGAGGATAGAGGTAGGTGAACCCGCTGGCGGAATCCGAACTCTGGTCACTCACGCTCGACTGATGCCAGCGGAACCACTTCCCCTACGCGACTACTCGACTCGATTGGGCGACTTTAGCGAGGGACGGCTGCGCATTTTAGAGAGCACTCGGGCCCCCTTTTTCGATAGAATCGAACTCCGAGCCCGTTGCCCGGCTCGACGCACTCGACGCGATCCGCGAACCAACAAACTTAGGACGAAGCGATGCACAGCCTTCGATGTCTACGAACCACCGCGCTGCTTGGGCTGGCTGCCTGGCACGCCTGCCTGGCTGGCATGTTTGTCGCCGCCGCCGGCGCCGACCTCTTGCTGGTAGGGGGGACCATCGTCGATGGCACCGGCAATCCTGGCTACGTGGGCAGCGTTGCCATTGCCGACGGGAAGATTGTGGCCGTTGGCGAAATCGACAACGAGATTGGCAACCATGCCAAGCTGATTGCGTGCCAAGGCAAAATAGTTTGCCCGGGATTCATCGATTTGCACAACCACAGCGATCGCTCGCTGCTTCTCGACAGCACGAAACACGCAGAGTGCTACTTGACGCAAGGCTGTACCACCTTGGTGACGGGCAATTGTGGCAGTGGCCCGATTGATGCCGCGAACTACTATGCAAAACTGAGCGCGGGGGGCGTTGGCATCAACGTGGCCCACTTGCTTCCGCAGGGCGACTTACGCGAGGCGGTGATTGGCAATGTCCGTCGTGGCCCCACCGCCGACGAAATCGAGAAGATGAAAGAACTCGCCGCCCAGGCCATGCAGGGCGGCGCGTGGGGCATGTCGACCGGCTTGCAGTACGTGCCAGGCTCGTACGCCGATACCGCGGAGTTGGTGGCGGTAGCCAGTGTGGTCGCCCAGCATGGCGGCATCTACGCCAGTCATATGCGGGACGAGAGCGATCAACTGCTCGAAGCGGTGGAAGAGACGATTGAAATTGGCAAGCGAGCGCATTTGCCGGTTCACATTTCGCACTTCAAGTCGAGCAAGCGGCACAACTGGGGTAAGATTCGACTCGCCGCCGAACTCGTCCAGCGCGCCAGCAGCAGGGTATCGAGGTAACGGCGGACCAGTACCCTTACATCGCGTCGTCCACTTCGATCATGGCCATGTTATTGCCGGACGACGAACGCGAGGGTGGGCACGGCGAGACCGCTAAGCGGCTGGCCAACCCCGCCGAAGCGAAGCGACTAAGACCCATTGTTGCCGAGAACCTAAAGGCGCGCGACCGCATTATGATCGCCTCGTGCGCGGACCATCCCACGTGGGTGGGGAAGCTGATTCGCGAGGTGGCTGCCGCAGAGAATCGCGAGCCCATCGATGTGGCGATGGACATTCTGCTCGATAGTGGTGCGCAGGGAGTGAACTTTGGCATGTCGGAAGCCGATGTCCGCTATGCAATGACGCTTCCGTGGGTTGCCACGGCTTCGGATGGTAGTAGCAAGATCGACGATGGCACGCGGCCCCACCCGCGGAGCTATGGAACGTTCCCGCGCAAGATTGGTCGCTACGCCCACCGCGAGAAGGTCATCTCCATGGAAGCCGCCATTCGCAGCTCCACCGGCCTGCCGGCCGACATCCTCGGCATGGACAACCGTGGCTACCTGCGCGAGGGGATGGTGGCCGATATCGTGGTGTTCGATCCCGAGTCGCTTGCCGATCACGCAACCTTTGAAGAGCCGTTCGAAACGTCGAGCGGTGTGGAGTGGGTGTTGCTCTCCGGCAATCCAGCGATTGCCGATGGCGTTGTGCAGGAGCAACTGCATGGCCAGCCGCTGCGGCACCGCCCGGCAACGGACGCAACGCCTGTGGAAACGGACGCCGCGACGACAAGTCCGCAGCCGTAGCGCACGGGCCAACCCCAGCCGGCTCGCGACCGTATTCTCAATGTCGCCCTCCGGGGCTGCCATGCACGGCGACTTTTTGCGGACAGTTCTGGTTTTGGCGGAATGGACGCAAGGACCGTTTGCTGAGTTTTTGGCCTATACTTACACCATGAGACTTCAGCAGCATCTAGCCCCACTCTGGCGTCCCGCGCTCCTGCTACTGCCGATCGTTGTGGGGGCGGTTGTCCTTGCCACGGTGGTGGCCAATCGCCGCGCACCCCAGCTGACGGAAATAGCGGAGGCTACCCGCCCCTTGGTCGTTACCCGCGTGCCGCGGACCAACTTGGTGCCCCGCGTTGTGGGGTACGGCGCCGCGCGACCGGGCGATGTGTGGTCGGCCGTGGCCGACGTGCAGGGCCGCGTTGTGGAGACCAGCCCGAATCTGAAGGCGGGTGCCATTGTGCGACGCGGCGAGGTCGTCGTTCGCATCGATCCCACGCAGTATCAACTGCGGGTCGCGCAGCTCGAAGCCGAGATCGCCCAGATCGAAGCACAAGTGGCGGAACTCGAGACGCAGCAGGATAATTATCAAGCGGCGCTCGCCATTGAAGACGAATCGCTACAGCTTGCCGAGCGCGACTTGGCCCGCCTCCGCGACCTGCAGTCAACGACGGCCGTCACCCAGTCGGAGGTCGACCAGACCACGCGCGACATGCTGACTCAGCGGCAAAGCGTTCAATCACTGAAGAGTTCGTTGCAGGTACTGCCCGCCCAGCGGCAGGCGTTGGCCGCCAGCCTCGCAGCGAAACGTGCGAGCCTGGGGCAGGCAAAGCTCGACCTGGAGCATGCCACGATCACCGCGCCGCTGGACTGCCGATTGAGCGAAGTATCGCTTGAGGTGGGGCAGTTCGTCACGGCTGGGCAGCCGCTGTTCGACGCCTTCGGAGCGAATGTAACCGAAGTGGAAGCACAAATGCCAATCGATCAGGTGCGGAATCTGCTATCTTCGGAGATGGGCCCCATCAATCTGTTTGGCGAGTCGGCAAAGGTCGTGCAGGAGGTGTTCGATGTCGATGCGATGGTCCGCTTGCGAACGGGCAACTTTATCGTGGAGTGGGAGGCCCGCTTCGACCGGGTCCGCGAGGAACTCGACCTGCAGACTCGTACGCTGCGAATCGTGGTGGCGGTCGATCGGCCCTACGAAAACGTGGTCCCCGGCGTACGGCCACCGCTGTCGCCCGGCATGTTCTGCGAGGTGGAGCTTCGCGGCAAGCCTCGGCCTAACCGGGTGGTGGTGCCACGCACGAGCGTGCGCGATGGCTGCGTGTACCTGGTGGACGAGAACAATCGGCTTGTCCGCCAACCGGTGGAGATCGATTTCTCGCAAGGAGGTTTCTCGGTCGTCGCCGCAGGCCTGGAGGGTGGCGAGCGGATTGTGGTCTCCGATCCCACGCCGGCCGTAGAAGGCATGTTGGTGGATCCCAGTAACGATCCCGAGGTGGCGGCCAGGCTGATTGCCGAGGCCTCTGGGGAGAGCCCGGTGCGATGATCCATTACTTCGCCCGGCATCCGACGGCCGCCAACCTGTTGACGGTGGCGCTGGTGGCCATGGGGCTGCTCACGGCCGCGAACCTTCGCCGCGAAACGTTCCCCGATATCGCCCCCAGCGAGGTGCAGGTACAAGCGGTGTATCGCGGTGCCACGCCGGCCGAAGTGGAAGAGGCGGTTTGCCAGCGAATCGAGGACGCGATCGATGGCGTACGATTCGTGAAAGAAGTGCGCGCCGACGCCCGCGAAGGCGTTGCCTTAATAACGATCGAAATGGCCGAAGGGGGCGACTTTACCACCTTCCTGGCCGACATCCAAACCGAAGTCGACGCCATCGACGACTTCCCCGAGGATGTCGAAGACCCGATCGTCACGCAGCAAGGAGTTACCGACCCGGTGCTGGCGATCGTTGTCTCGGGACCCATGACGCCGCCCGACTTGAAGGCGTATTGCGAAGACCTAAAGGACCGGCTGCAGCTGCTGCCCGATATTTCATTGGTCGACATCCAGGGCTTTTCCGACCACCAGCTTCGCGTTGAGTTGTCGGCCGAGGGCCTACTGCGATACGGTTTGAGCGCGGCGGACGTGGCGCAGGTGATCCAACGCCAGAGCGTCGACCTGCCAGCGGGATTGCTCGAAACGAGCCAGCACGAGTTGCTGATCCGGTTCGTCGAACAGCGGCGCACTCCCGCTGAACTCGAAGATCTGGTGATCGTCGCCGGCGCGGGTGGCGCCGAAGTCCGCCTGGGCGACCTTGCCGAAGTGAAAGATGTCTTTGAGTTGGCCGAGGAAACCGTAACGCTCGACGGCCGTCGAGCGGCCATCGTCCGCATCGAAAAGACCAAGAATCAAGACATGATTCGTGTCGCAGACGCCGTCAAACAGCTCGTCGACGACCAGCGCCGCCGCTACCCGGCCGTCGACCTGCGCGTCACGCAAGACACCTCGACCCTGGTGCAGGACCGATTGCGCATGCTGCTTCGCAACGGCTGGCAGGGTATCACCCTGGTGATGCTTACCATGTGGCTTTTCTTCAGCTTTCGGCTCTCGTTTTGGGTGGTGCTGAGCGTGCCGGTTTCGTTCCTGGGCGCGTTCTTCTTCATGACCTGGTGCGGGCTGACAATCAACATGATCACCATGGTAGCCATGCTGCTCGCCTTGGGATTGCTGATGGACGATGGCATCGTGATTGCCGAGAACATCGCGGCACAATTGAGTCGCGGGGTCAAGCCGATGCAAGCCGCCATCGACGGCGTCAACCAGGTAAAGAGCGGCGTTTTCTCCTCCTTTCTGACCACCGTCTGCGTGCTCGGACCGCTGGCGACCTTGGCTGGCGATCTCGGCAAAATTCTCCGCCAGGTCCCCCTGGTGCTGATCCTCGTGCTGGCCATTAGCCTGGTCGAAGCGTTTCTTATCCTCCCGGCCCACCTGGGCCACTCCCTGAAATCGGTCGACCGGCCCAACTGGTTCCGGCAGCGATTCGACCAGTTCATCGACTTCGTCCGCCTGCAACTCGTCGGTGCGGCGGTCGACGCCTGCCTGCGGTGGCGGTACTTGTTTGTGGGCTGCGTGATTGGCCTGTTTCTTGTTTGCATCAGCCTGATGGCGGGCGGCGTGATTAAGTTCCGGGCCTTTCCAGATCTCGATGGCGACGTGGTCGTCGCCCGGGTGCTACTTCCACCTGGCGCTCCCTTGCATCGCACCGAAGCGGTGGTCGAGCAATTGACCGACGCGCTGGATCGCGTCAACACGCACTTCGCTCCCCGTCAGCCCGCAGGTGCCGACCTGACGCAGACCGTGGTTGTCGAATTCAACAAGAATACCGACGCCTTCGAAAGCGGACCGCATGTCGCGACGGTAACCGTCGACTTGCTCGAAGCCGAGATTCGCGACGCCAGCGTCGACGAGATCATCGAAAGATGGCGGGAAGAAGCGGGCACCCTGAGCGGCGTGCTGGACGTGGTGTTCGATGAGCCGAGCATCGGGCCGGCCGGACGAGCCATCGAGATGCGGATTCGCGGTAACGATTTGCTCGAGCTGAAGCAGGCGTCGCAAGAAACCATCGCCTGGCTCCAACCGTTTACCGGCGTGCGCAATCTCATCGACGACCTGCGGCCTGGCAAGTCCGAGCTTCGCGTCAGCCTCCGCGAGGGAACGCTCGGCCTGGGTCTCGACGGCAGCAACGTGGCCCGGCAGCTGCGCACCGCGTTTCAAGGCAGCCTTGCCGACGAAATTCAGGTTGGGCGGGAGTCGTACGAGATTGACGTGCAGCTCCGCCCACACGACCAAGATTCCTTAGCCGACCTCGAAACGTTTTACCTGACGGGGCCCAGCGGCGAGCAGATACCGCTTGCCGCGGCGGCCGAGGTGCGGCAGGATCGCGGGTGGTCGCGCATCGCCCGCATCAATGGCTTGCGAACTGTCACCGTGCGGGGCGATGTCGACACGCGGGTTGCCAATGCGGCCGATGTGTTAATGAAGCTGCGGCGCGACTTCCTGCCGCAGCTTCAACAAAAGCACCCCGAGCTTCGCTTCGAGTTTGAAGGGCAAGGCAAAGAGGCCGCCACCACCCAGCAGTCGATGTTGCGGGCCATGCTGGTCGGACTGCTGGGGGTGTTTGCGATTCTGAGCTTTCAGTTCCGCAGCTATATCGAGCCGCTTACCGTGATGATTACCATTCCGCTTGCCCTGATTGGCGTGCTGCTGGGCCACTTGATCATGGGAGTCGATTTCAGCATGCCGAGCATGCTGGGGTTTGCATCGCTGGCGGGCATCGTCGTCAATGATTCGATCCTGCTCGTGCTGTTCCTCAAGCAAGAGAGAGACGCGGGGCGCCCGCTACTGGAAGCCTGCAGCCATGCAAGCCGCCTCCGTTTTCGTGCCATTCTGCTCACCTCGCTCACCACGGTAGCCGGCCTGCTGCCGTTGCTCGCCGAGCGGAGTCTACAAGCCCAAGTGCTCATCCCGCTGGCTGTCAGCATCGCGTTTGGCCTCATGGCATCCACCGTGCTAGTACTGTTTGTGGTGCCGTGCCTGTACGCCATTTTTGCGGACATGGGCTTGGTGACGCAGCCCAATACCGCGCCGCAAGATGCTTCCTCGTGAACGCAAGAAAACCCCGGCCGGATCGTAGGATCCGGCCGAGGTGCGGCGAAGGAACTGGTGCTTTGCGAGAAGTCGGGTTAGTTGCCCATCGCCAAGCGGCTGCTGGTGGGAGCGAGCCGGATATCGCTTTGGGTGATCAGCTTGCCGGTGCTATCGAGGACCACGACTCGGGCGTCGCTTGCCTTGGTGAGCGGCAGCTCGGGAAGCTGAATCGTCAGCTCACTTGGTGTCCAGTTGGCGATCGCCACGGGAACGGTCATGGGGCCGACGACCAGCTGAACCTGACCAGGTGTGCCGCCGAACTGCTGACCATCGAGCACCAACTGGCTGCCACCGGTGAAGGTCGGCGTGGCACGCTCCGCTTGGCGGATGTTCAACTGCGGAGCGTTGGAGTTTGGCTGCAAGGCAGGCTGTTGCGGTTGCTGCTGTGGTGGCATTGGCTGACCAAACTGCTGCTGCGGCTGACCTTGTGGAGTCTGACCCTGTGGCAAGCCTTGCGGAGCGAAGCCTGGTTGACCTTGAGGCAGACCCTGCGGAAAGCCACCAGCGAATCCAGGTTGTGCGGCGGGACCCGCCGGCATTGCGACGCGAACCGCGACGGGAGCCGCTGGTACGGCAACGGCGGGAGCTGGTGGGACAGGCGCGTCCGACGGGGTCATTCGACCACTATCGTAAATCGTAGGCAGCTTGATCGGCTGGCCAGCAGCAAGCGGAGCACCCAGTGGGAGATGGTTGAACCTTGCAACGAGCGTCCAAAGGTTGGGGTTGCCGTACTCGCGGCCACAGATACTCAGCAAGGTTTCGCCGGGGCAAACGTAGGCCAGGCAGAACTTGGGATGGTGGCAGTGGTCGATAATTCGCTTCTCGACGACGACGGGCCGGTGAACTTCGCGAACCACCACGGGCTTGTGGTAAACCCGCTTGTAGACACCGTGGTTATGCGACGAAATGTAGCGGTGATGCAAGTTGCTTCCACCGTAGTACTTTCTTCCTCCACAGCCAGCGAAGGCGGAGTTGGCAGTGGCGGCGGCGACAACGATAACAATCAGGGTAGTGAGCGATTTGCGGGACATGACTCTTTTCCTTTCGGGGCCAAAATGGCGGTTTCAGAATTTGGCGAGAGGCGTTGGAGCCGGTCTCGCCGAGAGATGTGTTGAACTTCACCCTCTAATACGCCCAGGTTGGCGATTGTTACGGCCAGGGGCGGATTTTTCGGAAAAACTTTGCCTCTCCGCCGACGGGGGCCATAAACGCCTGTTTTTCTGTCGTATCGCCGGTCCTTCCCATGCACCCGCACGCTAGAATAAGGGCCATCCGAATCGCCACCCAGACGGTCGCGGCCCCGATTGGTGTTCCCTTCTCCCCGAACCTCGACCTCTCTCAAAATGGACGACCGACTCAGCCGTATCGACACCATGTGGTCGATGGTCCAGCAGGCCCACCGTCAGGAAGCCACGCAATTCGCCTTGGCCCAACAGCAGATGCTCGAACGCTACGGCGGAGCGGTTCACCGCTACGCCCTCGCGGCACTCCGCGACTCCGACGCGGCAGACGAGGTGTTCCAGGAATTCGCCCTCAAGTTTGTCCGGGGCGACTACGGCAAGGCCGACCCTGAGAAAGGGCGGTTCCGTAGTTTCCTGAAAACCTCGCTGTACCACTTGATCGTCGATTACCAGCGGCGGCGTGGCAAACAACAGAAACAAGCCGGCCCCCTGATGCAGGATACGCCCGACGTGGCCAAGAGCTACCACGCCCCGAGCGACGATGAGTTCCTCCGTAGTTGGCGGGCCGACTTACTCGACAAAGTTTGGCAACTGCTGGAACGGGAAGAACTCACCACCGGCAAGCCGTACCACACCGTGCTTCGCCTCCGCGTGGAGCATCCCGATGTACGTTCGCCCGAGCTGGCGGAAGTGGTCAGCGGTGTGCTCAAGAAGCCTATGAAAGCGGGTGCGGTTCGTGTCCTGCTGCACCGTGCGCGGGAGAAGTTCGGCGATCTGTTGATTGACGAAGTCGCCAACACGTTGACCGACGCCACACCCGAGACCGTCGAGCAAGAACTCATCGAACTCGATTTGTGGCAATATTGCAAACCCGCGCTGGAGCGACGAGAAGAAACGTAGAACGGAGTTCTCGCCGTTCTTGTCCGACCGCAACGGTACGAATTCCGCGCTACGTCATGTCTACCGACCCCGATCCTACTGATGTCCGGCTTGCGAGCGAAGTGGAGACTCACGAGCCGACGGGCGCCGCCCCCAGTTTGCCGCCGCCGGTGCCAGCCCACCGTATGGTGCAAACCGCGCCGTTTACCGGTTCCCAACGCAAGCCGGGCGACGTGCTGGATCGCGGCGAGCGAATCGACGATTTTGAAGTCGAGGCCGTCCTCGGTCGCGGCGCATTCGGCGTGGTGTACTTAGCGCGGCAAGTGTCGCTCGATCGCCAGGTTGCACTCAAAGTGGCGGCCAACCAGGGGAGCGAAGGCCGCACCATGGCCCGGCTTGAGCACAAGCACATCGTGCAAGTGTTCAGCGAGACGGTCGACTCTTCCGGCGAGCTCAAACTGCTCTGCATGCAACTGGTGCCGGGGGCCTCGCTCGACGCCGTGATCCACGATCTGGCCCAAATCCGTCACGCCCGTGGGCATTGGACGGGGGCCGACGTGTTGGCTTCGGTCGATACCCGCTCGAAGCTAACCGACATTTTCGACCCTTCAGCGCTCCACGACCGCGAAGCCCTCGCCGACATGGACGACCTGGAGGCCGCGTGCTGGATTGGAGCACGACTGGCCGAAGCGGTCGACTACGCCCACCGGCAGGGCGTGCTGCACCGCGACATCAAGCCCGCCAACGTGCTGATGAATCGCTACGGGCAGCCGTTGCTCGCCGACTTCAACATTTCGTTTCAGTCGATGGACGAAACGTCGACGGCCGAAGACCGGTTTGGCGGCACGCTCTCCTACATGTCGCCCGAGCACCTCGACGCTGTTAATCCTTCCACCGACTCCAAAGCCAACGCGGTCGACGAGCGGTCGGACATCTACTCGCTCGGCATCGTGCTGGGCGAACTGCTGGCCGGCAACAGTCCGCTGGAAGCGCCGCCGAAATGCGATAATCGCCTGCAGTATCTAGAGCGGATGCACGCGGTGCGAAGTATCACCGCGCCGGGCGTTATTGCCGGTGCCGGCAATGCGGCTAAGGCATTCAGTTACTCCATCGCCAGATGCCTCGACCCCGATCCCGCCAACCGCTACACCAGCGGAGCGGAACTCGCCACGGCCCTCGATGGCGCCCGCCAGCTGCGCCAGCAGGAGCGTACTGCTCGTGGCGAAAGCCGTTTGGTGCGGGCGGTGAGGGCGCACCCCGTGCGGTGGGTCATCTTGTTCGCCCTGCTCCCCCAGTTGCTGGGTAGCCTCTTCAACATCGCTTACAACCATACACAAATCTGCACGCACTTTAGCGACACGCAGCACGCTGCCTTTCACAAGCTGCTACTTGCTTACAACCTCATCGTGTACCCGCTGGCCATCGCCGCGGGGGTTGCCATCCTGTTGCCACTGCATCGGGTCTGGCAGGAACTCTCCGGAACCACGCCGGTCGACCAGAGTAAGCTCGATTGGGCACGGCAGCGGTCACTGCGGCTGCCCATGTGGCTCTTGGCGGTAGCCGCGTTCGGCTGGCTGCCCGGCGGCATCATCTTTCCCGCGGTGATTCACCGGCTCTCCGGCGAGGCAACGGCGGGGCTGTACTGGCACTTCTTCTTGTCGTTTACCATTTCAGGATTAATCGCGGTGGCGTATTCGCTGTGCGGCGTCCAATACGCGGCGCTCCGCGGGTTGTATGCCCGGCTATGGCCTCGAGCCGAGGCATTTCGCGAAACGGCGCGACACGAGTTGCTACCCACCCGCTGGCGGCTTTGGTTCATGGTCGCTTTGGCGGCTGCGATTCCGGCGGTCGCCGCGACGATGCTGCTGCTCACCGCCGCGGATGCCAACCGTTTCGACTTCCGATTGCTCACCGTCGCCCTAATCATCAACGGCATGGTGGGCCTATTCCTGACGTACTTCGCTGCGGCCCGCATGTCGCGGCTTATGGATAACATGACCGGCCTCGACCAGCGTCGTTAAGGTGGCGATTACGCCCGGCCAATAGGCGAGGGCACCAAGCAACGACTCGCAAGCGAAGCTTGTGGGCCGCACTGCCCGCCGCAACGCCCGCCTATTCCACGCCATTTATCAACCTACGCCGGCTCAACCGCCGACTTATGAACCGCCAACGGGCGAATGGCTAGGCCATGCATCGCGGCGGATCCGGACCGCTTCGCTGAATCTCGTGCCCTCGTTAACGTTCAACCTTACATCGTGCCGTCCGGCTAGTTACAATCGTCGAAACGTGGTCGGCCGGCGAAATCGTGGATTAGTCGGCGATGGGCATCCCGGGGACCAACCCTTATCGATTCAGTTTTCGCGCCGGCAAACCCACTGCCGGCGTGTCGACTCTCTGGCAAGGAATCATTGATGGCGAATATCGGTGGCATTGATATTTTCGTGTTCGTGGCCTTTGTTGCCTCCGTCATTGCGATTGGTCTTTGGAAGAGCCGCGAAGAAGACCACGAAAAAGACGCCCAAGACTACTTCCTCGCCGGGCGGGGACTCACCTGGTGGCTGGTTGGATTCTCGCTCATCGCCGCCAACATTAGCACCGAGCAGTTTGTCGGCATGAGCGGCAAGGCGGCCGACTGGCTTGGGATGGCCATCGCCAGCTACGAATGGATGGCTGCCGTGACGCTGGTAGTCGTCGCGTTTGTGTTCCTACCCAAGTTCCTCAAGAGCGGCATCTACACCATTCCCGAATTCCTAGAGTACCGCTACAACACCTTCGCACGCACCTTCATGGCCATCTGCACCATGGTCATTCTCGTGGGCGTGCCCACCGCATCGGTGATCTACTCCGGCGCCAAGGTGATCAGTGTTTTCTTCCAGGGCACAACGCTGCTGGGCTTCGATCTGGGCGACATTACCGTTGGCTGTTGGATCATTGGCATCCTGGCGGCCGTGTACGTGTTTGCCGGAGGACTCAAGGCTTGCGCCTGGGCCGACCTCATTCAAGGGGCAGCGCTCGTGATTGGCGGGGTGATTGTCGCGTACCTGGCGTTCCAGGCGCTGGGCGAGGCCGACTCCGAAGCGTTGTTCGAAACCCGCCGCAACGAACAGGTGACCATTGAGCAACTTGAGCAATCAACCCCCATTGAACGATTCGTTGCCCTTAACGAAGGTCCGCTGCCCGACGGCAAGCTGCACATGAAGCGGCCGCTGGACGATAAGGAGATTCCCTGGTCGGCCCTCCTGCTTGGCCTCTGGATTCCCAACTTCTTCTATTGGGGCTTGAACCAGTACATCACGCAGCGGACCCTCGGCTCCAAGTCGCTTGCCGAGGGGCAAAAGGGCATCGTGTTTGCCGCCTTCCTGAAACTCGTCATCCCGTTCGTGGTAGTGATTCCCGGCATCCTGGCGTTCAACCTGTACGGCGACGATCTACGAAGCGCGGCGATTATGAAGAACGCCAAGACGATCGCCACCTACGCCCCCAACCTGTACGACGCTCTGTCCGGCGAACTCAAACCCGATCCGGAGAACGCGCGAAACAAGAATGATTTGAAGGCCATCGCCACGCGGCAGGCAGCAGCAAGAGAGGCGGCGAGCGACGATATTCCGTTGTTCTCCTTCACCGCTCAATTCGCGGAAGATCATCCCGATGATGCTCGCGCCATCGTGGCGTTCAACGCCGAGGGCTTAGGCGACGCAAGGCGGGCGGAGGCGGACGCATCGCCAGTAGAAGTTCTTGCCATCAACAAAGAACTACTCGACGTCGCCGAAAAAAATCCCGCTATTCGCGCCAGCAGCAAGGAACTGGCGCTGCGTGACTTCGACGCGGCGTTCCCGGTTCTGTTGCGAAACCTACTACCCGTTGGCAGCGGCCTCCTCGGCTTTGTGCTTGCCGCCATTTTTGGGGCCGTGGTTAGTTCATTGGCATCGATGCTCAACTCGGCGTCCACCATCGCCTCGATGGACCTCTACCGCAAGGTCGTGCCTACCGCCAGCCAGCATAATCTTGTGACAGCGGGTCGCGTGTTTGTGGTGATCTTTGTGCTGATCGCCATTCTCATTGCGCCGCGGCTGGATAACCCGGCCTTCGATGGCATTTTTAGCTTCATCCAAGAGTTTCAAGGCTTCATTTCGCCGGGCGTGCTGAGCATCTTCCTGTTCGGCCTGTTGGTTCCGTGGGCACCTCGCGCGTGTGGCACGGTTGGCCTGGTGCTGAGCCCGCTGCTGTACGGCATCTTCAAGTTTTCGCCAAGTATTCCTGTACTCAAGGAATTGCCCTTCCTGGCCAATGGCGAGAAGACGGTCGACGACGTGACGATCCTTACCAAGGGCGTCGCCGACTGGTCGTTCCTCGACCGCATGTCGCTCACGTTTCTCATCGTGCTGGCAGTGCTCACGGTCATGACGATCATGCGCCCGCTGCGGACGCCGGTTGAGTTGCCGGTGAACGAAAACATGAACCTCGAAAGCTCCAAGGGGGCCTTCCTGGCCGGCTTGGTCGCCATCGCGCTAACGGGCGTGCTCTACTACATCTTCTGGTAGCGCTACGTTCGCAGTTCCATTTTCGCGCCGCGGTAATACACTTCTTGCTTGGTGGTGTATTGCTTGGCGAGCTGGGGGAGGTCGCCTTGATGCCCCAGCACAATGACGGCATCGCCGGCGGCGAGGGTTTGCGTCGCCGCCGGGTCCACCAGCACGTTGCCGGCGAGCTGGCGAACCGCAACGATAAGGAACCCCTGATTGCCACCCAGTTCGATATCGCCCACGGTCTGCCCATCGAGCGGCGACCCCTTGGTAACGGGCAGTTCGTCGAGCTTGAGCCCAATGTGGCCCAGTTCGTGCTGCAATCCGTCGATGCCCTTGGCATCGGCCAGCATTTGCTCGGTACTTGGCCGAGTAATGAGTTGGGCCATCCGCATGCCCCCAATTACCGCTGGTAGTACAACGCGATTCGCCCCGCTCCGGATGAGCTTCTTCTCGGTTGAAGGGTGCTCCGCTCGAGCAACGATGTGCAACTCGGGGTTCAGTTCGCGGGCAGTGAGAGTGATGAACACGTTGTCGGCGTCCGCAGCCAACACGCTTGCCAGCGTGCGCGCGCCCGCTCGATGCCCGCCCGCAGCAGCGTCTCTTCGTCAACGGCATTACCCTGGACAATCAAGAACCCTTGCGACTCGGCGTCGCTGAGCTTGGCATCGTCAACGTCGACCAACACAAACTGGTGGTTTGCGTCGGCCAGTTCGCGGGCCAGGATTCTGCCAGCGCGGCCATAGCCACACAAGATGGTGTGGCCTTGTAATTCTTCGATGCCCTTGGTCATACGACGATGATTGAGCACCCGGGCGATTTCGCCTTCCATTACCATTTGAACAAACCCTCCAACAATTGCGATAAGACTGCCGTAACTTGTAAGAATTAGCAACATGGTCACAGCGCGAAGCGCCGGTGAGTTGAGCGGTTGCACTTCGCCGTAGCCAACGCCGAAAATGGTGATCACCACCATGTAAATCGCATCGTCGAGCGGCCAGCCGTGCAGCAGATAGGTCAGTACCGCCACACCACACATGGTGGCAAACAGCACCAAGACCAGTATCAATCGCTTGAGCAAAAGAGATTGCACGAGGGGGCGAGCCGTTAATAAACAACCGGGAACGAAACTCGCCTGCAAGCTGCATTCTAACCACCAGGCCGCGCCCGGGGTAGTACTTCGCAGCTGCCGAGAGTTGACACCGGCCCAGCCCCCGTCGATCATAGCAGCCTAGCATCCCTTCAAGGCGACGAATTCCATGGCCGAGAAAACTCCCGTCGTTGGTGTCATCATGGGCTCAGCGAGCGATTGGGACACCCTGCGCTCAGCGGTCGATGTGCTCGAAGAGTTTGGCATCCCACACGAAGCCCGCGTGGTGAGCGCCCATCGCACACCCGAAGACATGTTCGATTACGCCAAAGAGGCGGAAGATCGCGGTGTGCAAATCATTATCGCCGGCGCTGGCGGTGCGGCGCACCTGCCCGGTATGGTGGCGTCGCTTACCGTGCTGCCGGTTCTCGGCGTGCCCGTCCAAAGCCAAGCGCTCAGCGGCCTCGACTCACTCTTATCCATCGCGCAAATGCCCGGCGGTGTGCCAGTGGGCACGCTGGCCATCGGCGCCAGCGGTGCCAAGAACGCCGGCCTGCTGGCCGTTCGCATTTTGGCGATCGGCGACGCCAAGCTTCGCCAGCGCCTGCATCAGCACCGTGAGGCCCAGGCCGAATTGGTACGAGCCAAGGGCCTGGGCAGCCGGCGGTAACGTTGCCACCCCAGCGAATCGGGTGGGCCGCACCCCACCGTTCTTGGTTTTTTGGTACGCTAGTAGCAGATAGGTGACCCCGGCGAAAGTTTGCCGCGGTCCTTGCCTTGTACGCCCCAACCCCAACTTCTGTTTTGGCGAGCCATGAAGCGAATTCTCGATGTTGGAAATTGTGTCCCCGATCACGCGGCTGTGAAAAGGTTTTTCACCCAGCACTTCGATTGCGAAGTCGCGCAGGCCGACCGTGGCGACCACGCCATGAAAAAGCTTCGAAACGAAACGTTCGACCTGGTGGTGGTTAATCGCAGGCTCGATGTCGATTACACCGACGGCATCGACGTAATCAAGCAGATTAAAGCAACGCCGGAAACGGCCGCCGTACCCGTGATGTTGATCACCAACCATGCCGAACACCAGGATGCCGCCATCGAGGTCGGAGCCGTACGCGGATTCGGTAAGCTGGAATACGCGAATCCCGAAACGCTGAAGAAAGTGCAAGCGGTGTTGGAATAGTCACCTGTAGAAGTAACCGACGAGCTACGTCTCGTCGCGAGAACGCCCCTTCGCACGAGTAAGATCATGTTTCGACTCCTCGTCTGTTGCCCACTCCTAATCGCCACGTCCGCGCTGGCGGAGGAACCCAACGCCATCAATGCGGATGTGCTGGAGATTGCCTACGCGTACGAGGATGGTGGCGAGTACAAGTGGAAGGGGTCGGGCGTGCCCGAGGAGCTGTGCTTCGCGGGCGAGCAGATTCTGCCCAAGAGCGACGGGACATTCTGTTGCGGCTACACGCTTGCTGTCGTCTTCAAGGCGGCCCAGGCGCGAGGTTTGTTGTCCGATCGCACCGCCGACGACATTCGGTTGCTGCACAAGTACTGGTACGGCAACAGCGACGACAGCAAGGAAACGCTTGTGGTCTATGCCCTCGAAGCACTCGAGCTGGGCCACGGCGTCGAGCACGACGATGCCCAGCCCGGCGATTTCGTTCAGTTTTGGCGGACGAATAAGTCAGGCCACAGCGTGATCTTTCTCCACTGGATCGTCGAGGAGGGGATGCGGATCGGCGTCAAGTATCGCAGTTCGCAGAAATCGACCGACGGCATCGGCGACCGCCGCGAGTATTTTAGCGACGCCAGCGATCCAAAGAGTCCGGTCGGCAAACTCGATCGCAAGCGGTTCTACGTCGTCCGACTCAACCGGCAAGAGTAAGGTGCGATGATGCTCGAGGCGTGGCATGCTCTTAGCGCACGATTGGAGCCCTACCTTGAGCGGGTCAGCGTCGTAGTAGCGTACCTAGTTACCTTGGAGCTCTGGCAGATTTCACAACTCGGCGCCCCTTACGGCGATGTTGGTGCCAAGGCCGCGGCCGGTTGGCTCGTCCTGCTGTGCTTGCCCGTCTGGCTATTTTTCTGCTTAATCGCAATCCGCTCGGGCCATCGGCTCGGAGCCATGTGGAAGTGGCTCGCCTAGCCGCCACTCGCTCTGCCTGTCCTTTGGTTTATCGGGAGTGGGCTGCTGCAAGTCGATTGGACACGAGTTTTTCGTTAGACTAATAGCCGGCCTTCTTCCAACCACCACTCACCACGAGTCCACTGCGATGAACACCCTCGCTCGATCCGCCGCTACTGCTTTGCTGCTAACCACCCTGCCAACCCTCGGGCTGGCCGACTGGCCCGCGTGGCGCGGGCCCGAGGGCAACGCGGTCGCACCGCCGGGCGACTACCCCGTGGAGTTCTCTCCCAAGAAGAACGTGGTGTGGCAGGTCGACCTAGGAGGTGAAGGTTCATCAACTCCCATCGTTTCCGGCGACGCGGTCTACGTTACCCTGACGACCGACGGAAATGATGTGGTTGCCAGCTACGACCTCGACGGCAACGAACGGTGGCGCAGAGTGCTGGGCAAAGCTCGGGCGGGCAAGCATCGCAATGCCACCGGCAGCAACTCATCGCCCGTAACCGATGGCACGCACCTGGTGGTTTATTTCAAGAGCGGCCTAGTAGCTTGCCTCAACACGAGCGGCGACGAGCTGTGGCGCGTCAATTTGCAAGACAAGTACGCCAAAGACACACTCTGGTGGGACCTGGGCACCTCGCCCGTGCTAACTTCCGCTGGTGTGTGCATCGCCGTGATGCAAGAAGGCGATTCGTTCCTCGTAACGCTCAACCGCGAGACCGGCGAGGAAGTCTGGAAGACCAAGCGGCAGTACGAGCGACCGCGCGAATCGGATCAGGCCTACACAACGCCATCGGTGGCCAATGTCGCCGGTCGCGAGACGATCGTTACATTCGGTGCCGACCACCTGACCGCACACGATGCCCAGACCGGTGGCCTGGTCTGGGAACGGGGCGATTTCAATCCGGAAGACAAAGGCATGTGGCGCGTGATTGCTTCGGCCACCGTGGCGGACGGCATTGCCATCGTGCCCTTCGGGCGCCGCGGACTTTATTGCCGCGGAGCGGGTGTTTGCCAACGGCGATATCGAAGAGCATGAACGACTATGGGAGAAGCGCGGCGTTGGCACGGACGTCCCGTCGCCCATCGTGGCGGATGGCAAGATCTACCTGCTCGGCGACCGTGGCGAGGTGACCTGCCTGGAGTTCGAGTCGGGCGACGTGCTGTGGCAAAACAAGCTGCCGCGCGGGAAGGCGAACTACTTCAGCTCGCCGCTGCTGGCCGGCGGCAACTTGTACTGCCTCCGCCAGGATGGCATGCTGTTCGTCGCGACGGCCGACGAAGACTTTCGGATCCTCGCCGAAAACGACTTGGGCGACGAATCGGTAGCGACGCCGGTGCCTGTGGACGGCACGTTAATCGTGCGGACACGAACCAAGTTGTACCGATTCGGAAACCTAGAAGCGGCCCTGCGAACGACTCGCTGAGCCCAAAGGCGTATTGTCCGCGGCGAACGACGTGCGCCATTGGCTGGCGAAGCTAAAACGCGACACCACGGAAACGATCGAAGAGCAGTCGAGATCGCTGGAAGATTCGCGCGTCTGCACCCGCCGGTAGGCATCCGTACCGGTGCAATCTGGTTACCAGTTCATCGCTTTCCGTATACACCCATACGACACCTTGGATATTTGCATGCAACCCAACGTGACACGCCTTTCCGTTTATCTTGCCGCGGTGGCACTGGCAGGCCCAACAGCAGCAATGGAACGTCCCGATACCGCCAAGCGCCCTGTAACCGATACGTATCACGGCACCACTGTCGTCGACGACTACCGCTGGCTTGAGGACTGGGAGTTGGCGGAGGTCAAAGCTTGGAGCGAATCCCAAAACCAGTACGCGCGATCGGTGCTCGACCATTTGCCTGGCGTCGAGAAGATTCGCCACCGGGTCACCGAGATCATGACCGCCAAGACCGCCCGGTTTTACGACGTAAAGTACTCCGGCGGCCACTGGCTGGCAATGAAAAACGTGCCGCCGTTGCAGCAGCCGTTCTTGCTGGTGGCCGATTCGCCAGACGCCGATGCCGAGCAACGCGTGTTGGTCGACCCGAACATAATCGACGCCTCGGGCGCCACCTCCATTGAATGGTACAAGCCCTCGCACGATGGCAAGCTGGTCGCCGTCTGCTTATCGATAGGCGGGCGCGAGGTGGGCGATGTGAAGGTCTACGACGTGGCTACCGGCAACGAACTGGATGACTTCGTGCCGCGCGTGCACACGGGTACCGCCGGAGGGGACCTGGCCTGGGCCGCCGACAATCGGGGCTTCTATTACACGCGCCATCCCCGCGAAGGTGAGCGGGAAGAAGTCGACATGAACTTCTACCAGCAGGTGTACTTTCACGAGCTGGGCACACCGACCGCTGACGATCGCTACGAGATAGGCAACGATTTTCCTCGCATCGCCGAGACGCGCGTGGAGGTCGATGCCACGACGGGGCGGGTGATTGCGACCGTCCAATTTGGCGACGGTGGTGAATTCGCCCACTACCTCCGCGACACCAATGGCAATTGGCAGCAGTTTAGCGAGTTTGGCGACCGCATTATTCAGGCCGAGTTTGGCAAACATGACGACATCTATATCATCTCGCGCGCCGGTGCCCCCCGTGGCAAGTTGCTGCGATCCAACGTCAGTGATGCGGCGGCGGGCAACTTCGAAACGGTGATCCCCGAAGGAGCCGATACCATTGTTGATAGCTTCTGGGGTGGCGGCACACTGCTGCCGACGGACGACCGGCTGTACGTGGTCTACCAACTAGGTGGTCCTACAGAGATCCGCGTCTTTGACCTCAAAGGCCGGCAACTCGAACCACCCGCGCAGCCGCCAGTCGCGGCTTCGGGCAATGTTCGTCCTGGACCCGAGAAGACGGTGCTCTTTTCCGCCGGATCGTACACCCAACCGCCGTGCGTGTTTCAGTTTCATCCCACCGACAACGTCACCACCGTCACCGAGTTTTGTTACGAGCTGCCCGTCTCGCTGGACGATGCAGAGGTGCAGCGGGAGTTCGTCGCTAGCAAAGACGGCACCCAAGTGCCAGTCAACCTGATCTACCCCAAAGGCTTGAAGCTCGATGGAAGCAACCCGTGCATTGTCACTGGGTATGGCGGCTACGGCATCAGCCTCCGTCCGGCTGCCAACTCGCTGAATCGCATCCTGCTCGACCACGGCTTCGTGATCGCTGTGGCGAACCTGCGGGGCGGCGGAGAATACGGCGAAGCGTGGCACCGTGAAGGAAACCTAACGAACAAGCAGAACGTGTTCGACGACTTCGCTGCCGTGCTGCAGCACCTGATCGAACGCGGTTATACCCGCGGAGAGCGGCTCGCCATCGAAGGGGGCAGCAATGGCGGGCTGCTCATGGGGGCACTGCTCACGCAGCATTCCCACCTAGCCAAAGCGGTCGTGTCGCACGTCGGCATTTACGACATGCTCCGCGTGGAGCTCTCGCCCAATGGGGCGTTCAACATTACGGAATTCGGCACCGTAGAAAACGCCGAGCAGTTCGCCGCCCTCCATGCGTACTCGCCAATCCACAACGTGAAGCAGGGCACCGACTATCCCGCCGTGCTGTTCCTGACGGGCGCCAACGACCCCCGCGTCGACCCGATGCAGAGCCGCAAGATGACCGCCCGCCTGCAAGCGGCCACCAGTAGCGGCGAGCCCGTGCTGCTCCGCACCAGCAGCGACTCGGGTCATGGCGCGGGGACGCCTCTGGACGAGCGAATCGAACAGGAGGTGGATGTCCTGGCGTTCGTGTTCGATCAGCTAGGCGTGACGCCTTAGTGCTCCGGCGGTAACCCAAGATGGAGAAATCCACGGGTTCCACGGATGTTCATCGATGAATCGTTCCGGCAATCATTGCACGCCGCCATCGCGCTCACCCCGCCCGTCACGGCTTATCTTTGCATGCTCGAATCTGTGAAATCCGTGTGATCCGTGGTGCATAACTTAGCGCAGTAGTAGTACGGCCCCTTTGGTTCGGCAGGGATGGCCACGAAAAGGTACAAACACCTCAAAAACACTCCACGAGTGGCAAGCAGCCGGCTTGCCCGTCAGCGCTGTTTTTCGTGTCTTTTTGTGCCTCTTCGTGGCTACGGCCTTGCGTTCGAATGCAGCGTTCCGGCAATCATTGCGCAGCTACTGTCGCGCCCGCGTCGCCCGTCACGGCTTACCTTTGCATGCTCGAATCCGTGCAATCCGTGGTTCACAACTTAGCGCTGGAGTAGTCGGTCGCTCGTTCCAAGCAGCCCTATTCGGCCGCTAAACGATTCGCCATGCCCGCCTCCGCTCCACCTACGGAACCCCTGTCGTGGCAAGATCTTATCGCCGACCAACCGCTAACGCAAGCATTGGTAAAGGAAGCGCTGCGCCGTAGAAGACGCCGATTTCGGGTGATATACAGGCCCGTTGGCGCCTCCAGTGGGCGGAAGCTCCTCGACCAGTTTCACGACAAGATGCGTTCGCTTCACGACGCCTGAGCCGAGATACATCTCCGCCCCTGCAGGAACCTTGCGCCTGCATACCCACATCAAACATCCAAGTTCCGCACATCCAAGGCATGCTTCTGGATGAACTCGCGACGCGGTTCTACCTGGTCGCCCATCAACACGCGGAACAGATCGTCCGCCGCACCGGCGTCGTCCATGCGGACTCGCAGGAGGGTGCGGTTCTCGGGGTCGAGCGTTGTTTCGCGAAGTTCTTCGGCATTCATTTCGCCAAGGCCTTTAAACCGCGTGATCTGCAGGCCCTTTTCGCCCGCGGCGCGAATGGCGCTCGGCAGGCCACGCAAGTCTTCGAGGCCCGTTTCGTTATCGCCCCGGCGAAGCGTGTAGCGCGAGCCTTCCTCACCGGTTCGCTCCTTCGGAATGAGGGCTTCGATCTCGAAGTCCAAGTCGCGCAAATCGCCCAACAAGGTGTTGATGGTTCGCACTTCGTGCAGTTCGACGATTCGGAGCTTGGTCGAGGCGGCGCCGTTTGTCTCGATCGGCGGGGCATCGGCGTCGGTCGTGTTGGGCGACAGGCCCACGGTGCCCGCATCGACCACCAACTCGGCCCCTTTTTCTGCTTCTTTCTCTTTGACGAACGCGTCGAGTTCCTCGCGGCCCGTAAACCAATACTCCCGAGCACCAAGAAATACATGATAAACCGGCAGCTTGCCGCTATCGGGATTCTGTCGTAACGCATGCAGGCGGAGGCTAAGGCCACGCCGCTCCAGTGCGAGAATCGACTCTTCCAGGGCCGCTAAGGTGCGGACCAACTTGGTCATTTCCTCGCCCTCCACCAATCGCCCATCGCCCGGATCGAACACAGAGTCGCCCAAACCGAGGTCGAGCAGTTGGGTCTTCATTTCTTCCTCGGTTTGCACGTAGTTGGTCTGCTTCCCTTTCCGCACGCGGAACAGTGGCGGCTGCGCGACGTACACGTGGCCCTTGGCAACCAAGTCGTACATTTGTCGGTAGAAGAAGGTAAGTAGCAGTGTACGAATGTGCGAACCATCGACGTCGGCGTCGGTCATAATCACCACCCGACCGTAGCGCCGTTTGCTAACGTCCTGTTCGGCGCCAATTCCCGTGCCGACGGCAGAAATCATGCTCCGAACTTCCTCGTTCGCCAGCACTTTGTCTTCGCGGCTCTTGTAGGCATTGATGATCTTGCCCCGTAGCGGCAAAATCGCCTGGTACTCCCGCATCCGGCCACCCTCGGCCGAGCCACCGGCCGAGTCGCCCTCCACGAGGAACAATTCGCATTTGTCGACATCCTTGCTCGAACAATCGCGGAGCTTACCCGGCAAACTTCCGCCCGATAGCGCACCCTTGCGTTCGCGCAACAGCGCCTTCGCTTTGCGGGCTGCCTCGCGGGCTTCGACCGCCATGATCGCCTTGTTGACAATCACTTTGGCAGTCTTTGGATTTTCTTCAAAGTACTTAGTCAGGAACTCGCCGAATAGCGAATTCACAATTCCTTCGACTTCGCTGTTGCCCAGTTTGGTCTTGGTTTGCCCTTCAAACTGCGGATGAGGCACCCGGCAACTGATCACCGCTGTTAGACCTTCGCGGACATCGTCGCCCGATGGCACCAAGTCCCTGAACATGCCTGAGTTTTTGCCGTAGTTGTTCAGGCAGCGCGTGAGCGCCGAGCGGAAGCCCGATAAGTGCGTGCCCCCCTCGGTCGTGTTGATGTTGTTAACGTACGAGTGGACGTTCTCCGTGAACTCGCTGGAGTACTGGAGGGCAATCTCAATCGATACTCCCTCCGCCTCGCCCGATACGTAGAGCACATCGGGATGCACCGGCTCGCTCGCCCGATTCAGGTGCTCGACGAATTGGCGGATACCGTCTTCGTACTGGAACGACTCGCTATCGCCGGTGCGCGCGTCGGTGATGGTGATTTTCACCCCCTGATTCAAGAAGGCAAGTTCTTGCAGTCGCTTGAGCAGGGTGGTGTAACTGTATTTCGTGGTTTGAAAGATCTGCGGATCGGGCTTGAAGGTGGTTTTGGTGCCGCGTTTCTTGGTATGCCCACCCGACGCACGGGACCTTTCGGCACGCCGCGTTCGTACTCCTGATGATGGACGTGGCCGTCGCGCGAAACTTCAACCTCGGCCCATTCGCTAAGGAAATTCACGACCGTCACGCCAACACCATGCAAGCCGCCCGAGGTTTGGTAGGCACCCTTGGTAAATTTGCCACCGAATTTTAGCACGGTCATCACGCCTTCGAGCGTGGAGACCTCGCGGTCCATTTGCTCAGAGAGTTGCTCGTGCCTTTCGACGGGAATGCCGCGGCCATCGTCTTCTACCGTCACGGACCCATCGCCATTAATGATCACCTGCACCTCGGTGGCGTAATCGGCCATCGCCTCGTCGATGGAGTTATCGACCACCTCATACACTAGGTGATGCAAGCCCCGCCCGGTGGTGTCGCCGATGTACATACTCGGCCGCTCGCGGACATGTTCCAGATCGCTCAGGTGTTCTAGGTCGGCTGCTCCGTACTCGCTGTTCGCCACCGCCCGCTTAATCGGCTTCGATTCCTGCGGCTGGTCGCCATCTTCGGGAGTCACGCCGTACGATTCGTTTTCATCTGCCATTCGATTGTTCGCTTTGCTGTGGAGTTGGAGACATGTTACGCCCCCAACAGTCCAAGTGTTATCTGATGGTTCCGGCGCGGTATCGAACGCCGGTGATTCTGGTTTCGGGGAATGCTTCCTGCAGTTGCTTGGTGATGCGCGCCGCATCGAAGCTGAGTTCTTGAACGATCGCCGAATGGGCAACCGTTACTTCGAATTGACCACGTTTGATTCCGGTTGGCTGGCTCCGCGCGGCGATTGCCTGGCCGACAACTTTGGCCCACACCTCTTCCAGGGCAGCATTCGAGCCGCTCGAAGCGTACCGGTTATTGATCACAACTTGCCCCAGTATTTTGCCAATCGCCTGAGGCTCGCGCGCGTAAAACCAACGACGCAACCGCTCGTTGCGTTTGGTAAGGTAAGCCAGTTTGTCTGCCGTGTCGTTTTGCATCATTTGTCGGTAGGAGGGCGATTCACAAGGACCCGCCATAAGGGACGCTACACTTGCGGAGAGCCGGTGGAGGCGACTCGGTTATCGATCGCGGGCCAACGGCATGACGACATATCCGTATCCGTCGTTGGTGCCAAAGACAGCTGCCGAATCGCCATCGGCAAGGTCGAGTGTAAAGGTCTTTTCGGCGTCGAGAACCTTCAAAAAATCGCTCACGAAACGCGGGTCAAGCGAAATGGTGATCGCGTCGCCTGTGTAGCCAATGGGTAGTTCTACGTGTGCCTGCCCTACGTCGGCCGTCTTGCCGGCGAGTTGCAGCGTACCGTCGCCAAACGTGAAATCAATCCCGCGACTTTCGTCGCTAGTTACGATAGCCGCCTGACGAACCGCCGCGGCAAATGGACCAATTGGCAACTCGATTTTTGCGGAGCCGGTCCGCTGCGGAAACACTTCGCGCCAGCCGGGAAAACGACCTTCCAGCAGTCGCGAGTACAGGGTTGCCCGGGGAGACTTCACCAATACTTCGTTCTGCCGCACCGCAATCTGCACCTCGCCATCGGCATCCGCGACGGTCCGCTCGATAAGTTGCATGGACCGCGCCGGGACAATGGTTGCCTCGCCAAAGGCAACCGGCTGCTCGAATGGCTGAATTGGCCCCTCCATTTTCGCCAAACGGCGACCATCGGTACCGATGGCAATGAGGGTTTGCCCATCGCTTTCGAGCTTGATTCCGCCTAGCGCGTACCTGCTACTCTCATTGTCGGTCGCAAACAGCGTGCGCCGGATGAGTTCCTTGAGCAACCGCGCCGGCACCTCGTAAAAAGCCGATTCGTCGAAACTCGGCACGGGCGGATACTCACTCGGATTAGCAACCGGCAGTTTAAACTTGCTACGTTCGCCCTTGACCGTGGTGGTTGGACCATCGGATTCAATGCGGAATGTTTCGTCGCCGCTTTCCCGCAAGATCGAGCCGAAGCGTGCTGTCGGCAACACAACGGCACCCGGCGTTTCGACTTCGATACCGTCCACGGCGTATCGCATTCCCACTTCCAGGTCGGTCGCCATCAGTATGGCTCCGGCTTCGCTTACTTCGAGCTTGATATTCTGCAAGATCGCTTTGGGACTGCGTGTCGGAGCGACCTGGGCTACGGTTTGGAACGCGTGCAGCAACTTCTCCCGATTGGCAACAATCTTCATGGTTTTCTCTCCGTAGTCCAATACAGTTTTTATAAATTATTGTTGTTATTAGAAGGTCGGCTGAGTGTGTCGATAGAACCTGCTGTGTGGACCGTAAGTGTTTGCTCTATATAGATTTACGCACGCAAGGTTGGTGTGGAATACGTGTCGATAGGTGGTCGACTACTGGTCAATACCGTGTCGCTCGGCGTTCATGGTTTCGAAGGGGCAATGTGGTGTCTGGAGCACCGGTTGTGGGTTGTCGACGGTTACCGTCCGGTTGTCGACACGTTGTTAACGACACCTTCTCCATGGTTGTCCGAGCTTCTCGCCGGTTACTTTCTCAGCAAACGCGTTAATTCCTCAATGGCGGAGCGCAGGGCCGTCTCTCGGCGGAGACGTTTGGTAGTCTGACGGTGGCTATGCATGATCGTGGTATGGTCGCGGCCGCCGAGTTGTTGGCCGATCTGTTCGTAGCTGATATCCGTTAGCGCGGGCCAAGTAAATGGCGGTGGCTCGCGCACCCACGACATCCGCCTTCCGCGAGGCACTGGTAAGCGTCTTGAGTGGCAAGCGGTAATAGCGTGAGACAACTCGCACGATGTCGCGAATCTCAGGAGCCTGGGCCGACTTTCGCTTGTTTAGGAAGTGAGTCAACGTGTCCGCTTCGAATCGTGCCGCCGCGGCCAAACTGCCGCTGGACATCGGCTGCCAGGCGGAATAGCTCACGAGGTTCTGGCGAAGCATGCTCTACCAGCACGTCGAGGGCCGCGGTGGAGAATTGCCACCCGTTGGTCTCGGCCAGTTGTTCGATTAATCGAGTGCGTGCGGCGCGGCCCAGCGGGGCAATTTCGAGCGTCAGCCCACTCGCAAACCAATTCACCAAATCGGGAAGCCAACTCGGCAAGTGCGCGATGGGATGGGCCGAGGTCACCACCAGCTTGTTCCCGCGAGCACGCGATTCATCGACTATGTGCAGTAACTCTTGTTGAAAACTACCCCGGGTAGGCAGGTGGTCGAGGTCGTCCAACACGAGCACCGGAACCGCCACAAGCCGCTCGCGCCAGGCCACCGCATTGCCCGCTTGGATGGCGTCGGCAAACTCCCGCCTTAGGTCATTAGCCGTGATGCATAAAGCGCGACGGTCGCCCGCAAGCTCTGTGAGACCTGCCGCCAGGTGACTCTTGCCAAAACCAGTCGACCCGACCAGCACAAGTGGACTTGTTAGCTGTTTCCAGGCGGCTGAGCCGAGTGGCTCGTCGCGGTTGTCGAGCACGCCGCGCCATTGGTCCAACACCGCGGCTATTAGCCGATTTTCGTCCCCGACCACGAATCCCAACGGCGCAACCACTCGCGCAACATCCACCGATGGTGCGTTGTCTTGCACATCGGTAGCACGGTTGGGTACAGGAAGCGTCGACACTCCGTTGACCACGACGACTCCGAAATGGGGGCCTTTCACAGGCCCGTGAGGGTGGCGATGAGAACAAACCCACAGTCTACCCGATTTGGCTGGTGAAGGGGAGCCACCGCGGCTCAATTTCAGCCACCTTTTCGACGTTCTAACTTGTTGCATGTCAACAAGATACGTCGAGTCGCCTCATCGACTTCCGCGACCGTCGTCTCGGCCCCCACGCTAAAACGCAAACTGCCCCGAATTATCGCTTGGTCGGCATCCATTGCTACCAGCACCGAGGAGGGTTCGCTCGACCCGCTGGCACAAGCCGAGCCCGTGGAACAGGCAACGCCGGCCAGGTCGAGAGCGACGAACAGGGCCTGCCGATCGAGCCCCACAAAAGCGAGGTTCGCGGTATGCGGCAGACGCTCGGCAGCAGAAGCCACTACCCGAGCGGCTGGAAACCCGGTGCAGACTTGCCGCTCCAACCGGTCCCGCAGGCTTGCCAGCCGCATTTGCCGCTCGCGGCGTTCGGTATTCCACAGTTCGAGCGCCGTGCGCATGCCCACCACCAACGGCACCGATTCGGTACCGGGTCGCAGGGCTGCCTGTTGAAAACCGCCGAACAACTGCGGCAGGGGTTCGACATCTCCCCGCACCAAGAGCCCCCCGATTCCCAGCGGCCCGTGCAATTTGTGCGCGGTGAAGCTCAGTGCCACTACGGCAAGTCGACCAAAATGAACATCGATCTTGCCCACCGCCTGCACGGCGTCGGTATGCAGAGGAATCCCCTGGATGTTGGCAATCGCAGCAAGTTCGGCAACCGGTTGAATAGCCCCTGTTTCGTTGTTGCCCAGCATCACACTCACCAGCCGCGTTCGCGGCGACATCAACCCGTGCAGCGAATCGGTATCTACCACCCCATCTTCCGACACCGCGAGTCGGTCGACCTGCCAACCCCGCCGGGCGAGTTCCTCTGCCGCTACGGCAACGCTCGGATGCTCGATGGGCGAAAGGATGACTTGACCTCCCTCGCTGGGCGTTTTCCCCGCGAATCCGAACAGGGCAAGGTTATTGGCTTCTGTCCCTCCGGAGGTGAAGAGAAGCCGATCGGGCCCGCGGCCAGTCGTTTGGCCACCAAGCAGGTCGACCATTCGTTCGCGGGCCGCCTCCACCACGCGTCGCGCCTGCCTGCCCGCTTGGTGTTGGCTGGCTGGGTTGGCGTAGCCCGCCTGCATCGCCTCGGCCATCGCTTCCACAACCTGTGGAGCCATGGGACTGGTGGCATTGTGATCGAGATAGATATTGGCGGGCGAGGCGGCTTGGTCCATGCCTCGATTATAGGTGCTAGCACGGCGGGAAGGCAGGATTCGCCGCCTCCGCCGGAGCGCGGCCAGTGGGACGCGCGGACTGGGGTTGTTGGCTGCTACGGTGATTCCTATTCTCCGCGCGGTCGCTCGCGGCGACCTCCACCAGAAGTCCCCTGGAAGTCCCTCCCAATGCAATCGATGCAAGTCGCCTATCGAGCCATGGTGATGATCGGCACGCTGGTCGTCGGCGCCCTGGCGTACCGCGCGTACGGTCCCCAATTGGAAAAGCTCCAGCCGGTGGTCGAGCGTGTTCAGCAACTCGCCGCCGAAACGTGGTGGCCAAAGGGTAGCACTCCCGAAGTCGCCCTCGACGCGGCACATCCCAGCCCGCCCTCGGAGTTCACAACTCCCGCCATGCCCCTAGCTCCAGTGGAATCGCCACCGCGATTTGACGACAACTTGCAGCCCGCCGTGGCCAGGCAATTCCCAGCGCCGCCGTCCGGAGCCCCCGCCGCTGGACTTGGTTCGCCCGCAGCAACACCCGTAGCAACGATCGTGAGGAGGCTGAACGACCTTGGCGTGACGGAGTACTCGCTGAACAAGTGGGGTAGCAGCGGTGAGTTGTATCGTTTCCATTGTTCGGCCCCCTGGGGCCACCAGGGGCACTACTCGCGGCAGTTCGAGGCGATTGCTGCCAATCCGGCGGATGCCGCTCGCGGCGTATTGGAACAAATCGAGCGCGTGCCCATCGGCAACGGTGCGCCGCCCCCCGCCGCCGCGCTCCCCTCGTACCCTGGCGGCACCCCATGACGCCCCTGGCAAGGCAGATTCGCACCCTTTCGCAGGGCACCCGCGCGGTTGGCGAGCCGTTACCAGCGGTCGCGCCCACCGGCGTCGGCTTACCGAGTCGGCGTCCACGATCCGCGTGTTGGCCACGGACGATGCCCACCGGCTGGCACGCGTCGAGGCGGTGCTGTTCCTTGCTCGCGAGGCCCTCAGCCTGCGGCGAATCGCTCAAATTGCCAATCTGGTCGACGCGACGGAAGCACGCACTTTGCTTGAGCAACTCTCGCGCCGCTACGCCCAGCGTGGCCGATCGTTTCAAATTGAGAATGTCGCTGGGGGTTATCGCATGCTCACGCGGCCCCAATTTGCTCCTTGGCTTGTCAAAATAGGCGAGTTCTGCGACTCCCAGGCAGGTCCGCTAAAGCTTACGCCCCCGGCCCTCGATACCCTCACGGTGGTAGCGTATCGTCAGCCGGTGCTGCGAGCGGAGGTCGAGGCAATTCGGGGAGTCGGCTGCGGCGAACTGCTGCGGCAGTTGATCGAGCGCGACCTCTTGCGTATTGTCGGACGATCGGAAGAATTGGGCAGACCACTCGCGTACGGCACCACCAAGCGATTCCTTCAACTATTTGGGCTCAAGAGCCTTAAAGACCTACCGCCGGTCGAAGGTTTGGGTGGGGCATCGCAAGGGCAGCTTGCATCCGACAACAACCGTCAACAGAATGTGGTTCCGCAAGCCGCATAAACTCAGGCCAGGGAGACCGCCTCCGTGAAATTTGTCAATCAACTAGACCAGAGCGATCTCGAAAGTTTTTCGAACTCCAACTTGTCGTTCGACAAGCGGGCACGTGCTGCCGTGCGCAGCCACGCTTGGAACGAATTGGAGGACGACTTCGCGGACGAGTACGAAGACGAAGACGACGAGTACGAGGATGAAGATGAAGACGTTGACGACGACGACGAGCTCGTTGAGGACGACGTGCCCCTCGACGACGAAGAGGAAGAGTACGAAGACGAGGACGAGGAGTACGAAGACGAGCAGTGGGAGGAAGTAGAAGACGACGACGAAGAAGACGATGACGAGGATGATGAAGAAGACGAAGACGGTGAATTCGAAGAAGAGTATGAAGAGTACGAAGACGAGGAAGAGGTTGCGGACGACGACGAAGAAGTTGGCGACGAAGCGGGGGACGACGCAGCAGCGGACGACGAAGACGAACTGGAAGACGACGCCGAGTACGAGTACGTCGACGAATACGAAGACGACGAAGACGAAGAGTTTGAATACGAGTACGAAGACGAAGAAGAGGATGACTGAGTCGACGATTGCCGCGCATCTCGCCTCCGCTTGCCGGATCCGCTCAAGCCCAGTGGGGCAATGGATGTAGCTCGGGCCCAGCCTGGCCGAAACAGTCTTCGTAAGTTCCTTATCAAGGCGACCAACCCCGGGTGTTAGGCTCGGGGTTTCTTCGGGAGCGCGACATTCCCCTTACGTCCACCCTGGTGGCAGTCGGGTTGTGCAGGTGAACAAACATGCCAACCAGCACGATGCTCCGCTCGGATTCGTGTCGGCAACGGCGCTGGTCGTGGCGAGCATGATTGGTGCGGGCATGTTCACCATCAGCGGTTATTCGCTCGCCGAACTCGGTTCGCCCGCGTGGGTGCTCGTTGCGTGGGCCATCGGTGGTGCCATCGCGGTGGCCGGCGCCGTGAGCTACGGCGCGCTCGCCCAAGCGCTTTGCGAATCGGGGGGCGAGTACGTTTACCTGGCCCGTCGTGTCCATCCGCTCGTCGGTTTCCTGGCCGGTTGGGTCTCGCTGCTTGCCGGCTTTACGGGTGCCCTGGCTTTCGCGGCCACCGTGCTCGAAGCGTATGCCGCGCCGCTGCTCCACCTCGAGCAATGGGGACTCGCCCAGCCCGGTGCGATTGCCATAGCGGTCATCCTGTTGTGTGCAGCGCAGCATCTGGTGCAAGTCGAAGGGGGAGCTTGGCTGCAAAACGTGGCCGTGGTGGCAAAAATCCTGGGGCTCATGGCACTCACCGCCGGGGGCTGGTGGTGGCTCGCGCAGCAACCGCCAGCGCCTATCGTCGAAAACCCCGCACCCCGCTGGTCGCAACTTGCCGAGCAGCTTACCTGGGTGTATCTCGCCTACGCGGGCTTCAACGCCGCGGTGTACGTTGCTGAGGAAGTCCGCCACCCGCGGCGGACTATCCCCCGTGCCATGGTCGTCGGCACGCTGCTGGTCACCTTGCTGTATCTGCTGCTCAATGCGGTATTCGTTTACGCGGGCCCCGTCGATCAATTGGCTGGTCAGGGCGATGTTGCCGCGGTGGCCATCGAATTGCTCGGCGGACCCACCGCGGGTGCCTGGTGTCGAGTGCTCATTTGTGTGGCCCTCTTCACCAGCGTTTCGGCACTTACGATGAGCGGCCCACGCGTGTACGCCAAAATGGCCGCCGATGGCTTGTTTCCGATTCCCGTGCCGGCCGTCGGCACCGCGCCCCGGATGGCCATTCTGATTCAGGCGGCGCTGGCGATCGTGATGGTTCGGTTCACCACGTTGCAGCAACAGCTCGACTACTTGGGCTTCATCCTCATGCTGTGCGCGGCGGTGGCCGTATCGACGCTGTTCTGGGTCCGCGCGGACGACTCGGCTCACCGGCCGCGGTGGTGGCAATTGGTTGCCGCCGGTCTGTTCGTGGCTGCCGCCGTCGTGCTCGGCACGATTACCTCGCTTCGCGACCCGGGCCCCCGCGCTATTGCTACAGGCGTCACCTTGGCTACCGGCCTCGTGGCGTACGGATTGCTCAAGCTGCGGAACGTGCGGAGGCGCTGGTGTTTAACGTCAGTTTCCAACAAACGATTCGCTGTCGATCTACTCCCGCCTCCCCGCAACGCTCGAAGTGGTTGCTTAACCAATAGTTACGACTCCACGCCTGGCGGCGGGCAGCCGAATAGATCGACAAATAAATCGACAGGTGTCGATAAACGGGGAAGGAGCTGTGGTCGATGAGCCATGAATTGGCAACTTGAACCTTGAACTTTCCACAAGAGCGTACAGCGACCAAAGAATCTCCCCATAGCCTCCAGCCTCTATTCCTACCCCCCCCCGCACTCCCTCCATTCGACCCCACGCGATGGCCAATTACGACAAGAAAGTTGCTACCAAAAGTCCACCCTCGCCCTGGGAGGTTCGGATGCGGTAGCGGCCGGGGAGGGCCGCAATCCGTGGCATCCGTGTGATCCGTGGTTCATAACTTAGCGCAGTAGTAGTAGTACGCCCTCTTCGCCCGAAGAGATGGCCACAAGAAGGCACAAAAACACTCGACGATTCACAGGAAGCCGTCGTCGCCCGTGCGCACCGTCCCTTTTCGAGCCTACGGCTTTGCGTTGGAGTCACCGACGCGACTCAACGGGATCAATGAGTCCTGACCCCTTTAGCACTCGACGCGATACTGCCCGCACGTAATGCTTTTGCCATTCCCCAAGGAAATACCTCCACGGAGGCACCCGGTGGCCCGACTCGTGCGTGCGGATTTGGCCAGATCCACCTCCGCGTGGCCAAGTACCGTCGCGGGCCACCGTTCTACTTCGATTCGGGCACCTACGGCCGATTTCTACGATCACCAAACCTCGGGGACGAACGTTTGATCTTCGAGAGGCGGGCGAAGGTAGGCGTCGGCATTCGGTCGCGGTGGTAATTTCGGAGGCGTCGGAGTCAAGTCTTTGTAGGGAATCATGCTCAGCAGGTGACTGATGCAGTTCAGGCGAGCGCATTTTTTGACGTCCGCCTTCACCACATACCAAGGTGCTTGCTTGATGTCGGTGCGTGCGAACATCGTATCTTTAGCCTTCGAGTATTCGATCCAACGAGAACGCGATTCAACATCCATGGGGCTCAGTTTCCAACTCCGGGTCGGATCGTGCATCCGTTTTTGAAACCTTCGTTCCTGCACTTCGTCGCTCACCGAGAACCAGTACTTAATGAGTAGGATGCCTGATCGAACCAACATCCGTTCAAACTCTGGGCAAGAGCGAAGAAACTCGTTGTACTGCGTGTCGTTGCAAAACCCCATCACGCGTTCAACGCCCGCCCGGTTGTACCAACTGCGATCGAACAGCACGATTTCGCCGGCGGCGGGTAGGTGGGGTACGTACCGCTGAAAGTACCAACTCGTAGTTTCTCGCTCTGTGGGCCGTCCCAGGGCTACCACGCGACAAATGCGGGGATTCAGACTCTCAGTAATACGCTTGATCACACCTCCTTTTCCGGCAGCATCTCGCCCCTCGAAGATTACGACCACCTTCAAACGTTCGTGTTTGACCCATTCTTGAAGCTTTACCAGTTCGATCTGCAGGCGAGCGAGTTCCTTCTTGTAGGTCTTGCCGGCGATCTTGTGCTTTTTGGCCTTCACATCGCCGGTACGATTGTTCTCGGATCGTCGCATTGGTGGGGTCCTCTTCTTTGATTCATTCGTCCAGCAACGCGCCAACCGATGCTCCCGTTGTGTCGTTGTCGAGCGTAGCAGGAGGCAATCCGAGGTGGTCACGCCAGATAGGGTAGTCGGCAAGTGTTTCTGCTCCCTTATTAGTATAGTCGCTTGCTACACCGCTTACAGATACTTCGATCATTCGCCCGTCGAAGAACGATACACCCGCGCCCGTTGCGATTGCCACGTCCTACAACGACGCGACGAACTATGGGGACCCCTTCACAGCAGGGGCGACCGTGAATGCCAATGGGGGCCACCAGACTTTCCACGATTGCCAGCGGGGGGGCACGCTCGCGGCGGGAGGCCAATGGCCCGGCTCGTCCGTTTGGGGAGCGGCCATGGCTGCTGCCGGCGGCGCGAGTGCTCCGTTAGATCCATTCGGTAGGCCCCTTCCACAACGATTGTTAGCCAAAACCACTTCGGGCCACCCTCGAAAGGGCATCGATGGTTCTCGCCGTAACGGCCTAGACTTGGCACGATTTCCGCCGGCTTGAATTTCTGACACAGTGTCAGTAAATTACAACACCATGTCGATTTCAGAAGTGAAAACGAGGCGGCGCCAAAACGAGGCCCGAGATCAGTCTCCGCAACGCAAGTCCGAGCGGACGCGGCAGGTCATACTGGACGCCGCACTGAAGTTGATATGGGAGAAACCGTTTCGCGACCTGACCATCGCTGAACTGATGGCTCAGACCGGCGTGAGCCGCTCGGTGTTCTATCAGTATTTCGCGGACCTTCACGATCTAATGGAGAATCTGCTCGGCGATCTGAAGCAGGAGATTCTTGAAGTTGCGACTCCTTGGATAACTGCCGAGAGCGATCCCGCGGCTAAGCTCGTCGAGTCGCTGTCGGGGCTCGTGAAAGTCTGTTATCGACGCGGGCCTATCCTTCGAGCCGTGTTCGAAGCCGCACCGATGGATGAACGTCTCGAGGGCGCTTGGAACGATTTTATCCGAGTCTTCGATGACGCGGTTGCAGAGCGGATCGAGCGCGACCAAGCTGCCGGGTTGGTTCCCAAATTTGACGCCCGCCCGGTGGCCATCGCACTCAATCGCATGGACGTTGGTACGTTGATTCATCATTTCGGCCGACGACCCCGCAGCAAACCGGACCCGGTCTATCGAGCGATCCTGCAAGTTTGGATTAGCACGATTTACGGGCACGACACCTTATCACGTTGCACTTAGGAGCTTCCACAATGCAAAGTATGATTTCGACCATCGCCTTGTTCCACGCGGTTTTACTGGTCGGCTTGTTTGCCGCATGCTCCGCTGATGCGCAAGAAGAATCCCAACAGATTGATGTCACCTACGAGAATTACAATCAGGCCGAAACCGCCCGAAACTTCAATAACTGGGTGAAGATGGGCAGCGACAACAAGATGGTGCATCGCAAGGAACTTTCGCCCATTGGTCCGGACGCACCGACCATTCGCATGAATCTCGACACGTTGTATAGCGTTGGAGTCTATGACAACGAGGGCGAGATGAGCCTGACGATTCCGGAATCGGGACTGTATCAGTCGGTGATGATCCTCGATACGGATGGCTACACGCCCTTCTTTTTTGTTGGGCCGGGCACGTATGCTGTGAAGCATGACTCCGATTATCTTTTCTTCGCGGTAAGAACGGTGGTCAAAGATCGCCACTCCAAGGAATCTTTCGAGGAGGCCTACAAGGCTCAGGCGGGAATCCAGGTCGAGGGCAATGGGACGAAGCCGTATGTAATGCCACCTTTCGATCAGGAGCAGCTTCATGCGCTCACCGCCGAGTACAACAAGAAGATGCTCGACTCGGGGATATCGTTTGTCTACGGCGACGGCAAGACGCCGGTGAACGAGGAGCACCGCGCGTGGTCGAATGCGGCTGGTTGGGGCGGAATGGTTACCGAAGTTGGTAAGTCCAACGCCTATAATTCGTCGGGAAATTTTCCCGGCGATCGGTGCTTGGTGGTGACGTTTCCCGATCCCGGCAACAAGTTCTTCACTTCCTTTACGATCTACGACACCAACGGATACCTGATGGAAGGGAACAGTCACATCAACAGCTACACCTGGGAGCCCAACGCCGACGGGACCATTTCGATCCATTTCAACTGTGAGGGAATGAGGAACAACATCACGTCGAACGGCAAAGAGTTCAACTACATTGTGCGCAATTACGGTGCCAGCCAGGATGTCATTGATAAGAAGATCAACCCCGTGAAGCCAGAACCTGTAGTCGCCGTCCAGGCCGAAGCGCCGAAAATGAAAATGACCACCGAAGTTCCCAAGGGGATCGCGACTCCGGACAAGCTAGAAACCTCCATTGGCACGCTGACTGCCTTTGATGGTGTTCCAGATATCGAGACAACACAGAAAGTCTACGATAACCTCGTTCTTAATCGAGCCACGGAGGCATTCCTCAACTGCATTCCCATCTCGTCGATGCATGCATTGAAGCACGGCCTCCTGAAGCATGGGCCTGCGAATACCACTGCTGCGTTGTTTGAGGACCTTATGGATTCCAAGGCTCTCTGGCTTACGCCAAACACGACGTCTATCTACATGGCTTCCTGGCTTGAGCTGGGAGATGAGCCGATGGTGATCGAAACCCCACCCAACGTGCTGGGCTTCATTAACAACGCCTGGTTCAAGTACGTCGTAGACTTTGGCAACGCTGGTCCTGACGAGGGCAAGGGCGGTAAGTTCCTGATCGTGCCCCCAGGTTACAAGGGCGATATTCCGGAAGGCTATTTCGTCGCACACACGTCGACCTACGGAAATTGGGTCATTTGGCGAGGGTTCCAAATCGATGGGTCGACGAAGCCCGCGGTCGAGCAGACCAAGTCGCTCTTCAAGATGTACCCGCTATCGAAGAAGGACAATCCGCCGGAGATGACCTTCGTCAACATCTCGGGCAAGTTCGACAACACTATCCACCGGATGGATTACGGCTACTGGGAAGAACTCAACAGTACCATCCAAGCCGAACCACTCGAAGGGCTTGACCCAGAAACGCGCGGACTACTGGCTGCCATCGGCATCAAGAAAGGCGAAGAGTTTAATCCTGACAACCGGATGACGAAGATCCTCACCGATGCCGCGAAGATCGGCTCCGTGACAGCACGCGCTTTGACTGCTCGCCCGAGTGACGAGCGCCACTATCTCTACCCCGGCGAACGGGTTTGGACGAACCCCTTTATTCAGGGCCGTTACGATTTCCTATTGGATGGGGAACGCTTGTTGGACTCGCGTGTCTACATGCACTTCTACGCCACGGGTATCACGCCCGCCATGGCTGTGAAGAATGTTGGTAAAGGATCGCAGTACGCAATTGCCTATCTCGACGAGGAGGGCGAGGCCCTCGATGGGAGCAAGACCTACAAAATCAAACTGCCGAAGAACGTACCTGCCAAAGACTTTTGGTCGTTCACGCTCTACGACAACCAGACTCGTGCCATGCTCCAGACAGACCAGCGCTTCCCCGGGCTCGACAATAACAAAGACGGTTTGGAGCAAAACGACGACGGTTCGTTCGACATCTATTTTGGGCCCATTGCACCCGAAGGACAGGAGAATAACTGGATACAAACCGTTCCTGGTAAGGGCTGGAATACCATTCTCCGACTCTACGGACCGCTGGAGCCCTTCTACGACAAGACGTGGAAACCGGGTGACCCACAGCTTGTCGACTAGAGCCTCCAGACTCACGGCGGCTACGTACCGCAGGCTCGTGCCCCCGTTCAGCACGCGCTAGTTGGACAACCCACCCGCCCAATCGCGCTTCTTAAGCTGTAGGAGGTGCAATTGAACGATGCCCGTTTCGGGAATTCCAAAACAGCGTCGCTTGATCGTCTCGCGGACTACTCGCCCAGCCACTGCCAGGCGGCGTCGATTTCGCTCTTGTCGAAGTATTTGATCTTGGCCATGGTGAACGGTTTGCAGACGCCGGCCATCCATTTTTCCCAGGTCTTCTCGCCCACCAGCGCAATGCGCTCGATGCTGGTGCAGTGTTCGGTGGCGAACTTGATGTCGTCCCACAGGGCATGCGTGTCCCAGCCCTGGAAATCGTGAAACTCGGCGAGCATCCGGACGTGCCCCGCGCTGGCAATGGCTTCGTCCACCTGGGGCACGAACGTCTTGTAGTCTTCGTCGTGTAGTTTGCCCGACAGGCGGAAGGCGAGCGCATTGGCGACGGGTGATTCGAGTTTTTCAATCATGATTTCGTTCCCAAGTTCTTGGTTAACGCCGGTTGGCCCATGTAGCGGTTCTACCCCGTCGCTGGGGCCCGTGCAACCCAATGGAAAAGGGAGCCGGCTGCCGGTAGTGGGGCCTGCGGATCAATGCCGCGGGCAGGCCGCGATGCTACGAGAGCAGGAACGAAAAAAGGGCAGCGCCAGCGACTTGTGGTCGCCAGCGCTGCCCTGAAAGGCTGCGGCGTACTTCGGGTTGGCTACTGGTCTTCGCCCGCGGGGGCTTCGAGCCGCACGAGTAGCCAGTTTTCGACCTTGTCCGGCCCAAAGTGGACCATCACGGGGGCTTCGTCCTGCGTCAGGTTGTAAAGGCCTGTCTCCATCACCACATCGTCGCTGTCGCCCAGACGAAACGCGACGCGCTGGGTCTCTTTGTCGACCTGCCCGAGAAGCGTCTGCGCTTGGTCGGTTTTGGTGTTGGTGAGCGTACCACTCACAACTCCCGCGCGATCGACCGCAAGCTGCATGACGCGTGTTGGGTCGGTCTCGTCCTGACTGCTGGAGACGGCGAACGTGCCCAGCGGCATCCAGTCGGCCTGTTCCGCTGCCTCCTGCGAGGCAGGCGGCTCGACCGTGGCCAGGATTGCCGCGCTCGCCGCAAAGTCCTGCGGCGTGCCAACCTGCTGACCGTCTACGTACACCGCGTTGTTCTCGTAGTACACGTTGCCACCTTGGCCATAGTCGTAGTACACGGGCTGGCTCCATACGGCAGGCGGGGCCTGCCAGGTAAACCAGTTGGTAAGCGCGCCGAACGTTGGCACGGTCCACCAGTAGGAGTACGGATAACGGTCGAAACAGTAGCCATAGTGCCAACCACCGATGCCGTGGTTGTGGCCACCCCACCAGCCGCGATTGAAACAGTTATTGTAAATGTTGACATTGTTGTAGCGAAATCGCACGTCGTTGCCCCAGCGATTCCAGCGGTCGTAGCGACCGGGATGGCGATCGAGCCAGTTGCCACCATTCCAGCCTGGGCGACCGGGCCGAGGCCAGCGATCGTAGATGCCGCCAGCTCCGGGACGATTGGCCCATCCAGGGCGATTGTGGATGTTGCCATTGTCCCACCAACCACCACCAGGTCGATTGCCAGGTCGATTCGGGCGATTCGGGCGGTTGCCTCCACCGATCCAGTCGGGGCGACCACCCGGTCGTCCGGGGCGATTGATGCCGTCGCCGCCGCCGGGTCTTCCGGGACGATTGCCTACGCCACCACCCGGCCTGCCGGGACGGTTTCCGTCGCCACCACTGGGTCGGTTAATACCGCCTTCGCCGCCGCCGGGTCTTCCGGGACGATTGCCATCACCACCACCGGGTCGTCCGGGTCGGTTAATACCGCCTTCGCCGCCACCCGGTCTTCCGGGGCGGTTTCCATCGCCACCGCCGGGTCGTCCGGGGCGATTGATGCCGTCGCCGCCACCGGGTCTTCCGGGACGGTTTCCATCACCACCACCGGGTCGTCCGGGTCGGTCAATACCGCCTTCGCCGCCGCCAGGTCTTCCGGGACGATTGCCGTCACCACCACCCGGTCGCCCGGGTCGGTTTCCAATATCGCCAGGTAGTGTGGTGGGTCGATTGGGTCGGCCGCTGCCGGCTCCGCTACCGGGCCGTGTCGAGGGCCGGGTGCTAGGACGTTGGATGCCCAAAAAGTCGTTGACATCGCCCCTGCTTGGGCGACCACCCGGTCGAGTGCTCGGACGTCCACTCGGACGTCCACTTGGCCTTGTACCTGGCCGCGTGCCTGGTTGTGTACCCGGACGGCTCGCACCAGGGCGAGTTGAGGGCCGCGTGCTTGGCCGCGTGCTCGGTCGCTGAGCGGTGCCCGGGCGTGTTGCTGGGCGTGTCGACGGACGGTTGCTGCCAAAATCGGGCCGATTGCCTGCAGAGCCAGGACGCGTGGACGGCCTGGACATCCCGGGCCGCGTGCTGGGTCGAGTCGATGGCCTACGGTTGGAGAAATTCGGCGAGCTCGTGCTCGGCCGGCTAGGCAACCGATTGGATGCCGAACCCCGGCTGGGCCTCTGCGATGGCCGTGAAGGTTTCATGCCGCCGGACGGACGGCTCATACTGGGTCGGGATTGCGGCCTATTGCGGCTGGGTCGCGACTGGGGTCGGCTGGCGCTGGGTCGCGATTGGGGCCGACTGGCTCGGGAACGCGAGCTGCCCCGAGAGCCACCACCGCGCGAACCGCCCATTTTCGGTGCGCTCATGGAGCGACCACCGCCGCCGCCGCGAGCGCTACCGCCACGGCCACCGCCACGTTTTCCTCCACCACGGCCGACGCACCATGCCGAGTCGGCGGTGAATGCCAGTATCGCCAGCAGAGCGATTGCAACAAATACACGTTTCATCGGATTATTCCTTTTCGCTCGTGGTTGCGTCGTCGGTCGCAGCGGCACTCACGTCGGCCGAGTCCATTGCCTCGACTGCCTCTACGACGCGAATCATCCGCACGGGTGGCAACGAGGGAAGTGGCTCCCCATCGATCTCGCGGCCGACGTTTTCCACTTCCAGCGTGTTCTCATCCACGACGCGGATGATCTGGGTTCCCGAGCAGGTCGTTCCATCGGGCAGCGTTTGCGACAAGCGGCCAATCCACTCGTCGCCAGAGGACGACCAAGCGCCGTCGCCGAACGAACCATCGGAGTAAAACGACCACGATCGTATCCGGTTCATCTGAGGATCCCAGCCAATTACTTGGGTGCCTTGCGACGATTGGTCTTCGTCGTCGATGGTAAAGGTGCGAATCAAGAAGGTCTCGTTGTCGCCCCAGCGAATGGTGGTGTTCACCTGCGGCCCCTCGCTGTCGTCCTGCCACTGGCCAACCAAGCCCCCAAGCGGCGCGAGTTTTGCGTAGCTGTCTTCGAGCGCGGGCGGCGCCGATTCGATGACTTTCGTCAGCTGCCATGTATCGCCCGTTGCGGTGAGCACTGCGTGAAACGTGCCGAAGGTTGGCTCGTCGCTGCCAATGGAAAGTTCCGTTTGTCCATCCATGCAGACCACGCCGGGAGCAACTTGCTTGCACGAGTCGATGCTGCCGAGAAGGTGGGCGCCGGGGTTCTCTGCGAAGAATGCCTTGAAGTCGTCGATAATCGCTGCGCGGCCGTTCGCCCGCTCGCCCGTGACGGTGCTTTCCCACTCGGCATCTTCAGCCCACATGGGCGCCAGTTTTTCGGCGTTGCCCTCGGCGAACGCCGCCGTGTAGGAGCCTAGAAATTCTTGCAGGGCCGCATTGGGTTTCGCGGGCGATTCACTCGCGGTCGCGGTGGTTTGAGCTGGCGCCGAAGGGCCCCAGAGAGCGAGCAGAAAACCGCAGGCAAGCACTCTTTGTGTAGTTACAAGCATTATGGTGAGCCTCCACAGCGGACACACATTCGGGATTATTGGTGGTCTGGGGATAAAACTCCACGTCCCTCGGAGCACCAACCGCGTGCGACTCAATTCCATGTAACGAGAGTTTAGTACATTCTGCTGCTGGCCGCCAACTCGTCCCCCCGATTTTTGCCGGATTTTCGCGTCGGCCTGATTATTCGGTCGCCGCCACCACCACGGTTACGTTATCCTTGCCACCCTTTTCCAGCGCCCGCTCGACGAGCAGGTCGCTCGCCGCCTGGGGAGTCGCGGTTTGCTGCAGAATTTGCGAGATTTCGTCGTCCTCGAGCATGTCGGTGAGCCCGTCGGTGCAGAGGAGCAGTCGGTCGCCGACGTCGAGCCGGACGTGATGAATCTGCGCCGAGACGTCCAGCTTGTCGCCGCCCAGATGATTGAGCAGCATGTGCCGAAATTGCTTGACATCTTGCGGCTGTTTTCCTGCGTCGATAAACGCCTGCGCCACGGTTTCGTCATGCGTAATCTGGCGGAGCTCTTCCTGCCTGAGCGTGTAAACGCGGGAGTCGCCCAAGTGCACCACCAGCACGTCGTGGTCGAGGCAGAGGGCCGAGGTCCAGGTGGTGCCCATGCCGGCCAGCGCCGGATCGGCCCGCATGTACTTTTGCAGCGTGGTTTGGATTTCCTGAACGTATGCCTTCACCCGCTCGCGGATTTGCTGAGCCTCGAAGTCGGTGAACTTCATCACCCAACTGGTGGCATGGCGCAGCGAGGTCGAACATGGTTTCTCGCGCTAGCCGACTGGCCAACGCGCCGAATCGTTCGCCCCCCATGCCATCGGCCACCACGGCGCAGTAGGCGATTTCATCCGCCACCTCGGCCCGTGCCTCTTCCACATCCAGGTTACTCAGCAGCAACTCGCTCGACCGCTGCCGCCGCACCACGGCGTAGTGGTCTTCGTTCGCGGGCCGTACCTTTCCCGTATGCGATCCCGCTCCAAAGGTGTACCGCAGCTGCTGCCGCGACGGGGCAAAGAACTTATCGGCGAACTTGTCGCCGGTCAGGTATTCGCCGGTGTCGTTATCGTTGGGCTTGGAATCGGACATAGTACTTCCAATACAGATTGTGGGTGCGAAGCTAAATTATACCGCATTCACCAATGCGATCGAAATATAATCAGAGCCGCGACCGTAAGGGAGCGCCAAATCATCGCTCCCTTACGGTCGCGGCTCTGGTTTGCAATGCGCCTAAAACCCAAGCTACCGGCCGATCTGGCTCAAGATGGTGGAGTCTTTGATTTTAGCGTCGTCGGCGAGCATCATCGCTTTGCTCAAGATCACCGCCAACCGCTGGTCGCCCTCGAACGGCAAAAACACCTTGTCGCCCGGCCCCGCGCCGCGGCCGGGAACGATGCACAAGTACTGATCGTTGGGATCCATCAGGATGTTCGACGAGCCAAGATGGATTTTGTACGTCCGCTTGTCGCCACGGACGATGAGGAACTTGTCGTCAAACGAACAACGGTTGGCAATCTTGACTTTGGGGACCAACCGCTCGAGTATTTCGCGCCGTGTCTGAGCCGTGGCCGACAAGTCGCCGAACGACGTCTCGTGCCAGTAGTCGCGATACTGGCCTTCGGGGCCGCCATCGTTCCAGTTGGGATCGTTCCCCACACTCGCCACGCCGACAAACAAGTCGACATCGCGCATTATTTCGGAAAAGACGAGCGGCGGGATTTGGTCGAGGGGGAGAGGCTCGCCATCTCGCCTGATCGCCCAGCGATCACGCGCATACGCTTCGGCATCGCACTGGTAAAAGCGGACTTGATCGGTGGCCAAGTACAGAAAAATGCCCGCCTCTGATGCCGCCTCTCCGCCGGCCGCGTCGACCCAGAACTCCGCCCGCAAGTTGTGGGCAAGCAGTACCTTCTCGGGGATGTTGTGCGAGTCCCACTGGCCCATCAAGTCGTACTGCCAGCCGCGAGCCTGGCAGAGCGCGCGGAACTGGTGCTGCTTGATGACGTGGGCGGCGAACCGATTGGAGTAGGTACCCGTAGTGCGCTCGGCGTCGGTGAGCAAGTAGACTTCCCGGTACGCTTGCTTGAATGGCTGGGTGATTACGTGGGTGAGCATCCACTCACGCCAGGCGGAAACGCCCTCAGTCGTGTCTTCGATAGGATGCCACAGCTTGACCTTGGTATCGGGCGCCGGTTCTTTGATAGCGTCTCCCGACGCGTCTACGAGTTGGCCTTCGTGCCAGATAGCCGCCGCCGATTCGTCACCTGCATGGAACGTCCAGATCAACCGCCGCGCAAACCAGCCCATCAGCGGGTGGTCGAGCAATCGCTCGCGCCACTCCGGGTACGTCCACTGATTCTCCGTTTGGTAGAACGACTCCAGTCGATCGCGCTGGCCGCTGAGTGTTTGCTTGAGCAGTTTTTCGTTGGCTTTCCAGTTCTTGAGCTCGGCGGCGAACTCCTCCTTCACTGCCTTGGGGATCGTTTTCTGGACTTTGCCCGCCGGCGTGTGCCACTCGGTCTTGGTGGTGCTCGTTGACAGAATCGAAAGTTCCGCCGTGTAATCGCCAAACGTCTGCCGCATCACACCCACGTCCGTGAGTCCACACGTCGGCACGGCCATATCTTCGAGGTCGCTTCGCGTCAGGCCATGATGTTCGGCTGCGGCATTGAGGGAGTGCTCGATTTGCTTGCGGACCGAAGCATGCTTCACGCGCCCCATCAACCGGTTGAGCTGCGCGACGGCTTCCATGCTTTCGCTGTGGGCGAACACCCACAGGCACGCGTTGCCGATCTTCGGCGTGCGCGGGCCAACGTTGCGAACTTTTTGAAAGCAGCGATCCGCCGCGCCTGCGAGCGCGGTAAGTAACGCTTTGTCGTCCACCAGGCTGGTCGTCCAGACCAAGCCGCGCAGGAGATTCGCCCGCAAATCGTCGACGAGCGTGGTACTATCGATCACCCATGCGTTGTTCTCTTGACGCGGCGGCGGCTCGCCATATGCTGAGCCGATGCTGACGAGCACGGGGACCATGACCTCGACGTATGCGTCATGGCCAATTGCATCGATCCATGCAGTAGCTTTCTTGAGAAACGTCTTACTCGGCGACGACGCCTTGGCGGTTTCGCAGTGCGCCAGCAACTGCGTCCAGGCCGCTTGTTGCGTTTCGTTGCGGCCGTTGAGTTGCTGAACCATGGTATCGGTCCAGGCGTCGCACGGTTTAAGTTCAAAGACGCGGGGTTCATCAGTTGCGATGGCCTTGGGTTTGCCAACGTCTTCGGTGCGCTGCCGCAGCTCAGGTTCGTAAGCGGAATACGGTGCTATGGCCGTTTGCAGAGCGTGAGCGAGTTGCTCGGACCACTCGTTCTTGTTTGCCCAAAGCTCCGACAGACGCAGATAGCGTTTGACGGGGAAGCAGTAGTGGAACTTGGGGATGTTTCGCCAGAGTAGCAGCAGCGACTGTTCGTCCCACGGTTGTTTGATGCTCGATGTGCCGCTTAACATCATTTCCAGCAACGATAGGTCGGGTCGCCGAAGCACCGAGGCCAGGGGATCCAATTCCTCTCGCGTCAGCGATTCATTCGTGCGGAACACTTCCTGCGTGATGCCATGAATTCTGGTGCATAGCGCAGCGAGCGACGTGGCGGCGACGATGGCGTCGCGCTGAAGCTCACCATCGAGCTTTGCGAACGCCGCCGACTCGGGCATGTCTTTCCACTTTGCGTCGTAAATTGAAGCCAGGCCTCGGTGGGCCTGGCAGTAATTTGCCACGAATCTGACCGCTGGCATTTCCGTGTCATAGGCCTTCGCTATGACGAGATCGACGTCGCCAAACGCTGGATTACCAAATTCGACCAGTGAAGCCAGTTCCGTGCTCGCCAGGTCGTCACACCACTGCTTAAGGTTCACGACCTCACCCTCCCACCAAAGGCACGAGCTTCAAAAAGCTCACCGTCGTTTCCGGTGCGATCGTCACCCGCTCGTCGAGCGAATCGGCCTGGCGATCGTTTACTAGCACCAGGATACTGCCGGCTTCGAACGCCTCGGTTGCCTTGTCGAACTGCTGTTGCCAGTCGATTTGGCGTTTGGTCTTGAGCTTGTAGCCATGGAGCGTTTGCTCGGCATCGGTCGGTTGCACCAGGCCGCGGAACACCGGTTGCTGGGCCGACTGGACGTTATAGTCTTGCACCTCCTGGTACACGCGCTCGCGGATGAGTTCGCGGATGGTGATGTTGTCGGTGAGAAACTCCAGCACGATCGGATCGCCTCGATCGCCGGTGGTTTGTTCGTCGTAAACTTCGAGCGTAGCGGGCATGATGAGGGGCTCCGTGACGAGGGACGAAGGTCGTGTGACGAGGTGCATTATTGCGCTCGACGGTATCGTTCGCAACTTCAGTGGGGGAAATCATCGCCGCGACCGTTAGGGAGCGATGATTTGGCGCTCCCTAACGGTCGCGGCTCTGATTGGTCGTCGCTCGGACTTGCGATTGGGGATGACGCATAACAAAACAAGGCGTCGCCAACCGGTGGTTGGCGACGCCTCGTGTGGGTTATTGTCTTGCGACAGGCGGCGGCGGCCGGCAGATTTGGCGGCCGCAACCGAGCTAGCGTTTTTCCGCTAGCTTATTTGCTACCTTTCCTACCCTTGGCGAGGGCTTTGGCCGGCGTCTTGGCGGCGGCAGCTTGAGGTTTGGCGGATTTGCCAGGTTTGGCCTGGCTCTTGGACTTCGATGCAGCCATGGTAGTGATCTCCCACTACTTGTTTTCCCGGCAGTACGGCGGGCGTTCGCGCCACGCTTCTAGTCATGTCCTGCACGGTTATCGGAATCCTATCGGCCGTTCAGGCCGCCGGCAATAGGAATTTCGCTTACTCGAATTGCGAGCGCGGCGGCTAAGCCGCGAGAGGGCGCTTGCGGCTTAGCCACCGCTACTCCTTTAACTGAAACAACCGCCGCAGCGCTTCGAGCAGGCCGCGGTGGTTGTCGGTCGCCGCTTCGTCGCGGAGCGACTGCATCGGGGGGTGGAGTAGCTTATTCACGAGGCGGTCGGCGAACCGTTCGATCTCCGCTTGGGTTGCCTCGTCGACCCCCTCGAGCTTGTTCATCAGCCGGGCGAGTTCGGCCTGTTTGACTACCGACCACTCTTCGCGGAGCTGCACGATGAGCGGCGAGCTGGTTTGCAGCCGCGCGTCGGTGAGGAACTGCCGGGTTTCGTCGGCGATAATCTTCTCCGCCCGCGGTAGTTCGCGCTGACGGCTCTTGCGATTTTGCTGGCACGCGGCGGACAGGTCGTCGATGGAGTACAAGTAGGTGCCTAGCTCGTCGCTGATGGCAGGATCGAAGTCGCGCGGCATGGCTAGATCGAGGATGAACAGGGGGCGCTGCTTGCGCTCTTCGGCAATCTGCTGGCGGAAGTAGTCGAGCGTAACGATCGGATGGCCGGCCGCCGTGGTGGAGATTACCAGATCGGCTCGCACGAGTTCGCGATGCAGGTCGCTCCAGGCGGCGAACTTGGCGTCCCACTCCTGGGCCAAGGTGGCCGCTCGTTGGGGGTCGCGGTTGAGAATGGTAAACCGCCTGGCCCCCGCGTCGCGCAGGTAGTGGAGCGTCTCGTCGGCCATCTCGCCCGCCCCAATGACCAGCACCCGTTTGTCGTCGAAGCGTTCGAAGATGCGGCTGGCGAAGTCGGCAATGGCCACGCTCGGGATGCTCACCCGATGGCGGTGCAGCGAGGTCTCGCTGGTCACGCGGCGGGCAACCCGCAAAGCGGCCTGAAAACAGCCATGCATGTGCGGCCCGGCCGAGCCCAGCTCGCAGGCCAGCTCGTACGCCTGCTTCACTTGCGAGAGGATCTGCGGCTCGCCCACCACCATGCTGTCGAGACTCGCGGCCACGCGAAACAAGTGCTCGACCACCGCCTGGCCATCGAGCGAAACGAGCTGCCCGGCAATCTCGTCCACCGGAATCGAATGCCAGCCTGCGAGGTACTCCGTTAATGCGTTCGCTGCGGGGGGCGGTCCATCGTTGGCACTGGCGGCGTAAAGTTCCACGCGGTTGCAGGTGGAGAGCAGCACCGCCTCGACTCCTGGGTGCGACTGCTGCCACGCAGCCAGCGCATCGGCCGCCTGATCGGGGGTAAACGCGAGCCGCTCGCGAACCGCAATGCCCGACTGGTGATGCGTGCAGCCAACCATCCGGAGATTCATGATCGAACCTCCGCCGGCTGTTCCCTCTGCCCCGGGGCTCCACGCGAGCCACTGGAGCATTCGTGCCGAGTTGCCGGCGAAGTCCGGTGGGAGAGGGCTAAGTGGAGGGGGCGAGCGGGAACTGGTTGACGGGCTTTGTGCACCCTGCTTTGCGGCGGTTGGCCGTGGATGCCGGTGGTAGCAAACGCAACCAGCGTGATGACCAGGAAGCCAAACGAGGCAAGCGTGAGGTACGCCACCTTGCGCCGCGACGGGCGCTGGGGTAGATGAGCCGGAACAGCTCAGCCACGACGAGCCATACCAGCATCAATAGGAGCGTGAGCACCACGGGGTCGGCGAGCAGGCGGTAGTCGGCCTCGCCACCATGGCGAATGCGGCTGAGGACGATGCCGGTGAAGAACCCGCCCGCGACGAGCACCGCGGAGATACCCAGCGAGCGGCTGTTGGTCCGTTCGAGCCATTCGAGACTCGGCAGGCGGAACTGTGGCGAAGCGGGCACCTTATGCTTCAGTCGCCAGCTTTGGATCAGGTACATGAGCCCGGCAACGAACCCCACGCACACGGCGACGGTAGCCATCAGCATGAGGGCTCCATGCAGGGCGTTCCAGAACTTTGAGACCCGCTGCACGGCGAACGGTTCGTGGCTGGCGCCCTCGGCAAAGGCAATGACGGCCAGCACCAGTGGCAGCACGAAAAGGCCCATCGCCGTGTTCGGCGCAGCGAATACCACCCACAGGTAGAAGGCGGCCAGCACCCAGGCAACCACCAGGTACCACTGCTCGGGGCTACCGAGGATGGCGACGTCGCCAGTGGCTTGGGTAGCGAGGTAGAGCGTGTGAGCGACGAGCCCCGCCACGGCCATCACCACCATCGCTGCCCGATGCCACCCAAACCGCACCCACAGCCCGGCGACCTCGAGCACGAGCGCGACCGCGTAAGAGGCGGCAAAGCAAAGGACAGTGATGCCGGGCATGGGAGTGACCAAGTTTCAAGAATCAAGTTTCAATGTTCAAATGATTGCCGCATCATCGCACCTGAGCTATTTGGCCGTGGGATCCTGCCGGCTGTTGCGATGGGCAGCAGCGAAGATGAGCGTCAGCTCCCGAGCTTCTTTCCAGAGTGTCCTCCCCGTTTCTTTCGAATCGGGCACTGCCACCGCAATCAACCGCAGCCAATATTGGGTTTCCCTTGCTTCTCGTTTGCAAACACTGATACGGTAGCGAAACTCTTTGGTCGAACCTGCCTCCACCGCCTCGCAATAGTTGGCTCCTGCACTCGTTGCGGCGCGAATCAGTTGAGAAATCAAAGGCCGCGTAACGTGGTCGCCTTTCATGTCTCGAGCAAGGCGAATCACTTGTTCCGCGAATAGCGCTGTTCGCTCAGCCAGGTCGAAGTCGCGAGGTCTATCGTCCGCTTGGCTATCCATCAATTATTGAACCTTGAAACTTGAGACTTGATCTTTGGCTATTCCCCCAACCCATAGTCCTTCATCTTCTTGTGGAGCGTGTTGCGGTTGATGCCGAGTCGGCTGGCGGCTTTGATTTGTACGCCTTGGCATTGGTCGAGCACCTGGGCCAGGACTTCGCGCTCCACCCGATCGACGATGCGGCTGTGTAGGTCTTCGGCTTTGTCATCGGCTTGCGAGAGGCCTTCGACCACCAACTGCTGGGCCAGCGACTCGAAATCGAACTTGGGCACGCTGCTGGAAATCACCGGGTCGGGCTCGCCACGCACCACACCAGGTAGCACGTCGGGCGTTAACTCGTCGCCCGTGGCCATCACCACCGCGTGCTCAATAATGTTCTGTAGCTCTCGCACGTTGCCCGGCCAATGATAAGCCTGCAGCGATTCCATTGCCTCGGGGTGAATGTGGGTCACATAGCGGTCGTTCCCCTCATTATAGATGTTGAGGAAGTGGCCGACCAAAGCGGGAATGTCCTCGCACCGCTGCCGCAACGGCGGCAGATGAATCGGCACCACGTTGAGCCGGTAGTACAAGTCCTCGCGGAAGGTGCCAGCGGCGGCCATCTCCAGCAGGTTGCGATTGCTGGCCGAGACAATCCGCGTATCGACGCGAATGGTGGTGTCGCCCCCCACGCGCTCGAACTCGCGCTCCTGCAGCACCCGCAACAGCTTGACCTGCAGCAGCGGTGTCGTGGAGTTGATCTCGTCGAGAAAGATGGTGCCGGTGTCCGCGCTTTGGAACCGGCCCGCGCGGTCAGACACCGCGCCGGTGAACGCGCCTTTCACGTGGCCAAACAGTTCGCTTTCCAGCAGGTTCTCCGATAGCGCGCCGCAGTTCACTCTAACGAACGGGCGGGCGCGCCGGTCCGACAGTTCGTGCACCGCCTTGGCGACAAGCTCCTTGCCGGTACCGGTTTCGCCCAACAGCAGTACCGAGGCATTCGACCGCGCCACTTGGCGGGTCGTGCGATACACCGCGAGCATCGGCGGGCTTGACCCGATGATGCCGGGCAGCGGCGTCGACGCAGCGGGATGTCCGTTACTGAGTGGCACGCGGGGGATCCTCTAACTAATCTAATACGACGCTTCGGTCCGCTTGGTCCGCCCAGCCTCAATCGAGTCGAGCACCAAGCCTAATACTTCTTGCGATTCGCGGGTGTCCGCCTCGCTGGCGTTGTAGCGGTCGTACTGGCGGGCGATCTCGCCGGAGGTGAGCCGTACGCCAAACCGCTCGACACTCGCGGCAAAGGCCTTGGCCGCAGCGCGGCGCGACTCGATGGCAAGCGCCGGTCCACTCACGTACGACAGCAGCGCTACCTGGCTATCGTGAGTACCGAGCCTGGCCAGCAGTTGCCATACGGCTTCGTTCGAGCCATCGGGGCGAACGCTCTGGGCAATCATGCCACTGGCGGCCCGCAACCGGTAAAAGCCGCGGTTGCTGCCGAGCAGTTGGTTCATCACTTCAATCGCCCGATCGGCTTGCGCCAGTCGCTCCTGGGCGGTTGGCCAACTCGGCGGCAACTGTTCGACGAGCTGGGTGGCCATATCGGTGAGCGCCGGATCCGTATGGGGACGGGGGAACGCCATCACCCGCTCGTGCTCAAAGGCGATCCGCCGAGCGGTGGGCAATTGCGAATCGCGGGCGAACAGTCCGATGGGGATCAGTCCGGTCGAAGGCTGGCGGCGAAGTTGGAACACCACGTCGCGGATTGCGGGGCGACCAATCGCCATATCAATGAGCACGAGTTCTACGTCGGCCCGCATGCCAGCGCGATCAATCAGGTCCTGCCCGGTCGCGGCGATCTGCCCCTCCAGTCCCTTGCTGGCCAGTCCACCCGCCCAGGAGGCGGCCACGTCGAGCCGCGGAGCCCCCACCAACACTTCCTGGTGCCCGGTGGCTGTGGCGAGCCGCACAATTGCCGAGCAGACCTTGCTCGAGCCAGGGAAGGGCGTGGGGCAGTCGATGGCTGCGATCGCATCCAACCCGGCGGCGACGATCGTCGGGTGCGGGTGCTCCAGCGCCCGAGCGGTAGGCGATGGCCGGCCGTCGGACGTCATCAACACGCCGGGGTCGCGGCGCTCGGCAATTTGCGCCAGAGCGAGCGTGGCCGACGCGACCTGATTTTCCTCCATCGCATCGATGAGCACCCGGTCGAGTCGGTCGGCCGATAGGTCGGCGATTTTGTCGGCCGGGTAGCCAACGGCAAAACCATGACGTCCGAGGACATCGACGCTTTCGATACTCAGACGCAGTGCTTTGGATTCGAGGCTGGGAATGCCCGGTTGCAGCTGCGCGAGTTGGGCGGCCAGTGCCGCCCGGTACATCAGGTTGGCGTCGGCTACCGATAGCGAGATCGGTACGGGCTGCTGATTGTCGACCGGCTTCGAACTCCACACCCAGTAGGTCACACTGCCATCGAGCTCGGGCGCGAACACGGGTGCACCCCCCTCGATGTTCTCGATGGTTCGCGCGAGCAGGCCGGTGGCCGATTCGAAGCCGGCGAGTTGCCCGGTGAGCGCCTGGTACGATTGTTCGATGGCGGCGCCGCCGCTCGATTGCACCGCGAGTTGCGCCATCAGTGGCGCGGCTTGCGGCGTTGCCAGCGATGCTAATAGCATGGCGGCTTCGGCTTGAAGCGATGCGTCGCCCGACTGGAGCGTGGCCAGCAGCGGGCGTTCAGCCAGTGGGCCCAAGCGGAGCAGCGCTGCTTGAACGCCTGCCCGCTGTGCGTCGTTGGTGCCCTCGTCGGCGAGCGCCCGAATGAGTGGCACCACGGCCGGCTGCCCCACGCCGGCTAGTTCGGCTACGGCACGCCGCTGCACCGCATCGGTTTCACTCCCCAGTTGTTCGATGAGCTTGGCGATGCGTTCTTGGGAGGTCGCTTGCTGGGCCGCTGCCGCCATGGACGATTCGACAAACTGTGCGACTTCGGGATCGAAGTCGATCTCGCGCGAAAGACGTAGCAGCGCGGCGGGGCCAACCTGGCCAACCAAGTTGGCTTTCGCCTGGTCGTCTAACTCCAGGGCAAGCAACTCGCGAAAGGCATTGCGGGCCAGCGCCGGCTCGCCGAGTTCGAGCAGTTGCGTGGTGGCCTGCAGGTAATCGGCGGGTGTGGTTCGCCCCCGCTCGAGGATTGCGCGTACCGCGGGGTTCGCAAGTGCGGCCGGGCTGGGCACGGCGGGCACGTAGGCTTCGGCTGGAACTTCGTCTTGCGCCATGGCGATCCATGGCGAGAGCGCCACCACCAACAGCAGAAGCAGCCAGACGGCGCGCCGCCATGGTGAACCACTAGCCGACGAGCTACGACTCGTCGGACCGACGAGACACAGCTCGTCGGCTGTTTTTGTTTGATCGTTCATGTTGCCAGCTCTCAGTTGGCGAGTTTCGTTTTCCATATCTCCACCTGCTCAGCGACGAGCTTAGGATTGGTCGACCCGGTGCTCTTAAAGGCTGCGACCGCCCGCTCCACGCCAAGTACTTCGAACACGCGCTCGTCGAGCAATTGGTGGGCGGCCTGAAATTCTTCCACCGTCAAATCGGCTAACCGGCAGTTCTGTTTCATGGCCGTAGCTACCAGCTTGCCGATCAGCTCATGGGCCGTCCGCTGCGGAACGCCCACCGAAATCAGGTACTCCATCAGCGTGGTGGCATCGAGGTAACCACGGTCAATCCCCGCGGCAATCACGTCGCGTTTGAGTTCCGCGCCCGCCACCATCGGCGCGGCGAGTTCCAGGCAGGCGGACACGGTGTCCGCGGAGTCGAATACCCGTTCCTTGTCTTCTTGCAAGTCGCGATTGTAAGCAAGCGGCAGGCCCTTGGTGAGCGTGATCGAGCGCCTGCAGGTTGCCGACCACCCGGGCCGTTTTGCCACGAATCAGCTCAAGCCCGTCGGGATTCTTCTTCTGTGGCATGATCGACGAGCCGGTGCAGAACGCATCGGGCAGCTTCAGGAAGTTGAACTCGGTGGTGCACCACAGAATCCATTCCTCGGCCCAGCTCGACAGATGCAGCGAGATCTGCGTGAGGGCGTAGGCAAACTCAAGCGCAAAGTCGCGATCGCTCGACGAGTCGAGGCTGTTGGCCACCAGGCCTTCGAAGCCGAGTTCGTCCGCCACCATTTGCCGATCGATGGCAATCGTGGTGCCGGCCAGTGCTGCGGTGCCAAGCGGCAGTTGATTCATGCGCCCGCGACAATCGGCGAGCCGCTCGCGATCGCGCTGGAGCTTCTCGCAGTAGGCCAGCCAGTAGTGGGCCGCCAGCACGGGTTGGGCCCGCTGCATATGCGTGTAGCCAGGCACGATCACGCCCTCGTCCAAGCTTGTGCGGAGCACGAACGCCCGTTGCAGATTGGCAAGTAGCAGATCGATGTGGTCAATCTGGTCGCGGATCCACAGGCGGAAGTCGGTCGATACCTGGTCGTTGCGACTGCGGCCGGTGTGCAGCTTGCGGCCCACGTCGCCAATGCGGTCGGTGAGCGCCCGCTCGATATTCATGTGCACGTCTTCGAGCGCGGTGCGGAACTCGAACCGCCCGGTGGCAATCTGCTCAGCGATGTCGGTGAGCCCGGCGACGATTTGGTCGCGTTCGCCCTCGGTCAGCACGCCGACGGCCGCCAACATGCGGGCATGCGCGATCGAGCCGCGTACGTCGTGGGCATAGAGCCGGTGATCGAACGAGACGCTCTCGCTGAACTTTTCCAAAAGCTGGTCGGTCGGCTGCTCGAAAGCACCGCCCCAGGGTTTGTCCGACATAACGTGAGGCGGGCGTTGGGCGGGGGGAGGGATGCACGGCCCGGCATGGGCCAACCTGTTTAGGCTAAACGGGTTACGTCGCGTTGTCAACTCGCCGCCAGCGGGGCCTGCTTAGTTTTTGGGCAGGGGGAAGTAGGGGAGTCGCGCTTTTGGGGGCAGTGCCAAAATCTATGAGCAGCGATGCACGCTTGAGCCATATTGGTAACGAACCGCTCTTTCGCCCAATGCGGACTTCAAGCACACCTGCTGATGCTGGATAGATTTCCCCAAGAGCGTCCACGAAGGCCTTCAACTGCGAGTGCCGAGGGGGATTCCAATAGATGTCGACCAAAATGTCTGATTGAAGAGCGATGTGGCAGCCACATTCGTCAACATGGCACTCGTCCACGATGTTGTAACCACCATTCAGTTGGTCGTCGAATTCGAAATACACGTGGCCCGGATCTTTGAGATCGAATTGCCACAAGACGTATTCCGACTCGCCATTGGATGCGACAACCACCCGTATATCACCTTGCCATTCGTCAGCGAATACTGTTGACATGGCCGTGCAACACTCAGGGTCAGTTGCCCGCCACCCGCTGTTGCGGCTTGCGTGAAGTATCGCCGCCATAGGATTGGGATGCCAAGCGAGGAGGTTGAGTACGACGCGACGGGGAAGAGCCCGCGAGCGATTATTCCTCGAACTCGCTGCGCGGCACACCCGATTGCCGAATGATCGAGCGGAGCGTCCCCTTCCTCAATTCCTTGTGATCGGGAACCGGCACGGTCGTCGTGCCGCCATCCTCATTGCGGTGCTGCATGACGATATGACTTCCGCGATGTCGGACTTCAGCAAAGCCATGCCGTTCTAGAATTGTACAGACCTCTTTTCCTGACAAGACGCGCAGTCTACTCAAGGGAAACCTCAAGCTGCGTTATGAACACGTCGCCACCTTCACGGGCCGCGATTTCTGCCGGCGAAGCGCACTCGTAAAAGAGTTCCACAGCCTCGCGGAGGTTTATTAACGACTCTTCGATCGTGTCGCCCTGGCTTGCCACGTCGATCTCCGGGCACAACGCCACGAATCCCGGCGGTTCGGCCTGGATAATTGCTGTCAGGTGTTTACTCATGACTGCCGCCTCCACCCTGCTCATGGGATCTATCGTCCTGGGCACTGCGACCCGCCTAAAGTATACCGTGCAGTAGTGGCCGATGCCAAATAAGTCGTGCAGCGCCAGGCGAAGGTGCCTGGAAGAGCAAGCTAACCCAATAGCAGTTGCAAATCGTCGACGGTCAGCTTGCTCAGCACCGCCCCGTTGCCAGCAATGATGGCGTCGGCCAGGTTGCGCTTCTGTTGTTGGAGTTCGAGCACCTTCTCCTCCACCGTGTCGCGGGCGATCAGGCGGTAAGCAAACACGCGGCGGGTTTGGCCGATGCGGTGGGCGCGGTCGATGGCCTGGGCTTCGACGGCTGGGTTCCACCAGGGGTCGAGCAAAAACACGTAGTCCGCCGCCGTGAGGTTGAGCCCCGTGCCGCCCGCCTTGAGGCTGATGAGGAAGGCGCTGCAGGCCTCGTCGGTCTGGAACCGCTCGACTTTCGGCTGTCGCTTGCGGGTCCGCCCGTCGAGGTACTCGTACACGATTCCCTGCTGGTCGAGCCGATCGCGGACAATGGCCAGCAGCGAGGTGAATTGTGAAAACACCAATGCTTTGTGTCCCTCGGCGGTGACCTCGGCCAGTTGTTCGACGAGCGCATCCACCTTGGCACTTGGCCTGCCAACGAGCTTCTTGTCGACCAATCCAGGGTGGCAGGCCGCTTGGCGGAGTCGGAGCAGCGCTTCGAGCACATGCATTTTCGACTTGTTCATGCCGGACTGGTCGATTCGCTTGAGCAGCGAGTCGCGATAGTAGGCACGTAGGTCGTCGTACTGCTTGCGATCTTTGGGATAGAGTTCGCAGTGCAGCGTTTGTTCGTTCTTCTCTGGCAGGTCGGTAAGCACCTCCGCTTTGGTTCGCCGCAGAATGAACGGCGCAGACCTTGGCGGAGGGTCGAAATCGCTTGGTCCTGCGCATCGTCATTTTGGCTACCAACCGCCGTCGCCAACTGGCGGAACGAAGTCGAGCGGCCCAACATGCCCGGATTGAGGAACTCGAACTGCGACCACAACTCGCCGACGTGATTCTCGATGGGCGTGCCCGTGAGCGTCAGGCGATGCTTGGCGTTGAGCAAGCGGCATGCCTTGGCCGACAGCGATTTGTCGTTCTTGATCGCTTGGGCTTCGTCGAGCACCACGTAGTCGAGCGGTTGGTTGCTGAGCCGCTCGATGTCGCGACGCAACGTGCCGTACGTAGTGATAATCACGTTATAGTCGGCCAAGGCATCTTGGTGCTCTTTGCGTTCCGTTCCGGTGTAGTTGAGCACCGAGAGCGTGGGAGCGAACCGTTCGGCTTCGAGCTGCCAGTTAAACACCACGCTCTTGGGCGCCACCACCAGGGAGGGCAGCCGGACTTCGTCGGCCGCCAATCGCCGTTGCCGCCGGCCGAGTAGCAACGCGAGAACTTGCACGGTCTTGCCGAGTCCCATGTCGTCGGCCAGGCAGCCCCCCAGCGAAAACGATTCGAGAAACTTGAGCCAGCCGAGCCCCTGCCGTTGGTAAGGCCGCAATTCGCCACGAAAGCCGCGCGGCGGCTTCACGGCCTGGATGCCGGCAAACGATTGCAGCTTGTTGCGGAGCGACGCGAACTGCCGGTCGACCTGGATCGAAATCTCGTCTTGCCGCTCGGCGAGCATTACATCGAGCAACATTGCTTGGGAAGGCTTGAACCGCAGGCGGTCGCCATCCACTTGGGCCAAGTCCGCCAGCGGGGCGAACCGGTCGAGCCACGCCTGAGGCAACATTCCTCGCGAGCCGTCATCGAGTTGGACGTAGCCGTCGCCCGTCTTGGCGGCGGCCAGCAGCGCCGGGAGCGACGCGGCGGCCTCGCCGAAATCGACGCTGCTTTCCAGATCGAACCAATCGACACCACTGGTAATATTGATCGAAAAGGCGCCGGCCGACCGGACCTTGCAACCTTCCGCTTCGACTTCCCAACCTTGCTCCAGCAGTTGGCCGACAATCGCTGGTAGCCGATGGGGTACGAATTGCAATCGGCCCGGCAAGTGCTTTTCGTGGTATCGCACGTCGCGGGGAGCGATCTTCAAATCGCGGAGATGTTGTAGGAGTGTTGCCTCGGCTTCCTCGTTTCGCTGCACCAGCTGGTTGGTCTCGGCGTCGACCACACCGCGGCCGACAGCGTCGGGCGGCACGAACTGCGTGCCGTACTTGAAGTGGACATCGGCGTACAAACCGGAATCGCTCCTGCGTTGCCAGGCAGGAAGCTTCGACTGGTCGGGGGCAGGATGCACGCGCAGATGTCCCGTGGGGGTTCCTGTCACCACGGTGGGGCTGAGATTCGCAGGCCACACGACGTCGATGGGTTTTTCCGCGTCCCAAAACAGACGGAGCAAACTCGCGCCGTCGGCGTAGGGAACCTGCACGGCTTCGTGCCTGCGGAGCAGCTGGACCCACCGAAAATCGCAGTCGCTATCGAACAGCGCAATGCGGTCTTCGAACAGCACGGCACCGCTTCCCAGTACCAACACGGGACTCCTCAGCGAGACGGCGTCGGTGGTGCCATCCTGCAGCTCGCCACCAGCTCGCCGGTAAGCGTCCACTCGTTCTGCTGGTCGTTCGGTTCGACGCGAATTCTCGGTCGCCACCTTGGTCCCGCGTCCCAAGCGATCGTTTGGGCTTCTTCTGGCGGCTGGCCAGGGCCCATCACCCAGCCAAAGCGGCCAGTATCGCACAGTTTCGGAAGCAGCAATTCGCTCATGGCCCCGGAGAGGTCGACACGCGAAAAACGCGGATTGTCGTTCTCGTAACCGCCGTAGCCATAGTAACCGCCCCGGCCGACGCCCAAATGATTGCCGATCGCCAGCGAGAGAATATCGGCATCGCAGGCATCGAGGGAATCAATATCGCGCCGACTGATTTCGAGCGGCTTCACTTTGCCCCAGGAGCCGTCCTTGCGCGTCTCTTGCTGATAGAGCAGGATCGCAAGCGTGCCGCGATCGAAGCTGTCGGTCATGTCTAACACATACGATATCCGCCGCCGGCGGTCGTTAAGTAGTTCGGCAAGCTTCGTGGGCGTGCTCTCGGCGCAAGTGTTGAGAGTTCCGCCAGCCACGATGTCGCTGAGTTCGCCTTGGCAGCGCTACTTGCTCGGCCGTTGATTGCGCGACGCTGCGAGGTTTTCGTCGTAACAGGCTCTTCCAGCCAGGTGCCGTCCGCCTCGTAGTAATCGTCTTCGTGTGTGTCCATCAAGTACAGCTTGCCGTTACCAGCGAGGTCGGGGGCCACGCCTTCAACGTCGGCCCACTCGATGGTGGCCCACAGGTGCTTACAGAGCTCGCCAACGGCAAAGTAGGGGCACGTGCAGTCGGCGCGGATGGTGTTGTCAGAATCGCTCCAGTCCAACTCAATCTGGTAGATGTTGCGGCCACTGCCTCGCACCACCGCCTCGATGCGATCGAAATCATCCGACGCAATGGTGACCCGGTGGTTGCGGGCGTAGCTGCTCCCCTTGGTTCGTACACGCGATGTAAACTGGTGCTTTAACCGTTCGGCCCACGACATGGCTGGCGATCTCCGTAAAAGCCAAGTTTCCTCGAATTGCTATGCGTTGGCGGAGCCGAATTTTCCGCCCTGCAAGCACGCAACCCTCATTCTTGCCCTGGAAGCGAAAAAATTGAAGGGCAAACCGCTGCTTTGCTGGCAGAGAACAACGATACTGCGCACGTAGCTACCGAATGGATCAAGTTTGCTGGCCCGTGGATGCCACCGCGCAGCCTCCGGCGTTAGGCTTTGGGCCCGCCTGCGTGAGCCACACAAACGCTATTCCCACGGCCGCCCCCAGCAGATGAGCCAGCGGAACCGGTGCGAATCCGGCTGCTGCGGCGTCGACAAAAATCGTGCCGCCCGTCACCGTTTCGAACAGCGTCTTCAGCCCTAGCCCCACCATCAACCCACCGGCCACCAAGGCCATGCGTCGGTTGCCTGTCCGCACGCAATCGACCAGGTACGTTGTCGCCACTACAACGAACAGCGTGGTATCGATGCCGCTCAAGCCGCGATAGTTCTCCAGCTCGGGCAGCAGATGCCACACGCCAATCGAGACCACCACGGCAGCCGCGACGAGCAAGCCGACGTAGCTCCGCCAATTGCATTTCTCCAGCCAGCTGCCAAGCGCAACAAACACGACGCCGTCCCAAAACAAGTGGCTCGCGTCCCAGTGGGCTAGGTGCCCGGTCACCAGCCGCCACCACTCGCCCGCGACGATGGCGCCCCGCTGCAGTTCGAGTTGGTCATGACTCACAAGTGGCGTGAACGCCAGTAAGCACATGCCCATGATGCTGAGCGTAACGACAGGGAGCCCGCTTAGGAACGACCACGCGGGGCTTGCTACGGCATTGGATTTCATGGCAATCGCTCCAGTTGGGTAGCTGGGGACGAGGCTCACCGAGCCCCCAGAGCATCCGCTTGCTGAGGGCCCGCTGAAACACTCGACCACCCGCCATCCATACGCGTTAAAGACAAGTTCCTACTTGCTAGTCTTCCGCCGGCGGGCGGCGGCCGCCCCGCCGATGCCCAGGGCGATGAGTCCCGTGATGGGATCGATCGCTCCGCCGCCGCCGCGCCGCCGTGGGGTCGGCATCGCAAAGTCGCGGCTGGTTGGCGACTGTGGCGATTGCGAGGCCTGCCGCGTGTCGATGACTGGTGCCGGCGCCGGCCGATTCACTAGTTGCGGCGTTTCGGGTACGACCTCGTTTCCACGCTGCCCGGACGGAGTCGTCTGCGCCATTGCCCGTTCACGGAGCTGGCGAAGCTCATCGCGGACGCGCTGTTGGGCCGCGCGATCGCGCACAATGCGGGTCGCGTTGCGGCGATCGATCTTCCAGCGTTGGTACTCGGCATCGTTTTCTAATACGATGAACGACGCGTACTCGCTGGCAATGGAATAGCCTTCGCACAGCTCGACGATTTGCTGCTTGTGCTTGTCCGCCGCGTTCAAAGTGCGTTGGTCGGCCATCAAGCGATCGACCCGGTGCCACGCCCACATGCGTTCGATCTCGGGATTGGCGTCGTCGGCCGCCGGCAGCACGATCTCGACGGTTTCGTCGAGCACCGCGCCTTCGATCTCTGCACGAAGCGTCACCTCAAGGGGACCACTTTGGCGATAGCGACCGTAGACGCGGATCGGCGATCCGTGAAACAGGTCGGGTAGCTCCGCCGGTTCGACGTCGTAGATGTCCGCCCCGCGGAAGCTCAATTTCGGGTCTCGCATAGCTGGCCGGACGAGCTTGCGACGAAAGGCCTCGGCCTGGCGATCGAAGTTATCGGAGTCGGAAATGAAGGCGGCTACTCCCCCTGCGTTCTGGGCCACTTGTTCCAGCAGCGGGCGGTTGACTTCGTTGCCCACGCCCACGCAGAACACGCGACTGCCACCCGGTCGCTGGCGAATCAACTGCAGCAGTTCGGCTTGCTCGCGCTGTTCGGTCATGCCGTCCGAGAGGATCACCACGTTCAATGTTCGATCGGGGTCGCGGTAGTTGTACGCGGCGGAGATGGCAGGCCGCAGGTTGGTTCCGCCACGGGCCCGCTGGCTGGCGAGGAACGCCTCGGCCTGCCGCGAGAGCTCCGCCGTGACAGGTTCCAGCTTGCCGAACTGCGACTGCGCTGCGACGTTGAACGTCATGACTTCAAACCGATCGCGCTCGCCAAGCGAGTTGACGAAGGCGAAGATCGAGTCGCGCGACAAACGTAGTTTGCCGTCGTTGGCCATGCTGCCCGAGACATCGAGCACGAATACGTAGTCGGCACCGCTATCAACGGCGGCCAGTTCTTCGCCGGCGGTCAGCGTGAGCTGGAAGTAACCATCTTCGCTGTTGGTCTTCGAGGCAATCAGGTCGATGCCGCTTCGCGGCCGCGAGGTTTTGAAGGCGAGCACGAAGTCTTTGCTCAGCGTCCCGCCATCCGCTTCGAAGCTTGCCTGCACGTAGTTCTCCGCGTGATTGACGACCACGAAGTCGTCCGCGTGCGACGGGCTTTCGAGTTTCACGAGCGGCGTTTCGCTCTTTACGTCGAGCGTGAACGCGCATTTACCCGTGGTCTGCTGGTCGATGCCCGCCCGGGCGACGGTCGCCAGCGGGTACACGTAGGTGGCCCAATCGTGATCGAAGTCGAGTTCTTGGTAGTAGGTGACTTTGATCCGCTGCTCGGCCCGCGGGGCGATGGGAAACACCCGCATTTCGAAGGTCTTGTAGTCGACTTGTTCGAGCAAGCCTGGGTCGCGGCGGGTTTGCTTGTAGCTCTCGTAGATTTCTCGGGCCCGCTCCTTTTCGACCACTTCGCCAATCATCTCTTTGCCGCCAATCCACATGCTGAAGTTCGACACGCTCGCGCCCTTGGGGACCGGAAACATGTAGAGTGCTTCAACGATGCGATCTTCTTCGTTTACGAACACCTGCTCGACATCGGTAACGGCTACGCCGTTATTCACCGTCACATGCACGTCGTGCTCTTTGATGGACAACTGCCCGCCAAAGCCGCCATCGGCAACCAGCAGGCCCGCGGCACCCGCCGGCGCTAGCGACAGGACCACCAGCGATAAGGTCGCCGTGGCCACCAACAACAATGTGGGTACGAGTCGGTTGAGAGACATCGCAAGGCTCCTTTCAAGGAGGGAGGGGAGGGGGGAAACGCTGCGAGGTCTAATACAACTATGGTGCCATTCGCGGTGAGAAAGTTGTAAAGTCAATACATGCAGAGGTTTGCGTCGTAATTGGTGGTCCAGGAATCATCCGCGCCGGCATCCGCCTGTTCATTTTATGTACTTGGCTAAGTGCATTGAATGCGCACGGTAAACGTCTTGGTGGGGCGCGGTCGTGTGTCGGCGGCAAGAGAGCGCCCGTTCCACCCGCGAACGGGCCAAGCACAAATCGTGACTTGATGCCATGCGGAGGTGGCCGACCGTGGCTTGGGGCGATTATCCTACAGGGCACCCTCGCCGGTGGTGTGCCCCTCCCTTTTCTCCTGACCTGCGATTCATCGATCGGTCGCGCCCATGTTCTCGCTCCCTGCCACCGCCACCCTCCTGGGGCTCTTGCTGCTGCTGGTCTTGGCTTGGCTACGCCACGTGGTGGTTTCCGCGTCCGGCCGAACGGGCCAGATGAACCCGCTCGACTTGCAGCCGACGTTCACAATGAGCGTCCCCGAGAGCGCCGACACAGCGCTCGCCAAGTTGCGGCGAGCCATTCGCGCCCGAGTTTGGTGGGCTGGCGGAATCGGCGGGGCCGTGTCTCGACTTTAAGATCGCGCCGGAGCGGCGGCTATGGTCGCCGCACCTCTCCGTGCAACTAAGCGATCAAGCCGATGGCGCCGAGCTCTACTGCCGTTTCTCGCCACGTCCAGAGATCTGGACGGGCGTTATGATGACCTATTTTGCTGCCGCCTTCGTCCTGTTCGTGGCGGCCGTGTACGGCTACGTCCAGTGGTTCCTCGGCAGCCCGCCCTGGGCGTTGGTGGCGATTCCGTGCGCCGCCGTGGCGATCGCCGGGCTGCATGGTGCCAGCCTCGTTGGTCAGCAGCTAAGCGCCGACCAAATGTTGCTGCTACGCTCACGACTCGATCGGGCGGTGGAACTGGCGTTCGACAACGAGCCCGCCCTCAGCTCAACTAAGACAACATCGGGCGAGGCATAGTTTTCCAATCGCCCAATTGGATAGGCTATTGAGATGGATCAAGTTGGCCCTACACCCGCCTGGCTGCGCTTCTCGCTCCGCGAGCTGTTGCTCGCCATGGTGGCTGTATCGCGCACCGCATCGTACATCGCTTGCCTTGTAGCTCAGCAATAAGGGCTGCCCCGAACAGCCGCTCAACGGCAGGTGCCCTCCTTGTCGCCCTCGGACCTTGTTGCCCTACGAACATCTAGAGAGTCCGGTCTACCAAATCCGAGCGACACGGTAAGCGTCGAGCACGGGGTCGCTACTTACAATCGCGACTTGCTCCGTCACGGCTCGCGCTGCGAGCAACCGGTCGAAGGGGTCGCCGTGGTGGAAGGGAAGGGTGGCGCGTGGTGGCGGGGTTCTATTGGTAGAATGTGAAACTGATTGCTCACCAGTTGGGCTTCGAAGAACGGCTGATAGGGATTTTGAATACCGCGTCTGCCGCCACTTCAGGCCGGTTGAACGAGCCGGGTAGGACGTGGTACGCTGGAGCGATTTTACCCGCAGCACGCAGGGTACCATAGCAGTTCCCGTCATTCGCCCCAGCCCCCCGACCCCGCACCCAACATGCCCCGTCGAGACGACCTCCACAAGATTCTGATCATTGGATCGGGCCCCATCGTTATTGGTCAGGCCTGCGAGTTCGATTATTCCGGTACCCAAGCCTGCAAGGCGCTCCGCGAGGAGGGCTACGAGGTGGTGCTGGTGAATTCGAACCCGGCGACGATCATGACCGATCCGGCGACGGCCGACCGCACGTACATCGAGCCGCTGACCTGGGAAATTATCGAAAAAATCATCGCCCGCGAGAGGCCCGATGCTTTGTTGCCAACCCTGGGCGGGCAAACCGGACTCAACCTGGCGATGGCGCTGGAAGCGCACGGCGTACTCGAAAAATACGGCGTCGAAATGGTTGGGGCCAAGGCCGACGTGATCGACAAGGCCGAGAGTCGCGAACGGTTCAAAGCGGCGATGGGAACAATCGGCCTGGATGTTTGCCGCGGAAAAACGATCAAGAACATCGACGATGCGCGGGCGTGGGTCGACGAGATCGGCCTGCCGGCGGTGGTGCGGCCGAGCTTTACGATGGGAGGCAGCGGGTCGTCGATTGCCTATAACCGCGCGGAGTACGACGATCTGGTCCGCTGGGGCCTCGACCTGTCGCCCACCAGCGAGGTGCTGATCGAGGAGTCGATCCTCGGCTGGAAAGAGTACGAAATGGAGGTGATGCGCGACGTGGACGACAACGTCGTGATCATCTGCGCGATCGAAAACTTCGACGCCATGGGCATCCATACAGGCGACTCGATTACGGTGGCACCGGCGCAAACGCTCACCGACAAGGAGTACCAGCGGATGCGCGACGCGAGCCTGGCGGTGATTCGCGAGATTGGCGTCGAGACCGGCGGGTCGAACATCCAGTTTGCCATCAATCCGGACGATGGCCGCATGATTGTGATCGAGATGAATCCGCGGGTGAGCCGCAGTCAGCGCGCTGGCATCGAAGGCAACGGGATTTCCGATTGCCAAGATTGCGGCCAAGCTGGCCGTTGGTTATCGGCTGCATGAACTGCCGAACGACATCACGCGCGAGACGACCGCCTGCTTCGAGCCATCGATCGACTACGTGGTGACAAAAATCCCGCGGTTCGCCTTCGAGAAGTTTCCCGACGCCGACGCCAAACTCACCACGCAGATGAAAAGTGTCGGCGAGACCATGGCGATTGGGTCGACTTTCAAAGAGAGCTTTCAAAAAGCGCTGCGGGGGTTGGAAGTTGGTGCCCACGGCTTTGGCTCCGACAACAAAGACCTGTGGTACGGAGCGGGGGGCGAAGTTGGCGAACAGCGGCCCGACGAGGAGGAGATTCGTGCCAAGCTGCAAAGCGCGGGGTCCGACCGCGTCTGGTATTTGCGATACGCGTTCAAACTCGGCATGTCGGTCGACGAGGTCTTACGAGCTTACCAGCATTGACCCGTGGTTCCTCGACAACTTGCTGGAAATCGTCGAGACCGAGAATAACATGCGTGCGGTGGCGCGGCAGTCGGCCTCGCCGGAGTTCGATCTGGCCAGCATCCCCAATGGCATGCTCCGCACGGCGAAGCGGCAGGGATTCTCCGATCGGCAGCTGGCCAATATTTTCGGCTCCACCGAACTTGCGATTCGAGGCGAACGACTGCGGTGCGGAATCCGGGCCGCGTACAAGTCGGTGGATACGTGCGCGGCGGAATTCGAGGCCTACACGCCCTACTTTTACTCGACCTACGAGAGCGAAGACGAAACGCCCCCGAAAGGCGATAAGAAGCGGATCATGATTCTTGGGGGTGGACCCAACCGCATTGGGCAGGGCATTGAGTTCGACTACTGCTGCTGCCATGCGAGTTTCGCCCTCAAGGAACTCGGCATCGAGTCGATCATGGTCAACTCGAATCCAGAGACCGTGAGTACCGACTACGACACCAGCGACCTGTTGTTTTTCGAGCCGCTCACCGTTGAAGACGTGCTGAACATCTGCGATCGGGTGCAACCCGATGGAGTGATTGTGCAGTTCGGCGGGCAGACACCACTGAACTTGGCACGCGAGCTTAAGGAAGCGGGTGTGCCGATCATTGGGACCAGTGTCGATGCGATTGAAGATGCGGAAGATCGTGAAAAGTTCCATCAGCTTATTCAACAATTGGGCCTCAAGCAGCCACCGGGTGGCATTGCTCAAACCATGGACCAGGCTCGCACGCTGGCCGATGAGATCGGCTTTCCCGTGCTGGTACGGCCAAGCTTTGTACTCGGCGGCCGGGCGATGGAGATTTGCTACGATTACACGCAACTCGATCAGTACGTGGCCCAAGCGTTCATCGCCGCTGAGGGACAACCGGTGCTGATCGATAGCTTCCTCGAAGCCGCGATTGAAGTGGATGCCGACGCGGTGTCCGACGGCCAGACGGTCATCGTGCCTGGCATTATGGAGCACATCGAGGAGGCGGGTGTTCACTCCGGCGACTCGGCCTGTGCCCTTCCCGCCTACAGCTTGCCTGGCCCCGTGATTGCCGAGATTCGCGCCGCAACTGTGGCACTTGCCAAACAGCTCGACGTCCGGGGGCTGATGAATGTGCAATTCGCCGTGCAGCAGGACGACCAAGGTCGACCACAAGTGTACGTGATTGAGGTCAATCCGCGGGCAAGCCGGACGGTGCCATTTGTTGCCAAGGCAACGGGGCTGCCGGTGGCCAAAGTGGCCGCCAAGGTGATGGCGGGCGTGAGTTTGGTGGAGCAGGGCATTACGGAAGACCCGGTGCCGGCGCACGTGAGTGTGAAGGAAGCGGTGTTCCCGTTCATCAAGTTCCGTGGCGTCGATATCGTGCTCGGCCCCGAAATGCGATCGACCGGCGAGGTAATGGGCATTAGTCCGCGATTTAGTATGGCATTTGCCAAGAGCCAACTGGCGGCCGGCACGGTGCTGCCGAGCGAAGGCAACGTGTTTCTGAGCGTTGCGCCCCGCCATAAGCCGCAGGCGACCGAAATTGCTCGCCGACTGGTGGACATGGGCTTCTCCATTCTTGCCACGCGCGGCACGGCCGACGCGCTGGAGGCCGCTGACGTGCCATGCGAGCGGGTGAAGAAGCTGAAGGAAGGCCACCCCAATCTACTGGACTACCTTGCAGACGAGGACGTGGCCCTGGTGATGAACAGCCCGGTGGGCAAGGGTGCCCGCACGGACGAGGGCAAAATTCGCGCCGCCACCGTGGCTGCGGGCGTCCCCTGCCTGACAACCATCGAAGCGGCCGAAGCCGCCACCACCGCCATGCAGTCACTCCGCGACGAGGAAATGCAGGTGGAGAGCTTGCAGGAGCGGTTTGGGGTTTAGGGGGCGGTGCCCTGGTTCGCCAATCGCTCGCGCACCAGCGCCGAGCACATGGCCTGGTAGTTCTCGACGCGGTGCCACGCGGCATAATCTCGCACGCGGCGCGTATCCTCTTCGGTCCACGGAGCGGCGATCGCGTTGCGCATTGCTTCGGCAAATGCATCTGCGTCGTAGATGTTACAAGTCGTGCCCAGGCGTTGGGTTTCGACGACATAACGAATGCAGCCTTCGTCCACGGTCAGCACCGGTTTCCCAGCGGCCGCCGCCCACAGGATGATACTCGACCTACCAGAGTGGTTCGGGTAGGGAGCAAGTACCAGGTCGCTGGCCGCGGCCACGAGGAACATTTCGTCTTCGCTCAGGTAACGATCGATGGCGATAAAACGGTTCGAACTGCGCAGTTCGGTGAAGGGTGGCTGGGATATGTGTTGTTTGATTCCTGCATCGTAGGGCCCGGCGAGCAACAGGCGGGCGGTGTTTGACGGCTGGTTTGCTAGCCGCGCATACGCATCGAGTGCGAGATGCATTCCCTTGTACCGTGCGATGCATCCCGAACTGCTGATGATCGGCCCATCGCCCGCAATTCCCAACGCCGCCCGCGCGTTGGCAGTGCTTATCGGTTCGCGAAACTGCACCGGGTTTGCCGGCAGAACTACCTCCGTCTTGGTTTCAGGTAGCGACTCCACGAACTTGAGTAGCAACTCGTCGTCAAAGTGAATCTTGGTGAACAGGCCTTGCTTTAGAAAGCGATGAAACAGTTTTCGTCGAGCGCGATCGTTCACCCCATCGGCGCCGGGATAAGCGAATCCGCCCCGATACATCCACGCTTCCATAACCGGCCCGTCGCCTAGCAAGCGATAGCCACAGGTCCGCGCTAGGGCAGCGAGTTCCCAGATGCCGTCGGCGTACAGAATGCAAATATGGTCGGGCTTCCAACTGCGCGAGGCCGCGGCCAAATCGCGGCACCGCCGCCAACCGTTCTGCAGCGGATTGCCTTTGATCAACGGTCGACAAACGGCAAGCAACTCCATTCGATCGGCAAAGGGCGCAAGCGTCGCTTCAAACTCGGGTGATTCGAGGGCGGCGGTGGTGGTAGCAAAGCCAATCTCGATGGGCAAATCGATAAACCCTGGCAGCATCCGGGCAAAGTAGGCGAAGTGATGCCCAGAGGGATTCGGCTCGTAAAACAGGACGCGCATGGAAGGTGTTGAACTGGTTGGAACTGCAACTTGGGAATGGATGGCGGGGGCCAATCGAAGCAACAAGTAAATCTACACATCGTGTCGCTGGGCTACCATGCGCGCGATCCATATCTATTGGTGTCTGCGTGTTGAAACGTCCGTTGGCGGCGCAGCAATCGATAGTGGTTGTGGGGCAAACCTTTCTATCAATCGGATGATGCAACCAGGCCGATGCATTGCTTTGCACCCACGCGGCCCAACTGGTTTTGTTGACGCACGAAAATCTGAATCCTATACTATAGCTCACCCCGACCCGATAGCCGAAACCGCATCGCCTACGATTCATCGTGAAAATGCGGCTAAAAAGGGGGTTTTGCCTTTCCATCGACGAACATGACTCGCGACGAACCACCGACTACTGATGCCGTAATGCTTGCCGCCGGCCTGGGGTCGCGGCTTGGTACGCTAACGCGCGAACTGCCCAAGTGCATGGTCGAAGTCGGCGGTCGATCGATTCTCAGCCGGATGATCGCTTCGCTCGAAGCGGTCGGCGTACGCCGGCTCGTGATCGTAACGGGTTACTTGCATGAAGTGCTAGAAGAGTACGCACTGGGGTTGCAGTCGAATCTCGCCATCGAGTTTGTCCACAATGTTGACTATGCGTCAACCAACAATATTTACTCGTTGTGGTTGGCCAACGAGGCAATTCGCTCAGATTTTTACCTCCTTGAGTCGGACTTGCTGTTCGACGAGCGCTTATTGACCGATCTTCGGTGGCCGAGTTCGGCTGCCGTGAGCCCGCTATCCGACGTGATGGACGGAACCGTATTAACGGCCAACGGCGAAGGTGTGGTGCAAGAATTTTACTTGAAGCAGGACCCGCGTCCTCCAGAGCCACTGCTAAAGACGATAAACATCTATCGCTTTTCGTTGGAGGTGTGGAGTAGCATTTTGGCGCCGTTGTTCAAAGACATGGTGAGCCGTGGCGAAACCAACGTGTACTACGAGCTCGTGTTCGCCGAAGCCGTGCGAAGCGGTCGCCTGAAGCTTTTCGCCGATGTGTTTTCAGACAAGCTGTGGTGTGAGGTCGATACGCCCGAAGATTATGAGCGGGCCATTACTTTCGACTAAGTCGTTTGTACTTCGTCAACACCATACATCATCTCCCGCAGAACACAAGCACGGGCCATAAGAATGACTTCCATTGCGACGATTCCGAATTCGCTGATTCACGAGATCTACGAAACGCAGAAGGTAATTGATAAGGATGGCGAAGAGATCGATGTATGGGCGCATATCGATAGCGAAAGTTGTATCGCCCTGTACGAGACAATCAAAAAGTATCGCCCTAAGCGGTGCGTCGAGATCGGCATGTCATGTGGCCTTTCGACATTGGCGATTCTAACGGCACTCAACGAGATTGACGACGGTGGTCACCTCATTTCTGTCGATCCATACCAATCAACCGATCGCCGAGGCGTGGGAGTTGTGAACGTGAAGCGCGCCGGGTTCGAGCACCTTCATACCTTGATGGAGGAGCCCGATTACTTTGCCTTGCCACGATTGCTCGAAGAGGGGCACCAATTGGATTTCAGCTACATCGACGGTTGGCACACGTTCGACTACGTGTTGCTCGACTTCTTCTACCTGGACAAGATGACCCCAGCCGGCGGGATCATCGGATTCAACGATTGTGGTTGGAAAGCGGTTGACAAGGCGTTGAAATTCATGGGAACTCATCGTCGCTATTCGGAGATCGACGTCGGTCTAGAGCCCAATTTTCAGGGCCGTAACGTTCTTGTTACGGCGATGCGAAAGCACCTCGATTTTCGTTGGAATGACCGCTACTACCATAAGCAGGAAGACTGGGAGCCGAAAAGCGATTTCTACGTTAGGTTTTGATGTGATCAGAACGTAGTGTGGCCCCAAGAGACATAGGCTCCGCGGTCTCGTACCTAAAGACCATTGCCAGCAAGTTCTTGGATGACCGGTGGTGTGAGGTGGATACGCAGGAAATTGATGAGCGAGCGAGCACGTTCGAACAAAAATTGTGACGCACAACACGGCCATGTCGCGCTAACTGTCGTCGGTTGCAAACGGCGATTTGCGCTGCGACATCAGTTGCCATTTCATCTGCCGGAGTTTCGCGATCCAGCGGGCTCTCAGACAGCTTGCCTTGCTAATCGTAACTGGTGCTTCTTCCCGTAGCTGCTTGCTGAAGATAGCGCTACGATAGTTGGCATTGGGCCAATAAGTGTAGTCCACAATACGGTATCCGTGCCGGCGGTACATATCGAGCAGTGCGGTTGCTTGAACTGCGGTGTCGGCAGCGATCTCAGACGCGCCTTCATGAAGTGCCCGCTGTTCGACGTAATCCAACAGCATTCCGCCAATGCCATGAGATTGGTAGTCGGGATGAACGGCCACCTGAAAGAAGACAGCGACATCCGGGTGATCGTACCATGGCGGTCCGCCACGTTGAGACCGGTTGCGATAGAGAATCGTGCCCACGATCTGTTCATCGGTAACTGCGATGATGCAGTCGTGGTTCCGAATGCGACGGTGGGTCTGGTCGGCATTCTGGGTCGTCGCTGAGTAATTGAGGCCCTTGTCCTTCAATTTGCTATACGCCTTGTTCAGCAAGAGGGAAAGTTCCTCTAGCGAGTCGTCGTCGGTAAGTGGCCGTATCGCGATTTGTGGCCGTGCGGATTGGCTGGATGATTCCATTTCAGGCCCTTGAGTTCCAATACATGCGATGCGGGAGTCGCTGCGTTTCTAGTGTGCTGACATCGACACAGTGCTGGTGCTAAGCTTCTCCGCCGGCGAGAGTCTCAGCACGTCGTAGATCTCTTTGCTCATCGCTTGTGCCGCCTTGCCTTGATTGCTGTCGATCTGATGCGCGAGCGCGGCGAGTTCGTCAAGCGGATAATGCTGCAGTGCCTCACCCACCGTTGCGGCAAGGTCGCTGGCCGAGGTGAGCGTCGGCGACAGCGCCGCGAGCCGCGCTTCCCACGACTCGGGCATGACGGTGCCCGCGGCAATCGGCACGAACACCAGGGGTTTTTGCAGCAGGGCAAAATTCAGCGAAATGCCGGTGTGGTCGGTCACGACGATGTCGGCCGCAATATGAAAAGGCTCGAAATCTTCCCCCGGGCCAATCACCACGAACCCCGACGTCCGCTGCGAATCAATGAACTCGCCCCAGGGGTGGCGCTCGGCATAGCCGCCGGTCCAATGATTGGGGTGCGTCGACAAGATAAATCGGTAGCGGGACGAGCCGATCATTTTGCTTGCCTCCGCCACGATCGATTCGCCCATCGTCTCCATGAGCGATGCCGGGCCCCAGGTCGATTGAATCATGACGACGGTATCGCCCTCGTCGAACCCTAGCGACTTGCGGATTTCACTCCGGTGCTCGTTGCGTGCGAGCAGAGCGTCGGCACGTAAATCGCCCACCACTGCAATCACCGGCTCCAGGGCGGGGCGAGCGCGAACTGCCTGGTCGCGCGTGGTTTGACTGGCTTCAAAGATGTGGGCAAACAGCGGCTCGCCTTGTGGGTCGCAAACTCTCGATCCGTACTTGTAGTGTTCGTTGCCAATAACCTTGCCACAACCTAGCGAATGGTACGCCATCACTTTCGGAATCCGCGGATTAAAGGCACGCGCACTCGCGCTGTCGGCAAATAGAATCAAGTCCCACCATTTGCAGCGTGCCGCCAGGTATCCCACGTGGGGCACATCGAGCGACGCTGCGAGTTGCGCGTGGGACAACGGGCGCCTTGATGCGTCGGCGGTCCGGTAAAGGAGAAGGAGAGCCGCGAGTCGTTTTTCAGAAGTTCATAGATATCGCCGAGGTACCGCGTCATCAGGTGGTTGTGAGCGCAAAGTAACACACGTTTCGGTAGGCGATCGTGAGGCTTCGGGCCGCGCACGTTCCACCACAGCGACAAAGCGCTGCGGAGCGAGGAACGTGCCGACGAGTTCAACCAACCGGGTTCTGTACGCGTTTTGTGCACACTCATCGTTGAGTTTTGAGACGTGAATTGCGTCTTCTAAAGGTAATTAAGATGTACCAGCACGATGCCATTATTACGCCGCGCTCTTCCCAAGTGCTATCGCTTCGCGCAAGTGAGATACCTCCCCTAAGGCACCAGGCAGTAGACAGATACCTAAGGCAAGCACAACGCAATAGGCGCGTAGCTAGCAATGCCAACTCGCTGATTAATGCCATCCCGCCGGAAATGGAACTGCTGATCAAGAAACCAAATGTGCACGCGGTCAATGCCAGAAACAGAGGTCGCCACATCACGCCTCCGATATCACCAAACGTAATCGGCGTTTCCAAGATGCACATATGGAATCCGAGTAGCCTCGAAGCCAAATAGGCACCACTTACTCCCCAAGCTACTGCCGTTGCCCCAAATGGGACGCAGGCGGAGATGACGCACATCATAATAAGGGCTTGAAGAATACCCCATTTTAGTTGGCGGTCAACATGTCCCCAAGAAGCAAATACCCATCCAAGACTGCAAGATACGGCCCCGGCAAATGCAGCGGGCGCAAGTGCCTGAAATAGCGGGACAACCGGTGCCCACTTGGTGCCCATGTAGAGCAAGATGAGCGGCTTGGCCGTGCTAAACAGCAGACCGACCAGCGGGATGCTGACCCAAGCCAGCGCGCGAAACGCCATGCGAAATGCGCGGCGGTATTGGTCGGGCGACGAACGCAATCGGCTAAGCGCCGGCACAACCACCGCGCCAAACGTGGGGGATATTTGTAGCGTCGGCAACAGCAGCAGCCGATACGCGCGCTCTGTAGTAACCCAGCGGTGTTGCACCCCACCACCAACCGATGAGCAGGTTATCGAGATTTCGAGCAAAGTAGTTTACAAACGAGAACGCCGTCATGTTCGCCCCGAACACCACCAGGTTGCGGGTGCCGGCTTTGGCCCTGGGCCAACCAGGTCGCCAACGACACGTGAGCCAAGTGCCGATGAGTCCGACACCGGCGGTCACAATTGGGATCAATACGAGGGCCCAGTAGTCGTTATCCTGGCCATAGTGCCGCCACGCCCAGGCGATCGCCACCACTTGACCGGCGATGGCCGCCAGTACCCCGACCGACGTGATCGCCATGAATTGCATGCCGCGCCGCAACAGGGCCCGATGCTGGACCGCTAGTCCGCTCATAAAGAACGACACCGATAGCGCGAGCGTGATGGCGGTGAGCCGTGGCTCGCCATAGAACCACGCCACGGCAGGAGCAAGACAAGCCACCACGACGGAGATCAGCGCGCCGAGTGCGGTGGCAATCCAAAACAAGTTGGTAACTTGTTGCGGTGTAATCTTCTCCTGCTGAACCGTTGCCATCGACAAGCCAGCGTCGACGAACATGCGGGCGAAATTGGTCAACACCGCCACCATGGCGAGCAAACCAAAATCTTCGGGCTCAAGCAGCCGGGCGAGCGCTGGCACCGCAGCCAGCGAAATGAGCAGAGTCGCCACTTGTCCACCGGCCGTTACTTTGCCGCCGCGCACCGTCTTTTCCTTCAGCCCTTGGCGGAGCGATTCGCTGCTGAAGTAGTCAATCTGTGGTGTAGGGGGAGGCAACGGCAGCGACTGGTTGTTGACCGTGAGGCGGGGACGCCCGGGCAGAGGGTGACGGTGGTCGCGGAACGACCTGCGATGGATGGGCGCCTCGAATAGTTCGGCCACGACGCCGGCCTGACCTATCGATTATAAGCGCCCGGCCGCTGGCGAGATACGGCGACGCCGAAGGCAGGTGGACAGAAGACGTGGCCGAGGGCCGGATAATCTAATTGTAGCGGATGTCCGCGGGCCGCCCCAAGTGCCCGCGGGCAGGTGGTTGGCGCCTTGTTGGCTGAAGAAGTCGCCAGCGGCAAAACAAACAGCCCCGGCCGATGGCGGCCGGGGCTGTGGAAAGCCTTAGCAACTGCCGCGAATCTTACATGTCGTAGTACATGCAGAACTCGTACGGATGCGGACGCAGGGCGAGGGCTTCGACCTCGTTCTTCATCTTGTAGTTGATCCAGGTGTTGATCACGTCTTGCGGTGAACACGTCGCCACGGAGCAGGAACTCGTGGTCGTTGCCGCAAGGCGTCGAGGGCTTCTTCCAGCGAGCCGGGGGTCTTGGGCACCTCGGCCAGTTCTTCCGGCGACAGGTCGTAGATGTCCTTGTCGAGCGGCTCGCCCGGATCGATCTTGTTCTGGATCCCGTCGATGGCCGCCATCATCATGGCGCGAGAAGGCGAGGTACGGGTTGCAGCTCGGGTCGGGGCAGCGGAACTCGATCCGCTTGGCCTTCGGGCTCGGGCTGTACATCGGGATGCGGCACGACGCCGAGCGGTTCCGCTGCGAGTAGGCCAGGTTGACCGGCGCCTCGTAACCCGGCACCAGCCGCTTGTAGCTGTTGGTGGTGGGGTTGGTGAAGGCGAGCACGGCCGGGGCGTGCTTGAGGATGCCGCCGATGGCGTACATCGCCTCGTCGCTGAGGCCCGCGTAGCCGTTGCCGGCGAACAGCGGCTCGCCGCCCTTCCAGAACGAGATGTGCGTGTGCATGCCCGAGCCGTTGTCGCCGAAGATCGGCTTGGGCATGAAGGTGACGGTCTTGCCGTGCTGGCAGGCCACGTTCTTGATGATGTACTTGAACATGCATCATGCTTGTCGGCCATGTTGACCAGCTCGTCGAACTTCAGGTCGATCTCCGACTGACCGGCGGTGGCCACTTCGTGGTGCTGGGCCTCGACATCCAAGCCGCAGTCGATCATCATCTGCATCATCTCGTTGCGGATGTCCATCAGCTGGTCGGCGGGCGGGCACGGGGAAGTAGCCTTCCTTGTACCGCAGCTTGTAGCCCAGGTTGGGTCCCATGCCTTCGGCGCGGTAATCGCGACCCCGGTTCCAGCTGCCTTCGACGCTATCGATGTGGAAGTAACCCGACTGCGGGCGTTTGGTCGAAACGCACGTCGTCGAAGATGAAGAACTCGGCCTCCGGACCGATATAGCAGGTGTCGCGCAACGCCGGTGCTCTTGAGGTAGTTGACCGCCTTGCGGGCAATGTTGCGGGGATCGCGCGTGTAGTCTTCGCGGGTGATCGGGTCCTGCATGTTGCAGATCATCACCAGCGTCTTGAGCTTGCAAAACGGATCGATGAACGCCGTGTCGGGCTGCGGCATGAGCAGCATGTCGCGACTCGTTGATGGCCTGCCAGCCACGAATGCTGGAGCCGTCGAAGCCCAGGCCGTCTTCAAAGACGTCTTCGTCCAGCTTGCCCGCGGGAATGGTGAAGTGTTGCCAGAGACCGGGAAAGTCCATGAAACGCATGTCGATGGACTTCACGTCGTTTTCCCGGCACATGGCCAGGACTTCTTGCGGCGTCATACAATCGTGCCTTTCGCGAGAAGGGGTTGAAAGGGAAGTTGGTGCTGCCCCATCGGCTTGGAAAAGTGGCACCACGCTAAAAAAGCAGCCTGCACCGGACTGCGACCGCTCACAGTGGGTTCCGTCGCAAAGCATGTAACAACGCTGAGTGAGGTGGCCCTTAGCCAACGGATCGCCCGGCCCACCATCGCTGCGAACCAAGCCGCCGCAGCCCGTCTGGGCACGCACCGCGACTACCGCGCACACGCTGCCCATTGGTCACGAAGGTAGCCTATTTGAAGGCACATGGAAACGGGGTGCGGCCTTTGAGTGCCGGATGGCGCTGGACGACAAATGTTCAGCGGCTGCCAATCGCGGCCCGCAGTGCATGCGGCCTGATCGCACCACCAGCAAACGCCAAGATCAGCCCGGCAACGACCAAGCTGGAGGGTTCGGGCACGGCTGCTCGTGATAGCGTTTGGAGCGACGCCCCCTGGGTGGCCGCAAAATTCGATTTCCAGGCCTGGTACTGAGTGGCCCCAATCGCTTCGCCCGACTCGTCGTTGGGTAGCGTGCCAGGCGGCCGGCCAAGGCTGTCTTGCCAAACCGCGTAGTCCGCCAGGTTGACGACCCCATCCTCGTTGTAGTCGCCCTCCAGCAGCGGGGCGATGACCTGAAGCGTACCGGTGCCCGAAAGCATTGGCAGCGTAAACTGGGCACCCGATCCGGGACCACCCCAGATGCCACTTGGCAGTGGCGCGCCATTGAGTTGGAGCGAGTTGACGATGTCGGGCGCCCCCACGAAGTCGAGTTCGAGTAGCCCGCCGGTCATTAGCAGCACATCGGCGGTGTCGTCGATAGGAAGGTTGGCAAGAATGAGCTTGCCCTCGGCCACGGTTACTCCGCCTTGGTAGCTGGTTGCCGAAGTGAGCTGCAGTGTTCCTGGGCCCGACTTGATCACGCTTCCATTCACCACCGGGACGTCGACCGTCAAGTCGATAGCCGCCGAGCCATTTACCACCGACCAAACGCGCGGCTCACCTCCCAGGTCGACAAGCCCGCTCTGTCCGGTGCCCAAAGTGCTCTGGATGGTTGCCGCAGCGTCCTCCAGTGGCTGGAACGCAACGTTGCCGATCACCTGCACCGTTGCCGGCGATGTGCTGTGGCGCGCCAGGTCGAGACGGTTTATTGTCAGCTGCCCGTCGAGCGTGAAGCCTTGCTGGGCATCGACCCACAGCGTGTGGACGCTTAGGCTGGCCGCATCGCCCAGTAGCACGGGAGCAGAAAACCGCGCCGATTCGGGCGTGGAATCAGGTGCGGAAACGTAGTTCACCGCGAGCGAACCGCCCGTGATGTCGAGGGCTTCGCGAACGTACAGCTTGCGAATGTTGTGGCTTCCCGAAGACAGCGTCACGGTGATATCGGCGCCCGGGCGGTCGAGGATTACCGTGTCGTCCGCCGTCGGCAGCCGAACGGCAGGGAGGGTGAGCGAACCAACACGGTTTGCCTGCCCTGGCCCTTGCACGGGAGCGATGGGCGTTTGCCCACTGTTCCAGTTACCGAGCGCCGTCCACTGGCCATCTTCGTTGTCCATCCACAGCGCTGGCACCAAGCGGTCTTTGACAAATTCGATGCCACCCTGGGCAACGTTCAAATCGAGGTTGCCGTTGTGGCTGTTGAGATCGCCCGTACTTGTGTACTGCCAAAACGACCAAGGCTGTGCGTCGCCATAGTCGTCCCAAATGCCATAGACCCAGGAGATGGAGTCGCTGGGATGACCGGTCTGAATCGGGATCGAATCGGGATCATTTTGATTGGGCCACCGCGCTATCCACAAATCGGGATGCTTGGCGACAATTTCGTCGCGAAGCGGTTCGGCGGCACCACCCAAGACAAAGTTGGCGTAGTTGCCGTTGACGTAAACCGGCGGACGAATGCCCATCACTTCGTACATGCGATTGGAGAAATCGAGTACGAACTGCGCGTTCTCGTTGCTCGTGCGAACTTGGTCGCCCGCTTCAAAGTCGTGCACCGGGAGGAGATAGCCTGGTCGCATCCAAGGACCGGCCATCTGGATAAAGTGATCCGCCTCGTCCGCGCCGGTGTTGGCGATTCCGCCCGAGTTCTGCGTGCTGGAAATCACATCGGCTCGCGAGAAATGGTACGCCCCGGCGTACAACCCGGCGTTGGTTGCGCGGGTGATGTTCTGCACGAAGTAAGGGTCGTCGTACCGCTGCGAAAGGGTGTTTTGTCCGCTGTTGTTATTGGGATCACTTTGGTTATAGAAGCCGGTGGTGCCACCGCGGCTGGAGCGGAGAAAAACAAAGTCTTGGTTGTCCACATTGTGGATGCTGTTCCACTTCGACTGGCTCCAGTTGCCTTGCCACGCGGACACATCCAGACCTAGCGCGCGGTCTTGCGCTTGGACGTCTGCCGGTGCCATTGCCAGCGACGCACCCACAACAACGAATAGGCAACGCCACACTGTATTGCGGTTGAAGGCGGGGTAGGGTCCCACTTGTGGACTCATCAAAACGGTGGCCTCGCGATTGGAGGCCGTTGAAGGCCTTACTACGTGCTCGAGAAAAATTTGGTTGACTTACTATTTTAGCTTCGACCCTCCATTTCGGACAACGCGAGAAGCGCATGAGACTCTTCGGTTTGCTGCGAAACGAATTACTGCGGCAACCTGCATGCCATAGCAGACGGGCCGGTGTAGCGAGGCGAAGGAGCCGCTACACCCGTGCGCGGCGATGGCCCCATCGCCCGGGTTAGAAGTCAAACGGGTTATCTGTTGGCGCTTCCCCGCCAAACGGATTGTCGGCGGCGGGGACGTCGAAGGGATTTCTTGCCGGCGGCTCGTCGGCGGGATCCTCGCCGGCAGGTTCGGCTGGCCGCTCCGCGGCGGGAGTCTGGGGTTCATCGCCGGGTGGGGCTTCGGCGGGCGCTACCGCGGTGTGCAGCATGGGTTCATCCGCCCCCAGTTCGTGCAGGCACTGCACCAAGCCGGTGTCGCCTATCAAGTACAAGCGATCGGTCTGATCGTTGACCACCGCGTGCGTGGCGGCGCTCGTGTGCAGGCGACCGAGCGGTACGCCGCTGGCCAAGTCCAGCACCACGATGTCGCCCTTGCGGCTCAAGCCGTAGACGCGAGACTTCGTTACGGCCAGGAGCTGGACGATGCCGGGAGATTCCCATATCGGCCTTCCTTTCTCCGTCGCCACGGCATGCAACCCAGGCTCCTCCGTAGCAACATAGAGGCGTCCCGAGACGGCGACTGGCGAGCGGATGATGGAATCACCCGTGGAGTACCGCCACCGCTGTTGTCCTGATTGTTCGTCGATGGCGTACAAGTAACCATTGCTGGAGGTGGCGTAGAGGGTTCCATCGGCTACGACCGGCTCGGGGTTCATTTGCCCCGAAGATTCAAAGCGAAAGCGGACACCGTCGCCATCGTTCTTGGCTACGTAAAGGAAGCCTCGGTCGGTGGGCCATATTACGCTGTTCGAAGTGGCGATGGGCGAATCGAACACGCGTCCGGTCGAGGCGTAGTACCAGATGCGCCCCGCTTCTTCGTTGAGCGGATAGGCTTCGATCTTGCCCGTAAACATGGGAACGTACACGTGGTCGTTCGTCAGCGCCGGGCCGCCTCCAGCACCGCCCGTTAGTTCGTGGTGCATGAGCTCCAATCCATTCGCCCTATCGAGCACAGTGACGGTACTGCCGTTTACCAGGGCAATGTATTTCTCGTTCGCGGAAGGACCCAAACTTGGATAGTTGGGGTCGCCAATCCGCGCTACCCAATCGGTTTGCCCGGTCTCGGCATCCATCGCATGCAGTACACCGGCCGTGGTGAGTACGAACAATTGGTCTCCGGCAAGGATTGCCTGCTCGACGCGGTGCTGCGTCCGATCGACTTGCGCTTGCGAGAACCAAGCGCGAACCAGTCCGTGACGCTCAGCCTCGAGGTTCGAAACCAAACCGCTAGCGGCAACTGGCGGGTACATGGGAAAACCAGCCGTCAGCACGATCAGCGGGATAAAGAGTCGGCAAAGAACAGGGCGCATAGCGAAAACTTCTCGGTTGCGGATGCGGGAATGGTCGCGGGGCGGGCGTCAAAATCCAGAAATAACTGGCTAACCCCAGCCTCCGCCTTCGCTTTCATTGTAGTCACCGGCGGCAAACCATGCATCCAATCGCTGGGCAATCGTCCTGGATGCGAGTCGCGGAGCCTAGATTCGAAGCCCTTGCATGCCTTACATTGCGTTTCTGCGTGGTCATTGGGATGTTGGGCAATCGTCGGCCGGCGTCCTGGCCACAGCTACCCAAGCCTGATGCCCTACCCCTGCCCGCGACATCCACCTGCCCTGGCCCGCATGAGCAAGGCTCCGCTCCAGCCCGACTCCGAATTTCAATCGCAGCTGCATGAGGTGGTGGGATACCTGAATTTTTCCTCGGGCACGCACGACCCCAAGTTTTTCGCCAATTTCAACGAGGTCTTCCGCTTTGTTGAGAGCCAGTGCGAGCCGGGCGAACGAACGCTCAGCGAGCTGTTCGCGCTCATGCGTCGAACGGCTGGAGAGCTGCACAAGACGGGCGGCGCCTTTGCCGAAATCGACCAAACCGAGCGGCTTTTGCGGCTCGTGGGCGAGCACTTCTTGCCAGCCTATCGGGAATTCCATCGCGACCTGCTTCGCCATCGTAGCGACGCCGAGCTGTGGCGCCCGCTGCTGCTAGCACGCGTGTTCGAGGTGGTGCTGCCACATGCAACGGCCGACCGGCCCCATGACGAGGTCGTTGCCGCCGCCCGCGATCAACTGGACGATTACATCGGCTACCGACCGGTTCCGGCACTCGAGACGCAACGCATCGAACCGTATCGACACGAATGGGTGCGGCCGATTCCGCTGTACGTGGAAGGGGCGGGCGTTTCCGCTGGCCCGTACGAAGCCGTCATCGCGCGGACGCTCGAAATCCTGCGTGACACCCCTGCTGAATTGCTGGCCGACGCGTGGTTTGCTCCGGAGCTCTTGGAGGAGCTGGCGCTCGACCCGCGGGCGTACGACTTCGACCATCCGGTGAACAAGCGTCCGAACTACCACTTCGGCCAGTGGGACCCCAATCGCATCGATAACAAGGGGTACTATCGGCGCTTCGTCCTTCAGCCGCTGATGCTTAACTCGCTGTTGGTCCGCGTGCAGGAAGCCAGCGGCGTGGGACTCGACGAGCAGGAGCTATTGTTCGAAGCGGCGGCCGTATTGGCGGGCACCATCCTCATGGCTTCGGGTACAAGCGGCAATGGCCCCGGGTGCCACGATTCGGAAGTCACATTGGGCACGCTGTTGCCCCACATTGCCGACTATCGCGACCGCTTCTACGAGCAACTGCTCACCAAGGCCCAGGGGCCCCAAGGCCGGCGGCTCCGCGACGAAGCGCAGCGGACGCGGCAGCCCTTTGGCGGCGCGCGCCAGCATTTGAACCAGGAACTCGCCCGCCGCCGGGCCTTGCAATTGCAGCGCGTTCACTTGGCCCAGGTTTATGCCCGCATGGGCTATGCCGAGGCTTCGATGAAGCAGGCCCAGTCGGTTCGCGTGGCGTCGGCCCGGATGCTGTGCCAGATTTATTGCCGGTTAACCGCCGGGCACCATGCGATCGACCGCCGCCGGCTTTCCGATGTGGCAACCTACCTGGAGGAGATCACCGATCTGCTGACTCGTGGCATCGAGTGCGGGGCACTTGTCGACCCCTGGAGTATTCTTGGCTTCGGTGCGAATTTCAGTTTGTTCCCCTCGCTGGAAGACTCGGTGCGAGATTACCGCGTGGATGATCTGATTCAAATTGTCGAGCAAACACTCGACCTTTGCTCACGAGCATGGGCCGAGTCGGCCGCCATCGATGCGGGCGACCTGGAGCAAACCTTTTCTCGCCGACTCGCGCAACTTGCCGACTGGTGGGACTCCTTTGGCTCGGTGGACGTAGGCGGCGTCAAGTCGCTCGATGCCAAAGAAATCGAAATTAGCACCAATCTGGTGGCCGGTGCGTTGAACGCCTGGCACAAGGCCGGCGCCGCGGCCGGCGACGTGGCATTTTGGGGTTTGTTCGTCGAACAGTTCGATACGTCCAAGGCGTTCCAGTTGGTTATCGAGGCGCTGCTGGACAAGGACGACCTGGTGGCGTCCATGGCGCTGATGATGCAGTGGCTTAGTCAGGTGGAGTACACGCCGCTGGAAGAAGGAGACGCAGCGATCCACCCGCTAGCGCTACGCTGGATGCGAATGGTCGAAGCCCGCCGCGCAGTTGCCCGACGCTGCCGACGACCAATGGTCGCTGGTGGCCCGCTTCTTCGGCCAACTCGAAGCCAGTGCGGAAGAATACTGGCACGTACCGGTCTTCGAACTTGGTAAACCCCGCGAGCGCTACGAAGGCCCGGACGACTCGATCTTCGACGACGATGACTACGAGGATGATGGCGACGGTGGTGACGAGCAAGTCGACATCCGATCGATTGAGTGTGAGCAAGGGCCCGACGAGGAAGACGAGCTGGACAACCTGTTCAGCGCCGCCTACGAGGACGTGACCTACCGCGATAGCACCGACGATGGTCTCGACTCGTCGATTTTCGACGGCGACATGTCGGAAACCGACTACGAACTGGAAGATGAAGCCGACCGCTTGCGCGAGCGGCTGGCCTTTCTGACCACCGTGGCGCGATTGTGGAAACACTCGGCCATTGGCTGGGATGCTACCAGCTCGCCGGAGCGACGCGAACAGTTCGACGTATGGCAGCGTGAAGCGGTGATGAAATACGGGCAGCTCATCGACCTGCTGGAGGAAGTGCATCAGCACCACGTTCCCCCGCCCACAGGTTCGCACGAATCGATGATGGAGTACGACCGGCGCCGGATGATGCTCGAAACGCTTATCGAGCAGATCATTACCACCTGTGTCGAGATGTCGGACGCGGGGCGACTATTGCGTGCGGCCGCGGGAGTCGCGCAGGTGAGCGAGGCGCGCACCGGCATCGGCCATTTCTCGCACCATCGAGATCCTACGATCCATCTTGCAGGGCGATGCCAGCGGCGTACGGCAACACTGGAGCGACTTCGCCCGCTCGCTGGTCGAACAGGAACTGCTGTACGTTCCGTTGAGCAGAGGGGGGAGCCCCAATCGCATTGTTAAGGCGCGGGCCTTGCACGGACTGATCCACGACCTCCTTGGCTGGCTACCGCGGCTTGGCCTCGTCCGCGAGACTTGCGAGCTGTTGGACGTTGCGCAGCGGATGGAAATCGAACACCCTGTTGGTCAAGGTGCCATTACCGAGTACGACACGCTATTCGAGCAAGGCTACCAGGCGCTGGTGGAGTGCGTGGTGGCCTCGGCCAACAGCTGGGACCAGTCCCCCGATCGCGGTACGATGCGGCCCAGCGATCAGATGCTGGTCGAGGCGCTACAAGACCTTACCGAGTCGCAACTTGGCCGCTGGCTCCGCCACAGCCGCACGGTTCGCTTGAGCGTGGTGGAGAAGCTGGCCGACGATACCGCTTGGCAAGACTTCGTCGAATTCGTCGAGCGCGATGGCCGCGACCTCTTTACCCAACGATTCTTGAGCCTGGGGAACCTGCGGTCGATCCTGCATCAAGGCGTTGACGTGTGGCTCTCGAACCTGGAACTCGAACGAAGCGACGACGCACCGCTGCTCGTCGACGAGTTGGGAGGGCGCATCTCCCGCGACGCGGCCGTAGAACTGCTGACCATCGCGATCGACGCGGTGGTGGAGAACTATCGCGAGTATCGCGACTACAACGCGACGACGACCCAAAGCGACCATGGCGAACTCTTTTACACGTTTGTCGACTTTCTTCGCCTCCGCGCGAATTACGATCGCAGCGCTTGGAACATGAAACCAGTCTTCCTGCGCACGAAATTCTCATCCGGCAAGGTCGCGACGCGGCGGCCGACATGTGGCGCCGGGCCATTGCCGATCGGACGAGCGACACAGCCAACCATTATCTTCGCGCATTCCAGGCCCTGTCCGAGCAGTATGGCATGCGGCTGCCGACCATTGCCGAGCGGCTAGGCGAACGCTTTATTCGCTCGCTCACGGTCGATCGCCTGCGAGCGCTTGCAGCACCCGCCATCGAGGCAGCCGATGCCGAGCGAGAGGATGGATCGTTTGAAGCGCTGGAGAGTGAGATCACGAATCTGATCGCCGAACCGTGTGGCGCGGGACTCGACGTGCCCGACTGGGTCGCGGCGCTCGAGGAGGAAGTGACCATCGTGCGCCGCACGCGCCGTCACCATCCGCCGGAAGACAGCCTGTTGGCCCGCATTGAACAAGCGACGGTGCCTTGGGAAGAGCTGCAGAAACAACTCACCGATGAGTGAGCGGTGGAGGGCAGGAAGACCATGGGCCCGTTCTCGCGTCGATAGGTTGGTCGCTGACTGACGGTCGCGGCTCCTAATGGATTCAATGCTACGCCTCATGGTGATTTCAGAGCCGCGACCGTCAGGGAGCGAACGCCCCCACCGAATGCTATTCGCTTGCCGATTGCGCCATCGCCAGCCGAAAGCTCGAGGTGTCGATCGTCGGTGGCTGCCAGGGCATGGGCAGTTCGTCCGGCAGATGGGGGCCAACGAATCGGCGGCGGCGTTCGTTGAGCGTCCAGGTGCCGCGAATCGATGCGCAAGCCGCATCGATTTCGCAAGGCGAAGGAAGATAGTCGATACGCGTGGAATCCAAGGTTTCAAGTGCTTCGATCATGGAGTACCTTTTCGAACGCCTGCTGCTGATGTCCATTGGAAAAAGGGGCGGACGCCGATTGGCGGGCGGTGGGCGTAACGGTAACCGGCGCCGGCCCGTGGTCGTAGGTGGTGTTGGTCGCTGGTGGCAGGCTCGCCCCCGTCGGCCGACGATGCCAAAATTAGCAGGCCAATGTTTGGATTGTGTGTAGGTCAAAACAGATTTCAGCAAAGAATCTGGAGGCGGGAGCGAAGAGCCACACCCCAACTTTTCTTGGCTTTGCCTGTCGTAAACGACGATGAATGAAAGAGTAACGGGAATGAAAGAGTAACGGGAATGAAAGAGTAACGGCGAAGTCCCACAACGCCGTCACCTGCAGATCGAGCGCCAGGGTGCGGGTTTCCCGACGCCCGGGGGGTGCCGGATCCGTGTCCCGCGCGTGATGCGAGACGAATGGCTGGTGCAGCCGGGCTTTTCGCCCTGCAGAGTGTCCGAAGTTGTTTGCTGGAATCGCGTTACGCTACAGCCGTCCACCGGCGGACTCTCGGGACGATGGACTAGGGATTGCAAGCTGTTAACAGTAGAATCAAGAGCGTACGCCACGGAGATTCCACTCGCAGGGAGGAGAAATCGTCATGAAGGATGTATTGGCTGTCGTGCTCGCAGGCGGCAAAGGGTCGCGCCTGGAACCACTTACGCGCGACCGCGCGAAGCCGGCTGTACCGTTTGCCGGTAACTACCGGATTATCGATTTCACGCTCTCGAATTGCCTGAACAGCGACATTCGCAAGATCCTGGTGCTCACGCAGTACAAGGCGATGAGCCTCGACCGTCACATAACGCTTGGCTGGCGGAGCTATCTTTGCCGCGAGTTGGGCGAGTTCATCGACGTCATTCCGCCGCAACAACGGATCGACGAAAAGTGGTACCAAGGGACGGCCGACGCCGTGTACCAAAACATCTACGCGCTTGAGCAGGAGCGGCCCCAGCACGTGGTCATCCTGGCGGGGGATCACATCTACAAGATGGATTACAGCAAGCTGGTGGCCAGCCACGAGGAAAACAACGCGGATGTCACCATCGCCGCGCTGCAGACCTCGCTTGAAGAGGCTACCCAGTTTGGCGTGATGCAGGTCGACGACAGCAAACGCATCATTGGATTCGAGGAGAAGCCGGCCCAACCCAAGGCAATCCCGGGCGAGCCCGACCGCGCTGGCGTCGATGGGCATCTACGTGTTTAACGCGCATTTCTTGTTCGACGAATTGTGCAAGGACGCCACGCTGCCAGAAAGCAGTCACGATTTTGGCAAGAACATCATTCCCGCGATCATTAATAGCCGAAGGGTGTTCGCGTTCCCGTTTCTCGACGAGAATCGCAAGGAGCAAGCGTACTGGCGGGATGTTGGCACGATTGACTCGTACTTCGAGGCAAACTTGGAACTGACGAGCGTCGACCCGCAGCTCAACCTCTACGACATGGATTGGCCTGTCCGGACGTTTCAGCCGAGCCAGCCGCCAGCCAAGTTCGTGTTCGACTCGGACAAACGCCGCGGCGAGGCGCACGACAGTATCGTTTCGAGTGGCGTCATCATCTCGGGTGGGCGTGTTACCCGATCGGTCATTGGTCCGCAATCGCGAATCAATAGCTTCGCCGAAGTCGACCAGTCGATTATTTTCGGCGCGCGAGCATTCGGCGCAACGTGAAGGTCCGCCGTGCCATCATCGACAAAGACGTGGTGATACCCGAAGGGGTCGAAATTGGGTACGACCTGGAAAAAGATCGTGCGAACGGATTCACCGTTACCGAAAGCGGCGTGGTGGTGGTGGCCAAGGCGGAGAATATCTTGGGATAGCCGCTCCGGAGCTACCGGGCGCCGATTACGCTTGCGTTTGCGTGGCGCTCGGCGTTGGGTCGCGGGTGATGCGGTTCCACCTTACCCACGCCGTCATGGCGGCGAGCGCGAGCATCAAGCCAACGAACCTGGGCCACAGGCACAGCCACCACAGGAGGCCTGCTACCACGACCAGGGGAAACAGAAAACTGTGATGCCAGCCGAAGGAGCGGAACCGATCGCGGGTGGCAACCGCCGCTACGCCGCTTGCCCCCAGTGCAAGCGCCAGGAGCCAGCGGACCACCGCACCGGTCCCTTCCCGCGGAAGGGTCGTCCACTCGAGCGGACCTGCTACCGACTGAACCAGGACATCCGCTGTTCGGTCGAACGCCCACAACTGGGGATCGTTGCTCTCCGCGGCAGGTACCTGGTCGATGGCCGCCCGCTTGCGAATGATTTGGGCCATCGCGCGGGCGAGTAAATCATCGTACTCGGCTTGCTCCGGCATCGACTCCACGATTTCGGACGAGCGGCGCTGCTTCGTCCGCCAGGGCCTTGCGGAGGGCTTGCTCGGCCGCGGTGAGTTGGGCCGTCCAGATGGTTGCCCACGATCGGGGGGCTGGCCCGGCGCCAGTCCCTGGCTGGTAGCGGCTGCGAGCAACTGATTCAACCGCAAGGCGGCGACCTCTAAGGCGGGGAGTGCTTCGGCGTTGTTGCTCGTAACGCGTCCGCTACTCGCTGCCTGTTGGATGTCCCAGATGCCATACTCGATGACGCTCGGCTGCCCTGCGAACGACAGCTGCGGCGGTTCGGCTCGTTGGGGTGCCTTGTCCTCTTTGCGGTGGGTCAGCAATTCCACCATGTGCGGCAGCGCCCCATCGGGTAGCTCGAGGCGGAGCGTCGACCCCAGCGGCGTTGCAACTGCCGGCTGCCCATCCACCACGACCTGCACAAGCTGTTGCCCTGCTGGGACCAGGATGTCGCACCTGGAAACGTTGAGGGCGGGAATCACGAATTGACTGCGGAGCGTTGTGGCCCCATTAGCTGCCTGACGAACCTTGATGTTCGCCAGCGGCAGGACGTACGAGCTCTCGGCAGTGGGGGCCGCCACCCACCGCACGTCGGTTTGGGCTGCCGTGGCTTTGACGAGCGTCGCGTCTGGCCATGCAGCCAGCAGGCCTTCGATTTCGGCGGGACCCGTTGCCGGCTTTGCTCCGCGATAGCTCCAAGCGCCACCGCCTGTTTCAATGAGTCCTACGTAGCGGTCCATCCGTTCCGCCCCTTCGACCAATACCCGGGGACACGACACTTCCGTGGCCGCTTCGGCGCGCACGGCGGACCGCAACACAACGCGGGCATTTTGGTTTGCCGCGATTGCTTGAGGGAAGCGTACATGCATGCGTCGCACAGTGGGGTCGCCTGTTGATTCGAGCGACAGAAGCACGGGGGAATCGACCTCCACCTCGCCGGTCAGGTTGGTTGGCCAGTCCAGCACGACTTCAGGTAGGGTTCCTTCGCGAACATCGATTACGATGCCAAGCTCCGCGATCCAGGTGCCCTCTTGCCGCACCAACGTGGTCAGCAAGTCGGCATCGAATCGGGGGCGATTGCTTTGGATGCGAATTTTGGCGGGCCTATCGCCCGCCGTACTTATCAAGAACGTGGAGATGCCATAAGCACGCCAGGTATCGATCGGCTCGACGCGCAACTCGACCAACTGCGGCACGATGTCCGCTTCGAGCACTTTGGCAGCCAAATGGTCGGCCGCATACAACGACACCTGCTGCGGAGCAGTCGATTCGTTGCTACGGGTGATCCGCGGTACGGTTGCCGTGATTCCGGTCGCAGCAAGCCGCACGCTATCTGTCTTCACCCAGCCGCGGACCACCAACTCTAAGGGTGCCAGGTTCGGTTTGGCGAGGAACACGAGGAGCCGGTCGGGGGCGGGGCGGCCAAAATCAACAGCCTGAGGTTCGCCATTGATCATCACTTCAATCGTGGACACCTCCAGTTGCGGCGAAACTTTCAGCTGCTGGAAGAAGGTCGGGCGATTGCTTGCCGGGAAGCCGCCGCGGTAGACGAGTTCGAGTCGCTCATCCAGGCAGCAAACATCCAGCGATTCGTTGGGAATCTGTGCCACGTCGGCAGGCCGCACGACAACCGCAGCCACTTGGATCTTTGGGTCCAGCGTTGTCCACAGCGAGGGGGGTTCCCGGTCGGGCCAGTGGTCCGCAAAGTCGGCAGCGGTAACCTCCGCTTCGGACGATACCACTCCGCTCAGCTGTACAATCACATTCTCGGCGTACGCCAGTGCCAGGTGCCGAGTGGTGGTAGTAAAGTTCTTGAGCTGCAACTGCGGCAAGCGGATGCGACCAAAAGCTGCGGGTCGATCGCACTGCAAACGGTACCTTGCGACGTACTCACCGCTGCTCTTGGCCTGAATGCGCACGGGCTCCACAAGTCGCCAGCCAAGCGATGCTGCCTGACGTTCAGCTCGATCGACCGCGACGGGCCGGTTGCCTTGCAAGAGCTCTAGTTCCGGCGCTACGGGGCCCGCGGATGCCAGGCGAAAAGCGGCTTCGATGGTTGCCTGGTTTGGCGTGATCTCCAGCCATTGCCAGAGGACAGCCGAACCTACCTTGGTTGGTCCCGAGCGGTCCGGCGAGCGCCAGGCGACCGTTAGCTCTGGGTCGCCCGACAGTGGCACGACCATTACCTCTTCCAGGAAGTCGCCGTTCGCACGCCCGTTGACGACCACGGCGTCGGCGGCATCCCCTCGCAGCAGGCTTAGTTCGGCACCAGGCAGCGGTGGGATAGCAAGCGATAGCACCCGTTGCCCGTCGAGATTCTGGATGTTTGGCGAAAAACCGAGGCGAACCCGGTAGCGACCTGGTCGCGGCGCGCGAAAGCTCACGGCTCGGCCATCGTCGTTCCACACCAGTGGCGTGGGACTACCATCCACCAGGGCCGCGTCGCTCCACACGACTCCCTGCTGGCCTAGCGGCAGTTCGACGCGGGCGTTGCCGCCGAGTACTTCGAGGTCGAAAGCCATTTGCCAGGTCGTGGACGAGCTGGAGGTCGACGCATCGGATGCGTCCGACAACCGCCCGGTGTACCGCGGCGACGAGATGACCCACGCACCGCGGGCGGCCTGTTGCCCGGCACGTCGCAGTAGTTCGGCCAGCAGACGGGGGGTGATGTATCGTTCGTTACTTGCGACTCGGCCTTCCGAATCGGTGGGGATGAGTAGGCTCTCGACCGTCGCAGGTGGCGCGTCGCCCGCCGCGGCTGGCAGCGCGACAACGAGTGTGGCCAGCAGAAGAACTCCCGCAGAGGGCGCAGCAAAGGCGCTCGGGTTCGATGGACGAGTCCATTGTTGCAGCGAGCGAGTTGCCCGCTCGAGCGTGCGAACCACGACCGCCAGGACGAGCCCTCCCCAGGCCGCGGTTGCCCACGTGCAGGCAGGCACCGGCAGAAGCAGTGCGGCAACTGCGGCGGTTGTGAGCAGCACGATCAGCCTGGTACGCGCGTTCCAGGCCAGGTAGCCGACTAGCATGGCGGCGATCAGCAGCAGGCAGCGCCGGGTCTGGGAGACGGACACGTTGCGAAATTCGATCGCCGCAGCGAGAGGTTCAACCCCTTCGAACTCCACTTGGGTTTGAGCCAATGTTGTGCTCGTTGCTGGTGCGCGCATGAAATCGGGCGGCCCGGCAAGGAACCCGAATAGGCGCTGCCGCCACGAGCGTTCGGGCGGTGTCTGCCCCTGGACTTCAACGCGATAATCGCGCGGGTACTGCACGCTCCAAGCACCGTTGCTGACAGGCAGGCTAAGCGTCGGCCAGGGGGCTACTACCACGTTGCCGTGCCCGATCGCAGGGGCATCGAGGGAAAATTCGATTTCAAATTGCTCGGCGACACCGTCGTGCCTGAGTGGGATTTCGAAGGGGGACGAATCGACCGTCCTACGAATGGCACCTGGATCGCCCACGCGCCGCCAACGCTGCGAATGGGCGGCCGCGGGAAGCGTGCAGGTGACCTTGCTCTCGGCTCGATTTTCGATCGTGAATCGAAATCGGTGTTGCGATGTCGGACCAGCGACGAACACCGACTCGAGCGAAGCGGCGTCTACCTGAGCCAGCGGTGGTGCGGTGCCCACGGTGAGTCGCGATACGCTGAGCCGTTGGTCACTCGCTTCCAAGTCGGGGACCCAACAAGAGTGCAACGGAAGCGTTGCCTTCGACTCGCTCTGGGTCAGTTGCCAACCGGCAGCACGAACTTGGATGCGCCGCGCCTCCGCGGAGCGGACGTCCAACTCCTGCTGGAGCGTTTTTGCACCCACGACCTCGAGCGGTGCGCAGATGCAGTCGGCACTGGGCACATCGTCGGCTTTCAGGAGCACGGCAAACGACCCGGCCTGACGGTCTGGCAGCGTCATCGTGCCTCGGGCGACAGTGGGTTGGCCGTCGTTTGCGCCCGCTTCGAGGGTTTCCAGGGCAAGGGGAGCGCCACTGGTCGTCGCCCTCGATCTTCCATCGCCAGCGTTGCAGTCCCATGCTTGGGGAGCGGATTTGTAGCTGTTCGATCGATCCGCGAAGGGTCGTACACTGCAGGCGATGTTGAATGCTCCACCGATCGGTCTCGTCCGCCACGGTGGTTGCCACGGAGACATTGAACTCCGGACTGGCAGGCTTCAAGTAGAGTTGCGAGCCGTCGGCCAGCTCGCGGCGGTCGTAGACGTCGGACGAGATTGTCGCGGGAAGCAACGTTCCCAGGTGAGGCATGACGGTATCTTCAGCCAGGGGCGTGGGTTCAGGATTCCACTCAAGCTGACTTCCGTCTGCCACGCGAAACGCGACCAGACTTTCGATCACGCTGGCATGCTCCCAATCCAACACGTCGCAAACGGAAGCCGGCAACCACGACTCGCTCGCGGCGCTATCGGCCGCCACCGTCACTCGCAGCGGCGGTGCTTCGCTACGGATACCGGGCTGATTCAACGACACCCGCACGATGAGGCGGCGTAGTTTTCCAATTCCTGTCTCGTACCATTCGTCCACCTCGTAGGGGGCGTCGGTGGTAACCGTCCGTGGTCGCCAGCGACTACCGAGCCGGGCCGACAACACGCGGACCGCTTGCCCGCCCGGTTCCACGAAGTGGGTATAAACGGTCCCTTTGGTGTCAACGGTGCTAAAATCAATCACTCGTCCGACCTGGACCAAGCTATTCGCCGCTCTTCGAGCAACGGCCAAATCGACCCGTCCGCCCGGAGCCACCTTAGCGAAGCGGAGTGAGTCTCCCCGCTCATCGGGCTCCGCCAGCTCCGTCATGTCTTGCACCACATTGCGGAGCTGCAGGTCCACCAGCTGGAGTGCCGGAGCGACTTGCAGGTCGACGCTGCCGGTGAGCCAGAACAATTCGGGCAACTCGATCGTGGGCAGGGTTACCAGTTGGTCGGCCAGGGGGTACCAGGCGTCCACTTTTAGGCGATGGGTGCCCTCGGCCGCGGGCGCGTTGGGCGGCAATTGGATTTCGAACCCGGGCTCATCGGGCCGAATCTCGGGCCGCACGGGCTGGCCATTCCACTCGATGGAGCGAATCACCAGCGAGGCCGGCGCGTTGACGTTGAGGGTCGTGGGCAAGTTGGCCTCGGCAGCGATGTCGATTTCCGCGGCCAATTGAATCCCGCTTTCCAGCAAGCGGTATTCGTGGCGTTCGCAATACGTGGCCGAATCGTCCAAAGGGGCACGCGCTGGGCTGTCCGGCCGAAGCCGCCACGTGAGCGCCGCGCCACTACCGCTGCGTAGGAGCCATCGCTTTCGCATCGGCGCCGCGGGGGGCAACTCGTTGTCAAAGGTTGGTGGCGATACCCCCTTGGTTTGCCATTCGTCAGGAGCCAGCACCAGTAAGTTGCTCTCGGCGGGAGCCTCGGGCCTGAGTCCCGCGGGCAAGTCGAGCAGCAACGAGGCGGATAGCGACCTCGGGATGGGCACGTGATACGCTCGCTCTGTGGGCGACTCGGCCTGGGGGCGCATCCGCCAATCGAAGTCGAGCCAACCCGCCGCTGGAACCTCCAACGCGACGCCGAGATCGCGACCCCAGTAACCGAGCCGGACGGCCGAAGATTGCCCGCGCCATCTGGGGTTCGCCAGTTGTAAGCCGCTCGCCGGCCAGGCGAGCCACGACCGTTCGGCCGCGAGTGGCTGCAGATGCACAGCGCCCTGTCCCGCAAGGTTTGCCTGCTCGTCGAGCGATGCGTACAGGTGCGTTGCCAGCGATTCGGGCGGGGGAACGGCTACCGGGTTGGCCGACTCCAGGAGCGACTCCAGTCGCTCTGCTTCGATCGGCAGATAGGCTTGTCCCTCGGTCGGCCAACTGGAGGTATCGGCGGCGGGAACGTACACCCGGCGGACCAGCACGCGCGGCGCGGACGCCTCGTCGGCCCGCGTGGCGGCGGGGTTGATCGCCACCGCCTGTGGAGCCACTGCCAAACAGGCCAATACAAGGGCCAATACAAGGATGAGTTGCGAACACTTACGCATTGGAGTCGGCAAGCTCCACGGACACGGTGGGAGCGTTCGACGAAACGGTAGCGGATCCTAGCGGCAGGATGGCGGAGGATCGGTGGGTTCCTGACGGATCCAAAGCTGGAGCCCCTGATTTTGCTGATGGCGATTTTTGAGGACCGTACATCACCATGAGCACCCACATGAACAATCCACAAACCAAACCATAGAGTCCGAGTGGGGCCAGGGCTGCCGCCAAGGGAGGTACGGCGAGTCCGGCGATCAGCAGGGCCGCCGCCGCCAATAACAGCACGGGTGGCCGGCGGAGCCAGGGAAGGTAGGCCAGCGCGAAACAGGCCGCCAGCACTAAGCCACTCACCGCCAGCATGAGCAGTTCGCGGCGCACCAGCCGGACTTCGAGCGACGAATCGGGCAAGCCGCGGAGCAGGAAGTCATGCTCGCCTCGCGTTGGTCGCAAGGCTCCTTCGGTAGCGTTGATCCATTGTTCAAGTTCCGCGGTATCCCACTCGCTTTGCGATCGCCAGTCCCCTTCCGACCACCGAGTGTGGGAGGCGGTGGCCAACGAGGCGGACGACGAAAGGCATTGGTACTCGACAGGAGCCACGACCTGCCAGAACAGAGCCGCCGAGGAATCGTCGCCATTCAAATGGGGGCGGCCTGGTGCAATCCGCGGGGCCCACCCGAGCGAGTCCGGTACGCGGTATCGTAGTTCGAGCGTTCGTCGGTCGCGGGGGACATCACCAGGTAGATTGACGAGCAGGGCACCCTCGTCGCGCGACCAGTCGGTGGTCGGCACGCCATCGACCACCACCTCGAACTGCTCCCCGTTGGGTACCTCGGTCGGCAGCTCGATTCTGGCCCGCGCCGCATCGCCGCGGAACTGAAATGCGGTACGCGACTGCAGAACACGGGGAGTCAGCCAGGTCTGCACCCAGATTCTTTCGATTTCCAGCGTATCCGGGGTTGGGCTGCGACCCGTAGAACCGAGCGTCAAGAAGCTACTTTGACGATCGCTGGAGTATTCGTTGGTGCCCGCACAAGGTGCCATTCTCTGCTTGCACGCTCCGCCAACGAGAGTTGGCAATCGGGCGGAGCGTGGTTCCCGTTGGCGACGCCAGGCGCAGCTGATGCTCGCCAAACTCGGCCCCCGAAACGGTTAGCAACGAGAGGACGTAAGGCGCGGTGCTCTGCGGCGCAATGGGTTCGAGCAGGTAGTGAGCGTGCACGCGGAACTTGCCAAGCCGAGGATGGGGCAGGGGAATCCTACGTTCCGGTAGATTGGCCCCCGCCGAAGTGGATTCGGAGAGGAGCCCCGATACGTCCAGCGGCGTGCCCTGTTCGCTGGTCGCGGTGCCGGTAGTCGGAAGCAATTCCAGTTCCAAGTTCGTGAGCGTGTTGGGCCACACCAGCGGCAGCGAACTGAGCCGCCTGATACCGCACGTCGAACTCGAGGAACTGATCGACCACGGTGTGATCGGCCCCGATGCTGACCAAGGTCTCGCAGTCGACGAGGAGCCGCTGCTCACGCGGTTTCACCCGGGCACCGAACACGAGCGGGTGGTAAACAGCGCGGTAGCGAAATTGTTGCCCGGGTGGGCGGCCTGCGGCAATGTCATCCGCGGTATCCATCGGTACCGGTACGAGGCCCGCACTGCTGGCCAAGTCCGGAGTCAACTGGAGGCTGGTATCGGCCGTGACCGTCACGCTACCAGGAGTCAGGACCAGTGCGTCGCCCTTCGGCTCGGGGAGTGGCAACTCAATGCGGCCCCCTTCGCGGTCGTCGAGCGAGCGGCGGAATTCCAAAGTCACCGTCGGCCGGCGAGACGTGGCGGAAGCGGCCCGAAAAGCGTAGGTGTCTGCTTGTTCTTCCACCTCCAACGTATCTTCGATGCTCCGCGTGGTGGTTTGCTGGTGATCCCACCCAGCCAGCGCGAACTCGGGACTGAACAGCGTCGGCAACGTTCGTCCTCCTTCGATGCGATACGCCACCTCCATTTGCAGTAGCGCCTCGCCCGGCTGGATGGTCAACTCGTAAGCAGGAGTCGCGACCACCCGCTGCTCGCGTGGCACCAGTCGCACGGGGAGCACCCACGGTTGTCGAGCGAACCGAAATGCGGCGGTCAGGCTGTCGGCAGCAGCAGCGGGTGTGGCCCAGGAGAAGTCGACTTCGGAGCGATGCACGGGTTGCACGCTATCGTTTGGTTCCCAGCGTAGTTGCCAGCCGTCATCCACCAGGAGCCCTACTTCTCCCTGTTGCGGAACGGCCCCCACCACTTCGAAACCGCCCAGCGCCAGCGCGATCCCGTTGCTGGTGCCGTGCAACGGCTCGATGGTCTGTAATTCGACCGTCACCGCTTTGGACTGGTCGGCCGACAGCGTGACACGCCACTCGGAGCCCGCCTTCGCGTCCACGCCGGCTTCCTCACCGGCCGACGACATATCGCCGATCTGCTCAAACGATTCGACCGGCGGGGCCAGTCCCGTCTGCACGGGGCGCGCACCACGGGGAAGTCGGACGGTAAACTCCCGGAACGACTGACCAAACGCTTCGACGGTAATCCGAGACGAACTACGCACATCGCGACCATCGATCGAGATCAGTACCTGGGTCGACGCGCTAAGCACCGATTCGGGGGGCCCGCCGCCCGTTGCGGGCCGGTCGACCCAACTCAGCGAGAACTCGCCGGCCACGCCTTCCGCTTCCACACGCATTCCGCCGGCAGCTAAAGGACTCGCCGACAATACCACGCCTTCGCTGGCGACCACCGATTGAATGGCGTTCTTGGAAACCAGAACCAGCGACCCCTTGGTCGCCCGGGGGGCGAGTAGCTCCATCGAGGCGCAGGGCGCCATCTTGCCGGATGGGCACCATTAGTTCGAGCTCCACCTGCTGTGTCGCGCCCGGAGCCCCGTTGAGCGTTGCCAGGTAGCCTCCTGCCGTGGGATCGTAGCGAAGGTACCGACCATCGGCTCGACCATCGGGTGGTGCGGGTAGCTTTCGGAGTAGCGCCCCCGCTAGGCCAAGCGGCACCTCGACGCTGCCAGACTCGTGCAGCGTCACGGTGAGCGTCGCGGTGAGGATCGCGTAGTTGCCCTCGAGCGACCCGAGGAAACGACATTCGTCCAGCGTGTAGTCGCTGGTCGTTGGGTCGACCGTAAGCTGGGCTCGTTGTTTCCACGCTTCGATAAACTGCTCGATGCGCATGTTGAGCACCGGTTGCGGATTGCCTTTCTCGTCGAGCAGGATGTACGTATCGGGGCCCACTTGCTCGATGTCGCCCTTGAGTTCGGCGAATACCGGCGAGACGGGCGAGCGGTCGTCGGCGGCTGCAGGAGCGGGCGAATTCGGCGGCTCGGCAGCGTCCTGTGCCGCGACACGCGGGGCGGCAGCCACCATCACCAGACATACGGCCAGCGGCAGCAGCAGCCATGCGACGTGTCGCGCCCAGTTGCTGCGGTCCAACACCATGCCAACCAATCTGAGGATGTCAAAAAAGGAAAAGAAAAGAGGTGTCTTGGTGCGGGGGGCGAACGACGGTCGAGGCCACACGTCGGGTGGGCCCCCAACGCTGCAGCCGCGCGAGCGCGCAGCGGACCGTCGCTCCCCTTGTTCCGTCCCCCTATTCTAGTCACCACGGTGGCAAGGAGAAACCAACTGCGGACAAATGGGGTGCGGCAAGCCACCGAGCTGGCCATGAAAAATAGGCAAAACCGTTACTTTTTCGGGTCCCCGCCGTGCCGCGAGTCAGCTGGTTGCGGCGCGGCTGCCCGAGCCAGCCAGGACTTCGATCAATTGGCCATGGAGCGACCTGGTGCCTGCGGCCGTGAAATGCGGATTGGCAAGGTCGAGCGTCGCGCCATCGCTGGCCGTGACCACCCCGCCTGCCTCGCGTACCAGCAGCACCCCCGCAGCTACGTCCCAGGGGTGAATGACTCGCGCCCACTGCCCGTCGAGCATACCGGCGGCTACGTAGGCCAGATTGAGTGCTGCGGAGCCGGTCCGCCGCACGCCGCGACATCGGCCGACGATGGCCAGGAAATCGAGTACGTCGGGCGATGCTCCGTCCGCCTGCGGGGGCAGACTCAGCGCCACCAAGGCGTCGGCCAGTTCTGCGCGCCCTGGCTCGTGTGGATACGTTCGCCGTTGCACCACGCCCCACCCCGTTTGACGGCCGAATAGACGTGATCGCGGATCGGGTCGAATACCACGCCCACCACAACTTCGCCTGCGACGACAACGGCCACGGAGACGGCAAATGCCGGGAATCCATGCACGTAGTTGGTCGTTCCATCGAGCGGATCCACCACCCAGCACGTGGGCTTGGCAAGCAACTCACGAACCGCGCCAGGGTTTTCTTCGCCCAAGAAAGCATGGTCGGGAAAGCTGTCGGCAACAACGCTCGCCACGGCCCGCTGCGACGCGAGATCGGCATCGGTTACCAGATCGGCGGGCGACTTTTCACGGGTCGCAAACTTACCCTGCCATTCGATTAGTTTCTCTCCCCCGCGCATGCGGCCAGCAGCGCCACGTGCAGCAACTCATCGAACTCGGAGTCAACGGCGGGTAGCTCCGGTGGTCTCATGGCTTTCTTCATGGTAGCTGGAGTGCGGGTGGAAAGCGGGGGCCACCCAGCTTGCCCGCAACCGGAAATCTTACCCTCACCAACGCAAAGTGAAAGCATGCGGTCCCCAAGTTTGTGCTATTGATTTCGGACCTAAGTGGTTTGGTGATAGTTATTAAGGAACATCTGGGAAGCTGGGCAATTTCCAAGGTATCGAAGAATCTTCATAAAAGTCTGGACACAGCCGCGCAGATGAGTATCATTGGTGATGGAGTTACAGAGTTGGTTCGATAGTCGAAGGATGGCTTGCTACGGTTGCAGATTTGCAACAAGGCGATTGCCTAATTTTCATCATCCCCTGACTCCGAGACATCGGCCTCTTCTCTGTTCCGGCCCCGTCGCTTCACTTCGGTGTTCGGCGGGGTTTTTTTATTGAGTTCGCGCGATCTTGCGCCTCACTACGTGCACGGGTCTCAACGGAGTAGTCGATCGTGTGGCATCTGGATGGGAATGTTGCGACCGCGAGCTGTGGCGATGTCGCACTCACCGTGGGCTTGGCCGAAGGCGATCGTAAGCTCTTGTTGCAAACTTCCGATTCCACGCTGCTGGCAAACCTGTGGATGATGCCGGCGGTTTCCCCGCTCCCGTTGGTAGATGTCTACGTTCGCGGTCACGACCTGGTCTGCTCGATGGGACCAACCGAAACGCATCCTTTCGCGACCCAGTTGTACTGGACAATTCGCCATCTGGATGTCGCGCCGCGCCGCTGGCAGCTGTGTCGCTGCTGGTATCCGTGCGGACCGACTTGCTCGATACGCAACCAGCCGTTGAGATTGCCAGCGAGGCGTCGTACCGCGCCCTCGACACGCTCGACGTTGACGGCGGGCCGGCCTACGTCATGCCACTTCGCGAACAACTCACGCTCGTCGACTTTGCCATGCCCAGAGACTGTGCTAGGCAATCGGCGGACGAGTCTGCCGCGGGGCGGCTCGTTGTCGAGCGCACGCTCTTCGACCACTTTCTTGAGAAAGGCGTGATCCGCACGGGGCGGTTGTTTGCCGCGGTGATGCCGGGCGACGTCGACCAACCCGCCGTAACCCGCCTCTGCCACGCAATGCTGGCTACGAAACTTCCGCTCACCACTTAATGCCCGTTGCGCTTCTGGGTTGCGAGGCAACGCACGTGCGGCGTGCTTTCAGGAATAGCAGCCGACCCGTTCCTTGGGCAACGCGTGGCCCCAGGCCAGGGTAGGGCGGCAACATGGTGGTTACCGTGGGGGTGCCGTTAACCGTGGATTCACCGACCGACGATCGCCCAGCGCAACGTACCACTGGCGGCCCGTGTTCTCCGCAAGGTACTTCTTGCCATTTAGCGGGTTGATTTCTCCCGCGGGTGGTGGCTCGTTTGCCGCGGCCGCCAATAGATGCAGCCAGCCTTCGATGCGTGTCCGATCGCGAGCGACTTCCGCTTGTGCGAGGGTCAAACTGTTATTCAGCACGAACAAGCGGTTGGCGAACCAGGGAAAACGCTCGACGTGCTCGCCTGCTCGTAGGAGCCGATCGCTTTCCACCAAGTGCTTCGATCTCGCGTAGTACGGCTGATCGGCCACCGCGATGATTTCGCGCATGTAGGCGAGATAGGCCGCTTCATCGGCGTCAATTTGGTCGGTATCGGCCGCTCGCAGCGTATCGTACACGCCTTCCTCGCGGAGTTGCTTCCGTTCCTCGAGGGTGAAGAGCAGGTCGACCAGCCCCAGGCGAATCGCTTCGTAAGCTGCGAGCGCCATTGCCCGTTCGCGCATGAGGGTCGACTTCAGCGAAGGCCACTGTTGCAGGCTGGTGGACAACGTTTGCCCGATTGCCCGCAGATCGTCACTCGTCGCCTGAGGGCGATTGGCGATGACTTCGGCCACGTTCAGCGCGTCGCCGCGCACGAGTGCGGCCTGCACCCGTGCTTCGAGGTGGCCGGTTTCCGCCAGGCGATCGGTCCACGCCCAAGCGGCGGCAAAGCGGGCCAACGCCACGTCTGGGTGGTCGTCGAGGTGGTACAAGGCGTCGACCAGTAGTAGCCGACTGGCAGCGGCTGCCTGGTACAGGAAGTCGAGATCGTTAAAGTAGCCGCGCTCGAATTTCAGTCGGAAATCGACAGCGGGTAGCTTGCTAGCTTCGGTAACGTCGCTGATTTCGGCCAGCCATTTGGCCGAGAGGGCACCACTCTCGGCCTCAACGAAAGCGCGATCGGCCGCAGGCAGTGCGCCCAAGAATGCCGCGGCTTGGTCGTTGATCTCGCTCACGCGGTCCAAGTCGTCGAGCGCCTCGTCCAAGACAACTGCCCCGTTTGGATGCACGGGCGCCGCATCGGTATTTAATTGTTCGGGCAGCCCTTGGGCTTGTTCGACCAGGCGGAACTCTTCGCGCAGCTTCGAGTGCTCGCTGGCACGTACTCCGGGTAGCGTGGCGGCCCGCTCGATAAGCTCGTCGATCGTCTCTTGTTGCTGTCCACACCCCACGACCATGGCCAGCAGGCACACGCCGCTGGCAAGCTGCAATCGAAGGGGTGACGCCAAATATCGCATGCAGGTAAGGCAAGCCGGAGCAACTACAACGGGCCGGCGGCGAACAGTCGCCAACCGCGAACGCCAAGCCGCCGACTGTAGCGACGATGCCAGCACCGCGGCAAGAGAACTTTGCTTACTGCTGGCAGTGCCAGCGAACGTGTGGAAGGTGCAAGCGAGTAGTGGCCGGCTAGGTTTGGCCACGTCAAGCGTCGCGACTAGTCGCGTCTGGACCTTCGTCGCACAACTGGCCATCGTTGGAGCCCGCCACCTTACGTCGCCTTACGCACCTCGGCCGGTCGATGCGCTTTGAGCTTGGCGGCGGAGCCGTTGGTATGCGTAAGGGCAGGTGTTTCCAGAAACGAGCCGAGTTGGTGGAACTCCACCAGTTCGGCGAGGCCCGCGGCGGCCAACTCGCGGCCTGAGACGTACTTGCCGGGAGTGATCCAGCCCGCCATCGTTTCGTGCGGTACCTGAAAGAGATCGGCGAGCAAATTGTCCATATCCTTCTCAAGCGTTGCGAAGTGCCTTGCCCACTCCGCCGCTTCGGCGAGTCCCACGTTTTCTTCGCTTTGCCACCGCATAGGATGGAACAGTAGCACGCTAAACGGTGTGACGATGCGGCGACGGCACGATGCAAACGGCCAGAGGGCCGCGCTCGAGCACTCACCGGTCACCACACCGGTCACGTCGAGTCGTCGCAACCGGATGAGCGTCATAAGGCTCATCGCGCAGTAGGGGCTGCCACCGGGGGAATCGAAGTAGATGGTGCAGCTTCCGCCAGGTTCGATTCCCAGCAGCTTGTCCGTCAGTTCGCCTTCATGGTCCGTCAGATCGCCGACGATGGCTAGCTCCAGTGGGCCATCGTTCTGTTGCTCGTCGTTGTGGTCGGAAAATGCCATTCAGGATACCCCCAGGCGAAATTGGCAAGCGATGCAAAACACTAGCGATGTAGTGGTGCAGCGATCACCCACTGCGTACCCACTAATCTGCCATTTTATGGGGCACAGCGAGATTCTGCTACGGATTGGGCACCTGTTCGGGGCGAAAAACTCGAACGCGAGCGGCAAAAACCGCAAATCCGTCGCTAACCCACCGCACGAGACGCTCCCCGCGGGTGCCGCAGCGGGACGGCGGGTGGCTCGCCGCCGGCGGCAAATGGCGGCCAATTCTTCATTTACGCCCTCCGCCGCAATATACTGGTGGGGGGACCAACGAATGTCCGGCGGACGATGGCCGGCCGCTTGCACCCCGGCTGCAAATTGTCGCCGATCGATCCGGCGACCTTTTTGAAGAGCCTGCGTTCGCACTCCAGCCTGCAACGTGGCCGTGTGGCTCTCGCCGCTCTCATTCCCGCCTTGTTTACCTGTAACATCAACTTTGAGTCCTATGGGTATTCGCTTCGCCTGTCCGAACGGCCATCCCCTGCACGTGAAAACGGAGTTGGCGGGTCGGCGGGGGATTTGTCCCGAGTGCCAGGTTCGATTCGTGATTCCCGCCCCCGAGGGGGTAAACGCCACGGCAGCGGCGCAAGCCACATCGGGATCGACCACCGCAGCGGCGGAAGGGCAACCGCCGGTGGTGGAGAGCCAAGCTGCCCAAACTGTCGCGCACCAAGCCGACCCACAGCGCACCCCAGCGGGCCAAGCGAAAGCTGCCCCGCCGGACAGCGCCGCTCCGCCGGACAACGCTGCTCCGCAGCTCCAGCCGCAGGCCACCACCCCGGCGGCACAAGCATCGGCCGAAGTGCCCATGTGGTACATCCGCCCAGCCGTTGGCGGGCAGTTTGGACCGGCCGACGACGCCATGGTCCAGCAGTGGACCGCCGAGGGCCGGATTGGAGCCGACGCCTACGTTTGGCGCACGGGGTGGGCCAATTGGCGGTTGGCGAGCGAAGTGCCCGCGCACTTTCCGCAACTGGCGGGGCAAACCGTCGCGGCTGCTCCCCTCGACCTACCAAATGAGTACAATATTGCCGCCGGTGCCCCAGGCGGACCGGGGGCCGCGCCGGCAGATGTTTCGGTGGCTACGGCCCGCTACCAACGACGCAAACAACGGTCGGCCCGTGGTCAGTTGTTGGCGGCCTTGGTGCTAATCGTGTTGGCCGCAGCCCTGGCTGGCGTGCTATTTTGGGTGATTCAGACAACGATCAACGAGCCCGAGCCAACACCGCCCGCCGCGGCGGCCCCCGCTACCACAAACTCACCAGCTGATAACGGGCAAGAAACCGGCGAACCGGAAATCATCGACGAGCCCGCCGACCCACCGGAATAAGAGGGGCGATAGCGTCGCCGTTTGGTTGAAGGACGCACGCCAGCTCCTAAGCCTCACTCCACAACCACTCATCGCAGGTCATTCCAATGAAACGAGCCACTTCCATGACACGACCCCAAGCACCGCTGCTATTGGCCATCGCTTGCTGCGTGGTAGCTGCGACTTCCACATACGCACAAGAAGTATCCACCGCAGCGACCGACGCGGCAAAACCGCCGGTTGTAACGACCTCAACCGCCGAGGGAGCGATCACGCCTGGCGACGCAAAGCCCAAGTTGCGAACGCTGTTGGTCAACGAGCGACAGTTGCGAGTTTCGGTTCCCGCTACTTGGGAGGTCGTGGAGCCGCGCAACCGGCTGATTGAATTTGAACTAGCCATCCTGCCAGATGACGCCGCCGAGCCGGCCGAGGACCCGGGTAGCGACGCCGCTGCCCTGGCCCCTCGCGGGCGGCTAACAATGATGGCCGCCGGTGGCGACATCGATAGCAACATCCGCCGCTGGGTAGGCCAGTTCCGCCTCGGCCGCGATGCCGACGGCAAAGACGCCATGCAGCGCGACGAGCGAAAGCTTCGCGGCGCGGTCGCCCATGTGCTCGACATAGCTGGTACTTACTTCGACAGCCCGAAGGGACCATTTGGGCCGAAGGTCGAGCTGGCCGACTACCGCATGCTGGGCGCCATTATCGAGGTCGAGGGGGCGGGCAAGTACTTCGTCAAGTTCTACGGCCCGTCCGCGATTGTTGAAGCCAACCGCGAGGCGTTTGAGGCTATGCTGGCGAGTCTGGAAGTCGTGGAGCCCGCGCGAAAAGAAGCAGCGCCTGGCAACAACCTGGAGGAGCAACCCACTGCCCAAGCGGAAGTGGGAAGCTAACGTCGCAACACGCTTTGCCTTATGGCGAACGTTTCACCCAGCCACCGTTCTATTTAACTACGACGGATGCCAATGTCTTCGCTGTCGACCGATCGCGCCGGGGTACTGCTCGCGCCGTATGCGATGCGTAGCGATCAATCGGCGGGGCGACAATACAGCGAGCCGTCGCATCCCTATCGGTCCGCGTACCAGCGCGATCGAGATCGCATTACCCACTGCGCAGCCTTCCGCCGATTGAGTCAAAAAACGCAGGTATTTACGGGCGACTCAGGGGATTACCATCGCACTCGATTGACGCATACGTTGGAGGTCGCATCGATCGCCCGCACCATGGCTCGGGCGTTACGCCTCAACGAAGACCTTGTCGAAGCGCTGGCGTTGATGCACGACATTGGCCACCCCCCCTTTGGGCATGCTGGCGAAGATGTGCTCAACGAGCGCCTCGCCGATCATGGTGGCTTCAACCACAATGCTCAAGCACTGCGGATTGTCGAGCAACTGGAGCTGCGCTACCCAACGTTTCCTGGCTTGAATTTGTCGCTGGAAGTTCTCGAAGGGCAGCAGCGTCGCGACAAGTCGCGGACAGCGAAATGGTCGGAGCAACCATTGCTTGAAGTCCAGGTTGTCGACGCGGCCGATAGCATCGCTTACGACGCGCACGATGCGGACGACGCGCTCGAACTCGGCTTGCTGACGCTCGATCAATTAAACGAAACCATGTTGTGGCGTGAGGCGACCGAGCGCGTGATCGGCCGATACGACGATCTCGACGATCTCGAACTTCGACGTGCAGTGATCCATGAGCTGATCGATGCCGAGGTGAGCAATCTGATTGAGCGGGCCGAGGCTCGCCTCGATGAATTGCGGATCGCCAGCGTGGCGGACGTGCGTCAGTCGCCTCCGTTGCTCACGGCGGCGAGGGTGCTAGGCGACAAGAAACGCGAGCTGCAGGCCCTGTTGTTTGCCAAAGTCTATCGTCATCCGCAGGTACTCGAGCAGCGGGCGACCTCCACTACCGAGTTGGGCCAATTGTTCGACCACTACGTTGCCCATCCTGAGCAACTGCCGCCGCGAAATCAGCAAATGGCGACTGGCGAGGGCTTGCCACGGGCGGTGGCCGATTTTGTCTCCAGCAATACCGATCGCTCCGCCCGCGAGGCATACGCCGCGCGAGGATTCGTTTGATGAAGAGCTGCTAACGCGCGGGCAGCACTCCGACCGATTCGAGTGCTTGGCGGATGCCGGCCACGGGATCACCCCGGCGTTGCCAGTCGGCTAGTCGCCCGGGTGCTGCGGCCTGCATGCGGTCGATATTGTTGGGGTGGGTCACGCTGAGCAGCGCTTCGGCAAGCGCCGGTTGGTCGCTGGGAGGCACGAGCCGACCATTGTCGCCGTCGACCACGAGTTCCACGGCTGCCCCCACCACATCGGTCGCCACGACCGCCATGCCGGCGGCCACGGCCTCGTTGATCACCAGGGCCCACGGTTCGTAGTCGCTTGGCAGTACCAGCGCGTCGCATAGCCGATAGATCGCGCTAACCTCCTCTTGCTTGTTGGAAAAGGGAAGCCAAGTCACCCGGTGCGCTATCGCCGCCGGCACGCGGGCTTGAAGTGCGGTCTTCATGGGGCCATCGCCCAGCATCACCAGGTCCCACTGGGGGCGCTCGTCGGCAATTTGCGCAAAACTGTCCACCAGCAGGTCGGGCCGTTTTTCAGGAATCATTCGCCCGGAGAAGATCAGACGCCGCCGTTCGCTATCGAATTGGTGCTTGCGGGCCACGCGGTCCATCGCGTCTTGTGGCAGTTGTTGGATCAGTTCGTAATCGGGCTCGTAGGGCGAGACGAAAATCGTTTTTGGATCGGCACCGTAGTGCTTCCAGTATTCCACGCCGTATCGTCCGCACCCGAAGCAGCCTGAGACCATTCGTAGCACGCGGCCGATGAATGACCGTTTGAGCTGCTTTTTCCACACAGGCAGCAGCCGCTCGGCACAGATGTTGGCGTCGCCCCACACAAAGCAAGGGATTCCCCGCTTGTGGCACCACCGCATTACCCGCTGCCGCCCCATATCGTTGTAGCCATTGATGATGACCGCAGCGGTAGGGTTCTCGCCAAGCAGTTGGATGGTCTGTGCACCTTGCTGCCACTCGTGCCGCAAACGGCTAGCCGAGAGCCGCGAGGCCAGGCTTTCGCCCGATCCAACGGCACTTCGCGCCGCCGGAAGGTTCACGAGCCCAATCCCCGCACCTTCCTCTAGGTGCCAATCTCGCGACTTGTCCTGGTGCGTGTTGATGGTCAGCAAGCGTAGTTCGGGCACTTCCTTAGAAATTCGGCGATGGACGTGCAGCCGATAGGGGGGCACGGTTTGGCAGACGATGGCCAGCACCGGAAGCGTGATGTCGTCGCTGGTTGGGTGATCGCGCATCGTCGGTAGCCCTTGAGAAAACGGCCAGTATAATTCACCTTCCCCTCGAGTGGAGACAATGCCCTGGCAACCATAACCTACAATACCCCGGAGCTCAAACGAATCGGAGTGCCGGTGATGCGTGTACCGAATGTATTGATTATTGGAGCCATGAAGTCGGGCACGACGGGCGTGTTCTTCGACCTGTGCCGGCATCCGCAGGTGTTTGAGCCCGACAATAAAGAGCCCCACTGTTTGTGCGACGACGCGGTATTGTCCGAAGAGGGGCGTCGTCAGTACGCGTCGGTGTACGCCGAAGCGGCACCAGAGCAGCTTGTTTGCGACGCATCCACGGGCTACTCCAAATTGCCAGACCTTGCAGGCGTGGTGGACCGCGCCGGAGCGGTGCTCCCCAACGACTTTCGCGTGGTCTATGTGGTGCGCGATCCGATCGACCGCATTGCCAGTCATCATCACCATGAATTCGTCGAGGGTAAGGTACCTGCGAATATCGACGAAACGGTGCGAAGGTTCCCCCGCTACATTAATTACAGCCGTTATGGCTACCAGCTCAAGCCATGGATCGAGGCCATTGGCCGGCAGCGGGTACGGGTCGTGCGATTCGAGGATTACCGAGCCGACCGGCGAGGCGTAACCAAACAGTTATGCGATTGGTTGGGCCTCGATGGCGATCAGCTACCGCCGGCCGATGCTACGGTTCACAACCAAGCGGCCGGTAAACCGCTGATCACGCAATCGTGGCGGGGTGTGCAGAATAGCTGGGTTTACCAACAAGTGCTCCGGCGGCTCCTGCCGCCACGTACGCGGAACACGCTGCAGCGCCTGGTACTGCCCCAGGCCCCCAGCCGTCCCCAGTCGCCAACGCCCGAGACGGTTGCGTGGCTGCAGGAGCAGCTGGCCGACGACGTGCAGCAGATTAGCGATTATGCGGGTAGTAGCGATTTGTTGTGGGAGGGGTATTCCACCAGCAAGGATCGTCAACCGATGAAGGCTAATAACCGGAGCCTCCCCCCCAATTGACGCTCGGTCGAACTTGGTTGGGCGAAGTTCGAGATCACCAAATGCTCGTGACGGGCCAAACGCTATAGTTCTAGATCCTTAAATACCTGTAGCACCACGCGTTATCCGCTACGAATGTCCCATTGCCAGGCACTCTGAATCCGATAGAAAATCTACTTAGCTTTCTTGCGTTGCATTTCCCATGTCACAATTCTACCTTTTCTTCTACTACGCCCTCGCAGCATCGCTGGTAGCGCTGATGCTGTATCAGGGACTGAAGCGAAAGGTGGATCTGCTAAGCCATCGCAATTTTTATTTGACCGGGTTCATCTTCTATCAATTGCTCAGCGTCGCTTACGCCATCGCTGCGGACGACTACCGCCCAGTAAGGATCGTGAACCTTCGTGCAACGCTCGAGTTGTACATGTGGTTCGTCATCGTATTCCTCTTATGTTTCTTTCTGTCCTATCACAAGAATCCGTTCAGCAAGCGACTCGCTGCGGTGTTCCGACCCCGACGGCCCTACGAGGCAAACGATTGGCTGCTGCTGATGGTTGCCTTGATGTGTTTGGGGCTGGGGCTATTTCTGCGTTTCGTTGGGTACGGGCTGGGACCCGTTCGCTACTTCTCGGGGTTCGTGCCTGCCTTCCCCGCAGCGTGCGCCCTTGTGGCGTGGGTTTGGGGCGGACGCCGTTTCAATCTCGCCGTTGTCGCCGTGGGCAGTTTCATATTCACGATTTCGTGCCTCGCAAGCGTTTGGGGAGTGTTCGGTCGGCGGCCCCTGCTGGAAGTAGGTTTGGCCATTGCCTGGGGCGCCTTTCATCGTATGCATGCAAGGCTGCCGATGGGGAAGATCGTCCTGTGGGCCACTCCGATTCTCTTGCTTACGGCGCACCTGCTAGGGGCAATGAGCCTGCATCGCGGCGATTTTCGTGACTCCAGCGACACCACCCGCGAAACGGTTGTCCGCATGATCAAGACCTCGCCGGTCGATTCCTTCGAGTCGTACGTGAAGAACCAAGACGACGCCAAATTCACCCTCTGGGCCCTCGATGCTTACCCCGACCGCATCGAACAGAAGCCTCTTTTCTCGTTCTATTTCATGTTGATCCACCCGATCCCTAGCGCCCTGTGGGAAGACAAGCCGGTGCCTTTGTCGAAGGACGTCGCAAGGCTTGCGGACATCAAAGGCGTTTCCCACAAGAAAATCACGCTGCCACCAGGGGTGTTGGGATATGCCAACGCCGAAGGAGGTTGGTACGCCTTGGTTCTGTATGGTCTGTTCTTTGGCCTGTTCACGCGGTTCTTCGACGAGATTGTACGCCAGAATCGTGGAAATCCATTCCTCGTACTCGCGGTGGGTTGCTCGCTGGGGCAAGTGGTTGGCCTCGCACGGGGCGACATCGCCCTTTTTGCGAACTTGATCACTCTGGGCTTCCTTTCCGTCTGGTTGATTTTGTTCGTGTGCCGCTTAATAATCGGTCGCCGTATGATCTACGCCGATAACTCCATGGGCCATTTGCCTGTTGGCGCCATCGAATGTAGCCGGAGCGCGTGATTTCAGCCGTCGGTTTGCCCGGATGCTAGCACGGCAGCAGGTTGCACTTTCCGCGACTTTCACTCGCCACTACACTGCACACGCGGCTACGCCCAAGGAGGGGTACCAATAGCCGCTGCAGTATGGCGTTTGTTGAAGGATCAACCTCGTGCATGACTCCCCTCGCATTCTTATCGTTCGCCTCACTGCTATGGGCGACGTGATTCACGGCCTTCCCGTGGCTAGCGCACTGCGGGCACATTTCCCCCATGCCATGCTGGCATGGGCCGTCGAGGGACGAACTTCCGAGTTGGTCGAAGGCCATCCCGATCTCGACATGGTGATCAAACTGCCTCGGCGCTGGTGGCGGTCGGCCAGGACGATTCGTGGAGTGCGTCGGCAGCTTCGCCAGTTGAAGTTCGACATTACCGTCGACTTGCAATGTCTAACCAAGAGCGCACTAGTCGCCTGGCTAGCTGGCGCTCCCCGTCGCTTGGGCGTCGGCGGCGAAAACGGCCGTGAACTTAGCAAGTGGTTTAACAATGAGTTGGCCGATGTGCGCGCCGAGCATGTGGTTGAGCACTATCTACAAATCCTCAGGCCTCTTGGTGTCGAGTCGCCCCGAGTAGAATTCAAATTCCCGGAGCGTTCCGAGGATCGAAGTTACGCACACCGTGCGATGGCGCAACTGTCGCTGCTCGGTGAGTCCTTTGCGGTGCTGAATCCCGGCGCGGGGTGGCCGTCGAAATTGTGGCCCGCCGAACGTTACGGCCAAGTGGCTCGGCACCTGCTCGACGAGCACGGCATGCGCAGCTTGGCCGTGTGGTGCGGCAGTGACGAACGGCGACTCGCAGAACGAATCGTGAGCCGCAGTGATGGTGCCGCCGATCTCGCACCGGCGACCTCCATGACCCAGTTGGCGGCCGTGCTGCGGCAAGCATCTCTGTTTGTGGGGTCGGACACCGGCCCGATGCATCTGGCGGTGGCTGTCGATACTCCGACCATCAGTCTGCATGGGACCAGCCGGGCCGATTGGTGTGGCGCGTACGGCCCGAGTAACCTGCGAATTCAAGAATTCTATCAAGACGGTTCGGCCCGCGAGCGACGTAATGCCGACAATCGGGCGATGCGAGCGATCGATGCTGCGACCGTAATTGCGGCATGCGATAAGTTGCTCGACCGGGAAATTTTGGCCAAAGCTTCGTAATTCGGTTGAAATTGGGCCACCCACCGGTTTATGCTCGGAGGATACCGAGATGAACCTTCGCGGGATGCGCTTGTTACAATCCTGCCTGCCGAGCCACCTAATCGAGCCTGCATTCCGTGCGCAATATATGCCGCGTCTTATGTTTCGCCCTTGTTGGCGCAAACTTGGCGGGAGCCCAGTTTTCCGCGGGGCCGCGTTCGCCGTACCTGAACGTCTGCCACGACACACCCCTGGGTGACTTCCCCAACAACTCAGACATCACCGCGCCCTTGCAGTGGGCCATCGACCACCAGCGGGAAGGCGAAGGGTTTGAGCCCTTTATCCCAGCAGGCACCTACGAGATTAGCAAGACAATTCGTATTCCGAACGGGCGGAATGGTTCGCTGCGAGGGATGGGGCGCGGCGATAACAACACGGCTAACGCTTGGCGACAAACCCGGCTTGTCTATCGTGGCGACCCAACCGAGCCAGCGATTCTCTACCAGGGAAACGACTGGCAAATCTCCGACCTCTGTTTGGCCGGACGGCTCGTGCGTGAGTCGCGGGACCGCCCCGCTATCGGCATCCTCTCAACTACCGTCAAGCGTAAAGGCGACCCTCGATACCAGCCTACGGGGACAACACAGTTGCACCTCCGCCAGGTGACATTCAGCGGGTGGGAAACGTGCTTTCAGAACGGCGACAACCTCAAGACCCACAACAGCGATTTGCACACGATCACCGATTGCCGGTTCAGCGATTGCAACATCGGCTTCCATAATCTGCACAACATGGGGATGGAGATCGTGTTCACTCGGATTAAGCAATCGCACGACTGCCAAATCTGCATCCAGTTCGACGCAGGTGGTTCGGTTTACATCCACGACGCCTCCGCCGGGGGCGGGAGCAATGGCCGCCGCTATCTTGTGACGGGCGGCCAAGTGGGGCAGGCGTCGGGTGGGTTCGTTATCGACGGGTTCAAGGTGGACGGCTCACTGAATGGCACGACCGACTGGCAGTTGATCGAAGCCCGTGAACCAGCATCAACCCGCTACGTCGTAAGCAATTTGACCCAAAGCAATACCAACTACCAAAAAAACGGGGGCGTGCTAGCGACGATTCAAGGCGATTCGCAGCTTACCTTGCGCGACAGCTACCGCCCGGCGAAGATCATTTGTCACGAACAGGACCAAGGCCCCGGTAGACGCACCCGTCGCCCGCACATTCTTGTTGATAACTGCTGGCTAGCAGGTGGGGTGCTCGACATTGAAGGACCGCATTCGCTAGTGGTAAGGGACTGCATCGAGTGGGGGCGGTGGGAAAAAGACGACGACTTTACATTCAGCCACGTGCCAAATAGTGTAGACTCGGATTAGTAAGTGGCTACGTGGCTACTTGGCATCGCACGGCTAGGCATTTGTGGAGTCGACATGCAACCAATTGACACGTCCCGCGCATCTCCAACTACCAAGTATTAAATCGACGCCTCAATGCACCCAATTCTCCGCTTCGCAACTGTGGTTGCATCTGACTTTGTCGGACTGACTCGCGTGTGTGGCCCAGCCGTGGCGGCGCGGTGGGCTGGCAGCGTCGTGCAAACGTTCAATCGCTGCCGTCAGGCTCGTAACTTGCAGCCAGCCGATCAGGCGATGGGGGAAGGGCCATTTCGCGTCAAACGTAAACATGCAACTGCCCGAATGGCGGGACCCCGAATCCTGTCAGGTATTCGCGAGATTTGGGTTCGCGATGTCTATCTAAAGGACGACTATCTGCAGATTCCACCCGACGCCGTGGTGGTCGACCTGGGCGCCAACATGGGCAATTTCACCATGCTCGCCCTGGCTCACGGCGCCGATGTGCGGGTGGTCAGTGTCGAACCGAGCAGCGAGCGAAATGAGCTCTTCGAGCAACAGCTCAAAGTCAACGGCTGGGAAGGCCGGGCCGTACTTGATCAATGCTTTATCGGCGGCCGCGGCAACGCCCAAGAAGAGTTGCTCAAGGATAAACACTTTCAAGGTGCGGAGTTCGTCTCGCAAGATCAGTTCCTAGCCAAGCATAATTTGCAACGCATCGACTTCTTAAAGTGCGATATCGAGGGAAGTGAATTTGAGCTGCTTACACCAAGTAGCCCCATTCTGGCCATCACCCAGCAGTTGGCTATCGAGGTGCACGACTTCGCCGGCGATCGTCACGCGTTTCTTGGCATGTTGGAGGAGTGTGGCTTTACGATCGGCCCGGTACGGCACACGGGGGGCGACTGCGTCGCGCTGGCAAAGCGGGGGTAGCACTCATTCTACGGAATCGACGTGCAAGCAGCTTGTACGGCATCCGAAAAAGGCACGATTCAAGTCGGCCAGTTGAAAAGCGAACGGTCAGCCTTGCCGCGGCAACACCTTACCCGGCATCGATGAGCTGCGATGCCTTACCTGGAAATCGCTTGCTTTACCTTACGCCCTAGCCGTATCGCGCGTCCTATTGTGAGATCATAGGTATTATTCCGGGCACGATAGCGTGCAAGTTGCGATGCGAACGTGGGCCCGAACTCTTCGACTTGGCGATCGAATCGCTGTGTCGCCCATTCGTAGAGCTCGATATCGTAGGCGTTCTTTTCTCGCAACGTGTCGATCAGGTCGTTCGCGACGGGATCTCGACGTTCGCGCACCTTGTTCTCGTTCATGCGTGCGTAGTACGGAAGCTTCCACTTTTGGTGCCGTGCGAGCAGCAACATGTATTCGTCGAATCGCTCCGTGAGTCCAAGAATCGGGACGTACTGTTCAATATTTGCCTTGGCTTTTTCTAGAGTCGCTGCTGTACACGGCTGACCGTGTTCGACATCGCGCGAGCGGTCGGTGGCAGCGAGCATTCGCACCTGAAGATTGTCCTGGTAGAAGGGATCGTAAACTTTTCCACTAGTGATCATGTCTTCAAGGGTATCGTTGAAAGGCTTCCCCTCGGATGGATAGAGTTGCCGCATGTAATAATAGGCCGAGATCGCACGCGAGATGGGCTCGCGAATGATACTTAAGTACGTATACGGCGACGTGAGACATTCGTGCATCCCGAACCCACCGTGATGGTAGATGAGGCGCACCTTACTGCTTTGCCGTTCATTGAGTTCCGACAGCGCCACAAATCGTTTCTCGTAGGGCTGGACATGCGCTAATCCATGGGCGAGGTTCCAGTTGCCGATTGAACTGGGCGAACTCAGTAGGAGCCGACCACGCAGCATATCGCGTAGCGAGGTGCCGGCAGACTTGGGAATGTGGACGATGATATAGGTTGGGCGTTGAGGCATGGAGATCATTGAGCCTGGAACGGAGGCGGCCGCGAATATCACGGGAACAGCCGCTGGTAAGAACAGCCACCAAGGCGCTGCGACGGCATGGCGCCATGCTACGCAGCCAATCGCACCCAATCAAGGCAAAACTACCCTACCACGTGCTCATACACCTCAGAAATCCGCTCGATGTAGGTGGGCCAGTTGAAGCGGGTGCGGCAGATTTCGTTGCCTCGGCGGCCCATTGTTTCGGCCAGGGTGCGATCGCCGAGGATTTCCAGGATGGCGGCCGCCAGTTCGGGCGGCGACTTGGGGGGGACTAGCAGGCCGCTTTCGCCGTGCTCGACGATTTCGGGTGCGCCACCCGCCCGGCAAGCGATTACCGGCCGTTCGCACAGTCCCGCTTCAACATATACCAGGCCAAACGGCTCGCGATGCGATGGCAGGGCCATGACATCCACGGCCCGCATCAGGTTGGGTACGTCGCGGCGGAAACCCAACAGACGAAAGCGATCGGCGATACCAAGTTCGCTTGCCTGTTGTGTGATTTCGTCGCGTAGCACTCCGTCGCCAAAGCACCAGAACTGGGCGGTGGGCATTTCTTGCAGGACTTGCTTGGCGGCGACGACCAACTCGCGATAGCCCTTCTTCTCGGACAGGTGCGCGAAGGTTCCCACTACCGGTGTGGTTTCGCTCACACCGAGTTCCGCCCGCACGGCGGCACGGCTTTGCGTAGGGGCGACATCTGCCGGCTCGACGGGCAGGTGGAGCGGTGTGATTCGGTCGGGCTGGAAGCCCTTGTCGATTAGGTCCTGCTTCACCGCTTGGCTGCAGGTAACCAGGTGAGACTGACCGCGATGCCAGCGTGCGGAAGTAAATCCCTGGACGTGCCCCACGGTTGGCAGCCCCCCCATTCGCTCCAACCATCCGCACCACCAGCTGGCGCTCGACAAGTGGGAATCGATGAGCGAAGCCCCCGCGTCGCGAGCGGCGCGAGCTAGCCGTGCGACGGCCATCATGTTGGCTTTGCCGCCGATGCCGGCCGGTTCGAAGTCGACGCCGGCGGCCCGCATTTCGTTGAGGGCGGGGCTATCGCAACTCACAATGCAGCGATGCTCGATGCGACTCCCCTCGGCATGTTTCAGCAGCCGCGCGAGGAAGGTCTCGGCGCCGGCCATCCGCGAAGGCGTAATCGCATGCAAGACGCGTAAGGGCGTGGTCCGCTGACCAGCCGCGATACGGCGATAATGTTCGGCGCGACTAGGGCTTGGAGCGTGCGTGGTAGCCATACAGTGGGATCCTGGAATTCCGCCTTAGCCGGCCTTGCGAAGGCCCTGATACAAGTAGGGATTGAGCGTCGGGTCGTTGTACATTTTCATTTGACGGTAGACCTTCAGCAGCTTAAGTCCCGCCTTGAGATCGTCTAGCAGCTCTACCAGCGATTGCGATAAGTCGTGATGCTGCAAGTGGCAGCGCACAAGCCGCTCCTCGACCTTCTGTCGATGTACTTGGTCGATATCGCTACGTTCTAGTTGCTCGTCGAGGTGGTAGATGCGGAGCGACATGATCGATAGGCGATCGATGGCGCTACCCGGTGTCTCGGTGTTCAATTGGGCATCAGGTACGGGCTCAATGCCATCGGCTGCCAGGAGTTGCACGAGAGCTTCGTCAACCCGTTCGATGTAGTCGTTTCGGTTTTGGTTGTAGCCGTCGATGGCCCGCTTTACCTGGGCAATCCGCTCGTCGCCGACGTCGGGACTGCGGGCAATATCTTCTTCGTGCCACAACAGGAAGTTGAACTGGTGCTGCTGACAAACCGTGTGCAGTAGCCCCTCGTAGGCGTTATCCGGCTCGACCTCATGCCACCGCGCAACGGTTTGGTGTTGCAACTGGGTGATTTCCTGGACAAGCGTGTTGGCATTGAACGGCATGACGAGCTTCCTTGCGCGTGGGTTGCGACCGAACCGGCGGGGTGGGTAACGGCGGCGGAGTGTAGAAAACGCTCCCACAAGCAGCAAGGCGGGTTCGGTCGCGTACTTGCGGCAACTGCTAGCACCCCGCCACGGCGTAGATTACCACGCATAAGAGCTAAGCGACCGGCGTGGCTCCGGGCGGGGGCGTCCCGCCGCCGGCCCGCACGTAGTTGGCCCGCTGTTTGGCGTAGTCGTCTGCGGTGGGCAGCTCGGCTTCGTTAGCCGTGCTTGCTTGGGCCGCCTCGAAGAGCTTCTTCAAATACGCCCGGCACCAGCCGCACCCCGTGCCAGCACCGTGGCAGTCGGCCAATTGCGACGCCGACCGCGGCTGCTCAATACGCAAGTAGTTCACCACCTTGCGTTTGGTGACGTGGAAGCAGAGGCAAAGTTCGTCGTCGAGATCCATAGCGTGCAGCGTGGGTTAAAATCACTCCCGCGGCAAGTGTCCCACACTCGATTGAAAATACTTTTTTCTTCGGCCGACGACTTCTTCGGTATCGGTTGTGGCCTGCTCGGCCTGCAGATCGCTAACGCTGGCCGTGCAGACGCGGCAGCGGGACACCTCAAGATGAAACTTTACAAAGTTCGCCTCGTCGTCCGGCAGGACGCCCATCAAATAGCTGCCAAGCTCTTTACGGGGGGGGCCAGCTGAGCCGGTGCCGCCGCCAGATGCCGCCGAGCGAATGCATTCCTGCATCGCGGCGGCCATTGATGGCTTTGAGCTGCTCCCGTAAGGCATCGCTGGTGCGTAGTGTCTCTTCGATCGCTGCCATTTGCTCAGCCGGCAGCGCTTCGTCGAGGTAGGCTTCGAGTTCGGACGTTTCGAATTGGTCGGGCATGATTCGGAGAACGGCATTCATTCCGGTTGGAATTGCGTTGACGGAGGCTTCGTGCGGGGCTTTGCTTGATTGCTGTTGGCGGTTACGAACGGAAATGAAGGCTGTTCTACGTTTCCTCGTGCAATTCGGGAAACACGTCCTCGCTCAAGTCTTGTCGACGGACCAAGGTGCGGAGGCGTGCGAGGAAATCGAACTTGTAGTTTGCCACTTGTTGTTCAGTGAGGTCGAGCGCGGCGGCGACGCGCTTGTTTGCCATGCCGCGGGCGAACAATAGTTCGATGCATTGCAGTTTGGTCCAGTCGCCGCGCTCCCGCCAGCGGTCGATCTCGCCAGACAGCGCCTCGACAATGGCCCGTTCCTCGATTCCGCGTCGTTCGCCACTGCGGGCGATGCTGCTTGCGGCTCGGGCAGGGCCGGGCAGGTCCCATGCTGCGCCGTCGGAACCGTCGGTGCTGGATAGTGGCAGGGCGGGGCGGCGGCCTTCGCGGCGGAGATGGTCCGTGAGCTTGTGGGCGGCGATCGAAAACAGCCAACTCTCGAGGGGTCGCCGAGCGTCGTAGTTGGGGAGGCTGGTTAAGAAACCAACAAACGTTTCCTGCACCACGTCTTCGCTGGCGGCGCGGCGGCGGAGTCGGCTCTCGACAAATGCCAGGAGTCGACCCTCGTACTCGTCAATCAAACGGGTCCACGCAGCAGGATTTCCCTTGCGAATGTCGTCGACCAAGAGGGCGTCGGGATTGGGCATGGAAGCGGCGGCGATGGGGAAAGCAAACTCGGCTAGCCCACGAGCGGCTGCCGAACTCACGCCACTCACGCAAACAGGGTGAGCAGCAAGCCAGTACCGATTATCGCTGCTGGCACGCCGATAAACAACCGCTTGGTGTAGTACCCCTTGGTATAGGTATCGAGCTTGATGAGCCCCAATGCACCCGCGAGCGTGGCCAATATCCCGCCCATCATCACGGCCACAACGCGGACGTTTTCCTCCCGGGCGAAGTACCGCCATCTGGTACGCAGATCGTCGGTAACCGACGCGTCGAATTCTAGCAGTTGGTGCAGATTGACCACCCCGCTGGAATCCTCAAGGTTCTCAAAGTTACGCGTTTCGTAGTACTCATCGGCGATAATATGCTCTCGAATGTAGCGGGGCGTGACACCCAGCTTGTCGAGTGAAGGCGCTGTGACGCGGCCGCGGCCTTCCTCATTGGCTAGTTCCTGAAGGTATTGCTGCACCTCGGCTTGCACCGCCAACCCGATCCGCGCCTCGACCTCCGAACGGTGGAACCAACTCGACTCCACCACGCGACGGTAGACGTTCTCCACGCTCTTCGGCGGCTGGCGGACCCAATCGGGCATTGCTTCAGCGCTCTTCGGCGGCGGACCGGCGATTGGGTCTTCGCTGGGCGTGTCATCCACCACGGCTGCACGAAGGGCATGCATTGCTTCGGTTTCGATCACGTCGGTCTCGCCCACGTCGTCGGCGGAAATCGAAACGTTTTGAACCGGTTCGGTATGCTGGCGAACCGAATCCATGAACGCCGCTTCGTCTGCGTAGCTCGCGGTGGAATTGGGGGCCGTGTGGGAGTTCGACTGACTTTGGAATGAGCCATAGCTGAAGAACAGCAGCGCAAAGGGTATTGCTAACGCCGCCATCCCCGCACCAAGGCCATGGTGCTTGAACAGCAGGAACAGGATTACCAGGAAGGGAATGAGCAATAGCGGCGACAGGAAGGCGACCCCGAAACTACCGCTGCGTGTTGTCGACGAGCGATACGAGGTGGATGGTTGCAGCAATTCAGCCGCCTTTTGGCGATACTCAGCGGCAAGCGTAGGGCCGGCCTCGTGGCTCTGCTCCATGTTGTCCGCAAGGGTCAAGTAGTGAGTTGCCATTGCCTGCTGGTCGGCCGTGTGCCTCACTGCGGTACCGCTTGCGAGCCACAACCCCACCAATCCCAAAAAAACGGCGCCGGCGATCAGCAGCGCCTTCGTCACTCCCTGGGTGTGGCGGTTACCGAGCAGCACGGTGGCCAGTGTTACGCCAACCATGAGCGCGCCACCAAGCACGAGCAGTAGTAGCCATGACGCGGGCGTGCCGGGGACAGCTTGTGCGAATAATATCTGGACCATGGTTATACCACCAACGCTTCTTCGGCTGCCGACTTCCGCTTGCTGGGCGGCAACCAGGGGCTGACCAGTTGAGTGGCAACGGCCATGATCCCCGCCACGGCGACGCCGGCTGGCTGAGGGTACCAACACAACAGGTGGGCAATCCACGCACCACAGACGGCAATGCCAATGCCTACCAAGCTTAGCCGGGTACGGCGGGTATATTCGGCCAGCCGCCACCATCGCAGGGTCACCATCATTAACGCGAAGTACATGACCGTCAGTAGCACGTCGGGCGACGCTTCGTCGTTGGGGTACCACGTGACGTATTGCGACTGATTTAGATCGAAAAGGCTAGGCAAGAGCGAATCGTGGTAGCCGATGTTAAAGTCATGCAGCGCTGGCAAGCCAATAAGCAACTGGCTAGCCAGGCCCCACGCCACCATTCCCATGAGTGCGCCACCCGCCAATTGCCACATCCGCATGGGGATTTGATCTTCGTAGCGGCCTTCGGTGAATTTGGCGGTTGCCAAGATTACCCAACATCCGACCGTACTGACGGCCGACAGCCAAAGGTGCAGCGGAACACGTTCGACCGACGAATTACTCCCCACCATTACCACCGCCAGCAGCGATAGGAACGTGCAGATAATGCCCGACATGACCATCGCCGAGAGCAACTCGGTCACGCGATGACGGGGCGACTTGGCGGCGAGTTGCTTATGGACCACTTCCTTCCAGTTCGTCCGCAGTTGCCGCGCGTGCAGGGTTGCTGCCCGGCGGCGTTCGGCCCGCGACATGGGTGGGTACCGCGAATCACTCGCTCCGTGTGACGGCCGATCGGGCGCGGTCGTCAGGTGGTTGGACCTGGATGGCGGGTCGTTTTGCCTGCGTGCCTGACGGCGGCGCCGTTCCACCGGACGAATAAACAGCGTCCAAAACAGGTAGTAGCAACCATAGACTAGGGCCACGACGATGGCTGGCCGACCCCAATTGCCCACGGAGCCGACCGCGAAGCCGACCATGATCAGTAGCAGCAGGGCCTTCACGGCTCGATTCATGGGCCAGTCGTGCCAGCGATCCACCAGGCCGCCCCAGGTGGTGCTGACCCAGTCGTAGAGGGGTTCGCGATCGGAGTCGGCGAGCGGTTCTGTCGACCGTACCTGCGCCGCCTCCGGGGTGCCTCGTACGCTGGTATCCGTGAACAGGTGCGCCGCACCGATCCCATCGCTGGCCGCATGTTCGTTCGTCCAACCGTCGATCTTCGTGGCGTGAGCGTGTCCGCCGGGTGCCACACCAGGCATCATGGCAAGCATTTCGCCCACGCTGCCGATCCGCACTTCGGGATCCTTGGCGAGCGTCCGCTCGACGATTTCGCGAAACGGCGGTTCCAGCATCGAAAGGTCGGGTTCGGCGGTAAGGTGCTTCATCAGCACTTCGCCCACACTCTCGCCTTCGAAGGGAACGTGACCGGTCAGCATTTCGTACAGCATCACGCCTAACGCGTAGGTATCGATCTCGCGACCGTACCGCCCGTTCGCAATCTCGGGTGCCATGTAGTGCACCGTCCCAACGCTTTCGGTTTGTCCGCTCCGGCGACTGCAAGAGATGAACTTCGAGAGGCCGTAATCGCCGATCTTTACCGTACCGCCATCGGTCGAATCGAGATCGAGAAAAACGTTGCCGGGTTTTAGGTCGCGGTGCACGATGCCGTGGTCGTGCAGGTAGGCCACGCCCGCCCCGATGCCCTGCATCCAGCGGACAACTTCCTCAACGGGCATGCCATCGGGATACCGTTGAATGGCGTCTTCGAGCGAGTTGCCCGAGACGTATTCCATGACCACCCACTGGTCGCCCACCGAATCGCTGCGAATGTCGTAAACGGCGATCAGGTTGGGGTGCTTGAGATTCAAGCAGTGTCGCACGCCGCGGAGTTCGACGTCCAAGTTGCGGCGGATGAGCTTCAGCGCGACTTCTTTGCCGGCGTCGCTCGTGGCGAAGTACACCTCGCCAAATCCACCGCGGCCGATTCCCCGCTTGATGGTGTAGCCATCGAGTGCTTTGCTGCCCGTGGGATAAAGGAACTTGAAGGGCGCACGCCCCTGGCTGGGCCCCAAGGGGTCGACCAGGTCATCGGTTTGCGGTGTGCGTACGTCCATTGCAGTTAACAAGATTTGGTGAGTTCCCAATGGTAAGTGTAACTAATTCTCTGCCCCTTATTCGCCGCAAAAGCGGCGACCTTGCAGGAAATCGCTCGGAAAACCGGCGAAAGAGGGCCCTCCAAGACCCCATAGGCTAGCCGGACTGCCACGCCATCCGCGGCAGAGCCAACACACGCGGACCGCGTGGCGGGCTGGCTAGCCGATTTTGAACCACTATATTTCCTCCAAACTGATCGCGAATTCCTCCCCTTCGAGTCGGGCACCCGGTGCAACCGGCATTGCCCCCTCGGCGGCGACGCCGTCGATGGTCACCGGCATCGTCGACCGACAATGCAATCGTCCCTGCTGGCGGAACAGCATCACGTCGCCGGGCCACTTGCGACAAGCAACGTGCGAATGCGACTTGGGGCCCAACACGCAGCTATCGGCCATCAGCAGCACCGCGTCGGCCCGCGGTTCGGTACGATGGCCGCTCACTGGCGTGAGCCGCGCCGTGGCGCTCAATGCATGTGGCTTGGTGAATTCCAGCCGCACGGCGGAGCCCAGTTGTATGGTGTGGCGGTTGGCCAAGGTCATGGGCCCCGTGAGTTTGCGTCCATCGACTACCACGTCGCCCAGGGGGTCGATGGTGTAGTTGCTCCCCTCGCGGCGGATCACAGCATGGCGACGCGACAAGTCGGCACACAGCGGCACGGCGATGGCTTCGCCCGGCGAGGGTTGACCAAGTACCACTTCGTCGTCCAGGCATACCAGGAATCCGCCTACCGCATCGACCCACAACATGAATCGGTTTGGGACATCCGAGTTCGGCATAGCTTGGTTGCGTCGATGAGTGGAAGCACTGGGATGACGTACCGCCGACGTCTCGCGGAGCGCGAGCGACGCCACCCGCTGAGGGCTCCCGCGCTGCGCCCCTCGGTCCGGTACTGCCGCGTGGCGTCCAGTCCCACGGCATGCCAGGCCCGCCGGCGCTGCGCGGGCCACGCGGTCGCGGGGGGCAACCTGCAGCATCTGGTCGCTTGTAACAAGCACCTGGTGCCAATCGCTGTTTTCCGTGGCGGTTAGCAGGGCGGCGCTCAGTTGGCTATGGTTTTCGCACTGGTGGGCGAGATGTTCGACACGTGCAGCGAGGTCGGCACGCTTGATTGTACCGGAGTGGGGGGGAAGATTCTCGGCCGCCTGCTGAAGGGTGCGGCGTGCCTCGGCCGCATTGCCCGCTGCCAGCATTTGTTCGGCCTCGGCGAGTCGACCTGTTAGCTCGGAAAGCGAGCGGACCTCGGCGTCTGCAAGGTTTCGCCTTGCGAGTTTCGCCAACTCCTGGCTGGCTGCGGAGGTTCGCCCTTCGGCCAGGTACTGGCAAGCCCGAGCGACGAGCTCTTGCCGATACTCGTGCTGCAGCTCGGCTACAGGAGCATCGGAGCCAGCGATTTGCTGCGCCAGCTGCATATCGTGCCACCCGGCACTTGAGTGCCCATCGCGCATTCGCCCGCGGGCCCGCTTGGCGAATTGCTCGGCCAGTTCGGCCGAGAGTTCCTGTGTCTGACGAAACTCTTTCAAATCGTCCCGCTGGACAATGGCGCCAGCGCGATCGAGCGCGCTGCTCCGCAGGGCTCGTCGCGCCTCGCCAAGTTGTATGCGCCAGGAGGGAAACATGAAGTAGCTAGCCTTTTTGCGTGCAGCTTAGCGGGGTTCGTGATTCCCCATCTCAAGCAAGACAAGTGCAGGGACAGGTTGCGCGAGGGGAGGATCCATGCCGAGCATCCTTCACTCGGCATGGGACCCTAGAAATCTGAATGCTCGCAGCGTAGCGCATCTCGAATCAGTCGTCGTAGCTTACGGTGGCCACTTCGCCCTGCTCGGCGGCCATGTTGAAGTAGCTCGCGACTTGCTCGGTAATGTCGCCCGACTCTTGCGGGTCGAGGGAAATCTCCGTCACTACGTCTACGTCGGCATTGGCAATCTTGGCTTTGACGTCCAGCGACGTACGGATGTCGCTGATTAGCTGCTTGGTGCGGGCCAGCTGGCTATCGTCGAACACAATATCGCTCGAAGCTTGGGCAACTTCGACGAGGTGGCGTTTGGCGTCCAGGCACTTGAGATCCGTCTCGAGCTGTTTCTGGGCCGATACCATGGCGGCATACTTTTCGCGGGCAGCCATCAGGTTGGCGGCCCGGGCGTCGCGCATTTTGGTGAGCGCGGCGAGCGTTTCGTCGTCCACCTTAAAGCGGGCGAACTTGCTCTCCAGGCTCCGCTCGACGTCGTCGCGATCGTAGGTGCGGCTCGCGTAGCGGAACACGCTTTTGCCGCTGGTTAAATCCGCCTGCAATTGCATGATTTCGCCCTGCAATTTGCCAGCGCCCTTGTCGGCGGCGGCGATTTGCCCATCCAACTGCTCCAGCGCCACTTCTTCCTTGGCAATCACGTGCATCGCTTCGCGAATCACCGGCGTCAGGTCGGAGACCATTTGCCGAGCCCGATCGATTTGGAAGTCGGTCGGCACGCTGTCCTGCACGCTTCGCGATACCCGATTGGCGGAGGTCTTGAGGTAGCTAAAGGCATCCCGCCCAAACAAGAGGCCGGCAACCAGGCCGACTCCCAACACGGTAACAATGGTTTTTTTGATCATGGGAAATACTCCTTGACCTGGGTGATTGTTTCGAAAACAGCATTTCGAGAGTCTTCGCATGGATACAGCCCAGGGCGATCGAGAAACAGAAACGGGTAAATAGCAGTAGGACCAGGCACTGGAAAGTGTCGGTCCAATAAGGTCTTCGCGGCCCCATACGGAATATTTGTAAATTAGAAAAGAAATTTCCGAAGAGCGTTGCCAGCGGCCGGCATGCCGCACGACTTGGCTTGCGTTGTGGGGGTTCGAGTGCCCAGAATGAACGCTCCTGCCGCGCACGCCGTAAAGACCTACACGCCAGTGCTGCGTACCCCTTCTGGCTCACCATGGAGAACTTGCGATGTTTCGCCCTGTTGTACTTTTCGCTGTGCTAGCAACGCTCGTCGGTTGCGGCAAGCCGGAAACGAAGCCCCTTTCGAAGGGGATTTCGGCCGAAGAAGCGACCGTGATCCGCTCGCAACTGCTGGTGGCCATGGAGCCGCCCGCTGCGAAAACCGTTGTCGAGGTCCGCGACTTTCTGGTGAACACGGAACCGCAGCAGGCGCCCGCAGAAGTTTCGGTCGTGGGGCAGGTTGGTGGAATGCCGAATCCCTTCGGCTCGGAGGTCCAGCCCCAATTCCCATGGGTCGAGGGGCTCGCGACCTTCTTCCTGGTCGACCCCACCACTGCGGACAAGTTCGAAGGTCACCAGCACGAAAAAGGCGAGGAGTGCTCGTTCTGCCTTGGCAAGGCCCGCGACTTGGTCGACACCGTAGCCATGGTGAATCTTCGGGGCGAAGGCAGCGTGCCAATCGCGGCCCGGGCCGATTGGCTCCTGCAAATGAACGAAGGTGCCACGGCGGTGGTGACTGGCACGGCCCGCAACGAGCTGGGAATGCTCATTATTGACGCGGACTCCATTTATCTTGGCCCGCCGCAGGCCCAAGGCGATGCCGCCTCGCCGATGGGCGATGCAGCGGAGGTAGCTACAGTTCCCTAACTGCGATACAGCCGGCACCTACCGGGCGTGGCAGATCCTCCCACTTGGCAACCCTCGGTATGTTTGCGATATCGCCCGATCCCATTTCCGCTGGCGGTTACCTGCTGGAGGCCGAAACGATCCTGCCGCAACCGTTGGCCGAGGTGTTTCCCTTCTTCGCGGATGCCATGAACTCGGAGCAGATCACGCCCCCGTGGATGCACTTCCAGGTGATCACGCCCCCGCCGATCGAGATGCATGCGGGGCAAACCATCGACTATCGCTTGCATATCCATCGAGTGCCGGTCCGCTGGCGAACGGAGATCGCCACGTGGGAACCACCTTACCGGTTTTCCGACATTCAGCTACGTGGGCCTTACCGTTACTGGCGGCATGAGCACTTGTTCGAGGAGGTGGAGGGAGGCACGCGTTGTCGCGACATCGTTCGCTACGCCGTGCCGGGTGGGGCACTCGTGCATCGTCTGCTGGTCCGCCGCGATGTCGAAGCGATCTTCGCTTACCGAGAGAAAGTGATGCACGAGGTTTTTGCGCCCCAATCGGCGGTGCAATCGTCATAACCCGCACGGACCCGCACGGCGTTGCCGATTGCTGGCGGCAGGCCTGCTGGCAAGCTACGATGCATGCGGAGGGGTGGCTCGTCTTGTCCTATTCCCACCGCAATTCGATGCAATCCACGTAGGCGACGCTTGGTGTCCGACCCGCCCCAAAACCCGTTCGATTCGCCGGCTGCGGCGCCTGGGTCTTCCGCCGCGTGGGTCGACCTCCAGCATTACCGCGTGACCGGCTATCAGCACCGCAGCAAGCTCTTACGGGTCGTTTGGTACTTCGTGAGCTTGGCGGTATTCGAAACGGGCCTGCCGGTGCCTAGCAGCTTCAAGCGGGTAGCGTTGCGCTGGTTTGGGGCTCAAATCGGGGTCGGTGTGGTCATCAAGCCGCACGTGCGGATAAAGTTTCCGTGGCAGCTCGCGATTGGCGATCACACCTGGATTGGTGAAGGTACTTGGATCGACAACCTCGCTGAAGTTCGAATCGGGAGCCATGTCTGCATTTCGCAAGGCGTTTACTTTTGCACGGGCAGCCATGACCACCGCCAACGAGGATTCGACCTGCTCACAGCACCCATCACCGTGGGCGATGGAGCGTGGGTGGCTGCCCGAAGCACCCTGCTGGGCGGTAGCAGCGTGGGGGCGAACGCCCTAGTAGCGGCCGCGAGCCTGGTCCGCCAGGACGTAGAACCGGCAACCATCGTGGGCGGCAATCCTGCCGTATTTCTACGTCATCGCGACCCGCCGGCCGACAGCGCGTAGCATGTGGTGTTTTTGCCCCAGGTGTAGTGGATTTGCCACGTCGCCACAACGCACGTGGGTCTGGCAGATGTGGCCCCGAGAACTCTTCCGCCCTGGCTCCCGTAGGTTGGATAGTAGCGGTTGTGCGGGAAGGTGGTTCGGAAGGGGCCCGATTACGCAGCCCAAGGTGTGGGGGGCAGGGGCGTTACCGCCTGTGCTCGAGTCCTTTTCTTGCCCACAATGGGCAAAGCCCCGGGCAACTCCTCAACCACGAGCAATTGGGAGCTTATAATGGCGTCCTGCGGCGTTTGCCCGCACGTCGGCTGGGCCACGGCTCAATCGACGCGCAGCGGACTCGAGGTCCGAGCGACCGGCTCTGGCACGCGGCGTGCAGTACTCAACAACTGTCGCCGTGGGGCGGACGCCTGCATTCGATTTGCCCGCCAGCGGCGGGAGCGATGTAAAGATGAGCAAGAAATCCCTGTAATGACGAACGGGCGGAGTCGGATTGCCGCGAGGCACGCGACAATCCTGAAAACGCCCTGCTTGGTTAGTCGACGTGGTTGGACCGCCGCGTATATTGAACGGTGGCCCCCTTGCGGCAACTCTTGATCGGCCAGAAGCTACCTAATTGACGAAAAACGAGCAACACGGCAAATGCTGGACCCTACGATAATTATTTACCTGGTCGCCGGCGTCGGCTCCTTCCTGCTGAGCTTGGCGATCACGCCTTTGGTGTGCGCAACGTCCTTGCGATTGGGGTTCGTCGACAACCCCGACGGACGTCGCAAAGCCCAAAAAGCGCCCGTGGCGTTAGGCGGTGGTGCGGCGGTGTACTTGTCGCTGGTTGGAGCCATGGCGCTTGTGTACGCGATTGCGTATGTTAGCGGCGTCGCGCTACAAACCCCGCTCAATAATCTGCAATTGGCTTGCTTGGCCGTCGGCTCGCTGGCAATCGTCGTGCTCGGGCTCATCGACGACGTGAAGGGCCTTCGCGGGCGCTATAAGTTGCTCGGCCAGCTGGCAGTTGCAGGACTATTAATCTGGGCCGGCACGCGAATCGAAGGTTTCACGGCCTTCGGCTTTCAAATCAATCTGCTCTGGTTGGCGGTGCCCGCCACGCTGTTTTGGCTGGTCGGCACCACCAATGCCGTGAATCTGATCGATGGTATCGACGGGCTGGCCGGCAGTGTCGGTTTCATCCTGTGCCTCACATTGGCCGCGATTGCTGGTTGGCTTGGCAATCTCGGGCTAGCGACCATCATGCTCGCCTTGGGGGGCGGCCTCCTAGGCTTCCTACGTTACAACTTCGCGCCGGCCACCATCTACCTGGGCGACACCGGCAGCATGCTTATTGGACTCACCTGTGGCACGATTGCCGTTTTGGCCAACGCCAAATCGTCGGCAGCCATGGCGTTTGCCGTGCCGATTGCTGTGTGGTCGGTTCCCATTCTCGATTCCTTTGCAGCGCTGGTACGGCGAAGCTCACCGGGCGGAGCTTATTTGCTCCGGACCGGGGTCACTTGCATCACTCGCTGCTGGTGCGCGGCTGGACGGTTCAACAGGCTTCGCTGTTCATTGCCCTGATTTGTGCCACCACCTGCCTGAGCGCGGTGCTCAGCATCTACATGCGAAACGAGTGGATTGCGTTGGTGACGGTGGTTGCCGTGATGATCTTCCTGGTGTTCACCCAAACGTTCGGGCATATCGAGTTTGCCCTGCTCAAGGGACGCATGCGGAATCTGGCGACTTCGCTCGTGCGGATCGAAGGTCAGGGAAACGCCGTGGTGCGCGAGAGCTGCATTCAACTGCAAGGTTCCCGCGAATGGAGCAAACTGTGGGCGGCCATTGTCGAGGCGGCCGAGGGCTACCATTTGACGCGGGTGAAACTCACCATCGACATTCCGCAGTTGCACGAGTCGTTCTACGCCACCTGGGAGACGTCGCGCTCGGTGCACTCCGACGCCACGATTTGGCGTCTGACCCATCCCCTGGTGGTGGACGGCGATCTGGTAGGGCTGATGGACATGAGCGGCGAAACGCAACCGGAAAAGAAGCAATCGACATTGGAGCAGATTTCCGAAGTGCTCGATTTTCTCGACCCCATCGAAGAGGACATCCGCCACATCCGCGAACACATTGTGACCGACCCAGCACCGGTACCACTCGCTCGCCCGGCCAGCGACGATTTGGCCGGCCCCACGCCCGCCGAGCCGATCGATCGACCCTCCGATACCCAATCCGCCGCGCCAGCCAAAGTATCGGGGTGAGACAGGCCGCTTCGCCCCTCGCACGGGTCGACGACGTGCTCCCCGCACGGGTCGCCTAAAGACCATCCAGACATTAGACTCAAGGGTTTGCCGCAGTTGCGGATCCCGACCCATCGGCCGCCCGCCCTCGCTCCGCCCCTATGCGTCCCGTATGCCGCCTTCCGACTCCCATGTACCCGAAAAACGCGCCCTTGTTACCGGCATCACCGGGCAAGATGGCTCGTACCTGGCCGAGTTGTTGTTGGCCAAAGGGTACGACGTATGGGGCATGGTCCGCCGGCATTCGTCCAAGGCCCTGGCACGCATCGATCACCTAGTGGTGGCTGAGGAGACCCCTGGCCCGCGAATGCACCTGGTGCATGGCGACCTCCGCGATACCGGCTCGTTACTCAAGATTCTCCGTCAGGTTCGGCCCAGCGAGGTTTACAACTTGGCCGCCCAGTCGGACGTGAAGGTTTCGTTCGACCTGCCGGAGTATACGGCCGACGTGACGGGCTTGGGCCCGTTGCGGCTGCTGGAGGCCATTCGCGAACTCGACTTGGGCTGCAGGTTCTTTCAGGCGTCGTCCTCGGAAATGTTCGGCCTGGTGGCCGAACACCAACAAAACGAATCGACCCGCCTGCACCCTCGCAGCCCCTACGGATCGGCGAAGGCATTTGCCTACCACACAACGTGCAATTACCGGGAGGCCTACGGTCTGTTCGCGGTGAATGGCGTGATGTTCAACCATGAATCGCCACGGCGTGGCGAGTCGTTCGTCACGCGCAAGATCAGCCTGGCGGCGGCGCGCATTCAATTCGGGTTACAGGAAACGCTCCACCTCGGCAACCTCGACGCACGCCGCGACTGGGGATTTGCCGGCGACTACATGGAAGGGGCGTGGCGGATGCTGCAGGCCGACGAGCCTTCCGACTATGTGCTAGCGACCGGCGAGTCGCACTCGGTCCGCGAGTTCTGCGAACTGGTGTTCCAGGAAATTGGCCAGCCTCTCAAGTGGCGAGGTACCGGCCTCCACGAGGTGGGCGTCGCACCCGACGGGCAGACGCGGGTGGAAATCGACCCGCAGTTCTACCGTCCAGCGGAGGTCGATGCCTTGTTGGGGGATGCGAGCCGGGCCGAGCGAGACCTCGATTGGCGGCCCTCTGTCACGTTTGGGGAACTCGTACAAATGATGGTAGCCGGCGACCTAGAAGTGGCAGAAATAGAGGCTTCGCGCGGCAACATGGCCTCCAATTAGGGGCTCGTGACCATGGCCGGCATGCCATTCGCGGACGTGGATGTACCAAAAACTTGCCGAACCGGCCTGGGCTGAACAGAATATAGATTCCGGGCGCCTCCCAGGCCCCTCATTAATTGGACCATTACCCTTTATTGAATCTCTCTGATAGGACACCAGGAACTATGGCGAACGACGTAATCTTAGTGGCAGGCGGTGGCGGGTTTATTGGCGGTCACTTGGTCGCCAAGCTTCGCGAGATGGGGCACGAGAAAATCCGCAGTGTCGACATCAAGCCGGTCGATGAATGGTACCAAGTGTTTGACGACGTGGAGAACGTACAAGCCGATCTCAAGATCAAGGAAGCTTGCGAGGAAGCGTGCGAAGGGGTGAACCGGGTCTACAACCTGGCTGCGGACATGGGCGGCATGGGTTTCATTGAAAACAACAAGGCGCTTTGCATGCTCAGCGTGCTGATCAATACGCACCTGTTGCAAGCGGCCCAAGAGGCCGGCGTCGATCGCTTCTTCTACGCTTCCAGCGCTTGTGTGTACAACGCCGATAAGCAAAAGTGCGAAGATGTAGTTCCGCTGAGAGAAGAAGATGCCTACCCGGCGATGCCCGAGGATGGCTACGGTTGGGAAAAACTATTCAGCGAGCGAATGTGCCGCCACTTCCGTGAAGATTACGGTCTCGTGACACGGGTGGCGCGGTTCCACAACGTCTACGGCCCGCATGGTACCTGGGATGGTGGCCGCGAAAAGGCCCCCGCCGCCATTTGTCGAAAGGTGATCCATGCCAAGAACTCTGGCGACCACACCGTCGAGGTTTGGGGCGACGGCAAGCAAACCCGCAGCTTCATGTACATCGACGATTGTGTCGACGGCATCCTGAAGATCACCGAGAGCGACATCACGGAACCCATTAACTTGGGATCGGACGAGCTGACCACCATCAACGGCTTGGTCGATATGGTGGCCGACATTGCGGGAATCCAGGTGGAGCGCGACCACAACCTGAGTGCTCCCAAGGGCGTCAACGGTCGCAACAGCGATAACACGCTGATTACGAAGCTGCTCGGTTGGGCGCCTGGCATCACGTTGCGGGAGGGTATGGCGAAAACTTACGATTGGATTCAGGAAGAATACCTAGCCAAGCACGCCGCGGCCACCAAGTAACCGAACGTCGTTTTTCGGTGGCACGCTCGCTAGCTCCATCGTCACGCGTTGCACGAGCGACTTGTCGAATCGCTTGGGCACCGTTGTGTCGGTTGGAGCCGGGGAGCTGTTGTTGCCCTGTTTTCTCGCGGATTCTTGATGTCGCACGCACCGCGTATCCTTGTTATCAGCCAAGTCTATGTGCCCGATCCCGCCTCGGTGGGCCAGCATATGGCCGATGCGGCGGCGGCGCTGGCCGCACGCGGGTACGATGTCCAGGTTTTGACCTCCGGACGGGGCTACGCCGACCCTTCGGTAAAGTACCCAGGCCGCGAGCAACTTGATGGCGTGGACGTGATCCGCTTACCGTTTTCCTCGTTCGGCAAACGCACGATCCTGTTGCGGATCTTGGGCCAATTGCTATTCTTGCTCCAGGCCGTTGTGCGCGGACTATTCATACCGCGATTAGGTGGATTGGTTAGTAGTACTTCGCCTCCCATGGCGTCGATTGCTGCCTTGGTGATTCACTGGATTCGGGGCGTGCCATTCACCTTTTGGGCGATGGATCTTAACCCCGATCAAGTACTCGCCACCGGTGCGATGCGGCCAAACTCCCTCCCAGTGCAGGCGATGAACTGGTTGAATCGCAGGACTCTGAACGCCGCGTCCGCGGTGGTACCGCTCGACCACTTCATGGCCGAGCGACTGAACGCCAAGGTGCCCGTGCAAGAAAAGTCTACCGTAATTCCGCCGTGGCCGATGGAAGACGACTTGGAGATCGTGCTCAAGAGCGAGAACCCGTTCGTCGAAAGGCACCAGCTAAGTGGCAAACGCGTGATTATGTATAGCGGCAACCATGGACTCACCACGCCCGTCGATCCCCTCGTCAACGCTGCACTTCAGCGGCAAGACAACCACCACCTGCACTTTATGTTCATTGGTGCTGGTGCTGGCAAGCAAGTAGTCGACCAAGCCATTGTCGAGCATCATCCCAAGAACCTTGTGTCCCTGCCTTACCAGCCACTATCGGAAATCCGATATTCCCTATCCGCAGCCGATGTCCATCTGGTGCTAATGTCCGAAGAATTAGTGGGGATTGTTCATCCCTGCAAGGTGTATGGTGCCATGGCCGTTGGCAAACCGGTACTGTTTATTGGCCCGGTCCCCAGCCACATTTCCGAAATTCTCGACTTAGCGCCCATTGGCTGGCAAATCCCTACAGGAGATGCCGCTGCCCTTGATAGAGCGCTGGACGAAATCGATCGCTTGCCTGCGGAACAACTTGAGCAAATGGGGCAGACCGCAAGGCAACTTATTGAAGACCGCTTCAGCAAACGATTGCTCTGTGACCAGTTTTGCCGCGCAGTAGAGTCGACGTTGGCGGTGTAGGGGCAAGAAAGGCGCTTCGCGGGTATTCCTGACCTCACCTCTTATCGCCCCTTCATTCATCAAGAACACCGGGCCCCCCGCGCCCGACCGCTGGTTATCCGTCGACGATCGCCCCTCCGAGCGGTAGAATTAGATGGTCTTAACAGCACCAGCCGCTGCAATCGTCACAATCACTTGGCTGCCAGTCGCAATTCTGCCTGGCGTCCGACCGGTTCGTCGACGCTCGTCCTGCGGACAATTACGATGAAGCATTGGGGGCCACGTGGCCTCTGCGTGCAGGGCGATACTCCCAACGGTTGGGGCGAACTCCCTGGCCTTCCCACCACCTCTGTAAACCAAATCAAACGCACGCCATGGGTTGGATGCCTGGGGATTGTTGGTACGCCTTGAGACGTCGGCGATTCCTGGCGCGGCACCGGCGCTTTCTGCGCCGCGGTGCCCGCCGGCTACCGACCAACATCGATGCGGTGGTATTCGACTTCGACGGCGTATTTACGGATAACCGAGTGACAATCAACCAGCAAGGCGAAGAATCGGCAACCGCCAGTCGCGGCGATGGCATGGGCATCGGACTGCTGAAGAAGACGGGCATTCCGCTGCTAGTGCTCTCGAAAGAACCTGTGCCGATCGTTGTGCACCGTTGCCAAAAACTGGGGCTGGAATGCCTGCACGGCGTCGACCACAAAATACCGCTACTCGCCCAATGGCTCGATGAGCGGCAGCTCCAACTGGCGAACACCATTTACATGGGCAACGACGTGAACGACCTGGAGTGCCTGGCAGCCGTTGGCTGCGGCGTCGTGCCGCTCGACGCCCACCCGGACGTGCTGCCAGCAGCCGACCTGGTGCTCACCTATCCTGGGGGCCACGGAGCCGTACGGCAATTGTGCGACCTGGTGTGTCACCACCACGGCCACAAGAACGGAGGGTAAACTATTCGAACTCTCGGGTATCCGATAGGCACACACCGTGAGTCGCATGTTCGTGCCAAGACACCAAGACAAAGACAACACCGCGAAAATAGGCGAAACCAATGCGGCGAGATGACTTCTCACAAAGCCTGACGGTCAGTGTTGCTTGAGTTACAATCATCAAATTGCTACAAGTAAAATCCCACCATGGCCTGAACACCGCCCCAACCTCCGTACGGGCAGCACGCAAAGCAAGATGGTGCATCAGTTGCTATGTCGGTGTGGACATTCGCGCACGTTAGTTTATGCGTACTCGGTAAGCGACTGCAGTCGTTCGGTTTAGTTTGACAATAGGTTTTTTCGTAGCCAGGTTACCGTAGGCTGGCTTTGCATTCATCCTCTTATTGGGGTAAGGGCTATGGTGCGAACGTACTCGATTGGGTTCCTTGTTCTCGCATTTCTCGCGCCGAAGTATTTGTGTTTCGGGGCTGGGGATCCCAACGTAATCGTAATCGTTAGCGATGACGCAGGGTGGGCCGATTTTGGGTTTATGGACTCGATCACGGGCGAGAACACCGAAATTCACACGCCGAATCTTGATGCTCTGGCTGCGCGTGGCGTGAAGTTTTCCAATGCCTACACTGCGGCAGTATGCGCGCCGTCGCGGGCCATGATGGTTACTGGGCAGTACAGCGGACGGCTAGGTTTTTACAACATTCCGACGTCAGCGAGTACATCCCCCATTAGCGAAACCAAACCGCAAGGGCTGATGCCACAGGTTACAACAATATGGGAACGAATGCGTGCGGAAGGTTATTCAACTGGTGCAGTCGGCAAGTGGCACCTTGGCTTGCACAACGACGAGGTATTGGGCGATTCGCTCATAGCCCCCGGTAATCAACCACCGCAACAGGGTGTCGATGAATTTTTTGGATTTCTGTGGGGCAGCCGCCAAACCTACTATGTGGGCTCAGAAGTCGGTGTCAAGGCACTTCGAACGGCGATCCTCGACGAAAACGGGATGGTCGATAGTACAATCGTCGAATCAGACTTTTCGGGCCAGCATCTCACGGAACTCATAGGTCAACAGTCGGCGAATTTCATTCAGTCGCATCATCAAGACGCGGACCCATTCTTCCTCTACACCGCCTTCTACGCCCCGCATAATCCGATAAGTCTGGGTACGCTTGTCATGTCGGACTACAACGATCCGCGTATAGCAGGGATTGCTGACGACAACAGGCGTCGGTTGGCGACAAACATGCTAACTATGGATCGAGCAGTGGGCGAAATTCTAGGTCGACTTGATGATCCCAATGGCGATGGGAATACTAACGATTCAATTCGTGACGATACGCTTATCGTTTTCATGAATGACAATGGCGGCGATTGCTGCCTGAACAATGGCACGAACTACGCAAACAATGGTGTTCTCCAGCAAGGCAAGGGGTGGCAGTACGAGGGGGGTATCCGGGTGCCGATGATTATCGCCGGTGCTGGCATCGACCCGGCGGTGTATGGGAATACCTACGATTCGCCAGTGCATGCCATTGATATCGTACCCACAGTAATTGGCGCTGCAGGTGGTGCCTTTGACGCGTCGGACGTCATCGATGGCGTCGACCTCATCCCTTATGTAAATGGTCAGCATACATCGGAGCCGCATGAATCGTTGTTTACTACAGTGTACACCAACCAAATTTCCGCTGTCCGGAAAGGGAATTACAAATTTATGTCGTGGAGAGGCACGCCCAGGCTTTATGACCTATCAACGGACCCCGGCGAAACAACGAACCTCGCATGGTCCTTGCCGGAAGTAAGGAACGAGATGGAACGTGAACTGGTTTCCTACCACGTACAGACGGACAAACCGCGCGTCGACAGCAACAGCACTGATGACTTCGACCATTACCGTTTGCGAGATGACTCCCCATCCGCCACGAGTTGGACCGACACTGGCATCTGGGCGAACGGCGAGGCACAAAGCGGCAATTTTACTCTGTCGTGGACGGAGTCGTATGCCAACTTGGAGGTCACTTTCCCAACCAAGCAGGGTGAGGACTACCATTCCACGAACGATCTAACAAGCATGGGTCGCTTACCCGCTCTAGTTAACCGCATCAATTTTGTTCACGAGACGTTGAATGCGGCAACTGCGAATACGGCGACAATTACAGGCTGGCCAATCATGATGACGAGAAGCCTGAGTGGCGTAGTACCTGAATTGAATTTCGCAGCGACCGACAGCATTGGCGCAGACCAGTTCACGTTCAATCTAGGAACTGAGGTAAGACTCTACGACGACTTAACGATCAGTGGAGAAGGGAACCAGAACTTCATCGTGTCCGGTCGGATCACAGAGTATATGCCTGGAAGAAACATTACCAAGGCAGGGGCAAACCGAGTCACGCTATCTGGCGGCATCAGCATTGCTGGAGAGTTTCATGTCGAGTCGGGCACGATTGATCTAGCAAGTGCCGAGATGACTGGGAGTCTAAAGGTCGCGAATGACGCGACGCTTGTAGTGGGAGGGGATGGTGTTGCCGCAACTCCCTTAACCTTGGAACTGGCTGGCAGTTATACCCATCAGCAGGATGCTAATCTTGCGATAGACCTGTTCGGCGAAATAGCGCATGACAAACTTCAAATCTCCGCCGAAGCATCACTTGCCGGTAGATTGGTGGTTGCCTCGCCGAACGATTACAGGCCTGATGTCGGTGACTCGTTCAACGTGATTCTCGCCTCCGATATAGAAGGCACGTTCGGCTCGCTATCCGCCCCATCATTAGGTGATGGCCTGATGTGGCGGGTTGAATACTCTAACGATGCCGTCTGGCTGCGGGTCGCGCTCGCCGGCGACTACAACCATGACGGTCGAGTCGAACTAAGTGACTATGCCGTTTGGCGAGATGCGATTGGAAATACCGGTGCAGGTTTGCCAGCGGACGGCGATGGCTCGGGGACTGTCGACCTGGAGGATTATAGCGTTTGGCGTTCGAATTTCGGCCGGTCAGTTACTGACGTACAGTCCATTGTTTCTACGGTACCTGAACCCTCGTCCATCTACCTCGTGGCATTGCTGGCTTTGGTAAAGCAACCATTCTTCCGTAAAAAGTTTTCTCCCTCACGAATCGGTTTCCATGGCGGAGCTCACGTTCTTCCCGGAAAGTGGATTTGGTAAATTCACCCCACCCGAATGGAATCGTCGCTGGGGCGACCTCTTGAGGCTTCCGCCTAAGTAGCCTTTCGGCTAAGGAGATACGGTTGGCCGCATTCTCCTCGCATGGCGGTTGAAATGCGGTCGCGAGAATCGGCGTAAACCATTTCTTGCAAACGTCTTAAGGCATCCTACTAGGCGCGGTTGCCGGCGGCAGTACAATCTGTCATCTTACCTAACCGGTGCGGTTTGCCATTGGTGTTCCGGCCGGTGCGGCCTTTTTTTGTGCTGCAATTCCGCTAGCGCTCCCGAATCATGAGTAGGCTTCGCCACGCCGTTGTGCGGGTGGCGTGGCTCCGTCGTTAAACGATGTGTCCCACGACCAAACGTAGCAGGGCTTGTCCCCCCAGCGTTTTGTCGAAAAGAGGTTTTGATTGCATGGATCGACTTGTAACCACAGCACTAGCGAAGCAAGTCGTGTGCATGTTGCTGCTAAGCCCTGGTATGGTGCTCGCCGCGAGCCAACATGACTTGATCTGGCACACGCGGCTCGCGAACGAATTGGGAGCGGCGCTGCCCGACGGAACGGGAGTTGTTGTTTCGCAAGTTGAGGCCGACGGTAGCGATGGCGACTACCGCACATGGATCGATGGCGACGAGAGGCAGGGCAAGACCGTCACGCTCCGCTCGGGCCCTTCGGATGGTAGCAACCACGCTGGCGCTATTGGCAATATCATTTTTGGAAACCTGTCCGGCATCGCGAGTGGCGTAACGAACATCCAGGCCTGGGAGGCGGGCCACTGGCTTGGGGCTGGCGATATCGACCAATCGACGAGTTTGTTGAAGACAGGTTTAACCAGCCACTTGGGCGTGCCCCTGGCCGAGACGGCCGACGTGCAAAATAACAGTTGGATCAGCGGGTTATCTACGTCGGTACTAACCATCGATGCGATCCGGCGACTCGATTACACCATTGAGCGCGATAACTACGTGTCGGTGGTTGGACTCAACAACGGCAGCGGAACCGCAATTCCAAAGTTGCTCGCGCATGCCTACAACGTAATTTCCGTGGGCACTTCGCATGGCGGGCACTCGCAAGGGCTCACCACCTTCGACGGCATCGGCCGGACCAAACCCGACCTGGTGGCACCCTACGACAATACCAGTGGAGCCACGGCGGCGGTAAGCGGCGTGGCGGCGATTCTCGTAGAAGCGGCTGGCCAAACCGCCGCCCGTAATTCGGAAGTCATCAAGGCGGCGCTGCTCGCCGGGGCCACGAAGCATGAGTTCACCGATTGGGACCGCTCGACCTCGCGACCCCTCGACGAGGTTTACGGTGCCGGGCAGGTGAACGCCTACCGCAGCTACCACATCGTCGCAAGCCCAGAGCAATCGGCAAGCTCCACGCGCAAGTCGATCTGGTTGGCTGGGATTTTGTGGCCAGCCCCGCGGAAGACGAGCATCTCTACTTTTTTTCTGTCGCCGAGAGCATGGGTAACCTCGACGAACTGTCGGTGGCGCTCACCTGGAACCGCTTGGTGACCGACGGCCTTAACGGCGACAGTTTCGGAGCCCTCGATTCCACGGTCGCCGACCTGCGTCTCGATCTGTTCAAGGCATCCAATTACCAGCTCGGCGCTAATCTGCAAGCGAGCGATAGCGAAAAAGACAACGTCGAGTACCTGTATCTCAATCACCTCGACCCTGGGCAGTACGCCCTCCGCGTGTCGGGTGCAAGTGGTACCGCCTTCGCCCTGGCCTGGTCGGGCACGGAGTTCGGAATGATGGGCGACTTGAACCTCGATGGCATCGTGGACAACGACGATGTCGACGCCTTCGTTGGCGGGTGGGGTGGGGCGCAGGCGGCTGCCGGTCTCGATACCTGGCGTACGGGCGATATGAATCAAGATGGCGCTACAAACCTCGCCGACTTCCTGCTGGTTCGGGGCCGGTTGAGTCCCGACTTTGGAGCCCAGGTGGGCCTGGCGACTCAGCTCGCTGCTGGTAGTGCGGTGGTTCCTGAACCTGGCAGCCTGCTGATCGCCACGCTTGGAGGCGCTCGCACTGGTGGCGCGTCGCGGATGGGATGGGCTTGCAATGGCCGCGAGCCTCAGCTTCATCCGATCGCACCCATAGAACACGGCCCACTCGTAGGGCATCTACTCGCGGAGCAACTCCGCTTGGATGACGCTGGCGGCATAGATCGCGTGATGCTTCTCCATTCTTGAGCCTGGCAATCATTGCCAGAGTAGCACTACCTGGGACGCCCGGAGCGTTCGCCCTGCCGGATGCGCCGGTGGTGAGGTTTGTGCCGCGGAGGCTTTCGCGAGAACTTGCCGGTGTCGACCGCGGCACGAGGGGCGATTGTGACCTAAGTTTAACACAGCCCCCGCGGTGCGCAGCGTCGCTCCCGGTTGGGTCGCAACTGCTCGTCCGATTTCCTGTTGTCCCCGTCCGCTGCCATGCCAGCGGCCTCGCGGCGGCACCTGCCGCTGCGTCTGCCGAAACGTTGTAGGCCAGAACGCCGAAGGAACCTTGCTGATGATCGAGATCCTATTCGTCGACGACCAACCGGAGGAACTGGCCGAATTAGAGAAGTCGCTGCGGAAGTTTCGTAACGAGTGGAGCATGGAGTTTGCCAGCAGTGGTAAAGATGCCATCCGCCGAATCGCGGCCCACGAGTTCGATGTCGTCGTCGCCGATCTCGACATGCCCGAGATCTCTGGTGGCGACTTGTTGCGGCTGGTGCAAAAGCAGTCGCCCAAGGCGGTGCGGATCTTGCTGTCCAAACGTGGCGAGTGCGAACAAGCCATGCAGTCGACGGGCGCTGCCCATCAGCATCTGGCCAAACCATGCGACGCGGATCTCCTGGGAATGACAATCTGCGATACGTTTTCGTTGCGATATCATCTAGAGAACGACAACATTCGCGACTTGGTCGGCCGTTTGGGGCAGCTTCCAACGCTACCCGATGTCTACACCGAACTGATGCACGAGCTGGAGTCGCCGCACTCGAGCGTCGCCCGCGTGGGGGAGATCATTCGTGGCGATGTGAGCATCTCTGCCAAAATCCTGCAACTGGTCAACTCGTCGTACTTCGGCTTGCCGGTCCACGTGACCGACGTATCGCACGCCGTTGCCCTGCTGGGGCTCAACGTGGTCAAACCGCTGGTGCTCTCGTCCGGGCTGTTTCAGCAGTTTGCGCCGGGTTCGCTGGGTGAGTTTTCGCTTAGTTATCTGGTTGATCACAGCACCGAAATCGCGCTTGCCTCGCGGTGCGTCGCGCAGCTGGAAGGGGCCACCGCCGAGGATTGCGACCACGCCTTCATGGCCGGCATGCTGCACGACCTGGGGCAGTTGGTGCTCGCTAAAAATTTCACCGCCCAGTACGACGCCATGCGACGCCACGCCCGCGACTCGGATACGCCGCTCCACGAGTTGGAAACGGCCGAGTTCGAGGCCAACCACGCCGACCTGGGGGCCTACCTGCTCGGCTTGTGGGGCCTGCCCGCGCCCATCGTCGAGGCAATCGTTTGGCATCACACCCCCTTCCAGTCGACGCACGACCGCTTCACGCCACTCGTGGCGCTGCACGCCGCGGAGTGTTTGCTCGCCGAGCAAGCGAACGCCGTTGGCGAGAACTCGGTAGTCTCTCCCGAGTTCCTCGCCCGCATCCGCCGCACCGAGCGGTTGAGCGTTTGGTCCGTTGCGTTGGGATCGGAGCCGCAACCTGCGTAGCACTGTCGGCGTGATCCGAGCGATGGCTCGCTTGCAAAGCTCACAGATTGTCGGTCTTCCTGTCACGCGGGAGCATGGAGCAAGGGCAGGGAAGGGGTTCGCCAAAAAGCGGCGAAGATCGTGCCTTACCGCGGCGTTCGCCCTGCCGGTTTATCAACCAACTCCGAACAACGATTGGTTGTCGATCTACGGCCATCTCCCAGCAACACCCGAAGTGGTTACGCCGCGTCGAGTTACGGCACCGCACCCGTCGGCGGACACGCGCGTAGATCGACAAATAGATCAACAGCTGTCGATCAACGGCGAATGCACCATAACGAACTTTCGATGCCCAATTCCATGTTCAATGAAACTTGATGCTTGAACGTTCATGCTTGAACGTTGGTACTGGCCTCTCCCGCCGACCGACAGCCCATAACCTACATCCACTCAGCCACCTCCACCCAACACAAACGGAACTTCCTCGCCCGCGCGAATCTCTAGCAATCCGTCGTTGACGGAGATTTCGCCATCGGCGTAGTAGTCGCCGGTGAAGTTGAGGCGCACGGTGCCAGTGCGGAGGGTTGCCAAGGGGGCCCGGGTGGTGGCGAGCCAGTGCATGAGCTTCGTGCCGAGTTTTTGTACCTCTTTGGGCGGCGGGGTATTCGTGGCCAGGTTGTGCTGCTCGGCCACGTCGCGGTCAAGGTCGTAGAGTTCCAAGCTCTGGTCCTCGTAGTTGTACAGCAGCTTCCATTTGCCCGCGCGAACGACCGACTGCGGCTTCTGCTCGCGGCCTTGGGCCAGATAGCCAGGCAGGTGCCAGTAGACGGGCTCGCGATCGAGCTGGTGCTCGGCATCGGCAAGCACTCTGCTCAGGTCTTCGCCGTCGAGTAGCTGGCCGTTAGGAAGCGGTGCGCCGGCGAGGCTGGCAAACGTGGTGTAGAAGTCGATCGGCATCACGACGGTGTCGTTGATCGTTCCACCGTCGACCAGCGCGGGGTTGCCGCTCCACACGACGAGCGGCACGCGAATGCCCCCCTCATCGAGTTCGCCTTTCTGGCCCTTGAGCACGCTATTGTTCGACTGGTCGAGTCGGCCGCCATTGTCGGAGTAGAAGATGACAATCGTGTTCTTATCGAGCGACTCACCCGGCCGGTTCGGGTCGGGGGTGTGCTGCAGGTAGCGGACGATGCGGGCGACCGATTGGTCGAGCCCCTCGATGAGTGCTCCGAACGAGGCGTTGGAGTCCTCCGCGCCGGGTGTCTTCCGCTGGTACTTGGCGAGCAGGTCGGCCCGCGCCTGCTTGTCGCCGATCGGTGTATGGACGGCGTGGGCGCTGTATTGGATGAAGAACGGTTCGCTCTTGTTGGCCTCCATGAAGTCGATCACCGCGTCGGCCGAGGCATCGCTCACGTGCTTGGCGGTGCCCACCAGGGCGTCGATGTCGGCCTCGGTGTCCCCATCGGTGGCACCGTGGTTGTACGGCTTGATGTTCGCATCCACGTACTCCTGCGTGTAGTCGGCGGCGTACGGGTCCAAGGCGTCGCCAATTTTTGGGCCGAACTTGCCGCCGCGGGCGTGATAATTGCTGGGGTGCCCGGCGGAGGTGCCGCCAAAGTTCTTGTCGAAGCCGTGGAACCGCTCGATGTCCGCTTGTTGCGACTTCGAGCGGCGATCGGTGACGTGGAACTTGCCAACGTAGGCGGTTTTGTAGCCGGCCGACTGGAGCGTCTCGGCGTGGGTGATGGTATCGTTCGGCAGGGCGTCGCCGCCGCTTGGCAGCCCTTGGGCGGGGCCGACCAGCAGCGTCTTGTTGTTGCTCCCCCGATTCAAATTGCCGACCTGATACACGTTGTTGGTCGGTCGCGTGGCGTAGGCCCCCGACAGAATGGCGGTCCGCGTTGGGGCGCAATTCTGATTGGCGTAGGCGCTAGTGAATGCCATGCCCTGGAGAGCTAGTTTCGCGAGCGCCGGCGTCTCGTAGAAGTCGCTAGGGTCGCCCAGGTTGGTCCGCCCGGTGCTCACGTCGGCCCAGCCGAGGTCGTCGGCCATGATGAAGACGATGTTCGGATTACCCGTCGCTAGGCAGTCACTGTCAACAAGAAACAAGCACACCAGCAGCGCGAGGTTTCGGTAGTTCATGGCTTGTATCGGCTTGTCCTATTCGAAGGGTTCCAAGTCGCTTACGGATCCGTCGACCCGGCAGGCTGCCAAAGATTCGACTCGCAACAAGCAGTCAATGATCAATCAAAAAACTTCTTCTCAACGCCCCCACTCGGATGACGCACCCCTCCCTGGTAGGTTACCATGCCTTGGTAGCCGATTGTCGACCACAGGGGCCAATTCTCGACCACGGGGATGAGTTGTGTACGATTTGAGCCAAATACTGATGTTGGGTGCCTATGTCCCCGCTGCTGCCGATGCCGAGCCGGGGAGCTACGGCATGCTCATTGTTTATGCGCTGGTCGCGCTGGTCTGTTCGTTCTTCTGCTCGGTTGCCGAAGCGGTGCTGCTATGCGTCACCCCTTCTTACATTGCCACGCTTGAGGACGGTGGAAACGGATCGGCCGCGCGGCTCAAGCAAATGAAGGCAAACGTCGATCGTCCGCTCGCCGCGATCCTCAGTCTCAACACCATCGCCCACACCGTCGGTGCGGCCGGCGTCGGGGCCGAGGCGGCCGGCATCTGGGGCAACACGGCCGTCGGGTACGCATCGGCCGTGATGACCCTGCTGATCCTCATCCTCTCGGAAATCATTCCCAAAACCATCGGCGCCGTTTACTGGCGGCAGCTCGCCCCCGTCACGTCGCAAGCCATCCAGTTGCTCATCTGGGCACTCTATCCGCTCGTGTTGCTTTCCGAATTACTCACCAAACTCATTGCCGGCGATAAGCGGCAGGAGATCGTTACCCGCGAAGAGGTAGCCGCCACCGCCGCCATGAGCACACAGACGGGCGAGCTCGAAACCGATGAGCACCGCATCCTCACCAACCTGCTCCGCCTCCGTTCGCTGCGCGTCGGCGACATCATGACACCCCGCACGGTGATTTTCGGATTTGCCGAAACGCTCTCCGTCGGCGAACTGCTCGAGCAGTGGCCCCACCTCCCGGTCTCGCGCATCCCCGTGTTCGATGGGACCATCGACCACGTCACGGGCTTCGTCTTGAAGACCGACATCCTGCTCGCCCAGGCCAACGACGAGTTCACGACCACGCTAGCCGAACTCCGCCGATCCATCAAACACATCTCGCCAACCGCATCGCTCACCGACGCGTTCGAACTCTTGCTCAACCAGCGCGAGCACCTGGCCCTGGTGGTCGACGAGTATGGTGGCACCGACGGACTGGTGACCATCGAAGACCTGGTCGAAACCTTGCTCGGATTGGAGATTGTCGACGAAGCCGATCGGCATGCCGACATGCAGCACCTGGCCCGCAAGCGTTGGGCCGAGCGAATGAAGGCCGTCGGACTCGACGTGGGGGAGACGCCCGACAACGACAACGACAAGGAGGCTAATTCGTGACGTGGCCCTAGTTGGTCAAAGCCCCATCGCGCAACGTGTTGTGGTGCGGCAGGCAGCGTGATCGCTACGCAAGACTCCGGCCTACGGCACGCGATTGGCATCGGCGCCGTTGGTTGGCATGGTGATGGCAGGGGTGGCCACGCTCATCACGCCGCTGGGCAAATAAAAAAAGCCGACGAGGGACTCGCCGGCTTTTTGTGTTTTTCAATCGACAGACGACTAAACAGGTGTTACCTGTTCGGCACGTGGGCCTTTGGGTCCTTGACCTTCCACGTAGGTCACCTTCTCGCCTTCGCGGAGCTGGTCGAAACCAGTTCCTTCGACGTTGGACGAGTGGAAGAACATGTCTTGCCCCGTGCCGGTGTCAATAAATCCAAAACCCTTGTCTGTCAAACGCTTGATTGTACCTTCAGCCATTACTCTAAAAACCTCAAACAAGAAATTGTGGCGCGGGCCCAAAATCAACGTAACCATGCGGCCCCGCCACGCGTTAAATATAGCACGCCGGGCAAAAAAAGATAGCTGCTAACCTGGCAGGGCGGTAAATCTAGGGGTTTCGAGGGGGTTTTATTGCCGACAGTTGAAGGACGACAGCCAGCCGTTTCGGGCCTCCGTCGGGTCGGCTCAGGGAGCCGGCGGCACCGTTTCGGGGAAAAATGGGCGGGGACTAGGGGCTTTGGCCACATCTTACCGGGTTGTCACCGGCATGGCCGGGGGCATCGGCGGTGGTGTGGCACCCGGCGTGATCGCCACGCAAGACTTGAGCTGTGGCAAAAGAACAGCCGGCGAATATAGGGGCCTCCGAAGAAGCCCACACGGCATGGAGCCGAGTTTCGTTCGCCAGCTATAAGAAGTATCGGACAGCGTCGGTGCAGAATCAATATGTACTGGGCTCGATTTCCTCCTGCCAAAATGACACCCCCAAACCCCTCGCCGCCTGCCCCTGGCCCTCGCGGTCCGTCACTCTGACAGCCGGGCCATTTGTGGGTAGTTGCTCTAAGTCTCTACAGCAAAGCACTTTAAGCCACTCTGGGCAGTTTGGCGCGCCGGTTGCATTAGGAGTTCTTGCGAACCACCCCTGCGCGCCGCGGGGAAGATGGCGGAGACTGGTGGGTTCCCGTACGCGATGACGGCGCCGGCAGAGGGTTGGTGGGGTGAGCCGAACGCGCTTGCGTCGGGTGCACTGGAGTTGGCCCGAGGCTAGTGGCTGAACCCGAGGCTAGCGCCTGCGGCTCACCAATCAAGGTCGGAACGTCGTTCGTAGACAATCCACCAAGCACATTTTCAGATCTGTAACAGGAGCGAGACACACATGGCTGCAACGGCAACCAAGAAGAAGAGCAAAGTCAAACTGCAACCCCTGGGCGACAAAGTGGTCGTTTCGCGCGACGAATCGAAGACGTCACCGCGGGTGGCATCGTGCTGCCCGACAGTGCCAAGGACAAGCCAAGCCGCGGCACGATCGTGGCCGTCGGTACCGGCAAGACTGCTCGACGACGGCATCGCGTGGCGAGATGCAGGTCAAGACAGGGCGATCGCGTGCTGTTCACCAGCTACGCCCCCGAGACGATCGAAATTGACGACGAAGAATACCTGCTGATGAGCGAGAGCGACATCCTGGCAGTGATTGAATAAGTTAAGTACTGATGGATGATTTATGAATGGTGATTTCTGATTTGGGTCATAAGTCATTCATTATAAATCAAAAGTCGCCTGCCGACGCGAATAACTCAATACAACCAAATATCGTTCCAACACACAGGAACCAACCCAATGGCCAAGATGATTGCCTTTGATCAAGAAGCCCGCGACGCGATGCGTCGCGGCGTGCGCAAGCTGGCCCGGGCCGTCAAAGTCACGCTCGGCCCCAAGGGCCGCAACGTGATCCTGCAGAAGAGCTTCGGCTCGCCCACCGTCACCAAGGACGGCGTGACCGTCGCCAAGGAAATCGACCTGGAAGACACCTACGAGAACATGGGTGCCCAGATGGTCCGGGAAGTCGCCAGCAAGACCAGCGACGTCGCCGGCGACGGCACCACCACCGCCACCGTGCTGGCCGAAGCGATCTTCAACGAAGGCCTCAAGGCCGTCGTGGCCGGCGTCAACCCGGTGCAGATGAAGCAGGGCATCGAGAAGGCCGTCGACGACATCACCGAGAAGCTCAAGAAGATGTCGATCACGATCAAGAGCACCGAAGAGATGGCCCAGGTCGGCACCGTCGCCGCCAACAACGACCACGAAATCGGCGACATGCTGGCCGAGGCCATGGAGAAGGTCGGCAAGGACGGCGTGATCACCGTCGACGAAGGCAAGAGCCTGGCCACCGAGGTCGAGTGGGTCGAGGGCATGCAGTTCGACCGCGGCTACCTCTCGCCCTACTTCGTCACCGATCCGCCAAAGCATGGAGTGCGTGCTGGAAGACTGCTACGTCCTGATCCACGAGAAGAAGATCTCGCAACGTCAAGGACCTGGTGCCGGTCCTCGAGGCGGTGGTCAACAGCTGGCAAGCCGCTGTTGATCGTCGCCGAAGACATCGACGGCGAGGCCCTGGCCACGCTGGTGATCAACAAGCTCCGCGGCACGTTCAAGGTCTGTGCCGTCAAGGCCCCCGGCTACGGCGATCGTCGCAAGGCGATGCTCGAAGACATCGCCATCCTCACCGGCGGCCAGGCCATCTTCGAAGACCTCGGCATCAAGCTCGAAAACATCGGGCTGGCCGAACTGGGCCGGGCCAAGAAGGTCATCATCGACAAGGACAACACCACGATCATCGAAGGTGCCGGCAAGAGCGCCGAGATCAAGGGCCGCATCGAGCAGATCCGCCGCGAGATCGAGAACACCACCAGCGACTACGACCGCGAGAAGCTCGAAGAGCGGCTGGCCAAGCTGGCCGGCGGCGTGGCCAAGGTCAACGTCGGTGCCGCCACCGAGAGCGAGATGAAGGAAAAGAAGGCCCGCGTCGAAGACGCCCTGCACGCCACCCGCGCGGCCGTCGAAGAAGGCATCCTGCCCGGCGGCGGCGTGGCCCTGCTGCGGGCTGCGGCCAAGGTCAAGCCCGACGGGTCTCACGCACGACCAGGAGGTCGGCTACAACATCGTCCTGCGTGCCTGCCGTGCGCCGCTGACCGCGATCGCCGCCAACGCCGGCCAGGACGGCGGCATCGTCTGCGAGAAGGTCTCCGAGGCGAAGGGCAACAACGGCTACAACGCCGCGACCGACGAGTACGAAGACCTGGTCAAGGCCGGCGTGATCGACCCCGACCAAGGTCACCCGCACGGCCCTGCAAAACGCCGCCAGCGTCGCCGACCCTGCTGCTTGACCAGCGACGCCCTGATCGCCGACGCACCGAAGAAGGACAAGAGCGCACGCCGGCTGCCCCGGCATGGACGACATGTATTGATAGAGGCTGTGGGCTCTGGGCTGTGAGCCGTGGGCCTTACGACGCGAACCCATTCACTCCCATTGGTGAGTGGTTCATCATAGAAAACCCCGGCGGAGTGCAAGCTCCGCTGGGGTTTTTTCGTTATTGCGTGTTGCCCCCCAGAGCCGTACGCCAATTGCGATGGCTGCAGCTAAACAGCACGATCTTATTGCCGTCGACGATTACCTCGCCGGGGAACTCACGAGTGACATCAAGCATGAGTACTCGGGCGGCTACGTTTACGCGATGGCCGCCGCAAAAAACGTGCATAATCGTGTGGCCAGTCACTTCTTGGCGACGAGCAGTACCGCTGTGCTTGTCGGCCGATTGCCGCACAGATTCTTGCACCGGGCTGCGCTGACATCGTCAAGCTCCGTAGGTACGCTACCGCGTTGCCTAGTTCGGCGGCAGGGTCGGGCGCGTCGATTCGTCCGACGGTGACCCAGCCGGCATAGCCGCGCGCATCGAGGGCAGCGAGCACCGCGGGCATGTCGGCCGATCCGCGGCCCAGTTCGACCTCGACGGTGCGGCTGGCTCCGAAATCGCGTACCGCGTCGTTGGCGTGGACATGCATCACGTGCGACCCCAGTAGTTCCAGGGCCTCGACCGGTGTCTGCCCGCCCGCCAGTAGGTTGGCCGGGTTCAGGGCGACGCCGATCGTACCTTCGGGCAAGTCGCCGAGCACGGCAGCCAGTTCGCTCGCTTGTTCGGACGTCGTGAGCGCGGCCAATCGAGCACCCACCCGATGGCCTTCGCGGGCAAGCGATTCGAGCGCTTGCATCAGGGCGTCGCGCTCGGGCGTGTCGGCCTCGGGCAGTCGGCCATAGGCGCGGTTGATGACCACACGGGCGCCCAGCTCGGCGGCCACTTTCATCGCCTGGCGGGTGCCAGCGAGCCGGCGGTCGAGTTCACCGGGGTCTTCGTAGCCGCGTCGCGTTGGGTAGCTGACGGCCGCCAAACGCAGGTTGTAGTCGCCCAGTAGCTTGCGAAGCTGGCGGATGGCCGACTGCGACAGGTCCGCCAGCGGCAACTCATGGCGGAGGTCGACTTCCACGCCATCGGCCCCCAGCTCCGCAGCCATCACCAGGGCGCGGCGGAGCGGTTGGCGGAGCGAACGCGTCTCGAGACCGATTCTAACGATTGTCACGCCTGTGGGCCTTGGTTTTGTGGAGATCGAAGGCAGAGGAAATACGCTTGCACTACCAGCTACAGTACATTTTCACAACGCCCGCTGGCAACGGGGTAGATAGGCGAATGGCGTCTGGCTGTTGGCTGAGCTGCAAAAAGCGCGTGTGCTTTGTGCCGATTACCGATCGCGGCTTGGCGAATGCCGACCGCTTGAAGGGAGTGATAGAGAACCGATGGTCGCAAGAGTTTTCCTAGGCTTACTCGCGGTGTGGGCTTTCATGGTCCCGCCCGCGGGTGCGCGATTCGTAAGCCATTCGGCCATTTTTGCCACGTCGTTTGGCGAAGATTCCGACGCGAACTACGACCTTTGGCCCGACCATTGGCAGCGGGAGACAAGCCCCGAGTACCCGCACTACACACAAATCACCATCGCCGACGACCCTTCGGCTGAGAACGGCAAAAGCTTGCAAATCGAGCTCGACGGCGGCGGCGCCTTCCTCTCCACGCCCGCCATCCCCATCCTGCCAAAGTTTGGCTACAAGGTTTACTTGCGAGCGAAGGCGGAGAACCTCAAGTACACCCGGATGCGGCTGATCATTGAATTGCAGAACCGTAGGCAAGAGCGACTGCAAGTGGAAGTGAGCGAACCGTTCGCCTCCGACGGGGAGTGGCACGATGTGAGAATCGAGTCGTTGCGCCCGAATACGGAGGAGATCGATCGCGCGGTCATCTACCTCGACGCCCCGCGTGGGCGACGCGGCGACCTGCAGGGCAAGATATCGATCGATCAAATCATTCTCGAACGACTGCCCAGCATGGTGGTCAAAACAGGCAGCGCTTACAACGTGTACAACGACTTCAAGGAAGTCAAAGTCGAGTGCACGCTATCGGGCATCCGTGAGCAGAACCCTGATATTCGCTTTCAGTTACTGGACGAAACCAGCCGCGAAATCCAAGGCAAGAGCCACACCGCGCCGCTGGAAGGCAAGTTGATTATTGAGGACTCGTTTAGCGCCGACGAGATCGTAGGTGCAATTGGCAATCGGCCGAGCGGCTACGAAGGTACCACGTACTGGACGCCCAACATCGAAGATTATGGGTTCTATAAGATCCGCGTGGAGATGTTGCGCGAAGAAAATGATAAACCGAAAGACCGCGAAGCGACCGACTACGAGCGGCAATTGGAAGAGCGAGTGATTACGCTGGCCGTCTTGCCGAAGCTGCCACGACCCAAGCGTGGTGAGTTTGGCTGGACACTGCCGGTGGCGGACGACCCGCTTTCGTTCGACATCCTGGCCGACCTGTTGCCCCGCGTGGGCGTGCACTGGGTGAAGATGCCGGTGTGGTACCCGGTGCAGCAGCGATCGCGGGGCGAAGAAATCGTCCGCTTTGCGGAACGGACCTCGGCATCGGGCATCGAGGTTGTCGGGATTCTTGATCAACCGCTTGCCGAGGGGGAGTTTCATCGCGATCCCAATGCGGCGTCGGACATCGCCGATCTGTTGTTGACCGATCCTTCGTTCTGGCAGCCGCAGTTCGAGCACGTGATGACTCGGCTCAGTTTGCGGCTGCGGTGGTGGCAGCTAGGCAACGACTGGGATACCAGCTTCTACGGCTACTCCGATTTACCCACCAAGCTGCTGAGCATTCGCAAGCATCTGTTTCGCTTTGGCCAGGACGTCAAACTGGGATTGGGGTGGCGGTGGCCTGTCGAGGGTAAGGTGGGCGAGTGGATCCGATCGCACTCCGCGCCGTACTGGGAATACGAACAGATGTCGGCCAATCCGCCGTTGGACGCCGACGGGCTCGACCGGGTAATGGCGACCCATCCACCCACCAAGGCGATGCGGTGGGTGCTCGTCGACCCTACGCTCTACTCCGATTTCGCGCGGGCCGAGAAAGATCTCTCGCCCGACGAAAGAAGGAGACTGCACGAAGACCATGTCCGCGAATTCGTCCGCGAGATGGTCTCGGCCAAGATTCATGGCGCGAACGGCATCTTTGTAGCCAATCCGTTTACCGGACCTGAAGGGGTGATGAACACCGACGGAACACCGGGCGAACTACTCTTGCCGTGGCGAACGACGGCCCACCTGCTAGGTGGGTGCACGTACTTGGGCAATGTCGAGCTGCCCAATCGCAGCACCAATCATGTGTTTCAAAACGCGGAGGGAGAGGTGCTCATGATCGTTTGGAACGACCGTCCCACGGCAGAGCATCTCTACTTGGGGGAAGCGATCGAACGCATCGATGTATGGGGCAAACGGACCCGGCTCGAAGCCGACGAGCAGGGGAAAGTCACGCTCGCAGCGGATCGCAATCCATCGTTTGTCGTTGGCTTGCACCCAGCCGTCACGGCCTGGCGGATGGCCGTTGAGTTCGATCGCCTGCGCGTGCCGAGTGTTTTCAGCCGGCCGCACGAGAACCTGATCCGCGGCAGCAATCATTTTCGGCAGGGGGTGACGGGTAATTTTTCGATTTACGTACCTCCTCGGGAAGGCGAATTCGAGCTACTCGCCGAAGGGGCCCAACCGCCCACCCCCGACGAGATGCGGAACAAGACCTGGGAGATTTTGCCGCGCCGCGGCGATTTGTCCGTGGCGCCGCGAGAAACATTTCAGCTGCCGATTCACATCTCTCTGGACGATGCAACCTACGGGCCCCAGCCCGTTCGGATTGATTTTGTGGTGGAGGCCGACCGGCTCTACCAATTCAGCGTGTGGCGCCATTTGAATGTTGGCACAGGCGACGTGCAAATCGAAGTCAACACGAAGATCGACAAACTGGGACAGCTCGTCATCGAACAGAAGATGATCAACACGGGGCCTCAGGCGACAGACTTCAAATGCCTGATGTTTGCTCCGCCTCGGCGGCGAAAGCGGACCCAGGTGGTGATGCTGGGGCCCGACGGAAACACCAAGTTTTACCAGTATCCCAATGGAGACGAACTGATTGGCAAGCTGCTCACGCTGCGGGCCGAGGAGATCACGGGAAACCGCGTGTTGATCCACAAATTCCGCGCCGATCCGGGCAATCCCAATCCGGACACCGAGCCAGCTGATTTGGCCGCGGCCGAGCTGGCCGGTCGCTAGCTGGAGCCATTGGTTGCCGAGTGCGAATACAGCGGGGTAAACTGCCTGCCCAATGATCGATAAGGATCGCTAGTTCCGACTCCCGCAGCACCGGAATCCACCCCTCAACCGCTCGCCACCAACGGCTCATAGCCAACCCCATTCCAGGCAAGGTACACTACAACTCGCCCAACGTCCCCCCACCTGAGTCGACTCCATGTTGCTTGAAGAACGCATCGGCGCGCGGTTAACTGGCCAAGGTTGTTTTTTTCGCGTCTGGGCTCCCAACGCCGAGCAGGTGCGGGTCCGGTTGCAGGAGGGGACCCACTGGAGGCCGATGGAAGCGATCCGCGATGCGGAACTCCAGCGTTCGACCAACGGCTTCTGGAGCGGCACGGTACCAGGCGTGAACGCAGGTGCGCTCTACCGCTTCGAAATTACGTACGAAGGCCACTCGTCCGAGCGGCTCGATCCGGCAGCGCGCGACGTGGTGAGTTCGGCTCTCACGCGCGAGGATGGCAACAGCAACAACGCGTCGATTGTCGTTGGCAACCAGCCTTACCCTTGGGAAAATTGGCAGACGCCGGCGTTCGAGAACTTCTTGATTTACCAGCTGCACGTCGGCAGTTTTGCGGGGCGCAACGATCACTTCAACAAGCCGATTGCGACGTTTGCCGATGTGGAGTCGAAGTTCGACTACATCCGGTCGCTTGGCTTCAACGCCATCCAGCCGCTGCCAGTGCAGGAGTTTGCGTTCGATCGCTCATGGGGTTACAACCCCGCTGCGTTTTTTGCCCCCGAGAGCGCCTACGGTACGCCGAGCGACCTGAAACATTTTGTTAACTCGGCGCACAGCAAGGGGCTCGCTGTGGTGTTCGACGTGGTCTACAACCATGCCGGCCCGGGCGACAACGTGCTGTGGCAATTCGATGGCCACCCCGACGATGGTGGAGTCTACTTCGAAGGGGGGAGCATGACTCCCTGGGGCCGTGGTCCTGCGTGGTGGAAATGGGAAGTGCAAGACTTCTTCTACCAAAACGCTCGGATGTACTTCGAGGAGTACCACGCCGATGGGCTACGATTCGATGCGACAACGCTAATCAACGGCAACTACCTCCGCAACGTGCTCTGGCGGCTACACCAGGATTTCCCAGAAAAATACCTCATCGCCGAGCACCTGCCGGCTCACCCTTGGATTATCACGGCGGGCAACTTCAACGCCACCTGGCACTCGGCCGCCCATCACGAATGTCAGCGGGCCTTGGTGGGGGATGCTCCCGTCGATCGGCTGCTGGGGGTGCTGGGTCGCGAGCCGTTTGAGCATAGCTGGAATTTGGTGAACTACCTGCTCGGCTCGCACGACGATATTGGCGACCCCCACAACGGCGACGCGGAAAGCGGTCATCGAAACTGGGACCGTCGGCACCGCTATCTGGTCGATCTGCTTGGCGGGCGACACAACAGTTGGGCACGGGCCAAATGCCGGTTAGCGTGGGCCCTGAATATCGCGATGCCCGGCACGCCGATGTGTTTCATGGGTAGCGAATGCATGCTCGCTTCGCCGCATGTGGCCTGGGGCTACTGGCACGATGGGGTCGATCAGTGGGGCGACCACCGCTTCGATTGGGGCACTGCCGGCGATGCCCTGGGGCTCGAAATGCGGAAGCTGGTCACGGCGGCCAATTCGGTTCGCTGGGAGAATCCGGCCCTTCGCTCCGACGACTTCCGCATGGTGCATGTCGACCGCGACAACCAGGTGCTGGCGTTCACGCGACAAGTGTTCGACAACCGCTTGCTGGTGGTGGTGAACGTTGGCGACCACAACTTCACCGACCGCAGCTATCAAGTGGCGACCGGTGGCATTGGCACTTCGTTTACCGAACTGCTGTGCACCCAGGATAAACGTTTCGGCGGCTGGCAATCCGCAGGCAATTCGGGTCTCGATCTCGCGTCCACCGACAACGGACGACTGGCTATCAATCTGCCGCAGTGGAGCGTGGTGGTCCTTCTGCGCGGATTAAGCCACTGGGCAACAAGACGGTGTTGGACTTCCTCACCGCAGAGTTCGCATGCTGCCTCGATATCTGGTAGAACGACCACTACAGGGGTTAGCCGTTCGTGCTGGCTTCTTGTCAGCGACGTTCGCTTGCCAAGTTTAGCGTTTGCAGTCGCGACACATTACGGGCGAAAACCGGTTGATGCCGCTGTACTATTCTTGCCGAAGCACATGAGGCACGCACTCACATCTGAACAGAACGCAAACCATGCTGAACCGATCGCTGTCGCCGCTGTTTACCGTAAGTCTCGCTGTCGCTCTCGTGGCGGCTTCGGCTTCGGCGGAGCCCGGCCCTGAGCAACGTTCGCCGACATGGGAGATCCAACCGCTCGCGGTGGATGCCAACGAAGGGATTGCCCTGGCGGATTTCAACAACGACGGGCTACTGGACGTTGTCGCTGGCCGCAACTGGTATGCCGCGCCCGCCTTCGTGCCGAGGCCGGTGCGAGCGATTGACGACTGGAATGGGTACGCCCAGACGAATGGCGACTTTGCCTACGATGTCGACCAAGATGGTTGGACCGACGTGATCGCCGGCGGGTTTACCACGCCAGAGGTCCACTGGTTTCGCAATCCGGGTGCCGAGGGATTAACGCGGGGACACTTGTGGGAAAAACGACTGCTGTTCGACTCAGCGTGTACGGCGAATGAAGCGAACCTGCTGCAAGACCTCGACGGGGACGATATACCCGAATGGATTCCCAATTCTTGGGTAACTCCCGCGCCCATGCATGTGTGGCGGTTCCACGCTGCGGGACGCGATGCCGCAATCCCACTTGATGCCGCGACTCCACTCACTGATAGGGCACCGCGGATGGAGAAAGTCGTCGTCAGCAACCAGGGCAATGGTCACGGGCTGGGCGTCGGGGACGTGAATGGAGATGGGTTGCAGGACATCATCTGCGGTACCGGTTGGTACGAGTGCCCGGGCGACGAAACACGCTACTCCCAATCTTGGCGGTTCCACGAAGACTGGCCCGCCACCAACTTCAGCGTGCCCGTGCTAGTGAAAGACGTCGATCAGGACGGACGCAACGACATCATCTGGGGCACGGCGCACGGGTTTGGTCTGCAGTGGTGGCGCCAATTGTCGCCCGCGGCGGACGGCAAGACGCAATGGCAATCGGAAATCATCGACGACACGTTCTCTCAGGCCCACGCCCTCGCCTTTGCCGACTTAAACGGGGATGGAGCCGATGATCTCATCACCGGCAAACGTGTGCGGGCCCACAACGGAAAAGATGCGGGTGGCGAAATGCTTCCCTGCCTGCACTACTATTCCTGGGACGCGGCGGAGCAGACGTTTCGTAAGACGGTCATCGATCGGGGACGCGTCGGCATTGGGTTACAGATACGAACGGGCGACCTGAACAACGATGGGCGAACCGACATCGCGGTTGCCGGCAAAGGGGGCACCTTTCTGCTGTTCAACCACGAATAGGGAGTCCAGCGGACGGCCGGCCCCACGGCATTGCCCGCCAACCCTGCGTGCCCCAACCCTGCGTGCCAGTTGGTGCGGCCATCGCGCGTGGGTAGGTGCGGGAGTATCCGAGGGCTAGCACCTCACTCGCCGCGCTGGCAGCGGTGGCATTACGTTGGCGAGTGCGTATCGAATGCATGGCTCGTGGGGGCCGCATCTTCCGGCAGCTTGCGAAACACGAACGAAAGCATGACCCACGACCACCCGTTGAACATCAGGTCGATGCCGATCAAGAGGCCAATCACCCACAACGCGGACTCGGGAAACTGCCGCCAGATGATCAAACCCAGCAACACCGTGACGGCCCCGCTCAGCAAGGTCCAGCCCCAGCCGGGGAATCGGTCTTTCAGCGCGACCACCACGCGAAAGATACCACTGGTAAGGAAAAACCCGGCCAGTATGAGGGTGAGTCCCGCGGCACCTTGGACAGGGTTCTCGAGCATCAGGAAGCCGGTGACCAGGTAGAGAATGCCCATCAACAAATGGAGCAGGACACCGTGCCAGCCTTTGCAGTAGAAGGCGCTCACAATTTGGGCGAGGCCCGCCACCAACACCAGGAGTCCGAGCATGGTGACAACGCCCACCGTCGAGAACAGGGGCAGGGCAATCGCTGCACCGCCGGCAATGATCATGGCGATGCCCATGGCGAGCATCCAGCTCCACGACTCTCGCAAGTGTTTGACATCAACCGTTGGTATATCGTTCGACATGACGCAGTCCCTTGTAGCAATTGACCAGTTGCAGATTCAGTGAGTTCGATGACGTCCTTCGTCCAGGCTATCGGTGCCGTCCTCTGCGGGGAGCCATAGGCGGTAGCGCAGGATTTCCCGGGGGTGCGCCCGACGCTAGCGCGTGCGGCTCATCCCAGCAGCAAGTCGGGAGGATGCACCGATATTGATTGTCATTGGGCGGAAGGGGCGTGTCAACAAGATGCCGCTGCTCGCTAGCCGGGCTGTTCCGCAGATTGCCCCGAGAATTTCGGCCCAGAACTACTCTTTGAATGGGGGCAACGCGATCTCAATTTCCACTGGCGACGCTCGCCAAAGATGCAAATCGCCCGCCGGTGACGGCAATGCAGTCGTGTCGTTTGCCGCCGGGAAAATGGCTGGCTGGGCAATCGCGGACCGGCGGTTCGCGAGAGGATTCACCCAGTAAGAAGTGGTAGGTTGCTCGAAGCCCGGGTTCGGGTGCGGTCCGATGTCGCTGCCCAGGGTCGGCCACCCGGCGTTGAAGCTGGGTGTCGTGCGCCACGGCGACGGGACACGCACTCGCTGACGGTCGGTGGAGATTGGGTCCGTCGTGGAGGGCCGCGGGTCGGATTGCCAACCGGCGGGAAGCTTCAGTGGCCGCGGCGGCCAGGTCGGCGATGGCTCGGCTGCGAATGCATGCGCTGGCAGCTGGAGCTTCGGTGGCCCCCCCTCGGGCACAAGCGAATCGAACCCGGCAAGCGCCACGGGAGATTTACCCAGCAGATGCGCCGGCAAGTCGCGCTCGGACACCCCCGAAGGTAGTTGTGGAATCGGAATCTTCGGCGGCGTGGTCGATACTCGCGATGCAGGACTCTCGCGGCTGCTGGCCCATTTCTCCTGGCTGGACGTGACGCCCCCTGGCTTGGGCATCAGATGGACGTGTAGTTCAGTCGGCGAAAACGCGGGTGGAACAACGCTTGGATGCTCCAGCCCGTGAGGTGCGCGAGCGCAAGCTGCACGGCCGGGGCGTCGGCGGCTAGGCGTAACTCCACCTGGCCGAGCAACTTCTCAAACTCCGGCAGATAAGCGGCGTGACCTGCAATGGCGTGCGGCACCGAATTGCCCCACGCCGGGTCGAGCTTGGGCATCGCCGTCGGCTGGCTCAACCCGTGCCGGAGCCGCAGTGGAAGGCACGTCGATCTCGGGGAGCGCGGCGATAACCATCTCGCCACCGTCGCTCGCGGAGGCAGCCGGCGGCTTCGCCGGCGGATCGCCATCCTTATTAACAACCACGGTGGCGCCATCCGCGAGTGCTGGTGATTCGGCGGACGCCTGTGCCAACTTTGGAGCCGACGCCACAATCTCGTTGGGCGGAACTTGGATGCTGGCCCAGTTGTCGTCGCTGGTGGCTGAAGGGGTGTTGAGCGGAGAGTTCTTGGACAGCGCCGCAGGGTGGACCGCATCGCGTCGATGCAAGGCGAACCAGCCGGCAATCGCGGCGAACGCCAGCCCTCCGACAACGGCCCACCGCCAAGACCAAGACTCCGCGTAGCGACGCACCGCTGCCCTTGGCGATCGGCTAGGTGGCGGCGCCGATGGGTTCGCGATGTTAGCTTCTCGTAAGCCTGCTGCACCTGCTTGAAGCGGGAGGTGCACTCGGGGTCGTTGCCGGTGTGGTCGGGATGATACTTGTGCGCAAGGCGGAAGTAAGCTTGGCGAATCTCTTCGTCCGTTGCGTCGGCGCTAAGCTCCAGCATGCGAAACGGATTGTCGGCCATGATGCTGCCTACAACAGGAAGAGGTCGCTACGAGCCCGATTGCCGGAGGAGTTCATTTAGAAATCCACCCCCGGTCCATCTGCTACAGTCTAGTTGTTGCGCAACGGGCAGCAAGTTCGCCACCCGAGGGTGTGCGGTCAGATCTTCTGGCCGTTCTGTTCTTGAACCGCCAAGATGCGCCAGAGCCGCCCTCCCAAAGCCGCGGACGGGAGACTCGCGATTCGCGCGGTGCGCCAACACCAAGCCGGAGCCACGAAAAGGCACAAGAACACACGAAAGGACGGGACTCACGGGCAACGCCTGCTTCCAACCACTCGTGGACGGAGCCCTAAAACTGGCCCCTCTTGGACTTGGCCCCACTTGGCGGTTCCCCTGCTGCCATCGCTATTTGTCAGACACACCCGAGGCAAGCGTCGAGAATCGGCACAATCCGTACTGCCCTCGCTTTCCGACTTAAGTGCATCAGGGCACGCTCGACTTCATGCCTTCGATTCGCGCATGCTCGCTCAGCAGTCGCACTTCACCGGTGCGGAGGTCGTAAAGCAAGCCAACGACCATCACGCGGCCATCGTGGACCGCTTCGCGGATGACACGGCTGCGATCGGTCATTTCGTGGACGGCACGAAGCACGTTGCGAGCGACGATCTCGTCGACAAATTTTTCACGGTCCTCGCCATCCATCCGAAGGAACTGCTGCCCCTCCCCTTGGCGGACGCTGCGTTGCACTTCTTCGACGACGGCGCCCAGGTGTTCGCAGCCGGTTGCTTCGAGCACGTTCTTGCCTTCGGCCAAGAGGCCAATCGACGACGTGACGGCGCCGCACCGCGTGTGACCGAGCACGACGATGAGTTTCACGCCGGCGACACCCACTCCGTACTCAATGCTCCCGAGGGTCTTGGTTCCGATGATGTTGCCCGCCACGCGGACGCTGAAGATATCGCCAATGCCCAGGTCGAAGACCAATTCGGCCGGCACTCGCGAGTCGATACAGCCCAGCACCACGGCCAGTGGGTTTTGCCCTCCGGCGGTGGCGTCGATCTGGCGGCCGTAGTCGCGGGTGAGTTGCTGACTCTCGCGAAACCGCCGATTGCCCTCCATTAAAATGTCGAGCGCTTGCTGCGGTGTGAGTCGGTCCTGCAGTTCGCGTGTGGAGTAGTCGGCAAACTGGATGTCGTCGTGCAGTTGGTATTTACTGCGGAAACCGCGGAGGCTCACCGTCACGCCGCGGGCCGGTGCAATGCCATTCTTATAATCGCGAATCATCGAGAGGACGTCGGGATCGATGTAGTCGGTACCACTGGCATCGATGAGTACGTTTGTGCCTCGTTTCGCATCGTTGAATACTTTGTCGAGCGAGGCCTTGTTCAAGAAGCTCACTTGATTAGCCAACTCAATGTGCATTACATCGCCACCCAAGTGCGTCTCGATGATCCTGCGAATTGGTCGTCGCAGGTTGCTATTGAGGATGAACAGGATCGCGACCCCAAGCCCGATCAGGATGCCAATGAGCAGATCGGTATAAACGATGGCCACTAACGTGATGATGAACGGCAGGAACTGATAGCGCCCCTCGCTCCACATCTCGCGGAATAGCTTTGGGCTGGCGAGCTTAAAACCAGTAACCAGCAGGATGGCGGCGAGCGCCGAAAGCGGAATCATGTTGAGATACTGCGGAACCATCGCCACGCAGATGATTAGCAGCAGGCCATGAAAAATGGCCGAACGCTTCGTCTGGCAACCGCTGTTGACGTTCACAGAACTTCGAATGATGACGGAAGTCATGGGGAGCCCGCCTACCATTCCCGACATGATGTTGCCGACGCCCTGCGCCCGACAGCTCGCGGCTAGGTGGCGAGTTGCGGCGCTGGTGATCGATCTTATCGACGGCCTCGAGATTGAGCAGTGTTTCGAGCGAGGCGACAATGGCAATCGTCACCGCAGCGATATAGACGGCCGGGTTGAGGATCTGGGAGAAGTCGGGGAAGCTGAGAAAGCCGATGAACTCGCTCGCCGACTCGGCCTTAGGGATATCGACCAGGTGCTTATTTCCGATTGCCCAAATGCCGCCCAGCCGGCCGAACCAAGCATTCATGGCAACGCCCAGCAGCACCACGGCCAGCGCGCCAGGAACTGGCAAAGCCTTGAGAAAGTTCAGCCGCCCCCAGGCAACGAGCAGCGCCACCGATACCAGGCCGATCACGGCGGCACCGACGTGGATATCGCCTTCGGTGACTAGCGAAACCAGCTCGCTGAACGTTGTGTGATCGTCAGGTTGCCGATACGACATCTCGCCCTCGGGATCGGAGTCGTGGCCGAAGAGGTGCGGGATTTGTTTAAGGATTAGAATCACCCCGATCGCTGCCAACAGTCCCTTGATCACGCTCGATGGAAAAAAGGCCGATAGCGCACCTGCCTTGAGGATGCCGAGCAGTATCTGCAAGGCACCACTGATGACCACCGCGAGCAAGAAGGCTTCAAACGATCCGAGATTGGCAATCTGCGTGGCAACAATGGCGGTGAGCCCAGCGGCCGGGCCGCTAACGCTGGTGTGCGAGCCGCTGAGCGCCCCGACGACCAACCCGCCGATAATACCTGTCAGAAGCCCCGAGAAGAGCGGCGCGTCGGACGCCAAGGCGATTCCTAAGCAGAGCGGGAGCGCCACCAGGAACACCACCAGACCGCTCGACAGATCCTGCGGAAGTGTCGCGAGATTGTAGATGGAGAACGAGCCGGTCTTGGTGGTCGATGCGTCCGTCATACGGAAAGTCCCTGCTGATGATACCGTGAAAAGTGCTGCCCAGAATCGGGCGAGGCCGCTCCGCCTCGAAACCTTGGGAGAGCGCGGGCCGCGTAGGTGGCGTTGCTCAATCGAGCACGCCGATCGACGGCTCCATTGGCCGCGCGGAGTTCGCCGCTAGCAACGCAGCGGGGCGCAGAGATCGTTCTGCAAGCGGTGACCATGTGCCTTCGTGTATCCCAACCGTTGTGAACCGCAGCAGGCAGCGTGGTGCCGAGTCAGGTTGATTGGCTTGCTGGCGGGGACCGACCGTTGCTGCGGAGGTCGGTCTTCGTTGCCGCACGCCAGGCACTCGATGCTCTCCTTGGCGGTGGTTTCCTTCTCCGCACCCCCTTGCAGGGCCGACTCGGCCATTGCAGGGGCCGCCAGGGGTAGCACGATCAACAACAAGATTCCAGCCGACACCTGGTGGGCCACGCGAGCACCCATTCGTTGACGGAACATGTCGAGCATGGGCAGCCGTCGGGTGAGACAGGGAGGCGGGAGGGGAGGCGACACGCTGCTTTCCAGCAAGGTATGTAGGATATATGCCCGGCGGCTGGCGTCAATAGCAGCGACGCGAATCTCGCGGCACTTTGCCGGCGACTTTGTCGGGCGCATTGCACGACGCGCGACCCTACCCGACGGGAGAAATTTGCAGAAAATTCTGGCGCGGCCGACCAATTCCAAGCCCCAGGAAGATTTGCATGTTAGTCTTCAAATAGCTCCTTCTTTCGCTGCTGTTTACCACTCTTCTTCCGGAGCCCAGATATGATTCGACTTAAGATACCGGTAGTGGATTCGCACCCAGTGGTCGCGTCGCCCGACGAACGCAGGACGGACATAGCGGCGGCAGCCGTTGGCGTTGCCGTCATGGTTCTCGGTGGGGTGTTCTGGTCCGCCGTCACCGCGCATCTCGGCGCGCTGCCTACACTCTTCTTAGGGGTAGTGGTCGCCGCGTGCGTCGGCATGCAAGTCGGCCAACTGGCATTTCCTCACCACCTGCAGCGATAGCGACGGCGGTTGGCGCACAGCACCAATCCGTGCAATCCGAGCCACGACCGTGAGCGAGCGAGCGCCGTGGTCCCTGTACTGCGGCCCCACTGGGTGGCCAATTGCACAAGCAAAAAAACCGGCGAAATAGCGGACCGCCATCACTCAGGCCACCGCGTTGCAATCGTCCACTTGCTCGTTGAGTGTCCAGAAATCGTACAGGATGCCGAGCAGGAACAGGCCACCGGTGCACAAGTAGAGAATGCCGGTAACCCATTTGCCCAGGTAGAAACGGTGGACGCCAAACAGGCCCAGGAAGGTCAGCAGCAACCAAGCGACGTTGTAGTCGTAAGGACCACCAAGGTAGCGACGATTGGCTGTGTGCCCCATTCCTGGAACTAGCAACACGTCAATCAACCAACCAACACCCAGTAGCCCCAACGTACAGAACCACACGGTTCCCGTAATCGGTTTACCAAAATAAAAACGATGCGCGCCGGTGAAGCCGAAGAACCACAGCAAGTAGCCAATCACTAAACTGTGCGTCTCTTCGCTCCACGCATCGTCGTCGCGGATAGTGGTTGCTGCGTAACTCATTCTCGCACCCTTCGGAAATCAGATATCAAGGTCCAATTGCTATTCGTTCGCTGCCGCTCCATATTGGCACGCACATCGAGAATCGCCTTAAAAGATGGCAAATGGCATGCCGAGATCTGTTGGTTCCGGCGCGAATGGTCCTTGGGGGAGCACGCCCCGCTGTTATGGCTGCCGTTGGACCGGTGAGCGGCACGCCAGGCCGGTTGTCTGCCGAAACAGTTGGGCCATGTCCAAGAGGGGCGAAGTTCAAGGCTCCGTCCACGAGTGGTTGGAAGCTGGCGTTGCCCGCGAGTCGTCCTTTCGTGTCTTCTTGTGCCTTTTCGTGGCTCCGGCTTGGTGTTGGCGCCCGCGCAAATCGCGAGCCTCCCGTCCGCGGCTTTGGGAGGGCGGCTCTGGCGTTTTTTGGCGTGCTAGGCGGTTCAAGAAATTGCAGGGCCAGAAAATCTGGTCGCTCACGGCAATTGCCTTTGGCAGGTGCGGGTGCCACAATGGCAGAAATCCTCTTCTGCTGCGAAGGAGGCTTGCATGAGCCCGCCCGCCCCCAACCCGCTCGCCTTCCGCTCCCGGCTGTGGCGTGCGCTACGCCGGGTTGCCTACGGGGCTCTGGTGCTGCTGCTGGCGTTCGGGGGCGCCGTACTGGTGGGCTTGCTCCCGGTGAATCGTAGTTTCCAAAATGCTAATGACGGCATTCAAATCACCGCGTACGTTGATGCGGCGCACTCCGAAGTGATTGTGCCCATCACCACTTTGGTCCACGACTGGCAACCGTGGTTCTCGCCCAGCGATTTTCGCGGACTGACCGGCCGAGAGACGCACGTCGCCTTCGGGTGGGGCGATCGCGAGTTCTTCCTTCACACGCCCCGGTGGGAGGACGTGCGAGTCGATCTGACGGCCTGGTCGATGTTTTGGCCCACCGGTACGGTGATGCACGTCTCGCTAATGGGACCACCACCTGCGAATGAGTTTTACCGTCAAGTAACGATCGACCCGGCCGCTTATGGGCGGATGTGCGAGTTCATCGCGGCGTCGTTCGTGCTCGATGGCGCAACGCAGCTCGGCGGTGTCGAGCCGCGCCTCATCGCTGGCTGGAGCTACGGTTCCCGAGACGCGTTCTACGACGCGGTCGGAACGTACTCGGCACTCTACACCTGCAATGCTTGGACCGGCGACGCCCTCGAAGTAGCCGGCGTGCGTACGGGCTGTTGGACCCCTTTCCCAATTGGTATCTTGCAAGTCGGCGAGTAAGCGAGTGGCTTGGTCGCCCCATCTGCTTTTCTCTAGCCTACCGAGAGCGAATCCGTGGCAGACTATCAACAGCTAGCGAGCGGCTGGGCCGCCCAAATGTACGAACGCCACGGCTGGCAAGTCATCGAAGTGCATCCGCCGGGCGACGTGTATGGCGAGGCGGAGGGGCTGGCCGAGGCCGTGTGGCAAACGGTGGCTCACTGGCGGCCGCCACGGATGGTGCTCGATGCGCAGCATGTCCAGTTCATGTCGAGCCACCTGATGGGAATCTTGATTCAAATCCAGAAGCGAATTGCGATGGCCGGCGGAGCATTCCATGTCGCCTGCCTGGGGCCCCACCCAACCGAAGCCCTGCACGCCTGCCAATTGCACACCGTGATTCCTCTGTTCGATACGGTCGACGCCGCCGCGGGCTACGCGCCTTAGGCCCCCTGCATTGCCGCTACGCAGCACAAGTGCTACAGCGCTAAGCCTTGAACCACGGATTTCACGGATTGAAGTGAACATCGGCGCCGTCCGTGGTGGTCTGCCTATCGAGTTAGCGCTGTCGTCGTAAGTGGCTTGTCAAAGCGAAAGTTAGCCACCAAAAGAAGGAGAAGGCACCAGAAAGCATGCGGGCCGCAGGTGTCGCCCAAGTTGCTTTTGGCGCATTTTCATTCCTCTTTGTGGCTATCGGCGGTGGGTGAGCCGTGGATGCTAGCGGCGGTTTTTCCAGAGGTCGTCTGCCGTTAGCGCGTTCGGTTTGCGCTCAAAACGAGCTGGCAGAGAGCGACTTGCACCCTCGATGGCCGGGGGGTATCGACTGCGGTGGCCTTCGTCTGGCAATCGCCTTAGAATGCCGCGGTTCTACCGTTGGGCGTTGCCACTCGGAACTGGCCGACGTCCGCGTTCTTACTCCGCGGTTGCTTGCAAGGAGGCACCCCCATGACACGACTCGCTGCGCACTTGCCCGTCCCTATGTTCGGCCTGATCGTCGGCGCCGTGTTGCTTGCCTCACCGGTGAGGGGTCAATCCACCGCACCTCAAGTTCCCACGGACTGGGACCTGCTGATGCTCAAGCTGGTGAATGCCGCGCGGATCGACCCGGCCGCCGAGAACCAGCTTCGTGGCACCAGCTATTCCAACGCCCCCGTGCCGCCGCTGGCGTACCTTCCCGCCCTCGGCCGGGCGGCGAGTAACCATAATTATTGGATGACAGCCAACATTTCCAATCCTGCAATCAACGATCCGACCAATAACGGACCTGCGCCCGACTCCTTCACGCACTACGAAACGACCAATGCACAAGCGAACGGATCGCCCGCCACGGGCACCGCTGGCTATAGCGGCGCAACCAACGGCGGGCGCATCAACTACGTGGGGTACGATTGGTCGAGCGCCGGTGAAAACATCTTCTGGCGATCCTACACGCCAACGATCAACACTAGCACGATTACCACCAATCATGTCGGGTGGTGGAACAGCGGGGGCCATCGCAATAACTTCATGCGTTCCAGCTACACGGCGTTCGGTCACGACGCGTTGAACACTAGTAACCATTTTGCCACGCAAACGCTCGCTCGTCCGCTTGCATCGGTGCGGACCTATCTGTTGGGAGTCCTATACGACGACCGGAATCAAAGTGGGCAGTGGGAGCCGCACGACTTGGACGACCCCAGGCGCGAAGGCCTAGGAGGAGTTGCGTACCGTGTCTATTCCTCGGCAACGGGACAACAAATCGGCGGCAACAATACCACGCTGGACAACGGCGCGTTCTCGTTCCTTGCCGGCAATGGGACCTACGACTTGCAGTTCTTACTGGACGACGAAATGTGGGTGCGCAACGTTTCGCTCAGTGGCGCGAATATCGACCTGGGCGACCTGGCGGTCGGCGCGGCCACGAATCCACTCGCTGGCGACTTCAACGACGATGGCACGATCACGCTGGCCGACTACGCCGTATGGCGGGATCACCTGGGTGGCTCGTTCGACTTGAGTGGCAACGGCAACGACGCCGGTGGTAGTGCAGGCGTGGTCGACGCCAGCGATTACACCGTGTGGCGAGAACACTTCTCCAACTCCGCCACATCCGCGGCGCAAGGGACCACCGTCCCGGAACCGGGCTCAGCAATTTTGGCGGTCTTAGGCCTGGCGACTCTACGGCAAACAAGGCGACGCCGCTAAATCGGCATTGCCTGGACAGTCAACCTGTTTTTGTAAAAAACAGAGTTTTTATTGCTGCGCGGCGCGAAGTCGTTTAGGCTATCTGCGACAGGCCCTGCTCGCAGGGGGGGGAATCTGCCTATCGACTCTTTCACGGAGTTTGCAACATGTGTGCCTGCCTACGTGTGTGGTTAGCGGTGGCCGTTATCGGTTTTGTGTGCAGTGTCTTGCCCCCATCTGCCATTGGCAAGAGTTGGCAAGGGCAATCTTTCGACGGCAGTTGGGGCTCGTTCCTTAACTGGAATCCCTTCGGAGCGCCGACATCCACGGACGACCTACTCATCGGCGATATCCCGCTTGGCGTCAACGAAATGACGCAACTCGATACCGACTACAACATCCTGAGCCTCACGCTCTCCAATGGCAGCGATGCCAATACTAGCGGCTTTCTGCTCGACATCGCGGGCGATCTGAGCATTAGCAACTCCGGTTCGTCGTTCACTGCTGCTCAGCACGCCAGCGGCGCCGGCACCACGGCCTTAGATGTTTACAACATCAATGTTAACGCCGGTGGGCTGTTCCGTACCGAGGGCGCGCGAAGTATTGTCGCCTGGGCCGTGCGCTGACGGGGGCGGTGAACATTGCCACGGGTGGGGTTTTTTCTGGTTGGGGCACGCTGCGGTACCAGGACGCGCTTGCCGGGGTCGACACTACTCAGCTCTCCAACGATGGTACGCTCCGCGCTGCACGCGATGGTGTTGCGCCCGACAGCGAGCGATTTACCTTGCTCATTGAATCGTCCGATCCCAATAACAATGCCTTTGTTGATCTCGATGGTGCGAGCAACTCCGGCATGGTGAACATCGATTACAACACGACGCTCGATATCGATGTACAGCTTCGTGATTTCTGGGCGACAATGAACTTCGAGGGCGGATCGATCCTCGACCTGGCGAACGATGAATTGGTCCGTGGAACGGCCATCTTCAATATCGATGCGGCTTCGGCGATGGCCGGGGTCCCGTCGACAGCAACGATTCGAGGTGGCAATATCAACGCCATCGGCAGCGCCCAGTTCAACGTCCTTTCGGGCACGCTGCAATTTGCCTCCCGGCTCGATACCGCGGCGGCTCCGGCCATCAACCTATCCGACGATACAGGGCTCACGTTCAATGGGGGTGCCACCATTGACGGCAACTTGAACATGGATGCGGACGACCTGACCCTCACCATCAACAGCGCCGTTATCATCAACGACAACACGTGGAACTGGGACGGCATAAGTGGCAATGCTTCGACCACCATCGTCAACAGTGGTGCAGTGCTGACCATCAACAGCGACAGCATCGAGACAAGCCTCGACGGCCAAATGGATGGCGCGATCGAACTTAACGGCGGTACGCTTCGGGCGAATATCGCCGGCGGCTGGACCTTTGGCGGCCAATTGACCGTCGACAGTACGCACGCCACGTCGGTCGTCACCGGGAGCACCTTGCTGGTCGCCGATGGGGTCCTGTCCGTCGGCGGTGGCGCATTCACGACGCAGGTTGATACTTCGGTCACCTTCTCAAGCGACGCAACGACCGTCGCCGGTGGAGTTCTCGAGCTGGGCAACTCCGAGGCCGGCCACAACATCTTGTTCCAAGGGGGAAGCAGTCACGTCGGCACCGGCACGCTCGCCTTTGGTGGCGACATTGCGGTCCTGGGGTCGACGATCATCGACATGGTCAGTGGGACGGTCGACTTCGATCGCGGGGGCAACGACCTGTCGCAAACCATGGACCTCAGCGCCGACCTGGTCGTCACCGCCGGTACGATGGGGGTCGTGGGCGACACGAGTGGCATCGGCCAGTTTACGCTGAACATCCACGGCAGTACGACGAGGCTGACCGTCGACGTGACCGGCGGTGCGAACGCCTGGACGCTCGGCCCGAATGGCACCATCAACATCACCGCGGCCGGCACCCTCGACACTTCGATTGGTGGAGACACGCTCCTTGTCCAGGGTAACGTGAACGTCGATGGCGATACCCGCTTTACGGCTCCCGTAGAAGTTGCCACGGGCGGGGTGATCGATTTGCCCTTGGCGACCAGTTCGCTGCAACTGGCCGGTGGCACCAATGCGGCACCCAATACGCTCGCTGGCGGCATCATCGACGGCAACGGAACGCTCACGGCGACCGGCACGACCGCGCTCGAGGGCCATGGCACCATTAACACCGATGTGCAGTTCTTCAACAGCGCCGATCTCAAGGCCGCGGGCGGTACTCTGGCGATTAACGGCGAATTGCTCGACGCCGATGTCGTTGGCGCAAGTGCTGGTGGCACGTTGCAACTGGCACAAACGCTCGACACCGCCAACGTCACCGTGCTCGATATTACTGGCGGCATCGTGTCGGGCGTGGGAGTCGTTAACAGCGGAATCACGCGCGGCTACGGCATCGTCAACGTTTCCAACTTTAAGAATAACGGGCTCGTTTTCGGCCGCGACGATGGCACCGGCCAGGCCCTTTCGGTTGGGGCCACCGGTGGAGTCGATCTCGATGGCGATGGTCTGGCGGGCGACGTCGAAGCGACCAGCGGCGACGTTAAGATCATCAGTCCGCTCACCGACGATTTCGGCGGCACCGCCACCGTTGGGTTCGGACGCACGCTTGAATTCCAAAGCGGCTGGACACTCGGCACGAACGGCGTGCTTGATTTGAACGGAGCCTTCCAAAATTGCGCGGTCGTCGCTAGCACCGCTGCCGTGCTGCGCGGAACGGTCCATGTCGATGGCTACGGCCGATTCACCGGGCAGACGACTTTTCGATCCGATGCCGATGTCAGCATTCCGAACACGACCGATCGCCTGGAGGTGACGGGCACGACCATGGTAGAAGCGGGGGCCACCTTCACTGGCACTGGCGCGTTTAGCAATCTGAATACGGCGCAATTGACGCTCAACGACGGAGTGGAACTGGATGTCCCTTTGCTCAACAACGGTCAATTGGTGCTCGGTGGCGAAGCCCGCGTTACGACGTTCGACCAGGTATCGACCGGGGACTTGCTCATCGACATCGGCGGCACCGGCATCAAGGACTACGACCACTTGTTGTTCGACAACACGGCAAGCATTGCCGGCGATTTGATCGTAACGCTCACCGGCGGCTTCATGCCTTTGGCTGGTGACGAGTTCGATCTTCTCACCGGCAACGGCGGCGTGAGCGGCACCTTCGCAACCACCCCCGAAGAGCTTCCCGCGCTCGGCGGCGGGCTCGGCTGGGAGATTGATTACAACGGCGCGGAGGTCGTGCTCCGCGTGGTCTCCGATGGCCTCCCCGGCGACTTCAACGGCGACGGCACGGTGAACCTGGCCGACTACACCGTGTGGCGCGACAACCTGGGTGCGGCGACCGAAGCGGCCTTAAGCGGCAACGGCAACAACTCAGCCGGCGTGGATGCTGGCGATTATCCACTTTGGAAAACCGGCTTTGCGAGCGGATCGGCGTCGGGCTCGGCGACCACGGTGGCGGCAGAGAACGTGCCCGAACCAATGAGCTATGTCCTGCTGCTGGCAGCCGCGACGATGCTGCTTACGGTCCGGCGTCCTTAACGGCCGGTATGGATAGTAGTGCTCCGCCGCAGCGACTGCAAAACTGCGCCTCTGGATCGCCAATCTTATGGCCGCATTCCGCAATCCTGCGCCGGCGATGGCTGCACCCGCTCCGAGATCATCTGGGCGCTGAACAGACCCGTGGGGACAATGATAATGGCGTAACCAAGGAGCATGATCAGCGACGCGATCGTCTTGCCGAGCGGCGTTACAGGTGCAATGTCGCCATAGCCGACGGTGGTCATGGTAACGATGGCCCAATAAACGCTGACAGGGATGTTGTCGAACCCGCTGTCTTCCCCTCCTTCAACAAGATACATCACCGTGCCGAGGATGACGATCGTACACACGATGACCGAAATGAATACGGTGATCTTGGGCCACGTGCGTCGCAGTGCGTGGAGCAATCCCTGCGCTTCTTTCACATGCCGGGCAAGTTTGAGGATGCGAAACACCCGCAGCAGACGGAGCGTGCGAATTGTGGCGAGCGATTGGGCGCCTGCGAAGAAGGGCATCAAGTAGCTGGGCAAGAGGGCAATGATGTCGACCAGCCCGAAAAAGCTGAACACGTATCGCCACGGATTGTTGACGCAAGCCAGGCGGATCAGGAATTCGATGCTAAACAGCGCCGTGATGACGCACTCGATGGTAAAGAACAGGGTACCCCAGTGCTTGCGATAGCCACTCACACTTTCGAGCATGACGGCGAGCACGCTAATCAAGATTACCACCATGAGCAACACGTCGAATCCACGGCCAGCGCGGGTGTTGTGCTCGAAAATGACCTCGTACCACTTGCGCTGCCATTGGGCAGGGCCGGGGCCGAGTTTTTCCCGTCGTTCGGATGCTGGATGCGAATCGCCGCTCATGGTGCAAGTGTAGCTTACGCTCTGCGTGCCGACCAATGGCGTTTTGAACCGGGCGTTCCCTATTTCTCCCGCCATAATTTGAGCAATTGCGTCACCCTCATGCCGGCTCGTCCCGATCCTGGTCATCATTCCGGCTCGTCCCGCTCCTCGGGCGCCCGGAAACCGAGGTTGCCGTAGCGGTGGTAGCGGTGACTGATTGATTGTTCGCGGACATACCATAGCAGTTCCACGCGGCCGTGGGGCGAGACCCGTGTGTCGGCGAGGTACTCCTGTGCCTCGGCCGCCGCGGTGCGGAGGACAAGTGGCACGCGATCGGGCGCGGCGTACCGCAACCGGCCAGCTTGCCCCATCGATACGGCTTCGGCCAACTGATAGTCCGCCTCTTCCACGAACTCAATCGCAGCCGCCCAGCTCTCGGTGGCCTCGTCGAGTTGGTCAACCACTTGGGCGATGGTTGGCTGGTCGTCGAAGCGAGGTGTACTTATTACCACCCGCGCGCCGACTGCCTGGGCCGCCGCGACGCGGGCTAGCAATTCCAGTGCGGAGTCTTCCCGGTGCACGCGTACACGGACTAGCTCGATGGGAAGGTAGCGGCGAAAATTGTCTTCGCCAAGCAACCGAAAGTCGTCGTGCTGCTGGTCGAATTCTTCCGCCGCCCAGCGATCGTAGCTCGCCACGGCTCCCGCGAGCCCCAGGGCACCACCGGCGTCGAACGACTCGACTAGCTCGGCCAACAACGGGTTGGTGACGACCACGGTGTGGTCCTTGGGTCGCGCGCCATCCGCCCCGCCGAAGTCCATGAGCTGAGCCACGTAGTTGGCACCTCCCGCTTTGATGCCAGGGCCGACATTGCTCTTGCCCATGCCGCCAAACGGCTGGCGGAGCACGATTGCCCCGGTGGTTGAACGATTGATGTACAGGTTGCCAGCTCGAATACCGGTCCGCCAGATGTCGTGCTCGCGATCGTCCAGGCTTTCGAGGCCCGAAGTGAGGCCAAAGCCAGTGGCGTTCACCATTTCTATTGCCTCGGCGAGCGTGCGAACGCACATGACGCCGAGCAGCGGACCGAAGAACTCGGTGCGATGCGTGAGCGAGTCGGGCTGGACGTCCCACTTTACGCCCGGCGATACCAGGTGCGGATTGTCGTCGACGCCAACCTCCGGCATCACGGCCCACGACTCGCCAGGTTCCAATTCCTTCAGCCCCTTCTCTAGCATCCCCGCCGGCGGCCGGATGAGTGGCCCCACACGGGTCGGCAAGCTCCACGCCGAACCGACGCGTAAGCTTTCCACGGCATCGCATAGCACATCGCGAAAGGTGCGGTCGTGGTACACCTCGTCTTCCAGCACCAGGAGCGACGTGGCCGAGCATTTTTGGCCGCTATGACCAAACGCACTGGCAACCACGTTCTTGATCGCCAACTCGCGGTCGGACAGCGCGGTAACGATCGTTGCATTCTTGCCACCCGTTTCGGCCAGTAGTCGCATGGTGGGGTCGACCTTCAACAGGTGGGCAGCCGTTTCGGTGCCCCCCGTCAGCACCACGACATCGGCGGCGGGGTGCGTTACCAGTTGCTGAGCGACCTGCTCGCCGCTCGTGTTGATCAGTTGCAAGGCGGTCTTTGGCACGCCAGCGTCCCACAGGCATTGGCACATGCGATAGGCGACCAGCGCCGTATCGCTCGCCGGCTTCAGGATTGCCGTATTGCCGGCCGCCAGCGCGGCGGCAACGCCACCACATGGGATGGCGAGCGGGAAATTCCATGGAGCCACCACCACCACCACGCCCTTGCTTTGCGCCGTGAGCCCTGGCAGCTGGTGGAAGTAGCAGACCGACTGGGCGTAAAACCGACAAAAGTCGATCGCCTCGCTCACTTCGGGGTCCGACTCGGTAAAGAGCTTGCCCCCTTCGGCCATCATCGTTCCGAGTAGATCGCTCCTCCGCTCGGCCAGGATATCGGCGGCCCGAAACAGCACGTCCGATCGTTCGGCCACGCTCCGCGTGCGCCAGCCATCTTTGTCGGATACAGCCGCCTGCATGGCCCGCTCGGCGTCGTCGGTTGTCGCGGCGTGAAACCGTCCTACAACCACCCCGGGCCGCGACGGATCGACCGTCTCGCCAATCGTCCGCCCTCCGCTGCACTCCTGGCCGTCGATCACCAGCGGAATATCATCGGCGTGTGCGCCGTGACGTGGTTGCCAATCGGCGATGATCGCCTCGGCCCACGCGCTGTGGTGCGGTAGCGACCAATCGGTGTTGGGTTCATTTCGAAAGTGCCGCCGGTCTGCCGCTGGGGACGACGCGGCGGGTACGATGGCATTCCCTGAACCCACACCTCGTCGCTCCTCGCGGCGGTCTTGCGTTCGCCGGGGTTCGCTCCGTACGGTGGTCAGCTTGGCAAACGAATCGCGAAACTGCTGCTCCAGCCGCTCCCACTCCGGCGTGCCGACTTTTACATTGAACGCATGCCGCAGGAAGTTGTCGGGGCCCGTATTCTCGTCCAATCGGCGAACCAGATAGCCGATGGCGCTGGTGAAGTCGTCCTGATACGCGGCTGGCGCGTAGAGCAATAGGTTTCGGGCGAGCTCGAACAGCGCCCGCCGCTGGTGATTGGCCATGCCCTCGAGCATTTCGAACTGCACGCCGTCGAGCATGTCCGCCTCGTGCGCGGCCACCAACCCATACGAGAGCGTAAACAAATTGTGGGATGCAATCCCAACCCGAGCAGCGCCGCGATTCTCTGCCAGCAGCGCTTCGTGCAACATGCGATTGTAGTTGGCATCGGTATCGCTCTTCGCCTTGTAAGGTGCTTGCGGCCAGCCCTCGATACTAGCCTCCACGCGTTCCATCTCCATGTTGGCGCCTTTTACAAGGCGAATGGTGATGGGTGCGCCGCCCCCGGCCACCCGCCGCGGGCCCAAGCCAAGAGCGATTGCTGTACCAGGTACGAATCGGGAATGTACGCCTGCAGCGCAATTCCCGCTTGCACACTTTCGAGCCCCGGCCTGCTAAGCGTTTGCATGAAGGCGTCGGCCGTGAGATGCATATCGCGATACTCCTCCATATCGAGATACACAAACTTGGGTACCACGCTCCCATCGTGCCGCTTAAACGTGCCGCGGGCTGCGGCGCGAAACAGCAGTTCCAGGCGGTCGCTGAGTTCTTCCACCGTATGTTTGCGAGCGATGGGCGTAATCTGCGAGTAGATGGTCGAGATCTTCACGCTAATCACTTCCATCTCGGGGCGCTGCAAGACGGCCAGGTACTTCTCGAGCCGCCGCCGTGCGTCCCGCTCGCCCAGGAGGGCTTCGCCCAAATGGTTGACGTTCATCCGCACGCCCTCGCGGCGCCGCGCCTCGAGATGCCCCGCGAGCAATTCCGCCTCTGCCGGCAGAATGACGTTGGCCGTCTCGTGTTGCATCTTCTCCTTCACCAGTGGCATTGCCACGCCTGGTAGGTAAGCGCCGAACGACTGAAAGCCGCGGAGCAACGTGCGATCGATCGGGCTGAAGAATCTCGGCACGCCTTGGACGTCGAGAATGTGGATAAACTGATCGGCCGACCGCTGCGCTTCGCGCGAGCGAAATGTTTCGTCGGTAAGCTGCGTGAGCGTCGCCTTGTCGTGAGGGCTTTGGATCATCCGGTCGAGTTCCGCTTGCTGCCGCCGTTCGGCGGGCGTCTGCAAGTCGTGCGACCGCTCTTGAAGCTGCCGGGCCAGGTACACTGCCTTGGCGACGAGTGGCGAATCGTCGCTGGTAGGGTCGGCCCGAAACTCTGCCAGCGCGGTGGCAAGCTGCTGCTGGATGGCGTCGTGCGGGGGTTGGTTGGGCATGGAGGATTCGGCGAGTGGCGTGATCAAAAATCTGCACCGCAACCGTCAGGCAGCCGGTTGCCGTAGGACCCACCATTCTCTCACGCGTGAAGCGAAAGTCCATCCGCCGGAACGCAAGCAGTGGGCGACTGCAACAGATGGTACCCGCCCGCTGGGTGGCTGGACTCGGCCACCAGCCACCCGACGACCACCAGTCACCCGGCGTGCGTTGCTGGTCGTGAGAGATTCTGCGTCGGTTGCAGTACGTGCGCCCGGTACCGATAATGAATCGTCTAGCTGCACCCGTGGGAACAACCTCCTTGCCGAATTATCCGTCACAGATCGACTCTCACATCCGCGTGGTGACACCGGAGAACATCGGCTTCGAATACCGTGTTGCCAGTCCGTTCGAACGCCTGATCGCGTTTCTCATCGACGCGGTGATCATGATCCTGGTGATTGCCCTGGTGGGTCTAGTGGCTGTTCTCGGATTTGGGTTTTTCGGAGCCGCGGGGATGGGCTGGGGCGTCGCGCTTGTGACCTGGTTTCTCATCAGTTGGTTCTACGGCGGTATGTTCGAGACCTTCTGGAACGGCCAAACACCCGGCAAGCGATCGCTTGGTCTTCGCGTGCTCCGTACCGACGGCAGCCCCATTAACGCCGGCCAGGCGGTACTCCGAAACTTCCTGCGGTTCGTCGATAGCCAACCCTTCTACACGTATCTGGTCGGACTCGTTTCGGCTACCATGACCCGCCGCTATCAGCGTCTGGGCGACCTGGCCTGCGGCACGATGGTGGTTGCCGAAGATCGATCGCGGGCGGTCCGCTTCAACGAAATCAAGGACGTGCTGCTCTCGCCCGTCGAAAACCTGTTACCCCCCGGCGCGTTGCCAAGCCGGACGCTGGCCCGAGCCATTTCGCAGTACGTCGACCGGCGGCGTTACTTCGGCCCCGCGCAACGCGCGGAGATCGCGCGCCACGTGGGCGAGATTTTTGTCCAGCAGTACAACTTGCCATCCGGCATCGATCACGACGCCCTGTTGTGCGTGCTCTACCGCCGCGCTTTCTTAACGCGTCAGGAGGCAGGCCAGTCGCCGTTGGAATCGGGCTCGCACGCAACCCTCGCGCCGCCGCAACCCCGCGAGTTCGAAGTGCCGGTATGAGGAACGATAGTACGATGGCCCTCCGCAGCCGTCGCGTTTGCCAGAACGCCTATCTCGACGGCTGCGGAGAGCCGTCGGACAAGAACGGTTACCGCTGCCCGCCATGAAAGCTGCTGAACTTGTTGAATCGCGAATGGCCGACTGGCGCAGGCTCGAGCAGGGCTGTTTGCGTTTGGAGCAGCCGGGTCGCGAGCGACTCGATGGGCAACAGCGCGTGGAGTTTGCCGCGTTGTACCGGGCGGCCTGCGCGGACTTGGCACTCGCCGATGCCTACCAGTTGCCCTCGGGTACCGTCCGGTACTTGCATCAGCTGGTCGGCCGAGCCCACAACCAACTCTACCGCAGCCGAAAGTTGGAGTACCGCCAATGGTACGACGAGATGTTCCGCCGCGTGCCGCAACGCCTGTTTCACGATCGGTACCTGCGCCTTGCCTTCGCGGTGTTCTGGGGTGGCTTTTTGCTGGCGGTATTTCTCTCCAGCAAGTGGACTCCCTTCCCGCAATTCGCCGAAATGGTGCTGACCCGCGACGGCATCATCCAGTTGGAAGACAGCTACAGCGAGGCCCTTGGTTCGGACGGCAACTCCAGTGGGATGGAGGGTTTCATGTGGGGCTATTACATTTCCCACAACACCGATATTGGACTCCGCTGTTTTGCTATGGGTTTGCTGTTTGGCATCGGAGGGCTGTTTGCCACCGTGTTTAATTCCGTGTACCTCGGCGCGGCGTTCGGTCATATGACCACCGTACCGCAGGGAGAGAACTTCTTTCAGTTCGTTACTGCGCATGGGCCGTTTGAACTCACCGCCATTGTGGTTTCGGCTGCTGCTGGAATGCGACTTGGCTTTTCGCTAGTCGATACCGGCGGACGCAGTCGAGGCGATTCGTTAGCGCGGGCAGCCAGGCTCAGCCTGCCAACCATGCTGGCGGCCGTCGTCATGTTTTTCCTGGCGGCCGTGATTGAAGGATTCCTCTCCCCGTCGCCCGCCCCCTACGAAGCGAAGGCCGCCGTGGCGATGGTGTCGACCGTGCTGCTGCTGTTCTACCTGGTTGTGCTAGGATACTCCGATGAGCCAGCGGCGGAGGACGACGTGGAGAGGTTAGAGGCTGGAGGCTGGAGGCTAGAAGCTGGAAAGCGCGACGAACCTGACTGACTAAGCCAATTTGTAACTCGTAACACTTCGTTCGCTCATGCAGCTCGATCAAACACGCATTGCCATTCGCGAGCGGAGCTTTGGGGAGATCCTCGGGCTCGGACTCAAGGTTACCCGCGGGGGCGGCATGGCTCGTAGTGCTGTGGCTATGTGGTTGCGGGGGATTTGTGCTCCTGAATGGGTGGCTGCTAAGGCAGACTTTGGTCGAAGGGCTGCAGTTCGAGGGCGACCCGATCGGCTACTGGCTGCTGCTGCTGACGCTGGTGGCCATCGAAACGCCGTTTGCCACCGCACCCATCACGCTCTACCTGGGCAAGATGTTGTTCAACAGCGAGTTTACTTTTCGCACGATGGTGTTGGAGCTGGTACGCAGCTTGCCGCAGTTGCTGCTGTTTCAAGGCTTGCTGCGAACGCTGTTGTTGCCCATCTTGCTGTTGCCCTACTGGACCATGCCCTACGTCGGCGAACTGATTCTCCTGGAGCGCTAACCCTCTGTTCCGCGGCAAGCAAAATCGCCTGACTACCAGTCGCCGGAGCCGCAATCTGCATGCCAACAACGGGGGCGAGCTGTTCGGGCGGTGGCTCCTGGCGATTGCCGCCGCCGCCGTTCTCACGCTGGCTATCGGTCAGGGCATCGAGGTGCTTGCCACCCAGCTGGGCAGTTGGGAGGTAACGCCCGTTACGCGGCACCTCGTTATTTATCCCATCGCGCGTATGGCTGGTCGTGGGCTGGATGGCCGTGGTACGCTTTCTCTCGTACCTCGACTTGCGTATCCGCCGCGAAGGCTGGGAAATCGAACTATTGATGCGCCGCAAAGCGCAGCGACTTCGCCGCCACCTCACACCAGCCATTTGAATGATGCCGACCGGCCCCGCCAACGCGAAATGCTTGTGTTGCCCGCGCCGCCTCGTGGGGTTGCTGCTCACGGCGATCGCCACATCGGCGAGCCACTCGGTCGCATCGGCGGCCGACGATGTCGCCGATCCGGAGGTCGCCATCCAACAAGCGGCCGAGTCGCTGAGCGGTTCTCCACCGATCCCGTGGTACGACCCGGCGGCGGACGACTTTCGCCCGGCAGAAGTCGAACCACCACGCCAACCTACGACGACGGCCAACACGAACGCGAACCTGTCCGACCTGCTGTTGTGGCTGGGCTGGATGCTGCTTGCCGCGCTGCTGATCTACCTGGTGTATCTCATCGCCAGGGCGTTTCTCAACCACGAAGTCCGCGACAGCGTCGTGGTGGAGCGGGGACCAAGTGGGACGGACATCTCGCGCGTGGAAGAACTACCCGTGGCGCTCCAGAAGCCCGTCGGCGATTTTCTGGAGGAAGCCCAGCGGCTCTATCGTCACGGCGACTACGCCCAAGCGATCGTCTATCTGTTCAGCCATCAGCTCCTGCAGCTTGATCGACGGCACTGGGTGCGCCTGGTGAAAGGCAAGACGAATCGGCAGTACCTGCGCGAAGTCGGTCGTGCCACAAGTCCGGAGGCCGACGAACTAGCCACGCTGTTCGAGTCGACGGTGCTCTTGTTTGAAGAGGTGTTCTTTGGCAAGCGGCTGCCACCGCATGAGGAGATTGAGCGGGTATGGAATAACATCGATCGATTCGAAGTGCTTGTGGCACCTGCCGAGGAGCAAGCCGCATGAGCGCTTCCTCGCATGACAGGCCCACTGCCGCGATCGTCCTGCTCGCCCTTTTATTGCTCGCCGGCGGCTGCAAGGACCAGGTGCACTCGGAATATGGATTTCGGAGTGGATTCTACGAAACAAGCCTCAACGGCACCCGTGTGCTCAGTGATCTGTTTGCCGACGCGGGGCATCGCGTACGATCTTGGACCTACCTTTCGCCGTCGCTCGAAAATGCTGACGTGATCGTGTGGTTTCCCAACGACTTTGAACCGCCAACCGAGCAGGTCGAAGGTTGGCTCTCCGATTGGCTTGCGGCTGGCGATCCCAACGAACCGCCGCGGGTGTTGATCTACGTGGGCCGCGACTTTGATGCCGCACCCGACTACTGGCAACGCATGCAGGCGCAACCACCCGCGGGCCTCAAAGCCGAATACGTCCGGCGACTAGCGGAGGCCAAGGCCGATGAGGCCGCCAATCGGCCGGCAAAACTGAGTCGTTCGGCAACGTCGGACTGGTTTGAACTCGATGCGGCTGCCTCGAGTGCCAATGTGCAGGGGTTGCAGGGTCCATGGGCGGTGGGGGTCGATGCGTCGCAAGTGGAAATCCAGCGCAATACGCGGCTCCTCCCCCTCGATAGCGATCACCTGACCCTGCTTGCCGATGAAAACGACCAGCCGCTGGTCAGCGAATACGCGCCGTTCGCGTATCTGGGTGCAATCACCGGCGGCCGTCTGATTATGATAGAGAATGGCTCCTGGCTATTGAACGCTCCCCTGGTCAACCACGAGCATCGCCAATTGGCGGGCCGACTAGTCGACACCATCGGACCACCGCGGCGGACCGTCGTGTTCCTGGAGTCGCAGCATGGCGGGCCTCCCCTCCGTGAAACCGATCCAAGTTCGGCACCGCCTACCGGTTTACAGTTGTTTCGTGTTTGGCCCATTGGCGCGATACTGACGCAACTCGCGGCGCTCGGTATCGTGTTTGCACTAATGAAGTGGCCCCTGTTTGGCACACCCCGGCAAGCAAGACATGCGTCGCCGACCGACTTCCGTAGCCACATCGTCGCACTGGGGCGGCTATTGCGTTATGGGGGGAGTCGGTCTCACGCTGCGGAGTTGCTCCGCCTGTACCGCCAATCGCTGCGCCGCGAATCGGCGGTCGTTGACGATACGCAGCACGCCAGCGGCGCACCCTCCGACCTTCCGCCTCCTACCCCCGCATCGGAATGAACGATTCGAACTACGATCCCCCTACAGGCTTGGAGCTTGATGAGGATGCTGCACCCGCCGCTACCCCGCGACCCGCAACGTCCGAACGGATGCGAGGTGTCCAGGAGCTGTTTCGCAATATCAGTTCGGAAGTTGGCAAGGTGTACGTCGGCCAGGACGAGTTGGTGCTATCGACGTTGGTCGCGCTATTCAGCGGTGGGCACGTACTGATTGAGAGCGTCCCAGGGCTCGGCAAGACGCTTTTCGTCCGCACTCTCGCCAAGACACTGGGTGCCAAGTTCGGCCGCATCCAATTTACTGCCGACTTGATGCCGTCCGACATCACGGGGGCGCCGATCTTTAATATGAAATCGCAGGAATTCACGTTCCGTCCTGGCCCCGTCTTCACGCAACTGTTGCTGGCTGACGAGATCAATCGTTCACCCGCTAAGACCCACGCTGCGTTGCTCGAGATCATGCAGGAGCGGCGTGTAACGGTCGAGCGAACCACCCACGAGTTGGAACCTCCCTTTCTGGTGATGGCGACCCAGAACCCGATCGAGAGCGAAGGCACCTATAATCTGCCAGAGGCGCAGCTCGATCGATTCATGTTCAAGGTACTGGTCGATTATCCCACCGCCACCGAAGAGGCACGCGTGCTCAAAGAACATAGCCGCCAGGTGCCGGTCGAACAGCGACTCGAGAGCGAAGTGAGAACCGTCAGCAATCCCGCGCAGATCATCGATGCCACTCGCCTGTGCGGCGAGGTGCTGGTGGCCGACGAGTTGGTAACCTACATCAACAATATCGTCCGCCAAACCAGGGCGTGGCCCCAATTTCACCTGGGGGCTTCGCCCCGCGCGGGTATCGCGCTGATGCAAGGTGCACGAACGCTTGCCGCCTTTAGCGGTCGCGACTTCGCGATCCCCGACGACATTGGCGAAATCGTCCTCCCCGCATTGCGTCACCGGGTGGTGTTGACCGCCGAAGCTGAGGTCGAGGGCCACCAGGTCGACCAGGCCCTCCGCGAAATGGTAAAGACCGTCGAAGTGCCCAGAATGTAAGCGCCGCATCAAACGTTTTACTGCACTCCAGCCCTCCAGCCCAAGCCTCCAGCCGCTACCCACTACAATGCCCTACGTCGTTTGGCTCCTGCTGGTCCTGCTGATCGCGCTGGTGGTCCTTGCACGGCGGTGGGGTGTTTACCCTCATCGGCCGCTGGTCCTGGTCCTCGTGGTGCCGGCGTTTCTATCGATCTGGATCGTGTTCCTGCCTAGGGTGTGGCCGGCCGTGGCGGCGGTCGATCTGCTTGTTGCCATCGCGGCGGGAATCGATCTCTGGAGCTTGCGGCATGCTGCCAGGTTGTCGGTCGAGCGGCAGGTGGGATTGATTGCGTCGCTCGCCCAACGGCATAAAGTGACGCTCACGGTCACCAATCGCTCGCCGCGGGACTGGCACGTATGGATTCGCGATGGTGTACTCGAAGACCTCGAAGCCGAGCCGGAGGAATTCACCGTGGTCCTTCCAGCGGAGCGCCGAGCCACGCTCGAATACCACTTGCGACCCCATCGCCGCGGTGCGTTCGAATTACAGGAGGCCCATGTCCGCTTGCGTAGCCGTTGGGGATTGTGGAATCGCTATCTTCAATTGCCGTGCTATTCGCGGATTAACGTCTACCCCGATATGAAGCAGCTTGGTGAGTATGCCCTGCTTGCTAGGACCAATCGCTTGAGCCTGATGGGGCTCAGGCGGACCCGCCGCGTTGGCCAGGATAATGAGTTCGAGCGCCTGCGCGATTACACGCTCGACGATAGCTATCGCCATATCGACTGGCGCAGCACCGCCCGCCGCAACAAGCTCACGGTCAAGGACTTTCAGGCGAACCAAAGTCAGCGGGTGGTGTTCATGATCGACTGCGGCCGCATGATGACCGGCACCTCGGGCGGGGTCAGTCTTCTCGATCACGCGCTCAACGCCATGCTGATGCTCAGCTACGTGGCCCTCGCGCGAAAAGACCAAGTCGGGCTAATGTGTTTCTCGAACGAAGTCCACACGTTCGTACCACCTCGGGGTGGCAGTGGGCAAATGAACCGCCTCCTGCATGCCGCCTACGATCGCTTTCCGCAAATGGTCGAGTCGCGATACGACGACGCCTTCTTGCATCTGGCTGCGCACGTTCGCAAGCGCACATTGGTTGTGCTCGTGACGAATGTGATCGACGACGTCAACGCGCACCAGATTGAACGCCTTCTCACTACGTTTACGGGCCGTCATCTTCCGCTCGCCGTACTGTTGCGCGATCACGCTTTGTACGGTGCGGTCGACGCGGTGGAGGAGCAGTTGCAGCAGCTCGACAGCCTGGCCCCCAACGCCGTTGCGACGGGCCTGTTCGACAAGGTGAGCGACCAGCGGCTCTACGAAGCCGCGGGTGCTGCCGACATCCTTACGTGGAGGCGGCACGTACTGGCGGACTTGGAGATGAAGGGCGTGCTGCTGGTCGATGCATTCCCCGAGCAGCTCACCGGCCAGCTTGTTAATCGGTACCTGGAAGTCAAAGCCCGCCACTTGCTGTAACGGGCGTTGCCAATCTGTCACCCGCGGCTGCTCAGCCGCCGCGGCTCTCCTCGGCATCGAGTTGCACGCGCAGCACGGGCACGCCAAACACGTCGGCCAGGCGATCGGCGAGCGGCATGGCGAAGCGGTTCGGACGAACTTGCGTGACAATGGGAATCACCTCGAATCCGCCCTCTGCTATGGCAACCACCAGCGAAGTTTGCACAACGGGCTTCCAGTGGTGGGCGTCCTCCGCCCAGCGGATGACCTCGACTACCTGAAACAGGTCCGCCGCGGCAATCACCTGTCCACCTGTCGGCACGTACAGCTTGGCAGTCGCTCGATCGACCACCAGCACCGACTCGCCCGCGTCTTTACGCTGCAGCAACCAACTCAACAGCACCAGCGCCAAAGGCAGGACAATCAACCAGATTAAGAGGACCAACGACCACCACCGCGCCCAGCCCATGAACTGGCCTCCCCATAGCGGGGCCGCACACGGAGCGACGGCCACCACAATGCCAAACCACAGCAGCCAGGGGAGCAGATACCAAAACGAGCGGGCCGCCACCGCCACATCGAACACTTCGCCGCTGGTGGAGTAGCTCAAGTGGTCCGCGCGTGGGGCAGGCAACAGCGCCAGGAGCTGAGGCGCTGGTAGGTGGTGCGGCGAACAAATGCCGCATTCGCTCGGATGCCGAGACGGACATCAATCTGTGGGGGGAGCAAGGGACAACGAATGGCTTACCGCAACTATCGGCTCTGCAGAGGCTTCCGCAGAACGGTCCCCCTCAAAGATACCTTTTTTAAGCCGCGGCGCGTCCGCAATCCTTCCTGGTTTGCTGTTTGTGCAAAACATTCACCAAGCCAAGGCGCCAAAAAACCCGCAAAGCCCGTATGCTCCGCATTTCCGACGGCTCCAGGATGGCGTCCCTGCTTTGGCCACGTGAACCCATTGGCGGCGGACCGGCTCTCCACGGATGGGCCGCCGCCGGCCGCGTGCCAAGTCGATCCCTACGAACCCTTGTGGATGTGGCTCGGTAGGTTGGAACCATCCCGCTGGGGCCCCCGCCACTTTATGGGGCGACCACGCGCCAGATGGGGCGTTTTTTTGTACCATGCGTTCTGCTCCACTTTGCTCCGCAACCGTGCCCCGCGTATGTCTCACCGTATCTTGCATGTCGTCGATTCCGTAGATCGCTACGCGCCGGCGACCGATTTGTTGGCGGTCGCTAAGGGCCTGCCCGTCGGCGAATGGGAGTCGCATGTGGTCGTACTAGGCCACCCCGGCCCGCTTGCTAAGAGCTTCGCCGAGGCAGACTTGCAACCCAAGTACCTGGAACGACGGTGGGCCTACGATCCCACCACGCTGCTGCGTTTGATCGCCCACTTGCGATCCGTGCGGCCCGATGTCGTACATTCCTGGGATGCTGTATCGCGCGAGTACGCAGAACTCGCGGTGCGGTGGGGTGGCGACCCGCCACTGGTCGCTCAGTGCCATCAGCTTTGGCTGGGCGAGCCACGGCTGCGGTGGCCCGCGCCGCAGCGCTGGCGTCACGCCGCCGATCGCCTGGTGGTGGATAGCCAAGCGTTGCGCGAAGTACAGCAACCGTTCGTACCAGCACACGCGGCGTGCGAGGTCGTTGCGCCGGGCGTCGCTCCGAGCGGCGAAACGACAACCACTCGCGAACAATGGCTCGACGAGCTGCAATTGCCCCACCAGGCGCGGCTGATTGCCGTGGCGGGGCCGCTGCTGCCGCGGTTTGGGGTGAAGGAGCTCATCTGGGCAGCCGACATGGTCCGCGTGCTGCACCCGAACATTCAGTTCCTCATTCTTGGCGATGGCCCCCAGCGTACGCACTTGGAGCGGTTCGCTCACACGGCGGCCGAGTCGCAAAACATCTGCTTCATCGGCGACACCCAAGGTTGGCCCGAGGTCGCCCGGCACTTGGATATCTACTGGCAAGGTACCGAACCGCACGCGACCTCACCCACAACCCTGCTGGATGCCATGGCCGCTGGTGTGCCCGTGGTGGCCTCCGACATTCCGCCGCATCGCGAGATCATCCAACCCGGCGAAAACGGTTACCTGGTGGGAATCGAAGCCCGTGCGGAGCGAACACGGGCCACCGACCTGTTGCTCAACGATGCGGTAACTGCCCGCGCAATCGGCAACGCCGGTCGCGACCGCGTGCTGCGGGAGTTTTCGCTAACGGCGCGATGCGAACATTTCGCTCAAATCTACGGCAATCTGCTTGCATGACCGCGAAGGGGGGATAAAGAAGCACGCAGAGGCAGGGGCCCGATGGTGGGTGCCCAAAACGCAAGATTTTCTCCACACCCAAGAAAATGTGGTTCACGAGTCGTTTTCGTGATCCTTGGGCCAGTTCGTGGCGAGACTCCAGGCGTGGAATTTGCTCCTGCCGTCGTCCCTACGCGGGTGGCCGGCGAGCGTGTCTGCTGGCAGGCAACATTAGCCCGTTGCCGGCGAATACTCCTTGTTCGCTATCACACAACTGGCGACAACTAGCCGGGCTGGTGGCGCACAAGATCTACCAGCCCAATCCTGAAACTCCAACTCACCCTCCAGGAAACCATCGATTCCACGGATCATTACGGACAAATCGTCCGGGCCATAAGTTCGCCACGAAAAGAACGAAAGGTCACGAACGGCATGCGGGCAGAAGGTGCCGGCCAATTCCTCTTTGTGCATTTTCACTCCGCTCCGTGGCTATCCGTGCTCCCAACGATAGAGAGCTTCGCGCCTTGGACGCGTTGTTGGCAGGATGACCATCGTCCCGTCGAGTACTAAGGTAGAAAGGGTAACGGACGTTCCAACTCAGCCAGGTGGGGGCCCCAACCCCCTGTGTTCGCCCCCGTGTTCAGTTATCGTGCCCTCGGTGCCCACGCAATCTGGCTGCCACTCGTCCGATCGTTGCCGCGTTGGGTTGCGGCCGTGGCCCGGGCTCGGTGATCTGCAGTTCTTGAATTCACGCCCTATTACTAACAAGCGGAGACAGGTACCGATGACCCAATGCCACGAAGTCGACTACCAGGTGTTTGGCGACGACATGCAGTACGTCGAGGTGGAACTCGATCCGGGCGAAACCGTTATCGCCGAGGCAGGAGCGATGAACTACGTGGAAGACGGAATCGCGTTCGAAGCGTACATGGGCGACGGCGCCAGGGCCGACCAGGGCTTCTTTGCCAAACTAATGGATGCCGGCAAACGCACGCTCTCCGGCGAATCGATCTTTATGACACATTTCACCAATCACGCCGACGGCAAGCGACGCGTGGCGTTCGCCGCACCGTTTCCGGGCAAGATCGTCCCATTGGACATGGACAAAATTGGCGGCGTGCTCACGTGTCAGAAAGACGCGTTTCTGTGCGCGGCATTTGGTACTCGCATTGGCATTGCGTTTCAAAAACGCTTGGGCACGGGTTTTTTTGGTGGCGAAGGCTTCATCCTGCAGCGACTCGAGGGCGACGGTCAGGCGTTCATTCATGCAAGCGGCGCGATCATCAAGAAGACGCTCCGCGGCGAATCGCTGCGGGTCGATACGGGTTGCATCGTGGCCTTCACCGAAGGCATCCACTACGACATCGAGCGGGCCGGCAGTTTGAAGAGTATGTTCTTTGGCGGCGAAGGCTTGTTCCTGGCGACGCTCAGCGGTCATGGGACGGTGCTTCTGCAGAGCCTGCCTTTTTCGCGATTGGCGAACCGCGTCCTGCAACACGCCCCGACGGCTGGTGGATCGAGCCGCGGAGAAGGCTCCATTATTGGCGGGCTTGGCAACCTGTTTGGAGATTAGCACCGCGCCGACGTTCGCTGAGCGCGGGCGGCGAACGCAGGGTGGCATGCACCTCACTCGGCGTCGGCGTCCTGCTCGCCCGGTTCGCCACCCTGCTGTTCGAGGAACTCGTACATCTGCTCGCCTGCCCAGTCGAGCGGAGTATTGCCTTCGGCATCGGTTGCGTTCACATCCACGCCTTGGGCGACCAGCCATTTGGCAAACAGGAGCGTATCGGCCCCCGCACTCGCGTGCAGCAGTCCAGCACCCAGAACGTTCTGGACGTCGAGTGTCGCTCCGTGTTCTACGAGCACCTCGGCGATATCCACGTGCCCGCCGCCGGCGGCAAAGTGCAGCGGCGTGTTCTGCCAGCCTGCGTTCGACTGGCGGGCATCGGCGCCTTCGCTGAGCAACTGCCGTACCCGAGCGATGTCGCCCAAGCCGCAGGCCACGTGCAGCGGCCATTGGGTGGTCGAACCTCTACGCGCGGAGCTTTTGCACAATCGCACCGTTCCCATAGAAGGCGGCTTCCTCCAAACAGTTGCCACCAAACTTATCGAGATGATTCACGTCCGCCCCCCGAGCAAGCAACAAGTCGACGATCTCTTCGTCACCCGCTTCACTGGCACTTTGCAGGGCGCTCATCCCGTAGGTCCGTTCGACCACGTTGACATCAGCCCCGTTGTCGAGCAACAACTTTACGATTCGCAGATTGCTTGTTCCGCACGCCGACATGAGCGACGTGTACCCTTCGGCATCGCACCGATTGACGTCCGCACCACGATCTACCAGCAACTTGGCCACGTAATAGCGATCGTCCCAAACGGCCCACATAATGGCTGGCGCACCGTAGACCATGGTGTCGGGCGAGGTGCCGCTGTCGAGTAATCTGCGGACGGCGGCGACACTCCCAGAGTCGATGGCGGTAGCAAGCTGGTTGCCAGACCGCTCTTCGGCGAGGTCGTCCTGGGCAGGGGCCACCTGGGCTGCTACGAGGAATAACGAGATTACCACCAATGAAATCTGTTGCATCCGGATTCTCTCTCAACGCTACGGGCGGAGTACGTTATCAAATAGGCGACGCCGCCGTATGATAGCAGATTACGTCCTACCGATGGTTTTGGAGAAACGCAGATGCCCACGATTGCCGATGTTGCTGCTGTGCTCGAAGATTGGGCTCCGACCTCACTCGCCGAAGACTGGGACAACGTGGGACTGGTGGTGGGCGATCGGGCCGGGCCAGCGCGGCGGGTGATGACCTGCCTGACGCTTACCGAAGATGTTGCCGACGAAGCGGTCGTCGGCCAGGTCGATTTGGTGATTACCCACCACCCGCTGCCATTCCATCCGCTCAGGCGACTCACGACCGATTCGCCCGAGGGTCGCACGCTGTGGAAGCTGGTGGGTGCCGGGGTGTCGGTCTACAGCCCGCATACGGCGCTGGATTCCGCGGCGCACGGTATCAACCAGCAACTGGCCGAGGGCCTCAACCTGGTGGAGATCGCCCCGCTGGTGCCCGCCGACCCCATGGAACCGACCCCCACGCTTGGCGCGGGAAGGTGTGGCGCAGTGCTCGAACCCACCACGCTCGCGCGACTAGCAGCGAGCGCCTGTGAATTGCTATCCATCGATCATGTTCGCGTGGTGGGCGACGACCAGCAGCCCGTGGCGCGGGTGGCTATCGCCTGTGGTAGTGGCGGCTCGCTCCTCGAAGCGGCGATCGACCAAGGTGCCGACGCCCTGGTGACCGGTGAGGCCACCTTTCATACGCTGCTCGCTGCCCGCGCAGCAGCCGTGGCCGTGGTGCTGACGGGGCATTACGCCAGCGAACGATTTGCCCTGGAGCGATGGGCCACGCAGCTTGCCAGCGAGGTGGCCGACCTGGAGGTGTGGGCTAGCCGAAACGAGCGCGACCCGCTCCGGCTGGTTACCAAATAGCCCTGCAAAACGCGTAGTTTTTGCCGCGCGGGTTTGCCTCAAGCCACCCGGTGCCTACAATGATGGGATACGCACGCCCGCTTCGTAGCGATGAGCTACGCCGACTAGTTTGTTGTGCCGAGCGCGGCCTGCCCGGCTTTCTGGAAGGGACTTTGCACGTCGCCCACCCGCCTGCGTCCGTTCCCGCCTTATACTTCCAGCGAAATCGAAGTCTCCCATGTCGCAGTTGCCTCGCTACCTGACAGCCTTACCCGTCTACAACGAAGCCAAGCACGTGAGCGCCGTGCTCGACGAAGTGGCCCGCTACACGGGCGATGTGCTCGTGGTGGACGATGGATCGACCGACGGCACCCGCGACTTGCTCGCGGCGCGCGACGATGTGACGGTGGTTCGCCACCCGGAGAATCGCGGATATGGCGCGGCGCTGCAAACGGCGTTCGATTACGCCGTGGCCCAAGGTTACGATGTGCTGGTAACCATCGACTGCGACGGGCAGCACGAGCCGCAGCGGATCGAAAAGCTTGCGGCGGCATGCACCGACGAGGTCGATATTGTCTCCGGTAGTCGCTATTTCGATGCAGCCGACATTCAGTCGGGCACGGCGCCAGTCGATCGTCGCCTGATCAACCAGACGATCACGCACGAACTCAACGAGTGCCTGGGCCTACAATTAACCGACGCGTTTTGTGGATTCAAGGCGTATCGTGTGGATGCCCTGGAGCAATTCGACCTCACGGAAACGGGTTACGCGATGCCGCTGGAACTGTGGGTGCAGGCAGCCTACCATCGGTTGCGAGTGGTGGAAGTTGCCGTGCCGCTCATCTACTTGGACGAAAAGCGGAGCTTTGGCGGAGCCCTCGACAACGCGGAGCAGCGGCTCGCGCACTACCGCGAAGTGATCCACCACGCGATTGTCCGCATTCGCCAGAAGGGTGTTCCCGGGGCGGCATCGCAGTTCGACTTTGGGCCCTGTGGTTGCGATCAGTACGTGGCGGAAGTCGAGCCATGCTGAGTGGCGGGCAGCCGAGCTACCGACGGTACCGCGCTCCCCGTTACGACAACGCGGCGCTGGTCGCGCCGCCGATCGACGAACTACAGGTCACGCCACCATGTCCCTCCATGGCTCTTGCGTTTGGCGACACGTCGCTGGCGGCGGTACGAGATGCGGCCCGCGGCGAGCTGCTCACTGCGGCCCGGTCGTACACGGCCAGCTACCGCGATTTGCCGATGCTCCCCGCGTCCGAGGCGGCGTTCTACCTTACGGGGCATCAAGCCGAGCTGTTCCACCCGGGCGTGTGGTTCAAGAACTTCATGCTCAGCCGCCTGGCGGGCGAGCGTGGCGCGGTGGCCATCCACCTGGTGATCGATACGGACGTAATGCACAGCGCGAGCGTTCGCGTGCCAACCGGGTCGGCAGACGACCCAACGGTGGCAGCCGTGCCGCTCGACGCCTTAGCGCCTCGGCTCCCGGTGGAAGAGCGGGTTGTGGTTGACCCCCAATTATTCGCCTCGTTCGGGCAGCGTGCGCAACAGGCGATCGAGCCACTTGTTGCCAACCCCTTGGCCCGAGAGTGGTGGCCTTCGGTCGTTGAGGCGGCACGCCGTACGGAGGGAAATCTCGGTTTGGCGATTGCCCAAGCCCGGCACGGCCTCGAAGCCCAGTGGTCGGCCACCACGCTCGAAGTGCCCATGAGCCACTGTTGCGAGTTGCCCTCGTTCCGGCAGTTTGTCGCGGCGCTATTGCTCGAACCCCGGCGCGTTCGCCAGGCGTACAACGAGTCGCTCGCGGCGTATCGGCAGGCGCACCACTTGCGGAGCAGCGCCAGCCGATGCCCAGCTTGAGTGCCGAGGGGGATTGGATGGAAGTCCCGCTCTGGACGTGGACCACCGACCGACCGCTGCGCGAGCCGCTGTTCGCTCGCTGGACGGCTTCGCGGCTGACGCTTAGCGACCGCCAGAAGTGGCACGCCAGCCTTGATCTGCCGGCCGAGTCCGCGCACGAAGCGATCGTCGAATGGCTGCAGGATCTGGCGGCAAGCGGCGTGAAGATCCGCACGCGGGCCCTTACCACCACGCTTTTTGCACGACTGGTGCTGAGCGATCTGTTTCTGCATGGCATTGGCGGGGCCAAGTACGACGAAGTCACCGACGACCTGGCCCGCCGTTTATGGGGCTGCCCGCCGCCGCCGTACCTCACGCTCTCGGCCACCCTGCAGTTGCCGATTGAGCATCAGCATGTTGGCGAGCAAGAGCTGCAGCGGGTCCGCCAGAACTTGCGCGATTGCCAATGGCACCCCGAGCGGTTCGTCGACGAGCGGCCGCCACCGGCGGTTGCTGAGGCACTCGCCAGCAAGCGCAAGTGGGTTGCAACTGCCAAGACTCCGGAGAACGCCAGCGCCAGGCACCAGATGATCGAAGCGGCCAACGCCACGCTCCGCGAAGCGGTGCGCCAGCAGCATGCCGGTCTCGAGCACCGCGAGCAACGGCTGTTACACCAAGCAAGGGCTACCGCGATCCTAGAATCGCGCGAGTACGCATTTTGTCTCTACCCGCAAGAAGATCTCCGCCGTCGGATGTGGCAGCTGGTGCAAGCCGGCTAGTTAACGACACAAGGGGCGATTCAACCGCTCGACGAGGTCGACTCGGTGACCGAGCCGCTGGAGTCATGCGCGCTGGCAACGAAGATTGCTCGCCCCGCGAAGAAGCTCCTTGGCGAAGGCGTGTACGGATTGGACGAAGAACCACTTCGACGACAGTGGGGGTCGACATCGGCATTGCGACTCTGCGATAATGGAGGGTTCGTAGCGACCCTAGAGCATTCGTAGTGGGAATGAGTCCATCGTTCACCTTGAGCGGCCCGACGTGTGAGAAAGTACGACCCCAAAACGCTTCCGATTATTGGCTGGCGAGAGTGGGTGACACTATCGGATATCGGGGTGGAACGGATTAAGGCGAAGATTGATACGGGTGCTCGGTCTTCGAGTTTGCATGCGTTCGATATCAAGTCGTTCGAAAGAGATGGGCAGGCGTTCGTCCGCTTCAAGGTGCATCCCCTGCAGAGGAGCACCAAGGAGACGGTAGAAGTGGAGGCCCCGGTGCTCGAATTCCGCAAAGTCCGCAGCTCAAGCGGGCATGCCCACCTGCGGCCGGTGATCGTGACAACCGTCGAGGCCCTGGGGCAGTCGTGGCCCATTGAATTGACGCTGGCCAACCGCGACGCCATGGGCTTTCGCATGCTGCTCGGTCGCGAGGCGGTACGCGGCCGGATGCTGGTGGACGCCAAGGTTTCGTACTACGGCGGAAAACCTGCTATCGCGCGGAAGAAGGTGGCCAAGAAGCGACCCCCTAGCAAGAAACCGAAGCGCGAATCAACGCGGCCCCCTAAGGAAGAGAACTGACCCATGAAGCTCGGCATTCTATCCCGCAACCCCAACTGCTATAGCACGCGACGTTTGCGTGAAGCGGCTCTGGACCGAGGCCATCAGGCCAAGGTGCTCGATACGCTCAAATTTGCCATCGACCTGGAGCAAGGAGAGCCGGACCTCTATTTCCGCCAAAAGCAGTTGAGCCACTACGACGCCGTGCTACCTCGCATCGGGGCGTCGATAACGTACTTCGGCACTGCCGTGGTCCGTCAATTCGAGCAGATGGACGTGTTCAGCGCCAACTCATCGGCGGGCATTGCCAACTCGCGCGATAAGCTGCGATCGCTCCAGATCTTGAGCAAGCACCACATCGGGATCCCCCAGACGACGTTCGTTCGCGACAAGAAAGACGTGCTGCCTGCCATCGAGCGCGTGGGCGGCGCCCCCGTGATCATCAAGCTCTTGGAGGGAACGCAAGGCGTGGGCGTGATCCTTGCCGACTCGGTCAAGATTGCCGAGGCGATTATCGAAACCTTGCAGTCCGCGCGGCAAAGTGTGCTCGTGCAAAAATTTGTAGCCGAAAGCAAGGGCCGCGATGTGCGCGCCTTCGTGGTGGGCGACCGCGTGGTTGCCGCAATGCGGCGGGTGGCGCAGGGGCAAGAGTTCCGCAGCAACGTGCATCGTGGTGGACGCACCGAACCGGTTCTGCTCGACGAAACCTACGCGGCCACAGCGGTGCGCGCTGCTCAGATTATGGGGCTCCGCATCTCGGGCGTTGATATGCTCGAAAGCAACAACGGGCCCCAGGTAATGGAAGTGAACTCCTCGCCGGGACTCGAAGGCATTGAAACGTGTACCCAACTCGACCTGGCCGGCGCGATTATCGACTACATCGCTGCTCAGGTGAATTTCCCCGAGATCGACCTCCGCCAGCGACTCACCGTGAGCACCGGTTACGGGGTGACGGAGATTCACGTTCCAGAGGGGTCTGAGTACATTGGTAAGACGGTCCAAGAGTCGGGTCTGCGCGAGAAAGACATCAACGCGCTAACGCTCTATCGGGGTACGACCGTGATTCCGAACCCTCGATCCGATCGTTTGTTAGAGGCGGGTGATCGCTTGCTCTGCTTTGGAAAACTCGATCGGATGCGAGATATGATTCCCGAGAAAACACGGCGACGGAGGCGGCCCAAGATTCAAGACCTACCTCCCCAAGAGTCGGAATCCAACAGCGAAGGTGGATCATGAAGGCGAACCTTCCGCAAAAATCTGTCGCCGATTGGAATGGGCAGTCGATCGCGCCGGGCGAGGCACGCGACGTAAAGCTTGCCATCTCCGAAAGCTATAGTGGGATGACGGTACGGATACCGATCCATGTCCGTCGCAGTTGCCAGCCGGGACCCACCGTGTTTGTGACCGCCGCGCTACACGGCGACGAGATCAACGGCACCGGAGCGATTCGCCAATTGATTCAGGACGAACAGTTGGAGCTAACAAGCGGGGCCCTTGTTTTGGTGCCGGTACTGAACTTGCTTGGTTTCGATCGTCACTCCCGCTATCTGCCGGATCGCCGCGATTTGAATCGCTCGTTCCCCGGCTCGGCGGAAGGGAGTCTGGCAAGCCGAATGGCGCGCACCATCTTCGACGAGATTGTCGCCCGGGGCGACTACGGCATCGATTTCCATACGGCCGCCGTGCGGCGGACCAACTATCCGAACGTGCGGGGCGATCTGGCTCTACCGGAGGTGCGGCGGATTGCGGAGGCGTTCGGCTGCGACTTCATCATTAATGGCAAAGGCCCAGCGGGGGCGTTTCGCCGAGAAGCGTGCGCGGCGGGTCGGCCCAGCATTATTCTCGAAGGGGGCGAGGTGTGCAAAGTCGAACCGACGATCGTCGAGACGGCCACCCGCGGGGTGAGAAACGTGTTGATTGAACTCGGCATGCTGGACGGCGAACCGGAGCGACCCGCCTATCAGGTGACCATCCAAAAGACCAAGTGGGTGCGGGCCGAGCGGGGCGGATTCCTGCAGTTCCACGTGCAGCCCGGCGAGATGGTGGAGCAAGATCAGCCGCTCGCCACCAACACCAATTTGCTCGGACGCGAGCGGAGCTTGCTAGTGGCCCCATTCGATGGGGTGGTGATTGGCATGACCACGCTGCCGGCCGTCAGTCCTGGCGAGTCGGTTTGCCACCTGGGGCAACTTCCCGAGGGAACCCGCCCCCGACGTATTGAGAAGCATCGCGAAATCGAAGACAGTCTCGAAGGCCGCGTCGTCGGCGATTTGGCAACCAACGTGATGGTGGTCGATCGCGAAGAGGAAGTCGAAACCGACGACTAGCGGCGTGGCAACGCGTACGATGAACTGCGTTGTTCGGCTATCGGTCGGCCGCTCACTGCCCTGGACGCGGCGGATGTCGATACCGAAATCAACGCGAATCTTCTTCGGTAAGTTTTCAGAGCTGCCGCCATGTATGCCAAGGCCAATGCCGCCGCCGCGTTTCTGATCAGCAATCTTCCCCGCAGGGGCGATTTGACCTCAGGCACAAAGCATAACGACCAAAATCACCGGGCGGGGACGAGTGATTTTCCATTTGAACCGCCCGGCTCTGCGGCTCCGGTACATTGCATTCGTTGAGTCACCAATACACTGGATCATTGAAAGCTTTGACGCAAGTACAACGACCAGACAGTGATTCAATGGAATCATCAACGAGGGATTGCCCCAGCCACCCTTCTGGCTGGGAAAGGTCGAATGGAGGCTTCACGATTTCGGGCGATATCTGGCAGAAACCGACCTTCCGATAGAATGTCGGATCTCCATATGTAAGTACAGTGCGTACGCCTCGCTCTCTCAAGTCCGTCAAGGCGTGTTTAATCAACCCCTGACCTATTCCATTGCCTTGGCGGTTACTGTGAACGGCGGCCGGTGCAAGAATGAACGCCTCGCTGCTGTCTTCAAAATCGAGCCGGCTGAAGAAGATGGAGCCGACTAACTGACCATCATCGTCGGCGACGTAGTTGAAGAGATCACTCCCATTGGTCGTCTCGAACAGATCTTCGGCCAACTTGCCAATCAGCGCTCCTTCGGATTGGCCCTCGGAATCAGCGAACACTGATAGGAAGAGCTGCACGATGGCCTTTGCATCGTCCGGGTTGTGCTGTCTGAGATTCACGGTATTTCGAGATTACCCATAACGGTTGAAATCAGCGGGATCGCGCCATGGACCTTCCATTACCAAAGATGAATCCGCGATCTCCGGTGCATTTCGTGGTTCTGTCACGGATCATCGTCCACGTGGTGACGGCGTAGGAGTCCAATCAGCGCGTTCAGTTGACCTTCATATGCGAAGTATATGGGCGGGGCGACTCGAATACCAGTAAACGACTTGCAGTCTTGTATAGCGAGGTCCGCTGGATCTGCGTCGAAGTCAATGTGCACTGCGACTTGACGGACCCAATCACGATCGTCGGGAAACAAAGGCTCAACGTCGGGCCACGACCTCGGCCAGTCGCCATCGTTTTGTTCGACGAATGCGTAGCAAGCTCCGATGGCGTTGAGCATCGCATGAAGGTGGCGTTCGGCGGTTAGCGAAGCCCTGACCCCGATGACAACCATGGCGACGCCCGTTACCAGAGCAACGAGCACCGCGACCAAGACTCCCCGAAGTATCCATCGTCGAAGAGCATGCGGCATAGGTTGTTAATGTTTGCTGCGGACATCAAGCTAGGCTAGCGCAGTAACAGAACCTGCTATTGGACAGAAACTTCTTCAGTAAGACCCTGCTTACTGAAGGAGTCGTTCATTAAGCGGAGTATAAAGTATCTGCTTCCAGGTAGCAAAATTCGGTTTCTCCGCGGAAATGCAACCGCGGGGGCGCGACACACCCACGCGTCCAGCGGCAGCCTCGGAAGTGCCCAGGATTTATCGTTCGACGCTGGTTCTTGAGCCGGAAAAAGTGCGTCTGATGCGGCGGGCCATCCCTATCGCACGCGACAGAAGCAATCTGCTTAGGGCGCAATGCATGGCTGCACTCGGTGGCCGACTACTCGTCGCAACCGAGTGCGGTTCGCACGTCGTCGAGTTTTTCGCTGAGCACGCCAAGTTGCGTGCGGAGCGCCTTCTCATCGATGTCGACGCGCTTGATGATTTTCTCGCCGCTACTAACAATCGTCTTGGCCGAAGTTCGCACTTCGTTCAAGTTGGCCGCACGCTTCTCGATGTCGAGCACCGCCCGGTCGATCGCATCGAAGTCGACCTGCTGGGCCTCGGTTGTACCGGCTTTGCGCACCGAAAGGGCCCGCGCCGTGACGAGCGCGGCCTTCAGCCAGATGTCGGTGGCCGGGTCTTCGGGGTCCCAGACGCAAATGATGTCGCTACCGTAGTGCTGGAACGATTCAAGGCCAGCGGGAGCCAGGCGCTTGGAGAACACGAATAGCCCGATGCCGGCGTTGCGGTTCTTGCGGGCGATTTCCAGCTCTTCTCGGGCGGACGCCAGCGTGTATCCACCGTGCTGCTTGGCTTCGACCACAATGCGTTCGCCGGCGGCCGTGCAGCTGGGGCCCAACTCGATGAGGCAGTCGCCCTTCTTGCAGTTCTTGATGAGTCCGGTGGTAGCTCCGGTGGGGGTGGCGATGTCGCCGGCGTGTTGGGATTCGCGGGCAACGTACTCGTACACAGCGTCCTCGAAAACCTCTCCATGACGCGTCGAGCGTTCGGCTTCTTTGCGGGCGGTGGAGATTTCGGCCAGCGCCACGCGCACCTGCTGCTGAAACTCGACGTTTTTCTTGTCGGCATTGCCAAGCAGTTCGAGCAACTCCTTCTTGAGCCGCGCCAGGGGCGAACCGTCGTCGTCGAGCGTCAAGCTCTTGGTAATGGCGCCCTGCGTTTCGGCGAGCATCCGGTTGAGTCGCGAGAAGGCCGACTGTTCGTTGTCCAGGGAGAACTCGCTGCTGATGGTCCGCTCGGCGCGATCGACGTTGCTCACTAGGCGGCTGAGCGCGGAGTTTTCTTCGTCGAGCGAGAATTCCTTAACGACTTCGTCGATTTTTTGGTTGAGGTCTTTCGTCAGGTCGCCATGCTTGGTAGTTAGTTCGCGGACCAGGCGAGCCAAGGCGCCTGTTGGTTGTCGAGCGAGAACTCGCGGAGTACCTGGCTACTCTGCTTGGTAAGTTGCCCTTCTACCGCTTCGCGCAGCGCTGCCAGCAATCCTTGCGACTGGGCCGGGTCGAGCATTTTCATCAGCGGGCTTTCGCGTCCCACGTGGGTGAGCAGTGTGCGGGAGAGGTTGGAGTTCTCGCCATCGATTTGCTGCTTCATCACCCGGGCCAGTTCGCCATCGTGCGCGTACGAGCCGCCCCACGCGTTCGTTGAATCGTCCATCTTGGGGATCGAAGTAGTCCTTGAGCGTGTCGTTAAGCTGATTGCGCGTCGACTGGGTGTACTGCGAAAGCGTTTGGGAGAGCGTGGTGATCAATTGCGACGTCTCGCGACGCAGCAGGTCGGCGTCGAGGCGTGTGTTGGCATGCCGTAGGGCCATCACACCAATGCGGAGCGCGTCGAGGGCGAATTCGTCCTGCGTCCCGAGTTCGTCTTGCTCGATGAGCGCTTCGATGACGTCGCGATCGCGGACCACGAGTTCCAGTGGCAGTTCGCTGGGTAGCGGTCGCTCACGCTCCGATTTGGGCAGGCGGAACAATAACGCTTCGCTGTGAGCATCGGTCGACGGATTCGGCATGGCAGGTTTCCTTCCCAAAAAACGCAGCTCCCGCCGCCGCGGCGGGGAGGTGTACATCCGTCAATATGGCGCATTCGTCGCGCAGAGGCAACCGGCTTTTCAGAGTTCCCGCATGTTTCCTAGCGCAAACGAGCCGCCACCAAAACAGGACAGCGGAAGAACCTCCCGCTGAGCCGCTGAGTTGACGCTGAGGGTCAGCGGTAGCACAGCCAACCCGCTGGCGCGGTTGTGATGACTGGGCCAACTTTGGCGGGGAGCGGATCATCGGCGACGATCGGGTCGTCCGTGGGTTTCTGGATACGGAGTTGGCGCTGCTGTGCCGGAGACCCCGCACTCTAGCCTGAGCACAGCCCTAGCGGCCGATTGCCACGCGGCCGATTGCTACGGCGCACACGAGTGCTAGCAGCGTGGCCGGCGGTTCGGGAACCGCTTGCAGGTTGCTAACCCCATTGGCCGAGCTTTGGCCAAGGCGATCCTTCCACGCGAGATAGTCGGCCGATTCGACGCCTCCTTCACCGTTGCCATTCTGGTTAATGGCCGACTCATCGGCCGCTCCCAGGTTGTCGCGCCACACGGCGTAGTCGGCCAGCGAGACGATCCCGTCGCCGTTAAAATCGCCTGGCATGGGGTCGGTGGCGAGCAGACTGCCCAGCGGGTTATGCGAGACCGAATCGAGGTACAGCGTCGCTTGTCCTGCGCCAGAGAATTGCAGCGAGTCGAGCGTGGCAGTCGGGACATCAATCGTGCCGTCGCCGGCCACCCATGCTTCCCATTTCGCATCGTCTTCGAGGTCCCACTCATAGAGGTGCCAGTCGCCGTCGGCAATAACGTCTTGCGCCACGCCACGCTCGGCGGTTGCCGGGGCGTCGATTGCCAGGCGGACGCTTACGCCAGGGGTGTCTGTCTTGAGCCAGAGGCCGATGGAGCCGGTGGTGTTGAACTCTAAATTGCCCGCCGCAACGCTCGGCGATCCAATGCCCGCCAGATGCCGATAAAACCAGCCACCGTCGTCGCCATCGATGAACAACTCCTGGGAACCCGCTCCCGCTTGCGCCTCGGAGGTCACGCGTTCGGCGGTGCTCAACTCGCCTACACCACTGTTCGACCCCGAGTAATCTGGCGCCCAAGCGAAATAGCCTTCGTCGACATCGAAACTCTCAATCATCGTGATATCGTCGGGTGGGTCGATGCCTGTGCCCACGAGTTGCTCTTCCAGTTGCTGCCGAGTTCCATGGAACACATTGAGATCGACATCTCCGCTAATCCCCGGCACACTACCGGTGGCGGTGTATTGCCAATAGTCCCACTCCGGCCAATTTGGCGTATCGGCTTGCACGGGTGGATTCGAAGTGCCCGTGCCTTTCCACCATGCCACCCACAGGTTGTGCTGCGCCGCGACCGAGGAGGTGAAGTACGCATTCGCTGCGGACTGGCTCGTGTAGATTACCGGTCGGACCCCGAGTGCCGTTTGCATAGTATCGGAGAAGTCCTGTACCCAGTTCGAAATGAACGTTCGCGTTTGCGAGATCGTCCCGAACCCCAAGTCGAACTCTTCCACGTCCAGCACCGGTGGCAAATAGGCCCCGCTGTCGTAGTAGGGTTGAATGGTGTCGATAAAGTGGTTCGCTTCGTTCACGGCATCCTGGGGATCGCTCTGCGAGCTGTCGGGACGCGCATAGTGGTACGGGCTCGCCAGGATGCCGGCGCTGGTGGCGCCCTGAATATTCTGTTGAAACCGGCTGTCGACGAACCCGACTCCTTCGGTCGCTTTCATGAACGCGAACTCCACGCCCGAACTTTGTACGGTGCTCCAGTTGATGTTGCCTTGAAAGACCGAGACATCAATACCATCGACAAACGGCTGTGCATCTACCGGGGCGAGTAAGGTTGTGGCTACGATCATGGAGCCAAGCAGTCGAGCAACGTAGTTCATGGATAAGTACCGTTGTTGAAGCGAAGGAGGTTCCAACCCGTCGGAAGATTGGCTCCGGAAAATGCACCCACAAGCGGGGCGCAAACACGGACACCACCTCCGACTGTAACCGATCGTTACGAGGTTCTCGCTGGTCCTGCGCGGAAGCGAGAAACGATAACGGAGAACAATAAGCTCGCGAGTACGGAGTACTGGAGACTTCCGGGTTCGGGAATCGCGGTCGATCCAGCGATGCCAGAGAAGCTGGCTGCGGTCATGCCGAAATTGTTTTTCCAGGTGATGTAGTCGGCATTGTTATAGAGGCCGCCACGATTGTCGCGCCACACGGCGTAGTCGGCCAGGTTGACGAGGTCGTCGCCGTTGAAGTCGCCATCGAGTCCGAAGTCGGGGAGGATGGTGCTATAGTTCAGGTCGCGGAGGAAGGCGAGGTCGAGCGTAGTGAGATACTTGCGGGTCCCTACCGTCAAGTTCGGATCCATCACGGCTTCCTGCATGGAACCCGTATAGATGTTGCGCCCTGTACGTCCGTACGCGACGTGATCGGGATAGGGTGAATCGCTGCCGGGGCCGAGTACCACCATGTTCGTGCCACTACCGTATTCCGCGATCACGTTGCTGCCCGTCCAATTGTTGCCGCTGAGCAGGCCCGCCCAAGTCTCACTCGATCCATAGCCGATGGCGTGGAGCATCTCGTGCAGCGCGACGGAGTACAGATCGTTCTTGCCCGCGGCAACCGGTGTGGCGTGATTTATGTGCCAGTACTGCTCGAAGGTCTTGCCGCCCCAACTGGTATCGAGGGCCAGCGTGCCGTAGGCGGGGCCGTAGGAAACGGAGTAGGGTGCGGAGGCGGTGTTGCCATTGCCGAAATTGATGGAACTCGTGCCAGCAATCGTCGACATCACAGGCCCGGCACCACGTACGAACTCGCTTTGGGCCGCGGCCTCATGGTAGTCGACGACTTCGGTAAATTGGTTCTGCAGGGCAGGCTGACTGATCGACCCGGAGAAACTGATGTTGTAGTCGGCAGCAAAACCAATGCCTGCGGATCCCCCTTTGCCGAGCGTGCCGCCGCCAAAACTCTCGCCGCGGACGAACAACTTAATGCGGTTCGCGGCGAGCAGCTCGGCCGGAATGTCGACGCCGCCTCCTGCCGCGGTGTATTGGAAATTCCACCCGTACGTCGTTATTAGCGTTTGATTATTGATGCTGGCACTGTCGCGGTCCCAGCGATACTGCTGTTTCTGTACGTCAGGTCGAGTGTTGAAGAAGGTGGGTTGATTAATGGGTCGCAGCGCGGAGGTAATTGCCGCGCTGATGTCGTTGGCCGCCTTTTGGATGGTGCCTTGCGCGGTGGCGTTGCTGGCGAACGGGCTGGTATCGGAGAATTCCAGGGCGATCGTGAGCGCGCTGGTGGAGCCCGTACCGACGAGCCATAGGCCCAGGCAAGCCGCGACCACAAGCAGGGCGGGTCGATGTCGGTTGGTCAGCTGCATGGCCTCATCCTGTGTTAGCTGCCGCGCGTTCGTCCATAGATTAGCAAGGCAAGCGGCAGCCCCAGTGTCAGGAAGGCGATTCCTTCAGGTTCGGGTACTGGTTGCCCACTCGCGAGCGCGGCCGATGTGTTGCCGAAGTTGCTTTTCCAGGTTTGGTAGTCGGCCTGGGTGTAGAGCCCGAAGGTGTTGTCGCGCCACACTGCATAGTCGGCGAGGTTGACGATGTTGTCGTGATTGAAATCGCCGGGCATGCCAACGAACAAGGTTAAGTCGTTGGCGTTGTACTCCAAACCCCAGTTGTATTCCATGGGGAGAGAGAGATTCTCAAACACGCCGCCGATTTCTTCGGTGGCGGCGACGAACGTAAACGAGTCGCCAACCAGCGGTGTAAAGCCGCCCATCAAATCGACTTGTAGCGCGCCCGCGATGGCAACACCACCCTCGACTTGCAGTTGGTCGTACTGGCTCGGGGCGGCGCCGGCGAGCTCGATCTTCAGTGTGCCATTGGTGCCGTTGGAGTACCGCCCTTCGATTTCCAGCGTGCCGATGGTGTCGCCTGGGGCGACAACTCCGCCGACGTTCTCCACCTGCCCTGGTAGCTCGCCGCTGCCGGTGCGAATCGAGCCCGTGCCGGTGAGCAGGCCTCCGGCTCGGATATCGACGAACTGCGTGTCGAGTGTCACGCCGTCGAGCGACAGGATGCCGTGCTGCTCGACGTTGGTTCCGGAAAACGTGGTCAGGCGGACATCGTTCTCGACGCGCAAGGTCATGGTCTGGTTGGTCCCGTTGCCGGAGATATTCACTTCAAAAGCAAATGCATCGGTCTGGAGTATCGCTTCTTGATTGCCTCCGGCGACATGCCGCAAGTTGACGATGCTCTTAATATCGGGCGTAGCCGCGTTACTCCAATTGCCGGGCGTCATCCAGCTGCCGCTAGCCGTGGTGGCCGACCAGTTGTGATCGGTAGTGACGGGGTCGCTAATGTAAAGTCCGGCACTCGCTCCGCCGCCACCCAACGATGGGTTGGGGTCGATCACGATATCGCGGCCTTGAAAGATATTGGTACCAATGATGCCGTCGACGATATTGCCCGGATTCGAAACATTCGTCACGTCGATCACCACGACAGGCACGTTGTTGACCACTAAACTGCCACCAAGGGCTGGGATGGTGATTTGATCTACGAAGAACCCCGGCACGTCATCTATGGTGCCGCCGGACCCAACGATCGAGATGGAAAAAGCAGGCGTATCGAGCGTCACGTCGAAACCGAGTTCGAGTGCCTTGAACTGGGAGAGGACGGTGACGCTCGCACCGGTATCGAAGAAAAACTGTGAGCTGAAACTTGCGCCGTCGTTGGCGATTGTGGTATTCAGGAAGTGCCCACCCTGGACCAGGGTAGGCTGTGATGGGTTCTCGTTTGGGTGATCGAGATCGAAATTGCTGATGTTGAGGAAGTGGACGGGCGTGGATGGCGTTTCGCCCAGCAGGCTCAGCTGAGCTTTGCGGGTGATTCCAAGCCCCTGGCTGCCGAGCGGGTGGAAATCGATGGCCGGCGAGCGAACCGTTTCGCCGTTGAGCTCAAACACTTGCGGTACGCTGTTGCGAATGCGGGTGGCGTACTGACTGGCAAACGAAAGCCCCAACACGTTTGGCAAATCGGATTCTGTAGGAATTGTGATTAGGGACGAATTCGTTTGCCCCTCCATGGCGGAATTATTAATTTCCAGGGAGGTACTACCTAGTACGCGGTCCTGGAGTCCACCAGCGTACAAACCGAGCGGGTCGCTAATGCTCGCTTGCAGGAAGCCAGATGCGCCGCCGATGGTGACAGATTCCGTGCCACGAAACCCATCGTTGTTTCCATCGCCCGGATAGGGGCCAGCAATGTTGAATGCGGCGTCGCTGGCGGTCGTTAGCAGTGATACGGCGGCCCCCGTATCGAGTAGGGCAAGGTCGTAATAGCCGGCGCTGTTACCTAGGAAGACTCCACCGGGGGCCGAACTCGGCTGGGGGAAGAATTCTAGGTCGTCGACGTACTCATTGGTAAGCGTGATGCCTACCAGGGGCAGAAACCCGTCAACCGGGACGCCGGTCGCCATGACCGGCGAAGCGGCACCGACCACGGCGAGCACGACGCTCGCCAACCAGCCCTGCGCAGGGAGAAGGCGCGTACCTGCTGCGCCACAATAACTCACGGTCGATTTCATGCCATCCGTTCCCAGGGGCGGAAAACGCGCCGCTAAGCCATGCGGCTGCGAGATTCCCGATTCGCGTTATCCGCCAGCTGGCAGATTTCGGTACGTAAAGTAGGGGGGTGAGCACCGTTCCGGCTCGGCGGAGTGCCGAGCGATGCCAAATTGAGTCTAAAAGCGGTCTACAAGCGGGTCAAGCAAATCGCATCCCACTTTCGGACAGGTTTCCGGGGTTCGCGCCGCGCAAACCACTGTTTCCACGGGGGCAAAACACAGCAGCGATATTCGAGGCAATGGCTCGCGCGACAACCCGCTTCCCGGGTGCGGGCATCCGCGTCTCACACCACGGGGCGGCCAATGCTGTAGTACTTGTAGCCCCGCCGCTTCATGCGCTCGGGGTCGTACAGGTTGCGACCATCCAGGACGACGGGCGATTTCAGCAACTGGTACATCTCGGCAAAATCGGGCGACTGGTAATCCTTCCACTCGGTCATGATCACCAGGGCATCGGCCCCTTCAATGGCCTCCATCCGCCGCGTGCAGTAACTGACCTTGTCGCCCAGTTCGGCTTGCACGTTGCCCATCGCCTCGGGATCGTGAACGCGAACTTCGGCCCCCTGCTTGAGCAGCCAATCAATCAGCACCAGCGCCGGAGCCTCGCGGATGTCGTCCGTTCGCGGCTTGAAGGCCAGGCCCCAGATCGCGATGACCTTGCCCTGAAGATCGCCAGCAAAGTGTTCGTCCAGCTTGTGGGTGAACACGGACTTCTGCCGCTCGTTGACTTCGTCCACCGCACGCAGCATGGGCGGTTCGCAACCGTGGTCGACGCTCATGGCCGTCAGCGCCCGGACATCCTTCGGGAAGCAACTGCCGCCGTAGCCCACGCCGGGAAAGAGGAAGGCGAACCCGATGCGGCTGTCGTGGCCGATGCCGCGGCGGACGTCGTTGATGTCGCCCCCCATCCGTTCGCACAGGTTGGCCATCTCGTTGATGAAGCTGATCTTGGTCGACAGCAGCGCGTTGGCCACGTACTTGGTCATCTCGGCGCTTTCGGGCGACATGACGAGGAACGGCTTTTCGGTTCGCAGGAAGGGCTCGTACAGCTCGGTGCAGGACGTCGGCCACTTCCTGACGACGGACGCCGACGACCACGCGGTCGGGCTTCATGAAGTCTTCGATCGCGGCGCCTTCCTTGAGGAACTCGGGATTGCTGGCCACGTCGCACTCGCGTCCGGTCAGTTCCTTGAGCATGCCAAAAATGCGTGGCATTGGTGCCCACCGGCACGGTGCTCTTGGTCACCACGATGGCGTCTTTGCGGAGGTGGGGAGCGATGGCCTTCACCACGCTCCACAGGGCCGAAAGATCGGCCGAGCCGTCGGGCCCCTGCGGCGTTCCCACCGCCAGATAGACGACCTCGGCCGGTTCGACGGCTGCGGCCAGTATCGGTGGTGAAACACCAGCCGGCCCGCTTCGGCGTTTCGCTCGACCAGCTCGGCGAGCCCCGGCTCGTAGATCGGGATGTCCCGTGCTTGAGCCCCTCGATCTTCTTCTCGTCGATGTCGACGCAGGTGACGTCGTTGCCGCTGTCGGCAAAGCAGGTTCCTGTGACGAGTCCGACGTAGCCGGTTCCGATGACGGCGATTTTCATCGCAGGTGTTCTCCCCCGAGGGTGCGGCAGGTGGGTTGGTAATTTGGGTCGGCTCGATGAGCCGAGCCCTATATCATAATCAACAGACCGCCATCGTCGAGCGGCTGCCGAGAAATTCCAGGGCAAGACGTACGCCGTTGTTTACCAACGGTAAGCCGCATGCTGGCCATTCCACACTGGTACGCTTTTCTCCAGTATGTGGGGATGCTAGCCCGCATATTTCATCCGCCCATGGAGTCCCTTGTAGCGGGGGCTTCTTAGGTGGAGGGTCTCGGGTACGCAGAGGCCCCCTTACCCCCGGTTAGGATCTCTGGCCATTAAGAATTTTCAGAGGTTGGGCGTGCGGTAATTTCGAGACGTCATCCGGGGGCGGCGGCTAACCCGGCAGCGACCTGGCGGAAGAGTTGCTGGTGTGGATAGCTGCTTGCCAGGTGCAGCACCACGCGACGCACCGGGAGGGTGATACGGGCGGCGACTTTCAATAGCGTCAGCCGAATGCGGCTGACTTGCGCCGGCGCCAATTCGGTGCTGGCCAACTCCGTGCGACGCAACTCGTGCAGCAGCACATACGCGAAGCTCGAAAGCAGCAGGCGAAACTGATTCGCCACAAAGTTGTGGCAACTCGTGCGATCGGCGAAGAGCATCAACTGCTGCTCCTTGATGCGATTCTCCATGTCGCCGCGCTGCGTGTAGATGTCGTCGTACATGGCTTGCGCGTTGCCCGCCAGGCTGGTCACGACGAAGCGGCGATTCGGCCCTGCTTCTAAACGCTCGGCTTTCATGATAACCCGCCGTGGGCGGTCCCACGTTCCGGCCTGATACTCCGTTTCTCCAAAGAGGCGCTGCTTCTGGCCTGCTTGCTCGAAGGCTTCTTCCCCCTCGGCCATCAGCGGTGCGATACGACGCTCCAAGACCTTGTTCCGACCGATGCCGAAAATGTAATCCACCCCCTGTTTCTCGCACCAACGCATCAATCGCCAGCGACAAAAGCCGCTGTCGCCGCGAATCGTGATCCGGGTGTTGGGCCACGCTTGACGAATCCGCTGGACCAGCAGTTTCGTCAGCGCGAGGGAGTGTTTCGCCGGATCGATGTTGGCCGGCCGCAATAGCGAGACCAACAGATGACCCCCGCAGAACACGTACAACGGCAGGAAGCAGTAATGGCGATAGTAGCCTTGATAGAATCGCTCCTCTTGTTGGCCGTGAACCGGGTCGTCGGTGGCGTCGAAGTCCAGCACGATCTCTTCGGGCGGGCTATCGTGCGCCGCCAAGAAACGTTCCACCAGCAACTTCGACATCGCGACCAACGCCTGGCGACTGACGCGATTCTCCAAGCGGCAGAGGGTCGGAGGAGAAGCCAGCGGCTTGTCGGGGTCCGCCGCCTTACCGGCGGCAAGCTGCAACGCGGGATCGTCGCGCAGGGCCTGCTGATCGTTGAGGTCCTCGTAGCCCAATGCCAGCGAGAAGATACGCTGGGCCAGCATCTCGCGTTGGTGGTGGATCAGGTATCGCGGGTCACGCGGATCGGGCAGGCAATCATCGATCGCGTCGAGCAAGCCAATTCGTCGATCGACCTCACGCAATAGCACCACGCCCGCGTCGGAGGTCAGTCGCCCGCCATCGAAATTGGCCACCACTTGCCGCCGACCGACCGCTGTGAACTGAATCGCCGTTTCGCTACACTCTGTCATGCGAGGGTTCCTTGTTCTGGCTTGTGCGGGAGTTGTAGAAACCACACAAATACCAGGACTTGGGCCCTCGCGCTAGTGCCCGCCGTGAACCAACGGATGAAATATCCGGGCTAGGCCGCTGACCACGGGTCGCTCGGTTACGCAGATATCTTGCTGCTAGCACCGGGAGCATATGGGTGCTATTGTTAAGGTGGGCAAAGTATGCCGGCCGCGTTGTTGGCGGCCATTCTCCGCCAAAACGCCTCGCGCAATAGGGGCCACTGGCACCTGAATTCCTGACCAAATCCGAGGGCGAGTGTTTTCCCGTGGCCGATTCGAGCATCCATTCCGAGCAGCAAGCGCTGCCTGTTGTTTCGCTGCCTTTGTCCGACTTCACCAGCGACGTACTCGGGCATTTGTTTCGCCTGCACGAACAATTCGGGCCGATTGCCGCCATCGAAGATAGTGGCCAACGATTGGTATTTCTTTTCGATCCAGCGCTCAATCACCAGGTGCTTCGCGACACCGAGACGTTTCAGGTCCGGTTCTTTCCGATTCGTGGCCCCAAACGGTCCTCGCAGCGGCGGCTTACCTGCGGCCTGCTGGGCATGAATGGTCCGCAGCATTCGCGCAACCGGCGGATCGTTAAGCAGCCGTTTGGGCTCCCCGCTATCGCCCACTATCGACCGATTATTGAGCAGATCACCGACAGTTGGCTCGATCGCTGGCAGGGCGGAACCACCATCGATCTGGCCGACGAAATGACGCAGTACATGCTCGCCATGACCAGCCGGCTGTTGTTTGGCATGGACAACTTCGACCAGGCGTGCCAGTTGGGCGAGCAAATAGCGGACTGGGTGTCGCGGATGCACAACATCGGCGCCGGAGCGCTGGTGCCCGACGACGCATTTGGTGCAGGCTACGAGGAGCTCCTCGATTTTGCCGAGGGCCTCGAAGACTCCGTGACCGCCATGATTGCCCGTCGCCGCGAGCAACAGGATGCGGCAGGCGCGGGCAAGGTGCCCGATGTCTTATCGCTACTGTTGCGTAGCCATGGCGAAATGGGGAGCCTCTCGGACGAGGAGTTAATCGGCCAGACCTGCGTCTTGTTTGGTGCAGCGCACATGACCACCGCCCACTCCCTTACTTGGACGCTCTTGTTGCTCATGCAACATCCCACGGTGGCGATGCAAGTCTATCGCGATGCTCTGGCGGACCCCGAAAGCTCAACGAATGTGCTCGAGCGGGCCATCAAAGAAAGCATGCGGGTGCTGCCTGCTTCGGCCTATTCGCAGCGGGTTGCCAGCACGCGGGTCGAACTCGGGCCGCTCACTTGCCCCCGCGGGACACCGGTGGTGTTTACACCGCTCATTACGCATCGCTTGCCGCAATTGTACGATGAGCCCCGCCGCTACGATCCGGATCGTTGGCGCACGATTTCGCCGAGTACCTACGAATACTTGCCGTTTGGGGCTGGCAGCCGGATGTGCATCGGAGGGCCGCTGGCGATGGAGATCATGCGTGTGGCCGTGCCGCGGATGCTACGGCGGTTCGGAATGCAAATCGTACCGGATGCTCAGATCGACGCCCGGGTGCACGGCACCATGCTCGGCCCGGTAGGGGCTTGCCCCGTGGAGCTACGCGAGGCCGATGGCGAGTTTCATAGCGTGCGCGTGAGGGGCAACCTTGCGGAGCTGGTGGACTTCCCTACGCCCGAACAAGCATCGAGCCGACCCCGCCAACCAAGGTAGGGGTGCGGCCCAGCCGCTGGGTGGCACAGACAGTCGGCCGGGGTTTTCATTGACATCAGGTAAAACTCCTTCGGCCGATTGTCCGTGTGCGCAGCACGAGAGGCCTGCCGCGATGCCTCTTGTCGCCAGCGACACCGACGCATGTCCGAATCGAGCTGCACCCAATGGCGGCCTCTGGTCTGGACAAGTGTTGCTGCCACCCAGTCTTCAAGGGACTCTGGGCAATCTCGAGTCTGCCCGACGCTAGCACATTCGGCTCACTCCGCCGCCGGTTCGTACTCGGGAATCGGTCTCTCCGGTAGCGGCAAACGGAGTGCCCAATCGTCGGCGTCTTTCGGCGCGCGCACGAACTCGTAATCCAACTCGTCGCCACCGGCCTCGGCAGCCGGCTCGTCGAGCAACTCGCGAAGTGCGCGGTCCTGGTCTTCGTTCTTGATGTCGCTGGTCTCGTATCCCTTGTAGGTCGAGTAAGCTTCGTTCGACCCGGCTTCGTCTTGGCCGTTCTGACCCAGCGAATAGAGCAAGTAGCCATTGTCCGCTGGCTTGTACACCAGGGGATTGCCGTAGGTATCGATGGGTGCCGTCGGGAGAAGCTGGGGCACCAACGCGTCGAGCGAACGGGAGACCGTGCCGTTCTCAACGCGATAGACAGCCTCCGCCGCTGCCGTTTGCAGCAGCCGAAGCTGCGTGTTGGCCCGGTTTTCTGCCCCCACGGCGGCATTCACCGCGGGCAGAAGCATGCTGGAGAACACATTGGCCATTTGTTGGGTCCGCGCTCGTCGGCTGAACACGCTCCCGGCGATCGCACCCGGGCCCAGCGCGGCGCCCTTGGCGAGTTTCGCATCGATCGCGTCGATCGCCGCGCGTCGTTCGGCATGAGTGGGAAGCGCGAGGGCGGCGACGATTTGGTCGTACCACCCGTTGCCGATAGTGAGCATCAGGTTCCAGTCGATCGCCAGGTGCGCTACGCCGGCGAGCGGGCCCAGCGAAGGCGCGCCCATGGCAGCATTTGGATTGGCCGACTGCCGCTCTCCCGACATTTCCAGTATGGCGGTTACAAACAGCAGCCGCTCGAACTCGTCGATGGTCGCCCGCATGCTGTCGCGCGGCGGGCGGGATTGCAGGTAGGGCTGTATCCGTTTGGCAAGCTCAGGCGTTAGCGCGGCCGAATCGAGGATTTCGAGTGTCACTCCGTTGGCGGTACTTTCACACGCGATCGAAACCAAGTCCCCCACCAGTGCCTGGCCCGAGCTGGACGCTGCGAGGCCGTACATCGTAAGGCAGTCGTCCCACGCGGCGTCCAGCTCGCCCGAGCCGATATGGTAGTTCGCCCGCACGCCGAGGCACCGCACGGCCGAGCGAAGCGACTGCACATGGGGCAAGAGTATGTGGATGAGCGAGCCCTGGGGATCGGTAAGTAGCGCGGTCGGTGGCAGGTAGTATTTCTCACACTCCGCTGCTTCATGCAGGAGCGCGAAGTAGGGTTCGTTCCGCTCTAGCCAATCCACCATCGCCGGCGCGTCGTCCGCCGTCCACGGGGCAACCTGAAAGTGGTGGACCAGCTCCTCTTGAACCCAGTGGCGGAGTTCCTCCTCGTCAACCACTTTCCCGGCGAGCTGCTGCTCCTTGTACCAAGCCGTCAGCTCGGTGATGAGCTTCTTGTCGGAGTACGGCTCCTGCATGCCATCGGTTGGCGGCATGTCCATGCCGAGCTCGGTGCACACCACCTGCTGCTGTGCGATGTCCAGCTCGGCGGGCCACATCGCCTGCAGGTAGGGAATGGCCCCATTGTTTTTGGGCGTGACGCCCTCGTTCATTTTGCCCAGCACGTGGGCGGCGTAGTCGGGCAGGCCATCATCGGCCAGGGGCTCGGTGATGACCGTCGTTTGCGGCGAGATGGCAATCGGCCCGCTAGGCGTGAGCAACTGGTAGGCCATGTACGCCACGAACAGCAGCAGGACGACGCCACCAAAGAGCAGCACGCGTTTGAAGGAGATTTTCATAGCAGGATTCTAGCCAATATGTGGGGACGGAAGTATGGCGAGCGGAGAGGTCGGGAAGATGGGCACCCGGCATCCCCCTGGTCGTGTGGAGTGCAACCGGCGAGACCAGTTCGAACCAATGGCAGTGCGATTTCGTCTATTAACTAAGGGTCGATGCTGCGCGGGCCGACCAACGTGCTGCCATCGGTTGGCCGCTAAGCTATACTTGCCGGTGTGCAAACAGGTAATTGTTCGGACCTTCACAGCGCTAAGATTTTGGATGCAACGATGATGTACGTACCTATTCGCCAAGTACCTTTCGTTCTTGCGGTATTCCTGATGATAAGCCAATGGGCTACCGCCGTGGAGCTTGAGGATATCTGCCGCTACTGTGGTCGCGACCATTCGGCGTCGGCCGCAGCGTCCGGCGAGCGGGCCGCGAAGTACGCTCCCGACCGCAAGGTCGACGTGTTGCACATTAAGATCGACGTAACGCCCGATTTCGCCAAGCGCACAGTGGCTGGGACCACCACGCTTGCGTTCGCGCCGATTTCCAGGCCGGTGGAAGAAGTGACGCTCGATGCCGAGATGCTCAACGTCTCGCAGGTGAGGTCTTCCGCGCCGCTCGCCGACTACGTGGTGACCGACCGCCATTTAACGCTGCTGTTTGCCGAGTCGATTCCGGTGGGGCAGAAAGTGGAAGTCGCCATCACCTACACGGCTGAGCCGAAAAAAGGGCTCTACTTCCGCACACCCGAACTTGGGTATCCAGAAGAAGATACCCACATCTGGACGCAGGGCGAAACGCACGAAGCGCCCCATTGGTTTCCCTGTTTCGATTTTCCCAACGAGCGGTCGACTACCGAAGTCATTTGCACCGTACCCGACAACATGGTGGTCATCAGCAATGGCAGGAAGCTGTCGGACGAAAGCGCCGATGGGGGAATGAAGCGGGTCCATTGGCTGCAAGACAAGCCACACGCGAGCTACCTGGTATGCCTGGTAGCAGGCAAATTCCACAAGCTCGAAGATAAGTACCGCGATATTTCGCTCGGCTTCTACGCGCAGCCATCGCTCGCCGAGCATGCGGCTAACTCGTTTGCCGACACCAAGGCGATCATGGCGTTTTACGAGGGCGAGATTGGTGTGCCGTATCCTTGGGACAAGTACGACCAGGCGACGATTCGCGACTTTACCAGCGGTGGGATGGAGAACACCACCATCACCACGCTGTTCCACGGCACCCTTTTCTCCAAGGAGACGGAGAACATCCGCTCAAGCCGCAACCTCGATGCCCACGAAATGGCACACCAGTGGTTTGGCGACTACGTGACTTGCGAAGATTGGTCGCACTTGTGGCTAAATGAAGGTTTTGCCACGTACTACACGCACTTGTACAACGAACACAAACTCGGGCGCGACGAACTTCTCTACGGACTGTGGAACGACGCAACGGGGCGTGTCCTGCCAAACAGCGACGACCCCCGCCCCATCGTATTCCGCGAGTACGACAACGCGTGGGAGCAGTTCGACTTCCGGGCGTACCCCAAGGGGAGTTGGGTGCTGCACATGCTGCGGAGTCGGCTCGGCGTTGAGCTCTATCAGCGGGGGATCAAGCGATACCTCCAGAACAACGCCTTATCCAGCGTAGTAACGGCCGACCTGATCGCAGCGCTCGAAGAAGTATCGGGCCGCGAGCTCGATCAGTTCTTCGACCAATGGGTCTTCGGTGCCGGCAGTCCGGCGCTCAAGGTCCGCTACAAGTGGCTGCCAAAGGAAAAATTGGCCCATGTGACCGTGGAGCAGACACAGCAGTTGGCAGACAACAGGCTATTCGCCTTCCCTACGGTGCTGCGTTTTACGATCGATGGTCACGCCACCAACCACCAGGTGGAAGTCAACAAAGCGAAGCACGATTTCTACGTTCCGCTGTCGGGGCAACCGGAACTCGTGCGGTTCGACCCGGAATACACGGTGCTCGCGACGGTCGACTTCGATAAGCCCCAAAAGATGCTGGAGGTGCAGTTGACTGCCGGCGACGACGTGATTGGGCGACTGCTGGCGGCCAAGGCGCTCGCCAAGAAAGACAATCAGCAAGCGATTGCCGCGCTTCAGCAGGCGCTCGATAGCGACCCCTTCTATGGAGTGCGCATCGCCGCGGCCGAAGCCTTGGAGAAAATGGGCAGCGACGAATCGTACGCCGCGCTCGAGGGCAGCAGAGAACAGAGCGACGCCCGCGTTCGCCGGGCGGTGGTCGAGAATCTCGGCAAGTTCTATCGGCCCGAAGCGTTGCGGGTGCTCAGCCACGTGGTGGACAACGAACCGAATCCGGCCATTGTCTCCACGGCGGTCCGAGCCCTGAGCAAGTACGCTGCCGATGATGCACGCAGCCAAGTCCATGCAGCACTCGATTCGACGAGTTTCAACAACGAAATTGCTGGAGCCGCCATCGCGGCGATCGGCGAGTCGGGCGACACGTCGTTTCGCGGGAAACTGCTGAACCTGCTGAAGGCCGATCGCCAAAAGTTTAGCGACCGCGATTACGCCGAAGGCCTAGCGGTGCTTGCCAAATTGTGGCGCGAAGCCGACGACAAGGCTCCCGTGCGGGCGTTCTTGGAGCAATGCCTGCGTGATCCTGCGGCCAGGGTGCGGGGGGGAGCGATCAAGGCGCTAGGCGAATTGGGCGATCCGCAAGCAATCGCCGCGCTCGAGTCGTACGCCAAGCGGGAAGGTCGTGGCCGCGAGTCGACGGCTGCCGCCGCCGCCGTGAAGAAGCTGCAGGACGACGCGCCCTTCGTACCCCGCGAAGTCCGCGAGCTTCGCAAACTAGTGAGCGAGCTGCGTAAAGAGCAAGAGTCGCTCCGCAAGGAGGTCGATACGCTCCAGAAGAAAGCCAAAGCCAAGGACGGCACACGCCCGCAGGAAGTGTCGCAGGCCGCGGATGCCTCGTAGCCGGTACTGAAAGTCGGAGTGGGGGACCTCGTTAAACCGGCGGATCGTGTTATCCTGTCTGCTAGCCCAGCGAGCGTCGTCGTGTCCCTTCTTGCCTTGGTGTTTTTCTTCCGATTCTATGCAGCAGTTGCAGTCCATCGTGGCGGTCGATATCGGCAATAGCCGGATGAAGCTGGGCCGGTTTGATCGCTCGCGCTCCAGCGGAGTGCCACCCGCGGCGCCACTGCCAAACGCCCGAGCCGCGCTGGCCGAGCCGGTCGAGACCCTGACTGTCGACCCTGGTGAGTCGGGCACAGGTTACGAGATTGCGCCGCTGGCCGATTGGCTGGCCGAGTTCATTGCGCCGGGTACGCCGTTTGTGGTGGGAAGTGTGAGCCGGCCGGGTACCGCCGCGCTTGGCGAGTTCCTGCACCAGTACGATGGCGGTCACTGGGACAACCTGCAGGAACTGGTGGCCGCCGACTTTCCCATTGACAACCGCACTGACCATCCCGAGCGGGTGGGATGCGACCGCTTGGCGGCGGCCGTGGCGGCCAATGCGGTCCGCCGGGAGAACACGCCGGCGATCGTGATTGACTTTGGCACCGCCATTACGGTCGACCTGCTCGCGACGGATGGTGGCTTCGAGGGGGGCGCGATCCTGCCCGGTATGGTTACGGCGGCCCACGCGCTGCACGCCAATACCGACGCGCTGCCGGCGGTGCGCCCCCAATTGGCCGGAAAATCGCCCCCCGCTGTGGGCACAAACACCGCTCAGGCCATCCACGCCGGCTTGTACTGGGTCGCCATTGGCGCCGTTCGCGAACTCATCGCCCGCCAGCGGGATGGGCTTGCCACGGCTCCGCAGGTGCTGGTCACGGGTAGCACCTCGCCCGACATGGCACGGCTGCTGGGATCGCCCGACTACACGGTTCGCTACCTGCCGCACTTGGTGCTGACCGGCCTGGCGATGTCGGCCAGCGAAAAGCCCAGGTCATGAGCCACCCTTCGATGGAAGTTGTGGGTGCCGACTCGGGCGAAAAATCGCCACGCGTGTGCGTGCTTACGCCGGCCGGCCGGGGCGCGATTGCGGTTGTTGGCGTCTTTGGTGCGGGGAGCGTGCACGCGGTCGATCGCTGTTTTCATGCCGCCAGCGGCAAGCCGCTCGAATCGCTCGCCCTGGGACGCATCGCGTTTGGCCGCTGGGGCCATGTCGCTGGCGAAGAGGTCGTCGTTACGCGTCGCCCGCGTTGCATTGAGGTGCATTGCCATGGTGGTGCAGCAGCGAGTCGCGCCGTGGTCGAGTCGCTGGAGCATACCGGCTGCGTGGCAGTCGACCAGCCAGCGTGGTTGGCAGCAACGGGTGGCACCGCCATCGAAGCAGCCGCGCACCTGGCACTTGGCAAGGCGGTCACCGAGCAAGCGGCCTTGATATTGCTCGACCAACTTCATGGTGCGCTTCGCCAGGCGGTGGGGCAAACCGTGGCGCTTCTGGAGGTCGGGCGGATCGACGAAGCGGTGGTAGCCGTGCAAGCGCTGCTCGACCGCCAGCCGGTGGGGGAGCGACTCACCACGCCAGCGCGGGTGGTGCTTACCGGTGCGCCGAACGTTGGTAAGAGCAGCCTTATCAATGCCCTGGTTGGCTACGAACGTTCGATTGTATTCGATACGCCGGGCACCACGCGCGACGTGGTGACCGCCACTACCGCCATCGATGGGTGGGCGATCGAGCTGGTCGACACCGCTGGTCTGCGGGTAGCAGACGGCGACATCGAACGGGCAGGCATCGCCCTTGCCCAGCAGGTGATCGCCGATGCCGATGTGGTGGTGCGCGTGGGCGAAGCCGCCAGCTGGTTTGCCGCCGAGCGGGCCGCCACGTTGTTGGATGCCTGGCTCGCCGATCAACCGCTTGTCGAGGTGGCCAATAAGGTCGACCAGCTATCGGCCGAGCAGCGCGAAAACCTCCACCGCAGGGCGGGCGACGCGGTGGTGCTCACCTCGGCCACGGAGGGCACCGGCATCGACAAACTGCTTTCCGCCATCGGCCAGGTCGTAACCCCGGCCCAGCTCGAGCCCGGGGCAGCCGTGCCGTTTGCTTGCTCCCATTTCGCTCGACTGACCGACGCACGCGCGCAGCTCACCGCGGGCGATGGTGGTGCCGCCCAGCAAGCGTTGCTAGCAATGTTGGCTCATTAAAGGCTTCCAAGCCTCATGCGTGCGATTGGCCCAAAGTTTCCGGTGCGAGTTTGACGATTAGAGAAGCCGTAGCGCCAAGTTGTGGAGTGGCTACGGAAATCTTGTCTTTAACGTTTGCCGGGAGGTCGCGACGTGTCGACCACGAAGTTGCTGAGCTGCTTGGGCGGGGTGAGTTTGATGGCGTCGTTCGCTTGGGGGCAGTTCGATACACCGCCGGCGATGCCCGACTTCAGTGCGCCCCCTTCGGCGGGTACCGAATCCGTTTTTCCGGAACTGCCTGCGCCACCAGCCGCCAGTCCCGCACCGGTGGCGCGCACCATCCCGTCGGCCATGATGGGCGTGCGGCCGCAGCGACTAAGTCAAGAATCGACGGCGGGCTTGCCCAAGCAGGTGCAGAACATCATCGACTTTTATGGCGGGGCGACGTCGGCCAGGGCACTTGCGCAATTGCCGCAGCGACCCTCCAGTGGTGCGACGCGGCCAGCTCCCGCGCGGCAGATGCCCAAGCCATTCGAAGGTACGGTCGCCGGTGCGCCGCCGGCCATCAGTCCCTACCTGAACTTGTTCATCCGAGAAAGCGATGAGGGTTTGCCGAACTACCACACGTACGTTCGCCCCTTGCAGCAGCAACAGCAGGCCAATGCCTTGGCCCGCCAGAGCATTGGCACCCTGCAACGCCAGGTGCAGCAAGTTTCGTATGGCCAGCCAATTCAGCAGGCGGATAGTGGCGCGGTACCCGGCACCGGCCATGGCACGCGTTACTTCAATACCACGCAGTTCTACCCCGATACCCCTCGGCTCCGGTAAGGCCATCGCCGGCCGGCTTTCGCTCTGTGGCCACCACCACGGGGGGTAATGACGGCATCTTGGCGGCATCGCATCGGCAACTCTGCTAGGCTACAGCATGAGAGGTCGAGCTGGTGGCTCGTACCCGTCGCAGTTCCTAGGTTGCCGGAGGTTCGAAGATGATGGCCGCTTGCTGTCGGACTTGGATTGGTTGTTGTGCGCTGGCGATGTTGTTCGCAGGCGATGCCCGATGTCAGGAAGCGGTGACGGAGCAGCGGAAGCCCGCCTCCCAGGCCGAACGGGAAACACAGCTTGCCGCGCGGCTCACCGGCGCGACCCTGGCCGGGTACTTCACGGTCGATGGTACCAGCGACGCGGACGCCCCACCCCAACTGCGGGGTGAGCGGTACGATCTGGAGGAGGTCCGCAAAGTGGATGAAGGTCACTGGTTGTTCAAAGCCCGCATTCGCTACGGCGACCACGACGTGACCTTGCCGATGACGCTGCCCGTTGAGTGGGCGGGCGACACGCCAGTGGTGGTGGTCGACAACGTCGGCTTTCCGGGGCTGGGAACCTACAGTGCGCGGGTGCTGTTTCACGACGGCCACTACGCTGGCCATTGGAGCGGGGCCAACTATGGCGGACATCTGTTCGGCACGATTGAGGCGCACAGGCTAGCCAAGAAGAGAACTAGCCGGAGGACCACGTCCTTTGGTACGGCCCACCTCCATGTGAGCATGGCCCATCGCGGCCCGCGTGGCGGCCCGGCGAGGTCGATTCGGCTAGGAGTTACGGCTGGCAACGACTGCCGCTAGCGCCACCGCCGCGGTTTCGATTCGCAAGATGCTCGCCCCCAAGCTCACGATGGTCCAGCCGTGGCTCGTAGCGAGCGACACTTCCGCATCGGTTAACCCACCTTCGGGGCCAACGACGACGTACGCGGTGTCGATGGCTGCTGGCAGCGCCTGGGCGAGCGAATCGCCCGTTGGATGCGCCACGAGCTTCGTCCCTGAGGCGGAGGCAAGCAGGCCGGCAATGGGCTGCGGGTCTGCGATTTGCATTAAGGTATTGCGGCCACATTGTTTGCTGGCCTCGATGACCGAGCGGTGGAGCCGTTCGCGCGATTTGCCTTTCAGATCGGCGACACTTCGTTCGGTCGCCAGCGGAATGAGCTCCGCCACGCCGAGCTCGGTGAGCTTTTCCACCAGCCACTTTTGCCGGTCCCCCTTCGGCAGCGCAACGCCCAGCACCAGGCGAGTCGGCAATTCGCGGCAAATCGCTCGCCGCTCTCCGGTCGCTAGCAGCACCTCGCGGCGGCCGCACTGGGCGACCGTGGCGTGGTACTCGCCACCGTGGCCGTCGAACAGCGTGACTTCGCTGCCGACGCTCGTGCGCATTACGTGCAGCAGGTGATGCGCCTCGGGGCCGTCGAGCTTGGTGCGCCCGTCTGTGGGGGCGGTTGGCAGGTGAAAGCGATCGGCCATGCGTACGGAGGTTGCTAGCAGACTCAGGCTGAAGATTGTTGGTGGCTCGGACCGATTATGACGGTTGAGTGCGTGCTTGCGTAGTCCGCGAGCCGCGGTGTCCAACCTTTCGTCTTTAGCCATTGGTTCCCATGTCTTACTTGCGACATTGGCAACTCGACTGCTCGCCTTACCGACCGCAGGGCGAAGCGTACCCAGCGCCTCCGCACCAGGAGGCCCTTGCGCGGATCGACTACTTGGGTGCCGAGCGGCGGGCCCTGGGAGTGCTGGTGGCCGACAAGGGGATGGGCAAGAGCATGGTGCTTGCCGAGGCTGGTCGCAACTTCGCGCGGCAAGGTCGCTACGCCGCGGCGGTCGATGCCTTTGGCATGACCGGCGCGAACTGTTGTGGCAGGTGGCCTGCGGGTTCGACGCCCAGCCAGCACTCGGCGACAGCGTCTCGCGATTGTGGCAACGGCTGGCCGACACGGCTGCTGAGCATGCCTGGCGGGGCGAGGCAGCGCTGGTGCTGGTGGACGACGCGGGTCAGGCCGGCGCCGATTTGTGTCACCAGCTGGTGCGGCTATCGCGGGTCGCCGCCACCATGGGGGCGACCTGGACCCTGGTGCTTGCCGCGAGCCCCAAGGAGGCCGACCGGTGGCCCGAAGTGCTACTGGAACTCATTGACCTGAGGATCGACCTTTACCCGTGGTCGGGCGACACCACCGTCGACTACCTGCAACACGCCCTGATGGCGGCGGGTCGGCTGGAACCCGTGTTTACTGAGGATGCCCTGCACTTAATTCACGACCTGGCGCAGGGCGTGCCGCGGCAGATCGCCCGGCTGGCCGATTTCTCGCTCGTCGCGGGGGCAGCAGCCTCGGTGGCCATCATCGATACGGGCATCGTCGAAAGTGCCCACGGGCAGGTGACCTGGACAGCCAGGGCGGCAGGGTAGCAACCGCCCTGTCCACGCGGGTCCGAATTGCCTTCTCGCATCGGCCGACCGTTTGGTACAATGTAAGCAGCGAGTCTGCTTCTCTCCCTTAGCGGTGCCCAAGCCATGGACAAACAACAGCTCCACACGCAACTCACGACTCTGCATCAGGAGTTGAGTACGATTGATAGTGTCGACGAGTCGACCAAAGCGATGCTGCTAACCGTCATGCAGGACATGGCCAAGCTGCTCACTGGAGAGCACCCCAGCGACGACGACTCGCCCGCTCCTACGAGCGATAGCCTCCGCGAGATGATGACCGAATTCGAGGCAGAGCATCCCAAGCTTGCCCAGACCCTGGGCCAACTGGCCGACGGGCTGGCGAATCTTGGCATCTAAGCCGGTCGGCGACCGGACTTACTCGGCAACCACCAGACGAAACGCTTGACGGCAGGCGAGTTCGTACTCGGCGATGTCGAGTTGTTCGTCGACGGTGTGAATGTTGCGCTGTCCGCAGCCGAGCGTCACGGCCGGAATTCCGCGGGCGGCGAGCCAGTTGGCGTCGAGGCCGCCGTTGCTAATGGCCAGTTCCGCGGTGTTGCCTTCGGCCTCGACGGCGGCCCTCGCGGCGACGATCGAAGGATCGTCTTTCGCCAGGCGAAACGAGTCGTAATCGAGCTGGCCAGCGAAGTCGACGCGTCCCGTTTGGCCCTTGGTGTTGCGGACTTTGACGGCAGCGCGGGTGAATGCCTTTTCTATTTCGCGAACAATCCGCTCGCGGAACTTGCTGTTATGGCTGCGTGCTTCGGCACGTAGTTTCACCCGATTGGTGACCACGTTGGTAGCGTCGCCCCCTCAATTACCCCGACGTTGCTGGTGCCGGTGCCGCCGCGCTTTTCGATCAATCCATGCCATCCGTTTTCCACCAGGTCGGCGATCGCCAGCGACGCGATGGCAATCGCGCGTAACGCCTTCCTCCGGCGCCCCCCCGCGTGGCTGGCGATGCCATGCACCTCGATCGTCATGCGATAGCCACCCGTTGCGCCGAACGGTAAGCTTGGTTGGCGAGCCGCCGTCGAAGTTAAATGCCAGCTTTGGCTTGCCGAGCTTGGCGACGTTCACGAACTTAGCTCCGTACAAACCCACTTCTTCTTGCACGGTCCACAGTAGCGTGGTGGGGTAGTAGTCCACCTTGCCGGAAAGCAACCGCTCGGCGGTCGCGAGCAGCACTGCCGCACCCGCTCGGTCGTCGGCTCCCAGGCCGGTTTGGGGATCGGCCGACTCGACCAGGTTGCCCTTGCGCACTGGCTTGCTCCCCACGCAAACGGGCACCGTATCAACGTGTGCTGAGAGCATCCGTCGCGGACCACGGACCGTGCCCGGCAGCTTTAGCACCTGATTGCCAGTCTGCCCGGCGAGCGGCGTCTTGGTGTGGGCGTTATCGCGTACCAGATCATTTGGGTCCGCCCCCGCGGGCGCAGGCGCCGCTCGATGTAGTCCATCACAGCACCTTCCTGGCCACTTTGCCCAGGAATGGCCATTAGGTCCATCACTAATTGAAGTGGCGAGGTGTCGCTGGGCTGGCGGGAGTTTTTCTTGGTAGCACGGCGAGGCATGTCGATTCCGGCAGTTCGTGATGAATGGCGAGGTTCTATTACACCAGTCTGCTTCCCGCCACGCTAGTAGCGACACGCTGCCGCGACTAAACTGCAGCATCATTCCTCTAAGTGCCACGCCATGATTTTGGTTATCGATAACTACGATTCCTTCACGTACAACCTCGTGCAGCGGTTGGGTGAGATCGACGCGGCGGTGGACGTCCGCGTAGTGCGCAACGACGAAATGTCGGCCAGCCAAATCGAGCGCTCCGGCCCGATCGAATGATTGTTTCTCCCGGCCCCTGCACTCCCAACGAGGCGGGCGTTTCGGTGGAGGCCATCCGCCGCATGGCCGGCAAAATACCCATCCTGGGCGTTTGTCTCGGGCATCAGTCGATGGCGCAGGCCTACGGAGCGACCATCGTGCGGGCGCGGAACTTGATGCACGGCAAAGCCGACCAGATTCATCACAATGGCGAAGGGTTGTTCGCCGGTATCGAAGATCCGTTTCAGGCAACCCGCTACCATAGTCTGGTGATCGATCCCGCGACGCTCGATGAGCAGTTTGTCGTGAATGCATGGTCGAACGAACCGCATGGTGGCCGCGAGATCATGGCGATCCAGCACCGCGAGTTGCCAATGTTTGGCGTGCAGTTTCACCCCGAAAGCTTCTTGACTCATCGTGGGTTCGACTTGTTGCGTCAGTTCTTGAACGTTCGTTGTTAGATTGACGATGCGGTCCCATAGGATGCAACTTCTATCTATTAATGTCGGCCGGCCGCGACTGGTGCAGCACCAGCAGCAGACGTTGTCGACCGCTATTTTCAAGCAGCCCATAAGTGGGACGGCGGACGTTCATAATCTGGGCATCGAAGGCGACGATCAAGCCGACAAGAGGCGCACGGCGGAATCGACAAAGCCGTGTATGCGTATGACGAAGAAGACTACGCATGGTATCGCGAACAACTGGCTGGGCAGACACTATCGCCCGGTGCCTTTGGCGAAAACCTCACCACGCAGGGCTTGCCAAGCGGCCAGGTGCATATCGGCGATCGGTATCGAGTTGGCACCGTACTACTCGAAGTGACGCAACCGCGGACGCCCTGCTTGAAGCTTGGCATCAAGATGCGCGACCCTGCGTTTGTCAAACGATTTCATCAAGCGGGCCGGCCAGGGTTTTATCTCCGCGTGCTGGAGCCCGGCCGCTGTACGGCGGGAGATCGCATTGAATTGACGCAGCGGCCCGAGCGGTCGATGTCGGTTGTCACCATCTACGCGCTTCGCTTTGGCGGGGATGCCGAGGTAAACTTGCTGCGTGTCGCGCAAGACTTATCGGGACTCTCTGAAGCGTGGCGGGACGATTTCCGCCGGCTGGTGGACTCATCGAGCGGATGAAAGGCAATCGCGATGCGAACCGTCGACCAAGCCCTTGAACTGGTTGCCATCCATGCCAAGCCACTGCCGGCGAACCGCGTGAAGCTTCGCGAGTCGCTCGGGCTGGTGCTGGCTGAGTCGATGGTGAGCGACATCGACTCGCCGCCACACAACAAGGCCATGATGGACGGCTTTGCCGTCGTGGCCAGCGATCGATCCCCCACGCGTACGATTATCGAGGAAGTGCTGGCCGGCGACGTCCCGCACCGCGCCGTGCGTCCTGGTGGTGCGACGCGGGTGATGACTGGCGCCCCGGTGCCCGATGGAGCAACGGCGGTGATCCCGGTGGAGAAAACGAGCCTTGTCGACGACCGGACCGTCCGGTTCGACTGGATCGACCCGCCGGTCGGCAAGCACATCATGCGGCAAGGTTCGTCGTTAAGCGTAGGCCAGCAAGTCGTGGCGGCTGGTACGACCATCAACGCCGTCACGGTTGCCGCGCTTGCCGAAGTTGGCTGCGCGGTGGTGCCAACCATTCCCCGACCCCGCGTTTCGGTGCTCGCTACGGGCAACGAATTGGTGGCTGTCGAGCAGAAACCCTCGCCGGGTCTCATTCGCAACTCCAATGGTCCACTGCTTGCCGCGCTGGTGGCCGAAGCGGGTGGTGTGGCAAACGAACTGCCGGTCGCCTGCGACGATGCCGAGCAGCTCACCGCGATCATCAAGGCGGGACTCGACGCCGAAGTATTGCTGGTTACGGGCGGCGTTTCTGCGGGCGTCAAGGACTTAGTGCCCCAGGCATTGGTTGCCGCTGGCGTCGAGCAAGTATTCCATAAGCTGGACCTCAAGCCGGGCAAGCCGCTGTGGTTCGGCATCGTCCCGCAAAGCGGCCGACCATCCAAGCTGGTGTTTGGCCTGCCGGGCAATCCTGTGAGCGGCTTGGTTTGTTTTCACTTGTTCGTCAAGCCGGCGCTGGCGGTGCTGGCCGGTCGGGCGGCCGCGATGCAGCTCTACTTGCAGTCAGGCCGCGCCGCGGGCGAGTTTGTCCACGGTGGAGGCCGCGAGACCTTTCGCCCGGCGCGGGTGGTCGATGCTGCAGACGAGTCGCTCCCCCAGGTAGAATTCTTCGCTTGGCGTGGTTCGGCCGACGTGGCGGGTACGGTCCGCGCCAATTGCTTGGTGCGGCTCCCCAGCCAAGCGGTCACCATTCCCGCGGGCGGCAAAGTGAGCTATCTGCGGCTCTGAATTGGCGGGCGAGTTCTGCGTGTGAGTCCCACAAATAGCCTATTTGGCTTGTTTTCGCCGTTCGCACCGCGTTTGGCCCGCTGCGCAAAATGGTTGACAACTACCGCCCCCGTTGGCGATTATAGAGGTCTGCCCAGGAGCCCGGGCATTTTGTGCTCGTTGTCTATCCTGCCCGCCGGGGCGGTGGAATTACCGTCGGCTGGGCGTTGTAAATGCCGACAGGCACTGGGGATACGCAGCGGTTGACACAGCATCCATGAATGCGACACCTACCCTAGCAGCCAGCGGGGCAGTGTGTCGAAGCGGCTATCGTGGCGCACCTACGACCGACCACTTTTGGGGCGAAGTTGAGAGAAAAGGCAATAGGAATGATGACTTGCAAGATTGTGTCCCGCCTGGCGTGGCGTCGGGCCGGCGCCATGGCCCTGCTATTGACGCTCACCGCCGGGGCAACCGCCGTCGCCGCCGTGCGCGTGGATGGCGACGTGACCCCTGCCGACAATGCGGCAACCTTCGGTTTTGAGGGAATTGTCGACTACCGGTTCGTCATCAATTTCGACGACGAGGTGTTAGTGGATCAGCCACTTTACGCCAATCCCTTTGACATCGTCGTGGGCGATACAAGTTATGGTCTGCTGGTGGTCGATCAGGCTTCGGCACTGCGTTATGAAAATTTGGTGATCGGCGGCTCCGCAGAAGATATTGGCGAAGAAGGGGAGTTTGAAGGATCGACCACCGGGGCGGGCATCGTCCGCATCGATGGATTCGGGTCGTTGATCAATAACGACCCCGATATCATCTCACCCTCCCTCTTGGCTACCGGAGTCACCAGCGAATTAGAAATCGATTCCTCGCCACGTACCGGCACGGGGATGGACGTATACGTTGGCTTGACCGGCTCGGGACAACTGGAAGTGCTGGACGGCGGTCGGATGGAGATTCAGGACTCGCTGATTGTCGGTGCTGCCGAAGGTTCGCTCGGCATCGTTCAGGTATCGGGCTTTGGCTCGTACATCGATCAACGCGGCCAAACCGGCTCGACAAGTGGTACCGATCCCGAAACAACCGCCATGGTCATTGGTGCCGAAGGCGAAGGCTCGCTCATCGTCAGCGCGGGCGGGCTGGTCGATGCCCGTGAGGGGCTTGGCATCGCTTCGCTCGGCATTGGGTCGACCGGCACAGGTACGCCCGGGCCTGGTATTCCCATCGATGGCAGCTCGGCGGCAACGGGCATCGGCACCGTCGAGGTCGAGGGACTTGGTTCCCGGCTCCGAGCCGCTGCTGGTGTGGCCGTGGGTGTCTACAGCGACGATCGCTTCGACTACGAGCCTACCGACGGAAACGGCACCCTCTACGTTCGCGACAATGCGTTGGTCAGTATCTTTCGGTTGGAAGATGACTCCGCACTCGCCGACGACGCCAACTTGCTCGTCGGTTTGTATGGAAGGGTAGAACTCGCAAATAGCGGACGGATTTCTGTTTCCGATGGTCTTTACAACGATGGCCAAATCCACGGCGATGGGCGAATCGATCTGGGAACGTTCAGTAATCGCCGCGATGGGCTTATCAACATTTCGCAGGGCGAAAGGCTCCGCATTAGTTCGTCGGCCGTAGACGCGATTACCGACGACACTAGCGACTACTTCATGGCCAACAATGGCTTGATCGACGTGATTGGTGGGGAGCTCGTATTCCAGCGGGTGTTTACCGAGGAGCTCGACATGTTCCAAAACCGCATCGACCCCGCCAACGACGACCAGGCCGCACAGAACGGGCGAATCCATGGCCAGGATGCAGTCTTGCGGTTCGGCTCGGGCTTGCGGAATGAGGCGATCGTGGCGTTCACCGCCGGCGATAACGTGCTATCGGGCGATGTGCTCAACGACGTAACGGGCGCGATCTTGATTTCCGGCAACTCCAACGTCGTATTCGAAGACGACCTCACCAACTTGGGCGACATCGAGCTTGCCCCCGACGGTACGACCGTCTCGTTCACCGTGCTGGGCGATTTCAACGGCTTGCCCGCTTCTTCGCTCAGCTTGGCGCTCGGTGGTGGTCCCACCGGATCGCAGCTCAGCAGCATGGCGATTGGGGGAGATATCTCGCTGGGCGGACTCTTGAACGTCGACTTGTCGGCGAGTGGCATTTCGCCGCTCGATCCACAGCCTGGCGACGAGTTTGAGATCATCTCCGGTACGGGCCTACTCGACGGCGCGTTTAACGCGTTAGCCCTACCGATGCTCTCGGACCCGACTTGGAGCTGGTTCATCGATACGAGTAATTCCGATGTCACTCTGGTGGTGCTCGACGTCATTCCCATCGGCGCCGACTTCAATGGCGATGGCATTGTCGATGAAGCGGACCTAGCCGTTTGGCGGGCCAACTTTGGTATCGAAATGGGCGCCTCCGGCGTTTTAGGAGATGCCGATGGAGATGGCGATGTCGATGGCCGCGACTACCTCATCTGGATCTCGCAGGTGGGAGGCGCGGGGATGCCCGTGCCCGGGGCTTTGGTCGGTCCCGCCAGTTTCGTAACCAACGTTCCTGAGCCCAGCAGCGTGGCACTCCTCTTCGGGGGCGTCGTGGGTGCCTGGTACTTGCGCCGCCGACAAGCCGCGTAGGCGGTTGGTTCAGACCGCAAGTTGAGAGACGAATGGGGAGCCGAACGCGCTAGCGTTGGGCCTATTTGCGCCCGTTGCCATGATCAGTGTCGGGCACGCGATTTAGACCGCTTCCGAGGCACCCCCTTTTTTTGTCCTGTGCCGAAACCGGCTGCTAAAGAGGCCTGCCCCACCAAGCAGGTGCTCGTTTTCGAGTATCACAGCCATGGTCTGAGTCCGCACTCCTAAGAGTTGGCGTTCAAGTCGAGTTCTGCAAGTCCGCCAGTCCGCCCGGACGAACTGTTGAACTGGCCTAGGCGCAGAGTTCGGCTGCGAGCGAACCCACCTCTCGCAGGCCGCAGAAGTTCCTAGCCGCGGAGGTTGATGCATTCGCAGCCAGTCAACTAGTTGCCGAATTGAACGACGTGTCAAAAATCACTGCGGTTTAGCGAGCCTCCACGCATGTCAGCCGGTCCGTCGGCAGTTGCTTCTGGAACGTAAGCGCCCACCAGCCCCATCATTGACGCGTCTGTTAGCTTGGCAAGCGTTATCCCCGCATTCCAAGTTTCAGGAGTTTGACGATGGCTTGCAGTTCGGATCCGCAGAAAGTTGCCGCTTGGCGTGAACGGTTTGTTCGGTTGGAGGCTTCGGGGTTGAAGACGGCCGAGTTTTGTGCCGCCGAGGGGGTCAGCATCGCGAGTTTCTATGCCTGGCGGCGCAAGCTGGGGCTTTCCCCAACCCGCGCAGCAAAGCACCAACCCCGCGTGCGTCGGGATCCCAGCCAGAGCGTCTTCCAGCAAGTGCTCGTCCACTCGGCGCCGGCGCTATCCGTCCGTCTGCCTGGCGGCGTTCAGCTTGAAGCCTCCGCCGCCGACGAGCAGGCGTTGCGGACCATCGTCAGCGAATTGGTCCGCGTCACCCGAGAGGTGGAGACTTCGTCATGCTAAACTTTCCGGCGGGCGTGACCATCTATCTCCACACCGAACCGACCGACATGCGCAAGGGAATCGACGGGCTCTCGGGAATCGTCCGAGGTCAGTTCGCAGAAGACCCCACCGGCGGCAGCCTGTACCTGTTCGTCAATCGACGAACCGATCGCTTGAAGATGCTGTACTGGGATGGGACTGGCTTTTGGGTTTTTTACAAGGTGCTCGAGCAAGGGACGTTTGAAGTGAAAGCATCCGACGAGCGGCGACTGGCAATCGACGCGACGGAACTGGCCATGCTGTTGGGGGGCGTGTCGCTGGTCGGCGTGAAGCGCCGCAAGCGCTACCAGAAGTCGGCGTAAAAAGTTTTCTCGAAAACTTTCAGAGTTGGACTTGCGCGAAGCTAGTGAATCGTTATGTTGACGAGCATGACGATTCGAGCCAGCATTATTGCGATTCCCAACGATCTTGGGGCGTGTCAAACGCTCGCCGCTGAGTTACTTCGCGAAGTCGACGCTGAAAAACATCTCGTCGAATCGCACGAACAAGCGATTGCCGACCTGGCCGCGAAAGTAAAACGACTCGAGCAAGAGAAACAAGCCGACCAGCTCACGATCAAAGAACTCTTGCAACGGGCGTTCGCCCGCCGCAGCGAACGGTACCTGGCCGACCCCAATCAATTGGCGTTAGATTTCGGGGAAGAGGCGGCAGAGGCGGCAGAGGGCCTGGCCGAGGCGATCTCGGAAGCCGGCCTGACGGTCAAGACGCACGTCCGTCGCAAGAAGAAAAAACGTCGCCATGAGGGCTTGCCGGAGCATCTGCCGCGATACGAAGTCGAGGCCCAGGTTCCCGACGACCAGAAAGCGTGCCCCCAGCACGGCGCACGGGAACTCATTGGGTTTGACACAACAGAAACGCTCGAATTCGAGCGACCGCAACTGAAAGTGCGGGTGACGAAGTATCCGAAGTACGCCTGCCAGAACGCCCCAGAGTGCGGCGTCGGTTCGGCCGACAGGCCGACCGGCCTTGTCGAAGGCGACAAGTACGATGCCTCAATCGCCGCGGAGATCATCGCGAACAAGTACGGCTATCACTTGCCGATCTATCGGCAGCAAGACCTGTTCGCCGGTTCGGGCTGGACTCCTAGCCGTTCGACGCTGTTGAACGTTCTTCAGGCGTCGGCGTTTGTGCTGGAGCCGTTGATCGCGCACCTCCGCCAGACGGTACTGGCCAGTTCGATTCTAGGAACCGACGACACGAGCGTGACGCTGCTGGTTCCGAAGGAGATACCCGAAGCCACGCCTGGCGACGCGAAGAGCCAGCGGGCCTGCGAAAAACTTCGCGAAGCGCGGGAAAAGAACAAGCCGAGCGTGACGGCCAAACTGTGGGCTTATCGGAGCGTGACGGTTCCCCTGACGTTCTTTGACTTTACGGTCAGTCGCCAGCGGGCCGGCCCCGATCTGGTCTTGGAAGACTTCTCTGGAAAACTGATGGCCGACTGTTATTCAGGCTATCAGCAGATTGCGCTGCGGACGGGCGGTCGGATCGAGCGGGCGGCGTGCGTGGCGCATGCGCGACGCAAGGTGTTTGAAGCGCGGGACAACTACCCGCGCGAAGCGAGCGTGGCGCTAGCCAAGTTTCAGCAGCTTTACGATATTGAAGACCGGGGCAAGACCATGGAGCCCGAGGCGCGGCTGGAGCTGCGCACCCAAGAAGCGTTGCCGATCTGGCTGGCGCTAGGCGAGTGGCTGGAAAGTCCAGCGGCGCACGACGTGCTGCCCAAGAGCAAGTTCGGCGGCGCGCTGGGCTACTTGCGCAATCACTGGACGCCGTTGCAGTTGTATCTCACCGATCCCTGGTTGCCGATCGACAACAACGATGTCGAGCAACTAATGAAGCAGGTGGCGCTAGGCCGCAAGAATTGGCTGTTCGTTGGCAGCCTCGCGGCCGGCGACCGGGCGGCCGGCTTTTTCACGCTCGTTTCCAGTGCGCTACGCAACGACTTAGACGTGTGGGCGTACGTGAAAGACGTCTTGGATCGGCTACTGGCCGGCGAGACCGACTACGCCGCGCTCCGCCCCGATGTCTGGGCCGCCGCCCACCCCGAGTCCATCCGCCAATACCGCCAAGCAGAACGCCGCGACAAAGCCGACCAAAAACAACTCCGCCGGGCAACCCGAAGAGCCCTATCCAACGCCTGAAGACTGTGGTGCTGGTGGTGCTTACTCTGGAACAACGTTTACATCTGCTCCAAGTTGCGAAGCAGAGAGGGCCGAACCCCCGAACCTGAGTCGCTTGCGGCGGTGGCTTGCAGGGCAAAAACGTACTCGGGGGGCCGGTTCGACCTCGTCGGTCAAGGTGTCGGTCACGGTGTCGTTTTCTGTGTTGAGTGTGTGTGGGCGACCGCCTCGACGCCGGCTTCACTCAATTCGACTTCGCCGCCACTAGTAAGCTCGTAGCGGTCGATCCTTTTTGGGAAGAACCAGCCCGCTTTTTCTCTGACGTACATCTGGGCCGACCCTTTCGGCAGAAAAGAACCGACCTCGCGGAATACGGCCTTGAAAATTCTCGTCTCCGGGTACGTATTGGCGTCGAACTCATGCAGGCTCCATTTGTTCAGTACGAGCACGGCCTTTCCGAAACCAACGTCGACCCTGTCAGCGATCTGCTCGGGCAGCAGAGCCACAACGTGCGGAGACATGTGGATTTCGGCGTAGTCGACGTTACCGGAATAGACGTTGAACGACAGCGCTGAGTCCCAGCGATTGAAGTTGTTCAAGGCTGGCAAGATCCCCACCAACAGCAAGACAAGCCACTGCGGAGCGTTCTGAAATCGCGTCGCGGCGAACATAGTCTTGAAGCGAAAGGTGGGGGCTTGCCAGAAAAGCGTCCACGTCTGCGCGGCGACCGTCAGGCCCCACAACCAAGAGCTGTTGTTCCAGTTGTCGCGGAGCGGCCCGATAGAGAAGAAAATGAGCAGGTGCATGAGCATGGCTCCGGCGAGCGCGATAGGGCGCAGCCGTGTGGTTAGCAGCCCTACGCCAATCAGCACCTCGAACAGTGCGGCCAGCACCGCTACGGTCGGCAGCAGGGACTTGTCGAACGGCAAGAGCTGGACCACCGGTTCGACGAACCAGGGGAACTCGTCGTAGAAGAAATGGGGATTGAGTTTCTGCACGCCGCCCCAGAAGTAGAGCATCGCAACGACGAACCTCAATCCCGCTAGGATGCGCTCATCGCCCGCTACGCCTTCTTGCCGGCGGTAAGAAACCAGTAGCACGAGTAGCAAAAAGAACTGATAGAAGGAGGGCCAAAGCCGACTCTGATCTTGAAGAAACAGTACACCAAAAGCCGCCAAGACCAGCGCGATTAGCACTCGAGACCGCGGCCGAACGACGATGCCCAACAGCAACGCGACAAGTAAGCCGAGCAAGGCATAATCGAATGGGTACGTGAGCGAAGGGACGAATTCAAGCAGAGGCACCAGCGGATAATAAGGTCTCGAAACCCAAAGCCTCCAAGACAACGCGAGGCAACACAACACCGAGACCGCGAGCACCCGGGTGAAGGCGATTAATCGGTGCTGCTCGTCCGCAAACATGGGGTGATTCAAGGAGATTCGCATGGTTAAGCGATTCGAGCACGCACCGCAACGGAGGAACTAGGCTTTGTCCCAAAACTGGCATTTCATGAAATCGAGTAATCGCGGATGCTTGGCGGAAACTTCATTTTCCCGCCATGGAGGGCATGTCGATGGCTCGCTTGTTGTTAACGGATGACGAATGGGATTTGATCGCCGATGTATTTCCGGAGCCGGCCGCCACTGGCCGTCCACGACGCGACCCGCGGCAGGTGCTCGACGGCATCTTGTGGGTGCTGCGGACAGGATCGCCGTGGCGCGACGTTCCCGAGGAATTCGGCACCTGGAAAACCTGCTGGAGGATGTTCGACCAATGGAACGCCGACGGGACGTTGGTCGACATACTCCAGCGCTTGCAAGCAGCGTTTGTCGCGGCGGGTGCCATCGACGAACAGCTATGGTGCATCGATGGCACGACCGTGCGAGCAGCGCGGTGCGCAACAGGAGGTGGAAAAAAAGCGATCTCAAGGAGCCTGGCGACCACGCATTAGGCCGCTCGCGTGGGGGTTTTTCGACGAAAATCCACATTCTCTGCGACGGGCATGGACTGCCGCTCGGATTCCACTTGACCGCTGGCCAAACGCATGAGTCCACCGTGCTGGACGAGTTGCTCATTTCGGCGGACAAAAGCTTGCTGGACGAAAATGGCGAGCGTGTCGCTTGGCCGTTTGCTTTAGGAGGCGACAAGGGATACCGAGCTGACTGGATCGACGAGTACTTGATAAACCTGGGAATCGAACCGGTCATTCCTTCCAAGGAAAACGAAGACCGGACGGCTCGACCGGTCGAATTCGACAAAGTGGCGTACCGTCGGCGCAACATCATTGAGCGACTCATCGGCTGGCTCAAGGAAAACCGACGAATCTTCTCACGATTCGAGAAGACAGCGAAAAACTTCGGCGGCATGATCACACTCGCATTCATACGACAATACCTACAGTACCAACTTGTGTGACCCTTTTGGGACAAAGCCTAGTACACGTTGCACATTCATGTACTTGCATGGTGACTGTGTTTTTCGACATAATCCGATAACAAACCGCTACAACAACTTGCGGATGCGTCTAGGGCGATTGATCCTCGTTCTTCGCCAAATCAAGGCACACTAGGCGGTCTTCGCCACGCAGGTAAAGCAGCCCGCGGGCGAGCACTGGCGCGGTCCAGGCGTAAGGCTTGAGTAGTTCCTCGCCATCGGCATCTTGTAGCAATGCCGACTGTACCAAGTCGTACCGCTGCGGATTGGCCTTCAAAACCTGTAGCGTGCCATTTTCCGCCAGGCTGATCAGGTGCCCGTCGGCGTAGAGTAGAGAACATCGCCCTAAAAAGCCCTGGCTCCACTTGACTTCCCCGCTGGCCCACTCGATGCAGCGTATCTCCGCCCCGTTGGTATGCCGGCCGCTACTCCCATACAGATATCCCTCGTGATAGATGGCCGTATTCCAATGGAGTTGCATTGCCTTTTGACGCTTGCGAATGTTATCTTTCCACACGATGTCGTACTCGCCGGGCCGCACCCGCAACAGCGAACTGCCCGGGCCGTAGGTTTCGGAGATGAAGACTTCGTTGCCGACCACAACCGGCGACGAGGCGTTCACGCTGTTAAAGGTCTTCGCGCGCCAGGGGTACTCGAAGTCGATCTTGCCCGTCCGCGGATCGAGGGCAACCAGCCCGCCCCGGGCGAAGACGAAACACCATGGTCGGCCATGGATGTCGGCGGCCACGGGACTCGCGTAGCTTGCCAGTTCGTCCGCGCATTGCCAAACGACGTTGCCCCGAAATTTGTCGAACGCCACGACCCCGGCGCCGTTCGCGCGTATGGGGCCCCTTGCCGCGTAAATGTCTAACGGGGGATCAGGTGGGCTGCCGCCCACGTTCACAATCAGGCGGTCACCAACCACCAACGGCGTGCTGCCGACGCCGAAGAAGTTTTTCACGACATTGAACTTTGCGGAGGTGTCTACCTCCCACAGCAACTCGCCATCGGCAGCGCCAGCGCATCGCAAAACCCCCTCTGCACTAAACGTGTAGACCCGGGCCCCATCCACTACGGGCGAGCAGCGCGGACCGTTGTTGTAACCGAGAATGTCCTCGTAGCTGGTCGGGTAATGGGCGCTCCATAGTTGTTCGCCGGTTTCCGCTTTACGGCAAATCAAGCGGTCTTCGTCGCCATGGCGGTCGAAGTGAAATAAACGCCCACGGCTGATCGAAGGCCCGCTGTAACCCACCCCCAGCGGGGTCTGCCAAACGATGGGGGGTCCCTCGTCCGGCCAATCGAAATTGAGTCCCGTCTCCTGCGACTTTCCGTCGCCGGCAGGCCCCAAAATTGTCTGCCAGTCGTGCCCGAACTCGCGACTCGCCAGGTCCGGCGGCAGCGACTCTGTCGCGTTCACCTCGCTCGGCATAACTAACGCCGACAACAGCGGAACGAACAGTAACCATGGGAGCGTTTTCACGATTCGATAGCGATGCATGAGGCGGATCGGTGGGGTTACGCGGAGCGGACCTGCCGGTGCAGAAATGCCGGCAGTCTTGGATGCAAGAGTGTAGCACATTTTCTACGCCTGGCGGCGTGAGTTAGGCGCCCGCAACATCGACCTTTCCGGGGCTGCAGGGGCCCGGGGGCCACGCCTCCGGTTGCGGTGGAGAGGGAGTCAAATCTGCATAGCTTTCTCGCTCGGACACGCCGGTGGTACCGTCGAGCCTTGCTAATGCGAGCCGCATCGACTTGGGCGATCCATCTTAGCTATTTAGGTGCTTTGTCGAATAAGAATGGAGATTCTCAATCTTGCACACCCGTCGACGTAGCAGACCCGCCGCTTTGAGCGGCCAGATACACGTCCTCTTACGGCAACGTTAGAACGCATAAGCAGCGGTGGCGTCACCGCCTGCAGTAAGGGCTTTAGCTCAGGCGCCGAAGTTGGACCACTCGCTGTCTAGGGTGTGTCGACCCAAATGCGGTCGGTGGAAAAGACCTCTTATAGCATTCCACTGACCCCGGCTTTGTGCGTCTCGCAGGAACGGTGGCCTTTCATCGGCCTGGAGGTCCTGGGAGGCGGAATCACAAAGCCGCGCGCGGTATTCTTTGACCATGGTAGCCAGCGTGGCGTTACGGATGAGACCTCTGAAGTTGCCTTATCATTTCGATCACGCCATGCATCCGGCAATAGTTTGGCGTACCGATCGCTTACGCCTGCCGTCCAGAGCGGCAATCCTGGCTACTTCGTGGCAAATGCCTAAGTCTTAGCGCAAGCTAGCGTTGGGCGTACCTAAGGAAGACCGACGCTAGCGCGTTCGGCTCACCCCAAAAGCTCAGCCCCCAAAAGGGCTTTGGCAGACTGCCCGGTGGATCGTCGACCTGCTGGGCGGGATCCTTGGAGAGTGAGTCTTGCGGTAACGTTCCTGTTGCCGGTACGCCAGCACTGCTACCACGGGCTGAACGGTTCTGACGATTGTGGCGATTTCTCGCATTATTCCTGTCTGCCGGCCTGCGGCGTTGTCGATATGGGGTACAAGCGCGGTGGCGAGCCATCAATCGTCGCGCCGCGCATGGTAGCAAAACATAGTCGGCGTTCGCCCACCAAAAAGTGCCTTTTGTGGCGGCGTCCCATGTGTTCAGGAGGAACACCCGATGCGTCATGACCACCAATTCAATCTTGTCACCCGGCTCGCGCGGGGCTTTTGCCTGTCGTTGGTGGGAGGGGCCGTTTGCCTCGTCCCCGCCGGGTGGGCCCACGCCGAAGCGGACGACATCGCCTCGTCCGTGGTGGAGGACGAGCTGCAGGAAAGCTCGGTAGTGGTGGCCAAGCGAAAGCTGGAGAACACTACACCGGAGGTCGACCACGGAGCCGACGGTTTACAACCCATTTCCACGCTTTCGGAAAGGGAACCGCAACTGGCGGATCCCGATTCGACGTTAGAACCCGCCGCCCATGGACCCGTGAAAGTGGCGTCGAACACCACGGCGGGCGATGAGCTGGCGAAGCCTGCGTCCGAAACACCACAGCCCGCCGTTTTCCATGGCATGCAGCCGGGTGTTTCGACCAAGAAGCAATTGATCGACGCCTGGGGTAGCCCTGACGAAGTCGCTCCCACCGATACGGGCCAACTGCTCACGTTCGATTTGGAGAGTTTCCGGGGAGTCGAGGTGCTGGTCGAGGATGGGTTGCTCACCCTCATTAAAATCAATCTGCGCACACCCGTCGGGCCCACGGAACTGGCGACCAAGGTGCAAGCCGACCCTAGCGAAGCGGTGCAGGTGACCGACCCCGAAGCGGGTCGTGTGGCTGCCTACGCCTACCCCGAGCGGGGGATCGTGATGGTGCTGGACGAAGCGGACGACATTACGCCCGTGGTGGCCGAACGCGTCTCGCAAATGATCCTCCAACCGCTTGATGCCGAGACGTTTTGCCTGCGTTCGGAAGCACGCCCTTTCGGCGAACTGGCGATGCGCGTCGCGGACCTGAAGCAGGCCACCACGCTGGCCCCGCGGGAGGCCTTCGCCCAATGGCTATTGGCTCGGGCACTGCTCGATGCAGGCCGTGCGAGCGACGCGGAGGTTGCGGCCAGGCGAGCGGTGGATCTCGATGCAGAAAACATGGCGTATCGCCAACGTTGGGGCGAAACGCTCGCCGCGGTGGGCAAGTACGACGATGCCGTGCTGACCACGCGCGAAGTACTCGACGCGGATAATGTTCCCATCCTTGTCCGCGGGCAAGCGCTTCATCAAATGGGCCTCTTAGCGGCTATGGGCGAAGCCTCGATTGCCGACAAAGCCGTTGGGTTTCACACCATGGCGATTGACGAAGCCGATAAGCTGGCCACCAGCGACGACGTGGCCAAACGTCGTCTCGCCAAGCGTTTGTTGGTCGAGGCTCACCTGGCGATTGCCGTTGATATCTCGCAGCGGGAATACAGCAACAAAATGGACAACGTGGCTCAGTGGGTAAGTCGCGCATCGGCATTTGCCGAGGAGGCCATCGAGAACGATGGTGGTGATCTCGGCTTACGCGTCCGCGTGGCGCAACAATCGCTCGCCGCGCTCTCCAACTTCAAGCCGGCTAACGATCCTGAGCCGCTGATCCAGGAAATCAACGATACGATTGACGAAATCAAGAAGAACAACAACGACCCGCTGTGGCTCGACCAACTGGAGTGGACCTCGGGCATTGCTCACACTCATGCGCTGAAGATCGAACATCACCGCCGCCGTCCCAAGCAGGCACTCGAGTATTCGGAACGAGCCATTGAGCTGATGGCCGATCAGGCAGAAAATCGGCGCGATAATCCGCGGACCGAGCAACTCGTGGGCGAATTGTATTTTCATGTGGGTGCTGTGCATGCCGTGCATGAGTCGCAGCACGCCAAGGCGGTGGAGTGGTACGATCGCGCGTTCCCGCTGTTGGTAACGGATGCCACGAAGAGCGAGCTGGTGGTTCCGCGTCACCAGGGCGAGGCGCTGGTGAGCATGGCCGTATCGTACTGGGATCAGGACGATCGCGATCGGGCTGTTTCGCTCACGGAGCTCGGTGCCGATCTCATTGAGCAAGCGGTGAACGGTGGCGTCATTAGTAGGGAGAACCTGGCGGTGCCTTACGCCAACCTGGCCGTGATGCACAAGAAGCTGGGCGACACCGGCGAGTCGCAGCGCTACGCCAAGTTGGCCGAGGCCGTGAAGGAAGCTGAAAAGCCGAAACCCGCACAAGCCGAGTCGGCACCCACACCGGTGGGCCAGCGCAGGTCGGCTGGCGTGGCAGCCAAGCAGGTGTCCAAACCGCGGACCGCTCGCCCTCAAACCGCCATGAATGAAGCACCCGCCGAAAAGAGCAAGCCGTCGCCGCCACGCTTCCGTGGCGGACGTGGTCGGACGATGCGTCGCTAGCAGTCCGTTGCAAAAGCCGCTTCGGCAACCTCCGGGCGAATGCGTTGATCACCGGGCAGGCAATCCTTCAGTAACAGTGTAGATACCTCGAAGAACGAGTTCGCCACGATTCACGTGGAGGAAACGCAGGTCCTTCGCTAAAGCTGAACGCGCCAGTAGCTGGAGGGTTTTGCGACAAGCTCCGAGAATGCAAGAGTACGGAAAAAAGCCCGTATCGATCTACGTTCAACCGTGGCCAAAAAACTCTGGACTTAGCGCCAGCGTATTAACGCCCCTCGATTTCCCCAGCGGCGCGGGTGGCCATCGCTTGCCACACCGCGAGGTCCACGTCGTCGGCGGAAAAGCGGACCGCGCCGTCGGCCAACAACACGTTGACCCCACCGGCATGCCGACTTCGCGCTGCGCGCCAACCGTAGGGGCGGAATCGCTGGGCCGACGAGCCGAATAGCACAACTCCCATGCAGTCGGGCTTGTTCGTGTTAGGCGGCAGGTAGTGGTTGTACATGGCGCAGCGGTACTCGCCATTCACCCATGCAAAGCCCCGCGGATCGTTAACGTTCCATTGGCGCGAACTGGCGCAGTCGCCCTCGTTCAGCGGCGCACGGAGCAAAAACTTGTAGTCGAGCTGCGGATCGAACTCGTTAGGGACCTCGCTATCGGGGCGACCGAGCATGCTCTCCGAGGCAAGCGCCGTATTGCTTAGTCCGTCGGTCACGCGTGCCGGTGCGATACGCGAGTTCTCAAAGCATAGCCCGTCTGCATCGTGCGGGGCCCCCCCCTCGTTGCCCGAGCCCGCGTTGAACGCGTAATTCGTCGGCGCAAAATCTGGGGTGAGCGGACGGGCTTCGTCACCGGGACACAGGAACTCCGGCACGAGCAACTTGACGACATCGACGTGTGGCGGGCTGACCTGCAGGTCCGAACCGTAAAGCGGAACCTCCAGGTCGATGCGGTTGTAGATGTTGGATTGCTCCAGGTAGGGCGACAGTTGCGCAGCGCGCTCCAGCGATGGAAGGTCCACGGCGTGCGTGGATCGTTGGGGAACGCCTTGGAAGTGGTTCCGGAGGGGAAATAGCGGAGCGATGCCAAATGATTCTGCGTCGCTAGCCCCAATTGGCGGAGGTTGTTCTTGCACGTCGCACTGCGGGCGGTCGAGCGGGCTGATTGCACTGCCGGCAGCAGCAGCGCCACGAGCATGCCCACGATGCCAATCACCACCAGCAACTCCACGAGCGTAAAGCCGCAGGGCCGGCGAAGCTCGTTGGTAGGTAGGTCGGCCGGCATGATCGAGTGGTTTCCCTACGAGCGTTGGCGCAATTAAGGACGCTGCCGCTGGCGCTCGCCCCGCGCCACCAACACAAGTACTACCAGGGCGCCCACCAAGGTTCCAGGCTCGGGCACCGGCGACGAGAACTGGCCCAATGGCGATTCGACGCCCGTTGCACCGAGCGAATCACGCCAAACCGTGTAGTCGGCCAGGTCGACCCTCTGGTCGCCATTGCCATCGGCACCCGCGTAGCGGGCAACCGTATTGCCAAACTGCGACTTCCATTCGCCGAAGTCGGCAGGCTCCACGATACCATTGCCATCGTAGTCACCCGGCACGAGATCGTCGATCAGGGCGATTCCACTTGCCGGCACGAGCATGTCGTCGATGGTGTCGACAATCGTGCCGGTTGGGTCGATCCGCAGCACACGCCCGACACCACTTCCAATCACGTTGCTTCCCCCGAGTACCGCGACGAGTAGGTCGCCGTTGTGGTCGAACACGATGTCGGACGGAAAGCTACCGCCGTCGATATCCTCAGGCAGAACCGGAATATTGGCAAACACCTGACGATTGCCGCCGCTCGAGTCGTATCGCAGGATGGCGCTACCCCCCAGATCGACCAGGAAAATATCGTCGTTGGGGCCCACGGCAATGCCCGCGGGAGCGAAGGGAGGATCTTGTTGCGACGCGGCCTGGATAATCACGCTATCGATGTCGGTCGCCACGTCCACACGGTACACCTTGTTGTCGCCCCGGTCCGATACCAACAGATTGCCACTGTTATCGAACGCGATGGATGCCAGGCTGTTGACCGGCACCGATGGCGAATCGAGCAGGGTATCGACCTGCACGCCCGGCATCGCCGTATTGGGTCCGTTATAGACGAGGACGGTCTTGTCGAACGCATCGGCAACGTACAGCTGGCCCGCATGAAATGCCAGCGACGTAAACGTTAGATTCTGTTGTGCGGAAACGGCCGCAAAAAGCCCATCCGGAAAGCTCGGCCCGAAAGGCGAGGGAAGGGGAGCGCCCGTGGTGCCATCGAAGTACAGAATGCTGCTGGTGAACGGATCGGACACATAGATGTTTCCATCCGGACCAACCGCAACGTCTGTCGGACCAAACGGTCCGGCTTCGGAGTTGAAAGGGGGAACGTCGCCCAAGGTAAGCTCGGTGCCCGACTCCTGGTTGTATCGCCGTACGCCAGCGGCGTCCGCGGGGATCTGTGCCAGAAAATTAATGGTGCTCACAAGAATGTCGCCACGGACGTCCGCCGTGGGAAGGACCAGCGCGACGAACGTGGCAGCTAGGAGCACGTGTCCAAGGGAAGCTCTTAACATGGCTGAATTGGGGTCGAACAAAGAATCAGAGGGGTAAGAATCGAAGGCGTACAGCTTTGCAAAGTCCAGCAGTTCCGGCCGTGGGGGGGAGCGATCTTGGCCGGGTAGGGAGGGGAACCTTCATCATAACAAAAAAACAGAAAGAATCGACCGATTTTGGCGGAATCGCCTCGCGTCCCTAGACGGCGTAAAATTCTCCTCGTTGGAAGCGAATCATTCGATACAATTGGCCTGATATGTATTTTGGCTACCCCGCGGTTTCGTCCCTCCACGCTCGTTGCCGAGCCAGTCGCTCCATGTCCAAAGCCTGTCGGTTCGCCTGCTGCCTGCTGCTCGCCTTCGCGGTCTCCGCCGCCACGCACGCGGACGACGCGCCAGTGGAGCTCGATGTCGCACGTATCGAAGGGCAGATGGCGACCGTGGAACTCGCCAGCGGCGTGATCTACGACTCGGTCCAGGTGTCGCGGGTCGCGGTCCACTCACAATCGGGGGAGCCGCAGAGGCTGATCGGCGTTACGGACAACGGGCGCCGAAGGACGTTCAAGTTCGATGCCATCGCGCGGATCACCGTCGGCAGTGAAGCCGTTTACCAGGCGGCGGCAAAGCCTCCCTCGGGCAATTCGATCGCGGCGGACGATCCAAGACTCACCAAAGCCGAGCGACTTGCCCGCGAGCAGGCCGAACAGCACCAGCAGTGGCTCGCGCGACTGGAGGCCCGCGGAATCAAGCCGTGGCCACCACTCACCGAAGCGGAGCATACCACGGCAATCGAAGAACACAAGAAGCGGTTGGACGAAGTGGCCAAGTTGCTACCTGGTTTTCGCGTGTACGAAACGGAGCATTTTCTATTCGGCTCGAACATTCCGCCGCAGCAGGTGGGGGTGTTCATTACGTCGCTCGATCGGATGTACGCTTGGATGCAGCAAACCTACGGAGTCGCCGAGGGGACCTCCGTGTGGCGCGGCAAAGCCTCGGTGTTTGCCTTTGTTACCAAGGAGCAGTTTGCTGCTTTCGAGCGGCAGTTCATGAAGAACGAACCGGGCGGTGCCATGGGGCTTTGTCATACCGATAGTCGGCGCAATGTTTGTATTGCCGTTCATCAAGGCACCAGCGCCGACTGACTTTGGCACGGTGCTCGTTCACGAGACGAGCCATGGGTTCATCCACTGCTACCAGACACCCGTTCGCGTGCCGAGCTGGGTGAACGAAGGCATGGCCGAAGTGATTGCGGCCAAGATGGTGCCGAGCAGTCAGGGAGTTCAGCGCAAGGAGGAAGTGTTTCTCGAGACGATACGCACCCAACAGCAGCCTCGGTTGGGTGCCGCGTTCTTCGCCACCGACGAGAAAATCCCGTTCGAGCTCTACGGTGGCGCGACCACGATGACCCGATTTCTCATTCAAACCGATCAACAAAAGTATGTCCGATTCATCAATCTGCTCAAGGAAGGGATGGACTGGCAGCAAGCGATGCAAGCGAGCTACAACGCCAGCCAGCAGCAGCTCGTCGCCGCGTACGGTGCTTGGATTGGCGTACCGAACTTGCTGCCGTAGCTAAGAGAGGTTAGAGCCTAGAGGCTGAACAATGACGTACCGCTGCGCTCTATTGCATGGGTGGAGGTCGTGATTTCGCTTCGTCTTCGTGGCAATCGGCAGCCGGTGGCGCCTGCACGATCGTGGTGGTGGTTTGCCGTTTGAGGGAATCTAACGCTGTGGGGGGCGTTGACGAGGGCGGCCGCGGCGCGATTGAGAGACGTCGATGTGGTAACGCTTGATCTTGCGGGCGAGTGTGCGATAGCTGACGCCCAGCAGTTCGGCGGCGGCCGACTGATTGAAGTAGGTTCGCTGGAGTGTCTTACGGATGTGTCGCGCTTCGATCTCGTCGAGGCGTAGCCACGCCGGCGGCGTGGTGGTGTCCGACGTTAATTCGCTCGCCGGCGCATCGTCGGTGGTTCCGGTCGTTTCGGCGTTGCGACTCACGGCGGCAGACATTTCCTCCACCGTAATTACGCCACCGGTGGCGTAGATCACGGCTCGCTCCAGCACATTTTGCAGTTGCCGCACGTTACCTGGCCAGCCGTACTGATTCAACCAGGTGATCGCCGAGGGCGACAGACGGCACCTTGGCAAACCGTTATCGGCCGCCAACCGCTCGAGGCAATGCTCGGCCAGCAGCGGCAGGTCGTCGCGGCGGTTGGCCAGCGGCACCGTGACGAGCGTCACGACATTCAACCGGTAGTACAGGTCTTCCCGAAAGCGGCCAGCGGCGACTTCCTCTTGCAACTGCCGGTTGGTGGCCGAGATGATGCGTGTGTCGATCGGGACGGCATCGTACGATCCCACCGGCACCACTGCTTTTTCCTGCAGCACGCGGAGCAACTTGGCTTGCAGATCGAGATCGAGTTCGCCGATCTCGTCAAGGAATACCGTTCCGCCACTCGCGGCGCGAAAACAGCCAAGCGTGGCGTAGTCGGCGCCGGTGAATGCCCCCTTTTCGTGGCCGAACAAGTGGCTGGCGAATAATTGCGGCGCGGCAGCAGCGCAGTTGACCGGGATGAAGGGGCGAGCACCACGAGTGCTGGTGGCGTGCAGGGCGCGGGCAATGAGTTCCTTGCCGGTGCCGGTCGGTCCGGTGATGAGCACCGTTGCCGAGTAAGGGGCAGTGCGAAGGATGTCGGCGCGGATTTGCCGAGCCCAGTCCGATATGCCAATGAGGCGGCGGACTTGCTCCTCTCCGTCGGCTGTTCTTGCCGCACTCATCCGATTCGCCTTAGGTGGTTAGCGAACAGGGAGCGATGCCCACCAGCGGAACGAGCAAGGGTTGCCGGCCATGCAATCGGCGGCCCCCCGCCGACGCGCAGCGCGAGTGGCTTGCCCCATCACTCTTAGGCATGCCCATGAACGACTCTAAGAGATCGAACGCTCCGTTGACGGTCGACGATGTTTCGGCAGGCTTAGCTGTCCCGCGCAAAGCGCCTAGAGTCGCAAAAAGATTCGTAGATAGCGAGGAAGCCCGAGTCACCAAAGGTGACCCGGGCTCCAAGCTATGTCATCTCAACATCCAACCTAGCACGTCGTCGACGTGCCTAGTCGAATCAACCACCACTCTCGCCACCCTGCAGTGCGCCGGCGAACGTGCCGCCGCAAATCACCAAGCAGCGCTCGGCAGTCGTGGCAGTGCCATCGTCGCAGTAATCGCGAAAATCACGGTGAGCCGTTCCCGAGGTAGCCGACGAGTGAGCGGTTACACCATGAATGGTGTAGCTCTGGTCGAGCCACGAGATGGCGCCACCGAGGTCGGCCAGCTCGGTAATCACAGCGTCGCGAAGCGACGTGAGGCCGGTGATGACACCAATGCCTAGGATCGTGCCGATGAGCACGATTTCGAGCGAAACAATCGCACCCGATTCGTCATTCCAAAGTTTCTTCAACATCGCAAAACCTCCCAAAAACATAATCAAAGGTAAATGACTGATTGGTGTAAACCCAAAAACACGCTCTCAGTCCCAGTCAATAAACCCACACTTAGTTCCAGTTGCACTTACCAAGTTGTTACTTTGTGTGGGGTCGCTTCCAAAATTCGCATCGGACGCAGTTTATCAGCGCCTCCCGCCCTCGTTGCCAGACAGCTCGCCGGCAAAAGTGCCACCACAAATCGTGAGGCAGCGCTCAGCCACGGTGGTTACGCCATCGTCGCAGTAATCGCGAACGTCCACGTGCGTGGTTGGGGCCGTGGCCGACGAGTGAGCCTTGACGCCATGCAGTGTGTAGCTCTGGTCCAGCCAAGCAACCGCACCGCCGAGATCCGCGAGTTCGGTAATCGCTGCGTCGCGCAGCGAGGTCAAGCCCGTTATCACGCCAATGCCAAGGATTGTACCGGCCAGCACGATTTCGAGCGACACAATCGCACCCGATTCGTCACTCCAAAGCCGCGCCAAAAAATGCGTCTGCATAGTTGCTCCACTCAAAAATTCGATGGCTTGAACGGTAACCCCGTGGCCCGAATGGACCCATGTGTTGGTGTGCTCGTTAGACAAGCGGAATACCCATGTATTCCTCCAATACCCCTCTCGACACACCACCTTGATGGGCTCTCATAAGCACGTTGTGTGCCAAATGGAAGTAATCTCAAACTGGACGGCAAAGTCGACGCGTAAGTCATTAGAAGAGAACAACCTAGGCGGTCTAGATGGAATCGGAGCGGGATTGTCAGGGTGTAAGAAGTGCCGGTGTTTCGTAAGTGTCGAACCGCTATTCAGCGCCAAACTGTAAACCCAGCATTACGATGCCGCCAGCAACTTAAGTTGCCCATGTTAACACGGCGAGATCCCGTCAATCCTCGGTCGAGAGCGACTCATCATCCGGTTGGGCTCCCAGGCGGGTGCCAGCGGCCTTGACGGGCGCTTCGATGGCCAGCAGCGGAACGTCCGCCGGGAGCACCTTGCGCCACAATGCGAGGGCACGTCCGGCGTGGGACAGATAGGTGTACAGCTCAATCACTTCGCTCTGTTCCAGGCCCTCGATGGTGTTGGCCAAGTATTGGCCGGCCCGCCGCACGACTCCGCGGGGTGGGTGAAGCGATTCTGGCGCAATGGCCCACCACTCGAGGGCGTGCCCCGTGGCAAGAATCCGCTCGGTGAGCCCGTCGATGCCGTTGCCGGTTGGTGCCGCCGCTGCCGGCGCTCGGTTGGGCCAGTCGGCGTTCCAGAAGCCCAGGGCGTGTTGATGCCGTACGAGGCGTGCGGTCATTTGAGTCAAGTATTGCTCGATGGACGCGCGGCCCTCGTCGCTCAGAATGCGGGGACGGCCCTCGATCTCATCCACGCGGAGGAGCATTGCCAACGTGAACAGCCGATGATTGCCAAAGCAAACCCCTTCGGGCATATCCTGCCGCATGATCCGTTTGGCGAGCAGGTCGAAATCGATCCGCTGTCCTTCGCTGGTGTACCAGCCCTCGTTGGGTTCTAGCATCAGGGCAAAGGTGAGTACCGACCACTCGTACTCGCGCTGGTTCAACCGGAAGTCGACCAGGGCCTGGCGGACCATGTCGCCGAACGTGGCGCCGCGCAGTGGCATATAAATGGGGAAGTCGGCCGGCGTGCCGACCTCGGCGAGCGTCGCCATCGTATGATCGACGTGGCTGGAAGTCGTAAGCCCCTGCTGCACGGCGACACGTACGCCCTCGGGCCCGGCGACCAGCAGAGGCTCGGCGTCGCTCCCCAGAAGTTGGATGAATAAGCGATGGTCGGTCAATAGTTGCCGCATAGATTCGCCACTCACCGCATCGGGAATTGTGGGAAACGTGGCCTCCACACCCCAGAATCGCAGCGCGTGATCAATGTGGTTGATCTTTGCCGCTTGTCCCGAGAAACGCGGCGCCAGCTTGGTGAGTACCGCCCGCAGTTGATCGTCGCTCGCCACGAGCGGATCGTCGTAGCCAAACTCCAGTTGGAGCGGCACTTCACGGAAGGCTGGGATTGCGAGCTTGGCGTCGACTTGCGCCGTGCGACGCGCGATCACCAGGCCGGCGGCCACCAAGAACGCGACCTGCACAACAACGAACAGGGCCGGTTTCATCCCCCTCGATTTGGGTGCGGCGTGGGTGGCTTGCTCATTCATACGAATCCTCCTGCTCGGCGCGTGCGCTTGCGGTGGCGTCGCCCGTGGTGAACACCATGGCGATGGGATCTTGAAAAGTTGCGTTCCAATCGGGATCGAGCCGCAGGCCCGAGACCAGGCCGGGTTGCGCGGTGCGATCGACGAGCATGGTCTTTACCTGGTACCGCCGTAGTACGTTGCGCCAGCCACTTTGCGAAGAGGCGACGCTGTTGTAGTCGATCCATGCCTGCCGCGGCAGCGCTTCCACTCGGCTGGTAGCAAACGGCTGCACGCGGCCCGCGGATTGGCGGTAGAGCCAATCGCCCCAGCCAGCCGGGGCGAACACTTCCGCGGCGGGAGGATTCTTGGCCAGGTACTCCAGCAATCCGAAGGGTGCCTGGGGACCATACAACTGGGCGGGCGCGCGTGGTTTTCCGCCAAGCAGCGGACGACTGGCATCGGAGAGCGAGAAAGCAATCCACACGGAAAGCAGCGCCAGTAGCGAATAGGCCCACGCCCGTCCGGCCGGCAATGCCGCTGGGCCTGCCGCCACGTTGCGCGGGCGGGTGGGCGGATAGCGTTCCGTCTTGCCGGCGACAGGATGCCCAAATGGCGGCGAGTTGCTGCGCCGCAAGAAAGCCGAGCACCGCCGCATAAAACGCGATGTAACGTTGATGCAACACCGTTGCCACCGCCATCGCCGCAAGCGCCAGGACATCGGCCGTTGCGAGTTGCGCACGACTCAACCGTAGCAGGACCAGCAGCACCACGATGGAGAGCGCGAACGCGGGTCCCGCGGAGCGAAGCAGCACGAGCGGCTGCCAGTCTGGAAGTTCCACGACGTTGGTCCAAGGGGCATACCAAACTGCCTGCAACAACAGGTCGACGCCGTGAGGATTGACGCACGTGGCAAGCAGCGCCGCTTGCAGTGCGAAGGTGGCCCGCTGCAGGCCGCGATCGGCGAGCAGGCCACGCAGTGTGCCATCGCGACGGCATGCATCGACGGCCGTACCGACGACGCCGCAAGCCAAGATCACGAGTCCCCACACGAAGGTGGGGTGCAGATTGGCCCAAGCGAAAATCGCGCCGCCAGGGCAAACCATTTTCGAGGCAACCAAGAGTCGGACGTGCTACCCGACGGCGATGGATGGCCGTCGCGGACCGCAGCGCACCACCACAGCAGGCCCGCCAGGCAGAGCATGCCGAAGTGTTCGGGCCGCAACGTGGTGTAGCGGGTCCACGCCATGGCGAATACGGCGGCCGTCACCACCAGGGTTACGCCCGCTTGACGGCTCCGCAGCCAATAGGCGCGGCCGAGCATCGCGAACGTGGCGGCGACCAGCACTCCAGCCAGCGTGGTCAGCCACGTGTCGCCCCCACCCGCCACCTTGGCCAACACCACCTCACTTGCCCATTGCCGATCGATCAGCGGCATGGCTTCGGCGTAGGGCATCATCCAGTCGCTGGTGGGAAGCTGCTCGTGAGCAAGAATCCAATCGCCGTAGTTCACGGCGTTCCAAAGTGCGGGGTCGGTGAGTGGCAGGTAGCTCACCACCAGGTACAGCGCTGCGATGCCGGCCACCATGAGCAACTGCGGCACCGTAAGTGCCCATCGTGCGTCGAGTTGCGGCTCGAGTTGCGGCTCGTTGGCCGCTGCCTGTAATGCATCGCTGTCGTTGGATTCGGAACGGCTCATGGGACCTGCTTATTGCGGTTACGGATTGGCCGGTGCGGTGCGTGCGGCAACCAGTTTAATGAGCACCTGCTCCGCTTCGGCTTGTTGATCGTCGGTCAGTCCGCCGATGCTGACGGCCCGTTCCAGCAGGTTTTCGGCGGCGATCGCTTGATCCTTGCCTGCCAGCAAGACGCCTAAGTGAACCATCAGCATGCCGTTATCGGGATAAACCTTCACCGCTTGCTCAAGCAGCTGGCGTGCCTTTTCGGTTTCGCCTGCGGCGCGATAGACGACTGCCAGGGTGTCGATGAATCCAATTGGCAGCGACGTTGCCGTTGCGTCGCCGCGGATCGCTTCGGCCACGGAAAGCGCCTGCGCGGGATCATCGAATTCGGTGGCCAGCAGCCATGCCAGATTGTTGGCCGCCACGAAATTCTGTGGTTGTACTTCGACCACTTCGGCAAAATAGTCGCGGGCCTCGGCCAGCAATTCGCGATTGCCATCCGCCTGGCCCGCAACGAGTGCCAACTCGCCCAGGAACAGTTGGCCGGCGACTTTTTGGTCTCCCTCGGCGGTCAGCAATGCCCGCTTGGCCCATTGCTCTGCCAGGTCGATTTTCCCGGCGCTGGCAAACGTTTGGGCAACACTAAGGGCCCGGATTGCCGGCGTGAGTTGCGTGTCGCCTTCGGCCGCGACGAACTCATCGGCAAGTTGCTGGGCCTGGTCGAGATGGCCCAGCTGCGTCTGGATGCTGATTTCGTCCAAACCGAAGGCAATCGCATCGGGCAAGACTTTGCGCCCTTGTTGGCAGACTTCCAGTGCCTCGGTCGCCCGGCCAGCACCCAGCAATAGCGACATCAATCCGCGATACGCCGGTACCAATCGTGGCTCGGCTTGGAGGGCTACGGTAAGCGTGCGTATCGCTGCGGCGTCGCGCCCAAGTTGCCGTTCCGCCTCCGCTTTGAGGAAGTAGGCGTTCCACGATCGCGGCGCGTCTTCGACCAACCGAGTGGCCAAGGAAAGCGCCGGTGCGGGTTTGCCGTTGGCCAGTTGCAATTGGGCCGCCAGTAGTCGGGCAGGCAGGTACGTGGAATCGATGGCAATCGCACGATTTGCCTCGCCAAGGCCTTGTTCCAGGTTGCCGGCGCTCGCCCAGGTGGCCGCTTTGAGATACGGCACCAACGGGCTGGCAGGCAGTTCGCGCTCCGCCCGATCGAGCGCGGCGCGGCCCCCGCCTAGCTCGCCCTGCTTGAACAATAGGTCGGCATCGACGACATGCAGGAACGCGTTGTGCGGATACTCCTCAAGCAGCGGCTTCAGCGCCGTCGCAGCAGCGGCTGGACCTTCTTTCGCCGCCAGCGCCAGGATGGCTTTGAGCAGCGTGCGATGCGACTGCTGGTCGAGGCTGGTTACTTCCAGCGAATCGCCAATCTGCTCGACGGCCGACGCCAGGTCGCCCTGGGCTGCCGACAACGTACCCGCCAGGAGGTTCATGGCGGGCGTGACCGTGGCTGCCTGGGCCGAAAGTTCGCTAAGCTGCGCGCTGGCTTCGTCGAACCGCTCGGAATCGAGCGCTTCGAGCAGTTCAATCACCTTGCCGGTTGCCGATAACTTGGGCGACGCCTCGAGCTGCTTGGCAATCGCCAGCGCCTCGCGCGGTTTGCCGGTCGCCAGCAGGATGCGTGCTCGGAGCAGGTTGGGTACCGTGGACTCGGGATGCTGCTGTTGGGCGCGGTCCAAAATGGCCAGGGCGTCGGCGGTGCGGCCCTGCTTGGTTCGCCAGTACGCCACCAGCAATTGTTCGGGCAGTTCGTCGGCTCCGCTTGCCAGCTCGTCGATCGCGGCTTCGGCTTCGGTCGTCTTGCCAGCGGCGTAGTGTGTCACCACCAGGGCGTGCCGCAGCGATGCCGACTCGGGGTTCCGCTCGATGGCGGTGGTGAGCCGCTGCTCAGCCTGGGCGGCCTTGCCTTGCCGCACTAGGTACGCCGCTGCCATGGCCTCGGCCTGCGATTCGAGCGTGGTGCCAACGAGCGTCGTCCGCTCGGCCTCGGCTTCGTCCCAACGCCCGAGCGCTAGGTTGGCCTTGAACTTATCCCACGCCACTTGATTGCGCACCACGCCATGCAGTTGCGCCGAGCTTTGTTGCTCGGGGTCCGTTGTGTCGAGTGTCTGCTGCAAGGCTTCCAGGCGTGGCAAGGCTTGATCGTAGTTACCTAGCCGCAGGAAGGTTTTGGCCAGGGCTACTTCCACAAACGGGGTGCGCCCCAGCTTGCCCTGGGCTCGCTGGTAGTACCGCAGCGCCGCGCCATGTCGCCCTTCGGCGGAGGCAACTCCACCGGATAGCAACTCGCCCCAACCGGCCATCGCGTTTTCGCTCGAGTCGACGAGCACTTCGAGATGCGGCGCGGCGTCGTCGTAGCGCCGCATCATCACCAGGTTGCGAGCGGCCATGAGGTGCAGCGTTTCGAGTTCGGCCCGACGATCGGAGGGCAGGTCGCCACACGCCTTGATGCCCGTCTCCAGGAGTTCTTGGGCTCGTTCGTAGTCGCGATTCTCGCGAGCTGCCGCCGCCGCCTGCAAATAGACGGCCGGCACCGCTGCCCCTGCTGCCACGTAGGTGCCAAGCAACTGGCTTGCGGCGGCTACCAACTCACGACGTTTGGCTAGCTCATCGGTCGCGAGATCCTGACTGGGATACTTGGCGCGCAGGCGGTTCATCGACGCGGCGATCAGCTCCGCCAGTTCCGGAGCTTGTTGCCCGCCAGCGGCCACCTTTTCGCTCACCGACAACGTTGCCTCGACTCGCTGATGTGCCTGTTTGGCGGTAGGTGCAGCGGCTACCGAAGCTTGTAGCAAACTGGACATCAACAGCTGCTCTCTGGGTGGCATGTTCGTAAGGTCGTCCGTCGTTAAATCGCTGGCACTCGTCGCCACACGGTCGAACAGTTGCTGCCGCGCATCGTCTTCGTCGTCGCCCTGACGCACGACCAAAGCCGCCTGGTAGCCGCGAAAGACGTGCGGCGTGGGAGCGGCGAGGTACTTATCAATTTTTTCTTTGCCGGGGGCCTTGCGACCCACGCGGATATCTTCCACTCCTAGTGCCAATAATGCATCGGCGTTGTTGGGTTCCGCTTGGACAACCGCTTCGGCAACTTCGGCAGCGGCGGCCAGCGAACCGCGGGCGAGAAACACCTCCAGCAGCTTTTTTTGCAGCGGCAGATTGTCGGGCTGCAACCGGGCGGCCGCCTCCAGTTCGTCCAGGGCTTTCACGTTGGTGGCAATTGTTGTGGGATTGCCCGGTGTAGCTTTGGCTTTAGCAAGGATCACTTGGCTCATCAGTTCGTGCGCCCGACCGTTGTCGGGCTCCTTGTTGAGCAAGTTCATTAGATGGATCTCCGCCGAGGCGAAGTCGCCACTGGCAATCGAGCTTTCGGCCTTGGTGAGGTGACCCCCCGCTTTTGCGTTGTACCAGGCGACGCCAGCAATCCAGCACACACCCAGCAGTAGTAGAACCAAAAGCGTGCGAAACAGGAGTCGTGAACGCGACATGAGAGGGCCCATGGGGGGAAGTTATTTCGGTGATGGTGTGGTTACTTGAGTGGGTGCTACTCAACAGCGGGAACACGGGAAGGCTCGACAACCGTTACGGGCAAGCGGACATTTCCGCGAATCGCCGCCGGCCCCGCATGCGCCGCGAGCGCCTGGTCGACGAGTTCCACGAACTCGCGGGCATATTGGTCGTCGTCGCGGCGGCTCTCCGGCGCGAACACTTCGACCGTTAAGCTCGATGGTCGGCGGCGCAAACGTTGGTACAGTTTTTGAAAAGCGGTAATGCCTGGTGGATCCTCCGGCGGCATGGTGTAGTGCCAATAGAATACCAATTGCCGGTCGCCCAGCGGCCCGGCAAAGCGGTATTGCTGCACCGCGTGCTCTTCGTCGCCAACGGGGCATGTTTGCCGTACCGTGGGGTCCTCGCGTTTGCCGGCGACCACCATGCACACTTCTGGATGATGGCCGCGGTCTTCGCCATGGTGCGAGTAGGTTGCCCACAGTGCGACGGTCTGCCGCCGCGTGCGATGCGTGTAGTCGCGCTGGATGTACTCATCGCCGTAGAGCGTCGCTCCCTCCTGCGGCGCACGGTCCTTGCCTTGCCAATCGCCCAATTGCAGGGGAACCGCTGCCAACGGCTCCACCAGCGGTACCGCCTCCAGCGGCCCTGGCGCGCTCAAATGCCACCCTAGTCCGCATTGCACCGCCAGCGTGCCAAGCAATGTTACAAGGGCCACGATAAGACGGGTGGATAACGGCATGACGGGCAAGCACAGGGTGCGAGGTAATGAGTTAGGAGTGAATCGGAGATTTACGTGAACGCCGAAGGTCTGGCAGCAGCAGCACATCGATGCGGTGTGCCTTGTATTGGTCGATTATTCGGTTCGCTACGCGTCGCGTCGCGACGACGCGACACGCCTGGCAGGCAGCGTTTGCTTAGGTTTCTCGTGTGTTTTCAAGCCGAGTGCAGCGGCCCGCCGCCTTTCGCCCGACGATCCTGGAGGTAGGCCAAGCCCCACGCCACGGCGACCAACAGCGCCGCGGCGATGCCGATAATGGCTAATCCCTCGAGCGTATGGAATAGACCCTCGGCCCACTGCGGCCCGAATGCAATGAGGATTAGTCCCGATGCCACAACGCGAATGCAATTGGCGACGATCGCAATGGGAATGGCAGCCAGTCCGAGTAACCAGCGATACGCCCGCCCCCGCCCGCTAAGGTGGCCGATCGCCACGCCCAGCGCCAGGATGGCTACCAACTGTCGCAATCCACTGCACGCCTCGGCCACCTCCATCGTGTAACCTGGCACGAATACAAAGTATCCCTCTTGATACACCGGCACGCCCAGCGCCGAAAGCACGGCCGTCGATACGTCGCTGACCAACTGCTGCATCCGAATCGCGACGGGTTGATACCAATGGATGGGCAGCGGCGCCATGAACAGCAAGAACAGTATGGGAAAGCCATAGTCGGTACTGGCGGCTCGGCCGCCCAGCATGAGCAGTAGTCCCCGGATCACAATGATCAACGAGAGCACGTCCATGAACAGGTTTTGCGTAAACCACATGGCCAGATGCAACAGCAGGCCAAACACTAATTGGAAGAATCCCTCGTAGAACTCCCTCGAAGTGACGGACGAAACCACTGGACTGGTCTTCTTGTTGTGGGCGATCTGGTAAACGAACATCGCGCTCAGCAGTGGCACTAAGAGGCCATGCGAATAATTAGGGTCGCTGTCCCATACGGCGGCCAGTTTGGGAAACAGCGTTGCGTATACCGCCAACACCGCGACGGCAGGCGGACACGCACGCACCAGCCAATGGGCTGGTGCCGACGGTCGCGGCATTGCAGAGTTGGTGGACGCAGTCACGTAGAGTTGCTCGGGATAGGTGGAAGGGTGCCGACGTGCGTCGCGGTTCGATCGCACTCGACCATCGTAATTCACAATTCATCACGGCGCCAAACAATCCACTCCAGCACTACGCCCATGCCAGCGGCGTGAGGACGCGACACGTTGTTTGCCGCGTAGCGTGTAGTTCTCAGCATGGCTTTGGGGAACAAGCGGCGGTGGCATCGTGCCTTCGAGTGGCGGTTGCTTGATATCGACAGCCTCTCGCGGAAGGCAGAGCGCTAACTTTTCTTTGCGCTTTCGATCTTTCATACGAATGAAGCATCGACGTTCGATTGCGAAACGCGTTGCAAGCTGTATGCTTTGCTCCGCATGTATACCATAACCCCCACTTCTCTTACAATTCTCAATAAACCTATTTATCCTCCTTTAACAAATCTGTTAGACTGGGCGAGTCCAGCCATGGCACCGCCACGTGGTGCGTAGTCGCTGTTTCGCCATTGGATTGACTCCCGACTTCTGTAAAAGGACCTCAAGATGAACCTCCGCCAATTTGCCTTGCGGTGCGCCTGCCTTTTGGCGGCCGGATGCGCTCTGGGCCATGCATCGACTCGCGCCGGCGTGACCAAGGTGTTTTCGGATACGGCCCAATTTCAGGCGCAATCGCTGCTCCCAGCAGGCGGCGCGCCTCTGAACGAAACGAGCTTGCTCGCCTTCAGTAACTCGGGGCGGATGTTTACCAACTCGGCAGGTACGCAAAGTGGTTCGCAGGTTCGCTCGATTGGTGCGGTGCGACTCGACTCGGTGCGTGCTGGCGGCACCACTCACCTTGGCATTACTGGTTCGCAGCAGGGGCAACTCGTCGCCATCTTTGGCTTGATGGGTTATCGCCAAGACGCCCCTGGGGCGGGGGCGAATAATGTTAGCCATGATGCGTCGGATGGCGGATTCGGAAGATTGCGCGTTGTCGAGCTACCTGCCGGGGGTGTGTTCAGCGCGGGCGACATCCAATCCTGGGGCTTCGACGCCCCGGCGGTGGCCGATTACGGTATCCACCCACGCAGCGCCGTGGACAGTGGCCAAAAGATTGGCATCGTGGGCGCGGAGTCGATCGATCGCCCGCCGCACGAAGTCAACATGGCAGGTGTGAACACCGCCATCGGCGATACGCTGGGTGGCCTTGCCGTGTTCTTCGAAGACATGCCCTTGGGTGCCGGCGGACTGCTCGACTCCGATGGATTCGTGAGGCAATTGAGCGAGGCGACGCTGCTAACGGACGAGCTAGTGATCTTGAATCACGAACAGCGGGCCATTCAGTTCGATAGCCAAACTTTGTCGGCCGAAGATCAATTTCTGCTCAATGCCATCGCTGACTTTGCATTCGACGATGTGTTTGCCGAGTTCGGCAGCGGCACCGACGAAGATTTCGTCGCCGGCAACAACGCGGGCGATACGGCCGCCAACCTGGGTGCCGACTTGCTCCCCGCCGTGCTGGCCGAGGCGATTACGGCTCCAGAGCCCTCGGCGGTGGCCGTTTGGACCTTGTTGGCGGGCGTGGGGCTCTCGCTCTGCAAGCTGTTGCCTGGCAGCAACTTACGCCGTTGCGTGCAACGCCACTAGCGACGACTTGGCCCTTGATTTGGCGATTCGCGGTTTTTTTTCACGCATTTGCTTCCAGCGGCATGCTGTTGTAATTAGTCTCGAATAGAGAGACGTACTGCGGGCTCCGTGGGGAGTCCGCCTCCATTCACTCCAGATGCTTGCTGAATGCTGCTTGTAACTCCGGTTCGTTTGCGAAAGGTCTGCTACTGAGATTCAACTTCGTTGGAACTACCAATCGTTGGTTTTTGAATTTGTAGCACGTTTCGCAACCTGAGAGATCTAATGTACAAGCAACTCAAGCTGGCCCCCGGCCAGCGCCGCGGTCGCCTTCATCGGCCAGCCGCTGGCATTCTCACTCTATTAATTCTGTGCTCGCTTGCGGTCGCAGGTGTCGGTAAGGCGCAAGACGTCTACACCGATACAGCCAGCTTCGACGTTACGGGGCAACTGCCCGTTGTCGGTCCGCCGATCCCGGTGACCAGCCTGATTAGCTTTAGCGACACCGGTCGCAGTTACACCAACGCCCTGGGTACCAATGCCAACGGAACCGAAGTCCGCACGGTTGGAGCAACGCTATTGGCCACGGTAAAGCATGCCGGCGGCGCCGAAACCAGCGCGCCGGTCGGCAGCGGCGGAACGCCACTGGTGGCGGTGTTTGGCCTGCAAGGTGCATTTAGTAGCGCCACAGACATCCACTTCGGGGCTGGCCTGATGCAAATATTCGAGCTACCCGCCGGCACCAACTTTGTTGCCAGCGACGCCACAACCTGGGGCACCAACGGGACGCTCCTAGCCAGCTACGGGTTGGTTGCTCCGGCGAACGTGGACGACGGCAACACGCTCGCGCCCCCCATGGGCATGCCCGAGCCCATCAGTCTGTTGGCGTCCGACGTCAACGTGAGCGGCGTGAATACGGCCGTTGGATCGACAAGCCAAACCACGCTCCTCATGGTGGAGCAACTGCCGGGACTGCTGAGTTCCGACAGCGGGCTGGCCGGCATGCTCGTTTCGCCGGCGGAAGGGGGCCTGGCGAGTCTCGACCAGGAACTGATCGACACATCCAACGTGTTGCTCAGCATGGGTAGCGAGCAGGTGCTCAATCAAATCGCGCTCGATTCGTTTGGCGCGGCGTTCGCCAGTTTCGGTGGCGGCGGTCCACTCGATTTCGATCCTGAGACCAACGGTGGCAACGTCACCGATACCAACAACACGGGCTTCGACGTCGTTGTCAACTTGGGGGGCAGCCTGGTGCCAACGCTCCACACGGCCATTCCCGAGCCATCGACAATCGCGCTGCTAACCTTCCTGCTTGCAACGGTTGCCGGGCGAGGTGCGTATCGACGAAGTTCGTTGCGCGGCTGAAACTTGACAACTGGGTGCACGAAGCAAAACAGGCCTTCCCGTCGACGCGACGGGAAGGCCTGTTTCTTGATACTTGAGGCAGCGAGCCGAGTGCGACGTTACTCGCCCCCCTTGGAGCGGAGGGCGTCGACCTCAATGCGATAGCGACGGATCTTGTTGTAAAGCGTCACCCGACTGATGCCGAGTGCTTTGGCGGTTGCCGTTCGGTTAAACCGGTGAACCTTGAGCATTCGCTCAATCGCCGCCTGCTCGGTGCAAGCCACTTCGCCCGCGAGTCCGTAGGGACTATTGCCAGCTTCCTGCGGCTTGCGGTCGTTCTTGATGGTGGAACTCAAGGTGTGGGGATCGACGACTCCGTGGCGGGCGAACAACACCGCGCGGGTGACTTCGTTGCGAAGTTCGCGAACGTTGCCTGGCCACGAGTAGGCTTCCAGCGCTTCGAGGAACTCGGGATGAATCGCCCGAATCGCTACCTGATTGCGTTCAGCCGATTGCTCGATGAATTGCATGGCCAGGGGGCGCAATATCGAGCGGCCGATTCCGCAGCGGTGGCAACTCCAGCATCACCTGATTGAGCCGGAAATACAGATCGGGGCGAAACTGCCCCCGATCCATTAGTGGCTTCAGGGGTTCGTTGGTTGCCACAATCACGCGAGCCGTAGTGGTGAGCGTGTCGTTCGAACCCAGCGACTCGTACTGTCCCGTTTCCAGCACCCGGAGCAACCGGGCCTGTTGATGTAAGCCGAGAATGTCGATTTCGTCGAGCAAGATGGTGCCGTCTTTGGCGGCGGCAAACTTGCCCTCCTTGTTGGCGTCGGCACCGGTAAAGGCACCCCGCACATGGCCGAACAGCGCGCTATCGATCAACTCGGTCTGCAGCGTGCCGCACGCGACATTGGTGAAGTTCTTGTCGCTCCGGGCCGATAGTCCGTGAATAATACGGGCAAGCGTTGTTTTTCCGGTGCCCGTTTCGCCAACCAAGAGCACGGTTAGATCGCGTTTTGCGATGAGCTCGACGTTTTCGAACAGCGAGTACATGTAGGGCGTGCGCGCCACCAAGCGCTCGTCGCCGCCGACCAATTCGCGCAGTTCGGGAACCGGCGGCTTGCTCGCGCCCGTTGCAGTTGCCGCGAGGTCGAACACCGTTTCGAGTTCATCGGTGTTGGGAGGCAGCGGGAGTGTCGAGTTCACAAGACGCTGGGCATCGAGGCATCGGCCCAGCGGCACGCCGCCGTCAACCATCGCCACGACGTAGGGCAGGTCGCCCCGCTGTCGCTGGAACGCATCGAGTTGGGCCTGCAGTCGCTCCCACGCTTCCGGGGTCCGCAGGTCCGCGAAATAGATGGAGCGACCCGTCGTCAATTCGCACACCGCATCGAGCGAATCGTGGGTGGCGGAAGCGAAACTGGCGGGTCGCGGTGCAAGCCGTGCGCCACGCCGGTCGGCTACGGTTTTGAGTTGTAATTGAAAGGTTTCGTCGTTGATTGTCGTCGCGTTCCAGCTGCCATCATTCATTTTGTCCAACTTCATGTATCAACAGCAGACGAACCCAAAGCCCTCTGGATCACATCTACTTCCCCCCGGGAATAACATCGTCCTCGCATGCTATCGTTCAACGGCCGAAACAAACCCCCGACTTCTGCAGCAATTCTTCTAGGCAAGAAGGTTCTTTTTTCCTGGATGCGTATTTGAGTGCGGCTAGGGGCAGCAAATCGATTTAATGAACTGTTACCACCTAGCCGAGGGGCTCGCTGCGGGTCTCATCATACCGGTTTCCAGCGATTGGTCAACTAGACGAAAAGTGAATGCTGCGACAAAAAAATATTGAATGCTAGTTATCCGGTCGGCGAAGCCTTACACTGAGGATTTGTAGGGGAAGTTTACCTCGAAGTTGGCAAAACTGCGACAAACCGCCGCGGTTCGGATCATGCGTCCAGATGGGATGGCGATGGCAGCAAAATCCAAGTGGGCCCCGAAGGGGATTGGTTTTGCGGTCCGGGCTTCGGCGGATGGTGCCGCCCCGCCGAGCTCTACGGGCTGGCAGCGTTGGGCGAGCTGGCTCTTGCAGAGGTGGGGTGCAAGTTTCTACGCCACCACCATCCTGACTCATCTCTTGTTCGCCCTGTTCGTTGGCTACTACGTGGTGCTCCTCGCGCTTACGATTCAATGCCTCCTGCTGGCCGTGGTGAGATACGAGACATTCTGGGCGGCGCCAACAGGCGATTGGTCGCTGCTACTTGCCGCTACGCTGCTGGCCGTGGTAGTCGTACGTTTGACGCTGGAGTTATTGGTGGGCGTCGTTGGCTTGGTGACCAACAAGTACGACGGGGTGAATCCCCCGGTGTTTGGGCCGCTGCTCGACGAATCGAATGCACCCAATCTGCAACAACTCATTGCGGAAGTGGGCGAGCGGACGCGCGGTCCGTTGCCCAACGAGGTTCGCGTGGGCCCCGATGCGGCGTGCTACGTATGGGAAAATCGTCAGTTCTCCTTAACCACCAACCGGTCCCTGGTACTCGTAATTGGCTTGCCTCACCTTGCAGTGCTTACGGCCACGGAGCTCAAGATCATTCTGGCTCACGAGCTTGCTCACTTTGCTGGTGGCGACACGCGGCTCGGTCTGTTCATGCATCGGTTCCTGGAGTCGCTCCGCGACCGAACCGAGAATTCGCCGATCGGCAGGTGGCGTTGGATCGACCCGGTCTATTGGTTTCGCTGGCTTTACTTTACCGGTTCTCAGCTTCTCGCCGGCCCGGTGTGGCAATCGCAGGAGCTGCGGGCCGACGCGGCAAGTGCCCGCGCGTTCGGCGGCCGACTTGCCGCCCGCACCTTGCTTCGCGAGTGGCTGCTAGGGCAGCAGTTCGGCGAGCAGCTCGACCAATGGCTCCACACGCGATCGCAAGGCGGAAACGAGGCGCCGCATGTAAATGTATACGACGCGTTCGCGGAGCGGTTCCGCCGGTTCACGCCGGAGGGAGAGCAGTACCTGAGACGGCGACTAGCAGACGAACAGGCGGCCGACCTGTTCGATTCGCATCCCACGATTCGCACCCGGATCGATATGGTGCTCTCGTTGCCCGACCGCGACCCGCCCGATACCCGACCCGCGCGGCGACTCATTGGCGACTTCGACGTCATTAAAGATCTCATGCAGTCCGAATTGCTCAATCGGAGCGAGTGACTCGTCGGGCCGGCGATCCTCCGGCCCCCTGGCGATTCGTGCACGCTTGGCCCGGGGCACGCCGCAGCTAGCACCGACTGGGGTGGACAGTCGGCCGCGCGAGTTCTAAGAGAGATGGCGAGTACGTCTCACGGTGCGCGCTCGCTGCGCGCAATGCTGGTACCAGGCAAGGGAATATTGAGGTGGGTGCGAAGCGTTGATGGAGCCCTGGCGAACAATTTGGCGGTTGTCGCTAGCGATCGTTGCCGCAACGACTTCGTCCAGCGGCGCTGCGCCGGAGGGGCCGACATGGATGCCCGAACCGGTGCCCACGCCAGCGGCGAATGTCCGCTCGCCAATGCAGTTGGCTCGTCCGCTGGCCCCCCCGGCGGCACCGATCGAAACGCTCGATCAGGCGTGGCAGCTGGCCATTCAATCGAGTTCGGCCTTGGCCTCCAAGGGGCATCTGGTGGCAGCCGGCACCTCCGCGGCACGGGCGGCCAGCGCCGCGCGTTACCCCGATTTGTCCGTGGGGGCGGGCTACACGGTCCGCGACCGCGAACCCGCCTACCGCGTGCCGCCATCGGTCGTACTGCCGGGCTTCAATAGTTTGCCAACCGCCGAGCGAGACGCGTTTGGCTTTCAAACCACGGTGGAGCTGCCTGTCTATACGAGCGGCCGTATTGGTCACGAGATAGCCGCCGCTGGCAACCAGCGGCGCGCCGCGGAACTCAACTATCAGACGGCCATTGCCAACTTAAAACTCAGGGTGGCTCAGGCGTACATTGCCGTACTCCGCGAACAACACGTGCTCCGCGTCGCGACCGAGCGGGAGTCCAATTTGCGGGCGCACCTATCCGACACCGAAAACTTGCTGGCCAACGATCAGGTTCCACAGAACGACCTGCTGGCGGCAGAGGTGGCGCTGGCCAATGCGTCGCAGCAGGTGCTCCAAGCCCAAAACCGCCTGGCAATGCACCGGGCAGAGTACAACCGGCTACTCGAGCGCGATCTCGACGTACCGATCAATCTGTCGCCATTGGCGGTGCCGCCCGAGTTGCCGAGCCTCGACACGTTCTGCCTGGCGGCAGGACAAGGGCGAACCGAACTGGCCCAGCTTGGCGCACAGTCCCGGGCTCGATCAGCAGGCCGACGCCGTGCGGGCCTCCACCAAGCCGCAATTCGAACTCCTCGGACAATACGTATTCGAGCAGAACCGGTATCGTTCCCCGGAAGGGATTGCGGCACTAGCATTTGGTGTGGAATGGAATGCGTTGGATGGTGCCCGATCGCGGCACGCGGCGCGGGCCATCAGTCATCAAGCGGCCAGCTATCGCCGGGCGATGGTCGACATGCGATCGGAAATCGAGCTGGAGATTCGCCGTGCGTGGCTCTCTGCCAATGAAGCCTTGCAGCGGACGACGGTGGCCGAAAGCGCGCTGGCACAGGCCGACGAGAACCTGGTCGCTGCGCGTAACCGCTACAACACGGGCGTAGGTAGCGACACCAAGGTGCTCGACGCAGTGCTGCTCCGGAGCGAGGCCGTGCTGAACTACCAACACGCCATTTGCGATGCAGTGCTAGCGGCATGCCAGCTACGTCACGCCACGGGCGACCTGTAACCACCCCCGGCGATCGGGTTCCGCACGGCCCGTCGTCGGCGGCAAACCCCAAGAGCGAAGGGGGCTCACGATAATCGCCCTTTGCCGGGGTACCGCGAGCCGCTAACATCCGCGCCGCCCTTGCGGTAACTGGCTTGCCAGCGCGGGGCAGTTGTTGCCGAAAGACAACAGGGTGGCCTTACCGCCACCCCTGACGTGGCCGGTTCACCACGCTGCGGCAAACCTTTTCGTGATGCATCTGATCCTAACCTAGACTTACCTAGACGCTCCCAACCATGGTTCGCGCGCTCGTCGATCGACCGTTCGCCCGTATTGTTGTCGCCAAGCACGGCGCCGGCCACGCGGGCAGGTGCGTCGCCGCGCTCGACCCAACCTCCGCGCGATTGCAATCGTGGAGCCGGGGCGGCAAGTCCTCCTCACCGAATCGTTTTGCCGACTTCAACCACTATTCCAACATGCACGGCAACCGAGATCAGGCAACCATTGAATTGGACGATGCGCTGCTTGCCTTTCGTGCGGCGGCCACCATGGCCGAGCGCGAACAAGCTTTCCGTCTGGTTTACGATGCTTACCTACAATCCGGGTTGGCAATCGCCAACCAAGCACAAATGCGCATCCTCCCACACCACTTGCTTTCGACCAGTGAGATGTTCGTGGCGGTCGACGGCGACCGCGTGGCATCGACCGTCACTCTGGTTCGCGACGGCGAGCTGGGGCTCCCGATGGAGGAGATCTACCCCGACCAGATCGATGCCCAGCGGATGCTAGGAAAACACCTGGGCGAAGTATCGTGCCTGGCATCGATATCGAATCTGAGTCTCAAGGTTTGCTTGGAGTTGTTTCGCGTCATGGTGCAAGCGGCCCGCCAGCGGGGTGTCGACGCGCTGCTAGTAGCGATCCATCCCAAGCACGAACGTTTTTATCGCCGGTACCTGGCGTTCGAATCGCTCGGCGGACGAACCGGATACCCGTCGGTCTGCAACAATCCGGCGGTAGCGCTGCTACTGGACTTCAACCGGATCGACATCGAGCGTCCCGCCAACTGGCAACGATTCTTTGGTCAACCGCTGCCGTCACAAGTGCTGCGAGCGTCGCCGATGAGCGTCGCCGAAAAGCGGCACCTCGCCCGGCTCCTGCTGCAAACCGGCGCCCCGGCACTTTCGGCGAGCGAGTTGGATCCACGGCTGCCTGCGACAGCATCGGAGGCGGGTCTGCGCGCCGCAACCTTCCTTGGAGTTCGAGGCGGCGTCGCCACTGCAATTCGAACCGATCGCGATTGGTTAACAGGATGTCGGCCTTACAAACTTCGTACTGGAAAATCGGCATCGCCGCCACCGTTGGCCTGGTGTCGCTCATCGCCCTGTTGGGCGATGCGACTCCCGCCGCGAGCCGAAGCGCTCCGCCCACAAGCGTGGATGGCCCCACCACCATTTTTGCCTCGGGCCGCGTGGAGGGGGCGACTCAAGAGATTGAACTCCGTGCTCCAATCGCCGGTCGCACGACGAACATCTTCGTCGCCGAAGGCCAGCAAGTGGTAGCGGGCGAGCTGCTCGTGCAAGTAGAAGACACGCACTACCTCCGCGAAGTCGACCGCGCCAAAGCCGAGATGCAACTTGCCGAAGCGGAGTTCGAAAAAGTGTCGCAAGGCCCAACGCAGCAGCAACTGCAGGAAGTTCGCGCACTGCATCAAGCACGCCTCGCCACAAGCGTGCGCGAGCACGCAACGTGGAATCGAATGGAAGAGCTGTTATCGCTGGGGACCGTCACGCAGCAGGAAGCGGACGATCAGCGGGCCCGACTCGACGCAGCCGTGGCCGAAGCGACTGCCGCCGAAGCCCGGCTGGCCAACCTCGAGTCGCGACCACGCCCCGAGGATCTGAAGATTGCACATGCCCGAGTGGCTTCCGCCCGCGCGGCCTACGAAGTGGCCGAGGCCAACCACATGCGCACGCAAATTCGGGCACCCATCGCCGGCCGCGTGCTGGAAATTGATGGTCGCTTGGGCGAAATGGCAGGCCCCGCAAGCCCTATGCCCGTGCTCATCATGGCCGACACCAGCAGCTTCCGGATCCGCGCGTTCGTCGACGAGTTAGACGCACCGCAAGTGCAAGTGGGCATGCCGGTCGTGATCCGCGCCGACGGACTCGGCCGCACCGATTTGGCTGGCACTGTATCGCATCTGGCTCATCGGATGCAGCGCAAGCAGCTCTTCCAAAGCAGTCCGACGGAGCGGCTCGATACGAAGACTCGCATGGTTTGGATCGATGTTGAAACGGCCGAACCCGAGCTGATCGTCGGCCTGCGAGTCGATGTGTACATCCGTCCGCGAGAAGCCCGCTAGTTTCGAGCCGCATGCATGCCGCGCGGTTGTCCTGCGCGGCTCGTGCCCGACGCGCGCGTTGGGTGCCCCTGGTCTCTTATTGGCTGGTTGCTTGTTCGCAGGTCGCTCTTCATCTAGTGCCGGCCGCCGCTAAGTCCTGCTGCCACCCTTTGGCAACCGCTGGTCTGGCGGCGCGGGTGTTGGGTACCTTGCCGCAAAGAGGGGTTAATAGGAGGTGTAGGGTAAATGGAAAAGATAGGGTCGCTGCTTGCGTCCGAGTGTTTCCGGCGGCGGCCATCGTTTAGCCGTAAACGAAGCGAAAAATTTGCGTGCGTTGTAATCATTTGTCATGTTGCACACGGCGCAGAGGCGGGCTCGGTTTCACACGTGTATTTTCAGTTAGCGGAAGATCAACGTTGGACGACGGAGGCGGTTTGCTGGGTTTTTTCCTGACAGCATACTTGTCAAAACAGCCATATTAGGCGAACCTAAACGCCGCCAGTCAGCTGTAAAGAACTCCTAACAACCAGAGAAGGCAACCCAGGGGGGTAAACGGGAACAGATGTCTAAGTCACTACTCTACTGCATCCATCGCAATCGGCTCCTACGTCAATGCATGGTGCAAACCTTGGCCGCGAGTTCTGCGGACAAAATGTTGCAATTTGAGGTCGTGGACGTTGAGCCTGGCGATGCGTTCGAGCGATTGCGTCGTTTCGATGGAGCTACCTCCATCGCGCTGGTCGACTTGTCGCTTCCCAGCTTGGAAGCCCTCCGACTTTCCGAGGAATGTGCCCAACAGGGTATTCGCGTCATTCTAATGGCATCGCACATTGAACCTGATAGCGAGCAGTTTTCGATCCTCGTTCAATGTGTTGCCGCTGGAGGCGCAAGGGTACGTTTTGGAGGACGCATCGGTAAGTGAGCTCTTGCGGGCGATCGAGACCGTTGCCGATGGCGAACACTACTGCTCGTCGGCCATCTTTAATCAGTTGATGGGGCAGCTGGTGAAGCTCTCGCGAAATTCGTTGCCCGCCACGGTCACGCAGCCGCGCATGCTCACCGAGCGAGAGTTGCAAATCTTGCATTGGATTGCTGAGGGATACAGCAACAAACAGGTTGCCAATAAGCTGGCCCTATCCATTTATACGGTGAAGAACCACGTGCATCGCATTCTCAATAAACTGAACGCCAGCGATCGCACCCACGCGGTACGTCATGCCATGCAGGCCAACTGGTTGCCGCTGTCCGAATCGCTCGCTAAGGCGGACTTCAAGTAGCAATTCGACATGCAGGCCTCGCACCAATCCAGCGCGGGGGGTACGAATTGCTACAGCGCTAAGCCATGTAACCACGTATGCCACGGATGGAAGTATGCGAAGTAAACCCGCTACGCGAGGGGCGTCGGCGTGACGGCAGGTCGCACGTACTCGCAGGGACGATTCGTCCGTGAACATCAGCGATTTCCGTGGTTGATTGTCTAATGAGTTGGCGGAACAGCACGATCCTGTATTGGCGATGCGCATTGTACCTCCTGGCAGCCGCAATGGTGGTTGTTCTCGGTCTGGCGTCGCGGCGGTCGAGCGCGAGCGACCTGTCGGCTCCATCGGCTGCAGTTGTGGCTGGGAAACATCGCCATCGTCCTGGTGTGAGCGTCACGATTGTGGGCAGGCGGGTTAGTTTGGGTAGTTTTTCCAGTAGTGCTCCCAGCCGCCGGGTTGGCTGAGGTAGAGGGCTCGGAGATGGCAGACGGCGTCCGAGCCCGCTTCGCTCCACCGCATCCCGCTGCCTTTGAGTCGGTTGCCAACGACCGTTTTGCACGCGCTCTCAACCGGCCCGCTGCCGATCTGCCAACCGTTGGCCAAGTACCTCGGGTAGTCCATTTTGTGTTGATGATTTTGAAAGTAACCCAAACAGTTCGCATGCGCCGTGCGCTGGGCCGACGAGCATTGGCTCACATCAAGTTGCTGGAGCATTCCCACAATGCGAAGTCCTCCTTCGTGTTTCAACTTGTGACACCACGCGCTCACACGCTCTTTGCGCAAAGGCTCATCGTCGGCGTACAACGCCAAGCCCAACTCGGTGAGATGCTCCGACGCATGCCAGAAGTCGAGAATCCGTTCGGCGAGTGGGAAGTTCACTCGTAAGAAGTTCTCCAATCCACTCCCCCCATCCGAGATCGCAATTTGCTGCTCCGCTTCGTCCCAACCCACCTGGGCCGCTTGGCGACGCAACTGCTTGCCAAGCTCGGGAAGTTCGTAAAATCCCGCCAAATACCGCACTGAATGCGGCTTTGGCGGCCGGTTGTCGTGCTCACTATTGGCGTTGTAGATCATCCCCACGGTCGCCATCCGGCCCTCGGCGCGCGTCGCCCGCCTTGGGACCCTGTTGACGAACGCCCGTGGCGTCGAGGCTCACGTACGCGCACGTCTTGCCGCGCGCGTCGCGTTGCCACTCCCACAATTGTTTTTCGCCAAAGACGACTTCCACTTCCAAGAGTTGCTTCAAACGCTCGCCGGCGTCTTCGGTCACTCGTTCGACGGTCGATTCGCTCAGCTTCAGACCGCATAGCTTCTTGAGCGTGATCTCACTCGATTGGCCAAAGCTGTTTTGCACGCCCGTGATGCTCACCACTTCGCTGGCCGCCGGGCTGAGATTCCGCTTGTTCAAACCAAGCTGCTTGTCGCGGGGAAACAGACCATGGCGACACGCCCGGCAATGGTAATAGTGCCGGTTGACTTGCAGCGGACCAAGCAGGCTATCGACCCACCGGCGACGCACATTCACGCAGCGTGCGTCCCCGCCGCAGCCGAGGCAGACGATGCTAGCTTTCTTGTACCCGCCCCCTTTTTTGGCGGTCGTCGGCGACCGCCTCGAGCGCCTTCGCCCCAAGGGCGTGCACCCGGTCGCGGAGGTCGAACTCCGTTTGCCCAAGCAGATTCGTATCGTCCTTGTCCGCCAACAGCTTGGCGACTCGCTTCCGCTCTTGGTCGAAACATTCCCCTAAACGCTCGTAAATCCGTTGTTCTTCTTCGTTCAACTCCAGCGGCTGGGCAGGTAAAGCGGCCATGATCGTCTCCTCGGCAAAACGGAAAATAGGAAAGATCCAACAACACCCCTCCAACAGAGCAAATTTCCTACCTACTTTCGAGACGCCCACACATCGTCCTGGGCTCCTCGGCAAGTTGTTGGAAAGGTGGGCTGGCAAGTGGTATAGTGAGGGTCCCATTTCGATGTCGCCTGCCTTGCTGGGGGCCCGCTTTGCTTCGTGCATTTCTTTTGTTTGGAGTTTGCGTTCAGTGGTTCGCGGGCGTCGCGACGGCGGCCGATGGTCGGTTCGCACATTTCGAGGCGGAGATTCGGCCGATCCTGGTCAATCGCTGCTATGAGTGCCACGACGCCGAGTCGGGGCCCGATTCAGCCAACTTGCGGCTCGATTATCGCGGCGGGGTGGACGACCGGTGGCGATAGCGGGCCGGCCATTGACCCCGACCAGCTCGACGCAAGCCTGCTGCTGCGGGCCATTTCGTACGACGACCCCGACCTCCAAATGCCGCCGCGGAGCAAATTACCGCAGCGCGAGTTGGATCTCTTGCGGGCTTGGGTTGTCGCAGGCGCCCCCGCGCCGGACGAGGAGCCAACGGCGACAACGAAAGGCGAAAGCTTCGACCTGGCTGCCCGGCGGGCCGCGCATTGGGCCTGGCAACCTGTCGTGCGGGCCGCGCCGCCGCGAGTCGATCAAACTGCCTGGTGTCGTGACGATGTCGACCGGTTTGTGCTGGCCCGGCTCGAAGCGGCTGGCCTTGCTCCTGCCGCCGCGGCAGACCGCGCCACGTGGCTTCGCCGTGTAACGTACGACCTGACGGGCTTACCGCCTACGGTGAACGAGGTGGAGGCGTTGCTGGCCGACGAGGCATCCGATGCCTTGGAGCGAGTGGTCGACCGATTGCTCGACGGCCCCGCCTTTAGTGAGCATTGGGCGCAACACTGGCTCGACCTCATGCGTTTTGCCGAAAGCAAAGGGCACGAACAAGATTTCGATATTCCTTACGCATGGCGGTATCGCGACTACGTGATTCGAGCGTTCCGCGCGGGTGTGCCTTACGATCAGTTCGTGGTGGAGCACATGGCAGGCGATTTGCTCCCCAACCCACGGATCGACTCCGAGACACGCACCAATCAATCGATCCAAGCGACTGGCTGGTGGCACTTGGGCGAAGCGACGCACTCGCCGGTCGACATCCGCGGCGAAGAGGCCAACCGCATCGACAATCAGATCGATGTCTTTGGCAAAGCGCTATTAGGCATGACGGTCGCCTGCGCGCGGTGTCACGATCATAAGTTCGATGCGATTTCGACCGCCGACTACTACGCCCTCTGCGGATTCATCCAAAGCAGTAGCTATCAAGAAGCCAACATTGCCGACCCCGAACTACGCCAGCGGATTGCGCACGAACTGGCTAATCTCCAGCAGGAAGCCGGCAGACGCATTTTTCGCTTGTATGCGGAGCAAGCGAAGCATCGGTTGCCGCAACTGCTCTTACAGCCGACTGCAGCGCAAGCGTCGGAGCTGGTGGCGAAATGGCGCGACGTGGCGGCGGTAGACGATGGCCGCGAGGCGGCAAACGATACGCCGAGCGTGACGGTTGTCGACTTCGCTGGCCAGATGCGCGCGCATGACGATTGGCTCACCAGCGGCTACGCGTTCGGCGACGGCCCCGCAGCAGTGGGGGAGGTGCTGGTGAATGCAACGGAAGTGGGTCCACCGCTTCGCGTCGTCGAATACGCGGCCGCGACCAACCAACAGGCAGGTTGCGCACTCACCGGTTTGTACCGTACGCGGACCTTCGAAGTGGTGGGCAAGAAACTCTGGTACTACTACCGCGGCACCGCCGAGGTGCTCCTGGACGTCGATTCGCATCGCACCGTCAGTGGTCCGCTGCATGCCGTCTGCAAGCAAGAGCTAGCGTCCCCCGATGAATGGCAGTGGTTTGCCCACGACGTGAGCGATTATGTCGGGCATCGGGTGCATGTTGATTTCAAATCGGAGAAGCCATTTGCGCTGGCCCAAGTTTGCTTGGCGGACCAGCAGCCCCAAGGCCTGATTGCCTGCGGGGCCAAGCCGCTGAAGGTGTCGGCCGGCGACGCATCCGGCGACTTTAAATCCACTCTCAGGCAAGCAATACGCGCCTTGACTCGGGCTTTGGATGCCGTCGACGCACAGCGGGCAACCACGCGTGACGTGCAGTTGGTGAACTGGCTGCTCGCCAACGATCACGTTCTGCCACCTGGAGAGAGGAGCGCCGCAGCCGAGTTGGTCGCCGCGTGGGGTGCGTATCGCGCGAGGCGAAGTGGGATCGAGGCCCAGCTTCCCGAGCCGCAGTATGCCATCGCCCTGATGGATGGCAGCGGAGAAGACGAGCATGTCCACCTCCGCGGCAGCCATAAACGGGTCGCCCCCGAGGCTACGCCACGGAGGATGCTCACGGCGCTGGGGGAGAACTGCCAATCGCCCAGGGAAGCGGGCGGCTGGAACTTGCCCGGCAGGTGGCGAGCTCGCAAAACCCGCTCACCGCCCGGGTGATGGTCAACCGTGTTTGGGCCCACTTAATGGGCCGCGGCATCGTGCCGACGGTGGATAATTTCGGTGTGCTGGGACAGAGTCCTACGCACCCCCAGTTGCTCGATACCTTGGCGGGCGATTTCATGGAGAGCGGCTGGGATACAAAGCAGCTGATCCGCCGTTTGGTCCTATCGAGCACCTACCGCCAGGGCAGCCGGCCCTCCGAAGCGATTGCTGCCGACGCGCTCGATGCCGCCGATCCGGCTAACGACCTGATTCACAAGACGCGCGTCCGACGATTGCCTGCGGAGGCGATTCGCGACGCACTGTTGGCCGTGTCCGGCACGCTCGACGCGACATCGTTCGGCCCAAGCGTGCCGGTACACATCACCGATTTCATGCGACACAATCGCAGTCCAGCGGGAAGTGGCCCGCTGGACGGCGAGGGTCGGCGGAGCATTTACGTGGAAGTCCGCCGCAATGCATTCAACCATTTTCTGGCGGCGTTCGATAAGCCCGTGCCCTTCTCGACGGTGGGCTTCCGCCATCAAAGCAACTCAGCGGCGCAGCCGCTGATGCTACTTAACGACCCGTTGGTGCATCACGTTGTCGGACGGTGGGCAGCAGATTTGACCACCGCGTTCGCGAGCGACCACGATGCGATCCGGCATGCCTACCTGGCCGCCTTCGCACGCCTTCCATCGGCCGATGAACAGCAGCAGATAACGAGTTTCCTCGATCAACAGGCCCAAATGAGTGTGGCGCGGTCCGAGGCATGGCACGATGTGTGCCTGGCACTAGTCAACAACAAAGAGTTTGTGTTCTTGCAGTAGTCGATCTTCGGATGCGAGTGAAGAAAGCGCCGCCGCTCGAACGGCACGTAGCCGCCCTTAGCATTTTACTGCGAAACAATACCCCCAGTCGCCTACGCTATGCATTGCCAGCGTTTCCTCCAGCAGCCGTTGTCGCGTCGAGAGATGCTCGTTCGCTCCGCGTGCGGTTTTGGCGGCTTAGCGCTGGCCGGACTGGCTGGTGCCGCGGCGCCATCGCCACCCGGTTTTCGGGCCCGTGCCAAGAGTGTGATCTTTCTGTACATGGACGGGGGCGTTTCGCAGGTCGATAGCTTCGACCCGAAGCCGGCGCTCGCCCGCTTCGATGGCAAACCGTTTAGCGAGAAGATGGAACCGACGCAGTTCGACAACGTGGGCACCACGCTTGCTTCGCCATGGAAGTTCCGGCAGTACGGCGAATCGGGATTGCCCGTGAGCGACCTGTTTCCGCACGTGGCCCGTAACGCCGACAAGCTGGCCGTGGTGCGGAGCATGGTGAGCGATTTCTCGGAGCACAACACGGCAAACTTTTTCTTGCATACGGGCTTTGGCCAGTCGGGCCGACCCAGCATGGGGGCGTGGCTGAGCTATGGCCTGGGTAGTGAATCGGACGACTTGCCAACCTTCGTGGTCATCAACGGTGGACTCGTGCCGAGTGGTGGTCCCGACAACTTCGCCGCTGGCTTCCTGCCAGCGCTGCATCAGGCCACTCTGTTCAAACCACAGCAGCTGCCGGTGGCCAATTTGACGGGTCCCGAAGGCGTGTCGCCGGCACGTGCGCAGCGGATGCGGTCGCTACTCTCCGCGCTCGACGCGGGCGTTGCCGAACGCTTCGCGCGCGACGACGCCATCGAGAGCGCGATTGCCAACTACGAACTTGCCTACCGCATGCAACTCGCGGTGCCGGACATTGCCGATCTCGATAGCGAGCCAGAGTTTATGCGCCGTCACTACGGCCTCGATCACGATTTCGAGCCGACCCGCATTTTCGCCCGCGAGTGTTTGCTCGCGCGGCGGATGGTGGAGCGGGGCGTCCGGTTCGTCGAACTCACCTGCCCTCAGACCGTGGGCAACGACCGGTGGGACGCCCATGGTAACCTGGTGAAGAACCATTCGGAGAACGCCCTGGCCACCGATCAACCGATCGCCGCGCTGCTGGAAGATCTCGACGCCCGCGGCCTGCTCGACGAAACGCTGGTGGTGTGGGCGGGTGAGTTCGGCCGCACGCCCTTTGCTCAAGGCGCCGACGGTCGCGACCACAACCCATTTGGATTCACGATCTGGCTGGCGGGAGGCGGTGTGCGAGGCGGCACCACTTATGGCCAAACCGACGAATTCGGCTACCGAGTCGTCGATCGACGCGTGACGATCCACGACCTGCACGCCACCATGCTCCACCTACTGGGCATCGATCACACGCAGCTCACTTATCGCTTCGGCGGCCGCGACATGCGGCTCACGGACGTACACGGTGAGTTGATTAGCGACATTCTTGCATAACGCCAAATTCGTCGAGCGCCGCGTCGGCTCCGCCAAAGTAGCCGGCATTAAACGGCTCGGGTCCGCCGTCCATGCCGAGCGCTGCCTGGTAGTCGGCCAACGCCACGAAGTACTCCAGACGGGTCGCGATAACTTCCACGGCGGCTTCGGCTGCTTGCAACTCCCGGAGGTTCACGTTCAGCAGCGTACTTTGTCCCTCCTGGTAAAGTCGCTGCTCGGCCGATTGCATGCGGCGGGCAAGTTCCACCCCTTCTTGAGTTTGTTCCAGCCGCTGGGCGGCCGCTACGAGCGCCGCTCGGGCAACCTGAACTTCGGTGATAATCTTCTCTTCGGCGAATTGCAGCTTGGCCCGGACCTGCGCTAGTTTGCCACGGAGCTGACGCGCCTTGCCGAGCGCCTTGCGCCGTTCGAGCGGCACCGAAAGTGTAAGCAGTGCTTCGAGTTCTAGCTCCGACTTGTCCCGCGTGGAGCTCGTTGGCTCGCCGACATCTTGCGAGACCAGCAGGCCCGCATCTACGTCGGGCAGCATTTCGTTCACCGCCTGTTGCATAGCCACACTGAGCTGCCGTCGCACGATCTGGTTTTCAATCAGTTCCGGGCGGTTCGCGAGCGCGAGCATTTCGTCGCTGGCGTCGATTAGCTCCTCGATCGCGATGGTATCGGGGAACACACCCGTGGCGACTTTCGCGTCGATGAGCAGCGGTTCTCCGGTGGGCGTCCTTAGGAACAGCGATAGTTTGAAAGCGGCTTGTTCAAGCTTCCGGCGGGCATCCGTGAGCTTCGCCTGGCGGGAAACGATAATCCGACGGTTATCGACAAGATCGATCTCGGCCTTTTCGCCCTCTTCCACCTGACGGCTGAGGAATTTGGCGCGGTCTTCGGCCAGCTCGAGCACTCCCTCCGCAACGTGCAATACAGCAGCTGCGGCAACCCACTGCCAGTAGACCATGGCTCCGTCGCGGACCGATTGAATCACTTGGCGCGGACCACCGGTTCAATACGGCCACGTTCGAGTTGGGCTTGCCACAACTGGGAGCGATTGGAGTCGATCGCCCGATCGCGAATCACGGGTGCCACGAAACCGACCTTGAACTCGCCCCCTTCGTTGGTTTGGCGTTCCAAGTACCAGGGTTCGAAGTCGCCCCGCCCGATGCGATACCCGGCAAACGTTTGCCCGCCCCACATGGTATCGCGCTTCACCGTAACGCTGTTGCGATAGTTTTCGTAGAACCCCAAGGGCTGCGACTCGCTGAATAAATCCAGCTTGCGGTCAAACGCTCCTGCCGCCTCGAGCGCTTGGCCCGAGGCGATCACGCGACCAGCCGCCGCTTGCTCAATGAGAGGAAAGTGCATGCGGACCGAGGCAATTACCTGGTTGATCGTTGGCGGCGGTGCCGGCACTTCTTCGGGCGGATCGATCGAGTTTCCGGGTGCAATCAGCTCCGGCTGGGTGATCTCTTCGAGCGGGATGGCTTCGGCCATCGCGGGAACAATCTCGGTCGCCGAGGGCGCTACGTCCGTTGCCTGCTCGAAATCGGCGGTCGCGACTTCCGCGGGCGAGTCGCGTGGCGCGGGCGGCGTTGGCGCAGCGTATTGGAATCGCTCGATGGAGCGGCAGCCAAGACTCTGCGCGACCAGGGTGGCCGCGACCAAGGTGTAGGCGAGCGTTGGTCGCACGTCCCTCATTCCAATTGCTAGCACGCAGCGGCGCGTCAGAAGATCCGAAACTACTCACACAATCAAAATATTCGGCATCTTCGCACCCTGATCTCGCGATTAGATTGTGCGGCCCGCAAAGTCGCCCAGAAGGATAGCAAGCTGAGGGGTTTGGCTAGATTTTAACCTTAGGTGGCTTCGATTTGCCGTCGTCGCTATTGGTCTTTAGCGCTGGCGGGAAACCGTTCATACGCCGCCAAATCTCGTAGCCCAGTGGCACTTGATCCAGGAGCACCCAGCCATTCGCCCGCACACCTTGGCGAAGGTAGGGGTACTTGGGCCAGGGGGCACTATCGTCGTCGGGCAGTGCCAGCACGCGAAAGCTACCTTGCCCGTCGTCGGTGGGATCGACGAGCGCCACGGTTCCGCCAAACGTACCAACGGCCACCGATGGCCAACCCGAAAACTGGACGGAAGGCCACCCTTCGAATTGGAACCGAACATGACGCCCCTCAGAAACGAGCGGCGCGTCGTTGCCCGCCACCCAGATCTGCACGGCAGGATTTTCGGTACGGGGGACAATGCGACATAGCTGATCTCCCGGTTTGACGATCGACGCACTATCGAACACGGCCAGACTCATGATGTACCCGGCGCGTGGAGCGCGCACGTCCTGGGTCTGCTGGACGGCAACTTTGCGTTCCTGGTCGAGCAGCTTCGTTTCTTTTTGGTTGATTTCTTCGGTTGTCTTGTTGATGTCGATCTGGGCCTTGGCGACCTCGGCGCGGGCTTTTTCGAGTTGCGACTGCACTTTGTTGATCTTAGCCTGCCATTCCTGCCGCTTCGACTCGCGCTCGTTCTTTTTTCCTTCGAGCCCGTTGCGGGCGTTGTCGAGTTCCTGCTCGGCAACCTTTACGTAGGCTCGTGCGTCGCGATATTTTTGTTCGCTTTCCTGCTGTTTGAGTTGCGACTCGATGCCCTCTTCAAACAGCGCGTTCTTGCGTTTGTAGTCGGCTTCGGCTTGAAACAACTTGGCTTGGTTAGCCACGAGTTTACTTTGCTCAGCCGCCACTTTGTTTTGCGCCTGGTCAACGAAGCGATCGTACGCCTCGACCAGTTCGTCGCGGGCGGTTTCCATGGCTTCGAGTTCTTCGATCGTCACTTCCACAATGCGATTGTTGTTGTCGCGAACCGAACGGGTCGTCTCCAGACGACTGCGTGCCACCTCGATTTCCGCTCGCCCGATGGTCGCTTGCTGCTCAAGTCGCGAGAGGTAAAGCGGATCCTGATCTTCGATGCGAAACAACAGCTGCCCTTCTTCCACGAAGGCATTCTCTTGTACCCCGTCGCCACGCGAAGCGATTCGGCCTTTGATGGGGGCTAGTACCGATTGCGGTCGCTCGAAAGGATCGAACGCCACGACCCATCCTTCGCCCCGGATCGACTGCTGCCAGGGTACAAAGAGCATGGCTAACGTACAGAGGCACAATAAAATGAGCATCCACTTTCCGAACCGACGCACGGTGCGCGAGGTTCGCGTGAGGCGCAGCGCCGGAAAGTCTTCCTCCCGCAAACCTAAATCGCCTGATAGGGGGCCAACCGCCTCGGCCGGCGAACGATCGTCAGTCATGTTGCCTATTCCTTTCGCGCCAGCGAGAGCGAGAGGTCGATGGTCTCGTTCAGGCGATTGGCAATGGTCCGCCGCCCAGTGGCGACGATCACGGTCCAATCGCGCTGGTTATCTTGCACCACCCGGAGCACCTGCTCCAACTTGTTGTCGGGCAGTTGGTCTAGTACGCCATCGATTAACAGCAGGGCGGGTTTCCCGGCAATGCCGCGGGCCAGCATGAGCAGCAGCTGCTGCGTGTAGCTCAGCGGAATACCGGTGGCGTTGATCTTGGTATCGAGGCTATCGGTCAGCTTGAGTACGTCTTCGAGCAGGCCCACCTCCTCAAGCGCTTGGCGGGCGTCGGCGGAACTAACACCCAGGCGGCGGAGGTGAACGTTCTCGGCAATGGTGCCTTCAAACAGTTCTGGTCCACCGACCAAAGCAACGTGCGACCGCAACACGTCGGGGCGCAAGTCGAGGGGATCGACGCCTCCGACCTCCACGTGCCCGGCGTGCGGAGTTGCCAGGCCGTAAATAATTCGGAGAAGCGTTGTCTTGCCACTAGCCGCCGGTCCCAGTACGGCAACGCGCTCGCCCGATTGAATGTTCGTGGACAAACCGTGTTGCGAGTTCGACGGGCTGCCGACGCACTCAAGATTGGTGAAGCGAATCTCAAGGCCATCCTCGTTCGTTAGATTCAAGATGCCGTCGTATCGCTCCACGCCCAGATCGAACAAATAGCCGAGTTTGTCGACCGCAGCGACCAGGTCGTAAAAGCCTTCGAGGTGCTTGCCCAGCTTGGCAAGCGACGCGAGGATGGTGGTTACAATGAGTTCGGCAGCCACCAGTTGACCCAGGGACAACTGCCCTTGAATCACCAGCCAGCCGCCCCCGCCGAGCAGTACGGTACCCGCCACTGCCTGCAAAGCGACAACGTAAATAATCTGCCGGAACAGGATATGGAAATGGCGCTGCCGCGCCGATAGGTAGTTGGCCGTAATGAGATTCGCGCGGTCGATGGCGAAATCGGCCCCGCCGTGCATCTTGAATCCCTCCTCGCAGCGGATCACGTCTTCCAGCCAGGAAGTGAGCTTGTATTTTATTTTCGACTCGTCGATGCCCGAGCTTATCGCTCCCCGGCCAAGCACGTACAGCCCCGACACAATCAACAATAGCAAGAGAACATCGAAGCCCAACAGCCACGGGTGATAGAACGCGAGCACCGTCATGCCAACGAGCGTCGCCAGCACAATGCTGACACCATCCAGCAGGAGGGTAGCGACCACCTTCTGGAGGGTTACCACATCTAAGAATCGGTTGACGAGTTCGGGCCCGTAGCTGCCATCCCAGTGCTTGCGATCGACTCGTGGCAGGCGGTATGCGAGATCGCCCGAAATGCGGGCAAACAATCGCCGCTGGATAACTTCCGCCACGTACGTTTGTAAGGCTTTCATCACCCCGGCGAATGCCAGGAAGCCGAACAATAGCGCCGCCAGCACCACAACGGGTTGCAACTGGCGGCCAAACGATACGGTATTGACGAGCGACTCAACGGCGATCGGCGTGGCCAGGCTCAACACACCCGCAACGAAGGCGAAGATGAGAATTTGCCAGATGTCCGTCCACTCGGGCCTCAGGATCTGCATCAGTCGCCGCACGGGGTGATCGTGCAGAAATCGCGCGCGATCGGCGTCGTACAACTCGGGATGCTCGATGACGAGCCACGTTTGGGTGGCGGCCCGTATGTCTTGATTGGAAGTGCGTTCGTCTGGGTCGGAGGTGAGGCCGAGCAACGCCGACCGTTTGACGCGCCGCCGTTGGTCGATTTCGCCGGTGGCAATGGCGACTTTCCCATCGTCGCTACTAAGCAGAACAACAGCACCTTTACCGGCCTGGTACGCGCCCACCAACAAACCGCCGTCGCTGGCCAGCTGGATGGCCTGGTCGACATCCAAGTTCGTGACGCGACATCGCAAAGCCAGGCTCCCGCACGCTTCGCGGAGCCACCTGCCCCATTGCGACGATTCGCTGCCTGGCCAAGCCTCCTGGGCTTCGCGGATGAGCTGTTCGGCCCTTAAATGCTCGAGTGGTACATTGCATTCGCGGCTAACCCGCACGAGTACCGACGGTAGGTCCAGCAAATGAGATGGTTGACTATCGAGATCCATTTACCCACAACAATCGAGGAACGAGCGCAAACCGGCCGATTTCGCCTGCATAGCTGTTTCGCTATCGTAGCATTGTTATGGCGGGGTGGCACCGTGACAACAGCGGATTCGCATGGTTTTGCATGCGGGGCCCGAGCGCCACGAACTCGCCGACTCTTGCTGCTTACTCGGGTTGACCGACCTGCGAGGGCTTGCTCCGGCCTTGAGATTAACGCCCCGATTCCGCCGGTTTTGGCGGCGCGAATGATCACAAGAACTACAGCGATTGTCCAGCCGCCTCGCGCACGACGGATCTGGCGGGCGTGCCGCAGCGGCTACTTTCCCGACGTAGGATCCCATTGCTGGGGGCAGCAACCCGCCACCCCGGCTCCGCTGCGGGCCGGAACCGCTGGCCAACAGCGCAGACCCCTTGGGGCAATTCCGGTGCCTGGTGGAGCATGGCCACGACCAGGGTGCAGCAAGCATGCGGATTACCACCGCTTGATGCCCACGTTTCCCGCTACCCGGCAGTCAGCTGCACTAGCAGCAAGAGTGCCCCGGCCAGGCAGGCTCCCAGCAGCAGAATCCACAGGAGCATGCCGCCGGGAGACTTGTGTCGGGGTCGGCTCCGCCGCTTGCGCCCCACGCGGACCATAGGCACCGTGGCTGGGACTTCTACCAGCACTTCGTGGGGTGCCGCTCCCGGGATGGCTGGCGGAGCAAGCGGCGGAGCGACATGGGCGGGCGATGTGGCAGCCACTTGTTGCCGATGCTCGGCGCGGAGCTGTTCATCGTACTTGACCTTGCGGTCCGGATTCAGCAGGCATACCCGGGCCCGCGCCAGTTGGTTGAGCAACTGCTGCGACTGAGCGGCGTAACGTCCCGTGGCAAACGATTTGATGTGTGCCATTTGCCGGTCGGCCGCGGCGGCAATCACATCGCCATCGGTTTCGAACAGCACGACCCCCAGCAACCGATAGTGATTTGCCGGTTGGTCGGCCGGAGGGATGCCTAGCCACTTGTAGTAGGGGTCGAACTTCGCGGTAGTAGGCGAACTCATTTTAGGATTATCAACGCGCCCTGAACAATCGGAGTGCTGTAGAAGCCTGTGCTCATCGATTATACTTGGAGTTTCTGGTTCAACCTACTTCAACATCCGAGCAGCCGCTCGGCAAGGTCATTTACCGGACGGCACGACGATGGACCCAATCATTCCCGTTGGCATCGACCTCGGAACTACATTATCGGCAGCCAGCTACGTCGATGCCAGTGGCCACACAAAAATGATCCCGAGCAGTACCGGTGAGCTGCTCACGCCGAGTGTCGTATTGTTCGAAGACGATGGTATTTCTGTCGGCACCGCTGCGTGGCAGGCCAACGAGGAGACACCCGAGCGCGTTGCCGAGAGCGTGAAGCACGACATGGGCTCGACGGCCTATCGCCGCAAGATCATGGGCCAGGACTATCCTCCCGAAGTCTTGCAAGGATGCATCCTCCGCCAAATGCGGCACGATATTTTCGAGGCGATTGGCCCGCATTTCCAAACCGTGATTACGGTACCGGCCTATTTCGACGAAGCTCGCCGCAAGACGACTGCCGACGCTGGCACCATGAGCGGACTGGCGGTACTCGACATTGTGAACGAACCGACGGCTGCCGCGCTAGCCTTTGGCGAACGGCTCGGCTACCTGTCGCCCGAAGGCGCTCTGCGCGACAAATTGCGGCTTGTGGTGTACGACCTGGGTGGCGGTACGTTTGATGTGACGGTCATCGAACTATCGGCCGGAAAAGTCGAGACGCTTGCCACCGACGGCGACTACGAACTTGGCGGCAACACGTGGGACGCGCGACTGGCCGAATTCGCTTACGAAAAATATCGCCAGCTATGGCCCGACGCCGACGAGTTTGAGCTGCGTGACCAGAACCGCTTGCTGCATTCCGCCCGCGCCGCCAAACACGCGCTCTCGATAAGCCCGTTGGCCACCCTAGTATTTCGCGACCACCAGCGCGAGTTGAACTTGCCGATTCGTCGCGATGAGTTCGAAGAACTAACGGCTGACTTGGTGGAGCGAACCCTGTTTACCACCAAGCAGGCGCTCGCGGCGGCGCAGCTCGAGTGGAGCCAAATCGACCGCTTGTTATTGGTGGGGGGCTCGACGCGCATGCCCGCTGTTCGCCACGCCATGCAAGGGCTCTCGGGCCTGAAGCCCGACGATGCGGTACACCCCGACGAAGCGGTTGCGCGTGGCGCGGCGATTTTCGCCCGCTACCTGCTTGGCGAACGAGGCATCGACCACACCGTACCGAAATTGCAGGTCACCGAGGTGAGTGCGCACGGCCTGGGCATCGAAGGGGTTAACCAGGAGACCGGTCGCGTTGAAAACGTCACCGTTATTCCCCGCAATACGCCCCTGCCGTTTGAGGTCACGCGGCAGTTCGTCACGAAAACGGAAAATCAGCGGAGCGTTAAACTGCAACTGCTTGAAGGCGACAGCTCGCTGCTCGATCAATGCGCGCCGCTTGCCGTGGCCGCCATTCAGCACTTACCACCCAACTTGCCGGCGGGCACACCGATTACAGTCCGCTACTCGTTCCAATCGAACGGCCGTTTGGAGGTTGATGCCCAGGTGGCCGGCATGGGGGACGAGGCCCACATTGAGTTGCAGCGCGTTAGCGGGCTCAAGAATGAACGTATCGAGACCTGGAAGAAGGTTATTTGCCAGGACGGCGGTTACAACGATTTCGAAGAAGCGCTGGCCGCCGTGCTGCTGGCCGACGACACGCCGACGCCAGCAGCCAAAAACCCCGATCCCACGCCGCAGACGCTGCCGGTAGAGAAACGCCCGGCCCACTCTGCCGACGAAGGGGCTGCCCTAGCAGCGTCGCGGCACCTCAAAGACGAACATCGCCGCTCGCAAGGCCCACAAGCGAAGCCGCAACGGGACGAGGAAAAGTAACCACGGTGGAGTCAACGGCCATGGCCGGCGATTCCGCGGAGGGGGAGATTTCCGGATGGCAGGTGGCCTCGAACGCCGTTTCCGCCGCTTGAGTTCTTCCCACCCGCGTAATTGTGTCATCTTGTCCGATTTGCCAATTTCGAATTCAGCCACTCTGGCGCTACTTCTAACACATACGGTCGTTTTCGCGTTGCGTGCAGGCGCCTGGAGTGAGCCGGCGAAAAACTTCTTCTCCTTCAGCAGTAACGCGTTACGCCGATTCTCAAAGCGTTGGCCGGGCGATTGGTACGCCGCGTGCTTTAGGTTCGTGCAACGCAAGCGACCACGCACTTAGGTCGCCATCGAATCATCCGCTGAGGAGGAGTGAGACCAGGGAGAAACCCAAACCCAAAAACCTCCCACCCTGGTCTTACTCCTCCTTGCGTCGATCCAGTTCACAGCTACTCCGCCGCCGTGGCGCAAGCCACACGCAAGCGGCCATCCCTCCACGAAGCAAGTCGCGTTGACTTGCTGTTTCGACATTGCAGCTTCTCCAAGCGAGCCACGTTATGACTACCCAACTGCTACAGCGCGAAGCAGCGATCGTTGTAGTCGATCCCGTGCCCGACGATTACCTCGCCTTAGCGGCAGAGGTCGAGAGTTACGACCTCGACTGGCGGCACTTTGAGACGGCGGACGACCTCTTACGCTACTCGCCTGCGGGCGATGTGGTGTGCTGGATTATTCATGCGGAGCTACCCGACGTTCGCGGGATCGAACTGGCGCGGATGTTGCCGCAGCGGCCGAAGCAGGCACCCCTGTTCGTTGTGACGAATGCCTACCGCGCGGAGATCGAACTCGACGTGCTGGCAAGCGGCGTTGGCCATTACGCCTGCAAGCCGCTGCCGTTGGAACTGCTGCTCGGTCCGCTGGTGGGACCTATGGATGCGCGTCGCTGGCGGCGGCACATTGCCGCGGGGGGGCGAATCGGTGGTTCGTAGTTGGCGGGTGACGAGATCTTCTTAGATGCTTCAGCTATCCATTTTGTACTTGGGAGTAATGACGATGTTCAAGCAACTTTGGTGGGATGATAATGGCGGTGTCGTCTCTTTAGAGATTGTGCTCGTCGGTACGGTGCTGTGCATCGGATTGACCACCGGTTTGGTTTCTGTCCGCGATGCGTTGATCACGGAACTGGCAGATATCGCCGCTGCGGTTGGCAGCATGGACCAAAGCTTGTCAATCATGGGAGCGACCAGCCCGAGCGCGGCGACCGCGACGACGAGCTTTGCCGATAACCCGGACACCGGCGACAACGCCGTGGCCGAAGGCAATTCGCAATGCCTGGTGATCTGCAATGGTGTGACGGTCGAGCCAATGGCTGGCAGCGAGGCTGGTTGAGCAGGCAAGCTTGACCCGCACACCGTTCGCCTAGGGGGTGCCGAACGGTGACTGGTCCGCGGTCCGACCTTGGGGCACCAGCTCCGCTTTGTCCTCAGTGCCATCGACACTCGGATCGTTGGGTGCTTGCCAATCGTCAAGCGACGTCCTCGAACCGGAGGTGCCCGTCTGAGTAAGATTATCGAGGATGCTGATATCGTACGGATTGCGGGTGTCGCCACCAAAGCTGGCAACGAATTGCTGATGTTGGGGCAAGTGTTGGAAGTTGTACGGCTTGAAGTAGTAGTAGCCGTGAGAATCGGGAAAGTAAGCCATATGCTGTGGCATATCGCAGCTGCTTTGACAGTAGCTGCGGCAGCCCGAGGGATCGCACGGGCCTTGGTTGGTGAAGGCATCGCAAAAGTCGGCCGGAGTCCCCCATAATGCGCAGCAGCGATTCACCGGACAAGGCAGCGCGCGACCACACGCCGCGTTGCCGCCGATGGTAGTCCCGCAAACCGGGTCGCCGCACGCTGAGTTCTGGCAGCCGCAGTCTACAGTACAACTGCTATCGCCACAGGCAACGGTATCGTCGCCGCACGCGATAGGATCTCCGCATGCGGTGCATGCCCCCGCTGTGCCAAAAGGCAGCGGCGTGGGGAAGTCTTGTCCACCAGCCGCGGCAGTCAGGGCAACGACGACTAGCACGATAGTTAAGGCAGGAGCGGTTGGCGACATGTTGCTAGCCTTGGAGTAGTGGATAGGAGTTTTGCAGAGGTTGCGTTGTAAGGGAATTCGTCATTCGGCAAGCTTTGTCGCGCGGATTGCTCGCGGTTTTTGCGTCAGGTAAACAGCAGCAAGTTTGGCGGTCGCCGGCGACGCTGCGTGTTGCGATGAAGTTGCGGGGGCTGCGAATGCTAGCACCCGCGAATCGGGGCCAGCAAACTTGCGCAGGCGTTAGATTCAGCGCATCCGGTCATTTCCCCTCAATTCTTGCGACTGTGATAACCGAATTAAGGATGACATGCGGGAAAAGCTGCATGCAGGGACGTATTCGATTCGGGGAATCCACTAGCAGAGGGGCGCGTCGTGCTAAGAGAATGCCTATCAACCACGCCACTTCGCCATGCGCTGAGGTGGTGCTGCGCAGTGGTCGGAAGGTCTGTCTGCGGATTGGTAGCAGTCGCCATGACGGTGCCCACGTTTTGCAACTTTGCGCACGGACAAATGGCCGCCGGGTCGATTCCTGTGCTGCAAACCTCCGAACCAAGCGATCCGGAGGAAGAGCCCGAGATCCGACCTCCGGTGATTCGCCCGCTGAAACGCCGCCGCGTCTACACAACACCACGCGTTCACCCCAACGCCAACACCGAAGCCAAAGTCGAGGCACTCATCGACGAGGTGGTGCTCCCCGAACTAACGTTCGACCTGCAACCGGGCGAGTCGAAGCTGCTCAGGTTTAAGCAGCCCGTATCGCGGGTCTCGGTTTCCGATCCAGCCTATGTGGAGGTGGTGCAGTTCGGGCCTACCGAGTTTGAATTGATTGGGAACACCGTTGGTCACACCACGCTCACGCTATGGTTTGGGCAGCCGGGTGCCGATTCCCAGGTCTTGCGATACCTGGTTCGCGTCTCGAGCGAAGAAGAAATCGACGAATCCGAGGCCAACGAGTACGGGGACCTCGAAGATCGGCTCAACGAGCTATTTCCGAATAGCATGGTGAAGTTGATTCCCGTGTTGGACAAGCTGATCGTTACCGGTCAGGCACGCGATGCCAAAGAGGCCTCGGAGATTCTCACCATCTTGGGTGGTCAATCGATCGACCAAGCGGGGCAACTCCTTGGACCCGGGTCGTTCATGAATCTGGGGCCAGTCGCCCCGATTCCCGGTACCGACGACGTGCAAGCCAGCAACCTGATCAATCTGTTAGAAGTGCCTGGCGAACACCAAATTATGCTCAAGGTCCGGGTGGCCGAATTGTCGCGGGCGGCGATGCGCGAGATTGGCTGGGATTTGCAAATCACCGATGGCGACTTTACGCTCTCGTCACTACTGGCGGGCGACGGACCTTTCTCGGCCGTGCTCGAGAGCTCCGACGTAACGTTGTTGCTCAACGCTTTGAGTTCCAATTCGTATTCCAAGATTTTGGCCGAGCCGAACCTGGTAACCCTCAACGGCCAGCCCGCAAGTTTTGTGGCGGGTGGGCAGTTTGCCGTACCGACGGCCGTGGGCATCGACGGCATTGGCGCCGCGACCACCACGTTCCAGAGTTTTGGCACTCAGGTGGCGTTCACGCCCACCCTCTTCGATAAAGACCGCATTCGACTTACCGTGGTGCCCACTTTTAGTTCGGTCAATAGCGGTCTGTCGGTCAATGGCATTCCGGGGCTCGATACCCGGACCGTGAGTACGACGGTCGACCTTCGCGAAGGACAGTGGCTGGCGATTGCCGGATTGATTCAGGACAACCAGGCTGGTGGCGAGACCCGCGTGCCCTACTTAGGCGACATTCCCGTGGTGGGCAACGTGTTTACCAACAGGTCGACCACGCGCAGCGAGACGGAGCTCATCATCCTAGTGAGTCCCGAACTGGTGCATCCGCTCGAGGCGGAAGAGGTGCCACTGTTGCTGCCGGGTATGGAAGTGACCGAGCCGAATAATTGCGACTTCTACTTTGGTGGGTACTACGAGGGCGACCCACGTTGTCAGCATCGCAGTACCGTTTGGCCGTTGCAGCAAGAGCGATCCTGGAGGCACAGGAGAAGGCCATGGCCGAAGCCAAACAACATGTTCAATTCGAGCAGTGCCAGGACTTTTACCTGCATGGACCAGTTGGGTTCTCGAGATAGTCGTCGACCAATTGGCACGCTTGAGGCGTGACGCATCCATCAAGCGTCGAGGGGGGAAATGATGAACGATAAACTAAAACCGCTGGCGGTACTCATCGTGGTGCTCGTCAGCCTAGGCTCCACGGGGTGCCGTCAGTTGAGCGTGGCGCGGCGGCTCTACGAGCCACCGCCTTCACAGATGCCGTTGGGGACGACGGTCGATCAGATTTGGCAAATGCAAGAACGCAGTGCCGAGGCGTCGGACTTTGTTGTCTATCAGCATGAATTTCAAGTCGACTCCACTGAGCTCAACCCAAGTGGCAAGAACCATGTGATGGAAATCGCCTACCGCTTGCAGCAAGGACAAGAGTTCCCGGTGGTGGTGGAGCAGAGCAACAATAGCATTCAGCCGGGATCCGAGTTCGAATACCCGGTGCATCTCAATCCGGCCCTCGATATGCAGCGGCGCGGCGCCATCACCACAGCACTGGAGCGGCTTGGTGTGCCGAATGCTGCGGATCGGGTGGTCGTAGCACCAGCCTATGCACCGGGGCAACAAGCGGGCGAAGCGGTGAGTGCTTACCAACGAGGCGTTCGCAGCTTTGGCGGTTTTGGCGGGCTAGGCGGCGGGTTCTTTGGCGGCGCCGGTGGCGTTGGCGGCGGATTCGGTGGTGGGTTCGGCGGGCTGGGGGGCGGTGGCTTCTTCTAATTCAATCACTACCGATCGGTTCCGTTGCTTACGACGGAATCCGTGAGCAAGAAAGTCGCCGCGTGAGAAACAAGGGCGTGCAACTTGCACTGCCCCAGGCGCGACGGCAAAGATCCAGCACAATCACATTACAAGGGTTTCCTTCGCGGAAGGTGCGGGCAACATGACCAAGTCAACTCTTCTTTCAGTCGCCATGGTGACAACGCTGGGAGCCATCGTCGGTGGCTGTGCCAGCGATACGGCCATCGAATCGGCCTCGTTCGCCCAAGCACGATCGCTAGCCGCGCCGGCCGAGTTCACCAATGCGCCGAAAGCCGCGCCGCTGTCCAAGGCGGCGCCAAAGGCAGCAGCGAAGCTGGCAAAAAGCGAGCGAAGAATCGACAAGAATATCCAGCAGGCGGCAGCGACGATGCCGAACGAAGAGACGGACAATCATCAGACTCTGACCGCGATTGCGCGATTGACGGAGCGTCGTGGCCAGATCGAACAGGCCGCGTCGATGTACGAGGCCATTCTTGCGAAAGAACCGAATAACCCCATGCCCTATCATCGGCTGGCGGTGATTGCGGCGCAGAGGAAGCAATGGTCCGATTCCGAGCGATTGTTCCGCAAAGCCTATACCATGGCACGCCCCTCGAGCGAATTACTCAGCGACATGGGCTACCTCTATTACCTTCGGAGTCAACTCGATGAAGCAAGGCAGCTATCGCAGCGGGCACTGCAACTCGATCCGAAGAACGCAACCGCACACAACAACCTCGGGCTTGTGTATGGCGAGCAGGGGCTGTATGCCGAAAGCCTCGCCGCCTTTAAGCGCGCCGTGCCAACCGCCGAAGCACATGCCAATCTGGCGTTCGTGCTCGCACAGGCGGGGCAGTCCGAGCAAGCACTGGCTCACTACTCGCAAAGCCTGACGCTCGATGATGGATTACGTCCCTCGGCCCGAGCGATGCTGCAACTGGCCGAACGCCAAACGATGAACTCTCTGGCGGCAGAGCGCCAGGTCGCGGCCCAAGCGTTGGAAGTTCCGATCGCCGACTTGCCACAGGCCGAGGATGGGCCAGCGAGCGAGCGAGCGATTTACCAAGCCGCTCAGGTCGCTGAACCGGAGTACGACGCCGTAACGATTGACGACTTACAGCGCCTCGATCGCTCGGCGATCGCGCCCGCAGTAGCGGCTCAGATGCCCCCGGCGGAAACACTCGGCCGGTCGCTCGTCGCGCAAGCCCATGTGCCGGAAGAACTGGCGCTACCGAAGTCGGCCCCGGCCGACCGTGTGTATCCCAGCGTGGCGGAGCGAACGCCAACCGCGAGTTCACGACCCGCGGCAACCATCGACCTGGCGGAAGAACTAGCGAGCTACCTGGAACACTCAGCGCTCGAGGCGTCCCAGCGGCCGCCGCAGCCGACGGCACAGGTAAGGCCCCTGGTAGCGGAAACGCCCGTGGCGAAACCAAAAACAGAGAACATGGTGGTAGCCGTGGCGACGCCAACCGAGCCGCCCCAAGTGGCTCAGGCCACCGAAGCGCCGGTCGTCGCGCCCACGCCACAAGCTCCTCCTGCGGGGCCCACCCCGGAGGAAATCGCTGCTGCCGCCGCGTATCGCGCTAAGCAGCAGGTCTCCCGGCAGTATCAACCGGCAAACAACACGCTCGACATCGATAGCGTCGCCAGCAGTAGCGGCAGCTACCGGCCACGTTCGCTCGTGGGCAAGTTGCGCCCTACGCGTCAACCTACGGAGCAATCGCCCGAGGCAGATGCCCAGCAGGTGAGCCATGTTGAATCTTTGGGCCAACCGGTCGCGGCACTACCTGCTGTCCGGCCCGAGGTGTCGCAGCCGCGCACCAGGCAGTCGCCGGTAGAACACCAGCAGGCGACGTTAGACTTCGATCGCCTTCCCGAACCGAGTCGTTGGGATCGTTCGACGCAGGCAGCTCCACCGCTAGCGCCGGAGGTGTCCCACCGCGTGGCACCGCGCCCCGTACCCAGCGACGCCATGCAGCCGTTCAAGGTCGGGTTGCCAAGCAATGGACTTCCAGCCCCGCGTGCCGCCGCGCCACCAACGATTCGCAACCATAGCGCCGCGGTCGCCGGGTCGTCGACCTTTCGATTTGTGAGCGATGCACCTGCGCCCGGCCAACTAGCCGTGCGGAGGTTGCCAGGGGCGAAGCGGGAATGATTCTGCAGACCAGTTTCGACGCGCCGGCCCAGCCTAGCCGTGGCCAGGACAAGAATCGCAGCACGAATGGTTCATCGATTCGTTTCGTTCCCGCAGGCGAGTAGCTTCGTCAACGCGGGGGCGTTGTCCGCCACGCGCGATATCAGTTGGGCGAGTAAAGATTGGGTAGGTCGGGGCGAAGCTCGTCCATCTGCCCCAGGAAGTCCCAGAGCTCGACCACCGCCGGGCCCCACATGATGATGAACACTGCTGGTAACAGGCAAAACACCAGTGGCAGTAGCGAGAGGACGGATACGCGATTGGCTCGTTCGTCCGCATGCTGCCGCCACTCCAGCCGCAAGTTCTCGGAGTAGTCGCGCACGGCTTGGGCCGTTTCGGTGCCGAGTGCCTGATTCTGATTCACCAGGGCCGCCAAGGCGATGACTTCTGGGGTGTCGATCCGATTTGCAAACTGACGCAGCCCTTGTTCCAGCGTCGAGAACTCAGCCTGCTGCTTTACGATCGCTAACTCATCGGCCAAGTCGGGATGCGAATCGGAAATCTCATGCGTCACGTGCTTGAGCGCATCGTTAAACGGTGCGCCACCGCTGAGGCACATGGTTACCATGTCGAGCGCAAACGGCAACGAATGGGTGATGCGGTCGACACGGCGACGAGCTTGCAACTTGAGCAACAGGCGGGGCAGCGCCCACAAAACGATGGTCAGGCCAAGCCCTCCCAATAGCACACGCCAGACGATTGTTTCGCGCTCGGGACCAACCAGCACAATGAGTGCGCCGGTGGCAATCAGGGCAGCAAGCATTAGGCCGTTTCGCAGTGCCAGGTAGATGGGCAGGGCGCTTGGGCGATAGTAGCCGGCCTGCAGCAACTCTTTTTGAATCTCGCTTCGTCCCCGGGCATGTTGCGGCACCTGCCCCGCGAGCGCATCGCGGAGTGGCGAGTCGAGATCGTCCGGCAAATGGGCCGCCATTTCTGAACGGGAGAGTTCGCGAAGGCGACGACGCGATGGGCTAAAACTGCGGCGCAGGATCTCGGCGATCGCGAATACAAGCGCCGCAACACCAGCGAATACGCCAAGGGTCAGGAGGTTCAGCATGGATGTCCGCTCAGTACTTAGGTCGCAATAAGGTGAATGTCCACAAGAGACCCGCTACGAACAGCGCGGCCGCAATGGCGAGGGCGATTTGGCCTTGAGGGCGGTCGGTGAGTTGCTGTAGGTAGTCGGGACGCCATGTCCACAGGTACCACGCCAGAAAAAGCCCCACCAGGGCGATGCCCAGCGCACTCAAGCGAGGGGCGGTCGTGGCTGCACGGAACTGTCGTACGTAGCTGAGGCGATCGCGAATCACATGCACCAGCGTGCGGAGTGTCTCGGGAAGATTGCCACCCATGCGGCGCTGGATCACCAGCGTGGAAGCGAAGATCTTGGCCTCGTCGAGTGGTACCCGCCGCGTGAACGATCGCATGGCGGCGTCGATCGACAGGCCCATGTCCATGTGCAATGCACATTGACGAAACTCGCGGGCGAGCGGGTCTTGGGTCTGGTTGCCGACCAGGGCAATCGCCTGATCAAGCGTCTGGCCCGCCTGTACCGAACGCGACAGCAGCGTAATGGCATTGGGCATCTGCTCGCGGAGAATCCGCCTCCGCCGTGCACGGAAATAGAGAAACAGGCCCAACACCACGGCGATGCCAAGCAACAACCCGGCAACGGCGAATGTCCAGCGTTCCTGCCAGAGCCACATTGCCCCACCTAGCAAGAGCCCCGTCGCGAGAGCCAGCAGCAGCGCGATCTGCGGTGTTGTATCGAGTCCCGCCTGGGCCACCAACCGGTCGAACCACCGGTCGAGCGCCGTACCGCGAGGCTGGGCGGCCACCAGGTCGTCGGGCGTCAGTTCGTAGTTCTCGCCCACGGCCAGACTCGGGGCCACGTCGTTCGTCAAGTAGTAGTCGCGCAGGGCGAGACCGATCGCCGCGACCAGCAGGGCCACGGCAGCGAATACGGCGATAAAGATAAGCGTTGGTGTCACAGTGCTTGGATGGCTAAAAAAGGGTTCTGGATTTGGTGACCGATGGAGCGAGGCCCAAGCCTGCCAGCGGTTCAATCGTCGTGCTGGCTGCGGACTGCAAGCGTGCGTTTTTGGAAGAAGTCCTCCGAGAGCTCCGCTCCGTACTGGGCAAGTCGCGGCAGGCACGCGGGTACTTCGCCGGTGACGTGAAAATCGCCCACCGCGTGGCCTTTGTCGTCGACGCCCGTTTGCTCAAAACGAAAAATGTCCTTCGTCACGTACGCGCCATCAGCAACGCCTTGAATCTCGGTGACCTGCATCAATCGCCGACGTCCGCCTTTGGCCCGCGTACAATGCACGACCAAACGAAGTGCCGAGACGACATACTGACGCAGCACTTGCACAGGAATCTCAAAGCCGGTCATGGCGGCCATCATCTCCAATCGCAATAAGGCGTCGGCAGTGCCGTTGGCGTGAATCGTGGTGAGCGATCCTTCGTGTCCGGTATTCATGGCTTGGAGCATATCCCAAACCTCGGCACCACGGACTTCGCCCACAATGATGCGATCGGGTCGCATGCGAAGGCTGTTGCGGACTAGTTCGCGTTGCGATACTTCGCCGCGTCCCTCCGTGTTCTGTGGTCGCGTTTCGAGCCGCACGCGATGGCGATGCTGCAGGATAAGTTCGGCCGAGTCCTCAATCGTGATCAGCCGCTCGCTGGAGGGGATGAACCGGCTCAGGCAGTTAAGCAGAGTCGTTTTGCCAGCACCTGTGCCGCCAGAAACGAGCATGCCGAGCCGCGCGTCGATGGCCGAATAGAGGAACTCAACGATTTCGGGCACAATCGACCCTTGGTTCAGTAGCCGTTCCATATCGAGTGGTTTAGTGCCGAAGCGTCGTATGGAAAGTGCCGGGCCCTCCAATGCCAGCGGCGGGGCGATGGCATTCACCCGCGACCCATCGGGCAGGCGTGCATCAACCATCGGGCACATCTCGTCGATTCGCCGGCCAAGCGGTGCAACAATCCGTTGAATCACCCGCATCAAGTGCCGCTCGTCTGCAAACGCGACGTTGGTGAGTTCGAGCTGGCCGTGCTTCTCGACGTACACCGTGTACGGATCATTCACCAGGATGTCGGTCACGTCCGGATCATTCATCAATGCATCCAGCGGTCCCAGGCCGAACACCTCGGACATGACTTCTTCCGAAAGCCGCTCGCGGTCCAGGACGTTTAGCAACTCAGGATGATCCTTGCAGGTGCGGTCGGCGAGCACGCGGATGTGCCGTTGCAACTCGCGTTGATGGCCGTCCCGCACCTTCGATAGATCGAGCGATTCGATCAGTTGCTCGTGAACATTCGACTTGAGGCGTTGGAAGCGATACTCCTCGGCAGTGATATGCTCGGGGAGGGAAGCCTCTTGATCCTTGATCAGCCACATGGTGTTTTACTTTAGAGTGGGGCGACAGGTGGAGTGCGGGTGCAAATGTTAAATGGCCAGGGCGTGGCGACTGCGGAGGGCGGTTGCAAGTGCGTCGAGTCGACGGACGATCTTGCCGCGGCCCACGGCTCGCAACAAGAGGCCGTCGTTGGCCGCCTTGTTCGCCGAGGCGGGATCGTCCGGAACGAATTCGGCAGGCATGAGGCCAAGGGTCGAGATGATTTGGTCACGCGACAGCCCGCTTGGCATACCCCAGCGGTTGACGACCACGTCCATTCGATCCGCCTCGACCCCCGCCTCGATCGCTTGGCCGTACGACCCTGCCAGCCGACGGATGGAGGGCACATCGGGTCGGGTCAGCAGCAGGATGCGGTCGGACGAGCGAAGCACGTCGGTGCACGTCTCGTTCCAGCAGCTTCCCAGCGCAACTACCGTCGAGCTGTGCGCCGCGCGCGTGAGCGAGAGTAGCCGGCGTGCCGCTTGCACGCTGAGCGCCGGGTTGCCGACGGATGTTGATGCGTTGGCAAACACGTGCAGCCCACTCTGATGCGAAGCAAGGCTCGCCCGGAAGCTCACCAGATCGAGCGACATCCACCGCTCGCAAACTTCTTCGGCCGTGTGTGGCAGTTCGACGTCGAGTTGCTGTGCCAAGCGACCGATGCTCGACGACAACTCAAGGACGGCAATTCCCGGATCGCTCGCATGGGCGAGGGCGTCCGCCAGGTTGGCGGCAATCGTGGTGACTCCCGTCCCTGGGAGCGGCGCCCAAACCGTGTATACCGAGCCGCGCTGAGCCGCGGTGAGTCCCAGGGCTTGGGCCTGCTGCAGTGCACGCTCCAATCCCTCGGCCACTTGATCCTTTTCGATGAAATCGGCCGCCTCGATTCGCTGCACCAAGCTCGCGGTTATTTGGGTACCGCTGTTGCCGATGAGCAGGCTGGGTGCCGAAGTGAGCTGCACCGCCTCGCAAAGCATGTCGAGGTCGTCGATCGTTAGGCCGCTCACGTCGAGTACCAATAGATCGGCGGCACCGCCTGCGGCCAGACGTGTCTCTAGATGATGCCAGTTGACGCAATCTTGCTTGCTGCACTCCCATCCAGCGCCCAGCAGAATCCGCCGTAGGGGCACGATGTCTTCTCGCGGCGGATGGGCAATTACTGCGCGCATGGAACTCGGTAAAGTTGGCCGGCAGTGCCGACGGCTATTCGCTACGTAGGAGCTTACCGATCCATGGATTGGCGGGGCCCGCAACTCCCGTGCAGGCCGTACAAGTAATCAGTTGGCAGGGCTGAATCGTGATTCGCAGCTGCCCTGGTTCGCGCACCACGGAGATACTTTGGCCAGCCGCAAACCCCGTCAGCAGGCAGGAGCCCTCCGCCGTTTCGCTCCCCAGTAGCCATACGCGTCGTTGTCCGCACACAAGGTCCACCGCCGACGCGATACCCGTGCTGTCGATCGCACCTGCCGGCACTACGGGCAGCACGCTGGTGAGCGTTACCGCGCCGCCGCATGCGGCGAGGTCTTGCTGGTGGTATCCGGCAAGAAGCTGCCGCCGCAAGTCATCAGCCGACGCCGCTGCTCCGCCGGAGATGGCGACCAAGCGGGCGTTGCAAGATTCGAGATGGGCATCGTCCAGAGCCAGTGTTAACTCGATCTCGGGAATACCGTCCGAACCTGGCCCAATTTGTGGCCTGCTGGGGTGCGCGGAAATGCGATCGTTCTTGCCAGCCTGGCACGGCTCGGTCGCCTGACGCATCCACTCGTTGCTACCATCGTCGCCAGCAAGCACAACGAGCGGCACCAGTGGCACGCGCACGTGTCCCGCAGGTCGTAAGCCGACCACCCGATTGTCGAGCGTTGCGCGGGCGGAGGCGGTAAGATCGAGGTCGCTGATGCCCAGCATCTGGCCGAACCATAGCGTCACGGGGTTCCCCCGCTCGGTGGCGCGCGAAGTCCGCACCAGGAGTGAGTTGGATCGCAGGCCCGGCCCCGCCGAGGTGGCGATCAGTGGATCGTCCACGCTGGTTGGGTCGTACACGACACCGGTCACAACATCGCTGGCGGCCGAGCCATCCAGCGCAGCCTGCAACTCCACCGGCCGTCCTCCGGCACGATTGGCGGCGGCATAGGCAGTGGCCCGCGCGTAGGCCGCGGTGTGCAGTGCGTGTTGGTGATCGGTGGCGAAAGCGGTCCCTCCTGCCGTGGCCAACCAGTGCGTGAGCCCTGCGGGCGTGAGGGCAATGGGGTCCATGAGTTCCGCCGCACCAGCCAGTGCCGCCGACTCACAAGCGGTTTGCAACTGTCGCCCCTGAAACAGCACCAACGCCGTATCGAGTGCGAGCACCAGGCACGCCACGACACACGACCACGACGCCACCAGTAGCAGCGCCGAGACACCTCGACGGGCATGGCAAGCGAACAGATGTGGCGTGTGGGCGATCAACGTGGGCCTGGGGCAATTTATTGGGGAGCAATGGGTTGGTCGGAACGATTCAAGGGAATCGAGGCCCCCGTCTGGCCGACCGCAAACGCATTGGCTTTCATGTTGCCACCCAAATAGATTTCGGTGACAAACGGCGGCGGTGGCGGCTGCATGGCAATGGGCGGCTCGAGTCCTAGGATGTCCTCCAGGCTGGTCGCCGGCGGCCGTACCTCGAATCCCGCTTCACCTGCTGGTCGCGTGACGAGCGAAAGTTCCCCGCGCCGAATTACAGCACTAATAGCGTTGGCCTGCTTGGGTGTGGCCGCCAGGATAATGGTGGGCGGTGTCGCGTCGTTCGACGTCTCGCGGCTACGCAGGTCGAGCGGCGAATTGGCGTCGGCGCCGCCGCCTCGCGATTGCGGCGTGGCGCGTTCGACCGCCAGTACTTTGGCATTTTCAATCAACGTGATCGTCGTATCAGGAATCGGCGGAGCAAAGTCACTCCCCTCCATGGGCGCTGCACGAAAGACCACGTCGACAAAGTTGCCAGGCATGGCGTACCCACCACGGTTCGTCGGTACGTTAACACTTACCGCGCGGTACCCCTCCGGCAATTCGCTCAAGTAGGTTGGTCCTTGCCCCTCCAGGTAGAAGTCGGTGGGGCGGAACGGTTCGTTCCGCGGCAATTTCTTTTTGAGCGTTCGCCCTAGCACTTGTGCGCTGCTGGCCAGGATATCGGTTAGCCAATCGTTCTTCTCAAGCTCCGATCGTGTCATCGGCCTCAGTACCACGTCGCCCAGCATCAGCGTGCGACCTTCGGGCAAATCGACCGACGCGATCGGAATGTTGACCGTTGTTTCGGGTCGGGGGCTCGCGGTTGGTTTTTCTCGCATGAGCATACGAATGCCGTAAGCCGCGACGAGTCCCAGTAAAATTGCCAGGATCAAAATTCCGAGCGTGGTTGCAGTGAGAAATCGCATGGTCGAGTGCTCTAGGAGGTGAAGAAGTCCTGCTTTGTGCGTCGCCGAGCCCCTCCATGTGGCCCACTTTAGTTCGTAATATCGTCCTGCCCAAATTGTTGCGGTGGATCCACCGCGCTACTCTTTTCGCATGACCGTTTGCGCTACAAGCAGGCGGTCGCGGAGGCTAAACCCAAAAAAATCGAGCAAGTCGGGCGCCGCCGCCTGCATTGGAATCACTACTTCTGCAAGCACCACATCGCCGGTGTGGGCGCCCGGCTCAATATGAAGCCGTAGTTCCTTTGCCAAGCGTGCATCGGCAAGTGCCAACACCGCCGCCCGAGTCGCCGCCTGCTCGAGTTCGGCCGTGTTCGCGGCTGGCAGCGACGCGATCCGGGCAGCTGCGCGGCTCGCCTCCTTCACCCGCATATTGGCCGACCACAAGAGACTGAACTCAAGGATCGCCACGGCGACTACCATCAGTACCGGTAATGCAACCAGCAACTCAACGGCATGCACCATGCCCGCCCGCGGGCTAGTTGCTTGAGTAAGATGCATGGTTCTCAGCGTCCCCGGGGTTGTTACTTAGCCTGCTTGCGATAGGAGGTACTGCTTGAAGTACGGATAGGCGAGCACGCACCACGTGGCGAACGCTACCGGCACGGCGTAGGGCAAGATCCGCCGGCCGACCCTGCGTGCCTCGGACTCCTGCTCCAACGTACCCCCAAACCGCTTCTTGGTCCTGCGAAAGCCAACTCGCAAGGCGTGCCATAGCAGCACCACCGTCGAATATAACAAGACGATCACCACGCTGACCAGGAAAACGAACAGGATTTGTTTCGCCCCCAACCACGCGCCGAGCGCCCCCATTAGTTTTACATCGCCCCCACCACCCCCGCCGATAAGCCACAGCACAAACAACATGCCAAAGCCGGCCGCAAAACCACCCAACGAGAACAAAAGACCCTGTCCGGCTCCAGCAATTCCAGTGCCCACGCCGCCGCGAATCAAATGAAACAGCAAGCCGGCAGCCAGCACCGGCACCGTCAACTGGTTGGGAATCTTCTTCGCTCGCCAGTCGAGCGCCGCCGCGACGCATGTGACGCCGACCACAACCACCAGGAGCACCAGTTGAAATACGTCCATGAGAACTTCAAGGGCTGTCGCCCATCGACTCGCCAATTGCCAAGGGTTCCGCACGCAATACTCGATATGCAAGCTCGGCAGCACGACTTCCTGAGCTACCGAGCTTGCCTATGTTAACCCTGTGGCTGGTGGGGGTCAAGCAAACATCAGCGAGCCCACAACGGCACACGCCGAGTTGGGCATGTACCCCAAGCGGTTAAGCGAAGCCGGATCCGCCCAGGGGCAGAGACAGGGGCAGAGAACGGAAGGTCCAGGCACACAGGCCAGCGGTCCCGAGATCCAGGATAGTGCAAAGCTGGCTTTACACTGTTAATTACAAACGATGGCAAAAGTGCCAACAGGCGGCACTCGCCCGCCTCTTGGTCGAGTTACCAATCGCGGCGTAAGTACTTCGGCACACAAGGCATACACGTTTTCAGGTCGCCTGCGGGAGCCAATTCTCACACGTCTCCCACAATGGCACGCCGCTTGCATTGGAGGGGTACGGGGGAGTGAGCGCCGTTTACCTCATCATCTAAACGCGGTCCGCCCACCACATAAATTCCTGTCCGCTACCGAGCTTAGAGAATTCGCGCCGGCGGCAGGAACCCGTAGAATTGTGGAACGCCGAAATACAACTTGATCCCAATACAGCATGCATCTAGGGAGCGGTCGATGACTAAATATATGAGTGGGGCTTTGGCTTTGGTGGTGGGTTTAGGCGTGGCAACGGCTGACGCGGCCCCATATACGTTCTTCTCGGGCACGGTCGATGTGACCGCCAACACCGCTGGGTTTACTGGTGGAATTAATCGTCCTGACGCGAAGCGTATCAACGCCACGGCCGGTGGAGCTGGGTATAACAATACCTTTACAGGGTCCAATGGTGGGCTACTTTTTGGTTCGAAGATATCCGCCGTTGGATTCATCCCTATTACCAACGTAGCCAGTGGTGCGGCTTTAAATCAGGACCTTGGTACAGGTAGCAACAACCTAGTAGGAGTCTATGCTCTTCAGGGGTTAATCAATCCAAATGTGGCAGACCCACGGTCGATTTTCGATCCAGGTACTACCTTTCCTGCGGCTGCCGGTGCACCAGCGGGCGCCGCAGGTGGGACGTTGGCGTTCTATGACCGCAGCAACATCGTTGGAGATCCACTCGCAAATAATCCTCTAACTTGGATCGATGGAAATTCTAAACTGCTAGCCACAGTTTCTGTCTTCCCACGCGCCGATGGCTACGAGGTCGGCCCGCCTGGACCAAACGTCACCGTTGCCCCGCAGTTTGTGGGTGGTGGCGAGCCATTTGTGAACTCGCTGGCATTTCAAGTTGGCCAGCCAACGACAGACTTTTCTGGTGATTTTAAGTTCGTCTTCCCAGGGGGCGATAATCCCGAGCTAGGAACGTTGTTCGCCGACTTTGACGTGTCTCCCGATTTCGATGGGGATTTGATCGCCGATTTGATTGGTACATTCAGACAGATCTCCTTCGACCTGTTTACTAATGTTGAGCAGGTTGCACAACAAGGCGAAACGGGCATGCCGGATGCCACGGATATCGCAAATCTGAATGCATTGTTCGATAGGATTCTCGATGGAGTCATCGATGGCGATTTGTTCTCGGACGAAGCAGGTTTACCCGGCGACAATTTTGACAATGTAAGCAACAATAACGTAATCCAAGTCAATAACGGCGACAATTTCGTATTGAACAACGGTGGAAACAGTATTCCTGGTGGTCAGTTTGAGCCCATCGTCGAGCCGGAGCCAACCACGTTGTTGGTGTGGGGGGTAGTGGGTGCGATAGGCTACGTCACCTGTCGGCGTCGGATCAGCGCTCGACCGTTCGCCTAATTGCCAATCGATAAGGGCATACAGCTCAACAAGAGAATACCGCATGCAATCCTCTTAGGTTTGCGTGCGGTTTTTTTATGTGGCTAGAATTAGCCGCTCGTCGAACTCGCGATGCGTTCGCAGTTGGCGTCGCATTTTAGGGCCTCATCCGTTCGACCTGATAGTCGCACCCTAATGGGGCGACTCGGGTGGATCTGGAGTTCGATTTCTCCCTGTTGCCACTGGTCGTCGGCAAACTGCAGTCGATATCGCTGCGCGATCGACGCGATTATCGTCCGGATGATCATCAGCGCCAGCGGCATGCCTGGGCATGTCCGCTTGCCGTGGCCGAAGCCAAGCCGGGCGTACGAATGAATCGGCGGGGCATCGGGGTGCCAGCGGTCGGGGAGGAACTGCTTGGGGTTCGGGTAAACCTTCGCGTTGCGATGCGTGTGATAGATCATCGGCACCACAATCGAGCGTGGAGGGATGGAGTAATCACCAATCGACATGCCATCCTTGCACCATCGCGGCAGCGCGGCAGCCGACGGATAGAGACGAAAAATCTCTGATACGACCATTTGGTGATACTTAAGCGCGGTTAAATCGCCGTACTCTAACTCACGTCCGCCAATCAGCGCGTTGACTTCCGAGGACAGGCGACTTTGAACTTCGGGATTGTCGACGAGCATGCGTAACCCAAGTCCGAGTGGAGGCGCACAGAGTCGTACCGAAGTAAATAGCTCGATCATCTGATCGATCATGGCGTTACACTGTTGTAGATCGCCAGGATCGTTATCTTCCAGCAGCAGCGAAATCAGATCGCCAGGCCTTTCGTGCGACGCGGCTCGCTCGTCGATGAGTTCTGCCATGAACTGGCGGATATCGCGGCTGAAGCGGCGGACGGTGGCATCCTGCCTAGTAGGCAAGATGGGCGGCAGTCGCCGCACGAATTCTGATTCCACTGTGGTAAACTTGGCGTGCAGTTGCTGAAGTTCGACGTCGCTGATTGACTTCGAGAAGAAAATGCGAAGACCAATCCGCGTGAGCAGCAACTGCAGCTCTTCGTAGATGTTAAAGGCCGTGCCAGAATCGGCATGCCGATCCCAACGTTCGTCTAGCAGTTGCGTTGTGGCATCAATCGTAACTCGTGCGTAACGGCTGACCGCCTCGTTCGTCAGTATATTCTGAATCTTTTGCCGCTTATCGGTCCACATTGTGCCGCCCGGTTGGACGACAGCGCTTTTGGGCATCAGCGCCCTCAGCCTTGCGAACACGCTCGGGCACTTCGCGCTGCCCACGATCGGGTGCTTCATGACGACTTCTATTTGTTCGGGATCGCGCAGGCAGAATACTCGGTAGGGGAGTCCTGTCAGTTCGATGAAGTCGCCATGCTGCTCGAACCCAGCTTCGATCTCATTAATGAGAATCGGGAACGAGTTCCAGAAGCGGGTACGTACTCGTGGGATTGTGAGCGTTGACGCGGGCGAGACGCTCATGGCTTCACCCCCGGCCAAGGCGTCGAGGGGCGCACGTCCCCGCCATACGCCGCGTGCGTGTCCGAGAGCGTCAGCCGGACGTCCTTTAGGAAAGCTTCGTATTCGGGATTCAGCCGATTGCCGTTGGCCGAGTTCGGGTTGCCGGAAGCGGCTTGCAGGTTCCAATGGGAATTCTCGCCGCCGTGATCGGTCAAGAAGACCTGGGTGACATCTTTGCTGCGGTTTTCGATGTTCCAGTTAATGCCGATCGTCTCGCAGTAGTCTTCCCCGAGTGTCTGCTTGGTGAGCACGCGTGCTTCGCCCAAGCGGAACCATGGCAGGTCCGGAAACAAGTGATGTTCGGTATGGAAGTTGAAATTCAGCAGCAGTAGGTCGGCAATGCCGGGCGGGTAGTAGCACGAGCGGGTGACTTCGTTATGCTTCCAAAGCGGCAGTTTGCTGTCGTGATCGGAATTGCTGAATAGCTTGGTTCCCATGTGGTGCGGAAAGTTAATCAGCTCCACTACCATCAGATAGATGAGCAGCGCGGGCCAAAAGTATTGCCATTGCAACCAGCTCGGCCCCCATACGGCAAGCGCCGCGTAGCTGCCACCCAGGAATGCAATCGATGCGACCGATCGCCATAGCCGCTTGCCGTGCAGGCGTCCTTCGCGATAGAGCATCCACGGATAGGTCCAGAACACGACATGTTGAAACAGGGCAAGCAGCGGCACCCAGGTCCGCCACGCGACGCGGATGACCCAGTTCTTCACCTTTTGGGAATTCTCGTAGTCGCGTACCAAGCGCAGTGTTGGATCGCGATGGACGTTGCCCGCCCAGGTGTGATGCTCGGCGTGGATGTACTTCCATGGGTAGTAAGGCATGAAGCAAAACAAGCTAGTGATGTGTCCAACGATGGCGTTGACCGTCTCGTTCTTCGAGCAGCTTCCGTGGCCACACTCGTGCAACAAGGCGAAGCCATGGAAGAACACAATCACCAACAGAAGCTGCGCGAGCAGGTACACCGTCCAGCCGGCAACAGCGCGTAAGTTGGGTGGACGCAGCCGCCATCTGGAAGGCTGCGCACAGCAGGCCCAAGTCGACCAGCAGCACGACTGCATTCGGCAGGAATCGTTGGTGGAACTCAAGTTGCGTTCGCAACTGTCGATAGCCATCTTTGGTCAAGCTTGCTTCCATCACGACAACCTTTGGAGTCTTCTAATCAATGTCAATTGCAGTTGGCGGGACCGGCAGGATTACTAGTGGGGCTACAAGTAGGTATCGGTATCTTAAGTCTAGGTCGCCTATCGTAGTGCGACATGTTTCTAACGAAATTGCCGGGTATGCGGTTTGTTCGTTTGTTGTGGTACCAAGCGGCCCGCAGGCCAGGCTATCCGCCCGAAGGGAGGGGCGGATTCGCACCCAACGCCCACCCCGTGGAGGGGAAGGCAATCGCCGCGGCGGCGGGATTGCCAGGAGCCAGCGAATCTTCTTGCAGTTGTGGTTGGTCGGTCTTTACGATGCGGCCGTTTTCCAGCCAATGAATGACGTCGGCGTAGTGAAACACGCGCGAATCATGGGTCACGACCACAATGGTCTTACCCTGATCGGTAGCCAACCGCCGCAGTAGTTGCATTACTAACTGTCCGTTCTCTGCATCAAGTGCGGCGGTCGGTTCGTCGGCCAGGATGAGCTGCGGATCGTTTATTAGCGCTCGAGCCAGGGCTACCCGCTGGCACTGCCCGGTGCTGAGATTATTGGGTAGCGAGTGGACCTTATCGCCCAACCCGAGTGTGTCCAGCAAGGCGACCGCTTTGTGGCGAGCCTTGTCGGCGGAAATGTTGAGCAGCGTTTGTGGAACGATGGTATTCGATAACGCCGACAGGCCACGAATCAGGTGATACCGCTGGAAGACGAAGCCAATCTGCGTGAGCCGCAACCTGGCACGTTGCTTGATACTTAGTTGGGAGATATCGCGGCCGAGCACGTCAACGCGACCTTCGTCGGGCGACAGGATGCAACCGAGAATCGACAGCAACGTCGATTTGCCACTGCCCGAAGGGCCCGCCAGGAACACGCATTTGCCGCGTGGCACGTCCAGCGCTAAGTCCTGAAGCACGGGTGTGGTCGTACCACCGCGGCGATACGATTTGCATAGCCCCTGGACAGCAATGGCGGGCGCGGAGGAATCGGATTGGGTTTGGACTGGGGTGTTTTTCACGATTGCAGTACCGCCAACGGATCGACTTTACGGACGCGAAGGTAAGGCAGCAGTGCCGAAAACAGGCAGATGAAAACCACCATCGCGGTAGTGGCAACGTACATCATGTTCGGAATCACAATCGGTGCCTTCGGTGTTGTGCCAAAGTGTTGGATAGCCACAACCAGCACGCAACCAACGACCGCACCAATCGCAGCCACCATCAACGCTTGCAAGAAAAGAATGCTGTAGACTTTCGACTCCGGGGCACCGATCGCCTTCATGGTTGCGAACTCTTCGATGCGATCGAGCACCAGCGCGTAGAGGGATTGTGCAACCATGACCAAACCAATGAATAGCCCCAGTACGGTGGCCAGGCCAAAACTGATGCCGATGCCGGTACGGGTCATCCAGTAGTCGATAGAAATATTGCCGTATTCGGCACTCGTATGGGCTTGCAACTCGGGCACTCGGGCATCGATTTGGTCGCAAACCGATTGTGGGTCAGCGCCTTTCCGAACACGCACCAAGTAGTAGCTGCATTGGTCGAGCGGAATATTAGCGTAGGTTGCCGCCCTCTCGAATGTAGTGAACACATAGGGTGCGGCGAGGAAGCCAACGATTCCCTGGCTTTTGCCAACAATGCGGGCTCGATGACCGCCAATCTCTCGCATGTCTCCGATCTTGGGATACTCAAGTTTTTGATCTTCGTCGGCGTCCACGATCACGCCATCGTTGAAGCGGATATTCGCGGAGTTGCCTTCCGCCATCGACCAGGCATTGCCTGCCAAGCTATTTCGGTCGACACCCACAACCACCACTTCTTCAAAGCCACCGCTTGGCAGTGACATAATGGCGAAGTTTACTAAGTAAGGCTCGGCCACTTCGACGCCGTCGATCGAGCGGATACGGTCGAGCCAACGCAAAGGAATGGTCTTTGCAAAATCGACGTTGTGCATCCGATGGTGGCCCACCCAAATATCCGCGTCGCAGTTATCGACCAGCAGAGAAGCCTTACCAATGAGTCCCAGATACAAACCGCCTTGCACGCACGCCAGCACAAACGCGAACACGACGCCTCCCAAGGCGGCAATCAACTTGCCACGATCGGCGAAAAGCGTTTGGTAGGCGATTTGCCACATGCGATGCTCCAAGTCTATCGAGTTGAAGCAAAGCGGGTGGCGGGTGCCGGAAGGTCGTTCGCGTGAAGCACCTCACTGTCGCGACCACCATGGGGTCGCTCGGCGTCGGCACGCGTATGCACCCGCACATCCACGGGCAGGCCAAAGACCAGCCGATTGAGGTGCTCGTTGGCCACATCGAGCGTGATGACAACTTCGCGGACCTTGACGTCGAGCTTTTCGGTTGGGCTGTGCCGCAGCAACGTCTTGGATTGCATCGATGCCAGGCACGCCTGCACGTGTCCGCGGAAGCAGACATCGGGCAAGCTGTCGACGGTCACTTCAGCCCGTTGGCCCGGTTTCACGTGGATGGCATCGAGTTCGTCGACATAAGCCCGCACATGCAAGGCGCTGGCATCCACGAGCGCGATGAGCGGTATCGAGGTGTCGGGACCTGTTAGTTCACCGAGCTCGCCATCCACACGCAGTACCAATGCATCGCATGCGCGCGGAGCACCGACTTACGAAGCATGGCCTTAGTCTGCTCCACGCGTGATTTGGCCAGCGCGATTTCGGCATCCGCTGCTGCAAGCTCAAAGGGCCGAGGTGGGTCTTCGAGTTGCACCAAGCGTGCCTTGGCAACCGCCCAACGAGCGTGGGCCGTGCGGTAGTTGGCTGCCGCGTCGTCAAGCTCCTGATGGCTTACGACCTGCTCGTTAGATAACGATTGCAAGCGGCGACGCGTGCTATGGGCAGAAACAAAGCGCGCCGTCGCAGCCTTCACTTCCGCCCGAGCTTCGTCCAACTCGGCAGCCGAGGCACCGGCCTGCAGACGCAGCTTCTCGGCATTGGCTTTGGCCAACATCGCCTTGGCTTCGTTCACCGCCTGCAGCGCGCAGGTGTGGTCGATTTGCGCGAGAACCTGACCCTTACGCACCCTCTGCGGTTGGGCGAGCTCGTCGCTACATGCTAGATGTGTGATGCGTCCTTGCACCTCGAATCTCAGGTCCGTTGCCTGTGATCCCCCTTCGACGACGCCGGCGGCGTGTATCTGCTGCGAATCGTACGAGGCGGTAGGCGGCGGTTCAATGCCAACCTCGTCGCTCACCAAGTGCAACCATGGAGTTGATCGGAAAAACTCCGGGTCGGAACGGAAAGCTAGCACGCCAGCAGTGATAGCAAGGGCAGTTATCGCAAACGTCGCACGAAGAAACATAGTGGACCTCTGAGCCGTTTCGTGGAAAGGAGGACGAATCGAACGCAGAAGTCGCGCTAAGCGGAAAGTTCGCGGTAGGGTCGCGTCGTGGTGCTCGCTAACTTGAGAAGCCACTGCTCGTGTGGCGTCAGCTCACTGGGCTTGAATGCGGAGAGCGGTAGAGCGTTTCCGAAGAACTTGCGCTCGATCGATTCCTCCAGCGCGTCGAAGTCCACCATGCATGCAACGGCCGGGTTGTTGCACACCGACGGGTAGCTCTTCACGTTGCCAATGCGGCGAAACCCCATGACGCGTTCGTAGAAGGCCTCGTGACGCGGATTGACCGCCATGAGTAGGGAGCTAACCCCATGAAAACGGGCAAACTGTGCCATGAGCCGGGTCAGTTGAATGAACGCCCGCTGAAAGGAGGCCGGTGAGCCACGGTCGGCAAACGCCAGGCAAGACACCTCCGCAAACTGCCGTCCCTGACGCCGCAGGTGGGCGACTTCCGCCCCGTAGATTGCTTCTAAGGGAAGTCCCTCTTGTTGGTTGTCGCGAATCAAGGTGACGGTGCCATGAACCGACTTCTTAGCGATGCCTACGAAGATGGAAGTCGTAGGCAAGAGATGCTGCGGCATGACCCGCAGCTTGAGTTGGCTGGGCTCAATGAGCTTGCTACTGGCGTAGCGATGATGCACGAGGCGCAGCGCAGCCATTCGTTCCGCGGGCTCGCTAGCCACGCGAAAATCTAAGGCGTTCCAAGTGCTGGCACTGCTGCCTCCGCGGCGGCGTCCGGCCATTTCATCCGCGGTCATGGTGCTTACTCTCCTCTTCGCTGAGATCGACTTGAGTTGATCGCTTACTTCAGCCATTCGTGTAGTCCTTCGGTAATTCGGTTGTTTTTTTCTTGCATGCTAGCGGGCGATGAGGGAGGCCCGCGATCAGGAGATGAGATCCAGCAATGAGCCCATCTGGGGGCCGAGAAGTTGAGTGCCCACCGAGTCGTTGCGGACCAGCACTCTCCAGTCGCCGCAGTCCGGTTGCCGGTAGACGAACGCGATGCTGTCGCGTTGGTCCAGGAAATGGCTCGCCACCGACTCGCTGTTGTGCGTCGACGAGGCGTACAGCACCACGTCGCTCTGATGCTTCACGGCCGATGCCAGCGCTGAGACAATCGACCGTTCATCGAATGGACCTACCGCTTCGATCGGATCGACGGTCCATTGCGATCGAAAACGTTGAAGCGTCGCGCAGAGCTGCTGCTTCAATTCCGTGCACTCTACCGCAATCAGCACACGCAAAGGCCGTGCGGCGACTTCCTTCATCGATTCCATACGACGCAAACTCCAAAGGGGGGGACGTAGCTGGCAAGACGGCCCTGCATGCGAGAAGTCTAGCGGCCAGCGATGCGGCGTCTATCGCTCATTGGATTCACGCCGTAATCCAATGGCGCGGCTCTTGGAACCAAGCCTGTGATTCCACGGGGCGGCTGAGAATGTCCGGCGCGTGAGGAGAACCGAATAATGGTGATCGCGACCACTACCGCTTGTGGTTGAGGGGGACTGACCGGGACTAGCCATCGGCATGGCCGAGCTAGCCATTTCCCGTGGCGACCGGTCGCGCGGGGTCGCGCAGGTATTCACTCCAGCTGCCCGGGTAGAGCTTGGAATTCGGCAAACCGGCGTGCTCCATCGCCAGTAAATTGACGCAAGCCGTGACACCCGATCCGCACATGTGCACCACTGGCCGGTTTGCAGCCACGTTGGTGACGGAAGCGAACCGCTGCCGCAACTGGTCTGCGGACAAGAAGTCGCCCGTAGTCGCCAGGTTTTGCTGAAAGGGAAGGTTAAGGGCCCCAGGGACATGGCCTGCCACAGGATCGATCGGTTCCACGTCGCCACGGTAGCGCGGGGGCTCGCGCGCGTCGACCAGCACCGCTTGGTCGTCGCCTAGTAGGTCGAGCAGTTCGGTTGTCGCGAGCCACATCGAGTTGTCGACCTGAGGAGCAAAGCTCGAAGGCACAGGGCTGGCGATCGCGGTGCACGTAGGATGGCCTGCCGCCAGCCATCCGCTCCAACCACCGTTGAGTACGGCCACGTCGGTGAGCCCAACCCACTGGGCGAGCCACCAGAAGCGGGCCGCAAACGCACCGCCTGAGTCATCGTAGGCCACGACCTGCACCGAGCGGTCGATGCCCCAAGCCGATAGCTGCGCTGCAAACGTCTGCGGATTGGGTAGCGGGTGCCGGCCCGATTGCTCGGTGATGGGCGACGAGAGGTGCTCGTCCAAGTGAGCGTAAACGGCCCCGGGAAGATGGCTGGCGGCGAACTCTGCCCGCCCTGCCGCTGGATCTCCAAGCGAGAACCGGCAGTCGACTACGATTGCCTGCCCGTCGTCGAGCAGTTGCGCAAGGTTGCTGGGAGATATCAGTGTGCGATAGGGCATGCCGGCGATTGTATCGCGTACGCCCAAAGCCTGCTATCCAACGCGGCGTGCATCCCACAGCAATCGTCATGTTCGGGCTCGTTAAAGACCACGCCCCAATAGCAAAGCGGGACACCGAACGACTCGATGTCCCGCTTGAACGCGATTGCTATCCCGTAAATCGCTACGCCGCTCTAGCGCGCCGTGCGACGAACAAGCTAGCCGTGCCGAGCAGCAAGAGGACGACAGAGTTAGGCTCGGGGACGACGCCCTCGGTCATCGCCTCGATGGCGTCGATATCGAATGCAGCGAAATTGCCAGCTTCGTCACCGATGGTGCCGATGCTGAAGACCGACAACGCATAGCCATGGTCCCAGAGGTGGCCGCCGTGGTCGAGGAACGACACGCCGCCCGCTGCGTCGAGGACGAACAGCTCGCTGCCGGTGGCGTAGTAGCCATCTGCGTCCAGTGGATCTTCGATTTGGTCGATGCTGAAGAGGATTTGGTCGAGGAATGTACCACCCGGAGTGACTTCGCGCCCGAAGTCGGTGTCTTCGCCGGCCGTATCGTTGACCATCAGCGCGTCGAGGTTGACCCGATCAGGCTCGATGTGTGTGGGGAGATCGCCCAGCAAGGAAAAGACGGCCGCCTCGATCACAGGTAGCGTAATGTACGCCGTCCCATCGCCGTTGAACACGGAGACGGGCGGACCGCCAAAGCTGGTCGCCGCGTCGACACGCAGCGAGAGTTTATCGACGTCGGCCGTGAAGCCAGGTTCAGGGCCCCACACTTCGAGGCCGTCGATATCCTCTGGGTTGGGCATTGCGTTGATAGAGTCCAGGTCGGCCCACAGCCCTTGATCCTCGGTGCCATTCGCGCCGCCGAACACCCCGAGCTCGTACGAAATCTCACCCGATCCACCGACAGTGTTTCCGTTTTTCAGAACGACGGCACCGGGCGTGCCAGTTGGAATCATGAAAGGCATGGGAGTGAAGCCCGGCCCGTAACCAACAACGTCCTTATCTAGGGAAAACAGCAGGTGGGCGTCGTCTTTCAATAGTTGATTGAATAGCGCGTCCGCGTGGTGCGCAATCGCATCGACTTCGAGGTCAATCAGCACGGTGGGAAACACGGGAGGCGAAAAGTCGAGTCCGTTGGCCACGCCGCCCGAGCCATCCCATGCGACGATCTGTTTGGGGTCGGGCGCAGTTCCAACAGCGGTAATCTCGTGATCGCGATCATGCGAGTATTCTTTGCCGGGGACGATGTCGGGGGACGCAAGGCCCGGTCCGATCTTCGGCGTACCTTCAGCCAGCGATCCGTAAAGTACGGTAGCCGAGGCGTTGCCCACCATCACCATCACCATCAGCATCACGGCCGCGCATGACGCAGCGGCCCATCTCCAGATGTCGCACTTCATTAAATCAACCCTCCACAACCAGGATGAGATCTCGCCATCCGCGGATCGAGAGGCAACATCTATTCAACGTTGAGTCAGCATTCGGTTGACACGGGCACGCGCTCGAAAAGCAACCAGTGCAATTGTTGACGGGAAAATGTTGCCACCTTCGGAAAGCAAATGCGAGTCGAAAACAGCCACCGACTCCCTGTGCATTCCCACACAGGCCGTTGGTGGGCGTTTTCAGCCGCCCGTTTCCATCCTTCAATTCATCCACGCCCCTACTACTGCTATCTATTGACTTCAGCCTCGCGGGACGGCGAAAAATTCCCTCATGCGGTCCGCGCCTGCCTCTACGTTGTGCCGACAAAGACCGTGATCTAACGATTGCTGGCGTAACCAAGACCGGCCCATTGCGCCGTCATGATCGATGGAATGGCAATGAGATAAGACTCCCCCTCTTCCGTTTGGTTTCCCCAACCAACTTCCCCAACTGCAATGTCTTCCCGATTGCGTTCAAAGTCAACCATTTACCATAAGGTATTCCGAAGTTTCGCCGGCGCATCCACCCGAAAGAGCTAGTGAGCCCCACGGGTGGGTGGTGCATCGCCACCCAGGATCGAAAGAATCTAGTTGGGTGTTCCGGTTGGTTATCGTAGTGGAGAGCGGCAAGCGAACGGAGATCGGGCAAAGAAAGTGCGCCGAATCTCATTGCTCCTTCGGTTTGCGGAAGATGAGCAGGTAGTTCTCTTCGAGTTCAGCAATGGTGGGAGTGGCAAAGAGTTCGAAGCCAACGGAGAGAATCTCCTCCGTAAACACCTGCTGGCCTGCCCGGACATGGCTCAGAATCCATTCGGAGCTGGCGGCTTCGTCGCGGTTGAAATCGATGACCACGAGCCGGCCGCCTGGACGCAGTGCTCGGAAGATGGAGGCGACGGTCTCCTTGGGAAACGCAAAGTGGTGATAAGTATCGCACACGAACGCGAGGTCGATCGATTCGGGTGGAAGATTCACCGAATTCTCGTCGCACAGCACCGGAGTAATGTTCTCGATGCCGGCGACTTCGGCGCGACTGGCAATGTGTTCAATGAATTTTGGCGAAATGTCCACGGCGTACACCCAGCCATCGTTGCCGACAGCATCGGAGAAGAGCACGGTAAACAACCCCGTGCCAGCGCCGACATCCGCCACACGCATGCCCGATTGAATGCTCGCTGCCTCGAGGATCGCATTGCGGGCTTCGTAGGCCTCGCGGCCATCGCGTTCGAACCGCTCGACGAAATCGTTGGGATTGAGACTCGGATCCAAGAACCGGTCGTTAATACCCTCGGGTAACTCGACGGCCGTTGGCGCGGCCGGCTGGGCTAGCACGGGCGACGAATAGGCAAGCAAAACAACAACCAGAGCGGGGGACAGATAGGAGGTCATGAGGTTAGGTTGGATGCGAGGTGGGGGGGCCTTTTCGTCGCAAGCCCAGCGGTCACGGCTTGGATTGCCAACGGCTGATTAGACCAAACCTCGCTGGGAATTGCAGCGGGCCCTGTGCGCGGGGAATGCCGGTCGGCCTTGGTGAGGTTTGCCAGAAGGTCCCCGCTATCGATGCAAAAAGCCCCGGCGACTCCAAGGTGGGGGAGAGTCGCCGGGGCGAGGGGGACGCAACCTTGGGGGAGGCTGCGTTGAGGGGTTCGTTGCGATCGGTGAGCTACCACCAACCATTCATTGGAGGTCGGCGTATGCCCTAGCGGTGTCCGCTAGTACTTCCACTCGACGCCTGTTTGCAGTCCGTGCAGTACAAGCGAGTCGTTCGAGTCGATGATGCCGACGTAGTCGGAACTCGACCAGTTGCTGGGAATCTGCTCGCCGGCCAGCGCGACGCCGGTGATGGCAATCACGCGGTAGGCGGTGGTCAAGCGGCAATTGCAGCCAACCTGGTAGCCAAAGCCAGCCCGCAACTCACCCAGGAACGAGACATCCGTCTTTCTGGAGTTCACGTTCACGGCGTTGGTTGTGCCATCCCAGTACACTTCGCCGCCACCGCCACCCCAGACTCGCTGGTTGCTGGTGATGCGATTGCCGTAGATGCCGACCTGCGTATCGCAGAACGCGCTCCATTTGCAACCAATCAACCAGTTCATGTTGCTGCCGAACTGAAAACCAGCCAGCTCGTTGTCCACGTTAATGTCGTGGAACAAGCTATGAGGGTCGTTGGTCGGGAATCCACCTGGATAGATGGTCGGCTCGCCGGCGAGCGGCGTGCCACCCCCGTCGACCTGCGTATACATCGCGGCAAGTTGCCAATCTTCATCGAGTCGCATGAAACGAAAACCGCATACACCATTGACGGTGAATCGTGGGGGGCCGCACGGGTCGCACGAATTACAGGCGGCCAGCGGAAAGCGAATGAAGTTCAGTTCGAGGTTCTGGGCACTAAAATTGTTACGCACCCGAAGACCTAGCAAGCGAATATCGTTTGTGGGAAAGTTTGGGTCGTAGATGTCGTCCCAGTACTCAGGCATATCTCGCGCGGCGTAGGTGCCACCCGCGGTGCCGTCGCGATCGTATTCCAAGCCGTCGTAGTTCTCGGTGCTGTACATACGATCGGTATCGCTCCAAATGTCGGTGACCACCGCTTGATTGCCATCGTCGGCGAGACCCCAGTAAACCACCTCCCAAGCGTAGGGACGCAGGCGAGACGTTTCGCATCCGCACGGCGTGCCGAACGTGGCACCTAGCCGGATCTCGGCACCCCACTGCCAATCGGGCTCCACGTCGTTGCTCGACAGCGTGGTCTGGCTTTGAGTGGGGTAGTACGGATAGGTCGGTGGTTCGGGGTCGGCCAGAACGGCGTACCTTTCGTAGCTAGGATTGTCCCGCGTCATGTACAAGCCGTACACGCCGAAGAACCACTGCCGGCAATTGTTGCCTCCGCCAAGGAGCCTCCTGCCGAGCACTTGGCTTCCGCCACCGAACGCTCCGTAGTCGCAGTCGTTGTTGTATCCAGTATTGCATGCACCCGTTTCGCAGCCGTACGTAGCGTCGCCCGCGGAAGGAGCTTGGACGTAGCCTTCCCAGTTGCCTTGGGAGTTATCGGCGTTGGTGGGCGCAGGCACGGACTGGGGCGGAAGCGGAACCGACTCCGCTTGGGTATCATCAACCGCATCGTCATGCAGCATGGCGTACCGCGCACCGGGGGCAGGGGCTTGGTAATTGGGCAATTGATAAGAGCCGTACCCTGTCGCTGCCGCCTGTGGTGACGGTTGCACGAGCGACTCTTGCTTCGCCACCTGGAAAGTGCCTGTCGGCAGTCCCCCCGTTTGGTAGGGAATGGTCTGTGGCTGCACGGGCGGCGCGTACGCCGGAGGCTGATACGATGGTTGCCCGTACTGCGCGGTTGGCGGTTGCTGATAGGGTGTTTGCTGGTAGCGAGATTGGTGCTGGTAGGCGACGCACCGGCAAGGGTAGCCGCAATCGCCGTCATTGCGCAAGGGATTGCCAAACGTAAACGTATCATCCGAGCGACCTCCTAAAGTCCATTTTTGGATTCGCGGCCCGGGGGGGCAGGCCCTAGCTCTCTTTGTTGGGTTGACGCGTGTTGCTCGCCTTTGGCATCCGAGTCCTTGGATAACCGCGTTATGGGTGGACTGATGAGTCCAGCCACCTTGGCGTGTGCGCCGCTTCCTACACCATCTTTCGGTGCGCCTTGGGCTACAAATCGCGCTAATCGCCCCAGTCGAACTCAGAATCGCGAGATGCCAGCCGGGCAATCGCTACGCCAAGAAGAGCTTGGCTGAAAAGACACCTTTGCGCAGCCCGCAAGGTTTGCCATGCGGGTGGAGGATTGCCAGCAGTGCGCACCGGTGGACCGGTCGCCAGAATCTGGTAATCGCACGAGGATCGCGGCGGCGATCATCGATCACTGGACTCGCGGCCGCTTGCTAGCGGAGTGGGCAAACTGCTAGGCCGCTTGGCGGTGGTTTGTGGGGGCTGGCAGTGCTGGCGGTTGGGGACGCTGTTCGAGTGTCTCACGGCCCGCGTAGTACGATAGCACTTCGCTGGTGAGGCTCCCATAGTCGGCGGCACCAGCGGAGTTCGGATCGTAGCCGAAAATGGATTGACCAAAGCTGGGCGCCTCGGCCAGGCGAATGTTGCGGCGAATCCGCGAGCTAAAAAGCCGCACATGCTGCCACACGGGGCCTTCGTTGCGGAGGTGCGAAAAGTAGTCTTCTACGTCGCCAGTGACTTCGGTCGCCAACCGCGTGCCCGATTCGTACAGGCAGAGCACTACGCCCGCCATCCGCAATCGCTCGTTGAGTCGGCTCGCTACCAAGCCCACGGTTTGCATCAGCTTGCTCAAACCGTGGAGCGCCAGGAAGTGCGGCTGCAGTGGCAGAAACACATCCTCGACCGCCGCGAGGGCATTGAGGGTCAGCAAACCGAGCGACGGCGGACAGTCGATAATCAGGTAATCCAGGTCGCCAGCCACTTTGGATAGCTTATCGCGGAGAATCACCTCGCGACCTACGACGCCAGCAAGTTCTACTTCGGCTGCCGCAAGGTCCAGGTGGGCGGCGGCGACACGCAGGCCGTGGTCGGCCGTGCGCCACATGCTATCGAACTCGGCATCGCCGGTAAGCAGGTGGTAGGTGGTGTTCCGAGCGGAGCGGGGGTCGATGCCCAAATGCAGTGTGGCGTGGGCTTGGGGATCGAGGTCCACAACGGCCACGCGCTTTCCTGCCTTGGCGAGCCCGGCGCTCAGATTGACGGCGGTGGTGGTTTTTCCAACGCCTCCCTTTTGATTAATAACGGCGATCGAACGCATGGGGGCAATCCTTTGCCGGCCGGGCTGTGATGGATAATCCGCGACTTGAATCAAGGCGGCAGAGTGTAGGAGAGCGTGCCGGGTGGTTACAGATCAATTCCAAGCCAACGCTAGCACGTCCGAGTCGCTGGCTTCCATCGGCACGCCCGGCTTTGCTAGCGTTGCGTCAGGCGACTGGCCGTCGGCGGCGTGGTGTTGGTCTCCGTGCCGAGCCACTCCTCGATTAGCACGCTGGTTTCCCCCTCGGTCCGTTCCAGGCGGCGGAGCCAAGTGGTGCGAAGCAGGCCGTAGCTATCGAACATCTCGGGAGCGAAAAGTCCCATGGCGGCTGCGGCTACCTTGTGGTTTTCGCTAGCGTTCGGCCCCTTGTCTCCGCATTCGTGCCGTAGGCTGGAGATCATCGCCGACAGCATGGGCCAGTCGGCCGCTTCGCCACCCCGGGCGACACGGCTCGCTGCCTGCTCGCCTAGCGAAGTCACCTCGCGGGGGTTGTGAGCAAAGGGGGCTACCGGTGCGAGCGGCAGGAAGCAGGCCACCAGCTGGTCGGTGAGGTGCCGTAGCCGCGTACGAAGATTGCGAAACCGAACCACTTCGCGAAAGGCGGTCTCGTCGCGGGTCGCGAGCACCTTGTTGAGCCGCCCCACCACGTCACGATGCCCAGCCAGCGCGTTACCCGTAATGGGGGCCGTCTCGTGGCGATGGTGAACGGTGTCGTGGGTGTGGCCGAGCGCTGCCAGCGTGCGGGCGAGCACTTCGCTGGTTTCGATTTCTACCATCAGCCGAAACAGCCGTTCGGTAAGCGGGCGGTTCGGCGATTTGCTCGCTGCGACGGTGTACGTCCGCAGGTCGTGCCCCCAGCTATCGAACCGGCATCGCGAGGCAACCCAGTAATCGACCACCGCCTGCTCCGGCAACTGCGGTTGGTCGACGGTCAGGGAACGGGCGTGGGCGGCGACGAGGCCGGCCACCTCCAGAAGTTCTTGCGACTGCATGGCGATGTGCGTGCTGGGTGTGGTGGGGAAGGGTGGCTGATGCGTGCGAGAAACAGATGGCGGTACGCTAGCCGGCGTCGAAATGCGAGGGAAGCGGCGACTGGAAGTTCGAGGGGCGAAACACTCCAGCCGCCGCTAGGGAATCAAGCAATCGACTCAACGTCTGGCGAGGGGAGGATGCTAGTCTCGCCGGGCGTTGTTCTAAGAGGTAAGCACCCCGTGTGCCAAACGACGTGGCCCACTTCGCCGTGCGAGAGAAAGCCCCGCGTTTTGCCGTGCCAATCGTCTTGCGCAGCGCGAAACGCTCGTGGCGGTTGTTGATGGAGGTGTGGCATCGATGCAACGCGGGGGGCACCCGGGTGTCGCCAAAGGGCAACGTGAGGCCACGCCGCAGCACGCCCGGCGGGGATGCTGGCGACAGTTACCGGACCCGCAACAAGTAGAAGCGATACACGGCTTCGGGCATCGGCTTGTTTTCCATCAGCGGAGTCGCGCCGCTGGGCAGGATCACCGCATCGTTCCAGTGCGTACCTACAGATGCTTCGCCTTCGTCGTTGAAAAACAACCGGTCATTGGTGCATGGCACCAGTGGCGTGGGGAGCGATAAGACACTGCCGTCTTGAAACAGCGTATTGACCACCTTGCCACCGTGGTTGGCGCGTAATCCGCCGGTTGTCCACCAGGCTCGGCGCGTCGGCTACGACGGGCACCTTGCTGTTATCGAAATTCTTCATGGGCAAGTAGTACTTGCCTTTGACGTAGCCCGGTTGGTAGCCGTAATCGCCCGACGAGGTCCGCTGCAGTTCCACCCGCCACATGCCCTTGGCGAGCGACAGCTCCGCCATGCTCGGCACATGAAACGACCGACCTTGCTCTGCCAATCTGGCCGCCAGTGGCGAGCTGCTGCAGAGCATTAAACTGTCCAGTACGTCGGGCCGCACCAAGTCGGCTTCGCGTAGTCGTGGGGCGAAAATACCGGCATGCTCGTTCGGCCGCACAACGGGAAAGAACCCGGCGGAGTTTTCGTTGGCATACATCTGCATCAACTGCCCGAGCTGCTGCAGGTTGTTCGCGCACGAGATTCGCTGCGATTGATTGCGGCTGCCGTAGAGTGCCGGCATGAACAGGCTGCCAACGGTAATGAGCACTCCAATCGCCACGGTCATATCCATTGGCGACATGAAGCACGATGCCGCTCGGAATCCCTGCTGCGATGTGGCTAAGTCGTGCTGCGACTCGCTCAGGCAGGCAGAGAAGATGCCCGCGGTGGTGCGGTCGGCCAGATTAGAGGGCACCTCGTCGTCGAGGTCCGTGCATTCCACGTCGCCCAGGCACCGCTCGACTTGCTGCAGCTCATCCCGCAGCACTTCGTTCTCGGCGAGTGCCAACTCAAGGCGTTGGCATTCCTCTTCGTCCAACTCGCCCAGGGCGTATGCAATAAGCTCTTCGCGCATGGAACGTTGGATTGGCATCAGAAGAATGGAAGTCCCCGTCGGCAGCCGGTACGACATGCCGACGGGGATCTTTGGAGGGTCCTGATTCTGTCGTCAAACGAGTTTTCGGGAAAGACCGATCGTAACGAGTTTTTCGCTAACCCGCTGCGTCCGTCCTGCCGGCAAAAGCCTTCGCTCGACAAAAAACGAGCTTACCATGCCAAGCCGCTCATCGGCAAACTGCAATGAGCCGGCTGTGGCCGTGACTTACTCTCTCTCCATTCTAGTACGCCGTGAAGGCGAACATCGTTCGGAAGAACGGGCGTTTATTCGCCCCGCGACCCGTGCGACTGTTCCCAAGCGTCGCCCAGCTGCTGTACGGCCGAGTGCAGCCGGCTTTTGACCGTGCCAACCGGCACGGACAACTCTTCGGCCGCCTCGCGGTACTTCATTCCGCGGAAGTAGACCAGAGAAACGGCCGATGCGAACTGCTCCGGCAGGGCAGCCACCGCCTCGCGGACCCACTCCATCCGCTCACGCAGATCGAAGCGGTCGCCGGCGCTCAGGTCGTTGCTCTCCAGCAGGTTCATCAGCGTGCCGACTTCGGCATGTGCCGAGCGCTGCGGCCGATCGAGGCTCACTAGCTGATGCCGCTTGTTGCGACGCTGGATGTCGATCGCCTGGTTCGTAGCGATGGTATAGAGCCAAGGGCGAAAGCGGCGCTTCCCGTCGAACATGTGACACTTGGTGTGCACCTGTAGGAACGTATTTTGGAAGGCATCTTCAGCCAAGGCAGCGTCGCCGAGGAATCGCCGCAAATAGCTATACAGCTCGCGCTCGTACCGACGGATCAAGCTGCTTAGCAGCTCCTCTTCGCCGCTAGCACGATATTCAAGCAATAGTTGCTCGTCGGCCAGGTCCGCTTGGGGATCCTGCCGTGTTTCCGTTCGTCGAGTTTCGTCCTTGCGTGTAGTTTTCATAATCTCCGAACTCCTCATTCATCGAGAGTTCGACGCATAAGGGGAACCAATCCGTGATCCCCTCCCGTCAAAGGTAGTACCCGCCAGCCTTGCATTCTACGCGCATCCCTGGTCGGCGGGAAAGTCAACCGGTTGGAGAATAAGGTTCCACCCCCTCGTGGCCGGTTGTAACGGAATTACAGAGCAATCAGCGTGCCATTTCGCGATGCACCGCTGCCAGCATCGTCCAGTGCAGCACCGCTAAGATGATGATATTCCATTGTTTACGCATGGGTAGTGGTTTTTTGTTCACGCCTTTTTGGCAGGTTTTCCCCCACCCACCGACTGCCATTTTTGCACTCGTTTACAAGGAGCGATGTCTCAGGATCGATCACGCGTGCCTCAAGGTGAGACACTTTGGCAGAATGCGGATAGCCGCATGCCTGTGGGTCCGATCCTCCCTCCGGCGTCACGCGAAAACGGCCACCACCACAACCACCGCGCGATCCAGGGCCGAGATCGTCACTCAGAGCCGCGCCTTTAAATCAGAGCCGCAACCTTAAGGGAGCGCCAAGTTGCGGTCCCTTACGGTTGCGGCTCCGACGAGCTCAGACTTGACCCCAATATCAACAACTGCCAACAAACGATTGGCTGTCGATTTACTCGCCCCTGCTGCCGATGCCCGAAGTCGTGGTGCCATTTGACCTTGCGACTTGCGCCCGCCGGCCAGCAGCGGAGTAGATCGACAAATAGATCATCAGGTGTCGATAAACGGTGGAAGGACCAATGTCCAAGTAACAAGGTTCAATCCCCAACCACCCTCGGCTGATTGCCCATTGCCCACCGATTGGCAGGCGCACGGTACCACAGCGCGTGGCCCACTTTCCATCGAAAACCGCGGGGCGTGTGGCACCAGAGGGAACGGTGCCACTTTTTGGAGTACAGATCGTGCACGGATAGCACCGTAAGGTCGGTGGTTCTATCGGCCACATGGGCCTGCTCGCGGAAGAGCGAGGCCGCCGACAGGATTGCCTACCGGCGGTGATCGCACGAGATTATCGTATTGGGAAACGGTAGGTGAACCCGGCGGCGGCAACCGTCACCTGTCACTCCCACCGTATTCTCGCCGCCGGAACCACCGACCCTACGGCTTTCGCACCACCTGCGTTCGCCCACGACTTTCGAAACGAAGCACCGCTATGAAGCGCCAGCTCGAACCCGAACTGATGGACTCGGCCGACGAGGCGGGGGCGTACGACCAGATGGACCACGAGGAAGTGAATCGCCGGTTTGTCGACGATCTTCTTGCGGCGCTGGGGCCAGTGGATCGCCAGCTCTCGGTGCTCGACCTTGGCACGGGCACGGCGCTGATTCCCATAGAACTCTGCGGGCGCGATGTGCCGGTGCAGGTGACCGCCGTCGACGCGGCCGCGGAGATGCTGAAAGTGGCCCGCGCAAACATCCAGCGTGCGGGGCTGCAAGATTGCATCCGTCTGGAGCGAGCCGACGCTAAGCAACCACTCACGGGCGCGTACGACGTGGTGATGAGCAACAGCCTGGTACACCACCTGCCCGAGCCGCGCGTGTTTTTCGAAAACGCGGTGCAGCTGGTAGCGCCCGACGGACTACTGTTTGTTCGCGACTTGTTTCGCCCAGCCGGCGAAATCGAGTGGCAACACCTGGTCGATACGTACGCCGGCGATGCCGAGCCCGAGCAGCGGGCCCTGTTTGCCGACTCGTTGCGTGCGGCGCTCACTGTGGACGAAGCACGGCAGTTGGTGGCCGGCGTGGGATTCGCCCCCGAGACGGTCGCCGCCACATCGGACCGGCATTGGACGTGGGTGGGGAGAGGATGAAGGATGGAAGTGGGGCGGCGCGTGCTAGGCGGCGGTGCGGAGGTTGGCGAATAGTTGGTCGAGCCGTTTTTGGCACTTGCCCCAGTCGTACCACTGGCCGTCGATCCGCGCTCGGGCGATCACCCAGGTGCCGGCCTCGCCTCGCTCGACGGCGACCGCCAGTTTGGCTTCCATTCCCCGCAAGTCGGCCTCCACGGTGGCCTCGATGGTCGCACGGTCGGCATCGCGCTGGGCATCGTACTCGACGGCGGTAATTGTGTGGTTGGCCTCGGCGAGCGCGACGGCGATGTTTGCCAGCACCACGCCGGGTGGAAGCATGAGGAACTCGCGGCGGTCTTTGCCGGTCTTGAGTCCGAGCTTGGTCGTCATGGGTTTGGTGATTTTTGCCATCGCCACGCTCGACAGCCCACCCATGAGCGGCGCGGCGAGTGTATCGACCAGCTCGAGCACCTGCGTGCCAGAGACGCGACCGCCTGCCTGGTGGCGGGCCGCTTCGATGCGGCGGTGGACCTCGGCGACCTTGCAGATTTGCTCGAAATCGCACGACTCGCGCCAATCGAAATCGGCGGCAGGTCCGGCGGGCGATGCTGCCAAGGGCGTTCCGCAGTGTGCGCAGAACTTGCCGGCGGCCTCGGCGCCACATTCGCTGCAATACATGAGCCTCGTCTCCACTGCATGGGCTTCGCGAACCATCACGAAGATTAGTATCGGTTTCCCGCGGCGCCTGGCTTAAGCGTGGTCGGTGCTAGCAGTGACGATCACTCCAACAGCCCTTGCTCGATCATCTGCTGCTTTGTCACGTCTTCGCCTCCCGCGATGGTCGCCAGCGAGCGAAGCAGTTTGGCCGGTATATTCGGACGCACTGCGTAGGCAGTAATGCGGTCGGCAAACACCACGTAGGGGTCGCGCCACTCAATTGCCGACATAGCCAGCACGCCGTCCGGCACCGGACCACGCGTAAGCCCTTCAACGGTAAGGTCTCGTGGATCAAGCCAGCAGATGCTTGAATTGCTGATTTCGGTCAGCAGCAACGTGTTTTCGAGTCCATCGGAGAAGCCATCGATCGACGTAGTGGCGGCCCCTGGAAATGCAGTTCCGGCGCCGGCGATGGCAACGATGTTCGTGAAACGTGACGACTCGGGTTCGCTGAACATGTGAAAGATGTCGGGCATGCGGTCGGCGAGCAGAATGTTGTTTGGCCCGTTCCACGGTTCGTCGAAGTCATACTCGTCAACCAGCGTATGTCCTTCAACGAAGGGAAGAATCAGCACCCGCCAGCTATGCACGGGGGTGCCATCGTCGGCGGCGATGTAGGCGGGTGGGAAGGAGCCGTGCACGTCGTGATAATTACGCATCGCTAGTTGAAGTTGATTCAATCGCGACTGGCTCGACGAGGCGATGGCCGCCCGCTGCGCGTCGCGAATCGGGAAGTAGAGAAACGCACCTCCAACTACGAAGGTTAAGAGAAGAGCAGCGATCTGGGCAATCGTTCGTTTCATGGTACTTACCTTTGCGTCCGTCAGCGTGCGACCGCCCAGCTCAAATCCTGCGCCACTTGGGTGCCGCTCACGCGGCGGATCAGCCGCCGCATTTCCAGCACGCTGATCGTCGATAGCACACGGTGCACCGGTAGCTGGGTGGCTACCACGATGTCGTCGATTTGGGTGGTTGCGGTGTCAATGGCGTCGAGCACGGTGCGTTCGATTTCGTTGAGCGTTAGCTCCGCCGCGTGGCGGAGTTCGCCTCCATCTTCGCGGGGAACGGGGGCCGAAGTGTGGGTGAGTTCGCTGAGGATATCGTCGACACTCATTACGAGCTTTGCCCCGTCTTGAATCAGCTTATGGCAGCCGCGCGATTGGCGGCTGGTGAGGGGTCCCGGCACAGCGAGCACATCGCGGCCTTGCTCGGCGGCGAGGCGGGCCGTGATGAGCGCGCCGGAGCGATCGTCCGCTTCCACGACCACCACCGCTAGCGACAGCCCGCTGATCAAGCGATTACGCTGTGGGAACGAACCGGCGACCGGCGGCCGCCGGGGTGGGGCTTCGCTCAACAGGCAGCCTTGCTGCGCAACCTGCTCGGCCAGCTTGAGATTCTCGCTCGGCGTGATGTGGAGCAACCCACCGGCGATTACCGCCAACGTTCGACCGCCCGCTGCGATCGCCCCGCGATGGGCGGCGGCGTCGATGCCGCGGGCGAGGCCGCTAATCACCGTGACTCCCGCCCGCGCCAGTCCGGCGGCCAGAAGTTCGGCCTGTTGTTGGCCGTAACTGGTGGCGTGCCGTGTGCCAACCATGGCGACGGCCAACGCGTCGTCGGCGGTGAGCGTGCCGCGAACGTAGAGCACCTGGGGGGCGTCGTCGAGATCCTGCAGCGGGGCGGGGTAGTCGTCCGTTGTACGACTTACGAGTCGAATGCCGTGTTGCTGGGCAATGCGCAACTCGGCCGACACGTCCGCTGCTGGCGGCGGGCTGGCGAGGCGGGCGACGATCTTCGGGCCGATGCCATCGACACGGAGCAACTGATCGCGCGGGGCATTGAGCACGGCTTGCGATGAGCCGAACGCGGCAAGCAAATTGCGTTGCAGCCGCGGGCCAATGTCTTTTACCAGCCCGAGCCGTACGTCGGCCAGCAGTTCGGGCGAACAGTCATCCATCGCAGCGCTCGCGGGGCCAGGGTGGGCCGACCGTTTTCGACGGCCTGCTTCCCATGGTAAACGAGCGCTCGCGGCGATGCAAAAAAGGGTCGATGGCTCCAGCGCACGCGCGATCTCGAAGCACAACCCTAGGGGTCGCTTCGCCCTACGAGCGGTCCGCCGGTTTGCGACTAGGCTTGCGGAGCGGGGGATGCCGTCCGCAGTTTGCCCGACATGCAGATGAACTTCACCAGTTCGGCGACGCTCTTGGCCTGCATTTTTCGCATGATCTTGGAGCGGCGGAGCTCAACGGTGCGGAGGCCAATGCCCAGTCGCTGCGCGATTTGCTTGTTGGCGAGCCCATCGAGCATGGCGTCGACAACTTCGTGCTCGGCGGGGGTGAGCAAGTCGAGCCGAGCCCGCATGTCGGCCATGGTGGCCTTGCAGGCCGTCTCGGCGGCGCAATTTTCTAGAGTGCTTTGCACGCGCTGCCAGAGTTCGTTGCGGTCGCACGGTAGTTGCACCACGTCCTTAGCTCCGTGCTTCATCAGTTCCACAGCATCGGAAACCGAAGCGGTCGAACTAGTTACGATCACGGGCATAACGTCGGCGAGATTTGCGACATCGCTGGGGGTGTTGCCCACGAAGTCGGCGGTCGAACCCACCAAAATGGCGATGTCCGGCGTCAGCATGGGATGGTCGGTGCCCGCTCCTGCCTGGCCATGGACTTCCTCGGAGAGCGACTCCGTCGAGTCGTAGCGCGAAACTTCCAAGCCAAACGCCGACATGGTCGACTCGGCGAAGTCGGCTGCCAACGCGTCGCGGGAGACAATAACTGCCTTTCGAGGGATGTAGTTCACAGTAATAACTCGCTTAGGTTTGGCGTAAGTCAACGCTCGTCGAGCCACCCGGAAGGTGGCTACGGGCAAACGCCCCCCAACCTATAGAAGGTATAGTCTAGCACCACGGGAATGACTACGGGTAGGCGCAAAAAAATTGTTCGTGGGCGATTCAAAACGGCCGTCGGTGGCCACACCCCTGTTTTTAAGGTTTTCGGTGTCGCGATTGGTCACGCCGTGGGTCTGGACGTCCCACGGCACGGCTCGCCCTTTGCCTGCTAACCTGCGATCACCGCTAGCACGTCGCTCGATTTGACGTCGGAAAAAAGCTCCACGGCGCCAATTTGCGTGGGAAGGACGAAGTGGATCTTGCCCCCCGACACCTTCTTATCGTGCCACATTAGGCGGTAGATTTCTTCGGCGTCGGTGTCGGCGTCGGTGGCAATTGGTTCGGTCGGGAGCCCGAGGGCTTGGAGCAGCTCGATTTGCCGGCGGGTAGCATCGGCATCCAACAGGCCCCGCCGCTCGGCCAGTCGCGATGCGCACACCATGCCCATGGCCACGGCCTCGCCATGCAGCAGCTCGCCATACTCGGTGAAGGCTTCAAAGGCGTGGGCGAAGGTGTGGCCGTAGTTCAGGATGGCGCGGCGGCCCGACTCCTCGCGCTCGTCGGCCTGCACCACTTCGGCCTTGCGGCGACAGCACCGCTCGACGATCGTTTGCATTACCTCCGGGTCGCGTTTGTTGATGGCATCCACGTGCTGTTCGAGGTAGGCAAAGAACTCGGCGTCCATGATTACGCCATACTTTACGACTTCGGCCATGCCGGAGGCGAACTCATTGGCCGGCAGTGTGTTGAGCACGTCGACATCCACCAGCACGCCAACCGGTTGCCAGAACGCTCCCACCATGTTTTTGGCTTCGGGCAGGTTGATGCCTACCTTGCCACCCACCGAGCTATCGACCTGCGCCAGCAAGGTTGTTGGAACCTGCAGGAAGGGAATCCCGCGGGCAAACGTGGCCGCCACGAAACCGGCAAGGTCACCTACCACGCCACCCCCGACGGCCAGCACCACGCTTCCGCGATCGGCCCCCTCGGCTAGCATGGTTTCCCACAGGTCGATGGCCACATCGGCGTTCTTGCTCGCCTCGCCGGCGTCGACCACCAGCACGTGGACCTCGTACCCGGCCTCAACCAGCTGATCCCCCAGCGCATCGGCGTACAAGTCGTCAACGTTCGAATCGGTGATGAGTACCACGTGCGATGCACTGGTCCGCTCGCGGAGAAACTGCGGGCAGCCGGCCAGCGTGCGGCTGCCGATAGCGATCTGGTAGCTGCGCGTCGAGTTCGACCGTGAGTGTTTGGCTCGGAGGCATGGCTGGCTGGGGGCTATGGGTGAGGTGCTGTGGTTTTGGGGAACTGAGTTTGCCGTAAACGCGCCGTTGTGCGCCGCTGTAAAACGGCTAAGCGTAGCTTGCGCCCAACTGCCAAACGTCGGCACTGCTTTCAAGGTTTCGGCGGCGAATTGCCAGGTGCGTGCAGACGTCCACTGGCTGGCGGGCAGTGGTGGGGTGTTGGGCCAGCTCTCGCAAAATACGCTTGCCTGCGCGCGTCGTCCCGCGCCACAAATTCCGCTCGCCAAACGGTTGGCGGTTCCATCCGCAGCCGTTCGCGGGAGCGATCGATCATATTGGGCACGGGAGTTGCGGAGGGGACTTGCTGAGGGGTCGTTTGGGATGCTGCTGCCGGTCGCAAGGGGCCGCGGCTCGCGTTACGCTTACAGCATGCCGTTACTAGCCGTGTTTGTCCACGGCTGGGCACCCACATGGGGGACGGGGCAAATAGCCGTTTTTTTGCAAAGTGGCCTGCACTTCGCCTCCGTGGAAGTAAACTGGAAGTAGTGGTGGTTACGACCGGTTACGCCGGTCGGGCCGCTTCCTCGCTTGCGGGTTGGCCACTAGTTTTGATGAATCAATAAGGCGAATGGAACATTTTGGGTTGCAATAATGGATAGCTCCCGGGCGACATTGGCGGTCGTCATCTCTGCTTACAATTACGCTCGCTTTCTCCCCGATGCACTCGAAAGTGTGTTGTCGCAAGAGCCAGCATTCGATGAGGTGATCGTGGTCGACGATGGGTCGACCGATAACACCAGCGAATTGCTCGACGCGTATCGCGATCGTGTGACGGTTATCGAGACCCCTAACGGGGGGCAGATCGCCGCGTGCCTGGCAGGCATGTGGGCGAGCCACTGCAACTATGTCTACCTGCTGGACGCCGACGACTACATCGCTCCCGGAATGGTGGCGGCGGTGAGGCCGGCGCTAGTATCGCAGCCAGCGAAAGTGCAATTCCAACTGGAGGCGGTTGATATTAATCGCCAGCCGATTGGGTCGGTGTTTCCCACTTACCCGGCGGACTACACCGCCAAGCAGATGCAGGACGACAATCGCACGCTCGGTTTCTACCAATGCCCTCCCACCTCGGGCAACATCGTGCATCGCGAGCGGATGCTGGCCGTGGGGCTCGACCCGCAGGCCCAACCCCCGCATATCGACGCCACCGGCATCCTCGTCCAGCCTTATTTGGGCGAGGTCGTCTCGTTATCCGAGCGACTGGCTTTTTATCGTATTCACGGCAGCAACATGTTCAATACCGGCTGGTGTTGTCCGAGCGTGCCGCAGCTTGAGAAGGAGCTGGGCGAATTCCACGATTCTTGGGCCGAGGCGCAGCGGGTGCTCCACCTGCCGCAACGTCCATTCGACAAGCGCGATCCTTTGTTCGTGCTGGAGCGACAGCTCATGATCGGCGCGCTCGAAAACCACAAGTGGCTCGTCCCGGCGGCAATGCGTTACGCCAGCCGCATTGCCGGCACCCATATGCCGGCGTACTCCAAGTTGTTGCTCACGGGTTGGGCATTTGCCTTCACGCTTCCCAGTTCGCGACTCCGGCGGCGATTGATCGACCAACGTCGCAACCCCAGCGCACGACTGGGGTGGGTAAAACGGCTGGTACGCCGCCGGGCTCGTCCCGCAGGCAAACCGTTGACCACAACGAAGTCGCTTGCTCAATCGGCGAGTTAGCGGGCCACGCGGCCGGGCGACCTTGCCGCGGCGCGAAGTCGTCCTCTGGCATTCACGCGCGCTTGGTACGGCGCGTTACTCTTCGCTGATGGTCACCTTTTCCATCACATCGCCTTGCTGGATGAGGTCGACCACCTTTTGCGTGTCGTCGATTACTTCCCCAAACACGGAGTGCTTGCCATCGAGCCACGCGGTTTCGACGTGGGTAATGAAGAACTGCGAGCCGTTGGTGTTGGGCCCGGCGTTGGCCATCGATAGCACGCCAGGGCCACTGTGCTTGAGTTCGGGGTGGAACTCATCTTCAAACGTGTAACCGGGGCCGCCGGTGCCCGTGCCCTGGGGGCAGCCGGCCTGAACCATGAAGTCTTCGATCACACGATGGAACTTCAGCCCGTCGTAGAAACCCTCGCCGACAAGCTTCTCGAAGTTGGCCACCGTCTTGGGGACTTTATCGTCGTGCAGTTGCAAGCGAATGTCGCCACGATTGGTTTTAATGGTAGCTACTTTCATGGTGTCGGCTGGGGGGTGAGAGGTTAGTTGGCTGTTAGCTTTGGGCCGTGAGCTGTGGGTTTTGGGCTGGGCGGGATGCGTTTGACGCGCGACTGCCCGCTGTCCAAGCATCGCCTCCATGGCAGGTGCTGACAAGGGTTGGCGGAATGGCTCGGAGCTGGTGCCGGATCGAGCGGGAATTCCAGAAGAGTGATCGCAGCATCGGTCCGCGCGTGGAGGACCGAAGATAGATTGCTTTGCCAAAATACTCGCGGGAAAAAAATACGGGTACGCCGCCCGGGACGCGTAGCGTGTGATCAGCCCACGATCGCAATGCGCGAGAAACCTGGAAGCGGCATTTTTTGCCGCGATTGGTTGCGCGATTGGCACGCGATTTTTTTCAAAGTTGTTTTGACGATCGAATTTCGATTTGCTATACTCTTCATTGTTAGGTGATTTTTGAGCTTCTTTACCTCGTAAAAAACGAAGGAGGCCAAAGCAATGGACGATCCGCCTTACAAGTACTGGGGAGGTTTCACCGCCGGCTAATTTCATTACCCGGGAGCGTGACCTCGCTTTTCGACGAACCCAGTTATATTTCTAAACACAAGGAGCTAGGCCAAGCGATGCAGGCTTGGTTGCCAGCGGCTGTTCCTGGTGCGTTTTTCGCGCCTCAGTTGTGCCATATAAGCGGTGCATGAGCGACCTAAAACCTCGCGACGCACCTTACACTGCCCATAGGGTAGCGCTCGACTGGCGTTTGAAACGTTCGCGTGGAAAGCGAGTTGGCTCTCCGGCTGGATAAAGGTAGGCCCTTGCCGCCTCTTGGTGTGCGGCAAGGGCCTTCGTTTTTTTGAGGCCATCTTCTGTTACCATCGCGTGCGGCCGCCCTTGAATCGCATGCCACTAGGCGAATGCCTCCGTTATTCTTGATGTTCGCGAAACGATCCTTAACGACTCATCTCGTGCACCATGTCCACCAGCGCTCGGGCGTTGTCGGGAGGCGTTTGGGGGAGGATGCCGTGGCCCAGGTTGAAGATATGTCCGGGGCGGCCCGCCGCCTGGTCGAGCACGGTCCGGGCGCGGTCGCGGATCTCGTCGCGGTCGCCCAGTAGCGCGAGTGGTTCGAGGTTGCCTTGCACGGCGCGATCGTGCCCGATGCGCTGCCACGCTTCGCCCAGATCGATCCGCCAATCGACGCCGATCACGTGTCCTCCCGCGGCGGTCATTGGCGGCGAGCAGTGCGGGGTTTCCGGTGCCAAAGTGGATCACCGGCACGCCAGGCGTAAGGCTTTCGATCAATTGCCGCACGTGCGGCAGCGACGTATCGGTCGTAGTCGGCCGGCGCCAGGCAGCCGACCCAACTATCGAAGAGTTGCACGGCCTGTGCCCCGGCGGCGATTTGGGCATTGAGATAGACCGCCACCGAACGGGCGAGCCGACTCCATCAGGGCGTTCCAGGCGCCAAGTCGCGGTACATCAGCGTCTTGGTGTGGAGGTAGCTGCGGCTCGATCCCGCCTTCGATGGCGTAGCTGGCCAGCGTGAACGGCGCCCCGGCAAAACCGATCAGCGGCAAGTGGTCGGGCAGGTCGGCACGGGTTTGGCGTACCGTTTCCATCACGTAGTGCAGCGCATCGACGCTCTCCAGTTCGATCACCCGATCGACGTCGGCCGCTTCGCGAACCGGATTGTGAATCACCGGTCCCTCGCCTGGCGGGAACTCCAGGTCGAGCCCCATCGGCTCGAGGATGGGCAAGCAAGTCGGAGAAGATGATCGCCGCGTCGACCCCCAGGCGCTCGACCGCCGTGCACATGACTTCGCTGCACAACTGCGGGTTGCGGCATAGCTCCAGAAATCGCCACCTTGGCACGAACCGCGCGATACTCGGGCATGTATCGGCCTGCCTGCCGCATCATCCACACCGGCGTGTAGTCGGTTGGCTGGCGGCGACACGCCTGCATGAACACGCTTTGTTCGTAGGGCTTGGCCGTTGCGAGGTCGACGGCCGCCAGGGTCGAGATGTTGGCGGTTGCGCGCTTGCGATCGAGTACCTGGTGCGCGACTTCCGCGGTGCGCTGCACCAGCACACCCATCTTGGGGGGCGAAGCTTCGAGGTCGACGGGCAGTCCCAGTTCGCGAAGTGCGTCGCTACATGTCGGGCCGATCGACGCGATCATCGCGCACCGCGAACTGGCCATCACGCGATCGCCAAGGCCAAGGTCGTCAGCCAGCTTCAAGAGATTCCGTACCTGATTCGCAGACGTGAACAGCACCACATCCAATTCGCCCGCCGCCAGCCGCCGGACGTTCGCCTCCAGCGGCGCGGTGTCCTCAGGGAAGTCCCATGTGTAAACCTGCAGGCGGTCGACCGTGGCGCCGCGTGCTTCGAGTCCGGCAATCAAGCTGGGGTTGGTTGCGCCGTACTCTTGCAAGCCGACCACCAGATTAGCGACCGGCAACTTGGCGTCGAGCGTGGTGAGCAGTTCGCGCCACGTGTTGGGTTCGGGCACCCGAACGCTGGGGGTAATTCCCCACTCGCGGAGCACGGCCGTAGGCTTCGGGCCGCGGACCACGGTCGTGGTATCGGTAATCGCATCGATCAGCCGACTGCGACCAACGTGCCGCTCGGCTTGCTCAACAAACTGCCGCGTTCCTACGCCAGTCAGCAGCACGAAGACATCAATTTGCCCCGTAATAAGCCGATTGGCAAACTCAACTGCGGCACGTGTATCGTCGAGCGGCACTTCGCGCATCGAGGGGCTAACATGGGCAATGCCGCCGGCCTTTTCTATGATCCGCGCCATCTCCATATGGCGTCGACTTTCGAGCGAAGCGACATGGAGACCAGCCAACGAGCGTTCGATTTGTTGCATGGATGGTGCGCGGAATGCGGAGTCTAGGTAGTTAAGGGCGGGTCACGCCTAGTGATTGATATCCGGAGCGGTGCAAAAAAATGTGCCCTGCGTTTCTTCTGTTCCCTACGAACAGATCGAAAGGCTCCTTTCGACAAGGAGGTCCACTTTGCGTATCGCTGGTGCCATTATTGTAGGTGACGCGAGTACAGCGAACCACACCTGGACGCTGCGCACTATGTGCGGCATAAGTTTTTCGCTAGCACTTTTAGCGGTGAAAGTTGAATGTTAGAAAAATCATGCGAGCGGGTTGTTGACATTTCGGTGTGACTTCGCAAAATAGCGGACGCGGTGAACGACTTAACTTTGAACACACCTTCGACCTCACTTGATTGTTCGCCGTGCGATGTTTGTCGACGCGAGTAAGTGTCGATGCGAGTAAAATTTGATAGGTTTGGCGCCACACAATGGTGGTATCCGACTTTTTTATTGAGACCTCCCGCCGCCGTCGCTCTCGTTCGATTTAGAATACGTGCACGTTTTCTTACGTAGCGAGTTGGGGGCTGAATCATCCTGTGTTGCGGACGTTCCGGAGCGTTCGCTGGTTAACTTCGCCTGCGTTGTTGAGCGATTCTTGTTGTTCAGTAGCGCCATAATGCGAGTTGGGCCGTGATGTTGGGGGGTTCTTACGATCGCTTGCATGACGCATAGCGCTTTTTTGTTCGTAGGGGGCGTTTCGTAACCAGCCCCTTGCCTGCTGCGTCCACCGCGCATGGCAATGAGAGAAGGGGAGCTCGACTGATGGAGCGATTGCAGACGGCACCTGTCGTGGGCTCAGGATACCCTCCCCGTTTTTTTATGTGGTAGTCGATAGAGATTGTCTTTCCCGCCGGTGGGTGTGCCATGGCGACTTGTTTGCTGGCCCTGGGCGCCAACCTTGGCGACTGTCGGCCTGCTATCGACCAGGCGATTGCCGCGCTCGAAGCGACGGGCGCCTTGCGGATTGCGTACCGCAGCGCCACTCACACCACCGCACCCATTGGCGGCCCGGACGCGCAGCCCAGCTTCGCCAACGCGGCGGCGGTGGTCGAGACGTTGCTCGACCCGCAAGCGCTGCTGGGCGAGCTGCACGCCATCGAGCAGCAGTTTGGCCGGCAACCTGGCGAGCGGTGGGCCGCCCGCCCGCTCGACCTCGATTTATTGCTGTACGGCGGGCAAGTGATCCGCGGGCCTGCGCTGTGCGTGCCGCACCCGCGGATGTCGTATCGCCCGTTCGTGCTCGACCCGGCTGTCGAGATAGCCGGCGATTGGCCTCACCCAGAGTTGGGGGCGACGCTCGCCGAACTCCACCAACGGTTGCATCACGGCGCCAACGTGGTGGTGTTGTACGGTGGCACGGCCGCCGCGCGAGTGGCACGCTGAACGGCTCGCCGAACAGTTCGCGGGGCTGAGGATCGATTCGTCGGGGGGCGATGTCTATCTGTCGCGCGCGGCCGGGGTGGCGACGGGAAAACCGAAACTGGCACTACACCTCCACAATCCAGGGGATACCCCCCGCCCGGGCATCCCCACGCTCGGCTTGCCTACCGCCAGTCGCGAGGAGGTGGTGTTCGATACGTCCGCCGCGCTGTTGTGCATCTGGCCCGACCTGTGTTGCCGTGCCACAGGCGGGTAGAATACGTGGTGTTGATCGCCGTGGCCGCTCAAGCCTCCCCAGTTCCAAGAGTCGTATGGCTGAAAGTATCGAAATACCGTCAATCGTGCATCAAGGGTCCGAGATGCGCGGGGCAGTCGTTTCTGCGCGGCAACGCGGTGGGCGAGTGGGCGTAGTGCCTACGATGGGTGGCGCTACACGAGGGGCACTTGAGCCTGGTGGATGCCGCCCGCGCTGAAAACGACCTGGTGGTTGCCACGGTGTTTGTCAATCCAACGCAATTCGCGCCCGCATGAAGACTTCACACGCTACCCTCGCAACTTAGAGCGGGATGCGGAGTTGTTGGCCAGGCATGGCTGCGATACGATTTTCGCGCCCTCGGTCGACGAGATGTACCCGGCGGGCTACGAAACATCGATCGATGTTGGCCGTGTGGCCAAGCCGTTGGAAGGGGAGCGGCGTCCGACGCACTTTGCTGGCGTGGCGACGGTGGTGCTCAAGCTGCTGAACCTAGTGCCAGCCGACGCGGCGTATTTTGGGGCGAAAGACTACCAGCAGACACTCGTGGTGGGACGAATGTTAACCGATCTCAACGTACCCACCAGGCTCGTGGTTTGTCCCACGGTGCGCGAGGCCGATGGTCTGGCGATGAGTTCGCAACGCCTACCTGTCCGAGCACGATCGCCAGCGAGCCGCTGCCCTGTATGCTAGCTTGCAACTCGCACGCGATCGGGCGAGCGCTGGCGAAGCGCGGGTCGCCACGCTGCAAGCCATCATCGAGCAGCACCTGGCGGACGTCGGCGGCATCGAGCTCGAATACGTTGCCTTTGTACGCGCGGGTACCGTTGAACTCGTGCAGCACATCGAGGGTCCCGTTGTCGCGCTGATGGCCGCCCGAGTGGGTCAAACGCGGTTGATCGATAACCTGCAAATCGGTTAGAAGATAGCAGCGCTTGGGATGCAGGTTCCATGCTCAGGTTTCGCTGTTTGAGTTGGTGGCAACTCGACCAGGACGCCGCAAATCCTCCCTAATGAGCTCTACGCAAGGAGCTCTGCTCATGGAGCGCTAACTATTGAGCTCTGCCCATCGAAACTTGGTGCTTCCACGCTATGTGCAGTAATCTGCTGATTGTGCCCAGCCATTTGTTCGGCCTGCCCGTCTTTGGGTTCGGGCTGCTGCTCGGGCTGCTGCTGGTGGTCGCCGGCGGTTGGGCGGCGTGGAAACTCCGGCAGCCGCACGGCACGGAGGAAGTGCTTGCCGCGGTACCGGTGCTGGGCATCGTAGCGGGAGCCATTATTCTTCTGCCGCGGGTTTTTCCCGAGGGCTTCCCGGTGCGCGGTTACGGGGTGATGCTCATTGTGGCGGCGGTGTCGGGTTTGGCGATGGCGTACGCCCGCGCACGGCAGGCGGGCATCGACCCCGACCTTATCTTCTCGCTCGCGCTCTGGATGTTCGTGTTCGGCATAGCCGGTGGGCGGCTGTTTTACATAATGGAGTATTGGGACGAGGTGTACGCCCCGCTACCGATTGGCCAAGCCTTGATCGAAGTGCTTAAGTACGCCAATGGCGGACTAGTGGTGTATGGCGCGCTGTTCGGCGCAACATTGGCTTTCCTGCTGTTCATGATTCGGCATCATTTGCCCATTCTCGCCATGGCCGACCTAGTAGCACCGAGCCTGATCGTGGGACTCGCGTTTGGACGAATCGGTTGCCTACTGAACGGCTGCTGTTTTGGCGGAGTGGCCGACGTGCCTTGGGCGGTGACGTTCCCCCAACAGGGGCAATCGAGTTTTAGTCCGCCGTACGGTGCGCAAGTGGCCCACGGGGAGTTCTACGGCATGCGATTGGTTGAGCGCAACGGAGAGATGGTTGTCGGCCGAGTGCTGGCCGATTCGCCTGCCGAAGCGGCTGGCCTGGCAGTGGGCGACCGGGTCACCCACCTGGCCGACCAAGCGCTGACGGGCCCGTTCATGGCAGCGAGTTTATTCGAGCAGGCGTTACGTGGGGGCTATCCTCTGGCGGTGCGGATTGCCGATAAGGACGAGGCGACGCTTGCCGCGCAAACCTTGCCGCCGCGAAGCCTGAAGGTGCATCCGACCCAGCTCTACAGTGCGATAAATGCAGCACTACTCGGTTGGCTGCTGTGGAGTTTCTATCCGGCCCGCCGCCGCGACGGCCAGGTATTCGCGCTGTTGATCACGATTTACCCGGTGGCCCGGTTCCTGCTGGAGATGATCCGCATTGATGAAACCTCGTTCCTGGGCACGGGGCTGAGCATTTCGCAGAACGTGAGCTTGCTGCTGCTGGTAGCGGTGGGGCGCTATGGGTTTACTTGGCTCGCCAGCCACGTCGGCGTGTGTTCGATCCCCCCAACGTGGTGCCCCAAACGGCATGAACCAACCCAGCATGGCCTGCGTAGGAGATTCCGGTGAGCTGAATTTTGCAGCTGGATGGCACCACTGCCGACTCGCCGGCCTCACCTCCCGGCTGGCGAGTCGGCGTTATTCGTTTATTGGCGGCGGCGATGCCGTCGCAGTTTTTATCTCTAGATCCGAATGAGGAGAAACGCGCGATGAGAACCAATTGGCAAAGGCTCTGTTTGTTTGCTGCCGGTGGCGTGCTGGCCACGGGCCTGGGGATTTCGGCCACGGTGGCCCACGGGTCGGACGACGCGGACGAAGGGACCGTGATTCCAATCGGGCCCAATGGCGCCAAAGACCCGCTGCCCGGCGAAATCGACCCGCGGCCCAACCTGCGTCGACAATTCCAACCTTGGTTGCTGCCGGGCGACCCCGATCAACTCATGCGTCAGCGACGCCCCGCCTCGCCCTACTACATTGGCGTTGCCGCCGAGAAGGTGAGCGACCAGGTTCGGGCGCACGTCGACATGCCGGACGGCGTAGGTCTGATGGTTCTCGAAGTGTTCGATGGCAGTCCCGCCGACGAGGGTGGCCTTAAGCCGCACGACATCCTGCTGACCGCCGATGGCAACGACCTCCGCGACCTGGACGACTTGATCAGCGTGGTCAACGAGCACTCGGGTGACCAGATGACGCAGTTCACGCTCGACGTGGTTCGCCACGGCCAGCCACAAACCGTTTGGGTGACGCCGGCCGCACGCCCGCAACCCGATCAGCTGACCCAGCCGGAGTTTGGCGGCGACCTGCCGCTTGGCTTCGACCAACGTCAGCTATTGGAGCGGATGCTGCAAGGCCGCGGCGGGCTGGCCATGCAGGGCTTCGACCTGGGTGAAATGCCGGGCAACGTTTCGGTGCAAATCCAGCGGGATGGCGATCAACCCGCGCAAGTGACCATTAAGAGCACGACGGCCAAACCTGGGAAGTCGACGGGAACGATCCGGAGTCGCTCAACCAACTACCGGAAGACCTGCGTCCGATGGTCGAGCGAATGCTGAGCGGCCAGCAAGGCATGGCCCCCCTGTTTGAGGAAGGCTTCGACGACCGTCTGCCCGGGAATTTGCGCGAGCGCGTCCTCCAGATGGAAGAGCAAATGCGCGAACTTCGCCGAGCAATTGTCCGACGAGTCGCAAGATCGCTAGTCACGCCCGCTAGACCGGCAAAGAGGTAATTCGTCCGAGCCGCGAGCGTAGGCGAGCGCCAATCACCGCTCGCTTACGCTCGCGGCTCGGACTACTTTTTGCCTCTCGAAAAGACTTGGGAAGACCGGGAACCGACGGTCCGGCTGCCACGGATCGACACGCCCTCGACGCCGGGCTAGGGTGAGTGTCGGGTGCCATCGCGAAAACCCGAGGCTCGCGTCTGCGGTCACTTTTTCATCCGTGCGATCGGTGTAATCCGTGGTTCAATGAGTGCTCGCTTGCGGCTCGGACGACTCTACGACTCTAATTGCGTTAGGTTCGTGCTGCGCCGCAACTGTCCGCACGCGGCGTTGATCTTGTCGCCCTTGCGATGTCGAAACCGCACGGCAAGGCCGCCCGTCTCAAGGATCTTGCGGAAGGCCTGCTGCGCCTCGATGCGGGGCGTGGCGTACGGCAAGCCGGCTACGGGATTGTAGGGAATCACATTCACCAGCGCCGTGCGCCCGGCGAGCAGACGCACCAACTGATGGGCGTGCTCGGGGCGATCGTTCAGATCGGCCAGCAGCACGTACTCGAACGTGAGCCGCCGGCCGCTCCGCTCGAAGTAGTAGTCGGCCGCCTCCAGGATTTCGCCCAGCGGCATCTTGGCGTTTACCGGCACAATCTCGTTGCGCAGCTCATCGTTCGGCGCGTGCAGCGAGATGGCCAGGCGGTAGCGGGTGTCGAGCTCGGCGAGCTTGCGAATCGCCTTGGGTAGCCCCACGGTGGAAATCGTGATCCGCCGGTGACTGATGCCAAGTCCGTCTTCACGGGCGATGAGGTCGAGCGCCGGGAGCAGCCCGCCCAGGTTGGCGAGCGGTTCGCCCATGCCCATCACCACGATGTGGCTGAGGCGTTCTTGCGGGTCGAGCAGCCGCTGCAGCAGCAGGACCTGCTCGAGGATTTCGCCCGTGGTGAGATTGCGGTCGACGCCGTCGAGGCCGCTGGCACAGAACACGCACCCCATGCCGCAACCCACCTGAGTGCTGATGCAGAGCGTGCGACGCACCTTATCGCGGAGCAGCACGCACTCAATTTGCCCGCCGCCGGCAAGCGACAACAGCAACTTCTCGGTGCCATCGTCGGCCGTGCTGTGCTTGGCTACGGTGGCGGTCCACAGCGTGAACGACTCGGCCAGCTCCGCACGTAGCGACTGCGGCAAGTCGCTCATTTCGGCAAAGTCGCCCGCGCGGCCTTCGAACAGCCACCGCCCGATCTGCCGCTGCCGAAACGCAGGTAGCTTGCGCAGCGCGACCACTCGGCCAGTTGCCCATCGATGTCGTTGAGTAGATGCGGAAGCATGGTGAGCGGCCTGGGGTGGGAAGCGGGTGTCGTTTGCGGGAGGCGACTCACCTGGCTCCACTCATGACGCCTGGTAGCCACGTGCACATATAGAACGCGCGGGGCGTCGAGAGTTCGAGTAGCGATTGGAGGTCGATGCGGCCCGCGCCCGGCCGCGCCGCTGCGGTACCCAGCAGTGCGTCGAGCGCTGCCGGAGGTCGCTGGTACTCCACGCAGCGGACGTTCTTGACTTCGACGCCGGCCAGCTCCGCAGCGCGTTCGAGGGCATCTTCGGTAAAGCCAATCTTGTCCACGAGCTTGAGTTCCACGGCTTGCTTGGCCGTGAAAATCTGCCCCGTCGCCACGGCGTCGAGGTCGGCCGGATTGTCGCGGAACATGGGTCGGCCGGCTTTGATTTTCTCTTTGAAGTCGGCCAGCATTTCATCTACCAGGTTTTGGAAAATATCGCGTTCTTCTTTGGTCATCGGCTTCGTGAGGCTGCCCATGTCTTTCAGCGGGTGGCTGGCGATCGAGTCGTCCTCGATGGACCAGGTCTTGAGCAACCCCGAGAGATCGTAGTGGGGGATGATCACCCCAATCGAGCCGGTGATGGTGGCCGGTTCGGCAAAAATCGAGTCGGGCGTGTCGCCCACCGCCGAGGCGAGGTAGTACCCGCCACTGGCGCAAATGCTGCCCATGCTTACCACCAGTGGCAGCGGTTTACCCTTGCCCTTGCCTTCGCGGCTTTCGCCGCTAGCCAGATCGCGGAGCTTGTGGTGCAGGTAGTCGCTGTAGGTAACCGTACCGCCGGGTGAATTGATTCGCAGCACCACGGCCACCACATGGTCATCCTTTCGTACGCGATCGATTTGGTCCTTTACAAACGAGTCGCCTTCGGCAATGGCGCCGGCAACGTTGATCACGGCAATCTTTTTGGCCGCCGTTTTGCTGCCATCCAGGTATTTCTCTTGTGGTCCGCTGGCGGAGTTGAAGTAGCTGTGGTAGCTCGCCCGCATGCCGACGATCACCATGATGGCGATCAGCAGCGCGGCGAGCAGGAACTTGCCGTACCTTCCAAACAGGCTCTCTTTCTGCTGGATGACGATCTGGGGCGGCTGGGGCATGGGATCGACCGACGACATCGCGTAATCTCCGCGGCAAAATGGTTTTTCAGGGTTCAGTTTTTCAGGATTCCACTGGCCAACCGCAATGGCGGTCCGCGCGGCTGCTAGCACGCGGGGTTTGGCAATCCTTCATTCTAGAGACCCCGCTGCCCGAAACAATGCACGGAACCTGATCGCCCGGCACGCACTCGAAGGTAGGCTCGGCCACCGCCCGCCGCGGCCTGCTGCCGCGACGGGTGTTGCCACAACGTTAGATTTCTCGCTACAGTAGGCGCTCGAGCATGGGGGTGCATCCACTGGCGGCATCTAGCGGCCACACTAGCGACAAAGGACTGGCAACGTGTTTATTTGTGCATCAACCGAGTGTTTTCCCGAATTGGGTCCCAAAGAAGTTCTCCAACAACTGGTCGATTTGGAGTACACCGGCGTCGAGCTGGCACTGCATGAGACCGGCGGCTGGATGAAGCCCTCGGAAGTAGTGCGCGACGTCGAGCGAGCGATACAAGTTTGTGGCGATACCCACCGCATGCATATCCCTGCCTTGTCGGTCGATATCGAGGCAACCGGCGACACCTATTACCAGCAGTTTGGCGCCATCTGCAAATTGGCCAAGGCCATCAAGGTGGTCACGTTGGTGGTTCCGTCGTCGGAACTCGGCACGCCATTCAACGAAGAGATCGAACGGCTCAAAAACATGGTCGCCATTTCGGCGTTCGAAGGTGCCGTGGTGGCAATGAAGACCACCATCGGTTCGATGACCCAGGACCCCGATACGGCCGCCGTGATTTGCGACAACGTCAAAGGGCTCGGGCTAACGCTCGACCCGAGCCACTACATCGCGGGACCGAACCAAGGGCGCAACTACGACAAGCTCATCAAGTACGTCCGCCACGTGCACCTTCGCGACTCGAGCAAAGAGCAACTGCAGGTCCGCATTGGGCAGGGCGAAGTCGACTACGGTCGCCTGGTGCAGCAGCTGACCAAAGAGAAATACAACCGTGCGCTCGCGGTACACATCTTGCCAAGCGACGACTGCGACCACCACGGCGAAATGCGAAAAATGCGGCTGCTACTCGACAGCCTCTTGTAGCGCGGTAGAGCGGCACGAGCCAAAGCGCCGCCCTGCGATCCAGTGCTGCTACGATGGGTAACCGATCCCTTCCACGAGCCGCGCGAGCTGCGCGTCCGTATGCAGATAGCTCAAGCTAATCCGCAGTCGCGAGGTGCCTGTGGGCACCGTGGGGGGACGGATGCCTGGCACGTAGAGCCCCGCTTCTCGCAGCCGATTGGCGAACTGCATCGTGCGGTTGGCATCGCCAACCACCACCGGGATGATTTGGCTCTCCGAGCCTGCCAGGTTCCAGCCGCGCTGTTGGAGGGTTTGGCGGAGCGATTGGGCGCGGGCGAGTAAATCGGTGCGGCGGTAAGGTTCGCTGCGAATAATCCTCAGCGCTGCGGTGGCGGCCGCGGCACTCGCCGCTTCGCACGCGGTGCTGAATACGTACGACCGCGCGGTGTTGGCGAACCACTCGATGAGCCGCGCGGTGCCAGCCACAAAACCGCCGCTGGCACCAATCGCCTTGCTAAGCGTGCCTATGCGAACCGTGACTTGCTGCTCGAGTTCGGCGCCTGCTCGGCCAGGTGCTCGACGACGCCGCGGCCCGACCTTCCCCATACGCCCGTGGCGTGCGCTTCGTCCACGAGCAGCATGGCGTTGTGTTCGGCAGCCAGGCGGCCGATCTCCACCAGCGGCGCCAGGTCGCCATCCATGCTAAAGAGCGAGTCGGTAACAATGAGTCGCCGGCGATAGCCTTGCGTATCGGCCAGCAGCGCCGCGAGCGACAGGCAGTCGCCGTGCGGGTAGATGAAGCGTTCGGCCTTCGACAGGCGACACCCATCGATGAGGCTGGCGTGGTTCTGCCGATCGGCCAGAATGGCGTCGCCCTCGCCCACCAGAGCCGGGATGGTTCCCGCGTTGGCGGCAAAGCCGGAGGAGAACACCAACGCCGCCTCGGTGCCTTCGAACTGGGCGATGGCCTGTTCGAGTTGCGCATGGCCGCCGCTCCGTCCGCTTACCAGAGGGCTCGCGCCGCTTCCCCAGCCGTGGCTATCGATCACCCCGCGGGCGGCGTCGCCCAACCGCGGATCGGCCGCCAGCCCGAGATAGTCGTTCGCCCCAAAGTTCACGAGGGTGTGGCCCGCGATGGACACTTCCGCCGTTTGTGGCGAATCGCGCACGGTCAGCCTCCGCCGCAAACCTTGCTGGTCGAGCTGCGCGAGTTCTTCGTCGAGCCATTCAAGTGGCAACGGGGGCATGAAGTCGATTTCCGAGCGGGGGAAGGGAAGGGCGACAAAACGTGCCCACGGCTTGCCATTCTGGCGACATCGGCCCCAGCGAGCCACCAGGGTGTTTGACTTTCCCTTGCGGATGGGCGAAAAATGGCTGCAGCGGGGTCCGCCAGCGGAGGGCCCGCTGGCCTAATTGGTGGAACTTGTGGCCGCCGGGCTGCGTCCAATCCTCACCCATCGGTTGTCCGTGAAATCGTCCAACGAACTCTCCGACGCCGATTGCATCGCCAAAGTAAGGGGGGGCGATCCAGCCGCGTACAACACACTGGTTGTCCGCTACCAGGATCGTTTGTTTAACACACTCGCCCGGCTGATTGGCTCGGCCGACGACGCCATGGACATCGCCCAGGAGGCGTTTATCCAGGCTTACACCAAGATCGACACGTTCCAGGGCAAGTCCGCATTTTATACTTGGTTGTACCGCATTGCGTTCAACCTGGCGATGAGCCACGCTCGCAAGCGGAGGCCGCTTAACGTGCTCGATGGAGACGAAACAACCCGCACCATCGAACCTGCCGCTATCACCAACTCGCCCGCCGAATGCATGGAGTCGGCCGAACGCGTGGCGGCGGTACAAGCAGCGATTAGCGATTTGGCCGACGAGCACCGGCAGGTGGTGGTGCTTCGCGAACTGGAAGGCTGCGACTACGAGCAAATTTCCGAAATACTTGAGATACCCATTGGCACGGTGCGGAGCCGATTGTTCTGCGCCTGCGCCCAACTAAAAGAAAAACTTGCTTCGCTGGTGGAGGAGTGAAGTAGAGGCTATTGTTTTGTCCGGTCTAAGATGTGGGGTTCTCTGGAGTGAGCCGAAGGCGCTAGCCTCGGGTTTTCTAGAGTACGCCCGACGCTCACCCCAAAAACAAGGCTGGACGACGCACTAGAGGGTCAAAACTGGCGTTTCCAATTCCTAATTCCCACTAAACGTTTTCGTGTCCAACGCTGCTTTCCAACCCGACGACGAATTGCTGAGCGCCTGACATCGATGGCGAGCTTTCGGCAGCCGAGTTGTGCGCCGTGCAGGAGTGGTTAGACCGCGAGCCAGCGGCGCAGGCCAGCCTCGACGAACTGCGCAGCGTATCGGCGATGGTGCAGTCGCTGCCGCCCGCAACGCTGCCTGCCTCGTGGAGCGCGAAGCTGGCCGAGCGGTTAGACGAAGCGACGGCCGCCCAGTCGGCCCGTTCGACTTCCACGGGTGCGAGCCCCGCAGTTTCGATCCCCTCGGGCGACGGCAGACCGGCGATTTCGTTCGGACGCTCGTCGCGCGGGTGGTGGTATTCGGGCGCCGCGATTGCCGCGGCGGTGGCGATCGTGGCGGCGACGCAGTTCATCAACGTGCAAGCGCCGCGCGATGTAGCGATGAAGGCACCTGCCGCCGGCGCCGAAGTGGCCACCCCAGGGGGGCTCGCCCAGCGCGGGCATCGAACGCAGTGCCCGAGATGCGGGCCATGCCGTCCGCCAGCGATCGCGACTCCACCATGCTTGCCGCAGACGACGAGAACTCATCCGACGAGTGCCGGAGCCTCTGGCCGATCGCGTGGCCACAGTACCAGCGCCGACAACTGCGCCGACAGCTGCGCGGGCACCAGCGCCGGTGGCTGAATCGGTGGCTGAATCGCTGGCCGAGCCGTCAGCAGATCTCGCTGCCGCCCCAGCCCCGCCGCTCGCCGCGGTGACGGACGGCAACGCCGCGACCGCGACAATTGCCGACGCGAACACTTACCTCATTGTGTGGGCCGATGTGCCCCCCGAGGCGCTGCGTGGGCAGCAGATCAATCGTGTGCTGGCCAGCAACGGCATTCAAGTCGAGCAGCGGACCGTCGGCTGGTCGACCGCGGCCGAGCCGGTGCGTCAGCAAATCGAACTGCGGAACAACTTGGCTGCCAATGCCAGCAACTCCGGTGCGTCCGCCGCAGGCGGCGGTGGTTTTGGTGGTGGTGCCGGTAGTAGCCGGTTTAGTGTGCCCGATCCCAGCCGGGCTCGCGCCGCTGATCGCGCAGCAGCGGTCGAACGCGATGCAATCGCCGAAGAGGCGTTGGCAGAATACAATCCGCTTGAGGAAGATCGCGGCGCGATCGAAGGCGAGACGATTCTGGTCGAAGCCACGGCCGACCAAATCGCTGCCTGCCTGGCCGACATGGAGCAAGATTCCGCCAACTACGCCTCCATCACTGTCGAGCCCGTGCAGCCCGAGCTAGTGGCACAGCAGTTGGCCGGCTTCATGCAGTCGCAGCTTGCCCGGCGCAGTGGCGAATTCAGCGCCGAGGGTCAAGCGGCGGCGGCAGGCGCGGCAAGCGGCGCGCAGGGCGAGTCGTTTGGCACGGTGCCGCAGCGCGACGGACAATCACTAGGTGGTCGTGGTGGAGAAGCCATGCAGAAGTCCCAGGCCGCGACGCTCCCCCGCGCACGGCGGCTCGAGCGCCCCGAGCAGTGGTACATGCAAAACAGTGCGCCGCAGGATGCCAAGCTTGCCTACCGGGTTCGCGGCTCAGGCAGCAAGGCGAGCAAGGCCAATGCCAAGCAAAGCGTTCAGGCGACCGATAAGCGTGAACAATTGAGCAACATCAACCGTCTGCTCAGCGAGCAGAACGCGCAGTTGCCCGGCCAGCAGCAGATGCTCACCGAGCAACAGCCGGTGCAAGTGCTGTTCGTGCTCCGCAACACGGTGCCTGCATCGCTCGCCACCGCTTCCGACGCGACCGAAGCGCCAGCTTCCGAGGCCACCGAAGCATCCGAAGCCGCGCCCGCCGAGGCGCCGTAGTCGATAACCTGCGGGCCTACGCAGCCGCCATGGCAAAACGCGCGTCGCGGCACTACATTGAGTGCAACAAGTCCGACCTGTTGTCACGCTCACGCCCCACGTAACGCACACGCTTTGCTTCATGAAATCCGTGTGATCCGTGGTTCAAGAGCTAGCGCGATAGGTTCAGGAACTTGCAACCCATTGTTTATTGAACGATCCAGGAGAGTCTGTCATGGCTGATGTAAAAATACGCATGCGTCCGAACGGTCCATTCGTGGTGGAAGGTCCGTTTGAACTTACCGATTCCGAAGGGAACAAGTTCGAAATCCCCGCCGACAAGCCAGCCATCGCGCTCTGCCGTTGCGGCGAGTCAGCCCGGCGGCCATTCTGCGACGGCGCCCACAAAGGCTGCGGATTCGATTCGGACGAGCGGGCTGGGTAGCGCGGGGCTGTTCGCAAGACTAGGGTTGAGCCGCTATGCAAAATGAGCGAGATATTCTCTTGCGATTCGGCCTAGTCATAATCCTAAGAATCGCGGTCGCGCTTGTCGGACATCTTTGGCTCTCAACCATGGCTGCGGTTAGCGTTGACGCCATCCTCACCCCAGAGGAGTTGCGCGACGACGCGCTGGTTGATGTCGTGTATCGTACGCACGAATTCGTCGACTACCGACTCCTTCTGCCGTACTACGTGTTGGGTCTGCTGTTGGTGTATTGTGGCATTTCCGGGGTGTATTCCTTGCGACGAACACCGTCCACCGCGCAGCGACCCGATGTTTGATTAGCCCGACGGGTGAATGTTGGTGCCGTAGTTCTCTCTCCCATCGCTTTTCGCCGCTCGCCTCTCAACACGTTATCCACACCGCCGCAGTGTGCCGTGTGCCGCCGCCGGTTTCTGCTCGCACCGGTATTAACGATTGTTTCGCAGCGGGCTCGCGGCATTCGGCGAATAGGGGTGCCAAGTTGCCCGCAAACACCTGTGCGCCGGCTCGGCAGGCGTGCTAGAATCGCCGCCCCGACGCGCCCCGTGCGGCATTGCTCTTTGGTGGCGCGTCATCGACTCGAACCCCACGCGTGCAGGAGGCAACCATGGCCCAGGCCGATACCCAGCAAGAGCCCACCGAAACATCCACCGGTCAGGTCGACGACGCCTCGCGGCCGTTTGTTGGCAAGTGGCACACGCTCATCAGTACCACCAACTGGGAGAAGGGCCGCATCATTAGTGAGTGGCGGGCCGCCAAGCAGAAGGCGGGCGAGGAGGTAAGCGAGTACTCCGACGAAGCATGGGCCGCGTTGGTGGGCGAAGTTACCAGCCAGCACGTGGGACGGCTCCGCCGCGTGTTCGATAAGTTCGGCGCGGTGCAGGGCGAGTACGAAGGCTTGTACTGGAGCCACTTTCACGCCGCCATGGATTGGGACGACGCCGAGATCTGGCTCGAAGGCGCGCTCCAAAAGGGGTGGTCGATTTCGCAAATGCGAAAGTCGCGCGATAAGGCCCACGGCAAGGCCACGGACGACGCGAACGTGGCCGCCACGCGCGTCTCGGCCGAAGAGCACGAGGCGGCCGTTGGCGGCGAACTGGCGACGGTTAGCGACCCGGCCGACGAAGAGTATCCCGAGACCGATAGCCCCGAGCGAAGCGAAGCGGATCACGACGACGGCGAGTCGGATGGCATGCCGGCTGCCGGCCGCCAAACCGCCGCACCCAAGAGCCGCCCGTTCGAGTCGCTCAAAGAACTTCCCGACGACCTGGCCGATGCCTTCGAAGTGATGAAGCTGGCCATCCTGGCGCACAAGCTCACCGGCTGGGAAGACGTTTCGCGCGACGATGTGCTCGCCTCGCTCGAAGTGCTCAAAGAGCTAGCCGTGGCTCCTTCGGAGTAGACCAGCCACAGAGGTCGCCCAGAAGTGGGCGACGGAGATAAGGGAACACAAATTCGCGCTAATCTTGGCGGATAAATAATTAGTGTCAATTAGCGTTTTTGAGTGCTCCCGGTTCTACCGCGGTTGGAGTCATTCGCTTGTTGTGCTGCATGGGGGCGCTGAAGATCTTACTCCGCCACCACGCTAGAACCGAGATAAACCGCCAACGCCGTGCCCGAGGCGACCACCAGTACCGAGACCCACAGGCTCAGTGCGGGCCAGTGGCGGGTTGGGGGGAAGGCGCCTTGGAACTCGTGCACAAACTGCCGGTGCTGCCACGCTGCCAGCGCGATCATGCCCGTGCCGAGAACCACGAAGGCGATGCCGATGACCGACGAAGCCAAATGCCGGCCTTCGATCGCCTCGCCGCGGACCATCAGCATGAACATGCCAAACTTGGCCACCAGGAAGCCCAGCCCAATCACGGCAATGCCCGTCCGTAGCCAGGCGAGCAGCGTTCGCTCGGCCGCAAAGTAGACACGTGGATCGGTTTCGTCGTTCATGTTGGTGTGCTACCTAGGGTTACAGCTTGTTACAGCGATAGCCACGAAAAGGACTAAGAGTCACAAAAAGAATGCGTGCAGCAGGTGTTGACCAATTCCTCTTTGTGCATTTTCATTCCTTTTCGTGGCTAACTTCTGCTTGGCGAAGCAACTTACGCGGCAAGGAACAGCTACGGAGGAACAACCACCGATCGCACGGATGCCACGGATTTCAGCCTGCAATGCCAACTCGTTACGTGCGGGGCGTGAGCGTCTCGACAGAGGCGAACTATTTGCAAGGACGATTCCTCCGGGAAGCTCAGTGGCGCTCGTGGTTTTCTGTACGTTGAGTTATCGCTGTAGCGCTACGTGGCGCGTTGCTGCTGCCGTTGTTCGGTCAATTCGCGGATGTGCTCCAGGCTGTCGCGTGGTGTTGCTTCGATGAGTTTGCGGGTGTAGTCCTGCTTGGGAACGGCGTAGATGTTATCGCTGGGACCGAACTCTACGATCTTGCCCTCGTTCATCACTGCCATCATGTCGGCCATAAACTTCACCACCGACAGGTCGTGACTAATGAAGATGTAGGTTAAGCCGCGATCGGCTTGCAGTCGCTTGAGCAGGTTGAGCACCTGCGCCTGCACCGAAACGTCGAGCGCGGAGACCGACTCGTCGCAGATGATGAATTCGGGCTCCACGGCCAGGGCCCGGGCGATGGAAATGCGTTGTCGCTGCCCGCCACTGAACTCGTGGGGATAGCGCCGCAGGTGCTCGGGCTTGAGGTCGACTTCTTCCAGGAGCGCGGCGGCTTTGTCGCGCCGCTCGGTGCGGTTCTTGGCCAGCTTGTGAATGATCATCGGCTCGGTGAGCGTCGACTCGATGGTCATCCGCGGGTTGAGCGAGCCGTAAGGGTCCTGGAAAATGATTTGCATGTCGCGGCGCAGCGCACGCATGTCGCCCGAGTCGAGGGCAAACACATCTTTTCCCTCGTACCGCACGCGGCCCCCCGTGGCGTCGACCAGCCGCAGGATGGCGCGGCCGGCGGTCGTTTTGCCACAACCGCTCTCGCCCACCAGGCCGAGCGTTTGCCCGCGGTACACGTTGAAGGTGATGCCATCGACCGCTTTGACGTGGTCGACAACACGCGAGAAGACGCCCTTACGCACGGGAAAGTAAACCTGCAGGTCTTGCACTTCCAGCAGCGGCTTGGCGTCGTCGGGCACCATGGTCGAGTCGGGCGAGTGGTGCCCTTCCTCCCAGGGGTGGCCCATGGCGGCAAGCTCGGCCCGTGGGTGCAAGAGTCGCCCGCGGCCGTGGGTCATCAATTGCTTGAGCCGCGCATCGTCGAGCTTCTTCTCAATGATCTCCACCTCCGGGCCATCGGGCGTGTCGATGGTGCGGGTTTCCATGAAGTCGCTCACCGTCGGCAGCAGCCGATACTGCGTATCGAGCCGCGGCCGACACGCCAAGAGTCCCTTGGTGTACGGGTGCTGCGGGCTTTCGAAAATCTGCAGCACGGTGCCGTACTCCACCATCTTGCCGCGATACATCACCAGCACGTCGTCGGCAATCTCGGCAATCACGCCCAGATCGTGCGTGATGAACAGGATGCTCATGCCGCGGGTATCGCGCAGGCGGCGGAGGATATCGAGAATCTGCGCCTGAATCGTAACGTCGAGGGCCGTGGTTGGCTCGTCGGCGATCAATAATTGCGGATTGCACGAGAGCGCCATGGCGATCATCACGCGCTGCTTTTGCCCCCCGACATTTGATGCGGGTAGTAGTCGACGCGCAACTCGGGTTCAGGGATGCCGACTTCGCGGAACAAGTCGATGGTGCGTTTACGGGCTTCGTCCTGCGATACCTTCTGGTGCAGCACGATTGCCTCGGCCACCTGATCGCCAACGGTGAACACGGGGTTCAGCGAGGTCATCGGCTCCTGAAAAATCATGCTGATGTCTTGCCCGCGGATCGAACGCATTTCGGGCTCAGGCAGCTTGACCAGGTCTTTTCCCAGGAACGAGATTGACCCCGCTTCGATCTCGGCGGTCGAAGCCAGGAGCTTCATGATGGAGAGCGACGTGACACTCTTCCCGGAGCCACTCTCGCCAACGATGCCGAGGGTATGGCCTCGTTCGACACGAAACGAAACATCATCCACCGCCCGCACCACACCCTCCTCGGTATGGAAGTAAGTACAGAGGTTCTTGATGTCGATAACAGCAGGAGCGGCAGTCATTGTTGAACCACGGATTACACGGATGTCACGGATAGGGAAGAAGTGGGTGTCGCATGCACTTCAGACGACGACGCGTTTCCATTCGAGCTTGGGGAACTTAAAGTTAACGAGTAGCGCCAAGCGAAATCCGGAGATTGCCAGATACCCAGCCATCTGCGCAAGGTGCGCCTCGTTGAATGTGGATACGACTTTCGGATCAACAATTACACAATCATCAACAATCAAATCGGGGATCAAAGTTCCCACTCTTTGGCCGCGATAGTGCACGCGAAATTGCCGTTGCTGATCAATGCTGTGACCGCGATGCTTTAGCTCGACGACCATCGCGTTCTCATAAGTTTTCTCGTCCAATCCCGGTTTGAGCTCATTCAACACGTCCATTGCTGCACCGATGATACTTCGAGACACGTCTTCGTGGATGAGTTGCGACATGGGAATTGGCTACTTTGGTGTCTACATAGCATCCGTGACATCTGTGTAATCCGTGGTTCAACCTCTAATCGCTTTGCCGTAGGCGGGGGTCGGTGGCTTCTTGGAGGCCTTCGCCGATCAGGTTATAGGCGAGCACGGTGAGGAAGATGGCCATGCCGGGGAAGAAAATGAGCCACCAGGTTTGTTGAATGGTCGATCGCCCGCTCGCGAGCACGGTGCCCCAACTCGGGTTGGGAGGCGGCGTGCCGAAGCCGAGGAAGCTGAGTCCGCTCTCGATCAAAATGGCCGATGCAATGCCAAACGAAATGGGGACCAGCACTGGCGCGAGGCCGTTGCGCAAGATGTGCTTGAACACGATCCGCAATTGCCCGGCCCCCAGGCTCTTGGCCGCGGTGACAAAGTCCGACTCCTTGAGCTTGAGGAATTCGGCCCGGGCCAGGCGGGCGATGCCGGTCCAACGCGTGAGGCCAATGACCGCCATGATGTGCCAAATGGTGGGTTTCGGCACCACGGCCAGCAGTGCCAGGATGAGCACGAGCGCCGGGATGCAGAGTACCACTTCAATCGCGCGGCTGATCACCACGTCGATCCACCCGCCAAAGTAGCCCGAGAGCGCGCCAGCCACGATGCCAATGGTGGCCGCGATGCCCATCGACACGAAGCCCACCAGCAGCGCGATGCGCGTGCCGTGCACCATTTGGGCGAATACGTCGATCCCTTGTTGGTTGGTGCCAAACAGGTTTTGCCACGTGGGGTGGCCTGCGGCCCCAATGGGGTTGCCGGGCTGGCCAGGCCATTCGTTATCACGAACGCGGCGATAAGGGTCCTGATAAACTAAAGGCCAAATGGCCCAGCTCTCGGGGTCTTTTTCTTTGAGGTTCTGGGGATACCGTTTTCGAAAGCGATCTTTCTGGAAGATTGGGTTCTCCCATTTTGGATTGAAGTAGCCAAGCGCGGGGAAGTAGAGATTCCCCTTGTATTTGCAGACCACCGGTTTGGTGCCGGCAATTGCCGGCGCCAGCACGGCCACCAGCGCCAAGGCCGCCACGTACGCCAGGGCCACCATCGCCGCCGGCCTGCGGCGCATCCGCGACCAGGTCTCCTGCCAGAAGCCGGGAGACTTCGGCGTAGCGGCAACGGATTCGGCAACGTGGTTGGCTTCGCTCATTTACTTGTAAGTCACGCGGGGGTCGACGACCGAATACAGAATATCCGCCAGCAGTTGCCCAGCGAGCGTCAGCACGCTGAACATGAGCGTGAGTCCCATGATGGTGGGGTAGTCGCGCTCGCGAAGCGATTCGAAAAACAGCGTGCCCATGCCGGGCCAGTTGAAGATCATCTCTAAGATGATCGCACCACTCAATAAACTCGGCAGCGTGAGGCCGACGAGCGTTACCAGCGGGATCAGCGTATTACGAAAGGCATGTTTCAGCAGTATGGTCCATTCGCTCAGACCTTTTGCTTTGGCGGTCCGGATGTAGTCCTGGCGGATCACTTCTTGCATGTTGGCCTTGATAAACCGCGAGTAGTAGGCCAGCGACCCGTAGGTAAAGCAGGTGACCGGCATGATGGCGTGCAGGAAGATGTCCCACGCCTGACCGGCGGCCGACATTTGGGCATGTCCCGCATCCACAATGCCACGCAGTGGGAGCCATTCGAGCTTTACCGCCAGCAAGATCTGCAAGTAGAGTGCCGCCACGTAGGAAGGTAGCGAGTAGAGCATGTACAGAACCAAACTCACCGACCGCTCGGCCACGGTATTGCTCCGCGCTGTGGACCACAGTCCGAGCGGAATCGACAGCAAGTAACTCAGCACCAGCGACGACACGGTGAGCAGCAGCGTGTTACCGACCCGCTGGCTGATAAGGTTCACCACGGGTTCCTTGCGCGAGATCGACCGGCCAAAGTCGAGCACCATTGCCTTGCGAACCCAGTCCAGGTAACCCAGCGGCCATGGCTTATCAAGGCCGTAAGCCTTTTCGAGCCGCGCCATGTCCTCTTCGCTCATCTGCAGGCTGGGGTCGCCCACCGCCTGCGCGACGGTGAGGGGCGTTCCCGGGATGTTGCGGATCAGGGCGTAGATCAAGAACGTGATCAACACCAGCGTCAGCGCGCCGAGCAGCAAGCGTCGAATGATGTAGTGGATCATGGTAAAGGCAATCGCCCAGGAGCCGCGAGTTTACTTCTGTTTTGGCTTCCAGATGCCATTGATGCCAGGGCTTACGCCGAACGGATCGCGGGGGCTGAAGTTGAACCCGCGTATTTCTTTGCTAACGCCAAACAGGGTTGGGCGGTAGAACAACCACATGTAGGCTTGCTCGTCCCACAGGATGTCGTGAATCTCGGCGTAGTATTCGGCCCGCTTCTCCCGGTCGAACTCGGCCTGGGCCAGCTCAAACAGTTCGTCGACGCGCTTGTTGGAATACTGCCCATAGTTCCGCCCGCCGCCGGTCTTGAAGATGTTGTCGAGCGTGGCGGGATCGGTGCCGGTGCCCCAGCCGGCGATCATCGCATCGAACTGGTGCTTGAGCGATTTGTCCTGCAGCACGGTAAACTCGGTTGGCTTCACGTCGACCTGAATGCCAATTTGATCGAGATTCGACTTCATCAAGGTGCAAACCTTGATGGAATTCGGCGACTCCGAACTGAGCAGCGTGAACTGGAGCGGCACGAGTCGGCCGTTCACCTGTTTGTCGCGGACGCCATCGCCGTCGCTGTCGTCCCAGCCGGCGGCATCGAGCAGGTCTTCGGCTTTATCCAGATCGCGCTGGTAGGCCGTTGGCTTTTGCGAGGCCATCCAACCGGTGGGATGGAAGGGTCCCAGGCCGGCGGGCGCGAGGTCGTAGAAAATGCTCGAGAGCATTTCCTGGTGATCGAACGCCAGGGCCATGGCGCGGCGGACTTCGGGGTCCTGGAAGTAGGGTCGCTGCGTGTTCCACACAATGTGAAACTCGGTCCACTCCATGCCGCGAACCTTGGTGTTCTGCTGGTAGAAATCGTTGCTGTCGGTTTGCGTTAGCCATTGCTCGGCGGTTAACCGGCAGTCGTCAATCTCGCCCGCTTTGAGCGCCAGCAGCGAGGTATTGGGGTCGATGATTACCTCGCAGCGAATCTGCTGGAAGTACGGCTTCGGATTAATCGGCTTGCCATCCTTTTGCCAAAACTCATCGCGGCGCTCCAGCACCAGGTTCTGCCCTCGCGCCCGCGACTTGTACTTGTAGGGGCCACAGGTCACCGGCTTGTTGAGAAACTGCAAGTGGTACTTGCTGTTCTCCATCGTGGGGTCATCGGCAATGCTGTCTTCATAAATGTGTTTGGCAATCACCGGGAACTGAATGTTCTCGGTCCAGGAGCCCATTGCCTCCTTGTGGAAGATCACCAGCGTGCGATCGTCGTAGGCATGGACCCACCGTAAGTTCTGCACGCTCGAGCGAACCGCGGGGATCGTGACGCGAGGGTTCATGATGGTCTGAAAGGTAAAGGCAAAGTCGTGCGCGGTTACCGGCTTGCCATCCGACCAGGTCATGTCGTCGCGCAACACGAACTTGTCCATCATGTGGTCTTCGCTCGTCTGCCAAGAATCGACCGCCCACTTTTGCGCAAACGGAGCAAACTCGGCATCGAAGCCCAAGAGCTGCAAGCCCGTGAGTTCGAGGACCTCCATTTCGACCGAAGCGCTGATCATCAAATGATTCAGGCTCTTCAAGTCGCCACCCAGGTGATGGACCCAGGTCGCATCCCAGTCCACCTGGTCGTCGCTCTCAGGGAGTTGCCGCAGCACGCTGTAGATTTTGTCGTTATCCTCCTCCGATTTGTTTTCGAGCGCGAGTGCCTCTTTTGCGCTCAACAGCGGGGGGTGATCCTTCAGCCGGTCGCGCAAGAGCTCGCGACCGTAGGCAACGGGTTGGTCGAGCCAGTTCGCCGAGGCATCGATTTCGGCCAGCGTCGGCGGCTCAAATGGCTCCAGGGCAGCGAACATCTCGGCGTTGTCCGTTTTTGCCTCGCCATTGCTTGTGGTCCCTTCCGATTCGCTGCCGGCGGCCGGTTCGTTGGTCGCGGGCGCGTCCGGGTTGGTCTTGAGGCAACCGGATGAAGCGGTGCATGCCATGAGGGCGATGGTACCGGCCAACTGCCATGGAAGGCGATGATTCGTCGGAGCGTGGAGCGTCATAGGTTCAATCTGCAAAAAAGTCGGTTCGTTTCGTGGGCAACAGGCCACCCCGTCGGCCCACCGGTTTGGCCTCACGCATGGAGCCGGGAGAGGTGCCCACAAGAAGCCCGCGGGGCACCAGGATGACGCCGATTTCGCCCTCTTGGCAAAGCATGCTAACAGGTTCGTCAAATGCCGGTCAATGTAGCTGGCATCGGAAGGGTGCGTGTGGACGCAAGCCTTCGGTGCCAAAGGCGTGGCCCTCCGCGGGGGGCCGAGCTACTCGACCATGTAGCTAAAGTCGCTCACAAAGACTTCGCCTACCGGCAATTCAGGCACAGCTCGGCGGAGCCGCAAATAGATGCGGCGGCGGAGCGCGTGGAGCGTGGGATCGTCGAATTCGTGCGGCGGCACCAGGCGGGCCGACGTGAGGATCTGGTTGCGGACGCGATGCTCGCAATGGGTCCAAACACGCTCGAACTTTTGTTCGTTGCCATCTTCGACCTCGACATAGATGGTGAACTCCAGCGTCACCTTCTCCCGCTCCACGGGCCGATAGTTCTTCATGCGAAACTCGCCCAGCTTGAACGCATGCCGGGTTGGCGCAGCGGCGACATCGGAGTCGTCGGTTGCCTTTGACGCATTCGCGGGTACGTCCTTGGCAAGGGTCGTGGGGCTCGTCCAAACGGCAAGTAGCAGCGCGCACCCGGCGGTGGGCGCAAAGCTCGCGTATCGCAAGTTGGCTGGAATGGCAGGCACTAGAGTCGTTTCAATTGAGGATCGGCAATATGGATACGTTCAATTTGGGCATCGCCAATATAAGGTTTCAAGGAGTCGGCCAGGTGAGCCTTGAGCGCGGTGAGGTGGGGGTCGGTCAGGTCTTCCACAGGCGTGTTGCGGCACACTTCAATCACCATGTCGCGGAACCGCCCTTCCAGCCGCTCGTAGTTCTTCTCTAGTGTCCGCTGATGCTCTGGGAGGACCGCGGCGTGCAGGAAGAATTCGATTTGCAGCTGCGTTGCCGCAACCGGGCTGGAACTGTGCGCCACTTCCACCGGCACCGGCACCACGTACTCGCCCAGTTCTACGGTCACGAGCTGCTCGATGGTGGGTAGCCGTTCGAATCGCTCGAAAGGCGACGTGCTCGACGAACCGCATCCGGCCAGCACCCCGGCGGCGCACGCGGCGGCCAATGCCTGGGCAAGCAGCTTGTTGCGGATTTGGTTCATCGCGCAAGTATAGGTTTTCCCGGCAACTGAGTTGGCCGGCGGGGACACAAACATCGGCGGGCAGTGGCACCTGCGTGTGGTGCGGAATTTGCCGGTTGTCGGGGGGCACGCGGCGGACGGTTGGGCTTGAGCGTCGAAAGGCAGCGGGTGAAGTCGCACTCCGCGAGCAATGATTGTAGGGGGCGAGAGCACACCGCTCCGCCACCGGAAAACCGCCGCAAGCAATCACCTCCCACGAGCCACCATGTTCGATCGAACCACGATCCGTTGCACGCTGCTCGCGGTAGCAATGCTCGCAGCGACCGGTTGTTATGACCGCCACAGCCTGATCGAGGAGGCCCGCAACCAAGCGATTCGGACCCGGCTAGATGAAGTCGCGATTGGCTATTTCCGCACAACCTTGCCTCGCTCGGCGGTGGACGAGACTCCGATTGAGGTGGAACTCGATCTATTCGGTACGGCGGTCCGCCACAAGATTCCGAGAATCGAGGCCCGCATCGAGCAGGAGTCGTACCGCCTGAGGCAATCAATCTTAGTAGCGATTCGTCAAACCAATGCGGCAGAGATTGCCGATCCGAATCTCACGACATTCCGCGAGCGGCTGCTGAGCGTGGTGCAAACCGAGCTCGATGGCGTGCCGATCGAGTCGATTGGCTTTCGCACCGTGCGGTTCATTCCGCTGTAGGCCCCCGGGGGGGCCTACTGGCCCTGAAGAAACGGGCTTTTCGGCGTTGTATCGTCCAACGCAGCCGGTTGTCGGTCGAGCCAGCGGGAGAGCCCCGCGATGGGTCGCGGCATGGCAGCGGCTGCCTCCGCTTCGATTCTTGCCACGCGCAGCTTGCCCGGGCTGCGGGGGTGATTGGCCACCGTCACGCGGCTCGCCTCGAGGCCAGCGGTGGCCAAGCGGCGTTGGGCGTACTCCGCGAGTTCGCGGGAGTCGACCTGTGGCAAGTCGGCGAACGCGTTGCTTTGGCGAAGGATGTGCGCCAGTTGCATTTCTGCCCGCACCACCAGAGCCAGGTGCAGCAGCACGGTAAGCCATGCCGCAATGGCAAGCGTGGCTCCCACGGCCCGCAGCACCCATCCCACACCGCGGGAGCAAGGGACATCGGTGGCGGCAGGAACGTTGGGAGTAGCGAGAAGAGTGAACATTCCTCCAGCCTAATTACCACCGGCTGGGTTGGCAAATCGTTGCTACTCGTCCCACTCGATAACGATGCTTGGCACCGCCTCGCGAAGCTCTTCCACGCCATCTTCGCTTATGAGGGTTAGGCGGGCGGAGAGCTTATTGAGGGTTGTGCTTGCTGCTAACGCGGCGAGTCCTTCGTCGCCAACATCGCAACCTTGAATCGACAGCGTCGTGATCGCAGGAAATTTCGCCAGGATTGCCATGCCCGCATCATCTACCAGCGTTTCGTCAACATTCAAGTACAGCAAGTTGAGGTCGGCCAGCGACTCTAATCCCGCATTGGTCACGTTGGCCGCCCACAAATTGAGCCACACCAGATTTTGCTTGTCGTTCAGCTGTGCGAGACTCGCATCATCGACACTCGTTTCGCTGAGATCGAGCTTTCGGAGCAGGTTGCAATCTTTCAAGTACTCCAAGCCCGAACCGGTAACGTAGGTTCCGCGGAGATTCAGGTGCCGGAGTTTCGTCATGCCGGCAAGGTGCTTGAGGGCTTCGTCGGAAATCGAGGTACGCATTAAGTCGAGGTCGTCCATCTGCTCGAAGGCCGCCAAATGTGCGACGCCTTCGTCGGTAATCGATGTGTCCTGCAGCACCAAGCCTTTCAGGCGTGGCAGTTTGGCCAGCGACGCCAGTCCCTGGTCGGTTACCGCAGCGCTACGCAGCTTGACCGCGGCAAGAGATGGAATCGCAGCGAGGCTTTCGAGCCCCGCGTCGCCAACCGGACAGCCACGCAAATCGAGCAGGCGTAGCTTGGGCGACCCGACGAGGTTCGCTAAACCTTCATCGCCAATGCGATTAAACAACAGATGCAAGTAGGTCAGGTTCGGCAACTCAGCCAAGTGCTTCAAACCCGCATTGGTCATCTGCGTGGTGCGTTCGAGATTGAGCGACTTGAGCTTCGGCAGCCCCTTGAGTTGGGCGAGACCGGCATCGGTGATTCGGGTATTTCGCAGCGACAAATCGGTCAGCTCGTCGAATTGCACAATCGTGGCCAGCGCCGCGTCGGTGATATCGGCCCCCCACAGCGAGAGCTTGGCGAGCTTCTCGGCCCCCAAGAGCGGCAGCAAGTCGGCGTCGGTGACGGGGCGTTCGTCCAGGTCGATTGCCACCAGGTCGCCGGTGTCGCTAAGCGTGACGCGTGCCAGCAGCTTCTCGGCGTGGCTGGCGACTGCCGAACGCTCGGCAGTCGCCACCTCCGCGGCGGTAGCAAACGAGCCGATGGCGGACAAACAGGTGGCGGTCGAAAGAAGCAAGCTGGCGAACACGATGCGCATAGCGAAACACCAATAAGAAGGGCACGTAGTTGAGTACAGCGACTTAGAAGCAAGTCGCCCGGAGGGGTAGTTCGAGTATACCGCCCAGCGCGGCACAACGCGAGTCATATGATTCCTACCTGTGATTCCTACTGGGTGTGGCGAAAATCGGTGGCATGCCCCTGTGCCCGTTTTGCCAGGAGATACCGGCGGCAGTGGCAAGGTGCGTGGATGCGCGAACCGGAGTGGCAATCCACCCATCGATTGGAGCCACCAACGCTCCCGCAACGAGGGTGGCACTCACTCAAAGGGGGTGGCGTGCAGCACCGCGCGATCGCGAGACTTGATGAAGGTCGGGCAATCGCGAAGGGGGACAAAATTCTGGAAATTCGCGCGAAATCGCCAATCGCGGCCCACTGCCTAGCGACTGCCGAGCGACAGGGGGCTTGAAATCGCGGCGAGCCGGGCGAGGACTCGCTCCAATTGCCAAAAATTACGCCACGTAAGTCTTTGTCAACGGTGGATGCATCGGGTACGATAAGGCGCTAGCTAGACATTCTATCGTCTTGCCTTGGCGGACCCCCCCTGAACTGCCCCCACGGGGTTCGCTGCCACGATTCGTAAATGTAACACTATAAATTGGGAGCTGATTGACAATGCCGAACAAGCAACATCGACGGGACTTTCTGCAGACATCCGCTGCAGTGGGGGCAGGGTATTGGACGCTGGGCGGTATCGCGACAGCCCAATCGAAATCGCCGAACGAACAAATCCAGGTTGCCGGCATCGGCGTCGGGGGCAAAGGCGAAAGCGATGTGACCAACGCTTCGCGTAGTGGCAAGATCGTTGCCCTGTGCGACATCGACGACCAAACGCTGGCCGGCAAAGAGTCGGTCCTCAAGAGCGGCAATACGTTTAACGACTACCGCGAGCTGTTCGACAAGATGGGCGATAAGGTCGACGCGGTGACCGTTAGCACGCCCGACCACATGCATGCGATCATTGCCGCGACGGCAATGAAGCAGGGCAAGCATGTTTACTGCCAGAAGCCGCTCACACGCACCATCTGGGAAGCCCGTCGCCTTGCGGAAATCGCCAAGGAAAACGACGTGGTTACCCAAATGGGCAATCAGTGGACCTGCTACAACCCGATGCGCAAGGCAGCTTACCAAATCCGCAACGGCAACCTCGGCACGGTGAAAGAGGTTCACGTATGGACGAACCGACCGGTTTGGCCGCAAGGGGGCCCGCGCCCGAGTCGAAACCAGTGCCCGAGAACGTACATTGGGATTTGTGGCTGGGTGTGGCACCTGAGCGTCCTTACGCGCCTGGCGCGTACCACGACTTCGCCTGGCGTGGCTGGTGGGACTTTGGCACCGGCGCCCTGGGCGACATGGCGTGCCACACCTGCAACCTGCCGTTCATGGCGCTTGACATGCGCGACCCCGTGTCGGTCGAGGCCGAGACGGCGGGCCACAATGGCGACAGCTATCCCGAGTGGTCGACCATCAAGTACGAGTTCCCCGAACTCGACGGCCGCGGTGCCTTCACGTTGTACTGGTACGATGGTGGCAAGAAGCCCGACAACGCGTTGTTCGCCAACGTGTCGGTGAAGAATTCGGATGGCAGCCCCGCTCCGTCGGCGTCGGGTACTTTGATCATTGGCGACAAAGCCACGCTGTACGGTGCCGGCGACTACGCCGATCTGGGTATCGAGATCATCGGGGCCGACGAAATGGACGTCGAGTATCCGCGTGCCCGTGGTGGTGGCGACCTGGCTCACAACCGCGAGTTTTTCGCCGGCATTCGAGATCGGTCCGCGCGGCCCACGTCGAACATCGTCGACTACAGCGGCCCCCTTACCGAGACCATCCTGCTCGGCAACCTGGCCGTTTGGAAGGGCGCCAAAGTGGAGTGGGATGCCGAGAATCTGGTGCCGCTCAACGACGAATCGCTCACGAAAATCGTGAAGCCCGACTATCAAAACGGCTACGAGTTAATCTAAGTGTCGCTGCAAGGCACCCAAATCCACAGCCCGGCTCCTGCGCATGTAAGGAGCCGGGCGTTTTTGTGCGCGATGGTCAATAGCCGGGCCACCGCCTGGTCCGCTAAAATACAAGCATGAACCTCGACGCGATCTCCAACTGGTCGGGCACCTCCGAGGAGCTGTTCGATCGACTTACCCACGAATTGGCAACCGCCGGCAGGTGGCACGAACTGTTCGAGGCCCGCCTGGTCGAAGCGCGGGCGCGGCTTGGGCTTTCGCTCGTAGGGTCGGCCCCCCTCGACGAGCTCCCCGAGCCCACCCGCACCACGCTCGAAAACGATTACACGGCCGCCTGCCGCGAGGTGGGCGGGTTGCTGGTGGATGCCGGTCGGCTGCGCGAAGCGTGGCAGTACTTGCGACCCGCGGGTGAGAAGCGGGTGCTTCACGCTGCGCTCGCCCGCGTGGTACCCACCGACGATAGCATCGAATCGCTCATCGAGCTGGCGCTTTACGAAGGCATCGACATCGAACGTGGCTTCGCCTGGATGGTGGGAAACTACGGCACCTGCAACGCCATCACCACGCTCGAGGGCCTTGCGCCACAATTGCCACCCGAAGGCCTCGTTTCCTGCGCCTCGGTGCTGGTGCGGCACCTGGACCGCGAACTCCGCGACAACCTCGCGAGCCATATTCAGCAGCGCGAATCGGCCGCGCCATCCACGGTGGCGACCGTCGGCGAGTTGATCGCCGATCGCCACTGGCTGTTCGAGTCGCAAGCATCGCATGTCGATGCATCGCACCTTGCGGCGACGATTCGCTTTGCCCGTGTGCTGACCCAGCCCCGATTGGTCGAGCAGGCGCTGGAACTCACGGAGTACGGTGCTCGGCTTGATGCCGACTTGCAGTACACTGGCGATCCGCCCTTTGAGCAGTTGTACCCTGCGCACCGCCATTTCTTCCTGGCGACACTCGGCCGGGAGGTGGATGCCGCGGTGGCGTATTTTCGCCCGCGTGCCGAGGCGGCCGACATAGATGTTGTAGGGACCGCCGCGGTGGAGACCTTACTGGTATTGCTCGACCGCACTGGGCAAGCGACCGCGGCGCTCGAGGCGTACGAGCAACTGGTGCCAGCCCGCACGCAGCTCTCGCCGTTTGCCCCACGGCTGGTCGATCTGGCTCGCGCGGCGGGCGATTGGCAGCGGTACGAATCGATCCTCCGCGAGCGCGACGACCCCGTTGGCATTGCGATTGGGTTGCTCGCCCAGCATGCGAAGTGTCGTTAGGCGCGCCGTGCCGTTAGGCACTTGGTGTTCGCTCGTCGGGTGGCGGAGGTGGCGGACCCATGCCTCGGGGACCATCGATCCGGGGGCCACGTCCCCGCGGTCCTTCTCCCCGCGGCCCGTTGGTGCCTCGCGGACCACGGTCGCCCCAACGGCGTCCGCGATCTTCGCCGCGACCCATGAAATCTTGCATCATCTGCTGAAACTCGCGGTCGCCTTCGGCATCGCCCAGGAACTCGCGGACGTAGAGCTGCTCGAGTTCCTCGAGCATCTGGTCCTTGGGCATCGCCAGGAGCCGCTGTTGATCCTCGGCCGAGAGGTTGCCACTTACGAAGTAATCCTCCAGCGTTGCTACGTCGGGAGTCCTTGGCCGGCGGACCGACGCCATGAGCCAGAATGCGAGCCGCCGGCTTCGCTCTTGCTGCTTCATGGCACGTAGGCGTTTGGCCGTTTCCGGGTCCAGGGCGTCGATCAAGCGGGCCTCGACCGCATGGCGGAAATCGGTGATCGGTTGAGTCAAGTCGTCGCGATTGCCGAAAGCGGTCGCCATTTCGACCATCAGAATGGCAATTCGCGGACTACTTCGTTTGAGCGCACGCAGGCCATCAACGCGACGATCGCGCCGGCCTTCAGATCGCTTCAGCTTATTGAATGCGGGCAACGAATCGACGATTTGCTGGTGGCGCCGGATCAACTCCGGGTCGGCAGCGGCGGTGTCCAATGCCTTGCGCAACGCCGCGACGTTGGCTGGCGATAGTCGCATCTCACTTTGCCGCTCGGCCCAGCGTTGCATCGACTCGACACGCTCGACACGCTCCGCTGCATCGAGCGAGCGTAGTCGGGCCTGATCGACTTCGTCCTCGCGCGACACCCAGGCGTAGTAGGCCAGCATGGCTGCTTGCAGTGCTGCGGCGTCCGGATCGTTCGCCAGCCGCGTATGCCAGCTGGTAAGTTCCTCGCGTAGTTCGGGTGTCAGGCTTTGGTAGCGGCGGTGCTTGCTCGCCAGATCGGTTCGCGCGTCGGCATCCAGCGATTCGACGTACTTACGGCGGTCGCCGTAGCTGGCGGCACTCAGCTCGCCGAGCGCCTCGCTCCGCGGCGCGATTTCGCCGCCCCACTCGGAGAGCAGCCAATCGCTGGAAGTGGCGTTGAGCAGCCGCAGGAACTCAATATCGCGAACCTCGGAGTAGGCGTCCAGTTCCATGATGACTGGCAGGTTGGCGTACAGCTGCCGGTTGGGACTCGGCAGCAAAGCGGCGATGGCTGCAAAACCCACCAGTGCGGCGACCGTCGCTAGCGACGCAATCTTGATCCACCGGTTGCGTTTGCGTACCGGCAGCATCATCGTTTCGTGGGCCAGCTGCTTGCGGGCTTCGACGGCAGCCATCTCGATGGTGGTCTTGGTGAACGAATCGCCCACGGTGGCGCGTTCCAGGCCATCCAAGGCATTCCACACGCGGTCGAACTTTTGCAGCTCGCTCCGCGCGTGCTCATCCTGGCCGATGCGTACTTCGACCGACTCGCTCTCGCTGGTCGAGAGCTCGCCATCCAGGTACGCCACCAGCTCTTCGCTGAGTCGCTCGTCGTGTTGTCGGGGACCGGGTGTGCTCATGATGAAGGCAATCGGCTGTTTTCTGGCAGCCAGCAGGTTTGCTGACAAGCGGTTGCGGGCGGCCAGGCTACACTTTTAATGCTTCGCCTTGCTCCAAATAGGGTTCTAGGACTTCGCGGAGGTTCGCCCGCGCTCGCGACAGCAGCGACTTGATCGCCTGAGGCGTCAGGTCCATGATCTCCCCAATTTCGGCGTAGCTCAGTTGCTCGAACTTCGCCAACAGGACGGCCATGCGCTGCCGTTCGTTTAAGGTTTCGATCGCCTGCTGCACGACTTCCGACATCTCCGATTTGTCCAGCTGCCGCGTGGGCATCAAGCCACTCGCCGCCAGGGCGGAGTGCTCGATGAGATTCGCGCCCGAGGCATCGGGCGAGGCGGGAGTTAAATTCACCTCTTTGCGGCGCGCCAGCGACCGCAGCGCGTTCGACGCCACGTTGTTAGTGATCGTGAATAGCCAGGTCGAAAATTTCGATGCCGGCACGTATCGCTTGCGAGCCCGATAAACGCGCAGGAACACGTCTTGTGCCAGGTCTTCGGCCATGTCGCGGTGTCCCACCAAATGAGCCAGCACGCCGACAACGCGGTTTTGGTAGCGCCGCATCAATTCTTCGAAAGCGTGCGCATCGTCGGCCGCCACGCGCAGCATGAGCCGCACGTCGGGGTCGGATTGCGTGTAGCGATCGATGGTTGTTTGACTAACGCTCACAATACCTCTGGTCGAAAGTGGGTAGCCGTCGCCATACGCCCGACAGCGACGCCGCCCCACACGCTGCCCAACCTTAGTCTATCGGGTTCGACTCCCTGGCACCAACGCGGGTTGGCTGAGTCATAAAACCCCGGTGGCGGGCGGAAGTTCTGGAGTCGCCTGGAGGCGCACGGCTGGTCGAACACACGATGGGTCGTCGGCGGTCTTGAAAACACGAAAGAGGCGCACCCCCGCCCCCCTGGACGTTGCCGGCCACACGCTCCCCGGTCCCAAGTTCCCCGATAAAGTGGCGCGGCCAATACTCCCGGAGGCAGGGTAAAGAAAAAAGAATAGGGCGCCTCCCGGTGGGAGGGTGCAGAAGCGGGCACCTTTGCCTCACGGGATGGGGCGTAATTCACCCACCCTTTTGCGAGGGTCGGCGTCCCGGCGGCGGGGAGGGGTGAGATCCGGCGAACCTCTATCCAGAGGAAAAACGCAAGACAGGTTGCTACCTACCGTCGCGACGCGTGCCGTTGGCGGCGACCGTCAGCAGCGAGGTGGTGTCTTGCGGGTTCTGCCGGTTGTGCCTCGCTAAATGCCGATTCCCAGGCACTTTAGGTCCGGTTGGCCTCGTGCCGTTTGGTTGACCGGCCTAGGCGGTGTATTTATGATCGAAGGAGGCAGTTTGCCCACTTTAACAGCTCGCGCTACCGGTGTTTCTGGCGGTGGCGTTGTTTTCGCTCTGCAGCAAGGTTTCGTCTCGATGTCGCTTATCTTCCAAATTGTTCTGGGCCTGTTGCTGCTGGGCTCGTTCGTTGCCTGCTTCTTCAGTTCGAAGTACTGGCATTGGGCGCACGTGCTACTTACCGAAACCGTGTTCCTCTTGGCCCTCGCGTTTCTCGTGTTGGCGGGCGAGGTGTTCCGCATCCAAAACATCTACGGCCAAAAATACCAACAAAACACTCAGCAGATCGAACGGCTTGAACCGCAGGTCGCTGCGCTCAAGTTCGGCACCGACAACGGCGGGCTCATTTCAGGATTTGAGAATGCCGAAATCCCGGTCCGCACGGCCGGCGGTAGCGAAGACGAGCCGGGCAGCATGCTGAGTGTCCGCGACCTCGATCACCAGCTTGGCATGGTCACGCGAATTCGTGGGCGCGTGTGGCGCGATGTCGAAACCGCCGCGCTCGACGCGCAGTCGCTCACCATTACGCTGCGGATCCCCGCACCGATCCGCACGGTATCGATAAGGATTCCATCCTGTACGTCTTCGAGCAAGGCGAAGCCGGCGCGCCGAACGATCGGGGCAGGCAGTACATTGGCGAATTCCGGGTGGTGAACACCGCGCCGCAGCAAATCCAGATTCAGCCAGCCTCGCAGTTTGACGAGCGGTCGATTCAGCGACTGCAGTCGACCAAAGCACCGTGGATGCTCTACGAGAACACGCCAATCGACGAGCATCCGGACGGCCGGCTCGAGATATTTGCCGGCACAGCTCCCGAGCAGCTCAAGCAGATGCTGCCCGCCGAATCGGTGGAAGAGTACATCCGCCATGGCGGTCCCACGCAGCCCGGCGATGACGATTGGCATAAGACCGGTTACGACGCGGACGGCAACCTGGTGAAGCCCGACGATTGGAACGCCAGCACGCAGTTCAAGTATCGCCGCAGCCTCCGCGACTATAACTTGATCTTCCAGGAACTCTCGAAGCGATTCACGCAAATGCAAGCGGACCGCAACGCCTTGGTGGAAGACAACGCGCAACTCAGCAAGGCCCTCACGAGTGCCAAGAAGTTGCAACAGGTACGAGAAATCGAGCAGGCGGAGTTGCAAAAGGACCTGGCCGGCGTGACCCGCGATCGCGGGTCGATCGACGCGCATGCCGCGCAGGTCGAAACGCAGCTTTCCAACGCCAGGACGTTGCTTAGCGACCTGGTGAAGGAGAACGCGGCGCTGGGCAACTCGGTGCCTTAGCCGCGAATCCCCGCGCCGGCCTCGCTCGAAGGCAATTGCGCACGACGAATCGTGAATTCTGACTAGAATTTGCCCTGCGGCGTGGCCGACATCGATTTCTCGCCACCCGGCGTGCTGACTCCCAGCAGGTCCCTCAGGTGGAGTGGTTGGGCATGAACGGCAGATATTCGAGGTTTCTTGGGGTCCCAGGCGGGTGGTTTGCTGGTGAGACCAAGCCGACTCACGAGCAGTTCGTGCAGCATTGAATCTTGCTGCCGTTGTTGCGGTGCGATTCCCTCGTCCATTGAGCGTTGATTGCCCAAATCGATTGGTTTTTGCGCCCCCGGTCCGAGCACCCCTTCCTTGCCAACGTGCCCTGTATTTGCGGAAAAAGTCGGGGGCCGGTGCAGGTACCCCGTTTTTGTCGCACACGATTCGGTTCCACCGCTGCTCTTTATGCGATTTGCCGCGTACGATAAGGTAGCGTCCCCGTGGCCGGCGGTTCTCGCCGCGCCCTGCTAGCACACTCTCGGTACGACCTCATGGGCATTTACGATCGCGACTACGAGCGTCCCTCCTACAACGATCAACCGGGGCTCCATCTCGGCGGGCCGAAATCGATGACCGTGAAACTGGTGATCATCACCGTTGCGGTCTACGTGCTGCAATTGGTCTTTCAGCGGCCCGACGGATCGAACCTGATCAATTCGCTGTTCGCGATGCACGACGACTGGTACATGCGGCCCTGGACCGCCTACCAGTTGCTCACCTACGGCTTCCTGCACAGTACGGGCGACATGTGGCATCTGCTGATGAACATGTTTGTGCTCTGGATGTTTGGTCAGCGCGTCGAAGAGCGATATGGCAGCAAGGAGTTCCTGGCATTTTACTTGACGGCCATTGTGTTCGCGGCGCTCGTGTGGACCGTGTCCGAAGCGGTGGTGCCGGGGGCATCGAAAATGCTTGGTGCGTCGGGTGGCGTGTCGGCGGTGCTGCTGCTGTTTGTGTTTTGTTTTCCACACGTCACGCTGTTGTTCATGTTCGTCATTCCGCTACCCGCTTGGGTGGTGGGGGCGTTTCTCGTAGCGAGCGATGCCTACGGGGCCCTCTCGCGATCGGGCAACGTGGCGTTTGCCGCGCATTTGGGTGGGTTCTTGTTCGCCGTGCTTTACGATAAGGGTGGTTGGCGGCTATCGGAGTGGGTGCCTTCCGATTTCAAGCTACCGAGCTTCCAGCGCAAGCCGCCGCTACGTGTCCATCGCCCACCCGTGGAGGCCGAGGATCGGACCGACGCGCGGCTGAACCAACTGCTCGACAAAGTTCATGCCACAGGCCAGGAAAGCCTCACGCCCAGCGAGCGCCGCGAAATGCAGAAGCTGAGCAAGTACTATCAAAACAAACGCCGTTAGTAGGCTTCGCGGCAACGCCCCCCAGCACGTGTTTGCAAAGCACGATCAGGGCCCTGCAGAGTGATGCCAGCGGGCGACCAACAGAGCGTGCGGATACCGCGCGGAGATGGCGGCGATGCGTGAACCGTGATCGCGAGCCATCGACCCAAAGCCCACCGCTCACAGCCCACCACCCACCGCCATTCTTTCCCATGCAAACCCGTGTTTGGACCATCGTGCTGCTTGTGCTGCTCGCGCCGCTACCGTTTGGCATGTGGGCTGCCGGGCGAGCGGCTTACGTGTGGTGGTACGGCCCGCAAGACTTTACCTTGCCGCTACACCTGGCGGGTGCCGGACCGCCGCGGCTGACGGCGTACGCTGGCATGGTGCGGCTACCGGCAGGTCGAACCTTGGTGGGGAGCTCGACCAGTCGCCATGCCGACCAGCAACCGGCCCACGAAGTGACACTCGACCCCTTTTGGATCGACGCACACCACGTGACCAACGACCAGTTCGCCACGTTCGTCCAGCAAACCCAGTACGTTACGGCGGCCGAGCGGCGGGGATCGTCGCTGGTGTTCGACACGGAGCGCCGCGAATGGCTGGAAGTTACGGGCGCCACATGGCGCACGCCCGACGGACCGTTGAGCACGTTAGCCGACCGCGGCGATTTGCCCGTGGTGCACGTGAGCTGGAACGACGCCTCCGCGTACGCCGCCTGGGCGGGTAAACGCCTTGCCTCCGAGGCGGAGTACGAAATGGCCGCCCGCGGTGGGCTCAGCGAACAAACCTATACCTGGGGCGACCAGCTGCCTGCCGAGGGCGAGCCCGTGGCCAATTTTTGGCAGGGCAAGTTTCCTGAAGGCGATCAGGGCCTCGATGGCTTTCGCGGCCTTGCGCCCATCGCACAGTTTCCCCCCAATCGCTTCGGCTTGTACGACATGGCCGGCAATGTCTGGTCGTGGTGCCACGATTGGTACGCCGCCGACTACTACTATACGAGCCCCCGCCACGATCCCCCCGGGCCGCTTGCTGGTACGGCACGTGTCCTGCGTGGTGGCAGTTGGATGAGCACGGGTGGCCCGCATAGCGAACTGGCTAACGCCGCCCGCGGCCATGCACCACCGCACCACACGGCCAGCAACGTTGGTTTTCGCTGCGCGAGTAGCTCACGCCCGTACAGCGTGTCGGAGATGGCTGGGACGCCAGTTGGGCGTCGGTAATTGTGGTTGCAACCGCATGGCCTTACCCCAAGGATGCCAGTCGGATGCGCGGCTATGCTCGCCGCGGTTTGTATCTATACTGTTGGCATAGTTTTCGACCCTAGCCGTAAGCGTAGGAAATCGCTGAGGACGCCAACATCATGATCAATCACCCTTCGCAAGTCGTCGCCGTTGGTGGTGCCTCGGGCCTCATCGGCAAGGCGCTGGTAGCAGCGTTGGAGTCCGATGGGCACACGGTGCGGCGATTGGTACGCCGCCCGGTCAAGGACCAGGACGCGGAGATCTACTGGAAGCCCTCGCATGGCGAAATCGACGCGGACGAACTGAACGGCGTGGATGCTGTCGTGCACTTAGGTGGCGTGGGCATTGCCGATCACCGCTGGAGCGACGAATTCAAAAAGCAGATTCGCGACAGCCGGGTGGACAGTACGCGACTGCTCAGCCTGACACTTGCCAGCTTGCCGCAGAAGCCGCGCGTGCACCTCAACGCATCCGCTATTGGCTACTACGGCGTGCGCGGCAACGAGCGGCTCGACGAACGTTCGGCTGGCGGCCAGGGATTCCTGGCCGATACTTGTCGCGACTGGGAAGCCGCTACGCAGGCCTCGTGGGAGTCGGGCATTCGCGTCTGCCAACTCCGGATTGGCGTTGTGCTGAGCCCCCATGGTGGCGCGTTGGGGAAGATGCTCACCCCGTTTCGCATGGGAGTCGGTGGCGTGCTGGGCAGTGGCCAGCAGTACATGAGTTGGATTGCGCTGCCCGACGTGGTGGCGGCCATTCAATTCGCGCTCGACCACGATCCCTTGCACGGCGCGGTCAACGCCACGGCCCCCAACCCCGTGACCAACCGCGAATTCACCACCGCCCTGGGCGAGGCCGTGCATCGGCCCACCGTGGTACGGACGCCAGCGTTTGCGGTTCGTGCGATGGCCGGTCGCGCGATGGCCGACGAGATGCTGCTTGGCGGGGCGAAAATCTATCCCGCGCGGTTGCAGGCCGAAGGCTTCGAGTTTTCGTGTCCCGACATCCGTACCGCGCTGCAAACGGTGCTGGCCGAATAGCCTGCAGAGCCGACACAACCCATCGGGTGCGTAGTGCATGGTGGGGGTGTGCTATACTTGCGGAATCTGCCACGCCGAATCGTTCGCCATCCCCCGCATGCCATGCCTGCCCTATTAGCTACCTTTGGAGCTGCCCCGCGAGTTGCGATCGTCGCGGCTGCGATGGGGTGCGTTACCTTCACCGGCTGCGGCACCAACGAGTACGTGCCCGCCCCACCGCATGCGGTGGACGTTGCCCAACCTGTCGCCGATAGCATTACTCGCACGCTGGAGTTCACCGGCACCACCGAGGCGTTCGAGAAGGTGGATATTCAGGCCCGCGTCAAGGGTTTTCTGAACGAAATCAAGTTCAGGCCTGGCAGCGACGTGCAGGCGGGCGACATGCTGTACGTGATCGATCAACAGCCATTCAAGGTTCGCGTGGCGGAAGCCGAAGCAGCGGTCGCCATGGCGGAAGCTCAAAAGCAGAGCGCGTGACGCAGGAAGCAAGCGCCGTCGCCCAGCAGCGAAATGCCGAACTACAACTCAGCCGCAATCGCGAGGCGGCCGCCAGCGGCGCCGTAACGCAATCGGAGATCGACGAACTAGAAGCCAATAACGAGATGGCCAAAGCCTCGGTCTTTGCCGCCCGCGCGGCGAAGGAATCGGCCGAAGCACAGAGAAGCGCCGCGATCGCGGCCCTCCGCGATGCTGAACTCGACCTGACCTACACCGAAGTTCAATCGCCCATCACGGGTCGAGTGGGACGGACCTTGGTCGATGTTGGCAACTTAGTTGGCGCGAACGAGGCAACGCACCTGACAACCGTCATTCGCTACGACCCAATCTACGCGTACTACTCCATTAGCGAATCCGTGCTGCTGCAGTGGATCGAGTGGCAGGACGAGGGCCGCGTGGCAAAGCCCGAGCAGTTGCAAAAAATGCGCGAGCGAAAGGTGTTCCTGGCGCTTGCTAACGAACAGGGCTATCCGCACGAAGGCCGCTTCGACTACGCCGATCTGGGTGTCGACGAAAGCTCGGGTACCTACATGGTTCGTGCCGTGTTCGACAATCCCGATCGCCAGATCCCCCCCGGCTCGTTCGTGCGAATCCAAGTCCCCCTGTTTCCCGAAGAAGTACTGCTGGTTGATGAAGTTGCAATCGGTCGCGATCAGGCGGGGGCCTACGTGCTGGTGGTCGACAACCAGCAGACGGTTGAACGCCGCGGCGTGGAAGTGGGCGAGCGCTACGACGGCATGCGTGTCATCGAAGCGGGCCTGACTACGGCGGATAACGTGGTGGTCAACGGGCTGCAATGGGCTCGGCCGGGTGGCAAGGTGGCGCCCCAGATGGTGGAAATGAAGTCGCCGGCTTCCGCCGCCGCGCAAGGGCCCGCCGTCAAAGAGACGGCTTCCAATCAGTCAGACAACGGGAATACAACTCCTTCGCCAGCAAGTGAAGGATAGTCGTGTTTTCGCGATTCTTTATCGACCGGCCGATCTTCGCCACGGTGTTGGCTATTCTCACCGTGCTGGTGGGGAGCGTGATGGTGTGGGTGCTGCCGGTCGCCCGCTACCCGGAGATTTCGCCTCCCACCATCCAGGTAACCGCGTCGTATCCCGGTGCGAATGCCCAGGTGGTTGCCGAAACGGTTGGCACGCCAATTGAGCAGGAAGTCAACGGCGTCGAGGGCATGCTCTACATGCAGTCCACCAGCGCCAGCGATGGTTCGTACAATTTGACCGTCACCTTCGAGGTGGGCACCGATCTGGACATTGCGTCGGTGATGGTGCAGAACCGCGTGGCGACTGCCGAACCACGTTTGCCTCCCGAGGTGACCCAGCAAGGCATCGTGACAAAAAAACGTTCGACCAGCATCACGCTGGTGCTGACGCTCACGTCCGAGTCGCAGGAATACGACAGCCTGTTTCTTGCCAACTACGCGAACAAGAACATCAAGGACGAATTGGCACGGCTCGACGGGGTCGGCGAAGTGGTCGTGTTCGGTGGGGCCGACTACAGCATGCGGGTCTGGCTCGACCCCAACAAGCTCAAGGCCCGCGACCTCACGACCCAGGACGTGGTTGCCGCGATCCGCGAGCAGAATGTCCAGGTGGCGGCTGGTCAAATTGGGCAACCTCCGGTGCCTGCAGGTCAGGCCTATCAACTCACCATCAATACGCTGGGCCGACTGAGCGACGTGCAGCAGTTCGAGAACTTGATCATCAAGTCGACGGACGACGGGCGATTTACGCGCGTGAAGGATGTCGCCCGGGTGGACCTTGGCGGAAAAGACTACAACATCGAGACATGGGATTCGGGCCGCGAAGGCATTGCGATCCTGATCTATCAACTTCCCGGTGCCAATGCGCTCGACGTCGCGACGCTGGTGAAAGCAAAGCTCCAGGAACTGGAAGCAAGATTCCCCCAAGGGGTCCGATCGAACGTCGCCCTCGATACCACGGAGTTCGTGAACGCCGCGATCGCGGAAGTGCGGACCACGCTGCTGCAGGCCGTGGGGCTGGTGGTGCTCGTGATTTTTATCTTCCTCCAGGACTGGCGGGCCACGTTGGTGCCAGCCGTTACGATTCCCGTGTCGCTCATTGGCACGTTTGCGGTGATGGCGGCGTTTGGCTACTCCATTAACTTGGTCACGCTGTTTGGCCTGATCCTGGCAATCGGCATTGTGGTGGACGACGCCATCGTGGTGGTCGAGAACACAATGCGCCGGCATTGCGGACGGAAAATCGAGCCGCGATGCGGCGGTACTTGCCATGCAGGAAGTCTCTGGCCCCATCGTAGCGACGACGCTGGTGCTGCTGGCGGTGTTCATCCCTTCGGCGTTCCTGGGTGGCATCACCGGGCAACTTTACCGGCAATTCGCCCTCACCATATCTGCTGCCACGGTGCTGAGTTCCATCAACGCGCTCACGCTGAGTCCGGCCATCTGCGCACTGATTCTCCGGCCCGAGGAGCAGGTGCAGCAGGGCTGGCTGTACCGACTGCTGGGCCCGTTCTTCCGCCTGTTCAATCGCGTGTACGATGCCTCCGAAGGGCTGTACATGGGCGTTGTTTCGGGTCTCACCCGGCGGGTCGCCATCGCGCTGCTCATGTTTGTCGGCCTCGGCGCCATCACCGGTTGGGCCTACCTGCGGCTGCCCACGGGCTTCCTGCCGGTGGAGGATCAGGGCTACCTGTTTTGCAATGTTCAACTTCCCGATGCAGCGTCGCTCGAGCGAACCAGCGAGGTGATCGACGAGATCAATGACGTTTTAACCGAGCTCAAGGGCGAAGGGGGCGTTCGCAACTGGGTGAGCATTGCTGGCTATTCGCTGCTGGATGGCACCAACAGCTCCAACGCCGCAGCGGTATTCATTACGCTCGAGTCGTGGGACGATAGGACTTCGCCGAAAACCAGGATGGGCGGGCTCCTAGCCACGCTCCGCCAGCGGTTCCGGCAGATTGAAGAAGCCATAGTCGTTGCCTTCCCGCCACCCCCCATCGAAGGATTGGGCGTAGCAGCTGGATTCGAAATGCGACTGCAGGATCGGGGCGACATGGGCCTCGATACACTCGGCAAGCTCGCCCAAGAGGTGGTGGCCGATGCGAACGCCCAATCGGGTTTGCAAGCCGTGAACACCACGTTCCGCGCTGGCGTCCCGCAGCTGTTTGCCGATATCGATCGCGAGAAGGTCAAACGCCTGAACGTGCCGCTCGACGATGTGTTTGCGACCTTGCAGGCCTACCTTGGTTCGACCTACGTTAACGACTTCAATAAGTTCGGCCGGACCTACCAGGTGCGCGTGCAGGCCGACTCCCAATTTCGTACGCGGCCCGACGACATCAAGCAACTCGACGTGCGCAACCTGCAAGGCCAGATGGTGCCGCTGGGAACCTTCACCAAAGTGGAGGATACGACCGGGCCCCAAACCGTGGTGCGGTACAATCTCTATCCGGCGGCATCCATCACCGGCGAAGCGGCCGCCGGCAGGAGTTCGGGGCAAGCCTTGGAACTCATGGAGCAGTTGGTCGATAGCAAATCGCTCGACCAACTCGGGTACGAGTGGACCGGCATGTCGTACCAGGAGAAACAGGTGGGCTCCGAGGCGGTGCTTATTTTCGGGCTGGCGATTCTGTTCGTGTTTCTCGTCCTGGCGGCACAGTACGAAAGTTGGGCGAATCCGTTTGCTGTGGTGGCGGTGGTTCCGCTGGCCGTTTTGGGTGCCGTGGCGGCGCTTGGCATCCGCCAGATGGACAACAACGTCTACACGCAAATCGGCCTGGTGCTGCTCGTGGCCCTGGCGAGCAAGAACGCCATCCTGATCGTCGAGTTTGCCAGCCAGTTGAAGGAGAGCGGCCGCACGATCCAGGAAGCCGCGGTCGAGGCGGCCAAGGTGCGGTTCCGGGCCATCCTGATGACCTCGTTTTCGTTCCTGCTGGGCGTCATCCCGCTCTTGATCGCCAGCGGCGCCGGTGCCTCGAGCCGCCAAGCGGTAGGGACCGCCGTATTCGGCGGCATGATCGCCGCAACACTTTTCTCGGTGACATTCGTGCCGGTCTTCTTCGTGCTGGTGAGCCGCCGCGCGCGAGCCGACAAAGTCGCCTGACGCCTTAAGCTGTTCGCTGCGAACACCTTAGAGCTTCCCGGTTACGCTGGGAGGCGGATTCCGAGGCGGGCGGCTGGGCCGTACCTTTGTCAGTCAGCATCGGAGGGTTAAACTGTAGTGCTCGCGCGATTTAACCGCTTGCCACGAAACAGTTTTCCGCCTGTCGGCGGTTCCCCAGCTGCCGACCATGGCTGGTATTCCGTACCCCCCGTACCGAACCCCGGTTGCATATGCACTCGCAAGTTGTCGTTTTAGGAGGAGGCCCCGGTGGCTACGCCGCCGCCTTCTTGGCTGCCGACCTTGGACTGGAAGTCACCCTGGTGGAAGCCGACCCCCGGCTTGGCGGAACGTGCCTGCTGCGTGGGTGCATTCCCTCCAAAGCGCTGCTGCACGTGGCCAAGGTGGTGACCGAGGCCGAGGAAATGGCCGACTGGGGCGTCGAATTCAGCAAGCCGAAGATCCACATCGACAAGGTTCGCGCCCGCAAGGAGCACGTGATCGAGACGCTGAGCGGCGGGCTCGCCCAGCTTGCCGGCCGCCGCAAGGTGAAGCGGATCCACGCCCGGGGCATCTTTGTCGATTCCACGACACTGGAACTCGAAGGGGGCGACCCCGAGACCTACGAGAGCACTCGGCTGACGTTCGACCATTGCGTCCTGGCGACCGGCTCGGTGCCCGCGATGCCCAAAGCGTTTGACATCGGTTCGCCGCGGGTCATGGATTCCACCGGGGCGCTGGCACTGGAGGACATCCCCGAGACCTTGTTGGTGGTGGGTGGCGGTTACATTGGCCTGGAGATGGGGACCGTTTACGCGGAACTGGGTTCGGCCGTTTCGGTGGTCGAACTCACCGACGGCTTGCTTCCCGGCGCCGATCGCGACCTGGTGAAGCCGCTGGAGAAGCGCGTGCGAGATCGGTTTGTGGGCGTCCACCTGGGTACCAAAGTGGTCGGGCTCAAGGACATTGGCAATGCGGTGGAAGTCGAACTCGAAGGACCCGAACTCACGGGCAAGCAGAAGTTCGACCGGGTGCTGATTTCGATTGGCCGGCGTCCGGTCTCGAATGGCTTGGGGCTCGAGAATACGAAGGTGGTAATTAACGAGCGTGGTTTCGTGGAAGTCGATCACCAGCAGCGGACCGCCGATCCTGCGATCCTGGCGATTGGCGACGTGGTGGGCGACCCGATGCTGGCCCACAAAGCGTCGGCCGAGGGCAAGGTGGCTGCCGAAGTCCTAGCAGGCGAGCCAGCCGCGTTCGACGCGCAGGCCATTCCCGCGGTGGTGTTCACCGACCCCGAAATTGCCTGGGCCGGCCTCACCGCCGACGAAGCCAAGGCGGCCGGCCGCAAAGTGACCGTTGCCCAATACCCATGGCAAGCCAGTGGCAGGGCCATTGCCAACGGCCGCACCGATGGCCTGACGAAATGGATTATCGACCCCGAGACCGACCGCGTCTTGGGCTGCGGCATCGTTGGTGCCGGCGCCGGCGAGTTAATTGCCGAAGCGGTGCTGGCCATCGAGATGGGATGCCACATGCGCGACGTCGCCGAGAGCATCCACCCGCATCCCACGATGAGCGAGACCGTGGCCTTTGCCGGCGAAGTCTACCTGGGGACAGCGACAGAAGTATATCGACCAAAACGAAAGTAACATTACCACAGAGGGCACGGAGTACGCGAAGACGTTTGGAACACTAATCTGGCTGATTTTCCCTAGTAAAATTCCATATACTCATACTCTTGCGGAGTAGGTCTTGTGTGGATTAGTGGAGATTAGTGTTCCCAACAATGCGATGGTTCCGAGTTTTCCGTGCCGTGTGTGGTTAGTAACAAGTGGCTGAGGTTCAGATATGGCAACAGATACCAAGCAATACAATTCGCCGATTCCGGACGATAGCGATCCGACCGAAACCGCGGAGTGGCTCGAATCGCTCGACTACGTACTGGAGCACAAAGGCCCCGACCGGGTGAAGCAATTGCTCGGCGCGCTCGAAGAGGCTGCGCACCGGCTCGACGTCGAGTTGCCCTTCACGGCTACCACGCCGTACGTCAATACGATTACCCGCAGCGAGCAACCGGCGTATCCGGGCGACCGTGAGTTGGAGCGTCGTATCAAGAGCTACGTCCGTTGGAACGCGATGGCCATGGTTACCCGGGCGAACCGGCACCCGTCGTCGCCGGGCGGTCACATCAGTACGTTTGCTTCGAGCGCCACACTGTACGAGGTGGCGCAGAACCACTTCTTCAAGGGTCGTGGCGAGAGCGGATTCGACGGCGACCAGATTTACTTCCAGGGGCACGCCGCGCCGGGCATGTACGCCCGGGCGTTCCTGGAGCGTCGGCTGACCGAGCAGAACCTGGTGAACTTTCGCCGCGAGTTGTCGCCGGGGGGTGGGCTGAGTAGCTACCCGCATCCGTGGCTGATGCCCGAGTTCTGGGAATTCCCCACCGTTTCGATGGGGCTGGCCCCCATCATGGCCATTTACCAGGCACGGTTCAACGAGTACCTGACCGATCGTGGCCTGGCCGACTTGTCGCACAAGCACGTATGGGCCTTCTTGGGCGACGGTGAGTGCGACGAGCCCGAAACGCTGGGCGCCATTTCGCTGGCCGCCCGCGAGCATTTGCAGAATCTGGTATTCGTTATCAACTGCAACTTGCAGCGACTCGATGGCCCCGTCCGCGGTAATGGCAAGATCATTCAGGAACTGGAAGGGACGTTCCGTGGGGCAGGGTGGAACGTCATTAAGGTGGTCTGGGGCGGCGACTGGGATCCGCTTATCGAGAAAGACGACGACGGCGTACTAGCCGCCCGCATGATGGAGGTGGTGGACGGCCAGTTTCAAAAGTACGTGGTCTCGCCTGGAAGCTACGTCCGCGAGCATTTCTTTGGTGTCGACCCGCGACTCCAAGCGATGGTGAAGAATTTATCTGACGAGAAGCTAACGAAGATGCGCCGTGGCGGGCACGATCCCGATAAAGTTTACGCTGCCTATCACCGCGCCATCAATCAGAAGAACGGCAAGCCAACCGTTGTGCTCGCGAAGACCATTAAGGGTTACGGCCTTGGCGAAGGGGGCGAAGGCCGCAATATCACGCACAACCAGAAGAAGCTCAACGAGCAGGAGCTTCGCGAGTTCCGCACGCGGTTCGGCATCCCCATTTCCGACGAAAAGGTGGCCGAGGCACCGTTCTACCGGCCGCCTGAAGATAGTCCCGAGATGGAGTACATGCGGGCGCGTCGCGAAGCGCTGGGCGGATTCGTGCCATCGCGCAACTCATCGCGGAGCACCATTAGCGTTCCCGATCTGCCCGCCTACGAGAAAACGCTGAACAACAAGCTGGTAAGTAAGGGGGAAGGCAAGGAGATGTCCACCACCATGGGCTTCGTCCGCTTGCTTACCGACCTCTTGCGCGACAAAGAGATGGGCAAGTTCATTGTGCCCATCGTGCCGGACGAATCGCGGACCTTTGGCATGGAGGGACTGTTCAAGCAAATTGGCATCTACGCCCATGCCGGACAGCTGTACGAGCCCGTCGATTCGAACGAGCTGTCGTACTACAAAGAAGCGCAGGATGGCCAATTGCTGGAGGAAGGCATCACCGAAGCGGGCAGCATGAGCAGCTTCAATGCGGCGGGCACCAGCTACAGCTCGCACGGCGTGCCGATGATCCCCATGTACATCTACTATTCGATGTTTGGGTTCCAGCGGATTGGCGACCTCATCTGGGCGGCGGCCGACATGCGTGCCAAGGGCTTCTTGCTCGGCGGCACCGCCGGTCGCACCACGCTCAACGGCGAAGGGCTGCAGCACCAGGATGGGCATAGCCTGGTGAACGCGATGGCCTTCCCCACCGTGCGCGCCTACGATCCGGCCTACGCGTACGAGACGGCTGTCATCATGTTCGAGGGCATGAAGCGGATGTACGTCGATAACGAAACGCGCATCTACTACATCATGCTGGGGAACGAGAACTACTTGATGCCCGAGATGCCCGAGGGGTGCGCCGAAGGCATCATCCGCGGGATGTACCGTGTGAGCGACGCCGACAAGCGGCTCAAGTACCACGTGCAGCTGTTTGGTAGCGGGGCGATCCTGCGGAGTGCGCTGGATGCCCAGAAGCTGCTGGCAGAGAAGTACCAGGTATCGTCCGATGTGTGGAGCGTTACGAGCTACACCGAGCTTCGCCGCGAAGCCCAGGAGTGTCGCCGCTGGAACATGCTGCATCCCAACGACGAGCCACGCGTGAGCTACCTGGAGCAGCAACTCGAAGGGCTCGAAGGCCCCTTCATTGCCGCGAGCGACTACATGCGGGCGCTGGCCGAGCAGATCGACCCTTGGGTGCCGGGCGGGCTGTTCGCCCTGGGAACCGATGGCATGGGCCGCAGCGAAAGCCGCGAAGCGCTCCGCAGGCACTTCGAGGTGGACGCCGAGTTCGTGACGCTGGCGACGCTGGACCAATTAAAGAAAACCGGCGCGGACGTACCATGCCTCCAAGAGGTGATCGAACAACTGGGCATCGACCCCGACAAGCAATCGGCGCTTTATGCGTAGCTCTTGACCGAGGTGGAACCACGACGACACGACGATCGCAACGGAAAGAAACTAGCCACGGATGAACACGGATTGGCATGGAGGAAGAGTGTGCAGTGAACAATCTCTGCCGTCTCCGCGTCTCTGCGTGACATATCCTTTACCACACGGCAACATTCGCAAACTTCCGCGGGATTCGCGGGCAGATTCACGACCTGGCAGAATACGAACATGGCAACTGAAATCAAGCTTCCCAACCTGGGCGAAAATATCGACTCGGGCGACGTCCTATCGATTCTGGTAAGCGAGGGCGACTCGGTCGAGAAAGACCAGGACCTCTTGGAAATCGAGACCGACAAGGCCACTGCTGCAGTGCCGAGCCCCGCGGCGGGGACCATTGTCAAGATTCTCGTAAGCGAAGGCGACACGGTGAACGTGGGGGCTGCGATTTTCGAGATCGACGCCAGTGCCAACGGAGCTGCCGCGCCGGCGAAAGAGGAACCGAAGAAGGCACCGCCAAAGCCGGAGCCTGTGGCCGAGCAGAAAGAGCCGGAACCGGAACCTGAGCCTGCTGCAGCACCGGGAGCCGCGTCGTCCCCGACTCCGGCCGAAACCCCGGCCGAAACCCCGACTGCGGGGGAACCTGCCGTAGCCACTGCCCCAAAATCCGCCGCTCCCACGCCAACGACTCCCGCCGGCGGTTCGCCCGGCGATGGCGTGGCCTCGGCCGCCGCGGGGCCTAGTGTCCGGCGGCTGGCCCGCGAACTGGGTGTCGATTTGCGTCGCGTCCGGCCGAGTGGCAGCGGTGGTCGCATTACCGACGACGACGTGCGGTCGCACGTCCGCGCTGCGCAGCAGCAAGCCGCCTCGAACGTGTCGCCCGGCGTCACGCCACCCGGCTCGCCCGAATCGGATGGCCAAGGTGCGGTCCGCGTGGAAAAGATGAGCCGCATGCGCAAGACGATTGCGGCCAACATGATAGCCAGCTACACCACCATCCCGCAGCTCACCAACTTCGACGACGTGGACGTTACCGAGTTGGAAGAAATGCGGCAGCAGTCGAAGGACGACTACGCCAAGCGGGGCCTCAAGCTCTCCCAAATGCCGTTCTTGATCAAGGCCATCGCGTCGAGCTTGCGGCTGCATCCGATTGTGAACGCGTCGGTCGACATGGAGGCGGGCAACGTTATCTATAAGGAGTACGTGAACATTGGCATTGCGGTGGATACCGACCGCGGCTTGATGGTGCCCGTGCTCCGCGACGTCGACCGGTTGAGCATTTCGCAAGTCGCCCGCGAGATGGATCGCCTGATCGGGGAGGCCCGCGAGGGAACACTGGCGATTGAAGAGATGCGGGGCGGCACCTTTACCATCAGCAACATGGGGGCCGTTGGGGGCACCTACTCGACCCCCATTATCAATCCGCCCGAAGTAGCCATCCTGCTGGTTGGCCGTAGTCGCCTGCTACCGACGATTGTGGACGAGGAAACCATCGAGGCGCGGCTCATCATGCCGCTGTCGCTTACGTACGACCACCGCGTGGTCGACGGCGCCGATGCGGCCCGGTTCGTCAACTCCGTAAAGGACTTCCTCTCCGCACCCGGGCGATTGCTGCTCGCGCCGTAGGTCAGCATTGGGAGTATAATGGGTAAATCGGTACCATAGACTCGACCGGAAGCCCAGCGCATGGCAAGCGAATTACTCCACTACGAAAGCTTTGACCAAGCGACGCCGCACACGACGGTGGGGCCGTACCGGGCTACTGACTACTGGCAGTTGGCCGAAGGGGAGCCCGTCGAGCTACTTCGAGGGAGGTTCATCGTGATCTCTCCGGCTCCGACGCCGCGACACCAACACGTCGGTATGTACTTGTGGAAGTATTTCGACGGTCTACTTGCAGGCGCTGGTGGCATCGTGCTGGCAGCACCCGTCGACGTGGTATTGTGTAAACATACCATCGTGCAGCCCGACGTGGTGTATCTCCGTGCGGGGCATGAGCATCTCGTGGGTGATCGGATCAATGGTACGCCCGACTTGCTGGTCGAAGTCCTCTCTCCATCGACAACCAGTCGCGATCGAGTTGAGAAGCTAGATTTGTACGCCGAGGCCGGCGTGGCGGAATACTGGATCGTCGATCCACAAACGCGCGTCGTTGAATTCCACGTGCTCGATGGCGAGAGTTATCGCGTCACCGCCAAGGATTCCGGCGAGTATCAATCTCCGCAATATGCGGAGGTGCAGCTCAACCTCACCACGTTCTGGCAGGTGGTCGACCGCCGACTACCGCCAAGCGCAACCTAGCAACGCCTAATCGAAACCTAATCGAAAAGAAAGGGGTGCGACATGTTCAGCTTCCTATGGTTCTTACTCATCGGTTTGGTGGCGGGTTGGCTCGCAGGACAATTAACGTTGGGCGATGGCTTTGGCATCCCCGGCAACCTGGTGGTCGGTGTCATCGGTGCTTTATTGGGCGGATTGGTGATCAGGCTGGTGGGGTTTACCGCCTGGGGCACGCTCGCCGAGCTCATCACGGCCACCGGTGGCGCGGTGCTGTTCCTGTATCTATTGCGCTGGTTCCAACAGCGGCGGGCGGAATAAACTGGGCTCGCCGAACAGGCGGGCGAAGCGTAAAGTCAGGAAACGCTTCGTCCATAGGTGATGCATGGCCTCCCCCATTCTCGAACGACCGCAGCAAACCGAATCGCCAAGTCGCAAGTCGTCCCCTCCGGTGCGCGACCTCGTGGTGCTGACGCATGGCTTGGCTTCGACCAAGTGGCTACTCGTGCCGCTGGCTTCGCGGCTCCGCCGTCGCGGGTTCGATACGCACCTGCATGGGTACTTCACACTACGCGGGTCGAATCGAGATCTCGGGGCGCAGTTCTCTCGACGATTGCATGCCCTGGCCGACCGTCACCCAGGTCGCACGATTCATGTAGTCGCCCACAGCATGGGGAGCATCGTCACCCGCTGCGCGCTGCAGAGCGGCGTGCCAGAGAATTTGGACCGTATTGTGATGATCGGCCCGCCCAACCGTGGCTCGCACGTCGCCCGCAAGCTGACGCCCGTCTATGGCTGGTTTACCACCACGTTGGTGGAACTATCGGACCTGCCCGATAGCTTCGTGAATCGGCTGCCGCGAACCGTAGGCGAGCGCGAAGTGGGCATCGTGGCTGCGGGTCGCGACAACGTGGTGCGGGCTGAGTCGACGCTCCTGGACGACCACGCCGACCACGTGACGCTCAATAGCTTACATACCAGCATCTTGTGGCGCCAGCAAACAGCCGATCACGTGGCGCAGTTCTTACGCACCGGTCGATTTGTGTAACGCGGATTTCATGCCGTTCTGCACGGGTGACAGGCCCAGCCGCGGAGCGGCGATAAAGCGCTAAAAGCCGCGGAGCGGCGAAAACGCATAGCCCGAGGCGTGGGCAGCCCTGGGACCAGGTCAGTTCACCACCACAAGCGCTGCGGAACCAAAGGTAGTGGACGCTCCGAGCAAGTCACCTCCTGGCGACCTTCGCCGAAGCTGCACGGCGGCGCGCGTTGATAAGCCGGGCAGTTTCTCACTCTAGTGGTGTGTACTGCACGAAGTACAGCGTGGTCAGCAGAGTCATGGACTTCGACGGCTTAGCATCTACGCAACTGCTCGAGGGGTCATTACCTCAGGGGCAGCGCTGCGGATAGCCCCGAACTATTCCAGCGGTCGGGTGGTCCCACTTTGGCGTCGTAGGGACATGCACAACTGAACGAAGTCGATGGCACCGCCGCACTTTAGCACATTCCTTTGACGCGTAGGGCTTGGGCAATTGAAGCGAGTTAAGGCGGAGAAGACTTCGGGGGACGTGAGTGCCAACAGTGTTGGTGTTTCGGGACGATTGAATAGACCGTCTTGATGTCGGTACGACACTATCTCGGCTTGCTTCCCGCCAATTCCAAATCGTCGGCTAGACAACTCAGTTCGTCATCCGCGACGACCAGCTCGCCACGGAGGATTGCCACATCATCTGGTGCAGCGAACGCAAGCTTCACTTGTTTTCCCTTTATCGAGACGACCGATACGGCGATGTTGTTGCCAATCCGCACACCCTCACCCGATTTACGACTAAGTACTAGCATTGCTGTCATCCTTCCCTGGCCGTTAGCACAAAACCCTTTGCAAACCGACGTTCAGCTAGCGGGAGCAGGTTCGTCTCGCGGTCTTGTAGAATCCTGTCGATCGCTGCTGTCCGCCCTGGCCTTGTTCAAAGCTGAAAAGAGCTTGGCTGACACCGCCCAAGTGGAGTCTAGAAGCGATTGTCGTGTTGGCAAGCCCTTCCGGCTCAGCTTTCAAGAATGGGTCAGATATTTCCGCTAAGTCGATGCTATCTTTTCAGAAGATCTGTTTCTGGGGACGAATTGGAGTAGCCCTTTTCCTGTGGCGGTGTGAAACACTTCGCTCAGATCGGTGGCTGGACAACTCACGGCGGATGCATCACCCGCCCGCTGGAAGAAACTCTCCTAAGTCGTGTCGGTCGTCACCATCGCTGCATATAGCCGGCCCGCCAGCTCCGCTGCCGTGCAGGCATGGTGGGCTAATTCGAGTGTCCCCCCAACTCCCAGCGACGCAGCGCACCCCAGCTAGTTTCGGTACCGCCGCACGTGCCTCGAATTCATCGGCCGAATGCCACTTCAAGAAGCTACACCAAGTTTCAAAGTGTGCCCGGCTTTGGCCACCATCCAGACGCTACTGCTTGAGCCCCAACAGCGGAAAGCAAAGGATTGGAATCGATAGCGAGGCCATGCCGATTACCCAGCGGACATCGTCCAGCTGTACGCGGTCGTTGGCTGTCTTGGGGTGATTGACGCCCATCAGGATCACGAGAATCAGCATGGGCGTCCAGATGGCCGCTTGTTCGAGATTGATTACCACGTAGATGATTGCCACCACCAGAAAACCGCGGGCGTAAGTTTGCGCGGGGGCCGAATAGCCCGTACAGCGTGTGGCCACCATCGAGTTGACTGATCGGCAGCATGTTGAGGCCGGTGATGAGCATACCGACCCAGCCGGCCATGAACCATGGATTGACTTGCGAAATGCCAATCCAGTCGGCCTTGTCTTTCCACTCGGGGTGCTGGTAGTCGAGCATCCAGGTAACGATGACCGGGCTGTTGAGTTGGATCTCGCGCGGGCCGACGTTAGTAGTGAGGTCGAGCTTGCCGACTCCAATCCACAGAATGGGGATTGCCACAATCAAACCGGCGAGCGGCCCGGCGATTCCGATGTCGAAAATCTGTTTCCGATCGGCCCGCATGCCGTCCATGCTAATCACGGCCCCCATCGTGCCGATGGGGTTGAATGGCACGGGGATGCAGAGCGGGTAACTGGCGGGAATGCCGTACCGCACGGTCTGCAGGAAGTGCCCCATCTCGTGGGTGAGCAGGATGGCGAGCACGGCCCCCATGTAGGTGAGGCCTTCGAGCCAATTCGATTGGATGGTTGCCCACATGACGCGGGTGTCGATCATCGCTTCGAGTGGTTCGTACTTTGCCGCACCAACCCAAAACGTAGAGAGACACGTGGCAACGAACAACACGATGGGCAGCGTGCGCTTGCGAGCTACCTGCTCGGGGGCGGCGGGCGGCAAGGTCTCGATGTCGGAGCGTTGCAGCTCACGGACGTCGTAGCGGGCCGCGGGATCGGCCGCCGCGGTAGTGGGAACGACCCCTTCGCCAGGTGCCTGCGAAGGGGCCGGATTGAGGGAGGAAGGTGGGTCGGTCATGGTGCCGATCTTATCAAAGCCGCCGGCGTGCCGCGACCCACGCCCTGCGCTGCCTGATCGCGGGCGAATCGGCCCGGCCAGCCGCAGTGCTGGGCTCGATCCAACCTAGTACACTTCGATGCTTTTGGTAGCGGTACCACCGCTGGCTTGGGCGGCTGCCAGGCAGCGGTGGGCGGCGGTGAGTAATCGGTTGGGTTCGAAGCCCTTGGGGATCGCCGCGATGGACGCTGCTCCCGCTTTCAGTTGGACGGGCCTATCCATGGTGGCCAGCTCCCCCGAGCCGTCCACAAGGGCAGCGGCCAGTTGCTGCGCCGCTTCTACTGCCTCTCGCCGATCGACGCTCGGCAGCACAATGGCAAACGATGTGGGCGACATCCAAACCGTTGGTCCCGCTGCGAGGTCTTGCGCGACCATGATTCGTTTGACTGTGGACTGCAAGCCGCTCGCCCGATCGATCTCGCCCGCAAACGCGTCGTCGTCCGCAGCGTCGAACAGCAGCAAGCTGAGCGGCTCGCGGCGCTGCCGGCAGCCAGCCGCCGCGGCGGTCAAGTCGGCCAGTAGGCTCTGCTCGGCACCAGCGTGCGTGGTAGCCCGCAAGCGCGGGCCGGGTAGTACCGTTTGCGCAGCGTGGGCCCGCGGTCGTGCATTTTCATCGTGTATCGACCGGGCTGCAACCTGAGTAAAGTTGCGCACCGCCCGCTGCAATTCGCAAGCGTCGGAGAGCACTTGATCGCAAAGCTCTGGGGCGGGCTGCATCAGCATGGCCGCAGCACCCTCGGCCTCTCGAGCGAGTTGCTTTTGGGCGGCTGCCAGTACGCTGGCGTAGGTCTCGCCGTCGGCCAGCTGTACCTGCAGCGCGGTGGCCAGTTGCTCGATTTGGGGTTCGAGTTCGGCTACCAGTTTACTCAAGTCGTCTTTGGTCATCCCACAGTACTGCTCGCCAAGTTCCAGTAGCTCGGGCAGAATCTGCAGGTGGTGTTCGTCGACCAGTTCGGCCAATAGGTTCGCCAGCCGCAGTACCTGGGCCATGGCGCGCGGGTCGCGGGAGTTCACCATGTTCTCGCGCGTTGGCGGTTCGAGCATGGCGCTCGTGTAGATGTCGGGGAGTTGCCACTTGCGGAGCAGTGCGACGGTCAGCTCGCGATGATGGAAGCCCAGTGCGCTATGCTCGAAATCAACCAACCGTCCTCGCTCGTTGCGGACCTGGGCGAGAAAGCGGGCGTACGGCGTACCGACTTGCTGCAACAGGACCAGCGTGCCAATGTCCTGCAGCAAGGCCACCAGAAAGACGTCGTCGCCGGGCACCTGCCACATTGTTTCGGAGAGTTGCCGCGCCGTTACCGCCCGGGTAAGCGCACCCCGCCAGTAGTTTTGCAGTTGCTCGGCGTCGAGGTCGGCGAGCAACTCGTCCGGCAGACTAAATCCCAGCACCAGTAGTTTGAGCGGCTTGATGCCCAAGAGCGCGATTGCCTGCGTGAGGTTCTCCACTTTGCCGCTGAGCGCAAAAAGCGAACTGTTGACCACCTTGAGCACTTTGGCGGCGAGCGCCGGGTCGCGCTCGATGCACTCTTTGAGCGCTTGCGTATCGACCTGCTCCGAGTCGGTGAGTCGCAGCACCTCCATCGCCACCGCGGGCAGCGTGTACAGCGACTCGGCCTTGGCGACCATCGACTCAAGCGGCGAACAGGGCGTAGACATGGGCAAACAGGCTTCGAAGCGGGCGAACGGGGGTGGTTAGGAGGCGCGGCACCGAAGTCTACCTTACGCTGCGGCCGAAACAGGCGCCGCGCAGCGGCCATCGCGCCCTCACTGCTAGCACAATCGACACAGTTGGAATCGCGCAGGTGGATGGGTGGCTGGGGTCGAGTGCAGCGAGCCCCCAGCCAAGTGCGTAGTTGATCGGGGTCGGGGACGACCCGGCTCACGGTTTTGCATGGCGACTTTCTCGCCTAGGGTAAACCCGCAGGTTCGTTTACAATTGGCGGCAAATCCTCCCATTTTCAGTCGACAGCAAGGATGCTCGATCGATGGCTCGCTCGCGAATCACTCTGGTTGCCGGTCTCGTAATCGTGGGCTTTGCCGTGGCGGCGACCGCTCCGGCGCTCGCCCGTCGCCCGTCGCCGGAAGCCCCTACGCTGGACCAGGTACTCGCTGCCGACGCGACGCTTCGCGATGTGGTGTTCGTCGACGCCCAGCACGGTTGGGCCGTAGGCGATCGGGGCGTGGTGCTGGCGACCGACGATGGCGGTGCCCATTGGCACACGCAGCGGTCGGGCGTCGAGTGCCCACTACTGGCGGTGAGCTTTGCCGATGCCCAGCGCGGGTGGATCGTGGGCGGCTTTACCACGCCGATGACGCATCGTACCGAAGGGGTGGTGCTCCGCACGATCGACGGCGGCGCATCTTGGCAGCGCATCGAAACGCCGACGCTGCCGCGGCTCACTTACATCAAGTTTTTCGATGCGGCCCATGGCGTTGCCACTGGGTACGGCAGCAGTTTCTATCCTTCGGGACTCTTTACCACCGCCGACGGCGGTAAGAGCTGGCAGCCCATAGGCGCGGCGGCGCAATCGACCTGGCTCGCCGCGGACTTTGTTCATCCCGGTGGCGGATTACTTGCCGGTGCCGACGCCCAGCGTGCGGTGGTGATCGACCGCGAGCTGCGACCCACACCGCTGGCGACCACCGACGCGCGGCTCGCCCGCACCGTCGCCATGACGGGACCCACTACCGGCTGGATAGCGGGCGACGACGGTTTGCTGCTCCAAACCAGCGACGCCGGCACCACCTGGCAACCCCCAGCCACGCCGCCGCTGGGGGGCGCGCCGCGCCTTGAGCGGGCGTGGAACTGGAACTCGGTGGCCGTGGCAGGCCAGCACGTGTGGCTTGCCGGCACCCCAGGCAGTGTGGTGGCGACTTCGAGCGACGGCGGCGGTACTTGGACGCGCGTGGCCACCGGCAGTGGCGCACCGTTGTACAAGCTGATGTTCGTCGATAGCGCGCGAGGCTGGGCCGTTGGTGAGTTCGGTACGATTCTGGCAACAACCGATGGTGGGCGGAGTTGGCATCGCCAGCGCGGCGGAGGGCGTGCCGCGATGATGGTGGTTGCCGCTTCGCCCCAGCAGGCGCCAGTGGAGATCATAGCGCGTTACGCTGCCGGCGAAGGGTACCGCACGGCGCTGGTGCCGCTGTTTGCGCAGCCGCCCAGCGGTAGCGCACCGGCCGACTGGCACCGCACCCGCGAAGCGTTTACCAACCTGGTTACGCCGTGCATGCCCGCCATCTGGCCCGGCGACGTACCAGCGGCCGGCTATCACACGTCGGCCGACACGCTGCTGGGCGAACTGAATCGGCAGACGGATGGCATGGCCCGCGAGCAACTCGTTGCCGAGTTGGCCAGCGCCATTCGCACCTGGCGGCCTGAGGTATTGCTGGTGCCCCATGAGCGCAACCCGCAGCGGCATGCTGCCAGTGCGCTGCTGGAGCAACTTGCGGTCGAAGCCGTTGGCGTGGCAGCCGACCCCACCCAAAGTGCCGAGCTGGCAGCAGTCGCCCTCGAAGCGTGGCAAGTCAAACGCGTGGTGGGGCTGCTCCCCACTGGCGAGCGCGGGTCGATACGCTTGCCCACCGACGATTTCGTCCCCACGCTTGGCGGTTCGCCCGCGGGTTGGAGCTCCGCCGCCCGCGGACTCCTGTTCACCAAGCACACGGTGCCACCACCGCTGGACGAGCTGGAATTGCTCCGCCAGCAGGACGGCCTGGCCATTAGTACGCGCGACTTGTTCGCGGGGCTCAACGTGCAGTCGGGTAGCGATGCGCGGCGCATGGCGGTGGCCTCGAACCCTGAGGATCTCGACCGCCTACGACGACTGACGCAAAAACGTCGCCAGTTGGTGCGGCTGTTGGATTACGCCGAGGGCAGCCCGGTGTGGAGCGCCAGGTGGTGAATCTTACCGGCGGGCTCGACACCCATTCGGGCGGCGAGCTGATGTTTCAACTTGCCGAGGGCTACCGCGAGACGGGCCGCCACGCGATGGCGGCCGACACAATGTACCTGTTCGCCCGGCGGTACCCCGATCATCCGCTCGCCGAGCAGGCGCTTGCCTGGCTCGTACGTTACTACGCCAGCGGCGAAGTGGCGCACGTGGCGGGGCGCGCCCAGGCCCAGCAGGCGCGGCGCGGCCACTCGCCAATGTCGAGCCACCCGTTCAAGGCCAAGCTGTGCAGCAGGCCGCCGCCGAGCTTCCCGGCGAAACGGGCGGCGGCACCGGTGAGCTGACACCCGACGAGCGACTCGAACGTGCTACGCTGCTCGGTGGCTACTTGGAAAAGGCCCGTCCGGCCGTTTACGCCGAGCCCGCGCTCCGGTTCCCGCTTGCGGTCGCGTCGCGCAAGCTTGGATTCGCGAACACGGCCGACCGTTACTTTGCGGTACTCAGCAAAGCGAACGTCAACACCGCTTGGGGCACCGCAGCCCGGGCCGAAAACTGGCTCGCAGCGCCCGATGCCTTGCCCCCCGATAAGCCGCTCGCCGCGTGTAAAGCGACTCCGAATCCACCTCACCTGGACGGTGTCATGGACGAACCGTTCTGGCAGCAAGCCGAACCGCTGCGCGTCGCGAGCGCTGCGGCGCGCGACGATGCCACCGCCGCTACGATGCAACTCGCCCGCGACGAGGAATACTTGTACCTGGCGCTGACTTGCCCCCGCTTGCGCGACGAAAATTACGCCACCAGCGACGAACCACGACGCCGCGACGCCGACCTCACGATGTTCGACCGGGTGCACCTGGCGCTCGACGTCGACCGCGACTACTCAACCGCGTACCAACTGGTGGTCGACTGCCGTGGCTGGACGCGCGACGCCTGCTGGGGCAACGCGAACTGGAACCCCCGCTGGTTCGTTGCCAGCAAATTGGGCGAGACGGCATGGACGGCCGAGGTGGCCATTCCCTGGTCGGAACTCGCCAGCCCACCGCCCGCGGTGCTCGACACCTGGTGCTTGGGCGTCGAGCGCAAGACCTCGCGGGGCAATACCTCGAGCTGGACCGGCGTTGCGGACGACTCGCCCGACGCGTTCGGGATGCTCTTGTTCCGCTAGTTGATGATGCCAACCGTGATTCCGAGCCGCGACCGTAAGGGAGCGCTAGGCGTTTGATTTCTACTCGCGCGGCGCTCCCTAACGGCCGTGTCTCGGAGGGCCGGCTCTGAGGGCAACACGGAAAAAATGCTTGACATCACGTTCTAATTCTATAGAATTGGCGGCGTTGGCTCTTCCAGCTATCTTTCCGTGGAGCAATCGCGATGCCGCGTCCCGCCAGTAAGCACCCCACCGATGGGGAACTCGAAATACTTCGTATCCTGTGGACGAATGGTAGTTCGTCGCTCGCGGAGGTGTGCCAGGCCTTGCGGGCCGAACGCGACGTTGCCACCACCACCGTTGCCACCATGCTGCGAGTGATGCTCGATAAGGGCCTCGTCAAACGCAAGGACGCGGGGCCCAGCGGAGGTCAACGGGGCTACCGGTGGTCGGCTGCCGTCACGCAGCAGAAAACTGCCGGCAGCATGGTCGGCAAGCTGGTAGATGGTGTGTTCGAGGGCTCTGCCAGCCGGCTGGTTGCGCACCTGGTGGAGACCGAGAAGCTCTCGGTACAGGAACTAGCAGAACTGGAGAAACTCGTTGACGCCAAGCGCCGGGCAAAGACGAAGGAGAGCACGCGATGAACGACAATCTTCCTTGGGAACCTGTGTGGCAACTCGCTGGGTGGACGATGATCCACTATTTGTGGATCGGCACGCTCGTTGCCCTCGCGCTCGCCATGGTGCGGCTTGCGTTGCGGCACGTGCCACCGAGTTGGCGCTACGCGGTAACACTCGTGGGGTTCGTAGTACTTGCCGCCATGCCGGTGGCGATTGCAGCGTGGATCGCCCGCGACATCGATTGGCACACCGCCGGGCTTTCGCCGCCCGATGCGATTGTAAGATTCGATGCGATCGCAAGCATCGACGTGCCGCCGGCAGTTCCTGAAATGCCAACGGCTAAGCCGCAAGCGGCGGCGGTGATTGACCTGGCGGAAACTCCTCTCGATATTCCGCCGCCACAGGCGACTCGCGAACTTGAACAAGCATCGCCGGCCGCTGCGGGCTATGCGGTGGCGCCGGCAGCGGAGGTCGATCCGTTCGTTAAGCTGGCCAATGCGGTACCCGATTTCTTGCCGTGGTTGTGGATCGTCGGCACGCCACTTACGTTCTTGCTGTTGGCTACAGGACTCATTGGCTCGGAGCGCCTCCGCCGCCGTGCCCAGGTGTTGACCGACGGCCCCGTGTACGACGTCGCCCAGCGCCTCCGCGCCGCTTTGCGGCTGAGCCGCCAGGTTACCGTGGCAGTGACCGATCGCGTATTGCAACCAGTGCTGGTGGGAATCGTGCGCCCATGATCCTCCTGCCCCCGGCTGCCGTCAGCGGCTGGTCGCCCGAGCAGGTCGAAATGGCACTGCTGCACGAACTGGCCCACGTTCGCCGCTGGGACAATCTGGTGAACCTGGTGCAACGCGTGGTCGAAGGGCTGCTATTCTTCCATCCAGCGGTGTGGCTCGTAAGTCGCTGGCTCAGGGCCGATCGCGAGCAATGCTGCGACGCCATCGTCGTCGCCCACACCGGTGCCCCGGAGGCGTACGCGGAACTGCTGGTTCGTGTTGCCCGTGTTTCCACAACCGGCCGACTCCCGTCGGCGGCTGTGGCACTCACTACGCATCCCCTCACGCGGCGCGTGCGTCGCATTTTGCAATTGGAGGACGATCCGATGTTGGTATCGAAACGCACGTTGAGCTTGGTGGCGCTGTCACTGGTCGTTGTGGTAGGTGTTGCCCTGTGGCAGGGGCAATCAACGAGCGTCGCAAAAGACGGCGTCGCCCCGGCCCCGTTTGGCGTTTCAAGTGCGGACACCTCTCTTGACCAGTCGTATTCGGATCACGCGTTATGGCAGTGGTTGCAAGCAACGCCGATGATTGATGATATTCGCGAAATCGCACTGTCAGGTCACTTGATTCGCCTCGAAGTCGCCGAAAACGGGCGATTTCAGTTCCAGGCTAGCCAGCTGCTAGCTGAGAAAGGACCTCCGAAGCAGTACACGAAGACAGACGCTGCAGACTTCCTACTTCACATGGTGTTCGCCCCCAGCCCCGATAACGGCATGGATTCGCGCACGCACTCGGTGCCGCCAAAATACCAGCTCAGCCAAGAGTCAACATGGATCGAAGAAATGTTCGACAGTTGGAAGAAGGCTCCGTCCGGCACACAAGTTGACTTTGAATGGTCGTGGACAGACCAGGGCCAGCGTATACGCCTGAAGGCTCCCAAGGCCGCTCAGTGGTTGGTCAGCCAGATGATGCAAGTCCTGGCAGAGGAGAGCCAAGCGGGGAAGGTTGCCTCCACCCCTGTAGAAGTCATAGAAGATCTAACCACGGAGATCACGGAGAACACGGATGAGCAAGAGGAAGAAGATGATATACTTGAGTCGAAGGCAACTCCGAGCACTGCCACCAACTCCCCGTTCCTCCCTCTCGAGCAGCAACGCATCGCCGACGTGGCTTATAAGATGCTAAGTGTGGAAGTCGCGAGAGTGGATGAACAAACACAAAAGGCGATCAACGAAAAAGGCTTTGCCGGCGGCGTACGGCTTGAGGGAAGCACGAGCAACGGCGGTTTCGGTGGCGGTGAGCACATGCACTTTCAGCCTGGCGACATCCTCGTCGGCCTGCACGTGTGGCCGACCAAGGATTTCGACCAGCTCGGAGAAGTCCTCCGCCGCGATGACCTCGACCAGTTCAATCCGCTGAAATACTACGTGCTCCGCGAAGTGCCCGACAAAGAGGCGACTCGCGAGTGCGAGCGGCAGCGAGAATTGGATCGTCAGAAAGAGAAACAAGAGCTTATGGAGAGCTTTGGCGTATCTAAGGGCGGAGAATTTGGCGGAGGGGGTTTCGGCGGCGAGTTTGGCGGTCGCCGGGCGAGCCGGGACCGTGAGCGACCGGAGCAAACCGAACCAATTCCTACCAAGCTCGAACTCGTCACGGGCCGGATGACGTTCGACGAGGGGGCGTGGGCCGAGGAGCAGAATCGACTCAAGCAAGCCATGCTTCCGTCCGAGCCAGCGAAAGTGTCCCCTGAGTTGAACGCCGAAGGCCCTGCCGATCCGCTTGCGGCTTCGCCGGGCAATGGTGCCAACGCCCAATCCGAATTCGTCAACAAAGGTCACACGTATTCTCTTTGGGCGTCGCCGAGTAACGACTCACGTAAATCCCCCAAGCTCCTGTACGACGGTCGGACGTTCGAAGACTGGCGCGATGCGTTTGCCACCGAACTGAAGACCGAAAAACGGGTCGAGGCGATCAAGGCACTTAGAACTTATCCCAAAACCATTTGAACCAACCGATCGCTAGCATGCGTAGACATCTTCGAGCATTCTGTTCTTCTCAGCGGCACGGAGGTGACGGGTATGAGGAAGGAGTTTCGAGGATCGAGTTGGCGGATGTCGGATGCATTTTGGCGGGCGATCGAGCCGCTGTTGCCCAAATACAAGCGATCGCCCTATGGCGGTCGTCCACGCGTCGATCGCCGCAAGGTGATGGACGGCATCTTTTATGTGCTGCGGACCGGCATCCAGTGGAAAGCGTTGCCACCGCAGTTCGGCAGCGGCAGCACCGTGCATCGCTACTTCCAGGAGTGGACGCAACTGGGCATGTTCGGCAAAGCCTGGCGGGCGATGTTGAAACGTTACGACCGGCGGAAAAAGATCGGCTGGAACTGGCAAAGTGTCGACGGGTCGATGACCAAGTCGCCGCTGGGCGGGGAAAAAAACCGGTAAAAACCCCACTGATCGCGGTAAGTTGGGGGTCAAGCGGTCGATTCTCACCGACCGTCGCGGGATGCCGATCGGGTTGGCCATCAGTGGCGCCAACACGCACGATCAAAAGCTTCTCTTCGAGACGCTCGACAGTACTCCCGTGCGTCGTCCCCCACGAACAGGCCGCCCGCAGCACATCTGCCTTGACAAAGGGTACGACTCCGATGCGATTCGCGACCGCCTCAAGCGGCGTAGTTATCGCGTCCATCTCAAGTCGCGTGGGCAAGAACAGAGCGAGAAGCGGAAACGTGGCCAGCGGCCCGACGCTGGGTGGTCGAGCGAATCGCCTCGTGGCTCAACCGCTACCGCCGCATTCTAGTGCGATGGGAAAAGAAGGTCGAAAACTACGAAGCCTTGTTGCATCTCGTCTTCGCTCATATCCTGCACCGGAATTCCTGAGGTTCTGGGATAGGTACTTAGGGCGTTTGGCCGCGCGGGGTACGCCAAGGAGGCGACCGAGGTGCTGCTCAAGGTCGGCGAACCCTACTCGTTTAACGTGTGGGGGCAATCGTCGGGCGAAGGCAAGCTGGTGTCTGCCATCGTCGAATCGCTCAGCGGCAACGATGGCAACCCGCCATTGCCCTCGATGGTGACGTTGCCGATGCTCAAGGAGCGATACGCGAAGGATCCCAAGCACAACAAGTGGCTGTTGTGGCACGCCCTGGTTGGTGTGCAAGCGGGCGACGACGAACTATCGCCGCTTCTGGTGGAGCTGGCAGGTGCGGGCGACGCCAACCTTCGTGGCGCGGCACTGGAAGGACTCGTCAAGTTCGACCAAGAATTGAAAGCGGAGGTAACTCGAAAGGCACTCGCCAAGAACCTGGGGGAAGACGATATGACCGTGGCGATGAACGCAGCCAGCGCACTGCTTGACGTCGATGCGTCCAGAGGGTTTGGGCGAGGAGGCGGCCGCCGCAGCGACGGACGGTCCGAAGCGGAGTTGCGGACGCTTGCACCAGAGCTGCTGCCGCAACTGTTCCACGAGAACATGGACGTCCGCAAACACGTCCGGCGAATACTAAGCTACGCGAGCGACGAACAACTGGGCGATTTGCCCAAGGTGTTGGCGTCGATCGCCATCGATCCTGCCACGCCCGTGCGGGTAGGTGATGTGCAGCTGTTCGACGAGAGTGGGTCGGAGAAGGACCAGGAACTCCGCCGCCTCGCCGCGATAAGGACCCTCGCGGTGTTGGGGCCACGCGTTAAAGACCACTGGAAAGAGGTAGCCGAGCAAATGAAGTCGGAAGACTACGAAGTGAAGATCGCTGCCTACGTAGCGGTGCTGCGGATGTTTGGAGTCGAGCAATACAACAGATATCCGCTGAGTCGCAACAATGCCCCAGAGGAGTTCATCACACAGGCAGACCGTGATTTTCAGCTCTACCGAGAGGGCGACGAACTAGACAAGTACGCGGCAACCGAACTCGTCACCGCGGTAGGGCGCGAGCAAGAAGTGCTGGGCGCAAGCACCGGCGACCACACCGGCGGGGGATTCTTTTAAAACAACCTCGAAAGGCGAGCCGGAAGCGTCAGCGCCCGGAGGTTCTTGGTATTCGACTGCAACTCCGGGTGCTGACGCTTCCGGCTCGCCAAGCTATAATAGTCATAGTTGCTTTTCTTCTATTTCGAGCGAGTCTCCCATGACACAGTTCATCCATGCTACCTTCCGCGATGGGGTGTTCGTTCCCGAGCAGCCAGTTTCGATTGCTGCTGAGTCGCGCGTGATGCTGACGGTGGAGCCCGCGGCGGATACCGCTGACAAACTCGAGGAGCAACGCAGGTTACGACAAGAGGCGTTCGCACGTTTTCAAGCTCTGTGTGACCGATTGTCGTTCAATAGCGGCGGTGTAAAGCTAACTCGGGATGAGTTGCATGAACGCCGTTGATACGAATGTTCTGGTTTACTGTTTTGACGAGTGGGACCCGGCTAAGCAATCCAAGTCGCAATCCCTCCTCAAGCGGCTCAGCGATGAGGGCGACACCTTGCTGCTCTGGCAGGCAGCGGGAGAACTGCTCAACCAGTTAACCCGATGGCATCACCATAAGCGGCTTCCTCGCGAAGACATCGCGCAGTTGTTTGCCGAAGCGAGAGCATTCTTTCCTTTGGTGCTGCCCGCGCCCGCCGTACTCGACAACGCACTCGATCTCGCAAGCCGCTACTCGCTCTCGCATTGGGACAGCATGCTGTTGGGTGCCTGCATCGACGCTGGTGTGACGACGCTCTACTCCGAAGACATGGGTGCTCCGCGAAAGATTGATACGCTGGAGCTGGTGAATCCCTTCTGAACTTGGTCCCGCCACGCTACAATTCCACGCATGACGCTTGTGATTGGCATGGACGAAGCCGGGTACGGTCCCAACCTGGGGCCGCTCGCGATTGGACTGAGCGCGTGGCAGGTCGGAGGCCAGAGGCCAGAGGCCAGCAACGCGCAAGCGAAGGCCGATCTCTTTCGGCTGCTTGAGGAATCCGTCTGCAACAAGCCCGACGGCAAGCGGGTCGCAATTGCCGACTCGAAGGTGCTCTACAAGCCGGGCGGTGGGCTTGGGCACTTGGAGCGGGGGGTGCTTGCGACGCTCGCCCTGTGCAGCGAAACGCAGGCCCAATGTTACGAGACGCTTATCGACGCGCTACTAGCCGACGTCGAGCGACGTGGCAGGCAATTGCCATGGCACCAGCAGGTGTTCAACGCGTCGGTGCCAGTGGATTGCAATCGCAGCGAGTTGGCCGACGTTGCCGAGTCACTAAGTGCAGGTGACGCGCGACTTTGCATGTTGCGCGGGCGACTGGTACATCCCGCCGAATTCAACGCCGAGTGTCAACGTTACGACAGCAAAGGACTCGCTCTGTCGCACTGGTCGCTCAAGTTGTTGCAGGAAACACTCATCCAGTTTTCCCTAGACTCTAGCCCCCAGCCCCCAGCCCCTATTTACATTACCTGCGATAAACATGGTGGCCGGAACAAGTACACGGAATTGCTCTCGGAGTATTTCCCCGACTATTCGCTGCGGGTGATTGTCGAAAGTCGCCCGCGAAGCGCGTACGTGCTCTGCCGCGATGACGCGACGATTGAAATCGAGTTCCGCACCAAGGGCGAGTCGCAGCTGGAAGCGGCGCTGGCGTCGATGGTAGCCAAGTACTTGCGCGAGCTATCAATGCAGGCGTTCAATGCCTTTTGGCTTTCGCATCTTCCTGCGCTAAAACCAACGGCCGGCTACCCGATGGATGCCAAGCGGTTCAAGGCAGACATTGAAGCGAAGCAACAGGAATTGGGAATCGCGGACGATCTCCTGTGGCGCGAGCGTTAGGTAGTTAAAGCATGAATATACGAAAAACTCGAAAAGCGTGGACCACAACGGAACGAAGAAACAACGCATCGCCGTCGTCTTTTTAGCGAATCCGTAGTTCCTTCGTTTCGTTGTGGTTCTATACTGATGGCTAGCGAATACGTGGTGTCCTTTGACTCCTGGTGGTTTCATTTCATGTATCTCTACATCGCAAGGCATGCTTGGGCGGGGCACTATGGCGACCCGGGCGATTGGGGTGACGACAGTGAGCGCCCGCTCACGGCCCAGGGTATCGAGCGGTACCGCCGCGTGGTGGAGAAGCTGGCGGAACGTGGTATGCAGCCGGCAGCGATCGCCACCAGCCCTTACGTCCGCTGCCGGCAGACGGCCGAGTTGATTGCCGAGGCGTGCGGCGGCGACGTGGAGGAACTCGAAGCCTTGGCGATTGGATCGGAACTCGCGCTGCTGCTTGAGTGGACCCACCAGCAGCAAGCGGGCGACGTCTGCTGGGTGGGCCACAATCCGGATGTTGCCAGATTGGCTGCTGCGATGATAGGTGATGCGACGAGCGCCATCCGGTTTGCCAAAGGTAGTGTGGCGGCGATTCGATTCTATGGCGCGGCGGAAGTTGGCTTGGGCGAACTCTACTGGCACGCAACGGCGAAGTTGCTGGGCGTGTGAACGCTAGAGTCTATTTTGGCCAGGCTTTATGCGCGGCTTCTACGAGCCAGTGTTTGCCATCGGGCATGCGGTCCTGATGCAGGGCCCAAAAGAAGACGCCGCGGTAGCCTTGTTCGCGTGTCCAGAGGGTTTTGCGGAAGATCGAGTTACGGTCGTCGTACGCCACTAACAATTTCTCGCCCGTGGGAGTTTGCATCCAGGGGACCTGCAGTTCGTCGTCCCATGAGGCTTTCCACTTGTTTTTCAGTAGCTGCTGGATTTCGCGATAGGTCAGCACGCCGTGTTGCTTTTTCTGTTGCGGATCGAGCCGCGCGTATCGTTTGGTTGCAGGAAACGCGCGGCCATACAGCGGAAGGCCCACCACCAGCTTGTCGGCCGGAACATGGCGCGACTGGTGCCAGTACGCCATTGCGCTTTCGACCGACCGCCAACTACGGGCCGGATCGTCGCGCGAGGGCAGCAGCGGCGCGTGGTGCGCCGCGATGCGATCCCACGGCCCCGAGAAGTCGTAGGTCATCACGTGGAGCCAGTCGAGCTGCGGAACCACCGCTGCGGTGTCGATGTGCTGGCCGAAGTAGTTCGAGGTGCTGACCGCGGCGGTGAGCTCGTATCGGCCGCGGGAGTTTGGCGCGGCGTCGAGCTTTTGTCGCAGGGCGACAATCAGCCGCGTGAACTTATCTTTCATCGCGGAGGTGCGGGGATACTCCCAGTCGACGTCGATGCCATCGTACTCGTTCGCGGCAACCAGTCCGACAACCTGTTCCGTGTAGCGGACGATAGCGCTGTCGCTTTTCGTCACTTGCTCGAAGGCGGCGGTTGTGTTGCCGCCGCCCAGGCTCAGCAGCACGCGGACGCCCTTGGCGTGGGCGGCGGTCGTTAAGGCTCGGCTCGGCACCCGATTGTTGGTTACCAGTTTGCCATCGGAATCGGTTGTGAGAAACGCATGGCAAAGGTGGGTGAGCCGCTGCCAGGGGATGTCGTCCACTTTGAGGTCGCCGAAGCTGGCGTAGTAGCCAATCATCACCCGCGCGGGTGGGTCGGCCGCGCAGCCCACCTCGGGCCGAAGGCAAACCGCCATCCATAGCAGGGTGCAACCCGCAATACGCCGGGCAACCGCAAGCTGCCTAGCCCCGTGTTTCTGGAGAGTCGCCGCAAACGATAAATCTTTCCACGCGGTTCGGGCCACACATCTCTCCTAGTCGAAACAGTTTCGCCAGGCTCCATTCTGACCTACCAGAATTAGCGGTGCCACCCAATAGTGGATGGACGATGTAGATTCTAGCGCTTCCCCGTTTCTCCCCCTCTCGACCCCAGCTCCTTGAATATGGCAAAACGTGCAGTTTACGACGCAGTGGTCATTGGCGGTGGCCACAATGGGCTGGTTTGTGCTTGCTACCTGGCCCGGGCGGGAAAAAAGGTGGCCGTCGTCGAGCGGCGCGGCGTGCTCGGCGGGTGCGCTGCAACCGAAGAACTTTGGCCCGGCTACAAGGTGTCGACTGCCGCCTACGTGATTAGCCTGTTTCTGCCCGAGATCATCCAAGATCTCAAGCTCCGGGCGCACGGGTTGGAGATCCTGCCAAGGACCCCTTCGTCGTTCACGCCGCTACCCGACGGACGAAGCTTGCTGATGGGGCCTGAGCCGGGTCTCAACCAGCGGGAGATTGCCAAGTTCAGCCAGACCGACGCCGAGGCGTATCCCCGCTACGAGAAACTGCTAGAGAAAATCGCCAGTGTGCTGGAGCCGGTGCTCAATCAAACGGCGCCCGACCCCTTGCCGCTACCGCACGAATGGCGGAAGACCAACTTTCCCAAGAAGATGCGCGACACCAAGAAGCTGTGGTCGCTGTACCAGGCAATGGCGTCTCTTGGAGAAGACCTGCCGGCGGCCGTGGAGATTCTTACCGGCGCGGCGCGGCCGATTCTCGATCGTTGGTTCGAGTCGGATGTACTCAAGGCAACCCTTGCCACCGACGCGATCATCGGCGCAGTTCCTCTCGATCAGCTCGCCTGGTAGTGCGTACGTGCTATTGCACCACGTGATGGGCGAAGCGGGCGGCGCGCGGGGCGTGTGGGGCTATGTCCGCGGTGGCATGGGAGGGCTATCGATTGCGATTGCCAAGGCGGCCGAGGAAATGGGCGTCGAAATTCTTCGCGAGACGTCCGTCGACGAGATTCACACCAACGCCGGCAAGGTAACCAGTGTGAGCCTTTCGGACGGTTCGCAGTTCGATACGTCGGTCGTGGCGTCGAGCGTCGACGCCAATCTCACGTACCTCAAACTGCTCGACTCGAGCGTGCTGCCCGCTAACTTCCGCCAGGCGATTGAAAACATCGACTACGCCTCGGCATCGATGAAAATCAACATGGCGCTCGCCGAGCCACCCAATTTCACCGCCTTGCCATCGACGGGCATCGCCCCGCATCACCATGGCACCATGCACATTGGGCCGACGCTGGAGTACATCGAACGGGCGTACGACGACGCCAAGTACGGCCAGCCAAGCGAGTCGCCGGTGATTGAGATGACCATGGCCAGCAGCGTCGACGATACGCTGGCCCCGCCGGGCAAGCACATTTTGTCGTGCTTCGTTCAGTTCGCCCCGTACAATCTTAAGGATCAGCACTGGGACAACATCAAGGACGCGTTTGCCGACCGCTGCGTGGAGATCATCGGCGAGTACGCCCCCAACGTGCCGGGCGCGATTGAACACCGCCAGGTGCTCAGCCCACTCGATCTCGAACGGGTGTACGGCATCACCGGTGGCAACATCATGCAGGGGGCGATGAACGCGAACCAACTCTTTTGCTTCCGCCCGATCGCCGGCTGGGCCGATCACCGCTCGCCAGTCGAAGGCCTCTACCTGTGCGGCGCCGCCAGTCACCCTGGCGGCGGCGTGATGGGCGCCTGCGGTAAGAACGCCGCGCGAGAGATTCTGCGGGACGGCAAATGGTAGGGCGTGGTGCTGAACTGCGCGGCGGCGGTCCCTAGCCGCAGGCACACTTGCCTGCGGTGCCTACCGAACCCTATCGCCATCCACATCAGGACGGCTGCCGACTACTTGTTCCACCCGCCGTACCAATGGTTTTGATACGAGCCGCTGTTGCGGCGGGCGGCGGGGACCGGCTTGCCGTATTGGTAACTGGTCGGGGCGCCGTCGAGTATCGCGCCGGGATTCGCCGTGTGGCCGATGTTGCCTTGCAGCTTGCGCTGCGAGATGTAGTTGGACTGCGCGGTTTGCGTTGCTTGCCGCGCTTGCATTTCAGGCCGCACAACTGCCGAGTAGGCATTGCCGGCATCGTTGCCACCCAGGACCGCCCCACTCAGATAGGGGCTAACGTTGGGATTGCCCTGGATGTACTTGCCGTACAGGTAGCGATTCGTCCCGCCACCGATGCCGGGGTTTTGCTTCATCATCTGCTGGTAGGCTTGCCCGTAGTTCGTGTACTCGGCAACCGCGGGCGAGGTACCCACCGCTAGGGCTGCCACCAAGGTGGTAAGCGCTGCCGAAGCGTAAATGGCAATGCGACTCATAGCTAATCGTCCTTTCACCGCGGGGCCTATTCGCCCGACCCGTCGAACCGCTGCATGATCTCGGCCCAGCTCGTGATAACGACGTTGGGTTTTTTGAGCTCCGCTTGGACGGCCTCGCTCTGCCACACTTCACCATCCCAGACGCGCTGCTGCCAGTTGGGGGCGAGTGCCCGAAGCGCGGGGGAATCGCTTGCGGGGGCGAACGCTACTTGGGTCAAACCGGCCGGCAGGTTCGCCAGCAATTCGACGGTGGCACGAGCCTTCTCTTCCAGCGATTCGGCCGTTGGCAATATCTTCAGGTCGCTCACTTTGGGGAATGGATAGTCCTCGAGCGTTTGCACCAAGCTGTCGGGTACGGGAAAGCCATCGCGACGGAACCGCTCGGCTAGTTCCGGAGTGAGCTCTACCACGACCGCTGGGATCCACTGTTCACGAGAGAGCCGCAAGTAGATCTCGGTAAGGTCGGGCCGTGCGAACAGGGCCCCCAAGTAGGAGGTGAAGTGCGTTGGCCGCAATCCATAGCGCTCGGCATGCAGGATCTGCGTTCGCAGTTCATGTTCCACCTGTTCGGCGTTGGCATTCACGAGCAACTGCGTCGAGTTGCGCCACAGGTAACCGTTGCGATCGAGGAGCGATGGCACGTACATATCGCTGCTGAGTGGCCTCCACCGATAACGGGGCAGCGGGCTGTTGATCGTTAGCTCGAGCCCCACATCAAGATCGCGATGCTCGTTGCGCCAAGCGGCGGCGTCCGCGAACCAGGGGCACGTGGGCATCACGCTCGCTGAACTCGCCGCGCCACTTTCCAGCAGGTTCGCGATTGCTTCGTTTGACTCAAAACTTAAACCCATGTGATGGGCGTGGAGGATCACAACCTTGGCATCGGCCGGGTACCCGAGGCGCGTGGCCCAAGTGTCGGCTGCCGCACTGCTGCCAAGCGTGGCAACCAGCGCACAGCCCCAAGGCGGTTGGCGTGAATCGGTAGTAAGAGCGGACGTACGACATCGGTGTGGACTCCCGGGCGCGAGACGATGGTGAGGCAGGTGCCGCGCGCGGCTTCGACCGCCAGGCACAACCTGCACTCTACTATACATTGCCCAACGGGCATGGGCAGGCAGTTCGTCGGCGGATCGTAAGTCGTTAAATAGTAGTCACTTGCGTCGCCAGAAGCACGCGTTTGCAGGTTGGCCGTAGGGCCCACCCAGGCGCAAGTGGAGGAGAATCGACACACCGGCCCACGGACCGAAGCACCTGGGCAAACCGTGAACCCAGCATCGCAGCCAGACGAGCGGAACGAAAATGCCCGAAGCGGAATCGAACAACCCCTGCTGCCCGCGCGCTTGTTGTGCCTTCTCGTCCTTTTTGTGGCTCACTTTGGCTGGGTGAAGCCGCCGACGGGGCAAGGAGCCACGACCGACGAAGGGCACAAACACGGATCACACGGATGGAAGCCTACGAAGCCAATCCGTGACGCGCCGGCATCAACATGACGGCGGGTCGAACCGATGGCAAGGCGCTTCGTCCGTGAAGATCCGTGTCGTCCGCGGTGTTCTGACCATGGTGTTCGCGTTGTAGAGCCACAAGCCCCTGCGCAAAGTGCGAAGCGCTGCGGCGTTATTTCGCGAACCGCCGATTGCGATCACCGGCTTTTAACCAGCCTTCGAAGTGGGCAGGTCGACATTGGCGCCCGTGGCCGGGGTGGTGATGGGCACGCTCACTTTGCCGGAGTGCGTGCTACCCGACTGGCAGAACTCAACCACCGCTTCGATCACGCGATCTTGTTCCTCGATGGTCATCTCGGGGAACATGGGCAGCGAGAGCACCTCTTCGGCGGCCCGTTCGGTGTGCGGCAAGTCGCCCACCTGGTGACCGAGCGGCGCAAAGCAGCGTTGCAAGTGCAGTGGTACGGGATAGTAGATCGCCGAGCCAATGCCTCCATCGGCGAGCGCCTGTTGCAGCGCGTCGCGACGGCCATCCTTCACCCGCACCGTGTACTGGTTCCATACGGTTGAGACTCCGCTCACAACGGTGGGTAGCGTGAGCGTACTGCCAACGTCGCGGGCGGTGAACTGCTCGGCGTACCGCTTGGCGTGAGCACAGCGTGCTTCGGCCCAACCGGTGACTTGAGGCAATTTGACGTTGAGCACGGCGGCCTGCATGGCATCGAGCCGGCTGTTGCAGCCGACCAGGTGGTGGTAGTACCGCGGGTGCTGGCCATGGTTCCGCAGGCGGCGGAGTGTCTCGGCGTGGTCGGCATCGCCGACGGTCAGCATGCCGCCATCGCCAAAGCCTCCCAGGTTCTTGGTGGGGTAAAAGCTAAAGCAGCCGAAGTCGCCAATCGCACCTACCTGAGTGCCGCCGACAGTGGCGCCAATGGCTTGGGCCGCATCCTCAACGATCACTAGGTTGTGCGCGTTGGCCAGGGCCACGATGGATTGCATGTCGGCCGCTTGGCCAAACAGGTGGACCGGAATGATTGCCTTGGTAGCCGGCGTGATTTTGCGGGCCGCATCGGCTGGATCGATGTTGAACGTGTCGGGCAGGATATCCACGAACACGGGCCGCGCACCAACGCGCCACACGGCACCGGCCGTGGCGAAGAACGTGAAGCTCGGCAACAGCACCTCGTCGCCATCGCCAATGTCCAGCGCCATGAGCGCCAGCAGCAGGGCATCGCTGCCCGATGCACAGCCAACCGCGTGCTCGACACCCACGTAAGCCGCAAATGCTTCTTCGAACTCACGACAAGCCGGCCCGTTGATGAACGTACCGGTGCGGGTCACATCCGCGATGGCAGCGTCGATGTCTTGCAGGAGCGGAGCGTTTTGACGATTCACATCCAGCATCGGAACGGGAGCATGGTTATCGGCGGCAGGCATCGCAAGTATCCTGATGGGTAGAGACTCGGGACTTGGGTAAACGTGGCGGAGCAAAGGCGAACTGGTTGTGGTCGCACTCTGCCTATGCCGACGCGAACGACGCGAGGGTCGGTGTCGGCGCGGCGAAGATTAGAAGTTCGCCCGACCGGGGTCAATGGCACTGAGGCGATCGCCAGAAATGCCACCGCTAGCACGTTCTAGGGATAACGATTTCGCATTAATTGGCGAGTCGAGATTTGCCTGCTGCGGCTTGGCAACAAGGCTGCCACGCGGTCGAAGTGATCCCGCTGTCCGCAGCTTTCGTAGGGAGGGTCGTTCTGCTGGCGGAGTCGTGTTGGCTTTTGCACGAGCTTCATTTGCCGGCAGAACCTCCCATCCTACGACTACAGCGCCAGGCCGGGTGCCTGGAAGCAGGGCTTACCCACCGGATTTACCCGGATACTAGAACGAACGGGAACGCGATCATCGCTGGAAGTTGTTTCATTAAACTCCGAGCATGCAAAAACGCTCCCGAAAGGTATGCACCGCCCCTTGTTCAACCGTGGCGAATGGAACTCGGGAGTTGGCGCTGTGGTACTACGGGGGTAAGTCCCTCGTGAGCAACGGACTTCTGTCCGCAGCTCACGGAACGTTCCAACTTACTGGCCTCGGACCTAACCGGCTTGAGCCGGTAGTCGTTCACTCGGTCTTTTCTGGTTCGTCGAGGCGGGTCATCGACCACTGTTGGGTCTGGCCATCCTCGAAGTGAATCAGGGCGTCGGCTTGGTTCTCGGTCAGGTTGTAGATGCCGGTTTCCATGATTGGCCAGCTCTCACCCACTGGTCCCCAGGCGGCGCGTTGGCTCTCCTGGTCGATGGTTCCTTCGACCTCGAAAGCGTTGTCGGTCGCCGTATTCTGGAAGCTGCCGGCGATGATGCCCTCTTTGCTAATCGCGAGTTGCACGAACAGCGTCGCGTCCTCAACCGATCCTTCCTTTTCGGTCAATGCAAACACACCCAGCGGCATCCATTCCACGTTGTCGGGGTCGACTTCGGGCACGTTGGTGGCGAGGGTCTGCGCTTGCTGGGCGTACTCGTCGGCGGTGGCGATCACCTCGTTGTTGTAGTAAACGTTATCGCCTTCGTAGTACAAGGTGTTGCCGTAGTCGTAGTACACCGGCTGCGTCGCCGAGCCGACCCACCAACCGGTCAACGCACCGGCCGTGGCCCATGCCCACCAATTGTTGTTGTAGTTGTTCCAACCGTATCGCCAATTCGGATGACGGCCCCAGTAGCCCGATCCATACCCGGGCCAGTTGCCGGGACGCGGTGGGCGGTAACCGGGTGGGCGATAGCCGGGTGGTCGTTGGCCAGGGGGCCGATAGCCAGGTGGTCGAACCCCGGGTGGACGATGTCCTGGCCGATGGCCCACGCCCGGCCGGTTACCCGGACGGTTACCGGCACCAGGTCGATCGCCAACTCCGGGGCGCTCACCGCCGCCGGGCCGGTTGCCCGCTCCTGGTCGATCGCCGGGACCAGGTCGGTCGCCTGCACCGGGCCGATTTCCTGCACCGGGTCGGTCGCCAGTGCCGGGTCGATTACCAGTGCCGGGCCGGTTGCCCGCGCCAGGCCTGTCGCCAGGCGTTGGACGTGTCGCTGGCCGGGTGGTTGGACCGCTTGGTCGATTCTGCAAGAAGTCGCCCGCGGCGCCACCGCCGGGTCGGGTCGCGGCTCCACCACCAGGTCGAGTCGTGGGACGGTTGAGATCCAAGAAGTCGTTGAGTTGTCCTTGCGAAGGCCTTCCGCCTCCTGCGCCAGGCCGCTGACCGGTGGAGGGTCGCTGTCCTGCTGCAGGCCGCTGGCCTGCTGAGGGACGCTGCCCCGTTGATGGTCGTTGGCCCGTTGATGGTCGTTGGCCCGTGGCGGGACGCTGCCCCGTTGAAGGACGTTGTCCTGTGGAGGGTCGCTGTCCTGTTGAGGGCCGGCTAACCGAGGGTCTTGAAGTTGGTCGGCTTGGCGACGGCCTCGAAGCAGGTCGGCTCATCGAGGGCGAGGGTCGCGATGCAGGTCGGCTCATGCCACCACCACGGCTCATCCCACCACCACCCCGGCTCATGCCGCCACCACCCCGGCCTCCACCACCTCGGCCACGGGCGAGACTCTCGTCGCAAAGCAGCAGCACCATGCAAAGGCAGCAGCAGAGACTGAAGAACGTTTTCCAGTTATGTGTCATGTTAAGCACCCGCAAAGCGGTTGGAGGAATCGAGGAGGGTGGCGACTACTTTCGCACGAAAACAATCTCGTCGATGTTCGGCAGCAACTGCCCATCGACCACTTGATTAATCTTTTGCCAGCCAACGCTGCCGTCGTCCAGTGGCCGCAGCACGGTGGTAAACGAGCCACGCGCTCCATCGGCGAGGGTTGCTATCGAAGTGACCACCCACTTGCCGTCGCGCTGGTTCCAGGTGCCAGTGACGTGGCCGCCGTCGGAGTCGAACATCCAACTGTGAATCTCCTGGGCCAGTGGGTCCCACCCAACGACCTGCAGGCCGGACGATTCAACGTCCCCCGTTTCGGTATTCGTAATCTTGAACGTCCGGCTAATGTAGTTCTGGTTGCTGGTCCAGCGGCAGGCGATCTCGACCGCAACGGCGTCGCCCTCGTAGGTCCATTCGCCAATCAGTGGTTCTAGAGCTTGCAGGTGCTCGTACTGAGAAGCCTGCTCGGCCACTTCGTCTTCGGTCACCCGATCGACGAGCCACTGCCCATCCCGTTGGACGTAGACCACTTGATAACGCGTTACCGTAGCGTCGTCGCCGCCACTCACGGTCGCCTCGCCTCGCTCAACCGCCACGTTGGGCGAGATAAATTCGATCGATTCGGTCGCAACGGCGAGCGTGGGAACGTCGTCGCCAGCGAACAACGCCTGGAACTCGGCCAGGATGGCGTCGCGGCCAACCGACTGCGCTCCGCTCGTACGACTGGTGTAGACGCCGTCGGGCGACCAGTGCGAGGCCAGCTTCTGGGCGTCCCGCGCGTTGAACGCGGCGACGTACGATTCGATGGCCGCCTCAATCTGGGCAGTCTCGTCCGTGGTGGTCGGCTCGGTGGTCGCCACCGCCGTGGGGGGAGCCGCTGCGTCCTGACCGATGGCCGGCCGCCCGTCAGCGGTGAGCAAGACGGCGGCCAAGACAACGACCAACGCTTTGAGCAAGATAAGCCGCATTGAAGTACTCCTAGCAAGTTTGCACGCAAAAAGAGCCGTCACGGGGCGAGAATCGCGGCCAGCTGGCTACGCTCCGTCCTGCGGTAACTCCATCCCAAGTTTAGCTTAGCATGCGAGCTTGGCTTGGCACAATTCAGGGGCCGCCAAATTCGTTTCAACCCGTGTAGATGCCCGCCACGCGTGCGTCACCGACCCGTGACCGGGACCCCGGCGCGACTGAAGCTGAACGCCTGGGTGCCCGTGATGCCAACCATCACGGCGTCGACGATTGGTACGTCGACCTGTTCGGTGGCGGCCCATTCGACGATGAAGTTGGCCCCCGAGCCGCCGGTCGTGTCGCGATGTTCCACTACAAATTCCAGCGTTTCGAGCGGGTCGAGGCGGATCACCTTGTCGACGTAGGTTTTTTCCAACTCGCCGGTGGTGTCGTAGTAGCGAACCGAGCGGACGAACACTTGGTGTTCGACGTTGGTATTGCGGATGCTGAGCGTTGCTTCGAGCAGGTAGGGATGTCCGCCGGCGGCGTAGACATGCGAATAGATGGGAACGTAGAACGCACCCCGCTCGACGATGGCCGACTCGTCGAAATCGGGGGCCGCGTAGTTGGTCAGGTTCGGGAGTTCGTACTTGCCTGGCGGCTCGTAGGTGAGCCGCTGTTCGAGGCGATCGAGACGGCGGTCGACGAAAAACGCCACGGTGCAGACTATAGCGGCCAGCACCACCAGCAAAGTCAGCACGCCACGTAGGCCTTTGTCCCACAACCACAGAAACCAGGCGGGAAATTCGTCGCGAGATTGTCTCATCGAATTTCATCGAGTGGAAGCGAGTGGGCCAAGTCGCCCACCGGCGACCCATTCGACTTCAGCCTAATCATCCGCTCACCGGCCCGCCACCCCCGCCGGGCCGATGCCGTTGGCTCGGCCAGGCGGTGCGCGCGGCTGGCCGTTTCGTGCAGCGGTGCGTGCTAGCACCGCCGGCGAACTCGTCTAGCTGCAATCTGGCCGAACCCCTAAGCTGCGCCGCTGGTACGCTTATTTCGCACGACCACACGAGCCCACGGAGGGGCGATCAGCGGTGCAGGGGCTTCTACCCAAGGCGATCATGCTGGCCATCCTAGGTGGCGGCGGCTTTATGTTCTTCAAGGGATTGCACCTTGAAGACATCAAGCAGATTCTGGTCAGTGGCCAAATGCCAACGCGCCAAACGGCGCACCACTCCTGGGTGGTGGCGGCTTCGCGGCGCCACAGCAGGCAGCCGCCTGGGCACCTCCCTCGGGCGCGACGATCAAAATCGCCTCGTTCAATATCCAGGTGTTCGGCGATTCCAAGGCGTCGAAGCCGTACGTCGTCGACGAGCTCTGCAAGATCATCAGTCGCTTCGACGTGGTAGCAATCCAAGAGATTCGCACCCAGGACGATCTGTTCATCAACAAGTTCGTTCAACGACTCAATCAACTCTCGGGCCGGGTGTACGATTCGCGCGTCGGGCCGCGGCTCGGCAACACCACCAGCACCGAGCAGTACGCCTTCATCTTCGATACCGCAAGGCTGCAGGTGCATCCCAGCTACGTCTACACGGTCCGCGACCCCGAGAATTTGCTACACCGCGAGCCTATGGTTGCCATGTTCGCGACGCGGGGGGTGCCCATTGATCAGGCGTTTACTTTCATCCTGGTCAACATCCACACCGACCCGGATGTCGCGAAGGAGGAGATGGACGTGCTTGCGCAGGTTTACAGTGTCGTTCGCCGCAGCGGCATGGGCGAGGACGACATCATCCTGCTGGGCGACCTGAATACCGCCGTGCCGAACGCCCCCAGCGGTTCGTCCGGTCGGTCGAGTCGGCCCCTCACACCTGCCGACCTCGCGGGTTTAGGACAGGTCGAAGGCATCTACCCCGTGGTGCAAAACCAGCCGACGAATGTGGTGAAGTCGAAGCTGCACGACAACATCCTGTTCCACCGTTCGAGCACCACCGAGTTTACTGGTCGTAGCGGAGTCTACGACATCGAGTCGCTACATGGGCTGACGCTCGAGCAGGTGAAGCAGGTCTCCGACCACTTGCCTGTATGGGCCGAGTTTAGCGTGACCGAAAGCGGCAGTCCCGGCCGATTGGCTACCGGTGCCGGTGGACCTGTTCGCTAGACGGTGCCGCAAGTCGGCCGAGTGGCAGCGTAACTTGCCGGCCCAAATATGGGATTCTGTGGAGTGAGCCGCAGGCGCTAGCCTCAGATTTTCTAGAGTACACCCGACGCTATCGCGTTCGACTCACCCCAAGAATAAGTGGTTAGCGACTCACTCGGCCCGCGGGCTAAGGCCGGCCAGCGGTCCAGCCGATATTCTGCCGAGGTGCTTGCGATTGCCCCACGGAAACGATTCGTGCGCGTGGGGGCAGTGGGCGGGCCGCCACGGGCGTGTAGTCCGCCGAGCTACCCGCGGCATACGTGCGAGACACCTGGGCAAGCCGATCGCCCGATGCGGTGGTGCTCTCCGTGTTCAAGCGATTGGCAGGGGGCGATGGCGTGGTACTCGGCGCCATGTAGGTGGCGGGCACCGCATAGTTGGTACGGCTATCGTACGATTGCATCGTGCTTGGTTGCCCTGTGCTTGGTTGTACGGTACCGCCGGCCTGCTGGACGTATCCGCTACGTGGCTGCGACATGGCGACCGGCATCGTCGCGTGCGATGCGTAATAAGCGTTGGCATTTGTCCGAGCGATGGGAGCCGACGCGTAGGGAGTAGCAGGTGTCGGCCCGTACGGAGTCGCATGAGCCGGCGCGTACGACGCAGCGTAAGGCATCGCATATGCTGTCGCGTACGCCGAATTGGGTGCCAGCGCCGCGGGAGTACTACCCGGCAGATAACTCAGGGCCGGCGCCGAGCCGCAACTGCAGGGGCTGGTGCCGCAGGCGGAGCAACTGCCGTATCCCGTTGGTGGGCACGTCGAACATGCCGGCGGTGGGCACGTGTTGCAGGGCGCGTACGTGGCCGCTTGCATAACTGGCGGTGCCGATACCACGGTGGTCGTATCACGGCCGCAAATCCAATCGCAGAATCGCTGCAGGCAACACCTTCGTGGTTGCTGCACCACCACCTGCGAGGGCACTACCGGCTGGTAGGCCTGCACCTTTACCGGTGAGTATGTGGTGTAAGGCGTAGCGCACGCATGGCGCACTGCGCTAGCGTGGTACTGGCCGACGCTGCGTAGACGAATGCGCCTATCGCAATGATGGCAAGTGTGGCGGAGCGAAACATGGGATCCTCGCGATTTACGGTTAAGGGAATAGGGTTGAGCCGTAGAATTCGCTTCCCGCAATTCTACGTTCTGCGGTGCACTGCAGTTCGCGAAATCGGAACATTACAGCGAATGACGATAAGTCTGGTGGTGGAAAATCACCCGGTTGCGCGGAGTCTAGGTCCACGTCGCGATAAGGTTTCATCCGCTACGGGTTGGATGCGAAAAGTCAACAACATGCCTCAGCGTTGTTGTGTCTCATCAACAAGATTAACACACGATTCGTGCGCGACAAATTGATTCGAGCCAATTTTAGGTGGCAGCAACCACCCTCCACGGTAAACTACTCCGAATGTGACGATCTGCAATGCAACTCGCTAGCAGTGGACAGACCCCGGGCGTCGAATCGGGTCGACCCAGTTCGGTATTCTCCCACGCTCCGCCCTTTGCCCAACATAAAACGCTTCGCTGCGCGGCAAATACCGCGTGCGAGTGTAGTTCGAGAGCGGCTAGTTCATCAGAAGTCGTGGTGCTCGTCGGTCTCGATACGCTTGAAGACCGTGTCCACTTCAATGCCATACGGTGGCACAGGACTGTAGGAGGGCGATGGAAGTGCGAGGTGAATGTAAAGTAGGTCGTCGTCGATTGCGGCGCCGTGTCCAAGTTCCGGGTCGAAATCACCACCCCGAAATTGTACTTTGTTATAGATTCCAAGTCGGCGGTCGGCGGCAACAACGAACGAAAAACCTGGGCCGTAGCCTTCGTAACTAACCGTGCAATTGTAAGTGATCAATCTCCCGCCAGCACGTTCCGTCTGCCGACGAACTGTTTCGCTACTTAACGTCGGTTCGGTGATTATCCGCTGCCGGCCAAATTCAAGCCGCAGCGGCTTTCCCTTGCCGGAGCGGGCCTCCCAAGTGCTACCCTCCAGGCTTTCGAGCCAAGCCTGAACCTCGTCGCGCTGCGCCACCAGATCGTTCGTGGCAGCGAAGGTGTATCGGGGGAACTTAGGATCTCGCCATGCTTCCACTTCGGCTGTCAATCGCTCCACTTTGGCGTTGAGCAGTCCGATACGACCATACACGAGCACCACGGCGAGCACCGAACTCACCACCACCACACTCCAAAGCAGCTGACTGACGCGAAACCGCGGGATCCAAGACATAGCAGGAGTTCCTTGCAGGGTGCGATCGAAAGGCGTTGCCCAACGCGAAGTAGCTTAGCACGCCTACGGGTAGCAATAAGCTGCGTGTCCGAACTTGGCGGGAAAACTGCCGGCCAGCGCTACTTGTCACGTGGCGCGAGCGGATTATGGAGGCGGTATCTTTCGTACTCGCCGCGCTGGTCGTCGAGTTCAATGCCCAGCTGAGGGGCAAGTTCAAGTAGATACTCGATGGCTGGTCCGCGATTGAATTCTCTCATCTTTATGTGGATGCTTGGGCCATCTGTCGATACGAATTCGACGTAGGTGATCGGCCCGCGCGAGTGCCGCGGACTATTGCGTGGACGCCGCCCTTTGTACAGGACAATCTTTTCGACGTTGGCGAGGTTCACGCGCTTCTGCCGCTCACCGAAGAGGCCGGTCGCATATCGCACTTCGTTTCGGGTGATCGTCAACCGCTCGTACGGAAGACTGGTACCGCACAGCACCGCCATCGTGGCACCTACCAGCACGAGCATGGCTCCTACCACTCGCGGCTTACCTTTGGGTTTCCACCGCCCCAGCAGTAGCGGTACGCCGACGGCAAACAACATCACGCCCAGGCCAACCAGCAGCAACGTGGTACTCCAGTGATTGGACAACACAAATTGTTCGTTATCGACACGAGTAGTGACGCAACCGCAAGCCAGTACACCAAGAAGTGGAGCCAACGCTAGTGTTCGATGGAGTCGCATGCAGCGTTAGCGTTCTATTGGGTCAAAGGCAAGGGAAGAGGGCCTGTGGAAGGACTTCGACGTCCGCAGGTCGATATTTGAAACGATCGCATGGAGAACAGCAACCGAGCGTCTTGGTAGCGATTCACCGCATGTATCGACGCGTGTGCGCGATGTTTTTGCTTGAAAGTGGGCCACTCGCCACTTTAAGCTAGAGCCAACCTAATGGATGGGTACCTAGCGGAGCCAGCAAACCTCAAGCCCCCCCGCGAGGAGCTGGCATCCAACGAGCCCGTCGCGAGAGCTCCGTCTCTGGCGACGGGCTTCTTTGTGCGCCATGGATCGCCGGAAAACCTCCCTAATGCTACAGCGCTAACTCCCAATGCAGAAAATCAAGGATTCCACGGATGTTCACGGATGAATCGATCGGGCAATCATTTCGCTCGGTTGTCGCGCTCACGCCGCCCTTCGCAGTTTGGCTTGGCATGGTCGCCTCGATGGAAACCGTGTGGTCCGTGATTTGTGACTTAGCGGTGTCGTAACACGTTCCTCTTGTGAAATGAGAGCATGCACCAACTCGTTTCGTTCGACGATGCCCGCCCCCGGTTGTTCGACGGCGACCTGCTATTGTTTCGCCGCCGCCGCGGATTCCTCGGCAGGCTGTCCCTGGGATCGCTGATTGCCATTGCTGGTCGAGGCATCCACTGCCACGCGGCCAAGGTCGCCTGGTGGGGCGACGAGCCGTTTTGCATTGAGGTTCGTGAGTGGTACGGCGGCCGAGCAGTGACGCTTGCCAGCCAGGTGGCGAAGTATCCCGGCCGTATCGACCTGTTTCGCACCAACCCCAAGTTGCGTTGGCCCCACTACAACCGCCTGGCCGCGGTACGCTACATGCGCCGTTTGGCTGGTTGCGATTACGGCTACGCGAGCGTCGCGACTGCCGCGCTGCTGCACTTGCCGGTCGCCCGCCTGCTGGCCCAAACGACGCTCGACGACCAGCAGATCGAACAGCGGCCGCCGTTTTGTAGCCAGGCCGTGGTGATGGCCGATCGCCTGGCTGGTGGAGTCGACCCGGTGCCCCATCTGGCCGACCGATTGACCGAACCGGCCGACCTGGCGCAAAGTCCCTTTTACGAATACGTGCTGACGCTAGTGTGAGCGCGGGCGTTCCTCCTACGTGCGGTGCGAGAGCGGCGCAGAGGAAGGCGATAAGGCGGGTGCGAAAGAGGGTGACCTGAGGAGAAGGTCGCGATGTTGCCACTTTGTTGTGGAAAGTGGGCCAGCCAATCAGTTAAGATCGGCGTCCAACAGTTCACTGGTATCTAGCGGAGCCAACGAGCCTCAGTGAGGCTTGGTATCCAAACGAGCCCGGCGCAAGAGATTCGTCTCCTGCGGCGGGCTTTTTTTGCGCGGTCCGCGATTCCCCTAATTTGCACCGGTTCTATGTTTCGCCATCTCATCACTCCGCTGCCCGCTGCTGTTTATGTTGTTGCGGTTGCATCTGCCGTGGCGGCCCAATGCACGCGCTTGCCCGATGGCTCGTGGAGCTGTCCCCGCGCCGCGCCCACCGCACAACCAACCGCCATGGATGTTCGCATTGAGTGCCCCACGGCACGCGGCAGTGGTACGGCGGTGGCGCGACTGGCCAGTGGCGGAACCTTGGTAGTGACCAATCACCATGTGGTCCGCGATCAGCCGCGCATTGTTGTCCACTCCGGCCACGGGCAAACGGCCACCGGACGCCTGGCGGCCATCGACGCGGCGAACGATCTGGCCGCCGTGGCGATCGAAGCCACTTGGCCCATCGTGAGTTTGGGCGACGACGTGGCCATCGGCACGCCTGTGCAGTTTCGTGCGTTCGACGCGGGGGTCCGCTTCCGCAAATACTTTGGCCACATCGCCAGCGAGTACAGCGAGCCGTGCGGGGCAGGGGGCTGGTTTGCCACCGGGCAGAGTGTGCCGGGCAACTCGGGGGGCGGCGTCTACCGCCACGGCCGGTTGGTGGGTGTCGTGTGGGGCAACCCCAACGGCGGCACCGCGCTGGTGCGAATCGGCCCGTTACAAAGGCTCATCAATCGGGTTGTTCACCGCGAAACCGTGACCGACCCAGCACGAAACCCGCTGCCATCAAATCGCCCAAGCGATGCGCCCGTTCCTGGCCAAGAGCCGCCAGTGCGTTGTTTTCCAGCAGGCGATTGCGAAGAACGGCTGCAAGCCATCGAACAGCAACTTACGGAGCTCAGCCCGCGGCAGCCAGTCACGCCACCACCTGCCATGCCACTCGATTGGCTGCAGCTGGCCGCCGCGGCGCTGGGCATCAGTGGCCCGATTGGGGCGGCGATTGTTGCCGTGGGCTGGCTCTTGGGTTCACAACGCGAGCGCGGCGCAGGAGGTCCGCGTGATGAGGACTTTCGCCGCCGCACCGCAAGCCGAGTCGTGCCCGACCACGAGACAAGCGAGTAGCAAGCACCACTACGTGTGGAACCACCACCAGCAGCGGGCCGTGCCGGTAGCCATCGACAGGCCACCTGCGGAAACACAAGTGATCGAAACCAATCGCTACGTGCCGTACGAAACGAGCCATTTTCAATCGGCCTATACCTGGGCCGCCGCGCAAGTGGCAAAGAAGCTGCCCGCCGCCGTCGAAACACTTAACATGCTCGACAGTTTGATCGAGCAACAACGCAACGCGAAGAGAGAATGATCAAGTAGCAAGTACCAAGTAGCAAGTACCAATGTCCAATGTTCAATGTTCAGTGTTCAGTGTGACCGAACTGAACATTGAACATTTCGTGACACTCGCTCCCTTTCGGTCGCGGGTCCGATTTATCCCCTAATACCTAACACCCAACCACCATGCCCATTACTAACACCGATGCGATTCTTCACTACAACGTTGGCATCTTCGGCACGGCCGGTTACGCCGTACCGAATTGGTCGGACGACGTTGGCAGCCTGAACCCGACGATCATCGATTGGGTGCAGCTTGTCGGCCGCAACTTGTTTCACCTGATGCACCACGAAGACGTCGACCTGCGGATTCCTCCCTCGCGCAACACGCTCGAACGCGTTCACAAACTCTACCTGCGGGCGGCCAACATCTTGGCCGGGCGCGCCGTGCCGGCTGGCGAGCGGAACATGGAAGTGCAGCACGTGCGTCCTGCTGGCGACGTGTTTCGTGTTTACCCGGTGCCTTACTTTCACGTTCGTAACCCGTTTCTAAAACGCTGGGCCGAGCTCGTACTGCTCTCGCTGTCCGAGGCCATGCAGCACACCGAGAATCGCAAGGAGATGGAAGTCTCCACCGCGTTTGCTGGCCAAGTGGGGCAGTACCTGCGCCGCGTCTACACCAACATGGCGATCGAACTGTTCGGCAAGACTCGCGACGTTGCCTTGGCCGAGGCGTTCGTGCTCACCGAGGCCGATTTCGACGCCTACAACCCGGGCGAGTTCTTTACCTCCACCGAGATGGTCGACACCGTGCCGCGGCTCGACCGGGTACTGACCGAAGACCGACTGGAACTGCTGGCCGAGGGAATTCCTGTGACCCAGCTGCCGGCCGATATCGCGCCCTGGCCCACGAACCTGACCAACTTCTACGGCACCCTGCGCGGCGACCCCACGGTTCGCGGATCGAACGCGGCACCTGCCGGCCCCATCATTCCCCCGGCACCCGCACCGTAGCGTGGCAGCGTTCAACGACGCCCCCGCTAGCTTCCGAAACCACTTTCCGATTGGAGGAAACAACGATGGCGACCCCAACTCCCCCACCCGACGATCTCGAACAGCGCGTGCAAGCCATGTTTTTCCGCTGGGGTGCCAGCGGTGTGGTGGCTCTGGTGCTCGGATTCGTGGCACAAGGCATGATGCTTACCGCGCAAGTACGCGGACTCGAACCACGGATGGGGGTGCTCGAGTCGCGACTCGATCGCAACGGCCTCTTGTTCGATCGACTCGACACCAAAGTCGATGAGATACGCAACGACATGACGCGCCTCACCGCGCATAACGAGTTGAAACGCAACTGACCAGCAGATCGCAAGCTTCACGCTAGTCTCTAAATTCTAGCCTCAAACCACTGACCTCGAACCTCCGCCCCATCGCATGCAAATCATCGATCGTGTGAAAGAACTCCGCCGCGTGCGGGCCAGCGAGCTGAAGCCCAATCCCCGCAACTGGCGCACCCACCCCGCCGCGCAGCACGACGCATTGCGGGGTGTGCTGGCCGACGTGGGCTTTGCGGACGCGGTCGTTGCGCGGCAGCTGGACGATGGCACGCTCGAACTGGTCGATGGGCACCTCCGCGTGGAGACGGCGGGCGACGCCCTGGTCCCCGTGCTGGTGGTCGATCTGGACGACGAGCAGGCGACCAAGGTGCTGTTGACGCACGACGCGCTGGCATCGATGGCCACCGTCGACGACAACCAACTCGCCAGCTTGCTAGAGGATGTCGATTTCGAAAACGAAGCGCTCGACACCCTGTTCGCCAAAATGGTCGCGGACTCTTGGGCCGCGGCTCCGAAGATCGACGACCGCCCCGAAGTCGAGATCCCCGAACTGTTTCAGGTGGTCGCCGAGTGTCGGAACGAAACCGAGCAAGAGGCGCTATACGAACGGCTGCGGGGCGAAGGATACAAGTGCCGGCTGATGACGCTGTAAAACGAGAAACGATGAGCGATAAGCAGATGGCACCTCCGTTGGCTCTGGCCATGATGCATTCATCGTTCATCGCTCAGCGCTGTTCCCCATCGCCCTCCCCATGCCATTGCGAACGACCGTGAACCATCAGAAGACAACCTTCGCTCTCTCCTGTCCCGTGCACGATTCGTTCCGCGTCCAGCAGGTGGCGGGCATGTTCGATGTGCCGCTTGCCGAACGGCTTACCGAGCGGTTCGATGTGGAGCTGCCCGCCGTCGACGAGCGGTGGCAGGTGGGGCTCATCGTGGGTCCGAGTGGCAGCGGAAAGTCGAGCGTCGCCCGCCAGGCGTTTGGCGAGTCCTTATACCAGGCGCGCGATTGGCCCCGCGACCGAGCACTGATCGACGGATTCGAGCCATTGAGCGTGCGTCGGACCACCGAACTGCTAACCGCGGTGGGCTTTGGTTCGCCGCCGGCGTGGATCAAACCGTACCATGTGCTGAGCAACGGCGAGCGGTTTCGCTGCGACCTGGCCAAGAGTTTGGCTATCGGCTGTCAGCCGTCGGCTAATGGCCAGAAGCCCGAAGGAGCCTCTGGCCTAAAGCTTACCGCCAGTAGCCCACGGCCTTTTGTCGTTTTCGACGAATTCAGCAGCGTGGTCGATCGCAACGTGGCGCGGGTCTGTTCGGCGGCGGTTGCCCGTACGATTCGCAAGCGTCGCGTGAATTGCCGATTTGTCGCGGTTACGTGCCATTACGACGTGGCGGAGTGGCTCGCAGCCGACTGGGTGCTCGACATGGCCAGCCGCACGCTTGCGCGGAGGTGCCTTCGGCGACCGCCGATCGAGCTACAGGTTCATCGCACGCGGCGGGAAGCGTGGCCGCTGTTTGCGCGTCATCACTATCTAAGCGGATCGCTTGCCCCGCAAAGTGAGTGCTACCTGACAACATGGAACGACGCGCCGGTGAACTTCTGTGCAACGCTACCGGTGATTGGCTATCGCGGTCGGCGGCGCTTTACTCGCGTGGTGACCTTGCCCGACTACCAGGGCATTGGCATCGGCACGCGCGCGATGGCGGCCGTGGCCCAACTGCACGCCGAGCGGGGCCACCGCGTGAGTATCACCAGCAGCCACCCTGCGCTCATCGCGCACTGCTGCTGTTCGCGCGACTGGAAGGCCGGGAGTATCAAAAAAACGGGTGGGAGTCGCTCCAAAACGTTTGGCCACTATCGCAGCAGCGCGGGCCGAGCCGTGGTGTCGTTCGAGTTTGTGGGGGAAGCCAGCGGTAACCATTCGCCGAGCCGACAGGAGTGCCGCCCGGGCAGCGAGTCTCCCGCCAGCGCAGCAAGCAGGCCGACCCTCACGCACGGTCCATCGTCATGACCGAGCAGCAATTGCAGCAGCTCATCGGAATGCTGCTCCTTGGCTGCCCCCTGGAAACAGCCGCAGCGGTTGCCGAGGTGCCACTCGCAGAAGTCGACAACGCATTGGCCAACGATCCGCGGGTGGCGCAACAAGTCGAGCAGGCCGCCGCCCGGGCCGAGGCGTTGCACATGAAGACCATCAAGAACGCGGCGAACGACACCAAGAACTGGCGGGCGAGTGTCTGGTGGTTGGAGCGCTGCCTCCCCGAGAAGTACGGCAAACGCGAGCCGGACACAATTCGGCCCGAACGATTCGAGCAGTTGCGTGCCGCGGTGCTCGACGCCATCGACGCGGTCCGCGACCCGGGCGATCGGGAGCGATTGCGGCAACGCCTACGGAGCCTCGCGACCCGGGCCGAACGTAGCAAGTTGCCGGGACTCAATCGCCAAGCGGACGAAGGAGACAAGGATGCCTAGCGGTGAACGTCGCCGCGGCGGCCGTGGCGCTGCCCCCAAGAACTTGCCAGCGACGCCGGATGGCTGGCCGCGGAGCTCACGCGCCGCATGGCCGAACGCGGCGCGGCGGTCCGGCGCCGCGATTTGCTGTGCTGGGGACTGCGCCTTGCTGCCGGCGCACTTTGTCGCGCCGCCGTCCGCCATGCACGACTGGCTGGCAGAGGAGTTGGGGCCACTGCATCGGCGACGCGGAAGCAAACTTAACGTCGTCGGACCGCGGGGCGGTGCCAAAAGCACCCTCGGCACGTTGGCTTACGTGCTCCGCGCCGCCTGCGAGGCGTGGGAGCCCTACATTTGGATCGTGTCGGACACCCTCCTGCAAGCGCAAATGCACTTGGACAACGTGAAGACCGAACTTACCAGCAATGCGTCGCTGGCCGCCGTATACCCGCGTGCGTGTGGGCAAGGTCCCCGCTGGCGGGCCGCGGCCATCGAGCTGCGTAGCGGCATTGCGATCGAAGCGATTGGCACCGGGCAGCGGATTCGCGGTCGCCGGCGTAATGCCTTTCGCCCCACGCTCGTTGTGTGCGACGACCTTCAAAACGATGGTCACATGTCGAGTGCCGCGTTAAGACAAGCATCGTACGCGTGGTTTCACGGCACGCTGCTTAAGGCCGGTACGCCCACCACCAACATCGTGAACCTGGCAACCGCCTTGCACCGCGATGCTATCGCCATGCAACTGCGTACCACGCCGGGCTGGCGGAGCCGGTTGTTTCGCGCCATTGAGCAATGGCCAACGCGCGACGACCTGTGGCAAGAGTGGGAGCGGCTCTATACGCGCACGTCCGACGATGCGATCGACGTGGCGCGCGCGTTCTACGAACATCATCGCCACGAGATGGATCAGGGGGCAAGCGTGCTGTGGCCCGAAGTGGAAGACCTTTACACGTTGATGTCCATGCGCGTGGAAAGCGGCCGCACGGCATTCGAACGCGAAAAGCAAGGCGCGCCGATCGACCCGGATGGCTGCGAATGGCCCGAGGAGTACTTCGGCGAGCACCTGTGGTTCGACCAGTGGCCAGCGGACATAAAGCTTCGCACGGTGGCGCTCGACCCCAGCAAGGGAAGCGATGCCAAGCGGGGTGACTACTCCGCGTTTGCGATGCTGGCGATTGCCGGCGACGGCACGCTGTACGTCGAAGCCGACCTGGCCCGTCGACCAACGCCGCAGATGGTGACCGACGGCGTAGCGATCTGCGCGGTTCCGACCGACTGTATTTGGCGTCGAGGCGAACCAGTGGCAGGAGCTGTTGGCCGACGAGTTCACCGCCGAGTTCCGCCGCCAGGGCCGCTTCGACATCCAGCCAGCGACCATCACCAATACCGTGAACAAACAAGTCCGCATCCGCCGCTTGGGCCCGTACCTCAGCCGCCGACGACTGCGATTCAAACGCCACTCGCCCTCCACACAAATGTTAGTCGACCAGCTACGCGACTTCCCCGCCGGCGCCACGACGACGGCCCCGACGCGCTGGAAATGGCGCTCCGCCTGGCCGAAGACGTATGGCACGGGGACTAGGAACCACGAAGACACGAAGGACACAAAGAGACGTAGGGTGGGTCAAGGAGCGACAGCGATACGGACCCACCAAGATATTTTCCATTCCATGTCATTCTGAAGGAGCCTAAGCGACTGAAGAATCTACTTTGCCTGACGCAAGATCCTTCAGTCGCTGGAAGCTCCCTCAGGATGACACAACACCGAAAGAGGAAAAAAGCCGAAGACGTGTGGCACAACTAGCAAAACTTCACCCTCCCTCTGGGAGGGTCGGACGCCGTAGCGGCCGGGGAGGGAGAACCGCAACGTAGTGAAGAAACAAAGAGCAGGAACCACGAAGACACGAAGGACACAAAGATTGGGAACCACAACGCGACAAAGCAACGACGTCATATTTCGTCGTTCCGTTGTTGCGTGGTGGTTCATTTCATCCGCGTTCCATTCCCTCAGATCACTAACTGATGTTGGGCGTTACGGGCGTGTATCGGCATCAAAAGAAGAGCAGGAGTCGTTCGCGAATGAACATCACCCATATGTACAGGATCAAATAGAGGATGATTGCCGCAGCAAGTCCTACTTCCTTGTTGGCCGTCAACAAGCAAGCACATATTCCAGCAAACGTGCCTACAGCTAGTGCCAGACCAACGGCCATGAGAGTGCCGCCAACCGGAGTCGTGACAAATTGAGATACTGCATTCTCATGTTTTGCTGTGGCCGCAAGCGGTACAAATACTTTGTTGCCACGCAGACAAATAGCCGGCAGAACTGCCATAGTTGCACTCACTACTGCGATTACGATCCAGCGGCGCACAAGTGCATCAGATCGCACGACGATAAAAATGAACAAGGCGACAATACATGCAAGAAACTGCGTCATCAACTCCGCTGCTGAGAACCGATTATGATCTGCAAGCAGCAAGACACCAATCGGAACGAGCAGCGTCAAAGACCATAGCAGGTCGGCAAGTGTGTAGTTATGCATAGCACGCCATCCGATACCAGGGCATTGCGCTACTGAGCGTCGTTACGACACGATTCTAAGGAGCCAAAATCCTGATTGCAACCGCAGCAGACCACGATGGTGGGTGAACCATTGGCGTGGGACATTGAGCCTGATCGCGCCGGTGGAACCACCCATAACAACTTCACCCTCCCTTTGGGAGGGTCGGACGCGGTAGCGGCCGGGGAGGGAAAACCACGAAGGCACGAAGGACACAATGAGTAGGAACCACAACGCAACAAAGCAACGACGTGAGTTTTCGTCGTTCCGTTGTTGCGTGGTGGTTCATTCCATTTCTAACTCATTATCCACGTCATTCTGAAGGAGCCTAAGCGACTGAAGAATCTACTTTGCCCGACGCAAGATCCTTCAGTCGCTGGAAGCTCCCTCAGGATGACACAGCACCGAAAGAGGAAAAAATATGTCAACGCTAGACGGAATCAACGAACGACTGCACGAAGCCTTCAACGTGTTGCTTTCCGACTTTGTCGACCCGCGCGAGGCGCTTGTCGGCGACGACGGCGAGTGGTGGCACGACGTGGCGGTGGGGGACTCCAGCAGCGCCCCGCTCGCGGCCGAGCGGCTTACCGATGTTCGCCAGCAGTGCCGGCGGCTCTTGGTCGCCAACGAGTACGCCATCAACGGCATCGAGAACCGCATTAGCTACATCGTGGGCTCGGGGCACACGTATCAAGCCGTCGTACGCAAGCACGCCGATGCACCCGACCGCCTGGCCGACGACGTGCAGCGGGTGCTCGACGAGTTCCTCTCGGCCAGCGATTGGCACGGCCGGCAGCAGGAGATCGTCCGCCGCATGGACCGCGACGGCGAGGCCTTCTTGCGACTGTTCGCGGTAGGCGACGGCACGACGCGCATTCGGTTCGTCGAGCCGGAGCAGGTGGCGACACCCGACCGGCTGCGGGATAGCCCGGCCGCGAGTCACGGTATTGCGACCGATCCGCGCGATGTCGAAACGGTGCTGGGCTACTATGTCGACGGCGCGTTCGTCCCGGCCGCGGAGATTCAGCACCGGCGGAGCAATGTCGATCGCAACGTCAAGCGCGGCCTGCCGCTCTACATGCCGGTGCGGAAGAACCTTCATCGAGCCGAGAAGCTGCTGCGGAACATGAGCGTAGTGGCGGAGATCCAGTCGGCGATTGCGCTGAGTGCGCAAGCATCGCACAAGCAGCAGGACCGGTGTCGAGCAGTTTGTCGCAGGTGGTTCGGATGCCAGCGTCACCAAACCGGGCGGCCGCATCGAGCACGTCACGCAGTACGGGGCGGGCACCATTTTAGACACGCCATCGCACATTGAGTACGACTTCCCAGCCACGGGCGTCGACGCGGGCGCGTTCGTCACCATCTTGCAGGCCGAGTTGCGGGCCATTGCCGCGCGCTTGGTGATGCCGGAGTTCATGTTCACCTCCGACGCTTCGAACGCCAACTACGCCTCCACGATGGTAGCCGAAGGCCCGGCGGTGCGGATGTTCGAACGGTTGCAGGCGACCTTGGCCCGCGACGACTGCGACGTGATGTGGCGGGTGGTCGAAAACGCCGCAGCCGCCGGCCAGTTGCCGCGCGACGTTCGAGCGGAGGTAGAAATCCAAATCACCCCGCCGCCGCTCGTCGCCAGAGATGCGTTGCGCGACGCCCGCGTGATGCAGATTGCGTTTGAGCAGGGCATTGTCTCCCCGCAAACGTGGGCGAGCCGATTGGGGCTCGATTATGACCAGGAGATGAAGAATGTGAAAATGACCAAGGACGAATGAGCAATGACCAATGATGGGGTAGCACCGACCGGCGGTGCGCTGTGTGGCCGAAGGCCTCTTGCACCGTAGATTGCATCCCTGGGGCGATGCGCCAGGCTACGATGAAAATGGCCGTTGGCCAAAATGATCCAGGTGTGCCGCGCGGCATTTCTTTGGCCGAAGGCCTCTTGCACCGTAGCCTCGGGCACCGCCCGAGGACTGTTGGCCATCGACTTTGCCAATCGACTTTGCATAGATGCGATAGGTCTTGTCGAGCGTAGATCCCGAAGCATCCAGAATAGCACGCATGGGTTCATTGGTTTTCAAGATCCAGGACATCTCGCAATGCGTGACTCCCTGTGGTAGGAGGTCGTCGCGGCAGCGGTCGATTAGTAGCAGGGCGATCGCAGCACCTAAGCGGGATTTTTGATATTCCTTACCGATCCCCAGCAGAGGCACCCTTACGGAGGCGAATTTCGCGAACCGGAGCCGCCACAGAAGGCGAAGCCAACCTGTGGGAAACAACTTGCCGTCGAGATCGCCAATAATTTCATTGATATTGGGTAGCGCCACAATGAATCCGACCGGCTTGCCCTCCAGTTCGGCAAACATGACCGACCCTCGGTGCAGGATTCGCATCATGGTCTGCAGCAGATGCTCGACTTCCGCTTCGGTAGGTGGTATGTAGCCCCAATTTCCCGACCACGCCTCTTGAAAAAGTTGGAGTGCAAGCCGAAGCTCGTCGCTATATTTCTCCTGGTTGATTGGACGAATCCGAATATCGCTACGACGTTCGGCCCAGTCCACTATGCGTTGAATGCGCTTGGTGTAAGGTTGGGAGATGTCCAGATGGTAGGCAAAGACATCCATTTCCTCGCCAAAGCCCCCGTTCAGCATGAGTTGCTCGTAGTACGGACGATGGTGTCCCATCAAGATGGAGGGGGTACGATCGAAGCCGTCGACAAGCAATCCCACCTCGTCGTTGATCGAATGACTAAAGGGGCCTAGCATCTGCTGCATGCCCTGCTGATGCAACCACTCCTCGGCCGCGCGGAATAACTGGTCGGCCGTATCCTGAGCGTTCTCGCACTCGAAGAAACCGAACTGGCCGATCCCTTGGCCCAGATGGGTTTGAACGAGCTGGCACACCTGCGCAGAAATACGGCCAACAACCTGGCCATTGCGTTTGGCCAGAAAATACTTCGCTTCGGCGTGCTCGAAATAGGGATTTTTGCGAGTGTTGAGCTGGGCTCTCAGTTCGCTACGCAAGGGCGGAACCCACCGCGCGTCCTCCTGGTACAACAACCAAGGCAAACCAATAAAGCGTTCCAGGTCGGCCCGCGTGTCGACGACTCCAACGTCTACTGCCATCGTCAATCCCTTGCCGCGAAAATGTTGATTGCAACCCTGAAAGTGTTCCGAGTGATGAACCTCCAGGATTCTAAGCTGTCGCCCGCATCGATTCCTAGTAGAGGCCCGCTAACCGCCGCGTTGAGCCGCAAGTCGTGCGACTCCGGATGGTCGGTGCTACCGGTTCACGAGCACACGATCTCCCATTGCTCATCGAAAACGGAACATGGGTACTTACCGCAGGGGTGGCCAAAAATCGTTGTGGAAAGCAATTTGCATTTTGCTAGACTGGCACGCATGAACACCAACACTTGCACGCCGATTAAGAAACCGAGCAAGGCCCAACAGGCCCAGCAGGAGTTTGCCAAATTACTAACCGCCAGTTCGCGGCGCGGTTTCCACGGCACCGCCGGCATTACGCTCAGCCTGCAAGACGGACACATCCAACACCTGAAGATCCACACCGAGAGGATGGTGAAGTAGGGCTGTGAGCTGTGAGCTTTGAGCCGGAAAAGCAAATAGCCGATAGCCTACAGCCCACAGTCTTCCCCCCCCGGTATCGTAGTCGAGCTGGCCTTGCGCCGGTATCGCATCGAGCCCATCATTTGTGCAAACGTGCGCCAGTTGATGGGCTTTTTTTGTTGTCAACCGCGTCTTGTTTAACGCCCAGCCGCAGGCGCCGGCTGCATCCGCGACACCGCACGCCGGCGCCTGCGGCTGGGCGTTAAACAAGAGTTTCCCATCGCAATTCCAGGAACCCATCATGCCAGAACAGTTACAAGAAGTCGTCGATTCGCAGGGCGTAAAGCTGCGGGTCGATGCCGAGCGGGGCGTGCTGCGTGGCGTCAAACTGCTGGGGCTTACCTCGCGCAACGGGCGGACCTACCTCGAGGCGGCGCTCGCCCAGGCGGCCGGGCTGTACGAAGGAGCCAAAGTGAACGTGAATCATCCCAAGGGGAGCCCGCTCGCGCCGCGGGACTACCAAGATCGGCTCGGCGCAATTCGCGATGTCCGGTTTCGCGTGGGCGAGGGGCTGTTCGGCGATCTGCACTTCAATCCCAAGCACTCGCTGGCCGAACAGCTCGCCTGGGATGCCCGCCACGCCCCCGAGCAGGTGGGCTTGTCGCACAACGTGCTGGCGGAAACGACCCGCCGAGGCGAGGCGATTGTCGTCGAAGCGATTACCAAGGTCGAAAGCGTCGACCTGGTAGCCGACCCGGCAACCACCCGAGGGCTGTTCGAACACACGGCCAGCGAGGATCCAGTTGCGGGTCCCCTCGCCGCGCAGCTAACCGCCGCCCGCCAGCAGGTCGCCACGCTCGCGCGACGAGTCCGAATCTTCGAACGACTCGCCGAGCACGGTTTGCCCTTGCCGGGAACTCGCGATGCGGAGCGCGTGGTCAGCGCCACCTTTTTGGCATCGCTGGTCGAGGCCGAGACCGACGAGTTGCTGGCATCGCTGATTGCCGATCGGGCAGCGCTCGTCCGCGAGTCGACCATTCGCCCTTCGGCAATGGCATCGCGCGAACAGTATTGGTTTGGCGAGCGAGAACCCGATGCACCAGCATCGGCCAAAGAGTTTGCGGCGGCGCTGCGTCGTTGAGGCCAAGGCGGTCGCTCCCCTACGGCCGCGTTGCTGAGTACTTCCATGCCCTGAAATCCTGGAGAGTCTAAATGGCGAATCAAATGCGGTGGCGTTATGGCGAAACGAATCCTGTGATGGTGCCGGTCGATAGTGCGACGGTTATCGAAATCGGCGATCTGCTGTACCTCGACACGGACGACGCCAAGCCGGCCTCGGCAAGTGGCGCAGATCGGTCGATTCGGGTCGCCACGACGGGCGTGTTTGAGCTCGACTGTGCGGCCGCCACGTTCGAGGTGGGCGATTTGGTAGGAGCGGTCGAAAACGGTGGCGGCACCGCGCTCGAAGACCAAAAGGGGGTGGGCGTGGCGACACCGAACCTGGCGATTGGCCGCTGTGCCAAGCGCGAAAACCCCGCCGCTACCAGCGTGTACGTCGACGTGGTGAGCACCGTGCTCCGTGGCGGCCCGCAAGCGGCCGCGTAAGGCGCGCGTGTGTTGTGCGTGTCGTTCTAAGTGAGAATCACGACCGAAAAAGGTGCCTGTCGTACGCTGCGATTCTGCCGTGGGTGGAGGCTCGTGGTACGAACTCGACGAAGTGGCACAGCCGACTGGCAGGCCACGCAGATCCTTCAGTCGCTTAGGCTCTCTCAGGACGACAGAAAAAAGTTCCACCTACCAAGTTTCCATCCAGGACCCCGTTTAGGAATCTCACAATGACTCTCCAATACAAAGAACTCAAGCGGCGATATCAACTTGATGGTGCCGAGCGTACCGTGCGGCACCTGAGCGAAGTCGCTTGGCGAACGCCACCTGCGGCCCGATGACTTCAGCATCCGCGACCTGGCCGAGGCGCTGGTGCCCGATGGTGGTGAGTGGGTGCGGATGCTCGATCCGCGGAGCGGCGGGACCAGCCTGGTGGAAGCGGCCGACGGGGTCGACATTAGCGCGTTTCAAAACGTTGCAGGGCAGGTGATCTACGCCAAGATTCTCGACGCCTACACGCAGGAGGCGTTTGTCGCTTCGAAGCTGGTCGACACCGTGGCGACGCGGCTCGACGGCGAGAAAATTCCTGGCGTGGGACCGCTGGAGGAACTCGACGCCGAGGTGGGCCCGGGCATGCCGTTTCCGCATCTGGGGTTTGGCGAGGACTACATCGAAACGCCGGCCACCACCAAGCGGGGCTACATTGTGCCGGTCACTAAGGAAGCGGTATTTTTCGACCGCACGAACCTCATCTTGCGTCGTGCCAGCGAAGTGGGCGAGTTGTTGGGCCTCAACAAAGAGAAGCGGCTGCTCGACATGGTGATTGGCGCGACCAACAACTACAACTGGCGCGGCACCAGTTACAACACCTATCAGGACACCTCGCCCTGGGTCAATCAGCTGGCGAGCAACGAGCTGGTCGATTGGACCAACGTCGATGCGGCCGAGCAGTTGCTGGCCGAGATTCTCGATCCCAACACGGGCGAGCCCGTGCTGGTCCGTGGTACCACGGTGCTAGTGATGCCGGCCTACCGCCACGCCGCGCACCGCGTGTTCAACGCCGCAGAGATCCAGTACACGGCGAGCGGGTCGACGACCAGCACGATTGCCGCCAACCCGCTGGGCAACTACACGGTGGCCGAAAGCCGGCTGGCGTACCGGCGGATTGTTGCTTCAGGCGAGGCGGCCGCCGACGCCAAGAAGTGGTGGTTCCTGGGCGACTTTCGCAAGGCGTTCGCCTACATGGAAAACTGGCCCATCACCGTTACGCAGGCCCCGCGTGGCAGCGAAGCGGAGTTCACGCACGACATCGTTCTCCGATTCAAAGCGAGCGAGCGTGGCGCCGCTGCCGTGATCGACCCCCGACTCGTGGTGAAGTGCACGGGGTAGGGGAGAGCGAATAGCGAATGCCGAAGGTCCAATGACCAATGTTCAATGTTCAATGTTCAATGACTGGGTCCTACCTCGTGGGTCAATGGGTATTGCGTGATTCGTCAATATCTCTCCTCGTCGCTCCCTTGCGGTCGCGGCTCTGATTTCTCACCATTCTCAGGTCGATCTCATGTCCGATATCCAGCGATTCGAAACCGTCCGCACCACCACGCTCGCGCAGATTGAGGACATCCGCGCCGACCCCAAGCCAACCTACTGGCTCGACGGCCAGCGCGTGCATTGGCAAGAGTACGTGGAGTCGCTGCAGGCGACGGTCGATTGGTGCGACCGTAAGATTTTAGAGAGCGAACTGTTTGAAATCCGCTCGCGAGGGACCAGCTAATGGCAATGGTGTTCGACGCGACGGGCGACTTCTCCGCGATTGTCGATGCGGCCGAACCGTTGACGCTCCTGCGACGCGGTTCTTCGGTCGAAGTGGCGATTGCCGGCGCGTGGCGGTTTGCCGATCGCCGCAGCGAAGCCGAACCGACTGGGGGCTACGTGATATCAGCCGACGTTACCTTTCAATTCGAGTGGCCGGCCAGTACCACGCTGCCGCAGTTGGGCGACCAGCTTCGCGATGCGGCCGAGGAGTGCTATACGGTGCTGGTGGTCGAGCGGTTGCAAGGTGGCACGCGCATCCGCTGCGGGGCGCGTAGCCTGCGCATCGCCTCCGGGCTCGATTCCTTGATCGATGTCGAGCAAGCGGTGTGGGAAGACCTCGGCAGCGGCCTGGAAATCACCGGCTGGGCTACCTTCCGCTCGGCGGTACACGCCCGGATCCAGCCGGATGAAACCACGATAGACGAAACGGCCGACCCAATCACTTCGACGGCGATCTATCGCGTCACGCTCGACGACGATTCGCCGCTCGACCACAACCACCGCATCGTCGCAGGCGATGGCGCGGTGTATCGGATGCTGAGCTACACCGCCGCGGAGCGGATGGATGTGTTGCCAGTGGCGGTGGTGCGGCGGGAGAACTAATTAAGAGCCGAATGCTTGCTTGCGTTTCTGCAGTCGAATGAGATACCAGATGTGGTAAACAGGCATGCGCGTCGTTGGGACAACCCAGAATACTTGTTCTAGAATTAGGTTCATCAAAAACCTCATTGGCGACCCAAATCCGTCTGGCCCCTCGATGGTGCCAGTCAGGATAGCGAAGAATCGACGTAGCTTTTGGAACACGCTGGCTGACCATGCCAAACCGAGTGCGAGCAAAGATGACCAGCATGCCAAGTCGATTTCGGCAGAACAGGTTTGGAAGTGCTGCCAGCCAAACTACGCCTAAGACCTGGATAAACACTCCGATTGCTGTAGTGTTGCCAAGTGCTACAAATGCCAGCAAGATCGGAATGGCACTCCAGATACAAAAGAGTGCGATGAACGCGATATGCATCCTTGGTAGCGACGCGTGGCATTCGTTCGTGGATACAGTGGGTGAAGCGTACGGATTGTTCATTTGCGATACGAGCTGGCGTAGAGATCAAACCTCCGCCACCTTCAGCACCTCAACGATCCGATCGTTCTCTCGGACTCGGAAGAGAACCTTGATCGGAAACACCAACAGAAAACGATAGCCGTCTCGCAGTTCCCGGCCCTTGGTGGATGCATCGTCGGCCAATTCCCGGTCGATCTCGTCTGAAGCTTGCGTAACCGATCGGCGGAGTGGCTGGTTCATCCACAAAGCAGTAAGTTCGTCACGCGCGCTTTCGAGCCATACCACCGTGTAGCGAGTCATTCGTCGGCCAGCGATTTGAGATGCGCTCGCACTTCCTCGGTTGTATAGCGTGGCTCATCCGACGCGGCACGCTCGGCGGCGGTGGCTACGTCGGCATCGCTAAAGCCGTGGGCGACGAAACCGAGATGGCGACCGTTCTCGTCGCGAATCTCGATGCTCTCACCGGAGTTCAAGATAAGTTCCGCCTGTGTGGCGTCGACAGTAATGTGCGTCATCAAAGTCTCCAAACGACTTCGCGGGTTTCTAGTTAACCACAATTATAAGCACGAAGTCGGCCGCGATAAAGTTGAAACCCCACCCCTCACTGCTCCTTCGAGTACCGGTTCTTCGACAGCTTGCCTTTGATCTCCGACTTGAGATGATCGATCACCGATTGCTTGTCGGTGCTTTCGAGGATGCGAGCAACCACGCGCTTGGGTCCTTTTTCGCCCCAGCTAGCGCCGTGTTCGAAGTAGTACCGCGCGGCCTGCCCGACGATGTACGAGCCGTAGCCGGCCGCCGCGCCTTGCGGCAGGGCACTAATCGCCGTGCTGGCGCCCCAAGTGAGGCCTTTGAAGAAACTCGATAGGTAGCTCACCACTGCCTCGCCCGCCATGACCCAGCCCGCCGCTTTAAGGATCGAAGTGACCAGGTTTTTGGCGTTATCGGTGGTGATCTCGATGCCGTACACCTTGCCGAGCGTTACCACCATGGCGGCATCGACCGCGGTGCCGCCGAGTACGTCGAGCACCGGAAAGTGATTTACCGCCACGGCCAGCGATTTGACCGCCGCGTAGCTCCAAATGATGCTGTTGGCACGGTCGGCCCGCATCTTCACCCGCATCGCACCCACTCGGTCGCTGCGATCGGCCGCAAACATCGAGGCGTTTAGCGCAATCAGGTCGGTGCCGTCGTGCTGCAGGACATCCAAGATGCGGGCGCGGAGCTGCTCGATGTCGGGCTCGGGTTTGCGCCACTCCTTGCGGACTTTGCCGTCGGCCGATTCGATGTGGTACTCCACCGGCCGCGGGTCGGCCGCAACGCACACGATGTTCTCCGGCTCCACCAGCCCCTTGAGTCGGGGGCCACGGAAAAGTTCGAGTAAGTCGTCCAATTGCTCGGGTGTGTAGAGGTCGATCTTGTTGAGTACCAGGATGATCGGCTTGTGCCCGGTGGCGAGTTCGGTGAGCGCGGAGTACTCGGTATCGGTCAAGTCGGAATCGGTGACAAACAGCACCAGGTCGGCGCGTTCGGCCGTATCGCGGGCCATCGCAGCGCGGGCCTCGCCGTCGACCTCGTTGAGTCCAGGCGTGTCGAGCAGCACGACGCCGGAGTCTTCGAAGCCCGGCACCTCGTACCCATCGGCCTCCCAGGGCACGTCCCAAACGTCCTTGGTCCAGCCACCGCGAATGCTGACCGAGGCGACTTCTTTACCAACCAGGGCGTTGATCAGCGCAGCTTTTTCCGGTACTAATCTCGCCGAAGACGGCAATCTCTACGCGGCCGGCGCGGAGCTTGGCCAGCATGTCGCGAAGGCTACGAACATCTTCTGCCAGGGCTTGCTTCTCTTGTTCGGTGCAGTCGTCGAGCTGGGCCAGCGCGTGCTCGACAGCGCCAGCGCGTCGTGCACCTGGTCGTCGTTGGAGGAGGACAAAGGAGTGATGGAGTCGGTCATATGCGTGGGGAAAGAGGGAACACGAATCTTCGCTAATCGGCGCTATTGAATCTTGAGGAACTGTGGTGCCATGATGGAATCGGTGAAACGAGATCCTGAGGTAGCGGGTAAAGTGTCCTCCTGAGGGAGACTAAGCGACTGAAGGATCTCGTAGTTTGGCAATTAGACGAAACAGCATCACTCGATTGCTAAATCGCGCCATTCTGGGTTCGATTCTTCAATTAACGTGATTTTCTTCCTGCGGACCCAACCTTTCAACTTCTTTTCAGCAGCAATGGCTTCGTTGACGTCAGTGAACATTTCGAACCAAACCAATCGAGTTGTCTTGTACCTACTTGCAAATCCTGGAATCAAGCCGCTCTTGTGTTCCGCTACGCGTCGATCGATGTCGTTTGTCATGCCGATGTACAATGCACGCGATTTGCTCGCCATGATGTAGACAAAATACTCGTTCATTTCTCTGTTGGCAGGTGAGATTCTTCAGTCGCTTGACGCTCCCTCAGCAATGACAGTAGCGTGGCTCCTTTGAAATGACAGTGGCTTGTGTTCCCAAGTCTCGCTATTCATCAAGTTTCTGCCGTCCCATGACGATCAGCTTTCTTAGTTGATTGGGGCTGGTGACTTCGTTCCATTGACTGCGGGCCAGTTCGGCGATGCCACCTGAGGGGGTTTTCATTTCGTTACGGAAGTACTGCATGAATACGCGGCCGATCCAGCGAGTGACGATCGCCTGCACCAGGCCTTGGAGCAATCCGCCGGCGATGGTGCCGACGCCGGGAATTGTTTTGAGAAGCGTTGCCACACCACTCGCCAGGGCCGGTGCGGCGGCGCTGGCGCCGAGCATCGCGATCAGGCTTTTGGTCATTTGGCTGAGCATTTCGACGATAGTTTCCGAATCGATCTTTTGTTTGTAGATCGCTGCCAGGTCCAGCACCATCTTCACGGTGACCGCCGTGCCGCCGGCGATGTCCAAGAGCGGTACGGGATTCGCGCTGGTAACGCCAGCGGCTGCCCACATGTAGCGGTCGATCACGCGCTTGGCTTCCTGGTCCAGGGCGTCGAGCACCCGCTCTTTGGCATCATCGACCAGGCCCCGCGATTGCATCAGCAGGTTGGCCAGCAGCAGCGACTCGCCCTCCTTGCGAACGATCTGCAGAAGGCGATCGGCAAGGGGCTGAATGTCGGGTGGTTCGGTAATGGTGCCGGGCTGCTGCGTGCCATCGGCATCAATGCGAACGATCGACCGCTCCACCGATCGCGACCGCACGCTGACAACGTCTTCGGGCGCTACGAGTCCTTTGACTTGCGCGGCAATCTGGTCGCATAGTTCCTTCCGCTCGCTGTCGGTGAACCAGTCGGATTTGTTCAGGCAGATGACGATCCGCTTGCCCATTTCGGCGAGCATTTCCAGGAGCTCGTGTTCGTAGTCGCGAATCGGCCCGTCGAGCACCATTAGCACCAGATCGGCGTTCTTGGCGGCGTTGGCGGCCTCGTCGGCGCGGAGTTCACCCGCCACTTCGGCCAGGCCGGGCGTATCGGTAAGTAGTACACGATCGCTGCCGGGCCATTCGATCTGGCTATGCGTGGTGGTGGTTCCGCCCACGACGCCGGTGCGAAACACGTCGCGCCCGGCCAAGGCGTTGAGCAGCGAACTCTTGCCGCTAGAGATCGCGCCGAAGGCGACGATCTCTAGCTGCTCGGCCTCGCGTTTGTCTTCCATCTCGGCGACGGCCCGCTCGATTTCTGCCCGCACCGCATCGCCAATGCCGCCGGTCGCTGCGTAGTCGCGACCTGCCTCGATGTTGTCCTTGAGTTCAGCGCCGGTCGGCGGGCGATAGTTGGCTCGGATCTTTGGCTCGCCGCTGCTCGTCACGTTGTTTGGTGCGTGTGTTCTGCCACACCTTCCAAAGGGTCCAGAGGGTGAGACCCGTCAGCACCAGGGCCCCCAGCCCCACAATCGCGAGGTAGCCGTACGCCACCAGGGGACTTCGCCCGCGCAGTTGTTGTATTGCTCGATGACCTTCGGCGGCAGCGTTACGGCAAAGTAGGCCGCCACCGCCACGATGGCCAGCAACAGGAAGCGATAGGTATTGGTACGGTTGGACATCGAGAGCGGTGGGCAGGCGGCGATCGGCGATCGGCGCCACGGGCGCCGGCAACGGTGACCTAGTATACGCTTTTCACGAGCAAAAAGGGGATTGGGCCGGTGCGGTGTTTGACGGTTGTAGGGATCGATCGGTAGAACAGGAAGTCGCCCCGCCGCACGTCGCTGGTGGCGGGCTGCAGTTGGCGGCCGGGGGCGATTGCCTCCGAGAGCCGCTCGTTCCCCAATAAAGGCAAACCCATGCAAGCTGCGTATATCGAACAAACAGGTCCGCCCGAGTGCATTCAAATTGGGCAGTTGCCCGCGCCCGAGCCCTCGTCCGCCCAGGTGCTCGTGCGTGTGCGGGCTGCGGCCGTGAATCCCATCGATACGTACGTTCGGAGCGGCACAATTGCTGCCGAGTTGCCCAAGCCGTATATCGTGGGGTGCGACTTTGCCGGCACCGTTGAGGCGGTCACGCCGCAGGTCGAAGGGCTGCAGGTTGGCCAGCGTGTGTGGGGAAGCAATCAGGGTCTGTTGGGACGGCAGGGAACGTTTGCGGAGTACGTCGCGGTGGACGCCAACTTGGTTTATCCAACGCCCGATGGTGTGAGCGACCAAACCGCTGCAGCCGCATCGCTGGTGGCCATCACCGCGCACTTGGGTCTGGTGCGCGAAGCGCAACTTCAAGCGGGCCAGACGCTGTTCGTCAACGGCGGCTCGGGAGGCGTTGGCTCGATGGTCGTGCAAATGGCCAAGCTGCTGGGTGCGCGGGTAATCACCACCGCTGGCAGCGACGCGAAGGCCGAAGCGTGCCGCCAGTACGGTGCGGATGTTGTGCTCAATTACAAGGTGGACGACCTGGCCGCCGGCGTTCGCAAGGCGGCACCTAACGGAGTGGACCTGTGGTGGGAAACGCTCCGCACGCCCGACTTCGATCGCACGATCGAGCTCTTGGCACATCGGGGCTGCGTGATGCTCATGGCGGGCCGCGACGCGCGGCCCGAGTTTCCCGTGGGCCCGTTCTACGTGAAGGAATGTCGCCTGTTGGGCTTTGTGATGTTCAAGGCCGCGCCTGAGGAGCAGCGCCGAGCGGCCAGCGACATTAACCGCTGGTTGGCTGCCGGCGATTTGCAAGTTCCCATTGGGGCCACCTTCCCGCTCGCCGAAGCGGCCGCAGCCCACCAGCTGCAAGAAGACAACACGCTGCACGCCGTGGGAACGCTGCAAGGCAAAATTGTGGTGGAGATCTGAGTAGTGGGCGTGCGGTATCGCACAGTTGTTGCGCTGCGAGCCCAATGCGACAATCGGATGATGGTTCGATCGATTGCCCTTGCTCTGTGGTTTGTCGCGGCGTGCGCTACGCCGGTTGCGAAAGCTCAGGACGATATCGACCAGCCCCCGATCCACTACGCTACGGCGCCGGTGGTCGACGCAGTGGCTCGGCTGCAGCAGCAGCTAGATGCCGGGACTGCGAAGCTCGATTGGGACGACGAGCACGGCTGGCTCCCATCGTTGCTCAAGCTACTGGAGGTGCCAGTGTCGTCGCAAGCGCTGGTGTTTTCGAAGACCAGCCTTCAGCTTACCAGGATTGCCCCGGAGCGGCCGCGTGCGCTCTATTTCAGCGACGACGTTTACTTGGGTACCGTGCAGCATGGCGACCTGATTGAAGTATCGGCCGTCGATCCGGAGCAGGGGGCCATTTTCTACTCCCTCGCTGCAGCGAAATCCGACGCACCACGTTTGGTGCGCAGACGACGCCAAGTGCCTGAGCTGCCATCACAACAGTCGAACTCGCAATGTGCCAGGCTATTTAGTGCGGAGTGTTTTTACGCAGGCTAGCGGTCAGCCACGTTTCGACCTGGGTAGTACCACGACCGATCCAACCACCGATTTCCGCAAGCGGTACGGCGGCTGGTATGTCACGGGTACCCACGGCGATATGCGGCACCGAGGTAATCAGTTGGTCGCCGAGAAAGGTGACGAACCGGTCGATTTCGGGTCGTCGGCCAACGTGACCGACCTATCCGATCGCTTCGATACCGGTCGATATCTTTCGCCGCACAGCGATGTGGTGGCGATCCTGGTGCTTGAGCATCAAGCGCAGATGCACAACGCCATCACTCGTGCTTCTTACGAATCGCGGCGGGCTGCGCATTACGATAAGACCTGGAACAAGATCCTGAAACGCCCTGTCGATTATCGAAGCGATGTCTCCAGGCGTCGCATTGCCGCAGCGGGCGACGACCTGCTGGAGGCGCTATTGTTCGCCGGCGAGTACGAGCTCTCCGCGCCGGTTGCGGGAACTTCCGGCTTTGCCGAGCAGTTCGCGCAGCAGGGCCCACGCGATGCACAAGGCCGCTCGCTCCGCGAGTTCGATCTCCAGCAACGGCTGTTCAAGTATCCGTGCAGCTACTTGATTTACTCCGATTCGTTCGCGTCGCTACCCCACGCGATGCGGGAGTACGTCGACGCCCGGCTGGCCGCTATCCTCGCGGGCGACGATCAGTCGGCAGAGTTCGCCCATCTCGTGCCCGCCGACCGTACCGCGATCCGCCAAATTCTCGCCGACACGCTGCCGGGGTGGGATGGAGCGGAGGACTAAGGGGCCGTTGTCGCCTTGTACATCATCCGGGCTTGATTTTGGGGTGAGCCGAACGCGCTAGCGTCAGGTTTCTCCACAGCGACCTCGTGCTACTGCGCTAAGTTGTGAACCACGGATCACACGGATTTCACGGATTAGGGCATGCAAGGCCAAGCCGTGATGGGCGATGTGGGCGCGACGACAGCGCGAAATGATTGCTGGAATGATTGCTGGAATGATTCATCCACACGCAGAGCCATGGCCACGAAAAGGTACGAAAATACACGAAAAGGGACCGGGGCTTACGGGCAACGTCGGCTATCTGTTATTCGTGGATTGTATTTGTGTCTTTTTGTGGCCATCCCTCTCCGATCAAAGGGGGCGTACTGCTACTGCGCTAAGTTGTGAACCACGGATCACACGGATTTCACGGATTCGGGCATGTAAGGCCAAGCCGTGAGGGGCGGCGTGAGTGCGACGACGGAGAGAAATGATTGCTGGAATGATTCATCCGCACGCAGAGCCATGGCCACGAAAAGGTACGAAAATATACGAAAAGGGACCGGGGCTTACGGGCAACGTCGGCTACCAATTAGTTGTGGATTGTTTTTGTGTCTTTTTGTGGCTATCCCTCTCCGATCAAAAGGGGGCGTACTACTACTGCGCTAAGTTGTGAACCACGGATCACACGGATTTCACGGATTTGGGCATGCAAGGCCAAGCCGTGAGGGGCGATGTCGGCGCGCTCGGCCCACCCTGGAATCGCGGTCGGATTTCCCGCGGCCCACCGGGTGGCCCGAAATTCGGCAGTCGTCGATTTCTGGCGCGGTGCTAGAATCTTACGGTAGTTTCATCCAGTTTCGAGGAGCGATTGATGTTTGGGATTTTCACTAACAAGAAGGCGAAGTTCGAGAAGCAATACCAAGCGCTGATGGCCGAATCGCATCGACTATCTCACTCCGACCGCCAGGCGAGCGATCTGAAGATGGCCGAGGCGGAAGCCGTACTCGAAAAGATCAAGAGCTTGGAAAATGGCAATCGCTGAACAGCCTGTGGCTCCTGTAGCTAACCGCGACGTCGAAGTCTTCTACGATGGCGACTGCCCACTATGCATGCGCAAATCTCGATGCTGCGCCGCTGGGATAAACGCCAGCGTATTGAATTCACGGACATTGCCGCACCCGACTTCTCCGCGGACGAACTGGGCATCGATCATGCCACGCTGATGGCGAGGATCCACGGGCGGCTTCCCGACGGAACGATGATTGAAGGGGTCGAGGTGTTTCGGCAGTTGTACTCTGCAGTAGGTTGGACGTGGCCCGTCGCGATGAGCCGCCTGCCCGGCGTGCGCGGCATGCTCGATGCGGCGTACCACGTGTTCGCCCGCAACCGGCTAAGGTTCACCGGAAGGTGCGATGCGGACGGCTGTGCTGTCGAGCGTTAGGAAGAGCGAACGTTAGCGTCAGCCGAATTTCGAATCTGCAAGTCTGAGTACGGTGGAGCCATCGGAAGAAACTGCGCTGCGTTAGGCTGCATCAAGAGCTCTTCTCCTTGCCCTTTTGCTTGGCAATATCTTCGCGGTTTTGCGCGAGCATGTAGATCGCGCGGCTGATATAAGCGGCGAGCAGGCCGACGCCGAGGGCCATCGCTTGGAGGCCGATCCGGGCAGCAGTATCGGCTTTTTGGATGGATGGAAATACCGGCACGGATCGATAATCCCAAACCTTTTGGCCTGTCGGATGCACGCTGTTGGCCACATAGTTTATCCATTCACTTGTCACGACACCATCCTGTACGCCAAGAAACTCGAGTTCCCCGTAAGTAGCAGCCAGATACAGTGTCGCAAACACCACCAACGCAAACCAAAATACTCGGCGACTTCCGCTGCACGCCACCGAGGCGACTAGTCCGCCGCCAATCGCTAAGCACGTCACACCGTCGATGACATATTGCCATCCGGAGGTAGCATGGACAAATGCCGTGCAGGTGAGGGCGACGAACGCCATGGCGACAAGAATCGTACGGAGATTGAACTGAACGATGGCTTCGTGTTCTGTTTGCATCGCAGCGACTCCGGTTGGCCAATGAGATCCTTCAGTCGCTCGACGCTCCCTCAGGATGACAGGTTTTACTCGGTTTGCGTTCGTGTTGTTCACGACGAGGCGTAGCTCGTCGGCTTTTTTCCTGCTCTCTAGCCTCTGGCCTCTACACCAACCCCCACCGCTTGCGCAGGAACCACTCCATGCCGAGCACGCCGACGAATAGGAGCAGGAAGGGCCATTTGTCCCAGTAGGTGCGGCGCTCGATGACTTCCGTCTTGAGTTCCGGTTCTTCCTGGGCGAGTTTGCGCACCAGCGCCGGTAGTTCCTCGGGGGCGAGCGTTTCGCCGCCGGCCGATTCGGTGAGCTTGGCAATGCCGGCCAGCAGCCCCGGTTCGGCGCCGGGGCGGTCGAGTTCCAAGTCTTGCTTTGGCACCAGGAAGCGGGCGTTCGCCGTGCCGAGTTCCGCGCCATTGATCGTGGCGAGAACTTCCGCCGTGTAGTCGCCCGCCTGATCGGTGGCGGCAAACGTGCCGGCGCGGCGGCCCGTGTCGGTGGCCACGGTGGCCAGTTCCTGCTTGGTGCCATCGGGCGAAGTGATGACGACTTTCAAGGCGATGGCCGCGCTCGGATCGTCCTGGTCGCCGGGCGTGGCTCCGACTTCGATATCGAGTCGTCCGCCGCGACTCACACGGCGCGAGGCGAGGTCGATCCACACGCGGCCTTCGGGCGTGGCATCCTTCTTGGCCAACCAGAGCACGACTTGTCGCCAGAAACGTCGGAACTCGTCGGCGTGTCCCTCCATTTGCCATCGCCAGGTGGAGTCGCCCGCAAAGGCGAGCGTTCGACCGTTGCCCGATTGCCCGGCCACCAGCAGTGGGTGCCGGGCGGCGTCGGCCGATTCAGCCAGAACCTGAGCATTCGGTTTCAAGGAGCGGCGGGTGAGTAGGTTGGCGCCGTCGAGCGGGGGCAAAATGTTCCACGCCGCCGCCAGATCGCCACTGGGCACAATTTGCATGATCGGATGCGCCGCGCCCAGTTGCCCGGTGGGTCGCATGGCGAGCGGGCCAGCGACGTGCACATCCTGGCGGAGCGCATCGCGGAAGTTCTGGCGTTCGGCCAGGCCAATTTCCAGGGGCAGCACCCGCGCGAGGGGCGTGTTGCGGAAACCACCCGGGCCAAAGCTATGGTAGCCACCACCCATCAACAGGCCGGTTCCGCCACGGACCATCTCGGCCAGGGCCTGCCAGCTTTCGCCATTCAGGGCATCTTTATCAACATTCGAGAGGATCACCACATCGTAACTGCCGGGCTGCAGTTCGCGGCGCAAGTCTTCTTGCGGGCGGGTGTAGTTAAAGAGTTTGCGCGTGACGATGATGTCGGGCGATTCGTCGATCGTGCGGGGCACGAATGCTTGTTCCACCCCGCCGGCACCACCAATGCGAGAGGCCCCGTACAGGTACAGCACCTTGATGCCACCTTCGCGGACGGTGACAAACGTGCTTGCTTCGTTATTGGTGGTAATCAGTTCGCCCTCGGGACTCTCGGCGCGGAGCGTCACCTTGTATTCGCCGGGCGAGGTCGGCGTGTAGCCTAGCGACACCGGCGTGCGACTATCCTCGGCTACGATTTGTTGCTGCGTGGTATCGACCACTTGCATGTCGCTCGCGCCTTCCGCGTCCACTTGTTCCCAGAGCAGTTGCACGCGGACGTTTCGATTGGTGTACCCTTGGGCGTGCAACTGCCCGCTCACGCGCATGGGGGCGTCAACGAATACGGTGCCGCTGACCAGCAAGTCTTCGATCGCCAGGTCCGAACGATCGCTGCCCCCCGGTTGACCGAAGTAAAACGTGTAGAGCGGAATCGCCTCGGCAGCAAACTGCCGAGCAATCAATTGCGGCGCCGCGTCGAGCGGCGGCACCGCCCGCTGCGCACCGTCGCTTAGCACCAGCACGCCCCGCAGGCGCTCGTCTCCTTCGCGTTCGAGCAATTCCTCGAGCACCGCCCGCGCCGATTGTTCCCCGGTTGGCTGGTCGGGTAGTCGAAAACTGCCGTCGGTCACCGCCACGGAATCGAGCGACTCGGCAAACGTGTACGCGCAGATATTCCAGTCCTCTTCGATGGCGCGGAAATCGCCCGCCGCTTCGCCCAACACGAGTTTCATCGCACCGTAACGACTGCGGTTGTCGAGCGAATCCTCCACCTGCATGCTGCGTGAGCGATCGACCAGCACCAGCAGCGAGGCTTCCTCGGGCGTGGTTTGCGTGAACTGCAGCGTGGGTCGCAGCATGGCAAACAGCAACAAGAGGATCGCCGCCAGCCGCAAGCTCTTGAGCGCCAGCAGTCGGCCAAACGGAACTTCGATGTGTCGTGGTCCCACCCGCGCCAGCAGCACCAGCAGCACCGCAGCAATCATTGCCACGAACCAGTAGCCGCCAACAGGATGGAAGGTGAGAGTCACGGTGTTGGGTATTAGATGTTGGGTGTTGGGCTCTGCCTATGAGCTCTTGTAAAACCGATCGGCCAGCCATTGTTCGCAGCCGAGCACCAAGGCCACCAGCACGATGAGCCAGGGGTACAACTCGCGGCCGACGCGGCCAAGGTCGATGGTGGTCGAGAGGTTGCGGCGATCGGTCGCGAGTTCAACCCGCTCGGGCCCCAAGCCCGCAGCAATGGTATCGAAGTTGGCTCGCGCGAGCCGACCGACGTTGCCATCGGCATTGATGCTGAAGCCACGGTTGAGGCGGGCTTGCTCGCCTCCCGACTGTACGCGGTAGTTGCCAGGCTCGGCGGTGCCGGTGATGACGATCTCCTCTTGCCCGGGCGAGAGGCTTTGGGGCAGTGGGTCGCCCGTGGGCGGCTCGAGTACGTACGTGGCCAGGTCGTTGCGGCGCGGCAGCGGGAGCGAAACCACCCGCCCCGCGCGATAATTCAATGGCCGGGTCTCGGCACCCACCAGGTAGTCGGTCATGCCCTCGACCAGCGCCAGGAAGGGCCACGGTTCGGGATTCGTGGGCAGCAAGTTCCAAGGCTCGTCGCTCGCCCGATCGGACACCGGCGTCGTGACGAGCAAAATGCGACCCGAGCCGAACAGTCCTTCGACAATGGCGGGCGACCCATCGGCGAAGGTGGCCACGACGCTGGCCGCCGGGTCGAGATTGCCGACGGCCCATGCTTTGAACACCGGGAAGGCCGGCCACGGTGTTGCCGCGGCGATGTCGCTCAGTTGCTTGAGTACCGGGTGGCTGTAGTTGGTCGGTTGCAGGTAGCGCGCGTTGCTGGAAACCCAGCGTAATTCGGCCGGCAGCAAGAGCCGTGGCGCCGGTGCGTTGAAGTCGTCGAGATGTCCCACGGCATTGCGACCCAAAACAGCGCGACCCCGCCGCCCGATTGCGCAAAATCGCTCAGCTTGCGCCACTGTTCACTCGTGAGCGGTGGCGGGTCGAGCACCATCACCGCGTCGTACTTAGCGAGCGACGAGCGATCCAAGTCGCCGAACGTTAGTCGTTCGACCACGAACCGCCTGCCGCCGTTTGCGATAGTGCCGTGGGAGCGAGCGCCTCGGCCAGGAGCCGCGACCGCGCGGCCGACTCCGCGAGCAGCAGGACTTGCGGTGGTGTGTCGACGCGCACCGTAAAGTACCGCGTATTGTCGATCGAGAGGGGGTCGTCCCCCTCCAGGCGAACGAAACCTTGGTGCACGCCGCCAGCGAGTCCCGCAATCGGTAGCTCCACGGAGGCATCTTCGGTCGTGAGTTCGATTTCGGTCTCCGCCCGCTTGGTCGGCTTGCCGTTGGCATCGGCGATCCATACTTCCAGCGAACGCTCGGTGCCAGCCAGATTGGCAGTCGCCAGCGCACTGGTTCGCAAGGTCACGACCTCGCCCGTGGCAACGCGATCGGCTGATAGTTCGAGATCGGCGAGCCCCGCATTCACAGGTTCTTCGAGGCCGACATCCACCAAATAGAGCTTGGTCCCCTTGGTGGTGTCGAGCGCCGTGGCAATCGAAGCGATGGCCTTGTCGTCCCACGTGGTAGCGGAGAGGTCCGTAAACACGTACACCTCACGGCGATGGTCCTCCTGCTCGTTCACGAGCCCAATCGCCTCGACCACGGCATCCGCTAGTGGAGCACTCGCCGCGGAAGTGCGAAGGCGCCCGGTTCGCAGCACGGCCGCGTCGCGATCGGCGAGCTTTGCGCGTCGCGCACGGCCGGGCTCAATCAGAGCCACTTCGCTATCGGCGGGTAGCTTCTCGAGCAGCCAGGTAGCCGTTTCTTGGGCCGCTTCGAGCCGCGTCTGGTTCTTGACGAGGTAATCCATGCGTGGCGAGGTATCCACGACCAGCGCCGCAGCCAGTCCCGCCGACCCATTTGCCAGTAGCCCCGACCCGCGGAGCACCGGCCGAGCCAGCGCGAGCGCCAGCAGCAGAATGAATGCGCACCGCAGCGCCAGCAGCAACCAGTGCCGCAGTTTGAGCCGCGTTTGATTGGTGCTCTGCCGCTTTCGCACGAACCGCAGTGCCGGAAACTCCACCCGCTTCGGCTCCCGCCGCATCACTAGATGCAGAACGATAGGCAAAGCCACAAGGGCCATACCGGCAAGCAGGATGGGAGCGAGGAAGGACATGGGGATAAGGCTATGGGCTATGGGCTGTGGGCTGTGGGCTGTGGGCTATGGGCTTTCGGCAGTGGGTTGTGGGGGAATCAGTCTTTTCGCAATCGCTTTAGTAAAGCAATTAATATTCGTCGGATACTTTGAACTTGGGCTTCTAATCCCTCACAGCTTGCTACCGAGAGGTATCCGAGATCTCGCGCGAGTAACAAATGGTACTCAACTTCTGCAGCGGACCCGATTGCAATCTGGACGAATCTCGCGAAGTCAGCGTCACTTCCGCGACCACAACCCTCTGCTATGTTGGCACCAATCGACGCCGCAGCCCTCCGAATCTGCGAAGTCAGACCGAAACGCTCATCCTGTGGAAATCCCTTGGTCTCCCGATAAATGTCGATCGTCATGCGATGTGCTATTTGCCAAACCTCAAGTCTCTTGAAATCTTGCATTACTATTCCCACCCAAATAGCGCCCACAGCCCACAGCTCAAAGCCCACTACCCATAGCCCACTACCCATAGCCCACAGCTCATAGCCCACAGCCCTACGCTCTCTGCCTTCTCGTCACCAAGTACTCCATCAGCGCTCGGTCGAAGGGCATGCTGGTATCGAGGGGGACGTAGTCGATGCCGCTCTTGAAGCACTCGGCAGTGTACTGGTCGCGAAACGCTTTAAGTTCTGCGGCGTAGTCGCTACGGAAGTTATCGGCATCGACTTCCAGTTTGTCGTGCGACTCGGGGTCTTCGAGCTCCATCAGGCCATGAAAGGGGAAATCGACCTCCGCTTCATCGAGAATGTGGAATAGGATCACGTCGTTACCGCCATGCCGCAATCGGCGGAGCGACGAGATGGTTTCGTCCGCGTCGCCCAATAGGTCGCTGAACACCATCACCAGGCTGGCGTGCTTGATCATCGCCGCCAGCTGCGTGAGGCTCTTGGCGATATCGGTCGCGCCCACCGGTTCGAGCTTCGCCAGCACACTTAGCACGTTGCCAATCTGCTGCCGCTTACTCTTGGGGGGCAGGAACCGGTCGATCGTCTCGCCAAACGTAACCAGCCCCACGGGGTCATTTTGATGCACCATCAGGTAGCAGAGCGCCGCGGCCACGCAGATGGCGTAATCGAACTTCGTCAGCTCCTGGCGGTACGTGTACGCCATCGAGCGGCTTTGGTCCATCACCAGGTAGCCCGTGATGTTGGTCTCCGCCTCGAACTTCTTGGTGTAGTACTTGTCGGTCTTGGCGTAGACCAGCCAGTCGATGTCCTGCGGGTTATCGCCCGCGGTGTACTTGCGATGCTCGCTGAACTCGACCGAAAATCCATGAAACGGGCTCGCATGCAGCCCCTGCAGGAAGCCTTTGACAATGAACTGCGCGCGCAAGTCAAGCCGCTTAATCTGCTGAATCACAGCGGGCTTCAGGTATTGTTCGACGGTGGCCATGCGGAGAGGGGTCAGGAGTCAGGGAATCGGTCGTGGGTTGCCACGGTTCGGAAAGAACATGTCATCCTGAGGGAGCCTTAGCGACCGAAGGATCTCGTTTGCGTTTCTCGGGAACACAAGCAATTGCTAATCGGCGCAGATAGATATGAGCGAAAATCAGTGTTCCTCCTTGCTTCCTTGTTTCGTGCGCTGGCCAAGCGATATCCTTCCGTCGCTTGAAGCTCACTCAGAATCACAGGAACCACGTCTTTCCCTGGTGCTCTTCGTGTCGTCGTGGTTCATCTGCTCCGGGCGTTGGCGCTTCGCACCTCGCCTACTTCCCATCCGCGAACTTCGGTATCTCGGGCGTGGGGATTTCCTTGAGCAGGCGGTTCACGATGTCTTCGTTCGTCAGGCCTTCGGCTTGGGCTTGGAAGTTGGTGCTTACGCGGTGTCGCAGCACGGGAATGGCGCACTTTTGGATGTCTTCGATCGCCACGCTAAACCGGCCGTCCATGGCGGCGAGCGCCTTGCCGCCGTGGATGAGGAACTGCCCGGCACGGGGGCCGGCACCCCACTCCACTAGTTCTTTGACGAACTCCGGCGCGGATGCGTCCTTGGGCCTGGTCGCCCGCACGATCGCCGCCACGTATTTGATGATGTACTCGCTCACGGCGACCGAACCGACCAGCTTCTGCAAGTTCAAGATGGCGCGGGCCGAGAGCACTTTGGTCGGTTCTTGTTTCTCGCCGCGGGTGGTGGCGGCCAGGATGCGTTGCTCCTCTTCGAGCGAGGGGTAATCGATCTTGATATTGAACATGAACCGGTCGAGCTGCGCCTCGGGCAGCGGGTAGGTGCCTTCCTGCTCGATGGGGTTTTGCGTGGCGATGGTGAAGAAGGGGTCGGGCAGCGTGTAGGTCTCTTGCCCTACGGTCACTTCGCGCTCTTGCATTGCCTGCAATAGGGCGGCCTGCGTCTTGGGTGGCGTGCGGTTGATCTCGTCGGCCAGCAGGATGTTGGTGAAGATCGGCCCCTCAACAAACCGAAAACTGCGGCGGCCATGCTCGTCTTCGTCGAGGACGTTGGTGCCGGTAATGTCCGAAGGCATCAGGTCGGGGGTGAATTGGATGCGCTTGAATTCGAGATCCAAGATCCGCGACAGCGTGCTGACCATCAGCGTCTTGGCGAGCCCTGGTACGCCTTCCAGCAGGCAGTGTCCGCGGGTGAAGATGGCGGCGAACAATTGCTCGATCACCAGGTCCTGCCCGATGATGATCTTCTGCAACTCCTGCTGCATCACCATCCGGTGCTGGCGGAACTCTTGCAGAATGTCGCCCAGGTTGCGCGACTTGCCAGGATTCGTCCCCGGTTGGCTGGTGGTGCTCAAGTGAAGGTTCCTTTGTTCCGTCCTGTTGCAGCGGAGCTGCCGCTTGCGGGTTTGCCGCGAATCAAGTTGTTCATTCTATCGGTCCCCACCAAAACCGACAATCTGCAATAACCGGCCCGGTGGCCGAGGTAACTATCGTAGCGTACGATACTGGGTCGCGACCACGTGCGCCGTTCCCTGTTAGGAGTTCGCTATGCGAAGCCCGCGCTATTCGCTCATTGCTACGCTCGCGGCGATCGTTCTGGTCGCGCCCATGGGCAGCTTGGCCCGCGGAGCCATTAACGCCTCCGACGTGACGGCTGCTATCGACCGCGGTCGCGATTATCTGCTCCGCGAGCAATCGCCCCGCGGCACCTGGGACGACCTGGCGGTTTCGCCGGGTGGGGTGACGTCGCTGGTAACGCTGGCGCTACTCAACTCGGGCATCGAATCAAGCCACCCGGCCATCCAGCGTGCGCTAGGTTTTCTGCGAGAAAATCAATTCGAACGAACCTACTCGGTGGCGTTGCAAACCATGGTGCTCTGCTCGGCTGAACCGAAGCGCGACCGGCTGCTGATCGAACGGTGCGTGGAGTGGCTCGAGAAAACCCAGCTCAAAGAAGGCGACAACAGCGGCGCATGGAGTTACCCGGGAGCGGGTGGCGACAAAAGCAACTCGCAGTTTGCCGTGCTTGCGCTGTACGAAGCGCAGCGCGTGGGCGTGAAGGTTAGCCCCGAAGTGTGGAAGCGATCGGCAGCGTACTGGCGGCGTTCACAAAATGCCGACGGGTCGTGGGAGTACGCCCCCGTGCCGGGCCCGTCGGGCAGCATGACCTGCGCGGGTATCGGCGCGCTAGTCGTTACGTCGCTCGCCCTCGACGATGGCGATGCCAGCGTGCAGCAGGGACGAGTCCTCTGTTGCCAGCCGCACGACAACGACGAGAACATCGAGGCAGGATTGGAGTGGCTGGGGCGACACTTTTCGGTGGAGCGCAATCCGGGGCGCTCGAGTACGGTTCGGTGTGGCACTATTACTATCTGTATGGTGTTGAGCGCGTGGGGCGACTGACCGCGCGGCGGCTCATTGGGCAAAGCGACTGGTACCGCGAAGGTGCCGAGTACCTGGTGAATCACCAAGACCCGCTGGCCCACTACTGGCGCGGCAGCAGTCAAATGGAACAGAACAGTCCCCATATCACCACGGCCATGGCTCTGTTGTTTCTCTCCAAGGGGCGGTGGCCGATTGTCATGGGCAAGCTACAGCATGGTGCGGAGGGCGATTGGAACAACCACCGCCGCGATGCGGCGCACCTGACGGCTTTCGCCGAGCAGCAGTGGGATCTTGAACTCACCTGGCAAGTGATCGATCCGGCGGCCGCTGAGGTCGAAGACCTGCTGCAAGCGCCGGTGCTGTACGTGAGTGGCAACCAACCGCCCAACCTCGATGTGCAAGCCAAGAAGCTCCGCGCCTACATCGACCGGGGCGGGTTCCTGTTCGCCGAATCGTGCTGTCGCAATTCCGAAGCGTTCAACCAGGGCTTTCGCCAATTGGTAGCAAAGATGTTCCCCGAGCCCGAGTATCGCTTGCGGCAAGTTCGTCCGAGTCACCCGATTTGGCGGATGGAACGCCTGACCCGCCCCGAATCGCCCTACGCAGGCAAGCTATGGGCCGTGGAGTACGGCTGCCGGACCTGCGTGGTGCTGTGCGAGGAAGATTTGTCCTGTTATTGGGAGCTGAATCGTCCGGGTCGGCCCGATAGCTATCCGCCGGAGGTCGACGAGCGGATTGACGACGCGCTCACGATTGGCATCAACGTGCTCACGTACGCCACCAATCGGGAGCCGAAGGGCAAGGAGCAAAGTTTCGTGGATGATTTCGCCGCCGACCCCGACAACCAGCTCGGCGGGCGGGGCGTGATCGACGTTGCCAAGCTACGGCATGGCGGCGGCTGCGACGACGCCCCCGGTGCGCTGGCCAACCTGTTGCGGGCGGCGTCGCAGGGGCAGATCAAGCTGCGTGTCTCGGCGGGCGATCGGCTAATTAGTGCCGGCGGCGAAGAGCTGTTTCGGCATCACATGGTGTTCCTGCACGGCCGGCACGATTTCCGGTTCACTCCGGCCGAGCGTAACAACTTGCGGACCTTCCTCGAACGGGGCGGCACCCTGCTGGGCGATTCGATTTGCGCAGCGGTGCGTTTACCAAGGCGTTTCGCCGCGAATTGATTGAGATGTTTCCCGAGCAGTCGCTCAAGCGCATTCCCGCGACCGATAGCCTATGGACCACCGAGCATGGTGGCTACGACCTGCACCTGGTGGATGTCCGCGACCCCCAGCCGGCCGCCGACGACCGCCCGCTTGCGGCGCGGGTCAGGCAGATTGAGCCTCAGCTTGAGGGCATCCAAATCGATGGCCGCTGGGCGGTCATCTTCTCGCCGCTCGACATGAGCTGCGCACTCGAAAAGCACGAAGCGGTCGAATGCCGCGGCTACACGCAAACCTCCGCCGTCCGGCTCGGTGTGAACGTGGTGATGTACACGCTGCATCCATAGTGCAGTAATGTAGGGTGGGTCAAGGAGCGACAGCGAGGCGGACCCACCGTGAACGAATGTCCAATTTCGAATGACCAATGACCAATCGTGCACTTGGCCATTGGATCTTCGGCATTCGTTATTCACCCATGATGGGTCCGCGCGAGCTGAGACTCGCTTGACCTATCCTACAATCACGGTTTTGGTGCCGGCTTGCTGCTGACAAACAGTCGATCGCCGGGCAGTAGTTGGTAGTTCGACAGCGGATCGGCACCGGCGGTGATGGCTTCGTAGTTGACGGGCAAAACTTGAGTCTTGCCTGGACCTGGTCGCGAGATCCAGATTCGGAGGCCTGTGATCGGCTCGGCATCGGACAAATGCGAAAGCGCGTCGAGTACATGATCCCTGCCGGTAAATGGCATCATTACGATGCTATCTCCAAGCGGAGATTCGGTGATGAGATAATATTTCTTGCTGTTGTACGCTTCGATGGCCACGTCGGCTCGCGCTTTGGCGTCCATGGTGCTCGCCGACTTTGCGATGCGAGCTTCGGCCTCTCTCACGGTGAGTCCCGTTACGTCGATCGAACCGAGCGGTCCTACCTGCACGGCGCCATCGGGACCAACCATCGACTCTTGGGAAATCGCAAACCCTTCGAGATTGGGAAAATCGACCTGTATCGATAGCACATCCGGCGGTTCGATGATGTACTCGGGAGATTGGTAAGCGAACGCTTCGTTCGGTACCATCTTGCGAAACGGCGAGTAGTGCAGTCCTGCCGCGAGACCGATTGAGAGCCCCACCACGAACAGGGCCAACCCGCGAAGCGAGAAGGCGAACGAAAATCGGCGGCGACGCGCTTCCATGGCGTAGGGTTTCCTGGTTTATGCAGCGAGTGATCCGCGGGGTGGCGAGATTGTTCCGCCACTACATTTTTGCGATCGCCTTGAGGATCTCGCTTAGCTGCAATAAGTTATCGCCACTCGTGTCGATGCGGTCGAAGTGCTGGCTGATAAGCGGGTTGGCGGCCGCTTCGCGTTTGGCTAACCCGCCATTGTGGTCGGCATCGGCCTGGTCGAACAGCCCCACCAAATCGAGTCCGGTAGAAATGGTCTTCTTGCCCGCGCGGCGCTCGTCGTCGCGGGGCAGGATCACATCGCAAAAGCCGATCATCATTTCGTTCCACGACTGATCGCCCCAGCGAACGGTGGCTGCGGGATTGGGGTTGGCCAAGTTCTGCTCCGAGTTGTCGAACGCCGCACGGCAGAACAGGACCGAGCCAGGTTGCAGCTTGCGCGGCGTTTGCAGAACGTACCGCGTTTGCCAGTTGAAGTCGTATGCCGGCACATCGAGCAGAATCTCGCGATCGCCGTCGGGCGTTACCAGTTCGTAACGGAACGCCTTGCCGCGGAGGTGCATGTGGGGCGAGAGCGACAGCAGTGTTACCTCTCGATCCAACGGGCGACTGGTTGCAGTTACCACATAGTTCGGGTCTGCGGGCGGAATGGCGAACTTGTTGTTTGCCACTTCTATCGTAACCACTTCACGATCGACCTGGTCGTCGTCGGCTAGCAGCACGCCCATCTTAGTGATGTCCGTCTGCGGCGACCCGACCGGCGTGTAGTGCATCTCGAATACGAGTTCCGACCCAGCCGGTATCAGCTTAGCCGAACGCTCGGGTAGCGGATCGTATCGCAAGCCGGGCACGTAGGCCGACAGGAAAATCCAGTCGCGACGGCGACGGCCACCTGGCGGCTCGGCGTACACAATGGTGTGGTGCACCACCGCGGAATTGCCGGGCTGGACTTCGGTGGCTTCGATCCAAGTGTCGGCATCGAAATTCGTGGGAACACGAAAGTACTGATAGGGTACGCCGTCCTTGCCCGCGTCGGCGGGCACCTGGAACGGCTCGGTCATGGCGAACACAAGATCCGGTTCGCGCGGTAATTGCCATCCGGTGGTGTAGGTTGGCGGCTCGGGCAAGTTGCTCGGGTCCCCCTGGGGGCAGCCCGCCTCGACCCAACGGTAGAGCAACTGTTTCTCCTCGTCGGGCATGCTGCGATCGTTGGCAAACTGGCCATGCGCTGGACTGGCGTGCCAGGGAGGCATCCGCCGGTCGCGGACCACCTCGGCAATCATCTCGCCCCAGCCAGCCACTTCGTCGTAGGTGGTGAGTTCAAACGGGCCGATCTCGCCCGCGCGATGGCACTCCACGCACCGCGCCTGCAGAATCGGAGCGATGTCGCGGCTGTAGTTCACGTCGGCCGTCTCATCGGCCGGCCGGGTGCGACCGATGATGCAGCCGAGTGCCTTCGTCTTGGGCTGCGAAACTTCGCCTCCGGCGAGTAGCTCATCCAAGGCGATCCGCAGGTCCTCGCGCGTGGCGTGGTCGCGAACAATGCCAACTACGTATTGATCGTCCACGCGACCTTGGTAGCGGATCTTGCGATTGCTATCGAGCACAAACACCTGCGGCGTCCGCTCGGCCCCCAAGAGGTCGGCCACCTGATTGGCACCATCCTTTAGCAGCGGGTATTCAAGTTCATGACGGCGGACGAACGCGGCCAACTCACGCAGCGAGTCCTGCCGATTCGAGTCGATGCCGAGCACGGCGACACCGCGATCGGCGTACTCGTCGGCAATCGCTTGAAGCCGCCCCGCGTAGAGCTTTGCTAGCGGGCACTCGGTGCCGAGGAAGGCGACCACCAACAGCGGTCGATCGTCGTAGTCGCTCAGCTGGTGGGTTTTTCCCAAGTGATCGGGCAAGGCGAAGTTGTCGATGGAATCGGCGGTTGCAACGGTTGCCGCGAACGAAGCTAGGCATGCTAGCAGGGCCGTTGCGAACGTGGGAATTGGGCGGGACATGCGAAGCTTCGCCTAAGGTGGGGGTGGGACGGGTAGATTTCCCATGATACGGGGCTCAGTGGTGCTGGCTAGCGTAATTTTTGCCCCCGCTAGTAATCGTGCAATCGACCCTCGGGACGGCACCGCTTTGCGTTACGCAACGCGTTGCGGCCCAACGGTTTACGGTATCACTTAGCCGTCGTAACGTGCCTTGACCCCCCGTGGCGTGGGCCCGTATACTCCGCCGCCTCTCTATCCGTGCGGAATGGATTCCGTCGGAAGGTTCGCTCGTCCCCTTTTCTCCCTGGCAAGGAAGCCTCGTCGATCGTCACGCCGCCCGTTAGCACGAATCGCACTGCCGTGTGCGCGCACCCTGCGCCAACGAAGGCTAACGCTGCTGCGCCGCCGGCACGGCCGTGTTATCGCTGGCGATGATGTCGCTGGCCTGCGGCGAAGTGTTCCTGCCGCGACCGGTCGACGACCCTGCCATTGCCATTACTGCGCAGGCCGCCACCAAGTGGCAAGAGGGCGTGTACGAGGTATGGCACCTTTCAGGTGGCTGCTCGTTTGCGCAAGGCGAGAACGTGGTGCAGGCAAGCGAGGCAATCGTATGGGTCGAATCGCCTTCGGCCGAAACGCCCAACCAGCCGAGCAAAGTGCTCATCTACGCCGAGCCGCCTGCCGGGCAAGCGGTGCTGCTGAGTCACGGCACCGGCGGTAGCCCAGCGCGCGAAACAGCGCCTCAGTGGTTTGGGCGCTGGCTTACGCGTCCGGGCGTGGCCTGGCGTCTCGCCCATCAGTCGGCACCGCCACCCGCCGCACCGGCGATCCATGCCCGCGCCTCGGCCCAACTGCAGGGCGCGGTGCCCGCTGCTCCGGTGAGCGACGCCTCGGTGCAGGTCGCTCAGTTCGAACAGTTTGTCCCCCCACCTGCACCGGTTGTGGCGAATCCGATGGGCGTGCGGCGCGTGCGCGTGGGGCCACGTAGCGGCGTTGGTGTGCAGATTGACTCCCGCGTGTTGCCTGCGGGACAGTCGGCCACCACGCTGAGTGGCGGTGTGCAGATTATTGTCGAAGGGCTCAATGCGCAGGGCCTACCCGACGTGGTGGGACCCATCGACAAGCTCGACCTGCAGGCCGATCGAGCCGTGGTCTGGTCGGCGGGCTCTATTCTGACCGGCACCTTCCAGCAGCAAAACGATATGCCGCTCGAAGTTTACTTGGAGGGGAACATCGTTTTTCGGCAGGGCGATCGCGTGGTGTATGCCGACCGCATGTACTACGATGTCCGCCGCAACGTGGGCACCATTATCAACGCCGAATTGCTCACCCCCCTGACCAATATCGGCAACCTCGATTACGCGGGAACCGTACGGCTCAAGGCGGCGGTGATCGAGCAACTCGACGCCTCGCGGTTTGTCGCCCGCGATGCGTTGCTCACAACCAGCCGGCTGGAAGTTCCCAGCTACCACTTGGGATCGCAGACCATTGCGTTCGAGAACGTTCAGCAACCAAGAATCAACCCGCTTACCGGCACGCAAGCCGTCGATCCGGTGACACTCGAACCGCAGTACCAATCGTCGAGCCAGGCCGAGAGCAAGAACAACTTTGTGTACGTTGGCAACGTCCCGGTGTTTTACTGGCCCACCCTTGCGACGAATCTCGAAGAACCCAGCTACTACATCGAGGACTTTCGGATCCGCAACGATCGCATCTACGGTCTTCAGGCGCTGGTCGACCTCAACATGTTTCAGTTGTTGGGTATTTCGGATCCACCGGTGGGTACGCAGTGGGACCTGAGCCTCGATTACTTGAGCCAGCGGGGCTTCGGTGTGGGTACGTCGGTGGAATACGACCGCGACAGCTTCTGCAATGTGCTCGGCCCCACCATCGGGCTGCTCGATACCTGGTTCGTCGACGACAGCGGGCTCGATAACCTCGGCTTTGCCCGTCGCAATATCAAGCCGGAAGAATCGTTTCGGGGCCGCGTATTTTGGAATCACCAGCAGAAGATCGTCGACGGATTCTTGGCCGGTTGGACCGCCCAGGCCGAGGTAGGTTGGATTAGCGACCGGACGTTCCTCGACCAGTATTACGAGGCCGATTGGGACGACCGTAAGAACCAGATTACAGGCGTGCGGCTCAGGCGGTTGCAAGAAAACCGGTCGCTATCGATCGAAGCCAATGGTCAGCTCAACCCCTTCTTTATGCGCACGCAGTGGTTGCCGCGACTCGATTTTTATGTACTGGGGCAGGACCTCGCCGCGGAGACCCTCACTTGGCATTCGAAGACGAGCCTGGCCTACGCCGACCAGAACATTGCGAGCACGCCCACCAATCCCACGCTCGAAAGCCAATGGACACTGCTGCCCTGGGAGCAAGACGCCGCCGGCAACCGAGCCAATCCCAAAGGCGAGCGGCTAATCACCCGCAATCAAATCGCCTTGCCGCTGAATCTCGAGCCGTTCAAGGTGGTGCCATTCGCCACCGGCGAACTGGGGCACTGGGGTTCCGACCTCGAAGGCAACGATATTCAACGCGCTTACTTCCAAACGGGCGTGCGAGCGAGCATTCCGTTTTGGACCGTCAACCCGCGGATTCAAGATCCCGTGTTCAACCTCAACGGCCTCGCGCACAAGGTGGTGTTCGATGTCGAGGCATCGGTGGCCAAGTCGAATCGCGATCTGGATGAGTTCCCGATGTACGACGACATCGACGACGACGTCTTCACCGAAATTCGCCGCCGGCTATTCTTCTCGCCGTTCGGTGGCGATCTGGCCGGCACGTTCTTCGATCCCAACGTGTCGCCGACCACGATCGACGCCAAGTTCGACCCGCGATACTATCTTGTCCGTAGCAACACGCAACGTTGGGTGACCTCGCCTGTCATGGAAGCGGTCGACGATCTGGCCCTCGTCCGAATGGGCATGCGGCACCGGCTGCAGACCAAGCGTGGCTTGCCGGGGCAGCAGCATATTGTCGACTGGGTGACGCTCGACTCGAATATCAGCTGGTTCCCCGACGACGAGCGCGACAACTTTGGGTCGCCACTAGGGCTGGCCGACTACGACTTCCGCTGGCACCTGGGCGACCGGTTTACGTTGGTGTCCGATGGCGCCGCCGACTTCTTTGGCGACGGCTTTCGGACCGTCTCGGCGGGCGTGCTGGTCAATCGCCCGTCGCGCGGCAACTTGTATCTCGGCTACCGCACGATGCGCGGGCCATTTACTGCGGACGTCCTGACCGCCACGGTCAACTATCGCCTCGGGCCCAAGTGGGTCGCGTCGGCTGCCGCGGTGGTTGACTTCAGCGAGGCGGGCAACATCGGCCAGTCGATCACCTTTAGCCGCATTGGCGAGTCGCTCATCGTGAGCGTGGGCGCGAATATCGACGAATCGAAGGACAACGTGGGCTTCAATTTCCTCATCGAACCACGATTCCTGCCCAAGTTGGGCCTCACCCGCAGCACAGGCATCGATATCCCACCATTGGGTGCCGGCGGATTAGAATAGTCCGTATGACTGCCGATTCTCTGCCACCGAAAGCTCGCCCGCCCGAATCGTTCGCCACCCGTTGGCGACGAAAGTTTGCATGTGCCATTCGCGGCATCGTCGCCGGCATGGCGCGGGCAAAACAGTTTCTATGTTCATCTGCCGGCGGCGGTCGTCGCGTGCGGCATTGCCGCCTGGCTTGGCGTGTCGCAAGCCGAGTGGCTAGCGATTGTTCTGTGCATCACCGTGGTGCTGTCGGCCGAGCTGTTCAACTCGGCCATCGAACACCTGGCACGGGCCATCTCGCGCGACGAGCATCCCGAGCTGCGCGATGCTGCTCGATATCGCCAGCGGGGCGGTGCTGGTCGCGTCGGTGGGGGCATGCGTGGTGGGGGTGCTGGTTCTGGTAAAGCACCTGGCAAGTGGCGTTACACCGTGATCGCCTTACGCAAGTAAGTCACGGTGTTGGCGGACATCACCAGGGCAATGAGTATGCCAATCAGGCAGGGTAACACCAGCAGTCCTACCGGTGTGACGCGAGACCAGCTCAAAAACAACCCGCATGCCAACAGCAGGGCAACCGAAAGCGTGCCAACGGTGAGTGCCCGGATGGCGCGGTTGGCGACATCGGGGCGATCGATGTACAGAGCCACTTTGCGCATGAACAAGAGGAAGCATACCAGCGACACAACGCTTGCCAGGTTGCCCACCATTTGTAGGCCCAGCAGCCCCAGCGTCCCTAGCGGATTAAAAAAGGCAAGCAGGCTCACCGCGAATGCAATGCCTTGCAGGGCGACCGCAGCGATTGCCAGCGTCTTCGCTCCGGTTTCTTGCGGCACCGCAGTGCAGAAGATCTGCCCAACGAACAACAGTAGTGCCAGTAAGACGATCGAGGTTCCAAGCAGTAGGAGGCCCATGAGCCCGTCGACGCCGCTCGGACCAACAAAGGCCAGCAGGGGCGACAAGAGCAAAGAAAGCAAGATGCCACAGATGCCGGCGTAGACCAGCGTTAGGCCCAGCTTCACCTTTCGTAGCGCCTCGGGATGATCGTTGGCCCACGCTACTTCGCGGCTCACGTCGAGGTTGGCTTGCGGCGCGGCGAAGGGATTGATGTCGTCGGACATCGAGTACTTTCTTGCGCTGAAACAAGAGGAACGAGATGCACAACGCGCCCGTACATTCTGGCGCCGGTGAACCGCTCAATCCAGCCAGTCCTTGCGCCTCCAGCCGCTCGGGGACGTAGACCTCGGTCACGTAGCTGATGTCTTTGGAGATCAGCGATTCGACTTCGAGCTTGAAGTCGTTCTTGAGCATCTGCTGGATCTCGGCTTGCCAGTGGCGCTTCTTCTCGAACCACGGGTACTTGGCGATCTGCTTGGCCCGTTTCCGGTCTGTTTCCGTTCAGCGCGATCTTCACGCTGTCGGAGAGATCGCACCGCTCGAAGTCGATGCTGCGGAGGCCGAAGTACTTGGCTTCGGGGATCGCCATCCGCTGCGACTCGAAGGCCAGGTTGATCGAGCCCTGCTTGAGCACGCTGTAGATGTAGTATCCCCAAGGGTCGTTATCGAGCACGCAGTAGATCGGGCAGCTTCAGTTCGTTGTGCATCCGATGCAAGCAGTCGCCGCACACCGCGGGGCGGCTGGCCGGCTGCCGTGCGTGAGGATGCAGTTGTGCTTTTCCCAAAAGCGGTCTTCGTTAAATCGTTGCCAGACGGTTCCCTTTTCGACATGCAGGATGAACTTGGCGTCGCACTTTTTGCGATCGAGTTCGATCACCTCCGGTTCGACGATCGAGGGAATCGCGTATCCGCCCGAGCCCATGCGGCGCAGTCGATCGTGTCTCCCTGGTCGGTGAGCGTGATGTTGCCCGACCATCGCGCCGCGGTTCTCGGCATACAGGTGCAGCTCCTCGCGAATCGCATCGAGCAGCACTTCGACATCTTCGATGATCGTGTCGCACTCGTTCTGCTCGTCGAACGTGTTTTCTTTGGCCCTCTCGATGGTGTGCTTGAGCATGTAGTACAGACCCCGGAGGCTGGTCGATCTTGCCCTGGTCGATGAGCCGCTTGCAGCCGCTGGCCACCAGCATGGTCCGCATGTAGGCCTTGGCCTGCGACAGGTCGAACAGCTGCCGGCGATTCTTGCCGCTGCCCATTTCGAGGATCCGCTTGCGGGGGCTGAATAGCGAACGTTCGACAGCGTGCGCGAGGGGATGTCGACGTACGGGTCGCTGCGCGACCTTGGCGGCCCTGACCACGCGATCGGCCAGGCCAGTGAGCGAGGCCAGGGTCTTCTTGTCGCGAGGCGTGAGCTTGACCGGCTGGTCTTGGTGAGCGGCTGACTTTTTTGGCGGGGCGTTTCTTGGCCATACGGGTATGCGGTAGGTCGTTAGTTGGTTGGACGGGTACGATTCGACTGGACAACTGGATGGCGCGGGACGCATGCGAGCGGCCGAGCTTGTCGACTCCTGTCGATCCAGCCAATCCGCTAATCTCGCCCACTCGAAGCCTCACGCTTCCTCATGCGCTGGCTCGTCTTCTTCGTCGCACGCAGCCTCGACGCGGTTGATCGCCGCTTCGTGGTTCGCCGGGTCGACGATCAGCACGTTGTCGCCGAGGTCGAGTTCGGTCGGGTCTTCTTCGATCGGGCGGCCGCGGTCGTCGAGTTTGATGTCGGCCTCGGCGGTTACTTTCTTGGCGACGCTTCAGCAGTTGTTCGTAGAGTTCGTCCTGCTCGGCGCCGTTGATCTCGCTCACCGCACTGGCCACCTCCTTGAGATACCGCAGGAAAATCTCGCGGCGGTCGCTTTGCTGCTTGACCCTCAGCCGGCGGCGGAGGATACATCCCCAGCTTGCGGCCCACGGCCTGCAGGCCAAGGCGGATTTCCTTTTGGATTTCCGGATAGTTGGCGATCGCCTCTTTCGATTCGCTGGTGAACGGGACCCACACGCTGGCGATGTGGACCATCATGCTCACCGGGCCCTTGGGCAGCGCGCCGCGCGATTGGCTCAGGCCGTAGCTCCGCCAGTTGGTGCTGCATGACGGTCTGCGTGATCGCACAGGCCGATTGCTGGAACTGCAGCGGCACGCGGTTGGCGTACCGCAGCACTTCCATCGGCTGCCCCTCGGCGACGTTCACGTTCTTCATCGCGTCGAACAGCTTCTCGCGTTCCTTGGGCTTGAGTTTGCTGGGGTTCTGGCGCGTCCCGAGCGCGGCGGCTTTGACGATCTTGTCGGCCGCCTCGCCCCCAGGCCGTTGAAGGTGTGGATCAGGAACTGCCGGACCGTGCGGGCGTCGGTTTCCTCCAGCAGTTCGAGCGAGCAAGTCTTTGCGTGACGTTCTGCGTCGGAGCGGCGCCGCCGTAGGCCAGGCCCACTTCGATCTGGAACGGATTGCCGCGATAGACGGCCGGGCGGGCGCGTGGCGGCGGCGTAGAATTCGCCGGGCACGACCTGGTGCATCCCTTGAGGATCAGTTCCTCGCCGATCGGGCAGATGCAGTCGGTCGCCGGGGGCGGAGATCTTCGTCTTCTGGATCGCGTTGAACAGCTCGTCGGCCTCGTGCGGCCGAGTTTGCGGATGTTGGCGCCGCGTGCTGACGCTCGGCGGCCTGGCAGATGCTTGCGGGCCATGGCGGGCGTGACCCGCGAAAACTTGGTGCGGAAGAACTCGCGAAACGCTCATCGGTTCCGCTCTTCCAACATCGCCGCCAGTCGGCCCAGTTCGACGCCGTACGGATGGGGCTTGATTTCCTTCGGCTCCGGCGGGAGCACTTCGGCGCGAGCGCTCGTATGTCGTAGTCGTAGTCGTCGGGGTCGTGGTAGTGCAGCGTGATGTGCGGGTTGGCGATGGCCGTCTGCTCGAGATACTCGTCGACGCTGCCGCGACCGCGGACGAACTTGGCCTCGAGTTCGATGGTCACGCGCGTGCCGTGGGGCTGGTCGACCCACTCGATGCCGTGCTTTTCGATGTAAGCTTCGCCCTTGTCGCCGGGCGGGATGTCGACGCCTTCGCCGCTTGCCGTTGAGAATTCGGGGCTCGTTGCTTCTTGGTGTCGATCTGGATTTCGTAGTAGTGGGCCGGCTTGCGGGCCGAGACCTTGGAGATGATCTTTGACCGGCTTGCCGGTGGTCTGCACGCCGTACATGCCGGCGGCGCTGATGCCGATGCCTTGCTGGCCGCGGCTCTGGCGCAGGCGGTGGAACTTCGATCCGTAGAGCAGCTTGCCGAAGATCAGCGGGATCTGCTTCTTGAGGATGCCCGGGCCGTTGTCCTGGATGCCGACCTTGTAGCGGTCGGCGCCGGTCTGCTCGATGTGGACCCAGATCTCCGGGCAGGATGCCCGCCTCTTCGCAGGCGTCGAGGGAGTTGTCGACCGCTTCCTTGACCGTGGTCAGCAGCGCCTTGCGGGGATTGTCGAAGCCCAGCAGGTGGCGGTTCTTGGCGAAGAACTCGCTGACGGAGATGTCGCGCTGGCTGGCCGCCATCGCCTGGGCCGTGCTCCGGCGTTTGGCGGTGCGGGGCCGCGGCGCCACGTCGGTGGCCTCGGCCGCGCCGTTCGACTCGCTAGGGCGGGATTTGCGGGAGGCGGTTTTCTTCTGGTGGGAAGAGTTGGCCAAGGCGAATTGCTCCAAGTTGCGCGAGGGGGAGGATGGCGAACGGCCTGATGGCTACTACTGCATACCATCGGAGCCGCAAACCCCGCGCGCCGACGAACTTCGCTCAGTGGGACCGGTCGCACGGACCCTGGTGTTAAAATTTGCGGGGTGCAGCGATTATAGCGGGGTAACGTGTTCGCTCCCAGCCGAGCTTGCCTGCGTGAAATCAGCACGATGGGTTCAACTGTTACGGTTGTCAAATAAAGATTCACCCGCGAGCCCCGCACTGTCCGATTTCTTGCCGTACGGAGCGACCCATTTCGCTTCGCCCACCCGCGAGCCAGTTCGGCGGCCACCGAAGGTTGCTGCACCGGCCTGCACCCCACCCCTGAGATTTTGCGTTCCCCAACCGCCGGTCGACGTGGCACACCTCCCCCGGCGTGCCGACCCCCCCTTGTCGACACCCCCCGCGGCGGCCCCCTTTCCTACCGCTCGAGTTCGCTCGGAGCCCCCAACCCGGAAAAGGAGCACGCCCATCATGCGTCGCCTACAACAGTTCGTCATCACCGCAGCGATTGCCGTCGTCGCATGGCAGAGCTTGCCAACCACTACCGACACCGCGGACGCCGAATACGGATGGGAAGGGCGTCGGCGGATTAGCTACCAGCACTCCAAGGACCTGTTCTACAACCAGTACGTAGGACCGGGCGCTGGCACTGCCGCGGCCGAGATGTACGTCTCGCCGCTGCCCGTCCCCGAGCGCGTGGGGCACACCTACGGCACCTATCAGCCGTTCTATCCCAACGAGTATCTCTACCGCCACAAGCGTTCGTACTACAACTACCACCCAGGTGCCGGCTGGACTGCGCACGAATGCCCGGTACAAGACCGACTGCTGCTGGTGGACGAAAGACATTTGCTGCGGGGCAGGCCACTGTTTCGATTGGGGCTGCCTGTTCGACTGCTGCACACCGTAGCACCAAACGAATCGCAGACCGCGCGGCGGTCTGGCCTTTGAACTTGCGAAATCAGAATTGGGAGCCCCCGCTCATGTTCACGACGTACAAAACCGCCATCCTAGCGGTGGCACTGCTGGGTGCGACGCTTGCTGCCAACCAGGCAGCTGCCATGGACCCGTACCTGTGGCCGAATCAGCGTGCCGAGCGCTACGCCTGGCACGGTAGCTACGCCCACTCGGCTTACGGACAGCCCATAGCGCTCGTGGTACCGCCCACGGCAAATCTGCAAACCAACTGGGGTTGGGGCGTTGGCAGCTCGCGGATTTCGCGGCTCGATCACCAGTTTGGTCGCAACTATTCGGGGCCAGGGCCCTTTGGTGGCGGATTCCAGATGACCCCCCGCTGGCCGCACGACACCACCAACTTCGGCGTATACTCGGTTCGCGGACCGTGGTGATCGCCGAAACGGGAACCAGCTAAACAGACAAAGCCGCGAGCGGTCGCTCGCGGCTTTGTCTGTTTGGTAGAGCGATATCGGTCTTGGTCAACCGGCGCAGCGTGTCGCAGGGGGCTACCGGTACGCGAACCATCACCGTTTTCGGTACACGAATGGTTTGGGTGTAAGGCACCTGCTTTTGCACCGTGCGTGGCACTCGCACCTTTTCTACCTTGGTGACGAACTTGCAAACCTGCACGCTGTAAGGTTCCACCTTTTCCTCGCGAACCATTCGGCAGGTGGTGACCGGCACTTCGCGGACACGCTCTTCGCACACCATGCGGCAGACCTGCACGGGCACTTGCCGCTCGACCCGTTCCACTACCTTGCGGCAGGTTTGATAGGGCACCTGGCGGACGCGCTCTTCGGTGACCATGCGGCACACCTGAACCGGCACTTCCCGCACCTTTTGTTCGGTAACCATACGGGTGACCTGCACGGGAACTTTGTCGACCACTTGCTCGGGCACCATCTGGGTTACCGGCACTTGCACGGCCACCAGGTTCGGCTTCCACACCTTCTGCACCACCTGTTGGGCGGGCGTTTGCTGGGTAACCCATGCCAGACCAGAACGACTGGTTTGCTGATAGCCCGTTACCGGATTCACCGTTTGCGTTGGTGGCACCCACTGTAGTCGCGGCCCGCTGACAACGCCTGGTTGGACCCCGACCACCTGGTTGACGTAGCACCCTTGATCGGCGTACTGCGTCCGGCACGTGGTGACAGGACGCATGACCGTGCGGCATTGATCACGATACTGGGTTTCGACCACAGGTCGCTGGACACAATACTGCTCTTGCCGCGTCTGCGTTTCGACCACTGGCCGTTGTACGGTGTAGCGTTCCTCCCGCTGGTGTGTTTCGACCACGTTCCGTACGCGGTCGAAACTGGCGTCGCGATACTGGGTTTCCACCACTTGCCGCTGCACGGTGTATCGCTCTTGGCGGGTGGAGGTTTCCATCACGGGCTTCAGCACCGCGTAGCGTCGCTCGCGCTGCTGGGTTTCGTACACCGGTATCTGCCGAGTGATTTCTCGCTCGTCGTAAGCCGTTTCGCAGACAGTACGATAGCAGGTAACCTGCTGTTCCTCGTAGATCGTCTGACACTGCAGGCGATACGCGGGCGTGCAGCAGTTGTCGCACGTGCCTTGCGAAAGGGCTGGCGCCACAGGCATCGAAGTAAGCACGACCACGCCCGCCAGGGCGTAACGAATGGAGCTCATTGAATTCATAAGACTATTTCCACCCAACCTAAACACATCCCAAACGCAACTTCCGTGTCCCGCGGCCGGCGTCCCGAATGGGGCCCGCACCGACTGTTTTCACCACGCCGACTTCCTCCCCGCGGCGCATAACGGTTAAACTCGACTCTCGCTGGCGAAAGGCATCGCTAGGGAAGTGTGCACGATAAACTGCCGCGCGGCAAATCAATTCCGACCGCTATAGCTGCTAGCAAGTCAGGAAGTTTCAAGCCTGTTTACACTTCCGTCGCAAGAAATTTCTAAAGCCAGTAGTATTGTGGGGCGACAGTTGCCTTTTCATCAATATAGAAACCGTACGTTGCTCGCGGCATTTCGCCAATCAAAGGTGCTGCAATCGCTGCAACCGTTATAGTTTGAACGCGTGGTATCGATTCGCCGATTAAGCGGATTGCTGTCACTGGTCACCTGGAAATTCATCGCCGTTCAATGGCTGCCATGCACCTCCTGAATGTCACGCTCGATACGCCCGCAGAGAATCTCGCGCTCGACGAGGCGCTACTCGAATCGTGCGTTGCTGGGTCGCTACCTGTGGGTGGCGTGCTCCGCTTCTGGGAAATGCCAACGCCGCTAGTGGTGGTTGGGCGCGGGACACGCCTCGCAGACGAAGTGCAAGCGGCCGCCTGTCGCAGCGACAAGGTCCCTGTGCTCCGCCGTGTGAGTGGCGGCATGTCGATCGTGGCGGGGCCAGGGTGCCTCATGTACGCGGTGATCGATCGTCATCCCGATGCAGGCCAGGCAAACATCGACCAGGCCCATCGCCGGGTGCTCGCCACCATGGTCGCGGGGTTACGCGAGGGGGGCGTCAACGTGGAAGCCGCCGGCACCAGCGACCTGGCGCTTGCGGCGGCGGATGGCACCCTCCGCAAAGTGTCGGGCAACAGCTTGCGGATGACCCGCACGGCGTACTTGTATCACGGTACCTTGCTGTACGATTTCGATTTGCCGCTGGTTTCACGCTACTTGCGTCATCCTCCGCGGTCGCCCGACTACCGAGCCGGCCGCGAACATGGCGGTTTTGTGGCCAACTTGCCGCTCGATCGCCCGCAACTCGTCGAAGCTATTGCCGCGGCTTGGGGTGCGCACGACAATCTAAGCAGTTGGCCCCAGCAGCGCGTCGATGCGTTGGTGGAATCTCGCTACTCAAGGGATGCCTGGAATCGAGGTCGGTGACGCCTGCCTTCTGGCAAACTCAGACTGGCCCTGGCGCGGCTCCTGTTTACCATCATGCATCGTTATTACTTACTGCAAATGCTCGAAAGTTACGTGGCCCTCTATCCGCAGGAGGAGCCCGTTGCTGCGCGGATTGCGGCGCTGGTCGAGTCGCAGGCCGATTGTTTTCTGCGAACTTGCCGGCCGGGGCACATCACGGGGGCGGCCTGGGTTGTGTCGGCCGATCACCGGCGGGTCGCCCTGGTGCATCATCGCAAACTCGGACGGTGGCTGCAGCCAGGTGGGCACGCCGATGGCGACGGCGACGTGGCCGGCGTCGCCTGGAAGGAAGCCACCGAAGAGACCGGCCTTTCGGGGCTCACCATGATCAACACGGGCGGCACGCTCGTGCCTCTGGATATTGATGTTCACGAGATCCCTCCGCGGTACGATGCCAGCGGCACGTTAGTCGAGGACGCGCATGAGCACCACGACCTACGATTCCTGTTTGTCACAAGCGACCTTTCGCTCACTACCAGTCACGAGTCGCACGATGTTCGCTGGTTCGACGACGCGGGGGTCCGCGCTCTGACGAGCGAGGCGAGTGTCCTCCGCCTGTTGGAGAAGGCGGCCTTGTGGCTCGCTTGAACCATTGATTTGCCCGGCGTGTTCCCCGCAATCGCTACGACTCCACCCGCCGGGGCCCAAGTCGCGGCCTCGGGTTGCTCGGAGCATTGAAAACCGGCCGGTTTCGCCTATTCTGCAAGTTGGTCATCCCTCGGCCTTGACGCTCGGCTCCGCCTACCGTTGGGCTTCGCACGCGTTGAACCGTTTCGTGGATCCTTTTTTTAGAAACCCTCGATGAGCGAATTCCTATTTCGTTACGAACGACTGGAGCCCACCACGTGGGCTTACTTGTCGGCGATTCTCATCGTGGCGCTGTTCTTCAAGTTCAACCGCATTTTCAGCATTCGCAATCTCGACCTGGTGTTGCTGCTGCTGCTCGCCCCCGGTTTGATTTGCGTGCGACTCGGCATCGAAAACGGCTCTCCCGTGGGTGAACTGTTTGGGTACTGGTGGCTCTTCGGTGTCAATGCACTGCTGCTACTCCGCGCACTGTGGGACTCGGCAATGGTGCGGCGGCCGCTGCTCGATCCCAACATGAATGCCTCGGGGCTGTTGTTTCTGGCGATTGCGTTGTTCCTGTTCATGATGGCCAACGTGATTACCGGAAGCTCCGACCGGGACGACTTGTACTCTGCCCAGCGAGCGCAGCTACTCAGTGGCCGCCAGGCGTCTGCCGTCGAGCGGATATCGCTCGATACGCATGGCCCTGGATTCCCGCTGTTGTTCTCGCTGCCGGCGATTCCCACCTCCAGCGTGCTGGGCGACGAAGGGACACAGCCGACGACCGTCGCGACTACGGACAACAACGCCAGCGCCGATGGCAAGCCTGTTGCGGACGACCGCGCCGCCGACGACGATTCGCAGGCAGCCGATACACCGACGTTTACCACCGGCCAGGTGGTCACCGCCAAAGTGGCGGCCATCATCAGTCAGGCAATGATCGTGCTTGGGATGATTCTCATTGGCCTCCGCCATTTCGAGAGTCTTACCATGGGCTGCGCCGCGGCCATGCTCTACCTGCTGTTGCCGTACACCGCCATGTGGACCGGCAGCGTGACCCACTTGTTGCCGGCTGCCCTGATTGTGTGGGCTGTGTTCAACTATCGAATGCCGCTGCTGGCAGGCATCTTGCTCGGCCTGGCCTTCGGCACCATCTACTACCCCGTGTTCCTGCTGCCGCTGTGGATCAGTTTCTACTGGCGGCGGGGGCTGTGGCGATTTCTCATTGGCATTGCGGTGGCCATGGTCGCCTTGGTAATCACGCAAATCGCTACCAGCAGCGACTTCGCCATGTTCGCCGAACGCATGCAGCAAATGCTCGGCATTCGCTGGCCACAAACCGAGAATCTGTCGGGCGCCTGGCATTACTGGAACCCCGTGTTCCGCTGGCCCATCCTGGCCACGTTCCTCGGCATGAGCTTGCTCACGTTTCCGCTGTGGCCCGCGCCCAAGACCCTTGCCTCGCTGCTCTCGTGTTCGGCGGCCGTTATGCTCGGCGTGCAATTCTGGCACGCCCACTCCGGCGGCCTAGCCCTCGCCTGGTACCTGCCGCTGCTGCTGCTCATGGTGTTCCGCCCGAACTTGGAAGACCGCGTCGCGGTGAACATGGTGCGGTAACTCGATTGCCCCAACTTGCGTGCCAGAAGGGTCCGGCGCTACGCGAAACGTGGTGCAATCCGCGTGCAACTTCCCGTCCCATGAATCAACAACTCCAAAAATACGATCCACTGTCTATCAATTCTCGCCTCTCCGATTCACGCGTGAATGTCGTAACTTCCTATCTGTCAATGGTTTCCAAACGGGGGGGAAGCGAGCAGGGCGAGTGAGTCGATCGACACGTTTCGCAACAGGTGTCGATAAACCCCAAGTGGCTAACGCACACCACCAGCGCCCCGATCCAGAGAGCATACGTGGCAGTTCTATTAGATCGAATCGCCGTACCATTTCTACAACGATTGTTGGTCGCGCTGGAAATGCGGCAAGCGGCATTGCAATCTCCGCACGCTGAGGGAACGCAGAATCAACCAATAGCGTCACGCCGACATTTCGCAGCTGCCGGGAGTAACTTGCGTAGCTGTCCCTGCCAACAGGGCACCTCTGCGAGTTCGCGTTGAGCCCCAGACGCTGGTGTTGGCCCAACCTCGGCGAATTGATGGCAGGCGAGATCTGCAGCGATGTGGCGACCTTAGCAGCGTCGGCTGGGTTCTGAGGCAACTTGCACAGGCAGCATAACGGTTCGGTTAACCCGGCGGCGGTCACAAACCGCTGAAGTCAGCTGCCGCCTGATCCGCCGCTCGGGTTCAACCGTTGGTTCTGTGGCGCAATTTGCCGTGATCGATAAGTAAGTGAATCAGGGCGAGTTTTTCCGTCTGTATAAAGTAGTGGCAAGCATCTGGACATCATCATACTGCTCGATCTTGGGAATGGTATCCCAGTCCGGGCACCACAGTCCAAGTTGAGTGAATCGTTTGTCAAGAAAGTCCGTAGTATCCTGAATGTCGTCGCTTGTAACTGCGCGAGCCGAGCTCCGATAGAGTGAATAATTGCCGTCGCCGTTTGAATTCACGATGTCGAATGTTGACGCGTGAGCACTGTTTTCATAATCGACGACGTCACCTGCGAAGCCAAATTCGAGCTCTTCGACAATTTCACCATTTTCGAATGCTCTGTACGACGTCCACCCTGATGTATCTTCATGATGAATGACGACGAACGGTGATTTAAATTCACGAGACCATTGTGGAACAATGTCCAAAATGGAATCATCGCTCAAGAAACCGGTCCAAGAATGTTGGTGAAACTGAAAGACGATAGTTTCCATGCCGTATTGTGGACCATTGGGAGGTGGCTTGAAGAACGGTGAAAGCATTTCCCTCACAATTTCAAACTCGGCCCGAACAAAAACCAAGATGAAAGTAAATGGAAAGCCTGCACAGTCGAATCCTGCGCCGTAGAGCATGATCTTTAGCGTCATTCATACTCAAAATTTCCGGAAGCCACAGAACAATAAATGGACAGAAAGGATTCTGTATTATATCCCCAAAATCTTACAAATACGGATTGCCCAAAGTCAAACCACCAAAAGAGTTGCGGCCAGATTGCTGCATATTTCGGTGGATATTGCAGAAATTGCTTGCAGAAGGGTACGCATGTACACATATTGGTGACATGAAGCTACTCGACCAAATTCGACAGAAGCTACGGGCAGCGCACTACGCCTACCGCACTGAACAAGCCTACGTGCATTGGATCGAGCGGTTCATTCGTTGGCATGCCGATGTCGCCACGCGATGGCGGCATCCGGCTGAGATGGGCAGGAGCGAGGTAGAGGCGTTTCTTGCTCATCTGGCAGTCGATCGGCACGTGACCTCCAGTACTCAAAATCAGGCGCTAGTGCGCTCTTGTTCTTGTATCGTCACGTGCTCGATCGAGAACTCGGGGACCTAAATGCCGTTCGGGCGGCACGGTCGAGACATTTGCCTACCGTATTGACGCCGAAGGAGGTGCAACGTGTGCTCGACGAATTGCACCTTCGAGGAGAAGCACACGGTGCCTATGCGCTGATGGCTTCTTTAATGTACGGCAGTGGACTGCGGCTGATGGAGTGTTGTCGGCTACGAGTGAAAGATGTTGATTTCGGACGCAACCAATTGACCGTGCGGCAGGGCAAAGGCAACAAAGACCGTGCTGTACCACTTCCCGGTAGCGTGAAGAACCGTCTAACCGAACAAGTACACTGGCGCAAAAAGTTGCACGGCCGAGATCTGACGGAGGGAGAGGGCCGGGTTGACTTACCCAGCGCCTTTGAACAGAAGTCGCCCTCAGCCGCTTACGATTTGGCTTGGCAATTTGTATTTGCTTCTGACCGCTTGTCGCGCTGTCCGCGCACGAGTCGATCTGGCCGCCATCATTTGCACGAGAACGCACTGCAGAAGTCATTCAAGCAGGCTGTGAAAAGGTCTGGTCTAACGAAGCGGGCAACTTGCCACACCTTGCGTCATTCTTTTGCTACGCATCTCCTGGAATCCGGTGCCGATATCCGCACCGTGCAAGAACTACTCGGGCATAAGGACGTATCGACCACCATGATCTACACCCACGTGCTTCAGCGTGGAGCATGTGGCGTGCGGAGCCCCTTGGATGCCCTCGACGATACCATCGCTTAGCAGCTGAGGTTGTCCAAACCGCTGTCTGGAACGGAACTTCCGCAGCCGCGTCGGTGCAGCTCACCTCGGTCGGATTGCCGCCAGTCCAACTCGCATCGGACGCATCAACGAATGGCACTAGTTTAAGCCTAAGTCGATGGGACGTTTGTAGTTAACAATGCTGTCGCGTCATGCATTCATGCACGTCATTTCGCCTTGAGCATATCGCGGAGAAGATAGGAAACCGACCCGATAAACTGAGGTGCCTCGCTTTGGCCGACAGCGGTGATGCGATAGCGTGGTTAAGTTCTTTTCACTAGATGGTTTCCGCTTAACCTAGTGCCATTCGACGCATCAACCGACGCGTTTGCGGCAATTTTCTAACTGCTGGCGGTGTCGATGCCCGCCATTTCGAACGGCACTTGGCTATCTGCCCCAATAGTGACCCTCCTGGGGTAAATATGGGACTACCAAAACTGCATCGGACAAGATGTTCGACGCAGATTCGGCGAATTGCTTCGACGTTCAGTAGGGTAGGTGGTTCCGGCGGCGAGAGAACGGTGGGATTGACCGGCGGCGGCCTGACTCTTTCGCTCACAGGCCTAGTTGGCCGACAGAGGCACCGACCCTACGTTACTACGTTACTACCGCCGACATTACGAGCTCCCCGCCATCCGCCACAGCCGACTCGTGTCCCTGCTATCCAAGGTGCACCTAGATAGAGCGGGAGAACATTGCTCATGCAGGCATCCATAGGGTTGCCGCTTGATGAATGAATGGCCAGGGTGGCGCTGCTGGCGGGGCAATGCATTGTCACCCGTTCGCCACGCAGCCAAAGCCGCTGCCGCTACCGATCCGCGACCGACCGGCCTTCTGCCTTGTACCTCGCGAGTAGCGCCCGCATTTGCTCGACTCGTTCTGGTTGTTCGGCGTAGTGGTTGGTGGCTTGCTGCAAGTCGTCGTCCAGGTTGAACAACAACGCCGGCGTGTTGAACGGCTTGTAGCCGCGGGCCCGATTGTAGGCGGCGGGCGCTTTGGAGTGTTCGCCACTCTCGGCATCAAGTAAGAGCCAAGGGCCTTGGCGAATGGCGTACACATTCTTGAACGTGTTGTGTACCGTTGCCTCGCGCAGCGGGCTGGCGTAGGCCTCCCCTTCGAGAACGGGCAGTAAGTTGTAGCTGTCCGGCGCCGCGCCGGCAGGCAGGTCGACACCCACCGCAGCGGCAATCGTCGCCATCAGGTCGACCTGGCTCACGGTTTCGTCCGAAACGCTCCCGGGCTCAATGTGCGCGGGCCAGCGAACGATGAAAGGTACGCGGTGTCCTCCTTCCCACACATCGCGCTTGAGGCCGCGTAGCCGACCCGCGCTAGCGTGGTCGTACTTATCCATTCGCGCGAACGCGTAGCGTTCGGGGCCATTATCGGAAGTGAACACCACAATCGTGTTGTCGGCTAGCCCCTTCGCAGCGAGCGCGTCGAGCAGTTGGCCTACCACCCAATCGGTTTGATACACGAAGTCGCCATACCCACCCGCCGCCGTCTTGCCGATGAATTCTTTGTTGGGAATGATCGGTGCGTGGGGCGACGGGAGGCGCGAAATACAGAAAGAAAGGCTTATCTGCCTGCTGCTTGCCGATCCATGCCACGCCATGCTTGGTGAGCGTGGGCAGTACTTCGTACGGATCCCATCCCTCGACCATTGGCCCCGGGCGAAACTCCCAGCTACCTTCCTTCGTCGTTCGACCACCGAGCGACATTTCCACGGTGGGTGCTTCGACCACGCGGTCGTTCTCGATCCAGCAATAGGGTGGGAAATTAATCGTCCCATCGCCAAAGTAATGATCGAAACCCACCGAGAGCGGACCATCTGGGATCTGCTTCGACCAATCGTAGGCCGCTGCGGGATAGAACTTCTGCCGAATACCGTCGCCGTCGACGGTCACCTGCTGAGCGTCCGGTTTGCGAATCGCGTCCCAATCCCATCCCAAGTGCCACTTACCGATGCAAGCCGTCTGGTAGCCACGTTGCTCAAGTACCTGTGCGATCGTCACATCGCCCGGCTCAAAGAACGACGGCCCCATCGCCCCCACGATGCCATGTTGCCGCCGCCAATGGTACTGCCCGGTAAGCAGCGCGAATCGGCTGGGCGAGCAGATGCCGGACGAACTATGCCCATCGGTGAATCGCATCCCTTCGCGAGCGAGCCGATCAAGATTCGGCGTGGTGAGTTTGGCGTCCGGATTCTGGCAGGCCAAATCGCCATAGCCCATGTCGTCGGCATAGATGATGACGATGTTGGGGATAACGATGTTGGGGACGGCGGCGGCATGGTGGCAACACGCCACAGCCAGCACCAACGCGAACAAGGGAGTGGGGTTTCGCATGGAAGTTTGGGGCCTTATTGAAAGTCTGAGGTGCATGCGGCGGGATGAGGAAGCCCCCTTAGCCACCGCTCACTTACTGTCTTCACTCCGTACTCGCAGGCTGCAGCTTCGAGTGCCCCAGCCAATTGCTCCGCCACTTGGCAGGGGGGTATCACTCATGGTGCTTCCGAACTTTGCGACGCATGAATTCCCATGTCGATTCGGGCCACGGAGCGGGGGGAGGCAACGATTTACCCGCTGCAAGTTGTATCTGCTCCAACTCGGCCGCGTCGCGACAGACCAGGAATAGCTGATCAATGCGGTCTCGCATGGAAACTGGCGGCAAAGGCTCGCTCGCAGCGCGGACTTGCCGGAGTACGTTGTTCGTCTGCATGCAGTTCTTGGACCTCGTATCCATGATGGTCCATTGTACCACGCGAGGTGTTGCAGAATGGGCCCCGCCAGCCGTGTTCTTGCTAAGCCCCCCGAGCCAACAATTCATCCATCGGTGTCATCCATCGGTGCGGCTCCAAGCTGTTTTCCATCAATTCCGCACAAGTCGATAGTAGCACCAGGCAGCCGGTAGTAGTTCAGTCGCTTTGAAACCAAAAAAAACGCACCGCCCCCGGGTCACCATGATGGCGGCGCGAGTGGGCGATGCGTTTGGGGGGCTCGGTTGTTTTTCGTTCGAAAGTAAAAGAGGCTGCTGGTGGGCCTCATTGCCCAGCACATCCTGTAACCAGCAGCCGGGTGGATTTGCCTGGGGAATGCGGAAACAGCTCCGCCGAAGCTTCTTTTCTAGCTTCTAGCTTCTAGCCTCTCCCTCAGCTGCATCCCATGCTCGCACCGCAGTTGTGGCACAAGTAGCAGTTGCCGTTGCGGACGGTGATGCTGCCGCAGTTGTCGCACGCGGGGGCGTCGACCTGGAAGCCGGCGAACTGTTCGCTGCGGCTACTGTGGGCCTCCAGCTCGTCGGACATCAACGCACCTGCGCGTTGCAGAAGGCGTTCCGGCAGATCGCTGTCGGTCGTGGCGGCCGCACTATCTGGGTGACCCTTGGCATGACCGTTGGTAAGGCCATTCGCCCGGGTGGCAACCTCCGTACCACTGCTTTGCCCGCCGGACCCCGTATTGCCAGATGGAGAGGGAGCGCTGGGCCCCGTCTCCATGGGCTTGGCACTCTTGGTCGAAGGCCCGGCAAGCTTCCCGCCCGCTCCGCTGTCACCCGGCGCGAGGCCATTGATGGCGTCCTTGTATCCTGGCAGGAAGGCGATGCCGAGCCAACGGAAAATGTAGTCGATCAGGCTCTTGGCGATGCGAATATCGGGGTTCTTGGTGTGACCCTGCGGCTCGAATCGCATGTGCGAGAACTTCCGCACGTAGTCTTCGAGCGGCACGCCGTACTGCAGGCTCATCGACACGCTGGTGCCAAAGGCATCCATCAGGCCGCCGATCGTCGAGCCTTCCTTGGCCATCGTGATAAACAGCTCGCCCGGCCGGCCGTCGGGGAACATGCCAACGGTAATGTACCCTTCGTGGCCGGCGACACTAAACTTGTGCGTCTTGCTGTCGCGGGTGTCGGGCAGGCGTTCGCGGCGTGGTTTGCCAATGGCAGCCTCTTCCGCCGCCCTTGCTGCTATCGCGCTTGGTGTTGAGCGGCTGGCTATCCTTCGAGCCGTCGCGGTAAATGGCCAGTGCCTTGAGGCCAAGACGCCAGCCGTCGTAGTACGCTTCGGCAATCTCGGCCGGCGTCGTATCGCGGGGCATGTTCACCGTCTTGGAAATGGCACCCGACAGGAACGGCTGCGCCGCCGCCATCATGGTGACGTGGGCCCGCCACGGAATGCTCCGCGTCCCGCCGGCCGGCGTAAACGCACAGTCGAACACGCTAAGGTGCTCGTCCTTGAGATCCACGGCGCCTTCGATCGTATCCTCGCGATCGATGTGAGCGAGGATCGAATCGATTTCGCCCTGGCTGTAGCCAAGCGTCTCGAGCGCGAGCGGCACCTTTTGGTTAACGATCTTCAGCATGCCGCCGCCGGCAAGCTGCTTGTACTTCACCAAGGCGATATCGGGCTCGATGCCGGTGGTGTCGCAGTCCATCATGAAGCTGATGGTGCCGGTGGGGGCGAGCACCGTGGCCTGGGCGTTGCGGAACCCATGCACCGCACCCGCGGCCAGTACTTCGTCCCACACGGTTCGGGCTGCGCCTGCCAGGCCTTCATCGCACGATTCGTGGATGTTCTCCACCTCGTCGCGGTGCATCTGCATCACACGCAACATGGGCTCGGCGTTTTCTTCGTAGCAGTCGAACGTGCCCACGGCTTCGGCCAGTTCGGCACTGGTGAGATTCGCCGAACCATGCAGGATGGCGGTCAGCGCGCCGCACACGCCGCGGCCCTCGTCCGAATCGTAGGCCACGCCGCTCGACATCAACAGCGCGCCGAGGTTCGAGTAGCCCAGACCCAGCGGCCGGAACAGGTGGCTGTTGCGGGCGATACCCGCGGTGGGATAGCTGGCGTGGTCGACCAGGATTTCCTGCGCGATAAAGTACAGGCGGCACGCAGCACGGAAACGTTCGTGATCGAACGAACCTTCCTGGCCGTCGGGCGACGCGGTTTGGCGAAACTTCATCAGGTTGATGCTTGCCAGGTTGCAGGCGGTATCGTCGAGGAACATGTACTCGCTGCACGGATTCGACGCGTTGATCCGCCCACTGTTAGGGCAGGTGTGCCACTTGTTGATGGTGGTGTCGTACTGCACACCGGGGTCGCCGCAATGCCAAGCGCAGTTGGCCATGCGGTCGAGCACCTCGCGCGCCTGGTACGCCGGACCTGGAACCGTGTTGTCGGTCACCCAGCGGGTGGCCCACTTCTCGTCCTTCTCCACGGCTTGCATGAAGTCGTCGGTCACGCGGACCGACAGGTTGGCGTTTTGGAACATTACCGAGCTGTAGGCTTCGCCGTTGAAGTTCGATTCGTACTTGCCACTGGCGATGAGTGTCTGCGCCTTCTTCTCCTCGTTCCATTTGCACTCGATGAATTCCATCACGTCCGGGTGCCAGACTTTTAGCGACTGCATCTTGGCGGCCCGGCGGGTCTTGCCACCGCTCTTAACCACCGCGGCGATCTGGTCGTACACCCGCATGAACGAAAGCGGGCCACTAGGGATGCCACCGCCGGAGAGCTTTTCGCGCTTGCTCCGCAGCGTGGAGAGATCGGTGCCGGTGCCGCTACCGAACTTAAACAGCATTGCCTCGCTGGTTGCCAGCCGCATGATGTCTTCCATGTTGTCGGACACGTGCTGGATGAAGCAGGCGGAGCCTTGGGGGAACTCGTACGGGTTCTCGGGCTGCACAACGTCTTGCGTGGTGGGATCCCACCGCCAGTTGCACTTATCGCCCCGCACGCCGTACTGGTGGTAGAGGCCGACGTTGAACCACACGGGTGAGTTGAACGCTCCGTGCTGGTGCAGGCATAGCCAAGACAAATCGCGATAGAATCGTTCGCCGTCGGCGGGCGAAGCAAAGTAGCCGTCCTCCAGGCCCCAGTCGGCGATGGTTCGCGTCACGCGATGCACGAGTTGGCGGACGCTGTACTCACGCTCTGGCGTGCCCACTTCGCCGTAGAAGTACTTGCTGCAGATCACGTTGGTGGCGAGCTGGCTCCAGAAACTGGGCACCTCGCAGTTGTCCTGCTCGAACAGCACCTCGCCGCTCTCGCCCTTGATCTGCGATGTGCGGACCTCCCAGTTCACCGTGTCGAACACATCGGCGACCCCTTCGGGGCAGAAGGTGGAATCGATCTTGAGCCGGCCGTGGAATGTCTTGGGGGCCGAGTCCTGGGGGGAGCTAGCCGACGAAGCAGAAACACCGGTATCAACAGTAGCCATGAGAGAATCTCCTATTCTATGTAGAAATCAGGGGCATCCGTGTCCGCGTAGCTAGGCATCCAACCGTGGCCGATGAACATAACGTCATCAGATACAATTGTACACCATCCGCCCGCCGTATCATCGGCGAGCGTCGTCGCCGGGCTGCAGCTTACCTGTCTTAACAGGTGACTCTCACCCGGCTTAATGCGAGGCCAGTGCCATGTGGCCCACTACATGTGGATGGCGGGGCCTCAAAACTCGGCAATAACCGAGATTGGGACGCAAATGAACCCAATATATTGTATGCGGTGCCCTTTTCGCTACAACATTTGGGTGTCTGAAGGCCAAATCTTACTCACCCGGGGCCCGTCGTCAATCCAATTCTTGGTATTTCGTAAGTCGCTAGCACACAACAGGTTGTGTCGATGCGTGAAGAGCTAGCGTAGCTAGCATGAAGGGTTTGTTAAGGCCGTAAAGCAATGTGCAGAAAAGAGTTACGTAAATCGACACGTCGTCGCGCCAAGTTTTGAGTCGGCAAAAACTTTTCGTAGGGAACTCCTGCACCGCTGCTCCGAAAAGGCGGCAAAAGTCACCAGCGTTGCCAGCCCCGCCTAAATCAACAAACGGCCCACGTTTGGCTGGCGGCTGATCGCGAGAGGCTGTACTCTCCGCCGGCTCCTTATCCCCATCTCTTCGCTCCTGCCGTTTGCCAGTAATGCGCGCTGCTGGATCGCAACGTCGCTCGCGCTTGTCGCTCTGGTTGCCACTGGCTGCCACGGTTCGCGGTGGGCGAAGCGCGATGCCGACTACCGCGAGAAGTACCCCCGCCACACCGACAACGTCGCCAAGACCATCAAGCAAGCGGTCGACGCGCGGCACGTCCGCGGCAAAGGGGGCTACTACGTCGCTGGTGCCGGCCGCGATCATCCCGTGGCCGGTGGTGCGGAGCTGGGCATGTTCATGTACGGCGAGCCATGGTTCGAGGGACGCGCGGGGCTGGCGGCGCTGGTGCACGAGACGGGCGACCATCCGCTCTCGGGCGGGGCCGTTGTGAGCGGGCGACTGCAAGTCCCGGCACGATTCGCGCCGTTTGTCGGTGCCGGCTTGTATGGCGGCTGGGCGGGCCTCGAGGGCGCCGACAACGATGGGTACGACAACGACGACGACGGCTTCATCGACGAACGTGGAGAGGACGACCACGCGTTTGCCGTCGCTGTATTCCCGGAAGTCGGCGCGCACTTCTGGATTAACCATCGCGTCCGCGTCACCACGTCGCTAACGTACTACCTCACCAACCAAGGCCGCGACGACGACTTCCTGTTCTACAGCGTCGGCTTCTCGTTCTTCCCCCGCGATTACGAAGACCAAACCGCTTGCCCGCGGATCGAAGACCCCACGCTCGTGCTCGACGAGTTCATCGCCCAGCCGCCGGAGCCTTTGCCACCTGGGACGAACGTCTCGCCGTACGCGGACCTCGAAGTTGGCTCACGTCCCGAAGGCGCGCCGTCAGGCATCCCATTTGAGGGACCTCCACTCACGCCGCCGGCGACCGACGCGCGACCTCTACTCGCACCACCGGCGGACGATGCCAACGCACCCCAGCCCGAACTCGAGATTCCGTTTGAGCAGCTACTCGATGTGGAGGGGTTTGACGAGGGCTATCCGAGTACGGATACGGAAGCTGTTGAACAGCAGCTTGACCTCCAGACGGTCGAATCGCGTCGCTGACGACGGGATTCTTTGGCTGCGTTGGTTCTGTGGCTGCGGAATCGTTCGTTCGGGCAGCGTCGGAACTGAATGCTATTGGAGGGGCCAGTCTTCGTGGTCCGTTACACCATCCGTTGGCAACTCATTTTGGAACCATTTCGGAAAACGATTAGCGAAGATTGGTGTTCCACCAGGTTCTTCCGCGTCCTCTGGAGGCTCCGTGGTTAATCAATTGCCATCGCTACTTTTGCGTCACCACCTGCCCCTTGATCCAGTCGCGGTGGCGCGATTCCATCAGGCAGTCGGGTAGCGCTCGGTAGCGGATCGACTTGGCGTAGCGACCGCGCTCGTACGTGGTGTTCATCACCTCCGCCAGATTGACATGGATGTCGGCGTCCGGCGCGGAGTGGAACCGGCACGGTGGGAAGTACATGCGCAATCGGCCAGGCGTACACCTCGGCCAGGCGCGGCGGCCGCTCCAAGGCCCGCGTCAGCACCGCGTAGTAATCCCCCGGCGGCAAATCGACCTCCGGTGGAATTCGCTCTCCGCCGAGCAGCAGGTCAAGTTCCAATAAATGGACGCCTTGACGGAGAGTCGCTGCGCGCTTGTTCAGGTATTCGCCACGCCCGGTGCCTGACTTGTTGGTCGGTGAAAGTAGCTCCAGCACCGCGACCAACTCGCGGTCCGGCTCATGCCGAATCTCAATATAGCTCTCGTGGAGCGGATCGCTGATGACCTTGTAGGGAACCGTAACCGGCTCAATGGTTGCCGTGCTAGCCGCCTTGCCGTCCGCAGTCGGCGCGTCGGTTCCCTCCCACCGCGAAATGGCCACGTCGGGAAGCACCTGCCTTACTTCGGCCAGGTCTTCCTGCACCAGCGTTACCCGCTCGTCGAGGATCGCGGTGTAGTAGTCGGGCAGCGCATCGGCCACTGCCTCGCACCAGCAGTTATTGAAGCGATTATGGAAATCGCGCCACACGGCGGGGGCTTCGAGAAACGGATCCATTCCTGGAAAAGGGCTTGCCATCGAAACGTCTCGCAACTGCGCCACGGAATACGGGGCCATGCAAATATCAGCACGTCCTTGCCCCGTCTATTCTACCTCTCCCAGCCGCGATGTTCCAGCAACTTCATCACTCGCCTGCCGGCAAATAATCTCCGCCGCGCGGTTGAGCTTCCGCTCGGGCACTTGTGGCCCACACGGCACAAACACCGTGCGGCGGAACCAATGGTCGCGCCGACGGTCGGGACAGCGATCGAGATCGCCGTTGAAATCGCCGTCGCCCACCACCGTGAGGCCGGAAATCTGCGAAGCGTCGAAGCCGGCGCCGCGAAGCGGGCGCACTACGTTGGCGGGCTTCTCGCACACTAGCGGGAAGACCCAGTAGGTGTGCGTGGCATTGTCGCAGCCTGCCACAAACATCGGCGACTCGATGGCATCGGCGAGTCGTTGGCCCCGGCGAGTTCGCTCGGCGATGCACCGCTTGTCGAAGTTCGCCAACCGCCACGCGATCAGCTGCTGCAGGGCGGCAGAGGGGCGCTGCCGCAAGCAGGCGAACAAACGGTCGTCGGAGAATCCCCGCGCAGGAGTGGCCCACAAACGCATCGGCATCGCCGCCGACCGCCTCGATCGACGCCACCAGCGGTGTGAATAGCCAGCGCTGCGAAAGGGCCTTTAGTGCGGCAATCTTGGCGACTCGCGCTGCGTAGCCCAGCGTCGATTGCCGGGGCCAACTGCCCGCCTGCGCGACCATCCGCGCACGCAGCGCTGCATCGCGAACCACCGCGATGCCGCCGCCAAGCGCCGTGGCGGTTTTGATCGGGCCAAAGCTAAAGAGACTCGCATCGGCCGCCGGATCGCGCTCTGGCGAGCCGCTGGTGAGGGCTTCGGCGCAGTCTTCCACCAGCAGGATGCCACGCGCGCGGCATAGCTCGCCTAGTTCCGCCAGCGGCATTCGCGAACCAAACAGGTGCGCCACCATCAGCACCTTGGTTCGCGGCGAGAGCTGCCGACGCACGTCTTCGACGTTTACGCCGAGCGTCCGTGGGTCGACCGGCACCGCCACCGGCACCAGGCCGTGCTCGCGAACGATGCGTGGCATGTGCGGTACGGTTACTTCGCTCAGCAGCACTTCGCTACCTGCCGGCAGCGAGAGCGACGCCAACAGCAAGTCGAACCCCGACCGTACCGACAGGGTGACGATAGCGTCGCCGGGCACGGTGGTACGGAGTGGTAGCGGCTTCGTGGCGCCTGCCGCGACGCAGTAGCCCATCGCCTTCGCCAGGTCGCTCCAGGTGATATCGATGCGAAGGCGTGGGTACATGGAACGAGACTTCAATAGGGGCAGCCCAGCGCGCTAGCGTCGGGTGTTGCCGAGAAAACCCGAGGCGCAAGCCCAGCGGCTCACACGTCGGCACCTAAATCCGCCTTGGTGGGCGACTCGTGCCGGCCGTTGGTACTGCTTGCATCGGCCGGCGGGCGTTGTTCCCAGTTGGGCGGCACGCTGCGGATATGCAGGTCGCGCTGCGGGAAGGCGATTTCGATGCCCGCTTCGTTGAACCGCTTGTTGATCGTCGTGTGCAGTTCGTGGATGGTGTCGAGCCGGTGCTCCAGGTCGGGCAGGAAGCAGCGAATGGTCAGGTTGAGCGTGCTATCGGCAAAGCCATCGAAGGTGACCCGCGGCACGGGATCTTCCATTACCAACGGGTGCTCGGCGATGATTTGATGCAGCAGTTCGGTGGCGCGCTCGGTGTCGCTGCCGTACGCCACGCCCACGACGAGGGTGATGCGATTGAGCTGATCGGACAAGGTCCAGTTCAGCAGTCGCTCGGTTACCAGATCTTTATTGGGCACCACGTACTCCTTGCGGTCCCAGTCGGTGATGGTGGTCGCGCGCATCCGAATGCGACTCACCATGCCGGTCTTGTCGCCCAGGGTGATGATGTCGCCCACCCGAATGGGCCGCTCGAACAACAGGATGATGCCGGAAACGAAGTTCGCGAAGATCTCTTGCAGTCCGAAGCCCAGGCCAACCCCCATGGCGGCCACTAACCAGCTGATGCTGGTACCGGTGATGCCCAGCGCGGCGGCGGCGACCATGATGCCAATGATGAGTAGCGTGTAGCGACCGAGCGTGGCGACGGCGTAGCGTGCTCCCTGGTCGATGGGCAAATGCTGCAAAACAACCAGTTCCAGCAAGCTCGGCAAATCGCGGGCGGCGATGTAGGTAATCACGAGCACCCCGAGCGAACGGAGTAAGTTGCCCCAACTGGTTGGATCGTCGCCAGTTGCCCAGGGCAGCTTGTTCTCGTCGAGCCACGCGAGGGCCGGAAATACATCGGCCCAGATGGCCACGGCACCCAGCACGCCTCCCACCAGGAGCACCATGCGCAATAGCTTGCGGGTCTGTTCGCTAAGCGCCGTGAGGTCGACGGTCTCGTCGGCGACGTCGAGCAGCGACGACATTTCGGCCCCGTCGGTCGTGGTGGCCGCTTGCGCTTGGGCACGCCGCTGGCGGGCTTGTTCGCGGGCCAATTTGCGACGGTTAAGCAGCACCCACCGCCGCAACAAACCTCCCGCAATCATCAGGCAGAGCAGCATGGCGGCGGTTGCCAGTACCCGCTTGGCAAGTTGCTCGGCCGTGTAGTAGTAGCCGAGCGTAGCCATCACGCCGAGCGCCACCGGCAGCACCACCACGGCGGGGCGCCGCACGCGATGCGCATTGAGCAGCCAATTCTCCGTACCCCGGTCGAGCAGTTGATAAATGGCGCTGGAAGGGCTCATTAGCAGCCGCCACAGGGTCAGCGCGGCATATGCCAGCACGATCAGAAACAGCACACGCCCCAGCGACGCACTCCACAACGGTTCGGAAGTCTGCACGTCGAGGCCCACCATCCACAACACCAGTGGCACGATTAGCACCGGAACCCAACGTAGGTAGCGCCGCAATTGCAGTAACGCCGCCCGAGGCCAACCGAGATGCGCTTCGGCGAGTCCATCGGTCCGACAGCATTGCCGCAGGAATTCGGTCAGCAACAGCAGCCCCGCCGCAACGCGAATGGACTGCGACAGGGCAAGGGCGAAATCGGAGTCGGTCAGTGGGCTATCCAGCAGCCAGCCGATGCCCCACAGCAGTAGGGGCCAGGGAACGGAAACAGCGAGTGTCAGCCACAAGGCGCGGAGCGAAGGGCGAAACTCCGTGCAGTTCTTCTTGGCCGCCTCGCTACCGAGAAGCCTGATGTGCCCGCGGGCGTTGCGTTGCGCGTAGAGCAGCAGCAAGAAGGCGACAATCAGCATCACGGTTGGCAGCGGCTGGCGCAAAACTGCCGCTTGCAGGTCGGCAAACACCGCCAGCCAGTTGGATGGGCGAAAGGTCCATTCGGCGGCTTCGAACGCCGGCTTCAGGTAGAACGGCTGCCAGCTCTTGGTCTGCTCTCCAAGTTGCACTTGCGAGGCCCACAGCGGACGACAACTGCGAATCCACAAGTCGCGCTGGGCAATGAACTCGCGGAACTCATCGGTATTGTCCCGAAGTTGTTCCTTAACGCTAATCAGCTCGCCTAGCCGGGCCTCGAGTTTGCTGAGGCTTTCCGTATAGCTATCGAGATAATCCTGCTGGCTTGCCAGCAGTGTTTGCACCACCGGCGTGGCGTGCGCTCGGTCGTCGGCCGGCACGCCCTCCAGGACGCGTGCTACGGCTGCCTCGCGATCGTTGAGTTCTTGCAGCCTTTGATTGGCGTCGAACCGACGAAAGCTAATGTCGTTCTTTTGATTTGTCCGCTTGAGTAGTTCGCCTTTCAGCTGGGCGACGCGCGGGAGGCTGGCCCGTTCATCGCGGAGCAGTTGACCACCCGCTTGCGACAGCTTGGCGTCCTCGCCGAACTTCGACTGAAAACTCTTGAACTTCGAGGCGACCGAGTTGTTCGCCTCCGTGGTGGCGTCGATTTCGGCGGTAACCTGCTCGTCTTCCTGCAATAGCGTTTTCAGCTCTTTGGTGAGCGCCTGGTTGTACTCCGAGAGGGCGCCCAGCGAGTCAGGGTACTCATCAATCAGCTGCTTGTTGAGATTGGCATCGCGCTCCGCTTCGCGGACCTGTACGTTTACCGCCTGCTTGCGTCGCTGGCTTAGCTCATTTCGAACCAAGGCGAGCGCCGCGGTGTATGCCGCTGCTTTGCGATTGGCGAGTTCCAACTCCAGGTCGTAGACCTTTTCGCCCCGCCCCACAGCGGCTCGCTCTGCCTTGAGCGCGGCAAGCTCGGCCTGCAGTTTCGCTTCCCGCATATTGAGCGCCACGCGACGGGCCTCGGTCACCTCGTTGGCGATGCCGTCCGTCGCAATCTCATCGAGGTCGGCGGCGGTCTCGGCGAGCAGTTGCTCAATCGCTTGCTTCTTCGCGGGGAAGTTGCTCAAAAACTGCTTGCGGATCGCCGGTGCAGCTTCCAAGTCCTTGACAATCTTACTCCACTTGGTGACGTACTCTTCGCGGGTCGTAGCGCGTTCTTCGAGAAAATCCGTCGGCGCTCGCTGTTGCTCGAACTGCTGAAGATTGAGCAACTCGGCAATAGGCTGCCGCAGGGCTGCCTCGTACCAGGCTTTGCTGTATCGCGGCGGGGCGTTGGGTTCGTCCTCGATGGGGATGGGCTGATAGAGTGCCTCTTTTTCCCCCGCCTTCTTTAGCAGCACGTCGCGTTCGGCGGCGAGCTGCAATGCGTCCTGGTAATAGCTCTTGGCCTCGCCAGCTTGCACTTCGCTCAGGTTCAGCGTCCCCACGCGAGTCAACCGCTCTTCCAGCTGCTTGGTGGTCAGTACCTCGCGTTGCGGATTGGTTGCCCCGTTTTGTTGTTCATCCTTGGCCGCTGCCTGATCTTCGCCGTTGATCGGCTGCTGCGGTTGCGGTTGCGGTTGCGGTTGCGGTTGCGGGGTTGGGGTCTCGGCGCAGGGGGTTGGCCAATGGCTGCCCGGCGGCAGGGCCAACAGCTGCCACGAGCGTAAGCCCTAGTAGCGTCTGCCTGAGAATTGTCCATCGCGTGGGCCAACGCATGCCATGTTCCTTGGATCCGCGCGGAATTGCCTGATCGTTCGCCTTTAGCATGAGTGAAATACTGCCAGGCCGGAAGGGCAGACCCTACGCGCATGCAAACGCCGCGGTTGGCCATGGGCCGAACCGCGGCGTCTGTTTTGTCTTGCCACTAGCAACAGCTAGCTGGTAATCGCTTCAATTTTCACGCGTGTGTACATCGCCCGGTGGCCCGTATGGCGACGGCTATTCTTGCGGCGGCGGAGTTTCTGGACCTCAATCTTGGGGCCCTGCGTTGTGCCGATAATCTCCGCGGTAACGCTCGCTCCTTCCACGGTGGGGCTACCAAGCTTCACGTCGTCGCCTCCGCCAATGGCCAGGATGCGATCCAAGGTCAATTTGTCGCCCTTGGCTACGTCGCGGTAGGCCAGATCGACTTCTTGTCCTTCTTCGACTTTCACTTGCCGACCACCGTCGGCGATAATGGCGTACATCGTTAAGGTTCCTGAAAACAGCAGCAATCTTGAGTATGAAAGAGTCCCGGATTTTAACCGACCGGGCCGTTTTCGCGAAAGGGGGCAAACCGGGGCGTGTGACCAGATTTTCTGGCCGTTCTACCTTTGAACCGCCAAGCAAGCCATGAACCGCCGTGGGCGCCGTCCAATTGCCGCGGAAGGCAGGCCCGCGATGCACGCTCACGCCAACACCAACCTGGAGCCACAAAAAGGCACAGAAAAACACAAAAGGACGGGGCTCATGGGCAACGTCCGCCTCCAACCAATCGTGGCTTGTTTTTGTGCTTCTGGTGCCTTCTGGCGGCAATCCTTCCGGTCCACCAAGCGGAGCCCTGAACTTGGCCCGCTCGGTGGTTCCCGTTGCTGCCATCGCTATTGGTGCCACACAAAGCGGGGCAAATTCTTACCGCGTACGCCGGACTCCCCCACTAGATGCCTTCGACCAGCACCACCCGGCTTGCTTCGTCTTCGCAGACGATTTCCAAGTGCTCGGGTGAGATGCCCTCGCGGCCGATAACGATGATCTCCACCTCGTTCTCGTCTTCCAGCTGCGCCAGTACGCGGCGTTTGCGGTTATTGAGGTAGGTCGAGACGTCTTCTTCCACCGTCACGGTCACCTTCTTCACCCGCTCGCCTTGGGTTGCCATCATGAGCTTGCGAATGACCTCAATCGCCATGCTCTCGGCGGTTTTCACCAGACCCGCGCCGTGCAACCCGGGCATTCTTTATAGACGCTCCGTTTTAGGCTTGGGCGGATGCGTTGCCGTGTCATTTCGATCAAGCCAAAGGGACTGATCCGCAGAATCTTGGTTCGGGCCCGGTCCCGTTTGACGGAGTCGCGGAGGGTGCGTTCCACCACGCGGCGGTGACGATCCTTACGCATGTCGATGAAGTCGTTCACCACCACCCCACCCAGATCGCGGAGGCGCAATTGCCTGGCGATTTCTCGGGCGGCGATTTGATTGAGCTGGAAGGCCGACTCTTCGGCCGACCCATCGGTGCGAAAGCTACCGCTGTTGACGTCGATCGCCACGAGCGCTTCGGTCTGATCAATCACCAGCGAACCACCTCCCTTGAGCGGAACCTTACGCTGGTTCATGCGCGCGATTTCGTCGTCGATGTGGTACTTGTGGAATAGCGGTTCGCGGCCTTCGTACAGGTGCAAGCGATTCACGTATCGCGGCATCACAATTTGCAGGAACTCCTTGGCACGCTCGAAAGCCTTCGGCTCGTCAATGTGAATCGCATCGACATCCGCGGTAAAGATATCGCGAATCGTGCGAATGATCATGTCGCTTTCTTCGTAGATGTCGGTCGGTGCTTCGGCGCTTCTTGATCCGACGTACAATGGTTTTCCATAGCCGCAGCAAGTACGCCAGATCGCGCGAGATCTCCTTCTTGGTACGATCGGTGCCAGCGGTACGGACAATGAATCCCAAGCCCTTGGGAGGATTCAGCTCGCGAAGAATACCGCGGAGGCGGCGGCGGTCTTCGTCGCTTTCGATCTTCCGCGACACGCCAATCCGGCAGAGCGCCGGCATCAACACCACGTACCGTCCCGGGATACTGATGTATGTCGATAGCGTGGGGCCTTTGGTGCCGATGCCCTCTTTAATGACTTGCACCACCACTTCGTCGCCACGTTGGAAGATCTCCTGAATCGGCGGCTTGACTCTCGGTCGCACGCCGGGCCGCTGGCGAGCAGCGTGACGTGGTCGCCGGGGTCCCGACTCGTCGACGTCATCGTCTTGGTCGTCTTGGTCGTCTTGGTCGTCGCCTCGGTCGTCGCCCGAGGAGGCATTCGGTTGGTGCTGCGTGCCGTCCGCTTGGATGGCAACCTCGGGATCGAATCCACCTTGGCGAAAGTACTGTGGTTCCACATCGCTGATGTGCAAGAAACCATTGCGACCCACGCCAAAGTCGACAAACGCCGCTTGGATGCTGGGTTCGAGGTTCACGATTCGGCCTTTATAGATGTTGCCGACGTAGTTGTCCTGGCTGCTCCGCTCGACGTACAGTTCTTCCAGCACGCCCTCTTCAAGGATGCCAATACGGCACTCCTCAGGCTGGGCCACGTTAATCAGCATCTCCTGCTTAACCGAGGCCTTCTTGCTCGGTTCGGCCGCTGCGGTGCGGCCGCTGGCTACTTTCTTCTTCTTGGCGCCGCGCCGCCGCCGCCGCTTGGGTGCGGGAGCATCGCAGCTGTCGTTGCTGTTGTCCTCGGTGTCGCTCGGGGTATCGTCGGTGTCGAGCGTCGCGTGCTCGGTTGGGATGTGGTTGGCGTCGTCGCTGGTGCTGTCGGCCGTGGCACGAAGTCCGCCGGGATCGTCGGGTTCGAGGTCGGTTGGCGTTGTGGGAGATTCCATGGGTTCACTCTCATTTCCTGTAGGAAAACTAAAGGGCGTCAAACCGGCTGGTCGGGGAGGATCTTGATGAGTTCCTCGCGGAGTGCCGTCTTGACGTCGCGTGCGCTCTCCAGTGTCATTACCTTCGCTGCGAACTCTTCGCATTGCGGTAGGGTCACCGACCGGCACACGCGTTTGATTTCGGGAATGGCAGCCGGTACGACGCTAAAAGTGCGTAGTCCCAGCCCCAACAGAACCATCGTGTAGATGGGGTTGCCACACATTTGGCCACACATACTGATTGGCCGATGATGCTGACCCGCCACGTCGAGGGCCATCTTGATCAGCCGGAGGATCGAGGGGTCGCTACCCGTGTATAGTGATGCGACGTCCTTATTGCTCCGATCGACGGCCAGCGCGTATTGAATCAGGTCGTTGGTACCGATGCTGAAGAAATCGACTTCTCGGACAAAATGGTCCATCATCACCACGGCCGATGGCACTTCGACCATCATGCCGATTTCGATGTCGCGACTGAATTCGATTCCTTCTTCTTCAAGATCTTCCATCGCGTCGCTCACCACCATCTTCGCCCGACGAAGTTCAATGAGGTTGGTGATCAGCGGAAACATGATCCGCAACTTGGTACCCGCCGCGGCCCGCAGCATCGCCCGCAGCTGGATCCGAAACATGTCGACGTGTTTCAGTGTCAAACGAATGCTCCGCAGCCCGAGGAACGGGTTGCGTTCGTCTTCCGGCATGGGAAAGTTGGGGATTTTGTCGGCACCCAGGTCGAGGGTCCGCATGACGACCGGTTTGCCGCGCGTTGCCTCGATGACCTCGCGATAGGCCGCCAGGTGTTCCTCTTCGCTCGGCTGCACGTCGCGGGTGAGAAACAGGAACTCGGTACGGTAGAGGCCGATGCCCTCGCCTCCCCGGTCTTCGCACTGCTGCACTTCGGAGGGAAATTCGATGTTGCCCAGCAGCGTGATGTGGTGCCCATCGAGTGTATCGGCCGGCAAATCGCGAATGGTTTCGAGCTTCGCCGCCAGGTGAAGGTGTTCGTCCACCTCGTGCCGATAGCGGGCGATCGTCTCCTCATCGGGCTGCAGAATGACGAGCCCGTTGTCGCCGTCGATAATGACCGTGTCGCCGCCCGAGACTTCGGTGAGAAACGGACCGGTGCCCACCACGGCGGGGATGTCGAGCGCCTCGGCCACGATGGCTGTATGACTGCCGGGGCCGCCGAACTCCGTGACAAAGCCTCGCACAAATCGCGGATTAAGGTTGGCCGTTTCGCTAGGCGTCAGGTTGTGGGCCAGGATGAGCACCTCGCTGGTGAGCTCTTCCATTCGCTCGCGACGAGCCCCCAGCAGGTGCCGCAGCAGCCGCTTCTCGATGTCGAACACGTCGTTGGCCCGCTCGGCCATGGTGTCGCCTTCAAGCGACAGGAATACCTTGGCGTACCGCCGCAAGGCGCGGCTGACGGAATACTCAGGCGAGTAATGCCGGTCGCGGATCATTTGCTCCAGCTCGCTCCGGAGCTTCGGGTCGCGGAGCATTTGGAGGTGGGCGGAGAAGATGGCCGCGTAATCGTCGCCCAGCTGCTCGGCTACCCGCTGACGATTGAGATCGATTTCGCTAGCGGCAGCCGCGATGGCATGGTCGAGCCGAGCCAGCTCTTCGTTAACCGCCTCGCGCGGAAGGAACCTTCGCGAGATGCGAAATCCCTCGTTACCAAATATCACCGCTTCGCCAATGGCGACGCCGGGCGATACCGCTATTCCCTGCAAACGCTGCATGCCGCACTCTTCGAGGCGACCAGAGCTGCCACGCGTCTGGCATTGCTCATGCGACCTCTACCGTGATGGGACGATAGGGCCGGCTAAAGGAGCAATGCGAGAGAAGCGGACAGGTTAGTTGGCTGCGGAACACGCCAGGTGGCGGGCAACAGGACGGAGGGCGGTAATACCAATTGCATCATCATCCGCACGCTCGAATTCAGTACCTGCGCCCGAAGATTCGCATCGCGGCGAACCACGCGCTTGTTACGGCTCCGCTGGCTTCGACCCGGCGTTGCGATCAACGCGACGCCAGTGGTCAGCCCTGGTTGTGCCTTAAAAATTTGTTAGTGATGGTTTACGGATGCCCGACGACCTGTTAGCGGAATGCGTCCGGACTGCAGGGTGAAGCAGTCTGGTGCCGCATCGGCCAGGTAGCCATCGGACACGTTGTTCGACTCGATTACGTTGTTATACGATTCGCTGACTTCATCTTTGCCATGGCTCCGCGAACTTGGGTGCTGCGGAGTCATGACGGGGTGGGTGGCTTTCGTCCGGGTGGTGGAGGACGACGATTATTGTTTCGCGCTATCCGAATCTTGGTTCGTGGAGAATTCGCTTTCTACGAGCACGCGGATGGCATCCACGGCCTCTTGGGCATCGTCGCCCCGCGCCTCGATAACGAGGTGCGCTCCGTGGGTGGCACCAAGCGTCAGCATGTCCATGATGCTCTTGGCATCGACCCGCTGATTCTCATAAACGAGCCCGATTTCCGCTGCAAATCGATTCGCCAGACGAGCCAATTGCTCGGCGGGGCGGATATGCAATCCATTCTTCAAGGAAATCACACAGGTTTGTCTTATAAGTACTTCAGCCATAACTTCATCCGCCTGCAAGTTGCCTCGATTGGGCTCAGGGCCCAACCGCGGCAATGAGGGTGGGCCTTGAGGTTACGAACCGAATTGATTGTTGTCTGCTTCTTCGAGCAGCGTCCACACGTCGTCCGCGCTTTCCGACTGCTTTAGGAACCGACAAAAGGTGTCGTTGCGTAATTGCCGCGAAATGTTCTCAATCGCCCGCAAGTGGTCGCCGGGACGATCGGGCGGAGAGACCAGCAAGAACAGCAGGTGAACTTTCTCGCCGTCCAGGCTGTCAAATTCCACTCCCTCCGTACTGACTCCTACGGCGCCACACAACTTATCGACGGTTGGGTGCTTTGTGTGCGGTACGGCTACGCCGCGACCGATGCCGGTGCTGCCTAGCTCTTCGCGTTTGAGAATGGCGTCGACCACGCTCTCGAGCTGATCGTCGTTAATCGAGTGCGCTGCTTGCAGCGACGCGGTCATCTCGCGAATCACCGATTCTTTGTCCGTCGCTTCGAGGTTCGTCCTGATAGCGTCTTTTGATATGAACTCTGAGAATTTCATTCCATGCGATTCCTTGTATCAAAGGGCGAAGCTTCGCGCCTGGTAGTTTATCGGTATTCGGCGGCGGGCTGCCAGTGGTTGCCTCAGGCGCCATGGGTGTGTTTGTTCTTGGCCAGCACGACTTCCGCCAACCGGAAGGCCAAGCGATCGATTGCACGATCGCCGACCCACGGGTTCGCCGCAGTCGAACACTCGCAGGCTACTCATTCCTCCACGTCGGCCTCAAACTCCGATTCCACCTGCCGAACCTCCCGGTCCCGGTCTCGGTGGCGTTCCACCACCTTCTCTTTATACTTCCGCAGTTGCTGTTCGATCTTATGCACGGCTTTGTCCACCGCGGCCATTAATTCCGGGGCCTGTTCGCTGGCTACGAAGTCGTGCTTATGTTCGGCCGAAACTTGGAAGTCCACTTTGGGTTTTTGCTCGTCCTTGAGGTCGACCACCACGGCGATTTCGGTTAGCCGATCGAATATCCGCAGCAGCTTTTCCGCCTTAGAAGTGATCTTCGCCTGGCTTGCTTCACTTAAGTGCCCGTGGCGGGTGGAGACTCGGACTTGCACAGATGGTGCCTCTAAAATTCTGTCGTTTATCGAAAACACGGCCGCGCGGCCGTCTGCCGAAATGGTTCCCGAGAAGTGTTCGCCGGGCAGGCCGGAGTCGTGGTAGTCCAACCAGTTTACCAAGTACCCGTGAGAGAGGGAACCGAGCAATCTGCGACCCGAACCGAGCCCCAGCGGGGCCGGCGGGAGCGTCGATTTCTGCTAACTGGGTCGAGCCGAGGGCTCACGGCCCCCGCTGGGGCGATGGTGCTGGCTACTCGAGATAGGTCGGCTCCAGCTCGTTGTCGGCCAGACGCGATCGCCACATCTTGACCGCCCGCTCCTGGCGACTCGGCTCGGTGACCACCGGATTGTAGCCCAGGGTCTTGCCGCCGTAGATCTGCTTGAGGTTGTAAATCGCTAGCACTCGGTACTCCAGGCGATCGTGCTCCAGCCAATCGATGAGTTGCCGCGTCACGCCCGATTGCACCTCGTCTCGGGTGGTACCAATCTGCTCGGGCGAGTACCCCCGCAGCATGGCGAACATATCGTCGGCGAGCGCGGCTCCCCGCTGCTCGGTAAGGGTTTCGTGCACCAGCTCGGCCGCCTGGGTACTGCGCGACGCGGCGCGACGTAAATCGGCAATGTGCCCGTCCCAGTTCGACTGCTGTCGGGTGTCGACCAGCGCCTGTACCAAGGGAACGAACTGCCCCACATGGGTACCACACTGGGCGGCTAGCGATTTCTCTTCGCGGCGTCGCGAACTCTCGTAAAGTTCGAGCAGTTGCAATCTCGCAGGTCGCTGGGTATCAAAATCTCGCTCGAAGTTACGCGATACGTTTTGCAGCAGGTAGTCGAGCGATTGCCCGTTGAGCCATGCCACGTCATCGGTCATCGAGGCGACTGCCACATCGTCCCAGCCCCACTGCGATGCGGTGACAACGGGTAGCGGGTTCTCGCCCACGTTCCAAATTACTTTTCCTTCCGGCGCATAGAAGCGGGCCTCAAACGTTCCGAGCGAGTGCTCCACGTCGGCACCTGGTACGAATGGTCGATCGATATCGATTCCGAGCACGGCTGTCGACTCGAGCACCACCCGCTTGGTTTCGGCGCCCACGGCAATCTCCACTTCCATTGCTGCCATGTCGGTGTTTTGCAGCAAGAACCGGCCATAGGTAACTTCGAGCCGGGGGGTTGTGCCGTCGGCGGCGTAGTCCACCCTTACCGTGGCGCCGTCGGAAAGTTCGACACGCAAGCCAGATACCAACGCCAGCGATGGACGATAGGTCGGCAGCGACAATAATTGATCGCCGGCCGAAATGCCGGCCCGCGATGGCATCCGGAGCCATTGGCCCGTTGCCGAATCCCATCGCAACAGCAGTTGGTCAACGGCCACTAACGTACCAAGCGGTGCTGGTTGCTGGGCGCCGGTTGTTGGGGCGCCGTGTCCGCTGGCGGAACCGCTGTCTCCGCGGCAGCGTTAGCTGGGTTCTCGTTCACCACGTCGGGCATGATGTCGGTGCGCTCGGTGGTGTTCATCGCGATGCGATCGACCGGATCGCTCGTGGTGCCGTTCTCGAGTTGGGCTGCCGCATCGTCCGCAAGCAGTTCCGTGGCCAGCCCGTCCGGAGCGGCTGCGTCCAGCCTTGCCTGCCCCGTATCGCCCGCCAGCACTTCGTCGGGTGCTTCGACGACAACGGCTTCCATCGCTTCGTTGGCTGCCTCACCGGTTGTCGTGTCGGTTGCCTCGGTCTCCAAACCTCCGATTGGCGGCAACGGATTTGTCTCCGCGGGCAGCGTGACTCCTTCGCCGGGGACTGCCGAGTCATCTATGGTTGCATCCGCCGCTCGATCGCCCGCCGTTCCGCTGCGGTCGTCTACGACCGTTGTGTCGTCGTTAACTGTCGTGTCGCCCTCGGCGGGGGTGATATCGTCGGTCTCGCTGCCCGCCACGAGTTGGTTCGGCTCGTTTTGGGCCAGCTTTGCATCGTCGCGCAGCATGCCGCCGGGGCCGAACAGCAGGAAACCTCCAAACCCAAGGACCAGCGCCGCTGCAAATGCCAGTGCCAGGCGACCCACGGCCGACGAGTCGCTCGCCTTCAGGTAGTCGGGCACTTCGGTAACGGTCTCCTCGATTCCGGAGTCGGATGTCCGCTTTAGCGCGATGGTGGTTTCCGCGGCGGACGCAACTTGATGCGAACCGTCGAGCCGCAATTGCCGCCACTCATCGACCCGCGCCGGTACGCTGTACATCCGCTGCCTCATGGCGGGATCGATTTCGGCCGGCTCGCCGAGCACCATGGTCAGAACATGGTGGCACGAGGCGACTTCCGCCAGGTGCACGTCCGAATCCAAGCACACCTGCTGGAATTCGGTCATGTCCTCGGACGACATCGTGTTATCCAGGTACTCGGCCACGAAGTTCGGGTCGAGTTCCATTCCCTCGCCAATCACCGGCGGTGCGCCCAAACGCAGCCGCCGCATTGCATCGCGCGTGCGGTGAATCAGCTCGCTCGCCTTTTCGCTCTCCTCTACTTGGCGGGCCAGGTCGTCCTGGTCGGCCGGGTCGAGAATGTCGTCCATGTAGGCAAGTAACGTGCGAAGGGTAAGACGCATGGCGATTATTGGGGGCTGAGGAAAGGTGGCCGGCAACCGGCAGCGACGTCCATTAATCGGCGGACGGAACCATTACCGGAAACCGCGGACCCGGAGTACCGGTCGGGGAACCCGCTTACTACTGGTATTAGTGGCAGTGCGGCGGAGAATCCGTGCACAAAACGGGCGACATGCCCCAGATTTCTACGATTTGTTGGTTCCGGGCACCGGCGGCAGTGCCACCAACCCGCTGATGGCCAGCATCGCCAAAAGTCCTGCCACCACGAAGGGATGCAGCGGCGGAACGACCGCCGCAGGGGGTTGCCATCGCGCGGGGCGTTCCCAGCCGTCGGCCGTCCGCACCCAATCGAGCTGCGGCGGAGCGGCTGCGTGCCGGTAATTGGCGGGGCGTGGCGGCTCGATGACCGCGGCCAGCGAGCCAACTGCCAGAAGCACCGTCGACAGCAGCATGATGGTTCGCAAAACGAGACCAACTTGGCAAGGAGGAGGGGACCGAGCGGTGCTGCCCGAGGGGACCAGGGCAGCACCGCTGGGCGAAGGAGGATGCTGCCAGGTACCGGAAGCAAGCATTGCGCCACCCCCATGGAAGGGGCTTTCGGGTCGTCCTAAGTGCAATTGGCAATTCGATTTAAGTCGAATTGCAGCGATCACCGCGGGGCACAGCGATGATGTGGTTTGGCCACGCCCGCCCGCGGAGCGAGGTACGGGGGCATCATGTGGCGAGAGGTCGACATGGGTTCCCAGTCGCAGGGGGCCGCATGCCTTGTGGCTGCAACCGCCACCGAGGGGCCGGCGCGGGAGTGTCCAATGCGCCACAAATTGCCGGGTAATTACAGGCGTTACGTCCGCAAAACTCATTTTTGAGGCACTTACTCCAATGCTGATAACACCTTGCGGCGCGACTTTTGTGGAGATGCTTTGGTGCGCCGCCAGTTCTGCGTAGAATGCATGCACCTGTTTCAGCGCGTGCCGTGGTGACGGAGACGATCGGCCTGTGTAAGACTGCCCTCTAACGTGCTAACACCATCTCATGCCTCAACGCAATTCACGCCTCAGCCGAACCATCCGCGAGGCCGAAGGTTACCTGGAACTGGGCCTGCCGGACCAAGCGGCCGAATGTTTGAAACGCCGTATTGCGCTCGTAGCCCAGAGCGGCCGGGCCAACTATCTGCTGGGCGAAGTCGCTGCGCGAAGCCGAGCGCTACAACGAAGCGGCTGGGCCATTGGAGCGGGCCGTCGAGTTAATGCCTGGCGACATGCATGTCCGCTTGGCGCTGGCTTGGTGCTACAAGCGCACCGGACGGCTTGAGTACGCCATCGAGTCGCTGGAGGACGCGGTCCGCAACGAGCCGCTCGAAGCGATCCTGCATTACAACCTGGCCTGCTACTGGAGTCTTGCCGGCGATCGCCGGTGCGCGTTGCGATGCCTCAGTCGTGCGCTCGACTTGGACGGCAACTACTTAGACCTTGTCCCCTACGAAGCCGATTTCGACGTGCTTCGCGACGATCCCGAATTTCAAATGCTCACCAGCCTCATTGTGTGAGCCGCCGGCGAGTGCCGGAATTCGGTAGGATTGCCCGTGCTCTGTGGCCCCGCGGGCTACACGCTGAATGCTCCTTTGATCGTTCCCCTCGTCTCTCGAAATCAAACGACTGACCAACTTGCCTTCTCGCTCGTCGCCCCGCGAATCGCTCCTCGTTTCGCTCTGCACTTATAACGAGCGCGACAACCTCGAGCCCTTGGTGGCTGCCATCCACCACCACGCTCCCCGGGCTGATGTGTTGGTTGTCGACGATGGCTCGCCCGACGGCACCGGGCAATTGGCTGACCAGCTTGCGGCGGCCGATCCGCGTGTGCAGGTCCTCCACCGGCCGCAGAAGATGGGCCTCGGCACCGCGCTCTTGGCCGCCATCGACACGGCGATCGCCCGTGACTACGACCTCTTGCTCAACCTCGATGCCGACTTTAGTCATAACCCGAAGTACCTGCCCGCTTTGCTCGACGCCATGCAGCGGGCCGACGTCGTAATCGGCTCGCGGTACGTTGCGGGGGGGAGCGTGGGCGACTGGCCCGCGCGGCGCAAGCTCATGAGTGGGGCGATCAACGCCTATGCCCGCACGCTCCTGCGGTTGCCGCTCCGCGACACCAGCGGCAGCTTCCGATGCTACCGGCTGGCGAAGCTCAAGCAGCTCGACTTCACGTTGTTCAAAGCTCGCGGCTACGCCGTGCTGCAGGAGCTACTGTATCGCTGCCGCCGCATTGGCGGCACGTTCGCCGAAGTCCCCATCACGTTCGAGAACCGCCGCTTTGGTGAATCCAAGATCAACTACCGCGAAGTGATTGCCGCGTTGTGGGTGATTTTGCAGTTGAGTGTCGAGAGCCTCTGGGGCCGCCGCGTCACCACCCGTTCACCCTCCGTCGAGGAGGGCCGGACGCCGTAGCGGCTGGCGAGTGGCAAAGCAGGCGATTACTCGCGCCCTCGCTTCCGTGGCGAGTGGGCACTTTCCCTCCCCGACTTGCTCGCCTCTCGCGGTCGGAACGCATCGGGCAGGTTCACCTTGCGCGCGATGGCACGCGGTACCAAGTGCCATCGCATGCAAAGTCGGCAAAGAACGAGCCGCTGGGGTGTTGTCGGCGGAACTTCCATCCGCATGGCTGGTTAGCTCGGGCGCATGCTCCCGAGCAGTTCTTCGTGTTTTGGCTGCGTATTGCGTAGGGCTATGGGTCGATTGGCGAGGTTGCCCATCCGCATGGAAGCTCCCACCAAGAGGTTGAGCGTTTCGGCAGTGAAGGCCCTCCCCGGCCGCTGCGCCGTCCGGCCCTTCCGCGAGGGTGGGTGAAAAAGGCAGCGGTTCTTGCCGGAGTTTATCCGCTACAATGCACCCACGCTAAACATTTCCCAGCAACGCCCGCACATCCACCCCATGCAAGAAATCATCCAAGACGATTTGTACAACCACCCCAAGTATTACGATCTGGTATTCGGATCGGATTGGGCCGCCGAGTTGGCGTTTCTGCAGGCCGCGTTGGCCAAGCATGGCAAGGGCAAGTTTCGCCGGCTGTTTGAACCGGGGTGCGGCACAGGGCGACTCATGTATCGGCTTGCCAAGGCGGGCTACGAGGTGGCGGGCAACGACTTGGCCGCGCCGGCGGTCGACTACTGCAACGATCGCCTGGAGAAGCATGGCTTCCCGCGCACCGCGGAAGTGGGCGACATGTGCGACTTCGGGGTGAAGAAAAAGTTCGACGCAGCGTTCAATATGATCAATACGTTTCGTCACTTGCCAAGCGAGGACCACGCCCGCCGGCATCTCGAATGCATCGCTGTGGCGGTGCGCAAAGGCGGGCTTTACCTGTTGGGGCTCCATCTCACGCCAACGCGCGGCGAGCCGATGGACGAGGAGCAGTGGGCGGCGAGGCGGGGGAATTTGTCGGTTCTGTCACGCCTGTGGACCATCGAGCACAACCGCCGGCGGCGGATCGAGCGGGTGCGGATGAGTTTTGACGTTTATACCCCCACGCGGACATTTCGGCTGGTAAATTGTGCCGATTTTCGTATCTACACCGCACGCCACATGACCGATCTGTTGAGTAGCGTGCCGGCGTTTCGCATCGTCGAGACCTACGATTTCGCTTACAATATCGATCGCCCCATCGAGGTCGGCCCAGAGACCGAAGACGTGGTGTACGTATTGCAGCGAGTTTAGCTGTCGGCCACCTACGCATGAAACTGGCTCCTTTCCCTTCAACCGCGCCTCACCGTTGTGCAACCTACCGATTCGCCGTCCTTGCGTGAACCGACGAACTCCGATGCCGCGGTGCATCGCGAGTCGCTGGCGGCGTTCCTGGAGTTTGCGGCTGGCAGCATTGGCGTGGCGAGTCGAATCGATCGCGGTGTGATTGGTCTGGAGTTCGAGCATCGCGAACACCTCGCGTGGCCGAAGCCCTATCAGGTGACCGTAGCGGTGGCGGCACCCTCGATCGCGGAACTGCCCCGCAGGGTGCTGTCGCCGACCGATGGATCGCACTGGTTGTGGAACCTGGTGAGCCTGGAGCGGGGGGCAATCGTGGGGCACCCGGTGGCTCAGCCCGAGGTGGTTCACGAGTTCTCCAGTCGGTTGTTCGATGCCTACCAAGTGGACGAAGGGCAAACGCAGCTTGCTGGGTGCCACCTTACCGAAGTGCCCTTTCTGCGGGTGACGCAACTGGCGGAGGACAACGCGGCAGAAGTGGAACATCGCTTCTTCGATGCCGCCGGCCAGCGGGTGCCCGAATCGACGATTGCCAAGTTGAAACTCGATCGGGTGGCAACGCTCGACCCCCATGCCACGTCCCTCGGTCGGCCGCAAATCGAGTCGCTGCTGGCGGAGGCTCCGCCGATGGGCGAGCGGTTCGTGGCCACCACCGTTGTGTTGGCCAAACGTGCCGAGGGGGCCGTACAGTTTGGCATTCGCGAGCAATGCGCGCGGGTAACGTTCGACGACTGGACCACCACACTCACCGCGCCGCCGTTCCACTGCGCGGCGACAGGCATCGATACGTTTCACCTCGCGGCGATTGACGATGGTCGCATTGTTGCTGCCGAAGCGATTGCCTTGTGCGAACACTCCGCCGCACGCGTATTGGGCCGCGAGCGGGTCAAGTGTGCAGTAACGGGCAAGCTGGTCGACCCACGGCTCGCGGCCGTCTGTCCAACGAGCGGCGCGCAGCTGCTAGAGGGCGAACTCGTGGCGTGCCACGCATGCCAGCAACGCGTAAGCCCAGCGGTGCTGGCAGGCGGCGTGTGTCGCGCCTGTCGCGGCTTGCCGGTAGTACGCGCGTCCGACACCTGGGTAGCGGGACTCGTTGAGCAGTTTCCCGCACTCGCCGAGTACCGCAAGTTTCAGGCGGGAACTTCGGGGGGGCTGCGGCGAGTCATGGCGGTCGGCTTGTGGCGGCGGCTGCTGATCGTGACCCCTGAGGATGCAAATGAACCTACGTTGGTTGCAATGCGGCAAGGGATGGCAGGCGGTTGGGAGGAAGTGCCCAAGAGCGAGTGGCCAAGTCGCTTGGGCTGGCGTGCCTTGCCCTCGGCGTAGCCGGACCCAAGGCTGGCGGGCTTGCCCCCTTCGCTGGCGAATCGGCCCAACGCTGCCAATTGCAACTGCGCAATTGCCTACTTAGACTGGGGCCAGGCAAACCAAGTCAGGAGCGTTAACGCCGCGATCGCTCCGGCGGCCCCCAGCAAGATGTTGCGAAACAACTGCCGCTGGGCAATGTACGCTTCCACCGCATCGGCCTGCGGCGAAACGATCTCCGTAAAGCCTTGGTCGGCGAGCGTGTCGCGGTTTTCGAGCCATAGCCGCCAGAACTGCATCGGCGAGCCGTTTTCCATGAGGCCCTGAATGTTCTCGGCGTAGCGTTGCTCGGGAAAAGTGAGTGGTGGCGGTTCGGTCGACCACAAGTAACCGGCCCACAGCAACAGTCCCGCCACAAGGCTGGTGCCGCCGACGGTAAGAGCGTGGCGTGGCGACCATTTGCGGTGGGGGGCATCGGGCTGGGCGTCCGCTTGGGGCAATTCGCGCAATTTACGCAGCGGCGGTACACCTACCTGCTGGCCGCAGGCGCAGGTGACCTGAGCTCCGGCTTGATGCGTGGACACGGCGACCTGCTGGCCGCAGGTGCAGGGAACTAAGTATTTACCAGCCATAGGGTTTCGTTCGAAATGGAGTGCCGTTGGCGGTGGCAGGCAAGCAGGCAACGAACCGCCATGGAGGCGTGCACGTAGTGTCAGGGGAGCTGGCGTATTGCCCCAAACGCAAGCCAGCGGGCAGGTAATCCCCTTTTTGGGCCAATGTAGTGGTTTTTTGGCGAATTGCCTATGGACCGGGTTGCACGCTTGTTTACAATTACATGGCCTAGATTGCGGCAGGACGAAAGTCCTGTCGAGTCGGGCACCGGACCGGCTTGCCGCGTAGCTCTTGCTGCTAGGCGGTGTTCAGGGAGGAGGCCATCGGATTCGATGTGCTGCCGGACTGGTTGGATGGTTGCATGATGTGGAAGTTGACCGATGCTGTCGAAAAAATCTCGCGGAGCCTTTCTTACAACACGGCTCGCGGCGACCATCGCTCCTTCGACGTGCAAATCCATCGAGCGGACATGAGGAGTTAGGGGAATACTCGCCGCCGCCGCTGCCCAGGCGTTGCGTTTAGATACCGAGTTATTCGTCAACCGCATTACCCGCAGAGTTTGCAGGCGCTAAAGCACGATTCGTCGTACGGTGCCAGGGAATGCGAATTGAAGAGCCAACTTGGAAGCAAATTTTTAGCCTGAGCAGTTTCACTAACCATGTTTCTTTACCCAACGCGGTGCGCCGGAGCGTTTTCCGGTGCAAGGCGATGGGGTAGAAGATTCGCCCACCATTGGTTTAAGCGGTAGAGGTGTGCATGTTTTCCTTAATAGAAGTTCTTTCCAAATACTTTGCGCGGCCTGCCAACAAGGTGCTTGGTGTTAAGATTAGGTATTCCCCATCCCACTTGGTGGGCATGCTGCTGCGTCATCATCACTTACAACTACAGCCTGTGCCGGCTCGACGTTCGTCGGCGGCACCTGCGCTGGACGACCATCGAAACCTTTAACGGTGCTGGCTGGGTCGCTGTGCTGATTGCACACGCGGTTTGCTGCGTATCCATGGTTAACGGTAGGAGCCTGAACTTTGTACGATACATTGCTTGATCATACACTGGAAGACGATTCGGATGTTTCGACCGACGACGTGAGTCAGTTGGCGGGACATCTACCCTCGAACAAAGACAGCGACGACGACGACGCGAGTGTTGCCTCGTCGACTGGCAGCATTGACGAGACCGACGATAGCGATGACGACGGTCTGCTCGATGGGGGCGATAACGAATCGTGGTCGGACGATCCTGTGCGGATGTATCTCACGCAAATGGGTGAGATTCCGCTGCTTACCCGCAAAGAGGAAATCTCGCTGGCCCGCCGCATCGAGCATACCCGAGCGGCGTTCCGTCGTAAGCTGCTTGCCTGCGACTACGTAATTCGCAGCGCCGTGAAAGTGCTGAACCGCGTCCATCGTGGCGAGCTTCCCTTCGATCGCACCGTGCAGGTGTCCGTGACCGACCGGCTCGAAAAAGAGCAGATCATGGGTCGCATGCCGCACAACTTGCGCACGCTCGAAACGCTACTGGAGCAAAACGCCGACGATTATCGCATTGCCACCAGCAAGTCGTACAAGGCGAGCGAGCGCCGCGCCGCGTGGAGTCGGCTCGGCCGTCGCCGCTGTCGAGCCGTGATCTTGGTCGAGGAATTGGGGCTCCGCACGCAGCGGATCGAACCAATGATTGAAACGCTGGCGCAGTTCAGCGGGCGCGTTGATCAGTTGCAAGGGCAACTCGAGAAGATGAAGAAAGATCGCCGCCCGATGAGCGAGCGAAAGCCCGTGCTGGTGGAGTACCGCAACATCCTGCGTTCGTTGCAGGAAACGCCAATGAGTCTCCGTCGCCGCGTGCGCGACCTTCGCGAAGTGTACGCTCGCTACCAAAAGGCCAAGCGAGGCCTTTCGGAGGGTAACCTGCGTTTGGTGGTTTCGATTGCCAAGAAGTATCGCAACCGCGGTTTATCGTTCCTCGATCTCATTCAGGAAGGCAACGCCGGCCTGATGCGTGCGGTCGACAAGTTCGAGTACCGTCGCGGCTTCAAGTTCTGCACCTACGCCACGTGGTGGATTCGCCAGGCGATTACTCGCGCCGTGGCCGACCAAAGCCGCACCATTCGGATCCCGGTGCATATGGTCGAGACGATGAGCCGCGTGCGCAATGTGTCGCGGATGCTGCTGCAGCGCCTGGGTCGCGAGCCGACGCTCGAAGAGACCGCTCGTGCGGCCGACTGCACCGTGGAGGAAGCCCGCCGCGTGCTGGCAATGAGCCGCTACCCGATTAGCCTCGACCGCCCGGTCGGCAATAGCGAAGACAGCCACTTTGGCGACCTGCTGCCCGACGGTGGTGCCGAAAGCCCGGCGATTGGTGCCGCTCAGGAAATGCTTCGCACCCGCATTACCGCCGTGCTCAAAACGTTGAGCTACCGCGAGCGAGAGATCATCAAGCTGCGTTACGGCCTCGGCGATGGTTACAGCTACACACTCGAAGAAGTGGGCCACATTTTCAAAGTAACCCGCGAGCGTATCCGCCAAATCGAAGCCAAAGCGGTCCGCAAACTCCAGCAACCCAGCCGCAGCGCCGAGCTGCTCGGCTTTTTGGACTAAAACTTTCGCACGCAAGTGCGAACGACCCAGAAGCCCCGGCCCCAGCAATAGAAGCAGGTGGTCGGGGCTTTTTGTGTTTGGGGTGCAGAAAAAGACGCATCGCCACGAGTGCATTACCTATTCCAAAGAACGCGAATTGGATGATGCCCAACGAAGCGAACATTCTTGCCCGTTGATCGCGTAGTAACAGGGTTCACGAACTTCCCCTCGAGCTTCTTGCGTGCAGCGGTCCGGGAGCACCGGCTCTGATCAGGCGGGCAATACTCGTTGGGTGGACATGCTTTACGCTGGACGCCTTGCTGCTCATGGCCGTACTGGCCATGCCGTTGGTTCGGGCTGCCAAGATAACCATGGCGACCCTGTTGGGCGTCACTATTGCGTTGCATCCCGCATGGACGGTAAGAGCCACAAGTGGAGACTGTGGTATTACGAAGGAAGCACTGTCCGTAGCGAGCAGTGTCCTTGGTTTGATTGTCGTCACCGGTTCAGCTCTATTGTTCCGAGCACCTCGCACGAAGCATGAAGACTCGAGTAACGCGAACGACAAGGCGGCGTCGACTACAATGGACCACGATGACGAGAATCCGTATCGCCCGTCGGCTAGGTGATGCGAGCGGGCTACCGTCAGCAAATATTAGCTGCAATTAGCGTTCCGTCATATCCAACGAACACGTGTCACCATGCCAGTTGGCTCGCTACAATGTAATGAGGCGTAGCGGCCGTTGTGTGACGGCAATAAGAACAGGAGAACCACCATGACCGATTGGAGGCAGTCGTCCGTCGTCGAGCGTGAGCCCGACCGCGTTTCTGGCGCTTGGGTCTTCCACGGTACACGCGTGCCGGTTGCGGCGCTCTTTGAAAACCTGCGTGACGGGGCTTCCATTGAGCAGTTTCTTGCATGGTTCCCGGGCGTAGAGCGATCGCAAGTCGAGGCAGTGTTAGACTGTGAAGCTACAGCCGCATCGACAACTGGTCCATGAAAATTTTACTCGATCAAGGAGTTCCGGTCCCTCTGCGAACCTATCTGGCCGACCACAGGGTCTCCACGGCGTTCGAACTCGATTGGGCAACGCTTAAGAACGGCGAACTACTGGACGCCGCCGAACGCGATGGCATCGAAGTCTTGCTCACTACCGATCAGAACCTGGAACACCAGCAGAACCTTACCGGCCGCACCATCGCAATCCTGGTTTTGGGTACCACGGCCTGGCCAAAAATCAAGAACGACATCCCGGCAGTTGTTACCGCAATCTCGATGATTTCCGCCGGCGAGGTTCAGCGCGTTGACTTCCCCGCGTAGCCCATGCAAACCTTCCTCCAATCCGCCTGGCTGACGACCGTGGAGCTTGCTCCGTGGCTGCTTTTGGGTGCGCTGGTGGCAGGGCTGCTGCATGTGCTGTTGCCGCGCGATTTTGTCCGCCAGCAACTCACCGGTCGGTGGAGTGTACTCAAGGCGGTGACGCTTGGCGTACCGCTACCACTTTGCTCGTGTGGCGTGATTCCCGTGGCGATTGGCCTTCGCGAGCAGCAGGCGAGCCGCGGAGCAACGGTTGGATTCTTGATCTCCACTCCGCAAACCGGCGTCGATTCGGTGCTGGTGAGCGCGGCGATGCTCGGCTGGCCGTTTGCCATTTTCAAGGTGGTTGCGGTGCTCATCACGGGCCTTGCTGGCGGCTGGATCACCAACGCGATGGAGTCGCCCTCCCACGCACTGCCCGTCATCAACGCTCCTTCCGCAGGTGGTGGGGGCCGCCGCGGACTTCGCGAGCTGGTCGATCATGCGCTGGAGATTATCCACTCCATCTGGGGCTGGCTGGTGGTGGGGGTGCTGCTGTCGGCGGCAATTTCCACCTTGGTGCCCGACTCCCTGCTCGCCGGGCTGGCGGCCTACGGTGGGCTGGCGGCAATGGCAGTGGCATTGGCCGTCTCGCTGCCACTGTACGTGTGTGCGACGGCTTCGGTGCCGATTGCCGCGGCGCTGGTGGCGGGCGGGTTGCCGACCGGTGCGGCGCTGGTGTTCTTGATGGCCGGCCCCGCGACGAATGTGGCGACGATTGGCGCAATTAAGAAAACCATTGGCGGCCGTGCATTAACGGTTTACCTGGCCACCATCATCGCTGGCAGCATGGCGGCCGGTTTGTTGTTCGACCAGGTACTGGCACCGGCTGCGAGTGCGGCTCATGTACACGACCATCCCGTCACTTGGTGGGGCGTGGGCAGCGCCCTGGTGCTGCTGACGCTTATCGCATGGTTCGCTGTGAGCGACTGCTTGCGCGTACTGCGAGGTCCACCTACGACCAAAGCAAATGCAGGCGAACTGTCTTACACGATTCCCGTTGCCGGCATGACCTGCCAAGGATGTGTCCAGTCCGTCGAGAGAGCTTTGCAGCGTGATCCGCAGGTACGCGTTGCCCACGTGACGCTCGACCCGCCCCAAGCGGTGGTGGTTGGAGCTGCCGCTGAGCAACGCCTGCGAGACATAATCGAGCAGGCTGGCTACCAACAGGGCTCTACGCGTGGCTGAGTGATTGCCCCATTCGTAGCTATTTTCGTCCTACCAAACCGTAGATCACCAGGGTGACTAATGCCGCCCCACATGAGGCATACAGTCCCACGGCGTAGCCCATGCGGGGACCTGCCGGCCCTTGGTTCTTAGGACTGGCGTCATACATCCATCCGCACGCAATCATGCAACCCACGAAGAACAACACGAGTGGCCATTTCATGTGCTGCATTGTATTGCCGTCCAATTGCATTGTGTAGAAGAGAGCGGTCGTAGCGGTTCTCGCCCGGCTGGTTGACATCGGACCGCTGCCAACTTACACTCTCTCTCCGTGCGTTGGTGGTTGGTTTGGCAATGATTCTTGCCAGCCAACAAACAGGGAACTCCGGTGCAATTCCGGGACGGCCCCGCCGCTGTGACCGAGAGCAATCTCGCGATTCGATTCTGATGCCATTGCCTGCTACGTGCGGGTGAGAAGGCCGAATTCGCGAGCTCGGGAGTCAGAAGACCTACCATCGCGTGGCATGCGGAGTGACTTCGTGGGACAGTCGCCGCGTCGAATGGACTTTGGATGCGCTTGCATTGTGTTCTGCCGGACCAAACGCGTCTCGTGCTGCGCAAAGTGAGCCAGATCGATGGCTTCCGATGCCAACTTCGGCGAAGTGGGAACGCACTCAACATAAAGCACCGCTGGGTCAGCCAGTCATGGTGTCGATCCGCTGCGGCTTCACGCTGGTGGAAGTGCTGGTGGTGATCGCCATCATTGGCGTGCTCGTCACCCTCCTGCTACCGGCCGTGCAGGCGGCGCGCGAGGCGGCGCGGCGGAGCATGTGCCAGAACAATTTGCGACAGCATGGCATTGCCTTGTTGGCCTACGAAGATAGTCGGCGTGAGTTTCCCATTGGCTGCGTGGAGTGTCGCACCAAGCCCGCCTCGGGTGAGCGACGCTTGCACGCGTGGCAAATGTGGCTGCTTCCCTACTTGGAGCAAGCACCGCTGTTCGACGCCATCGACCTATCGCAGCCCGCCTACCTGGGGAACAACGCGATCGCCAGTCGGCAGCAGGTCGCCGCGTTCCTTTGCCCGAGCACCGAGCAGACGCGCTCCGCATCGATTTCGGCGAAGTGGCAGGGGGCCGCGTTCACCGACTACGGCGGTTTGTACGGCGTCGAGGGCACGGGCAACGACAATCTCGATTGGACCGCCACGCAAACCCTGCGCGACGAGGCCTTGGGCGTGCTGGTTTACGAATCGCCTGTTTCGGTAAAAGCGATTACCGATGGCATGTCGCACACCGCCGCGATTGGCGAAATGCTGCACCGCCGCGACTCTGGTCAGTGCGAATGGGCCAACGGCCACACGGTGTTCGCCCAGGAGAAAGCGACACCTGTGAACATTAGTTCGAGCCTTGGCAACGACCTCGGCTCGCCACACCCCGGGGGGCGCTCGTGGTGGTGTGCGATGGGCACGTGGAATTCTTGGCAAACGATCTCGATGTTGTCGTTGTGGCAGCCCTCATTACGCGAGCTGGAGGAGACTGACGTGCCATCGCATCCACGCAACGTCTTGCTGCTGATGGCCACGGTGCTCGCGCCGGCGGTTTTGGCCAGCGGCATGAATCTTGACGACGTTCTGTTTTGGGCCGGCGAGGGAAGCCATCGCGCGGCGGTCGTCATCGACTGGTGGGAAGCCGAGGGCGAGGGCCACTCGACCGTGTGGGGTTATCGCTGGGATGGCACCGCCAGCGGCTACGACATGCTGAGCGCCGTGGTTGCCGCCGACGATCGCCTGTACGGCAAGTTTGGCGGCTCGGTGCTGCTACTGGGTTTGGGCTACGACCAGCCGGGTTTGCCTCCCTTTGGGCTGAGCGATGGAACACAATTCGACGAACACGGCATTGCCCAGTCGGGCTTCACCGACGGCGCGACGGCCCTCGACCCAGCCGATCGGTATGGCGAAGGATGGGAAGATGCCTATTGGGTGTATGCCGCTGCCGACACCTCGCCCTACGACGGCGGAACCTGGTCGCGATCGACCAAGGGCTTCGGCACCCGAGGGTTGACCAACGGCGCATGGGACGGGTGGACGTTTACCACCGATACCGAAGACCTGGGCCGCCCCATTTACCCCGACCTCCCCACGCCGGCCACCGTTGCGACCGACGCGCAGCCGGGCGACTACAACGGCGACGGCAACGTGAACCTGGCCGACTACACCCTGTACCGCGACACGCTTGGAAGTGTTCTGGATGAATGGGGAAGCGGTGCGGACGGCAGCGGCAACGGCGTTGTCGATGCCGCCGACTACGACGTTTGGCGACAGCACTTTGGCACGGCTATTGCCTCACCAGCCGCAAGCCATGCGACCGTTCCCGAACCGGGCGGTGTGGCTTTGATATTACTGCTGCTGATGGGCACGTTCCGAAATTCGTTTCCTTGTCTTGCATCGCGGAGAGAATAATGCGAGTTTGCGTTTTTGCGACGACGCTAGGTAGCGCCTTCATGGTTTGCACGTTGGCAAACGCTGCGTGGTTTGCCAACCACGTGGTGAGCTACACGCCAGGTACCGTGCCGATCGATCCGGTGTTCAATCCCACTGGCGCGATCTTGCTCAACGATCCCACCGCCGCGCTCGGCAAGCCTCGTGCCGCGATTCCGGGCTTTCCCGAGTCGGAGTTCGACGGCGTGGTGTTTCCCCTCACACCAGCCGAGCCGCTTAATCCGTTCGCTCCGCACTTTGGCAGCGATCAATTGGTTCAGATCGGTAGCGGCGGCGAATTGGTGCTGCAACTCGAGCGGTATGTTGAAGTTGGTGCAGGGGCCGAGCTTGGCGTATTCGGCAACGTCGGTCTCACGAATGTCGACAGCTCGGGCGACACTTCGCAGCGGCGCGCTGGCGACAACGTGCTTGGCCCGTTCCTGTCGTTCGGTATCGACGAGGTACGGATCGAGGTGAGCGAAACGGGCCTGCCTGGCAGTTGGGTGGCGGTGGGTGGCGATAGCCGGGTGACGATTCAGAACCCGACGTCGTACTTTACCGACGCCACAGGGCTGCTCGGGCCGAGCGACCTGCCAGCGGATCTCGAACCGCTGCTCGACACCCTGACGCCCGCCGACTTTGGCCAACCGTTTGCCGGCGACATCACCCAGCTCAATGGCATGACGATTGGGCAAATGGAGTCGACGCTTGCCGGCTCGGCCGGTGGCGACTGGCTCGACCTCGATGGCCTCGTAGTCGATGGCGAGCCACTCACGCGCGTCGGTTACGTGCGGTTCTTCGACCCGGTGGAAACCTTCGAGTTGATGGCGGTTTCCATCAACTCGTCGCTCGCGGGTGCAGTGGTGCCCGAACCTGCGAGCATGGCCTTGGTGATCGTGGGTACGCTGGCCATGGCGATTCGCCGAATTTCAAGAAGGTGAATCTGCCTGTGGAAACAACCGGCGAGGACAACGCCAGGCGCGATGCGAGCACCCGCGATTACTACATCGAGAGGGGCCGCGTGGTGTTCACGGCACAGTATCACTTGAAGCGTGGCAGTTGTTGCGGCAGCGGCTGCCGTCACTGCCCCTACGGCAACGAGTCCGAGCAGCATTCCGGCGATGGACGAACGCGTTGAGTCTACCCAGCGTAGCGGCAAGGCGGGCACGACCTGCCTTACCGCCACGCTGGGCTACGGCGACCATTCGCCTTCGGCGAACTCGCGACTGGCGACGCAAAAATCGCGCGGGCGAGGGTGCACCGACAGTCGGCCGGAATGGTCTTGGTACACTGGTAAGGTTATGATCGGCCGATTGTCGGTGTCGCTTACGACAAGAGGCAAAGCGCGCTTCCCCTCTTGTGCTTCGCACACGGACAATCGGCCGAAAAAAGTAGACACAAGATCGACGCGGGCTCCGGCCGACTGTCCGTGGTACCCTGCGGCGGGGTGGCACTGCCAGCCTACTCATTTTTGGGTGCCGCTACGGCGTCCGACCCTCCGCAAGCGGAGGGTGGAAGACAGAATCGTGGCCAGCGGTGCCGGTCTCTGGGTTTCCTGTGTGGCCAAAAATGGTTGTGGAAACGATGCGGTGATTTGATCTAATGGAGTTGCCGGATTTTGTTAGAGGCCAGAAGCTAGAGGCCAGAGGCAAGATTCTTCAGTCGCTAGAGGTCCCTCAGTTGGCGAGGAAGGTCCAAGTATCAATGTTCAAGTTTCAGCGCTCATTGAATATTGAGACTTGAACATTGGTCATTGGTCATTCGCCACTGGTCATTTTGAGTAAATCGACACCTGTTGATCTATTGGTTGCTTTACTCCGCGTGGGGAAATGGTGCGGCGCGTTGGAAGTGGTTGCCAGGTAGCGTGTTACGGCAAACGGAGAATGAGGCGTAAATCGACAGCGAATCGTTGTTGGGAAGTTGGTGATTTTCTCGCGCGTCTTGGGTTTTGGGTTTCAGAGGCCTGAGGCGAGATTCTTCAGTCGCCAGGGCTCCATCAGAATGACATTCGGCGAGGAAGGTTCAAGATTCCATGTTCATTGCCCCTTGCCCCTTGAACATTGGTCATTGTTAATTCGTCATTGAGACTTCCAACGCCATGCGTGGATAGAAATGCAGCTTGTACGAGGTTCGAAGCGTGGGATCCGGTGAATCGCAGAACGCACAGGTGTGGGATCGGATGGTGCGCGATCGGCTGCGCCGCTTGCCCGGCCGGCAACCGATGCCGATTTTGCCAATCCGCTGGCTACCATCGACCCGCTCGGCTGGCTCGGCGATTCGATTGGCGGCTGGCGAGTGTTGTGCCTGGCGGCCGGCGGTGGGCGGCAAAGTGCGCTGTACGCGGCGGCGGGCGCCGATGTGACCGTGCTCGACGTGAGCCGCGAGATGCTGGCCCAGGATGCGGAGGTGGCCCGCCAGCGAAAGCTCCAAGTTCGCATTGTCGAAGGGAGCATGCTCAACCTCTCGATGTTCGCCGCCGGCGAGTTCGACCTGGTGTTGCAACCGGTGAGCAGTTGCTACGTGCCCGACGTGGTGGCCGTGTACCAGCAGGTGGCGGGCGTGGTGCGTGGCGGCGGGTTGTACGTGAGCCAGCACAAGTCGCCGATCAGTTTGCAGTGTGCGGCGAAGCCGCAAGCGGCGGGGTACCTACTGGAGGAGGCCTACTATCGCAACGCACCGCTGCCGGCCGGCGATCCCTCGCGGCTACGTGAGGCGGGTGCCAAGGAGTATTTGCATCGCTGGGATCAACTGATTGGCGGCATGTGCCGGGCAGGATTTGCCATCGAAGACCTCGTGGAACCAATGCACGCTAAGCCGGACGCCGAGCCGGGAACGTTCGCCCATCGAGCGCAGTACATTGCGCCGTACGTGCGGATCAAGGCGCGACGAGTTGGCGTGGAGCGCACGCTATTGCGGTAGGTCGTCACTCGGCTCGTCGGCAATGCGTGGCTCGAAACCTACTTGCACTTGGTAGCGGTCGAGTTGAGGAACGACCATCGCAAGTGAAAGGATGGCGAGTTGAGCGGCGTTGGCGTAGATCGCATCGTCCCAATCCACGGTGGCCAGCAGGCATGCCGTTCCTGCGATACCTGCCGCCGCCAGTCCGCCGAGTTGCACCAAAATCGAAAGACGTTGCCGAAGAAGTTCCACAGCAATCACGGTCAACATGGCACTTTGGAGAATCCAAACCACGATGGTTGCATGATTGATAGAGCGCAGTTCGGGCAATGCATACCGTACGATCAGCGAGGCCACTGCCAGCAGGGTGGTAGCTGCCAGAAGATGCCGAACGCCGAACCTTGGCGGTTGCTCGTCGTCGAGCGTCGATCGCCGGCGTCGGTGCGGCAGCCAGCGGGCGGCCAGGTTTGCAGCCAGCGCCACGGTGGCGTAGGTGCACCAGATGGTTACCACCATGGCGGCGGCCGGGAAGTCGGCCGATCGCAAATCCCAGAACATGAAGTACAGGCTCATCGCCACGGCGGCCAGGTAGCATGCGGCGACGCGGTGCCAGGTTAGGGTGGCCGCGGCAAAGGCCCACACAATGATGGCCCCGACATGGCCGAAACTCAGCCCAATGACCAGCGATTCCCTCATGCTGCTGCGACTGATGCTTGGCAGCGCGATGTCGACGACCAGCACCACCGCAATGGCCAGCAGGCTCAGGGGGCCAAGGGCTGGCCGTTCGTTACTCGTATTTTCGGTTTCCATAGGCGTGGTTTCCAGCCAAACGCGGGCAGGCTCGCAATCGCCTGTTGCAGTTCGACATTGCAGTTCGGCGCCGCACCCGTAAGAATAGCTTAATGTACCACTTCCCGACGAGGCGTAGTTCGTCGGCTGTTTTCCCTCGCCTGCTGACCACCTATTGCCCGTGTCGCATACTTTGCTGGAACGCTGTGCGTTTTTGGCTGCCAGTGCCGCGGGAAATCCCACGCACTACGTGGTGGAGCAAGCGCTGACGCAGGCGGAGCTCGATTGGCGGTTTCTCACCTTCGAGGTCGATGAAGACCACTTGACCACGGCGCTCGAAGGCCTTGATGTGCTCGGTTTTCGGGGCGTCATCCTGGCGGGCGAATTCCGCTACCCGGCAGTCGAGCGGCTAGCGAATCTTACGCCGCGGGCCGAGCGGGCTGGATCGACGAACTGCCTGGTGCGAGTCGATGGCAGGCTGGTAGGCGATAATACGCGGGGGGCGGCCCTGATTGAAGCACTCGGAGGCAGCTCCGCCCTTGATCGGCAGCGAGTGCTGGTGATTGGTGAGCGGCGTGTGGCGACCACCGTCGCGGCGGCCATGGCCGATGCTGGCGCTTCGCATGTGTACATGACGGGAAGCGACGCACAAGACATGGGCGAAGTCATCGAGCATTTGGGGGACGATCGCGCGGTGTACGAGGCGGTTCGGCTCGACGACAACATCGTGCACACGCCCGAAGGAGTCAGCATCGTGGTGTTCGCTCCCGATGACGACGAACAGACGCAGCGCCCCGTGATCGATATGTCGGCGGCCGCCAGCGCATTGACGCTGGTCGACACCCGCTTACGAGGTTCGCGCACCGGGTTGGTGAAGTTTGCTACCGAGCAGGGCGCAACGATTATCGACGGAGTTGAGCTGTTTGCCCGCGAAACGGCGCTCGCCCTCGAACTGTGGACGGACGTCTCCTTCGACCGCGCGGTGCTGCAGGAATTGGCCGAAGAATTCTTGGGCGTGTGAGCGAGTGGTACTGCGAGGCCTTGCTACGGAGCGCGGCATGTGCCGCATGAATTACAGAGGCAGGAATGGCTAGTTGCCGCGGTTATTTCATTACCGGTACCGGAACCGAAGTGGGCAAGACCTTCGTAGCGGCCGCCATGGGCGCGAATTGGCGGGCCGCGGCTTGCGGGTGGGTGTCTATAAGCCCGTTGCCAGCGACTGCCACGGAGAGGAGCTTGCCAGTGAGGATGCAAGCCGGCTCTGGGAAGCGGCCGGGTGCCCGCTCGCACTCCACGAAGTTTGCCCTCAACGGTTTCGTGCGGCCGTTGCGCCGAACGTGGCTGCCGCCATGGAAGGCCGTCGTGTGGATGCCAAGTTGCTCCGCCAAGGCATCGATCCGTGGCTCGAAGCATCGGAGGTGGTGTTGGTGGAGGGGGCAGGCGGCTTGATGTCGCCCCTTTCCGACGACGACTACAACGCCGACCTGGCCGCAGATCTAGGGTTTCCCCTAGTGGTTGTTGCGGCCAATCGCCTGGGTGTGATCAACGACACACTGCAAACCGTTATTACCGCGAGTGTGTGGGGCGCGGGGCTCGAAGTGGCGGGCGTTGTGCTGAATCAAGCGACCGCAGCGGCAGGCGATGAGAGCCTGACCTCGAACGCCGCTCAGCTACGCGAACATCTCCGCGTGCCGTTGCTCGGGGAACTGGGCTACGGTGGTGTCGACGGAATCGCAGACGTGGTGGATCGGTTGCTGGAGTTTTCCGGGGAGGCGTAGCCCTCCGGCTACCTATTGCCCGGTACCTACGGCACACGCTGCTTCGCTCATCCGCGATTCGGCCAGCGACGTATCGACGGCTAAACGGAGTTTGACGCTCCAGCGGCCTTCTTCGTCGGCTTGCAGGATCCAGTGCGGCATGACCATTACCGATTGATGGACCAATTCAAAGCCACCTTCGCTCTGGCTAACCGTGGCGATGGGATGCGTCCAGATGGATGTGGGGCGGTCTATCGACAATCCGCAATCGACACCCAGCCACTGGTCGGTGAGGTGCAGGGACTGGACGTCGATTTGGTCGAGTCTTTCGCCCAGTTGCCCGAGCGAATTACCATCGCCGGCGTGGAAGAAACGGTCGTCGGCCCCGGCGGGAAGGCCGGCGAAATTCAGTTCGATGCCAAAATGGAGCGGCTGATCGTTGGGCAGCCCTTCGAGCAAGTAGGCGATTTCCAACTCACTACCGCCGGCTTCCAGCGTGAGGCCCTTGGTAATGCGGACCTGCGTCCCATCGACGTGGCCATCGCGGCTCATTAGTAGTTGCATCCGCTCGGGTGAGCGGCGCAGTTTGGCGTCGTAGCTGCCGGTTACGAAGTCGCCTTGTTCGCGGTACTCATTGGCAGCAATGTCGGTAAGCGAAACGTCCAGGTCGAAGAAGTGATCGACCAGGCTCTTACGGAGGTAGGAGTCGTACACCACTTCTTTGTCGAGGCCTTCCTGCTTAAACACCACGCGATCGTGAATGCTGGTAACGTCGCCACCACCGTCGGTGGGGCCGGCAAGGACTTTACGATGATACGCTTCGGGGCGGCGGGCAAGCGTCGCGAGCAAGTTGTGGCAAATCGAGCGAACGTCCAGCTCGTACAGCGTGCCGCCAGCCGAGGGGGCAGCGTAAGCAGCCAGGTGATTGCTCGTCAGGCGGGCCTCCTGGCGACCGTCGAAGTTGTAGTCGGCCGCTGCGAGTTCCACCCGGCTTTCGTCGCGACGGCCTTGGCCAAGGTGCTCGTCGATCAAGTTGTCCGCGGCAATCAAATGGTTGTAGACCGCATTCCGCAAGTGGGGCAAATACACGCCACCGAACGCGCCGTGCCAGTAGCTGCAGTTGCACTGGCCTCGATAGAGTTCGATGACCGCTTGCTCGAGCTTGTCGCTGGTTTGACCATCGGCTTCCAGCTCGGCCAGCCGGTCGCTCACCTCCATCATGCGGGCGTACATTTCGCCGGTTTCGGGATAGCGGACCTTGAAGTTTCGCCAGAAGCCGCCACGGATAAACGGCGCGACGTCGCCCCACAACTCTTGGTCTTCCAGCTTGTGATGCACGTCTTCGTAGTCGTTTTGCTGCTCGGCAGGCAGGGCCCATTCGGTCATCTCGCGATAGCTCGACTCGGGAATGTAGATCTTGCCTAGGGGCTGCACGGCGCTGAGCGCCTCGGTTGGTGTGGTTACGTGAATCCAATCCTGGTTCTCGACCAACGCGTCGAAGAACCGCCGCAGCCACCCATTCTCGTACACATGGGCCTTAGTGTCGGGCCAAGTACCAAACTTTTCGCCGTCGTCGCCAAAGGCGACGATCGCGTTGGGCTGTGTCTCCGCGACGTGCCGCAGGTAGTCGATGGTCTCGTTCGGCTCGGCGAACGGCAGCGTGTATCGCAGCTTCTCGCTGCCGGGAAACACGCTGATAAGTTGTCCGTTGTTCTCGGTGATATAGTAGCCGTGTAGCTGGTCTTGGGTCCAACCGGCGTTCTTGAAATGGAAGTCGTCGAGCACCGTGTAGCGGATGCCAGCCGTAGCCAGGTCGCTGGCGAGCGATTGTTCCCAAACCCGCTCCGGCATCCACATACCCTGGACGTCCGCTCCCAGCCGGTTGTTGAGCCACTGGGTGTAAGTGGCAATCTGGCCCACTCGATCGCGGGGCGGAATCATCGTCAGGATTGGCTCGAAGTACGCCCCCCCCACAATCTCCAGCCGGCCCGCCTCCACTAGCGCAGCGAGCCGGTCGAGGTATTCCGGGTGGTGCTGGTCGAGCCACTCCACCAACGACCCACTCGTGTGCAGTGCAAGCCGCAAAGTTTCGTAAGGTTCAAAAACTTCGAGGAACGGCAGGTAGCTGTCCTGGTAAGCCTGCTCCATGACCCCGTCGAAGTTGCCGATGGGTTGATGATTGTGCAGGACCAGGACAAGGCGGATCGGAGAGGTCATAATGATTTCAGGCAGGCGCTAAAGTTTGGCGGAGCAAGGGATTGGGTGGATGATGCTGGCACCGCCCAATCAATGGTGATACTACCGAATACCGGCAGCCTCGGCTACGTGCAGTGGCAGGATTCCTAGGACGATTGCGATAGGGCGATTCGCTGCAATCCGCACGCTCGCCAAGCACAACGGCGATGCCGGCAGTTTACTCAATCGTCACAGTTTCGCGCCACCTAAGAGGAAACTTGGGCAGCGGGACAAGAAAACGTCGGCCGCCGGTTCGGGTTGCGCAAGAAGTGCGCGTTGTTGGCGTCCGCCGCTCGACTACGCGACCAGCACCTTGTACATCACGTACGCATCGACAAACCCCAAATCGGCATGACGAAAGGCGCCGGGCAGGCGGCCGACAATGTCGAATCCATGCCGTTGCCATAACCGGACCCCCTCCTCATTCGTTGTCACGACCAGGTTGTACTGCATGGAGCGAAAACCAAGGCGGACCGCTAACTCCTGCGAGTGGACGCAAAGCGCCGAGCCAATGCCTTGCCGTCGCCGTTCGGCATCGACGACGTAACCACAATTGGCAACATGCGCACCCAGGGGGGGCTGGTTGGCCCGCAAATAGTAGATGCCGCGCACCACGTTCGCCTCGTCCGCCGCGACACACGTTGCTAAGGGGGCCTCGGTCCAATAGCGATGAGCCTCGGCTTCGTTGGTATCTACCGCGTTTGGAAAGGTTGCACCGTGGCGAAAAACGGGCTCGACGATTCGCCACACCCCGGGCCAATCGAGAGGTTCAAACGGGCGGATAAGCATCGCACCTGGGGGGCAGGAGTCTGCAGGAAGTTCAGGGAAGTAGCGAAGTGGAGGCGTCGCTATCCAAGATTCGATGAAAGGCTTCCAACATAGGCTTTGAATCCGGAAGCTTGCCGGCGATCCGCTTCTTACCGGCACTCGGCGTCAAACAATCTATCGAACCGGGCGCGGGTTGTATCGAATAGTTTCAGCGCGTCTTGTTCCAGTGAGCGGGCGTCGGCGTAATCCATCAGGAATGCGAGCTTGGCCAACTCGCGCTCGTCCGTGGGCAACTCGTGTCGTCCGGCGGCATTCATCAGGCGAATGTGCGCTTCGATCGTGCGCTGGAGACGGTAGCCTTCGCGGAACGCCTCCGCGTCGTCGGCCGCAAGATAGCCCCCGCTTTCGAGCGCTGTTAGCGCGGCGATGGTGCCTGGCACCCGAATCGACGGGTCGTTGCCACCATGCTTCAACTGTAGCATCTGTACCAAAAACTCCGTGTCGACCGTGCCACCACGGCCGCGCTTGAGGTTGCGGTCCGAGGCCGTCTCTTCCAGGCGATGCCGCATGCTACGGATTTTCTCCGCATCGGAAGGTGTCCAGGCGGGGCCATACGCCGCGGTAGACACCGCCTGCATGGCATACTGAGTGGCCTGATCCGACCCGAAAATCACACGAGCTTTGCACAACGCCTGGCGTTCCCACAAGTCGGCGGTGCCCGATTGGAAGTACCGCAGGAAACCATCGATCGGTACTGCTAGCGATCCGCTCTTGCCGGTTGGTCGCAGCCGCGCATCGACCTCGTATAGCCGGCCGTAGGGCCCCATGCGGCTGGCACGTGTAATGATGCGTTGCCCCAACTCGCTGAAATAGTGATTGTTGGAGGTGGTGGTCGCACTAGTGGTACGGCTGCCCTGGCGATCGACGTGAAAGGTCCGACCTTCGCACTCGTAAAGGAAGACAACGTCGAGATCGCTGTGATAGTTGGGCTCGCGCCCGCCGAGTTTGCCGAGGGCCAAAATAACCAGCCCACAAGCCTCGCCCTCGCGGCCTTCAAATTGCGCCCGGAGTTCATCTTCGGCTTCCTCGTCGTATTCAAACGATGGTATGGTAGGCGTCCCAAACTTGCTGCGGAGCTTGGCTTTCTCGCGGGTGGCGATCTGACGCAAGCAAACCTCGGCCACATCGGCAAGCGCCGCATGCGTGTGTTCGACATCGTCTTTGCCCACAATGTCGCGTACACCCACGCGCAGTTGCTGGGCGTTCTTGAAGCTGTGCAAGATCGGGTCGATGTCTTCCGCTCCGCGAATCAGATCCGTGAGCGTGGCGTCCAGCATCTCCAGTGTTGGCAAGCTTTCTACCAGCAGGCTGTCCATCAGCTCGTCGATCATGCCCGGATTCGACGTCAGAATGCTCGCCAGGTAGGGGCATGCCGCGCACAACGTGACGTAGAGCTGGAGCGAAGGGGGGTTTGAGCGAAACAACTCCCACAATGCGGACTTGCCACCTAGCGAGTCGCTCACCCGACTGAGGTTCATCAGGGTCGAGTCGGGCTCGGGCGTAGCGGCGATCGCTTCGAGCAATTGGGGAGCAATGGAAGCCAGGAAGTGCCGGCAACGCCTTGTCGAAAGGAAGCGAATCTTTTCGGTCGCCAGCGCCATCAAGTTTTGATACGCGGCCGGCACATCGCTAAACGGGTATTCCCCCAGCACGGCTTGGATTTCGTCGGGAGTTGGGGCGGGGTTATTCACCAGGTCGACTTCCGGATCGAGCTGGGCGTCCTCGCCGAAGGCGTCGTGAAGTAAATGGTTAAGAATCTTGCGATTGAGCTCGGTTCTTTCGCGATGATCCTCTTCAAACGCTGCGACTGCCGACCGCTCGAGCGTTGGGTCGTACCCCATCCGTACGGCGAGCTTCCGCAACTCGTCGCTGCGCTCGGGGAGCGTATGCGTTTGCAGGTCGTACAGTATTTGCAGCCGGTGTTCCAGCTTGCGCAGCACGCAGTAATTCTCTTCCAGCAGTGTCCGCTCCTGATTGTTCAGGCAGCCGGCGTCTTCGAGCCGAGCGATTGCCGCGAGCGTGTTGCCGGTGCGCACTTCCGGCAGCGTGCCTCCGTTGAGCAATTGCAAGAACTGGATCGCGAATTCGATATCGCGGATGCCACCCACGCCTGTCTTGACGTCCAGTTCGTGGTTGCCGTCGGTCCTGGTGCGCTGTTCAATTTGGCGTTTGAGTGTCTTGATGCCGGTGATGTCGGCCAGACTCAAATATCGACGGTAGATCCATGGCTCCAGCTCCTTCAGTAGTCGCTCGCCGAGGTCGATGTCGCCAGCAATGGGGCGTGCCTTGATCATGGCCTGCCGTTCCCATGTGCGGCCCTTGATGTCGTAGTAGGCGAGTGCCCGGTCGTACGCAATGCAGGCCGCGCCACGCGATCCCTCCGGGCGAAGGCGCAAGTCGACGCGATAGGTGGTCCCTAACTCGGTCGGTTCGGTGAGGAGCTTCACCACATCGCGGGTGAGTCGCTCGAAGAATTCTTGATTACTCGTTTGCCGGCGGCTGTCGGTCTTGCCATCCCCTTCGGATACGAGCAACAGGTCGATGTCGCTGGAGTAATTGAGTTCGAGCCCGCCCAGCTTGCCCAGCGCGAGCACCACGTACTTGGCCGGTCGCCCATGGAACTGGGGGACGCCAAATTTCTGCTCCAGCGCCGTCGCGCAAACCGCACCGCCGCCTCCACCGCGGCATCGGCGACGAACGAAATCTGCCGGGCTACCGTTGGAATCGGCTGCTCGCGAACGATGTCGCCGTAGGCGATGCGCATTGTCTCACGGCGTTTGAAGTGGCGGAGGATCCGCATCGCTTCGGCGGGCTGCGTGACGGAGAGAATCTCGCCTACTAGTTCCTCCACCAACAGGTCGCGGGCTACCGGCTGTCCCTCGGTCATTCGCAGCAGGTCGTACGCTTCGTTGTCGACCACCAGCAGGTCGCTCAGGTACTGGCTTGTCGAGAGAATCGCCAACAGCCGTGGTAGCGCCTGCCGATCGCGCTCGAACAACGCACAGGTACCGAGTGGATTGCGCGTGGCGACGACGAACCGTTCGAGGTTATTCCACGCCATATCGGCGTCGGCCAGCGTGGGGGCGGCCTCGGCGAATTGCTCGCACAGGTCGGCCAGCAGATCGAGCGTTACACCCGCCTCGGCCATCCGCCGCAGGTTGCCATGCCCGGTGGCGGTTTCGCGAAGACGTAGCGACTGGTCGAGCCACGGTTTGGCGGCATTGGGCTCGTCGAGATATTGCCGCAGGAGGTCGATTTTCATAGCCGGGTCGTCACCAAAAAGATGCGACCGCCTGGGGTCCACTTTCCGTGCCTTTCATTGTAGCTGGACGAACGGCAGAAGTCATTAGCTGATGCGATGAACGGCACGATGGCACGATCCAGCCGAGAATGTGGATATCTGCCCCTGGAACTCAACCCAGCGTCACCAGTTCCGGCCCGACATGCTGGGTGACCACCGTGCCGAACAGGGTGTGAGCGTTGGCGTCGTAGACCGCAATATCAATCGTCTCGCCGATTTGCCGGCGGTTGCCGTCGAACACCACGATACGGTCGCACATGGTCCGGCCAGTGAGTTGCAGTTGGGGACCGTCGTCGCCCTTGCGTTCCGCCGTTTTGCTAGGCCCTTCGACGAGTACCCGCACGTTCTCTCCCAGGAAACGCCAGTTGTCCGCTTCGCTGATTTCGTTCTGCAGAGCCAAAAGTTCGTTGTTGCGGGCCCGCTTCACTTCGTCCGGCACGTCATCGGGCAGCAGCGCCGCCCCCTTGGTGCCGGGCCGTTCGCTGTACTTGAAGATAAAGCTGTTCTTGAACCGCGACTCGCGTAACAGATCCATGGACATCTGGAAGTCGTCGTCGGTCTCGCCGCTAAAACCGACGATAAAGTCGCTAGTGACCGCCACGCGAGGAATCCACTCATAGGTCCGTGCGAGCATCTCACGGTACTCGGCTACCGTGTACCCACGCCGCATGGCCCGGAGCTGCGCGTCGCTGCCGCTTTGTGCGGGAACATGCAAGTACTTTGCGCACTTGGGCAGGTCGCGCACGGCGGCCAGCACGTCGTCGGTCATGTCTTTGGGGTAGTTCGTGACGAACTTGATCCGCTCGATGCCCTCAATTTCGTGAAGGGCAACGAGCAGGTCCGAAAACCGCGTGTTGCGTTCGCCTTCACAATACGTGTAGCTGTTGACGGTTTGTCCCAGGAGTGTGATTTCCTTACAGCCTTCGCTCGGCGAGTTGCTGCGCCTCGGACAAAATGTGCGCCGGCGGGCGGCTTTGCTCCGGTCCGCGAACACTCGGCACGATGCAATAGGTGCAGAACTTGTCGCAGCCTATTTGAATGCGCACGTACGCTTGGAAGGGCGTCGGTCGCATGGTCGGATCGCGAAGCGGGTCGAAACTCTCGTGGCTGCGGGTGATGTCTTGCCGGCTACCCTCCTTACGGCCGAGGCTCACCTCCAGCTGTTGCCCTTTGCCTGCCTGCACCTTGCGGATCAGCTCGGGCACCTGGTGCAACTGCCCGGGGCCGACCACCAAATCGACGTAGGGTGCCCGCTCGAATACGGTCCGCTGGTGGTTCTGCGCCATGCAGCCAATCACGCCAATCACCTTGTCGGGGTGAGCTTGCTTGGCATTTTTCAGTCGCCCCAGCGCGCTGTAGATCTTCTCTTCGGCATGTTCACGGACGCTGCAGGTGTTGAACAGCACGGTGTCGGCGACGGCGGTGTCTGACGGTAAGCTCGTAGCCCTCTTTGCGCAGCGCGGCTACCACCAGCTCGCTATCGAGCACGTTCATCTGGCAGCCAACCGTTTCAATATAGAGTTTGGGCATGTGCGCGGGGGGAGGGGTAGGGCCGTGGGGCCGTTGAGCGGTGAACCAGTTGAGCGGTGAGCCAATAGCCGACGAGCTACGCCTCGTCGGTAAAATCAATCAAAGTCATCAAATTCATGCAGCTTCTTCGTCGGCACTTTGGGTCGCCTCCTGGCGGCGATGCGCGCTAATTTGCCTCTTAAACTGGCCCATCAGCTGGTCGCGCAGGGCGCGCATCAAGCGCACCAGCGAACTGACCGCCACAAGGGCTCCGATGACTAGTAGTACAATGTCCCAGCGATCCATCGTCGGGCTCCTGCGGGCGAAAACGAGCAGCTCATATGGTACTCAATTTACTGCGGTCGAGGCGAGGGGAATCGGCTAATCGCCCATCACGAACCGCCCCCCGGCATACCCGCGGAGGAATTCTTCGCCGGTCATCACCCGTTTTCCCGCTGGTTGCAGGCGAATAATCTCGAGTAACCCATCGCCAGTTCCCATGACCATCCGGCCGTCTCTAGCAATCTCGACGGCACCCGGGGCGGGGACGACTGGGGTCGCCGGTGTATCATCGACGATGCCAACCATGTCGATCGCTACGCGAAGTGGCTCGCGTCCTTCGATTTGCCAGAAGCTGAACGCCCGAGGCCAGGGACTCATCGCAAGCACCCGGTTTTTGATCGCGGAGGCCGAATGGGCCCAGTCGATCAGCCCGTCTTGTTTGCTCAGCCGCGGGGCTTTGCTAGCAGCGGTGTGCTCTTGCTCCACCGGCTCGGCAGTTCCAGCGGCCAGGTTATTGATAACCGCCACCACCGCCTGTGCCCCAAGATTGGCAAGCCGATCTTCCAGCTCGCCCGCCGTCTCGTCAGGGTCGATCGCCACCCGCTGCTGGGCCAGGCAGGGGCCCGCGTCCAATCCGGCGGTCATTTGAATCACCGTATTGCCAGTCTCGGCGTCGCCATTCAGCACGGCCCATTGCACCGGCGCAGCGCCGCGATACTTGGGCAGCAGCGAGCCATGCAGGTTCACGCCGCCGAGCCGCGTGGTGCCGAGCGCCGCTGGCTTCAATATCTCGCCGTAGTCGCACACTACCAAGAGGTCGGCCTTGAGCGATTGGAGTCGTTCGACCGACTCTGGCAGGTTCACGCTCGCGGGGGTCCAAAGTTCAATGCCCAATTCCTTGGCAGCCGAGTGCATGGGCGGGCGTGGCGCGTTCTGGCGACCTTTGAACGGTCGTGAGATCACCAGCGGTACCTCGTGCCACCCTCAGCGATCGCCCGCAGGGTAGGCGCGGCGAACGGTCCGGTTCCTAGCATGACGAGACGCATCGTTCCCTCGTAACACGGAGTTCACTCCGTTGAGTTGTAGGACGGAATCGAATCCGTCGATAGGGGAAAGGTAATGGAGTGAATTCCGGCTTACGTCCTGTGTTTTTCCAGCTCCGCTAGCCGCACGGCCACCACTTCATCCGTCGGCGCTTCGCCCGTGGCCAGGCGACTTGCGAAGTCGACTTCGAACTCGTCGATCAAGTGGATGATGTCCGCTAGTCGCCCTTCGGTCAGGCGATCGATGAACAGCACGCCGTCCAGGTGGTCGGTCTCGTGTTGCACCACGCGGGCGGCGAATCCTTCGAGATCGGCCTCAATCAGGTTGCCATCCAGGTCGTACGCCTCAACATGCAGCTTATTGCTCCGCACCACGTCGGCATTCACGCCGGGAAGGCTCAGGCAGCCTTCGTTGCCCTCCTGCTGTCCTTTGGCCTTGGAGAGCACTGGGTTGATGAACACCTGCTCGGCCTCCTTCTCCTGGCTGTTCCCTGTGGGGTTGGCGACGAAAATGCGGTAAGGCAAATCGACTTGATTGGCCGCCAGTCCGACCCCTTCGTGTTCGTACATGAGGTCAAACATCTCGGCCACCCACATCTTGAGCTGCTGGTCCACACGGCGGATGGGCTGCGACTTGTGGCGCAGCGTTGGGTGCGGGTAGTGAATGATCGAAAGCGACATAATCGAATGCGATAGGGGCGGCGGAGAAAGTGGAAGGCGGAATCGGGAAACCGTGCCAATATAGCCAATTCTGGCACCATTTGTTACCCGCGACGCGAAGCCGCATTACCGCATCGCGTGGAGGTCCGCACGTACTCGCGTTGACCCCGCCCGAGCCGAGCGCTAGAATCGCCTGCGGCCGCCTCCTTCCGTTCATTGCTCCTTTCCAATGGGTGCTCGTCTCCGCGTGTTTGTCGACCCATCCGAGCGCCGTGCCCGACTCCCTTCGTGGATCACTTCGATGGTGGTGCATGCGGGGCTCGTTCTGTTGCTGGTGTTTTGGGTCAGTCGTCCCCCCCGCGGCGCAGCAGAGGTGCCATCGCGCGACGTGGGCATCGTGCTCAAGCGGGCGACTAGCGACGGCGTGAAGTTCGATGGCGAAGAGGATACGCCCGCCGACCAAACTGCCGACGTAAACACGCCCAACCCGACGCCGGCCGACGCCACCGACGCGCTTCCCGAGCTTGCCGAACATAGTAACGCGGCCGATGCGCTGCCAACGCTACCCGCCATTGGCTCCGAGGCCGAGCAGGGCAGTAGCGCCGCCAGCATGGCTCAGGCTGGCGGCACCACAGGTGGAGCGCGGGGCGATGTGGGTGAGAAGGCCACCGTTAGCGTGTTTGGCGTCCAAGGCACCGGCACCAAGTTTGTTTACTTATTCGATCGCTCGGCCAGCATGGACGGTGCGCCACTGGCCGCGGCGAAGCAGCAGTTTATCGAAAGCCTGACGTCGCTCGACGAAGTGCACCAGTTCCAGATCATCTTCTTTAACACCGGTGCCCAACCCTTCACGATCGACGGCCGGCAGCGGATTGCGTTTGCTACCGAACAAAACAAGCGGATGGCCGAGCGCCTGCTCGGAGGCGTGCAAGCCTATGGCGGAACCGACCGTTTGCTTGCGCTGAAGAACGCCATTCGGCTTGGGCCCGACGTGGTGTTTTTTCTGACCGACGCCGACGATCCCATGTCGCCAGCCGATATGGCCGACATCGCCACACTCAACCGGCGATACAACGCGAGCATCTGCACCATTGAGTTTGGCCGCGGTTCGCAGCACAATCGGCAGAATTTCTTGAGGCAATTGGCAAAGGCGACTGGTGGGCAGTATGGCTACGTGAACACCACCGCGTTGCAACGGAGGGAGGCGCTGAATGTTTCGAACACGCAAGGTGGTGGGGGCTCGCAGTTGCTCCCCCATCAGCCACCCGCGGACGATTGGCGGCCGTACTTGTTCCTGACGCACGAGCGGTTCATGTCCATTCAGCAATGGTGTGCCCTGGTTATTTCGATTGCCAACCTGCTGGCGGTCGCCCAGGCCGATACGGTTGTGCTCTCCGCCGGAGCCGACCAAACCGGCACCGTTCAGATTACCGGCGAGATTATCGACTACACCGGACGCACGATTACCGTCCGTCGCGCGGACGGTGCTGAACGAGAGTATCCCGCCGAGCGGGTCGAGCGCGTCGACACGGTGTGGCCAGAAGATTTTGAAGCGGGTGCGGCGCACTTCGAGGCAGGCGATTACCCGCGGGCGGCCGAACGGCTTGCCGCTGCGGCCCGGGCCGACAACCGCGCGTGGGTGCGCCGCTTGGCCATGGAGAAGCTGATGGGGTGCTACGCCGCCGCGGGCGATAGGGCGACCGCCGGTCGGTTGTTAGTGGAGCTGGCCAGGAGCGACCCGGCGACCCCCGCCATCGAGCAGGCGCCGCTTGCATGGCACGCCACCGAGGGTGTTCCGCCTGCCACTACCCAAGAATGGCTAGCGATGACTACATCGCCGGTCGCCCAACTGCTGGGAGCGAGCTACGCGCTAACAGGCAGTTCGCGACCCGCAGCGCTCGCCACACTCGCGCAGCTCGCCAAATCGCCCGACCAACGCCATGCGCATCTGGCGGAAATGCAAGCCTGGCGCACCGAGATTGTGACCGCCAAGCCGAGCGATGTGGCGCGGTGGGAGCAGCGATTGCGCGAGATGCCCGAGTCGCTGCAGGTGGGAGGATGGTTGGTGTTGGGCGACATCCATCGCCAGCAGCGCGCGTTCGACGCGGCGGCGCTCGCGTATCTCCGCTGCCACTTGCTTGCGGCGCGACAGCCGCAACTGGCCGCTCAGGCGTTGTGGCGGGCTTCGCGCGTGCTCGCGCTGGCCGGCGAGCAGGACGAAGCTGCGAAGCTGGCCAGGCAACTTCTTCAAGACTTCCCTCAAACTGCCGCAGCACGCGAGGCCCGCGGTGTGTTACAATCGCCATGAATTCACGCCATCGTGGGCCGGATCCGCGAGCAGCTGGCGCTGGCGGTGAGCCACATTGGCACGCTTATTGGCTCGTATCGAACTGCACAAGGATGTCAGGTTTGCCTCGTACACTTATCACTATTGCACTCGTCGCAGTCGCCGCACACGCGTCGGCCCCCGTGGCCCTTGCCCAGGCGGTTGGCGAAGCGGTTGGCGAGGCGCCCGCAACGGGCGATTCGGTAACCGACATCATCTTTGCCGGCGGCGTGATTGGTTTCTTGATCGTTGCTCTGTTGCTCCTGTTGTCGGTCTGCGGCATGGCGCTGGCTGTGGAGCATCTGCTGACGATCCGCCGTAGCGTGCTGATGCCCGACGCACTGGTCGCCGGGCTCGCGAGTCGCTCGCCCAGGGCCAGGTGGGGCAGGCGATCCAAAAGTGCGACGCGTCGCCCTGCGCGTTGGGGGCGATGGTGAAAGCGGCCTTATTGGAAACCGAAGGGGGCTGGCCGGCTGTGGAAAAGGCGCTCGAAGAAGAAACCGCCGAGCAAGCGGGCCGGCTGTTCCGCAAGATTGAATACCTCAGCCTGCTAGGCAACATCGCCCCGATGGTGGGTCTGTTGGGGACCGTGATTGGAATGATCCTCGCCTTCCGCGAAGTGGCCGATACGCAAGGCGCGGCGCGGGCCGGACAGCTTGCCTCGGGCATTTATCAGGCGCTGGTGACAACGGTGGGCGGCCTGTTGATCGCCATCCCCGCGCTCGCGGCGTACGCCGTGTTCCGCAACCGCGTCGACGGCCTGATGGCCGAATGCATGGCCACCGCGCGAAGTGTGCTGACCCCCGTCAAGCGGGCGCTGCTGGGGCGCAAGTAGGCTGTAATGGATGACCAAGCATTTCACCCTGAACGAGCCCCGGCGACCGAAGGATCTACGTTGCCCAACTCGGTCATGGGTTCCCTTGACGGAGTCCGAGTTGGAGATTTCATGTAGGTGCGACGATGCCGCGAAATTCCCACTTGATCGTGCGGTCGCTGCGGCTCCCAGGGGGCGACACAACCCACCTCACCATCAACGGACATTGCCATGAGCAACGAACGTCATCGCAAACCGGTATCGATGAACATGACGCCGATGATCGACGTGGTGTTCCTGTTGATTATTTTCTTCTTAGTCAGCAGTCACCTGGCGCAGCAGGAGACGCAACTCGAGCTCAATTTGCCCACCGCGCTGACCGGCGACGAGTCGATCGAAACCGCTACGGAGCGTGTGACGATTAACCTCAAGGCGGACGGTGTGGTGCTCCTGGGCGCTGGCGAGGCATCGCTGAGTGAATTGGCGACGCGCCTGGCGTACGAGCGCGACCGCGCCGACCTGCCCATCGAAGTCCGCATTCGAGCCGACCAAACCATCGACTTCGGCGCCGTCAAGCCAGTGCTCGTCGCCTGCGCCAAGGCCGGCGTATGGGACGTGTCGTTTGCAGTGACAGAAATAGAATGAGAAGTGATGAACGATGATTGATCAAAAACCGGCATGATCGAACTCTGTCAACGACACGCATCGCTCCCTGTACCCCCAGCCCCTAAACCACCTCCCTCATGTCCACTTGGCGTCATCCGCGGTTTCGGCAGCAGTCGGGCGATTTGTCCATGACGGCGATGATTGACGTCGTGTTCCTGCTGCTTATCTTTTTTGTCTGCACGGCCAGCTTCCAGGCGGTGGAGCTGGTGTTGCCGGCGAATTTGCTGGTGAGCAGTAGTGCCTCGGTCGACGTGCCGATCGAGCCGCCCGAGGATTTGGACCGCATTGTGGTGGAAGTGCGTGCCACCGATGCTGGCATCGCGTGGCGCGTGAACGACCAGCCGTGCAGCGAGCGGGTAGAATTGCAGCAGCTGCTGGCGGCCATCGCCGGGGTCGATCGTTCGCTGCCGGTCGTCGTCGACTGCCAGGACGCGGTGCCGCTGGCCGAGGCGATTGCCGTGTACGACTTATCTCGTTCGCTGGGCCTAGAGAAAGTTCAGTTCGCCACCGAGGCGGAGTAAAGTGAGAGGCATCGTATCCAATTCGTGTATCGCCCGAGCCGATGAGCCAAGCCTTGTCGGACCGTCGAGGCGTCGCTCGTCGGCTACTGGTTGGCGCTCGCTAGTTCTCGTTGCTTCGCTGTGCGTTCCCGCGGCCAATGTAGTTGCCGCGAGTCCGTCGCCCGATCAGCGCTACGTTGCTCACCTCCGCGACCTGGGCATGCATCGGCTGGCGGAGGTCTATTGCCGCGAGCGGTTGGCGGCCGATGGGCTTACGGACCGCGAGCGGGTGGAGCTGGCTATGGAACTGTCGCTGGTGGCGGTTGGCCAGGCGTACAACGCGCCGCCGGGTGAGCGGGATGCCTACTGGCGCAAGGCGTACGCCGCGCTGGAGGGCTGGCTCGCAACGGCCGATCGCCCCTTCCGCTTGCTCCTCGAATTGCAGGACGCCCTGAACATGCTGGCCGAAGCCGAGCTGGCCAGGCTGGAGCAGGTGGGCTATTCCGACGCCGCTGCCATTGATGTGGTGCGATCGCGAGTGCGGAGTGGCATTGCCAGCTTGCGGTCCATTGCCGACGGATTGGAAGTGCGTCGCCGTCAATTTGCCCTCGGGCAGGCACGCGGTCCGGTGGAGTTTACCGATCGCGAACTGGCAGGGCTCGAGCGGAGTGTTGCGCTGGCACTTGCCCGTGGGTTTCGCGAACAGGCGTTCACCTACCCGGCCAATTCTCCCGACCACGTGAACGCCTTGCAGCAGGCCGCGGAATCACTCGCCGCGCTGGCGGCTACGACTCCCGCCGATGAGCTTACCTGGCAAGCGCGAGTGACACTGGCCGAGTGTTTCGGCGAGCTGGGACAGGTCGAACCAGGGCTCACGGCCGTTGCGAAATGGCAAGCCGATGGTCCGCCGGCTGAAGTTAGTGGCCAACTCGTAGCGGCCGAGGCCAAGCTGCTTGCCACCGCTGGAAGAGTGGGCGAAGCACTTGGCAAGCTCGGAGCCAGCGGCGTAGCGCGAGGAAGCTCGCCTACGATTGATCTGGTAAAGCTCGAAGTGCTGGTAGCAGCGGAACCGCGCGACGATCGGGCGATTGACTCGTTGCTGGCGTCCATCCGACAGAGCTACTCACCACGCCACGTGCGCCAGGCCGAAGCGCTGGTAGGGCAGGCCTTTGCCGCCTCGGGCGATGTCACCACGGCCGCCGGCAAGGTGCATGCTGCCGAGCACTTCTACCGCGCGGGCCAACTCGATCGAGCGGTTGCTACTTACGACCAAGCGGCCGAGATGTATCGCGATGCTCGCGATCGCGAGCGGGCGTTTGCCGCCGAGCGATCGGCGGCGGCGATCGTACAGCGGCGAGGCAATTTTGGCGATGCGGCCGAACGTTTTCGCCGGCTCGCGCTGGGATCGGTTGATCGCGAAGGCTCGGCAACCGATCATCGCGAAGCCATCTTGAGTCTAGCGACCGCTGTCAAGCAGTCGCCACCTGCAGCTGGCGACCAGACCATGGCCGATTACCTGCAGATTTGCCGCGAACACCTGCGGCATTGGCCCACGGGCCCTACAGCGGGCGAAGTGCGGTGGTGGCTGGCTCGCGCGCTCGCGTCGCGCGGACAGTGGCAGGCGACGCTCGACGTGCTGAGCGAGATCGACGAGACGTCACCCTACTACGAGCCGGCCATGGCGCTCCTCGCCACTGCGTATCGCCAGCGAATTGCCGGTGCGGTCGACGCCACCGAGCGGCAATCGCTGGTTGCCGAAGCAGTGGCGCGACTACAGCCAGTGGTGGTGGGGACCGAGGATCGGATTGGGTGGCCCAACCCCTGGTCCGACGCTCAGCGGACCTGCGCTAGAACTCGCTCGGCTCAAAATCGACTCTGGCGACGCCTCCTATGCTGAGAAAATGCTCGAAGCGGCCATTGTGCGCGGCCAGCCTCCGGCCAGCGCCGAGTATCACGAAGCGGCAACTCCGGTACTGGCAATGGCGCTAGTGACCGGGGGCAAGACCGCTAAGGCGATTGATCTGCTGCGCGAGTCGGCGCGTGGCGACGGGGCAGGGGCATCGCTCGAATCGCTCGCTGAGCGGCTCACGTTACAACTTGGGCAGTACTCCCGGGACGAAACGTCGCGCGCGACCGAACGTGCCGCCATTGGCCAGTTGCTACTCGCTACGCTCGAAGTAGCTGGCGACGACAAGGCGAATTGGCGTCTGCCGCCCGACCGCTATCGCGCCGCTGCGCTGGCCGCGGTGGCGAATGAGACCGAAGCGCTGAGGCTGTATCAGTCGCTGGTGAAGAAGTATCCCAAGGATGGTGACCTCCAGGAAGAATACGCCCAGTTGCTCGCCGCCGAAGGCACCGCGTCCGGCCGCGAAGCGGCGCTCGCCAAGTGGAGTGGTATCGAACGGGCAAGCCGTCGCGGCAGCGAGCGGTGGAAGCGGGCACGAGAGGCACGAATTGATCTACTCGTACAACTTGGGCGTCAGGACGAGGCGGAAAAACTGCGGACGCTCACCAAGCTGCTCGGCGGGCGGTAGGCAACGGCCTGCGGCAACCGCGTCGTCCGATTCCTGCGCCGTCCAACGTGGCGCACCCAATGCTACACCGCGGCGCCGATGCGGTTGAGGGTTTCGCCGTATACGCGGCGGTATTGCTCCGCGCTGGACTGCCAGCTCCAGTCCTGGTTCATGCCGGTCCGCACCAGACGCCGCCAGGCGTCGGGGGTACGATACAAACTGAGTGCCCGTTCGATGGTGCCAGCCAGTGCGTCGGCCGTGTACTCGACGAACGAGAAGCCGTTGGCTGTGCCGGTGGCCAGCGTGTGGTCGGTGGCATCGGTAATCGTGTCGGCCAGGCCACCGGTTGCCCGCACCACAGGCACGGTGCCGTAGCGAAGGCTATACATTTGGTTAAGTCCACACGGTTCGTAACGGCTCGGCATGAGGAACAGGTCGCCGCCCGCCTCCAGGCGGTGCGCCAGCGGGTTCGAGAACTCGAGTCGCACGGCGAGTTGTTCGGGGTATCGCTCGGCGAGATCGGCGAGCAACTGATGGTACTTTGGCTCCCCGGTGCCCAGGATGGCCCACTGCACCGCGCCGCGCTGGGCAAACTGCGGTATCAACGGAGCGATCAGATCGAAGCCCTTCTGGTCGGCCAAGCGACCGACAATCGAAATCAGCGGCACCTCCGGTCGCTGCGGCAAACCCAACTCCTCCTGTAGCGCCCGCTTGCACTCTGCCTTGCCGGCCACAAAGTCGTCGGCCGAGTACTGCTTGGCGATATGCGGATCGGTCTCCGGGTTCCACACGCTGTAGTCGCAACCATTGAGCACGCCGAACAAGTCGCGCGAACGATCCTGTAGCACGCCATCGAGCCCACACCCGTGCTCCTGGTGCTGAATCTCCTTGGCATACGTGGGGCTTACCGTGCTCAGAGCGTCGGCAAACACCAGGGCCGACTTCATGAAATTCAACTGGCCGTAGAATTCCATTTGCTGCCAATTGAAGTACTTCCAATCGAGCCCGGTGAGTTCCATGTCCCAATGCCAGAACGCGCTTGGTAGGCGAGATTATGAATCGTAAACAGCGAGGCAATTTGATCGTAAGCAACATTCCGCCCGGCCAGTGTCTTGAGATACACCGGCAGCAGGCCGGTCGTCCAGTCGTGAGCATGCACGACTTGCGTGTCCGGTGCGACCAGCTCGATTGCTTCGAGCACCGCACGGTTGAAGAACACAAACCGCTCGCAGTTGTCTTTGTATTCGCCGCCTCCCTCGCCATAGAGTCCTGGGCGATCGAAGTACCCCGGCTGCTCGACCAGGTACACGGGTACCTCGGAGTTCGGGAGGTAACTCTTCAGCAGCGAGCCAGCGACCGCTCGGCCGGCAATGGGCACCTCAAACTCGATGCCGGTCCGCTCGATGGGCCGCCCGCTTTCGAGCGCCTGGCGGAATCCGGGGAGCACGATCGTGGGACGAATGCCATGCGACACGAGTTCCGTTGGCAAGCTGCCGCATACGTCGCCCAGGCCACCCGTCTTGCAAAAGGGAACGGCTTCGGCAGTAGCAAAAAGGACATTCATGGGCTTGCGTGTGATGGGCCGTAGGCGGGCAAGGGGGCCGAGCCGCACGCGATCGCTCGTCGGTTAGCCGGCTACTTCAACAATACCACGATCGGCAAGGTTTCGTCACCTAGTGTAGATTGCCCGGCAAGCGCAGGCGGAAAAGTCGCCCACCCCGTGATGCAATCGTTATGCGCGAAATAAGCGGCCAAACGGCGGGCCGGTTTCATGGCGTGCGGTCCCGCCGCGTGGTTTGCCTTGATATTGGGGTGAGCCGAACGCGGTAGCGTCGGTCGTACTCTTGAAAACCCGAGGCCAGCGCCCTGCGGCCCACTCGAGAGCACCCTACATCTTAGCCGAGCCAAAACACTAGTTGCCCACCACGTCCGCGATGGCGGCGGTCAAGCGGTCGACGTTCGACTCGGTAATGCCCGCAACGTTGATCCGGCCAGAATCGACGATGTAAATGGCGTGGCGGTCGCGGAGCGCGTGGACATGCTCCTTGGTGAGGCCCGAGAAGGAGAACATGCCTCGCTGGTTAGCAATGAACGAAAAATCGCCTGGCACGCCGTGCTCCTGCAGTTTCTCGACCAAGAGCGTTCGCATGCCATTGATGCGGTTTCGCATGCCAGTGAGTTCGGTGTGCCACTGGCTGGTGAGATCGCTGTCGCCAAGCACCGTGGCGACCAGACGTGCGCCGTGGGCGGGTGGATTGCTGTAATTCGCGCGGATGGCTCGTTTCACCTGACTGCCAACCACCTTGGCACGCTCGGCGTCGGCACACACCACCGTTGCCGCACCGACCCGCTCGCAGTAGAGGCCGAAGTTCTTGGAAAACGAACTGCAGACCACCATCTCTTCTCCCTGGCGGGCCATCGCCCTCAGGCCGCCGGCGTCCTGCTCGATGCCATCGCCAAAGCCTTGGTAGGCAAAGTCGAGAATCGGCAGCAGCTTTTGCGCGTACACCTTATCGGCAATCTGCTCCCACTCTTCGGGCGTGGGGTCGACGCCCGTTGGATTATGGCAACACGCATGCAGCAGCACGGCATCGCCCGCAGGAATCTTGCCGAGTGCTTCGAGCATATCGGCGAAAGCCAAGCCGTTGGTCGCTTTGTCGAAGTAGGGGAATTTGGCGAGCGGCACGCCGGCGGCGGTGAAAATGTTAGGATGATTGGCCCAGGTAGGGTCGGTCATCCAGAGCGTGGTGCCAGGGAGATTCTGCGCAAGCAGGTCGCCCACCACGCGTAAGGCGCCGGTGCCGCCTGGGGTCTGCGCTGTAATCGCCCGGCCGCTGGTCACCACCTCGTGATCGCGACCAAAGGCCAACTGCTGCACCGCGGCGGTGTACTCGGCGAGGCCGGGGATTGGCAAGTACGACGAACTGGCCCCGTCGCGGGTGAGCTTTTCGTTTGCCTGCCTCACGCATTGCAGCGCGGGCGTTGCGCCGGAAGCATCCTGGTAGACGCCGACTCCCAGGTTAATCTTGGCGGGATTGGGATCGGCACGAAATGCGTCGGTGAGGCCGAGAATCGGATCGGCGGGAGCAGGCAGAATGGATTGGAACATGGTGTTGTGGGCAGAGGGGGGCGGTTTAAAAGTTGCAGCTGGAGGGCAATCCCTAACGAGCTACAAGGCGGTGAGTATTTCGGAAACGACACGTGCGGCGACTCGCCAGAACCATCCAATCACCTGCAGCCTTGATCTCTCGTCGGAATGGACGCGTTGACGCACGGCATGTTGCCCTGCGACAATCGTTATAAATCGACACCCAGGGCGTTCCTAGTGTTCGGTGTCATCAAGGGAAATGCGGAATTCGTATGGCGGATGAGAAACTGGGCATTTGGCTCATCGGAGCGTGTGGTAACGTGGCGACCACCGCGACGCTGGGGCTGCTCGCGCTCCAAAAGCAGTTGGCACCACCACTGGGCCTCGTCACGGAACTCGCAGAGTTTGCCGACCTGAAGCTGGCCCCTTGGAGCCATATGGTGGTTGGCGGGCACGACATTCGCCGGCCGAATTTGCTTGCCGCTGCCGAGCGATTGGCCGCCGAACGCGTTGTGCCTGGCGACCTGGTGGCGGCCTGCCGCGGTGAACTGGCCGAGATCGAAAGTCGTATCGCTCCTGGTATCGCCTACCACTCGGGCGAGGCGATCCGGCAGCTTGCCGACGTACCGCTATGCGATGATGCAAAAACGGCGCCACGCGAGCTCTTAACGCAACTGCAGGCCGACCTCCGCAGTTTTCAAGAGCGCTATCGACTGCGCGGCGTCGTGGTGGTGAACGTTGCCTCGACCGAGCCGCTGCTACAAGACCCGCTGCCTAGCAGTTGGCCCGAACTGGAGCCGATGCTCGACGAAGCGGGAACCTCTATCGCGGCGAGTTCGCTGTACGCGATCGCCGCGCTGGAACTCGGTTTACCATTTGTAAATTTTACTCCCTCGGTCGGAGCCGCCTCTCCGGCGATCGAAGACCTGGCAAAAAGAAAAAAAATTTGCCACGCCGGACAAGATGGCAAGACGGGCGAAACGTTGCTCAAAACCGTACTCGCGCCCATGTTCGCCGAGCGGCATTTGGAGGTGATGAGTTGGGTGGGTCACAACATTTTCGGCAACCTCGATGGCCGCATTTTGGACAACCCGGCGAATCGCGAAACGAAGGTCGCCACCAAGGATCAAGTGCTTGGTAGCACCTTGGGCTACGACCCCCAGACGCTCGTTTCCATTGAGTTCATCGAGAGCCTCGGCGATTGGAAGACGGCGTGGGATCATGTTCATTTCCGCGGTTTTTTAGGTACTTCCATGACTTTGCAGTTCACCTGGCAAGGCAGCGACTCGGCGCTCGCGGCCCCACTGGTGCTCGATCTGGTGCGGCTGCTGGATCTTGCAGCGCGGCACGGCGAAACGGGTGCCTTGGCCCCGCTGGCCGCCTTTTTCAAGCGGCCGCTCGGTACCACCGAGCACGACTTCGCCAAGCAGCACCAAGCGCTGCTCGCGTGGGTTCGCAGCACCGTCGCGGTCGATGACCGATAGCGCGGCCAGAGCGTACTAGAGCCTCGCGCGACGAAGAAAATTGTGTGGCGAGCTGTATCAATTTTGCCGATTCCACTTGACAAGCGCAGGGGCGACTTGCTTCAATTCGCGCATAAGGGTTGGTTCGTGGTCAACGTAAAGAACCAATCTGCCCTCGCATTGGAGGCGCACACCCCGGTCACTCCCTTCCTTCAAGCGCCCAAGGGAGAGGCCACGTTACCAACACGGGCGCGTGAAGAAGGAGCCATTGGAGATGGCAACGAAGAAGAAGGCGGCTAAGAAGACCGCCACCCGTAAGGCCGCTAAGAAGTCGACTAAGAAGAAGGCTACTAAGAAGAAGGTAGCCCGCAAGTCGACCAAGAAGAAGGCCGCCAAGAAGTCGACTAAGAAGAAGGCCACCAAGAAGAAGGCCGCCAAGAAGTCGACCAAGAAAAAGGCCACTAAGAAGAAGGCCGCGAAGAAGTCGACCAAGAAAAAGGCTGCGAAGCGCAAGGCTACCAAGCGCAAGACCGTCAAGAAGTAGTCGCAGCTTCCTCTCGATCGCATCGACGATCGTCCCAGCAGTCCACAAAGCTGGCAAATGCACTTCGGTGCAATTGCCAGCTTTTTTCATGGGCGTCGTCCGCGCGTGATCGCCTTGGTGCCCCAACCTCGCACCTCGGTGCATTGGCTGCGGGCTTCCTGCACAGCGACATTGACCAAATTGCCTTGCCCTGCTAACCTAACCTCAAATAAAACAACAAGTTAGGAGCATTTGCACCCCACGTGTCCGACCCCGCCCCAAACGCCAACTCGTCCCCGTCTTCCCATTCGAGCGCCCAATTCTCCGAGCTAGGCGTCTCGGACATCATGCTCGCCTCGCTTGAGAAGGCCGGATATCACGAACCCAGTCCGGTGCAAGCCGGCGTGATTCCTATTGCCTTAACGGGCAAAGACGTACTGGGGCAGGCCCGTACGGGTACCGGCAAGACAGCCAGTTTCGGAATCCCGATTCTTGAACGCCTCGAGAGCAAGGGACGCAATGCCCCGCCGCAGGCGCTGGTGATGGTGCCAACCCGCGAGCTGGCTGTGCAAGTCCGCGACGAAATCGACAAGCTGAGCCATGGTCGCAAGGTGCGGACCATCGCCGTGTATGGCGGTAAGCCGATTCGTCAGCAGGTGTCGAAGCTCGAAAAGGGGGCGGAAATCGTTGTCGGCACGCCTGGCCGAGTGCTCGACCACATGAGCCGCGGCACGCTGGTGCTCGAAGGCCTCTCGACCGTCGTACTCGACGAGGCGGACCGCATGCTCGACATCGGCTTCCGGCCCGACATCGAAAAGATCCTGCGGCGTTGTCCCAAGCAGCGGCAGACGCTGCTGCTATCGGCCACCGTGGCCCCGGCCGTCGAGCGACTCGCCCAGCGGTACATGCAGGACCCGGTGGTGCTCGACTTCTCCGACAAGACCAAGACCGTCGACACGATCGATCAGTATTACTTTACGGTCGACCAGCAGCGCAAATATGACCTGCTGGTGAAACTCATCGAACGCGAGCAGCCCGAGCAGGCGATTGTGTTCTGCCGGACGAAGCGGGGAACCGATCGGATCCAGCGAAAGCTGGCCAAGGTTGTCAAGGCGGTTGATTGCATCCATGGCGACATGGCCCAAGGGGCCCGCGACAAGGTGATGCGACAGTTCCGCGCCGGCGAAATCAAGGTGCTGGTGGCCACCGACGTCGTCGGCCGCGGCATCGACGTGACCGGCATATCGCACATTGTGAACTACGACATCCCTGGTGCCTCGGACGACTACGTCCACCGCGTGGGCCGCACCGGACGCATGGGCCGCGAAGGCGTGGCGTACACGTTCGTTACCCCCGAAGAGGGGCAGGAACTCACACGCATCGAGATCTTGATCAATCGGCTCTTGAAGCGCGACGAGATCGAGGGCTTTTCGACGGTGGTTCCGGTTGCCGGCGCCCCCGTTCAACCGGGTGCCGAAGCTCCCCCCGCCGAAGAAAAGCCCAAGCCACCGCAACTGCCCGGCAGCCGCCGCGGAAGAAGGCATCGCCGAGGGCTGTAGAGATTGCAGAAGCGAATCGTGGCTAAGTGGTCATCATCGCCTGGAATCTATAACCAGGAATCGATCAAACTTTCCCGCCGCACGCCCACACGCCAACGATGAACAGCGCGTAGGCGGCAGCCATCCCCAGGCCGATGCTGGCCAGCACCCAGTAGGGCGTGGGCGACTTGCGGTAGCCGACCTCTACGAACATGGCCATGGCCGCCGCCGTAAGTGGTACGGAGAATCGGGCGGCGATGTCGGCCGGTTGTCCCGGTCCAACAAACCACCACAGCACCGCAATCAATGCCGCGGCGGCAAAGCTGAATAGCTGGTACGCTGAGTAGGGACATTTTCCGAGGCGAATCATGGCCACCGGCAGGGCAAACATGCCAGCCAGCAGCAGCACGGGCATCACCACCACCAGTCCCACGCTCAAATCCATCTCGTCGCTCTCTTCGAGCCATTCGGCCACCGCGTCGAACACCCCCTCCACGCCCAGGTCAGGACCTCGCACGGCCCACATGCTGGCGCCCAGGAACAGGCTGACGTTGAGAGTCGCCAGCAGCAGCGACTTCATGCCAAAGCGGAATTGCGATTCGCTAACACCATGCTCGCTCTGTGGATTGCTCTCCAAGTGCCGTAACTCCAACCACCCGTACCTACGCATTCGAGAGAATCGACAACCACAAAATGTCCGTATCACCCAGCCGTCCGCGCCACATGCCGTACCCGGAGGACTGTCACTTCGTTGTCCTCCATGGCGAATACGATCTTATGCGTATTGTGCCGGCCCAATCCGAAAAGCAATTGCCGGCAGAAAACATCGCCCTCGGCATCGGCGCATATTGGACATCACTCGGGAAACTGCGATAGTGTTTCAATGGCCGGGTAGATGGCGTTAAGCCATCGCGCGGCCTGTTCATCTGACCGATTGTCGCGCCACCACAGATAGGCCTCAGCGATATCTTCTTCGGCTCTGGCGGTAACATTGACGAGATCCATCTATTGCCGCGGGGCAAGATTGTGCTTGGAACGAAATTCGCGATCAAACTCTTCAAACGGCCGCACTTGCCCTGACTTCATTGCCTCGATTCCTTCGGCGACAGCAAGCCTCTCACGGTCGCGATCGACAAGCGTTTGCAAGTGCACTTCCACGGAACCATGGCCAGCGGCAGTTGCCTGGCTTTGGATGGACGGGTCGGAAAATAGGTCTGTCGCCATGTCAAAATGTCCTTGCTCCTATCCTAGCAGCGGCCACCTCGGGCGGACAACACTTATTTCGCCGACGCGAACTCGTCTCGCAAGAACGCGTAAGCCGCGTCCCACTTGTCGGCCGCTGCGTTGAAGTCGACCTGCATCGCTTTGACGGTCTTGGGGGTTTCGACGCGCGATTTGGCGGTTGATTCGGGATGCAGCGGGATCTGAGCGCTGGGGCCGCGTACCAGCAGCGCTTCCACCTCCGGTTGCAGCAGGTGCGCCATCAGTTGCTTCGCGTTCTCTGGATGCGCACAGCCCTTGATTACGGCCAGCGTATTGGGGATGAACAGCGTACCAAGTTCGTCTTCCCGCTGATCGGGGTACACAATGGCCACCGGCGCGCCGGCGTCGATCTCGACCATGGCGTCATCGGTGTCGGTCAGACCGAACGCCAGCGCGCCGGTCGCCACGCGACGGGCGACGTCGCGATTGCCGGAAAGGATCTGCGCGTTGCCTTTGACCTTCTGGAAAAACCGCTCTGCCTCCTCATCGCCCCAGGTAGCAAACAAGCACGCCGCGTGGGTGGCAGTGGTTCCGGCCAGGGGTTTGGCTATGCCGCACTGGTCGCGCCATTGCGGGTCGATGAGCGCATCGATCGACTTCGGTCGGCGTGCCTCGGTAATCTTGTTGGTGTTCACGATCAGCACCCGCCCCCGGGCCGCAAAGCCAAACCAGGTGCCATCGGTGCTACGATATTGCGCTGGATACTTTTCACCCACCGCAATGCTAACGGGCTTAAGCAACCCGGCGCGGGCGAGCCGCAATGTGTGCAGTACCTCGTTGTTCCAAAATAGGTCGCACCGCGGCCGATCGCGCTCGGCCATTATCGCCTGCGCTAGGCCGACGGTCTTGGTTGACTCGGTATCCATTTTCGGGAGCACCTCGATGCCGGATTGCTCGGCGAAATCGTCGAGGATCGGTTTGGAGAATACTTCGTCCAAGGCGGTGTAGACCACCACTTGCTCGGGCGGCTGCGGTTGGCAACCAACGAGTTGCAGCAAAGCCACGGCAAAAATTAGGGCCATGCATCGCGCGAGCCGCCGCAACCATTCAGGTCCCGCGATTGGCTTGGCCAACGCGGTTGAGGGTTCCTCGCCGGGCGGCGAACCTGCTACCGGAGCACGGGAACTGCGATCCATGCCATTTGCTATTCTGGTAACCGCCATGTTAAATTCTCCTGCATGCAATTGGTCTGTCTCGGCACCACCGGTTTCCATCCTAACGCGCGGCGTCACACCGCGGCGTATCTGCTGCCTGAAGTGGGCGTCGTGCTCGATGCGGGGACAGGCCTCTTTCGCCTGGCCGACCATCTGGCCACCGAGCGACTCGACATCTTTCTGAGCCACGCCCATCTCGACCACGTGAGCGGGCTGACCTACTTGGTGGAGACGTTTGGGGTGGATGCGTACGACCGAGTCACGATTCACGGCGCCACCGACAAGCTCGACGCCGTGCGTCAGCACCTGTTCGCTCCTGCCTTGTTTCCGGTTGCGCCAGGGTACCAGTTTCAAGCACTCGCCGACAACTGCGAGCTTGGCAAGAACGCTGCCGGCGACCGTGGCACGCTACGCACTTTTCCGCTCAAGCACCCAGGCGGGTCGCTTGGCATGCGACTCGAGTGGCCCGGTCACTCGCTGGCGTATGTCACCGATACAACCGCCTCCGCGGGTGCCGACTACATCGACCACATTCGCGGCGTCGACCTCTTGCTGCACGAAGCGAACTTCCCTGCCGGCCACGACGACCTCGCCGAACTCACCGGCCACAGCTGCCTCAATCACGTCGCGCAGGTCGCCGCGGCGGCTGAGGTTGGGCGTCTGGTCGTCACGCACGTCGATCCGCTACTCACCAAGGATGAAGATTTTGATCTGACGGACGCGCGGAACGTGTTTGCGGAGATCGAGATTGCCATGGATCAGCAAGTGCTCGATTTTTGATCGAAGGGCCGGTAGACTCCGCACCGGGCAGCCGCGCAGGGCTTGCCGCTGACGCTTGGCGCCTCCGCTGAAGAAAGCCCGAACGGACAAATCATGCTTGAATAGATTAGTGCCGCCGCCGTTTGCCAAGGTGGTGGCCAAGGGAACGGTTCTGACGGCGCTCGGCGCGGCACAAGGCTTCGCGAATCGACCGCCACAATCCATCATCCCAGCATTGCCGGATTGCGTTGCCAGATGGCGTACGTCAGGGCTGCGGCGAAAGCGACCCACAGCAGGTAGGGTAGTAGCAGGGCGCCCGCTAGAGGACGAATTCGCCAGAACAAGACGAACGTGGTGACAATCAAGGCCAACAGCAGCAGCACCTCGCCAAAGGCCGCACTACCCAGGTGCCAGGCGAAGAACAGCCAGCTCCACAACGCGTTCACCACCAGTTGTACGACGAACACCCCCAGTGCAGCCCGCCGACCTTTCGCCGACTGTTCGCGCCACACCAGCCACGCACTCAGGCCTTGTAAGGCATACAGCACAGTCCACACCGGCCCAAACAGCCAACCGGCAGGGGCCCACGAGGGACGATCGAGCTGGCGATAGAAGTCGCCGGCGTCGGCAGACGCGATGGCACCAACCGCAGCGGCAGCAAAGCACGCCACCATCCACCCGAGGAAGCCAATTACCTGCGAACGAGCGGAGTCACGCACCATGGCTCGGATCCTTTCCTATGCACTGTTGTGAAATAGCCCCGTTGTACCACAGCCCCCTTTGCAGCGGCCGGATTGAAATCTCGTACCGGCGGTACCTGCCCTGCGGTTGCCTCGGACTGGGGTTGCTCGCGACCCCTTTTGCAGCCAATGGGTGGAAAATACCCATGCAGGTGCATGTCGTTTGCTCCGCGCTGCAATGTTTTTGCATGCGAATTCCATACGGTTTAGCGGCACATTTACCCCAAGAACTCACCTGGAGTCGCGCAAATCAGTCGCACAAATCAATTGGGCAAGTTTGCCTTTAGTCTAGCGAACTCCCGATCATCGACCGATTGCTGCCCGCAGCAGCCAAGAGCCCGCAGCAGCCACTAGATAGCTCAGGCGGTAGCCCTCGGCAAAGTTTGCCCAACCACTACATGTGCAAGCGTCCCCACCGGCATGCGGTTCCTGCGGCGCGGTTGTCGATGATCCCAATGTGGTAGCGTCGATATTGGAATGGATTTTCCACCCCCCACAGATGGAATGATTGGTGATGAACGCATCTCGGTTGGCGGCGATCAATGGCCTTTGTGCCGTTGTCTTCACACTGACCGCCGCGACGGCGGCAGGTAACCAGTGGGGCGACGTCGAGCTGGCGTCGTGCTGCTCAGACTCGACCGATAGCTGTTCGAGCGCAATCGATTGCGGCTGCTCGTGCTCGACCGCCGCTTGCGGCGATGGCTACTGCTTTGACTGCCCGCTGTGCGATGAACTCACCTGCCGGCTTACTCCCTGCATGACGCGACTGGCCTCGTGTGGCATCGCTTACAATCTGCAGGCGACTCAATTCTATCAGGGCGTCGCCAGCGGCGGTGTTGAGCGGGGGTTTGAATACGGCGGCAAGGTCGATCAGTTCTTCAACGTCGACGGCGGCAAGCTGGGACTATGGCAGGGCAGCTCGATGGTCATGCACGTCGAAACTCGCTTTGGCGACGACGTCAATCGCCAGGCCGTTCCCTTCGCGCCCGTCAATATCGCCATGCTGTATCCCAAGTCGGGCGAACACGACACAGCGATTACGGGCCTGACATTTGGTCAGGCGCTGAGCGATGATTTGTTGGTGAATTTCGGCAAATTCAACGCCGTCGACCTGTTCTACATGCTTTACCCCCAAACGGGCCGAGGTGTGAACGGGTTCATGAATGCCTCGATGGTGATTCCCGTTTCCATTGCACGTGTCGCCCCACTGTCGGTCATGGGAGCCGGCGCGATTAAGATGCATGGCAAGCAGGTGCAAGGTGCATTCCTCGTGTTCGACACGCAAAACTCCGCGACGACCAGCGGTTTCGACGACCTGTTCGGCAACGGGGCCAACATTCTCGGCTACTGGCGATTCTTTACCGAGCTTGGTGGGCTGCCAGGTTCGCACGGTTTTATGGGTGCCTGGTCGACGGGAGAATTCACCGCCTTCGATCCGGGCAGTTTCGTCATTGTGCCCGACGAAGGGCTTGTCGCCATTCCGCAGGACGGGGCTTACTCGCTGATATACATTCTCGAGCAAACGCTATGGATGGATCGCTGCCACAAGGAGCGGAATGTTTCCCTACTCAGCCAATGGGGAATCGCGGACCAGGCGACCAGTCCGATCGGCTGGTCGGCCAACGTGGGTATCCAGGCCATGGGCTTTAGCGATGCTCGTCCCCACGACTCGTTCGGCGTCGGTTACTTTCACACTGGTATCAGCGACGATCTTAAGAATCTGTTCAGCCCGGTGCTGACTCTGCAGGACGTTAACGGTGTCGAGATGTACTACAGTGCCGCAATCGCCAAAGGCATGGCACTGACGGCCGACCTGCAAGTCATTGAGCCGGCGAACGTGAATAACGACACCGCAGTCGTGCTCGGCTTGCGACTCTCGGCGGGATTGTAGGTGCCGCGTCGGCAGTCACTTGAGCTTCCGCACGAGCCGTTCTAGCTCCTCGCGGTAGCTGAAATGTTCGACCTCAAGTAAATGCCGCGGTGAGCGAATGTAGTCGATGCCACGGTTGAGCGGTGCGTGGTGTGCCCGTTTGTGCGTTTGGAACCAGCGGGCCGCATCGCGTTGGGCGTCGAGACCCGTGATATAAGCGGCGATGAGCTGGGCCTGGCAGTCGACCAAACCCCATTGCCCGCTATCGGGTTGGATGAGACCGGCCACAAACAGGTCGTCGCGCTCGGGGTGAAAGATGTTGAGGAACAGTTCTGGCTTATCGCCCCGCCAATTCAGCTCGCTGCGCTCGACGAACGGAATCGTGATTTTGAAGCCCGTTGCGTAGATGATCACGTCTACCGGCTCGCGCGAGCCGTCGGCAAACCGGACCTCGTGGCCACACAGTTCTTCGACGTTGGGCTTGATGTCGATATCGCCATGACCAACGTGGTAGGCGAGCTGGGAGTTGATGATGGGGTGGGTTTCGAACAGCCGATGATCGGGCTTCGGCAGACCAATTTGTTCAGGGGCACCGAGCACCAGATTGATCACGCGGTGCGCAAGGAGCCGCCGGAGCCACAGAGGCACCCGCATCCGCAGCATGAACTCGCCTACCGCGTCCATGGGGTAGCCACGGTAGAATTTGGGCAGGTAGTGATAGCCGCGGCGCATGCTGTGGAGTGTCTTGGCGGCATTCGCGGCCGACTCCACGGCGATGTCGCACCCCGAGTTGCCCGCCCCGACTACCAGTACCCGCCTACCAGCCAGCACGTCGGGCGTCTTGTACTCGGACGAGTGCAAAACCGAGCCGGTGAATGCGCCACGGAATTCGGGGAACCGTGGGTCCCAGTTGTGTCCGTTGGCGATGACCAAGCCGCGGTAGGGACGTACCTCGCCGGTAGCGAGTTCCACGAGCCAGCCCCCGTTGCTTGACCGAGTAGCGCGGGCTACGGGTGTCTCGTACTCGATGTGTTCGTTGAGGTCGAAGTGGTTGGCGTAGCCCTTCAAGTAGTCGAGCACCAATGCGTGGCTGGGGTACTCAGGGTAATGCTCCGGCATGGGAAAGTCGGTGTACTCGGTTAGCCGCTTCGAGCTAATGAGGTGCGTCGACCGATAGACGCTGCTGGCCGGCTTGCCATAGCACCAGTTGCCGCCCAGTGCGTTCTCGCGTTCGAGGCAATCGAACGGGATGCCGGCCTCGACAAAATTCTTGGCCACCGCGAGGCCCGAGGTACCGGCACCCACGACGCAGAACTTTGCCTCCGTGCCGGGTGCCGCCGTTGGAGAATGGTTCTGGGAAAGCAGTTGAGGCATAACCATGAATCGTTTGACTTGGAGCAGCATGTCCCCCCGTAGCTTAGCTTAGGCAAGATGCGCGGCTTATGCGACGGTCCGTCCTGGTTGCGTTGCCTGGCGATCGCTGGATGGTGGCAAAAGCTCAAGAAACTGCTTGACATTTGCCGGCCTGAGCCAAAGAATGTTGCCGATAAGAGAAGGATTTCTCTTACCGCGTCCCGCGTGCTGGCTCGCCTGCCATTTGACCTTCCCTCCTGATTGATCCTGCCGATTGGTACGCCGTGCGGAGAGCTTGGCGGCTGGGCACATGCTGGCTCTCGGGCTGGCGTTGCCGTGCCGGCTATGGTTGTAGCCATCGACTTGGATATCGCTCACTTTCGACAGGAAACCGAACATGGCTAGGAAAGCCGTTTCGAGTAACGTTTACCGCCTGGTAGGAACCTACGAGCGACTCCGCAAGCGACTGCTGAGCGGACCGAGCGACGGCCGCCTGGATCGATCGCTCTCGTATTGGGTGCTTCCGACCGACCGCCGGTTGCCCATTGCGTTCCTCGATCGTCAATTGCGCGACTTGCTCGACGAATCGTTCGACGAGTTGCTACGTACGCCCGGTGTTGGAACAAAGAAAATCGAAGGCTTCTTCGAACTGCTCCGGCGGGCGGCGAAAGCAGAGCCTGCCGACCCACCGTTCGGGATGGACGTTGCCGGGGGCAAGGAGGCCGGCGACACCGCACCGACTGGCTTTGACCCCACCCAAGTGTCGGAATCGTTATGGTCCACGTGGTGCGACACGGTGAGGCAGCACGAATTTACCGATCACCAGCTGGGGCGCTTGGCACCGACGCTCCAATCGCTGCCCACGGTTATTTGGCATAAGCCGCTCAGCGAGTACGCCGACCGCTCGCTGGCGCAAATTCGCCGCTTACGAACGCACGGCGAAAAGCGAGTGCACGCCATCCTCGAGGTTTTTTGTACCGTGCATGAAGCCGTATCGACTTCCGTGCAGAGCGAGAACTTGGAAATCGATTTACTACCGCGATTTGTCCCATCGCTTTCGCGATGGTTGGCAGAGGCCCTGTTGACCGACAAGCCGCCGACGCCTGCTGAGCTGCGACGTAAGGTTCTTGGCCCGCTTGTCAAGCAAATCGAAATCGACCTCGGCGAGCAAGTGGCCGAACTGGCCAGGGAGCGACTGGAGGTGGACGGCAATGCGCCCACGGTCAAACAGCAGGCTGACCGCCTGGGGGTCACTCGCGCGCGGGTCTATCAGTTGTTGGAGGACTGCGCTAAGGTGATGGAGGTCCGCTGGCCGGAAGGGCGATGGCTGCTTACCCCGCTGGCCGCCAAATGTAGCAACGGGGTCACCCATCAGCTGATGCTGGCGGTTCTGGAACTCTTCTTTCCCCAAATGGAAGGGCATCCAGTCGTGGAATTCGCCGTTGCGGATTAAGCAATGCAAGATTTTCGCGGCCCACCTTCCCCAGCGTTACGTTCGCCAGCGCCCGTTCGCCACGGAGCCACGGCGTACCTGCCCGGCCGTCGTCGTTGTCATAACGACCCGATTTTGCGAGTTTCGCATCGCGCCGGCCCGCTCTGTCGGGCAAATAACTTTGGCAGAAGGGGGAACCGCTAAGTACGCCAATAGGGCCATGTTCAGGGTTTCGTTTGCGGAGCGGAGGAATTGCCGAAAAAAAGGCACCAGAAGCTCAAGAACACTCCCCGATTGGCAGGAAGCAGACGTTGGCCGTGAGCCCCGTTCCTATTGTGTCTTTTCGTGCCCTTTGGTGGCTACGGCTTGGTGTTGGAGCCAGCGCGAATCGCGAACCTCCCATCTGCGGCTCTGCGACTACGTCCATGGCGATTCGTGGCGTGCTTTACGGTTCGAAAATAGAATGGCCAGCAAGGCTGGTTCCAAACGCCGCATTCCGCTGCTTGACTCAATAGGTGTATGAAAGTACACTATTCTCGATCGGCCTGTCAAGTCTCGGATAGCCCTCATGCCTACCGCTGCTATTGTGCCAAGTGCATTATCCGCGTCCGCTCCCCAGGCGGTGGCGCACAACGTGCGGCGATTGATGGCCAAGCATGGCATGACCTACGACGACGTGGTGGAAGCCTCGGGGCTCGACCAGCGGACGGTCCGCGGCATTGCCCGGGGCGAGAAGAATCCGCATGCCCGCACGCTGCGACGATTGGCCGAGGGGTTGGGGGTGGCGGTGGACGAACTGTTTGTCGACGTGGCGAGCATCACCCTGGCGGGGTTCGATCAGGCGACCAATCCCGTGGTCAATCAGATTGTCGAGAGCCATCCGGAACTGTTTGAAGGTTGGGCGACGGCCGACTTTGCCGAAATTGCCAGCCGCTTTGGCCAAGGCGGCGCGCTGAGCGAGGAGGGGGCACTGGCAGCGGCGGAAGCGATGAACCGCAAGCGCGAAGTGCTGGCCCAGGCGCGGGTGATCCTAGAATCAAGCGATGGCCGGCTGCTGGAAGATTTCGTGAAGTTGCTCTACGAGCGCAGTGCGGGTGAAGCGGTGAAATTCACCCCCTGCGCCTGCGGTGTCGAGTTCGCCGTAGGGGCCCCGCGAATGGAGGCTCGTGCTACTTGGCGTTGGCCGCGTGGTTTGCCGTACCGAGATCAATCACCCGTTCGTAGCTCTCGGCGGGGAGGACGAAGATTTTGCCGTCGCCCATTCTGCCGGTGCGGGCGACTTCGACCACCTTACGGACGACTTCTTCGACCCGTGCGTCGTCGACCCATAGGACAATTTCGACCTTGGGCAGAAATGCCTGGCTGTATTCGCTGTCGGTGTATTGGTCGAGGTAGCTCTTTTGTTTGCCGTAGCCCTTTACCTCGCGAACTTCTACCGCTTCGAGCGGAGCACGCCGCAAGCTATTGAGAATCTCTTCCACCAAAAACGGTTTGACGATGGCGATGATTTGCTTCACGGGAGGGCTCGGGGGCTCAAGGGTCGGGGAGACACACCGCCGTGAGTCCATCTTAGCGACAGACAGTAGCCCCTGGCAAACCATTCGCTGGCGACAAAGGCCAATCTCGGAGACGGTAGCGATGGCAGCGAATTTGCGGGCAACGTGCATGCTCGCGTCCCGCGACGCCTGTGCCTCGCTAGCCTCGGCGGTTAAAATCTACTTCCAGCTCGCCGATGCCCCCTGATTGTTGACCTGCCCGTTTCCATCCCCACTGCCCCCGTAATAACTGGTCATGGCCAAAGAACATTCCAAATATCAACAGAACATCATCAAACGGTACTACGACAACCGCGAAGCGGTTTCGCTGCAGCGGCTACAGGAGTTGGTTACCGAACTCTACCTGGCAGAGGGCAAGGCCCGTGAGCGGCAGTGGAAATACATCGTGGGAGCGCTGGAAAAACTGGGCCTCAAGCAAGATCGTATCGACCATCTCCGCGAACAGGACGACCCCGCGCTGCTGGCGAAGCTTGTGGAGGAACTGATGGCCAAGGAATGACCTAGCGGGCAAGCACCGCGGGAACAAGGCCTGGTGCCAACGACTAAAGGACTGTCGGCACAAAGATATGGGTGTCGTGTTGTGAGAAGTAGGCGGTTGCCTCCGGTTGCCTGGAGTGTACCCGGCGCCAGCGCGTTCGGCTCACCAATCGTGTGTGCTTGCTTCGATGTTGGTTTCGTCATTGCGCAATGTTTCATCTACTGGTTTCCCTTCCATGCACCAATACCTCGACCTCCTCGATCGCGTCTTAAAGACTGGCGTCCAGAAGTCCGATCGTACGGGCACCGGTACGCGGAGTGTGTTTGGACATCAAATGCGGTTCGATCTGGCGGACGGCTTCCCGCTCGTCACTACCAAGAAGCTGCACACCCGATCGATCCTTCACGAACTGCTGTGGTTCATTGCTGGCGACACCAACGTGAAGTACTTAAACGATAACGGTGTATCCATTTGGAACGAGTGGGCGGATGAGCAGGGTGAGTTGGGTCCGGTGTACGGCAAGCAGTGGCGGAGTTGGCAGTGCCCGGGTGGCGACACCATCGATCAACTCGCTCGCGTCGTCGAACAGATTCGCACGAACCCCGATTCGCGGAGATTGATCGTCACGGCGTGGAATCCGGCCGACATTGACCACATGGCGCTGCCTCCGTGCCACCTGCTATTCCAGTTCTATGTAGCGGAGGGTCGGCTGTCGTGTCAGTTGTACCGCGCAGTGCGGACGTGTTCCTAGGCGTGCCATTCAATATCGCTTCGTACGCGCTGTTGTTGATGATGGTGGCGCAGGTGACTGGCCTCGTGGCGGGTGATTTTGTGCATACGCTTGGCGATGCCCATTTGTACGACAATCATCTCGATCAGGCCCGCACGCAGTTGGCCCGCAAGCCCAGGCCACTGCCGACGATGGAAATCGATCGGGCGATCGCCACGCTCTCGGACTTTCGGTACGATCATTTCACGCTGGTTGGCTACGATCCGTACCCGCACATCGCGGCACCGGTGGCCGTTTAACCGATTTTTGGACCGCGAATTCATGCTGCCCTCCTCGGTACTCCGCCTTGTCCGCGGATGGTCGCTGATCATGACCATCTATAGTGGTGGCTGTGAGCGGATTCAAAACACACCCATCGCTCCCTCGTACCGCGTGATCCTCAACCATGCCCTCGTGCTCTACTTGCTCCTGCTGCCCTGGGGGGTGGTTGACGAGTTTGCGTGGTGGACGATCCCGATTGCGTTTATAACCACGTACTGCTTCACGGGAGCCGAGGGCATTGCCAATCGCATTGAGCATCCGTTCTTCAACGCTGGACAGGGATTGCAGCTCGACCAGATCTGCGAGGCGATCGACGCCTCGGTGAGCGAGCTCTTTGCCACCTCGGCGACCGATCCGCCTTGGTTCCGCGCAGCCGCAACCACGACCTAGCCACCCGGTACTGTTATGTCGACGAACGCGAATGCCAACAGGCCGCGAATTTCCTTGGTGGTCGCCGTTGCCGAAAACGGAGTGATTGGCAACCGTGGTGAGTTGCCCTGGCGACTCTCGGGCGATTTGCAACGGTTCAAACAGCTGACGATGGGCCACGCCCTGGTGATGGGCCGCAAGACGTACGAGTCGATCGGGCGGCCGCTGCCCGGGCGAGTTACGATGGTGCTCACCCGACGCGAGGACTACGACCCCGGGCACCACGCGGTGTTGGTGGCAAGTTCGCTCGATCAGGCAGTGGCGCTGTTGCCCACCACGGCTATGGAGCAAGGCGAGCTGTTCGTGGTTGGTGGCGCGGAAGTGTACCGTTTGGCGCTACCCGAGGCGTGGCGTCTGTATCGCACCGTGATCCATGCCGCTCCGGCGGGTGACACCTACTTCCCGGAGATCGATCCACAAGCTTGGACGTTGCTCGAGTCGCGCGGCTATCCGGCCGATGCCAAGAACGAATTTGCCTGCACGCACCAGCAGTGGCAGCGAATCCGTAGCCATCTCGCGGAAGGGTTGCTATTCGCCGTCCATGCCGAGCCGCATCTTCAGTTCTTCGAACTGTTCGACGTACCGCTCGTTGCTGGAGTGAACGTGCTCGGCTTCGGTAATGAATTTCATCGCCTCGCAGCATGGGAGTTGGCTATCGCTCAGCACTTGTTCAAAGGCCGTAAGGTTCGCCCCGTAGGCGATGAGTAACTTATGCTCGTCGAGTTGGATTTCCTGCGGAACTTTTGGGTTCAGCACGGCAATGCCGGTGCAGCCATCGTTTACAAGTAGGTCTTCAAAATCCCACAGTGTGCTCTGCAGGATGGGCATATCAATATGTTCGCGGTACAGGTCGGTGTGATGTCCGGCCCGATGACCGTGGCTCGTTTCGAGCACCACGTCGACGGTTGGCCCCAGCTCTTCGATCAGCTCCATGAAGATGTCGAGTAGCCGCTCTCGCGAGGCGGAAGCCATCAGGACGGGAACGTCCGTGCGGTTTTCTTCGTCGCGATAGACATCGTGACGATAGCCGGCGGTGGGGACGACTTCCAGAGTGAACGAAGGACGAACCGCATCGGTGAGCGTGAAGTCGCCGTACTTGGCAATCTTCAAGTGCGCTTCGAGTTGCTGGTCGTTAACCTGCTCGAAGGTGCTCGACGGGGGGGACGCCACCACGGAGGGGCGCTCGTCGGCGAATACATCGTCAAAAAAGTTTTTCAAAAAGCCCATCACTTCACTCACAAACAAACCTGGTGGTGGTCGGGTTACCTCTGGATTGCCAGTCGCTGCAGTCGTGCAGCCATGGCAGGGTGGGGAGTTTACGTGCTGGGATTCGGTCCGCGGTTGGTCGACTGTTGTACGACGAGCGGCAGGGGAACCGCGGACGGCGAAATCGATAACCACCCAAATCTAGTTCACCCCGATCGGCGTGCCCCGCATTGACGACGCAATGGGCAACTTTTCAGCGAGAACCCTCGCTGGCATAACCCGCACGACCGATAGGCCGCGGTAGCTACCCGACGAAATACGCTGCTAGGGGCGTGTGAAGCTGAAGCAATGCTTCACGCCGAAGTGGCAGAAAGTGGCCGTGCAACCCGCAGCGTCGTACCCAAAATCCGAGACGGCGGCAAATGCGGCCCCATCGCCTCTTGCAGGAATCCCTGCCGTTTTTGAGCCTTATGATTTCGGAAGCGCGTATCGCTCCGAAAGAGCCGTTCGTTCCGATAGAGGTGCACGCGACGGCACAAGCTTACTGCCCGGACGGCTCGCCACTGGTGACCGCATCGCTAGGGGAACTCTCGACGTTCTGCATGCATTCGATCAGTGATGTGACGGCCATTGCCGTGCCGTACTGCTGGTGATAGTTGTAGAACGGATAGTCCCACCAGCTGCCGTCTGCTTCCTGCAGCGGCATCAAGACGGCCGCCAAGTGGTCCTGGAAGTAGGGGCGATCTTCCTTGGGTAGCACGGGGATGGTTTTCGCTGCGTAGTAGTGGCCGTAATAGTAGAAATACCCCGCGACGGCAAAGTGCGACTCGTGCGGGACGGGTCGTTTGCGGCCGATGCTCAGCCACCCGTTGCGGGCGAACAGGCGATTAAGCCAGGTTTCGAGCACTTTGTCGGTCACTCGCGTATCGTCGTACAGCCGCAACGCCAGATTGCACGCTTGCGAGCGTCCTAGGCTACCTCCCGCACGATTGATGGGATACATGGGCCGCATCATCAAGTACTCGCCATAGGCGTAGGTGAAATCGGGGTTACGCTGGCGTTGGATGGAAACTATCGCCTTGTCGACCATTTTCTGGGAGATTTCGATTCCGAGCTGCTGGGCCTGCTGGAGCGAAATGAGCGCGGTGGCCGTGGTGAAGCTATTGGGACTGCCGCCGGGGACCTGCGTCTTGTAGTCGAAGTCGTAGTAGCCCCAACCGCCGTTGACGAAGGCGTACCGCTGGAGCTTTTCGACTTGCTCGTCGATGGCCGCCTTGAGTGCCCGCTTCTTCGACTCGTCGCCCCCTGCGCGGTGATACAGGCTTGCCATGCCGGTTATGGAATACGCGTGCCCCCAGGTGTTGTAAACGGCATCGGTATCGGCGCGGCGGATCTGACTGGTGTTTTGCAGCATCCACAATTCGCCCTGGTCGATGGCCTGACCGATACGCTCGGCGAGCGGCCCGGTCTCCAGGGGCTCGACGGCCACCAGCGCCTCAAGCACCAGACCCGTGACGGCCGCCCGAAACGCATGGTGGGCACCCGGCACCGGGGCGTAGATGTTTAGCCCCTTGGTCTGCTCGGTGCTGCCCCAGCCCCCACTCGGCCGCTGATCGTCCAGCAGAAACTCGACGCCTTGGCGAATCGCGCTACGCAGTGCGTCGCCATCCACCGCATCGATGGCCCGGGGCGTGGGGCCAAGGGTCGCCAGTGGCGAATTGGCGACACGCACTTCCTCCTCGCCCCGCGCTGTGAGGCCCACGACCAATAGGCCCGCCAGCATGGCTACGGCGAGTGGCATCGAGCTGCGAGTCATACCAACTCCATTTACTTGCAAGTACGGGGGGTGCCAGCACCCGGCGGCGGGCGAAGCGGGAGAAAACCGTGGGGCTGCTATTCGTCCTCGTCGCCCGATTCGTCATCGCTGGTGTCGTCATCATCCTTGGCATCTTCGTCGTCCAACGAGACGACATCGCCCGCTTCAAGGCCGTCGACGATCTCGATCGTGTCGCCCTTGGTTTTACCGGCCTCAACCGCTTGCTTCTCGACCTCGTCGCCGTCGACCAGCCAAACGTACTTGGCATCTTCGTCGTCCTCTTCGGCGTGCACCGCAGCCTTGGGGACACAGAGCGCTTTTTTCTTCTCGTAAGTGGTCACCTTCACTTTACCGGTCATTCCCGCCACCAGCCACTCCGGCAGCTCGTCGCTGGCCAGGTCGAGGTCCATGGCAAACTTGCCCGACGCGATGGGAATCGCTGACAATTGGCTCACTTTGGCCTTGAGCTTGGGGCTGTCGGTCGCGGTCGGCTGGATCGTGGCTGCCTGGCCCTTCTGCACGCTGGGGCGATCTACTTCCTTAACGCTCGAAACCACGTACAGCTTGGCAGGACCCACGATGGTCATCAGCGTTGTGTCGGTGGGAGCATTGTTCTCGGGCTTGAGCTTGCCAATCAAGCTGGCCATGTCCGACCATTCGCCGTTCTCGCAGGCACCGTAGTAGACCACCCCATCCGCAGGCGCGGTAAGGGTGAGCAAATTTTGGTCGCTTGTCAACTTGGCGTGGCTCTCCAGCGACTTCACTTTCGCCCGCTTGCTCTTCTGTAGCTGATATTGCACGCGACTCACATCGGTTTCGAGCGCGGTTTTCGCCCGCTCGAAAGCCAACTCTACCCGCTCGAGGTACTCCTTCTCGCTGACGTCGTTTCGCGGCAAAAATAGTTCCAGGTTGCGATCGTGCGAGAGCTTGGCACGTTCGAGCATGAACTCGTATTGCTCTACTTGGGCCCGTTGCCGCTTGAGGATAATCTCTTCGGTCTCCTCGGTCAGGTCGTCGGCCTCATACATTCTTTCGAGCTGCTCAAGTTCTTCGCGGGCATTCTCCACGGCCTGCTCGGTGCTCTTGAGGCTCATGTCGATTTGCTTGACAATCAAGTCGCGGTCGGTCTCTTCATAGTTCTTATAATCGACCTTGGCTTCGGCGAGCGATCGCTCGGCTTGTTCAAAGGCGTCCTTTATCGACTTTTCCAGCCGCGGCAATTCCTGCTCGGCCTTCATCCGGGTCAATTCGTCGAGTTGCTGGTCGAGTTCCAAGTCGTCGATCGCTTCCTTGAGCTTCACGCCGTCGAACTTCACCAGGACTTGGCCCTTACGCACCGTTGCGCCGTGCGGCACGATTTCGACGATTTCAAACTCGCTCCAAGTTTCGGGATCGAGGTCGACTTCGGTCATCTGACGGGCGACAAACACTCCCTCGGACTCAAATTGAATCTTCAGCGGCTTGGCCTTGACGGTATGGGTCTTCCGTTTTTGCTGATCATCCTTTGGCTTCTCGTCGGCCTTTTTCTTGCCCTTAGCGGCAGGCTTCGCTTCTTCTTTTTCTTCTTCGGAGGAGTCGTCGTCAGATTCCTCGTCCTCGTCCTCGTCCTCGTCCTCGTCCTCGTCCTCTTCGTCTTCTTCGTCGTCACCTTCTTCCTCATCTCCGTCCTCGTCGTCCTCGCTGTCCGCTGCCTCGCCGCTCGCGGCCGCGGCGACTGAGTCTAACGATTTGGCCGGGGCAGCCGTTGCTTCGTTGGGGCCGCCGGTGGAAAAGTAGGCAATGACTAACAAGCAAAGGGCGAGCATCCAGATGTTTCTCATGGTGTTTTCTCCAATAACGGCAGATAAACGTGGCAGGAGGGCGCAGCGAGGCCAATTTTCCGCCGGAGTCGCCGATACAAGGCGTGGCGGCAAGGTTTGTGTAAGTCTCCTATTTTGCTTGTCGGGGAGGAGAATTGCAACAGCGTCGCGCCGGGTGGGCGTGGAACGCCGGCGCGATATGATACCGGTCGAAGGGCCGTCGACCACCGTCGGGCCATACCGCCACTACCGGAACTGCGCCGATGAAGATTTACACCAAAACGGGGGATCAAGGGGAAACTTCGCTCTATGGCGGCCAGCGTGTCGGCAAAGATCACCTTCGTATCCAGACATTTGGAAGCGTCGATGAGTTGAACGCCGTATTGGGTGTGGCCCGTGCCCAACTAGCGATGGCGGCGACCGATTATTCCGAATTTGACCAACTATTGGGCAGCGTGCAGAACCATCTGTTCGACCTGGGGGCCGAACTTGCAACGCCGGAGTCGCAAGCGAAAGGGACTCAGCTGCTAGGGAGCCCGGCCAGCGAAATGCTGGAGCGTTCCATCGATCGCTGGGAGAGCGAGTTGCCGCCCCTCAAGCAGTTTGTCTTGCCGGGCGGTACGGCCGCCGCCGCTCAGTTGCACGTGGCGCGATGCGTCTGTCGGCGGAGCGAGCGGTTACTAGTGACGCTCACGCGAGAGACAGCCGTCCGGCCCGAACTGTTGGTGTACCTGAACCGTCTGGGCGACTTACTGTTCGTGCTGGCGCGTGCCGCCAACCACTTGGCCGGTCACCCGGACGTACCATGGCAGAAGAATTGCGTGTAGACGCGACTTGTCGGCGCAATGCGCCGCTGCCCGGTCATTTGGGCTGCTTCGCAGCGAAACATGCATCCGCGCAGTGCGCGCGCGAGGGTGAAAACCTTGGCGTACGGACTTTACGCCGATAGCACCCGCTGACTATGTTAGGGCACGTGGCGTTCGACTCCAGTGGAGCACGGCTCCCTGCAATCACGGCAGCCGCCGGGCGTAGCGTCCACTTTTCCTTAATCTGATTTTTCAAGGTATTCACTTTTTGCGGAGGTACAGGCAATGAGCAACTTGGCTTGGCTGCGCCGCCAGTTCGCGATTGGCTTGGTCGGTTTCCTAGGGTGCGGCACGTTGGCGATTGCCCAAGACTCGGCCACCGGCCCTGTCGCGGGCCTCGCTGAAGCGGTCGAGCAGGCTCAGGCGACGGCGGATGCCGCGGCGCTTGCGGGAAATAACGCGTGGATGCTTACCAGCTGCGCGTTGGTGCTGTTCATGACGGCGCCCGGTCTCGCGCTCTTTTACGGCGGCCTGGTACGCAAGAAGAACGTCCTTAGCGTGATGATGCAGTGCCTGTTCCTGATGGGGCTGATGACCGTGCTGTGGGCATTGTATGGCTACTCGCTCGCCTTTGGTGGCGACGGGCTCTACGTTGGCAATGGCGAATTTCTGTTCATGCAGAACGTTGAGCGGAGCTGGCCCGAAGGGGGCGAACTGGTGGAGCCGATGGAAGGCGCCATTCCACGGCTCACGCACATGCTATTCCAAGGCATGTTCTTCATTATCACCCCCGCTTTGATCTGCGGCGCATTTGCCGAGCGGATGAAGTTTAGCGCCATGGTCGTGTTCCTCGTACTCTGGGGCACCATTGTGTACTGCCCTCTATGCCACTGGGTTTGGGATGGTGGCATCTTGGCGTTCGATACCACGGCCGAGATCGACGCCGGGGAGGGACAGTCCTGGGCGGGCGGCGCGTTGGACTTTGCCGGCGGTACGGTGGTCCACATTAGCTCGGGTATTTCGGCACTCATTTGTGCCGTCTTGCTTGGTCGCCGCATTGGTTGGCGACAGGACGATATGCGCCTCACAACCTGACCTACACCGCCATGGGCGCAGCCATGCTGTGGGTCGGCTGGTTTGGATTTAATGCCGGTAGCGAGTTGGCCAGCGACCACCTTACCTCCAGTGCGTTTGCCGTCACCCATTTTTCAGCGGCGGCCGGCGCGGTGGCCTGGGCCGTCTACGAGTGGCTACTGCGGGGCAAACCGAGCGTGCTGGGTACCGCTTCGGGGGCGGTGGCCGGCCTGGTTTGCATTACGCCTGCTGCGGGCTTCGTCAATACCATGCCGGCGCTGCTCATGGGTGCCATTGCCGGGGTGGTGTGTGCTTATGCGTGTGGTACGCTCAAGCACAAGCTCGGCTACGACGACTCGCTCGACGCGTTCGGTGTGCACGGCATTGGTGGCACGCTGGGTGCCATCCTGACCGGGGTATTCGCGACGCGAGCCTGTTGGGACATCGATAACGGCAATCCGCTGGGATTGATCGAAGGCGAATCCCGCATATTTTTTGGCCAAATCGTGGCGGTCGCCGTTACCTGGGTCTACAGCGTCGTAGTCACGTTCCTGCTGTTGCGACTGGTGGACGCGGTAATCGGTTTGCGCGTGGACGAATCCAGCGAACGGGCCGGCCTGGACGTCAGCCAGCATGAAGAAGAAGGTTATATTTTGTTCTAAGAGGCGGGGGCAGACACTCTGCCGCTCTGCCTGCGATGGGAAAATTTCGCTCGGTCTGTTAAAGTAGATACACGGGGCAGCGGCCACACAACGGCACGGTTGCCGCCCGCCGATGAGTCGGGCAGACGGGCATTCCTGGTTCGAGGAGTTTGCGGACATGAAGAAAATCGAGGCGATTGTTCGCCACTACAAGCTCGAAGACGTAAAGAACGCCTTGGCCGAACTCGGCGTGGTAGGCATGACCATTACGGAGGTCCGTGGCTTCGGGCGGCAAAAAGGCCACACCGAAATGTATCGCGGAACCGAGTACGCCGTCGATTTTGTCCCCAAAGTTAAGATCGAGATCGTGGTGGACGACGACCGCGTGCAGGAAGCCGTGGATACGGTGATCCGAGCCGCCCAAACGGGCCAAATTGGCGACGGCAAGATTTTCGTGTCCGATCTGTTGGACACGATCCGCATTCGCACGGGCGAAACGGGCTCCGAGGCCCTATAATCAAAAGTTTTACCGGGCGATCCTCATCGGCGGCGATCCTCACCGGACTCCAAGGCAATGGCTGCCCGACGGCGTTGCCTCCCGGGTAGCGCTGTGCCCTCGACCAATTCCAGCCTCTACCCCCGAGTCCCATGCCTAGCTCCGTGCGCATCCGTGCCAGCGTGCTTGCCGCCCGCCAGCAGGTCGAGACGGGCCTAAATGAGGTCCGCCGGCTGCATCGAAACGGGATGGTATCGGTTCAGGTCTGCGCGCGAATCTCTTCTGTCATCGACCAGGTGATCACCAAGCTGTTCGAGAGCAGTTTGGCCGATCTGCCCCAGAATCGCGGCGATGCGCTCCGTCGCCGCTTGGCCTTAGTGGCCATTGGCGGCTACGGTCGCCGCCAGCAGTCACCGGCTTCGGACGTCGACCTGATGATTCTGTACCGCGGTGCCTTAGACGACGACGTCCGCAACTTCACCCAGCAGCTTACTCAAGACCTGTTCGACGCGGGGCTCAAGCCAGGCCACAGCTTGCGAACGTCGACCGAAGCGGTCCGTTTGGCGCGGGGCGACACCGTGATTTGCACGTCGCTCATTGAATCGCGGATGATTGTCGGTACCCCGGTAGTGTTCGAAGAGTTCCAAAAAGCGTTTCGCCAAATGGTCGACCGGCGGCAAGCGGCGTGCTGCCGAGAGTTTATTGCTGCCCGCAAAGAGGAACGGCACAAGTTCGGCGAGACGGTATTCTTGCTAGAGCCCAATATCAAACGCTCGCCGGGTGGATTGCGAGACATTCATCTACTGCGTTGGTTGTGGTTCGCCAAGAATGGCGAATCGGACCCGAACCGCCTGTTGCAGAAGGGCGTCCTTTCCAACTTCGACCACCGCCGGCTCATGTCGTCGCAAAGTTTTTTGCTGCAAGTTCGCAACGAGATGCATTTTGGCGGTAATGGCGTGAGCGACGTGCTCACCCGCGCCGAACAGAAGCGCATTGCGGACGAATTTAACATCCGGGCCCGGACTGGCATGTTGCCGGTCGAGCAGTTCATGCGCGACTACTTCCGCCACACCAGCCACGTGTCGTTCCTTACCACTCGGTTGTGCGACTTGGTCTCACCGCCCGCGGTCGTATCGCGGATGCTCGCTCCCGTACTGAGTCAGAGCCTATCGGCCGAGTTCCGCCTGGGACCCCGCGAGATCTCTGCCACGCAGCTCGGCACTACCAAGCTCAATAAGAATCTGGAAGATGCCGTACGGCTCATCGATCTGGCCCGCTTGTACGACAAGCGCATTGCGCAGGAAACCTGGTACCAGGTCTATCGAGCGGCACCAGGCTACTCGGTCGATTTGCAGCCTGGCGCCATTCGGCGATTCCTCGATATGCTCGACAGCCCGCTCAACCTGGGCGACGCACTCCGGAAAATGCACGAGCTTGGTATTCTGGAAAAACTAGTCCCCGACTACACCCGCGCCCGCTGCCTGCTGCAGTTCAATCGCTACCACAAGTACACGGTCGACGAGCACTGCATTCGCGCCGTGGGGGAGGCAACACGGCTGGGTGAACGTAGCGATACCGTGGGCGATGTTTACCGCCGACTCAAACGCAAGTGGATACTGCACCTGGTGTTGCTGCTGCACGATCTGGGCAAGGGGCAGACGGGTGATCACAGCGTGATCGGGGCCGAAATTGCGCGGCAGGTCGGCGCACGGCTGGAACTCGATCAAGCCGATATCGACCTCGCTGCAAGTCTGGTGCTTAAGCACTTATTGATGTCGCATGCAGCACTCTGGCACGACATCAGCGACCCCGCCTACGTCCGCCAGTTTGCCGTGCAGATGGATAGCCTCGAAGAACTCGACATGCTGCTTGCCCTCTCGTGCGCAGACCTCGCCGCAGTTGGACCGGGCGTACTGAACGATTGGAAAGCGGGTGTACTGGGAGAACTGTATCGCAGTGCCCGCCGCCTGCTTTCGGAGGTGCCCGAGGACGAGCAGCTTTCGCGGCGGGCAAACGCCAAGCAGGCAGTGTGGCGGAAGCTTAGCGAGGCCGAACGCGGCGATCTGTGGTTCGAACAATACTTTCGCGCGCTGCCCGAGTCGTTCGTCACGAGCGTCGACCCCACGGTGGTGGCTGCCACGCTACGTAGTCTACAGCAGCTCGAGCAGGGCACGGGTACGGCTGCCGGGTGGTACCAGCGCGAGTCGAAAACCGTTGAGTTCACCGCCGGCGTCAGCCAGGGCGTGGGACGGGGGATATTCTCAGCCATGGCGGGCGTATTGAGCAGTCGTGGCATGAGCATTTTGGCCGCTGAAACCGCGGTGCTCAATGGCGACATTCTGCTGCTTCGTTTCCAGGCCACGGATACCGAGTCGCAGGGTGCTCCCGAACAGCAGCGTTTGAACAGTATTGCCGAGGCGATGGTGGCTGCCATCGATTCCGCGGAGCCACCCAAGTTTCGCCGCATCTGGGGCAACGAACCCGACCCCGAGACCGCTGTGCTCTCTACGTTGCCCATGGAAGTTCGCCTGAACAGCGAGATCTCACCCGATAACCTGATTATCGAAATCTTTGCCTTCGATCGGATTGGGTTGTTGTACGAACTGGCTCGCACCGTGCACGAACTGGGCCTCAACATCCGCTTCGCAAAAATCGGTACGCATCTCGACCAGGTAGTCGACGTCTTCTACGTCACTGAACGCGACGGTTCGAAACCTGCTGGCCACGACCGCCTGCACGCCATCTACGAGCGGCTCATGGAGGTGGTGTCCCGCGACGCTGCACAGGCGTAGCGGGGTTCGCTTGATCGACAGCGCACCCAACAATGCTGGCTAATCCCACTCGGCAAACGTGCGGACGAAGTCGGTCGCCGAGACGATGCCGAACAGCAGGCCTTCATCGCTGAGCACGAGGACGCGGTGGACGTTTTCCTTGAGCATTTTCTTAGCAATCTCGTGAATTGGCGTTTCTTTCCTCACCGACACCAGATTGCACGCCATCACCTCCTCGACACGGATGTCGCCAAAGTGCTCCAGGGCGAACGACGACATCCGCACGCTCTCCCATTGTTGGGTATCGGGGTTAAAGTGCTGGGCAACGTCCGCATTGGCGTCGATCGACTCGTCGGCATAATCCTGCTCGTAATTCAGGATGTCGGTCGCACTCACGAGCCCCACGCACTTCGAGTGGGAGTCCATCACAGGCAGTCCCGTGACGTGGCTGTCGGTCATCAGCGCTAGCGCGTTGCGCAGCGTGTCGTGACTGCGAATCACCACCAGGTCGCGCTGCATGATATCGCCGGCCTTGAGGCTCAGGATGGCTTGTTGGTTCATCTTCGATCTCCATGGATACGCCGGCTAGACGGCCAAATGACAAGAGCTAACAGCATTTAACTTACCGCGCACCGGTGCAATCGCCCACGGGTGGATCGCTCGCGGCCTGCCGCCCGCTACTATCGACCGCCGCCGATCTGGTACACTTGCCCGTAGCATGGACGACTCGCCCCCCCTCAAGATGCACGCACGACTGGCAGGCGAACGGCTTGCGCTGGTTGGCCGCCTGGCGAGCATGTCGCGGAGCGAAGCGGATAAGGTAATTTCCGCTCACGGGGGCGTGCTGCAATCGCGGGCCGACGCCTCGACCACGTTGCTCGTTAAGGGTGACGAAGTGCCGCTCGCTGGCGTGGCGGGTGAACTACCCGACGAGGTCCGCGCGCGGGTGGCGGCCGGCCGCGTGATGTTGGTCGACGAAACGCAGCTGTGGCGCCGCGTGGGACTGCTCGACGAGGAAGTTGGCGTCAGCCGGCTCTACACGCCGGCGCTGTTGGCCGACATGGTGCAGGTCGACGCGCGTACGATCCATCGCTGGCAGCGGCGTGGGTACCTGCTTCCGGCGTGCGAGGTCCGCAAGCTGCCGTACTTCGATTTCTCCGAGGTCCGCGTCGCGCGTCGCCTGGCCGAGCTGGTTCACGCCGGAGTATCGCTGGCGGCCATCGATCGCCAGATGACCGAACTCGCGCGGCTCGCGCCCGATGTCGACCGGCCGCTGGCCGACCTTTCCATCGTTGTCGAAGGGGGCAAAATTTTCCTGCGGCGGGGGCACGACCTTGCCGAGCCTAGTGGGCAGCTGTTAATCGATTTCGATGCACCCGACGAAACCGACACGCCGCCCGAAATTGCCAATCCCGGTGGAGGCAGTGTTCCTCCCACCACCGACGAACTCCGCAGCACGGCTGTCGACCTCGCCGACGAGGGCGAACCGCAGCAAGCGCTCGCCCTCTACCGCGGCGTGCTGTTGGCAGGCGAGGCCAGCGCGGACGATCACTTCGCGGTCGCCGATCTGCTGTACCAAATGGGCGACCTCACGGCGGCCCGCGAACGGTACTTCATGGCCATCGAGTTGGACGAAGACTACGACGAAGCCCGCGTGAACCTCGGCTGCGTGCTGCTGGAACTGGGCGACATCGAAACGGCCGCCGAGGCGTTCCGCGGTGCGCTCGCCGAAAACCCCCAACTGGCCGATGCCCATTACCACCTGGCCAGCACGCTCGACCGCCTCGGCCACAGCGATCAGGCTCGCCAGCACTGGCAGTCGTTCGTCCGCCTCGCCCCGGAAAGCCCCTGGGCCGAAGAAGCGCACGAGCGGCTCGGGGAGTGAAATGGAAGGTGTTAGGTCTTGGGTGTTAGGTTTTAGGGAATAGCCGACGAGCTACACCTCGTCGAGGAGAACTCACAGCGCAGCTACGGACGACGGAGCGAAGTTCCTGTAAGTTGAAGACAGCGCGGATTTCGGAGCTCTTGACTAACTCAAGGCAAACCTGCAATGGAGTACACGTTTGACGTTTACGTAACGCAGCGCGATGCCAACGTGGCCCTCCGCCGATTCATAGGTCGCGGTGCAGGTTGGAGATCGTTGATAGGGGCGGTGCTATTGGTCTGCTATGTTGGACACGATACTTGGGATGGTGAGATTGGGTACTTGAGTGTTGCGTTTCTTATGCTTCTCCTAAGCTTGATAGGCGTTTACGTGGCGGGGTTTCTAATTCGCCGACGACAAGTGACCGAGCTATTGCATCGTCTTGGCGACACCCCGGTCACTTACCGATTGGACGAAACTGAGTTGGGCGCTGAATCCAAGCTAGGTAATATCACATTGAAGTGAGAAATGATAAAAAAGCTTTGGATCGACCCCGATGTCACGCTGATCTTCTATGCAGCGAACTCCTACACGACCCTTCCTGCGCCGCAAGCGCCCGCGGAGGCCTTGGAGTTCCTCGCCACACAAATCAAGCGTGTGGGTGGCTCGGTTCTCGACAACAGAAGTGCGACGTAGTTCCTCGGCTGTTGCCTAGCACGCGTTAGCCTGCGGTTCGAATTGGCGAGGAAGCCACGCATTGTTGGTGATGATATTTCCGTGCGGCGGAGTTGCCACGTTCCTCGTTACCGAGGGAGCACGTTCAGCTCCGCGTCGAGCTTAACCGACTCTCCAGCCTCCAGGTCAAACTCCTTGCGACCGTCGCCGCACTTGAGCCAGAACGACTCGCCGCCGAGCGATTTGATGGTTGCTTCCCTGAGCTTGCCATCCTGCCACTCGATGTCGACCTCGAATCCGCCCCGGCGCGAAGGCCGGTGACCGAGCCCGCTGGCCAGGCATTGGTCGGCAGCGCGGGTAGCAACTCGATTTCGAACGCGCCGTGCGGCGGGTCGTGCTGAACGTGCGACTGTAGAAGCATCTCGGCGATGCCGGCGGTGCTACCGAAGTTGCCGTCGATCTGGAACGGCGGGTGCGCGTCCAGCAGATTGGGATAGGTACTTTTGGCCAGCAGTGCCACCACATTTTCGTGCGCCTTGTTTCCGTCGCCGAAGCGAGCAAAGAAATTGATGATCCAGGCCCGGCTCCAACCCGTGTGACCACCGCCGTTTGCCAGGCGATGGTCAATCGACTTCCGCGCCGCGTCGAGCATCTCGGGCGAGTCGACACGATTGTATTGCCGACCGGGATGCACGGCAAAAAGCTGCGACATGTGCCGATGGCCCGGTTGTGGCTCGTCGAATTCCTCCATCCACTCCATCAGCCGCCCATCGCTGGCCATGTGCGGTAGGTACAATTGCTCACGCGCCTGGCGGACTTCGGTCACGAAGGTGTCGTCGATTCCCAGTGCCTCTGCCGCTTCGAGCGTGGCAGTAAACGTCTCCCAAATGATCTGCTGGCTCATGCTCGCGCCCATCGAAAGGGTGTAGTCGTTGCCGTCGGGGCCGCTGTAACGGTTCTCGGGCGAGGTATCGGGCCCGGCGACGAGCTGGCCCGTCTCGGGGTGCGGCGTGAGGTAGTCGAGGTAGAACATCGACGCCTCCTTGAGCATGGGATAGGCGCGGTCGCGGAGAAACTGCTCATCGCCCGTAAACTTGTAATGCTCCGTGAAGTGCAGCGCGTTCCACCCTAAGCCGTGCGGCCACATGCCGTATTGCAGATTGCCGATGAGGGAGGTCCACAGCCAGGCGTCGGTGGTGTGACCGGCAGTCGCCCCCCGCGCACCGAACATGGTGGCCGCCGTCTCTCGCCCCGCCGGAAGCAATCGCTCGGTGAAGTCGAGCAGCGGCAAGTGGCACTCGGCAAGACCGGTCGTCTCCGCCGGCCAGTAGTGCATTTGCGTGTTGATGTTCAAGTGGTAGTCGGCGTTCCACGGTGCCTTGAGGCCATCGCTCCACAGTCCCTGCAGGTTGCTGGGCAGGCAACCGGGCCGCGAACAGCTAATCAGCAAGTATCGCCCATACTGGAAGTAGATTGCTTCCAAGCCGGAGTCTTGCCCACCCTGCCGTACGGCTTCGAGTCGCACGTCGGTGGGGCGATTGTTGGTGAGCGAGTCGCCAGCCTCAAGGCCGCCGAGATTCAACTGCACTCGGCGGAACAGCTCGCGGTGCGCTGCGATGTGTTCGTCGCGGAGTTGATCGAAAGGCTTGTCGGCTACCGCAGCGAGCGTGCTAAGGCAGGCAGCGGCAAGATCGTCGGCAAGTGGCTCGGCTGGCAGCTGCCGATGATAGTCAGTCGCCGCGGCAAGGTAAAACGTTGCGGTGGTAGCATCGTTAACCACGATGGCGTGCCGTCCCTCGGTGAGCTGCGGGGCCACCTTACCACCTTCTACCCGTGCGGAGAGCGTGGCGTGGAACTTTACCCCCGAGTGCTTGCCATCATGCTGCGCCTGACCGCTCAGCGATAGACTTGCCACATCCGAGGTGACGGCCACATTGGCTGGACGATCGAGCCAAGCTGTCATGTTCAACTGGCCCGGCTCGCTTGCCTTGAGGTGTACCACGATGACATCGTCCGCCGGCGACGCGAATACTTCGCGCGTGTAAGTGACGTCATCGACAGTGAACCTGGTGGTGGCGATCGCGGTGTCGAGGTCGAGCTCGCGGCGGTAGTTGGTTGCCTTGCCACTCGTGTGCAGCCATTTGATTTGCAAGTCGCCGAGCGTCTGGTAGCTGCGCGGCGAAATGCGCCGCCCCATCGCCTGCTGCATGAGCTGATGGGCAGCAGCGTAGTTGCCCGCGAACCATGCCTCGTGCCGGGGCCAGCGCCTCCCCGCATACGCGGCTGATCGGCAGGCACGGGTGGTCCTGCCCAAATCGACTCTTCGTTCAGCTGAATCCGGGCGTCGGTCGTGCCACCGAAACACATGGCTCCCAACCGGCCATTGCCCACCGGCAGTGCCTCGGTCCACTGTTCGGCCGGCTCGTCATACCACAGCTCGTACGGGGCAGCGGCAGCCGCCCCGTTCGAAATACAGGCGATGTACATTGCCCACGCTACGTAGCGTAAGCGGCAGCATAGTCGATTATCCATGGAAACCGATTTCATTCTGTAAGCTCATTCAATCGTGGGACACTCCTGGCATGTTTCGTCCGTCGCCTTAGCCTCATGTTATCGGATGCGGGGCCCCTCGTGCTACTATCGCGGTGATGAATCGCCCCGCGCAGACAAATCGCCACCAAAACATGACCGGGGGAATATGGCACGCAGGAATGCCGAGTCGTAGGGACATGACGCGGAGTCCCGGAGAGATGACGCGGAGAGATAGAGTTCGGTGAAGTGGCAAGTTCGACTGCCTGCGGGGCGTGCTTACTTACCCGCACTGGTTCGTATTGTGCGTGAATGAGTCGCGGATCGAACGTCCGCCACGCGTATCCTGTCTGTCTTGTTATCCTGTCTGTCTTGTTATCCTGTCTACTTCTCCATTGCGATCGCAGCTTCTCTGTGCGACGTATTTCGCCGTTGTGTTCGGTCTCGGCATCGCGCCGAGCGCAGCGCATGCGGCTCGCTTCTTGGACTCTTTATGTGCCTTTTGTGAATTGCTGGTGGGTCGCAGCTCGTAATTCTTGGTGCTCTTCGTGCCTTTGTGGTTTCCTCCGATTGAACCAGCCGCCTCGTGCCCGCTAGAATCCTTTCATGGCCCAGCGACACAATCACTACGAGGCGGCCTTCGAGGCCCTGTTACGTGCGCATCGCGTGCCTTACGTCGCGGTCGACGAGAGGCGGCGGAGTCTGGTGGCGCGAACCGCGGGAGGCCTGTCCGACTCACTAAAAAGCGTTGACTTCATGGTCTCGCCGTCAGGCCCTGAAAGCTTTCTGGTCGACATCAAGGGTCGGCGATTCCCCTCCGGCACGCGGCACAAACAGTACTGGCGAAACTGGTCGACGCGGGACGATCTGCGGAGTTTGGCCGAGTGGGCGAGGTATTTTGGCGAGGGCTTTACGCCGCTGCTCGTATTTGCGTTTGAGCTGACCGCCGACCGCTCGCCGGTGGCCAGCGATGATTTGTGGGCCCACCATGGGCGTACCTACGGCTTCGTGGTCGTCCGCACGGCCGACTACTGGCGGCATGCCCGTACGTTGTCGGCCAGCTGGGACACCGTAGCGATGCCGGCCGCCGACTTTCGCCGGTGCGCCAGCAGCTGGCGGCACTGGTTTGGGTCGCTGGCCGAGTGCGCCGTTGGGGAGGCGGAGTGAAGCCCCCGCGATGCAAGCGGCCACCCGCGCAGGTGGAGGATTTGGCAAGCCGGTCGTGCTCAACTAGAATGCATGGCGTTCGAGTCACTCCACCTTCCCACTCTTCCCACTATCCGACTGCCAGCCATGTTCACCCCGCTCACCGCCGCCATGTTCACTGCCTTGGCCCCGCTGGCTCCCGTTCTGGCCGAAGGGAGTAAACTAAAGAGCAGCATGGCGTGGGGTCTGGTGCTCTTGTGCGTGGTGCTCGGCATGCTCGTGACGCTCAACCCCATGAAGCGCGAGAAAGACGTCAAAGGCCGTAAGGAATAGGCCGTACCGGAACCGATTGCAAGCGCGAACAAGGGAGTGCACCGAGGTCGCGGAGCAGGGGAACGCCAATCCGTGTCGATTAGCGCCAATTAGCGTTCACGCTGCTGCCTAGTTCCCGCAACCGAGTTTCCCCCTGCGCTACCGCTGCCCTCCGTGGTTAGCACTCTGTCTTAAGCAACTTGGCGGTTTCGTCTGCCGCAGCGGCGAGCTTTACCGTCGCGCTGGATCCGTCGGCCAGGTTCTTGAGCTGGCACTCGCCGGCGGCCAGTTCGTCGGGGCCGGCGATCACCGCCACGCGGTGGCCCCGCTTGTCGGCGTATTGCAACTGCTTGCCAAGCTTCTTCGGCTCGCTGAACAACTCCACCCGCAGGCCGGCGGCGCGAAGTTCGGCCGACAGTTTTAACAGCGGGCCCAGCAGGTCCTCGCTAAAGAGTGGCACGAACACCTCGGCCGGCGTGCGGACTTCGGGCAGCATGCCGAGCGTCGCCATGCCGTCGAGCAGGCGGTCGAGGCCGAGCGACGCGCCGATGCCCGGCAGCCGCTGCTTGGTGAACATTTGAGCCAGGTTGTCGTACCGTCCGCCACTGGCGACGCTGCCGAGCGCGGGGTCGGCGTCGAGCGTCGTTTCGTAAATCATGCCGGTGTAGTAGTCGAGCCCGCGGGCGATGGAGACATCCAGCTCAATCCGCTGGCTATCGACGCCGGCATCGGCAATGCCGCGGAGCACCTCGGTAAGCCGGCGAGCCCGGCAGCGCCAACATCGCTTCCGGCAATCATCGGCGCGAGTTGTGCCAGCACCGAGTCGCTGGTGCCGCTGAGCCCGGCGAACGCCAGCACCTTCTCGGCCTGATCGCTCGTCGCGCCGGCGGTCGCCTGCATTTCGGCCGCCACCTTCTCGGGGCCGATCTTGGCGAGCTTATCGATCGCCCGCAAGACGTGGGTCGACTGTTCCACCAATCCGAGCGACTCCAGCAAGCCGTTGAGCACGCCCCGATGATTCACACGGATTGTGAACTGGCCGGCAAATCCCAGCTTCGCGAGCAGATCGTGAATCACCAGCGCCGTTTCGATATCCGAAGCGGCGCTCTCGGTGCCGATCGTATCGAAGTCGCACTGCATGAACTCGCGGAGCCGGCCCCGCTGTGTGTTCTCGCCCCGCCACACGGTGGCAATGTGATACCGCTTGAACGGCAGGCCCAACTCCTGCGTGTACTGCGCCGCAAACCGGGCGAGCGGCACGGTGAGGTCGAACCGCATGCCAACTTCACGTCCGCCGGCGTCGGTAAACTGATAAAGCTGCTTATCGGTTTCGTCCGACCCCTTGCCCGCCAAAATCTCCAGGTACTCCAGCGCCGGTGTATCGATCGGCGCAAAGCCGTAACTGCGATACACGTCCCGCGCCGTTTCGATGAGGCCTTCCCGCGCCAGCATCGCCTGCGGCAAGTAATCGCGGAAGCCTTTGAGTGTGCGGGGTTGGATCATGGCAACTCTTGTTTGTCGGTTTGCTGGGCGATTCGTTGGACGCCCATCCCGACCATCTAACCTCTAGTATCTAACCTCTCTCCCCTCTCCTTAGGCCATCACCGGCAGCAACTCGGGCTTTTTGCTGCGGATGTTTTTGCCCTTACTCTTGTAGCACGCCTCACTGTATTCCCACACTTGCTGGTGCGTTTCGAGGTAGAAGTCGTAGGTCCAGTCTTCGTCGTACTCGCAGTTCTCGAACGTGTAGTCGCGGCAGATTTGCGGACGGTTTTCGTAAATGCCGCAGCGGTAGTCGTCCTGCAGCTTTTCGCACACGGTGTGTACCAGCAGGTACCAATCCTCGTCGTCCTTAAAAAACGTGGCCTTTTCGTGCAGCACGATCCAGCGAATGTACTCCATGTCCGCGAAACAGTCGGGCGTTTCGTACGGTACCGCAATGTAGTGACAGCATTTGGCCGTACAGTGTTCGCATAGATTTCCCCCCTTGGGCAAATCCTCTCGACGAATCCTCTTCGTGCCAAACGCTACAGGTGCAGACATAGGTAAGTGCTAGATGGGGGATACGAAAAACAGCCGACGACTTACGTACCGCCGGACCGACCTGTTACCGGAAAACAAAATCCGGCATGGATCATCGCGGATTGTAGCGGACTTCGACGGATTTGGGAAACGGCGGTGAGCGGCGTGTGCGACCAAATTTTCTGGCAGTTCTATTTTTCAATCGCTAAGCTCGCCAAGAAGCGTTAGGGACGCCGTCCCAGAGTCGCGGACAAAAGGCCCTCAATTCGCGCCGGCTCCAACACTAAGAACTTATCCCAAAACCATTTGAACCAACCGATCGCTAGCATGCGTAGACATCTTCGAGCATTCTGTTCTTCTCAGCGGCACGGAGGTGACGGGTATGAGGAAGGAGTTTCGAGGATCGAGTTGGCGGATGTCGGATGCATTTTGGCGGGCGATCGAGCCGCTGTTGCCCAAATACAAGCGATTGCCCTATGGCGGTCGTCCACGCGTCGATCGCCGCAAGGTGATGGACGGCATCTTTTATGTGCTGCGGACCGGCATCCAGTGGAAAGCGTTGCCACCGCAGTTCGGCAGCGGCAGCACCGTGCATCGCTACTTCCAGGAGTGGACGCAACTGGGCATGTTCGGCAAAGCCTGGCGGGCGATGTTGAAACGTTACGACCGGCGGAAAAAGATCGGCTGGAACTGGCAAAGTGTCGACGGGTCGATGACCAAGTCGCCGCTGGGCGGGGAAAAAAACCGGTAAAAACCCCACTGATCGCGGTAAGTTGGGGGTCAAGCGGTCGATTCTCACCGACCGTCGCGGGATGCCGATCGGGTTGGCCATCAGTGGCGCCAACACGCACGATCAAAAGCTTCTCTTCGAGACGCTCGACAGTACTCCCGTGCGTCGTCCCCCACGAACAGGCCGCCCGCAGCACATCTGCCTTGACAAAGGGTACGACTCCGATGCGATTCGCGCCCGCCTCAAGCGGCGTAGTTATCGCGTCCATCTCAAGTCGCGTGGGCAAGAACAGAGCGAGAAGCGGAAACGTGGCCAGCGCGCCCGACGCTGGGTGGTCGAGCGAATCGCCTCGTGGCTCAACCGCTACCGCCGCATTCTAGTGCGATGGGAAAAGAAGGTCGAAAACTACGAAGCCTTGTTGCATCTCGTCTTCGCTCATATCCTGCACCGGAATTCCTGAGGTTCTGGGATAGGTACTAAGCCGTAGCCATGAAAAGGCACAAAGAGTCACAAAACGGATGGGGCTCACGGGCAACGTCTGCTGCCGATCATTCGTGGAGGGTTCTTGAGCTCTTGGTGCCTTTTTGCGGCAATCCTTCCGTTGAGCAATCGTGGTCTTGAACTTGGTCCCCTTGGCGGTTCCCCATTGTGCCATTCCCCATTGTGCCATAGATATTTGTCAGCCACCGAGCGGCGCGTGAGTCTTGAAATGGAGATTGGGGAAGGCAGCGGGTGTGGGGGGATGGCACCGCTCATGGCAGCCGTGGCCCTGGCGATCGATCGGTGACGGCCTGGCGCTTCGGTACTTACGGAATGCCTACGCCAGCACTTCCCGTACTACGTTGCCGTGCACGTCGGTTAAGCGGAAGTCGCGGCCCGCATAACGGTAGGTGAGTCGCTCGTGGTCGAAGCCCAGGCAGTGGAGCATCGTGGCGTGCAGGTCGTGGACATGCACCGGCTTCTCTTCGGCGCGGAAGCCAAATTCGTCGGTCGCTCCGTGGACGTAGCCGCCGCGGATGCCTCCCCCCGCCATCCACACAGTAAACCCATGGTGGTTGTGATCGCGGCCGTTCATCTTGCCGGCGTTCGCTCCCTCTTTCGGCAGTTCGACCACGGGTGTGCGGCCAAACTCACCGCCCCACAGCACGAGCGTTTCGTCGAGCAATCCGCGCTGCTTGAGATCGGTCAAGAGCGCGGCGATCGCCTGATCGCTTTCCTGCGCTAGTTTGGCGTGCCGCACCGCGATGTCGTCGTGATGATCCCACGGTTGGCCGTCGCCATGCCACACCTGCACGAATCGCACGCCCCGTTCCACCAGTCGCCGGGCGATGAGCATCTGCCGCGCCTGCAACCCGGCGCCGTACATGTTGAGAATGTGCTGAGGCTCGCGGGCAACGTCGAACGCGTCGGTTGCTTCAATTTGCATACGGTACGCGAGTTCGAACGACCGCATCTGCTGTTCGAGCTGTGGATCGGAGTCGCGGTCACGAGCGTGCGCCGTATTGAGCGCGGCGAGTAAGTCGAGCTGCTGTCGTTGGTCGCTCCGCGCGATCCGCTGGTTCTTGATGTTGTCGATCAGCTGATCGACTTGCTGATGCTTGGTGTTGACGTGGGTGGCTTGATAAACGCCTGGCAGGAAACCGGATTGCCAGTTTTGCGACTCCTGAATCGGGTAGCCAGGGCAGAGCGAAACGAACGCCGGCAGGTTCTGGTTCAGGCTCCCGAGCCCGTAGGTAACCCACGATCCAACGCTCGGTCGAATGAGCCGCCCGTCGCCGCAGTTCATTAACAAGAGCGACGGTTCGTGGTTGGGGATGTCGGCATGCATCGAGCGCACCACGCAGATGTCGTCGATGCACTGGGCGACATGCGGGAACAACTGGCTCACCTCGATGCCGCTCTGCCCGTACTTGGCGAACCGGAACGGCGAGGGGAGCGCGCCGCCAGTCGGGCGCTCGGTGCCGGGGTTCTTGTACGGCAGCGGTTTGCCGGCGTAGCGGTCGAGCAGAGGTTTGGGGTCGAACGTATCGACGTGTGACGGCCCGCCATTCATGAACAAGTGGATGACGTGCTTGGCCTTGCCCGCAAAGTGCGGCGTACGCACCGCGAAGGGATCGCGGTTGGCGGCAGCCCCCTCGGCGAGCAGGCCACCCGCCATGAGGCCTCCCATGCCCATTCCGGCACTAGCGAAAAACTCGCGACGCGAAACGGTGGGTGGTCGTTGATAGGGCATGCGTTAGTCCACGTAGAGGAATTCATTCGACATCAACAACACCTGCGCGAGCTGCGTCCATAGGTCGAGTGGCCGAGCAGCGGGACCATGGAAGCCTTGCGCGGTGCTCCACGTGCGGCGGTCGCTCGTCGTCGCAAGCGTCAAGTTGGCTTCCCACTGGTAGCTGTCGTAGCCATCGTTGGCGCGGCAAGCCACCACAAAGTCGATGTGCTCGCCGGCGGTAACGTTTTCGAGCCGGACCCACGTAGGCTGGATGCCCTGGGCGACGGTCCACCGCCCAACCACGCCTTGCCGCGATGAGACCACCAGACCGTCGACGCCGTCCCCTTGCCCCTCGGGTCGCTGGAGCTTGCCATCGATGACCAGCGTGCCACGGTGTGGCGCGGTCCATCGGCGGATCGAGCTGAACTGGGCTGTTTTACCAGGGTGGCCACCCGCCGACGTGACCGAGATATATCCAAGTTGTTCGTCGGGAAATCGGCTCCGCACTTGCCAGCGATTCTCCGCAAAGTGGGGCAGCGGCTCAAACTCGACCTGCCCCGCGATCATCTGTCCGTAGCCAAAACTCCACTCATCGGCGGGTAGCGGATCGGGAATCTGCCGCGCGAGGAACTGCCTGGCGAGTTGCAGCTCGCGAGCCGTCGGGGTGCGGGCCAAAATACGACAATAGAGTTCACCGATTCGTGCGTCGGGTGCTCGATCGGCGGGCGTGGTGCTGGGCAACGTATGGCTAATTGCCTTGGCTACCCGTTCGACTACTGGACTGTTCATGAGAAACAGTGCCTGCTGCGGGACCAGCGTCTGGGGTCGCTCGGGCGAATGGGCATCAGGGCTGGCGAAGTCGAACGTGCGGAACAGGTTCGGCAAGTTTTGGCGATCGATGTGGGCGTAAAGCGTCCGCCGCGTACCGCCCTCCGCCGTGGCAATGTTCTCCGACTCGCCACCGATCCGCATGTCGAGTTGTCCGGCGGCATGGAGTAGGCGATCGCGAAGCGACTCGAAGTCAAGCCGGCGCCGCAGACGCGGCCCCACAGCTGGTTGTCGGAGTCCGCCGCAAGTAGCGCTGCGTTCATGCCGCTCGACTGCCGGTAAGTGCTCGAAGTCACCAACTCCCGGACCAGCCATTTCAAGGACCAGCCGTGGGCGGCGAAGTCGACCGCCAGTAAGTCGAGTACTTCCTGTTGCCGCGGTGGTTCGCACCGCAGGCCGAAATCGCTCGCGGTCCGCACCAGTTGTTCACCAAACAGGTGGCCCCACACACGATTGACGAACACCCGCGCGGTGAGTGGGTTTTCGGGGTGCACGATCGCCTCGGCCAGCGCGAGCCGGCCGCTCTCTTGGCCTACCCGCGGGGCGAAGCTAGCGAAGAAGCTCGGGAAACCGCGCTCGACGATGGGCCCCCTGTTGTGGGGCGAGCCGCGGACGAACACGCCCACATTCTCCGGCGCGTCCTTGTCCACCAGCCGCAGCGGGTAGGTGTCGTCCTGCTCCTCGCGCGAGCTGGCTAGCACGCCGTATACGGCGTAATAATCGGCTTCGCTTACCGGGTCGTATTTGTGGTCGTGGCACCGCGCAAGCGACGGTCATGCCCATCAGCCCGCGGAATACGACATCAATGCGGTCGGCGACTATGTCGTGCGGGTTATTGATGAATCGCCTGCCAAGCGTCAGGAATCCGTGCGCTGCCAGGTGCCGCTGGTCGTCTGATGTTTCGGTCAAGTGATCGGCGGCCAGTTGCAGTCGCATGAACTGATCGATCGGCATGTCGTCGTTAAAGGCATCAACAACCCAGTCGCGGTACTTGTAGGCGTTGGGAAAGTTGCGATCCTCCGTAAACACGTAGCCCTTGGTGTCCGCAAACCGGGCAACGTCCAGCCAGTATCGTGCCCAGCGCTCGCCGAACTGCGACAAGGCAAGCAGCCGGTCGACCAGCTTGGCATAGGCTTGCGGGTCGTTGTCGCCCACAAAGGTCTCGATTTCTGCCTGCGACGGCGCGAGACCTACAAGGTCGAAGTAGAGCCGCTCGATCAAATCCCGGCGACTAGCTTCCGGCGCGGTGCGAAGCCCGCCCCGCGGAGCTTTGCCGCGATCCACTGGTCAAGGGGCCGCCGGCTCCAGCCATTTGGATCGGCGGGCGGTTGAGTCCGCTCGGGCGGTTGAAACGCCCAGTGTTCGGCTCGCGGTTAGCGATGGTGTCGAGCGCTGGCGCCGCGCCGCTACGTGGGTCGGGAGCACCCAGGGCAATCCACTCGCGAAAAGCCGCAACCACCTCGTCCGGCAGCCGGCCATCGGGTGGCATCTGCAGCGCTGCGTCATGGTACTCAATCGCCTGCAACAGCCGACTGGCATCCGGATCACCCGGCACGACGACTTTTCCCCCGCGACCACCGCGGAGCACGCTCGCCCGATTGTCGAGCGCCAGCTCGCCCTCGGAGGTGCCTGCCTGCTGCGAATGGCATCCGTAGCACGACTCGATCAGCACCGGGCGAATACGATTCTCAAACAACTCGATCCCTTCGCTGGCAACCGCGACGCCTGAGGGCGTCGTCAGCACAGCCATCGCCAGCACCAATCGGGCGATCGATCGATGCATGCCCTTGGTTTGCACTTGGCAAGGGAAGTAGAGTGACGGGCGAGGCATGGCATTGCCGCTTTGGGTGAGACCCGCATTCTACCCCTGCCGAATGGCACCTGCAAATCGCCACGGTTGGCGTGTGTCCAGATTTTCTGGCTGTTCTCCGCTTGAACCGCGAAGCATGCCAAAGGGGGCCCGCTTTTCGGATCGCCTTCCTGTCGACGGGGGGCTGCTGGCCTGCCGTTGCGCTGGGTACCGTTTACTGGTTACTGGCAGCAAATCGCCTTTTTCGCGGGCAAATTGGCCCAGAAATAGTCGGTACGGTCGGTTGCGATGCGGCAAAAACGTACTATACTTGTGCCGTTCGAGCATCTTTTGACACTCTAATCCAACGTTTCCGCGCAAGTCGTTCTGGCTCGAATCGACTGCATTTCCAGGTCTTCTGAGGTTCCATCCATGTTCCGCATCCGCTGCGTTCCGTTCGTGCTTGCCGCCCTGGTGGCAGCAAGCACGTCCTTTGGGCAAGACAAGCCCAACATCCTTGTTATTTTTGGCGACGATATTGGCCAGACAAACGTATCCGCTTACACCATGGGGCTCGTCGGCTACCGCACGCCGAACATCGATCGTCTGGCGAAAGATGGGATGATCTTTACGGACTACTACGCCGAGCAAAGCTGCACGGCTGGCCGATCGACGTTCCTGACTGGTCAGTGCACCTACCGCACCGGGCTGTCCAAAGTGGGCCTGCCGGGTGCCGATCTTGGGCTGCAGGCGGAGGATGCCACCATTGCCGAACTGCTGAAGCCGCATGGCTACGCGACCGGGCAGTTTGGCAAGAATCACCTGGGCGACAAGGATGAGTTCCTGCCTACCAATCACGGCTTCGACGAATTCTTCGGCAACCTGTATCACCTCAATGCTGAGGAAGAACCCGAAAATCGCAACTATCCGCGGGATCCTGAGTTCCGCAAGAAGTACGGCCCCCGCGGCGTAATCCACAGTTTCGCGGATGGCAAGATCCAGGACACCGGACCGCTCACCAAGAAGCGGATGGAGACGGTCGACGACGAAACATCGGACGCTGCGATCGACTTCATGGAGCGGCAAGTCAAGGCGGAGAAGCCTTTCTTCTGCTGGTTCAACGCTACCCGCATGCACTTTCGCACGCATGTTAGAGAGGACCATCGCGACGAGCCCGGCTTGACTTCCCGCACCGAATACGCGGACGGCATGATCGAGCACGACAATCACGTCGGTAAAGTGCTCGACAAACTCGACGAACTCGGCATTTCCGAAAACACCATCGTGCTCTACACCACCGATAATGGTCCGCACAAGAACACTTGGCCCGATGCCGGACTGAGCCCCTTCCGCAACGAAAAGAACTCGAACTGGGAAGGTGCCTTCCGGGTGCCTTGCGTGATTCGCTGGCCCGGGAAAATCAAGGCGGGCGGTGTCTCCAACGAGATCGTCAGCGGCCTCGACTGGCTTCCCACCCTGTTGGCCGCTGCCGGCCAGGGCGACATCAAGGAGCAGCTGCTCAAGGGATACGAGGCAGCTGGCAAAAAGTTTAAGGTGCACCTGGATGGCTACAATATTCTGCCCTACCTAACTGGTCAGGCAGACAGGTCGCCTCGCGAATCGTTCTTCTACTTCAACGACGATGGTCAGATTGTCGGCATGCGGTTCGAGAACTGGAAGCTTGTGTTCCTCGAGCAGCGTGCAGAGGGGACGCTCCGCGTTTGGGCCGAGCCGTTTACCTCGTTGCGGCTACCCAAGATTTTCGACCTGCGAGCCGATCCGTATGAGCAAGCCGACATCACGTCGAACACTTACTACGACTGGTTGCTGGATCACGCGTATCTCTTGGTTCCAGCCCAGCAGTACGTGGGAGAGTTCTTGGCGACATTTGAGGAGTTTCCGCCAAGCCAAAAGCCTGCAGCCTTTAACCTGGACGACGTGATGCAGAAGCTTTCCGAAGGCGTCAACCACTAGGTAGATCGTTCGAAACGGGGCGTCCCGCTGGGGCGCCCCGTTTTTCATGCGCTGGCGCCAAGCTTCAATGGTTTCCGCAGCGGCGTCCCCTAACCCAACGCAAAGACGACGAGCCGGGTGGGTCGCTATTGGAACAGCCGGACCGGCAACCAGGCCCAGCTACTACGCAGGCCCGTCGCTATCGAAGGCTTTCCACTTCATGGCGCGGCGGAACGGTTCGATGCGGAGCTTCACTTCGCCGTCTTGAAATAATCGCACGGTGCCGTTCGATTCGCTTACGGCTATGGCGATGGCAGTGGTCGCTTTGGTGATCTCGGCCGCGGCCCAGTGGCGGGCTCCGAGTCCTTTGGAGAGCGTCATTTCCGGAGCCGGCGGCGCCGAGATGTGCTGGGCGGCGGCGATTACCGTGCCGTCGGCCGATACGATGAACGCGCCATCCATTTGCGCGATTTCCTTCACCCCTTCGCGAACTTTCGAGTCGGATAGTTGCCGATCGCTACGGGTATATCCTTTCACGGGATCGAAGCCCATGGGGTGGCAGTACTCCATGCACTTGCGATGATCGCCTACCACGAAGAGCGACCCCACCGGCTTGCCTTCGCGGCCTTCGCGGCCGATCTCCACCGCCAGGTCAACCACCAACTTAATGGTCTCTACGGGGATCTTGGTTTTCAGCTGGCGGAGGTCGCGGACTGTGAGTCGGCCTAGGTGTTCGTCGAGCTTAATGAGGCTCAGCGAATCAACGGCGCCTGACTCGAACGCGCTGTAGGCGGCAACAATCGAGGCTTCCTCGGAGAAGTACTCGTCGGCCACGCCTTCCAGGAGCGCCTGGGTCAAACGCTCGTAGAAGGGGGCCTCGGGCATGTGCAGTACGATGGTGTCGAGCCCTTCTTCCAACGCGCCTTCGAGAATTTCCTTACCGTCGGCGGCCAGGACGAGCGTGATTTGTCCTAGCGCTTTTTGTAGCTGCTTCCAATCGGTCGGCCGTTCCAGGATCATCAGCATCGCATCGACATGATGTTGACTCGCCAGCCGCAGCGACAAGTCGCAGAATGCTTGGAGTTGTTCGCTAAACTTCGCCATCGACGTGCACCCAACCAGTCGCCTGCAGCCAGCCGGCCGCCATTGGCGCTTTGCCCGAAAAGTAAAACAATCCCTGCTTCGGCCACACGGCGCGGGCCACCGACGGGACCCCTGCATGGCACGCGACGTTCAGTTTAGCTCAAAGATCGGGTGCTTTCAATCAACAGCGGCAATCAACAGTGGCATCTAACGATCATTCAGCGGCTGCGAGACCTGTTTGATGAACGCATGGCCGACGAGGCGGACGTGTTGCTGTTGGTGCGGCGCGACGTGCTATTCGCGGAGGGACGGTTGTTATTCGTACCGGCGGGCTTGTCCTGGGCGGTTTGCGTTGGCTTATCGTAGGGCTCGAACATCCGCTGGTCGTACAGCGTCAAGGCGTGCAGCGCGTGGCACAGTGGGCCAGTTTCCCACTCGTTGTCCGAATTGCTGTAGAGCAGGTTGGTAAGGTACGTTACCCCTTTCACCACGCGATACGACGTGAGTTTCTCGTCTTCCACTTGGTAGAGCAGCCACTCCAGCAAGTGACCACTGGTCCGGCAACGGCGATCGATGTCCTTTTCCCGTCCGGGGCCGCGGAACCACTCGGTGCTGAAGCTGCCATCGGAGTTCTGCAGGCGATAGGTGTACTGTTCGTACTTGCTCGTGAAATCGGCCGCCTTGAGAAACGCTCCCTCGACAGGCTCGCCGCGAGCCTGGCGCTTGCGAACCGCCAGGCTCAAGCCGCCTAGCCGATGCGTGCCGCCGCACGCAGCACCACGCACAGGCTGTTGGAGCTCTTCTTCGATCAACCGCTCCATACTCCAGTTCTCGCCACGATCGTTCACCCACTGCGAGTCGGACGGGAGGTAGTGCATGAGGCCGATGAGTTTGAACGTCAGTTCGGTGTTGGGGTAGCAAGTTTTTTGTTCGGAGGCAATCAGGTCGTTAATCGTAAACTCGCTACCTTCAACGCGGATCGGATAGCTGGGATCGACATTGCACTGGGCGAGCATCGCCAGGAACTGCCCCATGTGCCCCTGCAGACCCACGCCGTATTGCGCACGGATTTCGCCTTCGTCGTTGAGCCGCATGAGGACTTTGTTCTTGCAGGGGTTGTTGTAGCACAACCAACCAATGGCGGTCATCGACTCGCCTCGCGGCCCGCCGGCAAGAATACGACTATGCAAGCCGTACGACAGCATGCCGTGCATCGCTTCCCAAGCATCGTGATCGCGGCTGTTGAGCGGCTTGCGATAGTAGTAGGTAAGCACCTTGCGGAGCCGATTGCGTAGGTAAATTTGATTTCGCGTGAGTGGCTTGAGCGTTTTGGCCGGCGCAACGGGCATCGCCTTGGGAGCCGTAACGGACTTGGCGATCGTTTCTTTTGCCGGGGTGGCAGGTGCGGTAGCTTCTGGTTCTGCCTTCGCGGCCGCCACGGACTCGGCTACCGACGCATCGGGTGCCTCGGGAGCCGAACGGTCCGCTAGGGTCTCGGCTTTGCCGCTCGAGCGCCATTCGGGCTGGAAGTCGCCTGGCGGCGTTGGTGGTTGATCATCCGAGGGTTTCGCGACCGATTCACTAACTCGCATCGGCTGATTGGCAGGGGCGATGAGCGCCGGCATGGTGATCTTCGGCTTCGTGGCGGGCGTGGCCACCGGCTCCCGCCGCGAGACCCGAAACTTCGGCAGTTCCACCTCGGCAGGCTGCTCCAAATCGAGCCCATGAACGGCGTGCAGTAGCTCCACTGGCAGCGTCGCCGCACCCCGCGTTACGGCGGGGCCCCAAGTGGCGGGTGTACTGGTGTTTGGCATCGGCGCACCCAACGGGCCAACGGCCAGGCAGAACGAGCCAGCCAGTCCAACCGTCAGCAACAGGGCGAGCCCCAGGCGGTAAGACCAAGCAGTGCGCAACGTGTTCGATACCAAACTATTAAGGCGCACCATTCCCCCCCGGTCGGAAACGTCGTCGATTCTGCTCTGGCTGGCCAGACTGCAAGCACACGCACCCTAGCCACAGCGCACGGGTCCCGCGTGGACCCATTGGAGTCTGTATCGGGCGATGCCAACCAAAACTCAAGCGCCGTCGTTGGTAAGGTCGTAGGCCAGAAACTCGAACGGCGGTTTCGATGCGGGAAGAGCGGCAGGTCGCGTCGAAAGTGGTGGATAACCACAACTTGCGTCGCATGCTTGCACAAGGTGCCGCCAGTCTTGCTAGCACTGCAGCCGCAGTCGGGCAGGGGTCGGTGGTTCCGCTGGCTTCGGGCAGGCGCGAGTGGCCTGTGATCGGATTCCGCCAGCGGGTTCACCTGCCTTTGTTGCTCGCAGAAGCAAAAGTAGGTGAACCCGCTGGCGATACATGCCTGCGCTACGGGCGACGTTTGCTCGGCCGGCAGAACCGTGTACCCAAGACGAGACGATGCCAACCGACGCTAGCGCGTGCGGCTCACCAAAAAATCAAGTCGGGATGATGCGCTAGAAGGGCGTGAGTTCGCGGAGGCGGCGGGCGACGGAGATTTCTTCGCCGGCGGTGGGGGTCGGCGTCTGGCCCTTGGCGTACTGGAGCCACTGCGAGACATCGCCGCCGTAGTCTTTGCCGCTAATGGCCTTCATGCTTTTCACGCCGGCGTACTGCAGCGCGGGGTCGCGGTCTTCCATGGCGATGGCGAGCGCGGAGTAGGCATCGGGCGAGTTCAGGGTGCCGAGCAGCTTCGACGGCCGCCAGGCGGATATCGAGGTCTTCTTGGGTATTCAGCACCCTTGCCAGCACGGGCACAGCGGCCGGGTCGCCGCGGGTGCCCATGGCTAGACAGCAATGCCGGCGAACACTCAGGTCGTCGTCCGAGAGTCCTGCTTCCAGCACCTGAGCGGCTAGCGGCGTGCGGAACGTGGCAATCGTATCGACAATCGCCTCGCGGACCAGCGGGTCGGGTTCGACCTGAATCTGGCGGGCCAGCTGATTGACGATTTCGCGCCTGTTCGGGCGTATCGACGCCGGTCGACTTGCTGCGGAAGTCGCGCACCGCGTCCATCCGCATCTGCGCGGTACGGTAGGTGGTTTTCTCGGGCGTTTGCAACATGCGCATCGGCCACGGCGTCACTTGGCAGCCCGTGGCCGCTACCATGGTTAACAGTACCGGCAGGATTCGTGCGATCATGCTAGACTAAATGCGGAAAAACGAACGCGCCGCGGCCCCGGTGGCAGCGGCAGATAAACAACAGGTCGCGAACCTTAGCAGACGACGTCGGGCATGGCTATGGCGTTTTTTTGCCATTGCCCCCTCGGTGCGGCCAGACAGGTTGGCATCCGTCGATGGACAAAATGCCACGAGCAACAGCAGTTTTCTCAGATGAATCGTGCGTGCCGTGAATTCGACTTGCTGTCACGTTCACGCGCCTCCGTAACGGATTGGCGTTGCCTGCTTGCATCCGTGGTATCCGTATGATCCGTGGTTAAAGACTTCGCGTTGTTGTACGAACGTTCCTCCAATTGCTAGCACCCCTTTCTCGAACCCCAACTTCATCATGTCGCACGAGACGCGTCACGCACAGCTCATCGCTTGGCTAGAAAACCAAGGCCATACGGAGCAAGAGATCGAAACGATCCTCGCCGAACTTGCCCAATACGACGCGCAGACGGTGCACGAGTCGATTTTCGATTCGATTGATAGCGGCGACTTCGATATCCACCGCGTGATCGAGAACGCGCTGAAGGAACCGGAATGACCCAATCCGGTAGTGCTGTGGACGGTGCAGAAAGCGCAACCCGTCCATCCGTTATGGCGTGCGGTACGTTGCCAGCGGATGGACTTGGCCTGTCAGCGTGGTTCCAGGAAGTGGCCGCAGCCGGGGCACTTGGCGTACCACATGGGGACCGATTCGTTACAGAACCCGCACCGCACGTTGTGGCGAATCACCGAGGAACCGAGCAGGCTACCACTGGTGCTTGCGTCCTGCTCGGCGGCGACATCGTCGAAGATCGACGAACCGCCGCTATCGCCCACGTTCGCGGCGCGTTGCTCGTCGGCTACCACTTTACGATAGGCCTCATTCATCTCCTTGGACGATGTGGCCGAGGGGACCTGCACAACCACCTGCTCGGTACAGTGAGGGCACAGCCCGCGCTTGCCGGCGTACTTGTCCTTGACTTTAAAGACGTGCCCGTGTGGACACTTTACCTGGATGCCCATGCCCAGCACTCCTGCTTCCACGTTGTCGCAGGCGCCTTGCCGGCGACTTCGGCCAATGCTCCCCGCATTGGGCGAATAGTTGAATGAGAAGACTCGTTCTCCTCAACATAGCGATTCGAGCGGCGCGAATCAATCAAAACTTGCCGTCGGGCGGCCAAATGTGTGTGGCCGCGGCGCGTGGTTTTTCGAATTCGGTCCGAAAGTGGCCGCTTTGTGCGTAAATTAGCGAACATGCGAAAATTTCCCCTACTGTGGTGGGTTGTGCTCTTTGCCTTGGTCTCGGCATTTTGCTTGCTGCTGGCCGGCGGGCGGGTTCGAGGCATCGCGCTCAACACGGTGCTGCTCTCGCTCGCTGCGGCGTCGATCGCGGTACCTGTGGGAACGCTCGTAGCCATGGTGCTTACCAAAACCAACTGCCCAGGGCGGCAATGGTGGACCGCCGCGTTTGCGGTGCTGCTGTTTGTCCCGCTCTACCTCCACGCCGCGGGATGGCAGGCGGCGGTGGGCGTAGGAGGCTGGATGACGGTCGATCCTGTCACGGGACTCGCCAAGCCTTGGCTCGATGGTTGGCGCGGGGCGATATGGATTCATGCGATGGCCGCCGTCCCCTGGGTGGTGTGCATGGTTGCTGCGGGACTGGCACGGGTGCCTGCCGCCATGGAAGAGGCCGCGTCGCTGGTGGCTTCGCCGTGCCGCGTGCTTTGGTCGATTACCTTACCAGCCGTGCGTCCAGCAATTGCTATTGCCACGGTATGGACCATGGTGAGCGTAGCCGCCGAGATGACCGTGACCGACTTTTTCCAGATCCGGACGTTCGCAGAAGAGGTTTACACCACGGCGGCCGCGGGAGGTTTCCAAACCGATAACCCAGCGGCCGACTACGCGGCGTGGGTTCCCTGGACGCGCAACCTGGGACTCATGGCTGGTGTTGGACTGCTGGCGTCGCTCAGCCTGCTGGTGCTACTGCCGGTGGTGCACCAACTGAAGACCGCGGCCGACGTACCGGCACAGCGCACGTGGCGCTGGGAGTGCCGCGGATGGCGGCGCTGGTTGGCGATGCTCGTGCCGATGAGCGTGCTGCTACTGGCGGCTGGCATGCCCATTGCGTCGCTAGTGCATAAGGCTGGTTGGGGAGCTCAAGCCTCTGGCACGGGCTGGCAACGCACCTGGTCGCTGACCAAGTTGCAGTCGGAACTCGCGGGAGCCGTGGGGCTGCACGCACGCGAGTTGTGGCAAACGTTGGTGCTGGCCATTGCCGTGGCAACGGGCGCCATGGTGCTGGGGCTGGTGATCGGCTGGCACCTGCCGCACCAGTCGCCGCACGCCCATCGTAACGATCGTGGGGCTGGCCCTGGCGCTGGCGATCCCTGGCCCACTAGTGAGTCTGGTGGTGATCGATTTGCTCAATCATCCGCTCGACTCCCCTGCGGCGCTGCTCACCCGAGCGTACGATCAGACCCTACTGGCGCCATGGCTGGTGCAAATGATTCGAATCACGCCATGGGCCGCGCTGGTGATCGCCGCCGGTTTTGCCCGGGTGCCCAACGTGCTGATCGATGCTGCCAAGGCCGACGGAGCCGGAACTTGGCAAACGCTGCGACGGGTAGGGCTACCAACCAACGTGTGGATGGTTACGGCGGCATGGCTCCTTGCCGCAGCGCTCTCGGCGGGCGAGTTGGCGGCCACGGTGCTGGTGATGCCGCCCGGCCCACCGACGCTTACCATCCGCTTGTTCTCTTTGTTGCATTATGGCGTGGAGGATCGCGTGGCGGCTATCTCGCTTGTGTTTCTCGCAGGCATTGCGACGGTGGCTGTGATTGCCGTTCGCCTGGTAGGCAATGGCAGACGGCAGCCAGGGGGCGTGATATAATTCGGGCCAATAAATCGCACCCCGCGAGCGAATTAGGTTTATTACCCCGCCGCCATCACGAATCTGGCGTGTGGCGATAATTCCGCGTCTTCGACTGAGTCTTCGAGAACCCTACATGTGATGGCCTTCGCACTCCACTCCACTCGCCGCGTTGTTGGGCTGTTGCTCGTGGTGGTGCTGCTCGGCATGACGGGATGTGGCGGGTGCCGCAACGAGACGCCTCAGCAGCGTCAGGCGCGCCTGGCCGCCGAAGCGGAGAAACGCGAGAAGGAAAAGGAAGAGAAGCAGAAGAAGGAAGAGGAGGAAAAAAAGAAGCAGCCATTCATCGTCGAGGCCCCCGTCACCAAGCCGAGCGATACGGAGCTGCAGATTTCGCGGGCCAAGCACGGTCACTGGATGACCGTGACCCAGTTGATGAAATCGAACTACGAAGACTGGGGCGGCGAGACCACGCTCCAAGTGGTCGACAGGAGCGGCAACCCCGTGCCAATCGCGACTCACGCCCTTTACGCTCAGCACGTCGCGGCCGGTGCAACTTGCTAAGGGCCGTCCGCGGTTTGTCGAAAATCTCTTCTTCGTACCCCAATCGGACGGCTCGGCCAGCGTGAAGTGCACGCTCCGCGAACGGAACTACGGCGCGGTGGTCGGGGGCATTCCCGTTGGGTCGCCGCTGTCGATGATGAAGTCGTACCAGTACTTTTTTGTGGTGCTCGCCAAAGAGCCGGCTCGGTACGCCTTCATCAAGTCGCTCAACGGCGTGTTGGTGCCGCGCGACACGATTGATGGCAGTGAAGACTTGCCGCACTACCAGGTGCTGTTGCCCGACATCAGCAAGCAGATCGCGCTGCCCGATAACCCCATGTGTTGGACCACCATCGCCTACGTGCTGTGGGACGAGGTCGATCCCAACCAACTCGATCGCGAGCGGCGCGAAGCCTTGGTCGATTGGTTGCACTGGGGTGGTCAACTGATTGTCAACGGTCCCGATTCGCTCAAACTTTTGGAAAACAGCTTTCTCGAACCCTACTTGCCCGCCACCGATGGCGGGGCAGCCGAGATCTCGCAAGCCGAAGTCGAAACGCTCGCCCAGTACTGGTCGAACAAACAGCGCCGCCGTGGGGCTCAACCACCCAAGCCGCTCAAGCTCACCCGCAATTTGTCGGGCATTAAGCTCAACCTGGCCGACGGGGTGAGCGCCGATAAGGGAATCGCCGCGTCGACCGGTGGGCTGCTGGTAGAACGCCGTATTGGCCGCGGTCGGATTATCGTCTCGCGGATGCAACTAGCCGAGCGCGAACTGCTGACCTGGTCGCCGCACTACGACGACCTCTTCAACGCCGGCATCATGCGCCGCCCGCCGCGCGTTTGGAGTGCCGGCGAATACGGCGCTGGCCTCGGCGCACTGCACGGCGAATGGGCCAACGACCCTGGTCACATGCGCGACGCTAAGTACGTCACCCACTTGCGACTCTTTTCCCGCGACGTGCATGCGAGCCCCAACGCGACCAATTGGCAGTCGGACGTGAGCCGTACCCAAGACGGTGCCGATGCGCTGGGCAATGCTGGCGAATTTTACGCGCCACCCAGCGATAACGACATCCGGGAGACCGCGCCCGACATTCGCGGAGGGATTGGCGCGTGGAATAACTTCAACGCCACTAGCCAAGCAGCCCGCGAGGCACTGCGTGAAGCGGCGGGCGTGCAGGTGCCGCATCGCTCGTTTGTCGTTACGTGCCTGGCGGTTTACTTGGCCGTATTGGTGCCGCTGAATTGGTTCTTTTTCAAGGCGCTTGGCAAGGTGGAGTACGCCTGGATCGCTGCGCCGATTATTGCCCTGGTGGGTACCGGTGTGGTCGTGAAGCAGGCACAACTCGACATCGGGTTTGTCCGCGCTCAAACCGAGATTGCCCTGCTCGAAATCCAAGAGGATTACCCGCGGGCACACGTCTCCCGCTACACGGCGCTCTATACGTCGCTATCGACGGCGTACGACATGGAGTTCGAAGACAAGTCGGCCGTTGCGGCCCCGTTTCCGCGGGGGCTCGATCCCATTGGTAGCGATTTCAAGATGCTCTCGGGGCAATCACGAACGAGTATCGAGCTGACCCAGGCAAAGAACGTGCAACTCGCAGGCGTGCAAGTGTCGAGTGCCACCACCGAGATGTTGCATAGCGAACAGATGTTCCCGCTCGACGGACCGCTCACGTACCAGCAAACTGGCACCAACCAGGGGCGGGTTGTGAATCAGTCACAACTCAAGTTAACGAGCGTGGCGGTGGTTCGCCGCGTGGACGATGGCGACGAGCCACGAATCATTGGCGGATGGATTGGCGACCTGGCATCGGGCAGTGGTGCTACGGTAACTTTCACCCCACTAGAGGAAGATGCGTTCGCCAACCGGCGTAGCAAGCAAGCGTCGGCCAATGCCGCCCGCCTGAACCTCGAACCCATGTTCCAGCTGGCACTCGACTCCACACACATCGAGCCGGGCGATACGCGACTCATCGGGCGGGTCGACGCGGTGCTGCCTGGTGTCTCGGTAACGCCTGCTGCGGCCCAGGTGCGTGGCGCCGTGCTCGTGGTGGCGCACCTGGCGCGGCCGGCGCTCGCCGAGCCAATTCCCGACGTGAACAGCCCCCGTGACGTCATCCGCCGCTACGACGACCTGGGTGGCGAAGACTTCGGCGAGGACTTTGGTGAGTAGGTGAGTAGGTGAGTAGGTGAGTACGGGATGAGGGGATCAGTAGATGAGTTATGCGGGGCAGTTTCGGTTGGAAGACTTCGAATTGTACAATAGCGCGCGGCAGTTTCGTGTGAAGGTTTATCACCTTATTCGTCAATTACCTTCCGAGGAGAAGTTCTGCCTAGCGAATCAAATGCGGCGCGCGGCAGTGTCGGTATCCAACAACATCGCCGAAGGCCATGGACGGTGGTACTACCAGGAGGATATGCGTTTTTGCCGTATTTCAAGAGGGTCGGTGGGCGAACTGATTGACGATTTCAATGTCTGCTTGGACGAAAAGTATTGCGACCTGGAAACTGTGGAGCAGCTCAAACAGGAAGCAGATGAGCTTATCGCACGTATTAACAGCTACATTGTCTACCTTAAGCGGTCGCAACAAGGCGGCCAGCCAGGCGATTAGGCGACCAACAAACACACCTACCACTCACCTGCTCACCACTCACCTACTTACGTTCGCCCAATGATTACCATTCGCAACTTTGGCAAGACCTACGGCGATTTTGTCGCCGTCGAGAATCTGAACCTCGATATTGGGGCCGGGGAGATGTTTGGATTCATCGGCCCGAACGGTGCCGGAAAGAGTACCACGATTCGGTTCCTGGCGACGCTGCTCCGCGCCACAACCGGCGAGGCAACCGTCAACGGACACAGCGTCACGCGCGAGCCGCTCAAGGTTCGCCAAAGCGTGGGCTACATGCCCGATACTTTTGGCGTGTACGACGGCATGAAGGTGTGGGAGTTTCTGGATTTCTTTGCTGTGGCGTATCAGATTCCCAAGAGCCGCCGCAAAGCGGTGATTGGCGATGTGCTGGAACTACTGGACCTGACACACAAGCGCGACGACTACGTCAATGGCCTGTCGCGCGGCATGAAGCAGCGATTGTGCCTTGCCAAGACACTGGTGCACGATCCGCCGGTGCTGATTCTTGACGAGCCGGCCAGCGGACTGGATCCGCGCGCGCGACTGGAGGTCAAGGCGTTGCTCAAAGAGCTTCGCCGCATGGGCAAGACCATCCTTATCTCAAGCCACATCCTTACGGAACTCGCCGACTGCTGCACGTCGATTGGTATCATCGAGCGTGGCCAACTGCTCCTGCACGGCCCGATCGAAACCGTTTACCGCCAGATTCAGCGGAATCGGCACATTGAAATTCGCTTTGCCGGCGACATGGAAACTGGCGTGAGCCTGATCCGCAGCGACCCGAACGTCCGCAGTGTGCAAGTGAATAGCCGCAGTTGTGTGGTCGAAATGGGGGGCAGCGACGCCGACGTGCACCGACTCATGCGACAACTGGCCACCTCGGACGTTGGCCTGATGTCGTTCGCCGACAAAGAGCCCACGCTCGAAGACGTCTTCATGATGGTGACCAAAGGTTTGGTGACCTGAAGTGCGAATCGCCGAGTACCAATGACCAATGCTCCTATTCCAGGGATCATTGGTCATTGTTGATTGGTCATTCAAAAAATATCGGCCCGGTGTTGCCGTCTTCCTCTTCCCAGGCCTTGCGCACTTCCTGCAGGCCGTAGGTGCAGATGTCGAACGAGTCGCTCAGTCGCTCAAGCACTTCCGAGGGGGCCATTTCCTTTTCCACCGGAATCGTGCTGGCGATCAGGTAGTTACGTTTGCCTTGATCGCGATAGTCGAGCAGCACATCCTTGCCGCTTGTGCGTTGCATCCGCTCCGCGACCTCGGGATAGAGCCCGGTCCAAAACAGCGTGAAGTCGCCGATGTGGCGATGAAGTTGCCGTTTCGCTGGGCCCTGTCGATAGGCGGCTTCTTCGAGCATGTCGGCCACCTGCGTGAGGCGATCTCCCCGCAAGCCGCGGACCGCGTACACCTCGTCCGAGCGTAAGAACCGCGTGAGCAGTTCCGAGATGTAGTCCACCAGCGGTGGATCGGCGACCCCCAACCGGGTGTGGAAGACGTACTCCGTCACGCCGGCAAAAAACCGGCGGACCTGCTCTCCGCGACGATGCTCTTGCATGTCAAAAGGCCTCCTCACACTTGCCATGGAACTTGAGTGGTCAAGTCCGTGCGCCTGTGGAAATTCTGATTGCCGGCTGAACCATTAGCACGGGTTTGCCAGCTATATCAATAGTAGTTTGCCGCAGGGGGCGCGGTCAAACTTTATGTGGAGCGGTGCGCGGGTGCGCAACATGTTGCCGGGAAAAGGGTTAGGGTGCTGAGAATCACCCTTTCCCAGGAGCGGGAGCCCACCGCGACAGGGCTAGAATGCCGCCAGAAGTTCCGCCACGTAGTCGCCCACTTCTTTGAGCACCTTGTCGCGCGGCCGCTCCGCCGCTTCGGCAATGCGGCGGACGATGGCTGAGCCGACGATCAGGCCATCGGCCACGGGGGCGAGCAGTTTCACGTGCTCTGGCTTGCTGATGCCGAAGCCAATGCAGATGGGCAGCCCCGTTTGTTCGCGGAGCCAGCCGACGTTTTCCACGATGTTGGTTGGCAGCTCCGTCCGCTCACCCGTAATGCCAGTGACGGAAACATAGTAGACGAACCCGCTCGACGTTTCGCAAATTTTGAGCGCCCGCTCGCGGGGTGTCGTGGGCGTCACCAGTTGAATGAGCGACAACCCGTGGGCGGCGCAAATCTTTGCCAGCTGTGGCGACTCTTCCACCGGCAGGTCCGGTACGATGAGTCCATCGACGCCCGAAGCACGGACATCGTCGCAGTAGGTTTCGAGTCCATGCCGGTACACAATCGCGTAGCTTACCATCGTGACGACTGGTGCGTTGAGCTTGGGCGTGGTGCGGCCGAGCATCTTGAGGATGCTGTCGAGCTTAACCTTCTTCTCTAGCGCCCGCGTGTACGACGCCTGAATCACCGGTCCATCGGCGATGGGGTCACTGTAAGGGATGCCCACTTCGCACAAGTGCGCGCCGCGGCCGACAATCTCTTCCAGCACCGCCGCGGTAAACTCCACGTCGGGATCGCCCGCGGTGACGAACGGCATGAGCGCCTTTTGGTTTTGGGCGCGGAGTTCATTGAAGAGGTCGTCGATAGCGGGCATGGTTTTGATTAACAAAAAGTCGCTAAGGAATTAAATCAGCCGCGGATGAACGCGGATGGGTGAAGGGTCGGGTCCGCCACAACCATTGAATCGCACAAGCGGCCAAGCAGCCCAGCATGATTATCACTGAACCGCTGAATACGAACCAGCGTCCCGTGTGATGCCAAGCAAAGGCTGACCCGGGGATGTAGCAGAGGCCGCATGGTAGCGACGCGAGGATCGCAATTTCGCCAAAGCCAATGGTCATGGTTATCCTAATTGGGTGCAGTTGCGTAGCCCAAGCTCGCTAACAGAAATCTGCGTCTATCTGCGTCCATCTGCGGCAAATTGCAAGGCACACTACCCAAAGTCGACACCCTTCAGCCGCGCGATTTCCATGGCATCTTTGTCGCCGCGGCCGCTCAGGCACACGACGATCACTTCTTCCCGCTTGCGATCTTTGGCTAACTCCATCGCTTTGGCTACCGCGTGCGAGGTTTCCAGGGCTGGCATGATGCCTTCGGAGGAAGCACACGCGTCGAAGGCGTCCATTGCGGTAATGTCGTTGCAACTGGTGTAGGTCACGCGGCCCGTGTCCTTCCAGTAGCTGTGTTCGGGGCCCACGCCCGGGTAGTCGAGCCCCGCCGACATCGAGTGGACGTCGCACGTCTGGCCATCGTCGTCCTGCATCACGTAGCTGAACGAACCATGTAGCACGCCGGGCTGACCGTAGGTGAGCGGCGAGGCGTGGTCGCCCGGTTGGTCGCTGCGTCCGCCCGCTTCGACGCCTACTAGCTCGACATCCGTGTGTTCGACGAATGGATAGAACATGCCCGCGGCATTGGAGCCACCGCCGACGCAAGCCACCACAACGTCGGGAAGGCGCCCCAATCCGGGCGTATCCGTTCGCGCTCGGCACTGGTCGATCGTCTCGCGGCCAATCACCGATTGGAAGTCACGGACAATTTGCGGGAACGGATGGGGGCCAACGACCGAGCCGAGGATGTAGTGCGTATCGTCGACGCTGCTCATCCAGTCGCGCATCGCTTCGTTGATTGCGTCGCGTAGGGTTCGCGAGCCGCTGGTCACGGGGCGCACTTCGGCGCCGAGCAACTTCATCGCGAAGACGTTCGGCTTTTGGCGGCGGATGTCTTCCTCCCCCATGTACACCACGCAAGGCAGGCCAAAGTGGGCGCAGGCGGTGGCGGTCGCCACGCCATGCTGGCCGGCACCCGTTTCGGCAATCACGCGGCCTTTGCCCATCCGCATGGTCAGCAGGCACTGCCCGATGGTGTTATTGATCTTGTGAGCGCCAGTGTGATTGACATCCTCGCGTTTGAAGTAAATCTGCGCCCCGCCGCAATGCTCGCTGAGCCGTCGGGCGTGATATAGAGGCGAAGGCCGGCCGACAAAATCGCGGAGTAGCAGCGAAAGTTCCTGCTGGAAGTCCTCGTCCGCCTGGGCCTTTGCGTACTCGTCGGCTAGCTGATCGAGCGCCTTGACCAGCGTCTCGGGCACGTAGCGACCGCCGAATTGGCCAAACCGGCCAGCGGCGTCGGGTACCGCTGGCGTGGCAGACGGCGTAGTCGTGGTTGTACTCATAAGATGTTCCTTTGTCGCTCGATTGTCCGCTGCGGCGGGCGTGTGTTCAAGGGACGACTTGTAGCCGAGGAACGAGGCGTAGCTCCTCGCCGGTTGGCGTGTCATACTTCCTACGGTCTATTGAAGCTCCAGCACTTTTTCCTCGACACGTGGCGTATGCCCGAACTTCCTGAAGTCGAAACCATGCGCCGCGGGTTGCTTCCTATTGTAGGTCGGCGGATCAGCGACGCCCAAAAGGTCGCGTGTCCGCGGAAGCCAATTTTGATCTCGCCGCGGATCGATCACTTCCGCCGCCGCGTGGTGGGGCAGGCGATCGAAAGGGTTGATCGGGTGGGCAAACGGGTCGTGGTGGTGCTCTCGGGTGGCGACCGTATGGTGATCGAGCCGCGGATGACAGGGCTCGTCGTCACGTCCGATTCGCCCGACCCGCTCTACCTCCGCTTGCTGGTTCGCCTTGCAGGGAAGCGTCCCGACCGGTTCTACTACTGGGACCGCCGCGGCTTGGGAAGCATTCGGTTGTTCTCGGCTGCGGCCTTCGCCGACGAGTTCGGTCCCAAGAAGTTGGGTCCCGACGCCCTGGCGATGACCGCCGACGACTACCGCTTGCGACTTAGCAACAGCCGGCGCGCTATTAAGGTCGCGCTCTTGGATCAAAAAATCGTCGCGGGCATCGGCAACCTGTACGCCGCCGAGTTGCTTCACATGGCGGAAATTCACCCCGCCAAGCGGTGCGATCAGCTCACCCGCGCTGAGTGGAGCCGTTTGGCGGATGCGGCGCCGACGTACTCGAAGAAGCGATCCGCTACGAAGGCTCCACACTGGGCGACGGCACCTATCGCAACGCGCTGAACCAGAACGGTAGCTATCAAAACATGCACCGCGTCTACGGTCGGGCCGGCGCCTTGCCCCCGCTGCGGGGCGCGCGATCGAGCGGATGGTGCAAGCTCAGCGGGCAACGTTTTTCTGCCCGCAGTGTCAGCGGAAGCGTCGGCGATAACCGAGGTCGGTGCGACGACCTGCGGTGCCAATCACCTGCAGCCGTTTAAGGCCTGGACGAACGAAAGCTCAGGGTGATGATCAGATCGTCGAATAAGCGATAGAATGCCGTGCGCTGAACGATCCGATTCCAATCCAGGCCTCCGAGATACAAGCGATGGTTCCCCGGATAATGCAGATCTTTGTGCCCGAGAGCAGCGACCGCGATCTCGATAGGCTGCTCGAAGGGTGTGAAGTTCTTGGCCGTTGGCGAGACACGGATGCCGGGCAAATGGTTCTGCATCTGCTGGTTGCCGCCGAGGAATCGGAATCGATCATGGATCGGTTTGAGGAACGGTACGCCGATGCCGAAGGCTTTCACGTCGTTCTATCATCCGTGGAAGCAATTCTGCCTCGCCCCAAGCCGGAGGCAAAGGAACACAAGGAGCAGTCGGCAGATAGCGCAGAACCCGCGCAGCCTGGCGAGCAACGCGTCAGTCGAGAGGAGCTCTACGTCAAAGTGAGTGAAGGGTTTGAGGTCTCTCGCGTGTACATCGGATTGGCGATGCTATCGGCGGTGGTTGCTGCCGTTGGGCTGTGGCGGAACGATGTAGCGGTCATCATTGGAGCAATGGTGATTGCCCCTTTGTTGGGGCCGAATGTCGCGATGGCCCTTGCGACAACATTGGGCGATTTTGAGCTTCTCCGCCGTGCGCTGGTTGCGAATTTGGCCGGAGTCGTGGCGGCGTTCGCATTGGCCTTCTGTGCCGGAGTGCTATTCAAGGTGGACCCCTCGGGGCCAGCCATCGCTTCGCGGACGGAAGTGAACCTGGGAGACATTCTGCTCGCGCTGGCAGCAGGTTCAGCCGGAACGCTGGCGTTTACCCAGGGACTGTCTGGCGCAGTGATTGGTGTGATGGTAGCCGTCGCACTGGTGCCGCCGCTTGTGGTTTGTGGCATGCTGCTCGGCGCGGGTCATGTAGGACTAGCTGGTGGTGCATTTCTGCTGACGGTGGCAAACGTCATTTGCGTCAACCTGGCTGGCGTCGCCACGTTTCTTGCACAAGGAGTTCGGCCGCGAAGTTGGTGGGAAGCCGAACGGGCAAAGAAGGCGACCTGGCAGGCTATGCTCGTGTGGATTTTCCTGCTGGTAGTCTTGCTGGTGATCCTGTGGCTGAATCGGTAGCCAGGTCTACTACAATGCATCTACCAATCAGGCTTGCCCATTTGAGTGGAGCGTTGGATCCACTCCAGGAAGCGTGATCAGCAACCAAAGCCCGCCTACGGCCCTGTTTTTGGGATTTGGCGCAAACTCGCGTCCCCAAGCGAGCGAGGTCCGAGGGAGGATGGGGGTTGATTAGCAAGTGAATTCCGGTCGGCAATCCGGTACAATGGCGAAATCCAGCGTTTCCATTCTGCAGGAGGTCACCATGTCGCTGATAGATCGGTCGAAGAGTCGTCGAGAGTTCTTGAATACGACGGGTAAACTGGCCGTTGGTGCAGGGCTAGCCGCGGGGCTACCCAGCGTACGACTTCTCGCCGACACGGAGGCGACCGCGACCGCTTCGTCGCCCGAGTCGCTTACCAAGGTGTTGTACGAGACGCTGTCGCCGGGGCAGCGCGAGGCCATTTGTTTCGCGTGGGATCACGAGGATGGACGTGGGTTACTGCGGACGCACGTCGCGGCGAACTGGCGTATTACCGACCAACTGATATCGAGCGACTTCTACACGGGTGACCAGCGCGAGATTATTCGCCACATCCTCGAAGGCATCGTCCAGCCGGAATGGCACGAGCGAATCTACAAGCAGATCAAAGACGATTCGGGCGGATTTGGCAAAGAGCATAGCATCGCCATCTTTGGCGAGCCGGGGTCCGATCAGTGCGAGTTTGTACTGACCGGCCGGCACATGACACTCCGCGCCGATGGCAACACGACGCCGCATATGGCGTTCGGCGGGCCCATCTTCTACGGCCATGCCGCGCAGGCTTTCGACGAGAAACCGGACCATCCCGGCAACGTGTTTTGGCCCCAGGCGCAGATGGCCAACCAGTTGTATGAAATGCTCGATGGCGAGCAGCAGCAATCGGCGCTGGTTCGCAAAGGGGGAATGCCGGGCGAGGACGATGTGTATTTCGAGGGCCCCGAGGGGAAAGCAGCCGGCGAGTTCCAGGGCATCGAAGTTGGCCAGCTTTCGAGCGATCAGCAGCAGCATATGCAGGCGGTGCTGAAGAAGCTCATCGAGCCTTACCGCCAAAGCGATCAGGACGAGGTCGTGGCGTGCCTGGACGCCCATGGCGGACTGGCTAATTGCCACCTGGCGTACTTCGAGGAAGACGACCTGGGTGGCGACCAGGTATGGGACAACTGGCGACTCGAAGGCCCCGCTTTCGTGTGGCACTTCCGCGGCGCACCGCATGTCCACTGCTGGGTGAACGTAGCCGATAGCCCAGATGTGGAACTCAACGCGGGGTAATACACACGAGAGAGGGGACTTAACGCACGCGATCGATCAGCCCTGGCGGGATGCCGATGTCGACCACGTGCACCTCGCCAAGGTACGGTTCGGCGCTCGGTTGCGCGTACCCAATCTTGGTGGTGACGAGGGTTGCCGTCATGTCGGCGCGGACCGTGGTTGCCGAGGCCACGCCGGTGTCGCAGTCGAGTCCGCTAGGAACGTCGATTGCCAAGCGTTTGGCTTGCTCGCCGTTCATCCATTCAATCAACAAATCGTACGGCGGGCGCGGGGCGCCGGTGGCTCCGGTGCCGAGCAGGCAATCGACGAGCCACGTGCAGCCTTTGGTCGCCTCCTCCAGGAGCTTCAAAAAGTCTAGCGTTTCAGGCAATGCGGAGTTGCCCCCTTCTTCCGGTAGTTGGACAATGTTCGCGCCGGCCCGCTTGAGTATTTGGTAGTTCACCAGCGCGTCGCCCGCTAGCTGGTCGGCAGGTGGAACCAATAGCACGCGCGCGTTGTAGCCACGAATCCAAAGATACCGTGCGATGACGAAGCCGTCGCCGCCGTTGTTGCCCTTGCCGCAGAGGATTCCGACAGGGCCGGCGATGCCCTTTTGCTCGATCAGGTCGACGCAACCGCGCCCCGCGTTCTCCATCAGCACCAATCCGCACATGCCATAATCTTCGATGGCGAGCCGATCGACTTGCCGGGATTGTTTACGGTTGAGCGTAATTGGGCTGGGCATGCGTTCGTTATCGCGCCAAGGCGGCTAAGCCACAAGCGGCCGCTTGCGGACTAGCCGCTACCTTGTGGTAGAATCGGTGCCATGAAGGACGTATCCACCGAACCGCTGCCAAACTTATTGCCCCGCGAACGCGATGGTCACAAACGCAACTATGGTCGCGTGCTGCTTGTTGGCGGCTCGCGGGGCATGGCGGGGGCGATCTCGCTGTCGGGCATGGCGGCACTTCGTAGCGGGGCGGGGCTCGTGACCGTTGCCACCCCGCGCTGCATTCAAACGACGGTTGCCGGCTTCTCGCCCGCCTACATGACCGTCGGCCTGCCGGACGATGGCGACCAGTTCGATAGCATGGCCCTTGATCCGTTGTTGGAGTGGATAGCGAAAGTCGACGTGGTGGCTATCGGACCCGGGATGGGGCGATCGCCCAAGGTGGCGGCGCTGGTGAAAGAACTCTACATGGAAGTACCAACTCTGATGGTGGTGGATGCGGACGGACTCAATGCCGTTGCGGAGTCGCCGGCGGTGTTGGCCAGCCCGGGGGGCCCGCGCGTGCTAACGCCGCATCCCGGCGAATATACGCGGCTTACTGGCGACAGTGTGGGAGTGCGCCCATCGACGCGGAGCAAAGCCGCTGCGCAACTCGCCCAGCGCGATACTTCGGGCCAAACCGTGGTGATCCTCAAAGGGGCGGGCACCGTCGTCGCCGATAACAAAAAGTATGCCTTTAACCTTACCGGCAACCCTGGCATGGCCACCGGTGGAACGGGCGATGTGCTCACAGGCATCGTCGCGGCGCTAGCTGCCCAGGGATTCGATCTGTGGTCCGCTGCACGGCTGGCCGCTCACGTACACGGCACCGCGGGCGACCTTGCCGCCCAGAAGCTGGGTGAATTGTCGTTGGTGGCAACCGACCTGGTCGACTTTCTGCCCGCGGCGTTTCGCCAAGTGTAGGCCCGCGTTGACCTCGGCGGCATAGCGCTCGATACTAAGGCAATCCTGTTCCTTGGTTCGAGCTCTTGCCTGTGCACGTTATTCGTCATGTCCACGATCTGCCGCCCATTGCCCGGGGCGGCGCCGTTACCATTGGCAATTTCGACGGCGTGCACCAAGGGCATGCCCGCATTGTGTCGCGCCTGCTTGCCCGGGCGGCTGAGTTCGGCGGTCCAGCGGTCGTTTTTACGTTCGACCCTCATCCCGCGCGGCTACTGCGTCCCGAGGCGTGCCCGCCGCCGCTCACCTGGACCGATCGCAAAGCGGAGCTGTTGGCCGATTTGGGCATCGACTGGGTCGTTGCCTACCCAACCGACATGGGGCTTCTGACATTATCGCCGCGTGAGTTCTTCCATCGCGTGGTTGTCGACGCGCTGGGCGCTAGGGCCGTGGTGGAGGGCCCCAATTTTTTCTTTGGCAAAGACCGAGCGGGCGACGTCGAGGCGCTCGCCAGGTTCGCCGACGAAGCGAAAATCACGCTCGAGGTGGTGAAGCCGCTCGAAGTCGATGGCGCCGTAATTAGCAGTTCGCGAGTTCGCGAACTCGTGGCGCTTGGCCGGGTGGGCGAGGCCCGGCAGTGGCTCACGTCGCCCTATCGTATTCGTGGCCTCGTCACCCACGGGGCAGGGCGGGGCACCGACCTGGGGTTCCCCACGGCCAACCTCGAGGGCATCGATACGCTCCTGCCTGCCAATGGCGTTTACGCCGGAGTCGCGTGGGTTGGTGGACGCGCGACGCCGGCCGCGCTCAACCTGGGACCCAATCCCACGTTTGACGATATGGCCACCAAAGTCGAGGTGCATTTAATCGGTACGGATACCACCCTGTACGGGCAAATTCTCGAGGTCGACTTCCTTGATCGCCTCCGCGACATCCGCACCTTTGATTCGGCCGATGAACTGAAGAAGCAACTCAACAACGACGTGGCAACCGCCGAGCAGTTAGGCAACCAGTACCTGGCCAATCTCGGACGACCCGTGGGGAGAGCATGATGGCGATTGCCTGGCGACCGTTTGTGGACATCGTAAGCGATAACCAGTCGTTTGTGCTCACCACCCATATGCGGCCCGATTGCGACGCGCTTGGCAGCGAAATAGCCATGGCTGCAGCGCTCGAGTCGCTGGGCAAAACGGTCCGCATTGTAAATGCCGATTCGGTGCCCCCCCACATCGCCTTCATGGACCGAGGCAATCACATCCAAGTGCTAGGGCACGATGTCCAGCCACAGGACTTGCTGGCCGGGGTCGACGTGATGATGGTGCTCGACACCAGCGCCTGGCAACAAATTGGCCCCATGGGCGACGTGCTCCGCGAGTCGACCGCCACCAAGGTGGTGATCGACCACCACGTCAGCGGCGACGATCTAGGGGGCCAGGTATTCAAAGACGATTCGGCGGAGGCCAACGGTCGGCTCGTGCTCGAAGCGATCGAGGCGCTCGGCGTGCCGCTTAACGAGGAGATGGCCTCGGCCCTGTTCGCCGCCATTGCCACCGACACCGGCTGGTTTCGTTTCCCTTCGGTGGGATCGGTCACTTATGCCGCCGTGGAGAAACTGGTTGCCGCTGGGGCGTCGCCCGCACGGATGTTCAATGCACTGTACGAGCAGAACACGCTTGCGCACGTCCAGTTGCATGGCCATATTCTGCAAGATATCCAGCTCCAGTGCGACGGACGCCTCGCCCATGCGGCGGCTTCGCAGGGCGACTTCGCTGCCACGGGTGCCGAGCCCAACGACACGGAGGACGTCGTCAATCGACTACTCAGTATAATGGGCGTGGAGGTGGCAGGGCTGTTCGTGGAGCTCGAACCAAAGCTCACCAAGGTAAGTTTGCGAAGCCGCGGAGAATTCGACGTGCGGGCGATTGCCGAGCAGTTTTCGGGGGGGGGCCACCGTGCGGCAGCCGGATTGCGTGTGGCCGAGCCACTTGCCGCCGCGCGCCAGGCCGTAGTCGATGCCTTGATGCAAGCCATGGAGACTGGACAACCCTAATGCTTTGTGAATTTTTGGTTCTCTTTGTGGCGAACCGTTTTTCTTGGTCAGGCAACTTACGCGGCGAGGATCAACCACGGTTGATGACTTGGCGGTGTAGCACTAGCCAATTGTTGAAGACGCCCCACTTCACCTGGGGGCAATCACGCATGCTGAAGGATTTATCCAATGGCCAGCCATGACGACTTCAAGGCCGACGTGCCGCGTCGATCGTTTGTCTCCAAGTGCCTCGCTGCGTTCTTAGGGCTGGGAGCCCTTGCCGCACCCACGATCGCCGGGCTTACGGTGCTGCTCGACCCGCTTCGCAAGCGGAGCAAGGCGGACAATGGTAATTGGGTGCGTGTGGCATCGCTCAGTCAGATACCGCCCGACGGGAAACCCTACTTCTTCAAAGTGGTGGTCGACGAGCCGCGCGACAAGTGGAGTCTCTACGATCCGCAAGCGGTTGGTTCGGTCTACGTCTCGCGGGCCAGCGACGATGCCCTGCCTACGGCGATAAGTTCCGTCTGCCCGCATTTGGGTTGTACGTTCGACTACGATGCAGTCCACGACCAATTTCTCTGCCCTTGCCATAACGGCATTTTTCACACCGATGGCAAACAGGCCAAGGAATCGACCGTGAGCCCGCGCGATCTCGATCCGCTGGAGGTCCGGGTGATCGAGTCGACCGGCGACGTAGAAGTGAACTACCAACGCTTCAAAGGGGGCATCGCGGAACGAGAAACCGTGTGACACGGTAGCGCCTCCCTCCCGCACACCATCCTTTCACCTCTTGCCCCCAATCCCAACCCAGCATGCAACGACTCACCGATTGGCTCGATAGTCGTACCGGCTTTCGGCAGGCAACCCACGCCTTCTTGTATCATCGTATCCCTGGCGGTGCGCGGTGGCGCTACGTGTGGGGCACCACGCTCTTGTTTGCCGTGGTCGTGCAGTTCATTACTGGCATCTTTCTGTGGATGCATTACAGTCCCAGCACGCAAACCGCGTGGGAAAGTGTCTACTTCATCGAGCACCAGATGGCGGGTGGATCGCTGCTCCGGGGCATTCATCACTACATGTCGTCGGCCGTCATGATTCTGATGGCCATCCACCTGTTGCAAGTGGTGATCTACGGCGCGTACCGCGCCCTGCGCGAAGTGAACTATTGGATTGGCCTGGCGATGATGCTCGTGCTGTTCGGGCTGGGGCAAACCGGGTACCTGTTGCCGTGGGATCAGCGGGGTTATCGCGCAACGCAAGTGGCAACCACCATTGCTGGCGTGACGCCCGGCGTGGGCGACGAGGCCAAGGCGGTGGCGCTCGGCGGCGACGACTTCGGCCACCATACGCTCACCCGCTTTTTCGCCCTGCATGCCGGCGTGCTACCCGGCATCTTGATCGTGCTCGTCATCTTGCACGCGGCGGTTGGTCGCCGTCATGGTTACACGACTCCCGAGGAGACCTCCACGCCCGAGGGGACCTATTGGCCCGATCAGGCGCTCCGCGACGGCGTCGCCTGCCTGGCTGTGATTGGCACGGTTTGGGCGATCACCACGATGCGGCCTGCCGAACTCGGGCCGCCCAGCGATGCGATCGTCGAGTTCAACACGGCCCGTCCCGAGTGGTACTTCCGTTTTCTGTTTCAGATGCTTAAGTACTTCGAAGGCGCAAGCGGCATGTTTATCGCCGCGCAGCTCATTCCCGGTGTGCTGCTCGCAGTGCTGGTGCTCATGCCGTTTATCGGTCGCTGGCAGCTTGGCCGGCGTTTCAACGTGCTGTTCGTGTTGGCGGTGCTGGCGGGCATCATCAGTTTGTCGGCCATCTCGTTCTACGAAGATTACAACGGCAAAACGGAGAAGTCGCAGCACCACCTGGCCGACCTCGCGCTGGCCCAAGCCGAGGCCGATCGCGCCGTGCAACTCGCCTCGCTAGGAATCCCCGTCGATGGTGCCCGCGAACAAACGCGCCGCGACCCCCTGATTGCCGGCCGGCGGTTGTTCAAGCGGCACTGCGCGTCGTGCCACTCGCATCACGACCCCAATCTGGCCGATCCTCATGCCGGTTCGCCACTCGAAACGGTGGTGCTCGACGAACCGACGGCGGCCAACTTGTACGGGTTTGGCAGTCGCCGCTGGATGGAAGGCATGCTAAGCGCCGAGCAGATTGCGGGGCCGCATTACTTTGGCAATACGATTTTTGCCGAAGGCGAAATGGTCGACTGGGTGAATACCAGCATTCGCGACGAACTGGCCGACCTGCCCGCCGACGAGAAGACAGATCTCGAAATGAAAGTGAAGGCCGCCGCGTGGGCCATTTCGGCGCTCGCCGAACTCCCTTATCAGCGCGAAGCCGACCACCGCGATACGGCGCAGTTGGAGCTAGGCATGGAGGCCGTACTCAACGACCTGTCGTGCATCGACTGTCACACGCTTGGCGACGAGGAGGTAGGTGCCGGCCCTGACCTTACTGGCTACGCCTCCGAAGAATGGCTCACCGCCTTCATTAGCAACCCACAGACCGAGCGGTTCTACTACAGCCCCGACAACTACGAACCGGCCGACAAGCTGATGCCCGGTTTCGCCACGCACCACGACGATAAGTCGCTCAACGCCCTCAGCGACGAAGAACTATCGCTCATCGTCCGCTGGATCCGCCGCGACTGGCCCCTGGCCGAACCACCCGCGGCGAACGAAAGCAAGCCAAAGCCGAACAGCAAAAGTGAGCGGAACGCGCTAGCGTCGGGCGAGTGAACGAGAGGCTTGGCTGCGTAGGTGGTTCGGTCGGCGAGCGTTCTCGGTTTCTGGCGATCCCCGGCCTAGAGTGGCACTACAGACCGGGAAGTTGCGTGCCACTGCTGGTTTATCGCGTTCCAGTTCAGGTGGACCTGTGGAGTGCTCGCACTTTGTTTCTTAGCACCGCCGGCGTGAAGCGGGCCAGCCGTGCCATTCGGTGAGATAATGCGTTAGGGGCAAGATGTGCTATAGTGTTCAACGGGGCGGCCCACTGCAAAGCCGCAGCGTATTGCCAGAATACACCGATTGGCGTGACGGCGATCAACCAGCATTGGCACCCAACTTACGCGAATATCCGTGGCGTGTTTCCGCCCCAACCGGCTGGCAAGTAGATTCCAACGGTTGTCTTACATATTGAATTGTCCGTCGTCGCAACTGGACTATATCTATGAGCAGGCCTCAACTGGCGTTTCTGATTTGCGTAGTTGCCATCGCATGTTGCTCCGTTTACTCCGTCGCGATGGCCGAGACGAAGCGGCCCAACGTTCTCTTCATTGTTTCCGACGATCAGGGGTGGAACGACGTTGGTTATCACAATAGCGAGCTGCGAACGCCGAACCTTGATCGTCTCGCTACGGAAGGCGTCGAACTCGACTGCCACTATGTTCAGCCACAATGCACGCCGACGCGCGTGGCGCTGATGACTGGGCGGTACCCGAGCCGTTTTGGGCATCGGGCAATACACGCCAACAACGAGCCGGCATTCGCCATCGGTACACCTACCTTAGCCCGCATGCTCAAGGCAGCCGGTTATGCGACCGGCATGTCGGGCAAGTGGCACCTAGGTTCGCTACCCAAGTGGGGCCCAAATCACCATGGCTTCGACTACTCTCATGGTTCCCTGACGGGAGCGATTGGGATGTACGACCACCGATATCGGCTAAATGTGCCGGAATACACGGTAACTTGGCACCGCAATCACGAGTTCATTGAAGAGCCAGGGCATGTTACCGACCTATCGGCTGGCGAGGCAGTTAGGTGGATCCACGCCCATCAAGACGGCAGGCCATGGTTTTTCTACGTTCCGTTGCATGCGGTGCACGGGCCGATCGTGGAAGGTGATCCCAAATGGCACGCGATGAACAACCATATCGACGATGTTGATCGACGGTTCTTTGCCGCGGCACTTTCGCACATGGACTGGGCGGTCGGCCAGATGGTAGCCGCACTGGAAAAGACCGGACAGCGCGAGAACACGCTGATCGTCTTCACCTCGGACAATGGTGGAATACACACGACCTACAACGGCGGAGGGTACCCGCCGCCCGATCCGCGACTCAACGCGGGATTTAGTACCTATCCCAGAACCTCAGGAATTCCGGTGCAGGATATGAGCGAAGACGAGATGCAACAAGGCTTCGTAGTTTTCGACCTTCTTTTCCCATCGCACTAGAATGCGGCGGTAGCGGTTGAGCCACGAGGCGATTCGCTCGACCACCCAGCGTCGGGCGCGCTGGCCACGTTTCCGCTTCTCGCTCTGTTCTTGCCCACGCGACTTGAGATGGACGCGATAACTACGCCGCTTGAGGCGGGCGCGAATCGCATCGGAGTCGTACCCTTTGTCAAGGCAGATGTGCTGCGGGCGGCCTGTTCGTGGGGGACGACGCACGGGAGTACTGTCGAGCGTCTCGAAGAGAAGCTTTTGATCGTGCGTGTTGGCGCCACTGATGGCCAACCCGATCGGCATCCCGCGACGGTCGGTGAGAATCGACCGCTTGACCCCCAACTTACCGCGATCAGTGGGGTTTTTACCGGTTTTTTTCCCCGCCCAGCGGCGACTTGGTCATCGACCCGTCGACACTTTGCCAGTTCCAGCCGATCTTTTTCCGCCGGTCGTAACGTTTCAACATCGCCCGCCAGGCTTTGCCGAACATGCCCAGTTGCGTCCACTCCTGGAAGTAGCGATGCACGGTGCTGCCGCTGCCGAACTGCGGTGGCAACGCTTTCCACTGGATGCCGGTCCGCAGCACATAAAAGATGCCGTCCATCACCTTGCGGCGATCGACGCGTGGACGACCGCCATAGGGCGATCGCTTGTATTTGGGCAACAGCGGCTCGATCGCCCGCCAAAATGCATCCGACATCCGCCAACTCGATCCTCGAAACTCCTTCCTCATACCCGTCACCTCCGTGCCGCTGAGAAGAACAGAATGCTCGAAGATGTCTACGCATGCTAGCGATCGGTTGGTTCAAATGGTTTTGGGATAAGTTCTTAGTTCCAACAAGCCGCTCAGGGGTGGCAAGACCAATGCCTACGAGGGGGGCATTCGGGTGCCCGCCTTCGCCAACTGGCCAGCAGTGCTCAAGCCACAAAAAATGAAAACGCCCATGCACGTGGTCGACTGGATGCCAACGCTCGCGCACGTGCTGGGCGAAGAAGCGGCCGAGCATTTGCCCAAGGCGTTAGACGGGCGCAGCGTCTGGGCCCTGCTGCAAGGGGATCCAGCTGCCGCCGATTTGGAGCCAAGAACGCTGTACTGGGTTTGGGGCGGAGGCAGCGCTCGCGACTGGGAAGCCGTACGCCATGGCGATTGGAAAATCGTGCGTCGTAGTCGATGGCAGCAATGGAAGTTATTCAACGTGGCCGAAGACCCCAGCGAAATAACCGATCTGGCCAACAACCACCCCGACGAACTAGCCCAAATGATTGTGCGTTACGAGGCTGAGCGGGCGAAAGACCCGGCTTCGTTGCAGTAACGCGTTGCTACAACTGCCGACAGTGCTAAACCTACGCCTTGCGTCCTCGCCCCAGCTTTCTTGTAGCAGCTGGCCATCTTGGTGCTAACTTGCATGCCACGCCGGTTGCTGTTGGGTGATTGCCCTGTTGGCAGACCCACGTGGGCTGGTGGTATCGATTCGTGGCAAATTGCTGAGCGAGAATAGTAACCCAAGGAATCGTTTCTTCGCAGCGCGGACAATTGTGGCAGGTGGGTAAAATCGGCCCGTACATTGTCGGCCAAGAAAGTTAGGTTGCGAGTGGTGAGCCGTTGGTGCTAGCCTTGGGTTTTCTTGTGCGGCCCGACGCTAGCGCGTACGGCTCACGCCAGCATCAATGTTCGACAAAGTGCGAGTTTCCTAGCCCGCAAAATCGTCAAAGTTTCGCGCGGCGTGCTGTCGATAACAGATTGGAGATTTCCCTCCATCTACGCTCAGGATTCGAATCGTTATGTGGTGCCAGCATTGTGGACAGGACGTTCCCGCTCTTACCGCCGCGGCTGGCGTGCCAAGGGTGTGCGCGCGGTGCCAGCATCCAATGGCTCACGCGAGCGATGTCGCTACCAAGCAGCCACCGGGTGACGCGCCGCAACCATCGGCCGAGTGGCAAACCGATCGCCGGATGAAGCAGATTGGTCGATCGCTCCGCACTCCGCTTACCGTGGCGCGGACATCGCCCGACGATCGAGCGCTGCAGTGGGTCGATCTGCCAGCGGCTCCGCCGCAACCGGCGCCGGCCCGCAGTCGAGGCCCGCGCGCAAGGCAGCACGTGCCGCCAGCGCCCATTATGCCAGCGCCCATTATGCCAGCGACCGACGATTGCAGGCGGTTGCGTGGCTATCGCTTGTGTTCGGACTCGGATTGGCGGCGGGCGGCGTAGGACTGATGGGCATGGGTATGTTTGGTGAGTATCCCATCTTCTGGCAGTGGGGCGTTGGCGTCACGCTTGCCGGGCAGGCGGTTTTGATTGCCGGACTCGTAAAGGTACTGATGACGCTGTGGGGTAGCAGCCGAGCCGCCTCGCGCCGACTGCACGACATGCAGCAGGAACTTGCCGAAGTGGGCCGCACGGCCGAAGCGATTATCGCCCAGCGTCCGGGCGGTGCGAGCGGCTTCTACGGCGAACTGGCCCGCGGCGCGAGCCCAGCGCTACTGATAGCGAACCTCAAAGGCCAAATCGACCATCTAGCCACCCGCCTACATCACGACGTGTGAGGGGAAAAGTTTCAGGTTTCAATATTCAAGTTTCAACAGTGCGCTTGAACGTTGAACCTTGCAAATGGAAACTTTCTACTCACGGTTTCGGTAGCAGTGGACCGTTGCCTCGATCGTCTTGGTTGGCGGCTTGCTCTTCGGGTTGGGGCTCGGGTTCTGGTGCGGGGGCCGGCGGCAGGAAGGCTCGGGCGTGGTTGCCGATGCCGGCGAGTTCTACCACGCGGCGAAAACCGACTTCGGCGGCTTCGGGTTGCCCATCAAAGTGTTGCAGCACCGAGAGCAAGAACAGCCCGTCGGCGTCGTGCGGATGTTCGGCCAGATGCGTGTGCAGTTGGCGGAACACCTCGCGCTTGGCGGCGGGCGATGGGTAAAGCTCTTCGAGCACAAAGCCCGAGTCGGGCCAGGTGGGTTTCAAGGCGAGGCCCTGTTGCATGGCGAGCACCGCCTCGGGGTAGTTCTCCGCGCTTAGCTCGGCAAAACCTTGCCGGAAGTAGATGTCGGCAATCTCGGGTGCCTGCGACTCGGCCTTGCGATACCGATCGGCAGCCCGGCGATAGTCGCCTTTTTTGAATTGGCGATCGCCGTACTCAACGAATTTCCACGCCCGCGCGAGCCGTCGGGTTGCTGAGCCTCGGTGGCACGTCGGGCGCCTCGGCACGCGCCACGCGAGCCGCGGCGCCGCCACGGTTGTGAATGTTGTTGTTCCGGTTGTTTCCGCCAACTCCTAGGAACTGTTGTCCGCGCGGGGGCCGTAGATCACGCCGGCGTCGACAGTCACTGGCGGATAGTAGATTGGTCCTTGGAAGCGGCAACCACCCCGACACCAGCGACGGCCGCAAAATTGGCAAGGGAACGCATCGGCATAGTAGCGATCGTAGTAGCCGCCTGAGTAGTAGTAGCCACCGGGTGCCCAGCCGTAGTAGTATCCGCCGCCCGGTACCACGTAATTGGTGGTGCGGCGTTGTCCGCGCGAGTGGGGCAGGATACCCAAGCGATTGACCCCGGTGCCGGGCCGATAGTTCCGAGGTGTCTCGATATCGGGTGCGGTGCGAATCTGCGCGAGGCGGTGGTACCAGACCAAGGTAACGAACTGCCGACTATGGCGGCGAACAGAAGCGTCGTCTGCATCGGTCGCATTACCAAACCCTCCTCAAGCGGGAACGGACAGGGGGCAAGCCTGAGTGAATTATTGCAAGTTTCGCCAGTTAAGCAAACAACCGGTGCGGTTACCTTATTGGTAACACGGCAATCGTGCTGCAAAGTCTGCGCAGCTTGTGGCATTCAGCATGTAGCTCGCCTATACTATCGACTCTACTAGGCAGAAGGCGACGTATTGGGTAGTTCATCGACAGCATTAGTGATCGTAAGGCAGGCCGGATTGGCGTGAGACACTTCCAGCGAGCCTTCACCTTGGTTGAGTTGTTGGTGGTGATTGCCATCATCGGCATCCTCGTTGCGCTATTGCTCCCCGCGGTGCAATCCGCACGCGAAGCGGCACGGCGGGCCACTTGCCAAAACAATTTGCGACAATTGGCAGTCGCAATGCACTCGCACCACGCCGCGCACGGCCGGTTTCCATCGGGTGGTTGGGGCTACGTTTGGACTGGCGACGCCGATCGCGGCAGCGACCGCCGCCAGCCGGGCGGGTGGGCATTTTCGATCCTACCGTTCTTGGAGCAGGCGACGCTTGAAGCGCTTGGTCGTGGTGAGCCTGAGGCCAAGAAGCGGGAACTGGCTGCCGAAGTCGCTACCACGCCCATCGCTTCGCTCAATTGCCCCAGTCGTCGGGCGCTGGCACTCTATCCCTATGGCGGCTCGCACGAAGTGCGCAACGCCGAACCGACGCCGCTTGTGTTTAAGACCGACTACGCCGCCAGCGCGGGCGACCTGGTGATTGGCAACCTGGGTCCCGAGTCGCTGGCCGACGCGGTGAATGGCAATTACGACTGGGCCAACACCGCCTCGGCAACGGGCGTGTTCTACCCGCGAAGTGAAATACGGATCGCCAAGATTCTTGATGGCACGTCGCAGACCTACCTGGTGGGGGAGAAACGCTGCCTCTTGAAAGGTTACGATTGGGGCGACGATCAACACGCGTTCCTGGGTCACGGCAACGACACGGCCCGCTATACTTCGCTCGATCTGCCCCTGGCCCCCGACGGCCCGCAACCCGGCCATAAGCAGTTTGGCAGCGCCCACGTGGCGGGCAGCTACTTTGCCTTTGCTGATGGCGCAGTGCGACTGGTGACTTACGATGTCGATCCCCAGGCGCATCGCCGCGGGGGCCATCGCGAAGATGGTGAGATAATCGAGCGCGAGAGCCCCCCGCCCCCATTTCCATCACGTCAAATTCCTTTGAACGCTTGCCATGAGAGCCTACGATGCACATCGCCTTGCGATACTACCCATGCCTGCTGATTATCCTGATTGCCCCGGCGACCCAATCGCCTGCCGCGGAGGCCGCCCCGGGCGAGGCGCTCTACATGCAGCGTTGCGCGGCCTGCCACGGCAAAGACCTAACTGGCGGTAACGCGCAGAGCATGGTCGACGGCGTGTGGCAGTTTGGTAGCGGCGAGGGGTCGCTGTTCCGCAATATCAAGTTTGGCATTTCTGCCGTTGGCATGCCCGACTATCAGAAGGCACTGAGCGACAACGAGATTCGCAATTTGATTACCTATATCAACCAGGCGCAAGATCGCTTGGGTGTGGAGCGTCCGCCGCTGCCGGAACAGCTTCAGACGCGGCTCTACGATGTTGCCGTCAGCAAGTGGATTGACAAAGGTCTCGAAGTGCCATGGAGCCTGGTGTTTACCGACGACAACACCGCGCTGCTCACCGAGCGTCCCGGGCGGCTGCGGGTGGTGCAGGACGGGCAGTTGCATCCCGATGCCATCCAAGGCACGCCCACGGTCCTGGCAGTAGGGCAGGGTGGTTTGATGGACGTGGCCATCGACCCCAACTACGCCGAAAACGGCTGGATTTACCTCAGTTTCAGCCATCCTCTCGAAGGTCAACCGGAGGGCGATACGCGAGCTATGACGCGCGTTGTTCGCGGTCGTATTCGCAACCATGCGTGGGTCGACCAGCAGGTGGTTTACTCCGCTCCCAAGGAGTCTTACTCCAACAAGGCGCAGCATTATGGGAGCCGCCTGGCGTTCGATCACGACGGCCACTTGCTGGTTAGCATCGGCGAACGCGGCACCAAAGAGCACGCGCAGGATACGCAGCGTCCCAATGGCAAGGTGCATCGGATGTGGCCCGATGGCACGATTCCAGCAGACAACCCATTCGGCGACGGCAAGGCGGGTCTGCCGAGCGTCTTTACCTATGGCCACCGCAATCCACAGGGCCTTGCCGTGCATCCAACAACCGGCGAAATCTGGGAAACCGAGCATGGCCCAATGGGAGGCGACGAAGTCAACCTGCTGAGTGCCGGCAAGAACTACGGCTGGCCGATTGCCAGTTACGGCATCGACTACAACGGCACGATCATCACCGAGAATCTCGCCGTCGAAGGCACCGAGCAGCCAGTGTGGTACTGGGTGCCATCAATCGCCGTATGTGGCACGCGGTTTTGCACGGGAGAGGAATTTCCCCGCTGGCAGCACAACCTGCTGGTCGGCGGCTTGGGCTACGAAGAACTCCGCCGCCTGGTGATCGTCGACGGCCGCGTGATTCATCAGGAGTTGCTGCTGAAAAACGCGGGCCGCGTCCGCGATGTGCAGTGCGACCCGAGCGGGGCGGTTTACGTGGTGCTTAATAATCCCCACATCGTGCTTAAGCTCACCAACGCTGGCGAGGCGCTCCGGCAGTAGGTGGGGGTGCCTGATTGCCCCACCCGCGGTGAGCAGCCGTCGTTCGTCACCAGCGGAAGCATGGTGGCGGCCGGAGTGTTTGGGAGCTAGCAAGCGGGGAGGAATTTTGCAGGGGAAAATCCTTGACGACGCGCAGCAGTCGTGATAATTTACTTCCCGAGGGGGGGACTGTGCGAACCGAGGCCCATCGGGCGTCTTCCGTTGGACCAGCCCCTTCCTTGCGATGCGATTTCGATGATCATCGGAAACCGTCTGGTATTTTGCCATCTCGGCTGACGATTCTGCGACAGCTTTGATTTTTTGTTTCCACTTCTGGGTTTAACAACGAGGGGATTTAATGAACCGACTATCTTTTGTGTTTGCAACCGCCGCTATTTCGTTTAGCGCGCTAACGGCCTCTGCCGAGACCTCGACGATATCGTTCGGCGATTCGATCGATTCGATGGTCACCAACTGGGACGATGCTCTTGAGCTCTCGCTCTTTGATCCGCGTCTTGGCGAACTGTGCGAGGTGAAAATCACCCTCTCGGGCGACGTCACGGGATCGGCCAGTTACGAAAGCCTAGATGCCGCGCCAGCGAACATCAGCCTCAACCTGTCGGCGACCATTGAGCTAACACGTCCCGACAACTCTCTACTGGTTCAAGTCGTGCCGCTGGTCAACGTAGCGGACTCCGCTAGCGCTTTTGACGGAGTCATCGATTTTGGTGGCACGTCGGGCAACACGTTCGATGACCTTGCCGGCGATGCAATGGATATGGTCGTTCTCACCGATCCTGCCGACTTGGCTTTGTTCGTTGGACTCGGCACTATCAGCTTGCCTGTGAGTGCCGCGGGTGCATCTACCGCCACTGGCGCCGGCAACATTGTCTCGCAGTTCAGCACCTTTGCGGGTGCAGGTGCCGAGATACTCTACACCTACAAGCCAGTTCCGGAGCCCACCAGCATTGCGCTTATCGGCCTAGGCGTAGCTGGTGTGTTGGCCTCGCGTCGTTTCGCGCGTGGTGCATAAGCAGCGATTCGAGCATTAGAAACTACAGCGCCCTGGTCGAGCGATTTGCTCGACCAGGGCGTTATTCGTTGTGCCATCGAATATCGCATGAGTACGATGCGCTGAAATGCCGTGCGGCGGTTCGTCAACCGTTTCGTGGGGCGCTGCGGCGCTGGGTTGCTATCCCACGCGCGATTCAATCTCGCCGACCACGTCGTCGAGTTTCACACGGATTTGTTCCAGCGAGTCGCGGTCGCGGATGGTCACGGTCTTGTCGGTGAGCGTGTCGCCATCGATGGTAATGCAGTAGGGTGTGCCGGCTTCGTCCTGCCGCCGATAGCGGCGGCCAACGGCCCCCTTTTCGTCGTAGAAAACGGGGAATTTCTGCTTGAGCGCGGCGTACAACTCGCGGGCCACTTCAGGCATGCCGTCTTTCTTTACCAACGGCAGCACCGCCGCCTTGAGCGGTGCGAGCCTGGGGTGGAACTTCATCAGCGTGCGGGTTTGCATCTTGCCCTTGTCATCGGGTTGCTCGTCCTCGGTGTACGCCTCGCAGATAAACGCGAGCGTCGCCCGATCGGCACCGGCCGAGGGTTCGATCACGTGCGGCGTGAACCGCTCGTTGGTGATATCGTCGCGATAGGTTAGATCGCGGCCCGATCCCTTGTGCAGCGGTTTTCCATTGTCGCCCATCTCTACTTCGAGCGGGCAGCTTTTCGGATCGAGCTTGCCTTCCATGTGGCTGCGGAGGTCGAAGTCGCCACGGTGGGCAATGCCTTCCAGCTCGCCGAACTCTCCTGCGGCCAGGAACGGGAAGGCGTATTCGATGTCGGCCGTGCCAGTGGAGTAGTGGCTTAGCTCGTCGGCATGGTGGTCGCGGAGCTGCAACCGCCCCTCTGCCAGCCCGTGGTCGATGTACCACTTAAATCGGCGGTCGCGCCAATATTGGTACCACTCCTTGGAGGTCTTGGGATGGCAGAAGAACTCAATCTCCATCTGCTCGAACTCCCGCGACCGAAACGTGAAATTCCGTGGCGTAATCTCGTTGCGAAAGCTCTTACCCACCTGGGCAATGCCAAACGGGATCCGCACCCGCGTGCTGTCGCACACGTTCTTGAAGTTGACGAAAATGCCTTGGGCCGTTTCGGGGCGAAGAAATGCCCGCCCCTCTTCACCGGCGAGCGCACCAATGGTGGTGGGGAACATCAGGTTGAAGTCGCGCGGCTCGGTAAGGGTGCCGGGTTCGCTGGCGTGCGGTCCCAGCACAGGCTCAGGTCGTCAATCTTGTCGAGCGTCGTGCTTGGCCCATCCCAAGCAAGCTGCTCTGCGTCTTTCGTCCGCAGCTTAAACAGTTTCATTGCCCGCCGTTCGATGTCGGCTTCTTCGTCTTCTTCCACCGTGGTAACAAATACCTTCTGCCCCTTCGCTTCCGCCCACCGGCCGCGCACCTGATCGTAGCGGTACCGTTTCTTCGACTCGCGGCAATCGACCATCTTGTCGACAAATAAATCAAAGTGCCCGCTCACCTTCCACACCTGGGGGTGCATGATGATTGTGCAGTCGAGGCCGCACATTTCGTAGCTCGCTCGCGCGCCGGGCAGTACGCCCAGGTCGTCGTGTCGGGCGACCATGTCTTGCCACCACGCTTCCTTCACGTTCCGCTTCAGCTCGACCCCGAGCGGCCCGTAGTCCCAGAATCCATTCAGCCCACCATAGATCTCGCTCGATTGGAACAAGAAGCCGCGGCGACGGCAGAGCGATACGATTTTTTCCATGTCCATTGGGAAGGTCTCAAGTCGAATTGGGGGCGACGAGTGGTAGGGGGCGTATTTTACCGCTACAAGCGCGGGGCGGCGAGGGGCGGGATCCTACTGGCGCCGCCGCTCGCGGCTTAGCGACAAAAAGAATCACACTAGTTTCAGGCACCCATTCTCGCGATCGAGTTCGGGCACCACCGGCTTGGAGTCGATTTGGGCACAAACGACCAGGTCGTCGTCGTGGTCGATGGCAATCAGGTTTTTGCCGCCCGGGGTGTCGCGAAGTTCGATGGCTAGCTGCTCGCTCACCGTACGGCCGAGGGCCGCTGCGGTGTTGACCAATTCGTGCCACTCGCCGCGCGTTGCCTCGGCACCTTCATTGAGGCGAAAGTCGGCATGTCCGCCGAGTCGGTCGACGATCGCGCCGGCGGCCAGCAGGTCCTCGCGCGATACGTGCCCGTTGGTGCCGGCACACAGCAAGTGGATTGCGGGCTCATCGGCCAGCGATTCGACGAGGGCCGTCACGTTGGCCACCGCACCCATCACCACGCGCGAGGCAAGCCGAGCGTGGTGGATCGCCCGCGTGCCATTGGTGGTGGTGAATAGAATCCGCTTGCCGAACACCACCTCGGGCGTATACTCCGCAGGCGAGTTGCCCAGATCAAATCCTTCGATGCAATGGCCGCTCCGTTCGCCACCAAGCAGCACTTCGCTGCGGAGGTACGATTCGGAGGCTTGGAGCACGGCGTCGACCTCCACGTGCGGAACCACGTCGCGAGCGCCTGCGGCCAGCGCGTGGCACACGGTGGTCGATGCGCGAAGCAGGTCGATCACCACTACGGGGGCATCGGCCAGGGCGTGCTCGCCGACGAATTGCGGAAGGTAGTGGACCTGAAGCGTAGGCATGGAGGGTCATCCCATAGAAGTTTGGCAAGCTTGCTGCTCTATTAGACCTTATAGGTCAACTTTAGATAAGCAGCCACCAATCGTCGAATCGACACGGCAAACCTCGCTGCGAACCATCGCGAATTGCGTGCGTTTCATTTCACGGCGTTCCCCATCTATGTCCACTTCCAACCCGACTGTCGATAAGTCGTCGAGCCGCGTTCGCCACATGTTTGGCGAGATTGCGCCGCGGTACGATTTATTGAATCATCTGCTATCGTGCAATGTCGACCGTTACTGGCGGTGGCGCACCGTGCGAAAGTTGAAACCCCAAGAGGGCGACGGCCCCATACTCGATGTTTGCACCGGCACCGGAGACCTGGCCATCGAGTTCGACAAAGCCGCCGGCGGCAAGCTGCCGATCGTCGCCGCCGACTTCTGTTACGAGATGCTGGAGCTTGGTGAGCGAAAGAGCCAGCAGCGCGGCAGCGGCGCGCGGATCGACTTCGTGGAGGGCGACACCGAGCAGCTCCCGCTGGCCGACAATGAATTTCAAATCGTTTCGGTCGCGTTCGGCCTGCGTAACGTGGCCGATACCGATCGCGGACTCGCCGAAATGGTGCGCACTTGCAAGGCGAGGGGCAAAGTGGCCGTGCTCGAATTTACCACGCCGCGTCATCAACCGATGAAGGCGCTATACGGCTGGTACTTCCGCAACGTCTTGCCGAAGATTGGCCAGTGGGTCATGCGCAACAACTCGGCCGCCTACGAGTACCTGCCCGAAAGCGTGGGCGAGTTCCTGCAGTACGAACAGCTTGCCGAGCGTATGGAAGGGGCCGGCTTGGTGAACGTCCGTTTCTTTCCGATGACGTTCGGCATCGCTACACTGTACGTAGGGGAGAAGCCTCCCGCTTAGAACGGAATCGATTCCGTCACCAATATACTCAAATGCACTACCGCGAGGCTCGTCCCCAGCCTCGCGCTCCAGTTCCAACAAACCTCAGGTTGGTGTGGTAACGGATTAAGTTCCGGTTGATGTGTTATGCAAAAGCCAATTGTTGTGGGAATCACGGGTGCCAGTGGGGCGGCATACGCCGTGCGGCTCATCGAGGCGCTACTGGCGGCTGGCCGTGACGTGCATCTGTCGATCAGTCCGTCCGGACGGGAGGTCATTCGCCAGGAACTCGACTTGCACATCGACTTGGACGACTTTGCCCCCGATACGCTGCTGCTAGGTGCCGGGCGGGCATCGGGCGGAAACACGCTGGCGGAACTCACCGAGGTTTCCACGGGCGATAGCAACGTGCTTGGCAGTGGCCTGGTACGTAAAGGTAAGCTGCATTATTACAACTACCGAGATTTCCTTTGCCCCATGGCGAGCGGTTCGTTCTTGACCGGCGGCATGGTAGTCTGCCCCTGTTCGGGCACCACGCTCAGCGCCATTGCCGGCGGCGCAGCGGGAAACCTAATTCAACGCGCTGCCGAAGTCCAGCTAAAGGAGCATCGCCGATTAGTCCTTGTGCCTCGCGAAACACCACTATCGTTGCCGGCAATCGACAACATGCGCCGCGCTACCGAAGCCGGAGCGGTGGTGCTCCCCGCCTCGCCCGGCTGGTATCACGGCGTCGAGACCGTCAAAGACCTGGTCGACTTCATCGTGGCGCGAATCCTCGACCAGCTAGAAATCGAAAACGACTTGATGAAACGCTGGGGAACGGATTAACTCTCGTAGAGACGCGGAGAAAGCAGAGAAAAGGAAAGTAGCCGCGGATGAACACAGATGGACGCAGATGAATTGCTTGGTGGCGAACGTTGAGCTTTTGAAGACCATCTCCCAGGGAGCGGTTCGCAAGTTTAAAGATAGTACGACAAACGATTTGCATTTGCGTTCATCGGCGACACATCAGCGGCTAGGGAAATCTGCCGTCTCCGCGCCTCTGCGTGACATTGCTAGCATGCTCCAGACCCTCACCCACCTGCTGTCGCTCATTCGCTTTAGTCACACCATCTTTGCGCTGCCGTTTGCGCTGATGAGTGCGGTGATGGCGTGGTGGTTGCGGGCGGCAGAGTCGCATCCTTGGGCGCTCGATCCCGACCCGAATCTGTACAACTACCGGATTTCGATCGGCAATTGGGGGGTTAGTTTGCCCTTTAGCAAGCAAGCGGGCAATGTGAGCACGGGCGAGATTGCCAGCATCCTTCTCAGGGCGATTCGCTGGCAAGAACTCGTTGGTATCCTGCTGTGTATGATCTTCGCGCGCAGCGCGGCGATGGCCTTTAATCGGCTGGTTGACCGGCGGATCGATGCCGAGAATCCCCGCACCGCAGGGCGGCACATTCCGGCGGGCATCTTGAGCATTGCTCAGGTTTCCGTGTTCGCCGCCACTTGTTGCGTGGCGTTCATCGCCAGCACGCTGTTGTTCTTGCCCAGCCGATTGCCGCTGTACCTCAGCGTGCCGGTGCTGCTGTTCCTGCTGGGTTACAGTTTGACGAAGCGGTTCACATCGCTCGCCCACTTTTGGCTGGGGGCGGCACTCGCCATGAGTCCCGTCGCCGCGTGGATTGCCATTCGGGGCGAGGTGGTCATGGTCCATCCCGCGGACCTGCTACCGCCACTCGTGCTGGGCGGGGCGGTGCTGGCGTGGGTCGCCGGCTTCGATATGCTCTACGCCTGCCAGGACTTCGAGTTCGATCGCACCGCTAAACTGCACAGCATTCCCGTGCGGTTTGGCGTCCCCGGCGCGCTACGGCTTGCCGGCATTTGCCATGCGGTGACCGTGCTACTGCTGGCCCTGCTGCCGGTGGTCTATTCCCCCCTCGGCGCACTATACTACTTCGGCGTGGCGGCGGTCGCGGCGCTGCTGGTCTACGAGCACTGGCTCGTCAGGCCCGACGATTTGGACCGCGTGAACATCGCCTTTTTTAACGTCAACGCCGTGATCAGCATCGGACTGCTGGTGGTGACGTGCGTCGATTTGTTATTCGTTTGAAGCCCAGCCGTAGGCGAAGGCAAACGATGTGAGAAGCCGGCGCCAAAGGCCGAGCGTTTAACGATCAATGAGAATTAATGGACATGCTTCAAACCACCACCCCCATACTGAAACCGATCCGCGACAAGGTTGAAGCCGGCGAGCGGCTCTCGGCCGAAGATGGCCTGCTGCTCGAGTCGCCCGAGGTGCCGCTACCCGAGTTGGGCGAGCTGGCGAACCTCGTGCGCGAGCGCAAGAATGGCAACGCGGGCTACTACAACATCAACACGCACCTGAACCCCACGAACGTCTGCGTCTATCGCTGCACGTTCTGTGCGTTCCGCAGCGATCTGCGCGAGGCCAAGGGTTACTGGATGAACGACGAGCAGGTGCTCGCCCGCGGGCAGGAGGCCACCGACAACGGCTGCACCGAGATGCACATCGTCGGCGGCTTGCACCATCAGGCGAAGTACGATTGGTATCGTCAGGTAGTCTCCGTGCTGCACGACGCCTATCCCACACTGCACCTCAAAGCGTGGACGCCCGTTGAGATCGACTGGTTCAGCCGCCTCACGAAGAAGCCAATTCGCTGGGTGCTAGAGGACATGATCGATGCGGGGCTGGGCAGCATGCCGGGCGGCGGGGCAGAGATTTTTCACCCCGAGGTTCGCAATCATATTTGCGAGCACAAGGCCGACTCGCTCCGCTGGTTCGAGACGCACCGCACCGCGCACGAGCTGGGACTCAAGAGTAACTGCACCATGTTATACGGCCACATCGAAGAGCCATACCACCGCATCGATCACCTGATTCGGCTGCGGGAACTGCAGGACGAGACTGGCGGCTTTCAGACCTTCATCCCACTGGCGTTTCACCCGGAAAACACCAAGCTGGGCGAGGAACGCAATATCAAGAAGCCTTCGAGTCTGATGGACCTCCGCGTGATGGCCATTAGCCGCCTGATGCTCGATAACATTCCTCATGTCAAGGCGTATTGGATCATGCTCGGTATCGGCACGGCGAAGTCGCCCTGGCGTACGGGGCTGACGACATCGATGGCACGGTGCGGCACGAATTGATCTACCACGACGCCGGCGCGACGACGCCTGAGGCGATCTCGGTGGCCGATATCCGTCAGCTCATCGAAGAAGCCGGACGCGAGCCCATCGAGCGAGATACGCTCTATCACCGGGTGGAGCGCGACGCGGCTGGCTGGCAGTCGGGCCAGGCAATCGTTGCGAGCTAGAGTCCACGGTTTGCAAGCGCCGCGCTTGCAGGTCGAGGTTGGGCTCGCGTGCCACGGTCGGCTTGCCTAGCAATGCTGCGCGGCTTCTTTGCTGGAATCAATCGCTACGGCGTAGGCTTCGTGGTGGCAAGTTGACCGTTGACCGCCGCACAGGCGTCCGTAATGCGTTTCGACATGGTTGGGTCCTTCTTTGTTTCGCGCGGCATGGCGACTACCTTCGCGACGCGCTTGCCCAGAAAGAACTGGGGCACCACGTAGCCATTACGATGGTCTACCGGCACGCTCACACCAACGGTCACCAGCTCCGTGTTGTCGGTCACCATGGCAGGATCGACGATCACGGCCGAGTGCGCGATGCCAATGGCCGAAAGTTCGGCCTTGACCAGCGTGGTAATGTCTGCGGCGGTAGTACCGGAGATAATCCCGCGTCGCGCGCCCTCGCTGGCGGCGACCGTCGTCGAATGTAGCAGCATGTTAGCGCGGCTGAACTCGATGCTAGCGAAGACAATCAAGATTAAAATGGGTGCCGTCAGTGCGAACTCCACGGTGGTGGTTCCCGTGCGATCCGAACGTTGACGAAATAGTTGGCGAGTAAGGCTCATCGGTTCCTCTGGCTGCGGCATTGCAAGTGCAGGGCAAGGGGTGCAGGCCCGCATGTTATTGGGTGAGCTGCGTTGGCAGCGAGCGGGCGATCTCGCGGAATACGTCCTTCAGGTCGTTGCCGTTCTTGGCATGATAGTGTCGGCCGCCCGTCTCTTCGGCGACTGCCCGCATGCGTTTGAAGTCGGCCCCGCTGCCGAACGTGATGGTATGAACGGTAATGTTTTCCGCCGCCGCTTTGCGAGCCGGCACGATCGGCTCGACACCCCGGTTGTGTTGTCCGTCGGTCATCAGCACGATCACTGGCACCGCGAGTTCGCGTCGCCCGTTGCCCATGACGCCGTCAATGCCGTCGTACAGCGCTTGGCCAATCGCCGTGAGGCCACTGGCATTCATTTTCTTTACCGTCTTTCGAATCGGCGCGTAGTCGGTGGTGAGCGTTTCGTCGAGGCGCGAACTGGTTGAATAGCTCGCTAGTGCCACTTGCTCGTCGGAGTCGGTCTTCTCAAGCTCCTGGAGAAACACTTCGACGGCGTCTTTTAGGTCCCTGAGTTTGTTTCCCTTCATCGAACCCGAGCGATCGAGCACGAGACCGACGTCTACGTTCAAGAAGGTGGATACCGTGGTGACCTCGGGTTCAAAATCGCCCCCCCCGTACACGGAGTGGAAAAACAGCTGCACCGCTCCATCGGGCGAAGCCGCCGTGCGATGTCCGCGCACGCGGACCGAATTCCAAGGCTCTAAGCCGGGCTCGAATAGCCACTGCCCGGCATTATCGCGGCGCGACCGGCCGAACTCAACATCTTGATCGGTTAGCCGAAGACTCTTGCCGGCTACGCTATTGCGGGCGGCCATTTGGAGGGCACTGGCGCGGGCCTTCTTGATGTCCTCGGACTGCGCTAGTTCGATAGCGCCGGCGCGGGCCGCCGCGTCGGTTGCCGCACGGAGTTCCAGGCGGCTGTTCTGCATGAAGGCCAAGTCGACGGCAAAGCCCAAAAACATGATCAGCACCGGCAGCAGGAGCGCCACCAGCGGTAGCATGACTCCCCGCCGTAGCGGAGCACGATTCGTAGCGCCTGGATCGATCGCAATGTTCATGGCGAGAGTTTGTTTCTGTTAGGTAGGAAGAAAAGAGTGCAAATTGAATCGTCGCGCTCCGGGCACGGCGCAAAGCGGTGCGCGTAACGCGGGGTCGCGAGCGAGAATTCCATTTGTTTCGAAGTGGAGAACCAGCCTTTGAGGACTAGGTTGCTATCGACTTTCGCCCGCACTTGGATCTCCACTGGTTGGCCAACTGGTACGGCGGTGAGATCGGTTCCCGCAGGCAGGATGTTCACTTCGTAGTCGCCAATCTGCCGCATGTCGAGCACTTGCCCCACACGGGTAGCCACCGAGGTGTTGGTCGCGCTGGGGCGGATCAACTCGAGCGAGCCCTCGTAGGCCGCCGATGTGATCGCGTGTTTCAGGTACACCAGGTCGCAGGCCTGAATGCAGCCGAAAACCAGCAGCGCAATCATTGGCATGCAGACGGCCAGTTCGGTGGCCGCCGCGGCACGGCGGCGAGTTGTAGGCTTGGTTCTCATGCGATTTCGTGTTGCTAAACCGAGGCAAGGGGGGGCAAGGTGTCGGCGGGCGACGCGTCGGAATCTGGGTCTGCCAGCTCGCCGCGGCGAGCGGTCAGTTCGTCGGCGACCCGATTGAAGTGAATCGCCAAGTCTTGCCAATAGTCGTTTTCGCGGAACTTGAGCGGCGGTCGCTCTTCGCCATTGGCCAGTTGACGCAGTTCGCTGCGAAGCCGGAGCACGGGGCCTGCAAAGCGGTGCGTGAATCGCAATAGTTGCAGCACCGCAATGGGCAGCGTCACGCCAAATGCCAGCAGCAGGGGCCACAAGTAGCCACCTATGTTGGCCAGGAATTGATCGAAGGTAAACGTCGGGTTGCCAAAGTACTGCATGAGCGCGGCAATCAAAATGGCAAGCGCCGTCGACGCCACCCATAGCACAACGAGCCGTGCCACAATTCCGCCTTGTACGTGTCGATCGACATAAATACGTTTGCGTGGATGCATGACAATTTCGCTCGGCATTCCGGGAAAAACTGGGGTGGCGGATTCGCGCCTTTGCACAAACGTAGGTCAAGAACGTCATGGCGGTCGGTCGATTCGCGCGATCTGCTGGGCGAGCTCCGCGTGGTCGTAGCGATTGTAGGGAACCACCGGCCGAACTCCGGCGACAATCCCGGTGGGCGAACGGTGCCCGGGCGTAGTGCACAGTTGTCGGCGGGCGAAGCGATGCGTACTTTTTGAGCGTTTGGCGATCGATTCGAAGGAGATTTCCCTTTTGGCGACCCCTTTGGGGACCACCCTGGCACTCTGGTAGCATGACCGCCGTGAGCGTGCCCATCCCGCCACCCGCTGTAACTGCCGATTTGGCCCAGTTGATCGCCGATCATCAGGCCAGCGTGTGGCGGTACGTCCGCTACTTGGGGGCCGATGCCGCCGAGGCGGACGACCTGGTGCAGGAGACCTTCCTGGCCGTTTATCGGTCGCCCTTCGCTCACGAGTGCGACCGCCAGACCGCCAGCTACCTCCGCACCACCGCCCGCAACCAGCTATTGATGCTCCGTCGCCGGCAGCGCCGCGCGCCGAGCATGGTGGAACTGGAAACCGCCGAGCAGGTGTGGGCCGAGACATTCGGCGATGGCCCAGCGGACCCGTACCTCGAGGCGCTGGGCGATTGCCTGAAGCACATCGACGGCCGCGCCCGCCAGGCGCTCGACCTCCACTACACTCGCCAAACTAGCCGCCAAGCCATCGCCAAAGAGCTGAGCATGAAACCCGAAGGCGTGAAGACATTACTACGAAGAACCCGCGACGCGCTGCGTGACTGTATCGAACGAAAACTGCAATAGTGCTCCCTCTCCCCATCGCGTGAGGGAGAGGGAACAACGTGACCCTCGCCCATCGTAGTCGTAGGCCGAAATGAGCTACGCGAGTTTCGGCAACAATCATTTGTTTCAACAGAAGTACGTAGAGTGAACAGAGACGGCGGAACACTAATCCACGCTAATTTGCGCGAATCAGATTAGCGTCGATTAGTGTTCCCAACAATGTCTCCGTTTCCTCCGCGTCATCCTGATCCAAAAATCCTATCCGCCCCTGCCGGAAGTTGCTGAACGCGTTCCGGCCCACAACCAACGGAATGAATTCCGTTCTACAATTTATGTCCGACCCAACTCCCAATCCGAACCGCGACGAATGGCGCGACCGGCTAGTCGATCGCACCCTCCAAGAACATTTGGGTGGCGCCGCGCCGCCCGACTTGTCGGCACGCATTCTTGCTGCCGCGGAATCTGCTAATCAATCCTCAACCGGAGACGTGACGATGGTCACCGATACGACTCGATCGTTTGGTATGCGCGGCTGGGTGCTCGCCGCCAGTTTACTGGTGAATTGCGGCCTCGCCGTCGCGCTCATGATGCCCGGTAACGACGATCAATCAGTGGCGATGAGCGCGGCACCTGCGACTAGCTCGGCCGCTGACGAGGCGAAGGACTCTGCCGGTGTAGCGAAGGCGGAAGACTTCGATTCGTTGATCGATGTGATCATCGAAGCGACGGGCAAGAAAGATTCCTTTGCAGATGATTCCTCGCCAACAGAAGTCAGGCCGTTTCCGGGAGACCTCTCCAAAGTCATTAGCCAAACCCAAGAAGTTCACGAGCAGTCCAGTGGCGATGCGGGAGAGAGGACGAAGATGATGGTCGAGCCGAAGATAATCGTGACCCCAGAAGGTGAGTTCCCTAAACTCACGGGCGACCTCGACGTTCCTGTCCGGCAGAACTCGTTTGGTTTGAGCGTGCCATCCGAAGGCAAGGGGCAAGATGATAACCACCGGAAGGATGATGCTGGGTTTAAGCCCGCACCGGGAAACATCGGGCTCGAGGGGCTGATAAATGAGGCCCAGCCAGCCCCACCCGGCACCGGCGAAATTCAGTTGGGCAGGCTGCCGGCCACCGAGGCTCCCGTTGTGTATCCTGACGCCGAAGTGTGGGAAGACCTGTCGCGGCGTCGCACCAAATACGCAGCAAAGGACAAGAAGTCCAATGGCGTGCCGGCAAGTGATCGGCAAGCAGGGCTTTCGATCCGCGACGGAGCTAGCGTCCCCCCGAATGCTGCTGGCACGGTGGTTTACAGTGTGCAGCCGGCAGATGATTTCACGCGTTTGGCGGAGGGCGAGGAATGGCAACTCGGAGTGCAAGTTGCTCGGCCCCGCAGCGGGCCGGAAAGTTTCGACGCCTACGATCCCTGGTTGACGTACTTGGGCGACGCTCGAGCAAAGTTTGAAGCGGGAGGTCAGTGGGGCTTTCAATCTGGCGGCCACCAGTGGCCCCGTGGCCGAGGCGAGCAGTGGCATGGCAGCCCTGATGGCGAGGGCATTGGCCCCGGGGCGAGTGGCGATCAGTACGACCGCATCCACGAGAACCCGTTCATCCCCGCGATCGGCGGCGAGGCGATCAGCACGTTTTCGATCGATGTCGATACGGCCAGCTACGCCAACGTGCGGCAGATGTTGATGAACAGCCAGACTCCCCCGGCCGACGCCGTGCGGCTCGAAGAGTTCGTGAACTACTTTGACTACGATTACGAGGGGCCTTCCACCGACGCCGAAGCACCTTTCGCGGCGCATGTCGAAACGGCCGGTTGTCCTTGGAAGCCGGCGCATCGGCTGGTGCGGATCGCCATTAAGGGCCGCGAAGTCGAGGCCGAAAAGCGGCCGCTTTCGAACCTGGTGTTCCTGGTCGATGTTTCGGGGTCGATGAACAACCCCGACAAGCTGCCACTGGTGAAGCATGGCCTCAAGCAGGTCGCTGCGCAGCTCGGCGAGAACGACCGCGTGGCAATCGTGGTGTACGCCTCACAGGAAGGCCTCGCCCTACCGAGCACGCCCGGCACCGAGAGGGAGACGATTCTCGCGGCGCTCGACAACCTGCAATCGGGCGGTTCGACTGCTGGCGGGGCGGGCATCACGCTCGCTTACCAAATCGCCGAGGACAACTTCATCCAAGGGGGCACCAATCGCGTGATCCTCTGCACCGATGGCGACTTCAACGTCGGTACGACCAGCACCGCTGAACTCGAACGGCTGGTCGAGCAGAAAGCCAAGGACACGAAAGTGTTCCTGTCGGCCATTGGGTTTGGTCGCGGCAATTTGAACGACGCGATGATGGAGAAGATCACCGGCATCGGTAATGGCAACTACTACTACGCCGATGGCGAGCAGGAAGCGGAGCGGGTGTTCGTGAAAGGGATGACTGGCATGCTGGTCACCATCGCTAAAGACGTGAAGATCCAAGTGGAGTTCAACCCGCAGCAGGTGGCCGGCTATCGGCTGCTCGGCTACGAGAACCGCATGCTCGAGATCCAGGACTTTAACGACGACAAGAAGGACGCCGGCGAGATTGGCGCGGGGCACACCGTGACCTGCCTGTACGAAATCGTCCCGGCAGGCGAGCCGCTCGAAGCGGCGGATATTGACGAGTTTAAGTATCAGCGTCCCGCCGGCCTAACCGATAAGGCCGACTCTGCCGAACTGCTGACGCTCAAGATGCGGTACAAGCAGCCGGACGAAGAGACCAGCAGCAAACTCGAATGGCCCGTCGTCGATAGCGGCCAGTCATTTGGCGAGGCAACCACCGACATGCAGTTCGCTTCCGCGGTCGCCAGCTTCGGCATGTTGCTCCGCGGCTCGCAGTACGCCGGCGACTCGAACTACGATGCCGTTCTTGAAATCGCCGACAGCACCAAGGGCGACGACCCCGAGGGCGAACGGGCGGAGTTCCTGGCGATTGTCCGCGCCGCGAAGCGTTTAGTGTCAGCGTCAGAATCGACGGATCAGCAGACGTCAGAGTCGGAAGAATAACGCGAAGGCACGGGGCGGCAAAGGCGCGCAAAGAACGAGGGAACGCTAATCGACGCGGATCCTCGCTAACGTCTATCAGCGTTGATTAGCGGCGATTAGTGTACAAGTTCGCCGACAAGAACCAGCACGTCTTTGAGAACGTCCCGCCCGGCCGTTACAAGCTCTGGAGCCACCCCAACCCACACTCCGAGAACGAAAAGACCGATCCGATGCTGCTCGATCTCCAGGGTGGCGAGACGCTGGTCAAGACCAGTGTTGTCGAGTGACGTTGTCGAGTGAATGCGACAGAGCTAACCCACGTCGCTCAGTTCCAGCACGCTGCCGTATCGCTTGAGCATTTGGCCGCGAAGCCTTGAGTTCGCCGGGTCGGCAAGCCCAGGGTCGTGCTGGAAGAGCTGCATGGCCGCGGTGCGGGCTTGTTCCAGCACTTCCGCGTCGCGGAGCAGGTCGGCGATTACAAACGGCGGGAGGCCGTGCTGCTGCGTGCCAAACAGGTCGCCCGGCCCGCGGAGCTGAAAATCGAGCTCGGCGAGTTCAAAGCCGTTACTCGTATCGGCAAATTTTTGCAGCCGCTCGCGAACGGCGTCGCCCAGTTCGTCGTCCACGAGCACGGCGCAGTAGCCGGGATGCCTGCCTCGTCCGACCCTTCCGCGAAGCTGATGCAACTGGGCAATTCCAAACCGTTCGGGCGACGCGATGATCATGAGCGACGCGTTAGGAACGTCCACACCAACCTCGATAACCGTGGTGGCGACCAGCACCTGGGTCTCGCCGCGGCGGAAGCGCTCCATGGCGTCGTCTTTTTCGGCAGGTGTCATGCGGCCGTGAAGCATGTCCACGCGAAAGTCGGCGAGCTCACCGCTAGTGAGATGCTCGAACGCCTGGTCGACGCTGGTTGCTGCAATGTTTTCCGACTCTTCGACCAAGGGCGTCACGACGAAAGCCTGGCGACCCTCGCGCAGCTTGTTGCGGGCAAAGTGCCACCACCGCTCGCGCTGATCAGTACCCACTACGTAACTAGTTACTGGTTGCCGGCCGGGGGGCATGTCGCGGAGCGTCGATACATCCAGATCGCCAAACTGGGTCATGCTCATGGTGCGGGGAATTGGCGTGGCGGTCATCACCAGGTAGTGCGGCGAGCGATCGCCCCGGCGGAGCGCGGCCCGTTGCTCGACACCAAACTTGTGCTGCTCGTCGATTACCACGAGGCCCAGGTTCTTGAATCGAGCCTTTTGGTCCAGGATCGCATGGGTGCCAATTACCAGGTCCAGCTTTCCGTCGGCCATTGCCTTGAGCGTATGCTCGCGTTCGGCGGATTGCAGGCCACCCACCAGCAGGCGAAACCGTACGCGGCTTTGCAGCAGCACCTTCTCGAAGGTGTGGGCATGTTGTCGAGCAAGGATCTCGGTTGGCGCCATCAGCGCCGCCTGGCTGCCATTCGCCACGCACACCAACAGCGCGTACACCGCCACCAGCGTCTTGCCACTGCCGACATCGCCCTGCAGCAGGCGATTCATGGGTGTGGTAGCCGACATGTCCGTGGCGATTTCGTCGATCGCCGCCCGTTGGCCGGGAGTCAACTCGTAAGGCAATAGCCTTGTAATGCGGGCATCGACCTGCGCCGTAGCTGGCAGCTCGGGTGCGCGAAAGTTTACCCGCTGTTGATGACGCCGAGCGGCAAGCGCCAGTTGCAAAATGAATAACTCCTGAAAAATGAACCGTCGCCGCGCCGCCGCCATCGACTCCGCGTCGTCGGGCGAATGAATAGTTCGCAGCGCGTCGGCAATCGGAATCAACTGGTACTCGGCCAGCAGATCTTCGGAGAAAACTTCCTCTGGAACTTGCACAAACTTCGGAATCACCTCGCCGGCGATGCGCCGCATATGATACTGGCTGAGGCCTTCGGTCAGCGGATAGACGGGCTGCAACTCGCGGGTAGAGGCTTGCTGATCGGCCGCGGCGAACTCGTCGCCGAGCCAGTTGACGTGGGGATGCGACATTTCCCAACGCCCGCCGCGCATTTTGGGCTTCGCCGAAAATTGGACCCGCTGGCCGATCTTGAACTTGTCGCGCATGAACGGCTGATTGAACCAGGTGGCGCGGAGCAACAGGCCACGATCGCTAATGAGCACGCCGACACGACTCTTCCCGAATCCGGTCGATCGGCTATCGACCTCTTCCACGGTGCCTCGCACGGTTTGCAGCACGTCGGACTCCAGGTCCTCTACCGGTCGCAGGTCCGATAGGTCCTCGTAGCTGCGGGGGAAGTTAAATAGCAGGTCGCGCACCGTGCGCAGGCCCAGTCGCGCAAGCTGCTTCAACTGTGGCGGACGAACGGCCGCTACATCGGCAATAGGCGTGGCCAGGATCTGGGCGGGTGTCGGCACGGCGTGGATAATGACCAGTCAAGGTGGACCAAGGAGCAAGGGTCGAAGCTCAAGGTTCCCATCGAATGATGGAGAGTTGAACCTCGATGCTTCCAGCCTTCGCTTTCATCGGTCATTGTTCACTCCACATTGGTCCTTCACAAGTACTTCTGGTAAGCCGCCACGGCCAGTTCGTCGACGCGGTCGTTCTCGGGATGGCCGCTGTGGCCGGCGACGCGGGTGTACTTAACCGTGTGCTGGACAAGCAGAGCGTCGAGCTCGCGCCACAGGTCTTCGTTTTTCACGGGGGCCCACTTCTTGCCTTCCTTACGTCGCCAACCGTTGGCCTTCCACTTGGGCATCCACTCGCTCATGCCTTTGCCGACGTACACGCTATCGGTAAACAGCTCGACTTCGCTGGGCCGCTTGAGCGCTTCGAGCCCTTTGACCACGGCGGTGAGTTCCATGCGGTTGTTGGTGGTATCAGGTTCGCCGCCGGAGTCTTCAAGCTTTTTGCCAGTTGGCTCATGCAGCATTAGGAACGCCCACCCTCCAGGACCAGGGTTTCCACTGCAGCCGCCGTCGGTGTAGAGATGAATCATGGAGTAGGAGAGAGGGGTCAGAGGTCAGGGGCGTACAATACTAGCAGAAGATGCCACCATTAGGCATGGTGTGGTGCGCCACGCACGAGGGGGTGGCTGGGGACGAATGCAACGAGCCTCCCAGCAACTCACCGACCTGGGGGCTCGCGGAACTCGTCCCCAGCCACCCGACGTCAGGTTGACACAAATACATCGTTGATAGTGTCCATCACCCGGCGTCTGCTCGGGCTGCTGGCTCTGCCTCCGCGCCGTTGGCTTCGCTCTTGGGGGGTGTCATGTAGTCGCCGACGTGGGGGCGGTGCAGGGCGGCCACTTGCTCTTTGAGCTGCGCGTCAAGGTCGCTCGTCGGCTCAATCTTCCAGGGCAAGGTTACCGTAAACGTGCTCCCTTTGCCCACCACGCTCGAAAGCGTCACTTCGCCACCCAACAGGCGGCAAAGTTCGCGCACGATCGAGAGACCCAAGCCGGTGCCGGAGTGCTCGCGCGTCATCGCGTCGCCGCCGGGAACGGCCGCGGAGCCCTGGCGGAATTTTTCGAACACCAGCACCTGATCGGCCTCGCTGATGCCAATGCCAGTGTCGGCCACCGTAATTTCCAGCATGCCCAATTCGTCGGTGGCGGCGCTGACCGTAATGCGACCTCCCTCGGGCGTGAACTTGATGGCATTCGAGAGTAGGTTGTTCAGGATTTGCTGTACCTTGGACTGGTCCTGCTCCGCCATCGGTAGCTTCGGTTCGAACGTGCAATCCAGGTCGATATTCTTCCCTTCGGCCAGCGGACGGGCCATGTCGCAGAGCGATGAGATGATCGACTCAATCCGAAACTCCGAAGGACGGATGTCCATGCGGCCGCTTTCCATTTTGGCGAGGTCCAAAATGTCGTTAATCATCTCGAGCAATAGCGATCCGCTACGGCGGATGTTGCCCACGTACCGCTTCTGCTTATCGTTCAGCGAGTCGATGTCGTGCAGCACATCGCTAAAGCCCAGGATGCTGTTGAGCGGCGTGCGCAGTTCGTGGCTCATGGTGGCCAGGAAGTCGCTCTTGATGCGGTTCATTTCGTAAAGCCGCATGTTGGCTTGCGCGAGCTCATCCAGCTTGCCGTCGAGTTCGCTGTTCACTTCGGTCAGCTCGTCGCGCTGGCGGAGCAGTTGGCGAACCATGCGGTTGAACGCCGCAGCGAGTTCTTCGAACTCGTCGCCGGTGTAGATCTCCGCCCGCTCGTCGACGTTTCCCTCGCGGACGGCGTTACTCACGTCGCGGAGGTGTTTTACCGGTTTTACGATCACGTACCGCACGACGGCCCAGAGCATGAACATCGACAGAAAGCCAGTGATGATGGCCGCCGTCCACAGGATGGCTTCGCCTTTGGCGAGCTTGCTGGCGGTTGGATCGTGATCGAACGAAATCCGCATGATTGCCAGCAGTTCGCCCTCTTGCAGCGTCTTACGGGGTGGATTGCCCAAATGCCGGTGACACGCCACGCACGACGACCGGGCATACATGGGGTAGTAGTATTGATAGGTTTCGTGGCCATCGACAGGTGCGACGCGATCGAACGGATCGGCGCCGGTGGGCAGAAAATCGTTAGAGTTATCGTCCGCCGCGGTGCCATCGCCTGGTTGGTCACTCGACTGCTCGGGGAGAAGCGTGAATTGCAAGTACTTATTCAGCAATTGCTCCTCGGTAACCCCCTGGGGCGGATTGATGCCTTCGTCGTTGGGCGGCAAGATCGTGTCCCAGCGGAAGTCGGTGCCGTAGCGACGGCCTTCGTCCAGGATGTCGCGGTACCAGTTCGCCCCGTCGTTGGCCGTGGGGGTCGAAGCACCCGCGTCGGCAGTGTCGCTAGCCGCTGCCTGCTCGGCCCGCATCACCAGCGGGTCGACACTGCGATGCGCTTCGGCATAAGCGGAGCGAACCAGCTGTTTGCCCAGCTCGCGATTCTGCTCGTAGATCAGCTTCTTGGCATAGGAGCCATAGAAATAAAAGCTGAGAAACAAGAGCACCCCCAGCGAGATGCCAAACCACCAGCGACACTTCCGCTCGAGGCTCGATTCGCCGAAGACACGTTTGAAGGTGGAATAGGACAACGGAAGGGGGAGAGCTCGGGGGGCTGGGAGGTGGAAAGCGTCGCGGTACCCCTGATTGTAGAGGACTCGCGGACTTAGAGCCAACGTCAGCATCGCCGAGAATCAAACAGAAAACGGAAAACCTACCGCATGTCGCCCCGGCTCCCACACCACGGACGCCTCACTTTTCACATCATATCGATGGGGTCGATGTCGGCGATCCATTGCACGGCATCGGGCAGTTTGAGTTTCTCAGCGAGCGGCGTGAGTGCCTGGTGCAGGTGCTGGACTTCGGCGGCCTTGATCAACAGGTGGAAGCGAAAATTGTCGCGGAGCTTGGCAAGCGGGCAGGGGGCCGGGCCAATTACACGGGACTCCTTGCATGCTGCTCGAATCTTGTCGGCAAAGCCTTCGGCCACGGCAAGCGTCACCGCATCGTTGGGGCCACGAACCACCACGCGGGCCATGCGGCCGTAGGGCGGATAGCCGAGCACTTCGCGCTCCGGCAATTCACTTGTCGCGAATGCCTTGTAGTTGTGTTGCATTGCCGCCACGATGGCCGGGTGGTCGGGCGAAAGCGTTTGTACCAGCACGCGGCCGCCCCGCGTGCCACGCCCGGTACGGCCGGCCACCTGCGTCACCAGATGAAACGTTCGCTCGGCGGCCCGAAAGTCGGGCCAGTGCAATGCAGTGTCGGCGTTCACCACGCCGACGAGCGTCACGTTGGGAAAGTCGAGTCCCTTGGCGATCATCTGAGTGCCCAGCAGAATATCGACCTCCCCGCGGCGGAATGAATCGAGCGCTGTTTCGTGACTGCCTGGGCGACGCATGCTGTCGGTGTCCATCCGCAACACGCCTGCCTGGGGGAATCGTGCGCGGACCTCTGCCTCCAACTTCTGTGTGCCAAAACCGCCGTAGCGAATATTGGAGTCCTTGCACTCGGGGCAGGACGTTGGTGGCGGTTCGACGCGGTCGCACCAGTGGCATACAACGTGGTTCGCCTGGCGATGGTACACCATCGACACATCGCACGCCGGGCATTTTAGCGCAAAGCCACACGCGGGACATTGCACATGGGTCGAAAAGCCGCGGCGATTGAGCATCAGAATCACCTGCCCCCCGTCGGCCAGTGCCGCCGTCATCGCCTGGTGCAAGGGACGCGACAACGCACCGCGGGACGTGCGGTGCTCGTGATCGCGGAGGTCGACCGCTCGGACGACCGGAAGTGGTAGATTCGATACTCGGTCGGGGAGCGAGATGAGCTGGTAGTTGCCCTGCTGAGCGGCATGCCACGTTTCCAGCGATGGCGTGGCGCTCCCGAGCACCAGCGGGACTTTGTCCATGGCCGTCCGCCGCAGGGCCACTTCGCGGGCGTGATAGCGGGGAGCGGTATCCTGCTTGAACGACGTTTCGTGCTCTTCGTCGATCACCACTAGGCCGAGTTGCGGCGTTGGGGCGAAAATAGCGCTCCGCGCGCCAACCACCACCTGCACGTCGCCTGCCGCGATGCGCTTCCACTCGCGGTGCCGCGCCACATCGCTTTGGTGACTGTGGAGCACGGCCACGCGATCGAATCGCTCGCGAAACCGCCCGACTGTTTGGGGCGTGAGGCTAATTTCCGGCACCAGCACGATGGCCTGTCGGCCGAAGCTCACCACCTTTTCGATCGCCTGGATATACACTTCGGTCTTCCCGCTGCCCGTCACGCCATGCAACAGAATGGTCGATTGCTCGCGCGTATCGAGCGCGCTGCAAATTGTATTGAGCGCTGCCGACTGCTGGTCATTCAGTTCGAGCGGCGCGGTGCGCGATACCACTTCTTCGAGCAGCGGGTCGGTGTCGATGCGTTCGACGCGCGACTCAATCAGTTCCTTCTTGCGCAGCGCGGTGATGGGGGCCGCAGTGCACTCCGCCCTTGCCATGAGCTGCTTCATGGCGAGGGGTTTGGTGCTGGCGGCAAGCAAGGTGAGCACGCGGGCTTGTTTCTCCGGCAAATCGAGCCGGGTGATCTTGGCGGCTACCTTCGTCGGCACCGAAAATAGTGTCGTCTCTCGGGTACCAGCCTTGCCACGCACGCCGGCGGGCAAAATGCCTTCGAGCACCTGGCCGAAGGGCGCCAGGTAGTAGTCGGCAATCCAGCGGCCCAGTGTGAGCATGCGTGCCGACAGCAGCGGCGCGGTATCGATTACCGCAGCGATCGCCTTCAACTTGCGAGGGCCCGTTTTCTGCACGGCCACTTCGACGCAGTAGCCAACGACGGCACGGTTGCCACGCCCCAACGGCACCTGCACCCGCCTGCCAGCTTCGGCCAGGATCTCCGGTTTCCGCTCATCGGCAAACGCTTCGGGAACCAGGTAGTCGAACTCACCGGCCGGACCGGTCGAGAGCACCACGCGGGCGACGCGCTTCGTCTCCGCGTCGTCTAATTCCCAGGCGGGCGGTTCGGTGTCGAACAGGTTTTGTTGATGGGAAGCCATGATGCATCGCCGGACCGCCGTGCAGCGGCAGTGGTTGGTTTGGGCAATCGCCCTGGGTTTGCAGCACGGGCCGCGTGGCGGTGCGGCGGGTGGACTGTTACCATACCAAGTCGCGGTCCCTGCGTCCCCAGCCCCTATGTTTTTTATGCGTCTTGGTCTATTCGGTGGCAGCTTCGATCCGGTGCACTTGGGGCACCTGGAAGTCGCCCGCTGCTGCCAGCAGCAGGCGGGGCTCGATGCCGTGTGGTTCATTCCCGCAGCAACGCAGCCGCTCAAGCGGCACGGACCCGTGGCCAGCACCGACGAGCGTGTCGAAATGGTGCGGCTGGCGATTGGCGATGCCCCGACCTGGCGGGTGAGCCGGTTGGAAATCGATCGGGGGGGCGTTAGCTACACGGTCGATACCTTGCGGCAATTGCATGACGACATGCCGGCCGCGCGGCTGTTTTTCATGATGGGCGCCGACGCGCTGCATGATCTGCCTACTTGGGTGGAGCCGGAGGCAATCTGCCAACTCGCGACGCCACTCGTTGTAGCGCGGGCCGGCGAACCGCCGCCAGACTTCGAAGTGTTGTGCGAACTGGTCTCCTCCGAGCGATTAGCGGAGATTCGTCAGCTGCAGGTCACCATGCCCGCCATGCCGATTGCCAGCAGTACGATTCGTGAGTCGCTTGCCCGCGGCGAGAACATAAGCCAAATGCTCCCCCAAGCGGTGTTGGACTACATCGAACACAAAAAGCTCTATTGTTGATGTTGACGTTGCCCGGCGGGCAGCATGCTTTCGATGCAAGCGCGCAGCTCGTCGCTTAGGGCGGTTGCTGCCGGAATCGGCCAGGAGGCGATTGCCACGGCCAGTTGATCGAGTTGCTCGTCGGTGGGCTGCGCCACGTCGATCACCATCCAGCGGCGCTCCCCAAGTTGGCAATGGCCGCTACCACTCCCGCCCAGGTGTTCGTACCGAACGTCGAACCCCTGCGCCTCGACAACGGCAATCGCTTCGTCAATGAGTTTACCGAGGAGCATGTGGGGAGTCGTGGGAAGCGAAGTCGAGTTGGTTTCGTCCAAGTGGCGGGCATTCTACGGCGATGTGCTTGAGTTGCCCACACGAATCCGACGATAGGGTTAGTGGAGCCCTAACTATTTTCTGTTTAACGAGTTAAGGCTTGCTGCATCGGCAAAATCGGTGACCTGGCCGTGTCGTGGCAACTTGGGAGAGGTCTCCCGCTCGGAAGGGACTTTGATGACTGGCGCAAACCGGAGAGAACCCATGCAAGGTGGCGAGACGGCGAGGATTTCCGATCTCGAGAAACAAGTTCAGTTGCTCAAACAAGAGTTACGGCAGGCGCAAAGTATGGCCGCCCTCGGCGAGCTTGCTAGCACCACCACCCACGAATTCAATAATGTTCTGACCACCGTCCTGAACTACGCCAAGCTGGGGCTACGCCACACCGACGACGCGACGCGGACCAAGGCACTGCAAAAAATACTCTCTGCCGGCGAGCGGGCCAACAAGATCACCAATAGTGTGCTGGGAATGGCCCGCAACCGAGGCAACAACGCCGCCCCGACGAGTTTACAAGAACTCGTCGACGAGACGTTGGTGCTTATGGAACGCGAGCTATCGAAGTATCGCGTTTCGGTCGTCAGGGAATTCGCTGCCGTTCCTCCGGCAATGGTCGTGGGCAACCAGATTCAGCAGGTGCTGCTTAACTTGCTGACCAACGCCCGGCAGGCGATGCCGAGCGGCGGGCAGGTTGTTCTAGTGCTGGCCCATGAGCCGCAAAGCCAGTTCGTGGAGCTTACCGTTCGCGACACCGGCAGCGGCATTCCGGCCGACAAGCTACCCAAGATCTTCGATCGAGGCTTTACCACCAAGTCCGGGCCGGACGAGTCGGGCAAAGGGGGAGCTGGCGTAGGTTTGGGGGCGTGCCGCGAAATCGTCGAGACGCACGGCGGCCGGATTCGGGTCGCCAGTACCGAAGGTCGTGGCACCGCATTTACCCTAAAATTGCCAGTTGCATCCGAGGCAGCAGCGAACCCAACTTCGCAGCCGGTGGTAGCACTCGGGGTCAGTTAGCCGCGATTGTTGCAGCTCGGCCCATGTTTCTTGAGGTGAGCGTTTACAGCGTTGAAGGCCTATTGTTGCGCCGGCGCGATTGTCATCGGTACATGCGGCGTGGCCGACAACCGCTCCTGAATTTTGGCGAGCATCTCTTGCTCGAGCGGCGTATCACGGCCTAAGGGAATCCAGATAGTCGACCATTCGGTACGGCTCACTCGGCGCCGGGCCGTCGACGGAAGCGAATTGTAGTTCAGTACCGAGGCGACTCCAGCGGTGGCTTCCTCGGGCTGGGGAAGGTCTTCCAGCTCGCGGTCGACACGCAATTCTACAAGATAGCCATCGGGCTCAGGAACGACCCGCAAGATCGCCCGCCGGCGAATGGTTTGAAGCGTGCTTTGCCACCGATTAAAGGAACCGACCGAGTCTTTGCGGAACGGCTCGAACATGGTGGACCCCACCTGGTAGGGAGTCTCTACGCGGCCTTCGGTCCAGATCTGCTGGTCGATGTGTACCCGCTCTTCGCGGGCGATGGGAAAGTAGTCGCTTACCACATCGACGATTTGATCCCACGCAAAATCATGGTTGCTTACCGGGACCTTCAGCGGATTCGGCAGCCCAGGCGCGATCGTTTCGGCTGCCGGCAACCCGAATTGTGGCGCGATGGCGCCGTTGAGGTCCTCGATGGCAGGCGAGGCGAACGCTGGGGCCGGCGGTGCGGCGAGCGGGTCGGGGAAATTCGGAATACCTCCGCCGAGTGGTGGCGAAGTCGCCGGCGGGGCCGCAAACACGGGAGCGGTGGCATCAATGTAAATCGGCGCCGTCGCCAAGAGCACGGGGGGTTCGGCCGGGGGCGCGAACCTTTGGCACCCGGACGCGGCGCACAGGCCAACGACCAGAATAATCGTGCGAGGGTTCGACGAAAGAGACATTGCATCCATCAGCGCGAGGGGGCGTTCACGTTACACGGAGGAGAGCGCTAGCGGCACGGAAGCCGCACTTTTTCGTCTCGCCCGGCAGCGCGGCAGGGGCCCGGCAGCGCGCAGGGGATCGTCGCGAAATGTGGCCCCGCTGGCAAGAGCGTTGGCCGGCATGCTAGCAGTTTTTCATCGCCCCATGGCCCTTGGAGCAATTCCCCACTGACAGCGGCCTTTGCCGGCGGGCTCGGAAACAGCAGGATCACCGGCTTCGGCCGGAACTTTTTCGCGGTCCGGCCCGTCTCACTGCCAGCAATTGACTCTCTCATCGACTTTAATGCGAGGAAGCGGCTATGTTCGGCATAACGCGTGTGGTTCGAGCAATGGGGCTCACGATCTGCCTGGGCGCGCTGGCTGCCGGTGCTTTCGGGCAGGGTCTCCTGGTGGATGTCGGCCCCCAGCGTCACTGGCCCCTGCCGCGTCCGATCGTCGAGCCTCCACGCCAGCCACCCGAGGAAAGCTACAAAATCAACGCGATTGACGTGCACGTGAAACTCGTCGACCAGGTGGCCCAAGTGGGCGTGAGTCAGACATTCGAGAACACCGGCAGTCGGCAGATGGAAGTGTGCTTCCTGTTCCCGCTCCCCTACGACAGCGCCATCGACAAGCTGACCCTGCTGGTCGACGGCAAAGAGTTCGCAGGCAGACTGCTACCAGCCGATGAGGCCCGCAAGCTGTACGAAGAGATTGTTCGCAAGAACAAAGATCCCGCACTGCTCGAATGGCTCGGCACCGGGCTGTTCCGTACGAGCGTGTTCCCGGTACCGCCCGGGGCGAAACGGACGGTGAACCTGGCCTATACCCAGGTGTGCCGCCAGTCGGAGGGGCTCACCGACTTTCTGCTACCGCTACGTACGGCGCACTACACGTCGCAGCCGCTGGAGAAGCTTACCATTACGGTTGCTGTCGAGAGCAGCGAGCCGATCAAGAACATCTATTCCGCGTCGCACAACGTCGATATCCAGCGCCACGGCGACCGCCGGGCCGTTGTCAAGTACGAGGCGAACGACACAATTCCGGCCAGCGACTTTCGCTTATTCTACGACGCCACGGCCAAGGGCGTGGGCGCCAGTGTGGTGAGCTACCGGCCCGACAAGGACGATGCGGGCTACTTCCTGCTGCTGGCAAGCCCCGACATCCGGGCCACTCGCGACGATCCACCCGCTAAGACGGTGGTGTTGGTCGTCGACCGATCGGGCAGCATGATGGGGGACAAGATTGCGCAAGCGAAGGGCGCAATGCGGTTCGTGCTCAACAATCTCCGCGAGGGCGATACATTTAACATCGTGGCCTACGACAGCGCGGTAGAGACCTTTCGCCCTGAGCTCGAACGGTTCAGCGATGCCAATCGCGACGCTGCACTGGGATTTGTGGAAGGCTTGTATGCGGGGGGCAGTACCAACATCGCCGGCGCGCTCGACCGCACGTTCGGCATGCTCAGCGATTCGCAGCAACCCACCTACCTGGTGTTCTTGACGGATGGAATCCCCACGGCAGGTGAAACCAACGAGGCGAAGATCGTCGACCTTGCGACCAAGGCCAACCAGGTACGGGCGCGGCTCTTTACGTTTGGCGTGGGCTACGATGTAAACAGTCGCCTGCTCGATCGATTGGTGGCGTCCAACTTCGGCCAAAGCGAGTATGTCCGCCCCGACGACGACATTGAAGCGGCAGTGAGCCATTTGTACCGCCGCATTGGCACTCCCGTACTGACCGACGTGCAACTGGTCGTCGATGTCGAAGGGGCCAAGGTGGCCGATGGACCTGTCGTCACGCGGACCTATCCCAGCGGGGTGTTCGATCTGTTTGCGGGAGACCAGACCGTGATCGTGGGTCGCTACCGCAAGCCCGGTGCTGCCAAGGTGACGCTTAGCGGAGCGGTGGCCGGCCAACAGCAGACTTACGACTTCCCCGCCAACTTGGTCGATCACAGTCCCGACGATACCAATGCGTTCATTGCCAAATTGTGGGCCGCTCGGCGAGTTGGCGAGATCATCGACCAAATCGACCTGCACGGCCGCAACGACGAGTTGATCGAAGAACTGGTTCAATTGGCTACCAAGCACGGAATCCTAACCCAGTACACCAGCTACCTGGCCGACGAAAACAGTGCCGTGGTAGGCGACTTGGCGGGCAACGTGCGTCGCAGCGGTGAGGTGGCAGAAGAGTCGCTCGCCGAGGTCGATGGACGTTTTGGGTTCGCGCAGCGGGCGGCCAAGAGCAATCTCAAAGCGGCCCCCACGGCCGACGCCATCACGCTGGGCGGATTCGGTGGCCGGGGCGGCGAGTCGATGAGCCGTATGCCCGCAGCACAGAGGCGGCTGCTCCGCAGCGGCACTGCGGCGGGTAATGCTGTGTGGTACGACGCCAAGAACGGCCGAGGCGCCGTGGCGAGCAACATCTTGCAGCGCGGCGCAAGACGTTTTTCCGGCAACAGGGCCGCTGGGTCGATTCGAAAGTTCTGGCTGGCTCGCAAAACAAGCCAACGAACATCGAGCGCTATAGCCCCGCCTATTTCGAGCTCGTGGCCCGCCATGGCCAACATGTCAATCAGTACCTGGCGATCGACGAGCCGGTGTTAATTGAGCTGGATGGCCAAGTGTACGCCTGGTAGGGCGTGGCAGGCTCACGTGGCCGCGTGAACCCGTCGGGCGATCAAGCCGGCCATGTAACCCGCCTTAAATCCCGCATCGATGTTCACCACCGCAACGTTTGCGGCGCAGCTATTGAGCATCGACAGCAGCGCCGAGACACCGCCAAAGTTGGCGCCGTATCCCACGCTGGTAGGCACCGCGACGACCGGGGCCGCCACGTAGCCACCCACCACGCTCGGCAGCGCCCCTTCCATGCCGGCAACCACCACCACGACATCGGCCGATTCGAAGTCCGCCAGCCGCTGGGGCAGGCGATGGGGGCCGGCCACCCCCACATCGTGAATCATCGACACCCGAACGCCCATCCAATCGAGTGTCTCACGAGCTTCTTCGGCCACTGGCAAGTCACTGGTGCCAGCGGAGATGACGGCCACATGCCCCACTAGCTGCCGGTTGGCCGATAAATCGATCCGCCAGGTCCGCGCTGTAGCGTTGTAGACCGAATGCGGCAACGCGGCACAAAGTTCGTCCGCCTGTTCGGCCACAACGCGGGTCGCCAGAACCGCGTGACCACGTGCCGTCAATTCGTCGGCAATCGCCTTCACGGCGGCTGCCGTTTTGCCAGCAGCGTAGATGACTTCGGGGTAGCCGCATCGTTCGGCCCGGTCGATGTCCAGCGAGACCGCATGCGACGCCAGGTTCTTTGTGTGGGTTTCCGGTTCGCTCGATGGATTGCTCATGCGGGCATTTTAGTTGGGCGCTGCGCCGCAAGGAAGCAGCCGGCGAGCAGCGTGAGGATCACAGCCGACAAGGGCTCGGGCACCTGGCTCAATGCGCTGGCCGCCGAACCACTGGGCAGGCCGAAGTTGGCCTTCCAAACTGCGTAGTCTCCGACATCGACGACACCACTTCCGTCGCCGTCGGCGCCGCTGCCGGTGTCGAGGACCGTGCCCATGGAGTCGCGCCAGACAGCGTAGTCCGCCAGATTGACGGTACCATCGCCGTTGTAGTCGCCTGGCAGCGATCCCGAGTTGACGAGCGCTTCGAGCACCACGTTCCGAAAGGCGAACAATTCGGACGCGCCATCGGTCGTAGCGGTAAACCTCAAGGTCAATTCGTCGCCAATTCCAGCTAGCGGCGTCGAAAACTTCTGGAAATTATTCGTTAACAACGTGCCGTTGAGCGTGAGTGGATCGTCCAGGTTTTCGACCGCGCCACTTTCGAGTGTGTAATCCTGCGAGGCGTCTTCGTCCACCACGGTTTCGAAGACGGTTACAAAGGTGCCCCCATCGATCGATGCTTCGAAGATGAACTGGTCGCCCCCCGTCGATGCTTCGAAGTCGCCCATCGCGGCGAAGTCGATCGAGAGCACAAGATTGCTCACTGCAGTCGAGATGTCGAAGCTCCATTTTGCGGAAAGGGGACCGGAGTTATCGCCATTCTCGATATCAACCACACCGAAGAAGTTATCGAAGTCGCTGCTACCGACAATGCCGAGATTGTCCGAGGGCAAGCTACCTGCGGTGTCGTCGATGATGTTGAGTGGGGGGCCGTCCGCCCGATCTTCGATGCCGAACATGTCGGCCGAGCTACTGAACTGCAGCGTGCGGGCGTCCGATCCAACGGGCAGCGTTCCTCCGCTGCTCGTGTCGGTCTCTTCGGTAGTCAGGCTGCCGGTAAACTGAAAACTCGCGACGTTCAAATCGTCGGACGCGCTTGGGTATAAGGTTCGAGCAATGACCGCTTGCATTGTTCCGCCACCCGCGCCCACCTGGTAGAAGATGGGAATCGTGATCTCCGGGTTGGCAGCACTCTGGCTCGGGGTGGTTACGATGATCGATCCCGACTTGGCCCCGGTCGTGCTGGTGTCGAACCCGATGAAATGCGTCTCGCCCAAAGCGAGCGCCAGTTCGGTTCCTGAACCGCTGCCAAAAAGATCGCCGGTCGTCGTAAAGCTATAATCGAGTTCGTCGGCCCCAATAGCGGCAATCACGTTGGCAGCGTTACGCACCAGGAGGTCGAGGTTAAACGACTGACCGACGGCCAGCATCGAAGGCACGATGCCAGGAATCGCTTCCAGGATCGCGGGAAGTTGATAGTCGGCAACCACCGGCAGGTGATCACTGGCATCTTCCAGTGCAGCGAGAACCGCTGGTGCGGCGCCTGAGCCTGCGGTGATCGAGCTATTGCAGCAATTGTGTGTGCCGTTGTTGCCGAACGCGTGGTACGATCCCTGGATGTAGCTCAAACCCTCGTCGTCAAGCAGTTCCTCGGTGACCAGCTGGAAGTCGAAGCGGTCGTCGACTCCGCCAGTTACTTGCCCAGGATATTGCAACGAAGCAGCGGGGCTTTGCGTGTGGGTGATTCGCAGGCTGCTGTTGTTGTGCCAGCTACCTGGGGTGTTGATGGGATCGAAGGCCTGTCCGACCCCTGCGTCGAGCAATACTTGGTAGCTGTCTTCGTTACTGCTTTGGATGTTGTAGTCGCCCGCGTAAATGATCGATGCGTCGCCCAAATTGTCGGCGTTCAAGCGGATCGCATTTGCTTCGATCAAGCGGCGGTTCTGGTTGGACGTGCCGGAGCTTGCCTTGTAGTGGTTATTGTAGGCGTAGAAGTCGGCCGACTCGTCGTATCCAACCGGCCGGAGTTGATACCGCAGCGTCGAACGTGCCTGGGCGCTCGCGTTTACCGTGCCAAACCGAATCTCATCAATCAGTTGCACGGTGTTAGTATTGTAGACAAGGCCTGGTCCACCCCCTTCGCCACCAGGCGACGACGTGAGCGCGTTGATATTCGAGCGGGCGTACGTGCCTGCCCCGTAAAGATTGTTTAGCAAGTCGACGAACGACTGCGCCGAGACAGCCATCGAAAACTGTTCCTGCAGCAACAGGACGTCGATTGGTTTCGCGATTCCATTGACAGTCTCCGCGCCGATCGCACTCAGCACCGTCGCCGCGGCGGGACGCGCCGTCTGCTGACCACCTGAGGATCCGGTCGCCGTATTGTACGACACCACGCGTAGTTGGGCACCGGCCTCGCTAAAGCCGATCAGGCAGAGCAGCATCAGCGGGTATAGAAGCCCAGAGCCGGGGCATTTTCGCATGGGGATAATTCTAAGGTGGGGCAAGTCGATGGTCCAAACTACCCATCGTATCAGGCCACTACCGCGTCCGCCAGCGATAGGCAAACTTGCGATCACTCAAAAATCGGTAGGTGATGCAGTATGCCGCATATCGCCGCTCAAGAAATCACGCGACGCTCTACGCCGCCCGGGCGAATGCCAATTCGCTGGCTACGGACTGCATGAGATCGGTGTCCACCACTTCGGCACGGTTGGCGTAGCCCACCAGCAGCGCCAAATCGCCCAGGCGATTGATCCGCCGTGGGACGCCGTGCGCGAGTTGGTGGAGCGTGTCGACAGCGTCCGCCGTAAAGAGGTCGACCCGCGCTCCGGCCGCAGTCAAGCGGTGGTTCAAGTAGCCGGCTGTCTCGTCGGCTGACAGCGGCTCGACGAGAGCCGAAATGTCGAGTCGCTCCTCGAGTCTTGGTGTACGACCTAGGGTCGACAGCAGCGGATTTTGGCCAACTAGCAACACCGTGAGCAAGGGCACGCCGTCGCGTTGCAGATTGAGCAGTAAGCGAATGGTCTCAAGCGTACCGATGTCTTCCAGCAAGTGAGCTTCGTCGAAAACCACAATGGGTCGCTCGCCGCGCTCCGCTGACTGGTCCAGGAGTGATTCGAGTCGCAGCCAGCTTTGGTCGACCGAAGGCGTGAGCGTCGTTGGCTCCTCGGGCGGGGCGAGTCGTGCTGCAAGGTAAGCCAGCAACTCGCGGCTGGGCATTTGCGGATAGACGACCTGCACCACCGGCCGCGATGTTTCGGGCAGTTGCTTCAGCAGCTTGTGCACCAGTAGGGTCTTGCCCACGCCGCTTGGCCCTGCCACCAAAGCGGCCCCGCGGCCATTCTCCACGGCGTAGCGGAGCTTCAGCAGTGCGCCTTGGTGCGATTCCGAAGCGAAATAGAATCCGCCGCTCGCACACGGTTCGAACGGCTTCGTCTCGAGTTGCCAATGGTCCAAGTACATGATCGTCTCGTGTGCCGTGTTGGGTAGAAATGGTGGTGTCGCGGCTGGGCTAGGCCGCCTCGACGACACCTGCGAGTTCTAAGCCGCATTGCTCCATCGCGGCACTGGTTGCGGCGAGATCGCCAGCCGTCGTGCTTGGCGTTGCCGTAGCGATGAGAAAGTCGATACCCATCGCGGCGGCGAGGTCGCCTACCAGGCACGCATCGCCTTGTGTGGGGCATCCCAGGTCGATGACTACCCGTTGGTACTTTCGCCGCAGCACGCCCGCCGCAAGCGACGCCCGAAAACGACTGGTCGATTCGAGCACCGGCGTGGGTAGTGGATCGGTGAGCAACAAGTCGACGCCCACCTCCTCGGCCGAATGGACCGCAGTGGCCACCGACGTACTGGTGTTGAGCAGTTTGGCCCACGAGAGGAAATGATCGACTTGCAACACGCTTGCCAACCCACCGTGGGTGAGGTTGCCATCCACCAGGGCGGCCGTGTAGCCGAGCGCCGAACTGCGTAGTGCCAGGCAAATGGCGGTGGTGGTGCATGCCGATTCTGCCGCGGCACCCACGATGCCAATCAGGGTTCCTGCACCGCCGTTGGGTAGTTTGCGGAGGATGGCGTCGTAGCGATCGGCAGCTTGGGCGAGCAGGTTCTGGCACAGCTCGGGCCAGCATGGCTCGCAGCCTTGCCTCTCGGTTTGCGGAAACTGAAACAACTCGTCGGCCTGCACCGCCGATAAGGGTCGACGAACCGCACCCGCTCCACGGTCGATGCGCGGCGTTTCCAGCGTTGTTGTGTCCAAGGTCGATATTTCCAGGGTGGACGACGTGTGGGCGTAACTCGAGGGCTGGCCGACGTTAGGCAGGGCACCGGAAGGCAAGCCGGAATGCATTTCGTCCACCCTGGCTGTGGCCGATACCCACTCACTGGTGCCCAGTAGTTCGTGGTTCAGCGGTCCACGCTGCCGCGGCCGTGCGCCACTCTGGGTGGGCGACAGGTTGTAAGCGTCGATGAATGCTTTGTTGGTAGTCGTCATTTGGTCACCTTCGCGTCGGCCGATTGAAGTTCGTTGGACAGTCGCGCCATGCTGGGCGCGATGTCGCAGCGGCGGGTGCGTCGCCGGTGGGCCACACCAGTGCCGGCGCGTCGGTGGTGGGATAGCCAACAACGACCCCAGGAGTTGCCGTCGCATCGCGGGCTGCAATCGTCCAGTCGCTTGGTTCGTCGAGGATCGGTACGAACGCCTCGTCCGACGACAGTCCTTGTGGCTCGAGAGGTTCCAGTGGAATATTCTCCGCCGCCTCGGCAGCCACCTTGCGACTACGCCGATCCGACTGAGGGCCTTGGGCCGTTTCCGTTTCGCCGGATACTTCGGCCCTAGGCGGCGTAGCAACATCCTCGACGAGTGGCATAGGGCCGGCTGCAAGGTGGTCGCTCGCAGCCGGCGTGAGCACCTCCGGCAGTGGTGCGCCAGCGGGAGGCGTGTTTTCTAAGACCAGCATCATGAGCCCGGCAGCCGTCAGTAGTGCGGCAAGCATGATCACTTTGTGATATTGCCGAACCGTGTTATCAATCGCCGCCACCCATGCGTGCCACTCGGATACGTGCGGTGCGTGCCTGTCCCGGACGGGTGGCGCATGGTCGACGAGCATGCGCTCGGGCGGGTCGAAACGGAGATGCGTCGGTGGCGCGTCGTCGGAAACGATCGTCTGCCGGGTCGGCGCCGGTTGTGGCGGCAGCGTCGCCACAGGGCCTATCGCTGGCGTTTCGGCGAGTGTTTCGGGCGGCGGCGCGATTTCTTTCGAGGTCGCCAGCGGTTGGGGCGGGTCGATGCGTAGTTGTGGCCGCCCGGTATCCCACGTGGTTACTTCCCAACTCGGCGCCGCCACGGAGCGTTGCGGTTCGCACTCGGCAGCAGGGAATTCCGTCGAATGCTCGGTGGGCAGTTGTTCGGTGGGGAGTTCTGCGGACGCTGGCTTGGCGGGTGCCAGCCACGGCACTTGCGCAAGTACGGGGGCCTTACCATCCGCGAAGCTTGGTGAATTCGGACTACGCATGTTGTTTTCTGCGGTGTTCACTTGCCCCACGTCCCTATGTCTAGCGGTGAATCTCTAGCCGGCGTGGCTGCGGTGGCGCACTACGCCCCGTTTGGAATATCGGACACGCCTGGGCAACCCTTGAGGATTCGTACGGTAATGACGGCGAGAAGCCAGCTAGCACTGCATCGCCGCGGTGCGCCATGAGGGGGTCGCGATAACGATGGCGTGGCTCCCGACGAGCGTCCCACGGCAAGGTACTGCCAACGCTAGCTACGGCGACCTTCGCGGCTCGATTGCGCCGGTTGTAGCGATCGCCAAAACCTCGTTTCGGTCACGACTCTTGCGGGGCTCGACGAGGCCTATGTTAGGGTTGAATAGCGTCGAATGAACGCACCCCAATGTATCCGCTCCCCGAGGTATTCCATGCGACGATTCATGGTGGCCACCCTATGGTTGGCTACGACATGCTCCTCAATAGCTAGTATCGAGGCTCGCGAGATAAGCTCGGTCAAGTTCGAGGTGCTCCCCTCGTCGAGCGTTGCCCTGTCGTATCGCCCCAACAAAGTGGAGTGGGTCCTAGGAAAGGTCCGGATTGATGGCCAGGTGCAAAATGTTGGCCCCGATGACTACGAGTGGATCGAGGTGGTTTATACGGCGCTCGACCGTAATCGCAACGTCTTAGGAAGCGACATCTGGCATGTGGTACCGTTCGACCTGCCGAGCGGGGCCACCGGCAAAGTGGATGGCGACCTGATCAACACGCAAGGCCGTATTCCGGCCTTCATCGAGGTCGAAATCACGGGCGACCTGCCGGAGTGACGAACCCTTGGGTGCGATCGGCACAGCCCCGCTCTCCTAGATTCTTTGTCGCTGCATGGATTGGTTGTGCGTGTTGCTCCGCCGTACGTTGATTGCTCCACGGTTTCTTGACCACGGATGTCACGGAGGGGGCGATGGCTACAAAGAGGAAGGAAAGTCGCGAAAAGTGCTGTTCGAACACGATGTGGTGGTACGTAGTTGCTGCCGCCAACCAGTGACGGCCACGTCTCCTTCTGGTGCCTCTTGCTTCCTTTTCGTGGCTATCCGCACTACTCAACGCCCACCATCATTGCGGCGGCCGGTTCCCGCCAATTTACCGTGGGCCAAAGCACCGCGGTGCCGTCGCGGCTGGCGGTAAGTGCCGTACGGCCGTCGACGGAGAAGTCGACCGCCGTGAGATCCTGAGTGTGGCCGGCGAGGGTGAGGATCTCCTGTCCTGTCGCGGTGTCCCACAGTTTGGCGGTGGTGTCCTGGCTGCCGGTCAGCAGACGGCGTCCGTCGGGGGTGAACGCCACGCTGGTGACGCTTGCCGTGTGGCCCGATAGCGATTGCGCGAGTTCGCCAGTGGAGGCATTCCATACGCGTGCGGTGTTGTCGTCGCTGGCAGTTGCCACCAGGGCGCCATCGGCTGAGTAGACGGCCGACAACAAGCCCCACTCGTGCCCAGCTAATGTCCGTAGGAGGTTACCCGTGCGCGGGTCCCATAGCTTGGCGGTGCGGTCGCTCCCGGCGGTGAGCAGCTGGGTGCCGTCGGGAGAAAAGCGAACCGAGCGGACACTACCTACATGACCTGCGAGGGGCGGGCCAACGAGCTCGGTAGTGGAGACATTCCAAAGCCGCACGGTGCCATCGTCGCTCGCCGTGGCAATGCGCTGGCCATCCGGCGCGAAGTCGACGCTATGAATGTAACCTTGGTGCCCGCCGACCAGTTGTCCCACGACCTGCTCTGTTTCGGTGTCCCATAGCTTGATGGTTCCGTCCCAGCTTCCAGTGGCAATGAGTCGTCCGGCGGGCGAAATGGCAACCGCCGCCACCGCGCCATGGGGACTAAAGCGGATGCACGTCGCACCCGTTGCCAGGTCGATCAAGCGGGCGTCGTTGCCTCCAACGGTGAGCACGTGCTGGCCATCGGGCGTGTAGCGCGCTGTCCACAAGCTACCGGCTACGTCGGCCCGTACCAGGGGTGCCACTTGGTCGAGTTGTGCGTTGGGAGCAGCTTCCCAATCCCAGACCCACACGCCACGGTTTTCGGCCGAAGTGACAACGACCGAACCCGCGTTGGGCGAGAAGCCCACGCCGGTCGCCGAACCGTTCTCGAATTTCGCTTCGGCCACTATCGTTGCCGTTGACAAGTCCCACACCCGCACCCGACCATCTTCGCACGCGGTGACGGCCCGTCTTGCATCGGGCGAAACGTCGAGCGCGGCGACCCAATCCGGGTGTTTCAAAATGCCGTCGGCTATTTCCTTGCCGGTGCTCACCTCCCACTCGGCACACGTGTTGTCGCCGCTTGCTGAGAAGAGCCGGCTGCCCGACGGCCCGAACCGCAGCGCGGTAACGGAACGGCTATGGCCATCCAGCGTGGAGGCTAGCGTTGCGCCTCGCTCGCCGACGTTCCACACGCGAATCGTGCCACGCTGGTCGCCCGTGGCGAGGAGCGCACCATCCTTTGTGAAGGCGGCGGCGGTTACTTCGCCATCGTGACCGGTCAGCTCCTCGAATCGCTCTCCAGTCGACAGGCGCCACAGTTGAGCGGTGTTGTCGGCCCCACCGGTGGCTAGCCACCGGCCGGCTGCGTCCACGGCTACGGTGCCGTCGCGACCGGTGCCCCGGAATACGAGCAACTGGGCTCCCGTCCCGACATCCCACAGCCGAGCGGTGTTATCGCCCGCACCCGTGATGAGCCGGCGTCCGTCGTCGAAGAACACCGCGGAAGTGGTGAGAAACTCGTGTCCTTCGGCGAGCTCGCCTAGCTCGGCGGCGGTGTCGGCGTCCCATAGTTTTGCGGTACGATCACGACTGGCGGTCAGTACTCGGCCATCGGGGGTAAATCGTGCGGCAAGCAAGGCATCGCCGTGGCCGCTTAACGTGCGACTGCCAAGCGTCCGCGACTCCGCGTAGCCAGCGACGTCCCACACGCGCACGCTTGCGTCTTGGCTGCCCGAGGCGGCAAGATTGCCGGCGGGTGCGAGCGTTACCGATTCGACCCGACTGCCATGCCCGCGGAGCGTCTTGAGTGATTCGCCGGTCTCCACGTTCCACAGACGGAGGGTGTTGTCGTGACTACCCGAAAGTAGCATTGTGCCAGTGGGATGGTACCGCACACTACGAACCTGCGCCGGTATGCCCACGGAGTACCGCTGTGTTTTCGGCGTTGGTAACCTCCGCGCCGGCCAGCCGCGCGGCAATGTCCAGCTTGCTAATCTGACTCGGCTGCCACAAGCGAATGGTTTGGTCGTACCCGGCTGTTGCGATTTGCTGTCCATCGGGTGAGAACGACGCGGCGTACACGGGACCTTCGTGATCGGTAAACTGCGCCACCGGTTCGTAGGTGCCACCTGCCGCCTGTTGCCACACAATGGCCGAACGGTCCTGGCTCGCGGTGACAATCTGTGTCGCGTCGGGCGAGAACTCGGCTGCCCAAACCCACCAGTTATGCCCGGCAAGCGTCGCGGTGTTGGTTCCCGATGCCAAGTCCCAGAGGCGAGCCGTATTATCGTACGAACTCGTGATCAGCCGCCGGCCGTCTGGCGAGAAAGCCACGGCCAGCACCCCATCGCTGTGCCCTGCGAGGGTCCGGCGCAGTTGGCCGTCCGCAGTGCTCACCACGCGTGCGCGGCCGTCGCTGCTGCCGGTGGCGATCGACCGACCGTCCGGCGAAAAGGCCACCGCGTAGACAGACGGGCCATGCTCGGCCGCGAACAACACCTCACCCGTCGTGGCGCGGCGAACCGTGAGCCGGCCATCGCGATCGCCCGAGGCAATCAGCGCGCCATCTGGCGAGTACGCAACGGCGTCGACCGCGGCGTCGCCTGGAAATACGGCAGTGTTCAGTTGGCACAGGTACTTCAGGCGTCCCCACTCCCAATGGCGGCGATCGACGGGAGTCTTGCTGAGTAGTTCCAGCGCAAAGTCGTAGGCGTTCTCCTCAATCTTAGCCGCTGCTAGGCCAATGCTGGCGACGTACGCTTCGTACTCTTCGCTCTCGCGTGCTCTGCGAGCCAGCGCGGCGTTCTCTTCGGCAATGGCCGTCTGCCGTTCCGCTTCGGTGCGCTGCTGCTTGGCTTCGTCGCGTTGCCGCTCAGCTTCGCTGGCGTTCTTGTCGGCAGTCTTGGCGTTCTCCGCCGCTTGGGCCGCGTTCTCTGCTGCCTCCGCCGCGTTCGCGTTGGCTACCGCTTCGTTTTCGGCGGCGAGCAGTGCGTTGGTATTCGCCAACTGTTCTTGCTTCACGGCCTTGTCGCGCTGCGTGAGGGCCTCACGACGACCTTTGGCAATCTCGCTGTAAGAGTAGGTGCCGAGGCCAATGATGGCCAGCAACAGCGCGGCGACCGCTCGCTTAGTCCATTTTAGGACCGATTGCCGCGACCGGCGTTCGCGTTGTGCCTGCCGTACCTCGGCTAGCACTTCGGCATGCCCTGGCTCCGCGGTGTCGAGTAGCGACTCGGAGAGGTCCAAGTCGTCGTTGGCCAGCGCCTGCCGAGCGTAGGCGATCTCCGTCTCCTGGAGGCGGTCACGTGCCTTGGTGTTTTCGGGCCATAACGTGAGCGACTCTTGGAAGCCGTATAGCGCGCGGGCAAAAAGTTTGTAGTCGCCGTCGAGTTGGGCGTCGGCCAAATGGTGCTCGGCGTGCGCGGTAAGCACCAGGCTCTCGGAGTGCGAAAGGTAGGTCCGCACCGCCGTTTGAAAGTCTTTCACCGTGGGGTAGCGATTCGCCTGATCGGTACACATGGCCTTCATGGCTACGTCCAGCAGTTCGCCGCGGTAGTCGATGGGGTCGATCACGTTTTCGGCAGCCCGCATCAGGCACTTCATCACATTGCCGCCCGAGTGGGGAGGCCGGCCACCGATGATTTCGTAGAGCATGGCCCCCAGCAGATAGATATCGCTGGTCGCGTCGATCGACTCTGCCGGGCCACGAGCCATTTCGGGAGCCATGTACGCCGGCGTGCCGCCGAGCGAGCCGGTTTGGTAAATCGAACATGCATTGGCAAACTGTTGGGTAACGCGGGCCAGGCCCCAGTCCATCACCAGCACTTCGCCAAACTCACCCAACATCACATTCTCGGGCTTCAGGTCGCGATGCACGACACCCCGCGCGTGGGCGAACGCCACCGCGTCGGCCACGCGAAGCAGTATGTTGAGATTCTCATCGAGGCTTTTCTCCTTGAGTACATCGTCCCACGGCGTTCCCTGCACGTGTTTCATGGAGTAGAACAGCGCGCCTTGTTCGTTCGATCCCAGATCGTAAATCGGCACGATGTTCGGATGGTCCAGCTCGCCGGTGACGACCGCCTCGCTGATGAACTTGTCGCGCTGATCGGCGTCCACTTTGGCGGTGGGCTTGAGCATCTTGACCGCCACTTTGCGGGCGATGGACGACTGCCGCGCAGCGTACACCACACCCATGCCCCCTTCGCCAATCATCTTCAGTAGTTCGTAGTCGGGCGCATCCGAGGGGCGGACGAGTGCGCCGCTGTCGGGCGCTGCGGGGGCACGAAGCGATCGCGACTTCACTGGCAGCGTCGAACGATATTCGGTTGCCGTCTCATTCTGGCGAATGGTCTGGTGCTCGGGTGTCGAAAGTTCGAAGGTGCCACTCCACTGGCTGCTCAGCCTGGCCACCAGTTCGGGATTCGTGTGCGCCAGGTCGATGGTCTTATCGGTATCGAAGTCGATGGTTCCGCCACCACTGCCAACGTTGTCACCGCTGCCGAAAGCTTGCAAGGGCGAGTCGAGGTCGATCGTTGCGTCGCCCACGAACTCCATGGTCGAATTCGGATCGCCCACCGGCTGACTCCCGTCACTTGCCACACTCGGGAGAATTTCCGCCTGGGTCTCGTTGCTGGTGTCGGTGAAATCGATGTGGTCGACGGTCGCTTTGTCGTCGGCCGCTTCGCTTTCCTCACTGGGGACAATGTCTGCCGTGGTTTCTTTGCCCAAGTCGGTAGCTTCGATGTGGTCGACCGTCGACTGATCGCTGGGGGGTTCGAACTCCACCGTGTTGCCGAATGGCAGCGTGGCCTCCTCGTCGTTGGCGAGCTCGATGTCGTCGAGCACGTCGTCGCTCGCCGACGGGGGAATCAGGTCGAACGTTTGCTTGCCCGCCAAACCGTCGTCGTCCAGCTCGACGAGTGCCCCGCAATGCGGACACCGGCCACCTGCCTGGGAAGGCTGGTCGAACTCACGCATGCAATGATGACAAATGGGCATAAGGTGCGGACGTCTGGGGGCGAGGAAGGAGCGAGGAGCGAAAAGCCAAGTTGTTTATGGGTTGCGTAGCTGGTAGCCGCACAACCACCGCCATTCCTATGGACTACTATAATCACCGAGGGCGGCGACGGCGCAGGCTTTGCCAACGACGCCGGTCGGCACGTGCGAACGCCCGATCGAGCCGCACGGCCCAGTCGGTCTTGGGGTTCAGGGCCAGTGCCGCCGCAGCGACGGCCGAGCTGCCCGCCATGCCAGCCGGTAGGCTATCGGGTTCGCCAGCTGGTACGGCATCGAGCGCCTGAGGGTCGAAAACTTCTTGGTCGTTGTCGGGCAGCACGTCAACTGCGGGAGCCTCGTTTGCGGGAGGAGTCGCTTCTTGCACGGGTGGCCGATCGCGCGTGCCGTCCGAGGCGTCGCCAGGGTCGACAGGTCGGTGGTCGCGGACCACGACATCCAACACCAATCGCACCGATTGGTTGCCGCCACGCACCAGGTAAATCCGATAGTGGTTGTCGGGCAGCCGTGCGAACAGCGCGGGAAGGTCGTCCAGGGCGTCGTCCGGCAGACGAATGCCTTCGAGCATTCGCCCATCCGGCATCACCACGTTCAGGCGGAAGTAGCGCTCGGTGGTCGCCGAAACGTCGCCGCCGCCCGACTCGATCTGCGTGGTATCGGTCTGGGCGAGATTATTGGCCGAATTTTCTATCGAGACGAACACTTCTTCGCGGCGGGGAAAATCGATGACGGGGATGTCGGGCGTTGTGTCGATGGCGAACTTTGCGTCGTCCGTGCCTGGCTGGCCCACGAGGACCGTCTCGACATTACTTTCGCCGATAACCAACGTGGTGGCGCTGGCAAAATCGTCGTCGCGAATCACCACACTGATGGGGATATCCGCGGCGATTTCATCGGGATTGGGCGGACCATCGTAGCGATGCGTGAGGACATAAGTCGCGAGGGTTGGGCCTTCGTGCGTGGCTTCCACCACCCAGCGATCTTCGAGCGCCACGTCCTGGTTCTCGCCCCACGCCACCAGCACTTCGAACTCGTCCGCGCCCGGGTCGGTGAACGATAGCGTTAGTACCGTGATGCCCTCGCTGTTAACGTCGGTCGCCGAAATCGGGAGCAACGTAGGAGCGACATTGAGCACGGTGATTTCGAACGACTCTTGATCAAAACCACCATCGTCGTCCATGAGCGTGACGGTAATCGTGTAGCGGTTGTCGATGTCGTTGTCTGCGTACCGATGGCTATCGGCCAGCGATCCAACCGTCAGCACGCCTTGCCCGCCATCGGTCAATGCAGCGGGAAGTACCCCCGTTTCCGTCGCTGTGTCATCACCCCAGCGGATCTCGTAGGTAAACGTCTCGCTCGACGCACCGCCTGGCCGCAGCGGATTGTTGTAGCCAGGATCGGTGAACGTGCCGAGCAACGGGATGACGAGCGTATCGCCCTCGTTAATGGTGAATTGCTCGCCCGTGAGCGTCAGTGTCGGCGAAACGTTGTTGACGACGATCGAAAATGTCTGCGACACCGCCCCCCCATCGTCGTCGGCGAACTCCACGCGGACGGTGTACGGGCCGTTGTCCGCGTAGGCATACGCAGCGTGGTCGAACCCGGCGGTCGTGGCGGTGCCAACCGATCCACTCACGCGGTCGACCACGCTTACAGCTGCGAGCGGCGAACCATCCCCCCAGTCGATGGTTGTTGCCGTGAACGTCTCCACCACCTCGCCTCCGTTCGATGGATCACCTGTATTCAGAGGATTGTCGAATCCCGGATCGCGGAGGCCAACGCCCAAGTCGGCCAGCGTAAAGATCTGGCCCTCGTCCAACATGAACGGCACGTCGACACCCGTGAGTATGGGCCGACATTGCCCACATCCACGAGGAAGGTGCTGCTGTCGATGCCCCCGTCGTCGTCCGCGATACTAACAGTGACGGTATACACCCCGTTGTCGGCGTAGGTGTGAGCGCCGTCGAACGAAGCGAGCGTCGGCGTGCCTTCGCTGCCAAGCTGGTCGATGGTGGCCGTGCCGGTGTCGGCCACTGTGCCATCTCCCCAGTCGATGGAGTAAGTGAACGTCTCGTCTGAGGGAATCTCGGAGTTGATGTACCCGGGGTCGGTAATCGATCCGATATTCGTAACCGAGAGCAGCGCCCCTTCGTCGATCACTTGATCGGCGGCCACCGTGAGTGTTGGCGCAACGTTGCCTACGGTCACACTCAACGTGCTGCTATCGATGCCCCCATCGTCGTCCGCAATGCTAACGGTGACAGTATAGACGCCGTTATCGGCGTACGTATGGGCGCCGTCGAACGAAGCAAGCGTTAGCGTGCCTGCGCTACCGAGTTGGTCGATGGTGGCGGTGCCGGTGTCTGCGGTGGTGCCGTCGCCCCAGTCGATGGAGTAGGTGAATAGTTTGGTATTGCCGGTTGGTTCACTGCGAAACGCCGGATCACTGATCGATCCGATGTTAGCAATCGAAAGCACCGAACCTTCGTCGATTAACTGATCGTCGGCCACCGTGAGTGTCGGCGCAACATTACCGACCGTTACAGTCAATGTTCCGCTGTCCATGCCCCCATCGTCGTCCGCAATACTAACAGTGACGGTATACACGCCGTTGTCGGCGTAGGTGTCAGCGCCGTCGAACGAAGCAAGCGTCGGCGTGCCTGCGCTACCCAGTTGGTCGATCGTCGCTGTGCCGGTATCTGCGGTGGTACCGTCGCCCCAGTCGATGGAGTAGGTGAACGTCTCGTCTGAGGGGATCTCGGAGTTGATGTATCCAGGATCACTGATCGATCCGATATTCGTAACTGAGAGCACCGAACCTTCGTCGATTAACTGGTCGGCAGCGATCGTGAGTGTGGGGACCACGTTGCCTACGGTCACACTCAACGTGCTGCTATCGGTGCCCCCATCGTCGTCCGCAATACTAATAGTGACGGTATAAGCACCGTTGTCGGCGTACGTATGCGCGCCGTCGAACGAAGCAAGCGTCGGCGTGCCCTCGCTGCCAAGCTGATCGATGGTGGCGGTGCCGGTGTCTGCGGTGGTGCCGTCGCCCCAGTCGATGGAATACGAAAACAGTTTGGTGTTGTTGAGCGGTTCGCTACGAAATGCCGGATCGGTAATCGAGCCGATATTCGTAACCGAGAGTAGCGCCCCTTCATCGATCACTTGGTCGTCGGCCACCGTGAGTGTTGGCGCAACGTTGCCTACGGTCACACTCAAGGTGCTGCTGTCCATGCCGCCATCGTCGTCCGCAATGCTGACGGTGACGGTATAGACGCCGTTGTCGGCGTAGGTATGCGCGCCGTCGAACGAAGCGAGCGTTAGCGTGCCCTCGCTGCCAAGCTGATCGATGGTGGCGGTGCCGGTGTCGGCCGCTGTGCCATCGCCCCAATCGATGGAGTAAGTGAACGTCTCGTCCGAGGGGATCTCGGAGTTGATGTACCCGGTGTCGGCAATCGATCCGATGTTGGCAATCGAAAGCACCGACCCTTCGTCGATTAACTGGTCGGCAGCGACCGTGAGCGTTGGTGCCACGTTGCCTACGGTCACACTCAACGTGCTGCTATCGATGCCCCCGTCGTCGTCCGCAATACTAACAGTGACGGTATAAACCCCGTTGTCGGCGTAGGTGTGAGTGCCATCGAACGAGGCGAGCGTCGGCGTGCCTGCGCTGCCAAGCTGATCGATGGTGGCGGTGCCGGTGTCGGCCGCTGTGCCATCGCCCCAATCGATGGAGTAAGTGAACGTCTCGTTTGAGGGAATCTCGGAGTTAATGAATCCAGGATCACTGATCGATCCGATGTTCGTAATCGAGAGCACCGACCCTTCGTCGATTAACTGGTCGTCGGCCACCGTGAGTGTCGGCGCGACATTACCGACCGTTACAGTCAATGTTCCGCTGTCCATGCCGCCATCGTCGTCCGCAATGCTGACGGTGACGGTATAGACGCCGTTGTCGGCGTACGTATGCGCGCCGTCGAAGGAGGCAAGTGTGGGCGTGCCGGCGCGACCGAGTTGGTCGATCGTCGCTGTGCCGGTATCTGCGGTGGTACCGTCGCCCCAGTCGATGGAGTAGGTGATCTGGTCGCCTTCGGCAGGTGCGAATGCTGGGTCGCTGACCATGCCGATGTCGGCAATCACTAACTCGGCGCCTTCGTCGATGTTCTGATCGCCGGCGACGGTGAGAGTCGGTTCGGCATTGAGTACCGTCACGTCGAACTTAGCCGTGCCAACGCCACCATCGTCGTCGGTCGCGGTAATGATCACCGTGTAGGTCCCATCGTCGGCGTAGGTATGCATGCCGCCGAGCGACGCGGTGGTGGGCTGACCTTCGCGTCCTGGCTCCAGAAGGATGGCGTTGCCAGTGTCGGGCGTCGTGCCATCGCCCCAGTCGATGGAGTAGGTAAATGTTTCGTTCGACGATAGTGCGGGGTTGATAAACCCCGGATCGCTGATGGTTGCCATATTGGGCAGCAGTAGCGGCATCCCCTCTAGGGCCGACTGATTTCCGGCGGGGTTCACCGTGGGGGCAACATTGCCTACGGTTACTTGAAACGTATCGGTATTGCGGCCGCCATCATCGTCCACGGCGGTAACGCGAACCGTGTAGACCCCATTGTCCGCGTAGATGTGTTCTCCGTCGAACGAAGCGAGCGTCGGCATGCCGGCGCTGCCAACCTGATCGACCGAGGCGTTCCCCGCATCGGTGTGTCCATCGCCCCAATTGATGAGATAGGTGAAGGTCTCTTGGCTACCGGTGGAAGAGTTATCGAATCCGGCGTCGCGAATTGTGCCCAAGTCTTGGATCAACAGCGAGGCACCTTCGTCGATGGTCGCGCTTTCGATGACCGTTAGTTGCGGCGCAACGTTGCGAACATTAACCGCGGTGCTGCCATAAAACTCGTTCGCATTGGCATCGTTGATCACTAAATCGACGTTGTAGATGCCATTGTCGGGCGGCGTGAATTCAAACAGGGCCTCGTTGCTGGTCGCGATCACTACGGCGTCGACGGTTACCGTCCAATCGAATTGCGGCGAGTCGATAGCGCTGGCATCGGCCGAAACGGTGACCATGTCGCCCTCGGCGGTGGGCGTAGGCGATACCAGGATGGCAGGGGCGGCGGCATCGAGCACACGCCGCCGTTCGAGCTGCCGCAGCGAAAGCGATGCCGCGGTACGCCGGCTGGGTCCGGTCGCGGGCGCGACGAGCCGTTTAGTCGATCCAACCAGGGGGGACGGCTCATCGGGGGAAGACTTTCAGACAAATTCGGCGGGGCGGGAACCGCTCAGGCGGTGGCGAAGGGTGGGGTAGCTAGCAGACAAGCGCAGGCCCCATTTATTATCGCGAGCACCGGCCCTGGCTGTCAAACTTTTGGCGACCTGTTATGTGCAAAAATATCAGTAAATAAGGCTTGACCAATCTGCGAAAGGGTGTCTCGATGGCAGATTGCCAGCATGGCTATCGTCGCTTTCAGTGGGTTTTGCTCGCTCGTCGCCGCAACGTTGTCTCAAGCTGGGTTTGGCCACTGGTCGATTCATGAAAGACCGGTCCAGCTGGGCCGGATCGCCTTGGGGAGGGGGGGAATCATGTTTGCTTCGAAGCCGCAATGGCTCCTTGCGCTTCGCGCTGGCCACCATGTGTGGCGTGGTACGGGCGGAGGTTACCAATCCATTCCGCACACGAGCCGCGGCGGAAGAGACATCGCAAACAGCCGAAGAGATCGACGCCCCCGCTGCGGGCGATCCCGATTGCCAACCGATGAACCATTTGGGTGTCGATATCGGTTTGCCGGCTGGCAAGCTTCCCACAGCTGCTGGTCCACCACGGTGTCACTTTCGGGCGTTTGCGGGCAACCTGCCCCGCCCGTGGCCTACGCAGATTTACCATTGGGAGGCGGCGGCCACGCGCCATCAGCCGCTGTACTTCGAAGAAATCAATGCCGAGCGCTACGGCTACTCGTGCAACTGGGTAGCTCAGCCGTTTGTGTCGGCGGCGCACTTCTTTGGCACCATTCCTGCCTTGCCTTACCTGAAAGCAACGAATTGTCCGTCGGAGTGCCAATACACGCTGGGGCATTACCGCCCCGGCAGTTGCCCACCCTACCGCTTCCACTGCTGGCCCGTCGACTGCCTGGGGGCCGCTGCCGAAGTAGGTACCTTCGCGTGGTTGGTGCTAGTGCTTCCTTAGGTCGCAGATCGTGGAGTTCTTCAGCATCCACACGAAAGCGCCCGCCTACCGTCCAGCATCGATAGCCACCAAAAGGAATCAAAAAGCACTAAGAGCAAATGGTCGCAGCTCGTGCGCAACGGTTACCGTTATCGATTCCCTGCGCTCGCCGTTGACTCTTTGTGGCTTTTCCTCCTCTTTGTGGCCATCTTCCAGCGTTTAGCATTTGATAGCCACCAAAAGGAACGAACAAACACAAAGAGCAAATGGTCGCAGCTGGTTCTTGGCGGCAACCAAACTCCAACGCCACTGCTCGACAAGACTTCTCTCGCAGTTATGGCTACGGCAAACGGAAGATGTCCCGCAATTCGCGGACAATCCAACTGCCAACCGTCACGCTACCGACGGCTACCTTGGCCCGACCGCCCGAATCGAGGGGAAGGTTGGGTGGGCACGCGTCGAGCTTCACGACCGCTTCGTAATGCGTTGTGGGCACCGGGCCCGACGGCATCCAGCGCGCCAGGCTGGTTTCCGACACCTCTAGGCTCCCTGCACCCACCTGCGCAATATCGATAATCTTCCCGGTGACTGGGCCACTGCCTACGGCCGTGAGTTGCACGCGTGCGGTTTGGCCGATGGCTACGAGTTCGATGTCGGTTTCGTCGATCGCGAGCAGCACATCGAAACCCACTTCGTCACCAACTACCGCTACGGTGGTTCCCGCGTCGAGCCACGCGTGGCGATTACGCGGCTCCAGCGGCGAGCCCGACCAACTGGCGAGCGTGATGGTTTCATTGGCAGCCGACTTGTTGCGCGGCGGCAATACCCGACCAGCGCGGTGCGCGAATCACCAGTCGCTTCGATTCGCGCTGCTGCTCGGCCAGCCGTCGTTCGATCTCCGCAACCACCGCCCGCGCGGTGGGTAGTTCGGCGTGCGCTCCACGATCGCGGGCGCGGAGCGCTTCGAGCTGCGTAACGCGCAGGCGGGCGAGTTCCAGCTCGCCAGCAAGCTCTGCGGCCGCGAATTCCATGTCGGGATTCACGAGTCGGGCGAGCGGGTCGCCGCGGTCGACAAGAGTGCCCGGCTCGACCGCCGACGCTAATTCGCCAGCCATGGTGGTCACCGCGTTACGGGCGTCGGCCGGCACCACGGTCGCTTGGCAAACAACTTGGTCGGCGATCGGCATCCGCCAGGTGCCCGCTGCGGCAATCGCGAGCAGGGCGAGCAAGGCGAATGCCCGAAGGGGTCGAAACTCGCGGCGGCGTACCGGGTTTTGCATGGCGTCTGTTGCCTGCCGGGCGGGGCCCGCCATTACGCTCGCGGCGATCACCAGGCTCAGTCCATAGGCGAGCACGCCGAGGCCAGCTGGCTGGAGCGCGACGATGGCCGCCCATCCAATGGCCGCCAGCACCAACAGCAGGTAGGCGGACGATAGGCCGCCGTAAACGGCCATCCACAGCGGCTCGCGCGGCTGGTTTGTGCGGGGGCGGAATACCAGCCTGCCAAGGCGGCTGCGGTACGCATCGCGCGAACGCTGCCACAGGTTGGGTGTTTCGGTGAGGTCGGCGAGCAGGTAATAGCCGTCGTAACGCATCAGTGGGTTCGCATTGATTAGCAGGGTGCCCATGGAGGCGACCACCATGGTATTTAGCGCAAGCAGATTCACGATTCCTGGCTCGCTAAACCACCACACGAACGTTGCCACGGCGGCCAGCAATAGCTCGACCCCCATCCCTGCGGCCGAGACGGCCATGCGGTGCCAGCGGCTCGGAAGCCGCCAGATATCCGAGACGTCGCTATAAAGGGTCGGCACAAACACTAGCAGCATGATTCCAAGCTCGTGCACTTCGGCGCCAAAATGCTTGGCGACCAGAGCGTGCCCCAGCTCGTGCAAGACTTTAACGACGGCTACGGTCGCCGCCAGCCAAAGCCAGTTGGATGGCGCAGAACAAAGTGGATAGCGTTGGCAAGCGATCGACAAAGGCGTCGGCGTGCGCAGCGATCAGCGCCAGGGCGGCGAGCACGACCACCGCCGCCAGGAATATCGACAGCGGGTGAAACAACGGGCGCAACACCGCGTGCCATCGATCCAACAGGCGGTCGGGGTCGAAACCACGAAATCGGATGGCGAGCAACTCGGTCCACGACCAACGCAGCCGGTGTTGTCGCCGTTCGTCGGCCCGCTCCGCCAGCGCCGTCGCCTGACCACGTGCGGTGGCAATCAGTAGCCCCGCCTGATGCAAGCGACCAAGGTAGTGTTGCAGTTCGGCCGGTTGGATTGTCTTTGGAGCAAACTGCCGCTCGAATCCGCGCTGCAAACCGTGGAGCGTTGTGCGCTCGCCGAGCGCGCCTAGCAGCCAATACTCCTCCGCACCCAGTTCGTGATGCTCCAGCGTGAGCGGGTCCTTCACTACCCACATCGAGCGGTCGGGCACCGCCACAGCCGTCGCCAGTACATCTTGCCGCGCTTCGAGCAGCAAGGGAGCGTCGTTGGTGGATGGGAACTGGACAGGCATGGGGAGGCGATAGAGGCGAGGACTGCGGGGCGAGCAAGTACGGCGAGCTAGTTCGCTTGGGTTGGCGTGTGCGGGTGGACGAGTTGCATTGACACAGGTTGACCGGGGCGGAGCTGCCCGTCGAGGTTTTCGACTTCGGCCCATAAGCGGACCTGCTTGTTGATGGGGTCGACCTCGGGGCTCACGAACACCACGTGCCCCGTTGCCTGAAGGTCGGTTCCCGTCACCACAATGGTGGCTTGCCAGCCTTCGAGGCCTTGGGCCGCCTCCGCGGCGGACACAAATCCCTCGGCCTTCAGTCGCCGGGTGTTCACCAGGCGGACGAGCTTCTGCCCCGGCTCGACCCATTCGCCCACGCTGGCATCGACCGCGACGGCTACCGCATCGATGGGGGCCACGATCCGCCGACGCCGGACTTCGAGCTCCGCAGCAGCAAGTTTTTGACTTGCGACATCTTCGGCCAATCGAGCTAGTCGCAGTTCGTACCGACCGGCTTCGACCTCGAGTTTCAGTTTGTCGATGCTTAGCCGCTCGACATCCAATTGCGATTGCGAGACGCTCTTGGGAAATCGGGCGATCGACTCTTCGCTGCGTGCCAGTTCCGCCTCGGCTACTCGTTGTGCCGTTTCGGCCGCACGGATCGCTACGTCGTTTTCCGACCTGGCCTTCGCCAGCAGCAACTCGGCCTCGGCTGCCTGCGCGGCAATGCGGGCGGCCGTGTCGTCGATGCGGGCAATCACGTCGCCCCGCGCTACCTGGTCGCCTTCGCTCACACGGAGCTGCATCAGCAGGCCACTCTCGCCCGCTGCCAGGTCGGTTTCGTCGATCAGTTGCAGCACGACCGATTCGGCCACGATCGTCTCAGTTGCCACTAGCGGGGCAGCGACAAGCAACCAATGCAGCGCCACGATCGCGCCGGCACAAGAACGGGCATACGACTTCCGAGGGATCATTTCAAAACTCCCACCAATTGCGGATTGTCCGCCAAAGGTCGTGGAACAGCACGAAGGCGAGCGGCTTGTAGCCCACCAGAATGCGGGCCCGTACCGAGCCACCCGGGCGTAGTGCCGCGGTGCGAAACTCAGCGGGCACCGCGGTATTGGGGATCGCTTCCACGCGGACTTCGCGACGCTCGTCGCCCGCCGGCGTGGCAACCAGGTCGGCCCGCTGGGCAATGCGGCTAACGGTGGCGGTATGCAACCGCGCTGGCGTCGCTCCCGAGTCGATATTCGACCATGAGCTGCTCGCCTGTGGATTGGCGGAGCAGGTCGAGTCGCTCGTCCGGTACCATGAGCTCGAGCATCCAATCGCCCGCGGTGTCGGCCACCGAGGCTAGCACCTGTCCGCGTTCCACGGGCCGGCCGGGCGCCAGGCGCTCGTCGACTTGCCAAGTGGTGACCGCACCGGCGATGGGGCTAACGACCGTGAGCGCGGCGGTTTGCTGCTCGATGAGCCTCGACTGCCGGTCGAGGTTTGTGAGCTGGGTGCTGAGCTCCGCTTCTTCGCCGCTCAACCGATACAACTCCAGCGGGTCGCGACTAGGTGTTCCTGCCACCGAACGGGTCGCACGAATGGCTTCGAGCTGGCGCTGCGTCGTGGTTTGCTCTCCCCGCAGTCGTTCCCTCTCCGCGGCAAGTTCCGGGTCGCGAAGCACCACGATGGTATCGCCCGCTGCGACGCGTTGGCCATGCTCTGCCGCAAGACTGTCCACGATGCCCGACCGCGGGGCGAAGACTTCCCTCCGCTCCAGCGGTAATAGCTGTCCGCGGACATCGATGGTGAGCGGCCGTTGAATCATCAGCAGCGCGGTGGCAATGCCGACCAGTAGCGCGGCGCCCAGGGCCAACCGGAACATTGTCCGCGGCATCTTTAGCCAGGCGAGCGACTGCACGAACGAGCCGAGCGGCAACTCATGCCACGCGATGGCGCTCGCCAGCGGCGGTGCGGCGGTCCGCGCCAGCTCGGCAACGGCCAGGCGGTCGAGCTCGGGCGTGGTTCCGCCAAATTGCTCGGCTACCAACACACCGCGCGTCGCGGCGTTGTGGGTGGCGTGCCTCGCTTGGGGCATCGGCACCACGAGCAAGCGCCGCGTGTGGAATTCGTCCACGTATTTGCTCACCAATTCGTCCAGTTGGGGCGCAAGGTCGGTGGGCTGGTCCGCTCGGTCGCTGTAGTCGATGGGCTCGTCCATTCGTACGGCGATGCTGGCCAGTTGTTCGAGTGCGCGGGCCGCGCGACTGCGACGTTCAACGTGGTCGGTGCCACTCGCAGCGAGCAGCCGGCCGCGGCTACCCGTCACCGTGAGCACGCTCAGCCGATCGCATGGCACGATTCGACGGCCCTCGTTGGCAATTGCCATGGCGGTTCGCACGAGATCGGTGTCGCCACCCACCTGCTCGGCAAATTGGGCCCGCTGCCGGTCGCGATCTCGCTCGCTGGTCAGCCGCTCGAGGTTGCGCCGCACATGGTACTCGGCGGCCAGATCGCTGACGCCCGTGAGCAACTGCTCGGCACCGCGGTAGCTGGAGGGTGCCCGGCCGGCGGGCAGTGTGCATCCTATGACGGCAACCGCTGGCCCGTCCGCCGGTGTCCAATCGTGGAGTGTGACCGGCGCGATGAGGTAGTGTTCGTCCGTAGGATTGGTGACGCCGTCCAGTGTCGTACCAGGCGCCAGCGACACGACGTCCGACGTCTCGAACGCGGCGGCTATCATGTGTTCTACGGCCTTACGATCAGCCGTCGACTCGGCCCACCCCGCGGTTTGCGCGGCAATTCGCAGCTTGCCTGCTTCGCGGACCCAAACCACGGCATGCGTCGCTGCTAGCAGTGGGGCCAGGCGGGCAATCACTGCGCGATAGAAACGCGCTAGTCGGCTGAGGTTGCCGTGCTGCCCCAGCCAACTCGTCGAGCACCATCTCCAGTTCGTCCCACACCGCCTGATCGGCGGGAGGTTCGACGGGCGACGGGTTTTCGGGCAGCGGTGACATCACCTCCAGTATATGGATCGGCTGCGGATTTGGGTGCATTCGTTCCCCCAACTCTTGCAGCGGAGGATGGTAAATCTTTCCGATTGTGCTGGATTTGCGGCTTGCGGTCGTCCGATGAATGCGGTGTCGGTACTTCGCCGCGCTCGGCGCAGGGAGTGCCTGCATCCAGCCCGGGGGGGCCTTACGTGACTGCCAGCAAACTCAGCGCGCCTGCCGCCCCATGTATCGTCGCACCCGCATCTTCTGTTCCATGCTTATGGCTGCCACCAGTTTGGTGGGCTGCCAGACGGTGAATGTGGGCGAGTTCAAAGCTTGTGGCGACGCGGCGGCCGACCACTACAGCCTTGTCAGTTCTCAAATCGAGTACCCGGCGCTCAACGGCTGCTCTCAGGCCGAATGCGATACCACCATCGAGTCGCTCGCTCCGCGGCACGGTCGCCAGCGGCGAGCCGGCCGACTACCAGGATGTTCGCTTGGCCGAGGTTGTCCAAATCGGGCTCGCGAACTCCGATGTGCTCCGCGAGATCGGCGGCACCGTGGTCGAACTGCCAGACGCCACGCGGACGAAGTACGACCCCGCCATCGTGGAGACCGATCCCGCCATTGGCGTCGAGTCGGCACTCAGCGCGTTCGACGCTCAGCTAACCAGCAGCCTGTTCGTGGAGCGCAACGATCGACAAATCAACAACGAGTTCTTTGGTGGCGGAACACGCAGGTTGCAGCAAAAGGTCGGTTCGTTTCAAGCACAGCTCTCCAAACGCGCAGTGACCGGCACCGAGCTTTCCGCCCGCCAGATCGTAGAATACGACGGCAACAACGCGCCAGGCAACGAATTCGATAGTGCCTGGACAGTGAAAGTCGAAGGCGAAGCGCGACACCCATTGCTCCAGGGTAGTGGGCTCGAGTTCAATCGCATCGCCGGCCCGAATCGGACCCCGGGGGTCTACACCGGGGTGGTGCTTGCACGGATCAATACCGATATCGACTTGGCGGCGTTCGAGGTGGCGGTCCGCGACTACGTCAGCAACATCGAAAACGCCTATTGGGACTTGTACTACGCCTATCGCGACTTGGACGCCCAGATCGCCGCCCGCGACGCAGCGCTCGAAACTTGGCGGCGGGTGCGGGCGCTGTACGATGCAGGACGCCGCGGTGGCGAGGCCGAGAAAGAAGCCCAGGCCCGCGAACAGTTCTACCGGTTCCAGGAAGAAGTCGAAAACGCCCTGGGTGGGCGGCTGTTCGATGGCACCCGTACCGGCAACGGTAGCATGGGTGGCACGTTTCGCGGCACGGGTGGAGTGTTAGTCGCCGAGCGACGGCTGAGGCGGCTGCTCAACCTGCCGGCCAGCGACGGGCGCCTGCTGCGACCAGCGGATGAGCCGATTCTGGCACCGATGCATTTTGATTGGGACGAAATCGCGTTTGAGGCGGTCGAGCGGCGAGGCGAGCTGCGGCGCCAGCGGTTTGTTGTCCGCCGCCGCGAGTTGGAACTTATCGCTAGTAAGAATTACCTGCTGCCGCGACTCGATGCCGTGGGCCGATATCGGTTCCGCGGTTTTGGTAAGGACTTGATCAATAACGATGGTGGCACGTTGCCCCGCTTCGACAATGCGTACGAGGACTTGATGACCGGCGACTTCCAAGAGTGGCAGCTTGGCGTCGAGCTCGATATTCCCATTGGGTACCGCCGCGCACATACGGCGGTTCGCAATGCCGAACTGCTGCTGGCTCGTTCCCGTGCCATTCTGCGCGACCAGCAACAGGAAGTGGTCCACGCGGCGGCCAACAGCGTTGCCGATGTCGATCGTGCCTTCGCGGTGTCGCAGACCAGTTACAACCGGCTCGCTGCCAGTCGCGAGCAGTTGGCTGCCGTCGAGGCGGCCTTTGCAGCGGACAAGATCTCGCTCGATCTGCTACTCGACGCGCAGCGGCGGTTGGCCGAGGCCGAGACGCGGCACTATCGCACGTTGGCGGAATACGCCGTGGCAATAAAGAATGTCCATTTCAGTAAAGGCACGCTACTGGAATACGATGGCGTTTATCTGGCCGAAGGTGCTTGGCCCGAGAAAGCGTATAGCGATGCGGCTGCCCTGGAGCGGCGTAGGGGACGACGCAAGCGACTGAGCTACGCTTCGTCGCTTGCCCCGGTGGTGAGTCGAGGAGCGTTCGACCAGCATCCCAGCGATGGCGGCTACAAAGCACTAAAAAATATGCCGGACACTGGCGACCAACCCAATGCGCCGCCCATGGAGTGGGAGCCCTTGCTGCCAGAATTGCAGAATCCCGAGGCATCGGTACTCGAGCGTGCGGTGGGCGAGCCAGCGACTTCGGAGCTGCCGCGCATGCTGGGCGATCCGACCCGACTACCCAAGCCAGGCGACCTTGAGTTCCCCACGCTTCTGCCGCCGCTGGATGGCGAGCTCCGCACGGCCGGCGAAGGCACCAACCCTTTCCGCTAGTGCGTTGGCACCTTGCCCGCCAATTGGTTCCGACCATCTTATGGGCGCCGGCCATCGCTCCGCTTCCTTCTGCGTGCCACCTTGCCGCTGCTTTGCCGCTCGAATGGTAGTTGCACAAGGTTGCCCGCTTCGCCCCCCATCGAACGAGTCGTGCTAACTGGTAGTTTCGCAATATCCGCTTCGATGGAGCGCAATCGGCAATAGTTCGCCTCCTCAGTAGCCCTGATGTAGTAGGCTTCCAGTAGCAGCGAATCGCGATCCCTGCCCGAGTCCCTGCACGAATCCCTGCAAGAGGCCATTCATGCGACAGCGAGTTTCCCAGTTTGCCAATTGGCTGCAGCACCAACTGAAGACCTGGTGCTTGGCCCGGATGAACGAATCGCGGCACTGCAGCGATTGCGCTGCCGTGGTGAGTCCTTGGGACCAGGTTTGCCCAAACTGCGGAATGGCGAGCCCGGCACGCATCCGTCTTTCGCCAACTGCTTACGCAGCATTCGGGCTGGCTGTGTTGGCGACGCTGGTCGTCGTGCAGTGGATTTAAACCCCGCGAACTGCCCCTATCGCACCACCGCGACGGGTGCGCATGATGGGTGAATGCTCGATTCCCGCCTGTTCTGGAAGCTGCTGCTCGTTATTCTCGGCATCGTATTGATGGCCGTGGTGCTGACCGCTGCGCTGGCCTACGAGTGGCGCGGCGAGGCGGAAATGGGGAAGCAGCTATTCGCCCTGGGCGTCGTCGTCATGCTATTGAGCGGCGGCTTGATTGCATTGGTGGTGCGGAGCCTAGTCGGTCCGCTACTTACCCTGGGGCGTGCGGCGCGGGCCATTGCCGAGGGCGACTACGGCCATCGCGTACCGGTCCGCTCGAGCGACGAACTCGGCGACCTTGCCCGTTCGTTTAATCAAGTAGGTCAGGAGCTTGGCGCGCATCTGACCCAACTGCGGGATAGCGACGACCGGCAAGCCGCCGTGCTGGGCGGCATGGTCGAGGGAGTGGTCGCGGTCGACGACAGCCATCGCATCATGTTCGCCAATACCGCGGCGGGAAAGATGTTTGGATTCTTGCCGCCGAGCGCCGTTGGCCGGCCGCTCCTCGAGATTATTCGCGAACACACGCTCGATGCCGCCGTCTCCAAAGTACTCAGCACGCGGCAGCCGCAAGCGATTGAGCTTCATTGGCAGATCGAGGCGCCGCGGGTACTTGCCGTGCAGGTGACCCCGCTGCCCGGTTCGGTAGACGTGGGGGCCGTGATCGTATTGCACGACAACACCGAACTCCGCCGGCTGGAGACCATCCGCCAAGAGTTCATCGCCAACGTTTCGCACGAACTAAAGACACCGCTAAGTAGCATCATGGCGTACACCGAGACGCTGCAGCGCGGTGCGCTGGACGACCCGGAGCATCGCGAGCAGTTTCTCAGCCGCATCGCCGAACAGGGCGAGCGGTTGCATAATCTGATTCAGGACATGCTGAGCCTGGCCCGCATCGAGACAGCGCAGCAACCTTTCGACATCAAGCCGGTGGACGTGTCCGAAGTTGTTCGTCGTTGCTTGGACGACTACGCTCCCCAGGCCATGGCCAAGAGCATTGCCCTGGAGACGGTCGGCGAGTTGCCCGCCGCGCGGGTGCGGGCCGACGAGGAAGGCTTGCGGGTGATCTGCAATAACCTGATCGACAATGCTGTGAAGTACACGCCCGAGGGAGGGCGGGTGAGCGTTGGCTGGCATCGGGAGGATCGCTACGTTCGCATCGAAGTGTCCGACTCGGGCCCGGGCATTCCACGCAGCGAAGTGGGGCGCGTGTTCGAGCGATTCTATCGTGTCGACAAGGCCCGCTCGCGCGAACTCGGCAGCACCGGTCTGGGCCTATCGATTGTCAAACACCTGGCGCAGTCGTTCGGTGGCAAGGTGGGTGTCGAAAGCCAGGTGGGGCAGGGGAGCCGATTTTGGGTGCAACTGCCGGCGGCGTAGTCTCGGCTCCGTGGTCCTCGCCTCGCTACTGCGTGTATACCACTTCCACCGGCAACAGCGACTTGAGTTGGTAGACGTCGTTGCGGCGGTCTTGCAGTGGGATCACGCTTCCCATAGCCCGCTGGACGGCCAAGGCGTTGAGGTCGAGCTCGGCGATGACCACCGTCTCGCAGTTGGGGTCGGCCTCGGCCAGGATGCCGTCCTTGGGGAAGGCCACGTCGCACGGCGTGCAGATGGCGGCTTGGGCGTAGTTGACGAGCCACGCCCGCACCTGCGGCAAATTACCGACGCAGCCGGCAAGCACCACGTAAATGACATTCTCGATAGCCCGCGCCGCCGCACAATGCCGCACACGGTGGTAGCTCTTCCGCTCGTCGGTGGCGAACGGAACGAACAACACGTCGATGCCTTGCACCGTTAGCAGCCGGACGAGTTCGGGAAACTCCACATCGTAGCAAACAACAATGCCGATCCGCCCGAGCGGTGTGTCGAACACTTGCAGCTTGTCGCCCGGCTGGGTGTCGTAGTAGTGCCGCTCGACCGACGTAATGTGCATCTTGTCTTGCGTGTACACGTGGCCGGTTGGCGTGAATAGATGGGCCGTGTTGCGGAGCTCGCTCCCGATATCGACGACCGTCGAGCCACCAATGATATAAAGATCGTTCTCCTGCGCGCACCGCTTAAAAAATTCCAGGTATCGCTCATGATACTTGGCAACCTCGAGGGCTGCGTGCCGCGAGTCCATGTCGCGGGGGAACATGCTGAATAGCTGCGCCGTAAACAGCTCCGGCAGCAGTAAGAAATGGCAGTGATACTCGTTGGCCGTGTGGGCAAAGAAGTCGACCTGGCGTTCGAGTTGCTCCCAGCTTTCCACGGGCCGCAACTCGTATTGCGCCGTGCAGACGCGAATCTTGCGGACCGGGCGGGTGATGGGCGAAGCGGCAATCATCCGTTTGGCCGGAGCGAACGCCGGGTTTTCCATTTCCAAGTAGGTGGCGTAGTTCATGCTTTCGCCATCTCGGAGGTAGGCGTAGTGGACGCTTTTCACGTCGTACCCCGCCTTTAAGTGGGCGGAAAGTGCCATGTCTTTCAGTTCGCCCTGTTTCACCTTTTCGACGTACCGGCTCGCCGACATTTTCTTGGCGTGCTCCGCGTAGCCTGGTATCCGCCCGCCGGCGACCATACGCCGCAGGTTCAGCCGCTTGAGCAGCGACTTGCGGCGTTGGTAAAGCTTGCTCGCCACGCCTTTGCCACGAAAGTCGGGATGCACTGCGATGTCCGACCCGTAGAGCGTGTCGCCGCTGGGGTCATGGGTGCTGAAGGTCCCGCAGCCGGTGATCTCGTTGTACGAGTACCAGGGCGAGTCGTCGGTGAGTAGCACGATGAGCGACGTGCAGTACCCCACGATCCGACCATCGCACTCGGCCAGGAACTGCCCCTCGGGGAACATCTCGAGCTGCATCTCAAGCTTGCGGACGTCGTTCAGGCTTTCGACATCCAGTTGCCCGTAGGCGGCCTTCTGGCACTCGAACAGCGACGGTATGTCCGACTTCTTCCAGCGACGAACTTTGATGTTGCTTGCAGAAGGCGATTTCGCCATGGACGTTCCTTAGCGGCATCTTGGATGCCAGAGGTGGGCAAAGCGGCGCATTTCTAGCATGCCACCCCGCCGGCCACGAGGCGTACCAGTTGTCTTGGCCATGCAATTCTTTTCCTCGCGCGGTCCCTCCCAATGACGGCTTCGACACGGTGGTATGCTAGCACGAAACGGTCTTGGCCTCGGGCTGGCCAAAGGCTACCTTCCTGCCGACTCCGTCTCTGCCTGTTTGCCTGCCGCGGGACTACTGCTTGTGACCACCGTGCCCATCCATATTCGTCGCAGCAATCTTTTCGGCTCGCTCACCGACGGCGAGGTGCATCAGATCTTGGCGACTTGTCGGAGCGTATCGCTCAAAAGCGGGCAACATGCGTGTCGCCAGGGAGAGACCGGCGAGAGCATGTTTGTGATCGTCAGCGGGCGGGTGAGCATCAACATCGACGAGCCAGCAGGTGGCGAGCGGGTACTCAATCACCTAAGGCCGGGAGACCATTTCGGCGAAATGTCGCTGCTGGTGGGCGGGTCGCGATCGGCGAACGTTACCGCCGTGATGGACACCGAGTTGCTCGAGCTCACGCGGCCCGATTTCGAACGCAGCCTGGCCCACGTGCCCGGCTTTGCCGCCAACCTCTGTCGTTCGCTGGGCGAGTGGCTCCGGGGTCAGATTGCAGGTGGTGGTCGGCACGAACGAATGCAGGTGGCCCTGGTGCGTGGCACCACCGTGGCGGCGGACTTGGCCGCGCAGATGGCCGCCACCGTCGCCCGCGAAGGGGGGCGGCTCCATGTGTTTAGCGATCAGCCCACCCGCTGGAGCGTGGATCATTGGAGCGAAATCAACGCGGACGATCACTTCGAACGCGAACTGGTCGCGCACCTGTCCGCCGCTGTTGCCGCCAACGAGCGGACCCTGGTGGATATCGACCAGTCACGCGCAACGCCTCCGGTGCTGATGCAGCATGAACTCGTATTGTGGATGCTCGGCGACGACGAAGTCGACCGCGACCGATCGCTGGCCCGCCTGGCCGAACTGCTAGCCACCGCGCCCGAGGGACTGGCCGAGCGAATTCGACTGGTGGAGGCGATTGCCGATGGCGAAGAATTGCCCACGGCGCTCCAACTGCCACCCCCCCTGGCTACGGCACCCCTTCATCAGCCGCCCCTGCGCGTGCAGTACGGCGCGGGCGAACCGCTTGCGGAGTTCAAGCCGCGTGACCTGGCTCGCTTGCCTGCGGCGATGCGCGGCATCCAGGTTGGTTTGGCTCTTGGCGGCGGCGGTGCGCGAGGCATCGCGCATCTGGGCGTATTGGAAGTCTTCGAGCGCGAAGGGATTTACTTCGACCGGGTGGCGGGAACCAGTGCGGGGGCCATCGTCGCCGCGGCGTACGCGGCTGGTATTCCGCTCGAACGGGTGCGCGACGTCTTCGAGAAAGAAATGAGCCCACCGCGGTCCATTGCCTGGCTGCCCAAGTCGCGGCAGTGGTACATGCTGAGTGTGTTTCGCATGGGGCTGGCCGAAGCCAAGTTCCGACGGTACTTGAATCGCTATACGTTCGACCAGTTGCTCACACCCGCGCAGACCGTCACGGTCGACTTGATTAGCGGCGAGCATCGCATTCGCGAGGCGGGCGATGTGGTAAGTGCCGTGCTACAGAGCATTAACCATCCCGTGTTCGGCGTGCCGATCCTCCGCGATGGCGAAGCGCTCGTGGATGGCGGCGTGCTAATGAACCTGCCGGTCACCGCGTTGCGACAGCAGGAGGTCGACTTCAGCGTAGCGGTGGACGTCAGCAAGCAGCTCTCGCGCGAGTTCGCCGGCAACACGGCCCATACGCCAACCAAGCAGATGCGCCGGCCGGGCTACTTGAGCACGCTATTGCGCGTGACCGACGTGGAACTCATCAATCTTGCCCGGCTACATGGGGCGCAGTGCGACTTCCTGATTGCGCCGCACACTGAGGAGTTCCCGTTCGACGACTTTTCTCAAGCCGCAGGGCTAGTGGAAGTTGGCCGCCAAGCCGCGGAGGCAGAATTGCCACGGCTCAAAGAATCGCTCAGCCGCACTTTGGCCTGGGATCGTCGCCAAAAGCCAGCCGAAGTCGACCTCCGCCGGGCCGCGTAGCCAACGCCCCGCGAGATGGAAGGGGATGGGCCGGCTCTCGCGTGTACCGAGCAATCGTGGCGATGGGCTATACCGCGTCCTCACACAGTCTTCACATTGCCTTAACAAAGATGGGTTAAGTTTTGTATTGGTCCGTGGGCGATTGGGAGGCGTGACGGACCGCAAAACCCATTTTTCTAGTGCATTTTAGATCGAAGGCCCGTGATGTTTGTAGTTAGACAGTCGGCATTGGTGCTTGCTCTGAGCTTGCCGCTCGCCGGTTGCGGGGGGACGGGAGACGGCCCAGGAGCCATTGATGTGAAAGTCGACGGCTCCAGCACGGTCTACCCCATTACCGAGGCTGTAGCCGAAGAACTTCGCGGCGAGCGGCCTGAAATTCGTGTGACCGTGGCGAAGAGCGGCACCGGCGGCGGCATGAAGAAATTCGGCAAAGGCGAAATCGACATCTGCGACGCCTCGCGCCATATGAAGGGAGAAGAAGCCGGGACCTGCGAAGCCAACGGCATCGAGCACGACCACTTCATGGTGGCCTACGACGGGATTGCCGTGTGCGTGCATCCGGACAACGATTGGTGCGACGGATTGACCGTAGCACAGCTCCAGGAGCTGTTCCGGCTCGATAGCCCCATCAAGTCCTGGAGAGACCTGAACGACGAGTGGCCCGACGAAGAAATCGTGCTGTTCGGCCCCGGTGCCGACTCGGGAACGTTCGACTCTTTCAACGAGCAGGTACTTGGTAATGATACCAAGACCCGCACGGGCTACACGCAGAGCGAAGAAGACAACGTACTGGTGAATGGCGTGAAGGCCGATAAGCGGGCTTTGGGATATTTTGGGTTTGCCTACTACATCGAAAACTCGGATGGCCTGAAGGTGCTCGGAATCGACCCGGGCGATGGGAACTACGTGAAGCCCACGGCCGAAACGATCCGCGATAAGACGTACACGCCCCTTTCGCGACCGCTGTTCATCTACGTGAATCTCGAGTCGTTTGCCCAACCGAAGGTTGCCGCCTTCGTGAAGTATTACCTCGATAACGCAGCCGAATTGGCCACCGAGGTGGGCTACGTTCCTTTGGCCGATGAGGTCGCCGCGGAGGGGCAGGCAAAGTTCGAGAAACTGTCGTCTGCCGTTGCGGAACCCGCCGGCGCCTGATGCGGAGCGGCGAAGCGTCGCCACTCGCGATTAAGATTCCTGCAAATAAGAACAACGACGCACGCCATATCGATTTGTTTCTTCCGCAATGAGCACAGCCTCTCTCACCAACGATGGCGGTTCGCCCGCACTCGACGCCCAGTCAACGGCTCGGCGCCGTCGGTACCGCGTGGAGAGCCTTATTCGTGCGGTGCTAATTTTCTGCGCCGGCATATCGGTGCTCACCACGGTCGGCATTGTTGTATTGCTGCTGTTTGAGTCGCTGAAGTTCTTTGGCGACGTGTCGGTCTTCGCCTTCCTCACCGGTACGGAGTGGGCCCCGCAGAATGGGCGGTTCGGCATTCTGCCATTGCTGTGCGGCACGCTGCTGGTGACCGCGGGAGCGGCCCTGGTGGCGATACCCCTGGGGTTAGGGACGGCCATTTACCTCAGTGAGTATGCGTCGCCCATGGTCCGCGAGACCGTGAAACCAGCGCTGGAGGTGCTCGCCGGCATTCCGTCGGTGGTATTCGGCTACCTGGCCATTATTGTTATTTCGCCCATGATCCGTGATTGGATTCCCGACGCCGATCCGGTAAATGCCGCTGCCGCGGCCATTGTGGTGGGCTTCATGATTTTGCCCACCGTTATCTCGCTCTCCGAGGATGTGATCCGGTCGGTACCGCGGAGCCTCCGCGAAGGGGCTTACGCCTTGGGCGCCACCAAGCTGGACGTCACGCTGAAAGTTGTTGTGCCGGCCGCGCTGTCCGGTATCGTGGCATCGTTCTTGCTGGCCATCTCGCGGGCGATTGGCGAAACCATGGCGGTGACCCTGGCTGCTGGCGGCACGCCACGCATTACGGCCAACCCGTTCGAGAGCATCCAGACCATGACCGCGTACATTGTGGAAAAGACCGCAGGAGAGAATCCCTACGGCACCATTGAGTACCGCACAATTTTCGCGGTCGGCCTCACGCTGTTTGTTTCGACCATGCTGCTAAATCTGGCTGCCCAATGGATCCTGGGTCGAATGCGGGAGAAGTACGAATGATGTCCTCTTCCGCCGCAGAACAACAGTCGATGGCCCGTTACCAGCAGCGAAAGCGATGGCTGTCGCGGGCGTTCAGCGTGTTGTGCTTTCTGGCCATGATTACCTGTTTGCTCATCCTGCTGTTCCTGCTGGCAAGCGTTGCCTATCGTGGCACGCAGTACTTGAGTTGGGACTTCATTACCAACCTTATTTCCCGCAAGCCGGAGAAAGCGGGCATTTGGGTCTATCTGGTTGGGAGTGTGTGGTTGATCGCCTTAACAACGATGTTTGCCGTGCCCATCGGGGTTGGCTCGGCGCTCTACTTGGAGGAGTACGCCGCCGATTCGCGTTGGAAGCGATTGGTGCAACTTAATATTGCGAACCTGGCCGGTGTCCCTTCGATTGTGTATGGATTGTTGGGTCTCGGCATTTTTGTCTGGCGCTCAACCTGGGGCGTAGCGTGCTCGCCGGGTCGCTCACGCTCACGCTGGTTGTCCTGCCGATCGTCATCTTGGCCTCGCAAGAGGCTTTGCGTGCGGTGCCTGGCTCGATTCGCCAAGCCTCGTTTGCGTTAGGAGCGACGCGTTGGCAAACCACTTGGCGGCAAGTGCTTCCGGCGGCCATGCCTGGCATCATGACCGGCGTTATTTTGGCCATTTCCCGAGCGCTTGGCGAAGCGGCACCCCTGGTGGCAATGGGCGCGGTACAGTACGTGGATCGCGCACCCACATCGCCCTGGGATGCCTATTCGGCGCTGCCGCTGGTGATCTTCGAATGGGCCGGGCGGCCGCAAGCCGAGTTCCGCGATCTATCGGCTGCCGCCATCCTGGTGCTACTGGTGTTGTTGGTGAGCCTGAATATGATTGCCGCATTTGTGCGTTATCGATTTGGCAAGCAGGTCCGCTGGTAAGGTTCCTTCCGTAATCGCATTATCTTGTAGCCGGCCTTCCAACTCGCGGGCGATAGAATCCATGGCAAGCACACTACCCAGCAGCCGCAGGAGCACCTCCGACGTGGACGAATTTCCTCCCACGCTACGACCGCCCCAAGTGGCGGTGGAGAAGATCTCGCGTACTGCTACCGAGTTGGCCGACGCGCCCAGCAAGTTTGCAACGGCCCACATCAACTTCTGGTACGACACGCACCAAGCCCTGCACGACGTGACGCTCAATATCCCGGAGCATTGTGTCACAGCGCTCATCGGTCCCTCGGGCTGCGGTAAGAGTACTTACCTGCGGTGCCTGAACCGGATGAACGACATGATCGAACAGACCCGGGTCGAAGGCGACATCCTGCTGGATGGGCAAGACATTTGCGGGCCACGAGTCGATGTGGTTGAACTCCGCAAGCGAGTTGGCATGGTGTTTCAGAAATCGAATCCGTTTCCCAAGTCGATCTTCGAAAATATCGCCTATGGTCCCCGCGTCGCAGGTTTGCGGTCGCGCGATCGTTTGGAGCAGATCGTCGAAACGTCGCTGCAGCAATCCGCCTTATGGGACGAAGTGAAAGACCGGCTCAACGATTCGGCACTCGCGCTCTCCGGCGGCCAGCAGCAACGCTTGTGCATTGCCCGAGCGCTCGCCACGAACCCCGATGTCTTGCTGATGGACGAACCGGCATCGGCGCTCGATCCGACCAGCACGTCGCGGATCGAAGACCTAATTTTTGAGCTCAAGGACAACTACACGATCGCCATCGTCACCCATAATATGCAACAAGCAGCTCGCGTGTCGGACCAAACCGCCTTTTTCTACGAAGGGCGACTGATCGAAGCGGGTGCCACGAATGAAGTATTCACCAACCCTACTAAACGCGAGACCGAAGACTACATTACCGGGCGGTTCGGGTGATCTAGTCTTCCAGCGCTGGCGCCGGATTCACGCACATGAGTAAACATTTAGAACGCGACTTAGAACACCTTGAACGCGAACTACTGACGCAGGCGTCGGTCGTCGAGGGGATGATTCGTACCGCTAGTCGCGCACTGTGCGACCGCAAGGTCGAATTGGTGTGGGAGGTGATGGAGGCCGAGGGGCAGGTGAACGTGCGCGAAGTGGTGATTGAAGAGGAGTGCCTCAAGATCCTCGCGTTGCATCAGCCCGTGGCCATCGACCTCCGCCGCACCGCGGCGGTGCTGAAAATCAATGGCGACCTGGAGCGGATTGCCGATCTGGCGGTGAACCTAGGCGAACGGGCGCGGGCCCTTGCCGAGCAACCGGAGTTCGTAATTCCCGACGATCTGGCGATTATGGCCAGCCTTGCCGTCGACATGGTGCGTAACGCGCTGGATGCCTTTATCGCGATGGATGCCGACGAAGCAAAAGAGATTTGCCTTCGCGACGATGAAATCGACGCGATGAACGATCGGCTCATTGCCGAAGTGCACGACATCATGCGCTCGCGGAGCGATCTGGTGAAAGCGGCTTTGTATTTCTTTTCCGCAACCAGACATATCGAACGCATTGCCGACCACGCTACCAACATTGCGGAAGACGTTATTTACTTGGTAGACGGTGAGATTGCCCGTCATCGTCACGAAGAATCAAGGCCAAATCGCACCGCGTCCTAGTCCTTGGTTGGACAAAGCACTAACTACCTATGGCAAAACCACTCGTACTAATCGTGGAAGACGATCGGTCGCTGGCCGACGTCCTGGACTACAACCTCCGCCAGGACGGGTACGATACTGTCGTCGCTCGCGATGGCCAGGATGGGTTGACCCAAGCCCGACTTAAGGGGCCGCAACTATTGGTGCTCGATCTGATGCTGCCGCTGGTCAGTGGACTGGAGATCTGCCGGCGATTGCGTTCCGACCCCGTCACGCGCGAGATGCTGATCCTAATGCTCACCGCCAAGGCGGAGGAAACCGATCAGGTGGCGGGTTTTAGTGTTGGTGCAGACGACTACGTGACCAAGCCCTTTAGTGTGAAGGTGCTGCTCGAGCGAATTCGCGCCTTGCTGCGGCGACGGCAGGGGGCATCGGCCAACGGCGACACCCTAGTAAGCCAGGGGATTCTTGTCGACCGTCAGCGGCACCGCGTGACCGCGGGCGAGGAAGTACTCGACCTCACGCCCAGCGAATTCAGCCTGCTCGAAGCGCTCATTCGCCAACCGGGCCGCGTCTTCAGTCGATCGGAACTCATCGACTCCGCGCTCGGGGGCGACTCGCTCGTCTTGGAGCGGACGATCGATGTCCATGTTCGCGCGCTCCGCAAGAAGCTCGAAAAGCACGCCGACTTGATCGAAACGGTCCGCGGCGTGGGCTACCGCTTCCGCGATCCTGCTTCGGCACTCAGCAGCGTCGGCTAGCGCGGCGGAGTCAGCGCGTTCCGTCGCTGGGAGGTGGGTAGTCTGCCAGGTGGTCGTCGCGCAGCGGGTGGGTGGAACCGGTGGCAGGCGTTTGGCATGTGGGGCACCAGTATGTCGTGCGACCCAGATCTCCTTGCCGGCGGAGCAGAATGGTGGTTCCGCACAGGTAGCAAGCCTCACCGCGCCGTCCGTAGACCCACAGCTTGCCTTCGTCGCCCTCAAACCGCGTCGTCCGCTGGGGCCCCTGCAAGTTGTATTGCATCAATTCGCGGGCCAGTTCCAATAGATCCACCAGCGAGGTGCTTTCCAAGTTGGCGACCGGAGCGAACGGGTCGATATGACTCAGAAACAATAACTCCGATTTGTAGATGTTGCCAATTCCGCAGCATAAAGTCTGGTTCATGACCGCCTCGCCAATCGGGTGATGATTCTGTTGGCGAAAGCGGTGAGCCACCTCGCGGAGATCGATCTTCTCGGCAAGCAAATCGGGGCCCAGTCGCGACAGGTAGTTGTGCCGACGAAACTGGGAGGGGGAGAGCAATTCGAGTGTTTTCGGACTGAAGAACACCACGCACAAGCGGTCGGTCTCCAGCACCAGGGCTGCCCGCCGCTTGGGCTTTTGCCAGGTTTCTCCGAGTGGATAGATGTGCCACGAGCCGGTCATGCCACAGTGGCCATGTACGACGCGGCCGTCGTCCAAGTTCAATAATAGGTGCTTACCACGGGCCTCGATCGAGTCGATGCAATGCCCTACAAGCGACGCGGAATCGATCCAGTCGTCCCAGCCCCATGCGGCTTGCAGAGTCTGTCCCACCAGCCACGGGCGGAGCGTTATGGCAGTTCGGTGGATCGTATCGCCTTCAGGCATGGCAAGCTCGGCACCGTGTAAACGGTTTGTGTTGAATTACGGTCGGCGAAGCCGCGGCATCGGGGCGCTTGGGTAGTCGCGGTACAGCAGTCCGCGGCTAGTCGATTCGAAGCCGACCGCCCGAAGCGCGGTGGTCAATTCGCTACTGGCTACGGAGCTGTCGTCGATCTTGGTTAGCACAAGCGGCGGACCGTCGACCGCGGCGGCGACGAGCGCCTGGGCAATGGTAGTGATCGCGAGTGAGCGATCGGGCTCATCGGGTGGCAGGTAGGTGGTGAGGTGCCCGCCACCAGGACTGGTAGTACCCAGCAGGTGGCCATCGGCAATCAGGACGCTCGCTCCGGCACTGCGGCTGGCGCGGCCCGCCGCCTCGTCGCGTGCGGGCCACGCCAGGGCGGCCCCGTAAGCATTGGCAGGGTCGGTTGCCGCAAGCAGCATGGCTGGCGGCTGGCCATCTTGCGTTTCTGTCGCGGGCGTAGGGCGTCGTAGCAAGTCGTCGGCGCCAGGTGCGGCAAACTGGGCTCCGCCGAGCCCTTCGACAAAATAGCCGCGCCGCAGTTTGCCGGCTTCTTCCATTTGTTTGAGTACCGGATACAGCGCGGCGAATCCACCCGACACCAACTCCTTGGATACCGCGTTCTTGGTGAGCACGCCGTGCCGCGCGACCAATTGTGTTGCCAGCGCGATGGTGCGCTCCGTGGCCGAGGGCCCGTGCTCGCTCGGCTGCGGCAAGAGCGACCAGCGACCCTCGCTGCCAGGCAGGCGTGCCAGTCGTCGTGAGCGAAAGGTGCGACCGCGCCGACGGCTGCCCGGATGGCGGCGTTCGCCCGCCCGCCCCCTCCCTAGCGAGCGTAGGGGCGACAGCGTGTCGTTGGTAACGTAGCCGGCCCAAACGAGTTGCCATAAGGTGGCCAGCACGTCTGGTGGGAAGGCCTTGGTGCTACGGACGATTTCGTCGAAGAACACAGCACCCTGCGAAGCCAACAGTGCGCGTACCTGGCCCACCAGGGGTTCTTGTTCCCACTCGCTTCCATCGGCCAATGGAGGTGAAAGCAGCGGATACTGGTCCGCCAAATACAAGGCAATGCGGCCATCGGTCGTGCCGAGCGAATCAACGCCCCGCCAAATGACCTCGCCGGCCAAACAAAGTTCGTCCAAATCGCCGGGCGTGTAGTCGGCTACCCGCGCGGGGAGGATGGACGCCTCCAGCGTGCTGGCCGGTAGCGGCGCACCTTGCAACTGCTCGATGGCGTCCAACAGTCCGTCCAGGCCGCTACGGGGCTGGTCGAGCCCGTGCCACCGTGGCAGGAACCGCGCGAGGGCAGCGGGCGGCACGGCTTCGACCTGCTTCCGCAGCCTCGCAAGCGACCGCCTCTTTAGTGTGCGTAGCACTTCAGCATCGCACCATTCCCGCCCACGCCCGCCCGGCAAAAACTCTCCTTCCACCACCCGGTTTTGCTCTAGCAGGCGACGCAACACTCCAATTACCGGCGCCTCGCCCAGGCCAAATCGCATGGCAACGCTTGCCGCCGTGAAGGGAGCGTGAGTTCGTGCGTGCCGCGAAACCAAGTCGCCCAGTGGATCGGCAACCGGCTCCAAAAACGCCTCGGGCAAACCGGGTGGCGGACTCACGCCGAGTGCATCGCGAAGTCGCCCCGCGTCCTCGGCCGCGGCGTAGTGGTCGCCCGATGCCAAACGGACGAAAACAAGCCGCCGCGCCGCGGTCAACTCTGCGAACCAGTCGTCCAGCTCGTGGGTGTGTGCTTGGTCGGTTCGCAAACGAACATCGTCGGTCGCCAGAGGTCCCTGACGGAGCAACAGGTCATGCACATCGTCGGGGTGTTTGACCACCGGACGATCGAGCTGTTGCAGCTGGCGATCGAGTTCCGTGAGTACTTCCACATCGAACAGCTCACGCAAATCGGCCGAGCCCAGCAGCTCGCGGAGCTGCGCGTGATCGAGCGTTAACGCCTGGGCACGACGTTCGGCGAGCGGGACGTCGCCCTCGTACACAAAATTTCCCGTGTACGCGAACAACAGCGACGCCGCAAAGGGCGACGCTTGCGGGGTGTCGACCCCAAGAACCGTGATCTCGCGGCGTTCGATTTGCTGCAAGATCGACACGGTGCCCGGCAAATCGAAAACGTCGCGCAAGACTTCGCGATAGGTTTCCAGCAACAGGGGAAAAGCGGGGTAGCGCGACGCCACGTTCAACAAGTCGGCGGCCCGGCGGCGCTGTTGCCACAGCGGCGTGCGTCGGTCGGGGCGGCGACGGGGAAGCAGGAGCGAGCGAGCGGCGTTCTCGCGAAAACGCGCCGCGAACAGGGCCGTCGATCCCACCTGCCGAGCAACCTCGTCTTCAATGTCGTCGCTCCGCGGCACAAACCAATCGGTTGGCGGCGATTGGTCCGACTCCGGTAGGCGAAACACGATGCCATCGTCGGACCACATGAAGTCGACTTCGCCAATCGCCTCGGCCCGTAATCGTGCGGCAACCGCCATGGCCCACGGCGCGTGGACCCGGGCGCCGAAGGGCGACATCACCACTACTCGCCAGTCGCCAATCTCATCGAGGAACGACTCGACAACCACGGTCCGATCGCTCGGCACTTCGCCGGTGGCGGCCTGTTGCTCGGTGAGATAACGCATCAGGTTGGCCGCCGCGCGGCGATCGAGCGAGTGGACTTCCTGCAAATGCGCGAGCGCCTGGTTGCTGTCGCCCCGTGTCATTTCGCGGGCGAGCCGACCGATCTCCCGGCCGAACTCCAGTGGGCGGCCCGGACCTTCGCCGCGCCAGAAGGGCATGCGTCCTGGTTCGCCCGGAGCGGGTACCACCATCACGCGGTCGCGCGTGATGTCGACCACCCGCCAACTCGATGCACCAAGCAGGAAGACGTCGCCAGGGCGCGTTTCGAACACCATCTCCTCGTCCAGCTCGCCGACACGGCTTCCCGTCGTGCCTTCCTCAGAGGCGAGGAACACGCCATACAGACCGCGGTCGGGAATGGTCCCAGCATTTAGTACGGCGATCCGCTGCGAGTTTCGCCGTTTCGATAGCATGCCCTCGACGCGGTCCCAATGGATACGGGGCCGCAGCTCTGCGAACTCGTCCGACGGATAGCGACCAGCCAGCAAGTCGAGCACGCCCTCGAAGCTGGCGCGGGGTAAGTCGGCCAGCGGCGCCGCACCGCGGAGCAGGGCGTAAAGGTCGTCGACCGAGAGCGACTCCATCGATACGATTGCCACGATTTGCTGCGCCACGATGTCGAGCGGGTTGCGTGGGTAGTACATCGCTTCGACTTCCCCCGCCAGCATCCGCCCCGTCGCACCGGCGCAGGCCATCAGGTCGCCGCGATACTTGGGGAAAATGATCCCCTTACTGGTGGCGCCGATTTGATGGCCGGCCCGACCGATGCGCTGCATGCCAGAGGCAATCGAGGGCGGGGCTTCGATCTGAATCACCAGGTCGACCGCACCCATATCGATGCCAAGTTCCAGGGAGCTCGTCGCCACAATGGCGGGCAGCACACCGCGCTTCAGGCGATCTTCAATCTCCGCGCGCTTCTCCTTGGCAATCGAACCATGGTGGGCAAGGGCAATCTCATGCTCGGCGAGTTCGTTGATTGCTGCGGCCAATCGCTCAGCTAGTCGCCGGCTATTGACGAATATCATCGTCGAGCGATGTCCCTGAATGAGTTTCACGAGCCGCGGGTGAATGGCCGGCCAGATTGATGGCGCACTCGATCCGGCTGCCGGGCCCGAGGGAATGGCGGGCAGCCCTGGTGGATCGGGCTCCGACAGCACGCCCGACGACTCACCCGGAGGCTCAACCGGAATCGCCGACAGAGTATCCGCCCGGTCGCCCGCCTCGGTGGTTTGGTGTGGCGCGTCGGCCAACCGCGCCATATCTTCCACGGGTACCTCCACCCGCAGGTCGAACCGCTTTGGCTCGCTGGCATCTACGATTTCTACCTGCCGCGGATCGACGGGCATGTCCATATCGGCGGTCGCCACGCCTCCGCCTAGGAGCCGGGCAATCTCTTCCAGGGGGCGCTGGGTCGCGCTGAGTCCCACGCGCTGCAGCGGTGGCGTTTGGGGATTCGTCTGCTGGCGAAGTCGCTCCAGCCGCTCCAGCGTGGAGAACAGGTGGGCGCTGCGCTTGCTCGCCACCATCACGTGGATCTCGTCGACGATAACCGTCTCTACCTCAGTCAGTACTTCCCGCGCTTTACTTGTCAGCATCAAGTAGAGCGACTCGGGCGTGGTGATGAGTATTTCGGCGCCTGCCGCTGGATCCGGGCTCGCTCCTGTGGAGTCGTATCGCCGCTCCGGACCGCGACGCTCGGTAGGTGGTACGCAGTGCCTTCCCGCTCGGCAACGGTGCGCAATCCTGCGATGGGCGTGCGGAGGTTGCGATCGACATCGACGCCCAGCGCTTTGAGCGGCGAGATGTACAACACACGGACTTTCGACTTCGACGGGCCCGACGATGTTGCGTCCGCCGGAGCAGCCGGGAGGCGGAACATGATTTTGTCGAGCGATGCCAAGAAGGCCGCCAGCGTCTTACCCGAACCGGTAGGGGCCAACAGCAACGTACTCAATCCGCCGGCAATCGGCGGCCAGGCGAGCTGTTGGGCCCGCGTCGGCGCGGGGAACGCCTGCTTGAACCACGCCTGGGTAACCGGATGAAACGCATCGAGCGCGGCATGCGACGCAAGGGTGGGGATCGCCATGCGATGCTACTGCCGAGGCAGCCCCAAGCGAATGGGCCCCTTTGCCGTCAGCAGGTCCACCACTTCTCCCCGCTGGGTCACCGCAATCTTTCCCTGCGCTGCAAGTTCCACCGCTACGGCCCGCACTTCGTCCATCTGGTCGCGCCAGTCGACGGCATCGAGCGCACGGGCCACCTCCGTCGGACAGACCGTCTTTTCCGGTCCCCGCTTGGCGACCAGGGCGAGCATGCAGGTGGCGACTTCGTCGTGCATCGAGTACCGGTGAGCCGAAGGAGGCGGAGGAACACGCAACACTAGTATTGCGACCTGAACGCTGCAGGCAACCCTCGGCGCTGGCAACTATCGCCGGTGTGCGGCAAAAGTCAGCAGCGCCATCATGAGGAGCGTAACTGCTGCAGGCTCGGGCACCGTGGCAATCGCACCGGTGCTGGCAGCCACCTGGCCCCAACGGTTCTTCCAAACACCGTAGTCCGCCGAGCTAATCACGCCATCGCCGTCGCCATCGGCTCCGGTGCCACGATTCACTTCCAACCCCAGTGTATTGCGCCACACCGTATAGTCGGCAAGGTCTACCGAACCATCGTCGTTGTAGTCGCCGGGATAGATTTGCGGATTTGGCACAACGATGTCGACCAGGACCTGAGTTGTGTTGTTGCTGTCATCGAGTTCGAGAACCCGATCGTAAGGGTCGATCACGACTTCCAGCCAGTACTGCGCCACTCGCGAGGCCGGTAATATCAATCCATTGGCCGGGCAGTCCCGCGCCATAGAGATCGGCGTACCCAATCGAGATGCCTAAGACATCGGCATTGGCGGAGCGGTAAACGGGGTTCGTTGGCATGCCGCTCACGGGCTGGTTGTACGCAATGCTATCGACAATGCCCATGCTGAGCTTGTCGTTGGTGGCGACCAGGTTGCCAACATCGGGGGTGCTACCACCGTTCGGCACCGCTTTGTACAGGTTGTACTGGGCAAGCCCGGGCAATCGTAAATGGCCGAACCCACCTGGTACCTCGGGCGGGTAAGGGAAGGTGCCGATTTCGACATCGCGAAACGAATCGTCCGCTTGTAGCACCTGCTGGGTAATGGTTTGCGTGGTCTTCACGCCACCAACTTCGGCAGTTTCTTCAATCACCTGCAGCGGCCCGTCGCCAATATTGGTGAGGGCCACACGAAAGCGGTACAATACCCGGTTGGCAATGGTGTTCGTGTCGGTAAATCCACCATGCATGATGTCCTGGCTCGGGTCCATGCCGTCCACCGTTACGTCGTGCTCCCAGGCGAAGAGGTCGGGCAATAAATCGACCGCACGAGATGGCGATGGTGCCGCCATCGCCAACAGCGCGATCGCCGCCCAAAGAAAGCGATAGCCAGTTGTGCGGAGCTGGATTGTCATGAGGATCACCGCAGGTCGGTGTCGCGTGAAGTACGGTGCCAAGTGGATGCTTTCGCCGACCGTATTCTAGTCGGCAGCCGCGTGGTTAGCGAGCTTTGGGTTCCCGCAAAGCACGGTTGCAATGGTGCAAGTGCTCGCCTTCTGCACGAGTGTCCAGCACGAGCGGAAGCCCTACCCACTCAATCGCCCACCCTCCGCACGTCCCGAAGCCCCGTCGACGAAAAACGAGCAAAACGCAATTTTTTCGGCGAATTTGCCCCTCGGCGAGGAATGATATAATAGATCGTCCCCCCGCCGCGTCTGCTTTCCGCTCGAATTGCTCTCCGTCCGTCGATCGATCCACCTTTATGCCAAGTCTCCCATGTTGTCTGCATCGGATGTACCGCACGGTGGTGGTCGTCGCGGCGTTGTTGCCGATGACCAGTGCCGCAGCCCCGAGCGGTTCCCCCGCCACGGTAGACGCCTCGCAACCGACCCGAGTGAGTTACAACGATCACATTCGGCCGATTCTTGCCAATCATTGCGTGGCTTGCCACGGCGGCGTGAAGCAGGCGAGCGGCGTGTCGTTTATCTACCGTGAAAAGGCCCTCGCCGAGGGCGACTCGGGGATGCGGGCCATCGTGCCTGGCGACCTGGAGTCGAGCTACTTGGTTGAGCGTGTCTCCGACCCCGACCCCGATTACCGCATGCCACCCGTCGAACATGGCCCGCCGCTCGACCCGCAGGAGATAGGGCTGCTCAAGCAGTGGATCGCGGAAGGGGCCGACTGGGAGCAGCACTGGTCGTTCCGTCCGCCCCATGCTCGCCACCACCGTCGACCTCGCAAGCCGGTTGGGCAGCGACGTCCATCGATCCGTTTGTTCTGGCCCGGCTTGATGCTGAGGGCCTCGCGCCCTCTCCGGCCGCTAGCAAGAGCGAGTGGTTGCGGCGGGCAACGTTCGACCTGACGGGACTCCCGCCCACGCTCGACGAGCGAACCGCTTTTCTCGCGGACGCTTCTTCGGGTGCCTACGAAGCGGTCGTCGATCGGCTCTTGGCGTCGCCACAGTTTGGCGAACGCTGGGCCGCCATGTGGCTCGACCTGGCCCGCTACTCCGACACCATGGGCTACGAGAAAGATCCGCACCGCGACATTTGGCCCTATCGCGATTGGCTCATCCGCGCCCTGAATGCAGACATGCCGTACGACCGGTTTATCGTTAGCCAATTGGCTGGCGACTTGCTGGACGATGCGCGCATGGCCGACCGCGTGGCGACCGCGTTCCATCGCAATTCTCAAACCAATACCGAAGGGGGAACCGACGATGAAGAGTTCCGTGTAGCGGCGGTCATCGATCGTATCAGTACCACTTGGCAGGTGTTTGGCGGTTTGACTTTCGGCTGTTGTCAGTGCCACTCGCATCCTTACGATCCGATCGAGCACGAGGAGTTTTACCGGTTCTTCGCGGTATTCAACTCCTCTCGCGATTGCGACCTTGATGAAGAAACTCCCCGGCTGGCGGTGCCCAAAGATCAGTCCGACTGGTCGCGTGCCAATGGACTCGATCGCAGCATGGTGGCCCTGCGGCGTGCAAGGCAGCAGCAGTTGTTGCCGCTGGCCGAGGATCCCGCGCTCTGGCAGTATCTGCCCTGCGACGAGGCAACTTCCACGGGCATCACTCAACTCGAATCTCGGGTAAGTCCCACCGACGGAGTCCCTGAGTTCGTTACCGAGGGCACCGTCACTGCCCGATCCATGTATCGCTTGAGGCTGCCGCTGCCCGCAGAGATGTCGCAGCTAACCGCCCTGCGACTCGAATCGTTGCCGCTCGATTTGCAAGCCGCGCTCGAAACGCCCGAGATGGGTTTTGCCGTTACGCGCCTTGTGGCAACCTTGGAAGTGCCCGGCGAGGAGCAACCGCGCCGTTTGTATGTCCGCGCTGCGATGTGCGACGAAGCGGAACCGTTGCTCGATCCGGGCGATTGTTTCGACGACAACAATCAAGGCTGGGCCGTGCAACCGAGACTCGATCGGCCGCGCTGGGCGGTGTTCGTGCTCGAGCAACCAGCTGCGCTGCGACCCGGCAGCCGCCTCCATTTGCAACTCAAGCACAACCGCACCGCGACGGGCGAAATACCGCTGGTGATCCATCGGGGGCGCGTGGCAGTATCGAGCGACGATCGCTGGGTCGAAGTGGTCGCCAGCGAAGAATTCAATGCCCGAGAGAACGAACTAGCGGCAGCGCAGAGCCAGCGCGATGCGATTGCTTCGATCTCGATACCCGTCATGGACGAGTTGGATAACGATCTGCGTCGGCATACGTACGTCTTTGAGCGTGGCAATTGGTTAAGCAAAGGCGAGGAGGTGTCGCCCGGTGTGCCAGCCGTGTTTGGTGGGCTCAACATCAATCGGCCTGCGGACCGGCTTGCCGTTGGGGAGTGGTTTGCCTCGCCCAAACACCCCCTCACGTCGCGGGTGCTGGTCAACCGGGTGTGGGAGCAGCTGTTCGGACGCGGGCTCGTCGAAACCGTGGGCGACTTCGGCACCAGCGGCACGCTGCCGACGCATCCCCGGCTGCTCGACGACCTCGCCGCACGATTTCCGTCCGACATGCAGTGGAGCTTCAAGCAACTGCTCCGCGAGTTGGTATTGTCGGCCACTTATCGGCAACAGTCACAGGTGAGGGACGAACTGAAGGGGCGCGACCGCGATAATCGGCTGCTCGCCCGTGGTCCGCGGCAGCGACTCTCCGCCGAGATGGTGCGCGATCAAGCACTCGTATTGTCGGGTAAGTTGTCCGGCAACATGTTCGGTCCGTCCGTCATGCCTCCGCAACCGGATGGCGTGTGGCGATCGGTCTATTCTGGCGCAGTGGAAGACCGCCGTGGGCGGCGCTCGCTACCGCCGCGCGGTATACACTTACTGGAAGAGGACAAGTCCGTATCCAGCGATGATGATGTTCGACACCCCCAGCCGCGAAGTGTGCAGCGTGCAACGCATTGCCACCAACACGCCCTTGCAGCCGCTGGTCACGATGAACGACCCCGTATTCGTCGAGTGTGCCCGTGGCTTTGCTGAGCGGATGCAGCAGGAGGGTGGAAGTACACCGAACGAACAAATTGCCTGGGCCCTGCAGCTCGCGACCACCGGACCCGCGGATGCAAGGGCCGTCGCCTCATTGGTGGGCTTGTACCAAGACGCCCACGCCGAGTACAACGCGGCCGATACCGCCATGCAATGGCTCGGTACGGATGCCGAATCCTACGCCCGCACCGTGGTGGCAAGTGCCGTGCTAAATTTGGACGACGTGATCACGAGATGACAATTATAGAGATCGAGTAGGTTCCCTCCTTGAGAGGGAGCGGGAGATAGACCATGAACCTCTTTCAACATTTACAGCACGCCCAGGTCGAGCATCAGACGCGTCGACATTTTCTCCGCGATGGCATGGCGGGTATGGGCGCGTTCTGGTTGGCGGCCCGCGCCGGGCAGGGGGCGTCGACAACCATGGATCGCGATGCCACGCGGCCCCTCGCCATGCGCGAGCCTCATTTTGCCGCCCGCAAAGCGCGTGATCTTCTTGCACATGGCCGGCGCACCAAGTCAGCTCGAGTTGTTTGAGCACAAGCCCGAGCTCGCGCGGCTCGATGGCCAGGATTGTCCGCAGGAATTCCTTGAGGGCCAACGATTCGCCTTCATTCGCGGCGTGCCCAAGCTGCTGGGGTCCACCTATCCGTTCCACCAGGCCGGCGAGTCGGGCAGCTGGATTTCTGATCGGCTACCCCACTTCGAAAACGTGATGGACCAAGTCACCTTCATCCGCTCCATGACCAGCGACCAGTTCAATCATGCGCCGCGCAGTTGCTCATGCACACGGGCAATCAAAATATGGGATACGGTTCGATCGGCTCGTGGCTCGGCTATGGACTCGGCAGCGAGAACGAGAACTTGCCGGGCTTTGTGGTGCTCGTCTCGGGCGGAAAAGTTCCCAGTGCGGGCAAGAGTGCATGGGGGGCGGGCTTTCTGCCTTCGGTGTACCAAGGTGTGCAGTGCCGCAGCGAAGGCGACCCCGTGTTGTTTCTCTCCGACCCCAAGGGCATCAGCCGCCCGATGCGTGAACGCATTCTCTCGGCGATTAACGAGGTCAACCAGCAAACTTATCAAGAGTTTGGCGACCCCGAGACCCTCACCCGCATTTCGCAGTACGAGATGGCCGCCAACATGCAACTCTCGGCCACCGAGGCGATGGACCTGGCCGACGAGCCGCAGCACATCCATGACCTGTACGGCACCGAGCCGGGTAAGGAGAGCTTCGCCAACAACTGCGTGCTCGCGCGCGACTCGCTGAACGCGGTGTGCGATACGTCCAGTTGTTTCACTGGGGTTGGGATTCGCACGGTTCATCCGACAGCGAAGCGCTCAACTCAGGATTCAAGCGGCAATGCACGGATATCGACCGACCAATGGCAGCGCTGCTTACCGACTTAGAGCAGCGGGGGCTGCTCGAAGATACCTTAGTGGTTTTCGCAGGCGAATTCGGCCGCACCCCCATGCGAGAAAATCGGGGAGGGCGAGAGATGAAATTCATCGGACGCGACCATCACCCCCATGCCTTTACCATCTGGATGGCAGGAGGCGGCGTGAAGCGTGGCTTCAGCTACGGCGAGACCGACCCTATTGGCTACCACGTCACCAAGGATCGAGTGCAAGTTCGCGACTTCCACGCCACGCTTTGGCACCTGTTGGGCCTCGATCACCAGCGGCTCACTTATCCGCACCAAGGGCTCAACCAGAAGCTAACTGGCGTCCAGCCCGCGCGGGTGGTGCACGACATTATCGCGTGATCGATGTCCACCTTGGCTGCCTCAAGGCGGCAGCTACGACCCCACCTGCACGCCCTTCCAAAACGCAATCCGTCCGCGAATCTGCGCCATTTCAGGCTTGGGATCGGCATAGTACCAAGCCGCGTCGGCATTGGTCTGGCCGTCGACCTTCAGGCTGTAGTAGCCCGCGTCGCCCTTGCAGGGGCAATGGCTCGTGCACGCGCTTTCCGTCAGGTATTGCTTGTCGACCGCTTCGGCGGGGAAGTAGTGATTGCCGTCAACCACTACCGTGTCGTCCGACTCGGCAATGACGGTGTTATTCCAAATGGCTTTCATGGCTATTGCTTGTGGGAATGGGGAATGGGAGCAGGCGAATTCGCGACCAACAGACAAGGCGTGTCGCCGCATCCACCGTGGTTTTGGACCGAAGCACGCTCGCCGCGCTGTTTTTGGTAGATTAGTCGCCATGCGCACGGTCGACCAGTCGGTTAGTACCCGAAGTGGGCTGCTGAGTGCAGTTTTGCCAGTTCCTGGTCGTTGAGCCCTTGGATCCGGAGCTCGTCGAAAAAATGGTCCCGCGTTAGGTGCGTCCACACCGTCATGCCACTGACGCCGACGTCCGGCACATCGATGTCCGGCAGCCACAATCGCAGTTCCTCCGCATACAGAGTGCGGAGCCATTGGCTGGGGGGGCGGCCATCGCGGCCGCACGGCGGCCATCGCTGGCTTCGCCGTAATCGCTTTCGTCAAACTCGCCTTCGTTGTAGTCGGGTACCTCGTGTGGCGTGGCATCGTACGTGCCGTACCGTACCGCGTCCGGTACCAGACTTTCGTCCAAGTACACGGTTTCGCCGGCGTAGCGTTCACCCGTGTGTCGATGGACGGGCGTCGTGCGTCCGTTGAGTTCCCAGTTATCTTCAACCAACGTTTCGCGTGCAAACCACCGCCAGGTCTCGTCCTCCTGGTAGTGCCACCGCTCCTGTACAATGCAAAGTTTTCCAGCGACGCGCTTTTCGGTGCACTGCATCACCGCCGCTGCGAGCGTATCGAGCGACTCGGCGCTTCGCCGCTCGCCCAGGCCGAACAGGCCCGCTCCAATCCAGTAGGCAAATTGACGGCGGTTCATTGCGGATGGCTTGGTTGGAATTCAGGAAGGGCAAACAGGGCGCCGCGAAAACCTACCACAATTTAGGCATCGCGCAGTGGAAACTGGCCGCCGGCTGTTGCAATCAGCACAATCGCCACGCTCTTCGCACATTTGCCGAATTGCCCTGCCGGAACACTCCCTTGCTGTCGAGTTCTGGTATACTCATGGCCGATGCAGGCGGTAACGAGGTAACCGAGGGTGCGCATTTTTGCAGCCCCGCACCCCAATTCCCCGACATCCTTCCCCCGCCAAAGCTTCCCCCCATGAAACATTTCGATTGCGTCGTTATCGGCACCGGTCCTGCTGGTCAAAAGGGTGCCATCCAAGCGGCGAAGCTGGGCAAACGTGTCGCGATTATCGAAAAGACGCGCGTGCTGGGCGGTGCCCAAATCAACACCGGCACCATCCCTTCCAAGGCCCTCCGCGAGGCGGTGCTCCACCTTACCGGCGCTGCGCAACGCGGACTATTTGGCTCCAGCTACCGTGTGAAGAAGCACATTACGATTGCGGATCTGGTCGCCGTATCGCAGACGGTTATCCGTCACGAGTGGGATCTGATTCTCAACCAGTTCGAACGCAACGGCATTGAGCTCCTGTGGGGCACCGCACGTTTTGCCGGCCAGAACGAACTGTACGTCGAGGGGCCCGAAGCCATCGAACGCATCTCGGCCGATAAGTTCCTGGTGGCGGTGGGAACGCGCCCGCACGGCCGGCCAGCATTCCCTTCAACGATAGCTCCATTCTCACTAGCGACGAGCTGCTGAAGCTCGACCGCTTGCCCAAGAGCATGATCGTCGTTGGTGGCGGAGTGATTGGCACCGAGTACGCCTGCATCATGGCCACGCTCGGCGTGAAGGTCACGCTGGTTGAAGGACGACGCCAGGCCCTCGGCTTTCTCGACCGCGAAATCGGCGACGCCTTTCACTACTTCATGCGGCAACGTGGCATCACCCTGCGACTTGGCGAGAAGGTGGAGTCGATTGCCGAGGTGGAAATCCACAACGGCACCTCGCGCAAGTTGGTCGAAGCCAAGCTCGAGAGCGGAAAGACCTTGCGGGCCGAGACGCTGCTGTACGCCGTGGGTCGGCAAGGGGTTTGTGGATCGCTGGGGCTCGATAATGTCGGCGTCGTGTTCGACGATCGCGAACGGCTAGAAGTGAACGAAAACTACCAGACGAATGCCGAGCATGTCTACGCGGCGGGCGACGTCATCGGCTTTCCGGCCCTCGCCTCGACCAGCATGGAGCAAGGCCGCCGAGCCATCTGCCATGCCTTCGGGCAGTGCGAAGTCGGCAACTACAACACCGAGCTGTTTCCGTTTGGCATCTACGCCGTGCCTGAGATCTCGATGGTTGGCAAGACCGAAGAGCAGCTCACCGCCGAGGGCATTCCTTACGAAGCGGGCATCGCCCACTACCGCGAGATCGCGCGGGCCCAACTGCTGGGCGACGAGCTGGGCATGCTCAAGCTGTTGATCCATCAGGACACACACAAGATTCTCGGTGTCCACGTGATTGGTGCCGGCGCTACGGAGCTGATTCACATTGGCCAAGCGGTGATGGCGCTCGATGGCGACGCCGACTTCTTCATCAATAACGTGTTCAATTTTCCGACGCTTGCCGAATGCTATAAAGTAGCCGCCTACAACGGACTCAATAAGCTCAACCTGGTTTACGCGTAACCCCAAGCGAAGCCCTGCTCGGAGCTAGCAACCACGACCCACCAAACGCACGAAACGTACCGACCTGCATTTCGAGGTGAGCTAGCGTCGGGTAGGCTCTCGGAAATCCGAGGCTAGCGCCTTCGGCTCACTGGAGAGAACCCCGCGTCTTGGCCGGAAAAAACCAGCTACCAATAACCTTCCGAGCACGGAGCAGGGATGAACCATTTGCCATTGTTAGTTCTGGGTCTGGTCATGGCGACGGTAGCTATCGTTGGCTGCGTGGCGTCGGACCCCGCCGAACCATCGCCAGCGAGTGAGAAGATTAAGTTTCGGCTCGACAATATTCGCCCCGATGGCTTGCGGGGACCGGCCGACGGTTTGACATCGGTGGCTTACGAGTTCTGCGTGCCCGGCGACGACCAGGTGCAAGCCGAAATTCGCCGCCTCGACCCCAGCGTGGAGATGCACTTGGGATCGCCCGGCCGCGTGGGCTGCAAGCCGGGTCAGGCGCTCTGCATCAGCAACACGCACCAACCCAACTGGCGGCAGGTGCTCGAGTCGCTTGCCGCGCTCGACTACGTGGTAGAGATCCGTGAGTGCTTCTTCGAGTAGGGCAGTTCGCCATCCCCCGGGGCGGAGCCGCGCTAGATGGCGGGCCATGGCATTGGAGGCGTTGCGCTCGACGCCACTGCGCAGCAACGAAGAAGGATTTTCGTCAAACAGGGCGAAACCAGTTGAGCCCCTAAGAGGATTGGTGTCCGTCGAGACCCAAATCGACCTCGGGACCGCGCGTGATCCCATCTTGAGTCCAATCGCATTGCCAACCGGGGAAGGCAACTTGCGGATAGGGCTCCGGTGCAATCCAGTCCTCCGATTCGTGAACCATGTCGAATTGTCGATCTTGGCGGACCCGGCCTAACCGAAATCGTTTATACGCGTGTTGGGTCTTGGGATCGATCTTAATCTTTCCTCCTGGCGCTTCGAACTCAATGCCGGATTGGAATGCTTCGCGGACCTTGTCGACATCGAAGCTGCCGGCGCGTTCCGCCGCCAGTTGCCAGAGATAAACCTGGGAGTAGGCTGCCTCGATTGGGTCGTCGGTTACGCAGTCGTATCCATACTTGCTCTTGTAACGGCTGACGAAATCACGATTGGTCCGCGTATCGATCGATTGGAAATAGCTCCAGGCGGACATGTGACCTTCAACCTGGGCGGGGAGCAGGCTCCGTAATTCATCCTCTCCCACGCTCGTCGCTAACACCGGAATCTGTTCTGCTGTAATTCCCGCCGCAGCAAGCTCGGCATAGAACCCAATGTTGCTATCGCCATTGATCGTGCTGACAATCACATCCGGCGACGTTTGCTTGATATCTTGTACCGTTTGCCGGTAGTCCATATGACCCAAGGGGGTGTAGTTCAAGCCGACGACTTCTGCGCCCTTTGCCTGCAGATATTTATGCAAGATAAAGTTGGCGGTTCTGGGGAAAATATAATCGGAGCCAATAAGATGGAATCGCTCCTTGGATCCTCCCGCAGGACTCATGAGCCAGTCGATGGCCGGAAGTATTTGCTGGTTCGGTACGGCCCCGGTATAGACGATGTTGCGCGAGCACTCATTCCCTTCGTACTGAACGGGATAGAAGAGTAAGCCGTTGAGTTCTTCGAAAACCGGCTTGACGGCCTTGCGACTCACGGACGTCCAGCAACCAAACACAACGGCCACCTCGTCCTCCAAGAGCAGCTTGCGCGCCTGTTTCGGAAACACTTGTGTGAACCGCGATCGCCCATCTTCGATGATGGGATCAATTTGATGTCCCAAGACACCTCCCCGCGCGTTGATCTCCCCGATAGCCATCAGTTCTGCGTCGCGGAGCGATGTTTCGCTAATCAACATCGTGCCGGTTTGCGAGTGGAGAATGCCAACCTTTACGGTTGCAGGACGTTGGGGCCGTCTCGTGACACATCCCGAAAGGCTACCCAATGCTAAACCTGACGCTGTGGCACCAGCGAGCGATGTAGCACGATGCTTCAGCCAGTCTCGCCGATTCAATCTTCCGTCACTCGAACTTAACTTAGTGCCTGGCATCAATAGGAGTCCTCCATCATTAACGCGTGGACGGCCTGAAACGCGGTCGACTGGACACTCAGCTCTCCTCGGAAGGGATTGTCCATTTCAGCCACCAGGAAGATCATCGAACCGAGGAAAAAAGAAACAAGCCCGCCAAGGAAAAGCTGCGTGATAAATTTCATATCGAGCAGCCAAAGGATGGCAAGATTGACCACTGCTCCCACCAAGACCACGTACCACATGACCGCGGGAATTCCGGTTTGTACCGACTGGAGTCGCATTCGCCGACGTTCCAAGTACTCATTGAATTTGCGGAGTGTCTCGGCATGGACGGTTTGCTCGCTACTGTCCTGGGGCTTGAAAGCGAGCAGCTTCTCCTGGACCGCAATGATTCGAGGCCTCCCACCTTCCGGCACAATTCCCTGCTGCTGGAGGGGCCAGGAGTACTCAATCTCGTACCGGCAATAACCACGCAGCAGCCAGCGAAGGTATTGCCCGTTGGGCTCGGGATAGGCATGGAAATTCTCGTAGAGTGTTGCCAGCGCGGCGGCTTCCTCGGAGACATTGGATTCAACTTCAACGTAGTTCTGGTAAGCCGCTACCGCGAGAAGGCCCAGCAATAATCCGTAGAACACACCATGACAAGAAAGTACGTTGCCCACGATGGCGTTGGTTTCCGTGCGGGCTCGAACAAATTGACGGAGGATAGGACGTACGAAGAAGCAGCCGGCCCAATAGAACAGCACGAACGATCCGGCGATCAAGAGAGCTAGCTCTTTCGTCGGAATGTCATAGATCCAGTAGAACATGAATCGATATCCTAGGAACCGTAGATTTTCTTGTTGGCAATGCTGGCTGCAAATGCCGTCGTGGCACGGGAGACTTGGTACGGGAGACTCGGTACGGGAGACTTCGCCGGTCGGGTGGAACGGGCAAGCACCCGTCTTCGTTTGCCAGTGTAGACTATCCGAGTTCGATCTGCCTACTACTATGGTCAAACTACGGAACCGATGGCCGAGTGAGAGGTGGCGGCAATCGGGCGATTCCACGCTCTACGGAGAGCCAGGCACACGACCCTCTTCCATTCGGTAGGGTAGGCGCTTCCGGCGCCGAGAAAACGGGGCGATTGAGAGGCGATGGTTGCCGGCGCCGGGTTCACCTACCGTTTTTCCGGCGTGATAATCAAAGGAAGGTGAACCTGTCGGCAGCCCGACTCTTCCGCGCACCGGCCTGAGCGGCCCGACAGAACCATCGACCCTGTGTTACCGCGTCTCGTTCTGTGACGGAGCGGCAAACCGATGCTTCTGAAATCGCAGGGCCAAATTCACTAGGCCAATCATCACCGGCACCTCGACCAAGGGGCCAATGACGGCCGCGAACGCCACACCAGAGTTGATTCCGAACACGGCAATCGCGACCGCAATCGCCAGTTCGAAATTGTTGCTCGCCGCAGTGAAGGCCAAGGTCGTGGTCTTGGAGTAGTCGGCTCCAATCTTCTGGCCCATGAAGAAGCTCACTAGAAACATCGCGACGAAGTAAATCAACAGTGGCGCCGCAATGAGCAGTACGTCGCCGGGAATGCGGACAATCTGGTCGCCCTTCAAGCTGAACATCACGAGAATGGTGAAGAGCAGGGCGACCAAGGTCAGCGGGCTGATTCGCGGGATGAAGATTTGCTCGTACCAATCCCGACCCTTGGCTTTGATGAGCACCAGTCGAGTGACCATGCCCGCTATGAAGGGAACGCCAAGGTAGATGAATACACTCTCGGCGATTTGTCCCATGCTCACTTGGACGACACTTCCCTCCAGGCCCAATAGCGGTGGCAGCCAGGTGATAAAGAACCAGGCGTAAACACTGTAAAACAGCACTTGGAACACGCTATTGAAGGCGACCAGCCCGGCTGCGTATTCGGTATCGCCCTTCGCCAGGTCGTTCCATACGATCACCATCGCAATACAGCGGGCCAACCCAATGAGAATCAGCCCGGTCATGTATTCGGGGTAGTCTTGCAGGAAGAGCACGGCGAGTGCGAACATGAGTACGGGACCGATAATCCAGTTTTGGATAAGCGACAACCCGAGAATTTTCCAGTTGCGAAAGACGTCGCCCAGTTCTTCGTACTTCACCTTCGCCAATGGCGGGTACATCATCAGAATCAAGCCAGTGGCGATTGGGATGTTGGTGGTGCCAACTTGAAACTGGTTGATGAAGCTCTCGGTACCGGGGAGCAAGTAGCCAGCAGCAACGCCAACGGCCATCGCTAGAAATATCCAGAGCGTGAGAAACCGATCGAGAAATCCTAGTCGGCCGGTGGGGCAGCCATGGGTTGTGCTGCCAGTTGGCGCCGCTTCATCCATGATTCGTGCTTTCCAAGGCATCGGGTAACGAAGCCACGTAATCGCGGATTTCATCGCGGACGCGGCGGTAATGGGTAAGGCCCTCTTCTTCGCTCGACGCTTCGCGGGCGAGGCGTGGCGGGTCGTCGAACGGGTGATGAATCACTTTGGCGCTGCCCGAGAACACCGGGCACGATTCGGCCGCGTTGTCGCACACGGTCACCACGTAGTCGAAGTCGATCGCCTTCAACTCGTCGACATGCTGCGACTTCTGAGTCGCGATGTCCACACCAGATTCGGCCATTACGTGGACGGCATTTTGATTGAGCCCATGCGTCTCAATCCCCGCCGAGTAGGCGTCGATAACGTCGGCCTTGAGATGGCGTGTCCAACCTTCCGCCATTTGGCTCCGGCAAGAGTTGCCCGTACATAGGAACAGTAGTTTCAGCATTTGCAGTTGGCCTGTTTACGACAAAGTTCTTCAGGTTCCATCTTGAGCACCGCCTTGAGCGACTTCTGGTCGGCCTTAGCTTGTTTCTCGCCACTTAGAGCGCGTAAGGATTATCTCCAGAGCGTCGTGCGCGACTTGTGGAGCGTCGTCGTCCGCGAGCCTGAAGTAGGCCCAGCGGCCTTGCTTCCGCGACTCCACGAGCCGAGCCTGCTGAAGAATGGACATGTGTCGCGAAACGCTCGACGACGCTAACCCGAGGACCTCGGCAATCTGGCACAGGCACAACTCGCGATCCTTCAAGAGCCCTACCGCACGCAAGCGGTTTTCATCGGCCAGGGCCTTAGTAATGGCAAGAACTTCACGCATGGGGCGTCTTTGATGTTTCGATACTTCGATATATGTCGAAGTATAGGCGAGGAGGAAGATGGGTGTCAACATCCGATTGAGGAGAGCGGAATCGCTCGGTCGCGCGAAGGCGAGGAGGCGAGTCGCACAGTGCACGCCGCTAGAAGAAGCGTGCCATAATGCGACCACCTCCCGGTCCGCGGTCTTACCAAGTGTGGCCAGGTAGCGGTCTAGTACTACGGCGCGTAACTCAATATGCAGAAACCACGGATGGCACAGATTTATCGTCCTGGCAATAAGTTTCGATCCGCCGTCACGCTTACGCCGTCGCGCAACGGGGGGGCTTTGCCTGCCTAAATCAGTGGTATTCGTGTGATCCGTGGTTGATGACCTATCGCTGCCGTGTTAGGTAGCACCGGAATCTGGAGGATTCTTTGGCTGATTCTTGCGTAGCATCGCGGTTAAGCCGTGGATCGCAAGCCACACGCAGGAAATCGCGCAGAGCAGCATTCCGTAGAGCATGAGCCCTTCGCGATTCTCTACCTTCATGGCGATGGCAACCTGCCCCACGTACACCATCCCAAACCCCAACACGAGGGCGACGCCAGCAGCGACGGATATCCACTTCATGGCACTACTCAATGGGGATGGATGAGCTGTATTTGCCAGAAGTTGAAGCCACAACCGGCGACCGCAGTGACTCGCGACCGAGTGGCGAGGAACGACCGCCTTGGTTGCTCAAGAGCCGGTTCGCTAGACTCGACGCCCTAGGGACGCACTGCCGCGTCGCGATGGTGATTATCGGGTTGTGGACGGCGACGTTGACTTCAGAAGCCACGCGGCCTGCGCCCCCGTGTGCATGGCATGTTACTATCATTCCTCCTGCATGATTCTCATCGTCGCTTGCATCATCCTGGGCATGATCAGCTTGCCATATTTCTGTCCGATCTTCACGGATGGGCCAATCATCTCGATCTGCTTGGTGATGAACGTGTTGTACCTGGGGTCCTTGCATAGTTCGATGATGGACTTGAGTTCCTCGACGGTGTAATGCTGATCGTAGAGTTCTACGAAGTCTTCCTTAATAGCCGACCACGGCATCAGTTCATCCATAATCTCTTTGCCGGCGGCAATGATCTTTTCCTTCTTGTCGGCCGGGATAGCATTGGGGGCCATTTCAAGGCCCATCTTGAAACCCTCCAGTTGTCCGACTTTGGTCACTTCTTCTGTCCTTGTGAGAACGAGCACCTCTTCGATCAGCGCCGTCTTGTCATCGGCGGGCTGGCCCTGCAGGCTTGTGAGGGCAATTGCAATGAACAGGATGGAAGTTCGAACCATGGCACAACCTTTCTTAGCATGTTGTTTGTGAAGAGATAACGACCGCCATCACTGGGCCGCAGCGGTTGATGCACTAATCGGAAACGCGCGACCCGGCGGCTGCGGGCCATCGTCTCACTATCCCGCGTCGCCAGTTGTGGTGTTCACAGGATCATGCCTGTCTGACATTGTAATGCATAGTCGCGGATTTCTGGACATAAGTTCCTTCGGCGAAGAAACAGGGACAGTTTTGGGTGGACAAACTCGGGATGAAAGTCGATTTCGTGACCAAGACAATGGAGCATCGATTCCTGTACGGCGGCATGGTCATGGCCTAGTCCGAAATCAATCAGCGGTTCTACCAGTTGCCTTTGCTGTTCAGTTCGGTCGAAAGTCAAGTACTCGATTCCGTCCATGTCCCAGAGCATGTAGCATGCCGTCCCAAAGCTGGTTTGTCGCAAACGGTGGTTGTATTTGTTCTCACAATGTCTTGCGAATCCGTCGTCGTACAACGTCATCATGGATTCGTAGAAATCAAGCCATTTGTTGGAATTCGATTCATCAAGTACATCGTAAATCATGCCAGAAATGCATCCATAGCAGTACCAAATCGCCTTGCCGGTTTTTTCGGTCCCGAATTGATTGACGATCGAGTCAATCTCAAGATTGAATCGCGTCAAGAGTGCGATGGCGTCCTGTTTCGTTTCGTAATCGAAATCCGTTTTCCCACCGGACACCGCGTCCAAAACGAATTCATCAAACATGGTGTTCATGCGTGTGTAGTAGGGTCGGTGGTTCCGGCGGCGAGAAAACGGGGCGACGGACAGGCGACGGTTGCCGCCGCCGGGTTCACCTACCTCTTGCATTGTAGAAGACCAAAGCCGTAACGAAAGAGAGTACGATGCCCAACGGAATCTCGATCGCGACTCCGAAAGGCAAGTTGCCCCTGGTAACGCCAATTCCCGCTCCTACGGCAACACCTATTGGAAATCCTGCTCCTGCACTCTTGATCGATGCAGTCATCTGGCCAGGCTTCTGATCATTGGCTTAAGCTTGTTGCTCGTGATCAACGTCGGCCATATTGCAGATCCAAGTAACGTTTCAGATAACGCGGCCGGGAGTTGACGTTACCGAGCGAAGCGAACCAGCCCGGCCTATTCCGGCTCGCGTTCGTCCGTTTGTTCTGCCTCGCCGTCGGATAGCCTAGCCATCGCGGGCCGAAGCATATAATTCATGTATGCTTACCAAACCTGAAACGACACCACAACGCGCCATTGTCCATTGTGTTTGATGCAAGTAAGCACATCCCGATCTTTTTCGCCTAGATTCCCGATGCCGTCCACGCTGTAAACAACATGCGCAAGCTGATCCCCCTCTCGAACGACACCGAGGAGCTTTCTCTTGGTTGCGTTCTCGGGCTCTTCCGGCGGTGGATCACACATATACTCCGCAAATGCCTCAATCGACGTCATGGCCGAAATCTCGGCGGGAGTAGGTACGCGATCAAAAATCATCTCGAAGAAATCCGTGTGCCCTTTTCGATGAAACATTGGGGACGCCGCAATGATCGACTTTCCGATTCGAGTGGCACTTGGCTCAAAGACGGTTTTCACAAGAGCATCTTTGTCGGATTTCGCCAGCGCGTCGAAGTATCTCGTCGCTGCAAGTTCAGGCGTCTCTGCCCGACAGATCGAAGTGGCGGCGAGAAGCAGGATTGGGACTAGTGCTTTCATTTCAACGGCAGTACCTGTTATTCGCCACAAAAAATGTTGATAAGCCCCGGTAGGGATTGCTTGTCCACAAAAAGTGTAGATAAGTCGCAGAGTAGGCCTCGCGGAGACTTGCCCTGTCTGAAATGTACCGGTCCGCGCCGCGTGGTGCAACGATCGCTCCCGCGGCCTTCCCCGGGGTGCGGCCCTCCCCGGCCGACTGTGTTGTCGAAATTGGGCGTCCGACTCTCCCTCCGGGAGGGTGTAAGTTTGTTGCAACTTTCTTGTCGCAATTGGCCACCGCGTGGGGTCGAATGGAGGGGACGGGGCTGTGCGAATTTAGGTTTTGGGTGTTAGGGCAACGACGGCGCGTGTCGGTAGTACCTCGTCGATAGTGACCCACCGCGGGAATGGTTTTGACCCAAGCGGTGGGTCACTATGTTTTGACTTGCGACGACGTGCGACTTCGCAAGTTGGGGCTGTGATTGGGGTTCGCCAAAACGCGAACGACGTAAGAAGTGACCCAAGGAATCGTTTTTTTGAGACGGGGGCATAGGGAGGATCAACCCTGCGCGATTCGGAGCCGCGCTATGGGTGCCGATGGTGCGCCGGTTGGTGCGTTGTGGCCCGTTCGGCGGTGCGATGCGTGCGGGCAACGTGATGCCAAAACGCCACGTCGTTCGAACTGGGGAACAGTGGCGGAAATAGTCGGTAGCCCCTTGAAACACAGTGCTTTTCCGATTGTCGAAGCGATGGCGCAGCGGCTTGGCGTGGCGATTGCTTATTGGCTAAAGGGCAACAAGTCCACTGCTCCTCCTTCGATGGTCCGCCATGCGTCTCCCCAGTTTTCTCACTCATGTCTGCTTGCTGTTCATGCTTGCCGCGGCTCCGGTCGCAGTAGGCACGCCAGCTCGCGTAGCATTGGTCGACGGGCGTGTTGTGGAAGGCGAACTGGACGATGCGACCGACGAGCACCACCTTTGGCTTCGCCGCGGTGACGACCGAGTGCTGCTTTCCACGTCGTACCGATGGAACGAAGTTGCCAGCGTGGAGATTGATGGCCAGGTAGTCACTTCCAAGCAGATTCTGGATCAATCCGCCGACTACGTAGCGGCATGGCCCGAGTACTTCTTGTTCGCTCAAGACGAATCGCACCGGGCTCATTCGGCAACTTGCGACGAGCCGATTGGCCGACTGCCGCGAGCCGTGTCGACAAGCTTTGTTGCCGAGCTGGCGAACTGGGATGGCGACGTTGAACCCGACGGCTACGAGATTGCAGTAACGGTGTTCGACGAGCTGGGCCAACCGATGGCCGTTCGCGGAACCTTAGCGGCCCGGCTGGAGGGCGAGCGGGGCGATCGGCGCGGAGTGCCGATGGTGCCGGTGGAGTTGGAACGTTGGACCAACCGAATCGACCTGGACCAGTTTGCCAATGGACCGGCGGTGTTTCGCTTGCCGTTCCGCCAAATCGACCCCGAAGTGGAGTTGGACATCGAGCCGGGCGGCATCTTGGAAGTGGAGGTCGGCGCCTTTGGTTATGGGCGGATGGCCGCGTCGAGGGCCGTACCCATTCGTGCGTTCAATCCCATCCGCGATCGCTACGAATTAAGCACGGGGTCGAGATTCTTTCCTGGTGAGCGCCACGAGTACTGGAATCACGGACAACCCAACGTCATGGTTTATCCGTAGCTCGGCGATTGCGCTTGCGGCGCTCTTCTCCCTCAGGAAGTTGCTCCTGCGTATCCGCCGCACTATTTGCCTCCTGTTGGCGGCGCTCTCCCTCGCGCTTTTCAATAAGTGCTTGCAGCTCGGCGGGCAGTTCGAGATGGTTGGACATGCTGAGTTCGTTGGGGTTAAGGAGAAAGGGTTGCGATCGTTGGAAGCAAGCAAGTGCCCGGCGTCGTAGAACGGGCGGCTAGTATCTTTGGGTTGCCGTTGGTTGGGTGGCGATTTGTGGTACGGATCGTTGTCCCGTGGGGTGGGGGGGCAACCGGCGGATAGTGAGCGGCGTGCCGCAGGCGGTCCCGTCGTTGCAGGTACCCTCGGCGCAGGGGCCTTCGTCGCCGTAGCCCATCCGGTGTTTCACTCGGCGGCATGTCTCGGCGGTGATGTCGGGCAGTCGCGCCTCGTAGGGCCGAGGGTAACGGCACAGCGGGCCGTACACCAGCGGATCGCGCGCCCGCTGCACTTCCAGGTCGTTCTGAGCTTGCACGTCGGGCTGGTAGGGGAGCAAGTGCGGCATCAGGGCGATGATGATTTCCGACCGCGTCCGCTCGTCGCGGCGACGCTGAAACAGCACGCCTGCAAACGGAATGTCGCCCAGCACCGGCACCTTGCTTTGGGCAATACTATCGGTTTCGGAAATCAGTCCGCCGATTACCACTCCTTGTCCATCGGCTAGGAACGCATCGGTTTCGATTTCGGTGGTCGCCTCTTCGGGCAGGCCGGTATTCGGGTTCACCAGGCCCTTGGATACTTTGGGCGAAATTCGCAGTAGCACTCGGCCATCGCGCGTAATCCAGGGGGTGAAGGTCAGCACCACACCCACATCGAGAAACTGAACGCTTTCTTGCGTGCTGGTTTGCGTGGTGGTGGTCAACCGGTAGGGCAGCTTCTCGCCAATTTGGATGCGGGAAAGTTGCCCATTAACAGCCCGCAACTTGGGCGAGGCAAGAGTCTTGGCATCGTTGGTGGTTTGCAGCAGTTCAACGAGCGAACTCAAATCGCCCCCGGTCGCCTCGATGAAGAACGCTTGCGGACTGTCGGGGTTGGCAAACCCGGTAGTCTCGAAGCGAATGCTGGTGCCGCCAAAATTGGCGATTTCCTCAAAATTAACGCCGCACTTCTTTTCGTCGTCCAAGTCGACTTGGAGGATCTGCACCTCGACCAACACCTGGCGCGGGGGTAGGTCGGTTTGGGCGATGTAGCTGGCGATGCGGTCGATGTATTCGGGCAGGTCCTCCACGGCAATCACCTCGCGCGTGCGGCGGTTGTCGGTGGGTGCACTTTCGGTAATCCACGACTGCCCTATCGGCGAGAGCAGCCCTTTGACGGCCAAATCGACGTCGGCCGCGGCCGCGTAGTCGAGCTCAAAGACCTCGAGCCGCCGTCCTTGCGCGGCTGGACCGATGGCCAAACCATCGACCACTTGCGTCACGTGGACAATATTGCCATGGCGTGCCCAAGTATGTCCGCACGACGAGAGAATGGCGTCGAGCGCCGTGGTGAGTGGAACCCGATCGAGCGAGACGGTAACGGTCGCTTCGCTCACCGAGGCAAACACCAGGTTCAACTTCTGCGACTCGGCCAGTAGCGCAAGTACCTGCCTCAGGGGAGCGTCGCGCACTACCAACCGAACTAGCCCCGCCTCGTTCGTCACTTGGATTGCACCGGGTTGGGCATCGCTGCGGACAGGAATGAAGTGCTCGGGCGGCGGAGTAGGTAGCGGTTCGCTTGCGGGAGTTGGCACAGCGGAACCCAGTACATGGCCGAGGCCGTCCCCAATCGCACCGAAGTCCATGGTCGGGCCGTTCGGCTCCTGCGCAGCAAGCGAAGTGGCCATTGCCATGGCAATGACGACTCCTGCGCAGCACGCGCAACTTTGCGCGTGGCTCAAGTGTGGGTAGTCGTTTGCGATCCATCGCTTCCCTGCTTGGGTTCATGGCACCAGTTCCTCGGTGGTAAGAATGATGCCCGACTCGGTGATTTGCTTTACCTGAAATCCTTCCAGGCGGTCGCCAACGCGAATTTGTTGTTCACCCACCAGCGCGTAGTGGCTCGCCATCGACTTCCATGATCACGGCAGCCCCCAAGGTGCGGAGTTTGGCGAGGGCTTCGGCCCGCTGGTTGGCAGCCGCAGCGGCCGGGGAGCCAGCCAAGCTTAAGTTTGCGGCGGAAGCTACCGCCCAGGCCGGGGCGGCGAACGGGTCGAATCGTACGACCGCGTCCAAATCGGCTGCTGGCCACGGCTTGGCCCGCGCCTCGCCCGACACGGCCTGTTCGGCGGGCACGGCCGCCAACGGGGCCACGGGCGCTACTGCTGAAGCCGCCGGCTCTGGCGTGACGAGTTCTAGCCGTGGTGGAGGGGTGCTTGGAAGTTGACTAACGATAACGTACGTCAGAATGATGGCTAGCACTCCAATCAGGGCTAGCTTGCCGGGTGTCGCGCCCGCGCGCTGCATAAAGTTCTGTGGTGCAGGTTGGCTCATCGTGCGCACCCCCCGTCCTGCGCATTGGCCTGCGCATACCGAACTGCAGCGAATACACGACCTCAAATGGATAGGGTTGCGCGGAATCGCTGGCGATCGCCAGGCGCCGGACCGTCGATAGTCGGTCGAGCTGACTCACGCGGTGCAGGAATCGACAGATGCTGGCGTACGTGCCACGACCATGGACGACCACCGACACTTCGGAGTAATCGGCAAGGTTTTCGACAGCCAGGCGCCGGAAGTCTTCAATTTGGAGTCCCTCTTGCTTGGCAATCGAGGTAGCGTCGCTCAGAAAGATGGCTTCCAGCGAATCGGTAGGGATTCGACGCCTTACTGCGTCAATCTGTTCTTGCATTTCGGTCAAGGTCGCCCGCAACGTGCGATGCGAGATGTGGACGTTCTCGTTGTCGTGCAACAGAATTTGCAATTCGTCGATGCGCCGCACTTGCGACTCTTCGAGACGTTGGAGTGGGCCATGCACCAAGGCGTAGAAGCCGATCAACAGCATTCCCCATAGCGCAGCACCTACCGCAGCGGTAGTAAGCCGCAGCAGGCGCCGATCTTTGGGGAAAAAATGGTTCATAGTTCCGCGAGGTGCCTCTTGCGCTAAAACTGGCAGTCGATTTGAAACGATTGGGTTGGCTTGTCGACCGTTTGGCTTGTGTCGCTCGAGTTCAGGGTAACTTCGGCAAACAGCTCACTCGCCCGCAGCGCTGCCGCAAACTCGGCAATCGCGCCTCCATCTTGGCCGAGGCCCATGACCACGGCGGTCCGCGGGGCAGCACTGGATTCGGCTTGCTCAAGGTCGAGCTGGCTCACGTAGACATGGCCCGAAGTCTGCGCTGCTGCCGCCGCGATCGACCCCAGCAGGGTGAGGGTTGGTCGCGTTTCGACCAGACTTTGGGTTAATCGTTGAGCCTTTTGCAGCGCGACAATTTCGCCGCGCATGCGGATGCAATCGTACTTAAGGGTCTCTAAGGGAGCGTAACGATGTTCGAGCGCCTGGCGTTGCCGGCTCGTCGATCGGCCCTGCCACCACTCGGCTGTGCCTACGAAGATCAGAATCGCGAGCGACGCGGCCAGGATGCGGCCCCAGAGTCGCAAGGAGGCCTGAACCAGTTGCCGCCGGCGGTCGTCGTCGGTCATCAGGTCGAGCGACGTTTTCATGAGCTGGCCTCCCAACGCAAGGCGGACAAGGCAATGGCGGGGCCCAACAGGCATAGCGGCGCCCCCTTAGCGGTGGCTACCGCCTGGGCATCGTCGCTCAGTTTCCAGATGCGTACCTGCCTTTGCAGGCGATGGCTCAGTAACTGGTCGATTCCCCCGACGGTCGCCCCTCCGCCGAACAGGTACAGCAGCTGCGGCGCATAGGTAGGGCCGCTGCGGCTTCATGTTTTTGCCGATGTTGTGCAGGTGCTCGAGCGTGCGTTGTAGTCCGTCCACGATTGCGTCGAGCGCAGGCTCCAGCAGTTCGGCGACGACCTCTGAAACTTCATCGCGACCGTCCTGAATCCTGGGTGCCAGGTTGATAGTTTGGATCAGCTCGTTCACCTCGTCGCTGGTGAGATTCAGCTGCTCGCCGATGGTCGCGAGCGCATCGGCGAGGGCGCAGTGCCGAAGCTGTCGGACGTAGGTCGCTTGTCCCTGATCGATGAGGACGAAAGTGACTCCGGTGTGGCTCCAGTCGAGCGCACCAACGGTGTTAGCCGATGCGGGATGAACCTGGCCGACGGCGCGGGCGATCGCTTGCGGTAAACCATCGATGGCCTGGCAGCTGAGTCCGGCGCAATCGATGTCGGCCGTGGTCGCCTCCGACCATCCGCGACTGGTCGAAATCACGTTGATTCCGGAATTGCCCGACTTGGTGGCGAGCCCGGGCCAGTAGTCGAACACTCGCCCCGCGAGGCTGACGCCGATGGTTGCCAACTCGTCGACGATGGCGGAAATCTGCGCCGCGCCGCCCTCCACCACCAGTGGCGCGGTGTTGATCTGGCAAGCGGTCGTTGGAAGTACCGCGGCGGCATGCCGGCCCCGGGCCAGGGGCGCGGTGAGCAGGGCGGCCGAGATAGCGTCGGCCGCCGGTACCGGAGCACTGGCTACCATGTCGTCGTCGTGCCATCCATTGGAGCGAGGGATGATCGCGGCGTCCTGCAGGTGCAGCCGGTCCCCTTGCCGTACCACCTGCGCAGCTTGATGCTGCTAGCGCCGATGTCGAGCCCGATCCATCCGTGTTTCGATCGCCCAAACATGTGTTGGTGGGAAGTTCTAGGGGTGAAGTTGTGATTGTTATCGCGTACGCGCCACTGCGTACTACGGGGTTATCCTTTGCCAGCGAAGGAGGATAAGTCGAAGACGGGTAACATCACCGCGAGCACGACGGTTGCCACCACCGCACCCATCACCACGGTAATCATTGGCTCCAGGGTCGAGACCGCCTGCCGCGCGCAGGTTTTCGCCTTCCTCCTCGAAGTAGGAACCAACCAGCCGCGACACCTCGGCCAGCTTGCCGGACTGCTCGGCAGTCGTAAGCATTTCGGCCGCCGAGGGGGGTACCACGTTGCTTGCCGTTCACGCGCACTGGCGAAACTGCGGCCATTGACCACGGCTTCCTCGATGTTCGAAAACAGCTCTTGGTACAGCGAGTTGTGGCTGCTCTTGCGGGCAAGTTGCACCGTATCAAGTAGTGGTACGCCGCTCTCCATCAACATGCCCATCAATCGGCAACTCCGCCCGATGAGCAGCGTCCGCGTGACATCTTTCACGAGCGGCGACTTCGAGCAGGAAGCGATCCCACACGCGACGGCCGGCGGCGGTGGTGGCCATCGCCACCATGCCCGAGCCGGCTAGTACGACGAGTGGCGTCCACAGCCACCAGCGTCCACTGATCTCGTTAGCCACAGCGATCAGCGCCTGGGTGATCCACGGGAGGGTCATGTCGTAGTCGGCAAACAACTCGGCGAACCGCGGCAGCACAAACACCAGTAGTACGCCAATCACGCCAAGCGACACACACATCAGCAGCATCGGATAGACCAATAGCCCTCGAATCGACCGCACCAGTCGCTGGCGACTGCGTTCGAGTTCGGCCAGCTGATCGAGCACGTCGGCCATGTGCCCCGAGGCCTCGCCGGCTGCCACCGTGGCCACGTAAGCTGGGCTGAACACCTTGGGATACTGCCGCAGCGCTTCGGAAAACGCCCGCCCGCCAATAACGGATTCATGAATTTCGTGCAGGACGCTCGCCAGTGCGGGGCGGCGGCACTGCCGGGCAGCCGACTCGAGGCCGGTGGCAATGTCGACCCCGGAGCGAATCATGATCGCTAGTTGCGAGGTCAGATTCACGATGTCCACTGCCGGAATCGTTGGCTGCTTCGCACCGCGCGCCGGCCTGCTCGAACGGCGGGTGGCCGTTGAGAAGTGGGCTGGCGAATTGGCAGTTTCAAGTTGCATAATGATTTCGTGCGGGTCGCGCTGCGTGCGGGCGTCGTAGCGGTATGGGGCTGGCCGCAGCGAAGCAGCAACCCGGCGGCACGACGGTATGTCTATCCAAACAGCGCAATTCGAGCGACTTCCTCCAGGCTAGTCATTTCGCGTTTGGCTAATTCCAGGCCACCATCCAGGAGCGTTGGTAGTTGCTGATCGCGGCACCAATCGTGCACCTCCTCGGCGCTTGCTTCACGGGCAATGAGCGAGCGAAGCTCCGCGTTGGCTGGTAGCAACTCGTAAATACCATGGCGTCCCTGGAACCCCGTATCGAAGCATTCCCGGCATCCCTCGCCGCGAGCAAATGCCCGTCGCATGTCGCCCTTGTAGTGCAGCGATCGCAGGAACTCTTCACTGGCATAGTGCGTCGTGCGGCACTTGGGGCAAATGGTCCGCACCAGCCGCTGCGCCACCACGCCTACCAGCGCCGAGGCAAGTTTGTACGATTCGACGCCCATGTCCATTAACCGCGTAATGGCGCCGGCCGCGTCGTTGGTATGCAGCGTGCTCAGCACCAAGTGACCCGTCGAGCGCCGCCTGAACAGCGACTTTGGCCGTTTCGGCGTCGCGGATTTCGCCAACTAGGATGACGTCGGGGTCCTGCCGCAAGATCGAGCGGAGTGCCGAGGCAAAGGTCACGTGCCGTGTCGAGTCGATCTGCACCTGATTGATCATTTCCATTTGATACTCGACCGGATCTTCCACCGTCACAATGTTGCGGTGCACGCTCTTGATAAGTTCCAGGGCCGAGTAGAGCGTGGTTGTCTTACCGCTACCCGTGGGCCCGGTAACCAGTACCAGGCCATAAGGTCGCGCGAGCAGCGATTTGAGCGTCGGCAGCATATCGATGGGGATGCCAAGCTTGTCGAGGTTGAACGTCAATCGGCCTTTGTCCAAAACTCGCATCACTACCTTTTCGCCCAGCACGGTGGGGAGCGTGGAAATACGCAGGTCGACCTCGTTGCCATCCACCACCACTTGGCAGCGTCCGTCTTGTGGTGTCCTTTGTTCGGCGATGTCGAGCTTAGCCATCACCTTGATGCGTGAGACGATGGCCGGGTAAATGTCGCGGCGGGGGCGGAGCATCTCAACCAGTTGCCCATCAATGCGGAATCGCACCACTCCAAAGTTGCGACTCGGCTCGATGTGAATATCGCTCGCACCCTTACGAATGGATTGCAGAATCAGGTAGTTCACCAGATTGATAACGGGGCTGCCTTCCACCAGGTCTTGAACCGAGGCGATGTCGACACCTGTGATATCCGTTTGCAGTTCAACGGCATTGTCATCCATGTCGGCCGTCACCGCGTCGACCTGGAAGTCGTCCTCGTAGCCCCGTTTCAGCATTCGCGCGATCGCTGTGCGGAAGGCGAATACCGGCCTTACGGTCAGCTTCGTGACGCTTTCGATAATGTCGATCTGATCCAAGTCGAACGGATCGTGCATGGCCACGACCAGGGAATCGCGGACCCGAAACAAGCCCAGCGCGTGCAGCCGTTCGGCCAGATCGCGTGGTAGCAGTCGTACGGCTGCCGGATCAACGAGCCCCTCGCGTAAGCGGGCCGCAGGGACACCCAACTGCGCTTCGATGTACGGCAGCAACTGCTCTTCGCTGACGGCACCCATTTCGAGCAGCGTTTCGCCAAGCGGCAGATTGCGATTGGCTTGTTCGCTGAGCGCCCGTTCCAGATCGTCCGGTTTCAGCAAGTTGGCGCCGATCAGCTGTTGTCCGAGCGGCCTCCGTGTCGCGCTGGCGGCAATCGCCTCGGGGGTGGCCTCGCCGTCGAGCGGTGCAGTTAGCTCGCTGAGCGAGCGGTCGAGTGTGTCGTTCAAGGTCGAACTCATCTTGCGAAACTCCCCACCCCGGCATTGGATGTCTCGAAGATTTCAAAGCGATCGCCTACTTCCGTTAGCCGCAGGATGTCGGCTACCAGGGGGGTGGGCGCCGCAAGTTTCAGCGTGCCACCGTTGTGCGAGATTTCGTCCGCAGCGTCGAGTAGCCAGTTCAGTCCGTCACTATCCACCAATTGCAATCGCGAAAGATCGCAAACCACCATCGGCGCACCCGTTTTAATAACCGGGGCTAGCGCTGCGGCGAGTTCTGTGGCTTTCTCGGCATTCAGCGAACCATCGATCCTCACCACGTCGACGGCGCCTTGCGTTTCTACGTGAATCACAGCCGGGCCTCCTGCACGAGCGGGAGGGTGACCGTGAACGTACTGCCTTTTTCGAGGTGGCTCTTCACGGTGAGTTCGCCACCATGCAGGCGGACGATTTCGCTAGCCAGCGCGAGCCCCAGCCCGGTGCCAATTTCGCCCTGCACGCGGGGATCCTTGCTACGAAAGAATTTCTCGAAAATGCGCGGCATTTCGTCCGCAGCGATGCCCATGCCCGAGTCTTCGACGTTGATCGTTATCACTGCATCACCGCTACTGACGACCAGCCCAATTCGTCCACCCGAGGGCGTGTACTTCGAGGCATTGCCTAGCAAGTTCACGAGCATGGCCGAAACTTTGTCCTTGTCCAAGTACGCATCTCCCAGCTTCTCAGGCAGGTCGATGCCAAACTGCTGCGATTTCTTCGCCGTGAGCGGTTTGACTTTGTCGACCACCTCGTCCAGGAGTCGCTGGAGGTCGACGTTTTGGCGGTGGATCGAGAGCGACCCAACTTCCATGCTGCTGACGCTCAGCAAATCGTCGACGAAGCGGGCCAATCGCGTCGCCTCGTTGTTAATGGTGTTGCAGAATTCCTTCTGCTGTTCGATGTCCACGTCGTCCATCATGGCGAGCGTTTCCGAGTACGCCTTGATGTTTGCCAGTGGTGTTCGTAGTTCGTGGGTTGCTGAGTCGATGAATTGCCCGCGCATCTCGTCGGCCAGTTTTTGCTGGGTTACATCGCGCAGCGACCACACGTGACCCGATTCGCCCGACTCGAGTGGTTGGCGTTCGACGCGGAGGGTGCGTTGGCGTGGTCCCTGCGAGCGGGTTACTTCAATGCGCGCGGCACGCGCAGGATTGGCACGATGCACCTCATCGAGGGCTTCAGGATTATCAATGTGGCCGCGCAAGTAATCGTAGATGGGGCAACCATCCATGTCGCTGTTGTGCCCCGACTCGCCCAACAGAGCCGCCACCGCTCGATTGGCGAAAGAGACACGTCCTTCGGCATCCGTTATGGCGAGACCATCGCCCAGCTGATCGAGAATGTGCAGCGACTCTTTCTGCTTGCGACCTTCGATGGCCGCCGCGACGCGTTCGGTTAGCGATTGATGCGTCGCTTCGTGTCGGGTTCGCTCAAGCATCTCCAACAGGCGATTCCAGCCCACGTTCACCACGCAGGTCGCTGGCAGTTTCTCGAATTGCAGGGGAGCCGTAGCAAGTTGGCTGCCCAGCTGTTGTAGTTGCGCGTGAACGCCTGCCAGCGGCAGCGTGATCCGGCGGAGCAAAAGCGCGCCCAAGCCAACGAGTGCGAGGGGCACGAGTATGGCCGGAGGCGACACCTCGGCGGCTGCTAACGCGGTGGTCCAGAAGTCGGGCACCGGCGCCGCTACCCACAGCTGGCCGATCGGCTTCGACGGCACCGCGAGCGGCACCCGCAGCTGCAGCATTTGGTGGGAATCTTCGGTGGTGTACTGGGTTGCGTCGACATCGCCCCAGCTCATTTGTTCGCCGACGTGAATCGGGGCCATCGCGCCTACGAGCTCGGGCCGGGTATGGGCGATGAACGTGCCTTCCACATCCACCACGGCACAATAAGTGAAGTGATTATTGTCGCACAACTCGTGTACCATGGTGTCGTACGACGCGGTGCCATCGCGCAAGTAGGCCATCTGCGCTTGCGCGGCGGCCTTGCCCATCACCAGCAGGCACTTGCTCTCGGTGCGAGAAGATAGGACCGCATGCACGGCAAACACCACCCCTAACGATAGCCACGCAACGGCTACGGTGCAAAACAGCAGGTAGCACGAAACTACCTGCCGTGGGAAGCCAAGTTGGAGGTGTTTGCTGAACAAGGTAGTGCTGGGTGAGACGCATTCGTGAACGGCACGGCGGCGCGTCGTCAGGTGACGGCCGGCGTTAACAATTGCTGCACGGTCTTGAGCACGTGCGAAGGGCTGAACGGCTTAGCGAACGTGGCCGCAATGCCAAGCTCATCGCAGAGCTGCGGCAACTCAATTTCGAGACCCTTGGCCGTGAGCAGCAGAATGGGCGTATCGGCGTACTCATCCAAGCTGCGCAAATTTCCGCACAACTCGGCCCCCGTCATGAGCGGCATCTGGTAGTCGGTAAGCACCAAATCGAAGTGCTCAAGCTGGGCAGCAGCCCATGCCTCGGCACCGTTTTGCGCTTGCGTGACCATGTACCCGGCCTTGGTAAGGGTGAACTCAAGCACCCGCGACAAGGCGGCGTTGTCTTCGGCGACCAGGATTTGTAGGGGTGAAGTTTCCATCATTCAACTATGGGTTACAACTCGCGGCAGGGTGGACCGACTTGGCGGACGGGGAGTACGGACAGACCGGGGGCGGACGTGCCCGTCACAATTCATCGGCCCGGTGCGATGGGTAACTCCCTCACAACCGGTGGGGCCGATTCATGCCTCCGAGCAAGATTAAATTGCCCAGCCGGTCGCGCCGCGTCAGTCGTTACAGTTTGCCAAACGCAAAATGCCAGCGAACCTATCGGTTCGCTGGCATCGGGTGCGGCTCGCTGCGGCAATTCAACCGGCATGCTAGCACGACCGGCAAATCGGCCGCTTGTGCTAGTAGGTGCTGTAGCCGGTCAGGGTCGAATCCGTGGCAGTGGTATTGGGGAAGAAGGTCTGCTTGGCCGTATTCACTCTCCAACCGGAGCTGTCGTCGCCCGTGTCGACCGCGCCAAACGTGACCACGTTGTCTTTTGTCGTTCCAACGGGGCAGTCGGGGAAGTCGCCACGCAGGTAGGGTGCCAAAGCCGTGTGGAAGGCGGCCGACGACGACGTCGGGGGGTAAGCCCCGCCGTTTTGGGCGGCGTGCATCTCGATCGCATTGCGAATGATCGAAAGCGTTTGCTTCAGTCCATTCTCGGTGGCGTCGGCCGAGGTGCTCAGGAACTTGGGGGCGGCTACGCCGGCCAGAATGCCCAAGATCATGATCACGACCACCAATTCGACCAGGGTAAAACCTGACTTGCTACGCATGGCTGGTTTCCTTCACAAAAACGAACAGAGTGATGAGTTGTTAGTCTCCTCCTGCCAATCCGCCTGTTCGGCGGACGCAGGTGGCGATCGGCTTGTTAACCTGTTTAAGCAAATGTAGTTCACGTTTTGCCACCCTAGCGACGAATCGGCGGCGAGCCCCAATTGACGGAAAACCACATGACACGCTGCTAATCGCTACCATCGCTACCATCGAACGACGGCCCCAAATCCGATTGACGATGGGGCCTGTCGACCTACCCTTGCGTGGTAGCGCGGAGCTCCTGCACCGCACGGATTGCCTAGCCACCGCCGTTGCACCGGCGTGATGCATTGGCGGTGGGAGACGGCAATTCGCGGAAGATGCTTGCTAAAGTAACCTCATGATCACCAGCACCGGTCACCAGCCCGACGCCGCAGTCACCCCAGCGCCAACTCCAGCGCTGGAGTCGTTGCGGCACGCATTTGGGGCCGATTTCCGCCTGGCTCTCCGGCCGGCGAGCGAGAGATGGCAATACGCGGACAGCAACCCGTTGACTGCCCTCCACGAGCAACCGCTCCCTCCTGGCATTAGCGAAGCGTGCGATCAGGTGCTTCGATCGCGGACGCCATGCGTCACCCGTAACCAGCCGCAAGGTCACATGGTGGTCGTTCCGTTACCGAACCCGGAATCCGGGGGGCACGTTGCGGTGGGAGAAGTGCACAACGCACCCGCTGACTGGCTCCAGCGCATGGCCGATCTGTGGGTCGCCGCGGCATACGCCCAACAGCGGGCCGATCGATTGCGGACCGAAAACGATTTCTTTGCCGAACAGTTAAGTGACGATTTGGAAGAACTGACGTTCCTACGGTCGATGGTCGAGCATTTGGAAGTGTCCGACCATTCGAACGATTTAATGGCACTCGCCCAATCGACGTTGCCGCTCCTCAACGACTCCATCAAAGCGGAGTGCCTAGCTTTGCTCATGGCCCCGGAGGGGGTCGACCTGGTGAACGCGGTGCCATCCATTTGTATTGGCGCGCGCCCCCTGCCCGAAGCGTTGTTGATGCGAATTGTCGAGCGGTTCGGCAGTTCGGCAATGGACCGGCCGGTGGTGAAAAATGGACTGAGCACGAACCCCAAGGGAGAAGACGGTTGCGACCTACGCGAGTTCGTTCTGGTACCGGTGGCATCGCGAAGTCGCCAGATGGGGTGGTTGCTTGCCGTCAATCGGTACTGGTCCGACGAAGAGCGGCCCGAAAGCGAATGGCCGCTCAGTCAGCTCGAATTTGGTTCGAGCGAAGCCTCGCTGCTGAGTACCACTGCCTCGATCTTAGCGACGCACGCCAGCAACCTCGACTTGTTCCGCGAGAAAGAACAGATCCTGGTAAGCGTAGTGCGATCGTTGGTTTCAGCACTCGACGCCAAAGACGAATACACCTGTGGTCATAGCGAACGCGTGGCCCTCTACGGTCGCATTCTCGCCAAACAGGCTGGGTGCGACGACGACGCCTGCGAGCGACTCTATATGACGGGGCTACTGCACGATGTGGGGAAAATTGGCGTGAGCGATGCAATACTCAATAAAGATGGCAAGCTCACCCAGGAGGAATTCGCGGAGATCATGCGGCACCCTGATGAAGGCTGGGCCATTCTGCACGATCTCGAGCAACTACGATACGTCCTGCCGGGCGTGCTCTTCCATCACGAGCGCGTCGATGGAACAGGCTACCCCGATGGATTGGCGGGGAGCGAGATTCCTTTGGACGGTCGCCTGCTGGCGATCGTCGACGCGTACGACGCGATGACGAGCGATCGCCCTTACCGCTCGGGCATGCCTCCCGAACGGGCCCAGGAAATCCTCCGCAGTGGGGCAGGCACACAATGGGACGCCGAACTGGTGGGCCACTTTTTTGCAGCGCTCGATGCCATCGAGCACGTGCGCAGGACGTACCAGCTTCGCCAGCGCCCGGGTCGCCAACGCGGTTGCAGTAACTAGCCTACCGCCGCACGACGCGACTCCTTTCGTCTTCCCTGGATTCGATCCCCGACCCATTCGTGGCGGTTGCTTTCGGCAATGTGCAATTCTCCGATTCTTCATTGCTTATCATTGCAATCTTCACTCAGCTTTCATGCAGATGCTTAGCTGTGATGTTATTTTGCCTGCGCAACGATCATCGAAGCGGACTTGGGAGCGCGGGGTACTCGGCGATGCTCCGCTATCGATCGATCCGTTCATGGTGCGAATCCGCTTCCTGGACGAAGGCGCGGTTGTCTTCCGCAACAACTACCTGCCAGATGCGAATGCTGCGGAGCTGAGTTTCGCTGGCGCCGTGGTAATTGAGGCGGCCAGTGACCTGTTTCTCGAGATCGCCTCGGCGTCGCTGCTTGCGCCGTGTGTAGCCTGTCCGGCTACCGGCATACGATGATCGTCAGGTCGTCGGCCTTGCTCGGCACGCCTTCAGCCGGTTCGGTCATGCGTTGCCGTGCTATGGCTTGCAGCTTGCTGCAGGCCTTATCGACGGGGCCTTTTCGCGCCAGGTCGATGATTTCTCGCACGTGTAAGTTGTCGAACAATCCGTCGCTGGCAAGCAGCACGGTATCCCGCTGCGCGAGTGATTTCTCCGAACCGATTTCGATGCGCAGGTCCGCCGCACCCACGACGTTTGATACCACGTGCCGGTCTTCGTGATGCATGGCGTCGGTCTCGTTGATGAGCCCCGCCTCAATGCCGTAGCCAACGGGTGAGTGCGCCGTGGTTTGCAGTTTTACCTTGCCGCGCTGTCCAAAGGCCATGATGCCGGAGTCGCCCACATGGTAGGGGCGAATGGTATGGCCGGAGATTTCGATCACGGCCAACGTGGTCGCGGCGCCGCGTCCCAGGTCGAGGATGTCGCGGTTGGCGGCCTCGATGCCGTTGAGAATGGCCGATCGGAGCAGGACGTGCGCCGGGTCGGCTTGCCCGATGGCGAGGCGAATTCGCCGTACCGCGAGGGCCGACGCTTCCTCGCCCAAGGCAGCGCCGCCAAGTCCGTCGGCCACCACCAGTACGGCCGCTTCGTCGCCCCACGGAATGACGGCAGCGGCGTCTTCGTTGGCGGTCTCTTTATTGGGCGAACGCTGCGAGATCACCGCTACCAGCCGGCCGGCGACTTGCAGCACCTCGGGCGCATTCATGTCGGTTGCGTTGAACAGTTTCGCTCGTTCGAGCAGCTTGCCATCCATCAGGCCGGCAGCTAACGGACGGTCTTGAGTGCCTTGGTGCACCATGGGCAGTAACTCCAGTATTCGCTCGCCACGCCCCAGCCACACCGCTGGCAACTATGTTTCGATCCTTGCAACTCCCAACGCCGTCGCACTTTAGTTTGGCACCACGGACAATACCGCATGAAAGGCATCAGTACTTTGCGCGTGCAACTGGCATTGCTGCACTTCGCCGTGTACCGCTTATCGCTGTATTGTCGCTCGGTTTCCTGTTCGAAACCAGCGCCATAGCACCATGGACAATAAATCCAGTCGAGTTTCATTCCCCGCCAGCACCGCGGGCAGCACCGCGGGAACTTCGTTTCGTCGCGATGCTTGGTCCGATTCACTCCGCACCAGGGGCAGGCAAGCATCGCTTCCGACACGGGGCCCGAGCACTTCGCGCACTCGTGGTGCGCGTCCAATTCTGTGCCAAACAGCCGCAGGAACTGCTTGCGCTGCACGGTCCGCCAATCGCGCGGGCGGACCGTCTTACTCGTTTCTTTGCTCGCCTTCCCATTCAACTTCAGGGCCTTAGCCCGCACCGCATCGTAAGCGGCTTCCATTTGCGCCGCGTCGCCAAAACGTTTGCGGGCGTCGAGCTCCATGGCCCGCTTGAGTACGGCGATGAATTCGGGATGAACCTTCGACCGCAGCCGGTCGAAGCCCGGTGGCGGCCACTCGTAGGGAAAGCTGGGAAGCTGACTGGTGAGCATGCGATAGAACGTGATGCCGAGTGCAAACACGTCGGACCGCGGCGAGACATGGCCCATTGCTTGTTCGGGAGCAACGTAGCCGAGCGTTCCCGCCCCCGATCCTTGCAGCGTGTGGAGCGCCACCCGGGCAATGCCAAAGTCGGTTAGCCGAATGCGGTCGCCAGTAAACAGCAGGAAGTTATCTGGCTTGATGTCGCAGTGAATCACCCGCTCGCTGTGCGCGTACGATACGGCGGAAAGCATCTGGTCGGCGTACTCCAGCGCCAATCGCGGCGAGAGCCGCTTCTGCAATCGATCGTCGAGACTCATCTCGCCAAGCGCCGTGACGATCACGAATTTGCCGTCGATATAGTCGGCGTACTTCAGCGGCAGGATGTTCGGGTGGTCGAGCCGCGCTACCAGACGAACTTCCTGCCGAAACTCTTCGAGGGTCTCGGGACTCAACAAGTGGGCGTAAGGCATCTTGAGCGCGACTCGAATGCCCTCGATGGTATCGCGCGTTGATACACCACGGCAAAGCCGCCCTCGGCGATCTTCCGCTCGATGATGTACTTACCAAAACGCTGGCGGGCGCGAAACATTGCGGCGGGATGTCGGCAGGAATAATGAAGACGGTCTAGTTGGTGGGTGGCAAGGGAGGGGAGTCCCACAGGGAATTCCCCGCTCCGGCTTCCCCGTACGGACGTCAAACCATCGGCTCAGGGTGGCCGGCTTGCTTGCGCGAGTGCCCGCCTTGCAGCAGCCGGAATCCGATATCCGAACGAATGAAACCGAACAGGCTGGCGATGATAGCCACCAGGACGCCCACCACCAGCACCCGATTATAGTCAACGCCCTTGAATACCGCGCCCTGTCCCGGCTCAATTAGTTCTCGCTGGTCCGGCGTTGGCATGACGGGCAATCCGAACCGTTCCGCCAGGTCGACAATCTGCACCAAGTTGATTACGGGCACTCCCTGCTTGCTAAGTCGCGGCATCACGCCGTCCAGGTCGGGTGGCATTCGCGTGGGGGGTCGCAGATTGAGTCCCTCGTCGAATAGCTTCTTGCCAATACTGGAGCCCGCCGACACGGCGCCGCCACCCACGTTGATGTAGGCTTTAATTCCGCGTCGTTGTGCCTTGTCCCGCATGAGCTTGATGCGGGCATCAACCGCACCGGTGAAATCTTCGGCCGAAATCTGCGACAGTTCGCACCGTTCGATGGCCGCCTGGATATCGACCAGCCCCTCGGGTGGCAGGTTTTCGCCCTTATCCTCGTCGCCGCCGATCGACACCGCTTGGCTGCGATGTTCGAAGACACCCTGGTCGTACAATTGCTTTTCCATGTCGATCCAGAGTAACTCGGGTAGATTGGCTCCCCATTGCGAGGCGGCGCCGCTGCTGATGATCACGGGCTCGGCACCGAGTGTCTCGACGGCGGCGATCGAGCAGATATTGAGCGAGGGGAACGAGCCCGAGAGCCCCATCCCGACGACATCGCCCTCGTTGACTCCGGCCCGCTTGAGCATGTCGACCACCACGGCGGCAAAGTTGGGATTCGCGGCAGTTTGCTTCGATGGCAGTACCCCGTTGACGCTGGTAATGCTCGACATGTTGACACCGATGAGTCCCGTTTCGATAGGGTCGTAGGCGGGATCGATCTCCTTGATCTTCATGCGGGCGGCCTTGATTTCATCGAAAGCGCGTTGGGCCAACTCAGCCGCCTCCAGCTTTTCCTCATAGTAAGGACGCTTCTTCGGATCGCCGTTGTTCTTCTCCGCCTCGACCACGAGCATACCGACAGCCGACATGATGGCGATGAGAATCATCGCGGGGCGCGAAACGGCCTTCGGACGCCAAATGACTTTTTTCATGGGAAGTTGTCGGAGCTTGCGGAGGTAGTGGTGCGCTGGGCCTCCGAGCCCACCGCGGTTCGCTTTATCGATGGCCTCGGAGGACCATCGCACGGGTTCAATACATATTTAGTTCAATGCCGTAGATGAGTACCAAGATCAGGCGAATCACCACGGCCGCGGTCATCAGGGCGCACAAGGTCTCGACCCAACCTTGGCGGTCGAACCAAATGGCAATCAGCCCGGGGATGATATAGCCAATCACCTGAAACTGCGTCTGCTCGGTGGCGTACGACTCAACCGGCGTCAACAGTTCCATGGGAAGATAATTGAACAGGATCCGTACCAGGTAGCCAACCAGAATCATGAGCACGGTACGACGGCGACCGTAAACGATGATAAACGTGCTCATCAGGTAGACAATCAGGTAGGTGGCCAGCGCGGCGATCAACGTGAGGATCACGTCGATGGGTCGACTCAGGGCCAGCGCGAAATAGCCCGGCACCACCATGCCGCCGGCAGCCAGTCCGAACAGCTCGGAAAACAACAGGCTCACGGCCAGGCCGATACCGATGGCAACGCTTAATAATTCGACCATGATGCTTTGGGAAGGTGTTACTTAAAGACGGTTTGGGTGCTGCGGTTGGCAAAGTACCGCACGACGTCGAGCCCCACGCCGCCAATGTTGGCCATGCCCATTGCCAGCGACGAGCGGCCCGACAGTTCGACAATGGTTTCAAAGATCTCTTCGGTCCGGCGATTTTCGGCGAACACGAGCTTGAGCGGATCGAGCCCTGTATCCGTGGCGGCTTTGCCAAAGATGTAAGTGCCGGTGCCAATCAAGACGTAGTAGTCGGCGGGCGCCCAATCCACGACGATCCGCCCCAGTTGGTGCGAGCGATCCGGACGGTCGGCTCGGCAATTGAACACCGCGATGCGTCGTTCGACATCCGCATACCGCTCGATGGCCATCGACCAGATTCGCTCGGTACTTTCCGGATCGTTGGCGGCAAAGCCATTGACGAAATTGATCCGCCGGCCAAAGAAGTCCATTTCGTGGGCGGTCATCGCGCCGGGGTCGGGCTTCGCGTTCCACATGCCTTGCAGGGCCACGCCCCGCTCGATGCCCACATCGTCGCACACACGCAGCGCCAACGCCACATTCTCGGCGTGCTCGACGTAGGGGAAGTTCACCAGATCGAGCGGTGTCACCCGGGCGACGTCCTCTTCGGTTACCGCGTGCAAGACGGTACCCCGGGCATCGCATACTTCTTGGAAGATGCCTAGATGGTCGCGCTCGGCAGTAAACAGCTTGCCGCCAATCGGAATCATGCCGGCCAGTGCCTTGGCCACGTCCACTTCCGTGGGGCCCATCACGTCGAGGTGGTCCTCGCGAGCGTTGGTGATCACCGCGTGGGTGGCGCGGACAATCCGGTTTTCGCACAGCCATTGCAAGTACGGAATGAGTGCCATGCACTCAATCACCAGGGCTTCGGCATTCGCCTCGACCGTCGCCTCGACGATGCGAAGTTGCTCAATGACGTTCGCCGCGAAGGTCGGAAGACGGGATACTCGGTGCCGTCAGGCAAGATCATCCGCGGCAAGGTGCCAGTGGTCTTGCAGCAGGTGCGAATATTGCCCGCCCGCATGCCAGCGGCGATCAGCCGGGCAACGCTCGACTTGCCGCGAGTGCCGTTTACATGAATCCGGGTCGCAATCTGCGCCAGCCGGCGACGGTGGCCCAGCGATTCCATGAGCCCACCTGCCGCAAGCAACCCGGTTGTAGCCAGCAGTATGGCAGCGGCGGACATAAAGCGTGGTTGGTTTGGGGGGTGAAGAAAGTGGCCGGCGAGCCCAAATGTCTACAAGGGGGGCAAACTCGCTGCGCCGAATGTATAGGTAAAAAACGGCTTCCGCAAGCGGCAGACGTGGCAATTCTCGCTCGCGGCGGAGCATGCGGCCCCTTGCTGCCAGCACTCCTATATCGACCCGCTGGGCGGCAAAATGTACAATACCCGTACGCCGCCGTCCGCTCGCGTTTTCGCCCTTCGGTACGGAATGGGAATTTGCTATAAGCCGGCTACCACTTTTCTGCTCCTAAATGGCTCGCCATGTTTTCAGCCCAACCCGTTCGATTGAAATGGTGCCTGACTTGGGCTGCCGCCTTGGGGGTGGTGTTGGCTGGGCTCGTCGCGCGTCCGCCCTGCCAGTGTGCGGCGGAGGGAGTCGCCGAGGCCGTTGTCGCTTGCCCCCATTGCCAGCCCCCCGGCCAGTCACCGACGAGTTCGCCGGACGCCTGCCGTGGCACTAGCTGCGCGAGTCGCGGCGATTGCGACTGCCCCTGCTGCGATTCCGCCACCAGCGACCAACCCCTTGCTTCGGTTGTGGCCAGCGGCACGTCGCTCACGCTCCTCTGCAACGAACTTCTGCTCGTGCCCGCCTTGGCCACGTTCGACCCACCGCCCGCGACGTCCGCCACAGGAGGTTGGCGCCGGACACCATCTCCACGCGGATGGCGCCGCGTTTAGCACGACTCTGCCGTTGGATCATTTGAAATGCTGGCGCTCCACGACGACCCCCGTCGTGATGCGCCGTGCGAATGACCCGATTTGAGTTTTGCTTTCTGTTTCCTTGATGGAGAATTTTGTGATGAAACCTATCTTTACACTCGTTGCGATAGTGGCTCTTGTGGCGACTGCCGCGTTTGCGTTTCGCAACGTAACGGCGGATACCGTGATCGGCGAAGCCACCGCCGCCAATTGCAAGTGTGGCGACGACTGCAAGTGCGATCCGTGCAAGTGTCCGCAGGAGGGCGCACGGCTGCCGCAGCCACCTGTTGTGCTGGCGCGGAGTGCCCTTGCGAGAACTGTGGTAGCGAAAGCTGCACGGACTGCAAGTGCATCGATTGCGAGTGCCCCGATTGCGAATGTGAGCAGTGCAGCGACAAGTGTCCTTGCGATAGCTGCGATTGCTCCGACTGTAGCTGCGGCGACGGCGCTTCCGCCGTAGCAACGGCGATTTAGTCGCTAGTAGCTCGCTCATTGTGAAACCCACACGGCCCCCCGCGCCACCCGGCGTGGGGGGCCGATTTGTTGGTGCCGCGCACGGCGAAGCCAGGAATGCAACACACCTGGGCTCGGAGTCACTCCGTCGCACTGCGCATCCGTGGCGACTTCTTAGGATTCGAACGAGGCAACGATTGGATGCCCCCATGGAGTACACCTTTGAGTACACCGTGGAGTAGACTGATGGCATGGGGAAACACCCATTCAATGCACGTAGACGAACGAGAGGGTAGTGATGATCGACCGTTGCGATCAAGGCTTTATCGAGGCCCTGGCCGAACTCGCCTACTGTAACCCCTTCAGTCGCCGGCGGCTGGATCTTGAACAGCAGGCGCTCGGCGACGAATTTGACGCCCGCGATACCCAGCTTTGGAGCCGCACGCTGGAGACCGACCACGCCGAGCGGGTGAACGTCGCCCGGCTCACCAAGCGGGCCGACCGCGTGGCGCAGCGGCTGTGCGATCGGCTCAATGGCGCCGAAAAAGTCGATGCCGAAACGGCCCAAATCTACGACGGCCTGGCCACCTACGTGTTGTATTACCGTCATGTTGCCACGCGAACCATCGACGAACTCTACCAGCCAGCAGGCAAGACCAACGCGCACACGGCATGGCGCCGCGTTCGTTGCCGACTACGAGCGATTCTTCGCGTCGCCTTCGTTGCCGAGGCGCGACCGCCACGCAGCGGCACACCTGTTTGCGTGCTTGTATCAGGTGCGGCGCGCGTTTCGCCACATCTTCGACTGCATCCTCGGCGAGTCGACCCCCGCAGCACACCTCCGCGAAACCGTCTGGCAATCGATCTTCACGCACGACATGCGCCGCTATCGGCGCAGCCTGTATCGATCGATGTGCGAACTCCCCACGCTCATCACCGGGCCCTCCGGAACCGGCAAGGAACTCGTTGCCCGGGCCATCGCTTTTTCGCAGTACCTGGAGTTTGATCCCGAGCGGGAACGATTCGTCGATGATCCCGCCATTGCGTTTACGCCGCTCAATCTCTCCGCGCTCTCGCCAACGCTGATTGAGTCAGAGTTGTTTGGTCATGCCCGCGGGTCGTTCACCGGGGCGACGACCGATCGCATTGGCTGGCTCGAAGCGTGCCGACCGCACGGGGCGGTGTTCCTCGATGAGATTGGCGAGCTCGACCTGGCGATTCAAGTCAAACTGCTCCGTGTCGTGCAGCACCGCACGTACTGCCGTTTGGGCGAAACCGACGAGCGCAAGTTCGCGGGCAAGATTCTCACCGCCACCAATCGCGACCTGGCCGTGGAGATCGAAGCGGGCCGCTTTCGCCACGATCTGTACTACCGGCTATGCGCCGACCGCATCGAGACACCGAGCCTGAGCGCCAACTGGCCGACCGTCCGCAGGCGACTCCGCGGGCTCGTTCACTTGCTTGCCGAGCGCATTGCCCCGGGCGAGGCGGACGCGGTGGCCGCGGAGTCGGAGGCATGGATCACCAGCCAATTGCCGAACAACTACCCCTGGCCCGGCAACATCCGCGAACTGGAGCAGTGCGTCCGCAACGTGCTGGTCCGTCGCGAATACACGCCGCGGCACCAGGCCGCAACCCAGCGGATCGCCTGGCTTTCCGATGCCGAAGCGGGCGCGCTTACCGCCGATGAACTCCTTACTGCCTACACCACCTGGGTCTACGCGCAACGCGGCACCTACGAAGCCGCCGCCCAACAACTGGGCATGGATCGTCGCACGGTGAAGAGCAAGATCGACGCTGAGTTTCTGGATAGCATTCGGCAGGGGTGAGCCAACTCGCCCGACGCCTGCCGACCAGTTTACGAGTACGCTTCGCTAGTTGAGGGTATTCGTGATCGGTCGGCCAATTACGTCGATGGAACCGCAGTGCCAGTTGGGCACAACGAAAGCGGCGGCGGTCCGTGTGACTCCGTCGCTGCAACAGCAGGCAGTTGTAAACACCCTCCCGGGGCGGCATCGCGGCCAACCTTGCGGGAGGGGTGCTTGGTGGTCCAACCGAAGCCATGTCGTTGGGTCGCTCACCTCCTGCGTCGACGCAGCGCAACGAGCCCAACGGTTCCGGCAGTCAGTGCCAGCATCCAAGTGCTAGGCTCGGGCACCACACGCACGGTGAGCGTGGCAATCGCTCCGCCGGTAAAGTCAATCGTCGTGGTGTCGAAACTGGCGGGCTCCAGGTTCAGGAAGCTCGCGAATGGATCAGGGCCGGCGACGACACCAATCGGATCGGAAGTCGCGGTACCGCCACTCGGAGTCGCAGCCGTGGTGATGCCAACCAGACCATTGCCGGGACCGAATGCGAAGTCTTCCACCTCGGTTCCAGCGTCGTAAACCGTGAAGAAGTCGAACGACAACTGCGTGCCAGGTGCCGCGTTCAGTAGGGCCGAAATATCGAACGCCGTCGAGTTGCCGATGAACCAGTCGTTCGAGGGCAGGATCATGGCGGCAAACGTGAGCGACGTTTCCGTGTCGGCCAGCGTTAGCTCGGTAGCGCCTGTGCCACCCGCAGGTACGAACGGGCCTCCGGGAGCGAACCCCGCCGCGTTGGCTCCCGCAGTGGCTGCTTCGGCGAGTACGGCGGTCAAGTCACCTATTTCGGCAATGTCTTCTAGCCCGAGTGTGGCAATGCCACCCACATCGAACAGATCGTAGCTGCCATCGTGGGCCGCCACGAAAGCCGGCGCCAAACCGACCGGCCCTGTCGTGGTGAGGGAAATTTCGACTCTGGTAGTACCCCAGGCGTTCGTTGCCATGAGGGTGGCGGCTACCAGAAAAGTTGGACAATGCGCCAACGGTAGTTCATCACAAAACTCCTTGTAGAAAATCGCGAGAAAAATGAAATCGTCGTTAGCAGTTCGAGCGAGCCGACCTCGGAGTTGCCGAGGCGCGATACGATTTCGAGTTCACTAGCCATGCCCTAGAACATCGACAGAAAGCCCGACCTTACGGGCTCAACAGACGATTAGTCGCCGCAAGCAAGGAGCGATTACAAGAGAAGCGAAAAGTTTTCGTTCGGAAGCCTACGCCGAGCCGATGTCGTCCGCTTGCGGGCGAGTCAGGATCAACGAGGTGCGTCCTTCTCGCGATGCATCGCGTCGACGATCCGCTGCCTGGCTGCTGGCGAAAGTTCGCCCGTTTGCTGAATCAGCGATTGCCGGAGGTGCTCCGGCATGTTGGCTGCCGCGTCGTGCAGCTGACGAATCTGGCGTGCCGCCCGCCGACACCCGTGGCAGATCATCAGGTGAAACCTCATGGCCCAACGTTCGCTGGGGATCAGTGGGCGCTCGAGCGATTCCGAAGCTAACTGCGTCGCCTTTTCGCAGTGGCAGTGGAGAATCAATTTCAGCTTGGAGAGATTCACGGCCGATCTCCTAGCCAGCGGCGCTCGAGACAATCACGCAGCAAGAGTCGGGCTCGATGCAAACGGACGGCCAGGTTTTGTCGGCTAATCGCCAATTGTTCGCAAGCCTCTGCGGGAGGAATATCTTGGAGTTCGCGTAGGTCGTAGGCAGTGGCCAGCGTGCTTGGCAGTAGGCGAAGGCAATCGACCATGGCTTGCCAGAACTCCTCCGCTTCCACGTTGTTGTTGGGGTACAAGTCGATGTCTTGGATTCGCTGCCGCCACCTGCCCCGCTCGTCAAACAAGGCGAACTCGACTTCGGTGCCCTCGGACGTTGTATCCCGCCGCCGCCCCACGCGGCGGAAATGGTCGGCAATCTTCCGTCGCAGGATGGCCACCAGCCACGTGCCCCGCTCGGAGCGTCCATCGAAAGAGGCTCGGTTCTTCCAGGCAGCCAGGAACGCTTCCTGCACCAAGTCCTCGGCTACATTGTGATCCGTCACTCGAGCGAAAGCCACACGGAACAGCAGGTCGCCATAGAGCGCCACCCAGGCTTCGGGCGAATCGGCACCCAGCTCTTTGCCGCCTTCAAGGTCATTTTGGCTGTTGATGGCTCGTTTGTCCACAAGTGTATTTTTCAGAGTTTTTTGGCCAGACATCGCTGAATTAGTCGCCCCGGACCTCCCAGGATTACATGCGAAAGCTGTCGGCGATACCGCAGCTTGACGCCCCGTGGCGATAGCCCAGCACTTTCAGCGTATCAGGTCTCCTCGAAAAATACGGATTGTTCGCGATTTCGTAAGAGTTCGGCTACGTGGCACCCACGCGCCACCCCATTTTCCAATGGAAATTGCGCCACGGGGCAGTGTCACTCACCATGAATTATTCGCGCGATCGATTCCGCTGACTTTCCTCGCGGCTTGATGCTGCAACCACGCATCGTCCCAAGCTCCCAAGCCAGTGCGGCACATTGTTGCCGTGCTGGTTTTCTTTTGCGCCGTCACGCTGCACGTTGAACCACCGCGTCCAGACTAAAAGGGTCGTGACATTGTCCGGCCAGTCGCCTGCCCTATTTCTCACCGTTTTCTCGTCACCGTCCGCCTGCAATTCCAGAAGTTGCGAAGGTCAGCGATGCGTGCCCACTTCGGCGGTTTCATCATCACCTTCAAGACCTAGAGAGTTCCTTCTCTTCAGAACGCTGGGCGGCACTTTCGCCGGCCCGAGTCAAGAGGATGTTAATAGACTTTTGATAGCATGAGTCGTACAATTCATTGCAATGTATTTAACCTCCGAAATGCGTCCCTCAAACCGCTCGATAGTGCTAATTGCGCTTACTGTCCTATCGTTGGTTGCGTCTTTTCTGCTCGATGCGTTATACGGGTTCGATGAGATGCTTCCTCCCAATTGCGTATTAGTATCGGGCTTCTTGTTTGTTGTCTCCTTATGCGGAGCAGGCGCGAGCATCGTGTACGATATCTGGCAAGCGTGCCAAGCCAATCGGCAAGCTGCAAGCGAGCATCGCCACGCTCAGCAAGCAAATCGCCCAAGCGACAGACCGGATGTTGCTGGTGGATCAGGAGCAAATGCCTGTTGCGCTGAAACGGCTGCAACTGCTGACCACCGAGCGTGATCAACTGCGGCATGCACTGGCCGAGCAGGGCGCACCAGCAGTCGCGTGTTGAGCGCCGAGCAAGTGGTGGATGTGTTATGGCGTTTGCCCGAGCAGGTCGTGAGCCTGCCGCCAGGGGACGCTCACAAGCAACTGTCGCAAATCATCCAACGGATTGATGTGACGTTCGCTGTGAAGCAAAAAGCCAAGCAGAAGCGCCACGTTGCCACAGGGGCAACCATGCAGTGTGGATTCATGGTCAGTGAATGTGCGCCACGCGGTGCGGTCTAATGGTGGGGGCAGTGGGCTGTGGGCTGTCGGCTGTCGGCTGTCGGCTGTCGGCGGTGAATTTGAACATTGAACATTGGTCATTGGTCATTATTCGACAACTGTTGATCTATATGTCGATCTATGAGGCTGCCTGCCGGTGTGGGTGGAGTCGTAACTCGAATCGGCACAACGACGTCGATTGTCGCGGGCTGGTAGGCGTAGATCGACAGCGAATCGTTAGTTGGAAGTTGTCGATGTATACCAACGGCGGTGGGCGCTGGGGCGAGTCGCGCACTATTCCGGCAACGCGTAGGTCGCCGGCTAGGGACGAGGTGAGTATAGTGACTACGTTTACCACACCGGATCCTTTCGTTCAGCGTTTTGAGCCCTCATGAAAATCGTGATCGTCGGTGGTGGATTCGGAGGCTTAAATGCGGCGCTCGCGCTCCGCCGCGTGGATGCCGAGGTGACGCTGGTCGATCGAGAGAACTACCACCTGTTTCAGCCACTGCTGTATCAAGTGGCGACCGGTAGTTTGTCGCCGGCAAACATTTGTGCGCCGTTGCGCAACGTGCTCAAGCGGCAGAAGAACGCCCGCGTGCTGCAGGGCGAGGTGGTGGGATTCGATCTCGAGGCACAGCAGGTGGAGTTGAAGGATCGCTCGCTGCGGTACGATTACTTGATCGTCGCGGCGGGCATGACTCACAGCTATTTTGGGCACGAATCCGAATGGGAGCCTCTTGCACCGGTCTCAAGAGTATTTCCGAAGCAACCGAGATCCGCGCCCGCGTGCTCGGTGCGTTCGAACGTGCGGAGTGGGAGTCGGACGAAGCCGAGCGGCGGCGATTGCTCACGTTTGCGATTGTGGGTGGCGGGCCAACTGGCGTTGAGCTTGCGGGTACGCTGGCCGACCTCGCGCGGCATACGCTCCGCCGCGAGTTCCGCGCGATTCAACCCGGTTCGGCGCGGGTAGTGCTAGTGGATGCCGAGCCCAAGGTGCTGAATCACTATCCTGCGGTGCTTTCAGCCAAAGCACGCAAGTCGCTTGAGCGGCTAGGAGTCGAGGTGCACACCGGCGTCAGGGTAACCGCGATGGATGCCGACGGCATCGACCTTGCGGCGAAGGATCGGCATGAGCGGATCGACGCCGAGACGATCTTGTGGGCGGCCGGAGTCAAGGCATCGCCGCTTGGCAAGCAACTGGCCGAAGCGGCAGGAACGCAAGTAGAAATCGACCGCGCCGGGCGGACACACGTCGAGCCCGATTTGTCGCTGGCGGGGCACCCAAACGTGTTTGTAATTGGCGACCTCGCGCACCTTACCGACGCTGCGGGAAATCTCCTGCCAGGCGTGGCACCGGTCGCCATTCAGCAGGGGAAGTACGTGGCCCGGCTCATCGCGCGCCGCACCGCTGGTAGAAATTTGGCACCCTTCAAGTATCGCGATTACGGTTCGATGGCGACGATTGGCCGCGCCGCCGCGGTGGCGGAAATCGGTCCGCTCCGCTTCTCGGGATACCTGGCGTGGCTCGCCTGGCTGTTCGTGCACCTGATGGCGCTGGTGAAGTTCGAGAGCCGTGTGCTGGTGCTATTGCAGTGGATGTGGAGCTACATTACGCGGGGGCGGAGCGCGCGACTGATTACGACCCAGCCCGGGCCGCATCCATCGCCAAAGCCAGAGAACCCATGATGCCTGCGTTTCCGCCGAGGCCGGGGGCCACGATGTACGAGTCGATGTGATCGGTAATAGCGGGCGAGCGGACGTAGTTGTTGAGTAGCTCGGTGGTACGCGTGCGGATCATCGGCAGCAGGAACGATTGCTGCATGACTCCGCCGCCCAGGATCACCCGCTGTGGCGACAGCGTGCAGACGAGATTGGCGACCGCCTTTGCTAGGTAGTCGGCCTCAAGTTGCCAGGCGGGGTGGTCGGCAGCGAGTTGTTCGGCCGGTTGGTTCCAACGCGCTGCGATGGCAGGACCTGAAGCCAGGCCTTCCAGGCAATCGCCATGGAACGGGCAGGCACCAGCGAACGGGTCGATGGCCGGATCGCGGGGCAAGCGCATGTGGCCCATTTCGGGATGAATCAGTCCATGCATCAACTGCCCACCGACCATGCCACCACCACCAATGCCGGTGCCAATGGTCAGGTAAACGAACGTATCCAGATCCTGAGCAGCACCCCAACGATGCTCGCCGAGCGCTGCGGCGTTAACGTCGGTATCGAAACCGACGGGGGCGTTGGTCGCCTCGCGGAGGGGGCTCACCAAGTCGGTGTTCGACCAGTGCGGTTTGGGAGTTGCGGTGATGGAACCGAACGTGGCAGACCGCCGATTCAAATCAACGGGGCCAAAGGACCCAATGCCCAGCCCGGCAAGTTTGCCGTGCTCGAGAATGCCTTGCTGGAAGAAGTCGACCACCAGGCCGAGGGTTTCGGTGGGCGTGGTAGTGTCGACTCGCTGGCGGGCTACCACCTGGTCGGGACTGCTGGCAAGGATGCAGACGAACTTCGTGCCACCAGCTTCGATGGCGGCATACAACGGGTCGCTCATACGCGCGTTCTCCAGTTGCTCCTCTTTCTCGCGTTGGAGCCTGTGCGCGGCAGCAGTGTCGCCCAGCAACCCGTAATGGTGCAGGCCTTCAATAATCCCTTCGGCATAACACCCCTTGGCAAAATGAATCCGACCCGCCTTGGAAGCTTTGAGCGACGCCAGTTCGCGATCGTGGTTACCCACCACGATTCCTGCGGTACGACCTTGGAGCATATCGCGATCGTTACCCGAGTCGCCCGCCGTGGCGACATGCTCAATGGGGATGTTCCATTTGCGGGCGAGGTAGCGAACGGCTTTTCCCTTACTTGCTCGGTGCGGCAGCACATCGACGAATGCACCGTGAGAGATGATCAGCGAGTAGGCCGACTCGGTCGCATCGAGCGCGGCGTGCAGCAGCGGCTCCGCCTCATCGGGGGTGATGTCGCCGACCAGGTCGTAACTAATCTTGAATTCTCGCTGGGCAAAGTCGCGATCCTGCAGGTTGAGGAAGTCGAGCGGCTTGAGCACTTCGCGAATGCGGTCGGGCTTCCATTTCATCCGCAGCTGGCTCGCCCATCCGCGATCGGGTGCGAACTCCGGTCCGTAGTAAATTTCCGCGCCTACCGAGGAGATGACCAGATCAATCTGCTTGATGCCATGGTCCTCGAGCGCCCCTGCACGAGTTCGAGCGACCGCCCGGAGGCGATGCCAAATCCCAGGTGGCCGCGGTTCTGTTCGAGCAGATCGACAAGTCGTTCGCATGCTGCATCGTCGCCGATCAATGTGTTGTCGATATCGGTGATGAGCAGCTTGTCGAGTTTCGCCAGCCGTTTACCAATGGGGGTACTATTGCTCACGATTGGCTGCCGAGTGGGGGTGGTATCGAGTTCGTCGAGGAACTGCACGTAGTGTCGCACGTGGGTTTCCCATGTGTAGTGTTCCCGGACGCGGTTCACCCCGTTCGATGAGCAGGTGCTCCATCGCTGGCGGTCGGTGAGCAGCTTGGTCATCGCATCGGTTAGCTGTTGTTGATCGTTCACGTCGACGAGCAGTCCGCTATCGCAGTTTTCGGCGATATCTTGCGGCCCGCCGTTTTCGGTTACGACAAACGGCAACCCCGTTGCGGACGACTCAATAGCGGTCAGCCCGAACAGCTCCGTGAACGCCGTGTTGACAAAGATACCTCCACTGGCCGCCGCAATGCGATACAACTCGGGTACTTCGTATTCGGAATCGTGATGCTTGGGAATCGCCAGCTTGCCGTACAGATTGAAGCGATCCATCGCGAGCAGCATGTCGGTGAGTACCTGCTGCTCGTTGTCGGGCATCGACTCGATGTCGTCGCGGATGCCGGCGAAAATGGCGAGGTTCGCAATCGCCTGCAACTCCTTGCTGTTGCCATACGCTTCCAACAACGCACCAATGTTCTTGCGGCGATCGGGTCGACAGAGGGCCAGGATCAGCGGCTTCTCATTCGCGGTGTAGAAGCGGGCCAGATCGTCCTGCAGGCGGATGCGCGCCTGCTTGAATCGTTCGTCGATATCGGAGTGTGGCAACTCGTAGTCGTAGTAAGGAAAGAAGCGTTCGAGGTCCGTGCCCGGCGGGATAACATGAAAGTCCAGCTCGTCGCTCTTATGATAATTGGCGTATTGATGGTCGCGTTCGTGGCGCGTGCTGGTGATGATTGCGTCGGCTGCGGCCAGGCAGTCCTGCTCGACATTGATGCGTTGCTCAATGGCCAGCTCCTTGTTGGCTTGCTCGAGCGTCCAACCCTCTTCGAGCAAGTAATCGAGCTTCGGCTTGCCCAGAGAGTGACCGGTGAAGATGAACGGCACTCCGAATACGGCCGCCACTTCCTTGGCGATGTAACCTCCGTCGGCATAGTGCCCATGCACGATGCTTGGTGTGCGTCCCTCTCGCGTAGTAAACGCAATCATACCGTCGACAAAATCGTCCAGGTGCGGCCAGAGGCGCTCTTTCCGCATGTAACGACCGCCGCCGCACGGGAGCCGTACGATGCGGCAACCCTCCGACAACTGCTCGATGTCCTGCCCGTAGTCGGGCGACACGCGCTTGTCGCGAATACGGCGGGTGAACAAGTCGACGGCGTCGACGGCTGGATGTTCGGCCAGTGCTATGGCGAGTTCCAGGACGTAACGTATCTGCCCACCGGTATCGGCATCGCGTCCCATCTCAACATTCCGCGCCCGAATTAGTCCATGAGTGCTGATGAGTTGAATGTACATGGCAGTTGTCTCGGCGTTACGTTGGGCGGGTTTGTGAATCGACTACGGCAAACGGTTCCGCCTTTCTTGCGGGGGATAGCGGCGTAAAAGTCATCCTTTCATCGGTTTGCCAACTCCTGTTGAGGAAGTCACTCGCCCGTCATCGACTGCGTGCGAGGACGATAGATGGTGTGGTAGAGGGTGTGGATGTAGCGATCCAGAGCAGGACGGTTCATCACGTTCGTATGGTTCCAGTAGCTGTAGACGTTGGCCAAGCTCAGCAGCCGTGCTGCGTGACGTCGCCATGTATACGCATCGGCGACGCGATGAATTCCCGCGTCGCTGTACTTCTGCCAGCGCTGCTGGTCGCTAATCACGCGTTGCAACAGATCGGCAAAAGCCTGCTGGTCGTTGGGGTCGCCAATGTCGCCGCACTCGCCTGGCAGGATGATCTCCGAGGGTCCGCCAAAGCAAGTCGCAACCACAGGGCAGCCGCATGCCATGGCTTCGATTACCGTCAAACCAAACGTTTCCATGAACGCAGGCTGTGCGAATACACCCTGTCGGTCAGCGACAACGCGATAGATCTCACCGGTCTCCGTCTTGTCGAGTCGTGCGGCGCACCAGCGAATATGACCGGCCAGTTCGTACCGATCGATGAAGTCATACGTTCGATTCACCTCCTCGATTTCCTCCGGATCGCTGGAGTGCTCAACGTTGTTCAAGCTAGTCACTAGCAGCAGGTTGGCTTTGTGTCGAAGCGATTCATGCTTGCCAAACATCTCCACCAAACCAGAAAGGTTCTTTACTTTATCCATGCGAGCCATCGCGAACACCGGCGGTAGCTCGGGCTGGTCCAAGTGCCCCACGTTGCCGGCGCTTGGCTCGGCGCTAAAGAATCGCTCAGCGAGTGATGCTCCCACCTCCGGTACGCGCCGCGACAGGTCGGTATTGGGGAAGAAGAACTCCTCGCTAGCGCCTGGCGGAACAATGTTGTGCCGCGCGAGCCGCGGATTGAAGCCAGACTGTACACGATACAGCCCGGGCATGGAGAACAGCTCATACGATTCGATCATGCCCATCTCGTCTCGTGTGCCTGCGATTTCACGAAAGCTACTAGAGACGATAAAGTCGGCCGAGTTGTAGGCCAACAGGTCGGCCGTGAAATGCATGCTGAAGCGATACTGGTGCTCCAGGTCGGCCCAGTGAGTATCGCTCAGCAGGTACTTGGTCTTCTCCAGTGCATGGACACACGCGCAATGAGTTGTCTCCAAGCGGTCCGCCAGCAGGTGGGCTACGAGATTACCGTCCGTGTAATGGCCGATGATAAAGTCAGGCTTACCCATCAGTTCGGTTACTACCACGCGGCACGACTCGTCGGCGAAGCTCTCGGCGTAGGGCCAGAGCTGAAAACGCGAGATCCAGTGCGGCACCACCTCTCCCGAGTCGTCGCGGAAAGGCACCCTTACAATCCACGCGTTTTCCGAACCGTGGATTTTCTCGCGGGGCACATTGCAAGTGGTGCCGTCGGCCTCAGGAATCAGCCGCGTCAGCACAATTACTTTTGCCGTGGTGTCGATGCCGCTTCGTTTAATACGGGCATTGATCTCATGCTCAAGGGCTCGCGCCTGATCGAGCACATAGGTCACCTGACCGCCCGTATCGGGGCGACCGAGCACGGCGTCTTGGGCGAACCATCCATGCGGCGAGACCATCAAAACCTTGTGCACCAGGGGCAACCGCTCCAGCAACTCTTCGAATCGGGCGGGGTCGGCGGAGTTAAGCACGCGGTCCAGCAGGCGGAGCGTTTCGGCAATTCGTCCGGCAGTTGCGCCCCAGCCCGCCTCGAACCCGTGGCCGCGCATTTCGTGCGCCAAGTCTTGTCCATAGGGCGATTGCTCATCGTAGTCGTCCAGCAGCGAGCGGACTTTGGCCAGCTCGGCGGTAAACTCCTCAACGGTGCGGATTTGGTCGTTCACCAGGATATTCGTGCTATCGAGGTGGGTCTCCTTGAGGAAATCGACCAGCGCTTTCCGAAACCTCTCTGGGTTCTGGTACATCTGTGCGGAGAGATGACGGTTGAGGATCGAGATACCACTGCCCATCTCCGCCGCGTCCGTGACGACCGGCAAATCGCGGAAGAAGGGGGAGAAATCGATCACCAGTCCTGGCTTGTCGGCCTCTTCGCTACCCTGCACCTGGGCATCCTTGAGTTGCAAGTACTCGCCACGCGCTACATTCTCGAAGTCATGGCCCGATGGGTGAAGGCGGACCAACTGCTTCGTTCCTACCGAAGGCCGCAGCACGGCGTACGTGGTATCGCCATCGACGATTACTTCCGGGCAGCCGCGAAGCAGTTTGCGCAGCTGCCGTGCGACGGCAGCCTCGGGCGCGTTATCGTGCTTCAGGAACTGTTCGAGTCGCGCCGCCAGCGTGTGGCCGAGAAACAACTTGTCGCCTGAGGCCTTGAGGGCCAGAAAGAATCGCTTGGCGGCTTCGATAACTGGGGGGGCAGTGGGGCTAAGGGGTGGGCCGCCGTTTGCCGCATTCGAAGTTTCGCCATTGCCGGCGGTGCGTGAGACCGTAAGCGAAGGGTCTTCGGCATTGGTGGACGGGTTTTCTTGGGAAAGCGTTGTAGGTTGCGAGGGCATGTCCTAGTCTTCGGTGAAAGATTGGGGTTGGAAGCGGGACGCACCGGCAATGGTGCGCGTCGAATCAACCGCCTTGATGAACCGTGATTGTAACATTTTTCCGCACGACAATCAGCCGGCCGAATCGCCGCAGGCGCCTTGAATTATAGCGAGAATGGCGCAAAAAATTGCTGCTAGCGGTCTTTTGGCAAGCCACACGCCACCAAACGGAGCCACGTTTCAGCCGCCCTGAGCTACTGAAGAAAATGCCAATCGCGCCGGAAGTAGTGGATCCCGGACCATGCGTTCGCGAGCAGCAACAATCAACTGCAGGAGTCGGCAAGATCTGACATGCCACGGCAATCGGGTGTGGTGGAAGACGCACGCACACGCGGAGAGAAAGCGTGCGCCCGGCCTGACGCGGGACGGTCGCTGTAGTACGCTGCACGAAGCACCCACGGTGGTGGGTAGCGATTCGGCTTACCACCGAATCGCTACCCCCAACGGTATAAGATGGTTGACTACTCGCCTTCGACAGCGTCCACCATATCGTCGGCCGCTTTCTCCACGGCGTCGCCAGCACCTTCGACTGCACCAGCTACGTCGCTGGCGGCGCTATCGACAGCTTCGTCCGCCTTTTCCACGGTGCCTTGGGAGCAGCCGAGTCCGCATACAAGGGCGCTGAACATGGTGAACGCAAAACCTAACCTACGCATTTTAAGTACTCCGTAAACAAAGGAAATCAATACTCTACCTACCATCATAGTCCGAACGTCGGCCGAAATCACTAGGTCACGTTGCGCAGACCCGCTACAGGGCAAATAGTCCCGCATTCCAGACGAAATACATGCTCGCCAGGGCCACCATGTTCCAGACAATTAGTACCCCTGCCAGATGCCGGTCGTTGATCGTCTGGTCGCCCCGCACCCCATAATCAGCGACAAACCCCAGGGCCGCGATTCCGAGGAATTCCGTCGCGACCCATTTTGCGTAATCGGCATAGTCGGACGAGAATCGCTCGCCTACGGACAACGCAACCACGATTGCCTCACAGGCAAGCATCGCTGCCACCACCAACTTGGTGCGGGCTGCGCCAATGGTTACGGCCGTGGTATGGCGACCGGCCGCGCGATCGGGCCGGATGTCCGTAATCTCTGCCAGCAATTGCGAATGCATGGCGAACAACAGCCCGAACAGGAATATCGGCCAAGGAAGTTGCGGCACATGATTGGCCCAACTCGCCAGCACGAATACCAGCAGATAGTCACTTTGATTCAGCGCGTCGAGTATCGGCCGCCCTTTGAAATTCACCTGCGGTAGGTTGTAGCACGCATTGACGGCAAGCGCGGCGGCAATCCATAGCAAGAACCTCGGTCCGATTAGCCAAGTAAATGCTGCGAAGAAGGGGAGTTGAACGAACGCAATACGCCAGGGCAGGGTGGCCAACGCTTCACGCGGCAGTTTGGCTCCAAAAAGCAGATTGCCTTTGCGCGGGTTGCGGCGATCGGTTTCGTAATCGGCCCAGTCGTTCCAGCCGTAGAGCAAGAGTCCCAACGGGAACGTCACGTACATGGCTCCGAGCCAAAATCCGAACGAATCGAGCGCGCGGTGACCGCCAAGTGGCAGGAGGTAAAACAAGAGCTAAGTCGACCAAAGGGCGGGGCGAGCGACTTCGATGAGTTGGCGTGTAGTGATACTGCAAATCCTCGCATGGCAAACCAGTCTACCGCGTGGGAAAGCATACTCGGATCGCAAGTGGCCGTGAACCTTGGCTGCTGGTCGCGAAGCTGTGGGCGTGAAGCCTGGGGGTCAGCCGCACATGAGTCGCAGCTACGCGACAATCCGTCGCGAGATCGTGCCAGGAGTTGAGATTCATGGGGAGATCCAGCGGGTGCATGATGCGGGGGCTTCGATTGCTGGAAGTCCGACGATTTCGGGAACACGGCGGCGAACTTCACGCCGCCGATCCGCCCCATCCGATTCCCGGCTTTGCAATTCCTTCCGTTGGCTGTTTCGCGATTGCAGGTGACGGCTAGAAATTCGTAGGATTGTGCCAAATACTGCTGGTATTTCTCTTCGTGGCGGGTATCCTGTTGCGTGGTGAACGTAAGTACACTTATTGGTCCTCGCGATTGGAGCCAACCATGGGAACTGCCACCTGCGCCAAAAAGTCGGAGTCCACTGTCATGAAGATCCCCGATGCCGCTGCCGAGAAGTTGCGCAGCGTGTTTGGTTTCGAGACGCTTCGCCCAGGACAGGGCGAGGTCATCTCGTGCCTGCTGGAGGGCCGATCGGCGCTGGCTATCTTTCCCACCGGCAGTGGCAAGAGCTTGTGCTATCAACTTCCCGCCCTGGTGCTCGATGGATTGACCGTAGTGGTTTCGCCACTTATTGCGCTAATGAAGGACCAGATTGATTTCTTGCGCGAGCGGGGTATCGCGGCCGCTCGGCTCGATTCATCGCTTACCCGCGAGGAAAACTTCCAAGTGTTCGACGATCTGCACGCTGGTGCGCACGCGGTTGTTGTATGTTTCGCCCGAGCGGTTCGGAAACGAGCGATTCTTGAAGCTACTTGAGCGGATCAAGGTGGCCCTACTTGCGGTAGACGAGGCACATTGTATCAGTCAGTGGGGGCACAATTTCCGCCCCGACTATCTGCGGATTGCGTCCCTTGCTTCGAAGCTCAAGATTCCTCGCGTGTTGGCTCTCACCGCCACGGCCACTCCCGAAGTGACTATGGATATCGCCGACGCATTTGCGATGAACGAATCGGACATTGTCCATACGGGTTTCTATCGGGCGAACCTCCATTTGCACGCTACGCCGTGTACGAACGACGAGCAGCGGAAGCAACTCTTGCTGCAACGCATCGGCGAGCGTCCGACCGGTCCGGCGATTGTGTACGTCACACTGCAACGAACCGCCGAGCAAGTAGCAGCGATGCTCTGCGCTAGGGGGATCCACGCTTGCGCCTATCACGCGGGTTTGGGGACCGAAAAGCGGACCGAGATTCAGGACGCGTTCATGGCATCGAACGACATGGTGGTGGTCGCTACGATTGCCTTTGGCATGGGGATCGACAAGTCGGACATCCGCGCCGTGTACCATTACAATTTGCCGAAGGGACTCGAAAGCTACATGCAGGAGATCGGCCGCGCCGGCCGCGACGGACACCAGGCGCACTGTGAACTACTGGGTTTGGTGGACGACGTTATCACGCTCGAAAACTTCAGTTACGGCGACACACCCACGCGAAATGCCATTGCTGGCATGGTGGAAGCCGTGCTTGGCAGCGGTGCGGAGGAGCTGGAACTGTCGCTCTACGATCTGTCGGCAGAATACGATGTTCGCGATTTAGTCGTAAAAACGTTGATGACTTACCTCGAACTCGAGGGATTGGTGCAGCCCACCGGTGCCATCTACACCCAGTATCGCTTTCAACCACAACGACCATCCACTGAAATTCTCCAGCGGTTCGACGTCGCCCGAGCGAAGTTTGTGGGTGAGATTTTCAAGCAGGCGAAAGCCGGCAAGACGTGGTTTTCCATCGATGTCGCGCAAGCCGCTGAGAGGCTGCAAGAGCCACGCGACCGGGTGGTAGCGGCCCTCGACTACCTCGACCAGCAGGGCGATATCGTGCTGCAGGCCGCCGGCGTACGGCACGGGTATCGACTCAAGAATCGCGTGGACGACCGCGCCTCGCTCGTCGATTTGTTGGTCGAGCGATTCACCACTCGCGAGCAAAACGATATTACCCGCATTCACAACGTTATCGATCTGGTGGAATCGAACACTTGTTTAACGCAAACCTTGCTCAACTACTTTGGCGAAGAGCGCGAACCATGTGGCCACTGCGATCGATGTGCCGGAGCCAAGGGGGCGCCGCTGACCGGCGCGTCCCAGCAGCTGACGGACGCCGATCGCGAAACAATTCGGCAGGTCGCTGGTGAGCAGCATCAGGCACTAGCCACCTCGCGGCAACTGACACGATTTCTATGTGGAGTGAGTTCCCCCGCCTCGTCCCGTGCGAAGCTTCGCGGCCACGCCAGTTTTGGCCGCTTGGCTCACGTGCCGTTCGCTGAGGTGCTGTCCGCTTGTGAAGAGCTGGGAGTGCCAGCCTGACTATTCGCTTTCGGCGTACTTGGCGTAAGCAGCGGCTATGTCGGCGTCGGTGTGGTCGCCCGGGTGGAGAATGAGGCGATGCCGCAGTACGATGGGCTCGCCAGCCTCGCGCTGTAAACCACCTTTCACCTCGCCATTGGAGTAGGCGTCGGCCCCAATGGGATTGGCGGCGAACAACCCGTAGCTGCGTACGTGCCACCGGGGCTCGGATTGCAGGCTGCTGGGGTGCGCCAACATGGCAATGCCAGTCGTCTCGCCTTCCACGGGCCCCGAGTAGTCGATCCAGGGGGCGGGTTTGCCCCAAGCGTCGTCATCTTCATCGCCGTTGCTCGATACTATTTTTCCGCCCTGCTGTGCATCGACCTTCATGGTGCCTGCTACGCGTACCGCAAAGGCGCCTTCCTTGGTGTCGCCAATCACCAATGGACCGTCGGGCGACCAGAGCTTGATCGTGTAGTCGATCCACCGCGTATCCCCGTCCACACCAAAACGACAGGTACGTTCGTCTTTGGCAACCACCTTCCCGGCCGCGTCGACGTAATCGTTCTCGCTCACCAGCACGACCGTGTTTTTGTCCAGTTCGACGGTTTTGAATCCCCGGTGGATCTGCCGTCCATCCGTAGGGGCCGGGTGATCCAAATCTTCAGGCTCGTGCCAGAAATTGATTCCGTTAATCCCCTCGTAGCCAAACCAGACCGAACGATGGTGGGGATGATCGTTTTCCTCCCCCGGCTTGGCCGACTCCATCGGATAGCCCCGCGTCACCGGCTTACCAGTCGGACCCACTAAGGGGTAGAGAATCGGTTTGGTAGCCGATGAGGTCACGTACCGCGTAAACAGTTCATCGTCGATGGTGATCGTCACTCCGTCATCGTCGACCTTCATCCCCATTTCCTGTGCGACGGATTCCGGCGATAGGAGCTGGGAGCCAAGGCCCAGCAAGGCAATGGCCCAGGTGCTTCGTTTGATGCTGTTCATGGGATAATCGTGGGTTAGGAGGCAACTCTAGTTGGAAATGAAATTCGAGAAATTTTCCGACAACAGCAGGTTGGCGTCGCGGCGTATATCGGCTTCAGAGACGTGCCAACCCGTTGCTGCAAGATCGGCGTACTTGTCGGCGAGTACCCGAGCGATGATCTCACGGCTGTGCGCCGACTTATAGATGATTTGTTCGAGGACGCGAGCATCGGAGTGTTGCGGCACAAACGACGTTCCTAGCAGTTCCATCCGCATCCGGGTGACCTCTTCGATCAGCGAGGGATTGTTCAGGAACCACCAGCACCCGAACGGCATCAGGTTATCGAACTTACGCGCGGTGACACAAAGCTCGTGCTGATTTTCTCGGGATAGGAAGGTGGCGAGGAACCGATTGCCTGGGAAATCGGCGCACAACTGGGCTAACGAAGCGACATCCGCCTTTGCCAGCGAATCACCGGCAACCGACAGGCCCGAATTCACGCCGCGAGTGACGCCAATCATGAGTGCCATGGGTAAGCCGCGGTCCTCCAGCAATGGCAACACCGCATTGCGAAAGATCACATTTCCCGCATCCGTGTCGCCGGCGCCCGCATAGCGGAAGCTAGGTGGCAGGCTGACGGCGCAGTAGATGGCGGTCGTCCGATCGATCCATTCGTTCAGGAATCGCCGTACCTCGGCCAGGCACCCGGGTGTAGTTTCTGCCGTCGTCTTGTAGCCCCAATCGCTAAGCTTGCCTGCGGCAGCCGGCCAGTCGCACAGCAAGGGGTCGAAACGCAGGACGGGTGCGAAGCGGGCGTCGCTACCGAGAGTTGGGTTGGCGAGCCACCGTTCGCGCTCGTTGTCGTCGAACACATCGTTGGTCATCGTGATGCGCGATACCCCGGCTAACTCCATCACGCGATTTAGATGCTCATCGACATCTTGCTCGGCAAACCATCGGCGGTACGAGGCTAGATTCTTTTCGGTCGGATCGAGGCCCAATTTCGCCAGCGTGGTAAGCACGCCACGGCACGCCTCACTCACAGGCGACCGTTCGATGAACAGGTGCTTCCAAATGTGATCCGCTTGCTCCTGCTTGGCCATCTTCCAGAAGGTGGCGTAGGGGAGCGCTCGCGAGGGGACCACGCGAAACACCTCGGCCACCAGATAGTGGTAGGTCAGCAGCTCGTCGATACCCCAGAGCATTAGCCCACGCGGGTCGGCGGTGCCACCGGCCCCAGGGCGCAGGCGTACCAAATGGTGGTGCGTAAATATGCGTATGCATATCCCATACGGGCGTGGCATTGACTATGTTGCGGACCTTTTCGCCGAGATCGATGGAACCGGCACTTGTTGGTTTAGGTGAAGTAGTGGTCGACATGTGAATTTGACAGAGGATGGGGAGAGGCGAGGCGTGTTTAGCGTGCGTGGGATCACCGGGGAGCGATTTCAAGATTCTAAACGATGGATGGACTGCAAGCGAGCCACAAACTCCGCTACATTGGTCTTGGGGGCTCGCTGCCCGGCGTGGGCGTGCGGCACTATCGCCGTTTGCGAACGCGAATTTCTTCTTGGCGAATACAACAGACGGACGACGTAGCGATGATACATATTGATTCGAACCTTCAGGCCACCGATTTGGTCGCGGCCATTGAGCGGATGTGGGCCGCCTCCGGCGATCGGCTCGGTCGCATCGAATCGCGCTGGGATCCCACTACGGCCTCGCCCGTATTTACCGTTGATGGCAAATACCAATCGCAAGGTTGGACCGAGTGGACGCAGGGCTTCCAGTATGGAAGTTTGATTCTGCAATTCGACGCAACCGGCGACCAGCAGTTTCTCGATCGTGGGCGCGAGCGGACCGTGGCTGCTATGGCACCGCATGTGACGCACACGGGCGTTCACGATCACGGGTTTAACAACGTCAGCACCTACGGCGCCCTCTTGCGATTGATGAACGAAGGCCGCATTGAGGAAAATGCCTGGGAGCGTAGGTTCTACCAGCTAGCACTCAAAGCCTCTGGCGCGGTGCAGGCAGCGCGCTGGGCCAATACACGAGATGGTGGTGGGTACATCTATTCGTTCAACGGCCCACAATCATTGTTCGTCGATACCATTCGCTCGTGCCGAGCGCTGGCAATGGCCCATCAACTGAAGCACGCATTCATGGGGGAGCGCGACGACCCGATTTGCCTGGTCGGCCGCATCGTGGAGCACGCCACGGCCACCGCAACTTATAATATTTGGTATGGCGAAGATCGCGATACCTACGACATCCGCGGCCGCACCGCGCATGAGTCGCTGTTTAACACCAATAACGGCGACTACCGTGCACCCTCCACGCAGCAAGGTTACTCGCCTTTTAGTACGTGGACGCGCGGCTTGGCGTGGGCGATGGTTGGTTTCACCGAGCAGCTTGAATGGCTCGCCACACTACCCGACTCCGACTTGGAACCTCACGGCGGGCGCGAGGCGATTGAGGCAGTATTTCTCAACGCCGCGCGAGCCACATGCGACTTCTACATCGAGCAGACGCCTGCTTGCGGCGTTCCCTATTGGGATACCGGTGCGCCGGGGCTTTTCCAACTGGGCGATTACCTTTCGAAACCTGCCGATCCTTACAACGACGTTGAGCCTGTCGATAGCTCCGCAGCGGCCATTGGGTGCCAGGGGCTACTTCGTTTGGCCCAAGTGCTTGAGGTCCGTGACGTGGCCGAAGAGGCAACACGCTATCGTCAGGCGGGGTTGACTACCTTGCGGACGTTGCTCGCCGATCCGTATCTCTCGACCGATGGCGAGCACGAAGGACTCCTCCTGCACACCGTATACCATTGGCCGAACGGCTGGGACCACGTGCCCTCAGGTTGCAAGGTGCCTGTGGGCGAATCGTGCATGTGGGGCGACTATCATTTGCGCGAGGCGGCGTCTACGTCGGCCGACTGGCAAAACGCGAATCCTATTACACATTCTTCGGACCTATTCAATAAAGAGCCATGGCAAATCTCTCCGACAAACGAGTCGCTCTGGTTACCGGCGGAAGCCGGGGCATTGGCCTGGGGGTAGCCAGGGAGCTTGCTGGCGCCGACTTCAACCTCGTGATCAATGGCCGCCGTCCCGCCGCGGATGTCGCCGACGCCGTCGACGAGCTGGCTTCGTTGGGAGCTACGACGCTGTATTGCCAGGCGGACATAAGTAAATTGGCAGATCATGCATCGATGCTCGCCGCGGTGGGCGAGCGGTTTGGGAGACTCGACGTCTTGGTGAATAATGCCGGTGTCGCGCCGAGGTTCGCGCCGACCTACTGGAGGCCACCCCCGAGAGCTTCGACAGACTGATGAAAATCAACCTGCGGGGTCCCTACTTTTTAACGCAGGCCGCTGCGAAGTGGATGATTGAACAGCGTCAAGCAGACCGTGAGTATCAAGCGGCTATCATCAATGTATCGAGCGTGAGCGCGACAGAGGCTTCCGTGAATCGTGGCGACTATTGTATTTCGAAGGCAGGCGTTGCCATGGCGACAAAGTTGTGGGCGGCACGGCTTGGGGAGTTTGGTATTCCTGTCTACGAAGTGCGGCCCGGCATTATCCGCACCGATATGACAGCCGGCGTCGCTGACAAGTACGACAAGCTGCTTGCCGAGGGACTCACCGTCGAGCCGCGGTGGGGCACACCGGTTGATATCGGGCGTGCCGTGGCGGTGCTGGCCACGGGAGGATTGCCTTACGCCACAGGCGCTGTGCTTCCGATTGATGGTGGTTTAACCTTACGACGACTTTAGGGAAACGACGATGAGCAGCGCTGTTTACGAACAACTGGGCCGCCACAAGCTGGTACCCGTAATCGCTCTGGACGATGCGGTGCTCGCCGCACCTCTGGCCGATGCGCTGGTGGCAGGTGGGCTACCGGTAGCAGAGGTGACTTTTCGTACAGATGCAGCGATCGAGTCGATCCGCATCATGGCAGAGCGAGGTGACGTACTGGTGGGTGCCGGCACGGTGCTCACGCCAAAACAGGTGGACCAGGCAGAAGCGGCTGGCGCGAAGTTCATTGTGTCGCCCGGTTTGAATTCCAAGGTTGTGGAGCATGCCATTCAACGTGGTATTCCCGTGTGCCCCGGCATCTGCACGCCTTCGGATATGGAGCGGGCGATGGAGCATGGGCTCGAGGTCGTTAAGTTCTTTCCCGCTGAAGCGTTTGGCGGTTTGGCAACGCTCAAGGCGCTCGCCGCACCCTATCGGCAGATGCGATTCATCCCGACTGGTGGAATTGGTCCGAGCAACGTTGGCGACTACCTGGCGTACGATCGTGTCGTGGCGTGTGGCGGAAGTTGGATGGTAAAGCCCGATCTTTACGCCGATGGCAACTTCGGACCCGTGCAGCAGGCGGTTGCCGAAGCCGTGAAATTGGTAAGTTCTCAGGCAGGTGAGTAAGCGATGGCGAAGCTAGTAATCAAGTCTGCGGATTCGTGTACGTTCGACCAGGTGTCGATGGGCGAAGTGATGCTAAGGCTCGACCCTGGGGAGGGACGCATCCGCACCACGCGGCAGTTCCGTGCGTGGGAGGGTGGGGGCGAATACAACGTGGCCCGTGGGCTCCGACGCTGTTTCGGCCTCCGTACCGCCATCGTTACAGCCCTGGCCGATAACGAAGTGGGCCGGCTGATCGAAGACCTCATGTTGCAGGGGGGGATCGATCTTTCCTACGTACGTTGGGCTCCCTACGATGGAATTGGCCGCACGGTACGTAATGGCCTTAATTTCACCGAGCGCGGATTCGGTGTGCGGGGAGCGGTCGGTTGCTCCGATCGCGGATCGACCGCTGCGTCGCAATTGACAACGGGCGACATCGACTGGGATACCCTTTTTGGCAAGGTGGGCGTCCGATGGTTCCACACGGGGGGCATCTTCGCGGCACTGTCCAACACGACCCCCGCCGTTGTGGAAGAAGCACTGGCCAAGGCCAAGGAGTACGGCGTAGTAACCTCTTACGACTTGAATTACCGGCCATCGCTGTGGCAGGCGATCGGCGGGCAAAAGCGGGCACAGGAGGTGAATCGCCGGGTGGCCAAACTCGTCGACGTGATGATTGGTAACGAGGAGGACTTCACCGCTTGCCTCGGTCTTGAAGTCGAGGGAGTCGACCAGAACCATAGCGAACTGCCGATCGCGGCCTATAAGCGGATGATCGAGCGGGCCGTCAGCGAGTACCCCAACTTCCGAGCCACGGCCACCACGCTCCGCACGGTAAAGTCTGCCAGCATGAACGACTGGGGAGCGCTTGCATGGTACGACGGGAAATTCTACGAGTGCCGCACCGCGAAAACCTGGAGATTCTCGACCGCGTAGGCGGCGGCGATAGTTTTGCGTCGGGGTTCATCTACGGCATGCTGAAGACGGGCGATGCGCAGCAAGCGGTCGACTACGGCGCGGCGCACGGTGCGCTGGCGATGACCACTCCAGGCGATACCACCATGGCCACGCTCAAGGAAGTCGAGAAACTCGCCGGCGGCGGCTCGGCGCGAGTAGATCGATAGCGTCTGGTAAAGCGATGAGCCGGCAATTCACGCAGTCCGGCGGCGAGGAAGCCCCCGAATCTTGCGAAGTGGAGCTTAACCCAGAATCGCCAAGTCTTGGCCGTTGGCGATTTGCTGCCCTGGTTGGACCATCACTTCTTTCACGACTCCGTCGCACGGGGCGGCGACAGGGACTTCCATTTTCATCGCCTCGAGCACAAAGATCGCCTGACCCGAGCGGACGGTATCGCCCGGATTCACTTGCGTCTTGAGGAGTACACCGGGCATTTGTGCCTTCACCACGGTGGTTGGCCCCTCCGTGGTCGCCGGCGCGACGCCGCTGCCAGAAGATCGTGGCTTGAGCGCGACCTGGTAGACGTTTCCATCGACTACCACGTTATTGCCGTTGAAGGCGAGGAAGTGGTCTTTGCCGTCGACGGTTACCGTGTACTCGGCTGGTTGATTGGGTGCCGGCGGCGTAGCCGTGGGGGCCGCTGTGGCTACCTTATCGACCTTCCGTACACCCAACTCGGCGTTGCCTTCGAGAAACGCGAGACCCTTGTCTTTGCAGGTGGCGACGATAAACAGGTTCTCGTCTGTCTCCGCAAGGTTCCGCTCTTGCAGTTTCTTGCGAGCCGCTTCCAATCCCTTGTTCGGATCTTCGTCGTTCATCTCCAGCGGTGGCCGCGTGGTGGGTTCAAGTTCTAACTGCTTGGATGCTAATTCCACGATTTGTGGATCGGGCGGTACGGGCGTCTTACCGAAGTAGCCGAGCACCATCTGCCCGTAGGGTTGGGCGATCTTCTCCCAGGGGCCGAACATTACGTTGTTGAATGCTTGTTGAAAGTAGAACTGCGAGACGGGTGTGACGGACGTGCCGTAACCGCCGCGACGAACGACTTCGCTCATGGCCCGAATCATGTCGGGGTATTTTTCCATGATGCCATTATCGCGGAGCATTTGGGTATTGGCCGTCAGAGCACCACCTGGCATCGGGCTCCATGGAATGAGTGGTTCGACCGCTACGGCCTCAGGCGGCAGGAAGTAGTCGCTCATGCATTCCTTGAACACCTCTTCCGCTTCGCGGACTTTGTCGATATCGATATCGAGTTCAAATTCGGACCCACGCAGGGCATGCCACATAAGCAGGATGTCGGGCTGGCAGGTGCCGCCCGAGCAAGGGGCCATGGACAGGTCGATAGCGTTGGCACCAGCGTCGAGCGCCGCCTTGTATGCCAGGATACTTACGCCGGCCGTTTCGTGCGTGTGGAAGTGAATGTACGCATCTTTGGGCAGCATCTTCCGCGCCCGCTTGATCGTCTCGTACACCTTTGATGGCACCGCCGTACCGGAGGCGTCCTTGAAGCAAACGGCGTCGTAGGGGATATCGGCGTCGAGGATTTGCTGCAATGTCTTGGCGTAGAAGTCGGCATCGTGAGCGCCCTCGCAACCGGGGGGCAGCTCCATCATGGTTACCACCACCTGGTGCTATAGGCCCGCATCGACAATGCATTGTCCGCTGTAGACGAGATTGTTGACATCGTTCAGTGCATCGAAATTGCGAATGGTGGTCATGCCGTGCTTCTTGAAGAGGTTGGCATGCATCTTGATGACATCGCTCGACTGCGACTCGAGGCCTACAACGTTCACGCCACGGGCGAGTGTCTGCAGGTTGGCGTCGGGCCCCGCCGTCTCGCGGAAGGCGTCCATCATGTCGAAGGCGTCTTCCTGGCAGTAGAAGTAGAGGGACTGAAACCGCGCGCCGCCTCCCGCTTCAAAATAGTCAATTCCAGCATCCCGCGCCGCTTCGAGGGCTGGCAGGAAGTCCTTGGTTTGCACGCGGGCACCGTAGGCGGATTGAAATCCGTCGCGGAATGCGGTGCACATGAAGTCAACTTTTTTCTTCGCCACGGTATGTCTCAATCAAGTTAGATGCATTGGTTAATTTGTCAGCACACTCCACAATACGCCGGCTGCCACGGCCGAGCCAATGACGCCAGCGACGTTGGGGGCCATGGCGTGCATGAGCAGGAAGTTGTGCGGGTCCTCTTTCTGCCCCACCATCTGCACGACTCGTGCCGAGTCGGGCACCGCCGACACGCCCGCCGCGCCAACCAACGGGTTGATCTTGTGCGTGAGGAACAGGTTCATGAACTTGGCGAACAACACGCCGCTGGCCGTCGCAATGGCGAACGACAGGGCGCCAAGGCCGAAGATCATCATCGAATCGCGGGTCAGGAACTGGTCGGCGTCGGTGCTAGCGCCTACTGAAAAGCCGAGCAAGATGGTTACCACGTCGATCATGGCGTTGCGAGCGCGATTGGCCAGTCGCTCAGTGACCGTGCTTTCCTTCAGTAGGTTGCCGAGGAACAGCATCCCAATCAGCACAATGGAGCCCGGCGCGATCATGGTGCAGATCAGGAATGCGGCGATGGGAAAGATGATTTTTTCGCGGCGACTTACGTGGCGTGGCGGCACCATGTGGATGAGCCGCTCCTCGCGCGTAGTGAGCAACATCATGATCGGCGGCTGGATCACCGGCACCAGCGCCATGTAGGAATACGCAGCAATGGCGATGGCGCCCAGCAATTCGGGTGCAAGCTTCGCGGCCAGAAAGATAGCCGTTGGACCATCGGCTCCACCGATGATGCCGATCGCCCCAGCCTGCTCGGGCCGGAACCCGAGGTACAGCGCCCCCAGCAGTGTTAGGAAGATGCCCATCTGCGCCGCAGCCCCCAGCAGCACCAGCTTGGGATTGGATAGCATCGTGGAAAAGTCGGTCATCGCCCCGATGCCTAGGAAGATGAGCGGCGGAAAGATACCTTGACTCACGCCAAAGTAAATGTAGCTGAGCACGGTATCTTTGTCGTACACGCCCAGCGCCATACTCTCGCTGGTGGGAATGTTACCAATCAGTACGCCGAATCCGATGGGCACAAGCAGCAGCGGCTCGTAGTCCTTGATAATCGCCAGGGCGATGAACACCAACCCGATGATGAGCATACCCGCGTTGCCAACGGTCATGTTGGCAAAGCCAGTGGTCTCGAGGAACTGATTGAAGATGTCCATCTAGGTCCGTATGCCCGGCTCGGGAGGATGTTGGGGTGTGATGTTGGGTCGTGGCAGAGCTATTTGCTGCTAATTTTCTGCAGTTCTGTGTGGAGTACCATGCCAATGGCCGCCACCACTTTCTCGTGGTCGAGAGGCGTTTGCTCTTCAGGCGTGGGAGCCGCGACATGCGCGTGGCCCTTGGGCAGAATGGGGTCGAGCACTGCCAAGAGTTTGGGTACCAGCGCGATGAACACCGAAATAATCACCAGCGCAGCAAACACAATCAGCATGCCCGTGATCGAAATAGCGATGCCATTGCCTTCGACGATGGCTTGCCAGCCCCGCACAGGTGCGTCGTCGTTGATCATCTGTGCAAGAAGACGGGGCATTGGAACAAAGTGTCCTTCACGGGATCGACGCGTACAATCCGCCACACTGGCGGCAATGGAGAACCCCTAGAATAGTTGGACTCGCCCGATTTTTGAATTGGGGGCATCTAAACGTCTGGCATATTTCAGGAATTCAACCCGCGCTGTCCGAATACAAAGATGTAGATTGGCAATTGTCGAAGGGCTGGAACCGGTGGCGAGCCAGTTTGGATTACGGGCGACGCCATGCTCATGTCACTGGAAAGCCCCGCGGTCCTTGGCGCCAAAAGGGAGCGTCGGGAAGCTTGGCAATGGTCGGCAAGGCTACCGTTGGCTCGAAAAAATGCCGCTATTTTTGCCATTCTCTGTACGCTTTCGCTTGGACGGGCCGGAGCGATACGTTACTCGAATCCTGTCACGACGCCACCGTAGCAGGTTTGGCTGCCATTGGATGTATGCACGAGCAGAGCACCATCGTCGGCCAACCCTTCGCAAACACCGGCGATCTCCTCGCGCGGCGTCGCTAAGCGGACTTGCCGCCCGGTGAGCAGTGAGCGGGCCCTCCAGTCGTCCGGTAGCGTGGCATCGCGAGCCACGAATCGGTCCAACTGCTCAGCAATTTCCTCAAGGCATGCCACCAAAACGGCGGTCCGATCGAAATGCTGGCCGGCTTCGCGGGCCGCATCTACCATGCTGATCGCGGTCGACCTAAGCTCGACCGGCGCATTCTGGACCGAGTTGTTCACATTCAGGCCTACTCCCACAACGAGCCTCTTGGGCGACCCTGAGGCTAACTCAATAAGAATACCAGCTGCCTTTCTTGCATTGAGAAAGACGTCGTTGGGCCATTTGAGCGTCACGTCGCCTGCGACAAACCGCTCGATCGCCCGGCAAATAGCCAGTCCCATAGTGAGCGATACCTGCGGCAGGTGGGCCACTGGCACTTCGAGCGGCTTGGTGAGTACGGTCCAGGTGAGCGCACCGGGGCCCGACCACCACTGGTTATTCCCCCGGCCGCGTCCCCCCGTCTGACGCTCGGCGATGAACAGCTCGGTGAGCGGCTCCGTCGCTGCGATGGCGTGGTCCATCGCCCGATTGTTCGTCGAATCGACCTCGTCAAAGAAATGGACCCGGTCAATCCAGGTATCCTGTGTTACATGGGCGAGGTCAATCGGTTGGCTGGTCATAGGCTAAATCTCACTCCGGCTACCTAACCCAGGCCGAGTGGCCTGGAGTGATGGCTGGCAGCTTGCATGCGACGACCGCAATAACGCTTCATGCGATCAGTCACCGACCGTTACGACCTGAAGGGTGAAGTTGCTTAATGGGTTGCTTGGGCCGTGGAAGTAGGATTTCGCAATTACTTTGCCGCAGCAGATCGCATGTCGGAACCTCGTACCACTCATGTCACCAGCTGCAGCTCCGCAAACCGGCCGCGGGCTTCACGCCACGGATCGCTTGGCTGTGGTTCGTAGGTTTCGATGGCGAATGAACGGCGGACGATGCTTCTTAGCGTCGCCAGCGAGTCGATATGTCCGAGGGCAATGGCCTGGATCAGTACATTGCCGATGGCGGTTGCCTCGACCGGGCCAGCATGTACAGCGCCCCGTGGCGCTGGCCGCAAACTGATTTAATAACGCGCTCTGGCTACCGCCTCCTACAATGTGCAGTCGGCGGAGCGTGCGGCCCGTAAGCTGCTCCAAGGCGTCGATCATTTCGGCGTACATTAATGCCAAGCTCTCCAGGATGCAACGGGTAAACTGCCCTGGCGACTCAGGCACCGGTTGGCCCGTTTCGCGACAGTAGGTGGCAATGGCGGTCGGCATATCGTCCGGCTGCATGAACCGCGCTGCATTGGGGTTGATGATCGAGCGGAATGCCTCTGCTTGTGCCGCGAGTTGGTTTAGTTCCGCGTAGTCGAGCGATTGGCCAGCGCGCTGCCAATGACGGCGGCATTCCTGTAGGAGCCATAGGCCGATAATGTTCTTTAGAAACCGTGTCGTACCACCAAACCCGGCCTCGTTGGTAAAGTTGTGTTCCAGGGCGGCTTCGCTGAGCAGTGGCTCAGGCAATTCGACCCCAATGAGTGACCACGTGCCGGAACTCAGGTACGCCCAATCGTCGCCCTCGGCTGGCACCGCGGCCACTGCGGCGCCCGTGTCGTGCGAACAGGTCGCGACAACCTGAGTGCCCGCAATGCCGGTCTCCTCGGCCACTTCGGTTGCCAACGGCCCGAGCCTGGTGCCGGACGCTACAATTTCTGGAAACAGATTGGCCGGCAGGTGCAGGTCGCGAATCAACTCGCTCGACCAAGTGCCAGTTGTCGGGTTGTAAACTTGCGTCGTGCTTGCCAAACTCACTTCGCTGTGTGCCACACCCGATAGCAGGTAGTTCAAATAGTCGGCGATATTCAGAAATCCCTCGGCGAGTTTCAGCACTCCTGGGCTTTCGGTCGCATCGGCTAGCAATTGATAGAGTGTGTTAAGCGCCATGAACTGGATGCCGGTTTCGGCAAAGATCTTTTGGCGACCCAATTGCTGGATCGCTCGTTCAAGGTACGCCTCGTTCCTTGGATCGCGATAATGTCGGGGCAGGGCGAGCATCGGCTGGCTGTCGCCATATAGCACGTAGTCGACCCCCCAGGAGTCGACACTCACTCCATCGCACGCAATGCCACGCTGCCCGATGTTACGTAAACCTTGCTTTATCTGCTCGAAAATGCCGAGCACGTTCCACCGCATCGAGTCGGCGACTTTCACGGCTTGATTCGGAAACCGATGCACCTCTTCCAGGGCCAGCTTGCCGGAATCGAGTGTCCCGAGAATCACCCGGCCGCTTTCGGCTCCGAGATCGCACGCAATGTAGTGGTTCGTAGACATGTCAAGCGGTTGTTTGAGCTACAGGTTGCTGGCAATCCAACCACGCAAGTGGCCAGAGATGTGGTTCTACTCGTCCTTAAATCTGCACTTGGTCGGCGTCGGGGCCCAGCTTGCGGCCCATCCACAGCGGCGTGACGGCAAACCAAGCCACGGTGCCGGCAAGCGCCGTCCACTTCACCACGTCGTGCGTCAACGCTCCAGAGAAATAGAGCAGGCTTGGTACGAGGGTGGCTGCCAAGGCAACGAGCGAAACGAGTTTGAGTCCGGGAGGCATAGGTTGCGTCGCCTTTCTTAGTTGCTTGCAAGATGCGAGATATCGGGTACCGGCCGCTGGGTGAACTTCGAGAGAACCAAATACAACACGCCACAGGCGATCCAACACGGAATGACCAAATAGGCGGCGAAAATGCCTCGTTCGAAGATCAAGTAGAGGCCGACCGCCACGGGTAGCAGCCATGCCACCAGCACGGCTGGATTGATGCGCGTGTGCGCGTGCGTGGCGTATTCGTCAGTAAGCCCGAACCTACGCATCAAATAGAAATCGACAAAAATCACGGCACCCATGGGGCCGAGCACCGTGCCGTAGGTGCCGACAAACCCGAGCAGCTGGGCCGACAGATTTGGAAACGCGCCAGCGAGCGTCGCGACGGCCCCCGCAACCAGCGTCATCAGCATGCGGCTGCTGCTGGGAAAAATGCCTTGAAATGCCAAGCCAGCACGATAGATCGTGGGGTTGGCAGTTGTCCAACCGGCGATGATCACGCATAGAATTCCGGTCCAACCCAGTGCCTGGTAGGCAAGGGCCCCGGGATTGGCGATTACTTTTCCCCCAGCCACAAGAGCATCGGCAGTCCCTGCTTGCTGGGCCAGCTTGATCGATGCGGCGAGCATGAACGCCGCGGCAATCCAGGCCATGTAATGGCCTAGAAACATGCCAATTGCTGGGGCCCAGCCGGACGACTTGTCGCGGGCGAATCGGAAAATCGAGAGGTCGGCCATTCCAAAATGCATGGCCCCGTTGCACAGCCAGGCGAACACGACAATTTGCCAGAACGGGAACTGATTATCGCCTTCCACCGATCGCACGAACTCGATGCCACTGGCCCACGCCTCGGAAAGTGAGTCGTAGCTCGATACGTTCATCTGCCCCATCGACACAATGCCACAAGCGGCAAAAATGGCGATCATCCATGGCGCGGCAATGTTGGCAATGCGGGCTACCATTTCGTAGCCGGCCGCGGCAATTACGGCCATCACCACACCAACGACCAGCACCAGGAGCGTAAAGTTGGTGCCACCCAGGCCGAAGATATTGTCCGGAACGGTGTAGCCAATGTCGATCGGCACGGCGACGGCCGTGGCCGACACGGTGACCATTGCCCCGGCCAGGAAGCAAAACAAGATGCCGTTCACTAGATTGTAGAACTTTACCAGCGACCCACCGGCGATACGTTCGAGCTGGTAGTACAGCGTCATCCGCTTGGCCATGGCAATAGGCGTGACCAGGAATCGCCATGTCAGCACCGCCAGGATATTGCCCAGTAGCAGACCAAGCACCAAATCCTGCAAGCTGGCCCCCGCGCGAGGAAGAGCGGGCCGATCATGAACTCGGTGCCCGCGGCATGCTCGCCGGCGTACATGCCCCAGAACTTAGCAGGGCCCTTGAGCGCGTGCTCGGGCACAGGCTCGCGCTCGTATTCGCCAGTAGCCGCCCGTTGTTCTTCCGCCATACAAGCTCCGCCCCATGAGTTAGACCGTGGTCGGTTCGCCCGACCGTGAGAAGAGGGTCGACTTTTCGTATCCGCGCACTTCTTCTAGCCAATCCGCACCGATCGGTACATCGGACTGTAAACAGTAATAATCCCACACGGCGCCCGAGGGAAGTGTCTTCTGCTCTTCCAAGAGCGCGAGGCGTTTGGTGAAGTCGCCGGCGAGTTCCGCTTCCACCAGTTGCTGCGTCGGCTCGAGCAACGCTAGCAGGAGGGCCTTAATCATATTGCGGGTGCCGATGGTCCAGGCGGCAATACGGTTGATGCTGGCGTCGAAGAAGTCGAGGCCAATGTGTGTCCGCGGGAGGTAATCGCCACGAACCAGTTCCTGGGCAATTGCCTCGAGTTCGTCCGTGAGCGTTACTACATGGTCGCTATCCCACCGCACACCACGGCTAACATGTAGCAGGATTTCGGGCACGTAATTCATCACCGATGAAATCTTATCGGCAATGGTTTCGGTGGGATGAAAGTGACCAGCGTCAAGGCAAAGTAGCTTCTGTCGCGTAATGGCGTAGCCCAGGTAGAACTCGTGTGAGCCAACCACATAGCTTTCCGAACCGATGCCAAATAGCTTGCACTCGACGGCGTCGAGATGGTGCACAGGGTCGAGCGACTCGGCGAACATGGCGTCGAGCGATTCGATCAGCCGCTCGCGTGGTGCCTTACGGCAGGCGGGCGTATCTTTGTAGCCGTCGGGGATCCAGACATTAGTCACGCACGGCGTGCCGAGCGCCTGCGCCCATCGCCGCTCCAATGCGCCGGCAAGCGATGCCGTGCTCAATCCAATATTCTCGGATGCCAGCATCGGGATGGGAGAGTGTCAGGCCATCGTCGGCCTTTGGGTGGGCGAAGAAAGTGGGGTTGAAATCGAGTCCTAGCTGCTGCTCTCTTGCCCAATCGATCCAGCCTCGAAAGTGTTCGGGGCCCACCTCGTTTCGCTCGGGGGCGTTGCCGGCAAATTCGCCATAAATGGCGTGCAGGTTCAGGCGGTGCCTGCCTGGAATAAGCGAGTAAGCCAGTTCGAGGTCGCTGCGAAGTTCGTCAGGCGTACTGGCCTTGCCTGGATAGTTACCCGTCACGGCCAGCCCGCCGCCAATCTCGCCGCTGCCGCTTTCGAACCCGCCTACATCGTCGCCTTGCCAGCAATGCAGCGAGACGGGAATCGCCCTCAATCGCTCGATGGCTGCTGCGGTATCGACCCCTAGTTCGGCATAACGCTGCTGAGCGAGTTCGTAGGCCTGTTCGATACGCGTGTTGGAATCGCACATATTATTTCCGGCGCTCGGCAGGAGAGAGGAAGAGGAGTTGCAGTTGTACTTGTGCGCCAACGGCAGTCAATAACTGGCACCAGACTAGCGAAGGTTGGGCATGTTTACCTTGACTATTGTGCCGGCGACTAGCACAATAGTGACACCCGCTGCCGAGGTTGGCCATGCTCCGCGGCCTCGGGTGTTTGCTGATGCTCTCTCGGTCGCTGCTGCCTCATGATTCGCACGCTCAAGAAGAACGACTGGTTTCATAGCGATGGTTTCCCCATTGCGGTGGAAAGGCGCGATCCCCAGGAGCCTTTCGGCCTGCATGCCCATGAGTTCATGGAAATCGTGTTGATTACTGGCGGACAGGGGCTGCACGTGACCGGCGAGGACTCCTGGCAGTTGAGCGCGGGCGACGTGTTTGCCATCGGCGGATCGCGACCGCACGACTACTTGAACATGGATCGCCTGCGGCTCATCAACCTGCTGTTCGATCAAAACGAACTGCCACTGGAATTGATGGATCTTCCCTCGTTGCCTGGCTATCACGCTCTGTTCCGGCTTGAGCCAGCGTGGCGCAGGCGGCATCAATTTAACAGTCGATTGCGGCTTTCGCCCACCGAACTGGCTGTGGCCATCACTTTTGTCGATCAACTGGAAGACGAACTGAATACGCGGGCCCCTGGTTTTCAATTCATGGCAACGGCCACCTTCATGCAGTTGGTCGGCTACCTGTCGCGTTGCTACAGCCAATCGAAGAACGCGGACTCGCGAGCCCTGTTGCGGATTGCCAAGAGCATTACCCACATTGAAACAAGGTTCACCGAGCCCATTCCGCTTGAAGAACTGGTGAGCATGGCGCAGATGTCCAAGCGGAGCTTTCTTCGCGCCTTCGAGGCAGCCATGGGGTGCACGCCGATCGCCTACCTCATCCAAGTGCGGGTAACGCAAGCTGCCCGGCGACTGCGTCAAACGCGTGATAGCGTCACCGACATCGCTTTCGATGTCGGCTTTAACGATAGCAACTACTTTGCTAGGCAGTTCCGCAAGCATTTTGGCGTTTCGCCCCGTGTGTATCGCCAGCGGGAGGCGGGGAGCGTGCTCCGATGAATCTCGTTGGCAGGGATCTAGCCTGCCAGCATGGACGTGCAACAATGCGGAGGGCCGCGCAGCGATCGACGCAAGTGGCGTGGAGATTTTTCCCTGGAATGAACCGACGGTAAACATTGATGTCGCTGCTAGGAACCCTGCGATTCGGTGCGCGTGCGTTGGGCCTCAAGTCGGTAGGCGAGGGGTCGGCTGAAGGCATCGAGCGGAAACAACGCCAGCGGCTTGAGCGACTGGTCCGCCACGCCAAGGAGAATTCCCCCTACTTGGCGGAGAAGTACGAGCAGATCGACGTCGACGACTTTCGCCTGGAAGATTTGCCAATTTCCAGCAAGACGGAAGTGATGGATCACTTCGACCAGTGGCTGACCGTCGACGATATCACACGCCAGGAGGTTGAGGACTTCTTTGAGGACGATTCGAATCTCGGCAAGCTGTTTCGCGACAAGTACGTACTCAGCCACACCTCGGGCAGCACGGGGCAGGCGCTGCTGCTTATAAAGCGGCCCGACGACTTTGAATTGATGTTTGCCTTGCAGGCGGCTCGTGGGCACCGCACGTCGCTGGACCTGCGGGAGATGATCGCGCGTTTCGCCGAGCCCGTTCGCCTGGCAGCTGTCACGCTGCAACCTGGCTTCTACCCATCGGGTTCGGCGTTCGAGTATATGCCTTCCGGCGTGCGGAACTTTATCGAAGTGCTGCAATTGACCCTCAACGACAACCAGCTTGAGCAGCAGCTTGCCGATTTTAAGCCGACCCACCTGACGACGTACGCGAGCATCATGCACGAGTTGGCGCGGCAGATAGAAGCAGGCGAGTTGGACCTTGGGAGCGAGTTGGAGCAGGTGGTGAACATCAGCGAAAAGCTCATGCCCGAGCCACGTCGCCACTACTCGAAGCTGTTCGACGCCCCCGTGCTCGACGACTACGGCATGGGCGAGTGTTTGTTCCTTACCAGTGGTTGCATGACGAGCAACGGTATGCACGTGAACGCGGACTGGGCCATTGTGGAGGTGGTGGACGACGACTATCGTCCGGTACCGTCGGGCGAGAGGGGAACCAAGATCCTTCTTACCAATCTTGCGAACCACGTCCAGCCATTCATTCGCTACGAAGTTGGCGACATGGTTGTCATGGCCACCGAGCCGTGCAATTGCGGCACGCATCTGCCACTCATCGCGCATGTCGAGGGCCGTAGTTCCGAAATGCTCTATGCTCGCATCGCAGGCGAAGTGAAACCCGTTCACCCTGCCATCGTCGAACAAGCGATTGGCGAGGTGGCCAATGCCCGCGAGTACCAATTGATTCAACAAGTGCCCGAACGCCTCGATGTACGAATTGAGCCGATGGACCGCGGTCAGGTTTCGACGGATGCGATCCGGCAGGCGATCGACGACGAGTTGGTCCAGTACGGAGTGGAAGGTCTGGAAGTGCATGTCGAGCTTGTCGACCGGCTCTTACCAGAACTGGGAAAGGGCAAGTTCAAAAGGGTGGTTTGCGAGGTCGACGCTGGCGCTGGCTGAGGGTTATCGGCCATTCAAATCGGCCATCAAAATCGATCATGCCTCGAGTGCTCGCATGGCCTGCATGGCCTGCATGGCCTGCATGGCAAGTTGGATGCCCGTGGCGTGAGTCGTATTTCGCCATCGCTGGCTGGCGGGGGCAAAGGCTTCGGCCAATCGCCGCCGCGACCAGTGCGTGGGATGCAGATTGGGCTCGATGCGGGTCCAGCGGTTTTCTTCCGCCAGCGCGCGAATCACCCGCGATGCTGCATAGGTGCCGAACTCCGCGGTGATGTAGTGATAACGGCAGTGTGGCAATAGCGTCTGAAGCCAAGGTCCGAACCCGCCCCGCACGGTATATCGAGTCGATCGACTCGCCTCCACCACGGGGTGGTCGCCGAAGTGTGCCCGCCACCATGCCACGTCCGACTTTGTTTCTCCCTCGGACAGCAACAACTCGCAGTTTGCCCATCGCCCAAGCCCGCTGTGAAAATCGAGATGCACAGCGTCACGGGCATTGGCCAAGAGCGTCGGCAGGAGTTGCTCAAGGAATTGGCCGGTTGCCGACAGAGTCTTGCCGCCAAAGAAGAGCCAGTCGTCGTGTTCGTATTGCCCCACGGGCAGCGTTTCCCAGAACGCCCGGCGACCGTGCCGCGCTGCAAGTAATCCCATCCGCACCATCGAAGTAGCGTACCGCGTTGGTTTCGATGCGGGGCCCAACATCTTGCGAAACGCCACGGCCAGCGGTGGCTCGCCCTCGTAGTTCTGGTCCGGCAGTAGGAAGTTGCGATTGAGGTCGACATTGCGTTCGTTAAAACGGCGACGCCATGCGTAGCCGTATGGGTTGAGGACGTGCAGCAACACTAGCGACATCCCGTCGTTCGCCAATCGTCCCGTGCGCCATTTCTCGATCAGGGCGAGTTGCACGGCCGATCCTAGCGGCGATTCAACGCCGTGCACGCCGCTGCTGATCACTAGCGACTTGGTGGTCATCGATTCGCCGAGTACCGCCACGTCGACGGTCAATGGTTGCATGCTCGGACTGGCGGCATCGATGGTAGCGGAAAACGTGCGCGCACCGACCGCTCCACACGCTTGGGTGAATCGATCACGCGCCTCAAAGTAGTCGCTCGAGAAATACGACAGACCGGTCGGTGGAGCAGGCACAGCGAAAGGGTGGATGGAACTCAGGTAGCCTTGGGAAACGCCACAACTAGTTCCATGGTACTTGCCCTTTCGGCCCAGGTGAACCTCACGAGCTACCGCCCTAGTTGTTGCGACGCGTCCCTTGGCCCAGTTTCGTCGCAGCACCGCGTGACACCCGTGATTTGCCGTTCGAAGGCGGGGCAACGTTTGCCCGAAACGAATTGTCCACTTGCATCTGCCCACCTGCTGAGCGATATAGCACGGTCTTTGGTGCCCACTTACCACGGGAGGGTTAGAATAGGGTTGCCAGCGGCGCTCTGTTTGTCGGAAAGGCAAACAGCATGCGCAATTCGGCACGTTTGCGGCAGGCGGCCGATATGGGCACGCCATTTGCCCGTCACTTATGTTAACGGTGGGAACTTTCAGCATCTTTTCGCGAGGTTAAGGTCATGACAACACATGCCAATCAAGTCGGAGTGAGTTTGCACCGAGCGATGTCTCACTGGCGCGAGCGCGGGCGCTCTTGGAGCAACCGCATTCCGCAACACACGCCAAGCCGGTGACCGTTGCCATTAGTCGCGAACGCGGCGCAGGAGGGCGGGCCATTGCCGAGGAGGTTGCCAAAAAGCTCGACTGGCCGTTGTACGACCGCGATCTTGTCGACAAGATTGCCGAAGATTCCGGTGTCCGCACCGAGTTGCTCGATCAATTGGACGAGCGCCGCCCCAACTGGATTGGCGAGGTATTCCATGGGTTTTCCGACGAGAAGCAGATGAGTGGCGCGGGCTACGCTGTTCGGCTGCATCGTGTCCTGCTCGCTTTGTCGTACCATGGTGATTGCGTGATTATGGGCCGCGGCGCCGCGCAGTTGCTGCCCGCCAATCGTACCGTTCGGGTGGCAATCGTTGCTCCTCGGCCGCATCGCATCGAGCGGCTCAGCCAAACGCTCGGCAGCGAACACCTTGCTGCGAGCCACGCAGACGAGACGGACAAGCATCGCGTCGAGTTCGTTCGCCAGTACTACCACAAGGATCCTCTGAACCTCGACGATTATGACGCGGTCTTCGATACCTCTGTCATGTCGCACGATGAATGCGTTGAGCAACTGATTGCGGCGATCCATGCGAAGCGTGGAACGCAAGAACCGAATGCGACATGAGCCTACCTGGAGGGCACCTACACAGCGCCGCGCGCCGCGAACGCACGTCGTGCCCCAAGTTGCGGTCGCTCGTGGTCGCGGCTCCGACTGGCTCTCAAATGTCTCCAATATCGACAACACGCAAACAACGATTCGTTGTCGATTTACTCTCCTCATCTCCATTTGCCGCAACACGTGTCCGGGCAACGACTTCCGACGCGCCACCTCCTTTCGGTGAACGGTGTAAATCGACAAGGTAAGTCAACAGGTGTCGATAAACGACGGAATGAGCAATGCCGAATTAACAATGACCAAGTTTCAATGTTCAATGTTCGAGGAGCTGTGAGCGAGCCCCAGCGACCGAAGAATCTAGCCTCTAGCCTCTACCTCTAGCCTCTAGCCTCTAGCCTCTAGCGCAAAGCCCCCACACACACCGCCGCACTGCCACCATTCGACCTCACCTCGTGGCCAATTGCGACAATAAAGTTGCTACTAGAATTTCATCCTCCTGGGGGGAGGGTGAAGAGGCCGGTAATAGGCAGGTGAAATGATGGGATCCACCCGATGGATCCACCGGACGTACGCCTGCTCGATGTTGTAGTTTTCGAGGCCCACGACTCGGTCGCCGTTGCTGTCAGAAGGCAGATTGCTATCTTAAGCTCCGAGGCTGTCACGCCACGCTGTGTAGTCTGCTTGATCAACTAGGCAGTCGATCGCCATTACCGTCTGCACCCAGTCGATATGGGTTGTTTGCAACGACTTGCCCGCTGTTCTGCGAAGAGGAGCCACACAACCGCATGGCAGTTGGGTTAGTTCCTACCAGAAGTTTGAAACTGCGAAAGAAGCGGCGGAAACGGAACTGGCCAGCTAACACTTTTCGCTGATTTTGCAAGTCCGGTCGCAGTTGGAGGAACGCAAGCGGTCCGAGCATGTAGCCCTACCGACGACGAATGACCGCGGGACGAAGTTGACGTTGGCAGAGATAGAGCAGTCCCGCTGCGGCAGCCGCCGTGGCAAGCGCAGATGGCTCCGGGACGGACGCCGCCGTACTAGCTGCAGCGCTCGAAGTGTATTGATGCAGCTGACGACCGAAGTTATCTCGCCACATGGTGTAGTCAGCGAGATCGACCTTGCCGTCCCCCGAACCATCAGCGGCGAAGACACCAGCGGCACCGAAGTCAGACTTCCAGAGGGCGTAATCAGCAGCATCGACGACTCCATTGCCAGAGTAGTCACCAGCTAGCATGATATCGGTATCGATGCGAAACAGAAATCCCGAGATGAGGTGTGCAGCGTAGAGGTTGCCATCCGCATCCTCACCAAAAGTTGCCACTCGATGGACGCCGTTCGATTGCATCACTTCGTCATTAATGTTTTCGGCAGTGTCGTAGGGATCTGATGGATCGAATCGGACTATGTTGTTTGAGACGAAATCGGTGAAAATGTACTGCCCTCGTAACGTCGGGTCAGGTCCGCGGTAAACGTAACCACCCGTGACGGAGCGACCTGCGAGGTCGCTACCGGATCGTTCGTAGTCGTAGACCGGTTCGGTAAGCCCAGCCGGGGGGTCGCCCCCCAGGGTGCCCTCTCTGTATGACCATCCGTAGTTCTCGCCGCCTGAGCTATCGGCGGACAGCCAGTTGATTTCCTCGCGGCTTGCCTGCCCAACGTCTCCAAACCAGAGGTCTCCGGTCTTCCTGTCGAAGCTTCCGCGGAACGGATTACGGACGCCGTACGCCCAAATCTCGTCGTCGAAGATCGTTTCCCCACCGACAAACGGATTGTCGTTGGGAACCGCATAATTCCTATCGTCTTCGTCAGGGAAGTCGTCGCCGTCGACGTCGATGCGCAATATTTTTCCAAGCAGATTTCGTGCTGGTTCTCCTGTGCCATCGTCTTCCAGGTATAGGTCCTGGGCGTTGCCAATGATGGGTGTGTGACCATCGCCGCTGTCCCACGCACCTCCCCCGTCGCCCGTGTTGATATACAGGTAACCGTTAATGGGGCTAAATCCCATCCAACCTGCGTTGTGCGTCGTGTCAGGCTGAACGTAGCTCAGAATCTCCCGAGGTTCTTCGATGGCATCGTTTGGATTCGTTGGCGACACCGTGTATTCGAGAATATGGGTAGTTGTCTTAGAGACCTTGCCTTGGAAAGTCGGTCCGTCGTTGTTCAGAGTCACGTTGACGTAGAACTTCCCATTCTCTTGGTAATTGGGATGAAACGTCAGTCCCAAAAACCCGCTCTCCGCCTCGGTGTTGACATCTGGTATGGGATCGAGGAAGTCGTCGCTCAGAAGGGTGCCGCTAGTAAGGTCGAATACGCGGATTGATCCGCCACGCTCTCCGATGAACAGCCGGGACGAATCGCCCGGGGCGTGGGTTATTACTATGGGATTGCTAAGGCCTGTGGCGATACGCGTTGAACCTGCAAGTTCTGCCCTTGCAACACCGAAAAGGAGCGGAAAAGCACAGACGATAAGCCGGGTTAGCGTTACAAATAAGGCTGGCAGCTTCTGCATGGAGTAATTCATTTCAGCGTGAACCTCTAATCGATGGTCGGGCGGTGCTACAGTGCAATCGCCCAATGGATTCATGCCCAACAACCCGAGATATGGTGTCCGCTGGGCTGCTTGCGACGCCCTCCTAAAGAAGGCGAGTTTCGGCTGTTGCTTAAACCGGAGATTTCCCATTCGGGTGTGCCTGGAACCGTTCCAAGCCTACATCGCTACGTATCTTAACATCGCGCTCCCCCCCGTGTCTATCGCGCGACTATTTTTCTCGCCTTTTTTCGTCTATAAGATGTTGGGAACGGCCAGTCGGTTCTCGTCGAATCGTTTTTCAGCAGCCAACTCTGATTCGGCACAGACCTTCTACGCCGGGCACCTCGTTTTCCACTTTCTTACCGCTTCCGAGTCGCGTCTCTCGACCGGCGGCAGCGCCAGCCGCACAATGCTGTCGAGTATCGCGGTGAACAAGTGGCGCGTGAGGGCCGCCTCCGCTAGTTGGAACGTGAAGTACTTCGCGTGCCGCTGGCGCGGTGGCCACGGAATGCTGGTTCCGTGGTTGAGATTTTGTTAGATTGCGGCCACGGTTACGCCGGCGTTCCTGGTCGTCGGATGTGTATACGCACCCATACTTATTTGCACTCACGCCGTACAGCGGCTTACGCAGCAAAACGCAGTCTAACTATCAAGTTAGGCACCCGATAGACCTTTTACTTTCCGAGACTAGCTCGATGGCACACAAGAAGTACGAGTACAAGATTCACTATCTCAAACTCGAAACCGGGCGAGATAATGAGGAGCAGTTGATCGCATCGCTCAACACATTCGGCAAAGATGGGTGGCGGCTGAACCGTTTGTACGGTGAAGTGAGTCTTCGCTCGGTTACATCTTGGAAAGGTGGCCTGAACCTACTCCTGGAGCGGGAAACGAGCGAGCAAATTGGCGTTCGGTCACTCAAGTAACCTAGGGTCGGCGGTTCTGTCGGCTACCTAGGTCTGCGAGCGCAAGAGCCGGGCCGCCCACAGGCTCACCCACCTCGAATGATCGCACGTGTTTATCACCCCGTTATCTCGCCGCCGCAACCACCCTCCCACTAAACCGGGCTCGGCGCAAAATCAGGTCTGGATGACGCACATGGCTCGCTCCCGTGGCTTCTGGCGCGGTACGAATCTTGGCTGCCGCTACCGCTCGGGTACCACGTTGTACTGTTCCTCCAGGAACGCTACCAAGTTAATTAACTCGGCGACGGTCATCGCCTGGTTGTAGTTGGTCATGTTCGACTTGCCGCCGCTGGCTACCAGCGCCTCGGTGTAACCTGTGGCGAGTCGGTGCGATGGGTTGATGATGGAAGTCACCAGATCCGCATACGAACGGACCTTGGTTACCTCGCCTCCCAGTTCCACCACAGCTTGGTTAGGCTCCTCGGCTAAGGGCAGGTCGATGCCCGGGATGCGATGGCAGTCGTAGCACCGCATGCCCAAAAAGGCCTCCTTTCCCAATACCGGATCTCCTTGGGGTAACACCAGCTCGCTGGTTGGCGGCGGGGCCGTACCACATCCAATACTCACCGCTAGCAACATGGTGCCCGTGGTCGTCCGCAGCAGGTTCATCGCACCCTCCTTTTCGATAAAAAGGCCACGCCGGGATCCGCCGACGCCTTGGGGATTGCCACCCCCAACCGTAGTGGGGTGCAATCCATGTGCCGCATTCCATCGTACCGAAGCGTGCGAATTGCTTGGCTGTACGCATGAGCGAGTGTGCGGCGTGGCGGCGCCGGGGGGGGATCGCACACCGCACACCCTTGTTTGGGTGCGATTTGAGTGGTGGGCCATTTTGGCATACAATGTGCCGCGAGTAAGGAGTCCCTTTGGTTGCATGTCGGAAGCTGGCGTGGCACCGCACAACTCTTAAGCGATTCACGAGCATTGATTTCCAGGAGGCGAGTGGCGTGATTGAGCAAGTTTCGGTGCCCGTTGAGGAGTTACGCAAGAAGTCGTACAACGCCAGCGTTGCGTCGGTAGAGCGGTTGCACGATGAACTCATGATTTTGCGTGTTCAGCCCGACGTTGGGGATTACCCATTCGAGCCGGGGCAATACGTTGTGCTGGGGTTGGGATACTGGGAGCCGCGCGTTGAAGGAGCCCAGGCCGAGTCGCCCGACGACATCAAGCCGGGGTCGGTGGTCAAGCGGGCCTATTCGGTAAGTTGCCGACTGCTCGACGACCAGCAACAGCTCTCGACGGTCTCGGAGGACAAACAGCTAGAGTTCTATATCTTCCTTGTGCTCCAAGGGGCGACCCCCCCTGCGCTTACGCCGCGCCTGTTTAACCTGCAACCGAACGACCGCCTGTTTCTCGGCCCGCGGCCTCATGGGCATTATTGCCTCGACCGTATTGGCCCGCACGACAACGTGGTGTTCATTGGCACCGGTACGGGCGAAGCGCCTCACAACGCGATGCTTGCCGAGTTGCTTCGCCGCGGGCACGACGGCAAGGTCGCCTGCGTGACGTGTGTGCGGCAGAAATCAGACTTGGCGTACATCGGCAAGCATGAGATTCTCCAGCAGCGTTACTCCAACTACCGGTACTTGCCTTTCACAACCCGCGAGCCCGAAAACCTGGACAAGTCGCGGTCCGATTACATTGGCAAAAAGTACGTGCAAGACGTGTTTCAATCGTCTGCCGTGGCAGACGAATTAGGGTTCGAGCTGAACCCCGATTGCACGCAAATTTACCTGTGTGGCAACCCCGCGATGATCGGCGTTCCGTTGCGCACCCGCGACCACTCGAAGCGTTATCCGACGCCGCTCGGCATGGTGGAAGTGCTGGAGCGACAAGGCTTCCAAATCGACCAACCCCACCATCCGGGAAACATCCACTTCGAGAAATACTGGTAGGGCCTGTCTTCGCGTCGTGTGCCACCGCGGTTGTCGCCCCTTGGCGACCCGATTTGCAAAAAGCCGATTCTTGGGTCACCGTTATTTCGGCGGCGTCGCACCGTTCAAGCCGTAAGAATGCGTCCGCCAACGTAATGCGGATCTTGAGTCGGAGCCGCGACCGTGAGGAAGCGGCGATTTGCGCTCCCTTACGGTCGCGGCTCCGATTAGGTCTTTTCTCGACCCCAATCCCGACAACTCTCAACATGCGATTCGTTGTCGATTTACGCCTCCCCATCTCCACTTGCCGCAACTCGTTCCCGGGCAACAACTTCCGCCCCGCCGTCTGCTTTTGGTGAGCGGCGTAACCCGACAGATAGAGCAACAGGTGTCGAATAATGACCAATGACCAATGACCAATGTTCAATGTTCAATGTCACCGCCAACCGCCAACCGCCGATAGCCCACAGCCGATAGCCCACAGCTGACAGCCCACAGCTGACAGCCCACAGCCCACGCACCGCCCCGCTCCCTCCATTCGACCCGACGGGGTGGCCAATTGCGACAAGAAAAGAAAGTCGTTTGACTTTTGACGCGCGCGGTTGGCTTCGAAACCATTGAGTACGACAACGCTAACTCCATAGTCACAAGACCACGGATTCCACGGATGTTCACGGACGAATCGTCCTTAAGATAACTTGGCCCGGTCGTAATGCTTGCGCCCTCCAGCAACGGGTGCGCGTGGCATGCTGCAATCCGTGGCATTCGTGCAATCCGTGGTTGTTCCTCGCCGCGTGGGCCGTTTCGCAAAGAAGCAGTTAGCCACGAAAATGACGAAAGTCACCAACAGCATGTGCGGAGCAGGTGTTGATGAATTCCTCTTTGTGCATTTTCATTCCTCTTCGTGGCGATCTGGTTCTGCAAACAGTGGAGAGCTTCGCACCGCGCAAGTTCTTGGCAGAGGTGACCATTAACGACACGGACGGGTTGGGGGACGGAGCCATCCAGTGACTTGCTATTCCGCGGCCCATCAAGCGGTCAGGTGCATATGGCAATGGATGTTCCGACTTCAGCAGTTGGGGGGTTACCCACAAACACCCCGTGTTCGTGTTTCAAGCCATACAGCCTGGCGGCAATCGGGCTGGCAATCGTCCGCCGGTTGCCGCTGTTGGTTGCGGCCGTAGGCTGCGGTGGGGGATCGTTGGTTTTTGGCTTAGGGCTGTCGAGCTGCGCTCACGCCAAGATCGCCTTTACCACTTCCCCATGCACGTCGGTCAGGCGGAAGGCTCGGCCCTGATAGGGGTAGGTGAGCCGCAGATGGTCGATGCCCAAGAGGTGCAGCATGGTGGCGTGCAGGTCGTGCACATGGACCACGTCTTCGACGGCCGTGTAGCCCAGTTCGTCGGTGTTGCCGTGCGAGACGCCCGGTTTCACGCCGCCGCCGGCCATGAACATCGAAAAGCCGCGGATGTGATGGTCGCGGCCGATATCGGCCTTGTTCTGGGCGTTCTGCGCCATCGGCGTGCGGCCAAACTCGCCCCCCCAGATGACCAGCGTATCGTCGAGCATGCCCCGCGCCTTGAGATCGGAGATCAACGCGGCGGTTGGCTTGTCGACGCTCTCCGCGGAGATTTTCATGAATTTCTGGAGGCCGCCGTGGTGGTCCCAGCCGCGGTGGTAGAGGTGGATGAACCGCACGCCGCGTTCCGCGAGCCGCCGCGCGAGCAGGCAGTTGTACGCGAACGATCCGTCTGCCCCTGCCACGCCGTAGTGGGCGAGCGTCGCGGGCGACTCATCGGCGATGTTCGTCAGGCCGGGCACACTCGACTGCATCCGCGCGGCCAGCTCGTACTGGGCGATGCGGGTCTGGATCTCCGGGTTCTGCAACTCCGCGTCGCGCATCCGGTTCAGCTCGCTCACGGCGGCGACCACGTCGTGCTGCCGCTGCGAGTCGACGCCCGCGGGGCTGTTGATGTAGTGGACCGGGTCGCCCGTGGAGTAGAACGGCACTCCCTGGAAGCGGCTCGGTAGGAAACCGCTGTGCCACTGCCGCGAGGAAAGCGGCTGCGGGCTGCGGCCGCTGCGGCTGGTCATTACCACGAAGCCCGGCAGGTCGGCGCACTCGCTCCCGAGGCCGTAGTTGATCCAGGAGCCCATGCTGGGCCGGCCCGAGATGCTGGTGCCGGTGTTCATGAAGGTATGGGCCGGGTCGTGGTTGATCTGCTCGGTATGCAACGAGCGGATAATGCACAGGTCGTCGGCCACGTTGGCGATGTTCGGCAAGAAGCTGCTAATGCGCTGGCCGCTCTGGCCGTGACTGTGGAACTTGGCCTGCGGGCCCCAGCACAACAGTTCTTTGCCTTGGAGCTGCGCGATCGGCTGCCCAGCGGTAAACGACTCGGGCATCGGCTTACCATCGAGCTTGGCGAGCTCGGGCTTCTCGTCGAACAACTCAAGGTGCGAAGGCCCGCCCGCCATGCAGAGGAAGATGACCCGCTTGGCCTTTGCGACGTGGTGCAGCGGATTGACGACTCCCAACGATTCGAGCCTCGTCCCGTCGGTGGTGGGAAACTGGTTGCCGCCGGGCTGTTTGCGCCCGGCGGCGAGCAGTTCTGGTTGCAGCAGGCCGGCCAGCGCGATTGAGCCCATTCCGAGGGAAGCTTGGCCGAGGAACGAGCGTCGGTGTTGGAGGCTGTTGTGGGGCATGCGAGTTGGATACTGCGAGGCGGGAATAATGGGATCTTCTTGGCGGCTGCTGTCGACAACCGAATGGCGGGCGAAACTGTCGGCTCTAACTCCTCACAACGGTCGGGCGTTCCTGGCCGACAGGACCACCCACCCTACGATAGACTAGTCGGCCCTTGCGTCGTGCTCGCCGTGGTTTGATGCACCTCGTGTGGTCGCATCTAATTCCTGCTGATGGTTTCGTTCAGGTTCAGTATTGCGCGGCAGACGGACGTCCAGGCGGCTAGCTCGGCAGCCTTTATCTCTTTAGGCAGCGGCGAGTCGCCGATCGACGTGAGCTTCTTGGCTTCTTCTGGCGCCTCTGGTAATACGCGCGGTGCAAGTTGAGCAGCGCGAGCAAACGCTCGACCTCTTCACTGCGCGGCTCGCGGCTAGTTGCTTGCCGCCACGCCCAGCGCAGGCGGTTCGCTTCGTTGCTATCCGACTCGCTGGCGCTGCCCGTCTCACTGGAGCTTGCGATTTCTTGGAGGGTGCGCGTCGCAAGCCCGCGGGCAGCCTCCACAAACGTGGGGTCGTTCAGCAGCACCAGAGCCGCCGAGGGGGTATTGGAGGTTCTTCGCCCGGCCGTGCATTCCTCCCGCGTCGGCGCATCGAACGCCAGGAGCCAGGGGTGCAGGAACTGCCGCTGCCAGTGCGTGTAAACGCTACGGCGGTACAGTCCGCTGCCAGTCGATTGCTTGTACGTGCGTTCGGGAAAGTTGAGCGAGGCATAGTAGCCGGCCGGCTGGTAGGGCTTGCCGTAATCGCCCCCCAGCTTGTGGACCAACAACCCGGCTGCTTGCAGCGCGCCATCACGGATTGGCTCGGCATCGAGACGCCACCGGCCCTGCCTAGCGAGCAGGTGGTTCTCCGGGTCGCATTCAGCCAGCTCCGCCCGCGGCAAGGACGACTGCCGGTACGCGCTGCTGGTGACCATCAACCGCTGCAGGTGGCGGAGATCCCAGCCGCTCTCGATGAATTCCACCGCTAGCCAGTCGAGCAGCTCGGGGTGTGTCGGCCACTCGCCTTGCGAGCCAACATCGATCAACAGTCGCGATAGCCCCGCGCCGAAGTAGAGGTTCCAGAGTCGATTCGCGGTGACGCGGGCGGTGAGGGGGTTCTCGGGGGAAACGATCCACTCCGCGAGGTCGAGCCGCGTCAATCGCTTGTGGCGGGACGCCCCCTGATCAGCAACCTCGTCGTCTGCAACCGGCGCCCATGCGGCGGGCAACGCCGGCTGGACCACCTCGCCCGATTTGTCCATCCAGTTGCCGCGCGGCAGCAAACGCACCTCGCGCGGCTGGCGTGCCTTGGTAATGACCGTCGGGACAAACTGGGCTTCGAGGTCGACGCGCTGCTTCTTGAGCTCCGCGAGCTGCTGCTGTTGCTTTGGGTAGTCCCCCAGCACGCCGGGCCGCAGCTGCTTTTCTATTTCCGCGATCTGCTCATCGACTTCTTGGAGTTGCCCGTAGATGGGCAGTGTCCAGGCGAGCATTTCGGGGGGGCGGGTGGTGGGGATGGAGTTCTTGGCAATTTCGACGAACGAGCCGTAGTGGTCGACGTCCGCGAAGAACGCCCCCATGGCGTAAAAATCTTTCTGGCTCAGGGGATCGAACTTGTGGTCGTGGCACTCGCAGCAGCCCATCGACGTACCAAGCCACACCTCCGATACGTTCCGCACGCGGTCTGCCTGCATCTTGGCTACGTACTCGCCGTCCTGGATGCCTCCCTCGTGCGACGTTTGCAAGATGCGGTTGTAGCCCGTCGCAACAAGCTGCCACATATCGGGGCTGGGGAGCAGGTCGCCGGCGAGCTGCTCGATGGTGAACTGGTCGAACGGCTTGTTGTCGTTAAACGACTTGATAACGTAGTCGCGGTACGGCAGCACGTTGTGGTCCTGATCGCCGTGGTACCCCACCGTGTTGGCGAACCGCACCAGATCGAACCACCAGGAGGCGAGCCGCTCGCTGTGACGCGGCGACGCGAGCAACTTGTCGACCAGCTTTTGGTAGGCGTCGGGCCGATTGTCTAGTAGGTACTCATCGACCTCGGTGGGCGTGGGCGGGAGGCCAGTCAGGTCGAGATAGAGCCGGCGGACCAGTGTCACGCGGTCCGCCTCGGGCGCGGGCTCGACGCCGTGGTCCTGGAGCTTCGCCAGGACGAATCGGTCGATCGGGTTCCGCGCCCAGTTGACGTCGGGCGTTCGCTCGGCATTGCCTTCGCTCGGCGCTACCCTGGTTGGCTTGATGTACGCCCAGTGCGATTCGTACTGGGCGCCCTGTTGAATCCAGCGCCGGATTCGTTCCACCTCGTCCTTAGTGAACGCTGGCTTCTGCGACGCCGCGGGCGGCATCCGCAGGTCGGGGTCGTCGCTCGTGATGCGGTCGAGCAGTTCGCTCGACTCGGGGTCGCCGGGCAGGATGGCAAACTCGGTTGCACTAGCGGCTTTGTCCAACCGCAGGTCGGCCTTTTGATCGCCAGGGCCGTGGCAAGCGTAGCAGCGATCCGAGAGCAGCGGGCGAATGTCGCGGTTGAAGCGTACGAGATCCTCGCCATAAGTGGCCGAGTTGGCAACCTGGAAAACGGCAAGCAGAGCAACCAGGATTCGCAACGGTTCGACGCCTTGGAAGGGTGGGAAGGAGAGCAGGGGAAGCGATCGTCGACGTCGCCAGCTTCACCTATTGTACTAGCGGCTGCGAACACCAGTCAAACGATCGTTGCGCGTGCGAAATATCCGGTGAGTAAAGGTAAATGGCTGCGTCCAGCACGGTTGTGGTTTCATGAGACAAGCGCTAGAGGCGGGTCGAACAAGACCATGAAGCCTCTGCCCGAAACAATCGTTGCTCATTAACCTACATGGGGGGTAGAGCGGTCGCGTTCAATTGGATTTCTGCTTGTCGTTCGCAAGCGTCCAGCTTGGATTGCCCATCTCCCGCGGTCTCCACCCCCCCCCCCCCGATAGCCTCCTTTGCTCGGAGCGATTTAGCTTGAGTCGCACGATGGAAGCCGCTGGTCGGTCTCGCACAATTGCGAGATTCTTATTGCAAGTCGATGTACCGAAGCTTAGACTGCAGGCGCGGCGTTTGGCGTCTTTCTTTTCTTGTTCTGATCGAGGAACACTGCCAACGTGCGCAGGCGGAGAAGCTGGCGCTGGTTTCGGATGCTGCACGTCGCTTAGGGCGACCAACAGACAGGGGATGCGCCTGTGTCGAAAAAACGTCGAAGTCGGCGTGAGGCGGGGTCGATGCGCAAGGGGAGCCTGCCACGCGGCCGCATTCGCCGATTGCGCGTCGAGACGCTTGAGCCGCGGCTACTGCTCAGTCTATCGAACGTCGCCATCTCCGCCGCGCAGCGCGACCAATTGATCGGCGGTCTGGATGGTCTGGCGCTGTGGGCTGACACGTTGGATGATTACGACCTGGCGGCGCAACTATTGCCGACCACGGGACAGTCGCTCGGCGAGTCGGTCGACATGGGCGACCTGCTCACGCAGGGGCTTGCTGGGCCGGTGGCCGACTATTTTGCCAGCGATGCGACTCCCACCACGACCGAACTCGTTACGGCGATCGAAGCGCTCGACGCCAGCGTGTTCGACAACGTCACGCTGTCGGTTGCCAACGTAGAAGGTGGCGAAAGTACCACGCCGGGCGACAACGAGCTGGTGTTTACCCTGGAGTTTACGGCCGAGCGGTCGCTCTCGGTCGCTCCCAGCCTGGGGCCCGAAGGCGAAGCACTGGGCATTGGGTTTAGCTCGACGATTGGAGCCACCGCAACCCTGGCGTTCAACTTCTCGTTTGGCATCGATTTAACGGGTGGACTGTCCGACGACGAGGCGTTCTTCATCCGGCCGGCGAGTTTCAACGCGCAGGTCGACGCCAGCGTGCCCGCCGTGCCAACGGGGCCCATGAGCATCGGCTTCTTCGACGCCCAGCTTACATCGGGCAACCTGGCACTCAACGCGAACCTGGTGATCGATCTGGCAAACCCCGACCTCGACGCCGCTGGCAACCTGACGCTGGCCGAACTCGAAGGCACCAGCTTGGCGACCCTGGTGACGCTCGGCGAATCGGGCACGGCCAGCGGTTCGGTGACGGCCGACCCCGGCACGCTGGGCAGTTTCTCGCCCACGGGTTCGCCGACTATCAGTTTCAATTCGAGCAATCCGTTTGTGGCGCCGACACTATCGTTCAATGCTGCGTACGATGAGGTGCAAGGTTTTACCAATGTCAGCTCGTTCGGTATTGTCGGCGTGCTGGGGCAACTTGCCAATTGGCTTGACTCGCTCGGCGATAGCGAAGTGCTCGACGCCAATATCCAGCTCGCCAGTGGCGGCCGGTTGGGCGACCTCATTGCGCTTGACGAGTTGGTAGCCGAGGGAGTCATTGCGCCGCTACTCGACAGCGAAGGTCTGCCGACGTTCGCCACGGCCCAGGAATTAGAAACCGCCTTGGCGAGCGCGCTAAATCTATCGCTGGCGGTGATCGATGCGAATTACAATCCATCCACCAAGGAGCTGACGTACCACCTGGTGGTCGACCACGCCTTCGACCCGCTTGACGTACCGGTCGGGTTTGGGGTCGACCTGAGTCCGATATCGGGCCTATCGACGAGCAGTCTCGCCACACGCACGGCAAGTGGCGACCTGGAGCTAACGCTAGGTGTCTCGCTCGATGACTTGAGCGCCGTGATGACTTCCACCGCGGTGGCGCCGGCCAATGGGCAGATTTCGACGGATGCCAATTTTAGCCTGAACCTGGGCTTTGGTATGGAGGTCGCCGTGACCCTCACGGCCGCGGCCACTAGCACCAACACCACACGCGCGCACCTGGTTGCGGACATGAACGCGGCGCTCGCCAGCGCGGGACTCGCCGGCAGCGTGGTGGCAGGGCTCGACGCGGCGAACCACCTGACCTTCTCCACGCTTGCCGCCGCTTCGGCCATCGCCGCGATCGAGTTGACGGCTTCCGACTACGATCCCCAGGGGCTAGCGAGCAGCGACGCGATTGTCACCGAATTGGGTTTCCGCGAGCATCACCTGGCGTTCGACTCGCTGGCGAACCACGCATTCGTCGAGGGGGCGACGATTGGTGGCGACCTGTCGCTGACGGCGGCAGACATCAACGGTGTCGCCAACGTCGGCTTCTTGGGTGTCGACATCGAGAACGGCTCGGGCACGTCGACCGCCGACTTCACGCTGCCGCTTAAAGACGTTGCCACGCAGACTCCGGGCGGTCGCGTCTCGCTGTTCGAATTGTTTGAGGCGGTTGCGCTCGACATTACAACCGTTGTCGACACGCCCACCTTGGGTGGTGCAGTGAATGTTTCGCTACCGGTCGGCGGATCGATTCTCGGTGAAGCGCTAACGACAAGCCCCGAGCTAACGATCAACTGGGCCGACCTGGGCAGTGGCGCCGCGAGTGTGATCTTGGCGGACGGCGCGGAGCTGGCACCGTTTGAGAATCTATCGAGCGCCGATTTCAGCTCCGCCTTGGACGGCGTGGCTAATTACCTTGAGTCGCTGGAAGGTCATTCGTTCTACGGCCTGGAGATTCCCGGCATCAGCAAGTCGCTGGGCGAGATGGGCGATTTCTCGGGCCAGTTTGCGGAGTTCGTCTTGGCGTTCCAGAGCAATCCTGCGGCGGCGCTCGACGATGTGGAGTTGAAGCTCGAACAGGCCATTGGGCTCGATGACGAAGACCTCGATATTTCGCTGGTCGAAAACGGCAACGTGATTCGCGCCGATCTCACGATTTCCGAGCAGTTTGTCCGGCAGATTCCCATCGCGCTCGAGTTTCCGTTTACCGACCTGTTTGGCACAGAGATCGTCGAGATCTTGGTCGACCTGCGCGGTTCGGCGCTGTTGAACGTCGACTTCGAGATCGACTTCCAGCTATCGTTTGGCATCGACATCAGCAATGCCGTGAATCTGGTGCCGTTTATCTATGAGTCGTCGTTCCTTACCGCCAAGGCGGAGGTGAACACACAAAATATTTCGTTCGATGCGAACATCCTGTTCTGGGGAATTCATGTCCGCAATGGCGAGCTATTGATTGACGACGATGGCGTCGACATCACCCGCGACCAGGCGATCGTCGATATTCAGCTTACCGATAACAATGCTGGCACCAGCGAAGGAAAGATTTCGCTAGCGACGATCGACACCGACAACGTCGACGTAACGATCACCGGACAGGTGAACGTCGTGCTGCCGATTTACTACCCCAATCCCAGCACGTTTATCGGCAACCTCGAACTGCGGATTGGCGACCTGGCCGACATTGCCGGCACCACCACGCTCATGATCCCCGACTTGGAGGAAGAGGATGAGCCGGAGGAAGAAGAGGAGAATGGGCTGCTGGACAACATGTCGGCCGTGCTGGCGGGGCTCGACGGCTGGTTCCAGATTGCCATCGACGCGTTCAACGGTAAAGTGGGCGGATTCGACTTGCCGTTCGTGGGCAACGACTTGGGTAAGGTCGCCGACTTCCTGGAGGACGTGCATGAGGACATGATCAGCCAGATCACCGCTCGCTTTGCCGAAACCGATGGCGATACGGGTGCCGCGCTGCAAACCGCGCTGTGGCTAGCGGTAGGGCCGAGCGGGCTGAACATTCTCAAAGACCGCGATGCCAGTGGCACGGTGACGATTGACGACGTCGAGTTTGCCAACATGGACCTCGAGCAGGATGGCAAGGTCGATCAGGTGGAGTTCTACCTCGACCTGGGGCAAGACCTCACGGTGCTCCAGACACCGATCGACTTCGATATTGGTTTGCCAGGGCTCGGCCTCGATGTGGAGGGAGACCTCGAAATCCTGCTGGGCTACGACTGGAGTTTGAGTTTTGGTGTCAGCAACCGTTATGGTTTCTACTTGCTCACCGAAGAGGAAGACGAGATCGAAATCGACCTCGAAATCCGCGTACCCGACCTGCAAGCACGTGGCGAACTCGCCTTCCTGCAGATCGACGTCACCGACGAAGACGCCGATAGCAACCCGAACAACGATGGCGTCGATGTCGATATGGACAGCCGCGCCCTAGCTCGTTCATGGCGGGGCTGTCGATCGATTTTCTCGACCCGATCGACGATCCAGAAGATCCGATCGACACCGGCAAGATGACCGAAACGGAGATCGAGAAGGTCTTCCTCGGCGATATTTCCATCGACGACGCGATCGCCGTCGATCTGGTCGGCGTAGCCGAGCTGAATCTCGATTTGCTGGTGAGCTTTGAGGGCGATTCGCGATTCCCTTCGATTGGTTCGGAGTTCACGCTGGCGTGGGACTTTGCCGGCTCCAATGGCGGGCAAGACTTGGAAGGGGGCGTGCCAACGGTTGCGTTTACCAACATCACGCTTAACGCCGGCGAGTTGATTGCCGATTTCGCAGATGGCGTCCTGAAGGAGGTTCAGAAGTTTACCCAGCCGATTCAGCCGATCGTCGAGTTCGTCACGACGCCGCTGCCGCTACTCTCCGAGTTCGGCTTCGATTTCACGCCGCTCGACATTGCTGCCGCACTAGGTTACGCCACCGAGGCGGAATACGTCGAAGCGGTAGCGGGCATCATCAACCTGATCAATAGCGTGCCGCAAGTTTCCGACGACCTCATGATCCCGTTGGGCGACTTTATCATTGTCCAGCCGGGGATGGGCGAGGTCGACCTCCGCGACAGCGACTCGCTCGTCGGTGCCGAGACAATGGTCACCCAAACGACCGACCCCGAGATGGAACTCAAGATGGCCGACGAGGACGCCGGCAACTTCTTCGACGACCTCAAGGAACTTGGCATCATCCTGCCGTTGATCGAAGACCCCACGTCGGTGTTTCGCTTGTTGATTGGTCAGCCGGTCGATCTGTTCCTGTACGACATTCCGCCGCTGGAGGTGAGTTTCCCGTTCCCCATTATCAAAATCGGTCCCCTCATCCCGCCGATTCCGCTGTTTGCCTCCATTAGCGGGAGCATTGGGGCTCGCATCGATTTGGCCGTTGGCTTCGACACGCACGGTATCCAGAAAGCGGCCGAAACAGGCGATTGGTGGGATGTGTTCAATGGCTTCTTCCTGAGCGACACCGAGAATCCCGACGGGACGGGAGAGGATGTCCCCGAGGCCACGCTGTTTGGCAGCATCAACGCCGGTGCGGAGATCAGTCTGATCGTGGTGGGTGCCGGCGTATCGGGCGGCGTCGACTTGGAGCTGACCGCCGACCTGGTCGATACCAACAACGACGGCAAGATCCATCTCGACGAGCTGATTGCCAACATTGCCTTGGGAGTGACCGGCACGTTCGATTTGGGTGGGTCGGTCACGGCGCGACCTCGATGCGTACGTGGAACTATTGTTCAAACGCGTGGAGTTTACCGTCGCAGAAATCGAGATCATCAGTTTCGAATTCACCGACGAAGATATCTTCACCGATCGCTTTACGGGCAATAACTCCATGGCGACCGCGCGGTTTCTGGGGGCAGGGCCGGGACTGCACATCGATGGACTGAGCCTCGAAACCCAAGGCGATGTCGACTGGTTCGAGTTCGAGCTGCTGCGCGAAGATAGCGTGGAGGTCGATATCCGCCATAGCGGCGTTCACGGCGCCATGGAAATAGAAGTGTACGACGCCGGTGGGCAACTGATTGCCGAAGGCAAAAGTGGCATGGACCGTGAGTTTGCCGAACTGCTGGACGTGCCTGCCGGCAACTACTTTGTGCGGGTGAGTGGGAGCAATAAACTCAACAACTACCAGCTTGCCGTGGAGCCCGATCAATCGAGTGCCACACGCGTGATTTACGTCAATCCTACCGGGTCGTTCAACCGGGGCGATGCCTACTACACAGGTTCGCCGGGCGACGCCAAGTACGATGGGCTGACGCATCGCAAGCCATTGCCCTCGCTGCAGCACGTGCTCGACACCTACGACCTGGGGCCGAACGACATTGTCGTGCTCGAGACGGGCACCCACGCCGCGGGTGGCATCATCACTGCCGACGATGCGGGGGCGATGTACCTCGGCAGCGTTAAGGGCAGCACGCTGTCGGACGTACGGCTGGAAAATGCCAACGACAACTTCTTCTATCGTGTCGACTTTGCCAGCAACAGCCCCGGGCTCACGCTCATTGGCTCGGACGATAATGTGTTTGACTTGGCCGACTTCGCGGGTCCTGGCGTTAACGTGGTGATCGACGACTCGGATAACAATCTGTTCGACCGCAGCACGTTCGCGGGCACGGGCGACGGCGTGCAGATTCTTGGCGACAGCGTCGACGATGCCGTTGGCAACTTGATTACGCGAAGCGACTTCGAGAACGAAGCAACAGCGGTTGACATCCAAAGCTACGAGGTCAACACGCTGGATGGCAACACGTTTACCGGCAGCGGAGCGCTCGGAGTCCACCTCGCCTCGCACACGCCCGCGGTGCTGGTGGGTAATGATATTGCCGGCCGTGCGACCGGCATTCTGTGGGAGAGTCGCATCGCTGCGGTGTGGGACAACGACATCCACGATGGCGGCGTCGGCATTCGAACCATCGGCGGCGTCGTCGGGCCCGATAACCCGTCGCCGTACGGCACACCTGGCGGGCTTGCGCCGAATCGCGTGTTCGGCAACACGACGGGAGTACAGGTGCCCGACGAATCGGCCGGCGCGATCGTCCGCCACACCGAGATCTACGCCAACACGCTAGGCGTGGATGCCAGCGGCGACCAGACGCAGTTGGTTGCTAACGACATTCATCATAATACCACCGGCGTCAGTAGCAGTCGGATCGTGGGGCCAGGTAGCTGGGAGATTAGTCTTTCGAATCTCATTCACCACAACGGCGTTGGTGTCGAGGCGCTGCCGGGTGCCGAGGTCCGATTCAATCGCATTTATGCCAATGGCGTTGGCGTGGAGGTCGTGGGGACCTCCGACATTCACCACAACCTGATCTACCGCAACACAGGTAGCGGGCTATTGCTATCCGGCGCGACGGACGTCCAGATCGTCAACAACACGGTGTACGTACCGAGCGGCAGCGGCATTCGACTGGAAGGTGCCGTCGACGACGTGGTGATTCGCAACAATATCCTGGCCGCCGCCGCGGGCTTTGGACTGTACGTCGACACGGAGAGCCAGTTTGGATACTCGAGCGACTACAATAACTTCTTTGCCACAGGCGCGGCCGGCGTGGCCTTCCAGGGCAAGGCGTTTGGCGACCTTTACGACTGGCAGGTCGAGGCCGAGTCGGACCTCCACTCGCTGGGCAGCACGGTACTCGATCCAACGCTCGACGACCCGCTGTTTACGAACCTGGCGGGCGACGACTATCACCTAGCCAGCGGTTCGACCAGCATCGATGCCGGCGACCCCACGTACGCTTACAGTCTCGAACCACTGGCCAACGGCAATCGCGTGAATCTGGGGGCCTACGGCAACACGCCGCAGGCGACGCTCTCGCCGGCCGAGCGATTGGAAATAACGGCACCCAATTTCTACGTCGACCTCGTGCCCAGCCTGTCCTATACGCTTGCGTGGGAGTCGAACAACATCGCCGGCAGCATCGACCTGGACATCGATCTCTACGAGGTCGGCGTCGGCAAAGTGGCCGACATCGCCACGGTTGCCACCTCGGCCGGTTCCACGTCCTGGACTCCCGGCAACTTTGTCGCGGGCGACAACACCAAGCGGTACCAAGTGCGGCTTACCACCACCAGCGGACCGCTCGTAGTGGAGGAGAGTCGCGAACCGTTTGCCATCGTCAGTCACGATCCCGCAGCGGCCAATACCTTCTACGTGAACGATGGCTCCACGACCGACGATGTCTATACCACGGCGGTCGGCGACAATCGCAACACGGGCCTCACCGCCGATGCGCCCAAAGTTGTGATTCGACCGCTCGTGCTGTCGTATGCCATGGGTTCGGGCGACATCGTTCGTGTCGACACCGGCGACTACGTTCACGCAGTGAACCTGAATATGAGTGGCGGTGTGTTGCCAGTCGATCCGCGGATGAACACGGTGAGCGGTACGTCGATCACCGGGCCGGCGGCCGGCATTGGCGTGGCACGCATCGATCGGGCGAACCCATTTGCCCCGGCCACGGCGATCGAAATGATTGCCGCCCCGCTGATGGCGCTCAGCGACCTGACGGTGGTGGGGGCCGATCTTGGCGTCCGCGCCCGCGACGGCAGCTTTCTGCTTGACGTCGATCGTGTGGTGTTGTCGGACCACACGCGCGACGGCTTGTCGATCGAAAGTGGTTCGGCGCTGGCACAATTAGACGACCTCACCGTGTTCAGCAATGGCCGCAATGGCATTTTCGTCGACAGCACGCTGCTGCACCTTCGCGGTAGCGAAGTGTACGACAACGCCCACATCGGTATTGCTCTCAGGGGCGTTGGCGGCGCCGCCATCGACTCCAACGAGGTGTACCAGAACTTCCGCGGCATCGACATCATCAACCCTGGCGCGAGCACGGCCATCGTTGGCTTCCCGTTACTGCCCGCCGCGCTGGGCAACAAGGTGCATCACAACAGCGAAGATGGCATTTTCGCCTCGGGCAACGTGTGGGTGGTTGGCAACACGGTGAACGAGAACGCGAACATTGGCATTCGACTCGACGATGGTGCCGACGCAGAACTGAACGTGGTTCATCAGCACAATATTGGCATTTCGGCCCGCGGTTCGTCGTCGGACATCATCGAGAATCGCAGCTACGTGAACAGCGTCACCGGCATCGAGGCGTCGTACGAGAGCAACCTGCTGCGCAATGTCACCTACAACAATCAACTGCACGGCATTCATGTCGACCGTTTCAGTGGCGTCATCGATCACAACCTGGTGTACTCGACCGGCTACGCGTCGATGAACATCGAAGGGCCGGGCGTGGGAGCGTTGGTGACGCACAACACGGTGTACGAACCTTGCGCCGTAGAGCACGACCCCAGCGGGACGGCGGTTGTGCAGACCGATTGGGACATGAACATCTTTCTGGAGCAGCAGAACCCACCGATGCCCGATGCGCCCATTCCGCTGTGGGGCAATGCGACTTTCGAGTTCGACGATGCGATTGGCGGGCTCGGCGGCACGTTCGACCTGGGCCCTGGCGGTGGCAATGGTGCGCAGCTACTCGAGCCGCTGCCCGAGGGAGAAGTGTGGACCATCGACTACGACATCCTGGCGATGGACCTCTCGTCGGCCATGTTCGAGACCGATCCCATCTATGGTGTGGTAGAGGTACACTTAGCCTTGGGGCCTGCCTCCACGGGTCAAATGCAGCTGGAAAATTTGGGCGGCACGCTCGTCGGCACCAACCACATGGAGCTGTGGGTCGAGTTCCATTTGCTCGACACCGATACGGTGTTGCTGTCGGACGGACCGTTGCTGGTAGACTACACCATTGAACTGAGTGCCGGCTTTGGCGAATTGGATGTGCTAAGGATCCCGACCTTCATCCCTCCGTCATCGTCGCTGCCAGCCAACCTGGTGAATCCGTTCGCTCCGACCGACCAGTGGGAGTGGGAGTTGCATTTCGCGGACGTTACCGATCCGCCCGACCCACCGCCACAACATCCTGGTGAGAGCTGCGCGGAGCTTGGGGTACTGATTCAGAACTTTGCCGAACGGGTCCATTTGCGACAGAACGCGATCTACGTGCAGGGCGACCCCAACGCGGAGCCGGGCGACCCGGTGAGCATGGATATTGTCGTCGATGCGACGAGCACCACACGTTTCGATAGCGACTTTAATGCGCTCATCACTGACTATGGCGTCGTCGGTAGCTTTGGTGGACTGACCGCCGCAACGCTAACCGATTGGCAAAACGTGACCGGCGGCGAGGACCTGCATAGCATCGATCCCGACGTGGCGGATGTGTGGGTCGACCCCGACGGCGACGACGATTTCCTCGCCGGAATCCTCAGCGGCGACGACGACAACTTCCATCTGGTGAGTCCGTACGGACAAGTCGACAAAGGGGCGCTTGCGCCGGTAAAAGACACCTCGTTCGGCGGTACCGGGCTGCCTACCTTTACACCCGTGCTGTGGGTCGTGCCCGGCGGCCCGGCCGACGACCTCTCGCCGCTGGTCGACACCGGTGCACCAGGAGCCAACTTCGCGGTGGAGCCTTTCGAGCACGGGATGTTCGCCAACATGGGCGTATACGGAAATACGCTGCAAGCTTCCACTAGCGAGCCCGAGTACATTCATCCGATTTATCCCATCGGTGCCGAGCAACTCGTGCCGGGGCAAACGTACAACATTCAGTGGCGTACACACGACTACATTCCCGGTGATACCATCGCGATCGAACTGACGCGTGGCGGAGTACTCACCACCATCGATCCGGCCGCGCCGAACACGGGATCGTACTTGTGGACCGTTCCACTGGCCGCCATGTTGGATACGGACTACGCCTTTGTATTCACCCGCCCGAGTCTGCTCAGCCCCGGCGACGACATCGAGGGCGTGACCCCGTTTGTATTCGAAATCGGCAACGACTCGCGGCCACCTGAGGTGCTGGGGACAACGCCGGACGTAGTGGAACTAGCGAACTCGACCAACGCGAATGTATCGAGCATCACGGTCGATTTCAGCGAGAATCTCGCAGGTGCCGGCAGCGCGGCGAGCTACGCCCTGGTTGGTGCCGGGCCGAACGGCGTGATCGATGACATTGCCGGCAGCGACGACGTGCTTTACGCGCTGAACGTCACCTACAACGCCGGGCCCACCGATGGCGATACGTCGTCCGCCATGGTCGACGTTGTGGGCGGGTCGCTCCCTGAAGACCATTACCGGCTCACGATATCGAGTAGCGCCATAAGCGACGCATCGGGCAACCCACTCGATGGCAATCTCGATGGCTTGTTGCTTGACTACGTACGGCTATTTACCGTCGACCAAACGACTCCATTGGTTTCGATACCGGCTGTGTCGTCTGACCCGCGTAACGATGGTGTCAGTTCGCTATCGATCGTATTCGACGAACCGGTTACCGGCATGGGACTGGCCGACGTACGGCTCACGCTCGATGGCGGGCCCAATTTGCTTAGCGGTACGCAGGGCTTTACCTCGGCCGATGGTATCACATGGTTGCTCGCCGACACGACTGATTTGACCGCGGCCGAAGGGACCTACATATTCGAGCTAAACGCGACCAACGCGAACATTCGCGATCTGGCCGGCAATCTCCTGGCCAGCGACGCCACGGCGAGTTGGGTGGTCGACAATACGGCACCGCGCGTCGACATCGTCGACGTTTCGCCCGACCCGCGCAACTCGGCCGTTAGCAAAATCGACGTGGTTTTCACCGAGCCGGTCGCCAACTTTACGCTGGCCGATCTGCAACTCTTCGCCGATGGCACTCCGGTGGGGCTATCGGCGGGCAATGCTCCAACCACCTCCGACGGCATCACCTGGACGGTCGGCAATCTGGCCACATTGACCGCCGGCGAAGGGAGCTACCTGCTAAAGATTGTTGACGGCGCCGGGCTCGTCGACGCTGCCGGCAATCAACTGGTGGCCGAGGAGCGCGAAGTATGGCAGGTGCTCGTCGGCTCGCCAGAGGTCGACATTATCGACGTCGCCCCCGATGCGCGGGTCACGGCCGTCGGCGACATGGTCGTTTCGTTCGATGTGCCAGTCGCGGGCTTCGATGTTGGCGATTTGGTGCTGACGCGCGACGGAAACAACGTCTCGCTCGCTGGCCTACCTGCCGCGGTGACCGTCGACCTGATGAACTGGCACATCAGCGGGCTGGCAAGCGTAACGGCTACCAACGGGCAGTACGTGCTGTCGCTCGATGGCAACGGCTCGGGCATCACGGATCTTGCCGGCAATCCGCTAACAGGCATTGTGAGCGACACTTGGCTGAAAGACTCCGTGCTGCCAACCGCAGCGATCGGCACTATTGCCCCCGATCCCACCAAAGACGCGGTGGACGCAATTACGGTCGCGTTTACCAAGCCTGTTACTGGCGTGGGGCTCGACCGCTTTGTGTTGCTGTACGACGCCACGCCCATCGATTGGCAAGCCGCCCAGAGCGTGACAACTTTGGATGGGCAAACCTGGACTCTCAATAATCTGTCCGCGTTGACCGCGCTGCCGGGCAGCTACACACTCACGCTCGACCCCGCCGGCATCGAGGTGTTTCCCGGCAATGAGCTACAAGTGGGCGACAGCGAGGCGTGGTTGCACGACCCGGTTGCCCCGACGGTGGTCGTGACACCGGTTACACCGAACAAGAGTTTCCAACCGAACGACACCGTGGAGTTTGTGTTCAGCGAACCGGTCACCAACTTCGACAAGGCCGACCTGGTACTCCGCCGCCGTGGCATGGTAGTGCCGCTCACCGCAGCGCAGACATTGACCACCAGCGACAACCTGACGTGGACGCTCAGCAACCTGGCGAGCCTGACGGATGTGCCGGGCAAGTACGAGGTCAGTCTACTGGCCGTTGGGTCGGGCATTACGGATGCCGCCGCGAATCCGCTGTTGGTCGGCTCCTTCACCACGTGGCGACGCCTGCTACCGGGCGATACGTCGGGCGACAACCGGATTGGCCTGCTCGAATTGGGCCGCCTGCAACGCAATCTGGGCACCACCAGCGGTGCCGCGGAGGAAGACGGCGATCTGACTGCCGACGGCGCTGTCGATCGATCGGACTTGGTTGCGCTACTGGGTATCTACAACACGACCCTGCCACCCAAGCCAGTCGCTACGGCCTTTAACGGCGCTGGACAGGCGACATTCGGCGATCTGGCGACCGCGTACGCCACCTTCCAAGGAGCGGCGGAACAAGTGATTGGCTTCGACGGACTCTCGGGCCCGATGTCGCCGACCGAATTTACTGTCAGCCACGGCGTGACGTTCTCCAACCTGACGGCGGTTGGCGGTGGCGACCCTGAAGGACCTGCGGGGAACGTCCAGCAACTCGACGGCTACGATGGCACCTACGCGTCCAATGGCAACACGGTTTACGCCAACGTGCCCAATCACGTTCAGCCGCTCACGTTCGAGTTCGCTATGCCGGTCGCTTCGGTTGGCAGCTTTGTGGCAACGGGTGTTGAGGGAACCAATCACACGCTGCTCGTCACCGCTTTTGATTCCGAGGGAGCAATCCTCACCCAGCTCACCGTGGCGACGCAGCTGTTTGCCAACTCCGACAATCGCGAAGGTTTTTGGGCGATCCAGACCGATCAGCCGGCAATTTCCAAGGTCAGCATCCTCAACAATAATCCAACGAATTTCGGGAACGTGCTGATCGTCGACAACGTGGCATGGTCGACCACGCCGGCCGCTGCGGCCACGTTGTCCATTGTACAAGCCGCCACTGTCGCCGCGTTGGCCGACGCCGCATTGACAGAGGATGGTGTTACGTTGACCGATGCCGCGTGGTATCGCTTTGCGGGAGTGACGCGATCGTCCACGGTCCGTGCACCATTTGGCGCACGGGAGGTTCCACGAGGCACGGCCGATGCTGATCTCTTGGCGACGTCTCGGCATGCTGAGGTCCGACGGTTGCTGCTTTCCGAGGCATCGGAATCTCTTAACTCGGATGCAGCAAGGAAGCAGGGCGGTGAGGGACACTTCCGTCGCAGCGCGGCCCGTGAGACGCCGTTCGAGTTCGACGAGGCGTTTGCGGAGTTCGAGTCCGATGAGCTGGAATTCGCCGCACGCGGACGTTTGGGCGCTGGCCGAGGGAGGGGTGCATGATCGGTTGGCGGATGATCCTTGCTACGGTGCTGTTTGCCACTCCGTCGTTGACGTTGGGCGCGGCAGGCGACGTTTCGTTTCGGATTGCCGATCGTGCGTGGCATGTCAGCCAGGGTGGTCAGGCGCTAACGGTGGATGTGATGGTGGATGTTGACTCGCAAGCCAGCGTTCCCGCCATCGGTTGGGGCATGGTGGTAACGATCACGCCCCAGCCAGGTGCCAGCGGCACCGTCGAATTTGCCCCGACCGCCATCGTGGGCAACTTGCCAAATCTATCGCCAGCTTCGATCTCGCCCTACCTCGACTTCGATCTCGACGAAAATGGCAAATCCTATGGCGAGCTTGCCAGCACCGCCGGCCAGCTTCATGCGTTTAGTGCGTACATCGAACCGGCGCTCGGCCCCTCGCCCGCCGTCGATGGAAACGGGAACCTAAGTTTGCCGTCGGGTAGCGGACTGGCCAGCTTGCCGATTTCGCTGTCGGCTGGCGCGTCGGGGCAGTTCCTCATCGACTTTGTTGCCGACCCACGGGTAACGGGTGTGGTCTACGCCACGGGGCTCGCCGTGCCGGACGACGTGGCCGTTCATCCGGCCGCCGCCCACATCGCGGGATTGCTGTCGATCGTCGGCACCGCTGGCGACTACAACGCCGACGGCGCCGTGAATCTGGCGGACTACGCCGTATGGCGCGACTCCGTTGGTAGCATGGGAGTGGGGCTACTGGCCGATGGTAGCGGCAATGGCGTGGTTGGCCCGGAAGACTACTCCATCTGGAAGGACCACTTTGGCGATGCTGTTGGCCCCGCGGCCTTGTCGCTAGGCATCATCCCTGAGCCGGCACCCCACTGGGCGGTGCTTATCGCTATCGGGTTCTTCGTGGCGTTGCGTCGCCGGTAGTGTGGATCGAACTGCGGCGCGGCGACTCTTCGCGTGCTAGCGTTTCGCGAACCATTGCTTTTGAACTCTCGTTGCACGGGGTGGTAAGAACGCTACCGTCCTGCGCATCGCCGGGAAATGGATTTACAAAGCCTTGCGGTTTATTCAAGTTGTAGGGGCGAAGTAGCCGATAGCAGGAAAAAGCGTGGCGGAATAACCGCGCGCGGTGATAGCAGGGGCGCCTGCTGCGGAGATGGTCGACTTGCTTGGGCTCGTGGACGCCAATCCGACTGCTAACCAAATCGAGCGCCGCCGGTCGTGGACGCGGCGACTCTGGTTCGACGAGTCGCTGCCCGCTGGGATTGCCAACGCCCTGGTGTCGGGCGATGTCGACTCCATGCTATCGGCTGCTGAGCCACTGCAGGTGAAAGACCGGTGCATTGTTGCCCGACTCGAAGACTCTGGCCAGCGTTTTCTGCTGAAGCGGCACATCTGGGGCGGCCCATCCCGAACGCTACGCATGCTGCATCGCCAGCCGGCGGCGCGGCGTAACAGCCAATTGGCGAATCGAATTCGCGAGCTAGGGATTCCCACACCCAGGCCGGTCGCTTGCCTGGAGCATTGTTTTGGGCCACTCGGGTACCGGTCGTACCTGTTGACTGAGTACATCGAAGGCGAATCGCTGTGGCAAGGCATCCGCCACGGCCGGTACCGACGCGACGACTACGATTCGATTGCCGAACAGGTTGCCCAGTTGTGGGAGCGGTTGCTTCAGGCGGGGGTGAGCCACAACGATCTGAAGCCAGAGAACTTGCTGGTCGACCCGCACCGAAAAGTGTGGCTGATCGACCTGGAAAAAGTGGCTCTAAAGAGCAGCGGCCAAAAACTCGCTCGCAAGCATGCCGAGGACGCGAGCCGCTTTTTGCATGTTCGCAACTGGCACCCGCAGCCGGAAATCGCGGAGGTGTTTCGCTCGGCACTTCGCCAAACCATGCTCAGCGATGTCGTGACGACGCACGGCGGGCACGATCATCCGTTGTTCCGCGAAGGATTTAGCTCAGCCGAACTAGAATCGCGGCTGTCGGTGGCGATCGTTTCCAGCAGTTCGCAGCGCGACGATCTGCTGCTCGAAACCACCATCGATTCGGTGGCCGATCTCTCGGACGAGATTGCTATCGTCGGTCCCGACGCAAAGCAGGGTCGATTTGAGGTGCTGGAGTGGGTCGCTGGCGGAGACGAATCGGCCGAGTCGATTAGTGCTCCGCAGTTGCTGCACACCAGCTCCGATGTAGATGTGTCGCTGCGGCATCCGTGGGTGCTGGTACTCAGCGAGGGCGAAGCGGCTACGCCCGACCTGGTTCGGCAACTTCCCGAAGAGATTGTGGCTGCACGCGATACCGATGCCTTTGCGGTTGGGAGCGACGAATTTCTGTTCGGCAGGCCGACGGGTCGCCGGTGCGTTGCCTCGGAACCGGTGGTTCGAGTTTTTCGGCAGGACCGCTGCCGCTTCACCCTCGACGGTGGGCAGCTCTCCGTGGATGTGGAGCCAACGCGAATCGCTTCGACACGTTCCCATTTGCGGCGTTACCTGGCGACTGGCATGGCGGACTACGTCTCGCAGCTCAACCACGAGAGTACGGCAATTGCCACACGGCAATACGCCGAGCACCGCCGTCCCTTCGTCGTTCGAGCGGCGGCAAATTGCGTAGGAGAATTTTTCCGCCAGTACCTGGGCCACCGCGCCTTTCGTGGCGGACGTGTTGGCTTGCAGTTCGCTCTGCTCGAGGCATTCAAGCAGTGGCTCACCGAAGCGAAGCTTCGGCAGTTCCGCAGTAGTGACCGCGCACTGCACGAGCCGGTAGAACGGCCGCCATGGTCCGTCATTGGTTCCACGCTTGCCACCACCGGCGCCGCCAACGACGACTTAGCCGTCGCGCCGTCGACGCGCAAGGCCGCTTAGCAACTACCACTCCGGTGGAACGGTTGTATCAATTGCTCTGCCCTTTCGGGCTGTGTGGCCAACGTGTTCCGATTGATTCACGCAATCGGTTTTAGGGCTTCTCTACGGCAAAAACGCGACATCCATTCCCTCCTGCGCAGTCGGTAGGGTTCGCCGAAATTCTTGCGGTCTCGGGGGCAGATTCTGCGTGCGGCGGCTAGGCAACTCTGCCTAGTATGGAGTTTCTCCTCGCCTCGCTTATCCCGCCTCGTCTCCCTCCTCCGCCGACCCGCGACGTTTTTCATTGCTTCTGGCCCAAGTGGCAAGTTGCTCGGAAAGCGGCGGGTTGCTCATCCCACCCGCACCGCTAATGAACGCCTCCAACTGGTTCGATTGGACGACTATCTTCTCGGTCTGTAGCCCCGCTGCGGCCACGCATTCGACGAATCGCGAGCGTCATTTCGAGGCTCTTGAGCCGCGACAGTTATTATCGATCACGCCGCTCGAGACGTTTGATATTTCGAGCTCTACCGAACACAAGCCGCAAGCGAAGCTGTGGGAGCAAGCAGGCTCGTGGTGGACGGCGACTCCGAACGATTCGGGCACCTGGATCTCGCGCCTTGATGGCGAGAGTTGGACGCAGGTCCTCAAAGTTTCCGATGCGACGGATGTCCACACCGACGTGCTCGACACGGGCGATGTCACTCATGTGCTGCTGCTTAACGACTCGGCTTCCGAGCTGGCCTCGATTGAATACGACGCGGCGACCAACAGCTACATTGCCTGGTCGGTTCGACCCGACGCTGTCAGTTTGGGCCTTCCCGACGGGATTGAAGCGGCGACGATCGCCGTCGACTCGAACGACCGGATGTGGGTGGCGTACGATCAATCCGACACCATCGAGGTGGCGCTACGCCGACGGAGACTATAGCAATTGGAGTTCCGAGGTGGTCGTTGCATCGGGTATCACGTCCGATGACATGTCGGCCATTGTCGCGCTGCCCAACGGGACGGTTGGGGTGTTTTGGTCGAATCAAAGCACGGAGCGGTTTGGGTTCCGCTACCATACGGACGGGACCGATCCGACGAACTGGTCGGCCGACGAGCTGCCGGGCAGTCAAACCGCTCAATGTGGGTGGTGGCCTGGCCGACGATCACTTGAACGTGGCAGTGGCCTCCGATGGCACCCTCTACGCGGCGGTGAAGACGAGCTACGACCGTAGCAACACGAGTAAAATTGGCTTGCTGGTGCGACAACCCGATGGTGTGTGGGAAGGACTCTACCACGTCGACAATAGTGGCACGCGGCCGATCGTCGTGCTAAGCGAGGCTCAGAACAAGGTGGTGGTGGCTTACACCGGTTCGGAGGGAGGCGACGACATCCTCTATCGCGAAACAGCCCTTGATCAAATTAGTTTTGGTCCCACACAGGTCCTGATCAGTGGCAACACCAACGATGTAACGACCACGAAAGATCCATTCATCAACGAAGTGGTGGTTCTTTCTTCCAGGGGAGGAACGGCCTACGGTGTGCTGCTCGCCTACAATGCTCCAAGTACACAGGGGCTGGAGGTGGATGCAGGCAGCAACCAGACCATCCAGCTTGGCGATGCGGCAAATCTATTCGCGTCGATCGAGGGAGACGCCATCAGCCTGGATTGGTCCGTCGTTAGCGGACCGGGCAACGTTGTATTCAGCGATCCGAATTCGGCCAGTACCGCTGCCGGCTTTAGCGAGGCCGGCACCTACGTGCTAAGGCTAACGGCCATCGGCGACTTCTCGGTGGAATCCGACGAGGTCACGATTGTGGTTGCGGACTTGGTCCAGAACCAAGCGCCAGTCACCGAGCGCCGGCAGCAACCAACAAACCACGGTTGGCACGCCGGTAGTACTGAGTGGCACGGTAACCGACGACGGCCTGCCAGGCCCAACCACGGCCAGCTGGTCGCGCGTCTCGGGCCCCAATGCCGTATCGTTCGGCAATGCCAACTCGGCCAGCACGACGGCCCAGTTCAGCCAGGCAGGCACGTACGTGCTGCGATTGACTGGCAGTGACGGGCAGCTATCGAGTTCCGACCAGGTTACCATCACGGTGGCCGACCAGCCGACCTCGTCGGCTGGCCTGGTAGGCCACTGGTCGTTCGATAGCAGCAATCCGACGACCGATAGCTCAGGCCAGAACAACCAGGGCACGCTAAACGGTAGCCCTTCGATCGTCGACGGTCCCAACGGCAACGCGCTCAATTTCAACAGCAAATCGGATTACCTGGAAGTGGCCGACAGCAGTTCGCTGGATGTGAGCGACGAGATCACCATTTCCGCCTGGATCCGCCCCGAGAGCCGGGCTACGCAGTACGTCATTAAGAAGGCCGATCGGAACCAGACCGATGGCTTTGAGCTTTCGCTCAGTTCGAGTGGTCGTGTATTCGTGCGGTTTAACGGCGATTCGAGCGGCAACGACTTCCGTTTGGACAGCACCAGCAGGTATCCGACCGACGGCAGCACTTGGATGCACGTGGCGGCCACGTATGATGGCTCGACGATTCGTCTGTACATCAATGGCGAACTAGAGGCGAGCCAGAGTGCCAGCTTCCAGATTGCCACGAACGACCTGCCACTTGCTATTGGTGCTGGTCACAACGGCGACCGTGGCTACGTCGGTGCCATGGACGACGTTAGGATCTACAGCCAGGCGATCTCCCAGCAAGAGATCGATGCCATCATCACCGGGCAACCCACGCCCAACGTGGCCCCCACCGTAAGTGCTGGCAGCGACCAGGTTATCGACCAAGGCACCGTCGTGCAGCTTGCGGGCAGCGCGGCGGATGATGGCGGGCCTAATCCGCTCGCCACCACTTGGACGAAAATCTCCGGCACGGGCACCGTGACGTTCGGCAACGCCGCAGCGGCGCAGACGACCGCCACGTTTAGCTCGGCCGGCAGGTACGTACTGCGACTAACGGCGACCGACGGTGAACTGCAGTCGCATGACGACATTATCGTCGACGTTAATGCGGCCATTCTCAATACGCCACCCACGGTGAGCGCCGGAGCCAACCAAACCATCAACGAAGGCCAGGTGGTTGTCCTAACGGGCTCGGCAACCGACGACGGCCTGCCCGGCCCGCTGAACTTTAGCTGGTCGCAGGCGTCGGGGCCTGGGAGTGTCTCGTTCGCCAATTCCTCGGCATCCAGTACGACCGCTACGTTTACCGCGCCGGGAACTTACGTACTCCGGCTCACCGCATCGGATGGTGACCTTTCCAATTTCGACGAACTAACGGTTGTGGTCGTCGCGGCGCCGGTTAACGGGATTCCGTCGGTGAACGCCGGAGCGAATCAAACCATCGACGAAGGCCAGGCAGCATCGCTCGCGGGCGTGGCGAGCGACGACGGGCAGCCCGCTCCACTGAGCCTCGCATGGACAAAAGTATCGGGCCAGGGCAATGTGGCCTTTGCCAACGCGGCAACGGCCAGCACAACCGCTACGTTCACCGCGCCAGGCGTTTACGTCCTTCGCTTGACGGCCACCGACGGCGAGTACACGCGTTTCGACGAACTGACCGTTACCGTGAATGCGGCGCCCGTCAACGAGGCTCCCGTGGTAAGCGTTGGTGGCAATCGCACCATCGCCCTCGGGGAGACGACGAACCTCGTGGGCCTGGTGTCGGACGATGGCCTAACGGGATCGCTATCGACGCAGTGGACGCGCGTATCTGGCCCCAACGCGGTGAGCTTTGCTAACGCAAGTGCCGCAACCACCACTGCTTCGTTCGCTGCGGCGGGCACGTACGTGCTACGCCTAACGGCGAGCGACGGCGAGTTCACCGCCTTCGATCAACTCACGGTAACGGTTGTCGAGGTATCGAGCGAAGTCACGCTCTCCTTCCAGAATGGCGTGGATGGGTACAACGGGACCCGCGACACCACCATCAGTGGCGACGACGCGAGCACCAACTTCGGCGACGAGAACGCGATGGAGCTCGATGGCGATCCCCAGGTTTCCGCCTTGCTTGCTTGGGATCTGTCCAGCATCGCTTCGGGCAGTATGGTCACCGCGGCATGGGTCGACCTGACCATTACCAATACGTCGTCGGATGTGTACGGAGTGTTCGCCCTGGAGTGCGCCTGGGACGAGTTGTCGGCAACTTGGGAGCAGGCCAGCAATACGAGCGATTGGGGTACCCAGGGGGCGGCCGCCACGAGCGATCGCGATACTACGCTGGTGGGAGAACTGCGGGCGACGAGCAAAGGTTCTTACCGTCTAGACCTGAACCAAGTGGGGCTCGATTTGGTGCAGACTTGGGTCGATGATCCAGCCAGCAACCATGGCCTCATTTTCCAAGATTACGACAACGCTAGTAACGGAGTCGACTTTGCCTCGAGCGAGGCTTCGAGCGTTGGCGATCGACCGCAACTGACGGTGACGGTTCAAAGTGGAGGCCCAATCGACCCAGTCAATCTGCCACCGGTCACCAGTGCGGGTAGCAACCAACAAACCACGGTCGGCACGCCCGTTGCCTTGAGTGGCGTAGTGAGCGACGACGGACTGCCAGGCTCGGTAACGGCCAGTTGGTCGCGCGTCTCTGGCCCCAATGCTGTATCGTTCGCCAATGCTAACTCGGCCAGCACGACGGCCCAGTTCAGCCAGGCAGGCACGTACGTGCTGCGTTTGACTGGCAGTGACGGGCAGCTATCGAGTTCCGACCAAGTGACGATCGTCGTCAATGATGTGGTCGTAAACGCTCCACCAGTCACCAGCGCTGGCAGCAACCAGCAAACCACGGTTGGCACAGCGGTGGTACTGAGTGGCACGGTAACCGACGACGGCCTGCCAGGCCCAACCACGGCTAGCTGGTCGCGCGTCTCGGGCCCCAATGCTGTATCGTTCGCCAATGCTAACTCGGCCAGCACGACGGCCCAGTTCAGCCAGGCAGGCACGTACGTGCTGCGATTGACTGCCAGCGACGGCCAGCTATCGAGTTCCGACCAGGTGACGATCGTCGTCAATGATGTGGTCGTAAACACTCCACCAGTCACGAGCGCCGGCAGCAACCAACAAACCACGGTTGGCACGCCGGTAGTATTGAGTGGCACGATAACCGACGACGGCCTGCCAGGCCCAACTACGGCCAGCTGGTCGCGCGTCTCTGGCCCCAATGCCGTATCGTTCGGCAATGCCAACTCGGTCAGCACGACGGCCCAGTTCAGCCAGGCAGGCACGTACGTGCTGCGATTGACTGGCAGTGACGGGCAGCTATCGAGTTCCGACCAGGTTACCATCACGGTGGCCGACCAGCCGACCTCGTCGGCTGGCCTGGTAGGCCACTGGTCGTTCGATGGCAGCAATCCGACGACCGATAGCTCGGGCCAGAACAACCAGGGCACGCTAAACGGTAGCCCTTCGATCGTCGACGGTCCCAACGGCAACGCGCTCAATTTCAACAGCAAATCGGATTACCTGGAAGTGGCCGACAGCAGTTCGCTGGATGTGAGCGACGAGATCACCATTTCCGCCTGGATCCGCCCCGAGAGCCGGGCTACGCAGTACGTCATTAAGAAGGCCGATCGGAACCAGACCGATGGCTTTGAGCTTTCGCTCAGTTCGAGTGGTCGTGTATTCGTGCGGTTTAACGGCGATTCGAGCGGCAACGACTTCCGTTTGGACAGCACCAGCAGGTATCCGACCGACGGCAGCACTTGGATGCACGTGGCGGCCACGTATGATGGCTCGACGATTCGTCTGTACATCAATGGCGAACTAGAGGCGAGCCAGAGTGCCAGCTTCCAGATTGCCACGAACGACCTGCCACTTGCTATTGGTGCTGGTCACAACGGCGACCGTGGCTACGTCGGTGCCATGGACGACGTTAGGATCTACAGCCAGGCGATCTCCCAGCAAGAGATCCTGAATCTCTACAACGTGTAACGCCAGGGTAACTGCCAGCGGGACCCGCCTGTTTAGGGCTCCCGCTGGCACCCACCCGCTAGGTGCTGGTGTTGCTAGCAGTGGCAGTGCTATTGGCCCTGCTGGGTCGCTCTGCTAAAACGCGCGCGGATCGCCGCCTGCCGTTGGGTCGCGGACTCCGCCGACCGCCATCTGCGTTCCGGCTGTCGTCTTCCTTTGCCGGTGCTAGCAAACCACATGAACAACTTTGGCCGTGCCCTGCGCCTTGCGTTCCACTACAAGCTCAGCGTCATTGGATGCGTGACAACGGCACTGCTCGTTGCCATGCTATGGGCCGGCAGCCTGAGCGCCGTGTTTCCCATCGTCGATGTGATCATGACCGATCGCTCGATTCCCGAGTGGGTGAACGACGAATTGCACGATCACCGGTCGAAAGCGGGCGACTACCAGAATCGAATCGCGGAACTCGAACAACAGATTGCACAGCGTGCGGAGACGGGGCAAACCGCCACCGAGTTGCAATCGGAACTGAACGAGGCCAAATACCAGTACGGTGTCCACCATCAGTTGGAGGAGAAATACGCCTGGCTTTCCCCCTTGGCCCAGCGCTACTTGCCTACCTCGCCTTTCGAGACGCTGCTGGTGGTCTGCGTGTTTGTGCTTGCGGCCACGCTACTCAAGAGCGGCCTGCGCGTCGCCAACTTCCTGTTGGTTGCCCGGCTTGGGTGCAAAGTGAGTCGCGAGCTGCGCGAGCAATTCCATGCCAAAATGCTCGCCCTCGAGCTCAAGAACTTTCACGAGCAAGGACGCGGCGATCTCATGAATCGGTGCACCACCGATCTGCACTGGATTCACTCCGGAATTCGTACGGTCTTTGGCGAGTCGCTGCTCGAGCCGCTCAAAATGGTGACCTGCCTGATTGTGGCTGCAACCATTAGTTGGCGGTTGTTGCTGCTGACGCTCCTCATCGCGCCGATTGCGGGCCTCTCGGTTCACTCGCTGGCCAAGGCCCTCAAGTGCGCTCATCGCCGCGCCATGCGGGAGCTATCGGCCATATTCGAAACACTTGCCGAAACCATGAGCAGCATCAAGCTCATCAAGGCGTTCACTTCCGAAGCGGAAGAGCAGGCGCGTTTTGCCGATTCGTCGGAACTCTACTACCGCCGTCAGATGAAAACGGCGCGCTACGACTCGGTGATCAGTCCCCTTACCGAATCGCTCGGCATTGTCATGATCTTACTCACGGCTATTGCTGGCGGCTACCTTGTGCTGAACCGTCAAACCCACATCCTGGGCATCAAAATCAGCGACGTACCACTGACCCATGGACTGATGAGCGTGTTCTTTGCCATGATGGCCGGCATGTCCGATCCGGCACGCCGATTGTCGTCGGTCATCACCAAGCTGCAGCAAGCGGCCGCCGCGTCCGACCGGGTGTACGAAGTGCTCGACCGCCCCACCGAACTTGTGGAAATCGCGGAACCCAAGCCAATGCCACCCGTCGCTACCGGCATTCGCTTCGAGAACGTGAACTTCGCCTACACGCCCGATCGCGCGGTATTGGAAGGCATCGATCTCGACATACAGGCGGGTGAAACCGTGGCGATCATGGGGCTCAACGGGTGCGGCAAGTCGACCCTGCTGAACCTGGTGCCAAGGTTTTACGACCCAACTGCCGGCCGCATTTCGATCGATGGCGTCGATCTTCGCGACCTTCGGATCGCCGAGCTTCGTCAGCAGATCGGCCAGGTCAGTCAAGAGTCGTTGATGCGTAACGAATCGGTCGCTTTCAACATTGCCTATGGATCACCTGGCGTAACCCAAGACGACATCGAGCGGGCCGCTCGCGAGGCACACGCCTACGACTTTATCACGCAGAAGCTGAGCGATGGATTCGCCACCATCGTTGGCCCGGCGGGCAACCGGCTATCGGGCGGGCAGCGTCAGCGAATCGCTCTGGCACGGGTGATTTTGCGAGACCCGAAAATCCTCATCCTCGACGAGGCGACAAGTCAAATCGATCTGGAAAGCGAGCAGCTCATACACCAAGTGCTGCGTACGTTCTTGCAAGACCGTACGGCGTTGCTGGTCACGCACCGAATCTCGACACTTACGCTGGCGGACCGCATCGTGATTATGGAAAACGGCAAGATTACGTCCGTTGGTACCCACGACGAGCTGCTCGAGAAGAGCGAACTCTATCAACGACTCACCAACCTCGGCTATGGCAAGTCGGCCTAGTATTTCGCGCTATTAAACCCACGGCGAAACCGCACGACGCCGTGGCGCGACCGAAACATGGCGGGCGCCGCTTCGTGCTAGGCAGCGCGACTCGTAGTCGCCTGATCGCGACCCTCTGCTTGGGGATTGGGGAAATGCAACAGCACCAGTTCCTGGGTGTCTTCTGCAATGCCTACGGCACCGTGATCCGTCCATGTGATGTTTTGTTGGTCCGTCTGGCGGCGATGCTGTTTGTTCCATTCCACGACTTCTGGGTCGACGTACCCGCGACCGTGCTCCAGATGCACGCACACCGCCTGATGGCGGATCTGCAATGGGGTAATGCCACAGTTCACGAGTCGCTGGCCCAGTTCGCGGTCTTCACCGCCGTAACCCATTCGCTCGTCAAAGCCATTGACCCGCAATAGGTCGGCCTTCCATCCCGAAGAATTGTGACCATTCCAAGTTGGCTTGGTGGTCGTGAGCCGGTCGAGCATCTTCGCCCACCGCGACGAGCGGGTAAGCATTAGCAGTTTCTTGTTCCACGCCATCCCCTTGCCGCGAAGCCAGCGGGGACGCACGGCCCGTTGGCGGGCAATATCGTCGCGCGAGATGTCTTGGCTCACGTCGAGCGGCAGCCGAACCAAACCACCCGACAGAAAATGACCCGGCAGGGCGTACTTCACATGGGTGGCGAGAAAATCAGCCCGAGGAATGCAATCACCATCCGAGAACACCACGTAGTCGTATTTGGCGGCCAGCAGCGCTTTATTGAGAATCGCGCACTTACGAAATCCATCGTCTTCGTGCCACACATGCTGAATGTCGAGCTGTAGCTCCCGCCGCATCCGCTCGATCAACTCTCGTGTGTCGTTGTCCGATCCGTCGTCGGCGATCACCAATTCAAAATTGCGGTGCTGCTGCGCGTGGTATCCCCAGCAAACTTTCTCCAACCACTCGGGCTGATTGTAGGTGGCGAGAATTACCGAAACATCCATGGTTATTCCTCTAGCCAAGCGGGGGCAGTTAGTGGGAGTCGCCGGCGTGCGGGCGGCAAAGTTGCTGGTGGCCGGCAGTTTCAGGCAGCGCGGCGACTTCGGTGGATCAGGTTGTTGGGCCGGTCGTTCAGGTAGTTCATGGTCGGCTCCCGTTGTTCGGGGACGAGTTCTTCGATCAAGTGCCACGCCTCGGGGGCATGATCGCTGGAGTGCAGGGCGTTGAATCCCTCGGCGGGCGACAACTCGGCAAGCAGGGCGTCGCGAATCGATTCTTTCACGTAGACCCGCGCGTTGGTCCGCTCTTTGAACTGCTTCCGCTGCTGGGCGCTCGGAGCGAGCGGCTCGGGATCGTGGGCGATCACCACCGCAGCCGGTAATCCACCCGAGGTGGCGAACGGCCCCTTCATCGCCCAGGTGCCGCCACGCGTCCGCGCACCACCCTGCACTCGCATGAGGGCCGAGAGATTCGTAACCGAGACAATATCAAACCCGCTATCGGCAATCATCTGGACAATGCGGTCGGTGTAACCCCGCGCTACCGCTTGCTCGCGTATCGCGAAAACGGAGATTCCCTCGTCATGGACATACGCTGGCTGCCGCTCCGCCAACCGTTGCAGCCACTTGTTGCGTCGGCACGCAATTGCGAGCCGCGCTAACTCCTCCGGCGCGGGTGCCCAGTCGATCTGCTGCAAGTAGGCATGCAATCCCTCGAGCGAAATCTCGATCTCCAGCCCCAGTTCGCTTGCCATCTGTTGCAGGATTGTTGTGTAGTCGTGTTCCGGCTTTCGTTTCGGCTTCAGCGGCGCACCGCCGGATGGCAAATGCGACTTGGCGCCTTTGTGATAAACGGCATGGTACGCCAGGCTATGGAAGTGGTCTTCCCGACTTGGTACCCAGCAAAGGTTGTTGTGCCGCACGGCTCTGGCGAGAACCCGTTGTGCTACGCGAGGCGCAAAGTAGGGGACACCACAGTAGTCGGACCTAGCCAACGCGTGTTCGCTATAAATGTCGCACGATTGGATGCCGGGAAGGGAATCGAGTGTTTCCAACAAAGTCGGCAGGCATTCGTCGGCGACCAGCAGGTCGATGTCTTCTCCGGGCTCGATATGGGGCAGCGACTCAAACCAGCGAAGCACCGCGTACCGGACATCCAGTTCGTCCAGCTTGGCGAAGAACCCTGCCACACCGAGGCGGTGCGGAAGGAAGTGCAGCGAGTTCTGGCCGCACGGGCGGCGGCGGCGAATCTTCGCGCTGAAAGTAGTGGCGTTTGCCGCCGCTAGGAGTGTGGAACGCGACAAGGCGAGGCTCAACATAGCGTCGCGTGAGCAAATGCCAGCAGCAGGCCAGCAGCCCCACGAACGACCAGATAGAAGCAGTCGCTTGCCACGCAACGTGCTGGGCATGGCGGACCGAACGGTAACGCCACAAGTGTAGGGTTGCCGGTCCCGTCAACACGAGCACTTCGGCATTATTGCGACGGACAACCTGCGGGTCGGGCGAGTAGGCAAGATCGCCATCGAGGTGTGGGTTCGCCGCCTGCAGCTTTCGAGCAAGGTCGGCGTTGCGAACGACGCCCAGATACTTTGAGAAGCCATCGCGAAGCAAGCATTTGGCCAGCTCGGTATGCTTTGCCCCCACTTCGATGAATACCGGATCGTCTTGCCAATATGCCCGCGCGTCCACCGTACTCTTCTCCTTGCCGCAGGGAGGGGACTCCACAAGCAACAGGTCGCATGCCATGGAGGGGGCAACGCCCGCTATCGGCGCTACAACCGCTACACTCGGTATCGGCTGCCGTGCTGGCCTGCTTTAGCTAACCCGCAAGGTTTGGCAGGTTAGTTGCCTCGTGCAAGCAGTGCCGGCGTACGAAATGCTGGACCGCGCAAGCAAGTTGCAAGTGCTGATCGCAGTTTTAGCGCACTGCCGATCTCATTGGGGGGCCATCGCTAGCAAAGGGGGCGTCGCGATTGCAGGTAGCAACCGATCTCTCGCGCCTTTCCCTCCGGACTAGAGGTTCGGCGGATCTCACCCTCCCCGCCGCCGAGACGCCGACCCTACCAGTGGGAGATGTAACGGCTAGGCAGCGCGTTGGTCGGCTGAAGCAAGAGCTTCGGCTTCCGGGTCAGGCTGCTCCTGGGCGTGGTGCATTTCCCAGAGCTTTGCTTGCTTCAGGTAGGAATAGAAGGCCGCATGCATGCAGACTTGCAAGCCGGGAACGCCATCGCGGAACCCACCCCGCAGTAAGTAGAGCTGGATAAACCGAATCGGCGCCGCCAGGAGCATGGCGCCAACACTCGGTTGGCGGCCCTGATCGCGATAGTTCCGTGCACCCCAAGTGGCGTAACGCGTCATTTTTTCGCAGTACGCGTCCGAGTCCCAAGTGGTGTAATGCAGCAACCGACCCTGCAGCCGGCCGATCGATTTCGGAGCGATGTCGATTTCGGCGTGCACCCAGCGATTTCGATAGCGGCACGTGTCGCGACGGAACAACCGGATCACCCCATCGCCTGCCCAACCACTGCGGTGGATGGGGTAACCTAAGTAGTGGTTATCGCGGCCCATCCAGTAGGCCTCTTTGGCGGGGCTTGGGTCGGCGAGAACCGTGCGAATCTCACGCCCCAATTCTGGCGTGACACGCTCGTCGGCATCGATGATCAACACCCACTCATGTCCGGCTTGCGGGATGGCCCAGTTCTTGAAATCGGCGGAGTGAACGTACTCGCGCTCAATAATTCGGCAACCACCCATCGAGCGCACAATATCCAGCGTACCGTCGCTGGAACCCGAGTCCGCAATCAGCACTTCGTCAGCAATTCCACGGACGGAGTCGATGCATGGCCGAATGTTCTTCCGCTCATTCTTACAGGGAATCAGTACGGTAAGCCGATTGGCCATGGTGGCGACCCTTCCTTGGGCAATACATCGTTAATTGGAGGTTCGGGAGCGTAGCAGAACGGCCGATTAACGAGAAGAGATGCTTCGCCGGACTCGGCGCGAGGCCCCCGGCTCGGTCGTGGGGCCAATAATCGCAGTGGGTGCGGGCTCTCAGCGACTTCAATCGCATGCAGAGTGCATTGGAGCGAACCAAGGCGAGCCACTGCTAGCAGTTGGGCGTATTTCGTCCGATCGCCGAGAGCGACAATCGCTGCAAAACGGGGCGCACGAAGAACCTGGGCCCACATGCTGCCACCTTCGACTGCCACCCGGTCGTCCGTGCCAGGGTGGTAATCGGAGGGGATCGTGGACCTGCACCGCACATCGAAGCGGTGCGGTGCAGCAGAGATGGCTGACGCGATGCCGAACGTTAACGAACGGTCTCGACAATCGCTTGTCAACCGGCGCTAACCCTCCCCGGCTAACCGACCGGCGAGTCGGGAAGGGTGGCCCAAGATTGTTGTTTAGGCGAGACGCACGTTCTCAGCACACGGTCCCTTGGGGCCGTTGCCCGGCGTGTAAGTTACCCGCTGTCCTTCGCGCAGTTCCTCAAATCTCGCACCTTCGACGCTCGAAGAGTGAAAAAACATGTCTTTTCCACTCCCGGTGTCAATGAAGCCGAATCCTTTGTCCATGATTCGCTTGATAGTGCCTTCGGCCATTCGTTTCGTTCCTGAGTAAAGAGTTCTACAGTCGTCCCATGGCCCCAGCTTGCAGCTCGGGCCAATAATTAGCCGGCATTGTATCGTACGAGGGGCCGCGGAGCGATGGGCGGGTCGTGCGACGGCCCCCTCATACCACATTGGGAGTCGGGCTGTGGCCCACCGCAGCCACCGTGGCCGGCCTGCCGTTGGTGGGCGGAAATGGAAATATTTCGGCTATTTTACGGTGTTAAACCGACTGGGGATTGGTTTTAGAGCGATCAGATGTACAACTACCGCTAGCTTGCGAAGGCCCCCTTCTTACCCAAAGTGCCAGGGCTCGTTTTTCGCACCCATCTGGCAGAAAATCAGCCAATCGCAGACCGCGGCACGAAATACCATCGCTACCTTCAAGGGCATTCGGGCCAGTTGCGAGTTGGTGTGGCGACCGCTGCCGCATCGCTTGCTGCTGGTTGCCTTCCACGACCGAGGTTCTCATGCACGACTTATCTACCATTCACATGCCCGTTAGCGATCTGTTTACCGCCGATGGCGAGGGAGGTCGAGCGCCGTTGAGCGACGAGCAACTGTCGCAGTTCGACCGCGATGGCTTCCTGACGAACGTACGCCTGCTTGACGAGCATCAGTGCGATGCGCTTTGTGCGGAACTCGAAGAGTTCTTCCAGCCTGGCCACGAAGGCCGCGAACTGTGGTACGAGTATCACACCAACGAGTCGACGACGCCCGACACGGCACTCTTTCATGCACTTGGCAGCTGGCGATTGCGGCCAGGGTTTCACGATTTGTTGTGGAACCCAAGGTTGGTGGGTGCGGCCGGGCAACTGCTGGGTGGGACCCCACGGTTTTGGCACGATCAATTGTTCTGCAAGCCCGCGCATCATGGCGGCGTGGTCGCCTGGCACCAGGACTACTCGTACTGGACGCGAACCGTTCCGATGAATCATTTGACCATCTGGATTCCGCTGGACGATGCCAGCGAAGAGAACGGCTCGCTGCAGTACGTGCCCGGAAGCCACCGCTGGCCCTTGTTGCCGGCAACCGAACTAGCGGGCGACATGGAGGGCATTCGCGAAGTGCTCGATGCCGAGCAATGGCAAGCGCTCGCGCATCCTACGGTCGTCTCGGCCCGCCGTGGCGAGGCGGCGTTCCATCATCCCTTGATGGTGCATGGCTCTCAAGCCAACAAGAGCGATCGTCCCCGGCGCGTGGTGGTGGTGAACCTGGTTGTCGATGGGGTTCGCAGCGAATCGGACGAACCCCTGCTCGCAGGCGTGCCAGCCATTCCCAAGGGCGAGCCGCTGGGCGGGCAGTTCTTTCCGCTGTTGGCGTAGCCCATCGTCCATCGAATATTCCGGGATAGCGATGCCCTTCCGTGCTCGTGAGACCAGCGTACGTCGCATTCTATCTGCTGGTTCGCTCGGCAGGCCGACGGGAGTCGTGCCGCGCGAACATCGGTAAGGCACGATCAGAATCGCGCAACGCTAGCCTTCCCTTTGGTAACGGGAGGAGGCAGCATCGCCGCGTGAGCCTAAGGACAGGCCACTCGCACTAGAATGCGAACTGCACTTGCGTGCGAAACAACCAGCCGGCATCGCCGGGGGCAATGTCCAAGGAGGACGAGTTGATTGGTGCCCCGTTAAGGTGGGTGAAGTCAAAGGTAACCTTGGCGTGTTGCTCGCGGCAGTACCAAACAATGCCGCCAGCAACTTCGTCGGCGCTTTGGTCTTCCACGCCAAGCGTTCCCGAATTCCCTACAACTCGCGACCATCTGGAGATGAGCTGTAGTTTCTCGGGAACGACAAACTTGCCGACTTGCAGCCAAAATCCATGGTCGAATAAGCTCGGCACGTCGTCGTCGTCGAATTCGTTGATGTTGCGAAGGTAGTACTCGAACGTGGTGGACCAACCACGCCATTTTGCGGAGACGTCCACCGCATAGAGGCCAACATTGTATTGGTTCACCGCCGCTGGCAACAACAACGAGAGCGGTTGTCCCGAATCGACCACACGCATGCTGGAAAACTCGGTAGAACCGTCTCGGTCAATCGTAGAGTTTGCAAAGCCCATCCCGATTCGTGTGGCAACGGTGTCGTGCCAGTCGAAGTCGGCCAACTGCCCTCGTCCCCAGTCCCCAGTCGGGTAGAAAAAAAGGCGTCCTGAGTAGGCGAAATTAGTGTCCAAGTCGCCACTGCTTCCCGTCTCGGCGCCGCCGGTAATGAGGCCATTGAAAACGGCGAACTCCCAGTCCCAGGGCATGATGCCGCCGTTCTGTTCGCCATAGAATCCCGCCCCCAGGCTGCGGTTCACATCGAAGAAAGTGCTAGCAACAGACCGATCGGTGAATTCAAACTCGCGCCCCGATAGATACCTGGCCATAGTGAGTGGCATTTTGTAGCGACCCGTCTTAAACGCCAGTGCGTTGCGTCGGAGCCCCAGCGAATCATGGCCTACATCATAGGCAAGGTAGTAGTCGAGCAGGCGAACGTCGTCGCCACTGCTACTGCGACCATCGAGTTGAACGTAGTAGGCAAAGTCGGGCGTGAAAGCGTGCCCGGAGAAGATCAATCGACCTCGTTTCAACTGAAACTGATTCACATTTGGGTTCGGTCCGTGCGAGTTGAAGTTGGTGTAACGCAACTGGCCCCATCCATTAATTCGGAGCAGGAAGGGAAGGGTTTCTGTACGAAGATTTTGTTGCTGACTGCTAGCAATGACGAATCCTCGGTCGTATCCAACACGAGTGCCGTCGATCTCGAACGCCGTACCCATGCCACGCGATTCACCGAAGTAAGATGCGCGATTAACGGCTGGATCGGTTATCGATTGGTTGGTGGCGGATTCCGTTGTTGGGCTTTCTGCGGGAACAAAGCAGGAACCCGATTCGAGCTCCGTCAGGAGAAATGCCACTCCTTCGTCGTTTCCCCAACAACTAGCGATGCACGCATGGATGCATACGAGTCCACCGACCACAGCAGGCAGCATGCAAGAATGTCGTCTGCGGTCATGCATGGGACGAAGGGGCGAACCGGGGTGGAAATGCAGCGGGCTTGAGCGATTTACTCGAATAGACACGTACGCAGTCTTGGGTATCGGCAAACTCGCCCTAATCGTTGCAGGTTTTCTCCGCCTTGCTAGCACAGCGAAAGGTGGCGGGGTAATAAACGTACGAACGTGTGAGGGCTATTCAAGACGGACGAGTTGGAGTCGCAGGATGTCAGGTGCAATTCGAGACATCAAAGATTGGCGAACTCAACCGACACATCTTTAGCGGTGCTCGCACTAGGGAGATAAAGCAACCGTAGTTCTGTAAATAGCGGTGCGATTTACGACCTTGTTTCCGATGCCGTGCGGCGGGACATTGAAGGCGGCAAGTACAACTTTGCAGGTTGTTTCAAGGCGAACCGTCTACGGCAATTCTGGAAGGTTAAACCCAATGCAGTCCTGGGCACACTGGTAAAGGCGATGGTCGATTTCGCCAAAACGCTCCGCAACGTAAACGAATCGCTATTCCCAGTTGGACGGAAGATTGCTGCCCGACTACTTGATTCTGTACTGGTCACCGGTGCCGCCCTCGATCGGCTTACGCACCGCTGCCAGATCATCGAAGCCACGGGGGAAAGCTATCGACTCAAGGACGCCTAGCGAAGACTTCGAAAGAAAACCAAGGAGCAATCGTGACCTAAGCGGGAGGGTCTGTTACAATCCCCGCACCTACCTAGCGCTGCACTTTTCGAATGCCGACGCACGCCCAGGTTCGCCGGCCGACATTGATCACTGAGAAGTTAGCGACTCAAGCGGGCCGGTTGCTCTAGCGGTCGGCTGGAACGGACGTTTCATACGCGTTGCTGGCTGGCTTCATGGCATTCGGCGATTCGAACCGATAGCTTCCCGAGCCTATCTGCAGCACCGCCGTGCCGTTCTCCATACGAAGAAACTCAACGCTGTTGGCGTCGGCGATCGACTTACCCGATTCCTTAACGTTTTGGATGTCGTCCGCCGGTACGAATACCTGAGCCGTGGTATTGGCGGGAATGGTGACTTCCAGCTCAAACCCGGTCCCCTCGACCTCCCAGCGACTCTCGATCCGGCCGCGAAGAGAGTCGTACGCCGCGTTAACCCACTCGATGGCTTCCCGTTCCGCGTTGCTGCCGGGGGTGGGTGGATGCGGGTGGATCGTGATTTTTTTGTAAGCCGGACCGTCCGATTCGATGCCAGCCAGGGTGCGGAACATCCACTCGCAGACGGCTCCGAATGCGTAGTGGGAAAAGGAATTCATCGAAGCATTGTGTCGACCGAAGGCGTCCTCCTTGGTGTAGCTGTCCCATCGCTCCCAAATGGTTGTCGCCCCCTGATCCACTTCGTAGCCCCACGAAGGAAAGACGCGGCTCTGAAACAAGAACGCCGCCAGATCGTGCTGCCCCGCATCGGAGAGCACCGGCAGCAGTGGTCGCGTCCCCAAGAAACCAGTCGTCATGCGGTTGCCATTGGCATGAATCTTGTCCGCCAACGTCTGCCCGAAAGCGTCGCGGTCCTCATCTGGCACCAGGTTGGCAAACAGCGCCAAGGCATAGGCTGTCTGGGTGTCGACGGTCAGCTTTCCGCGTTCACGGACGTACTTCTTGTTGAAGGCATTTTTAATGACGTCGAACTGCTTTTCGTACTGCGATGCCTCGTCCGAACGGTCAATAGCGTCGGCCATCTGGGCCATTTTTTTGGTCGAAATCGCGAAGTAAACGGTATCGATGTAATCGAGCGGCGTCGCCTTACCCTGGGTGAGCCAGTCGCCCCAGTTGTTGCCATGCACAACGCCCAAGCTGTTGCGGCTGGTCCGTTGGCGCCACTGCATGAACCTGGTCATCGGTTCCCAGCAGGTCTCGATAATCCGCGTGTCGCCGTAGGCTTGCCAGATGGTCCAAGGACAGATGATGCCGGCATCGGCCCATGCGGTACCAAAATCCCAACCATGTTGGAACGGGTAGGGGGCATATCCCGGGAAAGTCCCACTCTCACGCTGCGACTCCATCAATTCGCGCATCCACTTGGTGAAGAACGCCGCCACGTCGGCGTTGTACGTGGCAGTTCCGATATAGACCTGCGCATCCCCAGTCCAACCCATCCGCTCGTCGCGCTGAGGGCAGTCGGTGGGCAGGTCGATAAAGTTGGCGCGTTGCGTCCACACAACGTTCTTAAACAGCCGGTTGGCCATCGGATCGGAGCATTCAAACTCGCTGGTGAGCGGCGTATCGGAATGCAGCACGATGCCAGTGATGGTGTCCTTTGTGGGCTCGCTGGGGAGGTTACTCACCTCAACGTACTGAAACCCATGGAAGGTGAAGCGGGGCACGAAGGTCTCTCCCTCTGGGTCGCCCTTCAGCGTGTAGTAATCGGTGGCCCGAGCTTTCCGGAGATTCTCCGTCATCAGCCGGCCATCCGGGTGCAGCATTTCCCCGTACCGCAAGACCACGCGGTGGCCGGCAGGCCCTTTAACGCGGAGTCGCACCACGCCGGCCATGTTTTGGCCCAGGTTGAAGATTGTGTTACCAGCAGGATCCGTGCTTATCTCGATTGGCTTGATCTCTTCGATCGCGCGGACCGGCATGCCGGGAAACGCCTCTAGTTCTGGTCGCTGGAAGCCGAGGTCAATCTCGCTAGACACTTTTTTCGGCCCAGCACCTGGCGACGCCGGATTATCGAACTCATAGAACTTCGCGATCACCGAGTCGGTCTCGCTCGCCAGCAGCACAGTGTCCCAATGAGACTCGTCGAAACCAGCCTTCGACCAGCCGGGCATTTCTTTACGGGCGTCGTATGCCTCGCCCATTAGCAAGTCCGCTTCGCGAACCGGACCATCCGTTGTCACTTTCCAGCTCTCGTCGGTCGCAACCGTGGTTCGCGAGCCGTCCTCGTATTCAATTTCCAACTGCAACATCACGGACGGCGTCTTGCCGTAGGTGTGCCGGCCTGTCATCTCGGTGCCAATGCCAGTCAACAGTCCGAAGCCAGCGTAGCCGCTATACCATCCATCGGCGACGCACGCTCCCAGGGCATTTTCGCCCACCTTGATCTGGTCGGTGACATCGTACGTTTGGTAGTAGGCCCGCTGCCGGTAGTCGGTCCAGCCGGGTGCGAAGAACTGATCGCCCACGCGTGTGCCGTTCAGATGGAGTTCATAAATGCCGAGCGCCGTGGCGTAGATCGTCGCCCGCTTGATCTTCTTCTTCGCGGTAAACCCTTTGCGATACTGTTGGGCGGGGGGAAGTTGTAGCGACTTGGTATCCTTCGACACCGGGGTCTTATCCAGGTAGGTGATGTACTCGGCTTGCCAATCGGAATCGTTCAAGAGCCCCATGGTCCATGATGCTGCTTTCGACTGGGATTGAAGTGGTTCGCCGGCTGCACCCCAAATTCGCACTTGCCAGTAGCATTGATCTCGCGATTGCAATGTTCTGCCTGCGTAAGGAATATTGACCGTTTCATCGCTCTCTACGCGGCCAGAGTCCCACAGATCGGCCTCGCCCGCCGCGAGTTTCTCAGGCGAAGACGCGACTTCGATTTGATAAGCGGTCTGCTTCACGCCGCGGGCTTCCGACTTGAGCGCCCACGACAACCGCGGTTTTGCGGTGTCGATGCCGAGTGGATCTTCGCGGTACTCGCACCGCAGGCGATCGACCGCGACCTGGGGTTCGGCGGCTGCGGCGGGGGTGAGCAGCACTATCGGCACGAGGAAACAAACGAGGCCACCAAGTACCACGTGCCATTGTTGAAAGCAATTCGGAGCGATAAGTCTGGCATTCATCTCATGGGGTTCCTATGCGTTGCGTCCAGATACGGGCCGTCGAGTGCGCGGCGAACTTAGCTTACTCAGGGCCTTTGCGGCTTGCGACCCCCGTCCCCTGGGCCGCGGCGCTGATAATGCCACGATGAAGACTGCCTGTTCGATTGCATGCTCCCTAGCTCTTGGAGACGATGACACCAGAAGCGGCAACTAGACTCTTTTCTCCACAGGCCTATCTCCGATGTATAGCTTATCCAAACGCTTATTGTCACAGCGATGGGTCTAAAGCCCTCGCCTTCATGCGAAACCTTAAGGAGCACGGGTTCAGGTAGGGTGAAACTATGAGAATGGAGACCGCGCCGTTCACGACTGCCTTGAATGCGTGGTAAACCAGGGGTTTGTTTCGAGTCCCTTGTTTCCACAAAAGGAGCCATTCATGAAGTTCGTCGGCGTCGATCTCCATTCTCATAGTTTCACCCTACAGGGGTATCATAAGTCGTGTGCGAAGGACTTCCGTCCGTAGCTCACGAAACTATAAACCTACCGGCTTCAGCCGTTAGTAGTTCAGTCCATTGAAAGTGGCTTGACGGTCGCTAGATGTCGCCACCCGTCAGGATTACCTAGTATTCGATGCCACAGGCTTGGTAGAATTCCTGTTCGACCACGAAATCCTCCTCTCAGCTACTAACTAACTCCGGAATCTGATGGCAGCTTCAAGCTTTGCAATCGGCGTGGACTACGGCACGAATAGTGTACGGGCGTTGGTGGTGAACGTCGCCACCGGCGAGGAAGTCGCCACGCACGTCTACGACTACCCCAGCGGCGATACGGGGATTTTGCTAGACCCGCGTGACCCGAATCTCGCGCGTCAAAGCCCGGCCGATTACATCGAGGGGTTTATCGTCTCGGTAGGAAACGCGGTCAAGGATGCCAGGGAGTCGGGCGACTTCTCTCCCAACCAAGTCGTTGGCATAGGCGTCGATACGACGGGCTCGACACCGATTCCAGTCGACAAGAAGGGCCAAGCTCTCGCCACCCAGCCCGAGTTCAAGAATAACTTGGCGGCTTACGCCTGGCTCTGGAAAGATCACACCTCGTACGCCGAGGCGCAGGAGATTACCAAGCTCGCCCGGCAGAGAGAGGAACCTTATCTCGCCAAGTGCGGCGGCATTTATTCGTCGGAGTGGTATTGGGCCAAGGCTTTGCACTGCCTGCGCACGGCGCCGGAAGTCGCGGCTGCCACGGCCAGTTGGGTGGAATTGGCCGACTTTGTGCCCGCTTACGTCACCGGCAACACCGATCCCACAACGCTGGCTCGCGGCATCTGTGCGGCCGGCCACAAGGCGATGTACAGCCAAGAATGGGACGGCCTGCCGAGCAAGGAGTTTCTCGAAGCCCTGGAGCCGGGTCTCGCCAAGTGGCGGTACGAAACCACAGCCGTGGCCTCTGATAAGAAGGCCGGTGAACTCACGGCCGAGGTGGCCGAACAAGTTGGTTTGCCGGCGGGCATCCCGGTCGCGGTGGGCGCGTTCGATGCCCATATGGGCGCGGTGGGAGCCGGTGCCGGTGCAGGGACCCTCGTGAAAATCATGGGCACCAGCACTTGTGACTGTCTGCCCAGCCCACTCGACACCAAGCTGCCCGACATCCCGGGCGTCTGCGGCATCGTGCCCGAGTCGATCCTGCCAGGCATGTACGGCATTGAAGCGGGCCAGTCGGCCGTAGGCGATATCTTCAACTGGTTCGTCAAGAACCTGGCCCCCGCCGCTTACGGCAACGATGGCGAGGCGCACGCGAAACTGACTGACGAAGCCGCGAAGCTGAAGCCGGGCGAATCGGGCTTAGTCGCGCTCGACTGGAATAACGGCAATCGAACCATCTTGGTCGATCCGCTGCTCACCGGCCTCTTGGTAGGCCAGACCCTGCACACCACGGCGGCCGAAATCTATCGGGCATCGTCGAAGCGACGGCCTATGGTGCGCTGACCATCATTAAGCGAGTTGAAGAACATGGGGTAGAGGTTAACGAGGTGGTGAACTGTGGCGGCATCGCGGAAAAGAACGCGATGGTCATGCAGATCTACGCCGATGTTTGCAACCGGCCCATGAAGATCAGTCGCAGTGCCCAAACCTGTGCCTTGGGGGCTGCCATCTTCGGTACGGTGGTCGGGGGCGCGTACAGCAGCGTGGAAGACGCCCAGGCCGCCATGACCGGCGTGAAGCCGACAATCTACACACCGATTGCCGAAAATGTGGCCGTCTATGAGAAACTGTACTCCATTTACCGTATGCTTCACGATGCCTTTGGCGAGACCGGTTTCAGTGGGTCGCTGTCTCACGTGATGAAGGATCTAATCGCCATCCGCCACGAAGTCCGCCAAGGTTAAACTACATGCTCGAAGAACTGAAGCAAGAAGTTTGGAAAGCAAACCTCGACTTGGTGTCGCATGGCTTGGTGACCCTCACTTGGGGCAATGTGAGCGGACTGAGCGAAGATGGCAGTTGCTTTGCCATCAAGCCGAGCGGTGTTGCCTACGACCGGCTCAAGCCCGAGCATATTGTCCTGGTGAGCGTTGAGACTGGTGAGACGATGGAGGGCGACCTGAAACCTTCCAGCGACACGCCGACCCATCGCTGCCTCTACCAGCATTTCAATGGCGTGGGTGGCATCACCCATACCCATAGTACGAAGGCCACCGGCTGGGCCCAGGCCCGCCGAGCGATTCCCTGCTTTGGCACGACCCACGCCGATCACTTCTATGGCGAGGTGCCTGTCACTCGTCCGCTTACGCAGCGGGAGATTGAGGATGACTACGAGAAGAATACCGGCGTGGTGATCGTTGAGACGTTCGCCGAGCTCGATCCCATGGCCGTGCCCGGAGTGCTTGTTGCCAGCCACGCTCCTTTTGCCTGGGGACCGAATGCCGCCAAGAGTGTCGAGAACGCCGTGGCCCTCGAAGCGATTGCCGAGATGGCCCTCGCTACCTTAGCACTCGAACCTCAAATGCCCGGCGTAGAACAGCATCTGCTCGATAAACATTTCTTCCGCAAACACGGCGCGGGTGCCTATTACGGCCAAAAGTAACGCCAATCCCTTCTCCTAGAAGACACATCTATGTCCAGCATTCTGCCCGATCTTTCTCAGCTTGAAGTCTGGTTCATCACCGGCAGTCAGCACCTCTACGGCGAGGAGGCTTTGGCCAAGGTAGCCGAACACTCAAAGCAAGTGGCCACCGCGCTGAGTGAGGACGCGCAGATTCCCGTCAAAGTTGTCTTCAAGCCAGTTGTCACGCGACCCGAGGAAGTTCGCCAAGTGATTCTTGAGGCCAACAATACCCCCAAGTGCATTGGCCTCGTGGCGTGGATGCACACCTTTTCGCCGGCCAAGATGTGGATCAATGGCCTCAAAGTTCTCAACAAGCCGCTGCTGCACCTGCATACGCAATTCAATGCCGAGTTGCCCTGGTCTTCCATCGACATGGACTTCATGAACTTGAATCAGTCGGCCCACGGTGGCCGAGAGTTCGGGTTCCTGTGCTCCCGCCTACGACTAGCTCGCAAAGTGGTGGTTGGTCACTGGGAAGATGCCGACGTGCGTCGCCAAGTTGGCACCTGGAGTCGGGCAGCTGCGGCGGTTCACGATCTCGGCACCGCTCGCATCGCTCGCATTGGCGACAACATGCGGGAAGTCTCGGTCACCGAGGGCGATAAGGTGGCCGCCCAAGTGGTGTTCGGCTTCAGCGTCAACGGCTACGGCCTGGGCGACGTCGTCGCTTACCTCAACGAAACAAGCGAATCAGAAGTCGATAGACTATGCGGTGAATACGACGAAACATACCAGATGGCCAGCCCGCTTCGCAGCGGCGGCGAGCGACGCGAGTCGCTCCGTGATGCGGCCCGTATCGAGTTGGGCCTCCGCGCGTTCCTGGAGTCGGAAGGGTTCGTCGGCTTCACCGACACGTTTGAAAACCTGCACGGCCTCAAGCAACTGCCGGGCATAGCCGCCCAAAGGCTGATGGTCGACGGCTACGGCTTCGGTGCAGAAGGCGACTGGAAAGCGGCTGCCATGGTGCGGGCCAGCAAAGTGATGGCTGCGGGCTTGGAAGGCGGCACCTCGTTCATGGAAGACTATACGTACCACCTGTCGGCAGGCGATGGCCAAGTGCTGGGCGCCCACATGTTGGAAATATGCCCTTCGATCGCCGCCGACCGGCCGAGTTGCGAGATTCACCCGCTGGGTATCGGCGGCAAGGAGGATCCAGTACGGCTAGTGTTTGATGCTCCGCCCGGCGCGGCGGTGAATGCCACCGTGATTGACTTAGGGAACCGATTCCGCATGATTGTCAACGAGGTGGAGGTCGTTAGCCCGCCCGAGCCCCTCGCCAAATTGCCAGTCGCTCGCGCGCTGTGGAACGCTAAGCCCAACCTGAAAACAGCTGCCGCCGCTTGGATCTATGCTGGCGGGTCGCACCACCCCGTGTTCAGCCAGGCGATCACCACCGAGCACTTCGAAGACTTCGCCGAAATGACCGGCGTCGAGCTGGTGGTGATAGACGAAGATACTAAGCTCCGTGAACTGAAGAACCAATTACTCTTGGCCGACTCGCGCCGCGATTGATCACTGCCACCTATTCTCTGCTATTATTTCCCCCTTCTCTTTGCACGCATTCGGATACCACCCCAGATGGAAACACTCGACTGGATTGTCGTCGGTGGCTACTTTGCCCTACTAGCTGGACTCGCTTGGTGGGTCATTCGGCAAAGTAAAGACACGTCGGACGATTACTTCTTGGCTGGCCACAGCCTGGGCTGGTTCATCGTAGGGGCCTCGATCTTCGCCTCGAACATCGGTTCGGAGCACTTGGTGGGACTCGCCGGCTCGGGTACCACCGATGGCGTAGCCATGGCCCACTACGAGCTGCACGCTTGGTGCCTGTTAGTCCTCGCCTGGGTGCTGGTGCCGTTCTACGCCCGCAGCCAGGTGTTCACCATGCCGCAGTTTCTGGAAAAGCGTTTCAGTGAAGCTTCGCGTTACACGCTCAGCATTATCTCGCTAGTGGCGTACGTGGTTACGAAGATCGCGGTCGGCATCTTTGCCGGGGGCATTGTGTTCAGTGTATTACTGCCCGAACTCAATTTCGCAGGGCTCAACAGCTTCTGGATCGGCTCCATCCTGGTTCTGCTAATTACCGGCCTGTACACCGTGCTAGGTGGGTTCCGAGCCGTGGCTTACACCGAGGCATTGCAAACCGTTGTCCTGATTGTTGGTTCGGCGATGGTCACCTACTACGGCCTCGCCGCCATCGGCGGCTGGGGCGAACTGAAAGCCACGATCGGCAACGAGATGTTCAATCTGTGGAAACCGCTAACCGCTATTGGCGCCGACGGTCAGGCGCTACCCATGGAATGGGCCCCGGTCGAGGAAGTCAATGCGCAGGGCGAACTAACCCGCCAAGCCTGGTACTTTAACGGCAACTATCCTTGGCTTGGCATGTTGTTCTGCGCTCCGATTATTGGCCTCTGGTACTGGTGTACCGACCAATACATCGTACAGCGTGCATTAGGGGCAGAGAACGAAACCGAGGCCCGCCGCGGCAGCATCTTCGCCGCGCTGCTGAAACTGCTGCCGGTATTCATCTTTATTGTGCCCGGGATGATCTGTTTTGGATTGATCATGAAGTCCGAGTCGGGTGAAGTGGCCAGCATGGACTTCAGCGAGATGCTCAACGAAGAGGGTGCGATTGCCGAGTCGGGTAAGGCGTTCCCGCTCATGGTCAAGAACGTCCTGCCGGCCGGAGTCCGCGGCATCGTAGTCGCCGGACTGTTGTCGGCGCTGATGAGTTCGCTGGCCGGCGTGTTCAACGCCTGTAGCACGCTATTCACCATCGACCTCTACAAGAAGTTTGCCCCCGAAGCGACCGAGAAACGACTAGTGCAGGTGGGCCGCTACGCTACCATCGCGATGGTACTGATCGGCATGGCGTGGATTCCGGTGATCCAAGGCTCCAAGGGCCTGTACGACTATCTGCAGAGCGTGCAGGGTTACCTCGCCCCGCCGATCTTCGTAGTGTTCTTTTTGGGCATCGCTTGGAAACGACTGAATGCGCAAGGTTGTCTCGCAGCGCTGATCGCTGGTTTCGCAATGGGCATCTTCCGCCTGGGGGTCGATACCCCGCCGAAAGTCTACGAGAACTTCGCCTACGCTGATGGTTCGTTCTTATGGATCGTCAACAAAATCTACTTTCAGTACTTCAGCCTGCTGATCACGCTGGTCTCAGCCGCCGTAATGATCGGCGTCAGCCTGGCCACCAAGGAGCCGGACTACTCCCGCTTTGCGGGCCTCACCTACGGCGTGGTTTCCGACGAAGACAAGCAAACTACGCGCGCCAGTTGGAATCGGATCGATGTCTGGATGTCGGTATTGGTGATGGCTTTGATCGCCGCCGCCTACGTGTACTTTCAGGGTTGATGTCATGTCCCCAAGAACTGGCTAACGGGGCAATAAAGGGTGGAATAAACAATAAAGGGGACATTCTACTTTATTGCCCCGCCTCGGCATGTTAAACTACCACCATGCCGAGAACTGCCAGAGCGTCGCAAGGTGGGTACGTGTACCACGTGCTGAATCGGGGGAATGCGCGGGGGGATGTGTTTCACAAGGACGACGACTTTGCGGCGTTCGTGGGGTTGATGCTCGATGCGTGCGAGCGGTTACCAATGCGGGTGACGGGCTATTGCCTGATGACCAATCACGTTCACTTACTGTTGTGGCCTTACCACGATGGCGACCTCAGCCGCTGGATGCAGTGGCTCTTGACGTCGCACGTCCGCCGCTACCATCGTCACTACCAATCGAGCGGCCACGTCTGGCAGGGCCGGTTCAAGGCCTTCCCGGTCCAGGACGACGAGCACTACTGGACGGTGCTGCGTTACATCGAGCGCAACCCGTTACGCGCCGGCCTGGTCCAGCGGAGCCAGGATTGGGAGTGGTCGAGTTTGAAACCAACCGCGCGGAGCGGACCGGAGGGGCTGTTGCCGGAGGGACCACTGGCAAAGTTTCGCGGCTGGACAAACTACGTTAACGGCGTGGAGACCGAAGCGGAGTTGGCCGCCCTACGCAAAAGCATTGCCCGCGGCACGCCCTATGGCGAGGGTGATTGGCAGCATAAAACAGCGAGAAAGCTCGGCCTGGAGTCGTCGCTCCGCCCGCGAGGGCGACCTCGGAGGACGGAAAAGTAGAATGTCCCCTTTTGTTCCTCCGCTGGCTGCAAACGTTGGAAGAAGTCAAGGCTCTTACACGCTAGATGTGACTTTAGGTCAAACGGGTCTCTATGATGTCCGCATTCAGGTCAATGGACTTACGTGGGAATATGAAGAATTGCCGATTCTGCTCAGTGAATTCCAGGTCCAATCCCACTGGGGAAGCGGCGTCATTTTCAGCAACATGAAGGTAGTGAAGAAATGATAGCTAGAATTGTACACTTGGCATGCACACATCTCTTCCTTACCTCGGCAATGACCACCGCCATCTATGTTGGAAGCAAGACTCCATTACTTGCGGATACACTGGGAGAATCCTACCAGGTTTTCGTGCCTGCCAAAGATATTACGGTTGGTCCAGCAGCAAACTTCACAGGAATGAACCTGCGAGGAAGCCATTTCATTGAAATGGATCTCCAAGGTGCAAACTTTGCCGAATGTTCGATACAACAGGTACGATTTCTCAGTTGCAATCTCTCACGTGCATCATTCCGACGTGTCGATCTGGCCACCACCGTAATCGATAACTGTGAGCTGAAAAACGCGAACTTCAGTGATGCCAAAATTAACGGCATGCTAAGACGGTCGCCAAACGAGTTTTGCAATTTTCACTTGTCTGAAGCGCAACTGAAATCGACCAGATCCTACTCCGATCGGTATCTAGACTATTGCTTGATTTCGGGACGCTATCCGACGGACGGCAAGACGCCAAAATACAACTTCTCTAATGCTTCGCTCCACTCCGCAGCCTTCATTTCCGGCGACTTCTCGGATTGTGACTTCACTGGTGCGGATCTGACCGCAGCGCATTTCTCTGTGACTCGCATTCATTTTAGTACACTATCACGTTGCAAAGCGTTTCAGGAAAAGGAAATGAAGGGAACCGACCTTGCTAGGTCCAGAGTCTATGGCAATTGCGACTTCTCAGACATGAAGTTGATTGGTGTGACATTTTCAGCCGAGTTTTGCGATACTCTCGATATGAGAGATGCGATCATTGAAAATTGCTACTTTAGAGGCATAGATGCCGGACAACTGCAGGCAACCAAGAGCTACCAAATGGGAAAATTGGCGGAAACGACCTTTGACCGATGTGACTTGTCGGGTTGCGACCTTTCCGGAGCAAATTTATCTGAAGTGGTATTTTCTCGAACCAGTCTCGATAGAGTTTCGTTCAATGACGCAGTTATCTCCAACGCGCAATTTGCCGAGCGCGTGGATTGGCACCTGAACAGATTCGCAGCACTTGGAACTATAAGCACGATCATATGGACGGCATTTCGCTTCTCACGGACCTTGCAGAGGAACTTGGCCAGGAAAATAAGTGGCGTAGTGAGTAAATTGCCAAAGCTGATGAAGCAAGACATCCAACTCTCGACTCGATTGCTGTTGCTTGTTCTGGAGGAATAAAGGGGACATTCTACTTTATCACCCCGCCTCGGCATGTTAAACTACCACCATGCCAAGAACTGCCAGAGCGTCGCAAGGTGGCACTGGCGACCGCCATTTTTCTGTGTGCCACTCACCTTCGCCAGTGTGTTGAACTACCGTAAAGCGATGCCTGTAGAGCCCCATCGCAAACAAGTTCGGCATTTTGAAGGACGTGGCCATCTTCACGAGCTAACGTTCTCTTGCTACCGTCGAATGTCACTGCTGACGAACGATGTCTGGCGGGGAATATTGGCCAACAGTCTCTCCTCGGCATGTGACGAAGAGAAGTTCGATCTCGTGGCATTCGTGTTTATGCCTGAACACGTCCACCTGTTGGTGCATCCAAGCAGTGTGGAGGCAAGAGTGAGCCGACTGCTGGCTCGGAAAAAACAGCCGACATCCAAGGCCGTCAAACAGATATTGCGACAGCACTCGGCACCTCTGCTCGACCGACTAATGGTCCTTGAGCGTCCCGGCAAGACATGCTTCCGGTTTTGGCAAGAGGGACCAGGTTTCGACCGAAATCTCTTTTCGCCACAAGCCATCGAGGCAATCATCGACTACATCCATACGAACCCAGTGAAACGTGGCTTGTGTGAGCGGGCCACCGACTGGAAGTGGTCGAGTGCACGATTTTACCTTGCAGACATCGTAGACCCCTTTTTTGCCACTTCTCACCAAACCTTCTGCCCAATGGTTTGACCGTAGTGCTGTGCAAATCGAACACAGTTAGCCTACACTGGCAGAGCCAGTGGCACACAGCAACGTGACGTTGGCCAGTGCCACCCGTCCGAAGTTACGGTGATGGACGGTTCTTTTGGGAGTCCGTCATCCGTTAGCAGCATTGACAACGAGTTCCTGTTTACCAGAAGGAGACTCGATCCCAAGGACGGGGTTGCAGTATTCGCGGTATCGGTATTATCACTCGGGGCTTGGTAGGTTCGTGAATCGTGATCCGATTCGCTATCGCGGGGGGATGAATTTGTATGGATACGTGATGTCCAGGCCCGTTGGGGGCTCGATCCGATGGGGCTTCACAATGTTTTGCCGCCGCCACCGCCTGGATACATCTATGACCCCAATCCACCGTATACCGATCCGTCTCGCTTGATTCCCGACCCGGAATTCTCCCCGCCTCCTGCCGGATCAATACTGCCGCCCTGGAACCGCGCGCTGGAAGGCCGAGCACCCCGAATCGATCCGGACGTACCGCCAAGACGAACGTCGCCAAGCAGCCGACCGCAAACGCCAGCGACGAGCCCAACGCCGTCTTCGAAAATAGTCAACCCCGACTAACCGAATGGTTCTGGTGTACGGTTACTCGGCTACGAGTCTATTTCCAGGACGAGTCGCGGTTTGGTCAGCAAGGGAAGACTACCAACGTGCGGGCCAGGAAAAGGCTCACGTCCCACCGTTATCCGGCAGACGGAGTACGAGCACCTGTGGTGGGAGCGGTTTGTCTCGAGACGGGGCACGCCAAAGGGCTGCTGAGTCCTCAACTCAACACCCCGATCATGAACACCTTCTTGGATCAGTTTTCGACGACGATTCCCAAGGGAGAGCATGGCGTCATGATCTGGGACGGCGCTAGCTTTCACACCAGCAAATCCCTCGTGGTCCCTGACGACATCACCCTGGTTCGGTTGTCGCCCTACACTTCCAAACTGAACCCCATCGAGAACCTGTGGCACTACCTCAAAAGCTACTTCTGGAGCAACCGGATCTACGAAGGCCACGAGGATTTGCAAGAAGCGGCCTGAGGTGTCGAGTCTGCTGGTGTGGGGCTGCGGCCTGCTGACGGTGGCGGGGGCTACCACCACCCGCCGCCGGCGGAACGCGGCACGACTGGAAGGCTGAAACCAGTACGACAGATAACCGTTGTACGAATCGGCCCCTTCAATCATCAGATGCGGAGCGGTTTCTCTTCCCATGAGTTCGGCGTCATCGTCACGATCGGCAGGAGAAGCCGCGCTCGACGTCTTGCATCTGTCAAACCTTTCATTCAGAACACCCGAACGTCTTCCTCTCCGTACTTACGTTCTTGGCGAGAATGCCGCCATGGCATGGGGCGACAAGGCCCGTGTCCTAAACCACCCACACTTTTGTTAGAACAAGCGTTGTTAGCTCTTGTTCGTAGGCATCGAACATAGAGGAACTCCTCGCGCGTGCCTTACGACAGGACAGTCACATTTCCTCGTCAAAGTGTTCGGCGAAGCCGATATCTATCGCAAGTTCATGCAAAAGAGCTAGCTGGGAATCGGTGGGGTCTAACTGACCCCGCTTGGCCGTCCGGAATTCGCTGCGGCTGGTACGCCCGCTCTCCCTAGGAAATGGAACTGCAATATTCAACACGTCGTTCTGTACAGCCTGATCTCGCGCCACCCCTATCTGCGATTTACCAAGGGGTGCTCGAGCCAAATTATGACCGTCCCTGATCACTTCAGAGTAGAAGCTTGCAACCGCTGGCATGGCCGCTGTTGACGTTTTGGGGGCGTGATTGCTACCGCTAGGCTCTGCCAGTACAGCAGTCACTGGACTGCGCAGGACACTGTCTTCGCCAGTGCTACTGGCTAGCACGGAAGGTTGCGAAGAGGATCCCAGATGATCTCGCCAGATGGCATAGTCAGCTAGATCAACCACGTTGTTGCCACTTCCGTCCGCGGCCAACTCAGTCGTTGATCCGACCGCTAAGCGCCAAGTCTCATAGTCGGCTTGGTCAACAAAACTATCTCTGTTGTAGTCGCCTGGTGGACTACTTGTTTGTACGCCGGGTGTTCCGTTGCTGGTGGCACTCGACCGCCAATTGCTTGAGCTGCTGTAGTCTCCAGACACATCCACCACTTCGAGCGACGGGCCATCGCCGTCCGCAATCGTCGGCCAAGGAGGGTCATCGGAATAGGTGAAGTCGTGGATCGTCTGGTCGTTGGCATCGCGGAGGATGACGTGGTCTCCACCGTTGGAAAGATCATTCGAGTACTTGCCGGCAGTCAATATCCCATCGCCGTAGCGAGCGATGAACGCCGCTTCGTTTTCCACCAACACAACCGTTTCGCCAGGTGCGAGTGAACGCGACGCTCTCCGGTGCTGAAGTCGAAACTGATGCCGCCGACGAACTTCACGCCCTTGAGACTGATCGTCTCGTCGCCGATGTTGAGCAACTCGATAAATTCAAAGTCGTTGTCCTCCGCATCTGGAACGATGGCAAGTTCTGCGGGGTCGGATTGGCCGGGTGATACTGCAGTTCGGTGATCCGCAGATTCGACGCGTCTGCGGGAACGTCCGACGGAGAAGATTGCCCCGTCACGGCCCCGCTCCAACCATCGAAGAAATCGCCCGATTCTTTCGCTCGAGCAGTAATCTCTGTCGTTTGGGTCAATCGAGATCGGGCTGTTATTGTAGCTGCATGCGCCCTGGCTTGATTCCGCCGCCATCGGCCCTGGGGTCGCTGCCATCGAGCGTGTAGTAGATGTACTGCGCCCGCTTGCGCAGAGAGAGTAACCTGGGTGTTGACAGCCACGTTGCCAGGTTCAGGAGCAAAACGTGGCGCTGAAATCATCTGCGTGTCGATCCAGTTGGCTCGCGCAACCAACCAGTTTTCGAGATGGCTGATCTCGCCTTCCCAGCCAGTCAGCCCCGGATCGGCCAAGGGGCCGCCGTTGGGAGCAATGCCACTTCCCCATCGGGCAGCGTTTCTGGCCTGGGTCTGCGGTAAGCTGTGAAGTATGGCTCTGCCAGGGTGGCCCGAAGATTGGCATCGCTGAAGACGGTCTGACGAAGTTCTTGCCAGCGGTCGACCCACCGTTGCTCAAAATTGGGGTCGTCAAACATTTTGCTCCAGTATTGCGTGACCCAGAAATAGGCTTCGTCCGCCATCCATTTCGTGGGATCTGCGGCTCGATCATCCTCATCGGGCCCCATCCCTCGATCAAAATCCCAGAGGGGGCCGTAGGCCAACTTTCTCGCCTCGATCTTTCGTCAGATAAGTGCTTAAACGAAACGCGTCGGGATTGGCCGGAAACACATTGAAGATGTGAAAATCGATCGCGGCGTCGGCGTCAAAGTAGGCTTGATAGCCGAGCACTGGATCGGTTGAATTGCGAGCCGAATAACGCATCTTCAAAATCCTGAACATAGTCGCGGATGTAGTCGACTTGGGCTTGTGTCATGTCGATTCGCTCAGGCTCGACATGGATGAACTGACTGCTCCCCGATAGGATAGCCACGAGAGGTATCCCAGCTGGCATCATTCGGTTCGGCTTCATCGATTTGAAGAATGTAGCCGCCGGTGATATCCGGTTCGGAGTTCTGCGTCGGCGTAAGCTCAGCAATATCGACGCGATTGTCATCTCGCTTGATAACTTCCATCAAGACGTAGACGCCCACGTAATCGTTGTCCGTAAGCTCTCCGCCGTCGTAGTTCGAATAGACTTCGACATAGCGAGTGCGCGGAGCCCAGTTGCCGGCCTGACGACTCAGATCGTACATCAGACGCGTGTCGCACCATGGCTCGATCGATGGTCCAGGGGGCGTAGAGTATCCAGTCCGACTCGGAGGGCATGCCCAGCAGCTGATTCGCTCTGGTCTTCACCAAAGTTGTCGCGCAATTCGATGCGCAAGTTCAGCTTGGGCTGGCCGAACGTACTCTTCCCGCGTCGATGCTGGCCGATGACCGAGGTGACGTCGGCGGGATTCGCCAATGAGCTGAGCCCCGTCGTCGGATCGACGTCGTACAAGGCCAAGGTCGAGTCTTGAAAGTCTCTGTCGGGAACACCCCCGCCAAGATTCTCCAGCACGATGATCGGGAGGTCTGAGGTGACGCTACCTACCGACGACGAGGCATGGACATAGGTTTCGGTCTTGATGTTGCCTACCTGTCCCACTGGACCCATACGCGCGAGCGCGGATCTGCTGGGTCGAATTCACCGTAATGGCGCCGGTGTAGAGCGGTGAATTGATGTCCGGATTGGTGCCGTCCGTTGTGTAGCGGATCGATCTCGCCAGCGCCAGCGGTCATCGACAGCTGGAAAGCAGTCGACAAATACGCCGCCACTTCGCGAGAACTGCACATCGGAAGCACGCAAGTTGGTGTTGGGCAGGCCGGGAGTTGGCGACGCCAAATTGCCAATCACCTGCGGCTCGATCAGCCCGCCAGAGGTGAGTATCAAGTTGGGAACCGAGAGCATATCGGAACTAGGGCTACGATTCAGCATGTGAATGGCAAGCGTATTGGCACCAACATTCAGCGTGTGGGAATAGTCGCTCAGGTCGAAGTCGACATACTTGACTGCCAAGCCATCAGGATGATCTGCCGTCGCGACGGAATCGTACGCACCCACGGCCGGGCATGATCGCTAGCGACTCGTGTGCCGTTGATGTACGCGATGAACCCATCGTCATACTTCATTTGAAGCTTGTCAACGATGTGCCTGCGTCGGGAACCGTGAAAGACATCCGCACATAGACAGAAGTCGTTCCGGTCGGCACGGCCGTTTGAATGAGATCTGCGAAGTCAGCAGGCGATATTCTCGTAGCCGATGCTCGCCGTTCCCGGTTGCCAGCCCGAATCGTCGAAACCGTGGCCGGTCCAAGTTGCGTCGACGGAGGCGTTCGACGGAATCAGATAGCGCGACTGCTGTCGGGCGTAACCACGTCGGTCAGTACGGTATCCATAGCCAAGCCGTAAGAGACATCCGCAGTCTGCGCCGGGTAGTCTGTCCCGCCCGGACCAAACTCTGAAAGCACGCTTCCGCCCGGATCGATGAGCGCCAGGTACTCGCCACCGGCGGAGAGTGAAAAGTTCGTATGCAGGTTGCCTGCCGAATCGGGTGTGTTGTCGCCCGAAGCGAAAACCGTCAGAAAGTCTCCCGATCCAAGCACGACGCTGGGAAACACCCATTTGTTGGTGTCCGCCGCATCATCGGTTAGCCGGTACCCGGCGAGATCGACGCCCTGATCTCCATTGTTGTAAATCTCGATCCAATCGGGCGTCGCGCCATCGCCATCCTCAAGCGTACCGCCGTTGGACGCCATGAACTCCGTGATGATTGGGTCTGCCGCCAGCAGTTGCCGCGGCTCCAGGGTTTCAAAGGCGAATCTTCTTTTTTGCGATCGCATGCGTTGTTCCGTTAGAAGATGTGATCGGTTGCCATCATTAAGGCTCGATTTGAATCCCCTGGATTCTTCTAGCCTTTCAGATGCCCCGTTGATTGGTCGCGGATCATCTGGTTAAGCCGCAGGGTTACTCGCTGGAATGCGGGTCGGGTTATCGCCTCTTGCTATTGTTTAGATCATCGCCACTCGACAATCACATCGAGAAACGCCCAACTGGACCCGGCGAGCGGGCGATGATGCGGCATCATTGTCACATCGATCGCCATGCCGTCTGGGCTGCTCAAAATAGGACGGCAATCCCAAGTATACCAAAAGCGGTCTACCCTTCAAGCTTTTGGCAATGCTTTTGATCGGGAATCCAGGAAGCCGCTTGGTTCCCCAGGGTAGATTCTGCTCTATGGCACGGCGCTTTCCTACTTCAGGATGTCTTCTCGTCTGCGGACGGAATCATGGACGGTGCGGGGAGGTGAATGTGGCGGAGCCAGATTCGATAGAGGCCGAATAGGGCGACTGCGCCAATCAGCGAGCAGACGACAAAGGCTGGCCAGTTGCGAATCACTAGCAGCATAGGCGCCAGGAAAATCATTACCTGAAACGTCAAGGCAAAGGGTACCGCTGCTATATCGCGTCGATGCTCGCTGGTTACTTGCTGTTTCACCGGCTCGGGCAATTCGTCCTTGAGATGCTTCCAAAAGCCAAATGGCCAGGTCGTCTGATAGAAATGCCGCAATACTTTCGCGTCCGTCGGTGGGGTCAACAGCGCTCCCAGCACGGAGGCCAACAGGCCGATTCCTCCAATGAATAGCAACTGAGACTGCGGATCCAGATCGGGAAGAAATAGACGCTGCGAGATGGCTGCTGCCATCCCAAAGACCATCCCGCACGCGAATCCACCGCCGTTGAACCGCCACCAATACAACCTCAGAATGATGGGCATCATCATGCCACCACCGAGGCCCATAATGATCCAGTCCCATATCTCGTTGATGTTCTTCACTCGATAGGCAAACAGGAAACCTATGACAACAACCGCGGCAATGAATATCCAGGTGGCAAACAACAACTCGCGAATGTTTGCGGTGGGGCGGATATGCTTCTGATAGATGTCGCGAACGAACATTCCGGCGGTCATGTTGACGTTCGAATCGAATGTCGACATCGAGGCGGCAAGTAATGCGATCAGCATCAGCCCGCGGAATCCCTGGGGAATCTTGAAGAGCAAAACGGCGGGAAGAATTCGTTCAGGATTAACGGTACCATGATAGCTAATCAGCAGAAGTTGATCCTTCCACCTCTCGCCCAGCAGCGATTTCAACTCCTCCACCAACTGAGCGTTGGCCAACGCAGGCGCATGAATGAGTTTCGACGTGGTATCTTGCCAAGTCTCTTCGCTCACCTCGGGCATATGCTGTTTAATCAGCGCGGCGGTATCTTGGAGCACTGCCTGATCGGGAAACAAGTTGCTTACCAGCACCAGCCCTAGCACCGCGAAACCAATCATCATCGGCCAGCGAACCGACATCAGGCAAGTCCACAGAAAAGACAGCTTGCCACATTCGGCGTCGTCCTTGGCTCCGAAGTATTTGGGATCGTCACCGGTTCCGAGTCCAAAAAAGAGATTGCGCAGCAAGTACAGTCCTGCGAAGGTGATCAGCGCCTGATACTGTTCGTACCCTTTGGGCATCGGGGTTTGCCACTGCGGGGTGGCGGTCGTCCAGTGCGTATTTCCAGTAACCTGTGTGGCGAGCGCCTGGAGCGACGCCGCATCGGTAACTTGCGACATGGCCAAGTACGATACGAGCGCAACGGCAACGACAATGATGGCCGACTGCAGGAGATCTGTCAGAACGACTCCGTAAAACCCCGAAAACATCGTGTAAATCGCAGCCAGTCCAATCATGGCGACCGCGCATTGGGTGGGCGAGAACGGCAGTAGCATCGAAAGAAATAGACCAATCGCCTTGATTAAGTAGGCGAGCATTCCGATCAGCCACACGATGGTGGCGATCGCCTTGGCCAGTTGTGCAAAGCGACCTCCCGGACCGTCACCAAAACGGTAAATCATCCACTCAGCGCCAGTTAGGCAGCCTGATCGGCGATGCCACTTGCCTGTCCATAGCATCATGAGTACCAGCACGAGCACCGCGCCACCACGAAACTCGATGAACAGCCCTCGTGGGCCTAGCATGTACAAGAAAGAGACGATTACCATCGTGCCAGCAACATCGAGGTAACTTGCCATGCCCGAAGCGCCGAGCATCCACCACGGCAGCGAGCGACCACCTACCAGATAGTCTTCCAAGCTTGCGGACGCAAGCTTCTTGAGATAGAAGGTCATCCCGATCAGCACAGATGCATAGGCGGCGATGATCGCGTAGTCGATCGAGTTGAGATAGCCGTTGGTCACAATTGGGGCGTCCTTGGGGACAGACTGGCAAGAGGCAGTCGGTCAGTTGGAGAGTAGTAAGACTGCTGTTACCGGGTAATGGTCCGACGGGTACCTACCCTGCGCATTGAAGTCGTCGATCGCAGCAGCAGTCACGCGCCAATGCGGCGACGAGAGGACCCAGTCGATGCGGCGACCTGCACGATTGCCATTCCATCGGGTGGAGGTTGACTCCCCTCTAGCCCGGATATTTCATCCGTTGGTTCACGGCGGGCACTAGCGCGAGGGCCCAAGTCCTGGTATTTGTGTGGTTTCTACAACTCCCGCACAAGCCAGAACAAGGAACCCTCGCATGACAGAGTGTAGCGAAACGGCGATTCAGTTCACAGCGGTCGGTCGGCGGCAAGTGGTGGCCAATTTCGATGGCGGGCGACTGACCTCCGACGCGGGCGTGGTGCTATTGCGTGAGGTCGATCGACGAATTGGCTTGCTCGACGCGATCGATGATTGCCTGCCCGATCCGCGTGACCCGCGATACCTGATCCACCACCAACGCGAGATGCTGGCCCAGCGTATCTTCTCGCTGGCATTGGGCTACGAGGACCTCAACGATCAGCAGGCCCTGCGCGACGATCCCGCGTTGCAGCTTGCCGCCGGTAAGGCGGCGGACCCCGACAAGCCGCTGGCTTCTCCTCCGACCCTCTGCCGCTTGGAGAATCGCGTCAGTCGCCAGGCGTTGGTCGCGATGTCGAAGTTGCTGGTGGAACGTTTCTTGGCGGCGCACGATAGCCCGCCCGAAGAGATCGTGCTGGACTTCGACGCCACCGACGACCCGGTTCACGGCCAACAAGAGGAGCGATTCTATCAAGGCTACTATCGCCATTACTGCTTCCTGCCGTTGTACGTGTTCTGCGGGGGTCATCTGTTGGTCTCGCTATTGCGGCCGGCCAACATCGATCCGGCGAAACACTCCCTCGCGCTGACGAAACTGCTGGTCCAGCGGATTCGTCAAGCGTGGCCCAACACCCGGATCACGATTCGCGGCGACAGCGGCTTTTGTCGCTGGCGATTGATGCGTTGGTGCGAGAAACAGGGGGTGGATTACATTTTCGGCATCGGTCGGAACAAGGTCTTGGAGCGTCGTATCGCACCGCTGATGGCCGAGGGGGAAGAAGCCTTCGAGCAAGCAGGCCAGAAGCAGCGCCTCTTTGGAGAAACGGAGTATCAGGCCGGAACGTGGGACCGCCCACGGCGGGTTATCATGAAAGCCGAGCGTTTAGAAGCAGGGCCGAATCGCCGCTTCGTCGTGACCAGCCTGGCGGGCGACGCGCAAGCCATGTACGACGACATCTACACGCAGCGCGGCGACATGGAGAATCGCATCAAGGAGCAGCAGTTGATGCTCTTCGCCGATCGCACGAGTTGCCACAACTTTGTGGCGAATCAGTTTCGCCTGCTGCTTTCGAGCTTCGCGTATGTGCTGCTGCACGAGTTGCGTCGCACGGAGTTGGCCAGCACCGAATTGGCGCGGCGCAAGTCAGCCGCATTCGGCTGACGCTATTGAAAGTCGCCGCCCGTATCACCCTCTCGGTGCGTCGCGTGGTGCTGCACCTGGCAAGCAGCTATCCACACCAGCAACTCTTCCGCCAGGTCGCTGCCGGGTTAGCCGCCGCCCCCGGATGACGTCTCGAAATTACCGCACGCCCAACCTCTGAAAATTCTTAATGGCCAGCGATCCTAACCGGGGGTAAGGGGGCCTCTGCGCTACCCGAGACCCTCCACCTAAGAAGCCCCCGCTACAAGGGACTCCATGGGCGGATGAAATATGCGGGCTAGGATCACGCGTCAAGTTTCGCAAACGGTAGGTGTCATTGAATTCAAGTGATTCCGTGGAGTAAAGCAAGACCTGATAGGTAATGCTCGCTTCATCGGAATTGAAGTCACCAGTTAAAACGCTTGGAGCAGTACCGGCAATTTCATGGATGCGGGTTCGCAGGAGTGCAGCTGCTTGGAGCCGAGACTCTCGCCCCACATGGTCGAAGTGCGTGTTGAAGACAAAGAACCGCGATTCGGGTCGCGCTCGCTCACGAAGTTGTACCCAAGAGACCATGCGAGGCAGCGAGGAATCCCAAGACTTGGAACCGGGAACGTCGGGAGTAGCACTTAGCCAGAAATGGCCCGATCGTGTTTTCTCAAATCGTGACTTCCGATAAAGTATCGTGCACTGTTCTTCGTCCGGATCGGAAGGAACTCGGCTCGTGCCGTGCTGTTCGTACTCGGGCAGATTCTGCCGGAAGTAGTCCGCCTGCGAACCCATCACCTCCTGGGCCCCCAATAGGTCTGGTCCAAATTGCCGCACAGCCTCTAAGACCAGGTGCTTGCGGTGTCGCCAGTGATTCGTAAGCACCACCAGCCCCATCATTGACGCGTCTGTTAGCTTGGCAAGCGTTATCCCCGCATTCCAAGTTTCAGGAGTTTGACGATGGCTTGCAGTTCGGATCCGCAGAAAGTTGCCGCTTGGCGTGAACGGTTTGTTCGGTTGGAGGCTTCGGGGTTGAAGACGGCCGAGTTTTGTGCCGCCGAGGGGGTCAGCATCGCGAGTTTCTATGCCTGGCGGCGCAAGCTGGGGCTTTCCCCAACCCGCGCAGCAAAGCACCAACCCCGCGTGCGTCGGGATCCCAGCCAGAGCGTCTTCCAGCAAGTGCTCGTCCACTCGGCGCCGGCGCTATCCGTCCGTCTGCCTGGCGGCGTTCAGCTTGAAGCCTCCGCCGCCGACGAGCAGGCGTTGCGGACCATCGTCAGCGAATTGGTCCGCGTCACCCGAGAGGTGGAGACTTCGTCATGCTAAACTTTCCGGCGGGCGTGACCATCTATCTCCACACCGAACCGACCGACATGCGCAAGGGAATCGACGGGCTCTCGGGAATCGTCCGAGGTCAGTTCGCAGAAGACCCCACCGGCGGCAGCCTGTACCTGTTCGTCAATCGACGAACCGATCGCTTGAAGATGCTGTACTGGGATGGGACTGGCTTTTGGGTTTTTTACAAGGTGCTCGAGCAAGGGACGTTTGAAGTGAAAGCATCCGACGAGCGGCGACTGGCAATCGACGCGACGGAACTGGCCATGCTGTTGGGGGGCGTGTCGCTGGTCGGCGTGAAGCGCCGCAAGCGCTACCAGAAGTCGGCGTAAAAAGTTTTCTCGAAAACTTTCAGAGTTGGACTTGCGCGAAGCTAGTGAATCGTTATGTTGACGAGCATGACGATTCGAGCCAGCATTATTGCGATTCCCAACGATCTTGGGGCGTGTCAAACGCTCGCCGCTGAGTTACTTCGCGAAGTCGACGCTGAAAAACATCTCGTCGAATCGCACGAACAAGCGATTGCCGACCTGGCCGCGAAAGTAAAACGACTCGAGCAAGAGAAACAAGCCGACCAGCTCACGATCAAAGAACTCTTGCAACGGGCGTTCGCCCGCCGCAGCGAACGGTACCTGGCCGACCCCAATCAATTGGCGTTAGATTTCGGGGAAGAGGCGGCAGAGGCGGCAGAGGGCCTGGCCGAGGCGATCTCGGAAGCCGGCCTGACGGTCAAGACGCACGTCCGTCGCAAGAAGAAAAAACGTCGCCATGAGGGCTTGCCGGAGCATCTGCCGCGATACGAAGTCGAGGCCCAGGTTCCCGACGACCAGAAAGCGTGCCCCCAGCACGGCGCACGGGAACTCATTGGGTTTGACACAACAGAAACGCTCGAATTCGAGCGACCGCAACTGAAAGTGCGGGTGACGAAGTATCCGAAGTACGCCTGCCAGAACGCCCCAGAGTGCGGCGTCGGTTCGGCCGACAGGCCGACCGGCCTTGTCGAAGGCGACAAGTACGATGCCTCAATCGCCGCGGAGATCATCGCGAACAAGTACGGCTATCACTTGCCGATCTATCGGCAGCAAGACCTGTTCGCCGGTTCGGGCTGGACTCCTAGCCGTTCGACGCTGTTGAACGTTCTTCAGGCGTCGGCGTTTGTGCTGGAGCCGTTGATCGCGCACCTCCGCCAGACGGTACTGGCCAGTTCGATTCTAGGAACCGACGACACGAGCGTGACGCTGCTGGTTCCGAAGGAGATACCCGAAGCCACGCCTGGCGACGCGAAGAGCCAGCGGGCCTGCGAAAAACTTCGCGAAGCGCGGGAAAAGAACAAGCCGAGCGTGACGGCCAAACTGTGGGCTTATCGGAGCGTGACGGTTCCCCTGACGTTCTTTGACTTTACGGTCAGTCGCCAGCGGGCCGGCCCCGATCTGGTCTTGGAAGACTTCTCTGGAAAACTGATGGCCGACTGTTATTCAGGCTATCAGCAGATTGCGCTGCGGACGGGCGGTCGGATCGAGCGGGCGGCGTGCGTGGCGCATGCGCGACGCAAGGTGTTTGAAGCGCGGGACAACTACCCGCGCAAAGCGAGCGTGGCGCTAGCCAAGTTTCAGCAGCTTTACGATATTGAAGACCGGGGCAAGACCATGGAGCCCGAGGCGCGGCTGGAGCTGCGCACCCAAGAAGCGTTGCCGATCTGGCTGGCGCTAGGCGAGTGGCTGGAAAGTCCAGCGGCGCACGACGTGCTGCCCAAGAGCAAGTTCGGCGGCGCGCTGGGCTACTTGCGCAATCACTGGACGCCGTTGCAGTTGTATCTCACCGATCCCTGGTTGCCGATCGACAACAACGATGTCGAGCAACTAATGAAGCAGGTGGCGCTAGGCCGCAAGAATTGGCTGTTCGTTGGCAGCCTCGCGGCCGGCGACCGGGCGGCCGGCTTTTTCACGCTCGTTTCCAGTGCGCTACGCAACGACTTAGACGTGTGGGCGTACGTGAAAGACGTCTTGGATCGGCTACTGGCCGGCGAGACCGACTACGCCGCGCTCCGCCCCGATGTCTGGGCCGCCGCCCACCCCGAGTCCATCCGCCAATACCGCCAAGCAGAACGCCGCGACAAAGCCGACCAAAAACAACTCCGCCGGGCAACCCGAAGAGCCCTATCCAACGCCTGAAGACTGTGGTGCTGGTGGCGCTTACAGTGATTCGGTCCATCCTCGGCTTTTCCGTAACGAATATTGAAGCTCATTACGCGAACAGAAGACTCGCCGCGATCCTTGTTCGCCATTGGTTCTGTCGCCATGACAGAATTACAAGTCGTGGCAATCATGGCCAATAGTGCTTGGCAGCACGCGACGCGGTACCGACTGTGCCAGCTTTTGTGGCGATCAGCGGCCTGTAACCTGTTCGTCATGTAAATGCGATCTCCAGCAAGTGATAGCAGAGACGGAATTGACCGGAACATCTTCCAAGATGGCTGCCCACTCGGCTTAGGGTTATTTCGACTTCCGTTTCGGCAGCCCTTGCGTGGCTGTCAATTCACCGCGCATCAGACGAGCAATCTGCCCGCTAAGCCAGAGATAATGGTCGGTTGGTAGCCCCTCTGCTGCGTAGGACAGAAAAGGGCTCGCCCCGACCGGTGGATCGCTAGTACATTTGAACACGCAAGTCCCTTCGTTCATCTCATCAAACATGGCAAGGTAAACCATATTTAGGCCAGCCTTGTGTACTTCTTCGGCCTGCGACCATAGAAATCGACCGCTAACACGGGGAATCTCGTCAATGGGCTTAGGCTTTCCTTCGGCCGTCGACAGGTTGTGCCAACTGAATCCTGGAAAGATCACGGGAAGGTAAGCGAGCCGGTGCTGCCTGGTCCAATCAAGGTCCGATCTTATTTGTGAACTCATCACCTCGCGCGCTTGCTCGACCGTCCTGTAGCGGCCAATTGACCATGGCGAAACGATATCGGCCCGCTTAAGGATCTCATGAAAGAGTGGATCTGAGACCGCATCGCGATCTTGATTCTGCCAGTAGTAGGGCACACCCAGTAAGACGGCGTTACCCCCGCATGCGGGGTCGTCCTTCAATAGCTCGACGAGTTTTCGACACTCACGCAAACTGTATGCACGATTGTCGTTGAAACCAACGCCCCAGATTCCGACGACAGGCCGACCCTCAAAGCGTGCATAGGCCGGATCATTAGCCAAGGCGCCCTGCTCAGTAAGCCGACGAATGTCGGGAATCACATATTCTTCTATGTCGCCGACCTCAAGTGAGGACAAGTCGTACATCAGCGCCCAGCAGCGGCCGTGTTTCGCCGCCGATTGCCTCACGTGCCTTGCGACTTCATTTCGGTGGCCTAACGTTTTTTCATGCTTCAGTGCCCAGCCAAAACGCTGCAAGAACACGCCATCGATGCCATACTCCTTCATCCAGCGGAAATGGCGATCAACAGTCTTTGGATTAGCTGAGCTGAAGACTTTCGCGGTGGATCCGTCTACATGACGAAACGGAGTTAGATACTTCTCGTCGTCCGCGAACTCAGAAAGATCGGGCCAGTAGTCGATCACGCAGGTGCCTGGCGTAAACCGACCCCCGTAGTTGAAATTATCGAAGCCGATGTCGGCGCCGTCTCCCGGTGCCGAAAACCACCCTTGGTAGCCGCAAAACACCTTTCCTTGGAGTTCATTCGCGCTAGCACGATAAGGCGTGACTGTGCAAATCGCGACGAGTAAGAACGTCAGCATCAACCCCATATTGACTGGGTGGCGAACCAATTGTTTGAGGACGATCAACTTCCACTCCGTCAGGCGAGGTGAAGGCACACTATTTCGGAGGGGCGGTAGGAAATGGAGATGCAATTCCACGGATTGCTATTGCCTCGACCCTCACGCAGAAGCTCAACTTGCTCTAGTTCGTCCTCCATGATGTTGGACATATGGGCAGCGGTGAATGGCAGGCTTGTCTTTAGGACGGTGCTGCCACTTTGACCATGAGGGTCATAAAGTCGCACAACGACTCCATCTCCCTCTTCTGCAGGCTTGACGGTATCCAAAACAAGTCCACCGTCTACGGCAAACAGCGATTTCCCCGCATCGCTTGATGGCCGATGTGCCCAGAGGAGCGGTTGGTTGAAAGTGGTTGCCTCTGCAACAACTCTCGCCTGTCGCCAGTCGCCCTGATGTGGCACGAGGGCATAGGAAAACTGGTGATTGCCGACGTCGCAATGCTCGTCGGGGTAGGTCGGTGCGCGAAGCAAACTCAATGCGAGGATGCCGCGGTGAACGCTGTAGCCGTACTTGCAATCCGTGAGTAAAGCGAGTCCAAATCCCGGCTCGGAAATATCGGCCCAACGATGTCCCGGCACTTCGAATTGGGCGGCATCGGCCGCCGTGTTACAGTGCGTCGGCCGTTCGGCGAACCCAAAAGGCATCTCGAAAGTTGCCCGGTCTGTTCGAACCGTTGTCGGGAAGACGACCTTCAGCAGCTTATGTTGCTCCTGCCAATCCACCTCGCAGTGAAATTCTAGTCGCCGTGATTCAGCATCTAAACGGACGGTCTGGATCATCGTACTGTTTTGGCCGACCGATCGCTTAAAGACGATTTCGGCTCGCAGTGGCCCGGGCGATCGAATCTTGCAGCGTTCCGCAGGCTCGCAAACGCGTCCGGTTTCCAAAACGGAGGGCTCGACATCCCACGCGTCCCAGAGAGCCGGCCGATCGTCATGCAGCACCAAAGCGTTGCCCGCCGAGGCGAGGACTTGCTTGCCCGATTTCAGTTCGATGAGTTCAAGCAGCTCTCCACTTTCGGAAAGCACTGCCGATACGAAACCGTTCTGCAGATGCAACCTTCCGTCGTGAAGTTCGAGGGTTACCGGTGTTATGGAAGGACATTTGTCCGAGATGCACCGACCAAATCCAACCGGTGGCGCTTCGACAACTGCTAGCCCCCGGTCAGGGATATCCACTACCTCTCGTCGCGCGAAACTCGTTGTGTTCAGCGGTAACGAATCGCTTGGCTCCACGTCCTCCGTAGCAAGTTGCTCCAGAAGTTCATCGCGGATTGCTTGGCCAAATTCCAGGATCGAGGCAAAGTCTCCCCGCGCTTGTTCATGTACTTCCGCAATGGATGAGCCAGGCAGAATATCGTGAAATTGATTAAGCAATAGCTTTTTCCAGAGCTGATCAACACTTTCTTTTGGGTAATTGTCCCGAGACTCGCTTTGAGCCAAAACACCCAACAGCTCGATGTCATGGAGCAACCGTTCACTCTTTCGCAGTCCTCGCTTCATCATCGCTTGACTGGTGTAGGTGGCTCGGTGCAACTCAAAGTAGAGTTCCCCCATTATCGTCGGAATCGACCGAGTATTGTGCTCCAGTCGCTTGAAGAACTGGTCTGGCGTTCGCTGCTTACATTGCGGAACGCCGAGAAGGTTCTCCGTGCGTCGCAACGTCTCTAGCATCTCCGTCGTTGGACCGCCGCCACCATCCCCATGGCCAAAGAGGTAGTAGGCATCGGGCCCGCGATCAGAATTCTTATAGTTAGCTGCGTGATAACGCAGCTCTTCGACTTCGCACGTTCCGTTGTAGGTGTCCGCCGGAGGAAAGTGCGTGAGGACACGACTGCCATCGGGACTTTCCCAATAGAACGTGTGATGCGGTGGTGAGGTAAAGCGATTCCACGAAAGTTTCTGTGTGAGGAACTTGTCGATTCCTGCTAGGTGCATGATCTGTGGTAATTGTCCAGCGTAGCCGAACACGTCTGGATTCCAGAACTCCGTACAGCGGCGGCCAAAGCGACTTTCAAAGTAGCGCTGTCCAAAAAGAAACTGGCGGCATAGCGATTCGCCTGAGGGAAGGTTGCAGTCAGGCTCAACGTAAGTTCCCCCAACGGGTATCCACTGACCCGCTTCAACCTTCTCTCGAATCCTCCGAAAAAGTTCAGGGTTCTGTTGCTCGATGCATTCGTACTGGTAGGTTTGCGAACAGGCGAAACGGAACTCAGGATAGGCTTCCATATTCTGCACAGCGGAACTAAATGTTCGTACCGTCTTTCGGTACGACTCGGCGAGAGGCCATAGCCAAGCCGTGTCGATATGTGCGTGTCCAATCGCACTTAGCTCGTGGCAAACTCCGCCGTTGCGAACGGCAAGCAATTCAGAAAGCACCTTCCGTGTACCCATCCACGTCGTTCGCTCGCCTGGGTCCAGTGTGTTGCAGACCGCGTTTAAGTCGTAAAGTAGCTTTCCTGCCCACGCAGAGTCGAGGCGCAGGACGTACGAGCGGCTTGTGACCGGGGCCGATCGCTCTTGACTCTTGGAGAGGAACTCGGTCTTCCACTAGCTCTGCCAGTACGCGAAGGTCGTGGTAGAGGTCCCAGGCCTGTGGATCGAAGCAGCGCATTTCGCACGTTTGTAACCAGTGCGATGGACGATGCGTCGGCGCTGGCCAAGGCCTGCCAGGTACGCCATCCGCGCCGAGTAGATGATTGCACGCAACCTCGACGAACACGGACAGCTCTTCGCCACCTATTGCCTCTTTCACTAATCTGGCCGTCTCGCGGCCCGGATTCAATCCTTGAACCGCACACCCGTCTACCCATAGCAGAGCCTCACTGTTGCTTGACCATGCCAAGTCAACTCGCTTGCCTTTCCAATCATTGGGAATACGAATGTTTATCCGGAACCAGTAGGTGGCGAATGTTGGCCCTAAGGGTTTTCCCAATTCAGCCGCGTGATATTCAAGTGCCGTTGCCTCTTGGAACGTAATTCGGTCCACCGGCCCAGCGACTTCAAGCTGCTGAACGGCAGAACGCACAGGATAAATCGCTTCAGCCATTCGGTCCTTGAGCAATTGAATTCGGCCGAGGATGTAGTCGCATTCGCCAAGAAAGGGCGGCGACCCAACAGGATGGTCCTGGCGTACGGCGAGAGCCTGACGCATTTCTATCGGTTTTGCTTGCTGCTGGTGCATGGATGCATTCGTGCCAGATGGCGATCATCGAAGAGGTAATTTGAGCAGGTTTCGCAGCGCAGTATTAGAACCGAAGGCGGTCTCCCAACTTCAACCCGGGGGCGGCCCAATCGATCCGCCATCAAATATGTTTAGTTTCGCCGGCTCCATTAGCAGCGGTCCCAGCCAAGTGTCTGCCGTTCCTTCGGCTGCGAACCAGTCAGCGCAAGTGTTCATGAAGTGTGTTGGGTCTGGTCGTTCAAACGATGCAATAGGCGGGTTCATAAACTTGCCGATACCTTCGCAGTCCACTGTACACACGGACAATTCATCACCGATCGAAATACCCACCTCGGTGGCGGCCCGAATGATACCCATTGCTGCGGGAAGCGTCACACAGAGCACAGCTGTCGTCCGCTTGTCGATTTGCTTGATCCATTTACGGCCCAGTTCGTACCCCGCTTCGAAGATATTGTCGTCGACACCGCATGGCTCATCAAAAAGTTTGCCACCTACTTCCGCACTCCTGAGCCACTTGCTCCATTCGTCAATTCTTGCCTGCGTTATCGTGTTGTGCCCCTGAACGTTGATGCAGTCGATCCGCCGATGCCCGAGCGCTTGTAATCGATTCATCACGGAATCAATGAGTCGCGGCGGAAACAATACGATCGATGGCATGTCGAAGTGTGTTAGGTCTTCAGATAACGCGACCACGCCGCGAGCCTCCGTCAGCAACTCGGCCGTCCACGAAGGAATGGGCTCCGAACTCGTCACTAAAAAGACGCCATCGAACGCTCGGATTGCTTCGGTTAGGGCAGGATCATCCCAGTGGTGGTAATTGACGACGCGGACTCGATCGCCTCGCTGCCGCGCAACACTGTCTGTGGCTGCTAACCAAAGTTGCAGGTCGGGTGAAAACGATGTCGGCGCAATACTGGGAGAGACAAAGGCGATCTGCAGGCCGCCGACTTTAGAACGCGCTTGGGGCGTAAGCACCAGTCGCCGATTGGGCGACCGTGCCAACAGACCCTTGTCCTCGAGCTCTTCCAGCGCCTTTCTGAGAGTCACGCGGCTCGTGCCGATCTCGTCAGCAAGGTCTCTTTCTGCGGGAAGTCCCGCAAGTGCATAGTCGCCCTTTTGAATCCGGCGTTCGAGCAGGCTGGCTATGCGTAGATGTTTCATGCGATTCAAGAATGGTTCGCAAACGAGTCGGTGTCTTCAATCACGAGACTAGACCAAGCAATAGTCCAATTTTGGTGCACCCCGTCTACCGTAAACTAAAAGGCGAGGTTTTGGAATGGCTTCACCCAAAAATGCTGCAAATCGGACCTTGGAAATCGAAACAGGCTTCCTCGCGGGACGGACCACAGATCCGATCAAGATTTAGCTAGGTGCGGGTAGGCTCTCCAATCCATCCACCGGTTTATCACTATTTTCACAAGGACTTTCGTAGCAATCCGCTTTTGCGACGTTCCGCTCTACAGGTTGCCGGGCCGATAGGCCGACCGGTCGGTGAATGGCTCGACCGCGCCGCCATTGAGTCACGCCTTTGAATGCCGCAAACCAGGAATGCGCCGATGAATTTAGAGTTTTCGGCATTTCCAGAAGAAACATTCCAAAAAGACTTGATGGCAATACCAAAATTGGTATAGTGGAGTCATTGGCTGCTTGAGACCGGTCGAAGGGGATGCGTGCGATTGCCCCCTGATATTGAGCTCTAGCTGGTGATGTATCGCTTTTCTTTTGCTTTTCCAACAGGGAGATGAGCTCATGAAACGAGCAATGGTGGTAAGTATCTTGGCCACGCTATTGGTGGCTGTACTAGTAATGACCGAGGACTCCAGTGCCGCAACGCTTCGTTACCGGCAAAGTGGAGACTGGACGACCATTACAGATGGGACAGGTCCCGGATGGGGACTCAACCCAAACAACAATGGATCGCCAGGCGTAAGTCTGCCCGGCGGATCGGATGACGCCCGCATTAACTTCGGGAACAATACCGTCACCGTCACCTCGGCGGTTCCTACGGTCAATCGAGTCCAAATTGGCGTAGACGAGAGCGGTATCGTTGAAGTGAATAGTGGTGGAGTTCTTACCACATCCGGCACCAATGGCGACTTGCTAGCCGGAAATAATAACGCGAACGCTACTGGTACGCTGACCGTCAACGATGGCGGCTCTGTGAACGTGGGAAGAATCCTCTGGGCAGCAAACGACAATTCGGACGGCGTTATCAACGTGAACACTGGGGGGCAAGTTACTGTTGCAAGTCATCTGTGGTGGGGTGTTTCCGGAACCGCTACTGTGGATATCAGCGGAACGGTCACCCAAACCGGCGGCATACTCGGTCTTGGTACCAGCAACGCCAACACTCCAGGGGGCGGTACTGCCACGGTGAGCATTCTTGACGGCGGTTTGCTGGCTCTCAATAACATCTCAGGCAATGCAGCGCTACCCTCGATTCAGGATGGATCCAGTATTGATATCAGTGGATCTGGCGAGTTGACTCTGCCCGGCGATTTCGTCGGCGTGCTAACTAACTATGCGAACGCCAACAAAATCGGCGGTAACGGCGTTCCCGGATTGGCGAATCTAACGATCGACCTCACCAAGAACCCGGGCTTCACAACGGCCTACATCAACCAGATTCCAGAACCTGCCAGCCTGCTTTTGATGGGCCTGACGGTTGGCGGCATGTTGATTGGCAGGCGCCGGAGGTAACGAATGGCGTTCTTGGCCGTACATGCGAGGACAACAAAGCCGCCACGAATCGCCGCGATTCGTGGCGGCTTCTCTTTCCAAGCACTTGGGCCCAACCAGCAAGGCAAAGCGATGCTACGAAGTTCTGGTCATGGAGCTTGTATTGCACGTAATTTCCGCAACTGTGCCCGAATGTGCGAATAAGACCCGGCTTCGTGCGCCTGAAGTTTGGCAAATCTACCAATCGTCTTTACAACAGATTTTGAGCAGTCCCCTGCATCCCTCGGCTTGCACTCAGCCCAAAGGGCATTAAGGAGAATAGCGGAACCCCATGCTTCGAATTCAGGAAAGGGCGATTGCCCTGTGTTTTTCCCTATGCTTCGCCGCTTGTGCCGGTGCCGAGCCAACCGTGGGAGTTTACTACTACCCGTGGTGGGGAGCAGGGCAAGGCGGGCATACTTTCGACCAAACTGTGCGAGCGCATACCACGCCCAGCGATCAATTGCCGGCAGTGGGAGATCAGTACAATAGTCGCGACGCGAATGTAATTTCTTCGCACATCGACCAAAGCCACTTGGGCAACATCTCGATGTGGTCGATGAGTTGGTGGGGACCAAATCGGTACGAAGACATCACGATCCGAAACCATATCCTCACCCATCCGTGCGCCTCGGAACTAAGCTACACGGTCCATTACGAAACGGGCGGGAGACTGGGGAGTCACAGCAGTCCCGACTACTCCAATCTGATTCCCGACTTTCAGCATCTCGCCACCAACATATTTAACGACCCGAATTACATGCGAATCGACGGCCGACCAGTCGTCGTAATGTATCTCAGTCGCGTCTTCTTCGACGATGCCGCAGGTGCCGCCGCGCTGAGCAACTTGCGCACCACAATGCAGAACCAATACGGCTACGATCCGTACATCATAGGAGATCACCTCTTTGGCTCGGTGGCATCGGGCGCTTCGAATCTCGATGCGATTACCACGTTCGATGTCTACGGGCAGGTCTTCAAGAGTGGTGTCGTAAACCAATCGAAGATCGACCAGTTGGAGCGGATTTACGCGAATGCGAAGAACGTTGCGGACCAAGCCGGGGTCGCCTTCGTCCCTGGTCTGGCCCCAGGGTACAACGACAAAGCCGTTCGCGACGGAAATCTCCCTGCAGCGCGATACTTGGAGAACTTGCCCGGGCAAGTGTTTGGTTCAGCGATGGAGGCGATGCTGGAGGACGCCGTCCTGCCGCATACCGATCCGAATATTAACGATTTGATCCTCGTGAATTCGTTCAATGAATGGCACGAAGATACACAAGTCGAGGCAAGTGTGTTCGGCCCCAAGACCAATGCCGACGATACGCCTAGCGGCTCGGATCTAACCATAGGCAGATACTACGAAGGGTACGGCAATCGCTACTTGGACATCCTTCGCAACGCCACTCAGACGGAGCAACCATTGACCCCAGCGCAGATTCGCTGGGGGCGAGGAACGGCAACCGGCATGTTTGTCGGGAACTATGCCGACTCCTCTCTTTGGAATGCGGAGGATGTTCTTCCTGATCTGCCGCGTGTTCCAGGCGATATCGACAGGGCACGGGTTGACCGCGGAGGCACCGATATGACGTTCGACACGACACTCGTCGCCGATGAATTTCTGTTTGGGGTCGACGAGGCAGGCCAAACCTTTACGTTCGCACCCACCGCCGATGTTACGGTGAACACCAACTACTTCGTTGCCTTCAATGAAGGTAATGTCGTTGTCGATGTCCAGAAAGGCGCTGCAATTACTATCGGTGGAAATTTCTTGCTGGGACAATTTGATGGTAATGGCAACGGGGCGTCGTTCATGAACGATCACGATATCACCGTGACCATCGCCGGTACGGTCGACAACACGAATGGGACGACCATCCTGGGTGGCAAATATGGGCTGGATAACTCGGGTACTCCCAATGGCTCTACGACATCTGAACTTGTGGATGTTCTGCTCGATGTCACCACGGGCACATTACGCACCAAGAACATAGCTTTCGCACCAAATGGGGACCTTGCCACCTATCTCGCCACCAACACGGTTGCTGGGAACGAAAATACGATGGGCGTCCGCATTGGCGAAGAAGGATTGATCGTCATCGTGGACTCGGACGCTACCGGGCCTATGAGTAGCTTCATCAGCAGTGGGCTGATCTACACCGACAGTCCAACCAGTACAGTCCGGGCGTTCTACGATGGGGCAGACACCCTCTTACAAGTAGTGCTCACTGGCGATTACAACGGCGATGGCACCGTTAATCTTGCGGACTACACGCTATGGCGCGATACGCTCGGGCAGGCCGGCAGCAGTCTTGCGGCGGACGGCGACGGCAGCGGCGTCGTCGATCACGCCGATTACGGTGTGTGGAAAGGAAACATCGGGAACACCCGCGTGGCAGGCCTCGGTGTAGCCAGCGTACCCGAACCGAGTGCGTTGTTACTGGCGACCGTCATCGGCGGGCTTGTGGCCCTCGTTTATGATGGACCTTTTTCCCTGCGATCCAAGTCGGTCCGCCGTAGTTCTATGGCTACACCAGGATAGGTTTGCGAGGCCCAGCTTGGCCCACCGTTCGACGCGATTGCCCTTCTCAGTTCTGCATCAAGGTCTCGAACCATGTTCTCTATCTTTGGCTCTCGCGGACGACAAAGTCGATCCAACCTTACCGTTCGAAATCGTCGACCGCTTAGTACAACCCTCGAAAGGCTCGAAGATCGGTTGTTGTTGGCGGCCGTCACGTTGACGACGCCATCCTCGAATGGTGGCGACGGGACATGGAGCCAGCAACAGCGGGAGGGAGTCGATGTTTACGTCGGCCCTGCCTACCTTTACTACAACGTCAATCCCTTTTCGGCGTTTCCCGGCTTTCAGCAGGGCGACGACTTGTATGCAAAGGTGGACTATTTCGATGAAGGTTCGGGGAACCTCAGATTCCAATACGATAGCGTTGCCAACAATTTTGATCAAACTGAGTTTCACACCCGTTCCACGCGAGTCGACACGCAGCAGTTCGTTAGCTCCTATCAATTCCTCGAGGACGTCGCAGTTCGCCAACGGCGCGAACGGTCACGACTTCCGAGTTGTTGCGGGGGGCGTTCCCGTCGCATCAGTAACCGTGTCCAACGAACCCTTTTTAGGTAGCGGCCTCGAGTGGGTTTGGTCGCCCCCGTGGGAAAGTTCCTATTCAGGGCCGAGTCGTGCCGTGGACGCTTCCACGCTTACCGGGAAAGTTCTCGCTGGTTATCAGGGATGGTTCAACACTCCCAACGACGCCGCGGACGAGGGTTACGTCCATTGGGGCTCACCAGGCGATTGGTCCATTGAGCAATGGCCTGATGCGAACGACTACGACTCGACCGAACTGTTCGCCGTTCCCGGCGTTTCGACAGCCAGCGGTGAGCAAGCTTACTTGTTCTCGTCGGCCAATTCCTCGGTGGTCAATCGGCACTTTCAATGGATGCGCGAACACGACATTGACGGCGTACTAGTGCAACGATTCCGTGGCTCCTTCATGCAGAAGGGCGTTAATGGCGACTACACTGGAGAGCCACAGTGGCCGGTCGTCAACGCGCGCGACGCGGCACACCGCGAAGGACGTACTTGGGCCATCGAATACGATATTCAAAATGGCGGATCGAGTGCAGCACGCGATCAAGTTATCCAAGACGTTAAGGACGACTGGGAATACCTGACGGATCCCAACGGCATGGATATGCTCAACGACTCGCACTACCAGCGCGAAGACGGCAAGCCGGTAGTAGCCATTTTTGGTCTCTACGTCAGCGGTAGTAACAGCTATTCGGACTGCGCAGCAAGCCGACCTGATTGACTACTTTCAGTCGCGTGGCGTGTATGTCGTGGGTGCCGGCCGACATAGCCAATCTTCGGAGCAAATCGCCAACGCCGGGCTTCATGACGCGTATATTCCGTGGCAAGGGTACTGGAACGGTGGGAATTCCTATTCGCCTGCTGAAACCGTGCTAGATGGCGTCACCGTGCATATCCCTCACGTCTTCCCGGGGTTCTCGTGGACGCACCTGAAAAATAGTAGTACCGCCACATCGCGTGATCGCGAAGACGGGGATTTCTATTGGAGAATGCTGAGTGACGCAGTCAACGAAACGGACGCGCCGTGGCTCTTCATTGGCATGTTTGACGAATACGATGAAGGAACGAACCTTATTCCAGCGAGCGACGACCCACCGGTTCCCGACACAGATTCTGACGGAATCCCGCTGACCTATCAGGTTAGCGATCCAAGGCCGAACGACTGGTGGATGGCGCTTACCGGAGCCGCCAAGCAAGCGCTTCAGGGTAAGACTGCGATTAACGATACCAGTCCAACTGAATCGGACTTGGAAAACCGCCCCAATATCGGTGGCGAAGTTTGGTGGCGGGCCGACGACAACGAACGGCTTACTAGCGTCGGCACCACCGACAGCCAAGTAGAGATTGCCGAATTCACTGTCGAATCAGATATCTTTCAAGCGATTTACTCGTTCGATCCCTACCTCTATTTTCAGGTCGACGATCGCTTCCTGCAGCAAGAATCCAATGGTCGCGACGTAACCATCGAAGTCGAGTACCTCGACTCCGCCGTGGGGCAATTCAACGTCGAGTACGACTCCTTGGCTGCCACTCACATGGCCAGCGAACCTGCACAGCTTACCGGCAGTGGTGAGTGGCGCACTCATCGGTTCGAAATCGCCGACGCCCACTTCGGCAACAGCCAGGGAGCCGATAGCGACTTTCGATTTGTGAAGGCGGACGGGGAACTTTACGTCAGGCGCGTCAGCGTGTTGAAAGAAAGCATGCTCACCGTCGATGTGGACTTTGGCCTCGCCAACGAAGTAAATGGCTTGAACCAAGTCGAAGTTACGGGCGATGGGCAAACCATCGCGGCGGTTGTCGATGATCGCGGAGTGAGGCAGCTTACGGGCGCCGCAAATTCTCAGTATGTGTACATGCAAGTCGACGACGGATTTGCCAGCGAGGTCCAGGCGGGATTGAACGCCATTGTGGAGGTCGTCTATAGGGACAGTGGTTCGGGAAGTCTGAATATCCAGTACGATTCCACAAGTTCGGCTTACCAACCATCAACGCCGGTTGAGATCGACAATACAGGAGAGTGGCGGACCGCGCGATTTCATCTCGATGATGCCCTGTTTGCTAATCGTCAGAACGGCGGAGCTGATTTCCGGGTTTCGGGTTCAAACATTCCAATCGACCAGATACGTGTGCTTCGCGCATTCGGCGATCTAATGGCCCCCGAATTGCAAGCTGTCTCGGCAGTGCCCAGCGATGCACAAAATAAGGTCACCGTGGCTTGGTCGATGATTGACGACTGGACCACCGGCGTCATGGACCAGTGGACAAAACCGGAGGATGGCCATGTGGCTGTCGACTGGACAAGCGATGGTGGATTGTCCTGGGAGGCCGCGAGCGTCATTTATGAAGGTTTGAGTGGAACATCACAGATTTCCTACAACGTTAGTAGGGGCGAGACGACTTGGTCCGACGAGTACGTGTGGGACGTATCCGGGCTGCCTGCCGGAACCTACCAGCTACGCCTGACACCGACCGATGGGCGAGGCAATCTCGGAGAACCTGTCGCGACGAGTGAATTCCAACTGACTCCCCCGCCAGCTCTACCTGGCGACTACAACCTGGACGGCGCTGTGAATCTCGCTGACTATACGGTCTGGCGAGATCAGCAGGGATCCACTGTAGATCCGTATTCGCATGCTGATGGTAATGGCAGTGGCATGGTCGGAGCGGGAGACTATGGCGTATGGAAGTCGAATTTTGGCAACGCACTATCCATGGTTGCGGCTGAGTTCGTGCATGAAGCCATCGCTGCCGCCAGTACTTCCTCCACGGCGCGCGAGATGTCAACGCAAGTGGGACGGGTGTCAACGCTTCGAAGTGCATCTGGACTTGCTGCGGTCGACACGGCCTACTCATCACCCAACTCACTGTTCAACACAGACTCGCCGGACGATTTTAGTTCGGCTATCGACTCCGGTTTGCGAAACAGTGCGAGCGACAACTTACTATTGCTGCTTGCGACTGACAGATTACAGGCGGATGCGGCTCTAACTTCTGCCAACACCGAATCGAAACAACATGACAAGGAGATCGCTGATCAACAAACATCCCACACTTTGGAGATTCAACTCGGTAGGTTGTGAAACCTGAGTAGCATGCCTGCTCGTGTAGCCAGTTCGGCCCACCGTGCTGACTGCAATTCGGCAACGGTTGTCCGATCCACTAGCCGTTCGCCGAGCCTGTGACCCCGGACCTTCGTCATGACTTTGATTCCATGGGCAGCTGCCTTGAGCTCATATTCTTCTTCGTTGCTTGTAGCGACCGGGAGGAGTCTGGATTTCGCCGCCGCCGCTCGAATCGGGACGACGAATTCCTGTTTTTTCCCGCAACCTCCGCAGCGGAAGAATTCACCCGAGGCAAAACGACTAGATCGCGCCCACAATCCTTTGAAAAAAGTCGTACGCACAGCTTGACGGCTAGACCAGATTTGGTATACTCGGGGAAGACGGCGAGCTTGGCTGTTCCTGCGAACCCAAATGCCAAGCAAGATGCCGCGGTGCTTTGTGGCGAAGGACTAATTCGTGGCCTCGAAACAACCTGATCGACCTAAACCTTGGACCTAATAAGCGTAACGGAACTGGTTCATGCTTCAGCAACTTTCGGAGCGCGGGGAAGTCAGATTGATCGATCAAACCGCACTTAGCTTGTGGGCAGCTAGCTAAGGCGATTTGCGGCACCTTATGCCGGCCCGCCAGGGCCGGCGTAGGTTGCCATAGCCCGCAAGGAAATTGAGAGCGGCGGGCGGCAGGTAGATAGAGAGCAGCGAGTTTTGAAGACACGTAGCATTGGCGGTTCGATGTTGCACCAATTTCTTTTCTGAGAGGGAAATTCACCGATGAAAGTCACGAATGTAGCAATCACAGTGGTAGCTCTGGGCGTTGCCGTCCTGGTGATCGCCGATCAAACAAGTGCTCTGACCCTACGTTACCGAACGGGTGGCCCCTGGCAAGATATCGCCACCGAAACGGAACCCGGCGTGTTTACCAACGGTTGGGGCGTTAATCCGAATTTGCCTGGTGAGAATGTGCCTGGGGCGGATGATGACGCTCGAATCAACTGGGGTGGCGCCACCATTACTTTGGACTATGAGGCCCCAACTTTTAGATCTCTCTCAATTGGCGTGGATGAGAGCGGTGTGTTGGAGGTCAATAATGGTGGCATGCTCACCACTTCCCAGGATATCAACGTCGCAAACAATGGATTTGTTGACGCAACACTGGACGTCAACGACGGCGCGACGGTGAATGTTGGCAGGATTCTGTGGGTCGGCAAAGGGAATAACAGCACTGACTTCCCACTCGATTCACGCGGATTTCTGAATATCAATACAGGGGGAGTGGTGAATGTTGCGAGCCATCTGTGGTGGGGACGTCAGGGCGAAGCAATCGTTAATATTAGCGGAACGCTCAATCAAACCGGTGGTATTCTTGGTCTTGGTACGAACGACTTCAGTGTCTCCCTTGGTAAGGCGACGGTGAATGTACTCGATGGCGGTCTGATGGCGCTGAACAACGTCCGCTCAGGTGATACACAGTCTATCCAGCCGGGATCGAAAATCGATATATCTGGCTCTGGGCGTGTAACGCTTCCTAATGACTTTGTGGGCGTCTTGGAAAACTATCGTGACGCGGGACTGTTGTACGGAAATGGCGTTGCGGGGGCCGTCAGTATCGACCTTGTCGCTGCCGGGGATCCCGCGGGGGATTTCAATGCCGATGGCGTCGCCAATCTCGCTGACTACACGGTGTGGCGGGATAATCTGGGTGGCGATGCATCAGCTTTGAACGGCAATGGAAGTGGTAATTCGACGGTCGGCACCGCGGACTACGACCTGTGGAAGACCAACTTCAATGGAACTTCCTCATTCATGACTGTGGTCACGGCGGCACCTCTGTCAGCGGCAGTCACGGCGGTCGTGCCAGAACCCGGCACGTTAGCTCTTGCACTAGGCGTACTTACCCTGGCTACCATGGGCCGGCGCCGATCGTTCAGGCAATAGTGGAGCACCTGTTTTTCAGAAGCATTACCTCGCTAACTGGGTGGTAATGCGAGAATGAAACCGAAGTGTCCGGCTGCCGGTGCCTTACGGTTTCTGGTGCCGATGCTAGAACATCCCAGTTCATTCACGAGGCGAAATTATGAATCCTAAAAACAATCGGAGATTAGGTTTTACCCTTGTGGAGTTGCTGGTCGTGATCGCGATCATCGGCATTCTTATTGCCCTGTTGTTGCCGGCTGTGCAAGCAGCACGTGAAGCGGCTCGGCGAGCGACATGCGTCAACCAGCTGAGGCAGATGGGGCTCGCGCTGCTAAATCACGAAAGCACGTTGGGAGAATTCCCTACCGGAGGCACCGAGCCGTGGCACAACGAAGGCGACGATAGCGTGCGATTTGGCAAGGGCTACGGCTGGATGGTGCAGATTCTTCCCTACGTCGAAAACGGGGCGTTACAGGACGTATCGAAAGGTTACGGCGAGGGAGATCAGCAGCGCGACCGATTCGTACGTGGGACGCCGGTGCCGTTCTACAATTGTCCGTCAAGGCGTGGTGCCACCGTGGTCTACGTACGCGCGGATGAGGGAGACGGTCAGCAGAATGCCTGCGAAGAGGGTTGTGCGTTATCTGACTACGCGAGTTCAACGCCTGCGAACCTTCTTGATCTCAATCGTCCGAGTTTCGATCCGTGGTTCTGGCAGGGCGTTCGGCACGGCAATGTGCTTGCGGCCGCCAATCAAATGATACGTTTTAACGGCCAAAAGTATCCTGTTAGCTTCGAGGGGGTGATCGTGCGAACCGGCATGTCGAAGCCTTGCAAAGCGAGACGCATCACAGACGGGCTGACAAACACGATGGCAATCGGCGAGAAACGCCTGCATTCCGACCTTTACCAAATTGGCGCGACGCACGACGACATCGGTTGGACCGACGGCTGGGATTCCGATATTATCCGCTATACGGGATATCAGCCCGGCCCCGATGTATCCCAGTCAGAAGAAGACTCTGCCCGCTTTGGTTACCAGTTCGGTTCTGCTCATGCGGCGGTGTTTAACGCCGTATTTGCCGATGGACATGTCGCGTCAATTGAATACGACATCGACCCAGTCATTTTTAACGCCTTGGGGCATCGCGCGGATGGCATCGTGATCGGCTCCTTTTAGAGCGTGCCATGTCTTTGATTTCGCAAACCGATGCGAGCGATACTATAGGTTGGCCCGTTGAAATTCTGCCAACCCACCAGTCGTCGCGACGAGCTTTTTCAAATACGACGAATCCAGCCGGGATACCTGCAGTGGTAAAGGGCACTAAATATCTTGTTCGAGAACCCGCAGGCGGCCTGCGCCTGCCTTTCTGGCACCGCAATGGGTTGCGAAATAGCGTTCGGCCTCCATCTCCGTTCGGTTTCACCCTGGTGGAACTGTTGGTGGTGATCGCCATCATTGGCATCCTGGTGGCGCTGCTGCTGCCGGCGGTCCAGGCGGCAAGAGAAGCCGCCAGGCGAATGCAATGCGCCAATAACCTGAAGCAGCTTGGGCTAGGCGTACTGAACTACGAGTCGACGCGTGGTCACTTCCCCATCAGCTATGGGACCGGTTGGGATAACGCCGGTGGGATCGATCAACCAGGGGCAGGTTGGATACTGAGTTCGCTACCCTACCTTGAGCAGCAGTCACTCTTTGATCGTTTTGAAGAGGCGGGTGCGTTCGAGGGAAACTCACAAAAAACAGACCTATGCGGCGAGAGAAGTCGCGCGAGGGGCGGCATAGCGTCCACTTCTGTTTGTGAATTGATGGAGAATCAGTTGCCGTCACTGCACTGCCCAAGTGATAACCCTGACGCCGATGAAATGCTGCCTCACAATTGGGCGAGGAAGGTAGCTACTACGAGCTACAAGGGGGTTCTGGGAGATACGTGGCTGGGTGCCACAGGCATCTTCCATAACAACAGCGCCCGGCATCCCAGTGGCACCTACGACAAGGTGCATCCGAGATATACAGCAAGCTCTCCACGAGATTGCCACCATGATACACGCTGCCGAGGCATGCTCTTTCGTCAAACCCACCAAAGCCCGATTAAAGTAAGTTCAGTGATCGATGGTACGAGCAACACCGCCTTGGTTGGTGAAGATATTGTTGCGTTAAATGGTCATTCGGTCGCTTACTATGCGGATGGCGATTGGAATAGTTGCAACATCCCACTTAACTTCGGAGTGAACACGCCGAACCCCACGGCCTTTCGTAACGATTGGGCTAACGCTCGTGGTTTCAAAAGCACGCATGCGGGTGGGGTGCAATTTGTCTACGTTGACGGCGCGGTCCACTTTATTGCCGACAGTACCGACCATGGTCTTTTTCGGGCAAGTTGCACGCGAAATGGAGAAGAAGCACTTTGACTGCGGTCTGCCAGCCCAAGTCGCCAACGGAGGACACATGCGTTGCCGCTACCGGAATCTGGACGCGCCCTTATTGCATCCCGGGCGAGCCGCTTGCCTGGCGTGTTCACCTGAGCATTGTAGCTTTTCTTGCCATATCTCTAGTAGGCTGTGGGCAACGATTGCCTTATGTTTCAGGTAGCGTGACGTTAGATGGGGAACTTGTACGCGGTTCTGACAACATGCAGTGCATTGTGCTCTTTTTCCCAGAAGGTGGAAATGGTGCCCCCGCGTTTGCTGTTGTAGACGGATCGGGCCAGTATACTTTGGATACGGGCTCCACCAGCGGTGCACTTGAAGGTCGGTACGACGTGGCGATCACCGTCGCGGAGATCACTCCAGATAAGAAGGGAGGCCTCCCACGTAGCCGACATTTGGCTCCCGCAAAATATGCGGACCCTAGCACATCGGGTTGGAGTGTTGAGGTCGTCCCCGGATCTAACGAGTTCGATTTCTCGATTCAGACGCGGCCGCAGACCTCAGCTCTGCACGAGCGAAGTGAACGAGATGCGATTCCGACTCATTACTTCATAGGTAAAAATCAATTAGGGGCGATCAAGCATTCGACAGCATACGACCATGAAGGGGTAGCTGTGAGGGATTTAAAATGAAGCACATCTTTAGCAAGAACGATGACCGCTTTTGGCGTCCCCTAAACGGGTTTACGTTAGTCGAATTGCTCGTGGTGATTGCCATCATTGGTATTCTGGTAGGCCTTCTGCTTCCGGCAGTTCAGTCCGCCAGGGAAGCCGCAAGACGAGCACAGTGTACCAATCAGCTCAAGCAAATGGGGCTAGCCATCCTCAGCTACGAATCGGCAAGAAGTGAATTCCCGCCCGGTGGTATGACTTACGGCATTTGGGGCAAACGTAATACAGGGTTAACTCCGTTCGTATGTGAGCGAGATGGTGGCGATTGCAACGGCACGAATTGGGCGATTGAGATCTTGCCTTACTTGGAACAACAGGCCCTCTATGATCTCTACGATCACGACGAGGAAAACTTTGCCGTTGGAGATCCAGATGGCGATGGGCAGATCAATCAGAAAGTCAGAGATACGGACCTAGACTTAATGAAATGCCCAACGGATAGCTTTGCACAGGAATTTGGGAAAGAACCTGCAACGAGTTCCTACAAAGCGATGACGGGGGTCATTACTAGGTACAACGGCTCTAGTTGGCTCAACTGGACTAGTCCCGCAGGCGGCTCTAGCAACCCATCGGTTGCGGTTTTCAAAGAAAACTATGACCGCCGCGGATTGTTCTTTAGCATGGGACAGCCTGGCTTGGTGCCACAGAAAATGAAACAAGTGACCGACGGTACAAGCAATACCGTCATGGTAGGTGAGTTTCACTGGCTCGGTAAATCAGAACCCGCGTGGCCTGCTCGCTGGGCAATCACGCAGCGGTGGCACAACAAAGCCGAGGCCCTTGCCGACCCGCTACTCCGCTCCACGGACGTCGATCTCTGCCTGGCTAACATGACTACCGCGCCGCTATGGGCTTGCAATCGAGCCTTTGGATCGGCGCATGCTGGGGATGGTGGGAACTGGCTGAAAATCGACGGGTCGGTCTCGTTCGTTACATGGTCGCTCGATGGCAATGTATACGAGGCGCTGGCCACGATCTCAGGCGCAGATGGTCTTGGCAGCCCTTGACTAACCCTAAAATCAGGTGGCGATAGCCGGCTGTCGACTAGGCAGATGAACGACACCTGCCCTTATTGGAGTTTTTGCTGTGAGCATGCATGCACACAAGTTCGTTCGGGTTGCGAGTCGCGGGGCAGTTGTTCGAGTCTACGCCGTTGTATTGGCCATGCTCTTCACGGTGGGTTGCGGAAGATCGAAATTCGAATACGCACCAGTTGCTGGACAGATCCTGCTCGATGGAAATCCGGTTGCGAATGCCCGCGTCGTTTTCATGCCAACCGCAGCCGGCGCTGACGGCGAGGCTGGTCCCTACTCGAATGGGGAGACAGACCAGGAGGGTCGCTACCGACTGACATCCGTGTCGGAGCATCCAATGGAAGGCGCGGTAGTTGGCGCTCATCGCGTGATCGTAAGCACTCGCAAGTCACATTTAGATCCCAATAATAGAGATATCGAAATTATAGACGCCCGGGAGATCATCCCGCAACCGTATTGCGACTATCGCAAGACTCCGCTGGTATTTGAAGTTCCTGCCAAGGGTTCCGCATCCGCTGACTTCGCTCTCCACTCGAATGAGAGCCGACGTTAAGCGGTCGGTTCGCTCTTCGAGCTGGAGTTTTCGCGAGAGGGAAAATGCTACCAGCGATGGAAGTTGGTAATACGCCTAAAGGGAGTCTGCGGCAAGTTTGTGAAGTGAGAAGCAGGCTGTATCGCGCTTTCTAGTAGGGCGAAAAGTAGTACGTGCATTCTGGATTCTGGTATCGCGTCGAAAGCGGCGTGCAAACATAGTTGGTTTGGGAGGACTCAATGTTTCGACGTTTGCCAACAAGGGGACGATGGCCAAGTGCGATTGCCCTTGCAACTACGGCGGTTTACTTTGCTTTCTGCTTACGCATTGCGGGGGCCGCGAGTTCCCCAAATATCTGCATCATTCTCGTCGACGACATGGGGTACGGTGATCCGACATGTTTCAATCCACAGTCGAAGATTGCCACACCGAACATTGATTCCATTGCTCGGGAGGGCATGCGATTTACGGACGCGCACGCCCCCGGCCCACTCTGTCACATGTCACGGTACGGGCTTCTTACAGGATGCTATCCGTTTCGAACGGATGTCACGCGTTGGCCGACGGAGCCCTTGATCGAGGCTGGCCAAACCACGATCGCGTCGCTTGGCAAGCAACACGGTTATCGCACGGCGATGGTCGGAAAGTGGCATCTAGGGTTTAAGGAGCGAGGTTACGACAAACCGCTAGCCGGTGGTCCGCTCGCCTGTGGGTTCGATAGCTTCTTTGGGATCCGTGCTTCCACCGATATCCCACCCTACTTCTATATCCGGGGCGATCGAGCTGTGTCGCCGCCCACGGACCAAATCGCCGGCAGTAACAGTCAAGATTGGTCTCCTATTCAAGGTGTGTTTTGGCGGGCTGGCGGCATTGCGCCCGACCTGAAATTGAAAGACGTGTTGCCTCGGTTCACCGACGAAGCGATCAAAGTCATTGAGCACCATCAGGAAAGCAGTGCAGATTCGCACCAGCCGCTCATGCTTTATCTTGCCTACCCAGCCCCCCATACACCTTGGCTTCCCTCGGAGGAGTTTGACGGGAGGAGTGGCGCAGGTCTGTACGGCGACTTCATGATGATGGTTGATGCGGAAGTCGGCCGCGTACTTACGGCACTCAACGATGCCGACATGGCTGACGATACGTTGCTGATTTTCACATCCGACAACGGGCCAGCCTGGCGAGATGGAGATATCGAGCGATTCGGGCATAGGTCCGCAGGGAACTATCGCGGCATGAAGTCGGATGCTTGGGAAGGCGGGCATCGTATGCCAATGATTGTCCGCTGGCCAGGGCATGTCGAAAAAAACTCGATCAGCGATCAACTCGTATGCTTCACCGACTTCCTCGCAACCTTCGCTTCAGTGATAGGAGTCCAATTGCCTTCGGAAGATAGCCGCGACAGTATTGACTTTCTGCCGGTGTTGTCAGGGGATGTCGTCGAAGCTAAATCGCTGCGCAACCAGTTCGTGATGCGTGCGGGAAGTCTGCCCTCGATGATGACAATCCGTCAGGGAGACTGGAAACTTATCACGCAACTCGGTTCTGGAGGATTCTCCAAGCCAAAGTACATCGAACCCGTGCCCGGTGGTCCAGTGGGCCAGCTTTACAATTTGGCGAATGATCCGGGCGAGGTCACTAATCTCTACCTGCGTCATCCAGATGTTGTTTCACGGCTGACTACAGCACTGAACAAGGAAGTGGATGAGAAGATCGGTCGCACTTCCGAAACCGAAGTTCTCAATTACGCGGTCGATTCCAACACGCTAAAAGGCAAGGTCATGTGTGGTTACCAAGGATGGTTCAACACACCCGGTGATGGAATGGACCTGGGCTGGAAGCATTGGGCGCGGAAGCTGGGGGAGCCATTTGCCCCCCGAAACGTCACCGTCGATCTATGGCCCGACGTTTCGGAGCTTGGGCCTGATGAGCGATACCCTACTGGTTTCAAACTTGCCGATGGCCGCCCTGCTGAAGTGTTTAGCAGCGTGAATTCGAAAACAATCCTCCGGCACTTTCAATGGATGCAAGAATACGGCATCGATGGCGTATTCCTCCAACGCTTCGCCAATGGCCTAAAACATAACACACTTATTCGGAATAAAGATCAGGTGCTGAGCGGTGTCCGTGCTGCTGCGGAGCAAACAGGGCGGGTTTACGCAGTGATGTACGATCTTTCCGGGATATCGTCAGAGGAAGTCTCGGTGGTGGTTGAAGATTGGACGAAACTAAACGCCAATCGCAACATCACTGCTGACGCCGCGTATCTGCAACATGATGGTAAGCCACTCGTTGCCATCTGGGGCGTTGGATTTTCTGATAACGGCAAACCACGCGGCGTTTCGCTTGCTGCATGCCGCGAATTGATCGTCCAACTTAAGAGCAGGGGGTGCGCAGTAATGCTTGGGATTCCGACGGGATGGCGCGATCTGAAGCGCGATTCGGTGCCCGATCCCAAATTGCACGAGTTGCTCGAACTGGCGGACGTTCTATGCCCTTGGACTCCCGGGCGGTACCGTAATCTGGACGACGTTGCCCGCCATGCTGACCGCTACTGGGCACCCGACATAGAGTGGTGCGATAGGCACAACTTGGAATACCTGCCAGTGGTGTTTCCCGGTTTCAGTTGGCACAACTTGCACGGTGCGAAGCTGGGAGATATTCCACGGCTTAAGGGTGACTTCCTATGGTCGCAGTTCATAGCCGCCAAGCGATCTGGGGCCGAGATGGTTTACGTCGCCATGTTCGATGAAGTGGATGAAGGCACTGCCATCTTCAAATGCACCAACGAGCCGCCAGTAGGCGAGAATGTCTCTTTTCTTACGTATGAGGGACTACCGAGTGACCACTACCTGTGGCTTACGGGCCAAGGCGGCCGGATGATTCGCAACGAACTGCCGGCAACAAAGCGTCAGCCCAAGAGAGATTTATGATCCCATCACGAAGCTCACCGCGTACCAACACAATTTGTAATACGCCTGGGAGGCCAAATAGGCGGCATGAGCGATCCGTCAGCTTGCCATCGATTCGCTTCCATAGCGAGGAAGGCAGAATGATCGCCTTGACTCTATACTTCGTCGGGATCACCTGCGCTTGCTTGCTTCATGCATTTTCGATTACGGTCGCGAAAGAAACGCGACCCAATGTTCTCTTCATTGTCTGTGATGACCTGAATACGCACGTGTCGACGTCTGGCTATTCGAACATTCAGACACCTACGTTTGATCGATTGGCTGCGTCTGGAATGACGTTCCGACGCGCCTACTGCCAGTACCCAGTGTGTGGTCCGTCACGAGCATCGTTCCTGTCGGGCCTCTACCCGCAGTCGACTGGCGTGCTGGACAACGGGACAGACATCGACGCCGTACGCCCGGGGTCTGTTTCGATGCCTAGGCGATTTAGGGAATCCGGATACTGGACAGCTGCAGTTGGCAAGGTGTTTCACCACGCGGGCATGGATCCTAATGGAGCCACGTGGGATAAGGTTGCCAGTTTCGACAACGATGAGATGCCGTTAGTCAAGCCGATTCGCGCTGAGTTCGAAGCGGAGCACGGTCCGATCGGTCGAGGCAACAACCGCAAGAAATGGAAAGAGCTCTACCATTCGATCGCTAAGCAAACGCGCGACCAGCACGTGGGGTACGGCCCGTCCGGATTGCAAGATGAACAGCATCGGGACGGTAGAAACGCCAAGCAAGTCGTTTCCTGGCTGGAAGAAGTGAGCAACAGCGACAAGCCTTTCTTCATCGCGTGTGGTATTCAGAAACCACACGTTCCGTTCCTTGCCCCTGACAGTTATTTCGAGTTGTACCCGCTATCGGCATTGAACGTGCCTCCCGCTTCCTTGGGTTTTTGGAGGAGTGCGCCGAAGCGTGCGATGACGAAACGTTACGAGCAGTTTGGATTCCGTTTTGAAGTCGAGGATACTCAGCTTCGCCGCGAATACGTACAAGCCTATCACGCGTGTATTTCGTTTATAGATGCCCAAATTGGAGTTGTTCTCGATGGGCTCGAGCAGACTGGCCATTGGGGCGATACGATTGTCGTCCTGACCTCCGATCACGGGTACATGCTGGGTGAGCACTTCATGTGGGGCAAGGTGATGCTGTTCGATCAGTGCGCGCGGGTCCCGATGTTGGTTCGAGTACCTGGAAAGACAAAGGCGGCGAGCGTTAGCGAAGGACTCGTCGAACTGGTGGATCTCTATCCTACACTCAGCGAGCTATGTCGCGTAATACCTCCCAGCGATCTCCAAGGTAGCAGCCTAGTCAGCCGGTTGAGCGAACCGCGTGAGTCGGGCAAAGAATGTGCCTACACGGTTGTCAATCGAGGCGAGAGACTCGGCAAAGCGATATACACCGACCGTTGGCGTTACGCTATATGGCCAGACGGCGAAGAATTATTCGATCTACAGAACGACCCAGGCGAGCAGCAGAATGTTGCCGCCTCTTCTCGACACGAGTCGATTCTCGCTGAAATGAGAACGGCCCTCGCGCAAGTTGAACGACGAGCGATGGCTGCTCGACTTCCCACTCCAGTTACTCCTCCTTAAGTCATGACTCAAGCAGTCGCAAACGCCAGAGTAGACGTCTTTTTCGTAAGCGTCGATTAAGTACAAGCATGCAAAAATCAGAGAATAGGGCAGGTCAAATCCTATGCGTGAATCATCTGTCCGACTTCTTTTCTTTCTGGCTGTCGCACTATGTATTGACGCGACAATGATTGCTCGATGCTGTTGTTCCGCGGAAGTGCCCGAGATTCGCGATAACAATCTGATCGACACCACGTCTACGGCGACCGCTACAACTAAACAGCCGAATATAGTTATGTTCGCTGTCGACGATATGTGCGACTGGATCGGCCCAATGGGCCACGTGCAAGCGATCACCCCTAATATGGATCGTCTAGCTGCAGCTGGTGTTACTTTTCAAAACGCCCACACGGCCGGCATCTTCTGCGCCGCTTCGCGGTCGGCGATCTTCACTGGGCGATATGCCAGCACAACCGGTTGCTATACGACGCAGGTCTATTTTCGCGACGATCCCGAGATCACTCCGCTGCAACAGGTCCTCCACCAAGGAGGCTATCGAACTTTCGGCGCTGGAAAGCTTTTTCATCATCCAGCGGGATTCGTCGATTTGCGAGGCTGGGATGATTTCTTCCTCCGTAGTCAAGCCCAGAAGCAGCGGGGCTGGCCGCTCGAAAGTTGGACGGTCGATGATCCCATTCTCCCAATCCCCTATCCCAACAGCAGCTTCAATCACGACCGCCAGCCGGCAAACCAGTTTTTTATGGAGTGGGGTCAGGTGCTTAACGAAAACGAGGAGAAGATGGCCGACACCATTCGTACCGAATGGGCTTCCAACCTCATGCGCCGTACGCACGACAAACCGGTCTTTGTAGCCGTTGGTCTGTATGCTCCGCATTTCCCAAATTACGCTCCTGAAAAGTACTTCGAACTGTACGATCCCGCAGAAATCGAACTGCCTCCCTACAAGCGTGATGATCTTGAGGACTTACCTCCGCAGGTGCGCAAGGCGAAGGAGGGACGAAGCGCAATTCATCGACGACTTGAAGCCCTCGACGCGGTTGACGACGCAATCCATGGATATCTCGCAAGTATCTCCTATGCTGATGCGATGCTTGGTCGCCTGCTCGACGCTATAGAGTTGGGGCCAAACGCCGAGAATACCGTCGTGGTCCTGTGGAGCGACCACGGCTATCACCACGGCGAAAAAATGGACTGGGGGAAGCATACTCTCTGGGAGCGGACATCCAACGTACCATTTATCTGGGCCGGGCCAGGTATTGCTCGCGGACAACAAATCGATGCGAGTGCCAGCCTGATTGACGTGCTTCCGACGTTAACCGATCTCGCCGGTGTAACTGACGATTCACTACGCGATGGTAGGTCCCTCGCGCAACTGTTGAATTCCCCCACCGCAGCGAATGACCGCAATATCTTGCTGCCGGGCATGCAGCCTGGCGAGTACGCCATGATGAATCAGAACTGGCGGTACATTCGGTATGCAGATGGAACCGAAGAACTCTATGACACGAAGCACGATCCGAACGAATGGACAAACTTGGCGCAGAATTCCGACTTTGAACAAGAGAAGCAGAAACTCAGGGCTGCAGCTCCGGCCACGTTTGCAATTCCCGGCCCTACTTCCAGCACGATGAGACTGGTAACTAAGGGTGAACAATTCGTATGGACCGTTAAGGAAGTTGCACAGCGGAAGTCGAAATCTAGCGCGAAGAGGAAGAGAGGAACAACGAGGAATCCCCTTCAGGAGAGCCCCTAGCCCGCATATTTCATCCGCCCATGGAGTCCCTTGTAGCGGGGGCTTCTTAGGTGGAGGGTCTCGGGTAGCGCAGAGGCCCCCTTACCCCCGGTTAGGATCGCTGGCCATTAAGAATTTTCAGAGGTTGGGCGTGCGGTAATTTCGAGACGTCATCCGGGGGCGGCGGCTAACCCGGCAGCGACCTGGCGGAAGAGTTGCTGGTGTGGATAGCTGCTTGCCAGGTGCAGCACCACGCGACGCACCGAGAGGGTGATACGGGCGGCGACTTTCAATAGCGTCAGCCGAATGCGGCTGACTTGCGCCGCGCCAATTCGGTGCTGGCCAACTCCGTGCGACGCAACTCGTGCAGCAGCACATACGCGAAGCTCGAAAGCAGCAGGCGAAACTGATTCGCCACAAAGTTGTGGCAACTCGTGCGATCGGCGAAGAGCATCAACTGCTGCTCCTTGATGCGATTCTCCATGTCGCCGCGCTGCGTGTAGATGTCGTCGTACATGGCTTGCGCGTCGCCCGCCAGGCTGGTCACGACGAAGCGGCGATTCGGCCCTGCTTCTAAACGCTCGGCTTTCATGATAACCCGCCGTGGGCGGTCCCACGTTCCGGCCTGATACTCCGTTTCTCCAAAGAGGCGCTGCTTCTGGCCTGCTTGCTCGAAGGCTTCTTCCCCCTCGGCCATCAGCGGTGCGATACGACGCTCCAAGACCTTGTTCCGACCGATGCCGAAAATGTAATCCACCCCCTGTTTCTCGCACCAACGCATCAATCGCCAGCGACAAAAGCCGCTGTCGCCGCGAATCGTGATCCGGGTGTTGGGCCACGCTTGACGAATCCGCTGGACCAGCAGTTTCGTCAGCGCGAGGGAGTGTTTCGCCGGATCGATGTTGGCCGGCCGCAATAGCGAGACCAACAGATGACCCCCGCAGAACACGTACAACGGCAGGAAGCAGTAATGGCGATAGTAGCCTTGATAGAATCGCTCCTCTTGTTGGCCGTGAACCGGGTCGTCGGTGGCGTCGAAGTCCAGCACGATCTCTTCGGGCGGGCTATCGTGCGCCGCCAAGAAACGTTCCACCAGCAACTTCGACATCGCGACCAACGCCTGGCGACTGACGCGATTCTCCAAGCGGCAGAGGGTCGGAGGAGAAGCCAGCGGCTTGTCGGGGTCCGCCGCCTTACCGGCGGCAAGCTGCAACGCGGGATCGTCGCGCAGGGCCTGCTGATCGTTGAGGTCCTCGTAGCCCAATGCCAGCGAGAAGATACGCTGGGCCAGCATCTCGCGTTGGTGGTGGATCAGGTATCGCGGGTCACGCGGATCGGGCAGGCAATCATCGATCGCGTCGAGCAAGCCAATTCGTCGATCGACCTCACGCAATAGCACCACGCCCGCGTCGGAGGTCAGTCGCCCGCCATCGAAATTGGCCACCACTTGCCGCCGACCGACCGCTGTGAACTGAATCGCCGTTTCGCTACACTCTGTCATGCGAGGGTTCCTTGTTCTGGCTTGTGCGGGAGTTGTAGAAACCACACAAATACCAGGACTTGGGCCCTCGCGCTAGTGCCCGCCGTGAACCAACGGATGAAATATCCGGGCTAGGTAGGGCTCGCTGATTTCAGTGCTTACCCTTGGATTGGTGTAGAAGATTGCTATCTTGCGATCGTCGACCACACGCGTTTGGCTTGAGCGGCGTCGAGCAGAGTCGCGCAGCATGCTTTTGCGATCGACCATCAGGTCATGGCTGTAGTCGTTGCTGCCGTCGCCCTTTCCATTATCGAGCTGCACCAGTTCCGTGTTCCGCCAAACGCATTCGATAAAGCAACATCTCTTCTGTAAAAGCTTGGTGCATTGGGAATCAGTCGGTCTCGATGTTGAGGTAAACTTTTCCGGTTTGCCATTCTTCGTCGGTTTCGGCGAGGACAGCGGTCACGAGTCGTAGTAGGGATGCTTCATTGGGAAAGAGGGTGGCGACGCGAGTGCGTCGGAGTATTTCTTTGTTGAGTCGTTCGAGCATGTTGGTGGTTCGCAGCCGCCGTCGATGCGCCGCAGGCCTGGTGAAGACGGTGAGCCCTTGGGGGACGTTCTTCTCCATCCACTCGGACAGCTTGGGTGCGGAGCCACGATACTTCTCGACGGTGTTCTTGAGGAGCCTGCTGGCTTCGTTTCCATCGGTGGCATGGAAGATACCACGCAGGTCGCTGGCGACTTCGCCGCGCAGGTCGAGTTTGGGAACGTAGGCAGCCGCATTCTGCTGCAAGTGGAACTGACATCGTTGCCACGGCACTCCTGGAAAGACACCTTTGCGGGCGGCTTTCAGTCCTTCATGCGCGTCGCTGGTGATCATCTCGACGCCATGCAGCCCGCGCTGGACAAGCGATTGGAGAAACTCACGCCAGTGGACTTCGGCCTCGGAGAGTGTAGCGCTGAGGCCGAGTATAGAGCGTTTGCCGTCGGGCAAGATGCCGACGGCCACGAGCACGGCACAATCGACGACCGTGCCGCCGTGGCGGACCTTTTCATAGCGAGCATCCAGCAGCAGGTAGGGCAGCTTGCCCAAGGGGCGCATGCGCCAGGACTGGAGTTCTTCGTCCAAGAGTTGGGCCGCCCGGCTGACCTGGCTACTGGAGACATCCAGGCCGCACAGTTCGCGGGTAATCTCGGTAACTTTGCGGGTGGACACGCCTTGCACGTACATTTCGGCAACGGCCAGCTTGAGGGCCCGTTCGCTACGGACTCCCCGTTCGAGGGATTGGGGGTAGAACTCGACGTCGCGGGCTTGGGGGACTTGCAGTTCGACCTTGCCGACGCGTGTTTGAAGCGTTTTGGGTTTGTAGCCATTGGCGTAGCCACGTCGCTGTTCGGTGCGTTCGTAGGGCTGTGCGCCGAGGACCTGGGCGCGTTCGATCTTCATTGCCTCGTTGACGAGGATGCCGATAGCGCGTGCCATACCGTCAAAGCCGTATTCATCGAGGACTTGGACATCTGGTCGAGGGCGTTAGATTCGTTCTGGTGGGTCATGTGTGGGTCTTCATTCGCTTGCTTGGTAACAAACGTTCTAGGTGACCGACCGTGGCCCACCCTTTCAAGCGGGCCGGCCCGGCTTCGCCTTTTTCGCTACGCTCAAAAGGCGAAGCCGGGCCCCTCTACTCCAATGCTATTTACAGAACTAACGGTACACTAACTGACTCCTCAAGATGCCCCTACCCAGTTGGGCTCACGCTCATTGCGAGTTAAGGTTCTCGATCGTCAACGTGTCAGCCACCGTATAGAAGACAACTTGGGTATATGTTGGATAAACAGACGCCCTTCAAGTTTGAAGATAGATGCACCCCCGTTTCATTCTCAATGCGGCAACCTTGGCTTTAGTGCTGCGTAACTGAACATGCCTAACAAGGCGCCTGCCAGCGTGCAGAGTGCCATCCATTGGCCGCCGCCAATCTGGGCGTAGATGGGTCCGGGGCATGCGCCCGCGATGGCCCAGCCGGCGCCGAACAGCATGCCGCCGATGATGACGCCGGTGTGGTAAGGCTTGGGCTTGTAGACGATCAGTTCACCGTCCAGGCTCTTCAACCCCAGCCGTCGAATCAGAAACATCGAGATCATGGCCACTACTATGGCCACACCGATGATCAGGTACATGTAGGCTTCTTGAAAAAGAAACATTTTGTGGATGCGATCCCACTGCGCCACCTCCGACTTGACAAAGAGAATGCCGAGGTAGGCGCCCATCGTCATGACGCTGACGTATCCGATGGCAGACACTCCTGAGGTTCGAGCCTCAGCCGCTAGTGGCTTACCGGATTCAAAGGCTTCTTGACTCATCGTATTTGTCTCCTCGATGTTGGTGGGTCGGTCAGAAAATCCACTGCCCAAATCCCCAAGTGACGGCCAGCCCTCCCACGAAGAAGAAAATCGTGGCGACCAGGCTCGGCCAATTGAGATTTGAGATGCCAGTGATGGAATGCCCCGACGTGCACCCGCCGGCATAGCGCGTCCCGAATCCAATCAGAAAACCGCCAATCAGTAGCTTGATGCCGCCGGCAAGAGTATCGAACTCGGCCGGTAGGAAATTGCTGTACTCGGCTGGCAGGATGCGCGTCGCGATCAACGACCCGAGCCCGATGCCTACGACGAACACGATCGTCCACAGGTTCTCCTTGCGATCGAATTTGCTCAGATACTCGAACTTGCTATGTGGAAAACACAACGCGCCGGCTTCTTGCAGGCTGGTGGAGACTCCGAACGCCTTTCCGGAGAGAAGAAACAAGAGCGGCACGGTCAGGCCGATTAGTATACCCGACACCCACCAGGGCCATGGTTGCATGAACCAATCCATCGTTAACTCCTTTGGTTATGTATCGCATCTTACAGGTCGCCAGTGCCTAGCTCGAACATTGCGTCGCGCCGGCCTCGCAGCCTGCCGCTATCTCTGTCTGGTCAATGGGAAGTCCGGCGGCTACCCACGCTCCAAATCCACCCGTCATATTGGTGACCTCATGTCCGGCTGCCTTGAGTATGCTGGCCGCGATCGCCGAGCGACCACCACCGAGGCACTGCGCGACGATTGGCTTGGCCCGGCTGATCGAATTGAGGTTATCCGGCAGTCGGCCCAGGAAGAAATGCTCGGCCCCGCCAATTCGTCCCTGGTTCCACTCTCCGTCGGAACGCACGTCGACGAGCATGACCTCTCCCGCGTCGATACGTGCGGCCAACTCCTTTGGCGTTGCCGACTCGTAGCGCTCGGTGGCGAGCCCGGCTGCGCGGACCTTCGACGCTTCGAGGTAACCACGAATGTCATCCAATCCAATCTTCTGCAGAATGCGTACGGCCTCTGGGAGCGAGCTCGGTTCGCAGATCAGATAGACTGGCTTGGAGTAGTCGACCAGCCACCCGGCCCACCCGGCGAGCATCGATAGCGGGATGTTCAGGGTGCCCGGCACGTGTGCGTCGCCGAATTGGTTCGATGGCGCGAGGTCGATTACCGTTGCCTCGGCCAGCGTACCATCAAGCTTCTCAACTGGTTGACTTGCGGGTAGCGGCCTGTCGCCAAGCACGGCCGGACCTTCCTTGTTCACCCGCTTCATGACCGCGAAATACCTTGGTGCCTCGGGCTGGTCCGAAAGAATGTACTTGACGAAGTCCTCCTCACTTCCGATTTGAAACGCCGGGTTGAACAGCTTTTCGTAACCGACGGTTGACGAGGGAATGGCGCCGAGTCCCTTGCCGCAAGCGCTTCCGGCGCCATGGGCGGGCCACACTTGCAGGTGGTCGGGCAGATTGCGGAACCGCTCGACCGAATGGAACAACTGCCTGGCGCCAACGTCGGCCGTGCCCATCATGCCGGCCGCTTCCTCCAACAAGTCAGGACGGCCAATCGATCCTACGAATACGAAGTCGCCAGTAAAAACTCCCATCGGTTGATCCGCGCCGCCACCGCGGTCGGTGAGCACGAACGAAATACTCTCGGGCGTATGTCCCGGCGTATGCATCACTTCGAATTCGATCTTTCCGAGGCTAAAGCGGTCACCATCTTTGCAGAGGTGATGGTCATATTGCGCCGCGTATTCGTATTTCCACTCCATCGGACCTTCGTCGGAGACATACAGCGTCGCACCAACCCGCTCAGCTAGTTCTCGGGCGCCGGAGACGTAGTCGGCGTGGATATGAGTCTCGGCAACGGCGGTGATCTTCATTCCTTCCCGCTGGGCCACTTCGAGGTACTGCTCGATATCGCGTCCGGGGTCGACAATCAATGCGTCTTTTGCTTTTTGACATCCCACCATGTAGGAGGCGTGAGCGAGCGAGCGGTCGTAGAAGTAACGTAGTAACATGAGGAACTCCTTTACTTGCCTTGTGTTTTCAAAGGATGAACGGATTCGCCCGATTCAGGCGACTGATTTCACGACAATAAAACCGGCCACAACGAGCACCGCTCCGGCAAAAATGCGTTGTAGCGACGGCCCCGAGAGCCGGGCTGCCAAGCGTGAACCGAGGTACATGCCAACAACCCCTCCTGCGGCGAACAAACTCGTGAGCACCCACGAGATAGTTCCACCACCTGAAACATAGGAAGCAACTCCCGAAATGCTGATCAGGAAAATTACCATCAGCGATGTCGCAACGGCAGTATGCATCGGCAGGCCCCCGATGAGGACCAGCGCCGGGACGATGACAAAGCCGCCGCCAACGCCAAACATCCCCGACAGAACTCCGGTTGCAATCCCAAGGGCCGACAGCATAACGAAACAGCGTGGCCCGAGTATTGGTCGGCCATACTCATCGCGTTGACAGACGAACCGCCTCGTGTCGAATTGGTCGGCTGTGCGCGAGGAAGTCGGCCACATCCGCGCGGCAACCACCACCATCAGCCCGCCGAACATTAGCAAGAGAATCGACCCGGGAAGAAGTGATGACAGCCGAGAGCCTAAGGGTGCACCCACCATGCCTGCGATCGCGAAAATCACTCCTGTACGAACATCGGTCTCGCCACGCCGGTATCTTTGAACCGCGCCGACCAGCGCGGTCGACCCTACTGCAGCAAGTGAAACTCCCACCGCTTCGTGCACCGGCAACGAGAGCCCATAGACCAACAGAGGCACGGCAAAGATGCCTCCACCCCCACCGGTCAGGCCCAGTGCGAATCCAATGGCAATTCCCCCGCCGATAGCAAGACTTAACACGATTCGCTCCCCGCCAAATAACTGGTAGGAACAACCTCCGCACAATCGCGGTCCGTTGACTTCAGAAAGAGGATAGCGGGATCTCTATATCTCGATCGCCCCAAGTGTCTTGGTTCAGCGTGAAATGGAATTCTCCGCGTGATCTGTTAGCGAATAAAAGGTAAGGTTTTCGACGGCTGCGCCGGCAGTTGTTTTTGCGTTCACGCAGACGGGGGGCTCATTGCCGCCCCCTCGACCCCGCTAGCCTTTCTCTGTGTTCCTGTATCTTAGGCAGCCGTATCTCGTGTGCTTGGCGGTTGCGAGCACGACGCTCCCTGGCCAGCGCCAGCTTACGATCCCGCTCGGCGAAGATCGCCTGCTCTCGCCCAGCTATTTTATCGGCGGGCGTCACGTAACCGATCGCGCTGTGAAGTCTTTCATAGTTGTACTCCTCGACGAACCGCGAAACAAGCATCCGCGCTTCGTCGATCGACAGTGGTACGTGCGGCCGAATGCAATCCTGTTTGATCGTCTGGTGCCAGCGTTCGATCTTACCGTTCGACTGCGGGTAGTAGGGCGATGTCTTCACGTGGGTCATCCCCGAGAGGCGAATGAACTCCTTGAAGTCCTTGGCGATGAACTGGGGTCCATTGTCGGTGATGATACGCGGCGTGGCCTCGGGATGTTGTTCTCGCGCCCGTTGTAGCACCATCTCGATATCGCGCTCGGTCATGCTTTCGCGCAACTCCCAATGCACCAGGTACCGGGTCGCGCCATCCAGCACACTGATCAGATAATAAAACGTGCCGCAGACGTTGACGTAGCTGATATCACAATGCCAATGCTCGTGCGGCCCGAGGGGCTGCTGGAAACCGGTCCCCTTGCCCGTTTTCCGCGTATTCCACCGCTCGAAACAGCCGTGCTGTTTCAGCACGCGGTAGACCGTGGCTGGGCTGGCGGCCACCAGGTCCTGATCCATCATCTGGTAGGTCAAGCGGCGGTAGCCTGCGGTGGAATGCTCGGCATGGAAGGCCAGAATGGCCTCCTTTTCCCACGCCTCCAGCCAGTGGTCGCGGGGCACCAGGGCGTTGTGCTCGTTCACCTGGCCGTACCGCTTTTTCCAGTCGTAGAACTTACTGTTGCCGATGCCGATCCAGCGGACGATCTTGCCGGCCGCCAGTTCGGTCTTCTCGCTCCAGTGTCGGACGTAGTCGACGATTTCGTCGCGCGTATCGTGGAGGACCCATTGTCCGCTCAGAGTTCCCCACACTCTTTTTTTGCCTTGACGTTCTCCTCCATCAGCTCGGCGATCACTTCATTCTTGTTGGCGAGCTTGGCCTGGAGTTGTTCGATTCTCCGCTGTTCGGCACTCTTGGCCTTCTGCTTACCTTTCCGCTCAAAAGCGACTTCGGCGTTCTCGAAGAGCTGTTTCTGCCACTGGTAGAACTGGGCGACCTGGATCTGGTGCTTGTCGCACAAGTCCGAGATCGGCACCCCATCGACCAAGTGGGCTTTGACGATGGCCGCTTTCTGCTGAGCGGTGAAGTGGCGACGCTCCCGTTTCTGGGAGCCGTTTGGCGATGAATTCATGGTATCCTCCTGCGGTTGGCGTTATGCTAACGACCACACAGGAAAATTCCAGTTCCGACTGAGGCAGGACACCAAGCTGGGATCGATGTCGAGAATCTCGATATGATCCAAACGCATTATATGACGTCCCCAAATATAGTCCAGAATCCACGGCGTAGATGTCGGTAACGCGCTAGTTTTCGCTTCGACCAACACGCTCTCTTACGACCTAGTAGAGCGTCTCTCGAATATTCGTTCGCAACGACGGAAGGTCCGCCATGGCGGATGACGTTCTTAAAACTCTCCGCCGCCGAGCGCGCCGTTTCCACACAGCGATCCAGACACCGACGGCAACTTTCCGGCAGGAGATCAAACTGGCGTCGATAGCGAGCTTCGTTAGTTCGATAGAATGACGCATCCTTGGCCTCCTTACCGTTGATGGGACTGTTGCAAATATCCATCTACCCAAGTGGGACCGATTGTAAAGATGTCATTTGAGGAAAATGACTCACCGATAAGTAAGTGCCATTCGTTTGTCCAGCCGATGCAATTCAGCCCAGAGCCGAACTGCCGTTGGCCTGCTCACCCAACGCAACGCCCCTAGCCGAAGAAAGTCTACCTACCCCTCCCCACGATAATATCGCAGAGAGTCCACATAGAATCACACTGGTTGGCTCGGGCACCGTTGCCGCAGCAACTGAGGGTGGCGGCAGGGTGGCACCAAAGTTGGCTTTCCATGCAGCATATTGGTCCGCGTCGATAATGCCACCGACGGCGTCATTTTGGAGTGTGTCGGCCGAAGCTCCGAGGTTGTCCCGCCAAACGGTGTAATCGGCGAGGTTGACGATGTCGTCGCCATTGTAATCACCACTCAGTATGCCTGTCGTTGAAGTCCGAATAGAAAAGTCGTCGGCAAAGAGAAGTACTTGCTGGTAATCTTTCCCTTTCAACTCTCGAAGCTCGGCCGAGAGGAAACCTTCGGTATCGATGACGCCAACAAAGGTCCAATTGTCGGCCGGTTCGCCCTCACGCTGCCAGTTGTCAATGTTATCCGTGCTGTTTCCATTGATATCGATACCATCTAGAAGAAAGGTGACCTTGCCACTATTTGCGGTATCAATACGTCCACCGAAGGCATAGATAGCACCACCAGTAGCAGACTGAATCCTAAGGCCGTCGTTCTGGTAGCACTCAGATGGGATATTGGGATCTTCAGCGGAATCACAGTACAACCCGGAATCGGTCGTGAGCCCATGGGGGAGTGCATATAACGCGAAGTCGCCGTCTGGTGCGCTGCCACCGACCGTACCAGTGGCAATATCATTCGGAGGGGATGGATAATTCGACGACCAGATGATTCCCTGGCTGGTTACTTCGGCTGTGCTTCCGGGATTCGAGATCGAATTGCGAGAAGCGGACCATACGACGCCATCTTCAAAACTTTCGAATACTGTTGTTCCGGGAAGTGTCATTAGCTCGGCAAGATACAACGCCTCATTCGTATATACAACAGGTGCGGCGATTGAAGTGCCAGAAAGCAGAACTATGACAGCACTAAAAAGTGAGCTTCTCATCGCAGGATTCCGTCGTGCATGAAGACCGACTTCCCAAAGCACTTCTTCCTATCGGACCACCATCAATTCTAACTTAACCGATTGCCAGGGATGCCGCGCAGCACGTAACGAGATCCTCCTTGCGAACTATGCGCAGTGCGCACCTGCCGATGATGCGATAATCAAACCGACAAGTAGAAGGAAGATAGTGGATGGCTCGGGAACGGACTGAAACTCGAGTGCTATAGGAGTTGCAACGCTGCCCAGATTGTCCCGCCAAATCGTGTAGTCTGCCAGATCGACAATTCCGTCGCCATTGCCATCGGCACCGGTGCCTGTGGGGCTTATGTCGTGACCGAAATCGCGTCGCCATTGCTGGTAGTCTTCGGCATCAACCATTCCATCGAAGTTGTAGTCTCCCGCAGCTTGGGCGGGTGGAATCAGCAGCGTGTCAGGCGTCAACAGCAGTAATAGGATTGGGCTGGCATCCTGGTCTAGTTTGCCTTGTACAAGGACATAGCCTTCGTCGTTCACCGCCAACGCTTTCTGGTAGATATAGTCGCCGCCATCGGTTAGTTCATTGAGATCGTATGGTGTCCAAGTACCATCCACTTCTTGCTCCCACAGCGTGGCCAAAGGCTCAGTTGTCGCCGTGGCTTTCCAGGAGTGGCCAACGATGAAACCAGTGTTGTTCAAATCGCTGGCCACAGCAAACTCGACACCGCCCTGACTGGGAAGCGTGAGTTGTGTGATTCCAGCACCGGACTCGCTTACAAAAGGCTCTGGATTGAAGTAGCTGATGTCAGGAACCACTGCGGTACCGATAGCCACGCCCAGGTCATTGATGGCAGTTGGGGTAACGCTGCTGCCCAAGCTATTGAGTACTACGCTGCTACCATCAGGCATCCACCTCACGCCTTGAGTGGCGCCATCGATTCGCTGCCACCCGATTATTTGCCCGGCGTCGTTGATGCCCGTCGCAGCAGCCCTAGTTGCCGCAGGAGTCATATCGACTATCGCGCCGGTATTCGGATCGTGAACAACGGCGTGAGTATCATAATCGAATGATCTACTTCCAGTGCCTGCAAGTGTCGAGTCGCCTACCGCTACGCCAGCGGAGTTAATGTCGTACAGGTGGCTGAATCCAACCCTTCCGTTATAGAAATGACAGTCGGTCGAGTCGCACGTCGTGTAGTGCCAGTAGTAGATTCCCAGCGGTGGTAGAGAGGTTTGAGTTCCTCCCGCCACGCGGGCAGCGTAATCGCCGTAGTTGCCATCGTAGGTACCAACAAAGGCATCACCACTTTGTGCAGCAGAAGAGAAGCTAGCATTTGCGCCGGGAGGGCTGAGCAAGGGATAGTGGTCGAAGCCTGGAATTGTCGCCAACTGAGAAGGTGTCCAGTTGGTGATGTCGGCAACCGAAAACTGCGGCTCGCCCTGCGTCGCATCCATGCTGAGCAACAGGATGGCAAAGGCCATCGAACTTCTAGTCGTCATTGGTGTTCTACAGAAATGGCATTTGATTAGTTGGTGTATCCGCCAGTGTGCAGCATAGTGGATAGCGGTACAAGGCAACACGGCCCACCATTTTCCGCAACTTCCCATTTGGACATACTTGGCATCAATTCAAACTCTCGGCCCTACTGTCGCAAAGGCGTTTGCGATACTTGCGACGGCGCTGCTAGAACACCGATGGGGATCAGTGATATTCAAGCGGGCTAGTAGAGGATAACCCGACCGGCAACTGCCGGTCGGATTCACTGACAACCTTACAAAACACCACGGCGGGCTACTTCTGCGTTGGACTGGCGAGTTGTACGCCGCCACGTTCGTGATCGCCGACCGCAATGCGGTCAAATGCTTCCTGGCTAAAGGTGCCTTGCCTCGTAAGTGGCATTGTGGCGCTGAAGTTGGCGGGCGAAGGCACGGAGATGGTTTCTCGAACCACTCTGCAGGTTCTCGTACACAAGCCGCAAGTCCTCGCTCTCGGTGCCTTCGAGCAGTTTCTGGAGGTCAGCGATGTCGAGTTCCTCGAGTAGAGCACCAGATTGGATCGCCCCCTCAACGGATTCCTCGCCCTGGGCGACCAGCTTGTTGTCGAGGTCCTGTAGTTCCTGATTCTGGAAAACGCCAGGGGTCCGGTCGGTGACGCGTGCTGCTGAGCCGTGCGGAAATGCACAGCCCGGACCGTCCGTCATTACTCTTCTTGAAGGTGTCGCTCGATAAGGGGCGATGTTTGAAGGCGGTCTGCGAATCTGCACCTACCGTCGTTGTGTGGCACATTATTTGCAGATTGCGACTTTGTTTACATGTCGGCAGATCTTCACAGGTGACAACATAGACGGGCACCGGGAAGGCGATCCTTTGCCGGCAGCGCATGTCTCGAATCAGCAAGGGAGAGGAAATATGAACGCCGCAACCATTCGCGAAACCGAAACCGTCACGCGGAGCATCGCACGCTGGGGGAGCCTTGCAGCCGCCGTCGTGTTGGGCGTTGGATTTGCAACCGACGAGCGACTTAGTTGGTCGGTCGCCACCTCTAATTTGCCTACCATTGGGCTGATGGTCGTGATGTTTGTCGGCTATGCGATTGCCTGGACCGAGCGTTTTGAAGTCGCTGGCAGTTTAATTGCGGTGGCGGCCATGATTGCCATTGCGATCTACACATTCATGGTAATCGAAACAGCGCCTGACTATTTCCCACTGGCACTCGGGATTCCTGCTTTATTCCATCTGGTTGCCGTCGCGTTTCATAAACGACAAGAGCAGCCTTAGACTCCTCGTGTCGAACTAGCAGCCGTTTTGTGACCTTTGGGAAGAGTACGATGCCTTCGAATTCCAACAAAGCCGAAACCAAACCTCCGCGACACAATTCCAAGCAGATCGCTATCAAGCCGGGTCCATAATCGGCTCGCAGTCGACTAACCCACTTTGCAATTGCTTCGGGTTTCTGCTCGATACTGTGTGCCTTTGGGGGGCGATCGTTGGCCGTCAGTTCGCAGATGGCGTGCGCCTGGTCTGCCCAATCAATTCCGACATAGGCCACAAACTCGGCACTATTGGCTGCGTGAATAGTCATCGGGGTTTCTCCTGACAACTAGGGAACGTGCGTGGGACGATGCGGCACGCTGGCTTCGGCTCGGCGAAACCCTTATAGTCGAGACGTTAGGGACGTCAACATCTAGAGTCATTCGTTGGTGAACCAAAGCACATCGTCCGGCTCGAAAGTCTCTCTCAAATCGTTGGGGCGATTGGCTAGCAAATTCGTAGCCGGGCGATGCGTGCCAAACAGCCCGAATGATGGCGATTCTGGACCCGGCCGTCGAGAAGAAAAAGGCGCGCGGCTCCGCAAACGCAGAATGAATCTGCTCTAGCTGCGGACGGGCTTCGCCAATTCATCCTGCTGCGGAGCCGGGTAATGGAGCAACTATAAGGCTAGCCAGGGGTCCAGGGGGCGGCAATGAGCACCCCTGGTCGCTCGCAGGAGGCAAGCGAAACCGTGACAGGATGATCGATGCGACGCACGGCCCGGGTGAAACGATCCGAGGCAGTCTTCAGCTTGACCACCCAGTAGCCCTTCAGAGATTTCGCCCAGTAGTGGGTGAATCCCAAGAGGTCAAACGTGCCAGGACGATCGTCGGGGCCGCCTTGATCCTTCGTCCGTGAGGACGGAGGACAGAACGGAACGAGTTTCGTCTTGGTAGTCGGAGAAACTGTCGAAGGTGTTGATGATCCAGTTTTTAAAAAGACTTCCGGATATCGACCTCTAGAACTGTCACACCCGTCCGCCAATGACGCATCGCATGGTCGCGGAAAGAACCGAGCGCATCGTGTGCAGTGTCATTGGGCGCCCAATGACAGTGCAGAGCGGCCAGGCCGGAAACCGTAGGAGCAGTCTACAAAGTCCTGCTCATAGATCGGTTCCAATAACATGACCGCCGCCCGCTGGAGGATCTTGTCCTCCAAAGGGCCTTGTTGAACAATTGAGTTTGATTATCCGTAAAAACGAGCGTGGAACGGAACCACGTCCATTACCTTACGGAGATCGATCATGGGTACGAAGCGAAAACGAACGTACAAAGTCACAAATTGGCAGGAATATAACGAGTCGCTGGTTAAGCGAGGCGACATTACGATCTGGTTTAGCGACGAGGCGGTCGTCCATTGGGAGCATCCCAATCAGGGAACCAAGGTGCACCACGCTTCGACTTGTGCGGCGAGTGTCTCTTCGTCGTCTGCATAGAGCGACTGGCCTAACTCCACCAGGTACTCGCTCGCATGCCAGAAGTCGAGGATCCGCTCCGCGCGGGGGAAGTGAACGCGCAAGAACCTCACAAAGCCGCTGCCCCCATCCGAGATGGCGATCTGCTGCTCCGCTTCGTCCCAACCTACCTTGGCCGCTTGCCGGCGCATCTGCCCGCCCAATTCGGCAAGTTCGTAAAAGCCGGCTAAATACCGCACGGAATGCGGTTCGGGATTCCTCAAGAGAGCTCTTTCAGCTTGCCATAGATATTGGCGCCAACGAACCTTGCGTCCTTCCCCAGGTGTCTCTCAATCCGCAGCACCTCGTTCCATTTGACCATCCGCTCGCTTCGCGCGAATGATCCGACCTTCAACTGGCCGGCGTTGGTGGCGACCGCTAGGTGCGAGATGAACGCGTCCTCAGTCTCGCCGGACCGTGCCGACACCACCGGCAGCCAACCGGCTTCCTGAGTCATGCGTATGGCCTCGACAGTCTCGGTGACCGTGCCGATCTGGTTGAGCTTGATCAGCACGCTGTTGGCGACGCCACGGTTGATCCCTTCCTGGATGCGCCGCGGGTTCGTGGTGAAGAGGTCGTCGCCGATGATCTGCACCCTCCGCCCGACTGCGTCGGCGATGCGCCGCCAACTGTCCCAATCGGTGTCGGCCGCGGGGTCCTCGATCGAGATGATGGGGTAGTTCTCGCACCACTCGATCATAAGCGACGAGAAATCCGACGGGCTAAACGTGCGGTCTTCGAGAGTAAAGCGGTATACGCCGGCCTTGGCGTCGTAGAGATGGCTGGCCGCGATGTCAAGCGACAGGCTGGCATCCTTCCCGGGTGTGTAGCCTGCCCGCTCGATAGCCTCCAGGAGGACCTCGAACACGGCCTCGTTCGTGTCGAACTCTGGCCAGTAGCCGCCCTCGTCGGCGATACCGTAGTACTGATTGCATTGCTGACCAATCACTGGGCTGGTTGTCCTGATCCCACACCCGAACCTTCCAGAAGCAGGGTTGCCCGCTTTTGAGACCAGAACCTGCGTAGGGGACGAGAGTAGACTGGTCGGAAACAACGCGGCCGCTGTCCCACAGGTCACCCTCGTCCTTATCGAGTCGGGCGGCGTCGCTGGCGACCAGAATCCGGTAGGCTTTCTGCGAGATGGCCCGTGCACCGGAATCGGGGGTCTTGAGTTTCCAACTCAGGCGCGGCTTCGCGATGTCGAGATGGATCGGGGCGATGAGGTGTTCTGCTCTCAGCTCGACGACTGCAACATCCCCCGCGTTTGCGGGTTTGGCAGCGGTCAAAGCGACAATCCCCGCAATGAGGAAGTGGTAGCATACGGAGGCATTCATAGCAGACAATTCGATGGGGATGCCAGGAAGTTAGAGAGCAGTCGCGGAGATCTTCCAGTTGCCGGGCGGGAATCTGACAACAATTTGTGTTGCTTCAACGGATACCAAGCAGTGATCCGCTTTGACAAACGCTCTACGATATCCGAATGTTGGTCCGCAAGGTTCGAGCACTCGTCCGGATCGGACTCTAGGTCATAGAGTTGTGGGCCTCTGATATTCCACAAATGGCAATCCACTGGATTCACCAACTTCTCAGTAACTACTTCCCAACGCAGCAGAACTGGACAAAAAAAGAGCCAAAAAATCAAACAACCGTAACGCGGCGGCAAAAAAGCCGACCAGGTCGCCAGCGATCACTTCTGTCGCTCTCCTCAATGATCGAACAGATGTCCGGGAAGGGTCAAGCATTGGCAATGCTATTGGCAGTCGACGATGGCGTCGGGCAAATCATCAACACCCTTCGGGCGGGGTGGCACTGACCATCCACTACGATTCTGTGTGCCGCCCGGCCGCACCATCGACTGCATGTCGTCCGGGTCGCTCTTCATTGTGTTGGACACGTCACCGCTTTTAACAACGCCTATGGGCGGAAAGTCGGTGGTCATGATCACCCGCAGCCTCTGGCCGTCTACAGGCGTCGCCGGCTCTTCGGCGGCAACGGAGGACACAAGAAAACCAAAGGTCACTAGAGCGCAAGTACAAGTAGGCAACGGACGCACGTTCAAATTCCTGATTAGATCAGCTTCATTTCACTTTGATGATCACTCGGCGATATGCTAACAGCTTGGGAGTTCCATCATCATGTACTTCCAAGACGACGTGTATGCTTCTTCCCGTAGTGCGGGAAGGAACCGACACCCTAGCGGCGGCCGATGATCGGCCTTCGATTACGACGGGGCCCTTGTAGGAACTCGGCTCCTTGTAAAACGTCCAAGAGTAGGTCAGCGAATCGTCGTCGGGGTCGCTTGTGCCAGCGGCGTTCAGGCGGACGTTCGACCCGGAAACTGCTGCGACTTCTAAGATACTCCGAGATGTGTCGCCATTCACAACGGCGATCGGATGGTGGTTTGCTTCGGCGTATTGGGGTGTGATACTCCAGTCCATGCGAGCGGCGAAGTCGTTGTCGTATCCCTCGCTCCAACGCTTGATCGCCTCAGCGCCTTCGGATGTGTTGCCGAACATCAGATAAGGGTCGTACTCGGTTTCATTGGTGACGGGCTTCATGCTTCGTATGCCGCTCTGTTTGGTTGGGCCGAACCGACCGCCCCACCCCCCCTGGTCAACCTTGTCGGGGTCGTTCAGGCCAGTGGGATACACGTGCATGAAAGCCGGCGTGTCGCCTTCGGTCGCCCACTTCCGGTCCGGGTAGACCGCCCCAAGCGGCCCATGGCTTTGGATGTTCTCCTTCAGATACTCGTCAGACGGCTGCCAGCCGTAGACTCCAGTGGCACGGATGTATAGGAGTTCGGGAAAGATCTTCGCAATCCAGGCGCCGGCGTCGTCCTGCCCCAGGATGTCAAACACGCGCAGTTTGCTAAGGAATCTCGATAGCTCCGCTTTGGTGCGGGTATCTCGAACATGCCATATCGCCTGTGCGACGCTATTGGCCCCGCCCCAACAACCCACCCAAACTGGACGGGGATCATCCTTGTCGACCGAGGCGATGATCAGTTCCGATCCCGGGCTGTCCTTGTCCTTGCCGACGTCGCCCATTCCGTAGCCCAACTGGCCCATGACGGAGATTGACCGCAGTTGCTCGGCGGCAGGATAACCTTCTGCATGAACGCGAAGATTGGGGACGCCTTGTCGTAGGCGTCGACGATCTTATCGAGCATCTCGGTGTTGCATTGAAACTTCTTCCAGCAACCGGTCGAGACGATCAGTCCTTCGATCTCAAACTCATTGGCGCAGACCAGCAGACGAACTAACGACTGCTCGTCGTCGGGGTCTGCACCAAGTCAGTGGTCACGATGATCCGAGGCCGTTCTGTGTCGCTTTGGAGCTGGACATCGGTTTGTCCAATCGCCGATCCGGCCATCAAGCTAAGGAAAACAGCAGGGTAAACCTGAAGCAGGGACTTCATTCTCGTGCTCACCTTTGATGTTTAGCTCGTGCCGATGCCGGCGCTTGGCAATCCCCGTTCAGCACAACTCACTTGAGAGGAGACGATATCGGGAATACACACGCCCTGCCTATCGTAGCAAATCCGCGAGACACCGGTGAAGGGAATAGCCTCGCTCTGGGAGGTCGCCGAGACCAAGCGGTGGAAAGGACCGCTGGCACTTTGGACTTGCAGGCCGAGACCGCGGGTGCATCACCCGCCAGCTGGAAGAGATTTTTCTAAGGCGCAGCGGTGTCATTTCTCAAACTATACCGCTGATTCTATGAAAGCGGCGGCCAAGCGAGTTGAATAGTGTTCTTCTGGACCACACTCCATTAACTCGAAAGGACCGCCACGATGTTGTACTTGGGAATCGACCAACACCGCAATCAGTTGACCGTAGATCTGGGGAATGAGCAGGGCGAGCTCGTCAAGCACCGCCAGGTTTCCACGGCGCCTAAGCAGATCGAAGCCTTCCTCGGTTGGCTGCGAGAACTTTCGGAATCCGAGGGTGGCTTCGCTGCGATCGTCGAGGTCTGTGGCTTTAACGACTACCTGTTGAAAATGCTGGACGACTACGGGTGCCGCGAGGTGGTGCTAATTCAGCCTCAACAACGGAGTCGCAGGAAAACCGATCGACGGGACGCTCGGGCCTTGCGTGATCTTTTATGGGTGAATCGAGTCGCGCTGGCCAACGGTGAACGTCTAGCGGGGCTTCGCCGTGTTCGTCCCTGCACACAGCAGGAGTCCGAGCAACGGCAGATCACAAGTTTCAGGAGGCATTTATCGAAACAGAAGACCAAGGCCGTCAACAAGATCCACCGCATCTTGCTGAAGCACAACCTCCAACACGATTGTCCCACCAAGTCCATCGATACGCAACGTGGCCGTCAATGGCTTACCGAGCTGGCGCTACCGCAGGTCGATCGGCTGGAGCTAGATCTACTCCTGGCCCAATGGGCCTTGTTGCGCGAGCATCTGCAAAAAGTGCAGGAGAAGATCAACCAGATGCATAGCGAATCCCCGGCGGCGATGATCGTGGCATCCGTCCCGGGCCTGAGGTGCTATTCGAGCCTGGCGATTGCCTCACGCATCGGCAATCCGCAAGACTTTCCTCGGCCTTCCAGTCTGTCGAACTTCTTCGGACTGACTCCGGGGTGCTGCAATAGTGGTGATCAGCAGCGACCAGGTTCGATTACCAAAGAAGGAAGTTCTCTCGTCAGAGGCTTGCTGAGCAACTGTATTTACCATGTGCTGCGGAAGGACGCCTGGATGCGTGAATGGTACCAACGAATCAAGCGTCGACGCGGATCGGGAATCGCTCGTGTCGCCGTGATGCGGCGACTGGTGACGATCATCTGGAAGATGTTGCGAGAACAGACGCCTTACGTCCCCGGAGGGCCTGTCGAAGTGGAGAAACAACGACACATCGTAAAGACATTGGTACCTTGATACACACGGACCGGCTTCGCCGGCCGGGGGAACGAGTCCCCTTCCCCCGGACCCCCTTACCCTCTTCTCTGTTCCGCAGAAGGAGCCAACCAGAACATTCAAATGTTGCATTGGTCTTCACTCCGGTGAAGAACCCTCGTGTTGCGAGGCCAGCCCGATAACTTGCATAGACACGCTTCGGCGTGCGAACCGCTGATTAGGGCGGCCACGCACCACGAGACAGTCGCAAAGAAATATCCGCGTCGGACCCACGTGGTCCGGGTGGTGACCGCAGGGTCGCCAGCAAGCGAAGAGATGTGTCGAGGTGCAGCTGGAAATCCAAAACAAGGCTGCTCCAAACTCGCCAAACAACAACGACTGTGATCAACACAAACCAACGAGTCACTAATTCAATGCCGGAAGCACTGCACTATCCAATAGGGACGCTGCTACCCCTACGTAAAGACGACAGCCAGTAAGCTCACTTGACAAACAAGCCGCTTTCAGAGGTGCAAGTTGGCCGACTGGCTAAGTCGCCGCGACTGGACCATCCGCTGCGCCTTGGCTGCAGTCGAATCTGAACGAAGTGATGAGCACCTCAGTCAGATATCGGTCTCTCAGGCTAGCGGCGAACGATGGAGTCCAACCAACTTAGCAGCTTGCCGAATCAGCTACCCCGTATTTGCCTAGGAATGTCACTCCGTTGCGGACCAGGATTGGCGTTTACTTGATGTCGTCCAGTGATTCTCATCTCCCGATGGCACGCAACTTGCCCGTGTCCCGTTACAGGTTTTGCAGCATCAAAACAACACAGGAAAAAGGGCCTCAGGTAGTTATTGTTCGGGCGGAAACGCTCGCCCACATGAGCGATTGGAGCAAACAAAACAATGTGGCGTTTGCTATCGAAGGACGAATTGTCAGCGGCAAATATTGATTAGCAGGCAACGTTCGAGCCTGGATCGTGGGCGCAAGCCCGACGTTGTTAAAGATGTGCGCTGAAGGAGGTGTACCATCATGAACGTTTCAAAACGCTTTGCCATTGCTCTCGTCATCGTCTCCATCTGTCTCGCCCTAGAAGCGAGGGCCGTCGATCGGTTCTGGATCGATACGGCCGCCGGTCTCAACAACTGGAACGACAAGGATAACTGGAATCCCAACGACGATTATGCCAAGTTAGGTGACGATACCTTCTTTGATCAAGACGCCATCTACACCGTCATCTTGCAGGCGCCGTCGGCGGCCGGCAACGTTACTTTCAGCGACGGCAGTGTTACGCTCGGCGGCGGCACACTCAACGTCGGAGCCAGTACAACGATTGACGACACCTCTGCCGCCGTTCTGGGTGATGCGGCTATCGTGACTTTGAGCGGATCGACCTGGGACAGCGTCGGCGATGCAATTGTCGGCGACAGCGGTTTTGGCAACCTACTGATCGAAAACGACGGCGATTTTCGCAGCCAGGACTTCTTCATCGGTGACGAACTGGATGCCGAGGGGGAGGTCACGGTAAATGGGGTGGGCAGCACCCTCACCACCGATGGACCTGATAACAATTACGGGTACTTCATTGGCAACGCTGGCACGGGGACGCTGAACGTCACCGACGGTGGGCTCGCGGATTCTGAACGACACATCCGGCGGCATCGCCGACGTACGATTGGGCGTCACAGCGACTGGCGAAGGGACCCTGAATATCACGGGCGTCGGCTCCTCGTTTATCGCCGAAGACGTATTCATCGGCATGGCAGGCAGCGGCGCGCTCAACATTACCGACGGCGGCGTCTTTAACCAGAACATCTATACTAGCCCGGACGCGGTCATCGCAGTAGATACCGCGTCGACTGGCGACGTGATCGTCCATGGCGATGGCTCCGAGTGGTCGATGGCCATTCTGACGGTCGGCAGCCAGGGCGACGCCACGCTCTCGATCGAGGAGGGCGGTCTGGTGCAAAGCAATGGCAGCAATGTCGTCCTCGGAGATGAGGGCGGAAGCGGCCGGATCGCCGTGTTCGGCAGCGGCACGGACAACTCGACCCTTGACGTCGCTAACAGCTTGTACGTGGGATACTACGGGCTGGGCGTGCTGCATGTCGGTCAAGATCTCGCAGGAGCCGCCAACGGGGCCGGTGCGCTGACAGTTGGCTCCAGCCTATTAATCGGCGAAACCGCAGGAAACATTTTCGACAACAAGTTTGTGATCGACGGTGATGATGCCACGGCCAATATCGGTGGTGGACTCCAGACCGGCGTCAACGGTAAGGGAATCTTCGAGGCCCGCGGCGGCGCGGATGTGGACGTCGGCGGGGCCGTCTGGGCAGGGGTCAATTCCGATGCCAGCGGCACGATTCATGTCGACGGCGGGGGCACAACCCTTGATGCCAAGGAGCTTATCGCCGGCAACGGCGTCGGCAATGGTTCCACCGGCGCAGTTACGGTCAGTGGTGGGGCGGTCGTCACGCTGACCGGTGCGGACTCCACCTCCGTCGCTGCGGTTACGCTTGGAGACGATGGATCGGGCGAGGGTACGTTGACCGTTACCGGTGCCGGTTCGATCGTACAGACCACCAACACTACGGGAGGCTGGTTCATCGGCGGCTCGGGCAACGAGACCGGCGGTACCGGCACGGTCAATATCCTTGACGGCGGACAAGGCATTTCCGCGTTCCGCGTGGTCATAGGTTATGGCACCGGCGCCGACGGCACACTCAATATTGATGGGACGGACTCACTATTTGATGCCAGCGGCACCTATGTGTTAGTCGGCAACGAGGGCCTGGGGGAAGCCGAGGTCACCAATGGCGGCCGAATCGACGCGAATGCAATCTACGTCGCTACTGCAGCGAGTACGGTCGGCAGCCAAATGCGCATCAACGGGACCGACTCGACTGTGGACATCGACGGTTTTCTCCGCGTGGGCGAAAGGAGCCGCGGCACCGTCGAAGTTTCCGGCGGGGCGCAGCTCAACGTCGCCAGCGGAGGTGGCACCGACGTTCTGTACATCGGAACCAACGGCACCGCGGACGGTTCCCAACTTACCGTCACGGGGCCCGGTTCACGCGTGGACTACTTCGGGACGGCTCTCGTCGCCGTTGGCGTTAACGGCGGCAGCATCGCCGAACCCGCTCGGCTCGTTGTGTCCGACGGCGGCGTGTTCTCAGCGCAGGCCCCGATCCGCATTGGCTACGCAGCCGGCAGCTATGGCCAGATCGAAATAAGTGGCGAGGACTCCCTTGTTGAGGCTGAGCGGATCTACGTTGGTGACGGTAACGCGGGCTCCTCGGGCATCCTTGATCTTGCGGAGGGTGGGACGGCGACGACCACTGGTGAGTTGTACGTTGCTTCCGCTGCCGGCAACGTGGCTGTCGATGTGTCTGACCCCACTTCCTCACTTAATGTCGGCTCCAATCTCTTCCTCGGCTGGGGAACAACGGGTGAAGGTATTCTCGCAGTCGGCCAAGGTGGGGCCGTGAGCAACGGCGGACAGGCTTACATCGGTTGGACCAGCGGCAGCCAAGCGACGGCAACCGTTGCTAGCTTTACGGAGGACACCTCCACGTGGACCATCGGGGGAGAACTCACCCTGGCCGGCACCGAGACGACTGCCATGACCAGCGGCTTTGGGAGGCTCTACGTGAATTCTGGCGGGCTGGTAGACGTCGCGTCCAACCTCCGCATCCGCAACCTTGGCTATGCCTACCTCTATGGCGGAGAACTCCGAGTGGGTGGCGACCTGTTGTTCCCGGACACGGGCTCGTTATTCTACTTCAATAGCGGCACGCTTCGCTTCACGGATCTCGCAGGGACAACGCTCGACGCGGCCCTACTGGGGCGAATCTTCGACGGCGGACCCCACACGCTCAGCGGCGGAAAGGCCCTGGCCGTCGACGGCACTGCCCAATTGACCGGTGAGTTGCGGCTCAACGGAGGGACGTTCAGAGCTGGTAACATCTCGACCGACGACTTTGCGAACGTCGACTTCGACGCTGGAACATTCGAGCTGACCGATAGCAACCTGGTCGTCGACGTTGGCGGCCTGTTCGGTGCGTCGCTGGTTTTGGACGGCGATGAAACGGTAAACGTGGTCGGCCACGACACCACCATCGCAGTCGGCGCTAGCCTCAACGTGATCGGCGGGGGATTTACCAATGCTTCGGCAATCAACGATGGCCTGGTGTTGGTCTCCCAGACCGATGCGGTCGACTTCGACTCAGACGATTCGGGGACAGGCCTCACGAACAACGGACAGCTAGTGCTGATCGACGCCACCGTGGGAGGACCGGTCACCGGTAGCGGGGCGATCGAGATCGTTAGCGCCGCAGGCGTCGGCGGCCTGACGTTGGCCTCCGGGGCTTCCCTGGGCATCGACATCTGGGGGACCGGCGTTGGCGAGTTCGACACGCTCACGGTTGCAGGCGCGGCGAGCCTGGCAGGCGAGCTGATGGTCGATCTGGCGACAGGCTACACGCCCGCCGTTGGCGATACCTTCGAAGTGCTCACTGCTGCATCCCTGGTTGATAATGGAATGTTGCTCACCGGCGATGCGACTGGGTTTTCGCTAGTGAGTACCTCGACCAGCCTGCTACTGGCATTTCTCCCCGGCGACTACAACAACGACGGCACTGTGAACGTGGCCGACTATACCGTTTGGCGTGATACGCTCGGCGCCACCGGTGTGGGGCTTCCCGCCGATGGCGACGGCAGTGGCACCGTCGACGCGATCGACTACGGCATCTGGAAGACGAACTTTGGCATCTCCGCTGGCGCGGTGTTCGCCGCACTGGAATACGCCGCCGTACCCGAGCCGGCGACAGTCGTGCCGCTCGCGATAGCGCTGTGCGGCCTGACCGCCGTGCGGCGCGGCGCATTTGTGAATCGTGCAATCCGTATTCTTGTTTGCAAAGCGAACAGAAGGTGAACGATGAGACACCCATTCATGATTCTGCTGGCAAATGTTGTCTTATTACTGCTACTAGCGACTACTACGGCCTCAGGCCAGTCGCTACAGGCCTTGATGAAGGTCGGTGACTTCGAGGGCGAGTCGATCATCCAGGGTTACCAGGGGTGGAGCGACATCCTCTCGTACAACATTAGCGTGCAAAACCACGGCTGGACCCCGGACGAACCGGAGGCCCCGGCATCGCTCTCGCCGATGTACGTGCAGAAACATGTCGACTTGTCGTCGCCGGCGTTGTTCCAGGCTGCATTGACGCAAGAGAGGATTCATGTCGACGGCGACCCGGACCCGCCCGATGCCCAAATCCACGTGGTTGGTGACTTCGGTGCGGGCATCGCGCCGCACATCACGTGGCTGTTTGAGGACGTCGTGATCGGCTCGTACAACACGGAGTTCGACTCCGGCGCCGCGCTGGAACTGGTCGCCCTCGACTACGGAAAGATCACCTACGAGTACTACCTGTACAACGCGATGGGCAACCTCGACGGCTACGCCTGGGCCGAGTACGACCGGCGACCGGAACCGGCTACGTTGGTTTTCGGCGGCGACCTGGCAGGTTTCGAGTTTGTCACGCAGTTCCAGTCGCAGCCAACCCCGGAGCCGGCAACGGTGGTCCTGGCGGGCATCACCGCAGTGACGGTGCTAGTGGTTCGCCGCGTGCGGGGCTTGCGGAAAGGAGGGTAGCGCCATGAGACGCGCAATCCTCGTTTTACTGTTGGCCCTCGTCGTGCTCCGCCACGCCGGCGCCGCTGAGTTTTTTGAAACAGGCGACGCGGGGCAGACGCTCGACTTTGCCGAGGACGTCGAGATCCTCGGCCCGGTCGAGGCCATTCACGGCCGGATCGAGCACAGCCTCGACTCCGACCTGTTCCGCCTGGTGATTGACGAGCCGGCCGCGTTCTCTGCCACAGCAATTCGAGCGGGCACCAGTGCGCCCGACTTGCAGTTGTTCCTATTCGATGAGCACGGTCACGGGATTGTGGCCAGCGACAACGTGCAGTTCTCGCCGCTGCCGGCGATCCCTAGTGGCACACTGCAAGGGCAGCGGCCCGGCCTCTACCTGCTCGCCGTCTCACCGGCAGACGACGACCCACTCGGTGCGCTCGGCGAAATCTTTCCCGACGCGGCATCCGGCATCAGTCGGCCCGAAGGGCTGTCGCGGTTCGACCCGCTACTCGGTTGGACTTTGGACTACACGGCAGCGGGTGGAGACTACGCGATTGCGCTCGTTGCCTCATCGGGCACCCTGGAGCTGCTCCCCGGCGACTACAACTACGACGGCACAGTGAATCTGGCTGACTACACTGCTTGGCGTGACATGCTGGGTGCGACAGGTGTAGCCCTGGCCGCCGACGGCCACGCCGACGGCGTGATCGACGCGTTTGATTTCGCCGTCTGGAAAACCAACTTCGGTATGAGTGCGCCGGCGGCGATCGACGCCGCAAAAGACGCGGCGATTCCTGAGCCGGCGACGGTGGTGCTGCTGGCGTGCGTCGCCGTTGCAGAGTCGCGCTTGATACGTCGTCGCACGCAGCACGGCTGGCTTGCGACTGGAGAGCCGCACGTGCGTAGGCGACCGTCAGCCAACTAAATTGCACGTGTCCGGCAATCTTTGAAGCCGCACGGTGAATGGACGTAGTGTAGGCGGTACGTGTGATCCAAGCGACGACATTTGCTACGTGGCATGCTGATCCGAGACTACACCGATGGACGTGACATGTGTCGTTTCGCCGGTTGGCCCAAATCCCTAGTGACCCATCGACCTGCGTCGCCAAATGCAGGTCTCCAAACTTGCGGCGGGCTCGCCACCGCCCGCAGTTTCGCTCAGTTCCAACTACTGGCGGATGCATCAACCGCCCGCTCGAAGAGATTCTTCCAAGTTGCAGCGGTGTCATTTCTCGGGAGACACCTCTGTCGATAGCCCCGACCCCCTCCTGCGGGCGGTTGGTCCAACGAATGTCGCTTACTTTTTCCTAAGTTGTTTCAGGATATCGGTTTTCGTTTCGTCTCTTGGCTTCATCATGTAGTCGTATTTTTTGAATCTTCGTTTGCGTAGTCGTGGTTCAAAGCGATCGGGTCGATCGGCAACTCGGTGCACGGCGATCGAAGCGAGAAGTTGCTCGTAAAGTATCCTTCTTTGCTGCGTCGAACGCGTTACCGCGATCAGCGGTTGAAATGCTTCTAGAATCTGCATGGTCGCCTTGAAACTGATCGACCGGGGTAACAGGTCATGCTTCGTTGCCGACTGAGCGATGATCGTCCGAATCAGGTTGAAGGCCAGAACGTGAGTCCAGATTTCCTTGCGGACCAGCTCGGGGGTCTTGCAGCGCAGTACATCCATTTGCAGGGCGACCTTCAAAGAGCAGAAATCGAGCTCTTGATTCCAGCGTTGTCGATATAAATCCGCCTTGATCTTGGTTGAAATGGTCGTATTGGTTTATGTCTATAGGGCATGTCAACGTGCAAGGGGTTGGACAAGGCGACACGCAGCTGCGCTGGTCACCGCATCGCTGAACAAAGTGCAAGCCCGCGAACTTTTCCGAGAGGGAGAAGAAGCGGTCGTTTTTGCCCTGCTGACGCTCGCCAAGCAACTGGCCGAGGCGCAGGGGAAGGCCCAGACGTCGCCCGCGGCCCCTTCGGGCATGATTCCCGTCTACGAAAAACCTCCCGCCAAGCAGCGTGGCAAGCGTCCCGGCGCGAAATCGGGCCATCCTGGTTCGCGTCGCCCGCCACCCGAGCGGATCGACTGGCAAGCGGAGCATCGCGCCGACAACTGCCCCGAGTGCGGCGGTCGCCTCCAGCAGTGCGACAGATACCCGCACGCGATACACCGAGGACATTCCCGACATCCAGCCGGAGGTGACCGAGCACACGATCCATCGCGATTGGTGCCCGCAGTGCAAGAAAAAGGTCGAATCGCCGGTGGTGGACGCCTTGCCGGGCGCGCAACTGGGCAACCGGGTGTTGGTCCTCAGTGCCTGGCTGCACTATGCGCTCGGCAACACGCTGTCGCAAATCGTCGAGGTGTTCAATTTCCACCTGCAGATGAAGCTTTCCGAGGGGGGCCTGATCGCTATGTGGCAACGGTTGCAAGCGATCCTGTTTGCCTGGTACGAAGAGATTCAGCAAGAAGCCTTGCAATCGGCCGTGCTGCACGGCGACGAAACGGGTTGGCGCTCAGTGGCAAGACGCACTGGCTGTGGTGTTTTGGCAACCGCCAGCTTACCTATTTTATGATCGACCGCTCGCGGGGCAGTCCCGCGCTTCAGAAGTTTTTTACCGAAGAGTTCCAGGGGACGCTGGTCACCGATTTTTGGGGCGCGTACAACGCGGTCGCCTGCGGCGACCGACAGATGTGCCTGGTGCATCTGCTGCGCGAACTGGAACAGACGGAAAAATACAAATCGCCCGGCAAACACTGAAGTCCGTAATGGATGCTTGCTGAGGGTCGAGCAACGTGGTGACAACGATCATGACCTTGGTTCGAAACCCTCGTTTCTGAATATGCACGCGTGCTTCACGCACGATCAGTTGCCTGGGCATCGCCAACTGAGCCTGGCGTCCCACGTCTCGGATATGCGGTTTGGGCCAGTCGACGAGATGATCGTCCTTGCCCAGGCGTTGCCCTTTGCGGAAATCGGCTTTGCGTAGCGCCTTGTTGAGTCGGGTAACGACATAGATACCGCGCTGCTGTAGCTCGTAGAGGTTCCGCCAATTGCACATTAGAGAATCTGCCAGCACGACGTCCCCAGGCTGAAACAGGTTCCAGAGGCGTCGAAGCAGGGTGACTTCGCCTTGGCCCTTGCCCGAATAGGCGGCAACTCCCAAGTCCAAGATGGCTCCGCACGACAACGAAAGCACCGCCCCCACACGAGCCAATGGAAAGCCGACGCCAGGAGTTTGTCTATTCGACTGCGGGTAAGCCTGCTGGTTACTCGGTGTATCGGGCATCGAGATGGTCGTGCCGTCGAACATGTAGACGCGACGGCCTTTCCATAACCAGGGTTCCTCCGCTTGGTCTTCAAGCTGCCGTCCTACTGCTCGTGCGATTGAGGAGAAGAACTTCTCGGGAAGTCTTTTTCGCGCTCGACAGTAGCGCCTGTCTTGGATGAACATGGAGTTAAACCGTGTGACACGCGATGCGCAACGAGTCGAGCGACAGCACCTCGACAAGAATGGTCAGCGCTCAAGACCTGGCCTAGAAAGACCCACAGTGTGACAAGTGGAGTATAGATTCGATCATTCCACTGAGCTTCTATTGCAGTCAATGCCTGCTCAATCACGTCGCTTGATAGCAGATTACCGAATGGCAACTCACCGTCTTGTAAAAATTGACTCTGCAGAAAACGGACTTGTTGGCGAAACCGTCCTGGCCTAGAAAGTGACATCATGAGGCCTCCTTGCCTGGGATGCGTGTGACAACTCCATCTACGCAAGAGAGACCTTTTTGAGCTATATCAATTTAGCGTAAGGGGTTACGGAAAAGTAAGCGACATTCGGTGGTCCATCTTCAGTGAGTTGACTCTTACGCGAATCTGCAGCGGTCGCTGCGACCTTAATACTTTGACAACACTGTCTAGTGCGCGAGCAAACAAGCCTTCAGCCCTTCTACCAGGGTCGTCTGGCCCACTCCCAAGCTCATGCCCCCACAATCCTGCCGGGTCACGTAAATAACCGAATTTGGGTCATGCCAGCTCGTCGATTGGGACGCAACCCATTTGACGTCAAGGTGTTCGCAAGAGGGAATTGGCTCTACACTGCAATGCTCTACCGATTACGTCGATGTGCAATTATAATATGGCTTGGATGACGCGATGGATGAACCGTACTTTTCGCGCTTGCTACTCCTCAGCCATTGCGAGTCAATTATGGCACACCAACGCGTGTGGTAGAATTTCTTCCTGTCAGTTCTGCATTAGCCAGGCTGTTGGCCAGTTCTACCTGTTCCTTCACTACCAACTCCTTCCAAACGACCCAACCGTGCTCCTTCCTGAACTGCTGTCGCACACCCGTGTGATTTCAATCAATGGGGATATTCTGAGAATTCAGGCCAGCGGGTCTGCCTTGGGCGAACTGGCTTGGGTGGAAAACGGCGACCAAGTGCCTTCGCTCGCCCAGGTGACCGCGATCGATCGTGACTGCGTCTCACTGCAAGTCTTCGCCGGTGGCAAGGGCCTTCGTTCGGACGCTCGCGTTCGGTTCATAGGACATGCCGCACAGGTGTTGTTCTCCGATGGCATCCTGGGCCGGGTATTCAACGGTGTTGGCCGTCCGATCGACGGTGGCCCACAACTGCTTGGACATCGACGAATCGACGTGGGTGGGCCGTCGGTCAATCCCATGATGCGCGTCGTGCCATCCAGAATGATCGAGACCAAATTACCCATGATCGACGTGTTCAATTGCCTGGTCGAAAGCCAGAAAATTCCGATCTTTTCGATCGCCGGAGAACCGTACAACGAATTGCTGGCGCGGATCGCGATCCAAGCGGACGCCGATGTGGTTGTGTTTTGCGGATTGGGACTAATCTTTGACGAATTCCACTTCTTTCGCGACACGTTTGAAAACGAGGGCGTTTTTCCTCGCACGGTGATGTTTGCCAATCGGGCTTCCGATCCGATCGTCGAACGTCTGCTGGCTCCTGAAATGGCTTTGAAAGTGGCCGAACGTTTTGCGGTGGAGCAAAACAAACGGGTATTGGTGTTGATGACCGACATGACAGCCTTTGCCGATGCCCTGAAAGAAATCGGTGTGGCGATGGAACGCATCCCCTCCAACCGCGGATACATGGGCGATCTCTACAGCCAATTAGCATCGCGATACGAACGCGCCTGTGACTACCGCGGTGCCGGCTCGGTGACGCTGCTGGCCGTGACGACGATGCCCGGGAACGACGTGACGCATCCCGTGCCGGACAACACTGGCTACATCACCGAAGGGCAGTTTTATTTGCATGACGGCATGATTGATCCGTTCGGTTCGCTGTCACGATTAAAGCAACAGGTAATCGGCAAAGTCACACGGGAAGACCACTCGGCGGTAATGAACACGATGATCCGCCTGTACTCGGGCGCCCGCCAGGCCGAGCAAAAACAACAGATGGCGTTTGAGTTGTCGCCCATGGATCACAAACTGCTCAAATTCGGCGAACTGTTCGCCCAGCGGTTCATGCGAATTGATGTCGCTGTGCCGTTGAAGGAAGCGTTGGACCTGGGCTGGCAGACGATGGCAGAGTGTTTTGAACCACAAGAGTTGCTGGTCCGCGAAAACCTGTTGAAGAAATACTACCCCGCTGAATCAGCGAAAAGGAAAGCCGACAACGCTCGCCCCCTTTAACGCTTGGCTCGACTTTCGCAGTGTCGGGCTGCTGTCTTACGCTGCCAACCCAAGGATCTTCCCGCGTCATGACACTGGCACTGAACAAAACGACGCTGAAGCGACAACGCGATCAGGCCAAGCTGTACCGACGTTTCCTACCATCGTTGGAATTGAAGCGTCAACAATTGCAGGTTGCCTGGCGACGATCCCAGGCGGAACTGGCCGAGATCGAGGCCGAAGTTCGTCGAGTTCACGACGATCTGCGATCGCTGTACCCATTGATCGGCGCCTCAACGATCGACGTCGCGGAGATGACCCGTTGGGTGCGGGTCGTGGCGTTGCGAGTGGAGACGGAAAACGTGGTTGGCACCGCCGTGCCGATGCTCGCCGAGCTTCAATTGGAAGTCGACGACTACTCGCGGTTGGTGATGCCGTTCTGGGTTGATTCGCTAGTCGAGGCGCTCAAGCAAATGGTTCGTTTGCGTGTGCGAGTGGAGATCGCTCAGCAGCGAACCGAGGTGCTCGGCGCGGCCCTGCGCCGTGTGACCCAGCGGGTGAATTTGTTCGAAAGGGTCTTGATTCCCAAAGCCGAGGAGAACATTCGCAGGATTGTCATCTTCTTGTCCGATCAGGAACGCGCGGCCGTTGTGCGTTCCAAGATTGCCAAAGCTCGCTAAGAGGGGGGAACGGAAACTTGGCCATTGTTCCGCTGTGTCGCGTGACCTTGATCGGTGAATTGAAATACCGTGATCAGGTATTGTTGAATCTGCAACGCCTGGGGTGTCTCCATGTGGTTGATCTTTCGGGTGCGCGCGGTAAAGGGACCAGCACGGGGCCTCGTCGTGACGATTTGAAGGCAGCCATCTCGTATTTGGAACGTTGCCCTGACAAACGGCCGGCAAGCTCGCGATCGTTGGTCGAGCAAAACCCCGCCGTGTCGGAGTACGGCGACGTCAAGCGAATCGCCGCGGAGGTATTGCAGATCGAGTCCAAGGCGCGGTCGTTGGCCGAAGAAGAGGAGTTGGTAGCCGAGAAGATCGAGCAAACTCAGCCGTGGGGCAGCTTTCATTTACCCAAGCCAAACGAACTGCGCGGCCAACGGTTGTTCTTTTACCGCGTGACGCATCGACAATCCCGTGAGTTGCATCCGGAGGTCAAAGCCAATTGTAGTTTCAACTTGATCAACACGGATCGGGAACACGAATATTGGGTCGTCATTGCCAAAGACCCTCCGGCGGACATGCCGTGTCCTCCAGAGGAAATGGACTCGCGTTCGCTGGCCCAGTTGGAGTCGCGGTTGGCCGAGATCGGCGAACAGCGGGAACAATTGCAACTGCGTCGGATTGCATTGACCCTTTGGCTCGATCGGTTACACAGCGAATTGGGTGCGATTGAAGACGAAGCGGCGCGAGTGATTGCAACCCATCGTTCACTGGTCGACGGCCCTGTCTTTGCATTGCAGGGCTGGGTGCCACAGCGTCAGCTTGCGGCGCTGGAAGCCTCTGCCCAGCACAACACCTTGGCGCTCATTTCACGCTCCCCCGAACCTGACGAGCAACCGCCCACGCTGCTGAGTAACCCGCGACCGATCGCGGGCGCCGAAGGGGCGGTTACCTTTTTCATGACCCCTGGCTATCGCGCCTGGGATCCCACCTGGGTGATGTTTTTCTCTTTTGCCCTTTTCTTTGCCATGATCATGGCTGACGCCGGCTACGGATTGGTGCTCGGGTTGATTGTGGCGTTTGCTGCCAAGCCGCTTGGCCGCACTGAATCGGGGCGGCGATTTCGTCAATTGGCTGTCTTTATGGTGTTGGTCACCATCGGATACGGTACGCTCATCGGCAGCTTTTTCGGCTTCGGCCCGCCGGCGGGAAGCTGGCTGGATCGCCTCGTGATCAAGAGCGGCGGCCAATCAATCGCGCAGAACCGTGAAGCGATGATGTTGGTGTCCGCCACAATCGGCGTGTTTCATTTGGTGTTGGCCAACGCCGTTACCGCGTGGCGGTGGTTGGGCAGTGGCCATGCACTCGCGCCGCTGGGCTGGGCAATCGGCTTGATCGGCGGCTGGCTGTTGACGTTGGCCAAGCTGCCGAATCCCGATGTGATCACACTGTTGGCTGGGTGGTTTGGCGGCCAACCGACCCAATGGACCGAGGCGGTCCTTGGCACCGGAGCATGGATGCTAGGGACCGGACTTGTGTTGGTGTTCTTGTTTTCCAGCACGCGTCCGGTCTTCTCGTCCAATCCGCGTGTTTGGCTGCTTCGTGGCTTCGACGGATTGATGGGCCTGACGAGCGTGACCAAAGCGTTTGGCGACGCACTCAGTTACCTGCGGCTGTTTGCCCTTGGATTGGCGAGTGCCCAACTGGCGGTGATGTTCAACCAAATGGCTTCCGATGCCGCACAAGGTCAAGGTGTCGGCATCCTGTTGGGTCTACTGATTTTCTTGATCGGACATGCAATGAATCTGGTATTGGCTGTGGTCGGTGGCGTGGTCCACGGACTGCGTTTGAATTGCATCGAGTTCTTTAGTTGGTCTCTCACTGACGAGGGACAACCATTCGAAGCCTTTGAGATGAAAGCGAACAAGTGATGGACGAATCATGGCTGGAGATGATGGGCAGGCTAGGGGTCTACGCACCGCTATTTTTGGGAGCGATCGGTAGCATCCTGGGCTGCAGCATCGGCGGCCAGGCCGCGTGCGGAGCGATGTTGGATGTTGAAGGCGGCTACGGGCGTCTGATCGGTGTGTCGGCATTGCCCTCATCGCAAACCATCTACGGCATCGTCGTGATGCTGTCGCTCAACCAAGGCTTCGAAATCGAGGCGGCCCCGGGGCTGTTCGGGATCGGAACTTTGTGCGGACTGGCGTTGCTCTTTAGCGGATGGTTCCAAGGCAAGTGTTGTGCTTCGGCGATTCACGCTACAAAGAGCAAACCGGAAGTATTCGGGTTGTCGGTGGCACCGGCCGCGATTGTCGAAGGTTTTGCCGTGTTTGCGTTTGTTTTTGCATTGATCCTCGCGGGCGGATTGCCCGCAGCTAGCGGAGGTGTTTGATTCCATGTCATCTTCCTCATCCACCGACACCGGCACCGATACGGGCGACACCGTGGGCGTTCAACAATTGATTGATCGATTGAAAGCCGAAGGCGTCCAAGAGGGCCAGCAACAAGCCGAAGCGTTGTTGACCGAAGCCAAGAAACAGGCTGCAGGGATTGTTGAGGCGGCGCGAGCCGAAGCGGATACGATCCTGCGTGAGGCCGGGCACGAGGCCGAGCGGACGGAAACCAACGGCACTCGAGCACTCCAGTTGGCCAGTCGCGATGCAACTTTGCAATTAAAGGAACAACTCGAGCACGAATTTCGCGGTTGGATTGGTCGACTCGTGCATGCGCAACTTGATGAACCGGAGTTCTTGGCCGACGTAATTCGAGAGATGGCGGCTGACGCGATCACAGTGGCCAGCGACGGGCCCGTCCGGCAGGATGGCAAACAACCAACCAGGCTGCGATTTCTGGTCGCCGAAGAGCATTCCGCAGTCAAAGAAGAAAATTCCGAGATGAAGTCGCTTGATGCGTTCGTCAAGGGCCAGGCCGCTGACATGTTCCGTCAAGGTGTTCGAGTGCAAGCCGATCGATCCGTCGCCAGCGGTTTTCGCGTGCACATTGTCGGTGACGACATCGAGATCGATTTTAGTGACGAGGCGGTCACGGCGGCTCTGATGCGTTTTCTGGCCCCCAAGTTTCGGCAATTGATCGGATCGTCTCCCGAGGACGTGTGAGCCGAAATGAAATCCTATTACACTCTCGTCGCATCGCTGCCGCCGTTGCCGAGCCATTTTGATGACGGGCCGATTCCGATTACGGCGGCCACGCTACGCCACCGTTTGTCGATGCTCGACCACGATCACCAGCGCGTCGTTGAACAGCTTGCCGACTTCTTTCGGTGGGACCGACAACCGCATGACCGCGCCGATGCCGACGTGAGGGCCACGCACCGCCGTTTGAGTGCCGAGATTCGCAATCCGCTTGTTGCGAGTCTGGTCCGACATCGATTCGAGATGCGGACTTTGATTTCCGCAGTGCGGTGCCAACGCGCGGGACTGGTAGCGCCAGAGCTACCCGAATTGCCGTTGACGGTAACCATCCTGCGGCATTGGGATCAGCCGTACTTTCGACTCAGCGATCGTTTTCATTGGCTTATCCCGTTTTGCCAGGCTCTGGACAATCATCAACCGCAGCAGGCACAGCGACTCCTGTTCACGGAACTGTGGAGTCATTGGAGCCGTTGGGACGAGCACTATTACTTTTCACTAGAATCGGTCGTGTTGTATGTAGCGCGTTGGGAAATCCTGCACCGGTGGGCCAGTCAGGATGCCGCGCTGGGCCAGCAACGATTCGACAATCTAGTCGATAACATCCTGCAAAGAAGTCGCGATTCATTGTCTCACCCCCTTACTGACCTGTAGGTTTTTCGATGACGAGCACCGCTCACGATGATTCCGGCACCACCGCGACGGTTTTGGCGGTTAACGGGAATATCGTTCGCATACAATTTACCGGCGGGCGAATCATGAAGAACGAAGTCGCCTATGTTCGCGTCGGCGATGTACGCCTGAAGGCCGAGGTGTTGCGAGTTCACACCGGTGAGGCTGACTTGCAGGTGTTCGAGGAAACCGACGGGGTTCGTTATGGAGACGAAGTCGAACTATCGGGTGAAATGTTGTCTGTGTCGCTTGGTCCCGGGTTGTTGGGCACAATCTACGACGGTCTGCAGAATCCGCTGAGCGAACTAGCGCAACTCGATGGCTTCTTTCTCAAACGCGGTCGGGATGTGGCGGCACTTGATGCTTCAAGGCTGTGGGATTTCAATCCCACCTGTCGCGTCGGCGATCAGGTTGTCGCCGGTCACGTGCTCGGTACCGTACCGGAAAAGAATATCGTCCACAAAATCATGGTACCGTTTGATGTGGCCACGGAGATGACGGTCAAATCGATCGCGGAAGGCCAGGTGAGGACGGACGGCACCGTGGCGACTTTGATCGACCCCAAGGGACGTACGCACGATATACCACTGGTGCAATCCTGGCCTGTTCGACGACCGATTTCCGCGTGGATGCAGCAAGAACGTTTGGTCGATCGAGAGTTCCCCTCGCAGCCACTGATCACGACAACACGCATCATCGACACCTTCTTTCCGATCGTGCGCGGGGGCACGGCATGCATTCCCGGGCCGTTTGGGGCCGGCAAGACCGTGTTGCAAGGATTGATCGCCCGATACTGCACCGTCGACGTGGTGATCGTGGTGGCCTGTGGCGAACGAGCCGGTGAAGTCGTCGAAACCATTCACGACTTTTCCGAAATGCCCGATCCACGCACGGGCGGAAAACTGATGGACCGCACCATCATCATCTGCAACACGTCGTCGATGCCCGTCGCGGCTCGTGAAGCATCGATCTATACCGGCATCACGCTGGGCGAATACTATCAGCAAATGGGATTGGATGTGTTGCTGCTTGCCGATTCGACGTCACGCTGGGCACAAGCGATGCGTGAAACCAGCGGCCGTTTGGAAGAGATTCCTGGCGAAGAGGCGTTTCCAGCCTATCTGGACAGTGCGATCAAGGAGTTGTACGAACGAGCCGGCGTGCTGCGAATGGCCGACGGCCAGACCGGTAGCTTGACGTTAATCGGTTCGGTATCCCCCGCCGGCGGCAACTTCGAGGAACCGGTCACCCAGTCGACCCTGGGGACTGTCAAGTGCTTTTTGGGACTGTCCTACGATCGCGCCTACAAACGTTTTTACCCGGCAATCGATCCGTTGATTTCTTGGTCCCGTTACCGCGAGCAATTGGGATCATTTTTCAATTCCCAGGTCGATCCGCATTGGACGGCCAGCGTTTCAGTGATGCATCAATTGCTGCGGGACGGAGAGAGTATTGATCAAATGATGCAAGTCACGGGTGAAGAGGGCATCTCAATCGAGGACTACGTGACGTATCAAAAGGCACTCTTTCTTGACATGGTGTACCTGCAGCAGGATGCCTTTGACCCGGTCGACGTTTCGGTGCCGCTGCAGCGACAAAAGGAGACATTCTTGCTATGTCAGAAACTGGTCGGCGATAACTACACATTCAAGGACAAGGAGCAAGTGAGAACGTTCTTCACAGAGCTGGCAGGCCTGTTCAAGAACTTGAACACCGCCCCGAGCGAGTCCGAGGACTTCAAACGCTTCTGGAAAAAGATCACGGAGCTGAGCGCTACCCACCGCTAGTGGCCCAGATCACCACGATTGGGAATTGCCGGGGATCGCGACAGGATACTCACCGTCGGAACCAGGCATCGTTGGCGGCCTCGCATCGAGCGAATAGCTGATAGGAATTTTGATTTCCGGCAGTCTACCCAGGAAGAACCGCTCATTCCATTGGTGCGTGTGCACACACGCACCAATGCTGTTTTTTGGGATGTTGAGCGAAGTTGCGGGCAGTTGGGGAGCTGGCGGAGCAGGAAATGCACGTCGATGAACCCCACGAATGCCGTTCCTTACGGAAATCCTCCATGGCAGTAGAGCGGACGCCACGACCACCAGCAGCACGACCCGACAGCAGACCGCTCGTACCGCTTCGCGCCGCACAACTGGTCCGCCTCGGCTTCCAAGAGCCTATTGAGCGTCTCTTCGACGCTCTGGCGAACCACCTCGTCCACGTGGCCCTGAATCCGCTCCTCATCAACCTGAACCATGCTTCCGCTTGCGCTACTTCCTGGCGGGCACGTTTTACTACCTGTGCAGCTTGCTGGATGGCTACAGCCGGTACCTCGTCCACTGGGAGATTCGCGAGAGCATGACCGAGCAGGACGTCGAGACGATCGTCCAGCGGGCGGTCGAAAAACATCCGGGCGCGACGCCGCGCGTGATCAGCGACAACGGGCCGCAGTTCATCGCCAAGGATTTTTGGACCTTTATTCGCCTCGCGGGGATGACCCACGTGCGAACCAGTCCATTTTATCCGCAATCGAACGGGAAGCTTGAACGGTGGCACGGCAGCTTGAAGCGGGAGTGCGTTCGTCCAGCGGGCGTCGAATCGCTTGACGAAGCGCGGCGCAAGGTGGCTGCTTACGTCGCGGACTATAATCAGGTCCGCTTGCACAGTGCGATTGGTTACATCACGCCGGTCGATAAACTCGCCGGGCTGGAAGCCGTGATCTTCGCCGAGCGGGATCGGGAACTTGACGAAGCGCGTGAGCGCAGAAAAGAGTCGCGAAAGGTTGCTTGATGGACGTCTTCACGCTACAACGCAAAGCGGCCTGGGCGGAGGATAGGGCAACGGTGAGGACCGACCCGAGCGCCGACCCAGGGGCCAAGGTCGAAGAGCGGGCGGCTGGCGTCGATCATTTAGCCACTCGCCTTCCACTTCGAGCATGGTACCAAAGCGCTAAACCTTCACGGCAGGATGCTACCTTGCAACTCGCTAAAGTTGACCCCAAAAAATTCCAATTCACGGTGAACCAAGACAGACCCATGTTATAACTAATGGCCTGAAATGCGTAAGGTTTAGACTCCCCAAACCCTCCACTCTCTGAATATCTATGATCTCAAAGGCATCACGCGTGAAAGCCGTCCACCGCTTAAGCGAAATGCTGGCGGACGCACCCAATCCATCTCAATTATCACACGAGAGATTCGATGAGACACACGAGTTGTTCGAGAAATCTAGCAACCAGCAACACCATATCGTGGAATGGCTAAAGCATCTCGTTGCTTCGCGTTTCGAGAGATGTTCCCCATTGAAGATTCTTAGCGTTGGATGTGGAAGCGGCATTCTGGATCGACCACTCATCCAAGCGATTGCCACAAACAACAGGCGGGTTGAATACACGGGTGTAGATCCTAACGGGGGCGCATGCGGACGCTTCCAAAGGGGTTTTGAGAAGATGGAGTTACCTAGCGTTCAGCTGAAACTCCTAGAACAAAAAATCGAGGCAATTACTTCTAGCGATCAGTACCACTTCATTAAAATCGTACATTCACTCTACTATGTGGATGATCCAGCGAACACACTCGACCTGCTACTTGATCTACTAGCTCCTGGCGGAATCATTGCTATTGTCCACGCGCCCAATGCAGAGTTGAATCAGCTATCGCAATGTTTTTGGACGCGACATGAAGAGAAGGGCATCTGGTTCAGCGACTCTCTTGTCGAACATCTTACGAGCAGAGGACTCACCTATTCGAAGCAACGCATTGATGCTGAAATGGACGCGACCCATTGCTTTGTGAATGATTCGCCAGAGGGTAGAATGCTGCTTGAGTTTATCATTCAGAGCGACTGCCAGGGAGTCGACAATCAGATTCTAGAACACTGCCTGTCGTATCTGCGGAGCATTAGCCGCCTTCATGGTGGAAGTATTTTGCTTCCACATCCCGCCGACACTTTCGTCATCGAGCCCCTAGCTGCTACCGACAACTGAGGACTCAAGACTGCCACCGAGTGAGCTTAAGAGGCCACATGACTCGATTCGAAAGAGATACGTCATCAGTCCGAAGGACGTAGAGTCTTTGGTTCGCGGGAACTTACGCATGCCTGTATTCACCGATTGACTTTGCCATCTCCCCAAAGAAAATTAGCCAGACCTTTTGTGGAAATCGCCATATGTTATTCGAGGTGTCGATACAGGCTCGCAGGTGCTCGCCCATCAGTCGATCCGTCATCATGTCGTCGAGGGACAAAGAATCGTCAAAAAGGCACCGCTGCAGGTAACGCTCTGCAGTTTCTTTGTCGTCGAATGCGAGCTGACCTTCGTAATCGATTGACCAAGTCTGAACGTCTTTGATGCTAGTTCTTTCCTGGAGCACTTGAATCAGCTGCTCCCCAGTGCTGTAGGGTGTCGCAGATGTAGTCCCACCGCTTTCGAGATAGAGATCGTGGAAACCAACATAATGCGACTCCTCGCTTGCGTGCGCGATGAATCCAAGCCCCGATGTTTCCAATGCAGCCAACATTCGATCGACTGCCACACGTAGTTCGAATTGGGGAACGCAATACAACGCGTGAGTTGCCAATACGATCGCGTAGCGGACATCGGATGGATCAAAGTCTTGGATCGTGCAACAGTGTTCCTGAAACGGCTGCAATGGATCGCCTAGTTTCTGGCGTGTGGTTTGAATAGAGAAATCGGAGGGGTCGAGCAGTGAATACGCTACTGAGAAACTCTCACTGTCCTTCAACCCGCCGTAATTCAGAAGAGCGGAAGGAAACTGACCGCTGCCACAGGCGACATCAAGCAGTTTGAATGAGTGCCCGTGACGACTCGCAACTTGCTTAAATAGCTTCAGCCAATCGACTTCCTCGGCAAGCAACCGGTAATCAAGCGCCGCAAGACGATAGAATGCATCCATCTCTGCTCGACCGTCTTCACTCCAATGCCGGCAACTTCTCTTGAAGGTGTCGGTTTCTCTATTATTGTGCTGCAAGAGTTCACTTTCTTATTGCCAGACGACGTTGATTAACTGCGAGACTTGGGATACAAGACCGGATTCAAGGGGGTGCTGATTACCTGACCAGGCTCGGTCCCAGGCATAAACTGACGCCAGTCACCATTCACCATATGCGGCGCGTCGATGACGCGAGCACCATCTTCGAAGTAAGTCGTCGCCAGCACCATACGAGATGTTGTTGTGCGGTTGGGACCAGCGGTGTGAAAATTGAAGTTATGGTGGAAGCTAACCTCTCCCAGCTCGAATGGTGTTAAATCAACGTCTATGTTGTTGTCACGAAAGCGCTCATTCACTTTTTGATCGTAAGTGGTGTCGAACTTGTTAAAAGGAATGTCCTTAACCAGATCGACAAGATTCAAGCCCTTGGCAAATCCTAGTGGGCCCATGTCTTGAGGAATTGCTTGGAGGGGTATCCACACTGTGCAGATTTTCTGAGTAGCTATTGGGAAATGATGGCCGTCATAATGCCACGGAGTCCTCCCACACCCAGGCTGTTTCGATAATCCGTTGTCGTGGTAGAGTCGGACCGCTTCGACACCAAGAAGCTCGGCAGCTAGTCTCGCAAGTCGAGTGCTGAAGACGAAAGCACGTACGATCCGACTTTTCTCCCACATCATTTCGAGGCTGCCAAAGCGACTTCCAAGCTGCTCGCTCTGCTGATCGAATATCCCCGTCATTTCTCGCCGCAATAGGGACAGAGAGTTTGGTGAGAGCACATTCTTAAGCTTGATGTAACCATGCTCCCGAAAAAACTCAACTTGGGTCGGGGAAAGTTCAAAGGGTTGTTCGACTTCCTTCGCCAAGGCGACTTGATCCGGCATCGGGTAGGACATGGGCTCTGACAACTCGATTAGAGGTCCTTCGCTTTCGTCTGGTTGATTCTCGGCCAGCGACATGTACCAATCCCACCACTGTTGGTTCCCTTGGTCCCATGCCAGCTCAATCTCTGCCGACTTAGCATGGTCGTCGGACAGATAGTGATGACGTGATTTCAAGTGTTCCGGCATGCTTGTTCCTGGGTTGCTGTGGATTCGTGGACTATTTCAGCATTCAGCTTATCGGTGTTTTGTCTATGTGTCACTAGACCACCATGATGAATGTTCAGAGTGACTTCTGGTGCAGACGTCGAAGGGCCATGGTGGCCGCGATACCCACGACAGACATCAGGCTCAGAAAGCCAAACAGGATATTGAAGCCCGTCGCCTCCCCCGGCCAACGATCGATCAGCCAACCACTGAATAGGGGCATGAATATTTCTGGTGTGTATCCGATGAACGAGACTACGCCGACGGCCGTGCCCGTCATGTGCCACGGCACGTGAGACTCTTCGAGGAGGGCGAAATAGATACCACGGAGGGCAAATAGGCCCAGGCAACTAATCAACACATTGGTCCATAGTAGCCAAGTCGTGACTTCCGTAGGCATGGTGAAGATGAAGGAAAAGTACGCTGTACAAGTCAAGGCAAAACAGCCAATCACGACACGCGATGCGCTTAACCGGTCGGCTAGTACTCCCGCACCAATGGCCGCGACGGGTCGCATCCAACTGCTAATGGCACTCAATCCGGCCGAGCTCACGTCAGACCATTCCCAAACGTCCCTGGCGTATTGGGAATAGTAGTCGATGCCCTTAAACGTGCAGTACGCTGCTATTATCACTAAAGCTTGGAGCCAAATGGCCGACATCTTCAAGACTTCCGCCAGATGTCCTGTTCGACGCAGTGGCGAGCTACTAGCGTGTCTTGCCGGAGCCGATGCTGGAATGAAGAGCCACGCCGAAATAGCGGCTAGTACACATGCTGCTGTGTAAACAAAGATAGTACTTCGGAGAGCTGTTTCCTTCTGCTCGGGTGTTGGGGAAACGCCGCCATCAGGCAAGAAATGAGCGAACAGAAACAAAGCCAGCATGGCCAAGAGCGCCGCTACGAGACCGCGGCCTCCGTCCAAGAGCCCAAAGGCGACTCCTTGTTGTTCTCGTCCGCCACATTCGCGCGTAGCACGGATGAGGGCAGACCAAAAGAACATAATGGTGGAGACTCCCCAGTACGCGAACAATAGGCACATTGCTCCAAAGGACGGAATGCTGGCCAGATAAAAGCCGCTCATACCTGTTGCCAACAATGAGATAACGAGCAATATCCTCGGCGAGAAACGGTCAGCTAGTCCGCCTCCTACGAGGTAGGAGAACATCGCAACTAGGCCGTATATCGAGCCAAGTACGCCAAGCTGGGTCTGTGAGAGGTCGAAGACTTCAACGTAAGTCGGTCGAAAGTAGCGACTCACATGGAACGGGAGTCCAAAAATTGCCTCGCCAGCCAATACGAGACTGAACATGGTCAACGCACGACGCAAAGGGCTTTGAGAGGGAGCCGGCTCAGCTACTTGGTCTAGTCTTTGATTGGTGTGACTCGTGCTAATGATTGTTCTTCTATGTGTATCTCAACAGGAAATGGTAACGATTGACGGTCGAGACGTGCTGCTCTAGGCAACAGAGAGGATTGTAGCCGACCCTTTCGCTAAGGTCGAATCGTCCGATGCTTGCTCGTCCTTCGACGCTGGTGTCTGATCGCCCGTCCGTCCCGATCCCCGGCGGCAACGAAGGCTTCTTCGATTTTCAACCGCCTGCAATCAGCGGCGTCGGCGTCACCGTTGGCGACCTCGGTGCCGATCACGGCATGGACTCGCAATCCATCGGCGGCAGCGAGAATACTGAGATCAGCAGCCTCAGCCGCACTTTCCGGTTCGACACGAGCGATGGCACCGACCCCGTCGATATTTACATCCACGCCGCTCTCGATGGACGGCTGTTGGTCGACAACTTTAGTGAAGCATCGGTTGAAGCGCTGCTGCAAATCCTCGACTCGGATGGCAATGTCATCTCGCAGGATCGCGAATTCGTCGAGGTCGAAGCGCTCGGCGGCGCCTTCAAAGAGGTCAACGTCTTCGCGACTCTCAGCACCTCCGCCTCGCTCACTCCCGGCATCGACTACACCATTTTCAGCCAACTCACGCTGCATACCCGGGCGGGACTAGATGGCGCGGCGCGGGCGTTTTTCTCCGACACCTTTAAATATGTGATCAGCGGTGAAATGGAAAACCCGTTCGTCGAGCCGGTCCCTGAGCCCGCGTCGGCGCTACTGCTGGGTATCGCCGGTCTGACGTTGTGGTGTCGGCGGTGCACCACGCGTTGCTGAGCGGGTGCCGTACGTCCGTAAGAGCTGTCAGTAATCAACGCTAGGAACTGAGGCGGGTAGATTGCCTCGTGCGAACCGATGCCTCGCTCTCAGCGGCTAAGCAACTCGGTGAATTGCAAGAGGTGTCCTCGCTGAAGCAAGACCTCTGCCAGTTGACCAGCGGGCCAACTTGCTGAGAATGGTCCATCTTCGTCGTCGAAGCAGATAGGCAAACACGCTTCGGTGTACTCGGCCTCTGTGGTTTCTGGTTGTCCCAACCCTGCGATAACACTCTAGAACAGGACCATCTTCAATAGGATTTCACTCGTTGCTAGTGAGGGCTCGACCTGAGCGTGGAACTGGACTGGCAAACCGGGCAACCGGAGGGGCGTGCTAGACGAAGAGAAAAATCCTCCGACTGCAGCGGCAGAGGCGTCTCGACGCGACCAGCGTGACTTACGGCCATTCGCGAAACACCAAGTCGAGTGACGACTCGAGCGTCGTGAAAACTGTTTGCGACGATGGTTCGCCACGCAATGTGGTGGCAAGTTCCGGCTTCGAACAGCGGTCTGCAGTTTCGTAACTTAGTAGGAGCAATAGTGCGCTGTCTTCGGCAGAACTTCCGGCGGAGGTAGTCGCCCTGTTGCCCGGCGTGTAGGACCGCCGCGTCTTGGACGACTGATACATTGCAAACGCGGCAACGCTGGCCGGCGCTGTTTCTTGTCCGCCAACCGACTTGCCTGCGAGCGACGAATCGGGCTCGGTAGAGTCCATCGCCGTCAGGGAGGCTGGTGCCGAATTGCTCAACGCCGCAACAACGGAAGTCGGAGCCGCGACTGGAGTTGCGTAAGTTCTCCCAAAATTCGCCTTCCAGAGTAGATAGTCGCCATCATCGACGCCATTCAGATTGTCTCCATGTCCCGCGATAGCGGTTTCGTCGGCCGCGCCCAGGTTGTCGCGGTACACGGTGTAGTCGGCCAGATTGACCACGCCGTCGTCGTTGAAGTCGCCGGGATGGATAGGTTGCAGCTCGTACGCGCCGATGTCGATCGCAGCGCCCAATGCTGTCGGATCGTCATAGACACGGAAAAACGGCGCACCGCGCTGATCGAAATCATTAGCGTCGAACAGAATGCTAGGATCGCCCGCGTCGATCGCGAGGCTGCCGGGCAGCGGGGCATGCGTCAGGGTTGGCCCGCCATTGTCGGCCAGCGGTCCCAAGTTGGCGGGCAGCCCGGTGATATTTGCGTTGCCGACGATCGTCAGGGCGGTGCTGTCGCCGATCAGGCTGAAGTCGAAATTGAGCGGACCTGTACCCGGGTCGATGTCATTCATCCCGCCGCCGGCCGTATTGCCGGCGACAATCGAGTGGCCGATGACAATCGGGTCGTTATCGTTCCAAATACCGCCGCCACTGGCCTGATCCGTGCGATTGTTGGTAACGGTGCTGTGGTTGAGCGTGACGGTTTGAAAAGAAAAAATCCCTCCACCGCGAGCACTGTTACCTGATGTGCTGTTTCCGCTGACCGTACTGATGGTGAGTGTCGCACCTCCAAATCTAGAATAGGTCCCGCCGCCGTCGGCCTGGTTGCCTGACGTACTGTTTCCGCTGAGGGTGCTGCTGGTGAGCGTGACATCGCCAGCGGAATAAATCCCACCACCTTTGGAAGATACTCCCAAGGTGGTGTTTCCGCTGACAGTGCTTTCGGTGAGTTCGACCGAGTTAGATCGAATCCCGCCACCGCGGGCAAAGATGCCCGCCGTACTGTTTCCGCTGACAGTGCTCTGTGTGACCGTGACGTTGCCATTGGAGCTAATGCCGCCGCCGTCGCTAAAGTCGCCCGTAGTACTGTTTCCGCTAACGGTGCTGTCGATGAGCGTGACGGCACCAACTGCATAAATCCCGCCACCGTCGGCAAACTCGCCCTCCGTGCTGTTTCCGCTGACGGTGCTCTGGTCGAGCGTAAGACTACCGGATGTGAGTGAGCGAATAGCGCCTCCGCGACCTACACTGTCAGAGAAGGTGCTGTCAACAGTCGTCCGCCCGCCGGTCAGGGAGAGCCCGGCCAGCGTCACGTCGCCCGTGGTGGCGGTGATGTCGAAAATCCGCGAGTCTTGCTGGGCGTCGATCGTCACACTTGCCACAGCCGAAGCGTCAATGGTCACCGCTTCGGCAATCTCGATCTCACCTAGCGTAAGCAAGATCGATTGCGGCGTGGCGAACACCGCGGCGTCGAACGTGATCGTTTCCTCGCCGACGCTGCCTTTTGTCAGGTCAACCACCTCGCGTAGGCTTCGGTCGCCGACGCTGGCGTCGCCGTCGTTCTCATCGACCGACAGATCCACCACAAAAGTCGAGTTGGCCAACGTTTGCCGTTCGTAGGCACCGATGTCGATACCCGTACCCGTGGCATCTGGGTCGTCGAAGACCCTCACGAATGGACCGCCCCGCTGATCGAACTCATTGGCATCGAACGAGATGGTCGGATTGCCAGCGTCCAAAGCCGGACTGTCAGCGAGCAGGGCATGCGTTTGGGTTGGTCCGCCGTTGTTTGCTAGAGGCCCCAACAGGGGGGCCATTCCCGTCAGGTTTGTCCCACCGATGATCGTGGCGCCAGTACTGTCTTCAATCAAGCTATAATCGGCGTTTACTGTGCCACTGATGTCCGGTGCACCGCTGGCCGAGTCCGAGTTGCCGCCGACGATCGTGTGGTCCAGCGCCAGGCTGACCATTGCTCCGTCGATATGAATGCCGCCGCCGGAATGAGTGCCCGTCGCGAGCGCATCGGCCGAGTTATCGGTGATCGTGCTGTGGGCGATCGAGGCGGTCACCGGCCCGAAGAAGTCCGACAACGCGATGCCTCCGCCACTGCCGCCACCGGTATTGCCGCTGATCGTGCTGCCGTTGATAGTCACGTCGCCCAACAGACCGAAAATGCCACCCCCATCGTCGACGGCCGAGTTGCCGCTGATTGTGCTGTTTTCGATTATTAGGTCGCCCAAAAAGAAAAATATCCCGCCACCATCGCTCGAGCTGCCCTCGGCTGAATTGTCGCTGATGGTGCTCTCGATTAGGGTCACATCGCCGTTACCAGCAAAGATGCCTCCTCCCTCGGAACCTCCACCCTCGATCGTATTCGCGCGATGGTGCTGCGCTCGATATGCAGGGCCCCCAGCGTTTGGTAGATGCCGCCACCCTCGGCGTTGCCGCCGACCACCGAATTGCCGGTGAGCGTGCTGCGAATGACCGACAGGTTCTCGCGCGAGCGGATCGCGCCGCCTTTATCGGCGACATCGCCACCGCTGAGCGTCATCCCACTAATGGTCACGTCAATCAGATTGCCATCATTGCCGTCGTTGATGTTGAAAACTCGGCTGCCCATGCCGTCGGCCACACCGGGCGTGGCGTCGCTGGCCGAGGCGTCGATGGTGAGGAGACGCCCGCCCGGCCCCTCGATCGTAACGGCATCGTTGATTTCAATTTCACCCAGGCTGAGCAGGATCGTTTGCGGCGTGGCGAACACCGCGTCGTCGAACGTGATCGTGCCAGCGCCAAAGCTGGCGATAGCGACCGCTTCGCGCAAGCTCAAGTTGCCCGCGGAATAGTCGCCATCGACTTCGTCGACGACCGTATCGACGACGAGATTCAATCCGGCCACCGATTGTCGCTCGAAGGCACCGATGTCGATTCGCGCACCACCGACTGCATCACCATCAAATACTCGGACAAAGGGACTGCCTCGTTGATCGAACTCCGCCGGATTGAAGAGGATACTGGGATCGCCTGCGTCGATCGCCAGGCTGTCCGGCAGCGGGGCATGCGTCTTGGTGGTGCCGCCGTTGCTCGTTAGCGGTGCCAGGTTGGGGGAATTGCTGGGCACATTGTTGTCGCCGCCACTCGGCGTCACACCCGTGCCGATCAGACTGTAGTCAACCGTGAGTGCTCCAGTTCCCGGGCGAATATCGCCCAAGCCTCCGCCGTCGGTGTTGCCCGCGACGATCGAGTGGTCGATGACGATCGAGTCGTTATCGTTCCACACTCCGCCACCGAACGCATTCGCGTGGTTGGCGTGGTTGTCTGTAATCGTACTGTGCTGGAGCGTCACTGCGCCCTTGGAATAAATCCCCCCACCATCGGCACTGTTGCCCGCCGTGCTGTTTCCGCTGAGCGTGCTGGCGGAGAGCGTGACGGTGTCCAAGAGGGAGAAAATTCCCCCACCATCGGCGCTGTCCGCCGTCGTGAAGTTACCGCTGACAGTGCTGCTGGCGAGCGTCACGGCGCCCTCGGACGAAATCCCGCCGCCATCGGCACCCACGCCCGCGGTACTGTTTCCGCTGACGGTGCTGTCGGTGAGCATTACCGCGCCCTGGGTGTAAATCCCCCCGCCTCGGGCGAACGTGTCCGTGGTACTGTTGCCGCTGACGGTGCTGTCGATGAGCGTGATGGTGCCACTCAAGGAGAAAACCCCGCCACCTTTGGAATCGTGGCCTGCTGTACTATTTCCGCGGACCGTACTGCCGGTGAGCAGGATAGGACCTAGGGAACTGACCCCGCCGCCGTCGTCTTGGTCGCCCGTCGTGCTGTTGCCACTGACCGTGCTTTGGTCAATCGTGAGGGTATCGAAGGTGAGCGAGCGAATGGCTCCGCCTCTGCCCGACAGAGGGCTTCCGCCGGTCAGTGTGAGTCCCGAAAACGTAAAGTCGCCAGCGAAAGTTGTGATGTTGAATATACGTGACTGCTGCTGGGCGTCGATCGTCAAGAGCGCTTGCCCCGGACCCTCGATCGTGACCGCTTCGCTAAGCTCGATTTCACCCAATTCCAGCAACATCGTTTGTGGCGAGGCGAATACCCCAGCGTCGAACGTGATCGTGTCAGCGCCGATACTAGCTCCAGTCAGATCAATCGCCTCGCGCAGGCTCAGGTCGCCGGCACTATAGTTGCCATCATTCTCATCGACGGTCGTATCGACCACCAAGCTAGATCCAGGCAACGTCTGCCGTTCGTAGGCGCCCATGTCGAGACCCGAGCCCGCTGCCATCGGATCGTCAAATACGCGCACAAACGGTGCGCCACGTTGGTCGTTGAGAAGCGTGGTAGTCCCCCCGGCGTCGATCGCCGGGCTGCCTGGCAGCAGGGCGTGCGTCTTGGTTGGGCCGCCGTTGTCCGAGAGCGGTCCCAGATTGGCCGACATCCTGGTGATGTTGTCACTACCGACAATCGGTAGTCCGGTTTGCTCGAACAGACTGAAGTTGGCATTGATCGATTGCAGGTTCGAGTCAATAGCGTTCACCCCGTCATCAGCCGTGTTACCGGCTACGATCGAATTGGTGATGGTGATCGAGTCGTCGTCTTCGATCCACATGCCCCCGCCACTGCCCGACGTACTGTTCCCAGTGACTGTGCTACCAGTGAGCGCGACGCCACCTTCTGCGGAAATCCCTCCGCCATCGGCGCGGACGCCCGTCGTGTGGTTGTCGCTGATGGTGCTTTGGTCAATCGTAAGAATACTTCTTGAAAGTGAGCGAATTGCTCCACCATCGTTGGTATTGTCGAAGAAGTCATTGACATCGTTGTCGCCTTGCGTAAGGCCGCCAGTGAGCGTCAGACCAGAAAACGTATAGCTTCCCGTGGTGGACGTGATGTTGAATATCCGCGAAGTCTGCAGGGCGTTGATCGTCAGGAGCCCTTGCCCCGGCCCCACGATCGTAGCCTCTTCGGTGAGTTCGAATTCACCCTGTGCCATGAAGATCGTTCGCGGGATGGCGAAGTCGTCCCCCGCCTGGTTCCCGATGTTGGTGGCGAACAGGATCGTGTCAGCACCGAAGCCCGACAGGCCGAGGTCGGTGACCGTATCGTTGTTGGCGGCGACAATGGTCTGGTGCAAGCAGTCCTGCCGGCGTCGGTTTGGAACATGTGCAAACGGATGATTGAGGTTCCCCAGGAACTTGGGAGATCCTGCTATCTCCTCGGCAACATCCCGGCCGGAGACACCGGGTTACCAACTCCAGGCCTTGGCGGTGCACTCGTCCGCCAGGGAGCGAAAAGAGCGAGTGCAACCGAGGTATCGCCAAGCGAAGGAAACGAAGCGCGGCGAAATGGGAAGCAGGAAGTCATAGCGTCTTGATAGTACCGTCGAAGCTGGCGAACTTCACCTCGTTGGAGCCAGTGGAGGGAAGCGAGATGTCGAATCATGGAACCGTTTTTGGGAAACACGGCGAATGCATCGAAATTCGGAAGACGTGTTCACGAAACAGGAGCGGATAGCAACGTTGGCGAAACAGTCACCAGAGATGGCTGTCACCTCGCTCGCCTACCCGGACTCCGGATCGCCCCAGGGTGGTGTTGTTTCTCCCTTGATTTCAAACGTGTTCTTGCACTACGTGCTGGACCTCTGGTTCGAACAAGAAGTGAAACCCCGCCTGCGTGGGCAGGCTTTTCTCATCCGCTATTGGGTGGTCAAGCTGAAGACTGCCTCGGATCGTTTCACCCGTGCCGTGCGTCGCATCGATCAATGGTGCCACGACAATCGGCACTTGCCGCTTACCGAACAACAGCAGACGCTCAACCAGAAGCTGCGAGGGCATTATGCGTACTACGGAGTCACGGGGAACTCGGATGCAATGAACAGGTTTCGCCAGGAAGTCGAGAATCGATGGCGTAAGTGGCTCAATCGCCGCAACAACATCCGCTCGATGCACTGGCAGAAGTTCTGCGCGTTGCTCCGTCGCTACCCACTGGCTCCCGCCCGCGCGATGCGCTCCACGCTTCGTCAGGCAGCGAAGCCATGATTTGAGGAACCGTATGCTCCAATGCGGGCACGTACGGGTCTGTGGGAGCCCTGGGTGAGCAATCACCCAGGGCCACCCGGTCCGCTGCACGAAGCGATTTTGCTGCGGCGCTTATAGCATTCCACTGACCCCGCCGAAGGAAGACCGCTGCAACTTGGCGGTCGGGCTAACTTGCTGAGAGTGGTCCAACCGCCAGCAGTTTGCATTACGCCAAATCGACGTTGGTCGGTTTACTGTCATGGGGCTCGAAGAGCGTTTCCAGGGTCAGTCGGTCGATCCGCTGTGGGTTGCGATCGGCGGCGGCGGTCCGACCGGATATGAGGTAGCCGCCTGTATCGATTCGCTGGCGAGACGGAGAGCTGCGAAGATACTCAAGTACCGACTGTCACCATCTTGTGGTGTTGCTCCACCAGTCCCCGTGCTCCGACCGAACCCGATGCTCGCCGTACGTCACCGCCAACACTTCTCGTGTTGCGAGAAGTCAGCCAACCGCGTTCTATGCACTGCAGTTCGGGTATTCTGAAAAGTGCGCTGCGAATGGAATGACCGGTGGCCGTTCTTGATCCAGCCGAGTTTCGGCGGAGTCGCACCCACATGCTTACGGCACCTCTTCGTTCAATTCTGGCGAGGCCTCCGAGTCGGCAAGTTGGTCTTTCCAATGCTTGACCTCGGCGGCGAGTCCAATCTCTTCGCCGAGGGTAACCGCCTCTTTCAGCCGACCGGCGGCGGCGAGAGTCGTTGCGTATGCACTTATGTACAACCGTGTGTCGGGATGCTCTGCCCCAAGTTTCGCCCGAGCACCACGAACGGCTTCTTCATGAAGGGGCAGTGCCTCGTCGAATCGGTTGGTGTCGCGGTAAGCGACCGCGACGTTATGCATGAAGGTGAAAGTGAGTGGGTGATCTTCACCCAGTTTCCCACGCACTAATTTCAGCGCCCGTTCAAAGTGCGGCAATGCCACCTCGGGCTTGCCGACGGCTCTGTACGCCATCGCCAGATTGCCCATGGCCTTGAGCGTATCAGGGTGATCCTCGCCCAGTTTGTCTCGCATCTTGCCTAGTACTTGCTCGATGAGCGGCACCGCCTTGTCAGCCTCGCCTGCGTCTTGGTAGGCCGTGGCCAGATTGTCCATGTACGTGAGCGTAAAGGGATGGTCCTCGCCCAGTTTCGTACGCGCTAGGTTCAACGTCTTCTCGAAAAGCGCCGCCGCCTTCTTGTGCTCGCCGGCGGCTCGATACACAGATGCAAGATTGTTGCTGAAATAGATCACAATAGGATCGTCTTCATCCAGCTTTCGGCGCATCTCTTTCAGGGACTGTTCGAGGAGCGGCACCGCCTTGTCGGGGGCGCCCGTCTCCGTATACGCCGATGCCAGAGCGCCCATGATCATGAGTGTGTCGCGGTGATTCTCCCCCAAATTCGTTTGTGCCTGTACCAACGCCTGCTTGAGGAGCGGAATCGCTTTGTCGAGGTGGCCCGTCATCTCGTACGCCTTAGCCAGATTGTGCTTATACCCGAGCGTTGTAGGGTGGCCGTCGCCCAACGTGGCCCGCGCCCCTTCGAGTGCCTGCTCAAAAAGTGGCACCGCCTTGCCCGGGTAGCCATCGGCCCCATAGGCCCCCGCCAGATCGTTCATGGCCTTGAGCGTACGAGGGTGCTCAGCACCATGGATGGCGAGGTTCTCGTCCAACGCCTGCTTGAGCAACGGCATCGCCTTTCGAAACTCACCGATCGCCTGATAGGCTGGTAGTAGATTCCTCCTATACAGACGCGTATGGGGATGGTCTTCCCCCAGCAACGCACGCGCCCTCTCGAACGCCTGCTCGAGGAGCGGCACCGCCTTGTCGAGTTCGTTCGCCGCCTCGTAGGCCTTCGCCAGATTGTTAATACATAGCAGGGTATCGGGGTGTTCGTCCCCCTGCTGGGTGCGCGTTCCTTGTAGAGACTCTTCCAGAAGGGGCAGCGCGTCGTCTAGCCGTTCTATTTCGAGGTACACGGATGCCAGATTGCCCATCGTCTTGAGCGTATCGGGGTCGTCTTCCCCTAGCTTTGTCCGCTTCAGCGCGAGGGTCCGCTCAAGGAGCGGCGCAGCCCTATGGGGATCGCCAGTCTCCTGATACGCCATCGCCAGGTTGTTCATGGGATTCAGTGTCCGAGGATGGTCCATGCCATGAATCGCCCGAGTCCCCTCCAGCGACTGTTGGAAGAGTGGCAGTGCGTCTACTGGCCGGCCGGCATCCATGTACGCCAGTCCCAGCTCGTTCATCGACGTGTTGAGCCTATCGGGATGGTCGCGTCCCAAGTTCTCTCTGTAGAGCTCGTAAGATTTTTCCAGGACCTCCACCGCCTCAGCGGGCAATCCCAAACCGAGATAAGATTGCCCAAGGGCTTCAAGGAGCCTCGCTCTGGCGACCGGCTCCGCGTCGAGTTGGGTGAGCTGGTCCCGTCCCTGGTCCAGGATATCCGCCACCTTGACCTCTCTGCCATTAATCGCCGGGTCGGGGCTTCTAAACGCGGAAACGAGGAAGTCAGAAACCGCTTCGGCTTCCCTCCGCGCTTGGGCTTCTTCCAGTCGCGCCTCTTCCGACTCTTTGCGCCGATCTTCCGCCTCACCCTGCGCGGTGACGGCAAGCTCGGCCTGATGCCGCGCGTCAACAGCAAACCAAGTCGATAGCAAGCTGCCGGCGACGAGCGATAGCGCCACTGCCGTGACGAGGGACGACACAACCCGGTGACGTCCGATCCAGCGGACCGCTCGCGCGGCGCGACCGATAGGGCGAGCTTCAATCGGCTCGCCGCGCAAGTATCGCCTCAAGTCACTTTCAAGGCTCTTCGCCGATCTGTACCGTCGATCCGCCTCCTTCTCCATGCACTTGAGCGTGATCGTCTCCAAGTCCTGCGATACATTCGCATTCAGCTTCCTTGGACTCAAAGGCTCGTCGTTGATAACCTGGTGCATCAGCATTTGGGCGTTACCGCGGAAGGGCCGCTCACCCGTGAGGAGTTGGAACAGGATCACGCCCAGGGAGTAGACGTCGCTGCGGCGATCGGCATGGTGCGCCTCGCCCCGGGCCTGTTCGGGCGACATGTAGGCCGGCGTGCCGAGGACCTGGCCGTCGAGTGTGATGGTCACCTCGCCCACCTCGCGCCGCGCGAGGCCGAAGTCGACCAGGTGCGGTTCCATGTCGCCGTCGATGAGGATGTTGCTCGGCTTCAAGTCGCGGTGCACCACGCCTGCCTCATGGGCGTGGTGCAGGGCGCCGGCAATCTTCGCGCACAGTTCGGCCGCTTCGCGACTGGTAAGCTGCTCGCCGGTGAGCCAGTCGTCGAGCGTCACTCCGCGGACGAAGTCGCTCACGATATAGATCGAGTCGCCGTCGCGGCCCACTTCGTGGATGCTGACGATGTTGGGATGGTGAAGTTGGGCAGCAGCGCGGGCTTCCTGGAAAAAGCGTTCCTGCTCTTCGGCGGTCATCGAACGGTGACGGGGTACCTTGATCGCTACGGTACGGTCGAGCTGTTTGTCGCGGGCTTTCCACACGCTGCCGAACCCACCGACGCCCAAACGCTCGGTCAGCTCGAACCGTCCCAGTTCGGAGAGCGGCGGTGCCATCTGGGTCGTTTGACCCTGGTCGACCAGGCTGAAATGACTGCCGCAACTTTGGCAGGTTAGGTCGGTGAGCGAGGTATCGACTTCCACCTGCATCGGCGTCAGGCAATGGGGGCAACGGATCGCCAATCGACCGGAGGGCGTATTCGACGTAGCCAGTCGAACTGTCTCCTCGGGGGCTGTCGATGCCTCGCCCTCACGGTGTCCATCGAAGCCTTCCTTCACGGTTGTCGCATCGCTGGAAAACCTAGCTTCGTACTCGGCACAGAGGGGCGTTTGACCCCGCTCGCGACGGTAAGCGACTTCCAGAGCCACCAGTTCTCTTAGCAACGCCGACCGCAAGGGTTCGCTCGCACCTGCCAGGTAGTCCTCGATTCGCGGCAACTGAATGCTGCACCACGCCTCTTCAAAGCGATCGCAAATCGCATCGAGGTCTTCGAGTAGCGTCGATTGCCAGTCATCGTTCGCTTCATGGGGGTGCGACGCATTCATGGTGATTCGACTTCCTCAATCCAAGTCTGTCGAATTCGATCCAGTTTGCGCTCGACGGTGCGCTCCACCCGCCCGAGCGCTGTCGCGATTTCGCGGTTGGTGTATCCCTCCAGTTTTAGGCGGGCCACCCACCGCAACTCTTCCGTGAGCGTTCCCATCAACCGCTGGCACTCGTCGTTGATGGCGGCCAGCATGGCGGGCGTCGGTTCCTGCGCCGCCAGGTTGTTCAAGTCGGTTGCGCGGTCGGAGTTTGCGTGTCTGCCCCCGCGTTTGTGGGTGCGGATACCGCGACGCTGATGCAGCGTCTTTCGCACCGTAATCCTAGCCAAGAGCTGCCAGAGTTCCATCCGGTCGCGCAGCCGCGGGAAGCCTTCCTGCTTGGCCTTAACGAAGAATGAGTTCAATGCGCGTAAGGGCCAAGTCCTCGTCGTCGCGGAGGTGGGGAGGCAAGTCGTGGAGCTGTTGGCGGGCCAACGCAGCCAAGCGCGGGAAGTAGTGATCCCACAGCCCCTGCTCAGCGTCGCTCGCGCTCCCCTCTTTTACTTGCCTGATCCAATGCGTAATAGAACCATCGGTCATGGATTAACCCCGACTCTCGTTCGACGCGCGCCGCGAGACCTCTCGGGGCCGCTGGGTACAGGCCGCCACCCCTCAGCTATCAGAGCAAATCTCGCGCCGGCGTCATTCAGGGTCTAGGTGCCGACTTCAGAGTGCAGCGCAGCAGAATTCGTGCGATTCCGCGGACTCTGCGCACGACAACGTGGGCAGTGATGCCCCCAAGGAGAAGGCAGCAAGTGTTCTTAAGAAAAGTATGTCGGGTAGCGGGCCGTTTTGGGCATTAGCTCCATGAAGGCACTGCGAACGCACTCTTTGAGGATAAGGAGCATAGCAATGAACAAAGCAACATTCATCTTGGCGATGTTCATAGTCACTACGCTGATGGGCAGTAGGACTCAGGCGGCGCTCGTCGCGTGGGACTCGTTTGCGACAATGGCCGGTGGCAACGACTACAACATCGGTCCGCTCAGAGACCAGAATCCCAGCGTCGGCCTCGGCGGATTCTCGGGCCCGTGGAACGGCGGCACGAATCATCCGGCGGCCTCGCATGGCGGCTTGACGCACGATCTGACCCCCGGCGCCATGCTGGATGGCCAGATCGTCCCAGCCACGTTTACCAGCTTTGCGAATCGACGCCTGAGTCGGGCGATCAACTACTCGCCCACGGACGGCACGTACTACATGAGTGCCCTGTTTCAAAAGAACGAAGCAACGACAACGCGCGACATCCTCGTCGGTCTCTCGCCATTGGAAGGCGCAACGACGTCGTTTCCCGCGACTCGGGCGACGTATGTCGGCATCGTGGACGGCGGGATATCCTTCTTTTCTCGTGAAATTCCCGGCCTCCTCTATCCACTGCTAACCGCGGCCCAAGTGAATGTTGGTGAGACCTACTTCGCGCTGCTGCAGTACGACTACAGCACGTCAGGGTCGGATACTGTGACCGCGACGGTCTATGACGGTTCGTCGACCCAGGTCGCCAGTCATGCATTCACGGGTCTCCATCTGGATGGATACATCGGCCGTCTTGGTTTTTCCACCTCCGACTTCTCTCCCACGGTCGTCGCCGACGAGTGGCGGTTCGGTACGGAGCTGCGGGATGTGATGGTGCCGGAGCCAGCGACCGTATGGCTCGCGCTGGCGGGTGTCGTAGTCGTGGGAGTGTGTCGACACCAGTCACGTCGAGTAGCAGCAACGCGCGTTAACAGGAAAACCACACCCAAATGGGAGGTGCAAGGTGAGATGGTATAGGACAGATACGGCAGTTGGAGTCATCACGACTGGAACGGCGGCCGTGCTGCTGCCAAGCGCGGTGCAAGCACAAGATAACATCGAAACAAAACTCACCGTCTCGGATGCCGCCGCGGGTGACCTTCTTGGCAGGTCCGTTCCCCTCTCTGGTGACACGGCCATCGTGGGAGCAACTCAATACGACGCCGATGGCAGCAACCCCGGTTCAGCCTACGTCTATACGTCTGCGACTGGCCTGCCCGGTGACTTCAACGGCGACGGTACCGTGAACTTGGCCGACTACACCGTGTGGCGCAACAACCTCGGTGGAGCGGACGAGTCGGCACTCAGCGGCAAAGGCGACCGCAGGAACGGAGTGGACGAAGACGACTACGCCCTGTGGAAATCCCACTTTGGCACGACGTCCAGCGCTACCCCTGGCGCCTTCAGCGAAGCAGCAACCCCCGATCCTGCGAGCATCCTGCTCCTGCTCGCGGGCTGCGCCGCCGCCGGTGCGCATCACTGGCAGGCAAGCCGCCGAAGAAGATTTGTGTGAGGTAGGCGACTTTTGTTTGGAGGATTGGTTCCTTCATGAAGCCGTTGTAACCCATGGGAGGTGTCCGATGAGATGGTCGACTTTGAGTTTGGCAGTTTCTGCGTTAATCCTGGGGATGGCCCCCTGCCTCCATGGCGCAGTCATTCCGCTTGATGACTTTAGTGCCATGGATCCAACCCTGCCTGGCTGGACCAAGGTAGATTTGTCCGACGGCCAACCTTGGGGACCAGGTGACTACGATCCGAGTTCAGGCGCACTGAGAATCTCCCATTCGGGGACCGCCTTGGTGCCACCAGGGGTAGGCTTCGATACGACAGCCATGTTTGCCCTGTGGAACGATTCTGCTGATCCACTGTATTCGCAAGGACAGGTCCGCGCGAAGATCAGAACAAATCAGGTGCAAAACAGCACGGGGGTTGGCATGCGGGTAGACCTGGGAACTGCTACTGGGTACTTGCTATTTGGCTTTACCAGGCCTCCGGCGTCGATGCCCGAGTTGGACAGTACGTTCCTCATGAGCAAGTTCGTCAACGGAGTAGAGACGAATATTTGGGAGAGTGGAATTGAGTATCTACCTGGCGAGGACTGGAACGTTGAGGTGGTGCAGTCTGGCGCTCGCATCACTGCAAAGGTGTGGAGAGCGGGAGATCTTGAACCCAGCGAACCGCTCTTTGACTGGATCGATCCGGATCCCATTGCTGGTGGCATGATTGCCATCTCTTCCGATAAGACAAAAGGGAACACGATCGACGCCCGCGGGGATGGGACGTTCGATGACATCGTGTTCTACTCTGTGCCGGAGCCGCAAAGCTTGTTGCTGCTCGCGGTGGGGACGCTGGCAATGTTCATCTACAGGAGGACATGACATACGAGATGCGTTGCGGCTCCTACGAGAGACTTCAGCTCCCGCTGCGTATCTGCAGGGATACGCAGCGGGAATCTCGACATTGCGTCTGGTAGGGATCGTGGTCGCAAGCCTGCGGCGCAGCGCGAGGCGTCGAGTTGCCTAAACCTTTTTAGGGGGGAAACCACTTGCGAAGGTAACTGCCCAGAAACAGAGGTGAATCATGCGATGGCATACAACAGCCAATGAACGTCCGCTTCCTCACCTAACTGTAGGAGCGACGATCGTGAACTACGACCCCATCTACCCAATGTAAATGGCAGCCGAAATGGCCAACACCTATTCGCGCCGCGATGGTCTGTCGTTTCGTGAGGCGATTTGTCATACAATATTCGATGGTCGCACCAAGTGATTGTTGGCAGTTGTCTATGCACGGGAGCCATACGTCCATGATCTGCTGGAGTTGTCAAAAGGAAATGTCGGACACGGCTCAACGCTGTCCACACTGTGAGGCCGAGGTCATGGAAGAACCGACAGCAGAGTAAAAAAGTGCAACTCTGGATGCTCTGGCAAGCATGGCCCCGGAAGTGATAGGCGAACTTCGCGACATCTTCGAGAAGAGCGCTACAGGCGAGGAGTTCGTCAATCGAATAATGGTGGGTGATTGCCCTCAATGCGGCAGTTCGAAGACTGCTGACTGCGAGAACGACCCGGATATTGACGATCCTTGCGTCGCCCGGTGTTTCGATTGCGGACAGTTATGGTGCCCAGACTGCGGAGCATTCTTCAGCGACAATTTCGCAGATCACGAATGTCCCGCCTGGGAGGGCGTAGATCTCGATGACGAAGATCTCGACGACCTTCTCTAAACTTGCCCCCATGGATCGAGTTTCGGCTCCGGAAGCGTGGCGTAACCTGCCGAGGTTGTCGCCACCGCTGTCGATTTGCTCTTGCTGGAACTCGCCGCGGGTGCATCACCCGCCCGCAATTTCGATTCCGCCTTCGGCGCAGCGGTGCTTTTCACCGACCGCAGTCTGGAACTGCAGTGAGTATGGTCAATCCGATGACACTCGGCGGAGTTGAATAGCTAGCCGCAATGCCCCGTGACGTTTCATCGAGAGCGGATAGCTTTTATGCGAAACCTGCCGCAGTCCGACACGCCGAGGTAGCTACACGTTCTTGCATGTCCCTGTTTAGGCGTGGGGTCCATGGGTTCTGCGCCAGCGCCAGAACAGAAGCTGCGGCTGGTCGAGGCGCTGCAAGCGGCTGGAAACGTCGTCGCCATGACCGGCGACGGCGTCAACGATGCCCCAGCCCTACGACGGGCCGACATTGGGGTCGCGATAGGTATCACTGGAACGGAGGTCGCCAAGGAAGCTGCCGACATGATACTGACTGATGACAACTTTTCGTCGATCGAGGCTGCGGTCGAAGAGGGCCGTGGAGTTTACGACAATCTAGTCAAATTCATCACTTGGACTCTTCCCACCAACCTCGGCGAGGGGCTGGTCATCCTGGCGGCAATCGTAGCCGGGCAGCCATTGCCGATTACGCCTGTGCAGAATTACTGGATCAACATGACCAGCGCCCGTGTTGCTAGGGCTCATGCTCGCCTTTGAACCCAAAGAACCTGGCATCATGTCCCGACCACCGCGCGCGACTACTATGCCAATACTGACCAAGCAGTTGATACTAAGGATCGTCTACGTGGGCGTTCTGTTGCTGATTGGCGCCTTCGGACTCTTTGAGTGGGAGATACTGCACGGAGAGTCTGAGGCCAAGGCTCGCACGGCTGCTGTCAACGTATTCGTCTTTGGCGAGCTATTCTACTTGTTCAATTGCCGCTCGCTCCGCTACTCCATGTTCCGGCTAGGAATGTTCTCTAACCCTTGGATTCTCGTCGGCGTAGCAGCGATGATTGGACTGCAGATGCTGTTCACCTACGCACCGCCGATGAACCACGCATTCGGCAGCGAGCCCATTGGCTTCATGGAATGGTCGCTGGTGTTAGGCATTGGAATGACGATCTACCTTGCCGTCGGAATCGAGAAGTGGCTGCGGCGCTGAAATGCCGACGAGCATCAGACGAGGCCGGAACTGGCTGTCGTGTTCACATGGGCAGAAGGTGCACTGGAAGTCGAAGAACGCAACCTGGGGGTGAGGCGACTATGTCGCTACACCAAACCGGACTGTTCGAGAACTGGCAAAGTGCGAATGTAGGTATTGGCGAGTCCTTCGTCCACAAACGAAAGTTTGCGAACGAATGCAGGTCGGTTTCCTGACTCGGCACTCAGTGCGTGCAGAATAGAGAAACTGCCACTGCCTGCGGGGGCATGGTCCGTTTCGACTGCACCCTTTGCTCGCAAACAGCCCCCCTCGGAATTCCAATTCACGCTAAACCAGGGCGTTTGGGGGATGGCGGGGTAAGACGCGGATTGTAATAATTGGTAGGGCGAGAACAGTAGGATGGCAGCAAGACAAATAAAGCGGTAGAGTACTTATGCTTGTTCTATGCGTCGGAGTAGGCGGTACTCCTTCGCAGCCATGGTGGCCCGAGTAGACAAACTCCGGTTTTGAGGTGATCCCGCATGGTTTCCTCCCAAGTACGACAGTCAATCCCGTCGAAGCCACCGAGCTCTGACAAGCGTTGGAAGCTTGTGGAGGTCACCATGCGTCGCAACGGCTTTTCTGGCGACGCATTGATTGAAACGTTGCACGCAGTGCAGAGTTGCTTTGGCTATCTGGATAACACAGCACTTCGGTATGTAGCGAAGTCTCTCCGCTTGCCGCTGAGCAAGGTGTTCGGCGCCGCCACTTTCTACCATTTGTTCACGCTTAAACCGCAGGGTGAACATACATGTGTTATATGCACTGGCACCGCATGCTACATCAAGGGAGCAAGTGAGTTGATCGCCGGGGTTGAGCAAGCGTACGGCACATGCCCGGGGCAGACGACCGCGGACCGCTCGCTATCGGTCCTTAGCGTTCGGTGCCTGGGAACTTGCGGCTTGGCCCCTGCGGCGGTAGTCGATGGCAAGGTGCTTGGCAAACAGTCCGCAAGAGAACTCCTGACGGAGATCGAGGAAGTGGTCTGAATGAATCTGCATGAACTGGAAGAGATCGCGAAACAGACCAACGAGCAAGCCAGTTCTGCGAAACACTGTATTCGCGTCTGCTTGGCCGCCAGTTGCCAATCGTCCGGCGGCGACAAGGTCTTTGATCGGCTGAAACAAATCTCTTCAGACAACAACAAGCAGGAAGTACACTTGAAAGGGGTCGGCTGCATGGGCCTCTGTTCGGCGGGGCCTCTTGTGCGTGTCAGTACGCGCGGCAGCGAAGTAGAAACCCTTTATCGCGACGTGCAGCAGGAGGACGCAGACGAACTCTTGGCCAACGTCGACCGAGGACCGGTCGAGCGACTCGTGTGCTCGACCGACATCCCCTTCTTCCGTCGACAGCAGCGGATTGTTCTGGAGAATTCGGGAGAGATCGACCCCGCAGATATCAACGACTACATCGCCGCTGGGGGCTACTCGGCGCTTGTGCGAGCGGTGACCGAAATGTCGCCCAAGGATGTCTTGCGGGAGGTGATGGAAAGCGGTCTCCGCGGCCGCGGCGGGGGCGGCTACCCCGCAGGTTTGAAATGGGCAACGGTTGCCAAAGCAATCGAACCTCAGAGGTATGTGATCTGCAATGGCGATGAGGGGGACCCAGGTGCGTTCATGGATCGGGCGGTGCTCGAGTCGGATCCCCACCGCGTGCTGGAGGGAATGGCCCTGGCCGGCTACGCCGTTGGTGCGCAACACGGATACGCCTACATTCGTGCCGAGTACCCCCACGCTGTAGAGCGACTCAATGCGGCGATATGTGCAGCGAACAAGCTAGGACTTCTTGGAAGCAACATCTGCGAAACCCCTTTTAGCATCGATATCGACGTTCGCTTGGCGCAGGTGCCTTCGTGTGTGGTGAGGAAACCGCACTGATGGCCTCGATCGAAGGTGAGCGCGGTCAGCCCAGACCGCGCCCCCCGTACCCTGCCGAGGAAGGTTTGTGGGGTTATCCTACGTTGATTAATAACGTCGAAACCCTTGCGAACGTCCCCGCAATCGTGCGAAGCGGTGGCGCCTGGTTCAAGTCCATTGGCACGGACGGGTCAGCCGGTACGAAGGTGTTCGCGCTAGCCGGCAGAATCAACAATACGGGGCTCATCGAAGTGCCTATGGGCATCACACTCCGCAAGATTGTCGAAGAGATCGGAGGTGGAGTTCCCGAAGGCTGCCAATTCAAGGCGGTCCAAACGGGCGGACCCTCCGGTGGCTGTCTTCCGGAAGAGCACCTCGACATGCCGGTCGACTACGACACGCTCAAAGGCGCCGGATCCATTATGGGATCAGGCGGGATGATCGTAATGGACGACACCTCGTCGATGGTTGAAGTTGCCCGCTATTTCATGGATTTCTGTATGACCGAGTCGTGCGGTAAGTGCATTCCGTGCCGCGCAGGCACCGTCCAGATGCATGGCCTGCTCGACAAGATCGCCCGAGGTACTGGAACCGCAGCCGACTTGGCGTTGCTGGAAGAGTTGTGCGAGGTGGTGCAAGCGACCAGTCTTTGCGGTCTTGGCCAAACGGCTCCCAATCCAGTGCTTAGTACGTTGCGTTACTTCCGGCACGAATACCAAGAGAGACTGCACACGGGCGTTTTCGAACCCTTTGCAGCTGTCCCGGCGCAGGAGAGTTAAATGCCACGCCATCCAACCTCGCCGCGTGTAGCCCCGAAAGTTCGCGTTGTTACGCTTAAGATCGACGACCACGACATCGGAGCGCGCGAGGACGAGTCTATTCTCAACACGGCCATCGACCACAACATTCGTATTCCAACGCTCTGCTATCTCGAGGGCCTAAGCAGTTGGGGCGCTTGCCGACTCTGTATGGTGGAGATCGCTGACAATCCGAAGCTAGTTTCGGCCTGCACGACCAGAGTCGCCGAGGGAATGCAGGTTATCACCCACAACGACCGCCTTCGCCGCTACCGGCGAACCCTACTAGAATTACTGTTTGCCGAGCGCAACCACGTGTGCTCAGTGTGCGTCTCCAATGGGCACTGCGAGCTGCAAGACTTGGCGCAAGAGCACGGCATGGACCACGTGCGGATGCCGTACCGCAATGCGCAGTACGGCATTGACACATCGCACGACTTGTTCCGCATCGATCACAACCGGTGTGTACTGTGTACACGTTGCTTGCGTGTATGCGATGAAATTGAGGGCGCTCATACTTGGGACGTAATGGGACGTGGCGTGGAATGCGAAGTAATTACCGACCTGAACGAGCCTTGGGGCGAAAGCGATTCGTGTACGAGTTGTGGCAAGTGTGTTCAGGTTTGCCCAACTGGGCGCTAGTGAAGAAGGGCACCGCGATGGGAGAGATGGAAAAGCACGACAGCTTTCTTGCCTATCTCACCGAGATGAGGCGTAACCGATGAGCCAAGACAAGAAACTGACCCTCGCGACGGCGTGGCTCGACGGCTGTAGTGGCTGTCACATGTCCTTCTTGGACTTGGACGAGCGGCTAATCGAACTCGTGGAGATGGTCGACGTGGTCTACAGCCCCATCGTCGATACCAAGGAGCTCCCGCTAGAAGTCGACCTCGGTATTCTCGAGGGCGCGGTCAGCACCGACGAAGATCTGCGTAACGCCTACAAGTTTCGCAAGCGGTGCAAGTTTCTCATCAGTCTGGGCGACTGTGCCGTAAGTGGCAACGTGCCGTCGATGCGGAATCAGTTCAATCTGGACGAGGTGTTCGATCGTGCATTCATCGAGACCGCACAAGCGCAGCCGCAAAGGCCCACGGAGAGCTTGCCGACGCTGCTGGAAACTGTCCGACCGATACACCACGTGGTCCCTGTGGACTTGTTCGTGCAAGGCTGCCCGCCTTCGGCCGATGCAATCTGGTTCGTGCTGACCGAGTTGCTCGCAGGCCGTACACCCGACCCGACACAGGTTACTCGATTTGGAGCTTGAGGACAGCGATGGGCCGCACGATTAAAATTGACCCGGTGTCGCGAATTGAAGGTCACGCGCACATCACGCTTCACCTCGACGATGAGGGGCAGGTCGAGGACGCCAAGTTCCATCTGACACAGTTCCGCGGCTTTGAAAAGTTTTGCGAAGGACGTCCTTTCCCCGAGATGCCGTCGCTGACCGCCCGCACTTGCGGTATCTGCCCAGTCAGCCATCTAGTAGCCTCTAGCAAGGCATGCGATCGGTTGATGAGCGTTTCGATTTCGCACGTGGCCGAGATGCTACGTCGGGTGATGAATCTTGCGCAAGTTGTTCAGTCGCACGCGCTATCCTACTTTCACCTCTCTTCGGCCGACCTGCTGCTCGGCATGGACTCTGACCCCAAGCAGCGCAACATCTTCGGCGTGCTCCAGCAAGACCCGCAACTCGCACGCGACGGCATCCGACTGAGGCAAATCGGCCAATCCGTTATCGAGATTCTGGGCGGTAAAAAGATACATCCCGGTTGGATGGTGCCAGGCGGTGTAAGCGAGCCCTTGAGTGAAGCGAAGCGGCAAGAGATTATTGCCATGCTTCCTGAGGGACTGGACATAGCCGCCCGCGCTTTTGCAGGCTTCAAGCAGTTGGCTGGCAAGTTTGCCGAAGAGATTGAGCATTTGGGCAACTTCCCGACGATGTACTTGAGCCTGGTGACGCTCGATGGGGGTCTCGAACACTACGATGGCGTGTTTCGCATTAAAGACGCAGATGGGATGATCGTCGAGGATAAAGTGCCCCTGCACGAGTACCAACGGATCGTCGGCGAAGCCGTCGAGCCTTACTCGTACATGAAGTTTCCGTATTACCTGCCAAAGGGGTATCCCGCGGGTATCTATCGCGTGGGACCGCTTGCACGCCTGAACAACTGCGACTTTTGTGGCACCCCAGCAGCGGATGCCGCGTGGGACGAATTCCGATCGCTTGCACCAGGGCGCCCAGTCAGCAGCAGCTTTCACTTCCACTTTGCACGCTTGGTCGAGATTATTTACGGGCTCGAGCGTATGCAACAGCTGCTGAGCGATCCCAATATCACCGAGACCCGGGTTCGGGCCCGTGCTCGAGGCAATCGCACCGAGGGGATTGGCGTCGCCGAAGCGCCTCGCGGTACGCTGATCCACCACTATAAGACCGACGACATGGGGCTCATGACCTGGGTCAACCTGATCATTGCGACCGGGCACAATAACTTAGCGATGAACCTGGGTGTCAAGCAGACGGCTCGGCATTTCGTCGACGGCAACAACTTGCAAGAAGGGATGCTCAACCGCGTAGAAGCGCTGATCCGTTGTTACGACCCCTGCCTGAGTTGTGCTAGCCATGCCTTCGGACAAATGCCACTGCGGATTGAACTGGTCGGTGCTGACGGCGAAGTACTTGATAGCCTGATCAGAGACTAATAGCATTCTTCATCTCCGCCGATCATGACGCCTGACCATCGAATGCTCATTGTCGGCCTCGGCAACACCTTACGGGGCGATGACGCTCTGGGCCGAATAGCGGCGGAGCGGACGCGGCTGCATGTAGATCCGCAGCACGTGAAGGTGATCGACCAGGTCGCCCTCACCCCAGAACTGGCGGCCGAAGTGGCTGATGCGTCGCTAGCGATTTTTCTCGACGCATCGGTCGACGGACCGGAGGAACACGTTTTGACCAGGAAGCTCGACGCCCAAGAGACGATAGCCCCTTCCGCGCATCAACTATCGGCCCCTGCCGTGATGCATCTAGCTCGTCATTTATACCACAGGGCTCCGGCAGCGTACGCTATTACGTTTCGCGCTCGATCGCTAAACTTCAGCGACAATTGCCTGTCGCCTGCGGCTGAGCAGGCGTGTCAGGCGGTGGTGAACGAGACGCTTGCAATCATTCATCGATACAGCGAAGAAAGCAAACGGCGCCCCCATGCATGAACTTTCCATCGCTATGAGTATTGTCAGCACCGCGTGCGACGAGGCCGCGCGGCATGGCGGAGGACCCGTGTCAGCGGTGCACATCAAGCTTGGCCCTCTATCGGGCGTGGTGAAGGATGCCCTGCAGTCGGCCTACGAGCTTGCACGGGCCGACTCGCCGCTGGCGGAATCGGCGCTTGTGATCGAGGAGACGCCGATCTTGCTGTACTGCGATCACTGCGGCGAAACCATCCCTGCACGTTCGCTGCAATCCCACACCTGCTCGCAATGCGGGACACCATCGGCAAAGGTGGTTGGAGGGCGAGAGTTGGAGATTACCGCACTGGAGTTGATATCGTGACACGCTTGACACGCCTGGTGCAGGTACGCACCCAGATTTTGAAGCAGAACGACGTTGTTGCCCGGGCGCTCCGACAACGGTTTCGGGACGACGGCGTGTTTGTCGCCAGTCTGGTTTCCAGCCCCGGTGCGGGGAAAACGGCGTTTCTGGAAGAGACATTGAAGCGGCTGCAGAAGCGGTTTCGAGTAGCGGCTCTCGTGGGCGACTTGGCGACACAAAACGACGCCGATCGGCTCGCCCGATCGGGCGCTCCGATCCGGCAGATCACCACGGGCACGGTCTGTCACTTAGAAGCCACAATGGTGGAACAAGCCCTGGAGGGCTGGCAGACCGACGAATTGGACTTCTTGTTCATCGAGAACGTAGGCAATCTAGTTTGCCCGGCTACCTACGATCTCGGAGAGGCTGTGCGGCTTGTGCTGTTCTCGGTGACCGAGGGAGAAGATAAGCCGCTAAAATATCCTACCATCTTTAACACGGCCGACCTGACGGTCATCACGAAGATCGACCTTGCCCAAGCGGTCGAGTTTGATCGCTCGCAAGCATTGCAGAGCGTCCAGTCTGTGCGACCCGGCATGGAAGCCCTTGAAGTATCGGCGAAGACGGGACTGGGTATCGACGAGTGGATTGAAAGCCTGTGTTTATGGGCCAACAAACCTTGAGGCCCAAGCGTCAGCAGATTCGCGGCAACTGCTCTCCCGCCAGCATGGTCACGACGCGCTCGCCACCAATGGTCGTTCGCATGACGACCATTCCCGCATGATCGTCAACAACCTCTCCGATGACCGCGGCGTCTCGCCCAAGAGTGTGCCGCCGCATCGCGTCGAGCAAACGTTGCGACTGCTCGGGGGGAGCTATGGCAATCAGCTTTCCTTCATTGGCGACGTATAGTGGGTCGAGTCCAAGCATTTCGCAAGCCGCGTGAACTTCCTGCCGCACTGGAATCGCGGTCTCATCGATCTTAATGCCGACACCAGACGCGGTGGCCAACTCGTTCAAAGTGCTGGAAACGCCACCGCGAGTCGGATCGCGCATGCAGCGGATCGTGGGGCACGCTTCGAGCATTGCGCGAGTCAAATCTTGCAGCGGAGCTGTGTCACTCTCCAAGGCAGTCTCGAACTCGATGCCCTCGCGGACCGACATGATCGTGATGCCGTGATCGCCAATGGTGCCCGAAAGCAAGACGATATCGCCGGGACTTGCCTGCTGAATCGACAACTCTCGACCGGGTGGCAGGATACCGATGCCAGTTGTCGTGATGAAAACTTGGTCGCCTTTGCCACGATCGACAACCTTTGTATCGCCAGCCACCAGCATGACATTCGCCTCGTGGCAGGCCTCGCGCATCGAGCGGACAATGCGCCGCAAATCGTCCATCGGCATGCCTTCTTCGAGTATGAATGCGGCTGAAAGACGCCACGGCGTGGCCCCGCCGACAGCTAAATCGTTGACGGTCCCATGAATAGCCAATTTGCCTATATCGCCGCCAGGAAAGAATAGCGGCCTGACGACAAAGGAATCAGTAGTCAGCGCGATCCGCGGCGGCGAAGTTGCCCCGCGATGGCTAGGACTGCTCTCTAGACAGAGCGTTGCCTGATCTTCTAGCGCGTTGAGCAACTCGTTGCCCAAGTCGGGTAAAAAGACTTGTCGCACTAAATCTGCGCTCAGCTTCCCGCCGCTTCCGTGTGCAAGCAGCACCTGCTCGTAATTCGATAATGGTAGCGTGCAGCTTGACCCGTCGAAGTTGGAATCGTTCGCCATCGTCTCGCCTATCTAATCACCGCCAAGTTCACTTTGCGCGTGCGGCGTGGTGGCGCCCATAGTTGTAATAAGCCGCGCACGCTCCCTCGGACGAGACCATGATGGCCCCGAGCGGATGCTCCGGCGTGCAGGCCTTGCCAAATTCGGGGCACTCGTGTGGTTTTTTCGCGCCCTGCAGAATCAAGCCGCTGATGCATGCACTTGATTCGAGCATTGGAAGTTTCTCCCCTTTGAACCGCTTCTCCGCATCATGCTGCTCGTAGGCGGGGTGCAACCGTAAGCCGCTCATCGGTATTACGCCCAGACCACGCCAATCGCGGTCGGTTACTTCGAACACCTCCTCAATCAGTTCCATCGCCGGTGGGTTGCCTTCGCTTTTCACAGCTCGGGCGTATTGATTCTCGACACCAATGCGGCCCTGCTCAAGCATACAGACGCATTTGAAAATACCTTCCAGCAAGTCAAGCGGTTCGAATCCGGTTACGACAATGGGGATACGATAGCGTGCAGCCAACGGTTGGTACGCCTCGTATCCAACAACGGTACAGACGTGCCCAGCGGCGAGGAACCCTTGCACGCGACTGCTGGGCGACGAAAGGATGGCCGACATTGCGGGCGGAACGAGTACGTGCGATACGAGTGCCGCAAAATTGTTGATGCCGCGTCGCTTGGCTTGCCAGACAGCCATCGCGTTGGCTGGGGCAGTCGTTTCAAAGCCGACGGCAAAAAAGACCACCGTTTTGTCGGGATTCGAAACAGCGATGTTCAAGCAGTCCAGCGGCGAGTAAACAATCCGCACGTCGCCTCCGGCTGCTTTGACCGCGAACAGATCGCGGCGGGTTCCTGGGACTCGCAGCATGTCGCCGAACGAGCAGAAGATCACCTCCGGTCGCGCTGCCATCTCGATGGCCTTGTCGACTTGCGATTGCGACGTGACGCAAACGGGGCATCCTGGGCCGTGGACCAGTTCGACTTGCTCGGGCAGCAACTCGTCGATGCCGTAGCGAATGATAGTGTGGGTCTGCCCGCCGCAGATTTCCATGATCGTCCAAGGCCGCGTGACGACTTGCCCAATGGCTTGCTTCAACTTCCTGGCGGCGGACGCGTCTCGGTACTCGTGTTGGTATTTCACAGGGATATCTGCCGAGTGCGCGTTGCAGGTTGATTGTTTTCCAATGGTATCGGCGACAGTCGTTGCCGCGCTACTTCTCGCTGGACTGTATTGCTTCTAGCTCGTCCAAGTTCTCCAGGAATTTGAACACCTGCTGCGCCTCAAGCTCATCGACTACCTGCAGCGAGAAGCCAACGTGCACAATCACGTACTTCCCCTGTTCGACGTCCGGTGTGTGGGCCAGACATACTTGCTTGCACACACCGCCGAAGTCGACTTTGCCCATTAGCACGTCGTGCTCGTGGTAAGTCTCAACCACTTTACCTGGGATGCCAAGGCACATGGATTTGCTCCGATACTTGTTTAGTCCGCGGCGGTTTGCTTGGCGGCGATCGCCAACTGGCCCAGGCACAGGCCCCCGTCGTTCGGAGGAACCAAGCGATGCCGGTACACGCGAAACGCCTCTAGTCTAAGCTTTTCGCAAACTTCTTGCAGGAGGATGGCGTTCTGAAACACGCCGCCGCTCAGCACCACCATATCGAGACCTGTCTCCGACTGGATCCGCTGGCATATCGCGACGATGATGGCGACCATTGTCGAGTGAAACCGCCGTGAGATCACGTGGTGACTGGTTCGTTGGTGCAAATCGTCCAAGATCGCTCGGATCAAGGGCCGAGTATCCACCGTTTCGTCGATTTCGAAGGGGTAAACGCCCTGGTCAGGGACGTCAATAGCTAGCCACTCCAATTCGATGGCTGCCTGGCCCTCATAACTGATCTGAGGAGCCGCCCCGGTGATCGCCGCCACGGCGTCGAACAATCGTCCGGCACTGGAGGTCAGCGGCGAGTTCAGCCCACTGGCAATCATCTTCTCTACGATTCTTACCTGGTCCTTCGTAACGGCCGTTGGGTCGTCCTGTCGCACGACTGTGTACGGGTCTGTGCCCGGCATCGTGCAGTTGCGCAACAGCCATCCGCCATGGTTCCTCAATGGCCTTATTGCCGCCCGGTAGCCGTACATTCCGCAGGTGGGAAAAGCGAGAATACTGCAGGTAGTCACCTACTAAGAACTCGCCACCCCACACCGCCCCGTCTGGCCCGTACCCCGTACCATCGAAGACAACGCCGATCACGGGCTCGTCCAATTCATGCTCGGCCATGCAACTGGCCATATGGGCGTGGTGATGCTGCGTGGCCAGGCGTTGAACCTTCCCTTCGACTGCCCGGTGGATTGCGTAGGCAGTCGATATGTAGTTTGGGTGCAGGTCATGGACGATCACTTCCGGCTCGATGTCGAATAGACTCTCGTACAGCTTGATTTCTTCTTCGAAGGCGCGATACGCCGCGAAATGGTCGAGGTCTCCCAAGTGATGACTTAGGTACGCCTGGTGATCGCTCCCCAAGGCAAACACGCCCTTCAATTGACCGCCCACGGCGAGCGAAGGGCGCGGGCACGCAAACGGCAATTGGATGGGCAACGGGGCGTAACCCCGTGAGCGCCGCAGAAGCGCCTCCTGTCCGTCGACAACACGCGTTACCGAATCGTCGCACCGCACATGGATGGAGCGGTTATGTGCCAGCAGTAAGTCGGCAATGCCACGCAGGTACTGCACCGCGTCGTCCGTTGTCCGGGCGATCGGCTCGTCGGAGCGATTGCCGCTGGTCATCACCAGCGGCAGGCCACTGACCGCGTCCATGAGCAAATGGTGCACCGGCGTGTAGGGAAACATCACACCCAGGTAAGGGTTGCCGGGCGCCACGCTGTCGGCAATGCATCGTTCGGATTCCTGACTCCGCATTCGCACCAGGACAATCGGTCGCTGCGGCGAGTCCAGCAAACGTTGCGCAAGATGATCGATGTCGCACCATCGCCGGGCGGTGGTCACATCGGTCATCATCACGGCGAACGGTTTCTGGTCGCGATGCTTACGCACGCGTAAGGTGCGAACCGCCTGTTCATTGGTTGCGTCGCACACCAGATGGAATCCGCCGATTCCTTTCATGGCACCGATTCCGCCTCGCTTCACCACTTCGACGAAGGCTCCAAGCGGATCGACGGTCGCAATAGCCTCACCCTTAGGAGTTAGGGCCTCGAGTCGCGGCCCACAGTCCGCGCAAGCTGTCGCTTGCGCGTGAAAGCGGCGATTGTTTGGGTCGATGTACTCAGCACGGCATGCAGGGCACATCGTGAATTCCGCCATCGTCGTACGGTGGCGGTCGTAGGGCGTGCCTTCGATAATCGTGAGACGCGGTCCGCAGTCCGTGCAATTCAGAAACGCATAGCGGAACCGTCGATCCGATGGGTTGAAAAGTTCCGCCACGCACGAGTCGCAGGTTGCCAGGTCGGGCGAAACCCATACCTGGCCACTTGATTGAGCTTCACTCGATTCAATTCGAAAGCCCGACTCTCCCCGTACCGGCACAGTATGCCGCTGAATCGCCTCGATTCGCGATTGACAAGGAGCGTCAACTTGCAAGGCTTCGAAGAACCGATCCAGCGTCTCGGGTCGCCCCTCGACCTCAATCAACACGGCTCCCGTGAGGTTCTGTACGTACCCGCTCAATTCAAACCGCGACGCTAAACCGTAGACGAAGGGGCGGAACCCCACGCCTTGCACCATGCCGCGTACACTGATGGATTGTCGCTCCATCCCTAGATCTCGCTTAGTGCTTCACCGAAGGAAGACAACCAGACCGTACTATGCTAACTCAGAGTAACATCGACGGGCCACGACGTTGAAGATATAGGAAGGAATGTTACCGCCGAGTTGAGGTAAGGCATTCGCAGGATTGGATTTGTGCCATTCTAGGCTTTTTCGGCTGCAGTGGAACGCACCCACAGCGAGGCGGGTGCCAGAAAGTTTCTCGCCCAAGCGTCGGCACAGAAACCGCAGAGGTATTTTCACCGACGCTGGATTCTCATTCTGTGTCCTGCTGGCGGTTGCATCACTTGCGTGGGAATGAGATGTAAATTTCACCTTTGATGCCTTTCATCGGAACCTTGCGGGTGAGAATCCCGTCCGTTAGAGCTTGACCAGCAACTGCAAGCGAGTTTTCGTGGTGCCGGGTGACCGGCCCTGCGAAGCGTAAACAGCAAATCCGAAAGCCATGCTACCCGGCGTCGAAAGACCCAATTGTGGGAGCCTTTGCCTTCTGATGACCAAAGGCCACGCTGCTGCACTGTATTGGTCTGGTGCAATCAGTCCCGCTGGCATCAGTTGGAACATGGCAAACGGATGATTGAGGTCAAGCGGTAAGTGACCCCTCCCACTTCCTGCTGAGGTCGCGCCAACCGCTGGCAATTCGCGGACCCGGTTAGGCGCAGCGGATGCATCAATTGCGCGAAGCAAAGCTTGGGAAAGGGGAATGAAATGTAATTTGCAAATCTGAAACCTTTCATCGGAACCTTGCGGGTGAGAACCCCGTCCAGTAGAGCCTGACCAGCAACTGGAAGCGAGTCTTGCGTCGAGTAGGTAACGACCTCGGCGAAGCGTAGACAGCGAGTCCGAAAGCCATGCTATTGAGCGTCGAAAGACCCAATCGTGGGAGCCTTTGCCTTTTGATGACCAAGGGCCACGCTGCTGCACTTTATGGTCTGGTGCAAGCAGTCCTGCCGGCGTCGGTTTGGAACATGTGCAAACGGATGATTGAGGTTCCCCAGGAACTTGGGAGATCCTGCTATCTCCTCGGCAACATCCCGGCCGGAGACACCGGGTTACCAACTCCAGGCCTTGGCGGTGCACTCGTCCGCCAGGGAGCGAAAAGAGCGAGTGCAACCGAGGTATCGCCAAGCGAAGGAAACGAAGCGCGGCGAAATGGGAAGCAGGAAGTCATAGCGTCTTGATAGTACCGTCGAAGCTGGCGAACTTCACCTCGTTGGAGCCAGTGGAGGGAAGCGAGATGTCGAATCATGGAACCGTTTTTGGGAAACACGGCGAATGCATCGAAATTCGGAAGACGTGTTCACGAAACAGGAGCGGATAGCAACGTTGGCGAAACAGTCACCAGAGATGGCTGTCACCTCGCTCGCCTACCCGGACTCCGGATCGCCCCAGGGTGGTGTTGTTTCTCCCTTGATTTCAAACGTGTTCTTGCACTACGTGCTGGACCTCTGGTTCGAACAAGAAGTGAAACCCCGCCTGCGTGGGCAGGCTTTTCTCATCCGCTATGCGGATGATTTCGTGATCGGCTTTCGCGACCGTCGCGATGCCGAACGCGTAATGGAAGTCATGCCGAAACGATTTGGCAAGTACGGCCTGACCGTTCATCCTACCAAGACGAAACTCGTTCCGTTTCGCCCTTCGTCCTCTCGGACGAAGGGTAAAGGCGGCCCCGACGATCGTCCTGGCACGTTTGACCTCCTGGGATTCACCCACTACTGGGCGAAATCTCTGAAGGGCTATTGGGTGGTCAAGCTGAAGACTGCCTCGGATCGTTTCACCCGTGCCGTGCGTCGCATCGATCAATGGTGCCACGACAATCGGCACTTGCCGCTTACCGAACAACAGCAGACGCTCAACCAGAAGCTGCGAGGGCATTATGCGTACTACGGAGTCACGGGGAACTCGGATGCAATGAACAGGTTTCGCCAGGAAGTCGAGAATCGATGGCGTAAGTGGCTCAATCGCCGCAACAACATCCGCTCGATGCACTGGCAGAAGTTCTGTCGCGTTGCTCCGTCGCTACCCACTGGCTCCCGCCCGCGCATGCGCTCCACGCTTCGTCAGGCAGCGAAGCCATGATTTGAGGAACCGTATGCGGTAATGCCCGCACGTACGGGTCTGTGGGAGCCCTGGGTGAGCAATCACCCAGGGCCACCCGGTCCGCCAGCTCGAAGCGATTCTTCCAAGTTGCAGCGGTGTCATTTCTCAAACTAGACCGCTGCAAGTTGGCCCACTGGCAAACTGCCCGGTGTTGGTCCACCCGCTGTCAGTTCGGTTCTGAGCAATCTGCAGGCGGTCGAGACACCGCTGCAGCTTCAAAGGTATTTCTTCGTCGCATTGTCCGGCTCGCCGGCAGCGAAACGATGTTGCTGTTGCGGAGAATGCCCCCGCGTAGCAGAGAAGTCGCTTGAGGCGTAGCCGAAAGCCACTATGGAGCGGAAGCAAGGCAGCGGGCCGCGCACTCCACCGGGGTCAGGTACCCCATCGATCGGGTGAGCTTCGACGATGGCCGCTTTCTGCGGGCCGTTCAAGTGCCGACGCTCCCGTTTGGGGCATTCTGGGATGAACTCATGGTATCCTCCTGCGGTTGGCGTCATGCTAACAACCACGCTGGTAAACTCCAGTTTCATGAGAAGCAAGACACTACCAGCGATGGCTCACTTCGCCTTGACACTCTTGCAACTAATGAAACACCGCTGGATCACAGCAGCTGAGGGACACAATTCCATCACGTTCTCTTCACTTATGACAGTCGATGAAGCGACGTGCAGACATAATGCTGAGGAGTATTAATCCGCCGAGCATCGCTGTCGAAGGCTCTGGGATTATTTCTCCTCCAAATGCAATGCCGATGGCATTGAATTCGCTTCCGCTCGTAGCATACCACTGAGATGCGTTCGTGCCGTCGATCGTCAACTCAGCGCCTGCAACGCCTGGCAGTAAGTTCACCGTGTGCGCGAAATCAGAAAAGTAAAGGTTTCCCTCGGGGTCGAGTTCCATGTCGCGCAGTGTGGAAAAGGCAGCAGTCAGGTCGATCGTGTTGACCAACGCATAATCGTTCGACGGATCGAACACGTAGACAGTGTTAGAAGTTCCCGGTCCGCCGAATACACTCTTAGCAGCAAAAACGTAGTCGGAGATTTCTGGCTCATAGACAACGGCGGTGTTTTGCGTACTGGCCGGATCGAGAGCCAGGTCGCTTAGCACAGTTTTCGTTGTCGAGTCTTTGTCGATGGTGAACAGTTCTCCGTTGGCGCCAAAGGCCAACGCATTCTGGTTGTCGAGCCAAGTGACGCCCGCTCCGGCAGATACCGAATCGTAAACGGCACCTGTTTCGCGAAAGTTGGAGAGCAACGCGCCAGTGCCCTGAGTATTGCCGGCGGAGTAATCCGCGAAGATAACTAGGTTGCCGAAGATACTTGTCAACGCGACGGTCTGATTGTCGGGACTCACGTCGATGTCGGTGATACCGCCGGCGGTATAATTGCCAGCCGTAGAAATCAGTTGCCCGGTGGCGACCGAGGCGTTGGTCGTGGATAGATTATAAACGTCGCCGGAAAAGGTGATGCCCAGCAGGTTGCCGTTGGCGTTGCTCTGGATGCCATCGATGTTGTCGAAGACAACGTCGACGGCGCGTTGGTTCCAGAAGTCAGGTTGCGACACTCCGCCGCCGGCGAGGTCTGCACCTCGCAGCAATTCCAGACTGGTGAAACCATTCCCGGTGTTGAGTGCAAAGACAATATCACCCGGCTGTGGCAGGCTGTTGGCCACCGCAGAAGTGCCGCCCCCGGCAGCAGCCACCGCCGCAGCCAGAACAACTACGCAACCACGCGACAGAACGTTGCCGCCCATCTCGAAAATCCCGTTCATTAGAGCACCCTCCCAAAAGTTCATGTCAACTCAAAAATGGTAGATCGTTTCTAATCCAAAAGCCGTGTGTTCTCTGACATTTTGTGGGGCGACTTTCGATCTGGCTACAGCGAGTTCGCAGATCTAGCCGTGGAATCTTCGCCTTCGAGTAAATCTGTAGCCTGCCACCAAAGTTACGCAAGTCACCGCCAACCACCCGGCGGTTGGCTCAGGCACTGGATTGCTTGCGACCGATTGCCCGAGGCCATTAGCAGCCGCCTGTCCAAATTGCGACTTCCAAACCTGGTAGTCAGCGGCGGTAACACTGCCGTCGCCGTTACCATCGCCCTCAGCGAGCGACGCATTTGTCGCACCAAGATTGTCTCGCCAGACTGTGTAGTCCGCTAGATTTACCATGCCGTCCCCGTTGTAGTCGCCATTTTCGGTTGGCGTCGGGCCGAGCGGGATAGCGATCGCATTAAATTGGCTGCCAGCGGCGTCGTACCACTGAAACACCGTCGCAGGATCAAGCGATGCGGCGTTGGCCGCCGCGTCGGGAAGCACGTTGATGGTGGCGAAAAAATCGGTAAAAAGCAGATTGCCGTCGGCGTCAATTTCCATGTCGCGCAAGGTTGAGAATGCGTTGGTCAAATCGACGGTGTCTACCAGGCTGTAGTTATTGTCGGGGTCGAATACGTATAGCGTGTTGGAATCCCCTTGGGGCCCATCGAAAACGCTCTTCGCGGCAAACAGGTAGGAGGAAACTGACGGCTCGTAGACCACGGCCGTGTTCTCGGTCGCAGTGGCATCTATCGCGCAAGATCGGCGAGCGTGGTGGTGGCGAGCGACGTGGAATCGACTGCCAGCAGTTCGCCGTCAGGATTAAAGATCACCGCTTCGTCGTCGTCCAACCAGGTGACGCCAACTGCAGCCGCTACGGCGCCAACGACAGCCGTTTCGCGGAAGTTGCTAAGTGCTCCGCCGCTGCCGGCTGTGTTGCCAGGCGTGTAGTCGGCAAATATGACGCCGCCGCCGTTCAGTATACCGGTGAGTGCCACGGTATTGTTGGCCGGATTGACGGCGATGTCAGTAATGCCACTGGCTACGTAGTTATCTTGTGTCGAAAGCACCTGTGGCTCGGTCGCCTGGGCGTCGGTGGTGGACAAGCTGTAGACGTCTCCAGCGAAAGAAATACCGAGCAAATTACCGTTGGCATTCCGCCGCACGCCGTCGAAGTTGTCGAATTCGACTTCCGTCACGCGGACTGAATTCCAGATCTTGAAAGGTGCCTGCATCCCGCCGTCAGAGACCAAATCACCCCGGACCACCTGAAGCGACTGGGTGACATTGCCCGTGTTCAGGGCGTGGACCACATCCCCGAGCTCCGGGAGCGCAAAAGGTACTGGCGGTGGGTCGTAAGCCTGCCCAGTTATTTCAACATTGTCGATACCGATGTTTACTTGTTCGAGATTGACATCGCCGGCAAACTTCTTGAAAAAACCGGGCTTGCTGCCAAATCCAACTGATTCAGTGCCTGCGGTATTGACGCTAACGAATGCACTGCCGTTCACGCTCACGTCCAGAGCGTCGCCAACTAGCGACACGGAGAAGTTGAAAGGTTCGTTCGGCTCCAATGCGCCGTCGCCGTCCGCATCGAAAGGCTGGCCGCCAATCATCGTTGGCAGTTGCCCCGGCATGCTGAAATCCGCCCCTGTGCTCCCTGCCGGATTGAATGGGTTTGCGCTGTAGAGCGTTTCCGGAATACCGTTTTGGATCTCTTGGATCCACATGTAACCACCCGGATAGAAATTAACGTCTACTTGTCCTTCGCTGGCCTCATTGTTGCCGGGCAACGGGCCGCCACGAAGACGGAAACCGCCAAAATTGCTCGTCCCTGTTTCTTCGAATTCAGTAAACAGGAGCCCGGACTCAAAACGCAGATCTGCGGACATTGTAAGGTCGTCGAGATCCTCGTCGATCGAAACGAGACCGCCAAATCGCTCCGTAAATCCGGCAGTGCCGTACAAGCTAAGTCTACTATCGAAGATATCGGCGACATCCAGTTGCGGACCTCCAAACAGATTTAGTTCGACATACGGGGCCGAGCCAACCTCTGTCACACCCAGATCCGTGCTATCCGGACGGCTAAAGGTATCTTCGAGGGTCACCGTCTGAGCCACCGAATCTGATGCAACGGCGGCGCAGATGAGCACGCAAATCACAACAAGGCAAAGAGATTTGACCAAATGCCCCCAAGTTGTGCTCGATAGACCATCACGCCATCGGCCCCTCGAACAATCAGGCTTGCTAATTCGAGTCATCGGTAGTCCCCTGCGTGTGTCGATCGAGTTTCGCAGTCAGGCGGCGAAAAACTCAACCCTAACATTACCATCGGGCCGTAACGGCTGTCCACCGCTCAAGCGATTCTTCTCAAAATTTTCACAAAATGGACTGCGTCGTCGGGCTGGCTGGCAAAGGTTGGCAATCACTCTGGGTAGCAGCATTTGGTTAACCGCCGCTTTCACGCAAGTTGGTGCGATCATTCGTCCGCACCTTAGGGCAATTTAAAGATCAGCTCGCGCGAGTTGATGTCGTCGGCCACTTCGCAGCCTCTTTCGATGGGTGTCGTCTTGCCTGGGGTAGCGATCAGGACCGTGTAGAAACCCTTGGGAATGCCCGGCAAGCTTCCCCGCTCGGCCTTTAGGATGCAGCGGCCTTCAGTGGAGGTCGACCCCCGTAACGCGGTCAAATTTTCACCCTGCCATGAATCGAGGCGGAACTCGACATCCGCATCAGCCAAGGCCCCGCCTGCCTGCAAAACGAATACCGTGGGCCCCAGCAAATCGGACATTCCCGCAAGCTTTTCGAGCCGCAGCAGCAGTTCTTGCCGGCTGAGTTTACCGTCCCCGTTGCGATCTAAGCGGGCCAACGACGACGCCAGCCCGGCAGCAGGTTGGAGTTCCGCCACGCTGAGTTCTCCGTCGTTGTTCGTATCGAGTTGCCCCATCGCTCGCTCCATAATTGCAGATGGGTCATCGAAAGAAGGCAGAACGGCGGAACCGCTCATTTCGCACCCAACTATCCAAATCGTGGCAGCAAAGATCCCCGCGACGGCAACGCTGGTCGGATGCTGAAGGCAAGTTATTCGATGTTGCAGGCCCATGACGGATCAACGTCCCGTGAAGGGATCTTGAATGCGAGAGACTCCTTGATCGTTTCGGCGGAATTGAAGCTCTAGGGCTTCGATATCCGTATCGTAATTCAGCAGATGCACACTTCCATCGGCGAATACCGCTTGAAAACCAGGTGAGTGCACGCTGCCAAAACGTACCGTACACGTCACAGGATCTTTGTAGGAATCTGGCTGCGGGATGTAATCGTAGTTGAGTTCGGGACGCCCGCGAGCGGAGGGTAGCCCGGTCGTCGAATTCACCCAGCGAATCACGTCCCAATCGTAACCTTGGTAAGCTGCGTTGTTATCAGCACAGCTGTTGAAACTAAGGGAACCTCCGCCATCAAGATAAATGTCAGACCGCAAGTACTTCTCCGCGACCAGCACCGTGTTGGAAGTACCATCCAGAACTTGTCTCAATTCAACCGGTATTCGAGGAACAACCATGCCATCCAATTTGCGGATTTTTCCAGGAACATAATCCCCCCAATCGCAATCGGGGTAGGTATCGAGGCACGACAATTCTTCTGGCCCTCCCCAAGTTATCCCGATACCTTCCACCATGCTCACCGAGCCACCATTAGCTGCATAGTCAGTCTTGGCAACCATCCCATCGGGCGATAGGGCCGAGTTAACTGATTCTTCCGGACCGTAGGAAAGTCTAGGTGGCCGACGCGATGGACAATAGTAAGACTCGACGGGCGTCTGTTTCTGTTGCAGCAGGGCGGCACTCTTTCTGGAAGATGCCAGTCCAGATCCCACTTCGAAAACGGTACTATCTTCCAAGTACGGAAGAATGCTGAAGCACCACCCCCCCGGTTGTCGCTCACCGGTGCCCATATCAGGATCGCCCGTGAACCAGGAGTTCCATCCGCCTGATGGTAGACTGCTGTGTGCCGATTCGTAATTCAGAAACGCAAGGCCAATTTGCTTGAGATTATTTCTACAACTGGTCCGTCGTGCTGCTTCGCGGGCAGACTGGACAGCAGGCAGGAGCAATCCGACCAGAATGCCAATAATCGCAATGACCACCAGTAGTTCGACTAACGTAAAGCCACGTGAGCGTTGGCCGCCACAAGGCAGTCGGTCAATCGACGTGGATAAAGTGCTCGGTGTTTCCCAGCTAGCCTGGCGTGGTTGCAATTGCATGAGATTCTAAAGTTTGCAGGAAACCATTAATTTAGGAATGTGAGGTACTGACGGTACGAGTGGATTGCGAGATTGGCGTACCACGTTTTGCTATTCGCGCCGCATGTAGCATAGAAGTCTCTCAAGAAAACGATTCCCATTAGCCGCGAATTATAGAAGTTTCAGTAGTTCCAAATAGGTATTCATTCAGGCGTTTCCGGCCAGCCGGTCGTAAGTACCACGATCGATGCCTTGATTTTGGTCAGCCCCCAACATTCGCCCGACGACTTGTCCGATCCAGAGGAGCATTTCACGGAAGCGGAGTAGTTCGAGAAGCAGTTGTGGCTCGTCGTCCCATTTTCCTTTAGCCAGTTTGAAGTGCAACCAGACCCAGACGTTCCGCAGGACCAGGGCGACGCCTACGAAGAGCAGTCGCAGTGCTGGATCGCGGGTGCAGGTTTTGATTCGCGCCTCGTTCATCTGCCGGTAGCTGGTCTCGATGCCGAATCGCTTGCGGTACGTTTCGCGGATTTCCTTGGGGGTCTGTCGAACTTTCCAAATGGCGTACATCAGCTTCTTCGTCTTCCGCTTGCCCGATTTCTTGTCCGTATAACCTTTGCTGGCGACGCAGATGGTCACCTTGGACGTGCGGTCCTTGCCCTCCACCTTGCCTCGGTGCGTGTAAGAATAGTAACCGTTTCTCTTCTTCCTCAAGGCTCGCAGCCCAGTGACTTGCTTACCCCGTCCCGGTTTGCGTCCACGAACGATTGCGGGAATGATGAATCCAAGCCCGGCTCGTTTCAAGTAAGCAATCACTTCGACACTGAAAAAACCCTTGTCCATCAGGAGAAAACGAACCCTTACCCCTCGACGGCGGATGATTGCCATGAGCCTTTGCACAACCACTTTCATCTTCTCGCCATGCTCCACGTGCGTCAAAGCTAGCGTGTAGCGATGGCCTTTGTGGATCACCGCCGCGGTGGCGTAAGCATGGAAGTGGGTGGTCCCCGATTTGGGCGAACTGCGATAAACCTCCTTCTTGTCCGCCAGCGGCTGGCCGTGATAAGGGATCAGCGTCAAGTCGATGGCGACGACTCGTGACTTGCTGAACAACGCCTTGGGGAGTTCCGTCGAGAGCGAACGATTCAAACGTCGCTCCAGTTCGGCCATTTCGGGCAATGCTTCGCCCAGGGCGTTGCGAATCGTTTGGTCGCACGGCGCGTCGGACAGGTCGCGACATACCGCGAAGATGCTGGCCACCCGACTGGCGGCAAGCAGCAGAACCTGCAAGAGCGTGCTGGCATTGCATTTTCGACCCTCATACTCCAGCTTCAACGCCGAGGCGAGCCAGTGATTGGCATAGCCGTGTACTTCATCTTTGGTAACGATATAATCCGGCCGTGAACGCATGGTCCCCTCCTTGGAGATTGATCTGCTTTGACACAAATCATTATCCAGAGGGGCCTTGCGTTCACCTAGGCTGATTCACCGTATTGGGAACTACTGAGTTTAGTATCTTGGCCACGAGGAATAATACGGCAACAGCTCTGCAAAGGAAAGCTGGAAAGATGTTGAGGATCCGTTGATCGAATGTGATTAGATTGGTCAATTTCTTCGCTGAATCCACCTTCACTTATAGGACAACTCTACCACTACCGGAAAGTGATCTGAGGGATAGTACCCATCGAACGAGGTTCGGACGATTTCAGCACTGGTAGCTTCAAGGCCAGGACTACTAAAAACATGATCGATCCGCTCGCCTAGATAGTAGCCTCTAAAGGCATTAAACGTAGCTTCCTTTTCAACTTTTTGGGGGTGTACGCTGCGATAGCAGTCTACTAGCTCTAGGCGGTCGTCACGCATCCAACTCTCTATCGCTTCGTTACTGGTGGTCGCATTCAAATCGCCCATCACAATCAACTCGGACTCTTCCTTCACTTTAGCCAAGTGGTCGGCAATCGATTTAGCTGCATATTCACGTGCCAGCTGCCCCCGATGATCCCAGTGAGTGTTTAAAACAAGGACCGAACTTCCCTCTATCGTTTGGTCTCTTAGCCGAACCCAGGATGCTATTCGCTCGCAAGCTGCGTCGGGGTGCTTTGCTCCTGGTCGATCGGGCGTTTCGCAAAGCCAAAACGTACCTTTGTCCAGCAAGGCAAATCTATCCTTACGAAAGAAAATCGAGCAATGCTCGCCAGCCCGTTTCCCGTCTAGTCTTCCGACGGTGTAATAGTCGTGACCTTTTAGACGATCGCCAACGCTTTGGAATTGATGATAGAGTGCTTCTTGCAAACCCAGGATATCAGGGGCGGTAGTCTCAATGATATCTAGGACCATATCGCGACGATTCCGACCTTGACTCCCAATCCACGGAGTCTCAATATCGCTGGCTGACCGATTTCCGCCATCGAAGCGAATGTTGTAGGTCATTACTTTGATTAGGGGGACGCTCAAGGCGGGCTGAGATAGGAGCATCGTCAAAAAAATTATCGCCAACCGTTTCACAATGCGTTCCTCATGAAATCGAACATCAGTGGCGGAGCATACATGTTCCTCGGTGTTGCATCCCGAGAATTCCACAATCAGTAGTTCCAAATAGGTATTCATTCAGGCGTTTCCGGCCAGCCGGTCGTAAGTACCACGATCGATGCCTTGATTTTGGTCAGCCCCCAACATTCGCCCGACGACTTGTCCGATCCAGAGGAGCATTTCACGGAAGCGGAGTAGTTCGAGAAGCAGTTGTGGCTCGTCGTCCCATTTTCCTTTAGCCAGTTTGAAGTGCAACCAGACCCAGACGTTCCGCAGGACCAGGGCGACGCCTACGAAGAGCAGTCGCAGTGCTGGATCGCGGGTGCAGGTTTTGATTCGCGCCTCGTTCATCTGCCGGTAGCTGGTCTCGATGCCGAATCGCTTGCGGTACGTTTCGCGGATTTCCTTGGGGGTCTGTCGAACTTTCCAAATGGCGTACATCAGCTTCTTCGTCTTCCGCTTGCCCGATTTCTTGTCCGTATAACCTTTGCTGGCGACGCAGATGGTCACCTTGGACGTGCGGTCCTTGCCCTCCACCTTGCCTCGGTGCGTGTAAGAATAGTAACCGTTTCTCTTCTTCCTCAAGGCTCGCAGCCCAGTGACTTGCTTACCCCGTCCCGGTTTGCGTCCACGAACGATTGCGGGAATGATGAATCCAAGCCCGGCTCGTTTCAAGTAAGCAATCACTTCGACACTGAAAAAACCCTTGTCCATCAGGAGAAAACGAACCCTTACCCCTCGACGGCGGATGATTGCCATGAGCCTTTGCACAACCACTTTCATCTTCTCGCCATGCTCCACGTGCGTCAAAGCTAGCGTGTAGCGATGGCCTTTGTGGATCACCGCCGCGGTGGCGTAAGCATGGAAGTGGGTGGTCCCCGATTTGGGCGAACTGCGATAAACCTCCTTCTTGTCCGCCAGCGGCTGGCCGTGATAAGGGATCAGCGTCAAGTCGATGGCGACGACTCGTGACTTGCTGAACAACGCCTTGGGGAGTTCCGTCGAGAGCGAACGATTCAAACGTCGCTCCAGTTCGGCCATTTCGGGCAATGCTTCGCCCAGGGCGTTGCGAATCGTTTGGTCGCACGGCGCGTCGGACAGGTCGCGACATACCGCGAAGATGCTGGCCACCCGACTGGCGGCAAGCAGCAGAACCTGCAAGAGCGTGCTGGCATTGCATTTTCGACCCTCATACTCCAGCTTCAACGCCGAGGCGAGCCAGTGATTGGCATAGCCGTGTACTTCATCTTTGGTAACGATATAATCCCTTGGTGACCGTACTTGGAACTACTGAAACTCCTTTTTTTTCAACGATGCTCTTCGATACATAGATTGGCTGCCCAAGCCGGGTAACGACCGGAATCCAATCAGTCCCACCAGGGCCCCGGCCAGGCAGAGCGACGGGGGCTCGGGTACGGCCGAACGGGCCGACTGGAGCGAGGACGTTTCTGAGACGCCGAAATTCGCCCGCCAAATCGCGTAGTCCGCAGCGTCGACCACGCCGTTGCCGTTGCCGTCGGCGCCAGTCAATGGCGTCATCGGCGCTGCCGAGGGCGTCACGCCAAACGCTGTAGTCGGCCAGGCCGACCACTCCATCGCTGTTATAGTCGCCGGCGAGCACAACTGCTAACGAGCCATCAACTAATAGGGCATAGATGCTCCACATCAAACCGGCATCTAGCGAGGGGAGACTCAGCGAAGCGAATTCTCCCGACATCGCCGCAGCGTCGAACAGATCGAACGCGTCGCCTGCTGCGAGGCCGGCGGTGCCGATGTAGTCAACCACAAGCGTGCCGCCAATGACACTTAAACTTTGCCCCACGTCGATGCGATCGGCCGCCCCATTGTCAGAGACGTCCATTTTCACCAGAGAGTCGGCGTCTAACGTGAGACTTTCGGCCACTTGCATGGTGGTAGGCAAGGGATCGCCCGCCGTGGTAAGGGCGGCGTAGTTTTGCATTACGTCCTGCGGAGTAAGAGCCGTATCGTAGAAGCGGGCTGCGGCGATGCGATCGTGATAGCTGGTCGGCGAGGTTACACCAGCCACGCCGGAAGCGGGTCCGCCTATGCCAGAGATGTTTCCGCCGGCCCAATCGTCGATTAGCACGTCCGCCAGCGTTCCCACTTCCTGACCATCGACGTACAGCGTCAGCGAGTCGTTCGCGATGCCATCCTGCGTACCGACCAGATCAATCACGCCGATCGCCTGATGCCAGCCGGAGGTCAAAGGCTCGGAGAGAGTTAGCGTGTTGCCGCCGCCCTCGACATGGAGGTTGAGCGTCGCGTCCGAGAGCGTCAACGAGACTCCACGGGCAGCGCTGCTCGAACAGCACCTGACCGCTGCCAGCGTCAGCGTCGGCAACATGGAAGACAACTTCGAAAGTTCCGTCGGCGCGGCTCAGTTGCGGCGTCCCTCCCTCGAAGTAATTGTTCAGTCCATCCGCGGGGCCAACGTCGGCTATCTGGTAGGCGGCATCGATGCCCGGGACCGTTGCGTCATTCACCGCGGTTGGAGCAGCATTCTCGCCAAATTGCACGTCCGGGCCGGTAGTAGCATTGCTCCAGAGGCCATCGCCAGCAGCATCGAGCACGGCGTCGTAATTCAATCGAAGGCCCCCGGTAACAATCGAGACAGGATCATTGAATTCGTTGAAGCCGTCGCCACCCACATTGATCGATGCATCGGTTACTCTAACGCTCGACGTAAACAGCGCGTCTGAACTTGCCACGTTGACGACGCTTTCGCCGGCGACTGTCAGATCGCCGCTCACGATGCCTTCGACGTCGAGCGGAGTGCCGGAAAGCGCATAGGGGTCACGCCCACCGGAGGCCCGCAGTTGCAACGTAGCTCCACTTCCGACATGAACGGACCCCGTCCCGCTCAATTGGCCGTTTTGGATGGAAAGCGTTCCGTCCGCGACTTCCAGATGGCCATTGTTTACGATCGGAGCGTTGGCAAAGGTGACGGTGTTGGCTCCGGTCTTCCGCAGCGTGGCGGCGGCTCGGATGGTCACCATCGCACCGCTGCCTGCGAGCCCCCAGTCGCCGGAGCCTGAGAGCGAGCTGGCGCCGTCGATGGCGTCGATCGCCCGCATGGCTGTGGGCACTGCGACGTCGGCGTTCGTGATCTGTCCGCCGCGAACGTAAAACACATCGGTGCCTTGGCTGAAGCCGGCGAGGTCGAACGTGTCGCCGGAATACAGCGTGCCAATGTAAGCGTCACCGACGACGGTGGGGGTGATGGGATTTTGGGTGAAAATATTCGCGTCTTCATTAGGGGCTGGGAACTGATCGTAAAACGCGTAGCGCTCGACGTAGCTCCGACTTTCGAGCTCCGGCAAGACAATATCCAAGAACTCGGCGTTGGCCTGCTTGATGGCTTCGTCGGAGTAATTGCTTCCCCAGTCGTGGATGGCGAACTCGGTGATCCACACCGGCAGATTGAAGGTGTCGTGGTAGAATTGGACGCGGTTGAGGAACGTGGTCGCGGCACCTGCGGGATTGTTGGGCGTGCTGGCGCCATACCAGTGGAAGGCGACCGCATCGACGCGCAGGTTTTGAGCGTTGGCCTGCGACATGAAGTCGGTTAGCCAATCTCGCCCGTCAGCGGTGTCCGATACGGCAGGGCTGACTAACTTGTGGTTGGGCAGGGTGGCCTCGACCATCGGCCACATACCGATGGCTTCTGCCACCGTGGCGTTCGTTTGATCGGGACGTTCTGGCTCATTGAGCACCAGCAGCGTGTCGACGTCCGAATATCCAGCGATTGTGTTCAGATTATTTTGTGTGTTGCCATTGATAAACTTAATTAGCGGGATCCATTCGGCATTCGAATTAGGCGTCCAACTTGGCTTGGTGTGCCACCAGTTATACGACCAGCTAGCGTTTGCCGCATTGATCTCGTTGACATCGCTACCCGCCCAACCACGTTTGGGCGATCCAGCGCGGGCCTCTTCCGCCACCATTGGCGTGAAGCCGATCGCTCCGAACAAGATGGCCAGAAGCAGGTTGTGGTTAGAAAAGTATTTCACCTGGACGCTTCCTTTGTCGCTGTTTTATGTTTCCAACTTCCGAGCCCAGGAAAGGCGGGCGGTTGAAGCTGCTCCGCCCAGGTCTCAATCTGCGGCCACGCATGGTCGACACAATTTGCGGCCTCTCTTCTACGAGGTTGTTGGACTCGCCTACGTCATCGGCAAGATCGTAGAGCTGGACGGTAGACGAATCTAAGTCACGCATGAGTTTGTTGTCGCCCGCGCGTACGGCCAGCAACTGTTTGCGGTGCATCCGCCAAAATAACTGCGGATGCGGCGGGTTGGCATTCGAGCCCGTAACGAAAGGGACGAGATCAACCCCGTCTAGCGGCCTCGACACTGCGTCGCTCACACCGGCGTGATGGACGATCGTGCTGAAGATATCCAGCGATATCACCGGCAAGTCGTAGTCTCGGTCGGCTGGTAACACTCGCGGCCACCGTGCGGCGAAGGGCACCCGAAGGCCTCCTTCGTATTGCGAGCCCTTGCTACCGCGCAATGGAGCGTTGTTCGAACCATTTACATTGACGGGGCCACCGTTGTCCGACAAGAAAACCACGAAAGTGTTCTCGGCCACGCCCAAAGCATCGAGTTTGTCGAGTAGGCGTCCCACGCCGTCGTCTACCGCGGTAACCATGGCGGCGTAAGTTCTACGTCGCTCGTCCTGGATACTGCGAACTCGATCCAGGTACGCTTCGGTCGCTTGAAGCGGGGTGTGCGGCGCGTTATAGGCTAGGTATAGGAAGAAAGGTTGGTCCGCGGTTCGTTCCACGAACGCGACGGCTTCGTTCGACAGTTCGTCAGTGAGGTACTCGTCGATTTCCACCGGCTTGCGACCGCGAAGCAGCTTGGTGCGATACCAGCCCCACATCTGCGTGACTTCCGAGAGGTCGTGAAGGGTCAACTTTTCGGGAAAATAGTCGTGTCCGCCAGACAAGAACCCAAAGAACTCGTCGAAGCCTGTGCCCTGAGGGTGCAGGGTCGAATGTGCGCCTAAATGCCACTTACCCACGGCCATACTTCGATACCCGGCCGACTTCAGTGCGTCGGCCATCGTGGTCTCACTCAGCGGAAGTCCCGCCTGCGGATTATCAGGATCGATGACTGGGTTATCGCAGAAACCAAATCGGTCTTGATAACGACCCGTCATCAACCCCGCGCGGCTGGGGCCGCAAACGGGGAACGAGACGTATCCATTCGTAAATCGAACCCCCTCGCGGGCGATGCGATCAATGTGGGGTGTTTCAAAGTCCTGGCAGCCGTTGAACCCAACATCGGCGTAGCCGAGATCGTCGGTTAGGATGACGATCAAATTGGGTGGCCGCGATTCGGCGAACGCATGCGACGTCATCATCGGCATTAAAATGGCGACGGCAGCCACGCTAATCGAGGATAGGAGTGATGCATTTCGATTTTAGCCGGCAGAATGATCGCGATAGATAGTCCCCAATGGGGTGAGTTGGCCCGACTCGTGGAACACGCCGAGGTACCTAGCGGCGGGCTCGAGGGGAGCTGCTGAGAACCATGCGTACTTTTCGACGAAGTCTGCTTTGTCGAGCGCCTGGCAGCACTTCGCGCATGAAGGCAGCAATTCGCGCGGGCGAGTGCTTATTATCGTCCGCATTCTTGGCTTGCCAATCGCCGACCGCGAACTCAGTAATCCACAGGGGTCGTCCAAAAAGTTTATGGACGGACTGTAGTCGATTCAATAGTCCTGAGTGCTTGGGCCCCCATACGAATGTACCGCCACGTAGTCGATGCGGTACTTTCGACGATCGGCCTCCTCCATGAATTCCGTCATCCACTCCCGATCGGGGTGAACACACCCGGGGCTTACTAGTGGCACGTCCAACTCCATCAGTAATGGCCACCACTCAATTGCTTTCGCGACCGACAGGTTGCTTTGACTGAGTTGATCGGGCTCGTTGAAACCCATCACGCACGCGACTTCGTTGCGGGCAATCGATGTGGCCAGAGCCTCGCACTTTTTCCGGACACTCGCCGGTCCTCCCCCCCAGATCATAGGGCAGAACTCGACGTCCAATGGTGTCTTGTCCGGCTTATTGAAACCCCAACTGTAGAACCAGTTCGAGTCTAGGGCGATAAGTTTTTTCAGCCAAGTGTCGTTACGGGTTGTCGTGCAGAAGCCCTTCTTGTTCAGCGAGTTGGACTGACCGCTGGCTGCAAGCGCGTAGGGAGCCGCCAACGCTGCGAGCGTTGCGGTGGCGAGAAAATTGCGGCGCGTTGGGTGGTCGGTGTACATAAGGATGATAGTATCCACGAGTCTTGGGGGCGTAAGATCTGAACCGCTCACGCGGCTCGGTACAGGATCATCAAAAGGGTCAAAATGCCTAAGGCTATCGACTTCGGCTCCGGGACTACGGTGTTGGAGGAGGCGATCGCCGCTGATGTCTGCTGCCCGAAGTTCGACTTCCAAACTCTATAGTCAGCGGCGTCGACGACCCCGTTGCCGTTGCCGTCGGCCCCGGTGAGTTGTGAAACAGCTTGCCCCAACGTATCCCGCCATAGGGTGTAGTCGGCTATTCCTACGATGCCATCTGCGTTGTAGTCGCCGGCCACAGTAACTAGAAGCGACACAGTATCGTTGTCATAGTGCACTTGCCACATGCTGTCGGCCACTAGCTCTGGAAGAATCACGTCTTCGTACTCTCCAGCAATAGAGTCTGCTGTTAGTATTTCATAGCTCTCACCCAAGACGATGGTCGGACCATCCAATTTGGAGACGACTAGCGTTCCGCCAAGCGTCGCGGTTCCCTCGACTGCCACGCGATCGAAAGCCTGAGCGTCGAGCAGATCGAGTTCGAGTACCGTGGATGCCTCCAGGGTTAAGTCGCCAGCCACGGCAAGCGTGGTTGGTTCGACGACTACACTGCCTCCACCATCGATCTGCGCGGCGGCGTAGTTCGTATTCACGTCGTCGGCATCGAAGACATAGTTGCTGTAGTACCGAGCAACGGCGACCAGACCATGGTAGTCGATGCCGTTGTCGCCAGCGGTTCCGGCAGCATCGCCGCCGATGGCAGCAGTGTTGCCGCCGGCCCAGTCGTCGATAAGGACGTTCGACAACGTACCGATCAGCGAGTTGTCGACATACAGGATCATGCTGTCGTTAGCTAGCTCGTCTGACGAACCGACAAGGTCGATCGCGCCGACCGCTTGGTGCCAACCCGATGCGATATCGCTTGAGAGCGTCAACAGGCTTCCGTCGCCATCGACATTGAAATTCAGCGTGTCGTCATCCAAAGTAATTGAGACTCCTCGACCGGCGCCAGCCTCAAATAGCACCTGATTGCCACCAGCTTCAAGGTCGTCGACATGGAACCAGACTTCGAACGTGGCGTCCTCACGGCTTCGTTGGGCGGACGCCCCCAAGCCCTCGAAGTAGTCGCCCAGGCCCGTTGCTGGCCCCGTCGCCGGAATGCTGTAGGCGGGCTGATTCCCTGGAAGGTTGGATCGCTTACGACCGACGGTGTAGCGCCGGTGCCAAAGCTCAGATTTGAGGCACTTCCAGCCACGTCATCCCAAGTAGCGTCACCTGCGAAATCGAGCGCGGCATCATAGTGCAGATCGAGCCCATCGGTCACGATCGGAGTTGGATTAGGTGGAGTGACGATCGTGCGATTAAAGCCTCCGCCGCCAACGCTTACGATGACACCTGAGCGAGCCACTAGATGCCCGCCCACCGTGCCATCGATCAACGACACCTTGCCGCCTTGAAGATCGACGGTTCCGGTCACGGAAATCGGTCCGGCAAACTCTGCGTCGGCAGATCCTGTCTTGGTGATAGAACGCCCATCGCGAAACTCTCGGATCTCGCCGCCGAAGGCAAAGTTTTGATTTCCATCACCGCGGATGGTGAGGTCGTCGTACACCTCGATGTCCAGGTCGACGTGGAAGCTGAACACGCCTGCGGTTGCATCGGTGGCATCCAAATTGATTTCTGGGCCGTCTCCCGACAGGTTTTTTGTCATCAGCACTGGCAGTCCGCCGACGGTTCCTGTGTGAGCCGCAGAGAGCGGAGTTGGATGAGTGATCAGATTGATCTTACTCGTCATGTAGGCGAAACCTGCCACCGCATCCAAGTCGTTGGTGACGGTGTAGTCGCCTGTGGGCTTGGTGCGGAACGTCAGTTCGTTATTCGCGTAGCCGTCGCGCCACGAAGCGGCAAAGCTACCACTATCCGTATCGCCGTTGGTCCAGGCACCCGCCGAAGAGAAAGACGCCGCCACGAAATTGTCTTCGCGGAACCGAAAATGATCGAACTGGTTCGTTGAAGGCGCCTGATTGTCGTGCCGTGGCTTGTCCATTTGCACGTGATAGCTGGCCAAAAGTTGATTCGCTTCTTCGACTACTGCAGCGTTGGCAGGGTTGGCGACCACGTTATTTGATTCGTCCAGATCGGCATCCAGGTCGTACAGCTGGTAGCCGTTGCCGTTTTGGTACATGTACTTCCACTTCCCTATCCGCACGGCAGACTGTTGATTGTTGAAGCGGGAGATGAACAAATGTTCGTGTGCCACACCGTCGGCGGTGCCGTTAATGTAGGGTAACAGATTCACGCCATCGATCACTTCATCGGGACCAAATGCACCACCACCAGCGCCAACCAGCGCGGTGGGAACGATATCGATGGAGTGCACCAAGTCCGTGGATACAGTATCGAATTGCGAATTGTCGACGCCGGCACCCGCGACGATCATCGGCACCCGCATACCACCCTCGAATTGGCTCCCTTTTCCGTTGCGGAGATCGCCATTGTCGCTAGAGTTGGGCCCCGTGTCGCAGCAGTCGCCACCATTGTCATTAATGAAGACCACTAGGGTATTATCCGCGATGCTGTCGCTGGTCTCTGGGTTGCCATCCGGATCGTCCAGCGCCGCAAGAATCTTGCCCACGTTGCGATCCATGGCGTACTGCATGGCGGCATAAATGCGGCGGTTGCCCGTGAAGCCAGGCTCGTTGAGTGAATCGATGTAGGTCAAGTCGGCGTCGGTCGCCTGCATCGGTGTGTGCGGGGCGGTAAACGAAGAGTAGAGAAAAAATGGCTCGCTTCCGTCGGAGTTGTTGCGGATGTAGTCGGCCGACTGGTCGCCAAACACGTCGGTGACGTACTGCCCCGAGTAGTTGCTCTCGATCACATTATTCGATGCGATGCCTCCGGCCCCGTCGGAGGTCGTCTCGCGCAAGCTGCCGCTCCCGGTCTGGCTGCCGACGAAGTAGCCGCGTGAGCCCGCCCACAGTCCTTGGAAGAACTCAACCCCCTGATTCTCCGGGCGATTGCCAAATTGCCCACCGCCGTTGGCGTGTTCGCCCAGGTGCCATTTGCCAACAGCCGCAGTGTTATATCCAACGCCCTGCATACGCTCCCAGATCGTCATGCTTTCGGTCGGCAAGCCCTGGACTGTGCTGGCTGCGTTGATGGGCGTTGTGCCGCCAGTGATGTTCGAACCGTATCCAAACCGAGTACCGTACTGGCCAGTGGTGATCATCGCCCGCGACGGACTGCACACTGAGCCGGTGTAGGCGTTGGTGAAAGTCACCCCCCGCGACGCCAATTGGTCGAGGCTGGGTGTCGGAACATCGCCGCGGTTGCCCGGGATCCGCGGCCGAGATAGCATTGCGCATGAATCCGTAATCCGCCCACCCGGCGTCGTCGGTAATGATCACCACGACGTTCGGCTGGTCGCCTGCCATGCGCTGCTAGATACAAGTGCTAAGAGCATTGCCGAGATCAATGTCGCGGATGCCGTTCTCAATAGTCGCATAGGATTTCGTCTGCCTCTGGTTGCCAACTGCTTTTCTTTGCGTTGGTAAAAAGGTGCCGCTTCGCACGCAGTGTCACCCCCGGGCTAATCCCGGTGGAGCTTGCGCGGCGTATGAATTGCGGGCTACTTGCGGAGTGACCGAACGCCCAGCAAGGAGATACCCATCAAAGCGGTCAGGATTAACGTGCTGGGCTCAGGCACATTGGCCTGTCCCAAGCCAATGGCAGCCGCTGTGCCGTTGCCGAAGTTGGTTTTCCACAACGCATAGTCGGTCGAATCGACAATGCCACCGTTGCCATTGCCGCTCAGTATGGTGTCGTCTTCCGTAGCGCCCAGGTTGTCGCGCCAGACGGTGTAGTCGGCGATGTTCACGATACCATCGCCATTGAAGTCGCCCGACAAACCAAGGGTTAGTACTAGGCTAACGCCGTCGACGATGCTCGACGAAAAACCGCTAGGCAAATTGATCGTCGCTCCCAGGTCTATGATGCCCTCGGTAGCGGTCAGGATGGTGAACGACGAGCCACCGGCTGGGTTATTGCCAACCAGAGAAACGTTGATCACGCCGTCGAGCGTCGCCTCGCCAGAGATGCTAATCAGATCGGTTCCACCATTTCCGAAAACGTCGAATTCGAGAGTGCCGTCTGAAAGGAACGCACCATCGACATCGAGCACGGCGGGACCAACAACCTGCGTTGGGTCTTGAAGCGCTACGAAGTTTTGATTCACATCATCCGAATCGAACGCCGTCTGATAATAGTGCGCCAAGGCAATTTGGCCGGAGAAGTCGTTAGCAACTCCGTCGCCATACACCGTGGCGGGGCTTGCGATGGCAGGATCGAGCGTCACACTATTTGGACCGCCAAACGCCCAACCATTGCTGCCAGCGTAGTCGTCGATTAATACATTCGAGAGCGTACCGACTTGACTGTTGTCTACGTACAGCGTGACGCTGTCATTCGCGAGGTCATCATTGCTACCGATAATATCGACTACGACGACCGCGTGATGCCATCCGGGCGAGAGTGCGTTCGTCGACAACGCCGTAGTATCTGGATCGTCGCCGCTCAGTCCGGCCGTCAGTACCGAATTGTCGAGGGCAATCGTGACACCGCGTCCCCCACCGATGTCGAGCAGTACCTGATCGGTGCCGGCGGACGTGTTGGTGACGTTGAAAACAACTTCGAAAGTACCATCGAATTGAGCTCGGCCATCAAAATAGCCGTTGTCTCCCCCGGCGCCAAAGCAGCGCCGCTGGTGGGGATGTCGTACGCCGCGGTGAGGTACCCGAAGGTCCCGTCGGCTGCGGTGACGGTGGTTGCCTCGTTATTGCTAAAGTTTAGGTTGACGGCGCCAGCGGCCGGGGCCGAATCGTTCCACGTCCCGTTGTAGGTGACGTCCTGGGCAGCGTCGTAATTCAGTTCGAAGCGCCCTGGTCACGAAGTTAGGGCCGACCGCACCAGCGCCGCCGACGGACAGAGTGCCGTTGTTGGTGATGTTGCCGGTCGACGCCGAGACCATTGCCAGCGTTGCGCCCGAATCAATGGTCGTTGCGCCGCTGTAGTTATTGCCGCGGTTCAGTAGGTTTACGGTGCCGCTATCCACATTCACGGTGCCAGTGCCCTGAATACTGCCGGCTCCGGTCACTGTGTACGAACCCGAAGTGGGGTTGAAACTTGTTGAACCGGGCGTCACCTTGTCGCTAACGGTTACGGCTCTCGCGCCGACTGACCGAACGTCACGTTGTCCAGGTCGAAAAACAGGCTGTCGCCGCCCGACCAGTTGGCCGTACCGCCGACGTCCCAGTTGCTATTTACGTTTCCGGTCCAGGTACGATTGCCGGCCGCATCGAATTCGACCGTTACGGCGGTGGAACTCAAACTCACAGACGCCGAGTTACCCTGCCGCGAGTTAAGTGTGGTGCCCTGTGGGTTGACCAGCGTGACAACAAAGCTGGAACCAGAAGCGGTGGTGCCAGTATTGTTCGTGCTGGTCATAATCGTGTAGGGCGTCGCTGCCAGGTTGCCGGCCACAGGCGTAACGTTCAGGTTAAACTGGCCGTCATTGGATGCCTGGAGTGCGAGTGTGCCATTGACGGCGATCAGGTCGTTTACACCACTACCAATGGTCGACCGGCGCTTCCGAGTTGGTAGTTCAGTGCTCCGTTCGGATTGGCCTGGAACTGATCAATGGTCATGGTTCCGTCTACATTTAACGTGCCGACGTCGTCGCCCGGATTAAAGATGGCGTCTTCGAACGCTTTGATACCAACAGTGCTGGCAACAATGGTGCCGCTACCAGTGAGCACTTGCCCCGTCTCATCTCCACTGAAAGGTTCATCTGGAGTGGGGTCGTTAACAACCTGCAATTTGTAGCCCTCATTTGCCGTCGCAAAGTCGGAGACATCGAACCGTGCGCCATCAAGTACGGCAATGGTGGACGACTGCAATTCGCCAAAATCGTTGCCACTGCTGAGCACTTCGAGGGTGCCCGACTCGACGATGGTACTGCCGCCCCAATAATAGCCCGAGGCGTTCGTCGTATCGGTCGACCGGACGGCGGTGGCGATGGTGACGGTGTCTGTGACATCCTCCAGTGCGACAACAACGTCGACGCCGAAGCCGGTAATGCGGGCACTACCGACGTCTACCGTTGGATTCCCCAATATATCCAGCATGGGATCGCCGCCATTGGCCTCGTCGCCGATCTTGAAGTTGCCTGTGCCCTGGAATACGAATCGGCCGTCACCCGAGGGATCTGAGAGCTGGGCAGGTGTTGCGGCCGTGTTGTCGATCGTTAGCGTGGTGCCGCTGGCCGCGTTTTCGAGCCGCACGTTGGCAAATCCATTGCCTCCGCTGGCGGACTGAATGTTGCCTGTCATTTGGCTATTGCCTGAGGTGCTGCGAATATGGGGTGCGAGCACTGTGTCGAAACGGCCGCCGAGCTGAAGGAAGTTGTCGGCGATTGTCAGCGATCCGTCGAACTCCACCGTGCCGCCGCCAGCCGCGATCGACGTCGGTCCAGTAGGTGTCCCCAAACCGTCGGCATTGTCGACGACGAAGATACCGCCGTTGACGTTGATTCGGCCGTCAAACGCGGCGGCATTTGACAGGGTGATTTCGCCATCGCCTGCCTTCGTCAAGGCGTTACCGCCCGTTAGCGGCGTGAGTCAAATCAAGGCTGTTGGCGGCGTCGGCGACGTCGATGGTCGCGGCGCCGGTGAGCGTCAGGTTGCGGGAGAGCGTATTGAACGAGGTGCCAGTGACTTGGAGTGTCGCGCCTTGGAACACAATGCCGTTGGCGGCGTTGCCCAGGTTGCCGTTCGAACCTACGGACAACGTGCCGGCTCCGAGCACAACGTCGCCGCTGAAGGTGTTGCTCCCCGTCAGAGCAACCGAACCTGTCGCGGTCTTGAGCAGGCCGGCCGAGCCGGCGACGACAGCATCAATCTGATGGGCGCCGCTGGTGGCGCGAACTTCAGCACTACCAGAGAGTGTCAGCGTACCGACGCCAGCGGAAATGGTATAGCCGTTGGCGTTGTCGAGCTTTAGTCCGCCCAGTTCGACGTTGGTATTGAGGGCTATTGTCGTAGCGCTGGTGGGCACTTGCCCCAGGATGGCATCGCCACCCGCTAAACCACCGACGCCGGGGACGTTCGGATTGCTCGTCCAGTTATCGCCCGTGTTCCAGTCGCCATTGGCGTTCACATTCCATGCGGCGCTGGAGCAGCGACCGCGTTAAAGTTGGCCTGAACTTGCGAGAGGTTGAGCGCCTCGTCGTAATACCGCATCAAGTGGATGGCACCGTTGATGTCGGCACCGATGTTGCTCTCGTCCCCCGTTCCGATTTGGCTACCGGTGGGATGCGAGGCACCGCCAAAGCTGCCCAGCCCTCCCTGGTTTCCACCCGCCCAGTCGTTGATATTTCCAACACCGCTTGATCCGACGAACGAACCATTCAGGAAGAGGTCGAGAGAGTCATCGGCCGTCGAGTTGTTGGTGTTGTTCACGACAGCCACTACTTGATGCCAATCAGTGCTAGTGAGTGTTGTGGAAACCGAGAAGTTGGGAATGGCTCCGGCTGGGTTGACGAAGAACTCGAGATTATCATTGGAGAGTGAGATGATAGTACCCGCGCCTGCACCTCCCGTTTCCTGAATAATTTGATCCGCGGTCGTCAAGTTATTGGGCTTGAACCAGACTTCGAACGAACCGCTGCGGCGACTGGCTTGGCCCACGCCACCGAGCGTCTGCTCGTAGGTATTGGAGACCCCATCTGCGCCGATGGCGTGCGCCAGCAGGTTGAGCGTCCCGTCCGTCACTTCACCAGCGGTGGGGGTCGCTCCGCCAACAAACGTGAGCGTCTCGAACCCGCTGGAACCTGTTTCCGTCCAAGTGGCGTTGCCGCCGACATCGAGCCCGGCGTCGAACTCGAAGACCTCGCCGGGGGTCTCGAAGCCGAGCGCCGGCATTCCGCTAACGACCAACGAGGACGCAACAAGTAGAAAGGCCAGGCGGGAGCAGAGATCGGAGGTGCGCATTGGATGAGTTACTCCAAAAAGATGGGTCGCAAAGCCAAAGTGGCTTTCGATAAGTTGCAGTTCGGGAACCGATCGCGGCGTGCGCTACCGCAGCGAGTCATGTTCGATAAGTTGGCTAAGACTTTCATTCTTCGGGCAGCATCCAACCTACATCACATGCCTCAGCCAACCCCCCCACCCGCCACGCTGCCCACTAGGCGGGCCGGGGATCGGCCTCATCGTCCGTCAAACCACTCTTTGGCTATCTGTTAGCCAAGCCTGTTTCGCATCGCCACGGCCGAAGCGCCACACAGCAGCAAGCCCACGAGGGCTAAACTTCCAGGCTCGGGGACGACAAGCGCCGCTGTGCCACCAACGCTTAGCTTCAAGCCGTTTTGGCCGGACGGTGATTGCAATGCGTTCCATGACTTAAACCGCATGTTGCCCGTTGATTCCAACGCTATGCGGAAACGATTGTTCTCACCGTCGATCTGACCAGTAATGGGATTGTCAAAGACTGCGGCATATTCATCGACGGTGCCGAGGTACTCGAGGGTCGCCGTTTCTGCGCCCAGTATAAGGTCATCAAGGGTTCCAAACGAATCGTCCTGCGCCAAAGTAGGTGACGGTTACGGTGAGCGTTTCTTCTGTCGTCGCCGTCCCACCGCGGGGGTTCAATCCAATGCCTGTAATCGAAATGTCGACCGGTCCCATACCTGTCGGCGAGTCGAGGTTACGTGCTGGAGTAAAGGTGGTGGAAGTGGCTGTGTCTTGGCCGGTGCCCGGCGTCACATCGTCGAGCAACAGGTCCGTAAAGGTTGTTGTGGGGTCGGCACCGGCAACGAACATCGCCCCATAGGTCGGGGCTGTGGCCAACGTTGCCGCCACCGTCAAGGCCATATGTGCGAGGCCCAGTAAATAGGTAACTCTCATTAGTCATTCTCCAAGGTTGCAAGAAAAGAAATGGAAACCAAGTTAGAGCCTTATCGATTCAGGCTTCAGATCACTCGCATCGGGGTCGTATTAACGCCTACTTAGGCGCTGCTTATCGAGCATAAAGTTCGCTTTGTCCGTACCGCTCGCGGGCACGTCGAACTTCAGCTTCGTGTTGCGGTTGTATTGTGGAGGGACGTATTCGGGAGAGACGATTTCGAGCGCGTCGGAAGTCTTGAGGTCCTTGAATTTGGATTGAAAGGTGGAGATGCGCACCGTGTGGCTGCCAACCACGGCGCCGCGGTCGTCCTTAAAGGTGCGGAGCTCGTACTCACCACTTTCGTCCGTGGTGCCCGACGACCCAGGCCCCGCCACGTCGAATCCGTCGCCCTGCGGCGCAAAACTAACGGTGGCGTTCGCCAAGGGCTCGCCGCCAAGCGTCACCACGCCCGATACGGGTGCCACTTCGTACGGACCTCGGCTGCAACCAGCCGCGATCGCCAGCAGTAGTAAGAGAGATAGGGCTCGTGCATTCACGATTTGAAGTCCGCCAGGGGTTCGAACATTTATTACCTTTAAGCTATTTACTTACTACCTTGGTGGGGGCGGTGGGGTGCCTCCGTCGATCGCCCCATTATCAAGCCCCCCGCCAATGGTTCCAATCAGCAGGTAGACATCGTCGGAGACATCGTCGCTGATAATGTCGACCGAGCCGTCGCAGAAGGCGAAGTTCATCGTCCCGCCGGCATGCAGCGATGCAAAGCTGCGGAAACACATGAACTGCCCCTGACTGCCATCGACTTGCGAGGCCAACTCGATGCACTGCTCCAAGTCAGGGGTTCGATAAAGCGAACCACGAACCATATGCCCCCTGCTGCGGCAGCGCCACGAACCTCCCCAGACACTCTTGCGAACGTCGGCGAGCGTCAGCGTATGGTATTCGCCCGCCAGGACGGTATTGGTCGTGCCATCGGTGATTTGCGAAAGCTTGATCGGCTTAGTCGGAATGAAATCGCCGGTTGCTGGTAGCGGGCCGCGGAGAATCTTGTATTCTTTCAGACGATTAAGGTCGCCGGGGCGAGCGCGATCCCACCACACGGGATTACCGCCCGAACGAGTAAGGTCGAGGGCGCCGGTAACGGCCTTATATGTTGTGGGAGCAAAGTTACCAGGTTCGCCCTGCGGCAGAATCAATTGGTTTGCCAGTGGGTCGGTCGGACAGACATACGCGTCGATGAATGTTTGCGACGCTTGTAGATTCGAGACCCCTGACGCGTTCTGGCCTTGCGAACGATAGTGCTTGTTGCCGGTAAAATCGTACAAGTCGTAGATATTGTCGAGTTCCATGAACGGCAAGATTTCAATCGCCCAGCCGGTTTTTACGTTATTGCGTTGTTCGTCGTCCGCCATGGCGACGGCGCCAGGTGGCAGCGTGCCCTTGGTGCTCTCGTAGTTGAGGCAGGCGAGCGACATTTGCTTCAAATTGTTTTGGCATTGTGCGCGTGGCGCCGCTTCGCGGGCCGCTTGCACCGCTGGGAGCAACAGGGCCACTAAGATGCCGATGATCGCAATCACGACCAACAATTCGACCAGGGTGAAGCCGCGTGCCGAATTTGTATGGCTGTGTCGCATTCCGTGGAGCATTACTTGCCTCCGTCTGATTGGGCAGAGAAGTTCGCGGTGCGTAGGTCCGATGAGGGCCCACTGTGATTCGCAGATGTGACTTCCGACAGCGAGTGCCGAACGGACAACAATGGAGCGGCTGGGGGCTCAATCTCGTGGACGACGTAAAATCCCCACCGAAATCGGTCGTTGTGGTCGACGCCGCTCGGTCCCACACCGACGTAAATTGCGTCTCCGGCCTTAAGCGTTCCCAGCGGCCATGCGAAGCGCAAATAACAAGATCGATTGCAAAAGTCGCGGGTGGTCACCGGCTCGTCATTCACGTGAACGGCGACGTCCAGCACATGATCCAAATCCCAACGGCGAGGCTCGGGCCGCTCAAGCCATCCAGCTTCAATACGGTAAATGCCGTCGTTCGGAACGACAAAGGCGGCAATCGAGTAATGATCGAAGCCATCAGCCGCTTGAGACTTTCCGTGCCCGGGATGCCCGCCATCGCGGTGTACTTTCACGAACCCGAGCGACTCATGTGACTGCTTGCGGCGTGCTCCCGGCGGACCGAAAAAGCCTTCGACTTGGTCCGCAATCCACACGAATTCCTCATAACAGTTCGGATCGCCAAAGGGGCCCCCCACGTTGGTGTAGTACCGCCAGGCGTCGCTACGATGTGGCTGGCCCGCTTCGCCCGGCTGCCAGTTCGCGCCAACGGTCGCCGACAATCACAGCATCACGTTTTCCGTCGTTTCCGGGCAACTTTTCGACGAGATGTGTTGCTGCTTCGTCATGGTTATGCTGTGTCAAGACACCATGGTTGACACGGACGCCCTCGCCTGCGAACAGTCGGCGATTCTGGTGTGGTTGGTCGGCTTCCAGCAATTCGACTTCGCCTTCGGCCACCAGCACTTTGACTTCGGGTTCGCCCGCCGCTGCGGAAGATACGCTCATTGAGAATCGGGTCCCGTGGTCGACCACGTCGATGCCCGGCGTATCGACACGAAAGCCTTTGGCCCAAGGTGGGACAACTGCCGCTAACTTGCCATCTAGCAACGTTGCACGATTCACGTCGTCCACTACCAAATGTGCCGGCCCTTCCAGCACAACTACCGCCCCTTGGCGAAGTTCCAGTTCTACCAAGCCTGAGAGGAACTGCAGCGAGTTTCCAGAAGTGAGAATGCTTGTGACGTCGTACTGCGAGCCCGTTTCCGACCAAACCACTCCCTCGACACGATTGAGTGTCGCGACCGCGTCGGGCCAATTCAGTATCGGTTCAGCTTGCGGCGGCCCTGTGGGCCACAGTAGCAGCAGCACCGCGGCCGCTATCGCCAAGATCGGCACCAATCGCGTGCCCCACCGTTTGGCGTGCGTGCGAAGGGTCGGCGTGGCATCGACCCGCAATTGCACTTCCGACTCGAAAATCTTTCTCACCCGCGACAACCTGACCGCGCCATACATGTCGGCATGCATCGACATGTACTGCAGAAACATTGCCGGCGCGTCGGGCTGCGTGCGGAGTACCATTTGCAGTTCCGCCAGCGCCTCCGCATCGATGTCGCAGCTACAAATGCGATCGAAGTACGCCAGCAATTCAGCTTCCGAGTAATCTTTGGATGTGCTCATGCGTACCCTTCCCGAGCAAGCTTGGTTTGGATGCAGCGATACAAAGCGGTCCGAATGCGAGCGAGCGAGTTGTAGACGCCCCCAGCGCTCCGCCCAAGTTCGGATGCTAGCGTCTTAATCGTCTGTTCACTCGTGTAGGCTGCGCGAACAAGCTCCTGATCCTTCGTACTGAGCTTTTTCAGGCAGTTTGGACTGCGCGGCGGCGGGCCTGACGCATCTCGGGATCTTCGTCGCTCTGCGTCGCGGCCAGCAAATCAATGACGTCATCGTCGAGGTAAGCAACCCGCCGCGATTGGAGCAAATTCATCGCCTTGTTCCGCCCGATGCGGCATCCCCAGGCAACGAAATTGGTGCCCAACTCGAAGTCGCCAAACTTCTGCCACATGGTCAGAACTGTTTGCTGAAACACGTCTTCGGCGTCCTGAAATCCAGGCACGATCGCACACAGAAAGCCCAGAAGTTGGGCTTCGTGCGTGGCCAGTAAATCGAGAAAACGCTCTCGATCGGCGATGTTTCGTTGTTTATCGCTCATGGAGATAAGGCAGCTTAGGCCCGCAGCGGTCACGAAGCGATGACCGCGGTTTTCCAACATAGGACGGATAAGTATTACTAAATGTGAGATTTGTGCTGGATGGCGATTCTCACGGTCGAAATCCCAAAAAAAAGAGCTTTCGCGTCGCGGGAATAAATGCGAATCGACCCAACGCACTGTGGCGCAAGAAGTTCCGTCACGGCCCGGGCAGCCAGTTCGACACGCATAATCGCCTGCGGGTTGGCGCGATGCAGATATCCGCATACCACAGCAGAAACGGACGGGACCTAAGCTACCGCTTTGACAAACGGCGTCCGTGCTTGTCGCCTGCCAGCGTCTCGCTCAAGGTTCACGGACGCGACCGCGGAGCCCGCGCCTGTTTTGGTCATCCAGGACCAGGAGTAGGTTTCCTCAACTTGCTAAGTAAAAAGCGGTGCGCCCCCCTTGTTCACGAACGTAGAAAACCACAGCTTCGCGAGTGACCGGACTACAGACGCACGGACGTCGAGGGAAACCAGAAAACAACTTACTTGACCCTTGCGCCTCTTCCAGAGAGGTCCAACCGCTGGCGATTCCGGGGTCCGCGAAATGGTAGGTTGTAGAATGTAGGGAACGCAGCTCTCTTTGCAGTCTTGAGCTTCGTCCTCTACTCCTCGGCGGTGAGAGGCTTGGATCTAAATGCGATGCCGCCGTTGTTGTTGTACCGTTGCCAGACTCGGACGTAGTCGACGCGCATTTCGTCGGGCAATTTAGCCTTCTTGATGTCACCGGCCCAGTCGCCGATCTCCGAAGAGATTAGCAAGTAGACCGGTACCTGAGCGACGCCGCCATGCTGGTGCGCCACCTTTCGATGTCGTCGACATAGAAAACATATTCGTCCGGAGTCCAAAGCAGTCCAAAAGTGTGAAAGCCGGTCAATACATTCGGCACGGTAGAGCGAAAACCGGCCGATTCATGTTCTTGGCCATAGCCATTCCAATGCAGGGTGTGCTGGACCTTTTCGTCAAGGCTGTTCTTCTCGAAGATATCTAGTTCGGTGCCATCCATCCCCTCGTGTTCAGTGGAGCTGATGTTTCCGGGCGGGGCGGGCATAGCCCAGAAGGCCGTCCAGAATCCCGGTTGCGAGTGCATCTCTGCACACACTTCGAAGTACCCGAACCGCTGGGTGAATTTGTCCTTAGTTTCGATGCAGGAGGGTATCATGCCAGCCGGGCTTAACCAAGCTCTTGCGGGTGATCATGCGTAACTGGCCCTTGCCACTGAGCTGGGCACAATCGCGGTGCCAGAAGTTGTTGACTCGGCACGTGCGATCCTCGTGGACGATATTCCAGCGCTGTGGATCGATTGCCGTTCCGTCGAAGTCGTCCGCAAACGTTATCTTCCAAACGGCGCCTTCTACCGACGATTTGGGCGGGGTTGGCTCCGGTTTGGCGGCTTGACTCTCACGCGCCTGATATGGTGCCAGCAGCAAGACTATCGAGAGCAGTGTTCTCATGTTAGGACTCCGGAGAGGAAATTAGAGCGATATGAACTCTTTGGTATTGGTGAGGTCCTTGTACCCCCTGTCCGTGGAATCGGCACCACCTCAGAGGGCAACCTACCAGATAACCAGTTGCAATGGGACACTCAATCTAAGCCGGGATTCCCCAGATAGTTCAGCCGGGAACCGCTCCCGGCACGATCATCATTCACTGTAACCGCTGCGCCCCCCCCCGTGGATATCGCGTGGCGATTTTTTCGGATTTGTCTCGTCCCTGGCAGGTGAGAATCGCATCAAGGACCACGCTTGGGCCTCGAATCCGCACTTCGGCGCGCAACTTCTCCTCAAATCGTGACTTACACCGGATGAGTTGAGCTAGGCACGAGGCGTGGCGACTCCCGGCGGCGGCATCGCCAATCGTGTGATCCGGTCGAGGATCGCCACGAACAGCCGCCGTGGCACGGCCACCTCGGCCAACTGGAAGGTGACGTACTTCGAATGCCGAACCACTTTGGCCCCAGTCTTCACTAGCTTCTCGCGGAGCGTGGTGAGCGACCAATGGTCGATCTCCCCCGGCAGGGCCATCCTCCGCAAAAAGTTCGCCATGTTGTAAGCAAGCGCAAAGAGTTGTAGCCGCGTCTGGTTGTCTTTGAACGTGCGGCAGGAGAGCTTCGTCCATTTCACCGCGTTCTTGCCCTCCTTGATCCACTGCTCTGCCGTGCCTCTGCCGTTGTAAAACTTGACGACGTTCTTTGATTGCTTCGTGAGATTGGTGACGATGAACCCCACACGGGGGAACAGCTCCCCCGCGTGCCATTCGACCTTGGCGACCACCCGCCTCTGGCGCTGCCAAGACTTCGCCTGGTAGCGAAAACTGTGGTAGAAGACTTTTGGCTTGTGCGAGGGGCGGCCTACCGGGCGAGTGAGCAGATGCTCGATTTCCCGCTCCAGCACGGCGTTGGCCTTGATGCGGATGGCGTACTGGTAGCCCTCGTCTTCCAACAGCCGCATGAGTTTCGGCAGGGCAAACGCCGCATCGCCCCGGAAGAACTTGGGGATCTCCAGGTGCCGGTACCGCTCGACAACCGGCAGCAGTACGCGTCGCCAGAACTTCGCGCTGGCGTTGTTCCCACGACGCAGCATGGCAAATTCCAGGTCACCAAACTGGTTGAACAGAAACAGCGGATGGTAGCAGGTGCACTCGAAGTGGCCGTTGTAAGCGGTTCCTTCCTGGTCCCCGTAGGTTTCGCTCACCGAGCTATCCATATCGAGGATGAGTTGTTTGAGGGGCTGTCGCTGGTGGACCTTGTCGATCCACCGGCCCGGAAGATACATCAGTGCGGTCAGATTAGCCTTGGTGCTGAGGATCTCGGTTTCAAACCGTCCCACCTCGCTCGCTGAGGCAGCTTTCCTGTCCGGATGACTCGCTCTTCCTCCCACGACGTGCCGCATGGCCGGATCGATACACAACCGTTCGGCGTCATTCACGTCTTCGTAGCCCGCCAGGCGGCTGTAGATCGACTGCCGCAAGAGGGGTACGAGCAGGTGCCTCTTGTTCGCACCCGAGCGTGAATCGGTCAGCACGTCCTTGCCCATCGCAGTAAGAGAGAGGGCTTCATCCAGTTCACGGTAGGCCAGCAGTCCGGCGTCGCTGGTGACCTTGCTACCACAGAACCGGAGCTTCAACCGACTGTCAAAACCGACCCGCAATTCGTCGCTTTGGGCGTCACCCATTGGGTTCTCCTGCCAGCTTGGCATGAAATGCTCAATTGTCCTTGTTTTCAAGGACTTGGCGCAAATCGTGTGCCAAAGCATGGGGAGTCATCTGGGGAATCCGGGTTCAAGAGCTCGAGCGGACGATGCGAGAGCGGTCCGACGAAGCCATCCGAGCGACCGCAGTGCGTGATGATCTACTCGCCGTAGGCCAAGACCCGCCTGAGGCCACGCCACTCTTGCAGCGACAATCTTCCCTGAATCAGTTCATCGACCGCTGCCGCCTGGCACTCGACGCCAACGCCTCGAAGGTCTTCCATGGCGCCGCGACGGTGGCCGTGCCGTGGCGCGAGCGCTCGACGCCGCTCGTCGCCGAATTGCCAGCAAAGGCGAAGCGGATGGCGGAGCAAAAGCTCGCCGACAACACGCTTGGCTTGACCTCAGAGCGCCGAAGCCAGCTAAAGGCGACGGTCGCCAACGCCGACGCCGAAATCAAGCGGCTCCGAGCCCAACTTGCCGACGCCGAAGCCGAGCGAGACCAGCATCTCGGCCGAGCTCGCCCAACTGAGCGAAGCCCGCCTCCACCCCGCCAACTTCCGGATCATCCGCAGCAAACCGAGCCGCGACCAGCAAACGAAACAGTACGCCCGCGAAATCGGGCTCCACAGCTAAGCCCTCACCTTTCCCCCGCTCCACGCTCCTAAGAGGCATTCGAAATAACCGTTCGCTTTTCAACCTCGCAGCCGCGCGACCGCCACCTGGCAGCCATTCGCGCCGGCGTTCTCGCCAAGCGTGTCCAAAACTTCGCACCGCAGCAAAACAGCCCCGCAGCCGCCGTCGCCGAAAGGCACCTGCCCGAAGCACACGCCCTCGTGATTGGGACGCTTCCGGCAATTTGAGAGGCAATCTCGTGGAGCATCTCTTCAGTCGGGTTATTCGAAATCTCAAAGCAGAGGCCATCTGCGGCGGTGCACAACTGCCGGAGCGAGGGCGTGGGCTGGCAGATGAGGTAAAAGAGGACGCCAAGTTGCTTTAGCCTGCTGCCAATCGCTTCGGCCGTGTGGCCAGATCTCGCCGGTTTGGTGTCGTCGGTCAAAAACACCAGCATTGCCTGCCGACGATCGCTTTGGGAAGCGAAACATCCCAAATGCCCGATAGCCGCTTCGACGCCAGAGAGATGGGTTTCCTCGGCGTCGCCTCCCCCATCAAAGCAAATCGATCGGACGGCCTTCACTGTTTGTTCCACCGGGCCCGGACCAGCGAGTAGTTCTGGAAACTCTCCGTAATCTTCATCACCGTGTGTTTGCACCCAGGCCCGGCTATCCGGAAGGTTATTCTCTACAATGCGAAGGACGGTCTCGGTGGCAACCACCACGCCCTTCGAGAAAGCAGCACTGCTACCGGTGCGGTCAACGAGTACGCCAATGTCGACGTTCTCGGAAAGCGAGCTACCCCGCCGCTGTGAGAGGTAACGGCGTTGAGCGGTAAGGGAAGACTCATCGCATTCCAGACACCTGCCGGCTTGCTGCACCGTGCCACAGTCGGGACAGTGTCGACGAAATATGCCAAACATCGATGTACTCCGGGGTTAACAGGGAATGGGTCAGGCGGACAGTCGCCATGCTTCGTCCGCTTTTAGCTGCCAAGCAGCCGACGAAGTTCTGGTGCGTGAACCGACCGCACCACAGGCTTTGCAGCAGGAGCGGCTGTCCGTGGCTTTTTCGGAGCGGCCGTAACACCCGTCTTCGCCGGTTCGTCACTCTGGCGTGGCAGCGGCGTGGTACTCAGCCGGTCGTATTCGGCCTGGGAGGTCGGAAACTCACTGACAACTTCGATGGGCTCGCGGTGGCCCTTGCCGTCGTTAAAGAGCAGGTAGTAGCGACCAAACTCCGTGTTGACGTCAATCACGTCGTCTCTCTTGAGTTTTGGCTCGTCTTGCTCTTGCTGGCTGGTTGTTGTCTTTAGCCCCGATTGGGACGTTCCAAGCCGCGGCACTTTTTCAAGCTTGCTGTGGCTTTGCAGGTCATCCAGCTCCCCGCTTCGCTTGCCGGTATCGGTCGTAAATCGGCGCTTGATGGCGCAGTTGTCTTTTACGACCTGCGACATGTCGGTGCCGCGAGCGCTCCTTAGCTGGGCTTCTGACTGATGCACGATATGGATGCGAATGCCGTACTTGCGGCACAAAACGAGTGCGTCCTGAAAAGACTGGCCGTGGACGATCTGCGCTGCCTCATCGATTACGAGCTGGATGGTGCGTTTTGGCTGGCCGTCTTCTGACGGTGAGCGGCCGTGTTAATCACGCTCCAGGCGGCCAGCGTCCCAACGGCTCTGGCCGCCAGAGGCTCTTGCAGCGTGGGCAGAAAAAAGTAAAGCACATGGCACTCTTCCAGTGCCCGGTCGATATCGATACGAAGCGCCGGGTCGGGCGACCTGGTGAGCGCCGGGTAGTCGAGCAGCTGATCAAGGGCATAAAGGGCTTCCGCCGCTTCCCGGGCATTTTTCAGATTGGGCTGCCATTAGCGAAAGCTCTTCTCCTAGCTCGACAAGTGTTGGCGCCGCGATACCTTTTTTGTGGAGTCTGACAAACGCCTGGCGAATGGTTGAGAGATTAAGCCGCCCAAAGTAACCGCTCCCAAACCCCTCGCCGTACGCGAGGTTAAGCCCTGCCGTCACAAAATTCGCCATCCGGCCGGTGCTCCCCTGCAGGCACTTACAGCTATCCAGGGGGTCAAAGTAGTACGTCTGGTCAAGCGGGTCGAGAGACGACCACCTGAGGATGCGTCCCCAACCGTTCACATTCCGCTTTTAAAAGATTGAAGGTAAACAGGTCGCCCCCCAGGTCGATCACAACGAGGACATCCAGCTGCTCGCTTCCATCCACCCGGTAAGGCTGTAAGTACTGCATGAGGAGCGCCGCGATGAGTACCGACTTCCCGCCGCCGGTCTCCCCACGAACCTGAACCATCTTGCCGGTGGTGCCGAACGGTCGAAGACCAAGGTCCGGCCGGTAGCCGCCTCGCTGCCGTAGCTGATTCCGCTCTGATAACGTACAACCATTTAAGGTGTTTTCCTCCGCTCACGAAGACGCTCGGCCAGTGTCTCGGCTGTCGGACCAAGCGCCACTTCGACCAGATAATCCTTCAGCCGCGTGTCGGCTTTGATGGCCCGTTGAAGCTGCAAAACCCGTGCGGGCGAATGTCCGAGTAACACGAGTCCAAGCTCTTTGGACTCGACCCAATCCGCGGTCGACTTTTCGGCCTTTGCTTTCTCAAAAAACGCGACCGCGTTGTCGCGGACTCTGGCCGGTTTGCCGCTGGCGGCCAGTTGCACGCGGAGCACCGCCGGGTGGTCCTCGTCGTCAGAGAGAACATGCACCACATTGGGCGGCAAACCGGGCGAAAGCTCTTTAATTTCGGCTGGCAGTAACCGGTACCGTCGCCTGTTATCCGCCGAAAGCACCGCGTAGAACGCGGTCGCAACGTAAAGGTCGAGTGCCGCAGAACCCGGTTTCTTGGCCTTTACCACCCGTCCGATCGCCTTGCCACCGGCGGGCGTGAGCGTCGCGTAACTCAGTCCACCCGGAATCACCCCGCTTTCCAGCGTCACGAGACCTGCCGCCGCAAAACGCCTCAATACGTGCCCCGCACTCTTGCCGCCCATGAACGCCAGCTCGATCACGGCAGCCAGCCCGATTCCGTAGCGGTAGATATGCCGCAGCACCGCCAGTCGCGTTCGAGCGTATTCGTTGGCGGTGCGACGTCGTTTTTTGGGTCGGTCGGCGGCGGACATGGTGGGGTCGCAATGGCGGGGATGTGATGGACGTAAGTCGGGACGCGGTACGCGGCTTTAGCTTCGCGCGGCCTGTCGCCCGGCGCGGTGGGTCAGGTGACCAAACGGCGTCGCCATGGCGGGGAGCGGTGTGCCAAAATTCTGCACGGCGTAGTAGGTTTGTCCGTCACGTACCACTCCGATGCCGACTTCCTGGCAGTCGCCGATCAAGTTGGCATGATGGCCTGGTGAATCTACCCACCCCTCGTGGATCTCGACTGCCAGTTGTTCGAGGCTAAGAAGAGGGTTCATCCAGTAAGCCAGGTTCTCGGCGCACTGGCGGTACTTGTAGCCAAAGCGATTGACCCGGTCTGAGAGATCCACACCGTCAGAAAGCACGTGAGCGAACTCATCGGTTTCGACCATTCGGTGGGCGTGATAAAGCGCTGACTGCTCAAGCTGCTCGTTCCAGATCATCTGTGGCAAGCCCTGCTCCAGTCGGTAGCGATTCAGGTGACTAAACAGCAGCCACGCGAACCGGGCACAATCAGGATCGCGCTGGTGAGTGGTTTGTCGGGGAAGGTTCTTTGCGATGGGTGGTGCGCCTGCGGACCCACAGAGCGTTTCGTAACACCAGCTTCCCAATCGCCAGAGCAGCATGGCCAGCCACACCAGGACCCAAACCGGCAGCGGCAGAATAATCCATCGGAAACCGGTTGTTGCTTCTCAGAACGTTTCATGGCATGTTCGAAGGGATCGCGGAGAAAGGTGGACCGAAGCCCCTGCTCCCGAAGGAGCAAGGGCCCGGCCCTGATCGACGTGGTGGCTACTATGCCGCTGTAGCGAGAAGCCCGGTCGCGTCGGGTTTCGCCATTCGCGACGCGAAATCCGTTCTTGGCTTTTTGCACGACTTCCTGCAGTTCGCGATGAAGCCCGCTGAGCTCGGCTTGCAGGTCAATCGGACATCCATCGATCTTTCGCGAAGACGTTCGCCAGGAACGCGATCGCCTCGGTCGCATCAACAAGCTGCTCCGGCTTCATGGTCCGGTAGGACCTTCCACCATCCTCGTTGACGCGAGAAAGCCCCCACAGAGATTCGCCCTGATCGGTGAGGAATAGGTCGACAATGACACTCCTATTCACTCTCGCGACTCGCTTTGGCCGAAGGCGTTCGTAGACTCGCTTGTTGCTGTTGCCGTTGTTGTTTTGTTGTGGTCCAAATAGTCCCATAACAATTCTCCATTTTTAGGCGATGTTACTCATAGTCGTGGAAAGCGGAGCAACATCAGGTTTAGTCAATGCTTTCCAGCGATCCGATTCGCAAATCGGGATCAAACAGAGCACTGACTGCGGATTCAACATGGCAACAAGCAAAAAGTAGCCGTCGATCAATAATCTCCTCGGTGGTTAAGGGCCTGATAGTAGCCAGGGCGGATCACATTGCTGGTTTGCGTCAGCGTGTAACGATGCGAACTGTCAAAGAGCCGCTCGAATCCGCCGCTGCCGCTGCGGATGTATTTGGGGCCTTCGGCGTCTAGCCGACCGTCGCCTGTGAGGCGAAACCGCGTGCCACTCAAGTCCAGGGTGGCACCAGTAGCTAGTTGTACTGATATCGATCGGCGACGAGGTCTTTGCCATCCAGGTAGAAGTCGCCACTGGCAGAGAGAATTGCGGAGGAACGTACAAGCGAGGCCGTCACCCTGTTGTCGCCGCTACTCGAGAACAAAATAGTGACGTTTCCCGGCGATACCTTCCAGGTTCCGAGGAACGGCAGGATAGCTTCATGCGGCGGTATCTTCTGTTGGGGCATCTCCCGCCGTTTCCGAGCCAACTCCTCCCCGATGCGAACAAGATCGTTCTTCTCCGTGATATCCTCGGTCGCCTCATCTTTTGAGCTGTCGAGGAGACGTACGTCAAGTTGAGTAGCTGCTGAATTCGCTCTACGCGGCTTCTCGACAAACCTCGCATCGATCAGAACCTCGAAGCGGTAGTCATCCACTGTAGGTGACGCATACCGCCTGAGGGGTGACTGACCAGCCGTGCCTTGATCGGTGGTGACCATCGAGTCGGCTGGGAGTGTAGCCACGCCGCCGCCGTTGCATCGCCGCGGGTCGCCTCTTCTTGGGAAGGCTGCGGATCGACTTGTTTCGGGGCATCATCAGCCACGGCCCCATGCAATTTTCTGAGCTGCTCGCGGAACCGCTCGAACGACTGAACGTAGCTTGCAAGTCGGCGCAGGAAGATCTCCGCATCGGCCCCATCATCCGGCGGAATAGCCAGTAAGCGCTCGAGTCGTTCGAGCATTAGCGAAGTGCGTTTCACGTAGTCAAGATTGTCTGCCACCGCCTGAACGGCAGGCTCCAACTCGCTACTACTCCGCTCGTACTTCGTGGCGATCGATCGAAAGAGTTCCGCCCAGAGGAAGTAATCTTCGCGCAGACTCTCGTAGGGCTCTTCGCGAGCGTATTCTGCAAACGTACCGGCTGCCGTGAGGAGGAGTGGTCGGATGTGTTCAATGCTTTGGCGATAGGATTTGCTGGCGGCAAGCACTGCCTCGTGGTCAACAACGACGATATCCACCTTCTCGCGTAGCTCCCGCACAATTTGTCGCACCTCAATGATGGCCAGTCGGGTGCCACTCAGCTTGTCCACTTTCATCAGCGAGATCGCTTGATTGAGACGCTTAAAAGACTCATCCAGTTTTGCCTCCTGCTGTTTCAGTTCGGCGGCCCAGTGCTGCCCCGCCTTCGTCAGGGCATTCACATGAGCTTCACTCTTGGCCGCGGACTCAGACGTCACCCGAAGCGGCTGGCCGTAGAGTTCGATGCAGAGGAAGAACCACCCGGTAACCAGCACCACCAACAATGTCCAGGAAGACAGATAGCGATTCATCATTCAATCCCTTTCTGGCGGATCGCCGACCACAGAGCGGGCACCTTCCCCGGCGGGGTGGCCGACAGCTGATTCAGACGGATGTCTGGCGCGGGAGACTCCTCGTCCGGGGGTGCTGCCGCTCGCACGTTCGTCCTCACCGGCAGCCTTGGCAGACCGGCTGCGAACGACGCATAGTTGGCGGCTGGTTGCGTGTGGGCCGGGGCTTGAAACAGGCCGCCATACCACCCGACTCCACCCACCATCAGGCAGGCGGCTGCCGCCGTGGCAGCTATTTGCGTCCTGCGACCAGGCAGCCTGCCAATCCGATGTTTTCGTTTGGGGGCCACTGGTGGTGGCGCGGTCGCACCGCCTGGATGTTCCAGTTCACGCCAGAGCGAAGGAGACAGTGCCGTCGTGGTCGGTGCATGGCGTTTAAGTACCGTCGCCCACTCGGCCATCGCAGGGCGAGCGTCGACGTCCGACGAATGACCGAGGTCAAACGTCCGCTCAAACAAGTCGCGAATATCGCCCGGAAGACATTTGTAGGCCTTCTTCATCGCCGGTTTCGGCAAAACGTCCGGCCGGCGGTTTCGTCCAAACGCAAAAAACCCGGAATGAACGATCCGCTCTTCTGGCGAGGGGCGATGCCCTGGGCCCTTGTAGAGGCCATCCAGAGGATGGCATCCCTCGACCAACAGATGAAACAAAACAACCGCTGCGGACCAGCGATCCTGAGCTTCCGTAAAATCGACGGCGTCATAGTCGACCCCCTGGAACTCTGGCGGCTGGAATTCGGAAACTGCGGCACCGCAGCGATAAGAAGTGGTGCCGGTGTTGATCTGCAGCGAGTCAATGTCGATGCTTGTAACTTCCGCCCAGCGAGTGACCAGTTCGTTCCGCAGATGGATGTCGCCGCGGGCATGTCCGGCAGCGTGAATGTCGGCAACGACGCGCGTGAAGTTAAGTGCAACCCTCAGTTTAAATTCCTGCGGCACGCGGGGGTCAAACACCAGTCGCGAGAGGTCGATCGCATCGACCACACGATCGATGACCACTCCGATGACTTCGCCGGTCGACTCGTCATGCACCGGTTCGTGCAACCGGGCGATGTGATGGTCACCTGGCTTGACCGCGATTGGGTTGTTGATCTGGTAGTTGTTTTTTTCGGTCTGCTCGGTAGTCCGAAATGCTGCATCGTAGACCTTGACGGCCCGCCGTGGGTCATGGGGATGCGCATAGACCGCACCCTGGCCACCCGGCTTGCCGAGTGGTTTAGTGAGGGCGACATTTTGCTTTCCGATTCGGACTCGCATAAGAATTAACGGCTAAGCTTGAGTTCTATGCCCCCCAGCTCGATGGAGCGGCCCAGTCGTCCCTGGGAAGCGGCGTAGAGCGACTGGAAGAGGTCAACAAAGAGTCCTTTAAAGGACTCGATCCCGGCAGCCGGGACCGGCGGTCGGCCCGGCTGGGCGATTTCGCGGAGAAAGCTCATGTCGGGTGATTGCCCGGTTGCAATCAAGAACAGGTCAATCCGTAGTTCACCGGCCAGGGCAATCGCTTTTTGCACATCGCCGAGATACGGATCAGCGTCGCCCGCCCAGCCATCGGTAAAGACCATCACCCAGCTGCGTGCGACATCGAGTCCCACTTCGTCGCCGAGCAGCAATTCGTGCTCAGCAGAATATTTGATAGCATGGGAAATGAGCTGACAGAGCGGTGTCCAACTTGCCGTTTTGGGTTGCTTAAACTGGTACTCACCGGCCGCGCAAAAAGCTTGGTGACACCGAGCCGGTTCGCTCTCACCAATCACCCAGTCGGCCAGCTGCACCGATTCATTGACGATCGGTTCCCCCTGGATGTCACTCACCAGCTGGTTGTTCCCCGACTCCAGCGCCTGCCAGCCCCCGTTCGTAAATTGCGAGGGGGAATTATCAAGGACTTTTTGAAGCAGCGTCTGTGGTTGACGACGCGACTCAAAGCGCTGCGTGGCGCGAACCACTTCGTTGCCGCGAATGGCGAGGGGGAATTTCATTTCTCACTATCCTTAAGCTTGGGGTAGGAGGCGGACCGGTGGGCTGCCTCTCAGGGCCCACCGGTCCTGGCATCGTCCACGCTCCGATCATTTGCAGAGCGTGACTAGACTACTTCTGGGCTTCCTGCGACTGGTCGTTCAGCATCCAGTCCATCGCCCGTCCCAGGAGTTCGCGAGCGACAATGACGCTTTCAGGTGGCAAAGAGGCCGTTGAACGAAAGCCGCTGTCGTCCTCACCTTCTCGACGTTCTTCCGACAGACGGTAAGTATGTTCGACGGTTGTTCGGTAGAAGTGGTCACCGCTGTCGGTCTTGTTCTTCCAAACAGCGACGCGGGTCGGACCCACGCGCTTTTCAAAGGCCGGTTTGGGCGTGGGGGGTTCCTGTGGCTTCGACATACAATGCTCCCATTAATTAAGGGGTGGAGGCATCCTGCCGACTTCTGTAGGGCCTAGCGTCTTGCACCCGGTGAATGGTTCTGATTGCCCAGGGAATTGGTGGACGCGTGATCTTCCCGCCTGGCGGCAAGTTGCTCGAGCAGTGCCTGCGCCTCTTCCGGTGCAAGCGATTTCAGGTGCTGCTCCACAATCGCTCTCTCGCGGGCTGTTGGTCCGATGATTTGCAAACGCTGGCGTGCGCCGACGTCGATGATTAACTCCAATTCGCCGTCCGGGTGCGACGCCCAGAGCACAGGCCGTACCCGGTCGACCGTTTCGCGCTCACGGTTCCCGGAGAGCGTTTGCACCGAAACGGTTTCTAGCGACTCGACCCGGACCGAGAGGAGGTAACTGTCGACCTCCGCTTTTTCGATCGCGTGAATCGATGCGTGCACGTCGACCGAGAACCTGATTCCATCGCCAGCGCGGCAATGCTCGGCCGTCTGGCGGCGGACAGTGACTGGTTTTTGCTGGTCATCGTGTTGTTCAGAATTTGTAAGCATGAGGCCAAAGGCTCCTCGGAGCGGTCGGCAAACGGTGGCCGCTTGCGCCGCGATACTTTTTTTTTCGAGCGGGAAGATCGGAGATTCGGTAACGCCAGAGCGTCTTTGACCCTCGCATCGTCCGGGTCTCACAGGAGCCCGGGTCTCACAGGAGAATGACAGTTGGACAATGTGCTAATGCACGTCGACGTCGTCTCGAAGTTCGAGGCCCTCATCTTCTAGCAGGTCTTCGATTTCTTCGAGGATCTTCGGCGCTTCTTCTGTCGGGTTTAGGTAACGGTGGTGAATCCGACGAAGGATCTCTTCGCGGTCCGACTCGTAGCGACCTCGGCATCCGCAAATTCATCCTCGATCTCGTAGTATTCATCTAGCAGCTTTGACAGGCTGTCCGGATGGTGATCCATTGTGACTACGATCTCCTCGGTACATTGCTGATCGAAAGGGATGATGCCTTCGTTAGTAAGGCGCTAATTCTCTTCCGGTGGGCGGCCCTTTTTGTCGTTCGGCCGCATGGGGCCGCTATCGGCTTCCAACAGCGACTTTCGTGGTTATCATCATGCGGCAAAGCAGCGATCATGTCAGCTTGGCGGAGAGTCATCCTGGCCTTGCTGCCTTTTGGATTTGTCCGCTGGATTGTTCGACCGCCCGCGAACTAAGTGACAGGGCAGCCCGCCGGTAAGCCATTCCGATTAGCTTTTGATGGCATACAGTGAACTGTAAGAGTTGCCCCAAGTAGCCTGATAGACACGGCGTCCCGTGCTTAAGCTGAAAGACAATCATTGACTAACCTTTGCGATGGCATTTGCGTTTGCCGACCCCTTCCAGGGACTGTTGTCCTGCAAGGCGAGCGGCCTTCGGCAGCAAATCGAGTCAGATGCCCGCCGCTGGACTGCCATAGTACTTCCTGCGCGCGAAAGCCCGTGCTGAACACGATAGGCCGATCGCACACCGGCGCTACGACTTCCTCTGTACTTGGCGTTTGGCTCTTCTAGCCGAACCTCCGCCAAAGCCGGTGTGGTTTTTGTCTTTCGGACAGGCCTCTTTTCGATACGTGACCTCTTTTCTTACTTCACTTCATCGTTTCACCTTTGCTATCAGGTAATCACTCTTAACACACACCGGGCCACCACGCTTACGCGAATGGTTCTGCCCGGCCCAGAATCGATTTCTCTCACCCAGGGTAGCATGGATTCACCCAGCGGACGGTGGCTGCAAATCACGACTTCACGCTCGATCTCGACGCCATACCGATGCCGATCCGGCCGCCGTTCACTTCGATCGGCGACAGCGGTTTTCGAGCGGCGAGGGAGGCACCGGCTTTGTCGACACGCCGCACTTCGCCAATGCGATTCGCACGCTTGCCCTCAAGATGGAAACGCTCGACCACACGCTTTGCTGTGGAGACGTGCACCCTACCAAATCGATGATCCAGTCGAAGCCATGTTGTTGTCTCCTCGGCAGGAAACGAAAAAAACCCGCGACACGCTCCGGGGAGCGATGTGCGGGTTTGCTAGGGGGATCGAATTTGTGCGGCTTCCCTTGGCGTGTCACTCGCCGAGGGAAGCAGGCGTATGTTTTCAGGATAGTGAGTTGTGTAACACTTCAGCCACCTGAAGTGGTTTTTGGTGCAGGAAGTGGGGGTAGTTGTTTGGTCGTGATGAATTGTTCGATCGCGTTGACAACAGTGCGGATGGGGTCGTGGCCGCGTTGTTTTAGTGTGCGGAAGACGCTCATCAAGACGGCCTGACAATCGGCTCCGTGCTCGCTGCGGTTGCCGTAGCTGTTTTTTCGAAGGATGACGGCCGGGCGAATCGATGCTCGGCGTGGTTGTTATCAAAGGGAACTCCCTCTTGATCCAGGAACGTGAACAAGTCGCCTCTGTGTCGCCGCAGGCGTTTGATCAAACGCTTGGCGTGGGCGCCTTTCCACGGCTCGTCGATCATCTCCGCCAAACGCTTGTGCAGGCGGTCCTTGCGAGAGGCGTACGTCTCGGGCGAAAGTTCGTCCTGCCGGTACCACAGGCGAATGGCGTCGCCGATCAATCGCCGAAGCTTCTTGGCGAATTCCGGCCAATGCTTGCCTGGCGACTTGTATTTCTCCGTCTGTTCCAGCTCGCGCAGCAGATGCACGAGGCACTTCTGCCGTGCCGCGCAAACGACCGCATTGTACGCGCCCAAAAGTCGGAAATCAGCGTCCCCGAAAATTCTCGAATGAAAAAATCGGCCAATGCCGGACTGCCGCGCGAACGATTGATCATAAAATAGGTAAGCGTGGAATTGCCAAAACACCAAAGCCAGTTGGTTTTGCCGCCCACACGCCAGCCCGTCTCGTCGCCGTGCAAAACGGCCGAATCGAGGGCTTCTTGCTGAATCTGCTCGTACCAGGCGAACAGAACCTCTTGCAGCCGATACCACATGGCGACCAAGCCGCCTTCGGTCAGCTTCAGCTGCAGATGGAAGTTGAAGACTTCGACGATCTGCGAGAGCGTGTTGCCCAAGGCGTAATGGAGCCAGGCAGACAGGACGAGTACCCGGTTGCCCAGTTGGCTGCCCGGCAGGGCATCGGGAACCGGCGGCTCGACCTTTTTCTTGCACTTCGGGCACCAATCGCGATGGATCGTGTGCTCGGTCACCTCCGGCTGGATTTCCGGAATGTCTTCGATGTAGCGTTTGCGGGTTTCGTCGCAACGCTTCAGGCGGCTGTTGCAGTCGGGGCAACGGTTCGCACGGTGTTCCACTTCCCAGTCGATCCGCTCGGGTGTCTCGCGACGCGACCCTGGATGGCCAGGCTTTCCGCCAGGCCGCTTTTTGCCGCGACCCTTTGCGGGTGGCTTTTTGTAGGTCGGAATCATGCCCGAAGGCGTCGACGGCGTGATCGATGGATCCGTCTTCCCCTGCGCCTCGGCCAGCCGCTTGGTCAATTCCAGCAAGGCGAAGACAACCGCTTCCTCGCCTTGTCGAAAAAGCTCGCGCGCCTGCTCTTCGCTGAGCGACGCACCGCGCAAAGCGGCAACCGCCGCGTTCGGTATCGTCAATGTCCCCTTGCCATAACCCATGGGCATAACCCATTTCAACAATATCAAGCAAGATCAACTTCAGACGGCTGAAGTGTTACTGAGTTGTTTTGAAGTGTCCAGGGGTTAGGTTTGGAAACTCTCATTTTCGCGTCTCCCGATCGTTCAGGGACCTTGACGTTCCCATTCGCATTGCGAAGTTAAGCTGAACAACGACACATCGCAAAATCACCTGACTTAGGTGCCGTGTAACTTTCTTCAGACCTACCCAGCACGCTCTAGAATATTTACTGGCGAACCGGCTTGCGCCGACAGCGGTCCTTAGATGCAATGTGGGCCTGGAGTAATCACTCCTCGACGGGACCCACACTCTCAACTACGCTAAAGTGAGTAAGAAACAGGTTCCGGCCCATTCGGGTGACCAAGGTGGCACCCGGCACCGCGTTGCAAGATGCCACCACCTCATGGGCCGGAACCGTTTTTTCCTGTCTGATACAGTTAAACCTGGCGACCTGACTCGTCGGCAGGAGCCAGTTCTGCGTTGCCACCTCCGGCAAGGCATACTCTCAACGATCTCTCGGGAAGAAGACTGTTACCCGAGCCTACGCTCGCCGGCCAATCTGGGATGCGCAATTACCTGGCTTCTAAGCCCGGGTCCTGGCTCATCGTCGGGAGTAGATGTCTACCCGACGTTTCTCGGGAGTGCTGTGCGATGGTGCGGGAGCCGGTGACGAATGCGGGCGTATGTCGTTTTGAGTGGTCAGGACTGGTTCGGCAGATCATCCGTGACACACGCTTTGCGGCCGAATGTGACCGCTGAGCTCGCCTCCTCGAAAACTGCGTGTAGCTTACCAGTCTTTAGTTGCTCCGCAAGCGATGTCTGTTAGAATAGTATCACTTTTAATGCAACGTTAATGTTACTCTGTTGCATATTGTGACACACCCCATTTCACCAGGCACTGACTCCAACAGGGAGACGACGATGCCCAGGCCACAGCACGTTTCGATTGCCGACATGTCGCCCGGCGACATTGAACTCGCTGCAAAGTACTTCCAAATGGCTTCGCCGGCCAGGCCGCTTTCGCTGCAAGAGTTCGTTGATTGGCTGAACCGTGACACGAACTTAAATATCTCCAAGCCGACCGCTTCACGGGCGCTTGCCAAAATCCAGAAGCGGTCCGACGTTAAGATCTTCGATGAAACCGAAGGGGGCGCCTTCGCATCTCCCAAGAGCGAGGCGTCGACGATTTTATCCAGGGGTTCTGCCTGGCGGCCAGGCAGCTCGCGGCAAGTTACGCGCAACTAAGCGCTGGGCTCAAGCCACCGTCCTGCCATCTTTGCGGATCGGGATGTACCCGAGCCTTATTCGCTACCTCGGGCCACCCCTTGTAAAGGAGCTAAATCGTCGCTGCAAGCAGTTGCGGATTGAGTTCGAGCATGGGGCGACGAGCGCGCTGATTGACCAGATCTGTGCAGGTCGTGTCGACTACGCCATCGGCGTTGCTGGTGAAAACCATCCACGCCTCGAATCGCGCTCTGATCGCAACATCAATGAGGTTCCCCTACCGCTACAGTGGAGCACGATGGGCCTCACGTTTCTTTACAAAGATGGAAGATCAAACGAATTCCGACAACTGTGGGAACTACTGACTCGCCCGAAAGTGTCCCTTGAGGAACTTACGTCGGTGCTTCTTGACCACGCCGCTGTGTGCGGTCGACCAGCCTCGAAACAAACATCTCCATGAAGCCGCCTCGTATTTCCTTTCCGAGCTCTTCTCTCAAAGTATGCGGGTCGACTCGGCCACCACCCGTCAGTTGACGATCGTCAAAACCTACCGCCAGGCACGCATCCTCGCCCGTGCCGGCGTCGCGGTAGCAGCGGGACCAGAACCCATCAGAAAGGACAGTGTCGCGAGTCGCCGGGTCAAGCTACCGGGGGCTCTTGTGGGCTACGATCCGGGCCATGAATGACGCACCGCTGGCGTTCATTCCGGCCAGGCGGCTTCGGCCTCCGAAGCAGACGTCGACGATGATCAGCGGAAGGCCGTACGCTGCCTACCATCTGCAAGATTTTAAAGCGCGTTACACGGAGGCGAAGGCGGCCGCCATGCACGAGCTGCATAAGATCGTCATGCACCTCTGCGAAGGGAAGATCCGCGGCGCAGAAGGCTTGCGGTATCGGACGCTTAAAAGCGGTGGCCGAGTGCTTATGGATAATTTGATCGACTAGCGGTCGTTTTGCGTGAGGCGGCTAGTTGTGGCACGGGCAGCAGGAGCACGTGCAGGACGCAGGCACCAGGGGGAATGTATGACTTCCTTCGACGACCTTTCCTCGCGAGTCGATCTCGACGAAGGCAATTATCTTGTCTGTGGTCAGCTCCCCATGCCGCTATCCGCCAAACTGCACCTCCAGTTCGATGAATTATGGAATCGGCATCCGCCGGAGCCGCGGCGGCTTCTGATCCATGGACGCGAGGTTCCCGCCCCCCGCTGGGATCAGGCCTATGGCTGCGATTACGTCTACAGTGGGCAGGTGAACGCGGCTGAGCCGGTGCCTGATATGCTCTGCCCACTTCTTGACTGGGTGAATGCTGCTATTGATCCACAACTAAATGGCGTGCTCGTGAACTGGTACGATGGGTCGCTCGGCCACTACATTGGCCCCCACCGAGATAGTGTGCAAAACCTTGTTGCCGATTCGCCGATCGTCACGGTGAGTCTGGGCGAAGAACGGATTTTTCGCATGCGGCCCGCGGCTGGCAAAGGATACGTCGATATCCCCATTCCACACGGCAGCGTGGTGATCGTTCCTTACGCTACGAACCGCACCTGGAAACACGAAGTGCCACGATCAAAACGCCACCAGGGAAAGCGGATTTCAGTGACGTTCCGCGCCTTTCTCAACTGATGCACCTGGTACGACCAGACGCTGTGTCATGTTTCAGTTCATAGCTCAAGAAAGTTCGCGCTTAAGAATTAGTCCGTCCTACAAGTATGGCTCGTGAACTGCCGAGCAATCTCGATCGACTTAAACACTTCGGACATGCCATCTGCCGGGCATGCCTACCCCCGATAACGACGACTGCAAAGGAGTATCCAGGTGCTTACACGCTACAAAATGTATCGCGGCCAACGGCCGCCAGACGACCCGCTCCCTGACGGAGTCCGGATGGACACGCGAAAACACACGCGTCACTGCCTTCGGCCTACCGCCGAGATTGTAAAAGCGTACCTGTCGGATCCTACGGAAGACAACTGGCAGCGATTTGTGAGCGGCTACCGTCTGCTGATTGAGAGTCGTTTCAAGGCTGACCCAACCCCGTTTGATGATCTCTACCAGCTGGCCCTAACGAACGATGTCTTCATCGGTTGCTCCTGCCCCACGAAGGCGAACCCCGATGTCAGGCATTGCCACACCGTGCTGGCACTTACCTTCATGCAGGAGCAGTACCCGGACCTCGATGTTCGCTTTGACGGGGTCGATGTGGGCTAGAGTCGTGGCGGATGGGGAACTACCGACGTCGTTACCCTGTCCGGGGTCGCGAGCGACAAACCGATACCCCTGGCCCCGCCAGCGCAAGACAATCGGGGGGTGACGTGACCGGCCGCTGCGTGAGGTCCGCGCGAAGCGTCGCTACCTGACCTTATGGCCATACCCAACTCGTGGCCCGCGTCAGAACACCGCCCGGCCGCCGGCTACCCTCGCCGTCAGTTCTGCCAGTTTGTCCGTGTTGATGCGATCGTCTTCTACGCAGGCAAGCAGCATCATCAGAACCGTCGAAAGCTGCTTACGCATCGCATCTGGCATCGCGTCGTAGTCGATTTCATGCATAAAGAGATCAAACATGGTGCAATACTCCTCGTCGTCCCGTGACGGATCGTTGTCTGCGTTGGTAGTCATGAATAGTCTCTCCGCTTTTTTGGCCAGCCCGATTCAGCACTGGCCAAAGGTTTGTAGTGCGTGCCGATTACTCTCCCTCCCGCATGCGACCTGCTTGCATACCGCATCGGCGCCTGAACAATTCGCTGCGCCTGACGACGGGGCGGACGAACTTCCGACCGAATGCTCCTACTGAGCTCGGTCAATCTGCTATCCTCACCATGCGCCTTGCAGGCATTGCATTTTACCGGGTTGCTGGCGACAACGACGGCCGTTAGAAGCCGATTGTCTCGTTTTCAATTCTCTGGACTCAGCGCCGAAGCTGGCCTCGGCGAATGAGCCTGGAATGTGAAAGTGATCCCCGGAGCAGACGTCCTGTCAGGGACCGGCGGAGCAATGGCACTCGGTCACGAGCGCCGGTGAACACTGCTTTGCGATTGGTGGAGGGGCCCGCTAGACGCACGTGCGATTGACCCTCCATTTGGGAAATCGCATTCCTGGGCATAGCGATTGTCGCCGAGTGCGCCCTGGAGAGTCCGACCAGTGTCATGTGCCTCGCGGCCACGAACCTTTGTGCTCCGGCGACACCAGAATTCGGCAGAGGAAGCATTCTGAGGTGATGCAAGCGACAGGCTACCAAAGCGATGGTGAACTGTGTAGCTTCGCCCGTCGTCTCGTATTGAAACGGCCGCCGTCAGCCGGGAAGCCTCTTGGCGAGCCCATCGGCATATGCGGCCGATTGGCCTTCGACGCTTGCGGTCTTCTTGGCCACCAGCATTAAAAAGTGACTACGTCACTTCAACACCCTCGCTGCAGGCAATGTGCTACCTTCAGCTCGTGGGACCTTGCCCGCCGCGGAGAATTCCCGCCTCAGGAGCTCTACCACCAGGTAGCCCTTCGGCAAACTTCTTCGCACGACCGCCGGATTGGTCCCGGGGGCCACGCGACGGCAGTACTCCCGGGCCAGCTTCCCCGGCGTGAGGTCGATGTACTCTTCGATCCTCGCCAGCAACTTATCAAACGCTTGCTGCTCCATCTTCCTCCATGATCGGGTCCCATCCGGGCGAGTCCCCTGCCCATTTATCTGCCGCTTTTCACTTACGCTAACAGATTTTATCATAAGTAATCAAGGATTAAAAAACCGGCAGGGAACCCACCGGCGGAACCAGCCTCAGCCGCCCACAGCAATCACCAATTTGCGGCTGAGGCCGCCTCCGAACCT
>CAVWDV010000008.1:500000-795728 GCA_963753855.1 Lacipirellulaceae bacterium | reverse complement strand
AGTCGGGCCGACAGGATTCGAACCTGCGACCTTTTGACCCCCAGTCAAACGCGCTACCAGACTGCGCCACGGCCCGAACTACTTATTTTTTTTTGCGGGAATGCCCGCTCGAATCTTCTTCGTACTGCCTCGTGTCGCGATGATACGGATTTGGTCGCAGACGAGTGCGATGCCGAACGCACAGTGTATCGACGGAGGGGGGCGGTTGTCTATGGCGCGATTTTGTGTGCCATATGGCGGATGGAGGCGGCTCGTCGCTCGCCCATGCTGCCGATCCCGAGGTTTAATCTCCACAAGTCGCGTCGCGATTGGTTCCTGGTAGAAATACGGTACGCGTTCGAGACTGCTAGGGCTTGACCGATGGCGTCAGCGCCGATTCTTGTGAGCCTTCCGTGGTTGCCGTCGATTCGAGGGTGGCGGTCGGCAGGCCGATGGACGTTATTCCCGGGCAGCAACTGCCTGAAGGGCAGCCACCCGACGAACAACTGCGACTGCCGGAAAAGAAACTACCAATCCTGGCTGCCAGTTCGGGCGATGCGAAGACTACCGCGTTGCCAACCATGACGGTCAGCAGCAGCGTTCCGATGATCGCGCGGGCAACTCGCATGGTGCTGCAACAGGCGGCACTTGTGCCAGTACCGTTGTCGCCGGGGTTGTCAAAAGCAGCCTCGGTAGATTCGTTTTGGTCGTTCATATTGAATCCTGGCGATTGCGGGCTAGCGGTCGAACCACTTCTTAATCGTATGCCAGGTGGTCTGCCGACCAGCACGGGCGATAGAAGTTGTTAACGGGATTTCCTTTGGACAAACTGCCACGCAGTTTTGGGAGTTGCCGCACACCTGCAGGCCCCCCGGTTGCGTTAACGCGTCGAGCCGCTCGGCGGCAATCATGCCTCCCGTGGCGTGATCGTTGAACAACATCGCCTGGCTAATGGCCGCGGCACCAATGAACTGATCGGCTTCGGCGGCTGCCTGCCGCTCTTCAAATTGTTCGTGGGTTTCGTTCGGTCTTCGAGCTACTTCCACCTTCGTGTACTGCGGGCACGCTTCGACACAGCAGCCACACGTCATACACTCCGAAAGCGGATACCTTTGCTCCTGAGCCTCCTGCGACACACTGGGACCGCGCCCACGGTCATAGTAGTCGTCCACGGGTACCCAAGCCTTGACCCGCTCCAATGCGGAACATCCGGGAGCGATCGACGACCAAGTCGCGGACGACAGGGAATTTGGTCATAGGGGTCAGTTCAATCTCACCTGGGTGCTCTTCCAGCAACTGGTCGATGAGTGCCGAGCACGACTGGCGAACGCGACCGTTGATCGCCATGGTGCAAGCACCACACACTTCTTCCAGGCAGTTGCAGTCCCAGGCCACGGGCGTCGTCGATTCGCCCTGGGCGTTGCGAGCCATGGCGGCAATTTTTTGCAACACGCTAATGACGTTGAGATTTGGTTCGTAGGGGATTCGGAACGTTTCCCAGCGACTCGGCTCTCCCGGCCCCGGTTGGCGAAGGATACGAACGTCGAACGATTCCCGCTTCGTGGCGGTGGCAGTCATAGATCTTCATCGATAAAAAGTGACGATTCGTTAGTACACGTAGATTGTAGATTGCTAGCGCGACGTCGCCAAGTCGATTTACCGCAGGCTAACGCGCCGCCGACACGGGATCGCGAGCGGCATCGGCAGTGCCGTTGGCGGCTTGCTCGACGCCTTGTGCCGCTAATTCCGACCGCTTGCTTTCGCGTTCCTTCCAAACCCGCTCGATAATATCGCCCCCCACGATTCCGTAGAGCCGCGGGCGTGGTGGAATGAGCGACGTGTCGACGTCGTCGTAACTCAAAGTGGGGTCGCCATTGGTATCAAATGTGGCGACAGTGGTCTTGAGCCACTTGCGATTTTTCTCCTCAAATCGGTCGCACCAACGCTCCGCTTGTTCACGCTGCTCGGCAGGATCGGTCGATTCAATACCGGGCATGTCGAAGTCGGGCTTGTAGTGCGCACCGCGGCATTCGTCGCGACTGTGAGCCCCTTTGAGTAGCGCCTTCGCAAGTGGAAACATGTCGAGCAGGTTCTTGGTAAACATCACGTTTTGGTTGGTCCACATACCGGTATCCGAGAGCGAGCAGTTACGGGCCCGCTCGTGAAGTTCCGATACTGTTTCCATGGCTGCGGCCAACTGATCGTTGCGGCGGACCACCGTAGCAGCTTTGGTCATTTCCTGACCTAGTTCCTGATGAATCAGGTAGGGGTTCTCACCACCCGAAGGGCGTTCGAGTAATTGCTTGTGCTCCATCTCTTTTCGGGATCGCTCGGTGCGATGCAATAAATCGAACTTGGCATCGGCGGCAGAGGCGTCGAGCGAGTCGATTGCCGTTTGGATGCAGGGCCCCACGAACAACCCGGTAAAGATGCAGGATAGCAGCGAGTTGGCACCCAACCGATTGGCGCCGTGGTACTGGTAGTCGCACTCGCCAATGGCATACAGCCCAGGAATGTTGGTTTGATGATTCCTTGGCGAACCCGGCGCGAATCCGCCGCCACCGGTCCGCTCGTAGTCGGCCCACATGCCACCCATGGAATAATGGACCGCTGGGAAAATCTTCATCGGTTCGTCACGTGGATCAACACCCTGGAACTTCTCGTAAATGTGCAAGATGCCACCGAGTTTGCGGTCGAGTTCCTCGCGCGGGATATGCGTGAGATCCAGGTACACGCATTGCTTGTCCGACTCAACGCTAAGGCCTTCGTTCACACATACGTTGAAGATTTCGCGGGTAGCAATATCTCGCGGCACTAGATTGCCGTAAGTGGGATACCGCTCTTCTAGGAAGTAGTACCGTTCCTGCTCAGGGATGTCGCGCGGTGCGCGGCTATCCTGGGGGGTGCGCGGAACCCACACTCGCCCCCCTTCGCCACGGGCACTTTCGCTCATCAGCCGGAGTTTATCGGCCCCCGGGATCGCGGTGGGATGCACCTGAATGAACTCGCCGTTGGCGTATTGTGCGCCGTATTGCACGCTACGACTGGCGGCACTGCCGGTGCAGGCCATGCTCATGGTGCTGCGACCAAAGATCAGGCCACAACCGCCGGTGGCAAGTACAACCGCATCGGCCGGGAACGCACGGATTTCCATGGTCACCAGATTTTGCGCCGTTGCTCCGCGGCATCGGCCATCCTCGTCGACGATGGGGCCCAGGTAATCCCAGCCTTCGTAGGTACAAACTTTTCCTTCAGCATGGCGGCGGCGGACTTGTTCGTCGAGGGCATAAAGCAATTGCTGCCCCGTGGTGGCACCAGCAAATGCCGTTCGCTTGAAGAGCGTGCCGCCAAATCGGCGTTGATCGCGAAAACCTTCTAGCGTTCGGTTAAATGGCACCCCAAGCCGGTCCATCAGATCGATGATTCGCGGCGCCCAATCGGTCATCTCCTTCACGGGCGGTTGGTGCTGCAGAAAGTCGCCGCCATAGACGGTGTCGTCGAAATGCAGGTACTCGCTGTCGCCTAGTTGCCGGGTTGTGTCGTTCACACTGTTGATGCCACCTTCGGCGCAAGCACTGTGCGAACGCTTGACTGGCGTTAGGCTCATCAAATCGACGGCGATGCCGAGTTCGGCAAGTTTCATGGTGGCTGCCAGACCGGCGAGTCCGCCACCAACTACTAAGACACGTTGCTCGGCCATTTTGATTTATTCTCCACTCTCGGCAGGGTGGTTGCTAAGTTCTGCGTTAACGGTGCTCGCCTTCATTTCGACCGAATCGCCTGCTTCATGATGCTTGGCACGTTTGTGCTCGTCGGCCTGCAGCAATCCGGCTTCTACTTTTGCTTCGTACATGCGGTCTTCGGCAATTCGGGCCGCACGCAGCGCGTCGCCGTCGCCAAATTGCCGAGCGCCCCAGATAGAACTGAGTCCGATGGCACCGAGCACTGCGGCGGCAACCAGGCATGCCTTCAACGCATTGGCCTGTGCGTTGGGCCGGGTCCATACGCCCCAGGTGATGCCGGCGGTCCAGATTCCGTTGAAGAAATGAAACGCTGCAGCCAGAACGCCCAACGCGTAGAGGAAGGCAACCAGCGTGTTTTGCATGGCAATGCCTAGCGTCGAAGCGGCGCTGTACGGTTTGAATTCGGCGCCACCCAAGGGCTCTGCACGCGATAACCACCAGTCGAAATGAAACCACCCGTGCATGTGAAACACGTGGTATCCAATAAAGACGAACAGGTAGAGTCCCGTGATGCGCTGGACCGTATATCGCCAATTCGCGGTGTAGGGATAGTTTTGGTTATTCGGTAGCACGCCCCAGGTAATGGCAAGTCCCACAAATCCGTGGAACAAAATGGGCATGAAAATGAAAACCCACTCAATAAGGGGCAAAATAGCCCAAGCCATGAATGCGGTGGACATTATTCTGGAATGCCTCGCTCCCGGCCAAGATGCTAGCGTTCGTTAGGAGGTGAACGCAGACGTATGCACCAAAGAGAATGCCCGTGAGGGAATGCAACCGCCGAATCAGGAACTCGTGGCGGACGAAAAACGACGGCTCAGCTGCGGCCACCGAGACACCTCGTGGGTTCATTGCGTAACGCTCGTTGGGCGTCTAGGCGCTGGATGGCGCGTCGTACGTTTTCCGAACGCGAAATGGGACAGTTACTACCGTTAATAGTATAGACCTGCGACCGCTCGTCGCAAGGTGTGGCGGACGAAGTACCGGCGTTTCAAGAGGGCCGGTTTGAAGAGGTAGGCATCCACATTCGCCGGGGCAATCGCACCTGAGTGCCGCTCATAACTCTGCTGCTGGCGGCGCCAATTTGGCACGCTTCGCTCGGTACTGCCCCGCTAGATCGCCGCGGCCCTGCTGCTCGAGCACCGGAATCAGTGCGTCGTAGGCCGGAGCGAAGTTTTCGTTGAACTGCAGGGCATTTATGTAGGACAGCACCGCGTCATCCATATTTCCGAGGTTCTGAAAGCACAGCCCCCGCTTGAAGTAGTAGTCGGGATTGGCGGGCTGCAGCCGGATGCATTCGTTGAAGCTCTCGATGGCGTTATCGAAGTCGCCAAGTTGAAAGTAAGCGTGAGCCCGATTGCGATACGGGTCGACGTATCGGTTACTAAACGAGATTGCCGCATTATACGACCGAATTGCGTCGCGGTATTCACCCGACCGAGCGTAGGTAATGCCTTCCCACAAGTGGGGGCGTGCATCGCCAAAAAGCAGTGCCTGGGCATCCTTCAGATCGCGGGCAGCAAGGCCTTCTTCGCCCATTTCCACAAAACAGATTGCCCGGCGGAAATACGCCTCGCCCATTTCTGGATTAATGTCAATGGCGTCGGTCAGTACCTTTACAGCGGGACCAAACGATCCAAGCAACCGATAGCCGATGCCTTGCCGAAACAACGCTGCGGCCCGCGTGGCAGCGGTCGCATTGCCTTCTTCCAGTTGGTCGAGAAGCTTGCTGCACGTATCAACGCTCTTGGTGTAGCTCGCTTTCTGTATTTCCGGGTCGTCCGACTTCTTTCCCATCTCCTCATAAACGGCCGCTAATGTCAGGTAGCCTTGAGCGAACGGTTGGTCTTCCTGGCCTTCCTCCGGCGTGTAGTTCTCAATCGCCTTCTCCAGCAAACTGGCAGCTTGCTCGTAGTCCTCCTGCGACATGTGCACGGTAGCCGCGGCTAGGTACGCCTGGTAATCCTCTGGCGCGAGCTGCATGGCCCGATTCAAATCAGCAAAGGCCTCGTCCAGCTTATTCATCGACGCGTACGCGGTCCCACGCAAACGCAGTGCCTCGGCATCATCGGGGTATTGCTCCAGGTACGTAGTGAGCAAGGGTTCGGCTTGCGCGCCGGCACCTTCGTTGAAGGGGCTGGCGATGGCATACGCCTTACCAAGCTGGAAGGCGTAGCGGATGTCGTCGGGGTTATTTCCGTACGCAAATTGCAGATCAGGCAGCGCCGTACCGATGAACTGGTTGCCCATGTCCATGTACATTTTGCCCCGCTGGAACTGGGTTTCTGCCCGGAGTGCGACGATCTGCGGGGCCGCCGAACTGGTGTAACCGTAGGCCTGGGTAAACGCGGCTAGCGCTTCCTGGTATTGGTCAAGCCCAGCCAGGGCTTGTCCCAGCCCGATGTAGCCGCGCGGATCGCTTGGCGCGGTGGCGGTCGTCTCGTTAAAGGCATTGCGGGCGGTTTCGAAGTCTTCGGCCTGCAGGGCCTGAAAGCCCTTTTCCATGGCGCTCATCGAAGCGTTGTCGAGATTGTCGCCAGTCTCTTGGGCGACGGCCGTTGTTCCCCCCACCAGGATGGCACCGGCTGCCAATGCCGCCAGGCAGATACTTGTTCGAAAAAAGAGAGCAATTGCCATGGTCGTCCACCTTGCGGGCACCTGCCGCGACAGGCGGCAGCGGAGGGAATCAATCGTGCCAAGCGGCGCCAGTCGCACGCCAAGCACTTGTATTGGAGCGGAGGCGCTCATGCGGCACCCGTGTCTACGACGGGCGCACAGCGCACCTGTGCTATTCATCGTACTACGCAGCATTCGACGCATGGTTCGTTTTGGTCGCTGCGGCCGAAATCGCTCCCTGCCAGGTGGGGTCGCGGCGGTCGGAATGAATGAGCCGGCACGCCTGAGTCCACCTGGGTGGTTTATAACGGTAAGGGCCGACTGCAAGGACCAGCTTCGCGGCCCCGCACCGGCTGCTAGAGATACCACCAAGCAGCAATGGCAAACCAGGAAATACTAAGCACGCTGAGCCAGAAGGCGAGATCGTACCAAGCCGATGGTTTCAATCCGGGGCGGGTGGCGAATAGCCGAAAGTACACGCCAGCCATGACCACCGTCAGCAAAATGGCGGTGGTCGCAATGCCACCCAGTAGCACCATTTTGATCGCCTTGCCGTAGCTCAAAAATATCGCAGCCCAGGCGAGCGGAAAGAACCATGCCAGGGCGAACACCAGGGGCCCACGGATCGACGGCGTGCGGAAGTTAAACCCAAGGGGCAGGCTGATGGCATCGCCAAACACTCGGGTCCATGCCGCCAGCGCGGAGAACAGCGTCGAGTAAAGCACCACAAAAGCGCCCGCCAGAAAGACCCATCGGGCCCAGGGGCCCATGGTGTTGGTGTACATGGCGGCGAGAGTCTCAATCAGGCGATCGCTCGATGGCATTTCGCCGCGGGCGTGCAGTACTGCTGCGCCAGGATGAAAAAGGCGACGGTAGTGACGGTGTAGGCCACCATTGATAGCAACGCATCGAGCGTCATCACGCGGATCCAACCTCGGGCACGACGGTTCCACGCCTCGGTGCCGTCGTATGGCCCGGTATAGGCCGCGTATCCCTTCTCGAGTAGCCAGTAGGTGTAGTGCATGATTTCGTCGCCGCCAACGCCGGTTAGTCCGAACGCCCCGACAACGACGAGCATGGAATTGGGAGGAAGCTGAAAGGTGAACCCGTTGACCACGTCGTCCCAGGTCATCGCAAATGGAGTCCATTGGAGTGCGACCACCGAGGTGAGCGTCAGTAGCGTAAATAGCATGAGCAGCACTAGCGAGCTCTTCTCGATCATCTGGTAACGCTCTAGCGACACCAGCAATGCCACGCTCAGGGCCGCCACCCAGCACCAAGCAGCGACGCTTAGCGCCGGCAGCACGAGATGCAGCAGCATGCCGACCCCGCCAACGATACCGCCCATCTGTAAAATCTTTACCGGCCAAAGTGCCAGCGATAGCCACACCATCCAGCCAGTGTTACGCAGTTTCGGCCCGGGTAGTTGGCTGATGGCCTGCATGGCGGTCTGTCCATACGAGATGGTGTGGCGGCCGAACTCGATTTGGAGCGCCACTTTCACCACGCAGCTAAGCATTATGATCCACAGCGCGATGAAGCCCGCCTGGGCGCCCAGCACGGTGGTGGCGATCAGTTCCCCGGATCCGACGATGGAAGCGGACAGCACGAATCCTGGCCCGACGTAGCGCAAGCTCCCCCACAACGTCTCTGGTGGCTCGCGCACCAGGCGAGGATCAAGGGCATAGGGATCGTCGGACAAGGACAAAGCAGGGCTCGGCAGCGAAGAGGAGTCGGACGAAGCTTCGCAGCTCACTATAACCCGCCTGGCCGCCATCGTCAGTGCTGGCTGCTAGCGATCCGCGGTTAAGCTGTGCGGGCTTGTCCGATGCGGTTTGACCCGGGCAATTGATACGACCGATGGAACCGATGCGGCAGTCCAACCCCCCTTTAACCGAAAGTCCGCATGCGCCCGCTGCTGATCATCGCTGCCATCCTGCCGTGGACAACGTCGGCCAACGCGCAGGACGCCACCTTATTGCCATTGCCGCCGAATTCGCCTCCCCTCACCCTGGAGCAGGCCGAGGCAGTCGCACTATCGGGGCACCCAGCCGTGGCGGAGGCGGCATCCCGGGTTCGCGCTGCCCGCGCCAACTGCTTGCAAGTTGGGTTGCCTCCCAACCCGACCGTTGGATACATGGGAGCGGAAATTGGCAACGAGGGAGCTGCCGGACAGCAGGGTATGTACGTTGGCCAGCAGTTTATCCGTGGCAACAAGCTAGAACTCAACCGTCAGGTTGCTTGCCAAGAACTGCGGCAATTCGAGCAACACCTGGTAGCCGCCGAGATAGAAGTATTAACGGCGGTGCGGATTGCGTTCTTTGAAATGTATGTCGCCCAACGCCAGATCGAGCTTACCGACCAGCTCGTCGCGGTCAGTCGTAGCGCGACCGAATCGGTCGAGCAGTTGCTGTCCGTGCAGGAAGCTCGGCGCATCGACGTGCTGCAGGCACAAATCGAGCTCGAACGCATCGAGGTCAAACAACGGCAAGCGATTGTAATGCGCGACGCTGCCTGGCGGCGACTCGCAGCGGCGATGAATCAACTAGCCGGGCCACCTCAATTTGTCGCAGCGGATCCGGACAGCCTTCGCTGGCCGCACGATTGGGAGGCGTCGCGACAAATGTTGCTGAACGGAAGCCCACAAGTTGCGGCGCTCGCCATCAACATTTCCCGCGCCTGCGCCGCGTTGGACCGCGCACGCGTCGAGCCGATACCCGATGTAACGGCCCAAGTGTCCGTGCAGTACGACGCCGCGACCGAGGATACGGTGACGGGGGTCCAGGTGGGTATGCCCCTGCCGTTATGGAACCGCAATCAGGGGGGAATCGGTAAAGCGCGGCACGACCTGGCAGCTGCCCAGCACCAGTTCCAGCGGGTGGAACTCCAGCTTACCGCTCAGCTTGCGGAGCGGATTCGCCAGCTCGAAGCAGCCCAGGCCCAGGCGGATGCCTATCAAGACAGAATCCTGCGCCGCGCCCAACATAACCTGGATTTAACGAGCCAAGCTTACAACGCCGGCGAGGTAAGCTACCTGGAACTGCTGACTGTGCAGCGAACCTATTTTGAATCGAACCTCGATTATCTCGACGCGCTGCGTCAAGTAAACCAGAGCGTACAACTCTTGGTGGGCTTTTTATTGGAAGGGCAGTAAGGAATGATCTTGCCTCGATCGCCGATCGAAGTATCCTTAAGCTAGAAATGCACCGCTTACTCCACCCAACCCGACGACTAAACGCGTTGCTGCTTGCAGCGACGCTGCACTATGTTTACGCGTGCCCCTGTGGGTGCCTGGAGCACAATGCCGTCTATCAAGCTGTAATCTCGGCGGTACCTCACGCCGCCCCTCAAGATTGTCATGCGTTGCCGCCGGAAGGCGAAGTTTACTTGGCGGCCTCCCACTGCCATGGAGACGACAACATCGTTTTTGTATCGAGCAGCAAGAAGGTGGACGAGCCTCCGAGTTCCGCGGGACCAATCGCACTTTACATGGCGAGCGCTCAGCGCGCGATCGCAGGCGTCGCGCCACGCGGCGAGTATCTCAAACGGCTTGCCGCGGCAAATGTTGCGCTGGGGATATGCGCCGAGTTGGCGGTTCTCCAGATCTGAGCTAGCGGATTCTCGTCGCCTAGCGTCTCTGTACCGCACTCGTCCAGTGCGATCCCTTGCCTGTCTCTGTTGCCGTTGCTGCGGCACCTGGGGCCACGATTAGCCACCGCACCCTCTATGAATAATGCTTCTGGTTCAAGCCTTGCAATGCTCGTTCCGCTCGTGCTTCTTGTGGGGGTTGCCACGGGAGTGTTCGTCCGACCCACCATCGACCGGTTGGTTGCCTCCGAATCGGAAACCGACGATCACGACCACGCACCGCCCGTGCATGAGGACGACGAACACCCCGAGGATCACCTACCCCTCTCGTTCGAAGCCGTGCAAAACTTGAAGCTCCGGATCCAGCCTATCGAGCTTACGGACTTTACCGAGACCCGTCGGATGCCAGGCGAGATTATCGAGTCGCCCGGCCTCAGTTCGCTGAAAGTCGCCGCGCCGGTGAGCGGAAGGGTCGCCCAGGCATTCGCCTCGCCGGGCGTGTCGATCGCACCGGGCGACAAGTTGCTCGAGTTGGAGATCATCGACGACGACCTGATGCAGGCGCAGCTCCGGCTACTGGAACTCAGCACCGACGACAACATCACCTCCGCGGAAATCAAGCGATTAGAGCCCCTGGCCGAGTCGGGCGGTATTGCTGGGAAGAAAATGCTCGACCTGCAGTACAAGAAGCAGGAGATCACTGCCTCCCTATCTCGCGCGCGGCAGGAACTCGCCATGCGCGGGCTCGCTGCAGATCAGATTGAGACAATCGAGCAATCGGGCATGGCGATCCAGATGCTGACGGTGGTCGCACCGCCAATCGGTCGTACCGCCAACTCCGATGGTGCCACTGCACCTGGGGCAACATCCCCGACCGTTCGCAAACAGCTCGAGTCGACCATGGCGATGGAGGATCTGCACGTTGAAATCGGCGAGAACGTAACCCGTGGCCGTGAACTCTGTAGCCTTGCGGTGCATGGTCTGTTGATGGTTTGTGGTCATGCGTTTGAGAACGATGTAGATTGGGTTTCGCAAATTGCTGCTGAGAATGCGGCTATCTCCATTGAGTTCGGCGCGTCAGAGCAAGCAATCGTGGAGTCAGGTTTTCACATCCAGCACCTGTCCGGACACGTCGACCAGCAGACGCAAACGTTCCACTTCTTTATCCCACTTGCAAACGAGATGGTCCGCGACTCGCAGGACTCGCTAGGCCGTGTGTTCCGCACCTGGCGTTACAAGGTCGGGCAGCGGGTGCACGTGCTGGTGCCCACCAATCGGCTCCAATCGCAAATTGTGCTGCCCCGGGAGGCAGTGGTGCAGGTGGGACCCGAGTACTTCGTATTCCGTGAGGTACAGGATGACAACGAAGCCCACGCCAACGGCATTTATATGGAAATGGAGCCGGTCCCCGTTCGGATCGAAACACGCAGCAAGGGCTCTTATGTCATCAAGCCGGGTGGGCAGGTGCATGTTGGCGATCCAGTGGCGGTGAACGCTGCCTATCAAATGCACCTGGCCCTAAAAGCACAGAAAGAGGGTGGCGGCGGTGCGCACGATCACGGACATACGCACTAGCAAAAGCATTCGGTGAGACAGTCTCACCACGGCATCGCGAACATCCGTCGAACATCTCTCCCAAGCAGCGATTCACCATGCTTAATGCCATCATCCGCTTCTCGCTCACGCACCGCTTAGTGATCCTTGCAATGGCGCTGGCGACCCTCATTGGTGGCAGCTTCGTGGCTACGTCGTTGCCGATCGACGTGCTGCCCGATCTCAATCGCCCCCGTGTGACGCTCGTAACCGAGTGCCCTGGCCTGGCACCGGAGGAGGTGGAGCAACGCGTCACGTTTCCGCTGGAAACCGCAGTCAACGGTGCCAGCCATGTGATCGCGGTCCGCAGTGCATCGGACGTTGGGCTTTCCGTTATCTACGTGGAGTTCGATTGGGGAACCGACATTTACACTGCTCGCCAGATTGTCCAGGAGCGAATCGCGACGGTTTCCGACTGCATGCCCGAGGGCGTCCATCCTCAGATTGGGCCCATTTCGTCGCTCTTGGGGCAGATCATGATGGTAGGAGTGTGGAGCGACTCGGGCGAAACCAGTCCTCTTGAACTCCGCACGATCGCCGACTGGCAGATCCGGCAGACGCTGCTCACCATCCCCGGTATTTCGCAGGTGATCACCATGGGTGGCGGGCGAAAGCAATACCACGTGCTGGCCGACATGCATCGCATGCACACCTATGATGTCTCGTTAACCGAGTTGGAGGATGCGCTCCGCAGCAGCAACCTGAACGTGACCGGCGGGTACGTGAATGTCGACTCGCGCGAGGTGCTGGTGCGGGGACTTGGTCGCATTCAATCGATGGAAGACATCAGGACCATCCCCATCAAACGGACCGGGCCACGGTCCGTTCTGGTAAGCGACGTGGCCGAAGTGGTCGAACGACCGCAAGTTAAACGCGGCGACTCTGCCGTGAACGGACGTGACGCCGTGGTGATTACCATTCAAAAACAGCCCGGAGTCGACACTCGGAAATTGACCGAAGACGTCGAGGCAGCGGTTAACCGTCTCCGCAAGTCGCTTCCCGCCGATGTGGTGATTGACCCGAAGTTGTATCAGCAACGCGAGTTCATCGACTACGGCGTCCGCAACGTGGCCGAGGCGTTGCGTGATGGGGCAATCCTGGTAGTCATCGTGCTATTTGTGTTCTTGCTGAATGCGCGGACCACGTTCATCACGCTTACCGCCATTCCATTGTCGATCCTTACCACGGCCCTGGTGTTCCGCTATTTCGGGCTGTCGATCAACGTAATGACACTCGGCGGAATCGCGGTAGCACTAGGTGAGCTGGTGGACGATGCCATCGTGGATGTGGAGAACATCTATCGACGGCTGGGCGAAAATGCTCGGCACGAACGCCCAAGGCCCGTGTTGGCGGTTATCTACGATGCCAGCAGCGAAGTCCGCGGAGCCATCATCAACAGTACGGTACTGGTCATTGTGGTCTTTGCACCGCTGTTCGCGCTATCGGGCATGGAAGGCCGTTTGTTTGTCCCGCTGGGCATCGCGTACGTTGTTTCCATTCTGGCATCGACCATTGTCTCGCTCACCGTCACCCCGGTGCTTTCCTATTACCTGCTATCCCGCAAGCGGACCACGGCGGACGAACAGGATGGTTGGGTACTGCGGAATCTGAAACGCCTGATCGCGCCAGTCGTGCGATTCAGCATGTCACAAGTAGGGTTCTACACGGTTGCCAGCACCGCCCTGCTGCTAATTGCGGCTAGCGTATTGGTCGTCGTCGGCATGGGCAAGAACTTCCTGCCACCGTTCGACGAAGGCGCAGCCCAGGTGAATCTGTATGCCCCGCCCGGCACGTCGCTGGAAACCTCCAAGCAGTACGGTCGCCTTGCCGACCAGCAGTTCGAGAAACTCCTGACCAGCGATACCGCGCCCGACAACCCCTTGTTGAGTTTCACTTCGCGGACCGGGAGGGCGGAGCTCGATGAACATGTGATGGGAGTCAACGTGACCGAATACGTCATGACGCTGAATCCCAAGAGCCCCCTGAACCGCGAACAACTCATTACAACACTGAGCCATGCCGTCGAGGATATTCCTGGCATTGAATCGGAGGTGGAGCAGCCGATTGCCCACCTCATCAGTCACATGCTATCCGGCGTGACGGCGCAGATTGCCATCAAGATCTATGGCGAAGACCTTACGGTACTGCGTCAAACGGCCGACGACATCAAGCACGCCATCGAAGATATCGAAGGCATCGCGACACCCGTCGTCGAGCAGCAGACCGATATACCCCAGCTCCGAATTGAGGTCGACCGCGACGCCCTCGCCACCTACGGGGTAAGTGCGCAGTACGTGCAAGACTTTGTAGAAACAGGCCTGAACGGCAGGGTCGTAACGCAAGTGATTGAGGGCGAGCGCATCTTCGACCTGCTATTGCGACTCAATCAGGAGACGCGTAACGATCTCGACCAGTTGCCCAACATGCCAATCGAGCTACCAGGCGGCGAGCGGGTTCCCCTATCGAACTTGGCACGGGTGTACGACGCCAGCGGGCCCAACACCATATCTCGCGAGAACGCGCGTCGTCGGATTGTGGTCCGCGTCAATACAGCCGGTCGCGATCTGGGAGGCGTTGTCAACGATATTGAGAATGCGATAAATGGGGTCGACCTACCCGATGGCTACTACGTGGCTCTTGGGGGCCAGTTTGAAGCTCAGCAGGAAGCGACACGCCGCATCTTGTGGCTCAGTGCGCTCGCCATCGTGGTCGTGTTCGGCGTACTCTACGCAAGTTACCCATCGATTGGTCTGGTATCGCAAATCTTATTCGCGTTACCGGTGGCATTCGTGGGTGGCGTCGCCGCGGCTCGTTGCGACGGGGCAGGACATGTCGGTCGCCGCGATGGTGGGCTTCATCTCGCTTGGGGGCATCGCCGCTCGCAACGGGCTGCTACTCGCATCGACCTACCTCGATCAGTGCCGCGAAACGGGGCTCACCACCGATTCGTTGCTGCAGGGCAGTCTCGATCGTGTCGCCCCGGTAATGATGACCTCGCTCACCACGGGATTGGGCCTCGTGCCGCTGGTGGTGGGCGGATCGCTACCGGGCAAGGAGATCTTGCTACCCGTGGCGACAGTGATCCTAGGAGGCTTGGTTACCTCCACGCTTTGCGAATTCTTGCTCCGCCCGGGGCTGTTCTGGCACTTCCCCGCACGGCATCTGATCGAGCACCCGCAGGACGAACTCACCGAATCGCTACAATTGTCTGCGTAGGTTCGGGTCGTTAGCCAGATCGAGTTCGTGAATCAGGCAGCTCCTCGGGCCAATCCATGATCCAACTCACGAGGCACTGCTGGAACTCGCTGGGGCTGACTGCTCCAACTACGGCATGGAACCGATCGTGCGAGGGAATGCCAGCCGAAAGGTCGAGGAACCTGGCGAGCCACTCCCGCTTTTCGCGCGCCCGATCGGTAATCGCCACGGAGTCGTCGGCTCCGCTGGGTACCGCACACAACGCGATGACGACCCTATTCACCAACGGATAGATACATTGATGAGGTTCGGACTGTTATGGACGCGGGATGCCGTTCTCGCAGCTGTCGATAAACGGAGGGATAGGTTGCCGTATGGACCTAGGCAACGAGTTGTAGGTTCAGCGGGCGGTGTTTTCGGCCCCTTCCCACCACTTGCCCTGCCAGGTATTCCGCCGCGCGAACTCCGCATCGATCTCTGCGCTTAACGGCCCCCTTGTTTTGGCACCATGCGGGGCCGATGAAGTAATCGGGCGGAGCATCGCCGCTGATGCGTTCGATGACCATCGTCGGCGGCAACAGTTCCATGAAGTCGACCACGGTGCGCACGTAGTCGTCTTGCTCCATCAACGTGACTTCACCGGCTGCTACCTGATCGGCTAGCTTCGTGTTCTTTACGCAGTAGAGATTATGAATCTTCACGCCATCTACGTTCAGCCGGGCTAGCTCTTGAGCCGTGGCGAGCATGTCGGCATGTGTCTCGCCAGGCAGGCCCAGGATCGCGTGCGCCGAAATCTCAAACGTGCGGCCCCTGCTGCGGCGCATGGCATCGATCATCGCGTCGTGGTGGCAGCCACGGTTCATCCAGTCGAGCGACGAATCATGGATGGTTTGCATGCCGTACTCAACTGAAAGGTACGTTCGCTCACCAAACTCGTTGAGCAAGGCAAGCACCTCGTCGGGCACGCAGTCGGGGCGGGTCCCGACCGCCAGTCCAACGACTTGCGGGTGATCGAGCGCTTGCTCGTAGAGCGGGCGCAGTTTCTCAACCGGGGCGTATGTGTTGGTAGCCGGCTGGAAGTAGGCGATAAACTTATCGCAATCGGCATAACGCCCCCGCATCCTGGCGAGGCTCTGATCGATTTGCCCGCGAATATCTGCTCGCGGTAGCCGGCGGCTGGGGCTAAAGCTGCGATTATCGCAAAACGTGCAGCCCCCCTTGGCAACGGTGCCGTCGACGTTGGGGCAGGTGAAGCCGGCGTCGAGGCTTACCTTCTGGACCCGATCACCGAACAACTCGCCAAGCCGGAAGCGGTAGCTATAATACCGCAGCCCCGTTTGTCGCCAGGGAGGTAAATTTTCTTGTGACGTAAGTGGTTTGGTTGACGGCAAATCGGGCGATGCATAAATTAGGGGTTGGCGTGAGCTCCCCAGAGGGGGGCGGAGTGCCTAGGGGCGCTGTCGGCGTTCGGACGATGAAGGGGCAAGCGGCTGTTGGAATTGGTGGACAACAGCCAACCACACGGCCGCCGCAACCGCTTCATCTTAATCATTTTCGTTTTTCGTACCACCGCGCTTAATTAGAGAGGTCAACCATGTACGGCTCCGATGCCGAATACGGTGAACTCATCCCACTGGGTGGGGGAGATACCATCCCGCTCAAGAAGAATCAACTCCTGGTTGGCCGTCGCGAAAGTTGCGACATCGTGCTGCGGTTCGCCAACGTTTCGGCGCACCATTGCCAATTGACCATGGATGGCGGCTACTGGTTCGCCCGCGACCTCGGTAGTCGCAACGGCATTAAGGTAAACAACGTCCGCGTGCAAGATAAGCGGCTCGACCCGGGCGATGTGCTGGCGGTTGCCAAGCATCGCTACGAAGTTCGCTACTCGCCTGCCGACCTGGGAGCCGTAGGGCCGCCGCCCAACGACAATCTCTCGCAGGAGATTTTAGGGGAATCGCTGTTGTCCCGTGCCGGTCTCGACGGCAAGAAAGACTTGCCTCCGGAGCCCACTAAACGATACGATCCCACCAACCAAGATGCGGGCCAAATCGACTCGCCCGACAAACCGATCTAGGTGACCGACCAATGGCGAACGATCGACTGCCAATGGCATGGATTGCATGCGTAGTTGGTCACTCTGGAATTGGTGCTTGACTCCTCCATGGCGCGTAAAAAAAACAAGGTGCGTGCTTCATTTCGCAAAAACCGCGAAGTACGAACCCGTGAGAACGACGTCACCAAGCAGTACGGCGATGCGGCAGCTGAGGATCATGCCACCGGCGAACGGGTTAGTGGTAAAGGTGCCCTGACGCGCAAGCGGACCGTTGCCGACGCCGACGTGGTGGAGGACGACGACGGCATCCACGTCCGGCCAGACATCGATACCTCCGTTTGTCGCGAGGGGCGAGTGCTCCGCGTGCAAGGTTTGGTAAGCGTTGTTCGCGACAACTCGGGCCAGTTGCTCTCGTGTGCCACACGCCGTCTCCTCAAAACGCTTTCCACCGACCAGCGGCACGTTGTCGCCGCCGGCGATCATGTCTGGTTTCGACCCGAGGGCGAAGGCGAAGGCATTATCGAGCGAGTTGAACCTCGGCACGGACTCTTGTCGCGAACCAGTCGTGGACGGCAGCATGTCTTGGTCGCGAACGTCGATCAAATCATCATCGTCGCCAGCGCTGCCGAGCCACGTATTAAGCCAAACTTGATCGACCGCTACCTGCTCACCGCCGAAAAGACCCAAATCTGTCCCCTGGTCTGCATCAACAAGGTCGACTTAGTCGAGCCTGCCGACTTAATGCCGCTGGCTGGCGTCTACGGTCAACTGGGATACCAGGTTCTGATGGTCTCGGCCACCACGGGGCAAAATATCGATCAGCTTCGCAACTTGGTCGCCGGTCGCGATAGCGTGCTCACCGGGCAGAGTGGCGTCGGCAAATCATCGCTCTTAAACGCTATCGAGCCTGGACTGGGGCTCCGTGTGCAGACGGTGAGTAACGAGTCGAAAAAAGGCCGCCACACGACGACCACCGCCGAGCTGTTTCCACTTGCCGCCGGGGGGCACGTGATCGATACGCCCGGCATCCGCCAATTCCAACTCTGGGACATCATCCCCGAGGAAGTCGCCGGCTACTTCCGCGAACTCCGGCCCTACGTCTCCCAGTGCCGATTTCCTGACTGCACCCACACTCACGAGGACTTCTGCGCGTCAAAGACGCAGTGGCTGACGGGCGGATTGATACGCGGCGATACGAGAGCTACACGCAAATCCAAGCGGGCGACGAAGCGTAAGCACCTTGTGCATCCGCGGCGTATTGTCGCCCGACCCGAACAACCGAAGCGTTGGGGCAATTCTTGGGTCGCGATCCTGCCGCTTCAACTCAGGTGATACCCACACATCCGCAAGCTTCGGGCGTCGTAAGCCAATGCAAAACGACCGACCCGCTGGGTTGTTTAAACCGTCGCCTCGTCGCGGCAGGGGCCGTCCCCTCGCCATTCGGCACCCAGGCGTACACCGACGCCCGACGCCGTGCTATCACTCCGCCGGCGAAAAACTCCCAAAATTACCTGAAGGCCTATAGACGATCTGGGCGGGTGGCGATAGTATTTGCGCATCACGCGACTCTGTTCGCGGACCGTTTTTGCGAATACGTCCTACCCCCGCCTGGCCGACGAAGCGGCCGCTATAGGCAACCCTCGCTTTTTCGGTTTTTTTGTCTGCCGGAAGGTTCTGCGCTACGTACGCGCCAGGGGACGCCGGTTTTGTATTTCTCGTGTTTCGGAGCTATTACGCACGATGCAGGTATTAACTGAATACCGCCGAATTCAGCACCAGGGCGAAGCCCACTACGGGCAACACCTACTGGTCACGGCACTGGGTTGTAATGAAGCGATTCTCTCCATCGAGAGCATGTATCACTTCCTGCAGACCATGGCCGACGAGATCGACATGGTCCGTTACGGACCCCCGATTGTCGCCCGCTTTGGTGGCGGGATCGAAACTGGTTTGTCGGGCGTGCAACTGATCGAGACTAGTGCGATCATGTTCCACACCAACGATGCCCACCGCGACATGTACCTCGATGTCTTCAGTTGCAAGACGTTTGAGGAAGAGACGGTGCGCAAAGTGCTCGACGATTTTCTTGCCCCTACGAACATTCAGACGGAGCTGATTTACAGAAAATGAATAGAATCTATCCTGAACACTTACCCGTGATCCCCGACGAACCTTCGGCCGAGGATTTCCGGGTGGTCCAAGTTGACGCAACGCGCGGCTTGGGTGTACTGGTGCTGCGCAACTATGCCGCGGGCGACGTGCTGTTTCGCATGAATGGCACGCTGACCGAAGAAATGACGCAGTACACCTTGCAAATGGACGAGCGGTGGCACCTGGACGACCCCGACTTTGCTGGTCGGGTGCTCCACAGTTGCGATCCGAACTCGAGGCTCGATCCCCAGACGCGGCTCTTTACCGCGCTGAAGGATATTGAGCCGGGCGACCTCTTGACCATGGATTACGACGAGACCGAGGACGTGCTGTATCGGGCATTTCCTTGTTCGTGCGGCGCGTAAGCGTTGCCGGGGCACCGTTGCGGGCCGCAGCGTCATGCCCATGCCCGCCGAAGCGGCGGCCACGGTGCTTGAGCGGGCGCAGCTCGCGGGTTGAGCCGGGTTTGTGTAGATTATTCGATGATACGGCTAGGCCGCGAGCGGCCGCTCGCGGCTTAGCCAATCTGTTTCTATACGTGTTTTCCCGCAAACGCCCACCGCGTCGGTTCTTGGGCTTACGACGCACCCAACCGTGAAAAACTCGAAACTGCGGCGGCAGATTGCCTTCGAAGCCGCTCGGCTGATGTACGATCGGCAAGAGACCGAGTACTACCGCGCTAAGCAAAAAGCGGCGGCCAGAATCTGCAAAGGTTGGGTGAAACCGGCCGACCTCCCTTCGAATACCGAAATCCGCGACGCGATTCAGGCGTTTGCAAGGCTCCTGGAGGGCGACTCGCGAAACGCCAATCTGCAAGCCATGCGACTGGCCGCCCTACAAATGATGCGGCGGCTGGCCCTGTTTCGCCCGCGACTCATCGGCAGCGTCCTCACGGGGCATACGCGGGAGGGCTCCGACATCGACCTGCACGTGTTCAGCGACTCGGCCGAAGCGGTGACGCATCTGCTGGACCACGACGGGTTGTCGTATCAGATAGAACGCAAGCAGGTCCGCAAAAGTGGCGAGGAGCAGGTGTTTACCCACGTTCACGTCTGCGCCGACTTCTCGTTTGAGCTCACCGTCTACGCACCCGAGCAGCACCGCTACGTGTTCAAGAGTTCGATCACGGGCAAGGCGATTGAGCGGGCGAGCATCGCGCAGCTCGAGCAGTTCCTTGCCCAAGAGTACCCCGAGGTCGACGTGGAAGAGGCGCTGGCCGAGGCCGAGCAAGGCGTGGACTGCTACCGGCTGTTCGAGGCGCTGCTGCTGCCGCTGGAAGATGTCAAGCAAGACCCGCGCTACCATCCCGAGGGCGACGTGCTTTACCACAGCCTGCAAGTCTTCGACCACGCGCGGGACGAGATGCCGTACGACGAGGAGTTCCTCACAGCCGCTTTGCTACACGACCTGGGCAAGGGGATCGATCCGCGATCATGTGAACGCCGGCCTCGAGGCGCTTGATGGGTTCATTACCGAGCGCACTGCGTGGCTGATTGAGCATCACATGCACTGCCATTTGATCGCGGACGGATCGCTCGGTGCCCGCAAGCATCGGCGTCTCCGCGAGAGCGAGTGGTACGAGGATCTCCTGCTTCTCGGCGAGTGCGACCGCGCGGGCAGGCAACCAGGAGTCGAAACGCCAGAGCTCGACGAGGCGCTCGACTACCTGCGAGACCTGGGCGGGATGTTCGACCCGGACTAGGCGAGCCGGAAGCGCAAGGCGAGGTTATCGCTTGCTCTTGCCGGAACTAGCCGTGCCAATCGTGACCCTTCGCCCGTCTAATTGCACGCGGCCGGCGGCCAGTAGGTTCAGCACGTGTGGGTAGGCTTCTTTCTCCGCGTCGAACACACGATCGGCGAGCGTATCGGCGGTATCGTCTTCGAACACCGGCACCGGCTGTTGCCAAATGATGGGTCCGTGGTCGTACTGATTGTCGACAAAATGAACCGTTACGCCCGTAACCCGCGCCCCCAAGTCGAGCGCCGCCTGATGAACGTGGTGGCCGTACATGCCGTGTCCGCAGAACGCGGGAATAAGCGAAGGGTGGATGTTCACCACCCGGCCAGCAAAGTCGTCGGGCACGGGGGCGAGCTTCAAAAAGCCCGCCATCGCTACCAGGTCGACGCCAGCCTGGCGGCACGACTCGAACAACGCCTCGCCGTAGGCATCGTCCGTGGGATAATCTTTCCGCTGGAGGATCACCGAGGCGATTCCCGCCTCGTTCGCGTAGGCAAGTCCCCCCGCCTTCGGACTGCTGGAGACGACCGGCGCAATCTCCACCGGTAGCGAGCCCTCGCCAGCGAGGTCGATGAAGTTCTTCAGCGTCCGGCCGGAGCCGGAGATCAGGACGGCAATTTTCAATAGTACCTCGAATGGAGTGATTTCTTAGTATCGCTAATTTGCGCTGATGATCTGATTAGTGTAGATTAGCGAAGATCAGTGTTCCCCGTACTTCTTCACTTCTAAATAGAGCTTGATCGTCGTGTCCCCGAGTTGCACTTCGACAGCTTCGACACCTTCGTTGGGCCCAAGATCTACCGAGTCGGCCAGCGTCTCGCCAGCGATGTAGTCGGCAAACTGCTCGACGGCTGTCTTCACCGTTTCTTCGTCGGTCAAAATGCCCACGTCGATGCGGTCAGTGAATTCGCATCCTTTGTCCTTGCGAGTATCCTGGATCACCCTCACCAGGTCGCGGGCCGTGCCTTCAGCGATGAGTTCGGGCGTCAGCTCGGTAGCGAGCACCACTACCACGCCATGGTCGTTGGCTGCGGCGTAGCCTGGCTTGGCGAAGATGCGGAACTCGACTTCGTCGGGCAAGAGTTCGATCTCCTGGCCATCAACGGTGAGATTAATTTTGCCGTTGTCGCGGATATTGGCGAGTAGCTCGCTGCCACTTTCCTGATTAAGTGCCGACTTCACCTTGGGCATGAGCTTACCGAGCTTCTTGCCGAGCAGCTTAAAGTTCGGCATCACCTGGTGATCGACGTACTTCTCGGGCTCGTCGCTGAACTCGACGGCCTTCACATTCAGTTCGTCGGCAATCACGACGGCATGCTCCTCGAGCCACGCCTGATGCGTGGTGTCGGCCAGGATGACTTCCACTTTGCTAAGGGGCTGGCGAACCTTCAGGTTTGCCACTTCCCGTGCCCGCCGGCCGAGCGACGAAATGAGCCGCACCAGTGCCATCCGCTCCGACAGCGCCTGATCGATGAGCGTGGTATCCGCCTCCGGGTAGTCGCACAAGTGGACACTCTCGGTTGCTCCTTCGAACACGCCAGACAGGTTTTGCCACATCGCCTCGGCTAGGAACGGCACGAACGGGGCGATCAGCTTTGCTGGTTGTCACCAGGCATTCGTAGAGCGTCCAGTAGGCGTCGAGCTTTTCGGTGCCGCTTTATCCCTCGCCCAGAACCGGTCGCGACTGCGGCGGACGTACCAGTTCGAGAGCGCGTCGACGAATTCCGTGATGGCCCCACAGGCACCGAAGTTGTCGTAAGCATCCATCCGCTCGGTCACCGGAGCGATCGTGCGGTTGCAGTTCGCTCAAGATCCAGCGGTCGATTTCGTCGCGCTCAGCGACGGGACGATAGGAAGCGGCCCTCGCAAATAGTCTTGCATCGAGCCCACTAGCCTTCGAAGTCTGGTCTTTGGCCTCTTTCCCCGGGGCCCGAACCCGTCGATGTTCGCGTAGATCACGAAGAAGCTGTAGCACGTTCCACAGCCGCAGCAGAAACTCGGGGATGCTGTCCTTGATCGCCTGTTCGCTGTAGCGAATCGAGGTCCACGGCGGCTGGTTGGCGAAGAAATACCACCGCAGGGCATCGGCGCCGTAGCGTGTCGAAAATCTCGTTCGGGTCTCGGTAATTCCGCTTGCTCTTGCGCATCTTCTGCCCGTCCTCGCCCAGCATTAGGCCGAGGACGATGCAGTTGCGGAAGGGGTGAGGGTAGGCTGTTGGGCTGCTGGCTGTTGACTATTCGGCTCGTTCTCCCCCCCAAAGCATCGTGCTGATTGCGAGCTGGCTGTAAAACCAGCCGCGAGTTTGGTCGAGGGCTTCGCTGATGAAGTCGGCGGGGAATTGGCTTTGGAACCGCTCCTTAGCTTCGCCGCTCTGTTGGCCACGATAGCCCCATTGAGCGAATGGCATCGCGCCCGAGTCGTACCAGCAGTCGATCACCTCGGTCACCCGCCGCATCCGCGCACCCTCGCACTTGGCGCAGTCGTAAGTCGACCGCGTCGATGTACGGTTTGTGAACCCGCAGGTCGTCGGGCAGTTCGGGATTCGCTTTCTTCGCCGCGTCCCACACCTCGGTCCCCGCCACTCCTGGCTTGGCCAGCAGTTCGTCGTAGCTCGCCCACCGCCTCCATCTGTCGCCCGTCTCCTCGCACTCCCAGATCGGCAGCGGCGTGCCCCAGTACCGTTCGCGGCTGAAGGGCCCAGTCGACGTTCGACTCCAGGAACTTGCCCAAGCGGCCCTCCTTGATATGCTCGGGCAGCCAGTTGATCTGCTGCGTTGTTCTCGAGCATCTGCGTCCTTGAACTGCGTCGTGCGGATGAACCAACTTTCCCGCGGGTACTGAATCAGCGGGTCCTCCTCGGCCCGCCAGCAGAACGGATAGTCGTGCAGGTACTGTTCCTGGTGATAGAGCAAGCCTCGCTGCTTTCAGATCGCGAATGATGTCTTTGTCGCAATCTTTGACCCACCGGCCACGAAGGAACACGGGCGCTTCGTCGGTGAACTTGCCGTCGGGGCCGACGCAGTTAATAAGCGTTGGACCTTCGCCCATCGCAAATCGACTTGTTCTGCGACAAGCACGTCGTAGTCCACCTCGCCGAAAGCTGGTGCCTGATGGACGACGCCCGATCCGCTCTCGGTTGTCACGAAATCTGCCGCCACAACTCGCCAAGCAAGATACTCTTCGCCCCCGTCGGCGAGGAGTCCACGCTGCGCGGCACCTAATTTAAATGGTACATCCTCCGCATTAGCCGCCAAGCTCTGTCGATGCTGACGCTGGCCAGCGTATAGTAAGTCTCAAATGGCGGACGATATCGACATCCCACGAACTGCGCTGCCCTTGGAAGTAGAAAGGACCTTGAGCTCTCGCTTGAGCTTCGCGCCAATCGCCTCCACAAGATCGTTGGCGACAATGAGCGTTCCTCCGTCCACCTCATCGTCAACGACCGTCGCGTATTCGATCTCTGGATGGACCGCCGCAAACTGATTGCTTGGCAATGTCCAGGGCGTGGTCGTCCAGACCAGTAGGCTTGTCTTGGTGACGTGCCCATCGTCCAGCAGCGGAAACTTCACAAACACGCTCGGATCCGCCACCTCGCGGTAGCCCTGCCCCACTTCGCCCGCCGAGAGCGCCGTGCCCCCCTGAGCCCACCACCACACGATTTTGTGGCCTTGGTACAGCAGCCCGCGGTCGAACAGGTTCTTGAGGCTCCACCACACGCTTTCGACGTAGCTTTGATGGTAGGTGACGTACGCTTCTTCGAGATCGACCCAAAAGCCGAGCCGCTCGGTCAGGCGTTCCCACTCCTGCATGTACCGCCAGACGCTCGCTGGCACTTCTGGATGAACGGCTCGATGCCGTAGGCTTCGATTTCCTCTTTGCGGTGGATGCCCAGCTCTTTGCAGACCTCGACCTCGACCGGCAGGCCGTGCGTGTCCCAGCCCGCTTTGCGTTCGCAGCGGATAGCCGCGCATGGTCTTGTAACGCGGGAAGAGATCCTTGATGGCCCGCGTGAGGCAGTGGCCCGGATGGGGCATGCCGTTGGCCGTTGGCGGGCCTTCGTAGAACACAAACGGCTCGGCGCCTTCGCGCTGGGCGAGCGACTTGTGGTAGATATCCCCCTCGCGCCACATCTTGCCGACTTGTTCTTCGAGCTTGGGAAACGAAACGGAGCCGGGAACGGGAGTAAACATGCTGAGAAGGTAATAACGTAAGGTGGCGAGGGGGAGCGGCTGAGCGTGGGGCTAGGATCGGGATCTCAGCTCCCCTTCAGCAGATGGGGGGTGAACACAAGGCCCCACCTTGGAAGGGTTTACGTCGAAAACGACGTGCCAATGAGCAAACAGGGAGCCAAGCGTTCCAGCACGAATTGTAGCCGCAGGGGGCGTGAAGTACATACGTGGCCGTCCCAGCCGCGTCGTACGCTCCGCGTGCCAAGCAAGGATGCCCAAGCGGTCGGCGGGCGACTAACCAAGATCTTCCGCTAAATCGGTGCCGGGCGGAGAGACCGGCGGTTGTATCGAGGCGATGGTATAGGAGCGATCGCCAGCAGCCATCCGCCGATGCTGACACCCGAATCCGGCACGTTCTCCGCGCCCGCTGCCCTTTCTACGCCGCCATACTGCGGGAGAAGTTAGGCGAGTTGCGGCGGAGCGACACTCGGTACTTGTTCCGTAGGTCGACGATGTTGAGCCACTGGAACAGGTTGGTTGCCACCGATCCGATGGCTATCGTCCAGCCGAGCAGCCATATCGGGGTGCTCGACGAGCCAGCAGGCTTTTCGGTGGATTTCTCGGCGCTTGCCTTGGTCCCGTCGAGCCATGAGGCGACATCGTCTTTTTGAGATTGCTGAGGGGGCGTGATGGGACCGATCGTCGTCATTGGCGGGGCAGGACCAATCGTCGGGGCATCGTTGTTCCCAAAACCATTTTGGGCGGAACTGCTGGTTTGCATCCAAGCAGAGTTGCCTTGCTGTGGCGAGGTAAGCAGCGGGCCGCCGATCGCGGGAGTTGGCCCCATGGCCGTGGTTGTGGTGGTCGTCGGCCGATTGCCTAGCGATACGACAACGTTGTCTTGTTGGCGATTGGGTAGCGGTTGCAAGATGGGTTGCTGCGGGAAACTCGTGGTTGAATTCGGCTGTGCCGATAACGCAGCTTGCTGCTGTTGAAGCTGACGGTCGGCGCTCGATGCGATTGAGGTAGTCGCGCTCGGCCTGCGACAGCCCCGCTGAGGTTGACGATGCCGTATTGGGCGGAGGTGTCAGTACCGATTGCTCATTGGGCAGCGTGGGAGTAGTGCCGCTTGTTCCCCAATTGGGAGGTGGCGCCGTGGTACTGGTGGGTTGGGGACGGTTGGCGACCGCCATCTGCGATGGGTTCAACGGTTGCGTGTTGGGTGGCGCCGTGGTGCCATTGATGTACTGCAGCGAGTCGTTGATTGCCTGCTGGCCACTTGCACTGAGGCTGTTGTACGTGTCGACGATCGCATTTTGGGTGCTGGTTAGACCGCTGCCTGCGGCCTGGAACCCTGAGTCGAGCGTACTTTGCAGCCCATTACTGGTCGGTGTGCCGTATTGCGTCGGTGCGCCGTACGGAGTTGGCGCACCGGACGGGGTTCGCGCACCGGACGGGGGTGGCGCACCGGACGGGGGTGGCGTCCCATATTGGGCTGGGGCACCGTACTGCGTAGGGGCGGGCGTCGCGTAGGGGGTAGGTGGGGGAGTGGCGTATTGCGGTGGTGGTGTGCTAACGGGGCCCGGCTGCTGCGTGGTTGGGGGTCGTGTCGAAGCACCATCGAACCCGGTGGAACTGCGACCGAAACCACCTGCCGGGCCCGTTTGTGCCAACAGGTCGATTGACGGCGACGCAGCCGCATCCATGTCCATTCGGTAGGTCGTGCGTTCCACGGGCGAAGGCCGCAACCGTTTGGGCAACGCATCGCTGCCTACCACCATGCGAATCCGCCGGATGGGACTCACCTCGCGCGGGATGTTCACTTCAATCGCCTCGGCGTTCCCCCGTTGCATCTGTTCGAGCAACTCTGGCTCCACCTGCACGGTATAGTCGTAGCCTGTATCCGAATCGTTGGACGGTTCGTATCCGAACGACACCCCGAGGAGCGGTACCAGCAGCAGGAAAGCGGGGGAAGTCATGGTCGACGTGGGGGAGTTGAGTAGGAAAAACGAGTGGAACGTGCACCTGCGCACGGCTGTAAACGGCCAATTCTAACGCGAACGCCAAAATGGGCATAGAGAAACTCGCGAGAGCTTTAGGGGCTCCAAGAAAACGCCCTTGCGCTGCGGGAGCTGACGCTAGCACGACGGAGAAAACGCTTGCATTTCATAGGCCGGCGCCTCAATCACAACGGGCGCTTCAATCACAACGGGCGTCACGCCAGCAACTTGTTTGTGCTAGCATGGACCGCATGTCCCGCACGCCGCTCCTCGACCGACTCGCTCATCCCGCAATGCGGAACCGATTGCTGCGTTGGGGGGTAACGTTCGCCGTACTGACGCTGGTTGCCTGGTTTGCCGGCGATACCTTGCGGCAAGGCTGGACGAAACTCGCAACCGCCCACATCGAGTTGCATTGGCCCTGGGTGGCGTTGGCGGCAGTGCTCTACATCGCGGGCCTCCTGCCGATGGCGATCTACTGGCAGAGGGCTCTGGGTAGCTTGGGCCAGCATCCGCCACTTACTGCCATTGTACGGGCCTACTACCTGGGCCACCTGGGCAAGTACGTGCCCGGCAAAGCGCTCGTTGCGGTATTGCGGACGGGCGTCCTGGTGCGGGCGGGCTGCGAATTGCGGCAAGTTTTGGTAAGCGTGTTCGTCGAGACGCTCACTTTCATGGCCACCGGCGCCGCACTGGCGGCCGTACTGTTGGTCACCAGCGGCAATGCATCGCCTTGGCACGCGCTCCTGGCAGCGGGTCTCGCGCTGCTTGCCGGTTTGCCAGTCACACCGCCGGTGGCCCGTCGCCTGGCCGGCCGGGTGATGTCCCGAAACCATGCAGGGGACACCGCCGGCGACGATCAGCCACTTCCAGCGCTCACCTGGTCGCTCATGGCCTGGGGTGTCGGCTGTTCGATGGTGGCGTGGGTTGTGCTGGGAATGAGTTTATGGGCGACGCTGCGTGCGGTGGGCGTGTCCGATGCGGCACCCCTCGGTCAACTGGCCCAATGGGTGGAAGCGGTGACCCTGCCCGTGGTGGCCGGCTTCCTATCGCTTATTCCAGGCGGCCTAGTGGTTCGCGACGCGCTACAGGCGGACCTGCTGGTGCCCCCCGTTGCCGCCGACTTGGCGCTGGTGGCCGCCGCGCTCTGGCGATTAATCTCCGTTGCCTCAGAAGTGGTTACCTGTGTTATACTGGAGGCTTCCCGCCTGTATCGCGCCCCTGCCGCCTCGCCAGACGATACTTCATGACACCTATTACCGTAGTCGTTCCCGTGCTGAACGAAGCAGCAAGCCTTGCGGAGCTTCATCGGCAATTGCGTGCCGTTGCTGCGGCGCACGACTACGACCTGCGAATCATTGTCGTCGACGATGGCTCGACGGATGGCACCTGGGATACGATCACCGAACTGGGTGAGCGCGACCCCCGCCTACTGGGCATCCGATTTCGCCGCAATTTTGGCAAAGCCGCGGCGCTGACCGCCGGATTCGACGAAGCCGAAGATCCTTTGGTAGTTACCCTGGACGGCGATTTGCAAGATGATCCTGCCGAGCTGCCACTGCTGCTCGAGAAGCTCAACCAGGGTTTCGATGTTGTCAGCGGCTGGAAGGTCGATCGACAGGATCCGTGGCACAAGACGTTGCCCTCGAAGGTGTTCAACAAGCTGGTGGGCTGGCTTACGGGTGTTAAATTACATGACCACAACTGCGGTTTCAAAATTTATCGCCGCGAGGTTTTCGACGAAGTGCGGATTTACGGCGAGTTGCATCGCTTCGTACCCGTGCTCGCCGCGGCCCGCGGGTTCAAAGTTGCGGAGGTCCCAGTCAATCACCGGGCGCGGGTATTTGGTAAGTCGAAGTACGGCGCAACTCGGATCGTAAAAGGCCTGCTCGACTTGTTCACGGTCAAATTTCTAACCGGGTTTGGTCAACGGCCGCAACATTTGCTTGGGGCAACGGGCTTGATTTCGTTCGTGGTGGGCCTGCTGCTATTGGGCTACTTGGCGGTAATGTGGTGCGTGTCGCGATTGTCGCCGGCCATGGAGCCGATGCATTTGCACGAAACCGCGGCCCTGTACTATGCGCTCGCGGCGTTTCTCATCGGCGGACAGTTTCTATCCGTTGGACTGCTGGGCGAAATGTTGACCGCGTTCCTGATCCGCAAGGCCGACCTCTACTCCATTTCCGAATACTCCGGTCCCCATGAAAAGGTATCAGCTTCGAAGCAGGGAAGTGCTTCGTGACAACGGACCACGTCGACACGCACGCCCACCTCCGCCGCGGCATCTACGCACTGCTTATCGTCATTGCCGTGGGCCACATGTCTGGCCGCATCCTGGCAGTCAACTCGGTGGATGCCGAAGACTTGAGCCAGGCCCGCATTGCCGAACATTTGGAGCGTTTCCGTGAGCAGCAACTAGCTGAGGGTGTCGATCAAGCGACTCTGGAAGATCGCATGATTCGCAAGCAGCGGGAGCTGGAAACAACCCTAAGCCTTGAACGGCCGTTTCTGAGCGCCAACGATCGCAGCCGGTGGTTGACGATTCGGTCGCTCGTGGAAGAAGGCACGTACGAAGTCGACAACTTCTTTCGCGAGCCGCGGTGGGACTCGATCGACATGGTCAGCCATCTCGGCCGCGACGGCGAGCGCCACTACTACAGTAGCAAGCCCCCCCTGCTGGCCACGCTGCTCGCGCCCAAGTACTGGTTGATCCATAAGGCAACCGGCTGGACGCTCGGCACGCACCCCTACGAAGTGGGCCGGCTGATGCTGCTGCTGACCAACGTGCCGGCAATGATTCTCCTGTTTTTGGTTGTGGCCGCCTTGGCCGAGCAATTGGGCAGCCGCGATTGGGGGCGGTTGTTCGTTGTCGCGACCGCCACCTTTGCCACGCTGCTCACCACGTTTGCCGTGACGCTTAATAATCACATTGTAGCCGCGGCAAGCGCGGCGGTTGCGATTTACTTTTACGTGCAGATTGTTCGCAACCAGACGGCCCGCGGCTGGCACTACGCGGCGTGCGGCTTTGCCGCGGCGTTCACGGCTGCCAACGAGCTTCCGGCCGCGGCACTGATGGCGCTACTCGGCCTACTGCTCGTCGTCCGCGATTGGAAAAAGACGCTCCTGTTTGGCCTACCCGCCGTTGCGGTGGTGGCTGCGGCGTTTTTTGGCACCAACTACGTCGCCCACGACAGTGTGCGTCCCCCCTACTCGCATCGCAGCCAGACCGACCCTACCGACGATTGGTATACGTACAGTTACGAAAAGAATGGACGCACCATTGAGAGCTACTGGCAGGATCGACAGGGGATCGACATTGGCGAACCGTCCGAGGCGACCTACGCGCTGCATGTACTCGTGGGTCACCACGGTGTGTATTCGCTTACGCCCGTGTGGCTGTTATCGCTCGTGGGCATGGTCATGTGGATCGTGCGTGGCACGCGATTGGAGCGGGAGCTGGCGGTCGTTGCACTGGCACTCACACTTACCTGCTTCGTATTCTTTATTGTCCTGCGACCCCAGGTCGACCGTAACTACGGCGGCATGACGTCCGGCTTCCGCTGGATGTTCTGGCTCGCGCCCCTGTGGCTCGCTGCGCTACTGCCCGCCGCCGACTGGGTAGGACGCACTCGGCTGGGGCGCGGCGCCGCTTTGCTGTTGCTGGCTCTTTCGACACTCTCGGTCAGCTACCCGACGTTCAACCCCTGGCGACACCCCTGGATTTACAACGCACTGGAGCACGCAGGGTGGCTGTAGTTTCGCCACAAGTTGGTTACCGATAGGCCATGGAATACTTATTCGAATTACCCGTGTGGCTTGTTGCCATCCTAATTTTTGCGCTGCGCATCGTCGATGTCTCGCTCGGAACCTGCCGTACGATTGCCGTCGTGCAGGGGAGGATGGCCACTTCTGTGGTGCTTGGTTTCGTCGAAGTGCTGGTGTGGATTGCCGTGGTGGCAAACGTGATTCAGCATGCCTCTTCCAACGTGTGGCTGCTCATTGCGTATGCGGCGGGATTCGCGGCCGGCAACGCAACGGGAATCTATTTGGAACGGTGGCTCGCCCTCGGCATGGTGATCTTGCGTATTATTTCTGAGTCGCACGGCCACGAATTGGTCGCTGCGCTCGGCGAATCGGTACCACGAGTGTTCATGTTCGACGGATTCCATAATGGCGATCAAGTCACGCTGCTCTACGTTGCCGTGCGGCGTCGCGACGCCACCAAATTACTCCAACGCGCCCGCCAGATTGATCCCTACTTGTTCTATGCCGTGGACACGCTGCGCGAATCGAACATGCTTGCGACCACGCCGTTGCCCTCCGCAACCGGTTGGCGGTCGCCACTCAAAATAAAATAGCAACAATCCTCCGCCGTTGATTCTTGCTTGGGCCAAACCGTGGGCAATCCGCCATGGCGGGGCATCACTTTGCTTGCACTTGCTCTTCCATCATGGCTCGACATTGCCGATTGGCGGCCTTCCATTCACCGCTCGCTGAACGATCAACGATGCCCAAGAGCCACTGCGCTTCCTGTGTAGAAACTTCGCCGCTAGATCGGGCGGCCTCGACCTGCGCGTATCGCTTCGAGTGGCTCGGCCGTCTGACGATTAGTAATGGAGTAGAGCGCCATCGTGTACTCATAGGCGGCGGGACTCATCGTGCCGTAGCCGCCGCACCCGATGGTTGCCACGGCGAGCACCCACGCAGCACCAAGAATCGTGATTCGTCGTCGCGAACGCATGCTTACAGCTCCTGTGCGATTTCGTTTTCGGCAATGCTGGAATACTCGGCCCACAGGATGAGATCGACATCTTCGGCTACGAACCGGACCGACCCGTCTCCCAGGCCGACGTTGCCTCCCGCTGGATGTTCGGCGAACATCTGGCCCACGTGATAAGTGGGAAAATTTACTGGGTGGATAATCGGAAACCCGGTAATGTCGAGTTCGCCACCCGATGGACCGGCGTGGACTAGTACAAGGGTTGCTGCTGCGTCGGGGCCGTTCTCTGGCGACGTGAATCGCGGATGTGTATACGCACCGGGTACGACACCCACCCAAGTCTTGTCGCTAAGCGACGAGGCGTGCTCTCCCAGAAATAGGGTGTTCGACAGCCCATCGGTGATTTGGCGGAACTCAACCCGTGAATTGCGAAAAAAGGGGCCATCTGCGACGCGCGACGCATCGCCGTTGATGGCGACCTCTTTGGTCTGGCTCGTGTAGATATTGGTGAAGATCACGCCACTGACGCTTGCACCACACTCGCCCCAACACGACTCTTGCCCATGGCTGGCGACGTAATGCGACCGGCCAACCTCGACTTGCGTTCCGGCAATGCTAAGTGGTTCACCCGCGATAGTAGCCACCCGGAAGGGCTCTCGCTCGCCGGACGAGCTAGGACACAGGAACACACTTGGCTGCCCGCGAATGAAGGCCGCATGTTGAGGGTGCCAAATCGGTTGATCGAAATCAATTCGCTCGGCAGTGTTCGCTTGTTCCAAATACTCAAGCAGGTAGGCACTCCAGCCCCAGCCCGGCGGAGCGTCCCAGGTGTTGGGGTCGCGGAGTTCTGGAGGTGGCGTGACGGCTGACCGTGACGCGTAGCCCGGTGGCAGGCAGCGCTTGGCCGACTCGAAGGCGTGCAGCGCAAGGCCCAACTGCTTGAGGTTGTTGCTGCAGGTATTTCGCCGGGCGGCTTCTCTGGCTGCTTGGACCGCAGGCAGGAGCAGGGCCACCAGAATGCCCATGATGGCAATCACCACGAGTAACTCGACAAGCGTAAAGCCAGCGCGTTTTCGGTAGGGCTGCATTGCCAATCCATTCTCTTCTCAATGAAGTTAGCCTGTGTTAAGCCTGACCGAAGTTTAGCCAAGGGTAAACTCCTGGTCAAGCGTCTATTGGCCATTTATGCTAAAAGTTTCAAGTCGCCCAAGTTCGTGGCCGCGTACTACACTCCGGATGTTGCGATGACCGAAGCAAAAAAGCGTGGCCCCAACGAATTTCAGCGGACGCGCCATGACCACGCCACGGAAACCGCCGAAGATTACGTCGAGGCAATCGCCCAGCTCGAGGCCGCCCATGACGAATGTCGCGGTGCGGACCTCGCCCGCCTGTTTGAAGTCAGCCACGTGACGGTCACCAAGACGATCTCGCGCCTCAAAGACGAGGGGCTCGTCGATACGCGTCCCTATGGACCGATTACACTGACGACCAAAGGACGTCGCTTAGCACGCACTTCGCGGCAGCGCCACGAGTTAGTGCTCGACTTTCTGTTGGCCATCGGTGTCGGCGAGGAAACGGCCCGCATCGATGCCGAAGGGATTGAGCACCATGTGAGCAAGGAAACGCTTGAGTGCTTTAAGCGGATCGTCAAACGACAGCAGTCGTTCTAAATTGGCAGAGCGCCGGGCTATAAGTCTGGCCAATAGGCCGGGAGCGAGGCTTCGATAACCACCTGCTCGTCTCGCATTGGGTGCCGGAAGCCAAGCATTCGGGCATGCAGCGCAATGGCCTGCGCGGAGATCGTCGACTTCGGGGCCAAACCGCAGCGTCGAGCCATACTGCGAATCACCAATCACAGCGTGACCACGCGATGAAGCCTGCACGCGGATCTGGTGGGTGCGGCCCGTCTCGAGTTCCATTTCAAGCCAGGTTTGGCCGTCGACTTGCCCCCGAACGCGGTAGTGCAAGATGGCCTGCTTGCCGCGGGGGTCGTCGGCAGCGACGACAATCGCCTGGGCCATTCCATGCCGCTTGTGCAAGAAGTCGACCCACGTGCCTTCCGCAGGCTTCACATCTCCTTCAACAATCGCCCAGTAGGTTTTGCTGACCGTCCGATTCTGGAACTGCGCGGCCAGTCGCTTCGCGGCGCGGGCATGCCGCGCAAACAGGATCGCGCCGGTAACGGGACGATCCAGGCGATGAACGATTCCCAAGTAGATGTTGTCGGCGGGCAACTTGCCTTCGCGCCCACGATAGAACTCTTTGACGGCAATCTCCAGGCTATCGATGCCCCGCGGTGCTTGGGTGAGTAGGCCCGAGGGCTTATTTACCACTAGGCAGGGACCGTCGTCGTAGAGGACTTCAAGGTTCATTGGCTCACCGCCTGGCATCGACGCTACGACTTGCGTCCTTTGCGCGCTAGCCGTTCCATCACCGCATCGATGATGTTTGGCGTTAGGCGGTGGCCCAGCAACATCCACCAGCCGCGCCAGTTGGGAATGATTTCGTGCTTGCCCCGTTCGATGGCGATGACCATGGCCCGCGCCACCCGCTGGGACGTGACCCCCTTCATGCCCGCCCATGGCAGTTGGATGCGTTCTTCCACCAAGTGGTCGGCGAGTCCCGTATCGGTGGTGCCAGGGGAAACCAGCAGTACATCGATGCCGTCGCCTGCCAGTTCGGCCCGAAGTGATTGACTCCACCCGGTGAGCGCAAATTTGCTAGCGCAGTAATCCCCAGTGAACGGGATGCCACGATGGCCAAGAATCGATCCGACGTTCACCACCATTGGTGCCGCTGCGTGCCGCAATGTCGGTAGTGATTCGCGGGTGAATTCCACCGCGGCAAAGAAGTTGACCTCGAAGATTTGTCGCAGCACTTCGGCAGAGCCAGTGGCGAAGTCGCCGCTGCCGCTGATGCCCGCGTTGTTGACCAGCAGGTCCAACCCTCCGTACTCGATTTGTGCCAGGTGAAGCGCCGTGCGGCGCACTTCGGCATCGGTCACATCGCCTACCACGACGCTCGCCTCGGTACCCGCGTCGCGAGTTGCCTCGCGTACTTCGGCCAGCTTATCGCCGCTGCGGGCTAGGAGAATGCTTCGCACGCCCGCGCGGGCGAATTCAATCGCCAATGCGCGACCAATCCCGCTTGACGCGCCCGTGACGATCGCGCGCAGTCCATGAAGATTCCTGCGGGCCATCAGGCAACTTCGTCCACCGTGGTCGAGAACCTCGCTGGGTCGCTCGCAACGTCCTCGTCCGGCACGCCGATGGTTGGCGATCGCTCGCGGATGGTCGCTTCGCGTTCGTCAATACGGCCAATGTACTTGCGCGGCATGCGACAATGAATGGTGGTGCGATCGCCGCTATGGGTGCGACTGAGAATCTCGCCATGCTTGGCAATGAATGCAGCGAGTCGGCCGTTGTCGATGGCTAGCTCAATGTCCGCATCAACGAAGTTGACACTCAAGGCATCGCTTACGCCGGCGGTGAGTTTATCGATGCCAGCTCCGGTCACGGCGCTCACCGCAATAGCGGCTGGGTACCGGTCGTGCAGCTTCGTGAGGTGGGCGGCGTCTTCCACTCGATCGATCTTGTTCAGGATCAGTAAGGTATCTTTCTGTTCGATGCCTAGTTCTTCGAGCACCGTATAGACGGACGAAATCTGATCGAACACGGCCGGGTTGCTGGCATCGGCAACGTGCAACAGCAGATCGGCTTGATGAGCTTCTTCGAGCGTTGCCTTGAAACTGGCGATCAAACGGTGGGGCAGGTCGCGAATGAAACCAACGGTGTCGCTCAGAAGCACCGGCCCCCAACCTGGCAGGTGCCAGCGGCGAGTACGCGTGTCGAGCGTGGCGAACAGTTTGTCCTGCGCCAGCACACCGGCGCCAGTAATCTTGTTCATCAACGTGCTCTTACCGGCGTTCGTGTAGCCGACAAGCGAAACGGTCATGTGGTCGCGGCGACCTTCCACTTCCCGCTCGCGACGCTTGTGGATTTTGTCGAGATCTCGGCGGAGGTCGACGATTCGCTTCTCGACCAGCCGCCGGTCGGTTTCGAGTTGCTTCTCACCGGGGCCCCGCATGCCGACGCCCATTTTCATGCGCGACAGATGCGTCCACATCCGCTTGAGCCGCGGCAACGCGTACTCCAGCTGTGCGAGTTCCACCGCCAGCCGGGCTTCGTACGTCTGGGCGCGGGTGCTAAAGATGTCGAGGATTAGCTCGGTGCGGTCCAGGACTTTTACGCCAACCGCCTGCTCCAGATTACGGACTTGCGCCGGAGAGAGGTCGTTATCGAAGATCACCACGTCGGCGTCGGTGCCTTTGACCAGCTGCGCGAGCTGTTCGAGTTTGCCCTTGCCCAGATAAGTGGTTTTGTCGGGCGTTTCGCGACGTTGGGTCAGGCGGGCCACGACCTCGGCGCCGGCCGTCTCGGCCAAGCCAGAGAGTTCTTCAAGAGGTTCTTCGCTGCGGTGATTACTAGGAAGCTCAACGCCCACGAGGACGGCGGTTTCGCTATCGACTCCCTGTTTGCGATCAATGTCCGTTGGCAAGAGGATCTCGGCTCCTATGTGGTCGGCGGGGTTTTGACGCTTCGCCTCGGCATTTGCCGGGGGTCGGTGTCCTTCCGCCTCTATTATACCTCGCCGTTGTTGTCTGCCTACAGTCGATTTAAAGGGCGCGAGGCGGCGAATCCGGGTAATTAGACCGAATCCGCCGCCACTCAGTTCGCGCATCCCTCCCCCCGATAGCGATTTACCACACGTATTCCAGACCGATGTTTCCACCGTGGTACAGTGCGGAACTTTCTTCGATGACGACCGGTGCCCGGCTGCCACCTAGGAATATTGAATTGTCAAAATCAAAATTGTTGGCAGCCAAGCCAACCGTATTGATGAAAAGCACATCGTAACCGGCACGCAGCGACCAACTCGGCAGGATGTCGCACACCACGCTGACGTTGCCCTCGCCAATGAACGACACGTGGTCCGCCTTCGCCCTTTCAAACTCTTCGCCGGCCAGCGCGGTCGAGAAGATGTTGGCAGAATAATCGATGCGGTTGTTGTAAATACCACCCTTGCCCTGCGCCGATGCGGCAACCTTGCCGCACCGTGACCCAAACGTCGCCACCTGCCTGGAAGCCGGTCAAATCGTTTTCGATTTGCGTACCGAAGTAGGCATTGCCCCCGTTGCCGATCGTCTGAAAGTTCAGCTCTTCGCTCAATCGAGTATATCGGAAGCCAGCCAGGAACGTACCACTCACGCGAGGATTGAATCCTATCCAGTAGCGGCGGAAGCTTATTTCCGCATTGTGCAATTCCGATAGCAATTCGAGCTGGGCAAAGTTGGCCTGCTCGGTAGAGCTAAGCCCCACGCCGTTCGGGGGATTGAGCCCGAAGTCGCTAAAGCCCGTGTAGATGTCGCCCGCTCCATTCAGATCGGACACCGCGCCGTATTCGAAGAGTCCCGAATAGGCAACCTCTAAGACCGACAACGCGCCCAGGTCGTACCGACCGGTGAGCCGAATGCCAGGTTCTCGATCCAACTCCACGTCGTTCGTTGTCAGCGCCAAAGCTTCATCGACCCCCATGGAAACATCCGTCACACCAATCGTGGCGAAAATGACCTCGGGGTCGGCCGAATCGGCCTTTTTCCAGTACAGCGCCTCGGCCGAGAAGTCGAAGTAGTGCGGGCCGCATTGATCGACTGGCCGCATGAGGCCCCCGTCCAGCATATTGAACAAGCAGCAGTTGCCGAGCAGGCCGCGTCGGCCCCCACCGCACTCTTCATCGCAATACCCATCCATCGGTGGGTAGGGCGAGGTTTCGCCGGCCCAACCGCCTTGGGGTTGGGCACCATAGCCGGGCACTTGATTACTTGGACCGTAGGGTCCGCTGCCGCCGGTGCAGCAGGGGCATCCCCCTTGGGCTCCGCCTTTCCCGCCGCACATTCCACAGCCGCGAAAGCGTCCACCCATCGGGCCACAACCACCCATGGGGCCACCACCACCCATCGGGTCACAACTACCCGGGGCACAGTACCCGGCGGGTATCACCACGGGTTCGCCATGGGCGTCCATCCAGGTGTCGCTCCCGCCTTGCATGAAGTTGGCAAACAGTGGCCTTTGTTGGGCCGCCTGGGCGCCACCTTGGTAGTAGGCGTGCTGAACCTGAGCGTCCGCAGCAGCCGGCACCGCCAACAACAGGGCAATCGCCCAACTAGCGGCACGACGTCCGTGAAAAGGAGCCGAGATCATCAAAGTTCCCCCCTCGAAGCTGATGCTCCGCCGCAGCGAAGTACCATGCGTGTGATTCCTAACCCAGTGCACCCCCCGCGCGTCTGGACTCAGTCCAACCTGGGCACTCGGTACCAGGGAAGGACGGCTGCAAGAACTATCGGACCGTTGCAGTCCGCAAAAGCAGCATTCCCGTCAAAACCGTCAAGGTTTTTCCAAAAGCCGCGCCGCCCTTAACGAGTGAAGCCCAGGAACCATGCCGAAAACGCCCGTAAATCCCTAGCGAACTCGAAGGAATGTCCTGGCACGCGGAATTCCGAAAGCCACGTGCCGCAGTCGTGCCGCTCATCTTTCGGGCAATGGCTGAGGGTTCGCGCGTGCCGCTGCCAACTGCTGACAAAGTCCGCAAATCCTTTCTACACGCGGCACTTACGCCCATTAGGTCGCCCGGCGGCTTGAAGGTCAGGTCGTGGCGAAGCGGTCGGGGCCCGGTAATTTGCGCAAATCGTTTCTGACAGAGAATTTGACACTAATTTTCCCCGTTGTTACTATCGATTGAAGCGGAACAACCGCACGGAACGAACCCCCCTCGCATCTTGAGCTAGCAGGCTGTGGCCACCCAAGCCTAGAGGTTGGCCATGCCGCTCGGCTTCAACCTATCCGCAGAAGTGCGATCCGGCCCAGTGTACGCCGTCTCACGCTGGGCAGGGCAAGGCGCGGATAGCAGGAATTCGGGCGGAACTTTTTACCGGCAGCATCCTCCAAATTTATCCGGACAAAACAAACCGATCAGCCATCGCCGGCGGCACGCACAAGTGGGCAGCGTGCTGCAATGATTACGGTGGGGCTCCAGAGAGAAAAAACGAATGAGCAAGCGACGCAAGGGTAACGCGTGGAGTCGGGCATTTCGCAAAGAGCGTGGGAGACCACAGGTCCAGCGCTCGAAGCTGCGCAACATCGAAAAGCTCGAAGAGCGACACATGCTCAACGGCGACCCCATCTTCGCCGAGGTCATCTCCAGCCAGCAGGCTGCCGCCCAGCTCGTGGATGCCGCGTTTCGCCGCGAAGCCAACTTGTCGCAGTACTCCGGCTCGCAGTTGGAGGACGCCACTCGATGGGTGGTCGTCACCGATGGGTCGATCACTCAGACGAACTTCTCGGTCTCGACGGGCCTCATCCGTGCGTCGACCTTCGAGCCCATTGCCAACACCTTTTTTGCTTACGCCGGCAACAAGTCGAGCAGCCAGATCATTGCGTCGCTCAGTGCCAACCCGGGGGTGGAACATTTTTACCCCGAGGTCGCACGTGAGATTGTAAAACGCGATTTGCCGAACGATACCTACATCCGCGATCAGTGGCACCTCCGCAGTACGGGGCAGCAGCTGAGTCGCACTAACGAAGTCGATGCGTTCACCGTGTGGGGTGCGGATGCACGGCTCGAAGAGGCGTGGGCGATCACCACCGGCGGAGAGCGCCATCATCGCGGTGGTCGACGACGGCGTAAACGTAACTCATCCCGACCTGGCTGCCAACGTCGATTGGTCGTTGAGTTTCGACTTTAACGATAACGATCCTAACCCTAGCCCCAATCTGGTGGACGACTTCCATGGCACGGCTGTCGCGGGCATCATCGCGGGCGTGGGCGACAACGGGATTGGTGTAGCAGGCACAGCGTTCGACGCCACGCTAGCTGCCCTGCGTCTCATTGGCTACGATCCCAATGCGGCAACTTTTACGGATGAAAAGGCCTATCAAGCACTCACCTACGCGTTCGACCAGATTGATATCTACAACAACAGTTGGGGCTTCGAGAATCAGCGTGCCGTTACTGAGTTGGGACCATTCCAAACCCAAGCGCTCATTGACTCGGTCTTCCTGGGACGCGACGGACTAGGCAACATTCAGGTGGTGGCGTCGGGAAATGAAAGTGCGCTTGGAGATCGGGCAGACCACGACCCGTTTGCGAATTCAATCTACACCATCGCTGTGTCCGCGTTCGGGCCACGTGGCACCGGTGCAGCGTACGCCGAAGGGGGCGCGAGTGTCTTCGTTATGGCGCCGAGCGGGACCAATCCACCAAACACGGGTATCATTACTACTGATTACATTGGAAGCGATGGGTACAACAACGGGACGACCGTAGACGACCTGGCAGACCCCAATTATACCTCCAGCTTCAACGGCACGTCCGCAGCGGCGCCGGCGGCATCCGGGATTATTGGATTGATGGTTGCCGCGGCGCGCGACAACGGCATCGAACTGACCTACCGCGATGTGAAGCATATTCTTGCCTTGTCGGCACGGCGGATTGACGCGGGCAGCGGTGGCTGGCGAACCGATGCACGCCCGCTGTTCTTCGATCCACGTACCGACGCCGGAGTCCCCTACGGAGCCGCGGTCGGAATGGGGCCTGGCGTTACGGCCATTCCGTGGACGATCGACGAGACGGGTGCAACGGTCACCGACACAGTTGCCCAGTACGCGAACGCCACGAACTCGGCCGGCTTTTTTGTGCACGACACCACCGGCACCGGGTACGGTCATGGCGCGATTGATGCCGGTGCGGCGGTGAAGCTCGCCAGCACCTGGCAAAGCGTTGGCGTTCAGACCTCGACACGCGTCCTGAACGCATCATTGCCTTCTGGATTGATTCCCGCCGCGGAAACGATCGACCCGAACATTGTGATACCGGGCGGTTTCGGCGGTTTCGGCGGTCGCGACTTTCAAGACTTCTTCGAGCTGTGGTTGAATCCGCCTGACGAAGTACCGGATCCCCTCCCGACCAACGGTCGTGGTGGAGCGATTGAACTCGCGGTGCCTGCGAACTACACCATCGAGGACATTGAAGTCCGCCTGGAGATGACGTTGGATCCCGAGGCCAGCGATAAACTACGGATGACGCTTATCTCGCCCGACGGCACCCATTCGGAACTGACAAACTGGATTCAAGACGGAGGCATTGGGCCCCTTACCGACACGGGTATACTTAGCCACACCTTTACCACCGAACGGCACTGGGGAGAACGGTCGGACGGTGTTGGCCGCATCGATCCGCTGACGGGCGAACGAATTGAGCCCAACGTACAGCTTGGAGCCAACGGCGAGGTGACGCACGGTATTTGGCAGTTAGTGTTCGAAAACTGGTCGGGCGAAGAAGCCATACTCAACGGTGGAAGTTCCGTTAGTTTCCACGGCGTACCAACGCCGGTCGTCAGCAACTTTGGCAACGACTTGGGGGGCCGCATTCAAGGTTCGATCGGCCTCGATATCAACCAGGATGGACTCTTCAACGTGACCGGCATCGTGGCCACGGAGTTGCCACCGATCGAGACCGAGGTCAACGGCATTGCGGCATCGGAAATCGTCATCGATTCCGGCATGGATGCGTCCTACGAGCCGATGGTCGCTGGCGTGATGGTTTACGTCGACATCAACAAGAATGGAGTTCGCGACGCCACTGAGCCTCATAAGCGAACGGGCGCCGATGGCAATTACTACTTCGACCTTCCCTGGAATCAGCCTGGTACGACCTACGACGTTCGCTTCGAACTACCCAGCGGATACGTAAACCTTGGCCCTGAGATGCATCAGTATTCCATTGGCCTGCAGGACGACGATAGTATTATTGCGACGCACGGCGATGGGCACTTTCTGTTTGAGCCAGAGGCAATTGCCTTTGAAGGAAACGTGTTTGCCGATTTCGACCTCGACGCCATTCAAGATCCCGGCGACACGACCGTATCGGGCTTCCGCGTGTTCGTTGACTTGAACGAGAATGGAAAGCTCGACTATCAGGATTTGAATGCGAACAACGTCTTCGATAATGGCACCGACATGAGCCTCGAGCCAATGGCCATTACGAGTTCGGACGGATCGTTTAGTATCGAAGTGAATACAGATTGGAATCTGCCGACCGATTTCTTCGGAAACTCGCTCTTCTTGAACGACCGATTCCTTGGCACCGAGTACTACACGCTTATGCTCGATGCCCGCGAAGGCTGGGCGCCAACGGGCATCGACGTCAGCGAGCCGGGCTTTGCGAATGTGCTGCTAAACAATGGCGACACGCCGGGCTACGCCTTTCACCGCATGTACGTCGAGGCTGGTGAGACCGTAGTGGACATGGACTTCAGCGTGGCGCCCGATCCCGATCTCGATTTGGGCTCCATTTCTGGGTTCGTATTCAACGACGTGAACCAAAACGGCACGAAACAATCTAACGAAGGTGGCTTGGCTGGCTTCATCGTGTACCTCGACACGGACAACAGCATCCAGGCTGCCATCCAAGGTGGTGCCGATCCGACGCAAACTGCGACCTTCGATACGGCCGAAGCATCGATCATTACGGGTGCCAACGGCGCCTACTTGTTCGAAAACCTGCCCAGCGGTTCGTACGACATCTACATTACGTTGGCGCCTGGATTCGATGCGGACGATCAAACGCACCCGAATGCCAACCCACCAGGCACTATCGGATTCCACTTGAACCGATCGCTCGCGGCTGGCCAGTCGCTTGGCAATGGGCTCGTAAACTTCGGCTTCTTCGATCCCGCCGCGCCCACCGGCGCACCGCGGGACTACGGCGACCTGGATGCCCCCTTCTTGACCACCAGCGTTGTGGGAGGGCCAAGCCACGGAATTGTTGAGGGCTTCCATTTAGGAGCGACCGTAGCTGCCGAACCGGATGGCGATCCCGGGGGCGATCACCCGGACGACGATGGCGTTACCATTCTCGATGAGATCTTGGCCGGTAGCCTTGTCCGCGTGGATGTCGAGGCCAGCACCAACGTGCTGTTCCTGCAAGGCTGGATCGACTTCAACAGCAACGGCATGTTCGACCTAGAGGAACACCTCGCGTTCCGCGACGCGTCCGGTAGCTTGCTACCGTTCGCCCAGCAACCGCGACTGGAGTCGGGCTTAAATGAGCTATCGTTCATTGTTCCCAACGACGTAATGGGCTCGAGTATCGCCGCCCGTTTCCGCTACGGCGAAGGCGGCCACGCGCAGTTCAACCAGCCGAACGGCGCCGCGTTTGTAGGCGAAGTGGAAGATTACGTGATTGGCGCCACGGTGTCGTCGTCGTTCATCGAACCGCTTGCTGGCGACTACAATGGTAACAACGTAGTTGACGATGCCGACTACCAGGTCTGGAAGCAGACTCGCGGTTCGCAAATCGACTTCCGCGCCGATGGAAATGGTGACGGCAAGATTACGCTGGCCGACTATGCCGTTTGGCGAGATAACCGCGGTGCTTCGGCGCAGGCGGTTCAAACCGTCTTCGCGCCGTTGATGGCCTCCGCGGCAACAAGCGAAGCGGCTCCCGCGACCCTCGATGCCAGCTTGGCATTCTTCGCTGTGGACGGCAGCGACGAAACGAGCCCGTCGCTGGCAACTCGCTCGTCCGATGCCCAGCCAACGGCTGCGATCGACTTGTACTTCTTGTACTCCGAGGCCGATGAAGTCGGCGGTGGAGACGAGTCGTCCTTCGGCGCCGCAGCGGCGGATTCCAATGAGGAAGCGCTGCTGGTCGCACTGGAGGAAGACTTCGGTTCCGCTCTGTAGTTAACGGCTAGCACGGCAACGGTTTCCGGGGCCCGGTGCGAACGGTTACACTGATAAGGGCTCGACTCGCGTCTGGCGGGTGGAGCCCTTGTTGTTTTCAGTTTGGGTCCTTTGCGGGGAAACTGTTGTGAACCTGTCCGCCGGTCGCACCTTCCGCTTCGCCTTGGTCTGGGGACTCGTTGTCCTGGTGCTGCTTGCCGCGGCGGTCGGCATTGCCCGTCGCGATCGTCTGCCCACTACGGTGCACATCGCAACCGGCGATCCTCATGGGCTTTACCATCAGATGTGGCTCGCGATCGAGCCGAATCTGGAGTCGCGCCTGGCGCGGCAGGTGACGTTGCATCCCAGTACGGGCTCGGTATCCAACTGCGAACTGCTGGCCAGCGGCGAAGTTCACGTTGCCATGGTGCAGGGGGATCAACTGCTGGCTGGAACCACGCAGAGCGGTGCGCGGCTTTCGATTGTTGCCCCGCTGTATCCCGAGCCGACACTGGTGATTGCTCCGCGGGAGACCTCCATCGAGTCGGTGCGCGACCTCAATGACAAGCCGGTCTACCTGGGCCCCAGCAACTCCGGCTCGCACGCCTCGGCAATGCGGCTGTTCGAGCACTTTCATGTCAAGGTGAACGAACCTAACGAGGCCTTGCCGCTGGAAGGCTTTCTGGGCCCGCTCAACGCCGGCATGGTCGAGGCAGCCATCGTGGTCACCGGCTTGCAGAACCCGGATGTCATTACGCTGCTGGACTCGGGCCGATTCGATCTGGTTTCGATTCCCGAAGCCCAGGGCTACGCCGGCCGAAGTGTGCAGTGGCAGCCTTACGACATTCCCGCCGGCTATTTCAGCGGCTCTCCAACCACGCCGGCCACTCCCATTCAAACGCTCGCGACGGCAGGGCTCGTGGTGGTGCCAGCCGACGCCTCCCCCAAATTGGTCAAGGCGCTGCTCGAAGTGTTTTACGAGCGCGGGTTGCAAACCGAATTTGCGAACCTCCTGCCACGATCCCAAGCACTGGCATGGTGTCCGGTCGAGCCGCATCCGGTCGCACGAGGGTACTTCGATCCCGTAGATCGGCTCGGGTCGATTGCGGCAACCATGGAATCGATCGCTGCCACCAAGGAACTCTTGTTCGCGCTCGGGGCGGGAATGTTCTTGCTTTGGCGAAGGTCGCAGGCACAGCAGCGGCGCGAGCGTGAGCGGGCAATCCAAGAAGAAAAAGATCGGCTCGACGTGCTGCTGCAACTGACACTCGATATTGAGGTGGCCCAGATGCGGACCACCGACCCCGCCGAGCTGCGCCGTATGCTAGACGAAGTGACCAAAATCAAACTCCGGGCACTACGCGAATTGACCGAAGAAGAACTGTACGCCGATCAAGCGTTTTCGATTTTTTTGATGCAATGTTCGAACCTGATCAGCAAAATTCAACTCAAAATTATCTCGCTCTCTGCCCCGGGGGCGAATTTGGCGACGGCCGACCCATCTGCCTAGTATAGTGGAGGGAGGCGGCCTCGCGGGTGTTGGCAAGCGGCGGGCGTGGCAGCTCGCGCCCCGCCAGTGGGCGAGGGCCGGTTGATCAAATTTGCGTGCTCGGTGCCCTGTTTTCAAGTTCGACGGGTAATGGCTGGCGACGACTTAACTCCCCGACCCGATTCGACGCAGGTGGGCAACCTCCCTGCGCCGATCGCTTCGTCCAGCGATTCGACCGCCGCCCATCACGGTGCGGTGCCTCCAAGCGACGATGATCGAACCACCATTTCCGCGTCGCCACCACTTGATTTGCGGTCCGCATTCTCGGGATTGCAGCCGCGCGACTTGGGGTGCGCACTCGTGGGCCACCAGATCGACGATGTGGTACTGGAAGAATTCGTGGGTGGTGGCGGCATGGGTGCCGTGCTGCGCGGCGCGACACGGTACTGCACCGCACGGTTGCCGTAAAGGTTCTCTCGACCCACCAGGCGGGCGATGAGGAAACGGCCAAACGGTTCCGCATGGAAGCCCGCTCCGCCGCCCGGCTCGACCACCCCTGCATTGCGAGGGTCTACTACGTTGGCGAGGACCGTGGGCTACGGTACATCGTCTTTGAGTACATTGAAGGAACTAACGTTCGCGACTTGGTGGCTACGAATGGCTCGCTTTCGATCGCCGATACGCTGAGTTACTCGATTCAAATCTCCGACGCATTGACACATGCGTGGCAGCGCAATGTAGTGCATCGCGATATCAAACCGTCGAATATCTTGATTACTGCCGCAGGACAAGCCAAACTCGTCGACATGGGGCTCGCACGGTTGCACGAAGTTCAGGCGGCTGACGCGGAAGCGGACCTCACGGCAACGGGCATGACCATTGGCACCTTCGACTACATTGCCCCGGAGCAAGCCCGCAGTCCGCGCGACGCCGATACCCGCAGCGACATCTACTCGCTGGGGTGCACGATGTTTTACATGCTTACCGGGCGACCTCCCTTTCCTGGCGGCACGCCACTTCAAAAGCTGCTCAGCCATCAAGGGGACCAGCCACCCGCCTTGACGAGCCTGCGGCCCGATATACCGCAGTCGCTCGCGCTGGTCGTTGGTCGCATGCTTGCCAAACAACCGGAGTTGCGCGATCAGACGCCTGCTGACTTGACGACCGCATTGTTGAAGGTGACCGACCAGTTAGGCGTGGGGCGGCCCGGCATGGCAACAACGCTCGCGCCCGCCGGCGGCGATTCGCCCTTGTTGTGGCATCGGCATTTGCCTTGGGTGGCGCCTATTCTGCTGTTGCTTGCCGGTGCGCTAGCCATGGCGACACTTTGGCACCCGGCCGACCCCCCCACGAACTTCGACGTCAGCCCTTTGGTGACACCCGAAGTACCCGCTGCTGAGGTTCTGGAAAACCGTGGCAACGGTTAGATTGCCGCTTGCCCGCCCTGCAGCCGACTTGCCCTGGGACCGTGAGTCGTGGATCGGTTACACTGTGGATCCCCGCGTTCTGTAGCCGTTGCCCTTTCCTTCCAGGTTGATTGCCGATGTCTGATTCGCCGTACAAGAGCCCTGAAACCCACGCCGGCACGAATTCCGAACTCAAGGGCGGCAAGAATCAGACGACGCCGTTCGATATCGACACGATGCCGCCGGGCATTCCCTACATCATTGGCAACGAAGCGGCCGAGCGGTTCAGCTACTACGGGATGAGTGGCATCCTGATCGTATTCCTCAGGTACTACTTGAAAGACAAGGCGGGCAACGAAACCAATATGTCGTCCGAGGAGGTGCGCCAGTGGGTTCACTACTTCATTGGTGCCGTCTATGCATTTCCGATCATTGGTGCTGTTATTAGCGACTTGTTGTGGGGCAAGTACCGGACGATTCTTTACATTTCTCTACTGTACTGTGTCGGGCATGGACTGCTGGCGATCATGGACTACCCGTCGATCACCAATATCGACCCCAAGTGGATGCTCGGTGCGGGCCTGATCTGCTTGGCGATGGGTTCGGGCGGAATCAAGCCTTGCGTTTCGGCCCACGTGGGCGACCAATTCGGCAAACGCAACGAGCACCTGATTTCGCGGGTGTTCGGCTGGTTCTATTTCTCCATCAATCTAGGATCGGTGGCGTCCATGGTCATCTGCCCATGGCTGCTGAAGCATTACGGGCCGGGCTGGGCATTCGGTGTGCCTGGTGTTCTGATGGCGATTGCCACGTTTACTTTTTGGCTCGGGCGAAACAAATACGTCCACATTCCGGCGGGCGGTTCGAGCTTTGTCCGCGAAACGATCAGCGCCGACGGCATTCGTGCGGTTGCAAATCTGCTTCCACTCTACATGTTTATCTTCCCGTTCTTCATGTTGTTCGACCAGACGCACTCGGCTTGGGTGGAGCAGGCCGAAAGCATGAATGGCAATTTTGGCTTGTTCACGGTTCTGCCATCGCAGCTGCAAGCGGTGAATCCGGCGTTCATCTTGCTGTTCATTCCGTTATTCAGCTACTGGATTTACCCCCTGATGAGCCGCATGTTCACGCTAACGCCGTTACGCAAAATAGGCATTGGGCTATTCATGACGGCAGCGTCGTTCGTGATTATCGCGGTTGCCCAGCAGTGGATCGATGCGGGCAAAACACCCCACATGGGTTGGCAGGTCCTGGCCTACGCAGTGCTGACCGCGGCGGAGGTAATGGTGTCGATCACTGCCCTCGAGTTTTCTTATACCCAAGTGCCCAGACGCATGAAGTCGTTCGTCATGGGCATTTATCTGCTCGTGGCCATCGCCCTGGGCAACATACTCACCGCCCGCATCAACGGCTATCTCGACGAGCAGAAGAAGGCAGGCTCCCCACTGCTGGAGGGTGCGAGTTACTACTGGTTCTTTACCGGTTTGATGCTAGTTGCCGCGATCGTGTTTGTCATTTGGTCGCACTTCTATCGCGGGTCGACCTTCATTCAGGGCGAAGAGGACCTTGCCGAGGCGGTCGCCGTCGATTAGTCCGGCAACTGGCGCACCGTGCCGGGTACGACGGGCTTGTGCGTGTCCGCGCTTTGAATGGCGGCAAAGCAGAGTGCCAGGCTGCGAAGGTTGTCGCGGGCGTTGTGGATCGGGGGCCGTTTTTCTTCGAGCGATCGGAGCAATTCGCCCATTGCGCCATGAAACCCATCGTTGAACCAGCGGCCTTCGGTAATGGGCCGCCAATCTCCATGCTCGGTGGAGAGAATCACCTGTTGGTCGTTCTCGCCTGTACCTTCGGAACGCACGCTACCTGTGGTACCCAGCACGAACGTGGTGTCCCAACTGCCAACGTTGTTGCACGCATCGAATACCAGAGTGGCCTGAGCGTCCGCGTATTCGACCAGCGCTTGGCCTAGCAGCGGCGGACGTACGTCCTGCGTTGGGCTGTGCGCCACGGAGGCGAAAACGCGTAGTGGCTCGCGATCGCCCATGATGGCGGTAAGCAGATCGAACCAGTGGATGGCGTAATCGTACAGAATGAGATGCCGCACCTCCTCAAAAGGCCCCCCTTTCACCCAGCTGTGATCCCAGTGGCCGGCGCAATGCAGCGAAACTACCTCTCCAATCCAACCGGCCGCGATGCTCTCACGCAAGTAACTGAAATGGGGAGCCCACCTTCCATTCTGATTCACAGCCAGCGTCACTCCCTCGGCATCCGCAAGGTCGGCTAGCTGCTGGCCCACGTCCAAGTTGGTAACAAACGGCTTTTGGCTCAACACATGCTTACCCGCTCGCACGGCCGCCTCGACCAGCGGCGGGCGTTCCGGTGGATGGGTCGTGATGTCGACCACCGCTATGGCGTCGTCGGCCAATAAATCTTGCGGATGGTCGTAGACCGTGGCCTGCGGGAAAAACTGCTGCTGGCGCTCTTTGGCCCGCTGAGAATCCAAGTCGCAAAGAGCCACGACGTTGTAGTTGGCGTCGAGATACGCCTGGAGGTGATGCCGAGAAATGCCACCGCAGCCAATCAGACCGATGCCGGGGCGATAAGCCTTGGGGTCTCGAGGGCGATAGGGGAGATCCAGATTGGAAAACGGCGATTGTGGGTCTTGGCTCTTGGTGTTTGACGGGGGCATGATAAAAACTCCTGCATCCTTTTTGATAGGGCTTGTTGACCAGTTTCGGGTGCTGGAAGTGGCCCAAGCGGGCCGACGCACCGTTTTCAAATCTCAGCCGACCGGATATACATAAATACGATTCCTGCCGACGGCGAGCTAGCGTTCGTGCCGGCCGCCGGCCAGTTTGTTTCCGCAATCGTATCCCTTCGAATCGATATGGCCAAAGACTCCTCGACTAAATCGGCTGCACCTAAGCGTATTTTGCTCGTAGACGATGATGCCGAAATCATCGAATCGCTTCGCCTCGCGCTCGAGGCGAAGGGCTACAGCGTGATGATAGCGCGAGATGGCAACCAGGGCCTCGCCATTACCGAGCGCGAAGATCCCGACTTGGTCATCTTGGACATGATGATGCCTAAGCGAAGCGGGTTCCTGGTGCTCGAAAAATTGCGTCGCACGCGGGAGAACCCCCCTCGCATCATTATGATTACGGCCAACGAAGGAAGTCGTCACAAAGCGTATGCCGAAATGCTAGGCGTCGACGACTATATCCGCAAGCCGTTCCCCATGGACCGCCTGATGGCGAGCGTCGATCGGTTGTTGGCCTAGCGTGATCGGTTGTTGGCCTAGCGCGGGTTGGCTAGCCCATTGCGATGGTGCGCGCCAGCGGTTCCAGCACGCTGGGCCCTACGTAGTTCTCGATCACTTCGCGGCAGATGTCGTCCAACTTGTGGAGAGCTGTTCCGTATGTCGTGCCGGGATCCAGGCTCCCGTACCGCCGGGCAGTGACGTACACGCTCAATTGATCCTCTTGAAACTCACCCGTACGGACGTGGTAGGGCGTTGTGCGGGTTTCGATGCTCACGCGGCACTGAGTCCGGCAATCGTCGTCCAGCGATAGCGTAATGGTCGGTTCGTTGTTAATGAACGCTGCGCCAGGCATGCTGGCTAGCTTTTCGAACGCTGGGCACAGGCCGAGTGCCTCGTTGACCAATTGGTTATGGTTGCCGCGGTACGTGAAATCGAACCCGGCCAGTAGGTCGAGTGCTTCACAGTCCATTGGACTAACGGTCAGCGCGTAGGGCGCGATCTCAATCGCCGCGTGATGTTGCTCCATGGCTTCGGCGTACGACTCGAAGTTCACCGTGCCGGAGCTCACCCGTCGCGGTTCGACGGCACACCAGCGATATTGCCCGGTATCTTTGTCGCCTTCTAGCACGTAATCGCGCTTGTCGCGGGCGTAGAAGTTGCGCATATCGGGATACTTCTTCTGCAACTGTTCGGCGAAGTGCAGCACGGAATCACGATTTCCACTCAGTTCCATTTCGGTACTGAGGGTGAGTGTCAGGTAGTAGTCGTCGGCGAACGAAGGGTAGGAAAACATATCGGCTGCTCTCCGCACGGGTCGAGCTTGTTAGCTTGAATTCGGGGCCATCGATTCATGAGGCTGTTCCACGAACCGCCCACATCGATGGTAATTCACTTGATTGAAGTATAGAATGCCGCGCGGAACACTGTCAAAGCGGCTCGCCGCGTACGGATATAACCGCCTAGCTGCTGCAAAATGGAGAATCCGCGATGCCAGCGACACTTGCCCGGCTAGAGGAAACAACTGCGCCAGCCAAGTGCTATGGCGTTGCGTTCGAAACCACCCTGGGCTGGATGGCCCTTCGGTGCAACGACTACCAATTGCAACACGTCGACTTTGGCTACGCTTCCTTCGAGGCAATCGTCCGAGCGTTAGACAAAGCGCAACTCGACTCGGCGGAGGACACGCCAGAATGGCTCCGCCGTTTAGGCGAACAACTTGCTGCATTCGCCAGCGGCGATCCGCAGCAATTTGCCGACGTGCCGATTTCGACCGAGCACCTGACACCCTTTGCCGAGCGGGTGGTTGATGAATGCCGCAAAGTGCCGTGGGGTCACGTGCTCACCTACGCGGACCTGGCCAAGAAAGCAGGTCGACCTGGCGCAGCGCGGGCGGTCGGCAACGTGATGGCCAGCAATCGCTTGCCGCTGGTCGTACCGTGTCACCGCGTGGTGGGATCAGGCGGCGGACTTGGCGGTTACTCCGCGCCGGGAGGCGTGGCGACCAAACGCCGCTTACTGTGCGCCGAAGGCTCGTTTTAGCCGCGGCTGTTCAAGGGATGGCTCGGCTCACGCCGCTTCCATCGCGCGACGATGCCCCGCCCAAAACACCCACTTGGTTGCTCGTGCCAAATCGGGTGGATCGCTGCCGCGCAGCACGCGGGTGCCCTCCGCGGTCGAGGTGTACGATTTGGCAAACTCGTACAGATCGGCTACTTCGGCCGCCGCAATGTCCTCGGGAGTCGCGAAACCGCACCCAACCAGGATTTGGGTATCCCGGACGAGCAACTCTGGCACTCGGCACATGAGCTGTGCCTGATGCTGCCAGGCCACGACGGTTTCGGCAGTGATATGCTTCATGCGAAGCGACGCGGCCAGTTCGCCGGCGTCGGCGGTCAGTAGCTCATCAACTGTGGCAACCCCCACTTTCGCTAACCGCTTTGCCGTCTTGGGCCCAATGCTAGGAGCGTCGACAACTGGACTCGTTCGCGACAGACGGAATTTGAGGGGGCGTTTTCGCTTGCGATCGGCGTTGGGGCGCTTTCCGTTGGTTGTTCCACCGCGACTCGATCGGCGTGGGCCGTCTTGGTGCCTGGTGCGCTTCTGGCTACGGTGCGCGTACCGCGACGAATGCCACCGGTCCCGTTCGCGACGGGCATCGGCAATCCAGGTCTGCACTTGGCCGACATCGATGCCTGCACGCTGCGAACGGTGTCGCACGCCACGTGGGCTGTCGAGGTATTCGCAAATCGATCGATACAGGTGCTCCGCATCGGAGCTTGCCAGTTGGTCGATATTCTCAATCCCCGCACCTGTCAGCAGTTGCGCGCCGTCGAGTGTTAGGTTGGGCACATACACGAGCATCGCAACGTGAATCTGCCATAATTCCACAATCGGGTGCGAAATACCGGTGCGATCCATGGCGGTCGACAGGGCCTCTGCCTCGGCGTCCAAGAACTCGCCGATCGTGCGAATGCCAATCGCATTGAACACCTGGGCCGTGTCGTCGCCGAATACTCGGAAACGCTCAATTGGATCTTCCAGCCCGAGCGCAAAGAAATCGTTCGCGTGCAGGGTGATGGTTTTTGCCGGTTGCGGATCGGCCTTGTCGAGAATCTCCAGCGCGACCCGAGGTGCTGGTTTCGTTGGTTGCATCGGTTCCGCGTGCTGCATTGCCAGGATGGGCTGTCCCACCGCCCGCAGTCGATCGATCGCCGCGCGAGACGTGGTAACGAGCAACACCTGGCGACCGCTACTGGCGAAGTCGTGCAGCAAGAGCGTAAAATGGCTGCCTGAGCCGCAGGAAGTGGGGCGAACGGATCGAAAACCAACAGGGGCAACTCGAGCCCCCATTGGCCTGCACCGGCCACTGCGGCCAGTTGCAGGCTGACGGCAAGCAAGCGACGATCGACCTCTTCGAGATCGGCGTGCGCGATCGGCGTGCCGTGCCGATTGACAACCGTCGCGCGTTGACCGTGATCCAGGAGCCGGACCTCGCGGAGCCTTCCGTCCGTGAGCTTGGCCAAGATGTCCGATGCCCGCCAAGGTGCTGCCGAGTGCGTCGTTTGGCGTGCCGGCGACGCTCCGAACTCGATGGAGCGCGTGACCTCGTCCAACTGTTCGCGGAGCGAACGCAGGGCCTGGTCGTTCATCAATTCAGCCCGATCGCGGTGCAGTCGATCTCGCCGCGCCGTAAGCTCCGCCATTTTGCGTTGGCCCGCGGCAACCACCGAGGAGAGTTCGTCACGCCGCTCTTGAAGCGCGGCGAGTTGCCGTTGCCAATCGGCTGGTAGCTCGTTGGCGGACGCAACGGTCGATCGGACACGGGAGGTCCTAAGTCGCGATTGACGCCTATCGAGTAAATGTTCGATGGTTGCCCGCAGTTCGCCCTGCGACCGGTCGAGGTGTTGCGCCTCGGCTTTGAGCTGTTCGATTTCGATGGCGGTTTCGTACTGCTCGACCAGACGCGTTAGCTTTTCTACCTGCTTGCCGAGCGTGTCGACGAGCGGATGGAGGCGAGCGTGGGTGTTTTGGCAAAGGCACGCCTGCGAGTCGCCTGGGCGGGCATAGTGCGCCACTTCGCTATCGAGATCCGCAACCAGACGTTGAGCGATCGTCACGCAGGCTTTTTGATCTGCTAGTGGCAGCCAAGGCGAGGAGTCGTCGGGATGCATTTGGGCAAGCTGCCGACGTACATCCGCGCCATGCGCTTCCAGTTCGGCGAGGGCACGCCGCCATTTGGCAATTTCCTCGTCCAAGGCGGTTAGCGCGGGGCGTTGGTCGGAGTGATACGCCTCGTCGGACGTACGGCCAACGAATTCAGCGAGTTCGTGATAGCGTAGCTGGGTCTCGATTTCGGCCAACTCCGACACTACCCCCTCTAGATCTCGACGGTGTCCCGCCAATTGGTGTTCCGTCGACGCGGCCTGTTGGCCCAAGTCTGCCAGTGTCGCTTCCAGCGCTTCGCTGCTGCGGCGTTTCTCGGCAAGAAGCAGTTCGATTTGGTGCGAAAGCCGATCGTGCGCGGCGAACTGCTCGTCGCTGGCCGTGCTGCGATGTGCCCGGTCGGGCGACCCGTGCGGGGCTTGCTCGATTCGGCACATCTCGGCCGCCAGCGACTCGGACAGTAGCCATTCGAGCTGCGAGTCGTCGGTCGATCGCAACACCATCAGCCGCGAGGCAATTTCGGGCGACATGCCGGCGAGCAAGTCGCGGGTCGTATGGGGTCGGGCGTGCTGCCCGTCCAATGGTGCCACCGTAAGGCGTGGCTCGGTAAACGTGCCACGGTTGGCGCGATCCGAATGCCGCTCGAGGCGAAATCGGCCCAGGCTGCTGGCGACGTCCACGTACCCGGCCGGATCCACAACGACCGATTCGTGGCGATCGAGCCTTGCTCCGTAGAGGACGTGCCCTACGAGGTCGGCAAGGTGCCGGCTCGACTCTGAGACCGTGGCGTCCACAACGTTCAGGCCGGTGGTACAGCGGAGCGGTTGGTAGCGAGGGCCATGGTCGCGCGACTCGATGCCCAGGTGTTCAATTTTCATTGCCGTTGGTTCCCTAGCTTCCATGCGGGACAAGCGGCAGACGCCAGTGGCAGTGAATCAGGCGGGCCGCTACGGGGTGTGTGAACGCAAGGCGGGCGCGTTCGAATCACCGAGAAACTAGCCAAAAAGGCGGTCGCTGGCAACGTCGATTTACTTGCCAGCAATGGCGGGCAGCGCTACGCCGCGGCGGGGAGAAGGCCGGGAACACAGGCATGAGGCGTAACTGGTACGCTTATTGCTTGATGGATTGAGTGGCATCGACCCTACGCCGCCTTCGACGCAATCTACGTACTCGAACCGCACCCGAGTAGCTGTAGCTGCCCGGGAATTGGGCGTTGCTTGCACGCGAATCGTGCATGTAGTGGGTCATGTGGCCTAAGAATGTCGGGAAGCGTACAATAGGCGGAATGATGAGCTATATCCCCTCTGGTTACGATGAAATGTACTCGGGCGAGGGAGCACCTCGCGCTTCCTGCAAGGAGTTTTTCTCAAGGCTTCAGGAAATCCCCGACGTCGAGCTTCGCGCACGCCAGCGGGCCGCCGAGCTCAATCTGTCCAACATGGGGATCACCTTCAACGTCTACGGGCATGAGGACGGCACCGAAAAGGTCTGGCCGTTCGACCTCCTGCCCCGGATTATCGACGACGACGAGTGGCAACGCATTGAGCAGGGGCTCAAGCAGCGGATTCACGCCCTGAATCTGTTTGTCGAGGACATCTACAACGACCAGAAGATCCTGGCCGATGGCGTGGTGCCTCGCGAGCTGATCCTGACGGCTGCGACCTACCGCAAGCAGATGGCGGGGTTTCGTCCGGCGCAGAACGTGTGGTGCCACATCAGCGGGGTCGATCTGATCCGCCATCAGGACGGCACCATCTACGTGCTGGAGGACAACCTCCGCTGCCCGTCGGGGGTATCGTACGTGCTGGAGAATCGCGAAGTCATGAAGCGTGCCTTTGCCAAAGTGTTTGAGGGCATGTGCGTTGTTCCCGTGGAGGAGTATCCCGAGCAATTGTTGCAGCGTTTGCTTGAATGTGCCCCGGAACACGCGCAGTCGCCCACGGCCGTGGTGCTCACACCCGGCATCTACAATTCCGCCTACTTTGAGCATACGTTTCTCGCCCAGCAAATGGGTGTGGAGTTAGTCCAAGGTTCGGATTTGGTGGTCGACGATGGCTTCGTTTACATGCAAACCACCAAGGGCGTTCAGCGGGTGGACGTCATCTACCGCCGCATCGATGACGACTTCCTCGACCCCCTGGGTTTCCGCGCCGATTCGCGGTTGGGTGTCCCCGGGCTGATCGACGCGTATCGCCGCGGAAACGTGACACTTGCCAATGCACCGGGCACCGGCGTGGCGGACGACAAGGCCGTGTATGCCTACGTGCCGGAGATCATTAAGTACTACTTGGGCGAAGATGCCATTCTGGCCAACGTTCCGACGTATATCTGCTCCGATCCGGTGCAATGCGACCATGTGGTGACTCACCTCGACGAATTGGTGGTAAAGCCTACCAATGAGTCGGGGGGGTATGGCATTCTGATGGGGCCGCAAGCCTCGCAGGCAGAACGCGATGCGTACGTCGACTTAATTCGGTCCAACCCGCGCAACTACATTGCCCAACCAATGCTCAATCTTTCGACGGTGCCCACCATAGTGGAAGAGCAGGTCGAGCCCCGCCATGTAGATCTCAGGCCCTTTGTGCTGTGTGGCAAAGACATCTATGTGATGCCCGGCGGGCTGACACGGGTTGCCCTGAAGCGAGGTTCGTTGGTGGTTAACTCATCCCAGGGCGGCGGCAGCAAAGACACCTGGGTCTTGCGGCCGTCGAGCTACACCAACGGCGCGGCAACCCACGCGGCCGTCGGCAGCGGGGCCCAACATGCTTAGTCGGGTCGCCGAAGCCGTCTACTGGATGGCACGCAACATTGAGCGGGCGGAGAACGTCGCTCGGTTTATTGATGTGAACTACAATCTGACGCTCGGCGAAGGCTCGCCGCTTGGACATCAATGGGCCCCATTGGTTTACACCACCGGCGACGAAGCGCTATTCGAGGAGCTCTACGGGGAGCCAACCCGCGAGAGCGTGCTGCAGTTTCTCGCTTACGATCGCCGGAACCCGAATTCGGTGTTGTCGTGTGTGGCAAACGCCCGCGAAAACGCCCGAAGTGTTCGCGAAACGATCACGGCCCCTATGTGGCAACAGATTAACACTTTTTACTTGCTGGTCACCTCCGCGGCGCGGGAAGGTCGGCCGCTTGCCGAGCCCAACGATTTTTGCGATGCCGTAAAGCTGGCTAGTCATACGATTTTGGGGCTGACGTACGCCACCATGTCGCACGGCGAAGCGTGGCATTTCGCCCGCATCGGACGATTGATGGAGCGCGCCGATAAGACTTCGCGCATCGTGGATGTCCAGTACTACTTGCTCTTACCCAGGCGCAGGATGTTGGGTCGTCGCTGGATGTGGTTCGCTGGTCGGCCTTGCTGCGATCGGCCAGTGCGCTGGCCATGTACCGCCGCGTGTACGGGCAGATCACCCCGACCAATGTGGCCCAGTTCTTGATCCTGGATCACGATTTTCCGCGGGCGATGCACTTTTGCTTGATTCGCGCACAGGAATCGATGAGCCAGATCACGGGCAGCCAGCTCGGGACCTTTCGGTCTCGCAGCGAGCAGTTGATGGGACGGCTGCGTACGGAATTAGACTATACGAGCATCGACGATGTCGTTCGTCGGGGAATGCACGAATATATCGACCAGTTCCAGTCGCAAATGAACCAAATTGGAGTTGCGATACACGAAGACTTCTTCCGATTGCCGACACATTCCACGGAGGGAACGCAGACGCAAACACAAGACCAATCCAGTTCGTAACAGCGAACTCTCGAACCAAATTTAAGCGATCCAAAAAAATGAGCATTCGCGTTGCGCTTCATCATAAGACGGTTTATCACTACGACCGTCGTGTTCAACTGGGTGCTCAGGTAATCCGCCTGCGTCCTGCGGTCCATAGCCGCACACCGGTGGAGAGTTACTCGCTGAATGTGGAGCCTGAGGGACACTACCTCAATTGGCAACAGGACCCTTTTGGCAATTACCTGGCCCGGTGCGTCTTTTCGGAGCCGGTTGAGTATCTTTCAATTGAAGTCGACTTGATCACCAACCTGTCGGCTGTCAATCCGTTCGATTTCTTCCTCGAGCCCGACGCCGAGTATTATCCGTTTGGGTATCCCGTGGAAGTGCTGGACGATCTCAAGCCCTACTTTGCCCAAGCCTCCGTTGGGCCAAAGTTCTATGGCCTCTTGCAGCGCATCGACCGGACCCCCCGCAAGACGATCGACTTCCTGGTCGAACTCAATCAGCAGTTGGAGAAGGAGATTGACTACTTGGTGCGTCTGGAACCAGGAGTCCAAACCCCCGAGCAAACCCTGGAACTTGGGAGCGGATCGTGCCGTGACACCGCGTGGCTAATGGCGCAGGTGTTGCGACATCTGGGATTCGCCTCGCGCTTTGTATCGGGCTACCTGATTCAGTTGGTTGCCGACCAGAAGCCGCTAGATGGGCCCGCTGGCCCACCGGCTGACTTCACCGATCTGCACGCCTGGACCGAAGTCTATTTGCCTGGCGCAGGTTGGGTGGGGCTCGACCCGACCTCCGGTTTGCTTACCGGCGAGGGCCACATTCCGCTCGCGTGCACGCCGCAACCCTCTTCTGCCGCACCGATTACGGGTGCCCTCGGCGAATGCGAAGTGACGTTCGACTTCGAAATGTCGGTGAAGCGGATTCATGAAGACCCCCGGGTAACGAAGCCGTACACGGACGAGCAGTGGAGGACCATCGAGGCGCTGGGCCACGACGTCGATCGCAAACTAAATGAGAACGATGTGCGGCTGACAATGGGTGGCGAGCCGACCTTCGTATCGATCGACGATATGGATGGCGACGAGTGGCAAACCGCCGCGGTGGGTCCGAACAAGGAGCGGCTGGCAAGCGACTTGATGCAGCGTCTGCGCGACCGGTTCGGTCCGTCGGGCTTAATGCATTTTGGACAAGGGAAGTGGTACCCGGGCGAGTCGCTGCCGCGGTGGGCCATGCATTGCTATTGGCGCCAGGATGGCGAGGCCATCTGGAAGAATCACGAATTATTTGCCAAGGCCAACGTCGACTACGGGCACACCATCGAGCATGCAGAGCGGTTTGCGATGGCACTCGCCGAGCGTTTGGAGGTCGACCCCGACCACGCCGTGCCTGTATTCGAAGACGCGATGTACTACACCTGGCGCGAGCGGCGTTTACCAGCGAATGTTGATGTTCACAATTCGAAACTCGAGGAAATCGAGGAGCGGGAGCGACTGTCGAAGGTTTTCGAGCAAGGCATCACGACCCCAGCAGGAATGATCTTGCCTTTGCAGTTTCGCTGGTGGGATGCCGCCCCGTGCTGGCAAAGCGGCGACTGGGTTGTGCGATCGGACGAACTGTTCCTGATCCCCGGCGACTCGTCCATCGGTTACCGGCTGCCACTCGAGGCATTGCTGTGCGAGGCCGATCCCGGCTATCCGGTAAACTACTTCGAGGCCGATCCGATGGCGCCGCTTGCGAAATTGCCAAGCTACCAGCAGCTTCGCGATCGCCCAAATCGGGATGCCTCGGTAACGCAAGGCGGTCGGTGGCAGGTGCGCGCCGATCACCGTGTGAGACAAGTGCACCAATTTGCCACGGTGGGGGGACGTAGCGATGCACCGGGCGACGGAAACGGGAACTGGCACCCAGGCTCCGACCCAACTTTGCAGGGAAACGGCCGCTTGTTTGCGGTCGATACGCAGTACGACGACCCGTCGTCGGTGGTGCGAACGGCCCTCTGTGTCGAGCCGCGAGAAAATAAGTTGCATGTATTCCTGCCGCCAACCGATCGCCTAGAGGTGTTTCTCGATCTCGTTGCCGCGATCGAAGAGACAGCCACAACGCTCGATATGCCGGTCGTCCTGGAGGGCTACTTGCCGCCGCACGATGCACGGTTGCAACACATCAAAGTCACGCCTGACCCCGGTGTGATTGAGGTGAACGTGCAACCGGCCAGCAACTGGAACGAACTGGTCGCTATCACTACGGGCGTTTACGAAGACGCTCGTCAGTCGCGACTAGGTACGGAAAAATTCGACCTGGATGGCGCGCATACGGGCACGGGCGGCGGCAACCACGTGGTGCTGGGTGGCCCCACGCCTGCCGACAGTCCCTGGCTCCGCCGGCCCGATCTGCTGAAGAGTTTCGTCGGTTACTGGCATAATCATCCATCGCTATCTTACTTGTTCTCCGGGAAGTTCATCGGTCCGACGAGTCAGGCTCCGCGGGTGGACGAAACACGGTCCGACTCCGTTTACGAACTGAATATCGCTTTCGAGCAAGTCACCGCAGGGCGGAACGTGCCGCCCTGGCTGGTCGATCGAGTTTTTCGCCATATTTTGGTGGATGGCACTGGCAACACGCATCGCTCGGAATTCTGCATCGACAAACTGTTCTCGCCCGATACGACGTCGGGGCGATTGGGGCTGGTCGAGTTTCGTGCGTTTGAAATGCCACCCCATGCCGAGATGAGCCTGACGCAGCAACTACTGCTGCGGGCGCTGGTCGCTCGATTTTGGGAGAATTCCTACGCGGACGAACTGGTGAATTGGAACACCACGATTCACGATCGCTGGATGCTCCCGCATTTCATTCGACAGGACTTTGGCGATGTGATCGACGAGACCGTCAACGCAGGATTTCCCCTCCAAAAAGAATGGTTCGACGCGCACTACGAGTTCCGCTACCCGCGGATTGGTAAGTTCACTCAGCGAGGGGTGAATGTTGAGCTTCGTAAGGCAATGGAACCTTGGTACACGCTTGGCGAAGAACCTGGTGGCGGGTACACCGCGCGCTACGTCGACTCGTCGGTTGAACGACTGCAAGTAAAGGTGCAAGGATTAACCGACCCGCGCGTACGTATTGAGCTGCAATGGCCGGCGTGTTCCCCTCCACCCAACGGGTATCGAGGGCGAGTTCGTAGCCGGAGTGCGGTACCGCGCTTGGCAGCCACCGAGCTGCCTGCATCCGACGATTGGTATTGATAGTCCCCTGGTGTTCGATCTCCATGATGAATGGCTCGGCCGATCGATTGGCGGCTGCCAGTATCACGTGGGGCATCCAGGGGGACTCAACCCATCAACCTTCCCGGTCAACGCTTTGGAAGCGGAAAGCCGTCGAGCCACGCGTTTCTTTGGCATTGGGCATACACCCGGCCCTGCTACAATCAATAGTGAAGCACCCAGTCGCGAGTTTCCGTTGACTCTCGATCTTCGACGCGGCAAGCATTGATCAGTGAGCGGCTATGCAGAGTCAACAGCAGTCCTCGGCGGGGCGACCAATAGAACCGCCTCCGCTTGTCGAAGGAGGCAGCGATCCTGGTATCTTCGCGGGTTACCAAGGCGAAGCGGCACGATTCGATGAACGCCTGTTGCCCAATGGTACGGCACGGCCACTTTGGCAGCAGTTCCAACGTTATCTCGACCAACTTGGGGCGACCGAGTTCACGCGGCGGTGGGACCACTCCCAGCGATTGATCTACGAAAATGGCATTTCGTACAGCGCGTACGGCGACCCGGAGTTAAATGCCCGCCCTTGGGATCTGGACGCCCTGCCGCTCTTATTGGACGAAGCCGAGTGGAACAAAGTCTCCGCAGGTCTCACGCAGCGGGCGACGGTCTTGCAGTTGGCACTGGCCGACCTGTTGGGGCCGCAGCGACTGGTGAAGGAAGGCGTGTTGCCGCTGGAGTTGTTGTTCGGCCACCATGGATTCCGCTTGCCTTTCCATGGCCAAACACCTCCTGGTGGCTCGTTCTTGCCCTTCTACGCAGCCGACCTGGGGCGTGCCCCGGATGGCAGTTGGTGGGTGCTTGCCGACCGCACCGAGGCACCCTCCGGCGTTGGATTTGCGTTAGAAAATCGTGTGGTCGTATCGCGGATGCTGCCCGATGTATTCCGCGCGTGCAACGTTCAGCGGTTGGCGCCATTCTTCATCGCATTTAAGGCGCAAATGCAGCAACTCGCGTTGCAGCAACTAGAAAACCCGCGAATTGTGATTTATACGCGCAGTCCCCAGCACGAGAACTATTTCGAGGATGCCTACTTGCGCGCTACTTGGGGTATAACCTCGTCGAGGCGGGCGACCTTGCCGTACGCGACGATAAGTTGTGGCTCAAGACACTGGATGGTTTGCTGGAGGTGGATGTCATGCTGCGCCGGCCGAATAGTGAATCGTGCGATCCGCTCGAGTTCAGCGACGAAACGGCGCTTGGCGTACCCGGCCTGCTAAGTGCCGCGCGGCGAGGAGAAGTTGCGATTGCCAATCCACTCGGTAGTGGGCTGGTGGAGTCGCCCGTGTTCATGGCCTTCTTGCCCCGACTATGTAAGGCATTGCTTGGCGAAGAGTTGCTGCTGCCGGGCATTGCTACGTGGTGGTGTGGCGAGCCGAATTCGCTCGATCGCGTGCTCGCAAATCACGATCAATTGGTGCTTTCCAATGCGTACCGTGCGCGGGGGCGGGGCTACAGCAGCGACAAGCGACTCAACGCTGAACCTGCCGATCAAGTTCGCGAGCGGATTGCCGAGAACCCAAGCCAGTACGTAGGTCAGGAGCGATTGCGCTCTCCACGGTGCCTCGGTGGGAGAATGGCGCTGCTCGTAGCGCGCACCTGGTGCTTCGCGCGTTTGCGGTCGCTTCCGGCGATTCGTACGCAGTGATGCCAGGTGGCCTCGCGCGAACATCGAACCCGGACATACCGAGTCCGCTCGCCATTCCCGCGTCGCAAGGAAGCAAGGACGCGTGGGTACTTGGTTCGAAGCCAGTACAACATGTAACGCTGTTGGCGCACCGCGACGAGGCAATTGTCATCCGACGTACCGGCGCCGATTTGCCCAGCCGGGTGGCCGATAATATCTACTGGCTCGGGCGACAAATCGAGCGGGCAGACGCGGCGGCACGCCAAATGCGCATGTTTATCCTGCGCCTCACCAGCGAAACAGCCAGCGGTTCGGGGGTTGCTTCCAATACGCTGCTGAGAGCTCTGGCCGCCCAAGGCCAGATCGAACCTGGATTCGCGCTCGACGATATTCGAAAGCAAATGCCGCAAATCGAATTGGCATTGCCTAAGCTGGTTTTTGATCGCGAACAGCCCGGATCGATCCGTAGTGTGCTAGATCGGATGTTCCGTACCGCATCGCTGGTCCGCGATCGCATCTCCACCGATTCGTGGCGGACCCTGGTCCGCATCGATCAATCCTTCCAAGCACCTGATGCTGTCGATCTCACGGATGTGCTCAGTTTGCTCAACGGGCTCATCGTTGATCTTGCAGCAATCGAGGGCATGTGCATGGAGAGCATGACCCGCTCCCACGTGTTCCGATTTCTCGACATGGGACGGCGTTTGGAGCGGGCACTGCAGACCATCGCACTGCTCGACAGTTGCCTGGTAGAGTCGCACGGCGACGATACCGACGCGCTGGAGGCGGTGCTCGAAATTGCCGATAGCGTGATGACCTATCGTTCTCGCTACTTGGCCAACTTGCAATTGCCAGCGGTGCTGGACCTGCTGCTGACCGACGAGACGAACCCCCGAAGTATCGCTTACCAATTGGTGACCCTCGAGCAGCAGATCGAGCAACTGCCGGGCGAAGCTCACCCACCAGGCTACTTGCGCACGAGCGACTGATCCTCTCCATGGTGCATTCCGTTCGCATGGTGGACGTGCATGGCCTGTGCGAAGCGTTCGATATGGGCGAGCGCAACCATCTGGCGACGCTGCTGGCGGATTTAGAACGCGACCTGGAAAACCTTTCGCGAGAGATCTCGAATCGTTACCTGGTGCATGCCGGTCCGTCGCGCCGAATGTCACCGGCGGCACCCGATCCCACGGACGAGGTCGAAAGCTGATGCGCTATCGAATAACGCATACCACTAAGTACGCGTACTCCAATCCGGTACCGGTATGCCATAACAAGGTTCATCTACGTCCGCGGAACTCGGCTCGCCAAAGTTGCCAGAAATTCCAGCTCATCGTGCTTCCTGAGCCGATCGCTATCGAGCTTCAATTCGATTATTTCGACAATTCGGTCGACTACTTTTCACTCGCTGATTCGCATCGTGGCCTCTCGATTACCGCCATCAGCGAAGTAACGGTTACGGAGGCGAAGCGAGACGGGCCGGCAATCACAGGACCCGCGTGGGAAGATGTTGTGGCCGAAATTTGGTCGCGGCCGCCAACGGCACCTATTAACGATTGCCTGTTCGCGTTCAACTCCGACTACATTACCCCGTCGGCCGCGCTGGCCGACTGACGCGCGCGTCTCGTTTACGCCGGCGCGAGGGATTGTCGAGGCGTCCCTGGACTTGACGCGTCGGATTTACGACGACTTCGAGTACAATTCGCAAGCGACCACGGTCCGCACGCGGGTGGCGGAGGTGTTCGCGAATAGGAAGGGTGTGTGTCAGGACTTTGCGCACATCGAGATTGCTTGTTTGCGCTCGTTGGGATTGGCCGCGCGGTACGTCAGTGGGTACCTGCGCACCCTACCACCACCGGGTAAACCGCGCTGGTGGGGGCCGACGAGTCGCACGCTTGGCTATCGGTTTACTGCGGCGCGCATGGCTGGATCGATTTCGATCCCACCAACAATGTCATCCCAGCGGGCGATCACGTAACCATTGCCTACGGGCGCGACTATGGCGATGTGTGCCCGATTCAGGGCGTGTTCGTGGGCGGGGGCGACCAGTCGCTAGCCGTGTCGGTCGACGTGTCACCCGTGGAATAGGCAGCCAACTAGCGCAGGTCGTTCCTCCATGTTCTGCTGGGGGCGACTCTTTGGCCTGCGATAGCTTTCGAAATCGGCGGAAGACGTTGGCTGGTCGCGCGCTATCCGGTGACTACGCCGTACTTTGAGAAATAAGTCCGCGCGGCCTCCATCACCTTGGGTGCCAGAATTAGTGTTGCAATCATGTTTGGCAGCGCCATCATCGCGAACGCTGTATCTAGGATGTTGATCACGTTGTCGACCGACCACATCGCACCGACGGCTAGCGTGGCAACGTACACCACGTTGTAATACCGGCCACGTTGCTGCCCAATCAAGTACGACAGGCACTTGCGACCGTAGTACGAATAGCCAAACATGGTGGACAAACTGAACAAGGTCACGGAAATCGTGACCACCCACATGCCTGTGGTGCCCATGGCCGACTCGAACGCACGCGAGGTGAGCGACACACCCGCCAGCGTGCCGCCATCGCCTGCCTCCAGGAACTCGGGCCCGCTGGATAGGATCACTACGCGCCGTCATGGTGCAGACGACGATCGTATCGATGAAGGGCCCCAGCATGGCGACCAATCCCTCCCGCACCGGTTCGTTGGTCTTGGCGGCGCCATGCGCCATGGGGGCTGTGCCGATGCCCGCCTCATTGGAAAACGCGGCCCGCTTGACACCGGTGATGATCACGGTGCCAAGCGCGCCGCCGGCAACTGCTGAACCGGTGAAGGCGTCGGTCACAATTTGTGCCAGCACGCTCGGCAGTAGCGCTGCCCGAGTTGCCAGGACATAAAGTGACGCCACGATGTACAGGCAGCACATGGCGGGTACCAGCATTTCGCTAAACTTGGCGATCCGGCGAATGCCGCCAAGCACCACCGCCCCCACCCCCAAGGCGATCATAACGGCGCTACCTCCGCGCGACGCCATGATTTTCCTGGAGAATCTCCGCCAGTTGGTTGGCTTGCAAGAGGCACAACGATCCGACTAGACCGCAGCACGAGAAAAATATGGCCAGCGGTCGGAATCGGGGCCCCAAGCCCAGTTCGATGGTATACATCGGCCCGCCCTGCGGTGTGCCGGAATCATCGACCTTGCGATACATGCAGGCGAGCGTGCAGGTGAAGAACTTGGTCGCCATGCCTACCAGCACCGCAATCCACATCCAAAACACCGCTCCGGGTCCGCCCTGCGTGATGGCAATGGCGACACCGCCAATGTTGCCGACGCCAACCGTAGCCGCGATGGCCGTTGTGAGCGCCTGCAGGTGGCTGATCTCCCCGGGATCGTCCGGGTTGTCGTACTTGCCCCGCAAGATTTCGATGGCGTGCCGAATACCAAGAAAAGGCACAAACTTTGACAAAACGGTCAAATACAGACCGCCACCAATGAGCAGGATGACAAGCGGCCAGCCCCAGGCGTAGTCAACGGCGACTTGGAAGAATCGATCGACGTACTGCACGAGGTATCCCAGGCAGAATGGAGAGAAAGTCCATCGCCCTCCACCGCAAGTACTGGAATTGCTCTGGCGGAGGACGAATGGGGGCGGCACAGCCGGTTTCTATGCTTGCACGCCGCCGGCGACTGCGGTAGAGTGTACGTTCGTACACTTTGTTCGCCAGGGGGGAGAAACCATGCTCGCTCGCATCCATACTTTTAGCCTGGTTGGCATTGAGGCTCTACCCGTGGTTGCCGAGGTCGACGTATCAGGGGCGGCCATTCCGAAGACCATTCTCGTTGGTCTACCCGAGGCAGCTGTCCGTGAGAGTACCCACCGTATCGAACGGGCCATGGTCAACAGCGGTTTTGTTCGACCGCAAGATCGCGTGGTCATCAATCTCGCCCCCGCGGAACTACCCAAACAGGCCGCGTCTTTCGATTTGCCGATTGCGTTGGGTGTTCTTGCAGCGAGCGGTCAAATTTCGTTGGACCGACTAGGTGACTACGCCGTGGTGGGAGAACTGGCGCTCGATGGCAGTATGCGGCCGGTCAAAGGCGTGCTCTCCATGGCCATTGCCGCCGCCAAGCTTAAGGGTTTGTGCGGCTTGGTGGTTCCCTCGGCCAATGCCGGCGAGGCGGCTGTTGTGGAGGGCCTGGAAGTGATTGCCGTTGATAGCCTGACCCAAGCCGTGGGTTTCTTCGCCGGTACGATCGACCTCCAACCTGAGCCATGTCGTGTACGGGAACTGTTTGATGCGCATGGTTCGTACGATGTCGACTTTGCCGACGTACGCGGACAGGAGATGGCCAAGCGTGCGATCACGATCGCCGCGGCTGGAGGGCACAACCTGCTAATGCTTGGTCCGCCCGGAAGCGGCAAGACAATGCTCGCGAAGCGGGTACCCACGGTGCTCCCGCAATTAACAGCCGACGAGTCGGTCGAAACCACGCGCATCTATCGCGCGGTGGGCCGCCTCAAACCGGGGGAGCCGCTGCTGGCTCGGCGTCCGTTTCGCTCGCCGCACCATACGATCAGCAATGCCGGGCTGGTGGGCGGAGGGTCGACTCCTGCACCCGGCGAAATCAGCCTCGCACATAACGGTGTGCTCTTTCTCGACGAGCTTCCCGAGTTCAACCGCCAGACTTTGGAAGTATTGCGTCAGCCACTTGAGGATGGCTGCGTTACCATCAGTCGAGCACTGACGTCTGCCACGTTTCCTGCAAACTTTATACTCATTGCCTCGCTAAATCCATGTCCGTGCGGATTCCGCAACGACCCACTTCGCGAGTGCGGATGCAGCGTCATGCAGGTGGAGAGATACATGAGCAAAATCAGCGGTCCGTTATTGGATCGTATCGATCTGCACATCGAAGTGCCGGCGGTACCCTTCAAGGAACTGAGTTCGAAGGCGGATGGTACCTCCAGTGCATCGATGCGGACCGAAGTCTGGGGTGCTCGTGAACTGCAAGTGGCTCGGTTTGCAGAGTCCACAACGCGCTCGAACGCACAAATGACTTCCAGGCAGATTCGCCAATGCTGTCCGCTCGACGACCTCTGCACCAACCTACTCCGGCAGAGTATCACCGAGTTGGGGTTGTCGGCCCGGGCACATGACAAAGTGATTCGCGTTGCTCGTACCATCGCCGATCTCGAAAGGAGCGAAGCGATACGGCCCGAACATGTGAGCGAAGCAGTGAACTATCGCATGCTCGACCGGATTATGTGGCGATAGCGCCAGCCGCGCTGTTGTCGAATCGTTCGTCAATCGCACGAAGCGTCGGTAGGGCGCGGTTTCGCTACCTGAATCGACAAACGCCCCTCGGCAACGGCGTCGGCCAACCACGAAGCGTGATCGATTTCTTCTTGGGTCGACCAATGTGCGGGAAGGGCGTAAAGATCGGTTCTGCAGCGAGGGCATGGCAAGGTCGTAGTACCTGTCGTGGCGGGCGGATCGCTCAGGTTCGCGCCTCCCCACACCGAGTCGCATTCGTCGCAAACCACCACGACCGACGTGCAGACTCCACAGGTCCGCAAGCCTAACGGGCCGGTACCACATTGCTTGCAGAAGCCGATGTAGAACATGGGCGTCGATTCACAACTGCCACTTGCGTTGCTCATGCTTCTCCTGCATTCAAATCAGATCAATGTTCGCCGACCGCTGCCACTTGCAAGGCTAAGGACGAACTGGAAATGCCGTGATAAATCGCTCGCCATCCATCACCAACCGTACTTGCTTGGCGGCGGGATGGTTCGCCGCGCGCCCGATTCGCCGCCAATGTACCCGACACGCCGCCCTACATCGATCGTATAAACGGTTCGCTCACCTTCCACAGTTTTTCGTGTCTGCTCACCAGAGCGGGCCTGCAAGTAAACCTGATCGATCAGTTGAACGAGCTTTATTGGATCGGTTTCGTCAAACACGCCGTGTTGGCCCGGTCGGTCGGGATCGTCGCTCGCATGCGCCATCAAGTGTTTGAGCCGATGGCCATGTACGCTACCGCGGGTGTACAGCAATCCGCCCGGGCTGCGATAGGCGTCCCGCCCCACCTCTTCAAGCACGTCTTCGAGTTGACGCGGGGTCGCCTGTCCGACCGACGCTGCCTCGCTGGAGGGGCCCCGCGGTTCCTCCGACCGAGGAGCCACATCCCCGGCCGTCGTACTTGGCCCCATCGCGTCCTGCTGTGGCGAATGGACGCCAGGTAAATCGATGCCCAGCCGTGCTTCAAGCAGCGGCTCTACCAGTAGGTATCCGCCTGCCAGCACCAGCAGGACGATGGTCCACGGTACGCCGACCCTCCCTCGCACCGCACGTAGAAGGGCTTCCAAGACACCGGCGATTTGTTGCGAGTTGTTCGGCATGACGCACCTAATTATAGCGACAATTGTTCTCGGGCGGCGTGGTTTGATTGACCGCTGCATGGAATCCGCATAGGGTGAAGGCGGGTAGGGAGAGATTGCTCCGAATTACACCCATCCGAGAGTCATCCTATGCACTACGTTCACCGATATCTTGTCTTGGCTATTGCCTGGGTCCTTGCGGTGCCAGTTCACGCGCAGATCGAAGGCACGACGCGAGTCGCCACCGGCCTCAACGCGCCGATGTTCGCCACCCACGCCCCGGGCGACACCGGCCGGCTGTTCATCGCCCAGCGGGGTGGGACGATTCGAATCCTCGATCTTACGACACAAAGTCTCCTTCCTGGCAACTTTCTCGACTCGATCCCCAATATCAACACCGGTGGCGAGGGAGGATTGCTGGGACTCGCGTTTCATCCCGACTATGCGAGCAATGGCAAGTTCTACGTGAACGTGACCAGGACCAATGGCGGGCAAACGTTTCAGGGATCGTCGGACGAAATCGATATGTCGACCCACATCCTGGAATACATGGTGTCGCCCACCAACCCGAACGACGCGATTGAATCGCCCCGTGAAATCCTTAGCTTCGTGCAACCGCAGAGCAACCACAACGGCGGTTGGATTGGATTCAGTCCCAATGACAACTATCTCTACGTGGCAACGGGCGATGGCGGTGGTGGCAACGATACGCATTTTGATGGCGGCCACACGCCCAACATTGGCAATGCCCAAGACCTATTCTTGGAAGCCGCCGGTAACGATCCCGCCGCTCGCAACCTGCTTGGCAAGATGCTGCGCATCGACGTAGACGGTGACGACTTTGCGGAAGGGGATCGCAACTACGCGATTCCCAGTGATAACCCATTTGCAAACAACGCCACGCCATTTGACGACGAGATTTGGTCGTATGGGTTGCGCAACCCATTTCGAGCGAGCTTCGATCGCTCGACCGGCGACCTCTGGATCGGAGACGTGGGGCAAACCGCGAGGGAGGAGATCGATTTCCAGCCCGGCGATAGCATGGGCGGGGAGAACTACGGTTGGCGGTATCGCGAAGGCAACCGCGATACCGGCCTGATTACCAATCCAGCGGAGCCGGCTGACCTGGTCGCCCCGGTCTACGAATACACCCGTGGCTCAGGTGCGCGTACAGGGCCGTACGGTGACAGGGGGACAGCTTTATCGTGGCCCCGACCCGAGATTGCGGGGTCTCTACATCTTTGGCGACTACAACAGCGAGAACAATTGGATACTCGACCCGAGTGCTAATGGGAATCCGGTGACCAATATCAATAGCGATCTCACTCCGGACGCGGGGACGGTTGATGCGATGGTCGCCTATGGCGAAGACGCGGATGGCAACATCTACATTGTCGATATCGGTGGGCAGGTGTTTCGTATCGACACGGCTATCCAGGTCACCGGCGACTACAACGGCAACGACATGGTCGACGCTGCCGACTACGGCACTTGGAAAACTAATTTCGGCAGCACCACAAACTTGGCCGCGGACGGCAACGGGGATGGTGTTGTGGACCTGGCAGATTACGTTGTGTGGCGGGACAACCGGGGCCGCCAGCTTCCGCTGGCAACCGCCGCAAGCGGCAACGCACAGGTGCCCGAACCAGCGACCGCCGTGGTTGGGCTCGCGGTACTCGGCATCGCACTCGCCGGGCGAGCCGGCCGCCATCGTGCAGCCACTGCTAGCAAGCCTGTCCGATTGTAGATTGGTTAATCCCGATTGCTCGAGACGCCGATTGCCATTTGATAGGGGAGCGGTGCCGCGCCCCTACGTCTTGATGATCGGGGAACCACAACATGCTCAGGTATTTGGCGGTCGTGGCGGTGCTAGCGACGCTCGCGGCGTCGACTCCCGCAGCGACCTACTACGTCAACAACCAGTTAGGGAACGACCGTGCTACGGGGTTGTCGGCTCAGCCGCAACCAGAGAACGGGCCGGTTCGCAGCCTCTGCGCCGCACTGTGTCGCGCCGGGCGAGCGGACCGTATCGTGCTGGCCAACACCGGCGATCCCTACCGCGAGTCCATCAGCTTGAGCCTGCCGCAACACAGCGGTTTTCACGATAAACCGTTTGTCATCGATGGTAGCGGGGCGGTGATCGACGGCACCGTCATGGCGTCGCAGGGCGCCTGGCGGCACGTGGTGGGCAATGTGTTCGCTATGCGACCGCGCCGGCTCACCTATCAGCAGCTATTCAACGCCGGGCAACCGCTCAAGCAAACAGCACTGCTAAGCAGTTATGAGGTGCAGAGCCTTCAGCCGCTTGAGTGGGCGTTATTCGACGGACAGATTTTCTTCCGCACCCAAGGCAATCAGGCTCCGGTGGACTACGCTCTACGGCACGCTGGCTTGCAGACCGGCATCACGCTTTACGACGTCCGCCATGTCCGCATCGAAAATCTCATAATTCAAGGTTTCCAGCAGGATGGAATCAACGCCCACGAACTGGTCCGCGATTGCGAACTCATCGATGTCGACTGTCGTGCCAATGGACGGAGCGGGTTGAGCGTTGGCGGCGTGTCGCGTGTGTTGGCTGTGCGTTGCAACTTTTATGAGAATGGCCGAGTGCAGGTTCGTACCGAGGGCCTGGCGGAACTCGAACTAGCTGCCTGCGACGTGGGCGATACCACCGCGCCCGCTTTTCGAACCAAGGGCCGGTCTTTGGTTGTCGACGGCAAGACCCTCCTTGCGCCCTAGTACCAATCGCGGTTCGCGCTCTACGCCATGGCTTCGGCTTCATGCATGGCAGCATCCACCGATTGCCGCTGCGTCAAATAGTAGCCAATCGCGGCGACTCCCGCGGTGAGCATTACGAGGCGTTGCCCCAGGGCGACAATTACTCCCGAGTTGGCGTCGGCGCCTACGGACGCGTAGAGCCCCGCCAGCGCGGCTTCGGTAGTTCCTAATCCGCCCGGCGTCAACGGGACAGCGCCGGCGGTTTCGGCAAGCGGCACAATACAAAAATGTTCGCTGAGTGGCGGATGCTCCAAAGGGAGACCAACCGCAACGGTGTGAAACGAAAGCACTAACAATAGGTGCACAGTAATGCCCACCGCGATTGCAGTTAGCAGTAGCTGGGCACGTCGGCTCATCACCTGGCAGGCGACAAACAAGTTGCCCACCACTTTGCCAGCAATCGGCACCCGGCTCAATACGCGTGCCGCCCCCTCGCTCACTCGCCCCGGCGCCATGAACAACCCCCCAACCACCAACACCAAGGCCATGGCCCCAACCGTGACGGCAGCCAAGCCGCGGACACCTGCCGACAACGTTGGATTCCACAACATGCCCGTGAGCAGGATGGCCGAACTAGTCACAATCAGCAGCGACGTGAGACCAATCAGCCGGTCGGCAATCACCGTGGCAATTGCCTCACTCTTGCGATTGGGGTGTTCTCGGGCGAGGGCCACCCCTTTGAACAGATCGCCACCCACACCGCCCGGACCTACGAAGTTGAGCGCGAACCCAAGCGAACCTAACCGCAATGCATCGCGTGCGGTAAAGGGCAGATCGACTGCTCGCACAAGCAGGTACCAGCGGACGAAACCGAGCAGCACCGCGGCAACAACGCACCCGAGCGAAGTGGCCAGCATCGACCAGTTCTTCTGCTCGTGCAGAATTTCTTCGAATCGTTGATGACTTTGTGCCTGGTAGATCAGGAACGCCACAATCGCCAGTCCAAGCAGTAGCTTCGCGACAGCTTTCAAGTGTTGAATTCTGGGCGATGCAGACATAGCAGGCGGCGATGCGGGGGGAGACGTAGAGCGACCTTCGCAACGGCCGTTGACAATCGTGGGTACCGACGTAAACATACTGTTAAGCCTCGACGGCAACCATGCCACCGGCGGCTACCCGCAATACGGGGGATTAGCTCAGTTGGGAGAGCGTTTGGCTGGCAGCCAAAAGGTCACCGGTTCGAGCCCGGTATCCTCCACTTGTTGTAACTTCTTGGGCGTACGCGACTTAGCGTAACCGGCGATACCCGCCGTGCTGCCCGTGGTCACTCGATTTTGGTTGTAATCGTACAACCGGAAAGGTGCATCGCGATGGCAGCGAAGAAAACCCGTGTTCCTGGCTACCTCCTCCACAAGCCCAGCGGTCGGGCAATCGTGAAGGTGGCCGGCAAGATAATGTACCTCGGCAAATACGGTTCCGACGAAAGCCGTGACGCCTACGCCCGTATCGTGGCGGACCTCCTGGCCGGACGACCAACGGAGAAGCCACAACCGGCACAACCGGACCGGGACAATACCCCGGGGCCGACACTCGCCATCGGGCAGCTAGCCGCACGGTTCCAGCAGTATGCCGACGGCTACTATCTCAAGAACGGCAAACCCACCAGCGAGCCCGCAGCGGTCCGGTGTGCCCTCAAGTTCCTGACCGCCAATCATGCAGACCTACCAGCGGCGGACTTCTCTATCGGTGACCTGAAGGTCATCCGGCAGGCAATGGTGGACGCCGGACATTGCCGCAACAGCGTCAACAAGAATGTTCGTCGCATCCGGTTGGCGTTCACTTGGGCAGCGACCGAGGAGCTATTGCCCCCATCGGTTCCCCAGGCACTTTCGCTACTGCCGGGACTGAAAGCCGGTAGGACAACTGCGAAGGAATCCAAGCCGGTAGAACCGGTGGACGTGGTGACGGTGGAAGCAACCATAAAGCACGCCCCCGACATCGTGGCCGATATGGTCCGGCTGCAACTTCTCACCGGTATGCTAATCCAATTCCTCTGCCGGATTTATTAGCTGCACGTCGATGGGCAACAGTTCGTTGGCTGGTGGAGTGTCCACCTGTTCAGCGTCAGGTGCCTCATCGGGCTGCAAAACCCCGGGAGCCGGCTGCCTTAGATAGGGAGATGGCCAGCCACCGCCGAGTGCCCGGAAAATGGAAACCACGCCCTGGGCCACTTCGCCTTTGGCGGCCGCGGCGGAGAGTTCCTGCTGGGTCTTAGAATTCTGTACGTTGAACACGCGGTTGAAGTCGATCGTCTCGCCTTCTTGAAACTGTTGGGTGATCAGCACATTGGTTCTGTCCGCGGCTTCGGCGGCCTCCAATTGCAGCTTAAACTGCTGTTGTGACTTCAGGAATTGAACGATGGCATTTTCGGCCTCGAGATTGGCGAACAATACCGTTTGCTGATAGGCTGCGAGCAGTTCCTGGAATCGTGCGTCCTGCAGGCGGACGTTATTCAGCAATCGGCCATAGTTCAGGATGTTCCATTGGAGCGAAGGGCCCACGGATCCGAAGCCCGCCCCACTACGGAACAAGTCCTTGAACTGGCTCGCACTTCGGCCAACGGTTCCCGATAATGTTATATGGGGATAGAGCTCCGATTCCGCCACCCCGATTAGTGCACTCTGGGCGGCGAGTTCTCGCTCGGCACGTCGCACGTCAGGGCGTTGCAGTAGCGTCGCTGCTGGAATGCCGAGGACAATGTCTGGCTCGATGCTGGGAATCTTGCCTTCCCCAAGGGTTGCTTCCAAGTTCTCTGGCGGGATGCCCAACAAAATGCAGAGTTGGTTCTCTGATTGCCGGAGTAGTATCTCTAGCTGAGGAACCAATGATTGAGTTTGCACCAAACTCGATTTTGCCTGCTGGACGTCCACGTCGCTGGATTCCCCGGCTTCAAGTCGGATCGCCGTGATGTCGTAGGTTTCTTGCTGGTTCTCCACGTTCTGCTTGACGAGTTCCAGTCGCGCCTGCAGCGTGCGAATGTCGATGTATGTTGCCGCCACGTCGGCGATGAGCGTGACGACCACGTCGCCGTAGTCGTAGATGGTGGCGTCGAGGTCGGCGTCGGCTGCTTCAATGGCGCACGATAGCGGCCCCAGAAGTCGATCTCCCATGCGAGGCCGAACGAGCCTTGCCAGTTGCTGAAGTGTCGGTCGCCTATCCCCGGTCGCAGGTTGTGTGAGTACTCCGCCGAGAAGGCTTGTTGTTGCGGAAACAACTCTCCTACAACGATGGCGCGGAGTGCGCGGGCCTGCATGATGCGGGCACCGGCTTGCCGCACGGTGAGGTTCTGTGTGTAGGCCTCAGAAATCAGTTGGTTGAGTGCCGGATCATTGAAAGTGGTCCACCAATCGGTGGCTTCCACTGGGTCATCAATCACGCGTTTGTCGTCGGCGTCGATCCAATCTTGCGCCACCGGGACGGCGGGAGTGCAGTATTCAGGCCCCACCTTCAAGCCGTTACTGATCCACTCCCGAGGGCTCGTGCAACCCTGCAGAAGCGCGGCAGAGAGGGCCAGCACTACAGTCAGTGGAAGACCACTACTGGAGACGGGGCTGCTCAGAAGTGGCTTGGTCTTTCGCATCGAGTATCCGTCACTTGTGGCATTGCCGATAAAGCCCGTTTTTTCCATATCATCGTTGATTCTGCTTCCAGTACTACAATTTGTTCTGCTAGACTAGAAAGGCTTAACACCCCGCCGATTCCAAGCCCGGCAAGAGCTTTCCTGACCCGCAAAGGCGGTAAAGTCTCACGGGCCACACGCCGATTCGGCACCCACCAGCGTTCGCCGGGGTTTATGCAAATGGCACCCTCCGCTGACTAAGTCGACCTACGGATACCTGCAACCCGCCGCTAACGCCGTACCGCTACCCCCTTGAGGTTCCGGCGCTCAGCTGGCTGAATCGCCCTGACGCATGACGACGCATTCCCATCATCCCAATCGCGTGGCTGGCCTGCTCCTCAGACTGGTGCTCCCGTGTGCAATTCTTGCCGGAGGCTGGTTCGGCTTCACCTATCTGACGTCGGGCGTGGAAAAGACTCCCGAGCCCGCGAAGAAACAACAGTTGCTGCGAACCAGGGTTCAAGAACTCGAAGTTGGCGACTACGCGGTGGTTATTAAAACGAATGCCGTGGTGCAGGCCCATAACCAAGTGACGCTCTCCTCTCAGGTAGCAGGTCGAGTGGTTCGGGTAAGTCCTGCTTTTGAAGTGGGGGCTTACTTTAAGGCGGGAGAAGTTCTTGTCGAAATCGACCCAAGCGACTTTGAGAATGCGTTGTCCATCGCCAAGTCAGAGCAGGTAGCCGCCAATTCAACGCTGACCTTGGCCAAGCTGGTCGAAGAGCGGAAGTTGAGGCTCGTTAAGTCGAACGCCGTTTCCCAAGGTGAAGTCGATGCTGCCACAGCAAGCCGAGAGCAAGCCGAGGCCAATGTCGAACTGGCTGAAAGTCGAGTGGAACAAGCCAAGCTGCAGCTTCAACGTACCAAGGTAGTTGCGCCATTCGATGGACGAGTGAAGTCAAAGCTAATCGGCCTGGGCCAGATGGCGGGAACGAATAATCCATTAGGGGAAGTGTTCGCCATCGATTATGTGGAAGTGCGTTTACCGATATCGGGACTTCAAAGGGAGTTCCTTGACTTACCCGAGTTTAGCGAAGACCCTCCGGTAGAGGTGACTTTGCGGGACGGCATTCGCGAAGCGAGCGACAGCATCTGGCGAGGTAAGATAGTCCGCACCGAGGGTGTGCTTGACGAGAACTCGCGTGATTTATTCGCCATCGCACAAGTGGACGACCCTTTCGGGCGCAACACGGTCCAGCCGCCGCTCAGAATTGGCCAACCAGTGATTGCTTCGATCCATGGCACAACCCTCCATGACGTCATCGCACTTCCCAGAGCGGCCGTCCGCCAGATGGACCGAGTCTTACTGGTTGACCCCGGTGACCAGACCTTGCGACCGGTGTTTGTGCAGGCAGTGTGGTCTGACGCTGAGCATGTGGTCGTCCGATCTTCGGAGATCCCACGCGGTATGTGGCTAGCGACTACCACCTTGGCTTTCTCTCCCGCGGGGGCAAAGGTCGAGATCATACCCGAGCCAGAGGTAAGCGAATCCTTTGCGGAGTCTACCACTAAGGACGATGGCCAGAAAGCCACGAACTGATTTCCCTCATGATACGCTGGTTTGCCACTAATGGAATTGCCGCCAACTTCTTGATGCTCGCCATCCTGATTGCGGGCGTCTACACGGCTTGGTTTCGCCTGCCATTGGAAGTCTCGCCGGAGCGAAGCTTCGAGTCGGTTGTTGTTCAGATGGACTATCGCGGCGGGACCGCCAAGGACATTGAGCAGGCGATACTCATCCCAATCGAAGAAGCACTCGAGGGCGTTGAAGGAATTCAAGACATCCACGCCGAAGGCGATCAAGGTGAGGCAGAGATGTTTATCGATGCCACGCCAGGCACTGATCTGCGTGAACTGATGGACGATATCACGGCGCGGATCGATACGATTACAACCTTTCCTGATGAAACGGAACGACCTCGTATCTCCATACCCGATTCTTCGAACTGGTGGGAGGTGCTTAGTATTGCCGTCACCGGCAAACTCACTCCGCACGAACTACGGCAAGTTGCCCGCACAGTTAAAGAGGACGTCTTGGCAATGCCTGGCATCAGCCGTGCACAGGTCCAAGGCGATCGACGGTATGAGATTAGTGTCGAGATTGATACGAGCAAACTGCTTTCTTATGGTTTGAGTTTTCAGGATATCTCCGACGCAATTCGTCAGTTTTCGATAGATCTTCCTGCCGGTTCTATTGACAGTCAAAGCGGGACATTCATTGTCCGTACACGTGGTCAAGCCTACTCGGAGTTGGAGTTCAACAATGTGCCGATACGGGCTGCTAATGGTGCCGATGTGCTGTTGGGAGAAGTTGCCACCATCAATGATGGCTTCGAGGAAGGGGAGAAGACGGTCGAATTCAACGGCAGGCCCGCTCTGTTCGTCGAAGTGATGCGGACTGGCAAGGAGAATGCCATCGACATCTCGGACAAAGTACACGAGTACGTCCGCAATGCTCGGTCGCGTTTCCCAGAAGGAATCGCATTGTTCATTTGGGATGACGAGTCTGTGGAGATCCGAGGCCGGCTCTCAACACTCATCCAGTCTTTGCTACAAGGCAGCATCTTAGTCATGCTGCTGTTGGGATTGTTCCTTCGACCCGGGCTAGCATTCTGGATCGTTGCCGGAATCCCCGTCGGCTTCGCCGGAGGTGTGATGCTGATGCCTTGGTTCGGCGTTACCGCGAATGTGATGAGTCTGTTTGGGTTCATCATCGTCGTGGGGATTGTGGTGGACGATGCAATCGTGACCGGCGAGAACGTTTACCTGAAGATGAAAGAGGGCATGCCTCCCCTCGAGGCAGCCATTGAAGGAACTCACGAGGTGGCGATCCCGGTTACCTTCGGTGTGTTGACCACCATGGTGGCATTCATCCCTCTGCTGTTCTTCGACGGTAGTTGGGGTGACTTTGCTTCGCAGGTGCCGCCGGTGGTTGCCCCCGTTCTATTGTTCTCGCTGGTCGAGTCTAAGTTGATTCTGCCGGCACACCTCAAGCACCTTCGACCGGTTCCTCGAAACAACCCGCTTGCTCGATTCCAGACGGGCGTGGCGCGGAGCCTAGAGTACTTTGTCGAGCGGATATATCGCCCGTGTCTCGAGTTTGCGGTGCGTCATCGCTATTCAGTGATGGCTTGCTTTGTCGTGGTGGCGATGTTAATGGCTGGCTACTGTGTGAGCGGGCGGATGGAGTTTATCGCCTACCCATCTGTCGATAAGCGTCGTATTTCTGCCGAATTGGATATGCCCGATGATACGCCGCTTGAGGTAACCGCACGCTATATGGACCGAATCGAAACCGCGTTGCAGCAACTCCAGCAGGAGTATGTCGACCCGAGCGGCGAGTCGTTGGTACAAGATGTTTCGAAGCTGGTAGGAGCCGCGAGAATTCATCGAGATTTCAACAAATCGCGCGGTGCCATTTCCTTCGAAGTACTGTCGCCTTCGCATCGCACCGCGCCTGGGCCACGCAATAGCGAACTAGCTGAGCGGTGGTCGGAGTTGGTTGGGCCAATTCCCGAAGCGACCGAGTTTCAAATTCGTGCAGACTCGAGCATCAATCGAGACCGGAACGTTGATAACGAGAATCTCAATATCGAATTGCGCGGACCGATGTCGCCAGAGAAAGCAGAAGTGGCCCGTGCGATTCGTAGCCTGCTGCAAACGTACGATGACTTTAGCTCCACCTGGGCAAATATCAATTACGGACAGGACGAATTGGAGTTGCGGCTTAAGCCGCTGGCTGCCGAGTTAGGCATCACACAGCAGCTGCTCGCTCAACAGGTTCGCCAGGCGTTCTTCGGCGAAGAAGCACAACGTGTTCAACGTGGGGTCGACGATATTCGTGTCATGGTCCGCCTGCCGCGCGAGCAAAGGGAATCGTTGCACACACTCGACCAACTCAGGGTACGTAGCCCGCGTGGTGCGAACGTCCCCCTTGCCGCCGTGGCAGAGACTTCTTTTACCAAAGCCCCATCTTCGGTTGACAGGAAAAATGGTGCGGAAGTGCTTCGCATCGGCGCACGACCCGCTAGCGAGACCGTCGACGTGCTGGGAATCGCTAAGGAGCTCAACCCCAAAATTGAGCAGCTTTGTCGCGAGCACCACTTGACCTACGAGTATGTGGGTTACGTTGCAGAAGCTGAAAACACGCGGCGAAGTACCGTCATCGGCTCCTGTTTGTTGGCTTTTGCTTTGTATGGCTTGCTCGCCATTGCTTTGAAGTCACTTACTCAGCCATTCTTTGTATTGCTGGCAGTGCCGTTTGCTACGGTCGGTGCGCTCCTGGGGCACATTGTTTTGGATATCACCCCCTCCTATCTCTCCGTATTCGGGATACTTGCGCTGGCAGGAGTCGCGGTCAACGATACTTTGGTGATGATTGACTACGTCAATCATCGCCGAGCCGAGGGGTCGAGCTTGCGGGAAGCGGCGCTGCTAGCCGGGGCAAGACGCTTTCGACCTATCATGCTTACATCGGTCACGACGTTTGTCGGCTTGGTCCCGCTGCTGTTGGACAAATCTCTCCAAGCGCAATTCTTGATTCCGATGGCAGTCTCTCTTGCCTATGGTGTCATGTTTGCAACTCTCGTATCGCTTTTTCTCATCCCTTGCGCCCTCATTGCCGCCGAAGATGTCAGCCGTTGGGCGGCAGTTGCCAGGAACTGGTACTTGCGGCCATTTGTTTCCCGTACGACCGAAACGGTGAGACAACAGCCTTAGGCCATGTTCCGATAGGTATCCAGCGAAGTTGATCGCTGAGGTTGTCGACGCGGTACACCGCGACCGCCGCCAGTTCCGCACCTCCGCTCCATCTCAAGAGCTTTGTGATGAGGGCCGTCGATTACTCGATTCCGTCAAATGCCATTCTTGGAACAAGGCCTAATCAACCCAACTCGTCGCTCACGAGGGCAACCTGCCAACAACGGGCCAGCCAACTCATCATGATTGCAAGGCTAGCCAACAGGGCTCCCGAGGCTTCATGTATCGAAATCCGGCACGGGCGGTATAGCGGTGAAAGCGGTACGGGCTGCAGGTGCGGCCTGTTGGCTTCTATGTGGCTCGACCCTTTCTTTCCAGCCAACTCTTGTTACCATTCCGGACCAGTCCATTGCCGAACGCCTTTGGGGGGAAGGTGACGTTATCGCAAATACGGTAGGATAGTGAAAAGGGAAAGCCACCTATCCGACTGGGACACTTGTCACACGAACCTTGGGAGCGCTGGAAAATGCTACGCATCGGGATAGCAGGGTTGGGATTCATGGGCATGGTCCACTACCTGAATTACCAGCGTACGCGTGGTGTCCAGGTAACCGCTATTGCAACGCCTGAGCCCGAACGTCGGGCGGGCGACTGGCGCGCGATCAAAGGTAACTTTGGTCCACCTGGAACGCAAATGGATCTTGCGGGCATCGCAACCTTTGATTCGGTGGACGAGATGATCGCGTCGACCGAGATCGATGCCGTGGACATTACTCTGCCACCGAGTCTGCACGCCGAGGCCGCCGTAAAAGCGCTCGCGGCGGGCAAACATGTGTTTTGCGAGAAGCCAATCGCCATGACCGCCGCTGACGGACGCAAAATGGTGAAGGCGGCGCAAAAAGCAGGCAAACAACTGCTAGTGGGCCATGTGCTGCCTTTCTTTCCCGAGTACGCATGGGCACTCAAGATCATTGCGAGCAAGGAGTATGGAGAGGTGATTGGCGGCGCCTTTCGACGCGTGATCTCCGACCCTGCTTGGCTACCCAACTACTGGTCGGCCGAGAAGGTGGGCGGCCCGATGCTCGACCTTCATATTCACGACGCACACTTCATCCGCCTGGTGTATGGTCGCCCTTCGTCGCTGTCGACCATTGGCCGCACGCGGAACGACCTACCTGAGTTTTGGCACACCCAGTTTCGATTCGATTCGGGGGCCGTGGTCGAGGCCACCAGTGGCACGATCGCCCAGCAGGGGCGTCCCTTCGACCACGGATTTGAAATTCATCTTGAGGACGCAACACTAGTTTTCGAGTTTGCCGTACTGGGGGAGACAGGTCGATATCTCTGCCCACCTACGGTGCTGGATAGCACGGGCTCCGCCAAGGAGGCCCCACTTGATGGTGGCGACCCGATGGACGCATTTGCGGCTGAACTCAATGAGGTGACGCGGTCGCTTTCTACTGGTGAAACGAGTCGGGCCTTGGGCGCAGAGCTCGCCCTCGACGCGGTCGAGATGTGCCATGCACAAACGAAAAGTCTAGCTACAAACAAAGCTGTGCGACTATAACAAAGCCGCAAGCAATTACCAACAGCTCCCCGTCGCTCGCGTCCCTCAGTTCGGGACCATCACTCCATGCCCATTGAATTCGCTCCCAACGACGCCTTGTATCAGCTCGCCCTGGTCCTCGTTGCAGGGATTATTGGGGGCGAGCTTTTCGGATTGATCCGCCTGCCCAAAGTGACAGGCTGGATCGCGACCGGCATACTCATCCGCGCGACTGCACCCTACCACACCGCATTCACCGGGCTCACATCTGCTACCGTACGAGACTTCGCGCCCTACATGAGTTTCGTCCTCGGTTACATCGCGTTTACGGTGGGTGCCGCTTTGCATTTCGCAAGTCTCCGAAATTCAGGAAAAAGGCTTGGGCTACTGCTGTTCGGCGAAGCGGTGTTTACGCCAACGATTGTGATTTTGTTGATGGTCTTCGTCGGCAGCTGGATCTCTCCCGACAAGATGACGATGCGGGCGAGCCTGCTCCTGGCTGCAATCGCCATCGCAGGCGCACCCGGCACTACCATTTTGGTAGTGCAAGAAGCCCGCGCACGGGGCATTCTTACCCGCACGTTGGTGGCCGCCGTCGCACTTATCGATATGGTGGCTGTGGGTGCATTCGCCTTCGTTTCTTCCTACTTGGGTGAGGGTGGCGGAACCGCGAAAGAATGGCACAGCACTTGGTCGATGGCACTCGCCTCGGTGGCGGAAGAATTCGGCATGGCGCTGGCGGTCGGTGCGTTCAGCGCCGTCATTGCCCTCGTGCTTACCCGGACACTCATAAGCCCCGCCTTTCTTGGGCCCACGATGGTGGCCGTGATTCTCGGTGCCTGGGGCGGGGCGACAGGCTTCGGCGTTTCGGGGATCCTCGCATGCACCATTGCTGGCATTGTGGTCTCCAATCTGCGTCACGAGGTCGTTCGCTCAGCCGAAGCTTACTTGCATTCGATTGGCGGCGTGCTTTTTGCAGCGTTCTACACTTTCGCGGGGATGAATCTGGACTTCTCGCTCGTGCTACAAGCTTTGGGCTTGGTAGTGCTGTACTTTGTGGCTCGATTCCTGGGCAAGTACATTGGTGCGTTCACGGCGATGTCCATTGCCGAGGTGCCGACCAAGGTGCGTAACAATCTTGGGCTCGCCCTGATCCCGCACGGAGGCGTAGCGGTTGGCCTCATTCTTATCGTGCAATCGGACCCGCGGCTTGCTGATTCTGCAGAGATTGTTACGACCGTTGGTCTGGCGGCGCTTGCAATTAATCAATTGCTGGGTCCAAGCGCCGCCCGTTTCGCACTGTTTCGCGGCGGCGAAGCGGGTAAGGATCTGCCGCGATTGCTGGACTTTCTCGACGAAAATCACATCACGGTCGATTTAACCGGCGCGACCAAGGAAGAAGTCATTCGCACTCTCGCTGCGCAGCTGTATACGACCAACGACAAACCAGCCATCCCGCAAGACGAGTTTGTGGGTAAGATTTTCGAACGCGAGCAATTGGCATCGACTTGCCTCTCGCAGGGTTTAATGGTGCCGCACGCCATCATCGAGGATGGCCAAGACATCACGGGTGTCCTTGGCATTAGCTCCAGAGGGCTCGACTTGGGTGCGCCTGACGGGCACCCAGTACATGCGATCTTGCTGCTTGCCACACCGCAAACGGACCGCAAGCGTCACTTGGAAGTCCTCGCCGCATTCGCGCGTGCCATCACCCGCGACATCAACCTCCGCGAGCAACTCTACCACGCTCGCAGTGCCGCCTACGCTTACGATGTGCTCCACGCCGAAGCGGCCGAAGACATTAACTACTTTTTGGAAGACGCCATAACGCACGCCGGCGTCGACAGGCCTCACGGCGATTGATCTCACGCCATGTGCTCAACAATCGCCGACCCAAATTCGCTGCATTTGAGTAGCGTGGCGCCTTCCATTTGACGCTCGAAGTCGTAGGTGACCCGCTTCGCGCCGATGGCGCCGTTCATGCCGGCAATGATGAGGTCGGCCGCTTCGTTCCAGCCCAGGTGCCGAAGCATCATTTCGCCCGACAGGATAACGCTGCCAGGATTGACTTTATCTTGGTCGGCATATTTCGGGGCGGTGCCGTGAGTCGCTTCGAAAATGGCGTGGCCCGTCTCGTAATTGATGTTGCCACCCGGGGCGATGCCAATACCGCCAACACAGGCTGCCAGGGCATCGCTGATGTAGTCTCCATTGAGATTGAGCGTGGCGATTACCCCGTACTCGGCGGGGCGCGTAAGAATCTGCTGGAGCATCGCATCGGCGATCACGTCTTTCACCGTAATCGTGTTACCATCCTTGGGCGATTTGAACTCGCACCACGGACCGCCATCGATCTCGACAGCCCCAAACTCCTCTTGCGCACACTGGTAGCCCCAGTCGCGAAAGGCGCCTTCGGTAAATTTCATGATGTTGCCCTTATGTACCAGCGTGACCGAGTCGCGCCCGTTGTCGATGGCGTACTGGATCGCCGACTTCACCAATCGCCAGGTTCCTTCCTTCGATACTGGCTTGATGCCGATGCCCGTCGTGCCCGGGAAGCGGATTTTCTTGAATCGATCGGGAAATGCCTCGGCAAGCATCGATTTGAATTTCTCGCAGTCCTCCGAACCGTCCTCGAACTCAATGCCAGCGTAAATGTCCTCGCTGTTTTCCCGAAAGATCACCATGTCGGTCAGGTCGGGCCTTTTGACTGGCGATGGCACCCCTTCGAACCAACGCACCGGTCGCAGGCAAGTGTAGAGATCGAGAATCTGCCGTAGCGCCACGTTCAGCGACCGAATACCACCACCAACCGGCGTAGTAAGGGGCCCCTTAATGCCGACCAGATAAGTGCGAAAGGCATCTAATGTTTCGTCGGGCAGCCAGTTATCGGTAGCCTTGAAGGCCTTCTCGCCGGCAAGCACTTCCATCCAAGCGATCTGTCGCTTCACGCCATACGCCTTCTCCACTGCCGCGTCGAACACCCGCACGCTCGCTCGCCAAATGTCGGGACCGATGCCATCCCCCTCAATGAAAGGAATAATCGGCCGATCAGGGACCTGTAGTTTGCCATCGTCCATGGTAATGGCCGAACCGGCTTGGGCATCGTGCATAGTCATTTGTCCTGTGTATTGCTGTAATTCGTATGAAGTCTGGCGACCGCCATTGGGCGAGCCACGTGGCTTGGTACGCGGAGGCGAACCGCCGATTTTCGGTGGACCGCCGAGGCGGGTCAATGGTCGCCAGCCGCGCTTTTCCCGGTTGTGGCCGCTAATTGGAGAATCAGGGGTGCCGAAGTTGCGTTCGGCAAGGCGGCAAGTCACAATCGGGGGCCCAAGGGGCACTCGCCCGTTCACCGGTCAAATCAACCACCAGGAGCCATCCCCATGCCATCTCCCCTGCGTCGCCGCGAATTCCTGAAGTCGTCCGCCGCCTTCTCTGCCGGAGCGGCAGCCGGCCTCTTTTCGCTGCCAAGCCTTTCGATGGCTGCGGAATCGGGCGAAGAGCCGCTGTTCAAGATTTCTTTAGCCGAGTGGTCGCTGCACGAGACGCTCCACTCCGGCGAAATGACCAATCTCGATTTTCCCGCAGTTGCCAAGAACGAGTTCGACATCGACGCGGTTGAATACGTTAACCAGTTTTTCAAGGACAAAGCCCAGGACAATGAGTACCTCAGCGAGCTAAAAACTCGCTGCGACGACCTGGGGGTCCGAAGCCTGCTAATCATGTGCGATGGCGAGGGGCAACTTGGGGATGCGGACGAGAAAAAGCGGCTAGAGGCGGTCGAAAATCACTATCGCTGGGTCGAGGCGGCCAAGTTCCTTGGGTGCCACTCGATCCGAGTCAACGCTGCGTCGTCCGGATCGCGACAGGAGCAGCAGGATCGTGCCGCCGACGGATTATCGCAATTGGGAGAATTCGCTGATCAGCACGGTATCAATGTCCTTGTGGAGAATCACGGCGGGTTGTCGTCCAACGGCGCGTGGCTGGTGGCGGTGATGCAGCAAGTCGGCAGGCCGAACGTTGGCACGCTCCCTGATTTCGGGAATTTCTACGACTACGACCGTTACCAAGGAGTCAAGGAACTCATGCCCTTTGCTAAAGCCGTGAGTGCCAAGAGCAAGCAGTTCGACGAGCAAGGAAATGTGGTGCAAACCGACTACCGGCAAATGATGAAAATCGTGCTGGATGCGGGATACCACGGCTACGTCGGCATTGAGTGGGAGGGGGACGAACCGGACGAGAAGCAGGGAATCCGCCTCACGCGCGACCTGCTGCTCACCATACGCGACGAGTTGAGCTAGCGGCTGCCAAATCGGCAGCCGATGCTATTCACCCTTGGCGGCCATGGCCGACCGAGTCCCCAGCGACTCGGTCGGCTATTTTTTTGCCTGGGCGACGAAATGCATGAAAGCGGAAAAAATGTCTCAAGTCGCAAACTCGCCTTGTTCTGATAGCGTTTTCTTGATACTAGCGACATAAGACGGGCGAGTGGACACTCGGCCGATGGGATACGACCTCGCTGCACAAAAGTTGTGCAGCACAGCGTGCCCGGCGACTGTGCAGCGGCTGCATCAATTTAGGCAGCCGCACGCAATCGTCCTAAGTGCAAGCACTGCAACAGGATGCATGCATTGGCTTGACAGCATCGGAAGATGACCACAACCAGCCGGGCCAGTGTCGGTCCGTGCCACGCCTTTTAAGCACTTTTGGAAGGAGACGAGTGCCGTGACCACCGAAAAACAGGAACGCTACGAACAAGTCCTTACTGCCGCCCGCCATCTCGCCGAGCGAGATCCGGATTGGGTGACATTTTTCCGCGAGGTGCTCGGCGTCGACGGGGTCGTGCGTAAGGCCTTTCCGACCTTCGACGAACTCACCGACTTCGAGAAGAGTGAGCAATACGACACCATTCAGCGGATTGTCGTGAAGCTGCGGGAGAAGAAGGGTACTGCGGACACCGATTCCGAGCCCACCCGCGTGATTACCGTCCGCTTGCCCAAGAGCATGCATGAGTACCTGCGGACCGAGGCGCACGATCTGCGGACCAGCATGAATAAGCTCTGCATCTCGAAGCTTTTGCAAGTGGTGGAGCAGGACATGATTCCGGCCGAAAAGACCGCTCCGGCCCGTCGCCGCAGTGCCCCCGCACCGCAGCCGGTCCAGCAGCCTGCTACGGTCGCCATGCATGCCACCCCAAGTGCCCCCAGCACGCCGCCACCGAGCAGCCCGTTTACGTCGTCCAACGGCGCTAGCCCGCTAAAGACGAACTGGTAAGCGGAAGCTGCCGCTATCCGCTATCCGCTATCGGCTCTTGGTAAGACGAAGGTCAGCCTGCGCCCCTTCCCGCTCATTGGGAAGGGGCTTGGCTGATAGCTGACAGCCAAAAGCGGATAGCAAAAAAGCCAGAGACAACCTGTAAGCCGGGTTTTGTCGTCATGCGCTCTCCCGCTTGGAGAAAGTGCACGACGGATGGTCATTCGTCTACGACACGAGTTACCCCGCGCCTCTAGCAGCCTACCCGAGAGTCGTAACGGGCCGAGCCGACCCTGCTCTCTGTTTGGCCTTGCGCCGGGTGGGGTTTACCCTGCCAGGCGAGTCACCCCGCCCGCGGTGCGCTCTTACCGCACCATTTCACCCTTACCGCGATGGCTATCGGCTGTCAGCTACGGGCTATGAGCCAGGAGCAGACGACGCTTTGCGACATCTCTGGCCGACAGCCGGCAACCAATAGCCGACAGCCACCACGGCGGTATATTTTCTGTGGCACTATCCCTGACCTCACGGTCGGTGGACGTTATCCACCACCCTGCTCTGCGGCGCCGGACTTTCCTCCCGCCCACCCCGAAGCTCCACGCAGTGGACCACTCCGAAGCGAGCCGGCGACCATCCGGTTGTCTCTGGCCTCTGTATTGTAGAGCGATGGTTGCCAGTTGTCAGTCTCTCTCGCGGTGCCCACGGACTTCCATTCTGAGCTAGCGTTCAAACCAGCGTTTCGAAGCAGGAAGGGCATGATGGCCTTGGCTGGCCGCCCAGGAAGCCAGCGGGCAATGGCAGGACTGCGGAGGCAACTCCTGAGCCGCAGCCTCTGAGGGCGACGCCATATGGGATTGCCACACACTTATCCGCACGCCAATTGGCGTTCGTACAGTCGGTAGGTCTTGTAGCGTTTGGCGCCGGCTTTCTCGAGAGTCTTTTTCGACAGGTCGTTCGACTCGAGCACCCAGGAAAACTCGACCTCCTGGATGCCGTACTTCCGCACTGGCTCGATAAGTCCACGGGCGAGTGTGATGCCGACTCCCCAGTTTTGATACTCGGGCAATACGTTGGCGCTGATCACGCGCATCCGTTTGATCTCTTGTCGCCGGGTTAGCAATTTGAGGAATCCTAGCGGAAAGAGTCGTCCATCCATTTCGCGAATGCGACCGTTGTAATCTAAGAGCCCAAAAATCATGCCAATTGGTTTGCTATCGACCTCGGCGATGACCGAGAGATCGGGAACGATCAGATGCCTTAATTGTCCGCCGAGCGCGTGTACTTCGGCGTTCGACAAGGGGACGAATCCCCAGGTGGCAGAGAGTGCCTGATTGTACAGGTCGAGAAACATCTCGATTTCTGCGCGGAAGCGTTTACGGTCGAGTGGCCGCAACACGATGCCGAACCGCTCGCGAATTCCCTCGTCGATGATCTGGTGTTTCTGCTTCATCGAACCGAGCATATCGACATGCCCCCAGTAGGCGTACAGGTCCTGCGCCTTGGCGAAGCCGGCGGCTTCTAGCAGTCGTGGATAGTAGGTCCGGTTGTACGTCATCATGAACATGGGCGGCGAATCGAATCCGTCGATCAGAGCGCCCCATTCGTAGTTGATCGATGGATTCGTCGGACCACGTACGGCGGTCATGCCGCGATCGGCGAGCCATTCGCAGGCGGTCGTCAGCAAGGGCGTGGAGACATCCGTTACATCGATCGATTCGAAAAAGCCGAAAAACCCCAGTTGGTCCTTGTGCCAGCGATTGTGCGCATGGTTCACGATGGCCAACACCCGGCCACACGTTTCACCGCCGCGAACGGCGATAAACGCCTGCGTTTCGGCATCCAGATGAAACGGATGCCGACGGAACCCGACCAGCCCTTGCTGCTCGAGGCGGAGTGGCGGTACCCAGTTGGCGTCGCCACGATAGAGTTGCCACGGCAAGTTGAGGAACTCGCGCTGCTCTCGCCGTGACGAAACCGGTATGATGCGAACGGAAGGCATACGGCGGAGTGTAGACGCCCATCGCCAATTGGGGAACGCCAGCCAGCAAGTTTTGAGCCAAACCATGCCTCGTTGTCTGATTACTGGAGCCACGGGATTCATCGGCCCCCGCCTGGTGCGTGTCCTGCAAGCCGCCGGTGGCGACGTACGCTGTTTGATTCGCCCGAACTCCGACACTTCGCAACTCGCACCGCTCGACGTGCGGCTCCTGCAGGGGGACGTGACCGACGCCGCTTCGCTAGCGGCCGGCGTGGCGGGAGTTGATTTTGTCTTCCATCTGGCGGGCCGCACCATGGCTCGCAACTACGACGCCTTCGCTGAGGTAAACGAAACGGGCTCCGCCAATATGGCCGCCGCCTGTGCGGCCCAGACGACTCCACCGGTGCTGGTTGCCGTTAGCTCGCTGGCCGCTGCGGGACCATCGCCTGTGGGAGGGGCCTTGACCGAACGGGAGCCGCCCGAGCCCGTGTCGAACTACGGCCGCAGTAAACTCGCTGGTGAATTGGCGATCCGTGAGTGGGCGTCGGAAGTGCCTATCTCCGTTGTACGCCCGCCGGTGGTTTTTGGCCCAGGCGATCGTGCCGGGTTCGTGCTGGTCCAGTCGCTCCGCAAGATGGGTCTCCACTTGGTGCATCGACCGGGACTTCCACTTTCGCTCATTCATGCGGACGACCTAGCTGCGGCGCTAATGCTAGTTGCGCGGCATGGCGAGCGGCTCGATCCCACCGATCCGCGAGGCACGGGCGTCTACAACGCGGCCGACCCAAATCGCTCGTCCTATACGGAAATGGGAGAGATGATTGCCGCCGCCCTGGGACGCAAAATTCGGGTGCTTCGAGTACGCAAGTGGGCCCTTCGCATGGCGGCGTTGGTGGGCGAGGCCATCGGGCGAGTGAGTTCCAATTCGTTGCCACTCAATCTCGATAAACTCGCCGAGGGGACTGCCAGTGGCTGGGTGGCATCCACTACCAAGATCACTTCGCAACTGAACTTCCAGCCAGCCGCTCCATTGGCAGAACGCTACCGCGAAACCATCGACTGGTACCGCAGCGCGGGCTGGATTCGCGAATGATCCAAGGTCGCATGGCTGGCGATCAGGTTGCCGCGCGGACCACCAAGGCCTTCCTCCTGCGTCACTCGCTCGGAGGAATTTCGCCCCTGCGCGAGTCGCCATGCCGCGCCACACGGGCAGGTCGATCTCGTCGCTGACCACTTGTACCGAACCATCGACCATGGCAACTTGCACGATGCCGGGATGTTCGCTGCGGGAGGTGATCATGGCGTACGTTGGGCTGCCGGCGCTACCATTCTTGCCTTCTTGCCACGAGTTAAAGTCGGCATCCACTTCGAGCCCCAATTTATTCATGAAGTAGGGCACGTACGTGTTGGGCCGCATCGTAGCGGTGAAGCCGGTGTGGTGGACGCGGCCATCGGGCCATTCGGTATGGCCGGTGTCCTTCTCGTCCTTGCCCGATTGTACCGCCGCGGTGGCTTCGGCGACTGAGTTGGGGATCGCGGTGCTGGCGGGCCCACCATTGCGCGTGTAAGGGGTCCAGGCTTTGACTTCGGCAGCCAGCAGTGTATGCGAGGTGCCATCGGTAAAGCGTCTGAGCGGCAGCTGGCTATTGGGATAGAAGGCCCCATCCCCGCCACGGTTCGTAGCGGGATCGTAAACAAACCACGTGCCCAGATTAAAACCGTAGTTGGTGGGCCACAAAGTTGGCTTGCCATCGGTGAATACGCGAGGCTCGGCCCCCTTGGCGTTGCTGGGGCATTGGAACACTTCCACCCGGACGTTATCGATCACCATCTGTGTGTCCCACGCGAGCTCAACGTCCACTTGGTTCCTGAGCGCGTCTTCTTCCAGGTACGGAAGGATTCGCCCATGCACTCCCCACGAACCGTTATTGTCCGTCGATGTGACGCCCAGGTTCACCAAGGCGCTGGGTGGCAGGTAGTGATGGCTCGACTCGTAGTTCATCACGGCCAAGCCGATCTGCCGGAGATGATTCTTGCACGTACTGCGTCGCGCCGCCGCACGGGCCGACTGTACCGCGGGCAGCAGCAATGCGACCAACGCACCGATAATGGCAATCACCACCAGAAGTTCGACCAGGGTGAAGCCATGATGCGAGGTCCGCGACGGAGCCTTTTGCAATTCAATACAATGCATCCCCAATGCCCTTTGTGTTTCCAGCCTCAGTGAGTGAATTTCCGTTGCTGGTCCTCTTCTCACAGGGACCACACGTAGTTTAATGTGCGGCCGAGGCGAGAGCCACCACGACTCAGCTAGAACTGGCCCTGCCCCCGGCCCACCATGCGGTCCCGGAAATAACCAACGCCACGCGGTTACTCCGCGACGTCGCGGCTGCGATGGAACCCGTAAACGGGATTATCGCGGTCGAAGTCTTCGTCGGTCAGGCCGACGTTTAACTTGACGTCGGTGTAGACGTACTCCTCGAGCAGCCGCGGTTTGCCACCGGGGTTCTTCGGCCAGTAGAACGAGGCGTACCCAACCGGAAGCTTGTCCTTGTCGTCGACAAACACCATGGCGCGGTGAAAAGTGAAGTGCTCGCGCTCAACCGGATGGATGACTTCGATGCGGGTGCACTGACGGCCGCTGACCTTCGCCCCTTTGTAGAAGTTAACTTCGCATTCGCCGTACTGCATGTCGTTCTCAACAATCTCGATGAGTCGCTCGATCATGCGTCTGAAACCGATATCGGTGATCGGGTACCGGTTTTCCTTCATTGCCATACGGCTATCGGGGTCGATGTAGCTGCTCATGTAAGCCATCCGCTGTCCGCCGCGCCGCACGAAGACTTTGTCGGCATGGTCGCCAGCGATGTACAGCGCTTCGCGACCTTCGACGTTCGCCGGTTTGTCGAATCGAAGGTAGACGCTAAACGGCGATTGCTTGTCGTCGATCGTCTGCGCATGGCGGATTTTCGCCTGGAGGAATTCATGGCTGCCGAGTTTGCCGCCGACTCGTTCGCGACGGACAATGTTGCAGGTGTAGTCCTGCACGTTCTCATCGATCGACTGGAGCGCTGCCTCAGCCAGTTGCAGTGCCGGGTATAGTGGGTGCTTGGTTCTTGGCGTCGAACTGGTGGGCAGAGATCGGTTAAACGAGGCCACTTGTTCGGCGGCGGCATCGCCCGAAGCCGTTGCCTGCCCCAGAGCGACTGGCGCAGCGAGCAGCATCCACGCGGTTGTTGCCCAGATGCCTCCAGGTCGTTGGCGTATCGGTCGATCCATGCAAGTGACTCCTCGAAGACTGCCCGCCGTTCTCGATCAGGCCTTGCAGCCTAAGAGACGAGGTTCTCCCAATTGTAGGCTCCCACGCCAGTGCATCCAGCGGCGAATTGTTCAATTGCGGGCAAATTTTCGCAGGCAGGCTCCCCTCTAATCGCGCCTGTGCGTAGAGTTGCCCTGCTTTGGTGCGCGGCCAATAGAAGCTCGATACTGGTTTAAGCAAGACGAGGGAAGACGGATTGAGGACCTGGATCGCTAGCACTAGAGGTGGTTCGCTGTCTCAAAGGCGTCCAAGTCGGACTTTTTTCCCATCACAATCATCGTGTCGCCTGCTGCAAAGGCTGTACCCGCATCGGGGGCGAAGACCATGTTGCCGGTACTTCGGCGGATAGCGATGATGAGAACATGGTGCTTGCTGCTGAGGGCCACTTCGCGAATGGTTTGGCCCACTAGCGGGCAGTCTCCGCCGATGGTCAGCTCTTCCAGGTCGGCATCGAGCGTCTTGTCGTCGGTGATCAACTCCATCAACTCAGCCGCGTGCGGGCGGGTGACGAGGGCCGCCATGCGGCGCGCCAATGACCGCCGGCAGGACGACGTCGTCGGCACCCGCCTGGCGCAGCTTCTTCTCCGTGGGTGGTAGTTCGCCACGGGCAATGATTCGCAGATTGCGGTTCATGTTTCGCGCCGTCAGCGTCAAAAACACATTGTCCGCGTCCGAGTGAAGCGAGGCGACGAATATTTTTGCCCGAGAGATACCGGCATCCTCGAGGGTCTGTTCATCGAGCGCGTCGCCCGTCACTACCAGCAACCCGTCGGCACGTGCCGATAGCGTAAGATCCGAATCCTGGTCGACCACCACGAAGGGCACGCCCCGCCGCATGAATTCGTCGGCCAGAGTTTTTCCCATCCGACCAAATCCACAGATGATCGTGTGCCCATGGAGATTTTCGATTTCTTGGTTCATCCGACGCATTCCTAACGTGCGATAGATTTGTCCTTCGATCATTACCTGCAACAGCAGGGTAAGTGTGTACCCAACGACAAACATGCCGATCAAGATTACGAAGATCGAGAACAGTTGCAACTCAGGGGGCGAAGTACTTTCTTCTGAATAGCCGACCCCTGAGACGGTGATCACGAAGTAGTAGATACTCGACAGCCAATCGGCCCGCGTCAGCATACGGTGGCCCACGACCGCCACGACAAATACCAGGGCGAGTGCGATGAGCGCTTGGCGAATCCGCGCGATTGCGGTCATGTGGTGTAGTCGGCGTTCAGGCGGACGTATTCGGCCGTCAGGTCGGTGGCCCAGAACCGCGCGGCCGCCGATCCTTCGTCCAGTATAAGGAGGAGACTCGTTTCTTTCTCATCGGCCATCGACTTTGAGATGACTGCCGCATCGAAGTCGACCGGGGCACCGCGCTCGTACACCAGCATTCCGTTGATGTGCAGGCTAACATGGTGTGGGTTGAAGGGGACGCCAGCGTAGCCGGCGGCCGACACGACGCGGCCCCAATTGGGGTCCGCACCGGCGATGGCGGTTTTCACTAGCGGGCTATCGGCAATCGTCTTGCCGATCTTTACGGCCTCGGCCCGGCTCCTGCAGCCGTGGACCTCCACCGTCACCAGATGGGTGGCGCCCTCGCCATCGGCGGGTATCGACTGGGCCAGGTCTTCGCACACTTCGTAGAGCGTGGCCCGCAGCGCATCGAGTCCACGGCCTTCAAGCGTGGGGCCGCCTGCGGCGCCGTTAGCGAGCAAGAGCACCGTGTCGTTAGTACTGGTATGCCCGTCGACGCTAATGCAGTTGAACGTCTCGCTCACGGCGTCCTTGAGCGCCACGTGTGCGTCGTGCGCCGTCAGGTTGGCGTCCGTCATTATCACCGCCAGCATGGTGGCCATATTGGGCCCGATCATCGCCGCACCTTTGGCGATACCCGTCACGTTAAGCGTGACGCCGTCGATTTCAAAATCGCGCCCGCGAATCTTAGTTACCTTGTCGGTGGTCATCATGCCGCGCGCGGTGCGCTCGAGTGACTCACTATCGCTGGCCAGATTGGCGGCGCAGTCTTTAATGCCTTGGGCGATCTTTTCCATCGGCAGATGGACGCCAATAACGCCGGTGGAGAGCACGAGCGTTTGATTCTGCTCCAAGCCGCACGCGTCGGCCACCAGTTTTGCCATGGTTGCACAGTCGTCGTCGCCCCGCGGACCAGTGCATGCATTGGCGACGCCGGAGTTGACGACCACCGCTCGAATCGATTCGCTGGGAGTCAGCTCGCGGTCGAACGTTACCGGTGCAGCGCATACCAAGTTTTGCGTGTACACGCCGACGCCGACTGCCGGACGGTCCGATACCACCAGTGCAATGTCTTCCTTACCAGCGGTCTGCTTGATGCCAGCGATAACCGCGTTGCCGGAAAAGCCTTGAGGGAAGCGTGCACTCATGCGTTGTTCAAGCCATTCTTAATTTTTGTTGCCCAGAATTATGGTCCTGCTACGTTGGGCAGCGACCGCAGATTTCACGAACTAAGCGAGCGCCGTTATCTCTTTGTAGCCGTACATCAGGTTAAAGTTCTGCACCGCTGCGCCGCTCGCCCCCTTAATTAAATTGTCAATGACACTCACGACAACCGCCCGACCACGTACCACTCGAGCCGTAACATGGCAGCGGTTTGTCCCGACCACGTGCTTGGTGACAGGGGGATGGTCGACCACATCGACGAACGGCTCGCCGGCGTAGAAATCGCGCAGCGTACGCATTAGCTTGGCGGTGTCTACGTCGGTGGGCACCGATGCGTAGCAGGTACTCAGTATACCCCGGTCCATTGGGATAAGATGCGGCGTGAACAGCACTTCGAGCGGCGCGCCTGCCGCCTCGCTTAGCAACTGATCGATCTCGGGCATGTGGCGGTGAGTCCCCACGCCGTACGCGGCCAGGCTCTCGTTACATTCGGGGAAGTGGAACGCGGGCTTCGGCGTGCGCCCTGCGCCCGAGACGCCGCTCTTGCTATCGACGATGATCCCTTCCGGCGAAATGTCGCCTGCCTTCAGCAGCGGGTAAAGCGCCAGAATGGCGGACGTCGGGTAACAACCGGGGTTGGCTACCAGGTTTGCCGTTTTGATTTGTGCCCGATACAACTCAGGCAATCCGTAAACGGCGGTTGCTAGCCGGCCTGCGTCGGGATGCTGGACGCCGTACCATTGCTCGTAAACCTGGACATCCCGGAGCCGATAGTCGGCACTCAGGTCGACGACTCGCAACCCCGCTTCGAGCAACTGGGCCACCGCTTCGGCACTCGCCGCGTGGGGCAAGCAGCAGAAGACGCAATCGGCTCGATCGGCGAGTTCGCTGGTCGATAGCGGTTCGAGGCGCAAGTCGAGCTGCCCGGTCAGCTGGGGGTGAATCTCTGCCACGTGCGGGTTCTCTGCCTGCCGAGTACCGAGCGCCGTGAGTTCTGCATGCGGATGCCGTAACAACAGCCGTATGATTTCCAGGCCTGTGTAGCCGGAGGCTCCAAGAATGGCGACGCGTGTGGACATGGACGGGAACGCTGGGCAGCGGCAAGGTTGGAAGATTTTGCTGATTTTAGCGGCTGATAGGAGTCGTTGCTACTGGGCTTGCTTGCCACTCGCCATGCGGCGGGCAACGATCGTCGTGCTGTGGGGGAGGGCGTAGTGAACGCTACGGCGACTGACGGCGTACCAGACGCTCGTCTACTAAGCGGAGGATGCCGCGAGCAACTTCGGTCTTGTTGCCAGCGAGTTCGGCCAGCACGATGCGCTCAGGGCACAGCACTTCCACTTGGTTGTCTTGAGCATTCATCGCTTCGACGCCATTCGAGACCATCAGGTCGCAGTGCTTTCGTTCGAGTTTCGCCAGCGCTCGCAGGCGATGGTCCTCTGTTTCCAGGGCAAAGCCCACCACCCAGCGGTGTCCCTTCGCGGCACCGAGCGTGGCGACCACGTCCTCCGTTTCGACAAGCTCCAGCAGCAAAGGTTCGCCCGTCTTCGAAAGCTTGCTTTCCGCCACGCGCTCCGGTCGGTAATCGCAGGGGGCGGCCGCGCCGATCATGCCGTCGCAGTGGGCAAACTGCTCGGTCGCAGCAGCCAGCATTTCCTCCGTCGAGACGACGGGCACCACCACGGTTCCCGCGGGGTAATCGACCTCGACTGGGCCGGAAACAACGACGACCTGGTGCCCCAGTTCCAGCGCCGCGGTTGCCAGCGCCGCACCCATCCGCCCGCTCGATGCATTGGTGAGGTATCGAACGGGGTCGATGTATTGCCGCGTCGGTCCGGAAGTGATGAGGATTTGTGCCATGGGAGGTTATTTCACGCGGGCTCACTTAAGTAACTTTTCAATCTCCGCGGCAATCGCGTCGGGCTCACTCATTCGTCCCGCTCCTTTCACTCGGCAACTTAGCCAACCCTCTTCGGGGCCGACAAAGTGGACGCCGTCGTCGCGGAGTTGGGCAACATTCCGCTGGACCGCGGGCTTTTCCCACATCTCGCAGTTCATCGCTGGCGCTATGAGGACGGGCCCATCGAACGACAACAGCAGCGTTGTGAGGAGGTCGTCCGCAAGGCCGTGGGCTGCCTTTGCCAGCAGGTTTGCGGTCGCCGGGGCGATGCACAGCAGATCGGCACCACGGGCCAATTCGATGTGCGGGCCAAGGGGATGCGAGTTGGGCGGAAACGATTGTGTCGCTACCGGGCGGCCGGTGAGGGCGGCGAAACGTTGCGGCACCAATGAACTCTTCGGATGCCGAAGTCATCACCACGGTGACTCCGTGGCCCGCCTGCACCAACTGGCTCACCAGCGCCGCCGACTTATAAGCCGCCACGCCACCTGAGACGCCGATGAGGATTTCGCGGGGCATGTTGGGGTGCTGGAAACGGAACGCAATCAAGAAAGAATGGCACAGCAGGGTGGCTAGGGTCGGGTCCTACGAGCCCCCAGGCATCGGCAAACCGATGCCGTAAGCTCGGTGAGCCTCGACCCCAGCCACCCCCTTGTCCGGCCAGCAATTTACAGCGCCGACAAATCGACCTCGGGTGCATCGCTGGCTGGGCTCGGTTCGCCAATCGCGGCGCGGACTTCGCCCGACGAGTCGAGGTAGATTTTGTCTTGCAGGATTTCCTGTACGACGATTTCCATCTTTTCGTCGGTTTCCAAATCAACGAGTGGTCGGGCACCACCATTGATGGCGACCAGTCGCTTTTGGATAAGGGTCGAGAGCTTGAAGCGTCCGCCCACCTTGTTGACGATTTCCTCTTCTTTCATCGCATCAATCATGCTTTGAGTCCCTCTTGGGCCAGAATGTCGGCAATCTCGCCGATGGTGGTTTCGATCTTATCGTTCACCACCTGGTACTTGTACGTGTCTGCTTGGGCCATCTCGCGGCGGGCGACTTCCAACCGGCGGACAATCGCCTCCTCGCTATCGGTTCGGCGGGTCCGGAGCCGGTGCTCCAGTTCCTCGTCCGAATCGACAGTAATGAAGATGGTTACCGCCTGAGGGAATTGCTCGCTGGCCTTGCGCGGCACCGTCTACGTCAATCTCCAGAATAACCCATTGCCCGGCGGCGAGACTAGGCCTCACCTCGTCGAAAAGGGTGCCGTACCAGTGTCCGCGGCCAAATACTTCCATACACTCCAGGAAATCGCCCGCCTCTCGACGGGCCGTAAATTCCGCCGACGTGAGGAAGTGGTACTGCACACCGTTGGTTTCGCCAGGCCGCGGCGGGCGGGTGGTGGCGGAGACACTTAGGCGAATCGCCGGTGCGAGTTGCTCGATCAGCGCTGCCACGACGGTCGATTTACCCACGCCCGAAGGGCCGGAGATAATCACAAGTCGTCCGGGGGTGGGCATGGTGAGTTAACGAAACTTCCAGGTGGCAAATTTGCTTCGTGAATGACCAAGGAAGAATGCACCATGACCAAAGAAGGCTTGAAGGCTTGGTCATTTTGCATTGGTCATTTCACAATTATTCCACGTTCTGCACTTGCTCGCGAATTCGTTCGAGCGCGGCTTTCATTTCGACCACGTATTGGCTGATTTCCGTATCGTTGGCCTTGGAGCCAATCGTGTTGATCTCGCGGCCCATCTCCTGAGAGATGAACTCAAGCTTTCGGCCCGCACTCTCCGGGGCATCGACGGTTGCCGAAAACTGCACGAGGTGGCTCTTGAGCCGCACCAGTTCTTCGGAAATGTCGCTCTTGTCGACAAACAAGCTCAGCTCCCGCAGGAGGTCGGCCGGCTGTACCGTGACGTTGAGTTCCGAGACGCCCGATTCACCCGCTCGGTGAGTCGTTCGCGATAGCCTACCGATACGTTTGGAGCCCGCTGCTCGATGGCCGCGATCTGCTGGTCGATGACGTTGCAGTTTTCAAGCAAGTCGTTCGCGAGTCGCCCGACCCTCAGCTTCCCGCATTTTGGTGAGCGCCCCAGCGCCTCGCGTAGTGTTGGTTCGATTTGCGGCCAGTCTTCTTGCGACTCTTGCTCGGGTACGCGGCGATCGTCAATCACGCCGGGCAGCGTGAGTAGTTGCCCAATTGCGATGTCGTCGCTGGCACCCGTGGCCGCCGCAACTTGCTTGGCTTGCTCGATGTAGCCTTTGAGCACCTCGGCATTGATGCGATAGTCGTCGGGCTTCGATGCGCGGTGGACATGCAAGTTCAACTGCACCGTCCCGCGGCGGACGCGTTTGCGAACCAATGCATCGATTTGCGGCTCCAGCGCCGTAGCCTTCGCTTGAGCGAAGGCTGAGCTTGTAGTGGCGGCTGTTAATGGTCCGCAACTCGATGGCGACCGATAGCTTGTCGAATCGATTGTGGGCTTCGCCGAAGCCGGTCATGCTCAGCAGCATGGTAATCCCTCCGCCAATGGAAGACGCGAAGGAAGCTTACTCGGCCGCCGACGGATCGTCGGCGTCGGCTTCGCTGCCTGCGTCGAGGGCGGCAGCATCGAGGACAGCAGCGGCGTCGGCTCCTGCGGGCACGCTGACCGATTTACGCTGATTCAATCCATCGAGTTTGTCGCCACCACCTGCAGCACTGCCGCCGCTGGCGAAATACAGCGTCGCGGTGATGCAGACGAACATCCACACGAGGGCCGTGTAGGCGGTAATCTTGGTAAAGGCGTCGCCAGCTTTGGCGCCGAATGCGCTCGAACCGCCGGGGCCACCCAGCGCGCCAGCCAGTCCGCCACCGCGCCCCTTTTGCACCAGGATCAACAGGATCATGAACAGAGCAATGACAAACAGGACAATCTTGAATAGCGCTTCCATCGTGCTTTTCTAATTCCGGTATTGGTTGGTAAAGCATTGCAGGATGGTCCTGCAGTGCCAGTGGGTTGCCCTACTTAATGGCCTTGGCGATGCCTAAAAAGTCGTCCGTTTTCAGGCTCGCCCCGCCGACGAGTGCGCCGTCGACGTTGGGTTGCGACATCAGTTCGGCGGCGTTATCTGGTTTGACGCTGCCGCCGTACAGGATGCGGACTTTCTCGGCAATCTCGCCATTGTAGCTTTCCGAGAGCAATCTGCGAAGGTCAGCATGCACCTCCTCAGCCTGCTCGGGCGTGGCGACTTTTCCGGTGCCAATGGCCCAAACCGGCTCGTAAGCGACCACAATCTTCAGAACCTGCTCGCCCGAAAGGCCCGCCAGCGAGCCGGCGAATTGAGTAGCAATCACGTCGGCGGTCTTGCCCGCCTCGCGCTGTTCCAGGAGTTCGCCGACGCAGACAATCGGAATCAGCCCGGCTTCAAGGGCCGCGAGCGTCTTCTTATTTACCATGGCGTCGGTTTCGCCCATTACGTTCCGCCGCTCGCTGTGGCCCAGGATCACGAACTCCGCCCCCACGTCGGTCAGCATGGCAGCACTGGTTTCGCCGGTGAACGCCCCGTTCGGCTCGGCGTACATATTCTGGGCACCGAGCGCCACGGGCGAGCTATCAAGCGCCTTGGCCACCGATTCCAAATAGATCGCTGGCGGGCAAACCAACAGATCGGCGTTTTCCACGTCACCCGCCCGCTGCGCCACGCCTTCGGCGAGCGCGACAGCCGAAGCATGGTCCGTATTCATCTTCCAGTTGCCAGCGATTAGTGGTCGACGCATGATTGAGTTCCTCGTGGTACTTGCTTAGTGAACGCCCAGCCGCAGTGCCGGCTGATGCGAGATGTGTTTCTTGAATGCCGGCGCCCGCGGCTTGGTGTTCAACGATGTCTAAACCTTCTTACCGACCACCTCCGCCACTTTGCGAATCTGTGCTGCTAACTCGGCGTACTGGCCGGGCAGCAACGCCTGCGGGCCGTCGCTCATGGCTTCTTCAGGGCAGTTGTGGACTTCGATGTGGACGCCATCCGCGCCGCTTGCCGTAGCAGCCAGGCGCACGCAGGAATTAGCTCCGGGCGACCCGTCGCGTGGCTGGGGTCGACGATCACCGGCAGGTGCGACATGAGTTGCACCTGCGGAACCGCAGCGATGTCCAGCATGTTGCGGCATGAATTGTCGAACCCCTTCACGCCCCGCTCGCAGAGCACGACGTCAGTTGTCCCGTTGGCAATCACGTACTCGGCGCTCATGAGCAGGTCTTGGATTGTGGCTGCCATGCCGCGCTTGAGTAGCACTGGTTTGCCTGTCTTGCCGACTTCGGTGAGGAGCACGAAGTTTTGCATGTTCCGCGCACCGAGCTGGATCATGTCGGTGTACTCGGCGATGAGTTCCACGTGCCGGGGGTCAATTGCCTCAGTAACGACGGGCAGGCCGTGCTTGTCTCCAATCTCACGCAAAATCTTGAGCCCTTCTTCGCCAAGGCCTTGGAACGCGTAGGGACTGGTCCGCGGTTTGAACGCTCCCCCGCGGAGCACGTTGGCTCCGGCCGCTTTGATGGCACCGGCAATCTCGTCCATTCGCTCCGCGGACTCCACGGCACAAGGGCCGGCAATCATCCCAAAGTGGCCCCCACCGATCTTTGTCACCACTTTGCCGGTGCCCACTTCCACGACGGTGGGCTGCGGGTGCGCCTCGCGGCTGGCTAGCTTGTAGGCCGGCATTACCGGGACGGCTTCTTCCACACCGGGGATGGCGGTCAGCGGCGCAGCCTGCACCTTTTCCTCGTCGCCAATCACGCCAATGACGGTTCTGTAGGTTCCCTTGCTCAAGTGAGCTTGCAGGCCGAGGGCTTCGATACGCTCGACGACATGCTGGATTTGATCCTCCGTCGCGCCGTGTTTAAGAATGATGAGCATCGGTGGAGGAGTTCGGGTTCAAGGGATGGGGGTCAATCAGTGCGGCCGCTAAGGGCGCATGCTGCCGTGCAGAATCGCACCGCGGGCATCACTCTTCGGGCAAGCGCGGCCCTGAAGTCCCCAAATCCTAGCCGATTGGCTCGCGATGCGCATAGGACCCAAGCACCACCAGCTGCTGGGCCTTTTTCTCGAGCGCCGCGATGGCCTTCTTCGAGCGGGCTTCGCTGGCGTGCGCCATGAATTCGATGAAGAATAGGTACCGGCCGCGGCTGCCAGCCACCGGGAAGCTCTCGATCCAGGTCATATTTAACCGGTTCCGCTTAAACACCGCCATGGCGTCGGCCAGCGCCCCTGGCTCGTGGCTGATTTCGAGCATCAGGGCCGTCTTGTCGTTACCTGTACCTGTCTTCGCTGCCGGCTTGCTCCCGATCACGGCGAATCGGGTCACGTTGTCCTTGTTGTCCTCAATGTTGGCCACCAGCACCTCGAGTCCGTACTGCGTTGCCGCCTGGGCGCTAGCAATGGCGGCGACGGCTGGGTCGCCAACGGCCGTCTGGGCAGCCTCGGCCGTGCTCGCCACGGGGTGGCATTCCGCGTTCGGGAGGTGCCGCGCCAGCCAGTTGCGGCACTGTGATCAGCGCCTGCGGCTTACTCTCGACTCGCCGAACCTTGGCTCGCGGTCCACTGCCGACCAGGCAGTGGTGGATTGTGAGCGGCAACTCGCCACAGATGCAGGCGCCTGCGAACGGGCGAAGCATTCCAGCGTGTCCGTCACGCGGCCATCGGTCGAGTTTTCGAGCGGAACGATGCCATAGGCGGCCGTCTGCTGCTCGACTTCCTCAAAAACGGCCGCAATCGTGGCGACGGGCACCAAGTCGGCCGCAGCGCCAAACTGCTCAATGGCCGCAATGTGGCTAAACGTGTGTTCCGGACCGAGATAGGCGATGCGTTCGGCACACGAAAGCGTGCGGCAGGCGGCCACGATCTCACGAAACACCGCGCCGACGGCGTCGCCAGAAAGCGGGCCTCGGTTCCGTTCGACGGCCTTGGCAGCCGCATCGCCATTGGCAAGGTGCGCATTGGCGGCAATTTCGGCACGCGCTCCGAGCAGCTTCTGGATCTCGCGATCCAGTTTCTCGATCTCACGTTTCGTACTTGCAGCGGTGGTCTTGGTGATTCTGTTTTTCTTCGCCATCAGCCAAACCTCAGCTAAGCATGAGTCGCGTACCCGTGCCGGATTCCGTTACGATTTAACAGCTCCGATCCCTAATTCTAAGTCCTTATTGTCGAGGAAGTTGCCGCCGATCGGCTGCCAAGTTGACTGCCAAATCAGTGCTTGCTCGCACTGGGCGAGCCGTGGTGGGTGTCAATTTGGCAGCGGCGACCGCATTTGGGGGACCGGAATCGTCGCCGGCTGTTGACCGTAAACCCCTATCTCAGAATATCTTACATCGTTTTGTCGAGTGTGATAGCCCTGGCGGCACAGGCTTTGCTTTCACTTCCCGGCGGGTTGGTCTGCCCATGATCAATCTCCCCCAATCGACGAACCCCTATTTCCGAATACCCCAATAGTTCGCGTTGCGCCCGCCGAGGAGAGCGACGCTTCCTCCAGAGAAAAGAGGATTCTCATGGCGAGTGGCGAAAAAATCATTGGCATCGACCTTGGTACCACCAACTCGGTGGTCGCCGTTATGGAAGGCAAAGAAGCCAAGGTCATTCCTAACCCCGAAGGCAACCGGCTAACGCCAAGTGTCGTCGCGTTTACCGATAAAGGTGAAGTGCTTGTTGGCGAGCCCGCGCGCCGCCAGGCAGTCACGAACCCCACGAAGACCGTTTACTCCATCAAGCGGTTCATGGGTCGCCGTCATAACGAAGTGGCAAGTGAAGAGAAAATGGTGCCGTACGAAGTCGTCGGCGGCAGCGAAGACTACGTGAAGGTGAACGTTGGCGGCAAAGAGTACACGCCCCCGGAGATCTCGGCCAAGGTCCTAGTGAAGCTCAAGGAGTCGGCCGAGGCGTACTTGGGTCACAAGGTGAACAAGGCCGTCATCACGGTGCCTGCTTACTTTAACGATGCCCAGCGGCAAGCGACCAAAGATGCCGGCCAGATTGCCGGGCTTGAAGTCGTGCGCATCATCAACGAGCCGACCGCCGCTTCGCTCGCCTATGGTCTCGACAAAAAAGGCAAGAGACCATCTGCGTGTTCGACTTGGGAGGCGGTACGTTTGACGTATCGATTCTCGAAGTGGCCGACGGCGTATTCCGGGTGATCAGCACCAATGGCGACGGCCACCTGGGTGGCGACGATTTTGACGAAGAGCTGATCAACTACGTAGCCGACGAGTTCAAGAAAGAGCAGGGCATCGATCTGCGCGACGACAAAATGGCGTTGCAACGGCTGCAGGAGGCATGCGAGAAGGCGAAGAAGGAACTCAGCTCGGCGCAGAGTACCGACATCAACTTGCCGTTTATTACTGCCGACGCCAGCGGGCCGAAGCACTTGCAATTGAGCATCACCCGCGCCAAGTTCGAAGAACTGGTGGACGGGCTGGTGGAGCGCGTCCGCGGTCCCGTGCTGCAGGCGTTGGAGGATGCAAAGCTCGACCCTGCGAAGATTGACGAAGTTGTCCTGGTGGGTGGTTCGACGCGAATTCCCAAGGTGCAGGAGCTCGTGAAGAGCATCTTTGGCAAGGATCCACACAAGGGCGTGAACCCCGACGAAGTCGTGGCCGTTGGTGCCGCAATCCAGGGTGGCGTGCTGGCCGGCGACGTGCAGGACATCCTGCTGCTCGACGTGACGCCACTGTCGCTTGGCATCGAAACCTTGGGTGGCGTAATGACCAAGTTGGTGGAGAAGAACACCACGATCCCCGCCGAACGGAAGCAGGTGTTCAGCACCGCCGACGACAACCAAGGAGCGGTTACCGTGCGGGTGTTCCAGGGTGAGCGCGAAATGTGCGCCGACAACCGCCTGCTGGGTGAGTTCAACCTCGAAGGCATTCCGCCAGCACCGCGGGGCGTGCCGCAGATTGAAGTGAAATTTGACCTCGACGCCAACGGTATTTTGAACGTGGCGGCCAAGGACTTAGGTACCGGTACCGAGCAGACGGTAAAGATCGAGCAATCTTCGGGTCTGTCGGAAGACGAGATCAAGAAGATGCAAGAAGATGCCGCCGCTCACGCCGACGAGGACAAGAAGAAGCGGGAAGTGGTCGAACAACGTAATCGTGCCGACAGTCTTGCGTACCAGGTCGAAAAGACTCTCAAGGACCAGGGCGACAAGATGAGCGACGCCGACAAGCAGCCGATCGAAGCGGCTATTGCCAAGGTTCGTGAGGCAGCGGGAGGCGACGATGCCGATGCGATTAAGACGGCGGTCACCGAACTCGAAGCCGCCAGCCACGCTATGAGCGAGGCGATGTATAAGCAGGCCGCCGCCGACGGCGCGAACGTCGACGACCAAACGGCCGGCGCCACGGCCGGCAGTGGAAGTGACTCCGCCGACGACGACGCGATCGACGCGGAGTTCGAGGTGAAAGAGAGCTAACGACCTGCTCGCAAGTCGAAACGACGCAAGGGCAGGTGCTTAGCGCCTGCCCTTGTGCAATTTTGCGTGTGTGGCGATTTGTTGCTGTAGGCAAACGGAGTGGTGCATGTTCGGCGATTTCACGGACTTGCTGCGCCCAGCAGCGAATGAGAGGTACTGATGGTGAGGAAATGTAACCTAGTTGGGCAATGCCCAAAGTCGCCGCTGAAGTGGCCGAATGAACCTCCACCTTGCGAACCGTTGTTCGGAGGTCGTCCGCCTGCCCATAGAACTTGTGGTTCGTTAAGCGAGTACTCTAGGATCGCAATCAACAGAAGTACCGAAAGTCGCGAAACATCCGCAGATCACTTTGGTACCGCCATTAGATTCTAACCCTATTTCCGGTGGCAACACGTAGGTCGTCGCCTTACCAAAACTCAATCCCTAGTCCCCTACCATGGCATTTCGCTTCGACAAACTGACTCTCAAAGCCCAGGAAGCGGTGCAGCGTGCGCAAGAGATCGCTGCCGACGCTGGAAATCCGCAAATTATGCCATTGCACCTCCTTTCGGCGCTCTTGGCCGAAACCGAGGGCATCGTGCGGCCGGTGTTGGTGAAGATGAACGCCAATGTTGGGCAGTTGCAGCAGGTGATCGACTCAGAACTTGGCCGGTTACCTAAGTCGCAAGGTGGTTCGCCGCCGCAGATTGGCAGCGATTTGGGCAAGGTGCTCGACGCGGCCCAAGCCGAAGCCGAATCGATGAAGGACGAGTTCGTTTCGACCGAGCATTTACTCCTCGCACTGGCCAAGACCAAGTCGAAGGCTCAGGAAACGCTGGAACTCAACGCCATCAACGACCGCAATGTGCTGGAGGCACTGCAGCAAGTTCGCGGCTCGGCACGGGTAACCGACCAGGAGCCGGAGGGGAAGTTCCAGGCGCTGGAGAAATATGGAATCGATCTAGTGGAGCGGGCACAGCAGGGCAAGCTCGACCCTGTCATTGGCCGCGATCAGGAGATCCGCCGTGTGATTCAGGTTCTATCCCGCCGCCGCAAGAATAACCCGGTGCTGATTGGCGAGCCAGGCGTCGGCAAGACCGCCATCGCCGAGGGGCTCGCGCTGCGCATCGTGCAAGGCGACGTGCCAGAGAGTCTCAAGAATCGTCGTGTGATCGCCCTCGACATGGGCGCGCTCGTCGCAGGAGCCAAGTATCGCGGTGAATTCGAAGAACGCTTGAAGGCGGTACTTCGCGAAGTCGAGGACGCTGCCGGCAGCGTGATCATGTTCATCGACGAACTCCATACGGTGGTGGGAGCCGGCGCTGCCGAAGGTTCGGGCGACGCGGCGAACCTATTGAAGCCGGCGCTCGCCCGCGGCGAACTTCGGTGCATTGGTGCCACGACGCTCGACGAGTACCGCAAGTACATTGAGAAGGACGCGGCCCTAGAGCGGCGGTTCCAGCCCGTTTTCGTCGGCGAACCGAGCGTCGACGATACGCTGGCGATCCTGCGTGGGTTGAAGCCGCGGTACGAAGCGCATCATCAAGGCGTGAAGGTCAAAGACTCGGCGCTGGTGGCCGCGGCGGAGCTTTCCGATCGCTACATTGCCGATCGCCAGCTGCCCGACAAGGCGATCGACCTGGTGGACGAAGCGATGAGTCGGCTGGCAATGGAACTGCAAAGTGTGCCGCAAGAAATCGACGAGGTGCAGCGGAAGATTACGCAACTTGAACTCGCTGCTCGACAACTGGCAGCAGAGACCGAAGACCATGCGCAAGACAGGCTGAAGGAAATCAACGCCGAGATGGAAGGCTTGCGGCGGGACCTCGCGAGTTTGCGCGAACAGTGGGAAGCGGAAAAGCTTGGAGTTGGCGATGTGGCTTCGGTGCGAGCGCAGCTCGAGGAAGCGAAACTGGCGTACGAACACCAAACGTCCGCACTTAAGGAGAAGCAGTCTTCGGGGCAACTGGTAGACGAAGGCGACTATCAAAAGCTGTATGAGTTGGACCAGGCGCGAAATAAGCTCGAAAAACAGCTTGCAGAGATCGAGGCCCTCCAAGACGAAGCGAGCGCCGAAGAAACGAAGTCGCAACGCAAACTGTTGAGGCAGGAAGTCGGCCCCGATGAGATCGCAGAGATCGTCAGCATGTGGACCGGCATTCCTGTGACGCGCATGATGGAAACCGAGCGGGCCAAGCTGCTGGTGCTCGAAGAGCGGCTACATCAGCGTGTGATCGGCCAGGATGCAGCTGTCGAAGCGGTGGCCAACGCCGTGCGTCGCAGTCGCAGTGGGCTGCAGGATCCCAATCGACCGATTGGTTCGTTCCTGTTCTGCGGTCCGACCGGCGTGGGCAAAACCGAGCTTTGCAAAGCGCTGCGCAGGTGATGTTCGACGACGAGAACGCCATGGTGCGGCTCGACATGAGCGAGTTCATGGAGAAGCACACGGTGAGCCGCTTAATCGGCGCCCCCCCGGATACGTGGGCTACGAAGAAGGTGGCAAGCTAACCGAAGCGGTACGCCGCCGCCCCTACTGCGTGGTGCTGCTTGATGAAATCGAGAAGGCGCACCGCGACGTATTCAACATCCTGCTGCAGGTGCTTGACGACGGGCGGCTGACCGACAACCACGGCCATACGGTCGACTTCACCAACACGATTATCGTGATGACATCGAACGTTGGCAGCCAGATGATTCAGGAGATCGCCACCGATGGCGGTACCGCCGAACAGATGCATCAAGCGGTGACCGACGCCCTGACTGCGCGGTTCCTGCCTGAGTTCTTGAATCGCATTGACGAGACGATCGTATTCGAGCCGCTCCATCGCGACGAAATCCGCAGCATCGTCGACTTGCAGGTGGCGTCGCTCGAACGACTGCTTGGCAAGCAAGGTTTGCAGTTAGTGGTGACCGACGCGGCTCGGCAAGAAATCGCCAATCGCGGCTACGAACCCCTGTATGGCGCCCGACCACTCAAGCGGGTAATGCAGCAACAATTGCAAAACCCGTTGGCCACCGAACTCTTGAAAGGCGAGTTCCCCGAGGGGGCGACCGTCGAGATCAGCTACGATGGCGAGGAGTTCACGTTCCAGCGACCGTAAACCGAGAACGCGGTTAGCGATCGACTTCTTCGAGCTGCCAATCGTGGATCAATTTTTCGGCGCCGGAAGTCATCGCCCGCAGCTTTCGAGCGATCTCCCCCTTTTCGCTGATGGTTGCTTTTTCGAGCCGCGCCTTGAGTTGGTCGAGCCCCTTGCGACGCTTCCGACGACGACGGATTTCACGCTGACGTTCGCTGCCTGCCATACCATTTACTCCAACCGATGAACAACTTGCCTGGATACGCCGCCAACAGGAGAGGCGTTCTGTCATTTTCGAGACCACGCATTCTACCGCCGGAGCCGACTGAACGAAAGCGGTACCAACTCGTGGCGTGTGCCGAAAATCTGCCGCATCCCCACTCGCCGTTTTCTTCACGATTCTTGCATCGTTTCGCTTCGCGGTACTGTCCTAACCTGTCGCGATGGCCTTAGGTGCCGTTGCCGGCCGGCGTTGTGGCGGGCCGATCATCCGCCGACGATCCAGCGGGCGAGTTGCGATAGGTGGCGATCGATATGCCTGCCAGTCTCAAGCCGTCTTGTTGCTCACTGCGTCGGGACACGCCACTCGCGCCGAAGTTGGCCCTGCTGATCGACGGCAAGCAATTCGGTAGGGTTGATCGAGCGGACGCGGTACGAGTAGACCTGGCCCTTCTTGCTGTTGTCGGTTGAGGCCGTGAATTGGACGACCACCACGCCATTTTCCACCTTCCAATTGCCGCTCGAACGGACATCCGCATGAAACATTTTCTTGAATTGGTCTTTCCAATTCATCACCGAACTCATGGTGCCATCGCTGTTGAACGTCACAACGCGACTCGAATCGCCGTCCTGGTGACCCCACGAGCCGACCAGTTGTTGCCGCAGTTGGCCATCAGGAATGGCGACCGGTGGGGTTGGGTTCGGAGCCACGCCGGCGGCGGCAGCGGTTGTGGTTGTGTTGGGCTGACCACCGGCGGCCACGCGGGTGAGCGAGATCAACAAGTTGCCCGATCCTTGTGGTGCAGCAAATTTCGTGGTCCGCGGTTTGTCGCGGGAGCCCAAGCAAATGATTGCAGTCGTGCCGCTAACCATCACCACGCCATGTCCCCCATTGGTAGGTGTTAGGGCCACATCGATCTTGGCTGGCATCGTGGACGCGTCGACGCGGAGCGGAATCTGTCGCGGCTGCATGGTGCTGGGTGTTATCAGCGTTGCCGAACCGCCAGCAATCGTGATCAGCCCGTTCGCCGAATAAGATTGGGTGACTTCCGCGGGGTTCAGCATGCGCCCGTCAGTGACAATCATCGAGAATTCCCACACACCGTCGAGCGATTCTGCTACCGCCGCAGCGGATTGCCAAAATGTCGCGAAGCCAATCAAGAGTGCGCAAGTGATTAGTAGCTTGGGGTATCGTGTGTACATGGTTCAGATTCCTAGAGGGTGCATCCCTGTTGCGGCAACGCCCCTGGAGACCACTTGGTTACCTTGAACAAAAGGGGCGAGCTGCCGATGTTGCCTTGGGCGTGATTATGGAGCAGATGGCCGCAAGCACCAAGATCAATTTCGAATTCACCGCGTCGGCGGGTGCAGCCTCTTACCCGCGGGCAACGGCGAGCGAGCGCCTTGGTTCAACCGCTGGATAGCAGAGTTGTTCAGACAGGAGTTAATGGCCGTTGCCGGTGAGTTAACACCACCACCAGCCAGGCCACCAGGCACAGCAAAAGGCAGCCCTGGCTGCTTGGAGTGGGGATTGCCGTAGAACTAGCCAATGCCGGGCCCACGCTATTGCCAAAACTGGCCTTCCAAAGTTGGTAATCGCCCATGCCAATGAGCGGGCTTCCATCGCCAGCACCGTTGAGATAGATCCCTTGGTCGGGGCCGCCCAGATTGTCGCGCCACACGGTATAGTCGGCCAGATTGACGGTTTGGTCACCGTTAAAGTCGCCCGGCAACGCAACGGTGAGCGCCGGCGACAACGCGTACAAGCTACCACCCGATTCGCACGGGTGCGGGAACGGTTCGGGCGAATTGAGCCACGCACCGCTGGTCGTTGAAGCCCGCCCGACGGTGGCCGTCGACTCCCCGCCGCTCCAATCCTCGCAGTCTTGCCCGCTGCTTGTGCCATTGGCGAGCGAACCCGTAAACACGATGGTGGCCACCGGGTCGACTAGTTGCCCAAACGCATTGAAGTCCACCGAGTTGGCAAGCGAACCATCCCATAAGTCGGTGAATCCGGTCGCAAGTAAGTCGCCGCGAGTATTGTACACTGGGCCTTCGATGGCTACGCGGTCGCGAGCGTTCGTATGGTCGTCGGACAGGATAGCCGTGTACACCGGTGCGCCCCCCTGCCACATGGCGGCACCTGGCAATCGGGCGACCGCCGCTTCCAGCGTTACGTGGCCGTCGGCACTCGGCAGGCTGTTGAACAGCAAGTTGGTCTGCGTGGGCGTTCCAATGCCGTAACGCGTGGACGTAACGAACAACAAGTGGTAGGTGTCGCCCGGTACAAGTCCCGGTGGCGGAACGGTTTGGCATTGTGCCGAGGTGGTAACCAGGCAGCAGCCCAACAGAACCGCGACATAGCAAACTCTCATCGCAAGCCCCACATCGGCGATAGTCGTAGATAGGCGTCGGCGCACACGGCCCATTCGCGACCGATCATTGTAGCGGTTTTGATCCGTTGCCAAGCGCTTTTCTTTGATATTACTGCCGGGCGCCCTGGCCCAAGCGGCCCCGGGCGTGTCACCGTGTGGCTGTCCGCAATACCCTCAAGCGGCAGTCGTCGGTGCGCTAGTCCCAGCGGTTGGAACCGGTTGAATGCGCGTAGGGGGTGGCCGTTGCGACTGCCATGGTCGGAGATTTCGTCCCCGGTCGAGACGGCGTGGCTGGGGTCGTCGTGCTCCCAGTCGTACTCCACCGCCGCACTGGGCAGCAGGGGCAATTCGTAGTCGTATTCCACCACTTCCTCGACGACTTCCTCCTCTGGCAGTGGCTTGGGTTCGGGGCGGGGCCGCGGTACGATGGTGGCCGTGTAGTAGTAGTCGGGCTCGGGGGCTTTCTTCTCGACGACCTTTTGCACAACCACCTTCGCAACCTCTTCGGGCTGGGGCTCGGGTTCTGCTCCCTCCACTTCGTCCACCGCTTCGTCAACGATCCCCTCTGGCTCGTCGTCAAACAGGTCGCCGAAGCGGCTTGGCAGTCGGCGACAGTCGGTCGAGAGCTTCTTAAAGATTTGAAGGATGTGCTCGTGGCAGGTGAAGACCAGCAGTTGATGTCCGCCAGAAGCGAACTCCACCAACACTTTGGCAGCCACGGCAGCCCGGCGTTCGTCGTAGTTCACGAGCACGTCGTCCAGGATCATCGGCAACTGGATTCCGCGGCGGGCGAACATGGCCACCAGCGCCATCCGCACGCTGAGGAACAATTGCTCGCGCGTGCCGCGGCTGAGCGACTCAATCGCCAGCGATGTACCATCTTCCCGATCGACATAAAGCACATCGTCGGCCAGCGGGGTCCAAACTCGCGTGTAGAGCCCGCCCGTAAGTTCACGGAAGTAGCCGGTCGCCTCCTGCAGCGTATCGGGTTGACGATGCTGCTCGTAATCGTGGCGCACGTGTTCGAGCATCTGGCTTACTACGGCTCGCTCACGCCATGCCTCTTGGGCACGTTCGAGCCTCGCCTCAATGGTACCCAGTTCGATCTGTTTTTCGGCAAGCGTCGTGTCCTCGGCGAGCACCCGCTGTTGCTCCACCAGTTTAACGCGGTTGGTCAGCAGCCCGTCGAGTTGCTTTTCTGTCGCCTCGTGCGCAGCGGTTAGTTGCTCCCACTCTTTTTCCAGTGTTCCGGCAACGCCCTCGGCCATCAACGGGGCGAAGTCCTCCTCGCTTCCCAACTTGCCGATGGCCGCGACAATCTCGCGGGTGAGCAGTTTGCGCTGGTCTTCGAGTCGCGCGGTCCGCCAGGTCGGCTGCGAGCTGGCGAAACGCTGTTTCGTGCTCCACGCCCGCTTTTTGGAACATGGCGTCGCGCTTGCGACCGAGGCCGATCGCGGCCCGCACGTGACGTGCCTCTTCACCCTTGAGTTCTTTCGCCCGTTCGCGGAGTTTGTCGCGATGCTGAATGTGGGCCTTCTGCAATCGGCTTTCGCTCAGCAAGTGTTCGAGCTGAGCGAGTGGCTCGGCGTGTTCGAGCACCAGCCCAGTTTCTTCGGCGATTCGCTTAATACGGGCCACTACGCGGTCGAACTCGCGCTGGCGGCGTTGCATGTCGTCGGCGCGGCTGAGTGCCTTGGCTTCGAGCTGGGCGAGTTGTTCGTACTGGCCAGCAAGTAGGTTTAGTTCCTTGGGGGCGAGTTCCTCGGGGAGCCCCAGCGCCTTGAGCGATCCACGCCAGTCTTTCAGCGTGGCCTCGACTCGGGCCTTCGCCGCTTCGTAGTCGGCTTTGGCACCGCGGCTTGCCTCGGTCGCTCGGCGTCGTTCGCTCTCGACTGGGAGCATGTCTTCCAGCTCAGCCAGGTGTTTCTCCGCAGTTTGCATCCGGAGCACGATCGACCCATCGGCCACCGGCAACTCTTTTTCTAATTGGTCTTTCTCTTCTCGCGCGGCCACCATCTGCCGTTGCAAGTCTTGGATTTGCCGATGCACGCCGTCCAATTCATCCGCCGTGCGGGCTTCGTTGGTCCAGCGGAACATAGGAATCAAGATGGAGATCAACGCCAACAGGCCGCCCGCTTGGCCGAGGGCGGGGCGGCCTTCGCTGAAGGTCCAGGCAAACAGGAAGGCCGCCGCACCAAACACGCACGCACCCCAGGCAACGTAGAGCCGCAGGGGAATCACCTGCCCATCCAGCATGTCGCGCGCTTGTTGTTCAAGCTCCACACCACTTCGTCGCAATTGTTCAATCTTTTGCTCGACATTGAGTCGACGCCGAAGGCGAGCCACCATGTCGCCGGCATCCTGCAGATTCGTGGGAAGGCCCAGCCGGTCGCCGGTGGTAGTGGCGGTCGCCAACTGCGAGGCGTATTTCTCTTCCTCGCCCCGATGCGATTGATACTCCAGCTCCGCGCGTTCCAATTGCTTCTGGGCCGCGTCCATCGCAGTCCGCTGGGGAGCGAGCTTCTCCAGCTGCTCGGCCGTGAGCACGAGCCGCCGGTCGCTATCTCCGAACCATTGTTGGGCTAGCCGACTGGTTTCCCGTTCGAAGCGCGAGGCCAACTTGTCGGCCTCGGCCTCGAACTCATCGCTTTGGGCGGCCAGCGATTCCAGCCACTCCTGCTGCTCGGACAGCCCTTCAATCCTACAGCAGTTATTCACCAGCACTTCGTTGATGCCCAGCTTTTCGGCTTCTTCGCGGAGCTGGTGCCGCTGGCCTTTGTGGATGTCGCGCTCTCGCGCTCGTGGTGCTCGATGCGATCGTTGAGCTCGTCCAGATCGGCGAGGGCGGAGGTGTCGAGCGGGTGCAGGTCGCGCAGCGACTCGATGCGGGCGTCGGTCTGCAGACGTTCCGTCCATTGAGGGCGGATGCCCATGGCGACTTCCACGCGGCGGGCCCGGCGCTGCCGCTCCCGGGCTTCGCTGCGGAGCTGGACCACCTGGTCGTCGATCTCGGCGATTTCCACGCCCCGCTGGCACCAGATACGTGTTTGTCCAGCGAGCTCGGCAATCTCGGATTCAAGTCGCTCACGCTCGGCGAGCAGTTTGGAGGTTTCGCAGGCCATCTCGTCCGGTGCCAGCAACTTCTTGCGGCTCGATCGGAGGCCCATCATCACGTCGTACAGCATGATGCGGTCGAGACCCGACGTAAGTCGATAGATCCACTGCGCGGCGGCGCTGCCACCTAGCGCGCCAGGTGCTGAATCTCGTCCAATCCCAAGGCGAACACGTTGTTGAACGTCGCCTCGTCGACATGCTCGATTGCTTCGCGCAGCAACCGGTCTCCCTGTTGTTCGCCGTCCGGTACTTCGACCGTCACGCGGCCGGTATCCGTTTCGCTACGGTCGGCAATACGCGTAACGCGGAGCGGCCCGTCGTCGGTTATCACGCCGAGCGTGCCGCCCGGTTTGCCACCGTGGACCGGCGGCAGGTAGGTGGCACGGCGATCGTCGGAGATGCCATACAGGATGCTCCGCAAGAACTGCATGAGCGTTGTCTTGCCGGCTTCGTTAAGTCCGTGAAACACGGTGACTTCAGGGGACAGGCGACTCAAATTGAGATCGTGCCACACGCCGAAGCCGTCGACATGGATGTCAGTAATTCGCATGACGCATCAGGGGTCGAGGTTGAGGGAGCGTTGAGAGCTGCGACCGCTGGGCAGCACTCATGAATTTTGCGTAATATCTGGCGATAGCCTACGAAACGACTTCCAGCTCTTCGGTGGCCTCCGGCGACGTCAGCAGGTCGATGCCTAGCTTTTTGGCACGTTCGAGTACTGCTGCCCGATGGTCGGCGCCGTCAAACTTGGCGATCGCACGGAGCGTGGGGTTGGATAGTGGTTCGGGGAGTAGCGATTCGAGGTCGAGCGGTTTACGGCCATTCGTCTCGTACTCCAACATCTGCCGCAGGAAGTCGCCGAGGATGGTTTCCTGGTCGTACCACTCCTCGGGCACCGTGGCGGGTGAATTGCATACCACGGCAACCGTCCAGCAAAGCGGCTGCCGTTTTTCGACCCGCTTTTGTAGTCGGCCGACCAGAGCATCCACTTCGGTGCCCGGACGCAACTGCGTCACAAGCGGCCCCGTGCCGCGGACGTGCCAGGTGACCAACAGGTCGGTACCTTGCGATTTCAGCCGGAGTTTGTCGAGTCGTTCGTCCAGCCGCTCTTCAAGTTGCTCGAGCGACGTACTGGCCGTGACCTCAATCGACTCGTCGACCCAGCGAATGATGTCGGTCGAGATGAACTTGGTGGACGTCTTGCCATCGACAACGTGAACCAGCGTGCAACCACTCGGGCCGGAGTCGTGAGGCGACCGACCCTGCGGCGAGCCACTGTAGTGGGCGATGCCCGGCTCGGTATCCACGGTTGCCCGGCGGTGCCGACCACCGAGTGCCATGTAGTGCACGCGATCGCCCTCGCGGCCCGGGGAGTCGCTGGTGCTGTAGGCAACGCCTACGGTAAACAACCCATTGGCGTCGCGATGAAAGCCGCTGGCCTCTACGTTGCCACCGTCGTCGCTGCTGATGCCTTGAATTCGGGCGATAACTTCCTCTTCGCGCTTCAGGTCCAATTGCTCAACGCGACCTTTTGCAAAGCGGTGTACATTGGGGGGCAGTTTAGCGACCACCGGCCAGTCGTCTGGTCCGTCGAGTGCGCCGCCGGCCCAGTACACGTGGACGCCCCGCGCGTGGAGCCGCTCGAATTGTTCCTGCAAAAACACAATGGCGCGGGGGCCGCTGCGGGCGAGGTCGACGATGTCGCCCGATAGTAACAGTGCGTCGGCCCCTTCGACCAGCGCCGTTTCAACTACCTGTTGTGCTGCCAGGTAGGCGGCATCGCGTGCCACGTCGCGAAGGTCGGCCGACAGACTGGGCAGCCCGGCCAGAGGTTGCTCCAGGTGCCAGTCGCTGGAATGGATGAATCGAATTTCAGGCCGCTGCATAACGCCTCCCTGCGTTAATGGATGTGGGTCCACTGCAATTTACACAGATTCGCCGAACCAGCCAACTTCAGATTGCCGGCGGTGCTAGCACGGGGGAAATGGCGATCGGTTGGCTGCGGGGGGCGATGAAGCACGGCTAACGGCGGAAACAGCGATCAACTAGCGCCAGCACTACGGTGCCGACGACTCCAATGGCAAACCAACTGGCGATGAGCACTCCCACCGTATCCGCACAATCGACAAAAATCGGGTCAATGTCGCCTGGGTACCTGCGGTGGTGGTAACGACCGGACACACGCAGTCCCGCCAAGCCTGCTGCGAACCAAATGGTCGTCAATGCCGCGACACGCAGTAGGTAACGATTCGTGCTTCGTTGTTGGCGTGCGGCTTGGAGACTCGGTTGCTTGGTCGAAGTGCCCCGTGAATTGGGCGATTCGTAAGGATTCTCACTTCCCATGGACGGACTCCATAGATGTGCTGGTCTGTGCCTCGGCTAAAGATCCTTCGAGATCCGTTCGTTCTCTGCGGCGCCCTCAGTACAAGCCTTTCTAGCCCTTGCGTGTCTTCGCGGCTTTCCGCGTTCGTGTCGGCCCTTTGGCCTTTGCCCGCTTGGTGAAGTTCTCTGCCTGGCCGGTCATTTCGAACAGGTAGCGGCTGGGGATGGTCTCGCGTGGCTTTCCCCATTTACGGCGTGTGAGCGCCATGGTCAGTGTCAGCTCGTCTTGTGCCCTGGTGACTCCCACGTACGCGAGTCGGCGTTCCTCAGCAATCTGCGTTTCGCCCCCTTCGAGCGACCTCTTGTGTGGCAGGATTCCCTCTTCCATGCCGACAAGGTAGACAATGGGGAACTCCAGGCCTTTTGCACTATGCAGCGTCATCAGCATGATGGCATTCTGCGACAGCTGCTTTTCCTTCTCGCGGCTTTCGTCCTGATTGCCGACTAGCAAGTCGTCGAGAAACGCGATGATTCGATCTCGCGGCGCCTTCTTTCGCGATTTTTTCCGCGTATCGTAGCTTGCCGCTGCGTTCGCAATCTCTTCCACGGTAGCCCACCGCGCATCGCGATCGTTGGGGTCGTCGTACAGCCGCGCGAGCTCCGCCTCGTAATGCGTGTCGTCGATAATGCGGCGAAACATATCGGCCAGACTTAGCCGATCGGCGAGCGACTGCCAGCCCTGCACCATGCTGCGAAGTTGCACGGCGCCCGCAGTGGCCGCCTTGCTTAAGCCGCCGACGCACGTAGGGTTTTCCACCATGGCCCACACCGACTCGCCACGTGCCGAAGCCTCCTTCACCATCGCTTTGCGGGCCGCGTCGCCAATTCCGCGGGGCGGCGTATTGAGTACCCGTAGCAAGGCGGGGTCGTCGTTCGGATCGGCCACCAAACGTAGGAATGCCAGCATGTCGCGAACTTCGCGACGGTCGAAGAAACTCATGCCGCCAATCAGCACGTAGGGCAAGTTGGCTGCTCGTAACTCGGTTTCAAAGGCCCGTGGCTGCTCGTTGGTGCGGAACAATATGGCAAAGTCCTTGGCGGCCAGGCCCATGCCCATCAGCCGGCGGATATCCTTCACCACACTCACGGCCTCTTCGTTCTCGTCTTTGAACTGCAATATCCGCGGCTGGGGTCCTTCGTGCCGTGCGGCCTTGAGCACTTTGTCGTGCCGCTCCGCATTAAAGGCAATCAGCGTGTTGGCGTGCTCGATGATCGCGGCGCGTCGAGCGATAGTTATCCTCCAGACGCACGACTTTGGCATCGGGCCAGTCGTTGGCGAACCGCAGGATGTGGGTTACCTCCGCACCCCGCCAGCCATAGATCGATTGATCGTCGTCGCCTACCACGCATAGATTGCGATGACCCATCGCCAGGCTACGAACAATCTCGTACTGGCTATGGTTCGTATCCTGGTACTCATCGATCAGCACGTGGTCGAATCGCTCGGCCTCGGCGCGGCGCACCTGCGGGTGTTTAACAAACAGTTGCTCGGTGAGCAGCAGGAGGTCGTCGAAGTCGACCACCCCATTGCCCTTGAGCGATCGCTGGTATCGGCGATAGGCCACGGCTGCCAGATGCTCGCGGTCCGTCTCGGCGGTGCTCATCGCCCCCTCCGGCGAGACGCCTCGCATTTTCCATACGCCAATATGGCTCAGCAAGTCGGCAGGCTTAAGGCTGTCGGCCGGGGCGCGAATCTCCCGTAACGCGGCTCGGGCATAGCCTTCCTGATCGCCGCGATCGCAGATGGAGAACCGCTCGGGGTACCCCAACGCCTTCGCATGCCGGCGAAGAATGCGGACGCACAATGCGTGGAATGTCGAAATCTCCGGCCTCGGCGCGTTCGGCCTTGCGGTGCTTTCCAGTGAGGAGCTGCGTGGCCCGCTCCTGCATCTCTCCTGCCGCTTTGCGCGTAAACGTGACGGCTAGAATGCGGTCGGGCTTGGTGCCGTGGCGGATGAGATTGGCAATGCGGTAGGTCACCACCCGAGTCTTGCCTGTACCCGCGCCCGCCAGCACCAAGAGCGGTCCCTCAAGCGTTTCGACCGCATCGCGTTGGGGAGAATTCAGTCCGTCAGCCATCGGTGGGGCGTCCATGCAAGGTGGGAAGGATCGCGCATGATACCTTTCCGCACGCGGTTGCGTCAGCGCCCGAAATGCTGACCCGGCGCCAAGTATTCGCGGTGCTCGCCCCCACGGGTTCCGTCGGGTTCCCACTCACCTTGACGATAAAGTCAGCCTGAATCTACACTTACGGTTTCCCCATTCACTAGCGTTCCAGCCAGGCGAGAGCGATGAAATCCGAAGAACGTCACGAGATCGAGACGAACGAGTTGGCGAAGATGATTACCGGCGGGAGCGACAAGGTCGCCCCCTACGCGTCGTACATCATCTATGGCCTGCTGGCGATTGCTGCGGTATGGGCCATCTTGCGACTGACGAGCGGTAGCTTGAATGCCAAGCAGATGCAGAAGTGGGATGCCTACACCATTGCCACGCTGCCCGGTAGGTTCGACGCCGAACAACTCAAGGCGACCGCCACCGAATACGCCGGCGACGAGGTGGGCGAGCTAGCTCAAATCGCTTGGGCCGATAGCCAACTCGCCTTGGGCTGCCAGAACTTCTTTACCAACAAGAAGCAGGCCATGGGGCAACTCGACACCGCGCTGGAGGAGTACAAGAAACTGGCAGCGAGTGCCCAGGACAAGAATCTCCGCGGCCGCGCCCAGTTAGGCGTTGCCAAGTCGCTGGAAGCCAAGGGCGAAATCACCGAAGCCATCGCCGCCTATGAAAAAGTGACCGGCGCATTCAGTGAGATGGGGGACGAGCGAGCCAAGAACCTCGTGGAACTCGATGCCGCCAAGTACGCCGGCTGGCTAGCCAGCGCCGAAGCGCTATGCGACCTACCAACTTTGGCGGCGGCACACGGCCCGACTTCTCCGCCGACCCGCTCAACCTGCCCGGCAGCGATCCCGCTGCGGCTGGTGTGGAGGGCGGCGAAGACTTTCTGGAAATGCTCCGCCGCTTCCAAGAAACGGCTGCCCGATAACGGCTCCGACCGCTACGACGCAGATGCTACCGGCAGCAGCACGGATGGTGACGCCATGGACAGTGACACCGCGGACAGTGACGCCGCCGCCCCCGCGGATGAATCGTCCGCAGATGAATCCACAACGGACGATACGGCAACCGAGACCACGGAAATTGTGAAAGAAGAGACGAGCGTCTCACCCTAGCGTTTTGTTTTGGTCAAGATTTGGGGTTCTCGAGAGGGAGCCGCAGGCGCTAGCCTCGGTTTTTTTAGAGTACGCCCGACGCTGGCGCGTTGGGCCGCACCCTAAGGTCAAGTCTAGACAAAGCACTAATTGGAGTCTCGCTAGCCGGACCGCCACGCGGTCCGCGGACTGTCCGCCGGCAATGCTCACATGAATTACCGGCGGCAGGTGTGCCCCCGGTTAGGGATGGCAATCGATGCGCGACGCTGGCCCTCCGAACGACGATCCCTGCTGGCCCGTTGAAGTCACGGTTGCCGACGACGCATCAGGTCAGCGGCTCGACGCCTATCTGGCAAGAGAATTCTCCGCGTTTAGTCGCGCTGCTGTGCAGCGGGCGATTGCCGCCGGGCAAGTGACCGTCGACGGCGAACCGGTCAAGCCGTCGGCGAAGGTCGAAGCGGGTTGGGTCGTTCGCGTCACCGGCATCGAAACGCTCCGCCCCGGCCCCGAGCCCGAGGCCATTCCGCTGGATATCCTCTTCCAAGACGATTGGATGGTGGTCGTAAACAAGCCGGCCGGCATGATTGTGCACCCCGCCAAGGGGCACTGGCACGGAACGCTCGCTTCGGCGGCCGCGCACCACTTTGGCCAGCTTAGCACCACCGGCGGGCCGCAGCGGCCAGGCATCGTCCATCGGCTCGACCGCGACACTACTGGCATTATCGTCGTCGCCCGGCACGACCGCGCGCACGAAGCACTGGCCGTGCAGTTCAAGGACCGCACGACGGAAAAGCAATACTTGGCGATCGTTCGTGGAGTGCCCGACCGCGATGCCGACGTAATCGATAAACCAATCGGCCCGCATCCCAAAATGCGCGAGGCCAAGGCGGTCCGCCCGGGCCATCCTGAAGCCAGGCCGGCCCTCACCGCTTTCGAAGTGCTCGAGCGATTTGAGCGATTCAGTCTGCTTAGCGTATTCCCTAAGACTCGGCGCACCCACCAAATCCGGGTGCACCTGACGAGCGTAGGGCTGCCAGTCTTGTGCGATAAGCTGTACGGCGGTTCTGCCAAAGTGACCGCCAGCGAACTGCAATCGCCGGCCTCTGCCGACTCGGCAGGTAGTCGCCAGGATGTTCTTCTCCAGCGCCAAGCTCTGCATGCGTTGCAGCTCACGATTAACCACCCGGGCACCGGCCAGCGGATGACCTTCGAAGCCCCGGTCCCCGCCGACATGGCGGCAGTGATTTCGTGTTTGCGAAATGCCGATTCATCGATACGATAACAGCCATTAGTAACGCTTCATTCAAGTCAAACGGAGCATCGCTATGGGTCTGATCCAAGAATTCAAAAAGTTCGCCCTCCGCGGCAATGTAGTCGACATGGCCGTCGGGGTGGTGATTGGCGGGGCGTTCGGAAAAATTGTGACCGAACTGGTGGGCAAGATCATCATGCCACTTGTGGGCTATCTCACCAGCGGTGTAAATTTGGCCGAAGCAACGTCGAAGATCACGATTCCTGCCGTGGCGGAAGGTGCTGAAGCAACGGCAATTGAGATCGGCTGGGGAGCGTTCGCCCAGTCGATCATCGACTTTGTGATCATCGCCTTCGCCATCTTCCTGGTCATCAAGTTGATGAACGAAGCCCAAGAGCGTTTTGCCGAAAAGCCTGAGGCCGAGAAGCCTGCCCTGCCCGAGGACATCGTGCTGCTGCGTGAGATTCGCGATTCCTTAAAGAACGTGTAGTCCACAGCGCGAACCCGCCCATTCACGGGGGTCGTGGACGGCCGGGTTCTCAATGGAACACTAAAGTAGCTGCCCCATCACGTCCCGCACGCCCACCGCTCGGGGGCTTGCCAGGCGCTCGCCGCGGGCAAAGCCAGCGGCTTCGCCAAAGTAGTGGGCCATCGCGTCGAGCCGCGCAAACATATGCTGTTTCTCCGGTGGGAATTGGGTGGCGTACGCACGAATCGACGCCACCTTCTGCTCGTAGGTCGAGCTGATGTCGACCACAAACGTATTGCCCTGCGGCGGCGGCTCAAGCGTGTGGAAGTTGAGAGAGTAGTACAGTAGGCCATCGATCTTGTGAGGTGGCAGGTGCGCGAATTCGTGGTCCCATTTCGCGAGCCGGGAGTAAAACACAGCGGCTTCGGTAATCTGCATGGCCTGCCAATGATCGGGCGAAGCCATCGCGGTCCGATCTCCCAGGCCGAGCACCAACCGTGGCCGCCAGCGACGAAACTCGTTGGCCAGCGCCACCCGCGACTCGAAATCGTCGAATAGTCGCCGATTCGGGAGGTCCAGCGTTGCCCGATGGTGGATCCCCAACAGCTTTGCTGCCTCCGCCGCTTCGGCCAGACGCACGTCGGGCCCGGGCGAAACGGGGGTCGGCTCGCCGTCGGTGAGGTCGACGATCCCTACGCGATACCCCTGTTCTACGAGCTTCGCTAGCGTGCCACCGCAACCAATCTCCACATCGTCCGGATGGGCTCCAACGGCAATGACATCCAAAGGTTCGATCGAAAGATCCGGTTGGTGGCTCATGGGACGGTCTTCGATGGTGAATTAGCTGGTGGACCAACAGGCGGGGAGAGCCGGCCCTTGCCGCCTCAAACGGGAGGGTTGGAATCGGCGAAATTGAATCCGCGCTTGACAGACCTATGTTGGGCCTACGAAAATCGCTGTCTCGCGGTGCTTGCCACCGTAGCGGAACGTCGTTTGTTTCACAAGCTGCACGGTGGATCGCGTGATTGCGTACGTACGGAGGCATGCTTCAAGCCCCTCCCGATTTGCCCATTCACCGAACCACCTAACCTCCATTCGCCAATGCCATGTCCATGTTGATCGATTCCCCCGCGTTTATCGCCGACAAACCCCTTTGTCCGCCGGTATGTCTTCCCTCCTCCGCGTGCGAAGTAGCCGCCGACCCGTTCGACGACTTTGACGACGACGACTTTGACGACGACTTCGACGATGACTTCGAAGAGGAGTGGGACGACGAGACCATCGAGGACGAATTTGCAGACGAGTTCGAGCCCGATGAACCGGAGGAGGTCGCCGACGACGCCGATAGCGGCGGCAATGGCGACAAGTTTAACGACGACGACGACTTCGACGACTAGTCGCTAGGGCCGTTCGGTCGGGTGGCAGAGTCTGGTTGAATGCACCGGGCTTGAAAATCTTCAAGGAGTATTGGTGCACTGCTTTAGAAGCCCGGTAAATCACATACATTGCGATTCTCTTTGAACCCGGGACGCCTACGAAGATGTCGTCGAGTGTTGCCGGGTGAATTCCTACGGTTGTATGTACAACCCAGAGAAATGGTGCCCAATGCACGTGAACCATCGGCTAGGCAGCTGAGGTCCCCGCCCCAGGGAAACGCGATTGTTGGCAGACTAAGCCTCTACCTCCACTCTCGGGCTGTCCCGGTTGGGATCTTGCAAGTGCGGAGGTCTTGCTCACCTCGTGCAGTTTATGTGGATCGGTCGAGACAGCGGGTGGTCCATTTCGGTGAACTGGCCGAAGAACGCTTCGATCTTCTCGGGTCGAGTGCTCACTTGCCGGCGCAACACGGTCTCTCCCTCTTCGTTGCGGACACAAATGGTGATCTGCTTGGCATGTTGGTCGATGGCGAGGTACAACATCACTGGGTTCTCCTGGTGGTTTTGGCGAGCCAAACGGCTACGCCGTGTTGAGGTAACGAAACCAGGAGAACCCTACTTTTTCTACACCGTCTCCTCTTTCATAGAATCATCTTCGCGGACTTCGGAATCCCAAAACTGTCGGCGGTGGGGCGACCGCTGCGGTAGCCAGCTTCCAATTCCGGTGGCGAGCGTGAGCACCGCCGCGCAGCTGCGGTCTTTGCCAAACCACCCCTCGGTCAATTCGACCGCCGAGACTTCGCAAACTATCTCGTATTTTGCTTGGGTATCTACGTCGGAAAGTAGGCGAGCTGGGAGTTGGACTTGGATTATACCCATGTGGGCCAACGTGCGGATTCGCACGCACCGCACGCAATCTGCTCGTCTCGTGTTAAGCCATCCTCCGTCGGTTCGGCATCCGGGATGCCAAATTAGGCAGATCAAATCGAGTCCGTGAAAAACGATGCAGACCGACGAATTTTGGCACGAATGGTGCTGGATATGAACCAATCCAACCCCTCGAGCCCCAGCGTGCTTTCCCTCTTCGAGAGCGATGTCCAAAAAACCTGTCTACATATTGTTAGTGTTGACCGTCGCTTTTCTGCTGACGGGCTGCAATTCGGCCACGCAGGCCCCGTACTCGGAGGAGGACGATTCTCCAGATGCGGTCGCTCTTGCCCCAGTTGAGACCGCCCGCGGTAATGCCGAGACAACGGCCATGGTCAAGCTTGAGGACTTGCCGACTCCGGTCGAGCTCTCCTTGGACGACTGGCCGCAGTTCCGCGGCGCACAACGCGACGGCATCGCACGCGGCGTGGCACGACTGGCGCAGTACTTGGCCCGCCGAGGGCCCGCCGGTGTTATGGGAGACGGCCGTCGGACAGGGCTATGCGGCGCCTACGGTAGTCGGTGGAAAGGTCTTCTTGAACGACTACGACGAGCAGCAAAAAAAATGGATGGTCCGCTGCCTGGCGCTCGAGAGCGGCAAGGATCTGTGGACTTACGAAGTCGCCAAGCAAATCCGCCCGAACCATTCGATTACACGTTCCGCGGCGGCAACCGACGGCGGGTTTGTGTTCTCGCTAGACCCGAAATGCGAGCTGCACTGCTTGGACGCGCGACACGGCGGGCTGATCTGGAAGAAACGCTTGCCCGAGTTGTACAAGAGCCCCATCCCGCCATGGTACAATGGCCAGTGCCCGCTAATCGATGGCGACAGGTTGATCGTGGCGACGGGTGGGCGAGCCCTGTTGGTCGCGCTAGACAAAGCGACCGGCGAGCCAATATGGGAGTCACCCAATCCCGACGCCTGTCTGATGTCCCACTCTTCAGCCATGCCAATGGAGGTCGATGGCGTTCGTCAATACGCCTATCTCACGCTCAAAGGGCTGTTTGGCGTGTCTGCGGACACCGGTGAGCTCTTGTGGACCTTCCCCTGGAGGTTCAACACGGCCGTTGCGCCTTCGCCGCTGGCCTTGGGCGAGGGCCGACTCCTGTTGACCAGCGGCTACCATGCGCAGAGTGTCGTTTGCCGTGTCACGCTGAACAACGGCGTATGGGCTGCAGAGGAGCTGACGGCCTTCGCGCCTCCACCCCGTGGCTGGAACTCGGAGGTCCATACCCCCATCTTCCACCGCGGCCATATTTTTGGCGTGGGCAAGTCGAAGCGAGGCATGTGGACCTGCCTCGACTTGGAAGGAAACGAACTGTGGACCAGTGGCCGAAGTGCCAACTTTGGCATGGGCGGGTACGTGCTAGCCGACGGCCTGTTCTTCGTGTTGGACGGCAAGAGCGGCGCGGTGCGAATGATCGACGCCGAGGCCAACGAGTACCGCCAACTCGGCGAAGCCAAGCTGCTGTCTGGACCGGACGTCTGGGCGCCGCCGGTGATCTCGGGCGGAAAACTGCTGATGCGTGACCTTGGAACGCTGCTCTGCCTAGACATCGTGGACCAGGGCACCCCACTCGCCGCGGGGCCTGGACCCGATCGATAATCGATGGGAGCGACGAAATGAACGCAACGCACATCGCGACCCTGTCGAACGAAAACGGGGAACCGCTCTTCGAAATGCGTTTAGCGGGCATCGCCGTCGATCCGGACGATCGATTGTACGTCCTGGGCGACGACCGGGTGCGTCGCTACTCCCCCGGTCTTGTGCTGGAACATGAATTCCCGCTCGGCGCGTTGGGCTGGTCGATGATGGCCGAAGACGACGCCGTTTGGGTGGGCTTCGATGGCGGCGTCGAGCGCTATGCGCCGGATGGCGAGCCGCTCTCGATTATCAGCGATGCCCGCAGGCTTGGCCGGGTGACGGCTATCGCTGCGGTCGACGATTGCTTGGTCTTGGCGGACGCGACCAATCGCGCTGTTTGTCGGTACTCACGCGGGGCGAGTACCTCGACAACATGGGTGCGGAAGCCAACACCCGGGGATTCATGATCCCCAACGGCGTGTTGGACCTGGTCGCCGACCCCAACACTCAGACCGTGCTGGTGGCCCATTCACAGAAGCACCGCGTCGAGCGATACCAGGCGGAGGGTCCGCTAGTCGTCACGTGGGGCAGGTTCGGCATGCAAAGTCCGGCTGACTTTGGCGGGTGCTGCAACCCCACCAATATCGCGGTGGCCGAGGATGGCACGATCGCTGTTAGCGAGAAGGCGCCGCCACGCATTAAGCTGTTCAGCGCCGCGGGAGCATTTGAGCTTCTCGTCGAGCAGGAAGTTTTCGATCCCGATACCAAGAACATCGACCTCGCCTTCGACTCCCGCAACCGGCTTTACGCCATCGATCCCGCGCACGGGTGGTCGAGGTGTTCCAGGTTAGCTTCGAGGAGGCACGGCCATGAATGAAGCAAACCGACGTGACTTTCTGCAAATGTCGGGTCAGGCAGCCTGCGTGATGGCGATTGGAGGCGTGGGCGTCGAACTGGGACGACGTGCCTGTTCGCAAGACGCCTGGGCAATTGAGCCCAACCAGTGCGTCAATATCCGACTGGGCGTGACGGGCGCGGCGAACGTCTGCGAAAAGTGCGCCACAAGCTGTGTTCTGCCGCTCTCCTCCGTACGAGCGGTGAACGACCACGCTGCATGCGGCCGCTGCTGCATCTGCCCCGCGTACTTCGACGTCATGAGCCCCGTCGGGCCCGATGGGCTGCCGACCAAGAAGCTGTGCCCGCGGGACGCGATTAGCCGCTACCCGATCGGTGAGGTGGACCCGTACGACCCACTGAACAACTTCTACGAGTACACCATCGATGAGGTGAAGTGCAACGGCTGCGGGCGATGCGTAATGGAGTGCAAGGACCCCGCCGGGCTGGGATCGATCCGCCTGGAGGTGCGTTACGACCTGTGCCTGCGTTGCAACCGCTGCACGATCGCAACCAACTGTCCGGAAGGCGCCTACCGCCGGGTCGGCCCCGAGTCGGCACCTGCGGCCAAGCTAGAAGGGGGCCACGGGTGACTGTGCTGCGCAACGCCCTAGTCTCTGGCAATGCACTCTTTCTACGAGCGGCGGCGGCGGTGACTTTGTTGGCTTCACCATTGGCGGCCCCAGCTCAGCAGGAGTACGAGCGACCTGTCACGACAGCGCCCCAGGCAGAGGACATCGGCGGAGGTTATGAGGTTCCGACCGTGCAGCGAACGCCGCCCCGCGGGCTTGGGATGCAGGTGCTGGACGTCGCGCTGCTGACGGTCGGTCTGGCGTCGATCGTGTGGGTGGTCCGCCGTGGACGCCGAAGGTGGGTCGCAACCGCGGTTACGTTGACCGCACTCGCGTACTTCGGCTTCTACCGCCAGGGATGTGTTTGTCCGGTGGGCGCTACGCAGAACGTGGCCGTGTCGCTGGTCGAACCAACGTACGCCGTGCCGCTTGTTGTGCTGGTGTTCTTCCTCTTGCCGCTCGCGGCGGCGCTACTGTTCGGACGAGTGTTCTGCGGCGGCGTCTGCCCACTCGGCGCGATCCAGGACGTCGTCCTCTTGCGACCGATCCAGACGCCCCGTTTCGTCGACCAATGGGGAGGTCTCCTCAAATATGTCTACCTGGGAGCGGCGATCTGGTTCGCCGTGCTGCCGGCTGGACAACGGGATTTCATCATTTGTCGCTTCGACCCCTTTGTGGGCATTTTCCGACTCAACGGCACCGCATGGGTCGTGGGTATTGGCGTGGCGCTCTTGGCGATCGGCACGGTGGTGGGGCGTCCTTACTGCAGGTTCCTCTGCCCTTATGGAGGGTTGCTTGCGATCGTATCACGCTTTGCCGTCTGGCCGGTCCAGATCACGCCAGACAAGGAACTTGACTGTGGGTTGTGTGTCGATAGTTGCCCGTTCGGCGCGATTCGCGACCTGCGAGCCGAGCCCAGCAAGTGTCTGGCGTGTGCGCGGTGCTTTGCCACTGCCCCCGTCAGCAGCTCGCTTGGGGCAAGATCGAACTCGTTGAGTTGGAAGAGCTCGTTGCGAGCGCGAAGCAGGTTGTCAACGCTAAAGAAGAAGTATGACTCAAACGTTCCCGAAGCTGGTCCGCCGATTCGTACCTCTCGCGGTGCTGGCCGTAGGATTGGTTTGTTTGGGCCTGTTGCTAACCGACCATCTGCGTTGGCGGAGCTCGTACGCTTCTGAGCGGGAGGCGCTTCGCGAAGCCGAGGCCGCCGCGCAGCAGCACTCCGACGCGTCCCAACAACTTGATCAGCTAGTAGATCACCAGACCGCAGAATCAATCAGGCGGAAGCGTCGCCAACGGTTGCTTGGCGTCACAGCACTTGCCGCCGCCGCCGGTTTGATCCTGCTGCTCCGGCGGGCTGCCCCGGAAAAACCTCCGCTGCCCAAGACGCTGATCGATTGCCTGCCCGACCGCGTCGCACCGCAATCGAAGCTTCCCGACCCAACGGTGGAACAGACCAACGCGGCGGCCCCACCAGCTATCGACCTCGTGCCGGTGCACGAGATTGTACGCCGCGAGGGGCGCGAGGCGCACCGACTCATTCCTCTGTTGCACGCGGTCCAAGCAGAGTACCGCTACTTGCCTGCTGCGGCGCTTAAGGAATTGTGCCGAGTGACCAAGATTGCACCGTCACACCTTGTGGGTGTTTCTACCTTCTATACTCGATTCCGCAAGAAACCTTGTGGAAAGCATCTCTTGCAGGTCTGCCGCGGCACTGCATGCCACGTGGCCGGCGCGGATCGCGTTGTGGAGCAATTGCGGCGGGGACTGGGCATTCCGCCGGGGCGCGACACAGATGCGGAGGGGCTCGCCACTGTCGAGACGGTCGGCTGCATGGGATGTTGCAGCTTGGCCCCTGCCTTGCAGCACGACGACCAACTCGTCGCTAACGTACGGGTGGAAGACTTGCCAGAGATTATCGACCAGTGCCAGGACAAGCCACCGCACCGCCGCACCGGCTATAGGCCGTTCAAGACGCCGGCGACACGACACTCGCAACAAACAACCGGTGCTCAACTGCTCGCGCGCGACGACCACGCCGAGTCGCGGATCGTTACCCAGAACTGGGTGGTGGACGGGGCAGCGACGGTCGACGACTACGAACATCTCGGCGGATTCGCTGCGCTAGCCAAGTGCCTGTCGCAAATGTCGCCCCAAGAGGTCATCGACGAGATCGAACACAGCGGCCTGCGGGGGCGGGGCGGCGGCGGCTTTCCATCCGCACGGAAGTGGCGCCTCGTAAGCCAACAGCCCGGTGAAAAGTACGTCATCGCCAACGGCGACGAGGGCGACCCTGGCGCGTTCATGGACCGTTCGATCATGGAGTCGGCACCGTCCAGCGTGTTCGAGGGCATGCTGATCGCCGCCCGAGCGGTCGGCGCGGCGCGGGGCATCGTGTACGTGAGAAACGAATACCCGCTGGCCGTTCGCCGACTGCGTGAGACGGCCCAGCGGATGCGCGAAAAGGGCTATCTGGGCGAGGGCATCCTGGGCAGCGAGTTCGCGTTCGATGTCGACGTCGTGGAGGGCGCCGGCGCGTTCGTGTGCGGCGAAGAGACGGCGCTCATCGAATCCGTCATGGGCAACCGCGGCACGCCCCATCTCCGTCCTCCCTATCCCGCCACCGCGGGCCTGTGGAGCCGCCCCACGCTGATCAACAATGTCGAAACACTGGCGTGCGTACCTTGGATTATCCGACACGGAGGCGCCGCGTTTGCCGCGTTGGGCACTGCCGGCAGCAACGGGACGAAAGTCTTCTCCTTGGCCGGAAAGGTGCGGCGGGGCGGCCTGGTCGAGGCCCCCATGGGCACCACCATCCGCCAACTTGTCGAGGAGTACGGTGGCGGGGTTGCTGCGGGGCGGAAGTTCAAGGCGGTCCAGATCGGCGGGCCGTCCGGCGGTTGTCTGCCCGCCGAACTGGCCGACACACCCGTCGACTACGAGGCCCTCCGCGAACTCGGAGCGATCATGGGTTCGGGCGGGCTGGTCGTCCTGGACGACACCGACTGCATGGTGGACGTCGCGCGATACTTCCTGGAGTTCACGCAGAAAGAATCGTGTGGGCACTGCACGTTTTGCCGCGTCGGCACGCGGAAGCTACTGGACTTGCTCGAGCGAGTTTGCGCCGGGAAGGCATCGCGGCGCGACCTGGAAGAGATCGAATCGTTGGCCATCAGCGTCACGCAGGGCAGTTTGTGCGGCCTCGGTAAAACGGCCCCCAATCCCGTCCTGACGACGCTCCGCTGGTTTCGCGACGAGTACGAGGCGCACCTTGAGGGCCGCTGCCCAGCCGGGCGGTGCAAGGCGCTAATCTCGTACCACGTTACGGAGGAATGTGTAGGCTGTACGCTGTGCGCACAGCACTGCCCTGTAGCCGCCATCGAGGCCACGCCCTACCGACAGCACGTAGTCGACACCGGCTTGTGCACATGCTGCGATGCATGCCGCACTACCTGTCCGGAGCAGGCGATCGTTACCGTCAGCCCGGCCGACGCCAAGCAACGAGCAAACCCTGCCAAGTTAAAGCCCCAGACACAGGTCGCGTGATGGTGCAACTCTTTATCGACAACGTGAGCGTCGACGTGGACCAGGCGCCACCGTGCTCGACGCCGCGCGCAAACTGGGGGTCGACGTGCCCGCGATGTGCTGCCTGGCAGGCCACGCCCCCAACACCTCGTGCATGTGCTGCTTAGTGCGCGTCGCCGGCGCGGCGGGCTTCGTTCCTTCCTGCGCGACGAAGGTGCGGGAAGGCATGCGGGTGGAGTCGGAGACTCGCGAGGTCCACGCCCTCCGCAAGACCGGCATCGAACTGCTGTTGGCCGATCACGCGGGCGACTGCCATGCGCCGTGCCAGAACACCTGCCCCGCTAAGATGAACATCCCCAATATGCTGCGGCAGGTGGCCGATGGCGACTACGCGGCGGCGGTAGCGACCGTCAAACGCGACATTGCCCTGCCAGCAATCCTCGGGCGGGTCTGCCCTGAGGTGTGTGAGCAGGCGTGCCGCCGGGGGCAGCATGACAGCCCCGCAGCGATCTGCAAGATCAAGCGGTTCGTCGCCGATCACGACCTTGAGTCGCCTCAACCATTCAAGCCCGCCGTTGCACCCGACTCAGGCAAACGCGTGGCCGTGGTCGGCGCAGGACCAACAGGGTTGACCGCGGCGTACCATCTGCGGCAATACGGCCACGCTTGCGTGCTGATCGACACGGCTGACGAGCCTGGGGGACGACTGCGGAGTGAGTTCTCAGACCACCTTCCCGCCCAGGTGCTGCAGTCCGAGACGAACGCGGTGCTGTCGCTCGGAATCGTACGGCGCTTTGGCGAAGCGATTGACGGTGCCGCGACCCTGGATGACTTGACGGAAGAGTTCGACGCGGTGCTCTTGGCGACCGGCCGCGATGGCCCCGCCTGGGATAAGTCGGGAATCGACACAACGAAAAGCGGTGTTCGCGTCGATGCGTCGACCCGTATGACCTCGCGCGAGGGCGTCTTTGCCGCGGGCAATGCGGTCCGCCCCTACAAACTTGTCGTGCAGTCGGTCGCGGAGGGGAAGTTGGCGGCGGAGTGCCTTGACGGCTGGCTCCGCGGTGCCCCGCCGCCCGACCGACGCAAGGCCTACGAGACACGCCTCGCCCGGCTCACCAATCAGGAACTGTGCGACTTTTGCGACGGGGCCATTCCCACACCTCGGGTCGATAGCCGCCTGCTCGAAGGCGACGCTGCGGAGCCGTTCGTTCGGCAGGAAGCCGAGCGATGCTTGGAGTGCGATTGCCGAGCGTTGGCCAATTGTCTGCTGCATCACTATGCGGCCATTTACGACTGCGACGCCCAGCACTATCGCAACGAGGGGCGCCAATTCGAAGGCCGCCTAGTGGGCGAAAGGGTCGCTCTCGAGTATGGCAAATGCATCTTGTGCGGCATCTGCGTGCAGTTAGCCGCGGCGTCACCCGACGCGGAAGGACTGGCGATCATACAACGCGGCATCGCGACTCGTATTGCCCCTCCCACTGGAGTGACTCTCGATGCTGTGCTCGGCAGTGCCGCGCTGCGAATGCGCTGCTGAATGTCCCACTGGAGCCATCGTGAGCAACAAAACGAAGAGTCATAGCATGGAAGAGGCAGGTTGCCATCGCCAGTGACTTCCAGGCTTCGACCAAGGTGAGTAGCTTGAGCGCACCGCGTACACAGCGAGAATTCGGCGATCTCTCCGAGTTGCGTCTCATCGCGGAGTATAAAGCTTCAAGATCTTGATTGATTAAAGGCACGCTCTATTGCTTGTCTGTACGAGTCCACCCGATACCGTCGCTTTGCCCTGGGGACGGGTGTATGTCGCTGGGGACGAAAGCAATACTCCTCCTCGGGACGTAACAGATACGGCGTTAGAATCGCCTGTCCAGCGGGACCGATGAAAACCGTGCGGCGTTTGCCGTGGTGTTCCGTCTTGTGACCATCGACGTTGTACTCCCACACTTCGCCGCTGCGGTCGATGTCCATGAGGCGAACAGTGCATACCTCGTCCGGTCGCATGCCAGTCAGCAATTGCAGCTTGACCATATCGGCGACGATGTTGTTGACGTGCTTTACGGTCGCCTCCACGACATCGACACCCACGGGCTGAACCGGAAGTGTTTCCTTCGCGGCAGTTCTGCCTGCCTTCAAGCCGGGGAGTAGCAACAAAGCATGGGGCACCGATGCGGGGACTAGTTCTTCGGTCGCTCCCCACGTAAGTGCCCGCTTGATGCGTCCGATGTATTTGTTGGCAACGGTCCGCGAAACCCCTGTTTCGACGATGGCTTGGCGGACTACCTTTAAGTCGCCCTTGCTGATTTACTCTCCCGCGCTGTCATATCGGGGTGAAGTTGGTATTCTTGTCAGGCGAGCCGCACAGTTTTGGTGCGATCGGCTTCGAGATGCTTGCGGCCCAGTGGCTGGATTCCCCCCATTTTCGTGCAAACGGTGACCGGATGTACCACAGCAGGGCCCCTCGGCAGCTCGAGTTCCCCGACTTCTACCTCCCCTTCAGCGGCCAACTCGACCCGGACAATCGCTGGGTTCTATTGGCGAAGCTGATTCCATGGAGCTAGCTGAAGCCATCTATCACGCCAATCTGTGCGAAGACTTCGGCGCGCCTCTCGGGCGGGCACCTGGTGGCGGTGCTCGGTACCAGCGGCGATGTGGAGGACATGGATGGGTCGCTCGGCATGCACACCGATCAATCGTTGCGCGTTCGCATGCGTGGTCGACTTCTTCGGACCGACCGACTTCCTGCAAATGCAGCCCACTGCCGTGGAAGGCGCGGTGTTGAATCACAACGCGATGCAATCGCCCGAGTCGCTACTCCCCAATTCGGTGGCGCAGGCAGGCTGGCCAAATACAGAGCGACGGTCTTAAATGGAGTCAATAGGCAAGTCGAAATCTTGCCATTATATCTTGGGGGCCAGCCCCCAAACCCCCGAGATTTTTGAGGCATGGCGAGTGTTCAATGAAGCACAGAGGAGTATACTCTTCGTTGCCTGGAGAAACGGAGCGTGGCTCTGCGGAGACGCAACCTCGCGAGGGATATCCAAGGCCGAGTGCGTCAATGATGCACAAGAGCGTTTGATCATTTGTTGGTCAAACGCTCGTTTTCTTTCATGCCGGATTTTTCCATAGCTCATCCTTCTTGATGAGCGTGTTGAGAATCGTTAAAAACTTGCGCATCGCGGCAACCAACGCGACTTTTTTCTCTTTCCCGTTTGCCAACAGATTTTGATAAAACTTGCGGATGGTTGGATTGTATCGAGTTGCAGTCAGCGTTGCCATGTAGAGTACGCGGCGAACGTAGGAGCGACCGCCTATCGTTCTTCGTTTACCCGCTTGTTGACCGCTATCGTTGTTGATCGGCGCGACGCCGACGAGCTTGGCGATTTCGTTTCGGTTCAGTTCGCCAAGTTCGGGTAGCTCGGCCAAGAACGTGCTGATCGCGACGGGACCGATCCCTTTGGCTGACTCAAGAATCTCGATCTTGCGTTGGTTGTTCTTCCCAGCTGTCTTGATCGCTTTGGCGAGTCGCTGGTCTACGGTTTTGAGCTGTTTTTTCAGCATCTCCAACGATTTTTGGATTAGCTCCTTGATATCGGTGTCATCTACTTGCTGGAGACGATTCTTCTCTTGCCCAATGAGTCCCAGCAGCTGTCTCCGGCGTTCAACCAACGCGCCAAGCTTCTTCGCTTCATCTGACTTTGCGAGCTGAGGAGCCGGTTTGACAATTTCACCGTAGTAAGCAATCACGCGAGCATCGATGGGATCTGTTTTCGCATCCTTCCCAATGCCCTTAGCAAAGTCGCGCACGCGACGTGGATTGACCACAGCCAACGCGATACCATGATTGTGCAGTGCCTGCACGAGTTGATTCTCGTAACCGCCAGTAGCTTCCATGACCACAATGACGCAATCCAATTTAATGCGATCGACCAGCTGTTGAATTGCCTTCGTGTTGTTTTCGATCGTCAATGATTCATTCGGAAGAGCGATATCGAGATTTGCTTTGGACGCGTCTACGCCAACCACATAATCAAATGACTCTTGCGATTTCATTCTTGTCCCCTCCTAGTAAATACGAACTCGCAGCCAATGAGGACTACGGTTCCAGCGACGGTTCGGGCTCGGAAAGAAAAGCGACTTGCGTTCAAGCTCTGCAACGGCTTGGGACAGCCAAGGTCGTGACGAACTACAAGTCGCTACTCCCTCAGATGCACCTGAAGGAGATCAGCTAAGAATCAGGATTCTGCCGCTGATTTCAAGATACTAGGTCGTCACCACTCATCGTACTACACAAGTCTCGCATGCACTGCTATGCAAGCGTCTTGTAGCAGCACTGCTATCGACCTTGCCTGAATCTGACGAACTGCGAAGGATTCATTGGCTTGTCATTTGCGACGGATTGTTGTGAGAAGCAGTTCTTTTCTGTTTGCTTCTTTCATGGAGGTCCCCCGATGTCCGTTTCGCTACCCGCCCCTTGGCTGGCCCAACACACACAGGCCAGGCGGGAAGGGGCTCGCTAAGAGACCGTGTGGATGCTGGAACGGTTACGCATTGCTAGCATCCATTAGCATAGGCAAAATGCGCAAGGCACAACGGTACTGCCAGAAGTGCCGCAGGCCTCGCCCGGCAGTGGCCGATACATCCCCAAGGTAGACCTGCCGCCGCGCGGGGGCAGTGCTAGCCGTGGAAGTAGCTGCCGTACACTCACCGCTTACCTGCCCGACTGATTCGGGATCGAGGAAATCATGCAACACACGATCATCCGCCGCGTTTCGACTGCTAGTGCTGGTGTTATGTTGGCATCGCTCCTGGCATCGCAAGCACTTGCGTTCTGGGGTGCAGAGGTGGCCGGGAGTGGTAGCGCGTCGTGCGATAGCTGCGTCCAGGCGCCTTGTCAGTCGCCGGCTGATGGCTGCGCTCGGCAAGGTGGTCTATCTGGAGAGTGCTACCGGCACCTGGAGCATGGCCGCCAGGCGAATGCGATGTGGCCTTATCCTTATATATGCCCGGATCGCGTCTGGCACATGCGCCTTTTGATGTGATGGAGAACAATGGTTGGCGGCGGCAAAACTTGCTTGGCCCGCATCACTTCGACCCCCAAACGGGACAGCTAACTCGGGCGGGTGAACTACGGGTGCAGTGGATCCTCACGCAAACGCCACCTCATCGTCGTCAGGTGTGGGTGGAGCAATCGATGGACAGCGACATCGATGCCGCACGCGTTGCAACGGCACAAGAGTTTGCCAACGGCTTGAGGAGTGGAGTTGGCGAAGCCTTGGTGCAAGAGACACACATCCGCAGCCCGCGCCGGCCAGCAAGCATGGTCGACGCCGAGCGGAGTTCATTCATCGAGAGCCGCTTGCCTGCTGTGCTGCCGACAGGATCGAGCAGCACCGCTGCCGGCTCGAACTAGGACAACCTATTCCGATGCGATAGTGTTGCTTTGCTTGGATAGCCGCAGGGACGTGGTGCCAGGTGACGCGACCGACCGAACACAAAACTCAATCGTGTTTATAGCGCGTAACTTCCAGGGAGGGTGGGCCGTGCGAAAAGTCATACTCATTGCAGGACTCGTAGCCAGCGCGGGCAACATTGCCTCGGCCGGCATGCCGTACTTTAATAACACCGCTCAGGCTGGCCCCGCTGCGGCGGAGCAGGAATCGACCGGTTGGAAGTTCCCGCGGTTGTGGGGCAAGAAGGACACCGCTCAAGATCCCCAGTTCTTCTACCAGGCACCTGCCGAGCCCCCGACAACCACCGAACGACTTACCTCGGCAGTAACAGACAACGCGGCCGTCAAGACCGCGCGCAGTTGGATGACCCCGTCTGCAAAGGCTTCGGAACGGTCTCCTTCGGACCCCATTTCGCTCAATCAACCAACTGGCAAGCCGACTTCGGCGCTGACTGGTATCGATGGCGCAGGCGCGCGAGAAACAAGGGGATGTGGCCGGTGCGCGGCAGATGTACCAGCAAGCTCTAGCGGCTGGGCCAAAGAATGTGGCGACGCTACGCGAGTTGGGCCACTTTGAAGATCGCCAGAATCAATTGGCCGACGCGGAGCGATACTACAACGGAGCGGCAAAGCTCGACCCCGAGAATCCCGCGGTGCTCAACGACTTGGCGTTGTGTCTCAGCGCGGCAGGGCCGAGCCGAGCCCTCGGCTCAAGTACTTGGTGAGGCAATCCGCCTCGCGCCGTCCAAGCCGCTCTACCGCAATAACATGGCCACCGTGCTGATGGAGCTTGGCGACCAGCACGGAGCGATGCAGCAATTGCTGGCGGTGCATTCGCCCGCGACTGCCTTCTACAACATGGGGCACCTGCTGGAAAAAGGCGACCAGCACGAAGCGGCCGCGGCCCACTACTCCGAAGCGGTGCGACTCGACCCGGCGATGAGTCCCGCCCAGGCGGGACTTGCGCGTCTGGCACAGGCCATGCCCACCAGCGTCGGCGTGCCGCAAACTGCGATGGCCCAACCGACCTTAGAGCCCTCGTTCGGACCGCAGACGTCGTGGCCTTCGGAAGCCATCGCGCCGCGAGCACCCGTCCGATCGCCGCAAGAGCCTTCGTTCGGCCCGCGGCTGCTGCCCCCCGTTGAGTAGTTTGCTGCGGAGATCGCGACGCGAGCCGTGGTTTTCGCGATTGCTTGACTTCCGACCTTTCACATGCGACCGTAGGGGTTTTCGGCCTCGGCAATTCCCAGCCAATTCGTTGGCCGGCGACCGATGCGGAACTCTTGGGCAGGTGAAAGGATGGCGGCATGGTACTCGAACAGCGAGTGGGTTGGCTTATCTGCGGCGTGGTTGCGGTTGGAGGTTTCGCGGGTAGTACCAGCGGAGCGAATCGCGAGCAACGTCCGCCGGGCGACAGCGTGTTGTTGAGCGACATCCAACAGGCGTTCGCTGGTGTTGGTGACCGACAGCAACAACTTTTTCGCACCGGGCACGTGGCGGCCCTAGCCACCATCGACCGAGTGGTTGCCAACCTCACTACGATGCTACGCGCTCGATTCACCCGATAGCGATGGGCAATCTTCGCCGGCCGGAAGCTCCACCGATCCACACGCTCGCGCACCGCAGGGTGAACGGTCGGTGCTGGTGCAGGGCGAAAGGCATGCGGGACAAGCGCAAGAACCAAGCAAACGCCGCCGCGGCGAAGCCCAGGAACGATATCAACAGCTGCGCGTGAACGTGGAGCGGGCTAATGCCAAGCGTGCCAAAACCGAAAGCGGTCGGCGTCGCGAGCAGTCGGCAGAGCGACGTGCGGACGACAGCGGGGCGCCAGCGGAGCGCGATCACTCGCGTCGCGCCACGCCTCATCCAAGGGTGCTCTATGCCTTGAAGAGTCAACAGAAGCAGCTCGATAAGCTACGTGCGCAAGTCGAACGCTTGGATCGGCAGCTCGCCGAGCTAAAGCGGCGGCCGTTGAGTGGTGACACGCAAGCTCCCAAGAACATCGATCGTGTTCGCCGCGAGTCCCGTGAGCCGGAGGACGAGCAGGCCGGTCGCGCTGCAGACCGCGCGCGGGCGAAGCGGGGCGCGGAGCAAGCGGAGCGGCGGCACCACGAAGCGGAGCGTCGAGCGGCTCATGCCGAGCAAGCAAAATTGGCTCACAAGTCGGCTGAGCTAGCTCGAAAGATGCAGGAGATTGCTGAGCGGCATCTCCACACGCAAATGCAACTGGGCGTCGCCAAGCGCCGGGCGGAAAATGCTGCCAAGGAAGTGAAGGGTCTCACCCAGGAGTTGGAGCGAATTGAACAGCATCGCGCGCAGCTCAAACAATGGGCCGAGCAAACAGCCGATGCGGCAAAGCAGCACCACTCGCAGCTCAAGAAGATAGAAGGACGCCGCCAATCTATGGAGCGAGCGATGGAGCGGCGAGAATCGCGGGAGGGTGGCGACCGCCGTTCCGCGCGAAAGCTGGCGATACCCAGCGACGCCATCTAGCAGCTCGGCAGTTTACCGCAGCAAACCCTGTCCGCCCGCTACATCGCTTGGCACGAGCTCCTTACCGGGCAGCATTTGCCAATTGGCTGCAGGCAGGTGATTCCAGCCGTCGGTTTCGTCGAGCAGCAACTCCGTGGAGTCGAGGCGTTCGACGGGCGGTAGGCTGGAGGAGGTCTGAGGTCGCAAACGATGGACGCCATCCATGGGTGTCGTCATCGCAGGCGGTGCTTGTTCGATATCGGACGTCGCGGCCGTATCCACCTTCGGCGCGTCGGCCGCACCCGTTAAAGTTCGTAACACGGCAAAACCCGATACCAGCACCACAACCATCACGCCCCACAGGGCGCGGGTATCGTACTGCACACGAAAGCGACCCGCCTCGGATGGCGGGAACTGGCCTGCTAGCGTTTCGGCGGGATGCGTCATCGTTGTGCGTTCGGACGGTGGTGCGATAGGAATGGCGGTACCAATTGTTTCGGCATCTCGGTTACGTTTCCTCCGGTGCCAATCGCTCGGCGACACGCAATTTCGCGCTTCGCGATCTCGGGTTGGCCGCATGTTCGCCGGGCGATGCTTGCAAAGGCTTGCGGGTAACGACCTGCAATAGTTCCGAATCGCGAAAAGCTTGCTTCACCATGCGATCTTCCAGCGAGTGAAAACTAATCACCGCTATCCGCCCTCTCGGTGCTAGCAGCGCCGGCATTCGTGCCAGCGCGATTTCCAAGCTGCGAAGCTCGTCGTTTACAGCAATACGCAAAGCTTGGAAAGTGCGAGTTGCCGTGTCGATGCGATGATTCTTTGCCTTGGGGACCGCACGGCGGACCAACTCGGCCAGGTCCGCCGCCGTCTCGATGGGGCGCTCGCGTCGTCGCTCAACAATCCTGCGGGCAATTCGGCGGCTGAGCCGCTCTTCGCCGTACTGGTAGATCAGGTCCGCCAGGTGTTCTGCGCTCAGCCGGGCGATGAGTTTCGACGCCGGTTCGCCCGCGGTGGTGTCGAATCGAAGATCGAGTGGGCCTTCGGCGTGGAAGCTAAACCCGCGCTCGCGATCGGCCAGTTGATCGCTTGATAGGCCCAGGTCGAGCAAGATACCGTCGACCGAGGTAACTTCGAGATCGGCGAGCACCTCAGGCAGGTGCGCGTAGTTGGCGTGAATCGCGGTAACGCAGGCCAGATCGCTTATCGCGGCGGCCGTTCGGTCCACGGCGTCCGGGTCGCGATCGAGTGCGATCACGCGCCCCGCCTCTCCAACAACATCGGCCAGTAATCGCGTATGCCCCCCACCGCCCAAGGTGCCATCGACCACGGTGGCACCTGGCGCAAGCTCCAGATGTTCGACGACTTCGTTCGGAAGTACGGGGATGTGCTGCGTCGACATGCGGACTCGATGATGCGAAGGGTTGATGTGAAGGGGTGAAATTCTAAGGGGCGACCACAAACGATTCGACCGCCGACGCTTCAACCACCGGCCATCCTGGTGCTGTTCCGCCAGCCATCGGCTACCGGCGTTGCGCTGTTTCCATTAGACCAGATTGGCGGCCGGTTTCTATAACGATTCTTGACCAACCCATGCGGCCTACAATCGATACAACGGATCGACACGGTTCGTCGATGCAGCTGTTGTAGCCATCGAACGGCCGCTTGTGCTGGCTTCGGCGTCGTTCTGGTGGAACCGGGTGAGAATCAGGATGCTTGGCTGTTCGCCACGCACTGCCGGCCCAACGGATACGCGGCAACCGTTGTCGGGCCAAAGCGTGTGTGGCCCATGCGTTGGGCCCGTGGGTTGTGGCCGTTACAACAGGCACATTCTGCAGCAGCTGCCCCCAATTCTAAATCTTGCGGCAATCGCACCGCACGTGTGCGGCGTTTGAGCTACGCTTTGGCAGAAATCCAACCGCGCAGCTCGCTGGGAGCCGCGTGTAGTCGCCTCATTGTACTGTCCTCTATAGCGTCGAAAATCCCATGAGCACATCATCTGGTGGTTCGTCCATGCTGTCGCAGCAGGACCGCGAAGCAGAGTTTGAGAACATCAAAAGGCGAATTCACACCAAGCTGGTCGACAAGCTCGACTTGTCCCGCGTGGGTGAGTTGGAAGGCGATGTACTCCGCCGCGAGATTCGTCTGGTGGTGGAGCACTTGTGCGATACCGAGGACACGTTTCTCAATCGCAACGAACGCGACCGTTTGGTCGAAGAGGTGCTCGACGAGACTTTCGGCTTGGGTCCGATGGAGCTACTGCTCAAGGATCCATCCATCAGCGAAATCATGATCAATGGCCCGAAGAGCGTGTACGTCGAAAAGAGCGGCAAGCTCGTGAAGACGTCCACGGTGTTTCGCGACAACAAGCACCTGATGCAGATCATCGACCGCATTGTCTCCAGCGTGGGTCGGCGTGTAGACGAGGTGTGCCCGATGGTGGATGCCCGCCTGCCGGACGGCTCGCGTGTGAACGCGATCATTCCTCCGCTCGCCTTGGATGGAGCCAGCGTTACGATTCGCCGCTTCGGCTCGAATCCACTCAAGCTGGAAGACCTGCTGAACTACAAGAGCTTGACACCCGAGATGGTGATGCTGCTCGAAGGAGCCATGAAGGCGAAACTGAACATTCATCATTTCCGGTGGTACTGGTTCGGGTAAGACGACTCTGCTGAACACGCTATCGAGCTTTATCTCGAACGACGACCGGATTGTGACCATCGAAGACGCGGCCGAACTCCAACTGCAGCAGGACCACGTGGTTCGCTTGGAAACGCGCCCGCCAAATATCGAAGGCAAAGGTCGTATCAGCGCCACCGACTTGGTGAAGAACTCGTTGCGTATGCGTCCCGATCGAATCATCATCGGCGAATGCCGTGGTGGCGAGACGCTCGACATGTTGCAGGCGATGAACACGGGCCACGACGGCTCGCTCACTACGTGCCATGCAAACACGCCCCGCGACGCCATCGCCCGCTTGGAGACGATGATCATGATGGCGGGCTTCGAAATGCCGATGAAGGCGATGCGATCGCAAATCGCGAGTGCCATCAATGTGATTGTGCAGTCCAACCGTCTGCAAGGCGGGCCACGTAAGGTGACCCATATTACCGAGATCATTGGCATGGAACAGGACACCATCGTGATGCAGGACATCTTCAAGTTCGTCAAAGACGGTGTCGACGAAAACGGACGGTGCATCGGCCACTTTGTATCGACAGGCATTCGTCCAACGTTCATGGACCGATTGGAATCGTCCGGCGTGCGACTGCCGGCAAGCACGTTCCGAGAACGCGTGATGCTAGCCGACTAATTGCGTTAGCTCGCAACGCGAGCGCGAGTCGCCCGATTTGAACAACGTTCCTCCGCACTTTCAACCTTCAACATACGAACCGCTCATGACAGCCTGGATCGTTTACCTGTGCGTGTTTGGCGGCGTTGCCGCGCTGGTTGCCGGCATTGCTGCCACGCTTCGCGGCGACCGCGAAGACGAAGTCGCGCAGCGACTCAGCGCGCTGACCAGCGGCAATAAGGACGCCAACTCCAAAGATTCCATCACGAGCGAAATTTTCTCCGCCTCGCGCGAGGGCACCCAGAATGCCTTCGAGCGGATGGTGTCGAACTATTTGAACTTGAACCTGCTGTTCGAGCAGGCCGACGTCAACATGACCGTTGGCAAGTTTTTGACCGTTGTTGGTGGCGCCGCTGCCATTGGTATTGCACTGCCGACAGCAGCTGGCCTGCCGATGAAGTTCGCCCCGCTTGTAGCCGCCACCTTCTGCGTGATGCCGTTCATGTGGCTGCTATTTAAGCGTAAGCGTCGCCTTGCGAAGTTCGCCGCGCAACTACCCGAAGCCCTGGAACTGATTTCCCGGGCACTCCGTGCTGGGCACAGCCTGGCAGCTGGCTTTAACCTCGTGGGGCAGGAAATGTCGGCCCCGATCTGCGTCGAGTTCAACCGCACGTTCGAGGAACAAAACCTCGGTATGCCACTGGACGAAGCCTTGTCCAACCTAACCGAACGCATCCCGAATCTCGACCTTAAGTTCTTCGCCACGGCGGTGATCTTGCAGCGTCAGACGGGTGGCGACTTGGCCGAGATTCTCGACAAGATCGGACACTTGATCCGGGAACGATTCAAGATCTGGGGACAAGTGCAAGCCCTCACCGGCGAAGGGCGATTGAGCGGCATCGTGCTGCTGGCGTTGCCGCCGGCTTTGTTCGTAACCGTATACCGGATGAATCCTGACTACCTGATGCTGCTGTTCACCGACGACCTGGGCAAGAAGATGCTCGTCGGCGGTTTGGTGATGCAGCTACTTGGTGCGATTGTGATCCGCAAGATTGTAAACATTCGCGTGTAAGAGAATTGCGGATCGAGGGGCCCATTGTTGCTCCTCTCCCGTGTTGCACGTTGTTCGCCTTTTGTCCGAGACCTCGAGCCCCCTCCCCAACCATGATCGCCTTCATCAGCAATACGCTCCTGACTCAGCTTGCCATTTTCGGTTGCGTCGCAGCCTTGGTGTGGGCGGCCATGGAATTCCTGGGAGGTGGCGGCAAGTCGCGGGCCGAGGAACGCCTGGATGAGTTCAAGGACCCCCGTAACAAAGCGCGCGGCGCGAACGGAGCCAAGGGTGATTCGATGACCCGACTCATCGAAGCGGCTTCGCCCAGACTTTCCGCACCGCTAAAGCCAAAGAACGAAGCGGAGGAGGGCAAGCTCAAGCAGCGCCTCCAGCACGCTGGCTACCGCAGCGAGAATGCGGTAACCATCTTCCTGGGCATGAAGTTCTTGTGCCTGATGCTTGGGTTCTTCGCCAGCGGCGGGAGCATGCTGTACCTCAAAGGCATGACCACCGAAGCAATCATGTACACCGTAGGCATTTCCGGCATCCTGTTCTATCTGCCCGATGTCATTGTGTGGTTCAGCAAGCGGAGCCGCCAGGAGTGTATCTTCTACGGACTACCCGACGCCCTGGACCTGATGGTGGTGTGCGTGGAAGCCGGCTTGGGCCTCGACCAGGCGATGCGCAAAGTGGCCGACGAAATGCAGAAAAGCTACGCGGTACTCAGCGAGGAGTTCCGCCTTTCGAATTTGCAATTGCAGATGGGCTCCGCTCGAAATACCGTGCTCCACGAACTGGGCCAGCGCACCGGAGTGGACGACTTAAAGGCACTTGCGGCCATTTTGATCCAAGCCGATAAGTTCGGATCGAGCGTGGCCCAAGCCTTGCGGGTGCAAAGCGACTCGATGCGTACCCGCCGCAGCCAGATGGCGGAAGAAAAAGCGGCCAAGACCGCGGTGAAGCTCATCTTCCCGCTTGTGATCTTCATCTTTCCCGCGATTTTCGTTGTGCTCGTCGGCCCAGCTGCCATCACGATGATCAACGAAATGTTCCCGGCCATGCAAGGCGGCACAGTAGGCACTACGGCAGGGCGATTGCGCCATGCTAGGCGATCTGCGACCATTAGGAAATCTGACTACGTGACGGCGGGGTGTCCCGCGGTGTGGCGGGTTTTTTCCTGGAGGGATCGCTATGGCAGGTACTGCAAGTGTACGGATCGCGGAGCATTTCGAGTCGCTTACCGACCCATGTCGTCGGGAGCCGACCTATCCGCTGGTGAATAGAGTCGTCATCGCGTTGTGTGCGTTACTCAGCGGAGCCGACGACTTCGTGGCGATTACCGATTGGGCGCACGAAAAGAAGAAGTGGCTCGCCAAGTTCCTCGACCTTTCGGCTGGCATTCCCTCGCACGATCGGTTCAATACGGTCCTCGGAGCGATCAACCCCCACGAGTTCCAAGAGTGCCTCTTGAGTTGGATCACGGCCTTGCACGAACTCACAGAAGGACAAGTCGTGGCCATCGATGGCAAGACGCTAAGACGCAGCTTTGACGCGGCCAGCAGCAAGGCCCCCATTCACATGGTGAGCGCCTGGGCCACGGTGAACCAGGTGTCGCTTGGTCAGGTGGTCGCATCAAATGGGCGTGCCTGGCCAACTCCACCATTGGGAGTGCTCAAGACAACGGGGCTGGCACCGCCGCGGACTCTGCCGCGCACCGCAGCGTCAATAGGTTTAGCTCGGGGGGGCAGTTCCATCGCAGTGGGGCAAGAGAACTTGTGCCGGGGTTCACGTGCATGACCGTACCATGGCGACGAAAAACCCCAGAAGCGTATCGCGTGCCGTACACGCTTGGTGCAATCAGTGCCCCCAGCACGGGAAAGCGTATTTGGCCGCCGTGATTGTGTCCGGCCAGCGCTACGTGAAAACGGTGCTGCTGGGCCCAACCAAAATGGTCGGGAGTATGCAACAAAGCAAGTCGGAGTTCCGCCGGCCGATGGGAGTCGAGTTGCAATGGGTTGGCGGTGGGTGGTGGGCCGAACCACGGCGCCTCATTGCCAGCGACCATGCAGGGGCCGCGATCCAGGTCGACGGTCGCGACGGTTCCCCCCACGTCCATGAATCCGCCGGCCACCAATCGCCGCCGGACCTCCGCAGGATTCGACTTGACGTCATGATTCCCAAGCACGAACAACTTGGCCTGTGTGGCTTCAAGCCGAGCTATCGACTGATCGATCCAGTCGAGGCACTGCGTCCGCTCGACGATGTCGCCCGTGATTGCAATCAGTTCGGGACGAAGCGAGTTGGTGACGTCCACCATGCGATCGAAGTACGCTTGCTCGATGCGCCCCGACATATGCAGGTCGGAAAGGTGCGCGATGGTAAGGCCATCGAATGCGGCAGGTAAACCGGGAATCAGCAGATCCATCGTCACGAGTTGTGGCTGGACCACCTGGTTGGCAGGCAGCGAACCAAGCAACCGCGGGACACCGGGGGCCAGCAGCTCGCCGCGGGGGCAGCCAAGGTCAATCGGCGTTACGTTACGATGTGCCACGCCGCCACGCCGCTCAGGATGAAGCCAGCGCCAGGCGTTGTGCGCGAAGGCCGTCACCCCCAGGGTAACGCAAAGCCAACCGTAGGGGGTCGCCACGGCTAAAGGCACGCGAGGCCAGCTTGTGGGGAAGTCCCACACCGCGGCAAACTGCGCCAGTGGCCACAATCCTGCGATGAGTAGTGCGCCGCATGCGAGGGTGATGAGGTGGACGAGTTTGCGGTTCCATCCATAGGCATGCGTTCGATTGACAACGGCGACCCAGAGCACTGCGTGTCCACCCAACGCCACGGCGAGCATGCAAAGTCGAGCGAACAACATCATAGCGGGAGCCGGCAACCTGGAAGGCGTCACGATCGAGAATTCGCTCTACGCGACGGGCGCCACCGTTTGCTCAACCGCTTCGAGGAGCTGATCGAGTCGGAATGGCTTGTAAAGTACGTGCTTCAGGCCTGCCTGTCGTGCCTTGACGATGGAGTGCCCCGGGTCGTAGCCAAACCCGGTCATGAGGATCATCGGAACACGCTCGCTCATTTCGGCGAGCTTGACCATGAGTTGGTGCCCGGACATGTCCGGCAGGCGTATGTCGGCGATAATGGCGTCGTAATGCTGGCCATTTCCCAGGTTGCGGACCATGAAGATTGCTTCGTTGCCGTCGTGGGCCGTTTCGACCACACAGCTGTAGCGATCGAGCAAGGCGTGAGCGGCACTGCGGACACTTTCGTCTTCGTCCACGACGAGCACGCGCTTCCCTACGAGCCCCGGTCGCTGCTCGACGCGGGCCGACGCGGGTCGGGCTTCGGTCGGCGCCATGGATTGCCCCACCTTATGAATCACCTGCTTGATATCGCGGGCATTCAGCAGAATTCGCTGCAATCGCTCCACCACTTCTGGTTCGTGGCCGATGTACTTCTCCATAACGTTGACCGCGTCGTTGAGAATGTCGTCCACCGGGCGGGCAACGGCGCTGTGGATCGCTTCGACGCTGGCGGCCGCGGTGGTCGCCTTTTCGGCGGCCAGCAATTCCAGCGTATTGAGGGCAACCGCCACATCGCGGCAAAAGATCTCGACAAACTGTAAGTCGCCCTCATTAAACGCATTGACCTCCGGACTCTCCACGTTGAACGTGCCGATCACGTTATCGTGCAGCGTGAGCGGGACCGTAAGCGAGCTTCTTGCATCCTGACTGCCTTCCAGGTAAAGACCGTCCTTGCTGGTGTCCTCGCAAAGGTAACTCTTGCCCGTAGCTGCCACGAATCCAGTAACGCCGTTCCCCTCGACGGCCGCCCACAGGTCGCGGGCTTCCGCCTCGGGTTTCATGCCAACCGCCAGCAGCGGCTTGAGTGCACCGCTCGGCTGGTCGAGCATGCGAATTTCGACAACGTCGAACTGCAGCACGTCTTGCGTGCAATGCAGGATATTGTCTTTCAACAAGTCGATCCGTCCCCGGAAATCCATGTCCGCGACATCATCCGTTGTGAGGTCGGCCAGTTCGATGCCCGCCTGATGGATGTTGGCCAGCTTCTGCTGTTCGTGGTACTCGTCGGTCACGTCGCGAAGTGTCACGATCAAGTGACGCTGCGCGTCGGTACCGTCGAACACCGGTGCGGCATGAACCCGGTAACACCGGTTTTCGCGCGTGCGTAGCGTGCTCGCGCTGGGGCGATCGGTGGTCAGGGCGCGACTGAACGGACAGAAATCGGACCCGAGGATTTCGGGGTCGGAGAGGACGCTGTAGATGTTCTGGCCAACCACCTCGGTGGTTGCCGCCCATTCGCCAAGCCGACCGTTGCTCCAGACAACCGTGTTATCGCTGTTCAGCAGCACCACTCCATCGGGCATACTTTGCAGAATGTGCTGATTCTGCATGACGCGGCCCGCATCGAAGGCCGCCGAAAAGTGCTCGGCGTCGGCATAGACGCCGATGTAATCGCCACGCCCGAGTTCGGCGATCGCGCGGGTTGGCGACCCCACCCGGACCACCCTCACCTGGTCGCCGAAGCGGTCCTGGATAGCGATCACCTGATCGTGACTGCCGCCCAGGCAAAGGACTTGCGGTTTCTCGTCGACGACAGCTACCGGCTGTGGTTCGCCATCGTTTTGCTGCACGTGATCGTCAGGCACAATCGCTTCCCGCTAGGGTGGGACAGTGGGGGAAACGGCGCAAGGCTCCGGGGGCAGGCTGGATTACGGCCCTGCGTCAGTTGGTCGCTTCTCGGACGGATTTTACGAATTATAGGAAATAGCCGGGCGGGCAACAACCATTTACACCGCCGGGGGCTCAATTTTGATATCGGCCCCAAGGGAATAGCGAGTTTGCTCCTGTCGCGCAAAATCTGCCGGATTGCTGGCAGGCTGGCAGGTATATTCGTACCGGGCTATACAACCCGTTTGGTGACGGAGTACAACACATGATTCGCAATTGTTTGCAATCCGGCTCTAGAAGCCGCCCGCCCGCCTCTCGACCCCCTGCCCTCCCCCGCCACGCCATGACGCCAAGTACGTCGCACCTGCGCAATGTGGCGATTATCGCCCATGTCGACCACGGCAAGACCAGCCTCGTCGATAAACTCATGTACCAATCGGGCCTGTACCGCTCCGAGGATCTCGATCGCCGCGCCGGCGGACAGCACGGCTTGGTGCTCGATACGGGCGACCTGGAACGCGAGCGGGGCATTACCATTCTCAGCAAGAACTGCGCGGTAACCTATTTAGCCGCCGATGGCGATATGTACCGCGTCAACCTGATCGATACGCCGGGGCATGCCGATTTTGGTGGTGAAGTCGAACGGGTGCTGACCATGGCCGACGGGGCACTGCTCGTGGTCGATGCCTTTGAAGGCCCTATGCCGCAGACCCGCTTTGTGCTCCAAAAGGCTTTAGCCTGTGGATTGCGGCCGCTCGTGGTGGTGAACAAAGTCGACCGCCCGGACGCCCGCCCCGACGAGGTGGTGAACGAAGTTTTCGACCTGCTGTCGGATTTGGGTGCGGACGACGAGGCGCTCGACTTCCAAACTGTGTTTGCCTCGGCCAAAGAGGGGTGGGCCACCGCGTCGCTCGATCACGACCGGACGGACATGCGGCCGCTGTTTGAAGCGATCGTCGAGTGGGTTCCGCCACCGCGGTTCGCCGATACCTCGGCACCAACACAACTACTCGTCACCAGCATCGATTACTCCGACTACGTTGGGCGAATTGCAATCGGTCGAGTCTTTGGCGGGGTGCTCGAAGCGCGGCAACGCGTAGCGGTTGTCGATCGACATGGCACCGTTACACAGCAGCAGATCCTGCAACTGCTGGCGTTCCAAGGGCTCGAACGGAAAGAAACCGCCCGCGTGGAAGCGGGCGACTTGTGCGCCGTGGTGGGGCTCGACCCCATCAACATCGGCGATACGATCGCCGAAGCCGCCAATCCGGCGGCACTGCCGACCGTGACGGTCGACGAACCGACGCTGCACATGACATTCCGCGTGAACGATGGTCCGTTCAGTGGGCGCGACGGAAAATACCTGACGAGCCGTCAGGTGGGCGATCGCTTGGAGCGGGAACTGCGCTCGAATGTGGCACTTCGCGTGGAGTCAGGCGAGACCATGGAGCAGTATCGGGTCAGTGGTCGTGGCCTGATGCATTTGGGCATCCTCATTGAAAACATGCGCCGCGAGGGGTTCGAACTGTGTGTAGGCAAGCCGCACGTCGTGGTTCGGCATGTGGACGGACAAAAGGAAGAACCGATTGAACTGCTGGTGGTCGACGTGCCGGACGAGCATCAAAGTGCGGTGATGTCGCTGGTAGGGGACCGCCGGGCGGAAGTCATCAAAATGGGCTACAAGACAGGCACCAGTGGCTTTGTCCACATGGAGTTCTCCATCCCCGCACGGGCCATGATCGGACTCCGCAGCCGACTGCTCACCGCCACACAGGGCCACGCCGTCATCCACCACACGCTGCTCGGCTACGAGGCGATGCGAGGAAGCGTTTCGCACCGGACATCCGGCGTCCTGATTGCCAACGAGCCCGGACAGGTAACCGCCTACGCTCTGGACGCGCTCTACGATCGCGGGTCGTTCTTCATCAAGCCAGGGGACGACGTCTACGAAGGGCAAATCGTTGGCGAGAACTGTAAGAGCGGCGACTTGGTGGTCAACGTGGTCCGCGGCAAGAAGCTCACCAACATGCGAGCCGCCGGCAAGGACGACAACAGCCAGGTTCGCCCGGCGCCGAAATGTCGCTAGAAGCGTGCCTCGAGTACATCGACGACGACGAGCTTGTCGAAGTCACCCCCAAGAACATTCGGATCCGCAAGATTCTTCTCAAAGAGTCCGATCGCCGGCGACAAACACGCAAGGCAGCGAGCGTGTAGCACGCGGTGCTGACGATGGCAGTTGTGCGGATTCTGCGGTCGCCTTCGCCTTGGCAACGGGAGAGTCGTCCTTGTGCGGCCATCCACTCCTACCGCATCTTCGTGGCCCGGCAGCTGCGAAATCGTTGCAAACGGTGCCACACCACCGCGCCGTCGTGGTCCACCACAGGGAGGGTTGCGGATCGTCGCATCGCCGCAGGCATGAGCTACTCTTTGATGGAACCATCGCCGCCGCCAATAGGCGCGTACCGTGGGCCAAAATCGATTTACCTTCCTGAGGGGGGCTTCCCCATAGCGTGGAAGCGAACAGTCATGCGATACGAATCATCCGCCAACGCAACACGACGCGGCGTCTCGCTGCTTGAAGTTACCGCCTGCATTCTGGCTGTAGCGATTGGCGTTTGGCTGGGTGCCCGCTACTTGGGCCTCAACCTGCACGCCGCCGCCTTCACGGCACTCACGGAGACGGAGTTGATGGACCAATTGCCGGCCGACTGGCGGATGGATCCACCACCTGGCATGGAGCCACTCACCGATGAACAACAGTCACTCGCACTCAGTACCGAACTGGAAGAGCTGCGTATGGAGGTGGCCCAGTTGAATGAGGATGCTGATCTGGGCATCTCGCCCCTGCCGATCGAGCCAAGCGGCAACCTGCACCCCGAACTCCTCCAGCGCCGCCAGCATACGCTGGCATTTTGGTCGCAGCTCGGGGGCATTCGTGAAGAAGTCGACCGACTGCAAGCCTCCGCCGACGATGCGCTAAACCAGCGAAATGTTTACCAAGTGCTGGAGGTTCGCCGCCGAGCGTACCAGTACGGTGCCCGGGCGGTCGAAGTAGCGATGTCCGACGCCGTCGATCCACAAGCGTTGCAATTCGCCGAACAACTCATCGCCTGGTATGAACATGGTGCCGAACTGTACGGCGAAGCCATGAGCGTATGGCAAGGCGATAACCTGCCGGTGGGCGGACTGTCGAGCGACCAGTTGCTCGAGCAAGTTCAGCAACAGCACGACAACGAGGCGTTGCTGCTGTTCCAGAAGAGTGGTCGGCTATGCGAGGTCCTGTTCCGCCGCTACCAGGTGGCATTCCCCGAAATCGACGATGCCATGCCGAACCGCAACTAGCAGCGTGCGGCACGTGGCCGCCGGCACAACCGGCATGAGCACTCCCAGCGGCCCGATTTCGTCCCCGCCGGGGGGAGTTTTGCCGCCGCCGGAAGGCGATTTTTGACAATCGCGGCAACTCCGTTGATTGCGTCAACATCTTGCCCTGGGTAGGATAGATGCTCCCGACGGGGGGACCCCAACGGGGCTACCGCCCCACGACCACCTACCCGGCCCCCTCCACTTTCATTAGATTCCCTACGAATAGAGAGATTCCCTCATGCGTTTGCTGCGTCGCCGTCTGCGTCTTGCGTTGGTCCTCATGCTCTGCCTGAGCCTGTCGGTCGATCCCGCGTCGGCCTGCCATTGGCTTGCGGGCCGCTGGATGAACCGCTGTGCACCCTCCGCGTATGCGTGCGCTCCGGTAAGCTACGCCGCTCCCAGCTACTCTTCCTGTGGCTCAACTGGCTACGGATCGAGCTGTGGTTCTTATGCCTCGTATTCCTCTGCCTCGAGTTGTAGCCAAGCGATGGATTGCTGTGGCGGCGGGTGGTCTGCTGGCATGGCAACGAGCATCGAATCGTCCGGTTGCGGATGCGACGGTTCAGTAGTTAGCGAGTACTCCAGCGGTACGATCATTCACGAGGGCATCCACGAGGGAACCGTGATGGAGTCGACTACCGGAACCACCCCCAGCACGGGTCCCACACCTACTTGGGCGGGAGCCGAACCAGCCACCGACCGGGCGGTCAACAAACCGTCGGAACCGGAGCTGCTGCCCGAGAATCTCCCGCCGGCGCCGGAGTTGGCCGACGACGTTTCGCCAGCCGATACCATGCCCCAGCCGGCCGACGATTTTTCGGCCCCGGCCGACGACCTGTTTGCCGCCCCACCGGCGGACGCTGCCACCGACGACAACGACCTGTTTGACGCGCCGGCGGACGAACCGGCAGCGGCCAACGACGACCGGTTCGCGGCACCGGCTGAGGAGCCCGCCATGGCGGAGCCAACCGTAGATCAGCCGGCCGACGATCTGTTTGGTGCGCCGGCCGACGAACCGGCAATGGCCGAGCCAGCCGCAGCCAACGACGACCTGTTTGGCGCACCGGCCGACGAACCAGCCGCCAGCGACGACGATCTCTTCGGCGCCCCGGCGGCGGAGCCCGCCAGGGAGGAACCGGCCGCCACCAACGATGACCTGTTTGGCGCCCCGCCGAGGACCCTGCGGATAGTGACGACTTGTTCGGTGCTCCCGCCGAGCAGGCGGACGATCTGTTTGGCGCACCCCGCCGAGGAACCGGTAATGGAAGCGCCGGCCAGCGACGAACCGGCTGCCGCCGAGGACGACTTGTTTGGCTTGCCAGTCGAGGAAACTCCCGCCAGCGACACCGACGACTTGTTCGGTGCACCTGCGGGCAATGACGACTTGTTTGGTGCCCCTGCCGAGGAGGCGGCCCCCGCAGATAACTCGACCACCGAAGCAGACGACCTGTTTGGCGACTTCGGTGCGGTGCTCGAACTGCCAGGCGGCCTGAGCAGCCTTGCCCTCCGCCACTGGGTCGATAGCACGGGTCAATATACCGTGGACGCGCGACTCGTGGCCGTCATCGACGGACACGTGCGGCTACTGAAGGCCAACGGCCGAACCACCACCGTCTCCTTCAGCCGCTTGAGTGACGAGGACCTCTCCTTCGTCAATCGGCAAGCCGCCGCAGAGCAGGCCCAGGTGCTGTCGCAAACGGCACAGCTCTAGTCGGCGAAGAATGCACGCCCCTCACGGGCTAAGCCACAGGCAGCCGCCTGCGGCTTAGCCCGTTTTTTCATGGAGATAGTCGGCAACCCGCTCGGCCGCTTGTTCGCCGCTGTGCACGCACTGGGGAACCCCCACCCCACGATAAGCGTTGCCCGCCAGTTGCAAGCCCGGGTGGTGGGCCACCTGGCTTTCGATGCGGTCGACGCGGTCGAGATGTCCCAGGTGGTATTGCGGCATGCTGTCTTTCCAGCGGCACACCAGCGTGAACTCCGCCTCGCCTGTAAGGCCCACAAGGTCCCGCAACTCTCGCTGAGCAAGAGCTCGCAATTCATCGTCGGGAAAATGGGCCAGCTCTGCTTGTAGTGCCCCGCCGATGAACACGCGCACAATCAGGCGATCCTCCGGCGCACGGCCCGGGAATTTGAGGCTACTGAAACTGGCCGCGATGATCTTACGACCTTCCACCTTTGGAACAACGAACCCAAAACCTTCGATGGGCTGACGGATCTGATCACGTCGCACCCCAAGCACCACTACCGCTGTGCTGGCGTGCTGAATACCCGCCAATAAGCTGCTCAATTTCTCGTCGACGCCAGACAGCAAGGCACTCGCCTTGCCGGCAGGCGTGGCCACAATAACAGCCGAAGCCCGCAGCGTGGTTCCATCGAGGTTGTGGAGTTGCCAGCTTGGCTCATCGGCGGCGAACGACAGCCGGTCGACCGGGGAGTTAAGCTGCACGTTACCGGGCGATAGCTGCTCGGCTAAGGCGTCGACCAGCTGCGACATTCCCAACCGCGGGGCGACGAACGCGCTGTATCGCGCGCCACTGTCCGTGGCCTGCGCGGCACCCCGCTGCGCGCACCACAGGCTACCGTACTGCGTTTCTTGCTCAACGAACTGGGGCATGGTCGCCTGCATGCTGAGCTTTTCCGGGTCGGCTGTGTAGATGCCGGCGACCAGGGGTTGAACCAACCTCTCGAACGCCTCGCGCCCCAGCCGCCTGCGGGCAAAGCTGCCCACGCTTTCGTCGGACACCTCCTGGCGAGACTTTACGAACGGTTCGAGCGCAAGCCGAAGCTTGCCTGCCAGACTCAAAACGGGGGACGTAAGAATCGGGGTGAGCCGCCCGGCGGACATCAACACGAACGCCTCGGGCACGCGTACTACGCGACCGTGGCTGACGACCAGCGCACGACGCAACGCAGGATCGGTGGGCAGGAGGTCGCCCGCAATGCCAACCCGCCGGCACAAATCCTCGGCCCATGGCAGCTTGGTAATGAAGTTGTCAGCACTGGTCTCAACAAGGTAGTCACCTTGGCGGACGGTTTGCAGGATTCCACCTAAGCGGTTCGACGCCTCCAGCAGCCTCAGATTCGCTGCGGGAACCAACTCCTGCAGCCGATAGGCAGCCGCTAAACCGCTGATGCCGCCACCAATGATGGCAACCTGACAGGGAGGCGACTTAGCGGAAGACGAAGCGGACATGTACTGGTTATCGTCGCCAGCACGCCGCGACTCAAGGGATGCCGATGGCGAAGTACCTACCAGGTGTTTCGCCGGCCTGGAGCCGACCAGTCGTTGGTGGGACGGCCGCCGAACCGCCACTCGAGCCCAAACGTGAGGGTCAAGTTCTGCATGTCCGACGCGGAGTTCTGTCCGAAGGTGATGTAGTCGACAACTTCGGCGCGGAGTGCCAGCCACCGCTGGGTTTGGTACTTGATGCCAATACCAATCGGCAGCGAGAACAGCGTGGCGTCTTCCCGCACACCTGCAGGGTTGATGAAATCGATATCCGTAAGCCCCACGCCAAATCGCCAGTAGGGCCGCACGCGCGAATCACCCCACGGATAGTAGAGGGCCGAGAGATCGTATAACAAAACGTTGTTACTTGCGTATCTCCTACCGGCGGTACACTGCTCGCTAGTTCGGGAGTGGTCCACGCCACGCGGAACTGCGTACCCCAGTAGTGATCCCAATCCCAGCCCAAATGCGCGGCCGCCAGTATATCGTTATTCTTGCCGTTGTTGGGGCTAACGGAGTTACCCATGATGAAAGCCCCGGTCTCCAAGCCGAACTCATAAGGTCGATTGAGCCAACTCGTGCTGCGAAGCGGCATGCCGCGCCCCGTCCAGCGACCGTCGCGGCTGGAGTGACGAAAGCGAAGCTTCTCGCATGCCGCGAGCAGCCAATCTCCTTCGACCCAGCCATCGCCGCAAGAAAGTTGTGGATCGCCCACAGGATCGCCACACTCCAGATACGACTCACTGGCGGGTCCGCCGTGGATCGCAGGGTCGTCGAATTCCATGGAATCGTACGTTTGCGCGTGGACGCGTGGCACGCTGGCAACGAGGTTCGTCGCGAGCATGAGTGCCAAAAAGTACGTCGCTGGGCGAGCAATAAGGTGCATCAAAACACGGACACGCGAAATTTGTGCAAGACAAGGCCAGACGCATTGCGGCTGGAGAAATTTGCGGCGGAAGTATGACGGGCCTCCTTGTCCGCGTCAACGCAGAACGCGCACGAAAAAACGAGCAAATTCGCCAGCGTTTGCGGCGAACTCGCCCGTTTTGAGCCACGGATGCGATAGCAACGCTAGCGATTCTCAGCCAGGTTGGTCGACTCCTGGTTGGCCGCCGTCGATGTGTTCTCTCCTGCCGGAGCCTCCGCATCCGGAGTTGCGGCATCGGACGCCGGTACCGCCAAGATGTTGGCGAACGCCGTACAGATGGCACTAAAAGTCTCGCCGCGGTCGGTATGAATGCTAATTTGCTTCTTCAGCCGGCCGCTCTGGTCACCGGCGTTAAAACTCACGGTCACCACATGCGTGGTACGCGACTCGTTGCCGTACTGGCAGGTGAAACAGTCGTCATCGCATTCGATGTTGGTGATGACAAAGGGTAATTTGCCGCGAACGATCAGCTTCTTGGTAACGTCGCCACCAGCCGCCACATCGCCCATCACCCAACTCTCGGGCGTGACCGAGATCTCGGGGAGCACCTGCCCTTCGATATCGAGAGGAATCCGAGGATTGCTGCTGTCGTTGGTGACCAGGGTCAATTGGTCCTTCAGGTACCCCGAGGGGGCGGTGCCCTTTAGCTGCACTTTCAGGTCGTAGTGGGTCGATCCACCTTGGCGGTGCACTTCGGTGAGATCCACCGCGTAGTAGTCGCTGCTCGAATTGGCGGTCACGACATCGCGAATTTCCCATCCACTTCGGCCGGCATACCGCACCCTCACTCGCTGCTCTTTCGGCGTGCCCTGGTCGACGGTCCCGAAATTGATGCTCCCGGGCTCGAACACCACATCTTGGCGGATGAATCCTTCGACCCGGAGTTGCACTTGCGCGGGGTAGGGCTTATCGATGTTTACGGTGAGCGTTGCCCCGTGATTGCCGGTGAAGGTCCGCGTGTTGAATTTGGCGACAATATACGCCTTTTCATAGGTCTTGATCAGGCTGTTTTCGATCGAAACGGTCGTGCAACCGCAGCTCGATCGAACGCTGGCGATATGGATATCTTCGACGAACTTGTTGGTGACCTCGAACTTGTGCACGGTGTCCGAGCCTCGGGCAACGGTGCCAAAGTCGTGCTCCAGCTCGTTGAACATTTTCTTGGGCCACTCCTGGGCCGAAACCATCGCGGGTAGGGCCCCCATACAGAGGCCCAAAACCAAGCATTTCGCGAGCAAACCGACTTTTTTCATCGTCTCACACACCTAAAAGAACCTTAAACGGCTGGTCAGCACTCGCGTCCCGCTACCAACAGGTAGCGGACCTGATGGCGTGCCAAAGGCGAAAAACAGGGGCCAACAGCCCACTTACACGGATTCCTCGCCTACTCCGCATTATATAGCTCAGCAGCGGACTCCGTGCAGGACCTGGGCACAACATTCCGTAATATTTTCCGAAGACACTGCCATTTTGGGAAGGTCAATATCGTTTAGCGCACATGGGCACTTTAGCAGCAGGCTGACGGCCGCTTGTTCGAATCGTTCGTTGCACTCCGTCCCATCGGCACACCCGATCGCTAGCACCCCCCGCGGAAATTCACATGCCGTTTGGTATGATCGCTCGGGAACACGCGTCCCGCCCGCCGAGTCCGAGTTGCCCCCGCCATGCCTTCTTTCGACCAAGTAGCCATCGTCGGCGTCGGCTTGCTTGGCGGGTCGATTGGGCTGGCCGCGAGAGAACGTGGAATCGCAGGGCAGGTGATCGGAATCGGTCGTAGCCAAGCCAAGCTGGACGCCGCGGTAGCACAGGGAATCGTCGATCGCGGCACAACCAACATGGCCGAGGGCGTTCAACAGGCTGGCCTTGTTGTGGTCTGCACCCCGGTGGACGACGTTGCCGCGGTCGCCGCCGAAGTGCTTTTGCACGCTCCCAAGGACGCCCTGGTGACCGACGTCGGGAGCACCAAGCAGGCAATCGTCGATGCCATGGCCCAGGCGGCGGACCAATTTGTTGGTAGCCATCCGCTGGCGGGCGATCATCGAACGGGTGCCGAATTCGCTCGTGCCGATTTATTGGTCGGAAAGACCGTTGTGGTGACCCCCACCGAAGCAACGTCCCCGCACGCGACCCACCAGGTTTCGGCGTTTTGGATGGCCCTGGGAGCCGACGTTGCATCGCTGTCGCCGCCCGAACACGACAAGGCAATTGCGATTACAAGTCATTTGCCGCACATGGTGGCCACGGCCTTAGCTTCGGCAACGCCTGGTCCGATGCTCACGCTTACGGCCAGCGGGTGGGCGGACACCACGCGGGTAGCTGCCGGGGACGCCTCGCTGTGGAGGCAGATTTTCATGACTAACCGCGAACAAGTACTCGCGGCGCTCGGCCATTTCGATCGACACTACACCGAACTCCGCGACGCGCTGGCGCAGGGCGACGGAGAACGGCTTGAACAACTGCTGGCTGAAGGGAAGCAAATCCGCGATGCTGTGGGAAATTGACGTCGTACCGCTACGGTCGGAACTCGACCAACCAGCGCGAGAACTCATTCACGATGCGGCCGACCTAGGTCTGCAGGACGATTTTGCCATTGCCACCGGGCGCGTGTTCCTCCTTGAGGGCGACCACCTGACGGCCGCCGATGCCCAGCGCATGGCCCACCAATTGCTTGCTGACGGTGTCGTCGAGCGGGCAATCGTTGCGACCGTGGGCGACGACCAACTGGCCACCGCACCGGCATGGCTCGAAGGCACTCCGCATCTGGTGCACGTGCTACCCAAGCCGGGCGTGATGGATCCAGTAGCGCTCAGTGCCCAAACCGCAATGGCCGACCTCGGCCTCGAACCACCACTGGTGCGGACATGCCGGAAGTACTGGATAACGGGAGTCGACAAGAGCCAGCTGTCAGAGTTGGGTGGCAAATTGCTGGCAAACGACGCGATCGAGCAACTCGTCGTCGGTCCTCTCACCATCGACCACTTGGACGTTGGCCGGCCCTATGCATTCGCCCTCGAGACCGTGGAACTCAGCGGGCTGGACGACACGGGCCTCATGCGGCTCAGCCGCGAAGGGCAACTCTACTTGCAGCTGGCAGAAATGCAAACCATCCAGCAGCATTTCCGTGACCTCGGGCGACCGCCCACCGACATCGAATTGGAAACACTGGCCCAAACCTGGAGCGAGCATTGCAGCCACAAGACGTTGGCCGGCCGAATTCGCTACCGTGGGCCGGAAGGCGAACGACAGTTTGAGAACATGCTGAAGGAGACCATTTTCGCCGCCACGCAAGAATTACGCCGCCAGTGGGGCGACGACGATTGGTGCGTGAGCGTATTTGCCGACAACGCCGGCATTGTGACCTTCGACGACGAAAATCACGTGGCCTTTAAGGTGGAAACGCACAACCATCCCTCGGCCCTGGAGCCATACGGCGGTGCCAACACGGGACTCGGCGGCGTGATTCGCGATATCCTGGGCACCGGCCTGGGCGCGGAGCCGGTATGCAGTACCGACGTGTTCTGCTTTGCCCCGCCCGACCTGCCGAGCGACTGCCTACCACCCGGCGTCCTCCATCCGCGGCGGGTCATGAAGGGCGTGGTGGAGGGTGTCCGCGATTATGGGAATCGCATGGGCATTCCCACGGTCAACGGTGCGGTCTACTTCGATCGCCGTTACCTGGGCAATCCATTGGTGTACTGCGGAAATGTCGGCGTAATTCCGCATGACAAGGCGTTTGGTTCGCCCCAGCCGGGCGATTACATCGTCGCCGTTGGCGGACGCACGGGTCGCGATGGCATTCACGGGGCCACGTTCTCGAGCGCCGAACTGACCAGCGAGAGTGAGGATCTTTCTGGCGGTGCGGTACAGATTGGAAATGCGATCGAAGAAAAGATGGTGCAAGACGTGTTGCTGCAGGCCCGCGATCGTGGGTTGTTTACGGCGGTGACCGACTGCGGTGCCGGCGGCTTCAGCAGCGCCGTGGGGGAGATGGGCGAACAGATTGGAGCCGAAGTATGGCTCGACCGTGCCCCGCTCAAGTACGAAGGCCTCTCCTACACAGAGATTTGGATCTCCGAAGCTCAAGAGCGAATGGTGCTATCGGTCCCCGAAGCTAACTGGACGGAACTCGAAGCCTTGTGCGCCGCCGAAGGTGTTGAAGCAACGATCATTGGCGAGTTCAAGCCAACCGGACGGCTCGTACTGCAGTACCATGGCGAAGTCGTTGGCGATCTCACAATGCAGGTCCTGCACGACGGCCGCCCCCCCGTGGTCCGTGAAGCCAGCTACCAACCGCCCGCCGTCACGGAGCTCCAAGTATCAAATCGCGATACCTTCACCAACGATCTTTTGCAGATTCTCGGATCGCTCAACGTGGCGAGCAAGCACTGGATCATCCGCCAGTACGACCATGAAGTGAAAGCGGGAAGCGTGGTGAAGCCGCTGGTTGGCGCTGCCAACGATGGGCCTAGCGATGCCGCGGTGGTGCGACCCGTGCTCACCAGCGAGCGGGCCATCGTTATTGCGTGCGGCATGAACCCCCACTTTGGCGACCATGACACCTACCACATGGCCGCCAGCGCCATCGACGAGGCGGTTCGCAACTGTGTGGCGGTAGGCGCCGATCCGAGTCGCATCGCCATTCTCGACAACTTCTGCTGGGGCGATTGCGAAAAGCCAGAGACACTCGGTTCGCTGGTCCGTGCGGCGCTCGCTTGCTACGACCTGTCGGTGGCACTTGGTACCCCGTTCATAAGTGGTAAAGACAGCCTCAACAACGAGTTCAGCTACATCGACTCGACGGGCAGCAAGCAAACAATCGCAATTCCGCCCTCGCTACTCATCAGCGCGATGGGTCAGATCGACGCTGCCGATCAAGCGGTGACCATGGACCTCAAGCAGGCGGGCAATACGCTGTACCTAATTGGGGTTACCAAGAACGAGCTCGGCGGCTCCCACTTCGCGCTCGTCAACGAGTTGCATGGTGGGCAAGTACCCACCGTCGATCCCGAAGTGGCCCGCCGGACCTTTGCGGCTGTCCATGCGGCTATCCAATCAGGAGCGGTGGCGGCGTGCCACGATTTGAGCGAGGGTGGCTTGGCTACCGCCGCTGCCGAGATGGCCTTTGCTGGTGGGCTTGGCGCTGAGATTTCGCTCGATGCGATCGACGCGACTGACGGGGGCGCTGTCGCTAAGCTGTTTAGCGAGTCGAACACCCGATTCTTGGTTGAAGTCAAGGCAAACCGCATACGCGATTTCGAAGCCGCACTGGCCACAATCGCTTGCACTCGTATTGGGCAAGTTACGGACGTAAACCGTGTGACCATCACCAACCAAGGCCGTACCGCGATCGATGCCGACATCCACGAACTGAAACAAGCCTGGCTCCAACCGCTCGCCTGGTGAGCCAGCGCCCCTCGCGTCGCACGGCAGATTAGCCCGTGCGTTGGAAATACTTTCACGATCTCGATCTGTAGAATCCCATGCCTTCCCCCCGCGTGCTTGTACTTCGTGCCCCTGGCACCAATTGCGACAAGGAAACCGCCTACGCGTTTGAACAAGCTGGGGGCATTGCCCGGCCCGTGCATGTTCGCGAGCTGCTCGGCAGCCCGCGCCTGCTGGCCGAGCATCAGATCCTCTGCCTTCCGGGTGGATTTAGCTACGGCGACGATATCGCCTCGGGGCGAATTCTTGGCAATCAGCTCCGCGAGCACCTGGCGGACGCCCTGCTGCAATTTCGCGACGCGGGGAAACTCGTACTTGGAATTTGCAACGGCTTTCAAGTGCTGATGAAGACGGGATTGCTCGACGTCGAGGATACCCAAGGACCGCTCGCAACCCTCGCCTGGAACAACAGCGGCCACTACGAGGCTCGGTGGGTGTCGCTCGCGGTACAACCGGGCAACTGCGTCTTCCTCGCAGGCATTGAGCACATCGAGATGCCGGTCGCCCACGCCGAAGGCAGGTTCCTCGTCCGCGATCAGGGCGCTCGATAACCTTGCATCGAGCGGCCGGCTAGTCCTGCGATACACAAGCGGCGGCACGCCCGGCGAAACGTCCACCACGCTCGAACCCGCGGTGCCGTACCCCATGAATCCAAACGGCGCGGCGGCCGACATCGCGGGAATCTGCGATAACTCGGGCCGCGTATTAGGACTGATGCCGCATCCCGAGCGATTCATCTTTGCCCACCAACACCCCCAATGGACGCGTAGCGGGCGGACGGGCGCGGGCGATGGCATGCAACTGTTCGCCAACGCCGTGGCTTACCTTCGCTAAGCATCGCTATTTAGTTTGCAGCGCGGTTGCCGCCGTCCGGGCCGGGCGGATCACTTCGCGGATCATCATCGCATCGACATCCGCCGAAGCGGGGCCCGTAAGTGCTAAATTGAGCTGCACGTATCCGCTGTGGTCGGTAGTGCGGATCATGCGAAATGGTTGCCAGCCAGTTGTGGCAGGTAGCCGCAGGGCCAGCTGCTCGCCACCCAAGCTATCGACCACCAGCAACTCGCCCGAGCGATCAGCATTCCGCGTCGCCACCCGAGCCCAGCCAGAAATCTCGATCACGCTGCCGGGAGCCGTCGCCACCTGCGGCGAAGTAACCCACACCACGGGCCGCGGCTCCGCATCATCGATCATTGCCGTGGTGCTGGTTGATCGTGCCGATAGACGGAGGCAAGATCGACCGTGGTAAGGCTGCTGCGGTGTGAACTCGACCCGTGTATCGAGTTTGGCGTCGGCGTAGTTCGCATGCGTCCAGCCTCCCTGTTTGGCGGACGAAAGGTCCTCGAAGTCGCCCCCCATCAGCACGTTGGGCCCGCGCGGCAGTCCGCCTAGCGATTGCTCAAGCGCCTCATGCGTTGGCAGTAGTCGCGGCTCGTATTGAGTTGGAACACTGGTGAAGCCTGATCCGCGTGACTCGCGCTCGAGGCGGAGCATCTCAACGCTCGCATCATGACGAATCTGTCGCGCCAGTTGCGTTACTTTGGGATAGTCGCGCGATGCGAGGAGCTGGTCGACTTGTTGCACCCCACGCTTGAGTGCCACCACCCGCGCCGCTTGAGCGGTGTCGCGGATGTCGAGCAGCTGGCTGCGGATCGATTCGAGCTCGGATACTTCGGCCACTGCGAGCCCCCGTTCGGTTTGTGCCGTTTGAGCGGCGGCGCGGCCGATGCGTTGTTGCGTGGTGGCGAGTGCCCGGGCGTCGTCCGTCAATAGCACGAATCCCCCCGCAGCAATGCTGCCGAGTTCCGCGCGGTAGCCGCCCGCCACCCGATCGCCTCGCAGCAACACGAGCCCCGCAGGACTGAGTAAGTGGGCACTGGCGGTCTCGGGAACTCCGGCCACGCTCAGCGTAGTAGCGGTGGTTGCGCACGTGGTTGCGCGAGCGTTTGCCGCGGGATGTAAACCAGCCGGGCTTGCCCCAACTGCCACGCGGTGGTGGTCACTTCCGAACCAAAAAGTTCGGCGCTAGGCAGCCGCTTGCCCGCTACCAACCACGGTTCGACGAGCGCCAGTTCGCGATTGAGTAATTGCAGTTGATCGACGAGGCGCCGGGCTTCGGGCGAGGTGCGCGAGAGCCGCTCGGGCGTGCGAATCACGAGGCCCCGCGCGCCGGCGGCCATGGCCTCGAGGGCCGCGTGCCGGATGCGGTAGGGTTCGTGCCACCCAAGGTGATTTGCCTTGGGCACGAGCAGTTGGGCTTGCCTGGTCGCCTGGGCCGACCACCCCAGGGAGAGCTGTGTCCATGGCGAACAGCCCATCACCTGCAGTGCGTTCGCCTCGGCAACTGGCTCCGATCCATCCAGCGGCAAGGGTTCATCGCGAACCAAAATATCGGCAAGCTGCCCGAATCGCCGCGGTCGATCCTTTGCGCCCACCAGCACCGGTCTTTGGAGCGGATCGACTTGGCGAAGCTCGTCGACCGTCGACGCGAAGGTATCGAGCGCTAGCGCGTCGCGGTCGAGCCCCGCCGACCACGCGAGTACGGTCTGCCAGATGCTATCCGCCGGCAACTTGGACAGCTCCTTCATGGGCGGCGGTGGACAAATCACCCAAAGTCGGGCAGCACGTGCTGCGCCGAGCTTCCACTTCGCTTGGTAACTCAGCTAGCCAGACCGCATTGAAGCCGAGTTCCGCAATCATCTCGAACGACTCGCCGCGATGCTCCAGCACCCTCGGCACCAGGGGTACGCCGGCAACCGCCAGGGTGGAACCTCGTCGGCGAACTTGTACCGGCTCGAGCTTTTCGTCGCGTTCGTTTGTGTCGATGCCCGGCGCTTGCAGCAGCGGACCCTCCACCTCGTCGGTCGCTGGAGCTGCGCCGGCCGAGGCCGGCGGAAAAGTTAACGAATCGGTAGTTACGCCGACGATCGTAAGCCGATCGACTTCCAGCAGCGATTCGCGTGGTCCCCCGGGCACCACTAGCACCACTTGATCGACGTACGCCTCGCGAACGTCGACCTGTTGGGTGGGATCGACGCTCATCAACCGGGCTTGCCGCTCGGCGAGCAACGGCAGCTTTTCTAGTCGCAGTGGTTGCCACTGGCCCGGTTGGGAATAGCGGTAGCCGTACACGAGCGACGTTCGAGGTTTGCCCGTGCTCGGATCCAAGCTCCTTGGAAAAACCACCTGCGCGGCCAGCTGCACCCCCGGCCGATTGGCCCGAACCGTGACGTCCACCGTCAATTCGTCCAGCACCGGTAGTGTACCGGCGTCGTGGGCGGCGTGGGCGGCGTACCCAGCCGGGCAGACGAGCACCAGTCGCTCAGCGGTTGTGGGCCGGTTTGCGTCGGGGGCCCGTGTACGGAGCTGCGCGATTACCTGCACTCCTGCGGCTGGTCGCACCTTCCACGTGGGGGTGGGGCTCTCGAACTGCTCGTCCAGCACGATGCCCGCGCCGGCCGCCGCGTCTGGGGCCCTGATTGCGGCGAAAACGATTCCCGCAATCGCGATAAGCTGCGTTGGATAGGAGCAAAGGGACATAAGCCGAGCGAACGTAGGGACGCGGAACTACGACGTCGGCCACGCCGGCAGCCCCCGGTGCGGACCAAGTGTCCTCGGTGATGCAAAACCACGACACTCGGTGGCTAGGACGCGGGGCGACGTAAGTCGAGGTTCTAGCAAGGTTTTCGCAACAACCCCATACCACTTTGATGCCCGGATGCCACATTGCGGGCGTCCGGCATATTCGTTGTGCCAACCCGTTGATGGATCCTAAGTTGTTTGCGTATAATCGGTTGAGGGCGTTTCTTGTGGCTGTGGTGCGAAATTGTGCGCGCACAGCGTGCATTGGTAGCAAGCATCCCCTCAACTCAGGAGTTTGTAGATGCCCGACTTGCAACCCAATTCGCCTACCAAGGCCGAAGAAGTTCCCGCCGACGTTCGTCAACTTGCAGAGTTCATCCACGGCCTACCAGGCAATTACTCGCAGCAGATCCTGCCTGTGCTCGACCGAGTGCTCGAAAGCACCAAGCGTCGCCGGCGGATTCTCACGCTGGTGCAAGACGCGCTCGGCCAGCTTCGTCTCGACATGAAATACCTCATGTTCGACCTGGAAGCAACTCGCCGCGAGCGTGATGAATACAAAGCGAAATTGGAGAACGAGTAGACGTTCGGGCAACTGGCCCGACGCTCTGCCTGGAGGAAGCGACTACACATGGCGCCGCTGAGCAACCCCCTCTTAGGGAAACGGCATCGCGGCCATTCGGAATCCCGCGCCACGGGTGCATGGGTCCGACAGACTAGCATGGGATAATGCCCTGGGGAGCCGACGTCCGTGGGACGTCGCCCTGGGGCGATGGACGAAGATAGCGCGTTATGGCCACCGTTACTACCGCGGAACAACTGGCACAGCGCGCGATGGATGTCGGAATCCTCGATCATCGTCAGGTACAGGCTGTGCGGGGCGAACTCGGCACACGCACGATCGACCTGCACACGCTTCAGCAGGAATTGCTCCGCCGCAACTTGCTGACACAGTACCAACTGGAACGCCTGATGAAGGGGCTCAAGACGGGCTTCTTCTATGGCGACTATCGGGTGCTGTACTGCGTCGGCGCGGGCACCTTTGCCCGTGTGTTTCGCGCAGCGCATCGCGACACCAATCAAATCTACGCCGTCAAAGTGCTGCGCAACAGCCAGGCAGGCGAGGCGGAGTCGTTCCGGCGGGAAGGCGAGTTGGGGGCAACGCTCCAGCACCCCAACATTGTTCCGATTCATGAAGTGGTTTCCAAACGCGATGTCCACTACATCGTGATGGACTTCATCGAAGGGCGCAATTTCCGCGAGTTCGCCCGCGTACGACGAATCTTTGAACCCTTGGAAGCGGCCAATATCATCGAAGGGGTGATGGCTGGCCTGAACTACGCCTTCCAACAAGGCGTCACGCACCGCGATCTAAAGATGTCGAACGTACTGGTATCGAGCGAAGGCGTCGCGAAGCTGGTCGACTTCGGACTCGCGGCACTCGAAAGCGAGGGCGCGGGCGAAGGGGGCAACAAACGGACCGTCGAGTACGCCGCCCTCGAACGCGCCACCGGGGTTCGCAAAGACGACACGCGGAGCGACATCTTCTTCGCTGGTTGCATGTTTTATCACATGCTCACGGGCCGCTCCCCCATTCCCGAAGGGCGGGACCGCGGCAAGCAAATGAGCAAGGCGATCTTCCAGAGCATCCCGCCCATCCTTTCGGTGAATGCCAAGGTCCCGCCCACGTTTGCCAAGGTGATCAACAAGGCCATCGAGTTTGAACCAGCGAAACGTTACCAAACGCCTGCCGAGATGCTCGCCGAACTGAAGATTGCTGCCAAACGTCTTGCGGAGCGCGGCACCGACAAGCCCGTGAAGAACGAGTTGGCGAGCGATGAAGGCCACGACGGAAATGGCGAACCGCGGCGCCTGCTGATTGTCGAGGCCAACGTCAAAATGCAGGATGTACTTCGCGAGTTATTCAAACAGCACGGCTACCGCGTGCTGGTGGCCAGCGACCCCGAACGTGCGATCGACCGCTTCTACAGCGACGTGGGTGCTGCTGAAGTGGTGCTGTTTAGCACCGGACACATAGGCCGCTCGGCACTCGAGGCATTCAATCGGTTCGGGCAGGAAACGGGCACCCGCGAGATTCCCGCCGTGCTGCTGCTCGACGAACATCACAGCGGCTGGGAAGCCGAGGCCGAGTTGGGCGACCATCGCGCAGCGATCAGCATGCCGATCAAGCAGCGGCAACTCCGGCAGCTCGTTAAAAACGTGCTTAGCCACCAAGCGGTCTAATGCAGCGTTGCCCCGGCTTTTTGGGGTGAACCGAACTGCGCTAGCGTCGGATTTTCTAGCGTACACCCGACGCTAGCGCCTTACGGCTCGCTTTGGCGAACCCCAAAGTTCTGGCCTCAACGAAGCACTCGCAGCCTGCTGCAGAACGGGTGCGAACAGGTTTGCTGCCTTTCTCGCAGCACCCAAAGCCTGGTCCCAGCCGGCAGCCTCGCTTAGGCGTTCTTTCGCACGGTAAGCTCGCGTTCAGCAACCCACTCCTGGGCCGCATGGATCGCTTGTTGAGCCGACGAGAAATCGCGAAGGAACCCCACACGCAAGCGCCGCTTGTCGAAGATTCCGACGTGATAGCGGACCCGCGCGATGGGCGCCGTCGACTCCATGGTGATTAGTTCCAGTTGGTACCCACCGTACTGATGTTTGCTTCCCTGCTGCATGCCAAGACGGCGCCGCGGCTGGAATTTGCCGGAGTCGTGTTGTCGTGTGCCGGCTCCGTAGAACAGCGCCATGGTATGCCTCGTGCCACTTGGAGATTTCTTTTTTCGGGGTAGCCTTCAGTATGATCGGCTCTTGGCTCGGTCGCGATGAAATCTCATTTCACCAAGCCGATTGCTAGCAGATCTGCGGCAGGCGACAACGGCTGCGCGGGTTATTCGGTAGAGGCCGAGCGACGGCGTCGACGCGGCGGGCGCGAGTCGTCGCGGATGCGCCAGGCCAAACGGCCAAGGAGCCGAAAGTAAGCGCCCAAGCCACCAACAATCGCCGCAATGGCCATCAGGAGGCCCGCAGGCCCCCAGCCGGTAAGCCAAGTAACCAAACCGGCCAGCGCAGCGAATCCTGAGGCCGAAAGCAGGTAGAACATGGCCCAAGTGCCAGGCCACTCGCGAAAGCTGCCCACCACGCCTGGCATGACAAGCGAAAATGGCGACGATGCTTCCAGCGTAGAGAGGTGCATGATGGGGAACAGATACCACGCACTGACGAGCATACCAAGAACCAGCATCGGTGCCGCGCCGCCGACCAGTTGAGCTACCAGGTACCCCGGCGCCGCCGCTGCGGAAACCGCAACCAAGACGTAGAGCCCTCGCCCATCCAATCGGTGAGATTGGCAGAAGGCCAAGCGACAATGTGATTGTTCCCCTCGGAACTTTCGGTAACGACGGTCACTGCACAAGCGGCCGCCGCCGCGTACCACAACGCACACAGGGCCGCCGCTCCGCACAGGAGCGGAAGCCCTGCCAGGGCCCCAAACCCGGCAAACATCATCGAAAACGCAAACGCAGCCAGCGCGCCAAACGCAGCCAGCAATACGCTCAGCGAAAACCATCGGCTCATGACTCCCGGGGCAACCAGGAACGCGGCCCATCCCGTAACAAGTGGCCAACGCGGCATCTGCGGCCGCGCACGGCGGTTGGTCGCCACCCGGCTAATTTCTCGCTCTTGTTCTTCGCGCGACTTGCTCTGGAAATCCTCGAGCCGATGGTAAATCGGTGGAGCCGACGGCGTGCTGTACTCGTCGTCCACCTGCGGTGCATCGAGCTCGTAGTCGCCCTCATCGACTGGCGGCGGGGAAGGCTTCGACTTGGGCTGCCGGACCGGTGTCGCATGTCCGCAGTCGGGGCAAACGAGCGAGGTTCCCACTTGCTCGGGCGTGGCGTACTCGAGCGTGTCGCACAACTCACAATGCACGGCAATCATCTCCGCCTGCGCAGCGGCAAGCGTAGAGCCCCAGGGTTGGTCGTCGCCCTCCCAAAGTTCGTACTGGTCGCCTTGCATGGCCGCTGGAATCACCGGGCCACGGGGCGGCTCGGGGGGTGGCAACTTGGTGTGCGTTCCGCAGTCGGGGCAGGTAAGCGTGCGGCCGACATCCGCCAGGGTGCCGTAAATTCGCGTGCCGCAAAGCCGACAGTTTACGCCCACGTGCGTTGGCCGTGGCGGTTTGTTGGCCTCGATTTCGGGGGCTGCTGGCGACAGGACTGGCTGCACCACAAACGGCACCCGGCATTTTGGGCATATGGTCCGCCGGCCGCTGTGCGCCGCCGCCACGCAAAATCGCGCCTGGCACCCTGGACACTGAGTCACGATGTTCGCTTGAGTCGTCACGGCGAGGTCACGGGTTGGGGATACACGTCGACGCAAGCCTTCGAGTATAACGAAAGGCGACTGAATTCACCAAGTTTCGCCCACGCTTTACCTCCTAGCACCCCGCGCTTGCCATGTGGATGGACATCGTTGGCCACGACCAAGTGGCAAGCCGCTTCGCCCAAACCCTGGCAGAAGGTCGATTGGCGAGCACCTACTTGTTCGTCGGCCCAGGTGGTGTAGGGAAACGCCTGTTCGCCCGGCGGCTGGCCCAGTGCCTGTTTTGCGCAACTCAACCGATGCGAATCTCGCTGCCTGCGGCCAATGCGAGTCGTGCCAGTTGATGGCGGCGGGAAATCACCCCGATTTGTTCGAGGTGGGACTCAAGAAAGACAAACGGGCACTGCAGCTCGAACAGTTTATTGGTGACGGGGAGCATCGTAATCGCCAAGGCTTATGCCACGACATCTCGCTAAAACCCTATCTGGCGTCGCGGCGGGTGGCGATTATCGACTACGCCGACACCTTTAACACGTCTACGGCCAACGCGCTGCTCAAAACGCTGGAAGAACCTCCGCCTCATTCACTAATCATTCTGCTCGGCACCAGCGAGACACGGCAATTGCCAACCATCCGCTCGCGGGCGCAGATCGTTCGTTTTGCCCCTTTGGAAGCGGCCCAAGTCGAGCGTTTGCTCATCGAGAAGAACCTCGTCGCAAGCCCCCAGGTGGCCCAAACCGTGGCCGAACTGGCCGACGGCAGCTTGGAACAAGCCGTCGAGATGGGCCGCGAGGAGCTGTGGCAGGTGCACACCACGGCAGTCGACCTGCTAAACCGTCCCGTCATCGATAGCGTCAAGCTGGCGGCATTGGTCCACCAGTATTCGAACTCAGCCGGCAAGGAAGCGCCGGCCCGCCGCTCGGCTTTGGTCGCAGTACTGGGCCTGGTGGCGCGGCACTTCCGGCGGCAGTTGCGCGCGGATCCGCACGGCCCGCACGCGCTGCTTTCCATTCGGCGTATCGATCGATGTCTGGAGGCCGAGTACCAAGTGGACCGAAACGTCCACTTGCAGACGGTCATTCAAGCATGGGCCGACGATTTGGGCCGCGCTTGACGGAGCCTGTCGTCCGCGGCGCGTGTTTTGCTGCGAATGCACAGTGCCCGCATTGACAGCAAACGCTGCGGTGGTTTAGACTCCGCGCTTGAAGACTTGGATCGCGGGCGCTGGGCAACTTTGTTTGCCCCTTGGGCCCGCGAGATTCAGGAATCCACACTCTTGCCGAAGGAGCGGTGTTCGGCACCGGTGGTCCATTCTCGTTTGCCCGATAACTGGGCTACCTCTCTACCCTGGCGGTGTCCGGCGCCACGATCGCCCGCGGCACGGCTTTTCGATTTATCTCCCTTTCATACGTCTCACTTGTTTCGCTAATCGAGGACTCACGCTATGGACGATCCGGGCGTCATTATCTACATCGTACCCGTTGTGGCAGTTGCGGCGCTGCTGTATGCAATGGTCAGAGCAACTTGGGTGCGTAACCAGGATCCTGGCGATGACCGCATGCAGATGATCGGCAAGTGGGTCTCCGAAGGAGCCATGGCCTTTCTCGCTCGCGAGTACCGGTCGCTAGCCGTCTTCGTCATCGCCGTGGCGGTGCTGCTGGGATTCTCAAATCAGGCGCTCGGCGATGAACAAAACACCAACGGACTGATTGCCGTCTCGTTTGTGTTGGGTGCCTTTTGCTCGGCGCTCGCCGGATTCTTCGGCATGAAAACTGCCACGCTCGCCAACACCCGGACGGCAGCCGCGGCCCGCACTGGCTTGAATACGGCCCTGCAGGTGGCGTTCACCGGTGGGTCGGTGATGGGGCTCTCGGTGGTGGGGCTCGCATTGCTCGGACTTGGCGGCCTGCTACTCGTCTACACCAAGATGTACCCCCTGTCGCTCGAAGGGGGCGACGCCACCATGCTGGTGCTGAACATCCTCTCGGGCTTCTCGTTGGGTGCCTCGTCGATCGCATTGTTCGCTCGCGTGGGTGGCGGCATTTTCACGAAGGCTGCCGATGTTGGTGCCGACCTGGTGGGTAAAGTCGAAGCCGGTATCCCCGAAGACCATCCGCTCAATCCCGCCACCATCGCCGACAACGTGGGCGACAACGTGGGCGACGTGGCAGGCATGGGGGCCGACCTGTTCGAGTCGTACGTTGGCGCCATCATCTCTTCGATGATCCTTGGTGCCGCCTGGTACGGCGGACTCGAGTTGGCCGAAGCTGGCACAGGCATGAACGCCGTTTACTTGCCGCTGGTGGTAGCGGTGGTGGGTGCCATCGCGTCGATTATCGGCTTCTTCTTCGTGCAGACCGAAGAAGGAGGCGACCCACAAAAAGGCCTCAATCGGGGCATGTTCGTCTCCGGCGGGCTCATGATGCTGGGAACCATTGCCGCGATTTACTACCTGATTCCCCAACCTGTGACCGTGGTCGACATCATTAGCGGCGACGAAATCACCTACACGTGGATTGGTATCGCTATGGCCGTCGTCGCCGGCCTCATCTCGGGCATTGCCGTCGGCATGATTACCGAGTGGTACACGGCTTGCAACAAGCCGCCGGTCGATACCATTGTCAACGCCTCACGCACCGGTAGTGCGACGACCATCATTCAGGGCGTGGCCGTTGGCATGAACTCGACGACGGCGCCGGTGCTTGTTATTAGCGCGGCGATCATTGCCGCCTACTCCTGCGGTGGTCTGTATGGCATTGCGATGGCCGCACTCGGAATGCTTTCGACACTCGGAATTCAACTGGCCACCGACGCCTATGGCCCGATTGCCGACAACGCGGGCGGCATTGCGGAAATGTCGCGTCTGGGCCGCGAAGTACGTGGCCGGACCGATAAACTCGACGCGGTGGGCAACACGACGGCTGCCATCGGCAAGGGCTTTGCCATTGGCTCGGCCGCACTTACCGCACTGAGCCTTACCGCGGCCTACCTCACCAAAATGGACGGGCGCGTGGATATCGACGCGGCCGACCCCTACGTGCTGGTTGGCCTGCTGGTTGGTTGCATGCTCCCCTTCCGCTTCTCGGCCATGGCTATGGTGGCGGTGGGCAATGCGGCCCAGGACATGATCCAAGAAGTCCGGCGGCAGTTCCGCGACATCCCCGAATTGCGCCCCGCACTCGATGCGGCCCAGTTCGCCGAGAGCGAAGAACGCGACCCCACGCCGGCAGAGGCTGCCTTGATCGCCGCGGCCGATGGGAAAGCCGAGTACGCTCACTGTGTCGAAATCGCCACGGCCGCCGCAATCAAGCAAATGGTGGCGCCGGGCCTGCTCGCGGTGATTGTACCCATCGTTATTGGCGTCTACTCGCCGGATATGCTGGGTGGCCTCCTGATCGGCGTGACGATTTCGGGCGTCTGCCTGGCTATTTTCCAAGCAAACTCTGGCGGTGCGTGGGACAATGCGAAAAAGCAAACCAAGGACGATGGCCACGCCAAATGGGGCGATGAGTACGACGAAATGCACAAAGCGACGGTCACCGGCGACACCGTGGGCGATCCGTTTAAGGACACCTCGGGGCCTTCGATCAACATCCTCATCAAGCTCATTAGCGTGGTGGCGATGATTATTGCCCCCATGCTCTACTCCCTGCACTATGGAACCGACGCCAACCCCGACGTGTCGAATGGTAATACAGGCACCGATGCGACAGTGGTCGAAGCACAGGTAGACGAATAGTCGGCCAAGCGAATGCCGGGACATACTCGGCGTGAACCACTGGCCCTGTTTTGCGAGTCCATGACACCTGGGCCATTTGGCGATACGCAGGAGCTACAGGCGACTCCAGGCCCTCCCGGGTGGATAGCATCCGCCGCCGGGCCCGGGTCGTTTGATGATTCAAGCAGGCTGCTAGCCGGGGAGATGGGAGGCGAAATCGCAGAAAAACGCCTTCGCAGGCTAGCGGGGCTGTAAACCGAAAGCCCACCAAGAACGGATTGGCGGCGTTCGCGGCGAATGCCCAAACCTGGCTAAGTCGATCCCCGCAAACCCCAACATGCCCTTTCCGTCGAAGCGACTCTACCGGCGAGGGCGGATAGAACTTTTTGCCCGCGCCCTTTCGACGACAAGGCTGGACTTTTCAGCCGCCCGGGGGCGGCGTAGAATAAGGGACTTGCACGGTGGCCGTCCATGCCGCCGTGCCCACCAGGAGAGGTGGCTGAGTGGTCGAAAGCACCGGTTTGCTAAATCGGCGTACGGGTCAAACTGTACCGCAGGTTCGAATCCTGTCCTCTCCGCTTGAACGTTTGCGCACGATCTCGCACCGACTCGCGAGAAGCAGCATTTACCCCTGTAACCGCAGGGGTTTTTTCATGCGCGAACGAGTGGGTGCGACGCAATGCGTGCACCTGCTGCACCGCATTTTGCGCCCGCCGAGACCGCCGCGAATGTTGAGGGAAGTCACCAAAATCACGAAGGTTCGGGTAATTGCCTAGCCGTCGGCGGCGTTGCTACAGTTGGCGCTACCCGAAAAAGGCGCCCGCAAAGCTCGACGACTGCGAACCATGTACCGGTTGTCGGAAAGTTGGCCGGCATCCACGGTCGTCAGGGCGCCCGAGCACTCGCGGCGCGCTTGCCAACAAACGAACTATTGCTCCAACGCATCGGGGCCAGCCCGACTGGACCGCGAACGCGACCGAAACACCTACATGGAGCTGGAGAACGCTGTTATCGCCGTGTTGCAAAAGGCGGCTCTCGACAAACAAGTAATCAAGACGGTTTGCGCAGCTCCCTACCTCCATCGCGCTGGTTTCACTTAGGATGCGTAGGAGAGGGGCGTGCCAACCGCAACCAGGAAATGTTCGGTACCATGCTGTGCCATTAGCCATGTCCTCCAAGGAGTCGAATCCATGAAGATCACCATCAACATTGACTGCACCCCTGAGGAAGCCCGACACTTTATGGGGCTCCCCGACGTGGCCCCCATGCAGGAGGCCATGCTGAAAGAAATGCAGGAGAAAATGATGCGGTATACGACGAGTATGCAACCGTCCGAAATGATGAAGGCCTGGCTGCCGATGAGTCCCGATGGTTGGCTCGACTTGCAGAAGAAGTTTTGGACACAAATGACGTCGGTCGCAGGGGGGAAAGGCGACGATCCAAGCTAAGCTGCGGTTCGTGCGCAGGATCGGCAACATTGCTTAACTGCCTCGATAGGTTGTGTAGCCGAAGGGGGAGAGAAGCAGCGGCACATGGTAGTGATCGGTAGGCTGGCGAATTTCGAAACAGATGTCGATGCGGGGGTAAAACGTGGCGGTCTCCAACCCCGCAAAATAGCCAGCCGTATCAAATGACAGCCGATAGATTCCCGTGGTGAGTTCGCGTTCGCTCAGGAGGTCGGTGATCCGCCCGTCGGCGTCCGTCGTGCCATCGGCGATGGCGGCCCCCATGCCAATTCCATCTAGATGGTAGAGGCTCACGGCCATCCCGGCTGCTGGCCTGCCGAGCGTTGTGTCGAGCACGTGGGTGGTAATAGGGCTCATTGCGGGTACCTGCTTGGTTGTGGTCGGAGTTGCTGTTGATCATTCGTCGGCGAGCGATGCTTCCAGCTTATCGATCCGCAGCAGCGTGATTTTGCGCTGCTCGCCGGCGGCTTCGCGTAGCTCGGCCTCCGGGTCGTTGGCGAGTCGACGCTGGAGGATTGTGAGCATCTCCGTCGCCGACTTTCCGGACGCACAAACAATGAAGCTATAGCCAAACCGGTCGTAGTACAAATTATTGGCGTCGCGCAAACCTACGAGCACCCGTGAGTCGGCACCCGACATGCCGGACTGCTCGCCGGCCGACCACTGATGGTTGCCAGCGTAACGCATTTGGAGTGAATCGAGGTCGCCAATTCGCGGGTGACTCGCAAACGCCTCAAGCCAGGCCGCGCACGGCATTTGGTCGAACCCTCGCCCTGCGGCAGCGCGAACCGCGTCGCGATCGGCAAACGGTCGGGCGGCGACCATTTGTGCACACCACCAAGTCGAGCCACAACACTTGCGCAGTTCGTCGGTGGCCACTTGCGTGGGGAGTGCGTTCAAATGACTTGCCAGTCGCTTGGTCATCGTATTCTCCCGACACCCGCAGCGGCAATTCGCCCACGCAAGTAGGTCCGCCCCACAACACCACGCAGCATCGCTCCATGGTACGGCGTAAGGTGGTGGCGGGTGGCGAGCGCCAACTGATCGACAGTAAAGGAACGATCCGAATCGAACACCACCAGATTCGCCTCGTTGCCTACCACGATTCCTGACTGCTGGCCAATGAACTTTGCCGGCCGATGCGACAACCAATCGGCTACCTGCGCCAAGTCGAAGCCCCGCCGCAAAGCCTCTGTCCACATCACGGGCAGCGTTAGCTGGACCGAGTTTATTCCCCCCCACGCGAGATCGAATCTCCCCTCGTCGAGCATTTTTGCCGCCGGCGGGCAGGGCGAATGGTCGGAGACCACAAAGTCGATGACGCCCTGGGCCAGGCCCTGCCACAACTGTTCGCGATTGGCCTCGTCGCGAATCGGCGGAGCGCATTTGTACTCGCACGCGCCATCGCGAATCTGCTCGCTCGCAAAGGTGAGGTAGTGCGGACACGTTTCGACGGTGAGCGGCAGTCCCTCGCCGCGGGCCGCCTTGAGCAGTGGCAGGCTGCCACCATCCGCCAAATGCACGATGTGCGTACGGCAGCTCGTTTGCCGACATAATTCAACCAGCAGCTCAATCGCCTCCCGCTCAAAGCTGGGCGGGCGCGATTGGACGCAGTCCGTATAGGAACGCGGATCGCGCATCGCTGGCATCGGCTTCACCAGCTCGGCATGCGCAAGCAATGGCAGGCCCCGCTCGGCCAGAATTGGCATCGCTGCGCGAAGTTCCCGCTCGGTGGCGGCCGGGAACTCGTCGATTCCGCTCGGGCACAAGAACGCCTTGATGCCGAGCACGCCAGCGTCGAGCAACCCGGCAATCTGAGGTTCGTTGCCCGGAATCAGCCCACCGTAGAACCCCAGGTCGGTCGACAGCTTTCCGGAAGCCGCCTGCCGTTTGGCCGCCAGTGCTTGGGTGGTGGTGGTCACCGGCGAGCTATTGAGCGGCATATCCACCGCAAGCGTCACCCCCCCCGCTGCCGCCGCGGCGGTACCGGTGGCAAACCCCTCCCACTCGGTGCGTCCTGGTTCATTGAAATGAACATGCGTATCGACACACCCAGGCAGGATCGCCAGCCGGCCCAGGTCCTCACCGGCACGGGGATCGTAGTCCAGAATTTCGGCGATCCGCCCAGCCGCAATGCGAACAGTCGCCGCGCGCTCGCCTGCCGGCGTGAACACACGCTGTGAGCTGAGCAGCAGTTCGTCATGTTTTTGATTCGCGTCGGCTGGCATTGGCGGGAGACTTTACTATCATGCGTACTCGACACAAGGCACTATACCACGAATCCCACGAGGCTGGCATGGCAGCACGGTTGGCATCTCACCGTTACGGCAAACATCGCGTGCGCGTCAGCAAAGTCCGCCGCCCCCGCACTCATCCCGCGGCGGAGGAAACGCACGAATTTGTTGAGGTCGCCGTAGACGTCGAGCTGGAAGGTGCCTTCGATCCTGCTTACTTGGAGGGCGACAATCGCGCCGTAATTGCAACCGATACTTGCAAGAATACCGTCTACGTGCTCGCCAAGCACGACCCGCTCGACTCGATCGAATCGTTCGGCATTGCTATCGCGCAGCACTTCGTCGATACCCATTCGCAAGTCGATGCATGCGAAGTGGCACTCAGCGAAAGAGTTTGGAGCCGATTGCTCGAATCGCCCCACTCGTTCGTGGCCAACCAGCGGGCGACACCCACTGCTACCGTACGTGTTGCCCGCGGGGAAGCTCCGCAGGTAACGGCCGGCATTACCCAACTACTGATTGCCAAGACCACCGAAAGTGGCTTTAGCGATTTTAACCAGAGCGAGTTTCGCACGCTGGCCGATACCGACGACCGCATTCTGGCAACTGAGGTAACCGCTACGTGGCGTTACTCCCCGGCGGTGAACGACTATCCCGCAACGCGGACAACGCTCGTCGATGCGTTGCTGCATCGATTCATTGATCATTACAGCCGGAGCGTGCAGGAAACGCTGTACTGGATGGGGCAGGCGGCGCTCGATGCCGTGCCGTCCGTGACGGAGATTACACTCACGCTACCCAACAAGCATCACCTGCTGGCCAACCTGAGCCCCTTCGGCAGGGAAAACGAGAACGAAGTGTTCGTGGTGACCGACGAACCGTTTGGCTACATCACGGCCACCGTCGCCCGCGAATATTCAAAGGGGTCAGAATATTCAAAGGGGTCAGGACTCATTGATCTAGATGCGTAGCGTCGCTGGATCCGATCGCAAAGCCATAGCCACGAAGAGACACAAGACCGACCAAAGGGGGCAAGAATCATTGATATGGCTCGGGCTCCGAAAACGCCATCGGGGCCCAGCAATCCAGGTTCCCAGACAGCCGAATTGCCGTCGGTGGGGGGCTGCGGGCCGGGTGGGTAGAGGCTACGGGAAGATACTTTGGTCGCTGTACGAAACTTGAAACTTGGTCATTCGTCATTGAACCTTGCTCAAGGCGGCGAGGCTACTCTCCGCCGGCGAGCTGCGCCAGTGTTACGGCCAGGCATTGCACGCCGGCGGCGATTTGATCGGGCGAGCAGTACTCGTCGGGGCGATGCGACACGCCACCGCGGCACGGAATGAAAATCATACCTGCTGCGGCAATGCGGGCGATAAACAGCGAGTCGTGGTAGGCGCGGCTAATCATCTCAGTGCGCCGGAAGCCCCAATTGCTTTGCTGCTTGCTGGATGGCGTCGACTACCATGGGATCGGCCGTCGCTGGGGGATCGGCATTCAACACGTCCCATGCGACCGACACCTGGCGGGCAGCAGCAATACGCTCCACTTCCCGCCCAATCTGATGGAGCACGGCGTCGCGATTCCCGCCGTCGATGTCGCGGAGGTCGAGCGTGAAACGCACACGGCTGGGGATGGAGTTGACCGCGCCGGGGTGAACCTGCACGCAGCCGATGGTCGCCACCAGGTCGGGGCTCGTACTCTTGCGCGGATGCTTCGATGGCGACGATCATCTGGGCCGCCGCCGCCAGGGCATCGCGGCGGTTATCCATGAGCACTGCGCCGGCGTGTCCCCCTTCGCCGCGAACGGTGAATTCAACCGTGGCAGGCGCCGCGATCGCCGAGACTACGCCAATCGGCACGCCTGCCTGCTCCAGTAGTGGCCCCTGTTCGATGTGCAACTCGACGAACGCATGATAGTAGTTGTCGGGCAGCACGGCAGACGCAATCGCCCCCTCGAAGCCAGCTCCGCGGCGTATGGTGTCGTAGCTGTCGCCCGCTTCGTCCGTGAGCAACACGAGTTGCTCGGGGCTGGTGGCTCCGCTCATCAATCGACTACCCGTACAGCCGACTCCGAACCTGGTGGGTTCCTCGGAGGTAAACATTACCAGTTCGATTGATCGTAGGGGGCGAAAACCGGATTGCTGGAGAGCGCGAATCGCTTCGAGTCCCCCGAGTACCCCCACGGTGCCGTCGTACATGCCTGCGTGTGGGATTGCGTCGGTGTGCGACCCCGTGCCAACGATGGGTGCCCGGTTGTCGGTTCCCTCCCACCGCGCAAAGTGTTGCCGACGGCATCGACGCGGACCTTGAGCCCCGCCGCTTCGTAAAGTCCGCGGAGAAACTCACGCGCTTCGATATCGGTGGGGGTAAAAACCACGCGCGTGACGGCGGGCGGCGGCTCGCTGCACTCGGAGATGGCAGCGAGCTGATCTAACTCGGCCGTCAGACGGGAGATATCGACTTTGGGTAGCGGGAGATTCATGGATCCGTGGGTCGCTGCGTGAATTGCAAGCGGGACGCTTCGTGAATTGCAAGCGGGTCGCGGTGGATGTCCTTGTAGTAAATGTAAGCGGCGGGACCGCCCCCCATTGCGACGAACCATTGCGGGCAATACGACGCCATCCAAATGGCATCGCCCTGCTGGACAGGATACCAGCAATCGCCTAAGCGATAGATGCCCTGCCCGGCGTTCATGTAGAGACCGTGCTCCATTACGTGGGTTTCGACAAACGGCAGCGCCGCACCGGAATCGAAATGAAAGACGTTCACTGCCATGTCGAAGCCGGGGTCGATGGGCAGCAGCGTTGCCAGCATGGTGGCGGTGTTGCCGAGGAAAGGCTCTGTGGTTGCTTCGCTTAGGTGGCCGACAACGCGTTTGGGCACCTCCACATTTTCAAGCTGTTCGTACGGCTTCTCGAAGACCAGCAGTTTCGAACCGAGCGGAACAGATAGCTCGTATTCGTCGCTGGGTGGAAACCAGGCGAACGAATCCATGCCAAATGCGTTGCCATCGAGCTGTGCCACGCCCGACAGGACATAGACCAACCGCTCGACTCCGGCCGCGGCACCATTGGTGCATGTACCTTCGCCGCCGTTTACGAGGCACTGGACAAACCGCGGGCCGCGCATCGCCGGACTCACGAGCACAACACCTTCGGCGTTTTGCCATCCGTGCATCGGCGACACGACATGCCCGTCGGGCGCGACCAGCGCGTGATTGGTAGCGACGTGGGTCCGTGTTTGGCCAAAGATTGGTTGGGTCATCGATTGACTCTGCCTTTTTCGGTTATTGGTAGTCTGCTGCTAGCCGCTGTACGTAGCGACCCAGAACGTCGATGGCGACCGCCACGTCCTCCACAAGCACGGCTTCGTCGGGATGGTGACTCACGCCACCTGGGTGACGAAGAAACAGCATGGCCATGGGAAACGATTGTCCCATGATCACGGCATCGTGCCCCGCACCGCTCTCCAGTTCCATAGGATGCAGCCCACTTGCGGCGACCGTTTCGCGAAGCGCCGCAGCCATCGCTGCATGGGCCCTCACCGAGTTCTGCGAGGTCTCCTCCAGGACGGCGAATTCACAATCGCCGCTCATCGCGGCACGGCGTCCCTTGGCCAGCAAATTGGAAATGGCCAGCTTACGAACCTCATTGTTCAGATGGCGGACATCCAGCGTGAGCTCCACCCGGCTGGGAATCACGTTCGACGCGTTGGGCGTGATCGTCATCGATCCCACGGTCGCCCTTACGCCGGGCAGTGCGAGGCACTCCGTGCGTACGCGTCCCACGAATTCGGAAGCGGCCACCAAAGCGTCGCGGCGGCCTGCCATGGGCGTGGTTCCCGCGTGGCCGGCACGCCCGTCAAAGGCGAGCCGCAGGCGACTCTGCCCCGCGATGCCCGTTACCACGCCTACGGGCAGACCCAGTTGCTCGAGGATGGGTCCCTGCTCGAGATGGGGCTCAATGAACCCGACCACTTCGTCTCGCTGGTACGCGCACGTGGGAATTGCCGCGGGATCGAGGCCGAAGCGGATCATCGCTTCATGCATCGTAAGCCCACTGTCGTCCTTGCGATCGAGCCACGACGTGTCGAAGCGACCCGCAACCGCAGCGCTGCCAAGGTATGGCATTTTGTATCGGACGCCCTCTTCCTCGCTAAATCCAACGACGTCCAAATGGAAGGGCAACTGCTCATCCGCCAAGCATTGGCAAACGGCAAGCCCCAGGAGCACACCCAGCACGCCGTCGTACCGCCCGGCACCTGGTACCGAATCGAGGTGCGAACCAATCAACAGCGAGCGGCTAGCGCCTTGTTGCTGCCGCCGACCGATGCAATTGCTGGCGCTGTCGATTCGCACATCGAGGTCCGCTTCGCGCATCCAACCGGCTACCCGCCGATGGGCCGATTGCATAGCGGGAGTGAGAAACAGTCGCGTGATCCGATCGGCATCGTCGGTGCACTGGGCCACCAGATCGCACCGTTCCATCACCTGTTCAGCCAGCGTATCGATGGATGACTTCATGCAGTCGTCTTGCGAAAGTTGCTCAGCCGGCGGAGCAACGAGGTTGACGACCGCTGGGTGTCGATCTAAGTTGTTAATTGAACAGGACTAAAGCTTAATTGCCCAAGGTCGTGGTGGCAATCTGCCTCTGGCGGAACTCAGGTTGCTCCACCGCCCTGCGCCAGCACCTAGCGTTCACCATGCGAGACTACGTCGTACTCTACATCAACGGCACCCGCCATCGTGTCGACGCCAGCGCAGCCCTCGTAACGCTGACCGACTACATCCGCGACGGACACGGCTATCTCGCTGGACAGCGTCTGACCGGGACGAAAGTAGCGTGCGCGGAAGGCGATTGCGGCGCTTGCACCGTCTTGGTGAGTGAGCCAACACGCGACGACGCGCCCCCCCGCTATAAGTCGGTCGACGCCTGCATTGCGTTTGTGTTTCAAATGGACGGTCGGCAAGTGGTAACTGTGGAGGGATTGGGCGGCACCGAAAACCTCTCGACGGTACAAGCCGCCATGGTCGACGGGCATGGCAGCCAGTGCGGATTTTGTACACCTGGGTTCGTGATGGCGCTGCACGGAGTGCTGGAAGAATCCGTGCACGAAGGCTGCAGCCAGCGATTAACGGACCACGAACTTCGACTCGGCTTGTCGGGCAACCTGTGCCGGTGCACCGGTTACCGCCAGATACTTGATGCCGCGCAGGCACTGGAGCCGGCCACCACGACGAGCATCGCCCAGCGATTCGAGTCGCCAGCAATCCGCGACGACCTCGACGCACTCGGTAGCGAGTCGGTCGAGGTGGTCGATGTGGTCGAATCGGCACGCATTGTGGCGATTCCGCGCTCGCTCGACGACCTGCTTGCTGCCCGGAAAAAATATCCCAACGCGCGGCTGATTGCCGGCGCAACCGACCTGGGAGTGCAATACAACCACGGACGGTTTATTCCCCGACAAGTGATCTACACGGGCCAGGTCGCCGAGCTCGCACACGTCGAAGTGCTTGGCGACGAACTAGTCATCGGTGCCGCGGCCACTTGGGACCAGGTGGAAGCGTTCGCCCATCATCGCTTACCCGAGTACCACCAAATCCTCACCCGGTTTGGCAGTCCACAAGTGCGGCATGCGGGAACCGTGGCCGGCAACCTGGCCAACGCGTCCCCCATCGCCGACTCGATCCCCATGCACTACGTCACCGAGTCGACACTCGAACTGGCCCGTGTTGGGGGAACAAGGCAAGTGGATATTCGCGATTTCTATCTCGGGTACAAGCAAGTCGACCTCCAGCCCGACGAGGTAATCACCCGGGTGCGGACACCCCTACCGCCGCACGACGTGGTGCTACAACTCTATAAAGTCTCCAAACGCCGCGATATGGACATCAGCACGATCACGGCGGCCATCTGGCTGCGTCAGTCGCAAGGCAAAGTGCTTGAGGCACGCGTGGCCGCCGGTGGCGTAGGCCCCACGGTCGTACGGTTACCGCGCGTCGAGAAATCGCTCGTGGGTTCGGCGATCACCCTCCAGACAATGCGCCGCGCGGGCGAAATCGCCCGCGAAGAAGTGCAACCAATCTCCGATGTGCGGGGTATGCCGAATATCGCTTGCAATTGGTAGAAAATCTATTCGCCAAGTGCTACTACGACCTCACGAACCTGCCGACCACCCTGGGGGCGTAGTCATGCCACAAGTCGGAAGGCCATTGCCTCACGAGGCGGCCACCGGGCATGTCACCGGGACGGCCCCCTATATTGACGACCTGCCGCGGGGCGAACGCGAGTTGTGCGTCACCTTCGTCGGGGCGCCCATTGCCGCGGGGCGCTTGATTGCCATCGATACCACCGCCGCCAGCAACGTGCCTGGTGTCCGCTGCATACTGAGCCACCTTGATTTGGCAGGTCCGAATCACTTCGGCCCCATCATCGCAGACGAGCCCTTCCTGGTGGCCGACAAAATCTCGTACCGTGGTCAGCCCGTGGTCGTCATTGCCGCCGACGACCGGGCGTCCGCCGCCGCCGCTCAACAACTGGTAAAAATCGATTGCCACGAGCAGCGGCCCGTATTGACGATCGACGAGGCGATCGGGGCGAAATCGCTCATCGGCCCCAAGCGAAAGATGGCTAGCCGTGGCGCGGACGACGACCAAGTGTTCCAAGCCGCATTCGATGCCGCACCCCACACGCTCCAAGGGCGATTCCACTCCAAAGGACAGGAACAGTTCTACTTCGAAACGCAGGCGGCGCTCGCCCAGCACGGGAGCGGGGGCGAACTGCGGGTCATCTCCTCGACGCAGAACCCCACGGAAACCCAGGCCGTCGTCGCCGAGGCGCTAGGACTCGGCATGCACCAGGTGGTTTGCGAATGCCCAAGGATGGGGGGCGGATTTGGTGGCAAAGAAACCCAGTCCGCCATCACGGCCGTGATGGCGGCCATGGTTGCTCATCGCACGGGCCGGCCAGCGCGGTTGGTGCTCACGCGATTCGACGACATGTCGATCACAGGCAAACGCCATCAATACCAAACCGATTATCGCGTTGCGTACGATGCAACGGGCCGGCTCCTTGCCGCCGAGTTCGATTTTTACTCCAACGGCGGAGCGTTTGCCGATTTGTCGACGGCCGTCCTGGAGCGAACTATGCTGCACGCGGACAACGCCTACTACGTGCCGCTACTCCGTGTAACGGGGCAGGTCTGTCGCACCAATTTGCCACCCAACACCGCTTTTCGGGGTTTTGGTGGTCCCCAGGGCATGGCGGTCATAGAAAACAGCCTGGAAGAAATTGCCCGCCAACTGCAAGTCGATGCACTCGAGGTTCGTCGAGTCAATCTCTACACCGACGGCGACGCTCGTCGCAACACCACTCACTACGGTCAAATTGTACGCGACCACGTGCTTGCGGAGACGGTCGATCAACTCGCGCAGTCTTCCGACTACCACGCGCGTCGCCAACAAGTCGAGTTGTTCAACGCGGCGAGCCACACGCACCTCAAGGGCATCGCGCTCTCGACGGTGAAATTCGGCATCTCCTTCACCACCAAGTTCCTCAATCAGGCCAATGCACTGGTAAACATCTACACCGATGGGACCATCCAGGTATCGACCGGCGGCACCGAGATGGGGCAAGGGCTCAATACCAAGCTCAGGCAGTTGGTCGCGGACGAATTTGGGATCCCCGGCCAGCGTGTCCGCATGATGGTGACTTCCACCGAGAAAAACAACAATACCTCGCCCACCGCCGCCAGCGCCGGCACCGACCTCAACGGCGCGAGCTCGCTCGACGCGTGCCAGCAAATCAAGCATCGGATGCAGGCCTTTGCCGCCCAACTCTTGGCCAGCACCGAACGTGGTTTGGTGGCGGTCGCCCGAGCATATTTGCTTCGAGTCGGGATACGTGTACGACGACCGCGACCCGGATGCGAGTCGCCGCATCGATTTTGGCGACTTCTGTGCAAGGGCTCGTCGCGAACGTGTCGACCTGGGGGCCCGAGGTTTCTACGCGACGCCCGGCGTCGACTACAACCGCGAGACGGGCCGCGGCAATCCTTTCTTCTACTTCACCACCGGTGCGGCCGTGGCCGAAGTAACGATCGATCGCTTCACCGGCGAGTTGACTTTCGACCGGGCCGACCTGCTCATGGACGTCGGCCGCATGATCAATCCCGGCGTCGATCGCGGCCAGGTCATCGGGGGCTTCATCCAGGGCGTGGGCTGGGTGACCAACGAAGAGCTTCGCTACGACGCGTCCGGGGCCCTGCTATCCACCGGACCGACAACCTACAAGATTCCCAACGTTACTGATTTGCCCCAGGAAATGCACGTCGACTTTATCCATAATCCCAAACACGAGTTAAACGTCCGCCAAAGCAAAGCGGTGGGCGAGCCGCCGCTCATGCTGGGCCTTGCCGTGTGGCTCGCCGCGCGGCACGCCATCTCGTTCGCCGCCGATGGCCAGCCGTTCGATCTGGCCATCCCCGCCACCAGCGAAGAGCTGCTCATGACGCTCACCCGGCTCTCGCAGGCCAATGCTGCGCCGACCACCAACGCCGCAGGCCGCAACGGGGCACCCTCCAGCGGCAACGAGACCATCCACCGCCCATCCGCTGGCCGAAGTTAATTGCGTCCGGTCCGCATGCCGCGACCTCCGATGCGGCGACGTGACTATACGGCAACGGGCACCACTTGATCGAGCGTCTCGACAATCGCCTCGACGTTTTCGTCGCGGGCACCATGTCCCATGAGTCCGATCCGCCAGCACTTACCGGCCAAGTCGCCTAGCCCGCCGCCGATCTCAATACCGTGCGTCAACAGCAAGGCTTTGCGTACGGCCGCTTCGTCGTCGACGCGGTCGGGAATCGTTACCAGGTTGAGCATCGGGAGCGAATGGTCGGGATCCGAAGCGTACTCGAAACCGCGGTCTAGGAGTTGCTCTCGCAATTTGTCGTGCATGGCCTGATGGCGGGCGAACCGCGCTTCGAGCCCTTCCTCCAGGATGAGTCGCAATGCCTCGTGCAACGCATAGTTCATGTTTACCGGTGCCGTATGATGATACGCCCGGCTGCCGCTCCAGTAGTTGCCGACAAGCGTCAGGTCCAAGTACCAGGAGTTCACTGGCGCGGTGCGATGCTGCACCTTATGCATGGCTCGCTCGGAGAGCGTCACGGGGGCCAATCCCGGCGGACAAGACAAACACTTTTGGGTGCCGCTGTAGGCCGCATCAATGCCCCGCTCGTCAATCTTCACGGGCAAGCCGCCCAGCGATGTGACGCAATCGACGAGCAGCAGGCCTCCATGCTTGTGAACGGCATCGGCCAGTCGGTCGATTGGCTGGTGCACGCCGGTGGAGGTTTCGGCATGCACCACCATGGCGATGGCTGGCTTCAGCTCATCGATGCGGTCGACTAGTTCGTCCTGGTCGAAGGCCTGTCCCCACGCCGCGGTGATCGTCTCGACTTCGCCTCCCGCACGGCGACACTTTTCTGCAAATCGGCCGCCGAACACGCCATTGATTCCCACCAGGCACGTGTCGCCCGGCTCCACGAGATTGTCGGCGAGCATCTCGGCGCCCGCCGACCCCGTGCCCGAGCAGGCGAGCGTCATGGCATTCTCGGTTTCGAACACCGCCTGCAACATCTCACGTACTTCGTTCATCACCCGCATGAACTCCGGGTCCATATGACCGATGCAGGGTTTCGAGAGCGCTTCCAACACCGAAGGGGCAACGGGCGACGGGCCAGGTCCATGCAGTAGGCGGGTGGGAACATCGAGCGGCGGAAAGCTGGCAGGCATGGTACGAGTCCGTGCAAAAGGAAGTGGCAAACGGCTGATTTTCTCGCAACTAAGGAGACTTGGCAAGGCGACCGCCGTGGTTGGCGGTGATTAATTCGCACGAGTTGGGCCGGTGTCCGCTCAGCCCTCAAGGCGACCATTGTAGATCGCGCCACCGCTGGCGGCGTAGTCTCGCAGGACGTTGGCGCCTTTCTCGCGGAGCACGCCCAGCACCACTTCGATGCCACGCGACTCGAGTGCCGCGGCCCAGTCCGCTGGCTTGGGCCCCTCGTCGAAACCAATGTCGCGCGCGTCCTGCTCGCTGGCCGCACACACCAAACGCTTAACGCCCGACCAAGGGAGGGCACCAAAGCACATGGAGCAGGGCTCGCAACTGGTTGCCAGCTCGTGCGGCCCAAAGCCGGGACCGCCCAGGTCGTGCGTCCGTGCCACCTGCTGGGCAATCGCCATGGCGACCATTTCGCCATGTCCGCCCGACCAATGGGACGGAACCACAATGTTCACGCCAGGGGCAACCAGTCGATGGGTTTGATTATCGAACACCGCAGCGCCAAACGGTCCGCCCGTGCCACGAGCAACGTTTGCCCGCGACAACTCGACGGCCAGTTCCATCCGCTCTTCGACCGTAGCGTAGACATGTTCGGGTGGCGGCACGAACTCCGCGACCCATGCCGGTAGTTCCACCACCAACGAAGGGTAACGCGATTGCTGCGCGTCGGACGGCTGGGCACTGCGAGCGGTCATTCAGTCACCTCGGTTGATCATGCGAGACCGTCATTCTATACGAGCGACGCCCCCCGCGCCGCGGGGGGCTGCTGAGCTGAGCTGCCGGCCATAAGCCGTAGGTCGTGCGCTGGTGGCTAGACTTTAGGGTGGGCTATTGCGGGTAGTTGGAGGCTTTCGGTGAATGACGCGACGCCAGCCCGCCGCCCAACTTTCGTTTTGAAATTGGCCACCCAGTGGGGTCCAATATCGTGGGGTCCAATATATGAGCCCCGGCGATGCGCGATCTGCGGCGGGGGCTGTTCGGCTGTCGGCTGGAGGCCAAAGGGGGTGCTACGCGCCGTTGCGGCTTGCACGCCAATGTGCTGCACGGTGCGTCCCACCGACTACCGCATTCCGTTTTTTCGGCTTCCTCACAGGTAAATCGACAGGTGATGATTTATGTGTCGATTTATTCGCTTGTCCGCTCGACCTCGATGGCGGGAAGACGCTACAAATACAGGGGAAAACGGAGGTGGCTCGACAACAAGTAAATCGACAACCAATCGTTATTCCGAAAGTGTAGCAAAACGCACCGTCGTGGGCGTTTGGGCGTTACCGCGGCGTGAAGTCGGCGTCCGCGGCAATGCTCAGCGCGAACTCGGCCAGCAAGTCGGCGCAGGCGTCGAGATCATCGAGCGAGACCATCTCGACCGCACTATGCATGTAACGGTTCGGCACGCTCACCAACCCGGTAGCTACGCCGCCGCGTGCCAGTTGCATGGCGTTGGCATCGGTACCGGTGCCGCGACCGATGGCCCCCCACTGCAGATCGATGCTTGCCGTCTTGGCTGCCGCGCGGAGATGATCGACGACCACGGGATTCATGTTCGCGCCGCGATACACGACGGGCCCTCCGCCCAGCTTGATATCGCCTTCCTGAAACTTCTCAATCGTCGGACAATCGGTAGCGTGGGTCACGTCGACGGCGATTCCGACATGGGGATCGATGCCATAGGCACTGGTGGTGGCGCCGCGGAGGCCAATCTCCTCTTGCACGGTTGCCGCAACATGTACCGCTACGTTCAGCCCGCCGCGTTCCTTGGCGCGGCGTCCCGCTTCGGCACAAACCCAGAGTCCCGTCTTGTCGTCCATCCCCGGGGAGTTGGCCAGGTTGTTGCGCATCGCTTGGTACCCGAGTTCCAAAGTCACGGGGTCGCCAATCGCCACAATCTCTTGCGCTTCTTTCTGATTCCTCGCCCCGATGTCGAGCCACAATTCCTTGGTCTTCACCACTTGCTTGCGCTCCTCTTCGTTGAGCAAGTGAATCGGCTTGCGTGCAATCACGGCAGGCACCGGGCCGTCAGACGTGTAGATGGTCATCCGCTGACCAATGAGCTGCTGCGGATCCCAGCCGCCGATCGTATTGGTGTAAATGAAGCCATTCTCGTCGACGTACGTCACCAGCAGTCCGATTTGGTCCGCATGCCCGGCAAACATCACGCGCACGTCGGCGGATGGATTGCAACTGGCGATGACGTTGCCGTGCAAATCGGTACGCACTTCGTCTGCGAAGCTACCCACGTAATCGCGGACAATGTCTTGGACGGGAACTTCGTAGCCCGAAGGGCTAGGAGTTTCGAGGATCTTGATCAAGAACTCTTTGGCGGCCTTATCCATGTTTGCCTCGGTAGCCTTTATGCGTTGTCGGAGGGAAGTGGGAACCTGATTATCGCGTGGTGGCGAGGGAATTCAACCGTCGCTGGTTCCGGGCAATCGCGTGGAATGCAGCGGGCGGGTGTCCATCGCTTCCACGTCCGGCCACTCGCCCAGCTCAATGAGGTTGCCGTCGGGGTCGTGGATGAACAACTGCCGGTAGCCGTAATCGGGCAGGCGACGCTGAATGACGAGTACATCGAGCTGAGCCAATTGCTCCAGGGTGCGATCGATGTCCGCCACGCGAAAGGCCAAGTGGTGGCGGCGCGTGTTGTCGCGAGTCGTGGTTGGCTCGAACCGCTCATCCTGAATCAAATGCAGCATCATGCCGACACCGGCACTGTAGAGCCAGCTGCCGGCGAAGCTGAAACCCGGGCGAGCCACCTCATAAAAGCCCAGCACCCGCGTGTAGAAAGCGATGCTAGCGTCAACGTCCGACGCATTGAGTGCCGCATGATTGAAGCGGGCCAGTGGAATGGGATCGGCCATGGCGGACAATAATCTCCAGAGTCCAGGGGGTCGTTTCCCAGCGATTGTAGCGATTTTGTCAACCGGCTGCCCGGTGTCGGACGATAGAACCCACGAAGTGTCCGCGTCGCGCAGTAACGCTCTGCGCGACGATTCCAGGCGATTGACTCATCAGCTCGAAAGGCTCCGGCATGAATGCCCGCCCTACATTTGGCACCTGCCTGCTTCTGGCCGCCGCTTTGCTATCGACCGGTTGCGTCGCTTGCCGAAGCGGCGGATGCGGTGACGCGTGCGGGCCCGCTTCCTCGTGCGGAGTGGGCTGCACGACCCCTACGGCGGGCAAGTCTACCAGGGCTGTGGGTCGTGCGGCGAAAGCGGCTTTCGCTTGCGGCCCTGCACCGGCCCCAGCTGCGACAGTTCAGGATGCGGCGGAAGCTGCGAACCTGGTTGCGGATGCGCCGACCCCGGCTGTGGCTTCGAACCTGGCTGCGGATGTGCCGACCCTGGCTGTGGCTGCGAACCTGGTTGCGGATGTGCCGACCCTGGCTGTGGCTGCGAACCTGGCTGCGGGTGCGCCGACCCTCGCTGTGGCTGCGAACCTGGCTGCGGGTGCGCAACCAGCCGCGGGGGTGGGTGCGGGAGTGGGTGCTATGGTGAGCCGGTTTGCTGCGAACGCTGTGGCGAGGGACTCGTGCGGGCGGTAGGCCGACTATGTCGTGCCGTTTGCGGACCAGGGTGCACTGGCTGCGATGGCGAATTGTACTGGAGCGAATGGCACAACGATCCGCCCCGATGTAGCGACCCCTGCAACCATTGCGGCGATTGGGTTGGCCCAGGTAGTGATCCCTACTACGCGGGGGCGTCCAGGACCAGTGGGCCATCGGCCTACTCCTTCGGACATCGGGCACACAACGCAAATCACTCGCCTAAAGTGGCCAAACAACCGGCTACGGATGGCCCCATCCTACGATAGACGGTGGGCAAAGCGGTCGATTGCGAAAGGCTCGTTTGAATATGCACTCAATTAAATACTGGCTCATCGCAGCAATGCTCTGCCTGTCGGCCAGCAGCGGGTGCGCGGGATACAACGGATGGCTGGCCGGCTACGGCTGCAACCAACCACCCCGGGTAATCGATCCGCGTGGCGTCCCAATCGAGCCTTGCTGCAATTGCCAACCTGTTGACCCAACGTGCGCCGACACCAATGCATGCTGCCAGTGCCGCCGCACGCGCGAGACGTTCTTCGATTCCATGTACGCGTGGATATGCGAATGCAACCTGTGCTCGCTCCGACAATGCCACGACTGCTGCCCCTGACGGCAACCGCGACACGACCAAGCATGTTATGGCCCGCGTTGCAAAGGCTATGCAACGCGAAAAAGTTGCTTGGCATTGGCAGTAGTCGCTGTCGCAACCGCGTCGACACTTGCCCCCCGGGCTGTGGCAAGACACGCACAAGTATGGACCACCTGAGCCGGTTCGTTGCGGCGCGTTTTGCGAACGGGCTCCGGCGAGAGGTAAGGCGAATCGGTCTCGATAAGCAATTGATCGAGCGGCACGGTAGCCGACACGGAGCGCAACTCGTCCGACTTCTTGTAGGTCACCATCCCCGCAAAGCTGATGTGAAGCCCCAGCGCCATGCATTCGGCTGCCATCTCTGCCGTACCCGTAAACGAATGCATCACTCCGCTCAGCAGTCCGCGTTTGGCGGCGTCGCGCAGCATCACCAGGATGTCTTCTTCGCACTCGCGCATGTGCACGATGAAGGGCAGCCCCGATTGTTGTGCGAGCCGAACGTGTCGGTCGAAGTAGTCCTGCTGCACGTCAAACGGGGCATCGTCCCAGTAACGATCGAGGCCTGTTTCGCCAATCGCGACCACCCCCGGGGCGGACGAGAGTTCAACAATACGGTCCCAATCGCTTGCGGACACTTCATGCACATAATTGGGCTGAATGCCAACGGCCGCGTGCACGCCCTGATGCTCCGCAGCAAGGGCAATGCATGCTTCGCTGGACACGGCGGTTACCCCCACGGCGACCATATCGTGAACCCCGGCCGCTCGCGCACGCGAAATTACCTGTTGGCGATCGGTGTCGAACTTATCTTGGTCGAGATGGGCGTGCGTATCGAAGTACAAAATGCGAACCGGGCGGCGAAAGGGAATAATTACGGTGCGTGACGATCAGCAAACGAAGATGACCAGCGCGTCGTCAGGTAGTCTAACGGACAAACCGCCTCAACGAACACGGCGGTACTCCTCAGACGCCCCCAAGAGGGCCCCGCCAGGCAAGCGACTTGGACGTACGAATCTTGCGGGCGACATGTTTCCCATGCGTGTGAACCGCCCCCAACTTATGGCTCAAATCACTTGCCGAATGGGAAACGGTGCCACGATCGGGACAAGTCGCCGGTGGCCGAAAAACAAGCCGCAGAGATGCGGCAGTCCGCACACCTGCGACCAAATGGGGTAGAATTGGAGAAATCGTTACAATTGCCGTGCAAAATAGAGACCAATCAGGCGTTGTTTGCTTGACCTTTAGAAGAACCCTCGTAGAGTGGAGGTAGGAAACGTGCCGTCAAGGGGGGTGCAATGCGCCCCTGCGGTACCAACGGTGACACGAGCGTCGGAGAGGTGGCGTAACAAGCGACCCCGGCCGCCAGAATGAAGGAATCGTAACATGTTAGTGCTCTCGCGGAAAAAAAACGAGAGTATTGTCATCAATGATGACATCACAATCGTTGTAGTGGAAATCCGCGGCGACAAGGTTCGACTTGGGGTCGAGGCGCCAAAAGAGGTGCCGGTACATCGCAATGAGGTGTACGAAGCCATTCGCCGCAGCCAACAGACGCCAGATTCGGCTTCAACCTCCTCCGCTACCGACGCGGACTGATTTCGTCGTTCGATCGCCAGACGGTATTGGCCCCGCCCAATCCCCCATCGGTGGGTCGTGACATTGCTATGGTTGTTGGTCACGCGTTGACCGCTGCCGCGTCGGCCCGACTACCATCCGTCGGTTGGGTTGACGATTCGTTGGTAGCCTTCTATACCATGGTGCAGTGGTGGTGGAACCCCGGGTTCTGATTACCGCAATCCGAGTCGTGGCGAACCTCGCCCTCCGGCAACGCATCGCTGTTTTCGGACATTCGTTCAGCCTCACCGGCCCCTTCGTCTAGTGGTCTAGGACTCCGGCCTTTCACGCCGGCAACACGGGTTCGAACCCCGTAGGGGTCACTTACTGTTTACGGGCGTGCATCGCACGCCCGTTCTTCGTGCGCGGGTGTTCGCGCTCCGAATGGTCCGCTAGAGTGCTACGAGGGGAGCTTCCCCCGAATATCAATACTCTCGAAACCCTGCAAACGACTCGATGAGACAACACTACGACGCTCTGCTGCTGGTTTCGTTTGGCGGGCCCGAAGCGCCTCGACGAAGTGATGCCGTTTCTTGAAAACGTGCTCCGTGGCAAGAACGTACCACATGAGCGGATGCTCGAAGTAGCCGAGCACTACCAGCAGTTTGGCGGCATTAGCCCCATCAATGAACAAAACCGGCGGTTAATTGCAGCAATCCGGGCCGATTTCGCAACGCACGAACTCGAACTGCCCGTCTATTGGGGCAATCGCAACTGGCATCCGCTGCTACCCGACACGCTCGCGGAAATGGCGACGGACGGCGTGGAGCGGGCGCTCGCTTTCTTCACCAGCGCCTATAGCTGCTATTCGGGCTGCCGACAGTACCGCGAAGATATCGCGCTCGCTCGCGATCATGTCGGCCCAACGGCTCCGTCGGTCGACAAGCTTCGCATGTTCTTCAATCATCCTGGTTTCGTGGAGCCGATGGCTGAGTTGACCAAGGCGGCAATGACCAGCATCGACCCTGGCCCGTCGAGCCACGGCCAACGTGTTGTTCACCGCCCACAGCATCCCCGACGGCATGGCAGCCAACTGCAACTACGAAACGCAACTACGCGAAGCGTGCCGCCTGGTCGCGGAGCGGGCAGGGATCGAGCAGTGGCGGCTCGTGTACCAGAGCCGCAGCGGCCCGCCGTCGCAGCCATGGCTCGAGCCGGACGTCTGCGATACGATCCGAGATGCCCACGCCGCTGGCGACCGGCGGGACGTGGTGATCGTGCCCATTGGGTTCGTATCGGACCACATGGAAGTGCTATTCGATCTCGATACCGAAGCCAAGCAGGTTTGTGATGAACTCGGCCTTCGCATGATTCGCGTACCGACGGTGGGCGTCCATCCGCGATTCGTGGGCATGATTCGCGAGTTGGTCCTTGAACGGATGGAGGCCCCTGTCGATCGCCCCGCGCTTGGCATCCTCGGACCGAGCCACGACGTTTGCCCCGTGGATTGCTGCCTGTACACGCCCCGCCGCCCTGCTGCCCCACCACCGAGTTAAATGTCCACCGTCGAGTTGCATCGCCCACTTGGAAAGTCCGGATTCAACGTTGCTCCCGTGGCCCTGGGGTGCTGGCCAGTTGCTGGCGTAACCACGCTTGGCACGAACGAGGCCGACAGCATTGCCACCATCCGCGGGTGTTTTGAGCTTGGCGTCAATCATTTCGACACCGCTTATGTCTACGGCCCGCAGGGAGAGAGCGAGGCATTGATTCGCCGAGCGATTGTTGGGCGCCGCGACGAAGTGGTACTCGCCACAAAAGGGGGCATTCATTTCGCGGGCGATAAAATGCAAAATGATGCCCGCCCGCTGACCCTCAAGAACGAGTGCGATGCAAGTCTCCGCCGCTTGGGGACCGATCGCGTCGAACTCTACTACCTGCACTCGCCCGACGAGTCGACACCCATCGAGGATTCCGCGGGGGCAATTCGCGAGATGGTTGAAGCTGGCAAGGTGCGCCCGTCGGCGCCTCGAATTGCTCGCTAGAGCAACTCAAGGGCTTCCACGCCATCTGTCCGTTGTCGGCAGTACAGCTCCCGTACAATATGCTGCAACGAGGAATCGAGAAACGAACGATCCCCTGGTGCCAGGAGGAGCAGATCGCCGTGGTCGTATATTGGGCCCTGATGAAGGGCCTGCTGGCTGGTAAACTGCCCCGCGACCATCAATTCGCGAAGGGGGATTCACGGCCGAAATACCCCATGTATCAGGGCGATGAATGGCGTCGCAATCAGGATCTACTCGACCGGCTGCGTGGCATTGCCGCCGACTTGGGGCTCAGCGTTGCGGCACTCGTAACGGCTTGGACCATCGCCCAACCGGGCATCACGGTCGCTCTGTGTGGTGCCAAGCGGCCCTCACAAATCGCAGAATCGGCAGCGGCGCTGAACGTACGGTTGACGCCAGAGCAGTTGAGGGCTATCGACGGGGCAATCGCCGAAAGGGGCCACGCGATTACCAACCGCGAATTCGAGTAGCGTTGACCGCGGCCGTTTCGCTCGAAATCGAGGGCTCTCCTGCTGTTCAAGGTGGTCCCGCGCAGTTAATGTAGCGGCTTTACCTCTCGCACTCGCCGGAATGCCCATGGCCCGCGTTCTCCTTACCGCATACGGACCTTACGACGATTGGGAAACCAACGTCAGTTGGCTGGTGCTGCAAGAAGTAACGCGAACCTGCCCCACGACGTTGACGTAGTGACGCGACTCTACCCGGTGGACTTCGCCGAGGTCGCCGCACGGCTGGAAAAGGACCTGACGGACAACATCGATGTGGCCATTCATCTGGGGCAGTCGCCCGGCAACGGACGGATCGATCTTGAGGCGATTGGCATCAATTGGGCATGTGAGCGAGGACAGCGGGCCGAAGAGGCGTGGCCATTGGTGCCTGGCGGGCCAGCCGCCTATCATAGCGAACTGCCGCTTAGTAAGTGGGCCCAGGCACTTCGTGCCGATGGCATTCCGGCGGAAGTCTCGTACCACGCCGGCACCTACCTGTGCAACGCAATTCACTATCTCGCGCACCACTACTCGGCCGAGCAAGGACTGGGCATCCAGGCGGCATTCTTGCATTTGCCGCTCGATCCGCTGCAACTCGTCGACCATCCAACCGCCTGTGCATCGCTACCCGTTGAGGTGACCGCACGGGGAGTGCGTCTGATACTGGACGACATTGCCGCCCACGTGCCAGCACGGTAGGCTGACGGGATGTCCAATTTTGCTGTGATTCTCCCGGCCGCTGGTCGCAGCCAGCGATTCGGCGACCAGAACTACAAGAAACCGTTTGCCCCGCTCGGCGACCGTGCCGTGTGGCTGCACACCGTCGAACGATTTGCCAACCGCAGCGACGTATGCCAAACAATTCTGGTGATTGCTGAGGAAGATCGCGAAACATTCCAGACCAAGTTTGGTGCAAATCTGGCGTTCATGGGAATCGACATTGTGATGGGCGGCGCCGAGCGGACCGACTCGGTTGCCGCAGCGCTGGAAATGCTTGTCGAGCAAGCCGAATTTGTTGCCATTCACGATGCCGCCAGGCCGTGCGTCGAGACACAATCGGTCGACGCGGTCTTCAAGGCGGCGTCCGAGTCGGGAGCAGCCATCCTCGCTTGCCCGATTGCGGCAACGCTCAAACGGGCCAGCGGCGGGCAGCCTCCAACGATCCAAGAAACAGTCCCTCGCAACGCCTTGTGGTCGGCCCAAACACCGCAGGTGTTCGCCCGTCATTTGATCCAACAAGCGTATGCTCAACGGAGCGAAGAGCCGGCCACGGACGATGCCCAACTCGTCGAGCGACTAGGCCACACGGTGACCCTGGTGGAAGACTCGCCGCTAAACATTAAGATCACCACCCAACGAGACCTAAGACTTGCCGCACAAATTTTGAAAACGGCGCCACCGAAGAAACCCGATGGGGTTGCGCATCCGTTCGCAGGTGACGACCTCTGGCGATAAGTCACGCACCCTACCCAACACGCGATGGGACTCCGAGTCCATCGTTGCGATTGAATCAAGTCCTAGAACATAAGTCATCGTCCACCGGCTTCGGAGCGCCGTACTACTTCTTGCCTGGAATTCATGAACTTTTTCGACGACTTGCGGTGGCGTAACCTGGTCCACCAAACAACCGACGATGAAAACCTCGGTAGCTGGCTCGCGGAAGGTCGCCGCGTGGTGTACGCCGGATTCGATCCGACCGCCGACAGTCTACATGTTGGCAGCTTGTTGCCACTGCTGCTGCTAAGGCGGTTCCAGAAAGCCGGGCACAAACCAATCGCGTTGGTCGGTGGGGCGACCGGCATGATCGGTGACCCCAGTGGCAAGAGCGCCGAGCGCAATCTCCTCTCCTGCGAAGTCCTGGAGGCCAACGTCGCCTGCCTAGGCGAACAAATGGCTCGATTTCTTGATTTCGAATCGGGCGAGCAATCGGCCGCACTGGTTAACAACACACAATGGATTGGCTCGTTCGGGTACATCGACTTCCTGCGCGACGTTGGCAAGAACTTCCCCGTCAACGTCATGCTCGCCAAAGACTCGGTCAAGGGCGGCTTGGAAAGGGACGATGCAGGACTCAGCTATACCGAGTTCAGCTACATGCTGCTCCAAGCGTACGATTTCGTTCACCTCTACCGGGAGTACGGGTGCGAACTACAGGTGGGAGGCAGCGATCAATGGGGCAACATTACTGCCGGAATCGACCTTGGCCGGCGGATGCACTCGTGCAGTTGCGGGGCATGACCTCTCCGCTGCTGCTGAAATCGGACGGGACGAAAATGGGCAAGACCGAGTCGGGAGCCGTCTGGCTATCGGCTGACCGTACCAGTCCTTACCAGTTCTACCAGTATTGGCTGAATGCCGACGACAACGACGTTGGAAACTGCTTGCGAGTGCTGACCGAACTGTCGCACGACGAGATCGCCACGCTGGACGCCAGCCGCCAAACGGACCCGGGCAGCCGCGAAAGTCAGCGTCGTCTGGCCGAGTCGCTGACCGATTTGGTGCATGGCTCAACGGGCCTTCGCGCGGCCCAGCAGGCAACCGACATCTTCTTCGGGGCGGAAATCAACGACTTGAGCGATGCGGAACTGGGATCGATCTTTGCCGACGTACCGAGCTGCGAACTGCCGCGGTCGCAGCTTGCGGCAGGTTTGCCGCTGGTCGAGGCCCTGGTGGCTACGCCGCTGGCTAAGAGCAAAGGCGAAGCGCGGCGGACCATCGAACAGGGAGGGGCCTACGTGAATAACCGCCGTGTCGCGGAGGTTGCCGCCACCCTCGACGAGTCGCACCTGGCCAGCGAGACGGTGATGGTTCTCCGCTCGGGCCGCAAGAAATACGCCCTCATTCGATTTGTGTAAGCCGTTGCCCACCAACGGCTTTGGGCGGTTGCGGGCGGTTCGGCCAGCATTTATAGTAATTCGCTCGTACGCGCGATGTGCGCGAGCGGCGGTTGGTGTGTCGGCGGCGACTCCCCCGCCACGAACCACGTTGCTCCAAGCTGCGTACCCGAGTACTGCACCCGTACAGAACCAAGTAGAATCTTTTCACCGTCGGCGTGAAATGGCGAGGATAACCGGATGGCGGATAACGTAGTCGTCGAAACACGAGCCCTTTCTAAGGTCTATCGCGATTTCTGGGGCCGGCAAAAGGTGCGGGCGCTCAAGGCTTTGGACCTGGAAATCTACCGGGGCGAAATTTTCGGTCTGCTCGGTCCCAACGGTTCGGGCAAAACTACCACGATCAAGCTGCTGCTAGGACTGTTGTTTCCCACTGAAGGCGAAGCCTTGGTGCTGGGCCAACCGGCAACCGACGTGGCAAAGAACGAGCGCATTGGCTACTTGCCGGAAGAGTCGTATCTTTATCGCTTCCTGAACGCCGAGGAAACGCTTGACTTTTACGGCCGACTTTTCGATATCCCGCCCGACGTACGTCGCGAGCGCATCGACAAGCTCATTAAGCAGGTCAAGCTCGATGCGGCACGCAAACGTCAGCTCCGCGAGTACTCCAAGGGCATGACGCGTCGGATCGGTCTCGCGCAGGCGCTGATTAATGAGCCCGACTTAATCCTGCTCGACGAGCCCACGAGTGGTCTCGATCCAATCGGCACGCGGGAGATGAAGGACTGGATTTTGGAGCTTCGCGACCAGGGCAAGACGATCGTCATGTGTAGTCACCTCTTGGCCGACGTGCAAGACGTGTGCGACCGAATTGCTATCCTGCATCAGGGCGAGTTGAAGGAATTGGGACGCGTCGACGATTTGCTGAAAGTCGAAGACGTTACGCAAGTCGCGGCCCGCGGACTGTCGCCCGATTGCCAGAACGAAATTCGCGAGGTGATCGCCCGCCACCACGGCGAGCTATTGTCGATGGACAATCCGACCACCACGCTCGAAGAACTATTCCTGTCGATCGTTCGCGACAGCGAGGCACGCCCTGGACGCCGCATTGTAAAGGACGACAGCCAACCTGGCGAACTCGACCCAAGTGGTTCGTCCGCATCCTAGTCGAATGCCCGACATCGATTGCCCATGCCCACTTACTGAGGTCCTGCTGGGCCTCCCCCGCCCCCCAAGTCCCTAGCGTTCCGCGATGATTCAGGAAAAACCGCTTCTTCCGTATTTCCAGTGGCTACTGCAATTCGATGCAGACCGGTGGGGAGCGATCCCGCACTTCTTGATGACACTGCTGCTATTGGCTGTAGTGGCCACGTTGCTGGGTCTAGTGATCGGCACGATTCTTTACGGACCGGTGAAGGCGGGGGAAAAAGTCTATCGGGTAGTTGCCAATGCGCTCCGCGAGATGTTCGACATCTCCCCTCGGCGGATTTGGGCCATCGCCAAAGTTGCCATGCAGGAGGCGCTTCGCCGCCGGGTACTGGTCGCTGTCGCCGTTTTTGTGCTGCTGTTGTTATTTGCCGGCTGGTTTCTAAAGACCGACCGCGAGCCGGCTAAGCTCTATTTCAGCTTTGTCCTCACAGCCACTTCGTTCTTGGGACTGTTCATTGCGTTGTTGCTCGCAGTATTCAGCCTGCCAAACGACTTCAAGAGCAAAACGATTTACACGATTGTCACCAAGCCAGTCCGCTCGGGAGACATCATCCTTGGGCGCATCTTGGGCTTTACCATCGTGGGGTCGGTGCTGCTGGTCATCATGGGGGCCTGCAGCTACGTGTTTGTCGCGCGGGCTCTAAACCACACTCACACGATTGCGGCGCAACAACAACTTCCCGATCGAACATCACGGGACAAAGGGCACTCGCATCAACTGCTGTCTGACGACGATGGCAACGTAGTTGCTGAATTCGAGTACGATCACGATCACACCGTCAGCCGGCGCGGTGACAGATACGTTGTGTCTCCGCCCCTGTCAACCATGAAGGCTCGGGTGCCCCTTGCTGGAAAGCTGCGATTTCTCAACCGACAAGGCGCCCCGGTGGAACGCGGCGTCAGTGTGGGCAAGGAATGGGGGTACCGCAGCTTTATTGAGGGCGGAACCCAGGCAGCGGCAATTTGGACCTTCGAGGGCATCGACGAATCCGTGCTCATCGACGAAGGCGAGGATGGCCAGTACCTTCCCGTCGAACTTATCGTCCGCGTGTTTCGTACTTGGAAGCAAGACATTGAGCAGCCGATTGAAGGAATCATCCAACTCAAGCGGCCCGACAGCGACCTGAAGACCGAGCCTGATTTTTTCTCGGCCAAAGACGCAAGCATCGACTCTAAGTACTTTCCTCGCAAACTTACGGATACCAACAACCAACCGATCGACCTGTTGGACGACCTGGTAGATGACGATGGTCGTATCGAAGTCGTGGTACAGTGCCTGGATCGGGCCCAGTACTTCGGTTTCGCACAGGGCGATTGCTACATCCACCTCCGCGACGGGTCGCCACTCTGGAACTTCGTCAAAGCGTACCTCAGCATTTGGGTACAAATGGTGCTGGTGATCGCGATCGCGGTTATGGCCAGCACCGTTTTGAGTGGTCCGATTGCCATGTTGTTTACCATCTCGTTCATCCTGCTTGGCTTCCAACGCGATTTCTTTGTGGACGTCGCCACGGGGGAACAAGAGGGTGGCGGACCGATTGAAGCGTTGGTGAGACTAGTTACGCATATGAACTTGATCTCTGACTTCAAGGACCAAAACCTGGCGGTTCAGCTGATGCGGGGAGTCGACGACGTCATGCAGTTTGCCATGAAAACCCTAGCCGGCATCCTGCCCGACTTCGGCGATTTCAATACGGCCCGTTACGTTGCGTATGGGTTTGACATCCCCGCGAATCAAGTCGCCCAACAACTAACCATCGGTGCCGCTTACGTTGTGGGGCTGGCACTCGTGGGGTACTTCCTCTTGCGAAATCGCGAGGTGGCAAAATGAACAAGCAAAGTACGTTCCACCGGAAGCTCATCTACCTTGGTCTCATCATCTTACTGTTGTTTCCGCTGTACGTGCTTAGCAGCCCGGCAACGGTAACGAACCCCACCGGTGGCAAACTGGCCGAGATGCGATTAGAGAACGGCCTCAGCCAAGCCAACCTGGGTGAAATCGACCCCGCCAGCGAAACGATGAAGCTGGCGACCCTCGGGCTCCGCGGAGTTGCTGTGAACCTGCTTTGGGGCAAGGCGGACGAGTACAAGAAAAAGGAAGATTGGACCAACCTGACCGCTACGCTCGAACAGCTTGCCTTGTTGCAGCCCAACTTCATTACGTTTTGGAAGTACCAGTCGTGGAATGTTAGCTACAACGTGTCGGTTCAATTTGATGACTATCGAGACCGCTATTACTACGTCCGCGAAGGAATCCAGTTCCTGCAACAAGGTGTCGAGAAAAACAAAGAAAATCGCGACATCCCACAACTGCTGTGGGACCTAGGCTGGTTCGCTGGGCAAAAGATCGGCCGGGCGGATGAATACCTTCAGTATCGTCGACTATTTCAAGCGGACGACGAATTCCACGGTGACGATATCCCACCCGGTAGCGACGAGCGCGACAATTGGCTCGTATCGAAGAAGGAGTATCTCGATACCGTAGCCGCGATCCAAGACCGTGGGAAAAGTATCGGCAAGAAGAGCGAGAAGATTGTCTACTCCAGCCCTGCCAAATCGCAGATGAATTACGCCGAAGCAATTGAGGAAGAAGGCCAATTCGAGAAAGGCCAGGCCGCCTGGGCGATCGCAGCGGACGACTGGCGTGACTTCGGTGATCGCTGGATTGAACACTCTACGGGTCGCATGCTAAAGCTTGGCAACGAGGCGGAGCTTGCCGCTTTGGTAGCGAATCTCGAGCGACGGCTGAGCGCTATCGCACCAGAGCTACGCGAGCAAATGGTGGAAGAAAAACGGGATCAACTGACGAGCGAGCAGCGGGCCGCCGTCGCGAAACCCATCGAAGATCGTAGTGATGTGGAAATGTCGCTAGCCTACGAAGCCGAGCAGGCGGTCCAGGTGAGCGACTACGAATTCGTCGAACGCCTTGCGAAAGACAAGCCTGATTTACGCAAAAGGGCAAGCATGCTCGCCAGCCAATTGGCAGATCAACGCACCAATCTCATCTTCACTCAACGATACAAGACCGACGCCAACTACGACTACTGGGCACTCCGTGCTGAGTTTGAGCAAACGGATACGGCCATCGAGGCGCGGCGAAAGATGTTCGACGCCAAGCAAGCTTTCGACGATCGTCAGGCCGCCGAAGAAGCCAAACTTTTGTACGAGCAAGGCTTTGAGAAGTGGCGGGAGCTAGTGGACAAATTCCGCGACCAGGACAAAGACTTGTTGGACCGCGACGGTGTAACGGGCGACGACATCATGGTCTTCGTGGTCGACTACCGCAAGGTACTCCGTTCGCTTGGCGAAACGATCCCGGACGACTTCCCGCTGTGGGAGGTGATTGAGAATTTCGATTCGGAAATGAAGTTCGAGGAGGAACTCCGCGAGCATGAGCGTCTGCAGCAAGAGCAGGCAGGTAGTGCAGAGCAGCCGGACGGGGAGCAGACCGATGCGGAAGAGTCGTCGAAGGCCATTGAGTCAGCGAGCGAACCTAGCGAATCGAACACCGCGGCAGAATCGAGCGAAGAGAGTGCAGCGGAAGTGAAGAAGGCCGACGCGGAGCTGGGTGAAGAAATCGGCGACATCGAGATTGGCGACACCGGAACGCCAGGCGACCAAGCGGAATAGCTGTCCAAGCGATGCCATTTCGAAGAATCGGTGCCTGCCCAGGGGCCCCCTCCCCGTTGCGTTGGTACCGCCCTCCGACTACCGTTGGATTCTGCTGGGCCCCTAATGGCGGGCGATCGACCCTCGGTTCGTTGCAGGATGTGTCAGGATGCGTATTGTCGTGCTCGGAGCAGGTACCGTCGGCAACTCGATTGCGGCGTTGCTTTGCCGCAATGGTCACGGCGTGACGGTCGTCGATATCGATGCCAATCACATTCGCCACGTCAACGAGACGCTCGACGTTCGTGGACTGCATGGCTCGGCGTCACAATCGAGCGTGCTGTTCCAGGCGGGGGTCACTAGTTGCGATCTGTGCCTTGCAGTAACTGGCGACGACGAGGTGAATCTTGTATCGGCCAGCATGGCCAAAGCCATGGGTGCCCGCCGCACCGTGGCTCGCGTGTATGCCCCGGTTTTCCGCGACCTGAGTACATTCGACTACCAGCGTCACTTCCGCATCGACCGCCTGATCAGCCTCGAGCACCTTTCGGCCATGGAACTTGCCCGAGGCATTCGGCATCCGGGTTCCGTTGTGGTCGAGAATCTGGCACGCGGGGAGATTGAAGTTCATGAAATGCTGGTATCGCCAAAATCGAAGAGCCTCGGTAAGTCGATTCGTGAGTTGAATCTGCCGGGTCGTGTCCGCGTTGGTTCGATTGTCCGTGAGGGTGATAGCCGAATTGCATCGGCCGAAGATACCATTCAGGCTGGCGATCGACTGACAGTCATCGGTTCGCGCAAGGAAGTCGACGCAGTGAAGTCGATCTTTTGTGGCGATTCGGGCGGGAAGTTGCGCGTGGTGATTGCCGGCGGTGGCGAGACTGGCTATCACCTGGCCCGAATCCTCGAAGCTCAGCGATTCAAGGTTTCGCTGTTCGAAGCGGACCGAGAACGGTGCGACTTCCTGGCTGCGCAGTTGCAGGAAACGACGGTGGTCCATACTGACGCCACCCTGCGAGACAGCCTGGAAGAGGAGCGGGTGGGGTCGGCGGATGTCTTTGTTGCTTGCATGGGCGAGGACGAAAACAACATTATGGCCGCCGTTGAGGCGCGAGATATCGGCACCAAAACCGTCATGGCGCTGGTTAGCCGGCCTGACTACGCGCACGTCGTGGGAAAGCTTGGCATCGACCTTACCGTAAGCCCCCGCGAAGTGGTCGCCAAGCAGATTCTGGGGTACCTGAACATCGGCCCAGTAATTTCCCGCACGGCTTTGGGGGATGGTGGCATCTGCGTGTTGGAAATCGAAGTGTTAGAAGGAGCGGTTGTCACGGAACATGTACTCGCTAAGCTGAGCCTGCCGGCACGGTGCCTGATTGCGGCGGTCATTCGGAGCGAATTCGCTTTCGTTCCTGGTGCCGACGACCGCCTGAAGGCTGGCGACACCGTGGTCGTGATGGTCGACGAAGCCGACGTCGACTCGGTGGTCCGTATGTTTGGTAGCGAATAAACGATGGCTGTTGCTCGATGAACTATCCACTCGTTGCCCGACTTCTGGGAGCCCTCAGCTGGCTCATCGGCGCCACCATGCTGGCCAGTGTGCCCTGGGCATTCCAAGAGATGGGGGTCGCCACGTACTTCGAAAGCCAGGGTTGCTACGCCTTGCTGGCCTCGGTGATCATCTGCCTTGCCGTTGGTTGGTTGCTACGGTGGAGCGGCCGAAACGCCAAGCTGATCCTCTACCGTAAAGAAGCGATGGCCGTCGTCGGTCTGAGCTGGGTGCTCGCCACGGTACTCGGTGCCCTGCCATTTTGGCTAAGTGGCTCGTCACGCGGACGGCTAACGGAAGACAGCGCCGTCAAGGTGCGCATGTCCATTGCCGACTGCCTGTTCGAATCGCAATCGGGGTTCAGCACAACGGGGGCTACCGTGCTGACAGACCTGGAAGACCCCAACCTGGTGCCGCGGTGCATCCTATTCTGGCGATCAAGTACGCACTTTCTCGGTGGACTCGGTATCATCGTTTTGTTTGTCGCCGTGCTCGGCCAAGGCTCTGCCGGAAAAGCTCTGATGCGTGCCGAAATGCCCGGGCCGAGCAAAGAAGGTTCCCAGGAGCGGATGCAGCACACGGCATGGAACTTTGCCGCCATCTACGTGGCGCTGAACGTGTTGTTGACGGTCATACTCATGCTCGAAGATGAGAAGATGGACCTGTTCAACGCACTCTGCCACGCGTTTGGCACGATGGCGACAGGTGGATTCAGCACTTACAACGCCAGCGTTGCCGCGTTCAATAGCGAGGTCGTCGATTACACGCTAACGCTGTTCATGGTGATTGCCGGTACGAACTTTACCTTGATCTACCTGGTGCTCATTGGCCGCTGGGGCGTCATGTGGCGCGATGTGGAATGGCGAACGTACATTGGTATCATTGTCATCGTAACCGCAGTGATCCTGGCTTTGTCGGTAGGCTACTACCACGAGTTCGATCCGACGGATACGCTTACGATTTACCAGGAGTTACGACTCGCGTTTCGGCACGTCTTGTTTCAGGTAGTTTCGATTGTCACCACTACAGGATTTGGTACCCACGACTTCAATACCTGGCACCAGCTTGGTCGAGCCTTGCTGTTTTTGCTCATGTTCGTCGGTGGCTGCGGGTAGCACCGGGGGAGGCATGAAGGTCATTCGGCACGTGCTCTTCGTCAAAATTCTTGGTATGGAAATCGAGCGATCGTACCACCCGTCGGTAATTCGTCCACTGAAATTAGGCGACAATGTAACCACCGATCCAGAGCTCAAGAATCAAATCCTGCTGTACTTTGGATTGATCTCCTTCATCTTCATGCTTAGTTGGATTGCCTTGGTGGCCATTGAACCAGAATCGACCTGGACCAACGTGGGCCAACCGGTACAGAACAAACTTATCGATTCGGCGAGCGCCGTGGCCGCTACGCTGAATAACATCGGACCTGGCCTGGGTACGGTCGGCGCGAAGCAGAATTATGCCAACTTCACGTCGCTGTCGAAGCTCCTGTTCACGTTCTTGATGATGCTCGGCCGCCTGGAACTCTTCGCCGTGCTGGTGCTCCTGCTGCCCGGCTTCTGGCGCAGCCGGTAACCCCCGGTGCCGGGGTTGGCGAATGTCGCCAATTGCTAGCGACGACGAGTTCTGCCGACTTCTCTTGCAATCCGCTCCTGCCCTCGGTCGATAGAGGAGAGGTGGGACTGTCTAAACCGAGGAGCAAATTGGGCATGGATGCCAAAACTCTTACCCCGCAGCGCTACGCATGGGCGCTGCTAGCAATGCTGTGCAGTTACGAACTGGCTGTTGGCGAGACGATGTCCGTTGCGCCGTCAATGGTCATCTCGTTCGGCGATCCCCAGGCGGTGGACGACAATCCGCAGCGTAACTCGGCCGTTGTGACCGCACTCGCGATGACGCCGAACGGGCAGCGAATCCTGGCTGCGGGCGACGACCACGTTGTCCGAGTCTTCGATGTTCTTTCGGGCCAGATGACTCAGCGGCTGGCCGGTCATACCGATTGGATCCGCGGACTCGCCCTCGGGGCTGATGGCCAAACGGTTGTCACCGCCGGAGCCGACTGCTGCTGTCGCACGTGGAATTCGCAGACCGGCGAAGAACTTTCGGTCACCGAACCCCAGTCACAGCCGCTCCGCTGCGTGGAATTCCATCCCAATGGAGTTCAGTTTGCCGCCACCGGATTTTGTTGCCCGACTCGCGTTTACAACCTCTCAGGCGGCCATCGATCGCTCGAAATCGAGTCGCCCCAGTCGGACCATACTGCGGTGGCGTTCTCTCCAGACGGGACACACCTGGCCGTTGGTAGCAGCGATGGGCAACTAAGCATCTGGGACGTGACCACCAACGAACAAGTCCAGCTGATTGCGGCCGATACGCGTAGAATTCGCGCGATCGCTTACTCGCCCAATGGACAGACCATCGCCACGGGCGGCGATGGTCAAACGGTGAGCCTATGGGATCCCGCTACGGGACAGCGGCAGAGTGAACTGTACGCGCCCCGCCAAGGTGTTTTGCATCGAATTCCTCGACAACGAGCAGGTGGCCATTGCCGGCAGCGACAACCGCGTCCAAGTGTGGCGGACCAACGGTCCCTCGCTCGTCAAGCTGCTAGAGGGCCACACCGGAACGATTACGAGTCTTTCGATCGATTCGAGCGGCGAACTGCTAGCTAGTGGGAGTTACGACACGACGATCCGCGTCTGGCAACTCGGCGACCCCGCTTCGAACAAGACAGCCAATCGACCCGTGACTCCCACCCGCTAAAACGACCCCAGAGCGACATGGACGTCGCGATCTGCAAGGAGGCAATCCGTGGGACTGCTACAACGACTATTTCGCCCCATGCAAACGCCGACAATTAAGTCGTCGGCCCACTCCCGCAAGGGCAAGGCACGGAAGGTCCGCGGTCGAGTCGAACGGCTTGAGCCGCGGCAACTGCTCGCTGCAGATGGCCTGGTACCCGACGTGCTTCTCGGCAGCGTTTATTTCGAGGAAGCCACCGGGGACGACAGTCAGCCCGACATCATTGAGGTCACCTTTGTGGGAGGTGCACGCGGAACTACGCTCGATCGAATTACGATAAGTGGCGACAAGCGTGCGGACGGTCTCACCGATGGCGATATCTTCTTTGACACCTCCGATGGCGGACTCGGCGAATTCAAGGCCGTAGGACTCAGCTTGGTCGACACGCAGGGGTTCACCGTCGACGGGGTGTCGGTCATTGATGGCGGCACCCAAATCGTCTTTACTTTCAGTGGATTCGAGGCAGGTGAGTCGCTCAAGTTCTCCGTCGATGCGGACGAATTGCAGTTTGTCGACCCAGCGGGAAACAGCGTGAACTCGCTCGTCGAAGGGGCCGAGTTCGAACGTAACACGATCCGAGGTGAGTTCTCGTCGGTAGGCTTTGTCGACTTGTCTCTCGCCGCCGTGTATTGGGACGCGTACGACGCCAACCTTGCAGCCGCCGAAACCTCTACTTCGCTCGAGCTGATACTGCCCGCCGACAGCTATTCAACGGAACACGATTTCGCCGATCGCACAGCCGGAGCCGTAGCGCACGCCCCCCAAATACCGCTTGCTACGCTGTCGGGCTGGGTGTACCACGATCGGTCGGACGACGGTGTGCTAAATCGCGGCAGCGAAGAAGGAATTGGTGGTGTCACCCTTGAGCTACTCGATGCAGCTGGCAATGGCACCGGTATCACGACAACAACTTCCACAGCAGCGGGTAGCCTCGGTTACTACGAGTTTCGCAATCTAACCGCGGGCACGTATGGCGTGCGCGAGGTACAGCCAAGCGGGTGGCTGGACGGCAAGGATACTCCTGGTAGCCATGGTGGCATCGCGGCCGACGAAACCGGCGGTCGCGTGGACCTGATCACCGGAGTGGTCCTTGGCTTCGGCGACGATGGTGTCGAGTACAATTTCGGCGAGCTGCTTGTTGGCTCCATTGCCGGCCGTGTCCACGCCACTACCGGCCCGGACTGCAATATCGACGACCCCGAAATACTGTTGAGCGGCGTGCGGGTCGATCTGCTCGATGCGAATGGCAGCGTCGTCGCTACTACGGAGACCGATTCGCAAGGTCGCTACCGCTTTGCAAATTTGTCGCCAGGTGAATACCAGGTTCGGGAACACCAGCCGTCCGAATACTACGATGGCGACGAGCATGTCGGCACTGCCGGAGGCATTGCGTCCGATTTGGGCGAGTCCTACAGCCTGATTTCCGAAATTCAACTAGGTTCGGGCGTCGACGCCACCGGCTACCACTTCTGCGAGCACGTTGGGCCCACCTTGTCTGGCTGGGTCTATCACGACCGTTCGAACGAAGGCTCCTTCGATCGAACCGCTGAGGAAGGCATCGGCGGCGTGGTGATAGAGTTGCTCGATGCGGCAGGCAATCCTACGGGCATGACTGCCGTCACGTCGGCGACGGCAGGCTCCGTCGGCTACTATGAATTCACGAACCTCGCCCCTGGAAAATACGGTGTCCGCGAGGTACAGCCTGATGGATGGCTCGATGGCATCGATTCGGCAGGAACGCACGGAGGCGTGGCCGCCGCTGAGCCGACAGGCCGTGTCGATCGTATCACCGGGGCCATGCTCGCCTTTGGCGACGTCGCCCGCGAATACAACTTTGGGGAGTTGCTGCCCGCCACGATTTCGGGACGTGTGCACGCATCGAGCGATGGTGATTGTGACTTCAACGACCCTGAAATCCTCCTTGCCGGTGTGCAAATCGACCTACTGGATGAGACCGGCACCGTAATTTCCGTAACGTCAACCGATGCGAACGGGGAGTACCGCTTTGGTGGCTTAGCACCGGGCGTGTACGAGGTATTTGAGCACCAGCCCAACGGCTACTTCAACGGCGGCCGCCACGTTGGCACTGCCGGTGGCAGGTTGGTCGGCAACGATGGTATCACCCAAATTGTGCTAACGTCGGGACTTTCCGCTATACGCTACGACTTCTGCGAACACACGCCTGGGTCGATATCAGGACGCGTGCACGCCACCACCGGTCCCGATTGCGATTTCGACAACCCGCAGATCTTACTCGCAGGCGTCCAAATCGATCTGCTCAGCAGTTCGGGCGCCGTGATTGCTACAACCTACACGGGCACCGACGGGCGATACCGCTTTGATGGTTTGGACGCCGGCGAATACCGACTCCATGAACATCAGCCCCCTGGCTACTTCGACGGCGAAGAACGTATCGGAACGGCCGGTGGCAAACGCATCGCGCCGGACGACATCGCCAACATCCTGCTCAGCCACAGTCAGGATGCAATGAACTACGACTTCTGTGAGCACACGCCCGGTTCGATTGCGGGTCGCGTCCATGCATCGAATGGCCCCGATTGCGATTTCGACGATCCCGTGATTCTCCTCCCTGGCGTGCAAATCGACCTGCTCGATGCTTCGGGCTCCGTGATCGCCACCACCTACACCGACGCCAGCGGGCAGTATCGCTTCGATGGTCTTGAAGCCGGCGAATATCGAATTCGCGAATATCAGCCCAGCGGATACTACGATGGCGAGGAACGTGTTGGAACCGCGGGTGGGGAACTCGTCGCCCCTGACGACATCGCACGCATTCAGCTTGCCCGTGGCCAACATGCGGTGGACTATGATTTCTGCGAGCATGTAGGGGTTTCGCTATCGGGCTGGGTTTACCACGACCGCTCCAACGACGGCGTGTTCGATCGCGGACCGGAAACGGGAATATCCGGGGTCACGCTCAAACTGCTCGATGACGCCGGTAACGACACTGGTCGCCGCGCGGTAACGAATCCACAAGGCTTCTACGAGTTCACCAATCTGGCCGCCGGAAAGTACGCCGTGATGGAGGTTCAGCCCACGGGCTGGCTCGATGGAATCGATACGCCGGGCAACCTTGGCGGCACGGCCGACCCTTCCCCGTCTGGCGACATGATTCAGCAAATCATGATCGCCTTCGGCCAATCGGGGACCGAGTACAACTTTGGCGAACTGCTGCCTGGCAGCATTCGCGGGCAGGTACACGTCGATACCGATGGCGACTGCGAACCCGAGGAGGGCGATCCGCCGATCGCTGGCGTCACGATCGACCTGCTGGACGAGCAAGGGAACGTGATTGCGACCACGGTTACCAATTCCAACGGGCAGTACGCCTTCGAGGACTTGCGACCCGGTACGTACAGCGTCCATGAACACCAGCCGGTGGCGTACTTTAACGGAGGATACCATATTGGCTCCGGAGGTGGTTCGTTCTTTGGACTCGATACGATCGGCGACGTTCACCTGGAATCGGATCAGCACCTCGTGGATTACGACTTCTGCGAAGTGCCCCCGGCCAAACTATCCGGCTACGTGTTTATAGACGGACCACCGATCTTTTCGCCCGGAGGGCTGCCGGACGACATCTCTTCGATCCGCGATGGACAACGGACCCCTGACGATCGGCCCCTTGAGGGGGTTGTGCTCGAACTCCGCCAGGGCTACTCAGGCGATCCCATTTTCGGCATGGAGGCCTTGCCCGGATTCTATAGCGAAGGGCCAATTCGCACGGTGACGGATGCCAGTGGCTATTATGAATTCTCTGGGCTGCCCGGCGGAACGTACGCCGTGGTCGAAGTTCAGCCCAACGGCCTGATTGACAGCTTGGATACCCAAGGCACGACCGGTGGGCTTGTGGTCAACGTGCCAGGTGCTTCTCGCGATCCAGTGGTCATCAAGACTGGCGGCATCAACGTCGAGCAACAAGCGGCGATCGAACAGATGCGAAACCAGTTTGGCGACGACGTCATCTTCCGCATCCCACTTGCCGCAGGTCAGCACTCGCAAGAGAACAACTTTAGCGAGGTGGCTACATCGACCATTATCATCCCACCCACAAGGCCAGAAACACCCCCTCCATACATTCCACCGACGCAACTGCCAACCATCACGCCACCGCTGCTGCCGTTGGTAAATAAAGTTCGCCCCCCCACGACATTTGTCGGATCGGGGGTCGGGCTTGGGTATACCTGGCATCTCAGCCTAATCAACGCTGGCTTCCCGCGTTCGACAACCATGAGTGAAGAGCCACTTACACGGCTCACGTCGACACACACCAACGCGGCAGCGTGGCAGCCAGACGATATCCACTATGCTACCTGGCAGCTTGGCGAGCATGATTCGGGAGAGAGCGAAGAATCGCCGCCGACTTTGTTTGGCGTTCCACAAGCGATTCCGATCGTGGGTGATTGGGACGGCGACGGCGACGACGATATCGGCGTGTTCATCGACGGCAAGTGGTACATCGACCTCAACGACAACGGACGCTGGGACGCAGGCGACCTGCTGGCCGAACTCGGCGACCATCACGATCAACCGGTCACAGGCGACTGGGATGGTGATGGAAAGACGGACATTGCCATCTTCGGCCCACTATGGGTTGGTGATGGGTGGGCGATCGAGCACGAGCCCGGGCTTCCGGACGTTGCCAATTCGCCGGGACCACTGGCCGGCAAGCCCAAGAACGTCCCACCCACTCTTGATGAAGCGACGGAGGGAAATCGGACACTGCAGCGCACCTATCAAGGCAAACCGCGAGCCGACCTGATCGATCACGTATTTCATTATGGCGGTGCCGGCCACCAGGCCGTTACAGGCGACTGGAATGGCGACGGAATCGCAACCATCGGCGTGTTCCGCGGTGGCACGTGGAATCTTGATCTCGATGGCGACGGTCGCCTGACCTCGAATGACGCGCCCATCTCGTTTGGCGGAGAGGGTATCCCCGTGGTGGGAGACTGGAACGGCGACGGAATCGACGACCTGGGTGTCTTTGCCGACGGAGTATGGACCATCGACTCCAACGGCAATCGCGATCTGGACGCCGTCGATCGCGTGTTCGAAATGGGTTCTCCCGGCGACCGGCCTGTGGCTGGCGACTGGGACGGCGATGGCAGCGACGAACCGGGCATCTACTCGCCTGCCAGCACTACGAGCCCCATCGACCAGGCGGCGTAGTTCCTCCGCCAACTAGCTCGCTTTGAGCTTCTCAATTTCTTCCAATGCCGCTGCAATTTGTACTTCGTACTGGCGAACCTCTTCGGGGTCGTCCATTTGCTGCTTGGCGCCCGCGAGCTGCTGCTGAAGTTGCGTAATCTTCTTCCGCAGTACTTCGATACGTTTCTTGGCTTTTTTGTCCATAGCTTGTCGGTGCTACCTCGTCGTACGTGCGGTGACTTCGTGAACACTCATGCATCGGCGGCAGGAACTACTGGATCGGCAATGGTTCGCGGCACCTTGTCGAATGTCCGCATGGCGGCACCAAGAATAAACACCAGAAGCGTGGCAATCACCGCCATCGACAACCACTTATGCAAGTTCCTTCGCATATTCACCGCCATCGGCGAGGCGCCGGCCGTACCCGCCGCAACGAAGAACACGAACATTGCCAACAGGAACTTGATGCCGAACAGCATGTGATACGCCGGTGGCAGGTCTTCGCTTCCGACCATGATGTTGTACAGATTGAAGAACCCACTCAAGAGCAAGAAGGTCGTGCAAATCATGATCAGCCGTGCCCAAGCCGCTCGTCGTCCACGGAAGAGCACCTCATCGCGATCGTTGCTGCCATCGGCCAGCGGAGCAATCACTTGCTTGAGGTAGACGAGGCCACCCAAAATTACCGCGGCACTTGCAGTGTGCAGCACTCGTGAAACCAGCAAGATAATCCACCGCGCATCGACAACAGGAGCAAGTGAATCCGCTAACAACGGTTCGATCATCAATCTTCCTTCTTCCACAAGGGGATCAAGCATTCGGCAACAACAAACATTACGTCCGACCTGCACTATTAGAGCAGATAAACCGCTATCGCGGACCACCACTCACGGCCAACCGCCAAACGCAAAAAATGGCAACCACATCCACGGGCGATCAATATCCTCTGCCTCTGGACCATGCGACGCTCGCCGAACTGGAGTGCCATCCATTGTGACTATTTGCCCGCCTTCTTTTTCGCCATGGCCAAACCTTTTGAAATCGTATCGGCCATGTCCGCCGCATCCATCTTGGAAAGCTCCAGGAATGCCTCGCTGAGAACACGCTTTGTTTCGGCCACCGAAATCTGTGTCTTGCTCGTATCGACTCGGCGGGAAACGGCGTTGTAAAAGTCGGATAGCTTCATCGCGTACCTCCTTGCTGGGAATATTATTGCCATGGGCGTTCCATTGGCATGCCGTATGTTATGCCGTATCGCTCGCAGGTTGCCAACCATGCAGTTGGCGGGGCCGTAGTCCCACACTCACGTTCCGCGCAAAGTCCGCGCCCTCGCAATCGCATCTTCCTTCGATTCGATGTGCCCCTCCAGCTGTGCGTCGCGCACTCTTTCGAGCAACGTGCTAAATTCGGGTCCGGGTGTAAACCCGGCAGCAATCAAGTCGCCACCGGTCAGCAGCGGTGGTGGATCGAGCTCGGCACGGGGCAGGGCGAGTTTTGCGCGACACGCTCGGACGGACGAATCATCCTCCCCGGCAAGGCCGGCGGCGAGCGTTACCAGCTCAGCGGCTCCCTCGTTGGTAAGCAAACGCTGCAACGAAGGCCACGGCATTGTAGAGGCTGTCAGTGCCGCATGCACGTTGTCGAGCAGCCAGTCGGCGCGATCGACGTCGCGGTTAGCCAGCTTCCACCGTGTCGCTATGCTGCTGGTGACTCGTGTGGTGCCAAGAGGGTAGAGCACGCCCGCCAAGGTTAGCGGGAAAGACGGTTGCTTGAATCGACACAATAGGTCGAGCGTCGCCTGCCAATTGGATTCCACCAGCTGCCTGGTTTCCGGCAGCACACGGGCTTCGAGCTCGCTTTCGCGAAGCAGCCGGAGCGCACGGGCGCGGCTCGGGTGGACGAGCATGGCCCGCATTTCCGCACCAATTCGCTCGCCGCTGACTTGGGCGATTTCGTCAGCGTGATGCTGCATGGCGGCCAGGGTTCCCGCGTCGATGCAGAAGTCGAATCGGGCAGCGAACCGCACGGCCCGCAACATCCGCAGCTTATCTTCAGCAATCCGATCTTCCGGAGCGCCAATCGCCCGGACAATGCCCGCCTCCAAATCGGCCTGGCCACCCACGTAGTCTCGCACCTCGCCAACGAGTGGGTCGTAGAACAGTCCGTTGATGGTAAAGTCGCGGCGGGCCGCGTCGTGTTCGGGCGTGGAATACTGCACCTGGTCGGGATGGCGACCATCGCTGTATCCACCATCGGTGCGAAAGGTGGCCACCTCAATGTTGCCTTCCCGTCTTGAGCCGAGCACCGTAATCACCCCGAACGATTCCCCCACGGCAATGGTCCGCTTATGGCCGAACAGCTTACGGACTTCGTCGGGCGTGGCCCGCGTGGCGATGTCGTAGTCCTGCGGCGTAAGGCCCAGCAACTGGTCACGAACACAGCCACCCGCCCACAACGCCTCGAAACCCGCATTTCGCAGTTCGACCACCACCCGCTCGGCAAACGCGCGTTGTTTTTTGATGTCGATGGTGGCCATGAAATTTCCGCTCCTGCTAGTTGCCAACTAACTCTTGCATCGCGGCAGCAACCAATTCAATGGCACGCTGACGCATCTCGGCGTTCCATCGGAAAACATGTTCGACACCAGGACGCAAGAAATGCAGCACCAACTCGTCCGGCCCGGTTCCCCAGGCTTGCTCCACTGCCAAGCCGTAGACGAGCATTTGTAGCTCGTACTTCTTCGCAAGCTTAGAGACGCCGGCAGGCGTCACCTGGTTCGTCTTGTAGTCGATCACCCGCCACCTGCCATCCTCCCCCTGGTACATGCAGTCGAGATACCCTTGCAAGTAGCGGGCGTTCGTCTCGCGGGTGCCGACTGGCCAGGCAAGGTTGAACTCCAACTCATGATGCACTTGTCGGGCCGATCGCAGGTCGTCCGCACGCGACGACGTAACGAATCGCTCGAGTAATTCCTTGGCATTCTTTTCAGCGGCGGCAGCATGCAACAGGTCGTGTTGCGGTGCGAGCGCCCTGGCCCAGGTGGCGATGGTCGCCCGATCGCCAAGATGAACCCGCTCGAGCACCGCATGTACGAGCGTACCAAAACCGAGCGGATCGACTTGATCCGCCGCTGCTGGTTCGATCTCTGCGGCTGGCTCGTCGCGCCACCAATCGCCCCCCGCCGGAACGATTTGCCCCGATAGTCGAGTGACCGAGAAACGTCGTCGAGTAGTCAGATCAACGGCAATTGCAGCCGCTGATCGTTCCACTTCAGGATCTACCGTCTCGCGTTTGGTCTGCTCGATGAGCTTGAACCAGTTGGCCGACGCACCGCCAGTACGCAACATCGGCTTAGGCGGAGGGAGAAGTGCGGCTCGCACTTGTGGCGGATCTGCCACGCTGGCGTCGAGCAAATCCCCCGTTTGGCAGTCGAACGATTCGGCCAGCCGTTTGAGCCACGGCCCCACCGGTTTTTGGAGATCCGAAATGGAGCTCGATAGCAGCAAGTAGTCGGCCGCGCGGTACAAGCCACGTAGAACAAACGATCGGACTCCTCACGCTCCGCTTGACTTTCCACGTGCTTATAAAGCTTGAGGCCTGATGTTTGTCCGTCGAACTGCTCAGGCGCACCGACCAGTGGCCCGAGCCGCTCGTCATAAGCCACTGCATCGCGATTCGCTTGCGCCTTGCGATCGAGATCGGGCACGACGACCAAAGGAAACTCCAGCCCTTTCGCCTTATGAACGGTCATCAGGCGTACAACGTTGGCTGTGTCGGGACTCGTCGTCGCCAAGGCCTCTTTGGGCGATCGAGTCGCAAAGGTCGCCAGCTGGGTCACAAAGTCGTCGAGTGAACCCACGCCGCTGGCCACGGCCGTACGGGCTTGCTCGATGAGCTTGTAGACGTTGGCGAGTTTTCGTTCGCCCATGAAGTCCGCCAGCAGCGCCGCGTCGTAACCGGTCCGCTGCATGGCACGCGTAAGCAGTTGCGGGACACTGAGCGAGTGCCGCGATTGGCGAAGGTCGGCAATGGTTGCAGCCGCAGCAACCACTTTGGCCCGCTCGGTCGCGTCGATTTCGCTTGGCAAGCTGGCGGAAAACAGCCCTCGCTCCAGGCTCTTGCACTTGGTGCCAAGCCAGAACAAGGTTTCGTCGGCGATCGCGAAAAAAGGGCTCCGCAGCACCCCGGCCAGGCTCAATTCGTCGCACTCGCTGGCCACTACACGAAGCAAGTGCAGGACATCGTAGACTTCCTGCTGCGTGTAGAAAGCGTGGCCGCCAACCAGGTAGTAGTCGATGCCCTGGGCCCGCAGTGCCTCCTCGTAGTATGCCACGTCGCTTAGCACGCGGAACAAGATCGCCACATCGCTATACCTTGCCCGCCGGCACCCCTCGGGCTCCTTGGTGTCGGCAATAATCGGCGGCCCTTCGTCCACCAATTGCCGCAAGCGCTGGGCAATCGCCCGGGCCTCCGCCTTGCGAGCCGTTGCCGCGTGCCCCTTTGGCTTGGCACTCGGTTTCGGTACTTCCGTCCATAAGAACTCCACCGCTGGCTCGGGGGTTAACTGCTTTCGACTGGGTGCGAGCGATTGGTACTCCGCGAACACGCGGCCAAACAACGTATTGGCGAACTTCAAAATCGCCGGTTGGCTGCGAAAATTCTTCGACAGCGGCAAGCGCCATTTCTCATCGATTTGATTTCGGAGGTCGCGAAATACCTGTGGCTCGGCACCACGGAATCGGTAGATTGACTGCTTGTCGTCGCCGACAAAAAACAATTTACCCGACTCAACGATATCGCCCACGAGCGCCCGCACCATATCGGCCTGCTGGAGGTCGGTGTCTTGAAATTCGTCGACGAACAAGACGCCAATGCCCTCTTGCAATCGCTGCTGGAGGGTCCGGTGCGCGGGGTCGGTCAGCAGTTGGTGCGTCTTGGTTAACAGATCATCGAAGTCGAGCGCACCCCGCTGGTCCTTGGTTTCCTGATACCTAGTCGCCGCCGCATTCGCCACCTGCGCGACCGCAATGCCCAACTCCGAAGCCTGCGTGGCCGACTCGCTGGCGAGATCGAATTTGGGCAGCTTGTCGACCCTATCGCGAAACGTTTTCACGCACCCCTTGTAGCACTCGAAGCGTTCAGCAGAGTCCCAGCAATTCTTCGAAAAGGGGCGACAATTCGCCCGAGCGAGTTGCCGCAGGGCAATGAGTTGATCCAACGAAAGCTGCCCGGCAGTCAATGCTTCAAGGCCGTCGACCAGCTCCTGCCTTTTTTGGTGCTCCCGGGAGTTGGCGGGAGTGATATGCGTGAGCAATTCGCACAACTCGACAGCCAGAGGCTGAACCGATTGTTGGATCACTGGCCAAACCGCGGCGTCGTAGTAATTCTGCCAAGCGGCAATCAAGTCCTCTGGCTTTCGCTGGAGCCATTCGGTGAATCCGGGCGATCGGTAGCTGGCCATGAGGCCGGTGATTGCCGTCTTCGCCCGCTCAATGCCCCACGCTCTAGCGATGGCCATCGCAGGCTCATCGGCGCGGTGAGCAATTCGCGCAACGTGTCCTCGATAACTTCTGCCTCAAGCACGGCCGCCGCGGATGCATCGAGCGTCGTGAACAGCGGGTCGAGGCCAACGTCGAAAGCGTGTTCGCGGAGCAAATTGCCACATAACGAGTGGATCGTGCTGATGCGACAGGCATCGATGGCCCGTCCCAGTTGCTGCCAGTAGCCGCGCTGGTCGGCCGGTGTGGTGGCGATCCGGTCGACCACCAATTTGCGAATCCGCGTCCGCAATTCGCGCGCGGCGGCGTCGGTAAACGTGATCGCCACGAGCTGACTCAGCCGCTCGTCAGGCGCGTACTTGGCCCACCGCGTCGAGCTCTGCGATGAACCGCTCGGTTAGCACGAAGGTCTTGCCACAACCGGCACCGGCGGCGAGCGAAAGCGACACGCCCCGCGCTGTAATCGCGTGCTGCTGCTGTGATGTGTATTTGATCGTCGTGCTCACGATGGGTTACGACTCCTCCTCCGGCACCGGCGGTGGGGGGGGCCAAACCTTGTGCAAACTGCGCACCTGCCCAATGCGGCAGACGTGGCTGTACTCGCAGTGGCTCGTGCAGTCGTCCACAGGACTGTGCATGGGAAACTCGCCATGGCGGACACCCTCAACCAACTCGCCAATCCGCTGGCGGACCACCGGCTGCAGCTGCTGCCACTCGTCGGTGGGCCGCACTTCGCCTGCGTCCATCGTATGAAGCTGCTGCGTTGAGCCCTTGGCAAAACCCCGCTGCTGAACCAGCCAGTAGCCCGACTTTAGCGCGATCGCTTGCTCCTGATCGGTACTGAGAATTTCGGCGGCCGCCATCGCATACACCGCAGGCTGCAGCTGGCGGCCATCGTTTAATTTCTCCGCGTTCATGGTGAAGGTGCCGGAGGACTTGTAGTCGATAATCTGGAACACGGTTGTATTGCCAACGCGGCCCGTATCGACACGGTCGATACGGCCGCCAATGCGAATCGTGAGGCCATCGCCCAAGTCGAGGACAAACGGTTCGTCGGTCGAGTCGGCGGCCTCGTCGTCGTCCGCATGCCGGCTTGGCTTGCCAAACCGCAATTCGAAGTACGCTGGGGTAAGCGCCTGGTCGAAGTGCTGGCTCTCCTGGTCGTACGCCTGATGCTGTTGATGGTAGGAGGCGGTCCACTTCTTCACATCCTCCACCAATAGTTCGTTCAGCACGCCTTCAATGCCGAATCCGGCAAACTGCTCGCGGGCCGCCTCGATGGCAGCCGCTAAGGCAGTCTGAAACGCCTCGGCATCGTGTTGCGATGGCTGGCGCACGCCGGCGTCCAACTGGGTCAGACGAGCGTGGAGTTCCCCCAGCGCACGGTGCAGCAAACTGCCACGGCGACGGTAGTCGGTCTCCAGCGCGATGTCACCCAGCGGCTCGATCTTCAGCACGTTCTTCATGAAGAATTTGTAAGGACAGGTTGCGTATGTTTCTAACTGGCTCGTGCTCCACTGATGGTCGCTGCCATATTGCTCCGCAAACCATGTCTTGGCTGCTGGCCCAGCCAGGATTCCCTCCATGGGGCCGAACGAGTCGCCGCGGACGCGGTGGTGCAGGGTCGCGAGCGCCGCCGCCAAGGCATTGTTGGCAGGTTTCGCTAGCTGGCTCTGCAAGAATCGCCCAGCAGTGCCGGGCGGCCATCGAGCGCCTGGTGCACCGCGCTGAGCCGCCAGTCGCGGAGCGAACGCGGAGCCTCGTTCGCTGGCGGCAGCGCGGTGATCGCCGGCGTGGTGCTAAGTTGCTCCGCGAAGTCGTTGCCTAGTGTACGGCATGCCTCGGCGAGCATCTGGCTGGGTGGCTCCGCCTGCCCACCGCTGTCGAGGGCAGCAAAGCTCATGGTAAGCGACTCGCCCGGGCTGCGTACCAAGTCGTGGAAAAGTTGCATTGCCCGTTCGTACGAAGGCGTGGCGGTGAGTCGCCGGCCGGATGTTTCCGCCGCCGCTAACTCGTCGTACTGCTTTTCGCTGTAAATACCTCCCGAGCTGGCAACCGTTGTGAACGACTTCTCGTCCAGACCGAAAAGGAACAAATGCCGCGGCGAGGCAAACCGCGCCGTTTGCGGACCATAAACCCGCACGCGGCCCTCCTCGTCGAGCCGGGTCGAGCGGGGAAGCCAGCCCATCCATTGGGAGAGTTCGCCCAGCCATTCGCTAAGCGACCAGAGGACCGCCGGAAGTTTGGCATCTGCCGAGGTCCGCTCAATCCATGCTGCCGCTTCGCGGATCTGCTGCCACGCCTCATCGGACGGGGTCATTCCCTGTAGACCGAGTTCGGTCGCCAACTTCGCGCAAGCCTCGGTCCACTCCCAGGGCGATGCGCGGCGAGGGAGCGACTCGCAGGCGGTGGCCAGTTGCGCGACGATCGGTTGGGCGGCTACCGCGGCGCTAGCCAGCCGCGAAGGTGGCGCTGCGAGCTGGCCCACGCTGTCTGCCAGACGCTGCACTTGGTCGACCAGCGTGCGGCGCCCGCGGGCAACCTGCAATTCGCGAACCAGCCACTCCGCGGCTCCGCGCGCCGTGCGCCACGGCCCCTGGTCGCTCGCCAGATCGAGTCTCGCCAGCTTGCCGCTGGTCACCGTGGCCACCACGCGGCGGAAGGGCCAATCTTCCGCTTCGAGCGCCAACACACCGGCCAGCGCCCGAACCGCGGGGTCGTCGCCCACCGTGGCCTGGGTGCCGAACGAAACGGGAATGCCAAACGTGTCGAACACTTCGTCTAGCTGCCGCTGGCTCGCTTCGAGCGCGGCGGCGGCCACCACAATGTCCGCGGCGGGCGTGCCATTTAGCAGCAGCGACTTCACCCGCCGCGCCACCTGCACCGCTTCGTCGTAGGCGTCGGCTGCCACGATCAGCTGCACCCGATCGCGCATCGCCAGCGCAGCGGCCGGTAGATCGACCTCGCCGACCGGCGGCAGGAAGATCGTCGCTGCCATGTGGGCGATCGAGGCCGCTTGCGCCGTGGGCGACTGGTCCACCTCCACCAACTTGGCGTCCGGCCACTCGTCGGTAACCCAGGCCAGGGTGCGGCGGGCCGTCGCGGTCAGTTCTTCTCGGTCGTGCGGATCGACGGTCGCTAGCGCAATCCACGCTTCGGGCGTGCGCCCTAGTAGCCTGGTTAGGAGTTGCCGCTGGTAGTAATCAAAACTGGCAAAGCCATCCACCACCAACAGATCCCAGGGATCGATCGCTTGTCGGTCGATGCTTTCCACCGCCAAGCGCGTGGTGTCGAAGCGGTCAGCGGCCGCGGCAGCGTCGAGTTGCTGCTGGTACGCCGTGTAGATGCGAGACAACTCGCCATCCCGCGGCCGGCGGCGTTTGCTCTTGGCCCACGTGGCAAACTTCGCGGCGGTAATTCCCCGCGTCTTCAGTTCGCCAAGCATCTGCTCCACGGCGTCCAACAGGCCAGGTCGGTCGGCAACCAGGGCCAGCCCCTCCAGGCGGCCGCCTGCGTGCAGTTGGGCCAACGTCTGGTGTAACAGCCAGCGGCTAGCTCCGCGTGGAAGAACGGCGGGTGCGGCCGCATCGAGCGACACCACCGCCTCGGCAAACCGGCCCATGGTCTTGATGCCTGGCGCCAGCGCGGCGTCAACGCCGGCGGACACCAGCAGCTCGCGAACTCGCTCCCCCGCCAGACGGTGCGGCGTAAGCCATAACAGTCGGGGCACACGCTTGGCCTGACGGGCGGCCGCGATGCATGCGGCATACCGCCTTGCGAGATGGGCCGTCTTTCCCCCACCGGCCGGGCCTACCAGCACCTGAAGTTCGTGGGGGAGTGACATGACGGTGACAATTACACCCGAATGCGTAAAGAGACGGCCCGCACGACCAACAACGCGGCCCGGCTTCCCATTTTCGGCGTAAATCGTTTCACGTCAATCCCTTACGCCACTTGCCGAACGGAGCGCGGGACCAATTTCGCTAATGCAGGAAGCCTGTTCGCTACTTCAGGAGCGCGTGCTGTGAGCAGCGGGCGATGCTGGAGCAGGTGGGGACGGACCCGGCCGGGTTCCGCCCCCCAACCCTCGACATCCAGGCGATCGCTCTCCGCAAAACGTGCGAACCGCTACCTTCTTTCGGATGTTCCCGCAACCAACCAACGAAAGGGAGCTCAAAAAGTCGCGATTTATGCCTTATTGCCAGCGTTTTTCGCGTGCCAGATGATTGACAACCGGGCCATGAAGTCCGTATACTTAGAGGGTTTCATGCGTTCAGTAGTAGCTTCTCTAGCGTGGCGATCGCCAATCGGCGCGCCCGTCGCGGAGGGGGAATCGCGGAAGAATTCGCGCGGCTCGGACGCGAATGATTGTGGAGGGACCCGGTACCCGGAAGGTGCTGGATCATATATCTCTCTTATTTTTTCTTTATTTCTTGTTGAGGAGGTAAGTTATGAAGGCGCAACAACGTGCGCGACAGCGATGGGGTTTTACCCTCGTCGAACTGCTGGTGGTGATTGCCATCATCGGCATCCTGGTAGCCCTGTTGCTACCCGCGGTGCAAGCCGCCCGCGAAGCGGCCCGCCGGAACCAGTGCTTGAACAACAACAAGCAACTGCTGCTGGCCCTGCAAAACCATCACGATACGAAGAAGGTGTTGCCCCTGGCATCGACCGCCCCGCTGAACACGTCCGAGTCGCTTATCGGTCGCAATGGCCAGGTGGTTGGCGTGAATCAGGCGAGTCAAAACGGCGACGGCTACAGCTGGATTGTGCAGATCTTACCGTTCGTTGAAGGGAATGTGATTTATCAAAAATTGGCGGACGTAACTGCGTCCAACAAACTGCGTGGCGCTGCATTCCCAGCCACCGGCCAAAGTTGGCCGCAACAACCGGGCGTAGCGACCGGCCCCCTCAATCCTTTCATCCACGAGGCGAAGTTGGAAGAAACGCTTTGCCCCAGCTATCCGGGCGAAGAGACCAGCGCCGCACTCGCGTCGTCGGGCAGTGGCGATTCGACCGCCATCTCCAACTACGTGGCCCTGGCCGCCACGCACTATACCCAGCCAACGACTCCTGCGCACCTTGCGACCAGCGCACCGTCGAACGCTGCGAACACGGCCGACTGCCAAAATAAGTCGTACTGTGGCAACGGAACGCTCGTATTCCCCGGCAACGTGGGTGGCCGAGTCACCAGGAAAGGCCTGGGATTCAATAGCGTGTCGGATGGTACGTCGAATACCATTGTGATCACCGAGTCGCGCGATCAGAACATTTCGGCCTGGTACAGTGGCTTGGCGACTTACGTGGTGGCCGACTGGCCGCAGGACGGAATCCTCCCCCAGCAGATTGTCGCCGCCAACGCGAATGCCGGCAAATGGGGATACACGAACGCCGCGGGCATCCATGGCCTCAATCAAGGCAGCGACCGGTCGACCACGGAAGAGCAGCAAAAGTACTACATGCAGACGTTCCCGAACCCGAGTGCTACCAGCGGCAACGTCCGCCGCTGGGGCCCTAGTTCGGCGACATCCTAGCACCGTGATCTGCGGGTTCTTGGATGGCCATGCCGACGGCATCGATGAGAGCATCGACGGCACCGTGTTCTTGCACTACACGACCCGTGCCGGTCGCGAAGTGATTCAAGAGAACAACTGATCGATGTGATCACTGTTTGAATTTTATAGCCGCCGCAGCGCAACGAGCACTGCGGCGGTTTTTTTGTTTCTGTGCGGCTAAGCCGCAAGCTGCCTTCCGAAGCAACACGTCATGCAACTTGAAATCACCTGTCGCGAAACCAAGGCGCGTAATCGAGAGCGCCGTGCCGCTGCTGATCGATTGCCGCGAGGTCGCGGAGTGGGATCTGGTACACATCGAGGGTGCCACGCTGCTGCCGATGAGCCAGATAGCGGCCCAATTGGACCAACTCGCCGGACGCCAGCAGGAGCACCTGATCGTCTATTGCCACCACGGCATGCGGAGGCGCTCAAGTAGCGATGTGGCTTCGCGACCAAGGGTTCGCCAATACGCAAAGCATGGCCGGCGGCATCGACGCCTGGGCCGCGGAGATCGATCCGCAGCTGGCGCGGTATTAGGGAGAGGCTAGAGGCTAGATACCAGAAGCCAGCAGCTGGAGTGGGGATCGCCGACAGTCGACTGGGCGGGAGGTCGCCGTCCGAGAAAGTGCTTTCGGTCGATTGTCTGGGTGCGAAGCACAAGAGGGTGGGGGATTGGTCTTGCCAACCACTCTGAAAGTGCCATGCTTCGGCGAGCTTCGAGCCAGATTCTTCTGGCCGCTACCTCGTCCATCCGCGTGACACGCAATGCGGGCATTACCGGCCAATCTCCTCCGCCCCTTGCGTTTCCGACTGCGATTTGGCAAGTTAGTTCGCGTGAGCTAAATCGTAATGGGTACCAATGCCGCCGTGGCGGAACTGGCAGACGCGCATGGTTCAGGTCCATGTCCACGCAAGTGGGTGGAGGTTCGAATCCTCTCGGCGGTACTCAAGAGTGGTTAGGTTTTGGGTGGTTGGCATTAGGAAGTCTCGCCTGGAGAACCCCCGCTACTCAAAACCTAGGCACCTCTTTTTTTCTACCGTCCCCCGCGGCCGCCGCCACGGCCCCCACGTCCACCCCCGCCGCCTCCTTCTCCGCCGCCACGTTGCATGCGGTCGCGGAATTCCTGGATCCGGCGAACCATCTCTTGCTGCTGGCGTGCGGTGTCCCCGTCGCTGCGATTTGAGCCGCCCGACTGGGCACTCGCTGCCGCCTGCTGCGTGGTGGTAGTGACCGCGCCGGCCCCCAAGATGTTGCCGAGCGCTTCCTTAACGGCTGCGGTGTTGCTGTGTCGTAGCGAGACAATCTGGGTCGACTGACCGCTATCGGATTGCACCGAATCGAGCTTGCGAACCAGCTGCTCGACTTCGGCGAACAGAGCATCGGGAGCGCGGACAACCAGGCTGTTGCTGCGGGCATCGATGCCAATGGTCATCTTGCCCGGCTCCTGGGCATCGGCTCCACCACCGCCTGGGCCCGCTTTTTGCAATGCACGAATCAGGTCTTCGGGCGACGGCTGGCCGCCGCTTCCACCTTCTAGCCGATTGGCGTAAATCTGCTTGACCACGTCCGCAATCTGGGAGGCCGACGAATTGAGGACGGGAATCAGCCGCGCCACGCCCTCGGCTTCGACTTCGGTGGGGCCAATGCGTTGGTCGAGGATCTGCAGGAGCCGGAACACCATATCGATATCGTCGGGCCGGGCATACACGATCAACGCGTTGAGCCGGGCGTCGGTCACAATGTCGACCCCCGCGGCCGAAAACCCGGTACTCGCTCCGCCACCTCCCAGGCCGAGCAGGTCGCCCATCAAGCCGCCGCCAATGTCGCCAAGCGCGGCATCAGCAATCCCACTCATGAGGTCGCCGCCACCTTCGGTGCCGCCAAAAATCTCCTGCAGAATAGCCGAAGCGGTCGGCGCCTTGGCGTGCTTGAGATAAAACACGGCGTACTCACGGCCCGTCGCGCCGCCTTGCATGGTGGCTGCTTCCAGCATGTTCTCGTAGGCGTCGAGTGCTTCGAGGTCGTCAGAGGCAATCAGCAGTCCATTCGGCCCGGGGGCCACCATGATAGGTGCGCCCGGCTTGTTCGGCCGTTGTGGCGGAGTGCTTGCGCTGGCGGCCGGTTCGGCGTCTTCGGCTGGTTCTTGGAACACGGCAAGGCGGGCACGCACCCGCGGGGGAAGCTGCGCACCGCGGTCGCTGGGTACCACCGGTCGGCTGCCCGCGGCTGGTTCGTCGGTTGGGAATTGGAACAATCGCTCAATGTCGAACTCATCGGCGGCCCGCTCGTTGGGCGACCCTTGCTCGGCCGGCCGATACGAACGGATGGCCGTGGCCGGCGACACCATTTTGATGGGATTCGAGCGAATCGAGGGCCAGATCTGCTCAAGCTGCTCGATGGCCGACCGGGCTTCGGACGTCGAAAGCGGGAGCAACCGAATGTTGCCCTTGGCTGTGCTCGCAAATACCGAGTCTTCGGACTCACCCATTTGACCGAGTAACGACTTGATTTGATCGATCTGCGATCGGCTGCCACGAACCAACAGGCTGTTGGTCGATAAGTCGGCATCGATCACCGGGGCCCGCGGATCGACCTCTTCGCCAACCGCAATGCCAAACAGCTTGGTGATCGACAGGAGTGCCAATTGAGGGTCGACGCTGGCCAGCGGAATGACCTCGATCAGCCGGGCGTCTTCCTGCATTTGCGCCAGCGTGGCCCGGATCGTGGCGTGGTTGGCCGACGTAGCGAGGGCCACCAGATTGCCCGTCTGCGAGTCGGTTGCCAGCCGCGTGCCCGGCTCCTCCGCCAGCAGCGTCTGCAGCACCAGCAGGGCCGCCTCAGGGTCGGCCTGGTCGACCGAGTAGACTTCGAGCTGCAAAGCATCGATCGGACCGCCCGATGCTCCAGGCACGTCGACTAACTTGATCACCTCCTCTAGTCGGTCGATCATCTCTGGCGTGCCGTAGGCGAGAAGCCGACGGGACGAGCTGGTATCGACCGCAAGCTGTAGCGTCCCCTCAGGAGTGCTGAAGGCATCGGCGGGAATGCCAAGCATCTGCCGCAAGACCGGTAGCACGTTCGTGGCGGTCGCAAACTCGAGTTCGTACGGCTTGATGCCGCCCAGCGCCGTGCTGTCGGGCCGTTCGATCGCCTGGATAACCTGGCGAATCGCGCGAATGCGGCCCGCTGTTTCGGTAACCTGCAGCATGCCGGCCCGCGGCAAGACGACCACCGTACCCTGCGGCCCGATCATACGGCTTACCTCTTCCGACGCCGCCTCGGGTGTCATGTTGCGGACCTGAAACAGCACCCGCACCAGTTCGTACTCGCCGCGGTCGTCGAGCTCATCCAGCGGCACGTCGGTCACCAGGTTGGGTGGAATTCCGTCTTCAAGGTTTACCAGGACCAACATCCGATCGCGGCGAACGAGCGTGTACCCCTTGGTCAGCAGCACGCTATTGAGCACGTCGAGGGCTTCGGCCGGGGCATAGCGGCGGCTATCCGTATAATTGAACGTGCCCGATGGCGGCGACTCCAGCACGAGCGACAGGTCGGATTGCTCGGCAAACCAATCGAGCACCTCCTGCCACGGCTGGTAACGGAAGTTGAACGACAGCTTCCCATCACGATCCTGCTTGGGCAACGGATCGGGCGTCGCAGCTGCAGAAGTGGGCGCTGAATTGGTGGCCGGCGGGGGGTCGTCGATCATTGCGTCTTCGGCGGGCGTATCGGTGGCGGCTGGCTCCGTGGTTCCAGCAGCGGGCGGCCCCGCGGCGGCTGGTTCGGCCTCCGCTGTAGGCGTGTCCGGCTGGCCACCCTGGGGCTCATAGAACTCACTTGGCTCGGCGGCAGCCAGCTTGGCCAATCCGGCCAGCTGGCCATCGGTGAGCACTCCAGCCATAAGGCGTTGCGACTCGACCCGCAGCGGCCGAAGCTGAACCGCTCGCTCCTCGGGCGTTAGATCGCGGAGCCGGGAGGCAACGCCCAAAGCGGCCGCTTCGCGGCCATCCAGCAGCTCGTCCAACCGCTCGACCTGCTGGTCGTTGAGGTCGAGCTTCTCCGCAGTGGCCGGCTCGGTGGCCAGCGCCAACAGTCCCACCAACTCGGCGTCGGCGGCAAACGATTGGATGCTGGCGGTCGCGAGCACCACAAACAGACAGAGACGCATCTGGCGAACCACAATGCGACGAGTAGGGGAGCTGAGTTGCATAGGACTTAATTCGGATCCGAGACGATTCGAGGCGACTTGATCTACGGTAAACGCCTACCTTGATTGGACTTATGGAATAATTCGGCCGGCGATAGAGCTACTCCATCATAGGCAGCACCAGTTGCCGTCGCTACCGCTTTGCCCCATGGCGTCGGGGGCAAAACCGGTAAACTTACGTGCAGGTAATGATCGCAACCAAAGGTGCTATAGTGGCTACGACCGGTAAAACGCCTAATTTAACTCGGAAGCATGGAGTATTTAGGAAACCTGTGACGATATAACCCTCGCAGCAAGTCGGGCAAAGAAGTTCGACTTTTCGGGGAAGGTTGGCCCACGCCGAACAAGGCGGGGGGCTAACGACCAAAGCGTGCCAAGGACGCCACAAGCGCTACCCCGCCTGTAGACATAAACCCGCGAAATCGTCCTTGGTATCGACAAGCCATGTCCGCACGCCCCGATTATTTGCTATTTACTGAAGCCCTGCGGCATGCGTCGGGCAGCTACCTTTGGCGGTTCATGCTGCTAGCGGCCGACAGCGATCAAACCGTGACGGCCAGCGACCTGGTGGACGAAACCTCGTCCGCCCGCACCGAGCTACTCGCACTGGTCCGCGGACTGGAGGCAGCCGACGCTCCGGCCAATGTCCGATTGTTCACTTCCAGCGGGTACATCAGCCGCGGCCTTTCGCGCGGTCTGGCCCAATGGCGGAGCCAAAGTTGGCACTGGGAGCGGTTTGGCCGCCGAGTGCCGATTCGCGATTGCGACCTGTGGCAACGCGTCGACCACGCCCTGGCGTTCCACCAAGTCGAATGCCGGGTGTGGGGCGAAGCGGACCACGCGGCCGACGAGCTTTCGCTGGAAGCCGCGGAGCCGTCGCCGTCCGCCCTAGCTACCGAGCCCAGCATGGTGGACGAATCGGCCGTTCTGGTGGTACCCCGCGCCAGAGGCCCCGTTCGCCGCGTACGAAAGCGGCGGTCGCCACAAAATAGGTTGGGACAGTTGCGCCAGCACGTTGAGTCGCTGCTGGAACCCCGGCTCCTACCCGTTGGATAACGCCTCAGGCATCATCGCCAGGCACTTGTATACCGAACATTCTCCACAAAACACTTAACACTTAGCCCCTCACAGCAATGCGAACACAAGTCAGCCTGGATGCCGTGACTCCGTTGGTGAACGGACAGCACCAAAATCCGTTTGAAATCCTCGGCCCGCACGAGATTATTGGCGACGGTCGGCGAGGGCTAGCCGTGCGGGCGTTCTTGCCTCTGGCGCAGCAAGCATGGCTCGTGGACGGTGCCCACGGTCGCCGGCGGCCGATGCGGCGGATTCATCCGGCAGGACTGTACGAAGCCATCTGCCCCGCGCAAGATGACCAGCAGCAAGCCATCGCGCGTGGAAATTATCACTTTCAACTGACCGATAAGTACGGCACTGAGAAAACCATGAAAGATCCCTACGCATTCGACCCACTGCTCACCGACTACGACCTGCATCTGCTGGGCGAAGGCAACCACTGGGACTGCTACAAGCACCTTGGAGCCCAACTTCGGGAAGTCGATGGCACGCCGGGCGTGAATTTCGCCGTGTGGGCGCCCAATGCCGAAGGCATAAGCGTGGTGGGCGATTTCAACGACTGGTCGGCCAAGACCCACGCCATGCGGAAGCATCTTCCCGGCGGCGTGTGGGAACTGTTTGTCCCTGGTATGGAAGTTGGCACGCTTTACAAGTTCTCTGTCAAGCAAAAGGGGGGCCGCGTGGTCGAGAAGTGCGACCCTTATGGCTTCGCCGCCGAAGTGCCGCCGCGGACTGCCAACATCGTTACCGACCTCGACGCCTACCAGTGGAAGGACAACGAATGGCTTGGTGTGCGGCAAGATCGCAACGCTCTCGACGCACCGATGTCGATCTACGAGGTTCACCTCGGTAGCTGGCAGCGCGATCCCCAGGATCCGGAGCGCTGGCTCAGCTATCGGGAGATTGCCCCCAAGTTGGTCGAGTACTGCCAACGCATGGGCTACACGCATCTGGAACTGATGCCGGTAAGCGAGCATCCCTTCACCGGTAGCTGGGGCTACCAACCGGTCGGCATGTTCGCCGCGACGAGCCGGTTCGGCTCGCCACAAGACCTGATGTACTTCGTCGACCACTGTCACCAACACGGCATCGGCGTAATCATCGACTGGGTGCCGGCCCACTTCCCCAAAGACGATCATGGTCTCGCCCGCTTCGACGGCACCGCGCTCTACGAGCACGAAGACCCACGCAAAGGCGAGCATCCCGATTGGGGGACCATGATCTATAACTACGGCCGCAACGAGGTAAAGAACTTCCTTATCTCCAACGCGCTATTTTGGCTCGACAAATACCACATCGACGGGCTGCGCGTTGACGCGGTGGCATCGATGCTCTACCTCGACTACAGCCGCGAAGGGGGCGACTGGGTGCCGAACATGTTCGGCGGCCGCGAGAACCTCGAAGCGATCGACTTCCTCAAGAAGTTCAACGAGGAGTGTCACCTCCAGTACCCCGGCACCCTCACCATTGCCGAGGAGTCGACCGCCTGGACCGGAGTGTCCCGCCCCACCTACCTGGGCGGACTGGGCTTCAGCCTAAAGTGGAACATGGGCTGGATGAACGATACGCTGCGATACATCCATCACGAGCCCATTCATCGCAAGTATCATCACGACGAACTAACATTCTCGCTGATTTACGCCTTCACGGAGAACTTCATCCTGCCGTTCTCACACGACGAAGTGGTACACGGCAAGGGCTCGATGCTCGACCAAATGCCGGGCGACATGTGGCAGCAATTCGCCAATCTGCGGCTACTTTATGGTTACATGTGGAGCCACCCCGGCAAGAAGCTCACCTTCATGGGAAGCGAATTCGGTCAGTGGAACGAGTGGAACTGCAATACCTCGCTGCAGTGGGACCTGCTCGAGTGGGAATCGCATCAGGGGCTGCAGAACTACGTCGCGCACCTGAACAACATTTATACCCGTGAACCATCGCTGCACGAAGTCGACTTCGACCCGGCCGGGTTCGAGTGGGTCGATTGCCACGATCACGAAGCCAGCACACTGGCATATCTACGGAAGGCGAAAGACCCCAAGGACTTCGTCCTGGTCTGTAGCAACTTTACACCGGTGCCACGCCACGGTTACAAAATCGGCGTGCCTGAAGCGTGCTGGTACGAGGAAATCAGCAACAGCGACTCGGCGTACTTTGGTGGCGGCAACGTGGGCAACGATGGCGGCATCCTCGCCCAAATGAGCGAAAGCCACGGCCGCCCCGCATCGATGGAAGTCACCCTGCCGCCGCTCGGGTCCGTGATTTTCAAGCCCAAGCGCGGTTAAACCGTTGCCCTGCTGGCCCGACGCATCCTCACGGCAAACTGCCCAAGAAGGATGCCAATGGCATCGAGTGACCGAACCGTCTGCAGCCACGCGAAAGGCTGCGGCGGTTGTCGTTCGCAATCCAGCCACGCGTTTCACGCCGACGGGCCAACCGGCCTTTCGCTCACGGCTACCTACCGCGCTCACGCCCTTGCGACCGGCCTGCGAGGCGAGACTACCCTTCGGCCTCGGCATCCTCGTCGGTCGCATCGTCGACTTCGGGGCGTTTCCAATCGACATTGATGTCGCCCAGCATCGCTTCGAGTGCGGCTCCACGGGCGGATTGGGCCGTGGAGTTGCGGAACTCGTACCGTCCCGGCCAGAAGTTGGCTTGCTCCAGGAAGTCGCTGCGGAGTTGTTCGGGCGATTCGAACTCGTCGGCCAATCGCACGATGTATACGATCGACTTATCGAAGTTCGGTATCGCTGCAACTTCACCTTCTTTGAGCTTGAAGACTTCGCCGATGAAGCTGGGCCCCACCGCTTGCACACCGCTAGGCTGCGCTAGGCGATACGTGGGACGGCCGCTCGTAGGTGCCACGTCGCCCTCGGTAAACTGCGTGAAGGTAGGTGTGCGGGTAACGGTGATGTCCGCGTCGTCGATGAAGTAATCCTTGAGCGACAGCCCCGAATCTTGCGCCTTCTTCGCGGTTTCCTTCGCTTTTTCGAGGGCCAGCTTGGCCGCCTCCGACATTTTCCAGGCCCTTGTTAGCTGGTCCTTAATCTCATCGAACGTCGGCACCCGCTCGGGCTCGTCGGTCGTCTTCATCACCAGATAGCGGTCGCCAAATCGCCCAATGTCGGCGCTCAACACGGGCTCGTATAGATCGATGTCCGGATCGTACATCATCCGCCAAACCGGAATTCCGTTGTATTTCTCATCACCAACACTCTTGCCGACGGCCGTATCGCGTAATTCAAGGATGCCGAGTTCACCCGTCTCCTCCAGTTCGAGGCTGTACTGCTTGGCAGTCGGCGATAGGTCAACCAGCTCGGTGGGCGGATCGGGCATCTCCTGCTCGAGCGCTTCTGCGTCGAGCTTGGCCCCCAGATAGCGATTGAACGCGGGATTCAGCTGGGCAACGATCGACTGCATGGCGCCGTCGATTTCGTTGAAAAACCGATCCTCCGCGATGTTGCGACGAATCTTGTCGGCCACTTCCTCCAGCGGTTGATACTTGATCTCTTCTTCCACGTCGACGACCATTTCGCCGTCATTATTTTCGTCGGTCAGCTCCGCGGTCGTCGTCGCGTCACTCGTCGTATCGGTGGCTAAGTCGCCACTGGCTAAGTCGTTGCTAATCGCTGCCGATTCCTCTTCCGCGATGGCCTCCTCCACTTGGTAGGCTACCTGGCGGAACGGACTCACGGACACGCTTGCGGCGTTTCCGCCGTCCTTCGCCGACTCGATCGCGTCTTCGACCTCAACGCTAGGCTCCTCGGTCGCATTGCTCGCAGGCTCCTCACCACCAGCCTCGTCGCCAGCGGGCTGCTGGTCCTCCACGATCTCTTCGGTCGTTTCCTTGGCGTTTTCCTCGGTGTCGTCGCTTGCATCGTCCGCCGACTCCTCCACATCGCTGCTGGCCGATTCGTCGGCCATTTCGCCTTCGACGATCTGCTCCGATTCTTCAGTCGCGGGCTCGTCGGTCGCCGGCTCTTGGTCGGTGCCATTGCTCAGGATGTCTTCAAAGCTGTCGGCCTCGACGAACCGGTACTTGTTCTCCTCGTAGTACGTGGCGACCTGTTCGTCGGTTACCTCGGCGGCGTAGCGGTCGACGAACTCCTCGTAATTGGCCCGCAAGTACTGCAACCGGACACGACGGGGAATCTTGAAACCAGGTTCCGACGAGGGCAGCTCCGTACCGTCCGGGAGCATGACCATCGATTCGACGCGATCTTTGTGGTCGTTGTAAAACTCGCGCAGTTGATTGTCGGTGGGCTGAGGAACGTCGAGCAGCGAGGTAGCCGGATCGATGGCGGCCGCCTCGATGGCCACCCGGTCGTTGACCCGCTTCCACTGCTCCCAGCGGTTGATCGGCATTTCGGCGGCAAACATATCCTGGGTCGATGTACCCGCGCCGTAGGTGCGGGCCACAGCCGACGCGAGCAACTCGTGCCTCAGGGCGGTGTAGATGTAGTCGGCCGTTGGCGCTCGCCCCGACGGGTTGATCGCGGAGAGAATCGCGCGGATGTCCTCGCTGCCGAGTTCGCCGCGGCCCAACTCGTTGATGTATTCGGTAATGGCGCCGTCGGAGATTTGGATGCCTAGCTTCTCGCCACGCTTTGCCAGCACGTCGGTTAGCAGCACTTCCTGCTCCAGTTCGGGCCGGGTCCAACGCTCATTGACCAGGCCAATCGGCTGCACCCGCGGGGCGAGATCTTCGCGTCCGGCCATGGCGGCTCGCTCTAAGCCCGCCCGATAGACCATCTGCACGAAGCGGTTTACCAGCTGCCGCTGATACGCCAGACTGTCCAGTTCGCCTTCGGTCAGCTTTCCACCGTCCCAGGTAACGGCCGTGGCGTTGGGACTGCGGCCTCCCGCGCCGTCCTCGCGACTCCGCATCCAGGCAGTGAGCGAGTCGCCCACCGTGAATACAAACATCAAAATAACGCCGCCAACGACGATGAAAGACTTTTGATAACGGCGGAAGAACCGAAACATTGCGTTAATCCCGTAACTTAAGCCTGCCCCGTGTTATCGGAGCGGCAGAACCCTTGACAGTTTGGCGGGGCAGTCCTATTGGTTGGACAAGGAGAGCCGCACAAGACAAGCCCCCGATTCTATGGCAGATCGACGTAAATGCAATCCCAGTCAGCAGTAGTGATGATTGGGACCATGCCGACGAGCCCCCCAGTGGGGTCGGTCGGCAGCATACGACGCGGCCTGCCGATAGGGTATCGGCGGCCCGGACGAGTGCCAATGCCGGTTCGACCAATTAAGGTGGCGCGACCCGTAGAGCCGTCAGACGGCACCCGTAAGGCGCTGACCGTAGAGCGAACCGCCGGGGAATGACGAAAAACCGTGTACGACCAGACACTAACAGACAGTAGGAAACCGGAAGTAGGTTCGCTCGGTGGCAGCTGCCCCCCTCCTCGCCCTTCCAAATCGCCTCGTTCACGACCACCAAGTGGTATGCCGGGGATAGTCGCGATCCATAAACAACATCGGCACTGAGCATCGAATATGGCAAAGAAGAAGACAGCGGGCGGCAACGCCCTGGTGATCGTCGAATCGCCGGCCAAGGCGAAGACCATTGGCAAGTACCTGGGCCCCGGCTTTACGGTCGAAGCGAGCATCGGTCACGTGCGCGATTTGCCGCAGGGAGCCAAGCAGATACCGGCCAAATACAAGGGCGAACCATGGGCCAACCTCGGCGTGAACGTCGAGAACGACTTCGAGCCCATCTATGTTGTGCCACCTGGTAAGACCAAGCACATCAAGATGCTGAAGGACAAACTTAAAAATGCTACGGAACTTTATCTTGCAACAGACGAAGACCGCGAAGGAGAAGCGATTAGCTGGCACTTACTCGAGCTGCTGAAGCCCAAGGTACCCGTACATCGTTTGGTGTTTCACGAGATCACCAAGGACGCCATCCAGGCAGCTCTCGAGTCGCCCCGATCGGTCGACGACGGATTGGTGCGGGCGCAGGAAACCCGGCGGATTCTCGATCGACTCTATGGGTACGAGGTTTCGCCACTGTTGTGGCGCAAGGTGCGTCCGAAACTGTCGGCTGGCCGAGTGCAAAGCGTCGCTGTACGGCTAATTGTTGAGCGGGAGCGGGAGCGTATGGCTTTTGTCTCCAGTAACTGGTGGGACCTCTTGGGCCTTTTTGCCAACGCCAAGCAGGAATCGATCGAAGCAACGCTGGTGTCGGTTGAAGGGCGGAAGATTCCCAGCGGCAAAGACTTTGACCCGGCCACCGGGAAGCTGAAGAATGAAAACCTGCGGCTGCTGACCGATAAGGAAGCCGGGGAACTGGCGGCCCGCATTCGCGATGGGAAATTCGCGGTTACCAAAGTCGAAGACAAGCCGTACACCACCAAGCCGTACGCCCCCTTTACCACCAGTACGTTGCAGCAGGAAGCCAACCGCAAGCTGGGCTTCACCGCCCGACGGACCATGCAAGCTGCGCAAAGCTTATACGAGAACGGACACATCACCTACATGCGTACCGATAGCACCAATTTGGCGTCGGTGGCGGTGGAAGATGCACGTAAGTTGATCGTTGACGAGTATGGTAAGGACTACTTGCCCGAGGCACCACGGACGTTTGCCGGCAAGGTAAAGAACGCTCAAGAGGCTCACGAAGCCATCCGCCCGGCAGGCCATCCCTTTGCGTTGCCGGCCACCATCAAGAGCCAACTGAACGCCGACGAGGCAAAGATATTCGACTTGGTGTGGAAGCGGACGATTGCGAGCCAGATGAAGGACGCCCGCGGCCGACGGATCTCGATCAGCATTGAAGGTGGTGGCTGCGTCTTCCAAGTGAGCGGCAAGACCATCGACTTCCCTGGCTATCTGCGGGCTTACGTCGAAGGGTCGGACGACCCGTCGGCCGAACTGGCCGACCAGGAAAAGATCCTTCCTTCGGTGGAGGTGGGCGAAAAGCTCAATTGCCGCGAACTGACGGCCAAGGAGCACAATACGCTTCCGCCAAGCCGGTTCAGCGAGGCGGCACTTACCAAAGCACTCGAAGAACGCGGCATCGGCCGGCCGAGCACCTACGCCTCAATCATCGACACCATCCAGGCCCGCAACTATGTATTCAAAAAGGGCAATGCGCTGGTCCCCACGTGGATTGCCTTCTCGGTGACCAAACTGCTGGAAGATCACCTGATGCGGCTGGTAGACTATCAATTTACCGCCCAGATGGAAGACGACCTCGATGCAATCAGCCGCGGCGAGCGGAAGCATATCGAGTACTTGGAGTCGTTCTACTACGGGAACGGGAAGCCAGGGCTCAAGAAGCAGTTGGAACACAAGGTCGACGAGATCGACGCCCGCGGCATTAGCCGGATCCTGATCGGCCAACCCGAGGGAGGCGCGGAGGTGTACGTCCGCGTGGGTCGGTATTCGCCGTTCGTCGAGCAGGGCGAGCAAACCGCCTCCCTGCCGGAGGACCTGCCACCGGACGAAGTGACGCTGGAAAAAGCGCTGGAACTTTTAGCCCAGGCCGAAAAGGGGGACGAACCGTTGGGAACTTGTCCCGAGACAGGCAAACCCGTCTATATGAAAATCGGTCGGTTCGGCCCCTACATCATGCGCGGCCATCCCGACGACGAAGAGAAGCCACAAAACGCGGGCCTGCTCAAAGGAATGTCGCCGGAATCCATCGACTTCGAAACGGCGCTGAAACTGCTGTCGCTGCCCCGCGAGCTTGGCGAGTACCATCCGCCGACACCACCCGCCGCCGAGAAGCAAGAGTCGACCAAACAGGACGACGAAGGCGCAACCGGCGATAAGAAAGACGACGAAAAGAAGACTGAAAAGAAAGAAGCCAAGGGTGGCACGGTAATGGCCTACAACGGGCGGTACGGCCCGTACGTTAAGTGCGGCAACGAGACGCGGTCGCTGCCCGCCGATATCTCGCCACTCGACGTGACGCTTGAGCAAGCGATCGAACTGCTGAAGACCCCCAAGACGCGCGGTCGGGGGGCGGCGAAGAAAGATCCGATCAAGGTGTTCGACGAGTCGCCCGTGACGGGCATGAAGGTGCAATTGCTCGACGGGCGGTATGGCCCGTACGTGACCGACGGCGAAACCAACGCTTCGCTCCCGAAGGGCACCTCGCCCGAAGAACTCGATCTCAACGAAGCGTTGAACCTGCTGGCCGCTCGGGCCGCTGCTGGCGGATCGACGAAAAAGAAGGCCGCCAAGAAGAAGTCGCCAACCAAAAAAGCAGCCAAGAAAAAGACAACGAAAAAGTCGGCCAAGAAGGGAACGACGAAGCGGAAGTTGAAGAAGGATTAGCCATCGGCTCAAGCCCGACCGTTAGTCTAGCTCCCCCTCGGCAATTGCATACGCAATCGCGTGCGAACGCGCGTGCGAGATGCTAATGTGAATTCGCGCGATCCCCTCCGACTCGGCCACTTCGCGAGCGCCGGCATGCAAGGCAATGGTTGGGGCGCCACTAGCAATGGTGACTACCTCCACGTCACGCCAACTGATACCACGTCGCCAGCCCGTCCCTAGTGCCTTGAGCACCGCTTCTTTGGCGGCCCAGCGACCTGCGTAGTGCTGCGTGGCTGCCTTGCGGGTACTGCAGTAGGCAATCTCTTGCTCGGTGTACACGCGGCAAATGAACAACTCGCCGTGCCGCTCGATCATATTGGCGATTCGCAGGCACTCGGTGATGTCGGTTCCAATGCCAATGATTTGCATGAGTTGTCGCAGCGAAGAGTTGCGCGGAGTCGACGAGCCAACAGTCACACGGCACGAGCGACGGACCGGTTACCACCAACTTCGACAATAACCACTGCCGCAAGCGTAAGCAAGCAGGCGTCGAGTGCCCACAGCGCGATCGCCTCGGTGGTCGCTTCGTTTCGCATGTATTCGACAAACGATTGTTCCGACCAACCGGGGCGAAACAGTTCGGCAGCGGGCTCACGGGCCACGGCGTCCCGCCGACCTTCCAGCGCGGATGCGTACAGCCAGTAGTGCTGCGCGAAGATGGCCACCACCGCGGCTAGTAGCACGGCCGGCCAGCGGACCCTCGCTAGCGTCAAGCCATGCGCGGCCCCCAGAACCAGCACGCCCAACAGCGCCGGCGGCAAGCGACTGCAAACCCACCACCGCCACGCCAGCCGCCTGCAACGCACCACACGCAATGCCCACGCACACGCCCGCCAGCGCCATGGCCACGAGTAGGCCGATCCGGGCGGGCCATCGCGACGATGGGGCGATGTTCATTGGGTGATCCATCCCAAAAATGCCGAGCGGTTAAGCCGTGCTGTCGAGCGCTTGGGTCAGATCGGCTATTAGGTCTTCGGCATCTTCAATCCCGCACGACATCCGAATCATATTATCGGGAATGCCGAACTTCTGCCGCTCTTCGGGGGTGCATTTGTAGTAGCTCATGACCAACGGTTGCTCGATGAGCGACTCCACGCCTCCCAGGCTTGGCGCGATGCGGGGGATGGTTACCGCGTCAATCACGTCGGCCGTGGCCCGCCAGTCGGCATCTTTTAGCAAGAAAGTTACCAAGCCGCCAAAACCGCGCATGGTACGTTTGGCCACTTGGTGGTCGCGGTGCGACTCCAAGCCTGGATAGTACACCTTTTCGACGCGGGAATGGCCATCCAGGAAATCAGCCACTCGTAGCCCATTCTCATTATGCCGAGCCATCCGTAGTTCGAACGTCTTGAGACCTCGCAGCAACAGGTAAACGTTCTGCGGACCGTTCACGGCCCCCATGATTCCGCGCAGATTGCGGACTGGTTCCAGGGCCTCCTGGCTACCGGCGACGACTCCAGCAAGCAGGTCGTTGTGGCCCCCCAGGTACTTCGTGGCGGAATGCAGCACGTAGTTAACGCCAGCCTCAATAGGCTGTAGGTTGTAAGGGGTGGCGAGCGTTGCATCGATCAACGTTTCGACACCGGTACGGCGACCGATTTCGGCGAATCGGTCGAGATCCACTACGCTCATGTGCGGATTCGTTGGCGACTCGCTAATGAGCATCCGCGTGTTGGGTGTGACGGCTGCCTGCATGGCGTCGTAATCGCATGCGGGCACCTGGACAGTCTTCACTCCGAAACGCGACATGTGCTTCGAACAAAACTCGCGGCTGCGGTGATAGCACTCGTCGAAGAAGATCACCTCATCGCCCGAATTGAGTTTGGCCATCAGCAAGCCGACGAGGGCCGCCATACCGCTGGAATAAAGCACGGCATCTTCCGCCCCTTCGAGCGCGGCCAGTTTCCGCTCCGCCACGCGTTCGCCTGGATTGCCGTAGCGTCCGTACTCTTCGCGAGGTTGCTCTTCCTCGATGAAGTCGATCACCGCTTGCGTGTTGCGGAACGTATAAGTCGAAGCGCAAAAGATCGGATCGGTAATCGAGTCGCCCGGCTTCTGCCGCAATTCGCCGGCGTGTACCGCCACGGTCGACATCCGGCGGCTATGCTTTTCAGTTCGTTGGGGGGAATCGGTCAATGTATCGATCCCTTGCTCGTCAAGTTCGAGGCTACTCATCTGGCAGACCTTCGCAGTGAGGGGGGCAGTCGAGGTCTGTGGCGTATGCCGTCCGTCGCGCACAAAAAAAACCGCAGACCAACTTCTCACTTGGCATCTGCGGCATGTCGCGTTTCGGTGTTGGCACGCGACGGCAGGCATGGAAGCCAAGTCTCGCGTGGGCACTTTAGCAGTCAGGCTGCAAGCGGCCACAAATCCCAGTGATCTCCAATGGTACCGTGCCGCGGTAATCGAATCAAGCATTAGGAAGCCGGCGTAGTAATTTTTTTGCCCCTTTCTCTGCTGTGAATCACCAGAAACTCCCGATCCCTCTCGCCCCGACAGTCCGTCCTGGCGTAAGTCGCTACCCGGAAAAGCGAGCTACTGCATGCGCCGCAAAGTCCCCCTAGCCGGAATAACCGGCCAAGTGCCCAGTCAGGTGCCTCCAATCCGCGACACTTCGCCACCCGTCGCCCGCTGCGCGGAGCTACTTTTCAGGTGATGATGCGATGGCCCCAGCCAGCGACTTCGGTCTCCATTCGTTCAAATCGTAAAGGAACACCGCGATGCAGTTCGGCATGTATTTATACAACCAGGGGATCATCACGGCCGAGCAGTTGATCGCGGCGCTGCAGTTGCAGGGGGAACGCCTGATACCACTGGGCGTGATTGCCATCGAGGAGAGCAAGCTGGCTGTCCGCGATGTGTTGAGTATTCTCCGTGTGCAAAGCGACCTTCCAAACGATCGCTTTGGCGATATTGCCGTCGACCTAGGCCTAATGACTAGGCGAGATCTGGCGGAACTACTAATGGAACAATCGAATCGTCGAATCCCCGTTGGCGATTGTTTGCTGGAACTCGAATTCGTCACACGGGCACAACTCGACGAAGCGCTGGCCTCGTTCCGCCGCGATCGCGAGCGCGGAGGCACGACACAAGTGCAGCATGTGGTCAATCAGTTACCAACGGAGCTCAGCGAACCGCTCTCCGAACTCGCCCACCGCTAAATTACCTCCTCCACAACGGGGTTGGTCAGCTTGCCGATGCCGTCGATCTCCACCGTCACGGTATCGCCCGCCTGCAAGTACACGGGCGGAGTTCTCGCAAAACCCACGCCATGCGGCGTGCCGGTAAAGATGGCGGTACCCGGCAGCAAGGTCGTGCTGCCACTAAGGAATTCGATAAGCGTTGGCACATCGAAAATCATGTCGTCGGTGTTCCAGTCCTGCATCACTTGTCCGTTGAGCACCGTACGAATGCCTAACGCGTTGGGGTTTGGCAGCTCGTCGGCAGTCACCAGCACGGGGCCTAGCGGTGCGAAGGTGTCGAAGGTTTTGCCCCGCACCCATTGCCCGCCCCCCCCGTTGCGCTGCCAATCGCGGGCGCTCACGTCGTTGCCGCACGTATAGCCCAGCACGTAGTCAAGCGCTTCAGCCCGCGTCACGTTCTTGCAAGTTCGGCCAATGACGACCACCAGTTCGCACTCGTAGTCCACTCGATCGCTGCGCAGCTGCCGGGGTAACTCAATCGGCCCTTCCGGATGCTGTACCGCAGCGGTCGACTTCATGAACACAACGGGATTCTCCGGTACCGGCTTGCCCCCTTCGGCGGCGTGGCGTGCGTAGTTGAGCCCGATGCAGTAGATATCGCACGGCACCAACGGAGCGAGTTGGCGTGCCGGCTGAATCGGTTCACCGGTGTCGGTAAGCTGCCCAAACAGGTCGCCTTCCAGCCGAGTGAAGCGACCATCGGAATGTTGACAGCCCAGAGCTTCGCGTCCGGCGGCGTCGAGGAGTCTTGCAATTTGCATAACGTTGTACCTTGCAGGTAGGTTCCATGGACCTGAAATCAATGGCTCTAAGTTCGAAAGCGATAAACGTCGTGGGCGCGGCGCGCACTGATCAGTCCAGCGGCGACGTCGGCTTCGACCAGTTGTGCCTTGCGCAGACGCGGATCGCCCCAGCCGCCACCGCCAGGCGTTTCGATCCGTAGCCGCTCGCCGCGGGCAAGCACCGTTACCACTTTGGTAGGTAGCAGCTGGCGGGTCCCATCGTTGCGGATCACGTAACACATGGCACCGGCCGCGTGCTCGTCGTTCTCCAGGCCCCATGGCGTAAAGCGTCGGCGATCGGCACCAATGGAGACTGTCACCGAATCGGCAAGCGTGCGAATCTCGCGCACCAGCCCACATCCTCCGCGCTGCCGCCCTGCCCCCTCGGTATCTGGAAGCATCGCGTACTGAGTGACTTCTAATGGATAGGCTTGTTCAATCACCTCGATGGGCGTATTGAGCGTGTTGGTCAAGTGCGTATGCACTGCGTCGCCACCATCTTGATCGTGTAGCGCCCCTGCCCACCGGCAAGCGTCTCGACGTAGTTAAAGTACTCGCCGGTGCGGGGGTCGATGCCACCCAGGTTCACCAAGTTCATCTCGCCAGAGCAAGCGGCGCATACGCGATCGGGAACCACTTGGTAAAAGGCACCGAGCAGCACATCGACCACGCGCTGGTCGGTTAGAATGTTGGCATTGCCCACCGCGGCGGGAAAAATTGCCTCGAGCACGGTGCCCTCCTGCACCACCACGTGCAACGGCCGATACGCGCCCGCCGACGTCGCCAAGTGCGGATCGACGATCGCCTTCGCCGCGTAATACAGGCACGAAGCCGCGGCCGATTTGCGACAATTCAGCGGCCCACGGACCTGTGGACTCGACGCGGAAAAGTCGGCCGTCAGTTCGTCGCCGTCGATTGTCAGTTCCACAGCAATCCGCACCGGCTCGTCGCTAAAGCCATCGTCGTCCAGGTAGTCCTCAAACGTGTACGTACCGTTGGGCAGTTGCCCAATGCCCTCACGCATCGCGCGTTCAGCATGGTCCAGCACAAGGCTGGCGTACCTTAACGAAAGATCCGTACCACGCGCCGTACACAACTCATCCACTCGGCGTTCGGCCGTTCGGCCAGCGGCGTACTGCGCCAGCAGATCGCCGCGCACCTCGTGCCGAGTTCGAGCGTTCTGCTCGATGAGTCGGAGGATCACCTCATCTACCTGGCCGCCTCGAAAGACGGGCGTTGGCGGGATTTGCAAACCTTCCTGGTAAATCTCATAGACCCCAAGTGGCATGCTGCCCGGCGCGTAGCCTCCCAGGTCGATGTGGTGTGCAGTAGTGGCGGTAATCGCCATCGCTTTTCCCTCTACGAACACCGGCGACACCATCGATACATCGGGCAAGTGTCCCGGGCCCTCGGGGTAGGGCAAGTTGGTGATGACTGCGTCGCCGGGAGCAAGCGACTCGAGCGGATACGCCCGCAGCACGGCTCGAATCACCGCGGGCAGAATGCCCAAATGCAGCGGCGTGCCAACTTCCGCCTGCGCGACAATCTCCCCGCTCGGCAGCGCCACCGCCGCCGAGCAATCGCGGCGATCTTTGATGTTGGGCGAGTAGGCGGTGCGGACCATGGCGGCGCACGCCTCCTCGGCAATACCTTGCCAGCGGTGCCGCATGACTTCGAGCAGGATGGGATCGGGAGGCATGTCGTGGCTAAAGATCGGAGGCTAGACGCTAGGGACAAAAACAACTGTGGGAAAAAAGCCGACGACCGACGCCTTGTTGGAGGCCCTCGTAGTTTTACTACAAACTCCGACAACTGTCGAAATACCAATCGCTGTAAATCTTGATGTGGCAACCAGTTGGAGTAAATCGACACCACCGATTTCCACGAACACGATTCGCTGTCGATTTCCTCCCACGGAGTGAACTCCGTTTTGCCCTATCAATGTTGAGGTCTTTTCGCATTGTGCAGCTCATCACAGCGGTCCGTTTTGCAACAGGTGTCGATCAACCAATGGACCACGTCGCAACACGCAAGCCCTGCATGCTCTTTACTCGCGCAGCCGCCCGCCAACACACCGGTCGGAGCATTGGTCTAAACTACCGGTTCGGGTGGCCAAATTCCAGGGAAAAACCGTGGCGTTTTTCGACGCAAAGAGGGACTCGCGTGGAGTCCCGCAAAGTGGTTCCGAACAAGATTTTCCAGATGGAGCGCGATAGCCCAGGCATTTTGAAATCCCTTTTGGGATCCACTATACCTGCTCTCGCCACTGGCCGAAATTGCTGGGCTATCGCAGCCTGGCTGGCTCGCACAGCTTGCAGATATGGACTCGTGCCGCCGCCTACGGCTGGGCGTTAAACGAGCGTTGCCTTATTGGCATTTCGCGATCAACAGGTTTCCCCAGTCGTCTGTCGTGCCGTGCCAGCCAGGGGGAACGACCGTCGTTGTATCGTCTTGCTCCACGATGGCAGGTCCAAGGATCCGAGCGGCGGCGAGCAAGTCTTCGCGGCGATAAATCGAAGCGATCATCGCGGCGCCACCAAAGTAAACGTTCCGCTCGCTCACCGCGATGGGTGGTGCGGTGCATTGGGGCAACCGTGGCGGCGCAACAGGCGGGGTGGCCACGGTTACCGTCACCCACAGACTGGCGATTTCGACCGTGTGATCGCGGCGGGCGAATCCATAGAGCTGATCATGAGCGACCGCAAAGCGACTGGCGAGCTCCGTCGCCTGCAGCTCGTCGCGCGTCACCGCGATCGGAATCTCGTTGGATTGCCCCGTATAGCGCAGCCCAAGCGACCACGCGGAGTCGTACCCAGTGGCGGCGAACGTCGCGGCGGCGGTCTCTAACTGATCCATGTTCTCCTGGATGGCGCGCCAGTCGGCCGTGCCCAGCGGTACGATGAGCGATTGCATCCGATCCTCGCGCAAATCGCAGCCCAACAGCCCTTCGGCCGAGAACACGCCAGGCGCTTGCGGGATGATGGCCTGCGTGACACCCAGTTCCATGGCAAGCTCCGCAGCGTGCAACGGTCCCGCGCCGCCGTAAGCGCAGAGGGCATACCCGCGGGGGTCGATGCCGCGCTCAATGGTGATCTTGCGAATCGCAGCGGTCATGGCCGTGTTAACGACACGCAAGATGCCGGTTGCCGCGTGTTCAACGGTCATGCCGAGCGGGCGTGCCACGCGGGTATCGACACTGCGGCGGGCGGCGTCGAGGTCCAACTGCATGCCACCCGCCAGCCGCGAGTCGGCCACCAGGCGGCCCAGGATCAAATTCGCGTCGGTCACGGTGGGCAGTTCGCCCCCTCGGCCGTAACATGCCGGGCCCGGCATCGCACCGGCGGACTGCGGCCCAACGCGGAGCGCACCGCCTGCATCGACCCAGGCGATGCTACCCCCACCGGCACCAATGGTGTGCAAGTCGAGCATCGGTGTACGGAGCGGATGGCCGGCAATTTGGGTTTCGCGGGCGTGGCCCGCTTGGGCATTGGTCACCACCGCGACATCGAAGCTGGTGCCGCCCATGTCGGCGGCGATGAGGTTCTTATGCGTGGAGGTACTGGCGAGCTGAACGACGGCCCGCACTCCACCCGCCGGCCCCGACAGTACCGTTTCGACACATTTGTCCGCAATCGCCTGCGCCGATGCGACGCCGCCGCTCGACTTCATAACCAAGACGTCGGTGTCGACGCCTCCGTCCGCCAGCCGCGCGGTGAGGCGGGTCAGGTACTCGCGCATTACCGGCTGCACGAAGGCGTTGACCGCTGCAGTTGACCACCGCTCGAACTCTCCCGCAGTAGCAGACATCTCGTGCGATAGGGTGATCGATACGCCCGGCAGCCGCGCGGCAATGCTTTCTGCCACGGCCAATTCGTGCTGCGGATTCACATGGCTGAACAAGAAGGCGACCACCACCGCCTCGGCCCGCACATCGGCAAGCGATTCAATCGCCTGCTCCACGCCCAGGGTGTCGAGCGGCGTGCGAATCGACCCATCGAAGTTCACTCGCTCCTCGACTTCGAAACACCACTGCCGCGGAATGAGCGAAGGCGTTCGCCGCGCGCAGGTCGTACAGGGCGGGGCGGTTCTGCCGCCCGATGGCCAGGACATCGCGCATGCCGGTTGTCGTCACCAGGGCTGTGCGTGCGCCGCGGCGTTCGAGTAGCGCGTTGGTAGCCACGGTTGTACCATGCACCACGCGTTCCACCGCTCCGCCGCCCATGGCTTCCACGGCTTGGGCAACTCCCGCGGCAATCGCCTGCGATGGATCGTCGCGGGTGCTCGGCACCTTTAGCCGCACCCACCTGCCGGTCGCGGCGTTACACGCCACAACATCGGTAAATGTGCCGCCAGTATCGACGCCAATGCGAATAGCCAAGCTTGGAATCCCATGGTCTTGCAAACTAGAAAGTGGTCAACCGCCAACCGCTCGCCTATCTCTCACGTTGTCACACGATACAATGAATCGCCTGAGACCTCCATCCACACACCAAGCGGAATCGCAACCCTTTCCTTGCAGCGCGTGAACGAAGCGATGACCGAACAGCCCCAATCGTGCCAGGAATTGCTCACCCGCATGGTGGCATTTGATACGGTGGTCGCCTACCATTCGGGGCGGCCCGACCCTGAGCGCAAACTATCGGAGTACTTGGCCGCGTGCGCCACCCAGTGGGGCTTCGCGGTCCGTGAACTACCCGTCGATGGGGCGTGCCCGAACCTACTCGTCGAGCACCGTGTAAGCGACGACCTGCCGTGGATGATGTTCGACTCGCACCTCGACACCGTCGGCACCGAGGGCATGGTCGTACCCCCGTTTGCAGCCGAGGTGCGCGACGGCCGCATGTACGGACGTGGCACCTGCGACACCAAAGGCACAGGGGCGGCAATGCTTTGGGCGCTCCGCCAATACTCGGCCGGCAACCACCAACCGAACAACATTGCCATCCTGCTGAGCGTTGGAGAGGAACACGTGCAAATCGGCGCCCGGGTGTTCGTGGACGAGCATCTCGCGCTGCTCGACTGGCGGCCGGATGGCGTGGTGGTGGGCGAGCCAACTCAAATGAACGTGCTGGCAGCCACTGGTGGGTTCGTACGGTGGAAGATGTCCACTCAAGGCCAGGCGTGCCACTCCAGTCGACCGGAGCGGGGGCACAACGCCATCTACGATATGGCCCGCGTGATAACAGCAATCGAGCAAGAGTACATCAACCACATCCAGGGCACGCATCCCCTAATTGGCAAAGCGAGCGCGGCAATCACCGTAGTGCACGGCGGAAAGCAGGTGAACGTGATTCCCGACTGGGCGACCATCACCTTCGACCGCCGTTTGGTGCCGGGCGAAAATGGCGCGGCGGAAGTGAATTTGGTTCGTGGTGTGGTCGAACAGCTTTGTACCCAGCATGCCAAGATGAGCATCGAACACCACGACTTCGAGGCGGCTCCGCCCATGGCCAGTGTCGACGGGGGCGCGCTGGCGGAACGTGCAATCCGAGCGCTTCGTACTGCCGGTATCGAGAGTCGCATTTTGGGCGAGCTGTTTACCACCAACGGCAATCACTTCGCCGCGGCGGGTTTGCCAACCATCGTCGTAGGACCCGGCGACATTACGCAGGCCCACTTGCCCGACGAATGGATTGCCCTGGCAGAACTTGATCGCGGCGTAACCGGCTATCTGGCCATGATGCAGGACGATACGCAGCCGGCTACTACCACTTAGCAAGGTTTTCCTGGCGTTCAGGGAGACCAATCAGCGTTTCTTGCTAACGAGGTACTCGGCGCCCGTCACCACTCCGTCGCCGTTCAAATCGAGCTTGATGTATTCGCTGACTTTACTATCCGACCAGCTGCTGCTGAACTCGGCCATGGCCACCTGGCCGTCCTTGTTATCATCGAACTTTTCGATCCACGCACGAGCGTCCTTGGGCAGTCGCTCGAGGGCGGAAGTAAACCGATACGAGCTGCGCGTGGCATCGTCCGACTCGCGGTCGTCGCTCTCGCGGGACCGCCGATCTCGCCGATCCCCAGCGTCGTCCCCGCGGCGACTCTCTTGTCGATCGCCGTCGCCGCTGCCTCGGCGATAGCTGCTAAATCGCTTGATCAACTCATCTCGAGTAATGCGGCCGTCGTTGTTCAGGTCCGATTTTTCCGGATCGCCTCGCATGTCCTTCCACTCGTCGCGTTCGAGAATGCTGTTCCCGTTCTTATCGTACCGCTCCATCAAACTCTTAGCGTACCGCTCGGTGCGATCGCTGCCACCTTCGCTACTCGACTCGCTCGAACTACGACTGGAACTACCCGAACTGCGTTCCCCGGCAGACTTGGCACCATCGGCCGCGGTTGTTGCGGCGAAAGGCCGCTCCTTGTCGGGATTCAGCAGGATTAACTCGGGCTCCGTGAGCGGTTGATCGAAGCCCGGCGCGGGCTTCGCATCGATTGGCTCAAGGAAGGCGGTTGGGTTTTCTGAACGCATCTTTTGCCGATCCTGCACCTGTCGCGCGCGGAGGTAATTTTCGACCGTCACCCCCTTGGAAGGATCAAGCCCCGCGTCCTTGGCGCTGCGTTCGAAGTACGACCACCAGCGATCGCTATCAACTTCGGAACGTTCGATTTTGCCATCGCCATTGCGGTCGAGCCGACTCACAAACGACCTCCGGCGGTCTTCATTCGACGACCGCCCACGATCGTCACCGCGATCTCTATCTCGGCGGTCGTCGTCGCGCCCTCGCTCGCGATCGCGATCGCGATCGCCGCGGCGTCCATCCTCGCCGCCCCGCTGGGCGTAAGTGGTCGCGGCGGGCAGGGCCAAGACCAATCCCAAGCAAAAAATGCCGGCAAAAATACGATAGGTGAGGCGGGTAGTTTTCATCTCTATTTAACCCCGCCGGATGCGACGGGTTTCGGGTTGGTGAATCGGAACTTCTATTGTAGATCAAGCAAAACGAGACGAAAACTGCTACTATTGCCTCGATTTCAACTTTCTCAGGCGAATTGCAAGACGATGGACAACCCGTATTCGGCCCCGCAATCGGCCGCCGCCCCGGACGACGGCCACGGCGGCCACCTGCACCGCGAGCAATTGGCGCAAATTGGCGAGGTGTTCGTCGCCTGGGAGTGGCTGCGGATCTGGTACAACGTGGTGCTGGCGTGCGTGGCGCTGGTGGCCATACTGCTCATCGAGCCAAGCCTGTTGCTCGATGTAATGATTCTGGAACAACTGGCCGTTGCCGCCATCGGTGCCAACGCCTGCTTTCTGGCGGGTCCGCTGCTGGAAGGCTACGTGACCTGGTGGTGGCGGCCGGCGCGGTGGCTGCGGATGCCCGTCTTCATTTTGGGCACTCTGGGTGCCTGCCTGCTAACGCTCATCGTCGTCGCCATGGCGTGCGATCAGGTGGCCGACGCGCTTGTCTGAAGCTGGAGGCACGAGGCCAATTGGTCGATCCGCCAAGGCTTGCCCAGCACGGCCGTCACGCCGAGCTGCTCGGCGCGGCGGATGCGATCGCGGCGTGGGAAGTCGAGCAAGGCAACCAGCGGCGACTCCACCGGGAGCCAACCACGAAAGTTGGCCAGATCCAATTCTTCGACGGCATCGAGCTGGCCGCCCACCCAAATACCCGCAGCGATTCGCGTCCCCATAGGCCGACAACGCCACCGCGGCGTCCAAACCGCGCTGCCGCCCAGCGCATGGCAGACGTCGATCAGCGACTCTGCGGCGTCGGCATCGGGCGTGTCGATCGCAATCAGTTGCCCATCGAGACGAGGCCCATCCGGCGACACGCCCGCTGGGTGCTGCCAGGCGGCGGGCCGACCCGCCGTCCACGCCCGAGTGACCGATTGCCACCAGGCAGGAAACTGATACCAGAACACCCGCTCGCAATGCGGCAGCGGTTGCCCGGTGCGCATTTCGCCCTCGCACCAGGTGCCCAATACTACCACGAGCCCCGCCAGCGGATGCGCTTGCCTGAGTACAGCGGCGCGTGCAGCATCGATGCGGCCGGGCCGCTCTTGCAGCAGGAGCACCAAGTCGAACGCACCTTGCGGAGCTTCGTCGCCCTCTGTCAACGACGACCATCGACTATCGGCCACTCGTTGTACCACGCTGCGTAGCTCCGCGTGCTCAACGTCGCCCAATGCTAGCACTCGTAATGGATGTTGCATGCACACAACGCTGCATTCTTATTTGGGAGGAAATGATTACTGCAAGTTCGCTTTACGATGGCTCTGCGTAGCCGTCAACCAACACGGGATGTTCAGGCGTCGTAGCGAGTTGGCGGGGACGATGCACGATGTCCAGCGTTTTTTAATTGTAACGGATTCCCGCGGAAGTCGTCTTGACAGTTTTTGGCGATTAGGCGAAACAGACGCTTGTTCGCTGCAACACCCGCGCTGCCAAGGATGGCAGCAGCAGCCGACAGTCGCCCATCAAGGTGAACCCACCCGGCAAGACATGGAGGTCGCGCCGATGCATGTTCGTGCTCAATCGACAGCAATTCACGGAACTTTCGTTTCACGTGCACTCCCTGACGCACAGCAGGTGAGTGGTGTGGACGTGGCAGTCACCAGCTGTACATCCTGCGTTGCCCAAGTGCGCCCCGGCGACGCCTTTGTTGTGTGCCAAGGCGAAGCTGGCGATTGCGACGCCGTTGCTCAAGCGGCGGCGGCTCGTGGAGCGGTTGCGATTATTGCCGATCGCTTCTTGCCCGTTTTCGGAGTTTCGCAATACGTGGTCGACGACCCGGACGTGGCCTACAGCGAGCTGTGCCATGCGATTCTGGGCTGCCCTTCACAGCAACTCAACGGGGTGGCCATTGCCGGCTCGTACGGAAAAACATCGATCGCTTTGTTGCTCGATTCCATCTTCCAGGTCGCCGGCAAGAGTGCCGGGACGGCTACCAACCAATTCACACGGATCGATGGCGAGCGGGCGCGTTTCGTGCGGCCAACCACCGCCCCCGCAATTGCCGAATTCATCGACGAGAGCCTCGCGTGTGGTTGCCGCCATGCGGTGGTGGAACTCGACGAGTCGACCCTGCGTACCAAAGCGGCTCACGCGGCCGAGTTCGACGTAGTTTGTCTGACCAACTTGCATGGCGACCGCGCCGCCCGGGATCGCTCGCCGCAAGCCAGTCGCGACGCCATGGCCTCGGCGCTCGACCTGCTATCGCCCCACGGCATGGCCGTGTTTAACGCGGACGACTCCTACTCGATGCGGATCCTCGCCGAGCACGATGGCCCGGCGTTGACTTATGGCATGCATCATCCAGCCGACTTATCGGCTACCGTGGTCGAACACCACGTCAACGAGCAAGTGTTCCTGCTCACGGTTGGCGATGAGTCGGCTGCCGTGCGAACCCGAGTTGTCGGGGAAACGCATGTCCAGAACTGCCTGGCCGCCGCGACCATTGCCAAGGTCTATGGCGTCTCGCTTGGGGCGATCGTCAAGGGCATTGAGCAGGTAACCGTGGTGCCCGGCGTCATGCATCGCTTCGATGCGGGGCTTGGCGTATCCGTATTCGTCGATCGTGGCGAAACGCCCATCGCCAAAGGCGGCGCGCTGAGTGCGGCTCGCGATACAACCAGCGGCAAAGTAATTGCGGTGGTCGATAACGCCTGTTCGGTAACCGACGCGTTGGCCGACCTCACCGTTTCGACACATCAATTGGTCGACGAACGAGTAATTACCGACGCCGTCGCAAGGGTGCTAGCCGCCTTACAGATTACCAGCGACATGCAACTGCGGGTGATCACCGAAAAGCTAGCTGGCATTGCTCAGGCGATTCTAGCGGCTAACGAAGGGGACGTGGTAGTGGCGTGTGGGCTAACGACCACCCAACCTCAGGACCGCCGAGTGTCGGTGAGCACCAGCAACGAACACATCATCCAGAGTTTGATGCACGAGTTGACAAACAAACAACGCAACGCGGCGTAAGCCTTGCCAACCTCGATGACGGGCGGAACTGCGAGCCGCCCGTGCATGCGGGTAGCGCAAGACACGCTTCCTATTTATTAGAATTGCAACCGAACCACCACGACTTTCCTAAACCATGCTGTAGCTTCGTCGTTAGTTGTGCGGATTGCGGGGTCTTGCGCAGCTACCCTCCCCTTGGGTTGGAGCAAGATAACCAGCCGCTAGGCAATTACTGGGTCGATTGCCTGCGGCCGGTGCTTCGCGACGAAGCTAAGAACTGAGCGCTGGGGCGGCGAAACATCGCTGCCCCGGCGTCTCAGTGGATTTACCGGAGGGGGAATCCTATTCTCCCTCCCCCCTTCCCAACGCCCCGTTACGCACCATGTCCAGTACGCTTGAAGTTGTGATTGCCGGTGGAGGTTCGCCGGGACATATCTATCCTGGCCTAGCCATTGCCGAGGCACTCGAGGCACGCTTGCCCAATGTCTCGCTGCTGTTTGCCGGCACAGGGCGACCGCTCGAACGGCACCTCGTTCGCTCGGCAGGTTACAACTACGTTGCCTTGCCCGCCAAACCGGCTCCGCACAATCCCATCGAAGCGGTGCGATTCGTTACCGACAACATGGTCGGATTTATGGCGGCGGCCTGGATGCTGCGCGAGCAACATACGTCGCTCGTTATTGGATTGGGGGGATTCGCAAGTGCAGCGACCGTTCGTGCCGCAGTAGGCCGTGGTATTCCTACGCTGCTCCTGGAACAGAATGCCATCGCCGGACGCACCACGCGGTGGTTGTCGAGCATGGTCGAAACCGTGTGTACCGGTTTTAGCGAGGTCCAATCGTCCTTGGCGCCCGACGCCGAGATTCTGCACACGGGCACCCCTGCGCGGCCCCGGTTCATCAAACATTTTCGCCGGCAGCAATCTAGCGACCGCCTGCTCGACACGCCTCGTGAGCGTCGACTCGTTGTGCTAGGCGGCGCGGTGGTGCGCAAACCCTCAACTGCCACATGCCGCAAGTCGTCGAACAACTGGGCGACGACCTAAAAGAGTGGCGTATCGTCCACCAGACGGGCGAAGGGCAACTGCAGGCCACCGAGGATCGCTATCCGGATGACCACTCGCAAGTGCTAACGGTGAGCTACATCGACGAACTCGCATCGTTGCTATTTGAAACGGATATTGTCGTCTGCCGCGCAGGCGGAACAACCCTGGCCGAACTCGCTTTGGCTGGTGTTCCCGCCGTGGTAGTCCCATTCCCCGATGCAGCCGAAAATTATCAAATGGCCAATGCCGAGGTCTATCGGCAAGCCGGTGCCTGCGTGATCGTCGACGAATGGAAGGCGGGTCCGCGGCTTACCGACCAGCTGGCCCACGAGATCCGCCGACTAGCTGCCGACCAAGACCGCCGCCACCAAATGCGCGACGCCATGCAACGCATGGCCCGCCCCGACGCCGCCGACGCCATCGCCGATCGATGCTGCGAAGTGCTCTGCGGCACGTCGCTGCCGCTGGCCGCCTAGCGTCACAGCCAAGCGAAAGCAACCATCGGCCTGACGCCGATGAGTCAGCGCCGATTGCCGGCGGCAACGGCCCGGGGCTCGGCCCCCCGACGGTTTATCGCGCGTGCGGATCGTCGACGAAACGGCGACTTCGGACGTTCAGTTCTCGGATGGCGGCTGAAGATATCGATCGAACCAGCCGACTACTTCGTCCGTCAGCCGCGCGCGATTGCGTGGCGTCGCCAAGTTGTGGCCTGTTTCGGGAAAGACGATCAATTTCAACTCGACATCGGCCTTCTGGTAGGCTTCAGAAATCCAATCGCCATGCACCGGCGGCACCAGTTCGTCCGCCTCGCCCACTAACACGAGCGCAGGGGCATCGTCGTTAGTCACATGCACAACGGGCGAGTGGCGCTCGGCGAGCGCCAGCGAGAGCTCGAGAGCCGGAATGCCCCGGTAACTCGGCAGCGACTCGGATGCTTCCCACACCATTTTGCGCAAGTCCGTGGGCGGCACCATCGCCACGGCCACGGCCACCCGACTCGATGTCCGCGACAACGTATCGCTGGCATCGGGAAATCCGTCGTCGCCGGTCGTGGCAAGCATCATCGCCAGGTGCCCACCAGCGCTCGATCCCAATGCCCCCAATCGATGGGGATCGATGCCCAATTGCAGTGCGTTGCTCCGTACGAAACGGACCGCTTGGCGAACATCGGTCACCGCTTCAGGGATGGAATATCGCGGGCTACTTCCGTGGCGTACTGCAAATACCGTGTACCCGCGTGTCAGGTAGTGCCTGAAACCCTGCCGCGTCTCTTCGAGCGGCGACCAACGCGAAGCCCAGCCACCGCTCACCATATACAGGATCGCTGCGCCGTTCGCCTCGCCATTGGGGCGGTGCTGGTCCATGGTGAGCGCCAAACCATCTTTATGGCCATACACAATGTCGGGCACGATGAGTGGCTGCGGATTGGCCGCGAATGTTGCTCGACTAACCGCTAAACCTAGCAGTATCGCGAGTAGCCGTGAGAAGGGTCGACGGACCATGCGTTACAAGCTCCCAAGAAAAATCGAATCGCGCCACGGTGATGCACTGCCAAGCACTGCTACAGCGGCCAACAACATCGCCTATTCGCTGCTTATCGCCTCGATCGGAGTTAACTCGATCCTACGAAATTCCACCTCGGAGCCTTCGGCCTGCACAGCGACGCACCCCATGCTTGCGGTGCAGTTCGTGCCATGATTCACGAGGTCGCCATTCACCCACACCTTGACTTCGTCGCCCACGCATTCGATGGTCAATGAATTCCAGTCGCCAGCCGGGTTTTCCGAGCCGTCGGTGAGATTCGTAATCCGCCGCGCTTTGCCCTCGGTGATGCCCCACTTCTGCTTGGGACCGCGACGCGCTTCCATATCCTGCACTTCGATGTTTTCCACAATGCACCAGAAGTCGCCGGCATTCTCGTGCATCATCTGCACCTCGAGGGATTGCGGAAACATGCCATACAGGGCGCGGGGCTTCGAGGCGTGCACCAGCACGCCGCAATTACCCGGCTTACTGGCAAACCGATACTCGACCTCTAGACGATAATTTTCGAAGGCTGCGTCGGTAATCAAATGCCCTCCCGGCGTGCCTTGGCTTACCAGCAAACCATCGCGAACGATAAACGGGTTGGTGCCATCGGGCTTGTCGTCGAGCGCGGGTACGTCGGCGTGCCAACCTTGAAGGTCGCTGCCATTGAAGAGCGCCACGGCTTGCTCGCCTGCCGACGCGAGGGTCGTGGTGGAAAGCAAGGTGAACACGAAGAGAAGCAATCGCGGCATAACAAACCTCGAACAAACGGGTGGCACGACGAAAGCCCAGAGTATAAGCCGTGCCGACGCTGGTGCCAAATCTCGACTCCCGCGCGGGTCTGGCAAACTCGGCTGCAACGCCGTATCATCAACGGTTTTTCCACTAGGCATTCTCCTCCGCCTTATGAAGCCAAACCAGCCAATCGTGGTACGGGGGGCGCGAACACACAACCTGGACGAGGTCGACCTCGACCTGGCCCGGGGGCGGCTCACCGTTTTCTGCGGCGTGTCGGGTAGCGGCAAGACCAGCATGGCGATCGATACGTTGCACGCCGAGGGGCAGCGGCGGTACATCGAGAGTTTCTCGGCCTACACACGGCAGTTCCTTGAACAGTTGGATAAACCCGATGCCGACCTCATTGAAGGTGTTCCGCCCACCATCGCGGTAACCCAGCAGAACGGCAGCCGATCGAATCGCACCACGGTGGCAACCACCACCGAGGTAGCCGACTACCTACGCCTATTGTTCGCCCGCATTGGCACCGTGCATTGCACGAACTGCGGCCAAGTAGTGGACGAGCACACGCCCGAGTCGATTGCCGCAAACGTGGTGGCACTGCCCGACGGCGCACGAGTGATGATAGGCTACGTGCGCGACTGCGAGAATCGTGAAGAAGCCAGCATCCTGCTGGCGGACTTACGCGAGAGCGGATTCCGCCGGTTCCTTGCCAAGAATCGAACGATGCTGGTCGACGAAGCGCAGCTCGACGACTTTGGCGATGGCAGTTCCGTTATCGTGATCGTCGATCGACTGTCGGCCAGCAATACCGAGGCGAGCCGCGCAGGAATCGATTGAAACCGCGTTGGGGGCGGGCCACGGCGAGTGCGTCGTGCTCTACCAAGCCGCCGGTGGCAACGTGGAAATCGATGGCAACAATTGGACGCGGCGCAACTACCGGACCGATCTCCATTGCCCCGCATGCGACCTGTCGGCCGCGCGACCCGAACCGCGACTGCTTGATTTTAACAGCCCACTGGGAGCGTGCAGCGCGTGCGAAGGCTTCGGAAGTGTGTCGGCCATCGATATGGCGAAGGTTGTGCCGGACGAGAGCAAGAGCCTGAAGGATGGCGCCGTAGCACCGTGGAACACGCCGGCCTACGCCCACGAACTCGAAGAACTGCTGGCCCTAGCCGACGACTACAATGTCCGCGTCGATGTGCCCTACGCACAACTTACCACCGACGAGCGGCGCGTGGTTCAACACGGCGTACCCAACCGCGATTTTGGCGGGCTCGATGGATTCTTCCGCTGGCTCGAGAAACGCAAGTACAAAATGCATCTGCGGGTCTTCCTCAGCCGATGGCGTTCGTATCGCGACTGCACCGCATGTGGCGCCACGCGACTGCGGCCCGAGGCGCTGGCGGTGCAAATTGCTGGCCGGAGCCTGGCGGACGTCTACGCCATGGAAATCCGCCACGCCTTGGAATGGCTCACCACGCTCGACCTCGACGAAGCGAAACGGCGCATTGCTCGGCCGCTACTGGGCGACGTGGGTCCGCGGCTCGGTTATTTGGCGGACGTGGGCGCCGACTACCTGACGCTCAACCGCCCGCTGCGAACCTTGAGTACCGGCGAAGCGCAGCGCGTCGCGATGACTACCACCTTAGGTTCCTCGCTGGTCGATATGCTGTACGTGCTCGACGAGCCGACGACCGGCCTGCACCGCACCGACTCACTGCGGCTGCTCGATTCGATTCGTCGGCTTCGCGATCGCGGCAACACGGTGCTTGTGGTGGAGCACGACGAGCAACTGATCACCGGTGCCGACGAGGTCGTGGAGTTCGGACCGCTCGCCGGCACCGAGGGGGGCCAAGTAGTATTTCAAGGGTCGCCAACCCAACTGCTGACGGCTGAGGGCAGCCCCACTGGCGACTGGCTCGCAGGCCGCAGGTTGCTCGGCGACGCCGCGACGCGCCGGCCAGCCACCAGTGGCGAGCTAAAGCTCGTGGGGGCGCAAGCAACAACCTCAAGAACCTGACCGTCGAGTTCCCGCTGGGCTTGTTTGCTGCCGTGACCGGTGTGAGTGGCGCTGGCAAGAGTACCTTGGTGCAACAAACGTTGTACCCCGCGCTTGCCGCCCGACTCCACAAAGCGAACGGCAAAATGGACGATCCACCGGGCGCGTACGACGACTTGCTTGGCAGCGGCCAACTCGAAGACGTGGTACTCATCGACCAGTCGCCAGTGGCCCGTTCGCCACGCTCGAACCCAGTGACTTACGTCAAGGCGTTCGATCCCATTCGCAACGTGTTTGCCGAGCAACCCGATGCAACGCTACGGGGACTCACTGCAAGTCATTTCAGCTTCAATGTCGAAGGGGGTCGATGCGAGCGGTGCGGTGGCGCGGGGCAGATTGAAGTCGACATGCAGTTCCTCGCCGATGTGTACATGACCTGCGCGGACTGCCACGGCCGCCGCTACAAGCCCGAAGTGCTGAACGTACTCTACCGCGGGTTGAGTATCGACGAGGTGCTCGACATGACCGTGTACGATGCCTTTCGCTTCTTTCGTGGCCACCCCAAGTTGCAGGCCAAGCTCAAGTGCCTCCTCGACGTTGGGCTGCATTACGTGCGTCTCGGCCAACCGGCCAACACCCTTTCGGGCGGCGAAGCGCAGCGGCTCAAGCTCGCCGGGTACCTTTCGGCCAAACGCCGCGGTCGAACGCTGTTTATCCTGGACGAACCCTCCACGGGACTGCACTTCTCGGATGTCGTTCAGTTGGTCGATTGTTTCGACGCGCTGATTGATGTCGGGCATTCCATCCTGGCGGTCGAGCACAATGTGCCGCTGCTGCAGGCGGCCGACTACATTATCGATATTGGCCCCGGCGCGGCTGCCGATGGCGGCCAGGTCGTCGCCCAGGGCACGCCGGAACAAGTCGCCAAATCCATAGCCTCCCCGACGGGGCAGGTGCTCGCCTTGGCACTCAAGCGGCAAGAGCGCAGCGATGGAAGAAGCTCGGCGGCAGGAGGAAGAGCTTGATTGACGGTGCGGTGGCACGAATTTCAAGATCGTCGATCCATGCTATGCAACTAGCGGGCCAATCGTGGTGTACCAGGTTGAAGTGAACGTGCTTGACGGTGATGGGGGACTTGGCGAGGATCGAACCACCGTTGCCTTAAAGCGGAAACGGGGTTCGAATAGAGACAAGGCAGGTCGAGATGTGCCGCTACGCGAGCCGTAGCGCGCCCGCGTCAAGTTGCCGCGCGAGCCAAACCAGCCACCATTGTTACTGGCGTAAGCATCGCGGGCGCACCGCCCCCGGCTCGAAAACGCCTTCCTGTTGTACTTGCTGCACGCGACTGTAGTTACCGGATGCGAAACTCGCCAGCCAACGCCGACTCGCTCGCCCGCTACTCGCGGCAAGTGCGTTTTGCGCCGCTTGGCGAAACGGGGCAGCGGAAGCTGCTCTTGAGTCGGGTATTGGTGTGCGGATGCGGCGCGCTCGGCTCGGCTATAGCCAGCACCTTAGTCCGCGCGGGCGTGGGACATGTGCGGATCGTCGATCGCGACTTCTTGGAACTCTCCAATCTGCAGCGGCAAGCGCTGTACGACGAGGCCGACGTAGCCGCCGGGCTGCCAAAGGCGATTGCCGCCGCACGCAAGTTACGGGCCATCAATTCGGACATTACGATCGAGCCAGTCGTGGCCGACGTCACGTACAAAAACCTTGCAGACCATGCCGGCGATTGCGATCTGATGATCGACGGCACCGATAACTTCGAGATCCGCTTCCTGCTCAACGACTTTGCTCTTGCCACCGGCAAGCCATGGGTCTACGGCGGCGTGATTGGTGGCGAAGGACAGTCGATGACCATCTTGCCGGGCGAAACGGCTTGCCTGGCCTGTATGCTTGCCGAACCCCCGCCCCCCGGCGTCACACCTACTTGCGACACCGCGGGCGTGCTTGGCCCCGCGGTGAATCTGATCGCCGCCATTCAGTCGGCCGAGGCGCTCAAGCTGCTAAGCGGCAACCGCGATACCATCAGCCGCAAGCTTACCATCGTCGATTTGTGGCGCAATACCATGCGGCAGGTCGACCTCACGAGGCTCCAAGAGTCGGGCAACTGCCGCGCCTGTGGCGAGCGCGACTTCGTCTGGCTCGACGGTCGCCGCGGCAGCAAGACAGCCGTGCTCTGCGGCCGCAACGCCGTGCAGTTAAGGCCGGACGGCGCGCAGTCGATCGACCTCGAATCGATTGCAGCATCGCTCGACGGTGTGGCAGATGTCTTCGCCAACGAGTACCTGCTCCGCGCGGAAACAGAGAATTTCACCCTCACGCTCTTCCCCGACGGCCGCGCAATTGTGACTGGAACCGACGACGTGGGCGTGGCACGGAGCGTGCTAGCGCAGCTCGTGGCAGGGTAAGATAGCATCGCACGAAGGTCCGGCCCGCTGAGAACCACCGGCAAGTCATACGACAGAGCAAGACATGCGGTTATTGGAGGTCGTCTGTTCTTGAGCGATTGCCTGCACCCGCGGCTGCACAATGCTGTGGACTTCATCGAGCCGCTCCGTGGCAGCGGGTCATTCCGCACCAGCCGCTGATTCTTGGCCCCGGTCGGCGGAAAACCCTCGCTCATTTGCCCACTTTTCGCTAGCATCCACGGGTTTCCTGGGCGAGCACTAATCTTCGCCGCTCGCACAACCGATTTTCACGATAGACCCAAACCTGTCGGCAGCGCGAATCCCGACTCTTCCTCCGCGCTGCTTTGCCTCTGCTTCGATGGACACAGTATGCCTACGGTAACTTCCTCGACCCGGCCCCTTGCGCAGCGGCGCCAACCGATTCCACCTTTTCGCCCGGACGACGCAAGCTGGTTGGCCGTGCTGGCCCTTGGCAGTTGGTGCGGCAGGTGGCGGAAACGAACTTTGCGCGGCTCTATACCGCGCGGGCCGCCGACAGCGACGAGTCGCTGCCAGCCTGTTACATGGTGAAGATGCTTCGCAAGGAGTGGTGGCGGGATTCTGCCGCGATCGAAATCTTTCGCCGCGAAGTCTACGTCGGCACCAAGGTCTCGTGCCCGCATGTGGTGCCGATCCTGTCGGCCAACGTGCGGCAGCCTCCGTTCTACGCGGCGATGCCGCTGCTGGAGGGGACCACGCTCCGCCAGAAGCTCGCGAGCGGATGGCGGCCTGCCGTGAGCGAGGTGCTGTGGATCGCGCGACAGATGGCCGAAGGCCTTGCAGCCATCTACGAGACCATGGGCATGGTGCATGGCGATGTAAAGCCCGAAAACGTATTGCTCGCCCCCACGGGCCATGCAACACTCATCGACCTTGGCTTTGCACGGAGCGAAGGGGACGACCACGGCAGCTTGCAGCGGGCGGTCGTAGGCAGCCTGACGTACATCGCGCCCGAAGTGGTCACCAGCGCGTATGCAGCCGGTCCAGCTAGCGACCAATACAGCCTGGGCGTGATGATGTACGAGTTACTCACAGGCCGGCCCCCCTTTACGGGCGACGACCCTGCCGAACTCATTGCGCAACACCGTGGCCAAAAAGCTCCGTGCCTGCGGACACTGCGCCCCGACCTGCCGAAGCCCATTGCATCGCTCGTACACACGCTACTGGCGAAAGACCCAATGCGCCGTGGATGCGGCTACCTCGAGTTAATCGATCGACTGGTGCGATACGAGATCGACATGTTCGTGTTGCCGAAGTCTGCGTAAAACGCAAGGGTATCGAGTCGCTTGGCGCGAACCCAGCACATGGGGCCTTGCTACTCGACGACCGGCTCTTCCACGCCGTCCAGGAAACCGTGGAGCGAGCGGGAGCGGAAGGGCTGTTGCAGTTTACGGACCGCCTTCGACTCGATCTGGCGGACGCGTTCGCGGGTGACCGAGAAGATCTTGCCCACCTCTTCGAGCGTGTAGGTGTAGCCGTCGGCCAGGCCGTAACGGAGGCGAATGATTTCGCGTTCGCGGTAGCTCAGGTCGGTCATCACCTCCTGCGAGCCGGTGCTTGAGCGCTTCCAGATGGGTGTCGTACAGCGGGTCGTCGTCGCGGTTGCTCCTCGAGGAACTCGCCGAAGTAGTTGTCCTCGTGGTCGCCGACCGGCTGGTCGAGCGACAGCGGTTGACGAGTCATCTTGTAGAATACACCGGGCGTCGTCGACCGACATGTTCAGCTCGCTCGGCGACTTCTTCCGGATTGGGTTCGCGGCCGTGTGTCTTGAACGAAGTCAGGCGTGACTGCCCGAATCTTGCTCATCGTGTCGATCATGTGCACCGGCAAGCGAATCGTGCGGCTCTGGTCGGCGATCGCCCGCGTGATCGCCTGGCGAATCCACCAAGTGGCGTAGGTCGAGAACTTGTAGCCCCGGGCGTGCTCGAACTTGTCGACCGCCCGCATCAGGCCCGTATTGCCTTCTTGGATCAAGTCGAGGAAGCTCAAGCCGCGATTGCGATACCGCTTGGCGATCGAGACCACCAGTCGTAAATTGGCAGCCGAGAGCTTTCGCTTGGCGGCGTCGTAGGTACCCCGCCGTTCGACGGTCCGCGTTACCAGGTGGTTGAGCGTGGCGGGACTCTCGTGAGTGATCCGCATCAGGTATCGCAGCTCATGCTCCAGCTCGGTATGGTAACCTTGCCCGTGGATATTGTCGGGCTCTGCCAGCTGCTGCTTGATGGTCGCCATGCGATGACCAATCTGGTGGAGTTCGTCCATAATCGGTAGCAGCTTCTGCAACCGCAGGTTCATTTCCTCCACCAAGCGGATCACTTTGTTGCGGCGCGCGATCAGCCGGCGCCATGCTGCCCGCCGCTCAGCGATTGGTAACTGCCGATTGATGGCGGCAATGTAGTCCGTACTATTGAGTGCCAGCAGTGCGCGGATGGTGATGAGGTTCGGCCCGATTCGCTTGAGGGTCCGCTTCTTCTCGGCGGTGTTGGTTACCGAGATTTCAATGGTTCGATCGAGCCGCAACTCGCCTTTTTGTACCTTGTCGAGCATGGCCGCCGCTGCATGCAACACGAAGTCGTTGCATAGCATCGTGCGTCGGAACTTGAGCCTGGCTTTTTCGATGTTGATGGCGGCCCCGATTTCCTGCTGCCGATTGAGCATGGGAATCTCCCCCATCTGCATCAGGTACATGCGCACGGGGTCGTCAATGTGCGATTCGCTGTCGCCCTCCGACTCTTCGCTGTGGAGCGAATCGTCATCGAAATCGGTGTCCGCGCCAAAGTCGCGGCCATTCCTGCGTTTCGCTGGGCGACCGGACTTTGCCGGACCACCGACGGTGGGGCTCACGGAGTGGCCGTTGCGTTTCTTGACGGGCTTCGAGGCGGTGCGAGAACGTGGCACGGCGACATCCTTTGGCTTTGACGACGAGAGACAAGGTGAAAAGCTCTGCCCTGCTCCCATTGCACGCCTCGCGCCGACGCCAGTCCACAAGTCGCCCCTCTTGACCGCAAGTGGTTATAGGGTCAAGACTTAAGTCGTGCTACAAGTGTCCAACGGCACGATCGACCCGCCGGCGTTTGTTGTGGTTTCGCCACGAAGTCCGCCGCCGGTGTGGCGAAACGTCATCGCCGTCGCACGCCGTCATCAGCCTTACCGCCCCCCCCGTCGAGCCCCGGAAACCGAGCATGTACGCCGCTTGCCTTACACCGCAGGACGATTCGACGATCGTACGACGGGCCATGTGCGGCGTGCCGCGTGTCGATGCGCTGATCCTGGCGGCGGGCCGCGCGTCCGGCGGTAGCGAGTGGGTACTCGCTACGCTACACGATCTGCGACGCGAGTTGTTCCTCGACCCCGAACTGCAGGTCGTGGCATGTGTGGCCCCCCAGGAGCTTGAAGAGGTGGTGCGCAAGACCGCCGACTTGCTCATCGAGTCGCGCTGCCCCACCACCACAATAGGCGTGCCGAGATTAGCGAATGCCGACCATTTGGTGGCCCAGTACTCGAAAACGCCCGCCACGCGATCGCCCGCTGAGCTACTCGCAACGCTTCCCAACGATGCCCAGATCGAGTCGATCGAGGTACAACTGGGTGCTGCCGCGATGGTGGAAGCCGTTGATTCAGGAGCGAAGATTGTCCTTGTGAGCGACGTGGCACCGGGTTGCCTTGTGACGGCCGCGGTGTTCGAGGCGCTTCAGTTGCCACCACGTGACTGGAATCGATTGGCCACCGTCGTCACCATTGCCAGGCTGATGGAGCAACCAATGCCCCCTGCCCCGCTGTGGCTGGAGATCGATTCACATGGTCAGCCATATTGCCTTGTTCCCGACACGTTGACGGTCGAGTCGTTCCTGCGGCGGTTAGGGCAGGAAGCCGAGGCACTTCGCGCCCAACCCGACGCAGCGGCCGTCACCATCGACCTATCTCAGGTAGAAGTCGCACCTACGACACCACGACGTTATGCACTGACTGGCGTAGTCGGCACGCCACCCTCCAGCCGTACCCCGGTCCGAATCGGCTACCACCTGCCGGGCTCCACCCTGCTGCGCCATAGCGAGTCCACCGTGGAGCGATCCGGCACGGAGTGGAGCATCGAGGTAAAATCGGCCAAAGATTGGCGTCGCTAGGTGCTGGCCATTGGCGGTGGGCTGGCCGTCTACAGTATGAAGGCATGCGTGTGGGTAAACCGGCACCCCTCCGAGTGCACCTTGTGCCCGGTGTTCGGTGCGGCTCCCCTTGCCATCCGCACGATCGGCCGTTCTCCTGAATACACCAGCAGGAAACGACAACTGTAGCCGACCGCGCGTTTACGGGCATTCGACCGGGAGCCATCACGCACCTCGTTTATCGCCGGTGTTCAACGACTCCAGGCGAACGACTCTCACCAAATGGACCGCCGCGAGACCATGTACATGCAAACGAGCGCAGTGGAAGTTAAAGTGACGCCGCCCGTAGGGACGATCGTCCTCAATCGCCCCGACGACGCGAACGCCATAAACATGGCGATGGTTGCCGATCTACAACAGGCACTTTCCGACCTGCACCAGGAAAAGCGTGTGCGCCGGTCATCGTTACGGGTGCCGGCGATGCGTTTTGTGCCGGGCGCGACCTTGCGGAGATGGCTGCCGACCAAGAGCGTGCTTCCGCCGATCTGGCCGAACTCCAGCAGCGGTGGGGCGACGAGGCGGACGAACTATGCGACCTGGTGAACCAATGGTTGGTGTTCCCCAAACCAATCGTGGCCGCGGTGAACGGCCCCGTACGCGGGTTGGGTGTGGCCCTGCTCATGGCCAGCGACCTGATTATTGCCAGCGAGGCGGCGCAGCTCTCCATTGCCAACGCGCAGTTCGGCCTGGTCCCCGGATTAGTCACACCGCTCGTAGCCTACCGGGCAGGTCCAAGCGTGGCAGCGCGATTGGCGGTCGTTGGCCAAACCCTTAACGCCGACGAAGCCCTACGCTTAGGCATTTACCACGAACTCCTGCCGCACCACCTTCTTTGGGCTCGCGGTATGGAACTCGGCAGCCAAGTAGCTACTGCCGCCCCCGGGGCCATTGGCCTCACCAAGCGGCTTCTCATGGAAACGATCGGCGAGAAGCTGTTGACGGACCTCGCCAGCGGAGCGATCGCCAGCGCTACGGCCAGAACCACGGACGCGGCCCGAGAAGGGCTGCGCAGCCTTCGCCGAAGACCGTAAGCCCGTTTGGGACTAACCCTGCGCGTGGCAGTCGCGGCACGGCAAACCGGCGTTCGATTGCCGCAGCGCACGCACCATGCGACGCCGGTTGCTTTTAACCGACTGCAGCAACTTTGGTCCTATTTGAGGGCAGCAACGGCTGCCGATGCTGCACCGCGGACACTCGAATCGGGATCCGATTCGGCCAGTTGCTCTAACTTGCCTTTGAGCGGACCGGCCGCTTTGCCGAGATCGACCGCCGCGGAAATCGATTCGCGCCGCTCGAGTTCCGAGTTGCTCTCGAGCCCTTCGAGGATCACGGGCACAAGTTGCTTCGCTAATTGCTGATCGTGAGGGTCGATGCGCGAGAGTGTCCAGGCGGTGGCCAGACGCTCAAAGCTCCCGGCGGGTGTGTCGACATCGGCCTGCTCCATATGGCGGAGCAGCGCGGCCTTTGCCAACGAGGCCGCTGGCCCGATCTCCCGTAATGCATACATGGCACTTTGCCGAACGTCCGCTTGTGGGGCGGCGAGTTCTTTCACAAGGGCGGCGGTTGCCGCCGCGGCAGAAGGGCCGATTTGGGCAAGAACATTGTTCGCCTGCTCGCAGAACTCGGGGTCGGCATCGTCCAAACAGGCGACTAGTGCCTGAGTGGCACCGGCCGCATCGGGCCCCATGCGGCCCAACACCTCGATGGCGAGTTCGCGGGTCGCCGGATTGGCGAGCCCCTTACTGGCGTGCGGAAGTGCTTTTTTGCCCAAACTTGCCAGGGCGTTAACAACATGATCCTTGGCGGCAGGATTCTTCGCCGCGGCAATCAGGTAGGGAACCGCCATTCCGGGCGGGATGTCCAAGGTCAAGAGCCCTTGCGCCGCAGCGTGTCCAATTTGGGGGTTATCGCTCTCCAAACCTTTCACTAGATGCTGGATGGCAGCCTGCATTCGCTGGTCGTCGCCGGGACTAGTTTTGGCGAGCGCCCAAGTGGCGACCATGGCCTCGAAGGCGTCGTCGCTCTTAGCCCCATTTTGCAGTAACTGTTCGGCATTGGTAGCGCCGATACTGCCCAGGGCATACATGCCGGCGAGTTGCACCGATTGGTCATCGCTAAACCGCTGAAGGGTTTCGGTGACCGCCGGTGCGGCGGCCTCAGCAGCAGGACCGATCGCCGCCAGCGCCAAGAGCGCCTGCGGCGCCGACTCGAACTGGTCATTGTTCTGCAGGAACTCGGCGAGCTCGGGGACGGTTCCGGCAGCGGCGGGACCAATATCGGCGATGGCCACACACGCCCAATAGGCCGTGTTGGGCTCCTTGAGCAAGGCTTTTAGCAGCGGCACTGCCTTGGCCCCCGCCTCCACCATTGCCTCGACAGCGTACACGGCCACGGCGCCATCGCCGCTGGCCAAAACCTTGTTCAGCGTGCCAGCTAACTTCTGTGGTTCGACTTTCAGACTACGCAGCCCACTGATAGCGGCGGCGGCCACGCGTGTGTTTTGCGAAAGTGCCGCTTGGGTAAGCGTTTCGATGGTTTTGTCCGACTTGTCGCCGGTCTTCGCAAGCGCCGCAATGGAATGCAGTTGAACCACCCAGTTTTCATGCCGGGCGCCAAGTTGCAGCTTTTCCACCACTCTCGGATTGGAAATGCCGAGCATTCCCGCGGCACGCGCCGCCCGCCAACGAATCACTAACGAACTCGAATCGAGTAGCTCATTAATCTGTCGGGCAGCCTCGTCGGCATACGGGTCGCCTGGCGATAGCTTTTCGAGTTTTTCAAGGGCGGCGACATCGGCCGACGACGGCGCGGCCTTGATCTCAGGAGTTGCGGTGGCGGCAGGTTGCGCCGCGGCGATCTGGGCAAGCAGCAACGAGAGGCTGCAGAGTGCCGCGCTGGCAGAGGAGCGAACAACGAACATAGCGGAGGTTCTTTCGTGGCTGAATAGGTAAGCGTATGGCGTGGCAGGCGTCGACCTAGCGGGCCCTTATCCGAACTGCTCGTTCAAGCCGCGATTAAGCGACAAAAGGAACCGCAGCGCTTGCCGAACGACATCGGAGGGGTACTTCCTGCTGTCGGCGGTAATCGCCATCCGCCAGTCCTTGATCAGCTTCTCGGTTTGCATGAATTCTTCCATCGATCAGCGCACCATATTGAGCGCGTTTGGCCATGAGCTGATCGAGTGGGTCGCGATATTCCTTGTACGCCGCATCGCGACAAAGCATCGGCCACCCAACCTGTCCGGTCGCGGCATTGTACTCCTGCGTAGTCAGAGGCTGCAGCTTCTGCTTCGCCAGCCATGGCTCATTCTTCTTCTTCATCTCGTAGATTTGCTGCTGTTGCCTCGCTTCGGCGCTGTTCGCGCCGCCAGCGGTAGGCTTCGGTATGCTTCACTTGATTGTCGATTTGGGCGCTACGCGCTGCGGTGAGATTTCGCACGGCCATGCTGTCGTTCAGATTCTTCTGCCCCTGGGCGCTGATCGCCGACGCCATGCCTTGCAGCTGATCGCCAGCCGCGGTAGACGAATGGTAACCACCCCCCCATCCGCCGCCGCCGCCATACACGTTGGTGTTCTCCGCGGGGCCGGTTCCCGGGTAATACGGTGCGGGAGGCGGTGGCTCGGTTTGCGTCTGCCCCAAGGCTGGCAGGGCGGGCGTTAGCAGGAGCGCGAGCACTCCCAAGGCAGTGGTGACAAAAAGAGGCCTCGACATTGCCTATACTCCGATGGATTTTGATTGCAGACCAATGTCCGAGGACACGTATCCGATGTTGGGGGCGAACGGATTCTCCATTCCCGGCAAGCGGCGGCCACGTAGGGCGCCACCCCGCCGATAACCATCTTACCACCGTACCACCCCGTTTCCAACTGTTTATTGCCCTCCACAGCGGGCCCGAATCGACCCGCGGCGGGGCTGTAGCCGTTGGCTTCAGCAGCTGCTACGGCTTGCGGCAACCAGCGTTCTCGCCCACGGAGGTCACTCGAATCCGACGGTAAAGACGACGCATGCCACCAGGAGCAATGTGAGCGACAGGAAGAAAATTGCATCGGCGGTGTAGTCGACCACGTTTCGCTGGGACTGCTTCGTGCGATAGAGCGTAAAGAAGTACAAGCCGGTACTGACAAGCGAAAACAAAGCACTCACCGTCAAAATTTCGTCGACAGCGCTTTCGACGCCGCGAATTCCTTTCACCACCCCAATCAGCCCCACGCCTGTTAGCGAGACACCCACCATGCCCGCGGAAACGGAGAAGAGCGTGAGCCGGTGATCGTGATTTCTGGTTTCTTTATCGTCGGACATGGCTCTGATTCTAGCCGGACTTGCCCGCAGCGCCAGGGCACCGAGCACCCTGTCGGGCTAGCCAGTCTATCGGCGCCCTGCCGGGCCGCGGCATCGCGGAGCACCCGTTCGCTCTAGCGGCTGGTACAACAGTGCCACAGCCGATCGCAAACGGTGCGATTGCGGCCCAACTTCGCAATGGCTCGCTTTACGGACTGGGATACAAATGGAAGTGGTAATGCGTAGCCGGGTAACCGGCACCGTACCCGTCGCCATAACCAAGGCCCGGACCGATCGTGTTCAAATCATCTAGCTTCGCCGCCTGATTCTCGTGCTCAACGCTTTGCTCCGTCTGGAGTTGCGACTCCGCCTGATTGGCCGCCGAGGTCTCCTCTTGACTGATGGCCCCCAGCTCTTGCTGGCTAGCTGCGTCGGCCTGCAGGCGCTCGCTGCGACTCCGCCTTGTGGACGTTCTTGTACCACCACTGCTGAGCTGCAGCCGCCTGGGCCGCGTGCTGTAAGATCTGCTGGTGCGTTTCGTGTGCTTTGGCCGCTGGATGGCTCTTGGCGGCCGCTTCGTGAGTCATCGCAAACAGCTTCATTTGCGCCGGAGTCATGCTCTCCAATGCCTGCATGTGAGCGGCTGCCTGACCTTCCGTCACGGCATCGCTGCTTTGGCAGTACTCGTTAAGCCAAGCCCGCGCACGCAGCATGTTGGGGGCATTCCACGCCGCTTCCCGGGCGGCCACCGAATCAGCCGCCGTGCCGGGGCCTTGGGCGTGGACCGTATCGCTCGACGTTCGGAGAACGGCAACAATCGCAACCGTGATTGCCCCATAAAACAGGATGGAGGTAAGACTCATTCTCGCAAAACGCATGTCGAAGTCCCTCTTTATGAAGTCGGTAAAACGTGGCGTTCAAGTTAGCGGGCGATCCCGTAAGCCCAGCGTATGGCCTATGGCCCTTGGCAGATGCCCATCTTGCTATTCTAGGCTATTTCGGGGCGTCCAGCCGGCCTTTGCACCTGGTCGTTGCCATCAACAGACCCAATTTTGGCGAATCGACCCGAATTTTCGGACCACTCGGCGGCGCAGATAGGCCTCGCCGATAGCGTTTTGCGGTGGCATAGGCGGCTGGCTGGCCCACCCGCCCGCACTGCGTAGCACCGGGTTCCCTCTTGCAAGCACCGCAAGTGTGCTGGAAACCCACGCCGCCAAGAGGTCCAGTACTGGTCGTCTCAAGCTTGGCCGCAATGCCTGCTGGCCAGTGGGACACATTAGCAGGGCGGGTCGGCTGCGGTGTGTGGCGAATTCCACCTGAACAGCCAGCCACACACAACCAAATAAGCAGCAAAAGGGCCTGGACCGCGATCTAGCACTACGAATTGCCCTAACTTCTGGCTCGGAAGTCGCTTTCTTTCCAGGTGGAGCTTAAGTTAGCATAAGATGAAGGTCTAACGGCCTCGCTATACTCCATAAACTATTTCCGTTCCTCAGGCGGATTGGGCCCGCTTTCAGAGCGTAACGCTTGGATCACGCTCAGAAGGGCGAAACACCACGTAAGTGCTCAGGCATCGCTCGGAATTGGCGGAACTAACCGACACCTCACTGCCGAATGCCACCGCCTCCATGAGGTGGATAAACATCTCACTTCCAACCAACACCATACAAATCGAATCGAATTGATCTTGCGGGCATCCGGACAAAACACGTTCGTCACCCTCGTCTGCTGCGCCGTCGGCTTGTCGCAGTGGCTAAGCCCACTCCGCACTGCCGACGCGAAGCATGGCGACAGCCGTGTTCAGTCGCGCGAGTTAGCAGAGACATCGGGCCTGGTGGTGAGTCGCCGTAACGATTCTATGGTGTGGCTTCACAACGACGGTCGTGACAGTCGCGTGTTCGCCATCCGACCAACCGGGGAAACTGTCGCCGTCGTTCAACCCTCCGTTCGATTGATAGACGTCGAAGACATTGCCATCGGCCCAGGCCCACTACCCGGCCGCGACTACATCTATCTGGCAGACATCGGTGATAACGAACAAACGCGAGACACCATCCAAATTGCCCGGTTTCCCGAACCGGATTTGAACAACGCGCCTTTGAGGCGTTTGTCTATAGAAGATCTTGACCTGCTCACATTGGCCTATCCAGATGACCCTTTTGACGCCGAAGCGCTATTCGTTGACCCTGAAAACGGAGACGTTTATATCGTTACCAAGGAAAAGCGTCGTAGCCGGATCTTTTTTGCGCAGGCAAAGCACCTACAAACTACCGGCGTCACAACACTCCAATACCTCACAAGCCTAGGCGTGCAATCCACCTCCGGTGGCGACATGCGGTGCGATGGGCAGGCGATACTGCTGCGGAGTGAAGATGAAGGTTGGTTGTGGCGACGTCGCCTTGACCAAACGGTTGGCGACGCATTGCGATCGCAGTTACCGCAAAAGGTGGACGTGAGGCGGAAGCGACAAGAGAAGAACGGCGAGGCAATTGGATTCATCAATGCGACCAACGGTTACTACTCGATTAGCGAAGGAAAACGCGAATATCTGTGTCGATTTAGTATCGATGAAGACTAAGTTGCATTGTCGAAACTTTCGAAGACATCGAAACGTTCTAATTCCCTGTTGCGACCGCTGGTCGATAAAAATCCACGGTTGAGATTCGTACGACGACGCGGCGCCTTTGGTACAGTAATATGAGTACAAGCAAAAACTTTCCATGAACCGAATTCCGCCAACGCAGCTCTACAACCCAATACGCGGCTTGAGTATCAGTCTCGCGCTTCGATTCCCTCGTAAGGCTACATTGGCCACGAGAGGGCGAGATGCAACGTCGTATAGTCGAAGACGGGGAACTGCGGGGTTTACGCTCGTCGAACTACTCGTCGTTATTGCCATCATTGGCATCCTCGTCGGCGCTCCTGATTCCCGCTGTCCAGGCTGCGCGCGAGTCAGCGCGTCGGACGCAGTGCCAAAACAATCTCAAGCAGCTTGGGATCGGATTATCGTCATTTGAATCTGCGATGGGCAAATACCCCGCCGGGCAACGCTGGTCGAGGCCTCGCGCTGCCCGATACTTACGCCATGGCCTGGTCGGCGATTATTTTGCCCCATATTGAACAGCAAGCGATTGCCGACCGCTTGAACTTCAAGCTGTCGTTGGTGCATCCCGACAATATCGCCGCTGCCAGCCAAATCGTACCTGTCTATCTATGCCCCAGCACCTCGCAAGTCGAAGAACATCGGTCGGCCGACGGACACCTGATGAACCTGGGCGGGCTCCCCGGCGAAGGGCTGGCGTGCTTGGACTACCTTGGCATATCTGGCCCAGCGCACGATGCAAAGCACCCCGAGACCAAAGAAGAATATGGACGTCAGCGTGGGATCTTGATTGGCACGAAAGGCCTTCCCAACGGTGGCCAACTCCAAGACCCCCCGCCCATTAAAGCATCGCAGGTCATTGACGGTCTGTCGCATACCACTTGGATTACCGAATGCACGGGCCGCGGTGTCGACGTCAAACAGGGCGAGATTGACGCACTTCACGGAGCCTGGGCATCGGGCAACAACGTCACCCATATCGATAACGAGGTGAACGATGAAGAACCGCCGAAGGCATGGCACAACGAGTGCATTTTCTCCGAGCATCCCGGCGGCGCTCACTTCTCGATGTGCGATGGTTCCGTCCACTTCATCAGCGAATCAATAGACAAGAAGATCATTCGCAGCTTGTGCTCGCGTAATGGAGCGGAGACCATTGCCGAGAGTCCCTATTAGGCAAACCGTCCGCTGCAGATCACTGCTCCCCAGCACACTTTACTTCGCTTCCGCTCCGCATGTCCGACCAACTTGTAAACAGCCGACACGAGTACAAGTTCGTATTGAGCGAATACGTAGCCAATGCAATACGTGACTACGTAGCCGCCTATCTTTTGCCTGATCCTCACATGCCTACGGAGCACCGCCTTGGTTACCTGGTGCACAGCGTCTACTTGGACAGCCCATCATTTCATATGTATCGCGAATCGGTGGATGGCATCAAGAACCGCCACAAGCTTCGCATTCGCTACTATAGCGATGCACCCGAGGCACCCGCATTCTTAGAGATCAAGTCGCGAATCACCACCACCATTTGCAAGCAACGCGCCATGGTCACCAAGTGCGGAGCGTTGCGACTGCTGGAAGGCCTGCCCATGGCGGCGGACGAGCTATGCACGGCCAACCCAATCAACGTGGCGGCCTTCGAACACTTTTGTGCACGCAAGGAATGGATGCAGGCCCAACCAACGGTTGTCGTCAACTATCGACGCGAAGCCTACGTTTCTAGCGCCGCCGAATCGACACGCATCACCTTTGATCGCAATGTTGCAGGATGTCCCTTTGACCCCCAACGAGGATTCTGCGGCGGGAACGATTTGGTGCCTGCGGAGCGTGAGGCCGTGATACTCGAACTGAAATACTCCGACACGCCACCCGTTTGGGTGTGGGAATTGTTTCGCGAATTCGGCCTTTGCCGCGTGTCGTACCCAAAATACGTCCGCTGCTTGGATGCCGTTCAAGAACAACGGGAAACGCGAGCGTTACCTCTGGAGTACACGCGATGACGGAGTGGCTACAGTTCATACAGATGGGTGATCAGGGCGTTGCCATTCCCATGCTAAGCGTAGGCATGGCGTTGCTGCTGGCTTTCATCGCCGGGCAGATCATCGGCTGGATGTACATGGCGACGCATCTTTCGCCATCCTACTCTGCATCTTTCGTCGCGTCGCTCGTCCTCCTGCCGGTGATCGTCGCTTTGATGATGATCCTGATGTCAGGCAGTCTGATGATTGCGTTTGGCTTGCTTGCTGTATTCGCGGTCGTCCGCTTTCGAAACGTGCTCAAAGATACTCGCGACACGATCTTTATCTTGTGGGCGATCGTCGAAGGCATGGGCGCAGGGACGTTTCGCTTTAGCACCACCATCGTCGGCGTCATCACAATCAGCCTTGTTGTGCTGTATCTGTTCTGGACGAGATTTGGTGAACGGCATCGCTTCGACGCGTCCTTGTCAGTGCTTGCACCCAACGACGACGGCACGACGCGGGCCCTCATCGAGCAAATCTTGTTTCGATATGCCAACCGCACCAGCCTGACCGCTGAACGCCTGGCCCCTGATACCCGTAGTGTGCTTAGCTATCGACTCCTACTGCGTGACCCAGCGACCCGCGAGCAATTGCGTGCCGAACTGTCCAGCATCAGCGATGTTCAAGAAATGTCGTTCTACGTCAATCACGATCGCACAGAGGTGTAAACCACACCTGTTACCAACAATGAGCAGTGTTTCAGCTTCCAATCGTATTCCCGTCGCACCAGCCGTCCGCTGGCAACAGCTGCGACTGCACCTCGCCCCTGTGCTCTGCTTCACCGTGGCGATTGTCGTACTCGCGGCTTTATGGCGAGAAAATGTCAGCGAAGTACGCTTCGCGGGGCAAGTCGACGCCCATCGGTTGGTTGTGACCAGTCCAACTGCTGGCCTTGTGACCCGCCTGCCGCATCACACCCGACTGCAATGGAACCAGTTCGACTCGATCGAGGCCGGCGATGTCATTGCCCAACTGGACGATGCCACTTACCAAGCAAAGTACGAGCAGTTCCTGATTGAAGCTAGCGACTACAAGTCGGACCTCGATGCCTGGCACCGCAGTGTCACCGGTGATGGCGGGCTTGACGATGAAGCGGTTAGCCAAGTCGACAGCATGAAGCAGCGGGAGCTGGCTTACGTCGACAACGCGATGCAACTGGCAACCGACACTCTCGACAGCCCCCACTCAATGGCGCCATTGGAGCGAGATTCCCCAGCAAATCCATTAGCCGGCATTGGCGCGGCTACTCATGCCAGCGACCTTATCCGATTGCGGCAGGTCCGCCGAGATTTGCAAAACGAAGCGGTTGCCTTACAAGAGTTACGCTCGCAACTGGAAGTTCGTGCACCGATTAGCGGCACGCTCATCGATGTCCATTGTTCGCCTGGTCAGCACTTGCATGCCGGCACGCCGGTGGCGACGATTGCCGCCGACCATGGACGATTCATTATCGGTTGGCTGCCCGATAGTACGCCGGTCAAGCCAGAGATTGGCGACGACATTCTCGTCCGTGTGCCATCGACAACGGCCAAGCCCTTCATTGCCCAGGTCGAAGCGGTTGGCGGGCAGTTGGTTCCAATTCCCGCCCGTCAACAGTCAGCGGGGACGCCATCGCAATGGGGCGTGCCGATTAGGATCGCCATGCCGGTGGACTGCAATTACCGCCCCGGCACCTTCCTTGAGATTGGTTATCGTCAACCGGCAAGCGACGTTGCGGCCGTCGACAATCCAACGCAAGACCGCGAATTGCAGGTTCGCTGACCAGCCGGACCACGCTCAGCCTTAGAGGGCGTTGGATCGGGAATCGTTCGCCGCTGTGCGCGGCGTGGAATCTTGCCGCACAGCTCCACGCTGCGGATTGCCTTCCGCGGCGCCGGCCGCGGCCAATGCCTGCAGCACCTGGGTTTCGCTGACGGTATCGCGAAGCACGAGCACCTCATTGGGCCGATCGGCAGGATAGATGGCCAGCAGCGGAATGCTACGACTTCGCAGTCGCTCCAAGGCCTGCTCGATATCCGCATCTTCGTCGGTCCAGTCCGCCTTTAGCACCTCGACATTATTCGCGGCGACCACGTCTCGTACCGTGGGCACGTCGATAGCGGTTGCGAGATTCCATTGGCAAGTCAGGCACCAATCGGCTGTAAAGTCGACAAGCACGATGCGGCCCGCCCGCTGTGCGTCGGCCACCTGCGCGGGAGTGAAATCTTTCCACGGCAGGTCGGTGTTCGGCCGGTCGGCAAATCCGATAAACCCAATCGCGGCGGCAGCCGTCAGGCCAGCCAGCCAGGCCACCGCACGCCTAGCCAAGGGCGCGGTAAAAGGTTGCCTGCCACCGAGCCAACAGGCGAACCAGAGCGCCACCAATAGCGCCATGGTGGGAATGAAATAGTCGGGATTAATCGTCGATAGCAGATACACCACCGTCGCCAATAGCACGAACGCCATCAGCTGCTTGAACGTTTCCATCCACGCGCCGGGCTTAGGAATCCACTGGACGAGCGCGGGGAACATTCCAATCAACAAGTAGGGCAACGCCATCCCCAGGCCAACAAACAGGAAGACCAGATAGGTTATCGGGATCGACTGGCCAATCGTGTAACCGAATACGGGCCCCAAAAAGGGACCGCTGCATGGAGTCGCCAAAATGGTAGTGAGAATGCCTTTGAAGAATGCGCCGCCGAATCCTTCGCGGGAGGCCATCCCGGCGGCAGTCGACGATCCGGCGAAGCCAGGCAGCGGGATTTCCCACACGCCCAGGAAGCTAAGCGCCATGACGAACACCAGGCAGGTCATCCCCACTTTGAACCAGGTTTGGGTGTTCAGTTCTCCCCATTCGAAGTCGTTGGTCGCGAGATTCCATTGCGTGAGCGATGCAAGCGTGGCCAGCAGCAAGAAGACCGACAAAAGTCCCGCTACGTACACCAGATTCAACAGGAACACCCGCCCGCGACTTTCCCCACCTTGCTTGGCAAAGGCCATCACCTTGAGGCCAATGACCGGCAAGACGCATGGCATCAGGTTCAGGATGAGCCCCCCCACGACGCTGCTCCCAGCATGCCCATCAGCCCCAAGCTGCTGCCGGTGGACGACTCGTTGAATTCGATGATCCGCAAGTTGTCGCTTGCCCGGGGGGCAACCGAGAGTTGGTCCGCGGTCTGCGAGGCTCGTTCGGCCGCTTGCGAGTATTTGGCCAGCTCGAACGAAACGGTGGCGGGGCCCTTTGCCGTGGCTTCGCCGATCTTGATGGTGGCCGCAAAATGGATCCCCTTGGCTAGTTCGCAACTGCCCAACCCCGACTCGTCCGCCTCGCACGCCTGGTAGCCAATCCATCCCCCAACGGTGGCGCTGCCCTGCTGTGCCTCGGTGAAAAGATCGATAGGCACCACCCAAACTGCGGCTTCTTCGTGGTACTGGAGTCGACCAAATCCCGCGATGGGGCTGTCTTTCTCCACCAATTTCGACTGCGACTCCGGTTGATAGAACGTCGCGCCATCCGATGGTTCCAACGCAATGAGTGTCGGCTTGTTGCCGAGTACGGAATCGTTCGCGGCATAGGCATTGATGTGCCAATTGGCGGGCATCTCGGCCCGCAAGTAGAGATGCGTCCGCCCACCGGACGGCACGGCTTTGTTTTCCAGCCAACCGTACCAGGTGACGACCGACCCATCTGCCCGGAAGACCCCCGCGTTGGCAGGTGGCACTGGCTCGGCACCACCCGACGGTGGGCTAGGTTTGGGTTCCCGACTGGTGACGTTGGTAGGCGGGGAGACCTCGATCGGTCCGACATCGACCCCTTCACCAAGCTTCGCCGCAATATCGAACTTCAGTGGAATACACGATTCCTTGCACGCCTGGAGCGACACCTTACCGCGAATGGTAAGTGAGTTGAGATTGACCCCTGCGGCAATTTCGATGGGCACGTACCATGTCACCCGATCGTCGTGCTCTTCAATCGTCAGCCCGTTCCAGACGACATTGTCAACGCGCGAGTTCGGCTCGGGCATCGCGCGCCAATCGCCAATCGGACGGTACTGCTCCGACTCGACAAGCGAAAGCCTGGTGGCCTGCGGCCCACCCTTGGGCTGCGTAAGTGAGTAGACATGCCAATCCGGCTCGATTTCCGCCGTCACGGCAAGCACGGCAGGTCGACTGGCCGTGGCGGGCATGAACTGCGACGCGACGGTTACTGGATCGCTTTGTTCGTCGAGGCCGAACCCGCCCAAATCGAAATCATCGACGTCAAACGCCCCTTGCGACCAGCTCACCGCGGGCCAAGCAACTAGTAGCCCTAGCGTTAGGAGGAGTCGGGACGCGATTCGCTGGGTCATAGGAGTTGCCGCCGCAGAGCGAGCGTGAAATGGCAAGGGAGGGACGAACATGTTAGTTTAGCGGTCGGCGGGGCGGGAGGAAACAGTGAACACCGGGGAGCCGGGCATTGCTCGCCGCCGTTGGGGACGCAAATCGTGAGATCTCCCACGCATCCAGCTATCTTGGGGCGAAAGGCCTCTTGGGTGCCAGGCCAACCAGGATGGCCACTCGCTCCGCAAAATGGCGTGCGCGGGCCAGGGCCACATGCTGATTAGCGAACACGCGTTTCTCGACCGCGAGCCATCGAAGCCAATTGGCCATCGACAGCACGCTGGCGCTATCGTACAGGACAGTAAGCGCCCGCCCCTCGGGTGCGTCGAGCGGGCGAACCTCGGCGTAGGCGGAAAGTCCGGTTTGCCATCGGGCATCGGTGGGCCGCCCCACGCTGCCGAGCAACCGGGCGAGGTCGGCCATGGGCGTGTCGAAGCGAACCGTCGCGAAGTCGACCATGCCAACAACGAGAGCCTCGGAAAACAGAAAATTGTTGTGCCACGCATCGCCCCAAATCATTTGCTGCCGCAGCGTGGCCATTTGCAGCGGCAGTAGCCGCTGGCGAGTCAATTGGCTGGCACGTATGAGTACTTCGGCCGGCTCCGGCCAGCTTGGCCGCCACACCTCTGCCAGTTGCCCTCCATCGCCGCCTGCAAGCAAGCCGTTGGCAAATTCTCTCTCTAGTTCGGTTAACCGACCCAAGTTTCGGGCGATGGGCCCATCGCTCTGACCGCGTTCTTCGGACGGGCAACTGGCCGCCCGTTGATGCAACCGCGCCAGTGTGCGGCAGGCCAAAGCGACTTGGGCATCGTTGGCCGGCGACTCGATTCCCGATGTCCCCGCCAGCCACGGCGCTAACTCCCACCAACACCCTGCGTGCAGGAAGAACGATCCAACGCCACCTCGATCGACTGCGAGCGGCACCGGCACCGTAACTGCCATTGGGGCGTGGACATGCTTTACAAACTGCTCGGCTAGTTGCGCTTGCTGCAGTTGCTCGTGACCCCAGCCTCGCAGCGCATACGGGTTGCCGCTCGCATCCAACCGCCACAGCGGTGTGGTCGCAAGTCGATCGACTGCGACGGGAGCAGCCCTCGCATCGGGCGTTACCAGCGTGGGCCAACCCTGTGCGGCAATCTGAACGGCGGTGATGACAGTCATATTGGGAGGCACGAAACATGGCTATTCTTCGACACCAAGCGAATCTTATTGTATATTCTGGGGGCCCCTGCGAAGCGCCAAAATTGCCCAGTCGGCATACTCCCACCCAAAGCGTAAGCAGCCCTCTCCTGCCAACCCAAGGTCAAATCCGTGCGATATTTGCGCCATTTGAGTAGCTCTGCTGTCCTTCTCGCCCTGCTCGTCGCCGGTACGCGCGCGGGCGAGCCAGTAGCCGACGCGTCGCCCGAGGCCACTCCAGGCCAGGTGTCGGCTGAAGCAGGCGACAACGATAAACCGGAAAAATCGGGTGACGCGGCCGGCGAGAAAGGCAAAGCCGCCAAGTTCCCTGCTTATGACAAAGTCCTTAAAGACACCTCCACCAAGGCGGGGCTCATCAAACTCCACCAGGGGGAAGTGAAGCTATTCGTGGAGTTGAAGCCCAGCGACTTCGACCAGGATTTCTTTGTGCTAATTACCATTGCCAAGGGCATTGGACAGCGACCCCTGCTCGGAGGCTACAGTTGGGGCTTCGGCGACGACTGGGTTTGGCAGTTCCGCCGGATTGGCGATCAGGTCCAAATTGTGCGTCGTAACGTCCGCTTCACCGCCAAGAGTGGCAGTCCCGCCGAACGCGCGGTCAAATTGGCGTATACCGACAGCGTTCTATTTAGCTTACCGATTGCCACGACCGGGCCCGGCGGCTCGGTCGTACTCGACCTGAGCCCAGTGCTGCTGAGCGATCTGCCACAGATCAGCCAGGTGCTGCCAGGCTTTATCTTCTCTCCAAGCAAGAGCAACTGGGCCGGTGTGGAAGCGCACCCCAAGAACGTCGAGATCCAGGTGGCCGCCACCTACGCATCGAAGGGCACCTCGGAGATCGAGTCGGTGCCCGACACTCGCGGCGTGACGGTCAACGTCCACTACTCGATTAGCCGACTTCCCAAGACCAACTATACCCCGCGCCTGGCTGACGACCGGGTCGGTTACTTCCTGACGGTGGTCAAAGATTTTTCCAAGGCCGAAGTGGAGGATCGATTCGTCCGCTATATCAATCGCTGGGACCTGCAGAAATCGGATGCGTCGGCCGACAAGTCGCCCCCCAAAGAGCCCATCGTGTTCTGGTTGGAGAAGACGATTCCGTTTAAGTATCGCAAACCGATTCGCGACGGCATCGAAGAGTGGAACAAGGCGTTTGAGCAGGCCGGTTTCTACAACGCGGTTGAAGTGCACCAGCAACCCGACGACGCGACCTGGGAACCCGGCGACGTGCGATACAACACGTTCCGCTGGATTACATCCGGCGCTGGATTCGCGATGGGACCTTCCCGCGTGAATCCCACGACGGGACAGATTCTCGACGCCGACATCATCTTCGACGCGGATTTCCTGCAGTTCTGGAAGCAAGAGTACGAGACATTCACTCCCCAGGGAATCGAAGCCCTGACCGGTGGGCCCATTGAAATCGACGCCTACCGCCAACAGATCAGCATGCGTCCCAAGCACCTGCATGCCGGACACCATGCCGGCTGTGCCTGCAATTTACTCAACGGCATGTCGCGGCAGTTGGCCTTCGGCGAAGCGGTCTCGGCCTCGCGAAAGCGGAGCACGGCCGATCTCGATAAGCTCATTATGCAGGGCCTCAAAGAAGTCGCCATGCACGAGGTGGGGCACACCTTGGGACTGCGGCACAACTTCAAGTCGAGCACACTCTACTCAATGGACGAGATGAACAACGTGGACAAGACCCGTCAGACGGGCCTCACCGCTTCAGTGATGGACTACAACCCAGTAAACATTGCGCCCGAGGGAATGCCCCAAGGCGACTACTACTCCACGACGATCGGTCCTTACGATTATTGGGCCATCGAGTATGGCTACACGCCGTTCAAGGCATCCAAACCCGCCGACGAACTGAAAGAACTCGGCACGATTGCCGCCCGCAGTGGCGAACCCGAGCTTGCCTATTCCACGGACGAAGACACCCGCGGCATCGACCCAGATCCGCACAGCAACCGCTTCGATTTTTCCGACGATCTGGTGGAGTACGCTACACGCGAAGCGAAGCTGGTCGCCGAAACCATGCCTAGTATTGTGGACGAGCTGGTCGACGAGGGCGACGGCTACGACCGCGCTCGTCGAGCCTTTGGAGTGTTGCTAGCAACGCATGGGAAGGCCATGTTCATTGCCTCGCGGTACGTGGGCGGTGTGTTTGTCAGCCGGAGCCACAAAGGCGATGCCAACGCCGCTGAGCCGTTTGAGGTGGTCGACGCCGAGAAGCAGCGCGAGGCGCTCGAGTTGGTGTGTGCACAAATGTTCGCCGCAAAGCCCTTCAACTTCTCACCCGATCTCTACAACAAGCTCGCAGCCTCCCACTGGAGTCACTGGGGCACCGAGGAGACCTACCGCTACGACTACCCAGTGCATGAGACCATCCTGATGTGGCAGGAGCGGGTTCTCGACCGCCTGATGTCGTCGCTGACGCTCGCTCGCATTCACGATAGCGAGTTAAAGTTACCCGCCGAGAGCGACGCATTCACCACCGCCGAGCTACTTACCTCGCTCACCGATGCGATTTTCGCGGAAGTCATGGTGGAAGGGGAGTCAGGCGAGTACACCCTCCGCCAACCAGCCGTGGCAAGCCTGCGTCGCAATCTGCAGCGGGCCTACCTCGACCGCCTGGCCAACTTGGCGCTCGGATCAACGGCCCCCAAAGATTGCCAGACGTTGGCCGACAGTGAACTCGGTCGCCTCCAGGGGCAAATCGATGCCTACCTGAAGAAGTCTGACGACGAACTCGACCGCTATAGCCAGGCTCACCTGACCGAGACTTCAGCACGAATCGCGAAGGTCCGGGACGCCCGTTTCACGGCCCGCCCGTAGTGAAAAGAGTTGAGTCGCCTGCCCTACGATCGGGTTTCGAAATCCGCTATCATGCGCCCTGTTACAGTCCGCGATTGGCGGATCGACTCGGGCGGAGGACCAGCGGATGCGACTAATTTGGGCGGTGATTCAGCCGACGAAACTAAAAAGTGTCGAACAAGCGCTGATGAACATTGGCGTGTCGCGGATGACCGTGCTCGACGCGATGGGCTATGCCCGGCAACGTGGACACATTGAAACCTATCGTGGCCACGAGTACGAGACGAACTTGCTTCGCAAGGTCCAGCTCGAAATCGCGGTGAACGACGATTTCCTTGACAAAACCATCGAGTGCCTCGAAGAACATGCCCGCACGAGCGTTGAGGGCCACATTGGCGACGGTAAAGTCTTCGTGCTGCCGATGGAAGAAGCCATCCAAATCAGTGACGGCCAGCGCGGCCCCGGAGCCGTGTAAACCACGATGCTACTCGCGGTAACCAACGATCTAATGACCGCTGCCCCCATTGAGCACGCAGGGCGGCAATTGGGCCTACCGCTTCGTACCGCGAGCTTAGCGCAGTGCCGGGAATTGCAGCAAGGCAGTTCGGTGCAACTGGTACTGCTCGATCTCAATGCGGTAGATCAGGTGGCCGAAGCCGTAACTACGCTCCGAACGGTCCTCCATAAAGATGTGCCGATCGTCGCTTTTGGGCCCCATGTCCATGCGGAGAAATTGCAGGCAGCACGCCAGGCGGGTTGCACGCAAGTGCTCACGCGGGGCCAGTTTCACGGACGGGCAAACGAGATCATCGCCGCCGCACTGGCCAACGAACCGTAAGCGGTCCCAGCAAGGCGCGGCAGTAGGGGATTCTTACCGGTACTACGCCGCGTCCGAAGCCACCGTCGGAACTCCAGCGGAATTCGTTGCCAACTCAGGCAGGCCAGCGGAAAATTCGGCTGGATCGATGAAGACTTCGTCCACCTGAACACCGTCGACGTCCTGGCGGCGAAGCAAGTAAACACCAGCGGCAGCTGTCCACAAGTAAGCCGTCAGGTACACAGTGGCAAACGACGCGGCGACGGCAGTCCACCAGTCGATCACACTAGCCGCCCAGGGGGACGCCGTTTCGCCGGCAGCAAAGCTGCAAGCAACCGTCACACCGCCAGCAAGCACCACAGCCGCGAAAGCACCCACGGCACCCAGGCTCACGACCACCGCGGCGTAGCCGAGCAGCGGCAGGGGCTTCTGGTACACGTAGGCGAACATCCGACTCACGCCATCGAAGGCATCGCTATCGTCGGTAGCCGCGGCCGCCCAGATGAGCGGCCAGCCAACCACCGACGCGATGGTATAGATCGTCGCAATCAAGGCACAAACGATCACCACGGGCCACAGCACCGCGGCAACGGGCTCGAACCAATTCGATTGCATGCCGGCCCGCACCGCAGCCAATGGAATCATCGTAGCGGCCAGGCCTGCCAGCAGCAGGAGCGGCCCTCCCCAGAATCCTGATCGACGATACCACGCGAAGCGCATCGCACCAACCACGTCGGGGGTTTCGTCGCGCGTCAGGCTCATCGCAGCAATGCGTACGATAGCCCCGCCCAACAGTCCCCACACGGCAATCCGCCAAATACACCGCAGCACGCCAGGCACGAGCAATTCGCCCTTTGCCAATGCCCGGAACGGATCGACAAACGCTTGGAAGGTGGCCACTGCGGTGGCTGTTGCGGCCGCTGGCAGACGATTCCAGCTGGGGTCGATCGCGGCCGGCAACTCTCGTTCGCCCAGCAGCAGTGCATCGCCTGCCCACACCGCCAGTAGCCCAAGGGCGGCAAGCAACAAGACACGCCCGCGTAAGGCAATGGCAGGCGTTTTGAGCAGCAGCAGCCACGACCAAGTGGTCGCAGGCCGGCTTGGCAGTTTTGCATCCATGAATTGACTCCTCCAGTGAGTCTTCGATAGCACAAAGGCTCCACAGCACGAGGGAGCAATTCCAGCTATTTCCCGAGGCCAAGACCAAGTTTTGAAGTGTCCGCCGTGGTGCTGGCCACGAATTTCGTTGGTTGCGACCGGGCACTACCACCGCCGCGCTTGCGGCCTGGAAGCCAGGACCGCGCATCGATCGAGGGGGCCTGGCAGGGTCCGTTCCAGCCACGAGGTGCGAATGGAAAGGTCCATTTATACCGAGTTGCGCTGCGGAAGCCTACGCTGAATCGGCTCTGCTAGCATCGGCCAGCATTAGAATTCTTCCGGCTGTTCGTCCGCATCCGGGTCGGGCATCACGGGCAGGCCGTGGTCTTCATCGAGCCAGCGCCCCAGGTCAATGAGCCGGCACCGCTCGCTGCAGAAGGGCAGCGCCTCGGAGTCCGCTTTTTCAAAGTCCTTCTTGCAAGTGGGGCACTGCACGTTCAGTCCTTTTTCTTCGGGGCCTTCTTGGTTGCCGAGGTGTCGCTGCTACTCTTCGACTCGGCCTTCTTTTCCTTCTTGCCGTCCCCTTTGGCAGAGTCCTGCGACTTCTGGTCCTTCTCTGCGGCCTTCTTGTACGAATCGCTGCGGTAGTCGGTCTCATAAAAGCCGGAGCCCTTAAATACGACTGCCGCTCCGGTGCCAAACAGCCGCCGGAGCTTCAGCTTACCGCACTCGGGGCACTTGCGCTTGACCGGTTCGGAGATCGATTGGAATAACTCGAACTCATGATTGCAAGCATCACACTCGTAATCGTATGTTGGCATTTGTGTTCAATACCCCTAGGACTGGTTGAGCCGCAATACTACGCCATTTTGCCTTGATTGGGTGCACCACTCTCGGCAATCGACCCAATGTCGCCCGGGCCCGCGGAAACAATGACCATCGCAGCCCGAACCACGCGGTCATGCAACTTGTAGCCGGGTTGGGTCACCATCATCACTTCGCCAGCCGGCACATCGGCCGATGGTTGCTGCAGGATCGCCTGATGCAAATCGGGATCAAACACATGGCCGTCCGCCTCAATCTCTTGGCAACCATTCTGCCCGAGCGCCGTGACCAGTTGCTGCCGAACCAACTTAAAGCCTTCAAGCAGCGACACCATCTCGGGGCTGTCGCCCGCCGCTTCGATGGCGCGATCGATGTTGTCGACCACCGGCAAAATGTCCCGCATCAAATCGATGCTGGCATACTGACGAAGGTCGGCAAGTTCGCGCGCCTGCCGCGAATGGAGATTCTGGATCTCCGCCTGGAGTCGCAACACTCGGTCTTGCTGTGCGGCCAGTTCCAACTCCAGGTCGCCATCCGCACCGGGGTCGGTATTCAAGGCTTCGTCTACCATCTCTTCTTCATTCGACATCGTCTTTTACTCCTCTTCGCCTTGGTCGCCGGCGGTAAAGTAGTCGGCCAATTGCTTAAAGAACGACTTGCGTTGGGGGGCCACATGCTTGTGCTCGACCTCGGCCAACTGTCGCAGCAAGCCTTCTTCTTCTTTGGAAAGTTTGGTAGGCACTTCAATCGTCACCTGCACCAGAAGGTCTCCCAGGCCATGCGACCGGGGATCGGGCATGCCGCGGCCACCAAGCCGGAACACGTCGCCCGACTGCGTGCCAGCGGGCACTTCCACCTCGCCGCGGCCATTGAGCGTGGGTACCTCCAGTTTGCAGCCCAGGGCCGCCTGAGCGTAGGTGATCGGCACGCGGCAAACTAGGTGCTGCCCCTGCCGTTCGAACAGCGGGTGCCCAAGGACCGAAATAAAACAGTAACAATCTCCGGCCGGGCCGCCATGCATGCTCGGCTCGCCCTCTCCCGGAATACGAACCCGCATGCCATCATCCACGCCGGCAGGGATCTTGACTTCCGTCACGACTTTCCGCAGCCGCTGGCCTTTGCCTCGACAACTACGGCAAGGATCTTTGACTTTCGATCCCTCACCACCACAGGCCGGACAAGTCGTCTGCACACGGACGATACCTGCCGACTGAATCACGCGGCCGTGCCCGCCGCAGTAGGAACACGTCTCGCGGGTGCTCCCCGCCGCTGCTCCACTGCCACGACAGTCGCCACAGGGTTCGTGCCTTTGGAACTCGACTTCTTTGGTGCAGCCTTCAGCCGCTTCGTGCAGGGTGAGTGTCACGTCGCAACGGACGTCCCGCCCTGCGCGTGCCTGGCGTCCTCCTGTCGCGCCAAAGATGTCGCCAAAGATATCGCCAAACGCACTGAAGATGTCGCCCACGTCGCTAAAGTGCGACCCGCCGCCACCCGCACCGTTCACGCCCGCATGACCAAACTGGTCGTAGCGGGCCCGCTTTTGCTTATCGTGGAGTACTTCGAACGCCTCAGAGGCTTCTTTGAAAAGCGCGATCGCTTCGTCGTCGCCCGGATTCTTGTCGGGGTGAAACTTGATCGCCAGCTTGCGATAGGAAGTAGCAATCTCGCCCTCGGACGCCGTGCGTTCGATGCCCAGGACTTCGTAATAGCAGCGTTGGGTCGTCATGAAACAGGCTATCGGCTCTTTGCTTTTGGCTGTCGGCTAAACAGCAAGTTCTTGCCGATGGCGGACAGCCGATAGCCAAGAGCTGTGGAAAACCATGGGCCACTTGCCGACGATGGCGAAGTGGCCCACGGGTAGCTAGTCGAACTTCTAATCGCCACTTACCGCACCGAACCAACGACGGCCTTCTTGTCGTCGTCGTGCGAGTCGAAGTTGGTCACCAGGGCTTCGGTGGTAAGAATCAGTCCAGCGATGCTCGCGGCGTTTGCCAGCGCGGTCTTCACCACCTTGGTGGGATCGATCACGCCAGCCTTCATCATGTCGCAGTACTCGCCTGCGTTGGCATCGTACCCTTGATTGAAGCCCTTCTGGGAAACCTCGTCGGCAACCACGCTGCCCGCCAAACCACCATTGTCGGCGATCTGCTTCAGCGGTGCATCGAGCACACCAAGAATGATATCGACGCCGATCTTCTCGTCGCCTTTGGCACCGCTACGAGCGGCCTCCACCGCTTCGCGGCAACGCAACAGGGCCACTCCGCCACCCGGCAGAATTCCCTCTTCCACCGCCGCACGCGTAGCGTGCAGGGCGTCTTCCACGCGGGCCTTCTTTTGCTTCATATCGGCCTCGCTATTGGCACCTACGGAAACAATCGCCACACCGCCAGTGAGTTTGGCAAGTCGTTCTTGCAGCTTCTCGCGGTCGTAGTCGCTCGTCGAAGCCTCGATGCTCTTGCGAATCTGATCGATCCGCTTCTTGACGTCCGCATTCGCACCGCCACCTTGCACGATCGTCGTGGCATCCTTGGTGATGGTGATCTTCTTCGCCCGGCCAAGCTCCTCGAGCGTCACCGCTTCGAGCTTCTTGCCCAGATCCTCGGAGATCATGGTGCCGCCGGTTAGCGTGGCAATGTCGCCCAGCATCGCCTTGCGACGATCGCCAAAACCGGGTGCCTTCACCGCGGCAACATTCAGGATGCCCCGCAGTTTGTTGACCACCAGGGCCGCGAGAGCTTCGCCCTCGACGTCCTCGGCAATAATCACCAAGCCTTTACCCTTCTGGCTGACTTGCTCCAGGATGGGGAGCAATTCACGCAGATTGCCGATCTTCTTCTCGTGAATCAGGATGTAGGCATCCTCGACCACGCACTCCATGTTTGCCGTCTCGTTGATGAAGTAGGGCGACAGGTAACCCTTGTCGAACTGCATGCCTTCGACGAATTCGAGCGTCGTCTCGGTCGACTTGCCCTCTTCGACGGTGATCACGCCGTCTTTGCCAACCTTTTCCATGGCGTCGGCCAGCAGGTCGCCAATCACACGGTCGTTGTTGGCACTGATGGCGCCGACCTGAGCGATCTCCTCTTTGCTCGAAACCTTCTTCGCTTTGGAGTCAAGAAACTCGATCGCGGCCTGAACGCCGCGGTCGATCCCACGCCGCACGGCGGTCGGATTGCTTCCGGCCACAATATTGCGTGCACCTTCCTTAAGGATGGCCCGCGCCAGGACGGTGGCCGTGGTTGTCCCATCGCCAGCGAGCGACGAGGTTTTGTCGGCCACTTCGTGTACCAGTTTGGCACCCATGTTTTCGAACGGATCTTCCAGTTCGATTTCCTTGCTCACGGTCACACCGTCTTTGGTCACGGTAGGTCCGCCGAACGACTTGTTAATAATCACGTTGCGGCCGGTGGGCCCCATGGTTATCGCCACGGCATCGGCGAGTTTGTCGACACCTTTGAGCATCTTCGCCCGAGCAGCGTCTTCGAACATTAATTGTTTAGCCACGGATAGGACTCCTAGGATTGGTTTAGCCCGCTGGGCTGAATAGGTCGGGGTGGATTGCAAACGAGGAACGCGGAGCGATCGACCAGGACGGGCACCAATGGGGCGACTGCGACCTCCGCGTCGCCCCTCGTCCGTCCCTCCGTCGATTCGCTAGCTCGTGACTTTGGCCAGGATGTCACTTTCGCGAAGGATCTTGTACTCTTCGCCGTTCACTTCCACGTCCGAACCGCCATACTTGCCGAAGATCACTTCGTCGCCCACGGTCACGGCCAACTCGCCCCGGGCACCGCTATCGAGCAGTTTGCCCGCGCCCACCGCCACGACTTTACCTCGCTGCGGCTTTTCGTGAGCCGCGTCGGGCAGCACGATGCCACCGGCAGTCATTTCCTCAGCATCTAAGGGATGCACTACGACACGATCGTCCAAGGGACGCAGATTAATTTTCGCCATGATTATTTCTCCTGAATTGGTTTGAGTCTTATTTTTTCGCGCTAGTGAGCGCATCGTTGTAGGTTGCTCGGGCAAGTGAGCCGGTGGCCTGTCGCTTGGGCAACGCGAACCACCGACTCCAAAACCTTGGCCACTCGTGTTACATCATGCCTGGCATGCCACCCATGCCGCCCATGCCTGGCATGCCGCCCATGCCCGGCATTCCGCCCATGCCACCCATGCCGTGGTCATGATGGTCATGGCCGCCACCTTCCTCTTCTTCGGCGGGGATTTCCGTCACTAGCGAATCGGTCGTTAGCAGCAGCGCGGCGACACTCGCGGCGTTTTGCAGCGCGGTCCTCACCACTCGGGCTGGATCGATCACACCCGCGGCCACCAGGTCCGTGTACTCGTCCTTGTCCGCGTTGTAGCCTTCGGTCTTGCCCTTCATACGGCGGACACGGTTTACCACCACCGCGCCATCGACTCCGGCGTTCTCGGCAATGTAACGCAGCGGGTACTCGAGCACGGCACGAATGATCTCGACGCCGTGCTGCTCGTCACCACCCAGTTGCACTTTATCCAGCGCCTTCTCGCTGCGAAGCAGAGCGACGCCACCACCGGCAACAATGCCTTCGGCCAGCGCGGCGTGCGTGGCCGCACGAGCATCGTCGAACAAGGCTTTGCGTTCCTTCATTTCGCTTTCGGTCGCGGCACCGCACTTGATTTCGGCTACACCACCTGCAAGCTTCGCCAAGCGTTCTTGCAGTTTCTCGCGGTCGTAATCGCTGTCGGTCGATTCGATCTCGTGACGAATCTGATCGGCCCGACCGGCGATCGCCTCTTTCGTACCACCACCAGCAACGATGGTGGTGTTGTCGCCCGTTACGATTACCTTCTTGGCCCTACCCAGATCGGTGACTTGCACCGCTTCGAGCTTGATGCCCAAATCCTTAAAAATGGCGTTGGCACCGGTCAGCGTTGCAATATCGCCAAGCATCGCCTTGCGACGGTCGCCATAGCCGGGCGCCTTCACAGCACAGACGTTGACGATGCCGCGCATCTTGTTCACCACCAGCGTGGCGAGGGCTTCGCCCTCCACATCTTCGGCGATAATCAGCAGCGGTTTCCCAGACTTCGAGATGGCTTCCAAGAGCGGAACCATGTTCTTGGCGTTGGAAATCTTCTCTTCGAAGACCAAGATCTGGCAGTTGTCCAGATCGACCGACATTTCGTCTTCGTTCGTCACAAAGTGCGGCGAAAGATAGCCGCGGTCGAACTGCATGCCCTCGACGACTTCGACCGTGGTTTCGTTTCCGCGGCCCTCGTCGACGGTAATGACGCCGTTCTTGCCAACCTTGCTAAACGCGTCGGCGAGCACCGAACCGATCGTGGGGTCGTTGTTGCCAGCGATGGTTGCGATCTGCTGCAGCCGCTTTTTGTCCTTCACGTCGAGCGGTTCGGCCATCTTGGAGATTGCCTCGCTCACGGCCTCGGTCGCCTTGGCAATGCCACGGCCGAGCGCCATCGCATCCGCCCCGGCGGCAATCATCTTCAGGCCTTCGCGAAAGATGCCTTCGGCCAGCACGGTGGCGGTGGTGGTGCCATCGCCAGCAACGTCGTTCGTCTTGCTGGCCGCTTCTTTGACGAGTTGGGCACCGAGGTTTTCAAACGGGTCGTCCAGATCGATATCTTCGGCAACGGTCACGCCGTCCTTGGTCACCTTGGGCGAACCCCAGCCTTTGTCGAGTACGGCATTCCGACCGCGGGGGCCGAGCGTGCTCCGCACGGCTCGAGCCAGTTTCGAAACGCCGGCCGCTAGCGGCTTGCGGGCTTCGTCGTCAAACACCATTTGTTTAGCCACTGTCGAGACTCCTTTGGATTTGTCAGTTGTCCGTGGTCGGTAGTCAGTTAGAAATTGAGTGCGAGCCCCGCCGCCCACCTAAGTGGTAAAAGGACAGCCGGGCCCAGGCTCAACTGGTCGCCCCACACGGGTCGCCAGCAATGGCAGACCGCGGGCCTTGCCAACTCTGTTATGCAAGCAGCGTGCCAAGCGGGAAAAACGTCGTAAAACCAGCAATTGGCTGCTATTCTACGCCCGCCCAGGCCGGACCCGATAGGGGCGGGTGCCAATTTGGCAGTGAGGCGACGAACGCCAATTGCCTACCCGTTGCAGTTTCTTTGCCGCGGGGTTCCGGCGATGTAGGAAACTGGTCCGCTCGAACTCATTGCAAGAGTTAACGCGTGCAACAGCACAACAGCACACGCGGCGAGATCGCCGCCATCGCTAACCTCCAGTCAGCGACCGACAATGACCGCATGGTGCATTCAGCGAGTCAGCCGGTGCCTTTACGGTCGTTCGCGGCCACCAGACGATTGGTTCCCGCGACTGCTAGCAGCAATTCACTACTGCTCTTCTACCTGTGCATCTAGCAGAATGAGATCGTTAAATCGGTCGACGTTTCGCTTTCCTGTCCAGGCGATGCCGCGCATTAGTAGGAGTCGAAACGCCGGGTCGTCGAAGGTCCACATGTAGTGGCCCGGGATGGAGACAAACACGCGCCCTTTGCTGTGCTCGACCGTCCAGAACTGTGGAGTCGCCTCTCCTTCCTCTTCGCTGGTTCCCAAGAGGTCGATTTGCGAGGCGTCGCCGCGCAGTCGCCAGTAGGTCTCATCGTACCACTTGATTCGCTCGAAGTTTCGCGCTACGGGGTGATCGCCAGCTGGTGAGAAGTCGATATCCAAGGCGCCGTGACGATAGCCTACTGCGCCAGCTTTTGACGCGAGCCCAATCCGCTTGGCAAACTCCGGCGCTTGATCCTCGCCGTTCACTGCCCAATGGATGTACACCAGCCCACCGCCGCGCGCGAGGAAAGTATCGATCAGTTCCGCACGGCGTTCGTTCCAGTCGCCCTTTTGGTAGAACACCATCACGTCGGCCGCGGCCGCCCCCTCAGGTGTCGGAAATATCCACGCCGATTTCACATCGGTGTTCGGTGCTCTAGCAAGCAGGCGGCCCCAAACTTCCTGCCACGCAACGTAATCGTGTTCGCCCAGCCCATGATCCTTGGGCCCCGCCACAAGCAGTATCTTGAGCGGCTCGGTACCATCTTCGGTGGTGTCGGCTCCGGCCAACAACGTCTCGACATCCACCATCGCCCGCGGCGGCGGCGGCGTTTGGCTGGGGTAGTGGGGCATGCGGTACGACGGCTCGGCACCGGTTGCTGCCGCAGCAAGCAGCAGCGACATAGCGATGGCCGTGATTTGCGATTGCATATTAAGCCCTCGAAGGGAGTGCCGACGGCAGGGTTGTCACTAATTTCACTTGGTATTTTAGCACAGCCACTTAACGTGTGATATCATACCGCCGGTTGGGCGTGGCTCTGAACAATGAAGGAAAAACGGAGTCGCGATTTATACCCGTATTTACCTGAGGAGCTACGATGATGCATCGACTGCTGTTGTTTGTTGCCCTGGCTTGCCTATCGGTCGCCCCCACTTGGGCGGAGGGAACGGCGCCCAGCCTGGCCGCGCAGCTGAAGAAAATGTCCGACGGCGCACGTGATCGCATGCCCGCCGAGATGCTGGCCAAGTTCGCCCAAGGTATCGATCAGGTCCGTGAAACGGGCATCGAGACTTTAGCCAAGCAAGTTGGCGGCGAGGCGCCCGCTGGGACGCTCCTCGGGTGGGATGGCGAAGAAGTCGCACTCAGCGATTTATGGCGCGACCAACCGGTGGTGCTTACCTGGTACCGCGGCGGTTGGTGCCCCTACTGCAACGTGCAACTCCGAGCCATGCAGCAAGCCATCGCTGGTCTCGACGGCGCCGGAGCAAGGCTGGTTGCCATTACCCCTGAGTTGCCAGACAACGCCAAAGAAACGGCCGAAAACAACGAACTCAGTTTTTTGGTACTACACGACAAAGAAAACAAGCTGGCCCACGAATACGGCATAGTGTTCCCACTTCCAGAAGCCATTGCACCCATCTATCGCGATCGTTTGCAGTTGCCGAAGGTCAATGGCTACGACACGCTGGAATTGCCACTAGCAGCGACTTACGTAATCGACACGAACGGAGTGATACGTTGGGCATTCCTGGATGCCGACTACAAGAAGCGGGCCGAGCCTGAGGACGTGATCGAAGCCGTGCGGAGCCTGGACCAAACAAAAACCGAATAGCGCGGAAACCAACTCGCGTGATTGGAGGTCGTTGGTGCGTTACCAGCTGAAGCAAAAAATCTGGAGTTGGGGTAATCGGTTCGTCATCTGCGACGAAGCCGGCGCGCCGGTCTTTCAAGTCATCGGCAAAGTGTTCTCGTGGGGCGACAAGCTTTCATTTCAGGATAGGTCCGGCGCGGAGTTGGCCAAGATCGAGCAGCGACTGTGGAAATTCATACCGCAGTACGAAGTAATGATCGCTGACCAACCGTTCGCCGAAATCCGCCAAGAATGGTCCTGGCTGAAGAAGCGATTCACGCTCGATGTGCCGGGGCCCAACGACTACACTATCACCGGCAGCTTTTGGGAGTACGAGTTCGACTTCGAGCGCAATGGGCGGACCGTTGCCCAGGTGTCGAGGAGGTTCTTCTCCTGGAGCGACACTTACGGCGTGAACATTATCGACGACGAAGATAACTTGGCCATTCTGTGTACGACAATCGTCATCGACCTGGTTTGCAAAGCCCATGCGAGCAGCGTTGTGGCATCCACCTGATTGACAGGCGAAATGGAGTTAACGATGAAATGCCCCCGCGATGGCGCCGACCTGGCGAGCGTCCAGATTTCTGGCATCGAACTCGACAAGTGCCACCACTGCGACGGGCTGTGGTTCGACCAAGGTGAACTTGAGCGAGTCCAAAAGATGGACCACTCCGACGTTGAGGAACAACTCGAACAACAGTATGGCAGCCCGACAGTTGAGCCGGGCAACGTCGATGGTTACATGCGGTGCCCGCGGTGCGACGATGGTCGCTTGAATGGCGTGACCTACACCTTCCAGAAGCGGGTGAAGATCGACCGTTGCGACAAGTGCTTTGGCGTGTGGATCGACGACAAGGAATTGGATGCCATTCTCGGCGAAAAAAAGCAACTGGAGCAGGCGGCCAACAGCGGCCACCTGGGTGCGATGCTCAGGGCGATTGGCAAGAAGCTGAGTGGTGGCTAAGGCAGTGCCAGCCGGCGGCGATGTTGGGTAAACCCGACATTTGAGCGTAGCGGTTGCAGCATTTGGCATCGCACTCCGGACTTACGCCAATCGCTCCTTAATCGATCCGTTCGACCAAGGGCGAGCATCTCAGGCCACTGCCTGCTCGCGACGGGGTGCCCGACGTCTTGGATTCTTTGGCTACTTGGGATTCTTTGGCTACTTGATTGACAAGCAGGCAAAACCAGTTAGCGTGTAGCGTAAGGCGGGATAAGGCAACGGCGGCAGGGCAGGCAACTCAGACAGCAGATGAGGCATCCATGATAACGAGGCTCTCCGCCACGGTGACGGTGTTGTGCGCGGTTTACTCTTGTGCTTGGGGCGACAGCTTCGACGACGTTCGGCGGCTAGGCCGCGGATTGAATTTGGGGAATACCCAGGAATCCGTGAACGAAGGCGATTGGGCCATCGTGCTCGAAGATTGGCACTTTAAGGCGATTGCCGAGCGAGGTTTTCAATCGGTGCGACTGCCCATCAAGTGGTCCGCACATGCGAGCGAGTCGGCTCCCTACACCATCGAAGCGGAGTTCTTCAGCCGCATCGACTGGGTGGTTCAGCAGGCCGGTGCCAACGATCTCGGCATCGTGCTCAACATGTACGACTACGAGGGCATCAACGCCGACCCTGTGGGCCATCGCGATCGATTCCTGTCGCTGTGGAGTCAAATCGCCAATCGCTATCGCAACCGGCCGCGCAATGTCTACTTCGGCTTGCTCAATGAACCCAACGCGGACGGGGATCACCAACTCGACGCCAAGGCGTGGAACTCGCTGCTCGCCGACGCCATCGATGTGATCCGGCAGGCCAATCCCGCCCGCGCCGTCGTGGTTGGACCCTCCGACTGGAATCTGCCGCGGGCGATCGATACGCTGGAGCTCCCCAATGACGATCACTTGATAGCGACGGTGCATTTTTACGAACCCTTTCCGTTTACCCACCAGGGAGCCGACTGGATGGAGGGGGGCAAGGAATGGTTGGGCACGCCATGGACCGGTACCCCGGAAGAGAAACTCGCCATCGACGGGGTATTTGATAGGCTGGCCGACTGGAGCCGCAATCATCGCGTGCCAATGTACCTGGGCGAATTTGGCACTTACCGCTTGGCAGAAGTGGACGACCGCGCACGGTGGACCGAGCACGTACGTCGGGCAGCCGAGTCGCGCGGGTTCGCGTGGTCGTATTGGGAATTCGGTGCCGGCTTTAGCGCGTACGATCTTGGCGTTCAGCAATGGATAGAACCGATCGCCGACGCATTGGTACCGAGCCCCGACTTTAACGGAGATGGTCCCGAGGGCCTCACCGACTAAACCGTATGGCAAGATGGGCTTGGCGTCGCTTATACCTTCCCCGACTACGCCACCTGGAAGTCGACCACATGCGGCCCGCTCGCTCCTGGCCCCTGGGCAAACCCTTGCCATTGCACCAGTCCCAGAGCTACGCTCCTTGACACTCCTGATGCTCACTCTACTGCCAATAGTGCATCGCTCTCCATGGCGTTGCGTTGCCGCGTCACCATTTCGTAGTACGGCCCGCGATTAGCAATCAGTTGCTCATGGGTGCCGCTCTCTGCGATGCGCCCACCGTCCATCACGAGAATCAGGTCGGCCGAGGCCACCGTCGATAGTCGGTGAGCGATGACGAATGTCGTCCGCGTGTGCATCAGTTCATCGAGCGACTCTTGAATAAGTTGTTCACTTTCGGTGTCGAGGTTGCTCGTCGCTTCGTCGAGAATCAGGATCTGGGGATCTGCCAGAATGGCACGGGCAATCGACAATCGCTGCGCCTGACCACCGGATAGCCGAACGCCACGCTCACCGATCAAGGTTTCGTAGCCCTCGGAGAGGTCGACGATAAACTGGTGGGCATTTGCCCGTTGTGCCGCGTCGACAACCTCCTCGTCCGTCGCCTTGGGATTGCCGTAGGCGATGTTGTCGCGCACCGTGCCATCGAAGAGGAATACCTCCTGCTGCACGACTCCCAATAGCTGCCGGTAGCTGGTTAGGCGAAAGTCGCGCAGGTCGGTACCATTGAGCAGGATGCGCCCGGAAGTCGGGTCCTGAAATCGTGCAATCAGGTCGGTAATCGTTGTTTTGCCAGCACCACTCCGGCCCACGAGCGCCACGGTGCTGCCGCCCGGCACGTCCACGGAAAAGTCCTGAACCACCGGTTGCCCTTCGTTGTACTCGAAGTCGACCGCATCGAAGCAAATCGCTTCCACCCGTCGCGGGGCATCGATCGCCGTGGGGCGATCGGGTTTATCAATGGGCGAATCAAGTACTTCGAACACCCGTTCCATGCCGGCCAACGACCGCTGCAATTCGGAGAAGGAATTAACAATCTGCCACACCGGCTCGAGCAGCATGAGCGTGTACCACTGAAACGCCATGATATCGCCGACGGTGGTCTTACCAGCAATTTGCATCGCTCCGCCCATCCAGACGATCACCACGTTTACCGTCGCCAGGAGCAATCCCCAGCAGCTCCACAACAAGATCTCGCGCCAGTGGGCGAATAGCTGTTTGCGGACAATGGTGTGCCGCCCTGTGATGTATTCCGACTCTTCGTTCTTCTCCCGCTGAAAGGCACGCACCACACGTATGCCACCAAAGGTTTCGCTCACGCGGGCGTCGATCGCGGAGTTTTCTTCCCGCATCGATCGATAGATGGGACGCACGCGCCTGGCGATAATCAGGCTCAAGAATATTGCCGGCGGTAGCACCATCATTGCCATCAGCGCCAGCTTCCAGTTGATGGAGAGCAGAATACCGAGGGCAATAATTAGCCGAATCAACGAGACACCTGGCGAAATGATGGCCAGCTGCATCAAGCCGGTCGTCAGATCGATGTCGCCACTCAAGCGGCTAATAATGCCGCCGGTCTTCATGTCGGTTAGGTGGTTGAGTGGGAGCCCAAGCAGCCTGCCAAACAACGACTTGCGGAGCGACATCAGCACGCGCACGTTCAGGATGCGCTGCTGATAATTGCGCGTCGCCTCCAGCAGTCGCGAGGTCAGGATGACCGCCAGGAACAGTCCGCCAGCGACATTCAGCAGAGCCATGCGACCCGCCGACGTGACCCCATCCGCCAGGAGCACATCGTCGATGATGTAACGCATGAATAGTGGCTGCGCCATGTCGAGTGCCGCAACCGTCAATGCCAAGAGCATCAGCGCAATCGCCGTGCCGCGGAAAGGCGCAAGCCAGCAGATGTACTCCCACAGGTACCGGCGCCGCTCGTCTTGATCGGGACGCCGCCGCGAATCGCGACGCGACTTCTCGCTCAGTTCCTTAACGCGACCTTCACGATAAGCAGTACGGAATTCATCAAAACGCTGGCGGGACGAACGATTCTTAAGCACAGGAGTTCTAGACCGGAACTCCGGTCGGCATCGAGATCGGGAAGCAGTAAGGCAACGCAGTATAGTACGAAGATGCGACCCCAAGGAAAGGGCGCGTCGGAAAACCGGTGGGCACTACTCTCTTTTTTCTCCTGTTTTTGCCGCCCCATGCCGCCGCCGCTCCCTCTATAAATCGAGACGCTCCAGCGGGAGATTACGGAAGCGGATCGGTTGCGGATCGGTTGCGGGACGGTTGCGGGACGGTTGCGGGACGGTTGCGGGACGAGTTCCTCGGGAACGCTTGGGCTCGATGCGGAGGAAATTCGGCTTCGAGATTCGACCTCAAGGCCGGCTTTCGAACAAATCGAGCACCACCAGCACGGGACGGTGATCGGAGGCCGTGGGAGCGTCCAAGACGTTCGTGGAGATAACACGCCACGCGGACGCCGGCCGCCACAGAACGTAATCGATCTGCTTCTGTGGATCAGAGGCTGGGTACGTGGGATCCGATCGCGAAACGGTCCAACTGCGAGAAAACCGCTCCACAACTTGGCTCGCTGGGGTCGCATTCAAATCGCCAGCGATGACAAACCTGTCTGGAGCAAAGCGTTGTTCCACGAGTTTTTCGATGGTCTTTGCCGAACGGATTCTCTCTGTGTCGTCGGGTCGGTAGTCTAGATGCGTCGCGGCGAACCGAACTTTCCGATTGCCGGGCAGCTCGACTCGAACCGCCAGCATTCCGCGCTGCTCTCCCTCGTACTCCGAAGGCAGGTGGATGTTCTCCGTCTCGCTCACGGGGAAGCGAGACAGAATGGCGTTGCCGTACTCGCCACCATCGTAGTCGATGTTTTTTTCGAACACCGGCCGCATTTCGCACAGGCGTCCGAGTTCGACGGGCTGGTTGACGTTGCCGGAACGGCTAACATTTTTGTCGACTTCGTTGAGCGCCACCAGATCGGGGTTCGCCGAACGGATGACGCCGGCGATTCGCTCGATATCAACCTTCCCATCCGCGCCGCGACCATGGTGGATATTGTAAGTAAGGATGCGAAGTTCGGCCGACGAGCACTCCGTATGAGTAGCGGCGAGTACGAGGAAAAGTGTGGCGAATCGTCGCAGTCTCGTGTTGCACATCATTGGTAGGACAATAGGGGAAAACGGCGACTGGCCCCCGGTGGGCAACTTCCAACACCTCAGACATCTGAGCTTTAGGCAAGGGGTCTTGGCAATAATTTTCAGTTTTCTTGGTTGAGGTAGGGTACGATTTCCGGGCAGCGTTGTTTCAGGTTGGCGAGGTAGCGATCGCAGTCAAATGGCTCTCGTGTTTTCCAGACGCGGAACAGTATTCGGATCCAGCTGCGAGCGATCTTTCGTAGCGCCGCGTGGTGCTTCATGCCGCGATCCCGCAACATGCGGTACCGGGCTTTGCTCCAAGGACAGTACAGCCGCGCGCTGTTGGCGAATTCGTGGAACGTCTGGCGGAGATACTTGGGACAAGCGAATCGCCGGTGGACGTGACGGTGTTTGCCGCTCTGTTTTGTCACAGGAGCGATCCCACTGAACGACGCCAGGCTGTCGGCATCCTCCCAGCGGTCCCGCTGCGAGCCAAAGGCGCAGAGCAGACGCGGCGCCAGCGTACTGCCGGCACCACGCAGATTGGTGAACAGGTCCGCGTCGGGATGTTGCTTCATCGCTTCGGCGATCTTGGAGTCCAACTCTTCGATCGTCTTCTGAGCTTGTTGGATCTGATTGGCCAATAGCTTGGCCACCATCGCCGATGGAGTAATCAGTGCGTCATCCCGGGTCAGCAGCTGGGCCGCACGAATGCGCTCGATGGTCTCCTCCTGCTGCGGTTCGTTGCGTACGGAGTGCTCACATAGGACGCGGCGGATGAGCTGAGGGTCGGCGCGACGTAACTTGCGAGGGTCGGGCCACCGACACAGCACGCTGAGCAACAAGGGCAGCTGGTGCTTCTTTCCAAAAAGCTCCAAGACGACCGGAAAATAAGACTTTAAGACAGCCGTTAGTTGTTGTCGAAGTTTCGTTTGACCGTCGACGATCTTGCGCCGCTGCTGGGACAAGTTGGCGATCAGCCGCGTGTTTTCATCGTCCGGCTGCCAGGCCTTCAGCGTTGTGATGCGTTCACGCAGCATCCGTGCCAGATACATGGCGTCGGTAGGATCGTTCTTGCCGCCCCCAGGATAGCTGTCTCGATAGCTAGCCAATTGTTTGGGGTTGACTGGATAGAGCAGCACATCCTCACGGAACATGAGCGCATAGACCAGCGCTCCGCGAGACTGCTCCAGCATGATGGCGATAGGCTGCCCGCCGGCGAGCTTGAGCATCTCGGCGACCCAGGCGTCGATGCTCTCGGCCGAGTGCTCGAGCTGCTGATGAGACTCCTTGCCCTGTCGATCGATGACATAAATGTCGTGCTTCTGGTCGGCCCAATCCATACCGATGAAGAGGCCAGGTTGTGCGATTGGTTGATTCATAATCCGACTCCTTCGTACAATTGCGAGCAGGTAAACTGGTAGTCCATGCTTCGTCCGGCGGAGTCCTTATAGAGAGCTTTGCTGAGCGTCATCTGAGTGATCCGTTTGGGGCGAAGCAAGCGGGGCGTTCGGAGGTCTGAGGTAAGCCGTTGGGCGGCTAGCAGCTTCATCCGTAACGCTCCGCTGGCTACCGTCTTCACAGAATACCACGCGCGGCTTTGTGATTCCGCATCGCAGAAACTCAAGGCTGGTGAGACGCCACCGTTCCTGCGAGACGCACAAAGCCGGGGTAATGGAATGCTATAAGCAGTACCACAAAGTTGCTCCAAGATCACGAATATCGATCATCACTCGGTAGAAAAACGCCGATGCCGCCTACAAACCGCGTAGCCACCAGCAATCGCACCTGCCAGTAGCAGCCCGCTCGCAGGTTCGGGCACCTGGCGGAGTACGAAGTTGTCGAGCAGCATGGCGCTGGCCGCATCGACGCGAATCTCGACCTGCAATAAATCGATAGCTCCTGAATAACCCGCCGCGACGGTTTGCTAAGCCGCGGCTGGGTCCTCCAATGCGAGCGATCCCACGGGAACGGCGTTGAGAAAACCCGTGATGATTCCCAGTTCAATCGGCACCCAGAACTTCGTCGCCTCACACATACTTTTCAGTTTCTCTAACTCCGCATCGGTGAGTTT
>CAVWDV010000008.1:0-495000 GCA_963753855.1 Lacipirellulaceae bacterium | reverse complement strand
GGCGCGCGAACGCGGAACTCCGTTGTCGACTTCTTGTAGGAACGCAACATCCGGATTGTAGTGGGCGAGTACCTCGACAATTCGCTCCAAGCGGTACTTGCGATCGATCCCGCCGATGCCCTTATGGATATTGTAAGTCAAGAATTTAAGGAGCATGCGACGCGACGCTTAACTTCAGAAGCAAGGAACTACGAAAACGCACTGGCGGCATCCCCAAGCACTCCACCCCGCCTAGGCTACCCACGGCTAACGGGGAACTCCACCTTAAGCACATGGCTTAGCAAAGGGAACCTTGCCGGGGCGAAGGTTGTCTCAATTTGCGCCGCTGCGATATGGCTGTTCCGTGGCATGGCGCGTAATTTGCGTTTACAATACTGCAAACGGTGGTCGCCAGCTACGCGGCACGCCACTGGCAGCCCCCGCCCCGCTGGCACCCCCCAATTTAGCACCGCCCCACCGACTACAAGTCCGCCCGTCATGTCGTACATTATTGGCATCGATCTTGGTACCACGAATTCGCTATGCGCCGTTTTTCTCGGGGACCGGCCGCGACTGGTGCCCAATGCACTCGGCAACATGCTAACACCTTCGGTCGTGGGCGTACTGGATGACGGGCAAGTACTCGTGGGGGAAGCGGCCCGCGAACTGCGCGTGACCCAGCCCGAGCGAACTGCATCCTGCTTCAAGCGGCTGATGGGTAGCGATGCCCGCGTGGAGGTCGCCGGCCGAGCGTTCACCGCGCCCGAGCTTTCGAGCCTGGTCCTCACGTCGCTCAAGAACGATGCGGAAAAATTCCTTGGCGAGGAAGTAGCCGACGCAGTAATCACTGTGCCGGCGTACTTTAACGACAACCAGCGTAAGGCGACCAAGGTGGCGGGGGAACTTGCCGGGCTCAAGGTACGACGCATCGTTAACGAGCCAACGGCAGCGGCGCTCACCTACGGTTTTCACGACCGCAATGCGGAGAAGAAGCTGATCGTCGTCGACCTGGGTGGCGGCACGTTCGATGTGACACTGATGGAGGTGTTTGAGGGAACCCTCGAAATCATCTCGACTTCCGGCGAGAGCTTCCTGGGGGGCGAAGACTTTACCAACCGCCTGGTGGCTGTGATCCTGAAGCAGCAGGGACTGCAGCTCGAACTGGCAGAACTGCAAGAGCCGCTCCGCGTTGCCCGATTGCGCCAGCAGTGCGAAGACGCCAAGCGCAAATTATTGGAAACCGCCGAAGCGCGGTCAAACTGCCCGAAGCCGATGGGACCGTGCCCGACGGTGCCAAGTCCGTGAAGATCGGCCGAGATACGTTTGCTGCGGCCGTTACACCGCTGCTCGATCGCCTTGCGGGCCCCATCGGTAAGGCCCTGCGCGACGGACGAACCGAGGCCGCCGAGGTGGACGACGTGATCCTGGTGGGCGGCGAACTCGAATGCTGCCACTGCAGGAGTTCGTGCGCGACTATTTCGGCCAGGAGCCGCAGGCGCTGTTCAATCCCGATGAAGTGGTTTGCTTGGGCGCGGCCGTACAAGCGGCCCTGATTGCCGACAATCGGGCGGTCGACGACATGGTGATGACGGACGTTTGCCCCTTCACGCTGGGGGTCGACACGGCCAAGGACTTGGGTGGGCAAGTCCGTTCGGGGTACTTCGTACCAATTATTCATCGCAACACGACGATCCCCGTCTCCAAGGAACACGTGTTCAGCACCGTTGCACCCAACCAGCGCGAAGTGCAGGTCGACGTGTACCAGGGCGAGAATCGCAAGGTCGAAAACAACCTGAAAATCGGCGAGCTTTCGGTAACCGGCGTGCCACCCGGCCCGGCTGGACTGGAAGTGTTCATTCGGTTTACGTACGACCTGAACGGCATTCTGGAAGTGGAAGCTTACTTCGAGAATTCCGACGCCAAGTTCCGCACCGTGCTCACCCAGCACGCGGCCGAACTGACCGATTCGGAATTGCAGGAGGCTGTGGCCAATTTGCAAGGCTTGAAGTACTACCCGCGCGAGGACATGGCGAACCAAAACTTGCTCCGCTTTGCCGAACGGATGGTGGGGGAGGTGAGCCCGTTTCAGCGGGAGCAATTCGAAGCGGCAATCGATATGTTCGAGCAAGCTCTGAACAGTGGCGACCAAGAGAGCGTAGCCGCCGCACGTGAAACGCTGGCTCAGATCTTCTCCATGCTCGGAATCGACGCCGAGGAGGCGTTTGGGGATACCCGTGATGAGTAGTGCATCTCCACAGGTGGTGGAGTACCTCCTTCGGCAACTCTCTCGCAATCCGATTCATGAAAGTGCCGAAATCATAGCGATGCGTGCCCAGGCGTTCGAGCTCAAAGCGACTGCGCCCCCGGCTGTACCGTCGGCCTCACCTGCAGGCCAGCGTCAACAGGTAAAGGCACAACTCGATAACATTCGCAATCAGTGCTTCTCGGCTCCCATCGATCCGTTGATCAATCAACTGGGCCAGTTGCCCCTGGCCGACTATCCCGATCTGGCGGCGCTAGGTAAACGGTTGCAGGTGATACTTGAGAGCCGCAGCAAGCTACCGGCACTTTCGGCAAACAAGCGATTCGACGGCGATTTCTTCCGTTGCTTAAAGAAGGTGTTGGTGTCGCCGTCGCGCGACGTGAGCGTGCTCCGCGAGCAGGTTCTGAGCTCGTTTCGCCAACGCAAGATTCGGCTTCGCGGCCAGGCAATGGTGCGGCTTATCCGAGACGAGTTGCCCGAGCTTTACGCCATGGAGGCCGACTGGCTCGGGTCGCTGCTCAAGTACCGCTTGGGGAACTATAGCGCGGTCATCACCGCCGGATCGGGCAACAACTCCGACAGCGTAGCTATTGCCGGCTGGCTCGCCGTGGTGATTACTGCCGGACTCATTGGCGCCATCGTTGCCTCGCGCGATGACGGTAAGTCGCCCAGGTCCGGCCGCCAACCCCCACGCGTCGCCCCGCTGCCACGGGTGCCCATGGACATTGCCAGCGAGCACAACCTTACGAGCGACGCAGAGAAACGGCTGCGCGCTCAAATGGACCGCTCCGAGCAATTCCGTCGTGAGTCGCAACAGCGATTGGAGGAGTTGCGGCGGAAACACCTCCCGCCAGCGAACGATTTCGACCGACGCCCTGGAATCAACGGAGCACCAAGCGACCTTCGCGGTGGGTTTGCCCGTCCGCGAGTGGTCCCCGTCCCGAGCGGCCCGCGCAACTTCGACAACGCGCCGATGTCCCCCCAACCCGGCATCGCGCGGCCCTGACTCGGAACGACACGCATGGCCATGGCCGAACCGCCCGACGAACCACGCTGGGACTTGCTGCCCCACGATCCGGTGCGGTTCTTCGCGCTCGCCGACGGATTCAATCGCAATGACCTCAAGCGGGCGTACAACCGGCTGCTGCGGAGATTCAAGCCCGAGAAAGCACCGGAGGAGTTCCAACGCATTCGGGCGGCGTTCGAAGAATTGGACGAAAACCTCCGCTACCACGGCGGCACCACCGGCTCGCGAACCCCGGTGCCACAAGATTGGAAAATCGATGCACGCGCCGGCGGCTGAGCCGCCGGCGGCGAAACCGCAATCAACACCGAACAAGACGCTTATCGATCGGATTTCCGTTGAGTCTCCCAAGGACCTGTTCAACGAATTGAAAGAACGCGCCGATAAAGTGCCGTTTGACTACTACGCCCTCGCGTTACTCTCCGACATTGTCGAGAAATCGCCCATCGGGTTTGCCAGTTGGTTGATTCAAGGCATCGCCGCGCATCGGCAAGATGGGGCGCTCAAGCAACTGCTGCACGAGTACTTCCGGGGCATCCAATCGGCGCCCGCGCTGCTTAAGCTGTTGCCACTGGCGGCCCGCGCTATTCGCACCGACGAGTTCTACCCGCTCACCGAGCCGGCTTGGCAAGTGGTGCTTCACGATTGCTCGTTCGATCAATTTGCCGATGCTTTCGATCGCTGCGAGAGGGAGCTACGCGACTCGCATATCGTGGGCCGGATGGCGTTCTTGATTTACATGCTCAAGAGTGCCATGTGGCTCGACGACTCGGCCGACGGGTGGTCGGCCAGGCAGTTTCGGTTCGTTGAGGAGAATTTCGCAAGCATTCCACCGTGGCTTGAGTGGGACGTGGAACTCTTGGGCCTGGCGCGAGCGTACCTGGCGATCCGAGACCAGTTTGCTGCTGGCTCGCCGCTAAGAACGAGAATGGACGCCGCCCTGAAGGACTACTTTAGCGAGTCGCAAGAGACTGGCGATCGCGCGGTGGTCGCGGCACAAATGGAAATCCTGGCCAGCGGCGATCGGCTGATGGACGATTTTCCCATCGAACAGAACGAGCTGCTTGCCAAGTTCTATCCCATCTGGGCCTGGGCGTCCCACGACGTCGCCGAGCGACAATCGATCGACCAGGATAAGGTCGCGATCAACGAGAACATCTGGGCCAGCCGGGCGGTAGCGCTCTTGGAGCGACTGGAGAAGCAGTGCAGCGCGTCACCCACCGGATGGTTGTGGTCGGTTGCATTAATGGCGCGGATGGTCACGCTTGCCTTGGTGGCCTTGATGGCTTCAACGCTCGTGGTCACCTTCTTGCTGATGGCCTCCAATCTGCTAGGCCTCGACAAGAATGGTGCAACAGAGTTCTTTGTGCCTGTCGTGGTCGTGGGTGGCATTATCGGTCTGGCCGTGGCGACACTCTACTGGATAAAACCACTTCTCGACGAGCGGATATGGTTCCCGCTCAACGGCAGGTTCGCCGCGACGTGTTACCGCAAGCTCTGGCGGAGGGAGTTGATGGATTTCCAGCGGCGGTCGCACGTGCCCGACCAATTCTTCCGCGCCTGTTCGCCCACTTTGCCGAAAAGAGCGCCACCGCCACCTGGGTGAACGAGTTCGTCCAACAGGACTACGCGCCGGCATTGCTAGCCGGTGCGCAGCGGTACGAGGCATGATTGCGCTGAAGCGGCGGCACCGAAAAGCGATCGCCCGTCGCAATCCCAACATTTCCTTGGAGAGGTGGGAAGCGGGCTGCGTGCCCATTGGCGCGGACGACTGAATCGCCTTCGCGTATTGAATCGGGCAAACGGTGTTGTAAACAGCAGCCGATTGTCAGAGCCCCTGGCGGGGGCAATTGGCAATGGAAAAGTTCAGGCGCTGGTTAGGAACGAATCTCTGCGAAGCATTCGGCTCGACGACGAACAATGAGAGATCACGACTCGGAGCCGTTGTCTCTGAGAGTGCGCCGTCTCGCCTGCGAGCCGGCAGCTATCCCGGGCGGAGCATATCTCCGCCTGCGCTCACTTAATCGGTTGGCAGGAAGACCCACAAAGCGGGTCGGCCACAATTGCAATGGACGGCTCGACCCAGCAACCCCACGCCGCCGGCACTCAAGTACACGGTCGTTCTCGCGGCGTCCCAAGCCCCGACAGCGCCCTTCGTTCGCGGCCCGCGGGTGCGATTTTGCACGCTCGGAACGGGGTGAAAGATCGTCTCGACGATTCCAGGCCGCACGGGCTCGTCGTCTTGGAGGGCATCGAGCGATTGAGTCGTACGCTCGAGCAATTCGGGGGAGCAGCCGCTATCGAGAATTCGCTGATCGATTGCCGCCACCGCTCGACGGCTCAAACTGGGTAGCACTAGCAGGCCAATAAATGACCACAGGGTAAACCAAAGACTTAAGGCAACCGTGCCTCCGGCCGTGCCAAGCCGCTCTGGGCCAACCATCCAAGCGGAAATGGCAACGCCAACCAATGTGAAGACGATTGCGACCGCTCGACCACGGCTCCAGGCTCCGCTGCGGATGGCCAACGAGCGCCTCTTAAGCGCCAATTGAAATCCGTCACGAGCCAAAACCTGTTGCCATGCAAGCGGCATAAGATGGCCAGTCGGACGCAGGACACCAAGCACGCTCCCCGTGAAGCCTTCGTCGTCGGCCTGAGTTAACAGCAGCCGCAGCGAATCCTCACGTTCCAAGTTGCTCGGTTCACTGGGAGTGATTGTCAGCGGTGCATACAAGGAGGCTAAACGTGGTCGCATCGCCAGGAGCAAGGCAATTGCGATTGCGGCGGCCATGACAACGCCTGCGACTCCCAAAGTTGCGCCGGCGATTGTCGCCAAGCAGGCACACGCGAACAACATCGCAGCGTGCATGAAGACACCCCGGGCCAATCCGCGCAGAAAACTAGGAAGGGGCGGATGGGCGCGCCCATGGCGACGTGGAAGCAGGTAGCCTCCGTAGTAGTCGAAAGGAAGTTGGACGAGCAAATAGGCCAACACGAAGAGTAATAACCCGGCAAGCGTGCCAATAGCGGAGTCTCCGGCCACGCGGTTCACCAGACTTGGGGCGTCGAACGCCAGTGCCAGCGACGAGAGAACAACAATGGAGCCAACCGCAGATATGCCAAGCCAAAGCCGCGATCGACCATAACCAGACTGACCGCTCGACGAAGACGATTCCACTGCGCTCGCTTGCTCGCCGCCTCGGCGGATCGCCTCAGCGGTGTTTCGGATCCCTTTGAGCATTCCGCCGAATACGATGTTATGGAGAGGGACAACAGCGTACCAATAAGCGATGCCGACAAGGCCCGTTGGTCGATACCTTGCTGTCATCGTAAGCCTTGTCTTGTTGCTCTCGTCTGGCGGAGCGATGTCGAAATCAAGTTGCGCTTCGCCGGGCAGCTTCATTTCGGCACGTAGCGACAGGGTGCGGCCACGCTCAAGTCCAACCACTCTCCAAAAGTCGAGGGTCTCGCCGTACTCGATGTTTTCGTGGTGACGTCGTCCCCGACGAAGTCCCGGCCCGCCGACGGCCTGGTCCATCCAACCGCGAATGCGCCACAGCAGGTCGCCCGCGTACCAACCGTGCCCTCCGCCGATCCGGCAAACCGCGGCAAACACGGAGTCGGCGTCCGCGTCGACGTCGATGGAACGTTCGTCGACGAATACTTTGCCCCCCGACCAGTCGGGGTCGCCCGCAACCGGACCGGCGACCGACCATCGCGTCTCCACACGCCCGGCCCGTGTCGCCGAAAGTGCTTGCTTGATCGCCTCGCTGACATGAAGCGCCTCGTGGGGCATCACGTCCTGCACCGATTGGTCAGTGACCACAACGCGGTTGCTGAGGCCATCGGCGAGCGGTCGAGCGATCTCGAATGGAACGGGAGTGACCAGACTGATCCATGCCGAACTGAGCCGCGGTGTCAGCACGGGGACCGTAATAATGAGCCGGCGTCGCAAGCCCAGCTCTGCCGCCGCCACCTGCATAAGATCTTTGTAAGACAACACATCTGGTCCACCAATCTCCAGCACTCGCCCTGCCGATTCGGGCGTCCTAAGGCACTCGGCGAGCCAGTGCAGAACATCCCTGATGGCGACCGGTTGGCATTCGGTTTCAACCCAGCGGGGCGTTACCATTACCGGAAGTCGATTTACCAGGTACTGAAGGATTTCAAACGAAGCGGATCCACTGCCGATAATCATGGCGGCTCGGAGGACGGTCACGGGCACGCCGGTGGAAGCGAGAATTTCCTCCGTTTCCCGCCGCGAACGTAGGTGCTGACTGAGCGAATCGCCTGCGTCCCCAAGTCCGCCCAGATAGATGATCCGCTCAACACCGGCTGCGGCAGCCGCTTCGGCAAAATTTCGGGCCAACGTTCGATCCCGGTCGGCGTAGTCCTCTCCCGCGGCGATCATCGAATGCACGAGATAGTAGGCGGCGGAACAACCTCGCAGATGCTCGGTAAGCGTCGGAACGTCGGAAAGATCGTCTCGCGCAACTTCGACGCCGGGCTTGTGACGCCACGAACGCTCATCCAGCTTCCGTGGGGTACGGGCGACGCAGCGAACCCGATAGCCACGTTCGAGCAGTAGGGGGGCCAAGCGACCGCCGACGTAGCCCGACGCACCTGTGAGTCCGATCAAATTACCCTGAGCAGAGTCGATGCTTTCCGCGGCTGAGGTCATATGTCGTCAAACTCGGGGCCGAACCATCGCACGACAGGATGGGGCTGCGGCAGCACTGGCAGTGAGATCATTCCTAGTGACAATGACAAACCTAGCCCGACACGGCTCATTATTTCCAAAACGGCAGCCGCGCCAACAGAGCGACCCCGCAGGCGCCAGGCCGTTAGCACACCCTGTAAATCTAGGCGAATGTGGTCGCCCTCGCAAATGATCTCGACCGGGCGACCCTCGACCGTTCCCGACAGTCGCCCGGTCAGCATTAGTTTGGGGCTGCACTACGATCTTGCGTACGAATCCTGACGGTGCCCGAAAGCACCCACTCAGCGTGTTCCGCACTTTGGCCGGTGCCAGAAGGGATTTTAACATGCATGTTATCGAAATCGTACTCGATTTCGGCATTCCGTCCGGTCAGGCGATCATAAAGCCCAATGGCCAAATCGGGCCAGTTAGTCGTGTGAGTTTGGTCAGACATTGGAGTTTCCTAGGGGTTGGCGTTAACAGAGTTCTAGCAGTTCTTCGACGATGGCATGGAGCGTTTTACTGAGGTAGCTCGTTCGCACCTAGACTTTACGCTCACGCAATTGAAAGCGGGTAATGCCCAGTTCCCAGACCGCATATTGCGGTTTTCGGACGCTTCGGTCGGCTTGAAGACTTCAGAGGCTTTATCTTGCTTGAGATCGCTCCCCGCGTTGGGCCTTTTTAGCTCCGAAACCGACCGTATTGCTCCTAACTTTCAGCTTCTTCAAGGCGGCCCCTAGATTCTAGGCGAAGCATCACTTGCGACCACTCGAAGTTGGAGTCCGCTTTCGCCAGGCTCAGCTCTGAGTCCATTTGAATGGTGCCCAACGCTCCCCGAATCGTGGGGTCATCATTTGTCTCGACGAACAGGGCAGCGGTTCGCTGATTCCCGTAGGCGTCGGAGGCCCGAACCGCGTTGCCGGAACAACTGTTCGCTATTCAATTGGCGGGCGGGTATCCTTCCGGAGTTGCGACGATGAATCGATCATCTGACCATTCTCGGATATCATCGAGTCATGTTCATTAAGGGCTGGGGGCCTATAAACCACCGGGCGGATTCCCGTAGTTTTTTGCCTCCATTCGATAATAACAAGCTCGAAATACCGATCGATATCGTCCAAGCCGAGGAGACCTCAATGATAAATCGCGTGCTCGCAACAATTTTCTTGGCCTTGTGTCTTACGCAAGCTTGCATTGCCGAAAACTATCCACAATTCCGCGGGGCAGACTCGAATGCAGTGTCGCCTACACGACTTCCAGTGAATTGGTCGGATGTGGACGGGAACCGAACGAACATTCGCTGGAAGATTCCCGTTCAAGGCGAGGGTTGGTCGCAGCCAATTGTCTGGGAAGGTCGCATCTACCTGACGGCTGCCATTCCATCCAATCCGGCGAACGAAGGAATCACGCGTCCGGAGTCGAACAACGGGGGTTACGGCCGCAATCGCGACGACTTGGTGGAGATTGTCTATCAATACCACATGATCTGCATCGATGCCGATAATGGCGAGGAGATTTGGCGAACGAGTGTCAAAGCGGGCGCACGCCAATCCCGCGACACAGCACCAACACCTACGCGACCGAGACGCCGGTGACCGATGGCGAACGGCTTTATGCCTACTTTGGTATGAACGGCGTCCATTGCCTCGATATGGACGGCAACATTCTGTGGCAAAAAGATCTCGGCGTTTATGAAATGCGAGCCGGATGGGGCACCGCTAGCTCGCCCACGCTCTTTGACGATCGGTTGTTTATTCAGGTCGACAATCAGGAGCAATCATTCCTGCTGGCGCTCGAGGCAAGTTCGGGCAAGGAAATCTGGCGAGTACAACGTGATGAGTCTTCGCAGTACAGCAGCCCGTTAATCTGGAAGAACTCATTGCGGAACGAACTAATTGTCGGCGGCATGGTTTATCGATCCCACGACACGAAGACCGGAGACTTGCACTGGCAAATCGATATGAACAAAGGACGCTCGTCGGCAACGCCGGTGGCGATCGGCGATCGGCTCTACATCGGCAACGAGTTTCGTAACCGCGGTGGCGAAGATGATGGGGGCGGGCGGCTGTATGCGATCAAACCTGGTGGAAGCGGCGATATTACTCCACCCGATGACGGCATGAGCGGCCAATTCGTGGAGTGGAGGATAGATGATTCAGGCATCCAAATGGCATCGCCGACTTATCTCGGCGACAACCTGTATTTCTTCGAACGACGTCTCGGAATCGTTCGTTGTGTAGACATCGAAACCGGGCGCATCGAATACAAACAGCGTGTCAACCGAGCCCCTGCATTTTGGGCTTCCCCGTGGTCCGACGGCACGCATCTCTACGCGATGGATTCCAACGGTAACACGCACGTGATCGCTGCCGGTGACAAACTCAAAGTGACCGCAGTCAATGAGCTCGAACAGCAAGCCTGGGGAACACCTGCGCTGGCCGACGGGCGAATTTATCTACGAACTGTCGACCACTTGTATTGCATCGCGAGCAACGCCAACACCCGCTTTGATTGAGCGACGTGAATCGCCAGAGAGTGCGGTCAACGATGCAGACGAAAGTAGCCAGGTTTTAGGGACGCGGACAATGACCATGCCCGACAAAGTAAAACGAGCGAGAGCACTCTGGACAAACACCGGGAATCGACGCCCGGCGTTTGCTATTGCCCCGGATGACGATCAGGAGTCAGTTTGGGACTACCCACGACCTCCAGCGATCTTGGCGGACGAACGCGAAGTGGTTGTCAGATTTCGAGACGTAGAAGTCGCACGGACAACGCGGGCCGTGCGAGTTTGTGAAACGGCGAGCCCGCCGACTTTCTACCTTCCTGCTGCCGACGTGTCTGCCGAATACTTGCGACCAGCGGATGGTCGTTCATTCTGCGAATGGAAGGGGCAAGCAATCTATTGGTCGCTGGCGATCCCCGAACATCCGCTGCAGTGCGACGTCGGCTGGTCGTACGAGCAGCCGTTTCCCGAGTTCGACACGATTTGCGGCTACCTCTCGTTCTACCCCGCCAAAGTTAACTGCTACGTCGCAGGGCACGCCGTGAAACCACAACCGGGTGGTTTTTATGGCGGGTGGATCACGCCAGAAATTGTCGGACCCTTCAAGGGCGAACCGGGCACCTCAGGCTGGTAAGAAGCAACATGAAAGAATGGGATGCGATCATCGTTGGTGCCGGCATCGCCGGTTTGACGTGTGCGGTAGAACTTAGCCGACGGGACCTGAGATTATTGGTGCTCGAATCAGGCTCTATGCCGGGCGGCCGCATGGCAACCGATCGCCACGCTGGTTTTCTGCTAGACCGAGGCTTTCAAGTTTTCTTGACGGGCTATCCCGAGGCAAAACGGACGCTGGACTACCCCAAGCTCAAGCTACACCACTTTGAGCCGGGAGCACTCATTTGGTACGACAGAGCATTCCGCCGCTTGTCGGATCCCTGGCGACGTCCTCGGCATTTCATTGCGACAGCCTGTTCACCTGTCGCGACATTGCTCGACAAACTGCGGATTGCCAAGTTTCGTCGCGACACTACAGCTTGCGACCTGGACCAACTCTACCAGCGTCCGGAGACTACGACCATTGAGATGCTCCAACGGCGAGGCTTTTCGCCCATTATCATCGAACGGTTCTTCCGCCCATTCCTGGGGGGCGTGTTTTTGGATCACGAGTTGATTACATCAAGTCGGCTGTGTGAGTTCGTATTCCGCATGTTCTCTAGTGGCGACGCCGCGCTTCCTGCCGGCGGCATGCAAGCCATTCCGCAGCAACTGGCAGACCAACTGCCTGAGGGCGCATTGCGATTGAACACGCCGGTGCAGCGAGTCAACCAGGGGCTCGTTGAACTTGCATCGGGCGAGCAGTTCTTCGCCAAGCAGGTCATCGTAGCGACCGAAGCGCCGACTGCGGCTAAGCTCACTGGCGACCAGCTGACCGGCGAAGCGAATCGAGTGGCGTGTCTCTACTTTGCGGCAGACGAGCCTCCCATCGTAGAACCAATCCTCATGCTCAACGGCAATGGCAGCGGACCGGTGAACAACGTCTGTGTGCCCAGTCAGGTGGAACCGAGTTACGCCCCACGGGGCCAAGCACTCATTTCCGTCACGGCCCTTCAGTGGACGGATGTGGAGACGCTGGTGAGCGATGTGCGAGACCAACTACGCGAGTGGTTTGGCTCGAAGGTCGATACATGGCGCCATCTGCGCACGTACCCCATCGAGTACGCGTTGCCTCGCCAAATCCCGCCGGCGCTCGACCCCGTTGGAAAGAATCCGCGCACTTCCGCCGGCGTCTATCGCTGTGGCGACTACTGCGACACCGCGTCCATCAATGGTGCGATGGCGTCAGGTCGCCGTGCTGCTGAATCCCTGATTGAGGATCATCCTGCTCTGTAGAAAACTTTCCTTCCAAGTATCGTCACGTTGTGGGTGATCGCTCGTAGAATCATCTCTCGGTTCTGCATTTGGACCCTTCTCGTACTCCCATCCAAAACCGTCAAGCAGTATCCTATCTCCCTCCTCCCAACCCGCGCCACTCAGCAAGCAGGATTCGCTGCGGATGGCCAAAACAGGTACCGACATGAAGGCGAAACCGGCTAAGTCCGACACCAATGGCGCCAATCCTGACTTTGAGCAGACGCTCTGGGCGGCGGCTGACATCTGTCGCGATACCCCGCGGCTCATGGGGCGTGCTGCCGAAGAACTACGGCCGGTCGGCGCTCGCCGAAGAACGACCAGTACCCGGACCTGAAGGCCGACTACGTGCTTGCCAACCTTCGGTTGAAAACGGGGGGCGCGGGCGTACTGGGCGAGGAAGCTCGGATGTCATCGCTCGGCGAATTGCGCAAAACCGCCCGTGGCTTGCGGCGCGTGGCTTGTGTATCGTGTTTTAGAGTAGATGAAATCAGCCCAAATTGACGCAGGACCCGCCACGCGCTCCGCTCGCCCACCGTTGATGTTCCGACAACACTCATATCCATTGCAATTGTGGGCGCAACCGAGCGTCGCGTTGGCGGGGTGCGTATTCGTGGCCATCGCTGCGAGCATGCATAGTGCGAATGGATTTAATGCAAATGGTGAATGGGCAGCCACGGCGACTGACACGGATCGAGAAGAGGGCTCCGGGGGCAGTCCGCTTACCTTGACCTGGAGCATTGTTCCCGACGGCACACCAATCCCGAGTTCGAACAACGCCCCCAGTAATCTGTTCGCTACTTTCGACGCGCTCATTGGAAGTGGCGTGGGAAGCGACGATCCGCGTCCTTGGGTTACGCTCTTTCAACAATCGTTCGATCGATGGGCAGCGGTGAGCGGTGTTCAATTCGTACACGAGCCGAATGACGACGGAGCGGCGCATGGTGAGTCGCTTGGCTTGCTCGGCACGCGCGGCGATATCCGGATTGGCGGCGCGACTATCGATGGCAATGGCGGAACTTTTGGCCAAACTGGCTTCGTCCCGAATGCTGATATTACGCTCGATACTGGCGACTCGGCTCGGTTTGGCGATGCGTCCAATAACCATTTCAGTCTACGGCAGACATTAATGCACGAGATCGGCCACAGCATCGGGCTCGGCCACAACCAGGCACTCGGCGCCTTCGTGCTCATGAACCCATTTGCCCAGATGTTATTCGATGGCCCGCAGTTCGACGACATTCGTGGTGCGCACCACCTGTTTGGCGACCCCTACGAGAAGTTGTCGCCCGAGGGTAACAACACCCCCATCACAGCAACGACGCTCGGCACGTTGACCGCGGGATCAACCGCTTCTATCGGGGCCGACGTGCAGTACAGCACCTCGGCATTATCGCCACTGGACATCGATTTCGCGAGCATCTCCAACAGCGACGACACGGACTACTGGAGTTTTGGTGTCGAAGGCCATGTTCTGCTGAACGTGGAATTGACACCGGGTGGATTTCTCTATCAGGAACGAATCTCGAACGGGCAGTCGTATTCGCCGATGGATGCTCGACAGCAAAACGATTTGACGATTGCATTGTTCTCGCTCGAAAATGGTGTCACTGAGCTCATCGCTATGGCGAATGACTTTGGGCTCGGTGGTAGCGAAGCGTTGCTCGACACTCCGCTGGAAGCGGGCGAGTACGTGCTAAAGGTATCGGGCAGCAACAGCGAAGTGCAACTTTACGAGCTGGCGCTAAACGTGGTGTCCAATCCGATCATCAGCACAATTGCCGGAGACTTCAATTCGGACGGCACCGTCAATCTAGCGGATTACACTCTATGGCGCGATCGGCTTAACTCGACAGAACCGTTGGCCAACGCGCCGGCCTCGCCAGCTCTGGTCGACGCCGCCGACTACCAGACTTGGCGGGGCGGCTACGGGACCACCGCCCCGGTGGTCGCGACGACCTCAATCGCCGAGCCCACTGCTCAAATGACCGCGATGGCTGTACTTGCTATCGGTTTGGGCGGTCTATCGCGGCAGCGGCACGGGCGACCTTAACCCGAAATGCGGTCAGCCGCAAATCGCGAGCCGATTGTTGAAGCCATCATGGTCTGTGGCTACACTCACGTTGACGGTTCAGCGACGGGGTAGGTTGCCCAGTTGGCGGTCGCTGGCCAAAATCGCCGGCCGAGCTTTGATTTATTCTCTCCCGACTCTCTTGGAGCCCCCGCTAATGACTGAGAATACCTTTCGACCCACCCCATCCCAGACCAAGACGCGCTTGGCCTACTCCCTCGCCGCCGGTGCCGCCGCGAGCGTCGCCGCAACGAATGCCGATGCCCAAATTGTTTACTCTGGCATTCAAAACATCGACATCGCCCAGTTCGGTGCGCAGGATTTGAATCTCGATGGCGATGCCTATAACGACATTCTGCTGAAGAACTACGTGTTCGGCGGGAACTACCAGGGGGCCTACGTTAATTTTGCCCCAGGCAAGGTCGTTGGTTTCACGACGGGACTTAGTTACGCAACGGCTCTTGTTGAGGGGGACATGATCGACGCCGCTGCCACAGCGGGTGGTCCCTTCGCAGTTTCGTTGGCTTATGGAAACAACCCCGACTCCCAGTTCGACAACGCCACGGGAGCCTTTATTGGGCTCGAGTTTCCCATCAACGCCGTGAGCCATTTCGGTTGGATTCGTGTGACGATCGATAACGCCGGCGGTGCTTTTACCGTCAACGACTGGGCTTATAATTCGGTGCCCGGCGAAGGCATTAAGGCTGGCCGGATTCCCGAACCTTCGACCCTTGGACTGCTGGCCGCCGGCGGCGTAGGCCTGGTGGCCCTTCGCAAACGCAGGCGCTCGCAGGCGCACAATTAGCAGTTCTGAAATTCTCCGTGGAATGCCATGGCGGGCTCCCTGCAGCCCGCCATGGCTCTGACGTTTTTGAAGACTTAGGCCATGACGAAGCATTGCACCAAGACATCGACAGCAAGCACTGGGACATCGTCCAATCGGATGGGGACCGGGCTGCGAAGAGCCTACTCGATGGCCGCAGCGACGGCCACTGGAGTCGCTGCGTGCCAAGCCGAGGCGGCCGTGCGTTATTCGGGCGTCCAAGATATCGACATACCTCAGTTCAATTCCCAACCTCTCAGCATCGATTCGGATGCGTATGCAGACATCTTGCTGAAGAACTACGTGTTTGGCGGTGGCAACTACCAAGGCGCCACTGTATCGTACGCACCTGGTAGGGCAGTTGGTTTTCAGCCGAACGCACTCTTCTACGCCCGCGCACTCAGCGATGGATACGTCATCGACTCGTCATCTGCAGGACCGGCCAGTACCGTATCGTTGGCCTATGGAGCAAGCAATCCCAATGCGGAGTTCAATAACGCCCAAGGGTCCTTTATCGGCCTCTCATTCCCGATTGGCGGAGCCCTTCCTGAGAACCTGCACTACGGCTGGGTCCGAGTGACGATTGATAACTCGGCTGGTACCTTTGTAATCAACGATTGGGCCTTCAACGACGTTCCGGGCGAGGCCATCCTGGCTGGTGAGTTGCCACAACCCCTAAAGGGTGACTTCAACAACGATGGTTCGGTTACGACCGCAGACTATACCGTTTGGCGAGACAATCTCGGCGCGACGAGAGCAACGGGGTCCTCAATGGCAACGGCACCGGAGGTACCGTCGACGGCAGCGATTACGAGATCTGGAAAGCGAATTTCGGCAAGTCGACGTTCACGGGTGCTCCCATTCTACCCGTCACGGATGCAGGTAACCTCCGAGAGGCGGTCGTTCCCGAGCCCAGCACTCTGGGCCTACTCGCTGCAGGCGCAATGGGCATCGCTGCGCTACGCCGCCTGCGGGAGAGCCGCAGCTAATGCCCGTGGAACGACGCCAAGTCCCGGGCGCCCCTAAGCGGGTGCTGCTAATTGGCTGGGACGCTGCCGATTGGCGGATGATACAACCGCTTGTCGAACGGGGCCTGATGCCCACGATGGCGAAGTTGATGGAAGCGGGGGCCTGGGGAAATCTGGCCAGTATTCAACCGATGCTCTCCCCCATGCTCTGGAATACCATCGCCACAGGTAAACGGGCTAGTCAGCATGGAGTATTGGGCTTCACCGAACCCAATCCCGACGCACCGGGCATTCGGCCGACCTCAAGTACGAGTCGGAAGTGCAAGGCGCTGTGGAACATCTTGACGCAGTGCGGGCTGAAGTCGAACGTGGTTGGCTGGTATGCTTCCCATCCTGCCGAGCCGATTAACGGAGTGATGGTTTCGAATCAATTCGAGGCCTTCCAGCAAACGTCCGATGGCATCACGCCGCCCACCGCGAACTCTATTTGGCCAACGGAGATGGCCGACGAACTGGCGGCACTACGTGTGCGCCCCACCGAGATCGACGGCTCCGCAATACTACCCTTTATTCCGGCTGCCGCAGAACTGCTCGAAACAAAAGAGCATCGGGTTGGGAAACTGCAGCAAATGCTTGCCCAGACCGCCACCATTCACGCTGTGGCTACGCACCTGATGCCCCATACCGAATGGGACTTTACCTCCGTCTACTATGAAGGAATTGACCGTTTCGGGCACGAGTTCATGGAGTTTCATCCTCCAAAGATGGACCAGATCTCGGAGGATGAATTCACGGCCTACCAGCACTGCATGGATGGAATTTATCGCTTTCACGATATGTTGCTCGAAACGCTCTTAACCTTGGCTGGTGACGACACAACCATCCTGCTGCTCTCCGATCACGGTTACTACAGCAATCAGTTGCGCCCCGACCCCCGTGAGGGGCAATCGGGCCCCGTGGATTGGCATCGCCCGTTCGGAGTGCTCGCTGCTCACGGTCCAGGAATTACGAAGGGATCGCGTTTGTATGGGGCGTCGCTGCTCGACATCGCCCCTACCGTGCTGCACCTACTCGGACTTCCATCCGGCGAAGACATGCCCGGTCGCGTATTGGCAGAGATCCTGTCGATGCATGAATCGCCGCAGCGGATTTTCACTTGGGAGGAAATCGAGGGTGAATGCGGTATGCACGACGATGGCATCCGCATCGACCCCGTCGATGCGCAAGAAGCCTTACAGCAACTGGTAGCATTAGGGTATATCGAGGCGCCCTCGGAAGATGAGCAAGCGCAAGTCCAGAATACGATTGCGCACAATCAACTAACCCTAGCTCAGTCGCAGGCTGATGCGCAGGATTGGTCAGGTGCGTTGGAGTCGATCGGAAGCATTCCCGGCGACTTGGGGAATTCCAGCACGGTAGCGCTGATGCAAGCGAACTGCTTGCTGGCGATCGGTCAACGCCAGCAGGCCAGGCAAGTGCTCAATCAATTGGTCGAGTCGGATTGCGAATCACCGCGCGTCGGCATGATGCTTGGGACCCTCGAGTTTTCGGAGGGAAACACTTCCGTGGCCGAGAGATGGTTTCGGCAGATCGCAGATCTCGATCCACGCCTTCCGGGCTTGCACAACAAGTTGGGGCGAGTCTATTTGTCAGCAAAAAAGTACGCCCAAGCTAGGGAAGCATTCGAGAAAGCACTGGCTATCGATTCCGACAGCGCCGTTTCCTATGAAGGGCTTGCTGAGACGATGCTAGCGAATGGGGAAGTTGAACAGGCGCTCGAGCATGCTATGCTCGCCGCCAGCTTGGTACACCATTTCCCTCGGGCACATTTGACTGTTGGCAAAGCCTACCTTGCGCTATTAGACTTTGAGGGTGCTGTTGAGGCGTTGGAGCTATGTGCCCAGCAGGCCCCGGGCTTTGTCGAAGCACATCAGGTATTGGCCCGCGCGTACCGAGGCCTTGGCGACTCAGCCAAGGCCATGACCGCTGAAATACGAGCCAAACAACTAGTCGGCTCTTAGTCGCCGCCGCGAAGTGTCCGAGCGGGCGAACTAGTGAAAGCAAATGCCAGCCATGGTTAAGATTAAAGGCTCCAAACGACGATGGCTAAGCGCCATTCCATTCCTGGCGGCATTGCTGGTTCTTGTGGGATGCGGCGGAAACGATGCCGACAACAAGATTCCCGACAATCCTGCACCGCTTCCCGACCCCAACGAACGCATCGAGGGTTAAACTGGCATGAGCGGACAGGTAGATAAAGCGATGTTTCCCCCTCGGAGCGGTTGCGCCATGCCATTGCAGACACGCCGATATCGTGAAGGTTCGCAGGGCTTTACGTTAGTGGAACTGCTGGTCGTAATTGCAATCATCGGCATTTTAGTAGGGCTACTGCTGCCCGCGGTACAATCGGCGCCGAGGCGGCACGTCGATCGGCGTGCGCCAACAATCTCCGGCAATTGGGTCTCGGCGCTGAATTACGAGTCCACCTATGGGCACTTGCCGCCGGGTTATCTTGGAAGCAAAAAGGTCGATACCCCCAAAGCACTTGTGGAGAATTCGGGGCCGCCAATTCGCTTTAACCAATGGGTCGGCGTTCTTGCGCAACTCTTGCCCCAAATCGAGGCCGAGTCCGTTCACGATGTTCTCACTTCAGAAAGCTATCGGCTCGGCCCCTCCTCGTACGGCCAGACTTATTGGCGATCTAACAATCCTTCGCGCGCAGCGCAGGCGGGGCTATCGATACTGCTTTGCCCTGCTGCCCCATTTGAACCTCCCGTCGATGGGGTCGTCGATCTCGCCGTTCCCGTCTACCAGGGCAGTGGTGGCTCCGCAGTCCCCTTCGAACAGTTTGAAGGCGATTTCGTCATCGACTCGGGACGTTGGCCAATGCCCACCGGCGCCGCATTGGGGCTGACACACTACCAGGGAGTCTCGGGCGTTTATGGTCAACCTGGCCCGAATTTGCGTGTCATCGCGGAAGACGGCCGCACGTACGACGTCCAGGAAGAGTTAGTGGGTGTGTACGGAGTGAGGTCGAGAACGTCGTTGTCGAAAGTTACCGATGGGACTTCGAACACAATGATGTTTGGCGAAGCTCCCGGTTCCATTGGTAGCAACTTCTACGATCAGGCAAACCAAACCACGACAGGCGGATTCTCCCAGGGAGTTGCTTGGATCGGCACCTGTGTCTTGCCAACTTACTTAGGGCTTGATCTGTCGCAGGAAAAAAAGTGGGCTCCTGCTGGGCAGTCGCCCGACTACGACACCAAGTGGTCGTACTTCGGTTCGTTACATACCGGTGTTGTGCAGATGTGTTTTGTTGATGGTTCCGTCCATTCACTTCAGCGTGATATCGAAAAGCCGATTTTCAAGGCCCTGTCAACGATGAAAGGCGGCGAAGTGATCGCCGACGAATTCTGACGCGTCGATACCCTAGCCGCCGCGATTGCGATAGAGTCGTTGGTCCACGACCGCCGTCATTGCTTCGATGTCTAGTGGTTCCTTCAGAAAATCTGCAATTGCGATGGCAGTCGCCTCGGGCTGCTCGATTGCATCCGCATATTCGAGGGAAGTCCACTCGATGTCGCTTCGATGTTTTAGCTCGCGCCTCGACCTAGTGAGCTGTTTCGCGAGCACCTCTTTCATTCGCTTCGCCGACAGTTTGCCGCCTGGGATCTCCGCCCGATCGATCATCTTCTGCTGCGAAGCAAGCACCTGATCCAAGTTTCGCTCAACGAGAATAACGCGATAGGCGAACCCACTAGGCAAGTACGCCACCAGTGGCACCACGACTTTGACGACGTGGCCCACCGCCTGAGCTACACACGTCGCATCGTGCGCCAATCGCTTCACCCCCGAATGCTCCAGGTACCCCTGCGGATTGTCCTCGTCCGCGATTCGCATCCCATCGCTGAAAGCAGGAACGCCACCGGCGGCCAGCATCTGCATCACCATCGAGGTCCCAGACCTCGGGAGCCCGGTAACCACTGTTACCACATCTTTCTCATGCATCTCAATCGGTACCACGGAAGGGTGTGTTTGGAAAACTCCACGTCTGCCGGCCGACCGAAAAACGACCCTCTACAGAAGGTTCTTTATAAATGGCACCTGAAAATCAGAGCGCCTGGCGGTCGAAAAGTTGAGCGCTGTTTGGGTGCGGGAATTGTAACGAGCCTTCACGTTAAGGCCAAGTACATGAATTCCTAGGGTTTCTTTCGGCGCCGACGCTGGGTGTCCTTGAGGCGATAACTTTCGCCGTTGGTTTCGATGATCTGACAGCGGTGCGTCAGCAGTGACGCCCGACTTGGCCCAGCGTATGAAGGCCCACAAGTCGGCCTTGCTGGCGATCCTGGCGGGCGAACCGTGGGACGGCGATGTTCCCCAGGACGCCAATGAAGCCCACTGGCAGGCGATCAGCGAAGCCGACCGCGACTACCTGCTAGAGGGCGTTGACGTTCTGATACACTTTTTCCTGCTGCTACACGCTAATTCTAGGGCTGGCTCCGCCCGCTCAAACTCATCAGTCTTCGCCACAAGTCACCCGCAGCGTGTGATGACTTCCACCGACGCGACTTTCTGGGCCAGCAGTCTTCTTGCAAGAACGAAGGGCGTTAATATCTCTATGCCTGATTCCAATTCTAATGCTGCAGCGCCTCGCAAATTTTCCCCCAGTGATCCTACAATCCGTGGAATGTCGCCTGGCGAGTAGCGGAATTGAGCGAAGTTCTTATCAACGCTGACGATTTACCGAACTTCACAGTGCAGTGATGCGGCGGGCAGGAAGTCTCACGGAACAGGAATTGCGTCTCTTTCTTTTGCGAGCTTGTTGACAAACGGAATTCCCAAACCAATCGGCCGGCGATAGCGAATGCAGGTGCGGAATCGCGCAGCAAAGGGGCGTATCAGCGCTCAGCACGGGATAAGAAAGAGGTCGAGGCATCGCTGGAACAGGCAGGGTGTGGGGAATTTCAGTCATATCAACATGTATCCCTATGGAGACCAGGGCTGTTGGTAAGGAGGTGTGCGATGCGGTGGTCAACACTCAGTGTCCTTGTTTTGGGAGCACTCTTCACCAATGTAGCCCATGGTGGAATTACTTGGTTAGGTGACATTGAGCCAGCTGATCCGACTGCCTGGACGAGTAACACAATTGGCCTCATCGGCGCAACCGATGTCGGATCGATCACGGTCAATGGTAATAGCTGCCTCCTCTCAGGAATGGCCAACGTGGGTTACGAAAGTAACGCAACGGGGATTGTTACACTCGACGGATATGGTGCGACGTGGATCAGCTTTGATGAGATTGATGTCGGTCGCAATGGCGACGGAACCTTGAACATCAATGGCGGTGGATTCGTCAGCGGCGGCGGCAGTGGATCAGTCGCCTACGCCCCTGGTTCGATCGGTCGAGTGAATGTGGATGGCAACGGCTCAACGTGGATCAATGAGAATGCGCTGCTGGTCGGAAATGAAGGCGAATGAAGGCGTTGGAATCCGAAGCGTTACAGACGGCGGTACTGTTCACAACGGCAGCGGCTATATCGGAGATGGGCAAGACGCGATGGGGTCAGTCGATGTCGATGGAGTCGGCTCGACGTGGAGCAATGACCACAATCTTTTCGTCGCCGGCTCCGGCGTTGGGAGTCTTTCCATCACCAGTGGTGGAACAGTAAGAGTTGCGGAGAATACCTTGTCTTGGTTCAGCGTGAAATGGAATTCTCCGCGTGATCTGTTAGCGAATAAAAGGTAAGGTTTTCGACGGCTGCGCCGGCAGTTGTTTTTGCGTTCACGCAGACGGGGGGCTCATTGCCGCCCCCTCGACCCCGCTAGCCTTTCTCTGTGTTCCTGTATCTTAGGCAGCCGTATCTCGTGTGCTTGGCGGTTGCGAGCACGACGCTCCCTGGCCAGCGCCAGCTTACGATCCCGCTCGGCGAAGATCGCCTGCTCTCGCCCAGCTATTTTATCGGCGGGCGTCACGTAACCGATCGCGCTGTGAAGTCTTTCATAGTTGTACTCCTCGACGAACCGCGAAACAAGCATCCGCGCTTCGTCGATCGACAGTGGTACGTGCGGCCGAATGCAATCCTGTTTGATCGTCTGGTGCCAGCGTTCGATCTTACCGTTCGACTGCGGGTAGTAGGGCGATGTCTTCACGTGGGTCATCCCCGAGAGGCGAATGAACTCCTTGAAGTCCTTGGCGATGAACTGGGGTCCATTGTCGGTGATGATACGCGGCGTGGCCTCGGGATGTTGTTCTCGCGCCCGTTGTAGCACCATCTCGATATCGCGCTCGGTCATGCTTTCGCGCAACTCCCAATGCACCAGGTACCGGGTCGCGCCATCCAGCACACTGATCAGATAATAAAACGTGCCGCAGACGTTGACGTAGCTGATATCACAATGCCAATGCTCGTGCGGCCCGAGGGGCTGCTGGAAACCGGTCCCCTTGCCCGTTTTCCGCGTATTCCACCGCTCGAAACAGCCGTGCTGTTTCAGCACGCGGTAGACCGTGGCTGGGCTGGCGGCCACCAGGTCCTGATCCATCATCTGGTAGGTCAAGCGGCGGTAGCCTGCGGTGGAATGCTCGGCATGGAAGGCCAGAATGGCCTCCTTTTCCCACGCCTCCAGCCAGTGGTCGCGGGGCACCAGGGCGTTGTGCTCGTTCACCTGGCCGTACCGCTTTTTCCAGTCGTAGAACTTACTGTTGCCGATGCCGATCCAGCGGACGATCTTGCCGGCCGCCAGTTCGGTCTTCTCGCTCCAGTGTCGGACGTAGTCGACGATTTCGTCGCGCGTATCGTGGAGGACCCATTGTCCGCTCAGAGTTCCCCACACTCTTTTTTTGCCTTGACGTTCTCCTCCATCAGCTCGGCGATCACTTCATTCTTGTTGGCGAGCTTGGCCTGGAGTTGTTCGATTCTCCGCTGTTCGGCACTCTTGGCCTTCTGCTTACCTTTCCGCTCAAAAGCGACTTCGGCGTTCTCGAAGAGCTGTTTCTGCCACTGGTAGAACTGGGCGACCTGGATCTGGTGCTTGTCGCACAAGTCCGAGATCGGCACCCCATCGACCAAGTGGGCTTTGACGATGGCCGCTTTCTGCTGAGCGGTGAAGTGGCGACGCTCCCGTTTCTGGGAGCCGTTTGGCGATGAATTCATGGTATCCTCCTGCGGTTGGCGTTATGCTAACGACCACACAGGAAAATTCCAGTTCCGACTGAGGCAGGACAACCTTTGTTACCAGATTTGAAGGCTCCAGAGGAAACATTGCGTTTATGGGTGGCACGCTTTCCACCGGTGGACTGCTCTCGGCGGTCGAAGATCTTAGCGGCGTGGGCGTTATAAACACTGGTGGGTTGGTCAGCGACGTCAACCTAGTGTTCGATGCCACACACGGTCTAAGTCAGACGCTCGTTCTTAACGAGTTCCCAGGGCAAGACTTGACAATCAACCTAAGCATTGATGGTACCGGATACATGGGTGCTGGTTACGGTGGAGCAGGAACAATGCTAATCGCCGATGGCGTTGAGGTCGCATCGACCCTGGGCCAGATTGGCTACCATTCAGGATCGACCGGCAGGGTAACTGTCGATGGCGCGGCCTCGACTTGGACCATGAGCGGCGACCCCAATCTCGGTTACTACGGTTTTCTCTGGGTTGGCAGACAGGGTTCGGGATCGCTGTTGATCTCCGCCGGCGGCTCTGTAAGCAATCCCACCGGTTACATTGGCGACCAGCCTGGCTCTAGTGGCGAAGTGACGGTCGATGGCGTCGGATCGACCTGGACCAACAGTGGCAACCTGTACGTAGGCGACAACGGCGATGGAAAACTGACGATCTCAAGTGGTGGTGGCGTAGGTAGCTCCTCTGGCCACATTGGCTCCCGCACCGGGTCGACCGGCTTGGCCACGGTCGATGGCGTCGGATCGACCTGGATCAACAGCAGCAACCTGTACGTCGGCAACTACGGTGAAGGAAAGTTGTCAATCATCGCCGGCGGCAGTGTCAGCAATTCTGGTGGCTACATAGGCTCCCCGCCTGGCTCTACCGGACAAGTGATGGTCGATGGCGTCGGATCGACCTGGACCAACAGTGGCAATCTGTACGTAGGCGACAACGGCGATGGTAACGTTACAATTAGCGAAGGCGGACTGGTGAGCATCGCAAGAACTTTGGAAATCGATGGGAACTCAAACGGAACTGGATTCATCCACCTCGCCACCGGCGGTATGCTCGCCCTGTTCGGCGATGCCGGCGACTCCATTGCCGAATTTCTTGGCCGTGTCCAAGGCACCGATGCCATTCGTTATTGGGACCACGACTTGCTTGTGTGGTCGCACATCACCAGTGGTACGCTCAGTGAAGACTACACCCTTGAGTATCTCACTACTGGTGACCTTATGGGATACACACTACTCACGGTTGGTTCGCTTGCTGACCTGCCCAATCTCCCCGGTGACTTTAACGGCGACGGCACCGTCGATTCGGCTGACTATACCGTGTGGCGTGATAATCTAGGCACAAACGTTTCGCTACCGAACGAAGCGACAACTTTTGGTCAAGTCACCGAGGAAGATTACGAAACTTGGAGAGCAAGTTTTGGTGCAATTGCTAACGCGCTCCCCGGCGACTTCAATGCGGATGGCATCGTCGACGCCGCCGATTACACGGTTTGGCGAGACACACTTGGCAGCACTGGGCTTGGTCTGGCTGCGGATGCCAATGACGACGAAGTTGTCGACTCATTCGACTATGGAATCTGGCGAAGCAACTTCGGCCAGACGATCTCGTCAATCACCGTCGACTGTGTCGCTGTGCCAGAACCGACAGGACTGTGCTTGTTGAACTTGGGCTTGCTCGTTGCGTTGGTACAATTTCGACGCCGCAATTTAGCTCGCTGATCAGCTACGTCATTTAACCGTTTTGTTCGTTCCTTCGGCAAAATGACGACCCGCCAACCCGCAGCGGTGCGGTTCACCGCGTTCAGTTTGGGATCAAGTCAACTGAAGGCGGGTGCATCATCCGCTGCAGTTTCGAGGTTTCCCTAACTCGCGGAGGTGTCCAATCTCGGAGAGGACCTCTGCACTTGCTTCGATGTGGTAGAGCATCCTGCGATCGGACGGAGGGTAAAAGCTCAACTTCGGTGGACTTCTGAGGCCACCGTTCGGCAGGTGTAGTAACGGTGGGACTGATTTTTAGCCCGTCACCAAGTGGTCCGTCGATTGCGCTGGATCTCGCATGCGACGGAGTTCGACGTCGTAAAGGTGCATTTGGGCCGACTCGAGATAGACGCCAAACAGACCCTCCTCGAATGTCGAATCGGCGAGGGTAAGAATGACGCGGTCGTCGACTGACAATTCGATGTAAGTGCCGAACGCAATTAGTTGCAGGTTGGCTTCGCCAGGCGTACTGCTGTACCAATTTCCGCCTTGTAGCGCGCGGAACTGCATCATGCGCTCCCCACTGCCTGGTTCGCCCGTGTGCCATGCCCGTAGTTGAGCGACGCCCTTCAAGAGGTCGAGCGACAAGTAGTAGCCATCTTGGGTTTCGGGATTGACGCGAAACACGATGCCACACTTACCGAGCCCATCGAGATCGATCTTCAGTCGCATGCGAGCAGAACGAAGCTCATCGTCGAACACAAATGCCTGAAAACCGGCCTCAGAAGCAAGCTGTAGGCTATTGCCATCTACCGAGCATCGCTGTTCACCTTCACTGTGCCTGAGTGGCCGCACACAACGGGTATCAACACGTTCGGTGACCCACGGCTCGAAACCCTCGAACGAGGTGGCCCGCAGTAAGCCCTCTTTGGTTCGTCGCAGTCGCTTGGGGGGCGGCATTAGATTGTGTGTAGTGCGGTCGGGACCACCGACTGTGTAGAAGTTCCAGATGAGCCACCCCTTGTCGTCACAACATACGCGTCCTGCATAGTTTCCTTGAGCCAGCAGCACGTTATCGTGGTAGCTCCGCCACGGTGTGCCAATCTCATCGGTATGCCAGTAGCGGATTTTGGCGTCTTCGCGAAGACTGCCAATGAGGTAGTATTCGTCGTCGATCTTGAGCAAGTTGGGCACCTCGATGTCGTCATACAGTCCCGGGTGATGAAGCGGCGGGCGGGCTTCGAACTCCCCCTCCTCAATTTCTTCCATCACGCCGACGCAACCTCGCCGAACGAGCGGCCCTTCGTTGGTGCGCGCAGCCATAATCAGCCAGCCACGGTCGGCTTCGCGATAGTAATATGGATCGCGAAAGCTAACCCAACGTCGACCGTCGTCCGCGGACGCCTCGTAAAACCTCGGATCGGCCTCGATCGGAAAATGACTGGCCGAATCGAGCTTCGAGAAGCGACAACTCACCTCTTGCTGGATTGCTATTTCCCTGGCCTTCAACACGGCGGCGGGGTCATGCGGTCCACGCTCATCGGTCCAATGGACAGGGGTCTTGTACCAATGAAACAGATCGTCGCTAACGGCCAGACCGATTCGCTGAACATTGCCCTGCTCTCGGCGCGAAAGGCCGGTGTAGAACATCCGCCACCGGCCCGCTCGATGAGGGTCGGGCGAAACCGCCATGGTCCACAGCATCAAATCGTCCCACGATCCTGGATCGCCGATGAACAGCGCGTTGTTGACGCGACGCCAACGAAGGCCGTCGGTACTCACCGCATGAGCGATGAAATCGTGGTTAGGCAATACCAAATGGAACAGATGGTAAAGGCCGTCGTGATACAACAGGTCGACATCGCCAATCGCTTTGCGACTGCCTTCGGTTTCAGTGAACACGGTGCATACGGCTTGGAGGTGAAACGGAACGATAGGATTAATAACTGGCTAACGGCGGATCCAGGATGAGGTACCGTCTGCCAAAAGCAGTTCGCGAAGCATACCAGCATAGATTACGGATTCACGACGACCAAGATCGAAAATACGCCGTGAGATGTATGGCATTTGTAGGAGATGTCTACGCTACAACAACACAACAGCACCTACCTTGATGAGCTAAGCCGCTTAACCCGCATTCCCCATATGAGTCCCCACACTTTGGCACGCGATTTGCGCCACACTCTTGAAAAACAGGGGTTTGCACGCTCAACATGCCAAGCTGACAGGGGAACCCAATGGGTGACGCCATAAACGATGATTTGCGGGTTGGTTTTGACAGTCGCTTGAAGCTGAGATTCTGCGGCAGCAAGGTCACCAGTGACGCCGGGCTGCTGGCTTACCGCGAACTCGATGAAGCGCTGGGACTGACAGAAATGGGCGCGGACCTACTGACCGATTCCCGCCTGGGCACGAACAAGCAGCACTTGCTGGTGCCGCTGTTGCGACAATCCATCTACAGCCGACTGGCAGGATACGAAGACGTGAACGATGCTGAGCGTCTCGCGGTCGATCCGGCCATGCGTCACGTTGTGGGCGGTCGTGCAGCGGAGGTCGACAACGAAGCGGCTTCCATGAGCGTTGTGGGTCGCTTCGAGACCGAGATGCTCAGCGGGCGGCATAACCTGACAGCGCTAATGAATCTTTCGGGCCAGTGGATCGACAAGGTCCATCGGCACCAGTCGCCTCGTGAGTTGATCCTCGACATGGATAGCTCGGTGAGCGAGACCTATGGCCAGCAAGAGGGCACCGCTTACAACGGACACTTTAAGTGCCTCTGCTACCACCCGCAGTTTCTGTTTAACCAGTTCGGCGATCTGGAGTACGCGATGCTCAGGCGCGGCAACAAGGCGAGCGCCAAATACTGGCGGCGGGTGCTGTTGCCGGTCATCGAGCGTTACCGACATATAGACATCCCCAAGTTCTTTCGGGGCGATGCGGCCTATGCCAATCCGGCACTGTACCGACTACTGGAGAAGGAAGGCTACCGGTACACCATCCGCATCAAGTCCAACGCCGTGCTGGAGCGGGAAATCGAACATCTGCTGACGCGTTTCGTGGGTCGTCCTTCGCACAAGCCAAAGGTCTTTTATCACAGCTTCCAGTATCAAGCCAAATCGTGGCAGCGGGCGCGGCGCGTGGTCGCTAAAGTCGAATGGCACGCTGGCGAATTGTTTCCACGCGTTGGGTTCATCGTGACCAACCTGAGCAAACAATCCAAGAATGTGGTGAAATTCTACAACGGTCGCGGCACGGCGGAGCAGTGGATCAAGGAAGGCAAGAACACGATCAAGTGGACGAAGCTCTCCTGCCGCACGTTCAAGGACAACCAGTCGCGACTGCAACTCTTTGCTCTGGCTTACAACCTGTCGAACTTCTTGCGGCGGTTAGCACTGCCCAGTGATGTGAAGCATTGGTCGCTGACGACGTTGCGGGAAAAGCTGGTAAAGATTGGTGCCAAGGTCACCCGGCACGCCAAGTACGTGACGTTCCAATTGGCCGAAGTGGCAGTGCCACGGAGGTTGTTTGCCGGAATCCTGAATCGGATTGCATGGTTGGCGATCCCACGGCCCGGTGTCGCTGCGACACGTGATTAGCGTAACCGGACGGTGTAAAGCCAAGTTCCAGGGGAAGTTGCGCAGCGGCGCTCGGATTAGAAGCACGGTGAAAGGCCATTTAACGCCGATCATTCAACAAGGCATGAAAAAGCATGACAAAAAAACACGATGCGTTAGAAACGGGGGGGGGCTTAGCAGTTACAATCGGAGCAGAACTGGGTCGGGAGCGGTTCCCGGCTGATTCATATGGGAAATCCCGGTTAAAGGAAGCGGCGGCTTCCAGCGGCGGAGCTTCTCGGGCCGCAGCTTTCATGCGAGGAGCTTCGACACGCGCAGTTTCCATGCACGCAGTGGACCACAACGGTTGGCGAGCCGTACGGTGCTCTGCCAGGGCCTCGGAACCCGGCAGATTCTCCGCTACTACTTGCTGCATGGTGGCGAGCATGCTTCTTCCGCCTGCCAGCAACAACCGCTGACTACAAGCGGCTCAACAAGTCGGCCTTTTTCTGGTTGAAATCGTCGTCGCTCACAATTCCCTTGTCGCGCAGTTCGCCCAATCGCTCGAGAGTGGCGAACACGTCACCTTCGGTCGTTGCATTTCCGCAGGCGACGCCAGGAACGCTAACGGCAGGCGAAGCAGGGATGGGCGATGCTGCTTGAACCGGTTGCCCGTTACGCAACACAACGGGCAGGCTGGATAGGTCGACAGTCCCGAATTGGCTGGAGAACGTGATGGAACTGCCCGATCCTTGCTGTTGCGAAAACCCACCAATCTGATGATTGAGCGTGTCGTACACCCACACCTGGTTTCCTGTTTTTACGGCAAGCCGGTGGGCGTTGGCGAAGTAGGCGTACCGTGCATTGTTCTGGCTGCCTGTGGCGTTGGGGATACCCAAGTCAGCCGGCCACCAATTCTCCTCGGGGTCGGGGATAAACAGGTTTGATTGGCCCATCGGAGCACCGGCGTTTTGGTTTTGCTGTCCGCTACCGCTTTGGCTTTGCGACTGGAAGCTACCCGACTGTAGCAGGCCTGGTTGGTTGGCGAGGATACCTGAGATGTCTTGGCACAAGGCGCACCACCCGATTCTTGAGCCCGTGATTAAACATGTCGCCCAGCATCATCATGCCGCCTTGCATCCACTGGCCCGATCCGCCGAACTCGGGATGACTGAATTGCGCCATGCTGCCGTTGCCGTTGAGTACGGCAAACATCATGTGAGTCACGGCATCTTGGCTAAAACCGTGCCGCTGGGAAAGGTCGTTGACGACTTGTTGGCCTTGTGGCGAAAGCTGTCTCATTTTGCTCGTCCTGGATGCGAATTAGTAAATTGTGGCCCGCCGGTAACAGTGTAATCATAGAACAGGGAGACCAAAAGTGTCCTGGCGAGCCAATTTCGATGGGGAGTTTATCCGTACTCGCACCTTCTGCGTGGGTGGTGCGGCAAGTGGCAACCGGATCACCAAGTTGGTGGCTCGTGGAGCCAACCGGGCCACGCCAGCGATGGCTGGCTCGACCCACCCGGCCTCCACCTTCATGCGAGGAAAACCGGCTAGCGGAGCACGAGCGTCTTCGTCACGCCGTGGAGACAGCAGGCGGATCGTCGCTGGACGAGTCATGCGACTTCACGGAGTCGGAAGGACTGGCCCACACGGTTTTCTCGATCAATAGCGCATCGCCGGTGAGTGTTGCGAACGAGACGTCGGCAGCATCTCGCCCGACCCCGATTCGCACCAAGCCGCTCACGGGCGCCAATCTCGTGGGGTCGAAAAGGTACCATTGACCGTCCAGGAAGGCTTCCATAAAACCGTGGAAGTCCGGAGGTTGCAGGCCGACCGCGTAACCCGCCACGTAGCGCGCCGGGATGCCCACGCCGCGACACAAGCGTGATCGCCAGATGGGCGTAGTCACGGCAGACGCCTGTCCGCTGCAGCAGGACGTCGGCAGCGGTCGTCGACGAATTCGTGCTGCCGGAGGTGTAGTCGAGTTGCTCCAAGACCCAATCGCAAATCGCCTGCACACGGCTGAAGCCACGGGGCATCTGACCAAATTCTTCAAAGGAGAATCTCGCCAACAGATCGCTCTCGCAGTATCGGCTCGGGTTCAGATAGGTGAGAACCTCGGGGGGCATTTCGGACGCGATTCGATTCGCCCACGAAGGTTGGCCGATTAACTTCCGGTGCCAATTCGACATTGCCTTGATAGGAAACCCGAAGCTCACATGGCTGAACCACAATTCGGTGCAACTGGTTTCCCTCGAGCCCCACCTGGTACCTTTCCACGTTCAGTTGCGGGTCAATCGTCCAGTTGCTCCCAGATCACCTGCTGATGCTCCGTGCGCGCAGCCGCGATCTGAAACAAGAACACGGTATCGAAACGGACCTCGTACTTCAGGTCCGCGCGGACATCGATTTTCGTCATGGTCAGTTTCCTTTTTAGAGTCTCGCGATCGAGAAAACGTAGCTGCGTGCAATCGCGTCAATCAAGACCTTCAAAGAGGTTGGCAGCCCAGTCCATCGGCATCGAATGTGAGAGACTCGGATAACGTCTCGCGACCACCACTGGGTCACGCTGCTGATTTCGTCGCCGGAGAATCGCTGAAACGTGGCGTGGCGATTCCCCTCGGCAATCACCGCGACGTCGATCGGACACTCCACGTCGGTAACGCTCTTCCGTGTGGCATCAAAGGCCAACAGCGCGAGGGCAACAGCCGATCGCAAGGGAGTTTCGAAGGTGAGCAATCGATCGAGAATTGGCTTTCCGTAATGGGTTCGTCCAATGATGAAATAGGGTGAATCCGCGGCCGATTCAATCCAATTGCCTTCTGGATAAACGTAAAACAACTGCGGTGAAAGGTCCCCGTGAAGGCGGCCGCCAATGATCGCGTGCGGGTTCCATGACAGCCCGCTGGCCGCGAGCGACGCGCCATCCTCCTCGCGAACCTTGCGAAGCTGCTCGCCAAACAAGTTCACGACCTTGAAGAGACGATCGATCGGTTGCTGTTGCTGATCGAGTTGCTCGCTGAGGTAGGTCAATGACTTGTCGCGAACCGACCGCAGCCCGCTTGTCATCACGAACAGCGAATCATCGGCATGGTTCAGAATCGAGAGCTTTTGCTTACTCACCTGCTCGCTGCCGCGAACGATTTGCGTATCCGCAAGCGCCACGACTCCTTGGCGAACTTTGATACCGACGCAAAAAGTCATACTTGTATCCGGGATCAGGTGCGCCTGCCGGCCCATGGTAGCATGAGTGATGCGGCCGAGCCATGATCGGTTGGGCAATGACCGGCCTGGCCGCGGGGGGCGGCGGCGGCGCGTGACGGTAATCTGCGCGGCCTGCACGTTCTCTTCGGGTCGAACCGGCTCTTCGGGTTGTAGGAAGTGGTCTGCCTGCCTCTTGTCCGCGTGCGGTGCAGCGGGCGGCATGAAAGGCGAGGATTGGTGAGCTAAGCTTTCGCTGGGGATAAATCGCAAAAGCCGCACCGAAGGCCCGCCACCAATGCATACCATTGAACACCCAGAAACGCTCCCCGCCGAGGAGCAGGCCATCGTCCAAATGGCAGCCAAGAATCGGGGCGTCTTCGAAATCGCTAGCCGCTCCGACACAAAAGGGCCGGCCGTTCGCTCCGGCAACGACAAACTGTTCGACGCAGCGGATGCCGCCTACGCCATGCGGTGCTGCGAGGCAATTCCTCGGCTAATCGAGTTGCAATTGGCACGCCAGGCGGGTGGCCCGCGCCGGTTTGAGCTCACGAATTTCGGCTGGCAACTGAGCCGTAATTTAACGGCAAAGCAGAACGGGCATGCGGAGTTGCCGGAATGCTCGCCGGAACCGCGGGCTGCGATCTGTGAGCCGGTTGCGGCGCGTGCGGCCGCTCCAGCTCCTGCGGCGGTTCCGCCACCCACGCCGCCCGATTTTGGCTCCGGTTCCAAAAAGTCGGATGATAACCTCATCGCAGCACTAGGCCTCGACGAAGGCTTCTTGCCCCAAGAGCCGCAATCGCTGGAAGAAACGGGACTCAGCGGCGCGACGATCGAAGAACTGATTCTCAAGGTACTGCAAAACGCCGGAGCCCTGACGGGCCGGCAATTGTCCGATCACCTTTGCCTGCCGTTGGCGATTCTCGAAGATTGCTTCACGGTACTCCGCAATCGCCAACATCTCACGCCCACGGGCTCGGCCATGCTGGGCGACTACGTTTACCAGCTCACCGATAACGGCCGCGAACGGGCACGACTGGCCATGAAAGAGTGCGCCTACGCGGGCCCCGCTCCCGTTCCGCTCGACGACTACGTCGACTCGGTCGAAGCGCAAACGATTCGCACCGAAAAGCCAAAACGTGCCAAGCTCGAACAGGCGTTCTCGGACATTAACGTCGAGCCGGAAATGCTGGCACAGCTCGGCCCTGCCATTAGTGCCGGCAAAGGCATGTTTATCTATGGCCCGCCCGGCAATGGGAAAACGACCATTGCACAGCGGATTACGCGGTGTTTTGGCCAAAACATACTGGTGCCCCATGCCATTATCGAAGACGGCCAGGTCATCAAACTGTACGACGCTGCCTGCCACGAAACCGTTGAAACCAAACTTGGCAGCCTGCTCAAGACCAGCGAATACGATCGACGCTGGATTCGCATTCGGCGGCCGACCGTTGTCGTGGGTGGCGAACTGACAATGGACAGCCTGGAACTCAAGCACGATAGCGTGAGCCACATCAGCGAAGCGTCCCTGCAACTCAAGAGCAACTGCGGCAGCCTGCTCATCGACGACTTTGGGCGACAGCGGGTGAACCCCACGGAATTGCTCAACCGCTGGATTGTTCCGCTGGAAAACCGCATCGACTACTTGAGCCTTGCCAATGGCAAGAAGATTCAGGTCCCCTTTGAGCAGCTCATTATCTTCTCGACCAACCTCGAACCCCACGACCTGGCCGACGACGCCTTTTTGCGGCGAATACCGTTTAAGATCGAAATCGGAGCGCCGTCGCGAGAGGAATTCGTCAAACTGTTCGGTATGTTCGCTAGCAAGCTCAAGGTGGAGTGCCCGCCCGAATCGCTGGCCTACTTATTAGCCACCCACTACGATGCGTGCGGTAGGCCGTTGCGAAGGTGCCAGGCGCGCGACCTGCTCGATCAGGCGGTCCACTTTTGCGAGTACAACGAGCTGCCGCCCGTTGCGACTCCCGAGATCTTAGACCATGCGGTCCACAACTACTTCACCGCCATGGCGGGTAACGAGTAGCACGACAGAACGACCGCCTTACAGGGCAATCGCGTGCTCCTCGGCTGCAGCGCGATCGGGCTCGACCGGTACGATCAACGACGCGATTCCCTTGCCGCTACTTGCCGCAGTGCGGTAGTTATTAGAATCCATGCGGTCGAGCACCAGGCTCGCAAGTGCTTCGCACGTAACGTAGCCCACCGGGCGGCGGTTGTCGTCCACCACCACCAGGTACTCGCTTTGGGCCGAAGAGAACGCCTCGAACAGCTCGTTCAGTGGCTGGCTGTAAGTGACCACTTCGGGCTGCCCTTGGCAAGTTGGCACGGTGCCGTCGCTCACCTGCCCAACCTGTACCTCGCCCACAAGCTGCCCGGCGTCGTCGACCACCGGAATGCATGGCACCCGGAGTTGCTGCGGCGCAGCGATTGCGGCGACAAACCCCGCCTCGACTTGCGGAGTGGTGAGCGTCATGGGAAATAGTTCCATCATGTCCTGCGCCACGACATCTTCGAACGGTACGCCGGCGTCCATATTGGCCCGCCAGGTGGCGATCGCCTGCTGCACATCGGTCGATAGAACCGTATGGCTGCCCCCGTAGCTCTGCACCTGCTCGAACACCAATTGCAGGCTGTCGAACTGATCCTTGGCCGGCACATCGGCAGTCCACTCGGCAACCGTTGCAGAAAGCGACGGCAGCGACCGGATTTCGCGGACAAGCGTATCGCACGCCGCAAACTCTTTGGCCAGCGACGCGGCAAATTGCCTGGCTTCTTCCGTAGTTCGACGCAGGCTCGCAACAAACACATTTTCGCCAAGCACACCGCAGTGCTCGTCCTTCACGATGCCACGCTCGAGGCAGCGGGCGAGTGTCGTGGTCAGATGCCGGACGGCGTGGCTCCCATACTGCTCACGAATCAGCGGCAAGTGGTCGATTCCGCAGACAATCACACTCGTGGGGCCTTCGCTGGACGACTGTGCGGAACGGTCCACCTTCTTTTCCAACGACTGCCGGGTAAGCAGGCCTGTGGTTGCGTCGCGCCGCCCGCGGGCGGCCAGGCGATGTTCGAATTCCAATCGCCGTACTCCGGCTCGCAAGCGGGTCAGCAGTTCGCCAGTATTGACGGGGTGACGGATCACATCGTCGGCTCCCTTGAGCAGGAGCCGCTCGGTCGCGTCGCCAGCCCCGATGGCGACGCGGTAATTGAACGCGTAGGTGCGAGGTAGCGCCAAGATCTCATCGACGTCGGTGCCATCGCGGGTGTCGAGCAGCAGGAAACCGTGCTTCGCCGACTGCCGCCAGATCGCTTCATCGCCAAAGTCGCTGGAGGTGGTAACCTGATAGCCAAACAGCGAAAGCGTCCAGGACAGCTCGCGGAGCAACGCACGATCGGTGGAAACGATGGTAACGGCAAGGTGGGTCGTATCGGATGTCACGGCGGCGGTCGCTCCAAGGGGTTGTACGGAAACGCGTTTTCCGGCAATGAACTCTAGCATTTAGAGCGCAACCTCGGGCGAGGCAGCTGGCAATAAGCTAGAGTTTTCATGAATCAACCCAATTCGCTTGGCAGGAATCGACTGCGCCCCTACTCATCTCCTCCCGCCCGCCAGTAGCCAGGAATGCACTCCGTGTTTTCGCCGAACAACCCATCTCGCGACGCGGCCGCGGTTCGAGTACTACCCGCTCGATAGTCCGCGGTTGCAGACCGTTTACGTTGAGGAGCTTCCGTTCATCATTGGTCGGTCTGCCTCCGCCTCGTTGCAGATCAATTCGACCTCGGTTTCTCGTGAACATGCCGAGATAGCAAAGACCCCAACCGGTTTCTGTGTCCGCGACCTAGGCAGTACGAACGGCACCTCCGTCAATGGGTGCTTTATCAAGGAGTCGCCCTTGGTGGATGGCGACTCGGTAAGCATTGCCGATACGGAACTGACATTCTTATGCACGTCGATGGGCCGCCTGCAACGCACCATGACCAAGCCGCTGCCAGGGAAAAGGTCCGCTGCGACCACCCCCGGCATTGCTGCCGAACTGGCCGCCACGCGGAGCATGAGCGAAGCGCTCCTGCTGCAGGCGATACCGTTGGAGTGGGGCAACCTCACCTGCGAACCTACCGCCGAGCTGTTGTTCAACACGGTGCGGATCATGCCGCCACTTCGCGACTGGATGGCCAATGCCGACGCCAAAGAACCCACCAAGGTGGCCTCGCGCCTCGAGCTACTAGGCTGGCACCTGGCGGCCGAACAACTTGCGGCCCGTTCGGCAACCGGTGGCTTGCTGGTTAGCGTTACGCAGCGAGAAATGCTCGATCTCAGGTTGCTGGATGTGCTCGACGAAGTCCGCGATTCGCTGGACGAGCTCCGGCCGGTTGGCGTCTGCGTGCATTGGGAGTGGGCCACCGCAACGCCGGAAACGCTTCGCCTATTTAAGCACCTGCGCGACCGTGGCTTTGGCGTGGTGTTCGACGAGTTCTCGGGCGGTGGCGGCTGCATCGAAGAAATGGAGCAAGTCCCACCCGACTATCTCATCTTCGCGCCGCAAGTCATCCGCGGTGTGGCCGAGCAGCCGCGTCGCTTGCAGCGTTTGGAAATCGTCCAGGCTACCTGCGAAGCTCGGCGGATCGAAACCGTGCTGCCGAGCCTGACATCGAGCGACGACGAAGCGGCATGCCGTCAAATAGGAATCCAGATTGCCCAGCATTGTCAATCGTTCGAACTCGAACCTGCCTCACTGGCCGGTTCGTTTGCCTAGGGCCTTGTGAATCAGCATCTCCGCGAGCCGCAGAAAGTCGTCGTATGTCCTCCACCATCGCCCCCGACATTCAGCTCCCCGAAGGCTACGCCGTCTCCGAACGGATTGGCTCCGGCGGATACGGCGAAGTTTGGCGAGCAACCGCGCCGGGTGGGGTGGAGAAGGCCGTCAAGGTTGTGTACGGTCACTGCAGCGAAGATCTGGCGGAGCGCGAGCTAAAGAGTCTCGAAAGGATTCGCTCGGTACGCCATCCCTTTGTCATTTCGCTCGAACGCTTCGAGATCGTTGGCGGTCGATTGATCATCGTCACCGAGCTGGCCGATATGAGCCTGGATGCTTGCTTTCGCAAGTACCACGAGGCCGGGGAGACGGGTATTCCGCGAGATGAGTTGCTTGCGTATTTGCGCGATGCGGCCGATGCCCTCGATTGCCTCGTAGAGCGGCACTCGCTCCAGCACTTGGACATCAAGCCCGAGAATTTGTTGGTGGTGGGCGACCACGTGAAGGTGGGCGACTTCGGTCTGGTCAAAGAACTTGCCACGCGGACGCTCAACTCGATGATGGGCGGTATGACACCGCTCTATTCCGCCCCCGAAGTATTCGACGACGACCCGTCGCCCCGCAGCGATCAGTACAGTCTGGCGATTGTGTACCAGCAAATGCTTACCGGGCAACTTCCCTTTCCCGGACGCACGCCAGCCCAACTCGCAAAACAGCACACTCAGGCCGAGCCGAACCTGCAGTCGCTCTCCGAGAGCGATCGCAAGGTCATGCGCAGGGCGCTGGCAAAGAAACCGGAACAGCGGTTCGCATCGTGCCGCGAATTCATCGCCACTTTGACTTCGGGCGGTGTGCGGCCCGCACCGCAAGCGGCGGCACCTGCCACAGCCACGTCGCGTAGCAGCGTGAGCACGCCGGCCGAGGACGACACCAAATCGATTGCGGCAATTCAAACGCAGCCCGTTGGAAGACCGCCAGCGTCGGCAGCCGCTCCCGCCGCGACCAACCCAAGGGTCCGCTGCGAACAATCCGAACCAGCCAAAGCACCTGCGGTCGCATTAGCGTACCCCGAGGTAAACGACCAAATTTTCGACGTACCGCCGCCGACATTCCACTCGGCGGGAGCCCAAACGGCGGCGACCCTATTCGTCGCCGCAGGAGGGCTAGGGCTCACGCTGTTGCGGGCAACACGGCGGCGTATCGGCCGAACCGACCCGGGTGAATTGTCCCGCGGCAACCTGGCTTGGATCGCCATCGACACCGACCGGGAAACGCTGAACGAAGCGACGGGCGAAGAGACCGCTTGCCGGCTGCCTGGCACCGACACCCTGCACATCCCGCTGAAGCGTCCCAAGCAGTACCGCGATGGTTCGCAAGCCCTGCTGCGGTGGGTCAGCCGTCGCTGGTTGTACAATATTCCCCGTTCGCTCGAAACGCGCGGCTATCGCCCGCTGGGCCGCATCGCGGCGGTCGACCATGCCGAGTCGATCTTGGGGAGTCTTTATACGCGACTCCACCAATTAGCGCACAGCAACTCATCGGCAGCACCCCTGCGGGTGGTGCTACTGGCAGGGACCAGCGGTGGCACGGGCAGCGGCGTGGTGGTCGACTTAGCGCAGGCGGTTCGATCGCTTGCCACCGACCTGGGAGTCGAAGTGCAGGTGCATGCCGTGCTGGCGATGCCCGAGCGCGTGGCCGGGTCGACGGAATCGCTCTCGATTGCCAATACCTACTCCTTGCTTACCGAACTCACGCATGTGGAGCGCGAGGGCAATCGTGGTACCAGTTCGCCTACCGGCCCGGCCGAGCGGTACGAAGCCGATGGCCCTGCGTTCGATGCGGTTTACCTCGTGCCGATCCCACCGCGGACCTTCGGCGACGGACGCGTCCAAACGTTCGTGTCGATTGCAGAGTATTTGGCCCTCGAAGCCACAACGGCCGAAGTTGCGGGCGCACTTGGTGCATACCGCCAAGCCGATCGTACGGACGACTTCCGCCTGCGATCGTTCGGATGTGCGGCCGTGCCGGACGGCGCCAGGGAAGATGCCTTGCCCGCGCCGGTGGAACTCGACATCCTGGGACTTGGCCACCGCCGGTTAACGCTGTGGGTTTCGCCCAACGCTTCGGAGGTGCCAGCCGTTTGGAAGAAACTGCGTCCCACCACAGCGAATTGCCTGGCACCCGTCAGCTCGCAGGTGCTAATCAGCGAAGCAAGTGGCCTCGACCCGTTAGACATTGCCGCGAGATTGGCCGAGTTCTACCCCGACATTGCCCAGGCGGCGGATCGGCTGCACACGCGCGACGACATCGTGTGGCGCGACCTCCGCGAAGCGGCGCCGCCGAGCCCTCCGGGTCGACCCGCTCCTTTCACACCGCCCGCCGCTGCACGCCCGGAAGAATCGCCTGTTGCGAGCGCCACGACCGACCCCCGAACGATCAAGCGAAGCGTCAAGGCTTAGCGCGCAGCAGGGCTTTGTCCGCGGAACCAATCGCCCTGCGACTCACCATTCGCACCCCAACCTTGTACCTTGAGAGACGACTACAACAAGTAGTGCATCCAGCTCTTGGCGCGAATCAGGAACATGATCGGAACGCCCGCGATCTGCACATTCTCTGTGTAAACGGCCGCCTGAGCCTGGGAGCCGCCGGGCAGTCGGAGCCCTTTTCCTTCGTCCAGGCGAATGCGGACCGCGTACCAGGTTGGTTTCCCCGCGATAATTTCGCTGGGGAGTATGCCGCTGGCCGTCAATTGCCCCGTGCCGGAGGCGTCGATGGTATTAAGCACGTGGCCGGTAAATATTTGCCCCGGGTAGGCATTAAACGCCACCTCGGCGTAGTTGCCTTCCTTGATTAACAAGTAGTTCTTTTGCGGAAAGGCCGCGACTACCACTCCTTGACTCGCTTCGTCACGATTGAGGACGAAACTCATGACCGACGAACCGCCAGCACCGCCAACCAGCATGCCGGGCTCCAACTGCAGATTGGTGACGTAGCCATCCCCTGGCGCGACAACATTCGTCTGCTCGAGATCGTAGGCAGCACTAGCAAGCGTCGCCTGGGCTTCATCAATCGCGACTCGTGCCGTTTCCACAGCAAGTTGGCTCTGGGTCAAAGTTACCTCGGCCTGTTGCATCTCTGCCTTGGCCGCAGCGAGCTTGTTCGAAGCGACATCGATCTGTGCCTGGCTAATCGCATTAGCGTTCTCTTTCTGGATCGCCAAGGCCCGATCTTTGTCCGCCTTCGCCAGGTCGAGATTGGCAGAGGCTCGCTCGAGTGCGGCCTGGGAGAGACGGACCGTCGACTCGGCAACCTTTTCGCCCTGCTCGGCTTGCTGCAGCATGGCAGTCAAACGATCGACGGTATTTTGGTACGGGATCGGATCGACTTGAAACAGCAGGTCGCCTTCGGCAACCTGTTTATTCGGTTCGACAACGACTCTTGAAACGCGTCCCGGGCGAGTTAATTGTGCCGCAATCGGCACAATTTGGTGGTACACCTGCGCTCGTGATGTAAACGGATGGTAGTACTGAGCGCAAAAGAGCAGCGCGAACAGCAGTGCTGGTCCAACTGCCGCGAAGAGAACTGCCAGCGGAAGCGATAGCCGCAACAGCTTGAGCTTGGCAAATACCAACCACAGCACGCCACAATAAAGACCGCCGAGGATCCAACTCATCGCTTTACCTCCGAATTGCCCTGTTGCTGCATGTGGGTCAATCGCTCTTCCACGCCTTCGAGCCGTAAGAGCAGCGATTGCAGTTGTTCGTCCGCAGTCGCGCCGCTTATGCCGTCCACGGGCCGGGCTCTTGTGCCATCGGCGTCCATGTCACGTGGATCGGCTTCGTGGTGAAGCGTGTAGTACAGATAAATTACGAATAAGCAACTGAGTACCGCGGGAATCATGATCGTGTCGCTTTCATTCCGCTCTCCAAGCTGGTTACTGTTTGCTCCAGGCCATCGATCTTGGTGGCGAGGGTTTGCATGAGTCCTGGGCTGATTTCGCCCGCCGGTCCACCAGCATCGTAACGCCAAAACGCCCATACCATGGCAATAATCCACAGCACTCCGGTCGGCAATCCAAGCACCCCGCAGACCGTGACTGCCATCGCTTGCGGGTGGGATCGTGCGGGCGATTTGTCCCGGCAGAGCCGCAAGCACCACAATCAGGGCCAAGGCCGCCAAGGCGGCTACAAACAAGAATGCCAACACAACCAGCCGCAGAGTCGGGCCGAGTGATTCGAATTGATACTCAGTCAAAGTTAGTTCTCCCATGATTCGAAGGGAAGTCGCGTTACCAGGTTCGATACCCAGCGCCGTTAACGGCCTTAATGTCAGCGTGTCGGCGGTATTTCCATCAGCGCAAGGTTGAAGCCACTTTTGCCGAGCGATACCCAGCAGTCTAACATCAATGAAATCCGGCCGCCCAGGTCGAATTCCGCGTGGTCGCTCCTATCGAAACGACCTCGGCGGTTGGGCTTCGAGTCGTTGCCACGTCCACCGATTGGGCTCACGTGTTCCGCAAAGCTTGGCGGCGGAAACAGCCCATCCGCAGTTTTGCATTGTCCCGCTGGAAAGTTCGATGACTATTTACTTAGATAAATGATCGTAGTGGCGCCGATCGCTCCGTTGAATTCAAAGGGCGCGTCGTCGAAGTAGTCGAGCGACACCGGCGAATCAAGATCGGTGCCGATGTCGAACGTCGCATTACTCGTGAAGTGGAGCGACATGGCGCGCGGCACGCGCCCCTTGCCGACTTCCTCGCCATCGACTCTGAGGGTGACATCCATCGCACCCCCAATCTTGTCCACCAGCTTCGATTCGACTTCAAGCTTGGCTTTGCCAACAGGAATCTTGCCAGGGGAACGAATCTTCGTGCGTTCGATTTCGAACAAATTGAACTCGTAGCACAGCACGCCATCTTTCAGGTAACAACAGAGTCCACCAGAGAAGCCGGCCAGCGCATACAGAACGCCGTTGGCTTCGGCGGGCACGTCGACCTCCATCGTTACCAAGCTACTCACCTTTCCGAGCTTCGGCGCCGCCGACTCCGGCATGCGCTGGATCGGGTGATCGAAAGTCCACGCGGTGAGGGGCGACGCCGGCGCGTCCTCCGGGTGGTAGAGCGCGGTGGACCACAGCCCACCGCCGATGGGGAGGTTCTTGTTTCTCGCCGATTCGGTGAGGAACAGCGCCTTCATCTCTGCCAGTTTCTCGGGCATCTCGTCCGATAGGTCGTGGGCTTGGCTCCAGTCTTCCTCGATGTTGTAGAGTTGCCACTTGTCGGTAAGTGGCGACCATTCGCGGATGCCTTTCGGGATGCCACCGATCCAAGGCTCGCGGGGCCCACGAGCCGAGGCGAACCAGCCATTCTGGTAGATACCGCGGCTGGCCATGATATCGAAAAACTGCGTGCTCTTTTGATTCGCTGCGGTCGGATCTCCAAAGGTGTAGGCCATGCTGACGCCGTCGAAGGGGTCCTGGCTAAAGCCGTTGACGACTTGCGGCGCAGGAATCTCCAATACCTCGTAGAGGGTGGGGACAATGTCGTTCACGTGGTGGAACTGCGGGCGCGGTGCTCTATCCGCTCGGATACGCTTTGGCCAAGAGACAGCCATCGGATTCCGGGTTCCGCCAAAGTAGGCGCCCTGCAGCTTGGTGCCTTGGTAGGGAGTGCTGCCGGCCCAGGCCCAACCGGCGTGATACATGTTGTCGGTTTTCGGGCCGCCGAGGGCCTCGAGTCCGCCGAGTTCGTCCAGCGCTGCGAGATGCTGGGAGATTTTGGTGGCGATTCCGTTCTGCGCCAGTTGCTCGCTGATGGTGCCATACAGGCCCTCCGAGGAAGAACCGTTGTCGCCCCAAATGTAGAGAATGATGGTGTTGTCGAGTTCGCCCTGCCGCTGGATTTCGTCGATCACCCGGCCCGCTTGCGCATCGGCGTGTTCGGTGAAGCCGGCAAAAAGCTCCATCAGTCGGCGCTGAAAGGGTCGCTCGCTTTCGGGGATGGAGTCCCACGAGGCCATCGATTCGGCGCGTGGCGTCAGCTGCGTATTTGCTGGTATCCAGCCAAGGCGTTTCTGATTGGCGAACACGCGCTCGCGGTAGGCGTCCCAGCCGTCATCGAATTTGCCCTGGTACTTGTTGGCCCATTCCTGCATTACCTGATGGGGGCCGTGCGAGGCACCGGGCGCCCAATACATGAACCAGGGCTTTTCGGCGCGTAGGCCTTCTGCTCGCGGAGCCAGTGAATTGCATCGTCGGCGATGTCCTCCGAAAGATGGTAGTGCTCGTTTCCGCCGGAAGTGTGCGGATGCTCGACGTACGACGTGTTGCGAACCAGAGTCGGTTCGTATTGCGAAGCCTCGCCAGCCAGGAATCCGTAAAAGTACTCAAAGCCGTAGCCGGCGGGCCAGTACTCGAAAGGGCCTTTGGATGTAATCTGCTCTTCGGGCGTATTGTGCCACTTGCCCCAAGCGGCTGTGTTGTAGCCGTAGGCCTTGAGCACCTCCGCGAGGGTGGCTGAGGATTTGGGAATGATGCCACTGAATCCGTCGAAGTCGTTGGCAATCGCGGCAATCTGGCCGTTGCCAACCCGTGTGTGATTCCGCCCGGTCAACAGCGCCGCACGCGTCGGCGAGCACATGGCGGTCGTATGAAAACGGTTGTAGGAAATACCGAGACCCGCTACACGGTCGAGCGTGGGAGTCTCGATTTCTCCGCCGTAGGTGGAGGGCGTGGCCGGCCCCACGTCGTCCATCAGGATGATGAGAATGTTCGGCGCGTCGGCGGGTAGGCGTTTCGGCTCCACACGCTTCTTGTAGTTCGAGCTTTCGATCGTAACCCCCGCCTGCGAGCCCGAAGGCGTCGGCGGGAAAGGCAGCATGTCTTGAGCCGCCACGGATGACGTTAGCGCAAAAACCAGACAACCTACGAATATAGGGCGCATCATGGGTGTACCTTTAGCCAGATTCGAGTTCCGCGTTTCATCAACATTCGGATAACCGGGACGCACAGGCCAGATCGATGTCCGCCCCCCGTGTTGCCCACCGTGTTGCCAATTGTGTTGCCAATTGTGCCGAAATCCCTGCGGTTCGCAAGACTTTTGCGCGAGTCTTGGCAAGACACGCCGAAACCGGCTTGCCCATTCTTGGGGGCGGCATGCGTCCATTACGCCTTTGGCTTTCCCGGCATACCACTGTCCGAAGCGCTTACCGAGCAACGAGCAACCCTCGTTGGAATCCCTTCCGTCCAAGGCATGGCTGCCGAATGGTTACTTCCGCTTGCGTTGTTCGGTGCGAGCTTTGTCGAGCAGGTTGGCTAGTCGGCGTTCGAGGGTGCTCGTGCCTTGCTGAAGGGCCTGCTCGACGGACGCCGTGCGCACCTCGATGCTCACCGGCTGCTGGCTTGCCGGCCGCGCCTCCATCAAGCAGCGGATGTCGTCGCCGCCTCCTTTGGTGTCGCTGTTTTCATCGGTCAGATGCACTTCGATTCTAGTGATCCAGTTGCTGAAACGGTCGAGCGATGCGGCAATCTCGGCTTGCCACTGCTGAATCGATTCCTGATGGACGTCGACGTAGTTGTTGCTGTTAATCATCACTTGCATATTATTCGCCTATCCTGAAACCCAATTCTGAAAAAAGTAAGCGAGCATTTACATTAGGCGTCTCGCCCTTGCTTACCTAAGGCAAGGACCCGCAACTGCTGGTCAACTTCCCGAGCGGTTGCTTTACGCCAAGAACCGCATCGCCTCTTCGACGTTCTTGCGGCTACCGATCACGAGCGGCGTGCGATCGTGGATGCCTTGCGGCTCGATCTCCATGATTCGCTCACCCGCCGCCCCCAGGGCGACGCCGCCCGCTTGTTCGGCGACGAAGGCGAGCGGGTTGCACTCGTACATCAATCGTAGCTTGCCCCCTTCGTGCGCGACGGTGGGCGGGTAGAGAAAAATGCCCCCTTTTACAAGGATGCGGTGGAAGTCGGCGACCAACGAACCCACGTACCGCGACGAGAAACCGCCCCCCTCGGGGTCCTTCGACCACGCCAGATAACGCTGATACGACTCGGGGAATCGGTGCAGGTACGCCTCGTTCACCGAGTACACGCCCGCGTGCTCGGGCATTCGCATGTTCTCGCGGGTTAGTAGGTACGCGCCAAACTGCGGGTCGAGTGTGAATTGGTGCACGCCGGTGCCGCACGTATAGACCAGCACCGTCGACGAACCGTACAGCACGTAACCGGCCGCCACCTGCTTGGTGCCCGGCTGCAGGACGCTCTTTTCAACTCCCGCAATCTCGGGCGGATTGCGAAACACGGTAAAGATGGTGCCGACCGATACGTTCACGTCGATGTTCGACGAGCCATCGAGCGGATCGAACATGATGATGTACGAATCCTCCGGGTCGACGTCCTGAATCACGCGCGGTTCGTTATCTTCTTCCGAGGCAATGATGCCCACGTTGCCGCGGTAGCCGAGCGTCCGCTTGAGCGCCTCGTTGGCAATGATGTCGAGCTTCTTCACCGCTTCGCCCTGCACGTTGGTCGACCCCTCATCGCCCCACACGTCGACCAGCCCGGCGCGGCGTACGTACGCAGCAATCATCTTGGTGGCGAGCGTAATGCCACTCATGAGCCACGAGAACTGCCCCTTGGCCGTGGGAAAGTTCTGCTGCTGCTCCTGGATGTGCTGACCGAAAGTAACAAACTGTCCATCGCGTTGAATTGGCATGATCAGGTTCCGTGAGTGTGGCAAGCAACAGTTCGCCCGGGCTTTAAGCACGCGCATTATAGACCACTCGGCGGCTTGACCGAATGGTGGATGACGGTTGGTACGATAGGCGGGCCTCCGTCACGGGCAGTTTGGAGCCGCCAATACGCGAAGACGCCAAGGAATTCATTGTGGTCGGCTATCCTTATACTTGGGCGCTCTTGGCATCGTGGCGGTTGCCAACCATTCTGCGGACACTGAGCCTCGACCTCGTATCGCCGGCTGAAGATGGGAGCCACGACCAATACGGCTGGCGATTTGCGAGATGGACATTCGGAGCGAGATAGCGAAGGTCGGGCCGCATACGGGAATCTGCTTAGGACGATAAATCCGACGCCTTTAAGCTGGCTGCCCTAGACGGAGCGACGGAGCTGCCACGTCTAATTGGTGATGTTCAATTGCCAAGACACTCCAAACTCGTCTTCAACCCACCCGAATTTCTTGCTGAATGGATACTCGTCGAGTGGCATGAGAACTTTGCCTTCTTTGGACAGCGCCTCAAAATATTTGGCGAGTGCCTCCTCTTTGGAGCTTTCAACGTAAAGAGAGACCGCTGGCGTAAAGGTCCAGTTGTGCTCTCCAGGAATATCGTTGCACATGACTCGCTGTCCGTTGAGAGTGAACTCTGCAATCTTAACGGTTCCCTCTTTTCCCACGTCGCCAGGGCCATAGTGTGCAACGGAGACAATTACCGAGTTCTCAATAAGGCCCACGTAGCGTTTCATTGCCTTCTCTGCATCGCCAAAGAAGGCAAGAAACGGAGTTATCCTGGGTTCTTTTCGGTTTTGCATCGGTTTCGTCTCCTCTGACTTGGTAACGCTGGTCGCGGCTAAAGAAACAACTCCCGCAGTTCCCACCGTAAGTATTTCCCTGCGACTAATGCTGGCCATGGTCATCGGCTCCCAGCAGGACGAATTGCAGCAAATGGGGGTATGACATTTCACGAATGTGCGCGGCACCCTCAAGTCGAGGCCGCGAGTTCCACAGCACCAGCTTATCACCAACCTGCCTCGGCGTGAAACGCAGAACGCACGCAGCCGCCCATCCACCGCGGAAGCGCTGACCTGCTTCCACAACCGCTGGCCGCTACGCCAGTCGTGCAGACATCACCAACTGTGGAACCGCTTCGGTAGGGCACTACCGGACGGAGTCAGCAGCGGCGTGCCCCCGCGCGTAGTACTGGATCCATCATCCGTAAATATTCGCGGCAGATTTCTTGGCGCCTTGGCGGTTCCCCCTTTTCTAATTGAAATTGGGCCACCCACGGCACTACAACCATGAGTGCGTGGATGCAAACATGGGTAGCTGTTTTCTTGAAGCGAGGAGCATACAAATGCCGCGGCCAAGGGTGTTGGATGAGGGGAAGAAGCGGGAAATTTGTGCGCTGGTTACCGCCGGCATGAGTTTGAGCAACGTGGCTCGCTATGTCGGCTGCCATCGGGCGACGATCTACAAGCAGCGGAAGCACGACGCGGAGTTTGAGCAGCAGATGCGGCGGGCCGGCATGCGGGCCGTGCTTAGTCCGCTGGAGGCCATGCGGCGGGCGGCGAGTACGCACTGGCGGGCCGCGGCGTGGCTGCTGGAGCGGCAAGAACGACTAGAGGCAAAGCGGCACGCCAGTGCCGCGAAGTACTCGCGCGACGACCTGGCCAATCTGGCCGACCAAGTCCTAGATCTGGTCCGCCGGGCCACGCTATGCCCGTTGGAAGGGCCGCGGGTCGAGAAAAAGATCGAGCATTTGTTCGTCGGTTTGGTGCCCGGCGGCACGGGCGAGCGCAAGGCGAGTCGGGCAGTCAGCGGACCAACCATCGCCGAGTCGATTCGCTTCCTGGAGCAACGGTGGGACGAACGGGCCGCACCAGGCGACGACCCGGGCGGCGAGTCTTGGAAAGGGCTTGCAGGCAAGCTTGGGGCGGAGTTCTTGGCGGGTAGCGAGCCGCAGACGGAGAGTAAATCGACACCCGATAATCTATTCGTCGATTTACGCCTCCTGGCCGAACGCCTCGCGAGCGGCGAGATCGAAGAAACTACCGACAAAAACGCGGTATCGGATCGATCCGCCGACGAAGAGTAAATCGACAGCGAATCGTTGGTACGAATTGGTCGATCAACGAGCGGGCGAGGCGACGGAAATGCGAACCACAACCAGCGGTCCCGACCAAGAATACAAGAGCGGAGGGCAAGGGACTCGAACCCTCAACCCCTTGCGGGGCAACTGATTTCGAATCAGTCTGCTAGCCATTCGCATACCCTCCAGGGGGGCGGTCCACCCTGCCGGGGGACCGCCGAGTGCGCTGGACACGCAAGTTTACCGGCCGATTCGCAGCGAGGCAAGCCGACGCGACGCACATGCGGGCCCAAACAATCCGCACTTCCGTTAGCACTGCGCCCGCTGCCGAACCGGATGTGCTGGCATTGAGCGGCAAGCGGGATGTGCGGGATTCCCGAATGACTCGCACGAGGATAGGCGGGTTCGCACGTTCTTCACTTGCGATGGCTGATGGTTCGATAGTTGGTGTATCCCCCCTCCCCTGGCTCAACCATCGAGACCCCGCATGGAACCCACTATTCGCATCGTTACACGCGGCAGTAACGGCGAGATTCGCTCGAAGGATTACACGCATACCGATTCGGTGCTGAAGATGCATACGCAGATCGGGATCGACGACTGCAGCACCGACCTGGCGCTTCGTGGCTTGCCAGTTTTTCGGGGGTTAATTGGTCCGATGCCCGAGTCGAAGGGCATTGTGCGTTACGAGTCGCCCGAAGTGTTCGAGACGCTCACGAAAGAGTGGGGTGCCTCGGCCGCGCCGAAGAGTCGGCGTCGCCGCCGAGCTGCGACTTAGCCAGTAGGGCCAATTTGCCAGCGGTTATCGATAGCGATTGGTCGTACCCGAGACGGAGGTCCAACCGATCGCGGTGCGAGGCGGATCACTGTGCATTTGCTGCCCGCCGATGGACGAGGTCGGAGGGCGACTGGCCAAAGCGGTGGCTGACTGCGACATGGGGGCTGCCGACGGACTCGCCGAAAGAGCCACTTTTGTAACCGTCTCTTCCGGCACCGACTTGTATGTGACCACCGGTGTTTGCACGGTCCGTGTACCAGCAATCCAGTTGGTAGTGGTTATTGGAACTTTGACGGTTGCGGCGCGGTTTTCCCAGCGGGTGACCGGCTCGAGCTGGTGGGCCCAGTACGGTCGCACAAAAGGATTGTAAACGCCCTTCCGCCGCGACACCCAGCGATACTCGGTAACCGGCGTTAGGTTGTTTTGCTGATAATGCTGGTAGGTGGTAGCAACCTGCGGCGTGTAGACTTGTTCGTGCCGGGTTTGCATCTCGGTTGTCGGAATCAACCGCTGCGTAACGGTCCGCGTTTCCTGATAGGTCACACCATCGGCACTCTGGACGATTTGCGAGGTCGTCTGTCCGGTTGCCTGCGTGGCGAAAGAGGTAAGACAAATGGAAGCCAGTACCGCTGCTCTGTTCCGGTAGCTCATAGCCCGATTTCCCTCCGTGGATATCGAGTTGTCTGGGGAATGAGACATCCAGGTCTGCCACGCCAGTTCCAACTACAGCGGCCAGACACACCGCACATCAATCGTGATATCGGCACCCACATAGCCGCCTCATCACTGGAGGGGCTGGCATTGAGCGGGTGGCGGCAATAGCACGCCGGAGCAAGCCGTTGACTCACCGCAGGTTAGCGAGTCGGTACGTCTTGCCAATTATTTGTGAATCGGTCAGCTTGTCGTGGTACGATCATCGGTTCCCTACCGCATACTCAGGACTGCTAGCATGCACGCTCAGTTGCAACTCGTTCGACTCCGCTGCCCGTTGACCGGCGGGGCATTGGAGTGGCTGCCAGACGACGAGCTGAACCGGCTCCGCGAAGCGGTGATGGCCGCGCTTGTAGTCAACCGGGCGGGCGACCTGGTAACCGGCGTGCCGGACGCGGCGCTCGTTTGCCGCGACGCCGGCTGGGGCTACCCGGTGGCTCGAGGTATCCCCGTCCTACTGCCGGGCGAAGCCATTGCGTTGGGGCAATTAGAAGGCTGGTAATTCGCAACCGAACAGACGCTGCAACGGTCCGCACGAGTGCCATGCATTGCGGCACCGGCGCAAAGCTCCGTAGCAAACACCCAGGAGTCATACAAAATGGCCGACACGATCTTTAGAAAGATTATAGCCAAAGAAATTCCCGCGAAGATCCTTCACGAGGACGAACACTGCCTGGCGTTCCACGACGTCGCGCCACAGGCACCCACACACGTGCTGGTGATTCCGAAGAAGGAAATCGAATCGATCGATGCCCTGGAGGAGGAGGATCAAGCGCTGCTCGGCCACATGTGGATGGTGATCCGCCAGTTGGCAAGCGACCTCGGCTTGAGCGATGGATACCGGGTGGTGGTGAACTGCGGCCGCGATGGCGGGCAGTCGGTCGACCACCTGCACTTTCATCTGCTCGGCGGCCGCAGTTTGCGTTGGCCGCCGGGTTGAAGGGACCAAGCACCAAGGTTCAAGGTTCAAGGCCGACGACGGGTGCTGGACGCTCGATCCTTGCCCGCTGCCACTACTTCTTTAGCTCGCCCTTGATCTCTACCAATTGCTGGTACTCGGGCATTGCTTTATAGAAGGGATCGAGGGGGTAGCAACCGCTTACCAAGCCGTTGCGCGGGGCCGTGGTGCAATCGCTGAATGTGCGACAGATCTTTTTATTTGCCAGCGCACGCCCGGCGAGTACGTCGGCCGGTAAATCTGGGTAGGAGAGCACCATTCGCCCTAGCCCCACGAAGTCGGTCCCACCGCCGGCGACGACAGCCTGTGCGACGTTCGGTAGCCATTGCTGCAAGTAGGTGTAGCCGGAACCCACAACCGCCAAGCCCGGGCACGCACGCTTTAGTTGCGAAGTAATGGCGATTTGCCGTGCGACGCCGATCAAGGGGTCTTCGGGTGGCGAGTAGCCATCCGATGGTGGGAACAGGGCGGGTCGCTGGTAGTGCGGGTTGTAGTACGGGCTGCCTACCGAGATACACACGAGTGGAATCTGCAGCTCTTCCAGCAGTTTGAGAAAGGCAATGGGCTCGGCCAGGTCGACGTCGAGGCCCGTGCCATCGCCACCAAACGCATGGGCGTATTTACCATCACCCTCGAATTGCGGTACGCCACGGCCATCGTCGCCGGGTCGGAACGGCGGCCAGTCGACCGCACTAAGGCGAACCGATAACAACAAAGCAGGACATCGGGCGCGGAGGCGAGCGACCACTTCGCGCAAGAAGCGTGTGCGATTTTCGAAGCTGCCGCCAAATGGCCCGGGGCGATCGAACGCGCTGAGAAACTCGTGTCCCAGGTATCCGTGGCAATGCTTGATGTCGACGAAATCGTAACCCAATTCGGCGGCTGCGACCCCCGCATCGACAAACCTGTCGATCAGAGCGTCGATTTCTCCATCGGTCATCACATGCAGCGTCTCTTCCATGCCGAACTTTTTGTCGAGCACCGGGTGCCGATACAGCACTTGCGGCTCAAGCTGCTTCTTGTCATTTGGCCGAGCAAAGCGGCCGGAATGCGTCAATTGCAAACCGACCAACAGATCGTCAGTGGTACCGAACTTCGACTGATGTTCATCGACCAAGATGGTCCGCAACTGGCCAATCGCCTCGCGGCTATCGTCGTTGAGCCACACCTGGTTGGGATTGGCACGGCCTTCATGCGTAACGGCCACCGCTTCGCCACCCCAAATGAGCTTGGCACCACTAGCGCCAAAGTTCTTCCATCGCCGGCGGGTAAGGTCGGTGGGACTTCCGTTGGTCTCGCCGTCCCAACCTTCCATGGGCAAAATGCAAAACCGGTTGCCGACCTTGCGCCCTCCAACTTCGATCGCGCCACCCAGTGGCGCGTCGCCTCCCACCTGCAAATCCGCATCAAACGGCATGTCGACCTCGAGCTCCTTCAAATGAGCGGCAAAGTCGGTTGGCGTGCGCAATTTGGCGACGCGGGGATAATTGGGAGTCGAAGATGCCATAGGGGGTACCGAGAGTCGTGTTACAAATACAAATCAACGTGGCAAATCGCCAACAGCCAAGCGGAGCGAACGAACCAAGGAAGGCCGAAGCGTATCAACCCTGTTTCGCGAAACTTCTTATCCTTGTTTCGGTGCTTCGACGGGTGCGTCCTTGGACTTGGCGTGGTCGACGTAGTGGGGATAGGAAACCGAACTTGCTTGGCGTTGCTGCTTTCGTTCGGCAAGGTTTTGGCGGTCGCGGTTGGGTTCTTCTTCTTCAATTGCTCGCCAAATTCCCTCGATGTAACCAATCAGGTTGTGGTCGGAAAAATGGTCGACCCGAAAGCGAATAAGCCCCTTGAGAAACCCACGCCAGCGATCGCGAAAACGCCACCAACCCCTGAGATCGCGCATCCGGCCGCGGTTGTCCAGATAGATCTCCTTGCCGGCGTGCCGATATCCGAGCCACGATGGCGGCACCCGCGTAACGATGTCGTTGTTGTTGACCCAGCGGTAGTAATTCATGCGAACGTAATTGACGTACCGTCGATCGCCAACCCGCGGTGCGCCATAGCTGAACAATCCGGCCGGGTTCGAAGGAATATGGGATAGCTTGCATCGGCCGGCGCAAATGGCGGCCATAGCGCCGCCGAGAGAGTGCCCCGCGAACCACAGTGGCCGCTCATTATTCAGCAGCGCCTGCTCGAGCCGCGGCCACAGGTCATCCACCTCGCGCTTGAAGCCACGATGCACGTGCCCCACGGTCTCGGCAACGGCGGCTACGGCGTCCAGGTCGGCTTGAATATCGTTCCATTCATGTGGCTCTGTGCCGCGGCACACCACAACGGCGTCGTGCTCATTGCCAAACACATACGCTTGGGCTCCGTCGCGATCGTAGAACCGCACGTCGTCCAAGCCCATTTCGTTGGCAAACGTGCCCGCCTCGCCACGCGGCATGTACGAAATGTACGACAACTCCGCGAACAGGAGCGACTGCCGCAATAGGCTCATTTCGGCAATGGGACCGGTAACTACCGATCGCAGCGTAAAGGTCGTCGCATCGTCACGCGGCGCTTGATCACGCTCTATTGCCATCGTCCCGTGCCTTGACTGCAGTCGGTGAGAATCCATGTCGCCAGCAAGACACGCCGCGACGTCCAACCTGCCTCCGATTCTAGCCCGCGGTGGCGTACACCTCAAGCTAGCGACCAGCCGAAGGGGGCGTACCGTACGGTTTAAATAGGAACACCGATCGGTACAGGTGGCTTGCAGCCATTGGCTCGACTATGTGGCGTCAAGGGGCCTTCGCTTGGGCAAGCAATGCTTGCCACCATATCCGAGCCGCATCCACCTGTTGCTGAGTGCAACTGGTGGACTTGCCGATGCGTTTTTCGAGCTCGTCAAGCCACGTGAGAAAAAACTCGACCGAACGCCTGCTAATGCGAGGTCCGGAGGGTGACTCCACGTAGTAGGGCGCGGTGAGCGCAAATTGGTACTGGTCGGTCGCTACGGTGGCAGCACGTATGGCGAACCAACCGCTTGCATCGAACGACACCGGCGGCAATCGCCCCCCCTTCGACGCCCAGTCGCTCAATCGTACCTCAGCCTCGACCTCGCCATCCTTGATGATTTCGAGGTACTCTACCTTCGTGCGGCTAGCCAAGTTCAATGCGATTTGGAAATCTAGCGTCTCGCCAGCCTCGATCCGGAACACGGCACCAGGTGGGTCGCCTCCAACATTTGGCCGGATGAGCGGCCCATTGGTAACGACCGTAGCCCCGTTCTCGATGCCGCGCCACCAGCCTTCTCGGTCGAACGCATTGTAGTGATGGACATAAGTGCGGTTGATTCCAAGCGGATGCTCGTTAGCGCCCGAGCCGCTTCCTGTGACTGGCGTGATCTTCAGGCCGCAGTTGAGCACGTGGAAATAGATGGCTTGCCCCCACCGCGCAAGTCCTTGCCTGCCGGGAAAGAAGGTCTTATCCCGCGGTCGGGCGTTGGCGTTACGGTTAGGCGAGTCCTGCTGTATGGTGGATCGATTGATTAGCGCAATCGCATCGAGTTCGCCGCTCGCGAGCCATAGCGGCAAGTCCCAGGCCGTTGGTGTCGCCGCAATCACTCGCAGGCCGCCGGCACGCGCTCGGCGTAGCACGTCCAGCGAGGTGGTCGCCACATCGATTTCCAGCGGCGGTTGGTCAAGGTGCTTATCGCCGATGATTAGTAGCGGCCCCCCATCCAATTCCACGAGCGCTGCACTTGGGCCCAGCATACGGCCCTCGGCATGATCGTCACTGGGATCAACCGCCTGACGCACCGTGGTGTGCGACGCCTGCCACTTATTGTCGGCGTAGTGCCAGGCGATGGTCGGCACGTAGTGCAATCCTTCGGCCACCGCCATGATGGGTAGATCGCGCGCTGGTCGCACGGCATCCAAGTCGCCGGCAAACCAACCCTCGTCGCCCAGATTGGCAAACCGCCGCATTTCGACTGTCTTGCTATCATCGGCGTGTCGCTCAATTTCGAAGTTACCTTGCTGCGTGCGATACTCGGCGCCCGCGTCGAGCGCGAACAAGTACGCCCCCCGGCGAAGTCCGAGCGTTACGCTGCCAGGCAGGTAAAAGTGGTCGCCCAAATGCCCCGCCCCCAAACCACGCGCCCGCACGGTTCGGCCGCGGGCATTGCTCAGCTTCACCCTCACTGGCAGGGGCTTTCGTGTGACACTATCGATCACCTCGAGCCGTAGTTCGCCGTCGGGTGCCGCCGAGCTGGCCATTGGCACGGGAGCGGTAGCGAGGGCAACGAGTGTGCAGAATAGGCGGTTTTTTGCGTGGGATTGCATGCCTTAAGTGTAGCACGAGCCGCAACGCGGGGGGCGGCTCTCGAGATCGCTACAAAACGAACCACAACACGCTAAAATGAGGTGGAACCAGCGGGATTTCGCCCGTAGGAACTTGAAGTCCCCTCACATGGTGAGTCGTAGGAAAGCATGGCAACGGACCCATATCAGACCCTTGGTGTCGATCGCAACGCATCGAAGGAGGACATCAGCAAGGCCTACCGCGAGTTCGCGCGAAAGTACCACCCCGACCTCAACCCCGACGATGAATCGGCGAAGCAGAAGTTCCAAGAAGTGCAATCGGCGTTCGACGTCCTAGGGGACGAGAAGAAGCGGAAGATGTACGACCGCTACGGAGCCGGTTTCGAATCGATGGGCGGAGGTCGCACGGGTCCAAGACCCCAAGGGTGGCCCGGCGGGGGCGGCAACGTTGAGTTTGACCTCAACGATCTGTTCGGTGGCGGTGCGGCCGGCGGTGCGGCGGGACCAGGTGGCGCTGGAGGGTTTGCCGACCTATTCAAGCACTTCTCCCGCGGTGGCGGCACTCAGGCGCCACCGCGCGGTCCTAGCGAACGTGGCAGCGATCTGGAGTACGAACTAAAGGTGCCTTTTGCTACGGCTGTAAAGGGAGGTACCGCCTCGGTCTCCTTACGCCGCGGCAGCGGCAAGAACGAAACCATCTCGGTCAAGATTCCTGCGGGCATCGACGATGGCAAAAAGATTCGCCTGAGGGGTCAAGGCGAAGAGAGTCCATTTGGTGGACCGGCTGGCGACATTCTGATCACGGTCCGCGTGGCACCTCATCCCAGCTTCACGCGCAACGGCAAACGGCTCGACATTACGGTGCCCGTTACGCTGGCCGAGGCGGTTGAGGGAGCCAAGATCGAGGTGCCCACGCCACATGGGACCATTTCGGTGACCATTCCATCGAACACTTCCAGCGGCAAAAAATTGCGTCTCCGCGGGCAAGGGGTAAGACCAGTAAATGGCGAACCAGGCGACCTCTACGCCACGGTCGAGATCGTGCTCCCTGAGAATCTAACCGACGAGCAGCGTCAGCAACTGGTGAAGCTTGCGAAGAGCGACACGCGGAATCCGCGTGGCCAATTACGATGGTAGACTTGATTTGTACGAATTACTTGCTGCTAGCTGATGCTTCCACCGACACCGTGCTGGAGAGGCTCGAGCCCGAGCGTCGTGCAGCGGTAGTCCTCGCCCTGGTTGGGCTGGCGTTGTTAGGGGTGCTGCTGGCGGTGATTACCATGCTGGCAGGTCGCTGGGCGCGACACGAGCGGCCCCTGCGTGGGACTCGGCTCGGGCGATGGGCCCGGGGGCGTACGCATCGACAGCCGAAAATCAGCAACCGCGACCTGCGCCATGGCGAAACCATGGTAAGCGACCAGGACAGCGAAGACACCAGGGCCTGAACTGCGAGAGTTTGCTAGCTGCCGTCCACGCACCCAACACAGCCCCATGCCATCCCCTTTCCCCAAGTCAATGCGACTGCTGAAATCGACGGAATTCGATGCGGTGTTCGCTGCGCGGCGAAATCGGGCGGACAAGCGGCTCGTCGTCTTCACGTTGGCCAACAGTCTTGGCCATCCCCGCATTGGTTTGGTGGTCTCCCGCAAAGTGGGTAACGCAGTCGCCAGGAATCGCTGGAAACGCCTGTTACGCGAGGCGTTTCGTTTGAGTCGGCACCAGCTGCCGGCCGTGGACATTGTCTGTCTGCCGCGTCCTGCTCACACCCCAACCCTTGAGTCGCTGGGCGAATCGCTCCGCCAGCTGACCCGTGGAAAACGGTAGCATGTCTCTACTCACCCCGCTAGCACGACTGCCAGCGATGACCGTGATCGGCCTGATCCGCTTCTACCAGCGTTGCGTAAGCCCCATGCTTGGATCCATGTGTCGTTTTACTCCAACATGCAGCGAATACTTCATCCTCGCTGTTGGCAAGTACGGAGTCGTACGCGGTAGTTGGCGGGGACTTCGGCGGATTTGCCGTTGCCACCCTTTTCACGCGGGTGGCGTCGATCCTCCTTAGGCCTCCTTGGGCCGCGTTGGACGCTAGCACGCCCCATGGATCGACGCCAATCGCCTTGACCCTACCTGCCGGGCTAGCTACTCTCCGCCGTCGGATTTTAATTCGGGCGACGATTGGCGCAGGAAGCGCGACTTTTTTCGCCCAGTCACCTGAAGTCAAGCTCGGCGGCAACGTCGCCAGATGGAGCACCCCAGCATGAAGCGACGGGCCCGCTGTTCCAGTTGTGTTTCCCAGATCGTCTTGCGCTGCCTGTCCATACTCGTGATGGTGCAGCTTGCGGGTACGGTTGGCTGCATGAGCTTTATCGGGTTGCCCGGGCACCGCGAGCAGAAGACGCTCGACGAGCTTGCGGACGAGTCGCCCGATCTGGTGTCGAAGTACACGCACCCGTTCGGCATGGACTACGTAAAAATCGAGGCGATCTCTTTGGTCACAGGGCTCGATGGCACCGGTGAGGATCCGCCGCCAACCCCGCAGCGTGCGTCGCTCATGGGCGAAATGAGCCGCCGGAAGATTGAGCACGCCGAGCGCATTCTCGCGTCGCCCAATACATCCATGGTTTTGGTGCGTGGCTTTCTGCGGCCGGGTATTCAAGAGGGCGATCGCTTTGACGTGGAGGTCCGCGTTCCCACGCGGGGCGAAACCAAGAGCTTACGCGGCGGCTGGCTCATGTCGGCCCGACTCACGGAGCTAGCCGTACTGGGACAACAAATCCGCCAGGGCCACGTACTGGGTGTCGCCGAGGGGGCCATCCTCGTCGACCCCAGCGCTACCGGCGAAGAGGGACAACCCTATGCCAGTCGGGGCCGCGTACTCGGCGGAGGCATTGCAACAAAGTCGCGGCCACTCGGCCTCGTGATTGACGATCGGTACAAGTCCGTGCACCTGGCATCCGGCATTGCCAAGAGCATTAACGATCGTTTTCACGCTCGCATCGATGGCCATAAGCGGGGCGTCGCGGTACCGAAAACCGACGAACTTGTCGAAATTGCAGTGCATGTGCGCTATAAGGACAATGTGGGTCGCTACATGCGGGTACTCCAAAGCACGGCCGTCGGCGAGACGAGCCGCCAGCGGCAAGAGCGCATGGTCCTGCTCGGCGACCAAATTATGAATCCTCTCACGGCAGCGTCCGCCGCGCTGCAACTCGAAGCCCTTGGCGATGCGCAAGCCATCGAACACCTGCTGCGGGCGATCGAATCGGACGATACGGAAGTCCGCTTTTATGCCGCCGAAGCGTTGGCCTATTTGGACGACACTTCGGCCGTCGACGTGCTGGCTGCCGTAGCGCGGGACGAACCTGCTTTTCGAGTCAATGCGATGGCAGCACTCAGCGCCATGGACGATCTCAACGCATTCGAAGCCTTGCGCGGCCTGCTCTCGGTCGAGAGTGCAGAGACACGCTATGGTGCGTTCCGCTCACTGTGGGCCATGAATCCCCACGACCCGTTGATCGCCGGCGAAGACATGAACGGCGCATTCAGCTACCACCATCTGGATGTCGCCGGCACGCCGATGATTCACATGACCAACAGCCACCGTCCGGAAATCGTGCTGTTCGGCAATCCTCCGCCGATCAAACTTCCATTGCTAATCGATGCCGGCACGGGCCTCCTGATCAATGGCATGCAGGGCAGCCAGATCACGGTGAGCCGTTTTGGTCGCACCAGCGAAACCGAACAGCGGACCATCCAGCCCGACGTCGACCATCTGGTGCGCGCAATCGTCGAACTCGGAGGCAGCTACCCCGATGTTGTCCAGGCATTGCACGAAGCCAGCAAGCAGGGAGCCCTGAAGACGCGGCTACGCGTCGATGCCCTCCCTCAATCGGGGCGGAGATACTCCCGCAGCAAGGACGAGTCGCCGAGAACAGAAACCGAGGCAACCTCGGAAAGCAGCTTCGACCTCGCGACGCCACTCCCGGACTTGTTCCAAGGCAAGCCGTAAGAAGTCTTGCGGAGCCGATACTTTGCCCTTCGCCACTCGCCATTGGTTGATCGCCACCGATGCTCAAAGCGCTCGAACTTGCCGGCTTTAAGAGCTTCGCGGACAAGACGCGATTCGAGTTCCACGATGGCATTACGGTGGTGGTTGGGCCCAATGGTTCGGGCAAGTCGAACGTCGTCGACGCCATTAAGTGGGTGCTCGGCTCGCAAAGCGCCAAGTCGCTCCGCGGCTCGGAGATGACCGACGTCATTTTCAACGGTTCGGGATCGCGTGGCGCCCAGAATACTGCCGAAGTTACGCTGATTCTCGACAATGCCGCCGGAGTCTACGGCGGTGAAGCCCGCGGCCGCGAGGTCGCAATTACTCGCCGTGTGTATCGCAGTGGCGAAGGCGAGTATCTGGTCAACGGAGCGGCGTGCCGGCTCCGCGATATTCGCGACCTGCTAGCGGGAACCGGCATTGGCACCGAGGCCTACAGCATCATCGAACAGGGCAAGGTCGACGCCCTATTGCAAGCATCGCCTCGCGACCGCCGAGCGATTTTCGAAGAAGCGGCCGGCATTAGTCGGTTTCGAGCCAAACGTCAGGATGCTGCCCGCAGGCTGGCCCGCGTCGAACAGAATCTGCTACGACTTTCGGACATTGTCGACGAGGTCGAGAGTCGGCTGCGCAGCGTCAAGATGCAAGCAGGCAAAGCGCAGCGCTATCGAGAAGGCGTCAAGCGTCTAAAGCACTTGCGAACGGAGATTGGCATCGTCGACTGGTTTCGCTTGACCGATCGCATCGAAAATGTTGCGGTCGAACTGGGCGCTTTCACCAGCGAAGACACCAACCGACGCGACTGGATGGAGGCTGCCGATCGCGAACTCCCCCAACTAGAACAAGCCGTTCGCGCGTCGCAGGCCGAGAGCGACAAGCTCGACCGGAAGGTGAGCACTGTCCGTGAACAAATGGTTCGCTGCCGGGCAATCCTTACCGGCTTGGTCGCTCGGCAAGGCGATCTGGAGTCGAACATCGCATCGCTCGAAGAGCAGTGGCGGGCTGCCACGACTACAAAAACCGTGGAGTCTTCCGAACCAGAATCGATCGCCGCAAAACTATCGGCCGCCCGCAGCGAGTACGATACGATCACACGACAACTAGCCGATACAAGGGAGCGTTACCAGACACAAACGAACCTGGTGGGCCGACTAACGGCTCAGGTGGAAGAACTCGCCAAGCGGCTTAGCCAAACCGATAATCGCCTGGAACTGACCACACAGAAACTACAATCTGTCCGCGAGCGAAGCACCGATACGTCGCAGCGTTTGGACACCACGCACCGCGAGTTCGCCGAGCAAAGACAGCAACTGGACGATTTGCAGCGAGAGGTCGATGCCGCGAGTGCAGCCAACGAGCAGATCGAGGCAGAGAAAACAGACAGCGTGCAGCGATTGACCGCAGCCCGGCAGTCGCTCGACAAGCACCAACAGCACCTCAACGATGTGCGCCGCGAATGCCAACGGCTAGAGACCGAACTGGAGTCGAACCGCCATCGCATTGAACTTATCGGGGAACTCGACCGGGAGCAATCGGCTACCAGACACCAGGTGCGGGCGTTTGTCAGTCATTCGCTGGGTATCACTCCGCTGGTGGTGGCGGACGTGCTTCACGTAGACGTCGATACGGCACCAATCATCGAAGCAGCGCTGGGCGCGGTTGCTGAGTACCTAGTTATCCCCACAACGGCCACCCTACTCAAGCAAGCCGAGGCGCTGCCGCCAGGGGCGAAACTCATGCGGTTGGATTGGCGCACGCCGGTGGCAGCGGTCGATCAGATCGATCTATCCGAAGAAGCGGGCGTATGGGGCAGAGCCGATCAATTTGTCGATAGCAGCGCGGAGTACCAACCTTTGATCCGCCGCTTACTGGGACGCACTTGGATTGTCGATACACTGGCCACGGCTCATCGCCTTGCCTTAGCTACAGGCCATGGGCTGCACTTCGTCACTGCCGATGGCGACGTGCTGGGAGCCGACGGAACCCTGGTGACCGGACGCCAAGATCAGGCACGGTCGGCATTGATACGGCGACAACACATCGAACAGCTTCAATCGCTGGTTGCGCAGCTCGCACCCCAATGCGACAACGCCCGCCGAGATCTTGTCGAACTCGAATCGGCAACCGCGGCGCTACAACAGGCCGCCGAAATGACCCTGGCTCATAATCGCGAAGTCGTCGATCGTGCCGCGGCAATTCGCGAACAGTTGGCCGCGGCCAATAGTCGCATGCAACTGGTCGCCGAGCGATGCGAGGAACTCGACGATCGCAAGAGGCAACAAGCGGTCGACGCCAAGCAACACTTGGCCGAAGTGGCAAACACTCAGCAGGCTCTTGGTACCTTGAACCAACAGCAGGAGCAGCTAAGGAAGACCTTCGAGGTGCTCCGCGAACAGCTCGACGAGGCGTTCGCCCAGCAAACGGTGCTCCGCGATACGACCAGTCGGCTGGAGCTCACGAGCAGCAAACTCGAACACCAGTTGGAACTGTTTGCTGCCGCCGCGAATCAGTCGGCCGGCAACTTGCGTCATAATGAGATTCGCGAGGAGTTGGACAGGCAGCGCGAGACGCTTGAACACCGCCTGACAACCGTCGAGCGCGAGCGGCTGGTAGCGAATGGCGAGTTGGCCGAACTCACGGCACAATTGGAACAACTGACGCCCGCCCGCAAAGAGCTTATCGAGCACCGTAAGGCGATGGAAGCGCAGTGCAACGCGCTCCAAAACAAGCTAAAGACAGCGCGACGCCATATGGACGATACGCAGGCCCGGCGATCGCAATTAGAAGTGGCGGTGGCGAAACTGGAACACCAACGCCAGTCGTTAGCCGACCGGCTGAGGGAAGATTACGAGATCGACCTACCCGCCGTGGCCGCCGAAGCGCCGGACGACCGCCCCGAGATGAATCGCAAGCAGGTGGAACAGGAGATCAATGAGATTCGCGACGGCTTGCACCGTATTGGTGCGGTAAACGTGGATTCGTTGGAGGAACTCGAAGACATTGAGTCGCGGTTCGAGGCCATCTCCGCTCAGTACAACGACCTGTCGCAGGCCAAGGCGAGCCTCGAACGCTTGATGGCCAAACTGAATACCGAGAGCCGTCAAATGTTCCTGTCGACCGTCGATACGGTGCGGGGACACTTTCAGGAACTTTTTCGACGACTGTTTGGTGGAGGAGACGCGGATATTCTACTCGAGGAATACGAAAGCGACGACGCGATGGACTGCGGTGTCGAGATTCGCGCCTCGCCTCCTGGCAAAGACACGCGGACCATTTCGCTCCTCTCCGGTGGAGAGAAAACAATGACCTGCGTGGCTCTCCTGCTAGCCATGTTCCGCAGCAAACCAAGCCCGTTTTGCGTTCTCGACGAAGTCGATGCGGCGCTCGATGAGGCGAACGTGGGGCGTTTTACGAGCGTGCTATCCGACTTCCTTTCCAACACGCAGTTCGTCGTGATTACGCACTCCAAGAAAACCATGACCGGCGCGGATACGCTTTACGGTGTGACCATGCAGGAGTCGGGCATTTCAAAGCAAGTGTCCGTTCGGTTCGACGACGTAACCGAAGATGGCTTCATTAAGCCTAGCGCTGGCCGTCGCGACGAAGCCCCCCCCTTATCACGAGCAGCGTGAAGCCCTCCTGGGGTGCGAGACAAAGCTCGCGAGTGCGTCATCCAGACTTGACTTCGAGGTGGAGCCGAACGCGCTAGCGTCGGGCGTGCCGGAGGAAATCCTAGGCTATCGCGTACCGCTCGGCCCCGAAGGTCCCACAATTTAGCCCGGACGAAAGACTAGCCTGTTTGGCACGCTCGCACATGATAGCGAGCAACGGCTTCGCCGATTTCCCCAACTTGCTCGTAGCAATTGGCCACCAAGTTGGATCCGATAGAGGTAAGCCCGACTTCCGCGATTCGCGTCCGGGACCGCCCGATGGCAATTTGGCTGGCTGCTGCCGGTGCGGCGCAGCCGCGTGCGGCCCACGGTCGCGCGAGTTGGTAAGGCAGACGTATCGCCGTTGAGATTCGCTGGCCGCCAGACCACCACTTGGGAAGCAGCAGATTTTCCGAAAACGCTGGCGGGGAGTTCGCCGCTGTTGGGTCATCCTGCTTGCCCCGCTCGGCGTGCCGAATTACGCCTAACTCCTCGGAAAATCGACAGCTGATGCAAAACTTGATGATTTACTGCCGCCCACACGTTTTTCGCCGTTTGGTGTTGTCCTGAAAAACAAGCTACTTGTTTACAAGTCGCGGCGATTCCAAGGGGCGAGTAGATCGACAATGAATCGTTTGTGGAGAGTTGTCGGTTTAAGGATAAATTGAGGCAAGGTGGAGCCGCGACCGTGAGGGAGCACCCAACGTGGCTTCCATTCCGTTGCGGCTTGCGAGCGGCGATGCGATTGGCGCTGCGATTGGCGCTGCCTAGATGGACAATTCGCTAGAGAGGGTTTGCCGTGCGATTACCATTCGTTAGCAATCGACGTACGGCAGCTTCGGTTTCAGCGGAGGGGCGAAAGTTGCCTGGGCGATTCCCCTGGGCGATCAAGAGCGGTGTCCAGCCGCGGTTGTTTTTTCGATCCCATACCTTCGGTTCGGCGCCATTGTCGGCCAACACCTGCACCAACTTGGGCCAACTCTTGTACGCCGCGCCGTGCATTGCGGAGTTACCGTTTTTGTCCACCGCATTTATGTCCGCTTTATGTTGCAATAAGTACTCGACCGTTTGGATGGCGTCGTCTTCGGTACCTGCCGACTCGTCGCCATCCGACAACACACCAACACCGGCGGCCGCTAATAATGGCGTACAGCGATCGATATTCGTTCGGCAAGCATCCGCACCAAGTTCGACCAATAGCTGGACGAGCGGTAAGTCGCCCGCCTCCGCAGCAAGCAATAGAGGTGTTGCATCGGTGCGGTTGAGTGCGTCTAGATTCGTACGACGTTTTGCATGTTCGGCATCCACGTTCGCGCCGTGGAAACGAGAGCCCGAACCAGTTCGAGGCTGGTAGCCGTGCCGGATCCGACCGGAGGTGGCGGTCCATCGCCACGAGTTGGTTTGCGTAGCCATGTGATGGCGTGCAGCGGCGTATACCCGATGCGGTCGTCGTTGGCATCGGCCCCGGCCTCAAGCAACCGGATCGCCAAGTCAATATGGCCATTCTCTACCGCTAGCATCAACGCGCTCGTGCCGGCGGGCGGGCCGCCAGCAGCTTGCCGTTTGGGTTGCATTGTGTCGTTGACGTCCAAGCCGATGGAGAGCAGGCAGTCGACGACGTTGGCCTTGCCGTTGCGAGCGGCGAAAAACAGGGGAGTAAAGCCAGACTCCAAAGGCGTGCGAAAATCGGCACCTGCATCGATGAGCGTCCGAACCGCATCGACATTGCCCTCGGCGGCTGCCCACATGGTGGCGGTTTGGCCGCCCTGCAGCTTCGCGTCGACGTCGCCGCCGTGGGCGATCAGCGAAAGAATCGGCCCGACGCGACCCGTCCGGGCGGCAGTCATCAACGCTAGTTCGCCCCCCGGCAGCATCGTATTGGCATCCGCACCGGCGTCGAGTAGCGCCTCGACAATGGTTGCATTTCCGTTTTGGCACGCAATCGAAAGCGGGGCAACGCCATAGCGATTGGACGCGTCCACCTTCGCCCCGGCGGCAATCAACGCATCGACCAACCTTGCATTTTCATGATACGCAGCCCAGTGAAGAGCGGTTGTTCCGTCGGAAAGCGTGGCGTGGACATCTGCACCTTGGTTCAGCAATGCGAGAAGTGCCGCGCTATCGTTTCGATTGGCAGCATCGGCCAAGAGTGGAGGCGGCGCATCATCAGCCAGCGCCAAGGCGAAATCCGCAGCTACCAGACCCATGATCAGTGAGAGCCAGCGCAGGAGTACTTCGATTTTCACGTTTCACTTCTTCCGCAAGAGGATGAATCACACATCGAGCGGTTCCGACAATTCGTCCATCCGGCCCTGGCTATCGGCAAACGAATCAAGCGAGACGCCCACTTTGTCGAGCAGCGTCAAGTGGAGATTTGCCAGCGGCGTTGGTTCGTCGAACGCAAGATGCCGCCCGCCGCGCATTTTTCCGGCAGCGCCGCCCGCAACTAGGATGGGCAAATTGCGATGATCGTGCACGTTGGGGTTCCCCATTCCGCTGCCGTACAAATACAAGCAGTGGTCGAGCAGCGAACCGTTGCCTTCAGGCGTGGCCTGGAGCTTTTCCAGGAATTCGGCGAAGAGCGAAACGTGAAACTGATTAATCTTCGCGACCTTTGCGATCTTCGTAGGGTCGTTGCCATGGTGCGTGAGCGGATGGTGGGGTTCGGAAATACCAATTTCGGGGTACGTGCGATTGCTCGTTTCGCGGGCGAGCTGAAAGGTGATCACGCGCGTCATGTCGCCCTGAAGCGCGAGTGCTTGCAGATCAAACATGAGCCGCGCATGCTCGGCGTATGTCGTAGGAACATCCACGGGCCGGTCCAGATCGGGAAGCGGATTCTCCTTAAAATCCACTTCGGCGCGCTGGATTCGCCGCTCCACCTCACGAATCGATTCGAGATACTGGCTAACGGTGTGGCGATCCGCCGGGCCAAGCGTGAGTTGGAGCTGCGTGATCTCCTCCCCCAACGAGTCGAGCAGGCTGGCCCTCTTCTTGAGTGCTGCCTGGCGTTCGACCGGCGTGCCACCTTCGCCAAACAAGGTTTCGAACACCAATCGCGGGTGGGCCTCGGCGGGCAAGGGCGTGGTGGGCGACGACCAAGAGAGGTTGTTCTGGTAGACGCATGCGTAGCCGTTGTCGCACTGACCTACAACCGAGAGCAAGTCCATGGCGAGTTCCAGCGACGGCAACTGAGTGTTGCGGCCCAGGTGCTGGGCCGCAACTTGGTCGACCGTGGTGCCCAGGTAGTAGTCGCTGCTTTCCGTCCGTTTGGCTCGGGCCGCACTCAAGAATGCGGCGTTCGAAGTGGCGTGCGTGCCAGGATAGGCGTTTCGAAGCTCCAAGTTACTGATGGCTGTCACTTGGTCTTTGACATTGGCCAGCGAACTGAGCGTCGGCGAAAGCGTTTCTAGCGTGTCGCTTGGCGGAGTCCAACTGCTGATGTCGCAACCCATGGGCATATACACAAAGCCAAGTCGGCGGAGTTGCCCCGGATTCGCCACCGTATCGGCAATGGCCGTGAGCGGCGGTATCATGGCATCCAGGAGCGGCAAGGCCAGCGCAGCGCCAGCGCCACGCAAGAACGTTCGCCGTGGAAGGGCTTTCTTGAGCGAGATCATTCTGTCGTCCTCATCCGAAAGGGAGTACTTCTTACGATGCCGAGAATAAGCGCGGAGAACCGATAGTCCGCTTGCGCAGCGTCGCGAACAATCGCCCGCACGGCTGGTGCGTCGTGTGACTCACAGCCTCTGCCGAGCGCGTAGGTCAAGAGCTTTTCGGTGAGCGTGGAAGCGAACACGTCGGGCCGCTGCAGCAACAATTGCTCCAGGCCCGAAACGCCTTGGCAAACGGTGCCATCCGGCAGGCCGCCAGCGGAGTCGATGGGTTGTCCGGAGTCGTTTGTCCGCCAGCGCCCAACCGCATCGAAATGATCCAGTGCAAAGCCGATTGGGTCGATGCGGTCATGGCAACTGGCACATGCCGGGTCGGCGCGGTGCTGATTCAGTCGCTCACGTACCGGCAGATTGGCCGCGATCACATTTTGCTCAAGCGTAGGCACATCGGGGGGGGGCGGCGGCGTAGGTGTGCCCAAGATGTTCTCCAGCACCCAGTTGCCGCGTAGGACGGGGGACGTACGAGTAGCATAGGAGGTGACCATCAGGATGCTACCATGCCGCAATAGTCCGCCCCGGTGGCTATCGTCCGGTAACGCAACCTTCCGGAAGCGGCTCCCGTAGATGTGCGGAATGCCATAGTGTTTGGCAAGCCGCTCGTTGAGAAACGTGAAATTGGCGGCGAGCAATTCCATGATGCTGAGGTCGTCGCGAATGACGGTTTCGAAGAGCAATTCGGTCTCGCGGCGGAGGGCTTGCCGAAGATTGTCGTCGAAGTCCGGGAACATGCGGGCATCGGGTGTCGTTGCATCCAAATTGCGTAGGCTCAACCATTGGGCGGCAAAGCTGTCCACGAGCGCTCGCGAACGAGTGTCGGCAAGCATCCTTCGCGTCTGACGCTCAAGTACCCGATTATCGCCAAGCCGATTGTGTTCTGCCAGATCCAACAGCTCATCATCAGGCAGGCTCCCCCACAGAAAGAACGATAAGCGGCTCGCCAACTCGATGTCGCTGATTTCGTAGGCCGTGCCCGAGGCAAGACCTGCTGGATCGCGCTCGATGCGCAAGAGAAACTCTGGATGCAGCAACACCCCACTCAAGGCCAATTCCATGCCGTCCTTAAAACTGCCCGACGCGCGGCCCTGGCGGTATAAATCCAGTGGCTGTACTAGATCATTGTCCTCGATAGGGCGACGACACGCCCGCCGCATAAGCCTGGCCAAGGTCTCTCGGGCTGCGCGCTCGTCGTCGCCGGTCGCTATGGGCGGCCTCGAGGAAATGCGTTGTGGACTGGCGGCGTCGCCGTTGTCCGCTGGTTGCAGTGGCCCCGTGATCGTCACTTCGTAAACGGCGGGCCCAAGCCGTGGATGGCGGTACATGTTGTAATGCACGTTGAGCGGCTGCCGCTTGGTGGTGAGCAGCGCGTGCGGCTTTTGAAGAAACGCAACGCCAACTTCGTGCGGACCAGCGGCGACATTGACGCGGACTTTCAAATGCCGATCGACGTGCGCGTGCCCGGCCTGTTCGTACTCATTGCTCTTGGCTCCGTCCTTCTTCGGTGGACGCACCTCGAATCGACCAACACTTTCCGAGTCGAGCATCATATCGAGTTCATGGGGTTGGCGCAGGCCCTCGACGTGTTCGTTGCGGTCGCGAGTCAATCGGACACGTATTTCGTACTCGCCCGATTGCGGGAAGTAATGTGGCACTAGCACCCCGCCGCGCGTACCCAAAGGCAGGCCATCCATGTGCCACTCCTGGGTCGTGTCGGGGCGAACGCGCACCGTTAGGCCCGTTGCAGCAGTCGACGGCTGGCCCGTCGCCAGGCGGCTAACGTACTGCGCCGCGGAGACATAGCGATTGATACGCGTGGGCGAAAGCTCTCTGACTGTAATGTTGTCGAACCCGTGACTTAATTCATCCGCTGGCAGCATACTGACGACGTCAATGTCGAGCGATAGCAAGTCGCGTATGGCATTGCCATACTCAAATCGGGTCAGCCGGCGGAACGTGTCGGTGCGCCCCGGTCGCGGATGCTCAATCGCATTACGATCTAGCGCCATCTTAAGCGACTCGACGATCGGCGAAGTTCTCCCTCGTCCGGCCGATAGCTATCCGGTGGCGGCATCTGTCGCAACCACAATTGCTTGAGCACACGCTCCCAAAGGTCGACGTTGTCGGCCAACGACGAAAAGTCACAGTTGTCTAAGTCGATGTTGGCCGGAGCATCCCCTCCGGTATGACAGTCGAGGCAATAGGTCGATAGGAATTGGTCTACGGCTTCGGTGGCCACGATCCGCGACGGCAGCAACGTCCACACCGCTACCGCCGCTAGTCCCAGCGCCGCCCTACTGCACTTTGCCCTGTCTGGTTTCATGTCGCCTTGCCAACCAATGGACCTTAGGAAAAGACCCCTTAAGTGTAGCGGACCGGATCTGTGCTTTGCCACCCAATTCCCCAGCCATGCGGGAATATTTGGACCACCGTGTCCAAGCTTTGTTTTGCTGGCGCTGGGCGCAGGTTGGATCGTGCTGGAGCACGGGTTTGCACATGCTGAAGTACCGTGGTCGCCACCCCCGTTGATTACTGGTATTCCCTCCGTTCTCTACGGTCCAGAAATTGTTTCGCGGGGTACACACGCTAGAACCTTGCGTGACACGCGGCCGCCGGCGAGCTACAATCAGCTTCCCTGCCCAGGTATTCCCAAATTTTGTCTCATTAGTAGGAGTTGCGTGCGATGATTCACTTGTCGAGAAAACCGTGGGTAGGTTTGGTGGTAACTTGCTTCGCCCTGGTTGTTGCCAGCGGCCAGTTGTTCGCCGACCACCATGACGGCGAGGAAGGCTGGATTAGCTTGTTCAACGGCAAGGATCTCACCGGCTGGGAAGCCAATGAGAATCCCGATACTTTCAAAGTCGCTGAGGGTGTGCTCGTCGTGAAAGGCGACCGCGCGCACCTGTTCTACGTGGGAGACGTGAAAGATCACGACTTTAAAAACTTCGAATGGAAGTGCGAAATCATGACCAAGCCTGGCGCTAACTCCGGGATGTACTTTCACACCAAGTACCAGGACTCGGGCTGGCCAGAAAAGGGGTATGAAGTTCAGGTAAACTGTTCGCAAAGCGATCGCAAGAAGACCGGCGGCCTGTACGGTGTTGACGACGTCATGGACAAAGCCCCGCACGAGGACAACGAGTGGTTCACGCAGCACGTCATCGTTACTGGCAACCACGTGGTGGTAAAGGTCAACGACGAAGTGACCACCGACTACACGGAGCCGAAAGACGCCAGTCGGGAGGAGGGCCGCCCTGCTGGCCGACTGCTCGACTCCGGCACGTTCGCCATCCAGGGGCACGATCCCGGAAGCGAAGTTCATTACCGCAAGATCCTAGTCAAGTCACTCGACGACTAACATCGGCGAATTCGAATGGCGGTGACTCGGGCAAGCGATTGCACGGCTCACCGTCTTGTACCTGCAACCAAGAAAGACCCAACCGATGCGTATGACCCGCTACGTAGTTGCTGCCCTGCTATTAACTACGATATCTCACTCCACGATTGCTGTGGCAGCCGGCGATGATGGTAAGTGGCAGGTTCTATTCGATGGCACCTCACTGGACGCTTGGCGTGGCTACGGAGCGAAAGACGATGCCGTTCCCACCGGTTGGCAGATCAACGATGGGGCTCTCACTCGTGTCAAGCAAGCGGGCGACCTCATCACCAAACAGCAATTTGATAACTACGAGTTGGAATTCGAATGGAAGATTTCCGCGGGCGGAAATAGCGGTGTGATTTACCATGTCCAGCAAACTAGCCAGCCACCTTACGTGACCGGACCAGAGTACCAGGCGATCGACAATGAAGGCGGGAATCTCGAGCCAACCGACTCGACCGCGGCCGGTTCGCTCTACGGACTTTATGCCCCGGCAAGAGACGTCGCGAAACCGGCGGGCGAATGGAACACGGGCCGCATAGTGCTTGATGGCTCGCAGGTTGAACACTGGCTGAACGGCGAAAAGATTGTCGAAGCCGAAATCGGTAGCGACGATTGGAACAAGCGAATCGCCGGTACAAAGTTTGCCGCCTGGAAAGACTTTGCCAAGCAGCTAAGAGGCCACATTGTGCTGCAAGAGCACGGGCATGAGGTTGCGTACCGAAACATCAGGATTCGGCCGATCGGCGATCGGCAGGTTTCCGCGGAGCGACCGCTGCGCATCTTGCTGGTCACGCAAAGTGGTGGTTTCCAACATCCGACGATAAAGCGCAAGGATAATGCCCTCTCTCACACCGAGCGGATCATGACCGAACTCGGCATCAAGAGCCACCTCTTCCGTCTCGACTGCACCAAGGACGTCGAGAACGACTTCAAGCCGGAGCTGATCAAGAACTATGACATCGTCATGTTCTACACGACCGGCAAGATGAACGACAAGAAATCGAGGCTTCCCATCCCGAAAGCGACGATGGAGTGGTTGATCGACACGTATATCGCCGAGCAAGGACATGGGTTCCTTGGTGTCCACTCGGCGACCGACACGTTCGCCGATTACGAGCCGTACTGGGACATGATTGGCGGCAGTTTCAATGGCCATCCGTGGGGGGCGAACTCGACTGTTACGATCAAAGTGCACGACCCTTCGCATCCTGCCTCCGAGCCGTGGGGCGAAGGCGTCACGCTGCAAGATGAGATCTATCAGTTCAGCCACTGGCAGCCAGAGAAGGTCCGCGTGCTAATGAGCCTCGACATGGAGCAGACCGAACTCAAGAAGCCCTACCATGTGCCCGTGCTCTGGGTGAAGGATTATGGCAAGGGACGCGTCATGCACATGAGCCTGGGCCACCGCGAGGACGTGTGGGAAAACCCCACATATCAGCAGTCGCTGCTAGGTGGCATCCGCTGGCTCAGCGGCCAGGTCGACGCGGACGCAACGCCGAATCCGGAAGTGGACAAGCGGGAGAACGAGCTAGCGAAGAAGGTGTCGGGCTGACGCGTCATCGCTAATCAAGCACATCATTCGTCTCGGTTCGTGGGACATCGTCACACGCAACCACGGGGCATCAAAAATCGTCCGCGGCTCGGTACGCATCGATCACTGCCTGGTCGCCCGCTTTGCCGCCTTGGCTGTTGCCGTGTTCCATGCCCATGATCCCCTCGAAGGCTTTGGAGTGGATCTGCTTGAACACGTTGCGGTAGTTGATTTCGCCCGTGCCGGGCTCTTTGCGGCCTGGGTTGTCACCGCATTGAAAGTAGCCGATTTCTTCCCAAGCCATATCGATGTTGGGGATTAGGTTACCTTCCTGGATTTGCTGGTGATAGATGTCGAACAGAATCTTGCAGCTCGGACTGTCGACCGCGCGGCAGATTTCGTAGGCCTGAGGAATCTTATGCAGAAAAAGTCCGGGGTGGTTGCTCCACCAGTTCAAGGGCTCAAGCACCATCACCAGGCCGTGCGGCTCGCACACCTCGGCGCACCGCCTGAGAAGGTCGACGCAGTTGGCCGTTTGATACCCCCACTCCAGGTTGTCGACGTAGCCGTCCGGTACGACGGTCATCCACTTGGCGTTGACGCGTTTGGCCACTTCGACGCTGTCCTTGATCTCTTGCACAACACGATCGCGCTTATCGTTATTCTTGGTGACGAACGCATGGTCCCTGAAATTGCCGTGAGCAACGAATACGCCCATCGCCATGCCTAACTCGTCCATCGTCTTGGCGATTTGCTCCTGTAGCGCAACATCTCGGCCTTTCATGCCGTTGTCTTCCCAGGCGGTGAAGCCCTGGTCGGCGGCAAACTTGAGTTGGTCGACTTCGTCGTTGCCGGCCAAACTCTTAAACATGCCAAAATGGGGTGCGTAATGCAGCTTGAATGGTGCCTGCTGATCGCTGCCATCCGCGTTGTCCGCGGCCCGAGTTTTCGTGGTTGCCATAGCGCTGGCTCCAGTAATAGCAGTGGCTTTAATGAAGTCGCGTCGTTGCATGGTGGCGTACCCTATTGTGGAACAAGAGATTGCGTCGCCTCCCATTGTAACCCGACTCGTCGGCCGCGACGACAGGACACGACCAAAGAGCTTGGCCCATAGGTTGAAAGCAATCGCACTTGTTGGAGCGTTGGGCCTACCAACGGGTGGCTAGGCCGTCACGGTGGGCCATGGGCCCGTAATAGCCAGCGTCATGCCATGGTGCTGCAGATTGACGAAAAGCGTGGTGCCATCGGGCGAAAAAGTGGCACCTGAGAACTCAGTATGCGCGTGATTGTGGGCGAAGGTGTAGCACTCGCCGGCGGGAGTGACGCCTACGAGCCGCACTTCGTCGCCATCGCGATCTTCGCACACGATCAGGTCGCCCCAGGGGGAAGCCGTTAGATTGTCGGCATTGACGACCAACTTCGAGTTCTTGGGTTCCACGAAGAGTTCCAAGATTCCACGATCGCTCGCCTCGCCCGCCTGCCCCTCGGAAGGGCTCGGCGTGTATTTCCAAATCTGCCCCAGCCGCGCAGCGCCGCCGCTGGTGCAAGCGAAGTAGATATCGCCATCGGCGTACCACATTCCCTCACCTCGGGCAAAGCGTGCAGCGCCGGCATCAAAACCCTGATACCGCAGATCGTCGCCCGGCGACTCGACGTCCTCCAGGTCGATCCAGTGGACCGCGTGGCGACTTCCCGATGAAATGAGCCCGTCGCTAGTCCAGTTGCGCGTATCGGCTCTTGGGCGATTCAGCAGAGCAAGGGCCTGCAACTTTCCTCCCGCCGCCAGCTCACCGGGGCGAGCTGGTACGAAGCGATAGATGAGTCCGTCATCGACGTCTTCGGTTTGAAAAACGATGCCGCTGGCAAGATCGACCGCAACGGCCTCGTGTCGGAAGCGTCCCATCGCCTTGAGCGGCACAGCTGGAGTCAGAGCGATTTCTGCCGACGCCGGCACCTCGAAGTTGTAGCCGTGGTTCTGTTGGCAAATAACAGCAGGTCCGTCGTCGATCTTATTGACGCCGACAACGTCGCACGCCTCTTCGCACGTGATCCAAGAACCCCAAGGGGTGGGCCCTCCTGCACAGTTGCGGATGGTACCGGTGAGACTCAGGTACTGGCGGACCACTTTTTGCTCGCGCGTGTCGTAGACAACAGTCGTGGTACCACCGTTGCAGGGTTTTCTCTCTTCTCCCAGGTCGTATAGCTTGGCCGTGTCGACCTTGGATAGACCCTCGGCGTCTTCGCCGAACGGACCTTGCTGCCTTGGTTCGATTTCGTGGTTCCGCACAAGCAATGTTAAACCGTTGGGACCTTCGAACGTTGCCATTCCGTCGGGTTTGTCCGGAACTAAAAGGCCATCGTCCATCAAGTCGCCGGCGTGAGAGATAATGCGATAGTTGAAACCCGGCGGCAAACTCAGGAGATGATGCGGATCGTCCACCAGCTTTGCAAACCGCGTCCGGGAACTTGTAGCTGCCACCCGTTCGCCGGCAGCGACAAATTCGCGCAGGCCACCTACACCGAGGGCGAATGCTGCGGAAGATTGGAGAAATGTACGGCGACTTGTGAACATGGAAGGGGCATTTCCTGAAAAAATTGTGTTAGTGCTGCTGAACGTAGGCCAACGTTGCTTCGTGCCGCTGACGGTCAGGTTACACCCAGATTCGCGACACTCAAGGGCCTTCACTAAATCTTAACGGGGTCGTACTTGTTGCGGATCGCCCCCCCGGGTTTCGCGAGCGATTCGGATGGAGTGTCGATCTATCGCGCTCCTCGACTCATTGCCCCTATTCTCGCCATTTTACCCAGTGGTGATTTGGCCCTTTCCCTTCTTTCGAGTTTTTTTTCTCGACCAATCGTGCCGATATTGAAGAAGAATCTCAAGAGCGACAACTCTTTATGTGGCAGGGACTTTGCGACTGATTGGCACCTGGGGACATGCAGCCTCTGGCTCGGTTGTCCACACCGATTATTCTCGGCGTTCGGTAAACCCATCCTATCTTGCCCCTTGAAACAGGCCGTCGTTACGGCCATAACTTTGCCATCCTGGCGGTTACGGATGCCACAGCACCAAACCGCTCTCCCATTCCCTCCCCTGCACTTCCCGCCCCCACTGGAACCGCCTTTCGGATGAGGATCCTCGCTCTCACTGAGCGCTGAGCCAACTCGCTAGGCCAACCTTTCAACGTTCATCGTTTCCTAGCCGCTATGTCTGGCGACTCGGAACGCGATCCTGCACATGTGCGGATCGCGTTCGGTTGCTCAGCGAGCCTTTAGACGGTGAAAACCAACAAAGGAGTGATTGATGCTTCAGTTGTTTGCAATCGTGATCGCGACCATCGGAATCACCGCAGCGAATCCTGACGCCCCTGAGTGGCAATCGGACTACGCGGCGGCACTCAAGCAAACCCGTCAAGACGATCGCCCGCTGCTTATGGTCATCGACCAGCCAGGTGTGGCCGATCAGCGCTTGTCCGACGAATTGCTGGGCGATTCCGCGGACGGCGCCTTAGGCGATTACGACCTGTGTCACATCGACGCCAGCACCAAGTACGGCAAGAAGGTTGCTGAAGCCTTCAAGGCCGACACCTTCCCGTACGTCGCGGTTATCGACAAACAGGGCAAGGTGATCCTTCATCAGCAAGCGGGCAAACTGTCCAATGGCGAATGGAGCGAACTCATTGGCAAGTATCGCGACGGCAACGTACCTGTCCGCCACGTGGTGGCAAAGCCGGTTGTGAGGACCATGCCGGTGAGCACCGCCATGCCCTTCTCGCCAAGCTACGATAGCTATCCGCAGTACCAACCGGCTTCGCCTCGTCCGTACTGCGCTAAGTGCCAACGCGGCTACTAAGATCACTGCTGTGCAAGATTGAATTGACAAACGGCCCAGGTTACGAAGCCTGGGCCGTTTGTTGTCTACTTCCGACTCGATTGAGGGCGTTCGAGTCCGGGCAGGATATCCAGATCCAGCTCTTCGAACATGCCAGCCTTGTACCGCTCAATGGCTATCGCGCCCATCACGGCGTTGTCGGTGCAGAGACTCATCGGCGGGATATGTAGTTCGTAGCCTTGCTTGCGGGCTGACTGCAGTAGCCGCTCTCGAAGTCGCGAGTTTGCCGCAACGCCGCCACCCACGCATAAGGTGCCGTAACCGGTTTGCTCAATTGCAAGCTCCGCCTTGCCAACCAAACAGTCGACCACGGCTTCCTGAAAGCTGGCTGCCACATCGCCCACCACCCCGTGGTCGAAATCGTCGGTTGGCCCGAGCTTTCCGGTGCCATGCACCTGGTAACGCACGGCTGTTTTGAGTCCACTGAAGCTGAAATCGAGCCGGTTTTTTTCGTCCATCAACGGTCGTGGGAAACGAAATCGCTTGGCATCGCCAGTGGCCGCCGCTTTTGCGATGGCGGGGCCACCAGGGTAGGAGAGGCCCAGCAGGCTGGCAACTTTGTCGAATGCCTCGCCCGCGGCGTCGTCGATCGTTCCGCCGAGCAGCGCGAAATCGATAGGCCCATCGCAACGGTATAGACTGGAGTGCCCACCACTGACAATCAATCCGACGCAAGGAAATACGTCCTTACCGCTGGCCAAACGGCAGGCGTAGATATGCGCCTGCAGGTGGTTTACTGCCAGCAGTGGTAGATCGAGCGCAAGGCACAGCGCCTTTGCCGCCGTGAGTCCCACCAGCAGCGAACCGGCCAGCCCCGGAGTGTTGGCTACCGCCACCGCATCGAGATCCGCCAGCGTAAGGCCTGCCTGACGAAGCGTTCGATCGATCACCGGCAGGATCTTCTCAACATGAGCGCGGGACGCAATCTCGGGTACCACGCCGCCAAATTGAACGTGCAGATCTTCTTGCGACGCAACCACCGACGCGAGCACAGCCAACTCGTCGGTCACAATGGCTGCGGCCGTTTCGTCGCAGGTAGTTTCGAGCGCAAGTAGATACATCGGAGCCTTCGGTGGGCGGGGTGCCGGGCCACCGCCGGCCGTACGTACGTACGTGGACCCGTGGTAATGCGTGGCGACACCCGTATCGTACCAGTACCAGCGCCGCTGTTACACCTTCCTGCGACGCACGACGCGGGCTACCCAATCGGACAAGTCGTCGAAGAACGGAATCGGGGCTGGCTCGAATTCCAACGTATGCGAAGCCGTCTTGAATTCCAACAACGTTGTGTCATCCGATGCGAGTTCGGCCAGGTAGGCTCGCGTCCGCTCGTTGCGTACCATGGAGTCGCGCCCAGCCAGCACCAGAAGTGCCGGCGTGTGGATGAACTTGCCCGATTGCCGCGCGTAGCGGGTGAGCTTGTGGTCTTCCCGGGCAAAACGCAGAGTAATTTGGCGGAGCGTGAGCGGATCGTCGCGCACGAACGCCTGCCATTTGGGCGAATTGGTAAACAGTGTGGGATCCTGCAAGGGGATGGCGACACGCCGCTCGTGAATGCCCAGCTTGCCACTGGCGACCATGGCCGAACGCTTCAGGACGCCAGGCTGCTGATGGGCGAACAGTCCCGGGCAAATCATTCCGAACCCAGCCAAGAGATCGGGCCGACTGCGGGCAACAACCGGGGCCAGTTTGCCTCCCCAACTGATGCCGAGCAGGACGACCGGTCCTCGCTGGTGGTACGTCTCACAAATGGTCGTCACGTCGTCAACCCACGTTGTCCAGCGGTCGACGTCCCCGCGCAACTCGCAGTTAAGGCCCGAGCCACGACGATCGAGCGCAACGACGTTGAATCCGCGGTCCGCCAGGTAACCGGCACTTGCTCCATACCATCCGGAGTGGCTAATGATGCCGTGCAACAGTACCACGGTGCCCAGCGGCTCGAACGCCGGTTCGAAATGCCGCAGCGTTAGGAGGCGCCCGTCGTGCGCCGTGTACGTTTCAATTGTTCCCGTTAGGTCGCTCATGATAGGTAAGTGTAGCTTGTTCTGCCGGCGGAGGGTGCTGGAGTTGGCTATTGTTCGATCACGATTTGGCACGTTTCGCGTAGGTGTTTTTCCGCAGCTCGCCGGTCAAGCGAAACGCCCAATCCGGCCGCCGGAAGGGCACGGGCGCGGCCACCGTAGGCGAAGGTGAGGTCGGGCTTGGTGACCAATTCAGCGAGCACATGGTGGTCGTAGGAGCCTTCGAGATAGCGAATCTCGCCTACGGTGGTGGCGAAATGGCGACCCGCCGCCGATAGGATACCCGTCTCTCCGGGATGGCAACCGAGTTGGTAGCCGATGCCATGTTGCTGCGCCACAGCTGCCAGTCGCAGCGAGTTGAGCAGGCCGCCGCATTTCGATATGCGGATGTTGAATAGGTCGCAGGCGCTGAGGCGTATCGCCTCCCTTGCGTCGTGCAGGCTGGCAAGCGATTCGTCGAGCATCACTGGCGTGTCGATCTGCGTCCGGAGGTCCGCGAGCGCTTGCACGTCGGCGTGTGGGATTGGCTGTTCGATACAACTGATGTTCGCGGTGGCGATTTTGTGCGCATTGGCAACCATGTTCTCGGTACGCCATGCTTCGTTAGCGTCGATACGCAAGTCAACGCCTGAGCCAATCCACCGTCGCACAATCGCCAACCGGCGGGCATCCTCGGCTGCGTCTGCGCCGACTTTCACCTTGCATTGCCGAAAACCGTACGCGCACATCTTGAAGGCCGAACGCCACAGTTTCCGGCTATGCTCGGCATCGATGGTGGTGCTGTAGCGGACCACGTTGCTGCGATGAAGAATGGCCTCCGCAGGAGCGAAGTGCGCGAAGGCTCGAGAGACTGGCTCGCCAAATAGCTTGCCGTAGACGTCGAGCAGACTTAGCTCCACCGCCGCACGGAGTGAGTTGCCATGGCACCCGCGAGGGTCGTCGTTGACTACCGCCGGCGAGAATCGCTCGCATAGCGACAGCGCCTGCGGCCAACTCGTCGCCTCACCCGCCAACTGCTCCGCTACTGCGGATTGGGCAAACTGTTGAAGGGCTCCCTCGGCGGTTTCGCCCGTGACGTACTCGCGCGGAACCCCTTCGCCCCAGCCGATGGTGCCATCGTCGAGTTCGGCCTCGACAAGAATGTTGTCACTGTAGTGCCTGACCGCCGAGGCATGGCGAAACGGCTTACGTAGCCGCACACGTAGGATGGACGCCGTTAGTTTCCGAAGGTGCATGGCAAAGTCAACGCGGAATGCATGGTGTCTTCGTCGCCCACGACCTCTGTCGGGACCGGCCTCGGCGCCAGGAACTGCGGGTGGCTGGTCTACCGACGACCCTACGCGGGGCCCACTGGCTGGGAAGAAACGGTTGTCTTTCCAGTGAGGTCGTCTAGGGCTTCGATAATTCCTTCGCGAAAATCTACCTTCGGGGCGTAGCCCAACATGCGTTTCGCCTTGCTGATGGAGTAGTCCAGATTCAGCGTCATGAACTTGATCCGCGCACCAGTGAGCAGCGGTGCTTCCGTCGCACCGCGACGCTTGGCTATCCGTTCAATGGGCCCAACCAACAACCTGGCAAGCCATTCGGGTACGTGCTTGGGATGGGGTTTTCCCAGGTAATCGGCGATCGTGTTGATGTATTCCTCCCGTGTCACGAGACGCTCATCACGGATGTTGAACGTCTCGCCAATAGCCGCCGAGTTCTCCATGGCAAGCAACACGGCATCCGCCAGATTCCCAACGTAGGTATTGTTGAGTAGTTTGTCGCCCGGGCCGATGAACTTCATGGAGCCATCTTCGATTTTTTCGATGACACGCGGAATCGAGTGCCGCTCACCCGGGCCATAAATGAAGCCGGGGCGAAGGATCACTGCCCGAAGTCCGTGCTCATCGATGTGGTGACGGAGGAGCACTTCGGCCTCGGCCTTGGTGCGGGTATAGCCATCGAGTCCCGTCAGGTCGGCGGCAGTTGTTTCGTCGGTCCCATAGTGGTGGCGGGCTGGGTAAACGCCGAGCGAGCTAATCTGAATCCACCGTTCCAGCTTGCCGGTCCGCATGGCAGCATTGAGCAGATGCTCCAGTGCGACCACGTTCATGGCTCGATAGTTCTCGGCCGGCCCCCAATCCCCAATTTGGGCCGCGGCGTGCACCACGATCTCCGCTTCGGCTACCGCTTCTGCAAGTGTGTCGACGCAGGCCAAGTCGCCTGCGACGATTTCAACGTTCAGTCCTTCCAGTGACTCGCGATGGGAACTAGGCCGCAGCATCGCCTGAACGCGGTACCCAGCGGCACAAAGGCGGCGGGCCACGCAATGGCCAACGAGTCCGGTGGCGCCCGTGACGAGAACAGTTTGACCTGGCATAGGTTGCTCCTTGCTAAGGGCAATGGCTGAGCAGGAAGCGATGGCCCCAGGACACGGACGGTGGGCTAAGAGGCCACCCGGCCGCTGCTCATGGGTTCGATGGCCGGCGGCAGCTTGTCGGCAAATTGCATGTCGGCCACCAGGCACGGTTGTTTGAACTCTTCGAAGTTGCCCCGCGCCCTGCTGCGGTGAGCCCGCAATGCGGCCCACGTGCCAGCAGGGATCTCGCGGACGGCAATCGGTTCGAGCCGTCCGCTCAGGCACTTATCCGCAAACTCCTCGTTGATGGCGGCCAGTCGCTGTTGGACCGCCTGCGCCAAACGCTCGCGCTAGCCAATTGCGGCCCGGGCTCTAGCAGCAGCTCATACCGCGGCTTCGCGCCCATCGTCGGGGCGAGAGTAAACGTACACGGCGGGAGATCGAGATCCTGAAAGCTTCGAGTTACGGCGAGCACGACTTGATGTTCGCTCAACTTCTCTCCGGTGATACTCGAGAAGTGGCGCCCCTTGTTCAAAAACCGGAGGACCGGCGTTTCGCCGACAAAATCGGTACAGCGAACCATGTCGTGAATATCGTATCGGTAGAGCCCGCCGGAGGTTGTAAGCAGGATAAAGTAGTTCTGCCCCGGCTCCAATTCGTGTGCTTCGAGTACCGTGGGATCAGGGGTACCATGCTCCTCGGCCGGGATGAATTCGAAGAAATGGTGGGCGTAGTCTAACAGTCCATCTGGCGTGTGATCGGCCAAGGGGATCGACATCCGACCTTCGCTGGCAGAAATGCCATGATCGCGAATGGCAATATCGCCGTAGAAATCTTCGAGCTGGGGCAGATAAACACCTACCGAGCCACCTGTCCAGGTGGCAATCATCGACAAGTTCGGCCAAAAATCACGGGGCAGCAACTCGCCCGCCGCAGCCATGAGTTGATCTAACTCTCGTGCACGCGTTGGGTTCGGACGGAGTCTGCGCCGTAGAGCTCGACGCACTTCCGCCGGGATGTCGAGCGAATCATCGACGCCGCCGTCGTGGATGTCGCGGACGAGTGCTTCGGCCTGCCGGTTGGCGCGGCGGGCGAACTCCACCAACGTGCTAGGATTCGCCGTGATCAACATGCCCACATTATCGCTTGCCATGCTCAGACGAAGCGAAGTGTAGTGCTTGGCCGAATAGTCACGAATTTTGATCACGTCGGCCGGTAGAGCGAAAATCCGCTTCATATAAAACGGGCGTGAGGTAGCCGCCAAGCCACTGATATTACCGCACGGGGCACCACTGGGCGTCGCTTCCAGTTGCCAGTCGCTCGAGAGTTGCAGCGTCTGCCGCTTGAGTAATGCCGGATGGTCGCGATAGACACCGGTACCCCACAATTGCCAGCTACGACGGTACTCGTCATAAAAGCGGTCGGTCACCGGCAGCCGCTTCGGTTCGCTCGTGGTGCCCGAAGTCATCGCAAACATAAGCACCTGCGTCTTGGGCGCAAACATCGCCTCGATATCGCCCTGCATCACCCGGTCGATGAACGGGCGATAGTCCTCGTAGGAGGTCACGGGCAATTGCCTGCGAAAGCTCGCGACATCATGGATACTTGAGAATCCGTAACGGCGACCAAAGTCGCTGTTGGAGGCTCGCCCCACTTTGTCGAGCAACAATCGCAACTGCGTTGCGCGGCACTGCTGGGCACCGGCGACATAACGGTCGAGTTGATTGCACTTGTAGCGCAGTATTGCCGCTCGTAATGGAGCTTGCATCGCTAGAAGACTCATACGAAAGGGGGGGGTGAAAGGTGCCGCGCTAGTTGAGAATTCTAAGTGACTAACGATTTCGTCACTCGATCAATGACTTCCTGTCGATCGAAAAATGTACCGCCAGGCTGCTGTTCTAACTCATGGGTCATTCGGACGATTTCGGCGTTTACGGGGGCGGCCGCGTGGGCCGATTCCGCCAGACGAACGACCTGCCCGTTGATGTGATCGACTTCGGTCGCTTTACCTCGCAATAGGTCCTGATAGAGCGAAAAAACGATGGGCGATCGTTCAAACTTGCCCCGGACGATTTTTTCCGCCATCTTGCCTAGTATCGGCATTCCTAGTGCTAGCATCAAGTTTTCGATCCGCGAAATGTCGGATCTTCCCGGAATCTTTGCCAACGCCACGCCAGCGGCGGCCAATACCCGCCTGCATTCCGCGACAATCGGGCGGCCAACGCCGTCTCGCCACGCCCGATGGCATAGGGCCTCGGTGACGAAATTGGAGGCAGACAAGCAGGAAGCGTAGCCTAACGCATTGATGGTGAGCTTATTGTATCGGATGCCCAAAATGTTGGGGTGTGTGGCGAATTCGAGGCCCGGCTCTTGAATCCGATTGAGCAGCCCCACTACGCGATCTGCATTGCTCGTGGAATCCGTACCAATTGGCGGCCCGAACAGAGTGCAGCCATCGAGTTGCATGCTTACTCGACCCGGCGCGACCACCGCCATGTTAGTGCTCGTCATGCCCATCACGAGCCGGTTGGGCGGAACCAAGTTTGCGTACTGCGAATCGTTAATGCCGTTTTGGATGCTCACCACCGTCGCATCCCCTAGCGCCGTGGCGGCCTGCCGCAGTGCCTCGGCGGTGGCCTGCGATTTAACCGCAACAAATACAAAGTCCGAGCCGGCCACATCCTCGGCATCGAACGACCACGCGAGCGGGACTTGCCGCGTACCCCAGGGACCGACGATCTCGACGGCACCCGAGTTTGCCACCGCCTCGCCGTGTTCCCCCCGGACTACGATCAACACGTCCAGCTTGGGTGCGTGGTGCTTGAGGAGGGCGGCAAACATCGAGCCGATGGCACCGGCGCCGAGAAAGCTGATTTTCATGGCGTGGTCTGCCGCGCGTTGGGGTGGGGGGAGTCACTTCCCTCGGCATCGGCCCGATCAGGATTCACCCGCCAACAATTTGCCAATATGCTTCTTGGAGGTCCCGATTTCGTCGGCCGTCGAACGGCGAATATCGGCAGAAACCTCCCGTGCGTTCGCGTTTCGCAGGTAGGTGTGCGAAGGCTTCGACAGAACGTCGAGTACGGTCGGGTATTCCTGCCCCATATGCCCCTTAAAGAGGTATCCATCGCAAATCACAACGTTTTCGCGGTACGGCGGATAACGCATCATCACTTGGTGCGCCTGCCGCATCTTGTGCCAGGGAATAGTTGGGAACATATGATGCAAGACGTGGTTCCACTCCCCAAACGGGAAAAAGATCTCTCGTTCTAGCCAGCGGCCTTCGTACACGCGACTGTTGGTGAAGTCGCCGTTGTCGGGAAAATTTCCGTGATGGGCAATCTCACGCAGAAATAGCGATGCCGGATACACGGTCACCAACGGCAACGCCCAGAACAGCAGGTAGTAATGCAGCCAGCCGAAATAAAACAGGGTGCCGAACACGCCCAAGTGATACGTGATACGCAGCAAGTTGAGGGCCCGGTGCGACAGCGGGCTTTGATCCTTGATGTCGTCTTCCTGCTTCATGAACGTGACGTACTCGGCGCGGCCCTTTAGGTAGCTGAACGCCTTGTGTGGCGAGAGCTGCAACAGAACGTACTCCCATAGGAATCGCCATTTGGACAGCGGAAACTCACGTGGATGATGCTTCTTGAGGCGTAACAGATCGGGGTCGTTGTCGTGATCGTTAACATTGCGGTGGTGCCCCCAATGGCCGATACGGTAGTTGCCCACTTTGCCGAAGAAAGGAAATACCACCAGCAGGTTGGCCATCACGTCGTTCAACAGCCGGTTCTTGAAAAGCAGGTAGTGGCTCGATTCGTGGACAAGCGTCGCGAGTCGCGTTTGCGACCAAAACCCAATCGCGATTACACTCGTCGCGTAGATCGGTAGCTGCCACCAGATGCTCCACCCTGCAGTCGTCATGCTACTGGTCGACCACAGCGTGGCGGCAACAATTGCGGCGTACACGGCGTACTCACGTGCCAGCACAAACCAGTTGGTGTAATTGTCAGGCGCACACAGCTTGCGAATTTCTGCGTACATCTCGCGACGGGTGAGATCGGGGGAGGTCATGGCGGGGGCTCTATCGGATCAAAGGTGGGTAAAGGGTAAAATAAATAAAGTGGAGCCGCTGGGCAAGTCGCTGCGAGCAGAATGTTGGAGATATCTCGCACGATGCCCCCACGTTTTTCGCACACCACAGTGCGGAATCGACCGTTTCTTCGTACAAGACTCAACCTGGGCCGCAAATACGCCGATGCCAGTAGGCCCTAACCGCACATCGCAGATCGCTACTGATATGGTGAACAATCCGCCCTCGCTAAAAATCCTCATGACGGAGGGAACGAGCCTTTCGGCCAGGCAATCGTTGTATGCCTTGGGTGGCCAGCATACGATCGATGTCATCGATCCCAATCCGCTGTGCCAATGCCGGTTCTCGCGTTTCGTGAGGCGTTGGCGACGTTCGCCCCACTTCGCCAAAGATCCCGCGGACTTCCTCCGCTTCCTAGCCGCGGAGATTGAGCGCGAGGCGTACGACGTCGTACTGCCAACGCACGAACAAGTATATCTGCTGAGCAAGTTTCGCGATCTGTTGGCCAACGTCGCCGGAATCGCACTCCCCTCGTTCGATGCCATGCGGCGAATGCAGGACAAAGCGGAATTCACGCGGACGCTGGAATCGCTTGGGCTACCGTATCCGGAGACAGCCTTCGCGACGCAGGCCGCCGACCTGCGGCACAACTGGAGCTATCCCTTCTATCTCAAATTGGCCCACAGTACCGCTGGGATGGGGGTATTCCATATTGGTGACGAGGAAGAACTCGCTTCACGCATCGAGCAGCTCCAGACCGATGGGCTTCTCGATGGCGATATCGAAATGCTCGTGCAGCAACCTGCTAAGGGCAACCAGGCGACGGTGCAGGCGGTCTTTGACCGTGGGCGGATGGTCGGCATTCACATGTTTGACGCGCGGCAGCTCGGTGTTGGTGGAATGTCCGCAGCACGTACGGGTGCCGATCATCCCATCGTCCGCGAGCATGTCGAAACCCTGGGTACCCACCTCGACTGGCATGGTGCTATGTTCCTGGATTACTTCTACGACTACGACTCTGCGCAGCCAGAGTACATCGAGTGCAATCCCCGCATCGGCGAGACCGTCAACGCCTGGCTCTCAGGCACCAATTTGTGCGAGCAACTGGTGCGCATTTCGGTCGCAGCTCCCATCGAACCACTTACCATCGCCAAGCCGGGGCAACGAACTCAGAGCTTCTTCATGATCCTTCTATCGATGGCGTACAGCGGAGCCACACGATGGGAGCTAGTGAAGGAGATCACCAAGTTTCGTTTCCGCCGTGAATTGTATGCTGACAGTCAGGACGAATTAACCCGTATCCGCGACGACTATCTCAGCGTCTTTCCCATGTGGGGTGTAGCGCTGCAGTTGCTCGCTTCACCCAAACGAGCTCGCAAGATCGTCGCCGATACCGTCGACAATTACGCTCTCCCTAAGAGCGCCACCGAGGCAATCGACGCGTTGGAACTCGAGTCTTTCCGCCACGTTCTCGCGAAGCCTAATCGCTCGCAGGCCGAGTAGCTGGCACTGCTAAGCGTCGAACGCCGCTTGCCACTTGCTGGAGCGGTAGGTGCGTTGCAGGAGTTGCTGCGCCTCGTCCGAGGCCAAGGGTTGGACCTCGCCCGTTTTCGCGTTCACTTCAATCCGGCCGCCGTGTGGTGGCGGGCTGGTGGTGCCAACCGACTTTACTTGCTCAAAGTAGCCATCCATCAGCGCTTGCCAGGTGTCGAGGCCACTCTGGTCGTGGTGATTGGCGGCCATTGCTCCCTCCAAGGCGGCGATGCTCGCCAAGTGACACCAGGCGGTCGAGATTTGGCCGATCGCCAGTTCCGCCGCCAGGCTGCTTTGGTCGCGGGTCCGCACCGCGTTGAGGAATTGCTGCTGATGGATCCCGTCGCCCGCGCTTCCCTTCGCTTCGCGTAGCACCTTGCCAGCGTTGTCGTACGCCACCCAACCACCTCGTCTGCCGCAGAACCGGCCCCCTTCGCCAAACACGGTGTAGCCGGTGGCGAAACCCTCGCTATTTCCAGCCGCGCTCGATAGTGCTTTGGCGGGAATCGTGTTGCTTAGCACCATCGCCACGGGCAGCACATTGTTTTCGTAGTAGGCGACCTGCGTGTTGGGCGTGTTGCCGGCATCGTTCCACCCAGCTCTAACTCCCGCCGAATGCACAGCGGTTGGGTAGCCCGCTTTATCCTGTAGCGCTACGTTTACTACGTCGTCCAATACGTGGACGCCCCAGTTGCCCATTTCGCCATTCCCCGTATTCCAGTCCCAGTGCCAATCGTAGTGCAACTCGTCGCGGTACAACGGTTGATCGAGCGCCGGGCCAAGCCACAGGTCGTAGTTCACCGAAGCGGGTATCTCTAGCGGCGACGTGCGCTTGCCAATTGGCTTTCGTTCACCAATGCGGCTCACCACTACGTGCGAAAGTTTGCCAATTGCCTGATCGTCGTGCAGTAGCTTTTTGGCCGTGGCTTGCAGCGGGCTCGAACGCTGCTGCGTGCCGACTTGCACCATCCGCTTGTTGGCCCGGGCGGCTTTCACCAGTTGCTGTTGTTCCCACAGGTTGTGCCCCAGTGGTTTTTCCACGTACACGTCCTTGCCAGCCTGGCAGGCCCAGATGGCCGCCAAGCAGTGCCAGTGGTTGCACGTTGCAATCACCACGGCGTCCACATCCGAGCGTTCCAACAGCTGCCGCATGTCGGCCATCGTCGCTGCCTGGGGGGCCTTCTTTGCCGCTTCGGCCAGCCGTGCCTCGTCGGGTTCGCAGAGTGCCGCGATGCGGACGCCCGGAATTTGGCGGAACGTATCGAGCAGCTGCCCGCCACGCCAGCCCAAGCCAATGAACCCGAGTCCAATCTCGTCGTTCACGCCCGGAGACTGGGCACGCAAGGAAGGAGCAAGACACGAGCCGGCAACAGCGGCCGACGAGGCTAGAAACGTACGTCGATTGAGCATGGAGTCGTCAGGTGTTTTGAAGGGAACGGGAAGATACGTCGCTGCCCGCGATTATAGCAGAATAACAGAAACTCGCGTCAACTTGGCCGGCGACCGTTGGCCCGCAGTGTCGCCGGAATGCCACGCCGCGGTCCACGGGCCCACTGGCGATTATCAACAAAGCTCAACCAACGATTCGTTGTTGCTTGAGGCCCGAAGCTCCGCTTGTCGCAACCCATTGCCTGGCAACAACTTCCAACGTGCCATTCCGTGTCACTACCCGGAGTAAACCGACAAATAGATCACCAGGTGTCGAAAAACAAGAATGAACCCTAAACCTTGAACCTCCGGCCCACAGCTCATCGCTTCTCTCAACGTACCGGTAAATGCTATGATTAGACCCGACTAGGTGGCCCAATCGCCACCGAAAAGTGGCGGGGGTGAATCGATTCCGCCCACGGAAATTTGGACGGCTGGGAACTTACATGGCGCGATCAGCCGAGCCAAATACTCTCGACCGAACCAGGTAGCAGCGTGTCGAACGTGCTGCTGCAGGAACCTTTGCATCAACGGTCGCCTGATTCGAAGTACGGAAGAGATGCAGTTGAGCGCCGATCCTGACTCCACCCGTAACATTCGTTTCGAAGTCGTCGAATAGCCGTTTTCGATTCTCTAACCCGTTGAGATTCCATCACCATGACGAGCGCCTTGCGATTATCCGTTTCCCTGATAGCTTGCTGGAGCTTACTCACGGTCGCACAGCCATCGCGATCGGCGGAGACTACCGAGCCGATTGTTGGCGAAGACCTTGTCTTCGCTGAGCAGGATGGACTGCTGGTAGTGGAAGCCGAGCACTTCTTTGAGCAGACGAAGGCCGACGTGCGGGCGTTTCACCGGACGACCGCTGACCGGGCGCCGCATGTCGAACCGGATGGCGACCCGCCGCACGTGGCGGGTGCTAGTGGCGGTGCCTACCTGGAGATCCTTCCCGACACCCGCCGCACGCACAACGACAAGCTGATCAACAAGGAGAACTTCAGCCCTCAACCGGGCGAGATGGCCGTCTTGCATTATAAAGTGCATGTTGCCACTCCAGGCCGATATTACGTCTGGGCCCGTACGCATTCCACCGGTACCGAAGACAATGGCTTGCACGTGGGCATCGACGGCGGGTGGCCTCCTTCGGGCCAACGCATGCAGTGGACCGCCAAGAACAAGTGGTTCTGGGACAGCAAGCAACGTACGCAGAAAGTCCACACCGGCGTCCCGGGCCAACTCTATCTCGACATCGACGAGCCGGGCGAACACATCCTCCTGTTCTCGATGCGCGAAGATGGCTTTGAGTTCGACAAATGGCTGATGACCACCGATCGGAACTTCGCGCGTCCCGAGGGCGTTGGGCCCGAGTCGCAAGTCCATGCCGGCGAAACGCCCCCGACATATGAATTCGTCCCGACCAGATCGGGAAACAAGACAAAGCTGGCCAAGCGTGCCAAGGCGAAGGAGCAGTATGCCAACCGCGGCGATGACGGCGATGGTGCGGTTGCGATAACGGGCGAACAAAAGCAGTGGCACAACGTTACGCTCACGCTCGACGGGCCGTTCGCGGCCGAAGCGGATGCCGATCCCAATCCGTTTACCGACTACCGCATGACCGTCGACTTCACGCACGAGTCGGGCACCCCCAGCTATTCGGTGCCAGGCTACTTTGCCGCCGACGGCAACGCCGCCAACACCTCTGCTACGAGTGGAACCAAATGGCGGGCGCACTTGGCGCACCGACATCACCGGCAAGTGGAAGTATCGGGTATCGTTCGTCAAGGGCGACCTGGCGGCCGTGGATAAGGACGCCCCGACCGTGCAGATGAAGCCCTACAACGGCCTGACGGGGACGTTCAATGTTGAGCCCTCCGACAAAACGGGGCGGGATTGGCGGGCACGTGGTCGGCTCGAGTACGTTGGTAAACCCTACTTGCGAACCGCGGGTACGAATGAGTACTTCCTCAAAGTGGGAGCCGACGCCCCCGAAACGCTGCTGGGGTATGTCGACTTCGACAATACGACGGCCGGCAAGCCGGGCAAAGTTCCCCTCAAAACGTGGCAGCCGCATGTGCGCGACTGGCGCGAGGGAGATCCGACATGGAAAGAGGGCAAAGGCAAAGGCCTGATCGGAGCCGTGAGCTACCTGGCGAGCAAGGGCTGCAACGCCTTCTCGTTTCTCACCTACAACGCGGGTGGCGACGGCGACAATGTCTGGCCGTTTGCCGATCGCGATAACAAACTGCACTACGATTGCAGCAAGCTCGACCAGTGGGGCATCGTGTTCGACCACGCAACGAGTAAGGGAATGTACCTGCACTTCAAGATGCAGGAAACCGAGAACGACGACGATCGCAATGGTGCGAATGGCAAGCGTCGAAAAGTGAAGGAGTCGCTCGATGGCGGCAAACTCGGCACGGAGCGGAAGCTCTACTGCCGCGAGTTGATCGCGCGGTTCGGCCACAACTTGGCCCTTAACTGGAACCTGGGTGAAGAGAACACGCAATCGACCGATGAGCAGCAGGCCATACTCGATTACATCGCGGCGGTCGATCCTTACGGTCACCTGCGTGTGCTGCATACGTTTCCCCCTCAACAAGACAAGAAGTATCGCCCCTTGCTGGGCGACAAGTCGAAGCTTACCGGTGTTTCGCTTCAGAACAGCAATATCGGCGACACCCACTCGCAAACCGTGAAGTGGCGGCAAGTTTCGGAGGAGGCGGGCAAGCCCTGGGTCGTGGCCTTCGACGAATCGGGCTCCGCAGCCCATGGGCAGTGCCCCGACTTGGGCTACAAGGGGTTCGACGGTCGCGACAACTCGGGCAAGCAGACTTACACCGAGCACGAAGTGCGGCGGCAAACGCTGTGGGGCACGCTCATGGGTGGCGGAGCGGGAGTCGAGTACTACTTTGGGTACAAGTTCGTCGAGAACGATCTGGTGTGCGAAGACTGGCGAAGTCGCGACCGCAGCTGGGATTACTGTCGCATCGCGATCGACTTCTTTCGCGACAACTCGATCCCTTTTTGGCGGATGGCCAATCACGATGAACTCGTGGGAAATCTACAGCACGACAACTCGAAGTATTGCCTTGCTGCGGCCGACGAAGTGTATCTCGTCTACCTCCCGTATGGCGGGACAACGGAACTCGATCTCAGCGAAGCCTCGGGAGTTTATACGGTCCAATGGTTTAACCCGCGCACAGGAGTTGATCTAATCGAAGGAAGCGTGGTGACCGTCGAGGGTGGGGCTAACGTCGAGCTTGGCAGCCTGCCCGACTCGGGCAAGGACGATCGGCTGGTGGTGGTACGTAAGCAGCGGGTGCGGTGAGCACTGTGCGGCCCGTCGCATAGGGCCTAGCAGAAGGGATTTGGTGAACGATGACCGAGGGACAGTTGTTGCTTGAGTTTGCGCGGCACTACCCGGAGCTGGTCGAGTTCGCGGTGCGGCAGGCAGCCGAACGATGATTGGGACAGGTGAGCGATCGAGGCGCTGAGATTGGCGACGGGCCGACCGAAGCGCCGTGCAAGACCACCACACGCAACTTCAAAGGGCATGGGTGCCGCTGGGATTCGCCCTGTCCCAAACCGCCTTATGGCGCACGCTGCACTGCAAGCAGCGGGCTTTGGAACTCTTGGTGGCAAAACCCTGGCAGCACAGCAGCTTAACGATGCCACCATGATTGGTCGGAAACGGGCGGCCAAATTGCTTGCACTTGAGGCCGCTTTTGTGGTAGGGTCCAGGGGCATCGCCGTGCACAATTGTCCCGAGAGAGTCGAAGCAATGCTTGCCGCCCAGCGTGTCGTTCTTTCCGCCGTAGCCATGCTGCTTGCTCCCGCTGGGCTCGCCAGCGGCGACTGTTGCGCAGGTAGCCACGCTCACTATTTGGCGTACGGCAGCCAGTTTGGGTACGGTGGCGGCGTAGCTAGGGGCCGTTCCGCGCAGCCTTTTGTCGGCGTGGCCAATCCTCGTTACGCGACAACACTCCAAATTGGCGGCCCACTAGCAACCACGGGGCAATCCCCCTCGTTCGGTCGCCGGGCGTTCGTGAACACGCCGCAAATGGAAGCGGTGGCGGCGCGCTGCAGCCCGGTCGGTCGATTACGCTTCGGATGTGGACCTTTTGGAGCAACCGACCGATGCGGACGAACCCAGTGCTGCTGACGCCCCCCCCGACACCTTCACGCCCGAATATCCCGGGCAAGCCTACGGAAAGTTTGCCGTAAGGGCCCACGCAATCGGAAGTGCCGTAAGCAGCCACCCGCCGTCAGGCGAAGGCCCCCCAAAGCACCGCCAGCTAAGGGCCGAGGCGCGATTGCCAGCCCGGGCGGCGACGTCGCGCCGGAAAGCGACTGCCGCTAGCCGTTCGAGCCGGCCCGCCGCGGGGGCGTACGCCAGTGAGTCGGCAACACGGATCGCCCGGAGCTTGCGGGCGTCGGGACTCGATTTCTAGCGGCTCCTGGTGCGAGAAGCGAGCGATTGGCATGTTGCACGGGGTGCGATCTATCCCCCTAGCCCGGCTCGCAGGTGGGCGGTATATTACTTGGCTAGCAAAATTTGCGGTAGCGTTATCGAGGATTCGATTCATGGCAAAAAAGAGCGGCGGCAAACGCAAGAAAAAGGTCGAAGTCGTGTTTCTCGTATGCGAGGAAACCGGCGACTACAACTACACCGTGCGGCGCAAGATGGGCGGCGAGAAGCTCAAGCTCAAGAAGTTTTGCCCTCGGCTGCAGCGGCACACGATGCACAACGAAAAGAAGAAGTGATCGCCCCCCGGCGTGACCAGTCGCTGCGCGGCTTCGGTCATCGTTCCTTGGACCTTGGTCACCTTCTTTTCTCATGTCTAAACGCTGGCGCATCGCGACCTACGATCAAGCGCTAGTCGATCGAATCGCTAATGCCGCGGGGGTGCCGGCCTTGGTTGCCCAACTGCTCGTGGGGCGCGGTATCAATTGCCCACAGGCTGCCGAGCGGTTTCTGGCTGCCAAGTTCAGTGACCTCCGCGATCCTGGTGAGTTGCCTGGCGTGACGCCTGCCGCCAAGTTCCTGTACGAAGCTGCAACCTCCGGTCGGCGAATCGTCGTGTATGGCGATTACGATACCGATGGCATGACGGCAACGGCCATTCTGCTACGCTGCCTGCGACTGCTCCGGGCGAACGTCGGCTACTACGTGCCGCACCGGATTGAAGAGGGCTACGGTTTGAGCGCTGCGTCGCTCGATGAGCTAGCCGAACAGGGAGCCGAAGTGGTGGTGACCGTGGATAACGGCATCGCCAGCCTCGACGAGGCCGATCACGCTGCCCGGCTCGGCATCCAACTCGTGGTAACCGATCATCATCAACTATCCAGCCGACTACCGGCAGCCGCGGCGATCGTGCACCCATCGCTGCCGGGTAGCAACTACCCGTTTACCGGTCTTTGCGGTGCTGCGGTGGCGTTTAAGCTGGCATGGGCCATTTGCCAATTGGCGTCCGGCGGCAGCAAGGTGCAACCCGCCATGCGACAACTGCTGCTGCAAGCGACGGGGCTAGCCGCCATTGGCACCGTAGCCGACATGGTACCGTTGGTGGATGAAAATCGGGTAATTGTGCGGCACGGACTCTCAAGTCTCATGCACCATCCAACGGCAGGCATCGCGGCACTCAGGCAGGTGACCGGACTGGACAAAAAACCCGAACTCGCTGGCGACGATATCGGTTTCGCTATTTCCCCCCGGCTAAACGCGGCTGGGCGGTTGGGTCAGGCGGAGCTTGGCATAGAACTGCTGGCTACCGACGATGCCAACCGCGCGGCGGAACTAGCCAGCTTTATTGACGAACTGAACTTGGAGCGACAATCGCTCGACCGCCGTGTACTGCTGGCCGCCCGCAAACAGGCCAAGCAGCAGTTCCACCCGGCGGACGATGCGGCGCTCGTACTTGCCGACTATGGCTGGCACGCCGGCGTCATTGGCATTGTGGCAGGGAAACTCGTCGAACAGTATCATCGCCCCGTGGTGCTCATTTCGCAAGACAAATTAGGCGTCAAACTCGGGCAAGGCTCGGGCCGGAGTGTGCCGGGCTTCGATCTGAATGGCGCGCTGGCCGCTTGCAGCGAATACCTTGTCAGCCACGGCGGGCATGCCGCTGCGGCGGGACTGCGGATCGAAGACCGCCAAATCGATCGCTTTCGCGAGGCGTTTTGCGCTGTTGCTCAGGCTCAGATTACCGCTGAGCAGCGATTGGCCCAGATCGAGGTCGACGCCGAGACCGCCTTTGCGTCGCTTACCCGGCAAACCATCGAACAAATCAACTGCCTGGCCCCCTTCGGCTCCGAAAACCGCCGACCAATGCTCGCCGCTCGCGATATTCGCATTGCGGGTGAGCCACGACTCATGGGCAGTACGGGACGACACCTGTCCGTAGATCTCGAACAGCATGGGGTGCGATTGCGGGGCGTCGCATTTGGCAATGGCGACTGGCTCGATGCCCTGAAGGCAGCGAGCGACAGGTCGATTTCCATCGCCTTCCAGCCTGTACTCAACCATTTTCGTGGGCGAGTTAATGTAGAACTCCATCTGGCCGATTGGCGACCCGACGCGTAGCGCATCGCCCGACGGCCCGCCAGCCCTACCATACGTAAGGTAGTAGCCGCCACGTTCGCGCCATGTAGTCCTGATAGCCTGGCAAGTGCTTGCTCAGCAACCGCTCCTCTTTGCCAATGCGGAAGACGAAGGCAATCCCCGCCAACGCCGCCATCAGCCAGGAAATTGGCGAGGCCAAAATGAGTGGCAGGCCAGCGAACAGCATCAGGCTGCCGACGTACATCGGATGGCGGACGTAGCGATAAAGTCCGTTGGTCACCAGGCGATGGCTCTTGCCAAGTTCAACATAAGGCGAAAAGCCACCGGCGAGCTGGAAGTGGCAGGCAATCCGTAGCGCGATGCCACTACATGCCAGCACGGTACCCAGGAGCAGGTCCGTTGTACTGGGAGAGGTTGATCTTCGCACGTGCTCCGTAATGCCTAGGGTAATCATCAACCAGTAGGGAATATTGACCGCGTAGAAGGTCCATTCCGGATGCCGCTCGCGGCGGATGCTCTCGGTCCGCCGCATGGCGAACCACTCGCCCGCCGCCTGCCCGCAAGGCAGGGTAATCGCAAGCAGGGTGGGGAGATCGAGCATGACATCGCCACTTCCAAAAAAATAGCCCCGACCGTTCAGGGTCGAGGCTATTTGTCGCGAAACGAGAGATGGACTCGAAGCTATTCTTCGCTTTCCGATTCCTCGTCTTTCTCTGGTTCGGCTTCCAGGTCTTCCAGCTTGCCGCCTGGGAATTCCTTTCGCGCGATCACATCGTTGTAGGTGATCGTATCGTCGGCGTCGGGATCGGCTTCCGGATCGACCGGTAATTTGCCGACCTCCGCCAGTACTTCGACGATCTTATCGGTATCCTTTTTGTCGTCTTTGACAAGTCTGCCGACAAAGTACTGTCCATAAGGATTATGATTGTCTTTCTTCTTGCCTTGATGACAAACGAGACAGCGATACTTGCCCTTGGCGACTAGCTTAATGTAGTCCTTGGTTTCCTCCGAATCGTCGTCCTGGTCGATGTACATCTTGACCCACTCTTTGTGGAACTCGACAAATCCCAGTGCGGACTGAGTTCCCAGTGTGGCAAGACACATCAATAGCAGAGTCACGTAGAATTGTCGCATCAATGGCACCTCTTGAGTTCAACTGGAGTAAGGCCGCCACGCGGGTGACGGCAATCTATCAATGGTGGGCAAGCATCTAAACAAAGTAGGCCAAACAAAGTAGGGATGACAGGAGTCGAACCTGCACTCCCGAAGGAACTGGAACCTAAATCCAGCGCGTCTGCCAATTCCGCCACATCCCCTGCTTGGTTTGATTCCCTATTATCCTAGCTTGCAGGTCCAGCAAAGCAATTGCCCTCTTGCCAACTGGCTGCTCACTAACACTTTGCGCCAATTAGACCACCTGCGTCTTACCGGGGACCGGTACTGGGTAGGCCCCCGAATTGTCCGGCACGACGGGCGGGGTAGCGTTCCACGCGTATTCCGCAGGTGACAAATCGATGTTCGACGCCGCGGCTTCGTCCCACGTAATGACCTTGCCTGAGTAGGTCGCCATGCGACCGAGAATCGCCGTCATCGTGCTAGTCGCACCGTACTCGGCCTCGTTGATAGGGTTGCCGCTGCGGATGCTGGCGAATAGGTCGTCGTGCTCCTGCTGATAGGGTGCGGTGCCACGGCCCCGATACTTCCAGAGCACTTTCGCGTCCTTTTCGTAGCTCTCAGTAAGCTTACCACTTCCCACCTTCGAGACGCCCTTGGTGCCGTCGGCAAATTCCGCCACCTGGCTCCAGCAGCCCGGAATGTGCCGGCAGCAGCTCAACATGGTGGAGCCGTCCGGGTAGGTGAATTCGACCATGTGGTGGTCGAATATTTGGCCGTGCTCGTTGCCAGTGCGGTACTCCCGGCCCCCCATCCCTTGGGCTTTCGCGGGCACCATGTCCTTAATCCAGTTGCTGACGTCCAAGTTATGGATATGCTGTTCGACAATATGGTCGCCACATAGCCAGTTAAAGTAATACCAGTTTCGCATTTGGTACTGCATTTCCGACTCATCCGGTTGGCGAGCGATGGTCCATACGCCGCCGCCATTCCAATAGACGCGAGTCAATCCAACATCGCCAATTTCGCCATCTTGAATTCGCTGCACGGTTTCGATGTATTGCGGGTCGTGCCGCCGCTGCAAACCAACGCCAACACCCAGGCTCTTGGCCTTGGCGATCTCCGCTGCCGCCAGGACCCGACGAATTCCGGCGCATCCACCGCCACGGGCTTCTCCATGAACACGTGCTTGCCGGCGTTCACCGCCGCTTCGAAGTGAATGGGACGGAAGCCTGGCGGAGTCGCCAGGAGCACAAGGTCGACGTCCGAGTCAATCACCTTCTGGTAGGCATCGAAGCCAACAAACTTCTTCTCCTCCGGCAGATCGATCTTTGCTTCGTACTTGCGAACGTTGCGATCGCCAAGGCACCGATCAATGCGATCGCGGAAGGCGTCGCCTATTGCTACCAGCTTGACTTTGTCCGACGTGTTGAGCGCCTGGGTTACGGCCTGAGTCCCACGACCGCCAGATCCGATGAGTCCAATTCTGATGGTGTCGTCACCAAACGGGTGGGCTGCCCGCGCGATTCCGCTTGTACCCAGTGCCACACCGGCCGCCGTAAGCGACGTGCTGGCAAGGAAGCTGCGGCGAGTCTCGGACGCTTTAGTGGGCCGGTTGTTGGGATCCATGTTTGAGCCTGTGCTGGAGTCTTTGGACATCGACCACCGTAACGGTAGTGATCGCGCAAGTCTTGTGAACGCACCGTCAAAATTCCATCGGCTTGCGACGGGCCTTCCATCCGCGGCGGGTAGGCGGCAAGTAAGAATCCGCGGCGGCTAGACACCGCCGAAGAATCTACTGCCGCCCAGGTGCGTGAATTGTATCCAAAGCCGTCGAGGAACGCAAATTATTCCAGTTGTGCCTCGCCGAGCCCAGCTACAAGTACACCCGCCGGTTGTAGATGTACCACTCGAACAGCAAAACGGCCACCGCGAGCAGTAGCAGGGGCCGCCAAAGGTCCTTGCGAGCGGGCCGGGCAGCGGAGCCTTGCACCTCGACGTGTCCAATGCGGACCGCTGCGGCGGGCTCGATGTTATCGTTGGGGTCGTCGTCGGCACCGGTGACGATCCGCACGTCGCTTTCCTGGCCGTCGAACAAGTTCACCGTGAACCGGCTGATTACTTCACCGTCGTCTAGAATCTCGTAGTAGCCGGGCGCGTCCGTGTCGTGAAACAAGTAGGTACCATCCGTGTTGCGGCGGACGGTTTCCTGCAGGCTATTCGGGCCCTTCATCATTAATTCGTCGGCAAGCGACTTGGTGCGGAGCGCGATGGAGTGCCCCGGCAGATTCGTCCGATCGATCCCCTCCTGACTTTGGCGCACAAAGTACCGCAATGTGTTGAGCAAGAACGTCGGAAAACTGTAGCGGCGATACCAGTTGGTATTAGGATATTCGCTGCCGTCGACCGTCTTTGTGACCTCGAATCCAAGCACCGCGTCTTCGAATCCTTCACGCGGTGCGATGGCAAGCAGTGGCCCGTCGGTCGATTCAATCAGCACCCGTCCGCCAACCGTGGGCGGGAGAATGTTGCTCGTTGAGACGTAGATGTCACCCAATTCGATGTACGCCATCAGGGGATGCTCTTTGGCGTGATCGATTATTTGCGGGTTGTTGACGCGGCTAATCTGTGGCTCCGTCGTTTCGTCGCTTACTTCGCTATCGTTACTAACCTGGCCGGCATCGTTGCCTTCTTCAATTGTTGCTGGATTGGTCGCTTGCTCCTTGATGGCGGCCGACCAGGTTGGGGGAATCGTGCCAATGAATAGCGTATTGGCCCGCGGCATCCGCTGCTGAGGGGCGCATTGGTCGTAAATGATCAAGTCGTAAGCGCCGTTCTCCGCAAGTTTCCGATGTTCTTCGGTCTCCAGCACACTAGGGTCGGCGATCTCCACCTTGGCGTAGCGTTTGATCCGCTCGGTAGCGAGCGCCGTGGTTAGCAGCCGGTTCCCCGGCGTTACCAGCAGTGCGCGACCGTCGGTGGTATCGTTGACGGCGGCATACGCCCTGTTGTCGACGGCTAGTGCATCCTCGATCGCGGCGAGCGCGTTGCCAGATAGCTTGGCAGTGAGTTGTCCGCTCGTGACGCCCGTGAGCGAGAAGGTGACGCCCCGTGCTTCGCCCGGTGGCACCTCGATCTCCTGGGCATCGAGAAACGATCCGTCGTACGATAGCTCTACGACCACCTTTTGCGCCTCGGGCGTAAAGTTGCTTACCTGCGCGAATGCCTGCCGATCTTCTGGTCGGGTTTCACTGCGCCGGGTGCTGAATGCCGTAATGGCAAGGTTTTGCGATTCGGACTTGCCCAGCGGCACGAAGACCTGCGGGTCGAGGTTGCCCAGCGAAAACCCCTTCACATCCGCGAAGCGGCCGTCGCTAAAGATGTAGAGCGTTGTCTTCTCCCCTTCGCCAAGGTCAATCGCGACGTTCGATTCGGCCTCGACCACCTGCCCGGGATTTGCCAGGCCATCGGCCAGTTGCAGCGCGCCGATCAGGTTGGTGGTCCGTGCAGTGGGTTTGATTTTCTCGACCGCTTCGCGGAGTTTCCGGCGGTTGGACGTGAAGCCCTGCATCACACGGGCTTCGTCGTTGAAACTCACCACCATGGCGGACATGTCCGACTCCATCTGTTCGATGAGTTCGGTGACACGCTGTTTTGCCTCGTCGAGCCGGTTCGCGGCATCGTCGATGTCGGTAGTGCCCATGCTGGCGGAATTGTCGATCGCAAAGATCATCCGCTGCCCCTCGAGCCGATCGCCCTCCCAACCAGGCCTAAGCAGGGCCAGGATCGCCAGTCCAATGAGCAGCAGTTGCAAGAACAGCAGCAGGCTTTGCCGCAGTTTCTGCCACAGGCTGTTGACGTGCAAATCCTCAATGCTTTTTTGCCATAAGTAAGTACTCGGCACCTCGACCGGTTCCCGCTTGAGCTTCAGGAAGTACAGCGCAAGGATCGCCAGTGGCAGTAGAGCCATCAAGGCCCACAGCGGCCAAGGTTCCAGCGCGTTTCGGAAGAGAGAGTTCATGTCGTTATGTCGTATTGGCGCAAGGTCGCTCGGGCATCCTCAGGAAGTCAGGTTCGAGAATCGTCGAATCCTTATGCGAGTACTCTTCCCTTGGCGACGGTAGGTCCCTTGGCGACGGCAGGTCGAAATTCTATCTCACCAATCCTCGGCGCCGCAGGTAATTGCTCATCAAGTCCTTCACGGGTAGCTCGTTGTGTGCCAGCAAGTAGTTCATGCCGCGGCGGTTGCAGAACTCCTGGGCCCCGCGTGTAAAGGAGTCGAGTGTCTTCTTGTAGCGGGCCAGTAAGGGGGCGCTCACGGTTATCTCGGCGATGTCCTGGTCTTCGCAGTCGACGAGTTTGAGGTCGCCCTTCACGTCAGGGTCAATCTCCTCTTGCGATAGCACGTGCATCACGTAAACATCGACACGCCGTGCCACCAGGTACCGCAGCGCCGACTCGTAGCCTTCCTTGTCCATCAGATCGCTGATTAATACCACGATTCCTTTCCCTTGATTCCGCAGGCAGAATCGCTTGACGCCCTCGGCGAGCGACACGTTCTCGGTTGGCTCGATATTGTTGAGCGTTTCGAGCATTCGCCGCACGCTCCGCCGACCACGGAGCACCGGACCACGGTTGTGCACGCTTTGGCCCAACGACTCGACGACCACGCGGTCGCTGCGAATGAGTCCGATGAAACCCAGTGCCGCTGCCAGTTGCCGGGCGTATTGCAGCTTGGTGGGGTCGCCGAAGTTCATTGACGGGCTTGCATCGATCAGCGTGTAAAAGTGCAGGTCCTCTTCTTCCAAGAACAGCTTGACGATGAGCTTGTCGAGCCGGGCGTAGAGATTCCAGTCGAGCGTGCCGCAGGTCGTCGCCGGCCACGTAGTTGCGATAGTCGGCAAACTCGACGCTCTGCCCTTTGCGACTGCTCCGCCGCTCGCCTTTCATGCGACCGCGGAAGATCTTGCGCGTCACGAGTTCCAGCCGTTCGAGCTGGGCCATCAGTTCCGGGTCGAGCAATGTTTGAAGTTCGGTAGTGGGCATAGGGCGTAGAAAAAGAAAATGGCATATGTTGTTGTTCGTCGTTTAGCGCCCAGCCGAAGGCGGCGGCACACTAGGAGCCGGCGCCTTCGGCTGATCGCTAAACGATCCTATCCCACTAACCACACAATCGCGACCAGCACCAACATCAACCACCCGGCCCACAGGAAAAGCGCCAGCGCCGACGTCCGCTCGTAGGCGCGTGGGTTGTCGGCCACCATGGGGCGGACTGTGTCCTGGGCTTCGGGCGAGGTGTAAGCATTGGGTTCGTCGGTTTCGTGCATGTCGTCGGAAGGCGGAATCAGTGACGTCTTCTTGCCAGCGGTTTTCTGGCAACGGAATTGCTCGCTTTTTGCATTACGCCGCAGCGGAGTCGTCGCTCTTTTCCGGCACCTTCTGTAGCAGTTCGAGTAGCACCGAATCGGGATCGACGTCCTCGGCTTCGGCTTCGAAGTTCAGAATCACGCGGTGCCGGAGTGCGGGGACGAAGACGCGGCGGATGTCGTCGAAGCTCACATTATACCGGCCGCCAAGTAGGGCACGCACCTTGGCGGCGAGAGCCACGGTTTGTGCGCCTCGCGGGCTCGCGCCCCAGCGGAGGTACTGATTCGTCACCGGCTGGGCAAATGGGCCTTCGGGGTGCGTCGCGAGAATCAGCCGGCAGATGTAGTCCTGCACATGCGGGGCAATGAGCACTTCCCGCACCAGTTGCTGCCACTGCACAATTTCGCGACCGTCCATCACCTTGTTGGGCGTAATCACCTCGCCCTTGGTCGTGCGGTCGAGAATGGTGTTGAGTTCCGCTCGCGACGAGTAGCCTACCACCAGCTTGAAGAAAAACCGGTCGAGCTGCGCTTCGGGCAGCGGGTAGGTGCCTTCCTGTTCGAGCGGGTTTTGCGTCGCCATCACGAAGAACGGCGCGTCGAGCTTGTAGTGCTCACCGACCAATGCTCACAGCCTTCTCCTGCATCGCCTCGAGCATGGCTGACTGCGTCTTGGGCGTGGCGCGGTTGATTTCGTCGGCCAAACAAATCTGTGTAAATAACGGTCCGCGTTGGAACTCGAAACCGCCGCCGGCCATCGGGATCCTCGACTATCATATTCGTGCCCAGAATGTCGGCCGGCATCAGGTCGGGGGTGAACTGAATCCGTGAGAAATCGAGGTCGAGCGCCTCGGATAACGTTCGCACAAGCAGCGTCTTCCCCAAGCCGGGTACGCCTTCCAGCAGTGCGTGACCACCCACAAACAGGCAGGTCAGCACGCCATGTACAATGTCGTCGTGGCCGACAATTACCCGTGAGATTTCATCGTGCACGGCTTTGTACCGCGTTGCGAACTCTTGTGCGCGCTTTTCAATTGAATCGGCAAGGGACATAGGTGAGGGCCGGGGGCTAGGATTGGCGGGGATGGGGGTGTTGATTGGTGTTGTTGTACCGCACTGCTACTCGCGGTCTTTCCACACGTCTTTCTTGGCTTTCAATAGCCGCGATGTGTACGACTCTTCTTCCTTCGCCTCGCCGCCCACCTGTGGTGCAGGCGATTGCCGAGCGCGGTCGGGCGCTGCGCCGCCAAGGGTGTCGAGTGGCGAGGGCTCATTGGCTGTTGTCGCTTCCTCGACGGCCTCGAATCGTGTTTCGGCTCGGGCGGTCTCGTATTGCTTTTGCACTTCGGCCTTGCGGCTCTGCAGGCGGCTCATGGTGGCCGGAACCGCCACTTCGCGCTGCCGACCCAGAACGTGTTCGTCGAGCCATGCCCACGCGGGCTGCAGCCATTCGAAGCCGATTTGCACACGACGGACGAAGACATCGCCAAAGAACAGGCACGACGCAAACAGCACAATCCAGGGCCAAATGCTTTGGCTCGACATGGCCGCGGGCATGTCGCGGCGGTAGGGATCGACAGTTAGCAGGGCGGGCAAAATCTGTGGGTTGCCTGTGAGCATGGTATTTTGCTCCGCGCCGACCAGTACGCCAGGCTCGCCGCGCTCGGGCTTGAGGCTGGCAATGGTCTGCAGCAGCGGCAGATTGGTCTCTCGATCGCGAAACTCTTCGCTGTAGCCCACGTTCACGCCGGTGCGAATCATTCCCTGATCGCCTCCCGGAAGCACCGAAACCATATAGCTGCCCGGATTAATCGACTCGAACTCGCCAATATATCGTCCGGGAGCTACCTGCTCGACCACGAGCGGCACCGGTTGCATGTCGGGTCCGACGACCGTCGCACCCATCGAGGCGACATTGATGAACTGCTCGTCCTTGTCCATCGCATCGATCACGACGCGTGTCCTGCCATCTTCGACGGTCGTCGACACACTAAAGTTGCCCGTGTCGCCCGTGGGCCGCATCGACCACCGAACCATCTGGCTAACGAACTGTTCGTATCGATCCCAACTGGTCCAGTTGCTGGCGAAACTATCGCGAATATCGGCCGTAAAGGCGACCGTCTTCCCGAGTCCGTAGGGCCAGGCCGCCAGCACCGTGCTGTTGGCTTCGATGGGGGGTTCGGGTGAACGGAGGATCACCTCGACCAGGGCGCTGTCTTTCACGGTGGTGAGTACGAAGCTCTTGATGCCAGGGAAACCCTCCACGCCACGGACGATTTCGTGCTGCGACGTCACCACCGGCCGCTGAGGGGGATCAAGGTCTTTGACCAGCGGGCGGGCGACTCGGCGAGCCTCGCGCTGATAAATGCGGGGCAACGCGTTAGCGTTTCGCACCACGTAGTATTTGCCTCCGGTAATCTCAGCAATGTTCCGCATGGTTTGCGTACCCACCGTGCCATGGGCGCCCACCGCGACGGTGGTAATCTTGACGCTCAATTGCTTGAACTGATTAAGTGTTGCGCGACTTGGGGGCGAGGGGTCGCCGTCCGAGATAATGATCATGTGCTTCACGGCGGGCCGATTGGTCTGCTGGTCGAGCCGCGCAAAGCTGTTGGCCACCTTCTTCATCGCCCCTTCAAACGCGGGCATGTCGCCCACTGCCATGGTGTCGATGCGGGCGAGCATCATGTTGCGATTAGGACCGACCGTAATCATGCCCCCTTTCGACTGCCCCCACAGCCACTGGTCGGTCATGTTCCATTGGATCATACCAGCATAGTCGCGGGCACCGAGTACCTTGATGGCCTCGATGGCAATGCGTTTTTGCCAGTAGTTGCCCCGTGCCATTTCGCTGGCGTGCATCATGAGCGCCAGCGCGCCGACCGGCACTACCTTGGTGCTCTTGATTTGGAAGTCGACCGGCATGGCCTTTTCCAACTCGGTATTGGCCCAGCCACCAGCGCCAAAACTGTTGGGACCGCCAAGCATCACCAAACCACAACCAAGCTCTTCGGTGTTGCGAACCAACATGTCGACTTGGGCGTCCGTGAAGTTCGCGCCGCTGCCATCGTCTTCGAATGAAGCGGAACTGCTCGACCTGGGTACACCCGCGAGCACCACCGAGTCGTACCGTTGCAGTTCAGGAAGCGATGTGAACAGCTGATTGCTGGGCTGCAACGTGACTTGCAGGCCGCTCTTGCGAAGACTATCGACGAAAAAGTCGTAATTCCCTGGTTCTGCCCAATCTTCAACCACCAGCACATGCCCCTTGCCGCGGACATGCGTAAAGGCGGTGCCAATGTTGTTTTGCGCGGTGGTGTCGCTACCCGGATCGGCCGCGGTGAAGCGCGCCTCATAGGTGTAGAAGTCGGGGCGTTCGATGGTTTCGGTGGCGGTGAAGCGACTCTTGCCCGGCTCGAGTTCGACAGGAGTCTCTGCCAAGATTTCCTCCCGCTCGCCGGTCTTGCGGACGATGCGCAAGGTGCCGGGCAGTGGCGTGCTCCCTCCGGAGCGTCGTGGTTGAGAACCACGCGGAGTTCGAACGGTTGCCCCTGCCTGACGTCGGAGGGCAGCGCGACCTTTTCGACCGAGGCCTCGCTGCGCTGGGGCAGGTCGACCGGTAGTACGTCGATGCTGATTCCGGCGTCCGCCAGCGCGCGGGCCTCACTCAGTGCGTCGCCCAGGTTTTCGTTTCCGTCGGTGACAACGACAATTCGCTTGGCGGTATCTTCAGGAAATAGAGCGCGGGCCCGCTGCAGCGCGCTTTCGAGGTTTGTGTATTGTGGATCGAGCAGGCTTGAGATGTTGTCGAGTTCCACAAAGTAATCGAGCGGCGGCGTCTCCACCTCCGCATCCCGGCCGAACACAACGACACCCACACGGTCTTCCTTCTCGACCCGCAGGTGTTCCGCTACGGACTCGTTGACAAAGTCCTTCATCAATTGGCGATGATCCTCTGGGATGCTCATCGATTGGTCGAGCAAATAGAGTACCGTCATCGAGTCGTTCTTCTTCTGGTACTGGATGTCTGCCAGCGCGAAGGCCAACAAGGTAAGTACCGTCGACCGGAGTGCAATCGCCGCGAGCCGCCGCCAATACCCCAACCCCGCCAAGCTGCGATAGCTGGTGACCCAGATCACCGGCAGAAGCAGGAGTAGGAGCAGGTACCATGGGCTGTCGAAAGCGATGGACATGGAGACTTGAAATGGCTAATGGCTAGTGACGAACAACCCATCGGAGGCGCTGCAAGCAGCAACGTCCAATCTTCCATCGCTTCACAGCACGGCCCAAGATAGATAGAAAACGGAACGTTGAGACTTGGACCTTAAAACTTCTGCTAAATCTCGAATCTTTGTACGCGATGGTTGTTACTATCCAGCACGTAGGTTTTGTTGCGTGAATCTTGCACAATGGCCCACGGGTTGTGGAGTTGGCCCGGCTGCCGGCCTTGTCCACCCCAACAGCCTAGGGATGTGCCCTGAGGCGAGAATTTCTGCACGCGACTGTTGCCATATTCGCACACAACGACCTCCTGCTGCCGGTCGAAGAGCATGCAATACGGGTACGACAGCTGCCCCGGTTCGACTCCCTCCTTACCCCACTGCCTTAGGAATTGTCCCTGCGTATCGAACACCTGCAATCGGTGGTTGCCGGCATCGCAAACCCAGATTCGGTCTTCGCTGTCCACGCACAGGTTTTGCGGGCGGATGAACTGGCCCGGCTCGGTCCCGTGTGTGCCCCATTGTAGGGTAAATGTCCCGTCGGGTGCGAATTTTTGGATGCGGTCGTGCTGGCCGTACTCCGAGACATAGAGATTGCCGGTCGAGTCTTGCACCACATCGGTGGTCCACCCCAAATTCCCAGGCGCGCTGCCCGGCTCGCCAAACGACTGCTCCTGCTTCAATTCGCCATCGAGCGAGTAAACCAGGACGCGGAAGTAGTGAGTATCGGCCACGTAGAGATTGCCATCGAGAATCGACATGCCAGTCGGACGGCCATACTTACTCTCGGGGGTCCGCCAGCCGCGGAGAAATTTCCCGTCGCGATCAAACACTTGGATACGTGCGGTAATGTCAACCAAGTAGAGTCGGTCGAAGGAGTCGATGCACATGGCCCGAGGTTTTTGCAATTTACCCGGCGAAATGCCGCGCTCGCCCCACACCGTCTCGACCCGCGAGCCGCCCTCCGCGGAACGGAGGCAGCCACTCAACGGCATGAGCAGTGCCGCTGCGCTGGCTTGTTTGAGAAATCGCCGTCGTGTCGGATGGGCGGCGAAATCGTTCGGTGATGTTGCAAGAGGCTCGTGCACGCCATCCATTACACCCGCTCCGGCTACTGCTTGGCAACAGATCGCGGCGAATTTCGCAGAATGGGCCGTCCAGGGCCAAGACACGTGCCGCTTTGTGTCTGAAAGCATCTAAGGCAGAAGGGCCAACCGCCAAGTACGCCACGAGGGCCAAGTTCAGGGCTCCGCTTGCTGAGCGGAAGGATTGCCGCGAAAAGACACAAGACGCTCAAGAACACGCCACGAGTGGTAGGAAGCAAACGCTGCCCGCAAGCCCGCCCTTTGTTGCCTTTCGTCCCTTGTTTACGCATTTTTGTGGCTACGGCTTGGTGGTGGAGCCAGCGCGAACCGCGGGCCTCCGGGACTGCGTCCATGACGTTGCTTGGCGCTCTTGGCGGTTCAAAAACAGAACGGCCAGCAAATCTGGTCGCACACGCCGCGCGACCTTGGTTGCCCCCGCGGCTATCGATCCGTATAAAGAGGGATTCGCGAGACTTCTGCCCCCTATTCCGTTGCCGCCATGCCGCTACGCATTGATGTTTTCCAGGCAGAAGATTTGCGCGACGTAGTGCATCGGGCGGTGCAGGCTCTGGTGGAAGGCAAATTGGTTGCTTTTCCTACCGAAACGGTCTACGGCATCGCGGCCAGCGCCTGCAGCACCGAAGCCGTCGATCGCCTGCTGAAGCTCAAGGGTCGCGAGCCGGAAGCCCCGTTTGCGCTAGCCATCAAGAGCGCGGCCGAGGCCCTGGATTATGCCCCCGACATGAGTCCGCTGGCGTGGCGGCTCGCACGGCGGTGCTTCCCGGGCCCAGTGACGCTGGTGCTCGATTGCGACCACACGCGCGGCCTCACCGGGCAACTGGACGCACGTGTGCAGCAAGTGGTTTGCCCCGAGGGGACCGTGGGCCTCCGGGTGCCGGCCAACCAAGTGGTACTGGACGTGTTATGCATGATTAATGGACCGCTGGTCTTGACCAGTGCCAACCAAGCCGGCCAAACGGAAGCGGTTACAGCCGATCAGGTAATGGAGTACCTTGGGGACGAGATTGATTTGGTACTGGACGACGGTCCCGCTCGGTACGGCCGTGCTAGTTCGGTCGTCCGCGTCACCGGCAATCGACTGCAAGTTCTTCGCGAGGGCGTCGTGGGCAAAGCAACACTTGAGCGACTCAAGCGATACATGGTTGTCATGGTATGCACGGGGAATACGTGCCGCAGCCCGATGGCCGAGGTGCTGTTCCGCAAGTCGCTCGCCGACCAATTGGGCGTCGCGGCAGACGACTTGGACGAGCAGGGAGTGCTGGTGGTGTCGGCCGGCTTGGCAGCCGCCCCTGGTTCGCCCCCCAGCCCCGAAGCGGTGACCCTCATGCACGAGCAAGGGCTGGCACTGGAGGACCACCGAGCTCAACCGCTCACCGATCAACTCTTGCGACACGCCGATCTAGTGCTAGCCATGACAAGGAGCCATCAAGCGGCCATCGCGCATGCCAATCCCGACGCGGCGACGAAGGCCCAGCTGTTGATGCCCGGCGGTGAAGATGTGGCCGACCCGATTGGGGGTCCGCTGGAGGTCTATCGCACCTGCGCGGCCCAAATTTCCAAGGGAGTGGCAGAACAGGCCAAGCGGGTTGCCGCGGTCATCAGAAGTGCCGATGGCAAAGCGGGTTAGGCGAAGTGGGAGTTTCATGGGGCGGTGATTTTCGACCCAAATCGGTGCTACCCCACGTAAACACGGGCACCCTCCTCTGATATAATCGAAGGCCTGAGTCGTCCGACGCGATTGCTATGGGCGCTCCGTCCCCCCCAACGGCGTCACAGGGCCAAACGCATGCGTATTTCTGTTGCGAGCGACCATCGAGGATTCCAAATCAAGGAGCAGATTATTGAGTTGCTCCGCGAGAAGGGACACGAGGTGGACGACGCCGGAACCTGTGGGCCGGAAAGCGTCGACTACCCCGACTTTGCCGCCATCGTGGCAAAGAAGATCAGCAACCATACGGCCGATCGGGGTATCCTGATCTGCGGAACGGGTATCGGCATGGCGATTGCCGCCAACAAGTTCAAGGGGGTCCGCGCTGCCCCCTGCACCGACGAAGTGACGGCTGAAATCAGCCGGCGACATAACGACCTCAACGTGCTGTGCCTGTCGGCCGACTTGATCTCGCCACGAATGGTGGAGCGGATGATTGAGACTTGGATCAATACCGATTTTGAAGGCGGGCGCCATCTGCGCAGGATTGAGAAAATCTCTAAGCTCGAAAACTGCGACCACGATGACAACGGATAATCAATCGTCTGTTCTCCGTCTGGCTGCCGACGATGATTTCGCCCCACCAACTACGTGACGACGCCTTACGCATCTGGCGCGGCGGGGTTGATGCGGTGCTTCCCGATCGACTGCTCCAGCGCGAGGTCGAAGTAGCAGGCCACACGCTCCGGATGGGCGATTTCGAGGCGAACCTGGATGCGATTCGGAGGATCGTCGTGGTCGGTGGTGGAAAAGCCGGCGCCGCAATGGTTCGTGGTCTCGAAGCGGCGCTGGGGCCACAACTGCTCGCGGAGAAACGTGTCTCAGGCTGGGTGAACGTACCCGCAGGCACGATCGAACCGACCGCCGCCATCCACCTCCATGCCGGTCGCCCCGCCGGCGTGAACGAGCCACGCCCCGCGGGCGTCGAGGGGACGCGGCAGATCTTGCGCGAAGTGTCGGAGTTGGGCGAGTCAGATTTGTGCGTATGCTTATTGTCCGGTGGCGGATCGGCACTTCTGCCGGCACCCGCGGCTGGTGTGTCCCTCGAGCAAAAAGTTGCTATCACCCGACTACTCTCCAGTTCAGGTGCAACCATCGACCAACTCAATTGTGTCCGCCGGCAGTTGAGCGACATCAAAGGTGGCGGCCTCGCGCGGGCTTGCACCGCCGGAACGCTCGTGGCGCTCATTGTTTCCGACGTACTCGGTGATCCGTTGGGCACCATCGCCTCGGGCCCCACGGTTGAGTGCCATGACCTTCCGGAAGCGGCGCTCGCCGTGCTCAACGATCTTGGTCTGGTCGATCATCCCGACGCCATCCCGATTGTGGCCTATCTGAAGACGCGCCCGCGCAAGGAGCCGCCGGTGGCGAAGCAGGTGGCGCGGTGCGACGTGCACAACCTCGTCCTTGCGAACAATGCCACCGCCGTGGATGCCGCGGGGATCGAGGCCGAACGCTTGGGATACAACCACGCGATGCTGTGCGCCACTGCATCGGAAGGTCCCGCGGAAGAAGTTGGCCGCCACCTGGCACGCATGGCCCTTACCATGCGCGACCAACCGGGCCCCAATTGCCTGATCACGGGTGGCGAGCCAACGGTGAAGCTCGCCCCGCCCGATAGGCGGGGCAAGGGTGGACGAAATCAGCAATTGGTGCTTGCCGCACTAGCCGAACTACGCGACTGCGATGGGATTGTCCTGTTGTCCGCGGGCACCGACGGCGAAGATGGCCCGACCGATGCCGCCGGGGCTGTCGTGGATGCCGAGATCGCTGCGGCCGCAAAGGCGAACGCGCTAGACGTCGCCGATTACCTGCAGCGGAACGATGCCTACCATTTTTTCGATCCGCTTGGCGGCCTGCTTAAAACAGGACCAACCGGAACCAACGTGTGCGACATCCGTGTGGTATTGGTCGAACCAACCCGATCAGACGACCACGGCCGCTAACCGGTGCTGGGTTGCTATAGGCTATCGTCCACGTACGCCGCCTTGCCATCGGCTTCGATGGCCAACCCAAAAGTGCTCAATCGCCCCGCCGCATGCAGGGTGTCGACGCAATTCGCTTCGTCACGCGATCGAATGCATGATGCGGCGATTCCATCCATCGCTGCAGTGTCGCCGGGCATTCCGACCGAAAATGCTGGCATGGCTGCTACTGCGGCCCCGGCGATGGTCGCACACGAGTCGCACACTATACTGACTTGCTCGCGGGAAAGACGCCACGCCGGTTGTCGACCGCCAATTTACTTGCTGGAGCAAGTCGATGACTACCAAGCTGTTGCTCACCGCTGGCGGACTGCTCTACCTGGGGCTGGCCATTTACTGCGTTGTCGCTCCTCAGCAGGCGAGCGAAGCGGTTCACCTCGACCGCTTGGGTCCCGGTGGAAAGAGCGAGTTCCTGGTAATCTACGGCGGACTGGAACTGGCGCTGGCCGCCATCTTTCTACTACCGTGGACGGGGCTTATTAGCGATCGTCAAGCCCTGGTCATCTTCCTGATCGTACATGCCATCCTGGTCGTCTTTCGCACGGCGAGCTTCATTGCCTTTGGCCAGTTGCCTGGATCGACACAAAAACTTGCCATCGGCGAATGGGTTATGTTTCTTGGCGGACTGCTCGTGCTGTGGTTAGCCTGAATGATCTTGGCGATTGGCGCAATCTCATTGGAATCTTATCTGCGAAATAGAATCGGAGTCGCAGCAATCTTGGAGCGATACGAAGCGACCTGCCCTGTGCGGCGCCGTGGCGTGCGTGTAGGTCCTATCGACGGACTGCGTTGCGAACAACCGGGCTCGCGATCAGTCCCACCACCACTGGCCTGATTCGAGTGCCGAGAGGTCGATCCCTGCTCGCGTCGATGCTACCTCTCCATTCTCATCCCGCAGCAGATGCTCGGAATCGAGGGCCATGGTAGGTCGCATCTCGACTCCGCCGCCAATGGGGGTCATCAGCGTGCGGCCCTTCCAGATAGCATTGACTGCCGTCGCAACCTGCGCGGGCGCGTTGAAGGTTTCGACGGGGTACGACGACTCGTTGCCGAAGAGGTCCATCGCCCACCCCACCTGACCGTAGAGGTCGTGCTGCTGGATGAAGGCAGCGGCCACGGCCATATCGATGCAGTTGCGTAGCTGAGCATAGACGGGAGCCTTCTCCGCTAGTTCGGGGTAAACACTGGTAAAGGCGCTGAGTAAAGTGCTGGCTAGCGCGATTCACGCCGCCGGCCGTCTGGCGGCCGCCATGCTGGCTTATCACTTCTGCTTCGCCCACCAATTTGACACCCTCGCCGACGATTTGCATCGAGAGCGAGTCGTCGCCCACGCGGACGCATTCGTAATCCGGCACAAAGTACCACCGCTGCAGGGCGTTGCGAGCGACGGCAGCGGGATTCGCGCGATCGACGTAGCTCTTGAGCCGCACGGGAGGACGTTCGAGATTGATCCCAATCAGCTTCATGCGATAATCGGCTTCGACCATCACCTGGGCGAAGTGCGTTGTCGCAGGAATTCCACCAACAGTAATCGTCTGAGGGCCCATCGACTGCTGGAGTTTGTTGACAATGAACTGCGTATCGTTGGGCGTTGCCCGGCGGCCGAATTGCATGAGGAACTGCTGCATCCGCGAAAGCCCTTCGGGCGTTGGATCGATCGAGCAGTACAACACCGGCGAGTTACCCTCGGCTTGCGGTGGGAACGCACGCAGCGCAGTAATCAGGTCCTGCAGTTCAATCACCGGGCGACCCGTGGCGATGCCCCGCATCCGGCCATCAAGGTCTTCGGCCCACGGTTCGGCTGGCCCGGCAACGACAATGTCGCCAGTTTCCGGGTAACAGAAAACGTATTGAATGCGAGTCAGACCAGCGAGATTCTCCATCACATTGTCGGCGCCACTTCCAGCAGCAATCTTCTCGGCAATTGCCTTCTCCAGGCGGGTCAGCGACACCATGCGCAAGTCGCTTATCTTGGTCAGGTCGCCCTCAAGCTGAGCAAGCGCTCCTTGGATTCGGGCGCGGGTGAGTTCTCCCGTGGGGTCTGGAACGGCCTGCCGGCGTAACACTCCATCGGCGTCGACTACGACGCCCGATGCGGGGCCGGTAGCGAGGTTACCGCCGCCACCGCCACCACCACCTAAGCCACCGCCACCCAAACCGCCGCCACCACCACCTAGGCCACCACCACCGCCACCGAAGCCGCCACCACCACCGCCAAATTGGGCGTAGGAGGGTGTGCCGAGCGTGGCCGCCAAGGTCACAGTCAGTGCAAGAAGCAAGAAACGAGCAGTGGTTCGCGGGTGTCGCAAGTCCATGAGGGACCTCTTTCAGCGGGAGTGCCTTCTTCGGTTCACGTTAGGGCTACCTAAGGACACCGCCGGCAACGGTGAAAAAACACCGGCAGCACCGCGGCAATGGGTAAATCGCCCTAACTCGATGGTAGTCGGGCGCTTGGGGCAAAGCAAGCAATGCGTACTGAGAAAGCTCTTCCGGCAATTGCTTCCCCGACTGCTGCCAGCCACGGCACGGGCTGCCGGAAAGCCCCTCATGGCGAATTGCCACCGGTGTAGTCCGCACAGGCCGCATAAACCGGCCCAAGTGTTGCCAAATGTCACCCTAGCACGTGGGAATATGGCATCACGGTGGCACCCAGGCGGCATATTTTAACACGCCTTGGCGCGCGCTATTTCGTGCGCCTCCCCATCCACACCAGGTTCCATGACCTCGCCCCATCGACCCATTCGCCGACCGCTAATCGTGGTGCTCGCCGTACTCGGCACCATGGCCTGCGGCTGCGCGCTCGATCGGGCCCCGCGAATCGACCCCACCGGGCAGCAATTGCTCATATTTCCCGACCAGCCGGGCACAGCCGTTGCCGCGTTGCCTCCCACCACGGCGACCGCTGCGACATTAAGCCCACCGAACATGGTCGCCTCCCCGGTTTACACCGATCCTTACCTGCCTGGGCCGGGTGGAACAACCTCAGGCGGTTGGCAAGGGCAACCCGTGATGGTAGGTCAGCCGGTGACCAGTACCTCAGGGCAGCCCGTACCAGGCGCGGTGCTAGTCTCCACGCAGCCCGGCGAAGCGATTACCATCTCGCCGTCCCGCGTGCTCGCACCCATTGGGAGCGAAGTGATCCTGATTGGCGGCGTATGCGCCGAAAATGGCTATCTGCGGACCAATGAGCGGGTGGAGTGGATGATCGACCGGGCCGGTACCGGGCAAATCGTCACCGTCGGGGGGCGTGGCGAGCTCGATATATTTCGTTTGCCGACAAATACGCCACGCAAGGTCGACAACTACTTCGCGATTGGGTCGACGTCGCCCTACGACGATTTGCTTGATCGTGGCACCCCCGACCCGACAGACGATATCCAAATCCGGCGCGGCGACGCGTGGATCACCGTTAGCTCCCCAGCCGAAGGGACCAGCTACGTCACGGCGTACGCACCCCATGTGGCAAATTGGGCGGGCCGCACGGCTCGGGCCACCATTTACTGGATCGACGCGCAGTGGGCCTTCCCACCGCCGGTGGTACTGGCACCAGGCGAGAGCCACACGCTCACTACCACCATTACGCGGCAAAGCGACGGTGCGCCGATTGCGGGCTGGATTGTGCGTTACCGCGTGGTGGCCGGCGAAGCTGGCTTAGGCTACGACCAAGGTCAAACGTCCGATGTTTCGACCGACAACCGCGGCCGGGCAAGTGTCGAGATTACGCCCACCGACGGCCGTGCGGGTACCACCAACATTCAAATCGAAATCGTCCGCCCCGAGCAGGCTGGCTCCGCCGCCAGCCCCCGCGTCACCCTGGGCGCGGCGCTACGAGCATCACCTGGGCGTCGGGCGGCATCAGCGGCACTCCGCTGCCACCGACAACATTCCCACCAGCCGACTCGTCACCCATCACCCCGCCGCCCGGCAACTGGCAGTCGCCCACGCTCGCGCCGACGCCGGTGCCAACTCTGCCACCGGAGCCTCGCCCCAGCCCGGCGGCTGGTACGCCGGACCTCGCGGTGCGCATTGACCAGCGAACCACCGGCCCACTCAGCCTTGGCAGCACCGTGGAGTTCTTGGTGACCGTTACCAATCAAGGGGACGGCACCGCCCGCAACGTGAAGATTGTCGACGAGTTCGACTTGGGTCTTGCCAACGATGCTGCGGCACCAGGCGAGCAATTCATCAAGTCGGATGCGCCGTTCGACCTCGCACCCGGAGAATCGCAGCCGTTGCCATTAGTGTTCCGAATTACCCAACCAGGGCGGCTGTCGCATAACGTGACCGTTACGGCCGATAACGCCGTGATGGCGAGCGAGCGAGCGTTTCTAAGCGTGGAGGGGGCGGCGACGGGAATTCCCGCGCCACCCGCGCTCCGCGTTACTATGGACGCCGACCTACGCCGCACGGTTGGCGAGGTGGCACAGTTCAAGATTCGGGTCGAGAACACGGGCACGGTGCCGGCGCAAAACGTGGTGGTGACTACCGATCGCGATGCCGAGCTTAAGGCCGTAGAAATCGATCCCAACAAGGCGTACGACGAGGCGGAGTACAGCCGCAGTGGCACATTGCGCCGGACAACACCGGTGATCGCGCCGCGATCGAGTGAAACCTACCTATTTGCGTGCGAGTGTATGGCCCCCGCGCAGCAGGCATGCGCCCGTGTAGAAGTGCAAGCCGCAGGCCTCGATCGTCCAGAGTTCGACCAACGCTGCGTAGAAATTCGCCCACGACTTGACGGCGGGGGGTCGACCGTCGCACCGCCGCTAGGTGGCCCACCACCCGAAACACCGCGAAGCGGCAAACTGGAAGTGCTGGTCACGGAAAACGCCGCACCCCGGGTGGGGCAGCGCATGATTGTTTTCCTCAGGCTTGAGAACAACACCGCGTCCGTGCAACAAAACGTCCGTTTTCGGGCGTTGATCCCGGCTGAGTTGGCGCCGATTTGCAGCAACTACAGGCGAGTGTTCCGTGGACGTCCAATCCATGGGAGGATGGACGACTGGAGCTACTATTCGGACCGATTGCCGACTTGGCACCCGGCGCGATCCAAACGGTGGCCATACCGGTCGATGCCGTTGTAGCGGGGAGCCCCCAGTTGCATGTCGAGGCGACCTCGACGACTGCAACCAATCCAAATGCGAAAGTTATCCAAATCTTGCCCCGCTAGGCGAGCACCGCTGCGACCGGAGGGGCCGCGACGATAGGCGACCACCCGGAGCTGAGCTATGGAATCGACAAAGAACGAGATGACCCGGTTTGCACTTCTGCGGCATGAAGTGCCCGACGATTTCGGCAAGCCAAGCCACTGGGACCTGTTGCTGGAAAGCGACGAGAACTGCTGGACCTGGGTTCTTGAAACGCTTCCAGGGCGGCTAACCGATACGCCAGAGCCGACCGAAGTCGACGCCCGACGCCTGCCAGACCATCGCAAGCACTACCTCGACTACGAAGGGCCGGTGAGCGGCGCGCGTGGGTTCGTGCGGCGCGAACTCGAGGGCTCGTGCGAATGGGTGGAGCGAACTGACGGTCGCATCCACGTCCGACTCCGGTTTACCTGCGATACGGTCGACGTGATGCTCGAGCAGCTCGGCAGCGGCGCATGGCGGATGACCACCCAGTAGCCAGTTAGCCCCGCCGTCCCACACCAATCAAAACATCGGCTACCTCGACTCCGAGGCATCGCGCGCAACCCCCTTGGACGGTTCTGCGACGATCGACTCAGGGGCGCCCAGCTCCGGTACGACCGTTTCCGTGCTTCCCGATAGAAACATCTCGCCTTCAGCGAGTTCAAGGGCATCTAGCGTACGGTGCTGGGTTTGCTCCGTGTCCCACAGTTCGCGGGCTACGATCATCACGGTCTTACCTTCGGACTGCGTCCAACGAATGGGCAGGCCAGCCCTTCGCGTACCGCGGGCGACCCGGTCGATTAAATCGGCCGTCGGAACTGGCAGCGATCCGGCGAGCACCTGCTGGAGTTCGACCGCCAAGTCGCCGTCGTCGGTGACGAAAGGTTCGACGAAGACGCTCACCACCGCCTCGACACCAGCCAGCTCCGACTTTGCTGCGAAGATCACTTGTTCGGCCGTAATTGCCACACGCGGATCGCGAATTTCTTTGGGCAATACGTCGGGAAACGATTCGGGAAGTTTGTACGCCAACCACCCATTAAGCTCGTCGGCCGACAAAACCGTGTGCCAGGTTCCCTGCGACTGCAGGTCGCTATGCAGTGTGCTGAATCGGTTCTCGAGTTGGCGGCTACTTTCTTGTAATACTTCGGGCGGTTGTTGAAGCGCGACGTGGTAGTACGGTTGGGCAGTGGTGACGGCCCAATACATCCCGCCACCAACGCAAACAACCACGCCAACGACCGCCAGCAAGGCAAAGAGCAAGAGTCGTTTGATCATTCGATTGCCTCGGAAAACGCGCCAGCCAGCCGATCGGTCCCGGCCCGAATGGTAGGAGCCAGCCGGCAGTCGGTCAACGCGAGCGAGGGCGAGCTAGCTGGAATGGGGCGCGGGAGATGTGGCCATCCTTTCTCGAACTGCTTGTGGCCACTAGAATTAGGACTTTTCCGCCCATTGGTTCACCCCCTGATAGCTGTTATGGACGACTCGCAGAATTCCAGTAGCAACGACCTCACTAATCCCCGTGCGGCGCGGCGCAAGAAGCTCGACACCCTGCGCGGCCTGGGTATCGACCCGTGGGGCGGTCGTTTCGAGGGACATCAGGCGATCGGCGATATCCGTGCCCGCCTGGCCGAGGTGGTCTATCGTACCGAGGCAGGAGCCGACCTGCCGCTCCCCGACTTCGACACCTTAGGCGACGACTTCAATTTCCGCCAATGGAAGGCGGACCAAGGCAAGGGGGAACTCGTCGGCCCGAAGGTGCGTGCCGCGGGCCGCATTGTGCTCCATCGCGACAAGGGCAAATTGCACTTCATCGACCTGAAAGACATGACCGGCAATCTGCAGCTCATGGTTGGCCAGAAACAGGTGGGGGAAGATTGGGCGATTGTCGAGCAATTGGACCTTGGCGACCTTATTGGCGTGGACGGAACGCTAATTGTTTCCAACACAGGCGAACTCTCCATCGCTACGGAGCGGGTTCACTTTCTGACCAAGGCGCTGGACCCGCCACCCGAAAAGCATCACGGGCTCAGCGACCCCGAACTTCGCCAGCGGATGCGATACGTCGACCTGATTCATACCGAGGGGGTCATGGACACGTTCCTCGCCCGCACGCGAATTGTCCGCAGCATTCGCGAAACGCTCGCCACACGAAACTTCGTGGAGGTGGAAGGCCCCACGTTGCATGCCATTGCCGGCGGGGCCGCAGCGCGGCCGTTTGCGACGCACCACAACGCGCTCGATATCGACTTGTTCCTTCGCATTGCCTTAGAACTGCACCTCAAACGGCTGTTGGTGGGTGGCGTCGAGCGGGTGTATGAGTTGGGCCGCGTGTATCGCAATGAAGGCATCAGCCCCAAGCATAATCCCGAGTTCACGATGCTGGAGGTGTACGAGGCCTACGGCGATTACACGACCATGATGGACCTGACCGAAGCCTGCATTACCGACGCCATCCAGGCCATGCGCGGCGGGGCGTCCCCGCTCCCGATCGATGCGCCTTCAGGCGAAACGAGCTACCTCCTCCCTTGGAAGGAGGGCACCATCGACTTCACGCCGCCGTTTGCCCGCCAGACGTACAACGAGCTGTTTGCCAAGCATGCCGGTGTCGACCCGAACGACGCGACTGCGGTGGCGCAGCTGGCCACGGCGATTGGTTTCGATACCGCCGGGCGTCACCCCGATGTGATTAAGAACGAGGTGTTCGAGGCCCGCGTGGAGGACGCCCTGGTTGGACCAGTGTTTGTAACCGATTACCCGGCGAGCATTTGTCCGCTTACCAAGCGGAAACGGGATGACCCACATGTTGCCGAGCGGTTCGAGCTGTTTATCGACGGTATGGAAGTGGCCAACGCATATACCGAACTCAACGACCCGGACCTTCAGGAAGAACTGTTTAAGACCCAACTTGATGGGCTGAGCGAGGAAGACTCGATGGCCAAGATGGACACCGACTTCATTCGTGCTTTACGCAATGGGATGCCGCCCGCCGGTGGACTGGGAATCGGAATCGACCGGCTCGTGATGCTGCTGACCAACTCTCCATCGATCCGCGACGTCATTCTGTTTCCACTCTTGCGACCCGAAACGCAAGCATGATACGCCTGCCCCGGTTCACGCTTCGCGAGATGATCATGGCAACCGCGATCGTGGCCCTGGCGATTGCGCTTTGGCTCACCTGGCAGAAACTGCCCGGCGCACTCGCCCAGGTGCTTTTGCAGTTGGCGGGCGCAAACAACCATCGAAGGTCCGCTCAAAGTAACCTATCGAGAGCGTACGGGGCTCAATTCCACCAGCGGCAGCGACGCCGTCCCATGCCAAGCGCTGCACTTCTTGCAGGATAGCGTTGTGTTGGAGTACGCCAACGGGAGGCATCGCAGGTTTCAATCAGAGAAACTCGAGCAACTCAGTTGGCAGGCTGAATAGCCGTGCCAATGAGAAAACGTTACCCTAACTGAATAGCAAAGGAGTGTGCAGCGATGCAGAGCTTGGAAGACCTTGGAAAACTCATCTTACGCGTCGCGATTGGCGGCCTCATGCTGCCACACGGATTCTCGAAATTCGGTGCCGATGGCATCGCGGGCATCCAAGAGATGCTGGTCGGCAAGGGGCTGCCCGAAGCACTTGGGTACGGCGTGTACGTGGGCGAAATCATCGCGCCGCTGCTGATGATTGTCGGCTACTTTACGCGGCCCGCCGCCACGGTTCTTGCCGTCAACATGGTCGTGGCCATCGCCCTGGCACATTCCGCTCAGCTATTGCAAATGTCCGAGCATGGCGGCCTACAGCTCGAAGTACAGTACCTCTATCTGCTCGGCGCGATTGCCGTCGCACTGCTTGGGGCGGGAAGGTACTCAGCCAGCGGTGGCAACGGCATGTGGGACTAGCCGTAACGCTGGCGGTGCTAGCACGATAAACCGCTCTGGGCGCATGCCATCAGGTGGGGGTATCCTGCCTGCCCCTCCGCTGCATGCACCCGCAGCTTCGTAGAACACTGAGCCATGGATCGGCGATGTATAAACTTCTTCTGTGCTGGCGGTACCTCCGGACGCGGTACATTGCCCTGGCATCCATCGTGAGCGTCACGCTTGGTGTGGCCACCATGATTGTGGTCAACAGCGTGATGGACGGCTTTGCCCACGAAATGCAGGGCCGGATGAACGACATCCTGTCCGATGTCATCGTTACCAGCCGCAGCTTGGAGGGCATGCCAAATCCCGAATGGCACATGCAGGAAATCCGCCGCGTGGGCGGCGATCAGGTCGTCGGCATGACACCCACGGCACAAGTACCGGCCATGTTGGGTTACTATTCTCACGGGCAGTATTTCACCCGCCAAGTGCAGATCATTGGTATCGATCCTGCTACTTACAACACGGTGAGCTCATTCGGTCAGTATTTGCAGCACCCGAAGAATCGTGAACACCTTGACTTTCGGCTGAAAGACTCGGGTTACGACGTCATCGATCACCAGGCGGATGATCCGAGCCGCGCCATACCGCGCGAGCAAATGGAGTACGCCGGTTGGACCCACCGCAAGGCAACCGCGGCGTTTGACAAGCGACTCGAGGTGGAGCCTTCGACCCCCACACCGCCGCCAACTGTCGCTGCCGACGACAACCCTTTCGGCGGCGCGGCGGCGCCAGTCGATAACACGTTCGACCCCGAGACCGAGCAGCATACGGGCACCGTACTTGGCATTGGGCTCTGCAGTCACCGCATGCCCGATGGCAGCGACAATTTTTCGCTGCTGCCAGGCGACGACGTAGAAATCTACTTTCCCTCCGCCGGGCGTCCACCCGAGTTTCGTGGATCGAAGTTCACAATCACCGACTTTTATGAGAGCAAGATGGCACAGTACGACATGAGCTACATGTTCGTGCCACTCGATCGATTCCAGGACATGCGTGGCATGGTCGACCCGCAAAGTAAGGTGCGGTTTGTGAACGCGATTCAAATCAAGCTCAAGCCAGGTAGCGATCTCAATGCCTTTCGCGACCTGCTGCGGGACCACTTTCAATTGCACCTCTACGACGTGAGTACCTGGCGCGACATGGAAGGCCCCCTGCTGGCAGCGATCCAAACCGAAACGCTGGTTCTGAACGTGCTTCTGTTCCTAATTATCGCGGTGGCCGGTTTTGGCATTTTGGCAATCTTCTTCATGATTGTGGTCGAAAAAACTCGCGACATCGGCATTCTCAAGAGTCTTGGCGCGTCGAGCAGTGGCGTGATGGGCATTTTCCTCACGTATGGCTTCAGCCTGGGGGTCGTAGGTGCCGGCTTTGGCATTGTCGGCGGCCTGCTGTTCGTGAAGTACATCAACGAAATCGCCGACGTGTTGGGCCGCCTCACAGGGACACCCGTCTTCGATCCTACTGTCTACTACCTGTACAAAATTCCCACCATCGTCGAGCCGTTTACGGTTAGCTGGATTGCCGCGGGAGCGATGGCCATTGCGGTACTCGCCAGTGTGCTCCCCGCCCGCCGCGCTGCCCGCCTGCATCCGGTGGAAGCATTGCGATTCGAGTAACTCCACCGATAGACGCCGCACGCGACCTCGACCCTTGCCCCTTGCCCTCCTAGCGACCTATGCCCAACACCAATCGCCCAATTCCCAGGTTTGCCACCCTGCTTGCCGCGACAAACATCCACAAGACCTATCGCAAAGGCGCAAACGCCGTGCCCGTGTTGCGGGGAGTCGATCTGTCGCTCGCCAAAGGAGAGCTCGTATCGATTATTGGCCAGAGCGGGAGCGGCAAGAGCACCCTGTTGCACCTGCTGGGCACGCTCGACCGACCCGACGAAGGGCAAATCCTGTTTGAGGGGAACCGCATCGATAATCTGCCCCCAGCTGGACGCGATATTCTTCGCAATCGGCATGTCGGGCTGATCTTCCAGTTCTACCACTTGCTGCCCGAACTGACGACGCTTGAGAATGTGCTGGCCCCGGTCATGATTCGCCATTCCACCTGGGGCTACTGGGCGAAGCGTAAGGAGTATCGCGAGCGGGCCAAGGAACTGCTGGAGACGGTGGGTCTTGGCCACCGCCTTACGCACAAGCCACGCGAACTGTCCGGTGGCGAGATGCAACGAACCGCCATTGCCAGGGCGCTGGTCGCCGAGCCGAAATTGCTGCTCGCAGACGAACCAACGGGAAATCTCGACCGCCAAACGGGCGACGAAATCCTCGAAGTGCTACGGCGGTTGAACGCCGAGCGGGGTCTCTCTATAGTCATGGTGACTCACGATCCGGCGATCGCTGCCGGGGCCGATCGCACCGTCCACTTGGTCGAAGGCCGGGTGCAGGCGAACAATCAGGCGGCTGCCTAATTGGGGATCCTCACATTCGGCGTACGGAACCGCGATTCCCCCCCAGGAATGCGAACCCTTCGCCATTGTGGTGCGTCAATCGAAGCGTTATCGTCGATCGCTCTCCTCTCGCCGAGCGAGAGGGCTACTCTGGACCCTTTCATGGCAAAATACATCTACATTGGCGGCGCATACTTTTCCGAAGCCGATGCCAAAATCAGCGTCTTCGATCACGGTCTCTTATATGGCGACGGTGTCTTCGAGGGCCTCCGGATTTACTCCGGCGCGGTGTTTCGCTTGGGCGAGCATGTCGAGCGGTTGTTCGAGTCGGCCAAGGCCATTTGGCTCGATATTCCCATGACACGCGACGAGATGGCCGCAGCCATCAACCAAACCGTTGCCAAGAACGAGCTCGCCGATGGCTACGTACGGGCCATCGTCACCCGCGGTGCCGGCAGCCTGGGGCTCGACCCACGTCGCTGTAGTGATCCGCAGGTAATCATTATCGCCGACACCATCACGCTCTACCCGCAAGAGTACTACGAGAATGGCCTGGAGATCATCACGGTCAGCGTGATCCGGAACCATCCGGCGGCGTTGAGTCCCCGTGTCAAGTCGCTCAACTACTTGAACAACATCCTGGCCAAGATCGAGGGCATCCAGGCCGGCTGCATGGAGGCGCTAATGCTCAACCACAAGGGCGAAGTGGCCGAGTGCACCGGCGATAACGTGTTCGTAATCAAAGACGGCAAGTTGCTTACTCCCCCGCTGGACGCGGGCATTCTGGCCGGCATCACGCGCGAAGCGGTGATCGACTTGGCAAGCGAACTGGCCATCCCCTGCGCCGAGCAGGTGCTCACCAAGCACGACATCTACGTGGCGGACGAGTGCTTCCTGACCGGCAGCGCGGCCGAGGTGATCCCGGTGGTAAAGGTCGATAGCCGCACCATTGGCACCGGCAAGCCGGGAAAGATTACCAAGCGTCTAACCGATGCCTTCCACCAATTGGTGCGAAGCTAGCGCTTTTGTGATTGCGAAAAACCAGAGTTGCCAAAGCACTACCGCCAAGCACACCGCTTGGCCGCTACCCGAGTAACACTGCAAACTCGGTGGCGAGCGCTATCGTCGCACATCCATGGAAACCACTCGGTCAACCGATCATGCGGCATCTACTTCGCTGCCACCGATTCCTTCTGGAATTCCGCGTTCGATACATCGCGAAAACTCACCAGCTGCTCACCGACCAGTGCGATGCGGGCACGGTCATCTTTCGATAGCCGCCAGGTGAAGAGGTGTTCGGCCCGAAGTTGTGGCTCTTCGGCACCGGCAAGCGTGAGATTTACTTCCAACGGCACGACGTTGTGCTTTTCCAGCACCTCGTTCACTCGTAGCCTGGGAGTTGGCGGCATGGACGAAGAAAGAATGCAATTGAGCTTGGCATAGCCGTTGAAGTAGTTCCGCAAGTCACGCCACACTTCCGGTCGGTCGACGGCAAGCGTCGCCAGACTATACGTCATCTGCTCGCTGGTCATCGTAAGCACTCCGCTTTCGGTATCGAACGACTCTTCGAACTCCGGGTCGGCCGCAAACACCAGCAGCGGGTTGCGCTGCGTGCGCGACCAGCCGCGGAGTTTGTCGATGGCAGAATCGATGCGGTCGGTACTGATTTCGGTTTTCACATTTCGCACGGGGTCAATTAGCAGGAACCCCCCAGGCTTGCCCTGCTGCGAGCGCCGGAAAATGGCAACCCGCTTCGGCGATTCGAGAAAATCGTACACCACTCCGGTTTGAACCAGCGTGGTGTTTTGCGTCAGGGGCAGTTCCTCGTCGCCGGCGTAGACCTTCGTCTCAATGCGAAAATCAGCGGCTATCGAGCTGGTCGTTGGCAGCAACGCGACTGATGAAGCAACGAGGGTCCAAGCGAGCAGACGACATGGCATGTTAGGCTCCCTAGCTTAGCGGGGGTGCGGCAATTGAACTCCGCCGCGAAGCTTAGGAGTTCCCCGCCCGACTGTAAACGCCAGCTCCTTGTTGCTAGCAAGTGCCTCCGAGCGTAAATCACGCTACCCTCTTAGCGGCCTGCTAGCCAAAGTACTCCGGAGCCCCCCCGGGCTTCCACTTGATATTGCAACCGATGCTTGGGTGCTGGTCGTCGTTCGGCTCTTTGCCAGCCAGTACGGCATCCACGGCCGCCCGCAGGTCTTGGCCCGAAACCGGAATGCCACTGTCGGGGCGACTCTTGTCGAACTGCCCGCGGTACACGAGCCGATGCTCCTTATCAAACACGTAGAAATCGGGCGTACATGCCGCCGCGTACTCCTTGGCTACTTCCTGAGTGGCATCGTACAAGTAGGGGAATTTGTACCCCCGGGCTGTCGCTTCGGCCTTCATTGCTTCTGGCGAATCGTCCGGGTAGTTTTCGACGTCGTTGGAACTGATGGCGACGATCGCGGCACCCTTTTCGGTGTACTCGTTACCGAAAGCGGCAAATTCCTCGGCAATGTGCTTTACGAAGGGGCAGTGGTTGCAGACAAATGCCACGACCAATGCGGGGGCACCTTTCACGTCTGCCAGCGACACGGTTTGGCCGTCGACGTTGGGAAGCGAGAAATCGGGGGCTACGGTGCCCAGGGGCAACATGGTGCTAGGGGTGCGGACCATTGGGGGTGAACCTCGCGCGTTAAAGTGCTGTCGAAAGTTTGGTTTGTAGCTGGAAGTATTGCGGATTCTGACGCCACTGGCAACGCTCGGCCAGCGTCTCGTTGACACCGCGATGCATCGCCCTATAATGTGGCTGCATAACAACTTGCGTCCATTTTCCCCGCCGGCCGAGCGGGGTTGGCGAACCGTAAGCCGGTAGCCGGCGTACTGTAGTGACACGTTTAAATCCCCGCGTGGTCAGGAGCAATCACCATGGCACTCTTAGAACTCGACAATTCCAACTTCGAAGCCGAAGTACTCAACAGTAGCGACCCCGTGTTGGTCGACTTCTGGGCGCCTTGGTGCGGCCCGTGCCGAATGATTGCCCCCTTGGTGGAGGAACTCGCCGGCGACAATGCGGGTAAAGCCAAGGTAGCCAAGCTGAACATCGACGACTCGCAGAATCTGGCCGAACAGTATCGCGTGAGCAGCATTCCGACGCTCATGGTGTTTAAGGATGGCCAGCCCGTCGAAACCTTCGTCGGTCCGCAGCCGAAAGCCAAGTTGCAGCAGGCCATCGACGCGGCAAGCGCTTAGCGCGAAGCCGCATTTGCGTTGCCCCTGCCGACAGCAGTGAAAGCATAAGAAAGGTCGCCCTGATTTTTTGGGGCGACCTTTTTTTCGTTGCAGCTCAAGTGCAGACGCTAGTTGGTCGATTGGCAATCTAGGGGGAACGTATGGATAATTGCGATTAGCGAAACTTTGCGGCGAAAGGACTCGGCGCATGAGCGGTGCCACGAATCAATCCTCCAAGGATCACAGCCCCGACGATCGCCAGTATGGCGAACGGGAGCCGCTAGCGGCGCGCATTGATCCGGGCGCACCAGGTCCGCCCCGCCAAGAGCGACGCCGCGGTCAAGGTTGCTGCCCTATCGACAAGTTCGGGAGCGGCTGCCAACCCTCCGTCTCCGCAGCCGCCGTCGCTAGAACCGATGCCGGTCGACCGCCATGCGGCGGAACTTGCCGAGCAACTCCAGCACCGGCAAACCGATATCGACCGTCGTGCCGCCGCCCTGGCGGCGCAAGAAGCGGAAATCGAATCGAAAGTACGCAACGCTCGCTTGTGGTTCGACGAACGGCAACGGGAACTCGATGCCCGTGCGGCAGAACTTGAATCGACCGCCGAATCGGACAGCGTTACCGCTGGGCCTCCGCCCACCGACACCGAGCGAATGGCCCTTGAGCAGCGACAGCGGGAGCTCGACGCGCGGCAAGCAGATATGTATCGGCAAATTGAAGAACTTACCGAGCGTCACACGGAGATCGAGCAGAAGACCGAACGGCTCGCAGCACGCGAAACGCAGCTCAAGGACTTGGAGCAGTCGGTCGACCGGCGGCACAAGTCGATTGCCGACGAGCGCGACGATCTCGCGCTGCAGTGCCAGGAACTCGACGAGCGGCGAGCGAAGCTGCATCGCCGGACCGAAGAGATGGAGGCCCGCGACGCCGAGCTTCGCAGCCGCGAGGCGCAACTGGCATTCCGCCGCCAGGAAATCGAGACGGCCATCACACGATTCGAGCAGTTAGGCGTCACTCACGAGCGCATGGAAGCACTCGACGCCCAAGCGGCGGAATTCGACGTGCGGTCGCGGTACCTCGACAAAGCTGAATCGCTACTGAAGCGAGACACCGAGGCCCTTTCCAAGCGGCGACAAGAGATCGACGACGAGCATCGCGGGGCCATGGAAAAACTCCGTGGCGCACGGCATAACCTCGTTGCCCAGCAGGAGCAATTCCGTCAGGACTCGGGGCGGCGCACGAAGGAAATGGATGGACGCGAGAGCGAACTGGATCAGCGGGAAGAATCGCTCAATGCGTTGCGGCTCGAACTCGAAGCAAGCCAGCGAGAGGTGCTTGAGATGCGACTCGCCACGGAAGAAACCTGGGCCCAGCTTACGGGCGCCCTCGCGCCGGCCAGCCTGACGCGGTCGATCGCACAGACGCGGGGCCAACTGGCGGATCACTACGGTCACCAACTCAGCGAACTCTGCCAGCGGCACGACGAGCTGGAACAATTTCGGAGTGAGCTCTCCGAGCAGCACGTGCAGCTCGAAACCAGGCGTACGCAGTTTGCCGAATGGCAGCGGCGACGCGAGCAGGAGATCGAGCAGCAGGCAGGCCGCTTGATTGCCCGCGAGCAAGAACTCGATCGGCAGCAAATGCACTACGAAGCGCTAGAAAGCAAATGGCGGCTCGAACGCGACGACTACCGAGCCGAAATTCGCCAACTCCTCACGCAACTGCGCAAAGGAATCCTTGAGGCGGCGGCCTAGCGGTCGCTAGAAGTGGGTGTCATCGTGCCGCGACTGCTGTTAATTCGCGTAGCCTGGCGACTCTACTTCGCGGTCGTCCATCGCGCCGCGCTGCAGGGCCTCGCCTGCGTAGGCATAAGCCGCTTGTAGCTCGAAACGACTAAAGTAGGGCGAGCGGCTGATGTTTCGCCGTGTGCCAGTGAGTTTGGCAGCCAATTCTTGCCACGGGATGTCGTTGTTCAGGTGCCAAACGGCCGCTTGGGCGGCGTTGTGCTGAAGCTGGCCATTGCCGAACGCCTTCAGGAGTTCCACTACCTCGGGTCGATCCGTCGACGCATCGATTGGACGGAGTCGATACGGCTTGCTGCTCGTCGGGTCGGCCTTTCCGTGGTCGAGACACAGTAGCGGCACGTCGATCTTGGTGAGTCGCTCTGGTGGAATGCTGAAGACACCGCCACCACCACCGCCACCACCCAGGCCGCCACCACCGCCGCCGCCGAGGCCGCCGCCACCGCCGCCAACGCCTTGCTGTCCACCACCACCGCCGCCGCCACCGAAGCCGCCACCGCCGCCGCCAAGCCCACCGCCACCGCCGCCGAATTGGGCAACGACGGGATCGCCAACGAACGCTGCGGGAATCTTCACTTTCACGCCGTGGGGCAACTTATTGGTGATCAGGATGCGGCCTTCGTGGTCGTTCTTGGCGATGAATTTCACTTCGATCGTGCCATCCTCCTGGGCGGCAAAAAGATCGACAATGGCGTCCGGATCGGCTTCCAAATTCGCAGGCGGCAGCGCAGGTTCTTCGGCCAATTTAACGGTCGCGGTTGGCACGTCGCTCGCCGGCTGCGTGACCGTGGAATCGCCCTCGGCGATTGTCTCCGCAATGCTCAACGGGACGCAAAACGCCGCGGACAGGGCCAGAGCGGTGCAAATAACGTAGCGAGAAAGACGAATTGACATGAATTCCGCTCCGGCGGTCGTATGAGGGAGTCTGGTTCCGGCTAGAGGTCCTTGGCGGCGCAGTTTGGTCCTGCGAGCCCGATGCCCTGCCTTCCAGCATAATCGGTCGGACGTCGCATGCCAAACTATTCCCGCCAGGGCGTGCGGCCAGCCATTCGTGGTCCAGCAAGGCGTCGGCTGGCGGCCAGCGGTTGTGATTGGCCATTTATCCCACTTCGACCGCAAATCGACAGGACCAAGCACCGCTCCGCGGACACTGCGTACCCCTCGCCTCCGGAATGGCCTATGCTGGGGGCTTACCCGCCATTTCTCGTGATGGATGGACATGACTCAGCGAAACAGCCAGCCGATTCTAGCGGTGGGGGCCCCCATCAACGCCCGAGGCGAGGTCCAAGCAACGATTCGGATCTCGGTGATTATCCCCGTGGGTCCTGGGGATGAGAGCTGGCGCGGGCTGCTGCCGAGTCTCGCCCTTCTGCATCAATCGGCGGAGGTTTTGTTGGTTGCTACCGAAGCGGCTCCGCCGGATTGGTCCGCCGCTGACGAACTTTCCGGTAAGCCGGGCGACGCACAATGGCTGGTTAGCCGCCCGGGACGAGCCTCTCAAATGAACTTGGGGGTCGCCCACGCCGCGGGCGACTTCCTCTGGTTCCTGCACGCCGATAGCCAGGTGGACGCAGCGGCCATCGCACAACTTTATGCGGCGTGTGCAGACGCCCCCAACGCGCTGCACTACTTCGACCTCGTGTTTCAAAGCGATGGTCCGGCATCGACTTGGCTCAATAGTGTGGGCGCCCGATTTCGATCGCGGGTCCTTCGGCTGCCGTTTGGTGACCAGGGGTTATGCCTTCGTCGCGAACTGTTCCAACGGCTTGGCCCGTTCGACGAACAAGCCGAGTATGGCGAGGATCATCTGCTCGTGTGGCAGGCGCACCGCCACGGTGTGCCAATCCGCCGCGTGGCCGCTTCCATTGGCACGAGTGCAAGGAAGTACGCCGAGCAAGGGTGGTTGGCGACCACCGCCCTGCACTCGTGGCGGACCTGGCGGCAAGCTATTCCGCAGTTAGGAGACTTGCTTTGGAGTCGCCGACGATGAGCGACGCAACCGCACTCGCCGTGTTTGTAAAAACGCCTGGCGTTTCGCCCGTGAAGACACGGCTCGCTAAGTCCATTGGTCGCGAACGCGCCGAAGAGTTTTTCCGGCTCTCGATTGGGGCCGTCGAAGCGACGATGACCGAAGTTGCCCACGACGGTCGGGTGCAACCTTACTGGGCGGTGGCCGAAAAAGCAGCGTTGTGTCTTCCAATTTGGCAAGCGCACGCGAACCTTGCCCAAGGGACCGGCGAACTCGGAGACCGCATCGAACAGGTTTTCCATGCCCTGCACGGGCAGCACGGACGAGTCCTGGCAATGGGCGCCGACTCGCCCCAATTGACATCAGCGGCCATTCGCGCGGCAGTCGACCACCTGAACGATGACCACGACGACGGCCCCAGCCACGTGCTGGGGCGGTGCCATGACGGCGGTTTTTATCTGGTGGGCACTCGCCTGCAATTGCCAGCCGGAACCTGGCAGGGCATTCGCTACAGCGCATGCACAACGGCCGAGCAGGTGGCCCAGCGACTCGCGCCCCTGGGCACCGTTCACGAACTACCAAGGTTGACCGACGTCGACGAAGTCGCAGACCTCAAGAGGTTGCAAGCCGAATTCCAGGCGTGCAACCACTGGTCGCTAGCGCAGGACGAACTACGGCATTGGATCGATCGGTTGCTTGGGGCGTAGCCCCCAGATCCCTTCTCGCATTGGCTAACGTGTCCACTTGAGCCACGTCCGGAGGGCCTTCGCAACCAGTGGCGTAAGCCGCGTGCGATTGTACTGGTCGCCCAATTTGCGAATAGCGTCGGCGTGCGTTGGGTAGGGATGAATCGTGCCAGCAATCTTGCCAAGACCTAACCCACCGGTCATCGCGAGAGTGACTTCCGCGATAAGGTCGCCCGCGTTAGGGGCCACAATCGTCGCGCCCACAATGCGGTCGGTCCCCTGCTTCACGTGAACCTCCGCAAAGCCAGTGCTGGCGCCATCCAGCAGTGCACGGTCCACGTCGCTGAATTGCTGTGTGAATGTCGAGATCGCAACGCCTTCGACATCCGCTTGGCGTTTATCCAGTCCCACGTGCGCGTAGTTCGGGCGACGTGTACGTGCACCACGGGATCACGAGTTTCGATAACTTTGCGCGCCCCTTAAACAGCGCGTTTTGGATCACCATGCGGGCCATGTAGTCGGCAGCGTGGGTGAACTGGTAGCGGGAGCAGACATCGCCCGCGGCCAAGATGCGGCGGTTGGTTGTTCGTAGCTGGTCGTCCACTTTCACTCCTGTGTCGTCGAACTGCACTCCAACTTGCTCCAGGCCCATGCCCTGGACGTTGGGTGCGCGTCCGACGGACACGAGCACCTGATCGACAGGCAGGTCGTAGTGTTGTCCGTGCGAATCGACCGACAAGTGGGTCCGACTCGCGTGCCGCAACTGCAAATGTTTGCCGCAGCAGAGTAGCTGGACGCCGTCGGCCAGCATCGCCTGCTTCACGACCTCGGCCGCCGCCGGATCCTCGCGCGGCAGAATGCCATGCTGCGCCTCGACAAGGAAAACCTTCGATCCGAGTTGGGCAAATGCCTGCGCCATTTCGCAGCCTATCGGGCCTGCCCCAACAACGCCGAGACTTGTCGGCAGCTCCGTGATCGAAAATAGCGTTTCGTTCGTCAGGTAGGGCACGGTTTCGATGCCCGGGATCGGTGGAGCGGCAGCCCTCGCGCCCGTGGCAATCACGGCACGACTAAACTCAAGCCGTGTGCCATCCACGTCAATCGAGCCGGAATCGGCAAAGCGTGCCGAGCCGAAGTACACGTCGACTCCCAGGTCGGTGAAGCGTTGCGCGGAGTCAATGGGGCTGATCTCCGCACGAATTCGCCGCATTCGCTCCATCGTGACGGCGAAGTTCGTCTGGGTTCCGGGTGGCACTTCGATGCCGAAATGGCCAGCCCGCCGGACCGCCGCTGCCGTGCGTGCAGCCGCGATGATGGCCTTCGACGGTACGCACCCCGCATTCAGGCAATCTCCGCCCATTAGCCCCCGTTCGACCAGCGCCACTTTCAGCGCCAAGCCCAGCCGCCCCAGCCGCCGTCACCAGGCCCGCAGTCCCAGCTCCAATCACCACCAGATTGTAGCGGCCTGCTGGCTTTGGGTTGCGCCAATCGACCGGGTGGACATTCGATCGTAGCTGCTGGTTGTACTTGTCGTCGGGAACCAACGTCGAATGCTGCATCTGCGAGTCCTAATTGTCGTTAAGTGGTTCGGAGGCGGGGGGAGTGGCTCCGGCATAGCCCTTCATGTGGGCAACGACCCACCGCACGACAAAAGGAAGCGCTGCGAGCAGGGCGAAGGCGATCAATACCTCAGTGTTGAAGATGGCTCCCACGCCACGTTGGGAAAGCTCGGCCAGACTTGGAACACTCGAACCCGCGTAAATGTAAACGACGGTGCCTGGCAACATACCGAGTTGGCTTACCCACCAGAAGGTCCTGGTAGCAATCGACGTTAGCCCCATCACCGCGTTGATCACAAAAAAGGGAATGGCTGGGATCAACCGCAGCGTAAAGAGGTAGTACGGTCCGCTCCGTGCCAGTTGATCGTTGAACCTGCGTAGCTGATGGCCGAAGCGATGTTCAATGGCGTCGCGAAACAAGTAACGGCTGAGTAGGAACGCAATCGTGGCACCCAGCGTGGACGCGAAGCTAACGAGCAGCACACCACCAGCGAGCCCGAAGAGCCAGCCATAAACCAAGGTCAGCACCGTGGCGCCTGGCAAAGATAGTCCTGTGACGGCAACGTAGATGGCTAGGGCAATGGCATACGCGGCGACCGGGTGGCCCTTCGTCAGCTCGCGCAACCGTATTTCCTGCGCGGCGAGCGCATCGAGGGTCAGACGATCGCCAAGCAGTGCGTACCCCGCAACCATGACAACGGCAATGAACGCGAATACCAGCGGTTTGACCGCGGGATGCGCGGACAAGCGGTCGTTCTTCGTAGTAGGAACGGAGCCCATTTCGGTGGCCTTGGCGGGGTCAGCATCGCGTAGCTTTCGGATACTCGAATGGTCGTTCAGTACCCAATCGTGATTCCTATAGCGTAGCATCACGTCGCCCCAACCGACCATTTGGGCCGAAACGTTGGCCGAGCCGCCGGGAGTCGGCGGCTAAGGCGTTCCGGGGCCGACAGTTCTATGGGCCATCTCTGCTGACGTGTTGCCCCAGCAATTCCGTCCATGCCGAGTGATCAACCTCCGCGTTCGGCAGGCGGTTCGATCCACCGATGGGGCGACCGACTAACACCCGCTCGCAAGCCCCCCCCTCGCGACGCAGGGGGTGAAGAGCCAATTTACTGCTAGCGAGCCAATCGTGGATTGGGAAAGAGAAATGCGTGGCGTACAGCTTTTTGAAGTCCGTGGAAGGAGAACGGCTGCACCCACCAAAAACCAGTGCGTTGGACACGTTTGCGGCCTGTGAAGCTGGGCACCTTTCCCGGAAGTCGGCTCAATCTTGTCGTCAGCTGGCATCTGTGCGGCGGTCGCTGCCGCCAGGACCATGAGTGGCGTGGGGAGCGGCGGCGTGGGGCTCTTGTCGAGCGGTATTGGGAGCTTGGTGGGGCCGAATTCCGCCCCAACCCCAAGTTGTGACAGTTGGGCAATTTTGCTAGAATTCCGGGCTTATCGGTACGTCGCATATTTGGTCCATGGTAGGCATGTGGCCCGGCGCACAGGTGTCACCCTTTAATCGTAGGCTGGCGGCAAGCTCTTCCTCCCCGCGGCAGCCCCTCGCTCGCCGCCCCCGCGCTGCTTCCGCCCCTTAGGTATTTCATGGTCAATCGTAATTTAATTCGTGAGTTTGACGTTTCGGAAGAAGAGTGGAACGACGACATCGGCATTGGGCTGATGGAAGAATTGCCACCCGAGTTGCTCGACGATGATGTCGACATCTCTCCGGAGCAGATCGTCGAGGGCAAGATCCTCCGCGTCGACGACGAGTTCGTGCTGGTCGACGTCGGCTACAAGAGCGAGGGCATGATCTCCCGCAACGAGTGGGAGGAAGACGAAGACTGGGAGAACCGCCGACGAGCCCGAGGTTGGCCAGACCGTCAAGGTGCTGGTCGAAGACGTCGAAGACGTCGTCGGGCGGCAACGACGATCGCGGCATGATCGTCCTCAGCAAGCGGAAGGCCGAGAAGATCGAGAAGTGGATGAAGGTCATGGAGACCGTCCACGAAGGCGACGTCGTCACCGGCATGGTCGACGCGAAAGATCAAGGGCGGCCTGCTGGTCGACATCGGCGTGAACGTCTTTCTGCCGGCCAGCCAGGTCGACATCCGCCGCCCGCACGACATCGGCGACTACATCGGCAAGACGATCGAGTGCATGGTGCTGAAGATCGACGAAGCGCGCCGCAACATCGTCGTCAGCCGCCGTAGCCTGATCGAAGCCGAGCGGGCGAAGAAGAAGGCCGAACTGCTCAAGGAACTCGAAGTCGGCCAGCTCCGCAAGGGCGTGGTCAAGAACATCGCCGATTCGGCGCGTTCGTCGACCTGGGCGGCATCGACGGCCTGCTGCACATCACCGACATGAGCTGGGGCCGCATCAACCATCCGTCGGAAATGGTCTCGATCGACGAGGAAATCGAAGTGCATGATCCTCCACATCGACTACGAAAAAGAAAAGATCGCCCTGGGCCTGAAGCAGAAGACGCCCAGCCCGTGGGAAAACGTCGACGAGCAAGTACCCGGTCGGCTCGCAGCGTCAAGGGCACGGTCGTCAACGTGATGAGCTACGGGGCCTTCGTCAAGCTCGAAGACGGCATCGAAGGCCTGGTGCACATCAGCGAGATGTCGTGGACCAAGCGGATCAGCCATCCCAGCGAACTGGTGCAGATCGACGACGAAATCGAAGTCGTCGTGCTCGGCATCAACAAGGAGAAGCAGGAAATCTCGCTCGGCATGAAGCAGACCCAGGAGAATCCCTGGGACCAGGTCGCCGAACGCTATCCGACCGGAGCGATGGTCAAAGGCACGGTCCGCAACCTGACCAACTACGGTGCGTTCATCGAGATCGAAGAAGGAATCGACGGCCTGCTGCACGTCAGCGACATGTCGTGGACCCGCAAGATCAGCCATCCCAACGAAGTGGTCGAGAAGGGCCAGGAGATCGAGTGCAAGGTGCTCTCGGTCGATCAGGACCGCCGCCGCATCGCCCTGGGTCTGAAGCAACTGGACGAAGACCCCTGGGCGACCGACATCCCCGACGCTACCAGCCGGGCCAGCTCGTCAACGGCAAGGTCACGAAGATCACCAACTTCGGCGTGTTCGTCGGGCTGGAAGACGGCCTGGAAGGGCTTGCTGCACATCTCCGAACTGGCCGACCACAAGGTCGAGAACCCCGAAGAAGTCGTCAAAGTCGGCGACGAGATCGAGGTCAAGATCCTCCGCGTCGATCCCGACGAGCGGAAGATCGGCCTGTCGCGCAAGCGGGTCGAATGGGCCGAAGAGGACGAAGCCGAAGCCGAAGATGGCGGAGAATCGACAGCCGCCGATCGGCAAGGAACTCAAGGGTGGCATCGGCGCCGACCTCGGGTCCGCTGTTCAAAGCCGCGGGCGACGAATCCGACGAGTCGGCCGATGACGGCGCGACCGAAACAGCCGATTCAGAAACCGTGGCAGACGAATCGGCCGAGACGCCGACTGAGGAAGCGACCGAGGTCTTGGCAGCCGACGAAACGGAAAAAAGCCGAAGCGAACGAAGAAACCGAAGAAACAGGCAAACGTCGAATAACCAACCCTCATGCGTTGCGTCGCAACGAATGTATCGCCAATCAGCGGTGGCCCGAGAGTTAGCTCGGGCCACCGTTTGTCTATGCGCCGCACTGGGCCTTGTTTTTCGTTGACACCGGTGTTGGTACTCACAACCGGCGCAGCCTACGCCGTAGGCAACGGATTTACAGATCGATCCGTAGTTGGACCGATAGGTAGGGTATCCTCGCCCTGCCCAATTCGTGCGTCATCGTCGCGGGTGGTTTCCTGTCCACCCCGGCGATGACGCAGACCCAAGAAATCGATCCGTACCATGCCATGCCAACGACCAAGAAGCGCAAATCCGGCTCCGCCGTGCAGACGCCGCTGGAGACCTACCTTCGCGAGATCAACGAGACGGCGCTGCTCACCGCCAGGCGAGGAGCAGGAACTGGCCGTTCGCATCGGCGAGGGCGATACTGCCGGCCCGCGACCGCATGGTCCGCGCCAACCTCCGACTGGTGGTCAACATCGCCCGCGGCTACTCCGGCAAGGGGCTCGAGCCTGCAGGACCTGATCGAAGAAGGCAACCTGGGCCTGCTGCGGGCGGTCGAGGGTTTCGACCCGGCCATGGGCACCCGGTTCAGCACCTACGCCAGCTACTGGATCAAGCAGTCGATCAAGCGGGCGCTGATCAACACGGGCAAGACGATCCGCATCCCGGCCTACATGGTCGAGCTGCTCTCGAAGTGGCGGCGGGCGAGCAGCGCGACTGACCGAAGAACTCGGCCGCACGCCCACGCCCGAGGAAGTTGCCCGCGTCCTGGGCCTGCCCAAGAAGAAGCTGCCGATCATCAAGAAGGCGATCAAGATCTACAACGCCACGCCGCAGACCGACCAGAGCCGAAGCCGGCTGGTCGCTGGGCGACATGGTCATGGACGAGCGGCAACGAACGCCCGACGACGCGCTGGTCGAGAGCGACAGCCTGCACCACGTGATGCAGATGCTCAAGACGATGGACCACCGCGAAGCCACCGTGCTCAGGATGCGGTTCGGCCTCGAAGACCACGAGCCCCGCACGCTCAAGGAAATCGGCGAACCGTTGGGCCTGACCCGCGAACGGGTCCGCCAGATCGAGACCGAAGCGCTCAACAAAATGGCGGCTGGTCTTGAAGATCCACGGGAGCGAAAACTGCTGTTCGGCACCGCGCCCGACGACGAAGACGGAGCGTGAGCCAAAAACAGATCGTGAGCCGGGTTGATCCCGAGCCGCGCGATGGGCCTCCGAGCCCATTGATTCTGGTCACGCTGCCGCGCGACGGCTTTGGATCGCCGTCGTGCATGGACTTCGCCACCCGTCGCTAGGGCTCCGCACCGTTTCTACCCTAGCCCGCTGCTCCAGCGGAATCACTTGGCGGGCGCCGAATGGGTGTATCCGTTGCGTTACGAGGATCAGCGATATGGTTTACGGTGGTGCGAACTTCCAAGCTGAGCCACAGTTACCACCGCCGCCTCACGTAGCCCAGCAGGCCAAGTCCCGCCAGCGTTACGATGGCCAGCGCCGAGGGCTCGGGGACCACGGTCACGGACAGCGTCGGCAGCGTGAATAACTGGCCGCCTTGCGCCGCCACGCCACCAAACGTGACCGTATTCGCGGGCCCAAGGGTGGTGAACCGGAACGCCGCGAACGGCCCCGGGGTGCTGAGCAGGGTGCTGCCTTGCGGTGCGAAGATGGCATCGACGGTGCCCGTGCCCAGCACGCTGGTCGTGGGTGTGTAGGTTTGCGGGCCATAGACCACTCCGCCGGCATACGGATCGTTGCCTGGTTGAACCCCCAAGGCGACCGGTTCGACGAACCTGGTGTCCTCCATTACGCTGCTCGTGATCAAGGTGCCGGCGGCCATCTCGTAGCTCATCTCAAGTCCCACTGCCCCCGGAAGCATCGTCGTGTCCGGCGTGACGTAGACGGTCCAGTCGATATTGCCTGCGTTGGGCGTGCCGACCACGTCGATACTCAACGGCTGGGCAGGCACTACGGGAACCAATACCAAGTCGCCCACGCTTTGACGCCAGATAGCGTAGTCAATGGCATCCACATTGCCGTCGCCATTGCCATCGGCACTCAAGCCAACCGTGAGTGCCGCGAATGGCGCGTTTCCGTAGCTGGCGTTCCAGACGGCGTAATCAAGGTCATCAACGGTGCCGTCGCCATTGTAGTCGCCGGAGCTGACCGATATGGCAACCGATGGCGTCGCCCACGCCACCGTGAACGTCAGTAGCAGAGCGACGAAACCAGCCTTACAAGAACGACTCATTAGAACCCTCCCTCACAGAAGTGATGCGTACCAGTGAATAGAACAGGAGCGAGTTGAGGGAGTAGCCAGATTCGCGCACCATCGCCAATTCCCCAGTCTCCCCTCGCATTCGGCGAGCCGCATTCTACCTGGTCCCCGCACCTATGCAAGGAGTTTCGCTCGATTCTTGTGCCTTGTTGGACATGACTTCTGTGCGACCCGTCGCCAGGGCTAACGCCAGTGGCTGCCCCAGCGCCCCCCGCTTCGGAGCCTGCATAGGCCGGAATCGTTCAGGTGTATCCGTTGCCTTATGAGGCGCCGTGCCCGGCAACAGAGCCTCCCAGCATTTGGGGTTCCGCCCGGGGCGAATCACCACGTGGGCCAGCCGTACGGCAGAACCAGGTGCTGCTACGCAGTGGGGGTAGTACTTGGCAGCGGCGGTGCGTGTCGATTGTGTTGTATCGGATATAACGCCGGTAGCGGCCAACCGCTTGACGTTGGTGCTTGCCTTATCGATCCGCGGCGGCCAGAAGACGCACTGCGGATGTGGGAACGCAGGTTCGCACGACTACCTGTCTTGCCTACTTTTCCTTGACGGATAATATTTTCCCTGCCTAGCATGGAGGGACGAGAAAATCATGCCGACTTTGAGAGATAGGGTACCATGCCTCGACTTTGCAGACTTTGGATGATGGCGATGCTAGTGCTCAGCGTGGCCGACACGGTGCTTGCTGATGGTGAAGTGGCCCGGCCGACTTACCAACGCTCACGCGGCGGATGGAATGGCGGCGGCCACGGCTATCACGGGGGTGGTCGATGGAGTCACTACCCACCGCACCACCAATACGACCGTCGCCATGATCGCGGGCGGGGATCCCAGCCGGCACAAGTTTCGGGCGGAAGTTTTCAGCGGCCTTATCCTTATCACCTCGACTACTACAAGATGCGTTGGGGCGGAAGCTACGCACCCTATTTCGGCAACCTCTACGGTCCGCCGAATGTCGTACTCGCGCAGCCGTTTGGCTTTGGAGGCGGTTACCCCGTGCCCTACGAAACGCCACCAATGTATGGTGCGCCGCCCATGCAGGGTGCACCGATGTACGAATCGCCGCCAGCCTTCGGGCCTTAACCGCGGCGTTGTTACAAGCAGGGAGGCTTGAACGATGAAACGACTGCTACTAGTGGCCTGTGTGGCTGCCGGGTGTGTTCCCGCCGCTGCCGCACCGCGTGGGCAAGTCACGCCTACCACCTTCACCGCGCCGCAGCCCTATTATGCTGATTCGTCCTGCGGCATGGACTATGGGCAGGTACCTTATCGCTGGGGCTGGTTTGGTGCCGACCACTATCCTCCTGCGCCGGTTATGCACCGCGACTATAACGGCGGATGGCGACAATGGTACTATCGCTGGTAGCTGGAGTCGGCTGCGAAGTTCGAGTGGGAGCTGCCCGAGGCGTGTGCGATGGCGCCTCTTCGCTCCGACTACCTCAGGAATCCAATGCTGAAACTGAAGACTTGCTCGTCATCGAAATCAGCTTTGGCCACAGGGAAAGCAAAGTCGAGAGCGATAGGCGCTGGCCCCATGGCTGGCACGGTGACGCGGAGGCCAAAGCCGGGAGCCACGCGATAGTTGTCGAGGCTTACGTTGGGCTCTGTGGTACCATGGTCGCAAAACACAACGCCATGCAGCATGTCGTCGGCTGTCATTGGGAACATGTACTCGACTGAGTTAAGCCAGCGGAACTCACCACCCACCTGCACGTTATCCGATACCGGCGAGGCGCCGCGGAAGTCGAAGCCTCGCATGGTCGAAAAACCGCCAGCAAAGTAGTGATCGTAGATGGGCGTATCGTTGCCGCTGATGTCCACCTTAGTGGTGAGGCTCAGTACGTGGCGGCCGGAGTGATCCGCCCGCTCCCGCATCAGGAAGTACTTTCTTAGGTCGAACCCGCCACGGGCATAGTTGAACGTGCCGATCACCTGCTCGCCGTAGAGTTCCAGGTAATGCCCCTGCGTGGCCAGGAACGCACTATCTCTTGTGTCGTTGATCATGCCGAGTCGGAATCCATGTAACGCGTTGTCGCCGAGTACTTCGGCCAGCTGTGGCTCGGCAGGGTTGGATGGGTTACTAATGTTGACGTTTTCGCCCCGGTAGGTGAAGTTGGTCGACACGTCGCTGTCGACCCATTGATACCCCAGGCCAATTCGGCCGCCCAGGCGTTGTTCATCCCAGTCGTTGAACCGGCGGTCGTAGTAGGAACCCGAGAGGTTCAAACTAACCGGAGTCCCCATCAAGAACGGCTCCTGGAAGTTAATCAGGTATCGCTGCACTTGCGACCCTGGCGCAGCTTCGATGCGCAAACGCTGGCCGCCGCCACGCCAGGCGGTTCCATCCACCACGTCTTGCCAGCTCCGCGGCGGGCGACGCCAGTCGAAGTTGCGCTCGTCGAGCAGAATCTGCCCCACGACGCCCGCGTCGGAGTTAACGCCAACGCCCAACAGGAACCTACCCGTTTGCGTTTCTTCGAGGTCTACATAAACATCGACGGCCGGATCGGTAAACTGCGCCGTCGGCATGCCTTGCACGCCGGGAGCAATGCCCTCGGTCACCGGGTAGGGCGTGATTGCCGAGCTAGGAGGCAGTGGTTGGCCCGGAAGCGGCTGGCCCTGTACCGGCGCTGGAGGTAGGACGGGCGGCGGAATCGTGCCCACGTACTGTGTCGGCTGCACGCCTTGGCCGGCAGGAGGGGCCGTCGCGGGACCCGTGGCCTGAACCACTTGACCGCCGATGCCCGTTGGTAACGTTGATGCCGAGCGAGGAATCGGCGTGCTGCCCGATGTCCAACCCACCACCTGCGGCGGCGCGGCTGGCGATTGCCCGCGATAGAGCAAATCGCTGCTGGAATCGGGTTGCACGGGCTGCGGTTGGTAGGGATTGGCTGAACGAACATCTAACTGGCTGTAAGCCGCGTTGGTATCTGGGCCCGTAGCCTGGGTGCTGTCGACGAGCGGCTTGCGAACCGTGTGCACGACCGCAGCTGGCGGCTGTTGCGGTGGCGTTGGGGGCAGAGTCGGGTCGAAGTACAAGTGGACATCCATTTCGGAGCCATCGAGTCCAGGCACATACGGGCGTTGTACCTCGTAGCTACCGGGCGAACCGCCAACCGGCGCCACTTTGGCTGGCTCGGGACTTTGGCCCCGGACGGTCGGCTCCTGGCTAGCGGTCATGAACGAGTCGTCGTTCTCTGGGATGCGAAACGTGATCTTGGGAAAGACATTACGCACCGCGTCGGTATGGAACAGGCTACTCGCCTGGAGGCGGCGTTCGCTGGCCCGTACTTCGCGAATGTCCATGATCTCGCCGGGGCGGATCGACAGCCGGTTCAGTGCGGTTTGGATTTGCGTATGTGGATTTTCGCCGCCGATGTGCACGAACACGCGCCCCACACGGAACCGCTTGCCCTCGTTGACGGAGTAGACCAAGTCGACCTGCCCCGGCTCGTCGAGGTAGCGGACATCCGCTTTGATATCGGCAAACACGTAGCCTCTGCTACCGTAAAGTTCCTTGAGCCACTCAACGTCGCCGGTCAGCTTATCGCGTTCGAAGGTTTGCGTGTCTTGGAGCTTGAGGCCAGATTGCAAGTCGTTTGTGGCGAACAATTCATTGCCGAGGAACGAGATGTTGCGTACCGACGACTGCGGGCCCTCGTTGATGATAAACCTTACAGTGGCCCAGCTGCCTTCGTCGTTCCATTCAATTTGGCGGCTCACCTTCGCTTGGAAAAAACCAAAACGCCGGTAATAGTCGGTAAGGCGGAGGACATCTGCGTCCAAGCTCTTGTAGTCCAAGAAGCCCTTAAATACGCGCATGAAACCAGGCTTCGACTTAATCTTGGTCTTGAGCTGACCATCGGTGGCGAAACGGTTTCCTTCAAAGTCGACGCTCCAGATCTTCTGCGACTCACCTTCATTAATGGCATAGACCACACCGTTATCGCTTGGGTTGGCGCCTTCGACGATCTGCACTTGCACTCGGTTGAAGCCGTTGTCTTTGTATACCTGCTCAATACGGCTACGACCTTCCTCGACTTGGTAAGGACTGATCGCCCCGCCAACGACCAACCCCGTTTCTTTGGCGAGCTTTTTGTCTTTAATGCTCGCGTTGCCCAGGTACTGGATATAGCGAATCGTGGGGCGCTCGGTCACGCGAAAGATGACGACTAGCCCCGTTGGAGTACGATCGGTGTAAGTCTCGACGTTCACGAACCACGGCAATGCGAATAGTTTCTTCACATCGCGTTGCACCAACTGCGGATCGTAAGGGCGACCGATGCGGGTCTGCAACTGCGCCAGCACGCGGGAGCTCGGTACCGCGCGATTACCTTCCACGCGAATATCGGTAACTGGGTCTTCGGTGGCCGATATCGAGGGGCCGGCGGCAATGGCTTCCGGCTTGTCGTCGCGGCCAAACAGACTTCCGGCCAAGTCGCCCGCGCTCATGCTGCCCTGCGCAAACCGGTTGCGCAGAGGCCAGCGCCAGCCAACCGATGCCGAGAACCTGAAAAAAGGCGAGGACAACGTGTTGCGGCATCGTGGTGTCGTGTTGGAGCCGTGCGATCATTTTTGCCATGCGAGAAGACTCGTCCGGAGGAGTTACGCTGCTCGGAGTGTGGATTTACCGCGGTTTGCGCAACAACGGCGTCCGCCACAGCCCTACAGGGCCGGGTAGGGATACAAGAATCACCAGGGACAAGCAAGACAGATTCGCCGGCCGCCGGCCTCGTTTTTTTTCCCGCAGGTGGTCGCCTACGACCGGCGGCGCCTACAATCACGGAGTAGGTTCGCCATCCCGCCGCTTTAGCAGGTGGAGGTGGCTCTCCCCAGGCGTACTCGAACCTGCAGTTCGTAACCCGCAAGGATTCAAGGCGATGATGAATTCGCAATGGCACCGGCAGCAGACCCCGCTTCGTGGCTTCACCCTTGTGGAGTTACTGGTGGTGATTGCTATCATCGGTATTCTGGTGGCACTGCTACTGCCCGCCGTGCAAGCAGCCCGGGAATCGGCCCGGCGAACGCAATGTCGCTCGCAACTCAAAGAAATTGGCCTAGCCTTGCAAAACCACCACGATGTCCACGGACATTTTCCTCCGGGCGCAACCGCAGCGACCAGTTCGGCACCTCATGGGCCTTTTCGCTGCTACCCTTCCTGGAACAACAGGTCGTTTACGATGCTTTTGTCGAGGGAGAGCGAGTCGATTCGCCAGCCAACACCGCGGCGATGCGAACTCCACTTGCCGTTTATGCATGCCCCAGCCGGCGGGCACCGGCCGCCGATCGCGATTTCGACGATGACGACGATCCTTCGCAAGTTCGAGGTTTAGCAACGCTAGGCGACTACGCGGCCAATGCCGGTCTCGAAGAAGATATCGGGATGGAGGGCAACGACTTCGTCAATGGCAAGATCGACCTGACGCTCGCCGGCCCGCTGTTCAGCGGATCGGACATAAAAATCAGTCAAGTCACAGATGGGCTCTCCAATACCATTGCCGTTGGCGATAAGCACATTCGCCCCGTCCGGGAAGATTGGGCACCTGGGACGGAGCATCGCCTCCAGGGTGATAGCTGCTTTTTGGCGTCCGACTCGCTGACGACTATCCTCCGCGGCACGGAAGATGGGTTGGCCGATGGACCGGACGATAACGACGACGAAGTGTTTGGCAGCGAGCACCGGACGGTCGTGCAGTTCGTGTTCTTGGATGGTCACACCGAAGCTCTTTCGAGGTCCACGAACCGTACCGCGATTGGGGTGAACCCCGAGCAGGTGGACGATATTCGAATCGACGAAGAGTGGCTTTGGCTCGGGGCACTAAGCACCGTTGGTGGCAGCGAGATTCTGGAGTAACGAGATTCCCCAGTAACTTTGCCAGGTAGCCAAGCTTCACTCGTCCAAGCTTCATCCATCCGCATCCGCGACTGGTTCCTGCGCGTGGGCAGCGGCCGAGAGCGCTCGGCCGCTACTGTTTCTGGGCATACGGCACCGCGACGGCCGGACTGCAGCGTCTGCACTGCGCCAAACACCGTCGGGCATCTCAACCCGCGACTGGTGGGGACGAGCGGATTCGGCCACTCTTCCCAAGCGTCTCGCGGTGGAATCGCCCAAGCCTGAATTGGACGATCGTGGCCGTGTATTCGGGCCCCTCTAAACATCCACGGCCCCATTCGCGCATTTGACGAGAGTTCGGCTCAGAAATTGCTGCTAGGGCGTGTCGAGTTCTTGGGCCGGGTCGCGAAACTGATACAATGGCAGGTGGCGAACCCCGGCGAATTCGCGACACGACAGCCTCTGCCTACCCGCCTCGTTCCGCATGGATCGTTTACTGTTGACCATCTCCTCATTGCAACGTGGTTTATGCCAGTTGGCTACGCTGGCATTTCTGCTAACTTCTGCAAGCCACCTGGCTTCTGCGGAGTCGAAAGTTAGCTACGCGCATGAGATACAGCCGCTGCTCGCAGCGCGGTGTTTCGCCTGTCACGGGCCCGACCAGGCGGAAAGCGGGCTTGCCCTGCATGAGCAGGCGTCCGCTTATGCCGAACCCGATTCTGGTTCCCTGGCGCTGATTCCCGGCAAACCTGACGAAAGCGAGTTGCTGCGTCGGATTTCTTCGCGAGACGCGAACGAACGGATGCCCCCGGAGGGTGCGCCACTGAAGCCGGCCGAGATTGAATTGCTGCGGCGGTGGATTACTGAAGGCACAAGTACGAAAAGCACTGGGCGTTCGTCGCACCGCAGCGGCAAGAGCCACCAGCCGTGACCAATACGACCTGGGTGACCAATCCGATCGACGCCTTCGTATTAGCGAAGCTCGAAGAGCGCGGCTTGCCGCCCGCGCCGCCCGCTGAACGACGCGTGCTCGCGCGACGCATTTACTACGATCTTACCGGATTGCCACCGTCGGTCGAAGAACTTGCCACTTTTCTTGCGGATGCTCGACCGGATGCCTACGAGCGCTTGGTCGATAAACTACTTGCGTCGCCCCGCTACGGGGAAAAGTGGGCGCGGCACTGGCTCGACGTGGTCCGCTATGCCGAAACCAACAGTTTCGAACGCGATGCCCCCAAGCCTTACGTCTGGAAGTACCGCGACTACGTCATCCGGTCGCTGAACAACGACAAGCCTTACGATGAATTCGTCCGCGAACAACTGGCTGGCGACGAACTGGAGGCCATTACGACGGAGAGCATCACGGCAACCGGCTACTACCGGCTCGGCACATGGGACGACGAACCAGCCGATGCCCTGCAGTCCCGGTACGACGACCTGGACAACATCGTCTCGACCACAGCGCAGGCGTTTCTGGGGCTGACGGTGGGTTGCGCCCGGTGTCATGATCACAAGATCGATCCGGTCCCCCAGGCCGACTACTACAGTCTGCTAGCGTTTTTTGCCGACGTGACGCCCTATGCCTTGCCGCACAATCGCGACGCCAAATTGCATAGCTTGTGGGACATTTCGCCCGCCGCCGACGTAAAGCGGCGATCCGATATCGAATCGCAAGAAAGCCGCCTCCGTCGAACCGCGCGTCGTATCGAACGCGCGGCAATTGCGCAGATGTCGGCCGCGGATCAACATCGTGCCGAAACGCGAGAGCGCGACGATCTACTACGAGAGAAGATTCACGATTACTTGAGCACCGACGAGTCGAAGCGTTACACGGAAACTCACCAGCAGCTAGAGCAACTCCGATTGCAGCTGGAAAAAATGCCGCCCGCGAACTGGGTATTGTCGCTCGCCCAGTGCGATCCGCGGCCCGAGCCGACGCACGTGATGATGCGTGGCAATCCCCATGTGCCGGGCGACGTGGTCGACCCCCGTTTTCCGCAACTGTTTGAAACCGGTCGGCCAATGATACCTGAGCCACCGGCCGAGGCCCGGTCCGCTGGACGTCGCCGGGTTCTAGCCGATTGGATTGCCAGCCCTGACAATCTGCTTACGGGTCGGGTGATCGCGAATCGTGTTTGGCAGCACCATTTCGGTCGAGGAATCGTTCGCAGCGCAAGCAACTTTGGTAAGCTTGGGACTCCCCCCACGCATGCGCAGCTGCTCGATTGGTTGCAGTTTTACCTAATCGATCACGGTTGGCGGCTCAAGCCATTGCATCGACTGATCGTAACCTCCAGTACCTACCGAATGGCAAGCACCGCCACGCCGGCAGGATTGGCGACCGATCCGGCAAACGACCTGTTCTGGCGATTCGACATGCGGCGACTGACGGCCGAGGAGATTCGCGACTCGCTGTTGTTCGTCTCCGGCCAACTGAATGGCGAGCACTATGGTCCGAGTGTTTACCCAAGACTGTCGAAAGAAGTCCTTGCGACGCAAAGTCGCCCTGGGCTCGATTGGCACACATCGTCGGCTCGCGACGCGTCGCGTCGGAGTATCTATATCCATATTAAGCGAAGCTTAATCGTCCCGTCGCTATCGCTCTTCGATTTCCCTGAAACCGATACAAGCTGTGAAGCTCGATTCAACACCACCCAGGCGGCTCAGGCGCTGAGCCTGTTGCATAGTGAATTTGTGCAGGAGCAATCGCGGCACTTCGCGCGGCGGGTAGAGCAAGAAGCGGGCGACGATCTCGCCAGCCAGGTAGCTCTTGCGCTGCAGCTTTCCCTGCAGCGGGAACCCGACCGCACAACGGTTGCCGATGGGCTGAGCTTGATCGACCAATACCGCGAGCAGCACGGCCTTTCGCGAGGCGATGCGTTCACCCAATTCTGCCTGATGGTGCTCAACCTCAATGAGTTCGTTTTCTTAGACTAAACCATCCGCACACGAACATCGAACTATGGCCAAACGCGATTTTTGCAACCGAACAAGACGCGAGTTTCTTTGGGAAACCGGTGCCGGCTTTGGGGCGACCGCGCTTGCTGGAATGCTGGCGAACGACGGCTTTTTCCCGCAGTCGGCGCGGGGTGCGTCGCCAGCCGTGGGTAGCGCCAACCCGCTTGCGCCGCAGGCGCCCATGCTGCCAGCCAAGGCCAAGAGCGTGATTTTCCTATTCATGTACGGCGGCCCAAGTCATATCGACACGTTCGATTACAAGCCCGACATGGTGGGCATGGACAATAAAACCGTGGCGGTAAGTACCTTTGGGCGGGGCGGTAAGCGGAACGAAGGGCGGATCGTCGAACCGCGGTGGAAGTTTAAGCAATACGGCCAGTGCGGCAAGTGGGTAAGCGATCTATTTCCCAACGTCGGCGGCTGCGTCGATGACATCGCCTTCTTACATTCGATGACCGCGGAATCTCCGATTCACGGTTCCGCGATGCTGATGATGAACTCCGGGAAACTAATCTCCGGCAGCCCTGCATTAGGGTCTTGGATCAACTACGGCCTAGGAACCCCTAACCAGAATCTTCCGGGATTTGTGGTGATGCTCGATCCAACCGGCGGTCCGATTTCAGGGGCCAAGAACTGGTCGAGTGGCTATATGCCTGCCACCTACCAAGGCGCGACCTTCCGCCACGAAGGGGCACCGGTGCTCAATTTGTCTCGCCCCGCAGGGATCACGCCGCAAGTTGCAACGCGACAAGCTCGACACGCTTGCCACGATCAACCAACGGCACATGGCCACCCGAGCCGACAACACCGATTTGGCGGCTCGCATTGCAAGCTACGAGCTGGCATTCCAGATGCAACTCTCGGCCCCGGAAGCAGTTGACTTCGCCCAAGAGTCTCAAACAACGCTTCAGATGTATGGCGTTGGCCGCAAGCCAACGCACCACTTCGGCTCGCAGTGTTTGCTCGCACGGCGGCTCGTCGAGCGTGGCGTGCGCTTCATTCAGCTGTATTCCGGCGGCAATCATATCGATGCAAACTGGGACGCCCATGGCGACCTCGCCTTCAACCACAATAAACATGCCGGCGAGACCGATCAGCCAGTCGCCGCCCTGCTTCGCGACCTCAAACAGCGTGGCATGCTGGACGAGACACTAATCGTATGGGGTGGAGAATTCGGCCGCCAACCGACCGCCGAATACGCCAAGGGCACGGGTCGCGATCACAACAGCTACGGATTCACCATGTGGATGGCAGGCGGGGGAATCAAAGGGGGAGTGAGCCTCGGCAGCACCGATGAACTGGGAAGCCGGGCCGTCGACCGGCCAACCGAAGTCAAACAGTTGCATGCAACGGTGCTTAAGCAAATGGGCCTCGACCCGAACCACCTCACCTACTTTTACAACGGCCTCGATCAAAAGCTCGTGGGCGTCGAGCATGTCGAGCCGATTAGCGAGCTTATTGCGTGATGCGAAGCCATGGGGAAAAAGCACCTTAGGCTATTGTCGAGAATGCAGATGGGTGCAATGGTCGTTCGTTTTCGCTACGAGCAGTTGTGCCTACAGATGTGCCTATTTTGCAATCCAATTGAAGACGAGTGGATAGCAGGCTTTGTTTAACAGGTAAATTGATACATGACACACACGATCAATAATCGTGTCGCGCTCGTAACGGGCAGCACTCGTGGCCTGGGCAAGCAAATGGCACTTGCGCTCGCGCGTAGCGGGGCACGGGTCGCAATGAACTACTACGGCAACCAAAAGGTAGCTTACGAGTCGTTCGCCGAGTTGCAATCGGTGGGGGGCGAGCACTGCCTGGTGCGGGCGGATGTGACCGACGCGGCAGCAATCGCCACGATGCTGGACGATATTTCGACGCAATTGGGCCCGGTTGATATCTTGGTCCTCAACGCGACATGCGAGCAGCCATTAAGAAAAATCGAAGACTACGACTGGGCGTTCTTTCAGCAAATGGTCGACTTTTTCCAGAAGAGCCCGTTCCTGCTTACCAAGGCATGCTTGCCGGCAATGCGCGAGCAACGGTGGGGGCGAATCGTCCACATCACCAGCGAGGTATTCCCCGGTGCGTGGGCAGAATTCTGTCCCTACGTCTCCGCCAAGGGGGGGCAAACCGGGCTCGCGCGGAGCAATGCACGCGAGTTCGCTCCCTACGGAGTGACCGTAAATATGATTGCGCCGGGTTGGATTCCGGTCGAACGTCACACCGATGCGACCGACAACGATAAAGCAGCGTATCTGGCAACAGCGCCAATGGGACGATTTGGCGACCCAGCCGATGTTGCGGCCGCCTTGCTCTACTTGGCGAGCGAAGAAGCCAAGTTCGTCACTGGGTCTGTCATTGACGTCAACGGCGGGCGGACCATCTACTAGGCGTTTGGCATTGCGACGAACTAGTCGTGGCAAAGCACCAGGCCGTTGCAAGTAGTTCGTCGCCGATGGGGCCTCCCGTTTTCCACCGGCAAGCCTACAATCTGGAGGGGTTGGGGACGCCTTGTGGCGTTTCCGACCTAAGACCTGGGTCCGATTCGAGAAAGTTCGCGGTAGCATGAAGCAGTGGTTTCCTTCTCCACATGATCGCGACCTGCTGGCAGCCAAGCACCGCCCCATGTCGGGCAAATTTGGAGTATGGGCATTGCTCGGTGCGTTGGCGCTTATGTTCGCCGCGGTAAGCCTACTGGTATTCACGACCCCGCTGTCTCGCAATGAACTCGGGCTGCTGGGCGGGCTGAAGGTCGATGCTCCCGACGACACGACCGTGATGGTTGGCGATCGCCAGGTAGGATCGGGAACAGTGGATGTCGCCTGGAACGAGCTGCTGGGAGCATCCGGCCGTCCGCCGCTTGCCATAAGCATTGATTCCCCTTTAACCGACGCCGACTTGCCCGCGGCGCTCGGTCGGCCCCAGGCGAAGATCGTGTGGCGAAACGATGGTCCAACCGGGACGCATCGCGGTAAACAGGATGCCAACTTTGCGTTTCGCCAAGTCGTCCTGGCGGATGGAGATGGGCAGCTCGACCACGTATTTCTCATCGAGTGCGAGTTCCCTAACGGCCTGAGCCCTTGGCAACGCTTGATCGTGCCAGTTCGCACACGAAAACTGGCGGAGGGTGCCGCGGACTACTTTCCGCAGCCCGGCAATCAGAGCGGCGGCAACGTGACTCGAGGGATGATCCCCAGTCGTCGCGACCATGCCACCTTTGAACTGAAGCTCTCGGTAACGGACGGTGCGGTGCCAGCGAAATTGGCCAACCAATCGTCTGGCGGCACGTATTGGGTGCCCACCGGCGAGTAATGCTAGCAGGGCTTTTGCGGTTTAATCCCTCTTGACCCTTGGTGGCGATTTGACCCATGATAGTCGCGCGGTCGGCGGAAGGGATATTCCGCAGTCGACCCGAATAACTGAGGCCAGCTATGCCCCCCTGGGGTTCACGACTGGCGACCCACCCGTCATGCGTGCAAACGGAGGTGCACCCCATGAAACGCGATATCGATCTCTGCCGACAACTGCTGTTCGACCTGGAAGCCCGCGGCCCTGAGTGTGCCATCCATCTATTGCGAGGTGGCTTGGCCAACGAAGCCGAAGACAGGCTGCGTTTTCATCTCCGATTGCTGTCGGATGCCGGCTTGGTAAAAGAAATTAACCAGAGCACGGGCGGCATGGCCTGCGTCCGCCTTACGAACTCGGGCATCGAATTGATTGAACTGTGCCGCAGCGACGCTCGCTGGCGCGACGCCAAGGCAATGGTTTTGGACCGCACCGGCGGCCTATCGCTAACGGTGATTCGGACGTTGCTAACAAAATGGGCCGTCGACGCGGCTTCGCACGCTCACCGTCCACGCAGTGGCTACCTTCCATACTACCGCCGGGGCGACTCGCTACTTCGCTACGATAGCTACCGGACCGATCGCAATCTGGCTGAGCATGACGACGAATTGCGACTGGTTCGTACCGCTCCCGACTATCGTGAACGATGGCACGACACCCACTACTACCATGGCCACCACGTAGAAACGGATGCCGTGGAACCCGAAGTTGGCGTGCAGTTGCCGATTTACCTTGTCTAGCAGCCAGCCATTGGCTCTCCAGAACTCACAACGGGGCAGCCTCCCATTGGGGACGCTGCCCCGCTTTGCATGCGTATCGCCCAAAATGGAACTGTCGGTACCCCGCAGGATGTTGAATTGGCCGGTTCTTTAGGCGACACTGAGTGGGTACTATCCGTTCGCCGCGCTCTGCTGCTCGCCCATGAACATCATCTTTGCCCACTATCACCTGAACGCCGGGGGCGTGACACAGGTAATCGTTAGCCAGCTACGTGCTTTGGCTCAACTACCACGGGAAATGCGGCCCGCCCGGGTTGGCGTGCTGTATGGCGGGCGGCATGAAGGCTGGCCTGCCAAGTTGTGGGAGGAAATTCAAGCAGGTCACATCGCGCCGTTCGAAGAAGTCCTGATGCCGCTATCGGCGATGGATTACGACCAATTACCCATTGTCCGCGAAGCGGCGCTGGCCAAAGAGGTCATCGCCACGCTTGCGTCAAATGGATTCGCGCCGAACGACTCGGTGCTGCACATCCATAATCATGCGCTGGGCAAAAACGTATCGTGGCCCGGTGCGATCGAACGGCTGGCCGAGCACGGCTATCGACTACTGCTTCAGATACATGACTTTATCGAGGATTTTCGCCCAGCCAACTACCGACACCTGGCCCGGGCCTGGCATACCGACTACCCTCATCAACTCGCCAGCAAGCAATATCCGCAGGGCTCCGGGATCCACTACGCCACGCTCACTCAGCGCGATCGCAAGCTGCTCTCGTTGGCCGGCGTACCGGACGCGCGGCTGCATGTTCTGCCGAATCCCGTTGGTGAGTTCGTCGGACTCAAGCCGCACAACACCGTTGCGCCGACCGTTCGCAAAGAACTTGGCTTGCCCGACCAGGTGAAGCTAGTGCTCTACCCCGTGCGAGGTATTCGCCGCAAGAATCTTGGCGAGTTCTTATTGCACGCTGCCATAAGTGCCCCCGACACGTGGCACGCCCTTACGCTTGCGCCGCAGAACCCGCCTGAGATGCTATCGTTCGAACGGTGGCAAGCTCTTGCGGACGAATTGTCGTTGCGGGCTCTATTCGATACTTGTGGGGGCGGACCTTCGGTATTCCTCGAAATGCTTTCGGCCGCCGACGCGCTCATTACCACCAGCGTCGCCGAAGGATTCGGCATGGTGTTCCTAGAGACTTGGCTTGCCGGCAAGCCGCTCATGGGCCGCGACCTGCTTGGGATTACGCAGGATTTTAAGACGGCGGGAGTTCAATTCAATAGGTTGTACGAATCGCTCGATGTACCGCTCGAATTGATCAACAACCGCAACGACTTACCAGAGGCGCTCGAGCTCGCTTACGAGTGGACGGCCGATAGCTATGGAGTCCACCTGGAAGATCGCGGGCAAATAAAAAAAGACGTGGCTACGCTGCTAGCCGCGGGCAAGATTGACTTCGCCCTGCTGCCGAGCCGGTTCCAGGAACAATTGATCCGAACTGCGGCCGGTGACGCCGCTGGCACGCGGCAAGCCCTCCTCGTCGCCAACCCCGGCTTGGAGTCCAAATTGGCCACTTGCGAGGAAGATGCTAGTGTGGTCCAACGCAATGCGGCGGTGGTACGTGCCAAGTACTCGCTGAAGACCATCAGTAGCCGACTAGCGGAGGTTTATAGATCCGTGCTCGCTGACCCTCCGCCAAGCAACATTCATCCAGCGGAGAACGGCGGCGCGATTCTCGAACAGTTCTTGCGACTCGATCGGTTGCACGCCATTCGGTTTGAGGAGTAACCGCTTGATGAGCGTAGATGTTATCCGCCGTAACAGCGCACCACTGGAGCCACAACCTACCAATGTCGTGCCGCGCCTCACGAAGGCCGACGGTGTGCGAGCGGTGCTGTTCGACGTGTACGGCACGCTCTTCGTCAGCGCCAGCGGCGATATTGGGCTCACTCGCGGTACAAGCCGCGGTGCGGCCGCAGCGGCGGCACTTGCCGCAGCGGGAGTCGCCTTGCATGTCGACAACGCCGATGAAATGGTGAGCGAACTGCATGCGGAAGTTACCCGACAGCACGCCGCAACGGATGCCGATTATCCGGAAGTCGACATTCACGAAGTTTGGAAGCGTACGCTGGAGCGCCTGCTCCGCGACAGCGACGAGGAGTTCACGCTCGACGACGCTCAGCTCGCCCGCTTGGCCATCGAATACGAGACACGGGTCAATCCGGTTTGGCCGATGCCTGGATTGAATGAATGCTTGAAGGCAATCCGCGACGCGGGGTTGACCCTCGGTATCGTCAGCAACGCGCAAGCGTTCACGCGGGAATTATTCCCAGCACTCACTGGATCGACCGCGGCTGAGCTGGGGTTTTCTAACGATTTGTGCATCTGGTCGTACGAGTACTTACAAGCCAAACCGGGAAAGTATCTCTTTGAGCAAGCGGTCGCAGTCCTGGCACGTCGCGGCATCGATCCTGCCGAGGTGCTCTATGTTGGTAATGACATGCGAAACGACGTCGCACCGGCGGCAGCCGTCGGATTTCGTACCGTCCTATTCGCTGGCGACGCCCGAAGTTTGCGGCTGCGGACCGGCGATCCGCTCGTCTCCGGAGTGGAGCCCGATGGGGTCGTAGCGGATTTGCGGCAGATTTTGGGTATTTTGTGCCTTGCTCCGCTTCCTGAGTAGCTTACATTTGTATCGATCGGTCGCGTTCCCTTGAGCGGCTGCCGAATCGCCACTCCGTTGATGGCTTGCCCCACCCGTCCTATGCAAGCATCTCAGGCAGTCCGGAGTGGTGGTAGCTCTCGCATTCTATATGCCACTGCTGCGCGCTAGCCCGTCAACGCCCCCACCATCCAAATCCATCACTGATTTATGTCGCAAGTAGGCCACAATATAGGTTTCATCGGAACTCGTTTCGCCGGGACCGACGGCGTATCGCTCGAAGCGGCAAAGTGGGCGAAAATCCTGTGGGACCATCGCCATGTGAGTTACTGGTATGCCGGTAAGCTCGATACCGATCCCGATATCAGCATGCATGTGCCTCACGCCTATTTCGGGCACTCCGACATCCAGTGGATCAACCAGCGATGCTTTGGGCAGGTAACGCGTGAGCCGGAGGTCACGCGGCGCATTCTCGCCCTCGCAGAGCATCTGAAGCGGACATTGTACGACTTTACGCGCAAATTCGATATCGAAATCTTAGTGGTGCAAAATGCATTGACGATACCCATGAACCTCCCTCTGGGCGTGGCGATTTCGATGTTTATTGCCGAGACCGGTTTTCCGACCATCGCCCACCATCACGACTTCTACTGGGAACGCGACCGGTTTAGCGTCAACGCCTGTGGCGATTTTCTTCGCATGGCGTTCCCTTGCACGCTACCCTCGATCCAGCATGTCACCATTAATTCCGAAGCGCAGCGAGCGCTATCGCACCGCCGAGGTGTCTCCAGTGTTCTCGTGCCCAACGTGCTCGACTTCGACGAAGAGCCACCCAGCATCGACGACTACAATGCCGATTTCCGCGAATCGATTGGCATCGCTCCCGACGACGTCCTATTCTTGCAGCCCACAAGGGTTGTGCCTCGCAAAGGCATCGAGCACGCTATTTCGTTAATCGGGGCGTTGCGGAACCCACGCTGCAAGCTCGTGATTTCGCACGAATCGGGAGACGAGGGGGACGAGTACCTGCACGCACTCCGCGAAATGGCCGAGCATCAAGGCGTTGAGTTGCTGTACATTCCCAATCGAATCGGGGAAGAACGAGGCACCACTGCCGATGGCGAGAAGATTTATCTCCTGGCAGATGCCTACGTACATGCGGACTTTATTACCTACCCTAGCCTGTACGAGGGATTCGGCAACGCGCTTATCGAAGCGTTTTACTATCGAAAACCTGCCCTGGTGAATCGTTACTCGATTTTCGTGAGTGACATTGAGCCCCGCGGATTCGACGTGATCACCATGAACGGCTACTTGACGCGCGATGTAACAGCGAAGGTGCAGCGCGTGATCGACGATCCTGAGTATCGGGAGAATATGGTCGAAACCAATTACACGTTAAGTAAACGCTTCTATAGCTACGCCGTCTTACGACGCAAGCTGCGAATCTTGATTACCAATCATACGGGTATGGACGATCTGTGATCGAGGGAGTGCAGACCGCCAGGCGGAATGCCAGGCGGCCACTGATATAGTTTTGTCGACAAAGGAGTGCGAATGGCAACGAACCAAGCGAATGAACACCTGCTGGCACGATTGAGCGTCCTGTACGGCGATCAGGCCAGAGCGGTTCACGACCAAGTTGTGCCGCTGATTGAAGAGTATCGGTCCGATACACCCTCCGCTGGCGAGCGAGCTCCCTGGTCGGAGCGCGACGTCGTGCTTATCACCTATGCCGACCAGATCCGAGCCAATCGTACCACGCCACTCGAAACCTTGCGGCAATGGCTCACAGCCAACGACCTCGCCGATTTGCTATCCATCGTGCACCTCCTACCGTTTTGTCCGTACTCGTCCGATGATGGGTTTTCGGTGATCGATTACTTGGCGGTCGACCCCGAGGTGGGCACGTGGGACGACATTGAGCGACTTGGGCACGAGGTCGACCTCATGTTCGACTTGGTGCTCAACCACATCTCCCAGCACAGCCAGTGGTTTCAGAAATATCTGGTGGGCGAAGAACCGTTTGTGCAGTTTTTCGTCGAGATGGATCCTGCGATCGATCTGTCGATGGTTGTCCGTCCACGGAGTCTGCCGCTGCTTACGGAGGCTCACACAAGTCGGGGACCACGGCACGTATGGACAACCTTCTCCGATGATCAGATCGACCTGAACTACGCGGAGCCGGAAGTGATGCTTCGCATGCTGCGAGTGCTACTAGAGTACGCCAAACGCGGTGCGCGAATCGTTCGTTTGGATGCGGTGGCCTTCCTGTGGAAAGTAGCGGGCACTACTTGCCTGCACCTTCCCGAAACGCACGAAGCAGTCAAGTTGATGCGCGACGTGGTAACGGCCGCATTTCCTCGGATGCTCGTGCTTACGGAAACCAACGTACCTCACGTGGAGAACGTGAGCTACTTTGGAGCCGGCGACGAAGCGCACATGGTGTATCAGTTCAGTTTGCCCCCTCTCTTGCTCGACGCCTTCCAAAATGGCGACGCTGTCTACCTACGCAAGTGGCTGGCGAATCTCGATCCGCCCCCGCCCGGTTGTACGTTTTTCAACTTTACTGCCAGCCACGATGGTATAGGCGTGCGGCCCTTGGAGGGATTGGTACCCGAGGACCGACTCGATCGTTTGGTGGAAGCGGTCCGTCAGCGGGGTGGTTTTGTCAACACGCGCCGCCGCCCGGATGGATCGGACGTTCCCTATGAATTGAACATTAGCTACGTTGACGCGCTCGCGCCGAACACTCGCGACGAAGCACCCGACGTCGAACTGCACGCGCGGCGATTCTTAGCCTCGCAAGCCGTGATGCTGGCGCTGCCCGGCATTCCTGCGGTGTACTTCCATAGCCTGGTCGGAACCCAAAACGACTACGACGGTGTGGAGCAAACTGGCATCAACCGGCGAATCAATCGACATAAGTACCGCATCGACGAACTGCGCGGGCACCTCTCGTCACCCGATTCACTAGCGGGGCGGATTCACGAAGGCTATCGTAGGCTACTGTCCGTCCGTAAGTCGCACGCGGCTTTCCACCCCGATGCATCCTTGCGACTCATCGATGTCGGTGACCCCAAGCTGCTTGTGTTCGAGCGGCGGAGCCTAGGAGGAGATGAGCAATTGATAGTGCTGGTGAACTTTGGCAGCGATCGCACGGTTGATCTTGCGGAATTAGCAATAACCGATGAAATGTGCTATCGCAATCTCTTAGCAGCGGACGCTGCGGCGCGTCCTGCTGGCCCTTTATCGCTGGCGAATGGGGAGTGCGTCTGGCTGAAAGCTGAATAGGCAGTGGCGGGCGTTCTCGGGTATAATCGGGGTTCGACGGATTCCACGATTCTTCCAAGGAAATCACCTCGTGCCCGATTTTGCCCAATACGGACCAATTACCACCATCCACGCACTTGGCACGGTGGACCTCGGGCAGCTCGAGACAAAGCTGAGTAAGGCAGTTCGAGAGTCGCCGATTGGATTAGTGCTGCCGATCACCGCCTCGGACATGCGCGCCGAACCGTTTGCCAACATTGCGCGCACTTGGCTAAAGCGGACTTCATCGACACCATCGTGATTGTGCTCAACCGGGCCGATTCGATGGACGACTACCGCGCAACTTACGCCATCACCGAGCAACTGGGAAACCGTGCCCGAATTCTCTGGACGGACGGCCCGCGTGGGCAGCAGTTGTATCAGGAACTAACCGATGCGGGATTCGATGTTTCGCATCCGGGTAAAGGTCGGGCAGTTTGGACCGCGTTTGGCTATCTGCTGGCCGATCCTCGGCTCAAGGCGTTCGTGCTACAAGACTGCGACATCGTTAACTACGATAACGAAATGTTGATGAGGCTGTGTATGCCGATGGCGCACCCCAGCCTGGACTTCGATTTCTGTAAGGCGTACTACGCCCGCTGCACGGACCGCATGCATGGCCGCGTCGCTCGACTTCTCATGACACCGATTACAAGGGCGATGATCTCGGTACTTGGCAGCGACAAGTTCCTGGTGTTTGTGCGAAGTTTCCGCTATCCGCTGGCTGGCGAGTTTGCCATTTCCGCCACTCTGGCGCGGTCGAATCGCATCCCGTGCGACTGGGGCCTCGAGGTTGGCACATTGGCCGAGGTATTCCGAAACACGTCCCCCAAGCGTGTCTGCCAAGTCGACCTGGGCCGAGCTTACGAGCACAAGCACCAGCCACTATCGATCGACGACCGGTCGCGCGGCCTCATGCGTATGGCAAGCGACATCCTGACGAGCATCCTGCGGACGCTCTTGAGCCAAGGCATGGTGGTCACGCGAGGACACCTATTGAGCATCCGCAACAGCTACTTGAGACTCGCGCAGGATGCTATCCGGCAATACCACGCCGACGCTTTGATGAATAGCTTAGAGTACGACCGTCACGGTGAAGAGAAAGCCATCGAGGCGTTTGCCGAGCAGATTACGGCGGCAGGCGAGGCGGTGTTCGACGATCCATCGGGTGCCTCGGCTCTACCGACATGGACCCGAGTTGTGGCCGCGATGCCCGATTTCTCCACCCAATTGCGCAAGATGGCGGACAAAGACTTGGCCGAGTACATCTCCTAGATTCTGGCGAACCTCTCGCAAATGTATTCGGTCAGCAGTTGGGTGCATCTTACGGACCGCTCCGCACCCTTTGATTCATACAGCATGTTTTCTGACTGGGGAATATTCACGCCATGGCAAACGATAGCGCTAGTCCAGCAATCAAGGAGCCGACGGTACTGCTGAAGCAGACTCAGAATCTCTTGCAGCAAGTCGAGAAACGACTTGGTGGCAAGGTGGTAACCTACTGGAACAACCCCCGTGGAGCCGTATGCCACAACGATGTTGTGGCACTCTGGGAGCTGCTCGACAACCTTGGCATGCACGATACGCTGTTTCTGTTCATCAAATCGGATGGAGGTAATGGTCAGGCGTCGTTGCGGATGATGAATCTGCTCCGAAAGCACGCCAAGCGAGTCATTGCCCTGTTGCCGCTCGAAGCGGCATCAGCAGCCACCATGCTGGCCTTGGGAGCCGACGAGATACACATGGGGCCCATGGCATATCTAACTGCCGTTGATACTTCGCTCGTCCACGATCTATCGCCCATCGATCGCGACAACGATCGAGTGAGCGTTAGTTTGGACGAATTGAATCGTGTCGTGCGGTTATGGAAACAGGAACACGCTACAGCAGAAATCAACCCGTACCAGGCTTTATTCGACCATGTGCACCCGCTCGTGATCGGGGCAGTCGATCGAGCCGAGTCGCTCTCAATCATGATCTGCCGGGAGATGCTAAACTATCACATCGGGTCGGAAGAGCAGGCCCAGCGTATCGCCGAGACGCTCAATTCCAGATACCCTAGCCATAGTTACCCCATTTTGCTGGACGAGGCACGGAAGATTGGCTTGGCTGCGTCGGAGATGGATGCCGGCGTGAATACGCTGCTGCTTCAACTGAACGAACTGTATAGCGAGATGGGGCAGAAAGCTACGACCGACTTCGACGAAACGCGGGCCCACGGAAACGAGATCATCAACATCCACGAGGCGGCCGGCCTGCAGGTATTCTTTCAGCAGGATAAAGACTGGTTCTATCGTGCGGAAGAACGTCGCTGGATTACAATGAACGACGCAAGTGGCTGGCGCAAGGCAGAGCTCGTCGACGGCGAAGTTCATCAGTCCATGCTGCACATTGCTTGACGACGATCGCTACTTTATGTCGCTGCTCATCAATCTGGCTCGACGCATATGCCCTATGACTTTTTTTCTTGGAGACAACCGATGCGAATCATCCTGTCCGGCTTGATTGCGGTCCTGATCTGCTGTACGAACTTCAGCGGAATTTGCCAATCCAAGGAGGAGTGGAGGCAGCTATTCAATGGCAAGGATCTCCAGGGATGGACACCCAAGATTCGCTTCCACGAAGCGGGTGAGAACTTCGGCAATACTTTTCGCGTCGAGGACGGCGTCCTCAAGGTGTCGTACGACGAGTACGACAAATTCGACGCTCGATTTGGCCACCTCTTCTTTGATGAAGAGTTTTCTCACTATCGGCTTCGCGTGGAGTATCGTATCGTCGGCGACCAACTACCGGGTGGCGCTGGATGGGCAAAGAAAAACAGCGGCATCATGGTTCACGGCCAGCGGCCCGAGACCATGGCGGTCGACCAGAACTTCCCCGTATGCATTGAGGTGCAGTTGCTTTCCGGTACAGGTGACGGCCCCAGGCCAACGTGCAATCTGTGCACACCCGGCACCCACGTAGTCATGGACGGCAAGCTCCATACCCAGCACTGCACCAACTCAACATCGCCCACGTTCGACGACGAATGGGTCACCGCAGAAGTAGAAGTGCACGGCGATCGCGGCATCAAACACTACATTAACGGCGATCTAGTCCTCGCCTACGAACAACCCCAGTACGACCCTAAGGACAAGACAGCCAAGCAGTTCGTCGCAGGCAAGGCAGGCCCCCAACTCATCGATCGCGGTACGATTTCGCTGCAATCCGAAAGCCATCCGGTGGAATTCCGGAAAGTTGAGATTTTGGTGCTGGAGGAGTAGAACAGAAGTCCATCGAACTAACAGAAGAGCGCGAAGGAGGGTTGCCCAGCCTTTCTCTTCGCGCCCTTCTGTTGGATAGTGTGGAAATCAATCATCTCTTCCGGGTTAAATCGCACCATGCATGAACTCTATCGTCGTGGCGATCAGCTGAGTCGCGAGGTGATTGCCGCGGCGATCGAGGTGCACCGCCTGATGGGACCTGGCTTGCTGGAGAGCATTTACGAAAAGTGCCTCGGCCACGAACCTGCGCTCCGCGGCATCGCGTGGACTCGGCAGCAGTCCGTGCAAGTCGCCTATAAAGACATGGTACTTCACGAAGACTTGCAGTTCGACCTGCTGGTCGAAGGGTGTTTACTGATCGAACTAAAGGCAGTCGAAAAGATGCACCCGATCTATAAGGCCCAACTGCTGAGCTATATGAAACTGCTGGGCGTCCCCGTGGGGCTGCTGCTCAACTTTCACGAACCACGTTTGGTCGACGGCATATCGCGGATGATCCTGCGCGCGGCGGATCGGTGAGTGTTTCGGGTTATTAAGGCTGGGAACAGAAGGACGCGAAGATCGCGAAGGTTTCGAAGGAACAATGTCGCCACTACGTGCCAAGCCATCCAATAGGTTCAACATGTCCGAACGTGGCAAACCGTGGTATGGCTTGTTCCACTGTGCTTCGACACCGGCACGTGGACCGACAACTCGCGAGAAGGGAACTCCCGCCTCGACAGCCGTTTCAAGGACCCAAAACTCGGCGTATTCCATATCTGTTTGAGAACGTCCGACGGATGCAGGAGGAAGTCGACTATTGCTCCATGCTACGGCTTGAGTCTCGCCGACTACTTTTGCTGAGTGACACACGCAAATTGTCTGCATCGGCCGCACGTGTGCAACCTACCTCGAAGTGAAACCCCGTGCCGACTTTCCCAAGCGCCCAATGTACCTCTGCCACATCGATAGATGCCAGCATTATCGTCGCCAGCCCCATCTTCGCGCCCTTCGCGACCTTCTGTTCCCACCCCACAAAAAAACCTCCGCCACAACCGATTGGTCGTGGCGGAGGTCCTTACTTTTTTCATGCTCCCTCACCTAACCTCTCCCCAAGAGGGGGGAGTGGCTGGGTGGAGCTATTTGCAATTGAGGGCCGCTTGGGCGGCGGCCAGGCGGGCAATTGGCACACGGAACGGGCTACAGCTCACGTAGTCGAGACCCACCTTGTGGCAGAAAGCGATGCTCGCCGGATCGCCACCATGCTCGCCGCATATGCCGAGCTTCAGCTTGCTGTTGGTCTTGCGGCCCTTCTCTACGCCCATGGCAACCAATTGCCCCACGCCCGACGTGTCGAGCGATTGGAACGGGTCGCGCTCCAGCACTTCCTCACTCAAGTAGTCAGGCAGGAACGAGTTGATGTCGTCTCGACTGTAGCCGAACGTCATCTGCGTCAGGTCGTTTGTACCGAAGCTGAAGAAGTCAGCCTGCGTAGCCACTTCGTCGGCGGTGAGCGCTGCACGGGGGATTTCGATCATCGTGCCGATCAAGATTGGCAACTTGCCCGTGAACTTCTTCTTCTCCTTCACTTCTGCGATCGTCTTCTCAGCAATCTGTCGCAGCATGGCAAGCTCTTGTACGGTGCCAACCAGCGGAATCATAATCTCCGCCTGCGTGTCGATTTTCTTCTTTAGGCAGTTGATGGTCGCCTCGGTGATTGCCGTTACCTGCATGACGAGAATCTCCGGATACGTCACGCTCAGCCGGCAGCCACGATGACCCAACATAGGATTGTGCTCGTGCAACTGCGAAACACGGCTCTTAATTTCCTTAGTCGATATACCCGTCGCCTTGCTCACTTCCTGCTGGCTCTTGGCATCGTGTGGCAAGAACTCGTGCAGCGGGGGATCTAGCAGGCGGATTGTCACGGGCAGGCCCTTCATGGCCTTGAAGATGCCTTCGAAGTCCTTCCGCTGGTACGGCAACAATTTATCGAGCGCTGCTTCGCGATCTGGCTTGTTGTCAGCCAGAATCATCTCACGCATGTGAATGATCCGCTCGGGCTCGAAGAACATATGCTCGGTGCGACACAATCCAATCCCCTCGGCACCAAAACCGCGGGCACGCTTGCTGTCGTCGGGCGAATCGGCGTTCGTACGAACTCCCAGCGTGCGGTACTTGTCCGCCCACTTCATAACGGTTTCGAAATGTCCAGACAGCTTCGGCTCGACGGTCGCCATTTCGCCCGCGAAAACCTCGCCCGTTGAGCCATCGATCGATAGCACGTCCTTATGCGTGAAGGTCTTGCCGCCGACCTTGATCTTGCGGCCCTTCTCGTCAATTTCGACGGCCCCCGCCCCAGCTACACAGCACTTACCCCAACCCCGGGCAACCACTGCCGCGTGACTGGTCATGCCACCCGTGCTCGTGAGAATGCCTGCGGCCGAATGCATGCCATCGACATCTTCAGGCGATGTCTCTTTGCGAACCAGGAGAACCATTTCGCCGGCGTGCGATCTTTCGACGGCTTCGGCGGCCGTAAAGGCTAGCTTACCGAACGCTGCCCCGGGCGAGGCGGGTAGTCCTATCGTGAGTGGCTTTTGCTTTTTCTTTGCCGCTGGATCAAACGAAGGGAGCAATAGTTGCGTCAAGTCGTTTGGCGGAATGCGGAGGACACCTGTCTTCTCGTCGATCAGCTTCTCTTTCACCATTTCACAGGCAATTCGCACAGCAGCGGCACCCGTCCGCTTACCGTTGCGTGTTTGCAGCATGTAGAGCTTGCCTCGCTCGATCGTGAACTCGATGTCTTGCACGTCCTTGTAATGCTTCTCGAGCTTGGTCTTGATCTTCATCAGCTCGGCGTGCACTTTTTTGCCGATGGTCTTATCGTTGGCAGCCTTCCATTTGGGCATTTCGGCAACCGGCTGCGGCGTGCGAATGCCGGCCACCACGTCTTCACCCTGAGCGTTGACGAGGAACTCACCGTAGAACTTGTTCTCGCCCGTCGATGGATTGCGGGTGAAGGCCACGCCAGTGCCCGAGTCCTCACCCATGTTGCCAAACACCATCGATTGCACGTTTACCGCTGTGCCCTTAAGGCCGGTGATGCCTTCGATCCGGCGATAACTAATCGCCTTGTCGCTGTCCCAGCTCTTGAATACGGCTTCAATCGCTAGCTCCAGCTGACCCATCGGATCTTGCGGGAAGCTTTGCTTGGTATATTTCTTGTAGACCGCCTTGTAAGCATCCACCAGTTCGATGAGCCCTTCTGTCGGCACATCGTTATCCTGCTTGGCGTTATACTGCTTCTTGATCTTGTCGAAGGCTTCTTCAAAGTATTCGTGATGCACTTCCATCACTACGTCGCCGTACATGTTGATCAAGCGGCGATACGCGTCGTAAGCGAACCGCTCGTTGCCTGTGGCGTTGGCCAGGCCAACCACCGACTCATCGTTTAGACCCAGATTCAGAATGGTATTCATCATGCCGGGCATCGACATCGCGGCACCCGAGCGCACCGAGACCAGCAGCGGGTCCTTGGTGTCGCCAAATTTCTTGCCGGTTTCCTTCTCCAGCGTCCGAACAGCCGCCTCGACGTCTTTCATCAAACCCTTGGGCAGCTTCTGACCAGCCTTGCTGTATTTGTCGCAGCACTCGGTGGTGATTGTGAAGCCGGGAGGCACAGGCAAGCCAATGGCGGTCATTTCGGCCAAATTAGCGCCCTTACCGCCGATTAACTGCTTCATGGTGCCGTCACCATCGGTACGGATCTTCCCGAAGTAGTAAACCATCTTCGTGCCGGTGGATTTGGTCTTTGCCATGCCTGGGTGTCCTTGCTTTCGTGCCTGATATGTAATGTTGTAGGATGAAAGGGCGTTGCTAGGCGCGAGTACAGCAGTTTTAGAGCACTCGCGTTGGATCGGCTTGTGTTCGCCGTACCCCCTACCGAGCCCCGGCTGGTTGCGACGAATCTGTCAATGTAGTCGGGGGTTTACTGGTCCGTCAAGCGGCCCGAGTTATTGGCCTGAGCTACCATGCACCAAGACCGGCGCATCCGATCACCGGCTTGATTAGCTTGGCCATTGGCTTCGAGCTCGCTTTGGCGGTTGTCGGGGCCGGCATCGCCTGGCTGGCGAAGGTGCCGCTCGGAGAGCTCGTATGGCCCGCCCCCCACGCGGCGGATGCTGTGGCTTATGGCGTGCTGGCAACGGTACCACTAATGCCTCTCTTGGCCGCCCTGCTGCTCTGCCGTTGGCGTCCCATCGTCTGGCTCCGGCGGCTAGTAAACCGTTTTGTCCGCCAAGTTTTTGGGCGGGCGTCGCTGGGGCAGCTCGCCTTGGTCTCGCTGGCGGCAGGTATCGGCGAGGAGGTACTATTTCGTGGGGCCATTCAGCCCATTGCGGTAGGTGCTACCTCGCCAATCGTCGGCGTCATCGTTGCCAGTTTGCTGTTTGGCCTCGTCCACGCGGCGAGCTGGAGCTACTTTTGGCTGGCCACGCTCGTCGGGGCCTACCTCGGCGCGCTGACGCTATGGCGGGGCGAAATCCTCAGCGCAGCGGTGGCTCACGCGCTTTATGACTTTGTGGCGCTTACCTGCGTTTCTCGTGGCTACTTCCAGCGACAGCGGTCGTTATTCACCCTGCCTGGCAGATTGCCCGAAGACGATTCCTAGTTGCACACCGTTGCCGGTCAAAATGGACCGCTTCGAGCCAAATTCAGAGGAACTGGGCCCGCCGCTACGCTCCACGCCAGCATGCGCCTCCACGGACGGACAACGATACCCAACCTGGCACGTGGTCCAAGGCTGCCCAAGTGAACCTGCATGTTGCCTTCGCCCGCAAGGACGAGCGCCGCACGGGCCACCATTCGACATCGTTCTGCGTTCAGTAGTCGACGCCGACCGCTTCGCATAGGAACTGCATATATCGCTTCGCCGTCTTGAAATGATCGGCTGCTATCTTCACCAGCGACTTGTCGAATAGCACGTCGTGATCCAGAGCGGCGACGGCAATGTGATCCTTTCGCTTGAGATCCTCCACTAACGGGTGATCGATGCCGTAACCACGTGGTGGGCGCTTCAGGCTGTCGCCCGCCAACTCGAACTTGGCACGGAACGCCTTGCCGCCGCAAGCCCGACGCCAGTCGGTGGGATATTCGGCGATCGTTTCCCGAATGGCTTTGAGCACTGACGACTCTGGATGCCAAATGCCGGCGGCGAGAAACACCTGCTCCGTATCGACGTGAAAGTAAAACCCTGGCGCGTGAACGTCTTTGCCAGTCTCGTGACGAAACTGAATGCCGAGGTTGGTCTTGTATGGGCGTTTGTCGTTCGAAAATCGGATGTCGCGATGGATTCGCATCAACGATCCGCCCACTTTCTTGGGCACCGCCCGAAAGTGAGGGGAGATTTTGCCCAGTGGCAATTGCATCGCGGCAATGAACGATAAGGCAGGCTCGCGGACCTCGCGCTCGTAGCGATCGCGATTTACGTCGAACCACTTCTTGTTATTGTGTTGCGCGTAGGTCTTCGAAGAAGTGCAGCAGCCCGAGCGGAAATCCGGTGAATACGGTGGTTGCCATCGGCGCAGTCTCAGCGGTCAGGTGGTAACGTCTGCCGTTATTCTTGCCGATGCGTGTGCGATTGCAACTACCTACCCGATGAGCGCACTGCGAGACGCGGCTAGGGGATAATGACGGAACCGTTGATGATCAGTCCGACGCCGGTATTTCCGGTGGCAACCGTGCCAATCTCTGTGCCGTCGAGTACGCCTGACACGACGATGCCGTTATTCAGGTTTCCGATTGCCGCATTGTTGGTAAGATTCCCGTTAATGTCGAGGTTAAATAGCATTCCGTCGCCATCGTTGGTGGTTGCGGTGTTGTTCACGACGTTTCCAGTTACGTCGCCGCCAACGAAGAGTCCGTCGCCATCGCTTGCGCCGCCCGAATTATTCAGGCTCACATCGTTGGAGCGTACGCGGCCATCGACTTGCCCGACGACATAGATGCCTCGGCCGCCAGCCGCATCCTGACCGTTTTGGCTCGCCGTATTCAAGTTCAGATCGCCAGTGATTTCGCCACCAATAAACAGCCCGTCGGTTCCATTGCTGCTGGTTGTATTGGACGAGACCGCACCGCCGTTACCAATCACGGCTGCCGAACCATCGACGTCGACCGTAACGGCAATACCACGTTGGCCATTGTTGTTGGACGAGTTACCATTGAGATCACCAGTCACTGTACCGTCGACATACAGCCCATCGCCATCGTTAGAAGTGGTGATATGCGACACGACGTTGCCGATCACATTGCCGGCAATCCGCAAACCGTCGCCAGAATGAGATCCGCCACCGTTGTTACCAACGGCCTGATTCGAGTCGATGTCGCCGGTCACGCTGCCTTCGATGAACAGTCCATGGCCACCACTTGCGGCAATGCCGTTGTTGCTGGTTCGACTGTTCGATACCACGCCAACCACATCGCCTCCCACCGTTACGCCATGTACGCCGTTGTTGTTGGCCGTATTGGCATCCATGGCCGTGAGCGTTGCGGTTGCTCCGAAGCTGGTGATCGTTCCAGTGACTTCGATGCCGGTCGCCCCGTTATCGTTTGCGGTGTTGTTGGATACGCCCGAACCGACCGTGCCTGGTGCGGTGCCAGTTAATATGGCAGCCACCGAGCCATCGACCAGGATGCCGTGTTCTGCGTTATTGCTGGCCGTATTGGCCGAGATGTTTCCTGTTAGATCACCCTGCAAGTAAATGCCGTGGCGTCCATTGGCCGACGCGGTGTTAAGCAGAATGTTACCCGCTTGTGTGGCGAGCAGTTGAATTCCATCGCCCTCGCTCGCCCCACCAGCGATGTTACCCGAAGCGATATTTCCATTGACGTTGCCGGCGACCACGCCGCCGATTTCGATACCGTTGCCCCCCTCGCCGCCGCCCGATTGACCGTTCAAGCTGGTGGTGTTTTGGAGCACCGATCCGCCCACGGTGGTATCGACTTGCAGGCCGCTAAAGCCGTTACTGCTCGCCACGTTGCTCGCGACATTGCCGCCAACGCTAGTGGCGTTCATGCCGAATTCCGAGTTCTCAGACGCCGTATTATTCGATAGGCCCCCCGTAATATCGCCGGCCGAAATGCCAAACGTGCCATTTCGGCTCGCGGTGTTGCCGGCGAGATCCCCACCCACCGAAGCACCGGCGAGCAGCAGGCCGGCACCAGCGTTGTCGCTAGCGGTGTTACTGGAGACGTCTTGAGCAATCGAACCTGCGATGGAGATACCGTCGCCATCGTCGGTAGTGCCCCCCAGATTGCCGGTAGCCACATTGTCAACAACACTACCACCCACCACACCTGTGATGGCAATGCCGTTGCCGCCCTCGCCGCCAGCCGACTGACCGTTGTCCGTAGAGATATTATCGGAGACACTACCACCGACATTGCCACCGACAATTAGGCCGGCAAAGTCGTTGGTGTTCGTCTCGTTGCCGTCGACCGTAGTGGCGACACTACTGGCCACGATGCCAACTCCTCCATTCAAGTTGGCCATGTTATTAGAGACACCGCCGCTAGTCGCGTTGAACTGAATGCCCCCGGTGCCGTTGCTATTGGTGGTATTACCTAATACGGATCCGCCGATCGTGGCACCATCGACGAGTAGTCCGAGCCCCTCATTAGAGTTGGCCGTATTGCCCGAAAGATTGCCATTCACCGATGCGGTCACGTGCAATCCGTCGCCGTCGACGATTGATCCGGCGAGGTTATTCGATGTGATATTGCCGGTGACATCGCCGTTGACACCGCCCAAGATGAGGATGCCATCGCCACCTTCGCCGCCAGCCGACGTGCCATTGCCACTGGCTGTGTTGCCTGTCAGGTTTCCAGCAATCGTATTACCCGACTGAATTCCATCGAGGCCATTGGTACTGGCAACGTTACTGGCAACATCTCCTCCAAACGACACGGCGACGAGGCCATAGTCGCCGTTATTGCTGGTGGTGTTCCCGGAAGCATCGCCTGTCACTCCGCTCTGCAGCCAAATGCCGCTGGCGTCGTTCCTGCTTGCCGTGTTATCCGTCAGGGCACCGCCAACATTGCCTGCGACCCGTATTCCCTGTCCATCGTTCGCTATGCCCGCTGCGTTGTTCGAGGCTACGTTCGAGCTAATCGCCCCCCCGATACTGCCAGTCACGTCGATACCATTACCACCACTTGGTCCCAGGCCATTGCCAGTGGAGGTATTGCTGGAGACATTGGCCGTGACAGCGCGATGCAACAGTCCAGTGCCATCATTGCTGTTGGTAGTATTGCCTAACGAGCTACCCGTAATGGTATCCGTGACTTGGATCCCGATCCCATCGAACGCTGTGCCGCTCTGGTTGCCAATGGCCGTATTGGTCGCCAGGCTGCCGATCATCGTTCCGTCAATCAAGATGCCACCACCACCATTGGCGGAGCTACCATTGTTGCTGGTCGTATTGCCGCTAACGGTCCCCGTGATGCCATCACTAGCGCCTCCTGCGCCGAGATGAATGCCGAACTCGCCATTGTTCGACGCAGTATTGCCCGTCGCGCTGCCATTGACTCGACCGGCGATGGCAATGCCATTCACCGTGTTGTCGTTCGCCATGTTGCTCGTCAGGTCACCGAACAGGTCGCCACCGATTTCGATTCCCGAAGCGGTATTCGTCGAGGCCGTGTTCGAGGCCAACGACCCGGTATGGTTACCGGTAATGCTAATGCCGTCGCCCGTATTGCCGGTGGTCGTGTTGCCACTGATGGTACCGTTGCCGGCGCCGGCAATCACCAGGCCTCCCCCGCCGTTGCCGGTGAGTATATTCCCGGTGAGGTCGCCCTCTTGATTGCCGGTAAATTCGATCCCCTGCGCCGATGCTGCTGGTCGCGGTGTTGTCCTGCACATTATTGGCGCCCGTCATATTCACAAAGGCGAAACCGGCCCCGCCCGCGGCATCGGACGTGTTGTCGTGTACGTTTAAGCCCGATAGTCCCGTGGCGAACACGCCATTGCTACCAGCCGATTCGATCTGGAACCCGGCAAGCTCAATATCGTTGGCTGCCAGTGTGAACGCGTTGCCCGGTGCATTCTGCACGATGGGCAGTGGCCCGCCGTTTACGGTTGGCAGTACAACGTCGCCAACCTGTTGAGTGAATACGGTGTGCGTTATTCCCTCGCCCAACACCTGCTGACCAACCGTATTCGAGCTAAACGCCTCGCCATTGAAGAGGCTGCCACCATGCACGAATACAACGTCCTCGGGCTGATTGGACGCAGCCGCCAACGAGTTGAGCGGTGCCTCGATGGATCCATCGCCGCCTCCAGCTGCGGCCGAGTCGACATGCAAGAAGGTGATCGGGTTGCCGTCGTCACCGGTTGCGATTACGAACCCATCTTCACCACTTGGGCTCTGTTGCACCACGATATGCTGGATTCGCTCGACCGGGTCGCCAAGCCGCGCCGCCAAGCTGGCGGATGACGAGGCGCAACGACCGTTTCCGGTGACACCAAATCGCCAAATGGCGGTGACCCCTGCGGTGGTCTCAAATTGGTCGTCGTGCTGCAAGTAACCCGACAGCCAAAACTCGTCGCCGCCACGTAGCTCCAGCCGTGCCCGCGGACCGGTCGCCTGGATGCCGGTGTCGGTATCTTCGAACGAATATCCACCAATTGCTCCTCGCACTTGGTAGGTGCCACGATCGTACAGCACGCGGGCCGCTTCGCCATGAAAGCCCCGCATGGCGTTTTCGGCGACCAAGTCCGATACCACCAGGTTTTGGTTGACGAAATTCGCTTCGATGTTCGGGCCGACGACCAACGTCGATTCGTTGCCAAACGGCAAATGGGCGTTGAAGCGAAAATCCCAGATGCGTCCCAGGCTTTCGATACCAAATGTGACTTGCTCGTAGTCGATCTGCCCCGTATCGCGCGTATCGTAGTAGGCATAGCCGCCGTAGATGCGATCGTAGATCGTGTCGTACCACCGCCCACCGATGCCCGCGTTGACACCCATGGCGTCCGAATTGTCGTTGAATAAGAGAAACCGGAGGTCGGTGTAGATGACCGAGTTGTACACGGGTTGCGCAAGGGGCAACCAGGCCTCGAAGCGGGAAAAGCCATCGTCGAGGCCAATCGAGTTGCCCGAGTTGTACCCCACTCCCAGTTGATAGTCGATTCCCTGGCCCGATGCAGTTCGTGCGATGCAAAACGCAGCAATGGCGAGGACAATGCAGTTGACTTGTGCTTGCAGCTTCACAGCTAGCTCTCCGACGCTAGGTACCTACAGACCAATAGACGCGGCAGACCGGTGGTGGTCCCGTTTCATCTTCGGATCGCTACAACCGTTAAAGTCAACCTTTTCGCCACAAATCGCGCAAATGAAAAAATGCGCAGCCTGGGCGAGTGCTAGCGTTCGCGTCTTTGCACGCCGGGCGTGCGTTGCGATATCGCGACCTCGGTTGGCTCTAATCAACGCGGTGATCGCACGATTTTGCGGAGGGCATGGAATATCGGCCCCAGCAGCAGGGTTTCGCCTACTGGCGCGGCGATTGCTACTAGGCTAAGCACCCAATTCAACTAGCCCCACGCACACCACCCCAGGGAGCCACCTCCATGACGCAATCGCACCTACCCGATTGGACTCAAGAAGACTTCAACACCGTCGAAGAAGGCGTGCTGGTCGCCAATCACCACTTGGCGGACACGGGCCTATTCTCCGATGACGCTCTCGCCCACGTCATCGACACCCACCCGGTATCGGATTTGGGCATCAGCACCATGGGCGTCGACCCGAACGTGTTCGACTGGTGCGAAGGCGAACGGAACGGCGTCACCGGCCGAGAACTGCTCGAGTTGGTTCGCGAAGGTCAGTTGTGGATCAATTGCCGAAAGATGCTTGAACATCATGTCGATTACGCCCGCGTTTTCGACGAAGTCTACGACGAAATCGAAGCCCGCAAGCCAGGATTCAAAGCCGAGCAGCGAACCGCCAATCTCCTGATCTCGTCGCCAACTGCCTGGGTGCCGTACCATGTCGACATGCCAGTCAACATGCTGTGGCATATTCGCGGTACCAAGCGGGTCTGGGTGTATCCGCACTTCGACAAGCGTTTCGCTTCGGCAGAGGTGCTCGAGAAAGTCTGTTCGGGAGAGTGGTCGGAGGACGTGCCTTACAATACGAGCTTCGATAAGTACGCCCTAGTGTACGATGCTCAGCCGGGGCAACTCATTACATGGCCGCAGCTTGCTCCCCATCGCGTGCGAAATCTCGATGGTCTGAATGTCTCGCTCTCGACCGAGCACAAGAATGCTCGGGCGAGACGCCGCATCAATGTCCATACGGCCAACCACTTGCTGCGGACCCGTTTCGGCAAGGTGTGTCAGAGCATTGAGGCGGATGGCGCTACAGCTCACACCAAGCAAACGATCGCGCGGGTGTTCCGGCTGGCTGGCAAATTCATGGGTAAGAACAAGGAGCAGTTCGTCTATCCTAAGACGTTCGTCGTCGACCCTGACGCACCACATGGCTATCGGCTGAAGGCAGGAGCCGAGCCGTCCATCGTCGCGCCGCATCAAGAACTCGAAGCAGCAAGCGTGTAGCCATCGCGCCAACACGCATGACGGGCGATCGCATGCTCAGCATCGAGCTTGCTGCGCCAGAAACCACCAACCACTCTATGTCCGTGTCGAATCGCATGAACTACCAGGTTATTTCAACTCCCACCCAACTGGCAGCACTGCGTGGCGAGTGGGACCAACTCTCGGTCCCCTCGCCTATGCAGTCGCACGAGTGGCTCAGTAGTTGGTGGGAGTGCCACGACAGCGAAGGGCGTGAATTATTCGTTGTTACTATGCGCGAGCACGGCAACCTGGTTGGCGTGGCGCCGTGGTACATCCAGTGCGTGCGTGAAAGGCGTGCGTTGCGGTGGCTCGGCGATGGTCACGCTTGCAGCGACCACGCATCCCTCATCGTGCGTGCTACGCACGCCACCGCGGTCCCTGCCGCAATGGCGGATCTATTACTCACCCACCTACGTAATGAGTGGCTTCAGCTCTCACTAGAGTCCATCGACATCGACGACACCCACACCCACCGGTTCATAGAATCACTACAGAACCAGGGCTGTCCAAAATCCTTGCGCCGCGAGCCTGGCAGCTGCTATGTTGATTTGCCCAGTACTTGGAATGATTACTTGATGGATATTTCTAAGAACCATCGCAAACGTTGTCGCCGCTGGGAAAAAGAATTTTTTCAGACGCGCCTGCGCCGTCGTTCATGTAGCCACCACACCGCGGGAATCTCTTGCTGCTTTGCAAACGCTCGTAGAGTTGCACAATACGCGGCGCCATTCACTGGGCGAAGCGGGTGCATTTCATGACCATAAGTTCGCCGATTTCCACCGCCATGCGGTACCCCAACTTGCCGGTGCTGGGAGAGTACAGCTCCGCGTACTGAGTGTAGACGGACAGGCGACGGCAGCCGAATACGTGATGCAGGATCGAGATATCTGGTACGCCTATCAAAGCGGCATGAGTGAGTTTGGCGAATCGATCTCGGCCGGCAACTTGTCAATCCTCGCACTAACGAAAGATGCCATCGCCGCCGGTTGCAAACGGCTTGATCTATTGCGGGGCGACGAACCCTATAAGTTCTCCTGGGGTGCTGTACATCGCCCGGCGCACACCGTCACGCTCCGCCACCCCACCACCAGCGGAAAAATCGCGACATTTCGCGATGCGGCCTGGCAGAAAGCCAAGCGGATCAAGAGGCAGTTGGTTGCCGCCCGCTAATTGACGGACTCTCACAGCAAGGTGGCACTCTCAGCAACGCCGCCCCCATGGATCCGATTTCGCCATCGCGGGCGGAGTCCAACCAACACCTATTTGCCAATACAGAAGCGACTAAAGACGCGGTCGAGCACGTCGTCCGTATATACCATCCCGGCAACCTGACCTAACTCGTCCAGTGCCGAGCGCAGCTCGGCTGCCACCAATTCCTCCGACGCTTGGGTTGCCGCTAACGACTCTGCCTGAGCAATCGCTTGCTGGGCGGTACGCAGGCTTTCGCGACTTCGTTCGGCGGTGCTTGCTATTAGCGTTTCGCTGTCGTCATCAGCCAGTCGCTCGGCGATACAAGCTGCCATGTGGTCGAGGCCAACGCCTGTGACTGCGCTAGTAACCAGAATCGCCGCGTCGTTATGCTGTGGCAGGCCCGTTTTCGTTTGCGCCAGCTCCGGGCAGGCATCGCCTTTCGTAAGAATCTGCAAAAGGTTCTCGCCGCCTGTCAGCGGGTCGTGGTCGCGCGTGGTGGAGTCGTGGCAGTGGAGCAAGAGAGTCGCTTCGTCGCGCATTGCGCTCGCCAGGCCCTGTGCAGACGAAACGGGCGAAAAGGAACCTTCGCTCAGCTCGTACCCTGCCGTGTCAATGAGTTCGCACTCGATGCCATGGATTTCCAAGGTTGCCTTTAGATAGTCGCGTGTGGCACCAGGTTGCGGCGATTCAATGGCGGCAATTTTGCGTGCGGCTGTACCAAACCGCGCAACGATGGCATTGAACAGGCTGCTCTTGCCTGCATTGGTCGCGCCGCATAGCACGACCCTTGGGAGCGACTGGTTGACAGCGCGGCGTTTGAGTTGAACGGCCAGAGCATCGATCTGGTTGTGGATTTCTCCCAGCCGTTGGGCCAAACCTTCCGGCGAAATAAACTCTATATCTTCATCGGCGAAGTCGAGCCCTGCCTCCAAATCGGCTAGCAGCAGGAGTAGTTGCTCGCGCAGCCCCCCCAACGGTGCGGCCAGACCACCAGCAAGTTGCTTCAGCGCGATTTGCAGCGCCTTGTCGGTGGTGGCATCGATGACACCCAGCACCGCCTCTGCCTGAGTTAGATCGAGTCGGCCGGCAAGAAACGCACGCAGCGTGAACTCGCCGGCGTTGGCCAACCTGGCTCCATGGCGACACGCAAGCCGTACAACCAAGTCCAATAGCGGTGGCGACCCAAGCGTGTGAATTTCGACCGTCGGCTCGCGTGTGTAACTTTTTGCGCCGGGCCAAACGAAGAATGTCGCCGGCAACACACGTCCCTCACCAAGTTGGATGGAGAAGCCAATGGCAGTGGGACACAAGCTTTCGTTCGGGAACTGTTCCCCAGCGAGTGCGTTAGCGATTTCTATCGAGCGGGGTCCGCTGAGGCGAACCGCCCCCCGCACGGCTCCACCCGAGGCTGAAGCGATGGCAACGATCGTATCGTTCAAGTCCATCATCGCGTTTAGCGCTTCCGCTTCCCACCACCCTTGCCCTTGTTGTGGGTGGCTCGCTTCTTCTTCGGTGGTGCGTCTTTGGAAGGAAGTACCGTAGTTGCGGCAGTTGTACCCTCGTCGCCCCCTTCAGCGCGTGGAATCAGCTTGCGCTCGGCGATACCCCACAAGCTGGAGGCAATGAAGTACAAGCACAGGCCGGCCGCCACTTTAAAGAACAAGAAGCTCATGAATAGCATCATGTACTTCATCACTTTTTGCATCATCTCGGCTTGTTCGTCGGCTGCAGGCGGCATGAACAGCTTCTGCTGCAGCAGGAACAATCCAACCGTTACCAATGGCAAAATATTGAGATACGGCCCGAGGGCGAACATCCCTTCCCCATTCAAAAACCATTGCGGCCAAGGGAACCCCGACCAATCAAACAGCATGTCGGGCGCGGCAAGATTTGAGCACCAGCGAACCCCAGGAATCAATGGAGCCTGCCGCAAATCAACGTCCACCATCAGGGCCCGGTACAGGCCGATGAAGATGGGGAGCTGGATGAACATCAGCAGGCACCCGCCCATCGGATTGTAATTGTGCTTGGACCACAGTTCCTGTTGGGCCCTCGTGCGAGCTTGTGCGTCGTCTTTGTGACGTGCGGCAATTCGTTCCATTTCTGGCTTTAGCTCTTGCATCTTGAGCATGTTCTTCGCCTGCTTGCGACTAAGCGGGAACATGCAGCTACGCACCAATACCGTGAGCAATACGATCGCCAGGCCATAGTTTCGGACAATGCCGTAGAACGTCGATAGCACACCAACCATCAGCTGCGGAATGCCCAAGTTGCCGAACCAGCCGTAGTACACGAAATCGTCCAACGAGTACTCTGGCGCGCCGATAGACTTGTACTCGGCTAGCAACTCCGGATGCTTGGGGCCAGTAAACAATGTGCTCGCATGCGTTTGCCGATCCCCTGCTTCGCCAGCGGCACTCAAAGCCAGCTTGCTGCTGGTTAGTAGAAAGCTCGCATCGGCGTACCGCAGCTTGTAGCCGTTGCGTTCGACAATCACCCCTTGGCGATCTGCCACGACGCCATCGAGTTGATCGCTTGCCGCCAGCTGCGGGTCAACGCGATAACTCGCCAAGTTGGGCCGAAATCGCGCGTACCAGCGCTCGTCGATACGATTCTTCTTCGGCAACATGGCGGCCGCAAAATACTGAGCGTCCACGCCCATGTATGCGAGCGACTCTCCGTCGCCAAACGCGTCGATATCGCCCTTGGCAATGTTGCGACACGCAAAGTCGACTTCGGTACTGCCGTAGGTACGCACCAAGACATCGCGAATGCCGTAGCCCGACCAGCCGCGGCCAACCTTATTCGAGTACCAAAAGCCCTCGATCGGTAACCCGTTAGGACCCTGCAACTCGTAACTTACTGTCTGCGGAGTCGCGATCAGGTTGCGGATTTCGACGTCGACATCCAAATGGTAGGCAGGATATCGCAAATCCTGGGCGTCCTCGGTGGACAAACGCTCCACAGCAAATCGTTTGATGACTTCGATTCCAAGTTCTGGTAGCACCATGCTAAAGGTGAGCTGGTCGCGCACCGTCTGGTCAACCGCCCATACGCCCGTCGCCAGCTGCTGGTTGGCCTGCTCAAGCACACCAGCCGCCGGCACTGTTGGCTCGACCTTGCGGATAGCAAGCTCCATCGACGGATGGAGAATGAGATCGGTCGGCACTCGATCGCTGTACAGCAAGATGTTCTCCGCCTCCGGACGAATCACATCCAAGGGGTCCGACATAAGTCTTGCTGTCAGCGTCCGCTTGGTTCCACCCCGCTGGATGGTCAGCTGCACGCTATCGCCGGGCTCGCTCCGCTTCAGCAGGCGTTCCAGATCGGCAGCGGTATCGACGTCGCCGGCCATTGTCTTGCCCTTGCCGTCGGGCGCGACGGCTATGAGTACATCGCCTGCCTGAAGTCCTGCAGCAGCGGCCGGGCTACCTGGCGTTACCAACTGAACCTCTACCCCGGCGGGCGAATTCAGCAGTTCCATATGCCCCAGGAATCCGCTGCGCTGGTGCAGGTCCCGATACTTGGGACTGGAGAGTTGCACGCGGCGGATCGTCGCCCCGTGGCTATCTAGAGTCGCCGCAAGACGATAAGGCCCGGATGGATCGAGCGACCCCAGCGTCAAGTAATGGGGCGAATCGGCGGGTGGCGGCCCGGCGATCGGCAGCGGCGGCAGTAGGTTTGCTTGCTTTTCGGCATCGTCGCCGGCACCTTCGCCGGCACCGGCACCGGCATCGTCGGGCCCCTTGGCTTGAGCTTGGGCGTCTTCTTGCTCGGCGCCGAGTTGCTCGTCGTTATCAGCCGCCGCCTGTTTGCCATTCGGCTTTACCGGCGCTTTAGCCGGGAACAACCCTCGCCACAGCAAGATGATGGCGAACGACATGGCGAAAAAGGCCAGGTATCTCCGTTCCACGGATGAATGTCCTTACTAGCTGGCAGGGGAAATTAAATTGGGGTGGGTGGGGACGGGGTTCGATCCGAATCCGCAAACCGGCGGGCCACTTGGGGTATTCGACCACAACGGCCAAGTATCGGCCCGCCCGGCTAGCGACCCTGCTTGATGCGATCGCCCAAGAAGTTATCGAGGTCCGGGATATTGTAGATCTTGTTGGACGTGGTATCGCGATCGTAGTCGACACGGTGGAAGGTCACCTGGTGATCCTCCTGCACCACGTAGCAGGAACGGTTATCGCCATCGCGGGGTTGCCCCACGGAGCCGACGTTGATCATGAATTTCTGGTCGGTCACATGGTAGACATAGCTAGTCTCTTCTGGCGAGACAAAGTTGCGACTCTCCGTGAACACACCGGGCACGTGCGTATGGCCCTGAAAGCATCCGAGCGTGATCAGCCCGAAGAGTTTGTCCATCTTCTTCTGATTGTAGATGTCCTCAGGGAACACGTACTCGTTCACCGGATTCCGGGCCGATCCATGTACATAGAGCCAATTGCTGTCGCGATGCACTCGGGGCAACGCACCGAGAAAGTCCCACCGAGCATCCGTCGCATCCCGATCACCAGTGCCATTCTCTAGTTGGCTTCGCGTCCAAAAGATGGCCCGCTCGGCGCCGCTGTTGAAGCCTTCGGGGTCGAACAACGCCCCTTGATCGTGGTTACCGAGAATGCAGACTTGGGTGTTTTCGATCACCAAATCGAGGCACTCGCACGGATTCGGACCGTACCCGATAATGTCGCCCAGGCAGAACACCTCGGTGATACCCTGGCCCCGGACGTGCTCGAGCACCGCCTTGAGGGCTTCGAGGTTGCCGTGAACGTCGCTAATAATCGCCCGCTTCACCACCAGTCGTGCCTCGCGTCGAGTGTTATTGGGCTGTTATTGGGCCTGACCGCTTGGCGGGTCGCTTGTAGCCCGCCACAATAAACGTAAGTATAAACGATAGCAAGGTTTAGGCCTAACCCAATGCCGCCGGCACCGGCCCACATCCAGCGTCTGATGCTAACCAGTTGGGCACGCAACACAAACGCTCAAATCTAAGTGCCCGTTGGAGTTGGGTCAAGCGGCACGGGTCGCCACGCCAAGCTGTTTTCTTTCCAAGCCCTTCGTACGAATATGCCTTCCCCCTACCTGCTGGCAATCGAAACCTCAGGCCGCGCGGGGTCTCTAGCCCTCGCAGCGTGCCCTACCACCGGCGGACTTGAGCTCTTGGGAGAGCTAGCGCTCGACCCCAGCCAGCGTTCCGCAAAGGTGCTCATCCCCGCGTTGCAGCAGCTGTTGGCCGCCTCCAAGATCAAGGCGAGCGAAATAGGGACCGTGGCTGTAGCCGTTGGACCAGGTTCTTTTACGGGACTTCGCATTGGTATCACCGCGGCAAAAACCATTGCCTATGCGACGGGCGCCAAGCTCGTGGCCACCAGTACGCTCGATGTGCTTGCACTCCAGACGGAAGGCGGTGCCGGCAGCCGCGTTTGGGCGGCTCTCGACGCCCAGCGAGGCGATCTTTTTGTCGCTTGTTATGCGGCCAATGACTGGAAGGCTCTCGGTGAATCGGACCTCACTCAACTCTTGGCAGGCGACACTTGGCTAGCCAAACTCGAAACGGGGGATACGGTAATCGGCCCGATTGTCGACCGTTTCGCCGACCGCCTGCCGCCGGGTATTGCGATGGCCAAGGCAACGCAGTGCCAACCACAGGCGCGGACGGTTGCCAAGCTGGGCTTGGAACTTGCGGAGCGAGGCCAGCTTTCGGACCCGTTTCAGCTCGTCCCGCGATACCACCGCTTAAGCGCTGCGGAAGAAAAGGCACGGGCAAAGCAACGGTGAAGCATTGCCAGGAGGCAAGGCGCCCCGCGACTGCCCCCGATCGCAGCGTCCCAACGACACCGACGCGCTCCGCTTAGATCGTGGCGAGCACTTGATGGGCTGCCGCAATGGTATTGTCGATGTCGGATTCCGTGTGCGCGGCGGAAACAAACATCGCTTCGTACTGGCTGCAAGGTAGATAGATGCCGCGATCCATCATGCCCCAGAAAAATTTGGCGAAGCGTGCGGTATCGCACTTGGCGGCCGTTTTCCAGCCGGTGACCAACTCGTCGGTAAAGAACAGCGTCATCATGCTTCCGACCCGCGCGAGTTGATGCGGCAAGCTCGCGCGCTCGGCACCTTCACGCAGCCCTGCCTCCAGTCGCCCCGATAGTGCTTCGAGCTTTTCGTAGGGGGGGGCATCGCGCAACGCCCTGAGCGTCGTAGCACCGGCCGCAGTGGCCAGCGGATTGCCACTCAACGTACCGGCTTGAAACACTTTGCCTTCGGGCAGCACGTTACTCATGATTTCGGCAGACCCGCCGTAAGCTCCCACAGGCAACCCGCCACCAACGATCTTTCCAAGCGCGGTGATGTCGGGTTGGATGCCGAGTCGCTGTTGGGCACCGCCCAGCGCTACGCGAAAACCGGTCATTACTTCGTCGCACAGAAGCATCGCCCCGTACTCGTGGGTAAGCGATCGCAAGGCCTTCAAGAACTCGGCCGTGGGAACGACGACCCCCATGTTGCCGCACACAGGCTCGAAGGCCACGCACGCGATGTCGCTACCGTGCTGCTGGAAAGCCGCTGTTAGCCCGGCAACGTCGTTATACTCTAAGACGAGCGTATCTTTCGACGCCCCAGCCGTTACGCCGGGCGAGTTAGGCACCGCGAGCGTTGCCGCCGCGCTACCGGCGGCCACTAGCAAGGCGTCGACATGACCGTGGTAGTTGCCGGCGAACTTAACAATCTTGTCGCGGCCCGTGGCTCCGCGCCAGGCGTATCGCGCTCATGGCGGCTTCGGTCCCCGAGTTTACCAAGCGGACCTTGTCGATACTGGGCACCAGTTCGACAATCATCTCTGCCAGATCGTTCTCACCCAAGGTCGGAGCTCCGTAGCTGGTGCCGCGTTGAATCACCTGGCGTAGCACATCCACCACCGGCGGATAAGCATGTCCCAGAATCATTGGGCCCCAAGAGCCGATGTAATCGATGTACTGGTTGCCGTCGAGGTCGTGTAGATAGGCACCTTCGGCATGGTCGATAAAAATCGGCTCTCCCCCCACCGCACCGAATGCCCGCGCTGGGCTATTTACGCCGCCAGGCATCAGCTCTTTGCGCGGGCAAACGCATCGCGGCTCTTTGGGCGATTGGTAACTGGTGGCATCGGGATTCCTTTCGGTCGATCGAGGTGCGAGTGGCAGCATTATTCTGCCCCAAAGGGGGGCGGCTGCCGATTGCCTTGGGTACGTGCAGGTGTTCCTCATTATAGGCCGTACGATGCCGGCTCGAAGCCGGCAAAGCGACAAGTGTGATTGCAAGCTCTATTGCCACGTGTCCAGCAGTGCTCTTGCGCGGTCAACCGCGTCGGCGGACCAAGGCTGAGGAGTATAGAGCTCAATCACGGCGCGGCACATTGCGGCAGCTTCGTTGGGGTTCGAACGATGCAGCTTTTCCGCCGTATCCAGTCGCGCCTCGAGCGTGGCTAGATCGGCCTTCGTTTGCTTGGCGATCGACTCCTGCAACATGTTCAGTTGACGGCGGGCAAGTTCCAGGCAGGCGGTGACGCGGCTTTGCTGCCCTTGAGTCAACGCCTCATCAGCGGCCGAATGCTCGAACAGTGCAAGCAGGTGCCGGAGTTCATGGGCTGCGACGGCCGGGGCGACTTCCGATTTGCGTAGCGCTGCCAAGTACAACCGCTCCGCCGTCAGCAGGCCTTCGTTGTCGCCCCGCCCTCGGGCCAAGGTGGCAAAGCGTCGCTGCTGGCGGTCGAGCTCCAGCTCTTCTTGGTAGCCGCGTAGCATGGCGGCTCGGGGATCGCCAGGAAATCGTCCTAGGAACTCGGCGATTTCGCTGGCGTGCGTTCGCAATTCGGCTACAGTTGGCTCGACCGAATCGGCATGGATAACGCCATACAGGGTATCGGCGTCGTAGGGTCGTGTGACACGATACGCCAGGTATCCGAACGCGGCGATCATGGCCACCAAACCTAACGACGCCGCAATCAATGAGGGCGACAACGCGCGTCCAGGCGACGTATGCTGGGGGTCGATCGTCGTAAAGTGGTCGGCGGTGCTCGACCGCTCGACGAGCGATGGTTGCACTTGCTCCATGGGGGCCCTGTCGACCGTTGCTGCATCGCGGCCAGAAGTGGGCGCAAGCTGCATTTCAATGGAAGGGTCAACATCGAAGTCGTTGGCCAACTCTCGATCGTCGTCCGCCTTGGTCACCGCCAACTCAATGGGTATTGGCTGGCTGACATTGGCGGCCACCGGGGGCTCACTGCCGAGTACCGGCTGGGATTCGTCGAAGGGTCGCGACAATGCACGCCGCATCGCTTCCAGATGCCGCGCGAGGACTAGCGTATTTGGGAAGCGATCGTTGGGATTCTTCTTCAGTAGTTGCGCAATACAGTGCTCAAGCTGTTCGGGTGCCCGTGGCGCGTAGCGGCGGAGTGGCTCGGGCTCTGCAAACCTTTGTAGTTGCAACATTTCGGGAAGGCTCTTGGCCTGGAACGGTGGTCGCCCGGCAAGCAGTGCATACATCACGCAGCCCAGGCTGTACTGATCGCAGCGATCGGTCACGGGACGGCCTTCCGCCTGCTCCGGCGACATGTAGTCCGCGGTGCCAAGCACGCCGCCCACCATCGTAAGCTGCGTGCTGCCAAACAAGCGGGCGATTCCGAAGTCGGCGAGTTTTACTTTCTCATCTTTGTCCAGAAGGATATTGGCGGGCTTGATGTCGCGATGCACGATTCCGTGGTCGTGCGCGTGCTTCAAGGCGCGACAAACTTGGATCGCGATGTCGACCACTTCGCGCCAGTTGAACCGGCGACCTGCCTTGAGCTCCTCCTCCAGGCTCCGTCCGTCGACCAACTCCATGGCGTAGAACAGCGTCCCCGCTTCTTCGCCGTAGCCATACAATCGCACGATTCCTTCGTGCCGCAAAGTCTTGAGCGACTCGATTTCCGCCTCGAAACGTTCGCGGAATCCCTCGCTGGTTGCTAGCTGCGGGGCCAGCGCCTTGATGGCTGCTATCTGCTGGGTCTGCTCATTTTCGCCACGATACACGGACCCCATGCCACCTTTGCCAAGGCGTTTACCAATCTTGTAGGGGCCGAGGTGATCGAAATCCATGGTAAGGCGACGATCGGAGGAGGGGGTTACCGCTGGCAAGTCGAGCAGTGTTTTTTGGGGGAGGCGGTCCGCCAGCTAGCATCGAGGCCGACCACTTGCTGAATGGCCTATTCGTCCAATTCCATCCTAGCTCACGGAGCGAAAGCTAGCTAGCACAGCCACTGGTGACCTTGAACAGCCGCTTTTGATGCACTACAAGCCGCCATGTGCGTCGCTACTATCCAAGTGCATTTTGTCGAGGAGAGCCAAACGTGATGAGCGAACCTCACCACCTGATACTGCCATTCGTACTCAGCGCCATCCTGCTATCGCCACCCAGCTGCGCGAAGCCGGTAGCCGAACCGTATCAGGTCTACATCGCAGCGGGTGGAGCACCCGTCTTTAGCGGCCCTGGCGACGACTATTACGCTACACAGCGGTTGCCTGCCAATACCGAGTGCGAAGTGTACGAAGAACTTCGTGACGGTTGGCTCGCTATTCGACCTCCCGCGGGCAGCTACAGTCTCGTGCTACGGTCGGCGCTAGGCTCCGCTGAAGAAGACGTGGCGATCGTCCAGCGGGATGGCACGCCGTCCCGAGTGGGAAGTGTGCTGGTGGACAAATACAGTTCGGTGCACGTTCGGCTCGAAAAAGATGAAATCGTGCAGCTAATCGACGACGGAACGCAAGACAATTCGCAATGGGCCACCATCGCGCCACCAACCGGCGAGTTTCGTTTTATCCGCGAAACGGACGTCGTGCTAACGCGGCAAGAAAAGCCTGCCGAGGTGGTCGATAACGACCGGGCAGATACCACACCCACGCTGGAACCGATAAGCGAGTGGCGCGAACATGCCACCGAAGTTGATGGACAGTCGGATCGCGAACCATTGGTGCGTGTCGTTGCTCACGACGATGCCGAACCAAGCAAGACCACCCCACCGGCAACGAATTCGTCGCCCGCAGCGACCAACGTAACAGCGTTTGCCGGTAAGCTTGACCAGCTTGAGATTCAATTATCGCGACGAGTTGCCGGCCCTGTGAATCTGTGGGTGTTCGACGACTTGGAGCAGCGTGCCGCTCAACTACTGAGCGAGGCAACAACACCAGCCGAACAGAATCAGGTAGAGGACTTGGCTCACCGGCTGTCGCGATTCGGATCGATTGCCAGCCGTTACCGAACGCCCCCAGCCAAGTCCGATCCAACCGCGGCGAGTATTGCGACGACCACCAACAACGCTACCCAGCTCGACCCCGCGCTATCGCAGTATGATGCCGTGGGTGTACTGCGGCCCGTCGTCTCCAAGCAAGGTAACGCGCCGCCTTATGCACTTGTGGATGAATCGGGCAACGTTGTCACCTTTATCACGCCGTCGCCAACTCTCAATCTCCAACAGCATCTAGGCCAGCGCGTTGGCGTCAGCGGCACCCGTGGATTTTTGCCTGCGTATCGCAGTCGCAACATTCAGACGGCGGCGCGTAGCACCGCTAGATTCGCCCGTTAGGCGGTAGGTCCGCTCTGCCCGTTCAACGAGGTCATCCACCAACGTTCACTTGAGCATGGACCTTAACACCGACGCTTGCTCGGCCACCCTTGGATCGGTGTCGCGAAGCGCCAGCCGGAGCGCTGCTTCTACAAGTTCGCGATCGCCCGAGGTGCTGATGCCAGCTATCGCGGCGGCCCGAACCTCGCCCGACAGATCGTGGGCCAGTCGCCATAGCCACTTATGCGACTCGAGGCGTGTCGATGTCATGGCCACGTCCACCAGTGCAACGCGATCAGCGGCGCTCGCCGAGAGCAGCATGCGGGCATCACGTGGTATCGCATTCCCGTAGCCACGAACTTGAATTGCCTCGCTAGCAGCGGCCTGCTCTTTTTCATCGCCCGACGCCAGTAGTTGGAATAGCATCTCTTCGGCCCGGTCGCTTATGTGCGGCGTGCCCACCATGTTCAACTGCGAGGTGCCGGTATCCAGAGATGTTGGCGGCGGAGCGAGTTCGCGCGCACTCGCCGAGCGAGCCGATACTCGCCCCGTCGCGCCCGGTGGCAAGCCATCGGCCTGCAGTGCTTCGCTTACCGGCCGCTGCAGCTTCCACTCCAACAGGGCCGACTCGAGTGCCGCGGGTGCCGTAGGAGGAATCTCTTCGAGTACCAATGATTCACTCGCTGCAAGGCCTTCAGTTGCAACGTCGCTCGTGGGCCTACTCGCGGGCGGGGGCAAGTCGATGGAACGTGGCTCGTCGACGACCGGACCATCGAACACCGATGGGCGGGGCGAAGGAGCAAGCGTTAGCCGGTAGTCGACATCGGGCTCGAAACCGGAGGACGGATCGTCGGGCGGGAGCGCCGCGAGCGCCCGGTCGCAATGCATAATCAACGCCAGGCGGTCGCCAAACTCTTGCTGCCTGGCGAGTTGCAACAGGCCAGCGATTGCCCGACGACCCCACCGCCGCCCGCTGGCGGTCATTGCGGGGAGTTGCTTTTCGAAGGCTGCCGCCAACGGCACTGCTTGCTGGCCCAAGTCGAAACTACTGGGGTGCAAATAGACCGCCTGGTGCCATTGGTCGATCAACTCGTCGATCTCGGCACGCGCGGTAAGGGCTACCGCCGAGCGCTTTGAATTGACCGCCACCACTAGGGACGGGTACGCGGTCGGCCCGAAGGCTGCCAGTTCACGAACCAATCGCGCGGCAGACGAGTCGTCCGACGTACGGATGCGGCTGGCAAGCCTTTGAACGACGATCCACTTTCCGTAGTCGGTAGCAACCGATACCAGCGCTATCGCAGCTAGCATCACGCTAGCGACCTTGAGGGTGGAGCGTGAGCGAATCGTTCGCAGGAGCGGATGCCACCACCGCGGACGCGTTTTAACGAAGTTGCTAGCCATGATGGGCGGATTCTTTCGCTTTGCGTCGCTCGCCACAAGAGCAATACGGCTCAATAAGTCCAACGTGTTCTGAAATCGGCTTACCTTTGCCCCGCGCAGCAGCCGAAAAAACCGTTGAGACCGGCAAAGCTTGCCAATGGGGGGACCGTGCGTGCTTGCACACCGCAGGGCGACTGCCGTTACCGAGGGGGGGACGCGGATGATGCCATGGAGTTGGACCGCGGTGCGAGCCGCGAGCGGGGTAATACTGTGTAGCGTGCTACTGACCAGCGCACGCGCTGATTCGGATGCGCTGGCTGCCACTGGCAGCAGCGACGCGCGAAACGAGGCCGTCAGGGCAATTCCGTGGAGTCGCCTATCGGCGGGCGAGCGGCACGTGGTGCAGCATGTGATTCGTAACGCAACGATGTACCGCCGCATGCCGACTCGGGTAATCGATTGCGACCCGTCGGTGTTCAATTTCCTGGGCCAGAATCCTGAAGTGGTTACCGAGTTGTGGAAGATAATGGGTGTCTGCAACCTGGACCTCCAACGAGTAGGTCCCGACAGCTACCGCGCATCCGACGCCGCTGGCACGAGCGGCACCATGCGGTACCTTGCCACAACTTGGCAGGAAGACGCCCAGAATGTGGCCCTTATTTACTGCGAAGGAACTTACCGAGGGACGCCACTACCCCGTGAAGTTACCGCGCGGAGCGTGCTGTTGCTGCGAAGCGCGTCGACGGTGGAGACCAACGGTCGGCCTTACGTGACGGCGCGACTCGATTCGTTCATTCTGGTCGATCGCTTGGGCGCCGAATTAGTGGCCAAGACGATTCAGCCGCTCCTCGTAAGGACGGCCGATCATAACTTCGTGGAAACCATGAAGTTCATCGGCACCTTCTCGCAGACGATCGAGAAGAATCCAGCTGGCATGAAACGCCTGGCGCACAAGCTCGAAAAACTCGACGAGCCGGTTCGAGCCGATATGATGCAACTCTGTTCGCAGGTCGCCGCACGTTACCACACCATTGGAACTGTACGGCGTGACTCGAAGATAAGGCTTGCTGCCGAGCGACGGTGAGTAGCAGCCATTGGGGCTAGGTACCGAATCGGTCGATCGCCATCGCGGTTACCCCCTTCAGGTCCAACTTACCCGACCCGAGTACAGGGATTTCGTCGACTAGCATGAAGCAATCGAGCGAAGGGATCCACAAATTGGGCAAACCGGCCTCTTTCAGCCCCCGGCAGATTTCACTCGCCGACTTTTCGAGCGTTCGGTGTACGACGACCAGACGCTCGCCTTTTCGCGCGTCGGGCACCGCGGTTACCACCACGCGTGGCGACTCATCGTCATCTTCGATACCAACAAAGTGCTCGATGGCCTCCTCGACGCCGATGTGAGGAACCATCTCACCGCCGATTTTGGAAAACCGGCTCTCACGGCCCGTAATTTGAATGAAGCCGTCGGCATCGACGCGGGCAATGTCGCCCGTAACGTACCAGCCATCGCGAATTACCTCGGCCGTCTTCTCGGGCTGCCCCAGATAGCCCTTCATCACATTGGGGCCGGTAATCAGCAACATGCCGGTCGATCCTTGAGGCAGGTCTTCGCCCGTTTCGGGGTCAACTACCTTCGCCGCCACGCCGGGCACCGGACGACCAACCGTTCCCTCTTTGCTATCGACCTCCTCATGATGCGAACGACTGGGTGGTACGTTCACGCTCACGAGCGGCGAGAGTTCCGTAGCCCCATACCCTTCGACAGGGCGAACGCCGAATCGCTGTTCGAAAGCATCGCTTAAGCTGGGCGGGAGCTTTTCCGCACCGGCGACCACCACGTCCAAGGTGGCAAACTGCTCTGGTGTGCAGCGCTTGGCGAACGAGCGAAGGAACGTTGGGGTGGCAAGCAAAATAGTCGCCTTGTACTTCTCGGCCAGTTTGCCGATCACCTTGGCGTCGAGTGGGCTGAAGTGGTAAGTGGCATGAATGTCGAGCGACAGCGCCCCCCACATGGTGATCGTATAGCCGAACGAATGAAAGAAGGGCAGGATGCCAAGCATGGTGTCGCCCGTACGGAGTTGAATCACCTGATCCACGGCGTCGACGTTGGAGGCAACATTGCGATAGGTAAGCATCACACCCTTTGGCTCACCAGTGGATCCCGACGTAAAAATCACGGTCAGCACGTCGTCTGCTTCAATTCGATTCAAGCCGAACATCACATCGAGCATGCCACAGGGGGTGACGTACCCATTAATGGCGCCGAGCAGTTTGTCGCCGATGGTGAGCTTCTCGCGGAGGTCGTCCAGGTAGACAACGGTGCCCTCAAGCTTATCGAAGTCAATCGGCAGCTTTTCAGCTACGCGGCGGCTTGTCAGCACATGACGAATCCCCGCTGTGCGGATACAAGCGTTAATGACCTCTTCGTTGGCCGAGTAGTTTAGGTTGACTGCCACCCGCCGCGATAGCGTGAGCGAGGCATTCACCAGCGCTGCGCCGCTGGAGGGTGGCAACAGTACGCCGACGTATTGTTCGTCGGCCGTGAGCACCTCGCGCATCAGGAGCCGCTGCAGGATGAAACTGCGCATCAGAATCTGCGACCCAGTGAGACTCTCGCCCGACGTATCGGACATTTTCCAACGGAAGCGAGCCTTGCGACACGTCCTGAGCGTGGTGCGGATAACATTCGTGCTTCGTGCGTGACGACTCACAGCGGCTTTCGCTCCCAATTGCTGCACAGCTTCGCGGATTTCCCCGACGCTGTTGGGTTGTTTGATCGGTGGACCAAACCAAAACGACACGCGATGCGGCCACTGTGAAGGCCAACGCCCGAATAGTCGCCCACCGCGATAGCTAAACATACTGCCCCAGAGTTCATCCAGGTAGACCGGAATGACCGGTGCCCCGGTGCCGCGGACCAATGCCAGCAATCCACGGGTGAACGACTGCAGCTGACCAGTACGAGTTACGCGGCCTTCCGCGAACAGGCAGACTAATTCGCCATTGGCAAGCGCCTGGCGGGCGGTGCGAATAGCGCTTCGAGCGGCGGCCGGCGAACTGGGCACTTCAATCACGCCCACCATTTTCGCCAAGCGGCGCTTCCAGTTGGCGTTGAGCAGATCGCTCTTAATCATGAGCCGAATCGGTCGCGACGAGCTGCAGAGCACCAATACCCCATCGCCCCAGGTCACGTGGTTCGCCACGAGTAGGGCCCCTCCCTCCGTGGGCAAATTATCGCGGTTTACCAGTTCAATCCGATAAACTGTATGTGCAAGCAACCAGGCAACGAACTTGGTTGTGGTTTGCGGAATTAAGTAAACAATATACACCACCACGGGAAGCGTTAACGCGCTACAAAGCAGAAAAATTTGCCGCGCATTGAACAACGGTTCCGCCGTAAAAGCCGTTGTGCGGAGGGCAAGGTACCCAAGCGTGACCACGAGCATGCCCGAAAACATCAAGAAGTTGGACGCCGCAAGTACGGCACCACGAAATTCGGGCTGACTGCGGTGCTGCAAGTAGGCGGTGATTGGCACGACGAACAAACCGGAACTGATGCCCAACATTGCAAGATAGACACATGCCAACACGTAGCTGCCGGTCATGTGTGTTTGGAGCCCCTGCCCATCAAAAAAATTGCCTCGCACCGTAAACAGCAAGAACGTAAACACTACGAGCCCACCTGCAGCGAGCGGCAGGATGCCAAGCTCGACATGTTCGTTCGACCACATACCAGCCAGCAGGCTGCCAAGGGCCATACCGAGGACAAGTGCGACAAGTCCGGGCACGACTTGCACTTGATCGCTGCCCCCCTGTTCGTAAACGAGCTGGTCAATGTTTAGCTGCGATAGCGTACCGAGCGACCAGAAAAACATGCTCCCCAACGCCACGAGAAGCAGCGCGCGGTCGGCTGCCAGGATCTTGAGGTCGCCTACGGTCCGTTTGGCGAAGTCCCATGGGAATTGCATTTGCGGCTGTGCGGCGCGGAGGAATGTAATCAACATGCTGGTCATCCATCCCGCCAGGGCAATGCCTACGAGGATTCCGCCTTCGACTACCCAGTCGAATCGGCCAAACGTATGGTGCACGTGCGCTGTGGCGAGCCAGCCACCGATGGCCGTACCAATCACGATGGCCAGTACGGTAACGAACCCGATCAAACCGTTCGCCGCGGAGATGGCGCTTTGGTGCAGCATCTCCGGGATGCTGCCCAGCTTGGCTGGCCCGAACAAAGCGCTTTGAGCCCCCATGAGGGCCACGGAGGTAAAAAGTATCCAATTCCAATTCAGGTAGACGGCCAGTACCGTCAATATCATTAACGCCACCTCCGCGATCTTGCACCAAATGATGACATCGCGCTTGCTGAATCGGTCTGCCAAGTAGCCAGCCGGGGCGGCGAGAAGGAGATACGGCAAGATGAAACATACGGATCCCGCCACCAACATCCGGCTGGCGTTTTCCGGAGTAAAGTTTTCCTTCCCAATGCCGATAACGAGCCACCGCGTGATACTGTCGTTCGTTGCCCCCAAGAGTTGCGTGAACAATAACCCCACAAAAGTCGTCGACATCAAGCCTGCCTGCGGCGCTGGCACTTCGTAATCGCCTGAGGCTACCGCTGTCGGCGATGCAAAAAGCGAAGTGTCGTCGGGCACGGACATTGACGTTGGACGGGAGCAAGGGGGGCGGATTACGGTAGGAATTACCGTTGTACTGCTTGTGCCGATCGCCGTCCAAGGGGCATGACCGGTACCCGCAATGCGGGCTCCGGTCCCCTTACCGCTGCCCGCAACGTATAATTCGGGACGTTCGGGATTCGGCCGTTTCTGTATCTTTTTGCGAGGCATCTCGTGGGCAAATTGTATAACTTCTTGCTGGGAGTCGTCGTTGGCTTTGGCGTATACCACGCCGCGTCCCATTACCACCTGATCCATGCCAAAGATGGATACCACGTTGTCGAAAAAGTGCCCGCAAGGCTCGAAGAAGTCTACGTGGACGTACGTAACTACAATACGCAGCAGTGGATCGAACATCCCGAACTCGCGATTGCGATTGAGAATGCCGGTAAACGCGACATCCTGACGCAGGCAGCCAAGGATTCCGTCAACGAATTGCTCGACAAAGTCCATCCACCGAGCGAATAGCGAATCTGTTCGCCAGTGGCACAGTACCTAACGCCCGCGGCAGTCGGCCCTGCCTCAGTGACTGATCGATACATTCGTTTTAATGTGCAACACGCTTAACACCGTGCGCCGATTGACTTCGCTCAATTGCCTCCGCTGCGTTGCACGATAAAGGACGGTGAGGGCTTCTTGTTTCCGCAGGCCAACACAAGCCCGCGTTGCGGTGCCGCAGCAAGGAACAGGCGAAAAATGGACTTCAATCGCAACCAGTTTTTCTTCATCGGTATGTTTATCCTCCTGATTGGGCTTCAGGTAAGGATGGTCGATACCTACGTGCTGTCACCCGAAGCCACCAAGTTTCTGGCCGATCGGACAGGCAACGCTTCGACTGCCTCGACGTCCGCCTCACCCGGCGCATTCTCCAATGCCAATCTTGCGCGAAAAAGAGCTTGCAACCACCCGAATGGCTTGGCTGGTGCGTTGTTTCCATCGGTGCCGTGCTGGTGCTACACAGCCTGGCAATGCCCCGCCCGGGTTAGCCGCCACCGGGCATTCGCCGCCATAAAACGCGCTAATCGACCGCAGCGGCGGCGAGTGCTTGCCCTGGTCCCGCGAGCGTCGATCGGCTTGCAGGCTCAATAGCCGGGGAGTATTATTGGAGTGGCCTACAAAGATAGGCTCCACCGCAACGTTTGGCTGCCGCCTCGAGGCTTGCCATCGTCTCCGTACCACCATCAAAGGGCCAGGGTTGATGCCGGAACCTAAGCGAATTCATTTGAGCGACTCGGCGGGCGTGACCGTGGTCACGTTCAGCGACTCGAAAATTATTGATGAAGACGAAATCCAGGAACTCGGGCAAGAGCTTTACGATTTGGTGGAGCGCGAGAACCATCGGAAGTTTGTCCTGAATTTTTCGCAGGTCGAATTCTTATCGAGTGCAGCCCTTGGCAAACTCATTAGTTTCGAGAAGAAGGTCAGCACGCACGATGGCGAACTGATTCTTACAAACATCCGGCCTGAAATTTACGAGGTGTTCGCGATTACCAAGCTAACTAAGTTGTTCACAATTAAAGACGATGAGGCCGACGCGCTAGCCGTGTTGTGAACGATTCGCGCCCGGCGCGTCCCGCAAGGCTCGCGGACCGCCGGAAGTTCCCACCTGTTAGTCGTATTTGTTGAATTGCAGTCCACCGCCGCTTCTTGGTGGAAGCGCTACCGTAACGGTAAGGCGAGCCATGACCCAGCACAACTGGAGCCACACGATCGAGCGATCGCTGCCGAGTCGGCGCAACGCACATCTCGAATCGATGGAAGAGATTCTTGGTAGGCTTACGCAACTCGGCTGGAGCGATCGCGAGCTGTTCGGCGTGCAAATGGCGTTGGAAGAGTCGCTCACCAACGCTATCCGTCACGGCAACAAGCTTGACGAGTCGAAGCAAGTCGCGCTCGAGTGCAAGATAAGCCCCGAACGATTCTGGCTTCGCGTCCAAGACGAAGGCCCTGGGTTCATTCCGGCCAACGTACCCGATTGCACCCACCAAAAAAATCTCGAAGCCTACGGTGGCCGCGGTCTGCTGCTAATCCAGGCCTACATGACCAACGTCAAGTACAACAAGACCGGCAACTGCGTGACCATGGAAAAGATACGCGGCGAAGAGTCGGGTGAGCTGGTGGATGTCTCCTCCTGAACGCGAAGCAAGACGGGTCTCCGCAGACGGCGCCAGTGAGAGTTGCCAGTGAGAGTTGCCAGCGAAGCAAGGGCTCCGTGTCGCAGCTACTCTTGTGCTTGCTCCACCTCTGTGCGGCTACCGCCACCCTGACGTGCGGCGCGCGCCTGCATCAAGTCGCGGAGAATGTTCTCGGCATCGGGGCTGCTAGGGTTGAGTTGGTTGAGCTGCTTGAGCGTTTCGACCGCGCGATCGAACGCCGCTTGCTCGCCCCGATTAAACTGCTCTTGCTGCAGCAACGCCAACCCTAGTGCGAATTGGTAGTTGCGTGGCTCCAGCTCCTGCGCCTCGGCCAACCGCTGCTCGGCGTTGGGCAAGTCGCCAACTAAGTAATACATCAGACCCAGGCGATAGCGGATTTCGCCACTGCCCGGCACGAGTCCAATGTCGCGTTTGAGCAGTTCAATTTCCTGCCCCCGCAGTTCCTTGACCTCATCTGCTACCGACGCTGGGTCGCGGCTGGCCTCGGTGAGCAACTGAGCAAGTTCCGATCGGGGGCCCGAGAGATAGGATTCAAGCCGGATGGCCGTCCTTAATTCCTCGGCGCTTGTTGTGGCATCGCCCTGGCGACGAGCGAGTTGCGCAAGCTGGATGTGCGCAGCCGCGCGGTCGTCGGCCATGTGCAATTGCTCCTTGAACTCAGCAACCGCCGCGTCGAGTTTCTCTTGCACGTCATTTTCCAAGTTTCCAGGCGCAAAGGCTAGGAGCCGTACCGCCGCAGCGATACGGACCGACCGCACGGGGTCGGAGAGCATTGGCACCGCCGCTTCCACGAGTTGCCGGGGCGTACCGGCGGGAAAGTTCGCCACGGCCGCTTGACGGACCACCGCGTAGGGAGATGCCAACGCATCCTCGATCGTGGTGCGCGCTTCGGGCGAAGGGTACTGCGAAAGCAGTTGGCACAAAGTTGCCTTTACAATCGCTGGCGTCGTTTGGCGACCTATCGCTTCGATGATGGATGTCTCCGCCTGCGGGTCCGCCTCGCGCGCCGCGGCTATGACGGGTGCCCAATGCGGGTCGTCAGGCCGCTTGTCGCCATACCATTCAACGATCTTGTCGGCAGCCCACTGCGCCGACTCGTAGGGCTTGTCGTGACATTGGTTGCAGGCATTGGGCGTACCAATCGACACCGTCAAGTCGGGCCGCGGCACACGAATACTGTGATCGCGGCGCGGATCAACCACCATGTACGTGGTTTCTGGCATGTGGCATTCCACGCACGACGCACCCAGCGTACCCACCGCGTGGTGATGATGGTTAGGCGTATCGTACTTGGCCGGCACATGGCATTGCGAGCAAAGGGCGTTGCCCTCGAACTTCAATTGGAGTGAATGCGGGTTGTGGCAATCGGTGCAGCGAACTCCCTCGCGATGCATGCGGCTTTGCAGGAACGACCCATAGACGTAAACCTCGTCGAGGATTTGACCGTCTGCATGATACAGGCCGGCGTCCAGCAGCGCGGGGGCGTAGAAGTCGTCGAAGGGTCGCCCGGGGCGAAAGTCGGCATGAACTTCGGTGCGGCGGGCATGGCACTTTGCACAGGTCTCGATCTGCGGAGTGGAATCCAACGACTTGAGCTTCGCGAGGCCGTAACCATGGCGACGGTCCCAAAACAGCGAGCGACTATTGGCAAGTTTTACGTGCAGGCTCCCTGGCCCATGGCATGCTTCGCAGCTCACGTCGATTTCAGAAAACGTGGTTTCGTAAGTGTCGCTGGCAAGGTCGTAGTTCTTTTGCAAATTGGTCGAATGGCAGTCAGCGCACGTGGTATTCCAGTTCTGGGCGATGCCGGTCCAGTGGGTTGGGTCGTCGGGATCGAGACGCTCATCGACGGCGTCGGGCGGCGGGACATAAAACCACCGCTTCTTATGCGTATCCCAACTAACTCGCAGCACTTGCACGCGACCATCGGGAAACTCCACCATGTATTGCTGAAGCGGGTCAATTCCAAACGTGTATTTGATTTGGTAATCGTGATTCTCACCATCTGGCCCCTCCGTGTTCACCCAATACTCATCGCCCTTGCGAAATAGCTTGGTGACGACGCCGAGACGCTCGAATTCGGCGTTATCGAAATCGCCAATCACTGCCTCTTCCGTTGCCAGTTCCATAGCGCGGTCGTGGTGCGAACCAACCCACTCGGCATGCTCGGCCTGATGACAGTCAATGCAAGAACTGCTTCCTACGTAGCTGGCGTCCGAGACGGCGCGCGGAGGTTCCGAACTGTACCAGTCGAGCCCTACCAGCGTTACGGCAGCAAGCACCGCCAGCAAAGCAGCAACCCACCAGTACGCGGCGCCCCGCGTCCGCGACGAAGATGCGAATAGCGGCATAGAAGTCTATTCCGTCCTTGGTTGCGCGTCCGGGGCGTCAAGCTTCGCTGGTACACCGCGGAGTTGGAAGTCGTCCCAATCGGCGGTGTCGTCGAAGCTCCCGACGCCAACTCGACCGGCGGGAAACGTTTTATCTTCGGCAGTCATCGCCGGCTTCTCAAAATTGTCGAAGAACAATTCAATACGGCCCGTAGCGGCATTGCGGGTCAACTTCACGCGGTGCCACTCGTCCGTCCACTGCGTGCCCTCCGTCGACGTGAGCGAGATTGCCTTTCGATCGGCACCGTTGACGATGAACACCTGATTGCAGTGGGGATCGGCCACCTTGCCAATGTGCACGTAGTAGAAATGCGCCGGGTCGACGTAACCGAAGAACAGGCACACGTCGCGGTGGTTGTAATCGTCCACCGTACTCTTGACCGAGACGGTTAACTCAAAATCTCCCACGATGTGTTCCTTGAGCAACGCTACGTGAAAGGGGCTACGATGCGGGGCGCGTACGAGCTCTTACGCACGTACTGGCTCATTAGGCCCCGCTCGTCGACCATCGTGAATTGCCAGCAAGCGGGATCGAGCCACTCCCACTGACCGCGGTTCTCTTCGAAATCGTCCTCGGCAATCACTTCGAGCGGCGGAACGCTGGCTTCCTGTGCCCGCGCCACCATCTGCGGCAGGAGCCACAAGCCCCCGGCGATGAACACGGCGACTTGCCACGATTCTGATTTCATGTTTCTTTCCCAAAGAGACTCGTGAAATGCGAAGCAAACTGCGAGCATTCTAATAGTCTACACGCTCGCTCCGCGAGTGGCGAACCTGCCCAAACACTCGGGACGCGGGACAATCACAAGGTCGACCGTTAAGTCAACCTCACGAATTCACGACCGACCGGCGGACCTTACTTGAACCGAGGATTCGCGAGACTTTGAGTTAGCTCGCTCCGCAGGCTCTACCTTTCTAATGCTCCAGCGATAGCTCAAAATGCAGAAAACCACGGATTCCACGGACACGGATGTTCTCGGTTGAATCGTTTCGGCCGCCATTTCGCTCTGTTGTCGCGCTCACGCCGCCCGTCACGTTTTGGCTTTGCAGGCTCGAATCCGTGGAATCCGTAGGTCATGACTTAGCACTGCAGTACTCAGGTGTGGTTCGTATTGTTCGGGCGAGCTGGCAATTGGTCCGACACGGCGAAACGGCACGATTGCGATAGCTGGCTCACCAAGTGCCAACTATCATGGAGTTCATGGCGAGTACTATCCTCATTACTGGCGGGGCGGGCTTTATCGGCAGTTGCCTGGTACGGCAATGGGTTGCACGCGGCGACGCGCACGTCGTGAATCTCGATCTACTGACCTACGCCGGCAGTCGTTCCTCGCTGGCTGCCGTCAACGAGGACCCTCGCCATACCTTTGTCGAGGGCGACATCGCCGATGAACCGCTCGTAGCCCGCCTGCTCGCCAAGTATCAACCGGCAGCAATTGTCAACTTGGCTGCCGAGTCGCACGTCGATCGCTCGATCGACGGCCCGCGGCGTTTCATCGAAACCAACATCGTGGGTACCTTCACGCTGCTGGAGGAAGCACGCAAGTACTGGCACAAACTACCAGGCACTGAGCGAGACGCCTTTCGCTTCGTGCATGTTTCGTCCGACGAAGTGTTCGGTTCGCTGGGACCCTCGGGCGTGTTCAGCGAAACCTCTCGCTACGCCCCAAACTCGCCCTACGCTGCTTCGAAGGCCTCGTCCGATCACTTGGTGTGCGCCTACCATGAAACTTACGGGCTGCCAACGATTGTTACGAATACTTCCAACAACTACGGGCCTCATCAGTTCCCTGAAAAATTAGTACCGCTGATGACACTTCGCGCTTGCAGGCCAATCGCTGCCAATTTATGGTAATGGCCAGCAGGTTCGAGATTGGCTTCATGTATCGGACCACGTGGCGGCGCTGTACCGCGTGCTAGAAGCTGGTCAGCCCGGGCAAATCTATTGCATCGGTGGCGATTGCGAACGATCGAATCTTGAAGTCGTCCATGCTATTTGCGACATGGTCGATCGGATTGGCGAGGGCAGTTCGTCCGCCTGCGCGCGTGACCTTATCGAGTTCGTCGCCGACCGTCCTGGCCATGACCAGCGTTACGCGATTGATTCAACCAAGATTCAAACCGAACTTGGTTGGAGACCGACGATTGAATTTGGCGATGGACTGGCACAAACGGTTCAATGGTACGCCGACAACCGCGCCTGGGCCGAAGGGATGACTCGCGGCGTCTACTCTGGAGAGCGATTGGGGTTGCCGTGACCATCGCGGAACCAAGCCGGCGGCTATTTCTGGCCGGCTGAGAGTCCGAACAGATGCATTCTGGCTCGCTATGTGCCGTTACCGTGCGAACAACCCGCACCACCTGTACGCCGCAACGACTATTTTGGGGGCCGCTGATCATTTTCGCCAAAATAGCTTTGCAACGCCCCTCGCCGATTTGATAAACCATCTCTTGTTGTAAGTGAAGTCGCTTACACGCAAGTGGGCTTCGGGCCCTTGTTCGGTACTCAAGTGAAAAAGGAGAACTTCCCCCCATCGTGTCCGTTTTACTTTTACGACTCCTGTTCATTTTATGGAGGTGCGTGAAAAGCTAACGGGTCGCAAGCCAGATTGACTGCCGGAGTCAAACCAATCAGGCGACACCTACTCGTAAGTAGGGTCGTGACGCCCAGTGGGGCGAATGGATCTACGGTAGCCGAGAAGCGAGTCGACCACTTGGCATCGAACGCCCGGGTCACTTTTCCTGCTCCACTCATTTAGAAAGGCAGCTAGAGCAATCGAAACTGAAACCAACCACTGAAGCCCGCTTCGCCAGGGTTATGCGAAGCGGGCTCTTTTCTTTGCTGTCACCGTTTTCTCTGGTCCGAGCAAACCGTGCAAAGCAAACAGGCCAAGTGCGGTCCCGATCTTAGCGGGTAAACCTCCTCAGAACACGTTGCCATTCTTCGAGAGCCGTCTTTTTTCGAGGCTGCAACGCGGGGACTTCGAATCCGGCGAGTTTCTATTGTTGCTGGACGTCGTAGGCTTCGAATTCTCCCTTGGCTTCCAACACTGGCACACGTTATTTGCTATGCAATGGCGGTCGCTGCTTGGTCGGGGCATCGAGCTTCGCCGGTAGAACTGCCGCGTAGCCGTTGCTATGCCACCAGTCGGTAAAATCGATCCGTTCGTTGTTCGTTGTTCGTTGTTCGTTGTTCGTTGGCCGTTGTTCGTTGTTCGTTGGCCAGTCGTTCTAGCGGGCCCCCAAGAAACGCAAAAAGCGGCCCGAACCACTTTGGTTCGGGCCGCTGTCATTTGTGTTGACCAACCCCTCTTCCCTACAACAGAAGCGAGGCGTTTGTGCTAACTACTTCTCAGTTACCGCAGCCACAGTCGCCGCCGACCGCACCACAGCCATCGCATGCGGCGGATCCGCCGTCACATGCTGGACGGCAACGCTGCACTTCAATGGCAATTTGCTTGCAAACGGTGCGAGGCACGCAGCGGGTTACCGTGTAAGGAACCTTGCGGCACTCGGTCTTGTAGCAAGTCACCTGCTTCGAGCAGGACTGCGGAACGCATACGTTGTAGCATACGGTCTTGGTCCGGCACTCAGGAACCATCTTGCACACCTTATAGGTGCAGGTCTTGCATTCAGGAACCATCTTGCACACCTTGTAGCAGCAAGTCTTGGTCCGGCACTCAGGAACCATCCGGCAAACCTTGTAGCAAGCAGTCTTGCACTCGGGCACCATCTTGCACACCTTGTAGCAGACGGTCTTAGTCCGGCACTCAGGAACCATCCGGCAAACCTTGTAGGTGCAAGTTTTGCATTCGGGAACCATGTGACAGACCTTGTAGCAAGCGGTCTTGCATTCAGGAACCATCTTGCACACCTTGTAGCAGCAAGTCTTGGTGCGGCACTCAGGAACCATCCGGCAAACCTTGTAGGTGCAAGTCTTGCACTCAGGAACCATCTTGCACACCTTGTAGCAGACGGTCTTGGTGCGAGGTTCGCACACGTACTTGGTGCAGCAAATCTCTTTCGTCTTGCACTCAGGTACCCAGACCTTCTTGCAGCAAGTCCGAGGTGGGCATTGTACGCACACCTTTTCGCACTTACCGGGGCAGTAGCAGCAGCAGCAAGTTGCCGGGTTCCACACCCAACGACCGGGGGTACGAACCATCTTCGTGCGGGTTGGGCCAGGAACTGTGTACTGCTGCGTTTCCCAACGGCCCGAGTTGTACGTTACCGTCTTGGTGTACGGTACCGCCTTGCGGACGTGGTAGGTCACTTCGCGAGTACGATCTTCCCAAACCGGACGATTCACGGTGTAGCTGCGAGTCTTGGTTTCCCAAACAGGCTTCATTACCGTGTAGTTGACCTCGCGGGTGCGAGTTTCCCACACGGGATTGTGCACGGTGTAGGTGCGAGTCTTGGTTTCCCAAACAGGCTTGTGCACGGTGTAGTTGCGGGTCTTGGTTTCCCAAACGGGCTTCATTACCGTGTAGTTGACCTCGCGGGTGCGAGTTTCCCACACGGGATTGTGCACTGTGTAGGTGCGGGTCTTCGTTTCCCAAACCGGCTTCATCACGGTGTAGTTGATGTCGCGGGTACGGGTTTCCCAAACGGGACGTTGAACGGTGTAGTTACGGGTGCGGGTCTCGTAGGTCGGGACCATCACCGTGTAATTCACCTGCTTCTGACGCTGCTCGGTCACGTACTTGGTGTAATTCACCGTCTTCTGGTACGGCACGCGATCGTAGCACGTGCGGTAGCGCGTCTCGCAAATCTGGTCGTTAACCGTCATGCTGACGTTCTTGTAAATGGTGTGGGTGTAGGTTTCCGCGGCGGGTTCACACCCGTCGTAATTCACCGCACCACAGTGGTCGGCACCAGCTTGCGAAGCCGCCGCCAACATTAGCACCGCCACTAGCGGTGCGCCCAATGCGCGTTTCATAGTTTTTCGCCTCCTCAGCAACAGATCGTGGAAAAATGGGTGGGTTGGTCAAAACGGATGACCTCCGTCCGTATAAGATTCGGGAAGTGCAAGCACCATCCCTTAGCCCAACCCCCTATTTTTTGCTGTCCACCCAAATTACCCAGCAGGGTAGGTCCACCAATCTTTTGCTACCCTAAATCCCTACCCAGCAAAAAGTTACGTCTTGCCTAATCACCAAATTGGCGTTGTTTTTCCCGTGGGTCGTACCGATTGAAACCGGCGTGACGATCGTTCGCTCCGCACCGCGCGAAACGACCATGCCGAAGGTGTCGCGCATGCGGCCCGATTTGCGGCTTATCTCCGGCTGCGGCCTTGACGATTAGCGGTCGCGTGGGGCACGCTTGAGCTTGGTAGAGTCGATGAGCATGCCACACTTTCCGTATTTCCTGTAATTCGCCGCCCCCATAGCGCATGAGTAGCAGCCGCCGCAAGCCAGACTCTGTCGACCCCAAAGGGGCTCCCAAGGCCGTGGTGAGCCGCTTGAGCCTGTACCTCCGCGAAATCCAGCATCTGCTTGCCGCGGGGCACGCCACGATTAGTTCGGGGCGGCTGGGACAGCAGTTGGGCTTCACCGATGCCCAGGTTCGCCGCGATTTGGCCTATTTCGGTCACTTCGGACAACCGGGCGTTGGCTATCGCTGCGACGAGTTAGTCGCAGCGATTCGCGGCATCCTCGGCACCGATCGAGAGTGGAAGGTGGCGATGGTGGGGGTCGGAAACCTCGGCCGGGCGCTGCTCGGGTACAAAGGATTTGGTTCGCAGGGATTCCGAATCGTAGCGGCGTTCGATGTGGACCCCACTAAGTTGGGACGCGACGTGGAAGGCGTGCCGGTATACCCGCTCGACCAACTCGATGCGGTCGTCCGCCGGGCCGGCATCGAGCTTGGCCTGGTGGCTGTTCCTGCTGGCACCGCACAACAAGCTGCCGACCGCCTGGTAGCGGCAGGCGTGGCAGGCATCCTGAATTTTGCCCCCGTTACCCTGAACCTGCCCGACCAAGTGAGCCAGGTAGGAGTCGACTTGGCTACCGAGTTGGAGCAGCTATGCTTCTCAGTGGCCAATCGAACCCGCAAACCGAAAGACTCGTGAGTCCTTCGCCTTTGCGGAGATTTCCCTTTGCAGGTGCGCCCACTTACAATATGCTAGCCGGCTCGATTAAACTGGATGTTTCGCCGCACTACCCCGTGGTGTAATCGGTAACACTAGGGATTTTGATTCCCTCATTCCAGGTTCAAGTCCTGGCGGGGTAGCTTTCTTGAGGATTCAGGAGAAGGTCGAAGAACTGGGGTGGCACGATTCCACTCCATTCGGGTTTGGCCGGCTCGAAATTGGCCCCAGCGCGAGTTCCTCCCCCCAATGGCGCCTCCGCCCCTGAATCGTCCCAATGACTCAATTCTCCCAATGATCGACACTCCCGCAGCCAAGTTTGCGATTTCGTCCGTTCGCGAAGCCGCCCACCTAACGCGCCGCGTTCAGCGAGAGATGGTATCCCCCGCTCTCACCAAGGGAGACAAGTCGCCGGTCACCGTCGCCGACTTTTCCGCCCAAGCCATCATCGCCCACCGTCTTTCGGAGGCATTTCCGAATGGCCGCCTGGTTGGCGAGGAGGATGCAGGAGGGCTCAACGATACGGACGAGGGTCGCCAAACGCTCGCTCAGATTCAGCATTTCCTCACCTCCATCGTTCCTGGGGTGACCACCGATCAGGTTTGCCAATGGATCGACCGCGGCAATGCCAAGCCCGAAGGTACCTATTGGACGCTCGACCCTGTGGATGGCACCAAGGGCTTCCTGCGTGGCGATCAGTACGCCGTTGCGTTGGCGCTTATTCACAATGGTCAAGTCGAACTAGGTGTGCTTGGATGCCCTGAACTCCTGCATGCCAGCACGCCACAAGTGGGTGGTGCTGGGTCGTTGCTTGTCGCCGCCCGCAGGCAAGGGACTTGGCTGGCCAGTCTCGACGACGCAGACCACCATTGGCAGCAGCTGAGCGTCACCGACGCTTCGGATGTCAAGCAAACGCGTATCTTCCGCTCCGTCGAAACGGCACACACCAATACCGGCCAGCTTGGGCAACTGGCGGCCACCATGGGGGTAGAGGCCGATCCCATCCCCATGGACAGCCAGGCAAAGTACGCAGTGCTGGCCGCGGGTGGGGGCGAAATGCTAGTGCGGCTCCTTTCGGCCAGTCGACTCGACTACCGTGAGAAAATCTGGGATCAGGCCGCGGGTTCCATCGTGGTGGAAGAAGCGGGGGGCAAGGTAACCGATCTCGATGGCAAGCCGCTCGATTTCTCGCATGGTACTTCGCTCGAACAGAACCGCGGCGTGCTCGCCACCAACGGCAAAGTGCATCATGCGGCGCTCGAAGCGCTGCGGGCCATCGGGGCTTGAATCTCGCGACAGACAAGTCCTTCGGTAAGGTCAACTGGTAGCGGAGCAAGGTCATGGCTGTGGCGCGGTTGTGTTTAGCCGGATTGCTTGCGTTTGCGGCTGTTGCGTCCCATACGTGCGGCGCCGAGCGGCCGAACATCGTACTCATACTCAGCGACGACCAGGCATGGACCGACTACGGCTTCATGGGGCACCCGGTGATCGAGACGCCGCGTCTCGATGAACTGGCGGCTCAGAGTCTGGTGCTCGAGCGTGGGTACGTCGCGGCGCCGTTGTGCCGGCCTTCGCTGGCGTCGATCGTCACCGGGCGATACCCGTTCGACCACGGGATTACGGGCAACGACGTCGGCGGCAAGGGCGATCGGGCAGCGCTCGACGTGCCGCTGCGGGACGCGTTCCATCGGCATCCGAGTTTCATCAAGCAGTTGGTCAATGCGGGCTACCTTGCCCATCAATCGGGAAAGTGGTGGGAAGGTTCGTGGCGCGACGGTGGTTTTACGCATGGCATGACGCATGGCGACCCGGCCCGTCGAGGACGGCACGGCGACGCGGGCTTGGCGATTGGCCGCCAGACGATGAAGCCCATCGCGGATTTCTTGGACATCGCGATCGCGGAGGACAAACCCTTCTTCGTGTGGTACGCGCCCTTCCTGCCTCACACGCCCCACAATCCGCCAGAGCGTCTGCTGGCAAAGTGCCAATCCCCCGACCGTTCGATGGACGTCGCCAAGTACTTCGCCATGTGCGAGTGGTTTGACGAAACCTGCGGGGAGTTGCTCGACCTCGTGGCCGACCGTGGCGTACGCGACAACACGCTGGTGCTGTATGTTTGCGATAACGGTTGGGCCGCCCCCAGCACCAATCGCGACGACCCCAACCAATCGCTGTGGGATAGTTATGCAATGCGATCCAAGAGTTCCCCTTACGAGAATGGCATCCGAACGCCAATCCTCGCCTCGTGGCCGGGGCACGTCGCGCCGGCGCGTATAGAAAACGAACTCGCGAGCGCCGTCGACCTCTTTCCCACCATCGCCGCGGCGGCAGGGCTCCAACCCCCGAACGACCTGCCCGGCATCAACTTGCTCGACGACGCCGCCCGCAAGCATCGCGACGCCATATTTGGCGTTTGTCACGCCTCGCATAACATGACACCGCACGCAACCGACGAAACGCTGCAATACCTGTGGTGCGTTTCTGGCGAATGGAAGCTGCTGGTTCGCCATCATGGCAGCGATACAACTCATTACCGCAAACTCCACGTGTGGGATAAGGACCCCGTCCGGCTTTACGATCTCGCCCGCGATCCCCACGAGCAGCACAATTTGGCGGCGGAGCATCCCGAGATGGTCGAACAACTCCGCCGCAAAATCGACCGGTGGCATGCGGTGCCGAGCACATAAGCAGCGGCGGCAGCGTCTGTAGCGCCACCGCGGATTGCAGTCCGGTTGCATCCGCCGCCTGCGTGGTTTTTTTGTGCGCTTGGCCCGTTCTCGTGCTCGTGGTCCCGCACCGCCATCCAACCGATGTGCGGCAATTTCTCGCCTTCCCCCGTTGATCACCAACCGCTTTTGTCATCAACTTTCCAGCAACGATTCGTTGTCGATTTAAGCGTCGGATAGAATCACCGCGGCGGCGAAAAACTGTCGTGTTTTTAGGGCACAACCGCACAACAAGAAACCGTCGTCTGAGAGTAGATCATCAAGTTTTGCATCCAGTGTCGATTTACGCCGGAGGCAAGGGAATTCGAAGGGCGGATTTTAGCAAGCGGAATAGCGAATGGCGCAGCGAAAAGCCCTGCGTTGTGCAGCGGAAGCGTCCAGCGACCAAAGAACCTCGCTGAAGCTGCGTCGTTCTCACTAGCTCGCGCGCCATCCTGCCGACGCACTATCAGCGCCCCGGTACCAAAATTTCAACGTGCGGCCTCGGCCGAGGTTGGTACGTAGCCAGGGTCCCCCTATTCGACCCCATTGGGTGGCCAATTGCTACGAGAATAGGCCTGTCGGCTGAAGGTCAGAAATAGGGCTGCGGAAAAACTGCTTGCGCCGCCCATGGCGCCAAAGAGCAACTCCGAGTTCGTTCGACCGTTTCGAGCTTGGAAGTACCATGCGTCAGAACCTGCTGCCAACCGCTCAACTGGTTGCAAATCACTCAGAAACACCGCTATAACCTAGGAATCGAGGAGCCTACTCAGCCAAGCAGTTTATATCGGAACACTCATAATCCGATTGCACGGGCTCAGGATTTTGTCACGGATTTGGATTTTTTTACCTTTGGGAAGCAGCCGTCTATCGCCGGAGAAAACCTATGATGATCACACGAGTCGCATTCTTATTACGCGCTGGTCGGAGCTCTTCATCCGCTCCATGCTACGCAGGCCGACCAAATATTGCCGCGGCCCGAAGAGCCGTTTGCGGGCAAGATTGGCCTGACTTACGAGGACTCCGAAGCGGTCAAACCGAAGCTCAAGGTCCCGGCGACTTTCGGCCTTGAGAACCCGCCGAACATCTTGATCGTGCTGATCGACGACTGCGGTTTCGGTCAGATGGGCTCGTTCGGCGGCGCGCATTCCTACGCCGACACTCGACCGAGTTGCCAACAATGGCCTGCGCTATACCCGGTTTCATACCACCGCGCTCTGCAGTCCTACACGGGCCGCACTGCTGACGGGGCGCAATCACCACTCGGTTGCCAGTGGCGTGATTGGCGAGGCGGGAACCGGCTTCCCGGGTTACTCTGGTATCATCCCCGCCTCGGCGGCCACTTGTGCGGAGGTGCTGCGTGAGTACGGCTACGCCAACGCCTGGTTTGGAAAAAATCACAACGTGCCGGACTGGGAGACCAGCATCGTTGGCCCGTTCGACCGCTGGTCTGCCGGGCTGGGCTTCGACTACTTCTACGGCTTCGTCGGTGGCGACACCGATCAATGGCATCCGGCACTCGTCGAGAATAAGAAGCGAATCGAGCCGCCAGAGACGAACGAGGATGGCTCGCCCTATCACTTCACGACCGACATCGCCGATCACGCGATCCGCACAATTCGTGCCTCGAAGGCGGTCGCGCCTCAGCGTCCGTTCTTTGTCTATTTTGCGACCGGCGCAACGCACGCTCCGCACCAGGTGCCCGAAGAGTGGATCGAGAAATTCAAAGGCCAGTTCGACGGCGGATGGGACAAATATCGCGAGGAGACATTCGAGCGGCAGAAGAAGCTGGGCGTCGTGCCACAGAATGCCAAGCTCACGCCGCGACCCAAATCGCTGCAGGCGTGGGACTCCCTGCCCGAGAAGGAAAAGGAAATCTACGCCCGCATGATGGAGGTGTTCGCCGGGTTCACCGCTCACACCGACCACGAGGCGGGACGCATCGTCGACGCGATTGAAGAAATGGGCGAACTCGACAACACGCTGATCTTCTACATCGCAGGCGATAACGGTTCGAGCGCCGAGGGCGGTCTTAATGGCCTCTTGAATGAGATGACGTTCTTCAATGCGATTCCTGAGCCGCTGGAAATGAAGCTCGGTTCGCTCGACACGCTCGGCAGCGACAAGCATTACAACCACTTCCCTGCCGCCTGGGCATGGGCAATGGACACGCCGTTCCAGTGGACCAAGCAAATTGCCAGCCACTTTGGTGGCACGCGCAACGGCATGGCGATCTCGTGGCCAAAGCGGATCGAAGCTCGCGGCGAAATACGCGATCAGTTTCACCATGTGATCGACATCGCGCCGACGATTCTCGAAGCAGCCGGAGTCGAAATGCCCACCCAGTTCAACGGTGTCGCCCAGAAACCGGTCGAGGGTGTGAGCATGATGTATACCTTCGACGACGCGGACGCGAAGGGCCGCCGCACGACGCAGTACTTTGAGATGCTGGGTAACCAAGGCATTTACCACGACGGTTGGATGGCCAGCGCCATCCGCGGCATTCCGTGGTATAGCGAACCGGAGCCGGGTGATCTCTTGAACATGCCGTGGGAGTTGTACCATATCGACGAGGACTTCACGCAGGCCAACGACCTCGCCAAAGTAAAGCCCGAGAAGCTCGACGAGATGGTCAAGCTCTTTTTCGCCGAGGCGGCCAGGTACCAGGTGCTGCCGCTCGACGACCGCAAGACCGAGCGGCTCAACATCGCTAATCGGCCGAGCCTTACCGCGGGACGCAAGAAGTTTACCTATCCCAACCTGCTTCGCCTGCCGGAGGGGGCGGCACCCGACCTTAAGCACCGCAGCCACACGATTACCGCAAAAGTCGTGATTCCCGAGGGCGGCGCGGACGGCATGCTGTTCACACAGGGCGGGCGATTCGCCGGCTTCGGGCTCTACGTTCTCAACGGCAAGCTGTGCTACGACTACAACCTGGTGGGCGTCGACCAGTACACCATCAAGTCGACCGAGGGCGTCCCCGCCGGCGACGTGACGCTCAAGGCGGTCTACGTCACGGACGACGACAAGCCATTCGCTGGCGCGACCGTTACGCTCTTCGTCAACGACAAGAAGGTTGGCGAGGGCCGCGTCGAGAAGAGCATTCCCAACCGGGTGACGCTTGATGAGACAATGGACATTGGCTTCGACACCGGCACGCCAGTGGCGGAAGGGTACGAAATGCCTTTCAAGTTCGAGGGCAAATTGAACGCGGTGACAATTGAGTTGAACTAGCGATGACACCAGTACGTCGGCCCAGCGAGCCTAATTATGACCCCCACTAGTGGGATCAAGCCATGTTGCATGTCGAACTTGATCGGGACAATCGAATCGTTCTGCTCCAACCGAGCGGTGCGCTGGAGCAAAGCGATTTCGAAGCGGCCGCGAAGTTGGTCGATCCCTTCATCGAGTAAGTGGGCATGCTCAGCGGCGTGATCATTTATGTCGAGAACTTCCCTGGCTGGGATTCATTCGCCGCGCTGTCGAGTCACTTAAAGTTCGTGAAGGAACACCACCGATACGTCCGGCGCGTTGCCTTCGTCACCGATTCGTCGATTGCCGACATCGCCGAGAAGGTGGCCAGCCACTTTGTGGCGGCCCAGGTCAAGCACTTTCCGTTCTCGGAGCTCGACCGGGCAAAGCTGTGGATTTTGGACCCGTAACTAGTGAACCTAAAACCAACACAACAACGAAGGTCGTCGAGAATGATAAACAGCCACAAGCCGCAACTAGTTGTCGCAATGCTGGTTTGCACCGCCATCTCGCTAGCGGAGCCAGTCGCCGCCATTGATCCGCTCCCCTCCTGGAACGATGGCAAATCGAAGTTGGCTATCATCCAGTTCGTTGAGCGTGTGACGGATGAGCAGTCGCCCGACTTCGTGCCCGTGCCTGAGAGGATTGCGACGTTCGACAACGACGGCGCGCTTTGGTGCGAGCAACCGATGTACGTGCAACTTGCCTTTGCGATCGATCGCGTCAAGCAACTCGCCGGCCAGCACCCGGAATGGCAAACCCAGGAGCCGTTTGCGTCCGTATTGAAAGGCGACATGGACCGAGTCGCTGCCTCGGGCAAGAAAGGACTACTCGAGCTTATCGGCGCAACCCATGCGGGCATGACCAATGCCGAGTTTGCGAAGTCGGCCACCGACTGGATCGCCACGGCTCAGCATCCCAGGTTCCAACGCCCCTACACGGAGTGCATCTATCAACCGATGCTCGAACTCCTCGACTACTTAAGGCAGCACGAGTTCAAGACCTTCATTGTCTCTGGTGGCGGAATCGAGTTCATGCGCCCTTGGACGGAAAAAGTGTATGGCATCCCGCCAGAGCAGGTGGTCGGCAGCAGCATTAAACTGAAATACGACGTTCGCAATAGCGAGCCTGTGCTCGTAAGGCTCGCCGAGATCGACTTCATCGACGACAAAGCAGGCAAACCCGTCGGCATTCAGAGCCACATTGGCCGACGTCCGATCTTTGCCGCGGGCAACTCGGACGGCGACTACGAGATGCTTCGGTGGACCACATCGGGCGAGGGCCCTCGGTTTGGGATGATCGTGCACCACACCGACGCAGAGCGCGAGTACGCGTACGATCGCGAGTCGCCCATTGGCCAGCTCGTTGAGGCTCTGGACGAAGCACCCAAGCAAGGCTGGACCGTGGTGGACATGAGAAACGACTGGCGCCAGATTTTTCCTGAAGCTGCGAATTCTAAGCAGCCGTAGCACCGATTTCGCTGCCCGTTTCTCCACTTCGTAGCTCTTGCACCCGCCGCACAGCACGCACGAACGGAAGGCCCCTATCCACTTTCGCGATGATGGGCAGGGCCGCGCAAGAGCCAACGTTTCCTGCGAAGAGCGGCAGGCCCCTGCCGCCTGGCATGCTCGATTTGCCGCTGGGAAGCATTAGCGAAGTTAACGATTATACGAGCAGCAGGAATGCTGATAGGCCCAGAGAGACTGCCATGCCGATGTTGGCTTCAGGAAACCGCCGGGAATCCCGCGGTCGCGATCCAATGTACGCCTGTTGCGGTACCTATGAATCATTACAGCAAAATATTGTCGCTTGGCCTCGCCGTCGCCTCGTTGGTATCGGCACCCGCACCCTCGCTAGCGCAGCTGTTCGAATTCTGTGACGACTTTTCCAAGCCGAGCTGTTGCCAACGTGATCCCTACGAGGAACGCATTGAAACCGAGCGGCACGACTTCACGCAATCGGCGGTGACGGTCGGTCGCGGGATCGTGCAATTCGAAGCTGGCTACTCCTACTTCTACAACGATTCCGAGGAAGCAATGGAGTCGGCGCATACGACCCCTGAATTGCTGGTTCGCTTCGGTTTAAGTGAGGACATCGAGTTCCGAATTCGCTGGAACTATGCTTGGGTATTCATTGATGAAGAGCCCGACCGCACCGGATCGGAGGACCTGCGATATGGACTGAAACTGCAGCTGACAAGGCAGCCTTGTGGTGGGCTCATGCCGACAAGTGCGGTGGAGCTACGCGGCACAGCACCGACTGGAAGCGAATTCTTTAGTACCGAGCAGGTTGAATTCGACATCGACTACATTTATCAGTGGGACCTAACGAACGAGGTGACGATCGCCGGCTCCACTCAATTCGGCACCAACGGCTTCGGCGACTTTGGGTTTGTGCCCGATGAGCCGCAAGACGAGTCGTTCACCTTTCTCGCTCAGTCGGCAGTGATTGGCATCGAACTCTCCGAAATGAACACAATGTATGCGGAATGGTACGGGATCTTCTCTCAAGGTCTCGACGACGAATTCGTGACCTCGGTGTTCAATATTGGTATCGACCACTACGTGACCGACAACTTTGTTCTCGATTTCCGAGCTGGTGTTGGCCTTTCGGAGGACGCCGACGACTTCTTTACCGGCGTTGGTGGCGGCTACCGGTACTAAGACACGGGTGGCGGTACGGTGCCGGAGTAGGCAACACCAAATCGCTTGAGGCGCGGCCAATTGAGCCGCCCAACATCTGCAGTCCGCGGGATCGCCGCCAATGCATCCGGCCGATGGCTAGCAGCCAGTTGGGGCGAGTATTCGCGGGCCATATCTGGGCGACGGCGCACGGGCCCGCACCACCCGTCGGGCATTGGCCATGCCGCGAGCCGACCTTTTTTGGCCCGGCGGAAGCTTTACGCCCACTCTGGACATGTATATATTGTCGTCACGACGGGAGGAGGCGCGGAGGATGGATTCGCTTGGTATCCTGCCTCACGTGTCCCAGTCTCATCATGTAATCCGTCGAGAAATCCTGCTGAGGAATGGTAGCGGCCGAACGCAATCGACCCCACGCAATCGATAAGTGCCATGGCCTTTGTCGATTTGGTAGGGTTGGCCCCGCCAGCATTCGCGGAGGATTTGCCATGCCGACGTTGCTCCCCTTACCTCTTAACCCGTATTCGAAAGACAAAATGGCTACGCACCCTATCCGTCCCGCGACCCTGTTGGTCATTGCCCTTGCCAGCGGTTGGGCATGGTCCGCGAGTCTGGCACAAGAAGCGTTGACGCCCGCGCCCCCGTCCGAAACCGTCGTTGTCGCGGAATCGGAGAATCTAGAATCTTCACCTGAGTCTTCGCCTGAGTCTCCACTGGCGACGCTCGACTGGCTCGTCGGGAGTTGGTTTGGAGAAACCGAGAATGGCACGATCGAATTTTCGTGCCACTTTACAAAGAACAATGCCTTTATGGTCCGCTCGTTCCGTGTCCTGCAGGGCGAAGAGGTCTCGCTATCGGGCATGCAAGTGATTGCCTGGGATCCGGCCGAACAGACGATTCGTTCGTGGACCTACGACTCTGCCGGTGGATTTGGTGAAGACATTTGGAGCCAGGCCGACGACCACTACACGCTGCGTGCAAAGTACACGCTCAGTGATGGAGGCAAAGGATCGGCGCTACACGTAATGAAGTACATCGATGACGACTCGTTTGGGTGGACCTCAACGAACCGTGAAATCGACGGCGAACTCCAGCCCGACACCCCTCAGGTGGTGCTGACTCGGGTTGTTGCCGACGACCCGGATACCACGACCTCAACCATCGACGGAGAAAGCGAACAATGAAGTCCTCTCAATCTTGTTTATTCATCGGGGCAATCGCCCTGAGCATCGTTGCTTTGCTCGCGGGAGACGTTTTGTCGCAACGACGCGGTGGTGGCGGCGGCGCACGTGGTGGCGGCGGTGCACGCTCGTCCGGTCACCGTGCCCCTGCGGCATCGCGGGGCCGCGGCAGCGGCAGCGGCCCAGCCATGTCGCGACCTCAGCAAAAATCGGCCTCGCGTGCTCAATCGCGACCAAGCGGGCAGCGCACGCCAAGTGCTAGTCGTCCGAGTGCCAGTCGTCCGGGAGCCAGTCGTCCAAGTGCAAGCCGTCCGAGTGCCAGTCGTCCAGGTGCAAGCCGCCCGAACGCGGGTGCGGCAGGAGATCGCCGCCCCGGAGCAGGAACTCGCCACTCCTTCCAGGCAGCCGGCGAAATCCTACAAGCGGCCCGGCAGTGCCAGCGGCAACCGGCCGAATCTGCCAAACAACAGGCCATCCACCGGCGCCAGCCGTCCCGGGAGCACCCGTCCAGGGAGCACAATTGGCGGTCGCGGTCCAGGGAACACAACGGGCGGTCGCCCGCGTCCTTCGACACGGCCCAGCTCCTCGCAATTAAACGATTTCTTGGGAACGGGGTCGGGCAATCGTCCCGGGGCTGGCACCAATCGACCTGGTTCGAGTGGCCGGCCTGGGAGCAATATTCAGCGACCCGGTGACAACAACCGCCGACCGAATCTGGGCGATGGCAATCGCAATAACATTGGTGATCGCGACCGCACGAATATTGGTGACCGCGATCGGACCAATATTGGCGATCGCAACCGCACAAACATTGGTGACCGCGATCGGACGAATATTGGCGATCGCAACCGCACAAACATTGGCGACCGCGATCGGACGAATATTGGTGATCGCAACCGCACGAATATTGGTGACCGCCAGATTGGGTCTCGGGATGTGAACGTCGGCGACATCAACATCGACAAGTCTACAAACTTTACCCAAAATCGTCAGCAATGGGTCGACAATCGGCATGCGACCGGAAATCGGGTGCGGGCCAATGTCGGCAATCGATACGACCGAGGCTATCGCGATGGTGCCTACCGCCGTGGAGCTGTCGGTGGATACGGCTACCACAACAATTGGAATAACAACGGCGCCTTCTACGGCTGGCGGGCGCCCACGTACGCGGCAGTCGGCGGCTTCCTGGGTGCGAGTCTGGTGAATACGCAACCTGTTTACTACGCCTATGGTTCGGGCGGAAACGTCTACTATGAGAACAATACGGTATACGTAGACGGGCAGGCAGCCGGAACTCCCGAGCAGTACGCCCAACAGGCGATGGACTACGTTGCCGCAGCACCAGCTCCGGAGCAAGTTCCCGAGGAGGATTGGCTACCACTTGGTGTCTTTGCGCTAACCGGCGAGGAGCTGGCGGATTCCAATGCGATGATCGAATTGGCAATCAGCAAAGAAGGAGTGATTGCAGGGACTTATTACAACGACGCAACCGGCACTTCGCGCCCCCTCAAAGGGACGTTTGATTCCAAGAACCAGCGTGCAGCGGTGGGATTTGCCGATGGCAATAACGCCGATCTCGTTCTGGAGACCGGCATTTACAACCTGACTCAGGACGAAGCCCCCGCATTGCTGCATCACGGAACCGAGGAGTCCTCTTCCGTGCTACTGGTGCGGTTGCCGCCACCTGAAGGCGAAGCGGGCAGCTAATACGCACCGCGGTGGCAAGATGGGGCCAAGTCATTGCCTGGTGCAGGTGAGTTGCGTCGAACGGCGTGGATCAACCCCGTCATGTGTTGGCTATCGCACGAACCGGTTCGTGCGATAGCCCGCTAATCGACGCTACTATTGAGCCCGCGCTCGCGTGCCAGCGTAAGCGAAGCGGCCACGTCGCGGCCGTCGAAAAACTTGGGAATCACCCAGGCGTTGTCGTCGAGCGGGATGGTTATGTCGACACCGATCTCGACGGTGTCGGCAGTGATAACGCTGGGCGTGACCGCAACCGTGGCATTGTTCGCGAGCACCGAGTCGAGCACGAGTTGCGCCGAGGCCCGCACGTCGTCCGTGGTAGCACCCGGCACAATTCCCCGGCGGCAGCCTTCGTAAGCGGCGTTCTCGGCGCTTTGCCGAAGCGAGTTCACCCGCGAAAACTCGAACGATGCAAACGTGAACAGGAAAAGAATCGGCGCGACACAGGGCGAACTCAACCGTTGTTGCACCACGGCGGTTTCGAGGTCGTCGGTTGAACATGGTGGATTCGTCTCGCAAAAAGTGCGCACCGGCAAAAACTAGCACGGGGAGCCGATAGAGCTAGTCGGTAAACATTACTGGTAGGGTAAGTGCAATTTCCTCGAACACGTCTTGCAACGTCTGGGCATCCGGGGCGTGGTAAAAATTGCCACCCGTCGCGTCGGCCACGGCCCGCATTTCCGCCTGATCGGCACCATCGCCGAACGTGACGGCGTGAATGACAATGTCGTGGTCGAGCGCCTCCGGCGCCACGGTGCTCGGCCGCGCCCCCTGGGTGTAGTTGCCATCGGTCATCAAAACCATGGTTTTGGCAGCAAAGGGGCGGCTGGTGTCGGGATCCGTAAGGGCCTCAATTCCCTTGTCGATGCCCGCGGCAATGTTCGTCGCGCCATTCCACTTGGTGCTCGACAAAGAGGACATAGCCGATTCTGCGTCCGCGTAATTGGCACTCAAGTACTGGTTAATGTCGGCCGTATTGTTGGAGTAGCTACACCAGTTGCCACTGCTGGAGTAGGAAGCCAGCGACAGATGTTCGGACTGCGGAGTCGTATCGAGCGCCGCCACGAAGCGATCGAACGCGAGCGCCAGCGCGCCCCAGCGACTGAGGCTCATATTCGGAGGTTGGCAGAACCGCGAATCGGACATCGACATCGTGGGTGCCGAATCGGTGAGGTAGAGCTTCATCGAACTCGAACGATCTACGACAATGCAGATATCTCGATCCAAACGCACCACGGTCGCCGAACTCAAGGGCTGGAAATCGACGACATTAAACACCCGACCAAAAAAGGTTGGCACACTGCCCGAGGGTGCATCCCGTGTGCGTCGGCCAAACACGCGAACGGCGTTGATGGGGTCGCCCCCGGCTACGAACGCCCAAGCACCACTTTGCTGCTGCGTTGAGTTGCCGAACACGATGTCTTGATCTTGGTCCAGCAACAACGGCGTGCCGGCCACGAGGTTCAATTTGGCAATGTCCATCGCCGCTTGCCGCGACGCATCGAGGTCTTGTTCGCGGGATAGGGCTTCGCCGGCAGCTCGGGCAGCCGCATCGGTCGCCGCTCGCAGCCGAGTTCGGCTGAGTTGCATGTAGGCAACGTCGACCGAAAAGATGACGCACGCCAGAAGGGCAATCGTGAGAAAACAGACCAAAACCACCACCACGCCACGGCGCGGTGATGCTTGCGTAGCACCGAGACACGAGCGTGACGAAACGAAGAGAGCGTACATGGCATTGCCTCTGGACAAGAGCGTCGCGGGGGGGAGGGAGTGGGGCTATTCTTTCACCATGGTCGTGCTCGCCGACAGCGTTTTACTGCCGAAGAACCAGGGGGGAATCATGGCGTTGGAGTCGCATGGGGCCGATACGGTAACCGTGACTGGGGTGCCGCGCGCGACCGTGCTGACATTCGAGGAGGAGACGACGACTTGGCCGTCGACGACGCTGCGAGCGTTGATCATTTCATTGCATTTGTCGACCACTTCCGTATTCGTCGAGTCGTAGTTGATCGCCACACGCACGCTTTCATAGCTTGCAATCGACAAGCTATGGCTCAGGTAGATCATGCCACACGCCTCGATCGATGCGAGAATTAACATCGCAACCAGAGGCAAGCAGATTGCCAACTCGGTTGCGGCAACGGCGTTGCGCGTGCGAGGCATCCTGCCGCAAGGCATTGCGGGCAACATGCGAAAGCTTTCGGCTAAAGGATCGATGGATCGTGGGCCAGTACAACTGGCCGGCGGGAAAAGGCAAGGCCGTGGAGTCGTTAGACCTTGCAGCGAATGCGCGTGGCCACCACTACCTACTCAACCGTAGCTCACGAAGTGCCGGCGTGGCGGAGAATTCTCCGCTACCTGTGCGAGCCTCTGCAGCTTCCCTTTTCGATCGGCTGCGTTACCCTCGCCTATTTGCCAATCGGACCGAGCGCCGCAGCAGCGACTTGTTGAGAAACCACGACGTCGCGTTGCGAGTCTTCGACCGGCTGGTCTCAAGCGATGCATTTCCTCGACAGAGCTAACCCGGGCAAGAATCACGCCACGCGGCGCATGCACCGCGGGCCTTGCTGACCGCGGGACGAACCACGGGCGGGCGCAGTGCGAACGCCTCGACGCTCGCAGCTATTCGTGCCTACGAGTGTGCCATCAGCTTACTGCTTGGGCAACGTCCGCGGATGGCTCGGGCTGAACACGGAGAATCTCGAAGCCTGGCCGGGGCGTACGTGCGAAGAACGTGGCGGCTTGGTCGTCGCCAACGATTTGCTCCGTTTGCGGATTCCACGTTATAGTGCGGCCGAGCCGGGCCGCAATCGCAGCCAGATGGCAGGTATTCATGGTCTGCACATGGCTGTAGACGTCCGACACCGGGAGACCTCCTTCGCGAATGCAGCGATAGAAGTTTTCCTTGTGCCCTTCGTGCGGTTTTCCACGGTAGAGGCGTTGCACATCCTCATCGGTGTACTGGCCTTCGTCCCATTTCTCCTCAATGGGCTTGCCGGTAATCTTGCCGCGGTTCACAAACATACGGCCTTTGGAACCTTCGAACAGGATGCCATTTTCACCGCGACTCGTCACGTGCATCTCTAAGCCGCCATCGTATTTGCAAACGACGTCGAAGTCGTGCGAGGTGTTGTAGCAATTGTCGATTGTTGGATAGCCATCCTCGAAGGGAACCGGATGCTTGGCGTCGGTGCCATCGATCTCTGTGGGCCCCATGCCTTGTTTGTCGAGTTGCATGGCCCAAGTCGCAATATCGACATGGTGCGCACCCCAGTCGGTGAACTTCCCACCGGAGTACTCGTACCACCATCGGAACTCGTAGTGGCAGCGACGGTTCATGTAGTCGGCGTAGGGGGCCTGACCGAGCCACATGTGCCAGTCGAGTTCGGCCGGCGGCAGTTCCGGTTGAAAGGGCCCCCCGGTTGGGCTCCCATTAATGCAAGCGGTAATTTTCTTCACGTCGCCCAGCAGGCCCTTTTGCACCATATTCACGGCCCGGAGAAAGCGACCGCGATCGCTCCGCTGTTGGGTTCCGATAACGAAAACCAAGTCTTCGTGTTTTTTGCATGCGTTGCGAATTAGTTGGTTTTCTTCGAGCGTGAGTGTTAAAGGCTTTTGGCAAAAAACATGCTTGCCGGCTTCCAGCGCCTCGACAGCGATCTTCACGTGCCAGGGGTCGGTGGTGACGATGCTCACAACGTCGATGTCGTCGCGGTCGAGTACGCGACGGTAGTCCTCGTACGCGTCGGCTTTGCCCTTGCCGATGGCTTCATCTTTCCGGGCCATGCGTGTGCGTCCCATATCGACGTCGCAAACCGCGACAATATCGCCAAAATTGGCATGCCCCTTCGCATCGCCCGTACCCATGCTACCCACGCCAATGCAGCCAATATTTGGCCGATCGTTCTTGTCGTCGTTCGCAAACGCCTTCTCACTCCATGCGAAATAGGGAACAGCGACCGCGGAGGTCGTGGCGAGCGTGGTGCGTGCGAGAAAGTGGCGACGATCGTGCGGCTGACTTGGCATAGAAGTTTCCACTGGATAGACGGGGGAATAGGGCTGGATAATGGGGCTGGATGATGATGTCACACACAGAGTCCGCATTCTAAGCGCTTGGCGAGCGAAATGCGAGCGAATGGCCGAAACGACAAAAAACGCCGAAGACGCCAACCGCCGCCAACAGGAGCACAATCGCCGGACAAACGAGAGCGTGAGTGACCGGATTGTGGTAGCGCAGCACCGAGCAGCAATTGGCTCACAGCGAATCAAATCCAAAGGCCGTTGAGCGCCGAATCTCCGAAAGGGTGGCGACCGCTCCGAAGAGCCGTTCGCGCGAACTGCCGCTCACAACGTAGCAACAACCGATCGGCACACCCCAAGCAGCCGGTACGCAAACCGGCGTACGCACGTCGCGACCGAGTCCGACGTCGATTTCGGCGGCCGGGTGCGTCAATCCGATGCCGAGGCATTTGAGTACGGCTTCCTTGCGCGTCCAAATCCGGAAAAAGTCGTGCGTGGCGCTTGCACGAGGCGAACCGGCAAGACCCTCCCGTTCCGAGGTGGTGAAGTGCCTGGCCGCCAAGGCGTCGACATCACTCACTGACCGAAGCTGCTCGATGTCGATTCCCACCTCGTCGGTGCTTACGGCCACAGCTACGAACGCGCCGGTGTGCGAAAGATTGAATTGCAGTGCATCGTTTACCAGGCTCGGTTTGCCGGTCGGGGAAGTCTTGTATTGCACCTCGCTTGGGTCGCAGTTGCAGTAGCTCGCCAGGAGCCGCCGCAATCCCGCATGAGCAACCAGATAGCGCTGCTTGAGCTCATCGCTGACAAGCCGCGCGTAGCGCTCGCGCTCGCGACTATCGAGCCACGCGAGGGAACTCCAACAATCGCCCAACGGGTCGCACTGCCATCGCCAAACGTGCACTTCCCCAGCGGTGGGACGAACTGGCGGGCGATGCCAATCGACGGGTGCCGGGTTGTCGAGCGGCATTTCGATCACAATGGCAACTCGTCGACAGGGGGAAGCGAATCGAGAACGTAAGCTAGCGGCGGAGGCATCGAATCGTCCGCAGATGAGACGTCGCGCCGGGGTGGTGGATGCAAGAAGAAGTGCCCGCCAGGGAACAGGCGCATGGAAAACCGCGTCGTGGTTAACGCTCGCCACTGGTTCAATCGCGCTGGCGACACTCCCACGTCGTCGATACCACCCAGCGCGACGATGTCGACCGGCAGCGGTTCGTTCGACGGGTTGTCGTAGGCTTCGATCATCTGCAGGTCAGCGCGGAGCGCTGGCAGCACCATGGCAAGCAGTTCTGGGTGCTGGCGGACGGCATGCGGGATTCCATCGTAGCGGCGCGAGACTTCGTCAATGAATGGTTCGTCCGGCAAGTGAGCAATGGGGTGCCGGGCCTTGCCCTGGCGCGGAGCGCCGCAAGCGGCAACCACTAACTTGGCTGGCGGAGGATAACCTGCGGCGGCGAGTCTCCGGGCGACCTCCAACGCCACGTAGCCTCCCAAACTGTGTCCCACCAGCACGTAGGGCCGTGGGTCCAGAGTCCCAATCGCGCGGGCCACATCGTCCGCAAGATGGGTCAAATCGATGTACGGGGTATCGTTCAGGCGATCTTCGCGTCCCGGTAGGCGGATCGGCGCGAGCATCACATCGGGCGGAAGGTAGCGGGCCCAACGATAGTACATCGCGGTCCCGCCGCCCGCATGCGGAAAGCAGAACATCCGCCTTGTCTTCTCCGGAGACAAGCTTTTCGGCAGTAGTAGTCGGTCACTCGTCACGCGTAGTCAGTTTTTCCTAAATCGATGGGTTGGGATGAATTGCCGGCAATTCTCGCTTCGAACTCGAAAGGGCAAAGCGGGGAGAAGCCAGGTGACGTGTTGGACCAGGCGGCAGGTTGTGTGCTGCCGGCGAGCCACTGGGGCCAAGTGGATTCTAGATTTCTGCGCCAGAATGCCATCGGTACGCCGCACCACTGCAACCACCACCTACAAATGTAACTAACGGTCACGCAAGCATTTAGGACGCCGATTGAAGTCGGTCCGCTGCGATCTGAATCGTCGTTTTGTGCAAGCTTTGCTAGTTGTGATCAATTTGCAAGGGTCTTACAACGCTAGTCGGTTGCACCTAAAATACAAGGCTGTCCAGGAAGCGGCATTACCCAACTTGGGTAGCGAGATGGCTCGGATGCGGGGGGAGGTCGGGTGAGACCGGTCAGCGCCTACGGAAGCAGGCCGCAGCGTTTGCAAGGGGGAGACCGGCAACTTTGGCATGGTGCGGCCAATGGAACCGATAGCGGGTGAAGAGCCATGCTGTCGGCTGCGCGCGGCCCCAGCGCATTACATTCACCGTCGTTCGTCAATCACTTCGAATTCGTCGCCTTCGGAATCCCCCCCCTCACACGATCCATTATGGCCTCAGTGATTCTGCAACGCGCGCACTCGCTCGACACCATGGTCGACTTGGTTCGCCAACAGGCGGCACGGTTTGGCGACCGGGCGGCGTACATCTACTTGGACGAGCAGGTAGGTGACGAGACCATCAGCTTTCGCCAACTCGACCTCCAAGCCAAGGCGATTGCCGTCAACCTGCGGGCAAAGCTCCGGCCCGGCGACCGAGCACTGCTTGTCTATCCGGCGGGGCTCGATTTTATCTCGGCCTTCTTTGGTTGCTTGTATGCCGGCGTGGTTGCGGTGCCCGCCACCTATCCCAAGCCACGCCGTCCGTTGCCCCGCATGGCGGGCATCGCTCGCGACAGCGGCGCTAAAGTGGCCCTAACGACAAGGCAAACGCTCGACACGGTGGATATGTCGCAGCAGGACGATGTGGTGTCCGAGATGTGCTGGATGGCCACGGACGAGATTGCGGCCTCCGACGCCCGAAGCTGGTTGTCGCCGGATAAAGACCCCGAGTCGCTTGCGTTTTTGCAGTACACCTCCGGTTCGACAAGCGACCCCAAAGGCGTGATGGTGTCGCATCGCAACTTGCTGTCGAATCTGGACGCTATCCGTAAGAGCTTTGGCATTGAGGTCGACCACTCCGGCCGCGAGCAAACGGCAACCGGCGTATTTTGGTTGCCCGCCTATCACGATATGGGGCTGATCGGTGGCATCCTGACACCGCTGTACGTTGGCGGTCGGAGCATCCTCATGTCGCCCGCCGCGTTCCTGCAAAAACCGATGCGTTGGCTCGAAAGTATCGATCGCTACCAGGCGAACATCAGCGGCGCACCCAACTTCGCCTACGAATATTGTGTCAAACGCACGACGCACGAAGAGCGCGCTGGACTCGATTTTTCGAAGTGGCAACTCGCCTTCTGCGGGGCCGAGCCAATCCGCGCCGAGACGGTTCGGCAATTCACCGAGGCGTTTGCTGTGAGCAAGTTCCGCCCCGATGCCTTTTATCCGTGCTACGGGCTGGCGGAGAATACGCTGCTGGCCGCCGGGAGCGAACACCGCCGCGAGCCGACGATCCTCCGTGTCGATCGTGTGGCCCTGGCTGGTGGCCAGGTAAAAGTTGTGTTCAACGGAAGTAGCGACCGCGTGCAGGAACTGGTGGGCTGCGGCACCGCGGCGGCCGAACATCGAGTCGAGATTACCCACCCGCTGACGGGTGAGATGTGCCCCGCGGGCGTGGTGGGCGAAATCGTGTTGCAAGGTCCCAGCGTGGCCAAGGGCTACTTCGGCCGCGCCGAAGAAATCAATCGCAATTTCCATACCCGCGTCCGCGGCATCGAGGGAGAGTTCCTCAGTACGGGCGACCTCGGGTTCTTCCACGATGGCGAGCTGTTTGTAACCGGCCGACTGAAGGACGTGATCATTATCCGCGGTCGCAACCACTACCCGCAGGACATCGAGGCCACTGCCGAAGGGGCCCACGCGTCGCTGCTGCCGGGGGCGGCGTTCAGCGTGCCCGTCGACGACGATGAGCGGCTGGTTGTTGTCAGTCAGATTGATCGCCAACTCGAAAAGGGCGCGTATCCGAGCGTTGTGAACGCCATTCGCCAAGCGATTGCCGAAGGGCACGAACTCGATGCCCATGCGGTGGTGCTGATCCGTCAATCGTCGCTACCGGTAACGTCCAGTGGCAAGGTCCAGCGGTCGCTTACCCGCGACCAATTCATGGAGGGGGGGTTGCGTGTTGTTCACGAATGGAAGGCGCCCGTGCGTCCCGCCGCTGCGAAACAAGCAAAGCCGGTGGAACAGAATGGTGCAAATGGCCGCAGCGGTCCGCTTGCGGGCGATGTCTTTGGGGTGGAGCAAACAGCCGAGAGGATCGAGGCCTGGCTGGAAGAGTGGTTGGTAGATCGCGTGGGACTCGATCCGGCCGACATCCATCGCGACAAGCCGTTTGCCGAATTCGGAGTCGACTCTCTGACGGCCGTCGAACTGAGCCACGAGTTGGAAGAAGAATTTGGCGTGCCGCTGCCAGCCATCGTGGCGTGGAACTACCCAACGCCCGCGGCGCTGTCGCGATACCTGGCCGAACAATCGATTGGCAAGACCGAAGAGAGTACGGCAGGAGCCGACGTTCCGCCGGCCGACGAGGAGCTCGAAGCGATGCTGGCCGAAATCGAGGGCTTGAGCGACGAAGAGGCGCAGCGGATGCTCGACGCCGAGTAGGTTCGCCATGACTTTGCACGCTGCCTGCGCCAAGCAATTGACGAACTTGTCGCGTGAAAATAGTCGCGCGACCGTTGCCCGATCCTGCGCGAAGCGGCGCCGCTGCCCGGCTATCAATTCGAGAACGATCGTGCCAAAATACCCTGCCCACTCGGAGGAGCGTTGGGCCGCGGTTTTCCCCGCTATCGCCAAGGGCGCTCCCTAGCCATCCAGGGCAACTCTCGATGCAAGACATCAAACTCTTCAGCGGCACGGCCAACCCTCAGCTCAGCGAGCACATCGCGGAGTACTTGGGTGTGCCGCTTGGCAGGATTTCGCTGGGGCGGTTCCCCGACGGCGAGATCTCCTGCAAGATCGACGAGGACATTCGTGGCCGCGACGTCTTTCTCATTCAGCCGACCTGCCCGCCAGTCAACGAAAACTTGATGGAACTGTTGATCATGATCGACAGTTGCCTACGAGCCAGTGCCGAGCGAATTACAACGGTCATTCCCTACTTCGGCTATGCCCGGCAGGATCGCAAAGACGAAGGCCGCGTACCGATTACCGCCAAGCTGGTTGCCAACATTATCACCCGCGCCGGGGCCGATCGTGTGCTGACCATGGACCTGCACGCCGCCCAGATTCAGGGCTTCTTCGACGTGCCGGTCGACCACTTGTACGCCGCCCCGGTGCTCAATCGTCACTTCCAGAACTCGGGTATCGACTTAGAAGAGGTGGTGATCGTTAGCCCGGACGAGGGGAGCATCAAGCGGGCGCTGGGGCACGCCAAGCGACTGGGCGGCGAGGTGGCGATCATCGATAAGCGTCGCACGAGTGCCGAAACCACCGTGCAAGCCAATCTGCTGGGCGGCACCGTCGAGGGCAAAGTGGCCCTGATGTTCGACGACATGATCACCACTGCCGGCTCCATCTGCGGTGCCGCGAAGGTGCTGCACGCCTTTGGGGCCAAGGAAATCCACGTTGGCTGCTCGCATGCGGTCTTCTGCGGCCCTGCCCTGGACCGCCTGGAAGCTGCTGGGCTGGCCAGCCTGGTCTGCACCAACTCGATTCCCTTGTCCGCAGACGTCCGGCAGCGGCTCCCGCAGCTCGTCACCCTCTCGGTCGATCAGCTGGTGGGCGATGCGATCAAGGCGATCCACCGCAACGAATCGGTCAGCAAGCTCTTCCGATAGGCCCAATCGGTCGCATCGACCGTAGATTCTGGGGCCGGTCCGCGGCACGGCGGCATGTCGCTGCCGCTCGATTTTACCCAACCGACCGAATTGCCTGCGAAATTTATACGAAGCACCGCTTGAAAAATTGGCCGAAACCGGCAGAATGAGGGATTCCACTAATCCATCCCGGGCGAGCCCTGGGGGCGGCAACCTGCCAGCCCCTGGCGCCTCTCCCGCTTGTGAGAGCTGAACGATGTCCGAAACTTTGACCGTGAAGAAGAGAGAAGCCACCGGTTCGCGGGCCAGTAGTCGCCTGCGTAGCGAGGGCCGCTGTCCCGCCGTTCTGTACGGGCACAACGAGCCCGCGGTAAGCCTATCCCTACCGTACGACGAGCTCTCCGCAACACTTCGCCATGGCGCGAAGGTCGTCGACCTGGCCGGCGACGAGAAAGGTCAAGCCCTGGTGCAGGCCTTGCAATGGGACACGTTCGGCCGCTACGTACTGCATGCCGACTTGCTCCGTATTTCGGCTGGCGAGCGCGTGCATGTGGAAATCCCCGTTGAAGGCAAGGGGCAGGCACCCGGTGAGGACGAGGGAGGCATCCTTACCTGGGTAAATTACTCGGTCGAAATCGAGGTCACTCCGGCCAACATGCCCGAGAAGCTGCACATTAATCTCACCACGGTTCACATCGGCGACACCGTTACCGCCGACGCGATCTTCGATCTTCCCGAAGGCGCGAAGTTGCTCACAGCACCAGAGCGCGTGCTGTTGAACTGCGTGCAGCCGATGGGAGAAGAAGAGCCCGCGGAAGGCGAAGGCGGCGAGTCGGCGGGTGCGGAGCCCGAACTGGTTGGCAAGAAGGACGCAGACAACGAAGAAGCGAGCGGCGACGAGTAGTCACGCAGTGGCTGGTTGCCGCCCGACGAGCGAGGATGCCTGGCACCGATGAAAATGATCGTGGGGCTCGGCAATCCCGGCAAGAAATACGACAATACAAGACACAATGTTGGGTTCGAGGTAATTGGCGAGCTCGCACGGCGCTGGCAGGCCGACAGCTTCCGCGAAAAGCACCAGGCACTGATGACCGAGTCGAGCTTGGCGGGTGCAAAAACGCTGTTGCTGTCCCCGCAAACGTACATGAACCTATCCGGCGTGTCGGTTCGCTTGGCGAGTGATTTTTACAAGTTAGAGCCATCCGACCTGCTGGTAATTTGCGACGATTTTAACCTGCCGCTGGGGACGCTGCGAACGCGGGCCCGGGGTTCGGCGGGCGGACAAAACGGGCTGGACAACATTATCCAGCAGCTGGGAACCCAAGAAGTTGCCCGACTACGATTTGGGATTGGCCCCGTCCCCGAGCGTTGGAGCCCGGTCGACTTCGTGCTCGGCAAATTCGGCAAGGACGAACGCGACTTGGTGGACCAAATGGTTCGCCGTGCGGCCGACGCCGCGGAGTGCTGGATCGCCAACGGCACGACCGAAACCATGAATCAGTACAATTAACGGTCGCACCGCGCCAGCGTCGACCCAAAACCAACTCCTCCCTTCCCGGAGACGCGAAATTGCAATCCCAAGTGTATGAAGGCCTGTTTATCTTCGACTCCAACAAGTTTGCCCGTGATCAGGCGACCTTGCCGAGTGAAGTTGAGGGAATGATCACCAGCAATGGTGGCGAAGTGCTCGTGAGTCGCCTGTGGGAAGAACGCCGCTTGGCTTACCCCCTGAACGGCCAGCGTAAGGGCACCTACTGGTTGATTTATTTTCGTTCGCCCACCACGGAAATCACCCCCTTGAACCGCAAGTGCGAGCTGCACGAGGGCGTGCTTCGGCACTTGGTGATCAAACTACACCCAAGCCTCGTCGAACCGATCTTGGCACACGCTTCCGAGACACCAGAAGTCGAGGAAGAAGAGGAAGCCGAGTCGGCGGCCGAACCGGTCGGCGCCGCCTCCGAATAGAAAAAACGCCAGAAATCGGCCCGCTAGGAAATATTTGCCCAGCGGGCTAACATCGGGTAGACTGACGGCCTGAGGTACATATGTACACATCAAAAGCCGCGTCCCCAACCACGAGGCCCACCGATGGCTAGCTACAACCGAGTAATCCTAGTCGGCAACCTAACCCGTGATCCGGAGCTCCGCTACATCCCCAGCGGTACGGCGGTTTCGGAGATTGGGCTGGCCGTGAACGATCGCGTGAAGAAGGGCGATCAATGGGTCGACGAAACCACGTTCGTCGACGTCACGCTCTGGGCACGCACGGCCGAGGTGGCCAATGAGTACCTGAGCAAAGGCTCCTCGGTGCTGATTGAGGGCCGACTGAAGCTTGATACGTGGGAAAAAGACGGACAGAAGCGTTCGAAGCTTCGCGTCGTCGCCGACAAGATGCAAATGCTGAGCGGAGGAGGCAGCGGCGGTGGTGGTGGTCGCAGCGGTGGCGCTGGCCCGCACCGCAGTACGACGCCAACCAACGCGACCAACTCGGACTACGATAACGATTACTCGGCTGCTGCCCCCAGCATGCCGCCGGACGACGACATCCCGTTCTAAAAACAGCTGCGATCAGCCCCTGCAGGTCTCGATCGTTCACCAGTTGCCGACCTCGACCGACCCCATCCCGAACAATCAACACCCCCCACCTACCATGCAAACCAAAGTCAAGCGAAAGACCAAAGGGTTCAAGCGTCTACCTAAGGGCGAGCACGGCGGCGTCCAACTGCTGCTTATTCACTCGGTGCCCGATCTAGGTAAGCAAGGGGAAGTGGTGGAGGTAAAGCGCGGTTACGCGCTCAACTATCTCATGCCACAGGGGCTAGCGACCAGAGCTACGGAACATCACCAGCGAATGGTCGAGAAGCACAAGGCAAAGCTGCAGCAAATTGAGCTCGCCCGCCAAGCGGAGTTGCGGAGCTACGCTGCGGACATCGCCAAGCAAAGCATCACGATCGAAGCCAATGCCACGGACGATGGCCATCTTTACGGTAGCGTGGGCGCACCGGAAATCGTCGCCGCACTGAAGAAAAACGATATTCATCTCCATACCGACCAAATCCGCCTCGAGGGCGTGCTCAAGGAATTGGGCCTCTACACCGTCAAGATTCGTCTCTCTACGGAGGTCGAGGGGGAAATCAAGGTGTGGGTGGTGCCTGCCGTCTCTACCGAAGATTAACCCTAGCGGTCGGATACAAGCGGGGCCGTGCAGCTAGGCGAGGGCCCAGCTGAGGGTTCAGAGGAAGTCTCTATGCATGCGCTGGTGGTGGCGCATGCACTCTCGTGCAGACGCGAAAGGAGTGTGCGTTGTGGCCGATGATCGCAACAACAAATTCAGCCGAGGCCGTGAGCAATCTCGGGGCGAGAATATCGACGGGTTGTTGCAGTGCCAGCAGCCCCAGTCGGTGGAGGCCGAGCGCGGTGTCTTAGGGAGCCTGCTGCTGTTGCCCGAGAAATTCGACGAGGTGGCGCTGATTCTGCGGCCCGACGACTTCTACGACGACGCCAATGCCAGCATTTACGCGCATTTGATCGAGATGCACGACACCGGCAAGAAGATCGACGCCATGCTCTTGGTGCAGCACCTCCGCGATGGTGGCGACTACGATAGGGTAGGCGGTGCGGCTTACATTGCTGAGCTAGGCGAGGCGGTGCCTACGGCTGCCCACGCTGAGTATTACGCCAAGATTGTGCATGAAAAGGCCACACTTCGCTCGTTGATTCTTGCGAGCACTGACATCATTCGAGACTCCTACGACCCTACGATCCAGCCCCGCGAGATGCTCGCCCGGGCGGAAGCGCGCGTGTTCGCTATTCTGGAGAAAAAGGGCAACAAGCAGGTCACTTCGATCCGTGACGTGCTACATGAAGTGCTCGCTCGCATCGATGCCCGCATGAAGAACGACCACGCCTTTGGTGGCCTGGAAACTGGCTTTGAAGACTTCGATGAGATGACCGGTGGGTTGCATGCCAACGAATTGCTGATCCTGGCCGCCCGGCCCAGTATGGGCAAGACTGCGATGGCGCTCAACATGGTTGAGAACATTGCCGTGAACAGCCAGCATCCGACACTGTTTGTGAGCCTGGAAATGTCGAAGCTCGAACTGGGCGACCGCTTGCTCTGTTCACGTGCCAAGGTCAACGGCCACCGCCTGCGGAACGGGCACATTAGCAAAGAGGAGAGCCAGTTGCTCATCCGCACGGCCAACGAAGTGAGCACCGCCCCGCTGTACATCGACGACACGCCGGGCCGCACCATGACCGAAATCGCCGCCGCTGCTCGCCGGCTGAAGCGGCGTCACGGGCTGTCGCTCATCGTGATCGACTACCTGCAACTCATCGAGCCGGATAATTCCAGCGACCCTCGGCAGGAGCAGGTCTCAAAGATCGCGCGGCGATTGAAGGGCTTGGCTCGCGAAATCGAGGTACCGGTTCTTTGTCTCGCGCAGCTCAATCGGCAAGTTGAGGCCACGCGTGACAACAAGCCGGCGCTGAGCCACTTACGTGAGTCCGGCGCCATTGAGCAGGATGCGGACGTGGTAATGTTTGTACACCGTGAGGAGTACTATCAAACCAACGACGAGGATCGCGAGCGGTGCCGAGGCGAGGCTGATCTTTTGATTCGCAAGCAGCGCAACGGTCCGACCGGCGATGTGAAGCTCACTTGGCTCCACGATTTCACCCGCTTTACAAACGCCGCCCCCGAGCCTCACGAAGAGTTCGCTGGGTATGGTGCCGGCGATAGCCAGTACTAGGGTCAGGCTTCGCGATCCAGCTACTCATTTCAGTCCGTCGCGTCGATTGGTCGTAGCGGCTTGATGGGACGGGCTTGCCTGCCTGTAGACAGCCAGCGATCGGCATTTTGGGCAAATGCTTGTTTCGCCGGATACTTGGGGCTAGAATCAATCGCGAGCGGTCCGCGGGGCGAGGCGACCGTTCGATCTGCGATGCGTGGGGCAGTTGCCCATCTTTTCACTAGCAGGAGTAGCTACTTGATGCGTTACTACTCGATGTTTGTTGTCGCAGTCTTTTGGTTGGTAGATCAGCAGGCGTTGGCACTCGACGCGGTCTACTACAGTGAAACCGGCTTTGGCGATACGGTGTCGCAGTTAACCATCGACCCAACGGTGGCGGAAGGAGCAAAGACTGATGTCGTTACTATCCGCAATCGCGATCCCCGCGGATTGGCCGTCGATGAAATCAACGGCCACATCTATTACGCGGATGGATTCAACATTTCGCGATCGAACCTCAATGGCACAAACCCAACTACATTGATTTCGCTCGGCGTTACGCCGGGAGATATCGAAGTCGACCCGGTGGGCCAAAAGCTCTACTACTCAACGCTGTTCAACACAGATGCTGGTGTGTTTAGCGCGGACCTTGATGGCACTGGCGTGGCAACGGTCCAGAACGCGGCAACGCTGCTCGCTAACATGGCACCTGCCAACGTGACCACGAAGGACGTCTATAACATTTCCATCGATACGGACGCCGGGCGGCTCTACTGGACTGCTGACAATGGTAGTGTCGCGGGCCGTATCGGGCTGAACTCTACGCCACTCGATGGTGGCGCGGTAGTACAGCATTGGGTCGGCGCAAGCCGGCTCGATTCTATCTCAAAAATGGAAATCAACTTCGAAACTAGCAAGCTCTACTACACGGTGGGCAGCGAAACCAACGCGGTGTTCCGGTCGAACCTTGACAATGGATCGCTCGAAACGCTGGTTTCCGGCATCGGGCGACCCGGCGCTATCGCCTTGGACACCGATAACGATCGGCTCTATTTCGCGGTCGGAGGCAAGGTGTACGAGCGAGAACTCGACGGAACCGCCGTGGCTGACAAGACGATTTCGCTCAGCACGCTCTTCTCGATCGCCGATATGCAGATCGCCAGTACGACCGCCATACCGGAACCTGCCACAGCGTTAGTCGCGTTACTGAGTTTCGCCGCCCTGGTAAGCGTGTTCCGGCGCCAGTAAGTAATCTCAGTAGTTCCCAATACGGTGAATCAGCCTAGGTGAACGCAAGGCCCCTCTGGATAATGATTTGTGTCAAAGCAGATCAATCTCCAAGGAGGGGACCATGCGTTCACGGCCGGATCATATCGTTACCAAAGATGAAGTACACGGCTATGCCAATCACTGGCTCGCCTCGGCGTTGAAGCTGGAGTATGAGGGTCGAAAATGCAATGCCAGCACGCTCTTGCAGGTTCTGCTGCTTGCCGCCAGTCGGGTGGCCAGCATCTTCGCGGTATGTCGCGACCTGTCCGACGCGCCGTGCGACCAAACGATTCGCAACGCCCTGGGCGAAGCATTGCCCGAAATGGCCGAACTGGAGCGACGTTTGAATCGTTCGCTCTCGACGGAACTCCCCAAGGCGTTGTTCAGCAAGTCACGAGTCGTCGCCATCGACTTGACGCTGATCCCTTATCACGGCCAGCCGCTGGCGGACAAGAAGGAGGTTTATCGCAGTTCACCCAAATCGGGGACCACCCACTTCCATGCTTACGCCACCGCGGCGGTGATCCACAAAGGCCATCGCTACACGCTAGCTTTGACGCACGTGGAGCATGGCGAGAAGATGAAAGTGGTTGTGCAAAGGCTCATGGCAATCATCCGCCGTCGAGGGGTAAGGGTTCGTTTTCTCCTGATGGACAAGGGTTTTTTCAGTGTCGAAGTGATTGCTTACTTGAAACGAGCCGGGCTTGGATTCATCATTCCCGCAATCGTTTGTGGACGCAAACCGGGACGGGGTAAGCAAGTCACTGGGCTGCGAGCCTTGAGGAAGAAGAGAAACGGTTACTATTCTTACACGCACCGAGGCAAGGTGGAGGGCAAGGACCGCACGTCCAAGGTGACCATCTGCGTCGCCAGCAAAGGTTATACGGACAAGAAATCGGGCAAGCGGAAGACGAAGAAGCTGATGTACGCCATTTGGAAAGTTCGACAGACCCCCAAGGAAATCCGCGAAACGTACCGCAAGCGATTCGGCATCGAGACCAGCTACCGGCAGATGAACGAGGCGCGAATCAAAACCTGCACCCGCGATCCAGCACTGCGACTGCTCTTCGTAGGCGTCGCCCTGGTCCTGCGGAACGTCTGGGTCTGGTTGCACTTCAAACTGGCTAAAGGAAAATGGGACGACGAGCCACAACTGCTTCTCGAACTACTCCGCTTCCGTGAAATGCTCCTCTGGATCGGACAAGTCGTCGGGCGAATGTTGGGGGCTGACCAAAATCAAGGCATCGATCGTGGTACTTACGACCGGCTGGCCGGAAACGCGTGAATGAATACCTATTTGGAACTACTGAGATTGGCTGGATTAACAGGAGAGGATCGCGACATGAATTTGTCGATTCTGCCAATCCAGCAATCTTGGCTACGCTTCTCTGGTGATGAAAAACAAAGCGAAGACTTTCATGCCATTTCCTTGGCCCGATTACGAACTGTTGGACTTTGGCGCAGGCCGCAAGCTGGAGCGGTTTAGCGACATCGTGTTCGATCGCCCCGCGCCCAGGCGGAAGGCACGCCAGCGCTCAACGCGGGAACCTGGCGCGAAGCGAGCGCCAAGTACACCGGCGAGCGGATGACCGAAGGCTGCTGGCGACGGCGCAAAGCCGGCGCTGCCGCGCTCGCCGCAAAACATCACGGTGCCGCTTACTGAGTCGCTCGCATTCACCATGTCGGTCGACGCGCTCCCCACCGGGCAAGTTGGCATTTTTCCTGAGCAGCTCGACAACTGGCAGTGGATCGCCACCCGCGTGGTCAAACCGCCCAAGCCATTCCGAGTGCTGAACCTGTTCGGTTACACCGGTGCGAGCACATTCGCCGCTGCTGCGGCGGGCGCCGAGGTGACGCACGTCGACGCTTCGAAGCCAGCGGTTGAAATCGCTCGCGAGAATGCCGCGCGATCGGGGCTCGGCGATGCGCCGATCCGCTGGATTGTTGAAGACGTGCTGAAGTACTGTCGCCGAGAGCTGAAACGAGGCAGCCAGTACCACGGCATCGTTCTCGATCCACCCACGTATGGCCACGGTCCGGGCGGCGAGGCCTGGCGACAATCGCGCGACCTACCGAAGCTCTTAGAATTGTGCCGCGATCTAACGGCGGAGAATCGCCGCTTTATCGTCGCCACCTGCCACACTCCGGGCATCGGTCCCGCGGAACTGGCGGCGTATTTGTCCGACGGGATTTTCGGTCATTGCGGCCAGCCCCCAGCGAGTGGGCGATTGTGCTTGAAGGCGACGGGTGACCGGCGGCTGGAGAGTGGTGTGTTTGCGCGGTGGCCGGGCTAGTCAATTTCAGTAGTTCCCCATACGGTGAATCAGCCTAGGTGAACGCAAGGCCCCTCTGGATAATGATTTGTGTCAAAGCAGATCAATCTCCAAGGAGGGGACCATGCGTTCACGGCCGGATCATATCGTTACCAAAGATGAAGTACACGGCTATGCCAATCACTGGCTCGCCTCGGCGTTGAAGCTGGAGTATGAGGGTCGAAAATGCAATGCCAGCACGCTCTTGCAGGTTCTGCTGCTTGCCGCCAGTCGGGTGGCCAGCATCTTCGCGGTATGTCGCGACCTGTCCGACGCGCCGTGCGACCAAACGATTCGCAACGCCCTGGGCGAAGCATTGCCCGAAATGGCCGAACTGGAGCGACGTTTGAATCGTTCGCTCTCGACGGAACTCCCCAAGGCGTTGTTCAGCAAGTCACGAGTCGTCGCCATCGACTTGACGCTGATCCCTTATCACGGCCAGCCGCTGGCGGACAAGAAGGAGGTTTATCGCAGTTCGCCCAAATCGGGGACCACCCACTTCCATGCTTACGCCACCGCGGCGGTGATCCACAAAGGCCATCGCTACACGCTAGCTTTGACGCACGTGGAGCATGGCGAGAAGATGAAAGTGGTTGTGCAAAGGCTCATGGCAATCATCCGCCGTCGAGGGGTAAGGGTTCGTTTTCTCCTGATGGACAAGGGTTTTTTCAGTGTCGAAGTGATTGCTTACTTGAAACGAGCCGGGCTTGGATTCATCATTCCCGCAATCGTTTGTGGACGCAAACCGGGACGGGGTAAGCAAGTCACTGGGCTGCGAGCCTTGAGGAAGAAGAGAAACGGTTACTATTCTTACACGCACCGAGGCAAGGTGGAGGGCAAGGACCGCACGTCCAAGGTGACCATCTGCGTCGCCAGCAAAGGTTATACGGACAAGAAATCGGGCAAGCGGAAGACGAAGAAGCTGATGTACGCCATTTGGAAAGTTCGACAGACCCCCAAGGAAATCCGCGAAACGTACCGCAAGCGATTCGGCATCGAGACCAGCTACCGGCAGATGAACGAGGCGCGAATCAAAACCTGCACCCGCGATCCAGCACTGCGACTGCTCTTCGTAGGCGTCGCCCTGGTCCTGCGGAACGTCTGGGTCTGGTTGCACTTCAAACTGGCTAAAGGAAAATGGGACGACGAGCCACAACTGCTTCTCGAACTACTCCGCTTCCGTGAAATGCTCCTCTGGATCGGACAAGTCGTCGGGCGAATGTTGGGGGCTGACCAAAATCAAGGCATCGATCGTGGTACTTACGACCGGCTGGCCGGAAACGCCTGAATGAATACCTATTTGGAACTACTGAATCTGTGTACGGCAAAGCTCCGGCATTGCAACTTGCTGAGTCAAGTGACGCTGCGCCAGACCCCGCCTGCGTGCCAAGGCACACTACTCCAAAGAGATCCAATCCAACACGGCAGTCGTGCCGCGCGAAGTACGAATCAAACCTGGGCCGAACTCTCGACCGAGAAGCGGCGATTCGCGCCCGCGTCTAGCGGACAGGCATTTCTGTATTAGGAGATCCCAAGTTTCCGCTGGATTTGCTCAAGCGGCACGCCCTTGGTTTCTGGCACCATGGTCGCTACCCACACGAGCTGCAGCACCATCATGCCGCAAAAGAACAAAAACACGTAGCCAGGTGAAAACGGCTGACCATTGCGGAAAGAACGAGCGTAAGCAGGGCGGCAAAGATCCAGTGGGTAAAACTACCGAAGGCCTGTCCTTCGGCGCGATGTTGGTTTGGAAAAATCTCGGAAATGAAGACCCAGATGACCGCACCCTGACCAATGGCATGTGCGGCGATGAACGCAAAGATGCATGCGGGAACGATGGCAAAGGTTTCCGTAAAAAACGCCCACGAGCACAAGCCGAGCGACGCGATATAGCCGAGCGAGCCGATGTACAGCAGCGTTCTTCGGCCGAGCCGATCAATCAGCCACAAGCCGACGAACGTGAAAATCAAGTTAGTTACGCCGATGCCAACGGATTGCAGCAATGCGGCTTGGCTTTCCAGGCCGGTCATTTCAAAAATCCGCGGCGCGAAATACAGTATCGCATTGATGCCCGGACAGCTGATTGAAGAAGGCGATTAGGAACGCCAACCCGAGAGGGCGTTGGAGTCGGGCCGTGAAGAACCGGTTCGCCACTGCGATCTTCCTGCTCGGCAGCGGTCGAAATCTCTGTCCGCCAAGGCTTGAATCGCCACCTCCGAGGCCTCGGCGTGATCACTTGACGGAGCATATCGACGGCCTGCTCTCGATCGCCCCGTTTCGCCGATCAGCCAGCGCGGGCTTTCGGGAATGCGTAGACAGAATAGCGTGTAGAGCAAAGCGGGAATGGCCTCGACGCCAAGCATCCACCGCCAGGCATCCTCGCCCAACTCTTTCAGCAATGCATTGGACAGGAAGGCCACCAGGATGCCGAACACGATGTTGAACTGAAACATTCCGGCAAGACGGCCACGAGGTGCGGCGGGGCAATCTCGGAAATATAAAGCGGAGCGGCGACCGTGGAAATCCCTACGCCTACGCCACCAATAAAGCGGGCGATCATGAACGAGTAAGGATCGCCTGCCAAGGCCGACCAGACGGCAGAAACAGAGTACAAGACCCCGATGCAAAGCAGTGTCTTTGTCCGCCCGAAATGGTCGGTTGGCCAGCCGCCGATGAGCGAGCCGACCACCGTCCCCCAGAGTGCCATGCTAACGGCGAGCCCGTGAGTTAGGTCGCTTAGGCTCCAAAGCGATTGGATTGTTTGCTCCGCTCCTGAGATGACGACCGTATCAAAACCAAACAAGAATCCGGCGAAGGCCGCAATAAGGGAACTACGAAAAAGCACCTGCGATGAACCCATAACGTGGTTTCCCCCGAGAAAATGGATACGGCATGCAGCCACGGATTATCTCCGCTGCTTTTTGCCGAGACAAGTGAATGACTGGAACGCGTTGACCTCAGCTCCCGCGGTTGCTCGACATCGCCGGGTGGTCGCTTGCCAACGGCTGCGTCTATTTGCGCAGGCGCCATTCTATCGCAAGTCCGCTTGATGCACGAATCGGCATCCGGATGGCGTACGTCAACCCGTTGTCCGCATGCCGGCGGAGACGCCATTGATGTTCAGGTTCATCAGGTGCTCTAAGTCATCGGGCGTGGCGGCTTTGTAGGCATCCGGGTCGTGGGCAATGCGTTCGAGCAACACCACTTGGACAACGTTTAAGGGGTCCACGTAACCATTACGGACTTGGATGGATCGCTGCAGCCAAGCGATCTCATCGAGCAGCGAGTTCGTACCAATAATGGCGCAAATGGCCCGCGCCGATCGGTGATACTCATCCACAATTGCCTGGGCAAGTTCCGCGCCGCTGGCAATCGACTCTCCTAACTTGCCGTACAGTTCAAACACGGGCATATTCGCTTTGGCAAGGGCAAGTTCCGCGTTACTAACGGTGGCTTCGAAGAACGGCCACTCGTGGTACATGGACCGCAAACGATCGATGGCAGCTTGATCGTCGAGCAAGGGTTCGACCGCCGAACCGATGCCGTACCACGCGGGCAGAATAGCGCGGCACTGCGTCCAGCTGAAAACCCAGGGGATCGCCCGCAGATCTTCGATCCGATTGCCCGCCTTACGTTTCGAAGGGCGCGACCCAATGGGCAGGCGCTCGATTTCGTCAATCGGCGTTACTTGGCGATAGAAGTCGGCGAACGTCGGCGCGTCGACCAGTTGCCGATACGCCTTGAGCGATGTTGTGGCCAATCGTTCCAGCATCTCGGTCCACTCTGCCGGCGGGGCGTCGGGCGATCGGGACGCAGCGCGGAGCGACGACCAGCAGACTTGCTCCAAGTGACGATAGGCGATTGCTGGCGTTCCGTAGCGTTCAGCTAGCACTTCGCCTTGCTCGGTCAGCCGCAACGATCCGCTAAAAGCATCGCTGGGTAGCGACAGGATACTGCGAGCTGCCGGCCCGCCGCCGCGACCAAGCGATCCGCCGCGACCGTGGAAAAACGTGAGATCGATGTCAAACTCGTTGGCGACTTGTTGCATCGCACTTTGCGACTGCTGCAAAGCCCACTGTGCGGAGAGATAGCCGCCGTCCTTAGTACTGTCGGAGTAGCCCACCATCACCATTTGATCGTCGTCCTGCTCGGCAACGTATTCTCGGTAGGCATCGACGGAAAACATATGGCGCAGTGTCTCGGGGGCCCGTTGCAGATCGTCGATGGTTTCGAATAACGGTGTCAGCGGCAAATGCAACTCGGTGTCGCGTTCATGCCCACCATCAACGCTCGCGCTCCATCGCCACAGCCACAGCATGCCCAAAATATCGCTGGCGGTCCGCGTCATGCTGAGCACATGAGCCCCAAACGGACCGCTGCCACGAAGCCGCATCGTCCGACGGACCAGGGCGAACAGTTCGAGTGTTTCGCGTGTGCTGTCCGAGAAGCTGCCTGCGAGGTCGGGGAGCTGCGGGGAACCCATCGTCTTTAGCAGTAATTGCAAACGGGCGGTTTCGTCGAGAGTTGCGGGATCATCGCCCTGCCCATCGAGTTGCAGCAGCCCGCTGAGTTGCAGCATTTCGTCGATTGCTGCGCGATAGACGGCTGAATGCTGGCGAAGGTCGAGTCGAGCCGTGTGCAAGCCGAAAACCTGGATCTGAGCGAGCCAGGGCGCCACCTCATTTTCGACGATCAGGGTATCACCAGCATCGGCGAGGCATTCGGCCACCAGTTGGACGTCGGCGGCCAGGTCGCTACGGGAGAAGTAGCCCGCCGAGTTGGAATCGGCCAATTGGTCGATTGGCGTTTCGAGTGTTTGACTCAATCGCCAGCGGATGGCGTACAACCATTTGCGATAGGTCTCGAGCGGCGGCATCGCATCGAGTAGTTTGGCCAGCGTGGGCCACTGCTTGCCAGCATCGTCAAGGGCGGCCTCGAGCTTGGCCGGTGCTCGGCGAGGCGGTCGGAAATGCTCAGCGAGCGGCCGAGCCGCCGGGCCGCCGCCCGATGCTCGATCACCGCATGTCGGCGGAGCAGCGTGAGTGTTTCGGCGGTTACCTCGGGTGTCACGAACGGATTGCCATCGCGGTCGCCGCCAATCCAAGAGCCAAACCGCACTAGCGACACCTCGGGCATGTGGACCTTGGGGTAGTAACGGCCGAGCGCCCGCTTCATGTCGGCAAGTAGTGCAGGTGCTTGGCTCCACAGGCCTGGCATGATTGCTAGCCCCCGCTCGACTTCCTGCAGGACGCTAGGTCGCCACGGGCGAACAAAATCGGTTTGCCAGAGTTTATGGAGTTCGCCCTCAATGAGCACCGAGTTTCGTTCGCGCTCGCGGGGCAGCAGGTCAGCGCGTATCGCCCTCGTTGAGCAGTTGCCGAATGCGGACCAGAATGCGGCGCACACTGCGGCGTTTCGCTTCGGTAGGATGCGCGGTGAAAACGAGTTCCACGCGGACGCGATCGACGAGATCGCTTACTTCTTTCGTCGAGAGGCCCTCGTCCTGGAACGTAGCAAACGCAGCTCCGATCGATTCGCTGCGAGGTTCCGGATAAGCCTGCTGCTGCCGGGCACGGAGAACACGGATTCGCTGCCGATCTTCCGCCAGGTTCGACAATTCCAAAAAGATGGTGAAACTGCGGATGACGATGCTTAGCTCGTCTTCAGTGAGCTGTGCGATACGATCGCGAAGCGCGGTGGCGGCCGTCGCGTCGCCTTCGCCCAGCTTACGGGCCATCGCACGTACGTCTTCGACTAAGTCGAGACCCGCCTGTCCGGCGTGATGGCGAATGACTTCACCGAACAGGCGACCGAGTCCGTCGACCTCACGGCGCAGTTCGGCTTGCGTTTGCTTACTCATGGCTTACAGGCAGGAGAGGTAAAAGGGGGGCAAGGAACCGACGGCTAGCGGCGGTGATGCGCCTGTCGATTGTTTCGCCGCTGGCCAAGGGTGAGTATCGCGGATCGGCGGCACTGCGCCGACCCCCACAGGTATTCCCCGCGGTTACGGCTAGCGGCGGCAAGTAGCAATGGCCAGCACAGCATGGGCCAGCACTAGGTGCATGGCAGCCCGGAAAGCTTCCGTAGCCGTTAATGCCCCCCCAGAGAAAGCAGGCGTTAGGCTGCTTGGTACCGGTTTAAGCGTTTCTTCTGGTGCGACTGACGAAACTTCCTCAAGTAGCACCCCAAGAATTAACGAAGTAATACTTCGGATGGTTTGCTCTGGTTCCATTGCCCACAACCGCACCACGCGGCACGATTCGGCAGGGCAGAGCGCCAGCAGGGGGGGCCCTGCCTACCGATCGGCGTTGCCGATTCCTTGGCTCAAGGTGCACCGCGCACCACCCACCGAGCCATGCAAGCATTGCCCCAGCCGCCTGCAAAACCGTTCGAAACGATGCGTTGATGCATTGCATCCATGGATCGGACGAGTGCGGATGGATTGGTTTGTAGCGATCATGCGGCCGACTATTAAGGCAGCATGCAATCTGCAAGCAGTTTGACCAATCTCCCCGCACTCGCCGGACCGATGCGAACATTACGCAGGAGCGGATCAGAAGGACCTGACCCAACCCAAATTATTATTCCCCAAGAGCAAAGGCTCCGACCCAGAGGCGGGAACTCGACCCAACACACCGGCACCAGGGATCACGCGCCGGAGTGAGAGTTGCCGTTAGGCGCCAATGCCGCTCGATGCGAACTTGATGGTTCGCGGCGAGCTTCGCAGTAAAACAGCATGTTGAAATTGGAGAGCCCGATGAAGGTCTTTACTACTGGTCAGGTCGCAAAGATCTGTAAAGTGGCCCCGCGGACGGTCAGCAAGTGGTTCGACTCGGGACGTCTCAAGGGATACCGTATCCCCGGATCCCAGGACCGTAGAATCCCGCGTGAGTACTTGATCAAGTTTCTCAAAGAGCATGGTATGCCTTTGGGCGATCTGGAAGATGAAGCGATGGCCAAGGTGCTCATCGTTGCCCAGGACCAGGTGTTGATCGAGAACCTCAAGCGTGAGCTACCCGCCGAAAGGTCGTTCAAGACGTCGACCGCCGCCAGTGGCTTTGAAGCTGGAATCCAGTCGGAAAGCTTCCACCCGGACTGCATCATTGTTGATTTTTCGATTGGTCAGGTCGAAGCTCTGCAGATTTGCCAAAATCTGCGTCGCAACCCCGACTTTGCCGAAACGATTCTAATTGCATTGCTTCCGGACGATGGCTCGTCGATGAGCTTTGATCGTTCGAGCATCAACGAGACGTTCAAGAAACCATTCGATTCCGCCTTGCTGGCCGAACGTCTGCGGACGCTCATCGGCAGTAAGAAGGAACTGGTCTGAGTCGAGACCAGCACGAAGAGGCGGGAGATGAAGGCGTACAATCCACCAGCGCTGCGATAACGACAGGGTGGTTCCATATAGAGGGCATACGGCCGAACGATTCGGCTAAGTGGCTTGCAGGTGAGTTCTCCCGTACTCTCCGGCCTGCCAATCGCCCAGCACGAAAGGCCTTGCTACTACTTGGTAGCAAGGCCTTTCGTCGTTTACGGGGGGCAGTTATCGCTGTCGCAGCCTGGTCGGACCGTGTTACATTGAATTGATGACAGGCCCGCCTCGCGGCCGGTGACGACTCATCTTGTCTGCTCAATGCGAGGAACACGCAGCGTGTGGCGTCGACTCTCTAACTGGATGTGGCAGCATAAAATCCTGACCGCCGTGGCGTTCGGCGGGTTCGTCGTCGGCGTCTACTTCCTGGGGACCGGCTGGTGGAAGGTGCGCCTTGTATCGCAGGAGCTGGCCCGGCTTCACGCCGCGGGTATTCCGACCAATGCCCAGGAGCTCAACGAGTTCGTCGCCATTCCGCCGGGCGAAGCAAATGCCACGGCGGCTTGGATGAAGCCGATCATGATGGTCAACGGCGGAGCGATCGGCCGGCCTCCCTATGGCTTCGCGGTGCTCGACAAATCCGGACACTATCCGCCGCGAACGGATGAAGAATGGCCCGACCTGCGGCGGGCCGAGCAGTACATCGTCAAACATCAGGCACTGTTTGATGCAATCGACAGGGCCGTGGCCACGCCCGGTACGTGCTGCTTCGTGGCCGACTACACCGGCGACGATATCATGTTACCTCATGTGGACGCATTGAGGCCGATCTCAAAGCAACTTGCAATGCGGACTTTTGTGCGGGTGCATCAGGGGCGACTCGAAGAAGCCATCAACGGTCTCGAGGCGATGGTGGAGAGTGCCGAGTCGATGAAGAGCGAGCCTATCATGGTTACCCAATCGGTTCGCAGTTCACTTGCAAGCGATGCGGTGCTGGTGCTCGAACAAGTGCTTGCGTCCAATCGCTACGCATCGGATGACTTGGCTCGCTTACAAGCTTCCATCGATCAGATCGAATTCCTGCCGGGCATCCGCCGCGCAGTTGCCGGGCAGCGGGTGGTGGGCGTGGAGTATTTGACGTCGTCCAGTACCGCAATTGTAAGGCGGGCACTACTGGGAGATCACCCACTGAAGCTGCTAAACGCAATGCGACAGCTTGATGAGGGAATCGACGGCAGTTGGCACGGAGTGATGGAGTCGAGCGATAACCCTGGACCCCGCGGCTGGGATTCCACAAAGAAGAAGCTACCTTGGGGTGCACAAGTGTACGCGGGACCTACTGCTTTTGCAGAGGCCTGGGCTTCCAGGCTTACATTATGGGCTGGGCATGCCGCACGACTTCGAGCCGCTGCCACGGGCATCGCAGTCGTTCGCTACTACGACCAACACAACCGCTGGCCCGACTCGCTCGATGACCTTGTTCCCGAGTATCAGAAGCAAGTGCCCAGCGATCCCTTCACCGGCGAGCCGCTCAAGTTCCTCCGCGTGGGTAACGAAATCCGCGTCTACAGTGTCGGTCCCAATCGCACGGATGATGGTGGCAGCGAGGTTCCGGAGGTCGACGAGCAGGGCAATAAGAACTACAAGGGCAACCCTGACGTTGTGTTTCGCATTCGGGCCGATGCCAGCGGGCCGCAAAACGATCCAGCAAGTGCGGGGCCGAATCGGTGATCGACGAAACGCAGTCCCACGATACCACCCCGCCGACCCCGGATGACAACCGCTGGGCGGCGGCGCTCAAGCGGCCCGAGCCGCCCGCCGCGAAGTTGCGTCGCCGCCGCCAGCGATCGCAGGAGAAAACGCTCTACGCCGTGCCCCGGCGGTTCGATATTGCAACGATGCTCGTCGTGTCGCTTGCTTACTCGATCCTTTTCACCGGCTTGAGGTTGCTCGATGCCCCCTGGCAGGTATTTGCGTACTTCGGGCTACTGACTGTCGTAGTTGGGGTTGCGCAGCGCTCTTTCCCTACGGCAACGAACCTCGCTGGGCGTCGATCTATTCTGGGTTCGGCTATTGCTGTTTGTGGAGCATTGCACTCGGCGTGCTGAGTGGCGACGCGATGACCGCATTGTGCGGCGTGGTTGGATCGATGTTCTTTGGCCCCCCGTTGGGGTATCTGATGGGTGCCATCGAGGCGGGCGTGTTCCTGGTGGCCGATAAGGTCCGCCAGAGGTGGTTTCCCGACGCCGACCCCGATGCCGACTCGGCCGCGGATGCCCAATCGCCGGAGATATAGTGGCCGGAAACGTGGCCAATGCCCGGCATCTTCGGTTCCGCCGCGAGATGCGATACAATCTGCGTGGCCTCGTCCCTAGCTTCCCTCCAACGCTCGCCCCACCTTGAACGACCTGACGCATTTCGACGATTCTGGTGCCTGCCGTATGGTGGACGTGGGGGCGAAGCCTGTCACGCAGCGGCGGGCGGTGGCCTCGGCACGGGTGACGATGCAACCGGCGACGCTTGAGCGAATCCAAACCGGTGGGTATGCCAAAGGCAACGTGTTGGAGGTGGCACGGCTGGCTGGAATCATGGCGGCCAAGCGCACCGGCGACCTTATCCCACTTTGTCATCCATTGTCGATTGACGGCGTGGCCTTAGACTTCCGAGTGGAGGATCGACAGACGCTTTACATCGAGGCGATGGTAACAACCACCGCAAAGACAGGCGTGGAGATGGAGGCGTTGACGGCCGCAACCACGGCTGCCCTGACGGTGTACGACATGGTAAAATCGGGAGACCGCGGAGTGGTGATCGAGCGGGTACAGCTTGAGCATAAGTCCGGTGGAAAGAGCGGCGATTGGCACCGCACCGTGGGATGACCTGTATCGCGAAGGACCAAGCATGACCCGAGTCGGAACCACCAGCGATCCTAGCCGTTTGACGGCTGCAGACTTGTTTGCCGAGGTGCGTGGCGAGCTGGCGGCCGTCGAAAACCGCTTGCAAAGCGAGCTACGGAGCCGGCACGCGAGCGTCGATCAGGTGGTTCGGCACGGCTATCGTCTTGGAGGCAAGCGTTTGCGCCCCGCACTGCTGTTACTGGCTGGCCAAGCTTGTGGTGAGTTGACCGCTGCTCACGAGACGCTCGCCGTGGTTGTTGAGATGATCCATACCGCCACGCTGGTACACGACGACGTGCTGGACGAAGCGGACCTCCGACGCCATGTCGACACCATCAACGCCCGCTGGGGCAATGAAACCAGCGTGCTGCTGGGCGACTTCTTGTTTTCCCACGCGTTCTACCTGGCGAGCACCATTGGTTCCGCGGACGCCTGCCAGTTGATTGGCAAGAGTACCAACCGTGTGTGCGAAGGCGAAATGCGCCAGACGCTTGCCGAGGGCGATTTAACCATCACCGAAGACGACTACTTCGCCATCATCGATGCGAAGACTGCAGAGCTTTGCGCCTGCTGCTGCGAGTTAGGCTCTAAGTACGCCGGCGGCGACGATGCGTGTAACTCGGCCCTAGCGGCGTACGGCCGGAACGTAGGTATCGCGTTCCAGATTGTCGACGACCTGCTGGATCTCGCTGGCAACGAGTCGGCAACCGGCAAGTCGCTGGGCCGCGATTTGGCCAAGCAAAAAATGACGCTGCCGCTAATCCACGCGCGCGACACGCTGGTTGATGGCCCCCAAAAATCGTTCTTGGCGCTCGTGGAAGCAGGCAAGGACAACGATCGATTGCGCGCGACGCTCCACGACCTCCGCTCGCTCGACTACGCTAGCGAAATTGCCGAGCAGTATGCTGCCAAGGCGGTGGGCGACCTGTCGGTTCTTCCCGACTCGCCTGCCAAGTCGACCCTGCAGCAGCTCGCCTTGTTTGTCGTTAGCCGGCGTGCGTGAGACTTGCGTGCAGAAGACCTGCCACCTTGTGCCAATTTGTACTGCTACTGGCCAAAGGTGTGCCGACGGGCCTACTTGGCGGCGGTGTCCTGAATGGTAGCCGCCACGCACTCCGCGGTTTCGTGTTCCGCCACCTCCACCCACCGGCACTCGCTCAAACTCCGAAACCAAGTCCCTTGCCGCTTGGCGAAGCGGCGGGTGCGGGCTTTGATTTTTTCGGTCATGGTCGGTTCGCCGCTCTCGCCGGCGAGGTACTCGAGTACTTCCTGGTAGCCGACCGCTTGGCTGGCGGTGCGGCCCAGCTGGTTGCCACCGGCGGTAAGCTCGCGGACTTCGTCGACCAATCCATCGGCCAGCATCTTGTCGACGCGATCTTCAATGCGTTGATGCTGCTCGCCGCGCTCGCGGTGGAGGACGAAGACGCGACACTCCTCGGCGGTGCGCGACTCGTCGAACTCCAGTTGCTGGTGGCTGATCGGCTCGCCTGTGGTGCGGAATACTTCTAGCGCGCGTATCAGTCGCCGGGTGTCGTTGGGGTGAATCTGCGCGGCGGCCAGCGGATCGACCAGTTCGAGCCGCTTATGAAGTTCGCCGGGAGCGAGCGTGGCGGCCTCTCGTTCGATTTCCTGCCGCAATTCCCAGTTGGCGGGAGGTCCGTCGAACAAACCCCGCAGTAGGCATTTGAGCCACATGGGTGTGCCGCCCACGAAGAGCACCTCGCGGCCACGACCGCGGATGTCGCGAACCACACGTTCGGCGGCATCCATGTACTGGGCAACGCTGAATTCCTCGTCAGGATCGCAGATATCGATCAGGTGGTGAGGCACCGTGGCCTGTTCGGCTGGCCCGGGCTTTGCCGTACCAATGTCCATCCCACGGTAGATGGCCATCGAGTCGAGCGATACGATCTCGGCCCCGAGTCGCTGGGCCAGGGCCAAGCCAACGTGCGACTTGCCCACGGCGGTCGCTCCGGCAAGAAACCAGCATTCGTCGACAAACAGGCTCGTAGGCACGCGTCACCGTTAGATGTTTGGTTCATTGTCAGGGTACGTTCGTCTGATTAGACTTGTTATTTATAGAACTTTCGTCGCCGGGCCGCCACGCGGTCCGGCGGTGGTGTTTCCTGCAGCCACGATGGATGCGATGTCCCGTGCTCTCGACCAACTCGAATCGACGATCGCCGAGCGAAAAGCTGCCGGCGACGGCAACTCATCGTATACCGCCAAGCTGCTGGCGGGCGGCGTCGCGAAAATTGGCCAAAAGATTATTGAGGAGGCCGCCGAAGTGGTGGAGGCGGCAGGTGAACCAGGCGCCGAGGGCCGACAACATACCATCGCCGAAGCGGGGGACGTGCTCTATCACCTGCTGGTGCTGCTAGCCGCGCACGATATCGCGCTCGCTGAGGTCGAACAAGAACTGGCCCGCCGATTCGGCATGTCCGGATTGGAAGAAAAGGCTTCGCGTCAGAACTAAATCAACCGGCCCACACTCCCATCCATCATGCCTAATCTTCGTATCGGTATTCCCAGTAAAGGTCGCCTTGCTGACGCAGCGGCCGAATTGCTCAAGGAGGCGGGCCTCCGCTTTCGCCGCCAGGACCGCAGCTTGTTCGCCAAAGTGAAGGAGATGCCCATCGACATCTGCTTCCTGCGAACCGACGACATTCCCGTGCTCTGTGCCGAAGGGGCGATTGGGCTCGGCATCACCGGTGGCGACTTGATTGAGGAGGCGGGCGTGGATCTTACGCAACGCCTATCGCTGGGACTAGGCGGATGTCGACTCGCCATTTGCGTGCCGGACGACGCCCCGTACCAATCGGCCGCCGACTTAAAGGACACCCGCATTGCCACAAGTTTCCCCAACATCACCAAGAAGTACATTGCCTCGCACGGAGCCAAGTGCCGGACGGTGGAGCTGTCGGGATCGGTAGAAGCCACCATTGCCCTAGGTGTTGCCGATGGAATTGTCGACCTGGTGGAAACCGGCAGCACCCTGGCTGCCAACCGGTTGCGGATTCTCGACACCATTGGTCACTACGAAACCGTGCTGGTACAAAGCGACTGTGTGGTCGACGCCGTCCTGGCCGACCGTGTAGTGCGGCGACTCGAAGGGGTGGTAATTGCCCGTAGCTACTCGCTGCTGGAATACAATGTGCCCGGCGACAAACTGGCGGCGGCGGAAAAGATTACCCCCGGCTACAGTTCGCCCACCATCAACAAGCTTGAGCAGGAAGGTTGGTACGCCGTCCGTGCTATGGTGCCCCGCAAAGATGTGATCGACATCATGGAACAACTCGACGCCGCGGGTGCGGAAGCCATTTTGGAAACCGCCATCCAAAACTGTCGACTCTAGCGCTGCAGCACCAAGCCAAGCACCACGGATGCTATCGATTGGAGCGTGCAAAGCCAGTCGGTAAACGGGGAGGGGCGTCAGCGTGACCACAAGTCGAGCTGATGGCAAGGACGATGCATCCCTGGAAATCCGTGTCCTCCGTAGTTCTACGTCAATCGAGTTGGCCCCCGCACAATTTGGACCTTTTCGCGGTGATCTTGTGCCAGATCACGACCCTCGCTACCCTCCGCAATCGTCGATAGCTTGCGCATCAGGCAACTTGGGCGGACGGAGGATTCAGCGCCATGCGGCTGCAAAACGTGCTCGTTACAATCGCCTTTGGGTTGCTCGGTGCCACCGCGGTAGTGCGACTCGTACTCGCGGGCATGGTTGGCACGTTGCTGGCTGGCACTTTCGTGTGGCTTGCTAGCACGCTGCTGCTTACCTCCGGTTTGATGGCGGCTACCTGGTGGGTATCACTACATCGACCACCGGTGATGCGTTACCCGCGCAAGCTTCCGTTTGACGCAGCCGTCGCGGTCGAGCCAACCGAAACGCGCCGCGCTGCATGATGGCATTGCCCCCCGCGGCACCGACAGGTATGCTCCCGCCACGCTTTTCATCGAGGGGGATCGCTTGCGTTTGGGCTCGCCACTATCGGTATGTCTTTGCTTATCGTCGTACAAGCCCTTTGCATCCGGTCGAGTCGCCGCCTGTCGCTATTCGCTCTGCTGGCGGTGTTGGCCACGGGTTGCCAAAGCGCTGAAAAGATGCTGGCCCCATCGCAGCACCGCGACTGGCAACCACTCTACTCCGTGCTACCGACCGCGGAGTTCCGTGGACATGAAGTAACGGTTCGCAATGTCCGCTACTGCAAGTACATGGACGCCGATACCTACGTACCCGACTGGTACAACAAGACGCTCGATGTTCGCCACATCCAGGCAGTCGACTTCGTGCTCATGCCCTTCCCCAAGAGCCCCGCCCTCGCGCATACGCAAATCAGCTTTGAATTCCAGCCTCCAGGTGAGCCGCCCAACTATCTGGTTGTTAGTGCCGAAGTGCGTAAGGAAAAGGGGGAGACCTACGGCCCTGTCAAAGGCAGTGCGCGGCAGTTCGAGTTGACCTACGTGGTGGCCGACGAACGCGACAGCATCGAGTCGCAAACCCAATACAAGGACCGCGACGTCTACCTCTATCGCTCGACCGCCACCCCCGATGCGGCCCAGCGGCTGTTCGTCGACGTCATGGCACGTGTCAACGGCTTGGCGGCCCAGCCAGAGTTCTACGATACGCTAACGAACAACTGCACCACGAATATTATCGACCACATCAATCGCATTCACCCTCGCCGCGTCACCTACGACTACCGCGCGATGCTCCCGGGACTATCGGATAAATTAGCCTACGACCAGGGGCTGATCGTGCGGCACGGCACGTTCGAGCAGACCAAGGCGAAGGCCTATGTGAACCTGCGAGCAGAACGGTTCGCCGGCCGCGATGATTTTTCGGTAATGATTCGGCGGTAGCTCGGCGTTGAACTTGAGTCGCAAACGTGCGACACTAGAGGCTTCGGCGCCGCTCGCGATCCAATGGGCCCCGACTCGCCCGCTTTCCTACCTCAGCCCCACTACGTCCCATGCCCGCCCCCGATTTTGACGCTGCCCTCGGCAGCGTGCCTAGTGGTGTATTCATTCTGACGGTTGGCACCGGTGAGCGTGCTACCGGCATGCTTGCCAGCTGGGTGATGCAGGCTGGGTTCGAGCCGCCGATGGTAAGCGTGGCGGTCAAGCAAGGCCGATACGTTTGCGATTGGCTGACGGCAGGTCAGCCGTTTGTCCTCAATTTGGTGGGCGAAGGTCAAACCAGTTTCCTCAAGCACTTCGGCAAGGGCTTTGAGCCTAATGCGCCGGCCTTTGAAGAGGTCGAAACGCAAACTTGCCGAACCGGCGTGCCCATGCTCGCAGCAGCACTTGGGCACCTGGAGTGCGAGCCCGCGAGCCACATCGACTCGGGCGACCACCGGATATTTCTGGCGCGAGTGGTCCGCGGCAACTTGGGGAGCGACACGGGGCCGATGGTGCATATCCGCAAGTCCGGGGCACGTTATTGAGGAAGCGAATGGCAGGCACCCGCTTGGTGATTGTTGGCGGAGGCATCGTGGGACTGGCAACCGCCTACCGGCTGATCCAGCGGTTCGGCGATGTGCGCGTTACGGTGCTCGAAAAAGAACCACAGGTCGCCCAGCACCAGACGGGGCGAAATTCGGGTGTCTTGCACTCCGGCATCTACTACAAGCCCGGATCGCTTAAAGCCATTAATTGCCGAGCTGGCAAGCGGGTCATGGAAGCGTTTTGCGAAGCGGAAGGAATTGCTTTCGACCTATGCGGCAAAGTGATCGTTGCGGTCGACGACGCCGAGGTACCCGCCCTCGAGTCGATTCTTGAGCGCGGCAAGGCAAACGGCGTTGCGTGCGAGATGATTGATCGCGAACGGCTCGCAGAACTCGAACCGCACACCCGAGGCGTTCGAGCGATTCACGTCCCCGAAACCGGCATCGTCGACTACGTGGAGGTTTGCCAGCGGCTGGCCGATCGAGTGACGGATGCGGGAGGTCAGGTTGTAACCGGCGCGAGAGTCGATCGGGTATCGAAGACGGCTGACGAATTGATTTTCGGTACGACAGCAGGTGAGTTCACCGCCAACTTCGCCGTAAACTGTGCTGGCCTCTACTGCGATCGCGTTGCCGCGATTGCCGGCGCCTGCCGCAGGTGAAGATTATCCCCTTTCGCGGCGAGTACTTCGAACTCACACCCACCGCATCGCACTTGGTCAATAACTTGATTTATCCTACGCCCGATCCGGCATTTCCATTTCTGGGCGTGCATTTCACGCGGATGATTCATGGCGGAGTGGAATGCGGACCGAATGCCGTACTTGCTTTCGGTCGTGAGGCTTACACGCGATGGCAAATCAACCCCCGCGATCTGGCCGAGACGCTGGCTTATGGCGGGTTCCGCTCGTTGGCGGCCAAGTTTTGGCGAACCGGTACCGACGAAATGTGGCGGAGCTTTAGCAAGCACGCGTTCGTCAAGGCGCTGCAGCGATTACTGCCTGAAATTCGCGGCGAGCACCTGGTGGCGGCACCGGCCGGCATTCGTGCACAGGCCGTCAAGGCGGATGGGCAATTGGTCGACGATTTCTTGATTGAAGAAACCGACCGCTTTCTCCACGTGCTCAACGCCCCATCGCCGGCCGCCACCGCATCGCTCAATATTGGCGAGTTATTGGTCGACCGCCTAGCGGCACGCTTGACCGTTTGACTTCCGCTCGGCACCCGCTGGAGCCGCCGTTCATGGCACACCGGGTCCACTCAAGCGGATTGTGGGGACTGTGCGGACGAGGCCGTTCCTTCTCGTGGCAAGCATTGCCTGCTTCGCAACTACTTCTCCTTGCTGGACGCCATGGCAATCTAAGGTTGTATTGCAAGCAGCTTTCCCCTTGGCCCCAATGTGAAACGGATGCCCGAGATCATTACGGCTCGACTCGATCGCGATGGATACACCCTGATCGAGATGCTACTCGTCGTCATGGTGATGGGCATCCTTGCCAGCGTCGCCCTCCCAAAGTACGTCGATTCTGTCGCCGCGTCGCGCGTCGATGCGGCGGCCAAACGCATTGTTGCCGACCTTACGCTCGTGCGCACGCGGGCGATGATGAAAGGCGAGAGCACAACGCAAGAGCTTCGCTTCTACCCGGCGGCGGACAGATACTTGATTGCCGATACACCGGACAGCGATCGACCCGACCAGATTTACACGGTTGATTTTGCCAAGACCGGCTACCCGGTCGACATCCTTTCATCGGAGTTCACCAACGACCAAGGTGCAAGAAGCACTATGACTATCAAGTTCGATATGTACGGCCGCGCCTGGTCCGGTACGAGCCCACTTGCACCGCTTGCGAGTGGACAAATCGTCGTCCGCTCCGGTAGTCAGACGCGGACCATTGCTATTGATGCTGCAGCTGGAATCGCCAGCGTGCAGTGAGGGACGAATACCACTCCGTCTCAGCCTTGACGGTCCGAAGCATTTCTCGAATTCGCCTCCCTGCGCGACCCTACTCATGTTCACAAGAATCCAACCTCGGTCCGGTTACACGCTCATGGAGATGCTGGTGGCCAGTGCCGTCGGAGCCCTCCTTGTTGGTGGTATGGCATCCAGCATCCACATTGCAAGCCGCGGCCTCGACATCGCCGATGGAAGCTCGGGGGGCAAGACCCGCACTGCCAGAGTGCTCGACCAGATTGTTCGCGATCTCCGGCATGCGCAGCGATTTTCTGAACAGACTTCTACCGCAGTGACGTTTACGGTCCCCGATCGCAACGGAGATGGCATGGTCGAGACCATCCGCTATGCGTGGAATGGCGTTCCCGGCGACCCTTTAACCTACGAATTCAACGGGATGGGTAGCGTCCACTTGGCGCAGAACGTCGACCGCGTCGACTTTTCCTACACGACACGAAAAGTCCTGGCTCCGTACATCCGGACCTCACAGCCAACCGTCGTCTTCGAAGGCTTTAGTGAAGAGCGACAAAGCAGCCCCGCGACTAGCATCACGGTCGGTACTCCAGCTGACACCAGGAACGGCGACTTGTTGATCGCGGCCGTCGTGTACGACGGTGAAAAGGGTTTTCATGATCCCGCCGAGTGGTCGTCACTCGTGGAGGCTGAAAGTGACAACAAGCGGGTCTCGCTGGCTGTTTGGTGGAGAATTGCAGGAACTACCGAGCCCGTGAGTCATACTTTCAGCTGGGATCCCAGCGAACAAGCCTACGGGTGGATCATGCGCTTTCGCGGCCACGACCTTAGTAGCCCCATCGACGCGACTTTGGTGGATTTTGGCATTGAAAGCAGCCCCACCGCCCCAGACGCAGCGACCAGTCTCGACAACTGTCTCGTGCTTCGTATCGGCGGGTTCGACCGACACGATATCTACACCGACGATGCCGGAATGACGAGTCACACGACCATTACGATGGACCAAAGCAGTACGCTGGCCGCAGCTGTGTCGGGGGGGGCTGCCTACTCGCTCCAACCCACCTCAGGCAATACTGGTACTGCGCAGTTCGCGCTGTCCGCGGCGCAAGAGTTCGTCGTCGCCACTATTGCGATTGCGCCGGAGCAACTGCCATGAATTGCTCTGTAACGCGCAGCGCCTCCCGAACCGGCCCGTTATCGGCCACCGCCGTCGCCGCTGCGGAACAAGCATGGTCGAAATTGTTGTATCCACGCTACTGATCGCGGTAGTGCTGCTGGCTGCGTTGGAGGTGGTCGGAAGTGCTGCTCGCGGTGCAAAACTATTGGGACGGCAAGCGGACGCAAGCCTTATCGCCGAGAGCCTGATGGCAGAGATTCTCGCTGCTGCCTACGTCGACCCGGACGCCAACGCCAATGTAACGTTCGGAGTCGAGTCGAACGAACCAGGCAGCCCTTCCAATCGCATCGCCTTCGACGACATCGACGACTACGCCGGGTGGGAGGAAAGCGATAGCATCGCCTCCCGCGATGGACTGCAGCAAGTGGCGATGCCAGGATGGACCCGCAGGGTCCGCATCACGCATATCGGCTGGGACGACCCATCCCAATCGAAGTCGGATAGCGAAGACCAAGAATCCAAGCACATCGTCGTGGAAGTGATCGATCCCTCGGGAAAGAGTACGTATGCTCATGCAATTCGTTCCGCGAGTGGCGGTATGGAGCAGCCCCGAGGCGTCGACTTAACGGTAACCAGTGGTGTCGCAGTCGCCATGGAAGTTAACGGCGAAGTCGGCACCGCCGAAGCGGATTTGCGAAATCATGCGATTGGCCCCTAACCGAACCGCCACGATGGTCCACCCAAAGGTAAACAGAGCGTGTTTGCGGCGTTTCCGACGCGGCGGCATCTATGTCGCCGTGCTCGGTGTTACGCTCATTGTTGGAATCATGGCGGCGGTCGCCATTTCACTGGTCCGTATCGAAATGCGTACGTTTGCCGCCGTGCAGGAACAGCAGCAGGCCCGCGTATTGGCGACCGCAGCCGCCGAGTACGCCGTGAGCTACCTCCAGCATGCCTCATCGTGGCGCAGCACACTGCAAAGCGATCTCGAAACCTCGCCTATTGACTGGGGCAGTGGGCAGTTCACCTGGCAGGTTTCGGATGTCGATGGCGACCTGCAAGACGACCTGCGCGACAACTTGCTGCTCAGCGGTATTGGCCGGTCGGGGGAAGCGGTGTTCGTGGAATCCGTAACGCTCATGCCCACTGGATCGCCGCTTACCTGCCTGGAAGTAGCCCTGCTGGTGAATAACACAATCGTCGTACCCAACGGTGGCATGGTGTGGGACACGCGAATCATTTCCAACCAAACCGTAGCATCCAACTCGAATATCGACGCGACCCAAGCCAACACAGAAATCAACGCGGACGTGCAGGCCGGAAACATTGCTAGCGGCACGATCAACGGGACGGCGACCAACTTGACCGCAGTACGCGATTTGCCCGGCGGCGACGTGTTCGACTACTACACCACCAACGGCACCTGGATTCCCGTTACCAACCTCCCCGAGGTAGCGGGCAAGCGGCAACTGGCGAGAACCGTATTGAGTCCAGCCACCAACCCCTATGGGAGCACGAACCCCGAGGGCATCTATGTCGTCGATTGCCAAGGGAGCGCCGTTGAGGTGCTGGAAAGTCGCATCGTCGGTACGCTCGTGCTGCTCAATCCTGGAAGCGGCTCCGGCGTCACGTCGGTTGCGCTACTCGAACCTGCTGTGCCTAACTACCCTGCGCTATTGGTCGATGGCGACTGCCAGCTACGTTTGTCCATTCTCGGAAGCGATACCTTCAGCGAAACCACCTCGCTGGTCAACTTGAACCCGCTCGGTACGCCCTACCAAGGAGCCCAGGACTCCACCGCTCTGGGAAGTTACAACGCGCACATCGACGGTCTCGTGTATATTAGCGGCACCGCGTCGATCACGGGCAACACACGCATCGATGGATGCCTGGTGTGCGGTGCGATCCAGTTCAACGCAGGCGTCAGTCTCACCACCGATTACTCCGATATCTACTTGCAAAATCCACCGCCCGGTTTCGCAAAGGGCGACCCAATGAGGGTGATTCCTGGGAGTTGGCGGCGCGATCCCTATTAGCCGCGGTGGTTGCATTTTCGAGTAGAGAACCTATCATGCGACTCCATGAAGTCGTACCGTAAAGAGCTGTGGTTCCATCTGCCCGAACGGATGGAGTTCGTGAACATTACGCCAGAGGTCGTCGATTGCGTGGCCGCAAGTGGCGTGCGCGAGGGCCTGTGCTTGGTGAATGCCATGCACATTACTGCTAGCGTGTTTATCAACGACGACGAACCCGGGCTGCATCGCGACTACAAGAAATGGCTCGAACAGCTGGCCCCGTTTGATCCGTCCGCGGAAAAGTACCATCACAATCGCACCGGCGAAGATAACGCCGACGCGCATCACAAGCGGCAAATCATGGGACGCGAAGTAGTGGTGGCCATTACCGAAGGAAAGCTCGACTTCGGTCCTTGGGAGCAAATCTTCTACGGCGAGTTCGACGGGCGACGCAAGAAGCGAGCCCTCGTGAAAATTATTGGCGACTGACTGCCGTCTACGCCTTCTTCAGCTTGCGCCCAACTGCCGCTCGACGCTAGCAATTTTGGACTTCAGCCGACCGCTAGCATGCTTGCGGTAGTCGAGCTTCGCGGTACACGTAACGCGGTCGTGGCTTTCCGACAACTTTGCGATGCATGCTTGCATCAAGCCAACCACCTCGTCGAGCGGCCCCTCGACAATCGTACCCATCGAATGCAACTCGTAATCGAGCCCGCTCTTATCGATTAACTCCAGGCATTGCGCCACGTACTTGCTCACACTATCCCCCACGCCGAGGGGAACGATGCTCATCTCGAGAAGTACCACTTCGACTCCTTGATGCTCACATTGCTAGCAATAGAATCTTCGCCAAACTACGTCGTCGGTAGTTCTTCTGCAGCTTAGTCGAACCCGAACTGCGTGTCGAGTTCTACCCAACCTGCAAGGTATTGGCAGCAAAGCAGTTACGACGAGCGGCGTTCGCTATTCTGCTCGTTTTCGCAATTCAGTACCCTTGAGTACAGACGCTGCGACCCTATTTGGACGATACATACCTTGTGAAGCGTCCCACCCGCGCTATCGGCCCTTACAGAGTTTGTCCTTCGTGCTCGACTCGACGTTTCCATCACTCCGTCTTGCCGTAGGCACCCTGTCTCCATGGGGATCCGCGCTCATTTTCTTGTGCGCTTGCTTCGGTAGCCCGGCGGTTGGCCAGACCATGATGTCGGCCGATGAGTTCTACCAAGAGGAAAATGCCCCGGACAGCGATAACCAGTGGATCACCGACGAGCCGGTCGGCGCACAACCGGCTGACGCGGATTTGCGGCTTAGCAACTATTGCGACAACGGCTACTGCCCAGGCGAAGGTTATTGGGGGCATCAAATCCTGCCCGACGGGCTCATCTACCGCAGCTACATGGCGGGCCCGCGCGAGCCGAAGTTTCAGCTGAACCACTTGCAAGAATCGGGAAGCGATCAAACCCTATGGGACGTGATCCTCGGTGGTCGGCGGGGCCTCTGGCGATATGGCACGTACAACGATTTGCGGCCCCAAGGTTGGCAACTCGACATTGAGGGTGCCGCGATCATCCGGCTCAACCTCGATGAGAATCGCGATGTCGATGCGTCCGACTTTCGCTTTGGTGTCCCGCTCACTTACGGTTGGGGCAGGTGGCAATACAAGATGGGCTATTATCACTTGAGTTCCCACTTGGGCGACGAGTGGATCGTCCGGACGCCCGGGGCGACTCGTAAAAACTACGTCCGCGATGCCATTATCTTCGGTGCCTCGTTCAACCCCACCCCAGCGTGGCGGTTGTATGGGGAAACGGCTTACGCCTTTTTCACCGCAGGCGGCGCCGAACCTTGGGAGTTTCAGTTTGGTGTCGAGTACTCGCAGCCTGGCCCAACGGGCCGTCGCGGAACTCCCTTCTTTGCCACGAATGGCCATCTGCGGGAGGAAATCGACTTCGGTGGCGACTATACCCTACAGCTCGGCTGGTTGTGGCGGGGCGACACCGGTAGCCAATTCCGCACCGGGTTCAACTACCAAACTGGCCAAAGCAACCATTACCAGTTCTACAATCAGTCGGAAGAACAGTATGGCTTTGCCATCTGGTACGACTACTAGCACGGTGTCGCCGTAAGCTGGCCACCAACTGCCGAAACGTCTAAATCGCCGCTTTCTGGCATTATTTGCGCCCGCGACTCGCCCTGCGTGGCACTAGTTGTGTAGATCGCCCCTCTACCAGCTAGAATACGCCGTATGGCCGCCACCAAACCTCGTGATGTGACCTTGCTCTCCGATCGGGAATTGCTCCATCGGTTTGCGCGGACTAACGACGAAGCGGCGTTTCGCCAATTGGTCGATCGGCACGCGCCACTGGTACTTGGCGCCTGCCGTCGCGGTCTGCACTGTGCTGCCGATGCGGACGATGCCTTCCAGGCCACGTTTGTCGTGCTCGCTCGGTCGGCTGGCAAGATTCGCAACCGCGAGGCGCTGGGGTCGTGGCTCTACGGCGTGGCGACCCGCGTTTGCCTCCGGATGCGGCGTGACGCCAAGCGGCGGAGTACCCAAGAACTCATGGATCCATTGGCTGAACTAGTCGATCCACTCGACGAACTGCTCGCCCGGCATGACGAAATGGTGGCCGACGAGGAGTTGAACGCCCTGCCCAACTCGCTACGAGCACCCATCGTACTCCGGTACCTGGCGGGGCAGAGCAACGCCGATGTGGCCAAGCAACTCGGCATCACCATCGCTGCACTCGAAGGCCGGCTGAAGCGCGGCAAGCAGCAACTCAGGATGCGACTTTTGCGCCGCGGCGTAACCATGGGCGCGGTGGTTGCCACGCTCAAAGCTACCCGCGTCGTAGCTAGCGAGGTACCACACCAATTGACCGCGTCGACGGTCGATCTTGCGATTTCAGGAAGCCACGCAACAATCGCTTCGCTGGCGACCGAACCTTACACGTCCACCCACTTCGCCCGCCAGGAGCTCAACGCCATGAATACCGCCCTTCTTTCGAAGCCGATCGTCGCCACGCTTGGTGTGAGCGGCATTGTGGCCGCGGTACTCACCGCCCAGGTGGCGTTTTCGCAGGGCGATACACGTGACGCGGCGGGTCCGTTTGCGCTCGACGCAGCGACATCGAACCATGCTTCCGACGAAGCAGCCCCTGCAACGCTGGCGACCGGCGGAAGCGATAGCGATCCATTTGGCCAAGCAAACCGCCATTCACCCTCCACTACGCAGGCCGCTGATCCGTTTAAAATCGCCCCATCGGTGCAACGCCCGCCCCAAACAATCCAGCAACCTTCGCGTGCGACCGACGTCGACACCTTGGCGATGCCATCCATTGTGGATCTCAAACCACGTTCGGCGTCGGAGATAGCCATCGAGACAGCACTACTAAAACCACTGAATAGTCTTGGGCTAGAGTTCCACGACGCACCACTGGCTGAGGTAGTCGATTTCCTACACAGCGAGTACGCCATCGAGATCCAACTCGACGAAACCTCTCTCGACGAGTTGGGGCTTTCTCCCGATGACCCCGTGACCATCAATCTACGGAATATCAATCTTGAGTCGGCACTGAATCTCATGCTCCGTCCGTTAGATTTAACCTATACGCTCGACAATGAAGTGCTTTTGATAACGAGCGAGGAAGACGCCCTAGTGCGATTGAAAACTCGCGTTTATCCAGCGCTAAAGATTAAGGTCGACTTCCTGCAAGAAGTCGTCGCCCCCGAGAGCTGGGCATCCAACGGCGGATTCGGGACCATGGCCAGCGTTGGCGACAAGCTGGTAATCCGCCAAACGTACGCCGTCCATCGCCAAATCAACGAACTGCTATCGCAGCTTACGCAGCCACCCGTGGAGGGGTCTAGCCGCGCCCCACGATGGGATGCAGAGCTTCGAGTGCCGGATACTCTGCAGCCAGCGGCGCGGAGTTCTCCCTAAGCACGCCGCCGCGCGATCACCTCCCGAACGTCCGTGAAAGTCATCCCGGCCGCCTTGGCTGCCACGATACCCGGGTCTCCGTCTTCGAAGACGTGGCACTTAGTTGGCTCGACACCCAATTGGCGGGCCGCTTCAACGAACACGTCGGGCGCCGGTTTTGGCTTGACGGGGTCGTCGGCGGTGACGATCACTGGGAACAGCGCCAGCGCGTCGATGGCCAGCAGCGTCGCTTTCACCAATTCGCCGACGCCCCCCGAAACCACCGCCATCGGCAATTTGCCGTGGTAGGCGTGAGCCGTCGCGAGGACCTCTTCCACCGGCTCGGTACGGTGGATCTGCTCGCGAAATCGGCCTTCCTTCTCTACCGAAATCTGCTCGGGATCGAGCGCCACACCCCATCGCGCGTTAAGCTCTTCGACAATCAAATCGGTCGGCACACCCGCATGTTCGTCGATGAATGCCCGCGGACAATCAATGCCGCGCAGCCGAAGTGTTTCGTGCCACGCTTCGTAGTGCAGCGTCATGGTGTCGGCCAACGTACCGTCGCAATCGAACAAGAGGGCCATGGTACCGGATGGGAAGGGGAGCATATTTTCCTTTGCACATTTGGATTGATGGTTTGCACCAACGGGGCAGTTGTCCTGCTGAAGGGAAGGGCAACCCACGTAGAATCTATTCTTCCGTCGCGTTGGCACCCTTAGCCAAGACGACACAACTGTCGCTCAGGCTTCTTAAGAATGATGGTTCTTCAGTGATTTTAGTGGGTGACCGGTATTTCAAGGGTATTTTGACGGTCTAAGGAGGTTCCGCTAAGCCCCTTCGCCGTCGCCCTCGCATCAGCCCTTCGCCCCGTCGTTGAGGGCTGATGCGAGGGCAAAGGCGTAAGGGGCGGCCCCTTTGTCGAGCCTGAGCGGAGGTCGAGTACGATACATATGCACACGAAATTCACCCACTAAAAGTCCTGAATAACCAGAATGATACGGCGAGTTCAGTCCATTGCAATGAACGCTTCAAAATCTTCTTCACTCAGCACGGTCACACCCAGTTGTTGGGCCTTACCCAGCTTGCTGCCTGCTTTTTCGCCGGCAACCAGGAAATCGGTTGACTTGGATATACTGCTGGTTGCTTTGCCTCCATGCCGAACAATCAGCGCTTCCATCTCCTGGCGGGAGTACTTGCTCAGCGTGCCAGTTACCACCAGCGTTTTGCCTGCAAGCCCACTGCCGGCCGAACCACTTGCCTCCTGTTGCGGCATTTCGAGCGAGACGCCGGCGTGTCTCAGTTCGGCGATGACCGTCCGCCCTGTGTCGGAATGCAGGAATGCGTGCAGCGACTTGGCGATCTCCGGCCCGATGCCCGACTCGTTCGCCCCTACTTTGAACGTGGCGATCTCTTCTTCGCTGGCCTCGATCATTGCATCGATGTTGCGATAGTGCTCGGCGAGGATTCTGGAGGCCGTGGCACCAACGTGGCGGATGCCGAGCGACGCCATCGCGGGCGAGCCCGCGGTGCTTTGCAGCTTGGATAGCGGCAAGCAAGTTGTCGGCCTTCTTCTCGCCCATACGTTCCAGTTCGAGCAGGTCGGGGCGACGCTCCTCGAGGCAAAACACGTCGCCTATGGTTTGCACCAACTTCGCTTCGGTGAGTTGCTCGATGACTTTTTCGCCCATGCCATCGATGTCGAGCTGCCCCCGCCCTGCCAAGTGCTCTAAACGCTCGCGGAATTGCGCCGGGCATTCGGGGTTCATGCAGTACCGAGCTGTTTCGTCCAGATCAGTGATGGGGGATGGCTGGGGGATATCGCGTGGGGGCTCGCCCTTGTTCTCCGCCCGCTGGCGCTCTTCGCTCAAGCCGCTTTTTCCATACCTGGAGATCATGCATTCGTCGCTGGTCGTACTCCACCTCGACATCGCCACCACAGTCGGGGCAATGCGCCGGCGGCGATGGGTAATCGGCACTCTCGTCGCGATCTTGGAGGATTGCCTGGACCACCTGCGGAATAATCTCGCCAGCTTTCTCGATGATCACTGTGTCGCCAAGACGGAGGTCTTTGCGGAGGATCTCGCCCATGTTGTGCAGAGTCGCGTGCTGCACCGTCGTGCCGGCCACCAGGACCGGATCGAGACGGGCTCGCGGCGTAAGCTTGCCGGTCTTGCCGACTTGCCACTGAACCTCCAACAACTTGGTAGTCGCCTGCTCGGCGGCGTACTTGTAAGCGATGCACCACCGGGGAAAACGGCTCGTGTATCCCAGCTCGTCTTGTAAGTCGAAGCGATTAACCTTCACTACCATGCCGTCCACGGCGTAGGGCAAATCGTGTCGCGTTGCTTCAAACTCTTCGATCACCGACCACATGCCCGCGAAATCGGGAATCACTTTGGCATGCGGATTCGTCGGGATGCCCCACTTGGCAAGTCGTTCGTAGAACTCCCAGAGACTCGCCGCCTCGACGTCCACCAACTCGCCTCGCCCATGGGCGCAGAACTCCAGTCGCCGCCTGGCGACCAGACGCGCATCGTGGCGCTTCAGCAAGCCAGCCGTGGCATTTCGGGGGTTCGCAAGCAACTGCTGCCCTTCGGCCTCGATTTCCTCGTTCCACGCCGTAAAGACTTGCCAAGGGCAGTACACCTCGCCACGAATCTCCACTACAGCGGGAGGAGTGGTACTGCCAGTAGCGAGCGACAAAGGAATCGATCGGATGGTCCGCGCGTTCTGGGTCACGTCGTCACCGCGCTCGCCATCGCCGCGAGTGGCAGCCTGCACTAATTGTCCCTGTTCGTAGCGGAGGCTGATCGCCACGCCGTCGATCTTTGGATCGACCACAAAGCTGTCAACGGTCTCCGGCAGCCGCTCAGCCCACTTGCGAAGCTCGGCCGAGTCGTAGCTGTTGTCGATTGAGTACATGGGTCGCGCGTGCACAACGGTCTCGAACCCGTCGATCGGTTCGCCACCGACGCGCTGCGTTGGGCTAGCAGGCGTTACCAGCTTGGGATGCGCGGTCTCGAGCTGCTTTAGCTCATCGAGCAGGCGATCGTATTGGCGATCGCTGATCGTCGGCTTCGCCTCGACGTAATAAAGTCGGTCGTGCTCGCGGATCTCGCGGCGCAGCTGCTCAATGCGTTTCACAGTGTTGTCGGGAGTAGGCATGAATGCGTGAGAAGCGTGCTGGATTTCAACCGGGATACGGGGTCTTCGGGCATGAGGCCAGGCCCGGCCGTCGACACAGGTGACTGGCAGGGGCGCGGCCTGGCGATTTCTTAAGCCGCCCCCCCTTATCGCGGGTCGCGACAACCGACGCGGTGTCCTGGGTTTCGCGGCGAACGCACTCAGCTTTTGCGGCATACGACCCTACAAACAGGCATGGCTGTCGGCCCTCATCCTGGGGCGCTAGCACTTGTTTGCCGCCCTCCTCCGACGTGGACAATCACCCGACCAACGGTCCCTTGATCGCCAGGTCGAGGAACCGCTCGAACAGCTCATGGCAAGCGCAGACCGGCTCCGGCCGGGCCGTTGCCTTGAACCGCTCGGCGTTGCGGCAAGGGGTGGCGTCCTGGGTGTCGGCGGGATTCTGGGCACGTGCATTTTAGCACGAAGTCGGATAGGATCGGAAGACGATGTCCCGCCCCACTGCCCTCTGCCTAACCCCTGCCCATGGCTGTTGCCGAACTACGAGGCGTCTCGGTTGCCTACCGCGGGCCCGCTCTGCTGGACGATGTTTCGTGTCAACTTGAGGCGGGACAACGCATTGGCCTCTTGGGGCGCAATGGGGCCGGCAAGACGACGCTCATGCGAATGCTCACCGGCGAGGTCCTACCCGATCATGGCGACGTAGTGATTGCCGCTGGAGCGAAGGTCGCCCTCTTGGCTCAAGACGTCCCCCATCACCTCGAAGGGACAATCGCACAGGTCGTAGCGACGAGTCTTGCGGCCCACGAGCCCGAGTTGGAGGAATGGACCGCTCAGCCGCGTGTCGACAAGCTCCTGACGCGCATGGGACTCGATGGATCGCTGAGGGTCGAGACGCAGTCGTCCGGCATGAAGCGACGGGTACTGCTCGCCCAGACGCTGGTAGCCGAGCCCGATCTACTCCTGCTGGATGAGCCCACGAACCACCTCGATATTGATGCGATCACCTGGCTCGAAGACCTGTTGTTGGGCTGGCCCACGATTTTGCTGTTCGTAACGCACGACCGTGCATTCCTTCGGCGGCTGGCAACCCGCATCCTGGAAATCGATCGAGGACGCATCTTCGACTGGTCGTGCGACTACGACACCTTCTTGCTTCGCAAGGAACAGGCGCTAGCGGCCGAGGAGAAGCAGAACGCCCTGTTCGACAAGAAACTGGCCGAGGAGGAGGCATGGATCCGTCAAGGCATCAAAGCCCGGAGAACCCGAAACGAGGGCCGCGTGCGGGCGCAGAGGCAATGCGCAATGAGCGGAGCCAACGCCGCGAACGAGTGGGAAAGTCGAACCTCGATATTCAATCGACGCAAAAGAGCGGCGCCCTGGTGGCCAAGGCCACGGACATATCTTTTGCCTACGCCGACCGACCGATTATCGAAGATTTCTCCACCACCATCATGCGCGGCGACAAGATTGGCATCGTGGGGCCCAACGGTGCGGGTAAGACCACACTCCTGCGATTGTTGCTAGGGCAGCTATGCGCCGCAGCAGGGCGCCGTCAAACTGGGAACCAAGGTCGATGTCGCCTATTTCGATCAATTGCGAAAGACGCTGGATGGAGAGCAGACGGTGCAGGAGAACGTGGGCGAAGGGTCCGACAACGTGGTCGTCGGAAACCGCAGTCGCCATGTACTTGGCTATCTGCAAGACTTCCTGTTCACGCCAGAGCGGGCACGCACGCAGGTGAAGTTCCTCTCCGGTGGCGAACAGAATCGTATTTTGCTCGCTAAGCTGTTCGCCAAACCGGCCAACGTGGTTGTGATGGACGAGCCGACCAACGATCTTGATGCCGAAACACTTGAGATGCTCGAAGAGCGGCTCATCGATTTCGACGGTACGCTGCTTGTGGTAAGCCACGATCGGGCGTTCCTGGATAACGTCGTTACCAGTGTTATCGCCTTTGAGCCGGGAGGTGTTCGGGAGTACGTGGGCGGATACAACGATTGGGTACGGCAGCGAAAGGCAGACCTTCCGCCGACCAATAAGAAGCGCGGCACCCTTGCAGCAACGGCGAAGCCAGCGGCAACAAAAGAGCAAAAACGCTCCTACAAGGACAAGCGCGAACTGGAAGCCTTGCCGGCGCTGATTGAGAAGCTCGACGCGGAAATTGGCAAACTGACCGCAGCTATGAGCGACCAGGAGTATTTCAGGCAGCCAGCCAGCGACATCGCGGCCGCGAACGCGCGATTGAAGGACCTGAACGAGCAACTCGCCCAAGCTTATAAGCGATGGGAAGAGTTAGAGGCGTAACAAGAAGAAAGCCCGACGGTAGGGACCGCCGGGCTCGCTGCTGTTAGCTAGTCGCCGCCTGCCTTGTTAGGCCGGCTGTAGTTCGCGTTTGCGTTCTTCGACTATATCCGCTTGGATGTTGGTTGGTACCGGCGAGTACTTGGCGAATTCCATGGAGAAAGTACCCTGCCCTTGGGTTTGGCTCCGCAGTTCGTTGGAGTAGCCAAACGTTTCGGCAAGAGGCACCTCGGCAATGATCCGCGTCATGCCGTTGACGGTTTCGGTCTCCGAAATCATGCCTCGCTTGCTGCTGACCTGGCCAACCACCGAGCCCTGGAATTCCTCGGGGCACTCAATTTCCATCTTCATGATCGGCTCCAGCAGCACGGGCTTCATGCGGTTGAAGTGCTCGCGGAAACACTCCCGTGCGGTGAGCTTGAACGCCATGTCGCTGGAGTCGACGTCGTGGAAGGTACCATCGTGCAACTCGACCGCCATGTCGACCACTGGGTAACCCGCGACAGGCCCCTTTTGCATCATCTCTTCGAAGCCCTTCTTCACCGCAGGAATGTACTCCTTCGGAATACGACCTCCGGTGACCTTGTCTTCAAAGTACAACTCGCCCGATTCGCCCTTCTCCTCCATTGCGGCGCGGTCCTCTTCGGTGATGGGACGCATGACCCCGATGATATGTCCATACTGCCCAGAACCACCCGACTGCTTCTTGCGTTTGTGATCGTACTCGTAGGTCTGCTGGCCCGATTCGCGGTAGCTCACCTTGGGTGCACCCACTTCGGTATCGACCCCATACTCACGCCGAATTCGTTCGACGTAAACCTCCAGGTGCAACTCACCCATACCAGCGATAATGGTTTCGTTGGTCTCGTCGTCGGTGAACACGTGGAAGGTGGGATCTTCCTTGCGGAAGCGCTGCAGCGCCTTGCTTAGCTTGTCCGCGTTGTCTCGCGACAGCGGGTTGATGGACATCTTGATCACCGGGTCGGCGACGTAGATGTTTTCCAACGAGCAGTAATTGGACTCATCGCAGTAGGTGTCGCCCGACGCACAATCGATGCCCATGATGGCGACAATGTCGCCCGCTTCGCCGGCACCAACTTCCTCCCGCTTGTCGGAGTGCATCTTCACAATGCGACTAAAGCGTTCCTTACGGCCCGTGCGCTGGTTGAAGTAGGTGCCACCCTTCTCCACCTTGCCTTGGTAGATGCGGGTGTACGTTAGCTGGCCGTACTCGTCGTCGGTAATCTTGAAGCCCATGGCAACCAGCGGCTCTTTGGGGTTGGCTTTGAGCACGATTTTCTCGCCGGTATCGGGCTTGGTCCCGGTGTTGGTTACCTCGGTTGGTGAGGGCAGGTACCGCGTAATGGCATTCATCAGCGGCTGCACGCCCTTATTCTTGAACGCCGAGCCCAGGAACACCGGGCAGAACTCTTGTTCAATCACGGCGTGGCGAGTGATGTCGTGAATCAAGTCTGGCGTGATTTCTTCCTCGCCGAGCAGTTTTTCCATGAGCTCGTCGCTATACATGCTAAGCGATTCGAGCATTTGCCCACGATATGTCTTGGCCTCGTCCAACAGATTGGCCGGAATTTCTTCGGTCCGAACGATTTCGCCATTGCTACCATCAAAGTAGTAGGCTTTCATTTCCACGAGGTCGATGACGCCTTCGAACTTGTCTTCCTTGCCAATGGCAATTTGCATCAACACCGCGTCGGCACCGAGTTTCTCGCGTACCTGCTTGACGACGCTGTTGGGGTTGGCACCCGTGCGGTCCATTTTGTTGATGAATGCCAGGCGGGGAACGTGGTAGCGCTTCATTTGACGATCGACGGTCATCGACTGGCTCTGCACGCCGCCAACCGAACATAGCACCAGGATGGCGCCATCGAGCACGCGCAGCGAGCGTTCCACTTCGACGGTAAAGTCCACGTGGCCCGGAGTGTCGATCAAGTTGATATCGAAGCCGTCCCACTTCAGGTACGTGGCAGCGGACGCGATCGTGATGCCGCGTTCCTTCTCCAGCTCCATGTTGTCCATGATGGCGCCGTCGCCACCGCCGCGCACATCCTCGATCTTGTGAATCCGGCCGGCGTAGAACAAAATCCGCTCGCTCAAGGTTGTTTTACCCGAGTCGATATGAGCAGAAATACCAATATTACGTACTTTACGAAGGTCCATTTTGCTTTCTAACCTTTGACCAAACGTTCTTGCCGGTGGCGGAATCCGTTTCCTGGTGTGGGAAGCGTGTTACGACTTGTAGCCGGGATAACCATTACTGACGCTGCTAACTTTTGCGACGCTCGCCTGTCAGCGACTAAATCAAGCCGCACGTGGTCCGGGGGCCTGGGGGACGACGCTTGGGACCAGCCGCAGGCTGGGCCTCCTGCTGCCGCGAGGGAGCTGGGCCGGTCCTCAGGAGGGCAAACGAAGCTTGTATCTTATCCGAAACCGCCACCGTAGCTAGGCCCAAATGTCCAAATGTCGGCCGACGACCGCTAAAATCGGTGGATCCTGCATCCGCCCACAAGGAAAACAGTCCCGTTTCCGGCGCGAATGGCTAGCAAACTCCCGCCGCTTGGCCGAGACTGGAGGATATACCGTCCCGCCTTGGGCACCCGCACAGCGGCGTAAGTTGTTGTTATTTCAATATTTGCACGCACACAAGCGAGCTAGCAAGCCGTCCAATGCAGAAGCCTGCCATGACCGAATCCACCAACAACGTTTCCGCCGAGCGGCGCCGCCGAACCCTTCTGGCGTTCGTCCTGCCGCTGGCGGTTTACATGACGGTGCAGAGCCTCGAACCAGCCCCAGCAACCTTAGCCGACACCGCCGGCATGGACGATGCCGCAGCCGCCGCTACCGCCCCGGACCTGCTAAGCGACGCGGAGATCGAAGGGGAAGACTTCTCGGACAACGGGGCGACGTCCACGTGGCTGGGTATGACGATCCCTGGCAAATACTACCCACTTGTCTATTCAGTGAAGGTAATCCTTACGCTGGCAGTGGTGCTATGGTTCTTGCCCGTGTACCTCGAATGGCCAGTAAAGGTCTCACCGCTAGCCATCGGCGTAGGCATCGCTGGCGGGATCTTGTGGATTGCTTGCTGCTACCTCGACCCGACCGGACACTTGGTCGACTGGCTGGGCCCCGACCACACGCTCGTGGGCCTGCTGGGCCTCGGCGAGCGGGCCGCCTACAACCCGCTGAGTGCGCTGGCCCGACTGCCGCAGGCTACGGATTCCTGGCAATTCGTTTCTTTGGGTTGGTCTTGCTCGTGCCGGTAATCGAGGAGGCCTTCCTACGGGCGTTCCTCATGCGATACGTCATGCACGACAACTGGACCGAAATCCCCTTTGGCGTTGTGAACCGCATGGCCGTGGCTGCCGGCATCCTGGTGCCGGTGCTGTATCACCCCGAAAAGCTTGCTGCTTTGCTATGGTTTGGCCTGGTCACTTGGCTGATGGTGCGCACGAAGAACTACTGGGACTGCGTCGCCGCGCACGCCATCACCAACCTGATCCTCGGTGTCGTGGTGGTAGCGACCGGGTGGTGGGCGTTGTGGTAGTTAAAACGGGGTGGGATGCCGAGTAGCCGAGTTTTCATGCCCGATTTAAAATCGCCGCGGCTGATGTACCTGAAAGCGGGCCTGCTGGTTGCTATCGGCGTCGTCGCTTCGGCATTGTTGCTACTGCTGCACCCCGACTGGCGTGTGGTTGTCCTGCTGGCAGTGGCGGTCTGGGCATTCTGCCGGGCGTACTACTTTGCGTTTTATGTCATCGAGCACTACGTCGACGGCGAGTACAAGTTTGCGGGATTGGTCGACTTCGCCAAGTACCTGCTCCACCATCGCAAGTAATCCTAAGCTGCTGTACCCGGCCAAAACGCGAAAAGCCCAGCCGATTGATCGGCCGGGCCTTTGCGTCCCCCTCCCGTTGGTTTCACGTGAGCCGGCGGCTCAATCGGCGTAGCTCACCTGCTGGATGTTGCTGGCGGGCTCGGTGATGTAGGCTTCGCCTCGCTCGTAGAGCTTCTTTCGCCACTGATAGTTGGGCTTGTCGGTGTCCGAGGCAAGGTCGATCGCCTTGTCCATCATTGTTTTGGCCGATTCGAAGTCGCCTGCTGCCGCCTGGGCGGCTGCCAGCGTGTCGTACTCCAAGTCGCTCGGCTCTCCGCACAGTTGCATCGCCCGACTGGCATTGGCAATCGCCTGGTCGGCATCGCGGCAGTCCTGATCGGGACAAGTCGCTTGCAGCCACGCCAGATTTCGGTAGGCAATGTGTAGAGTGGTGTCCAACTCAATGGCCTTCGCGTAGTCGCTCATTGCACCCCGATAGCGTCCCATGTCGGTGAGCAAGTCGCCACGATTATTCACAATGCGGGCGTCGTCCGGCACAAGAAGCGTGGCGGCGTCGAAGTGCTGTACGGCAAGATCGAACTGACCCAGCATATGGCACACACGGCCGCGCCCTTTATGGGCCACCGCTAGCTCGGGATCGAGCGCGATAGCCTGCCGGTAATCGTCGGATGCCTTGTCGAGCTTGCCCGCTTGCACGTAGAGGGCTCCGCGGTTGGAATACGCCTTGGCGAATTTGGGATTGAGTTCAATCGACCGATTGAAATCGTCGAACGCATCGGCAAAGCGGCCCACTTGCGCCGCCAACACTCCGCGATTATGGATCGCGCACAGCGGTTCGGATCGAGTCGCAAGGAGTCTTCGAAGTCGAGCAGGGCTTCCTTCGTGCGACCCTCATCGCACTTGACCTCGCCCCGGCGATTCAGCGCCCAACTGGCCAGGTTGTGGCTGTACTCAACGGCCGTCGGCGCCTCGTCGATCGCCAGAACGTGGCGACACAATTGGATGACCGTGGTGTACTCCGCCTCGCTAACCGCCGTTGTCGAAAGGCGATTGGCCTCGGTGAGTAGTTCTACCGACTTCGGTGTTGGTGCCGCCGCTACGGGTTGCGGACGTTTCACCGGGTTGGCTGGCATGCCCTGTTGACGGGCAACTCCGGTACGCGTCGCTACCAAACCAACGTTCGGCTTGGTAGTCCGTTCGTTGGCGACGGGCGATGTCCGACGGGTCGTTGGCTGTGGCGTACTTGCCACTGCATTCCGCATTGCATGAACGTTGGCCACTTGCTGCGGACCTGGCGTCCGCCGTGGTTGCGAAACCTTGGCGGCCGGCTGGCGTGCCGCCTGTGGTGCGGGCATCGACTCGGCCAAAGTCCGGGCCGGCGGGGCAACCTGCGTGTCGGTGCTGATCGCGGGTCCCTCTACTCGTGGCAGCGGATGCGTCGATGGTGCCTGCGGTGTTGTCAGCGGGGAGGCGAGTTGAATGCGTGGCTCCGCGGCCTTCGCCGATTGGCGATCGGTGACCATCGCAACCTGGTCGTCCCGGTGCCATTGGGGTGCCTTGGGAGCTGTGAGTGGTGTTTGGCGTTGCTCGTCACGGTTCAATGGCGAGATCAACTTGCTGGCCCAAGATTCGCGCTGCTCCGGACGTGCCGCACTCGGCGCTGGGGTGCGAGAGCATCGCGCACTGGCAACCTGCGGGGGTGTTCGTCGCCCGCTGTTCGAAACGGTCGCTGACTCGTCCGCCGATTTCTTACTCCATAGCTGCAGCAGCCCACGCGGTTGATTGCTTCCCGTGTTGGGGCGTTGTTCCACGGTGTTGCCGCGGGTAGCCGCCATTCGGTCCATCAAACTCGGCTGCGAAATTGTCTGTCGTTGGTGGGCAGCCGCCGTGTTGGCCCCGTTGGCTCCCAGCGCCCCAGTAGCTCCCGGCGAGCGACGCTGGGCTTGCCCGGCGAGGGCGTCGGGTTGGGTTGCGGTGGGGCTGGAAGCCGAAGCAACTCGCGAGCGCTGGACTTCCTGCCGTGGATCTTTCGCGCCGCCAAACAAACCAGCGAGCGATTTCTTGAGCCCAGTGGTCCAGCCAGTTTTCTCCTCGGCCTTGGGGTCACGGGAGAAACTGCGAACCGTGGGCTGCGGGAAGCGCGACTGCATCGAGGGAGCTGGCGCACCCGCCCGCACCGCAGCCGGCTGCCGGCTTGGTGCTGCTTTAGCCTGCCGGGCCGCCCGCATGGCCTGTTGCTCAATGTCGTCCACGAAGGCAACGCCCGCGGTCTGGGCGGAAACCCCGCTCGCTGCAAGCACTGCCAGCGTGAGGGCCGCCAAGGCCATCGTGGTGGCGCGGTGCGAGAGGGAGTGGCAAGAGTTCATCAACTTACTCATGGTGTTTCACCAGTCTGAGATTTTCGACGTGTAGTCTGCTGGAGGAGGTAGCATCTGCCGCTTGGCAGTGGCCCAGTGCTAACTGGTGCTGCCGCCACTGACAGATTGCCTGCAATCACCTATCGGCAACCGCTCGGGCCATCCTGATCGAAAAAACCAGAAAATACGGAATAATCCCCCCAGTCGTTAAACCCCGCCATGACTTCGCAGCCGAGGACCGCCGCCCGTGCCGCGCTACCGCTCGATTTTAGGTTGAGCGTCGGGCAGACTCGGCGGGTGGCTGGGCTCAATCCCAGCCACCCAGTCGCGATGCACCCATTTGCGCTGCTGCCTGTTTGCACGCGTGTTGGTGGTTCCCTTTTTGGTGGAAAGTGGGCCACGCGTTGGATCCAATGGAGGGTTGGCCCCTGATACCAACCATTGCTCTTTGGCAATCTGACGCCTTTTGCGCCCCCCTCGGGCTGGCGCTATCGATGCGCACGGTGGCCATTTTGCTCCGCCCGTAGGCAGCGGCGGGTAAATCGACAGCTGTTGATTTATCTGTCGATTTACGCAAGCCACCTGCCGTGGCGGCATGGAATAAGAGCCTGGAAATGCTGGGCAAAATCGCGCAGTGCAGTCCCCAGGGTAAATCGACAACGGATCGTTGTTTCGGTTTTGTCGCCTAACGCGCTGGGCCGAGCACCGCCCCACTTGGTATTCCGGCCGCTTTAACTGGCGGACAAACCGCGATCGGTGGCCGCTTGTTCGCGGCTGTAGACGGCGAGCGTCGCTTCGAACGTTTCCTTGTCGATCTGCCATACGGGATCGGCGTCGGTGTGCGAGTTGCAGTGGGCGACAATCACCCGATAGAGGAACTTGAACAGGTTGCGCGGTACGCGGAGCGAGCGAAAGGCGTCGATCAACCGTTGGTCGGAGACTTCGCTAGAGAATACCGAACGAAGGTTCGGCGACTTGGCCTTCGATCGCGCAGGCGTCGAGCCGGGCGTTGGCCAGGTCGTAGAGCGCTTCGCCGGTCCAGTCGAGCGACGGAATCATGTTTTGTTTGTCGATGCGAGCGCGTTGATGGAACTCGCGCGTCTCTCGCGATTGAGATGCTCAACCAGTTCGCTGGCGAGCAGCAACTTGAGTCCCACGCCTGGTTGTTTGAGGAACTTGTTATCGAGCATACGTCCACACGAAGTCGCGCATGAGTTCGACCGAGCCATTCACGAGGTGCGGTTCGTCCACTCGGTCGACCAGCACGGTGATTCCGGTGAAGCCGAGCGCATGCAGCACGCCCTGGAACTTGGCGAGCAGTTCGTAGCGATCGTCGGTGCGGCGGCGATTAGGGAGCGGCTGGCCGGCCAAATCGCGGTCGTTCATGTGCATGAAGAGTTGGCGGAGCGACCGAGTATCGCGCTTCAATACGCGGACGTTCTTCGCCACTCCACGGGCTTCCAGGTGCCACTTCCACCACCGCAGCAGCCACGGAATCCAGGCGAGCCGCGGCCAGGATACCAGCAATCCACATCCAGGTAGTGGTGAGGTCGCCATTGCACCACAGCCAAATGAGCAACGCCAGCATCGCCGCCGATACGCCGCCGCCGGTAAGCGATGGCACGATCGACGTCCAGCCGCCGTACCACAGCTTGCGTCGCAGGCGCGACGTGCGGGCGGCGAACGACTCGGCGAGCGAGTCGTCGTAGCAAGCCGACAGGAGCAGCAGATCGCGTTTTTGATGTTTATCGAGTTTGGATCGCAGGTCGTTCTTGAGTCGGTTTGCCGTGGGGTTACCAGGGCTCTGCACGTCGAGCAGCCAGGTCAACCAGGTTGGTAACCCCCAGCGACAAGATGGCGTCCATATGATCCCACAGTTTCCACTCTTCGAGCACCTTCGAGGCGTCGCGCTGTTTGCGGGCTGGGAGGCGATCGGCAAAGCGGTCGAGAAACGGATTGAAGTCGTCGTACTCGATGACCCACATCTTCGTCTCGGGATGCTCGCGATTGTGCTCGGCGAGCTTACCCATGATTTGCAGCCGCATGGCCGTCTTGCCGGCCCCTTTTTCGCCAAACACGATGGAGGTTGCCGGATCGGCCGGATCGCCAAACACCTTATCCCACACGGGGTGGTAGGTATTGGTGCGACAGCGGTTCTTGAAGACGGGATCGGTTTGCGCGTCTTCCTCCGCAAACGGGTTGGTCGAAACGCCGTGGTGTTCGAGAAATTTTTCGGTACGCATGGTGTGATATCTTGGTGGCGGGCGAAGGCGGCGGGCATGCCGCGGCTCAACGGGCGGGACTTCTTGCGTACAATTATAGGTGACCAGACGGTGCGCACCGGAGGTTCCTTGGCTAGTTTTTCCCGAAAACTACTACAACCCCACTAGAGAGTCCGATGGCCATCGAGCTCAAGACCGATCCCAAGTACGGCTACTATCCCTGGTGGCCCGAAAATGGCAACGACTGGGTCCACCCCGAAGACGTGGAACTCGCACGCTCTACGATCCCCAGCCCACGGGTCTGGCGACGCGACGGGCAGCAGGGTGAATTCGTGGTGCTGACGTATGGCAAGCTCGTATTGCGTGTGCGGCGGACGCTGTGGCGCGAATTGCCTTGGGAAGGGTTCGACATCGGCAACCTGGTCGAGGTCCGCACCCGCGGCATGCTGAACGAGCATCGCACCGGTACGATCCGCGAAATGCATTGGGACGATCAGACCGGGCAGCTAACGTACCAGGTACATACGCCGGACGAAGAGATCGAAAACCCCATCCGGTACACGGTCGACGACTTGAAGCACGTCGAAGCGACCGATGCGCGGGAAGAACTGCGCGTCGAGCCACCGGAAACGACTGGAGAGGAATACGAAGTGGAGAAGGACTGAGTGCTGGAGATCGACTAGCCGACGAGCTACGCCTCGCGTTGATCGTTATGATTAGTGCGCTGGCGCACCGTCTTCGAGACCGAGTCGCTTCATTTTCTTGTAAAGCGTGGTGCGATTGATACCGAGCGTGTCGGCCGTGGCGTTGCGGTTCCAGCCGTTCGACTCAAGAACTTGCAGAATGATTTGCCGCTCGGGTCCTTCCAGGGCTTCCTTGAGCGTTTGGCCGGCGGAGAACCTCGCGCCACCGCTGCCGGTGGAGATGCCGGTGCGGAGTTCGAGCGGCAAGTCGGAGACTTCAATTACCGAACCTTTACCTAGCAGCACCGCGCGTTCAACCACGTTTTGTAGTTCCCGCACATTACCCGGCCAGGCGTAGTTGCGGAGGCAAGCCACGGCATCGTCGCTAAAACCGACCACTTCGCGGCCGACGTCTTCGAGCGTTTCCTGCAGAAAGCGTTCAGCCAGCAGCGGCACGTCGCTCGACCGCTGGCGGAGCGAGGGCAACTCGATATTGATCACATTGATGCGATAGTACAGATCCTGCCGGAACGTGCCATCCGCCACGTTCTTGGCCAGGTCTTCGTTGGTTGCCAGGATGACGCGCACGTCCACGTTGAAAGTCTTGGTGCCACCCACCGCTTCGAAAGCAAGCTCTTGCAACACCCGGAGCAACTTAACCTGCATAGCCGGACTGGCGGTGCCGATTTCGTCGAGGAAGATCGTGCCGCCATCGGCTTGGAGGAACTTACCCGTCTTGTCGCTGGTGGCACCGGTGAATGCGCCAGCAACGTGTCCGAACAATTCACTTTCGAGCAAGTTTTCGGGCAGCGCGCCACAGGCGACTTCCACGAAGGGTCCCTTGGATCGGCCGCTGCGGCGATGGATCGCCCGGGCGATCATGCTCTTACCGGTGCCGCTCTCGCCCGTGACAAGTACGGTGGCACGCGTATCGGCTACGCTCTCGATCATTTCGTACACGCACATCATCCGCGGGTCCTGCCCCACGATGTTGCCCATGCCGTAATGTTTGTCGAGCTCGGCTTTGAGTTGCGAGTTCTCATTGAGCACTTTGCGCTGCGACAGAGCCCGCTCGATGGCCATCATCAGCTCGTCGTCGATGAGTGGCTTGGTAAGGAAGTCGAACGCACCGGCCCGGATCGAGTCGACGGCCATATCGCCGGTGCCGTAACCGGTCATCATCAGCACTTGGGTAGCCGGCCAGCGGCGGAGGGCTTGCTCGAGGAAGTCGAAGCCGTCGTCCTCGCCCAGCCGGACGTCGACCAGGGCTACGTCGTACGCGGCCTGTTCGCAGGCGGCGTACGCCTCGCGGCACGAGCGGGCCGTATCGAGTTCGAAACCCAGGCCTCGCAGCCAGTCGGCCATCGACTCGAGCACTTGGTAATCGTCGTCAACAAGTAACAGCTTGGCATTCGACATGATTGCAGAGGCACGGTTGCTGGGTGACACAAAAAGGAAACACCGGGGGTACACACAACCTACGGGTTGCGAAGCACCACCAGTATTTAGGTCACACGATGCAGAGGGTCAACAAATGACGCGGATAGGGAAGCCCGATTACGACATCCGCACCGCGCGACGCTGGGCCAATCGTTGCGATCGTAAGAAGTGGCACAAGAAGACCCCGTGCATCGTCCAAGGCACTAACCCGCTCGCGGGTGCGCCTTTTCGTACGCTGGCGCAGGGTGCTGGTCGATACGTGGGTGTAGATTTGCGTGGTTACCAGGCTTTTGTGGCCCAAGAGTTCCTGGACGCTCCGGATGTCCGCGCCGCGGTCCAGCAGGTGCGTGGCAAAGCTGTGCCGCAGCGTGTGCGGCGAGGTGCGGCCGTCGAGGCCCGAACTGGCAATGTGCTTTTCGAGCATCCGCCCCACGCTGCGGGTGGTCAGGCGCGTGCCGAAGCGGTTAGTAAACACGGGCGCCGCGCGTCCCGAGTCTTCCTTGGGCGAGAGCACCCTCACCCCGAGCCACGCTTCCATCGCCCGGCGGGCATAGCTTCCAATGGGGGCGAGGCGTTCCTTGCGTCCCTTACCACGGACATGCAGGACACCTTGCTCCAAGTCCATATCGCCGTCGTTCATGCCCACCAGTTCACTCACGCGCAAACCGGCGGAGTACAGGGTTTCGAGAATCGCACGATCACGCGTGCCAAGCTGGCCCTTACTCGGCGGTGCAGCCAGCAAACGGGCGACTTCGTCCGTGGTGAGGAAGTGCGGCAACTTGTGGCTCTTCCGCGGATTGCGAAGCGCCGCGGCCGGATTGGCCTGTGCCCAGCCCTCGCGCTGGCCGAACCGATAGAAGCTGCGCACTGAAGCAAGGCGCCGCGCGATGGACGACTTCGCAAACCCCGCCTCCGCCAACGCTGCAACGTAGCCACGCAGTTCGACGGTGGTAATCGACGCGGGCTCCGGCGACTCGCCCGCGTCGTCCACCAAGTAGTCGGCCAAAGAGATGAGATCTTCGCGATAAGCCTTTAGCGTGTGCGGGCTGGCATTGCGTTCCGCATCCAAGTGCCGAAGGAATTGAGCGATGTGACGTTGCATCTACGAGAGGGGGAAGGTCGGAGGGGGCAAGCGAGATTGCGATCGACGACATTCCCCCTTCGGGCTATTCGTCGACGTCGCTCGATTGAGGGATGCTAAAACGCGATTTGCCACGACTGGTCGCTTCGTTGCGAATCTTCTTTCCCAATACGGCCGCATCGTACCAGCTGAAACTCAGCTCAGGGTTGGCTGCGTGGCGGCCGAGCATGCGGAGCGCTTCGGCCTGCTGCGCATCGTCGTAGAGAAAGATGTAACGTTCTTTGCCTTTGACTAGCGCAAGTACATTAATGTCGTCGTTCACAGCCAGGGCCTCCGTGCGGGCGGGAAAATGCGGGGGGAAGACTTTGGGGAAGCGGAGAGGCCGGCGAAGCATGCGGTGCAATCACTCGCGGTTACTCAACTGGCAATGCTTGCTAGGGCCAAATCCATGACCCCTTCTGCAAGGCTTGCCTAAACGCTGCCACACGAACCCTATCGGCAATTCGACCAATGCCTCACCACTCGCGTTTCGGTCGCGCCACCGCGTGCCGAAAGCATCTCGGAGATGTGCAAATGGCAACAGAAGCGAATGAAGTCGTCGCTCCGTTCCAGGTACGACCGCCAACCCCCAAACCGTGCGTCGTCCCGAAAATCGACATAGGCCGCAAGAGCCGCAGTGAATTCGGCGTCGTGCCCCAGGAAAATCCGCGTATGCGTCATCACCGGACCGTAGTTCTCGATGCACTCCGGACGAACCGGCGAGGGCCCCGGCGGGATGAAACCGCGTGGATCTGGCCAATCAGGCGGTAGTGGCGATGCGAAATTATTTTCGCCGCCATGGGCGATTGCGCCATCCATACCGGTTGCAACGGGCGCGTAGCGCTGCTTGCGCCGAATCACTGGCACCTTGTACGTTGCCTGGCGCTGCGGCCGCCATGACGCTTCGTCGACGGCGCTCGACTCCTGGGGATCAAACGGATCGTCATCTTCAATATCGAAGCCATCGGGCGATGCAGGACCTTGTTGGATCGACGGAGGCTGGCTTCGTGCGCCGGCGTTCGGCGTCCATGCGCGATCGCGATTGGCATCATTGGCGTTCTCGGTGGACGGCGCAGGCATCCGCTCGTCGTGCATCGGCAGCGATTGTTGCAGCGGCGCCGCGTCGATCGCTGGCATCGCCGGTGGAGCATCCGGACCACAGGCGGGCGACTGCGTCTCCATTTGCGCGCGCGCCGCGCCATTTCGGCATCGAAGACAACCTTCTGGGGAATGTATTCCTCGTCGGGGGTTCCCCAAGGCAAGCCGTAGCCAGCGGGGATTTCATGGAAACCGGCGTTGGCCGTGTACCACTCGACCCGCATGCCACACCGGGGAGGATAGTAGGGCGAGTAGTCGGTCACCGCTCCCACCACCACGGCATCGACACCCAGCAGATTGGCGAGTCGGCGTACCTCGCTGGGATCGTTGATACTGATCCGCTCCTGAATCATCATCTCTTCCACCACTCCGAGCGGCACCACTTCAAAGCCTGGCACCGCTTGCAGTTCCGCAAAGTAAGCGAGTGCGAATTGCCGGCCATCGACCTGTGGCTCGTCGCTCAGGTTATTGAACGGCACCACCGCCACCCGGCTAAGTTGTGGGAACGGGTTATGCACCACCGGCATGGTCGACACTTCGGGCAGGCAAAGGCTGCAGCCCGAGGCGAGACACGCTAGCGTGAGCAGCGCACAGAGTCGCATGATACGGCGCATAGGGCCAAACACTTGGTAGCCGGCAGCCCCCCTGCTAGCAACACGAGCAGCATGGCGAGAACCATGGCCTGGGGTTTCATCGGCAAAGTCTGCCTAGACGCTTTAATCGGAATCCGCAGCGTTCGTCACAGCTGTGCTCGTTTCCGGTGGCGAGAGGCGGAACCGCGCCGTGGAAAACGCCAAAATGAACATGGAAATAATGGCGACTACTCCGATTGGCACTGCAACAATCGCGGCCAACAAGAACAGCCCCATCCAGAGCCAAAGGAATCCAATGAACACGGCGACACAGGCCGTCAGTAGCAGAAGCGATTTGACGGTGAAGCGAGGCATATTACCGTTTCATTTTTTTCTGAATCCGATCAAGCCGTAGAGGAGGAATGCCATCAACCATGCTGCCACGATTCCCCCAGCGATCCCCAAGGCGAGCCACAGAGCCCGCTCATCCCGAACGACCACAGCTAGGCAGGCTACAAGCGCCGTGAGCAATAGAAGGTGTTTCGTTGTAAAGCGGGGCGAACTACTGCTCCAACTTCTTCTTTATCCAATCAGCGTCGGCTAAATCCTTTGGTCGGCCGGCGGCTTGCTTGTTGGCAAGCAGTTGTGGAAGCCCTAGCACATTCACCTTAAACCCGTCGTACTCTGCTTCGCTCTTCGCCGCCCAGGCTTCATCAAATTCTACGCCGCTTATGGAGGTAAGGATATCGATTCGATTGGGCGCAAGACCGATCTGAAAGATCGTATCGAGGGCGACGAAATCCTCTTTCTTCATCATTCGCCGCGGCGCGCCGTAGACTTCGATCGCCCGCCAGACTTTCTCCGCATTTTCCTCGGTTGGGCGGACCCAAATATCGATGTCGCCCGTTGCGGCGGGTTTCCATAGCCAGCCAGAGCGTAGGCACCGACAACCAGATACTCAGCTCCCGCGTCGTTCAACGCGGACAACATGTCTTTGTAATCTTCGATTAGAGATGTCTTCACCCTTCATTGCCCATGCGCTAACGGTGAGCGGCCACACCATGCTCATCAACTCGGCCATGGTGTAGCTGTCGTAGTCGCCGTCGAGACCTTGGTCATCGAGCGTCGACTTACGGACTGGATAGTTGCTGCGGTCTTTCATACTTCTATTATAGCGGATGATGCCGCCCGCGTAGAATGGGATTTATTCCGTTGCTTGCCAACTAATTCGCTTCAAGTAACGGAATGAATTCCGTTCTACGGTTACACCAATCCCGCCAGCGTTCGCAGTCCAAGCGGTTCGCGGCACGCAAAAGGCTCGCCATATTCCACACCGATCATTTTGCCCCAGTAGCTCGCTTCGTCGTGGAGCTTTGCCATGAACGTTCCGTCGCGCCCGGTGATGAATTGGCTTTCGTAAGCGCGGATGCTCGCCAGCTTCGTCTCCCACTCTTGAGAAATGTCCAGCACGAATGCCGGCTGCGGCACTATCTTCAAGTGCACGCAGTAATAGTTGTAGATACGCTCGGGATGATGCGGCTCGCCCGGCATGTCGGTCTTGGTGAGCTTGGCCCAGAATCGGGCGTCGTCCACCAGTTTGGTCGCCGCGGTGTGGTCGGGGTGCGCGTCTTCCCAGTAGGGAGCGAACAGCCACCGTGGCCGCGTTTGGCGAATCACGCTGGCAAGCTTGGCCCGGTTATCGAGCGTCGGTTCCAGGCTGCGGTTCGGTAGGCCTAGATTTTCTCGCCACTCGAGCCCCAGAATCTTGCTAGCGGCCGCGGTCTCTAGGGCACGGAGTTCCGGCGAACCGTGGGGCGTCGGCTCGCCACTGGTAAGGTCGAGCACGCCTACTCGCTTGCCTTCGCCGAGTAGTTTCACGACGGCCCCTCCCATGCCAAGTTCGGCATCGTCAGGGTGCGGAGCAATGACAAGCGCGTCGAGCATCAACTTCAAGTGGGCTTAGGTCGAACTTGTGGTGGAGACGGGAACCAAGACGAACGCGCTTGGCCACTTCAGGTAGCGGATCGACTCCATGCTTGCATCTTCGCCTCACGCACGACCAAAAGCAACTGCTCTGGACGACTGCATCGCGATTTGCCACACTTTGCCGCCACGCTTTCCCAGGTCGCCCGTATCATGCATTCGTACCGCTTTGCTAAGGTCTTGCTCGTCGCTAGCTTGCTCGCGACCGGTGGCTGTTCGTCGTGGCGGATTCCGTCCTACGACATCAGCAAGCTCCGCGACCCGCGGGCCGTGGATATCGACAGCCGCATGGCTTTGCCTCCCCCCACGAGCGGCAGCCGAAGCGAATAGTCGATTTGCGCGATGCAAACGGCCGGCGGCTGCTTGCAGTTCTTGTACGCGGGCCCTACAACGTCGGGTATTCGTAGTTCCACCTGCCAACTCACCGCCGCCTACCGCCCATGGACAATGACCAAGCTACATTCGACCACCTTTGTACCGACGCCCGCGAAACGGCGCTGCTCGCCTCTGTAGCCAGCGTGTTGGAATGGGAGGAGCAGACCTACATGCCCCCTGCAGCGGGTGCGTATCGGGCCGAGCAACTCTCGCTGCTGGCCGCTATGGCGCACGACCGTGCAACCGCGCCGCAAGTCGGCGAATGGCTCGGCGCCCTGGCAGATAGCACTTTGGCTTCCGACCCCCACTCGAAAACGGGCACCGTGATTCGCGAGATGCGGCGCACGTACGACCGCAAGACGAAGTTGCCGAGTGAATTGGTTGCCGCCATTACTCGCGCATCGAGCTTGGGTCAGCAGGCGTGGGTCGAAGCGCGAAAAGAGAACAACTACGCTAAGTTCGCACCGCATTTGGCAGGCATCATGCGGCTCAAGTGTGAAGAAGCCGATGCGGTTGGCTACAACGAATGCCGCTACGATGCGCTCTTGGACGAGTACGAGCCACATGCCACCTCGGCCGAAGTTGGGCCAGTGCTCGATGCATTGGCGGCAGAACTAGTGCCGCTGGTAGAGAAAATCGCCGGCAGCTCGCACCAGCCTGATCCTACGATCCTGGCCGGTCCCTTTCCCGTGGCTAAGCAGATTCCCTTTGGCGAGCAGGTAGCCGCGGCAATTGGCTTTGCTTTCGATCAAGGCCGCATCGACGCCACTGCCCATCCGTTCTGCGCCACGCTCGGTCCGCACGATGTTCGCTTAACGACGCGATACCACGAAAACGAGTTTGGTGGCTGGCTCTTCAGCGTGTTGCACGAGGCGGGCCATGGACTCTACGAGCAGGGTCTGCCCGGCGACCAGTACGGCCTACCGACGGGCGAGGCCATTTCGCTGGGCATTCACGAGTCGCAATCGCGTATGTGGGAAAACCAAGTAGGCCGCGACTGTGCGTTTTGGGCACACTTCTACGAACCGTTGCAGGCAGTATTTCCAGAGGTTCTCGGCGACGTCGCACTCGACGACTTCCACTTTGCCGTGAACGAGGTCAAGCCGTCGCTGATTCGAGTCGAAGCGGACGAAGCGACTTACAATTTGCATATTCTCATTCGTTTTCAGCTCGAACAGCAACTCATTAACGATGGGCTCTCAGTCAACGATCTGCCCGATGCGTGGAACGCCAAGTACCAGGAGTATCTTGGCATCATGCCGCCGAGCGACGCGCTGGGCGTGATGCAGGACGTACACTGGAGCGCCGGCCTGGTGGGCTACTTTCCCACGTACGCGCTGGGCAACTTATACGCCGCGCAGTTCTACGAGCAAGCCGTGGCGGACTTGGGCGATCCCGCGGAGCTGTTTCGCCGAGGCGAGTTCGAGCCACTCCTGGATTGGCTCCGTACGAACATCCACCGGCATGGCCAGACCTACTCAGCCAGCCAGCTTGTAGAGCGAGTTACCGGCCGGCCCCTCTCCTCCGAGGCACTCATGCGGCACCTGAGAGGCAAGTTCGGCGAACTTTATCGGTTATAACGCCCAAGTATTGGCCGAACCGTCGTTTTGCCGCAGCGTACAGAATGGTACACTCATGTGGAGGAGGGTATCCCGTGCGGCGTGTCGGACTGCGCCTTCTCCCAACCACCTCGCTCCTGGAGTGTCACCGAGCCATGGCCCAATTGGTCCACTGTCCTGCCTGTAGTCACGAAGTCGCGCTGCCCGAGCAAGCATCTGCTAGCGAAGCGCAGGAACAATGGTTCGCCTGCCCCAACTGCAGCAAAGTGTTCTGCGTTGCGGACGCTGAGCCGTATGAAGTGAAGCAGGCGGCCATGGTCGATCCGCCAACGCGACCTGCGGGCGACGAGGACGATGACATTGCAGACGTGGCGCCACCTTCCTCCCCCGCGGCCGACGCCAGCTTGCCGCCAAAGTTTGGAAGTGCCACGCTCTCCTCGTTCATGGATGAGAAAGTGACCCGGTCCGACGCGGAAAACCAGGCTGAGGCTCCAGCAGTTGCAGACTTCCAAAGTCTCGACGACCTAATCCGTCGCGGCCCGAGCGAACTACTTGAATTCGACTCGCCAGAACCGGCGGCCCAACGAAGCGAGCCGGCCGGAGCAGACGCCGACGGTGCCAAATCGAACACGAACCAGGACGATCGTCCGCTCGACGAACCTTCTCCAGCCGCCGACCGCATCCGTCCGACACTGGGCGAATTGTTCCGAACCGAGTTGGGCGCAACATCCGACATTGCCGATGCGGCTAGCTACGATCGCGTGGACGACGCGGCAGGCGACTCAGACACCGCCGCGCGTAGCCACGATGATAGCATGAACGACACCAAAACGGTGGAGCCCGCGCGTAGTACCCATGATTTTTCGGTTCCATCTAGTTTCGAATCAACACTCCGCGACCATGGCGATCTAGGCGATACCGAAGTTGCTTCCACCGTTCCTGATGCCCCCTCTTTTGACTTTGAAGTTGGGGATTCGCGTGCGGCCGAAAATGGCGAGAGCCTGCGTGCCGCAATGGGCTTTGATGGCGAAGAACCACTCGAGGTCGAAGAGCCTGTCGACCGCCCAAACTTCGATACCATCGGAACGAACGAAAGCCACGAGGTCGCACCCGAACTAAACGTCGATGCCGACGCGCCGCACGGCAAAGTGGCGGCCCGCAAGCGATCGAGCGTGCTATCAGGCGTACGCACCCTGGTGGGTGTTGCCGGTGGTGGCGTGGTGGGCATTGTAGCGGGTTACCTGCTGCTGCTGTGGATCTTTCACTTCCTCGGCCGCACCGACGAGCCGCTGGCTCTGGCGCAGTACTATCCGAACGCGATCAAACCCTCATCGTTCCAAGATGCCAATCCCGTAGCGCCTACCGCCGCGACCGCTGGCACCGGCGACGGATTGGCAGCCAATGATAGCGATGGGGAAATCGTGGCAGAACTGGAACCACTCGACCAGTCCGAGGTGGAAACGGCCAACTTCGAGACGGAGATGATGCCACCCGACGATACGCCTGAGCCATGGGAGTTCGAATCGCAGCCGGCGCCTCCCGCGCTGGTAATGGGGGCCCCGAGCTTCAAAGCATCCGAACTGCAGGAACTGACGAGCGCGGCCGAGACTGTTGCCCCGGCCTTGGCAGCAGCGGGTCCCATCGACAAGGCGAAGGGGAGCGGCTACGCCAACATTGCGAAACTTGCGGAGGCACTAACCTTTGGAGAAGGCGCAGCGGATGTGAGCTGGAAGAACAACGCCCGCGAAGTGTTCCCCCCGTTGTTTGCAACCGAGGAAAATCGGACGCAGGTGGCGACCATTGCCGAGTTTTGGCTCGTGTCGCCCAAACGCGGTCATGGTGGCATCTTCTTTAGCGGCACGCCCGACGCGGGCCGTCAGCAGGGGAGCGTCGCTGAATATACGTTTACGCTGCCAACGGCAAACGGCCAGCAATTCACCGTGCTGACGCCTCGCGCTCTGGCGGTCGAAACCGTCGAAGCTGGTGCGGCGGTCGTGATCGGGGCCGTCGTAGACGACCCCCAAAATCGCATTGATGGCTATACCGGCAGCGCCGAGAAGGTGATTTGGTCGACCGACGTCTACCCCATCACACAATAAGTGGCTCTCCGCTGAATGACCGCGCCTGCATCATGCGGCGCTGGAACTCGTGAACTTGACCTCCTTGTTTGCACCCAGGCCGGCAATTTGGCGGCGTGCAGCTTCAAAAGGCCTGCCGTAGCGATTAGGATGAAAGCATCCTCGCTAATTGCTTCTCTTGCCAATTGCCACCATGATTGTTGCCGTCCCTCGCGAAACCTATCCAGGCGAACGCCGTGTGGCGCTCGTGCCGGCAGGTGTTGCGGCGCTTACCAAGCAGAGCCTGCATTGCAAAGTGGAGTCAGGCGCAGGCGAATCGGCCGGGTTCGGCGACGACGCCTATCGTGCCGCCGGCGCAGAAGTGTTCGAGCATCGTGACGAACTGCTCGCGCTGGGCCAGGTACTACTCGGAGTCCGCACGCTAGGCTCCGACCCCCAGCATACGACCGAAGATCTCGACGCCGTGCCGGCTGGTGCCGTGGTAGTTGGATCAGCCGATCCGCTGGGCAACCCTGCGATCGCGCGTGAGTACGCCCACCGTAACCTAACGCTCTTCGCACTGGAACTCCTGCCACGGATCACCCGCGCCCAGAGCATGGACACGCTCTCTAGCATGGCAACCATCGTAGGATACAAGGCGGTGCTGCTGGCAGCACACGAGCTTCCCAAAATGTTCCCGCTCATGATGACTGCCGCCGGCACGTTGGCACCAGCCAAGGTGTTGGTGATTGGTGCTGGGGTCGCCGGGTTGCAAGCCATTGCCACAGCACGTCGGCTGGGTGCCATCGTGCAAGCCTACGACGTCCGCCCCGCGGCGCGGGAGCAAATCGAGAGCCTCGGCGCACATGCCGTCGCGCTCGACTTGGCGACCGACGATGCCGAGGACAAAGCGGGGTACGCCAAAGCTCTCTCCGCCGAGCAAGAAGAACGGCAGCGCGAGCAATTGGCCGATGTGGTTGCCGAATGCGATGTCGTCATCACCACGGCAGCCATTCCGGGTCGACCCTCGCCGCGACTCATCACGACCGCAGCCGTCCAGCGCATGCCACGTGGCTCGGTAATCGTCGATCTGGCCGCCGAACGCGGAGGCAACTGCGAGCTAAGCCAGGCAAACGAGGTGGTGGAGCGAGACGGCGTCAAGATCTTTGGCCCCACGAACCTTCCCGCCACGGCCCCGCTCCACGCGAGTCAAATGTATTCCAATAACCTCGTGAACTTTGTATCGCTCATCATCAAGGAGGGCAAGTTGGCTATCGACACCGAGGATCAAATCGTTCGCGAAACAATGATTACCCGCGATGGAAAGGTTACTAACGAGCGACTGACACAACTACTGGAGACCATGTCTTAGTGGACTGCGCGGACCGCGTGGCGGTCCAGCTATGGACTCCCGATTCATGCCCCCTGCTCCCCTGCCTCTGACACCATGACTACGCTCACCATCTTTATTCTCGCCATCTTCGTGGGTTTTGAAATCATTACCAAGGTGCCACCAACGTTGCACACACCGCTGATGAGTGGCTCGAACGCCATCAGTGGCATCACGCTCGTCGGCGCGATCCTGGCGATGAACTCAGAACTCACTTGGCTGGCACCAACACTCGGCTTCATTGCCATTGTTCTGGCCATGACTAACGTCGTGGGTGGGTTCTTCGTCACGCATCGCATGCTTGCCATGTTTCAAAAGAAGCGTTGACAACTTGAAAGACATTTCAACGACACTAAGCTTCGAGCCTCGGCTCGTCGAAACCTAGAAAACAACGTATTGCAAACGCTCCTACTCAACTCGCTCCTACTCGCCCAGTCGCCAATTGCGAACGTGGGATACCTTGTTGCCGCGGTGCTGTTCATCTTGGGCATCAAGGGAATGACGCATCCGCGTACCGCGGTGCGGGGCAATCTGCTCGGTGCCGTCGGCATGTTGCTGGCGGTGCTGGTCACCATTTTCGAACTCCGTATGCTGCCGCTCGGCGTTGCCTCGGGGGCAATGGCCATCGGCGCTGCGATTGGTTACGTGCTGGCAGTTCACGTGCAAATGACGCAGATGCCGCAGCTCGTTGCGCTGTTCAATGGCTTCGGCGGCGCGGCATCGGCGTTGGTTGCCGCTGCCGAGGTGAACCAAAGCACGGCGCTTTTGCAGCTTGACGAATCGACCCGTAGCGATATTAGCCTCACTGGCCCCAACGTCGCGCTGCTCGCCGCCGGGGTAGCAGGACTCATTGGTGCGGTAACGCTCACCGGTTCGCTGGTCGCAGCGGGCAAGCTGCAGGAACTCAAGGTACTCAGTGGCAAGTTCGACCTACCACAGCTGCCGAGCATTAATATTACGCTGGCCGTGCTGGCCATCATTTTCTTAATGCTGATGCTCGCCGGTTCGACGTGGCCGTTTTGGCTGCTCGTGCTGCTGGCGTGTGTGCTGGGCGTAACTCTGGTGATTCCCATCGGTGGGGCCGACATGCCGGTCGTCATCTCGCTGCTCAATAGCTATTCGGGCCTCGCAGCTGCGGCTGCCGGTTTCGTGATCGACAACAACGTGCTGATCATCGCCGGCTCGCTGGTCGGAGCAAGCGGGCTGATACTCACCAACATCATGTGCAAGGCGATGAATCGCTCGCTCACCAATGTAGTTTTCGGCAAGCTCGAGGCGTCGGCCGATGGACCCTCGGCTGACGAAGTGTACGAGGGCAAGATCAAGTCGACCAGCGCCGACGAAGTCGCCATGCTGCTGGATGGCGTGCAGCGTGTGGTGATCGTGCCCGGCTACGGCATGGCAGTCGCCCAAGCGCAGCACTCGGTGCGCGAGCTTGCAACCCAACTCGAAAAGCGAGGCGTCACGGTCGAATACGCCATCCATCCCGTCGCCGGCCGCATGCCGGGACACATGAATGTACTGTTGGCTGAGGCCGACGTACCTTACGACCAGCTGAAGACCATGGAGGAAATGAACCCCGGATTCTCGCAGGTGGACGTAGCCATCGTACTGGGCGCCAATGATGTGGTGAATCCGGTTGCCAATACCGACCCATCGAGCCCAATTGCTGGCATGCCGATTTTGGAAGTCGACAAGGCCCGCACCGTGGTGGTGATCAAACGCAGTCTGTCGCCCGGCTTCGCAGGCATCCCGAATCCACTTTTCGCCGCCGACAATTGTCTCATGCTGTTTGGCGATGGAAAACAAGCGATGGTCGATCTGGTGGCGGCGGTGAAGGAAAGCTGAGCATCGGGCCAGCGGGAGTCCCCGTTGTCCGAGGATTTGAAAGTAAACGATTCCTTGGATCAATTGTTTCTCCAATCAATTGGTGGATCGCCTCGCGGCCCGAGCACCCCTTACCCCTCCAATGCCCCCTTACTCCCCTGGAAAGCGGGGGCGGGTGGCTCCCCGCTTGTTCGCCACCCAGCTGACAACCGTAACCACCCTGGAGTCGCAGGCCATCAACAACGCCGTTTTCTCCAGCGAACAAGAACGGCACCCGCGAAAGCGGTGGTGGTCGGCACCACGCCGGCCGATGAATAGGCCAGCTGGTCGCTCGCGTTCTGTAGGCAACTTCCAAGCTTTCGCGCAATGCGCATGCCGCACGTGCTTTTCTTGCACAAATCCCTTGGAATTTATTGACTTCTGGATCGACTCGGCTATCCTGGACTCCGCTTTGTAATCCGTATCCCGCACCCTGGAATAGCTGCTACTGATCGTATTCTACGACGAGGCATGTGAAGCTTCTTGCTGCACTGCACTTGTTGCATGTCACTCAGATGGGCCCCTTCGCCGGAGTTAGACCTTATGATTTCCTCCCTGTTTGTCCGCGGCACCGCTCGCCTTCTGCTTGTTGTCGCACCAGTGCTGGTCGCGGTCTGTCAATCGCCCGCTTGGGGGCAGTTAACCCCCTACTTTCAGGACTTCGAAGCTCTGGACTTGGCAGATCCCTTTGCTCTGGCGAACGACGGCTGGCGGGTTTTTGGCAACGTGTTCGATAACCCTCGGACCACGACGAATCCGATTTACGGATACGGCCCGTTTGCCGCGCCACAAACGAACGCCCTCGCCGGTATTTCCCCTGCCTTTTCGCTGCTTGGCATTGCAGCAGGTGGCCCGCCTGCTGCGCGCAGCAACTTGTTGCGATTAGCGACTACCAAAATGCCGACCACAACACTGGCCTGTTGATCGAATCGAATGTCTACCAAGAACGCGTGATCACCAGTGCCGATGTGGGTCAGGTTGCAACGTTTAGTTTTCTTGCCTCGCCCGACAATCTGCAGGCCCCGTCGACGGCACAGGCGTTCATCAAGACCGTCGAGCCAGGCAACTCCGTGCTAGGCAGTTTCTCTCAGCTATCCAACTTGGTGACCGTCGATACGAGCAGCTTACCGGGGCTCAACACCCCGCTATCGCTTTCGCTCGCCATCGACAGCAGCCTGGTGGGTCACGCGTTTCAATTCGGCTTCCTGAATACCGCCGAAAGCTTCAATCCCTCGGGCGTCGGCTACGACAATGTTGAATTGACCGTGGCTCCCATCCCCGAACCAGGGAGCCTGCAACTGGTCTTAATGGGACTCGCTCTGCTGTCAGCAGGACTGATCGTCCGACGCTAATTCGGGGGGCCACGCAGCAGACGAAGCCTTGGCAACGGGGCGAGAGATTGCCTTGCAATTCGCGGAGAATCTCCCATCGGTGGTGAGCGGATCCCTGCTTATTGAGTGCCAGCTACGCCGTTCCATTATCGGGCTGTTAAGCGATAGAGAGTCTGCGGCCGCTAGCAAGGGCCGTTAGCCCCGCGGGGTGCGAGCGGCCGATAGTGGGGTGACCGACGACCGCTGGGCAGCCGAGTGGCTTGTCGAAAAAACCTTCCAATCCCATCTATTTTACCAACATCGCCAAAGCCCCCCGGGTTGCTGGACCGATACTTTTTATGCCAGCATCCGGCGGTGGTGCGAGCGGCGAACGGCACGAGGCCCTTCGCGCGTCTGCACTGTCGAAATCGGGGTCCAGGATGGACGCCGACGGCGAAAAGGCCAACTAGCGAAAAGGACGTTTGCGCAGTATGCGGACCGACCATGTACGACTCGACAACGAAAAACAAGTCCGTGATTATGTCAATCAGGCGTTATGTGAATTAGAAGACTTGGAGCCCAACCATTTCCCCTTGAGCGAGCGACCACTTGAGCGGGCCGGCAGGACGTGCGGCGCACTATTTGTGCTGCATGGCCCACGGCAATTGCAAGTGTCCGCCGTTTGGGAGATGGAGCGGAATGTCATCTTGTTTTATAACGCGGTTGGCCAGCGATGCCAGAAAACCCAGTTGCACGGCGACGTAACGTGCACGCTTGGGACGATGGCCGCCGCGTGACTTTCGTTGGTGCCGTAGCCGCTAGACTCTTTCGACCCTCCGCCGTGGCGCCGAGCGACTTCGCAAGAAGTTTCACGGCCCGGCTGGCAAGTTGTGTATTGACTAGCCAACCGCCTTGAGGTATACACGTATACACTAACCTCATTTGGCGATTAAAAACACGGAGGTGCCCCCCAAAATGTTAGTGCTTTCCCGCAAAGAGTCTCAAAGGATTCGACTAGGCGACTCGATCGTCGTGACGATCGTAAAGATTGGTGGCGATAAGGTTCGTGTCGGTATCGAGGCGCCAGACGACGTGCTGGTGCTTCGCGACGAACTCGAAGCTTGGGACACCGGCGGTCCCACGCAGCCGACAGGCCCCGATGCTCAAGTAGCGGCTGCCTAGCGGCGACCGGGCCAATCCTGCTTCGAGTTGCCTGCGCAAAACCGGATGTTCGGCGTGCGGTTCGGTGATAGGCATGGCCGGATTCGTCCACGGATGAATTGTCGTAAGCTGTTGGCAATTGGATGCTTAGCGACTTGGAGTCATCAGCCGGCCTTCGTACCATCCCGTACGAAGGCCGGCTTCTTTTTTTGACAATCGTTGGCCGCTGCGGTACACTGCGACCCCAGCCAGCATGGTGCGACGCGCGTTGCCCGCGGCTTGGCCCCCACCTTGCCCCCACCTTGCCCCCTTCCCTCCCGCGCCGAGATCCGCATCGGTACCCCTAGGGCCAGCGCCCGTACCCTGCAACGTTGGCCGCCATTTGATTCGCCGTTCCCTACTCAACAGGAGTGCTGGCATGTCCTCTCCGCAGCCCTTGTCGCGGCGTAACTTCTTGGCGGTTGGCTCGTTAACCGGACTTGGCCTAACGCTGGGCGATTACCTGTTTCTCCGCCAAGCGCAAGGGGCCGACGCCACTTCCAGGGCGAAGGCCAAGAGCGTCATTCACATCTTCATGCCTGGAGGGATGTCCGCGCAGGAATCGTGGGACCCCAAGCCTTACGCGCCGATTGAGTACCGCGGCGAATTGCGAGCTATCGATACAAAAATTCGCGGCGAGAAGTTTAGCGAGTTGCTGCCACGAACGGCGGAAGTGGCCGACAAGATGACGATTGTTCGCTCGCTCACGCATGGCGAAGCAGCCCACGAGCGGGGCGTACACAATATGTTTACCGGCTATCGACCAAGCCCCGCGCTGGTCTACCCCAGCATGGGCAGCGTGGTGAGCCACGAATTGGGCCCGCGCAACAACTTGCCCGCCTACATCTGTGTTCCCAACCAACCCAATCCATCAGCCAGTACCGGCTATTTGAGTTCATCCTTTGCGCCATTCAGTCTCGGCACCGCCCCCGAGCAGCAAGGATTCAAGGTCCGCGACCTGAACCTGCCGGGCGACGTGGACCAGGCAAGGTACGATCGTCGCCGCGAACTGCTCGACTTGGTAAATGGAGAATTTACCGAGCGCGTGGCTGCCGACAACATCGGCGCCATGAGTACGTTCTACGAACGAGCATTCGACATGGTGAACTCACCGGCGGCCCGCGAGGCATTTAACCTAGAAGCCGAAGAGGGAAAAGTTCGCGACCGCTACGGACGGAACCAGGCTGGTGCCCGCATGCTACTGGCGCGGCGGCTGGTGGAATCCGGCGCACGGTTTGTCACGCTCACCTACGGCGGCTGGGACCACCACACACAGATTACCGCTAATATGCGGCGATTGGTGCCACAGTTCGATCGGGCCTATGCCACCTTGCTGGCGGATCTCGACGAGCGTGGCCTGCTGGATTCGACCTTGGTCTTGGTGTCGAGCGAGTTTGGCCGAACGCCAAAAATTAACCAGGACTCCGGTCGCGATCACTGGCCGAAGGTGTTCAGCGTGGCACTAGCGGGCGGCGGCGTGCATCGGGGGGCGGTTGTCGGTTCGAGTGGCCCCACCGCCAGTGAACCGGAAGAAACGCCCGTCAGCCCGGAGGATCTCGCCACCACGATCTATCACCAACTGGGCATACGAGCAGAGAAAGAGCTGATGGCTCCAGGTGCCCGACCAATCGAGATTGTGAAAGGTGGCCAGGTACGGAGCGAACTCGTCGGCTAAATTCCGCTCGACTGCAACACTTCGAACCCGTTACAGGCAGTTTTTTCCATGCAAGTTCGATCCTCGTTTACCGCGCTGGGCGTCGCACTCGTTGCCTCGTCCATAGCGGCAGCTGCCTCTCCCCAGCTGACACAATTGGTGCCGCAGGGTGGGCAGCGTGGCACCGAAGTGGTGGTGTCGCTCCGTGGACCAAGGCTCGGCCAAGATCCCCAAGAGATTCTGTGGCACGAACCAGGCATTGAGGTCAAACAAATCGAGTCGGTGGACGACAACCGGGCCAAGGCACTGCTTGTGGTCCCCGAGTCGCTGCCAACCGGCCGTTACGCCATGCGACTGAGGACCACCACGGGCATCTCGAACGTCATGACTTTCCACGTTGGTAATCTGCCAGAGGTCGACGAAGCGGAACCCAACAACAGTGCGTTGGAACCGCAGGCGATCGACTTTGGTTCGGTTGTTAACGGCACGGTGAAGAGCGAGGATGTCGACTACTTCTCATTCATGGCGAAACAAGGCGACACGATTGCCGTCGAGGTGGAGGGGCTGCGGTTGGGTAGGACCTTCTTCGACCCGGTTGTGATACTCTACGACACCGATGGCGAGGAGCTAACCTCCTGCGACGACTGGCCACTGGTGCGGCAGGATGCGTGCTTCACGCTCATTGCTCCGTACGACGGTAAGTACACGCTGGAGCTTCGCGAGAGCGCCTATCGTGGCAACAACGCGGCCACCTATCGCCTGCATATCGGCAATTTCCCTCGCCCGCTGGCGGTCTATCCGCCTGGCGGCCGCGTCGGCGAAACCCTAGACCTCGCGTGGCTGGGCGACGCCGGCGGTCCGGCAACCCAGCAAGTCGTGCTGCCGTCCGAACCCACCGAAGCGTTTCCCTATTCCCCGAGCTGCGAACGCGGCATGGCGCCGTCGCCCCACGAGCTGCGGGTAGTCGACCTGCCAGTAACCGGCGAAGTGGAACCCAATAACAAGGTCGCGGAGGCGACCACCGGCGCAGCGCCTGGCGCCTTCTATGGTGTGCTGAGCGAAGGGGGCGATCGAGATCACTTCCGCTTCGTCGCAAAGAAGGGCCAAGTGCTGCACATGCGTCTGCACGCCCGGGCTATCGGCTCGCCTGTCGACGCAGTGCTACGAGTGCTGAAGGCCGAGGGCGGTACGGTTGCCGGGAACGATGACGATCGCGGATATCCGGATAGCTACATTCGCTTCCAAGCGCCGGAGGATGGCGAGTACATTGCGCAGGTGGAGGATCGCATGCGACGCGGCGGCGAGATGTTCGTTTATTGGCTCGAAGCCCACCCAAACAAGCCGATCGTCGACCTGGAATTCGAGGAACAGGAGCGGTACGTTGCCAAGCTATTAGACATTCCGCAAGGAAATCGCAACGCCGCCATGATGCGCGCAACCCGCCGCGATACGGGAGGCGACCTAATGATCGATTGGGCCAATTTGCCAGCGGGCGTTGCGGTGGAGATGTATCCCTTGGCGGGGAACTACAATCGCATTCCGGTAATGTTCGCTGCGGCCGACGACGCCCCGTTGGGGCAAGGACTGGCAACGATGATCGCCCACCGCGCGGAGGACAACGCACCGGTTACTGCCAACTTCACTCATCGCAATTGGATGATTCGTGGCCAGAATAACGTCGACATGTGGAACTACATCGACAACAGCGCGGTAGTGGCAATAACCGAGAAGGCACCTTACTCCCTACGCATGGAAGACCCCAAGGCGCCGCTCGTGCAGCGCGGCACCAAGAATCTGAAGATCGTCGCCGAACGCGCCGAGGGCTTCCAAGCAGCAATTCTGGTTCGCATGCTCTACAACCCGCCGGGCGTCTCGGCGAATGCATCGTTGCGAATTAAGGAGGGGGAGAACGAGGTGACTATTCCCGTTACCGCCAACGACAAGGCCACCTTGGGCGCTTGGAAGATCCTCGTTCGTGGCGAGGCGAACGTCAACGGCAAGCTGGTCACCTCCACGCCGTTCTCCACGCTCACCATTGCTTCGCCCTACATTGCGATGGAGTTGCCGCGGCCCAACGTGGAACAGGGCAACTCCGTGAGCTTCCCCATCAAGGTCACGCATCAAACCCCGTTTGCAGGCGAGGCAACGGTCGAACTCATCGGTCTCCCCGCCGGCGCTACGACCGCACCACTCACCATCACCAAAGACACTAAAGAAATTGCCTTTCCCATCGATGTGGCCACCGACGCCAGGCTTGGCCAGCACCGCAGTCTGTTTTGCCGGGTAAAGATCGTGGAAAACGGCGAGCCGGTGGTCCACTCCGTGGGCTATGGCGAACTTCGTATCGACAAGCCGCTCAAGCCGAGCGTGTCCGCCCAGGCCTCGCGCTGAGCAGCGCCACCAAGAGCAAAGTATCTCATGCGCAACTCCCGTTTTTTTGGCGACGACCACGCACGCTGCATTGCGGCCTGCCGTCTGGCAACGGTGGTGACGTTGCTCGCGGGCGGCGCGGCATCCAGCATGGCAAACGGCTCCGAGGCAGAGTTTGCTGAACTCGTCGTCTATCCGCCGACCGCCACGCTGCACCACGCTGCCGACTACCAATCCGTTGTGGCAGTCGCGACGCGGAGCGATGGAGTGTCGGTGGATGTCACCGATCAGGTGGAGTGGCAACTGGCTACTGAGGGTGACCTCGCCAAACTGCAAGTACATCAACTGCGGCCCCATGCCGACGGCACCGGGATACTGAAGGCAAGAATGGGCCACTTGACAGCCCAATGCGATGTGACGGTCGTCAACTGCGCCGCAACGCAGCCTGTTAGCTACCGTCACGATGTAATTCCGGTGCTGGTCCGGGCGGGTTGCAACTCGGGCGCGTGCCATGGATCGTCGCGTGGCAAAGACGGCTTTCGGCTATCGCTATTTGGATTTGATCCAGCAGGCGACTACCAGCGGCTTACACGCGAGATGTCCACCCGTCGCATCAACCGTGCGCTACCCGACGACAGCTTGCTGTTGGTAAAAGCCACAGGGGGCGTTCCGCACACGGGCGGCAAGCTGTTCGAGCACGACACGGTGTACTACGAAAAGCTCCGTAGCTGGATTAAAGAAGGCGTGCCAAACGACCTGGACGGAGCGGCCACGGTGACGAGCGTGGAGTTCTATCCTCCTCGCGCCGTCTTGGAAGGGCAGGGGACCACACAGCGATTCGTGGCCATCGCCCACTACAGCGACGGAACCACCCGCGATGTGACGAACCTTGCCGTATTTAGTTCGAATAACGACTCGGTGACCAAGCTCGATGCAGGCGGCATGGCGACCGCTGGTATGCGGGGCGAGGCGTTTGTAATGGCGCGGTTCGATACGCATACCGTTGGGAGTCAGGTGATCGTGCTGCCTGAGGGATTAGAGTACGCGCCCGCCACGCGTGAGCCGGCCAACTACATCGATGAACTGGTAAATGCCAAGCTCAACGACTTGCGACTGAACCCGAGTGGCACCGCGACCGACGCCGAATTTCTCCGCCGCGTAACGATCGATATCGTTGGCATGCTTCCCACGCAGGAAGAAGTAGCGCAGTTCGCCGCCGACGCGGCGCCCGACAAGCGTGCCCGGAAGATCGATGAGCTGCTGAAACGGGACGATTTTTCGCAAGTCTGGGGCTTGAAGTGGGCGGAACTCTTGTTGGTGCGAACCGAGAATAATCGCGTCGACTACAAGCCCATGTTCCTGTACTCGCAGTGGCTCAAGGAGCAGATGGACCAGGGCGTACCACTGGATCAAATGGTATGCAATCTTCTCGCAGCGAGCGGCGGTTCGTTCGACATGCCGCAGGTGAACTTCTACCAGATTGAACCGGACACCAAGAAGATTGCAGAAAACGTGGCCCAAGCGTTTCTAGGTATTCGCCTGCAATGCGCCCAGTGCCACAATCATCCATTCGATCGCTGGACGATGGACGACTACTACAGCTTTCATGGGTTCTTCACGCAGATGTCGCGGAAACGAGGCAGCGACTACCGTGAGTGGATTGTCTATAACCGTGGGGCAGGTGAGTCGAATCACCCAGTTGGCGGTCGGGTTATGCCACCCAAGTTCCTGGGTCGCGCGCAGCCCGACACCAAGGGGCGCGATCGCCGCGAAGTGGTAGCCGAATGGATTACCAGTCCTGACAACCCGTGGTTTGCCGCCAGCATCGCCAATCGCGTGTGGGCGCACTTTCTGGGGGTTGGCATCGTCGAGCCGGTCGACGACTTTCGCGTGAGCAATCCGCCCTCGAATCCAGAGTTACTCGACGCTATTGGCGGCAGACTGGTGGAGTACCAGTACGATCTTCGCCAGTTGGTCCGCGATGTCTGCAATTCAAACGCCTATCAGCGATCGGCCGTAGCCAACCCATCGAACCAGACCGACACCGTTAACTTTGCCCGTGCGCAGCCGCGGCGGCTGAGTGCCGAAACGCTGCTGGACTGCGTCTGCCAGGTGACCGCAGCGCCCGAGAAACTGCCCGGCCTGCCACTTGGATCGCGGGCCGTAGAGATTGCCGACGGTCGCAGTAGCAACTACTTCCTCACGACGTTTGGCCGCGCACGTCGCGATTCGGTGTGCGCGTGCGAGGTTCGCAGCGAACCGACGTTGTCGCAGGCGTTGCACCTGCTCAATGGTGGCACGGTGCACAGCAAGATTCGTCAGGGCAAAGTGGTGCGAACCCTTCTGGATGCAGGCAAAACGCCCGCGGAAGTGGTGGACGAGATCTACCTCCGCTGCCTGGCACGGCGTCCGACTGCCAAGGAACAGCAAAAACTCGCAGCGGTTATCGGCGATAGCAAGAAGCCGGTTGCCGAGTTGGAAGATGTCTTCTGGGCCGTGCTGAACTCGCGCGAGTTCCTATTTAATCACTAGGGGTTTGAGTCGTGTCGAACATTTCCGATACCCGGGTCGAGGCGACGGTCCAAATCACGTGCCGGGTCGGCGCGCACCACTTCGGCGTTTGGCTTTCGCATTTCGCTTCGGCGGTGGTGCTGATGTCCTGCACAACGTCGGCGCCCGCGATTGCCGCAGTGCCAGATAAGGTAACGTTCGACGACCACGTGATGCCCATCTTTCGCGAGCACTGTCTGGCCTGTCACGATCAAGGGGGGCGGAGTGGCGATTTGGCACTCGATACTTACAACGATGCACTTACCGGCGGCGCGGGTGGCGAGGTGGTGGATGCCGGGGCAAGTGATTCCTCGCGGCTCTACCGACTGATGGCCCATCTCGACAAGCCGATCATGCCGCCGGGCAGCGACAAATTGCCCGACGCGGAATTAGCCATCGTCGAGGCATGGATCGATGGTGGCCTGTTAGAAAACGCGGGCTCAAAGGCGAAAACGTCGAACAAGCCGAAGGTCGAGACGTTCGTGCCGTCGACAGATAACCGCCCGACCGGCGAGCCCGCCATGCCCGGCGGATTCTATCGCGAGCCCGTGCTGCACACGCCGCACGAAGGGGCAGTGGCCGACGTGGCCGCCAGCCCCTGGGCCCCGCTGGTGGCCGTGACCGGCCAGCGGCAAGTACTGTTGTACCATGCCGATTCGCACGAACTGCTTGGGGTGGTGCCGTTCGTCGTCGGTATGCCCGAAGTGGTTCGCTTTAGTCGCAACGGCGACCTGCTATTGGTCGGCGGCGGACGCGGCGCCAAGCTGGGGGTCGTTCACCTGTGGGATATCAAGTCGGGGGAGCGGATCACCGAAGTTGGCGATGAACTCGATACCATTCTGGCTGCCGACATCACGGCGGATCACGCGTTGGTTGCGATAGGCGGACCACGCAAGCGCGTGCAGGTTCACCGCACGGCGGACGGCTCCCTCGCATACAGCATCACAAAGCATACCGACTGGGTCACCGCCCTGGAGTTCAGCCCCAATGGCAAGCACCTGGCGACCGCGGACCGCGCTGGCAACGCTCACGTGTGGGAAGCAACAACCGGTCGCCCGGTCGCTAATCTCACGGGCCACAAGCAAGCGATCACGGCAGTCGCCTGGCGCGGCGACTCGGGATTGTTGATTACGGCGAGCGACGATGGCGATTTCCGCACGTGGCAGCCGGGTGGCAACCAGGTGAAGCAGTGGGGCAATGGCGGCGGGATTCAGGACGTCGCGTTCACCAAGAGTGGGCGGCTCGTTTCGATTGGACGCGATAAGTTCGCCAAGCTTTGGAACGCCGAAGGTAAGGAGGTACGCCGGTTTGGACCCGCCGGCGATATTGGCCTGGCCGTCGCCGCGACGCACGATCAGACGCAAGTCGTGTTTGGCGATTGGACCGGCATCGTGCGCGTGGCGAAGCTCGAATCGGGCGAACTGGCGGGCGAACTATCGGCCAATCCACCAACACTCTCCATGCAACTTGCGATCGCCAAACAGGCACTCAGCCAGGCCGCCGCTGACCTTGGCCCCGCCGAAGCCGCTATTGCTGAAGCTCTGTCCAATCTCAAACAAGCCACGCAACAAGTCTCCGAGTTCAACGCCAAGCAGGCCACCCAAACCGCGGAACTCGCGAAGCTTGAAAAGGAGCAGGGCAAACAGCGCGGCGCGCTTGAAGGTCACCGTAAGGCGCTCGAACAACTCGACAAAGCGGTCGCCGCGGTGAAATCCGAGCAACAAGAGGCGGAGACGGCAATTGTCGAGCTCCGCCAACAATTGGCAAGCGTCGGCAACCAGGAAGGCGACGACGCCGATGCGGAGACGGCGGGGCGATTGGAGATGAGAATTGCGGATCAACAGTCGGCACTGGAAGACGTCCTCGCTCGTCGGGCGGAGGAAGAAGGTAAGCGGCCCCACATTGCTCAGTCGCGTAAAGCGTCAAGACAGCGACTCCAAGAAATTGGCAAGCAACTCACGAAACACAAACAATCGTTCCAGGAGCTGGCGAAAAGCAAGGCACAGTTGCCTAACATCGAGATACTCGCCGTAGCACATCAGCAACAGCAGGCCAGGCTCGATGAGCTGCTATCGAACAAGACACGTGCCGAGCAGCAGATTGCTAGCTTGACGGCAGAACTCGAAGCGTACGCGGCCGCCGTGCCTAAGCTGCAAAGCACCTTGGTTGTAAAAGGCGAAGAAGCCAAGGCAATGGCCGCCGAACTGGAGGAGGTCAAAGAGCAGCTGGCGACCGAGGCCACCGACGTCGCCACCGTGGTGCGCGAAATGGACGACCTCAAGCAGCGGATTGCCGACCTGGAAAGGGTCCGCAAGAAACTCAGCGAGGTGGCCGATGCGACACAACAGTCGGCCAGCGAAATGGAGCAGCGACTAGCCGAACTGTCGAACCTGCGGGAAAAAATTGAAAAAGCCGTCGCCGACTTCCATGCCGCCGCCGAGTTGCGAAAACTGCACCCGCAGGGCGATTGACGTTCGACGCCAGGGCGTCATACTGATGACATAGCGGTTTCGGGCGAGAGGCCCCTGCAATGGGGGCCTGGTGAACCTGGTCAGGGTGGAAACGCAGCAGCCATAAGCTTGTGCTTCTTTGTGTGGGGGTCTCTCGCCCGTTGCCGCTTCTCACGCCGTACGACCCTCGGCGCCATCGAAGGATCGCGCTACCGTGCGAGATGGGTCGTTTCCCAGCACCTACCTGTTCCAAGTACGCGTCATGGCCGACCCGGATTTGCCCGCCGATCAACCGAGCGCTCCCGCCGAGGCCTATCAGGTCGTCGCGCGGCGATATCGACCGCAGACGTTCGACGAACTCATCGGCCAGGAGCACGTGAGCCGCGCGTTGAAGCAGGCGATATCAACTGGCCGCGTAGGGCATGCGTACTTGTTCACGGGGGCTCGAGGCGTAGGCAAAACATCCGCCGCGCGAGTGCTCGCCAAGGCGCTCAATTGTGTCCAAGGACCGACGGTCGAGCCGTGTAACCAGTGCGACATTTGTCGCGGCATTACTTCGGGCGACGATGTCGACACCATCGAAATCGACGCGGCCAGCAACAATGGCGTCGACCATATTCGCGACCTCCGGCAGAATGTCAGTCTCAAGGCAACCCGTTGTCGCTACAAGATCTACATAATGGACGAAGTCCACATGCTAGATAAATCCAAGAGTGCATTTCCTGCCCTCTTGAAGACACTCGAAGAACCGCCTGAGCACGTTAAATTCATCTTTGCGACAACCGAGCCCGAGAAGATCCCAATTACGATTCTCTCGCGGTGCCAGCGTTACGACTTCGCCGGCATCGAGGCGACTTCGATCGCCAATCGGTTGCAGCAAATCGCGGCGACCGAGGGAGTAGAGATCGACGACGAAGCACTGGCGGTGCTTTCGATTCGGGCGGCAGGATCGATGCGCGACAGCCAATCGCTGCTCGAACAACTGCTCGCCGTGGCTGGCAAGTCAATCGCGGCAACCGACGTTTACACGCTCCTCGGAATTGCTCCAGGTGAGCGGATCGCCCGGTTGGTCGAGGCGGTCGTTGGCCGCGACGCGGCCGCGGCACTTACCGCCTTGGACGAATCCATCGCCGGCGGAGCCGACGTTGGGCAAATGATCGATCAACTGCTGGGCCACTTTCGCGATGTCATGGCCATGGTCGTCGGCTGCGACACTTCGCAATTGCGGTACGTGCTACCCAGCCAGTACGATCAAACGCGCGAACTCGGCGCCCAACTAGGCATCCAAACCGTGCTGGCCATGATTCAGGTACTCGATCAAACCGCTGCGAGAATGCGTGGCAGCTCGCACACCCGTACCCTCGCCGAGATGGCCGTCGTACGATTGGCAAACCTGGACGACCTCGACAGTCTTGCGGCTGCGATCGCGGAACTCCGCGGTGGCGAAGCGATGTCCATGGCCCCGCCGGCAGCCGTAAAAAAAAACGGTAGTGCTTCGGCAATAAAAGCTCCGCCCAACGTCGGTGCGGATGCCGGTCCACCGCCGCCGACAGTGGTTCCAGCCCCACTTCCTACGCCGCCACCTTCCAAGCCTGATCGAGAACCAAACTCGGACCGTGTGCCGATGCATCGTGTGGACGCCGCTGAACCAGCAACGCCGCCAGCCCCCATCGCCCTCAACGAAGAAACCCTGCAAGCCGCTTGGAAGAAGATGACGGCAAGCCTGGAAGGCCTGCTCGCGTCGCAAGTCGAAGTAGCACATAGCGTACACCTCGCGGATGACGGTAGCGTGGTGGTCGGCTTTGCGGCTAGCGACCAGTTCTCCAAAGACATGTGCGAGAACCCAATGAACCGTACGCTGCTGGAAGAATCGCTCGCGGCCGAAGTGGGTGGCGCCGTCCCCCTAAAGTTTGCGATCGACAAAGGGGCCGTGGGAACGGCGACTACCACACCGAAGCCGCCACGCGCGGCGTCGCGTCGTCAGTTGCAGGCGGAAGTGGCGGAGCGGCCGTTTGTGGCGCGGGCGATGGAACTATTCGCCGCCGACCCCAGCAAGCTGCGTGTTACACCACCGCGCGATAAAAACGCGAAGTAAACTTACAACCGACCCAACACGTCCCCTCAACACCGGAGCAAACCATGCTAAAAGGACTTGGTGGTCTCGCCAATATCGGCAATATCGTAAAGCAAGCCCAGGAAATGAACTCCAAGATGCAAGCCCTCGGCGAGCAACTTAAGGGCAAGCGGGCTACTGGCAGTGCGGGTGGCGGGCTCGTGGAGGTGGAGGTCAACGGCGTGGGTGATGTGCTGGCTGTGCGACTCGACCCCGACCTAGTCGCCAAGGGCGATCGCGAAATGCTCGAAGACTTGCTGCCGGCCGCCTTTAACGCCGCCAAAGCGAAAGCTCAAGAATTACACCAAGCTGCCATGCAAGAGATGACGGGCGACATGAATCTGCCCGGCCTAGGCGACATGCTGGAGAACTTGGGGCAGGCTCCTCAAAATCCCTAACCGCCATTGTCCCAAAGCGCCATTGCTACCCACGGACACGGGCGTGGCGGCGCAAGCCACCGCGAGACGACGGCCGTACGCGGCCGACTAGCGGTCGCCGGCGCAAGCACGGTGGGTTCGTTGGCGATCGCTTCGTCAGGCGGTGTACCGCCGGTAGTCGACCGGCCTGAACCTGCTATCACACGGCAGGCAGTAGGGTGGGATTTGGCAGATGATTCCGATTTTTCGGGCCCTCCCCATTGCCAAATCCGTAGATCGAGTACAATGAGGCGAGCGATGCCCAGGCGGCTCGCTCTTCTAGCACTGTGCGATCATGATACGCATGGCGTATTGGCGTCGCCGTTCTTGTTGCGCTCGCTCTGCGCAAGACTGAGAATGCTAAGCTTTCGTAAAGAATTAGAGCGTTTCAGCGCGAAAGGTTTGACCCGTCGTACCTGGCGGCGGTATGCTTAGAGACAACCGATGCAAATACCGGGGCGAACTTACCGCAGCGGTCCACTTCACCACCTCGCTGGGCGAGGTCCTTTACGACTATTGGTATTCCTCTATGCGTCTTTCGCTCGGCCAACAGATGCAACTGGCTCAAAAGCAGGTGCTTGCACCGCGGATGATCCAGTCGATGGAGATCTTGCAGTTGCCGATCATGGCATTGCAGGAACGCATTGAGCAGGAGATGGAAGACAACCCGACGCTTGAGCAGGTGGACTCGACCGACGACGCGGACGACGACGCGGAACGCGACACTTCCGAGAGTTACGACATTGAAAATCCCGATGCTCCCAGTGAGTCGGAGAAGGAACTCGTTGTCGACGAGGAACATAACAACGAAGACGACTTCGAACGGCTCATGAACATGGCCGAGAACATGCCGGACGACTACGAGGAACGTAGCCGCCCGTCACGGGACCAAATCGAGTCGGAAGGCGATCGGCAGCATGACACGATGGCCAATATCTCGGCCCGCCCCGAATCGCTAGCCGACTACCTGCACCATCAGCTCAGTTGGTTCGAAATTGAGCCCGAGATCCGCCGTATGGCCGATCGAATAGTCTACAGTCTCGACAGCAATGGCTACCTGAAGACGCCGTTGGAAGAAGTCATTCCGCCGGCCTCGGTAGAGCTGAATGGAAATGCCGAAGAGCATCGTGCAGCGCAGTTGGTCATTGCGGAGAAAGCGCTAAGCGTGGTGCAATCGCTCGATCCACCGGGCGTTGGTGCCCGCAGCTTGCGCGAATGCCTGCTGCTACAACTGACACCGAAAATGACGCACCACGAGGAGTTGCGGACAGTCATCGAGCACCACCTGGAAGACCTGGAAAACAATCGCCTGCCGCAGATTTCGAAGAAGACCGGTTTTTCGATCGAGTTGATTAACGAGCTGTGGGAAGAACTACGCCACCTGAAACCCAAGCCAGGCGCCGATTACGGCGATGTCAGCGTGCCGAGTGTCACACCGGACGTGTTTGTCGAGCGCGGCGAGGATGGCATTTACGAGGTGCGTCTCGAGGACCGTCAAATTCCTACGCTTTCCATTAGTCCCTATCACCGCAAGTTGCTCCAGCAGGCGGCTCAGACAAAAGACGCAGAGACACGGGAATACATCAAGAAGAAAATCAATGCCGCCCAATGGCTGATCGACGCCATTGAACAGCGACGCAGCACCATCTCACGTGTTTCACAAGCCATCGTCGACCATCAGACACGGTTCCTCGACGAAGGGCCCGAGTACATTGAGCCGCTCAAGATGCAGCAGATTGCCGACAAGGTCGGCGTTCACGTCACCACGGTGAGTCGCGCTGTGGACGACAAGTGGATTCAAACCCCACGAGGCATTTTTCCGCTCAAGCGGTTTTTCGTCGGCGGAACCACCAGCGCCGACGGCGAAGAAGTGGCCTGGGACCGCGTGCGGTTGAAGCTGCAGGAGATCGTCGACAGCGAGGACAAGTCCAAACCGCTGAGCGACGACGCCCTGGTGGCAGCACTTGCCGAGGCAGGCATCACGGTGGCACGCCGTACGGTGACCAAGTACCGAAAAGCGATGAATATCCCCAGCAGTCGTCAGCGTCGCGATTGGACAAACGCGGAAAAGTAAACGCGCACGGCTTCGGGCAATCTTTTCCATTGGGCGATATTTCGCTCTTGCCGAAAAACGGCGCTGCCCGCAATGCTCGTCGGCGTGTTCAGCGATTTGCGCCGGAATCGCGAATGTGCTTGACGTTGACCATCTTGACCTGCCATAGTGGCTGTTTGCGCATTGGCAGGCGACCAATCTCTTACGCGGAGACAACATGGCGAATGATGCGAACGCGGTCATTTCACCATCTGCGGTAAGGCGTCGACTGGCCAACGCTTTCACCTTGGTGGAATTGCTGGTGGTCATCGCCATCATCGGCATTCTCGTAGCGCTGTTGCTACCGGCCGTTCAATCGGCGCGCGAAGCGGCGCGGCGGACCAGCTGTACGAATAACTTGAAGCAGTTGGGGCTAGCGGCGCTGAACTACGAGAGCACCAATCAACGCTTCCCACCCGGATACCTCGGCAGCACGCGGTTGCCGGGTGCCGGCCAGGAAATGAGTGGCCCCTTTGGCACGAATCAATGGAGCGGTGTGATCGTTTACTTGCTGCCGTACATTGAGGCCGATACGGTGTACGATATTTTCACGAATACATTGAACACGAATGTCGACCAATACGACAACCATTGGTGGGACGACGAAAACTCTGGCCTGGCGTCGCAATACCAAATCAAGCAGCTTCTCTGCCCGACAATTCCGCAGGAGCTACCACAGTCGGCTGTTGTTTACTTCTCCTATACGGATTACAGTTTCGGCATAGGACAGTTCGTCTACGGGCGCAGGAAGGGCAGCGTCTCTTCCGGCGCCATTCCCGGGCTCACGCACTACCAGGCGGTGGGGGGCGTACTGAGCCCAATCCCTGGAACGGTAACTCTGTTCGGCGAATTCCGCTCGATCGAAGACGAACTGCAAGGCGTGTTTACGGTCCGCAGTCGCGTTACGCCGGCGAAGATCACCGATGGTCAATCGCACACGCTACTGTTTGGTGAATCCCCGGGCTACATTGGTCCGAAGACCATCGATAATGGCGAGTACTACACGGGAGTCGCTACCGGTTACGCCTGGGCCGGAAGCTGCACGGTACCTACCTTGTTTGGCCTAGATGCCACGCAGTTCAACGATCCGACTAGTGGCCTGGAATACGACACGCACGAAGCCGCGTTTGGCACGATGCATCAGGGCGATATCGTTAACTTTTGCTTGGCCGATGGCTCCGTATCGGCTTTGACGAAGTCGATACCCGATCGAGTCTTCTTCGCACTCGCTACAACGCGTGGGGGCGAAGTAGTGGATGCTAGCGACTATTGATATCCGTCCGTTCAATTCTTGTACTTTTCGCCAGCAGGAGTCGATCGATGCCCATCGTTGATACGGTGCGAGTGTCCCTCTTTGTCGTTATAGGCGTCGCTATTGTCGGGTGCAATAGTTCCAGCAACCAAATCACGCCGCCCGCCAATCCTCAACGGCTTGAAGGGCCGACGATGTCGGAAGGTGGCGACGATACGTCAAAATCGATCGATGGCCAGGTGAAACCCTAGCGACGTGGACGCCGAAGTCACACCGCCTCGATGTGTAGGCCTCGGCGACGTCGCTCTTTGCGCCGCAGGTCGTCGATCTTGTCGGCCACGTCACGCACCCCGTCGATTCCCGGTAGGTGCATCTCGGGATCCGTACGGTCGCTACCGACGATGTGAATCGAACCAACGTTGAACAACCGCTGGACAGGACCCTGCTTGAACGTCACATCGTCGACATCGATCAGCTCAATGCGGTCGGTGCGCCGCCACAGAATGCCGGTCTCGTGCAGGAGCCGTTGGGTGGTAAGGTAGTAGTGGATGCCGAACCGGCGGTAGAGGTACCGGCCCACGAGTACCGCCCAGCAGAGCAGAATCGCCAGCGTCAACCACCCGAAGTTCGACTCAAGGTAAAGCAATCCTGCCATGAGGGCGATGATGGTGGCGACTCCACCGCCAACCCACCAACCAATCATCGCTTTTGGCGAATAGCTGCCGCTCCAGACATCGATTTCTTCATGCAAATCATCGCCTTGTAGCAGTTGGGTCGCTTGGGCGAACTGGCTCCGCGCATCGGTAGGCGAGGGAGGCACGGGAATATCCGCGTCCGCAATCGCGGCGGCATCTTGCGAATCGTCGTCTGCCACGCGGGCACCGCAATGCTGACAGAAGGTGGCGGCCGGATCATTTTCGCTGGCACAGTTCGGGCAATTCATTACGTATTTACTCGTTGGCAAGAGGTTGGCTGGGCGAATGCTAGCAGTTGACGAAGTGCCCCCTCGGCGGAACTGCAAGGACCCGCCGCATGGCGACTCGCCCGACAAGGGTCCAATTCACCCGGCATTTTCCCCTAAGACCCTATTCGCTAGCAAGCTCCCTACCTTGGAAAAGTTCGCGTGATAATCGGGGCAACTAGTTGTGACCATCGACTCCTGGGGTGTATACTCACGACACTATGAAGTGTCCATTCTGCCGCCTAGATAACGACCGCGTGATTGACTCCCGAGCCAGTCAAGATGGATCGGCAATTCGCCGCCGTCGCGAATGCTTAGGGTGCAATCGTCGGTACACCACCTACGAACGGCCCGAAGAGTCGACCATCAAAGTGGTCAAGAAAGACGGGTCGCGGGCACCCTTCTCTCGTGAAAAGATCCGCCGCGGGCTCGAACGAGCTTGCTGGAAGCGGCCGATCACCAGCCGGCAAATCGATAACGCCGTGGCCGCCATAGAGAACGACGTTTACTCGCAGTACGAGACGGAAATCGAGTCGCGTGATTTGGGCGCCTTGGTCATGGAACACCTGCGCGACTTAGACGAGGTGGCGTTCGTGCGTTTTGCCAGCGTCTACCGGCAGTTCAACGACGTACAAGACTTCTTTGAGGAACTGCGTCCGATGCTGGCCAAACGCCCTCCCATCACGCCACGCTAGGCGTCACCGGGGTTCGCTTGAAAATCGCAAGCGTGGGCGTAGAATAAGGTTCGATTCTGGGGCGGTAGCTCAGTTGGGAGAGCGCTGCGTTCGCAATGCAGAGGTCGGGAGTTCGAACCTCCTCCGCTCCACTTTCCCGAAGTTCTTTTCTGGCATTCCCTTTACAGTGACCGCCCAGCGCTACGCAGCGCCAGCTACTTTCAGGCGAAAGTACCCAGCGGGTACCTTTTGGAGGTAATTGCGATGAAGAACCACTCTCGTACTACAGCGCTAATTATTGAACCACGTATTACACCGGACACCACGGACTGAAGTATGCAAAGCAACCCCGTTTCACGAGGCGCGAGCGTAACAACAGGTGGAAGTCCTCGTAACAACGATTCATCCATAAAGATCGCTGGCATCCTTGGTTTTCTACATCTGGAGTTAGCCTTGTAGTGTTAGAGCTGCCCAAGTTATGCCCGCCTGCGTGAGGAAAACCAGCCAGATCGCTCCAACATAAAACTTGCCGGCAAGCGGCTGGATACAAGTAAGCTGTTCCTGAGACTACTTCCGCTGCTGTAGGCTTCGGGCTAAAAGGGCACACCACACGCACCGGACGAACAAGCTCGCGAAAGTTCACGACAGCTTGCACGCTTCGGGCCCCGCCCAGCCTACGGGTTTCATTGCCGACAGGTCCTTTTAAGTTGAGCGATGGACTTCGCTAACGAGGCGATCGCCTGTATCGACCCGCCTGTGGCCGAGTGATGCTTGTTCACGCCATAGAATCGGATCCGTCATTCGAAAACCGCTTGCCGGTCGACTGGTGCACTTGGGATGCGTGTACCGCTCAGGCCACCTTACTTATCAAGGCATTAGTCCAGTTAGCTGTCTCGTGCGTTCTGCGGTCTGGAGCAATGCAACCTGTGGCGAACCCTATCGGCCCATCTCTTCGTGGCCTACGAGAAAAGGGAAAGCCAGGATAAGGTTTCGTTGGCCCCGTCGGTCGAGTAGAATTGTTGCTGTCACAACCCAATACGTTACCGACGGAGGTGGTGTCTCCACGATGGCAAACGAGGCAAACGGGCGGAACGCAGACAGAGAGCCGACCCTAAATCGCCAAGAATGCAATGATTTTTTGTTCGCCCCCGTAGCTCAGGGGATAGAGCATCGGTTTCCTAAACCGTGTGTCGCAGGTTCGAATCCTGCCGGGGGCGCTTTAAGAATTCCTTGCAATACGACTTCCTACGGAGTCGTAATGTCGCCATGACCTCCAGATGGTCCGCTCGCAGGCCTACCGTACACCCTGTTCCCCAATGGACACCAGCGGCACCTGCATCTAGCTTCCTGAATCGGAACCGATGCCTTCGCCGGCATATCCGGAAAACTGAAGGGGCGATAGGTAAGAATCGCGATCGCGGTTTACGGTGTCCAGCAATAGATCGTCGTATTCGTCCTCCTGCCAACGTAACCTACCGAGCAGGAGTAGCTGAATTGTTCGATCGGACATCGTGAAATCGCCCAACTCCGGATGAGGCCAACGACTTGGTTGGCGAATCGACGGCACGAGGAAGTCGAGCCCTTGCTTCAGCCTGCTAGGGCCGCCCGTCTCATCGTGCCACAGATCAATGTTTGTCTGCTCCCCTAGACGCGCGACGGTGAACAGTGCCGAAAGGTTGAATAGCGAGTAGTGCAACGACCGTGTACGGCCAAGCTCTTGAGGCTGACTGCCATCCGGCTTGATGCAACTAGGGATCCGTTGGCTTTTTACATCGCTAATGAACTTGCGTGCCATTTCAGGCCGATTGACAAACAGCGCAATCCGGGCCGCCTGTGCGGCGTACCATGAGCCGTGGTTATTTTCTTGAGCCCGTTCCTCCGCGCCTAATGTGCTTGTCACTAGCCAGTCGAGGTAGGTCGCGAACCATGCTTGCAAGGCTTGGTGATCGGATTCGGGCATGGCGTCGACTGCATCGAGCAGGGCAAGAGCGTCCAGCACGCGAATGAAGTCACGCGTATCGATGATACCTACACCGCGGCCTTCAGCTCGCCCCGGAACGGCTTGGCCGAAGTTCAGATTGGGGTTCATTCGCGTCTTGGGGTCGATGAACCACGTTCTTAACAAATGCATCGCGTGCGGTGCGTACTTCTGCTCATCAATGAGGTAAGCAGCGAGTACTAGTAGTTCGATATCCTCAAAGAAGGCCCCGATCCGAACCCGATCGCCTTGGCTTAATAGTTCGCGATTCACGACGCCGTCTCGTCGAACGTAGGGCAATCCGTCCGGCGTGTCGGGATTCGGCCACCAGTACCGGCTGTAGCTCATGTAGTCGTGTTTGTCGCCGCTTGGTGGTGTGATCGCCTTGTCGACAACTGAGTACGGACCGCGCTGAAGCGCCGTTGTGGCGGCAGCTTCTAATTGCCGCAAAGAGTTCCGAATTACCTTCGACGATACGCTCGGCGCCTGTTTTAGTTCGGCTAGGTGGTCCGCGTCCCAGTAGAGCGTACGGGGAGGAGTCGCGCTGCATGCCATTGGCCAGCAGCCTATTAAGCAGCAAAATGCTGCGAGGTATCGATGCTTGGGTGGCCTCCGTACTTCCCCCCAGTGCCGGCTATGACTTAGCATGCGAATTGACCTTGCCGTGGGGGCCTGCAACGCGATGTTGCGAATCTAGTATCGTGCCAAACGTTGCGGATGGATCGGGAAGCTGACGGTCGATTTCGTTGACCCGATAACCGAAACCAGGTCCTTCGATTGTCGACAGATCGACTCGTCCGTTGCGTCGCTGATAAATCCCCGGGTGCACGCGCGCTTCGCTAGCCGACGCGCTGGGGTAGAACTGCATGGCATTGGTTTCGATGCCAAGCAGCGTATCCGTATGAGCGGCAAGTTCGAGATGCGGGATCTGTGCGAGCATGGGGTTCGTGAGATCTTGCACCATAATTTCCATGCCGTGGGCTCTCGCCCAGCAGAGCGAGAGTAGCGCGCCAGTCAACGTCTTACAGGTCTTTAGCGCCACGCCTGTCCAGCCCAGTGATCTTCCGAGTCGCACAAGTTCCCAATTGTGAGCGCTTTCGTCCATGAGCAACGGCTTACGTTCCGACACGCTACGTACATCGATGAGATGGTTTTCCAGGTCGTAGGGAAACGGCTGCTCAATATAGAGAATTTGCTCATGCGTCCTTGGGGCGACGGCTGCAAGTCGATCAAGAATATCAACAACGTACGAAGGCTCTGTCACCATGCAGTTGAAATCAGCCGTGAGGTGCGTCACGCCGTTCGCTTCGGCGATCTGGCCCACGCGCACTAGGCGGTCGAAATCCCAGTCCGCGTCCGTGCCGCGCAGCTTGACCTTGAGACACTGGAGGCCATCGCGTTGAATCCAGTCCGCCAGCAATACGGGATGGCCATCCTGGGGCTCGTCGCCATTGAGTTCGTCGGCGGACAAGGGGTCCAACCCACCAACCAGATGCCACGCAAGCAACGACTTTTTGCCCGGGGCGACCAAGTACTTGTTCGGAAATTCATTTTCAAAATCGCCAGCCGCGCCATCCCGCTCCGCTCCAAGGTAGTGAGACAGACCGGAACTCAAGAACTCCGAATTCAGCGTGTCGAAGACCCCGCGGTTGTGCAGTTTTCCATAGGCATCGTAAACGGCCAAATCAAAGGGCGAGCAACATAGTAGCCCTGCTAAGAGTGGGATTTGCTGGGCCGGATCGGACGCCACGCGAAACCGCTCGATCTCGCCCGCTAACACCTCGGTTTGAAACGCGTGGCCAATCTCTAATGGATGTCCTGAGCCATCAAATTCCGACCAGCACTCCGCCAGTCGAATGCAGAAGGCCCGGAGCGCCTCATGGCGGGTGCCATACGCGAGCGTCGATGGCCAAACCCACTGGACGCTAAGCGGTGTCTCTCCCCAACCAATGGCTCGCCGTCCTGTTGCATCTTCAATCGTTACGGCAACCCGCGCACACGTAACGGAGGTGAGTGTCTCGGCTCCAAACTTTAATGGCGTGCGCGTGTGAACCGGCAGGAAATAGAGTTGCGTCCCCACCACGGAAACAGCCGTGTCGCGACGTGAGCCCCCACGGTGAGGGTGCCGCGACCATGTGCTCTGGCGAACAGGTACGTTGCTGGCATCTTGTGGTTTTGACCAATGTGGCAAGAGACTCTCGCTTTCTTATCGTTCGGATCTTTTTTCGACGCGAATCTGCAGTTTTCCTAATCGGCGATCGACCTACGTCGCCCAAGTGTTTCGCGCCGTGCGATCAAGTAGCGCGTTCGCTTCGTCGCTGTTCTCGCCTTCAAACTGCTCCGAATCGGGATCCCATTGGAGCGTCGACTCCAATTTCATCGCGATGTTCCCGAGGTGGCAAATCGATGCGCTGCGATGCCCAACCTCTACGGGGGCTGCCGGCTCGCTTCGCGACTTTATGCAGTCGAGGAAGTTGCGGACGTGGTCACTACCCGAATGGTACTTGACTCGCTTTTGCAGCGACTTGGGAGCCAAGCCGTTGGGAATAACCGTAGCGTTTTGTCCTTGATTATCGATGCTCACCACACCATCGGTGCCGTAAAACGTGCATCGAACCGAGGGCTCGGCTGTATAGCATTCGAGAACGGTGCCATTGGCGTACTTGCAGTTGAACTGCGAGAACGTGGCGGCATCAAATAGGCTCCCTTGCGGCAAGTAGTCAGCATAGACATGGTTGATTTCCACCGGACCGGTCAAGTCGGTGCCTAGTCCCCACTGTGCCATGTCGATTGAGTGAGCGCCAAAGTTAGTAATTTGACCACCTGCGTAGTCGTAGTTGAAACGGAAGTTGTAAAGACAGCGATCGCGATGGTACGGCGCGTCGGGTGCAGGGCCAAGCCACATTTCGTAGTCAAAGCCCTCGGGGACCGGCGTGGGTTTCCAGCCGGGCCCTGGCCCCACTTTATTGTGTCGTCCAACGTGGCAAACTACTCGCTCGACGTCGCCAATCGCCCCGCCACGCACCCACTCGCAGGCATCGCGGACGTACGGATTCGAACGCTCGTGGGAGCCCGTCTGGAGTACGCGGCCATTTTCCCTGACAGCCTTGATCATTCGCTGTTGCCCAGCGATTGTTAGACCAAGCGGCTTTTCGCAGTATATATCCTTGCCCGCCTCAGCGGCTGCAATGGTCATCTGTTCGTGCCAATGATCGGGAGCAACGACGACGACGGCATCGATGTCGTCGCGGGCAAGCAAGTCGCGGAAGTCGCGGAAAGTATCGCAGCCTTTATAATCTCCGGCGTCCTTCTGCTTGGCGTAAAACCCTTCGACAACTGCTTGCCCTGGCTCCAATCCTCGGATGTCGGTCTCGTTCTTGTAGTTTCCACTGCCGCGATTGACATCGCAAATCGCCTTCAACTGACAGTCGGGCTGTTGAAGGAACAGCTTGAGATCCAGGAACCCTTGATTTCCCGTGCCGATGCAACCAACGTTGATGCGATTGCTCGGCGCATTGGCTCCGAAAACAGATGCCGGCACGATATAAGGTGCGGCAACCGCCGCTACGGCCGAAGTTTGCAGAAACTTTCGACGAGAATTGACTTCCAGCGACTTGTGATTGATTTCAGGCATGACAGATGCTCCTTGGATAAAAGATCTTCTTTGCTTGTGGTGCCCTAGAGCCGTGTTCGTTGCAAGTGACTTGGCGACGGAATCGTTCGGACTTAAGGCACGTCCAACCAACGAAGGTAGCCAGAATCAAAACGAACGTATTGGGTTCGGGGACGGCAGCCGCGGTATCGATCACGGCGCTTGCCGCGGTGGGCGTTCCGAAGTGCTGCTTCCAAACGTCGTAGTCGCCGCCATCGACGGCACCACTGCCGTTTCCGTCGGCGGCTAATCCGTTCCCCACACTACCCAGCGTATCGCGCCAGACCATGAAGTCCGCCAGATTGACGAGGCCGTCGTTGTTGTAGTCGCCAGGCAGCAACGCAAACAGTTCATCCAATGCCTGGTCACTCAGTTCGCCGTTGAGATTGAGGACCAGGGCATCGAGTTCGCTATCTTGTTCGCGCATCCCGATACGGTACTCTAGCGGAACGCCGACGTGGGACTGAGTGATTGTAAAGGTGCGTGAATCCTTCTCCCACCGAAAAGTGCCATTGCTTGAGAGCGACTCGTTGTTGTCTGGGTCGACACCAAAGTCGTCGGCTGTAAACAGGCTATCCGAGGAACCGTCGAACCCTCGTGCCCGATAATACGCGGTGTAGACTCCGGCCGTTTCGAATTCGAGCGTATAGGTCGCGATCGAATCATGCGGTTCGGCGGGAAGGTCGACGCGATCGCCAGCCGGTGCTTTGAGAACCTCTCCACCAAGTGCCGAAGTTACCGACTCGACCGCCCATGTGTTGCCATCGTTGTCGGGGTCCAGAATCGCACTGAAGTCTTCGGCCTGTATTGCGCAACCTTGACCGCTACACCCACCACCACCGCCGCCGATCGGCGGTTGGGGATTGTTGCCGCTGAGCCAATCGGGGCCAACATCGCCGGCCATCAATGGCATGCGGACGATCGTCGACATAGAGACTTCATCGGCGCCTACGTCGAAAATCCCAACACGTGGCTGGCCGTCCATGTCGTCGTTAAACAAACCGCTGTAGCTACCCGCGCCCGCATCAACAACAGGGCTGTTCGCGGCAGGCCGGAAGATTCCGCCTGTGGCAGCCGACAGCTGGGGATCGACCACAGCAATCCCTGGGTCGCCAGCTTTGGGGCCAAGCGACTGCCCAAAGGCAAGGTTCCCTTCCCACAGCCAACCCACCCCTTCATTTCCTTCAAAAAGGGAGTCTTGCGTGCTCCAGATCAAATTGTTGGCAACGGTTACATTCTCAGCGAGTAGCGAACGACCGCTACTACCGAGACCATCGTCGAACGTGATGGCCGCCTCCTTCACGTTCACAATCGTGTTGTGCGCGATCACCGTATCCTTAACTTGATAGTACTCGTTGAGCGGCGAATCGGGCACACCGGCCGAAATCGAAATGGCTCCGCCCGCGCGGCCATCAAGATCCTGAAAATAGTTATTGATGAGTGTTTGGCGTTCCCCGATCACGCGGACCCCGCCCGATCCATCCCTGCCCTGGCCGAGGAAGAAGTTCCCCTCCACGCGGTTGTTGTCGCCGTGGCGTAGCGTGAGTGTGCCCGCTGCGTCGCGAAACGTGTTGTATCGAAAAATGTTGCTGCCTGATTTGTTGGAGATAATCTCGACCTCTCCATCCGTCCGCTCAAACAAGTTGTTCTCAACAACGGTAAATGAGTTGCTCAGGGACTCGTCACTCGTGCCAATGCGAATGGTTTCCCACCCGTTCCCGTTTCCCACAGGACGGTCGGCGAAGTAGTTGCGATCGATTTGGTGATTGTCGGGCCCGTCATCCCCTCGCCATACGGTAACCGTTACGCCCGAATGATTCTGGTTGGCAAAGTAGTTGTTGTCGACGCGGTTTGCTTCGCCATACATCGACACCCAGAAATACCGTGTATTGATATCGTCGGGGTTATAGTTGGCGATGGTTGAATTGGTAAACCGCGAATTGGTAGCCTCGCCGTTGGACCCACGAAACTCAACAACGTGCTGCCCCTCCGTTAGTGCGCCACCGTCGAAGTTTAGGCCATCCGCCACGAGCCAGTCGCCCGAAATGCTCAACTTCGAGTTGCCATTGAGCAATACTCCGCCTGGTGTCTCGGCGCGAAGCGTGATGGGATTGCCTGCGACTCCATTTCCAGCAAAACTAATTCGCTCATCGGTCCATGTGCCATTCGCCATTACGAGCGTGTCGCCTGGCATCGCATTTTGCATGGCGGCGGAAATCTCGAAGGCATTGCTTACGAGAATGTCGACAGCTTTCGCCAGAGTGCAAGGCAGCAGCGGCAAGCAACACACCAGCGCCGCCAATGCGCGCTGAAAGGTCGCAGGAATCGGGGTCCGAGTGCGCATTGCTTGCCTTATTTCCCACGCGGTTTCTTGCCGCCCCAAGTAAGATCGATGACCAAGTCGTCCACTGGCTCGGTGACCTCCACGGTTAAGCCGGACGAGCGGAAGTCGGAGTACTTCTGCGGCGCGTACCAGCGAATCTTCTCGTCGCCGGTCACGGCCCGAGCGGCAACCTGAACGCGATGCGTGCCAACTACGGCGCCGTCTTCACCATCGTAGCTACGGAGTGTAAACCGCCCTTCTTGATCAAGGTCCGCAATCGCCGGTCGCGACCCCTCGGGTACGAATCGGATGCTTCCCGCGGGAACTGGCTCGCCATCGACGAGAACCTGCCCCGATACGGCAACGCGTTGTGGCCGACCATCGCCGCAACCGGTGGCCACCATGAACAATGAACATGCCATGAGCAGTCCGCCAAGCCTCATGCGTTGGATCCTTCTCACCACGGTCGCCAGCGATTGGGCGGGAGGCACCTGGTCCGGCGTCGACCATCCTTCGTTCCGCTTATGCCCCTTCGACATCCGCACCCTCTTGTTCTTTTTTAAGGTTGTGGTTGGTAGGTGACTCATCGGGGTCGATCATCGTGTTGTTGTCGGTGTCCAACGGATCCTCTAGCGACAAGCGAATCGACAAGGAGTCCGTTGGCTCATCAATCACTACTTCGATGCCGGAGGTATGGTGGTTGGCGTACTTGGCCGGTACCAGCGATATAGCGGTTTCGTCATCCACGATTCGGGAAGCCGTGACTTCGACGGCGTACTTGCCGAGCAGGACTCCCTGATCGACCGTCTGGCCAACGGTTGGCGAGGTTAACTCGAAGCGTCCGTCTGCCCCGATTTCGCCCGTCACCGGTCGCCCAACTTCCGGGATCAGGCGAATGCTGCCCTGCTCCATAGGTTGCTGGCCCAGTAGCACTTGCCCTGCTACTTCGACGCGCGGTGGCTCAGGAGTGCCGCATCCACAGACCGGAAGCAATAGGAACGTGATACAGAAACCCGTGAACGCAGTAGATGCAGGTTTGCTCTTCGCGCTAATCGTCTTTGCTTGCTTTGAACTAGACTCGAATGGTCCAGCCACGCCGTGGCGTTTACCGAATCGCAACATGGTTCAATAGCCTCGGCTCTTGCAGAATTCTTCGTCCGTGGCATCACGTTCGGCGGGCGTGTATGCAATGGTCGCAAGCTCCTGGTAGGTATCGACGTCAATCTCCTCGCCGACGAACTCGACGTGGCCATCCACGTAGGAAAACAGGGCACCACCAGGATGCTTGCTGGCAAAAGCACCATTTACGTTTGCCGCATTGGTTCCAACTGGAATGCCATTGAATTCTGCTGGTGTGTTCAGCGGGGTGTCCGTAACGCGGAAGCAGTCGGCATAACGCAGTACGTAACTCCAGATGTTCGAGCTATTCACCGTATGGCCATCGACAATTTCACCCACGGAAATGGTCTTCGAAGTACCATCAAGAATCTGCTTTAGGGCAATCGTGTTCCAATACAGGTGGGCACCCGAATTGTGGTGCTTCGTCAAGCAAGCGTTCACAGGCTGCCTGTAGAACGGGCCACGGTGGCCACCGCAGAAAGCGTAAGTGCCGGTCGCAGGTGTTTCCGACCACGACGAAAAGCTATCGATCTCGGTCTTCGGCAAGGTAGTGCTCGACGGGCAGACGTACGAATCGGGGCGCGTCGCCAGAAGTGCCTCCCGCTGGGGAGTGTGCCAGAAGGCGCTGAAAATGCCTGCTGGCCACAATCCATTCTTCTGGTCTATTTCCAAACCATCGTAGAGAGCTTGATTTTCCATGTACGGTAAGATCAGCACAAATCCACTAACGCCCGACCGTTCAATGGCCGTGCGCAGATGGTCCACTTCCTTTGAGGTTGTACTGTCGGGACCTCAGTCGCGCAGGAGGCAAGTGTCCCTTCGTGCTTTCATAGTTTAGACACGCAAGCGCGACATTCTTAAGATTATTTGCGCACGACATCCGTCTGGCCGCCTCGCGGGCGGCCTGGACTGCGGGCAGTAAGAGGCCCACGAGCACGCCGATAATGGCGATTACCACCAACAATTCCACGAGCGTGAAACCGGCCCGCATTCGCCTACCGGAGCCAAGTCTTCTTTGAGATCTACTCATTCCACAGAGTCCCTTACCGCAAGAATAGGATTCACAACCACACAACGGAAGATCGTACGAACATCCCTTGTCACCAGTGGCAAAGACTTTGCGCCGCCTGATTCCACTCGTGAGTCGGGCAACTGCGGTCGACGTCAGTCGACATCGACCGCAGTGAACCCGATACGTAGCGAAGTTTCTGCTGCCCGCAAAACTTCGCTACGCCCGCGAACGCCTCAATGCAAGGCATAAGACACCACCTACGGCCAGCAGCATGACGCTGCCGGGCTCAGGAATGTTGGTTGACCCCACAAGGGCTTCGGAGCCACCCAGCGACTGGCCGAAGTTCGTTTTCCAGATTGCATAGTCGCCGGCGGACACGCCAGCTACGCCATCCCCAGCATCATTAATGGCTGCGTCGGTGGCCGCACCGAGGTTGTCTCGCCATAACGCATAGTCGGCAATGTCGACAACCATGTCCGCGTTGAAGTCGCCGGCCAACCCTGTTGGCTCATTGCTGCCGATGACTTCAAGAAGGAAGTTGTCTAGAATAAAATCAAACTCCGCGGTACCAGATGATGCATTGCGAATTGCAAAGTAATCCCAAGAGTCGCTCTGGATGCCACCAAAGACCGGGTCGGTAAAATTGTCTTCTTGGCCACTCAGCGACCAAGACTGTTGCGTTGCCTTATCGGTAATGGTCAATGTCGCGAGAATAGTATCGGCGGGATCGGTTTCCGTCGCCCGCTTTAGCGACAACTCGATATTGTATACTTTCGTAATATCGAGGTTGACGAAGTCGAAAATTGGATTTCCAAACGGATCAGGGTTCATGTTTTGTGGCTGCGCAATCGTTTGAACGTCGTTGCCCTGCAAGATGCGATCGGCCTGGACTTCTTCGCGAATCCGGCTTTGTCCGCCATTGGGCTGCAGTGGATTTCCCATCCATACGCTCGCTTGCCAGCCGTGATCGCCGTTCGTGCCGATATCGTCGCCCGCACCATGCTGCCCCGTCAGTGATCCCTCAAACATTCCTTCCTCTTCCCCCCATACAGCGGGAACCAATCCAGCAATCGGCATGCCCTCCGCATCGACTTGGCGACCTGCGAAGGGATTGGACTGACCAAGCTGTTCATCGGTATCCTGGTAAAGACCAAACCTAAGTTCCCCCTGGCTTGGTTCATTGTTCACATTGGTGCCATTTAGATTCGGAGCATCACGCCAGATCCGAAAGTCAAAGCTAACCTTCACTTCGTCATCCACTTCGGGGCCTAGCTCGACTCGCTGACCGAAGAATCCAGCGGCCGAACTGCCGCCACCCTTCGACTCCCACGCCATCGCGTAGCCATCATCGATCGCTGAAATACCCAGCCCCCCCGTACCGCCGCTCGTTTCTAGCATCGCACCTTGCGTGTCGTCCACAATTCGCATTTGAGGCTTGGAGTCGCCCGAGCCTGGAACGGTGTTGGACGCTGCGCTGCTGAAACCACGCATTTGAATCCAACGAATCCCCGTGTCTGATGCGTTAAGCACCGACGTTAACTCGTTGTTTTCTGGTTCGGTCATGCTGCCGTCCACTAGTCGACCGGGTACGTAGGTCGTGTCTTCCAGCGAACCGTTGATGTTGGTGTCCACAAATTCCAGCGGTATGCTGTTGTTGTTTATGTCGGCGTCCCCAAACCCATCGGAGAGCACTACCACCGCAAAGCATGGAGAGCAGTTGCTTAGAGCCATCGCTGCTGCCAATAAACACGTCGCGCCTAATGACCGGTGGCCCCATGGTTGCGTGACCTGCCTTCCCGAAACACACTCCATCCGATTGCGTGTCGTGGTGACCGGACCGCCCGAACTCAGCGTTAAAGAGTCAACGTTTCTCATAACTGGTCTCTGCCTAAAGTGGAAAGTTGAAGATTGTCGAAGTCCAACGGATATCAGAATCAACAGAACGCGCCCGGCGCTGAAGGAAAAGCCCGCCGGCGGCCCAAGTGGCTCGGCGAGGTTACGAATCCAGTTCGGCAGTCACGCAACCGTTCCTTGCAGCACCAATGGGCGGGTTCTAACGTCCTTAACGGTTCGTTCACGCTTTACAAATCGCGCACACTTAGCGTGTCCGGAACAAGCCTATCGCGGACAATCCGGCAAGCAGCATTACCAATGAGCTTGGCTCGGGAATCGCAGCTCCGATGTCGCTGCCTGTCCGCAATATGACGTTATCGAAGGAAACGTCTGGATCGACGTTGGAATCGCTACTTCCTAACAAACCAAATCGCTGTAGCCCCAAATTAGGGTCGTAATTTCCAGAGGACTCGAAATGAAACAGCATCCCGTTCTTGAATTCGTCGTGTTTGGGGTCGCCCTCGGTACTTGAGTTTAGAAGCGCACCATCGATATATACATCGTACGAGAGCGGATTGAGGGTTCGCGTTTCGCCGAATAGACTGTACGCGTAGGTACCCGCTGTGGCGCCATTGGCGATAAGCGTAATGTCGCTTAGGCCTTCAAGCGGATCCGAGCTTGTGGTATCGACATCGCCAGTATTGCCATCGGCACTGCCGTTGTACTTTGCCGATACTTTCTTGTCGGCCTGCCAGGACAACGAAAAGGCGGATCGCGATTCGGACGTAATGCTTTGTCCGCTGTTGGCCATCCGGAACCGAATAGCGCTGCTGCTGCTGGCCGGGCTTTCGTTGATTGATTGAAAATCAATACGGAACGGCTCGAGTAGCGGGGCGGCGAGTTCGCCTTGCAGTTCTGGTTTGTCCATGTCATAGAAATCGATCATTCGCATTGCATCGCCGGTACCGAAGGCGGTGGGAGCGGTGAGGATCTGCACGCCATATGGATTCATCCCGTCGCCAAGATCCTGCACCTCGTTGAACGCATCCAGGTTCTCCGTGAAGATTTCAACGATCGCAGCTTCTGCCACGCCGCCAATCGCAGTCGCTGCAAGCGCAGCCCACAGGTAATTGGCCAAACTCTTAACACACGATCTTTTGGAGTACATTAACTTCCCTCTACTTTCTAGGTCTGAAAAACGCCGATCGTGGCGGTACAACGAACAGCAAAGAATTCAAGGTTGAAAAGTATCGTTTCGATTACCGAAGAGTAGACCGCCAAGTCTGGCGACAGTTGCCCGTAAGCGCCGACCAGCCCCATCATTGACGCGTCTGTTAGCTTGGCAAGCGTTATCCCCGCATTCCAAGTTTCAGGAGTTTGACGATGGCTTGCAGTTCGGATCCGCAGAAAGTTGCCGCTTGGCGTGAACGGTTTGTTCGGTTGGAGGCTTCGGGGTTGAAGACGGCCGAGTTTTGTGCCGCCGAGGGGGTCAGCATCGCGAGTTTCTATGCCTGGCGGCGCAAGCTGGGGCTTTCCCCAACCCGCGCAGCAAAGCACCAACCCCGCGTGCGTCGGGATCCCAGCCAGAGCGTCTTCCAGCAAGTGCTCGTCCACTCGGCGCCGGCGCTATCCGTCCGTCTGCCTGGCGGCGTTCAGCTTGAAGCCTCCGCCGCCGACGAGCAGGCGTTGCGGACCATCGTCAGCGAATTGGTCCGCGTCACCCGAGAGGTGGAGACTTCGTCATGCTAAACTTTCCGGCGGGCGTGACCATCTATCTCCACACCGAACCGACCGACATGCGCAAGGGAATCGACGGGCTCTCGGGAATCGTCCGAGGTCAGTTCGCAGAAGACCCCACCGGCGGCAGCCTGTACCTGTTCGTCAATCGACGAACCGATCGCTTGAAGATGCTGTACTGGGATGGGACTGGCTTTTGGGTTTTTTACAAGGTGCTCGAGCAAGGGACGTTTGAAGTGAAAGCATCCGACGAGCGGCGACTGGCAATCGACGCGACGGAACTGGCCATGCTGTTGGGGGGCGTGTCGCTGGTCGGCGTGAAGCGCCGCAAGCGCTACCAGAAGTCGGCGTAAAAAGTTTTCTCGAAAACTTTCAGAGTTGGACTTGCGCGAAGCTAGTGAATCGTTATGTTGACGAGCATGACGATTCGAGCCAGCATTATTGCGATTCCCAACGATCTTGGGGCGTGTCAAACGCTCGCCGCTGAGTTACTTCGCGAAGTCGACGCTGAAAAACATCTCGTCGAATCGCACGAACAAGCGATTGCCGACCTGGCCGCGAAAGTAAAACGACTCGAGCAAGAGAAACAAGCCGACCAGCTCACGATCAAAGAACTCTTGCAACGGGCGTTCGCCCGCCGCAGCGAACGGTACCTGGCCGACCCCAATCAATTGGCGTTAGATTTCGGGGAAGAGGCGGCAGAGGCGGCAGAGGGCCTGGCCGAGGCGATCTCGGAAGCCGGCCTGACGGTCAAGACGCACGTCCGTCGCAAGAAGAAAAAACGTCGCCATGAGGGCTTGCCGGAGCATCTGCCGCGATACGAAGTCGAGGCCCAGGTTCCCGACGACCAGAAAGCGTGCCCCCAGCACGGCGCACGGGAACTCATTGGGTTTGACACAACAGAAACGCTCGAATTCGAGCGACCGCAACTGAAAGTGCGGGTGACGAAGTATCCGAAGTACGCCTGCCAGAACGCCCCAGAGTGCGGCGTCGGTTCGGCCGACAGGCCGACCGGCCTTGTCGAAGGCGACAAGTACGATGCCTCAATCGCCGCGGAGATCATCGCGAACAAGTACGGCTATCACTTGCCGATCTATCGGCAGCAAGACCTGTTCGCCGGTTCGGGCTGGACTCCTAGCCGTTCGACGCTGTTGAACGTTCTTCAGGCGTCGGCGTTTGTGCTGGAGCCGTTGATTGCGCACCTCCGCCAGACGGTACTGGCCAGTTCGATTCTAGGAACCGACGACACGAGCGTGACGCTGCTGGTTCCGAAGGAGATACCCGAAGCCACGCCTGGCGACGCGAAGAGCCAGCGGGCCTGCGAAAAACTTCGCGAAGCGCGGGAAAAGAACAAGCCGAGCGTGACGGCCAAACTGTGGGCTTATCGGAGCGTGACGGTTCCCCTGACGTTCTTTGACTTTACGGTCAGTCGCCAGCGGGCCGGCCCCGATCTGGTCTTGGAAGACTTCTCTGGAAAACTGATGGCCGACTGTTATTCAGGCTATCAGCAGATTGCGCTGCGGACGGGCGGTCGGATCGAGCGGGCGGCGTGCGTGGCGCATGCGCGACGCAAGGTGTTTGAAGCGCGGGACAACTACCCGCGCGAAGCGAGCGTGGCGCTAGCCAAGTTTCAGCAGCTTTACGATATTGAAGACCGGGGCAAGACCATGGAGCCCGAGGCGCGGCTGGAGCTGCGCACCGAAGAAGCGTTGCCGATCTGGCTGGCGCTAGGCCAGTGGCTGGAAAGTCCAGCGGCGCACGACGTGCTGCCCAAGAGCAAGTTCGGCGGTGCGCTGGGCTACTTGCGCAATCACTGGACGCCGTTGCAGTTGTATCTCACCGATCCCTGGTTGCCGATCGACAACAACGATGTCGAGCAACTAATGAAGCAGGTGGCGCTAGGCCGCAAGAATTGGCTGTTCGTTGGCAGCCTCGCGGCCGGCGACCGGGCGGCCGGCTTTTTCACGCTCGTTTCCAGTGGCTGACGCAACGACTTAGACGTGTGGGCGTACGTGAAAGACGTCTTGGATCGGCTACTGGCCGGCGAGACCGACTACGCCGCGCTCCGCCCCGATGTCTGGGCCGCCGCCCACCCCGAGTCCATCCGCCAATACCGCCAAGCAGAACGCCGCGACAAAGCCGACCAAAAACAACTCCGCCGGGCAACCCGAAGAGCCCTATCCAACGCCTGAAGACTGTGGTGCTGGTGGCGCTTACAGTTGCCCAGCGAGGGGCAACAAGCAGCCGCCACCCTTCCAAATTAAACAGTATTCTCAAATCGGCCAATCCAATTTTTCGGAATCTAGCTCCATTTATTCATATTGCGGCTCTCTGCAAGCACCTTGAGCGTCGCTTAACCAGTCGGGCCAGTCGGGGCCATTCTTGCTGCCCCTGGGGCTGGTGCTACTCGTCGCGGAAGCGTTGCCTGTATTCCGTAGCAGTAGTGCACTCGTGCTTGCGGAAGACCTCGCAGAAGTACTTCGGTTCGGCGAAGCCGGTACGCTCGGCGACCTTGGCGACGGAGAATTCCGTTTCGCTCAACAACAGCTTGGCCCTGGCCAGTCTCACGCGCGTGATTTCGGCCTTGATGGTTCGACCCAGCAGCTTCTTGACGCGGCGCTCGAGCGTGCTCGGCGATTGCTCAGCGCGAGCGATCACGTCGGATACCCGAATTCCCTCAGTGGCGTGTTCGCGAATGTATTTAATGGCTGCCGCAACGTCTTGGTCCTCAATCGATAGCATTTCGGTCGAGAGTCGGGCTGCGATGCCGCGAGGCGGGCCAAGGTAGGTCCTCATCTGCTCGACCTGGCCACCGCCCATCAGAGTAGCCAGAATCTCGGCGGCACCGTATCCAATCCGGCTGGGATTTACGTCAATGCTGGTCATCGGCGGCGTGCACAGATTGCACAGATGGGGATCGTTGTCGACGCTAATCACGGCTGCTTCGTCGGGCACTCGGACACCCGCTCGGCGGCACGCGTCGAGCACTTGTTGGCCACGGTCGTCATGACAGGTCATGATGCCAACGGGTTTGGGTAGCCCCTCCAGCCAGGTGGCGATTTGTTGCTGCTGCTCTTCCCAGGTCGAGGCTCGCTGGCGTTGCTGTTCGCCTAACCAGGTGCTGCATTGGTGCCCTCCCTCTTCGACCAAGTTGACGAAGTAGTCGCACCGCAGGTCTTGATTGGGATTTTCTCCGCGGGGAGTCCCACAAAACGCGAAGTTGCGAAGCCCCAAGTCCTTGAGATGATCGTAGGCGAGGCGTGAAACTGGCCGATTATCGACGCCAATGAATGGCAATCCTAGCTCGGGTAGCGCCCCGCGGACATCAACCGCGGGAATGCGGCTCGCAATAATCGTATCGGCCATTGCACGGCTATTGACGCGTGCCAAAATGCCGTCGCCCTGCCAACCGACTAGCCACTCGGGGGGCGGATCATCCAAGCCATGGGGTTCGAAATAGATTGACCACGGCCCGTGCTCTTGCTGATACCTGGCAACACCTCGAAGCAACCCGCGAGCGTATTCTCGCGATGTCTCGATCAGCAGAGCCACGTGGGGAATCGACGGCATCGATGGCGGATATTCGCTTAGGAAGGTAGGGTCCGAGGGATGCAGCTACCGGGACAAGCCACTTCAGGGAGCCAATGCACCTTGGCGGGGCCTTAGCACCTTAATGTTCCATTGTAGCAGGTGGTGCCGGAAAAGCGGAACTGGATTCCGCAAAAACGGATTGAGAGACCGAAATCCCGCGGTAGTCTAGTATAAGAATCGTCGGCGATCGAACGGACTTCCCTATCGACCGGCCTACCGTTGGCTTCTCCCACGCCTCCTCCGGGCACTTCGCCGACGGCGGCGTCCAGCAACTAGGCACATTCTTGCTTCGTCTACCGTTTATCGCGATCGCTACCCTGTTTGTTGCCGGCGGCTTCGTCGGCCAAGGCTATGGCGTCGAAAGCCAGTGGGTGCGGCGTGGCACAACCAGTCGGCTTGTCTACGTTCCCGACGCCCAAGGTGACCGGATCCCCGATTTCTCCAACGTCGGTTACCGGGCTGGAAAAATGGGCCTCCCGGATGTTCCTGTAGCGGTAACGGTGGCCCCCGTTGCCGGTGACGATACGGCCAACATTCAATCCGCGATCAATCAGGTGTCGGCCCTACCACTCGGCGTCGACGGATTCCGCGGCGCGGTGCTACTCAACGCGGGCGACTACCAAATCGGCGGGCAACTGACAATTGGTGCAAGCGGCGTCGTCTTGCGAGGCGTCGGCCGCGATACGGATGGCACCGTGCTCCACGCGACGGGTACAAGCCAACGCGACTTGATTGAAATCGTGGGTAGCGGCTCGCAATCGCTCACTGGCTCCACCCGCAATATGATTGACAAGACCGTGCCGGTAGGTGCCCGGAGCTTCCGCGTGGACTCAACCTCGGGATTCGCCGTTGGCGATGCGGTCCGGATCACTCGCCCTAGCACGGCCGACTGGATTAGCGACCTCGGCATGGATTCGATTCCGCCACGTTCCGATGGAGGTCCGATCACGCAATGGGAACCAGGTTCCATCGATATTCGATTCGACCGCGTGATTACACGCATTGAAGGTGATCGACTGTTCGTCGACGCCCCCCTGACCAACGCATTTGAATTGCAGTACGGCGGCGGTCAGATCAAGAAGTACGAATGGCTCAATCGAATTGAGAATGTCGGCGTCGAGAACCTGCAGGCCGAGTCGGACTACTCCTCGGATACGGACGAGGACCACTCCTGGAACTTCGTGTCGATTGACAAGGCACAGCACGTATGGGTACAGAATACCACATCCGCCCATTTCGCGCACTCCGCGGTGTTGAGCAACCCCGGAGCAAAGTGGGTAACCGTCGACAATGCGATCAACCTGGAACCGAAGAGCCAAATAACGGGAGGTCGGCGGTACACGTTCGACCTTAGCGGCCAGCTCGAGCTGGTGACCAATTCGGAAGCGAACGAAGGTCGACACGACTTTATCAACAACAGTACGCGGCCGGCGGGCCCTCACGTCTTCCATAACTCGGTTGCCAACAACGCACTCGATGAGTCCGGCCCACATCAGCGATGGGCGACGGGTTCGCTATTCGACAACATCGCCGTGGATGGCGATCAGATCAACGCCCGAAATCGCGGTAATTTCGGAACCGGACATGGATGGGCCGGTGCGAACATGGTGATCTGGAACTCAACGGCCGAAAGCTACATTGTCCAAAATCCGCCGACGGCCCAAAACTGGATCGTTGGATCGACCGGTACAATTATCGACGACGATACGTTTGGCCCGCAGCCGGCGGGCTATATCGATAGCCACAACACGCCTGTCGGAATCGATAGCCTTTACGAAGCTCAGGTAGCCGACGCGGCCGACGTCCTCGCATTTCACTGGACGGGTACCGCTGGCAATTGGCTCGATCCTGAGGGTTGGCGGGAGAAACTAACTCCCGGCGGTTACGAAGTCGAAGTGCGGGAGTACTTAATTGGCGACATCGATGACTTTGTGGCCGATGGGCCGGCAAGCGTCGATAACGCGTTTGTCGATCCGGCGTGGGCAAACTACATTCTCGGAACTTCGGCTCATCCGCTTACGGGGTTCGACGATGCCAGCGGAAATCGAAACGTCGCCTTCACCATTCAGCACCAGCTCGATTCGGGCGAGCGCGTTGTTCACGGCACACTGGCGCTATCGCTACGACAGGCCGGAGGTGCGATCGATACCGACTTTGTCCGCCTGTTTGACAGCGATCCCGCGCACAAGTTGCTCTTCAGCGAACTAGGCTGGGACGCTCAGGTGAACAACTCCGAAGCGTTTGTGGGCGTCCTTGACCTCGGTACAGTTACTGAGCAGCTCCAATCGGGTGCGGTGAACGTGCAGATCAACGATGATACGGCCGTCGATTGGGGCCTCTACTCAATTACAGTAGCCAAACCGCTCGTGGAAACTCCAGCGACAGAAGTGTTTATTGATAGTGGTGGGCAAGCGTTCGTAAACACGACTATTGACAACGTGATGAATCTCTCGCTTGGTGGAAGCTCACCAGGTGGACTAGCGCTCGCTGCGGCTGGCACGCTCTCCCTCAGCGGCAGCTACACGCAATCCCCCAATGGGACTCTGCAGGTAGAATTGAGCGACGCGACGGATTCTGCCATGCTTGCGATGGCAGAATCTGCCTTAATTGAGGGCAATTTAGTGGTGACGCTCCAGCAAGAGCTGGTGCCATTACTGGGAGACGAGTTTGCCATTCTTGCCGCCGTCGGTGGCGTTCATGGCAGGTTCGACAGCGTCGACTTGCCCGACTTGGATGCTGGGCTCGGATGGACTTTTAGCTACAGCGGCGATGCCTTCCCCTTAGAGGCCTTCACCTTAGAGGTGGTGCTCGCTGGCGACTTCAACCACGATGGTGTGGTGGGAATGGCCGACTACGCGTTATGGCGGGACAACCTCGGCTCGACGACAACCATTGCAATTGACGCCGACCGCAACGGGGTTGTCGACATCGGTGACTACAACATTTGGAGGGCGGGGCTGGGCCTTTCCGCGAGCGATTTTCCGGCTCCCATCGCTACCAGCCAGGGGCATGCTGTTCCGGAACCAACGTCCCTGACGATGTTGCTGGCGCTGAGTTTCATTGGATCGATGCGACGATCGTACATCTTTTTATCACTATTAGGAACCTACCATGTCTAAGCCCATGTGCCGTGAACCACAGATTGCCGACAGTATCGATCGTCGCGTGTTCCTTGGAGGAGCCATGGCAACGGCAGGGGCTGTCGCCTTCTCTAGTCGGATGGCAGCGGCAGCGACTCCTTCGGCCAATCGACCCGATCTATGCGCCTTCATCAAGTTCGTACAGTCGTTGAGTTACGATGAAATGGCCGCCTCCATCGCCGACATAGGATTCGACGGCATCGAGTCAACGGTGCGAAACGGCGGACACGTGGCTCCAGAGCGGGTAGAAGACGACTTGCCCAAGCAGATGGAAGCGGTAAAGAATCACGGTTTAGACATCACCATCATGACGACCGATGTACTGGGCGTTGATCAGCCACTTACAGAGAAAGTGCTTCGCACCGGTGCGGGACTTGGCATCAAAAAGTACCGCATGGGATTCTATCGCTACGATGCGGATCGCAACATCATGGAACAACTGGCGGAACTGCGACCCCGCGTCCAAGAGCTTGCCGCGCTCAACCGAGAGCTGGGGATTACCGCCGTCTACCAGAACCACTGCGGTGCACAGTACGTTGGTGCTCCCATTTGGGATATGCAGTACTTGTTGGCGGATATCCCGGTTAGCGAAATCGGCGTGGCATTCGACATCCGCCATGCTACGGTCGAAGGCGGACTTGCCTGGCCGTTGCATTACGACATCATGAAACCGCATGTCGGTGCGGTGTTTGCAAAAGACTTTCAGTGGGTGGGCAAAAAGCCCGAACATGTGCCGCTGGGTGAGGGCCGAGTCGATAGCAAGTTTTTCCAAATGCATGAGGAGTCGGGCATCGACTGCCCTATCTCGCTACATGTTGAGTATCTAAAAAACGGCGACGCCCAAGAGAATCTGGCCGCGTTGCGGCGTGATTTTGGTACGCTAAAGCAATGGCTCAATCGGTAGCCACAGCGCTCGAACAGGTGAACTCGAAATCAAAAGGAAATGAGCAGGATGGAACTCCGTAACAAGCGAGCCCTCATTACAGGTGGCACCAAGGGTATCGGCGCCGCTGTTGCAGTCGATTTTGCCAAGCTTGGCGCCGATGTAGTGATCAACGGGCGGAATGAAGATGAAGCGGCAAGAGAGGTCGTCAAGCAGATTGAATCGCTCGGTCGCCGGTCGCATTTCATCGCCGCCGACGTCGCCGACTCAGACCAGGTGGAGTCTCTCGTGAAACAGAGCGTGGATGCCCTGGGAGGCCTCGACATTGTTTTCCACAACGCCGGTGGCCCCGCGCCGGGACGCCTCGAAGATCTCTCGCAACACCAATGGGAGCAAGCATTCGCCATCCATGTTCATGGCGCGTTTCATCTGTGCCGATTTGCGGTCCCCCACCTTAAGCAAAACTCGGAAGGGGTCATACTCTTTATGTCGTCTGCCGCAGGCATACGTGGCTGTCCCGGGGCACTGGTCTACGGGACCGTGAAAGGGGCAATGACGCAGTTCACACGGATGCTCGCGCGTGACTTGGCCGACGACAATATTCGGGTCAACTGCGTCGCGCAGGGATCATTCGAACTCGGTTTCACGAAAACATGACAAGCGAGCAACAAGCCCACAACTTGGCTAATCGTATTCCACTACACCGCGAAGGATCGGTAGACGATGTTGCCGAGGTGGTGCGTCTTCTCGCAACCAACGATTACATGACAGGGGAAACCGTGGTCGTCGACGGTGGGCTTACCATGCAGATCGTGCGTTGAGAATCTCGCTTGGGTGCTCCCGTCGGCGGCAAGTCGCCGGAAATTATAGTGGGCTTTCAAAAACAAGGTGTTGAGGATAGTAATGATCGCTCGGTTGCTTACACTCCTGGTTATTCTTGCTGTTAGCAGCGACACGCGCGGCGACTCCCCGCCGTCTGCCATCCTCGATTTGTCACGCTGGAAGCTGACGATCCCCTACGACACGCAGCGCAAGGGAAATCCAGACGAAGTGGTTCAGCCAGAGTTGGCGACGTTTGACGATCCAAGATGCTTTCATGCGTCCGAAGCGGGTGACGCGGTCCTATTCCGCGCCTCGTGCGACGGATTAGGCACTACCAACTCAAATTACCCACGCTCTGAGTTGCGGGAAATGGATGCTAGCGGAAAAGACGAAGCAAGTTGGGCGACCGACGATGGCCGATCGCACGTGTTGGAGGTGGAGCAAGCGGTTTTGCAGACGCCCCAACGAAAGAAACACGTCGTCTGCGCTCAGATCCATGACGCCGAAGACGACGTCCTGATGATTCGCCTTGAGGGAGACGAATTGTTCATCGAACGAGAAGGGGAAAGCGAGATAGAACTCGATGCTGCCTACGAGCTTGGCGACAGATTTGCGCTACGCATCCAGGCATCTGACGGTCGGATCAAAGTATGGTTCAACGATGAACTGAAAATGGATTGGAAGACTTCGAATGACGGCTGTTACTTCAAGGTTGGCTGTTATACGCAGTCGAATCTGAAGAAAGAGTCGCTTGCGGGATCCTATGGAGAGGTGGCCGTTTATCAACTGGAAGTGGACCACAGCGAGTAGTCCTGCGCTGTTGATCGCCTCCTGTGTTTTCGTTTCGGCTCAAAGCGATTCGTCCTTGTGCGATAGTTATGGCCTCGCTCGTAACTGGAATCGCTATTCCGCTGCAATGCATGGATTGTAGTCGAGGGTTGTCGGCTGAAGTGTTTGAAAGTGGAAGTGGAGTCCGTTCTTGAATCCCCAATTGCCCGTCGCATTATTCTTGGTACTAGGTTGCCTGTCGTCGTCTCTAGGCGCTACCACTGAGTTTGGCACTTTCGAGGATTTGGTGGCAGCCGCCCGCTCTGCGCAGCCTGGCGATACGCTCATTCTGAAAGCGGGTCACTACGAGATTGACGATGCGGTGACACTTGCTGCCGGCGATGGGGGGACGGCAGGGCAGCCAGTAAACATCCGCGCCGAATCGGTTGGCAGTGTGACCCTAACCGGCAACACCACCGCCTTTGCGTTTAAGCCTGGCGCGACTCATGTGGTTGTTTCCGGTTTCGTGTTTCAACTGCAGAACGAAACGGCCGTCAAGCTCGATGGCGCCAACCACATCCGCGTGTCACGCTGCGAATTCCGATTACACGAAGCAGAGTCGTTCGACTGGCTCGTTATTACCGGGCCCAACAGTCACCACAATCGGGTTGACCACTGCCTCTTCGCGGACAAGCAACAGACGGGAAACTATGTGACCATCGATGGCGATTCTAGCGGACAGCAATCACAGTACGATCGAATCGACCACAACCTGTTCCGAGATATTGGCCCTCGCGCAACAAATGAGAAAGAAGCAATCCGCGTCGGCTGGAGCGAAGTATCCCTCTCCAGTGGATATACCGTGGTTGAGTTCAACTTGTTCGATCGATGCGATGGCGACCCAGAAATCATCTCCATCAAGTCGTGCGACAACACCGTTCGCTTCAATACCATCATCGACTCGATGGGGGTCTTGTCGTTGAGACACGGGAATCGCACGTCCGTACATGGTAACGTTATTCTCGGAAAAGGACGCCCCGGCTGTGGCGGTATCCGCATCTATGGCGATGACCATCGCATCTACAACAATTACCTCGCCAATCTAACTGGCGAACGGTTCGACGCAGCCCTCGTCTTAACCAATGGCGACAAAGAGGATGCCCGCCCGGGCGGAAGCCTCGATGCGCACTATCGACCGAGACGAATCGAGATCGTCAACAATTCGCTAGTTGGAAATGCCCAATCTATCGAATTAGGCTATCCGCATCCGGGCAAGAAGCCATGGCGAAAGGCCCCGCAGGAAATACTTTTTGCCAACAACTTTGTGCGGGGAGAGCATTCTGACCTGGTAAAGGTTTATACAGAACCTGAAACTTGCGTATGGCAGAACAATGCCTTTTTAGCGCGCGGCGAATGCGAGATTGGTTGGCCGGCCGCGGCCGATGCATGCTTAGCAGTCGACGAATCCATGTTCACTCGCGTCGACATGTTCCTGGTTCCTATCGACGGACAGCCGGCGACCCGCACCGGACGGGAGTTTGAGTACGTGACTGAGGATGTAACGGGAGAACCGCGCGACACTTCTACCACCATCGGGGCCATTCAGGCCGCCACGGAGGTAAAGCCGCTGGCACCTCTGAGTTCTGCGGACGTAGGACCAATGGCGGACTGAGCCATCGCCAATCCGCCAAGAGCTCTACGTAACAAACAATCCGAATTTCCCAGCGCGCCGATTGCTGCTCCTGCCACTGACCTGGATGCCGCCCACCACGGGAGGCATTCGCGGCGTCTTGGGTTCCGAACCCACCAAACTCCAAGCCGCTCGCCGCGTTCCCTTCAAGATGCTCGCCGACGGCAACACGTCACGTTACCTAGTGTGAAGGCACAGGATGCGGACGACTTCGGCGACCGTCGCGGAGCTTTTTGTAAGGTCGGTATGCTTGACGGGTACCAGCTTCTCGCTAGCCGCGCCTACCAAGCGAGCACTCGAAAGTGGCACAACGCCATCGGATGGCTCGGTACTAAGCGGCCGATCGAGTACGCCACATATCGAGTGGGTTTGTACCTCGGGTCGAAAAAGAAGTCGCAACGTGGAACGCAAGAACGCGTTCGTTGGTTCTAGGAGATCAATACTTCTTGGAATTTTTCTCTGGAACTCCGGATTGAAAACGCCCGGATTATTCTGCACCAACTCAGTATGTTCCTGCTCAAGTGCTGGAGAAATCTCAGCTAACGCAGCACCGATTCGGCCGATGCAGCGACTCGCATCTGCCGATCCTTTGTGTGGTGTGCCAATGAACACGACTCGAGCAATATCGGGGTTAGGATCGAAGAAGAGCTGACTTGTCAGTTTTTCACGAACCTGCGGAGTGGCCGCAATCTCCGATAGCGGCCGATTGGCCAGCGTTCGCCATAGCTCGTCACCGCTGTGGACGACCTGAAGTTTCGCCAAAAGTCCGCCCATGCTGTGGCCTACCACTACCATTCGAGAAAGTGCCAGATCGGCTCGCCGGGGGTCGTACGCCTTCCGTATTTCACGCAGTTGCCGGCGAAGCAGCGCCGCGCTTTCGAAGAATTCAGTGCCCGTAGAATAGCGAAATGCCCAAATCTGATAACGTTCGGTTAGCTCTCGATTCACGCGCAACTCGTTCACCATGTTCGTCCAGGTGAGTGGATCGGAAAGGAGTCCATGAATCAGCACCAACGGAATTTTTCCGGGCTGGTAAGGTTCGAGCATGAAGAGGCCGTCGTCCTCGGACGCAGCAGGTGGTCGTAGGTAGTCGAGCAACCAGGCGCGGTCCCGCCCCCGCGGCGGATAGGCGAACGGGGCAGAAAGGTCGCGGGCTAACGGTGCGCTGCCTGCTTGGGTTGACAACGTATCGATTGCGAGTGGATTGGAGAATTCCAGCACAAAGTCGTTTGGACGGTGCATACCAGCTGTAGTGTCCGCAGAACATGGCGTAGCAGGGCGCAGGACAGCCGTGGCGGCAAACGATTGAACCTCTTGCATGAATGGTTCCGCAGGCGGGGGCGACGTACCACCACCAGGGGCACTCCTAGGCCCGCCGCTCGGAATTGGAACCTCAAGTGAGGTACCTCGTAGCTTCCCACCGATGCCAATTCAGCAAAGTCACGGGGCTCCCATGCGAAACCCTGGTAGACCGCCGGCACCGGCGTGAGACCGGTGGCCCCATGCACCAGCAGACCCGCGCCCGGCCGCCACCGACCGTATCGCTGCGCGGCCGCGAGCATTTGTGCAACCGCCGAACGGTACAACCCCCACTCCCTGGACGACGTATCGGCGGGTGGCAGATTGGCGACGGCCGGCCAAGCGAATACTGCCGCCTGGCAATAGTGATCCACGCAATCTGGATGGTCCGCCGCTTCGAGCGCGAAGGCCTGCGCGTAATGCCATTCGGCAGCCCCTAGCCCATTGGCCGGCAACGCCACGGCCATCGAGTCACCTGGAGCAACTACCCCGGGGGGAAGCCATTCATGGCGTTCCAGGCTACAGCCGGCAACTAGCTGAAAACTGGCAACCGCCAGCACTACGCGCCAACCCAAGGTGTAGACAGGGTAACCCACGCTCGCACTAGCTCCCTTCCGTGGGGCACGCATCGACAACGGTTTAGAAACGAGGCCGGCCATCAGCTCGCCCACCCCAGCTATGCTTGAAGCATACAGCGCCCTCGTGACAAAGCTGCAAAGCGCGGCAAGAAATCACGGCCTCTGTCAAACTTTCTTGGCCGATGGTTCGTACAGCGCGTACAAGCGTCCCCCACTACGCAGCTGGCAAAGTCTGCCACACCCGCAGGTCTCGCCCACCCAGATTACACGTTCGCCTTCCGATTCGAGTTGGCCGAAACACTGGCGAACCCGACACAGAACCTGGACGCTAACATCCTTGGTCGGCGAGACAGACGAGAACGACGCCGGCTTGCAGTCGCGAGGGCGAAATCTTGGGCTACGGAGCAAGGTATTTGACGCCGAGCACCACGTCCTGGGCCGTCTTGTGGTCGAACACAAACCCACGGTGCCGAAAGATTTTCAGCATTCTCTGATTCTGCGGCGCGGTTTCCGTCACAACCGTATGGATGCCCCAACTTGCACAAATCTCCAAGCAATAGTCGGTTAGCATGGCACCAAGTCCATTGTGCTGATAGGCGTCAGCCACCAGTACGGCGTACTCGGCATTCGTGTGATCGGCGTCCGCTACAAGTCGGCCGACTCCTAGGAGCTTGCGGTCGTCACCGTCCTGCAACTCCGCCACGATGGCGATCTCGCGATCATAATCGATGAAGCAAAATCGAGCGGCCATCTCGTGCGTTGTTTGCTTGAATAGGTAGCGGAAGCGACACCACAGCGATTCCTTCGAGCAACTTGCCAGCAGTTCGTGCCACAGTGGCTCGTCTTCGGGGCGAATCGGTCGCAGTAGCAGCTGTGTCCCATCCCGGAGCGTTGCCGGTCGAATCAGCTCTTCCGGATAGGGTCGAATGGCCAGATGCGAAAATGGTCGCGGTGGATTGAGAACCATTGCACGGTCGAGGATCACCCTGGCGTCGAGTGCGATCACGTCTTTGGGCGTTACGAGGAGTGGATTGACATCCAACTCTTTAATTTCTGGGTAGTCGGCTACCAAGTACGATAGCCGCATAAGGACGTCTATCAAACGATCAATGTTTGCAGGTGGCCCTCCTCGATAGCCCTGCAATAGCGGCCAGGACCGCAACGATTCGAGCATTCGCCGAGCGAGTCGTTCGCTCAGCGGTGGCAATTCAAGCGCACGATCCTGAAACAGTTCGGCAGCGGTACCACCGGTACCTACAAGCATTACCATGCCAAAGACGTCGTCGCGCCGAGCCCCAATGATCAGTTCGTGTCCCACGGGGCTAGAGATCATCCTTTGCACCGTAACGCCATCTACGCTTGCATCTGGACACCGATCTCTCGCGAGTGAGACGATTCGGTCGAATGCTTCCATAACTTCTGCGTCGGTGGCTAAACCTAGCTCTACACCTCCTACGTCCGTTTTGTGGGTGATTTCCTGCGACGAAACCTTAAGTACAACCGGATAGCCCACCCGATGCGCCAACTGCACCGCATCGCCTGCAGATCGAGCAACGAACGGTCTGGCAATCGCTATTTCGTAGGCTTCCAGCAGGGCTTTCGACCTAATTTCCGTAAGGGTGTCGTAGCCCTCGCTCAGCATCGTATCGAATACGCCACGCAACTTGCTGCGGTCCAACGTAAACTCGACCGGAATATCGCGTGGAGTTTCGTAGAGCACTTCACGAGTCCTTGCATACTTCACAAGGTAGGTGAAAGCTCGCACTGCTTGCTCAGGGGCCGAATAGGTGGGAATGCCCGACTGATTAAACAGATCAATCGCCGGCTTCATAGACGCACCGCCCATCCAAGCCGTAAGGATTGGTTTGCGTGCTCGCTCGGCGACCTTCATCACAGCCTGGGCAGCCTCGGTTGGCTTGCTGATGGCCTGGGGCGCAAACACCACCAAGGCAGCATCCACTCCTTCGTCCTCAAGTACCACTTCAAGGGCTGCAGCCAAGCGATCGGGAGTGGCATCACCAAGCACGTCGATAGGATTTCGCTGCGACCACGCTGCTGGAAGCGTAGCGTTGAGCTTGCCAAGCGACTCAGCCGAGAGTTCGGCCATTACCCCTTCGCGTGCCAGGAGGGCGTCGGTCGCCATCACTCCTGGGCCACCAGCGTTTGTAACAATCGCCAACCGTGGACCTTTGGGCACCGATTGGCGGGCAAGCAATTCGGCGCAGTCAAACATGTCCGACATTTCATCAATTCGAACAATGCCGGCTCTATTCGAGCGCCGCCTCATAGACAGAGTCGACGCCTGCCAATGCGCCGGTATGCGATGCGGCGGCCTCGGCAGATTGGGCGAATCGCCCCGCTTTATAAGCGATAATTGGCTTTTTTCGGGCGAACGCGCGAGCAGCCGACATGAACTCGCGCGCTTCGGTAACCGACTCGACGTACATGATTAACGATTCCGTCGAACCGTCCGTGGCAAAATAGTCGATAAGATCCCCGATGGTTACGTCCATCATGTTGCCCACCGAAACAAAGTGGGAAAACCCAATCCGCTCCTGCAACGCCCAGTCGAGTACGGCCGTACACACAGCCCCAGACTGCGAAATAAATGCCACGTGCCCTGGAAGCGGTGTGGCGTTGGCAAAGCTCGCGTTGATGGCCGAATGCGGGGCCATGATACCTAGACAGTTCGGACCCACCACGCGCATGCCATCAAATTGGCCAATCACTTCGCGCAGCTGCTGCTCGAGCTTTGCCCCGCTCTCGCCCGACTCGCGGAACCCTGCCGATAGAATCACCACGCCCCTGATGCCAGCTTCACCACATTGCTTGGCAATATCCACGACCGTACTTGCCGGCGTGCAGATGACTGCCAGATCGGGCACTATGGGTATCTCGGAGACGCGCGCGTAGCACGGCTTGCCGTCGATTGACTCGTACTTCGGGTTGACGGAAAGCACGTCGCCTGGGAATCCTGCTGCCCGCATATTTTGAAGTACGGTGTTGCCAATACTTTTTGGCGTACTGCTCGCGCCCACCACGGCAACGCTGGCTGGCCGAAAGATTTTTTCAAGATGTCGAATCGTCATGATAGACATCACCCGTTGCGGACGGGCCGTAGCTTCGGCACCTGCAATTCGCAAGAGGAAAGAGGGCGACCTACGAGGTCCACACAAACCCCAACGCGAGTGCCAAGCGACAACCCAAGGACAACCAAGATGACCGCAATTGGCATACCGCGGATCAAACATGCCCGCGTAACGGAACTACTGGGATACTACTTGCGCATTTGTATGACGCATCGTGCGTATCCGCACGATGTTTTCGGGCGGTGCACAGTTGGGCAAGGGTTTGGAGTGACATTTCGCGAGGGCCGCAGCCATTGCTAGCGACCGGTGCGGCCGCGATCTACCGGCCTACCGGTATGATATAACCAGGCTTGCCGTACCAAGGCGAAACCCAGCGACAACGCCGCATCGACGTCACCATCGACCGCCTATTCCGGCGAGTCGTTCTCATCGCAATACGAAAGCGCCAGCAGCGCGTACCCGGTTACGAGATTCGGATCGGCTTCGAGCCAGCGATCGCTCTTGGTGTTGAGCCAACTACCGTCGTCGTTTTGGAGCTCGGCGAGCTTGGCAACGAGTTCCGCATGCCAGTCGTGCCGTCTGCCATCGGCGTCGACCAGGTTTTTGTCGCCGGTCGCGGCAAGCGCCTTGGCGAAAGTGTGGTAGTAGTAGAACTGGCCGGCTGCTCCCATGCCGGGGTTTTCGTCGAGCGTAAAGTGTTTTTGAATCCAAGTGTAAGCCGCTTTGACGCGTGGGTCGTTCTTATCAACGCCGGCGTAGATCATGCTCTTCAGTCCGGCGTAAGTCATTGAGCCGTAGCTTCGCAGGCCGCCATTAGCCGTTGTGCCCGCTTGGCTCGTGCCTCCCGCAGCGGGAGTGTAATAGAAACCACCATCGCCGACTTTGGCAGCAAAGGGCGTCGCGTTGTGCTTCGACTCGAGATTCTGCGTGCGCGAAACAAACACCAGGGCTTTTTGCATTGCCGGATCGTCGGGACCGTTGCCGGCGGCCAACAACGCGTCGATCAAAAAGCTGGTGTTCGAAAGGTCCGGCCGCGAATGGCTGCCGTATCCGCCACCGCCATAGCTCGGGCTATCGGGGCCGTGTCCTTCCTGTTCGTCCCATTGAATGCCTTTCAGAAACCCATCGGCTCGCTTGATGATCTCACCGTACTGACCATCGCCGTTAGCTTCGTTGAGGCAGAGTACCGCAAGACTCGTCTCGTAATTGCGGTAGCGCGATCCCTCGGCGTAAATGCCCCCGTCGTCCTGCACGTGCTTCAGCAAATAGGCGATGCCCGACGCAGCAGCCGGGTCGTTCACCGCGATGCCGCTACGAAGCATCGCTGCGGTGCAGATGGCCGTGATGCCTGGGCCAGCGTGGGAACTAAACGAACCATCGTCGTCTTGCGATTTTTTCAGGAACGACAATCCGCTAGCAACCAGAGTCGACGCCTTAGGTTTTGCACTCGTGGCGGCAGATTGTGCTGATGTGAGGTTGCTCAGGGCGACGGCAACACCCAGCACAAGGGTGGCGATGGGGCGGAATAGGCTCATAGCGACACGGTCCGGGGTTCGAAGGCATCAAGGAAGATATCAAGATTGGCTGACACGCGGTGCATCCGCGACGTTAGCATTATACGGCTGCGTTTATTATACGTTGCTGTGATCTCGATTCAATTTGGCGAACACTCGTTGCACGCCCGTAGCGGGCACTGATCGGCCGCCACCATGGCGCTGCGGCTAGCCACCATAGTAGATTGCCAGATAAGCGAGAAAAGTCAGCCACGCCAGCACGCAGGCAGCCGCAAGGAAGATCATCCAGGGGCGGGTCTTAGGCGGGGGCCACCGCTCGATCGGCGTTTCCGCTTGGTCCGCGTCCGTCAGCAAAGCGGCGCGAGATGCGTGCCCACGTTTGCTGCGACGACTCACGCCCGGCGTCCTTCGCTCGAATCGGGCATGGTGATTTCAAACCCTTGGCGGAACGCCTCGTCGAAATCGTAGACATCGTCGAAGTCCTCGCGCCGGTCGTCTTCCGTCTTCTTCATTTTTTGGATTTCGATCAGATTAAATACGATTTCGCCAAAATCGGAAGTGCTGCGAATACCCCACTCGGCGAGTACGCATTGGGTCACCAAGCCGTACTGTTCGAGTGCGAATTGGCGAATCGCTTCGCACAAATCCTGCCCCGTTACGTGGTGCTCCACTTGATCGTCGAGGTTGTTTTCGTCGTCGAATTCGTCAGGCGCAAACGGCTTACCTAACTCAAGGCGTTTCTGTGCGTACTGCAAGGCATCGAACACGAATAGATACGCATCGAATTTGTAGCGTTTGTCCCGCTCTAACAAACCAACGATGGGGTCGCGGGGATCGAGCATCGACTTACTCATAGGGGAGTCACCAAGGTGGGGAACCGCGGGAAGCCTGTCTGGCTCTATTACTATTCTTCCTCAGAATTGCCGGTTTGGCGAGCCGGGGGCGCTTTTTGAACCACATTTTTTTGCTTCGGCAGTACGGTCAGCACGTCCGAGGCGTCGATGATCACCCGCCGCATGTCTTCGGTTTCGACTAGCAGCTGACCCGCCAAAATCTCCTGACCGAGCACTTTTGCCCGGCCCTTATCGGTAATTATTGCCGCGCCAATCGGGGGCAGGTCCCGCCGCAATTCCTGGTAAGTCTCGTATTCGTAGCGGAGGCAGCACTTGAGCCGCCCGCAACGTCCTGAAATTTTGCTGGGGTCGAGGGTTGCCTTCTGTAGCTTGGCCATTTTCATTGAAACCGGTGGCATCTCCGAGAGATGCGTGTTGCAGCAGACCGGCTTTCCGCAATCGCCGTAGTCGGCTAACAGTTTCGCTTCATCGCGCACACCGATTTGCCGCATCTCGATACGGGTCTGAAACTCGTTTGCTAGCAGTTTCACCAGTTCACGAAAATCGACCCGTTCGTCGGCCAGGTAGTACACAATTACGCGCTCGCCGCCGTAAAGGTGCTCAACGTCCACCAGTCGCATATCGAGACCGAGTTCGATGATTCGCTTGCCACAGGTTTCGAATTCCTGCCGTTGTTGATCGAGCAGACGAAAGATCTCGCGTCGATCGTCTTCGCTTTGTTCGCGGAGGATCGAACCACGCTGCGGGTTATCGAGTTGAGCTAAGGCAGCTTCGGTGGCATCGCACAGCACTTCGCCCGATTCCATCCCCCGACCGGTGCGGGCAATCACCCGCGTGCCCCGCGAGAAATTACTCGGACCTTTGGCCGAGAAGACGCCGAGGTGCCGCATGGCTCCGTATCGGACGACGAATTTGGGCATAGGTAGCTCGCGGGGCAGGCGACTGCAGGTGTATGGATGCGGCGCAACGCCCGTTAGCATACCCGCCCACGCGATTCTCGCCTAGGCAACTGGCATGGAAGGTGGCCGTGCCCCTCGGCATGCGAGGTAAAAAAACCGCCTCGATTATGGGGAATAGTTGAAGAACACCGCTGCGATCATGTGGGCGATCGAGACCAATGGGTTGTGTCCGGCAAAGGTTGCCGCCAAACCGCCCCGCAAGCCCCCGGCTTGCCCATCAAGCTGAGTAGTTTATTACGAGCAGGCGATTGCCATCGCTGCGTCGGGGGGCGATAATTGGGGTCCAAACTTCCTATCTTCGAGGCGTCTGCTGCGAGTATCTCCATGCAACCCCAGTCTGCTGAACAACTTGTCGCCAAGAAATGCCTGCCATGCGAGGGCGGGGTCGATGCTTGCACGCTCGACGAGGCCAAGTTGCAGCTCGCACGACTCGATGACTGGCAACTATCCCACGATGGCCAACGAATTCGCAAAGAGTGGCGCGTGAAGAATTTCATCGCTGCTATGGAGTTCTTTAACCGGTGCGCCGAGGTAGCCGAGGCCGACGGGCACCACCCCGACCTGCACCTCGAAGGGTATCGCAATGCGTCCATCGAACTTTGGACCCACGCCATTGGTGGGCTGAGTGAGAACGACTTCATTCTCGCTGCAAAGATCGACCAATTGCCTATCGAACTGGCATAATCAACCATGTCCAGCAACGTCGACCCATTTCCTGCACTGCTTGTCGAAGAGTCGAGTGCCGGCGAACCAACCGCCACGGTCACGCAACTGACGGCCGACCGGCTGCCCCCCGGCGAAGTGCTCATCAAGGTTGCCTACTCGTCGCTCAACTATAAAGATGCCCTGGCGTTTAGCGGTCACCCCGGCGTGGTGAAATCGTTACCGCATGTGCCAGGAATCGATTGCGCGGGGACTGTTGTTGATTCCACTTCCCCCAGTATTTCCGCTGGCGATGCGGTGCTGGTCACAGGGTACGGCTTAGGCTCCGAGCACTGGGGAGGCTATGCCCGCTACGTCCGTGTGCCGGCTGACTGGATCGTCGCCATGCCGACGGGCCTCGACGCCCGGAGTGCCATGATGCTCGGCACGGCAGGGTTCACTGCGGCGCAATGCGTGAGTGCAATTATCGACCGCGGCATCGCGCCCGATGTCGGGCCAGTGGTCGTAACGGGGGCTACAGGCGGCGTGGGAATGTGGAGCGTGGCGATCTTAGCCAAGCTTGGCTACGAAGTTGCCGCCGTGACCGGAAAGCCGGGACAAGCCACCTTGCTTCGCGATATTGGTGCAGGCGAAGTGTTGGGACGCGACACCGTGGCCGACACCTCCGATCGTCCCCTACTGAAGAGCCGCTGGGCGGCGGCCGTGGACACCGTTGGCGGTGTGCCGCTCGCGACGATTCTTCGCTCGACCCTGCATCGCGGCTGCGTTGCGGCTTGCGGACTAGTCGCAGGAACGGACCTGCCACTTACCATACATCCTTTTATTCTGCGTGGCGTGACGCTTGCCGGCATCGACTCGGCCAAGTGCCCACGGCCGATGCGGCTTGAAATGTGGCGTAAGCTTTCGGGCGACTGGAGGGTAAGTCTGCCCGAGTCGTGTGTGACCGAAGTGGAGCTCGAAGGACTGCCGCGCCGCGTCGCAGATATCCTTGCCGGCAAGGTCGTCGGCCGAACGTTGGTGGTTCTTGATGCGTGAGTGAATCGCATCGGACTTCGCCAACGCGTGGAGGCGGCGGAGGCTAGGCTCCGCTCCGCCCGAACGCTGGTGCCAGAGTAGCAGAGGGCAGCTTTCAGCCTTGGAGCAACCATTCGTCGTCGGCGGTACGGTACACGATGTCTTCCCCCGAAAGTTGCTCGATGCGAAAAGCCTGCAAGAACTCACTGGCCGACATGGGCTCACGTGAGCCCATGCCACACCACTCTGCCAAGAGGCCAATCACTCGTTCTGCCGACACACCGCCTTTGCGGAGGTGTAGAAGCCGCGTATCGCCGTGACGTTTAGCCAGACGCCGACCGTCCTCGCCCCGTACTAGCGGCAGGTGCCAATACTCCGGCCGAAAGGACAAGCCCAGGCGATCGGCAATCAAGCTTTGGCGTGGCGTAGAACTCAGCAAGTCGTTGCCTCGCACAATTCGGTCGATGCCTTGCCGGGCATCGTCGACGACTACCGCAAGTTGGTAACTGGGAAGTCCGCCTTTGGTCCAAACTTGGAAGTCGCCAACGGTGCGACTGATGTCCATCGACTGCGGCCCGACCACTTGGTCAACAAAAGTCCGCGGACCCGCGGGCACGCGCATTCTCCAGCCCGAATTTTCCAGGTCGACCTGGCTCCGTGCAATGGGCACGGTATGGGCGGGGCGGCAGGTGCCGGGATACCGCAAATCGTGCTCATTGCCATGCGGGGCCGAGCGGCTGGCGGCCTCGATCTCGCCACGCGTGCAGTTGCAGGCAAACACCTCGCCACGCTCGGCCAGCACTTGCAAAGCGTTTTGATAGGGAGCGAGGTAGTTCGCCTGATAGACTGGCCCGATGTCCCAATCCATCCCGAGCCACTCAAGCAACTCAATGGCCTGCTGAGTGGCCCCTTGCTTGATGCGCGGACCATCAAGGTCTTCGATGCGCAGCACGATCTCCCACGCGTTCTGACGAGCCAAAGCCCAGTTCACAAGAAACGTACGGGCATTACCAAGGTGTAAGGCTCCTGTAGGCGACGGCGCTAAACGTGTACGGCAAGTCATAGTCACAGCGAGCGGGCTCGGGCAGGGATTGGCAAAGGCCTACTGAGCATCGGATTTCGGCGGGGCCAACCCATGAACACGTAGCCAAGCGTCGAGATCGCCGAGCCAATCGTTGACCTTGTTCTCCAGCGTTCGCATGCCAAATCCATGGCCACCTCGTTCGTAGAGATGCAACTCGGCTGGCACATCATGTTCGATAAGCGCCCGGTAGTAGCGAATCGCGTTCTCGGGCAAGACCCCTTTGTCGTCACTCGCGTGGGCGATAAAGGTTGGTGGCGTAAGGGCAGACACTTGCCTATCGGTCGATAGTTTTTCAACCATTGCGTCGTCGGGGGACGCCCCCAGCAAGTTACGTCGCGACCCGCTGTGGGTTGCGTCCTGCTGCATCGTAATTACCGGATAAATCAGCACGGAAAACGCTGGTCGGCTCGAGAGGCGTGCGATGGGATCGGAGCTTCCTGCATCGCCTTCGTCGACTAGCGTCGAAACGCTGGAGGCCAAATGTCCACCAGCAGAGAAACCGATGACGCCAACCTTTTCGGGTTCGATGTTCCAGTCCCCGGCAAGGCTCCGAATTAATTTCATGCCGCGTACTGCATCGTTTAGCGGTGCGGGGTGCCCATTCTTGCCGCCCCCGCAACGGTACTTGAGTACAAAGGCGGCGATGCCGCGGTCGTTAAACCATTCGGCCACCTGCCAGCCCTCGTGGTCCATTGCCAGTCGGCCGTACCCACCACCGGGGCAAATCATCACTGCGGCGCCCGTGGCATCGTGCTTCGGCAGGTAAACCAGCATGCTCGGCTGGTGGTGTATAACAATCCTGTCTGGTACTGGTTCGGAACTAGCAGCACTCGCGCCGTGGTTGGCCGCATGTCCTGCGGGCCATAGCGGGATTTCCTGTTGCGCAAATGCCACGCTCGCCAACAACCAGCCTAGCAGCACCAATCCGAATCGTGTCATATGGCTGTTCCTCGTGGCCCTACTTCAAGTCGCAGGGCTTAATCCTCGGTCCTTTTCTTGCGCCAAACACCCACGACCGCCGGTGGATAGGTGCGGACGTCCCAACCTTCGTCGTAACGCGATTCCTTCACTTCACCAGGAAGTAGATTGAAATCGAATCGTTCGTCCGCCTCGACCACAATCGTGCTTCCTTCGGGCGAATGTTCCATGAGTGCAGCGATCAATCCAACCATTTCTGACTCGCGGTCAACAAAGAAAGCATAGGGCGGACTAACGAATGCTAGCCAGGCAGATGGGGCCGGCTCCACACTCGCCGCAGCCTGGCTTCCCACTCCTGAGATTGACAACGACCGTTTTGCCCACACGAAAGCGCTCGCTTCGCGCAAGTCGCATTGCTTTTCGATGCCAAGGCGAGCAATATTCTCTCGTACAACCCGTGCCGTGGGGATATGCCGTTCGATGAATAGGGCGCTCGCCGCACCGCGACTGATCGCTTCGAGTCCCAATGCACCGGTGCCAGCAAACAGATCGAGTGCGTAACGCCCTTCGATTTCGGTCCCCACCAGGTTGAAGATGGCTTCGCGCACCCGATGTTTCATCGGGCGTGTCACGGGGTCGCCGTGGTAGGCTAGCTTGCTGCCGCGAAACTTACCACCAACAATGCGCAGTTCGGTCTCGGTGCATGGCGATTCGATCGACGTCTTGCGGCTACGGCGAGGCATTTTTGCAGGGCAGGGTGGATGGGTGGTAGGGTGACAATGTGCTATGCTGTTGCCCAATGAATTGTCCTTATAAGCAGGCTAATCCATTCTGAATTGCCTACCTAGCCTATACCGTTTACTGCTCGGAGGGAACCAACATGTTGCTGAAGCCCGTATCATTGAGTCTTTGTTTGCTGCTGGCGCTGTCGGCAACCACTGCCGCACAGGAGTCAGCTGCCCTGGCGCCACCCGCCACCACTGCCAGGGCTGCGTACAAACAGGCTGCCAATACCTACAAGCAGGTATTTCAGCAGATCGAGACTTTGCGAGGCGAATACCAGAATGCCGACCAAGCGAAGCGGCTGGAGATCAACTCCAAGTTACCGGACTTGGGCAAACGGGCTCAAGAGGCCATGGACGCCTGGGTGTCATCAGGGCTAACGCTGTACAAGGCAGAACCCAATGCTGATCCGCAACTCGCCGACTGGCTCGTGGGTATCGCCAAGTATTACACCGTGGGCGAAGCGCCCAAGGGGGCGAAAGGTGGCCAGTACCTTGGGGGCGACCAATACGAGCTAGCTCTACCTATCATCCAAACCCTCATCGACGGCGAACATCCCGAACAGAATCTGTACGTATGGGGCGGAGCGGCCGCCGTATGCGTCAACGACTACGACCTAGCCGCGAACTACCTTACGGCGGCGAGCGAAGCGGGCCTATTCGCCAAGCTTCCTCCCTATCCATCGCAAGACATGCCGGCGGATGAAGCCTTCGCGCTGAAGGCTCGCGATTTCTATACCAACCTGGATATGCTTCGCGAACAATGGGGCGAGGAACAGAAGATCCGCGAGGCGGAAGCCGTCGCCAACGATCTTCCCCGGGTTAAGTTTACCACCACCAAAGGCGACGTCGTGATCGAACTGTTCGAAAACGAAGCCCCCATTGCCACGGCCAACATGATTTCGCTGGTAAGAGACGGCTTTTACTCCAACGTGGTGTTTCACCGTGTGCTGCCCCATTTCATGGCGCAGGGTGGTGATCCCACCGGCTCAGGCAGCGGCGGCCCAGGACACACGATCGCCTGCGAGTGCCACGGGCCCGAGGCCCGCCATCACTTCCGTGGTTCGCTGAGCATGGCTCATGCTGGTCGCGATACGGGTGGTTCGCAGTTTTTTATGTGCTTCATACCAACCGATTTCCTCAATGGCCGGCACACCGCGTTTGGACGTGTCATAGAGGGTATGGAGGTGCTCGGCAAGCTTCAGCGGATTGATCCGCAAGCTCAGGGGCCGTATCCCCCGGCCGACAAGATCATCAAAGCCGAGGTACTCCGCGACAGAGGCCATGCATACGACTTCGAAAAACGACCTGGCCGTTAGCACACCATCGGCCTCAAAGCTTTAGTAGGCTCGTTGCAGCCAAGCCACTGAGCCGACCGCGATGCTGCAGATCTGCAAGTAACGCAACGATTCGCGGCCTGCGTCGCGATCCGATGATAGAGGTTCGGATTCAGTAGCCATGACCAAGCCAGCCAAAAGATGGTTGCTAGTAGCCGCAATAACGGGTGCGTTATCGGTCGTTATTGGTGCGTTTGGCGCGCACGCAGTTCCGAACTACCTCGAATCGCGTGCGTTCGACGAAGTAGCGATCGCTAATCGACTCGACGATTTCCATACAGCCGCTCGCTATCATACTTACGCCGCGTTGTTCCTGGTGGGACTAGCGCTCGTCATGGATCGATTGACCACCCGCGCGATTGCGGTAGCGGCGTGGTGCATGCTAATTGGGGTCATCGTGTTCAGTGGCGCGGTCTATGCCGTGGCCCTTGTGCCCGACGATATGCGTCGTACGTTCGGCATGCTCGCACCGATAGGTGGCAGCCTGATGATTGCGGCGTGGGTGGCACTAGCAGTCGGCACACTCCGAAAAGGCGAATAGCCCCGAGCATGCATGCTCGGGGCTATTGTGGGTTACGTTGGCAATCGCGTCATCCGGCTTACACGGCCTGCAGCGTTTCTAGCTCCTGCGCCAGCCGCTTTCGTGCCACGTGCAAGCGGCGCTTAATGGTGCCGACCGGCGCCCCGGTTGCCTCGCTCATTTCTAAAAGCGATTCGCCGCGCAGGTAGAACGCCGTGAGGGTGTCGCGGTCCAGCTCGCCCAACCGACGCAGACCATCGTGCACCTGTGCTGCCTGCTCGACACGGACCGCAGCGTCGTACGGCGTCGCGTTGTCGCTACAAGTCGCGGCAAGCGTCTGCGGCTCGGCCGATATGGTTGGCGGTCGCCGCACCTGACGGTTGATAGCCATCCGGACAGTAATCGCGCGCAACCAGCCGCCGAACGCAGCCGGCTCGTTAAGCTGGTGCAAACGATCGATTGCCTTAACGAATACCTCCTGGCACAGCTCCTGCGCCTCGGCGTAGTTGCCTAGCCGCTTGAGCGCAATGCTCATCACCATGCCCTGGTAACGCTGGATCAATTCACCCTGCGCGGTCCGGTCGCCTTCCAAAGCAGCAGCAATCAACTCGGACAGAGTGGCGTCGTTCAAGTTCAGATAGTCAGTAGCGGTCATCGTTCTCTTCCTTCGAAGACCATCCAACCAATCGTTGGGTGGTAGCAGGTGTGATCTAGCCGGAAACGCTAAGTCGACAGACGTGCAAAAACAGCATCGAATGCCGAGGGGGCGCTGGGCCGGCTCGTGGAGGGCTTGGTCTCTGATTTGCCGTGGCGAGGTTGCTTGCAACCTCGAAGGCGATCAGCCGGCTATTTGTCTGCCGGAGCCCATCGGTAGGCCGTGACCTAGTGGCTTAGTGCCACGAAGGCCCAGTAGCCAAGGCTTTGAATTGGCAAAGCTTTGACAACTGGCGGCTTTGCGGGCAACGCAATTTGCATGCGCTGGGGCCGCGACTACCGGTACCACCGCGCGTAAGACGCGCGCGGCGAGGCGTTCGATTCCACGCAGAATTGTCGACGTGGTCACGACGGGCATGTCCTGGCGATCGGCGATCGTTCCAAGAATCATCGTGTTGTCGGCAATGTACGTGAGCATCTCACCCTCGCTGCGCTTGACGCGCTGCTGGAGAACAATGAAACAATGGACTGAAAACGGGATCCCAGGGGACGCATGTCCGCCGGAGGCCCAAGAGGCGCAACGTCTGGCTGCTGACCAGACTCCAACCTCGCTAACCTAAAACATCCCACGCAGGCGACCGAAGGTCAAGACTTTTTGGCTTGCGCCGCAAGTAATGAACCCCGGTCCACCGGGTAAGTATCGGCGTAATCGGTACCCCATCAGGGCATCCAATTCGCAGTTACGGGGGTTAGACAACAAGCGCGTGAGGAAGGTTCGCTCGAACCGCAGAAAAAATGGCCACCGCGACCCATGAATGCCGTAACCCATTGTGGACAATGCGGTTACGGGAAAATAATCGCGTCGCTCGAACATCAAAAACTGGGGGCCGGGGGTACGCCGAGCCGTTTGCTTTCGGCAAACGTGATGGTTCCGCCCCCGTTTTCGTAGCCCTTTCAGCCTCACCGCCATTCGTCGTGGCAATTGCTGCACGCTTTTTGCATTTCGCCAATCGCCCTGCGTGCGGACTGGAAGTTATCGAGGTCCACCGCCTGCGAAAGCGCAATCGATGCATCGCGGAGTTGGTTGGCATAATTGCGGTAGGTCTCTTCGTCCGCGTAATCGAAACCGGGTTGCGCGACGACTTCTGCGAGCATGGCCATCAACTGTGCTTCGTGACGCAAGTCGTCCGCGTTGGACTTGAGGGCCCGGCCATCGGAGGCGTTGGGCGTGATGCGTCCTCCGAGCGACGACTCCATCAGCCGCATCAGGGGTGAGCGGTCGGCCAGTTGATCCCAACCGACATCGGGCTTTGCTGGCGGTACATCGGGCCGCCCACCGCGAACCAATTCGGTCAGATCCTGAACGCGAAGCTGCGATTCACGAAACGACTGGTCGGTGCCCACCTTGCAGTTGAATCCAGCCCGTCCGTACAACTGCGCGAGCCCCTCGGCGGTGTCTTGCCATCTGACGGAATCGTCGTGTCGCAAGGCAACGGCAAACAGCGTTGCGAGCCAGGTAAAGCGGTCGCGGCAATCGCGATAACCGCCCCCCTTGAAGGCCGACGGAGTGGCGACAAGTGGCTGTAGCGGTGGCACTTGCCGCTTAATTTCCGTCTCAATCGCGTCGGCATCAATCAATGTCGACCAGGCGTACCCATCATCACGGTTTAAGGAGGCCGTATTCCGGCTGCCGTCGGCCACCATGCGGGTTGGCGACGGGGCGGCCGATTCGTAGTTGGGGCGGCTCCCAACGAGATGTTCGCGGGCGTCGAGAAAAAACACCTCCTCCACGTCGCGGGGCCACTCGGGGGGCTCAGCGCGGGGCTCGGTAGAGTCGGCAGCCAATGCAGCTTGGTCGAAACCCAGCAACAAAATCAGAATAGACGCACGGCCCATCATTCGCAAACTCCTGCAATCGACAGTCGGACGGCCACGCCGTCCGTGAATCGCCTAGTATAGCCAATATTGCCACGTGCGTTCCACTCGGACGATATGGCGGTCCGGCTGGTTGGAGGCGAAAACCTGTGATAGCTTACGCTGCAGTTGTCGACGTGGTGCCCGCTCTCCTACCTCCAACCTACGACCCCCGCCTTATGTCTACCCAAGCCTTGCTCGAAGCGGTGGAAGCCGCCGCGAAAGCCGAGAAAATCACGCGCACCGCCGCCACGCACATTGGCGAGTGGCTTACCGAGCCCAAGTACGCCGACTATGCCGACCAGGTGGCCCAGCACATTACCTCCAACAAGTGGCAGGCTCTAGACGATGCGTTTTGGACGATCATTCCGTTTGGCACCGGCGGGCGACGGGGTAAAATGTATCCTATTGGCTCGAATGCCATCAACGATCGCACCATCGGCGAAAGTGCGCAGGGCTTAGCAAACTACGTAAAGGAAACGCTCGGAGCGGACGCGGAGCTATCATGCGCTATCGCCCGCGACACGCGGCACCGTTCGGAAGACTTCGCCCGGCTGTGCGCGGAAATTATGGTGGCTGCCGGTTTCAAAGTCTACTTTCTGCGTAGCTACCGTAGCACGCCCGAGTTGTCGTTCGCGGTTCGCTATAAGAACTGTTCGTGCGGCATCATGGTCACCGCAAGCCACAACCCGCCGAGCGATAATGCGGTCAAGGTCTACTGGTCAAGCGGCGCCCAAGTCCTCCCGCCGCACGACAAAGGCATCATCGACCGGGTGATGAGCACCCAGGAAATCGTCCTCGCCGATTTTGACGAAGCACTCGCCGCCGGTCAAATAATTCCGTGCGAGGAGGAAGTCGACAAGGCGTTTATCGATGCCGTCGTGCATCTAGCAACTGCAGGGCCGCGTGACCTGAAAGTGCTGTACTCGCCTTTGCACGGCGTGGGAACAACTTGCGTGGTGCCGGCGCTCGAGCGGGACGGGTTCAACGACGTCGAGGTGTTCGGCCTCCATGCCGAGCCGAGCGGCGACTTTCCGAATGTTCCAGGGCATGTCTCGAATCCCGAGAACCCACAAGTGTTCGACGCGATCATCGAGCACGCCATCACGACCGGGGCGGACGTCTGCCTGGCAACCGATCCCGACTGTGACCGAATTGGCATTGCCGCGCCGCTAACAACCGATCCTGGCAGCGACTGGCGGACGCTTACCGGCAACCAGATTGGTGGGTTGCTATCCGACTACATTTGCGAAACACGAAAACTGTCGCCAGAGAAGTTTCAAGTCACCACACTGGTTACGACGCGGCTTATTCAGCGCATCGGCGAGAGCTATGGCATCCGGACCATCGGCGACTTGCTGGTTGGATTCAAATGGATCGCGCAGGCGATTGACGCCAACGGAGCGGAGAATTTCTTGTACGGAACCGAGGAGTCCCACGGCTACGTGGCTGGAACGCACGTCCGCGATAAAGACGGCGCTGTTGCCGCCATGCTGGCTTGTGAACTAGCCGCCAAGCTAAAAGCGGAGGGAAAAACCCTACACCAAAAACTCGACGACTTGTTCTGGCAGCATGGCGTGCATGCCGAGCGTACCGTGTCGGTCATGATGCCCGGCAGTGATGGCATGGCTCGCATGAAGGAAGTCATGGCACAGTTTCGCAGTGCGCCGCCTGGCGAGATCGCGGGTTTCGAGGTCATCCAGCGGCGCGACTACCTCACGAACCTTGTGACCAAACAGGACGGCAGCACCAAGCCTTTGCCTGAACCAACCGGAGATTTGGTAATCCTGGATCTTGCCGAGAATGGCAACTACATCGCCTGTCGACCTAGTGGCACCGAGCCCAAGATCAAGTTCTACATGTTCGCCTACACCGCGCCGGAAATGCTGCACGACCTGGACGTGGCCAAGGCTGAGCTCGACGAGCGACTCGATGCGATGGAGGCCGACTTGCGAAAGTTCGCTGGGGTGTGATGCCCTGCCCTGCTCGCCTATCTGAGGTTGTTTGGATGCCCACGGCAAAGACGCATTCTGGTGATCAGGCGAGCGTTGATGAGCCGTACCGACTTCGACCTTTTTGCGAAGCAATGCTATTGAAAGATGCCCAAGCACGGACAGCGGAACGCCAGTTCCGCCGCCGGCTCTTGATGCGCGCCGGACACTTTTGCTTACTCTGGCGCGGTAAGCAAAGCTTGTATCATCCAGTCGCCGCCAAATGTCACCTCCTTCGATTCGGAGCCGGCTAGGCCCGTGCGAGAGTACTTTCCCTCGGTTTCGCTGTCGAAGCTTACATACACGCCTTTGGTCCGCTCGGCCTTGAAGTTGAGAATCACCCAGAACTCTTGGGGCACCTCAATAGGTTCTTTGAATTTAAGGGTGTGCCAGCGATTCTGTCCCCGCTGGAACTTGCTGTAGGGCACGAACTCGGCATGTATGACTTCGGCGTCTTCCTCGGCCGTATCGACGAAGGTGATTTCGATGTCTTCGTCAGGCGGGTCGGGGTATCCGTAGCGCCCGCAACGCACGCGGAGGCCTCGAACTTTTTGCGAAGCATCCGGAAGTTGGAACAGGATCATCTCGCCGGAACCCGCAATGCTCTTCTTGCCGTCCGCCTTGCCATCTCCGTACTTAACGACTCTGACTGGCTTCGCTGGCGCGTCGTCCGCCATTGCTGCGAGAGCACTCCGAGCAGGCGACAGCGTCCCCAATAAGCCAACTGATATCCAGCAGAACCGAGTAAGACTTGACATTCTGAGCCTTCCTATTCAGGAATTCGAATAGTGGTGATATCCCATAATCGAATTGAACCACCACACCTTGCCGGCGTCAACACAATCCGCCGAGTCGTCGATACACTAGCCGGCACGTTGGCGACGGTCTATCGTTCCAATATCGTGCTGCAGTCGAACAACCTCCAAAACTCCCAAATGACGGAACCAATAAAACCCGATTTCATCGAATCGTCGCCCGCCGGCGATACGGGAGAGACTGCGCCAGAACTCCTTAAGACCCAGGCCGAGTTCTTCGCCAGGGCGGCCGACAAAGTACGCTCGAAGTTCCCTGTCACACCGGGCGTCTATCTGTTCCAGGACAAGCAGGGCAGAGTTATCTATATCGGCAAGGCCAAGAATCTCAAGGCCCGCGCCGGCAGTTACTTCCTGCAGGCGGCTGCCGACGAGCGACGCACCGAGCAGCTCGTACGCGAAGCGTATGACATCGACTTCCTGGAAGCCGATAGCGAAGTCGATGCACTGCTAATGGAAGCCCGGTTGGTGAAAGACATCCAACCCCGTTTCAATCAGGAGCTTCGCGACGACAAGACTTTCCCCTACCTGCAAATCACCACGCATGAAGACTTTCCCCGCGTCGAAATCACACGCGAGCCGCGTTCTTCCGGTGTGAAGTTGTACGGACCTTTCACAAATGTTAGCAGCTTGCGTGGCGCGATGCAGGTGCTTCAGAGGGTGTTCAAGTTCCGCACCTGCTCGCTCGATATCGACGATGGCGACGAGCGGTGGCGGTGGTTCCGCCCGTGCCTGCTGGCGTCGATTGATCAGTGCACGGCGCCTTGCAACCTTCGCGTCAGCAAGGACGACTATCGTCGCGACATCAAGCGGCTGCGAATGTTCCTGGACGGTAATCGCAAGTCGCTAGTCAAGGAGATGCAAAAGGAGATGCAGCAGGCCTCGGCCGACCTCAAGTTTGAAAAGGCCGCCCGGCTAAGGGACGAAATCACGCTGCTGGAGCGCATCAAGGAGCGCGGCGACCTGGAGCAACACGAGCAACCAGAGGTGTTTTACATCGATCCCAAGAAGGGGCTTGCAGGATTGCGAAAGGTGCTTGGGCTGGCGGAGACACCGCGGACTATTGAGGGTGTCGATATCGCGCACCTGGGTGGCAACGAGACCGTGGCAAGTTTGGTACAGTTCATCGATGGTCTGCCGTTCAAGCCCGGCTATCGCCGATTTCGAATTCGAGAGGTCGAAGGAATCGACGATTACGCCAGCATCCGCGAAGTGGTGGCCCGGCGGTTTCGCGGTCTGCAAGACGCAGACCAGTTATTTCCCGATATTCTCTTGATCGATGGTGGCAAGGGACAGCTTGGTCGTGGTATGGAGGCGTTTCGGGCTTTAGGTATCGAGCCCCCCACCGTTCTTTCGATTGCCAAGAAGGAAGAACTAGTCTACGTGGCGGGACGCGACGAGCCACTGCGGCTCAGTCGCCACTCTTACGCACTACGGCTACTGCAGTACGTCCGCGACGAGTCGCACCGCTTTGCCCAGCATTACCATCACCTGCTTCGCCGTAAGCGGACACTTGGTGAGTAAATCCTTGGCCTGTAAAGGCGGAGCGGCTTCAAGCGTGTGGCGTCCGCGCCGGTGCGAAGAACAGCTTACAACCGGCGGCCCCTAGCGGCTTGTTTACCACACGCCGGCGGCCACCTATAATGCTCGCTTCGCCGTCATCCGTTCCAGCAGAGGATCAAGCTGTGCCAGAGAAAGTTGTAATCGTAGGCAGCGGCCCCGCCGGTTGGGCCGCTGCCATTTATACTGCCCGTGCCAATCTCGAACCGCTCGTTTACGAAGGGGCCATAACCGAGGAAAACCGGCAAGATGGCACGTTGCCCCTGGGGCAATTAAACCTGACGACCGAGGTAGAGAACTACCCCGGTTTTCCGGCTGGCGATTTGAGCTACTACCTGCGCGATTCGCTCGATGAAGAAAACGCATGGCTGGCCGACATGCATCAGAAGGAAGGCTGCAGCGGCCCGGAACTCATGAACCTCATGCGCCAACAAGCCAAAAACTTTGGCACGCGCATTGTGACCGACGACATTGTGGACGTCGACTTGACGGGCCACCCATTCAAGCTCACGAGTTCCGCCGGCGAAGCGGTGGAAGCCCAGTCCGTGATCATCGCCACTGGTGCCAGAGCTAACTATCTGGGTCTCGACTCGGAAACCAAGTACAAGAACCACGGCGTCAGTGCCTGCGCGGTTTGCGATGGTGCCCTACCGCGGTTCCGAAACAAGCCACTCGTCGTCGTTGGTGGTGGTGATTCGGCAGTGGAAGAGGCCGACTACCTTTCGAAGTTCGCCAGTCAGGTGTACATGATCCATCGCCGCGATCAACTGCGGGCGTCGAAGATCATGGCCGACCGTGCTCTGAACAACGAGAAAATTGAGATCCTTTGGAATACGGAAGTCGCTGAAGTATTGGGCGATGAAAGCGATGGGTTGACTGGTGTGCGACTCAGCTCGACCGTCGGCAAACCGGACCGCGAGGTCGAGGCGGGTGGCATGTTCGTCGCTATTGGCCATACGCCCAACACGCGTTTCCTCGAAGGCAAGCTAGAAATGACCGATAAAAAATATGTCACTTGGACGGTACCGTTTCGCACTAACACGAGTGTAGAAGGAGTGTTCGCTGCCGGCGACGTGGCCGACGACTACTACCGCCAGGCGATCACTGCCGCCGGCACAGGGTGCATGTCCGCCCTCGATGCCGAGCGCTGGCTGGCGGCGAAGGGTTTTCACTAAAACACGATGCCCTACAGCCAGCGAGCGATGTCTTGATGGCGATGGAGGGTCTAGCTAGGGAGAAATAGAATGGCGGACGAATCCAAAGGCTTGCCGATGACGGCTAAGTGGGACCCTCAGCGGATCGAGGCGGAGGTTGCCGAACTCGATGCCCTGGAGGCTAAGCCCTTCCTGTCGCGCGCCGGTGGCTATCTCAAACGCACCGGTCCCGGACTGCTGCAAAGCGCGATGACACTCGGCGCGGGCAGTGCCGCCGCGTCGGTCGTGGCGGGAGCGTCGTTCGGTTACAAGTTGCTGTGGATTCAACCTGTGGCCATGTTCCTCGGCGTCTGTATGATGGCAGCGCTAAGCAACGTGGTGCTCACCACGCAGGAACGCCCCTACAAGGCGTTCGGCCGCGAAACCAACATGCTAATCGTGTTCCTGTGGGCGCTCGGCACCGTGATGGCCTCGGTGATCTGGCACTTTCCGCAGTACGGACTGGCCGCCGGAGCGGCCCGCGACCTGGCCGATCTGGCCGATCTGCGGTGCATTAGTGCTGACAAGGCCAACAGCTTCTTGGAACTTGGCTTTACCACCGCAGGACTCGTGGTGAGCTTGGTTGCAGGTCTCTTGGTTCTGCTGATCAACGTCGCCACCACCTGGAGCTATGGCAGCAGTGCCTGGGGCATCAAACTGTACGAGTGGTTCCTTCGCGGCATGATTGCACTGGTGATCCTGGCGTTCGGCATCGTGGTATTTGCCAACATTGGTAACATCGACTGGATCGAAGTTGGCAAGGGGTTCATCGGCTACTACGGCATTCCGGAAGTCGACGAAAAGGTCGTGGACGCCGCTATCGCCGCTGGCGAAATCAAGCCCTCCGACAAAGCCGGGGCGATGAACACCACCACGCTAGTGCTGGGGATGCTCGGTGCGGCCGTCGGCATTAACATGACGTTTCTCTATCCCTATTCGCTGCTCGCCAAAGGATGGGGGCCCAAGCACAAGAAGCTCGCCCGCTGGGATTTGGGCATGAGCATGTTCTTGCCGTTCGTCATGGTCACTTCGCTCGTCATCCTGGCAATGACCGTTAGCGGGGTATTTCAACCTGATGCCGAGTACGTTCACTCAGGCATTCGGCCACTCAATGCCGCCGCTTCGCTGCAAGGCGTAATGGGCGAAACCGCTGGCCGAGTGATTTTCGATCTAGGACTTATCGGTATGGCCTGCGGTGCGATTAGCGCCCACATGGTCGTCTGCGGATTCACCATTTGCGAAATGTTTGGGCTCGAATACACCAAGTGGCGGTTCCGACTGTTCGCCCTTGTGCCGGCCATTGGCATCCTGGGGGTAGTGGCATCGCTTCCCATCTGGTTCCCGATTGCCGCTTCCGCCGTCTGCTTCACCATGCTGCCAATCGCCTACGTGTTGTTCCTGGTGATGAACAACCGGCGCAGCTACATTGGCGACGCCGTGGGGCATGGCCCGGGCCGTGTCGTCTTTAATATCATTCTAGTCGTTGCTCTCGCCGTCGCTACAATCGGCTCGCTGGTGAAACTCAAGGGGGGCGTGTTCGACAAACTCTTTCCCGAGTCTACGATCTCCGCTCCAGCGGAAGCCAGCAAGTAACATGTTAGCCCTGGCAGTCTCTGCCGGGGCTTCTATTCCCCAGGACAACATCCGTCGCCATGCAACGATTCTCTGTAGACAAGGCCCGCAAGTCCGACGCCATTGGCCAGCAAGGGCGCCTTTCTGGTTGGATTCGGACGCGCCGCGATTCCAAGGGAGGATTCAGCTTCCTAGAAATCAACGACGGCTCGTCGCTCGGCAACATTCAGGTAATTGCGGATGGCGATCTTGCCAACTACGAATCCGAGATTAGGCACTTGTCTGCTGGTTGCAGCGTGACAGTCGAGGGTGAAGTGAAAGCCTCTGGTGGCAAGGGACAGGCGACCGAAATCCACGCCGCAACCATCACGATTCACGGCCTAGCCGATCCCGAGCTGTACCAGTTGCAAAAGAAGCGGCACTCGTTCGAGAAACTTCGTGAGTGGGCACACCTGCGACCGCGAACCAACACGTTCGGTGCAGTGATGCGGGTACGGAATCGCATTTGCCGATCGATACATGAGTTCTTCCAGGAAGAAGATTTCCTGTGGATCCACACGCCGATCATTACGGCAAGCGATTGCGAAGGGGCGGGCGAAATGTTCCGCGTCTCGACGCTCGACCCCCAGAAGCCCCCCAGAACGAAGGAGGGTGAAATCGACTACGCCCGCGACTTCTTTGGCCGGGCCGCCTACTTGACGGTTTCGGGGCAACTCGAGGGCGAAATCTACGCCACAGCGTTGGGCAAGATTTACACTTTTGGCCCAACTTTCCGCGCAGAAAACAGCAACACTTCTCGGCATCTGGCCGAGTTTTGGATGGTGGAGCCGGAAGTCGCGTTCAACGATTTGGCCGACAATATGGCGCTCGCCGAGCGGTTCCTCAAACGCATTGCTTCGGATGTGTTGGCCCATTGCGGTGAGGACATGCAGTTCTTCCAGGAGCGAATCGACAATTCAACTTTGGCACGTTTGGAAAAAGTCACTGCCGGCACCTTTCAGCACGTTAGTTACACTGACGCGATCGAGGTACTCGAAAACGCCGGGCAAGACTTTGAGTTCCCCGTCTCATGGGGGCATGACCTGCAGGCCGAGCATGAAAGATACCTAACCGAGCAGCATTTTGAATCGCCGGTGATCCTGTACGACTACCCAGCCTCGATCAAGCCGTTTTATATGAAGGTGAACGACGAGGCGGACCCCAGTCGACGAACGGTCCGTGCGATGGACGTGCTAACGCCTGGGGTTGGAGAGATCATCGGTGGTAGTCAGCGTGAAGATCGCCTCGATGTGCTCGAATCGCGAATGAGAGAACGAGACCTCAACCTCGACGATTACTGGTGGTACCGTGAACTCCGCCAGTTTGGAACGGTGCCCCACTCCGGCTTTGGCCTGGGGCTAGAGCGCATGGTTCAGTTCGTCACGGGGATGGCGAATATCCGTGACGTAATTCCATTTCCAAGAACGCCAGGCAATGCGGAGTTCTAGCACGCCGTGCAGATGGCTAGTAAAACTAGCACAAAGTGGGTCGGCGAAGCCAGTAAGATTCCGAGTGCCTCCAAATAGCAACTGGAGTTGATGGGATGAAGTGGTTTACATGGACGCTTGCTTGCATTGTGTTGACTTGGTTGCCAACGGCGGTTGCTGAGGAATTGCCCCAAGCGTTTAACGGCAGGAATCTCGATGGCTGGCAGGTACCGGAAGCCAACGTCTGGTGGACGGCAAACGAGGGCGTCCTAGAGGTACGCAGCGACCCTCACCAGCAGGGTTCTGTGCTTTGGACTGCCGAAGAGTTCGGCAACTTCATCATGCAGTTCGATTTCAAGATAGGTGAGGGCACCGTAGATACCGGTGTGTTCATTCGCAGCGAAACTGAGCAGATTCAGATTGGCGAATCCGGGTCGCTCAAACGCGACATGACCGGCTCGCCCTATATTTCGGGCAAGGGCTACCCGGTAGAGGCGACCGGCGTAGCGGAGCTACTCAAACCGGACGACTGGAACTCCATGACGATTCTTGCGATGGGCAATACATATGTTGTCTTCCTGAACGGAAAGCAGGTACTCACCTACGAGTCGGAAACGTTCGCGAAGAAGGGCCCCATTGGTATTCAACTTCACCCAGATCGGGACATGGCAGCTAGCTTCCGGAACATCCACGTTGCTGCGCTGGATTAGCCCGCGTTGAGCCCAAGGTTGGCGTGGATTGCCCCGCTAGGCCTCGCCTAATGTCATCGCGACATCCTGTTGCTCGCCGTTGCGTACGATCGAGAGGGTGACGGTTTGGCCCGGCTTGTAGCTGTCCATGATGGCGAGGAAATCGCTGGCGGTTTCCACCGGTTTACCATCTACCGCAAGGAGCCAGTCGCCACGGGAAACATCACTGGTTCGAGTCTGGTAGGCAATATTGCCTCGTCGCAGCACTTCGACCTGCACGATCGCCTGCAACCCGGCCTCATCGGCCGGCCCGTTAGGGCGAATGAGTTCGATCTTTACGCCACGATCGGTGTACTCTCGCAGGCCGAGGATTCCGTGATCGGGACGGATGATGCGGCCGTGCTTGATCAACTCGGGGACGATTGCTCCGATGCGATTCACAGGAATAGCGAAACCGACTCCCGTGTTCTGACCGGTGCGAGTGGCAATCGCCACGTTCATACCAACCATCCGCATTGGAGTCGAGCAAGGGACCACCGGAATTACCGGGGTTCATGGCCGCATCGGTCTGGACGAGCGATTTCATTTCGCGGCCCGTACGTCCCTCAATGGCGCGGTTGAGGCTCGAGATGATTCCTTTGGTGAGCGAACCTTCCAAGCCAAAGGGGTTGCCCAAGGCATAGACTTGCTGGCCGACGCGCAACCCATCCGAGCGCCCTCGCGCTAGTGGAAACAGTACGTCACTGGGCGCGTCTATCTTGAGCACCGCAATATCGTGTTCACGATCCTGGCCAATCAGTTTAGCGGGATAGGTCTCGCCGCTGGCCAGCGTTACCTCAATCGCCCGCGCGTTCTCAATCACATGAGCGTTGGTCAGGACATGGCCTTGCTTGTCGATCACCGAACCCGATCCGGAGCCGTTGCCAGGGATGCGTCGCATGAAAAACGGATCGACTTGCTCGGTTTGCGTGTCGATGTTCACCACGCTTCGATTGGCCACTTCGTAGACCCGAATGTTGGCTTGCTCCTCAGGGGTCAGCGGGGATGGCGGCGATGTCGGCTCTGCGGAAAATCGCGCAGCGACAGGCGCGGTTGCCGATTGTTGCGCGTTAGCGGCAGGCTCAAGCGAACGGAGGGTATCCCAGTGGTAAACCCCAGTGGCCACCAGCACGCCTGCAAACATCCAGATTATGGCCGAGAATGGCGAACGATTCATGATAGGTTCCTTATGGTGGTAATGCTAACGGGTGGGCAAGCCCTCGTTGGCGTTTTCGCCCAACACCATACCTGCTACGCGGCAGAGTGGGCAATCGTTCGCTTGGAACCTTTTTGGCAGCCAACGCAAACATCGCGTCTTCGAGCACCCATTTTGCGTTCCAACGTTGCTCTTGGAAGGCTCTTTGTTGGAGCGAGCGCGGGCCAATTCCCCAGAATGAGGGGGTAACCGTATCAACCCGATGTTGCGACTAGAACGGCCACACCAGGGGTACGAGCACAACGCTCAGCACCAGTAGTAAGAGCGTGAGTGGAAGACCGACGCGCAGATAGTCGGCTGGCCGATATCCGCCGGGACCCATTACCATAAGGTTGGTCTGATAGCCAATAGGCGTCGCGAAACTGAGCGAGGCGGCGAGCGCCACGGCGAGGATGAAGGGCCGAGTGGAATACCCCCCAGCGGGGCCGGCGAGTGCCACGCCTACAGCGATGGGTATCATCATTGCGGCAACTGCCACGTTGGAAATCATCTCCGTAAAGATCGCCGTCACGAGATAAATGAGTCCAAGCAGCAGGTAAGGTTGAATGGCGGGCGAGATGCCGGCCGCACTGGTCGCCGAGACGATGGTGCTGGCAATGGTGTCCGCGGCGCCACTGGATTCCAAGGCTTGCCCGAGTCCAATGGCCGCAGCGATGGTAATAATCACCTGAAGGTCGATGGCGGAACGCGCTTCCTCGGTGCTCATCGCCCGCGTTGCGATCATCAATACGGCGATCGTCAGTCCAATAATCGCCTGCGGCTTGTTGGCGAGTAGCCCCGCGAAAATGCCGAGATTTTCGGCCCCTCCGAACACGCCAGCGAGGGTAAGCCAAACGATCATCAACAGGAACAACCCGCCCGCTACTAATGCGCGGTCGTGGCGCCGAGCGCTCGTTTCCCCCACGGTACTCACGAGGTAGAAGTCGCGACTATTGCGGTAAGACTCCACGAACTCGGCGTGGGTTTGCAGCAGCAGGGTATCGCCCGGTTCGAGCCGAATGCTACCAATCTTGTTGGTTAATCGTTCGCCATTGCGATGGACCGCGACAATGGCGGCGTTGTACCGCTGGCGAAAATTCGCTTCGCGGACGCTGCGGCCGATCAGCGGTGAGGTGCGCGACAAAACGGCCTCCGTCAATCGTCGCTGCGTGCGTTGAGCGGGATGGAACTCATAGGTCATGTCGGCCGCGGGAACCAGGCCGGGAATGCGTTCGAGATCCGCAATCGTCTGCACGACGCCGGTGAATACCATCCGATCCCCTTCGCGGATTACGTCCGCGGGAGTGACGGGAGTAATGATTTCGTCGGGCCGGCCGATTTCGATCAAAAACAGCCCTGGGAGGTTCCGCAGCCCAGCTTGTTCCACCGATCTTCCGATCAACGGACATGTCGGTTGCACGAGCATTTCCAGCAGGTATTCGCGGCGGCGGTCGCCCAACTCTTGAATGATCTCACTTCGCTGGGGAAGCAGACGGGGGCAATCGTAAGCAGGTACACCACGCCGACGATTGCAATGGGGATGCCTACGCCCGTGATATCGAAAAATCCGAGTTCCGATACCGTCGGCGAGGCAACACCGGCGGCCTCTTGCTCGGCTCGTAATTGTGCGAGCTTGGCATTGCAAACCAGCGTGGTGCTCGTGCCAATAAGCGTGCAGACACCACCGACGATGGTCATGTAGCTCAGCGGCAGCAGGATGCGTGAGGGCGAGACGTTGCGTTGGCGACACCAATCGAGCACGACCGGCATAAACATTGCCACCAGCGGCGTGTTGAGTACGAACGCCGAGACAGGCACCACGGTGGCGGCAAGCCGCACCAGGGCGGTACGCTCGGTTTCGGCCGAACCAAGTACCAGCGTACCAATCCAGTCGAGTGCCCCTGTGGTCCGCAGACCTGCCGCCGTGGCGAATAGGGCCGCGATGAACAGGACTGCCGGGCTGGCAAACCCCTCGACGGCCTCCGTTGGCGTGATGACGCCGGCGAGCGTGACCGCCATCAGGCCGGACAGGAACAGCAACTCAATCGGAACTCTCCGCAGGAAGACCAATCCGCAAAACACCAGCCCAATCACCACGAGCGCAATCGAACCGTCCACGGAGAGGGCTTCGACGACGGCGAGCGACAAAAGATTAGCGACGGGTTGCATCGACACAGAGAATGGTTACCAAAACGCTAAAGTACGATCTACCAACGACTTGCGACCAGTGTAGCGATAGAGAGCCCTTTTTGGCAGTCGGGTTCGGCCCGGCGCAGGCCGCCCGCAATGGGCGAGGCCTATGGCCGCCAGCCCCGCCTGCGGGCAATAATTAAGGGAACCGGCTTCGATGGTTAGGCGTAGTGGTGGTTCACCGGGCGGCCCTGCAACCCGCAGAATCAGCAGTCCCTCCGACCGAATTTGCCCCGAAACTTCTGGCAGCCGGCCGCGAGTGCGAATAAACTGGAGCTAGCCGGCATGATGAAAAATCTGCCCCGGCAACAACTTAGGCAATCTGCGCGGCCGTTCACTCTCGTGATTCGGGAGACGGAACAGGCGGCCGCTTACGCGTAAGGTACCTACTCGGAGTACCCCGATGACGATTTTAAAGCACACACGTTACCTCCTGCTCACAGCCATGAGCGCCGCAATGTGTGGCGTCTGTGGTTCGGCGACTGCCAGTGATGCGCAGCTGGAGAACTTCCTTGCCGAAGACGGCCAAGCCTACTTCGCATTAACTATGCCACCGGTGGAGAGTTCGGCTGACGCACCACGGGATGTCGTGGTGTTGTTCGACACCTCGGCCAGTCAGGCAGGTTTCTATCGCGACACGGCCATCGCCGCGCTCGAAAAGTGCCTGGCATCTCTTCAAGAGGGCGACCGTGTACAAGTGGTGGCCGTCGATCTGGCCGCTCGGCCGATGAACGACGTCCTCGCCCCCGCAAGCAGCAAGGTGGTTGCCGAAGCGGTAGAAGCACTACGGCGAGAGCCACCGCTGGGATCGACTGACATGGAGCTCGCACTCCGAAGCGCAAGCGATCTGTTCGATGCAGAAGCTAACCAGTCACGGACCGTCGTTTACATTGGCGATGGCATGAGCCCGGCGAATCTTCTCGAGACCAATACGTTTGGCGAGTTGGTGAGTGACTTGCGGCGTAGCGGCGTGTCGGTCAATAGCTTTGCGGTTGGGCCTCAGCGCGATACTCAACTGCTTGCTGCCCTGGCCAACCAAACCGGCGGCAATCTGTACATCGATACCGAGACCACGTGGCCCAACGAAGCCGAGGGCATCACCACGCAGCGGGCGCTGGAAGAGAATCGCCGCCGCGGTGGCGTTGCAGGTAAGATGCTCGCCCAGTGGGTCCGGGGTGAGGTAGTCCGCCCCACTACTACGGAGTGGCCTGCCGTTGTTGCCGAAGCCTATCCAACTCAAATGCCGCCGTTGCGAAGCGATCGCGAAACCGTCGTGGTGGGTAAATGGGTAGCTGGTGCCGACACCCAAGGCATGGCAATTGCCACTCAAACTGGTGGCGCAAGTCATCTGGCAGGCAGACGCGGCCCCTGCGTCGATGGATCTTTCCTACCTGCCGCAATTAGTCGAACTGGCCGAGCGGGACGGTGGGCTATCGCTCACCACGCTTGGTAGCCGAGGTTTGGCCGAGACCGGCCGCATGCTCTTGGCGAGCGTCGACGAATTAACCAACCTAGCCGAACGTGCCGTGGCAATCGGCGACCGTGAGGGTGCCGCTCGAATTGTGCAAACCGTACTGCGACGTGACCCCGGTAATTTGCGTGCTCAGACCGTTCAGACTTTCGTTGAGCGTGGAGCGGAGGTCGTCGTGGGTGAGCCGCAACGTGGCCCAGCCGGCGAAGCCGTGATCGCGAACGGCGAACTTAGTTTGATTCGCACCGCGCAAGTTGAAGAATTTGCGGAGGTACCCCTGCCACCTGGCGCACGCATGGTTGGTCCGCAGAGTGGTGAGTTCATTGATGGCTTTCCAGCCAGGGATGCGGTGGTCGATGGTTCGTACTTAACCGAAGTCGAACGCCAGAACCGCATCTTCTCGGAGATGCTCCAGAAGGAAGTCGAAGTCGCGATTGCCGACGCTCGCGATAACATGCGGACCAATCCCGAGGCGGCAGGTCAGAATCTAAAGCTGACGCTGGAGAATATCCGCCAGGCTCCGCAGCTAATCCCAGAGGTACGAGCCCAACTTATCGACCGCTTGCAGACCGTGCTTCAAGAAACGGCGCGTGCGGCCACCATCGACGCCGAGTTGCGGCTCGAAGTCGAAGAGCGTGCCGCAATTGCCCGCGAACGCCGACTAATCAACGATCGGTTAGTTCGTCGCCAGGAGAAGGAAAAGCAATTGGTTGATCGGATGAATGCGTTGCTGGATGAGAGACGCTACGAGGAAGCCGAAGAAATATCTCAAATCATCTACGAATTGGATCCAGACGGCGTCACCCCGGTCGTTGCCGAACTATCGACACGCATGAAGCGGCATCACTACTTGCAAGAGATCACCCGCGAGCGGCGGCACCGCGCCTCGTGGGAAACCTGGTACCAGGTGGAACTCGCTGGGATTCCGTTCCCCGACGAACCGCCCATTGTGTACCCAGATGCCGAATTCTGGGAAGACCTGACCGCACGCCGCGAGAAGTACAAGGCCGTGGATCTGGCTGGCCAAGGTGGTGCAGAGCAAGCGATTAGCAAAGCACTCTCCGATCCGCTGAGCCCTTTAGGACTTGAGTTTCAGGCTGCACCGCTTTCGGAAGTGGTGGACTTCTTGCGCACCGAGTACGACATCGAGGTGCAACTCGACCTGCAAGCCCTCGACGACTTGGGCCTGTCGCCCGATGATCCGATCGACGTCAACCTGCGAAACATTTCGCTACGTAGCGCGCTGCGAATCATGCTTCGTCAACTCGACTTGACCTACGTCATCTCCGACGAAGTGCTGCTAATTACCTCCGAAGAGGAAGCCCTGACCCGCCTCCAGGTGAAGGTGTACCCGGTGGCTGACTTAGTGCTGCCGATCGAAACGCCCAACTCAGGTGGGTTTGGTGGTGGCGTTGGTGGTGGCGGTGGTGGTGGTGGACTCGGTGGTGGCGGTGGCGGACTCGGCGGTGGTGGTGGCGGCCTGGGTGGCGGCGGTGGCGGCCTGGGTGGCGGTGGCGCGTTTAGTGTCCCCGACGAAGAGGCACCCGTCCAATCGCCTGCAGAGCAGTCGCCAGTCGATACCAACAGCGCAGCAACCGCCAAGCTGGCCAATCCATCGAGTGCCGTTGTCATTGATGAGAGCATTGCCCCTGAACTTTTTTGGGACGGCCACTTCGGCGCAGCCGTTCAAGATAATGCCCTGGTTCGGGCGACGGTCCGCGACCTGATGAAAGAAGGCCGATACAACCATGTTGCGGCCCTGGTCCAAGCGGCCTTACGCCACGGCCAGCCGCAGCCATGGATGTACGAGGCGCTTGGCATTGCCTTGCAGATGGATGGCCGGCCAAAAGCCGACATCGAGCGAGCCGTGATGTCGGCGGCTGACTTCAGCCGATCGGCCGACGAACTGGTCTACATTGCCGAGTACCTGACGCGTCTGGATTTGAGCCAACGGGCGCTTCAGCTTTACCAGCAGGTGGTCAAAGTCGATCCCTTGCGAAGTGAAGCTTATGCTCTGGGGCTTCGGGCGGCCCAGCGTGCCGACGATTTGGCGGGCATCCAGTGGGCGACCGTAGGCATTCTTGAGCAAGCTTGGCCCGCTGAGCAAGAGATCGTCAAAGATACCGCTTGGCGTGTGGCGAAGGCAACCATCGAGCAACTCGTTGAAGCTGGTCAGCGCGACGAAGCAAGGGCCTACAAGGAATCGATTGGTAAGGCAATCGAACGCGACTGCGTGATTCGCGTCTCGTGGACGGGCGATGCCGATGTCGATCTTTCGATCGAAGAGCCGGGTGGCTCGATCTGCTCGCCCATCGACCCGCGCGGAGCCGGTGGTGGCGTAAACATGGGCGATGTCTTTACCGGTACGGAAGGCCAGAAGACGGGCGTGCTGAGCGAGACGTACGTCTGCCCTCGCGGCTTTGCGGGAACTTACCGCGGCAAGATTACTCCCGTGTGGGGAAAAGTGGCGGCCGGCAAGGTCATCGTGGATGTCTTCCAACATTTCAATACCGACAAAGTGGAGCACCAGCGGCAACAATTGGATCTCGATGAAAACGGAGCTGCCTTTGAGTTTCAACTCGCCGAGGGTCGACGAACCGAACCGCTCGAACTCCAGCACATCGCTCGTGCTGTGGAGCGACAACAAGCAGTCAGTCGGGCCGTATTGGCGCAGCAGCTTGGTTCGCTATCCGATCCACGGCTATTGCCGCTGCGTGGCGACAACCCCCGCGATGTCCGCAGACGCCGGCAACTGCTTGCCGGCGGTGCCGGAGCGGTCGGCTTCCAACCGGTGGTGGTTGCTTTGCCTGAAGGCACGAACTTCTTTGCGACGGGCGTGGTTTCTGCCGATCGCCGGTATGTTCGTATCACATCCGTACCGTTCTTTTCGGTGATTGGCGACGTAAGCACCTTTACGTTCGCTGGCGCCAGCGCACAGGATGACGAAGAGGACGAAGAGGACCCGGAAGACCCGGAGGAATGACAGCGGCGGCGACAACGGTGTCGCCAAGTAGCGACCGACGCCATTGCCTAATTCGAGCTCACGAAGCCTCGGCCATTTTTGGCTGAGGTTTTTTCTGCGCCTCAGAGTACAGCGAGTGCCTGCTGCTGAAGCGACGTAAGCCGCTGTATTCCGTTCGCGGCAACTTCTAATAGCGCTGCGAGCTGATTTTGGGAGAAGGTCGCGCCTTCGCCTGTGCCTTGCACTTCGATGAATTCGCCTCGGCCGGTCATCGCGACATTCATATCCACTTCGGCCGTGGAGTCTTCCACGTAGTCGAGGTCGAGCACGACCTCACCGGCAACCACACCGGCGCTGATGGCTGCCACCGAATCGGTCAACGGCCAACGTCCGGTCGGGGATAGGTCGTTGCAGGCTGCGAGGGCTTGATAGAGGGCGACGTATCCGCCGGTGATACTGGCCGTGCGGGTGCCTCCATCGGCTTGCAGGACGTCGCAGTCAACGGTCACGAGTCGCTCGCCCAAGACCTCCTGATCAACGACGGCGCGTAAACTGCGACCGATAAGCCGCTGGATTTCCGTTGTCCGTCCATCGACCTTTTGTCGATCGCGAGGTTTCCGTGGGGCCGTACTTCCTGGCAGCATATTGTACTCGGCAGTAACCCACCCTTTGCCTTTGCCAGCAAGCCAGGGTGGCACTTCGGCGGACACGCTGGCCGAGCACAACACCACCGTATCGCCCGCCGCGACCAGAACGCTTCTTGCCGACTTGGCGGCATAACCTGGCTTGAAGGTGACCGAACGAAGCTGATCGGCCGTACGGCCATCGTGGCGAGTGGACATGGAACCTCAATGTTGGGGGGTTCAATTGGATTACGGCCCCCTATCGTAGCACCAGGCCCCCCCCGACCAACACCTCCCCTTAGGCTTGGCTGCCAAGGAGCCACACGAGAATGCCCTTCTGGACATGCATGCGATTGCCGGCTTGGGGCACCACGATGCTTTGTGGGCTGTCGATCACCTCGTTCGTGACTTCCTCACCACGTTTTGCGGGCAGGCAGTGCATGAACACAGCGTGCCTGGGAGCGGAAGCCATCAGCTCCGCGTTCACTTGATAGTCGGCAAAGTCCCGCCTCCGCTGGTCCTCCTCCGCTTCTTGCCCCATGCTTGCCCACACGTCGGTATAAATGGCATCGGCATTGGCGACAGCCTCTTGCGGATCGCTGGTTAGGATAATTTGTGCGTCTGGAACCTGCTCTTGAATGCGAGCAATCAAGCTGCCGGGCATCTCGTAGCCGGCTGGTGAGCAGATGCTCATCACCATGCCCGTTTTCGCACAACCTCGGGCGAGGCTTACCGCAACATTGTTGCCATCGCCTACCCAGGCAAGCTTTCTGCCGGCAAGCGAGCCAAATTGTTCACGGATCGTATAGATATCAGCGAGCGCCTGGCATGGATGGGCCTCGTCGGTGAGGCCATTGACCACGGCGGCCTTGGAGTACTTGGCTACCTCCTCGACGGTGGAGTGCTGCTTCGATCGAACAACAATTACGTCGACCATTTCGCTCAGCACGCGCGTGAAATCGGCGATGCTCTCCCGCTTTCCGAATCCGGCGTCATCGCCCAACATGATGCTGCCACCACCCAAATGGGCCATGCACGACTCGAAGCTTACACGGGTCCGCAGCGATTGCTTCTCAAACAGCAGCGCCATCATCCGCCCCGGCAGAATTGGCTCGCGGACACCGGCAACAAACTTGGTCTTCAAGTCTTCGGTGATGGCATAGATCCGCTCGATTTCGGCGGAAGTAACGTCGTCTAGCGTGACTAAGTGGCGCATATTTTTCTCTCGTTCCCGTTGAATCTATGGTGGCGCGGTCCGCATGCTTACGCCAGTTGTCGTAGCACGTCGGCCAGGATTGCGCAGCCTTCGTCGAGTTGCTCATCGGTGAGCGTCATCGCTGGCAGCAACCGCACTACGTTACCTTGCGTGCAGTTGACGAGCAGGCCTTGGTCCATACAAGCACCCACTACAGGCGTGGCGTCGACGACCAGTTCCAGGCCGATCATCAAGCCTTGCACTCGCAGTTCTTTCACAACATCTAGCTGGTCCACCAGGGGATTCAGCTGGGCCCGAAAACGTTCGCCAAGTTGCTTGGCTCTGGCAAGCAGGCCCTCGCGTTCGATCGCCTCGATGGTTGCAATACCGGCCCGAGCCGCGATGGGGTTGCCACCAAACGTAGCGGCATGCATTCCTGGACGCAGGCTGGGGGCAATCTCAGCCGTCGTCAACATGGCCGCCCCCGCAATGCCTCCACAGAGGCTCTTGGCCAGCGTCATTACATCGGGGGTCACATGGTAGTTTTGATAGGCAAACCACTCGCCCGTCCGCCCGCACCCTGCTTGCACTTCGTCGAACACTAACAGCAATCCATGCTCGTCGGCAAGTTCACGGAGGCCCTGAAGAAACCCAGCTGGCGGGATGCGAATGCCCCCCTCGCCCTGAATTGGCTCAATGAGAATCCCCGCAGTCTCATCATCAATCAGCTCGCGAACCGCTTCCAAGTCGCCAAACGGGGCGTAGAGAAACCCCGGCAACATCGGTCCCAGGTCTTCATGGTACTTGGGCTGGGCCGTGGCAGTCACAGCGCCAAAAGTACGGCCATGAAACCCGCCTTGGAACGTGATGATCTTATATCGCTCCGGGGGCGTGTGCAGACGGACCAACTTGATAGCCGCCTCATTCGCTTCAGCTCCCGAGTTACAGAAGAACGCTTGTCCGCCAAAACTTCGCTCACTTAGCAATTTTGCCCATACCCCTTGGGACTCGAAATGCCACGTGTTGGGGACATGGATCAGCTTTGCGACCTGTTCCTGCACCGCTTCGACCACCGAGGGCGGACAGTGCCCCAAGAGGTTGCACCCCCAGCCGGGGAAAAAGTCGAGGTATCGCCGGCCCTGATCGTCCCACACCCAGGAACCCTCGCCACGCTCGATCGAAACCGGAAACCGTCGGTAGTTCGGCACAACGTACTTGGAGAACAGGTCTTCGGTCGCAGGCGACATGCTGGAAGTCGTGATAGGCATCATGGTCATCGCTTATGTACGCTACCAAAAAATCGCCCTGACGATATCGCCCAGACGATGGCGGATTCGGATTCGCCGAATAAGGCTATTTCGCTTAAGGTTTCGAGCCAACCGCCACCCAGAGCCCTCGCGTTGGTCGCAACCTTCTTGGCTTCCGCATAGGAATATAAGCCTTGTGACGGCAATCACCAAGCGAACCAACGATAGCTCGCCAAGGCAAAAATCGTACGCGACGCCGTCTGCCGCGTAAGCAACTTAGTTCAGTACTGCCTGTGCATGACAACCAGCGACCGTCCTTGTTTAGCTAAACCGCCGTTACGATTTCGGTACCGATACCGCGGTTGGTATAGATTTCGAGCAGCAAGCTATGGCGAAGGCGACCATCGATGATGTGGATCTTCTTCACGCCCTTGGCCAGTGTCTCGAGACACGCTTCTACTTTGGGGATCATTCCCGCCTCGATCACGCCCTTGTTGATCAATTCGGTCGCAGCGGCGGCGGTAAGGGAGTGAATCAGCGAGTCGGGGTCGTCTTTGTTGAGTCGTACGCCATTCACGTCGCTTAGGAACACGAGCTTTTCTGCGCCCATAGCCTGGGCGACCGCCATCGCGGCCGTATCGGCGTTCACGTTCAGCAGTTGTCCATCGTCGGACCGGCAGACCGACGGAATCACGGGAACTTGTCCGGCGTAACACAAGTTATCGAGCGTGTCGCGGTCGACACGCGTGACTTGTCCTACGAAACCAAGGTCGATCGGTTCGCCCGCTTCGCCGGGCAATGTCATGCGCTCGCCGAATAGCACATTATTATCGGTCTCACCTGTAGGATTCAGCGGCATTGCCCGGCCACCGAATTCCTCGATGCGAGCGGCGATCATCTCGTTCACCTCGCCGGCAAGCACCCGCTCGACGATTGCAAGGGTCGCCTTATCCGTGTAGCGCCGGCCTTGGATAAACCGCGGCTCGAGATTGGCTTCGGACATGGCCCGGGAAATCGCAGCCCCGCCGCCATGCACAACGATGGGCCGCATGCCGACGGTTTCCATGAAAACGATGTCCACCAGCAGGTGCCGCAGTGCGTCGACGTCCTCCATCAAGCTGCCACCAAGCTTGATGACCACAATGTTATCGCGAAAGCGACGGATCCAGCCCATCGCCTCAATCAGCGTGTCGGCCTTTTCAATCGCTTCTTGCAAAGTGTGGTGCTCGCTGTTGGTAGCTAATGGCCACGACAGATGCGTTGGCCATCGGTGCGTAGATGCCGATCCTTGGCGACTAGACTTCCTTCTCGTCGATCCAACTCATCATGCGACGGAGTTCTTGACCAACCTGTTCGAGTTGATGGCTACGCTCCCGACGTCGTGTCGCCTTAAAGCCCGGGGCCCCTGCTTTGTTTTCGAGAATCCAATTGCGGGCGAAAGTGCCGTCTTGGATTTCTTCTAGCACCTTCTTCATTTCCTTCTTCGTTTCATCGGTGACAATCCGCGGGCCGGTGACGTAGTCGCCGTACTCGGCGGTGTTGCTCACGCTGTATCGCATGTAGTTCAGGCCGCCCTGATAGAACAGGTCGACAATCAGCTTCACTTCATGCAGGCATTCAAAGTAGGCCATTTCCGGCTGGTAGCCCGCCTCGACCAGCGTCTCAAATCCGGCTTTCACCAACTCGCTCAGACCACCACAGAGCACGGCTTGCTCGCCGAACAGATCGGTTTCGGTTTCTTCGGCAAAGGTCGTGCGAATCACGCCTCCGCGTGTTCCCCCAATCCCCTTGGCATAAGCCATACCAACTTTGAACACGTTGCTCGTTTCGTCACTCATGTCGTCGTCGGTGCTCGAGCTACCAGCGACGCGGGTGGCGATCAGTGATGGCACACCACCGCCCGCAACGAACTCACTACGCACCAAGTGGCCAGGCCCCTTGGGAGCCACTAGCAACAGGTCGACGCCCTTAGGGGGCTCGATTTGGCCAAAATGTACATTGAAGCCGTGCGAGCACATCAATATATCGCCCGGTTTCAGATGGTCGCGGATATCGCTTTTGAAGACATCGGCCTGGACTTCGTCGGGTAGCAGGATGTTTACCACGTCGCCTTGCTTGGCGGCCTCGGCGGCGCTAACCGGCTCGAAGCCATGCGATTTCGCCAGTTCGTAGTTTGGCCCACCAGGACGCTGGCCTACGACCACGTTGACGCCGCTGTCGCGTAGGTTCTGGGCATGGGCGTGACCTTGCGAGCCGTAACCGATAATTGCAACGGTCTTGCCCTTGAGATGCGACATATCGGCATCGGCATCGTAGTAAACTTTTGCTGGCATGGTGGTGTTGTAGCTAGTGGAGTGAGTGGAGTGAGTGGTGAGGCGATTGCTCACCTTTTCGTTACTATACCTTCTTGGGCGTACCGACTGCCTGAGTCAGGTTGCCGCCCCGCACCGGACGATCGATCGAGCGGACCATGGCAATTCGGCCGGTGCGAACCAGTTCGCGGATGCCGAATGGCCGCATCAAGTCGATGAACGCCTCGACTTTGCGTTCCTGGCCGGAGATTTCGACGATGACCTCATCGGGCGAAACATCGACAACGCGACCGCGGAAAATCTTCGTCAGTTCGCGAATCTCTGTCCGGTCATCGCCCTTGGCGCCGACCTTAATGAGCATCAGGTCGCGTTCGACGAAATCCTTGGCACTGACATCGTGCACGCGGACGACGGTTACGATCTTTTCAAGCTGCTTGCGGACTTGCTCCAACACGCTGTCGTCGCCGACAACCACGAAGGTCATGCGCGAAAGCTGCGGGTCTTCGGTTTCACCGACCGCAAGGCTGTCGATGTTGTATCCCCGCGACGCGAGCATGCCTGCCACATGGGCAAGCACACCGGGCACGTTTTGGACAACGGCAGACAGTACGTGACGCATGGCAAGTAAGCCTCGAAATGTTGAAATCAGCGGAATCTAGCAGTTTATCCACGGCCGGGGGTGCCCGCAACCGGCGGGATTGCCGGCCAAACGGCCCTATTCGGCCGGGTCGCCTGTACGGGACGCAGCCACCCACGCCCTGGACCGGAGATTCCAACGCGAGGTTCGCAGATTTCGGCGTGGCAAAGCGTATTGCGTGGTTGCGGCTGCCACGAAGCTGGCGCTGTTTTCTGCTCGCAATCGACGGAGATCCTACAACTCCCGAATCCGCAGATTCCGCCACCGAACTTCAAAAGGGCCCTGGTCCTTGCCAATGCCGTGGACCTGCAGACCGATGAATCCGCGCGGGTGCGTTTGGTAGATCTCCTCGTCGGTAATGTCAGCCACTGGTTGGCCGTTGATCCAAGTCTGGATTCGCGGGCCTTTGGCCACCACACGGTAGTGGTTCCACTCGCCATCTTTGAAGTGCTTGTGAGGAATCAGCTTGTCCTCGGGCACAAGCCAGCCGCGGTTGGTCGCTTCGCCGTAGATGTAGCCCGCTTCGGCTCCAGCCTCGCCACTCGCTTCGATCTCCACCTGCGGTCCGTTCACGCGGCCCGTGTTGTAGATCGTATTCGCCGGCGACTTCTCTTCGGTTTGCGAACGAATCTGCACACCAGAATTCAGGCCCGAGTCTACCTTGGTTTCAAACTCCAGCTCGAAGTCTCCGTACGCTGCCGCCGAGCAAAGAAACGAGTTCGGGCTACCGGGCGAAGTGCGACCAACAATTACGCCGTCCTCGACGCCATAGGTGGCAGTGCCGTTCTTCTGCGTCCACCCCTCGAGCGACCTGCCGTGGAACATCGACGTCCAGTCCTCGGCGCGTGTCACTTGCGAATTGCCGAGGATCAGTAGTGCGAGAGTCGCTAGTCCAGATACTTGTTGGATCATGCTGCAGCCTTTGGAGATGTGATGTTTTCGACCTCCGCCAGCCTAACATTTCCCAGCACAAGCATCTACTTGCCGTAACCCGCTAGCTGCCGGGCCTCGGCGAAGCAATCGGCCAGTTCTTCGGCCACGAGAACGAGGATCGCCTCGTCGCTAAGCTCCGCAAGCCGTTCAGGTGGGACCGCTTCGCCGAGTACCATCGCGATTGGCCGGGGCAACGGAATCTGCTTTCCGCGGGGCCACGCTTCAAACGTGCCAGCAATGCCCAACGGTACAATGCTCGCCTTGCCGCGTCGCACCAGCGCGATAAAGCCCGGCTTCAGCGGTTGCAACCCGCCATCTTCTGAGCGGGTACCCTCGGGAAACAGCAGCACGGCGTCGCCCTGCTTGATGCGCTTGAGCGTGGCACGAATGCCGGCTACCCCGCTTCCATCTCGGTCGATTGGAATCGCGTCGTACGCTCGGATCAGCGGCCCGAGGAGGCCTGTAAACAGCGTGTCGTGCGCCAGATAGCCAATGGGCCGCGGCAGGAAGCATCCAATAATTAACGGATCGAGGTAACTCTGATGCGTTGCCAGCAGTACCACGGGGCCGCTTTTGGGCATATTAGGTAAACCACGACGGCGTACACGGAAGTACACCCGCGACAGACCACCCATCGTCCACTGCGTAAGGCGATACCACAGGAGTTTCGGGAGCGAGCGACGATACACGGGCGGTTCGGTTGCAAAAGGGGCTAGGCGGCCAAGCGAGCAGGTTTCGAACTTCCGACTTCAGGCCGCCAGCGGACACATTGACCTCGGAGACTCGAACATCGACATGCGTCTCACCGATGTTGTTCGACGATTTGGTAGAGCCGGTCGACCACTTCCTCGGAGGACATGCCATCGGTGTTGAGCACCGCAGCATCGGTGGCCTGGATGAGCCTGCCGACGGGACGGGTTGCGTCGCGTTGGTCGCGTTCTTGTTGTTTTCGTAACACTTCGTCGAACGTCACTTCCTCGCCCCGCGAAAGCAGGTCGTGATAGCGCCGCTCGGCGCGGATCGACTCGCTCGCGGTAAGAAAGATTTTGCACTCGGCGTTGGGAAATGCGATGGAGCCTTGATCGCGGCCCTCGGTCACGAAGTCCTGCCCCGCCACTGCGGCCCGCTGTAACTCGACGAGCCGAGCGCGAATACCACGATGGTCGGCGGCGTAGCGCGTAGCGGTGGTGATCGCCTGGGTTCGAATCGCCCGAGTGATGTCACGACCGTTTACCAGCACTGCATCGTCGGAGAGCTGTATGTCTAGACCGGCGGCTACTTGCTCCAAGTGATCGGCATCTTCAAGAGAGATGCCTTGCTCGAGGGCCATGAAGACCACTGCGCGGTACATTGCGCCGGTATCCAGGAAGTGGAATCCCAGTCGCCTGGCTAGCAATCGAGCGGCGCTGCTCTTGCCGGCGCCGGCGGGTCCATCGATGGTAACGATCATGCTCAGGAGTGGGCCTTTAGGCTAGGGATGCGGGCGGCAACTCGCGCGGCCTGACAGCTTGCCGCCCATCACTTAGGGCCATTTCAATTTCTAAAAACTCATACGGGGCGAAGCTAACTCGCACTTTGCCTTCGGCCGTGTGCAGCCGTTGGTCCGGCTCGCCAAGGAAATTTAGTTGTTGCGCGTTGCTGATTGCCTTCCATGCCGCGATTTCGGTGCTTACGGGACGTCCTGCCGTTTCAAGGACCCGGAGGCGAATTAGCAAGTCTCTCTCGATCGGCTCGACCTCCAGGTGCGTCACCAACAAGTTTTTGGCACCAAGATGCAACCACCACCCGGTTGTCTGTTGCGGTGGGGCCGAGCCGGTAGCGGCAATCCACTGGGGCTGCTCGTGCAAGGCAAAATCGTGGGCTGGGTAGCGGCAATCGAGTACGTAGCTTAGGCGGGTCGTGACACTTTCGCCAGCGGCCTCATCAAGGCGAGTATCCAGCATCCGCCCCGAATGACGGCGATGCACCATGGGGCCGTCGCACAACACCGCCAGTGGTGCTGGCTCGCTTCCGAGACCAACCCACGACGCGGCCACCTGCGATCGGGACGTCGGCATATCGATTCCCTGCAGGCCGCGGGTAAGACGAAAATCCTCGTCGCGTACGGCAACCCGGCTGCACAAGCGGCAATGCACCGCCCGCTCGTCGAGGGCTTCGAACTCGACGCAAATATCGAGGCTTTTTTGCTGCCGATCGAGCGTGGTGAGTTGCCGCAGGTTGGCCAGGCTTTTGGCGTCGCGATCGACCACGCGGTAGTCGCTGGCGAGCGTGCCACGGCTCGTATCGGCTTGAATGACTGCGCCAGCCGTCAAAGGCAAGCTGCAGGCCGGCGGCGAGACCCTGCGGGCCCAACGGCTCTACGACCAGCTGTTGCGACAGGTAATTGCCGCGCTCAGCGTGCAGCCGCGTGGCGGAAATACCACCAGTACGCTCGTCGAACACCGCTTCCAGGTGTTCATTGCGCAGCACGCCTGATTCGCAACGTGGGGGGTGCTCGGCCGTACTGGAGTTGGATTCCCACCGCCAGCCGAATGCGGGCAGCTCGCCCCCAAGGTGTCGGCGTGGAACCGACGACGCATTGAGCCACAGTGTCCCGTTGGCCGGCTGATCGGCCGCAACGGTGAGTAGCTCGTGAAGCGCGGTGGGGCTTGGTTGCTGGCTACCTGAGATGCGTGCGAGGGCGGCGATTCGATCGTTGTTGTGGTGCGCGACCGGTAAAGTCGCTGGCTGAGGATAGGCATCGGCCGTGGTCGTACCTGCGTAGTCCTGCGAACTGGTGATGTCGAAGTATTCGTCAAGCGTGATCGGCCGCCCTAGCACCGCGCTCCGCTTCGCTACCTGCATTAGGTCGCCGTGCCACTCGGTACGATGTCCTGGCCACCCGACCAACAGTAACGATGCAGCCAAATCGTAGTTCATGGTTCGTTGCATCTGCTTGGCCAGCCCGAGCATGGAGCAATGGCCACCCATATCAATGGGTTCAGCGGCCAATGCTTCGATCGGAGTGTTATCGAGCCCCGTCCAGGTCGTACGACTACCATGGCTACCAGGCAACGTACCGCCTGAAAAATTGGCAAGTACCGAGGCATGGTACCCGAGCCGATGCAGTACGCCGGGCACAAGGGGAGCCATGGGCCCGGCAGCATGTGCGAAGACCGTAGGGGCGCGGCCCAGGTGTCGCTCGAGTGCAGCGCGGCCGTCACGCAGGTTGGCTAGCAGTGACTCGGGCGAAAGTTGATGGAGTGGCTCGCTCGTCATGCTCCCACCACAAACCGCAAGCCGCTGTTCGTCCAAAGCCTGACGGAGGGCGACAAGCGAGTCGGGCTCACTGCTGGCAAGGTGATCGAGTAGTTCGCCAGTCACCAATACGTTCGACTGGCTAGCGCGACGGCACGCTTCGGCCAGCGGTCGACCGGCGACGCTAACGGTGGTGAGCATGAGGTCGACTAGATAAAAGTCGATCGGGTAGTAGTGGTTGCGGCTCTGCACGAGCAGGTCGTACGCCTGCTCGAGCTGCGTAACCATGGCCGTCTCGTCGCCAGCCATCGCTGCCCCAGCAGCCTCGACGACTGCCGTGCGTAGCGACTCTTGCGCCACCTGCGGATCGTAGTTCATCGAACGCGTCAGCAACTCGATTTGGAGATAGGCAAACCCAAAGGCGAAAAAATCGGCAGCCAGAGGAGCACCGAGCAGGGGCTCGCCAGGCAGTACGCTGGCAAGATGCGAAATAACCTGGCTACGCCGGTCGAACGTAGGGAGATACACCAGCAGCGGGTCGTCCGCCGGCCAGCGGTCGGCGACCTCGGAGCCGATAATTGCAGGCGCAATAACCAGTTCATTCGATGCACGCGGCAACTCCAGCACGTCGGCTGCCGGTTTCGCCGCGGGTAAACTCGCTGTTTGGGCCAGCAGCACCGGATCCCACAAGGCTGTCCAAGTGGCCAGCAGGTTGCCCGACTGGAGTTCGTCCAGATTGGGCGAGATGTCCGCCAGCGTTTCGCCGGGGATGGCGAGCGTTAGATGTTGTAGGGGCATAATGCCGGGGGAGTCGGAATAGTTGGAATCGCGGGCGAAAAACAGCCACATTTTGCCGAATTCTGTAGACGCCGCGGGAGGCGTCACGGACTACGGACCTTCAGGTTTTCCCAGTACACAGCTCGTAAAGATCGATTACAATAGAAGTTACAGCCATTGAGGCAGGCGCACGCAAGGGTCGGCGGCTGGTAGCGGTTCGGTGTGCGCCTTGGCACTTATCCCATTTTTACACGCCCATACCACGGAACGTCGACCGCCGGTTGCCCGTCCAATCCACTGGACGCGCGTAGACAAGCCAGCAGGTCGTTAGGAACAGAGGATTACGTAGCATGGCCAGAAGCGGCGCTGTTTGGGGCATCGACATTGGAAACTGTGCGCTCAAGGCACTCCGCTGTCGACGTCACGAGAAAGAGGCGAATCGGATCGTCGTCGAGGCTTTCGATTTCGTCGAATATTCGAAAATCCTTACCCAGCCCGAAGCCGATCGCGAAGCCCTCATTAGCGAGGCCGTGGAGACCTTCGTATCGCGAAACGATTTGGCGGGTGATCGGGTTGCCGTTTCGGTACCCGGCCAGAGTGGCTTGTCGCGGTTTATCAAGCTGCCCCCCGTGGAAGCGAAGAAGATCCCCGACATTGTCAAGTACGAAGCGAAGCAGCAGATTCCTTTCGCGCTAGAAGACGTGGTATGGGACTATCAGCAGCTCGCCGGCGGCAGCCAGGAAGACGACTACGCGCTCGACCCGGAGGTGGGCCTGTTTGCCATGAAGCGCGACCAAGTACACCGCGCACTGAAGCCGCTGACCGACGCGGGTATCGAGGTCGACTACATCCAACTCGCGCCGCTGGCGATCTACAATTACGCCTGTTTCGACCGCATGAACAACATGGAGGATGCTCCTCCGTTCGATCCCGAGAAGCCACCAAAGAGTTTGCTGGTCCTCTCATTCGGCACCGAAACTACCGACCTAGTAGTGACCAACGGCTATCGCGTGTGGCAGCGCAATATCCCCATCGGTGGTAGCCATTTCACCCGCGCCCTCACCAAGGAGATGCAGCTCACCTTCACCAAGGCGGAGCATCTCAAACGCAACGCGACCAAAGCCGAAGACCCCAAGGCATTATTCCAGGCAATGCGACCCGTGTTCAGCGATTTGGTCGCTGAAATCCAGCGGTCGATCGGGTTCTTCATGAACAACAACAAGAACGCGGAGATTGGCGAAATCGTCGCTCTCGGCAATCCCATGCGGCTACCAGGCCTGCAGCGATACCTCTCGCAAAACCTCGACCAAAAGGTATTGCTGCTCGATGAATTCCCGGGACTGGTAGGTGGCAGCGTGACCGCGGCGCCGCAATTCCAATCGAACCACTTGAGTTTTGCCGAAGCCTACGGGCTGTGCGTGCAGGGCCTGGGACTCGGCCAGCTCGATACCAACCTGCTGCCACACGAGATTGTTACGCAGCGGCTTGTCCGTGCGAAAAAACCATGGGTCGTGGCAGCCGCCTCGGTGCTGTTGCTCGGCTTCACGGCAAACTACTTCAGTCACTACAGCACTTACGCCACCGCGGATGTCGAAAGCGACGAGATGTCCCGAGCCATCAGCACGGCCAGTGGCGTTGCTTCTAACGCTACAAGCCTTCAAAGCGAGCACACAACGCTGACGGCCCGATTTGATGAACTCAAAGAGATTCGCAAAAATCTGCGAAGCAACGACGACGGGCGATTGCTCTGGATGGAACTTGGCAAAGCTATTTTGGCGGCATTGCCAAAGGATACCCGCCCGCTGGCCGATCGGGCCCTCACGGCGGAAGACGTCCGCATGCGCGACGAGTTGCACATTGAGTCGATGGACTGTGAGTTCTTTCCCGATGTGGCGGTTTGGTACGCCGAAGTGGGCAAGGCGTTGAAGGAAGCCGCAGGCATCAGCGTTGCCGAAGTGGCCGCCGACATGGCCGCCAAGGAGTCGGCCAGCAATGCCGAAGAAGGCGAACTCGAACCGGGCGATGGGGTGGCAGCGGCCGATGCCGAAGCGCCTTTGGCAGACGAAGCAATCGACGAGGAACTGGTGAACGCCGATGTTGCCGCCGCGGACGAACTTGCCGATGCTCTGGAAGAAGACTTCGGCGGTGAAGCCGGTGCCGATGGCGAAGCCGTAGAGGCCGGTCCCAGCGGGGAAGGCTGGATCGTGCAACTAACAGGGTATCACTTTCATAACAGCGATATCAACAACCCCGGCAATTTCGACCTCAACAACGAGGCGGGGCAGTTCGTGCGCCAGACGATCATCAAGAATCTTCGCGAGGGGAGCGTGATGCTGCCCAATAGCGACGGTGAAATGGTGGAGGTCTCAATGAAGGATCTAGGCATCTCCTACCCGGTGATGGTGAGCAATTATCGTCCCGTGCCGGTCACTTACGACCCCAATGCCATCGACGCCGAGGAGGCGTCGCGACGTGCGAGCGAGTACCGTAATGCCACGCAAGAACTCGGTGGCGCTGGCTTTGGCGGGGCGCGCCGTCCCGCGGCCCGCCGCAACGACGACCCCGCGCCCGAACCGCCTGAACATTGGAAGCTGCGGCGATACGAGTTCGAGGTGCAGTTCATCTGGCAACCGAAGCCACGTGGTGAACGAGAGAACCCCGATCTCGCTGCTGAAGGTGGCGATGAGTTTGCAGCGAGTTACTAAGCCCCGCTAATGGAGCCGCGGCTTGATCGCGAATAACACCCAAACGCAATTACGAAATACTGTTGGAGACTTGGTTGGATGGAACAAGTACGTAAAGCACTGGCCTGGATCGCGAAGTACCACTTCTGGCTACTCTCGGTGATGGCGATATTGATTAGCACGGCCGTGTGGTACCTGGCTGCAGGTGATTTGGATAAGCGAAAGCAAGACAATCTCGGCAAGATTAAGCAGGCATTCTCGGGCCAAGAACAAATCAGCTCTCGCCCTTATCACGCCAACGAATCGGTCAACGCGCAGCAAAAGGCCCAAATCGTCGCGCTGGCTAGCGAGACCAAAGCCATTTGGCAGGAGTTGTACGATCGGCAACGCGAAGAGGTGCTCAAGTGGCCCGCGCAGCTGCCTCGTTCGTTTCGGAATCAAGTCGAAAGCAAACAATTTGGCGACGATATCCCTGTGAACTACCGCGAACAGTACCGCGATTACATCGTCGGCCGCTTCGACGACCTGCCGAAAATCGTCAACGCCAACGAATTGGACGAAGACGCCGCGCCGGGTGGTGGTGGGTTCGGCCGCGGAGGTGGTGAGTTCGGCGGCGGTGGCGGATTCGGGGGCTTCGGCACGCAACGTGAGCTGGAACTCGACGAGTTTGGCAACCCCATCGAGGTCGACTATACCGTCTATTGGGACGAAAGCGACCAGGCCCGCATCAAGGCCGAACTCGATTGGCCAACCACGCAGTCGCACTGGCGGATCTGGGTCACCCAAGAAGATCTGTGGGTGTACGAGACTATCCTGCGTGCCATCGACGCGACCAACGACGCCAAGGGGGCCGATCGGCAAAGCAACGCCGCCATCACCGACATTGGTGCCCTGCAAGTGGGGCGCGATGCGGCGAAGGAAAGCCGTACCACGGGCCGCATCAAGCGATTGGAGGGTGCCGGCTCGCTACTGGGTGGCGGAGAATTTGGCGAAGAGATGGGGTCGGAGCGCGGTGGTGACGGCGACTTTGGCGGCGGGGAGTTTGGCGGCGGAGAGTTTGGCGGCGGCGAGTTTGGCCGTGGAGAGTTCGGCGGTGGTGGTGATTCACTTACCGACGCCGACGAAAAAGCCACGCGGCTATCGGGTCGCTATATCGATGGCGAAGGCCTGCCGGTTCCTGTCGCTCCCGATGAGGAACCGCTCGCACCGGACGCCTTCGGTCAGGAAGTCAAACGCCTGCCGGTGCGGATGGTACTGCAAATGGATACCCGATGGCTCACGATGCTGATGACACAACTGGCAAACGCCGACCTCCAAATCCAGGTAACAGAAGTTCGCGTCAATCCCACCAACATCGAAGGAGGGGGCGGCGGCGGAGAGTTTGGCGGGGGGCGAGGTGGCCGGGGCGGCGGATTTGGCGAGTTTGGCGGTGGCGGCGGATTTGGTGGCTTTAGCGGTGGCGGCAACGAGGAAATCCTGGTGTTCGACCGCAAGCCGTTCATGAAACCCGTGATCGTCCAAGGCGTGGTGCTGATTTTCAATCCGCCCAACGAAGCCGTCCTCGATGGCGACTCAGGTGAGGCCGAGGCCGATACGTTTGCCGTCCGATAACACACCAAACAGTTCCGTCAAACCTTCCGATAACGACAATATCCAGTACTTCGCAGGAGACCGAAGATGAAAGGCATGGGATTAGGTGCCATTAAAGGGTTCGCCCTCAAGCATGCGGAAAAGGCCGTCATGCTGTTGGTCGTCGCATGCGCCGGCTATCTGTTGTACGCCACGCTCAGCCACGAGTCGCTTCAAGACTCGCAAAGCGCTACGCGATTGACGTCCAAAGCGAATGACGTGAAGCGGACCATCGACGACTACACCTGGCCGCAGGCGGTGGAAAACGCACCTGGGGAGGTTCGGCGGCACGAACCGTTGCGGACGGCAGGGTCGGTAGAAATTGATCCGAAGCCCTACCTTCCGGAAGGCATTTTGCACCCGCAGGTCGTTCCGCCCACCGAGTTGCGGAAAGACCCGAAGCTTATGCCTGTCGCCGACTTAGAAGGCCACGGAATCACTGGTCTCTTCGGGTTCATTGACGAAGAGGAGGCTCGACGACGTGAGCTGGATTTAGCTCGCACCGAAGCCGAACGGGCTCGCGATCAGGAGTTAGAGAACGAACGGATGGCCGAGGGCCAGGGCGGGCGTGGCGGACGCGGAAACCGCGGCGGCCGTGGCGGCGAGTTTGGCGAGTTTGGTGGGCTTGCACCCGGTGAAGACGCGAATCGGCGACCGGTGAGTATCCAAATGGGCCGCGCGGGAGTTGATCTGGACGGGAGCGAATTGATTCGCGCCCTGTCCTGCGCCGTGGTGCTCGCCAAGGTGCCGCTCCCAGAGCAATTGCAGGAATACAAGAAGGCGTTAGCAAACAGTCGGTCGTACGACCCCAGCCAGGATTACCCAAGGTACTTGGGCTACCGAGTCCAGCGGGCGGAAGTTACTGGCGAAGGTGAACTCGATTGGAAAGGGGTGGGAATGCGCGATGGCAAAACCAACCGAGTGCTCAGCGCCGTAACAGAAAAATACATCGATCGGGCTATTTACAATTGGGCAGGCGGCCTGGAGGACGTTTACGACCCGCGCTACGGCCACCCGGCCCTTACGTTGCCGCTGGCTCCCCTGGTGGCTCGTAACTGGGATGAAATGGCGTATCTGTCTGATATTCCCTTGGCCATCGACGTAGAAAACGAAATGGTCGACGAATTCGACGAGGACGAGCCACTGCCAGAAAACCTGGATGATCCCGACGCGATGTTTGGCGATATCGAGGGGTCCGCCGGCGGCCGCGGAATGCGCGGCGGCAGAGGTGGCGATTTCGGCGGGGAATTCGGTGGTGAGTTTGGTGGCGGCCGCGGTGGCGGCTTCAGCCGTGGAGGGCGTGGCGGCGGGTTCGGCATGGGACGTGGTGGCGGCGAGTTCGGCGGGGAATTCGGTGGCGGGCGTGGTGGTGGAGGCGGTGGACTCTCCCGAGTTGGCGAAAACCTGAAGTTCGACGAGAATGGCGAACTGGAAGTGGAAGTGCCATTCCTCATGCTCCGGTTCTTCGACCTCACGGTGCAACCCGGCAAACGCTACAAGTACCGCGTGCAGCTATTACTCGCCGACCCCAACTATGGGCAACCGCGCGAGGCGATCGACAATAGCGTGCTAGCTCGCGATCGCAAAATTGCTATCGAGGGCGAATGGAGCGAACCAAGCTCGACCATCTCGATTCCACAAGCGGGCATTGTTCGGGTTGCCGAATCGGGTTCACCTCGCGACGACTACTACAGTGAGCCGAGCGCGAAAATGCTTGTCGAGTCGTTTGGCATCGATGAACGAGGCAACGCCATGCAGGCGTCCACTGAGATTGAAGCCCGCCGCGGCGCGGTCATGAACTATGTCGGCGACGTCGACACGCTAGTCGACCAGGGACGCTATATCGAGATAGTGGAAGACTTTACGGTCGATACGGGCGTTGTGGTGCTCGATATGGACGGGGGCGAGACCTACTCGCGTAAACATAAGGAACCGACGCATGCCTTGTTGATGGATGCCTCGGGCCGGATGTACCTGCGCGACGAACTCGACGACGAGATGGAAGTTGCGATCCACCGTGCCGTGTTTGCCGAACCCGAGGACCGCAATGGTGCCAGTGGTGGATTCGAACGTGGTCGCGGAGGGGGTGGCGAATTCGGCGGCGAGTTTGGATTCTGACGCGGGCCTGAAATGGCCATACCGCTATGCCCGGTGCGCCTGCTCACGGAGCCAACGCCCTGTGTGGCTGGCGGCGCAATCGACAATCTGGCTCGGCGGCCCGGCAAACACAACCTCGCCGCCCGCGGCGCCCCATCGGGCCCCAGGTCGATCATCCAGTCCGCTGACTGCATGACCGCTGTTTGGTGCTCGATGACAACGACCGTATTGCCGGCATCGACGAGTTGATGGAGCACCGACAGTAGCTGGTCGACGTTATGTGGGTGGAGTCCGGTCGTTGGTTCGTCGAGAATATAGAGCGTGTGTCCTGCGCCGGCCGGCCCAGTTCGGTCGCCAATTTGATGCGTTGCGCCTCGCCGCCCGACAGCGTGGTGGAAGGTTGCCCCAGCGGTAGGTAACCTAGGCCAACGTCGTTGAGTGCCGTAAGTAGTCGCTTCACCGAAGCAAAGTTCTCGAAAAATCCGCTCGCCTCGGCGATAGAGAGATCGAGCACGTCCGCGATTGTTTTCTCTCGGTACTGGACTCTGAGCGTCTCGCGATCGAATCTTGCACCTCGACAGGTGGGGCATTCGATGAACAGGTCGGGGAGGAAATTCATCTCGATCTTCTTCACCCCCTGCCCCTGACACTCTTCGCAACGCCCCCCTTTGACGTTGAAGCTAAATCGGCCGATTTTCCAGCCACGTTGCCGCGCGAGCTTCGTGCCTGCGAAAATCTTGCGGATGTCGTCAAAGATTCCGGTATACGTGGCCGCATTGCTCCGTGGCGTACGGCCAATGGGAGATTGGTCGACCAACACGGACCGATCGATGGCCGCCGTCCCGCGCAGCGACCGAAAGGGTCCCGGCTTGGCGACCGCACCGTGCAACTGCCGCGCGAGTTGGCGGGCAAGCGTCTCGATTACTAGCGAACTCTTGCCGCTTCCGCTCACGCCGCTCACGCACGTGAACAGGCCAACGGGAAGGTCGAGCGTGGCATCCTTCAGATTGTGCAGGGTTGCGCCTTCGAGAACGAGTCGTCGGGTCTTGAGCGGCTTGCGCGGTTCGCGCAAGTTGCCCTCACTCCGCTGGGCGAGGTACTTTGCCGTGAGCGAATTCTCCTGTTTGGCAACTTCGGCCGGCGTGCCAGTGGCGACGATTCGTCCGCCAGCGCGGCCTGCTCCTGGTCCACAGTCAATGAGATAGTCAGCCGCCCGCATGAAGGCCTCCTCATGCTCAACGACAATTACCGAGTTGCCCTGCTGCTGAAGTTCGCGGAGTGTTTCGATCAGGCGACCGTTATCCGTAGGGTGCAACCCAATGGAAGGCTCATCGAGAAGATACATGACGCCCACCAGCCCCGACCCAATGGCGGTTGCCAGTCGCACGCGTTGCAGTTCGCCGCCACTGAGCGTGTCGGCCCGACGACTGAGGGCCAGATAGCCAACGCCAGCCTTTTCGAGAAAGGCCAGACGATGGTCTATTTCGCGGACAAGTGGCTTGGCGACGGGAAGTTGCTCGTCGCCAAAAGTAAGTTCCGCAAAGAATTGTCGACACGCCGTAATCGTCTGATTCGTCACTTCGTCGATGGTGCGGCCGCCAACCCGGCTGGTCCGCGATGCTCTGCCAAGTCGCGAGCCGCTGCAGTCGGCGCATACCACTTCGCCACGGAAGGAACTCAGGTGCTCGCGCAGCTTTTCGCGCTTCGCCGGCCCATTCAATCTCAAGTTCGAGCAGCAATCCGCGGAACTGCTTCCCATCGCCGGTGAGCAATTCCTGCAGGCGTCTCTCGTTCCACGACTCAAGCGGTTTTTCCCATTCGAAGGCGTCCAGTAACTTGCGATGCTTAGCGGCACGCGTCTTGTTCGCCCCGCGCCACGGCGCGATGGCTCCCGCTGTCAACGACTTGCTGAGGTCGGGTAGCACCAGTTCCGGATCGAATCCTTCGTTGATCCCCAATCCGCCGCAGGCTGGGCACGCACCATAGGGACTGTTGAAGCTGAAGGTCCGCGGCTCGACCTCGACCACGCTCGCACCGCATTCGGGACAGGCAAATTGTGTACTGAATACGCGTTCGAGCCATTGATCTGATTTTTCGCTGCCATCGCGCACCTGATAGACGATCTCCAGCACGCCTTCGCCGTGCTTGAGTGCGAGTCGCACCGATTCGGTCAGTCGTTTTTCGATACCTTCGCGGATCACAATACGATCGACTACGGCAGCAATGTCGTGCATCTTCCGTGGCCCGAGATCTGGAATCTCGTCCATCGGGTAGGTTGCTCCATCAATGCGCACCCGCGCAAAACCTGCCTTGCGGGCTGTGTCGAGCACATCGGTATGCTTTCCTTTCCGTCCCCGCACCAAGGGAGCCAAGATCATCACTCGCGATTCGTGCGGCATGGTCCGAATCGCCTGCTCGATCTCCTCGGCGTTTTGCTGCTGGATTAGCGTATCGCACTCGGGACAGGCCAGCGAACCGGCACGGCTAAAGAGCACTCGCAGGTGGTCGTACACTTCCGTAATGGTGCCCACGGTGCTGCGAGCGTTGTGACTGCCGGACGATTGGTCGACGGCCACCGCGGGTTGCAAGCCGTCGATAGAGTCGACATCGGGCCGCTCTAACTGGTCGAAGAACTGACGTGTATAGACACTTAACGAGTCGATATATTGCCGCTGCCCCTCGGCCAGAAGCGTATCGAACGCTAGCGAACTCTTTCCGCTCCCACTGACGCCGGTAATAACGACCAGTTGATTGCGCGGGATATCGACATCGACGTTCGCCAGATTGTGGGTGTGCGCCCCGCGAATGCGAATGTGGCCGCTAGTGCTGGCGGAACGACTGCTCATTGGGGGCGGGCAACACGGTTGGCTATCGGGGGCGGCAACGAATCCCGCAGGATAGTTCATCCGGGCCCCAGCGGTAAGGGAGCGGGCTACGGAAACAACCCGATTCCAGCAACCACTTCTCTGAGCGAATACGAAAAAAGACGCTAAAGTCGAACGCGTGGCAGCCACGCGCTGCTAGCCTGCCAGTCTCATGGCGACGTCGAGCAGTGTGACTAGATCTGCCGCGTTGTGCTGCAGCACACGATCCATCTCCGTTGGACTGCCTGTCCGCACGTAGTGGTCGTAGGCGCCGGGGATCAGGTGCCCTGCAATATCGCCACTGCGACTACGACGGCAAATCATCCGCTCAATAGTTTGCAGCTTGCAGTCAGGTAGCGTCTTTCGCCACCTGCGGCGGGCGTGGTGCAGCACGTCGTAGTGCGTCATCTCTGGTAGTGGCATCTTGCGATGCATCAAATAGCGGCGCCAACGGTCGCCGATCATTGGCCAGTCGAAGCTCTTGCCATTAAATGTGACGAGAACATCGGCTTCCGCTAGGCGCTCGCCCAGCGATTCAAGCACGGCTGCTTCTTCGGCATAGGTGCGAGCGAACAAGAGCTCGACAACCAACCGCGACTCAACCTGTCGCGCAACGCCTACCAAGAACAGCGCGGAGCCACTAAGGCCGCAAGTCTCCAGGTCGAGAGCGAGAAACCGCCTTGGGAACGCAGCCAGGAAGTGATGTTGATTCTCCATCGCCGCGTCGTCCGATCGCCGCGAAAGCTGTTCATGCCGACTACTGAGTAATTCGTCGCCTTGAGGCCATACTTCAACGATGGGAAGCACGACACTCAGGTGCTCGCCCATTGCATTGCGAGTCGTTGAGCCGCGGGCAAGTAAGCCACTGACTTGCCCACGCCTGGCTGAGGGCTCTGCGCGGCGCCGCCTCGCTGTGTTGCGAACAGCCCCAGGGGGGCACGCCGAATTGGGCGAGGGTAGCCGACCACGGTTGAGCGCTTCAAGCCGGTGGCGGAGGGATTCATCGAGCATGGCGCGGATCAAAGCTTGGCTAGTTTCGTCTGAACTTCACGAACCTCGCGGGTCAACCTAGGTCACGCTGGCAACCACTCGGAGTGCGAGATCTATTGCCTCCACACCGTCATCGATTGCTTCCAAACGCCTCGTGTTCCTGTTCGCGCCGCCTGCGGCTCTCGAGCCAGTCGTGAACGCGACTAACGGTAGGGAACAGCAATATCATGAAAAGCAGCAAAATAGCCGCCACCACCAGCGACAAGACCTGCCCTTCTATCATGTAGGCAATAAGATTGAAAAACGCCGCACCTTCAAACAGCGCCGCACCGATGATGAGCGTCGTTTGATACGTAGCTACTGTCGCTGGCATCTGGTTGGCGCACAACCTGGGGACGGTCACGCCAGCAAGGGTCGCTAGCAGCCCAAGCCCGAGGCCCACGTACACAAACAGCGGCTCGCCCTCATCCGGAACAGGGCGGACAACTAGCAACAACAGTAGCGCAAACGTAACAACGCCCATAGCCAGCGCAGCGACAATGATCTGCATCACGCGAACCTGGGCAGCTAGCGCTGGGTGTTCGTCTTGGCTCATGGCAATAGCCTTTCGATCGGCCACGGGTAAGGCGTTAATCGTGTGCTGACAACGATCTGGAGTCGGGAGTCTTGCTCCCTTCTCGGCACAACAACAATTCTAACAACATTTGAGTTGCTTGCTTATTCGGAATCGGGTGCCCGCGCGTCAGGTCGGGATCACTGTGAATCGCTGGCCGCAGGTTCGGCAGACCGACGCAACTGGGACAACCCTCGTCGCACGGGCATTCGGCGACCATATCCAGGCAGATTTCCAGCAGCTCGGTCATCCGATCGAAGCCCTTCTGGCAGTACCCCAGTCCACCGGGATAGCGGTCGTACAGAATCATCGTTGACTGGCCCAGATTCTTTGCGTCCACCACGCCGCCGAGGTCACGACTATCGCACATGGCAACCAACGGCAGCGCAACGACCGCTAAATTCCGAATCCCACATACGCCTTCACTAGCGCGGAGTCCTGCGGACTTGAGCGCGGCGCGTAATGCATCGCAGGGCGTGAGCCATACGCCTGTGGTCGCGAGGTTTTGTGGCGGGATGTCGACTGGACCGAGGCCAATATTCTCGCGCGTATCGAATTTGAGTTTCTTAAACGCAACCGTCTGCCAGGAAACGTCGAGGTCGCCGTAGCCAACGTCCGCGGTGGTGAACAGCGTCCGCTGTTCGCGGGTGCTTGTAATAAGGACGTTGCTTTCCAGGACCGCTTGCGTGTAGTAGTCCGTTTCGCGGCGTTCGACGTACGCCACCTTGCCATTCAGATCGAGTTCGCGTACCAGGTAGGTCTCGCCCGCGTGCAGGTAAACTGCCTCAGGATACACGAGTTCTGGGGCGCTAATCGAGTCGACGTTGGCAATCACTTGGTGCGACGTATCAACTACCGGTGGCGAGCCCGATGTATAGAGGTCTGCGCGAAATGCGGTTGTGCTCGATCGAGACAATGCTAAACGTGTTGTCGCTCATGTGCCTGAGGCTCACCCCCACCGCTGGGTTTTGTCCGCCGGGACAATAGTACTGTCCATTCACGTGGGAAAGTTGTCGCTCGTCCGCCAAGACCTCAGCGATTTGGGCGGCGAGCGGGCCAAACCCTTCAAGGTCGGCGGCGTCAAGCGGCAACTCGAAGGCGGCGGCTTTTAGGTGCTTGGCCAACACGTACGGATTATCAGGATCGACCACTGCATGTTCGGGCGATTGAGCGAAGAAGTACGCCGGATGACGCAGTAGGTACTGGTCGACCGGTTCGTTGCCTGCCAGCAGCACTGCCAAGCTATCTTCGGCACGGCGACCGCTTCGTCCTGCTTGCTGCCAGCAACTGGCAATGGTACCCGGGTAACCAACCAGAATGGCCACGTCGAGCGAACCAATATCAATACCCAGTTCCAATGCGTTGGTCGTCGCTACCCCGCGCAGGCGACCGGCGAACAGGTCTTGCTCCATTTCACGGCGCTCATTGGGCAGGTAGCCACCACGGTAGGCGCGAACTTGCTCGGCCATGGGCGAGTGCCGCTCGGCGAGTTGCCGTTTGGCGTACCGGTAAATCAGTTCAGCGGCCTGCCGAGTGCGTGTGAACGCCAAAGCCTGACCACCTGCCTCCATCGACTCGGTAAGCCAGGTAACCGCGTCGTCGTTGGCGCTGCGCCGCGCGAGGGCGTCGCTACCTAGTGGCGTGGGATTCCAAAGCGCGAATACCTTGCGGCCACGCGGTGAACCATCGTTATCGATCACCTGCACGTCGCGGCCCAGCAAACGGCTCACGAGTTCACCCGGGTTGGCAATCGTGGCGCTAGCTGCAACGTAAACAGGGTTGGATCCATAGTGTCGGCAAATCCGATCGAGTCGTCGCAATACGGCTGCCACATGGGCCCCCAGAATGCCGCGGTAGCTATGCACCTCGTCCACCACCAGGTATCGTAATTCGGCGAACAGCGTAGCCCACTTTGGATGGTAGGGCAGGATGCCGGCGTGTAGCATGTCGGGGTTGGTGAGTACCAAATTGGCTTCGTTGCGAATCCGCCGCCGCTGGGCGGTGGGCGTATCGCCATCGTAGACGCCCGGTCGCAGGCGTGCGGACATTTCCTTGTCGTCAGCCACTAGCGACAAGAGACCCTTTAGCTGATCCTGCGCCAGCGCCTTCGTGGGAAAAAGATAGAGTGCCCGTGCGTCGTCCTGGTCGGCTAGTCGCTCCAAGATTGGCAGGTTGTAGCAAAGCGTCTTGCCACTGGCTGTACCGGTAACCACCACGGAGTCGCGACCCGCTCGAGCTGCTTCGAGTGTTTCAACCTGGTGGGTGTAAAGCGCATCGATACCGCGTGCAGCAAGCAGTCGAGCCACGGCGGCCGGCAGCGGAGCGCTTGGTTCTGCAAATTGCCCGATCCGCTCGGGCAGTTGCTCGACGTGCTCTAGTTGTCCGGCGTAGTCGTTGTGAGTCGTGATCCGGTTGAGCAACTGGGCGACGTCCATGGTCGATCTCTCTTGCCAAAGCCATCCTTAGGAGTACTGCACAAGTGTTTACCTTAGCACGCCCACGGCGTACAGTGCAATATCGTTGGAGCCAATGCAGTGTGTGGGTTAGGCAGGCTAGTGAAGCTTGCCGGAGGCTGCGCGAGAAGTGGACCTGGCACCGGCCGATCGCACTCCGACTGCTGGCAGGTCGGGCGTCGATCGCCTACACTGGCGGAACGATGCAAGCGATGCAGCGAGTCCCGCCTAGCCGCGGGATGGCCGTCCTCAAAACCCCGAACTAGTTGTGGAGACTCACGCATGGCCGACAAGCCGGAGAAAACTGCCGACGAAACCAAATCTGCCCCTGCGGCTGCTGGGGAGGGAAGGCGCGCAACAGCAGCGCGCCCGAGTCGAGGTGAACGACAAGGAAGCCATTTGCACCTACGCCAACTTCTGCCGTGTTACGGGAACCCCCGAGGAACTGATTCTCGACTTCGGTCTCAACTCACAGCCGTATGGTGTACCGACCGAGCCGGTGGAAGTAAAACAACGGATTGTAACCAACTACTTTACTGCCAAACGAATGCTGCAGGCGCTGCATCTATCGGTGCAAAGGCACGAACAGGCTTTCGGTGTGCTGGAGACCGACGTGCAAAAGCGCGTGGTAACCAAAGCCCAGGGCTAAGCTAAAAAGCGGCAGACATCGCGTGAGCCCGCCCGTCAATGCGTGCATGGACCGGCGGGCTCTGCCTTTGCGCATTACGATTGCTGCGATTGCAGGATGCGGCTCTTCTCCATCGCCTCTTCGGCTAGCGAAATGTACTTCTGATCGTCCGTGCCTGCGTAGGCCCGCTGGTAGGTAACACTCATCGCCGTGAAGCTAAATGGGTCGTCCGGGGCGAGCTCGCAGACCTTCTGCCCGTGGGCGATTGCTTCCTCGTGCTTGCCAAGCCGCTGAAGCGTTACCGCGAGCGCAGGAATGCGCGAGAGCGTAACTTGGTTCGACTTCGACCGCTTCCCTTAAGCTGGCAACGGCCTCTTCTAACTTGCCGTCCGCTTTGAGTTGATCCGCCTGGTTGTAGAGTTCGAGAGCTGTGGGCATAGGATTGCGTGCGGGTAAAGATAGGGGTGGGTATTGTGTGTTGGGATCGCACTCGGCCCATGATTGAGACCGGGTGGGAACTTGCTCATGTAGCGATGGAAGATGCCTCATTCGACCGCATGAACAAAGCGGATTCAATTAGAACCCAGTAGGCCCCATGCTAGCACTGCTCGCGGAAAGCCACTACCCTGCTTCGCGTTCAAGCCTGCGGTTAATCCCCTCGACTGCTCGAATGGGTAAAATCGATACGTTCGGTTAAGGGGGCGTGATTGGCGAAACCGATAACAAGCGCAAGACGAGTCCACCCGCGCTCGTAGTCAACCGGAAAGCCGCAGTCCCGCAACCTGCTGGCGATCTCCGGATACCCAACCGCACCAGGCCAGCCGGCAACCACTGCTCGGCCACGGCCGTTTACGAAGAGGGGCCCATCTGTGATCATCCATCCGCTTGCCGAAGTGAGTCCGACCGCCGAACTTGGCGTTGACGTAACCATCGGACCCTTCGCAGTAGTGGAAGACGACGTCGTTATCGGCGATCGTTGCCACCTGTCGGCGCGAAGCACACTAAAGTCAGGCACCACGCTTGGCACCGACAACTTCGTGGGCGAAGGCGCCGTACTGGGGGGCATGCCCCAACACCTGCACCAGCCCGATTTGCCGGGCAAGTTGCTGATCGGAAACCGCAACGTAATCCGCGAAAACGCCACATTGCATCGGGCGTTTATTCCCAATACGGCTACAACCATTGGCAACGACTGCTTGATAATGGTCGGAGCCCATGTGGCGCACGACTGCATTGTCGGCAACAGCGTGGTCCTCACTAACAACGCCCTACTCGGTGGACACGTGACCGTGGGCGACCGAGCCTACCTGGGGGGTGGGGTAGCCGTGCATCAGCACTGCAATGTTGGCCGTGTAGTGATGATTGGCGGGCTCGCAAGGCTCGACCAGGACGTCCCACCGTTCATGATGGTCGACGGCGAAAGCAATCAGGTAGTCGGCCTGAATCGTGTCGGCTTGCGGCGCGCTGGCGCCACCCCGCACGAGCGGAGTGAAATCAAAGATGCCTACCAATTGATCTATCGAGGTGGCCTCCGCTTCCACGACTTGCTCGAAGCGCTAACCGCCCAATTCCCCAATGGCCCCGCCGCCGAGTTCGCCCCCTTCTTGCGCCCGCAACGCGAGGGTACATTCGCGAACGCCGCGATCCGCCCAAGAGCTTCCGGATTGTCCGCGAGGACCCGGCAAGCGCTGGCGATTTGGTCAGTGAACCCGTCAAACAGGCCGGCTAGCTTCGGACAACAAAGTTCGCGCGCGTGCGGTCCAAGCGGCCCTAGCAATCTTGCTGGTGAGGGGATGCTGTGTTAGGCGTGAGCGGCCGACCGCGTGCGGACCGAACCCGGGCGTTTCATCCATTGGCAGGTGGCGATTGATTGATTAGCAAAGGCGAGCGAGCGGCTCAAGCGAGATGGTTCGCTTCCTTCACCTCATTCAATGCAACCAGATGAACTCATGGAAAAGCGGGGGAGCCAGCCAGTCGACCGCGACGTCTATCTGGCTACAGAAACCTCTGGCAAAGCGGAGCACACAAGTTTGGGCAAAGAACGCCGCTCGCCAAGCGACGCTGCATTCGCTTGGCAGCAACGTCGGCCGTTGTCGCGAATTTAACGCGGCTCAGCGGGAGAGTTCGCTTGGGAGATGGCGTACGAGCTTCGCTCCGTGCTCGGCATCTGGGCGAGCTTCGCGAACGTTTCCGAGCCCGTAATTGCCGGCCAGCGTTGGCGTTTTCCTGCGACTTGGGTGCTTCAGCAACGGTTCCGACGCACTTCCTGAGGATGACATCCGGTGGCGGCTTGCGTCTGCGGACAAGCCTACCTCGCCTCCAGCAGTCAGTACCGAGGATCCAGTAGCCCCGGCATGGAGGTAGTCGCCTAGCCCCGCTTTCCCCGCGCAATTACAATCACGGGTTTCTGTCGTGCGAATTTCAGGCAGATTCGCAGGATCGGTCGACTGAACGGAAACCCTGGTCGCATGCGTTCCAGCGATTTCCACCAATCCTGTGATCGAGTCCAAATCCAAAAGGCACCCAACCGTGTTGCGATCCCATACTTGCGGCGAACTTCGCTCCTCCGACGCTGGCCAAGAGGTCACCCTGTGTGGCTGGGTCGATAGCTATCGCGATCACGGCGGTGGACTGTTTGTCGACCTTCGCGATCGTTACGGCATTACTCAGGTGGTGTTCAATCCGCCCGATACGTCGGCCGAGTTGATCGAAGAGAGCAAGACGCTGCGGGCCGAGTACGTCATTCAAGTCACGGGCAACGTGGCGCCACGCCCCACCGGCATGGCCAACCCCAAGCACGACTCGGGCGATATTGAGGTCCGTGTCACTAAGTTCCAACTGCTGAATAAAGCGATGACGCCCCCCGTCTCGCCCTCGGAGAGCGTGGGGGAACTGCCCGGCGAAGACCTTCGACTCAAGTACCGTTACCTCGACCTGCGTCGTCCGGTAATGCAACGCACCATGCTGCTCCGCGACCGCGTGACGAAGGGCATGCGCGACTACTTCGAAGCACACCACTTCGTGGACATCGAAACGCCCATTCTGGGCCGCAGCACGCCCGAGGGCGCCCGCGACTACCTGGTACCGAGCCGGGTGCGCAACGGCAGCTTTTACGCGCTGCCGCAGTCGCCGCAGTTGTACAAGCAGATTTTGATGATCGCGGGGTACGATCGCTACGTGCAAATCGCCCGCTGCTTCCGCGACGAAGACCTCCGCGCCGATCGCCAGCCGGAGTTCACGCAGGTCGACCTGGAGATGAGCTTCGTCGACTCGGACGACGTGATTGGCATGATTGATGGCTGCATGGCCAAGCTGGCGAAGGACATATTGGACCTAGAGATCAAAACGCCACTGCCACGCATGACCTACGATGAAGCGATGCGAAGGTTCGGACACGACGCTCCCGACCTGCGGTTCGCCTTGGAGATTGTCGACCTCACGGACCTCGCCCCTAAGAGCGACTTTGGCGTGTTTAAGAGCGTGACGGACGCCGGCGGGCATGTGCGCTGCGATCTGCGCCAAAGGCGGAGCCGAGCACTACAGCCGGCGAGGTATCGACGCGCTCACCGAGTTCGTCAAAGGCTATGGCGCCAAGGGCCTGGCATGGTTCCGAGGGGAGAAGGATGGCAAGCTCAACTCAAACATCGCCAAGTTCTTCTCGGACGAGCTACTTGCAGAGATGGGCAAGCGGCTTGGCGCCGAAGAAGGCGACCTCGTGCTCTTCTCCGCCGACCAGTGGGCCGGCACCTGCAAGGTGCTCCACGCGCTGCGGACCAAGATTGGGGAGGAGATGCAGCTGTACGATCCCAAGGAGATGCACTTTAGCTGGGTGGTCGAGTTTCCCATGTTCGAGTACGACGATGAAGAGAAGCGGTGGAACGCCATGCACCATCCCTTCACCGCGCCGCTCGACGAGCATGTGGCGCTGCTCGATAGCGACCCGGAAAAGTGCCGCGCTAAAGCGTACGATCTGGTCATCAACGGCTACGAAGCGGGTGGCGGCACCATTCGTATCCACGATGCCGACACCCAAAGCAAGGTGTTCACGCTCTTGGGCATCGACAAAGAGACAGCCCGCGACCGCTTTGGCTTCCTCTTGGACGCCCTGGCGTACGGCGCCCCGCCGCACGGCGGTTTGGCCCTGGGCCTCGACCGCGTGGTGATGCTGTTCGCCAGCCTCGACAACATCCGCGACGTGATCGCCTTCCCCAAAACCCAAAAAGCCACCGACCTAATGACCGAGGCACCCGGAACCGTGGATACGAAGCAGCTCCGGGAGCTTGGGGTGAAGCTGGACCTTTAGGACGATCAAAATGAACATTACTGAATTCCGCCAAGTCGTCGCTGACCATCCCGATCACGACTTGCGTTTCGTGCTGGATAACGGCCACGCGATTGCAGCGCACTTCCACATTACCGAGGTGGGCCGCGTCGAAAAGCGGTTTGTCGACTGCGGCGGAAAACCTCGCCAGACCACGACCTGTGCGCTGCAGACATTGGTAGCCGGCGACACCGAGCACCGGCTAACCACGACGAAGTTGGCCAAGATTCTCCAATTAGTCGATACCCTCGGACTTCCCGCCGATGTCCCGGTGGAAGTCGAACACCAAGAGCGCTCGGTATCGATCGATACGGTGGGTTCGTTCGTTGCGAGAGACGGTGTCGTGGCGTTTAACTTGGTCCCCAAGCAGACCGCGTGCTTAGCGGAAGACGCATGCGGCATCGGATAGCCAAACAGCAACTCGCTGGAAATTGCCGGCGACGCAGGCTGTTGCGGCTCGGTAGGCCGCTGCTAGCTACTCCACCTCGCGTAGCTGCAACGTGTCGATCACTTTTTCTCGTGCCAGGGCATTGGTGATGACCACAAGCCAGTCGCCCGAAACGCACCAGTTCTTGCGTTTCAAGTACTCCACGGCGTCGAGGATCGTTTGCTCGGGGTCGTCAGAGAATTGCATCAGGAACGGCTCGACGCCCCATGGCAGCAGTAGTTGGCGGAAGACTTCTTCGATATCGGTAAACGCATAGATGGGTACACCGCGTGGCCGCAAAGCGCCGAGTACGTAGGCCAAAAAACCACTGCGCGTGAACACGACGATTCCCGACCCACCCAGCTCCTGCGCTAATAAGGCCGATGAACGCAGCATCTTGGCCTTGGGTTCGCGGAGCACGATGCACGAGTTCAACTTTCCATCGACCGTCGGTTCGATGCTCTTGATGATGTTCTTGAATACCTCGACCGCCTCCAGTGGATAGGCGCCGGTGGTCGTTTCGCCCGACAGCATAATTGCGTCGGCCTGCTCGCGGATTGCTTGCGAAATGTCGGAAATTTCCGCCCGAGTCGGCATCGGCGAGGCGATCATCGATTCCAGCATGTGCGTGGCGATGATTACGGGCTTGCCCTCGGCCTGGCACGCGCGGACTAATTCGGTTTGCACCAGCGGCAGTTGGTGGTACTCGATTTCGATTCCCAAATCGCCACGGGCCACCATAATGGAGTCGGCTGCGGCGATAATCTCGCGCATGTTGCGTACGCCCGCCTGCTCTTCGATCTTCGCCACGATGCGGGCGTTCGATCCATTGTCGCGCAAGAACGTTCGCAACTCGTCGACGTCGCTCGCCTGACGGACGAACGACAACGCCACGAAATCGATGCCTGCTGCGATGCCAGCGGCAAGGTCGGTGCGGTCCTTGTCCGTAAGCGCGGGCAGACTAACTAGCACGCCAGGCAAATTGATGTGACGTCGCGAGCCGAGCGTGCCGGCCGTCAGCACTTCGCAACGAATGCGCGTCGCGTCCTTGCTAATGACGCGAAGTCGAAGCAAACCACTGTCGACCAAAACAATTTGGCCAACGTCCACGTCACGGGGTAAGTCGGCGTAGTTGACCGACACGCTCAGCACGCCATCGCTGGTGGGCTGGGAGCCCAGCGTATGGAAGTCGATAGAATCGCCCATAGCAAGCAAAACCGGTGTTTCGACATCGCCGGTGCGGATCTCGGGCCCTTTGACATCCATCATCACCGCCACGTGGCGTCCGAGTTCGGTGGAGACTTGGCGTATGCGAGCTACGATTTCGGTCACCCAGTCGCACGTCGCATGGGCCATGTTCAGGCGCAACATGTCGACCCCTGCGGTGATCAGCTGTGTGAGTCGCTCCCGCGACTCGGTTGCCGGTCCGAGCGTGGCCACGATTTTGGTGTGGCGGTAAGAATTTGGCGGCTGCATAATCGACCCAAGGAAGAAGGAGGGAAGTCGCGGGTCCGCCAGCGGACGAGTATAGCCAATCGTGGCCAAGGCAAACAGCCGTAGTAAGGCGGGAGGTGGCCGTTTCGCAGATAAAGCGGCACACCCGCCGGGCATTAGCCACCTAGCCAAAATAGGCTAAAGTGGAAGGAGACTAGTTGCCGTGTCGCGATACAACCTCTCCCCTTCGAAATCCGACCCCTCCTACCCTCATGTCTCACATCCAAGTCGCCCAGCGTGTCAAGCGGTTGCCGCCCTATATGTTCGGGCGGATCAACACGCTGCTCTACGACAAGCGGCCCGCGGGCGACGACGTGATCGACCTGGGCATGGGCAACCCGAGCCGATCCGCCCGCAGGAGCTGGTCATCGAGAAGCTGGCCGAGGCGGCCCGCGATCCGCAAGAACCATGGCTACAGCAAGTCGAACGGCATCGCCAACCTCCGCCGCGAGGTGGCCAGCAAGTACTTCAAGCAGTACGGCGTGCGGCTCGATCCCGACGACGAGGTGATCGTCTGCCTCGGCTCGAAGGAGGGCTTCAGCCACATGTGCCTGGCCCTGATGGGGCCGGGCGACACGGCGATCGTGCCCGCGCCCTACTTTCCGGTCCACGTCTACGCCGTGGCCCTGGCCTCGGGCAACGTGATCTCGCTGGAAGTGGCCGACAGCGAGAAGTTCCTGTCGAACATCGCCTACACCTGCCAGCACCTCTACCCGCGGCCGAAGCTGCTGATTCGTCAACTATCCGCACAATCCGTCGACGCGTCGTCGTCGAGCAGGCGTTCTACGACGAGGTGGTCAAGCTGGCCAAGACGCTACGGCTTCATGGTGATCAGCGACTTTGCCTACGCCGACGTGGCGTTCGACGGCTACAAGCCGCCCAGTTTCCTGGCCTCGCCCGGGGGCGATCGACGTGGGCGTCGAGTTCACGACGATGAGCAAGGGCTACAACATGGCCGGCTGGCGGGTCGGCTTCTGCTGCGGCAACGCCGAGATGATCCGGGCCCTGGCCACGATCAAGGGCTACTACGACTACGGCATGTTCCAGGCGATCCAGATCGCCGCGATCGTCGCCCTGCGGCACACCGACGCGGCGGTCGAAGAGCAATCGCACATCTACCAGCGCCGCCGCGACGTGCTCTGCGAAGGCCTCGCGCGGCTCGGCTGGGACGTCGACGCCGCCCAAGGCGGGCATGTTCGTCTGGGCAGCCGATCCCCGAGCCGTGGCGCTAGCGGATGAGCACGATGGACTTTGCCATGATGCTGCTCGAAAAGGGCAATGTGGCCGTCAGCCCCGGCAGCGGCTTCGGCCCGGCCGGCGAAGGCTATCTGCGGATGTCCCTGGTCGAAAACGAAAACCGGCTGCGGCAGGCGGTCCGGCAGATCAAGCCGTGCCTCAAGGCAGGCGGAGGAGGAGTGGGCCCGGCCGAACTAGAAGCTGCACCCGCTGGAGGCGTGAGCTTCGCGGCAATCACAGCCCGCTTGAGGCGTCGTGCCCTGCTGCCGTAGCCATTGCGTCAGTCCCGAGTCGCTCTGCCCCCAGTCCTCCTGCCTCTCGATCGCTCGAGCCCACTGACCATGACCGCAAAACTTGCCCTGGAAGATGGAACTGTTTTCACCGGCACATCGATCGGTGCCGAAGGCGAAGTCGACGGCGAGGTCTGTTTCAACACGTCGATGACCGGCTATCAGGAGATCCTCACCGATCCCAGCTACCGCGGCCAGATCGTCACGATGACCTATCCGCAGATCGGCAACTACGGCGTCAACGCCGAGGACGTGGAGAGCGCGACGGCCGCACCTGGCCGGGTTCGTGGTCCGCGAGCACAGCCGCGTGCGGAGCAATTTCCGCTAGCGAGCGCGACTTGAGCGACTATCTTGCCGAGTGCGGCGTCGTGGCCATCGAAGGGATCGATACGCGGGCCCTGGTCCGCCGGATTCGGTCGCAGGGTGCGATGCGGGGCGTGCTGTCGACCAGCGACCTGGACGACGCCAGCCTCGTGGCCAAGGCCCAAGCGAGCCCCGGCCTGGTCGGCCGCGACCTGGTCCGCGAGGTCATGCCGACCGAGGCCCATGCAGTGGAGCGAGCCGCTCAGCCGCTGGACCAAGCTGAATGGCGCGGCAGCCGGGCGGCAAGGACGTGCAGGCTCGCTCGAAGCCCCACGTCGTGGCGCTCGACTTCGGCATGAAGTGGAATATCGCGCGGCATCTGTTCGACATGGGCTGCCGCGTGACGGTGCTGCCCGGCAGCCACGACGCCGCGGAGATTCTCGCACTGAAGCCCGACGGCGTGTTCCTCTCCAACGGGCCGGGCGATCCCGAGCCGATCGCCTATGCCGTTGCGCACGATCCGCGAGCTGCTGGGCAAGATGCCGATCTTCGGCATCTGCCTGGGGCATCAGCTGCTGTCGCTGGCCTGCGGGGCCAAGACGTTCAAGCTGAAATTCGGCCACCGCGGGGCCAACCAGCCGGTGCAGTGATCTGCAGACCGGCAGGGTCGAAATCACGTCGCAGAACCACGGCTTTGCGGTCGACGAGGCGTCGCTGCCCGATTGCCTGGAAGTGACCCACCGCAACCTGAACGACCACACGATCGAAGGGGTCCGGCACCGCGAACTGCCGGCCTTCAGCGTGCAATACCACCCCGAGGCCTCGGCCGGGCCGCACGACAGCCACTATCTGTTCGATCGATTCAGCGACGCGATGCGATCTTGAGCTCACGGACCGACCTTGCGGGAGGCATCGCAGCGATGTTCGCGAAACACGCATTTGCCCCGCCGCAGTTCGTGACCTAGTCTTCTGATGTTGTTCGTAGTGCGATTGTCGCACACCCGACGGACGGCGCCCTTATCCCTCCTGCCTTCTCCACCCGGCCATCCACTTGGCCCCCTCCGGTGCGGGTCGGTAGTTACCTCCTTTCAAGCTGCGCTGGTTGTCCAAGACGGGCTGCATTGACAGGCCTGTCGTTGGCCTTCGTAGCGCAAGTGAGTGAGTCGCCGGTGCCCAATCCAGACGAAATAATCCGCATTTGCATGGACGCACTGTGCCAAGATCAAGAGGAGTACGCCGCTCACATGTCTGAGTCGCTTGCCGCTCTTGAGTCGTACGAGCAGCAACTGCATGAGTGGCACGCTGAGTTGACGGTCCAGCACGAACAATGGGCCGACGAACACAACACACTGGAAGAACAGCGCAAACAATTTGCCAAACAACAAGCTACCGATGTGGCGGTGACGGCCGAGCTTGATCAAGCCCGTGCGGAGATCGAAGACTTGCGCCAACAATTGGCCGATGCGATGGACCCCGTCATGGCGGGCAGCGCCGCTACGGACACCGATTCGGCAAACACCAACGCCACTAAGAGCAATTCGAGTGTTGGGTTGATGGACCCCGCGATCAGCACCGTCGCGAAGCAATTCCAGAAACTACGGCAGCAGCAAGCCGCGCGACGGAGCGGTTCACGGGCTTCGAACGGCTAGCGTGCCGTACCAAGGTAGTAGATTCTCCTCTCCCCGGCGAGTTCAGCCATGCAAGCTACGCTTCTCCAAGAATCGATGACTCCCAACTGGCAGCGGTGGTTGACCATCGCCCTGCCCGTGGTGGCAGTTAGTGCGTTTGCAATCGGTTGCATTTACCGGAACGTGGGGCTGATGGCCGGTGGTGCTGTTGCGATTTGCGCCATGTGGCGATCGGTGGGAGGTGTGAAGGGCCTGAACTTGCACCGGCTGACCGCCCGCCGTGCCAGCCCGCTCCCGTCGCAGCAGCGTGCCGAGACGAGCCGCAAGATTGCCGATATCCCGCGTGGCGAAGGCACCCAACCGCACAACGAGCCTCCTTCGGAACATCGCATCAAGTCCGCGTCTCGCCGGCGCCGCACGAGCACGTCCGAGCTGGTGCAGACCATGATCCATCAGGGCCGCTATGCCCTGCTGCTGCGGCACGAGACCGCGTCGCAGCTCGCCGAGCAGGAACTGGCTGAGGTGTTGGCCGTGATGGACGATCACATGTCCGTGGTCCCGGCTGGCCGAGTCTTGGTAGGCGAGTACGCCGAGCGGGCCACTTGGGGCTCGAGCCCGGTGTCGGCCGATTGCTCGGGCTTGGCCTACGTCGAGGGCTGCTACCTCGATCGCTTCTGCGTTACCAACCAGCAGTACCAGCACTTCGTCGACGATTGCGGCTACGAACAATTCCAGCTATGGCCCGAAGAGGCCCTGCCCGCGCTGTTTGAGTTTGTCGACCGCACGGGCGTTGCCGCACCAGCAGACTGGCGGGACGGCCAGCATCCCGAGGACGCCGGCAACTTGCCGGTGGTCGGCATCAGTTGGTTCGAAGCTGCCGCGTACGCCCGATGGGTAGGCAAACGCCTGCCAACCGACGCGGAGTGGACCAAAGCCGGTGCGTGGCCCGTGGAGACTTCGCCCGGGCGGGTATCGCAACGCCGCTACCCGTGGGGCGACACCTTCGAATCGCGGCGGGCGGCACTCTGGTCAAGCGGCCAGCGCGGGCCGCAGCCGGTGGATGCCAACGAAGCAGGAGCCTCGCTGGGTGGGGTTTATCAGCTCATCGGCAACGTGTGGGAGTGGACCAACTCTTCGCTCGATGCCACGAGTCGCGATTCTGCAAGTTCGGGCGATGGGCACAGCATGAAAGTGCTCCACGGCGGGGCATTTAACACGTACTTCGAGAACCAGGCGACCTGCCATTTCCGGAGCGGCGAACGTCCGCTCAACCGCCGCTCGAATATTGGCTTCCGCCTCGCCTTGTCGTTCGACGTGATCGCCGACCAGGACGATTTGGCGGAGGTCGACGAACCTTCGGATGATGCGGAAAGTTGAACCGTTTACTACGCCCCGACCCTGCGTCCCTCGACCATAAACCCCTAGAAAGCAATGGCCACACTTACTCGACTACCGCTCGACACCTATCTGCTGGCGGGGCAGGCAGCGCCGCTAGAATGTGCTGTTTGCAAGCATGAGAATCGGGTGTCGGCCGAGATGTGCCACATCTGCGCCGCCCCGCTGTCGATTGCCCGAATTAGCATCGAGGAGAAACGCCCTCCCCAAATCATCGCCTGTGTGGGTGCGGCGGGGGCCGGCAAGACTGCCTACCTGGGCATGTTGATGGACATGCTCATGCGGAACTCTGGCTCACTGCGAACCACCCTATTGGGGCCCCACTCCATTTCGCTGCAACAGGCCACCACCACGGCCCTGGCCGCGGGATGGTATCCCGACAAAACGCTCCGCGACCCCGAACATACGTGCTGGGTCCATTGTCGTGTGGAGTGTGGCCGGCGCCGCAAGTACAGCGATGTGGTGTTTGCCGATTTTTCGGGCGACTGCTTTATCGAGGAACTGCAGCATCCTGGGAGTTACCCGGCCGTCCGCGCGGTTCTGGGTAAGTGCTCGGGGGTGGTGGTGTTTGCCGATGCGCAGCGATTGCAGTCGGGTGAGCACGACGACGACTACATTTCGCTCAAAATGCTTTCGCTCATCACCGAGCAGAACTCGAAAGACAAGAAGAAAAGAAAGAACTGGGCGAGTCGCACGAAGCCGTTGCCACTTGCGCTGGTATTTACCAAGGCCGATTCGACCCCCGCCTGCGCCGAGGATCCTGTGACTTTCGCCGAGAATCACGCCAGCGCCTTGTGGCAAGATTGTCGCCGCCGATTCCCAAAATCCAATGTGTTTGCGGCGTCGGTGACAGGGACCACCGGCTATAAATTGGTCGGCGGTCGCCGCTGTCGAGTCCCACTACGCGTCGAACCGCACGGCATCGTCGAGCCCTTCGGCTGGCTGGTCGAAAACCTGTAGCACGACTAGTCCTTCGTTCGACAAAACACGAGCTGCCGCCGACGGGTTTTTCGCCGTTCGGCAAAATGCCCGATCGCTGCGCTGCGTCGCTACCGACGCAGCAGTCACGCTGCAACCCTGGTATACTACCCCAATCACCCCCTCCCGACGATGAACGGTCCACATTCTCACGATCGCCCGTCCCCGTGGCAGGCCGAAGAAATCCAAAAGTTAGAATGTCCCCTTTTGCCCCTCCCTTTTGCCCCTCCCTTTTTGCCCCTCCAACCAGACGCGCTGGACGCGGTGTTTCATGGTACAGCCTGCCCCTCCTGAAAGAATACTGGACGAAGTCGATGTTTCAAATAGGGTGTATCAGGGGCTCCTTTATTGGCACTACACTGGCGTGCCTAATAAGTCTATCCGCGTATGCCGAGTGGGACGTTTGGAGAGGAACTTTTTCGAATCAACTTGGTCGACCAGAGCAACGGTTGGCCTGTGCCGCTAGTGGAACTCAGCACGACTCATCAGGTGCATTTCGTCAGTGACAACGCGGGCGTCATCGCGTTCGACTTGCCCGAGTTGATGAATACGCCGACCTGGTTGACCGTGAACGGCCGCGGCTACAACGTTGCCAAAGACGGGTTCGGCCTAGCCGGCATTCGGGTGACGCCCAAGCCCGGAGAAGAGACCACTATCCGTCTGCGACGAGCATTGCCGGCCAAACGTCTTGGCCGAATCACCGGAGGAGGCATCTTCGCCGAGAGTCAACGCTTCGGACTCTACGAGAGTTGGCCGGAGCAGGGACTCCTGGGTTGCGACAGCGTGCAACTGGCCGTGCATCGCGGCAAACTCTACTGGGCATGGGGAGACACCACGCTGGCGAAGTATCCGCTCGGTCTGTTTCACATGACGGGGGGCGTGACTGCCACCCAACCACTCCAACAGTTCCAACCACCGATTCAACTACAGTACGATTACTTTCGCGATGCGGCCGATGAGGTCCGCTCCGTTGCTCGAATGCCGGGCGACGGGCCCACGTGGCTGAGCGGCTTTGTTTCGCTTGAAGACGCCGAGGGCCAAGAGCGACTGGTAGCGAGCTACAACAAGATCGATCCGCCTTTGGCTACTTACGAGTGTGGGCTGTGCGTATGGAACGATGACGTAGCGCAGTTCGTGAAACTAACATCCATTTGGCAACGTTCCGCACCGGCAGAGACTCCCTCTGCGATGCCCCACGGACATCCCGTGCGTTGGACCGACAAGCAGGGAGATGATTGGATTTTGTTCGGCGATCCCTTTCCGACGCTTCGCTGCCGGGCAACTTTCGAGGCTTGGGGCGACCCGGACCAGTGGGAAGCCATTGAACCGCCGCAGAGTGTTGCCACTCGTGGAGGTCAGCGAATCGAGCCACACCGGGGCTCCATCGCATGGAACGAGTTTCGCGGCAAATGGATTGCCATCTTTACGCAACTCCACGGCGATGAGTCGCCACTCGGTGAGATATGGTACGCCGAATCGGATACGCCCTTTGGTGAATGGGAAAACGGCTTCAAAGTAGCCAGTCATTCGGGCTACACGTTCTATAATCCTTGCATGCATCCCGAGTTCGTGCCTGCGGAGTCTCCCATGGTGCTCTTCGAAGGTACTTACACCAAGACGTTCTCAGCGGCAAAGCGTGCGACGAGTCGGCATGACTATAATCAGATTCTGTACCGCCTGGATCTGGACGAACTGTTCGCGGGGATGCAAAGCGGATCCGACAATGCCGACGCACTCGACCGCACTCGGGCGCTGTGCAGCGATGTCGCCCACGCAGTGGCCCCCCCGGTGCTTGCGGAGTCGCAGACGCAGTACGCCCACCGCGCACGGATGGTTTGGGATGCTTCGCGGTCGAATCCTGGAGCATCGTTAGGCCGGGCGTTTGCGGCGCTCGAAGTGCTGGGACTTGTGGCGGACGAGTAAACAGCCCCGTCGCTCAGCGACCGTTCACCAACTTCGATGCCGCAGCGCGATCGTCGCCAGACCGCCAAGCAGGAGTACGAGGGTCGCAGGTTCTGGAATGCCGACCGCTTCAATGCCGGTTGGATCGGAGAACGAGGCGGAGAGCGTATTGAACGCGTCGCCGTGGCCACCTCGCGTACCTCGAGTGTTTAGGTTGGCCCACACCAGGAATTCTTCGCCATCCGCCAGATCGAACGGGATGTTGCCGGTTATGCCTTGCTGACCGGCGTTTACCGGAATCGACAGCTGTATTTCGCCCAAACTTTCCAGGCTTGGGTCCCCGGGAATCACTTCGAAGGCCATGGTGCCGAAGTCCATGTAGAACTCCATGTCGCTACCTCTGACGACAATCACGCTAGCTTGTACAAGAGCGTCGAGTGGACTGGTCGCGGTGGCCTCGCCATCCAATTGCAAATCTAGCGTCAAGCCTGAAGTACCGGGCCCCGTATAAACAAATTTCTGCATCCCGGTGGCAATGGCGCTGATGCGCGCATTAGGGTTCGAGTAGGCTTCCGCACGAAGTATTGGAAGCAACTGTGCTCCCTCTAGGCCTGCCTCGCCCTGTGCGGTGCCCATGGCGTTGGTAAGTGTGGAGTATGCCGAAGTGGCACCAGCCCCACCATTGGAAGCAAACTCGGATTGCCCCCCAGTGCCCCCGCAGAAGCTGGGGCAGGGAGAAATGCTGGCAATGTTAACTTGCGATGCAACGGTGGCGGCCCGCAATGCGTCGGCCCCAACGACAGCAATCGCGACAGCGGAAAGGCAAATCCAGGGGTATCTCATTACTCGCTCCTGCGTCTTTAGCTGAGTGACAGATAAATCGAACCACCCCCCTGGGGACCTGCCCGCACTCAGCCTAGAGAATTAGAATCGCCTGTCAATAACGAGGGTCCGCGGCACGCCGCACCGCCGGCAACTTCGTGCCGCTTCGCCGGTGTGCCTCTTACGGGTTGCCAATCGGCCGAGAAAAGGCGGGATTCTACGTCACAACGATCCCACATCGAGACGCCATCGGCACCAATTAGGCGGTATGGTAGGTTCGCGGAGCAAGAATTGAGATTTCAAGCTGCCTAAGGCAGGGCTAGGCCCTTGCAAAACCGGGCCCAGGGACCCAATAATATGCGATTCCCAATTACGCGATTTTCAAAATCGGAGAGCCGGCTGTGGCAGTTCGTATTCGCATGAAGAGGATGGGGCGGGCCCATCGACCCTTTTACCGCATTTGCGCCATTGATAAGCGTGCGCCGCGCGATGGGAAGGTGCTCGAAGAGTTGGGCACCTACGACCCCATGGTCAACGATACCGACGCCCGAGTGCAACTCAACGGCGAGCGGGTCGACTATTGGATTGGCGTGGGAGCACAACCGTCGGAGAAGGTGGCGGTGCTAATCAAGAAGTACGGCACTAGCGGCACGCACACCGACGCCAACAAGGCAGCGATCGAGAAGCTGGCTCAGCCCGCATCGATCCCCGAGCGCGGCGAGCCCGTAGCCAAGCAAAAGACGGCCGAAGAAATTGCTGCGGAAGAGGCAGCAGCAGCGGCAGCGGCGGCACCAGCCGAAGAGGCAACCGACGCTCCGGCCGACGAGACCGCGGAAACTCCTGTGGACGGGGCCGCCGCCGAAGCGTCGAGCGACGAGGCACCAGCCGAAAAAACCGAAGAAAAAACCGAAGAGAAGTCGGAGTAAGCCCCGCGTTGTTGCTCCCGGAGCGACAAGTGACATTGCCATGCGGTTTGACGTGCTGACGCTGTTTCCGGAAATGTTTCCCGGATACCTGGGCCAAAGCCTGTTGAACTTGGCGATCGAGCGGAAGCTGGTAGAAGTCAACGTTCATAACATTCGCGATTGGGCGAAGGGAAAACACAAGAGTGTCGACGATCGGCCTTACGGCGGTGGCCCCGGAATGGTGCTTTCGCCCGCGCCCGTCGTCGATTGCGTCGAAGCGGTCCAGCAGTTGGGTAGCGAACCAGGCCAGCTGGTGATGCTCACGCCGGGCGGACGGCGGCTCGACCAAAGAGTGGTGGAAGAATACAGCGAAGCACAGCGGTTGGTACTGCTATGCGGCCGATACGAGGGCTTCGACCAACGGGTGGTCGACATCCTTCAGCCCGACGAACTCTCCCTTGGCGATTTCGTGCTCAATGGAGGGGAGGTCGCCGCGATGGTGGTCATTGACGCGGTGGTACGGCTCGTGCCCGGCGTGCTGGGCGACGAGCAAAGCAATAAGCAGGATTCGTTCAGCAGCGAGAACCGTTTGCTGGAATTTGCCCAGTACACGCGTCCCCGCGAATACCGAGGCCGAGTAGTTCCCGATGTGCTACTCACTGGCAATCACCCGGAGATTGCCGAGTGGCGCAAGCAAAATAGCCTGGAGCGAACCCGCCAGCGAAGGCGGGATTTGTTGCCGGGCGAGAGTGGCAACGATCCAAATCCCGACGAGGCGTAGCTTGTCGGCAGTCCATCGATTCAGTGCGAAGGTGCGTAGTTATGAGCCAGCAAATTCTTGATCTTGTTGAACAATCAAGCCTCAAAAGCGAGGCCCCCAAGTTCGATATTGGCGATACGGTGGATGTCCACACCAAGATTCTGGAAGGCGACAAGGAACGCATCCAAGTGTTCTCTGGTGTTGTCATCGCCCGCAGCGGATCGGGCAGCCGAGAGATGTTCACGGTTCGCCGCATTGTGAACAACGAGGGCGTGGAACGCAAGTTTCCAGTCCAATCGCCCCGCATCGACAAGGTGGAAGTCAAGCGATCTGGCGTGGTCCGCCGCGCGAAACTGTACTTTCTTCGCGACCGGGTGGGCAAAGCGGTGCGCCTAAAAGAACGTCGTCGCGACATCAAGAAGTAGCGCCACCGGCTTCCACACCGCTGCTTGGGAGAGGGTCTGCAAAAAATTGGCCTAGCCCTTGCGTTGCCGGTACCTTCGGGCCCCCCGATGCGTTGCAAAAACACAGATTTCCGGCACTGGAAGTTTGTGCTCAAGGTGCTGCAAGCGTTATACTGTCAGCTTCTCGCACCCCCAGATCCGAAGAGGACCCAGCAAGATGGCATCTCGTGTCGCGTCACGCCGCAACTTTCTACAGGCTACGTCCGTCGCGGGCGCATCGCTGCTGCTGACGGGCACACGTGCATCGGGCCAGATCGCGGGTGCCAACGACCGCGTCCGCATGGCGGTAGTAGGAGTCAACGGGCGGGGTGGCGCATCGCATGTGCCCGGGTTCCTCGGTGTCGACAACGTCGAGATCGCCTATCTGGTCGACCCCGACTCGAAGGTACTCGCCACCCAAATGCAGAAGCTGCACGAGCGTACGGACGGGAAAACCAAGTGTCAGGCCGTCGCGGATGTGCGTAAGGTGCTCGAAGACAAATCGATCGATGCGATTTCGGTCGCCACTCCCAATCATTGGCATTCGCTGCTCACCATTTGGGGCGCGCAGCATGGCAAACACGTGTACGTCGAGAAACCGATGAGCCACGACATTGCCGAAGGTCGTGTGGCCGTCGAGGCGCAGAGAAAATACGGCGTCGTCGTCCAGCATGGCACCCAGCGCCGAAGCAACGCCGGCATTGCCGGCCTGCACGAAGCGCTGCACGAAGGAAAATTGCCACGGCTCAAGATCGCCTACGGCTACGCCTGCAAAAAACGCCAAGGGATCGGGCACGAGAATCCCAAGTCGCCCCCCAGCAACTTGGACTGGAACCTTTGGAAGGGTCCAGCGGTGATAGACGACTATCACGACAACCTCGTGCACTACAATTGGCATTGGTTTTGGAATATCGGTAACGGCGAACTCAACAACCAAGGCACGCACCAGCTCGACGTCGCACGGTGGGCGATCGATCCCGATCAGACCCATCCGGCCCGCGCCATGGCCATCGGCGGTCGGTTCGAGTGGGACGACCAGGGTCAGACGCCCAATACCATGTTCGGCGTTGCCGAGTACCCCAATGGTCAGTACTTGATGTTCAATGTTCGCAACGTCGACCACCCGAATTACAAGCAGCAAGTCTTCAACGAGTACTACCTCGAAGATGGCAGTGTGATAACCGGCGAAGGACGCTACATGATTCGACGTCCGGGTAGCAACCAAGCCGAACCGCTTGCAATCCCGCGCGGCACTGTGACGCCTGGTGGCGAGTGGGGCAGCTTTATTGCCGCCGTGCGAGCGGGCGACCCCAACATGGCCAATGGCACCGCCCTGGACGCTCACTACGGCTGCGTGGTGGGGCACATGATGAACAATAGTTATCGGATTGGCGAGGAAGTGCCATTCAATGCCAAGGCTGGTAAGTTTGGCGATAGCGTGGAAGCTACGGAGCATTTTCTCGCCCTTCACGAAATAATGAAGAAGGACGCCGGCATCAAGGATTCAGCCAACTACACGGTGGGACCTTGGCTCGAATTCGACCAACAGACCGAACGATTCGTGGGCGACCATTCCGACCAGGCGAATGTGCTCGTGAAAGACCCGATGAATCCTGGTTTCGAGGTCCCTTCGGTGGCTGGCGTCTAGAACTCTCATGTCAAAATGGCTCGCGGGCTGGCTAGGGCAGCGGCTGCGGCGCGATCCACCACCGCTCGGCCAGCGTGGCGAACGGTACGCGGCAAAATGGCTCCGCCGGCATAGCTACAAGATCGTCGCCGGCGGAAATCGTACCCGCTACGGTGAAATCGACTTGGTGGCAATCGACGGCGAAACCATCGTTTTTGTCGAAGTCAAGACGCGTCGCTCCCACGAAATTGGTGACGCAGCCGCCGCGGTGAACTCCGAAAAACAACGGCGAATCATTCGCTCTGCCCTCGCATTTCTCAAGGAGCATCGTCTGCTCGAGTACGCCGTTCGGTTCGATGTGGTGGCGATCGTGTGGCCCGAAGATGCGGCACGTCCACAACTCGAGCACATCAAGAACGCTTTCGAGCCGCCCGATCGCGGCCAGTTCTTCATCTAGCGGGTCGCATCCACGGCAAATCTTTGTAAGCTGTCGATATCGAAATCCGGTACCGACAACCTGGAGGCCTCACATGGAAACGCGCGACGATCCGCCTGGCGACTCTTGGAAAGATGACTTCGCAGAAATGTTGCTCCAGCGCCTCGAGCAGGGTGGAGAGACCAGGAAAGTGACTTACGATGCCGAAGCCTTCACGCTTTGCCGTACGGACGACGATCAGACCTTCTATCTTGGCAATGCATTTGCCGAGTACCAACGAGCCAGCGAGGACGATCGCGAAAGCGTAGTGCGGGTGTTCCTCAGTACCTGGTTTACCTCCGAATTTGAGTTACCCAAGTCGCTCACCGATGCCAAATCGGACGTGTTGGTAACCGTCCGCGATCGCAGCTACTTCGAAGTCGACATCCCGCTATGCTCCGAAAATCTCGAACTGGGCGATGGGCTGCTTTACTGTGATTTGGCCGAATGCTTGGCGATAGCGCCTGTGTACGATATGCCCACCTCGATTCGATCGCTGAGCGACGACGACCTGGCGGCTTGGGACGTGACACTGTACGAAGTGATTGAGATTGCCAAGCAGAACCTTCGCGAGATGACGCAGGAATGTGCCCAGGTGGGCGATGTGTACCTATTTTCTAGCGGCGACAGCCACGACGCCGCTCGGATGCTGCTGACCGACGTCATCCAGTCGCTGGGGGTCCCCGGCACGCCGATTGCCATGGTACCCAACCGCGAGATGCTCGTGGTAACGGGGGAAGAGAGTCTCGAAGGACTCGAAACCATGTTGGGCCTAGCCGGCGAGGCGCATCGCGCATGAACGGAGGATCAGCAGCGCGGCGTTCCGTCTGGATGGCGACACCTGGTCCTCTTGGCTACCGCCGGACGACCACCCATTGCGTCATCCGTTTCATTTGCTGCGAGTTCAGGGGCAGTTGGGCGATTACGAGCGTCAGCAGGAACTGCTCCAGAAGCGGCACGCCCGCGATGAAAACTATCTGTTCGTATCGCGATTCGCGGCCATCCAGGGCGACGACGAAGTCATCCGCACTTACACCACTTGGCCCGCCAACATCAGGGCGACGCTTCCCTGCGCCGAATACGTGATGTTCATGGCATCGAACGAAGATGGCACGCCAAGCCATCTGGCGGCGGCGGCCGAGTGGAGCAAGGTGCGCCAGGTAGCGGGACACCTGATGACGCCAGAAGACGGCTACCCAGAGCGGTACCACGTTAGCGAATTCCCTGATGACAGCATGCTCGAACAATTGGGGATGGCCGACTGGGCAGGAGGCTAATAGCTCTTCGCTACTCCCCCCCTGCGACTTGGGGCAGATCTTGTTGCGGGACCCGCTCTGCGGCCGGCAACACGATTTCTGCCCACAGCGGCGTTCCCGCATTTGCGGTATCGCCACCGGTGGCCAGCGAGAAGCGATCGCCCGTCGCGCCGGCGTCGATGTTCAGTGCGCGATTTCCATCCGCGGTAAACTTAGCGCGTGCCAGGGGCAACCACTTTCCTTGCGTACTACGAACCCAGCCGTTGCCAAAGGTGGCTTTCCTCAATTGCGTGGTCGAAACGCGATTGCGACGAAAATCTTCCACGAAGGAATAGTAGCCGCGGAGCAGATTGCCTTCGGCGAGCGTTGAGAACGAGGCCAGTTGCTGCCAACGTTTTTCGTCGGCAACATAGAAATAGCCGACATAAACCGTTCGCTCGCCCTCCAATCGCGCAGTCACCACGAACCGGCAAGTCTGGCCAATCTTCCAATCGTACTCGTAGAAGGACTGGCCGCCGGTCCCCTCGCCGCCAAACCGTTTGACGACAACGTCGGGCCCTTGATCGAGCACTTTCACACGGCGAGCAGCAGGGGCTGCGTTCGGATCGTTCTGTTGGCCAGGATCCCAAACTGAAAAGAGCACTACTTTACTGCCACCCACACGTTGCTGGATGCCAAAGTAGCCGCGGCTGAAGCCACAGGCCATGAAGTACGAACCGTCAGCCGATTCATCTACCCGCACCTCATTGTAAAAGACTGCCGACTCGGGAGCTGGGTACTGCAAGTGGACCGAGCGACAGGCGATGCCGGTGAGCGCCTCGCTTCCGATTCCGCGCGGCACCAGGCAAGTGAACAGACCAAAGGCGAGCAGTAGGTAGGCTGGCATTGCACCTCCGGGGGAAATCGAGTGAGATCGAATATTAACTCGCCGGTTACGCAAACTCTACCGGCAGAATTAGGTAGAATTTGCTTGCCACCAAAATTGGCCGTAGCAAACCCCTCGGCAACCTTAGCTTTTCCGTCTAGAATCGGGGTCTGCTAGGCGCCCCTCCCACTCGATCCACTCCCGCCAGGAAGGCAATCTGCCGATGACCAAGCATATTTTCGTAACCGGCGGCGTTGTTAGCTCGCTTGGCAAGGGACTTACCAGCGCGTCGATTGGCATGCTGCTTGAGAAACGGGGTCTGCGGGTCCGGATGCAGAAGCTCGACCCCTATATCAATGTCGATCCTGGCACCATGAGCCCTTACCAACACGGCGAGGTGTACGTGCTGGACGATGGCAGCGAAACCGACCTCGACCTGGGCCACTACGAGCGGTTTACGAATAGCCCGCTCAATCGCAATTCGAACTACACGACCGGCCAGATCTACTTGGAGGTGATCAACAAGGAGCGGCGCGGCGAATTCCTGGGCAAGACCGTGCAGGTGATCCCGCACATCACCAACGAGATTAAGAGCGTCATCGCCCGAGTTGGCGAACCATTCGAGGGCGAACCAGCGGCCGACGTGGTGATCACGGAGATTGGCGGCACGGTAGGCGACATCGAGAGCCTGCCGTTCCTTGAAGCAATTCGCCAATTCTCCATCGATGCGGGCAAGGACAACTGCCTGTACATCCACCTGACGCTGGTGCCGTACCTGAAGGCGGCCAAGGAACTGAAGACCAAGCCGACGCAACACTCGGTGACCCAACTTCGCGAAATCGGCATCCAGCCCGATGTCCTGATCTGCCGGACCGAGCAGCCGATCAGTCGGGAGGATTGCGAAAAAATCGCGCTATTCTGTAATGTGCCGGTCAGTGCGGTGATCGAAGAGCGAGACAAGGATTTCTCCATCTACGAAGTGCCACTCAGCCTGGTCGACAACAAGCTCGACAGCTTGATTTGCGACAAGCTGGGACTCTCGACGCGCGAGCCGAACCTCGACGACTGGCGCGAGTTGCTCCACCGCCTGCGCCACCCGGACCATGAAATCCATGTTGCTGTGGTGGGCAAGTACGCCGAACACGCCGACGCATACAAGTCGATTTATGAGGCACTCGACCACGCCGGAATTGCCAACAAGGCCCGGGTTCGTATCTCGCGTATCCGCAGCGAAGACGTCGAGTCGGAGGGACCCGAACGCATGCTCAGTGGCTGCGACGCGCTGCTTGTACCGGGTGGCTTTGGCGAGCGGGGGATCGAGGGCAAGGTGGAAGCGATTCGCTACGCGCGCGAGCGGGGCATCCCGTTCTTTGGCATTTGCCTTGGCATGCAGTGCGCCGTCGTCGAGTTCGCCCGCAACGTGGTGGGGCTCGCAGGAGCGCACTCCACCGAATTCGATAAGGATACCGATCACCCAGTGATCTGCCTGTTGGACGAACAGCGGACCGTGACCGATAAAGGGGGCACCATGCGCTTGGGGGCCCAGCCGACGGTGCTGCGGGAGGGATCGCATGCTGCCAGCTGCTATGGCGCCGAGCAAATCTCCGAGCGGCATCGTCACCGTTACGAATTCAACAACGTCTACCGAGCTCAATTCGCCAGTCACGGCTTCGAGTTCTCCGGCACAAGCCCCGATGGGGAGTTGGTAGAGGTGATCGAGGTTCCCGCGCATCCGTGGTTCGTTGCGGTGCAGTACCACCCCGAATTCAAAAGCAAGCCAATCGCGGCCCAGCCGCTATTCGCTGGATTCATCGCTGCGGCGGTCGACTACCATCGCGTCCGTCGGGAAAAGAAGAAAGCGGAGCAATCGGCGTCGCCCTCAAGCGAAGTCTCTCGACAATCGGGCTCCTAGCAGCCTCTCTGAAGCAGGCTGTTAGTGTGCCGCAACAGGAACCCCCGCCACTAGCAAAGTTGCCACCCTCATGTCCCAAGATAAGCCAAAAATTATCATCGACGAAGATTGGAAGTCGCAGGTCGAGGCCGAGAAAGCGGCCGTGCAACAAGGCGACTCTCCCCAGGAAGCACCTACAGCGGCCGAGGACGACCAGTCGTCACTGGATCCGCCAATGCCTCCCGCTTCGTTCGCGATGCTTGCCCAATCCTTAGTTGCCGAGGCAATGCTGGCATTGGGGCAAATTCCTCACCCGGCAACCGGAGAATTGATGCCGCGGCGAAATCAAGCCAAGTACTTGATCGACACCATTGAGATGCTCCGCGAGAAGACCTTGGGGAACGTTGCCGCCGAGGAGTCTGCCGGCATCGAGCAAGTGCTGCATCAACTGCGAATGGCGTTCGTGCAAATGCCAAAAGGGCCTGCGACTGCATCGCCGGCCCCCCCGCGTTCGCAAGAATAAACCACGCCCAGCTCCATTCGCTCGAACGTTCACGGTGACTTGCATCCCGCGCCGGGTGACAACGGACGGGGGGTACAACGTGTCGTGCGAAGGGTGGCTGGGCGTGGTATTGCGCCGAGCATGAGCTCGGCGAGGGTGGACTGTTGGGTTGGGGCTAGCTGGATAGTTGGTCGAACAATTGACGGAACGTTGGCATCTCTTCACCTATCGTGCCGGCCCAGTGCTCCGGATTCCAAATCTCGATGCACACGGCCGCTCCCACCAGCACCACGGTACCGCCTGGCTCAACGCCGAGTAGCTCGCGAAAGCCCTCGGGCACGACCAAACGGCCACGGCCAGCAAGCGGGATTTCACGGTGACGCGTCGACAGGAGCCGCCCGAGTTGCTGCACCTCGGCGACACGTCCGTCAAGCTTTCCGGCTTCAATCTTGCTTCTTACCAGCGCGACACCATCGTCCAGGTGCTTTTGCCAACGATGGAGATTCCACAGGCTCAGGCAGCCGGGACGCTCCTTGGCGAGCAAGCACTTGGGCGCATCGTCTTCCTCGGCAACCAGGCCACTCGCAAGCTCGTTGGGCAGCGACAACCGGTAGCGGTCGTCGAGCGTGCGGGTGACTTCACCGAGTAATAAACCTTCGACCGAGGGCATGGCACCGTTTCCGCGCGTGGGTCAACCGGCCGCCACGCTGGCTCAATTCCGACTCCCTTCAGCTAGATTAAAATGGGCCTAAAACCCATGCTCTACGCTTCTCTTGGTGGCACACTGGGTGTAAATCCCACTAGCCGCTCCTAATGATAGCGAATTCGGGCGGCGTTGCAACCGTCTTGGGCCGATTTCCCACCGCCGCTTGCTGCTTTCCGCTGGCTGTTCCACCGCTACCCACCCGTTGGCGGCTGCCTCCCTGCTTGTGGCGGCTAAAGTCCTTGTTCGCTTGTTGAGCCCACTGGCGGATAGCTATGATAAGGACGTTCTTCGCGTCCTTCTCGCAGGCGATGTTTATGCTCACCATTTTCGTGGCCGTTGGGTCGTTTTTTGCCTTCATCGTTGCCTATCACACCTACGGTCGCTGGCTGGGGCAGCGGATTTTCGCCCTCGACGACACCCGCGTGGTGCCGAGTCAGGAATTGCGCGACGACGTGGATTTCGTTCCCACCCGCCGTTCAATCGTGTTTGGCCATCACTTCACCAGCATTGCAGGGACGGGGCCCATCGTGGGACCCGCAATTGCGGTGTTCTGGGGCTGGCTGCCGGCCCTGATATGGGTGGTGCTGGGTTCGATTTTTATCGGCGCGGTACACGACCTGGGGGCATTGGTCGTAAGCCTTCGCAATCGGGGACAAACCGTTGGCGAAATTGCCGGACGAGTCATCTCGCCACGGGCCAAGTTGTTGTTCCTGCTGATTCTGTTCTTTGCCCTCTCGATTGTGATCGCCATCTTCGGCCTGGTGATTGCGGCTATCTTTCGCATCTATCCCTCGTCCGTGCTGAGCGTGGCGATTGCCATTCCCGTTGCCATTGCGGTGGGACTACTGGTCTACAAGACGAGTGTCGGCTTACTTTGGCCATCGCTAGGGCGCTGGCGATCTTGTATGGCGCGGTCTACGTCGGCGTTTACTACTTGCCGATCACGCTCGAACCGATCGCGGTGCTCGAATCGTATGGATCACCCACCATCCAATGGACTGTGCTGCTCTTGATCTACTGCTTCTTCGCCTCGGTGCTGCCGGTGTGGCTCCTGCTCCAGCCGCGAGACTATGTCAACAGCCATCAATTGCTGGTGGCGCTGGCCTTGTTGGTCGGTGGCCTTGTGGTGGCTGGAGTCACCGGCAAAGCGGACCTGGCTGGTAGCGCGCCGGCCGTGGCCACCAATATCCCGGCCGACGCACCGCCGATCTGGCCTTTTCTGTTCATCACCATCGCATGTGGCGCCTGCAGCGGATTCCACTGCCTGGTTTCGAGCGGCACGACCAGCAAACAGCTATCGTGTGAAACCGATGCCCAGTACGTAGGTTATGGCAGCATGCTGCTGGAAGGGGCGCTTGCGGTGATTGTGATCCTGGCGTGCTGCGCTGGGCTGGGCATGGGGGTCGTGAACAAGACGACAGGTGAAACACTCGTTGGCGCTCGGGCCTGGGAAAGCCGTTACCAGACAAAACTCGTTACCACCGTTGCCGAAGATGGCACAGAGGTAACGACTGGCGGCTGGAGCAACTTGGGGCTTGGCCAAAAAGTAGGCGCGTTTGTCGATGGCGGCGCGAACTTCGTAGCAACGCTCGGCATTCCCATCAAATTATCAATCGCCATCATCGCTGTGCTGGTGGCCTGCTTTGCCGCCACCACGCTCGATACTGCGACACGGCTGCAGCGGTACGTGATTCAGGAACTGGGCGTTTCGCTCCGCCTCGCGCCACTCACCAACAAGTATGTGGCAACTTCGGTGGCAGTCGTCGTTGGCGGCATGATTGCCCTGCTGCCGGGCCCCAGCGGCGAGCCTGGCACGGGAGGGTTGATTCTGTGGCCCCTGTTTGGTGCTACCAACCAGCTGCTTGCCGGATTGGCGTTCCTGGTGCTTGCGTTCTACCTCCGCCGGCGGAGTATCCCGGTTTGGTTCGTGGTGCTGCCGATGTGCCTGATGCTCTTGATGCCTGCTTGGGCGATGATCTATCAGGTGGCGTTCGACTTCGTCCCCAACCAGAAATGGAATCTTGTGGCTTTCGGGGTCGCGATTCTGGGGCTCGAAGCGTGGATGATCTTCGAGGGAGTGGTAACGTGGCGCCGCGCGAGTGGAGTGCTGGAGCCTGGCTTGCCACCCCTCGGCTCGCTTGCGGGCAGAGGTAGTCCATCATAGGAAGGCCGGAACGGCTGTGCGTGGTGGCGATTGCGGTTGTGCAGTGCCGCTACGCGGCCGGCTCCTCCTGCCCTTGTCCAGGTGGCTCGTCGATGGCGATGTGATGTTCTTCAATGGAATCGATCACTTGAATTGCCTTGCGGCCTCGAAACGCCCCAGCGGAGGCTTGGAATTTTGGTTGGCCTTCCACGCGGAGGATCAGCGGCGAGTGAATGTCTTTTTCGGTGGTAACAATGTCGCCCACCCGCAGGCCGATCAGGTCGGCCGTCGAAATCTGCGAATCGGCAAGGTCGACAACCAGCTCGACCGCAGCGTTACCAATTTGATCGCTGAGCCGCTGAATCGACTCGCGTGTGGCCGGCCGCTTGCTGATTGCCACCCAGCTGTTAGCGCTGAAGTTTGTTGCCGATCCGTTCGATGGAATTAAATGGAATGCAGAGGTTCATCATGCCTCGCACGCCGTTGAGCGTTAATTCGAAACTTATGAGCACCACCACTTCGTTGGGCGGTACGATCTGCACCAATTGTGGATTGCTCTCCACGCGGTCGACCGTCAATTCCAATTCCAAAACGTTCTCCCAGGCCCGTTTCATTTCGCTAAGAAACAGACTGGTGATGCGGCTTACCAGCCGCAGCTCGATTTCAGTGAGCGGCCGGCGGGCCGCAGGAGTTGGGTTGTTGCCGCCGCCAAGGAGTCGATCGATGATGGGGAACAACAGCGATGGATTAATGTCCAGAATTAACTGCCCTTCCAGCGGACTCGCCGTAATCAGATTGAAGCAGGTAGGGTTCTCCAAGCTAAACACGAACTCGCTGTAGGTAAGTTGATCGACACTCGTAAGCTTGACTTCGACGATCGACCGCAGTAACGCGGACAGTCCCGCACCAAAGTTGCGGCCAAAACCTTCATGCATGGTTTGCAGCGCCCGCATTTGCTCCTTGCCAACGCGTTCGGGGCGTTTGAAGTCGTAAGGGGTAATTTTCTCGCGTGGGCGCGCAGGCGGTGGCGTAGCGGCGGAGGCGCGGAAGGCCGGTTGCAACGCTGGGGCCGTCATTGTCGGCTTGGCGTCGCTGAGCAAACTTTCAACTTCTTCTTGGCTGAGTACGTCACTCATGCTGGCAATCCTTCGCCCTAAAGGCTATTCGCAATTGGCACTTGGCGGTCAAGTCGTTAGGTTCTGACTTGACCCGTTCCCTGCACAACGTATTTGTAGGTGGTGAGTTCTTCGATTCCGCACGGTCCCCGGGCGTGAAACTTGTCGGTACTGATACCAATCTCGGCCCCCAGTCCAAACTCGCCGCCATCGTTAAAGCGGGTACTGGCGTTAATCATCACCGCAGCGCTGTCGACGCGCTCGGCAAAGTCACGGGCCGCTCCAATGTTGCTAGTAACGATCGCGTCGGTGTGTCCCGACCCGTAGTGGTTGATGTGGGCGATCGCCTCCTCACGAGACGCTACCACCTTCACCGAAATCACTGGCCCCAGAAACTCCGTAGCGAAATCGGCCTCACTTGCGGGGCAGGCCGCTGCGACCAACGCGCACGTTTTGTCGCAGCCTCGGATTTCTACTCCTTCCGCCGCGAGAGCATTGGCTACGCACGGCAGAAACGCACCCGCCACGTCGGCATGCACCAGCAGCGACTCGCACGCATTGCAAACGCCCATTCGTTGACATTTACTATTCACCACAATCGATTTCGCCATGTCGAGATCGGCATCCGTATCGACGTACACGTGACAGTTGCCATCGAAGTGCTTGATGACCGGCATGGACGCTTCGGCCACCACTCGGCGGATAAGGCCTTCACCTCCGCGCGGTATCGCTACATCGATCAGGTCGTTCCTTTTCAAGAAATGGCCCACAGCCGCTCGGTCGGTAGTGCTCACCAACTGCACGGCATGCTCAGGAACGCCATGTTCGCTTGCCGCGCTGGCAAGCAACTGCACGATTGCCTGGCTAGAGTGCATGGCCTCTTTACCGCCACGCAAGATCACCGCATTGCCCGCCTTGGCGCAAATCGCCGCAGCGTCGGCCGTAACGTTGGGTCGCGACTCGTAAATGAAAAACACCACGCCAAGCGGGCAACAGACTTTGTCGATCCGTAGACCATTGGGCCGCATCGTCGAGTGCATCACGCTGCCGATTGGATCGGGCAAGGCGGCCACTTCTTCCAGCGCAACGGCAATGCCTTCGATGCGGTCGGGCGATAGTCGGAGCCGGTCGATTTGCGCAGCGGTCAGTCCATAGTCGGGCGCGGCGGCAATGTCGCGAGCATTGGCTTCCAGGATCTGCGCGGTGTGGTTGCGCAGGGCCTCGGCCGAGGCGCGCAACCAGGCAATCTTTGCTGCCCCGCTGAGCGATGCCATCGAGCGCGAAGCGGCTTTCGCCTGCTCGGCCACGGTTCGAGTGTAGGATTCGAGATCGAGTTGCTCTGTGGTCGACATGCCAAAGTTTGCCAGGGATTCTTGGGGTGTGGGAGTATTGTCGGTTTTTGCGCGGGGGTCAACGGAACTTGCCACCGAATGGTTCTCGGCGAAAGTTACGGCGTGGCCCGCAGGCATTGCCACACGCGTGGTAGCCCACGTCATCCAGCCGCGCGGCCTGCACGACTTAGCTCAAACCGCCGGTGGCGGCGCATGCTAGCACCGCCTCGCGGGCGGTGCGAACCTCATGCAGGCGGATAATCTGTACGCCTTGCCGAGCCAGCGAGATGGCGGCACCAAGGTTGGCGGCCGTGCGATCCGCCTCGCTATCACCTACGATCTTACCCAAGAATCCCTTCCGCGAGTGCCCTACCAGCACCGGGCAGCCAAGGTCGTGAAATCGCCCGCAACTGGCCATCAACTCCAGGTTGTGGGCATGCGTCTTGCCGAACCCGACGCCCGGGTCGAGGCAGATTCGCTCCTGCTGGACACCGGCCGTTACCAACGTGTCGCGGCGGCCGGCAAGGTAGGCATGGATCTCGGCCACCAAGTCGCCGTACTGCGGATCGTCCTGCATGGTCTGGGGAGTGCCTCGCATGTGCATGGCACACACGCCGGCCCCCGTTTGTACGGCCAGCGGTAGCATGGCCGGATCGCCCTCCAGGCCCGTGACGTCGTTGATGATCTCTGCCCCAGCAGATAAGGCGCACTTGGCCACTTCCGCCTTGCTGGTATCGATCGATACCGCCGCAGTCGTCAGCCCACTCAATCGTTCGACAAGCGGCATTACACGGTCCAATTCTTCCGCGGCGGTCACGGGCTGCGCATAGGGACGCGTGCTCTCGCCACCGATGTCGATAATGTCGGCCCCCTGCTCGATCAAATCGCAGGCATGGTCGAACGCACGCGACACATCCACAAACTTGCCGCCGTCCGAAAAGCTATCGGGCGTCACGTTCAGGATGCCCATCCAGAGCGGTAGTGGCGGAAAACGCAGTGTTCGGTTCGGAAGTAGCCACTCGCCGGCGCGGAGCGATGCGGCGGATCGTGAACGAATCGGGTGAAAAAGCGTCGGACATACCCCGAAATTACCACGCCCGTCACCGCTTGCCTACACGAGGGGGTGCGCCGAACGAATTCGAACTTCGCCGTTTCGCTACCAGTTTTCTTCCATTGTGCCCACGATTTGCTGGGCTAGGCGTTCGATGGCGACTTGCTGGCTAAACGCTACCGTCTGGCCAACGGCGGGTACCTGCAGCGCTGTTTGACCGGCCAGATTCAGTTCGCCTGGTACCACAATATACTGCGGCGTCGCGAGGGCGAATCCCTGTCGGCGATGATTGATGTAGCTGACCTCTGCCTGCAGAACTGTCTCCGCGGCCCGCGTTTGGTCAAAGGCATCTTCAACCAGCGTGCGACGTACATCGTTCAGCAGGCGTACCGTCAACACAGCATCGGCCGCCGGGGATCCGACTACCTTATACGGTGTTTTGAGTTCGATCTCGTTGACAATGGCCTCGGTAAGTTGTTCGCCCAAATCGCGACGGAGACTCTCCGACTCGATCATCGGAACATACACAGTACGGACGTCGGGCGCGTAAAGCGACTCGGATCCCATGCGATACGACGCGCACCCGCTCAACATCACGTAGCACGCTACAAGCATCAGATTGTAGGCTTGGCGTGGCATGGCATGACGGCGGTCGAGAGAGGGTGAAAACGTACGGCGACGGACGAACTCGCGAGAAATAGGCAAGGAGCGGTGCGGCTGGGCCGACTTAGGCATCGCCGGCTGGCAAGCGCATGGACCGAAACAGGCCTACGCAACGCTACCGGTCGACCGTCTCGCCATCGTTCTCAGCCATACGCGACTCGGATTCGCCCGAGCGACTATCGCGGAGTTCAGGAACTCGCGCGACACGAGTTCGCTCTGGGTTTTCTGGGAACAAATCGACAAGCCACTTCATCGGTTCTTCAGGCCGCGCCGGCAGGTCGGCATTCTCCGCCAACCGCGTGCGAGCTTCGGCCGCCAGCTGCGACTCGGGATGCTTCTTGAGGATTTCGGTGTAGTAAACGCGGGCAGCCCCGTGGTTGTTGGTGTTCTCATAGTGCGACGCCATCGCCATGTCGCGGGCAGCAATCGCCTGGGCTACCTGCGCGCGGGTTTCATCAAGCCGCTGTCGCTCGTCGTCCTTGAGACGGCCGGCAAACTGCGTACGAAGTTGGTTGGCGAGCACTTTGGCTTCTTCCAGTGGTGTGCCGTCGTAGTTGGGGCCCTGGTACTTTTGCAGCTTGGTTTGTAGCCCTAAGAGATGCGCCTTGAACTGAAAGCTGCTGCGGGGATACTGCTGCCGAAGCAGTTCGTAGTAATGGTCCGCATCGTTGTATCGATCGGTACGAAAATAGATGCCTGCGATCGCCATGATGGCGTCGTCAGAGCGAGGCCCTGTGGGGTCGTAAAGTTGAATGTGCTCGTACGCCTTGACGGCGTGTCCCAACGTATCGAACCAGGGACGGGTCTCGTCCGTTAGGTTGGGGGTGAGCGTCCAGTGGGGCTGCTGTTCGTGATGTTTTTCCCAGTACTTGCCGATCGCCCACAGGCGTTCGATCACGCTATCGACTTGCCCCGAGTTGGGATACTTCTCCAGCAGTTCGGCGTACTTATCGCGAGCTTCGACGTACTTGTCGTCGTAAAAGTAGCAGTTCGCCTCCTGATACATGGCTCGCTGTTCGATGGACGAACTGGGCCATCGCTGCGCCGCCTCGGTAAACCGCTTCGCAGCTTTGCCGTACTTGCCTTCGCCAAACAAGGCTTGCCCCTCGTCGTAGGCCACGCGGGCCCGCTGCTCGTTGGGCCCTAGCCCCACGGCCGCCTTCGCCTTCTTGTAGTTTTGCTTGGGGTCAAGGCCTGGTAGCAGACCTTCGTTCTTCTTATCGTGATTGGAAATTACCAGCGACTCCTCGGCCATCGGTGCATCCATGGGACGCCCATCCTCGTCGAAGTAACCTGGCACCCCTTCGACCATCCAGCCGCGCCCCGGTTCCAGCACGGCCGTCTTCTTGTTTTTTTTCCACCAATCGCGGGTACCAGGCTGCGCAGCGGCAGCGGTCGCGGTCCAGCTCGGAAAGCTGGGCATCCGCGTTGGCAGCGAACTACAACCACACGTTGCCAGCCATAGGGCGACCATTGTGCTGGCGAATATCGTTTCGAGACGATTCATGAAATCCTGCGCACCACGGGTGGTGAGAATCAAACCAGTTGGGCCTTCGCCGGCCACAAGACGAGGCGGCGAAGGTTAGAAGAGACCCACTGCGATCGTCAAGGGCATTCGCAGGGGGTGCTAGCAGCTGGGTGCCTTAGGCGTCACTCGCCGATGGATTGGTCGGCTGGAGTTTGCCCATCTTCGAGCACCGGAGGCGAGTCTTCGGCCGGTGGCAGATCGGTACCGACTGGCAGCGCATAGACGATCGTCAGCAGCAACATCACGCTACCAAAGGTCAACTTGCTCAGGGTGCCGACAAAGCGTCCCTTGGCGGCCCCAACGGCCACATTGCCAGCCTTGCGGATGTCGCGAGAGTCGCCCGCGAGTTCAAACGCGCCGGCCCCGATCGCGGCCCCCAGGATGGCTCCAATCACAGGTCCCACGATCGGCACGGGAACCCCCACCAGCCCCCCCACCACGCCACCGACCGCGGCGCCCACGATGCCCCTCCAAGTGCCGCCTGCAGTCTTGCTTCCCGCCGCTCCGGCCAGGAACTCGACAATCTCGCTCGCCAGGGCCAACGGCGCAATGCCAACGACGGTCTTCCAGGTAAGCACCACTCCGCCGGTGGCCAGGGAGAACAGCGCCGTCGCCGCCACCATCAACCACAATCCGGGCAGCCCCAAGGCGCTCACCGCCAGACCCGCAACCGCAACAATCAGCAGCAGCACGTAGTAAAAGTAGTAGAGCCACATTATGTGAATAACCCATGGTGGAATGACGAACACCCAGGCGGCGGTTGAGAAATCGCACTATGGGCCCATGGCCCAAACGCCATTCGACATTGGGCTGCTACGCGATTTCGCGCGTGCCGGTGGGGATGCGTTCGAGTCGCACGCGATCGATGCGGCGGCGGGTGGCTTCGAGCACGGTGATTTTCACCAGATCATTCCACATCAACGACTCTCCCACCGTCGGAACGCGGCCGAACTCGGTAAACACAAACCCGCCAATCGTATCGAAGTCGCCGTCGTCGGGAAGTTCAACGCTCATGGCACTATTGATTTCGTCGACGTGGGCGCGACCAGCGGCTTCGAAAATATCCTCGGCCTTTTGCTCAATCACTTCCTCCACGTCTTCGTCGTACTCATCGACGATCTCGCCGACGATTTCTTCCAGCACGTCTTCAATCGTCACCAAACCGGCTACGCCACCGTACTCATCGAGCACAATCGCAATGTGTGTTCGCTCCTGTTGAAACATGCTCAAGAGGTCGTCCACCGCCTTGGTCTCCGGTACGAACAGTGGCTTGCGCACCAAATCTTTCACCAGCTTCCGAGGCTCGTCCGGGCTCTTGGCAAGCTCGGGCAGTAGATCTTTGCTGTACAAGACGCCCAGGATGTCGTCGCGATTGGTATCGTAAACGGGAATGCGGGTATGGCCGGCCGAAGTGACGTCGGCTAGCAATTCGTCCCACGGCAGATCGACTTGTACCATATGCATGTCGGTGCGAGGCGTCATGATTTCGGCCACATCAGCATCACCGAGTTCAATCACTCCCTCGATCATCTCACGGGCTTCCCCTTCCAGCAGGCCTTCGCGGTGCCCTTCGGTAACAATCGAGCGTATTTCCTCTTCCAACGACTCTTCGTCGAGTTGCGGCGCGGTGCGGCCAACAACACGGTGCAGAACCGTGTCGAGTAATTGCGCGAAGCCAACAATCGGACTCGCGATCACCGCCAGCATGCCGAATAGCGGCCAGCAGTGATACAGCACGTGGGCGGAGAACAACCTCGATGTGGTCCAGGGCACCGCCACGCGAATAAACACCAGGATCAAACCAAGAAGCAGCGCGTGCCCCACGACGGTGGCCCAATCCGTGGGCACCAACTGCCCCACGCCGCCCCACGCCCACGCCACCGAGGAGACAATGAACGTTGTGGTGGCAATCACCAACAGTATGTCTAACCCCAAAGCCACTCGATCGTGCGAACGGAGCACTTCGCCGAACAGGCCAACATCTTCCCGTTCTTCGCACAGTTCGCGTAAGTCGTGGCGAGAGAAGCCTCGCAGCACGCGGGTGCCGATGGAAAAGAAACAAACCAGGGTCGCACTTACGGTCGCCACCCAAAGCAGCGGATCAAGTGTCACCGCGTGGGTTCTCCTTCGGGGGTTGGTTGATCTTTGGCCGCGTCCTCATTGAGATAGACCAGCCGGGAAATTCGCTGGCTGGGCACTCCGAGTTCTGCCAGCCAATAGGCTTCCGCCTGACGCATCTTCTTGGCATCCGCAGGCGCCTTATCGTTGAGCCCAACTAAGTGAAGCATGCCATGCACGACGTAGAGCAGCAGTTCCTCCTCGCCGCGATTGCCGTACTCCTCGGCGTTGCTGAGAGCCGTGCCAGCGCTGACGACAATTTCACCCACCAGCTTTTCACCATCGTCCGAAAGCGGAAAACTCAGAACATCGGTCGGATAGTCATGACCTACATGCTCAAGGTTAAGCTTGTGCATTTCGTCATCGTCGACAACCGACACGCTGATGGCAGCCGATGTATGCCCATCGCCAGCGGCAATTGTGCGGCACGCGCCAACCAATTGATTGGCGTCGATTGATAGGAGTTTTTGACGATTGTTGATCGCGATATCGATCATCGTTCCATGTTGGTTGTGCGCCCGCTGTCCGCCTCGCGAGCCTATCCGTTGGCCTTGCACCGGCCGTCGCTATCTTATCCCGTCTTGGCCTTCTTTTCCTGCTCGGGGTACTTGACCCGTCCATGATACACGGCGGTGAGCGATTTCACCAAGCTGTCGCCCACTTTTCGGACCTCTTCAAGTGTGAGGCCGCAATCGTCGAATTGACCGTCGAGAAGGCGTTTTAGGGTCAATTGTTCGACCAAGTTCTCGATTCGCGACGGCGTCGGTTCCACCAGCACCCGGCTGGCGCTTTCGACCGCGTCGGCCAGCATCAGCACCCCCGCCTCTTTGGTCTGTGGCTTGGGCCCCGGGTAGCGGAACGAACTCTCATCCACCTCGCTCGCATCCGGATCATTCTCGCGGCGATCCGTGGCCTGGCGATAGAAATACTCTACCAGCGTTGTTCCATGATGCTGCTGAATGAAATCGATGATCGGCTCAGGGAGCTTGTTTTGCCGCGCCAGGTCCGCCCCATCTTTCACGTGAGCGATAATCACCAGGGTGCTCATGGCGGGCACCAGCGCATCATGCCGATTGTTGCCCGTGCTTTGGTTCTCCACGAAGTAACCAGGCTTCAGCATTTTGCCAATATCGTGAAAGTAGGCGCCTACCCGCACGAGCAGTCCGCGCGCACCTATCGATTCGGCGGCAGCTTCGGCTAGCGAGGCAACGTTGATGGAGTGGTTGTAGGTTCCCGGCGCACGACGCACCAACTCCTGCAGCAGTGGATGGGCCGGGTCGCCGAGTTCTAGCAAGCTAAGGTCGGTCTGCACGCTATAGAGTTTCTCTACCAGCGGCAAAATGCACGTCATCAGTGAGCCAGCGATCACCGCCCACAGTGCAAGCCAGGCCGCCACTTTTAGCGTTGGCGGGAACGGGTCGCCTTCCAGCGTCCCAACACCCAGGTTAGTAAAGAAGGCCACCGCCGCAGCCGCAAAGCCCACGCTCAACAGCTTGCTGCGTGTGCGCACCGAGTCGAGCACGATGATGGCACCCGCCGTCGTAGCCATCAGCACCACCGCTTCATGCAATCCGGTGCCGATGGAAACCACTCCCACGAGCGTCACGGCCGTCGACAACAACAGGGCCAGCGGCTGCGAGTAAGCCACCGCCATGGTCATGCCGAACAACAGCAACGGGATGACCTCCGCTTGACGATGGTAGCGAAACGTCAGGTACATCAGCAGCACCGCCAATACGACGGCCACCATCACGCCGATAAATCGGCTCAGGTCGCTTAGGAGGCGTGGTTCCATCTTGTAGATGTAGAACCCACACAGCGTGTATAACGCAAGGTACATACCAAACACGGCTACCGAGCGAGCCAGTTTCTGCTGCCAGGTAAGCTCCGCCAGACGTTGGCGGTGTCCCTCCTCCAGCAATGCGAACTCCGCCGGACCAATCGCCCGCTCGGCCTCGGCCAGCACGTCGCCCTTGGCAATCTCGCGCATCACCGGGTTCTCATCCACCGCGGCGGCCGCCTCTTCCCGAGCTTCCAAGGTCGCCTTTTCGTTGAGCGTTAGCGTGCCCGGCAAATCTTCGTACAAGCGGGCGAACAGATGGGACGCCACGTCCAGCGATGGCATCTCTTGTTGCAGCCGTCGCTGCAATCGATCGCGTACCGAAACCAGCAATACGTCGTTTATCTGTTTCTCCACGGGAAACCCGACTGGCTCGGGCTGCTGGATCGTAATCTTGGTGGACGTTGCCAAGTCTTCACTCGGTAGTTCCGCAAGCACGCCAAACTGCTCCAGATCCTCCCGGAATATCGCCTGCAGCGCCGCTTCAATCTTCTTGTCCGGGCTATCGTCCACCAGCGCTTTCTTAAACTGGTTGAACTGCTCACCGCGTTCTTCCGCGGTCAGCTCCGGCGTGCCTTCAGCCAGATCGGGCTGGTAGCTGTCCCAAATCAGGGGATCGACCGCGTCGAGCGAAGCGGCGCCTGCAATTTGCGCCAACTCATTAAGCACCCGCGCCTTCAGTTCGACCATCCGCTGAGCGTCTTGGTCGTACACGGCCGTTGCGGTGTCCATCGCACGCTGCCGCGCCTTGGCCGTCTCGACTTCGTTCACTACCGAAAAGTTGGTACGGGCGACGATGTTTCGGTGCGGGATCTCGCCGAAGTGATACTCCAGCGGCGGGGCCCAACCACCGGTTACGGCCCACAACAACAGGGTCACCAACGCACAAATGGCCAGTCGCAGCAGCACCGGCCCGCGTTGCAAATGGCGCACCATGGCCGACCACCTACCTGGTGGCAACTCCACGGAGGCAACCCGCTCGCTTCGCGTCTTCTTGGGGGTGGCTGTAGACAAAGTGTTCGTTATTCAGGGCTAGGGACTTGAGGATCCAAATCGTAAGCCGCAGGGGCTTGCCTCGGGTTCTCGCGGGTGGTCGCAGGTCTTCTCGGCAACACCGGGCGCCGGCGCGTGCGGGGCCACTGCATGGCTCTCATCCCGTGCCTTCCTCATAAGCTCGCACAATCGCCTCGACTAGGCGGTGGCGGACGATATCTTCTTTCGACAATATCACTTGGGCGCATCCTTGGATACGCTTCAGCCGGGCGATGGCGTCCGTCAACCCGCTGCGGGTGTGCGATGGCAGGTCGACCTGCGACGTATCGCCCGATACCACCACCTTGCTGTTCACGCCCATGCGGGTGAGGAACATTTTCATCTGCGACACCGTAGTATTTTGCGCTTCGTCCATGATGATGAACGCGTTGTTGAGCGTCCGGCCACGCATGTAGGCGAGCGGCACTACTTCGATAATGTCGTCGGCCATGTAACGCTTCACCTGGTCGTAGTCCATCATCTCGCCCAGGGCGTCGAGTAGCGGCCGCAGGTACGGGTTAATCTTCGACAGCAGGTCGCCCGGCAAGTAGCCGAGGCTTTCGCCCGCTTCCACGGCGGGCCGCACCAGCACGATCTTGCGAATCTGCTGCGCCTGGAGCGCTTCGATGGCGGTTGCCACTGCCAGGTACGTCTTCCCCGTGCCGGCTGGGCCAATGCAGAACACCAGGTCGTGGTTGCGAATCGCCTCGATGTAGGCCTCTTGCCCGGGGGTCCGCGCCCGTACGCTCCGGCCCGGCTTCTTGACGTCCACCGGCTTGGCATCGACTTGGGCGACTTGCCCACCACCGCGCTAATGATTTCTTCCACCTGGTGTGGCATCAGCGCCGCCCTCGGAGCCAATGGCCGTGCGCATCTGTTCAAATATGGAGGTCGCCTGTAGCACAGCGGCCTCGGGGCCGCTCAAGTGGATCTTCCCCCCGCGCGTGGAGATCTTGGCCTCGGTCGATTCGCGAATGCGGCGGAGATGCTGGTCCGACGTCCCGAACAGGAGGATCAATTGCTCAGGGCTGCCTACTGGAATCGATGCTTCGATCATCAAGGTTGGCGACGGCACACTGGCCCCCGCCCGAGGTGTCGGAAAACTCACAAGGCCAGCGGGGTGCTGGCCTCAATGAACAACTATACCTAACGGCTGGCCACTGCAGCTACCCGCCAGCCGCTTGAAGGGCGCAAGTGCAAGCCAGCTCACAGATTATGACGATTATGCCGAATCCGCACGAGTTGGAGAGTTGGACGAACCTCCTGTGCCCTAGCCGGGTGGTAGCGACCGTCGGCCGGAGTTGACTCAGCCAACCGGTTTACACGTCGCTCGGCCGATTGTCGGTGGGCGTAGCCCAAGTTCTGTAGGGTAGGTGGTTCCGGCGGCGAGAAAACGGTGGGATTGACCGCCGGAGGTTGCCGCCGCTGGGTTCACCTACCTTTTCCCGGCCGGATGAACGTGGGCGATCAGACAGGGTAGGTGAACCTGTCGGCGGCCTGACTCTCCCGCTCTCGGGCCTAGCTGGCCGACAGAACCACCTACCCTACGTTAGTTTTCGCTGGAAACTGGGCCACTCGGCGGGGTCCAATAGCGTCACGCGGCGGTGCGTGATTAGAGGCTGTGAGCTATCGGCTTTCGGCCGTGAGCTGGGAGGGAGATTCTTTGGTCGCTGGACGCTCGTTTGAAACTTGAACATTGAAACTTGAACATTGAAAATTAGTCATTGGTCATTGGGCATTCGACATTGGTCATTCCGCATAAATCGACAACTGTTGCTTTATTTGTCGATTTACTCGCCGTAGCGAATGGTGGTGGCGCGTCGGAAGTCGTTGCCAGATAGTGTGTTGCTATGATTGGAGAGTGGCGAGTAAAGCGACAGCGAATCGTAGGTTGGGAGTTGTCGATATTGTCGCCTTAGAAAGCTATTCGGAGCCGCGACCGTGAGGGAGACACGCGTCGTGCTACGCTCGCTGGTGGGTAGCCGACTGGCAGAAGCAACCTAACCGCCACAGTGCGCTAGCGATTGGGACAATTGGCCGCCAGATTGCGTCGCCGCGGAGGGCTTGAGAAACGATCGCAGGGGGAACGAACACGAGGGGATTGAACGATGACCACGCAGGGTATTTTGACCCAATGGGGTCAATTGGTAATTCACGCCGCCAGTGGCCGGTTGCGCAAATACCGGCGCGTAAACGATTTAGGGAAACCGCTGTCGACGGCAAATTGGCCCCAGGAATCGTTTTTTTCGAGTCTGGGGTCCATTGGGTCACTTCCCACGATTTAGCCGAGCAATCCGGCGCGGTACGCTACGTGGGCGTTCCGTTGGGTGCTTGCCAGCCTGATTGGCCTGCGCATACGGTTTCCTACTGAGCCGTTGCCATCGCCCCTGCTCCCCTTGCATGTCAACATCACCATGAAAACTGGCCCCATGATCATTCCGCTATTGCTGCTACTGGTCGGCTGCGAAGTCGTCGACACCACGACGAGTACCCCGTCCGCCACCCCTACCGCCCAAGAGACCCGCTCCCCGCCCAAGGAAACTTCCATGCCTACCGATTCGCCCGAAGATGCCAAGCCTGCCGCCGCGGAAATCGAACGGGTAAAGAAGACGGACGAGGAATGGAGGAAACAGCTCACGGACGAGGAGTATCGCATCCTGCGGCAAAAAGGGACCGAGCGGGCGTTTACGGGCGCAGTACGATAAGCACTTCGAACCCGGCGCGTACGCCTGCGCTGCATGCGACTTGGTGTTGTTCGAGGCGGATACCAAGTTCAACAGCGGGTGCGGTTGGCCAGCATTCTACGCGGCGAAAGCAGGCGACCGGGTGGTTCAAACCATGGACAATTCGTTCGGCATGGTCCGCGTTGAGGTGACCTGCGCTCGCTGCGGCGGGCACTTGGGCCACATTTTCGACGACGCGCCCCAAACGCCTACCGGTCAGCGGTACTGCATCAATAGCGTCTCGCTCAATTTCCTGTCGAAGGAAGAATTGGAACGTCGGGCGGCCGAGGAAAAAAAGTTGGCCGATCCGGTGAACCCGTCGCCCGAAGGTAGCGAAAAAGTCGCGGGCACCGAAGAACTATCAGCGAAACAAGATAACACCCAAGACACGGACAGGGAGTGACCCAGCGTCAACTGGATTGCCCTCGCCCTGGCGGTCGGAGTGCATCTGTTTGACGGTTGTCGCGCCATAGCGTTAGAATTTGCGCTTCGCAAGAACGCCCCTTTCCCTTTTCTTTCTGGAGGCTGCCGTGGTCCGCTTATTAACGCTATCGCTCATGGTGCTGGGTGTCGCGATCGGTGCTTCGTGTCGCGGCCAAGACGCGGCAACGGCCGATGTTGCGACTGACCCGCAAGAAATGACGATCGGCAGCGTTGCACCGCCGATTGAGATTGAGCATTGGATGAGTACCGGCAACGGCAGGTCGGAGCCGTTTACCGAGTTCGAGCCGGGCAAGGTGTACGTGGTTGAGTTTTGGGCAACTTGGTGCGGACCGTGCATTGGCAGCATGCCTCACCTTGTCGACCTCCAGCAGCGCTACGCGGACGAGGGCGTGACAATTGTTAGCATTAGCGACGAACCACTCGAAACCGTGGAACGGTTTCTCGAGCGCCCCGTGCGGGGCGACGCGGCCATTGCGGTAGCCAGCGAGTTAATGGCTGCGTTGCGGGCAAGTGACGACAAGGTGGATGATAGTTCTGCTGCCGAGGACGCCGGCGAAGAGAGCGACGAGGCGGTCGACGAGGAGCCTGCCGTTCCGACTTATGCCGATTTAACGAGCGCCTATTGCTTGACGACCGATCCCGATGCATCGGTGAAGCAGGCGTACTTTCGCGCCGCGGGACAACGGGGCATTCCGTGTGCCTTTGTCGTTGGTAAGACAGGCGTGGTGGAATGGATCGGGCATCCCATGGCCATGGACGATACGCTGGCGCAAGTACTCAACGACTCGTGGGATCGCGAGGCGTTTGGCAAGGAGTTTCGCGCCGAAAAAGAGTTCGAAACCTTGATGAATTCGGCTGTGGCGGCCGCGCGAGCGGGCAAGTACGACGAACTGGAGTCGGCCTTGACCCAACTGCGCGGCTTTGATGCAAGTCCGAAACTTACCGCGCAGGCGAAAACCATGGCCGGACGAATCGAAGGCCTGGCACTGATGACCATGTTTGTGAAAGACGCCGACCGGGCGATGGAGGAACTGCCAAAACAGGTGCAGAAGTTGAACGGCAATGCCGAGCAGATCAACGCCCTGACTTGGCAATTGGTGCAACTCGCTGAGCGAGGTCAAAAAGTCGAACCGCAGTTATTGCAATTGGCTGCCGAGCAGACCGAGGGTGCCCTTAACCCGGACGCCCCTCAAGCCACGCTGCTGGATACGATCGCCCACCTGCATTATCACGCCGGCGACGTGGAGAAAGCCATCGAGTACCAACGCCGCTCCGTAGCCCAGGCGAGCGAAGAAAACCAAAAGGCAGCCATTGAGGGCTTCCTAGAAAAGTTGCTTGCAGAACAACAAGCGGCTGAGGAAGCGGAGCCGAATCCGGACAGCGAATAATTGCGACGCGACCGCGCGTAGCCACACGCTACGCGGCTTCGTATCGTTGTTGCGCGACCGTAATCAAAAAGAAAACCACCGCCGGACCTTGGACTGGCCCGACGGTGGTTTTTCGTTTTGCACTAAACTAGCAGCATCCACGAGGGGTGCTGCTGGTTTTTCATCGTCACTCAGTTGCAACCGCAGCTGGGCTCAAAACCACAGCTGGGCTCGCAGCCACAGCTCGGCTCACAGCCACAACCACGATGACGCTTAAAGATACCGCAGATCTTGCTCAGGATGCGGCACTTAGGGCGACATCCGCAAGAAGCAGCACAGCAATCGTCTTCGCAGCCACAGCTGGGCTCAGCAACGCAGCAGCTGGGCTCAGGAGCACAGCAGCTGGGCTCAGCAACGCAGCAGCTCGGCTCGCAGCAACCGTGGCCACGATGGCTACGGAGGCCCGAGAACAAGCGGCTCAAGCAGCCGCCGCGGCGGCAACCACTGTCGCAGCAACCCATGTCGCTACCACAGCTGGCACCTTCGAAGCCACAGCTCGGCTCACAACCACACGACGGTTCAAATCCACAGCTCGGCTCACAACCACCACCACAACAGCCACCGAACAGCCCGAAGGCGTCGGCGTTTTGGGCGCTGGAGAGCACGAGGGCGCGCCTAGAAACAGCGACGCCAAAACGGCACGACTCTTCATTTCAAACGCTCCTACAAAATACACGGGGGAGAGGGAAACACACACTCTATTTCGCAGCGACCCGGGTGCCGGCAGGCCTGAGCGGCAGGCGTGGCTGCACCGCATGGCGTATGGTGCCAACCCGCGTCGCCGGGATTCTCGGCCTTAAGAGGCAACCAAGCCACTTAGTCCATCAGCGTTATCGACAACCCCACTTGCCACGCTTTGCAAATCGACACATATTCCTCCATTTACCCAGGCCCCCTGCCTGCCAGCGACGGCTGTACCGGTTTTTCGGCCGAGCGGTTCGGGTTGTATCGATTCCACTGCATTGCTCGCAGGAAGCGTGGGTTTGTGGTCCGTTGCCTACGACAACGCGAATCCGACCGGCGAACGCCAGCACCGTGGAACCGCAGCGCTCACCCTTTGGGCTGCGTCGTGGCGATTGGAAGCTCGAACATGGGGTCGCATTTTCCACATAAGTGGTCGCACCGAATGGCGGAGAGCCCAGGAAGCGAGTAATGCCTCGGAAAACCGGGCTGACCCGAGCGATAGCACCACATAGTTGAGATATTGCGGCGGATAATTCACCCGAAAAAGTGAACTTCCCTGTTGTGGGTCAATTTTCTAGTCTCTGACGCACGATCGAATAAGAGGGGCGGATTCGAATCGTCCACCATGGCCTCAGACACTGCCCTTTGCCTCCCTTCCACTCCGAACACGAGTAAAGAGGACTCAACGCGATGATTCAGGAACCAGCGTATTCGACACTTCGGCGGACGGAACTTGCCGAGCTCGTCGACCTGTTTGTCAGCGAACTTCCGCTGCGGATGTCGGTCATCGAGCAGTTGATCGCCGCTGGCGATCGAGAAGGCCTATGCCGCGCCGCCCACCAACTCAAGAGTTCGGCCGGCGGCTACGGCTACGGCGACCTGTGCCTGTACGCCGGCCGGGTCGAAGCCTTGTGCCGCGATCGCCGGACGACGGTTGAACAACTAGAAGGCGCGGTGGACGAACTGAACGACCAAGCGCGCCGCGTGAACGTCTAAAGATTCAACAGCGAACGCCCCATGCCCCCGTTGGTCTTGGGGCGTTCCTCTATTCCTCGGTATCGCTGGCCCCGATCCGATCCTTGCCGACGTACTTCTGCAGCACTTCGGGGACGAGGATCGAGCCATCCGCTTGTTGGCAGTTTTCGAGAATGGCGATCAACGCTCGGCTGACGGCAATGGCAGTCCCGTTAAGCGTGTGGACGAAGTTGGTGCCCTTCTCGCCTTTGGTCTTGTAGCGAATGTCGAGCCGCCGGGCCTGGTAATCGGTGCAGTTCGAAGTGCTGGTCACCTCGCCGTATTCGCCGCCGTTGCCGCGACCGGGCATCCATGCTTCGAGGTCGAACTTGCGATACGCGGGACCACCTAAATCACCCGACGCGATGTCGAGTACTCTGTAGGGAATACCGAGATTGTCGAATATTTCGCATTCCAGATCGCAGAAGTAATTGTGCATGTCTTCACTCTGGTCGGGCAGCGTGAAGGCGAACATTTCGATCTTGGTGAATTGATGCACGCGGTACAGGCCTCGCGAAGCGCGGCCCGCCGCCCCTGCCTCGGTACGATAACAGTGGCTAATGCCGCATAACTTGATCGGCAGTTGCTCCTCTTCGAGCACTTGCCCGGCGTATAAGCCGCCAAGTGTGATCTCCGCGGTCGCGACTAGGTTGAGGTCTTGGTTCTCGATGCTGTAGATCTGCGTCTCTGGTCCCCGCGGCATAAAGCCCACGCCTTGTACGATTTCGTCGCGCGCAAGGTCGGGCGTGATCGTAGGTACAAAGCCCTCTTTCATCAGAAACTCGACCGCGTACTGCTGTAACGCTAGCTCAAGCAGCACCGCTTCGTTTTGCAAGAAGTAAAAGCCGTGGCCGGCAATCCGTGCCCCCCCTTCCAAGTCGATGAGTTTATGCTGCTCGCCAAGTGCCACGTGGTCGAGAATCGGAAAACGCATGGGCCGAACTTCCACGGTGCCGCGACGCAACTCGCGACTGTCCTCCTCGCCACCACGGGGAGAGTCGGAATGCGTGAGATTCGGTATTTTGCTGTAGATGGTATTCGACTCGGCCAGCAGGCGGTCGATGTCCGCTTGCTTGGCGTCCTTCTGTTCGCGGAGCGATCGTCCTGCTTCCTTGCGAGCTTCCCGCTCGGCATCATCCTTGGGCTTGCCAATGGACTTGCTCACTTCGTTCGCCTGCCGCGAAAGCTCTTCGACCTCCTGCTGCAGGACCCGCCGTTGTTCCTCCAGCTCGGCAAATCGCGACACGTCGGCTTTTACGCCGCGGATTTCGCAGTTCTCTTGAACAAGTGCAGCATTTTCGAGAATGAACCGACGATCGAGCATGGCAGCGTGCTATCAGAGGGTTGGGGGGGTACGTGTGGGGTGGGGCGAAGGCGGGTGGCGGATGGCCCGCGGCCGAGCGAGTTAATATACTCGGGGAGGTAGCATTTCACCACCGCGCCCTGGCCAGCAGCGGCCCCCCCGGCCAGTGGCCCCGTAGGCAGGCTTTCCCATGGACGACAGCTCGATGGACCCATTCGAAGATACATCGAACCCCGATGATGGCGGTATGTCGACCGTCGTAGCCCCCAAGAAAGAGCACAAGGCCGAGCGAACTGGTCGTGAAGTGCCGCGGTACAACGTGCTGCTTTGGGATTCAGACGACCATACCTTCGACTACGTCGAGAAGATGCTTCGCGAATTGTTTGGACATACCAAGAAGGAGTGCGAACGAATCGCCAAGGGCGTCGACGAGGACGGGCGGGCGATTGTGCTGACTACCACCAAAGAGCACGCCGAGCTGAAGCGCGACCAAATCCACGCCTATGGGAAAGACAACCTCGAATCGAGCAAAGGCAGCATGTGGGCCACGATCGAGTCCGCGGATTAACCGCAGCATGGTCATGGTCCCGTGTCTCCCACTATCGTCTTGGGCCGTGCTTCGATTGCGTTCTTTCCACTAGGGCATCCGAAAGCTCTCTATTTCTTGTCGCGGAATGACTTCCGTTTTACGAATGAAACTCAAGACACATACGCTTGGCTGCAAAGTTAATCAGTACGAGACCGAGTACTTACGCGAAGGGCTGTTGGGAATTGGTTACTCGGATGCTAGCGACGCGGAGCAGGCCGATCTTTGTGTGGTGAATACGTGCACCGTGACGAACGAAGGCGACGCGAAGAGCCGCCAAGTGATCCGGCGACTGGCGCGAGAGAATCCAGCTGCCAAAATCGTCGTGATGGGGTGCTACGCAACGCGAGCGCCGGAGCAAGTCCAGTCGCTGCCAAACGTTACCGAGGTGCTAACCGACAAGCGTGAACTGCCAGACCTGCTGGGTCGGTTTGGGGTGACCGACGTTCCCACCGGCATCAGTGGATTCGGTTCGCGGCAGCGGGCCTACGTGAAGGTGCAGGACGGGTGCCTGCTGCGGTGCAGCTTTTGCATCATCCCGCATGTCCGACCGGAGCTTACCAGCCGGCCAATGCAGCACATGGTAGATGAAGTAAAGCGGCTCACGGAGAACGGTTACCGCGAAGTGGTGCTAACCGGCATTCATTTGGGTCACTACGGCGTTGACTTCAACCGGCGCAAGCCAAAGAGCGAGTGGACGCGGCTCGCGCATCTGCTGGTGTGTCTGGCAGAGTTGCCGGGCGATTTTCGCTTGCGTCTCTCCAGTATCGAAGCGACCGAAGTTACCCGCGAGCTGCTGGACGTGATTGCGGGCTACCCGACCAAGATTTGCCCCCACCTACACATCAGCATGCAATCGGGCAGCGACAGCGTCCTCCGGCGAATGCGGCGGCGATGGGGCAGCCGGCGCTTTGTCGACCGCTGCGAGATGTTCAAGGATAGGCTCGATCGCCCGGCGATCACGACCGACATCATTGTCGGTTTTCCGGGCGAAACGGAGCAGGAGTTCCAGGAAACGATTGCCGTGGCACGTCGGGTAGGCTTTTCGAAGATGCACATTTTCCCTTTCAGCGCCCGCCGCGGCACGCCCGCTGCAACGCTGCCCGAACAACTACCAAAAACCCTTAAGCAAGAGCGGATGCAACGGCTCGCCGAGGTCGAGGCGGAATTGCGCGATGCATATTTTGCGTTGTTGCGAGGCAACCGCTTGCGGGTGCTGGTGGAAGGTCGATTGGAGTCCGAGCCACGCAGGGCAGAGAGCGGGTTGCCCGAAACGCGGTACATCGGCACTGCATGTCGCTACGCTCCGGTGGAATTCATCGCATCAGCCGCCGCCGAAAGGGAGTTGGTGGAAGTCGTTGCGGGCGACGTGCGAAATGGTCGAATTATGGGAGCGTAGCGTCCCCGTCCCGCTGCGAGCTAAGTTTGCGAGCTAAGTTCGTCGCCACTTCCATACCGGTACGGCGAAAACTCCCGCCACCAATAGCCAGGGCAAGCACGCTACCGCGCCGAGCAGCAGATTTTCGGCCGCCGCGACGATCCCGCTCGTCGAACCTCGCCAGGTGCTGGCGATGCGTAGTCCGATGCCAGGAGCCTGCGGCGGTTTGTAATCGTGCTCCTCACGGACCTGGACAGTTACGGTCGTTAGCTCCGTACGATCGGCCAAGTATCGCATGCGGCCTTCCATTCGCTCGATTTCGGTGCGTACGCGTGAGAGTTCCCGCTCCACCTCAATCACATCTTTGATTTCACCTTTGTTGGCCGACAGGAGTTCCAATATGCGATCTTCAAGCTGCTTCTTGCTGCGAATACGAGCCTCAAGGTCGACGAATTCCTCCGTTACATCTTGCCCCTGTTGCTCGCGGCGTTCGGGAACGCCAAGGTCACCTGTGGCGTCGAGGAACTGCTCGAACGACGCCACCGGCACACGGACCGTCCAAGTCCCCGACCGCTGCCTGCCCTGGTTCAGGGCAATGCTGGCACTAGCGATGAAGCCTCCGCATTCGTTTACCCTACTGGAAAGGGTTTGTTCGACATGGCTAAAGTCGTCCACCACAAGTGCAACCGTAGCCGTATAGATGATTTTCCGGTTGTCGGCCGCTAGTAGCGCCTGGCCAGACGCCGTGTCGGCTAACTCCGCAAAGAGTTGGGCGACCTCGTTGCTAGACGCGATCGCCACGCCGTGTTGTCGCATGTCGCCGTCTGTCTCCACCGCCGGCTGTGCGATGTGGGCCGATTTTGGTAGCACACCGCCACAACCGAGCGAAATGCTAAAAAGAATAATCCAGGGCAGCGATCGCAACATGACTTGGCTCCGTGTTGGCTTGGCTCCTTGCTGGAGCGAGGAGAAGCGGCTTTTGGCATGTTGGACGCAGGCGGCCGGGAATTAGTTCCCCAATTAGCCCGGATATTTCATCCGTTGGTTCACGGCGGGCACTAGCGCGAGGGCCCAAGTCCTGGTATTTGTGTGGTTTCTACAACTCCCGCACAAGCCAGAACAAGGAACCCTCGCATGACAGAGTGTAGCGAAACGGCGATTCAGTTCACAGCGGTCGGTCGGCGGCAAGTGGTGGCCAATTTCGATGGCGGGCGACTGACCTCCGACGCGGGCGTGGTGCTATTGCGTGAGGTCGATCGACGAATTGGCTTGCTCGACGCGATCGATGATTGCCTGCCCGATCCGCGTGACCCGCGATACCTGATCCACCACCAACGCGAGATGCTGGCCCAGCGTATCTTCTCGCTGGCATTGGGCTACGAGGACCTCAACGATCAGCAGGCCCTGCGCGACGATCCCGCGTTGCAGCTTGCCGCCGGTAAGGCGGCGGACCCCGACAAGCCGCTGGCTTCTCCTCCGACCCTCTGCCGCTTGGAGAATCGCGTCAGTCGCCAGGCGTTGGTCGCGATGTCGAAGTTGCTGGTGGAACGTTTCTTGGCGGCGCACGATAGCCCGCCCGAAGAGATCGTGCTGGACTTCGACGCCACCGACGACCCGGTTCACGGCCAACAAGAGGAGCGATTCTATCAAGGCTACTATCGCCATTACTGCTTCCTGCCGTTGTACGTGTTCTGCGGGGGTCATCTGTTGGTCTCGCTATTGCGGCCGGCCAACATCGATCCGGCGAAACACTCCCTCGCGCTGACGAAACTGCTGGTCCAGCGGATTCGTCAAGCGTGGCCCAACACCCGGATCACGATTCGCGGCGACAGCGGCTTTTGTCGCTGGCGATTGATGCGTTGGTGCGAGAAACAGGGGGTGGATTACATTTTCGGCATCGGTCGGAACAAGGTCTTGGAGCGTCGTATCGCACCGCTGATGGCCGAGGGGGAAGAAGCCTTCGAGCAAGCAGGCCAGAAGCAGCGCCTCTTTGGAGAAACGGAGTATCAGGCCGGAACGTGGGACCGCCCACGGCGGGTTATCATGAAAGCCGAGCGTTTAGAAGCAGGGCCGAATCGCCGCTTCGTCGTGACCAGCCTGGCGGGCGACGCGCAAGCCATGTACGACGACATCTACACGCAGCGCGGCGACATGGAGAATCGCATCAAGGAGCAGCAGTTGATGCTCTTCGCCGATCGCACGAGTTGCCACAACTTTGTGGCGAATCAGTTTCGCCTGCTGCTTTCGAGCTTCGCGTATGTGCTGCTGCACGAGTTGCGTCGCACGGAGTTGGCCAGCACCGAATTGGCGCCGGCGCAAGTCAGCCGCATTCGGCTGACGCTATTGAAAGTCGCCGCCCGTATCACCCTCTCGGTGCGTCGCGTGGTGCTGCACCTGGCAAGCAGCTATCCACACCAGCAACTCTTCCGCCAGGTCGCTGCCGGGTTAGCCGCCGCCCCCGGATGACGTCTCGAAATTACCGCACGCCCAACCTCTGAAAATTCTTAATGGCCAGCGATCCTAACCGGGGGTAAGGGGGCCTCTGCGCTACCCGAGACCCTCCACCTAAGAAGCCCCCGCTACAAGGGACTCCATGGGCGGATGAAATATGCGGGTTAGCCTCTACCCATCGGGATACTGCCGGCAATATTCGTACATTGCCATGACTGCGGCCGTGGCTACGTTGTAGCTGTACGGCATGCCCCAGACGGGAATTTCGACCACCGCATCGAGTTCCGCTAGGACTTCGTCCTTGAGCCCCTGCCGCTCGTTTCCCACAACCAGCGCCGTGTGCCGGCCGAAGGCATACGTATGCAAATTGCTTGAATTGGTCGTTTGCTCCAGGCCGACTCGTGTGTAACCGTCCCCACGAAGCTTCTTGAGCACCGGCACCAGCGAACGGTGCGACTCCAAGCGAATCGTGTCGGCCGCGTCCCGGGCAATCTTGGGGTCGAGTTTGGCGCTGCCTGCCACCAAAATGCGCGTTACCCCGCTACAGCCCGCCGCCCGCGCGATGCGGGATAGGTTGACGTTGCTGCGAAGTGGTGCGCACACGAGGATCAACTCGCGAGGTCTCGACAACTCTCGGGGCGATTTATGCCGGAGGTGCTCAAATCGGGGCATATTATTTCTCTCTGGATCATTGCTCAGCCCGCCATTAATCCCTGAGTGGCATTGGCAAAGTGCCAACGCCGGTTGGAATTGGCACAGCTACCGCGTAAGCTAACAGGAACTCCCTTCCTCCGCCATCGAGTTCGATCCACCGATGAATCAGCGAAGCATTCTACCCGCGCTGCTGATCATGATGATTCCGCTCGCTGGGGTGATCTGGTCGCTCAGGGCGGCACGTTTGCCGCCAGCAGATTTCACGTTCAATAACGCCACGGAAATAAAGACCGTGGATCCTGCGCTAGTAAGTGGCCAGCCCGAAGGGCGAGTGATCAACTCGCTTTTCGAAGGGCTCGTGCGACTATCCCCTCAAGACCGACTGCCAGTCATCGGTGGCCCCGAGCAGTGGCCGGGCGTTGCCGAACGGTGGGAGATTTCGGACGACGGACGTACCTATACCTTCTTCCTTCGAAGAGACGCACTGGTCCAACGGCGATCCAATAACGGCCGAAGATTATCGCTACTCGATGCGACGTTTCCTGAACCCTATTACCGCGGCAGAGTACGCGAAGCAAGGCTGGTACCTAACGAATGGTAAGAAGTTCAACTCGGCAGGCGCTTACCTCGAACCGGGGGATGCCGTGGAGGTCGAACTCAACCTCAAGCCAGGCGAACACGAGACCAGAACCGGCGAACTCATCACGGGGACATTGGTTCGCAAGGTCCCCGAAACAATGCCCGAAGACCAGGAAGAGCGTGACCTGATTCAGCAGCGCTTTTTTGTGGAGGTTGGCGGCAAAGAGCAATGCTATGTTGTCGGTGATCCAACGCGGGGTGATCGCATTCCCGATGACGCGATGGCGTGCCGCATCGTGACGCTCGACTTTGCCGAGGTGGGGATGCGCGTTGTCGATGCCCACACACTTATCACGGAGCTAGAAAATCCTACGCCCTTCTGGCTACAGTTGCTCGGTTTCTACCCTTTGTTCCCGGTACACCGTGGTTGTCTTGAAGAACACGGTGCCCCAGGCTGGACGCGCCCTGAGCATATTGTAACCAATGGTCCGTACCGTCTTGGTTTCCGTCGTCCTCGCGATCGTATTCGCTTGATCAAGAACGAACGGTACTGGAACCGCGACAACGTGCGATTGGAAACAATCGACGCGCTCTCCGTTGAGAAGACAACGACCTCTCTCAATATGTACATGCTGGGCGACGTTGATTGGATTCAAGAGCCGCCAGCGAACTTAATGCGCAAACTCATGGAGAGCGATCCCCCGCGCGACGATTTCAGCCCCGCCCAACAATTCGGTGTTTACTTTTACAAAATCAACGTCGACCGCGGCGCGCTCGGAGATCGCAGCGTGCGTCAAGCGTTGTCGCTCGCACTCGACCGCCGCGACATCATCCGCACCGCTGTTCGCGGCCCGCAGGAGCCCGCATTCTCGCTGGTTCCGCCCGGCGTGAACGGATACGTATCAGCTACTTGCCCACCTGCGGACCCCGAGCGGGCCAGGGAACTCTTGTCCGAAGCTGGGTATCCTGATGGAAGGGGGTTCCAGTCGGTTGAAATTCTGTACAACACGCACGAGTCGCACAAAGCGGTTGCCGAGTTAGTCCGCAAGCAATGGCAACAAACGCTGGGCATTACCGTCACGCTCCGCAACGAGGCGTGGCCCGCATATCAGGATCGGCTGCGCATGACGCGCTACGACATTGGCCGTCAGGCGTGGATTGGCGACTACATCGACCCCAATACGTTTCTCGATCTATTCGTAAGCGACAACGAGAACAATCAAACCAACTGGGCCAACGCCGAGTACGATCAGTTAATCGCCGATGCGGAGGCAGAAGCGGATGATGCGCGGCGGCTGGAAATCATGCAGAACGCCGAACAGTTGCTCATGGAAGAGCTGCCGCTCATTCCCATCTACTTCTACTACTCCCGAAATCTCGTGCGGCCGCAGGTGCGTGGATTCTACAACAATCTGCAGGACTTCCATCCATTACACTCGATTTGGATAGATCGCGACAACTCGACACCTAACCCCTTTATTCAGGGGACCGCTGAATGATCGCGTATTTCGCCAAGCGGCTGGTGTGGCTCGTAATCACGGTCTGGGTGGTGTTCACGCTCAGCTGGATTCTGGCTAATTTTTCTCCAGGCTCGCCCTTCACCGGCGAACGGAGCTTTCCGCCGGAGATCGAGGCCAACCTTCGCCGCCGTTATAATTTGGATAAGCCAGATCACGTCCGTTATTTTATCGACTTGGCCAATCTGGCACGATTCGACCTGGGCGTCTCGACCAAGCAAGTCGACTTTACGGTCAACGAACTCGTAGCACTTTGCTGGCCAGTCTCGGCAGCGCTCGGGCTCATGGCTCTGGCTTGGGCGGCCGTCGTTGGGTTGGTGGCCGGAGTGGTGTCGGCTGCCCGCCGAGGGTCGCTTGCCGACTTCACCCTTATGTCGATCGCCACAATCGGCATTGCGCTCCCCAATTTTGTAATTGCGGGCTTTTGCATCTTGCTGTTCTGCTTTTTAATCCCGCTGCTGCCGCCCGCTGGTTGGGGCGGGCCAAAGCACCTGATTCTTCCCGCCTTTTGCCTAGGCGCTCCCTACGCTGCGTACATCGCCCGCATCGCTCGGACGGGGATGCTCGATGTGTTGTCGCAGGACTACGTACGGACCGGCCTGGCCAAAGGACTATCGCGACCAGTCGTTATCGTGAAGCATGCTTTGCCCACAGCGTTGATTCCCGTGGTCTCGTTCTTAGGACCAGCGGTGGCGGGCATCATTACGGGATCGCTCGTCATCGAAAAAGTGTTCGCCATCCCCGGCATCGGCTATTCGTTTGTCCAATCGGCGATCGACAACGATACGCCGATGGCTATGGGCATCGTTGTACTTTACACCATCCTGTTATTCACGATGAATACGCTGGTCGACGCTGCCTATACGTGGCTCGATCCGCGTGTGAGCTGGCAGGATGTATGACAATGGCGAGTTCGAGATCCGTAAGCGTGCGTTCCTGGTGTGCTGGCAGGCAATAATGTAGATGGTAATAGAACCACCAAAACTTGCTGAGTCGCCAAGCGTTGGCAAATCGCTCTGGAGCGATGCGTGGGGCAAGCTGCGTCGAAATCGTCTCGCCATGGCCTGTTTAGTAACGTTGGTCCTGATTGCCTTGGGGGCCTTCTTTACACCACTACTGCCGCTTCAGCCATCCGACAAGACGGTGACAAGCCGCGATTTTGAGTCGCCGCGCCTATCGGCCGATCCTACCGATCGGCTGACGCTCACGCTGGCTGCTATCGACGCCGCTGATGCCGAGGCTGCCGAGTTAGGTGCGGCGAGCAACAATCGCGAAGGTCCACAGACCGAAGAAGCAACACGCTGGACGAGGCAGATCGCCCGTTCGGTAGAAGATGTCCGCCAGAAACCGTATCGCAGCGCGGGCTTCACCGACATGGGCCCCTTAAGTCGGTGGATGACACGACTCCGGCTGCGCCTCTTCGGCGATTACTCCCTTCCGTCGCTTGCCGGCCGCGATAGCCTCGGACGCGACGTCATGGCACGCATTTTTTGGGGAGCACGGGTATCGATCATTGTCAGCATCGTCGCCACCTTGGTGTCGCTGGTCATCGGTGTTACGTACGGTGCCGTCTCCGGCTTCCTGGGCGGAGCCGTCGACGCAATGATGATGCGGGTGGTCGATGTCTTGTACTCAGTACCCTTCATCTTCGTGGTCATCTTCTTGCTTACCATCCTGGGCGAGGAGCAGCTCAAGAAGCAGCTGGCTGAGTACGGCATCGACCGTATCACCATTTTCTACGTGGTCGTGGGAGCCATCTACTGGCTCACGATGGCCCGGGTGGTGCGCGGGCAGGTACTATCGCTCAAGAACGAGCTTTACGTCGAAGCGGCACGAGCCCAGGCGCGAGCCAGGCGCGAATTATCGCTCGGCACATTATCCCCAATGTCATGAGCGTTGTGATCGTCTACCTGACGCTCACAATCCCGCGTGTGATGCTGTTCGAGGCGTTCTTGTCGTTTCTGGGCTTGGGCGTCGAATCGCCGGACGTATCGTGGGGCATGCTGGCTAGCGAAGGGCTCGATGTCATTAACCCGGTCCGAACGTACTGGTGGCTGGTCGTGTTCCCCAGCGTCGCGATCGGGTTGACCTTGTTCGCCCTGAATTTCTTCGGCGACAGCCTCCGCGACGCGCTCGACCCCAAACTTCGCGAGGCATAGCCATTGTCCGCTACCTACTTGTGGCTGCTGTCCGGGCGAAGCAGAATGGGGTTTCGACGCACACGTGTATTTATTTTACTGAAAGGATGTCCCATGCGGACACTGCTTTGGTTCGTCGCGCTCGCCGCAACGTTGCCAGCGATTGGCTGCGCACCGGTTGAGAAAACTCCGTCGTATGCCGACCTGGTGGTCATCTACAACGCCGAGGCGGAGACGCTCGAGCGGCTCGAGCGACGCCGCGCCGAGCGAGTGGCAGAGTATGAGGCAACGCTCCGTCCGGCGGGCGACGAAGCGATCGAAGCCCTGGCGGGCGTTCTGGGTGGTCTCGGCGATTCGGCCGCCGCTGAACGAAAGCTCGACGCCACCGACCCGAACGAACTCCTGGACCAAGCCATCGCCAACTCAGAAAATCTGGGCGATCAGACCGAGGCGCTACTCGAAGCGGCCGCCCAGCGGTCCGGTACCCTGCCGGTCGACCGCGCGGCAATGGAAGCAATGTACAGCGATGAGTTCAAAGCCCAGCTGGCCGAGTTGGACGTGGAGATCAACCAGCAGCGAAACCGAGTGACAAAGGCACGTGCGGCGCGCGATGCGGCAGAAGCGGAGTGAATCGCTAGGGACGCAGCAGTTCCAGCGCCACGGCTCCCATGGTGGCCATGCCAGTTTCAAGCGTCGGCACTGGGTCGGGATAGAATCGAGGTGAATGCAGCGACGGGGGCGGTGTGCCCTTGGCTGCGAACGCCGCAAGTCGCTCCGTGGTCACCGCTCCGAGCTTGAACATGCAAATGGGGATGCCCGCCTGCCCGTATCGGCTGAAGTCCTCGCCGCCCATCGTCGGATCGCCTTCGGCAACCTTTGTGTCGCCCAGCACTCGCCGGGCGACGGTGGCAACGCGCTCGGTAAGAAGCGGATCGTTGTACAGAGACGGAGTGCCCTCGGAAACATGCACATCGGGCTCTGGTGCACCGGCACTCATGGCCGCCGCTTTTGCCTTACGAGTTATGGCGTGGGCCAACTGAGTTCGGACCTCGGGCGAATAACTGCGGACAGTCAATTGCAGCTGGCACTCATCGCTAATCACGTTGTGCTTGGTGCCCCCCTCGATGGCGCCGACCGTTATAACGGCAGGCTCGGTTGGTTTGATTTCACGACTAATGATCGTTTGCAAATCAAGCACCAACTTCGCGGCAATGACAATTGGATCGATCGTCGTTTCGGGGTACGCGCCATGTCCACCTCGACCTTTGATGGTAATGTCGACACTGTCGACATTAGCACACGCGTACTCGGTGCAATAACTCACCGTACCGCAAGCGGTGTCGGCCCCTACGTGCAGTGCCACGGCGTAATCGGGGCGGGGGAACATCGCCAGCAGCCCGTCGTCGAGCATCGCCTTGGCGCCGGCACCGCGTTCTTCGGCTGGTTGCAGCAGGAAAATGACGGTTCCCTTCCACGCCGATTTGTTTTCGGCCAGCATGCGGGCAACGCCAATCAGGTTCGACATGTGGATGTCGTGCCCGCACGCATGCATCACACCCACCACTTGCCCGCGCTCGTTCTCGGTACGCACCTGGGAGGCATACGCAACGCCCGTCTCCTCGGCCACCGGCAGGGCATCCATGTCGGCGCGCAGGAGGAGCGTGTTCCCCGCGCCATTGGTTAAAATGCCAATCAGCCCGTGCCCGCCGATATCCGTACGGACCTCTGCGCCGATGGCGCAGCTCCGATGCCATGCGAGCCGCTGTCTCCTTCTCCTCGAATGAAAGCTCGGGGGCCCGATGCAGTTCGCGGTAGAGTTCTGCGACCTCCAGCACATGATCGGCGGCCCAAGACGCAGCGAGGGCATCCGTTGACGGCTTTGGGTTCTCTTTTGCCAAGGTTGTCGCAAGCGCGACGGCGGAAATCACCAGCGCGTAAGCAAATTTGTGAAGCATGGTGCCACTCGATGCAGAAGGACGTGACCGGGGGGGAGACGAACCCCCGCTATTCTAAAGCCTGCGAGACAAACCCGCGACCGGCATCTGCCTGTACCTCTAGCCAGCAACGAGCGTAATGACCTGTGGCAAGATGGCCCGCATTGCGCGCGACCGATGACTTACGGCCCGTTTCACCGCCGGCCCCAATTCGCCAAAAGTGCGGTGGTACTCGCGGACTTCAAACAGCGGGTCGTAACCAAAGCCGTGGGTGCCGTTTGGCTCGGAGCGAAATGCGCCCCGGCAGGTTGCTTCACTCTCGGCACGTACGGCTCCCGTGGGATCGGCCAGGGTGACATGACAGTAGTAGCGGGCGCCACGCCGCTCCGGGGGCAGCCCGGCCAGCTTTTCGAGCAGTAGGCAGTTATTCTGCTCGTCGGTGGCGTTCTCGCCGGCAAATCGAGCGGAATAGATACCGGGCGCTCCGTCAAGGGCATCAATCTCGATGCCACTGTCGTCGGCCAACACCCACGCCGCAAGATGCCTGGCCTGCTGAACTGCTTTAAGGCGGGCATTGGCGGCGAAGCTGTCGCCGTCTTCCAGCACTTCGATGGAATCCGTGACCTCCGCCAGTGTCAGCACCGATAGGTCGTACGGCGCAAGCATCTCTGCCAGCTCCGTGCCCTTTTTACGATTGTGCGTACCAACAACCAGGGATGCAGTGCTCATGCCGGCAGTTTACGGCATGCCGTGTGGTTTGCTAAGTGGCAACTATCTGCGCCAAGCGTAGGCGCTGGTGACCGACCGCTTGGCGCTTCGATCACCTCCGGATTGATGTCGAGCGGTACAAACTTATTTCGTTGGTATTCGATGTACTTTGGCTGCAATCCATGCGCGATTTGACCGTGTTCGTTGGAAAACAGGTTGTTGAATCGCTGCTTCACTTCTTCGGCCCGCATGCGATCCTGCAGGGGAACGTCCGCCCCCACTGAGAGCGCGCTCGGCGTTGTGTGGGCGGCACCAAATGTGCGGAGGATGATATCGACCTCGCGAGTGGGTGCAAGGTTCCCCGTTGCCGTACGATTGGCGACTTTATCGAACGATCCGACCGTCACGTAGCTCTCGGTGCGATCGTGAAACTCGTAGGCTTCCCAGTTCTTGGCTCGCAGGAAAGTGGCAATCGCGTGAGCATTTAGCGCCGCTTCAACCAACGGATCGACCTCCGACTTCTTGGACGCCCGCTTCCGCTTGCCACTTGAGAATGCACCCTGCAGAATCGCTCGTCCCTTGAAGGTTGCGATCCGCACGGTGTATTTGCCCGAGCAGTCGAGCACCGAATGCGCGACCCCCGAATTCATCTTCGCCACGAAGGGGTCGACACCCCGCGGATTGAAGTACTCGTCGGGCAGGATCGGGTTTCTCGTAAGGAACGCTTTCCCCATTGGCGGCGCCCCGCCGCCACCCGCAAGGCGGGTAAGGAATTCTCGCTCTTGCACCAGGTTTTGCGAAGTCTGGTCGTAGCCACGATCCAGCGCCTTGGGTCGCATTTCTTTAAGTTGATCGAGTAGCCGCTGCGCCGCAGGATCGTCGATTGTGGGAAAGTTGCCTGCTAGCACGGCGAACTCGTGATTGGTGTCACCGCTTTGGTAACGCATCCGTATTGGAGCCCCATATCGATCGAGTCCGCGGCCAAGGCGATCTTCACTCGAGTGATCGAATGTCATCGAATGATGATAGGCCGCCAGATTGTATTCCTGACGCAACTCAAGCACCAATTCGCGGGCCTGGTCTTCCGCGCTTCACCACTAAACGTCGCGGCCATCACCATCCATGGGCCACTTTGCTCGGAGAGTGTGTAGTCGCCATCGACTCGCGACTCAACACGATCAACGGGCGAGAACATCCGCCAGACCGGCTCCGCGAATGCGGTTGTAGCCGCGGCGAGCAGTAACCAAGCGAGGACAGCTGGAGCGCAATGACGCATTGTTATCCCTTGCAATTCAGAAAACTCCGGACAAAACGTGGGCTGTTGGCCGCCATCTGGATGGGCGGCGTGCCCTGAAAAGCAGGCGAAAATTACCAGACTGGCTCACCCCAAGCCATAGAGAAAAGCCCCGATATCCGGAAATCCCTAGCGAAAACCCCTCCATTAGCTTGATTTCCGCTGGTCACAGGCAACCCAAGTGACAAAAATTAGGTAAACTTGCCAGCATCCGGACCGGCGCCTTTAAGGACAACGCGGTACGGCAAACCCTTTCCAACTTCCCGCTGAGGATTACGCGATGATGCGTTTAGCTCCCCCATTTTTCGGACTGCTGGCAGCCGCCATTTTCTCCGCCGTCTTGGCCCCGTCCTCCGCGTTTGCGGGCAGCGCTGCCGCAGCAGGCCCCGCAGCCAAAGCCGAATCTAATAAGAACGGTAAGGCGACTGCGAAAGCGGACCAAGCGAAGCCCCACTCGGACGCTAAGCCAGCTGAGTCCAAAAAGGCGACGAACCCGGCGAAGGCAAAGAAGGTGGCGAAAGTTCGCTTAGCGCAGCTTGTGCTAGCGAGCGCACTTGCCGAGTCGCCAGGGGGTACGGGGCCGTTTGGCGATCTGCAGGTCGATCTCCGCACCATGATTAACCGCCTGGAGCGGGCGGCGAACGATAGCAAAATTGATGGCCTGGTGCTCCAGATTCGAAATCCCGGCTTGGGGCGAGGCAAGATTAACGAACTCCGCGAAGCGATCAAGCGGTTCCGTACCAGCGGGAAGAAAGTCTATGCGGAGCTGGAGATGGCCATGCCGGCCGATTACCTCATTGCCACGGCATGCGACGAAATCGTCATGCCCGAGTCGGGGATGCTGCTGCTACCAGGCGTAAGCTTGGAAGGCATGTTCTTCAAAGGATTGCTCGACAAGGTGGGTATAGAGGCCGACTTCGTCCACATGGGCGAAGCGAAGGGGGCCGCCGAACCGTATACGCGGGAGAACTTCAGCGACTCGGTGCGCGCGAATCTCGCTGCGATGACCGACGACATGTACGACCAAATGGTGGCAACCGTTGCTTTTGACCGGCCGATCACCAAAGAGCAGGCGACCGCAGCAATCGACGAGGGACTCCTTACGGCCACGCGGGCTAAAGAGCGCGGGTTAGTGGATCGGCTTGCGTATCCTACCCAACTCCGCAGCAGCCTGGGCGAATCGTATCACACCGACAACCTGGTCTACGTCCAGAACTATGGCAAAAAGAAGGTCGACACCGACTTCTCTGGGCCCACTGGTTTGTTCAAGCTGCTGAAGATGATGACGGGGGCATCGGGTAGTGGCAGTTCGAGCGGCAAGAAGATCGCGATTGTTTACGCCGTCGGCGCTATCACCACAGGTAAGAGCGAGACCGACTTATTCGGAAACACCGCGACCATGGGTTCTACGACCATGGTCGAAGCCTTGCGCGACGCTGCCGAGGACGAAGACGTGGCCGCCATCGTGCTACGAATCGATAGTCCTGGCGGATCGGCCATCGCCAGCGATCTGATTTGGAGCCAAATCCAGGCCATCGAAAAACCCGTGGTCGCCAGCATGGGCGACGTCGCCGCAAGTGGTGGCTACTACATCGCGATGGGCTGCGACAAGGTGCTTGCCGAACCCACGACTATTACAGGTTCAATTGGCGTAGTTGGGGGCAAGATGGCACTTCGCGGGATGTACGAGAAAGTCGGAATCTCCATCGATACGATCAGCCGCGGCAAGAATAGCAGCCTATTCTCGCCCACCAGCAAGTTTACCCCAAGCGAGCGTCGCGCGATTCTCAATATGATGCAAGATACCTACGAGCAATTCACTAGCAAGGCGGCTGAGGGCCGCAGCATGCCGGTTGAGCAGCTCAAGAAACTTGCCGAAGGCAAGGTGTACTCGGGCCGCCAAGCCAAGGCGAATGGCTTGATCGATCAGCTTGGCACGTTGCACGACGCCGTGGCCGAAGCGAAACAGCTGGCCGGAATCGACGCCGATACCGAAGTTAAAATCATAACACTTCCCAAGGCACCCGATCTGTTTGAGGCGCTGTTTGGCGACAATGAAGCCGAAAAAGAGGTAAAGCTGAAGGTCGATCTGGCGGGAATCTCGCCGGAACTCCAGGCCATTGCGAGCCGCGCCAGCACGCTGCGCCGGGTGTTCCGCGAGCCCGTGGTACTGATGATGCCCTTCGACTTGGAGGTGAAATAGCGGCAACTTGGTTCCTGCTGCGCTGCTTGACCGCCCGGCCCTCCCCGGCCTAGAATCCGGGGTTTGTGCACTTTTCCTTGCGAAGAATGAGGGCGAACGGCGTGCCGGGTACCTGTGTGATTGGCCTCCAGTGGGGCGACGAAGCGAAAGGGAAAATCGTCGACTTGTTGACGGCGGGCCGACGTTACGTGGTGCGCTACCAGGGGGTGCGCAATGCGGGCCACACCGTGGTGGTTGGCGACGAAGTCTATAAGCTCTCGCTGCTGCCCAGCGGAGTACTTACCCCTGGCGTAACGTGCGTGATTACGGGCGGTGTCGTGCTCAATCCGGCCAAGGTGCTGGAAGAAGTCAACGAACTGGCCGGTCGGGGCATTGCGCTGGATGGCAATAGCCTGAAGATCAGCGATCGCACGCACGTCATTCTCCCCTGGCACTTCGCCGAAGATCGGGTGCTCGACACCAGCACAGGTGGCGAAAGCATCGGCACCACCCAGCGGGGTATTGGTCCCTGCTATCGCGATAAGGTGGCGCGGTCGCACGCCGTGCGACTGGGGGACATGTACCGCCCCAATTTTCGCGAGCGAATTGAGCACATCACCCGTGCAAAAAATCAAGTTCTCGCCGCGATGGTATCCGACGGAACGTTTGAGCCACTCGACCCAGATGCGATTTACGGGCAGTACTCCGAGTTCGCGGAGCGACTCGAGCCGTTTGTGGCGGACACCACGGAACTGCTGTTAACATCGCTGGAGCAGGGCGAACAGGTACTGTTCGAGGGGGCCCAAGGGTCGCTGCTGGATGTCGATCATGGCACGTATCCCTACGTAACCAGTAGCAACAGTTCTGGTGTCGGAATCGCCAGTGGGTCGGGTGTTCCGGGAAAGCATTTGGACCGTGTATTGGGCGTAGTGAAGGCCTACTCGACTCGCGTCGGTGGCGGCCCCTTCCCTACCGAGCTGGACGACGACACGGGCCAATATCTTCGCGACCGCGGCAACGAGTACGGCACCGTTACCCGCCGTCCGCGCCGTTGTGGCTGGCTGGATGCCGTAGCCATTCGCTACACGGCGCGTCTGGGAGGTGTAGATGGACTGTGTGTCATGTTGATGGATGTACTCAGCGGGCTGAAAGAAATCAACATTTGCACGGCTTATCGAATCGATGGCAAGCAAACCACCGTCTTCCCCAGCCATGTGGATGATCTCCGCCGCGTCGAGCCGGTGTACGAGACGGTGGCCGGTTGGCAGGAGGAAATCGATCAGGTGCAGGCCTACGATGAGCTGCCTGCCGCCGCTCGTGCGTATCTCGATCGTATTGCCGAATTGGTGGGGTGCCCTGTCGATGTCGTATCCGTGGGCCCCGGCAGGGCCCAAACGATTGTGGTCAACGAGTCGCTCACCAAAGGCTGAGGGCGGCGAATCGGTATGTCGAACGTGGACGCTCCTCAGCTGCTGGCCGACGTGCCACCCGAACGCCGGCCAGCCCACATTGCGATCATCATGGATGGCAACGGTCGCTGGGCGCAGCGACAAGGATTGCCGCGGATTGAGGGGCATCAACGCGGGGCGGCGGTCGTCCGCGATATCACGGAACTCTGTTCCGACCTCGGTATCGGGCAACTCACGCTCTACTGCCTGAGCAGCGAGAATTGGAAGCGACCCGCCGAAGAAATCGCGTTTTTGATGTTGCTACTCAAAGATTACATCATCGACGAGCGGGAACCGATTATGAGGAACAACCTCCGCGTGCGGATGCTTGGCCGGCGCGAGGCGATTCCCGATCACGTGCTCCGTGAACTCGACCAGACGATCGAAATGAGCCGTGGCAATTCCGGCATGTGGCTTAACCTGGCCATCAACTATGGCGGCCGCGGTGAAATTGTCGACGCCGTTAGGTCGCTAGCACGCAAGGTGCGGGATGGGTCGCTCGAGCCCGAAGACATTACGGAAGACACAATCGCGGGGCACCTTTACACTGCAGGTCTGGCCGACCCGGATTTGCTGGTGCGGACCGCGGGCGAAATGCGGGTGAGCAATTTCCTGCTGTGGCAGATCAGCTACGCGGAAATCTGGGTTACCGGCCGTTGCTGGCCCGAGTTCGACGAGACCGCGTTGCACGAGGCGATCCGTGCTTACGCCGCCCGCGACCGACGCTTTGGTGGCCTGCCCGACTTGGCCTAGCCACAACCCGACGAATACGGTGATACTGCTTCAAGCACTTGGTCTCCAACTCCCGAACCCCGCGCCCCTAGCCTCACATGCTCCACTGGCGACTCATCCAGGCCGCGATTGCCATTACACTGGTATTGGGTTTGGCCTGGCTCGACCAGTTTGGGCCAAGGCCCGGCATCATCATGTTGCCGCTGGCGTTGTTCGGAGCCTGGATGTGTGCCGGTGAGATTCTTGGCCTCTACGAGAAGGCGGCTGCCAATCGCATGGGCGGTAGCGTTGCCGAGGCAAAGCAGGATCGCACCAAGAGCATTCCCTCCCGCCCCTTGGTGTACGCCGCCACCATGTTCACTGTGCTTGCCAGTACGGCTCCGATGACGCTGTATTATCCAGACGGCGGCGTGAGTGGCCGTACGGGATGGATCGCCTGGGGACTCATCGGTGGGCTGATCCTCGCACTATTTTACGAAATGGCGACCTACGATGGCCCCGATCAACCGCCAGGCACCATCGCAACCCGCTTGGCACGCACCATGCTGGCTATCTCGTACGCCGGGGGCCTCATGGGATTCATCGTCCAGTTGCGGATCATTTCCGGGGGCGTGTGGAATACCGATTGCCGCTGGGGCATGCTCGCCCTGCTGACCACCATTGCGACGGTAAAGATGAACGACACCGGAGCCTACATCGCAGGGCATGCGTTCGGTCGACACAAAATGACCCCTAAGCTCAGCCCAGGGAAGACATGGGAGGGAAGCATCGGTGGCTTCGTGGGATCGATTGCCGCGGCGCTGTTTTTCTTAGGGCCTGTTGCCGAGTGGCTCGGCTGCACTTACGAGGTGTCGCGAACGCAATGGCTCACCGGCGCGCTCATCTACGCCTTAGTCGTGGGATTCGCCGGCGTGCTCGGCGACCTGGCAGTCAGCCTGCTAAAGCGAGATGCCCAAGTCAAGAACTCTAGCAGTTGGATGCCCGGCTTTGGTGGATTCCTGGACCTGCTAGATTCGATCCTACTAGCTGCCCCCGTTTCGTACGCGCTCTGGATGGGACACGTCGTTGGTCCGTAGCCAAACGACGTTTGGCAAAGCAAGACGCGGCGATGCAGCGCGCGGGTAACCCAGCGATTATAGCGTCCAGGGTTCGCGCATCGTGGGTGCAAGGTGCGCGTTTACCTCTGCGTCGCGAGATTGTTCGGTCGTGGGATCCCAGTCGATCGCCTTACCCAGTCGCATGGCCAAGTTGTTCAGGTGACAGGCACTTGCCGTACGATGCCCAGCATCGACGGGAGCAACGACTGCTGCTCCGCCGCGTATCGCTGCGAGCCAGCCGCGGCGATGCGCTCCGTAGGCGTCAACCTTCGGGGCATCCAGTCCATCCAGCAAATTGGCGCACGACGGTGTGAGGTCGCAGCCGTGCACGCCGATGGCGAGCTCTCCCTCGCTACCCACCAAGGTGAGACCTCGCGGGCCGCGGTTGCCACCAATTATTTTCATGCCGCTCGGATATCGGCTCTCGAATTGAAACGTGATAAAGGAGTCGTAAAAATCGCCACGCGGGGGCTGCCCCTCTGCCTCGACGTGCACCGGGCCGGTATCATCCAACCCCAGCATGTAGTGCGCCAGGTCAATCACGTGGGCGCCCTGGTCGGTCATTTCTCCGCCGCCGTAATTGCTGTGAAATCGCCACCAAAAATGACACCGTTTAGGATTGTATCGCACGCGGGGCGTGTGCCCCAACCAAAAGTCGTAGTCTAATCCGGCAGGCGGCTCCGCGTTGGGTGGTGGGGTAGTGAAGTTCTCTACTTCCTGCAGGTGGGGCTCAGAGTTGGGCAGACGAATCTGCACGGTATGCACGTCGCCCAATCGTCCTGCGTCCACGACTTGCTTGGCGATCGATGCGCCTCGACTAGAACGCTCGTGGCAACCGGTCTGCAGCACGACATTCGCAGCGTGCACCGCATCGACGATAGCCCGACCCTCGCCAATCGAGTTCGCCAGCGGCTTCTCGCAGTACACGTGCTTGCCCGCCTTCGCTGCCGCGATGGCGACCAACGCATGCCAATGGTCGGGCGTTGTCACCAGCACAGCATCCACATCGTCGCGATCCATCACTTCCCGAAAGTCGTGGGCCACGTCGGCCGTAGGCATCATGGCGAGAGCCGCTTCGCGATGTTGCTGCGATACGTCGCACAACGCAACCACGCAGACGTCGGGCTGCTTGGCGAACCATCCCAGATGCTGCTGTCCCATGCCGCCGGTTCCAATAATGGCAAGATTCAGCCGGTCGTTCGCGGATCCCGCCCACGCGAATCGTCCGCCCGTTGCCGCTGCCATCGAGGCGGTAACCGCCGTGGCTTGCTGGAGAAAAGCGCGACGATGGTCGCGAGACTTAGCACCGACGATTTTTGACATGAAAACAGCACCCAATGAAAAAAGGTAGGTGACCTGCCCTATTCGAGGCCTTCGGGCTGGGAACTTCGCCCGCCGCGGCCCGACGAAAGGAAATAGCTGGCCTCCACTACGGCTTGGAGACACAAGCCCGGTTGGCAGTGCGAGTGACGGCAACCAACAAGGAGCGGGCATTATCGTCGATTCTGTTCCCGAATGCCAGTTCTTTGAAGTGGGCGATCGGAAAAACAAGCGGAGCAGGTGAGATGATAGGCTGGACAGCAGGGCTACCCTTTCGGGTACCATAGGCACGCAAAGACCTCACCCTAGCTTCTTGGAGCCAAAGCACCCCATGGGTAGCGCCCCCCCTTCCACCGACGACTTTCCTGCCGACGAGCGGCTCTACACTCCGGCGCCCAACGAAGCACAATTGACCGCGCGGGCAATCCTTGTGGGGTGCCTGGTCGGTAGCGTCGTCTCGTGTACCAACATCTACATCGGCCTCAAGATTGGCTGGTCGTTTGGTGCATCGATCATCTCGGCCGTGCTTGGCTTTTCCGTGTTTGCTGCCATGGGAAAACGATTAAGCGTTTTGGAAACCAATACGGCCCAAACGGCCGGCTCCGCGGCGGGGTACATGTCGTCCGCGGCAGGACTGCTGGCGGCGATACCGGCCATGAATTTGCTGGGCCACGACATCGCATGGCCCATGCTGATGCTGTGGTCCGTCGCGGTAGCGTTTCTTGGCGTCTTTTACGCGGTGCCGCTTCGGCGCCAATTTGTGGAGGTCGATAAGCTCCGATTTCCAACGGGCACCGCCACCGCAGAGACCATCATGGCTATGTTCAGCGAGGCCGCCGAGGCAATGGCGAAGGCGCGGATGCTCATCTATACGGGATTGGCTGCCGGTGCATTCACGCTGGCCTCGCATTTTTTCCCCGAACTGGAGGCACCGCCCCTGCACGAGTGGGTGGGCATTCCGCTATTGGCGACGCTTGCCACTTGGTCGTTCACCGTCTATCTCGGGCCGTCGCTCCTCGGTGCGGGATTTCTAATCGGACCGCGAGTGGTACTTTCGCTCGTGCTCGGCGCCCTCATCGCGTAGGGTCTCCTAGGACCCCTTGCGCAGCAGGCGGGTTGGGCACCAGGCGATGTTATGGACTACAAGTCGGGCGCTCGTGGCTGGATACTATGGCCAGGTGTGGCGCTCATGGTAAGCGAAGCCCTCACCGCTGTGGCGCTATCTTGGAAATCCTTTCTCAAGGTCCTGCAGATGCCCGAAGCGACAAGTAAGGTTGAGATTTCAGAGCAAGAGCGAATTCCCAATAGTTGGTGGATCGGTGGATTGGCGGCAGGCACGTTGATTACGGTTTACATCGCCTCGAACTATTTTGATATTCCGTGGTACCTGGCGTTGGTAGCCGTTGCTTTGTCGGCATTATTGTCTGCCGTCGCCTCCCGATCGGTTGGCGAAACCGATATCAATCCCGTCGGTGGCATGGGTAAGGTGACCCAGCTCGTCTTCGGCTTCTTGCATCCGGGAAACATGGCCAGCAATTTGATGGCTGCCGCCATCACCGGCGGCGGTGCGTCGCAAGCAGCCGATATGATGCAGGATCTGCGGACCGGGCACCTACTGCGGGCATCGCCTCGCAAGCAGTTCGTTGCCCAATTGGCCGGCATCTGCGCGGGCATTGTGTTCGCAGTTCCCGTATACAACCTCCTCACGACTGCCTACGAACTGGGAGGCGAAAAGCTCCCCGCCCCGGCGGCCATGGCATGGAAAGCCATGGCCGAATTGCTGGTGGTCGGGCCAGAAGCACTGCCGCAGCATGCGGTCACCGCAGTCGTGATTGCCACGTGCTGCGGAATTGGGCTCTCGCTGCTACGGACAATCGAGACGATTAAGGACTTCGTGCCCAGCGGGTTGGCGATGGGCATCGCGTTCATCATTCCCGCCTACTACTCACTGGTGATGTTCTACGGGCTGGTGATTTGGTGGATCTGGCGGCGATTCGCTCCCGATGCCGCCGACAAGTTCACCTACGCGGTCGCATCGGGCCTGATTGCCGGCGAAGGGCTCATGGGCATTGTGAATGCGGGGCTCACGCTGCTGGGGTGGTGAGCCACGTGACCGGCCGCTCGCTCCAATTTGCTTGGAATAATCCAAACCGCGCACTGCGAACGCCTATACTGTGTTAATTCGCCGTTCGTTCAGTGGAAACAAAGGAATCCGCCATGGCGCGTCATCGCTGGTTGGCCATCGCAGTCATAAGCATCACGCTGTTACCCTTGGAGGTGTCGCAAGCCCAAGGTAATGCATTCATTCCCGCCCTCAATGGCCAAGGTAATGGCAATTTACTTCCTGGCGGCAACAACCAAGGCCAATTCAATCAGCAGGCAGGGCCGCAGCAGAACAATAATGGCTTCGCCGCTGGTGCGGCCAACGCCGACTTCGACTCGCTGATCGATTTGATCATCTCAACCGTCGAGCCCGACACCTGGGTGGAAAACGGCGGACCGGAAGCGGACATCCGCCCGTTCCCCACGGGCGTGTGGGTGGATGCGTCGGGCGTTTTGCGAGAGGTCGAGGCCTCGTCATCCACCCGGCTCGTATCGCTTAGTCCACCTCCGGTGCCTGCGGCGGGGGCTTCGGGCAACGCACGCGAGCCCGCCGAGCTCCGCTGCGTCTCCTTGCCACGCCTGGAGGCGGAAGTGTACCACCGCCTTCGCGACGGTAAGCCGCTCGACGAATCGATGCTCACTCTCGCCGGCCTCCAACGCATCGAGTACGTATTCGTCTATCCCGAGATCGGCGACGTGGTGCTCGCCGGCCCCGCGGGCGACTGGCAACTGGACAGCGAGCGTCACCTGGTGTCGGTGTCGACCGGCGTGCCGGTCGTAAGGTTCGACGATCTTCTGACGCTGCTTCGCCGTGAACGCGATCAGCAGCACAAACCATTCGGCTGCGCGATCACGCCGCGGCAAGGGAATCTGGCAGCGACGCAGGCCTTTCTCGATCGCTCCGCCGGCGAGCCGCTCCCTCCCGGACGCAAGGCCCGCGAACGTTGGCTGGGCGACCTGGGCGACACGCTCGGCCGGCAGGACATCGAAGTGTTCGGCATCGACGCCAGCACGCACGCGGCCCACGTGCTGGTGAAGGCCGACCACCACATGAAGTGCGTCGGCATCGGCTTGGAGGAAGGCGTGCCGGGCGTCGAGAGCTACCTGGAAACTGTGGCCCGGCAACGTGACAACCAGCCGCCGCTCAATGTGCTCCGCTGGTGGTTCTCGACAAACTACACCGGTATTTCACAAAACGAAGCCGGCACGGCATTCGAATTCGTCGGCCTTGGTGTGTGTGTTCTCAGTGAGAACGAACTGCTAACCAAGCGCGGCGAGCGAGTTCACACGGGCCAAGCGGACGATGCCACGCAGCAGTTCGCGCATCAGTTCACCGCCAATTTCGACGCGCTGGCCGCCCGGTACCCGGTGTACGGCGAGTTGCGCAACCTATTCGACCTGGCCATCGTCGCGGCCCTGCTCGACGCAAACGACCTCTACGCCACCGCCGGCTGGCAGCCCGTGCTGTTGCTCGACGCGCAGTACCTGCCGCTGCCCAAGCATCGCACACCAAGAGAGGTCGACACCATTATCAGCCACCGCCTGGCCGGTAAGGGCAAGATCCTTGCCGCAGCGAGCGGCGGCGTATGGATCGATAGCCAGGGCGTGCTGACCAAGCGAGCTGCACCTTCGGATGAAGTGGAATACCATCGTGAACGAATTCCAACCGATTTGGCCCAGGGCGTATGGTGGTGGGACTTGGAGTGAGTGATACAATAGTGCCGTTGAGTCCAACCTTCGAGCCAGAGCCACTATATGTTCGCACGCGAAATCAAGTTCAACCAGTTCTTGCTCGGCTACTTCGATCAGGTAGTCGCCGATGTACCTGCCGATCAGCTTATCGAACGTGGTCCCAGCCAAGGGCATCCGCCCGTATGGGTACTGGGACACCTGGCCATCGTCGCCGAGATGGGGCAGACGCTGCTGGGTGGTCAGCTGCAGCATTTTGACTGGGTATCACCTTTTGGTCCGCGATCGACGGACGATGTACCGAATGCAGAAAGCTTCGCTAAAGACGACCTTGTGCAGGCCATTCATGTTGGCTATCCCAAACTCGGCGAGTTACTTTCTAATACGCCAGAGGACGTCCTCCAGGGAGCCCATGGCGTGGAGGTCCTCGATGGAACGCTCATCGAATCGGTTGCCGACCTGGAGGTGCATCTTCTCACCACGCACTTTGCCTTTCACCTGGCACAACTATCGGTTTGGCGGAGGACCGCCGGACATCGGCCGCTGCTCTAGCCAGTCGCCGTGCGCTGTATCGAAAGGATCGGCCTATAAGTCCAGCTTGTCGATGTTAAACGCTGCGATCTCCACTTCCCCCGCCTTCGCTCCAGGTAGCACGAGCACCGCTTTCACGTCGGGGTGTTTTTCGCAGTACGCCGCTACCTGCTCGCGTCCCATCACATAGAATGCCGTCGAGAGCGCGTTGGCCAGAGCCCCGGTCGGCGCAACGACCGTTGCTGAGTGCATTTGGTCCGCGGGCCAGCCAGTACGGGGATCGATCAAATGGCCGTATCGCTGTCCACGCAAGATGAACGATTGAGTTGCCGACCCGGACGTCGATAACGCCTGATCTTGAAGCTCAAATTCAGCAATCGATTGCTGTGGTCGGAGCGGGTTCCGCAGACGCGCGGTCCAACCCAACTGACCAGCCCTATGACCTTGAGCCAGCAGCGTGCTGCGTCCGCCGTGGAGCAGGAAATCGTGGACGCCGTCGTCAATGAGTTGTTCGCCAGCACGATCGAGTGCGTAACCCTTACCAATGCTGTTGAGGTTGATTTCGACGCCCGGTTGCAGGAAGCGGAGTCGATTCGACGCCGTATCAAGCTCGACATTTCCCCAACCAACCGCTGTGCGAGCCGCCGCAATCTCGTCGTCGGTTGGCAGACGCCCTTGACGGCGATCGAAGCCCCACGCTCGGGACAACGGACCTGCAGTAAGGTCAAACGCCCCCTGCGTCTCCCTGCACAACTGGTCGGCCAGCACTAGCACGCCGAACATTCGCGATTCAACGTCCACCCATTCGGTGGCCGCTCGGCGATTGATATCCATGACTTCGCTCGAATCGCGATACACGGTCAATTGAGCTTCAAGCGAATCAATCAGGTCGAGCGCTCGCAGTGCCGCCGCCGACTGGCGGTTGTCGCCCGCTGCCGCGATGTTCATGCGAACTTCAAATTCGCACGCCATGGCTCGACGTTGGAGCGATACCACGTAGCCGAGCGACGCTGAGGTGGATTCGCCGGTAGGCGAAGGCGCAAGCGCGTCGGCAAAGCCGGCTACCTGATCGGCCGCCCTCTCGATCGCATCGGCGGCCACTTGGCCTGCGGCCTTTCCCGTGAGAAAATCGCGTCGGTGACTGGAACTTCGTTCGCTCATGGTTGCATTATACGCAGCCATTGGTGAGAAAGGCCAAGCCAGGTGCACCGTTGCTCGTCGAAACCCTGATATTCGCCTAAAGCCAATGCCCGATCCCATCATCAGTGTCTCTGGCCTGCGTGGCGTCGTAGGCGACTCGCTGTCGCCCGAACTCGTCGTACGATACTTGGGAGCCTTTGCATCGGGTTTACCACGTGGTCCGGTAGTGCTTTCTTACGATGGCCGAGCCACCGGTCCCATGTTTTGCGAGGCAGCCCGAGCAGCACTCGTGGCCACCGGCCATACCATCCTCGACGCCGGTCCCTGTGCCACCCCCACCACAGGCATCCTGGTAAAGCACTATCATTGCGTCGGCGGGGTCCAGATTTCCGCGAGCCATAATCCGGCCGAATACAATGGCCTCAAGCTCTTTGGGCCCGACGGCCGCGTCTTGCCCGCCGACGAAGGAGAACTCGTGAAGCGGCGATACCAAGCGGACGACATCGCCTGGGTACCACATGATGAGGTTGGCGAGGTCGACCGCATCGCCGATACGGCTGGCGTTCACTGGGATCTGATTGCCCCGCTGGTCGACGTCGAGCGAATTCGCAGCCACCGATTCCATGTCCTGCTCGACTCCAATCACGGGGCCGGCGGCATGGTCGGCGGGCACGTGCTCGAAAAGCTTGGCTGCGAGACAACACACGTGGGCGCGGAACCAACGGGCCATTTTCGGCACACACCTGAGCCAACCGCCGAGAATCTCGTGGGCGTCTGCAGTCAAGTGGTAAGTGCCGGCGCAGCGGTCGGCTTTTGCCAGGACCCCGATGCCGATCGACTTGCACTGGTTGACGAGAACGGCCGATACGTGGGCGAGGAATACACGCTCGCCTTAGCAGTCGACCATGTTCTTGGCTCGCACCCTGGGCCGGTAGTTACGAACTGTTCAACAAGCCGCATGACCCAAGATCTCGCCGAGAAGTATGGAGTCGCCTTTCATCGCTCTGCAGTGGGCGAAGCGAACGTGGTGGATTGCATGTTGCATCACGATGCGGTATTCGGCGGCGAGGGCAACGGCGGTGTGATCCACCCGTTGGTAGTTGGCGTTCGCGACAGCATGGTAGGCATGGCCCTCATGCTCGACGCACTAGCGTCGCGCGAGGTGCCGCTCAGCCATTGGGTCGACTCGCTGCCGCGTTACGCCATCCATAAGTCGAAACTGACGCTCCCGCACGATGAGGTGCAAACGGCACTCTACAAGTTGGAAACTCATTTCCGAGCGGCGGATGCCGATCGGATGGATGGTCTGCGGCTCGACTGGCCCGATCGATGGATGCTGGTACGGGCAAGCAACACCGAGCCTATTGTACGGATCATTGCCGAAGCCCCCACGGCCGAGTTGGCAGCGCAACTCTGCAGCGAAGCGGCAAAGGTAATGAGGTAAGCGAGATGGTGCTTGGCGCCGAACCCGGAATTTAGGCTAAACGCTGTCGCCCTCTCCAGCCAGCGGCGGCTACCAAGCCAACCTGCCTATTAGGTACGCGATCCCCGTAGCCGATACGGCAAGTCCGATGAATCCCAGAAGCCCGTCGCGGGCGGTCACTGCTAAGCCTAGAAGCAGAATCGCGGCGGCAGGTACCGCCGCCAGCCCCGGCAAGAGTTCTGCGGCCGGCATGGTGAGTGCCAGCACGATGCAGATGGCGGCAATGACATGCTCCATCGGACCTTCGACAAGCACTTGCAGGCGTTTGCCGATGAACCCATCTACCCACTTTGCCCAGGACCGGCTTTTCTCAATGGCACGGAGTACTTTGTCCTGTTTCACCTTCCGCTTACCGATAAAGTCAGGCACCCAAGGATGGGTGCGACCAATCAGGTACTGCGCAGCAATCAGCACGACAATGGTCCCCATGACCGTTGGCACTGTCGGAATCATGCCGAGCGGCGGAACAAGCGCCACCAAGGCAGGGAGCACCAGCAGCGGCCCAAACGTTCGACCCTCAAACGCGTCGAGTGCCTCGCGGACTGATAGGGTGTCGTCTTCGGCCTCCGCCTTCTCCTGAAGCTGTTCGACAACCTCTTCCAGGTTGCCCGGCGATGCGTCCTCGGCAGGCATCCATTGGGTCCTTTCGCCTGTTGACACAAACATGCCTCGACCCAACCTGGGCACTTCACTCGCCGAACTACGACTGAGTCGCCAAACGCAGTGCCATGAGGTACGGAACGGGTTCGCTTCCCAGCGCGTTGAGCACCGTGCCGCCAGCGGTAAACGTATGGGTGACCCAATCGGGCGCACCATATTTCTCCAGGGCCTTGCCGCCTTCGCCGCCCCCCACGTAGACCTCAACACCCGCTTCCTTCATCCGTTTCAGTTCGGGAATCCAGGCCTTCGTGCCTCCTTCGAAGCGGGGGTCTTCAAACATGCCGAATACGCCATTGTGAAACGCCACGGCATCCGATCCGTACTTGGCGATGAACTCACCGACCGCTTCGCTGAATTTTTCGATCGACTTGGGACCGATGTCAAACTGCTGATCGTTCGGTGTTAGTTCGTCCTTTGGCGATCCGTCGGCCACGATCGAATCGCAAGGGACAGTAAATGTAATGCCCTTCTTGCGACCATCCGCGACGATCTCTTTGGCCTGCGACACGCGTTCGTTGGGAATGAACCACGGCTGGCTGCTGTTTGCGGGATCTTCGGCCTCCCCAAGGCAAACAGGCTCGTCGTCTAATTGACCCATCGCCTTGCGAATCGCCATGGCTAGCGATCCCGATGCAAAGATCTGCTTGATGGAACCACGCGCAATCATCGCCTCCATGTCGTCAAGCTTATCGATCTTAATGCCACTAAACACCGCGAGATCGGCCTTCAGGCATCGCTGCATCGGCCCGTCGAACTCGCCCGCCGCGTACTTGCCCAGCGCAACGCGTTCCATGCCAGCGGGCACCGCTACGCTCGATGCATCGAGCGAACCGGCGTAAATGCCTCGTGGATGTACACCTTGCCAATCTTCTCCGCGCATTCGTTCGCGAACTTTGCCAGTTTCGGCGCCAGCTCGGGAAGGTCTGCCGATTTGGCCTTCCACAGCACACGCTCGATGTCGTACTTGCGTGTGTTTTCGAGCACGATCACGGCACCCGGCGAAGCCGACGCGATGGCTTCGCCGACTTCTGGCTTGATGGTCAGGGATTCTTCATCGAGCCAATCCGAGATGAGCGGCACTTCGCAGCCCAGTAGTTCGCCGATGCGCTTGGCGACTTTTTCGAGGCTCTTTTCCGGATCGCGACCAATGTGGCCAAAGATCACCTGCTTCCAGCCATGGTTTCGGCCAAATTCAAGCGTATCGACCATCGAGCGCAAACGAATGTCGCCTTCGCCCACCGCACTGCCCGGCTTGGCATCCACGTCGCCACGAATGAGCACCGGCGTGCCACTCGGAACATCAGCCAGCGAATCGAGCCGTGGAACCGCGTCGAGGTAGTCCTGCAACGTGAGATCCTGGGCCGCCTTGCGACCCGCAAGCAATGCCTCACACCACGACTGCATTTCACTTGGGCTGACGGACATGTTCGACTCCTGTGTGCAATTTTGATTTTTTGGTAGTCACTTATCACCACCACCCTGAAGGGTGGACGATTGCTGGGCTGAAACCAATCTTATCCGAGCAACCGCCCTTGCGCGAAGGTGCCGAGAGAAGCCCCGTTGTGCACACGAAACGACCGTGACTCGCCGGTGGCGAATCACGGTCGGTTTGTGAGCATTTTTTCTGGGGGGGGGGGGGAATCGAAGCCAAGCCGCGCGGCGTCTACTGCTGGGCGGCAGCAGGACGAACTGCCACATCGCGACGCGGGGCCGCTCCCACCCGCGGCTGCGGCTTTTCCGGCGACGGGGCTTGGGTAGTGCCCGCCAGATAGTTGTCGATGCGGGCATTGCGATGAATCTCATCGTATCGCTGCCCCATAACAATTCGGAGTTTCTTCTCCAGTATGTCTTGCATCAAGATGTCGCGTACGGCAGCAAACTCGATGTTTTGCGGCTCGGTCCGTTCTTCGAACCGAAGCACAATGAATTTATCGCCAAGTTGAACGATCCGCGGAGGGTCCTTCTCGGTCAACTCAAAGGCAACTTCTTCCAGTTGTGGCTGGCCTCCATGCAGGCGAATCGGGGGCACCTCGCCGCGGAGTGCCTTGCTCGTCGGTTCGATCGAGTACTCCTCGGCCAGATCGCCAAAGTAGCTCAGCGAAGGATTGGCGCGGGCTTTGTCCCATACTTCCTGAGCCCGCCGCATGTTACCGAGCACAATCGCGCGGCAGCGGACACGTTCGCCGTAGTTGGCGTCGTAACCCTTCCGCAGGTCGTCTTCAGTCACTTGCACTTGCCCGTCCGTCAATTGCTTGAGCGCGGCCGACGGCCACACCGAATCGCGAACATACATCTTGTAGGAAACGCCCTGCTCTTCGGTGGTGGTTTGTATCCACTTATCGACCAGTGGATTTCCCGATGGGTCGACGACCCCGGCTAGCTTGGCGGCGTGCGCGATTTCGGCATTCAGATCCTGTTGCGTCACTTTCTTACCGGCCCGGCGGAGCGCTTGCTCAAGCAACTTGTGGCCAATCTCGACGGTCAGCACCTCTTGCCCGTGCCGTGCCAGCGCCTCTTTACCAAGCTCTTCGATGGTAATCTTGTCGCCGTTCACCAACGCCACCACACCCGGCATTTGCTGACTTAGCTTAGGATCGTTGAACACGTTTTGAATCGTTGCCGCTTGTTGAAACTCTTCAAATTTCTTGCTCGCCTCTTCACGCAACTTGCCGTCGCGAATCGATTCGGATAGTTCGGGTCGAGCCGACTCGAACGTAATTTGCCGCGGTGGATTGATACCCTCGCATTTGAGGATCGCAAACTGATCGCCAATTGGGATGACTTGCGAAACTTGGCCGGGCTGCAGCGCGAAGGCAACCTTCTCGAGCCCCGGGTCGCCGACATACGGCCGGATGGGCTGAATCAGTCCGCCGATACTGGCACTATTCACGTCAATCGACTCGTTCATCGCTAGCCGAGCGAATTCTTCTGGCTGTGCAGCAAGCTGTTGCTGCAGTGCGCTCGCCTTGTTTCCATCCGCCACCACAATGATCCTGGCTCGCACGCTTCGGCCGTATTGGCTTTCGAATTCGCGGCGGAGTTCTGCATCTGTCACCGTCAGCTCATCGGCAGCCAACTTGCGCAGCGCAATGGTCGGCCACAGGATATCGCGCTTGTATTCTGCTTCTCCGATGCCACGTTCGTTCGCCAACAATTCGAGCCAGTTCTCACGAGTAAGCTTGAATCGCTTGGCCATTCGCTCCACTTCGTCTTCGACTTCTTGCTGAGTGATGGTAATGTTGCGTTTCTCGCAGTGGTGCAGAATCAGTCGCTTGTTGACCATGCTTTCCAGCACTTCCTCACCGAACCGTTCCGCACACGCCTTTTCCAATTGCCGGCGGTTGATATCCTCGCCGTTGACAATGGCCATCACGTCGTGCTGCGGCGGCGTGTACGCCGGCTGCGTGGCGCTGGCGGGCTGAACGTTGGCGTCCTGCTTGGCAGGTGCTTGCGCATCCGCCTCGGCCGTGCCAACAAACTGGCGGCACAGGAGGGCGACGCCAAGCACCACTCCGGTACCTACGATCATCCCCAGCCAGCGACGGTTGGGCGGCGTAAAATCGACGGCAGCCTGATTAGGGGTCCGGCGGGTCATGCTGGTTTCTCCGTAAACCATGGAAAACGGCGGGTTGCACGCGATCGATCGAGCAATCCTTCACTCGAATGCGTCGCGCGCACTTATTGGGTGGGACGAGGAAGTTAGCAAACCGGCAAAGTGCCAGCAAGGCAGATTCGCGGGAGGTGCTAGCACCACGCCCGTTGGCTGCCATCCCGTAGCGTGCAAGCAGGGTCGCTCGCAGACAAGTACTTGGACCAGCGATGGGGATCTCCGGGCAAAGCCAACCCCACCGCCTCACGACACCCGCCCTCGATCACCGCTCTGGCAGACCACCTAATCGTCCATCACTTCGGCTTCCTTGGCCTTGGCGGCGGCGTCGACATCCGCTTCGTACTTCTTGGTTAGTTCTTGCACTTCGTCCTTGATGGTGTCGCGCTCGTCTTCGCCAATGTCTTTGTCCTTCTCGGCTTGATCGATCGCCTTATTGGCATCGCGGCGGATGTTGCGAATCGCGACCTTGGCTTCCTCGGATAAGTCCTTGGTGCGCGAAACCATCTTCTTACGCACGTCGCCCGATAGGGGCGGGATGTTCAGACGTATGACCTTGCCGTCGTTCTGCGGCGCGAGGCCCAGATCGCTGGCGATGATGCCCTTTTCAATATCTTTGATCACCGACGGATCGAACGGGCGAATCACCAGCTGTTGTGGCTCCGGCGCACTGACGCTGGCAATCTGCTTGAGCGGTGTGGGAGATCCGTACGCGTCGATACGGAGCGAGTCGACCAAGCCAGGTGTCGCTCGACCGGTGCGAATCCCCGTTAGGTCGCTCTTGAGTTTGCTGACAGCCTTCTCCATCCGCTCTTCGGCGTCGAGAGTAACGGTTTCAATGCTCATGTTAGGCTCCTTGTATTTGCCGAGTCGTTGAGTGCCTTGCGCCGCGCGGGCCCTTACTAAGCGGGCGGCCCCGATCGGGGCGCAAACGAAGTTGTTGCTTTCACACTCCCACCCGAGTACCGATCGGCTCGCCGCGGACGGCGCGTTCGATGTTTCCATCGGTGCGGTAGTTGAATACCAGGATCGGCAGTTTATGCTCCATGCAGTGGGCAATCGCCGTCGGGTCCATCACCCGCAAGCCTTGCTCCTGAACCTGGGTGTAAGTGAGTTCGTGGTAAAGCTTGGCCGACGGATCTTTCTCAGGGTCGGCGCTGTAAACGCCATCGACGCGTGTCGCTTTCATGAGGATGTCGGCATCGAGTTCTAGCGCCTTTTGAGCGGCCGCCGTATCGGTGGTGACAAACGGGGCCCCGGTACCGGCAGCCAAGATCACAATGCGGCCCTTCTCCAGGTGCCGCGCCGCCCGCCGCCGGATAAATGGTTCGGCAACGCCGTCCATTTTAATCGCCGTCATCAGCCGGGTTGCACACCCAAGCGACTCCAGCGCGTCTTGTAACGCCAGGCCATTGATGACCGTGGCGAGCATCCCCATGTAGTGGGCGGTGGCCTCTTGGATACTAGAGTTACCGGCAGTGAATTGAGCTCCCCGCAGGATGTTCCCTCCACCAATCACAATGCCAATCTGCACCCCTTGTTGTGCGGCCTTGTAGGTTTGGCTGGCAATATGCACCACCTCGTTCATGGCGATGCCACGTTCCCCAGGCGGCGCAAAGCTTTCGCCGGATAGCTTGAGAATCAGGCGTTTGTAAACAGGTTCCGACATGAGTGATTCATTCGAGTTGGGGGTCGCTACATAAAAAAGCCCCGGTCGGTCCGACCGGGGCTTTCCACGATTCGTTTTGTCAGCTGGCCGCGGCCGGCTCGGCTTCGGCTGGCGAAGTCTCGCCAACTTTCCAGAGTGCGAAATTCTTGACCTTCATGCCGGCTGCCTTGGCAACGGCGGCAACCGTCTGCTTGTCGTCCTTGACGAACGGTTGTTCCTCAAGCACGATTTCGGCATAGAAGTTCCGCATCCGGCCTTCGATCATCTTCTCGATGATGTTCTCAGGCTTGCCTTCCTGGCGGGCACGGTCGATCTGAATCTTTCTCTCCGCTTCGATAACGGCGGGATCGAGTGCTTCCTTGGTAGCGGCCTGAGGTTTCATCGCTGCAATGTGCATGCTGATGTCCTTGGCAACTTCTGAAGTTCCGCCTTCCACTTCCAGCAACACGCCGCTCTTAGCGTCGTGGTGAACGTAGCCGCCGCATGGAGCGTCGACACGCAGGATACGCGGCAACCGGAACACTTCGCGGATACGATTCACAATCTCGTCCCGCACTTCCTTCAGCGTTTGCTCCGGCTTACTGGGGCATGGCTGCTCCCATAACTCCTCAGGCGTACTCGCTCCCGGCCCCGTAGCGAGCTGCTTGGCCAGGTCGTTTGCCAGGGCGATCACATCGTCGTTGGACGCCACGGGTGCCGACTCGACTTGCAGTTCAATCATGGCCCCGGGGCCTTTCTCGATGCAAGTAAAGATGGCGATTCGACCTTCCTCGGTGGTGCGATCGCCGCGCCCATCAATAAACGTTTCGCCCTCTTTGCGAAGAGCCGCTTTTGCGGCCTCCATGTCCCCACCGGCGTCCTGCAGGGCTTTTTTGCATTTCATCATCGGCAGCTGGGTTTGCTCCCGAAGTTCCTTCACCATGGCGGCGGTAATCTCTGCCATCGGTCCAGTTTCCTCCTGTAGTATTCGCGCGCGACCTATCGGAAGCGGCGATCAATGCGGTTGGATTATCGTTATTTGAATGCTAGCCGAAGGCACACTTGCCTCCGCCTTTTGGCTGTTTTGCGGACTGCATCACAGGCCGGCGACCGCCTTCTAAGCGTCGGCGGCCACTTTCTCGGCCATCTCTTGCTCGGCAGTTGCCGGCGCCGCGGGTGCATCGCTTCCTTCGCGTTGCTGTTGCGAATCGATAGCCGCTTGAGCCTTGCCGGCCAGAATTGCATCCGAAATGAACTTGGTAATCAGTTCAATCGAACGCATGCTGTCGTCGTTGCCCGGGATCGGCAGGTCGACCGTATCGGGATCGCAATCGGTATCGATCAACGCCACGGTCGCAATGCCCAAAGCCTGGGCCTCACGGACCGCGTTCTTCTCCTTCTTGGGATCAACCACTACAAGGCACTCCGGCAACCGGCTCATGGTACGCATGCCGTTCAGGTTGCGATACATCTTGCGATACTCGCGATTCAGCGACGACTGCATCTTCTTCGAGTAGGCATTGTAGGCGTCGCTTTCCCGCAGCGTTTCCAGCTCCTCGAGTCGAGTCAGACGATTGCGGATGGTGCGAAAGTTGGTAAGCGTGCCGCCCAGCCAACGGTCGTTCACGTAGGGCATACCGCAGCGGTCGGCCTCCATCTGGATCGCTTCGGCCGCCTGTCGCTTGGTACCGACGAACAGAATCAAGCCATTTCGCGATGCCACTTGGCCAAGGTACTTCTTGGCTCGCAGCAGCCCGCGAATGGTTTCGCGAACGTCGATGATGTGAATCAGGTTCTTGCGGGCGTAAATATACGGCCGCATCTTGGGGTTCCAGCGACTGGCCCGGTGGCCGTAATGGACGCCGGCTTCCACCAACTCGGTAACTAGGGTCGACACGTCTTTGACTTTCCAAATGGGCACACCGGCTATGTCCCTCGCGGCGAGAAAACCCCCGATCGGAGGGGTGTCGCTACCGGTTGGGCGTCCGGCGTTAGGTCGAAATCGGCCTGAAAGTACATACGCCTCCCACACGGGCCGGTCGTGCAGGCAAGCCCTGTAGAGTATCCGAGGGGCTCATGGGGGTCAATCGCCCTGCGTTGCCGTGTCAGACCGGATTTTCTGGCCGTTCAATTCTGAACCGCCAAGCACGCCATGGACGCAATCCCAGAGCCGCGAACGGGAGGTCCGCGATTTGCGCTGGCTCCAACACCAAGCCGTAGTCACGAAAGGGCACGAAAGACACGAAAGGGAGGCGGCGCACGGGCAAAATCTGCTTCCTCTCAGTGGGGGCACGTTTTTGAGTTTCTTATGCCTTTTACGGCAAGCAATCCTTCCGCTCGGCAAACGCAGCACGGAACAGAAGATCCAGGAAAAACGACCAACTCGCTCGACAACGTCCCTGCAGGCGGGGCCAATCGGTTGGGCCGCTACAAGCCGGCGAGCTGGTCGCCTCCCGTATCGAGCAACGGTTGCAGAAGCGGGTATTCTTCGGGACCACACTACGATGGATTGTGGCAAAACGCGATAAGCGCCTGCCGAAGCATGTTTGAGCTTCGCTACTCCTGGCTGAACTCGAAAGCGGCGTCGGCGCCTTGGCTGCGTACGGCTTCGACAATGGCCTCGTCGAGTGCATTCGTTCCTTGATCGGCAAGCTTCGCGCGTTCGGCGGCGACGAACACGGCCCGTGCAGCGGCAAGTTGCTTGATCTTTGCCTTCACTTCCACCCGCTGCGAGGCAAGCTTCTGGACGTGCGCCGTCAGCTGCTCGGTCGACAGGTCGCGGAGCGTTTCGGGCAGATGCTCTTTGTCGATTTTCGCGAGGTCGATTTTCTGTTCCTCAACCGCGTCCACCAGGTCCCAGCTGGCGTTACGATAGAGCCGGCTTGCTTTGGTTGCAATTCGGCTCGCAGCCGTTTCTGGCGTGGCTTCGGCCGCATTGGCATCTTGTGCCATTTGCCGCGATTGAGCCACGCTTCGCTGCTCCGCCACGCCGTAGGCGCAGTAGGTGGCATTGAGTTGTTGGTTGAGCGCCGCCAGCTCATCGTCTTGCGGAGCTGGAATATGAGGCTCGGCCCGATTGTGGTCGATGTTCATGTAGCTTCCATCAGCCAGTTTCGCACCGTCGGCCCACTGGCCAGCAACCCCTTCTTCATAACCTCCGCAGTGAATCGTGCTAACGGTGATATTCTTGTTGGCCGCCGCATGGCACGCGTCGCGATAGGGGATCGGACCTTGCGTAAACGGCTCGTTGCCGGCGATGAAGATGCATCGCAGGTCGCCGCGATGCTGGCTCCAGGTAAGTTCCGTGACCGCGCGATCTATCACCTGCCCGCAATGTTCGCTGCCACCGTTGGTGGTAAGTGCGAACAGTTCTTCCGAAATCTTATCCAAGTCAATTGTTAGCGGCACGATTTGACGAAGGTATCCCTGCTCGCCATCCAAGCGGCTGTTGCCGTACTCGTAAAGAGCGACATAAACGTCGGCCCGCTCTCCATTTCGCTTGGCAGCCTCGAACTCGTTGACAATCTTCCAGAGCTTGGTGCGCGCCTGGTTAATCAGCCCACTCATACTGCTGCTGGTATCGAGCAGCAGTGCAATCTCGATGCGGGGCTTCGCTTCCGAGTTACTTGCCTTGTTGGCAACTGTTGAATCAACCTTTTCCACATGCACTTGTTCCGCTGGCATGGACGAATCGCCCGCCAGCGCCGCCTGAATCGGAGCCCACGAGACCGCCAAACACAGGATAAATGTGCGCCACAGCATTAGATTGACTCCCTGAAAGAGAACGAGCTGAATCGGATTGAGTTATGGACGCACCAGCCAACTGAATAGTTCCCACGCACGTCGGATTATCCAGGGTTCGCCAGCAGCGAACGGCAGATCCCAATGGCACGATTGTGTGCGAGTGCGGCAGCCAGCCGAGATTTTGGAATGAGCCGAACTCGCTAGCGTCGGGTGGACTCCAGAAAATCCGAGGCTGCCGCCTACTGCGGCTCACTCTAGTGCTGCACCGCTAACTCAAGTTGCAGAAAACCACGAATGAATCGTTCCGACAATCATTTCGCTCGGCTTCCGCGCTCACACCGCCCGTCACGGTTTGGCTTCGCAGGCTAGAATCCGTGGAATCCGTGCCATCCGTGATTCATGACTTATCGCTGTAGCACTAGAGAAAATCACCTTTTGCGATGGAAAAACCATGGGCTACCGAAGGAACGGACTTGCTGCCACGGCGAAGCGGTAGCTAGCGACGCTGTTCTCGTGTAATGCGATCACGACTCGTCGTGCGATCGCAGCTTTGCCAGAACGCTGTAGTCTTCGAGCGTGGTGGTGTCGCCCACGGCTTCATGGCCCGCAGCAATGTCCTTCAGAAGCCGCCGCATGATTTTTCCGCTGCGAGTCTTGGGTAGCGCACCCGTGAAACGGATGTCGTCGGGTTGCGCCAGTGCGCCGATCTCCTTGCGAACGTGCTGCCGCAGCTCTTCGCGGAGTTCTTCGGTCGCCACCGCCACCTTGAGCGTCACAAACACCGCCACCGCTTCGCCCTTGAGGTCGTCGGGCCGCCCGACGGCGGCCGCTTCGGCTACGGCAGGATGCGAGACCAAGGCGCTCTCAATCTCAATCGTACTGAGCCGGTGGCCCGAAACGTTCAGCACGTCGTCAATACGTCCCATGATCCAGTAGTAGCCGTCCTCGTCGCGTCGCGCATTGTCGCCGGCCAGGTACTTGCCGGGAATCTTCGACCAGTACACCTCCTCATACCGCTGCATGTCGCCCCAGATGCCGCGGAGCATTCCGGGCCACGGATGGGCGATCGTCAACCACCCCCCCTGAGTGTCGTGCACTTCGTTGCCACTCTCGTCGACGATGGATGGCACGACGCCAGGCAGTGGCTTGGTGCAGCTACCCGGCTTGGTGGCGATTGCCCCCGGCAGCGGACTCATCATGATTCCGCCCGTTTCGGTTTGCCACCAGGTATCGACGATGGGACATCGCTCGTTGCCCACTACCTTGTGGTACCACATCCACGCCTCGGGATTGATGCCTTCGCCGACGGTTCCCAGGAGCCGAAGGCTCGAAAGGTCGTGCTTCTTGACCCATTCGTCGCCCCACTTCACGAAGGCACGAATCGCGGTGGGCGCCGTGTAGAAGGTGGTGACCTGATGCCGCTCGACGATATCCCAAAACCGGTTTTCGGCAGGAAAGTTGGGCGCGCCCTCGTACATAAGCACCTTCGCACCAGCGGCTAGGGGCCCGTAAACAATATAGCTATGCCCGGTAACCCAACCACAATCGGCGGTGCACCAGTAGACGTCGTCGTCCCGGTGGTCGAACACCCACTGAAACGTCTTCTTGGCGTAGAGGGTATAGCCGGCGGTGGTGTGCAGGATGCCTTTGGGTTTTCCCGTCGACCCGCTGGTGTACAGAATATAGAGCGGCGCCTCGCTATCGAGCGGCACCGCGGGACAATCCTCGGACGCGGAGTCGACGATCTTATGCCACCAATGGTCGCGTCCTTCCCTCATGTCGACGGCGTCGCCGGCCCGCTTTAAGACAATGCAGTTTTCGACGGTCGGACTCTTCTCGAGCGCTTGGTCTACGGTTTTCTTGAGGCTCAGCACTTTACCCCGTCGCCAGCCACCGTCGGCGGTGATTACGAGTTTCGAACCCGCGTCGTTATTTCGGTCGGCAATCGCCTCGGCCGAGAAGCCCGCGAAGATCACGGAATGGATCGCTCCGATTCGCGCAGGCGAGCATGGCGATCGCGAGCTCAGGAGTCATAGGCATGTAGATGCTTACGACGTCGCCCGCGGTGATACCCAGCGACTTGATCGCACTGGCGCACTTACTCACCTCGGTTTGCAACTCGGCATAGGTGAGCGTCCGCTGATCGCCGGGTTCCCCCTCCCAAATGAGGGCGACATTGTCGCCGCGTCCCTCGGCCACGTGCTTATCGACGCAGTTGTAGCAAGCGTTCGTCTTGCCGCCGACAAACCACTCTGCTATCGGCTCGTTCCAACGAAGGATTTCGTCGAATGGCTCGAACCAATGTAATTCGTCGCGGGCCAGATCACCCCAGAACTGGGCAGGATCGGAGGCCGCGCGGTTCCAGAGTGCTTCGTATTCTTCCAAACTCTTGATCCGCGCCTTGGCTGCGAACTCTGGCGGCGGCGGAAAGAGCCGGGCCTCATGCATCACCGTGTCAATTCCGCCGCCCGATTGGTCTGACATCGTCCTTCGACTCCCGTGCAAAGAAAAGAGAATACCGGCACCGTCGTAAGTTTCGCGGACAGCTGCGGGCATGTCAAACGGGTTGCGGCCAAAGTCCGTCGCCACCTCGATTGCTTGCTCAGCTGCTTTGGCTCAACCGCTGCTGCTCCGCGCCGCCTAGCATTTCGTGCGTTTCTTCAAGCCAGCTGCGAATCCGTTCGGCAAAGGGGGAGCTCTTTACGGCTTTCGCAAAGTGCTCGTCCGATATCGACGCCAAGTGGCCTGCATTCGCCCCGGGGAACCAGTGGCCGCCGTTGCCAAGCAGGTTGTATCGCATTTGGCCGTACTCATGCATGTCCAACGCGAGTGCCAGGACGCGAAGCCATAGCATGACCGGCATGTTCATGTACGCCGGTGCGGTTTCCCAGTCGGGCAGTCCCTCGGCAAATCGCTTTGCTTCTTGAAGACCGACTGCGTCGACGATCGCGTGATCGAGTCGCGCCACAATCGGTGCGATTGACTCGGCTGCACGCGCTACGAGCGGCAGGCTCGAAAGCTGCAAGTCAAAGTCGCTTGGCCGCGCTGCCCCCAGGCTCAAGGTGTGGACTTCCGGGCGCGACAGACAAAACAAGCTGTTGAAGACAATGGGGTGCAATGGCTGGCATAGCTCTTCCAGTTTCGCACTGGGTTGATAGAGCTTCCCCCCTTTGTCGTTTGGCGAGATGATAAACACGCCCATATCCAGCGCGGCTGCCTGTTCCACCGCGGGCCAGTTCCATTGTTGGATGTAATACCAATGGAGATTGACGTAGTCGAAACCGCCGTCGCCTTCGTGTTGCAGAGTATCCAACATAAGTGGCAGCGATCCATGTGTCGAAAAGCCTACGTGCCGCGCCTTGCCCTCCGCTTGCAACCGACGGGCCACCGACAAACAGCCACCAGAACGAACGGAGTGCCACAGCATTTCATAGGTGTTGATGCCGTGGATTGCGAGCAGGTCGACGTGATCGAGATTCAGCCGCTCGAGCGACTCGCAAAAGTGTCGCTCGAAAACTGTGGGGTCGGCCGTGGGTGCAATTTTGGTTTGTACGATGAGCGAGTCGCGTGAAAAGGTCGGCAACACTACGCCCAGCTGCCGTTCGCTGGAGCCATAGCCACGCGCCGTTTCGATGTGGTTGATGCCAAGGTCAACGGCGCGGCGGATGGTCGCTTCAAGGTTCTGCTGATTCGCGACCTCGACATCGGCCAGCGGCATGTCGTCCCACGATTGCTGATAGCGCATTCCGCCGCAACTGAAGACGGGCATGCGGATCCCGGTGCGTCCGAAGGTACGGTAAAGCATGGCTACTAGTGAAAATCGCGAGTGAGTAAGGCAATCTCTTCGACTCGAACATCGGTCCCTCTACTATTCATCGCCCATGCACGTGCCGACGAGCCGCGCGGCTTGGATCCACGGGTGATCGAGTGGCACCAATTTCTTGTTGCCGGCCACTTTTTCAAGCGGCACCGTTTCAGTGGAATCGCCGCGTGCAGCGACCATGACACCATATTTGCGATGCGAGAGCAACTCGGCGCATGTAGCACCCAGCCGAGTCGCCAAAAGTCGGTCGGCGGCCGACGGCGTCCCGCCCCGCTGCAGGTGTCCCAGGATCGTTAACCGCGATTCCATGCCGGTGTTCGCTTCAAGTTGGCTTGTGAGTCGCAACGTATGGTCGACATGGTCTTCGTGGAATTTCTTGAGTTCGTCGGATGCAGTTTTCTTCTCGTCTTTGTCCTGGGCATCCTTTTTTTGTTGCACGAGGTCTTCGATTTGGGCATGCTCCTCCACGGTTACGGCGCCCTCGGCCACCGCGACGATGCTGAAGCGATGGCCCCGCTTCGCGCGGCGTTTGATCGCGTCGGCAACCACTTCCGCGCTGTAGGGGATTTCGGGAATCAAGATCGCGTCGGCCCCGCCGGCGATACCCGCACCCAGCGCCAGCCAGCCGGCGCGGTGCCCCATCAACTCAACCACAATTACGCGGTGGTGACTGGTGGCCGTACTGTGCAAACGGTCGATGGCCTCGGTCGCAATCTGTAAGGCGGTATCGAATCCGAAAGAAACGTCGGTCTCGGCGATGTCGTTATCGATGGTTTTCGGCAACGTCACCACATTCAGTCCGACCTCCAGGAGTCGCATCGCGTTCTTCTGCGTCCCCCCCCACCGATGCATACCACCACTTCCAGGCCATGCCGGTTGTAGGTCTCGACAATGGCATCCGTCATATCCTCGGTTCGGTCGCCGATCGGCATCTTGTGGGGCTTGTCGCGACTGGTCCCCAGAATCGTTCCACCATCGGTAAGAATGCCCGATAGCTGCTCACTCGTTATCCGCAGCGTTCGATCTTGGACGAGTCCGCGAAACCCATCACGAAATCCGATGACGGACATCTCGTAACGGTCGATCGCGGCTTTTCCCAAGCCACGAATTGCAGCATTAAGCCCTGGGCAATCGCCACCGCTGGTGAGTACGCCTATGCATTGGTCGCTTGCCATAGTTGCCCGATACCTTCGCCACCGAAAGAGTTAAGTCATCGCCCCTTCTATGTTACTTCGCGGGCGGCCAGGGGGAACCCACCGCAGTCGCGATGAACTAAAACTCCACGGTGCGAGGCCCAGCCTTTGCGACTTTTCAACGTGTGGGATGGCTGTTTCGGTTATATGCCTTGGCGGCTGAGGGGCAAAATCGAGGGCCCCACTTCGCAGCTAAACACCCCAAGGACGCTGCCCACTCGGAATCTCGCCCACCGAGACTCTGGCCCGTTGTAGCGGTAGAAGAGCCGCGGAACAGTTCGGCAGACAACGGTCGAACGCGTGGCCGGTTGCCAAGATGGCGCGGCGGCGACTGCTCGATCTCAAGTGGGGCAGCGGATCAATCAGCACGATGGCCGGCGTCGCCAGCGAGCCAAGAAGCACCGGTAAAAGCCACCCCGCTCAGTCCCTTGCCCTGCAATAGCCCAGCGTTGATTCGCGAGAGCGTTCCCCACCCCACCTAGAAATCGGCGTCTTCGAGCAGGCCCAGAATCTCCATCAGTTTGCGATGTTCCGCCAGGGCATTCGCAAATGGGAGGCGGATCTCCGGGGCTCAAAACCAACAATAGTCCGGCCTTTGTGGTACGCCCTTCGGGGCGAAGGGCGTACCGTGGGCGATGCCAGCGTACTATTCTTCCTCGGTGGCTGCGAGCTCGAATACCAATTTGGAAGGTGGCACCTTGGCAGCAATTTCGCTGAACGCTTCGATCATCTGCGATTCCATCTCGGCGACTGTCGATCCACCGGGCACGCTGATGAACACGCCATCGCCAGCAAAGGCAATGGCCCGCATGATGTTGCGGTCGGCCCCGGCACCAACGGCCAAGGTGTGAATTGTCACCCCCCGCTGAATGGCTTCGGTGGCTTCCCAAAACGCGTACTGCTTGTTGCCGTCACTGGTGGTGTAGTTGGCATTGCCATCGCCATCGTAGTCGGTCCACTCCGCCCAATTGAAGTTGCCGGGCAGGTTCCATCCCGACGGCCTGCGATTGGCCTGACCATCGGTCATGAGGATGATCGTGGGGCGTGCACCGTAACGCGAGTGACCGAGGTCGTCGGGGTCGTTTGCCGCCCCCACCAGCAGTTCCCGCGCTTTGAGCACGCCATCGCCCATGCCGGTAAATACATCGTAGTGGCCGGCCTGATGACGCCGCTGGATTTGGTCGAGTGCTTCGTAGTCGGAGCTAATGGGGTCGCCAGAAAGGTCGATGGAAACCTCTCCATCGTTGTGCTGCGTTTCCCATACCGCGTAGCTGCCGTAGCTGACAATCCCGACTTCATCGCCAAATTCCAGGTCGGTCAGGAAGTCGAAGAACAGCGACGCTCCATTCTTGACCGCGTGAAACGGGTAATGCGACGTCCGCCACAGGTCCTCCGATTTATCCCAAGTCATCTGATTGTTTTGCAGCATGTAGTCAACGAGCGTGCGAAACCCATATTTTTTCTTGTAGGGTCCACTAAGGTTCTTTACGTAGTTGATGTAGCTCTTCCACTTGTTGTGGCTGGAGTTACCCGTGGGCATGTTGCGTGGCATGCCGCTATTATTCCGCCCCGCCTGTGGATACGGGTACTTCAATTGTCCGGGCCAATCGGCGTGGTTCGAAGGATAGGTATCGTCCAGTTCGAGTTGCGCGAAGATCGTATTGGTATTGCTGCTGGATAGGTAGGTGCCCTCGAAGCTATCGATGCGACCAAAATTCGGCAAGAACTTCGGTCGAGCCGGAGCGACGTTCGGCCAGGTCACACCCGAGCCGTAGAGTTCCTGGGCGATGAGGTCGAGGTTGGCTTCGATGTCCGATTGACTGAAGGTGCCGATCGATCGCAATTCGGAGTCGTCGCTCATGGAGCCGGAGAAGTCGAGAACAACAACCATATCGCGTGCCTCGACGAAGGCCGTGGCGGTCGACTGCAGGGGTACCTTATCGCGGCCCACGGCCCAGCCAAACGCCAACGGCAGTTGGGCATCGGGGGCGGCTGCGTCGGTATTGGTTCGCCGCGCCTTCACCTGCACTACGTTGACCGGCGATGCGCCCCACTCAATTGGCCAGGTATTAGTTCCCGCGTCGTAGCGACGCTTGCCGAACCGAACGTCGGAGGCCGGATCGATGTACACGCCATTGGCTTCAGCCACGGCCAGCGCCATGGCACGCGCCGCTTCGGCCGCAATCGAGTTCGGGTCGACGTTCGGCTTCCCACCTTCTTGCCCCGCTTGATGTACCGCCGCGGCGATCTCTTGCGAAGCTGCCAGCGCTGCGGCGTCCACCGCGTTTTGCATCTGAGTCTCGGTCAGTACGATGCGACCGCTGTCGACCGTGAGCGCCATGAACGCAAAGATCACGACGAGTAGGAACGCCGTGAGCACGACAATCACACCAGGCCGTTCGGCACGACTGCCGGGTGTCATCGAAAACGATTTCGGGTAGTCGAGGGTACGAATTTTCATGGCTAGCTTATTGGGTTAGAAGAGACGATCTATCATCGCTGGCACAGGTGCGGCTGGCACCCTACCGGGAGGCAAAACAAATGTTAATCCGAGAGCGTTGCGCGACCGTTGCGAAATACTACCGCCGCCGTCATCGCGTAGTCGCTCGCCCCATCGACCGGTGTATAGCTGATGGCGGAGAAGTCGACCGACACTTGAACTTCGAACAATCGCAAGTCGTTAGCAGGGTCGTCGATATCGAAATCGAGCGTCGGCGCTTCATGATCTTTTACCTCGACAGTAACCGCGTCGCGATCGATTCCGTTGGAGGCGAGGAAGTTCTTCACGTCGTTCTGGAGTTTGACGTTGCCATTTTGATGGTCGCCCGGCATGCCCTCGCGGTCCATCGCTGCAAAGCGAGCCCCTTCGCGGGCTGCGGTGGCTAGCAAGTTCTGGGCTTCCAACGTTCGGTTGACCGTCGCCATGCCCAGCATCACGGCGATGAGCACCGGCGCCACCACAGCGAACTCAACAGCCACGGCACCTCGGCAGCCAGCTACGCACACGCGGCCGGCAGAATCAATCTTGATAGCGTTAGTTCGAAACATGGAAGTAGGACTCGCGAAAGTAATTGGCAGCAATACTACTCGTGACGAATAAAAGCTTGGCCTTCCAAGACTACTTCTTGCATAAAAGTCATTGGAACCAAGGCAATATCGTTGTAGGCAACTCGCGCCCGAACAAGGAACAGTTCGCGAGGCTCGGCGTCGGCTACCTCCATGTTCGGAAGCGCGGCAATCTCGCTGCCCGAACTGGGCAGGTTACTGCCGGTGTCGTAAACGGCCGCGTTCTTCACGCTGACCTCGGCGGACTGTGGATCGATCGCGCGACCCAAGACCTGCCGCACGTGCGCTTTGACCTCGGCGGAACTCCGGCCTTCGGTGGTGCCGAGTCGGGCACCAGCTCGCGTGGCGCTCCGCAATACGTTGTTCACCATTAATGCATGGCCAAATTCAACCAGCGAAAGCACAAAGATCAGGAAAACGGGCAGTACAATGGCCGTCTCCACAATGGTGGTGCCTGCGCGGCATGTACAAATGGACCGTTTGCTAAGCAGTCGATGCATGATTCTGGATCGGTAGGTCGCGGGCAACTGGCTCGACCAAGTCGTCGACGAAGTTACCGATAGGGCGACAGGAAAAGGGGCCGGTTCACAGCAGGCGGCAGGGCGGCACAAGACGGTCTCGAAGCCGAATCCCCAACTATTGCTAAAGCGTAGTGCACAAACCCGAACCGTGCGGTCGGAATTCTGGAGTCCACGCGAGAATCGCGAGCCGTTGGCGACATTGCGGATCGTATTGGATGCGCCATCCCCGGTTTCTGGGAATTGGCCACAATGGAGATCATCGATACGCTACGAAGAGCGGCCCCGCTCGCCAATGCGCAGTCGTGCGGGATTTTGGGTTTATGTCGAAGCTTGGGGCGTGCCATTTGGCGCGACTGCCGGAATTCGATCGAGCGAATTGGGTGCAACCTTCCCACGCGGGCGGCCTCCGCAGCTGTTGCCTTCCGCAGCCGGCAAATTTCGCTCTAGAATGGCGGCACACCAGCGTGCCGAGTGGGCACACGATTCCTTTCGCTTCACGACGATCCACAGCCCACGTTGATAAAGGCCCCAATGCCATGCGAGAATGTCGCTACCCGCATTTTGCGTTCGTTTCCTTGGTCGTGCTCCACGTTACGCTGTTGGTCGCCATGCCAGTTTCCGGTCAATTGATTGTGGGGCACCGTGGGGCATCGCACGCCGCGCCAGAGAACACGTTGGCGGCCTTCGATCTCGCTTGGCAGGAAGGGGCCGATGGTGCGGAGGGTGATTTCCGGCTCACTCGCGACGGGCGAATCGTCTGCATCCACGACGAGGATACCGAGCGAACTGCCGGCAAAAAGCTCGTTGTAGCCACAACGACGCTCGCCGAGTTGCAGCAGCTCGATGTGGGGAGCTGGAAGGACCCGCGCTACGCCGGCGTATCGCCCGCCGACGCTCCGCGAAGTGCTTGATTCCGTGCCTGAGGGCAAGCGGTTCTTCATAGAACTGAAGACCGGCCCCGAAATCGTCGCGCCACTCAAGAAGGTGCTCGCCGAATCGCCGGTACCAATAGAGCTATTGATCGTCATCGCGTTCGACGAAAACACCGCTAGCGAGTGCAAGCGGCAGATACCCGAGATAAAGACCCACTGGCTCACCAGCTACCAGCAACGGCTCACCGGTAATTGGACGCCCAACGTCGCTGGCGTGCTACAAGCTCTGCGCGAACTAAGGCCGACGGTCTCGGCAGCAAGGCGGAGCCACGTGTGTTCAATGCGAAGTTCGTTGCGGAGTTACTCCGCAAAGGGCCCAGCGAGTACCACGTTTGGACCGTCGACGATCCGCAAGTTGCCGAGTTCTATATCCACCTGGGCGTGTGGTCGATTACGACCAACCGGCCAGGATGGCTACGCGAGCAACTGGTGCAGCGCGGCGGTGATGTTTGTCTCCCCGGGCCGATAGTTATAAGGCGAGGTTGCGCCAGGCGATATCGGCGTTGTCGAGGTCCCAGTCCTCAGCAAAGTAGCCGATGGCTCGAATGCCGCCGTCGCCCGCCGTGAGCGCATCGCCGCCGAGCAGTACGAAGTCGGGATAGCCGACGCCGGCCCAGAAGTACCGCAGCCGACCAGTCAGCCGCATGCCTTGCAGCCCGGTACCTCCCACGGCAGCGACCAGTCGGGTATTGCTGCCCGCCCGAGGTCGGACCATCAGGAACCCGAGGTCGTCCCCGTCCAGCGGCCGTGTTTCCACGGTCATGCGTCCACGAAACACCTGCACCGGTGTCGTGGACAAGAGTGCTGCCCACGCCTGATTGGTATCGACGTTGCCGTAGACGACGACGTTTCTATCCGTTGTTTGCTTCGCGTCGAACTCTGTGTCCGGCACAACTTCAATGCCGCCATTGGCACGGTAGGCAAACGTGTCGGCATCGAAGTGGGCTTTGGCACGCGACCAGGCATTCTCTTCGTCGTTGCCAATCGTGCCGTAGACGAGTAGCACGTCGTTATCGAATACGGCTTTCATGCCCCCGTAGCGCTGGGGGCCTTTATCGGATTTATCGGGCGCGAACCGCCGTCGCCAGCGGTTGCCTTGTTTCTCCAGCCACACTCGCCCAGCTGCGGGCATACCGCTGACTAGCACGGGACGACCGCCATCCAGCCGCACAACGAACGGCTGCTTCGGTGGCACGACCGCCTTATCGATCACTAATCGGCGAACGTTCTCGGTAGTGCCCAGGATCGTGAGCGGATTCTCCTTGCGCTGCAGTTCGATACGACTACGAGCGAATTGCTTCTCCTGCGCGGCGATGGTGGCCCAGTGGCTGGTAGCCAAGCTGCCAAGGTCCGAAGTGGTGAGCGATACGCGATCGGCGACAACTGCGGGTCGGGTGCGGGCGGCGAGGAACTCCATGGCAGCTGGATCATCGACCGTTTCGGCGCCCCACCAGTTGCCGACGTCCGCTTTTTCGCAAAACGCGAAGTCGTTGTGCCAATTGGCAAGCGATCGAATGATTTGTCGACTTTGCTCCGGGGGAACCTCTTCGTCGTCGGTGCCATGCAAGACGTACGTCCCCACGCCACGCATATTTGTTAGTTGGGCAAGCGTATCACTGGGACTCGCCGCCCGGAGCAACATGGATTGCACCGGCGAAGGACTTCGGTAGCTTGGCATGCCGCCGCCATAGGTCCACAAACTGGGCCATGCGGCCGATGTCGCCACCGCGGCGAATCGATCGGGCTGGTGCGTTGCCAGCACGAGTGCGCCATGACCACCCATACCATGCCCGGTGGCATAGATTCGCTGGGGGTCGATTTTGTAATGGGTCATCGCATCGGCCTGCGCCTCCACGGCATCGATTCGTGACCACTCCTCCCAATCGAGCGGATACAACCCCCGCCCACTTGGTACAACCAGGTGTGCCCACGACTTGGGAGTGTACTGCGCGGCAAAGTCGCGCGGTGCCATGCCATCGGTGTGCAGGGCCACCATGGCCCCAACGGCCTCGCTGGCAGGTTCGTCCTTCGAAATGGTTTGTGTTTGGTCACTCGTCGCGGCATCCGCAGCTGGCACCACAACGTACGACTGCACGCTGCGGTCAATCTGACTCACAAAGGTCCGTACCTGGGTGGCCGTTGGCGCTACCACCTCGAGTTCGTAGCGACTCTCGGCCAGCACTTCGTCTTCGCGATTCAGTCGGACTACCAGTTCAGCCACTTCCTGATCCAGTGATTCAGGAACAGCGAATTCGAAACCACATCGCCGCATGCTGGCAGCATCCATCCACGCCAGCGGCGTGGTAATCGCTTCTTGCCCATCGAGTTGCGCCACGATCGTGGCACCCGTAAGTGGCTGGTCGCCAGCGTTCGTAATCGTCACCGAAGCCCAACGGTTGCCTGCCGGATCACCACGTACGAGGGTGGGAAACACGACGCGGTCGGCTGCCAGCGAAATAGGCTCAGCAGGTTGGAACAACTTAGCCGACAGTTCGCTTTGGGCGACGTGAAACACGAGTGTATTCGTGCCCTGCTGCAATGGAACCGGCAGGGCAAAGTTACCGAAGGCGTAGGGGTCGCCGGCGTAGGGCCGACCGTTCACGTACACGGCAGCCGCACCGGGTGCTTGGAGCCTCAGAATGCCTGCGGCGGGTAACTCGATTTGGGCGGCCGCGTATCCACCGCGGATGGAGCGTGTCGATAGCACGCCATTATCGCCGGCGGTGGCAGTGCGCCATTTGGCCGTGCGGCCACCGTAGGTAGTGATTTCGTCGCCGGCTTTCGGCATCGTGAACGTACCCGCCGCAATGGCGGCATCCACCGGATCGATATGCACCGCGGCTCGGCCATAGCTTCCCAACACCGGCACAGTGACAAAATCGGTGAGCGTTATCTCCTCGGGCAACTTGGCGACCGCGGCAGGTTCGGCTTTCGGTTCGCCGGCGCCTTGAGCATCTTCAGCCGGTTCTGCTTGCGGCGTTTCTTGTTCAGCGTCCGCCGTTTCGCCGGCTGGCGATTCAGTGGCTGGCGCTTCAGTATCTGGCTGCTCGGGCGGCGCCTCTACCTGCCCCACCGCCTCTTGCAAAGCAAAGGCTGGGCTACCGAGCAAGGTGGCTACAACAATGGCGATAACGCACCGCGACTTCCAGAATTTGTGCATGTTGTCCTCAATTATTTGCTTCATCACGATTGCCTTTCAGCGTTGCCGACTTGGTTACCGTCCCCCCCTTTACCGAGCGAATCGTCACGGTAAAGTCGCCCTTGCCATTCACTAGCCACCGTATGTATTTGGGTCGCCACGATCGAATCACTTGTAGCTTGACTTCGTCCGCCTTTCGTCCTCCATCGGAGGGATCGTCGAACAACGGGTCATCAGCCACCAGGGCAGCGACGGCACAAACGTGGTCGCCCGCGATTTCCGCCACGTCTTTGGGTGTGACCTTGTGCTCGATATTGAAAGCCGATCGCGTGGGCGTCAGCTTGCGATTCATTACCGTCGCGGTCACTTCGTAAAGATCGCCGCCAAGTGGCTTGACGTCGATCCCTTCGATTTCTACCTGCGGCATCTGATCGGCGTGATACAGCGTGAACGCCATGTTGCGATGGCATTCTTCCTCCAGCATGAACGAAGGCGGCTGCCGCCCCCAGTTCTTCTTCATCGCCACCCACTTCAATCTTGCCGTACTGCGGATGATCGACCTCGTGCCATTTCACAAACCCATCGCCAAGCAGCAGTAGCTGGTCGAACTTCCGCTGGTCCTCCTGGCTGGCGAAGAATCTCACCCGAGCCCTGCTTTGCGAAACAGGTTAAATGGGGTGATCAGCTCGTTCATGAAGGTGAAGCACCCACCATGGTGTGAAACCAATCGGTCTCGCCACCGCAGACTTCGTACAGGTCTGCGCCAGGTATTGATGTAACGGTATCCGGGCAGCATCAGTTCGCCCCGCTCGCCGATCGCGTCGTACACGGCGATGTCGGCTGGGGCCAGCGATCGTCTTTGGAACCTGGTCCACGAAGCAGCATGCCGCCCGTGTTGTGATACGACTGGGCTCCGGCGATGTTCGGGCTGCGCCATCACGAAGTCGGCGACCATGCGGTTCTCAGGCACGACCAGCGGATAGTGATACGCACCGCGTTGCACATAGCTCGGGCTGCCATTGCCAGGGCCAGTCGCGATTCGGATCGTAGTATCCGTCGCCATCCTCGTTCACGCGGCCATCCCCATCGTTGTCGAACCCTTCCTGCGCCCAGCAAGCGGTACTGCCTGCTTCGTCATGGTCGACGCGGATCAATCAGTGCGGGATATTCGTCGTGCTGCTTGTAATGTGCCATTGGGATCGCGAACGCGCATCTGCGTGATGTTGCCGTCGCCATCCATGTCTTCGGCCGGCGTCTTCATCGAATCGCCCGTCGCGATCGTCATCCACGGGACGCTGGCCACCACGTGGGCGCGTTGGTCGTGTTGGGCTCGTACATGTGGGCATCGCGCGAGTCGGGGCTCATCATCGGCATCAGATAGAACACCCGCTCGTCGAGCAGACGGGTGATCATTTCGTTGCGGCCGTACATTTCGGTCAGGTACCACGCCGTGTAGAGCACCACCTCAACGGCTTGAATCTCATTGGCATGAATGCCTCCATCGATCCAAAACGCAGGCTTTTGTCGCTCCGCTGCTTCGTCGCCGCGTGCCTGGTTGGTAATCGTGAGCACCCACATTTCACGACCGCCGTGGGAGGTGCCCAGGCTTTCGAGTCGGCAGAGGTCAGGATGCGCCGCGACGATCTGCTTAAGCAGCCCGGTGGACTGCGCGTAGTCGCGGTAGAAGTTCCACCGCGCGGGGACGTCGGGGTCGGCCGGTGCGCCAAGCGGTTGATAGACGGGCTTCGGTTGTGCGGCGACGATTGCCCCGGCATTGAGCGTCACGATGGCAATCGCTATGAACAGTAGTTTAGCTAGCATGTTCGGGCTCCTCGCTTGGCTCGAGCTCAAGCCGCTGGTCGATAAAGCCAACGCCTGGCTCGCCGACTCGCAGCGTGGCTTCGCCCGTTGCCTCTGGCGTGGCGAGCCGAAGGAGCCATTGCTGTTCGGCCCGTCCTCCGTTGCCGGCCAGCACGCCTAGCCGCTCGCGAGCATGTCCCGTAAGCAACTGCCCGCCAGCGGGAAGCATGATCTCCAAGTCGAGCCGTTGCAGCGTGCCAGCCGTGCGACCCATCGCCGACGCGGTTGGCAAGAATCCTCGGTTGATGACCGCCGCGGTCACCCGATAGACGCCAGCGCCGAGCGACTCGATCTCAGCCGGCTCGAACTCGAGCTTCGCCCGCAGATCGATGGTCTCGGCGAGGAACGCCCAATGCCTGGTGGCCAACTCCCCGAGTTGTTCGGCCGGCGGATGCTCGCGGACCAGCGGCTTGAATCCCCCCACCTCTACCTTCTTGCCAGGGAAGTCGGGGTGGTCGATCGCGGTCCAGTCGACGAATCCATCAATCCCGTTCGCGGCGAACCACGCCAAGGCGTTGCGATCTTCGGCGTTACGACCATCTGGCTTCGACTCCTGCTCGTCGCTCTTGGTAGCTTTCGAATCCCGATCGGTGGAGTCCTTGTCGGCGGAATCCATGCCAGCGGGTGGCAAGCTATCCGACGAGCTCTCCTGCGATTCGCTCTCGCCAACGTCATCGCGCGCGGCGTCTTCGTCGCTCACTTCCCTATTTTCTTCCGCGTTGTGGTCTTCGGCGTGCTCACCATCTTGCTCGGCGTTGCCTGGCTGCTTCGATTCTGAATTAGCGCTGCCAGACCTGGTTTCGACTTCGGGAATCCACCAGCCCCGGGTTGAGATCGACCAGCGGCCATAGTGATAGTAGGCCCAAGGGGCGAAGGCGCCACCGTTGCCCGCCGCGTCGGGCGCGTTCTTGCTGCCCCCCTGTTTGCCGTAATTCTTAGCCAGGAACTGATAGACGGCGGCATCTTCCTTTAGCACCTGACGCTTGATCCTTCCACCATTGCCTTTGGCCACGGGCCACGGTTTCGTCAGATTGTCTTGAGGCGAGAACGAGAACACCAGGAAGATGTTCGGGCGGGTGAACATCCAATCGGCAATGGCCCGCGTCTCGGGTTCCGAAACCTGATGAGGACCGGCATCGCCAGCAAAGTAAGGATATTCGAACGGGAAGTTGTAGTTGAAATCGATGCCACCCGCCCCATCCTCGTTGAGCATCTCGTCGCGATCGTTGTCGACGCCTTCGCTATACAGACGGTATTGTCCGGTCTCGTTCTTGCTACTGTCGGCGCGGACCAGCACGCGGGGGTCGTCGGGGTGCTCGATCCATGGCCCGGTTGGGTCGGCCACGCGGAGCGACGTGATCACCCCATCGTCGCTTAGGTCCTCGTGCGGGTCTTCGTTCCAGGATCCATCGCGATCGGCGTCGGTGGATCGGCTGTTTGTCGCGCGGCCCGCAATCGGAACGTCGAGCACATGCGCCGACGCATCGGGGCTTGGCCTCGGAACAACGTAAAGCGTCACCTCTTCAAGTAGCTTCATGGCGGCTGGGTCGTTGTTGCCATATGCGTGCACCAACTGCTCAACAATTCGTACGGCAAGTTCCGAGCCGACAAGATTGGCAGCATCCACACTTCCGACCAACAGCACTGCTGGTTTGCCAGCAGCGTCGCCGGCCGACACCGTTAGCAGGTGAATGTCGCGCCCCTCGGCCGTCTTTCCGAGTGACGAGAGCGAAACGCATGGGCCTTGGCTCAGTTGGTTGAGCGACTGCTCAAATTCGTCGTCGGTTTGGTAGCCGGCCAGTGCGATTGCCGCGATCGACGAGGCTGGTAGGCCGAGTAGGGCGAACGCGAGCAACAGCACCGACGCTTGGAGTGGGGGCAGATGGCGCATGCGTGGTCGTTTCAAAGCGGGAGTGTCGATTGGCGCGGAACTCTAGTGTAGCTGCGCCGCCGGCCGGAATCAGCCGGTCAAATGGTACCGCACAGGAAAGATTTGCCACCTGCTCCGACGCTCCCCACCGAGTCGCGAGGCCCTCGCAACCAGTGGTTTAGCGCCGGTAGATGCCCGATTATAGGCCGTATTCGGCTTTTAGCGATTTTAAGAGTTCGAGTGCCCCACCGATTTCGGTCTTCTGCCGCCCTGGTTCCTGCGGAATTTCGCGTTCGATCGTCAGCGGGCCCTTGTAGCCAATCGAGTCGAGTACGGCCAGGAACTTGCGGAAGTCAACATCGCCCTCACCGAGTGGCGTTTCGGTGCCCCAGGTCTTGCCCGGTTCGTCCGACCACTTGGCATCCTTGCAATGAACGCTGCGGACCCATCGGCCCAGCTGCTCCAGCGCTGGCAACGGCTCACCGCAGCCATAGAGAATCATGTTTGCTGGGTCGAAGTTGATAAACAGGTTGGGGCGGTCGACCGTCGTCAAGAACTCTTCGAGCACGCTCGCCGGCTCTTGCCCTGTTTCCAAATGCACGGCTTGTCCGTCGGCGGCGCAAGCATCGCAGACGCCGCGAGTTGCCGCGACCAACTCAGTGTAGTCAGGGTCGGTGGCATCGTGCGGTACGAAACCGAGATGCAAACCGACACAACCCACGCCTAATTCTTTGGCAAATTTGGCGATGTCGAGCAGCTCGGTGAGCCGTTCGGCTCGCACCTGCTTGGGTACGATGCCAACGGTTCGCTCGACGGTGGGAATATCCGCATAGCTCTCGCCGTCGAAGCCAGCGAAGACGCAGGTCACTTCGATACCCAAGTCATCCAGAGTCTGGCGGAACTCGGCAATCCGTTTGGGCGTCCGCGACGCGGCGTGCGGCGTGTGCAGCTGGACCGTCGTCACGCCAAGTTCTTTGGCAACGTTCAGATTCACGCCCAGGCCAGCATCGATACTGGCAAAGACGCCGAGGGGCCATTTGTTGCTCATTACGGTTCACTTTCGCGCTGTTAGCGGGTGGGAAGGGGCCCCAACTTATTAACACGCCGCGGCGCCTAGCGAAATGGGGGGCGGCCACCGCCAACCGCGCGCACAAGGTATTGCCAGGTGCGACATTCTGCCGCGGGAAGCCGGGGTGGGATCGATAGGAGACCCAAGTCATACTACGTGGGCAACGCGCCCCGCCCCCGTAGTATCCACCATGCAGCCAATTCTCCGCCGTCGCCGAACTATTGCCGGAATCTTGCTGGCCGCATTCGCCGTTGCGGCAACCGGTGTGCCGCTCGCGGTGCCCCGGCTTGCGGCGAACTCTGTTGAGCGCCTACCCGTGCGAGAATTGTAGTTGTGGCTGTGATTCCGCCGTTGTTTGCTGGACCAACTGTTGCTGCCACTCGATGCGACAACGATTGGTGTGGGCCAAAAAAAATGGCGTTCGGCCACCGGAAGAATCGCTGCGAGTCGCCCGCCGGCAAGGGTACGATGTTTCCCCGTGGGTTGCTTCGCAACCGGTTGCCGGAGAAGGCATTGCTTGCCAGCCATTCGAAGGCGTGCCACAACACGCTAGTTGCTGCTGTTCTGCGCGAAAGCCGGCCGAATTCGCGGAGGCATCGCAAGCTGCGGAATGCCCTTCCGATCTGCCTGCTTGGCGCGCATTGTCTTGCCAGGGGCGTTTAAGGACTTGGCTCTCGGTCCCTGCCACCACGCTTCCCGACCCCGCCGACCTTGCGTTGGAGGCACCCTGGCAGGCAACCTTCGCCCTCCGCGATCCGCTCGGGGCCGCCCTCTCCGCGACACCGCCGACCCCACCGCCCGAACGCCGCGTGTGAGTCTCTGGCTCCCGGTCCGTTCCGTTCTTCCGTGCGTAGCGCTCAATCCCGTTGCCGTGAGGTGGCGGGCTCGTTGGCAATGTGCAAGGGGTCGTATGAATCGCCAACGTGCATTTAGCTATGTAGGGGTTTGTCAACTCCTGCGATCGATTTACATGATGATCCTCCGTCGGCTGGGTCTTTGCGACGTTATGGGTGGTCGGGTGGTGACCTCGAAGGCGCTCGGGGGGCGCATTCAGCTATTCGAGCTCGTGGTGACCTGCACCCGGCCCATGAAAACGAGTACGCGAGCAACGACGCCCATTCACGCTTACGGGCTATGGAGTTTGACTCCGTGTCCCAAAATGCAGGTCGAGCTATCGTCCCTCACCAATCACTCCGAGGTCCCGCGGTTCAATCTTCAGTTATTAACTTTGCCAATGCTTCGCCTGAGCCCCTTCCGTCTTCGCCGTCGCGTCGACCCTCACCCATTTCCGGGGTTGACGCGATGGTGGAGACGGAAGGGGCGGGCCCCTTTTGTCGAGCCCGAGCCGAGATCTCAAGCAGCACACCGGCGGTAGGATTCTCCTTGACGCACGGCGTACCACATCCAAGTCAAGAGCTTCCTAGCGATGGCCACGGCGGCCGCCTTGCGGCCGCTCCGTTTGGCGATTCTCAGGAAGATGAACTTCACTTCCTCGTCGGTGCGAATGGCGGTCCAGGCCGCTTGCTGGAGCACCCACCGCAGGTGGGGCGAACCCGCCTTGGCGATGTGACCGGTCCGCTGCTTGCCTCCCGAGGCGTACACCGTGGGATTGAGTCCGGCGAAGCGGGCGATCGCTTTGCGATGGGTAAAGCGGGCGAAGTCTCCGACTTCGCCAATGATCGTGGCGGCCGTAACCAGTGCCACGCCAGGGAAGCTGGTCAAGATGCCGTAGACATCGGCGAACGTTTCTCGCTCGATTACCTCCTTGATGGATCGCTCGGCCTGGGCGATCTGCCGCTCGGTGAGCGCCAGTTGATCGACGCAGTTCCACAGCATGGCAACGTGCCGCTCCGGCAGCTTGGGACCTTGCGCTTTGAGGTACCGAATCAAGCCGTCGCTTTGCATCCGTTCGGGACCTGGTCGGTTGTTGGCGTTCATGATCGACTTCACGCGGCACAGCACCCGCGCGTGCTGCCTGCTGAAACCATTGCGATGGCGGGTGAGGTCACGGAGCAGTTGCACTTCCATGGGCGGGGCGTAGCTGGTGGGCAGTCGTCCGGCAGCCAACAGTTCGGCGATGTTGAAGGCGTCTTCCCGGTCGGTCTTCAGTCGCCGGCCGGCCAAGGCCCGGGCCTGCATCGCGTCGGCCAGGACGAGTTCGTCGACGACCGGTTCGAGCATCTCCCACAGCCAGCGGTAGAAACCGACCGCTTCGATCGCCACGGTGTGCGGGCGGGGCAACGCGGTGAAGTAATCGACGATCTGCCCGCGGCACTTGCAGGCGATCTTCCGGTAGCTAATTTCGCCGCAACAGCGACAGAACGTGCAGGCGGTGAGGGTGTCCTTATGCAGGTCGATACCGACGCACCAGTGATGATCGAGCGTAGTAGCCATAACGCGAGTCTCCATGCATTGGGCCGAAAAATAAAACCGGGCTCAAATCAACATAACCGCTGCTCTCGACCCCTACATGGTTTCACGCTGGTGGAGTTGCTCGTCGTGCTTGCGATTGTTGGCATGCTGGTGGCGATGCTGTTGCCAGCCGTCCAAACGGCGCGGGCGGCTGCGCGGCGCACGCAATGCACCAACAACCTAAAGCAGATCGGCTTGGCTTTCCATTTGTTACTGGAAAACAACAAGGGTAGGTTTCCGCGGAGTTCGCATTCGGCTTTTGCCCATCGCGAGTTCACCTGGGGACACCGCATCGCGCCCTACCTCGATCCGACCGTCGAACCTGCACTGGGGCCGTTGCCAGCAAGCTTGGCGGGCGGAGTGTATCGCTGCCCTGCCGACGAGCGCGACAACCTGCGGCTGTGGAGCTACGGAAAGAGTGTGTGGTTCGAACTAACCGCAGCCGAAACGGGCGATGTGGTAGGCGAGCCGATCGGACCTACCTACGGTCGACTGCGGAGCATCCCCAGCACGAGCCGAACCGTACTGGTGGGCGAGTTGCAATCGGGTTCGACGGCCGACCACCTGATGGCGCATTTCTGGCGACTTGGAGGTACACCCGAAGTTGCACGCAATCGCCACCTGGAAACAAGTAATTATCTTTGGGTCGACGGACACGTGTCGGCCGCAGAATTCTTAGACACCTTTAACTTCCCGCAGCGAATCGATCGCTGGGATCCCGGACTTGCCGCGGAGCCGCAAGCGACCGGCAATCCATAAGCAAATTAAGAGGATACGCAACATGTTGACACGTACTGTATACGCTTTGACCATCTCGCTTGTCATCTTCACGAATTTGGCAAGTGGGCAGATGCTGCCTTTACCGCCACGAACCAATGGCGATGGAAATCCCGCCAATAATGGGATGAAGCACGTGCTCGTTGGACTGGAAGGAACGCAAGTCACGCTGCACACATCCGACTCACCCCCCACACCCGTGACGATGACTTCCAGTGTTGGTTCCGACTACGCCGCCCCGTTCGACGCTGTGGAGTACCGGTTCTTCAACAGCCAATACGGCTGGCTACCGGAAGGCATATTGGTACTACCCGCGGGTGCAGAAATCTGGATGAAGCGCACCGGCATTGCGAGTCCCGGTGATGCGACCCTCGCCGTCTATGAAGGGGGAATGGGAAACACCATGGCGACGTGGACCATGCGAGAGCTCTATGTGAGCGATGGCGACATCTGGAAGTGGGACCGACTGATGCAGCACGACGTGTACGTTGCTGACCAGCCAGGCGATTATGCCATGTCGTTCGAGGTGTACGTGGGCGATGCAATCACCGGAGTCGCGCTAAGTCAGTATGGCTCGGCAGAAACGACTCTCTCTTTTCGCACGCCCGTACCAGAGCCCTCAACGGCCCTGCTCACCCTGGCCGCCGCGATGATTGCGTTCGCGGGTTGGCGGCGGTCGAAGCGGACTTCGTAGGCCGGCCTTACGCCAAGCCACGCCACACTGGACGCATCGTTGAGCGGCGGCTTGGGGCGCAACACTATAGCGTTGGATCACAAGGAGCAAAAATCAATGCGACTTTTACTACACTACATCATCGGCATACTTGCCGTGGCAAACGGTGCAATTGGTGCGGATGTGGAACCCATGATGGGGGGTGGGCAGGTTACCCAGGGGGCTGTCGGCATGAAGCACGCCGACATCTCTTTCGAAAGTGGAGCCTTGCACGTAGAAATCGACACGTCGATTGGCACGCCCATGCTAAGGCCACTTCCAGCTACGGACCAGTTTCACCCCGACAGCCCATGGAGCCTCCTGAGCGAGCATTCTTATAACTTCCAATATGGCTGGAATCCCGGGCGGTTCGACGCCTATCCCCCCGCTGGGTCTTGGATTTGGATTGAACAACTCGAAGCGTCCCCCGGCTTAGAGGTCTACCAGCGTCCACCTGCAGCTCCCGAGGGGCTGCCGATCTTTGGCACCCAAGATAGCCCAACCCGATGGCGGTGGGGTGGTTCGATGACGCACAACCTCTACGCCGTGATCGCACCGGACCGCGCGGATTACTTTGCCTTCTACCGGATCTATATTGGCGACGACACGGATGGAGTTCCGCTCAGCGGATTCGCTCCGGCGGAGGTCGCATTCCACTTCGCGGCAACCCCTTTCCTTCCCGGCGACTACGATCGAAGCGGCGGCGTCGATACGGTCGACTACGCCATCTGGCGGTCCGGGTTGGGTTCGGACGTTGCACCAGGTTCGGGTGCTGACGGAAGCCGAAACGGCCTGGTCGATCTCGCCGACTACGCGATATGGCGCGACCACTTTGGCAGCAGCCCACCAATGCAAGGCACCACAGCCGTTCCCGAGCCCGCGGGGTGCTGCTTGTTGCTCGGGGCCATCACCTGCATGATGGCGCGAGCTTTGACCGCAGCGCGTGGCCGAAGCACCGATTAGTTGACACTCCCCCGGCCCGCCATTAGTCTAGGCGTAATAGGGAGTTAGCGTCATATGCGTGAGGTCCGCGTGCGGTCTGGCTGGGGCGGCAGTCGACGGCAATACGCAGCCTGGCAGGGGCCGAACTCTCTTATATTGCCTCCCTTCGGTTCCCGATCGCGCCTTTAGCTAGTCACCTCTCACCCCAAGCAATATCGATGGATCTGGGCGAATATCTCGTTAAGCAGGGCCTTATAAGCCTTGAGCAGTGGTCCGAGGCGAAAGGGCTGGCCACCTCGCAACGCATCAAGCCGCAAGACGCGTTGGTGCAACTGGGCTACGCATCGAGCGAGCAAATCATGCAGGCACTCGCGGCCCGCGATGGATTTGAGTACTACGACCTCCGCGATGTTGCCATTCCGCCTGCCGTGGTGGAGTTGGTTCCAGAGTCGGTGGCCCGCGAAAATGCGGTGATCCCGCTCGCCGAAGACGATGGCGTGCTGCGCGTGCTGGTGAGCGATCCGCAGGACTTCGACACCATCGACAAACTGCAGTTCATTCTCAACCGCAAGATCGAGATCGCGCTGGCGACCCGCGAAAGCATCCTGGAAGCGATCAACCGTAACTACGGGCAAATTGGCGACGAGTCGGCCGACTCTATGTTGCAGGAATTTACCGATACGGCCATCGACTTCACGGAGACCGAAGAGGGCGAAAGTGGCGACGAAGACGAGTCGGTCGACGAGGCGAGTGCACCCATCGTGCGGCTGGTGCAGCTCATGATTGGCGAGGCGGTGCAGCTAAGGGCGAGCGACATCCATGTCGAGCCGTTTGAGGATCGGGTGCGAATCCGCTACCGCATTGACGGAGTGCTCGTCGAGCGAGATAGCCCCCCCAGGCGACTGTTAGGTGCGCTGCTCTCCCGCATCAAGATTCTCGCCCGCATGGACATTGCGGAACGCCGCAGGACTCAAGACGGGCGAATTAAGATCACCGCCGGCGGAAAGGAACTCGACTTGCGGGTAAGCATGCTGCCTACCAGCCACGGCCAGTCGTGCGTGATGCGTCTCTTGGACAAAGACAATATCAAGGTGGGCGTCCGGCAACTGGGCCTCTCTGACCGCGACTTCAAGACGTTCCGCAACCTCATCCGCCGGCCGAACGGAATCCTTTTGGTAACAGGGCCCACTGGGTCGGGCAAGACAACCACGCTCTATGCGGCGATGAATGAGCTGAACCGCCCCGACCGCAAGATCATCACCGCCGAAGACCCGGTGGAATACTACCTACCTGGGGTCAATCAGGTGGAAGTCCGCCATTCGATTGGGCTCGACTTTGCATTGATCATCCGGGCGATGCTGCGACAGGCACCCAATGTCATCCTGGTGGGAGAGATGCGAGATTACGAAACTGCCAGCATGGGAATTCAAGCATCTTTAACGGGTCACCTGGTATTCAGCACTCTGCACACGAACGATGCGCCCGGTGCCGTTACACGTATGGTCGACATGGGGGTGCCGGCTTATCTAGTGGCTGGAAGCGTGGTAGGAATTTTGGCGCAACGCTTAGTGCGTGTTGTTTGCGGAAAATGTAAACAACCGTACACCCCTCGAGAGTCTGAATTGGTCGCCGCCGAGATCACCCCCGAGATGGCGGCCGAGGCCACTTTCATGAAGGGCCGAGGCTGCAGTCACTGCGGCAACAGCGGCTATCGGGGCCGATTGGGTGTATTCGAATTGATGACAATGAATTCCCGGATTCGCGAACTCACCTTCCAAGGTGCTTCCACGCAGGAACTCCGAAAAGAAGCCATAAGCCTAGGAATGACAACGCTTTACGACGATGGCATCCTTAAAGTATGCAAGGGCATTACGACTATCGACGAGGTCTTCCGTGTTGCAAAGAAGAGCACCTAGGCGGGGCGAGCTCCTCGCCACGTGGCGGCAACGCGTTTGCCGCTCATCGGGGAACTCATCGGGGAACGTAGTGGCATGCATTGCCGTGAAATCGATGCCGACAACGCAGATTGCGGATAGCCGCGGCGCTGAAAGAATGCAAATCTAACGCAGATTCTCACCCACGCAATGGCTAGCTAGAACTAAAATCGAGACTTGAGTCGCGCTGCGCGGGAGCGAATAATCTCTTACCGGCCGCTTTTCACGCGCCGGCCAAGAGCTGCGGAATGCCGCGACTCGCTGCACGGGCTAAGAGCAGTGAGCCGCGAACGGCAAAGCGTAGCTGGGCTGGTGCAAGGTCGCGTTTCCCACCCCTCCAGGGTTTGCTTAGGGGCATCCTTGGAAAGCGGGGCGGGCAACCAACGGAACAGGGAACTTCCTCGCGCAGTCGGCTTCGGATGCGACCAACCTGGTCGCTCGTCCTTCAACCTGCGCGTAAGGAAGCAAACGTCATGGGCACGATTCTTATCGACAAACTGCTCTCCGCCGCAAGTCAAGCAGGGGGCGAGCGATCTGCACATCACCGTCGGCCAGCCGCCGGTGCTGCGGCTGCATGGTCGGCTGCAGAAGCTCAAGACCAAGGTGCTCGAGCCGACCGACACCATGGGCCTGATGAAGAGCATCACGCCCGACCGCTGCCAGCAGGAATTTCAGGAGACCGGCAGCACCGACTTCGGCTTCGCGTTTGGCGATCAGGCCCGGTTCCGCGTCTCGGTCTTTCGGCAGCGGGGCAACGTGGCGATGGTGCTGCGGCAGATTCCCGTCGATCTATGGACGATGGACAGACCTGAACGTGCCCGAGGTCTTCAAAGAGCTGATCATGCGGCCCCGCGGCTTGATTCTCGTGACCGGGCCGACCGGTTCGGGCAAGATCGACGTCGCTGGCCGCGATGGTCGACTACATCAACGACAACGTCGACCACCACATCATCACGATCGAAGACCCGATCGAGTTCTACCACAACCACAAGAAGTCGACCATCAACCAACGCGAAGTGGGTGTCGACGTCACCATCGTTTGCCGAGGCGATTCGCCGCGCCTTGCGGCAAGACCCCGACGTCATCCTGGTGGGCGAGTTGCGCGACCTGGAAACGATCGAAGCGGCGATCACCGCGGCCGAAACGGGCCACGTCGTGTTCGGCACGCTGCACACCTCGAGCGCCGCCGGCACGATCAACCGCATCATCGACGTCTTTCCCACCAATCAGCAGGACAGATCCGCACCCAGTTGGCCTCCGCCATCATCGGCATCCTGGCCCAGCAGCTGATCCCACGAATCGGTGGCGGCCGGGTGGCGGCCTTCGAGACGCTGGTCGTCACGCCCGGCATCGCCAACCTGATTCGCGAAAACAAGATCTTCCGCATCACCTCGGCGATTCAGACCGGCGCCAAGCATGGCATGCAGCTGCTGGACGACCACCTGTTCAAGCTCTGGAAGGACGGAAATCGGTGACCAAGGAAGATGTGATCGCCAAGGCCAACAATCCCGACGAACTGGCCAGACGGATCGCCGCCGCCGAACGGGGCGTGTTCGACGACGAACCGAGGAAGGCGACGAGCGAGTAGCCGGAAAACGAATTTATTCCGGCTGCTCGAAGTCGATCAGCGAATACCCATTAACGAACCGACTCAGCACTAACTCAATCAACCGAATAAATTCCGTTCCACTCTATGGCCATACGTCGCATTGGACAAATCCTGGTCGACCTCGGATACATCTCCGACGAGCAGCTCGAGCTGCTGGTCGACGAGCAGAAGCAGCGTCCCGGACAATTGTTCGGCCAGGTCGCCATGGACATGGGCCTGATCGACCGACGATCAGCTGGCCCAGGCGCTGGCCGAGCAGATGTCTCGCTGCGTAACGGTCGCGCTCGGCGATCTGACCATCAAGCCAAAGACGTGCTCGACGATGGTGACCGAGCCGATGGCGCAGATGTATCGCATCATCCCGATCGAGTTCGACGGCGACACGCTCACCGTCGCGATGTGCGATCCGCAGAACCTGGGCGTGCAGGACGAACTGCGGACCTTCCTCGGCTACAACATCCGCGTGGTGGTGGCCACCGAACCGGCGATGCATCGCTGCCCTCGAACGCTATTACGGCGAGAACACCGAAAGCGTCGAGAGCCTGGTCGACGACCTGGAAGACGACGCCGACCTCGCCGCCGCCGCGGCGGCAGCCGAGCGCGATGGTCCGATCGACCTGACCAGCGTCGAGGCGCTGGCCGACAGCGCCCCGGTCCGCAAGCTGCTGAACATGGTGCTGCTGCTGGCGATTAAGGACCATGCCAGCGACTTGCACTTCGAGCCGTTCGAGGACGAATTCCGCATCCGCATCAAAGCCGACGGCGTGCTCTACGAAATGGTGCCGCCGCCGCGCCACCTGGCCTTTGCGATCACCACCCGCATCAAGGTGATGGCCAATCTCGACATCGCCGAACGGCGCCTGCCGCAGGATGGGCGGATCGAACTGACCGTCGGCGGCCACCCGGTCGACTTGCGCGTCAGCGTGCTGCCCACCATGTTCGGCGAGAGCGTCGTCATGCGGGTTCTCGACCGCTCGGTGGTCTCGCTCGATCTGGACAACGTCGGCATGAACGACAGCGACCATGGCCGAATTTCGCGACGTCATCAGCAAGCCCAACGGCATCGTGCTGGTGACCGGGCCCACCGGTTCGGGAAAGACCACCACGCTCTACTCGGCACTCAACGAACTGAACACGGATCGAAGACAAGCTGATCACCACCGAGGACCCGGTCGAGTACGACATGGACGGCATCGTCCAGGTGCCGATCGACGCATCGATCGGCAATACGTTTGCCCAATGCCTGCGGGCGATCCTGCGGCAAGATCCCGACAAGATCCTGGTCGGCGAGATCCGCGACCTGGAAACGGCCGAAATCGCCGTCCAGGCGTCGCTTACCGGCCACATGGTGTTCAGCACGCTGCACACCAACGACGCGCCCAGCACGATCACGCGCATGAAGGACATGGGGGTGCCCACGTTCCTGATCACGGCCACGGTCGAGGCCATCCTGGCCCAGCGGCTGGTCCGCCGGGTCTGCAAGCAAGTGCCGCGAGGAATACACCCCGTCGCAGGAAGTGCTCGACGATCTGGAGCTCACGGCCGAGATCTCAGGTGGAAAACAAGTTCTATCGTGGCGCCGGCTGCGAAGCCTGCAACAATACAGGCTACAAGGGCCGCGTTGGGTCTGTTCGAGCTGATGATCATGAACAACGAGCTGCGCGACATGATCATGCGCGAACGCCTCCAGCCGACGAACTCCGCAAAGCGCGCGCGAAAGACGGCATGGTCACCCTCCGCGACGCGGGCATGAACGCCTGCTACGACGGAACCACCACGCCGGAAGAAGTCATTCGCGAAACCATTATGGAAGCATAAGAAGCTGTCGACCGTCGGCATGCAAGCGGTCAGGCCACCAGTCTTCGACGCAGCAGTATCCGTCGAGAACGATGCTCGTCGGTGCGACCAATTGAACTAACCCCGCCAATCACGAGCCCACAGCCTGCGTACCCGAGGAACTGCCATGCCTACTTTTCAATTCGAAGCGATGGACTCGACCGGCGCCGAGATCAAAGACGTGATCGACGCGGCGACCGAAGAAGATGCGCAAGCGACCATTCGGCAGATGGGCTACTTCGTCACGAAGATCTCCGTCAAGAAGAGCCGCAAGAAAGCCAGCAGACCGGCGGCCGGCAAGAAGAAGCGCGGGTTCGTCTTCGGCGGGCGTCAAGATCGAAGGACCTGACGACCTTCACCCGCCAGCTGTCGATCCTGCAGGACGCCGGCCTGCCGATTCTCCGCAGCCTGCGGATCCTGGCCGACCAGGCCAAGCCGGGGCGGCTCAAGTACTCGCTCGAAGACACCTGCGACGACGATCGAAGCGGGCGCCACGCTCTCCGAGGCGATGGCCAAGAGCCCCAAGTGCTTCAACCGCCTGTACGTCAACATGATCAAGGCGGGCGAGGCGGGCGGTGCCCTGGAAGTCATCCTGCAGCGGCTGGCCGACTTCCAGGAACGGGCCGAATCGCTCAAGCGCAAAGTCAAAGGGGCGATGATCTACCCGATCGTCGTCGTCACGCGTGGCCGGTCGGCATCTTGACGTTCATCATGATCAAGATCGTGCCCTCAGTTCCAGAAGATCTTCGCCGACTTCGATCTCGAGCTGCCGCCGATGACCGTCTACCTGATCGCCATTTCGCAACTGGTGCGTGAACTACTGGTACCTGATTCCCGGCATCCCGATCGCGCATCTGGCTGACCATCAAGCTGATCCGCAAGTTCAAGGCAGGGCCGCATCGGCTGGGACCAGTTCATCATCAAGATGCCCATCTTCGGCCACCTGATCGAAAAGAACATCATGGCCCGCACCTACGCGGACCCTCGGCACGCTGATCTCCAGCGGCGTGCCGATCCTCGAAGCCCTGAACATCACCCGCGAAACGTCGCGGCAACGCCGTCTTCGAAAAGATGTACGCCGCAAGGTCAGCGAACGCGATCCGCGAGGGCGACGCGATCGCCCAACCGATGAAGGAATACTCCAACCTCAGCTTCCATCCCGTGGCCGCTTTCTTCTGGTTCTGCTTCATCGGCGGCCCGATCGGGCTGCTGATTTACCTGCATGAAATACCGCCAGCGCGATCGTCGACGACATCGTCGTCAACATGGTCGACGTCGGCGAAGAGACGGGCGAGCTCGACACCATGCTCTACAAGGTGGCCGACACCTACGACGAAGAAGTGGCCGTGCTGACCGACAGCCTGACCAAGCTGATGGAACCGCTGCTGATCATCTTCCTCGGCGGTGCGGTCGGCTTCATCGTCATCGCCCTGTTTATCCCGCTGGTGAAACTGATCGAGGGACTGAGTTAGAGGATAGATGTTAGAGGCTGGAAGCTGGAAGCTAGACGCTCGACGCTCCATGTCATCCTGAGGGAGCTTCAAGCGACCGAAGGATCTAGCACACCGGCGAATGCTTGACACCTTTGCAATCGCACACGATACACGCCCAACCCAACACAAAACTAAACCTTGCTCATCGAGGAGCGCCACGATGAAAAATCGACCTTCCGCAATCCGCCGTCCGCAATCCGCATTCACCCTCGTCGAGTTGCTCGTGGTGATCGGCATCATTGCGGTGCTGGCGTCGCTCATCCTGGTTGGCGGATCGGCTGCCATGCGGCGGGCACGGATTGCAGCGATTCACACGGAGATCGGCCAGCTCGATGCCGCATTCACCGAGTACACCAACGACCGCTCCGGTGGCGACTACCCGCCTAATGTGATTACCGACCTAATGGTTAGTAGTTCCGGGCTCACCGCCCAAGGCAATGCCGAGAAAGCTGACGTACTCAACACCTTCAAGCGGCACTTCAATAAAGCGTTCCCGAAGCATCGCGAGCCGCAGGAATTGCTCGTGGCCATTGCAGGCGTCGCCAGCGGAAGCAATCCGAATCTCGCGGGCGGTATGTCGCCCCACGAAGCGGTCGTCTTCTGGCTCGGTGGCTTTAGCGACGATCCGAAGTACCCGATTTCCGGCCCTGGTGGACCATCATTCGATACGGATATTTCCCGGAATCCCACTGGCGAAGACTTCGGTTCGCGAACCCCCATTTTTGATTTCGATCAAGCCCGCTTGGGACCTCGGGCGGACGACAACACGTTTGGTGGGCGTGTGATTCAATACACGGGTCCAAATGGCGATATCCGGCAGATCAACTTCTGGCAATACTTCCCCAAGAACCGCGAGCTGCCGTATGCCTACTTCGATGCGTCGCGGAAGCCGAAGTTCGAAGCCGTTTTTGCCTCGCTAATGCCGGCGGGGCAAGTCGTCGTTCCCATCAAGCAAGGCAAGCTCAACGCGACGACCGCCACCATTGCCAACGTGCGGCTTGCGAACGAAGACCGGTGCCAGATCTTGTCCGCCGGCATCGATGACAACTGGGGGCCGTTTGTCGACTTGTTTGGCGTCGACTGGACTCAACCGGCTAACACCTACAACGGCCTCACCTACCCCGAGGGCCCGTTCACCGGCGAGCTGGCCGACACGATTACCAACTTCTCCACCGGGGCAACCCTTGAGGATTCGCAGCCATGATGGGGAACTTGCAACGCGCAATTTGGGATGCAACAGGGCCGTATGTTCGCCGTGCAGCAGTGGTGCGCGCACCGGCTTGCCGTTCTGCTTTTGGATGTTCTCCGGCCAAGGCATTCAGCTATGTAGGGGTTTGTCAACTCCTGCGATCGATTTACATGATGATCCTCCGTCGGCTGGGTCTTTGCGACGTTATGGGTGGTCGGGTGGTGACCTCGAAGCGCCTCGGGGGGCGCATTCAGCTATTCGAGCTCGTGGTGACCTGCACCCGGCCCATGAAAACGAGTACGCGAGCAACGACGCCCATTCACGCTTACGGGCTATGGAGTTTGACTCCGTGTCCCAAAATGCAGGTCGAGCTATCGTCCCTCACCAATCACTCCGAGGTCCCGCGGTTCAATCTTCAGTTATTAACTTTGCCAATGCTTCGCCTGAGCCCCTTCCGTCTTCGCCGTCGCGTCGACCCTCACCCATTTCCGGGGTTGACGCGATGGTGGAGACGGAAGGGGCGGGCCCCTTTTGTCGAGCCCGAGCCGAGATCTCAAGCAGCACACCGGCGGTAGGATTCTCCTTGACGCACGGCGTACCACATCCAAGTCAAGAGCTTCCTAGCGATGGCCACGGCGGCCGCCTTGCGGCCGCTCCGTTTGGCGATTCTCAGGAAGATGAACTTCACTTCCTCGTCGGTGCGAATGGCGGTCCAGGCCGCTTGCTGGAGCACCCACCGCAGGTGGGGCGAACCCGCCTTGGCGATGTGACCGGTCCGCTGCTTGCCTCCCGAGGCGTACACCGTGGGATTGAGTCCGGCGAAGCGGGCGATCGCTTTGCGATGGGTAAAGCGGGCGAAGTCTCCGACTTCGCCGATGATCGTGGCGGCCGTAACCAGTGCCACGCCAGGGAAGCTGGTCAAGATGCCGTAGACATCGGCGAACGTTTCTCGCTCGATTACCTCCTTGATGGATCGCTCGGCCTGGGCGATCTGCCGCTCGGTGAGCGCCAGTTGATCGACGCAGTTCCACAGCATGGCAACGTGCCGCTCCGGCAGCTTGGGACCTTGCGCTTTGAGGTACCGAATCAAGCCGTCGCTTTGCATCCGTTCGGGACCTGGTCGGTTGTTGGCGTTCATGATCGACTTCACGCGGCACAGCACCCGCGCATGCTGCCTGCTGAAACCATTGCGATGGCGGGTGAGGTCACGGAGCAGTTGCACTTCCATGGGCGGGGCGTAGCTGGTGGGCAGTCGTCCGGCAGCCAACAGTTCGGCGATGTTGAAGGCGTCTTCCCGGTCGGTCTTCAGTCGCCGGCCGGCCAAGGCCCGGGCCTGCATCGCGTCGGCCAGGACGAGTTCGTCGACGACCGGTTCGAGCATCTCCCACAGCCAGCGGTAGAAACCGACCGCTTCGATCGCCACGGTGTGCGGGCGGGGCAACGCGGTGAAGTAATCGACGATCTGCCCGCGGCACTTGCAGGCGATCTTCCGGTAGCTAATTTCGCCGCAACAGCGACAGAACGTGCAGGCGGTGAGGGTGTCCTTATGCAGGTCGATACCGACGCACCAGTGATGATCGAGCGTAGTAGCCATAACGCGAGTCTCCATGCATTGGGCCGAAAAATAAAACCGGGCTCAAATCAACATAACCGCTGCTCTCGACCCCTACATGGTTTCA
>CAVWDV010000007.1:0-339642 GCA_963753855.1 Lacipirellulaceae bacterium | reverse complement strand
TATAGCATTCCATTACCCCGGCTTTGTGCGTCTCGCAGGAACGGTGGCGTCTCACCAGCCTTGAGTTTCTGCGATGCGGAATCACAAAGCCGCGCGTGGTATTCTGTGAAGACGGTAGCCAGCGGAGCGTTACGGATGAAGCTGCTAGCCGCCCAACGGCTTACCTCAGACCTCCGAACGCCCCGCTTGCTTCGCCCCAAACGGATCACTCAGATGACGCTCAGCAAAGCTCTCTATAAGGACTCCGCCGGACGAAGCATGGACTACCAGTTTACCTGCTCGCAATTGTACGAAGGAGTCGGATTATGAATCAACCAATCGCACAACCTGGCCTCTTCATCGGTATGGATTGGGCCGACCAGAAGCACGACATTTATGTCATCGATCGACAGGGCAAGGAGTCTCATCAGCAGCTCGAGCACTCGGCCGAGAGCATCGACGCCTGGGTCGCCGAGATGCTCAAGCTCGCCGGCGGGCAGCCTATCGCCATCATGCTGGAGCAGTCTCGCGGAGCGCTGATCTATGCGCTCATGTTCCGTGAGGATGTGCTGCTCTATCCAGTCAACCCCAAACAATTGGCTAGCTATCGAGACAGCTATCCTGGGGGCGGCAAGAACGATCCTACCGACGCCATGTATCTGGCACGGATGCTGCGTGAACGCATCACGACGCTGAAGGCCTGGCAGCCGGACGATGAAAACACGCGGCTGATCGCCAACTTGTCCCAGCAGCGGCGCAAGATCGTCGACGGTCAAACGAAACTTCGACAACAACTAACGGCTGTCTTAAAGTCTTATTTTCCGGTCGTCTTGGAGCTTTTTGGAAAGAAGCACCAGCTGCCCTTGTTGCTCAGCGTGCTGTGTCGGTGGCCCGACCCTCGCAAGTTACGTCGCGCCGACCCTCAGCTCATCCGCCGCGTCCTATGTGAGCACTCCGTACGCAACGAACCGCAGCAGGAGGAGACCATCGAGCGCATTCGTGCGGCCCAGCTGCTGACCCGGGATGACGCACTGATTACTCCATCGGCGATGGTGGCCAAGCTATTGGCCAATCAGATCCAACAAGCTCAGAAGACGATCGAAGAGTTGGACTCCAAGATCGCCGAAGCGATGAAGCAACATCCCGACGCGGACCTGTTCACCAATCTGCGTGGTGCCGGCAGTACGCTGGCGCCGCGTCTGCTCTGCGCCTTTGGCTCGCAGCGGGACCGCTGGGAGGATGCCGACAGCCTGGCGTCGTTCAGTGGGATCGCTCCTGTGACAAAACAGAGCGGCAAACACCGTCACGTCCACCGGCGATTCGCTTGTCCCAAGTATCTCCGCCAGACGTTCCACGAATTCGCCAACAGCGCGCGGCTGTACTGTCCTTGGAGCAAAGCCCGCTATCGCATGCTCCGCGATCGCGGCATGAAGCACCACGCGGCGCTACGAAAGATCGCTCGCAGCTGGATCCGAATACTGTTCCGCGTCTGGAAAACACGAGAGCCATTTGACTGCGATCGCTACCTCGCCAACCTGAAACAACGCTGCCCGGAAATCGTACCCTACCTCAACCAAGAAAACTGAAAATTATTGCCAAGACCCCTTGCCTAAAGCTCAGATGTCTGAGGTGAGTCGCACCGCTGCAGATTGGCCGACCGCCAAACTGAACGAGGTCTGGTGCACCGCTGCGGCTTTCGGAAGTTCCGTACCTGACAGCGGTTGTGACATCCTCGCTCACTTGAGCGGCGAGCTTCGGCGCGTCGGTCGTGGCCACCTCTGCGCCGTAGAAAAACCTCTTCGAGCGGTCGGACGATGCAACCGCCTGGACTTAAATACTGGTGGGAGGTGCGATCCCAGGATCGCGACCTGATGTCGTTGTAGGGCGTGTGGCCCGGTTCAAGAAACGCGCATCGCGGGACTTTTCCCTACCGGTTTTACCCACGGCAACCGATTCGCCTTTGCCCCGGCCTTGGTCGGGGTTCTCTTGTTGACTTCGTGGAACTGGCATGGCAGTGGACACAAAAGTGAGGGCGTGCCAAAGCAGCGTGAACGTCTAGTCGACCCGGCACAATGGGGGGAAGTAGGATGCACCAGCTCGCAACGTTAGGTGCCTTCAATGAGCAATGCCGCACAGGGATCGACCTAAACCGCACAGCGTTCGGTGACATTAGCTCGATGCTCAACTAGGATAGAGAAGGTATTTGGCTGGCGCTGGATTTGCTGGTTACGGCACGGAATGTCACGAACTGAGTGGACGCGACATCTACTCGAGACTCGAGTAATTCGGCAATCGACCGGTTGAAAGACCGTGGAGGCAATGCCAGCCGAGAAAATTCAACTAGTGTGATTAGCGCAGCTACATCGTGCTAATTCATCGTGCCTGGGACATCTTCTTGGAGCCTCGCAATGCAGACGAACGGTTGGACAGGGTGGGTGTTGTTCTTCATCTTCGCGGTCGCGTCCCCCCCCGCACACGCCGACACGTTCGGCACGGGCGAGAATCAGTTCACCATCGAGTTCGTCACCATTGGTGACCCCGGCAATCCGGCCGACACCACTGGCGAGCCGAATCCCGCCGGTAGCGTGCCGTACGTCTATCGCATTGGCAAGTACGAAGTGCCCGAGCATGCGATTCGCCGGGCTAACGCTGCTTCGGCCGGTTCAGCGGGTCCGCTCGCTATCACCCTCGATGAGCGGGGCCCCGACAAGCCGGCCACGCGGGTGAGCTGGTTCGAGGCGGCGCGGTTTGTGAACTGGCTGAACGCAGACAAAGGAGCACCGCCGGCGTACAAGTTCGATGCGGCGGGCGACTTTCAGCTCTGGGAGCCCGGCGACGTGGGCTACAGTGCGCAGAACCCGTTTCGCAACACCCAGGCGCGGTACTTTTTGCCGAGCGCTGACGAGTGGTACAAGGCGGCGTTCTACGACCCTGTGAGCGACCAGTGGTTCGACTACCCCAACGGCATGAACACCCCGCCGGTGGCCGTGGCGAGTGGGACGGCGGCAAATACGGCGGTGTACAACCAAGCAGGACCGGCCGATGTCATGCACGCTGGCGGTGAGAGCCCATTTGGGACCGTAGGGCAAGCGGGAAATGTCGCTGAGTGGGATGAAACAGAAGTTGATCTGATCAATGATGATCCTCTCGCGAATCGCGGATTTCGTGGCGACAATTGGGGTTTGATTAGTGGTGATCCGACTCCTCTCTCATCTTCTTTTGGGCACTACATTTTCCAGCCAAGTGTATCAAACGCCGCCGTTGGCTTTCGAGTAGCTAGTATCCCTGAACCAAGTACGCTTTTACTGCTGCTAGGCTGCATTTCATTTCTCAGCAGACGTAGTAGAGTGCGTTCGAACGCCGGGCGCGTGTTGCTTGTAGTTGGGGGCCTTTGTTGCCTGCCATCGGCCGCGACTGCGGAGACGATTCTGTTTGAGAGTGCGACGCTGGGAGAAACAGGTGTTACTTGGCAACAAGCGATTGATGGCGAGGTGCCTGGAGAAAACATACGGCCTACGGCTTTCAGCGGTGTTCGGTTCGAGTTGACACAGCCTGTGGTAACCAAATCCGTCGGTGGTCATTTTGTTGGTCCCCCCGATAGCGACGCCGAATTCTTCGCAGCAATCGTTATGTTAACCAGTCCAGATGACTTCCCTGATTCGGATGACTTGTCAACGCCTGATGTTCTTGGGACAACATTACTCGACTTTCCTGAGCCATCTGAAGAAACATCGTCTGAAATGGAATTGGCCCTCCATCCTGGTTGGTACGCCTTGGTGTTTGGGAGTGGTCTCTTTGGTGCCAGCGGTAGCGGTGGCGCTTTGAGCAACAGCAACGATATAGAAAGTCCCGATTACATTGGCTTTCTAACAGGCTTCGACTGGGGAGGTCGACTCCCTAGCAAACGCTTTGTTATTAAGGGTACAGTAGTGCCAGAACCATCAACCTTAGCTCTTGCGGTGCTGGCATCTGTTCTTTTGATGGTACAAACTCGTGCCGGCGCAAACAAAAGTTCATATAGTTTCATTCGTGCCGGGGCGCGAGGCACCACATTTTTACTTTGCTTGAGGGAGCGAGTATGAGTAGCTCATGTTTTTGGAACACGCTGTTTCCAAAACAAAGGATTCGCCCAAAGTCTGTTCCCAGGCAAGCATACAATCGCAAGTTGTATATTGAGCACTGCGAAGATCGGAGCCTGTTGGCCGTGTTCACCGTCACTAACACGGGCGATGGTGTTGTAAATAGTCCTGGAGATCAACCAGGAACGCTACGTCAGGCGATATTTGACGCCGAGGTCTCGCTCGAAGCAAATGATGTCGTGAATTTCGACTTGCCAGCCGGAAGCACCATCATACTTATCGAAGGTCAACTCTCTATCACGCAAGACCTCACCATCACCGGCCCCGGTCGCAACGAATTGACGATCGACGCGGGTGGGACGTCGCGGATTTTTGAGATCAACGATTTTCAAGGCAACGGGCCCAATCCCGTGCAAGTGGTCAATATTACGGGCCTGACGCTCACCGGCGGGAATGCGAACCAAGGTGGGGCCATGTTGGCGGCTGAGACTTTGAATCTTAGCGACATGCGTTTCATCGACAATACGGCGTCAACGGGTGGTGCGATCTTTGGTGTCAACGCATCTGCTAATTCAGCCGCCTCCTCAATAACACTGACCGACGTCGAACTCATCGGGAATGAAGCAACCGGCGCTTATCCTGCCGGGTACGGTGGTGCAGTGGCTACGAGTTTTCCGACCGTTGGCTCTACTTCCCACTTAATCACTTTGAAGCTCGACGATGTGGTCGCTCGCGACAACGCGAGTGGGACGTTTGGCGGCGCTATTGCGCACTATGGCGCACCACTCGAAGTGGAGAATTCCATATTCCATGATAACCGGGCCGGGGACCCAAACGAGTTTTGGGCCGATGGGGGCGCAGATTAAGGCTAACACCCAAACGGTAATGATCCGCAATTCCCACTTCGGTGCGAACGACGCTATCCCCGGCTCCGGCGGCAACCTGGCGGGTAGTGACGGCGGAGCCATCGACTTTCAGCCTATATTCTCGGACATTACCTCGGGCGAAGACCCGGATGTTCTTATCGAGCAAACTACCTTCGTAGAAAACAAATCAACTGCCCCGGCCGGTAGCATTGTCCGTGGCGGAGCGATCAATTTCCATGGGAGTCGAGACGCACTTATCGTCCACATCGTGGCATCCAGCTTTGTACGAAATGAAGTCAACGATGGTGGTTCAGGCGGAGCGTTTAGTATCCACAGCTCCTACGAAGATTTAACTGTTCTTCTCGATGAGATTCTAGTCGACGACAACAAAGCTGGAGAAGGAGATCAAACCTTTGGGAACCCGCGAGTCGGTGGCGGAATTGAAATCGCGGGAATCGATAATTTCGTCCTGCGCGACTCGTTGATCACGAACAACCAAACTTCGGGACACGGCGGCGGTATCCACCTCACCACGCCGAATGATACATATGAAAACTTTGAAGCCGCGACGGTGATTGAGCGAACTACATTCGAGGGCAATCGCGCGGCACTGAGCGGCGGAGGCCTGTACGTTGAAGCCAACTCTGACGATCCCGCCACCATCCGAGACAGCACGATTAGCGGAAACAAGACGCTTGGCAACGGTGGAGGCTTGAAGTTAAATGCCCAAGCTGGCCAAGTTTACTCAGATGATAGAATTGTGGTGTTGAACAGCACGATTGCCGGCAACTACGCCAAGAACGGTGGCGGCATCTCTATGTCGGGTGACCTCGTTCGTATGGTTCACAGTACGGTGACCAACAACGTAGCTGGGCCTAGGCGTTTTGCGGATGCAGGCGGACCTATCTTCGACCCAGAATATACCGCAGGTGGGGGCATCTATTTCGACAATTACCAAAATGACGCCCAGCGGGCCACTCTCGACCATACGATCGTACTCGGAAATCGCCACCTTGGTGACGAAGATAATGAGTTCGAATTGTACGCCGAGACTATTGCTCATCCACAGCAGCCTGGAATCCACACGGGCATTGGCCCGAATATCCAGAACGATTTCGGATCGCCCACTGCACCAGCACCTGGAGTAGTGACCGATCCCAACTCGCGCCCCAACATCTATGTCCGTTACAGCATTATCGGCGACATTGGGTTTGCCGCCTATAGACCAGATGAAGATCCACACGATCATCCCCTCTCCATAGAAATACCCTCGGCCGATTTGGACCACGATACGACCCTAATTGGTGGGCCCGGTGAGGATCATCCATTTGGAGCGGATATCATAATTCATTGGGAGGATGTTTTCCAACTATTGAAACCTGCGCTGTAAATGAACCAATTAGTGAGCTAGCACCGTATGAAGGTGTATGAGAACCAAAGGCAGTGCGACGGAGCTGGAAGCTCGCCGTCGTCGTGCTGCGGAGTATTTCCAGGCACGGAAGTCTCTCGCAGAAACCGCCCGACTTGTCGGGGCGAGTCTTTCCAGCGTCAAGCGTTGGAAACGAGCGTGGCGGGAAGGCGGCACGTCGGCATTAGCCGCCAAGCCACATCCTGGGCCCACGCCCAAGTTGTCCACGGAGCAGAAGCAAGAACTGCTCGATATTCTGAAAGCAGGTCCCATCGCGTCGGGGTTCAAGACCGACCTCTGGACTTGTGCGCGGGTGGCCAAAGTGGTCCGCAAAAAGTTTCGCGTGTCGTACCATCCCGACCATCTGGGCCGCATTCTGCACGATCTGGGATACAGTCCACAAAAGCCTCGTCGAATTGCTCGCGAACAGGATGCCGAAGCGGTCGAGCATTGGCGCAAGCACGATTGGCCGCGGATCAAAAAAAAGCCCGCAGGCGCGGTGCCAGCATTGTATTTATCGACGAATCGGGCTTCCGCCTGCAGCCGGTGAATCGGCGCACCTGGGCTCCTACCGGTGAAACACCCATTCAACGGGCTTGGGATCGGTACGACCGGCTGAGCGTCATCAGTGCGGTGAGTCTTTCTCCTTGCAGGCGGCACATCCGCACGCCGTTTCAGATTCATCCCGACAACATTCGCACGGCCGAAGCGGTGGCCTTCATTCGGGAATTGCGAAAAAGCCTTCGCGGTCCCTTGATCATTGTGTGGGACCGTTGGAGTGTGCATCGTGCGGCGGCCAAGCAAATCTTGGCGTCTCGGCTGAAGCAGATCGACTTTGAATGGTTGCCTGCCTACGCCCCCGAACTCAATCCGGTGGAAGCACGCTGGAGCCATACGAAGTACAGCGACCTGGCCAACTTCGTCCCGGACGACACCCCGCAACTCAAGCGGGCCGTTCGCAAGTCGCTCAAAGATCAGGCTACCAACCATCGAATCAAAGCGTCTTTCTTCAAAACTGCTAAACTACGAATCTAGCTCGGCCCATTCGCCGCGCAGAGGTCAATAAATGCGCAAGGCTTGCCTAAACTTGCCAACAATGGCGGCCCCACGAAGACCGTGCAGCTTGCTTATTGGGGTGAGCACTTGGCCCTGGACCGTGGTGATCCAAGTTTCACTCCAACTGCCGAGTTAGCGTACGATCAACGTGGTCCCCTCTACGTTCGCGAATACAATCTGGAGCCGGAATTTTGGCCCAACAACGCCCCAAAGTTTCATTTCCACGATGTGAATCATCAGATCGACATTGGTGCGTTCGAAGTGCGTCCACCGCTTCTCCTGGCAGACTACAATCTGGATAACTCCGTCGGCCTCGGTGATTATGCAGTCTGGCGCGACCTGTTGGGGCTCAAGGATATTCCTTACGGAGTGGGCGCCGATGGCAACAATGACGGCAACATCGATCAACTTGACTACACTTTCTGGAAGGCAAAGTTCGGCGGCATGATCGTGATTGACGTTCCCGCCGATTTCAATCTGGATGGAACCGTCAATCTTGCAGACTACGGTTTGTGGCGAGACCAACTAGGAAGCACGGTCATTCCATACTCCGGACTTGACGTCGACGGTGACGGTATTGTGGGGATCGAAGAGTACCAGATCTGGAAGAAGAATTTCGGTGCAACACATTCCGCAGCTGCATTCGGGATTGCCACTCTTCCTGGCGACTACAACGCCGACGGCACCGTGAACGACGACGATTATAACCTCTGGGAGGAGAACTTCGGATCCACCACGAATCTCGACGCCGATGGTAACGGTAACGGCATTATCGACTTGGCGGATCTTGAGATTTTGCAAGCGAACTACATGTCGACCACCCTTGATATTCTGCCCGGCGATTTCGATGGTAACGGTGTCGTCGATACCGCCGACTACGACCTCTGGTTTATCGGCGATCCGTCTGCCGACGCCGATGGCGATAGCGATGTCGACCAGGACGACTACGATGTGTGGGAGGCCAACTTTGGCTTGGTCGATGCTGGACTTGCGCCATACATTCAGAATCCCGGCACCGGGTTGCCGTTTGAAATTCCGATGCAGGCACCACAGGTGGTGGGCATCAAGATTAGTGCATCGGCCGGCGGCGACTATGACTTCGGCAGTGTCGTCGGGTCCGGCGAACAGTTACGGACCGTGCCAGTGGCCAATGCCAACAAGCTTAGTGTTACGTTTAGTGAAGAAGTGTTCGTCACCTCCACTGCTCTAACGGTGACGAACCTCGACGGCACCGATCCGACCGTCGCCGCCTTTGAATACGACATTGCAACGCAGACTGCAACCTGGTCGTTTACTTCAAGCCTGGCCGATGGACGACATTTGTTCCGCCTGGCCGACTCGATCATCGACCTGGACCAAGAATCACTTGATGGCGACTTCGCTAATCCGTGGTCGCTCGCTGACGTCGAGTCCGACACATTCGGCAGCGGCGACGGCGAAGCGGAAGGTGAATTTCGCTTTCGGGCGACCATACTCGCCGGCGACACCGATCGCGACAACATCGATGGCACGACCGACTACACGGATTGGCTGGCGGTGGAGCCGGGAATGATCCTCGCGTCGAACACCGCCGACGAGTTGGACGGCGATCATAGCTACGGCGACGTAAGCCTCCGTGAGGCGGTGCAATTGGCGAATGCAGCCACGGAGCCGACGACGATCGTTCTACGAGAAGGGCGATATGTACTTACGCGGGTGGGAACAGAAGTGGGCGATGCCAGCTACAATGACCTCAATGTCACAGGTGACGTGACTGTGATCGGCATGGGCGCGGGAATTAGCGTCATTGAGGGGTTTGGCGACAGCTACACCGGATCGCCTTACTCTCAGAGGATTTTCGATATCCAAGGTAGCGGCGCTCGCTTCGAGCTGAACGGGCTCACGCTAACCAGGTCGGTATCCGATTACAGCGGTATCATTGTCGGCACCACCGTCTACGCGTCGAACCAGGCTACCGTCTTGATTCGGGACAGCGTCTTTGTGGCGAATTCGCACGTTGGTCCTTACTGGGGAGGCGGTGTAGGCACTGCGGTCGCCGCTTCCGGCGCTTCGTCTTTGACCATCCTGGGTAGCGTGTTCACTTCGAATACCGGCTATCAGGGAGCAGCCGTCTATTCAGGAGGCACCGATCTGACGATTGGATCGTCTATCTTTGCGCTAAACAACGCCGTTCATAATACGCCAAACGTTAACATCACTGGTACTCCGGTGTTGAAGAATCTGGGCAACAATCTCTACGACGACGCCTCCGGCGGTTTCTTCGACACAATTCCAGCCACGGGTGACCATTTGGGGATACCCGACTACGTAGTCACCTCCATCGCCGACACGTTCGATCACACCGACGACGAGGAGGCACTCTCCATTCGGGAAGCGATTGGCCTCGCTAACCAGAATGACGGCGTAGCCGAGGAAATTTGGCTTCCCGCATGGGACTTCGTGCTCACGCGCGACCGCGTGAACTTCGGCAACGGTGCGGCGACAGGTAGCCCTAGCGGCCCCACGGATACCGACATCGCGTTCGGTGATCTGGACATTACAGACTCACTGACGATACGGGGAGTAACCGGTGCTATGAGTGGTCGTCTCACGAGTGTCAGGTGGCGGGAGGATTTGCCAGTCGACGCGATATTTGATTTGCTTGGCGATTACAATGGCGACGGGATCTCGAATGGCGAGGATAGCGGAACCGTCTCGCTGGGAGATTACTCGATCTGGGGCGACACACTCGGCAGCACGACCGATCTTCGAGCCGATGGAGACGATGACGGGATCATCGATCAGGACGACCGTGACATTTGGAGCGACCACTTCGGCAATTGGCTCGACTTGATCGACATTGCGATCAATGAAACCTAGCTTTGTTTCCGACGTACGTTGCTTCTGAGCGACAAGACATCAGCCCAGTAGACGCCCGGCTTCCAAACCACCAACTTCTCAACAGAAGTTCGCTAGCGAAGCGGCTCGGCTTTCTGTCCGCTGTTACCCGGATGCGATGAAGACGGGGCCCGATTTCAGCGGTATCCGAACTGACAGCGGCTGGACCAACACCAGTGAGTTTAGGCCAGTCCGAACTTGCAGCGGTCTCGATTCAGCGGGAACACCTCGTGCAGTTTCGTAGATTTCTTGACAGCGTCGGTGTGCCCATCCTCGGTCAATTGGCCCAGGTGCTACGGCGCTGAGGTGGCCATCACCTCAGCGACTTTGAACGTGGAGCATCCTCGTGACCGGGCGACGGTCGCCAGTCTGGGTTGTAGAAAAGGAGCCATTCTCCGCTGTCTTCGTAGACGTGCGATTCGCTGTTTCGCAAGTACACGTGCGTTCTTCCCTCGTCGACCGCTCCCCACGACCAGACCGGATGCTTTAGCGGCGTATTAGCCTCCTTTTTCTTTAGAGACACGCATCCGTCGACCATCCAACCGGCTCGACCAGTTCGAGCCAATGGCACCTCCCAACCCCTGTCCCCGCTTGCCTGGCGGACGCCTTCGAAGCCGTCGTTCTTCAAGCCCAGGTGCTTCACGTCCGCCGGTTGCAAGGTGTTCTCTTACGCTCTGCTTGCTGCCTGTCAATCTCCCGCCGCAGTTGTTGTTGCCCCCAGCACGGGGTGAGGGGCAACAACAACCGCTTGAGGAGACAACGATGGACGACCAGCAAGAACCTCGCGAAGACATCGATAGCACCGGGCAGGCCGTACCGGCTCCCGACCCCTCCCCGCCTTCCCAGGAAGAGCTTCACCGCCTTTACCTCGAACAGCAACGGCGGCTCGCTTGCCCGGGGTGCGGGGAAGCCCCGTTCCTTGGCTAGGGCCGACGGCCCTTCACCCTTCCGGCGCCTGGCGGACGGTCTCAGCGCCGTTTCAGGTCAGGCGTTATTGAGGACTGGCTCCTCTTCCCTGTGCCGGGGGAGCGTGGGCCTGGACAGCACCGTTGTCCGCGTCGCTCCTTGATCGTCGTACCCGGTCTTATCGGCGTGGTAGTGTCCCCTGTAGGGGAATGGTTCGGATGCCGTCTCGCGGCACGTTCCATCCCAGCACTACCTCGCATCCCAGCACTATCTCCCGCTGACGCTAGATTCTATCATAAGACACACCGCCAACGCGGCTCTCTTCGAACCATTCTCTCTGGAGTACAACCGATGTCCGATGACCGACGATTCGTCGTCCTCCAAAGGGGCAAGCAGGAGAGTATCTATATCGGGGATGATTTGCAGGTGGTGGTCGTCGATATCGTGGGCGACCTCGTTCGACTCGGCATCGAGGCACCCGCGAACTCCAAGGAAGACCCTGTGACCGAGTCCGCCTCGGTGCGTGATGCCAGGAAGCAGGCCTGCGGCGACTGATAGACATGTCCGGCGACAGGAGGACTGGCTCCTCTTCCCTGTGCCGGGGGAGGCATGGCCGGCCACGCCGAGGTGGCTTTTGGGCGTTTATGTGTCCTTGTCACAGATATTGGGTGAGGTACAATGGAAGGATGCCCCGCCCCCGCTATACCATCACCGTAGACGACTACCAGCACGCCTATTTCTACCTGGCACCCAAGGTGCGTGACTATTCGCTGGAACTACGAGCTAATGCGTCGCCAGCGACGGCCGAGCGGAACTTCCATGCGGCCATCGCTGAGAAAACGTCTGCCAAAAAAACGGCTGCCCTCAACGCCTGGTGCGAAAAGTACCTCCCCTCTTCAGAATGGACGCGGCTGAAGGCCGGGATCCGCAAACGCCGCGAACGCTGGGAGCACTACGGCGAACAAAAAACCCTCACCGTCAGCTCTACGGTGCACGAGTACCTGGTGAAAATCTCAGAACGTGACGGTGTCACGTATAATGAGATTCTTGAAGACTTGCTGTCTCGGGCCTGGCGGGGTAGTCGGCAAATCGGTGGTAACGGCACCGCCCGAACGTCTCGCCGCCGGAAGTAGGCCTCGGACCCTGCTGCCACTCCTCCAAGCAAGTAGTCCTGCTTAACCGGCCGATGGGCAGGCTTCTCGTACGGCAAGATAGGCATCGCGCACGGCTGGCACGTACCGCAGCAGGTCGAATGCCTCGTCATCCAGAATGTCCTCGGCCAGAAGTCGTCGGACCGCGACAAGCACCATCTTTTCTGGCACCCGATCGATCAGGTCGCTGAAATTGTTCTGGAGCTCTGGCGACATCCGTCCATAGTCGAGACGCTGGTGGCAGGCATAAGCAAAATGTAACCCACAAATGGCGGTCATCGCCCCTTCGGTGGTGTCCTGTGGCCCCACCCTTTCAGCACGCGTCACGAGCATCTCCACCCAGCGGTTTGCTGCTTCCTGCAGGTGCTCTCGCCGCGTCTCGTCAATCCTCGTTTGGAGCTGCTCGATGAGCCTCAGTCGGTACCTTGAGAGTAATCGCCCGAACACTATTGCCATGTGTTCCTTCGATAAGAGTTCTTTCGCTCGTGACGCTTGTTGTCGCCGCTCCGCTTTCTGGAGTAGTCCCACATCAAAAGCGAACCAGATACACCCGACAAGGTCATTGGCTGTCTGTTCTTTTCGTGGCACCAGCCCCAATCGCTGAGACCGCCCCACGTGGTCACGCACCGCTTCGGCTGCTGAAAGAAGTGCCTTTCGGGCACGCTCTAGCTGACAGATTCTCGCTGCATGCTCATGGCGTTTCGACTTCAGCAGTTCAACTGCGCATGCAACGGTTTTGTCTTCGCTCGCGTTACCACCCTGCTGTTTCATCACGAACGCAGCAAACGTTGCACGGCTGAAGACATGTTCGCCCAGATAGAGCTTCTCGGGAATCGTCCGAGGTCAGTTCGCAGAAGACCCCACCGGCGGCAGCCTGTACCTGTTCGTCAATCGACGAACCGATCGCTTGAAGATGCTGTACTGGGATGGGACTGGCTTTTGGGTTTTTTACAAGGTGCTCGAGCAAGGGACGTTTGAAGTGAAAGCATCCGACGAGCGGCGACTGGCAATCGACGCGACGGAACTGGCCATGCTGTTGGGGGGCGTGTCGCTGGTCGGCGTGAAGCGCCGCAAGCGCTACCAGAAGTCGGCGTAAAAAGTTTTCTCGAAAACTTTCAGAGTTGGACTTGCGCGAAGCTAGTGAATCGTTATGTTGACGAGCATGACGATTCGAGCCAGCATTATTGCGATTCCCAACGATCTTGGGGCGTGTCAAACGCTCGCCGCTGAGTTACTTCGCGAAGTCGACGCTGAAAAACATCTCGTCGAATCGCACGAACAAGCGATTGCCGACCTGGCCGCGAAAGTAAAACGACTCGAGCAAGAGAAACAAGCCGACCAGCTCACGATCAAAGAACTCTTGCAACGGGCGTTCGCCCGCCGCAGCGAACGGTACCTGGCCGACCCCAATCAATTGGCGTTAGATTTCGGGGAAGAGGCGGCAGAGGCGGCAGAGGGCCTGGCCGAGGCGATCTCGGAAGCCGGCCTGACGGTCAAGACGCACGTCCGTCGCAAGAAGAAAAAACGTCGCCATGAGGGCTTGCCGGAGCATCTGCCGCGATACGAAGTCGAGGCCCAGGTTCCCGACGACCAGAAAGCGTGCCCCCAGCACGGGCACGGGAACTCATTGGGTTTGACACAACAGAAACGCTCGAATTCGAGCGACCGCAACTGAAAGTGCGGGTGACGAAGTATCCGAAGTACGCCTGCCAGAACGCCCCAGAGTGCGGCGTCGGTTCGGCCGACAGGCCGACCGGCCTTGTCGAAGGCGACAAGTACGATGCCTCAATCGCCGCGGAGATCATCGCGAACAAGTACGGCTATCACTTGCCGATCTATCGGCAGCAAGACCTGTTCGCCGGTTCGGGCTGGACTCCTAGCCGTTCGACGCTGTTGAACGTTCTTCAGGCGTCGGCGTTTGTGCTGGAGCCGTTGATCGCGCACCTCCGCCAGACGGTACTGGCCAGTTCGATTCTAGGAACCGACGACACGAGCGTGACGCTGCTGGTTCCGAAGGAGATACCCGAAGCCACGCCTGGCGACGCGAAGAGCCAGCGGGCCTGCGAAAAACTTCGCGAAGCGCGGGAAAAGAACAAGCCGAGCGTGACGGCCAAACTGTGGGCTTATCGGAGCGTGACGGTTCCCCTGACGTTCTTTGACTTTACGGTCAGTCGCCAGCGGGCCGGCCCCGATCTGGTCTTGGAAGACTTCTCTGGAAAACTGATGGCCGACTGTTATTCAGGCTATCAGCAGATTGCGCTGCGGACGGGCGGTCGGATCGAGCGGGCGGCGTGCGTGGCGCATGCGCGACGCAAGGTGTTTGAAGCGCGGGACAACTACCCGCGCGAAGCGAGCGTGGCGCTAGCCAAGTTTCAGCAGCTTTACGATATTGAAGACCGGGGCAAGACCATGGAGCCCGAGGCGCGGCTGGAGCTGCGCACCCAAGAAGCGTTGCCGATCTGGCTGGCGCTAGGCCAGTGGCTGGAAAGTCCAGCGGCGCACGACGTGCTGCCCAAGAGCAAGTTCGGCGGCGCGCTGGGCTACTTGCGCAATCACTGGACGCCGTTGCAGTTGTATCTCACCGATCCCTGGTTGCCGATCGACAACAACGATGTCGAGCAACTAATGAAGCAGGTGGCGCTAGGCCGCAAGAATTGGCTGTTCGTTGGCAGCCTCGCGGCCGGCGACCGGGCGGCCGGCTTTTTCACGCTCGTTTCCAGTGCGCTACGCAACGACTTAGACGTGTGGGCGTACGTGAAAGACGTCTTGGATCGGCTACTGGCCGGCGAGACCGACTACGCCGCGCTCCGCCCCGATGTCTGGGCCGCCGCCCACCCCGAGTCCATCCGCCAATACCGCCAAGCAGAACGCCGCGACAAAGCCGACCAAAAACAACTCCGCCGGGCAACCCGAAGAGCCCTATCCAACGCCTGAAGACTGTGGTGCTGGTGGTGCTTACCTTGTCTTTGCCTTGGAGTCCGAGCGCGAGGACTTCAAATCCGATGTCGGCAGTTTCGCCCACCGGCAGCCTCGACAAGTCAAATTCAGATTCAGCAACAAAACCAATTTCACCGCTCGCGGTGCCGACGGGTGCAATCCGGAATCGAGGTTTGAGGTCCTTTGAATCACAACTGACCGAAATTTCTCGATCCGGCGTTCGCTGTTGGAAGCGAAAGACTTGATTTTCTGACGAATTGTTCGTGTCGGTTGAAGAATCATCCAATTGGCGACGAACTCGCATTCGTCGATAAACAACAATTCGATCTTCCTCAAGATCGGACCCAGACACCCAGCGACGAAGGTCTATAATACGAGTATCGGTAACGAGTACGAATCCGCTATTATCGACCGGCTCCAGACTTTGGGCTTCGTCGATTGGAACTGGTGCCCAATCGCCAGGAATCGGATTTTGCCGAACCAGTTGCAGGACCGTTTGAAAATCCGGATTACTGAATGTGATGGCGTCGACGATCTGCTCGGAACGATGCGCGACGCGATAGGATCGGTACATCAGGTAGGGGACGACGACTAACAACAGGATAATTAACGGCAAATAAACATACGTTGGCCAGTCTCGAAAACTCAGCAATCGCCCAAATATTTGTCGTCGCGCGGATGACTGCAACTGTCGCGCTTGACGTGTAATTACATTGGCTCCGGTTGCATTAGGTGGTTCGCTCTGGTTACCAATCCCGGTCGGGTCCCACGGCGCATTGATGGGCAAGTTTTCGCCAAAAATATCAGGACGGGAGCGACAGACTTTGCGCATCAGCCCATAACCATGCCGGGTTAGGCCGCTGATCTCTAAATCACTGAAACGGTCCAAATCGGTTCGAATACAAGCGACTTGTCGCTGGAGGTTGGGGTGCAACGCTGTCGGGTCTTCAGATGGATCGACCATCCCTGAAATTGGAACAAAGGCAAAACTCGGATCGTCGCCGAACTGGTCGACCTCCAGTTTCCAAACGCGATCCATGAGAATGTCAGAAGAACGTAGCGCCGTTCCAATTACCCCACCTCCTGTTTTTTTTCGCATGATGCCAAACTCTTTTCCGGCGTCGCTAACTATCACCGTATCGAATTCGGTTTTATTTGATCCGAGAATTCGATGATTTGTTTCTTGGACCGCGGCGGCATTCACCAAACAGCGATTTATCCACAACTGGTCGCCCCGTTGTAAATCGCGACGCCGCGCCAACTGCAATACTTCGCTAGCCTGCTGATCTTCAAGTTCCAAGCTTTGCCATGTGGTATCAAGATAGAGTTTTTCATTGACGATGACGTTCCAAAGTCCTGTGGGCAAATCCGCCTCAGCAAGTTGACCACTCCGAGCCTTTGAACTTTCAGATCGACTGCGCACCAATTGGGCAAGCGCCGATAAACGCGAGTCTGGCTGCGGTTTTTCGAGAAACTCATTGAAGATCCGTAGAGTCTCGGAAATGTCGACAAAATCTTCAGGAATTAATGGCGTATCATGACCAATCCAAGACTCCTGGATATGTCGAAACATGCGTACGCCAAGATTGTCATAGACACCGCCGTCGGTGAGAATGTGCGCTGGAAAACGTCCCTCATCAGCGCCAACGTCACTGGCGACCAAAGGGATGGGGGGGAAAAACCCGGGAAATGCCGATGACGCCGCCACGCCCATCGGAATGGTCGCCAACGTACTGTTTGTAGAGTCAAAGTCGGTACCACCGGTGGGCGTCCGTCGCTCGACTAGCATTCCGCTGCGTGTAAACGAGCAGAGACACCCCTCATTGATGTTCGTGGCCAACATGTGAAGTTGAGGATAAACCGGCAATTCATAGAGGCACTTGTCACCGAACAGAAACTTTTCGTAGTGGGCTTCCAATAGGCCAGGACGGGTTAAACGCCGCGACCAACCCAATTGCATCGCCCACTTTGTAGCGTTCATCAGGAATGCCAGCGGAAATCTTCTGACGATGCGATTTCTCACGTCTCGACGCGTGAAATCGAGGAGTTCTTGGGCGGCTTCATCGAAAGACTGTTCGCTACCGTTATAGCGATCCCAATGCATCACCAAATGGGCCCCCACGATACTTCCACCGGAGACCGAAGTGATGTGACTGACCCTGGATAGTAAATTGGCGTCACGCAAGAATCGCAGCACACCAAGGTGATAAATCGTTGCCCGGTAACCACCTCCAGACAACGCTAAACCGAAACGTCCCATCTGAATTCAATCCCAATCAAAGCTTCAACGTGCCTCAAGATATACCCTTTTAAGTTTAATTCGAAAAAAATGGCTGGACACCTGAATTATCGCCGGATTTGGGCCTTTTAATGAAATCCTGTGTGGTCAAAAACTCGATCGACGTGAAGACCCAGTAAATGACCGCGTTTCCCATGCGCCGTTGGGCACGAATCTCGGCCTCGCGGAGGAACTCATCGAGGCCTACTACATCCCTGCGTTTACCTCAACCGCGACCTGATCGATGAGAAGGGCCTGGACAAGGCCGATGTGGAAGAGGCCGTCGCCGAGGAACTAGCCAAGTTCGACGGCGTGTCGGCCGCGGTCTCCAGCATCGCCCTGCGCACCGCCAGCCTGCCGGACACACGCCTGATGCGGGCGATCCTGAAGAACTTTCACCCAAAACGGTCCGGCGACATCTTTGTGGTCTTCGAGCCGAACGTCTTCATCAGCGACTTCGACGGCCTGGAAGTGGCCCGGGTACTGCCGCTATTAGGGCGTCGCTGCCTAGAAAGCCCATTGAAACTGCGTGTGAAAACCAGCCCCTTCGTTATTCGGTAACGACCGGTACTCTGTTTCTCTCCAAGTGGCCTCAAAGCCAACACGAAACGTATTGTTGATATCCCAAATCAGGTTGCTGAAGATCACGCTATTGCGAGTCCGCCCCAGGCCAAGGGGATCGAGATCCACGTCGTTGTTATTGGGATCGTCGATGCCGAAGCCCGTGTGACTGTGTAGGCAAGGAGTTAAGTAAACGTACGTTTCAAAGAATCCGCCCGTCGTGCGGATGGCTTCGAAGGTCGTCCCGTTGACGTTTTGCAGTACTCCGGCGTTGTAGGTGCCCAGACCTTGGCCGGTAAACACCTCACCTTGCACGCCACAGCATTCAGTAATTGCCCATCGAAAGTCACCACTCACACCCCAGACGTCGGCAACCACTTGAGTGACGGTAGGAATGGTGGTGCGAAGTTGGCCAACGACTCCCGAAATGCCGATCTCAAACGGCCGCCTGGCTGCAGGCCCAACTCCTTGAACGTCTCCCAGCCCGAGTGCTACACGTCCTTCCACATTGGGCCAGCCATTATCTTCGCTAAGCCGAAACGCGGGATCGATGGTCGTTGAGACTGGTTCGCTGAGAGCGAGTTGTAGCGTCCACTGCACATCGCTGGCCGGGTACAAAAACCTCTCCGCTCGGATTTGGCCACGGAACGCGTTACCGGCATTGCCCGTTGCAGCCAGGGCGGAAAAAGGCAGTACGGTCGGTATCCCAGGTGCAAAGACATCGAACTGAAGTCCGGCAGCGAACCGCCAGTCTTCGTTTCGCAGTTCCCCCCAAGCCTGCAGCGGCAGCAGGCCGTATTGATCAGCAATCACATTGTCGTTGAAGAACATCACGATCACTTGACCACCCGACTGCAGCCCGCCAAATTCGGGTCCGGAAAACGCAGCGCCAAGGGTGCTCTGGCGGGCATGGATGCTGACCGTATCTTGGTCGAACCCCGGAAGCGGACCAGGAGCAAGAAAGAACGGAGTTCCTGGAGCCACTGGGCGAGCACCATTGAAGAGCATGTCGAGTTTGAGTGCCCCAAAAATATTGACGTTGAAGTAAGGTTGGGCTGTCGATACGTGAGGGCAATCAATGCAAGGTGCTTCTGGCAAAGGACATTGGCATGGATAGCAACGGCAGCACTGGCAGCAGCAACCCTTGCACAGCGAGGCCTGCAACACCTCAAAGTCGGCGACGACGGAGGCTACGTCGTTGGTCTTCTCAATACCGTCGCCTTGGTGTTCTGCAGCAAGTAATGGTGCAACCATCGGCTGATCCCAAGCATGTTCATCCATTTCATACGGCCGCAGGTACTCCAGTTCTTCATGAACGCACGTTATCCCTGTGACTGGGACTTCGGTCATCCGTTCGGCATTTGCAATGTTGTCTTTTGCCGAACAGGGCTGCAAAACTGCGGTGCAAAGAAGAGCCCCCACAAATACAACGCAAAGTACCGGCGGCTGAGGTGGACGAACTAGACACGGAATCATGCGGATATCCAATTTGCAGCAGACAAATGATCTTAGAAGCGGTAAGGACAAACCAAGGCCAACTTGGACGGCATCTGAAGTTGGGGCTTTAGCGGCTTGCTAGAACGCATCAGCCTTCCAAGGCCAGCATTCATCACGGCAAGCACAACACTCACAATCGGACCATCCGGCGGCAATTTCCAGCATCTCGGTGATCGTGCCGATTATTCCGGCCTCAAAACCAGTAGAATCGGCAGTCTTTCGCACAAGAGATGCGATTCGACCCGCGACCGGGGAGACTTGATACCGTCTTCACAGAATATCACGCGCGGCTTTGTGATTCCGCCTCCCAGGACCTCCAGGCCGATGAAAGGCCACCGTTCCTGCGAGACGCACAAAGCCGGGGTCAGTGGAATGCTATAAGTGAATTGGAGAATTTCCGAATAGCGGTCGGTGGATTACACCGCTCTCGAATCCGGCAGTGCGAAGGACGCAGCACCGGGACTGTGCCTATCTTCCTAAGTCCTGATCAACTTACTTTTGACGAAGTTGCCTCAATCCTATTGCTATTCAATACAGAACCGAGAAACACCAATGGCGTGGGATTCGCCCTCAGAACTTGCCACATGATTTGTGCCAAAAAGCACATGGGTGTTTGCGTTGAGTTTTTGACGCCGACATAATCTCACTCGCACCTGAGCGTTGGCACGTCTTGTCAGCGCGAACACTCATGAGCAGGCAACCCTTACTCGCATTGGAAGGTAAAGCCTGTTGGCATCTTCCCCGCTAAGTTACTCTTCCGTGTCAACGGGCAACCGCATTTTTAGTTGTATCTTGCGGCTCAGGTTCGAGCACTGCGTCAGGAATATCGCAAACATCTGGTCACCGCGGAGGTCTTCGTCGGTGAGCTCATCCAGAGCCCGCAGTTTGATTCTGGTCACTTCTTCCAAGAACTCTCTCAACTTCGCCGGATCGTCCGTACTCATCTGTTCGTTCTCGATGCGAATCGTTGCGTCCAGCAGCGTGTTGAGTCGTCGCCGGTAGACGGCCAGCTCCGCTTCCAATCTTTGCTGCAAGACCTTACGCCGCCAAAGCCAAAGAACATAGAATCCGGCGCCCAGGGTAAACAGGAGGTCCTTGGTGGCGACGATCGACTCCATGAAATCTTTCAGCAGAACCAAACCCTTGTAAGGCTCGAAGTAGGTCTGGGTAACGTGATGCAACGGAATTTTTGCCCACTGGCTGGCCTCCTCGGCACCCATGATCCGGGAGATCTGCCGTTCGGGAGTCGTGCCGTCCCGGTGTGGAATCTCTTCGTAAAGCACCGCGAGCGTTTCCTTGATCAGAGGCTCGGAGGCGTCTTTGCCGCCCACGAGGATGGCAGTCGTCGCCACGGTCTTAATCGGCAGATTAGGAACAGGCGGGCCTTCGCGGTAGAGGCCACGGGGAATCGTCATGGGCACAAAGTGGTCGAATCGCGTGGAGATTGCTTCGGCGGCGTCGATCGGTAGCAACTCGAAGTCACCAGTCGCCAGCAGGCTCTTTAGGTCGGTATTCACATAGCCAGTCGTCACGATCGCCGCATCGAGCGTTTCCTCCTGTAGCAACTCCAGAAAATATGCTTCGGATGCGCCATGAACGGCATCAGGCTTCACGTCGTAATGTTCGAGAATATTAAGCGCACCAGCGCGCATACCCGAACCGTTGTCGCCAAGAGCAACGCGCCTACCCGACAGATCATGCAACGACTGGATACCTCGGCCTTTGCGTACAACGATATGGAGTACGTCTTCATACAATGGGGCAATTACTGCTAGTCCCGCCATCGAAGTGGCGCCGTGCTGGATGATCGCCAAGTCCGCACTTTTGTTTAAGAGACGCTGATGGTTATCGATCGACCCGCTGGTGACCAGGACATCCACTTCCTGGTCGGTGCGTTCCCGCAAGCCGTCCGCCAGCAAGTCTCCGTAAAGATGATACTGTCCGTTGTCGGCTCCAGTAGCAATTCGAATCGTGTGGGGCAACCTATCTTGCACGAGAAACCACAGCACCGTTCCGACGGCCAGGCAAAGAAGTACCGCGATCCCAAAGGCCTTACTGTAGATCCATTTCTGCACCAGCGGTTTTACTCGCACCCATGGCTGTGTCAGTGACCACTGCATGCCTTCTCCCAACCTTAGGATTCAAAGCTCCTATCGACAATCGCCGCTCCGACCGAATCACCGAAAGTGTTAACGGCGGTTCGAAAGCGGTCGAGAAGCCAGTCGATGGGAAGGATCAGCCCAATCAATTCAAGTGGCAGGCCAACGGCGTTTAGCACGATGAGCATGGTTACGAGTCCCGCCTCCGGGATGCCTGCCGCGCCGATGGCGGCAAGTGTAGCAGTAATGGCGATCACCACCTGCTTGTCGAAGGTGAGTAGAAAAGTGGGATCGACGATTGCATAGGCCTGGGCGATAAAGATAGCCGCCGCTGCCTCGTAGAGTGCGGTGCCGTCCATGTTGATCGTAGCTCCCAGAGGGAGCACAAACTCTGTGGAGCGGCGCGACACGCCGGCCTTCGTCTCTGCACACTCCATGGTGACTGGAAGCGTGGCGGTCGAACTGGCCGTAGAAAACGCCGTCAGGATCGCTTGGGACATTTGTACCGCGAACGTCCAGGGACTTCGCCGAGTGAAGAACCAGAGCAGCAGCGGCAGAGTTACCATGGCGTGCACCCCTAGCCCAGCGAGCACGCTTGTCATGTACCATGCCTGCGTCTTGAGGAGCGTGAGGAACTGGCCGTCCAATTGGGCGTGCGCAAAGCGGGCGGCAACAAGGCAGAAAATTCCCAGTGGCGCGAGTCGCATCAACAGCAGAATGAAGCTCATCAGCGCATCATTGATGCTCAATACCAGGGCCGAGATGGTCTCGGCGCGGGTTCCCAGCGTGGTCAGCATGGCCCCGAAGACGATGCTGAAGACAATCAGGGGCAGCAGGTTGATCTCCACCATCGACCCCAGCAAATTGTTCGTGAAGAGCATCAACACCAGGTTTCGAAAGATCGTGCCGATCGTCGGGGCTCCGGTCACCAAGTAGGCCTCGACGACGCTACGCTCGCCTCCCTCCTGGGGCTCGAATGCCAGCCTCACGAAGCGTGCATCCTCCGGCAAGGCGATAACCGGCTTGGTCGTGTAAATCTCTGGTTCCAAGCCACCCACGAACTCACCCCCGGGAACCGGCTCAAACTGATTGCCGTCTCGGCTCCAGAGCAGGTTGGCCTGGGCAGGAGTTTTCGCGAGGCCAACCTGGTCGATGGTGATCCGCACATTCCAGACGCCTTCGTCGGGAACGCTCATATTCTTACTATCGCCGGCCGTTGCGGCCCGATCGCCGGCCACGTTGTGCCACTCGATCCGGTGCCCTCTTCGCTGGTCGGCCACGTGAGAGAGGGTCTGCTCCCCTTCCTTCCTAGCGTCCTCGACAAGTGCAGGGTCGATGCCGCGCCCCGGGTTGACGATATTCACCACCACCAGACCGGTCACCACCGCAAGCACCGTGGTACACAGATAGTACGACACTGCGTACGCGCCGGGGCGGCCGAGTTTTCGCACGTCGCCAAGCCCCAAGATGCCGCTCATCACACTGGCCATCACCAATGGAACGACCACCATTTGCAGCATCCGCAGAAAGATCTCGCCCCCCACATCAAGCACACTTACGAATGGGCGGAATTGTTCTCCGAGCAGTGCGGGCCCAACGATTGCTATCACGACCGCGAGCACGATTGCGCCGATGATATAGAGGGTCGTGTTCCCGTGGCTACTGGGTGTCTTCTCAGATACGTCCATATCCAATGATCCCTCGTGGAGAGTTCAGCGGCAACGTGGTTACAATCGTCGATCGCAAAATGCTAGAGTAGATTCGTCGCGCTACGCCTAATGTTGGGCAATCGCCAGAAAAAAAGAGGAGAAGCCGCGATTTGGAGACCGCGGGTGCCTACACATCTTAGCCGAGTAGGTTCTCGGCAGTAGCCCCCTTAGAGGCCGATACCCGCTGCAACAGCCGCGCCAACGCCCGTGTCAAGCAAGTGACGCCTATTGAAGAACTTGCTGGCGATTGTCGCTTTCATCGAATGAGTTTCAGCTGGTTAGCGGCTGGGCCAAGCTGGGAGGTGCCGCCCTGGTCATATTCTACGCATGGCGAAACCTCCGTCGGCAGCAGGGGTACTCACCGTCGAACCCGTTCACCAGCGCTGTGAAGGCCGTCGGTTGGCTGAGCTGGCGATTTAGAGTGTGCTATACTTGGCGTCATGGCCGACGTCGCCCAAATCTTGTTGCAGATCGACCAGGGCGATCCCTCGGCTGCCGAGCAGCAGCTGTCACTGCAAATGCCAAAAGACGAACAAATTCTAGGATGTCGCGCCGGTTTGTGCGACTTTTCGTGCCCATCGTTTCTAGGCTCCTCGAATGACTGATCCGCAAGGCAACTTCCGCGAAGCCCTTGATTTGGTGCTGGCTGGCGACCAATCTGCCACCGAGGAGTTGTTTACAAAATACCGTCGCTTGGTTCGGCTACTAGCCGTTGGCATGCTGCAACAGAAAGTGCTTGTTCGCGTCGATGAATCCGACATTGCCCAGGAAACCATGCGCAAAGCAGCCATCGATCTCAAACAGTTCCATGGCCAGACTGAAGCTCAGTTCGTGGATTGGCTCAAGACAATATTGCGCCACACGGCACAGAACTCGGTGCGTGATCACAAGGCCAAGAAGCGCGACCTGGATCGCACCATTAACGAGTCGTATAGCAGCGCAATGATGTTGGCCGAAAAATGCGTAACTCGTTCGTCGGATTGCCCACAGCAACTTGCTGTCCAACGTGAATCGCTCGTTGTTTTAGCTCAGGCTCTAAGCGAATTGAGCAATAGCGAACGACTTGCTATTGAGATGCAGCAATTACAAGGCATGAAGGTCGATGACATTGCAGCTACCCTCGAAAAGACTCCTGTTGCCGTGGCCGGGTTGATTTATCGAGGTATGAAAAAGCTGAAACGGTTGATGGCTCATTTCGATGGCGACATCACTCGATAAGGAAGAGCGAGCATGGGTAACGACGATCTTGAGATCACAAATGACTCACTATCTGAGCCTGCGGCACGCGCATTGTTGGCCTTCTTGCGGCACAAAGAGGAACCAAACGCAGACGATGTCAGCGACTTCTTAAGAGACTCTCCACAGTTTACCGCCTATCAGGACGTCATCCAAAGCTACGCCGAGGCGGCTTCTCGACTCGGATTACGCAATGACGCACCACCGATCGATGTCGATGTTTCTTCTGTGCGAAATCACAACCAATCCAGCGCTGAGACAATTGTCTTCGATCCCGGAACCAGAAACGAATCACATCACGGCTTCCCCGACGGCGTGGCTTTCAAAACGGTCATCCGCGGTATTGCTGTTCATGCAAAAGGCGGACTTGGCGTCGTTTGCCGAGGCGAAGACTCAATTCTCAACCGAGAGGTCGCAGTCAAATTCATCAGACCAGACCACGTGTCCGAAGCCACCCGAGAGATCTTCGCATTAGAAGCAGAAATCACCGGACGCCTCGACCATCCGGGCGTGACTCCTGTCCTCGGAATTGGTGAAACGCAGGAGGGGCGGCGTTTCTATGTTATGCGGTTTTTGCCAGGCGAGTCACTAAGAGACAAAATCCACCAGTATCACCAGCATCAGGAGCAAGACGGAAGCGAACGTGCAGTCGACTTTCGCAAAATGCTGACCAGCTTCGTATCGGTATGCAAGACGATTGGATACGCTCACTCGCGAGGCATTCTGCATCGTGATATCAAGCCGCACAACATCATGCTGGGAAGTTACGGCGAGACGATCGTTGTCGATTGGGGGCTAGCCATACCATTTCAGTCATCGCACGAACATCGTGTTGAATGTGACAAGACGATCATCCCTGAAAGTGGTGGCAGTTCGGGGAGCCACCCAGTCGCTGCTGGCACTCTTGCCTACATGCCCCCGGAGCAGGCCCTTGGTGAAAGCGAACTCACTCCCGCGACCGACATCTATGCTCTCGGTGCGACGCTTTATCATCTTCTGTGCGGACGGCCACCGCTACAGCGTAGTAGCGAGCGGACTTTCGACATTCAGTCGATTATTCGAGGGAATTACCCGCGCCTGCGCGAGCTGCGGGACGAAGTTAGCCCTGACATGGAGGCGATTTGCCTCAAAGCAATGGCTTTAAAGCCGGAGAATCGCTACGCGACAGCCCTCGAAATGGCCGAAGATGTCGAGCGATTTCTTGCCGACGAGCCGGTTTCTGTTCACCCCGACAATGTGTCCCGGCGTATCGCCCGTTGGTCGCGTCATCATTCGACAGCCATCATGACCGGCGCCGTTAGTTTGATTCTGATCCTACTGAGTGCGGCCGCTGGATTGATCGTCGCTTCTGTTCTTTATCGCGTGGCAGAACAACAACGTGCTAGGGCCGAAAAACTAAATGAGACCATGTTGCTTCAGCTAGCTGAGACGGCGGCGCTTCGCTGGTCGCTTGACTTGAGCACTCGCTGGGGAAAGTTGGAGCATTGGGCGGATGATCCGCAACTGCATCAGGCATTGCGAGATGTCAACGCGACCAACGATGAAGACGTGCTTCATGCATTCGACGTACAAAACTGGCTGAGGGATCGTTTCAATCGAGGAACCGCGTCGCTTGAGGTCACGAGTTGGTACGCCAACGACCGCAAAGGACGGGTCGTAGCGCGATATGATGACAGCGATCCCAAACAATCGCAATTCCATGGCCAACGCTTTGACTTCCGGTCATATTTCACAGGCAAACCTAATGACTTTTGCAGCGACCCATTGCCGCCCGATAGCTATCCGATGCTTAAGCAGCCACATATCTCCGCGATTTACAAAAGCATGGGAGACGACGACGCCTATCGTTTAGCACTTTCCGTTCCAGTTGTTAGCCCGGCTGGCGAAGGACTCGGCGTCTTGACCATGACGATCAACCTCGCCCTCCTCAGAGATGCGGATCTCATCGACATGCGGAAGAACACGTTTGGCGGCAATTACTCGCTAAAGGGAATCTACTTGAGACAAGCCGAAGAAGGCGATCCCGAATCTCTAAAACGAGTCAGCGTTGGCTTGTTACGACTTGTCGAGGCTCAAGACTTCTCGAAGCCAAACTCTTCGAGCAGCATGTTGGTGCCCAACTACTCAAGCTCTCTGGATCCGCCGAGCACCGCGACGCGCAAAGCAGCGATCGCCCCAATCAAAGTTGAAGGAGAATATACTGAGCTAGTCGTGGTGGTCGAACAAGGTGATTCTGCCGACTAGTATCAAAGAGCGGACTTTCGCGTTTTCACTTGCGAGGTTCGTAGTTTGTTGCGCCGGATTGCGGCACGGCCTTGTGCCTTGAGAGTAGGCAATGTGGTTCGCTGTTGCACGCATGCGAGCTGACCAGGGGACAGTCTTCGTTGCAAAATGCTGCCGTGTTTTATCACATCCAATTCCGGGGTCGCTGCAATTTAACTAATTGTGGCGCAATCGCCCTGCGTCACTGGGGCATCGAGACCCGTTTTCACTGGCAAATCGACGTGAGGCTTGGCGAAGACCAATCTCGGATTCGCAACGGGCACGCTGCCCGCAAATTCAATCGGCTACGTCGCACGCGTTCAGGCTGCTCAGGAACAAACAACTCACGGCTGTAAAAAACAGGTCGAATACTGCAAACCCGCCAACATGGACGAGCGTGCCTGAAACCGAGCTATCTTATAGCATTCCATTACCCCGGCTTTGTGCGTCTCGCAGGAACGGTGGCGTCTCACCAGCCTTGAGTTTCTGCGATGCGGAATCACAAAGCCGCGCGTGGTATTCTGTGAAGACGGTAGCCAGCGGAGCGTTACGGATGAAGCTGCTAGCCGCCCAACGGCTTACCTCAGACCTCCGAACGCCCCGCTTGCTTCGCCCCAAACGGATCACTCAGATGACGCTCAGCAAAGCTCTCTATAAGGACTCCGCCGGACGAAGCATGGACTACCAGTTTACCTGCTCGCAATTGTACGAAGGAGTCGGATTATGAATCAACCAATCGCACAACCTGGCCTCTTCATCGGTATGGATTGGGCCGACCAGAAGCACGACATTTATGTCATCGATCGACAGGGCAAGGAGTCTCATCAGCAGCTCGAGCACTCGGCCGAGAGCATCGACGCCTGGGTCGCCGAGATGCTCAAGCTCGCCGGCGGGCAGCCTATCGCCATCATGCTGGAGCAGTCTCGCGGAGCGCTCGATCTATGCGCTCATGTTCCGTGAGGATGTGCTGCTCTATCCAGTCAACCCCAAACAATTGGCTAGCTATCGAGACAGCTATCCTGGGGGCGGCAAGAACGATCCTACCGACGCCATGTATCTGGCACGGATGCTGCGTGAACGCATCACGACGCTGAAGGCCTGGCAGCCGGACGATGAAAACACGCGGCTGATCGCCAACTTGTCCCAGCAGCGGCGCAAGATCGTCGACGGTCAAACGAAACTTCGACAACAACTAACGGCTGTCTTAAAGTCTTATTTTCCGGTCGTCTTGGAGCTTTTTGGAAAGAAGCACCAGCTGCCCTTGTTGCTCAGCGTGCTGTGTCGGTGGCCCGACCCTCGCAAGTTACGTCGCGCCGACCCTCAGCTCATCCGCCGCGTCCTATGTGAGCACTCCGTACGCAACGAACCGCAGCAGGAGGAGACCATCGAGCGCATTCGTGCGGCCCAGCTGCTGACCCGGGATGACGCACTGATTACTCCATCGGCGATGGTGGCCAAGCTATTGGCCAATCAGATCCAACAAGCTCAGAAGACGATCGAAGAGTTGGACTCCAAGATCGCCGAAGCGATGAAGCAACATCCCGACGCGGACCTGTTCACCAATCTGCGTGGTGCCGGCAGTACGCTGGCGCCGCGTCTGCTCTGCGCCTTTGGCTCGCAGCGGGACCGCTGGGAGGATGCCGACAGCCTGGCGTCGTTCAGTGGGATCGCTCCTGTGACAAAACAGAGCGGCAAACACCGTCACGTCCACCGGCGATTCGCTTGTCCCAAGTATCTCCGCCAGACGTTCCACGAATTCGCCAACAGTGCGCGGCTGTACTGTCCTTGGAGCAAAGCCCGGTACCGCATGTTGCGGGATCGCGGCATGAAGCACCACGCGGCGCTACGAAAGATCGCTCGCAGCTGGATCCGAATACTGTTCCGCGTCTGGAAAACACGAGAGCCATTTGACTGCGATCGCTACCTCGCCAACCTGAAACAACGCTGCCCGGAAATCGTACCCTACCTCAACCAAGAAAACTGAAAATTATTGCCAAGACCCCTTGCCTAAAGCTCAGATGTCTGAGGTGTATCGGCCAGCTTCTTTTTTCTGCGCACGTATTTGTTCACCTTTCGTGCCTTGATTGAAGGCAGTAACGCGATCAGCAAGTAAGAATATCCTCAATGCCCTCAGCTAGGCGTAGCGACGAAGGACTTAGAACTCGCACCGCCTCGTGCACATCGTTTTTTCTTGCTTCCGTTTCGCATTTCCTTCGCGCCGCAGGGGCCGTGGTACAACTCCCTAACGAAGTTGAAACCAAGATGTTCGAATTTTTATTATCTGCGTTTCTAATATTCGCATTCGGTACGCTCACTCTGTGGTTGGCAATTAAAATGTCTCCGCAAATCGACGACACTGATGAGAACAAAATGATGGTGGCTGCAACCATCAACGCGGTGGGCGTCATATTTTCGATCCTGTGCCAACTGTTTCCGATTGGCCCACTGCCTCTTGCCTGCTTCGTCGTGCAGATAGTGCTGTGGTTCTTCATGATTCACAAATTTATGGAGTGCCCCTGGTGGTACAGCATTATTCTGTTCATCGGTTGGATCGTATTAATGATGGCCATAACCATGGCCCTTGGCATCATAATGGCTTTGATCTTTGGAGCAGCGATAAGTACTTAGCAAGATGGCAGCGTCAGCTCTCATTGCCGATCGTACAGGATGCAGCATCCCCAGTGTCCATCACCCAATCCCTTGGAGTTCCCATGACCACGGCCGCTACTGCCCGCTGGGCTTAGGGAGGTGAAGATGTTTCATATGTTCTTACGCAATGCGAACCTTCGCATTTACACGCCGATGCTGCTGGCTGTAATATGCGTTGCGCCCGCTGTTTATGCCGAATTGCGGACATGGACACACGCTGCCACCAAACGCTCATGGACTAGCGTCAGGCGTGATCGCTCAGGCGGCGAGGATCGATGAATCGACTTCTTCCAAACAGACCGGGGGAGCAAGCTTGCAATGAATTGGTATTCCGCCACCCTCTCAACTATCGGCTGGCTGGCCATTCCAGTTGTGTTGCTCACGAATGACGTGTCAGAGAAACACAATGACACACTATGCAGTTAGCTGCAGTGGCGGCCGCGGCGTCGCATCGGTTGGCAGAGGGGCCTGAATCCGACTGTATTGGACTGAAAGTTCAGCTTCGGATTCAGCCAACCCAGATACGACGTCGCGAGCCGTCTGCTCGCGCTAATTCATTCCACTCAGCACCCATGAACCCAAGCGTCCCACAGAGATTTGGTTGTCAGTCGCTTACTCACTCGTTCTCAACTTGACTGAAGGACAAGACCCGTGGCCATCAAAGTAAAGTGCGGTTGTGGGAAAGCGTTGACAGCGCCCGAGTCGGCCGCCGGTAAACGGGGCAAGTGTCCTAAGTGTGGGGTAAAGGTCAACATTCCGCTTCCGCAGCCTGTCGCTGAACCAACCTGCTCGGTAACAACAGACGTCCCTGACAAACCACAGCTCGGGTCGCTCGACCACAACGATGAAGGACATTCAGAGCCTGAGTTAGAGAAGCTGCTGGATGATCTCCTTCCCGAGCCTGGCTCAGTCGTAGCGGCAACAGACAATCAGAAAATACCAAGTGCGGCATCACCCTCTACAGTAGAGGCGGCTGCAGCTAGCCATCCTTCGCCTCAACCAGAATACGACATAGGTTCGTTGTCGAGTGTCCATAGGGGCCTGAACTTTGTTTACTACGGCATCTTATGCATCGTGATCGCACCCCTGGTATCCCTGGTATCCCTGGTATCCCTGGTATCCCTGGTATCCGCAGTCGCCTGGACGGGGCTTTTCGGGCTACTTCCGGACCCGATGGCCTTGCTAGTAGTGCGGCTGATCTCGCTAGTAGCTCCCATTCTGATCAATGCCGGAGTCCTGTTAGGCCTGATCGGCCGGATCATGTGTCTCTCGGTACCCAAAGAGATCAAGGGGTCTTGGGCCATCTACGCAGCCGTTGCATGTGACATCGGCACATTACTGGCTAGCGTGGGATATCATACTGGCATGCGTCCAGCCATATTCACGTTTTTAGGACCAATTGACTTCTTCACGCTTTTAGGACCAATTGGCTTCTTTCTGTTCGTTTTCTTTCTGAAGAAACTAGCTTTCCATATTCGAGATGGGGTTGCAGAACAAAGAGCTGACACCACGCTCAAACTATTTACGGTCCTCGGGATCCTAGCTGTGATTCTAGTGGCGGGGATTCTACTGGCAGGCGTTTTCCTGCTCCCGGAAGAGGAAACGTCCGAGCTTCTGGTACAGACGCTCGCAGTTGCAATCGGTGTGGTGGCGTTCGTCACGCTCATTGCAATCGCAATTCTTTACGTGATGTTATTGATCAGCTTGCGACGATCACTGAGTGCGGCCGAGGCGATCGCTGACCACAGGAAGCTTTAGGTATGGATCTAAGGATACCTACGCGGCCAGCTGAAATTTCAAGACGAGCCGACCTTTGATTCGTTAAGTTCCTCTCAACCACCATCTGATTACCTATGTTCGAAGATAACCAAACAAACAGCACAGACACGTTGGTGGAGTGGTACTACCTGGCCACGCCGCTTTTCCTGCTGCTGGACATAGTGTTCGGATACAGCATTCGAATATCGGCGCTCGACGACTCGCCGGTGCTCCAGTACGGCTACTACGGCGTGTGTTTCCTGGCAGGCATCTTGTGTTTTCGGCACGAGGTGTTCTCGGCGGTGTTTGGACTTTTTGAAAGCGTACTGAATATTTTCTTGTTGATCTGGAGCATCATGGGCCCCTACTACGCCGCCATTCAAAAGGCGGCCGAAGGAGAACCTATCGACAACCCCATGAGCATCGATCACCTCGCAAACTTCGTAATCGTTGGCCCCGTTCTGCTGATATGTTTCTATAACAATCCACTGATCAAGAGAGCCAGCTTGTGATCGCGACAAAGCAGGGACCAAGAAGACGCAGGGTGACTTCGTATCCAAATATGGGAACCATGGTTTCACCCCCGCCCGCTTGGCCGCGCGTTTCACCGCTTGCCGAATGGAGGCGACCCTGTGGGTGAAACAGGGTGTGCGGAACAGGTACTTCGATAGCACCGCCTTCGACTTCGGGCCGATGGCGATTTCGCGGTGTTTCCCCTTGCTAGCCGTCTTGTGAGACGGGGGTCGATATACCCACACGTCAGCACTGCGGTCGATGTGGGTCGCATCGAGTTGCACCGACTCGCCGTACTTTTCGATGGCGTGCTCCATGTAGCTGGCCATTAGCATCGACATCGTCGGCTCAACGGGGGCTGTGCTGATGGGCTTCGGCTTCACGGCCTTCGGCGGGTCGTCGGTGGCGGCCAAAGCTTCGCGATACCGCCGGCGACTCTCGGCGGAGCCGTACGCGCCCAGGTAGACGCGATTGCCGTCGATCAACACAAAGGCCCTGTCGGGGCGATCCTTGCGGCGTTGGCGACGACACTTCGGGACGTTCGATAATCTCGACATAGAAAGCGACCTCCAAGCTTGGGGTATCAAATTTGATACCCGGACATCTTGCAGACCGCACCGCCAACCATTGGCGGGTCGCCTCGAAGGGCTTATCGGCAAAGAACTTACAACGAGTGGGCGACACTGGATTCGAACTACCCCTCTGAATCCCGGGAAATAGGCGAATCGGCTGTGGCGCGCTCCAAAAATGCAGCCACTTTGACGAGTTCACCACGCCAGGACGACGCCGAATTGGTCGAGGTCATCGAGCGGTGGACCGATCTTCCCGAGGCGGTGCGGGCGGGCATCGTGGTGATGGTCCGGGCGGCTGCTGGTGAGCATCGTGGCGATGGTGCGGGCGGTAGTGAGTAATTTTGTCAGCGGAACACGCCGAAGGGAGTGGAGGGGTGTTTCGGTGGGATTTTTACCCCGACCCCCAGGGTCGCGATTGGTTCCATGCGTTATTAACCCCTCGTACATGGAGGTACAGAAAATGAAATCGGGGCACGCCAAGTTAGCTAGGGCGCGCATCGCTGCGGCGTGTGGCGGTGTGCAGACGGTGTGCAGACGGTGGAGTTCCGCCAGTGGAAGCAATGGGTTCAGCAGGCGACCGACGCGTATCAGTCGGGCGAACGATCGCCGCAAGTGAAGTCTCGGCAGAGTGCTCGGCATCGAGCTTGGGGGGATGCCGAGGTTAAGTTTCGGAAGCAATACCCAGATCGGGTAGAGGACTTTGTTGGATTTACCCACCGCAATGCAAAGCGAACAACGACGCTGGCCGACGATGTGCGGTGGGCCTACCATCACGCAATGATTCACTCCACCACCGAGGCCGACGCGCCAAACGCTGGAAGCTGGCTGTGGCTCCTAGAGGCCCGCGAGAATCGCAGCCAGTTGTTGAGCAAGGTGTTTGCCCTAGAGCAAGCATCGCATGGTGGAAGGCTACCTCGGGCAGATGAGGGCAAGGAATCGGGCCCCGACCCTGGCGATCATGAAGACGAGTTCAATTTTGATGACCTCCTGGGACCTAACCTGCCATAGCTTTGCTGCCTTTGTGGGCATCCGTGTCATTGGAAGGCCGATCATTGATCGCTGCCGGTTGCCGTGACCTAGGCTGGAGCCAATGCTTGTATCAGCCGGGGACGGATAGGTAGTTGTCGGAAAGTGAGCTAGCAGTTGTTTCCACCGATTTGCGGCACATGCCTTCCCATTACTCACCTCTCGCCTGCCGCCTTCCGCCCCTATAATGCTCAAGTGCCCCATCGCAAGTCCAATCCGCCCGTTCGAAATTGGCAGCCCGTCGCTTCCGATGGGCTGGTCGAGTGGCTCGCGGAGCAAAACGTTAGTCTGGCCGTCTCCACGTATCAGGTCGGCAAGCTGCTACTCGTGGGCCGCGAGCCTGACGGCGAGCTTGGCATTGCCGAGCGTTCGTTCCGCCGGGCCATGGGCATTTGGACCGATGGCAACACGTTGTGGCTCGCCACGGCGTACCAAGTGTGGCGGCTCGAGCATCGATTCGATCAGCGAGCCCAGGATGCCGGCTACGACCGCATGTTCGTCCCCCGCGTTGCGTATGTAACGGGCGATCTCGACCTGCACGACATGGCGGTCGACGCCACCGGGCAACCTGTGTTCGTGGCATCACTGTTCAACTGCCTGGCGACCGTGAGCCACTCGCAAAGCTTCGAGCCGATCTGGCGACCGCCGTTCATTACCGACCTGACGGCCGAAGATCGCTGCCATCTGAACGGGCTGGCGATGGTCGACGGCGCGGCCAAGTTTGTAACGCTGTGTGCTGCGACCGATACCAATCGTGCGTGGAAGTCGCGCCGCGCGGATGGTGGCCAGCTTTGGGATGTTGCGGCCGAAGAAGCCATCGTTACCGGCCTCTCCATGCCACACTCGCCACGCTGGCACGATGGGCGACTATGGTTGCTCAACAGTGGGGCCGGGCAGTTGGGATACGTCGATTTCGCCACCCGCCTGTTTCAACCGGTGGCCTTCGTGCCGGGCTATGCACGGGGGCTGGCGTTTGCGGGTGGCTACGCCATCGTGGGATTATCGCGTCCCCGCGAGCAAAATCGCTTCGGAGGCCTTGCGCTCGACGAGGAACTCGAGCGGCGGAATACGACCAGCTATACGGGACTCGCTGTGGTGGAACTCGCCACGGGCGAGACGCGACATACGCTCCGCATCGAGGGCAACATTGCCGAGCTGTACGACGTGGTGGTGCTGCCCGGCATTGCCCGCCCAACCGCTCTGGGCCTTGCGGCCGATGGCCTGCGGTACAATGTATGGGCCGACGTCGATGGCGTTCGCCGCCACTGGCGGCGAACCCCCAAGCAGAAGTAGGCGCTACTTGCTTGCCGCAGCATCCTGTTCGCACACTGTGTCAGCAGTGTGCGATTTTGTCACGTACTTCAGCCGTCGTTCACAGTCGACCCACTCGGCGAAGTTGCACTCCCCTCGGCGGCAGTTGAACTCACAGCAGGCCACCTCGTCGGGCACAATTTCCACGACTTCGCCCACCAACGTTCGCCAAAGCCTGGAGAACCTGCTGCTTACGCTCGTATCCGTGTGGTTCATCGTTCTTACCCTCAAGTTGCAATTCGCAAGGTGCGTGACGATCGCGAAGATGGCAAGTGGCACATCGACACCCGTGAGGGTGCAAAAGCCGTGCCCTTCGCTGCATTAAAACCAGATTCGCAGACCGATCACCGGGCCTTCGATCTCCACGTCGCCAATGCGACGGTAATCGTAGCCGCCATACAATTCGCAGCGGTTGAGCATTACGCCCACGGTGCCCGCGGCGTGCAGGTGCTGAGCGTCGCCCAGAGTGCCGAGGTCGAGCTCGCCCGAGAGGATAAGGGGATCAGCCGGCGCGAAATCGGCCTTGAGCGTAAAGTTCACGCCGAAGTCGGTATCGTACCGATCGCCCAGCCAAACGGTGCCAAGGCCCACGCGCACCAGGGCGTGGTCGGATTCCGCGACGCGGTACAGTAGGTCGAACTCTCCGATGTGCAGTTCGTCGTGTCCGCCACCGGGGAGGTCTTCGGTATACGAATCCCAATCGAAATCAATCCCCAAACCGCCGGCACCTTCCAGCAGGAAACCTGCGCCGCTGCGATCGAGCCCGTCGAAGTCGCTACCCAACTCGAACTGTACCCGTCCCGACCAGCCTTTACCAAAACCGGGCGAGCATGTGGCCATCAGCCCCTGGCAATCGTTGGCGTAAGGGTAGGGGGCAAACTGCCGCGCGAACGACTCCGCCACCAGCGGCTCGACGCACGCCGGGGCCACTAGCACCGGCAGCGGCTCGTAGGCATAGGTTTCCACCACCACCGGCGGGGGACAGCAGGGCTCGCACCGATCGAATGCGAAAAAGCCAATCGCCCCGCCGCCGTGCGAACGCCGCAGGGGGCGATGGTACGATCCGCCACGGCTGCGGGTGCCTCGCTGTGAGGGCCGCTTGCTGCGTACTTCGCGGCGGACCTTCTTCAATTTGCCGGCGTCGTCGCTATCGTCCTCACGGTCATCGCCCTTCAGCGCGGTCGGCCGACTTACTGCGGATGGTTGTCCGCGCACGCGATAGCGTGCCGCCGATCGCAGTGGGCGGAAGCAGCAAGGAGAGTAGCAGGCAGATAGCAACGGTAGCACGCATGATCGCAATCCTTTGCACGGGGGTGGGTCGAGGCTGCCACCCACCATCCGCAAGGCGCATGCCGTCCCGCCAAGTCGGAATGCTAAGTCGTTGGGGCACAAGGAATTGCTGAAGCGGGCGGGCAATTGGGGCCGCCGCTATAGTGTCGTCAGATCGACGACAACGCGTAGGCAGATTGACCACACGCTTGACTTTGAGCACCGCGCAGCACAAACAGCCACGGGATTGGCGCGATACGAGGTGGCGGTGCGAGATGGCCCGCCATGGCAAGCGAAAACACCGCTGTGCCGGTAGAGACTACTTCTTGCGATGGCGGATCTTCGCACGCATACGCCGCTTCTTGCGACCTTGTTTGCGACGACCCTTACCTGACTTCTTTGTACCCAAGCGACGCGCTCCTATAGCTAAGCGTGAGGAAAATGGTGAACCCTGGATTGTAACCTATGCGGGCGATTGGGAGCAAGTAGATGAGAACTGGGTGGGAAACAGATTTTCTTGCCGTTCTGTTCTTGAATCGCCAAGCACGCCAAGACCGCCGAGAAGCTGCATTGACCCTGTCTCCGAGCCTCGGACTGGGAATTCCGCGATTCGCGCTGGCTTCAACACCAACCGTAGCCACGAAAAGACACGAAAGGACGGCGCTCACGTGCAACGTCTGCTTCCAAGCAGTAGTGGAGTGTTTTTGAGCCTCTTGTGCATTTTGGTGGCAATCCCTCCGCTCGACAAACGAAGCCCTGAACCTGGCCCTCTTGGCGGTTGGTTGAAGCCAAGGCTCGCTGAACGGTGGGGCATGCTAGCGACGGGAGCTGTCGCTCGTAGCGTTTTGCACCACCTGGTTGCGGGCAACTTCCACCGCCTTGGCAAAGGCCTGATCGTCCTCTTGGCCACGGTAGGCAACTACCTGAACCCCCTCTGGCGAGCCGTTAGCACGTCGTACGACGATATCGGGCTGCACTCCGACCTTGCTGATGGGCTGGCCACTGGGGGAATAAAACTTGGCGGTGGTCAAGCGAATGCCGGCACCGGCGTAGCCGAGCGGAAAGATGCCCTGCACGGAGCCTTTGCCAAACGACCGCTCGCCGACAACCGTGCCGCGGCGGTTGTCGCGGATCGCAGCGGCGAAGATTTCGCTGGCGCTGGCGCTTTGGTCGTCGATCAGCACCACCAGCGGCACCCGCCAGGTGCCAGCCCGATGGGCTCGGTAGTCGAAGTCTTCGCCGGCACTGCGGCCGCGGGTCGAGACGATGCGGCCCTGGGCGACGAACTTGTCGGCCAGTTCCACGCTCGATGTCAGCAGACCACCCGGGTTGCCACGCAAATCAAGCACCAAGGTTCGCATCCCTTTGGCATGCAGATCCCACAGGGCCTGCTCTAAATCGCGGCTAGTCGTTTTTTGAAACACGGGGATCCGAGCGTACGCAACGCCATAGGCCGCATCGACAATACTTACTTTTTCGAGGCTCGGCACATCAACGTGTTCGCGTCGTACATCCACGTCAAACTCTTGGCGAGTCGTGGGGGCGCTCAAGCTCCTATTCGCTTTGGCCACCGCATGCACCGGCAATACATGAACTCGCACGGCCGTTCCTTCTTCGCCGGTTAGCAGCGAAGCGGCTTCGTCGGTCGACATGTCGCGAATGCTTTGCCCATCGATTTCCGTAATCAGGTCACCTGCGTGGATGTTGGCACGCTCGGCGGGGCTACCGGGAATGACACTCACGATTTCCAGACCCCCTTCTGGGCCCGACTTGAGTTCAACCCCCAAGCCGACAAAGTTGCCTTCGATCTGCGAGTAAATCTCTTTGAGTTGGTCGCCCGACAAGAACGCGGAGTAATTGTCGAGCCCACCTGCAGCCGCGGCGGTGAATTCCATCGCCACGGCGGTGGCACTCAACCCCAAGCTCTGCGAAGCGATTTGCGCCACTTGGTTTTGAACGGCCAGCACGTGCTCGCGGCTGTTGATCTGGCTGCTGCGGAGCGGCCCGTAGATAGCCTGACGGACCTGGTTAATCCGTGCCGCTTCGGCTCGCACGCCGTTGTGGCGGAGGAAGGTAGTCTTGGTCAAGGCCACGTCGACCGACTGAACACCGCGCTGGGCAAGTCCCACCCAGGGTGGATTTACCACGTAATGCGAGTCGATCTTCGACAGGAGTTCGTTGTACAGTTCGCTGGCTTGCCCGCCGTCGAGCGTTGTTACCGAGCTGAGAAAGCTACGGTCGTGATAGCGTCGCTCGACGCCGTAGTGCAGGCGGGCGATGGTAAACCGCTCGGAAAGCTGCTTCTCGCCGGGATGCTTGCGGACCGCCTCTTCGTACAGCGCGAGGGCCTCTCCCCAACGGTGCTCGCCTTCCAGCGTGCGACCCTTGCTGAGTAAATCGTTTATCGCTTGGGGCGACGCTTCGCCGGCGATGGCAATGTCTTCCGTATCCGCAGCGGTGAAGCTGCCGGCAAACGAAAGACTGAGGCCAACCACCAGGGTGGCGAGGAGACGCGAAGTGGCGCTGCAAAGCGGGTGACGCATACTAGTTCGTTCCATCTAAGTCGCGAGAGGCGTTTGCCCACGAAATCGCCAAGGCGACTCGCGGTTAAACCGAGCGGGGCGGGGCGGCACTTACCAAGCGAGTACTCGGGGCACTAGCGAATATAAGCCACAAATCGCCGGTGGTCAAAAAAACTGCTAGCAGTTTTTCCTCAGCTTTTTGCCGCGGCGTGCCGCACGACCGGCACAAATGCGGTATTGCTTGTCACCAGCGGGGGACTCGATTCGCTTGAACCGAACTCGCCGAGCGTGCCGACCTTGCCGATTCACCGGGCTAGCAGGATTGCGACGCATTTGTCGCAGGTTTTCCCCTCGTGTGCCCAGCTTCCGCTTGTCCGCTCGAATCGGAGGCATCGTGCCAGAAAGACCGGGACGTCACTATCACCGGCCAACCATTCCGCCCCGGAGCGAAAAGCTTCGCTGCTCCCTGGCGGTGTTATGGATACGCAGGCCGCCGCCGGTGGGTTCGCCGCTACTTTGCTGCCGCCGGCCGTCAAACTGGCTGCACCCAGGCTTGCTTGCGGCCGCCTTCGGCGGATGGGTTCCGGGGGAGCGCAGACGATTTTTCCCACAAGCACCCCCATTGCTCGTCCAGGGGGTAGTGGATGGACGGCCACCGTGGGACCATACACGGCGTGGTCCCAATTGCGATTCTGCACGCCGAGTCAAATCAAAGAGTCCTGACCCTTTTGATTCGGATTCGAATGAAAGGCTTGTCCCATGAGGTTTTCTCATCCGTCGATGTTCCGTTGCCATTCGGGTTGCGAGGCCTTTGCCGCGATCATCGCCGCGAGTGCTTTTGCGTTCTTACTCGCATACGGCAGCTCGGCAGCCGCGCAACAGCCGGCGTCGCCGGATCGCGATGAACGCATGGCATGGTGGCGCGAGGCCCGCTTGGGGATGTTCGTGCATTGGGGATTATACTCGGGCTTGGCCGGCACGTGGGAAGGCAAGGCCGTGGGCGAACGTGGCGGCATGGAGTGGATCCAACAACGTGTCCGAGCGGACACCAACACGTACGCCAAACGGGCGTTGCCACTGTTCAAGCCGAAGCCCGGTTTCGCGACGGCTTGGGCCAAACTGGCCAACCAGGCGGGCTGCAAGTACTTGGTCTTCACAACAAAACACCACGACGGGTTCGCTCTGCACGACTCCAAGGTGAGCGACTTCGATGCCGGCACGCAACTAAACCGAGACTTGGTGCGGGAGATCGTCGACGCGTGCCATGCCGAAGGCCTGCGCGTTGGATTTTACCACTCGGTGATCGACTGGCATCACGACCAGTACGCTTATCAAAAATCCAGTCAGTTGCCGCATCCACTAAGAGGTAAGCCTTACCCAAACGGGCAGCGCGATCACCAGAAGTACATCGAGTACCTGCATGCGCAGGCTGACGAACTCGCTTCCAATTACGGTCCGATCGATGTGGTGTGGTGGGACTACAGCGCCATCGACTTCCAGGGGGAAGAAGCCTGGGACGCCTTCCAGCTGATGCAGCAAGTTCGCTCGCGACAGCCGGCCATCATCATGAACAATCGCCTGTTCCGCATTCCAGAGGCAGGGTGGACAAGCATGGACATGAAGGGCATCGCCCCGCAGATGGACTCTAAGTACGGCGATTTCATTACCCCCGAGCAGCACGTTCCGGACACCGGGATGCCCGGCGTTGACTGGGAGACCTGCATGACGATGAACACGACTTGGGGATACAGCCAACACGATCACGCCTGGAAGTCGAGTGAAGAACTAGTTCGCACCCTGGTGGACATCGCTTCGAAAGGGGGCAACTATTTGTTGAATATCGGGCCCAAGGGGGACGGATCGATCCCCGTGGAAAGCATCGAGCGATTGCAGGTCATGGGCCGATGGATGGACGCCAACGGCGAGTCAATCTACGGCACAACTGCTAGCCCTATCGCCAAGCCGGCTTGGGGCCGGGTGACGCAAAAGGACGATGGCGGTACGCTCTACCTGCATGTGTTGGATTGGCCTGCCGATGGCGAACTGAAAGTGGCCGGCGTCTCGGACGGAGTCTGGAGCGGCGCATTGGTGGGCAGCGATGCGAAGTTGCCGGTCCGCCAGGAAGGCGAAACGCTCGTCGTCTCGCTGCCCGAGAATGCTCCGGATCCCATCGCCACGGTAATCCGCCTTAGAATGGACCGCTCCAACTAAATTGCACCAGCAAGATAAGGGACGTCAGGTAATCCAGTTAGGGCTCATCCTGGCGTTCGAGGCAAATTAGGAACTTCAAACGCCGATTTGCCAACGGAGCCGCCTGAAATGAGGCGAATGCCTCTTGGGGATTAGGAACGTCGCTACGGTCCGCACGAGTCGAAGATGCCACCCTCGCCATCCGACAATTCGATCCAAGTTCACGAGACCTTCATGCGGCAGGCGCTTTGCGAAGCCGAGCTGGCCGTTGCCGAGGACGAGGTGCCCGTCGGCGCGGTGATCGTAACGGGGGGATCCGTGATCGCCGCGGCACACAATCAGCGTGAAGCGTTGCACGACCCAACCGCCCACGCGGAAATGATCGCCATCACCCAGGCCGCCGCGGCGCTAGGCAGCTGGCGGCTGGCGGAATGCACCCTGTACGTAACCCTCGAGCCTTGTCCGATGTGCGGCGGGGGCCATTGTTCAATCACGGCTGCCGTGGGTCGTTTACGGTGCAACGGACCCGAAGGCCGGCGAGGTCGAGTCGCTGTACGAGCTATTGTCGGACGCGCGGCTTAATCATGCCGCGGAGGTCACCCGCGGCGTGCTTGCCGACGAATGTGGTGCTATTTTGCGGCAGTTCTTTCGCGAGCGACGCAAAACTACCCCTTAATTTGATTTGCTCCCGGACAGCCTTGCCGCGGAGCAATTTCGTCCGTCCTTTGGGCAAAGCCACGATCCATGGCCTCGGCGGCCTGCCTAGAGCAGCCCGAGGGCCAGTCTTTCGAGTTGGCTCCATCCTGGCACGCCTGCCGGCCCGCAACCGTGCTCAAAGCCTCGGCTGGCACACGCAAGCCGGATAGCGGACGTAAGCGACGCTGCCGGCTTGGTTTAGGAACAGGCTCGTGCTGTGCCAATTCGCTCGCGGTGAGTGCAGGTGAGACAAATCACTATCATCCGCAACCCCCGCGCATCCCCTAATCGTAAAAAATTGCCAATTTTGTCAGCTGGAGGGTTACGCACCCCCATTTCTGGAGCTATCTTAACCAAGAGCTTGAGACTTACAGGGAAGTAGAAACTGCGTATTTTCCGGGGCACGCGAGTGACCAGGCCTAATGTTGTTTTGGGAAGTTAGTTACGGCGGTCCGATGGCCTCCGAAAGCTTCCCAGTCCCCCTATGTTTCCATTCGCTTTGATTCGTATGGCGGTTGATAGTCGCGGATCGAGGATCGTGGAGAACGGGGATTCATTTTTTACATCCGAGGGATGGGAGGAACTTACATGTTGCGTTTCATGAAGATGGTGCCGGCGGCTGTGCTGCTGTTTGCCGTCGCGCAGGCGAATGCTTGTGACAATTGTGGTTGTGCGTCGGTGGCTACTGCCGACTGTGGCTGTGCCACGGCAGCGTCCGATTGCGGATGCGGTGGTGGTAGCAGTGATGGTAGTGTTGCTTATGGCGGTTCGGATTGCATGGTCACCAAGACCATCTACGTGCCGAGCTACGAGACCGTGATGAAGACGGTTACTTCGACCGAGTACACGCAGGAAGAGCGAACCCGCTCCTACACCGTGTACAAGCGTGTCCCGCGCACCGAAGAGAAGACTTCGACCTACACGGTTCACGTCCCTGAGACGCGCACCAAGACGGTTGAGTACACCGTGATGAATCGCGTGCCTGAGACCCGTACGCAAGAGTACACCGTACAAGTCCCTTACACCGAGGACAAGACGGTTGACTACACTGTGATGGTACCTACTCAAGAAGAGCGTACGCAAAACTACACGGTTAGCGTGCCTTACACCGAGCAAGTGGAGCAAAGCTACACGGTTCAGGTACCCGTCTACGAGGACAAGGAAGTTAGCTACTCGGTAATGGTGCCTACGTACGAAGAGAAGACGCAAACCTACACTGTGCAAGTGCCTTACACCGAATCGGTGGAGCAAAGCTACACGGTTCAGGTGCCTTACACCGAAGAGGTGTCGGCTACTCGTACTGTTACCAATCGCGTACCCGTGCAATCGACTCGCACTGTCACCGTCAACACCGGCCACTGGGAAACCCAGATGGTTGAAGTTGCCTGTGGTGGCGGCAGCGGCTCGGGTGGCATCCTGGGTGGTGGTGGTATCATCGGCGGTGGCTGCGGTGGTTGCGGCAACTCGGGTTGCGGTGGCGACTGCGGTTCTGCCTGCGGTGGCTGTGGCGGTTGTGGCGACGCTTGTGGTTGTGCACCTGCTACCCGCACCGTGTGCAAACGCGTCTGGGTACCTGGCTGCGAAACTCGCGAAGTGCCTTACACCACTTACCAGTGCGTAACCAATGAGGTGCCCTACACCTACACCGTTACCAAGTACCGCAGCGAAGATCGTTCGCGTACCGTCAACGTGACGAAGTACCGCAGCGAAGATCGCACGCGTAGCTACCAGGTCTGCAAGATGGTGTCGGAACCCCGCACCAAGACCGTGAAGGTCTGCCGCATGACCACGGAAGATCGCACGCGAACCGTGACGGTAAACAAATGCCGTACCGAAGAGCGGACGCGGACTTACATGGTTACCAAGTCCGTGCCTGAGACTCGCACCAAGACCGTTCAGGTCACGAAGTACCGTCCCGAGACTCGCACCCGCGAGTACACGGTGGTGAATTGCGTTCCTGAGACCAAGACTCGTGAAGTGAACTACACGGTTATGGTTCCGCAGGAAAAGACCCGCTCTTACACGGTCACCACTTACGACTGTGTTCCTGAGGAGAAGACGCAAACGTACACCGTGAGCGTCCCTCATCAGGTCACTAAGGAAGTGCCTGTGCAAGTGTGCCGTATGGTAGCTCAAGAAGTCACCGTCCCTGCTTCCAACGGTGGTAGCAGCTGGGGCAACGGTAGCTACTCGGTTGGTCGCTTCGGCGGTCGCGGCGGCCTCTTCGGCGGTCGTGGTGGCTGTGGCCTCTTCGGTGGTCACGGCGGCTGTGGCGGCGGATGCTGCAACTGATCTTTATCGCAACTTGCGATGAGAAATGAAAAGTAAAGGCGGGTCGGGCATCCTTCGGGAAGCCGGCCCGCTTTTTTGCTATGTCAGGCCCAATGGGGCGCTTTGTCGGGCCCAACGGGGCACGGTCATGAATTGGCGTAGGCACTCGCCTTGCATTGCGAGGCTGAGCGCGAGCGACCCAACGAGCCCTACCAAAAACGACGACTCGGTAGATGTTCTTCGATTCCTGATTCGCCGGTTCTTAGGAACGATGCCTCGACCGACCGCTAATAGCGTTGCGGACCGTCCTCGGGTGGCTTCAGGAAGGCTTCGGCAGTGGTGTCGCCTGTATAGAGGGTCCAGATGCGCGTTTCGCGGCGGAGCTTGGTGATAAGCGCTTCGGTCTTTGCGCGGAAGTCGGCGTTCATCAACGCATCGCGAATGGCGTCCTGAACCTCGGCGAACGGCGTGTGCCCTGCCTGGCGGCGTTCGACCACGCGGACAATGTGGTAAGCCGCGTCGGTTTCGATTATCGGGCTCAGCGATCCAACTGGCAGCGTAAACAGGGCGTTGTCGAGTGCATGGTCGCGGAGTGCCCCTTGGGTGGTCCAATCGTTCATGCCGCCATCCTTAGCGTTGTACGCCTCAGAGAACTTTACCGCGACGTCGGCGAAGATGGGCTCAGATTCCTCTGGATTCTGTAGCACCCGTTGCCAGACTATATTGCCCGCCTCGGCCAACTTTTGCTTGGCTGCTTGTCGATTGGGATGGTTCTCGAATCGCACGGTCAGCTCTTCCCAACGGGCCTGCGTGGGAAAAGCGTAGTCTTCCAAGTGCTCTTCGTAGTACTCGGAGAGTTGGACGTAGGTTGGTTTGTCGACGTCCACTTGTTCCTGGACCCAGGTCTGAGCGATCGCCTTTTCGACGTACGCTTCCTTGCGATCGGTAACCGACGTACCGAAGGCGGTGAGCTGGCGTTCGAGGTCTTGGGCATTGTCGACTTCAAAGGCATTCATCAAGCTGGGCAGGCTGCCCGGCGCCTTGCCGGAAGTTCCGCCGTTGTAGAAGGGATCTTCCAGTTGCTTGCGAATGGCGTCCATGTCCGCACCCCGCCTTACGGCGGAAGTCGGCGTAAATGAGCTTGGTATCGATGTAGCTGGCAAGCGATCGCCGCATCAGCATTTCGCGGGTGGCGTCGAGCTGTTCGGGAGGAATCTGGGCGATGTTGTCTTTGATAATCAGGTTCGCTTCCCACAACACATCGCTTGCCAGCACCACTTGGTTGTCGATCCGCGCAATCACCTGGCAGGCGTCGAGTTTTTGGGGGCCGCCGCTGGGCTCCGCGTCGACGGTGGGTGCCTGCGGGGGGGCAAACGGCGCCCTGGGCGACCGCCGCCGGCGGAGAATAGGAACAGACTAAGGACGAGCAGTTTCTGCACGGCTTACAAATCGAGGAAGAGTCAAACGAGATCGCCAGCACGGTCGTCGACCGAGCGCACTACCGCAGCGCGGCGGGAGTTTACGCAGCGATGGCCGCTGGTTGCAAGAGCGATTTGATCTCTTCGATCAATTCGTGCGGCGGCCCGTCAGGATTCGATAGCAAAAAGTAGGCACTCGCGGCGTCCGCCACCCGCAATTGACTCCCGGTACGCTCGACCAGTCGCCGCAGTTTCGCCCGATTACCATACGCTAGCACCACGTACCGCCCGTCGCGATGGAGCGAATGAATCCCCCAGCCATGCGCCCAAATCCTGAGCCGGCTACGCTCGAGCAAGCCTTCCACCAGTTCGGGTACCGCGCCAAAACGATCGTCGAGTTCGGTGCGAAACTCGTCCACCTGGTCGGTGGTGGTAAGCCGCCAAGCCGGCGATAGAGATCGATCTTCGTGCGGGCAGTCGCTAATGTAGTCGGGCGGCAAGTACGCGGCGCCTGGCAGATCGATGTTGACGTCGACCGACTCGGGCGGCGGCAAGCTCTTGAACTGCCGGACGGCCTTTTCCAGCATGGCGCAGTACATCTCGTAGCCCACCGCCGCGATGTGGCCGCTCTGCTGGGTGCCCAGGATGTTGCCGGCGCCGCGGATTTCGAGGTCCCGCATCGCGAGGGCGAACCCGGCCCCCATCTCGCTGAACTCCTCGATCGCACGCAGCCGCCGAGCAGCTTCGGGCGAGAGATGCCGGTTCTCGTCAATCAGCAGATAACAGTACGCGCGGTGCTTGTACCGCCCGACGCGGCCGCGGAGCTGGTGCAGATCGGCCAGGCCGTAACGATCGGCGTCGTCGATGAACATCGTGTTCGCGTTGGGGATATCGAGCCCGCTCTCGATGATCGTCGTGGCCAGCAGAGATGTCGAACTCGTGGGCGACGAACTCGACCATCACGTCTTCCAGTTGGCCTCCGGCATCTGGCCGTGGCCGATGCAATGCGTGCCTCGGGCACGATCTGCGCCGAAGCGATCGGGCAACGTTCTGGATGTCGTGCACGCGGTTGTGGACAAAATAGACCTGCCCGCCGCGGTTCAGCTCGCGCAGCACGGCGTGTGCGAATCAGCTCGTCGTTGAACCGGGTGACTCGAGTCTCGACCGCCAGCGCGGTCGGCCGGCGGCGTTTCCAGATTCGAGATGTCCCGCACTCCCAGCAGCGACAAGTGCAGCGTCCGCGGGATGGGCGTGGCGGTCATGGTCAGCACGTCCACAACGGTCCGCATTGCTTTAAGCCGCTCCTTGATCTCGACGCCGAACCGCTGTTCTTCATCGATAATCAGGAGCCCCAGGTTGTTGAACTGCACGTCGGGCGACGCCAGGCGGTGGGTGCCGATGAGGATGTCGACCTTGCCCTCGCCGGTGCCGTCGAGAATCTCCCGCTGCTCGCTCGCGCGTGCAGAACCGCGAAAGCGCGGCGATTTCGAAGGGAAACTCCGCCATCCGCTCGGTGAATGTCCGCCGGTGCTGCTCGGCCAGAACGGTGGTCGGCACCAGCACCGCCACCTGGTAGCCGGCGTCGACCGCCTTGAAGGCGGCGCGAATCGCCATCTCGGTCTTGCCGAAGCCAACGTCGCCACACAGCAGGCGGTCCATCGGCCGCGTGACCTGCATGTCCGCCTTGATGTCGGCAATGGCGGTCAGTTGATCGGGCGTTTCCTGATAGGGAAACGCGGCATCGAACTCGCGCTGCCAGGGGGTGTCGTCGGGAAACCGAATGCCGGGGCGAGCGTCCCGCTTGGCGGCCAGCTCGATCATTTCGGCGGCCAGGTCGTGCACCGCCTGTTCGGCGGCCCGTTTCTGCCGCACCCAAGCCTTGCCGCCGATCTTCGCCAGCGGCGGCTCGAGTTTCTTGCCACCCACGTACTTCTGAACCAGCTCGATGCGGAAGCTCGGCACGTAGATTCGCGTCCCGCCGTCGTACTCAAGCTCCAAGTGCTCTTCAGCTCGACCTTCTTTTTCCAGCAGTTTCATGCCGCGATATCGGCCAATGCCATGAGCGACATGTACCACCAGATCGCCCTTCTTGAGTTCCAGAAAGCTGTCGATTGCCCGCGACTGGTAGCTACGCGAGGTGCGCGCCACGCTGGCATGACGATGGAACAGCTCGGCGGACGAGAGCAGCAGCGTACTGCGGGGTACGATGCGGAAGCCCTCGTTCAAACGTCCGAGCACGAACTCAAGCCGGCCACTGGTAAGCAGTGCCGACTTGGCAAACAGTTCCTCGAGCCGTTCAATTTCAGCAGGCGTCTCGCAGACCAAAATCACACGCTCGTCGCCGGCCACGGCTTCGAGTTCCGCACGGACTTTCTGCAGGTCGCCACTGAATCGCTCGACCGATTCGAAACCGAGATGGCAGGTTGTTTCGTACGATCCTTGCGGAATGCCCGCGGCGGTGACGGAGGGGAATTTGTAGATCTCGGCCAGCGTGGTCCGAGTACTGTGCAGTCGATCGGGCGACTCTTGCCGTTCGTGAAAGTAGCGACCCTCTTCTTCAATGTCGGCCGGCTCGATCATCACAAACCAGCTTCCCTCGGGCAGATAGCTCGTGAGGTGCGACCGCGCCGCCGACTGGGATCGAGCAGCGTGATGCCCACCTGCTGGCATGCGGCGAGGCTCCGCTGGGTGGCGACGTCGAACTCGCGGATCGATTCAACTTCGTCGCCGAATAGCTCGATCCGGACAGGAGCGACCGCGTCGGGTGGAAAGACATCGCAGATCCCGCCTCGCAACGCGAACTCGCCGGGCAACTCCACGGCCGAGGTGCCATGGCATCCGCAGCTACTGAGCCAGTGGGAAAGTTCTTCGAAGTCGATCGCCTCGCCGACCGTCAGGGTCCGCGTCGATTCGGCGAGCACCTCACGGCTTGGCACCGGCTGCATGAGGGCCTGAATGGAGGTCACCACCACGTGTGCTTCGCCAGGTCGCTCGACCAATTGCTTGGTGACACGCAGCCGTTCGCCCTCTATCTCGTCGACCACGACGCGCCGCGAGGGGATGACTTCCGAGGGGCGGAAGCAGGTGATCGGCGTCGTGGTAAACAGCGACAAGTCATCGGCCAACGTGTCGATCATCGCGGGTCGTGGCACGACGACCATCAGCGTGGCTGGGCAATCGCCGGCAAGCGCCGCGGAAGCGAGTGCGCACGAAGAACCCCAAACTCCGCCCAACGTGCCACTATGGCCGGCAAGCAAGCTGGCCTGCACGTCAGCGAAGCCGTCAAGTTGTTCGATCTCGGCGGTCAGCGACTCGAGCGGACCGGTAAGGGCCGCTCGCTCGGCAACCACTGGGTTATCTTCCATGGTCACGAAGCATTCTAGCGCCGCGGGACCGAATCAGGCCAGCGCAACCTTGTGCCGGGCTAAGCCACGAGCGGCTTGGCCCAACAGTGCTTATTCGTCCGCGTCGAACAGAAAACGGTCGACGCATACCAACCCGCCAAGTGCTAGCGCAAAGCCTACCGCCGCACCAGCCGCCTTGGCCGCATCGCGGAGCAGGTAATAATCGATCTCGTCGGCCTGAAGTGTGCCACACCACCGCGCAAAGTAGTAAATGGCCAAGCCAAAAGAAACCCAGGCGACAAGCAGCGCCAGCCATGCCGCCACTTCCACAGTACGTTCAAAAAGCCAAACCACGTCGCAAGCCCTCAATGAAGGACAAACAAGCTGAAACCTCGGGCGAACCGCCCGCCAGCATGGTAAGGTTTTCCGCAGGCGATGTAAATCGACACCATTTGCTGCAATTTGGAGGACTTGCTGGAATAATCGTTGCCCAGCGTCTTCAAAAACTGGCCTCTCAGCACTCAATCACGTTCACTTCTATGGCCAGGCCACCGCGGGCGGTCTCTTTGTACTTGGCCGACATATCAGCCCCCGTGCGGCGCATGGTGGCAATCACTTTGTCGAGCGAGACGCAGTGCCTCCATCGCCCGCCAGCGCCAGCCGTGAGGAGTTGATGGCGGTCACCGCGGCCACGGCGTTGCGTTCGATACACGGCACCTGGACCAATCCGCCAATAGGATCGCAGGTGAGCCCCAAATGGTGCTCCATGGCAATCTCGGCCGCCTGCAGCACCTGCTCGACGGTGCCTCCCAGCACTTCGGTCAACGCGGCCGCGGCCATGGACGCCGCCACGCCCACTTCGCCTTGGCAACCGACTTCGGCACCAGAGATCGAAGCGTTTTCCTTGTAGAGCATCGCAATCGCCCCGGCGACGAGAAAGAATCGCACCACCGCTTCGTCGTCCGCGCCGTCGTAGAACCGCATGTAGTAGTGCAGCACGGCCGGCACGACCCCCGCCGCCCCATTGGTCGGCGCGGTCACCACGCGACCGCCCGCAGCATTTTCTTCGTTCACCGCCAGCGCGAACACATTCACCCAATCGAGGGCTGCGAGCGGATCGGACGAAGTGGGGTGCGCGGTGAGTTGGCGGAATATCGCCGGCGCTCGCCGTACAACTTGGAGCCCGCCTGGCAAAATACCCTCGGTGTGGCACCCGCGTTCGACGCATGCCTGCATCACCCGCCAGCGGCTTGCGACCTCCGCTCGAAAATCGGCTTCGGTACGGCTTACAAGTTCGTTGCCGCGTACTACGCCACTAACCGGCAAGCCAGTCTCCTGCGTCTGACGCAGCAATTCGGCACCACTGTGGAACGGGTAAGGACGTGGGTCGGCGAGCGATCGCTTCGCCTGCTTTCCTGCTTCTATGTCCGTTGCGGTGAGCACGAATCCGCCGCCAACCGAGTACACGATGTCCTCGACCAACAGCTCGCCGGCCGTGTCGTACGCCACCAGGCGCATTTGATTGGGATGCACCGTACACTTTGTCTTGCGGTCGAATACGAGATCGTGATCCGTATCGAACGCAGTCTCCTGCACACCACCGAGCATCACTTGCTTAGCTTCGGCTAATTTCTTTACCCGCGAAGCGATGGAGTCGACATCGACCCCGCCCGGTGTCTCGCCCATCAGTCCCAGCAGCACCGCCTTATCGGTGCCGTGGCCTTTGCCGGTGAGGGCAAGCGAGCCGTAGAGTTTCACTTCGACTCGGGCGACCTCTTTCAGCTCGCCCCGCTCGGCGAGCCGGTCGACAAACGCCTTAGCGGCCCGCATCGGCCCAACGCAGTGGGAACTGGAAGGCCCGATGCCAATGGTAAAGAAGTCGAGGATGCTGAACATCGAGCGCCACCAGTGGGAACCTGTTGATGGTTGGAAGGTACGTGAGATTGTACCGTCCGGGCCCACCCGCGTCGCGGCAACGTCAGATTGAACCAGCGCCACGCATCGACGAGCGATAGCTACAGCGGCGATTCAACCTCTTGTTAGCATCGACAAGAGGGGCCGCAAACCGTCGTCCGCACGAAATGGAGATTACCAAGTGGCTTGCAGAGTAGCTCCAGCCCCGATTCGAAATGGTCGTCAACCAACTTGTGGACTTGCGGGTTGGTAGATTGATAGAGCTTCACTATCCGTGGCGTGCCTGCCCGCTAGATCACACCACGCTTCTCCAGCATCGCGACCACTTGTGTTGCACACTCATCGATCGACTTCTGGTGCGTGTTGAGCACCAGATCCGGTTCACTCGGTGACTCGTAGTCGGCCGAGACGCCGGGGAAACCGGCTAGTTCGCCGGCATCGGCACGGGCGTAGACGCCTTGGTCGTCCTGCTCGCGGCACCATTCGACCGGCGCGGCAACGTGGGCGACGATAAATCGCTCGCGACCGACCACGTCGGCCGCCTTCTGGCGCACCTCTTCATGCGGGGCGACGAAGGCCGCGATGGTAATGAGCCCGGCGTTGTTGAGCGTTTTGGCCACTTCGGCCGCACGGCGGACGTTCTCGCTACGATCGTCGACCGAAAAGCCCAGGTCGCGGCTCAAACCGCGCCGCATGTTCTGCCCGTCAATCACTGCCACCGCACGGCCACCGTCGAAGAGCATCCGCTCGATGGCATTGGCGATCGGCGTCTTGCCGGCGGCTGGTAGGCCGGTGAGCAGTACGGTGACTGGTTTCTGGCCGTAACGCGGCTTGCCGCTCCTCGGGGGTGACGGGGCTGGTACGGGCTTCCAGCGAATCGCGGGCTTCGTCGCCCCAATGGTCGTCCTGCTCGGCGGTCTTACGATCGAGGATCATCCCAGCGCCGACGGTGATATTGCTCACGCGGTCGACCAGAATGAACGCCCCTGTGCCCTTGTTGCGGCGGTAGTCGTCCAGCGCGATGGATTGACTCAGCTGCACCTGGCAGCGGCCGATCTGATTGAGCTTGAGATCCGCCGCAGGCCCGCGGTGCAGGGTGTTGACGTCGATCTCGTATCGCAACGTACTCACCCGACCTGTTACTACGTTGCACGCCTGCTTGATCAGGTAATCCTTGCCTGGCAGCAGGGGCTCGTCGTCCATCCACACAATCGTGGCGTCGAACTTGTCGGTGATTGTTGGCTGATTGTCTGGCCGCACAAGCATGTCGCCACGGCTGATATCGATTTCGTCCTCCGTTGTGATCGTCACCGCCAGCGGCGCGAACGCCTCTTCCAGTTCGCCATCGTACGTAACAATGCTCTTCACCTTGCTCGTCTTCTTCGACGGCAAGACCATAATCGTGTCGCCCCGGTTCACCGTCCCCGAACCAATCGTGCCACAGAACCCGCGAAAGTCCAGATTCGGTCGATTGACGAACTGCACCGGCATGCGGAAGTCGATTAGGTTGCGATCGGACGCGATGTGTACGTTTTCCAAGTGATGCATCAACGTCGAGCCCTCGTACCACGGCATCTTGGCGCTGTGTTCGAGCAGGTTGTCGCCCTTTAGCGCGCTGAATGGGCACGAAGTGCTGGTCGGGCATTTCCAGGCGGGCGGCAAAGTCGCGGTACTCGCGGACAATTTCATCGAATCGGGCTTCGCCATACTCCACCAAATCCATCTTGTTCACAGCGACCAATACGTGCTTAATGCCCAACAGCGACACGATGAACGAATGCCGCTTTGTCTGCGTCATCACCCCGTGGCGGGCGTCGATGAGGATGATCGCTAGGTCGCAGGTCGAAGCACCTGTGGCCATGTTGCGAGTGTACTGCTCGTGGCCGGGGCAATCGGCGATGATGAACTTCCGCTTGGCCGTAGAGAAGTAGCGATATGCCACGTCGATCGTAATGCCCTGCTCCCGCTCGGCCTTGAGGCCATCGGTCAAGAGCGCGGGGTCGAACCCACCGCCTGTGGTGCCATGCTTGATCGAGTCTTTCTCGATGGCTGCGAGGGTGTCCTCGTAGATCATCTTCGACTCATAGAGCAGCATGCCAATGAGCGTACTCTTGCCGTCATCCACACTGCCGCAGGTGAGGAAGCGCAGAAGCTCCTTATTCTCATGCTGCTTTAGATACGCGTCGATATCGGTGGCGATTAGTTCAGATTGGTGAGACATAGCATTTATGAGTTATGAATGATGACTATATGATTTGGGCTGGGTTGAATTTACTTTCGCAGTTCGGACGGTCGCTGTGAGGGTGGCGACTAGTTGATTGCATTCATCGATCAAATCCGAGAGTCTCTCGGGCACCACGATTCCTGCTTCTGCAAGAAGTTCAAGCCAGAAGATAGTCTCGTCACCCTCTCGCAGGCAGATTTCCAGGTTGGAGATGAAGTGCCGCCGGCAGGAGGCCCGAAGTGCTTCACGGTAGTTTGCTCCTACAGAAGTACCAGAACGCAAAAGTTGTCGACCGATCACGTCTGCTTCACGAGAATTCGGCAGGGCAGCTGAGAGCCGAACAATTCGTAGCGCGAACGTTTTCGTACGGTCTTTTAGCTCGTTCTGCTCCACCCCAATCTCCACTCTCGACAATCAGAAATCATATTTCATCAATCAGAAATACCCTTCCTTCTTCTTGTCTTCCATGCCGCCTTCTTCGTCGTCGTCCACCGCGCGGCCTTGGCGTTCGCTGGTGGTCGCGAGCAGCATTTCTTGGATGATTTCGGGTAGCGTGGTCGCCTCGCTCTCCACCGCGCCAGTCAGAGGATAGCAGCCGAGCGTGCGGAAGCGGACCATTCGCATCTCGGGCTCTTCGCCCGGATCGAGCTTCAGCCGCTCGTCGTCGACCATGATCAGCGTGTCGCCACCCTTCACCTTGCGCCGCACCACCGGTCGCTTGGCGGAAAAATAGAGCGGCACGATCGGGATGCTCTCCAAGTGGATGTATTGCCAAACGTCAAGCTCGGTCCAGTTGGAGAGCGGAAATACGCGAATGCTCTCGCCCTGGTTCACCTTGGTGTTGTACAGGTTCCAGAGCTCAGGACGCTGGTTCTTGGGGTCCCAACGGTGGAACTTGTCGCGGAACGAAAACACCCGCTCCTTGGCCCGGCTTTTTTCTTCATCACGCCGTGCGCCGCCGAATGCGGCGTCGAAGCCGTACTTGTCGAGCGCTTGCTTCAGCGCTTCGGTCTTCATGACCGTCGTATGCTTGCCACCCTGAGTCAGCGGGTCGAGGCCCAGCTTGCGTCCTTCCTCGTTGGTGTAAACCAACAGGTCCCAGCCCAATTCGTTGCGAATGTAGTTTTCGCGAAAAGCGATCATCTCACGAAATTTCCACTTCGTGTCGACGTGCATCATTGGGAAGGGGGGCTTGCCGGGATAGAACGCTTTTTCGGCCAGGCGAACCATGACCGCCGAGTCTTTGCCCACGGAGTAGAGCATCACGGGGTTGGAGAACTCGGCTGCCACCTCGCGAATGATGTGGATGCTCTCGGCTTCAAGCTGCTTGAGGTGCGTAAGGCTGTAGGAGGACATCGGGATGGGGCAGCGGGAGGAAGGAAATGCGGAAATCGGCGCGAGCCGGAGCCCATAGGGGCCCAGATAACGCTGCGTTGTGGGAAATCTAGGCAATCCCACATCATTCCCGGTCATCCGGCCGCCGTCCAGGGTGGGGCGGATGGCTGGCCCCCTTCGGCGCGCCTGATCCACAGGCCCAGCAGTGCAAGCACCACCCCGACAACGGACACTGCTTTTCCGGAGTAATTTTGCAACTGTCGTGCTCGATGAAGCCGCTTCTCGGCTTGTTCGAGTCGCTCGCGGGCCGCCTCCAGATTGCTGGGCACCTCCTCACCAGCCGTGTGGGACTCCCCAGGCCAATGCGAGTGGCCGCTCGAGGCGGCGTGGGCCGCGTCGTAGGCTTCGTTGTAGTCGTTGGCATCCTCCAGCGACCAGTAGGTGTCGGAAGGCACGAGGAAATTCCAAGCCATGCCGACAATCACCGTAGCCAAACCAATTGCTACCAAAGCGGAGCTCATCGCCGATGCGCGGAAGGGTGACGGCGAATCAGTCATAAGGATCGGTGGCGTTGGAAGGAAGCTTAGTTCGAACGGTCGACGATTTCGCCGTCCGCTACGCCAATCATATATACCATGGTGAACTCGTCGATATCTTCCGAAAGGAAATCGACGTGCCCATCCACGAATCCGGCTGTGACTCCGCCGAGGTGATTGCTGCGTGGTGCGGCAGAAATATACCCTTGGTAAAACGAGTTGCAGGGCATGCCCTCTAATTGCGCCGCTGCTGAGTCGGGACACGCATAGAGAACATCGGGATGAGATCCGTTTGGCACTTGCGTGAGACCCAGTGAGTTCGAGTTGGGCGAATAAACATAAGAGTTCGATTTTTGCTCGCTATCGATGTCGCCGTAGTACTGGGGATGAAAGTCCATCGACAGCAACGTCGCGCCCGACCAAGGTAATAGCCACGCCCCGCGCTGATCACCGGGCTGATCACGTGATCGCACTTCCGAAAGCATGAGCGTAAGACTTGTGCCATCCAGTACTTGTCGGAGTGACATCCCGTACATGGCGATCGGCCCAGTGTGATAGAAGGAATCGATGTGGAACGGGCTCGAATAGGCCGCGTAGCTGGCCTTGCCGATCGAAACTGTCCGACGTCCGTAGCTTCTAGGCGTGGCGAAACTTCGCCCGGCAGTATCACTACTGGGGCATAGTAGGGGCGCAGGCGGACTTGCGAGTACAGCGTCGGGAGCTTCGGTCAGGTGCTTTGTCGGATCGATCTGGTCGTAAATGGGCTGCTGCTCCATTTGAGGCAGAATGTCGTAGACCCAGTTCTGCTGCGTGCCACTCCGGAGGTTGACGCGCCAGTCGCCATACGACCAGTAGACCGCTTTTTCGCGAGGCGCAAAATGTCCGGCCGCTGGCAGCTTGTTGTGGACCGATGCATAGTTTTGCACCGCCAGTGCCAACTGCTTCACGTTATTCGTGCACTGAATTCGCCGGGCCGCTTCGCGGGCTTGCTGCACTGCCGGCAGCAGCAGCGAGACGAGAACGCCAATAATGGCAATCGCCACCAGCAGTTCCACCAGCGTAAAACCATGTAGGGGCGCGGTCTTGCTGGAGTCAATACGATGCACGTGAGAAGGCGTTGCCAATTGCTAGGTTCCGAAAGACGGGGGGTCACTTGCCTTTAACTGTGGGATTATACCCGCCCGACCAGCATTCGGCACGTGTTTGGTCGCGTTGCCGGCTGCTTCCCTCCACGGGTCGTGGGAAGGCTGCCTTTGCGGAAAACCATCGCTCGCGACTCCATGCAACTTGAACTGGCTCGGCAAGGAGCAACCTACAAATTCCGCGGGATAATGTTCAAATCGAGCCCGAACACGAAGAGCATCAGGCAGACGATGAAGGCCAGCCCGGCGAGGTTCATTATGCCGGCAATGTATTCGTTCGCCGGACGCCGGAAGATGGCTTCGTAGGCCAGAAACACCATGTGCCCGCCATCGAGCACGGGAATGGGCAGGAAATTCACAACGGCCAGGTTCGCGCTAATAAGCGTTAGGAACAGCAGCAATCGGCCCGCCCCTTCCATCGCCCCAAAGTAGCTGGCCTTGGCAATCGTGATGGGGCCGCCCAGCGCCGTGGCGGGAATATCGCCACCGATGATGCGATTGAGGAAGCGGTATACGCTCGTTAGGGCGTGCTTCGTCTCGTTCCACGCCATGCTCGCTTGCTCACCAATCGTTGCCCCGCTGCGGTTTTCCAAAATATTGGTGAGCGCCACACCGCGGTGCGGAGTAAACGAGTCGAAGTCTTCAGCAATCCCAACTTTCACCCTCTGGGGCTCCGCGGCATCGCCACGCACGATGGCCAGCTCCAGCTGGCTGCCGGGTGGAACGTCCTGAATGGCCGAAAGCAAGTGAGCCCAGGCCTGCTGCTCGTCGGAGAGTACCAGCGACTCCTCCCAACTCTTGTACTCGCCGCTGTATTTTTCCGGGGCAATCAGCCGCGCCGAAACAATCTCATCGCCGGGCTGGATGTCGGCCTTACTCGCAGGAGAGCCGGGCACCACGCCATCGACCTCGCGCAACAAGTAGTAGGCGACCCCAAGTGCGGGAGCCGAGTCGGGGCTCTTGGGAGTAAACGGAGTTTCGAACCAGTCGACCGATCGCAGTGGCACCGTGCGGGTCTCGCTGGTGCCTTCGCTCCCCTCGCGGACGATTTCGAGTTCAACGGTTTCGCCCGCCCGCCCCATTGCCGAGAGCTTGTCGCCCAGCGTGCGGGGATCCCAGCCAAGGGTGCCGTCCGAAAGCATGCCGACTGGCTTGCCGTTCACGCCCACGATGCGGTCGCCCACCTCGAGGCCCGATTGGGCGGCGGGCGAGTTTTGCTGGATGGCGGTAATGGGTCCCATCTTCATCACCAGGCCAACGTACTCGGCCTGGTTCGGAGCAATTTCCACGGCAACGCTGGCCGGCGTTGTGCCCTTCTTTGCTGGAGGCGCGAGCTCCAGCGTCAGCGACTCGCTGGCGCTGGCCGCCAGCACCGATTGCAATTCGCCGTACGAATCGACCGCCTGTCCGCCTGCGGCAACGATGCGGCTGCCGGCTGGAACCCGGTCCTTCACGGCATCGGCAGGCGAGAACTTGCGGGTCGGGTCCTTCGCGTTCAGCGTGAGCGACAGGGGCCCAGCGACGCCAATTTGGGCAATCTTGAGCCGTTTGCGAGAGGGCTCGATGACGATTACTTCGGGCTCGCCGGTGGCGGCCTTCGTGACTTCGAACTCCACGGGCTCGCCCTTGCTAGCCAGCATGACTTCGTTGCGGAGTTGGTCGTACCAAGGATTCTCGATGTCGTCGATGCGGGTCACCACGTCGTCGGCACGCAGCCCCGCTTCCCAGGCAGGGGCGCCCGGATCGGTGCCACTCACGATGCAGGGCATGCTTGGCACACCAATGCGAAAGGCGATGAAGGCGAAAATGAAGGCGAAGATGACGTTCATCACCACACCGGCAGAGATGATCGCCATCCGCTGCGGCACGCTCTTGGCAATGTAGCTGCGGGCATCGACTACGTGCTTCTCGCCGCCCGGGCCGATGATCTCCTTGGTCTCGATACCGTCTTGACCAACCGAGGCTTCGCTCTCGCGAATTTGTTCCTCGTTCATGCGGGGGTCGTCGTTCTGCCCGAGCATACGAACGTAGCCACCCAAGGGCAGGATGCCGATGCCGTAGTAGGTTTCGCCGATTTGTTTTCCGATTTTGTAGCCGCCGATATCGAAGCCGATCATGAACTTATCGCACTTCACGCCACACGCTTTGGCCACCAGGAAGTGCCCCAGCTCGTGCACGAAGATAATAAAGCCCAGACCTGCGGCGGCCGCCAGAATGGCAAGCGCCCCGGCCCCGTAGCCAGCCCAATCGATGGTTGCGATGATCGTGGTTAGGCACATACCCAGTTCTCTACTTCCCGCCGGGCCCACCGGTCGAGTTCTTGCAACTCTTCGAATGTGGGCGATGAATTAAAGTGATGCGACTCGAGCACACTGGCGCAAGCCGGTACGATTTCGGTGAAATGTAACTCGCCATCGAGAAACTGCCGCACGGCTGCCTCGTTGGCCGCATTGACCACCACGCCAGCCGAACCACCCTCGCGAGCCGCACGGAATCCCAACTGCAGCGCTGGGAATCGATCGAAGTCGGGCGGCTCGAACTCAAGCGTCATTCGCTCGGTCCAATCGAGCCGCGGCGAAACGGCCTGGCGACGATGCGGGTACTCTAGCGCGTATTGGATCGGCAGCTTCATGTCGGGTGGGCTGAGCTGCGCGATGGTCGAACCATCCACGAACTCCACCATCGAATGCACAATGGATTGCGGGTGAATCATTACCGCGATCCGCTCGGCGGGCAAGTCGAACAGCCACCGTGCCTCGACAATCTCCAGGGCCTTGTTCATGAGCGTGGCCGAGTCGATGGTAATCTTGGGACCCATGTCCCAGGTGGGGTGAGCCAAGGCCTCATCCACCGTGACCTGGCGCAACGCTTCGGCATCCCACGTGCGGAAGGGCCCCCCACTAGCAGTAAGGACGAGCCGCTCGACTTCCCTGGGGGTGCCGCACTTGAGGGCCTGGAAAATGGCGCTATGTTCGCTATCTACCGGTAGCAAGGTGGCCCCTCGCTGTTGGGCCAGCTTGCCCACCAGGGGCCCGGCGGCAACCAAGGTCTCCTTGTTGGCCAGAGCAACCGTCTTGCCGGCGTCGATCGCGGCCAGAGTGCTTTCGAGCCCGGCGCTGCCAACAATGGCTGCTAGCACCGTATCGACGTCCTCGTGCCGGACAATTTCCGCAAGGGCTTCGGGCCCGGTCAACAGTTCGGTCTGGGTGGGCAATCGCCCCCATTTGAATTTGTCGGCAGCCCGCCGGTCCGTGGCAATCACCCATCGCGGCTTCAGGGCGATGGCTTGCTCGAGCAGTCGATCGAAGCGCGTATGTGCCGTGAGGGCGATGGCTTGCAGTCGGCCGCTACTGGTCGCAATCACCTCCAAGGCGCTCGCTCCCACGCTGCCCGTGGCGCCGAGCACCGCGATGCGTTTGGGCCGGGTATCGCCCGTGGTGTTGGCACTGCCCATATTTTTTTCCAAAGTGGACAACGGCTAAACTGCGGGTCGCACGGTCGACCTGCGGTTTAGCCGTTGTGGATTTGCTGTGGAGATTATGTGGATTGCAAGGCTCAAGCCCGGCCGGCCGGCCGCTGCCAAGGCTGCGAAGTGTGTTTTAATGCCATAGGAAATAGACGTTTGCGTAAACGCAAGACATTCTAAGAGGGGGGGCGGTGGCGAGCAAGCTGGCCGAACCCGGCGCGTTGCGACTACCAAGCATTCCTCCTAGGATGAACCATTGAAGCACTTCGTACGTTAGCAAAGAGTAGCTTGCAATAGGTGGCCCGGCCCAACGGCGGTCCTAGGGCGGCCTTTTCTGCACATTTCCGAGGACCTGATGGACAATAACTCGCGTTCCACCCCCCCCAATTCTGAGAAGAAGACCCCTGCGCAGGGTGGGAATTTCATCTGGTACCTGCTGGCCCTGGGCGTGGGACTCATGTTTCTGGTGGCCATGCTCACCAGCAGCACCCAAACCGAGATCTCCTGGAGCGATCTGGAGGAGCTCATCGTCGCCATGAAGCAGGTCGACACCGATGGTGCCGAGGCCGAAGAGCACCCGGGATGGATTACTGTCGAAAAACAGGTGGGCGAGAATACGGAGACCATCAAATACTCGTTGCTCCGCGACCTAGTAGTCGGCGACAAAGTGGTTCGCGGCAAGATAACCGAGGAGTTGCTCTCGGTCACCGGCCCCGGCTCCAAGCAGCCCAGTCAGGACGAGCGCAACCCGCAGGAAACCAAGTTCTCCACCTACCGGGTTCAGGACGACGGCCTGGTGAACCTGCTCCGCGACAACGGCATTCCATGGGAATCGCAACGTCCCGAAAATCCATTGCTGGGATACATTCCTTTTCTACTGATCATGAGCGTGTTCATTGCCCTGTTCATATTCATGATCCGACGCATGGGCGGCGCCGGGTCGCCCATGGCGTTTGGTCGTAGCCGCGGCAAGCTGTACGCACAAGAAGACATCGATATCACCTTCGACGACGTGGCGGGCATTGAAGAAGCCGTTGAAGAGCTGCGTGAAGTGGTCGACTTCCTCAAGAACCCCGAGCGTTACCAGCGCTTGGGAGGACGCATTCCCAAAGGCGTCCTCCTGGTGGGCCCGCCGGGCACCGGCAAGACGCTGCTCGGCAAAGCGGTCGCAGGCGAGGCGGGCGTGCCGTTCTTTAGCATTAGCGGATCGGACTTCGTCGAGATGTTCGTCGGCGTCGGTGCGGCCCGTGTCCGCGATATGTTCCAGCAGGCCGAACAGCGTGCCCCTTGCATTATTTTTATCGACGAGCTCGACGCTCTCGGCAAGACACGCGGCAGTGGCAACATGGGTGGACACGACGAGCGCGAGCAAACGCTCAACGCTCTGCTGGTCGAAATGGACGGGTTCGGAACCAATAGCGGCGTGATCGTGATGGGCGCAACGAACCGCCCCGAGACGCTCGATCCAGGCGCTGTTGCGTCCTGGCCGATTCGACCGCCATGTGCTGGTCGACCGCCCCGATGTGCTGGGCCGCGAAGAAATTCTCGATGTTCACCTTCAGAAGATCAAAGTCGATGCGGACGTCGACGTGAAGGCCTTGGCTTGTATCACCAGTGGCTTTGTGGGTGCGGACCTGGCGAATATGGTCAACGAGGCCGCGCTGCTCGCCGCTCGCAACGGCAAAGAGCTGGTTGGCATGGAAGAATTCAACGAAGCGGTGGAGCGCGTGAGCGTCGGGCTCGAGAAACGCAGCCGCATTATTCAAGAGGACGAGAAACTCCGCTTGGCGTATCACGAAGCGGGACACGCCCTCGTGGCTTACTCGCTGCCGAACACCGATCCCGTTCACAAGGTCTCCATTATTCCTCGCGGCCTGGGTGCGCTCGGCTACATGATGCAGCGACCCGAGAAAGATCGCTTCATGATGACCCGTGGACAGCTGGAGAGCGACATTCAGGTCTGCCTGGCAGGTACGCTATCTGAGGAATTGGTGTTCGACGACGTTGCCAACGGGGCCACCAGCGACCTCGAACGAGCCACCGAGACCGCGAGAGCCATGGTGATGGACTATGGGATGAGCCGGCTGGGACGCATCAAGTTCCGTGAAGGTGGACGGGGAATGTTCTTGTCCGGTAGTGAAGGTCCATCGACTCGCTACTACAGCGAGCAAACCGCTCGCGAAATCGACCAGGAGGTGAAACGCATTGTCGACGAACAACTCGACCGCACGCGTGGCATTCTCGAAACTCGCCGCCCAGCGCTCGACGCGATTGCCAACACGCTCATCGAGCATGAAGTGATTGATGGCGCGACTACGCGAAATCATCGAAGAGGCGAACCCCAGCCCGCGACTCGTACCGGGAACGGACTTGGATCGGAAGGCGGCCGCATCGTCCACTCCAACCAAGGCCACTCCATCGAAGGTCTCTCCATCGACCAGCGATAGCGAGGCGGCCGAAGGTTAGCCCGCCGGGAAGATTCGCCCGCCATCACAACCGGCACAAACCGGCCGGCAAACTTGTGGAACTTTTTGTCCAATTGGTTTACTACCTAGCTGGTGGCAATCAAGATGGACGTTATGAACCAAGATAGCCCGCTAACGACCGTCCTGGAAGAATCCTCCCCCAAACTCGTGCCATGGCTACTGATTGCCGGCTTGAGTCTTGTGACCGCCGCGCAATTTGTAACGCACGTGCCCGTAATGGTGGGCGTCGCGATGTTGATGCTTGGCTCAACGCTTGCGGTCCGCGAACGCGTGCCGCGGCAACTGCAACTGCTGGCGATCACCGCCAATCTGGTCGCCTACCTGTTCCTCTACGCCTTGTTCTTTGGCTCGTTGGTTCAGCAGGCGATGCTTTGGATGCCCATCGCCCCGCCTTGGTTCCGATTGATGGACATCGGCTCCAGTATTTGGTTGGTGATTCTCAGCCTGCAGGTCGGGGTGCGGCAGATTCAAACCGCACCGTAGGCCAACCCTACGAGGATGCCCGCATTGGGTTCGTCGATGGCGTCGGTTCCACCCGCACGGCGCGACCGCGCATTCCGTTCGCCACGCGAGCGCTGGAATCGAGGCTCGGCCTCAGGCCGATTTTCGGCACTTGGAATTAGCGACCTTGGGGGACGCTTTCAATTTGTGCCTTTGCCTCTTCCATGGCAGCTGCTTCGCGAGCCAGCTTAAATTCGGGACCCGGTGGGAAGTACTGCACGTCGTCCTGGCGATACCATGGGCTCGGTAGCACTTGACCGGAGTAGACACCTTGGCAGCCTGTCAACGCCATCGAAGCGACGACCGCCAGGCCGCAAGTGGCTTGCGTAAATTTGTGACTCATGCGTGGGACCGTTAGCTTGTTCATGGCGGACTCAGCCGAAAGATGAGCGACGCTGCTCGGGAAAAGGTAATACGACAGTCGCGCACTGGCGAACCATTACTGCCGTTATCGTCCGCACAATCGGCAAGGTTTAACAAAAAGCCAATTCCGCCACGAATCGACCGCTTGCGGGCCGCGCAAGGCCCTGAAGCACACAAACGAAGCGAAATGGAGAATCTGGGATAAATCGCCCATTGCGGCAGCGAATGGTAGAATACTGCGTCGCTTAATGCCACGTCGTTCGTGCTTTTCGTCGCCCGGTGAATTCAGCAGAAATATCATGCCCTTCCCCAGCTGCGATTCCTCCTATTCCCGCCCCCTGCTAGCTAGCCTCGTCCTGGCCACGGTGATAGCGGTTGCTGGCAGCCCCAAAGCCGCCACCGCGCAGGATATGGCCGTTCCCGACCGCAGTTACTTTGCAACGGTTGAGGAACTCTACCGTGGTGAGTATCAGGATGCGGAGCGGGGGATGCGCAATGAGGTGCGCGGAGGTATTCGCATTGGTTTGACGCACTGGGTCGACTCGATATGCTATCGCGCGATGCTGGGCGAGGTTTACTATCAATTGGGCGACCATCCCCGCGCGTTGGTGGAGTTTGATGCCGCCAGTGAGTTGTTCCTGAGCTATCCGCGGTGGCTCATCGCCGTAGAGTTCCGACAACCGCCCCGCCCCGATGGGAACCCGGCGCGGCGGCTCGCCCCCTGGGGGCGGCCAGCGCGGCAAGTCGCCTACGCCACGTTCCCCGATACGATGCTCGTGCAGCAGGGGGAGATGATTACCGAGCAGCGACTGCAGCAGGGCGGTGCCCTGCAGACATTGCAGATGTGGCGCGTGAACGTCATCGAGGTACTCCGCTGCACGGCCCTGGCGATTCGTCGCCGCAACGAAATTCTCGGTCCGCTCGGCAAGCACGATCGGATGAGTAAGAATCTGGTCGATGCACTGGCCCGTGGCGACAACACGCAACGGAATCACTGGTCGCTGGCCTGGACCGAGGTCCTGCACGGCCTGGCGCAGCAGGGCATCGGCGAATCGCAACAAGCGCTCGCCCATTTGAATCGTGGCCTGCGGATCGATGGCCGATACGATCACCCGTTGACTGGAGTGGCCCTGCTTGCCCAGGCGTCGATCGCGTTGGAGTCGGGTAACGCCCCGGCCGCCGTGAAGCTGGCGACCGAGGCGAGCTACGCCGCATTCGCGTACGAGGACCTGGATGTTATTGCCGCATCGCTCGACTTGGGTCACCAGGCTTTCATGGCCAGCGGCAGCGAAGGCATCTACGCACCGCTAAACGTGGCTGCCCAATGGGCCGATCGCGAAGGCTTGGATCATATCGTCGCGAGTGCCTTGATTGACGAAGCCGAGGAATTGGCTGTCGCCGGGCAGGGGAAGCTGGCCGCCGGTCGATTGGGCAGTATCTCCGCACGGCGTCGCGACCTGAAGCTCGGCCGGCTCGGTCCTCCGCGGCGGTATGTTGAAGCATTTATCGCCTACGTTGAGGGAAATATACCCTTCGGCGATAAGCTGACTTCCGAGGCGCTTCACGCTCGCCGGGCCTCGATCGCTCCGCAACTTTCAAATCGCGCTCACCAACGGGCGGATCGATCGCGGACAAGTCTCTTCGCGAATTGCCGTCGATGTCTACGGCACGCTGCTCCGCGACCCCACGGCCGACGATTGGCGCGGGAACCCCTGGAGACACTAACGAATTTGGCAACTTCGCACGAGGCGGCGCTCGGGCGTTGGATGGTGGCCGCCCTCAGCCGCGAAGAGGTCATGCCGGCCATCAACATTACCGACATCGCCAAACGGCGGCGGTTTTGGCTTGCCCAGCCTGCTGGAGGTCGCCTGCTTGCCATTCGCCACCTGCTCGAAGCCGAACCCAATCGATTGCCTGCCGACGCAGCCGTGGAGCGCCGCAACCTGCTGTTGCGCGTGCCAGAATATAACGAACTGCTGAAGCAGGCCGCTGAACTCGAACGCCAACTGGCCGCTGCACCTCTGGCCGACGACGAGGGCCGCGTGCCTCAAGAGCGCTACGCAAATCTCAAGCGGCTGGCTAACAATAGCGAGAAACGCGAACTGCTTATTCGCCGGCTGCTGCTACGGCGCGATGCAACCGATCTGCTGGTGCCACCGCCGGTTACTGCCGAGGCGGTTCAAGCTCAACTCAAGCCAGCGCAAGCGGTGGTCGTGTTTCACCAGTCGGCGACTTCCTTCTTTGCCTTCGTAATCACCCAAGAGGCGTATCACCAGTGGCGGCTGCCGGAGGAGGGTCCGCTGGCGGCGAAGACGGCTGAAATGCTGCAGGCCATGGGCCACTTCAGTGCGAGCCGCACGCTCGACTCGGACGACCTCGCGCTCGATGCCTGGCAGCCCGTTGCAACCCAGTATGGCGACCTCCTGTTTGCTGATTCCCGACTCGACCTATCGGCCACTAGCGAACTGATTCTCGTCCCCGATGGAGTCCTGTGGCATGTGCCCTTCGAGGCGTTGCAGCCCTCCACGGGCGGTAACCAACAAGCATTGATCGATCGCACGCCGATGCGTTGCGTGCCGACGTTGGGCTATGCACCCGCGGACCGGTTTGCACCGAGCCCCATTCGCACCACGATCGTCGCCGCGGCGACGGGCACGGGTGCGGACAACTATCTGCCGAAGCAGGCGGCCACGGAGTTGGCCGAAACGGTCGCCAACGCAGCGGTTATCGACGCCCCGATTGCAGCCGCTTCGTCCCTGGTGGCGGGCTTGGCCGAACAGATTGTTGTGCTGGCCGATGCCGAAATCTCGCCGGGCGAACCCTACGCATTTTCGCCGCTGCCGATCGATCGATCGGCAAGACGTGGTGGCGCTCAGCACGTGGTTAGCTCTGCCGATGCCGGGCTGCGAGCGTTTGATACTTGGTGGCGTGCATACCGCGGCCGAGACTGGCCTGAAGGTTCGCGGTCGCGGCCGCTCTAACGACTCGGTCGCTTCTTTTGGCCGGGAGCTGTTCCACGCGAGTTGCAGTTTGCTAGCAAGCGGAGCCAAGACCGTCTTGATAAGTCGGTGGCAAACCAGCGGCAAGACCCATCGCGACTTGCTTCGCGAGTTCGTACTGGAATTGCCCCAGATGGCAGCCGACGAGGCATGGCGGCGGAGTATCGCTTTGGCCCGCCGCACCGACCTCGACCCCGACCAGGAGCCGCGATTCAAACGCCCCGCTGAGGGTGAGCCGACGCCTGCGGCCGATCACCCGTTCTTATGGGCAGGCTACCTATTGGTGGACACTGGGTACGATCCGGCCCCGCCGGCCGATGCCGCCGACTAGCCGTAAAACAATGGCGAATCGTGCGGTAGGGTCGCTTCTGGCGGTAACCGCAGCGGGCCGTTATTGTCACACTACTGTGCGTATTCGCGCTGTCGCCTGCAATGGGCATGTGCGTAACCGCGCAAAACATGCGGGCTTTTCAAGACATCGCGCGTAGTGCGGCTTGTGGCATGCGGCTTGCTCCTATAACTTGCACGATTCAACGTCCACTTTGTCCCGTTCGGTTGAGAATCGCCATGTACGTTCCTGTCGATTTGTCCAAGTACGGTATCACTGTCAAGAAAATCCAGCACAATCTCTCGCCACCCGAGCTGTGTGAGATTGGCGTCGCCGACGATGGCGAGCAACTCACATCGAGTGGCGCGGTGTTCGCTAGCTCTGGCGAAAAGACAGGCCGTAGTCCAAAAGACAAGCGCGTGGTCAAAGAGCCTTCGAGCGAGGCCGATGTCTGGTGGGGGAACGTGAACATTCCGTTTTCCGCGGACTCGTTCCAAAAGAACCGCCAAATCGCGGTCGATTATCTCAATCGTTGCGATCAACTGTTTGTGCTCGATGGATTCGCGGGTTGGGATCCAGCCACACGGATCAAGGTTCGGGTGATTTGCTCACGGGCCTACCACGCACTGTTCATGCACAACATGCTCATTCGACCTAACAAGGACGAGGTACGAGAGTTTGGCGAGCCCGACTACGTGATTTTCAACGGAGGTAACGAAGCAGCCAATCCGTCAGTCGAAGGTGTCGAAACAACGACCAGCGTGGCCTTGAACTTCGCTGCCGGCGAATTCGTCATCCTTGGAACGCAATACGCCGGCGAGATGAAGAAGGGTATTTTCACGATTATGAATTACCTAATGCCGAAGCAGGGCGTGCTGTCGATGCACTGCTCGGCCAATGAGGGACCGAGTGGCGACGTCTCGCTGTTCTTTGGCCTCTCAGGCACGGGTAAGACGACGCTCTCAGCCGACATCCATCGCGCGTTAATTGGCGACGATGAACACTGCTGGAACGACAACGGCGTATTCAACATCGAAGGTGGATGCTACGCCAAGTGCATCGATCTCTCGGAGGAGAAAGAACCAGAGATCTTCCGTGCGATCAAGTTTGGCACGGTGCTCGAAAACGTGATCGTTAGCCCCGAGACACGCGAAGTGGATTACCACGATTGCTCCATTACGCAAAACACGCGGGCGAGCTACCCGATCGAGTATATCCCCAATGCCAAGATTCCCTGCGTGGGAGGCCATCCGCAGAATATTGTCTTCCTTACCTGCGATGCGTTCGGCGTACTCCCGCCCGTTTCGAAGCTGACACCTGAGCAGGCGATGTATCATTTCATCAGCGGGTATACGGCGAAGGTGGCGGGTACCGAAGTCGGAGTTACCGAACCCGAGGCCACCTTCAGTGCCTGCTTTGGCGCCCCGTTCCTGGTGTGGCATCCCTCGAAGTATGCCGAACTACTTGCGGATAAAATGCGGACCCACGGCGCCAGCGCTTACCTGGTGAACACTGGTTGGAGTGGTGGTGCTTACGGCATCGGCGAACGGATGAGCCTTCAGTACACCCGAGCTATCATCGACGCGATTCACGATGGATCGCTCGAGAAGGCAGGTACCGAGACCGATCCTGTATTCGGATTCGAGGTACCGACCAGTTGTCCCGAAGTGCCATCCGAGATTCTCGTGCCGAAGCATACTTGGGCCGACAAGGCCGCCTTCGACGAGACGGCTTCCAAGCTAGCCGGGCTATTCATCGAGAACTTCACGAAGTTCGAAAGTGGCGCGTCCGAAGCAATCAAGGCCGCTGGGCCGAAGGTAGAAGCACTCGTCTAGTTCGCGCAATGCCAGTTCACGCGGACCAAAGCGTAGCCGCCGATGGCGCCTGCCTCGTCACGAGGTGGGGACGGCGCGGATGGGTCGTTGCCGCTTGGTGTCGGGGTTCGACATCAAGCGGTATTTTCTTAGGAATTCAGCGAACAACAATAGCCGCCGCAACCAAGTGGCTGCGGCGGCTATTGGGTCATGGGATTTTGGCCGCGAATCAGTCGCGAGGACGCACAGCACCTGTCAGGCCGCTGTAGTCGAAGCGATCGGAGTCGTGCCACAGGGGCTGGCCTTGGCGGACACGCTGGGCCAGAATTTCCAACTTCTCGGCTGAACCAGCCGGGGCCGCGGTGGGCTGAAACGAGTCGTCCACACGAGGGACAAAGTCCTCGTCGTGACCGTACTTCAGAATGGCTTCAAAAACATTCTCTAGCTTGGGATCTGGCATGTTTTACTCTCGTCGTTCTGCGGAATGCAAAGCGGGCCGGCTAAGTAGCAGCCAGACCCATTGTCGAACCCTTGTAGCCGCCTGGGTGAGCGTACACCGCTACGCGGGGCTAAGAATTAATTAACGTGAACGAGTGATTATTACTGAGAAAATCCAAAAGTCAAGATTTTGCAAGGGTCGATTTGGCAAGTTCTAGACCTTTTTTTCGGATGCTGGCAAAGCATGCTGATTGGCGAAAGATGAGCAGCCTGAAGCCTCCGCAGCGCGAGATAGACTTCGCAAAAACAGCGAAAATAGCGAAACGGGGCAGGGCTTCCCTTGGCAGCCGTTGCGACTTGACACTCAATCGACCCCTGCGATCCTGAGTTGGTGTTCCTGCCCTCGTAAGTTGATTGCGGCCAACCGAAAGCCTCCGTATGCCTTGGACACAACGCTCGCTTCACTTTACTGCCCGCCGCCGGGGATTTCACCTAGTCACCACCGACGTGGTGCGGCAGCTTCCAGAGCTTGAGGATCTGCACGTAGGGCTGCTAAGCCTGTTCCTGCAGCATACGTCGGCGAGCCTGACGATCAACGAGAACGCCGATCCGGACGTCCAGATCGACCTCGAAGCATCGATGAATTCGATCGCCCCGGAATCGTTCCCGTACGTTCACACTTGCGAAGGAACGGACGACATGCCGGCCCACGTGAAGAGTTCCCTCCTGGGTGCTTCGCTCACCGTTCCAGTACATGACGGGCGCCTCGCGCTCGGTACTTGGCAGGGCATCTATCTGGTCGAGCATCGCAATCGCGCTACACCGCGGCGAATCGTCGCCACGCTATGGGGCGAATGACGCGCCACCTGCTACGAAGCGACATGACAACAGCGGATCGCCAAAGCATCGATCGCTCGTCGGCTCGTCGCTTAGTGCAGGTGTTCAATCGGTCGAGCGCACCTGCCATGTGATCGGTAGAAGCATCGCAAGCATAAGGAAACACAGACTCGACGGCTCGGGCACCTGTGTGAACTGGAGCGAGTTCGACCCCAGCCGCGAATTGCCGAAATTCGCTTTCCAAGTTTGGTACGCAGCCACGCCAACCGGACCCGGGTTGGGATCGTTTGGCAAGGGGGTTGGCGCACCCAGGTTGTCTCGCCACACCACGTAGTCGGCCAGGTCGACCAATCCGTCGCCGTTGAAGTCGCCTTCAATGATGCCCACCGTTACGGCATCGAACGAGTTGCCGAACCGAATCTCGTCCCAGTAGATGGAGTTCTCATCGAAGTCGGCAAAGGCCAAGCGATCAAAGGCGAAGTCAAATCCGCTGATTATGGATCCGCCGGCTGGGTCGCCTCCGCCGAGCACAGGATCGACCCAGACGGTAATGTTATCGAGCTGCGAGTTGGTGCCATCGAGTTCCACGCGGGCAACGAACAGATGTACCTGCTCATCCGTAACGGTCGTGCCAGGCAGAGTACGGCGCAGTTCGTTGTCGTTGTTTACGCGTACCCCGTAAGACGTGGAGCTGTCAAAGTCGGATTGACTGGCGCCGATCGCGAGTACCCGTGATCCGTCGTTGTTGCCACCGTCGAATAATTCGAAGGCGTGGTAGATGTTTGAACCATTCTCCTGGCCGCGTTGCATGAGCCAGCTGATGTAGAGCGTGCCTGTCGTCGCGTCGTCTACGGGATTGGCGAGGAGTCTCAGCGCGCGACCGCTGTTGCCGTTCGACGGTCCGCCACTGGCGAGCCCCGCAGGGTTGCCAACCTTGCCTCCCGTTTCCTGCATGTAGAGCGGGTCTGCGTAATCCAGCGAGCCTGATTGGGTGGCAGGGTCTGCCGCACCGAATCCGCCTGGCTCCATCCAATTGCCGCTAAAGCCATCGACCCCAGGCGAAGGAGTGTCGGCGGGCAGGGGCGTGCCGGCATGGTAGTTTCCCAAACTGGTAAGAAATGGCTCGTAAATCGGCTCGAAAGGTTGCGGTCCGGGTGGTTCCGTGAATGAGTTCGTGACCGAGTACACCAGCCCTGTTTGCTTACTGGAAAGGAACATCTGGCCGTTTGGGCCGCGTCCGAAACGAACGTCGTTTCGACTCCTGCCAAGTAGTGTGTTCAAGTCGTTGGCGGCCACATCTACCGTCCCGTTTCCGTCGACGTCGAGCGTGAGCCTAAGCCTCGAAATGGGAGCTTGTGTGAGCGCCGAGGGCAATTCGCCGTCCGCCAACTGCGTATGAGCGGCGAATAGCGCGTCGCGACTCGCTTGATAGACAGCGCCTGTGTTATCGCCGAAATCGGCGAAGATATACTGACCATCGAGCGGCGAGCCATCGTCGATCACAAAGCCACCGGCAATCGCGGTGCCGTTAAAGCCTTGCCCCACATTGGCATCATGGTCGTACTGCGCAGCGGGATAGATATAGTCGTTCAGTTGCCATTCGTTGCTCGGCAGTGGCGACACACCATTGATATAACCACCGCCGCCCGTGTTGTGAACGAATGTCCCTTCGCGGTCCGACCAGCCATAACTGCCACCCGCTTGGAGGACGTTCACTTCCTCGATGTTATCGCGTCCCGGTTCGGCCACAATGGCGTGACTGTTCCCTTGCGACGTCGCGGGCAAACGAAATATGGTGTGGATTGCGATGCCCCATGGTGTAGATCTCATCCAGGGTGTTCGGGTCGCTCCATGGCGGACTGTTGGGCGTGGAATACGCAGTTGCACCATCCTGAAGTGGATTGATTCGCAGCACCTTTCCGAGCGCGTTATCGACCACCAAGCCGCCCCCAGCCGTGGCCGACGCCATGCTTCCGTCGCCGTGTGCGATGTACAGCAACCCGTAATCGTCGTCGCCAGGCTGGGCATAATTGTTGAACGCGATTTGCTTAATGGTGTGATCAAAGATTGGTGGCTGAACGCGAAACAACTCGCGATAGCTACTTTGGTCGACCTGATCGCTGTTGTGATCGTAAGTCCATTCGGCCAGCAGACTGTCCGCATCCAGGTTGCTAGTCGACGTGCCAAGGTAATTGAGTCCGGTGGTGTTGCTTGGGCGATCGACCATCGCGGCGGTATAGAACTTACCGTTGGTGGCGAACTCGGGATGAAACGCGATGCTCCGCAAGCCGCCATGGTAGTAACCGGCGTTTGGGGCCGACTCATCCGCTAACACAAACCCATCGGTGGCGTTGGCAACTGCCACACTCACGCTGGCGTTGTAGTCGAACCAAACGGAAGCCGCTCCCCTGCCCGACCCATTATCGGCGACCGAAAAGACCTGCCCCGCCTGGTTAACGACAAACAGGTCGCTGTTGCCAGCCGCGGCAGGCTGCGCGGTGAGCGATATCAACCGGGTATCCCCAGGTGGGTCGACGTACCGCGTCAAATGCAGCGTGCCCCCTGAAAACGGAAGGACGTCCCCCAGCAGATCCTGCGCCACGGTGGACGAACATGCACCGCAGAGTGCAGCCGCCGCAATCAATAAACGAAGAGTTTGTCGCTTTGTCATCGCTTGGTGTCGATCGTCAAATGGTGTCGGTTGGTTCGCCATCTCGGTAGCACCCAACCCAATCCCGCGGCCAGCCACCACGCGGTGGCGGGCTCGGGTACCATCCGCGCGGGTAGTGCCGCGGCGGCGGCACTGGCCGCAGCGTAGCTGTTTTTCCAGTCCAGGTAGTCATCCGCGGTCACGGCGCCGGGAGTACTCACTTCGCCGGGCAAGGTGACGGATGCCCCCAAGTTGTCGCGCCACACGGCGTAGTCCGCAAGATTGACCACGCCATCGTCGTTGAAGTCACCCGGCGTTGTTGGTCGCAGGTCCAATTTCACGAATTCCGCCGCGTCTACATTGCCGTCGCCATTCAAACTGCTAGCCAACTGCAGCATCGAGGCCAAGCTCCCGCCGTCGGCCGAATCGAATAACGCGACCGCCAGGTAAAGGTCGTCTGGCAGCGTACCGAACTCGGCAACTAGGTCGATCACACCTTCCAACACGCCGCCATTGGCGCCGGTGGCCGCTTCCACGCTGCCCGCGGCATCGAACCACGACTCGTAATCATTATCGTTCTCATCAGCCAAGAACGCATCCCAGGCGGCGACCTGGCCGCTCTTCGTCCAATTGGCGGGCGTGAGCGAACCAGGGTTATCTGACAGGTAGATGAACACGTCGTAGCCCTCGCCTGCGTCGTCCGTGGCGACATAAAGGCGATTGCCTTCGACCACCGCGTACAGACGCTGCGTCGCGTTAGTGGCAATCAACTCGGCAGCCGGGTCTAGCTGGCCGTCCATGTTGAATTGCACGGGTGGAGTGCCTCCATCGACGGCGAAATGCCAGTCCTGGCCGTTGTTGTTGTCCCAACTGCCATTGCCATCGTTGAACACGACATCCAGTTGCTCTGCCGTCGAGAGCATTTGGATATCGATCGTCCACGACTGGGAATCCGCATCCCACGCCATGGGAATATCCTGAATGCCGGTCGACCAGTTATTGAAGCTGTAGTAGGCGTTCACTTGTTCGGCCCCCGCCAGGACAGTGCCCTGTGGATCGTAAGCCAACCTGGCGAATTGGTTGGCCACCGCGGGATCGGGCGAAAGCCTCACGCTGTCCGCCCCGCCTCCAGTGACCGCCGTGCCCACGTAGACGTGTTGAATATCCGATCGATGGACGTTTCCCAGCGTGTCGATCGCTTCGACGTAGTAATCGATCAACACGTCCTGGTGGCCCGCGATCGTCGCCCCGTATCGCTCCGCTCGGTAGCTCGCGGGCAAGATGCCCGCGGGTGGAGCCACATCGCTACCGGTCATCGACATACTGGTCCAGGCTCCCACATCGGCTCCGCCCGCATAGGTCTCGTTGTCGGTGGAAGTGAGCGGATTGAAGCCATCGTTGTCGAGTCGATACTTCAGCGTTACGCTCGCCAGTCCACTCACGTCGTACGCGTAGGTCCACACCTCGAAGTCGCTCGGCTGGGGCGTGGGACCAAACTCCATCCCACCCGGGTTGTAGCTTTCGCGCTGTGGCAGAAACACGGACGGGGGTGTCGACTCCTGGCCCGCAAAACCGGCAATGACCTGGTCCGCGTGTGCCACCGACAGGTTCGAGCCTCGGGTCACGTTGCTGTCCCAAACCTCCGTGCCGTCCCAGTACCAGTGGTCGGAAGCCTCGGCCTGCAGCAAGTAGTGCCAGGCTCGTTCGGTGGGGGTGCCGACTCCGGCTTGAATGTTCGGAAGACTCGCATACGGGGCAAGGTCGTCGGCGGTGTACACGCGGTTCTTAGCCGCGGTAAGCACAGCCCACGAGTTGCGATCGGGACTCCATCCGCCGGCATCGGGGTCGCCAAGCCACTTCTTGAACTCTGGGTCCCCATTGTCTGCCCCAGCCCACGACCCCGCTTCCACGTGAATCACGTCGCTTTCGGGAACGGGAAACCGGTCGAGATAGTCCTGAATGGTCGTCACGTCGTAGTTGGAGTTCGCCGTTGCCCAGCTGACCATGTTTTGAAAGTTGCCGTGGTAGTACGACTCGCTGCCGCCGCCAAAGTTGTCGCCATCATGGTGCAGCACCACCAGCATCGGTCGCTCGGGGTCGGTATTGTATTGCAGGTACTGGCTCATCACCTGCTCGTATTGCAGCGCGCCAAAGCCCCCTCGGCCATCCTCGTTGCCCTCGTAGCGCGCGGCGGGCACCGCCACCATCTTGGTGACGTCGCCAGTCGCGGGGTCGACGTGCTGCACCTGGTGCGGGCGGTAGGAAAACGGCGGCGCTCACCTGGCTGGGGGCCCACAGGTTGTTCAGCGAGACCCACGCTCCACCGCTGGCCGCGGGATCGGGATTCACCTGATCGGCGCGGTTGGGAGCGTACAGATTCGAAGCGTTCGTATGCGGGTAGTTCTGCGTGGCGCGGTCGAAGTGAATGTTGTCGACGATGGCCCACTCCAGACCTTCGGCAACCAGGGCCGGGATGATTCGTGTGCTGAAGGCCGTTTCGGCTGGAAAGATGCCTCTGGAGTAAGGCACGTCCGGCCCCCATGTCTGTTCGTGAGCCAGCTTGTGCAACTTGATCTGCATCCGGATGTCCCGCTCGTCGAGCAGTGGCATGAGCGGATGGTGGTATCCGAACCCAACCATGTCGAGTCGCGGATTGCCAAGCGTGGTGTCGTAGTTAGCCGCGGTGCGGTAGGAAATTTTCCAGTTATTCCACATGCCCCCGTTGGTCCCGGCCGCCTCGAGATGGTTCAAGTTCTCGATGAGCGATCCGGAAAACGAAACCTGCTGCGCCAAGGTGCGGCAAACCTAGACCGGCCTCGATGGCATCCTTGGGCCAGGACGTGTACGGACCAAATCGCTGATTGTGAACGTCCGTAACGCTGAACGAAAAGTGCTGGTTGGCATCGGTCTGGGTGATCGTCTCACCTGGGATATACACCGGTTGATGCATATGCCAAAGGAACCCGATTTGAATTGGCTCGACCGCTTGGACGGGCGCTACGCCAGGATACGCAAGTGCCGCGAACGCGATTGCCGCAAGAATAGAGCGAGGCATCATGGCAAAGTCGAATCGTACGTGGAAAGGAAGCAGTGGAAGTGGACGACTATCTATCAAGGCTATCAAGGCGCGGCCGGCGGCGGATTCGTATCGGGAAGGTCCACAGATACGGTAAACCCATCGGTACCATCTGGCGGTCGATACCAACCGCCGGTCTTGCTCATGGCGACTTCGCTCAGGACGACGCCGCGCGAAGCGATCGGCCCTCCTCGTCCGCCGAAAATAAGTGGTACGCATTGCTGCGAATCATCAACGGCAAGCTATCGCCCAGACCGCTGGCTGCCTCCGCCGGCAAGCGGGTGACTTGCGCAGCCCCGGCAACTTCGAAGTGCACCAGCGACTCGTGGCCCAAGTTCTCCACCAATAGTGGTTGTGCAGCGGTGAATTCAGGCGCATCTTGTGTTGCTGGGAGTAGGTCTTCGGGACGCACTCCCAGCACGATCGGCCCATCCGGCCGATCGTCGACTTGCCATGTTACCGCCCCCTCACCACGAAACACTCCTGCCTGAACAACCCCTTCAAAAAGGTTCATCGCTGGGCTGCCAATGAACGTGGCCACGAAACGATTCGCGGGGTTCTGGTAAACTTCCAAGGGTGCGCCGACCTGTTGTACGACCCCATCCTTCATCAATACGAGTCGGTCGCCGAGCGTCATCGCTTCGACCTGATCGTGCGTGACGTAGATCATCGTCGCCGAAAGCCGCTGGTGCAAAGCGGCAATTTCGGCCCGCATTTGTCCGCGAAGTTTCGCATCGAGATTCGAAAGGGGCTCGTCGAACAGGAAGACGGCTGGATCGCGCACAATCGCGCGGCCCACCGCGACCCGCTGTCGTTGCCCTCCCGATAGTTCTCGAGGCCGCCGATCGAGCAGCGATTCAATCGACAGCAGCTTAGCCGACGCAGCAACGCGGCGCTCAATTTCGTCCTTGGGTTCCTTGCGCAGTTTGAGACCGAAGGCCATGTTCTGTCGCACGGTCATATGCGGGTAGAGCGCGTAACTCTGAAATACCATCGCGATGTCGCGATCGCCGGGAGGCACTTGATTCACGTGGCGATCGCCGATGTATATATCGCCGGAGGTTACCTCCTCGAGTCCAGCAACCATTCGAAGCGTCGTACTTTTTCCACACCCACTGGGTCCGACTAGCACGACAAACTCCCCATCCGCGATCTCGATATCGACGTCGCGAACTGCATGGAATCCCCCTGGGTAGACCTTGTTCACATTGCGTAAAGTGACGCTAGCCACGCGGCTTTTCCCAAACGTTCGAGTAAACGGAAATGCTCGGCATCAAGGCTATTCCTTGACACCGCCTACGGTAAGTCCACCAACAAGGTAGTTACTTAGCATTATAAACACCACCACCACGGGAATGCTCACCAGGATCGAAGCGGCGGCGTAGAGCCCCCATTGCGTCGACATGCTGGCTTGAAAACTCTTGAGACCCAACGGCAATGTAAACATCTCGGTATCCTGCAGCACCTGCGCCGCGACAATGTATTCGCTCCAGGCGCTCATGAAACTGAACAAGGCCGTGATCACGAGCCCTGGAACCGCTAGCGGCAAGACGACTTTCACAAATGCCTGCCATTGAGTGCACCCATCAATGCGGGCTGCCTCTTCGAGCGCTGTTGGAATGGTGTCGTAGAATCCTTTCATTTGCCACACACAAAACGGTAATGCCGTCGATACGTAAAATACGGTGAGTCCAGCAAAAGTGTTGATCAAACCCAGTTTAGCAATCATTAGGTACAACGGCAGCAGCAACATGGTGGCCGGAAACATCTGAGTCGTGAGAATAGCGATCATTAGTTCCTGGCGGCCGACGAATCGAAATCGGCTAAAGGCGTATCCGCTAATCGACGCGACAGCCACGCCAGTAAGTGTGACGGCTGTCGCCACGATGAGCGAGTTTCCCATCCAGCGCAGGAAAGGTTGCTCGAACACCAACTGGTAGTAGGAGGCCAGCGTAGGGTTGGCGGGCAGCATTTCCAATTCCGTTGTCCGCAGTCGATCGCCAGGCCGCAAGGAGATGGCCACCACGTCGAGCACCGGCCATAACGAGATCGCCACGAACAGCAATAGCACGGCGTGCCGCACTGCGGTAAGCGCCCACGGCTCGCGAAGTCCCGACGTTGAGTTGGTGGTGGCCATTAGATTTGGAGCTAACTGTGGTCGAGCTACATCACGCCTTCGGCCGCGTTGGTGCGGCGGAGAAAAAGCACGCTGAAGGTGAGCAGCATGAAGAAAATCACCATCGATAAGGCAGCACCGTATCCATACTGATAAAGGTTAAATACTGCCTTGTAGACATAAGACACCAGGATGTGCGTTTGATCCGCCGGTTCGCCGCCATTGGAAACCAGCCATACAACGTTGAGATTGTTGAATGTCCAGACGGTTCCCAGCGTAATGGCGGGCAGCATGACCGGCTTGAGCAGCGGCACCGTGATGTGCCAGAACTGCTGCCAGCGACTCGCTCGATCGACCTGCGCCGCTTCGTACAATTCGGCAGGAATTCCCTGGAGGCCGCCCAACGCAACCACCATCATGAAAGGAAATCCCAGCCATACATTGGTAATGATGCAAGCGATGAAGGCATTCGTCTCGTCCGACAGCCAATTGATGGGTGAGAGATGGACGAATCGAAGCAGGTGGTTCACCGCTCCAAACTCGGCATCGAACATTCCACGCCAGGTAAGCGCTGTGATATAGGCAGGTACGGCCCACGGAATGATGAGCGCGACACGGTAGAACGCCTTGCCCCGCACGGGCCCATTGAGCATAACGGCTAAGAACACGCCAATGGTTACGTGGCAGACGATGTTGACGAGCGTCCAGATCAGCGTTTTGGAAAAAACGCTCCAAAACTTGCCAGACGATTCACCGGAAAAGATCGAATAGTAGTTGTGCAGTCCCACAATCTCCCAGTCGCGAAAGTTCGAGAGAGACATATTCGAGAAACTCAGAACCACGTTGTAGGCGAGCGGAAACAACACCGTGAGGAAAATAAGCGCCACGGCCGGAAGCACCAGGAGATAGGCCAGGCGATTGTTTCGCACGTCGCCAAGCACTGCGAGCAGGGCCCGCCACTGCCAAAGGGCCAGCCCCGCCAGCATCGCCAGCCCGCCAATGGATACGAGCGGTGCGGTAAGGCCAGGCTGTACGGTGCTGGTGAGCGTGGCGATGTTCGACTTGGTGTTGCGCTGCATTTGCAACGCCGCTTGCGGGGCGGACAGATTGCCCGCCATCAGCTGCTGGTACGCTGGCCGCATGCCGTCCCACACGGCACGCATCTCCGTCGCGGTGGGCATTTGTCTGCCATTCTCCACCTGGGCGAGCGACGCGAGCAACGTGGGGTCGCCAGCCACCAAGGGCGACTCGCGCAGGACGAGCCGCGAGGGGAGAATCTTTTGTTGCGTGAGGAACTGTTGCTGGGTCTCTTCATTGGTAAGGAAACGAATCAGCTCCGCGGCGAGATCCGCCTGGTCCCCTTGAGCCGCAACACTCAAGCTGTACCCCTTTGGTGCCACCATTGGCCCCATTGGCTTGCCGGTCGCCGAAACCACCGGCAGCGGGGCCACCGCCGCGTCAATTCCTTCGGTCTCGAGGTACCCGTTCCAGCTCCAATCGCCGTTGATGATCATGGCGGCCTTACCCGCCTTGAATAGCTCGTCCGCGGCGTTGTAGTCCGCCGATGAGGGAAGTACCCGATGCTTGCTGCGGAGGTCCGATACGAACTGCATCGCGGCGACGACTTGCGGTGTATCGAGAGCGGGAAGTGGCCGTCCGTCTGGGGTAGTTCGATCCTCGTCGAACACCCATCCGCCGTAACCGGTCAAGAACGGAATCACGAAAAAGGGCTCCGTGTAATTCCATACCAGTCCGTACCGGTCGGTGCGCCCATCACCATCTTCATCTAAGGTGTTGGCAACTGCCAACGTGACGAGGTCGTCCGTCGTTGCCGGTGGAGACGCGATGAGATTGCGGTTGTAGATGAGCGCTAAATGATTGCCGAATCGATCGCCCACGAACACCAACATCGAGTCGTCCCCTTCGCTGGCTGGCAATCGGACCAGCGCGCTGATCGAATTCGGCAAGATCGTCGGTCGCAAACCAGGGCGAAAGGTCTTGCAACGCTCCGATGGCCTGATAGACACCGAGTGGATCGGATGGACCGTACACGATGTCAGGGCCCTCCCCCACCAACACGGCCGACTCGAGTCCACTGCGCAGTTCCTCCGTTTCCTTATAAACGGCGCGGACATCTACATGCGGATGCAATCGCTCGAAGTCTGTCACGCGGGCATCCAGCACCGCGCGGTCTTCGGGCCGCATCTGATGCCAGAGGGTGACCACGGTGTCTGCAGAATTGCTACAGCCGGCCAGCGGCAGGAGCCAGCAGAGAACCAGGAGCCAACGTCCGATCATGGCCGCTTACTCCAAGTCGCGGCGTTGAAGAATAATGACGGCTTCCAGCCCAGGCAAGGTTACGGTCAGTTGCCCATCTTTTTGTTTCAGATGGACGTGTTCAGGCTCACCGGAGGCCGTGAACGACTCGAACGCCTCTCCTTGGCCGACTTGCAGGTCGCAGGTAAATGGCTCGTCGCCACGATTAAACAGCGCGTAGACATCGCGATTCTCGCCGCCCCGTTTGAACACCAACACACCATGCTCATTATCGGTCAAAACGACTTCAAAGGACCCCGAACGCAATTCCTTGAGCTGATGCCGTAACCAAAAGATGGATTGATAGAATTTCCACAGCGCCTGGTCGACCTCCACCGTATCGGGTTCCCGCGGGCGGCCCAAGGGATCGGCCACTTGCGGTGCGTACGGTTCGAGATCGTCCCAGAGCATGGGCATCCGATCGCACGGATCGTCGCCGCCCCACATGCCGGCTTCGGTACCGTAGTAGAACATCGGTGCGCCAACATAGGCCACCTGCATGGTTGCCACCATGCGCTGGATGCGTCGTTCTTCGTCGGTTGGCTTGCGTACGTCGTAGGTGTCCCAGTTGCGTGGGGATGCTCGTTCGCCGATGTCGTAGTCAAAGCGATCGGGCTGCAAGTAAGGCCGACCTTGTGGTCGATTGACGATCATCGATGCCACGCGGTCGGTATCGTGCGAGTCGATCAGCGATAAGAGCCCTTGCTGCGTTTCGTCATCGAATGCGGTGGCCCGCTCGGCAAGCATCCGCGCGAAGTCCGAGGGTGCCAAAGTGCCATCGATAAGATACCCTTTCACCGGATACGCGAATCCATGGTAGTTCATCGTCGATGAGAAGCCACAGTCTCTCAGGTAGGTGGCCGCGTCGTCCCAGTATTCGGCAACCGTGTAGACCTGCGGATTCAATCGCCGCGCCATTTCGTGCCACTCCAGCCAAAACCCGTTAGGGACCTCCGCTGCCACGTCGAGCCGCCAGCCATCGACGCCGTCATTCGGGTCCCCGTCACTATTTGGGTCCATCCACCGCCGCGTCGCATCGAAGATGTACTTCTTTGGTCCTGGGTGCAGGTTATCGCGGGCGTCGTTATCGGCGAACTCCGGTAGGGTGTCGATTCCCCACCAGCCCTTGTAGGCGAACTCGTTCTGGGAAGTCTCAGCGTCATCGAATGTCTGCACGATGTACCAGTCGCGATAGGCAGAATCCGCCTGTTTTTCTTGGAGGTCTGCGAAGGCAAAGAAGTCGCGTCCCGTGTGGTTGAAGACGCCGTCAATCACCACCTTCATGTCCAGGTCGTGTGCCTTAGCAATCAGCTCCAGAAACAGTTGGTCGGCCGATGTCCACTTCCATGTTGCCGGGTCTTGGGTCTCGTCGGCAATCATGGCCAAATCACCAGCCGGATCGGGACCAAAGTGGGGGTCCACGTGATGGAAGGTGTTGCCATCGTACTTATGCAGCGACTTGGCGTAGAACACCGGATTGAAGTAGATCACCTCAACACCAAGGTCCTTCAAGTAATCGAGTTTATCGATTGCACCTTGCAGATCGCCGCCATAGCGCCTATCGAATACCCCCTGCTCGTAGAAACTCGGACCACGCTCCTTTTCCCACGCGTCGCGGGCGTACCAGTCACCCGTCCAAGGCGAGATGCGCCAACCATCCGTGACGTTCTCTGGGAACTCGAGCGACTCGCGTGTGGGGTCGTTGGACAAATCGCCATTGCGAAATCGCTCCGGAAACAACTGATAGAAGACCGCCCCCCGAGCCCATTCAGGCATGGTTGTGGAGGTTGCGGTATGCGTCGTTTGCGGTGCGGCAGCGATCTCACGAGTATGGCGAACGGCTTCGGCTGCGTGCGAGGAGCTGGGGCTGGGTGGATCATTGGGCGGCTGCCCTTCGCATCCCAACGTTACCGCCGTTGCCAATCCAACGAATGCCAAGCTGGCACCTGCAATTGCCGAAGCGAGCCGTTGTTTGACACGATAATTTGGAAAGCGACTTTTTCGCTCAATGCCACCCATGCCCCAGTGTCCTTTCAGGAATAGTCTTAACGTCGCTTCCGCATACAAGCTAGCGAAGCCCCGGCTGCCACCACGAGGAGCAGGGTCGATGGCTCAGGAACGGCGCCGGTTGCCACCTGCAGCGCTGAGGAATTTGCGACCGTTACGAATTGATCGCCTCCGATGCCGGCGAGCGTGAAGATCGGCCCTGCACCGTCGGTATCAAAAAGCAATGTGCCCAGGTTGGACGCATCACCTTCTAAGACGCCTTCTTCCGACTCAACATCGGTTTGAAGTCCTTCGCCAGCGAACTGATTCGACACGAATTCAAAATTGTCGCTGTTTACAAACGCCGCAATACGAATATCGCCACCACCAAGCGTTGCGCCAATCTCTGCGAGCGGGATGCTGAACTCAACGCCAGTCAGCACGTTTTCAGGATCGTCCGTATCGCCCATGGAGTTGTCGAAGCCGTAGTCAGGTCCGCCCGATCCTTCAACGCCTTCGATATTGCTATTGTCGAAACCCAATTGCAAGTCAACAAAGTTATTGAAGTTGCGATGACTACTCTCGTTGTTCTCTTCATTCGGATCGACATTAAGGGCGAACTCGAACTCGCGAGCAAAACATCCTGCGCCGGTATCGTCCGTGCAGCCACCGTCGGCGCTAAGCGCGTAGTTCTGATCGATGAGCTGACCCTGCGACAATCCATCTAGGGTAAATTCGCTGATCAACGTGGCCGTGTTGCCGGGATTTCCCGTGGGGGCAAATGGATAATCACCAAGTTGGCCACCACCCGCTGCGCCGGCCCCGAAGTTGGCCTTCCACGTATTGTAGGCATCCATGCCTATGGGACCCGCGTTGGGATCGTTGGGCAATGGGTCGGCTGATCCCAAGTTGTCGCGCCACACGGTGTAGTCAGCCAGATTAACGCTGCCATCACTGTTGTAGTCGCCATCCGGATTGGTAATGGCAGGCGATCGAAGTACGCGAGGTTCACCGCGGGGAGCGAGCTGCATCCCCAGCGCACGACTCGGCCGGTCGTCCCATCCGTCGCTTTCAGGTCGGCAAAATGTGCGCTGACAGCCCAGAAGGAAGCCTCGTCTGCGCCCTGGCCCGGATTGACGGTCTCCTGCCCGTGCGTAAAGGATAGTGCCGCGTCGGCGTTAAAGACGGTATCGAATGTCAGGCCGTTCATTTTTTGCAGGCCGCCGCTCTCCGTGTTCAAACCGCCACAACAAAACCCGTCGAGCCCTGAAGGCAACGCGGAACCAACTAGCTGGTTGACGCCTCCGGTATTCTCGGACGCGTCGAGAAACACTACCAGCTTATTGAACTTGCCTTCCAGGTTCCCGGCAATGTTGACGTAGAGTCGATCTCCTGAAACCGTGGCGAACACCTGATCGATTTCTGAACCACCGTTTTGATCCCCTCCAAGGTTGTTGCCATCAATGATGACGTCGGGATTTCCAGCGCCGTCGCCGAAGCCGGTGCGTGTGTTTTGTACGGACAAAGAGGGTCCGTAGAACGCTTCGTCGCCAGCGGTGGTGCCGTTGAGCACCGGCTGTGCGAGCGCGGGGCCCGCAAGCAGCAGCATTGCAGTAGTAAGGCATAGTTGCTTCAACATAGTTCACAGCTCCTGATATAAAGAAGTGGGAGAGTCAAGGGGTGCGATTCTTTCGGAAGTACACGTCCAGCATCTTGTAGAACGAAGGGTCGTCGTCAAGGACAAAGCAAGAACTGCCGAGGCGAGTAAGAGCCTGGTGTCGGGCTCGGGTACCGCGGTCGCCTGGGCCAGCACCGTACTGCTAAGCGGCAACCTCTCGAAGCCAAAGGCACTTTTCCATAGCTGAAAGTCGGTGGTATCACTTGTGCCGTTGAAATCGGCGTCCGCAATCCCAAGGCTTCCGCCTCGGTTGTCGCGCCATAGTGTGTAGTCGTCCAAGCTCACGGTTCCATCGAGGTTGAAGTCGCTGCTCACGGTTCGTACTAGTTGCTCGATGAATGTCTCCACGTCGCCGAGGTCGGTTACTCCGTCGACATTCAAATCGTACTCGCCCGAGCCCGATCCCAAATTGGCGAACAACAGGACCAAGTCGTCGGTGCCGGTGTGACCGCTCCCATTGAGATCGCCACGCCGCAAGAGGACCTGCTCCATTTCCTCCAGCACGCTCACCGGTGCACCCGAGATGGTCAGGTGATCGACCAAGCCAAAAAGGTCTCGATTGTCGACCAACCCATCGCCGGTCACGTCGGCGGCTGGATTGAACGCGCTATTGCCACTCAGCAGCACCTGCTCGAAGCCTCCGGGCCCGGCCAGGTCGCTCACCTCGAGCGTTCCGTCAAAGTCCAAATCGCCCAGCCCGGCTCCGATGTTGGTGCTAGCCGATTGCCCAGCAAATCGCTGCACGTTTGAGTTGCCGGTCGGTTCGAATGTGACGACCGTCACCGCGTGATTGCCCGAGGCGACATTCTGGAATCCAAATATCCAACTATCGCGGTCGTAGTTGCCCGCGTCGCCTTGCCCGTTGAATGCCAACTGCAGAACTTCCGCATCGCTCAACGAAGCAGGTAAGTTGAGAAAGAAGTGCATGTTGTCGGCCGTCTTATCGACCGACCGTACAATCATATCGCGATTGTTGGGGTTGCCAGGATCGCTTGCAAAAGGCTCGAAGCTCACCACTGCGGCCTCCGGCGGCAACCGATCGACATAAATCGCTCGGCGAAATTCGGTAAACACCGCCGGCCCCCCATCGCCGGCGGTGTTGGGATCGTTGTCCGTAGTGGTATTCGGATTGCGGTGCCGATAGACGCGCCCGGTGAGGTAGTGCCGCCCTTCGGCAAGCCCGGTGACATCGATTGTTTGCTCGTACAGCCCGTTGCCACTGGCAGCGAAGAAGCCGGGTGAGTTCGTCTCGGTAAAATTCTCGAAGGCGTAACTTACGGATCCGGGTGTCACCTCATCGACCTGGCCGTTGTTATTGCCATCGATGCCCCCATCGATGCGAAACTGGGCGAAATCGCCATCCGCATGCCGGTCGCGAACGCTACCCAGAAGGTTGACGGCACTCGTCTCAATCCGCAGTTTGAAAGCATCGTCGTCGACCACGGTAATGTCGGTCAGCCGCGTGGTGCCGTTCAGCATATTGTCCGACGGGCCATTCGTGCCCCCTTCGCCGGGCGTCGGTGTGCGTCCGGGCAGGACGCTGACGAAATCGTTGCCGCTGGTGTCTGTCAATCGCATCTGACCTTGTGGTCCCGCAACGCCGTAAATTAGATAGCCGCTATTGTGCTGCGTGCCGTCCGGTGCGCGATTTCGCGGTACCCGGAGGTCGACCGTTCCATCGCTTTTCACCACAAGGAGCTCGGGGAAGTCGCTAAATGGATCGAACGCAGCGTCCTCGGCATTTCCGGTCAGCTCAATAAGCGGTGTTCCTGGGGCAAACGCCGTTTGGACGGTTCGAGAATCAAAGCCCGCATCCAAGCGATTGCTTAGTACCACCAGGGCCGAATTTTCCCGTTCGTAGATCAGAGTTTCTTTCTCGTCACCTCCGGGAGTGCGATCTAGATAGTTGCCACGTCCGTGGGTGTTTCGCAGATTGACAAGTTTGGTAGCCCTGTCTCCAAACATTCCGCCCAGCGCATCGCCGCGGCCCCCTTCCGGGAAAGCCCGCAACGGATCGTCGAACTGGTCCGCGTTGAAGTATACCAGGGCGTTGCCGGGTCGCATGAGCATGTAGGCGTGGGCCACGTTATTCAAGAACGCTGGCCCATCGTCGTGGCTTTGCACAAAGGCTACCCCCTGGCTGCCATTGTTCGCGAAACCGTCGTCCACGCCATCGACACTGCTGTTCTTGATTTCGCGCCAGTCGTTCTTGAAGCCGGAGTCCGACAGGTATTCGCGGATGTCGAAGAACAGGTTGAAGTCGAGCGCATCGCGATTGCCACCCACCTGCGCCAAATTGTTGTTGTCGATGTCTTTGCGGATGAAGCTGTCGATGAAACCGTCGGAGCTGTCGCCCCCGGTTTCGGTAAACGAAAAAACGTGGTCTGGGCTGCCGTCCAGCAGTGGCTCTCTCTTGGCCAAAAACGCCCCCTGATCGAGGTAATCCATCACCCACCGTGGGAAGTGACGACCGGCGTCGAAGCGGAAGCCGTCGACGCCGATTTCCTGAATCATCCAGCGAACATTGCGCACGAGTAGGGCGGTCGCGTTCTCACTAACCGCGTCGCCCGCCAACGGATCGACCGTGTTGAAGTCAAACAACGTGATGTTTTGGTTGAGCCGCGGATCGAATACCGTCGTGCCGCCGAGGTCCTGGTCGGGATACAGTCCAGCGTTCTCCGCCGCGGGCAAATTGGCCGGCGGACGACCGTAAATGCCTACCGTACCCGCGGGAATGTTTGCCGGGTTGCCAACCTGCACGGGATGGCGAATAAACTGATGGTTTTTGTCCTGGGCGATATCGATCAATCCGGACAGTCGAAAGTTCAACTCGCCAACTTCGAAGGCGCCGTGAAAGTCGCCATCCACGTCGTTGGGCAGTGTGAGCACAAAACCGGGATATCCTCCCGCATCGAGGAAAGTCACGTCGTCGGACGGGTCGACCGTACCGTAGTCGTCGAACGTGCTGGAGTCGCTAAAACCATTGTGATTGGCAATGAAGTCCGTATTGACCTTAATGCCAGCCGTGTGAGCTTGCTGGATAAGCGATTTCAGCCCGGTTTGGGTGCCGTACAACGTTTCGTTACGGGGCTGGCCCAAGTCGAAACGGTCGTACACATCGTAGCCCACCGATTGGCCGCCCGAATCGGCTCGCGAAGGGGGCGGCAGCCACAAACGGCCGTACCCGGCGACAAAGATGTCGGCCATGCGGTCTTCCACCACGTCCCACTTGGCTTCGAATACCTGCAAGAACGCCGGTGCGGAAACATCCTGGCTGCGAACCTGGTGGGCACCACACAGCATCACCGCAACCACGATAAGTGGCTCGGCGAGATATTTCGATCGATGGATGAACTGGCAATGGGGCATAAGGACAGAATGGAAAAGTTTTGCGACAATCTCAACGACCCGCAGAATACGGCTCGACTAACGTCGTCGGCGCTGCGGTTTCCAGCCCTCAGGAGGCTGACTCGATAACTCAAGATCGATGTTGTTTTTGCCTGGCGCGACGGTGAACTTAAGTCCCGACGTTTCTTGCGAACGATACCAGGGTGGCGTCAGCGCCTTACCGGGCGGCGGAGGTCCGCCCTTGGCGGTTTCCTTGATTGCGGGAGGCTCGTTCGCCACCACGCTCACCAAGTAGTCGCCCGCTGGCAAACCTTCTTCACGGCCGGTGCGAATGGTGTAGTTGCCGGAGCTATCGATCCGGGCATAAGCCGGTGGGCCGCCACCAACCGGCATGAACGAAACGGTGCCTGTCGGTATGGTCGTACTGTCCAAGGTCACCTTGCCACTGACCTTGGAGTTGTAGGGGCCACCACAGCCCGGCACGGCAAACAATGTCAATGCCGCTAACGCGAGCAAGGGCCATGCGTTGCGACGGACGAAAACGATACTCATCACGGCTGGTTCTCCTGAGGATCGTCGGTTTCGTCGACTCCGGTATCGGCTGTGTCTTCCACATCGGCTTCGGCGGAGGATTCGTCCGCCGGCGCTTGCTGGTCGCCGACCGCTTCGTCGCTTTCCGTCGACTCGCTAGCCGGTGGTGTTTCGTCGCCTGGCAAGGCGTCGCCGGACGCATCGGTGGTCGCGGCGCGTTCGATTTCAAACACGAACAGATTGTCGCCTGGCTCCACCATCCGCTCGATGTCGGTGGTCGCTGCCGAGGCGTACTTGGCAGCCGTGAGTCTCGGTCCCGCCTTTGGCGGGCCACCTTCGGCAATTGGCTCAGCGGATTCGCCAGGGACAACAATCGTCACCTTGTACTTGCCCGACTTGAGCGTGCCGCGGTCGACATCCGTCAGGTTTCCTTTGCCAGTACGCGCCGTAAAGCTCCCATCGGACATAATGCGTCCCACCGCAAGCGGGCCATCGCCATCGGGATGAAACGTAACGGTTCCCCGCTCGGCAAGACTTCCGTCCACCACCACGGTGCCAGACACCGTAGCGTTGCGTGAGGGGGCTTGGCCGCACCCAACCTGAACTATCAGCGCCACAGCAAACCAAGCTAATCGGGCGCAGCTCGAATCGTACATCGGTTCTTCGATCAATGGTGTTAGTTGGACAACGAGACGACCTCTCCACCGTCGCGGGTAGAGAGGCCACGGTAGGCGAAACTGTCCATGTCTTCACGCACAAATTGCACCGATCCGTCGACCATCACGAAGTGACAACCGCCCGGGTGCAAACTCTTGAATCCACGTGCTTCGTACCAACGCTGTACCTTCAACTCATCGAGCGTTGCATCGACAATGAAGTAGTTCAGCGGAATGCCGCAAGTGGCCCAGTCGCCATCGGAAAAGTAGGCCGAGGAGTGGAAGTCTTGCGAGACGACGTTCTCTCCAACCATAAAGGTTTGACTGGTGCCGTCGATCACTTTGCGAAGAGAGCACGGTCGAAAATGCGAGTTGCGGCTAAAGATGCCGTTGTAGTCGACCGTGTTGTGGCAATCGGGCGAGCCGACGGCGGCGCGGCTACCGTCGCCAAGTCCAAAGGGCGAGTCGGTCGACCCGGGCTCCGAATTGGCCGAAAGAATCGAGTCGCCAATGGACCCTTTGTAGCTGGACGTAGCGACTTCCACCGGAGACCAATACCACTGGTCGGTCGATGTCCGAGCCGATTCGTCCGATGGACATGAGAGAATGTCCAATTGGCGATTCATGTAGTTCTCGCGGATGTCGCGCAGCCCCATGCCACGCCCCGAACCGCGATTTTCGAAATTGCCAACAAAACCTGGCTTCATTCCATCGTACATAGGTTGCTGCTCGACGTACGGCAGGATGTCGACAATCCAACCCTTGCCTGCGTAGCCATCGCCACCTTTGGACATATCGCGGCTACCACTACCCGTGGAAAGCCACCTGCCAGAACAGTCGCGTTCTTCGCTCCACTGATGAATGCTAATGGGAAACTTGTTGTTGGTGTCGTGGTAGTTGAGGCATGCCAGTCCAATATTCTTGAGGTTGTTCGAGCAAGCCATACGGCGAGCCGCCTCGCGTGCCGCTTGGACGGCCGGCAGTAGTAGCCCCACGAGAATGCCAATAATGGCAATCACCACCAAGAGTTCGACGAGCGTAAAACCTTTTGTGTAACGTCGTGCGAGCATGACGTGTTTTCTCCGTTCGGTTGCGAGATTGAATGGCACCGCCGCGCCACGGGCAACTTGCGAGGCGAGGGACGCCGCCGGCCTTAGTCGGCCGCGTCCGTTGACTCGCACGAAAAGTCGCGCCTGTGGTTCACGTGGGTTGGTGCCGAAGTCCCGCCCCCGACAGGGGGCATAAGGGGCGGGACATTTCGGAACCTATTTCATTGCAAGACGGCTGGTCACGTGTTCAAGCCGTCAGGGTTTACTACAACTGATTACGACTACTTGCGACGCAAGCAAACCGCACCTGCGACCAGCGCCGAGCACCAAGGCGACGGACGACGGCTCAGGGATTTCATTGGTAACCGGCACACGAAAAAACTGTGCCCCGGCGAAGTTATTGAAGTTAATGCCGGCCAGGTTACCCGTGAAGTTGCCACTCCCATCACCACCCAGATTCCCTTGAGGCGCGGGAACGCCTCCCAAAATCTGGTTCGACAAAAAGTTGTGATCGCCGTTGCCATACATCGCGGAAATTTGGATGACGTCGCCAACAGCGGGGTTACCCAGGTCGGCCAAATCGATCGAGAACTCCAAGCCAGTGGTCACGGCCGCCGCAGCAACTTGATCGGCCGCACCGCTACCACCCAGTACGCCTAACGTGTTGGTGTTGTTCAGGGCGAACTCCAAATCTTGCGTCAGCGACGACCCCGAGGCATTCGGTCCCAGCGTGCCGGCCGCGATGGTGCCGGAGGCAATCGCGCCTGGCGAGGCACCGTTATTAACGGTGGCCCCCCCTGATGCGCCGGGAACCGTTGCGGAACCCCCACCAGCACGATCGATGAAATCGACCTCGAAGTTATTACGAGCAAACAGGTGGTAATCGGCCTCGAAACCTGAGTCGAACGTCAGTCCGCCAAGGTTCGAGCTAATCCAGTTGCCGCCACCCGAGTCGAAGTCGTAGTCGGGTGTCGCGCTGAGCACGTTTTCGCCACCAGCTTTCGAGTCGAAAAACACTTCCATCTTGTTAAAGGTATCGATCTCCAAGTTTCCGGTGAGCATGAGGTACAACCGGCCGTTCCATACTTTTGCATACGCGGCGTCCAACTCACCACCCTCAGGGTCGCCGATGCCATCTTCGTTACCAAAGGAAGTTTCTACCGTCTGCACGGCGAGCGGCGCGCGTAAGCGGCGTCGAGCGTACCGTCGACAGTAATGCTTGCTGCAGCCGGCGCTGCGAGCGCCAAGGTCAGACAAGCGGAAAGAACGAGTCTCATGAGCATAGCCTCCAAAGTTGAGAAAATTGTTACTGAAACTACAAACAATGATGCGATCCGTGCCCGTACGACTCATTCCCATCGCTCGACCGAACTACTCGAGTTGCCGGATGCCCCCACCCGGCGACTTCTGTTAGTTGGCACAAGCACCGACGATCGTCGGAATCAACCAATAGGAATAAGTGTTTCTCGTCCTTGAGGCATCCAACACGTCGCTTACGGCGAATCGCCGTACTTTACCTTGACCGTGGCTGGCAAACCGCCGGACCAGATCGTTATGGTTTCGATCGCGAAGCCCCACCACGGCTCGAAAGCCCGTGCCGATGCGGATTTCGTCGATTTCGTGCACCTTGGTACCTTCGAAGTTGCCAAGACTTATGCGATCGAACGCAAAATTGCCAGTTAACCGCCCATGCGTACGCACTTGTCCTCGTCGGCCAGCGACAAAGGATTGCGATAAACGGTGGCCACGTCGCGGTCGTCAATCCCATAGTCGATGCGGACCACGATGAGGTTGGGCTGGTCGTTTTCCTCGCCTAGGACGAGATAGTTTTCGCTGCCGTATTGATTATAGTTAGAGGTCACGCCGTAGGCTGCACCATCGGCACCGTTTCCAATGCACAACACGCGGTTGCCATTTCCATCGCCCCGATGCAATTCGAAGCCGTAAAATACGTCGTCGAGCTTGTCGACGCGTTGCAGGAACCCAAGGTAAATAGTGCGGCCATTTTGGCCAATCAGACGGTGGCCATCGCGGTTCTCCACCAAGCCAGCCGCATCGAACACCCCCCCAATAGAGGTACTTAAGGCGCGGCGGATGCGGTTTCTCTGTGCCGTCTGGACGGCTCTCCCGCCCGTGGAAACCATTCCTTCTACTTCCAGGCTATTGCGAGCGACGCCGTTGGTGGCCGTTTTGCTGGGAGCGAAATCGGCCTCGATGTCTTCCCACGGCCCGGCCCAACCGAACCCCCCATTATGCATGGCCAGCGGGCCGTTGAGGTAGTCAAACGATTCGTGCAAGTAGAGCCCGTCGTGGGGGCCCGATGTAGGGGCCAGCGAGCGTACGAAGCGGTCGTCGTCTGCCGTCAGTTTGGTCATGGTTCGACCAGACGGTGCGAGTCGAACTCCCTCCGACTTGGAGAGCCGCATCGTCTCCAGCGTCTCGCCAAGTTCACCAAGCAGGGTAGTGGAAACTCGGCCACTGAAAACGTGTACTTCGCCGCCTCCCTCCGAATTGGCAAGCAACCCAAACTCGGAACCTGGTTCGAATGCAACGCATTGGCTCACGCGCAATCGGGGCTGTGCCGCCGTATTGGGAATGCTTGCTGCCAAGCGGCCATCGGTAAGCACGGCCTCTGTCGCATCGCTTAGATCCAGCGTCGCTGGACCTTCTAGAATAATGCGTACGCCGCTATTAAAGGTGACTTCCGCAAGCCCAGCCGCCAGGTTTAGTTGATCGCCGGCCCTGAGTTCGGTACCAAATCCCGTACCACGCGACGGCTGTTGCCATCGGCAATTGAGGGTCGAAGTAACCCGCGCCAGAGAGCCTTCGCCGGGAAGGGTCATGCTGCTGGCGATTTCCTGCACCGGCCCGCGGGCGATCCAGGTATGCGTCAGGAAGCTCGACGCTAAAGCAACCAGGGCCAACGAAGCGGCAAGCATGCCGGCCGATGTCCACCGTTGGAGTTTCAGCCGGCGAGCCTTCGTTCGAGGTGGTGTGGTCGCCGCGTTGTACTCGCCCACGGCGTGCGATGTTGTCGGCAACTCGGCACAACTGCGGTTCAATGCCGCTTCCACGGTCATCCATTCGGCATACTGCTCTCTTGCGGACGCGTCGCTCGCAAGAGTTGCATCCAGAAGTTTGGCATTCTGCTCGTCCAGTGTTCCGTTGCACAAATCGTGAAGTAGCGCACAGAGCTTTCGGTTATCGATCATAGCTTCCCTCCAGCAACAGCTGCCGATCGATACATGTGTGCAATGCCCGTCGAATCCGATTCAGTGCTTTGTAAACGGTGTTCGCAGGTCGCCCCAACCGGATGGCAGCTTCCCGAATAGTGCCGCGCCCCTCGGCGTAGCATTGCTCGACGATCAGGCGATCGCTTGGCGGGAGTTTTTGCAGGCAACCGTGCAGCGCGAGCCGGCGGGCTTCGAGCACGTCCGACCGATCGAGGGCCTCGGCCGACAACAAATTGATCACGTCGTCGGACAAAGTTTTCTCCCGGCGAGACAGGCTCCGGCGAAAGCGGCGAACTTGGTTGAATGCCACGGTGCCAGCCCACTTCATAAAATCGGTTGAGGGGTCGAAAGACCGATATTCACGCCATAAGACGACGCACGTTTCTTGAAACACGTCCTCCGCGTCCGTCGGGTTGCCCAGCAGCGTTAACAGGTAACCGAACAGCCAGCGGTCGTGCTGGGCAAAGACCCGCGCGAAGTCGGCCCGCTCCTGATCGTCGTTGGGCAGTAGGGGATTGGGTTCGTCGGACAAGGGCCTGCTCACACCGGAGGACAAGGTCTCTAGTTATTAAAAGGCGCACGGCGGACTGTATTGGTATCGAAAAAGCAGGATTTTTGGCTGGCCAGGGTTGTCCGCAACGGCCGGATTCGTGCTTTAAGTCCATTCCCACAAACGGCTTGTGGCACAATGGGGCCCAGGAAGGCGAGCCAGAAAGGCGACGAAGTTTGTGAGATCCGCCCGCAGGCGGGATGCGATCGGCCAGCAGTGCGAACTGCGACTCGACCCGCTCCGGTAACATAATGTTTGCCTGACCGGGGCCTCCCACAGAACGGCGCAAAGAAAAACCGAAGGAGCCCGGTTGGGCCCCTTCGGCGTCGCTATTCGCTTAGTCTTGGATGTTGAATCAGTGCGGGTGTGCGAACAGCTGGATGGATCGTCTTGTGCCGGCTTGCTTGTCTCACGAGTAGTTTCCCGGTTGGCAGCCGATCCGTCAATCGTCGCGCTAGAAAAAAGCCAGAAATAAGTTCTGGTTCCAGTCCGCATTCGCGGATAGCCGCTGCTTTATGGACCTAGATAGCCAATTAGCTAGCGGTCTCGGTGATAGCAGAGGCACCAGCACGGTGGGGAGAAGCCGCTAATCGGCCATTGGTGTCCGATTCGCTGCTACGCTGCGTGTCATTCGATTCTTTTTCGGCGCCGGGCTCTTTTCCGGCCATGAGGGCGAAGAAGCAAGGCACGACGACCGTCCGCACAAAGAACGTATCAAGTAGAACCCCCAGCGAGAGGGCAAAACCTAGTTCGATCATGCCCCGCAGCGTGCCGGACGCCATGGAGATGAAGGTGCCCGCCATAATAATGCCGCAGCTAGTGATGATGCCGCCGGTTTGCACCATTGCCCGCCTTAGCCCGCGGTGCGGACCGAGTTTGGCTTGCTCTTCGAATACCCGCGTGGTGAGGTAAATGTTGTAGTCCTGCCCCACAGCGATAAGGATGACGAACAGGAATATGGGTGCCTTCCAGTCCAGTCCGTCGAAGGAATCACCGTAATACCAACTGAAAAAGTACTCCGTCATCCCAATAGTTGCAAAGTAGGACAACAGCACCGTGACGATGAGATACAGGCAAACCAACGGTCGCCGGAGGATCACGATGATGACCCCCAGCACGGCGAGGACGACACAAACCTTAATGGTGGCCTCGTCCCTTGAGGTGACATGCTCAAGATCACGCATGGCCGGTGTCGTGCCAATGAACTCGAAAGTCGCCCCCTTCCAGGCAGGCAATCCTTCACGCAGCGTCTCCCAGCTACTCGCATCGCCCGCGAACCACACAGGTGGCTCCTCGGAAAGGGGTTGGCCTTCGGTAACGGGTTGGAGCTTCTCTTCGATTTCGTCCACAATCGCCCGCGCTTCGCGCGAAAAAGGGTCCTCATCGAGCACGAGATGGAACTGGGTTACATCGCCTGTGTAGTCGCCAGTCTCCGAGACGAAAGTACTCTTCGCTAGCGGACTGCCGGCAACGGTTAATTCCACCAGATTTTCGCTGCTCGTGGGGTCGCCTCCGCCCGGCTTGTAGAGGCTTCGGACATCCGTTACTCCAGGAATGTTGTAGAGATAGGTATTGAGGTAGGCGATGGAGTAATTGCCGTTTGCGTTGAGTCCCCCATCGGGCAACGACGCGACTACGGTCATGGGCGCTGTCTCACCAGGGGCAAAGTACTCACGCAGCATCTCGGTGCCCTGCTTGCTGACCCGATTGTCGGCCAGTTCGTTCATGAAGTCGTGCGTGACCTGCACGCTGAGTCCCTCGAGCAGGAAGATCGCCGCGGCACCAAATGCGATCCACAGAATCCAGGCCGGGTGGCGCAGGACCTGGCGGGCGACCCAGTCCCAAACCGGAGAGATGCGCCGCATTTGCTCGTCGAAACTCTCGCCCGCTTTCCGATGCGTGTCTTCGGTCTGGATGCCGAAGGGCCAGAACACCACTTTGCCGAAGGCCCGAAGCAGCGCAGGCGCGAAACTAATGCAGGCCAACAGGGCAATAAATAAGCAAATGGCAACCACGGGGCCCGAGTAAATGAACTTGCCGTACTCGGCGAAGAACATGGTGGCCAGGCCCAGGATGGTCGTGAATGCACTCGCCGTTAGTGCATCGCCCACATGCATCAATGCGGTGCCGGAGGCCTTCGATAGGTCGACCCCGTGGCCGAGTTCTTCTTTGAATCGCGAAATGAGGAACAAGCAAAAATCGGTACCCGCCCCGAACAGGATCACCACTACAAAGATCTTTGTGGTGGTGAAAATCTTAAAGTCACTTGTAAGCCCCGCAATGGTCACGTCGCCCGGCCCCAGATACTGCGCCATTAACGCGACAATATCGCTGGCAACACTGAGGCTTACGCCGATGGTAGCCATCGGAATGACCACTAGTAGTGGTGCCCGGTAAATCATCAACAGGCAGAGGAGGACTAACACGACCGTGGTGGTCTCGGTGCTTTTGAGACTCTCTTGCACGGACGACTGCATGTCGCCGCCAATCATCGCCGAGCCACTCAGGCCAATTTCTAGCCCAGCCGGCTTGTCCTCGTCCGCACGAGCGCGGTCCATCAACTGGGTAACCGCTTCGAGGATCGCCACGTTCTCGGTGGCCATCATGTCCGTGGTCAGGCGGCCGACTACCATCACCGCATGGCCATCCAAGTGCCGGTCGGTCGGGGTACCACTTGCGGCCGGAGATCCCCGTGGACGGCGGCTGTTCTTCAGCATCGGCCCTACAACCGGCGTCAACTCCGTCCAAACGCGATTCGTGTCATCGGCCCACGGCAGGTCGTCGGACAGGTGGTCGACGAGATCGGCAACCGTCTTGGGCGCCTCTGCCGACGCAGATAAGTTGTCGTCGGTAGCGAGTTGCTCTACCAGTTTGGTGACTTGCGCTTCGCTCAGCCCTAACGACTGATCGACGTTCGCGGGAACAATTTCCGCCTCAGGGGTAGTTGCCTCCGACTCCCCCTTGGCGAGCGGGGCACACAGCGGAGCATCCATTGCAATGCCGGCAGGTTCGACGCCAAATTCCTCGATCAACGCCTCGCGAACCGCTTCGTATTGTTCATGCGTATCGGCACCAAGTCGGGCGAGTTGGTTCGCCACATCGATGGCATACTGTCGATCGGGCTTTGTCAGCGGTGAGTCGGCGCGGGCAAACACCAGGGCGATTTGGCTTTTGGCCTCCTCGTCCGGAAAAGCCTGCTGCAAGAGATCCAGGCCTCGGCGGCTCGTCGACTCGCTCGGCAGGTAGTCGAAATCGCCGTCCAGGGCGACTTCCTGCCAGCTGGGGGCAATCAGCTTGAGCCCAACGGTGAGCATGACCCAGCCGACGAGGATCGCCAGCCAGTAGCGATTAACCCAATTTCCAAGCGCCTTGAACATCGGCAGTACGCATACGGTTGATATTGGAATACTTCCCCACCCGAGGAACGCACAGCCCAACCGCGCCATCGCCCCAAGTCCATAATGTTACCCCGTTTGCGACGACGGGCATAGTGGTTTACCGCGTGCCGCGGGAGTCGAGCCCACAGCACTGCCGCCGGGGAAGGCGTCAAAATTGTTAATGCCGACAAGGTCGCCGACGGTTGTTTGGTTGGGCGACGGGAGGACCAAGGTTCAGGAGAGGTTTGACGCATGGCAGCGTGACTGGCACCTGCATCGGACGGCAGGGTGCGAATTGCCTAATATCCCGGACGGGGAGGCTCGGGCATTGCATGCGGAGACATGGCCCAAAGCGGACAGGCCTTTCCTGAGGTGGGGACCCCTCAACTTGCGGCCCCCTGAATGGATAGAATGGGGGCCATGGGTAGAATGTGCGGCACCGGACGTGGAGGGTGTTCGGCCGAAACACCGCGCGTGGCAGGCAAATCTATCTGGCTCATGCGAGGGCCAATTCTTGCGGCAAGATGGTCGCAAAGCTATATGAGCAAATAGTTTATGGCGAATCGAGAGGGTCGCTGCAGGGTGAACCAACGGGCACGACTGGGAACAATCCGGGCCAACGGGCGTACGACATCGAGGCGATACGAGGTGGGGGCAATGGTTGGTAACCGTACCGCGACCCGTGCTACAATTCGGCGACTTCTCGGCTCGGAGCCAAGTGCCCGTGCTGAAGACCCTCATCTTGCTAGCATACGGAACACTGAGAGACTTTACGCTGTAGGGGAAGAAAGATGACGCTCGACTCATTCGTGCTGCGCTGTCTGCGCGGTCTTTTTGCGAACCTTCTTGCCATTCTGGTGGTTAGTCTAGACGGAGCCAGTGCCGCCGATCGACCCAACATCCTAGTGATCATGGCGGACGACATCGGGTTCTCCGATATCCAGTGCTACGGTGGCGAGATCGCCACACCCAACTTAAATCGGCTCGCGGACGGCGGCGTGCGATTCACTCAATTCTACAATACGGGTCGCTGCTGTCCCTCTCGTGCCAGTCTGCTTACGGGCCTGTACCCACATCAAGCGGGGATGGGTTGGATGACCACCGATTCTGGGACCAAGGCCTACGCCGGCGATCTCAACCGCCGCTGCGTGACGTTTGCCGAAGTACTTGGCACCGCCGGGTATAGCACTTACATGGTTGGCAAGTGGCACGTAACACCGCGGCCCACCGAACAGCAAGTGACCGACAACGCGGTGAACAAAGACAATTGGCCGCTGCAGCGAGGTTTCGACAAATTCTACGGCACCATCACAGGGGCAGGCAGCTATTTCGATCCGGCGACACTCGTCAACGGCAACGACCTCGTGCCGCCCGATAACCCCGCTAGTTACTACTACACGGACGCCATCAGCGACCATGCCGCGAAGTACGTTCGGCAGCACGATCGCCAGAAACCCTTCTTGATGTACGTAGCCTACACGGCCGGCCACTGGCCTTTGCACGCGAAGCCGGCCGACATCGCGAAGTACAAGGGCCGCTACGACGAGGGTTGGGATAAGTTGCGTGAGGAGCGACTTGCGAAACTCAAAGAGCTTGGCATCGTTGGCGACGATGTGGCCCTCGCGCCACACGTGCGCGACTGGGCCGACGAAGATCGTAAGGCGTGGCAATCTTCCCGAATGGAGGTCTATGCCGCGATGGTCGATTCCATGGACCAAGGCGTCGGGCGACTGCTCCAGGCACTTCGCGAAACTGGGCAGCTAGAAAATACACTGGTGCTTTACATGCAAGACAATGGCGGCTGCCAGGAGGAGAGCCGCAGCCAGCAGGCCCGCCAGCGGCGCGAAAAGCTTGAGCCCATCGAGCCCATGCAGGCCGACGCGCTGCAGCTTGCAAATGTCCCTGAGTACACGCGCGAGGGCGAGCCCGTGCAGTGGGGCCGTGGTGTGGTGCCGGGGCCCGCCACGACTTACCTGGAGGTTGGTCGCGAATGGGCCAATGCCTCGAACACCCCCTTCCGCTTGTTTAAGCATTACGTCCACGAAGGTGGCATTGCTACCCCGCTCATCGCGCATTGGCCGCGAGGCATTCACCGGCGAGGCGAGCTGGAAACAGCGCCGGCGCATCTAATCGACATCCTTCCCACGTTAGTGGAACTAGCCGGCGCCAGTACCCAACAACGTTTCACGATGGCGACGCCAAAATCCAGCCCCCGGAGGGCGTAAGTTTGGTGCCGGCTTTCACGGGCGAGTCCGTCGCGCAAAAGCTCCCCTGTTTTGGGAGCACGAAGGGAATCGCGTTATTCGCGATGGCGACTGGAAACTCGTCGCCCGAGGAAAGTTGGGGGCGTGGCAGTTGTACAATTTGGCAGCCGATCGAAGTGAACTTGAAGACCTGGCGCGAGCACCCTGAACGCGTGACCGAACTCGGCGGTGCTTGGGACGCATGGGCAGCGCCCATCGGAGTCGTACCACTCACGCCCTATTGGCCTGACGAAGAGGACCAAGGCAAGCCCCCCGAGAAGCAAGGGGCGGCGGAACTGCGCCAGCCGTGTGTTGCGATGAACTACCGCCAAGGCCACCAGTCGAGCCATCCACTTGGACCTTCGACTCGATTCATTTGCGGCAGTGCCGCCAACCTCCGGCAAAGCGCACGCGAGACTTGGGTGTGACGCACGTCCAAGTAGCGAAGATTGCTTGCCGCGGTGATCTTCAAAATGCCCGTGTCACCCACCTGCGTGTTGGCAGCACGCAGCACTTCCACAAATTGCAGGCCCTCGGCGTGGTCGGCCAGCTCGATCATCTCACGATCTCCAACAGCGCAGCCCGATAGATTGATTTCCACCAGCCGGTCCGCAATGGCGGTAAAGTCGGCGCCAACCGTGTCTTCAAGCCATTCCAGGTGCTGCACCTCGACGCCGCCGCCCCACAATTCAATCAGCCGCAATATTTCCCGTTGCGCGATATACAGCGGCATTTGAGTGCCAATCCAGGGGAGACGTTTGCCGTTGCGCTGGGCGAACACCAATGCTTCGTCGAACGCCTGCTGCAATGCCTGGAACTGCTTCGAGTCGCCCCCGTGGTCGGGGTGAGCATGCATCACCCGCTCGCGAAATGCCTGTTTCACGTCTTCTGGCGTGACAGGCAGCGACAATCCCAGCCGCTCCAGGAACGGACGGCGACGGCGGGCTCGCTTGACCACGTCGGCGTTTCGCTGGATGGCAGCGTCCAACGCGGCGGACGCAGGCGGTTTTTCACGGTCGTCGGCCATCGATTGGCCTCCAGGTGGTAGAATTAGACAACCTTACGGAGATTATAGTCACCGTAGTCCGATGAGTGGCATATTCCGACGAACTCTAGCTGGCTAGATTGGCGAGCGGCTGGTGGAACGTGCCGAAGTAAGCAAATTGGCTGAATTACACTCTCCGAAGTCGCGGTCCTTGGAGAGGCGTGAGGGCAAGGGGTAGCGACACGCATTTCTTGCTTGGATCCTATGGCCGTTTTGGGAGTTGAAGGTATGGATAAAGATGAAACAGACGAACCAAACAACCAGAGCGTGCAGGACTACCTGCTGTACTCGCTCAGTGTGCCCGAGCGTGCGTTACGCAGCACCGCAGGCCTGGCGGGCGGAGTGCTGCGCGAAGGGGCCAACCTGCTGGTGCCGCAGGCGTTTCGGACGTCCAAGAGCTACGAAATCCTGGTTCAGCAAGGTCTCGATTTTCTGACCGACGACGTTGGTGGTGTCCAACGCCCGGATGGCAAGCCAAAGGATGCCGAAACCGAAAACTACGTTGCCAAGAAAGCGGTGGGTAGTTTCGTCGAAATGGCAAGCCTCGCGACACTCCATGTTTCTCCCGTCCTGCTACTAGCCGTTGTGAGCGACGTTGCGTACGGCTCGCAAACGTATCTCAATGAGCTTGCCGGCGAATTAAAGCGCGAGGGGGTGATCGACGAAAACTCCACCATCGATCATGCCAGCGACTTGCTCGAAGCGATCCGTGAATCGTCCGCCGTGGGCGCCGGTGTATTCGACACACCGCCACTGTCGGTGGAAGGCGTTACCGAAGCCATCCAGCAGACCACGGCTTCGGTGAGCAAAATCGATCCTAGCAAAGTGCTACCGGCGGCAGAGATCGATCGCCTATGGCGCGAGATGCACGAAGTCGCCAGCGGTGAGCAGGTAAGTCTACTCGAAGTATCGGGAGCCATGACCCTCCACGCCCTGAATCGCGTGGGCAACGTTGGGCACGGGGCGCTTTCGACGGTCACAATCGCCGGGACCCTGTTGGATCGCCACGTGGTTGATCACTATCGTACGGCCCTCACCGACTTGCACACGCAAGGTTACTACAACACACTGGCCAATGTCAGCAAGCCGTATATCGCTGCGGTCTGGGAGAACTTCTCGACCGATCGGAGCACCATTACCGAAGACCTACTCAACGGCAAACTGGCGGGGCAAGCTGCGGAAACCGTCGGCAAGTGGTTTGGCGTGACAAAAGAGCAAGTCGTGGCCCCCGATCCGCCTGCGGCGCAAGTTGCCGCCGACAAGGCACCAGCAGCGGACTCTATTGAACTTCAGTCGCTACCGCTACCCGAATCGACCCTGAAACTGCCAGAGACACTTCCGCCGACCGATGACGACAACGCAAAATGACATCGATTGTCGCCCTGTGGGTGCCGCTGAGCTTGGTGGCAAATTGATCGCCGGCAACTGTACTGCCCACGACGTAACCGAGAAGCACCTGGCACGCATCGACGCTGCGCAATGGAGAATTCGAGCGTTAACGGTATGCCTGGCCGATGAAGCCCGCGCTGCGGCAAGTGGGGCGGATCAAGCCATCGCCGAGTGCAAAGCATCCGGCACGGTGCCGCCTCCACTATGTGGGATTCCAATAACCATCAAAGACTGCTTTGATGTGCAGGGAGCGGCATCCACGCTCGGCATCGATAGTCGTACCAACCACCGCGCCGGCGCAGATAGCCCGCTGGTTGCCCGTCTGCGTCGCTCCGGTGCCATCCTGCTCGGAAAGACCAACGTCCCGCAGGTCATGCTTTTGCATTGTTGCGATAATCCGGTATTCGGACGGACGATTCATCCCGCCGATCCCAGCCGAGGACCTGGTGGCAGTAGCGGGGGCGAAGCGGCCATCATTGCAGCAGGTGGCTCGGTGATGGGGCTTGGCAGCGACCTGGGGGGCAGCATCCGCCAACCGGCCCATGCGTGCGGACTTGTGGGATTCAAGCCGACGAGTGGCCGACTAACGAACGCCGGCAGTCATCGTGGCCTGAGTGGTATGGAGTCCGTGCGAATCGATGCCGGTCCCATCGCCCGCAGCGTGGAAGATGCCGCGCTAATGATGCAAGTACTTTCCGTCCCATGTGACGGCATGCCTGAACGTGACGAAGTGAATCGACCTTGGCGTGATTACCGCGCAGTCGACGTCGCCCAGCTTAACATTGCTATTGCTTCCACCGACAACTGGTTTGACTCAACCACCGCCTGCCAGCGGGCCGTGCGCGAGGCAAATCTGGCGTTGACGACGATGGGGGCGAATACCACGGAAGTCGCACTCAACGACACCGATCGGGCCATGCGGTTGTACTTTGGGCTCGTGTCGGCCGACGGGTTTCGCTCAATCCGTCGGCTCCTAAAAGGGAGCCGCATCGATTGGCAAGTCCGTCGCCAAGGTTGGTTTGCCGGCATGCCGCGCATGGCTCGCATAGTATTGGCCACTGGGCTGCGACTCTTTGGGCAAAAATGGCTCGCCAAACTCCTGCGGATCACGGGGCCACGTTCGGCCGATGCTTATTGGCAATTAACCACTGAAGCAAGACGCTTCGCCGAAGAGTTTTGGCAGCAGCTGGACGTCCAGAGCGGCAAGCGAGTTGATGCGCTGGTCTTGCCGCCTCACGCCTTGCCGGCGCTGCGACACGGAACCGCGCTCGACTTGCTACCAGCCGGCTCCTATTGCTACCTCGGCAACCTGCTCGGAACACCGGCGGGTGTTGTGCCCTGGACCACCGTCCGCGAGAACGAGCAGTCTTATTCATATGGCACCAAGACCGACCTGGTGGCGCACCTCGCTAGCCGTACGATGGAGCGCAGCGCAGGCCTGCCAATTGGCGTGCAGGTGATTGCCCGTTGCTGGGACGACGACGTGGTGCTTGCCGTGATGGCAGAACTCGAACGATGCGCACTGCGGACCACCGCCACCCGGGGTTGGGCAGCGGGCGCCAAGGAGTGAATGTCGCCGCAATTGAAGACTCCGGCGATCCAACCAGGTACCATTGCAAGACATGAATCGCGAACGAGCTGGCCTCCCTTCCCCATCGACACAAATCGCGCGGCGCGGTGCAATCAGCCCGACGCTCGCCTGGTTTGCTGTATCGCTGGGCACCTTGCTGTCGCTGGTCATGCTCGTTTTTTCGACATCACCCCAACTGGGGGTCATGCTCTATTGTGCAGCGAGCATGCGGGTACCTGTGGAGAGGATTATTGCCGAATACCGCTCCGAGTACGGCGTCCTGGTGCAGGTTCAGTATGGTGGTTCGAATACGCTGCTGGGACAATTGGAGGTGAGCGGCGCGGGAGACCTCTACCTGGCAGCCGACGACAGCTACCTGCAGTTGGCCCGAGAGAAAGGCCTTCTGGCAGAGACGTTGCCGCTGGCGCGGATGCAAGCCGTGGTGGGGGTGAGGCGTGGCAATCCAAAAGGCGTCACCGGCTTGGAGGATCTCGTTCGCGACGACTTGAAGTTGGTGGTTGCGAATCCCGATCAAGCCGCGATCGGAAAGCGGGTCCGCGAGGCGCTACACGTCACAGGCCGATGGCAAGCGATTGCCGATCACGCGCGAGGGCAAGGTGTCTACAAGCCGACCGTCAATGACGCCGCCAACGACATTCAGATTGGTAGCGTCGACGCGGGCTTCTTGTGGGACGCCGTTGCTCTGCAGTACCCCGATATCGATCTTGTCCATCTTCCCGAGTTGGCCACCACGACGGCTGAAGTTGGTGTCGGCGTATTGAAATCGACCACTCAGCCCGCCGCAGCACTGCACTTTGCACGCTATTTGGCGGCCCGTGATCGCGGACTACAAGTATTGGCCCAGGAAGGCTACGAACCCCTCGATGGCGACCCGTGGGCCGACCAACCCGGCCTTACCCTGTACGCCGCCGCGGTCAACCAATCCACGCTCGAACCGATCGTCGCAGCGTTTGAGCAGCGTGAAGGTGTTCGCGTCAACACCGTATACAGCGAATGCGGTCTACTTGCCAGTCAAATGTCAACGCTCGATGTGGACCAGGGCAGTGACTCGCCGGATGCCTGCATGGCGTGCGATTCCTACTATTATAGGCAGCCGGTGCGGGACCTATTTCCAACTGCGTTGCAGGTCGCCTCCGCACCGATCGTGATCGCCGTTGCCAAGGGAAACCCCAAGGCCATTCATGCCTTGAGCGATCTGGCCAGGCCCGGGGTGCGGATTGTGTTAGGACAACCCGATCCATGCTCCATCGGCGGCTGGAGTCGGCGGCTATTGGAGTCGGCCGGCGTCGATGCGTCGGAGCGCATTGTCGCCGCACCGCCGACCGCTGCTTTACTGGTTGCAAGCATTGCTGCCGATGCGGCAGATGCGACCCTGGTCTATAGGGCCGATGCACTCGCTGAGCGTGGTCGACTCGATATCATTCCGGTGGATTCTCCGCTTGCTTATGCCGTTCAATCGTTTGGGATCGCGCGGTCCAGCGAACATCAACAACTGAGCCGGCGCCTGTTGATTGCGATCGCAGATTCTCGCGAACGGTTTGAGTCGGCCGGTTTTGCGTGGCAACTGGATCCATCCTTGGAGCGGTAGGCCCACCATGCCCAAGCAGTCCATTCCCCATACGCCCGCGTCTGGTCCCGCTGTATCGCCGGTGCAGCGAGTAAGGTCGGATGTGCCGTTTTTCGTGATTTTAGCCGTGATCAGCGGTGCGTACGTGCTCCTCATCGTGGCGATGCTTGCCGCCGATGTGGCCTACATGGTGGGCGGGGGAAGCACACCCGCCGATGCGGCATGGTCCCGCGCGCATCCGCTGGCAGTGCGCGTGGTCGACCACCCGATGGTCCAGGCATTGGCGGACGACAACATTCGACGATCGATCTGGCTGAGTCTGACCTCCTGTACGATCACCGCGATTCTATCCGTGTGGGTCGCTGTGCCAGCCGGGTATCTGCTTTCGCGATATGAGTTCGCTGGGAAGAATTTGCTGGACTGCGCTGCTCGATATTCCCATCGTCTTGCCGCCATTAGTCGTCGGCTTGAGCCTGTTGATTCTGTTTCAGTATTTCCCGGTGGCCGTGCGCGAGGCTGTCGTGTATCAGGTGCCTGCGGTGATTCTCGCACAATTTGTTGTCGCCTGTGCGTTCGCCATACGAACCATGAAGGCGACATTCGACCAAGGCGATACTCGTCGCGAACAGGTTGCGTTGACGCTCGGCTGCAATCGGCAGCAAGCGTTCATGCGCGTGGTGCTCCCTGAAACCGGACCGGGACTGCTCACCGCGGCCACCTTGGCCTGGGCACGGGCCCTGGGCGAGTTTGGTCCTCTACTTGTGTTTGCCGGCGCAATGCGCGGCAAAACGGAAGTCCTCTCCACAACCATCTTTCTCGAGCTGAGTATCGGCAAATTGCAAGCGGCGGTCGCCGTCTCGCTCATCATGATCATTGCGGCGGTAACGGTCCTCATGGTCACCCGGATGTACGGCGCAAGGCGACTGCAACTCTGAGATCGCTTCGGACCAACGCTGATGAACGCTGGGGATAGGTGCATTTCACCGGCGGGAAGGAATCGGCTGCACTCGCGGCCATATGGCTTGGACCCGCCAAACCCCCGGGTTGGCCGATCTCCCCCCCCGCGGCATGCCATGACAGTCGTCCGCGGCGGGATCATTGTCAAAGCCTCGAATAGGTCCTAAAATCCGGGAATTCACGATCTGCCCCCCCGTCTGGGAGCGGTGGGTGTGCCGCGTTGTCGACTGCCATCGGAAACGATTGCTTTGTCCAATCAAGGCGGTACGCCCGGCCGGATATCGTTTGCGAAACTAAAATGAAAGCCGAGGCCTGAGATGATGTCGACTCGTCCGTGGGGAGTGAGCCTGTTCGCTTTGGTATTGCTTTGGGGAACCGCTGCGGATATCTACGCCCAGCGCGGTGTGGAGACCGACCGCTGCGAACTGCTGATCGAAGGGCGAGTCGAGCGCCTCTTTGCAAGTCCAGACGGCACGCAGCTTGTTGAAGTCCTCTTACGCGCCGTGCAGCTCAAGGACCTCGACTCGCCCGTCGTGGGTCTACGCATTCCAACGCCCGGCCAGGCATGCTACGTGGTGGTGGGGACGGACGATAATTCCACTGGGCGGTTGGGATCGAGGTCATCCCGCGTGCCTGCTGCTGGTGATTCGGTTCGTGCGATTGTCCGAGTTGGCGACCGCGGGGAGTGGCGCGGCGAAGGGAAGTGGTTCGAATTAGCCAGCGACGCTGATTCGGGGCGTGGCCGATTCGATGTCACCGAGCGAGTCGTCGACGTCTTAGGCATGTCGTGCGAAGCAACACGGATCGATGGGAAACTCGGACTCGAAGTCAAACGCGTGGACGAAGCGAGTCCGGCAAAAGAGGCCGGTTTTCAACCTGGCGATATTGTCGTGGCGATTGACGGCCGGCCCATTACCTCGGCGGCAGACCTGAGTGCTGCAAGTTGGCGTAAGACGGAGATCAACCTCACGGTTATTGACATCAACACCGGACGCGCCGCCATCGTGAAGGTAGCCGGACCAGGCAAGCCACCAGTCACTTCCGGTTCGCCATCCGATGCCCCCACCTCACCGGCTGAGAATCCGGAGGTACGCATCGCCCGCGCGCTTGGCATTTCCGTTGAGCCGACCCGCGCTGGACTACGTCGCGCGATCAAAGTGAACGAGGTCGATCCGGGATCGCCAGGCGCGGATGCCGGCCTTGAGCCGGGGGACGTGATCGTGAAGGTTGGTGGGCAAAACGTGGCAAGCGTCGCAGATTTCAGCGAGGCTCTGCCGAATCGCCCGGGCATGTTGACGCTGGTGGTTCGCGACGTTCGCACGGGGAACGAAGTACCAATCCAAGCCAAGGTCGAAGGCCTGCGTGGGGGAGAATCGCAGCCGGCGAACGGGGCGGGTGGCATGGCTGGCCAACTTGGGATTACGGGTGAACTTGCCTTCTACAACGCCGAAGCAGCCGTACGCGTCGTACGCGTCGCACCGGGAAGTGCCGCCGACCGGGCAGGAGTGCAAGCAGGCATGATCCTCGTGAGCGCCGACGGCCAACCCTTGCTTCATCCCGACGACCTCGCGAAGTTGGAAGCTAAGGGACGGGGTCGCACGACGCTGCGTATCGTTAATCCATCCACCAAGCGTGAAGAGTCGATCGTAATCAGCCTGTAAGCCTCGGTGTTGAGAGAATCGTAATGAAGATTGAAGGACGTCGCGAGAGTCGCAATGTGGAAGATCGTCGGCGCATTTGGCCGTTGACCATCGGACTGGGTGGTGGCCTGATCGGCCTTGTTGTGTTCTTCGCGATGACTCTTATGGGAGGCGACCCGGAGCAGGCGGCCAAGGTGGTGGACGACCTGAATTTGGAACCACAACCCCAGCGTGCGGCGAACGTCGAGTTTAGCGCAGCCGAACAAGAAATGGCCAGATTCGTTGGCGTTGTGCTCGCCGATACGGAGGAGGTTTGGCAACAATTGTTCGCGGCGAAGGGGGCCCAGTATCGCGAACCCGTCATGGTCCTCTACACGCAGAGGGTCGAATCGGCTTGTGGGCTGGCGAGCGCTGCAACGGGGCCATTCTACTGCCCGCTGGACCAAAAAGTATATCTAGACATGTCGTTTTTCGACGACATGAAACGTCGCTTCGGCGCGCCTGGAGATTTTGCCCAGGCTTACGTCGTCGCCCACGAAATTGGTCATCATGTCCAAAACCTGCTCGGAATATCCGCCCAAGTCCAAGCCCAACAAAGGCGGATGACCAAGGAAGAATACAACCGACTGTCGGTCCGCGTCGAGCTCCAGGCCGACTACCTGGCGGGCGTCTGGGCTCACCACGCGCAAAAAAATTGGCAGATCTTGGAGCCAGGAGATATCAAAGAAGCCATCAACGCAGCGACGGCCATTGGCGACGATCGGCTGCAACGGCAGACGCAAGGCTATGTAGTACCTGAATCATTTACCCACGGAACATCCGAGCAGCGCGTGCGATGGTTCTACAAGGGCCTACAAAGCGGCGACATGATGGGTGGAAACACCTTCGAAGCGGTCCAGCTATAGAGTCGGTCGACGGGCGGGCAATCCACCACCAATCCGTGGTATCCGTGCGATCCGTGGTGAGTACTTGGCGCTGCAGCATTAGAGGCCGCTGTCTTCCATGTAGCCCGTAAAAACGAGCAACTGGCGATGACTCCCAGCTCGCCGCAGGCGGAACCAAACACGGCGCATTTGTGTTCTCGTGCGCCCGTGTCGGCTTGAAGTCCAGCTACTTACGTCGCTTTGCGGATCAGGCCGATGAGGAAGAGCAAGATCACGGCACCGATGGTACCGCCCGCAATTTCGTTGAGCATCGGTGAATTGAGTAGATTGAAATTGCCGAACAACGCCCCGAATACCAACGCACCGACGATCCCTACGATGATGTTTCCGAGAAGCCCGAATCCGTGCCCCTTCACAATTTGGCCAGCCAGGAATCCCGCGATCGCACCAATCAGCAAAGCAATCAGCAAACCGGTAACATCCATCTCTTTTACCTCTTTAGTGACAAGTAACCAGTAAACGCTCCTTCGAAACAGCATTCCTAACTTCGCGGAATCCGCCATCGCATCCGCTTGCAGGTCCAACGCCACGGGTTCGACGTGTAATGGCTGCAGGTATTCAAGCGTACCGAGCTGTGTCGTGGCGACAGCCACTTCGTCCACGCTTGGCGGAAGTACGAAGGTCCATCCACCACCTCATCCCGTTTCCAAATGGTCGCGTTGGGTACACCAGAGGCCCGCTCGGAGCGTACCCACAGTCGCCCGATTATTTTCCCGGCGATACAGATAAGTTTGTGCCTGGCTGCCAGTCGGTTGGGCCAATTGCTTGGCCTTTCGTAGCTGCACTAGGACCTTGATTGACAGTCGATTTCGTTCGCCGCTCACAAGATAGCGATGTCCTCGCCACTTATGCGAGCGAACTATCAGTATCATGGTTGGTGTAGCGCTGCTTGTCCACCAGAGATGAGCAGAATTCTTTGGTGGGAGATTCGTTGCGTGCAGGGCGTGGCGCCCTCGCTGGCCGCAGAGCCTGCGCATTGCGGCTGCATTGCAGGAGCCGCTTGCGATAGACTCGCGCACCACGTGGATTGCGCAATGTGGGCTTATGGCGGCCGGACTGAAAGAGGGAGGGATTAGGCTACCAGGGAACCGCCTTTCGTTGTCTCGCCGCGACGAGCCCCCCGGGCGGAAATCTTTATGCCTTAGCCACATGACCGATTGGCGAACTCAATAGCCCCGCTTCTGCGAGTTGCGTCTGGATGCTCTCGGCATAGTAAGGGCTGGTAATCATCACCAACCCGATACCCATATTGAATACGCGCGCCATCTCGGCGTCGTCCACCTCGCCCAGTTGTTGCAGCCAACCAAACACTGGCGGCACGGCCCAACTACCGGCTTCGACACGAACTGCTAGACCAGCTGGAAGAATGCGGGAAACGTTTTCAATCAGTCCCCCACCCGTGATGTGGGCGATGCCGTGTACCACTTGCTTGACGCGATAGTGCGTGAGCACCTTGCGTACCGCGGCCGTGTAAATGCGAGTGGGAGTGAGTAACGCCTCAGCGACGGTTTCCCCGAGTTGGTCCACATAATCGTCGATGCCAAGGCCGGCCACGTCGAATACGATTTTGCGAACCAAGCTGTAGCCATTGGAATGGATGCCGCTTGACTCAATGCCGAGCAGCACATCGCCTTCGCCAATCGCGCGGCCGTCGAGCAGCTTCCCCCGCTCCACGACACCAACGCAGAAGCCCGCCAGATCGTAATCGCCTCGTTGGTAAAGGTCGGGCATGATGGCGGTCTCGCCACCGACCAACGCCATGTCGCTGTCCAGGCAGCCTTGGCTAATTCCTTCCACCAGCGATTCGACCATTTGTGGGTCGTCATGGCTCATGGCCATGTAGTCGAGGAAGAACAGCGGCTCGGCCCCAACGCAGAGCGCATCGTTCACGCACATCGCGACGAGGTCGATACCCACCGTGTCGTGACGACCGGCAAGTTGGGCTACCTTGAGCTTGGTACCCACCCCATCGGTGCAGGAAACCAAGACGGGATCCTGGTAGTTGCGGCGAAACAAGTGGCCGGGGAAGTCGAGCGCATACAGTCCGGCAAACCCTCCCTCAGCCGGCAAAACCCGTGGTGAATGCGTCCTTTTTAGCAACCGCGGAAGTTTGGCCATGCTCTGCGCATAGACCTCCAGATCGACGCCAGAATCTTTGTAAGTCGTTTTCGCCATGAGACTTCCGAACGAGTAGCCAGGAGTCGCGATTGTAGAACTCCCCTGGTTTGGGTGTCAACGCGGTGCCGGCAACGACCATTATGCCGGTTACAGGCCTCTAGTTGTAACTGAAATGACGACAAATTGGATGAATCCCGCGGTATCACCCGGGCGAACCATTCTGGGGGGCGAAGCTCTACGGTACGATGATTGACGATGTAAAGCAGTTGCCTTGAAGTGGCCGAGGAGAGATAGACACCTGCACCGCGCTTAGCGGTCCGCCCGTCCATCCTTCGTCCCACTTCAGAACTGCCCCCTCATGCAACTTCAGGCGCCCTCGCTATTTGCTCGCGCAGCGAGCGTGGTAATGCAAAAGACGCAACCCGCACCCCCGAAACAGCATTTCAATTACCCGCTGCCGTATGGCGCCATCCTGCACGATGAAGGTGTGCAGTTTGCCGTGTATAGCAAGTCGGCTACGGCAATGCGCATACTGCTCTACGAGCGCGTAACCGATCGCGAACCGACAACGGTTATGGAGCTCGACCCGATTTCCGATCGGTGGGGCGATATTTGGTGCCTGTTTGTTCCAGGGCTCCGTGCCGGAACACTCTACCATTTTCAAGCCGATGGCCCCTACGAACCCTCCAAGGGGCTTAGGTTCGATAAGAACGCCAGGCTCATCGACCCCTACGCCCGGGCGCTCGCTGGTACGTACCAACGCTCGACCGACGGCATCGTCCGCCCGCCGAAATGCGTGGTGATCGATGATCAGTTCGACTGGCAGGGCGATCGCCATGTGAAGCGTCCGCTCGCCGAGTCGATCATTTACGAAATGCATGTCCGGGGGATGACGCAAAGCAGTACCAGTAAGGTCGATCATCCGGGCACCTATCTGGGCGTGATCGAGAAAATTCCGTATCTCAAATCGCTTGGTGTCACCGCGGTGGAATTGATGCCGGTACATGAATTCCCCATATGCGAAAGTAACGGCTCCAAGCCACGACGCAGCAACTACTGGGGTTACGACCCCATGGCCTTCTTTGCACCCCATCGCGGGTACATGGAGGGAAATCAGCCGGGGGGCCAGGTCGACCAATTCAAGACCATGGTACGTGAACTTCACGCCGCGGGAATCGAGGTGATCCTGGACGTGGTGTTCAATCACACGTCCGAAGGTAATGAACGTGGACCGACTTTCAGCTTCAAGGGGCTGCAAAACAACGTTTACTACATGACTACCAAGGATGGCGGCTACAAGAACTACTCGGGCTGCGGAAATACGGTAAACGGCAATCACCCGATTGTCCGCGAGATGATTTTCCATTGCCTGCGACATTGGGTCTACAATTACCACATTGATGGATTCCGCTTTGACCTGGCGTCCATTCTTAGTCGCAACCGCAACGGCGAGTTGGTACCAAATCCACCCATGGTCGAACTCATTGCCGAAGACCCCATGCTGGCCGACACCAAGGTGATCGCCGAAGCGTGGGATGCCGCTGGGGCGTTTCAAGTGGGCTCGTTTGCCAACCTGCGTTGGGCAGAATGGAACGGTCACTACCGCGACGACATCCGCCGATATTGGCGCGGCGATTACGGGGTCACCGGTGCCATGGCCACGCGGCTGTCCGGCTCTAGCGACCTCTACCAGCCGAGTGGTCGTAATCCGTACCACAGCATTAATTTTGTCACGTCTCACGATGGCTACTCACTCAACGACATGGTGAGCTACGAGCGCAAGCACAATCTCGACAACGGCGAGGACAATCGCGACGGCGACAACAACAACTACTCCGCGAACTACGGAGTCGAAGGCCCCACGCGTCGCGCAGCGATTGTCTCACTCCGTAAACGGCAAGCCAAGAACATGATGGCTTCGCTGCTGTTGAGCCAGGGAGTGCCGATGATATTGGCAGGCGACGAAGTGCTCCGCACCCAACGTGGTAACAACAACGCCTACTGCCAGGATAACGCCACCAGTTGGTTCGACTGGCGGTTGGTCGACCGGAACGAAGAGATGTTCCGCTTCACTCGCGAAGTCATCGCGTTCCGCCGGCAGCAACCAGTACTCAGGCGGCAAAAGTTCCTCACCGGAACGGCCAGCCGCCCAGGCGAACTACCCGACGTGAGTTGGTATGGCGTCGAAGGACAATCGATCGATTGGGAGAACACCTACCACAGCCTTACCTGCCTGCTGGGGACCTGCTGGCTGACCGACCCGGCGGCCAAGTCGGTGCTTATTATGATGCACTCCGGCGGCGAACCCCAGAAATTTGCCGTCCCCGAACCGGCGCGGCATCTCCGCTGGCGACTATTGATCGATACCGCTGCAGAACCACCGGCGGACATTTACCCCAAGCACAACGGCCCACTCATGGCCACCAAAAAGCCTGTGCTGCTCGCCCACCACTCGCTGCGCTGCTATGTTGCCGAGTAGTCCGTTGTCAGTCCTCCGTAGTCGGTGGTAAATTACGGAGACATTCAACCGGCAACCTACGGCAAATTCATGGCGAAGATCGCAATTATCGGAATCGGCGACGACGGCCTGCAGGCAGTTCCGCCCGCAGTGAGCCAACGCATCGAGCAAGCCGAACTGCTACTCGGATTGCAGCGGACCTTGGACTTGTTGCCCAGCTCACTGGCGGGTGAGCGAATTGCCATTAGTGGCGATTTGCAGGAACTCGCCAAGCAGGTGCATGCCATTGGCGAGCGGCGTGCCGTGGTGCTGGTGTTCGGCGATCCCATGTTCTACGGCCTAGCGCGCTACATCACCGACGAGTTTGGCAAAGATCGTTTCGAAGTGGTCCCGCACGTTAGCAGTATGCAGCTGGCGTTTGCACGCGTGATGGAGAGTTGGGACGACGCGTATCTGACCAATCTCGCTAATCACTCGCTCGATGGCGTCGTGGAGAAAATTCGCACTGCCGATAAGGTGGGACTCTTCACGACCAACACCGCAGGGCCCAATCAGGTGGCGGAGGCACTACTCGCCAAGCGGATCGACTACTTCGATGCGTACGTGTGTGAGAATCTGGGGGCTCGGAACGAACGCGTAACCCGTGGCAGCCTGGAAGAGATCGCCGACCAGACCTTCGAGCCGCTGAACGTGATGGTCCTGGTCCGCCAGCGGGAGATTCCCGATCGCCCTCGCGAAGCGGTAGGTCGCCGCCTCTTTGGAAACCCCGACGAGGTATTTATTCAATCGCGGCCGAAATACGGGCTCCTCACCACCGCCGAAGTCCGGTCGCTGGCGCTGTGCAAATGGATATTTGGCGAGATAGCATCGTCTGGGACGTTGGTGCCGGCAGCGGGTCGGTGAGCGTGGAAGCCGCGCAGCTGGCAACGGATGGAACCGTTTATGCCATTGAGATGGACCCGGAAGATCACCAACTCATCGATGCGAATGCCAAGCGATTTAACGTTAAGAATGTCGTGCCGATTTTGGACAAAGCCCCCGATGCGTGGGCCAATTTGCCCGACCCTGATTGCGTGTTTGTCGCTGGTGGCGGCCGCGAAGTCATCCGCATCGCCGAAGCCGCGTACCCTCGGCTGCGACCGGAGGGCCGCTTGGTCATCCACTTGGCGAGCATCGACAACCTGACCGAACTCCGCCAGGCGCTGCGGGCTCATAACGATAATGTGCAAGTATGGATGATCAACCTGTCTCGCGGCACCGACCAACTAGACCGCCTCACCTTCGACCCCCTCAAACCGTCTTTCCTAGTGGCGGTCACCAAGTAAACAAAGCCGGATGACGAGCCTTACAACACGACGAATTTCCCCTTGGCCGAGTGGCGGAATTGGCAGACGCTCTGGACTTAAAATCCAGTGGGGGGTAACCCCCGTGCGGGTTCGAGTCCCGCCTCGGCTACTTGCAGTATGCGTTTTGCACTAGGCATATCGCTATTCTCGACGATTTCTAATTCTGCGCGCTGCAGTATGCGGTGCAGTTCCGCTCTGTTCCGGCGCTTGCTGCACCGGATTTTGCAGCGCTCTGGGATCAGGCTTCAGGGCGCGGGCGAAGTGCTCGTCGGTCACCTGCAAGTAGTGTTTGCTGGCCACCGGTTCGCTGTTGCCAATCCACGCGAAACAACATGCAATGGAAAACGTTCGGTCAGTTCTGTTTCGCACGTCGATCGCAGATTCTGAAACGGCTTCGACCACGGCTCAATGCCGGCCCGCTTGATGATCCGATTCATTTGCGTCCGTAGATTCGCGTTGCTCGTTCGATAGCGGGTGATTACGTACTCGGCGTCCTTGGGTGCAAGTTGCTGGGCATCCTCCAGGTAGGGGCGCAGCTCGGGGAAGATTGGTACAAGCCGAGACTCGCCGCCGGGGTGATGCTCCGTCTTGGGGCTTTGCACGTTGATTCGATCGTGCTGCCATAGCACGTGCTCCCACTTCAATTCCAAGATTTCGGACGGGCACCGAAGTCCGGCGTATCGGCACAGGGCGAAGATCAGCCGCCACTGGGTATCGGGGCAGGCATCGAGCACCTTTTCCGCGTCCGCGCGGGTGACGAAATGGTAGCGGCTGGCGTTGGGCTGGATCGTTGATTTCAGGTGTGCAACTGGACTCGCCTCAATCAGCCCCTTTTGCTTGGCGGCATTGAAAAATACCTTGGCAACCGCGGTGTGCTTGCGGATTGTGTTTTCCGCGCCAGTCAACGTCGCCCTCCATACGTCGGCATCCGTGGGGCCGATCGTCCGCATCGACCGGCACGCGCCGAAATGCTCGATCAGCATCCGCGCGGTGGTCTTGTATTTCTTCATCGTGTTCGGTTTTACGTCACCGCGTTCTTTCCGGTAGGCATCGAGAAACGGCCCAAGTATCGCCAAGTTCCGCCGTTCGCAAAGTTTGACCTTTGCCAGCTTGGTGTGGAGTTCATCGTCGATCGTCGCCAGCCAACGGGCCGTGTCGGGATCGATCGCCTGTCTGGAGATTATCGCCGAGTTGATTGCTTCCACGCGGTATTTGATCCCCTCAGCCACGCGCTGCGCGACCTTGCCCAGGCGGATCGACTTCCGCTTACCATCGCCGGCCATGAATTGGATCGTCCGCCGGCCGTTAGGTTCTTTCGATATGCTCGCCACTATTTCCTGCCCTTCTTTCGTTTCGATACGACCTCTAACTCCAGGTAATCACCCAACTTATCAAGCGACTCAAGAGACAATCCCCGCTCTCCATGAAAGAACTTGCCCAGCGCCGCTTCGTTGATACAGGCTTCCTTTGCAATTCGGTATCTCGTTTCACCACAATCTGCGATGGCTTGGCGGATCTGATCGCTTAGTGGCGGTGACTTCTTCGGCATGCTTACATCATACCAAATACTAGGCGCCATGTCAAGTGGTTTCGTGCGTCCACAGTGGTTTCGAGTTGATCTAACTTCAGACGGGGTGGGGTACTTCAGGCAGGTTTTTTGCCCGGACCCCCAGGGTCCGCTTCGGTTCCATGCGTTATTAATCCTGTGTCCACGGAATCAACGTTTCAGCTGCCGCTGACTCACAGCTTCCCCAGATACCGGAAACGGCTGGCCCGGCGCTTCCGGTGGTCGCCCTTTTCGATCTCTGCTAATACCCCATCTTTCACCAGCAGAAACAGCCAGCGGTTGGCAGTCGTGTGATTGACGCCTAGCAGTCGGCCCGCAGTACGGCACGAGAGATAAAAGGGGCCATCGCCAGCCTCGCGTTGAAGCTCACGACAAAGCCCAATGAGCAACTGCAACTCCGGTTGCTCAAATTGGTCCGATTCGGGTGGTAGTCCCTCACTGCAAGCCCGCTTGAATATCGTTGCCATCGGTTCCTCTCCTCGGGGATAACGGACATTCGGCCAGCCCTTTAGGAAGTCGATCCAGGTCTCCTCAAAAGGTTTACTGGTGATCACGGGTAGGGCGAGTCGATGCCATTCACGGACAACCAATTTGAGTTGCCCCGGGTCGGCATCGGAAAGCTCCGGAATTGCTCGGAGGGCTCTGCACAACTCGAATACCTGCCGGTGCCGTTGTCCTGGTGCAGTTGGAACAGTGCAGTTGATAGCCGTTTGGATGGCTACGGATAGTTCGGGGTTCTGTTCGCCTTCACAACCTTCGCTGTCGCCTTCACCTCCACCACCGTCTATTGCTTCTGTACTCCTCTGTGCTCTCTGTGACTCTCTGTTGCACGCGTGACAATCGGTACCAGCACCGAGAAAATCGGCCTCAATCAGGTCAACTAGCGGCAACGGCCCGTCGGGGAGTGGAACCTCCCAGCGGTACAGGTGCCCCGATGGGTGAGTCGATGGAGGCAGCACGCTGTAGCAGCCCACACCGGCCCGTAACTCGCCGTCGGGAAGGTGAATCGCACCCGTGCCATCGAGCGGCTTCTGTAGACGCCTACGGGCCTCAAGGACGCTCTCAGGCGTCGCCAGGCAGTAGACGTGCATGCCACGAAGCGTGGCCACCGTGGGCAGCGTACGGGCGTATGTGGGGTTGTTGCTCGCCCAATGCCGGTAGGCGTCCATCTCATCGAAGTCGCGCGATGCCAACCCTTGCGACACATCGCCGAACACTACCCCCACGCCATTCTCGCCACCAGCAAACCACCGCCGAATCGTGCTGTCGGAGGCTGCCTCACGTTGATAACGCTTCCAGCGGTAGGCGGGGCGTTTCTCTTTCATCCGCATCGGAATCAGACTCCAACCGCGCTCGCGGTAGTCGATCACCTCGGGGGGCAGGCTTGGCATTTACTCGCCCTCCCCGCTGTCCCGTGCATCCACCGCGAGCCCGTACAACGCTTGGTCCCACGCCTTGCCATTTTTCTTCATTGCGGCGCGGAGCTTCTTATTTAGTCTACTTGGGATATCGGCGTCCTGTGCGTCGCCAATTGCATCCTCGACGATGCGATCTACCTCGCCGTTGAACCGACCAGACAACTTGGCTTTCTCATCCGTCAGTTGGTACTGATTGATGTCTTCAATCCGAAGTCCAAGATCGGTGAAATCGATCTCGTTCTCGAAATCGTAGGTAACGCGGTCGTTCGACCGTGCCCAATCCGACACGGTCGTCAAGCGCTGCGAAATCTCGAATCCAGACTTGTCGAAGTCATGGACCGCAAGAAGTGGTACGCCACCACCGACGTAGCAGATGTAGTCGGCGAACTTCCGAGCCGCCACGACCGATTGACCTTTGCAGGATAAGACCGCAACCTCGAATCGCTCGGCAATCTTGGCCTCTTCAAATAGCGGACCGAAACCCTCTTTCTCGATATAGAGCACCGCCTGATAACGCTGCCCCGCTGCAAGAGATGGCCAGGTTGGATCAATACGGGCGTCTAGCTCCATCCAATGGATCGCCCGATCGACTTCATCGAGGTGGTTCTCGATTTGGAGCGTGCCGCATGGAATGCGTACTTCGTGCGCGGCGTTCGGAATGATTAGCGTCCCGCGAGGGTCCGCCGTAATCTTCCAATCCTCGGTGATGTCGGGATTCTGGTTCAGGAACTTCACTAGCAGCGTGCCGGCGAAATAGTCATAGCTGATCTCGCCGCCGGTTTCGGTGCGAAACGCCTCACGGCAAGCGTAGTACAATTGGCGCTTTGATACCGTGTACTTGCCACCGCCAGACGCATGATCGTAGGCGTCGGGAATGATGTCTTCCGCGACATCGGTGAAGTTGACGCGGGCGGAATACATATACTCCCGCGAGGAGCGCGATCGATTGCTCCGCTCTTCTGATTTCCGCTGCTTGGTCCATTCCTTGGTGACCGACTTGGTTACGGCCAGGATGTCATTGGCATTGATGCTCATTGTCCACCTCCAATCACTAGGGCCGACTTCCCACGGTCGCGATATTCGATCCGCGGGTGGGCCAGGTGCAAAACGAATACGATCGGCTCTCGAGCGCCGGCCTGCAGCTCGGTGAGCGTGGCTTCGAGGCCTTCGCCAGTGGAGCCGAACGACCGGAATGGGTTGCCAATCGCGCCACTCCAATTCGCGCCGGCCAGAATGATCCGATCGCCGTCGGCATCTTCACCGCGATAGCCGAAAGCAGACTCCAAAACCCAAGGCATAAAGCCTGCTTTTCCGTCCGACTCGGGTGTCGATTTTTTACTTTTTGGCGATCCTAGTTTCTTCGTGTACCGAAACGAATCTGGCTGAACACCCATTGCCAGCAGTCGCTTCCGCATGTGCTCCTCGCCGATGATGCCGAGCCTTTTCGGCTGGACGGGCCGCGTATGCTCTTGCATGGCGGCTAGCAGCTCGCCGCTGCGTTTCGAGTCGAGTTGATCACCGAGGTCGAACTCGGAGAGCATGGCCCGCTTGAGGCCGGTGTCATTCAACACCTTCGATCTTTTCTGCGAGCCACTCAGGCCATCGAACTCGGCCAGGAAGTCGCTCACCAGCCGATCGGAGCCACTATCGCGGTCGTAGGTGATGTAGGCACCGATCAGACGCTCGAGGTCCGGCAGCTCGTACCAATGCGGCGACGTCGGCTTGTCGGGTCGCCACTTGTCCCAAGCCGGATTTGTGGCCGGCCAGGTGGTCGACTCGCCGAACCAATCCAAGTCGATCGCCGCGTGCGGGTTGAACACCGCGAACGATTCAACCAGCCGGCGAAAATGGTCGGCGATTGGCGGACCCCAGCTATCGAGCAGCGGGTAGAGGTCATCGAAGGGCCAAACGACATCCTCGTCGGCGTCGGTCAACGGTTCCCACTCGATACGAATGGTGGTCCCGGTGGTCAGCTGCGATGTAGTCTCGTCATATACCGCCGCCTGCTGGGAAATCGGGTTGGCACCGCAGCGGATCTCATGCCGCTTGCCGTGGGCAATGACGATCAGCTTGCCGTGGTCGGGATCGACCACGTACGGCATTGGCAGCAGCGTCTTGAGCGCGTTGCCTTGGGCGCCGCGATCGGGCGCGACGTACGCCTCGCGATTGCTGGCGCGAATGGTGAAGTCCATCGCCGCGGCCAGTGTGGACTCGGGCAGACCGGGTCCGTTGTCGGCCACGGTGATGCCGCTGGCGTCCGCCGTGATGCGAATTGTCGGAGCAATCCCCGCTCCTTCGCAGGCATCGAGCGCGTTGTCGATGGTTTCCTTCAGGAACACCAGCGGCCATTCGCTAATGTCGTGGCCGGTCTGGGTGACCAGTTCTTTCTCGCTGAAGAAATCCATCTCCCGCGAGGTGCGAAAGGTGGTGCGTTCGAGTTTTGCGCCGTTCGATAAACCTTGCTTTCTAGGTTTTCGCGAGGTGCGACTTTTTACATTTTCGGTAGTCGGTGCTACCGATGCGTCGGCGGTGCTGCTAGACTTCATCTTGTCGATTCCTTCCATGATTGAGGGGCATCATTAAGCCCAGGCGTTGAGAATCCCACTCCGTACGCGGTGGCGCACCTGCAGCCAGCCAGGCTTCGACCTCAGCCCGCGAGTAGCGGACCGATCGGTTCAGCCGGATGGCGCGGGGGCCCAGTCGACCAGTACGGTCGAGTGTGTGCAGGTGGCGTTCAGAGATACCCAGCGCCCGGGCGAGTTCCGCCTTGCTTAGGGCTAGTGGGTCCGATGTTTTGGGTTGCGGGGCATTGCTCATACAAGCATTGTGCCCCCCAATTTGCCGGGGTATAGATCGCGTAGGTCGCGCTGACATCAGTCGATCGGAGGCCCTTGCGTTGCGTCAAACCCCCACGATCCCTCTGGGTTCTGTTGCATCCCCCGCTCCTTGAGAATAGGAACATAATTGCTTCGGAAGGTTACCAGCTGGACACCTATGTGCATGGCGATCATCTCCTGTTTTTCGACCGGCTGATTCTCGCGAACATACCTTATCGCTTCGTTGAGCTTCGCCGGGTCACATCCACGGCCTTTGGCAGCTGCGGGGGCTGGCCGATCTCCAGCCCAAGGTTTTCCGGCTTTTCTTGCAGCATGAACAGCTCGTGTTTCGCGGAGGAGTTCGTCCATAACCTTGGTGCTGTCACTTACCTTGGGCAGCTGTCCCACTCGGGCCAAAAACGCAGAAAGGTCACAAATGTAGCGTTGCATGTCCTTTTCTTGTTCGCTATTCCAATTCTGACTACCGAGCTTCTCCAGGGTTTCCTTAGCCTTGAAGTCAGGCACATTGCAGTTGAATACTCGATCGCATGCATACTTCAAAAGTGTGTACACAAATTCATAAGCACTCAGGAAATAGTCGGCCATTCCGAAATAGCTGGACTCTATAAGTGGCGGCGCATACAGGTCCATATAGCTGTCACGCGTAGGCGAGCGAGGTGACAGCCATCTCTGGTGACTGTTTCGCCAACGTTGCTATCCGCTCCTGTTTCGTGAACACGTCTTCCGAATTTCGATGCATTCGCCGTGTTTCCCAAAAACGGTTCCATGATTCGACATCTCGCTTCCCTCCACTGGCTCCAACGAGGTGAAGTTCGCCAGCTTCGACGGTACTATCAAGACGCTATGACTTCCTGCTTCCCATTTCGCCGCGCTTCGTTTCCTTCGCTTGGCGATACCTCGGTTGCACTCGCTCTTTTCGCTCCCTGGCGGACGAGTGCACCGCCAAGGCCTGGAGTTGGTAACCCGGTGTCTCCGGCCGGGATGTTGCCGAGGAGATAGCAGGATCTCCCAAGTTCCTGGGGAACCTCAATCATCCGTTTGCACATGTTCCAAACCGGCGCCGGCAGGACTGCTTGCACCAGACCATAAAGTGCAGCAGCGTGGCCCTTGGTCATCAAAAGGCAAAGGCTCCCACGATTGGGTCTTTCGACGCTCAATAGCATGGCTTTCGGACTCGCTGTCTACGCTTCGCCGAGGTCGTTACCTACTCGACGCAAGACTCGCTTCCAGTTGCTGGTCAGGCTCTACTGAACGGGGTTCTCACCCGCAAGGTTCCGATGAAAGGTTTCAGATTTGCAAATTCAGTAGTTCCAAATAGGTATTCATTCAGGCGTTTCCGGCCAGCCGGTCGTAAGTACCACGATCGATGCCTTGATTTTGGTCAGCCCCCAACATTCGCCCGACGACTTGTCCGATCCAGAGGAGCATTTCACGGAAGCGGAGTAGTTCGAGAAGCAGTTGTGGCTCGTCGTCCCATTTTCCTTTAGCCAGTTTGAAGTGCAACCAGACCCAGACGTTCCGCAGGACCAGGGCGACGCCTACGAAGAGCAGTCGCAGTGCTGGATCGCGGGTGCAGGTTTTGATTTGCGCCTCGTTCATCTGCCGGTAGCTGGTCTCGATGCCGAATCGCTTGCGGTACGTTTCGCGGATTTCCTTGGGGGTCTGTCGAACTTTCCAAATGGCGTACATCAGCTTCTTCGTCTTCCGCTTGCCCGATTTCTTGTCCGTATAACCTTTGCTGGCGACGCAGATGGTCACCTTGGACGTGCGGTCCTTGCCCTCCACCTTGCCTCGGTGCGTGTAAGAATAGTAACCGTTTCTCTTCTTCCTCAAGGCTCGCAGCCCAGTGACTTGCTTACCCCGTCCCGGTTTGCGTCCACGAACGATTGCGGGAATGATGAATCCAAGCCCGGCTCGTTTCAAGTAAGCAATCACTTCGACACTGAAAAAACCCTTGTCCATCAGGAGAAAACGAACCCTTACCCCTCGACGGCGGATGATTGCCATGAGCCTTTGCACAACCACTTTCATCTTCTCGCCATGCTCCACGTGCGTCAAAGCTAGCGTGTAGCGATGGCCTTTGTGGATCACCGCCGCGGTGGCGTAAGCATGGAAGTGGGTGGTCCCCGATTTGGGTGAACTGCGATAAACCTCCTTCTTGTCCGCCAGCGGCTGGCCGTGATAAGGGATCAGCGTCAAGTCGATGGCGACGACTCGTGACTTGCTGAACAACGCCTTGGGGAGTTCCGTCGAGAGCGAACGATTCAAACGTCGCTCCAGTTCGGCCATTTCGGGCAATGCTTCGCCCAGGGCGTTGCGAATCGTTTGGTCGCACGGTGCGTCGGACAGGTCGCGACATACCGCGAAGATGCTGGCCACCCGACTGGCGGCAAGCAGCAGAACCTGCAAGAGCGTGCTGGCATTGCATTTTCGACCCTCATACTCCAGCTTCAACGCCGAGGCGAGCCAGTGATTGGCATAGCCGTGTACTTCATCTTTGGTAACGATATAATCCGGCCGTGAACGCATGGTCCCCTCCTTGGAGATTGATCTGCTTTGACACAAATCATTATCCAGAGGGGCCTTGCGTTCACCTAGGCTGATTCACCGTATGGGGAACTACTGAAATTACATTTCATTCCCCTTTCCCAAGCTTTGCTTGGCGCAAGTGATGCAACCGCTGCGACTTTGACTCGACGGAAACTGCAGGCGGTGAAGGCGACGAATGGCACGTAGTTCTGCCGCAAGTCATTGCCGTGAATTAATATCGGAGCCGCTGGAGTCAGGAACTCGACCTTCGGGATATAACAATCAGTTTGCAAATGGATGTGTTGCGTTGCAAGACGCCGGAGCTTGTTCGCAAGGAAATCTGGACTCATGTCCTGGCTTACAACCTCATTCGCACGATCATCGCGCAAGCCGCGAGCCAGCATCAACTCAAGCCAAGAGAAATCAGTTTCAAGGGAACCGTTCAAACCCTCGAAGCCTTTCAGCCACTCGTCAGCTTTCAGGGGCAAGGCGCGGACCTTTCGACAACAGCTTTACGCGCAGTTGCTAGAAGCCGTTGCAACCCATCGCGTAGGAGACCGTCCGGATCGATTCGAGCCTCGCAAGAGAAAGAGGAATCCAAGGAAATCGGAAATGATGACCAAGCCTCATTGGGAACTTAAACGCCAAATGCGAAAAGGAGTTACGGAAATCTAAGTGCCATTCGTGAAGGCGACCGATGCAGCAGCGAAGGATTGCGTACCGCCCGCAGCGTTCAGTTCGAGTTGTTCGCAATACAGATGTCTCTGCTAAGCGGCTTTGGTCAAAGCAGTGACTGGATGGTCAGAAAGCAGCCAACAACCAAGATCACGCCGCCGGTCCCGAGGCGAGCCCAGCGTTCCGTCTTGCTCACGGCGTTGAACGCCTCCCCAAGTTTCTTCGAGCCGAGTGCAATCAACATCGCGAATCCGATGACAGGCAAGGCGGTGCCGATGCCGTAGAGCAGCGGGAGCAGAATCGTCGAACCGGCCGACAGCGACGCCATCACGTTGCCGAAGAACAGAGCCGCGGATGTGGGGCAGAACGCCAGCGCGAACAGGACCCCCAGAGCCAGCGCTCCCCAAATGCCCAGTCGGTCGACTCGCTGTTTGACCGACTCGGAAACGCCGCCGCCCCCGATGTTGATTTCGATCAGGCCGACCAAAAACATCCCCACGATGATGAGCGTCGGCCCGAGCAGCAAGATGCATGTACTTCTGCAAGAACTGCGACACGCCGGGGACCGACAGGGCGGTGCTGACCAGCAGGAACGCCAGCCCGACGTACGCGACGACTCGGCCGATCGTGTACAGCAGTCCGGCCAGCAGCACGTGCCGCGTGTTATCGACTCGACGGCCGATGTAGCTGATGGCGGCGATATTCGTCGCCAGTGGACAGGGGCTGATCGACGTCAACACCCCCAGCCACAAGGCCGATCCCGGCGGCCAGCAGAAACTCCGTCATTCCTTTGACTCCTTCGACTTCTCGCGTTCCTTCTCGGCGTCTTCTTTGGATTGTTTCAGGTAGCGGACGACGCCGTCGTGGACATAGGCCCGAAACTCGTCCGGCTTGCCGACCAACTGCCAGACCTTCGGCATGCTGGTCCAGCACACGGTTTCGCCTTCGAAGACATTGAGCAGCACCAACGTGGGCGACTCGATGCCGTACGCCTTGGCAAGTTTCGCGTTCTTCTTGTCCTGAAAGTCGACGAAGTGAAACTCGACGGTGCGAGTTTTCACCTCTTTCTCAAAGCCTTTCGTGACCGCTTCCTCGGCCATTGCGCCGATTCGCTTGCAGGTCGGGCAGCGTTCGGTTCGATGGAAGTAGATCGCCACAACTTGATGTTCCGGCGTCTTCACTTGTTCCTTTTCAGCGACAGGTGTTCCTGTCGCCACAACGCCGCCGACGGCCAGCACGGCCGCGAGTATCATGGATGTCGCCATAGTCTATCCTCCTTGTTGAGGTGTGCTGGTTGCCGCCCCAGTCATGAGCCGAGCATGGAACGGGTTTCGTTCTTGGATGTACTCGGTGAACGCGTCGCGATCGCCGACCAATTCCCAGACGCGATCGAGGTTCCGCCAGTCGGCCACTTCTCCGTTCGCCGTGCGGACCAGCACGACCGTGGGCGAGACGATCTCGTACTCGGTCGCGAAGTGGCTGTTCTCGGGCTGCTCGTAGTTGACGACCTTCCACAGCAACTTGTTCTCGGCCAGCTCCTCGGCGAATGCGGCTTGAACGGCTTCGTGCGAGTAGCTCTCGATGTTGCGGCAGGTCGGGCATCGCGTGTCGCCGTGGAAGTAGTAGACGACCAGGGCGTTGTCCGGCAGTTGTTCTGCAGCAGGGGCTGTGTCGTCTGCCGTCGGCTCCCGCATCTCGCGTCCGACGAGGATCGCCACCGAGGCCGCGACAAACAGCAGTAACGCCGCGGCGACCAGGTTCTTGGCATTCATCCGTGTACTCCTTTCTCGAATTAGGGGTGAATCTTTTCGTACAGGGCGGTCAGCCGAGACCGATAGAGCAGCAAGCTGCGTCGTCTGGCTCGCAGACGACCACCTGCGATACCTACTCCAACACGCCGCCAGCCGCCCAGCAGATATGGGCGACGCGGCCGCCACCAATCAATCCAATCGATGTTTGGGGCATGATATGACCTCCCGTTGGTCCTGCCGCGGACTACTGCGACAGGACGGCTTTGATCTCTTCGGGCGTCGCGACCTTGCCGACGATCTTCACCTCGCCGTCGACAGCCAACGCAGGCGTGGACATGACGCCGAACTGAACGATTTCGTTGATGTCTTCAATCTTCTGGACGTCTGCTTCGACGCCCAGGTCTTTCAGGGCTGCTTCGACGTTCTCTTTCAGCGAGACGCACTTCTTGCAGCCGGTGCCGAGAACTTGAATGGTGGTCATCTTGTTTATCTCCTAAGGATTGATGGTAGTGACTGGCGAGGCAGCGATCTGGTGTGGTGAGTTACGGGTCGCCGACGGGTAGAGCGTCGCCGAATCCCATCCCGGCGATGGTCGCCATGACGACGACCAGAGCGACAAACGCAGCAGTCTTGGTGTTGCCGACGACGCTGCGAATCACGAGGATGCTGGGCAGCGACAGGGCCGGTCCGGCCAAGAGCAGTGCCAGGGCTGGTCCGTTGTGCATGCCGTTCCGCATCAGCGCTTCAAGGATCGGGAACCTCGGTCAGCGTGGCGAAGTAGAACAGGCAGCCGACGACCGAAGCGATCAGGTTCGACATGAGGCTGTTGTCGCCCACCAGAGCCGCCACCTGCTTCTCCGGAATGAGGGCGCCCAGGAAACCGACGACGAAGACGCCGCCAAACAGCAGGGGCACGAGCAATTTGGAAAACTCCCAGGTATTGCCCATCCACTCGCCGAAGTCTTGGCGATTGAGCCACGCGAGGCTCATCACCGCGACCAGCACGCCCATCGCTCCCGCCAAGTACCAGCGGTAGTGATGGATGCGGGTCACCCAGGTATCGACGTCCTCGATGCTCGCGATGTCGGTCTTGGCCAGCCGGACGACTTCGGACGCTTCGTGGCCGAAGCGCCGCCTGTTTGAGTCGCAGGTCGAAGCTGTTTTCGGTTTCGTATTGCAGCGTGGCCTCGAACTGCTGGCCGTCTGCCATCTGCACAACCTTGTCGCCGGGATTGAACCAATCGCTGAACACGAGAAACGCCAGCATCGCGGCCAGCATCGAAGCGTTCTTCCACAGCGGTCGGCTAGCGGCAGGCGGGTCGGGCTGGGCCATGGTGACTTCGCTCCGCTCGTCTTCGCTGCGGCGGAACAGCACCGCCATGATCAGGCCAATGATCACGCCAAAAACCATGGCACCAATCACGCGGGCGACGCCCAATTCGAACCCCAGGACGCGGGCCGTGAGGAAGATCGCCAGCACGTTGATTGCCGGACCGGCGTACAGGAAACAAGCCGCCGGTCCTAACCCCGCCCCGATGCGGTAGATGCCCGCGAACATCGGCAGCACGCTGCAGGAACAAACGGCGAGCACCGTCCCGGAGACCGACGCCACCGAATAGGATTCGACCTTGTTGGCCTTCGGGCCCAGGTGCTTGAGGACCGACTCTTTGGAGAGGAACGTCGTGATCGCTCCGGCGATGAACAGGGCGGGCACGACGCAGGCGAGCGTGTGGTTGCGGGCGTACCACTGCAGCAGCAGGAACGCCTCGACGATGGCCCCGGTGATCTTCGCGGCCAGTGGATCGGCCTGGGCGTCAAACTGCGGCGTCGCCAGCGGCACGAAGTAGGCGAACAGGAACACGCCCAGAAACGCCGCAAAGATCTTCCATTCTCGATTCATCGCCCCGCACCCTATTGCATATTTGCACGAATATGCAAGTATTGTGCCAAATAAAAAGCTGCCTCGCTAGCAGCTACGACAGCACCTTCAACTGTTGGTCGACATTGCACTTCACCACCGACTCGATGCAGCCGAACAGGCTCTTCAGGCACTTCACCCGCAGGCTGTAGAACACCATCTGGCCGCGCTTGTCGCTCTCCACGATGCCGGCATTCTTGAGCTGCGTCAGGTGCCGCGAAACGGTCGACATGTCCATCCCGATCTCCTCGGTGAGGTCGCAAACGCACACCTCGTCGTGCTCGGCGAGCACATCGACCAGCTTCAGCCGGGCCGGATGGGCCAGGGCCTTGAGCACCTTGGCTCGCGTTTCGTATTTGGCTCGTTCGGCTCGGTTCATGACTTCCTCATCGACAGTTGGTTATTTGCAACTTTATGCAAACACCATAAGTAGGTCAAGCACCATTCAGTCCCACCTCTTGGATTACCGCCTGGATCAACCAGGACGATACGACAGGTGTCCAGATGATTCTCCGAAGCAATGCCAGTGTCAACGAACACATGCAACTGGCATTCCAAGACGGCGTTGTGCGTCTCGGTGCATATTCCGAAACGAATGGCTGGGTGTCGACGCAAACAACAGCATTGCCCACTTTGGCCGCAGGCGAGTGGCACCATGTTATTGGCGTTCAAGATGGGTCGACACTTTGCTGCTGCGGTTGGGCCCGCAGCCCTGACTTGCGTCGACGCCAATGCGCAGCGGTCTTGTGCGAGATTTGACACCGCGGCGAATTGAAAAATCCTCTTCCAGCGGGCGGCTGATACATCCGCCTGCAGAGAGAAATCGCAAGAACAGCCAAAAGAGAGGGCATCTTCAGCGAGTTCGAGTTTCGACAAAATGCGGCGGTGGACCTACGCCAGCGTGATTCGGGCTTGAACTCGGGGCAACTGAGTCTCAATACTCTTCCTCATTGAGAATCAGCCTACGACCATCTTCAATCGTGTCCTCGCTCGAAATCTACAAAGGATGTTTCATTAATGCATTTAGACTGTCGTCATCATGCATGTAGGGATGCAACACAAATGCGCCACCCTATCCACTCACTGTTTAATCTTCCTAGCAATTTCCAGGGTGGCGATTAGTGCTTCGTCTTGGAAGCGAAGGTAGGCCACAATTTCGTCGAGGTTCGACATAAACTCCTTGAATGACGATTGTCGATCCGGGTCGAGGTACAGCTTCGAATGCTCGCGATTGCCGTGCACGGAGCAGACAACCTGGTTGTGATCTTCGTCGTAATGGTATTCGCCATGCTCTCGGCAGTAGAATCGTACGCCATACTTGGTTTCTGATAGCTTGGCAATGTCGTCCAGCGACGCATCATACAGGCGGTGCAAGTTGTAGATGGAGATAATGTTGCGGTGACATGCCTGCCGGGCCTTCTCCACCCAATACAGCTCAAAGTCATCATGCAAGTGATGAAGGGCTCGGCTGTTGAATCTCACGAGTAAGTGTGCTTCGGCTGGTGCGGCGTCGAGCGGATTCACGCTGGCGTCGATCACTTGCTTAAGAATCTCCGGTTTGGTGGCAGCTACCAGTTGATCGCCCACGAGGCTCGCATGGAGGCGAAGCTTTACGGCATAGATCTGGAGACTGAAGACATACATCTTGTGTTTCTTGTAATCGGGCAAACGATAAGCATCGAGCTGCGTTTGAATGCCGTCAGCGACTTCGCTACGATTCAGAAACATACGGCTGGCAAGGTGTTCCAAGAGTTGCTCCGCCTTTTCTCTGTTTTCGACATCAAGGGTCAAGTAGACGGGCATTTTGATCGCCATCAAACCTGCTGCCACCGATGCTTGCTGTCCCACATTGGCCTTTCCAACGAACGGGACATTTATGCCCGCAACTGCGTTGGATCGATTTCCAGGATCGTCTCCGCATCGCATAGGTGCATCGATACACGATCGCCAATCCAGGCCAGATCGGTCAGCGTGGGGTCGGCTTCCAAGATAGCCCTTACTCCCGGCACAGACTGCAAAAACGCCGCTGTCTGCTCTCGGGTGGGTACGTACGCGAACGAGGCGACCGCCGAAGGGGCAATGCGACCAACTGCGATCGGCCGGGGATTCTCTGCGACCAGCCTCCGCAAATGGCCGTAGTAGCCGCTGTTAGCAAAGGGCAACACGCACGTTTCGAATTTGATCCGCGGGGCAACCGTAATCCGAATGGCCAGCGGGTCGAACACTTCGCCCCAAAACGCCGCGTATCGCTGCTGATACCTCGCGTACTCTTCTGCTTCGGCCTTTGATACGCGGAGTACATTTAGTTCGCAATTCGGCGTAAGGTACTTGATGCGATTGTGTAGCGAGCAGGTGCAGGTGTCGCGAGCTGCGTCCCAGGTGTACGCTCCGCCGTGTGGACAGACGATCTTGCCCGCGTCGACAAACCGCTTATCAATCAATTCACTGAGCGTCTCAGGAGAGCGACCGTACTCCAGCCGATAGAAGAGCGACGCATTGTTGAGCATCACCAGATTATTAAAGCACTGTCGCCGGCGTTTCTGGCTGATTTTGGCCGCAGGGGCAACGAGACGCTTGATGGCCTGCTCGGAAACGAACAGATAGCCGCTGTCGTTTTGGTCGGAAGGGTTCAGCATCGTTGTCACGTAACGGTAGTCACTGGCCGCATGCAGACTGTCGGACAGCCCAGCAATTGTGTCAATGATCCGGCGGACTCCGCGATGGGAGTTCGAGTAAATCACGTACTCATCTTTCTCTACGACAAACGAACTTACCAGGCGATCTTTGGTGTAATGGGCGTTGACTTTTTGTCCCCGATAATTGAAATCGCGACTCACAACGCCAGGGTGCTTCTGCTTGACCTGTTCCAACCATCCCATTGCAGCCTGCCGGAAGAGTTGGGGGTTTTCAACCCGAAGAAGTACCGACAGGTCGGTTCCTTCCAGCAAATAAGGATCGCCACCAGTGATTGCAATTTCACCTATCACTTGGTCTGCAAACAACTCGCTAAGTCCCTGCCGGCGGAGGCACAATTGGTTCTCCAGTTTCTGCTCCACACGATTGTCTTGGGCACGCACGTGGAAGAGCTCCTGGAGGTTGCCGCCCCAGAAGTCGCTGAAATCAATCAGCTCGCCTAGCGATTTCAGCGAGTTGAAGTGAAGGAAGTATTGATCTGCTGGTACTAATCTGGCGATGTCGTGAAGTTGCGGCTCTTTACCAGCTTCCTGCTGTGCTTCGAGTAGTGCCCCGTAATCAAGCGACCGCAACCTGGGAGGTGACACCGTACTGATGTGCTGGGTGAGATCACCAATACGCCCCGTGGTGCTTAGAACTTATCCCAAAACCATTTGAACCAACCGATCGCTAGCATGCGTAGACATCTTCGAGCATTCTGTTCTTCTCAGCGGCACGGAGGTGACGGGTATGAGGAAGGAGTTTCGAGGATCGAGTTGGCGGATGTCGGATGCATTTTGGCGGGCGATCGAGCCGCTGTTGCCCAAATACAAGCGATCGCCCTATGGCGGTCGTCCACGCGTCGATCGCCGCAAGGTGATGGACGGCATCTTTTATGTGCTGCGGACCGGCATCCAGTGGAAAGCGTTGCCACCGCAGTTCGGCAGCGGCAGCACCGTGCATCGCTACTTCCAGGAGTGGACGCAACTGGGCATGTTCGGCAAAGCCTGGCGGGCGATGTTGAAACGTTACGACCGGCGGAAAAAGATCGGCTGGAACTGGCAAAGTGTCGACGGGTCGATGACCAAGTCGCCGCTGGGCGGGGAAAAAAACCGGTAAAAACCCCACTGATCGCGGTAAGTTGGGGGTCAAGCGGTCGATTCTCACCGACCGTCGCGGGATGCCGATCGGGTTGGCCATCAGTGGCGCCAACACGCACGATCAAAAGCTTCTCTTCGAGACGCTCGACAGTACTCCCGTGCGTCGTCCCCCACGAACAGGCCGCCCGCAGCACATCTGCCTTGACAAAGGGTACGACTCCGATGTGATTCGCGCCCGCCTCAAGCGGCGTAGTTATCGCGTCCATCTCAAGTCGCGTGGGCAAGAACAGAGCGAGAAGCGGAAACGTGGCCAGCGCGCCCGACGCTGGGTGGTCGAGCGAATCGCCTCGTGGCTCAACCGCTACCGCCGCATTCTAGTGCGATGGGAAAAGAAGGTCGAAAACTACGAAGCCTTGTTGCATCTCGTCTTCGCTCATATCCTGCACCGGAATTCCTGAGGTTCTGGGATAGGTACTTAGTGTTTCGCGTTGTAACGATTCCTGCATGGCAAGGGAACCGGAAAACGCTTCGTACAGTCCCGTTTCTACCTTCTGCGACGTGGCGGCCGTTTTGGGGATGGGGGGCGGCGCGACACCATAGCGGGCCCGCGACTGCAACAGGGCGTATTGATAGAACGTCTCTTCTGGATAGTACCGGAGCAGTTTCACAAAGTGTTCGTTCTGCCGCCGGGCCCACTCTAGGAAGATGCTCGGCGGTCCCTGGTCACGATCGAGTGCTGCGGGGATATTAATGGAAAGTTCGCCGACTCGAGTTTGCACGCGTCGGGAGCCATCGAGATTCTCGGAGACAGTCTCATAGGCAAGCTTGAGCGCCGCGGTTCCATCGCCGCGTAGTCGGCCGAAGAACTCCGCATGCTTCTGCTCAAATTTAGTCTCTTTCGGATAGATCAAATAGGCGTTGTCGTCAGCAGCACGCAGACGGAGGTAGTTGCTCTTTTCAAACTCCTCTGCCAAGAATGGTTGCTCAAGCAGCAGGCGAAACACGATGACTTCGCCTGACTTGTCGCGATAGATCTCCGCCTTGTGAGCGAACGGCAACTCATCAGCGAATACGCGCGACGTTACTACCAGCGTTAGCGAAAAGACAATTGTACATCCAAGTAATAAAGCAATGCGCATCACACCCCTCCTATACTTCGACCGAGCCCACGGCCGCACCCGATCACGTGCCGTTCTTTTGACAAGTGAGTTTCATCACACTTTTGTGATTATACCCGTTTACGAAGCCGACGGTTTCAAACAAAGGCTTACTTATCTGGCAACTGGCAACGAACCCGGATTTGGGCTGCCAATTCTTCTCGTCATCTATTGCCAGGTGATGACCTTTGTCGCACCTCTTGAGCCCACTTACGTAGTAAAGCAGTGAGAGCCGATTATCCGAGGTTGGCTGTCTTGCTACGGTGAGTCATGTGCGGTAACGCACGGGAAGTGGGTCTACCCACCTTGGATCGGGTGAGCTGACGGTCTGCTTAGTTGGGAAAACACTGCACACCGCCTAGCGACACAGACACTGACGTCAGTTAGCAGGAGTTGAAATTGAATGAAGTTGAGCTCCGAAATCATCCTTGTCCCGTACGCCCACACTGTGTTGGTGGTGAAAGGCAACACGTGAGGTCGCGATTAGCTGCGTTTGGAATTTCAACACCGCCCAAGAGAAGACGCCCGGCAAGTCCGAGTTCTTTATTGCTGCAATTCAAGATTCAGTAGTTCCAAATAGGTATTCATTCACGCGTTTCCGGCCAGCCGGTCGTAAGTACCACGATCGATGCCTTGATTTTGGTCAGCCCCCAACATTCGCCCGACGACTTGTCCGATCCAGAGGAGCATTTCACGGAAGCGGAGTAGTTCGAGAAGCAGTTGTGGCTCGTCGTCCCATTTTCCTTTAGCCAGTTTGAAGTGCAACCAGACCCAGACGTTCCGCAGGACCAGGGCGACGCCTACGAAGAGCAGTCGCAGTGCTGGATCGCCCAGGGCGTTGCGAATCGTTTGGTCGCACGGCGCGTCGGACAGGTCGCGACATACCGCGAAGATGCTGGCCACCCGACTGGCGGCAAGCAGCAGAACCTGCAAGAGCGTGCTGGCATTGCATTTTCGACCCTCATACTCCAGCTTCAACGCCGAGGCGAGCCAGTGATTGGCATAGCCGTGTACTTCATCTTTGGTAACGATATAATCCGGCCGTGAACGCATGGTCCCCTCCTTGGAGATTGATCTGCTTTGACACAAATCATTATCCAGAGGGGCCTTGCGTTCACCTAGGCTGATTCACCGTATTGGGAACTACTGAGATTGCCTTGCAAGAGATCAGCCCAGTGATCTGGCGTAGGATCCAGGTGCCGGATGGCAGGCTGGCCAACTTGCATCGCTACATCCAAGATGCATTCGGCTGAGAAGATTATCACATGCATCAATTTGAGATTGCTGGCGAACGCTATGGTACGCCGGTGCCGGACGACTTCGACTTCGGCGTTGAGATGATTGACGAGTCGAGCGTACTGCTCAGTGATTTGCTTCCCAAATCAGGGAAGCGACAGCAATGGGTCTATGCGTACGACTTTGGCGATGGGTGGAGGCATAAAGTGATCTTCGAGGGCTACCCGCCAATCGACCCAAAAGCGAAGTACCCGATTTGCCTGGAAGGCGAGCGTGTCTGCCCGCCCGAGGATGTCGGCGGTCCCTGGGGCTATGCTGAGTACCTGTTGGCAATCTCTGATCGGAAACACGAACTCCACGGAGATTACATTGACTGGCGAGGCTTATTCGATGCCGAAGCCTTCGATGCCAAGAAGGCCACGCGGCAGATGCGAAAGCGATAAAATTGTCTGAAGGAGAACTGAGGCTGAACAGAGCATTCGCAAAATGATGACGCATGCGGGCTTGAGTCAATTTCGCCAAAGTCAGTGCAATCGAATTAGTACTTCATTACGACGAAGCGGGCCGGGGGTCCAGGGAGGATCATAGCCGGCCAGCTCGGTCTCGCCGTCCCCGGCTAAGCCTTTCTCTTTCATCCAATTCCGCAGTTTGTCTTCAGCCGCGGCAATCGTTTTGCTATCCATTCGTCCGGCGAACCGGTTCACGGCAAATCTTCCTCCTGCCCGTTCTCGAATCTCCACTTTGTGGTTCGTCGGATCGGGAATATTTTGCTCCGCGACTTGCTTCGGAAGCACAAATCCCATTTGGCCCTCGGCTTCTGCGATGTCCTGTTCCATGAACACGGGCGTTGTCATCGCGACTTTCTGCTTCGGCTCGTTTTCTCCACTGATGTAACCAAATAATCGCATGAAACTGCCGTCGTTGCCTTGCGATTCCTGCTTCATGTCAGTCGTCGCCATCATCAGGTCTGGATACTCACGTATCTCAAAGGAATCATCCGATTCGAGCACAGTGTATTCGGCACTTTCGTAGGCGCTTTGTGAAGTCAGCTTCCAGCCGAAATAGACAACCACGACTAGGACAGCGGCAATGGTCAGATAGATCATTTTCTTGACAGACATTTTTGGCTCGTAAAGGGTAGAATGCTGACGACAGTGTTATTCTTACCGTTGGCAATATTTTGGCCAGATTCTTACGCTACACGCCACCGCCTCCACCGAACTGCAGTCAGTGGACATCACTTCGTTCAGATTCGACTCCAGCCAAGTTGCATCGATCGCGGTAGGGACCGCCGTTTCCGGCGGCCCCCCGCACAGATCCGTACGTGAAGAATTACCTCATACGGCTCTCGCCTTGAGTCGAGCGTGAAATCGTTTATCTGGATACGGGTGCAGGATGCGTGGTGACGGGATATGTTTCCTCACCAAGCGGGTCATTCGCCTCCAGGTCCACCGCTGTTTGCCCTTCTGACTGCGTCGTCGCAGCGTGCGGAACCACAGCTTGTGAACTTCGTCGGTGAATTGCTTCAGCCTACGGCTGTTGCCAGGAACCGCGTGATAATTCAGCCATCCCCGCACGACCGATGCCAACCAGCGTGCCGTTTCGCCCACGGGACGATGCATGCGTTGGTACAACGCTCGCTTAATCGCATCGAGCGTGGCCGCATGCGCTTGGCAATGCTGTATCTTCGGATCGTGAACCATCCATGAGTTCTCGTCTTGTCGCACATGTGCGTAAAGCCGAGAAAATCAAACGTCTCGGGACGCCGGTCGCCTCGTCGCTTTCGTTGTTGAGCCGCATAGCGGCCGAACTCGATCAGACGAGTTTTCTCCTTGTGCAGCTTCAAGCCGAATTTGGCGAAGCGTGCTCGGAGCATTTCCAAGCATGCCGCTGCCTCCTCGCGATGCTCAAAGCCCATCACAAAGTCATCCGCATAGCGGATGACGACGACGTCGCCCCGGGCGTGGTTGTCACGCCACCACTGGACCCATAGGTCGAATACGTAGTGCAGGAACACATTGGCCAGGAGTGGCGATATCGCTCCTCCAACAAAAGTGCAAAACACTCTCGCCGCTGGCGCCGCTAGCTTTCTTGGCAAAAAGGGGGAAGTTGATTCGATAGACGACTCGAATTTGTGTTGGCTCAATCACGACGCGGGCGATCAATGTGCGCACGATTTCACGCTTTGTTGACCAATCGGCATCGCTGAGGTTCGTTGACACCGTTTTTGAAAAGTCATCAAGGCATGCCAGTGCTTCTCGCAGCATTGCTTGCTCGCGAGTTTCGGTCTGTAACTGAGCAAGTTGCGACTCGAGATCGGCCAAGCGTTTTCGCGATCGTTGGATTCGCGGATCGAATTCTTTCCGAGTTAAGACGCCATCTGTAAAAGCGTCAATCAGGCGATTCACCGATTGCTGTGCAGTAGAAACTTGCTTCTTAAGCGACTGTTCGCTCGAAGATGATTCCGGAGCCGACAATCGACGCTCATATTCTTTGCGAAGCAATTTTGGGTGACGCAACAATTCACAGACGTCGTCCCAAACAGCCTGCTCAAGCTTGTCGGTACGAATCTGCTTGTTGTAACACACTCGCTTGCCGCCGAACCGATACGCGTCCGTGCCAATACAGCGATAGTAAGCGTAGGGCACTTTGCCTTTGGCCGCACTGCGGCTGACCTTCTTGCCGTAGTAGGCATAGCCGCACGATTTGCATTCCAGTAGCCCCTGTAGCAGATAGGTTGCTCCACGTCTTCGTTCGCAACCGCGTTGACGATTATCGGCTAGCTGTTGCTGAACCGCCGAAAAGAGTTCTTCTGATACGATGGCAGGTACGGCAATTGAGATTTGTTCAGACGTCTCGGTGTCGTAGGTCGAACCTGTGCGGCGCGGAATCTTGGCTTGACCTCGTGGGGTACGCAACTGCGGCCGACGCGGCCCGGTACGCGTCTTGCCAAACATCGCGGAGCCTTTATAGGTAGGGTTTTTCAAGATGGCCCAGATCGTAGTCCGATCCCACCATGACTTGCCCCTCGGCGATGGAATCTCTTTTTCATCCAAGCGTCGCTTGGCTTCACCGATCGAAATCCGATCACGCCCTATCCACTCGAAGATCTGTTTTACGACTGCGGCGTGTTCGTCGTTAACCTCATAGGACGCCGCGCCGCCGCCATCGCGTTTCGAGATGTAGCGATAACCGAATGGCGCATTGGAAAGTACGTTGACGCTTCCGCGAGTTGCGGCATGACGCTTGCCGCGCCGGCTGCGTTCCATGATCTTCGCGCGCTCGTACTCCGAGAACATGCCTTGCATCTGTAGCAGTAAGTCTTCTTCCGGGCTAGCGCCAATAGCACGATTGAGGAATTCGATCTCGATCTCGCGTTTCTTTAGCTCGTCAACCAACAACACCTGGTACGCGTAACGTCTTGCCAGTCGATCGGGAGAATGAACATAGAGTTTCTGGAAACCTCCGACGTACGCCGTATCACGCAATTGTTCGAGCGCGGGACGCATTAAAGTCGCCCCTGTCACGCCGTCGTCGATGAAGCATAGTTCGTCATCGAGCACGTGACCATCCTGGGCAATTCGTTCACGCAGCGTAGCGAGTTGACTTTCGATTGTTTGCTCTTGAGCTTGCTGGTCAGACGACACACGAGCGTAGATGGCTACGCGAATCGGTGACAAGCTGGACGCATTGTGGGAAGGCGACTTGGTCATGCGACTCGCCTCCTTTCGATCTCTTCGGTGAAAGGTTGCGCCGAGATCGCGGTGTCGTCAGATCTTGGCGTAGGGGCAGACATCGGCGCCCGCACATCACAGACCAGATCGAAAGTACGAGATAGCAACTGCCGTTCTATGCGAACTGGCTCGTAACTTCGTGCCACCATTGCCATCGCATCATTGCCAGCTTGCCGCAGTGAGTCATCCATGACATTGCTCCCAGAAAACAGGATTCTTCGATTGCGTTAAATCTCTACCGTCAAACCACTTACGGTGGCTTCCAACCTTCGCCATACCCTGGACGAAGGCCTTCTCGCGAGATCAAACGATCGAAGAATCCGCCCGTGTTTGCAATATCGTTGGAGGAGTGATGACCGCTCCTTGCGGTGTTCCTACCTTCGTTTCCGACCACCGACCATCTTCGCTGACCCCGGCACGAAGCCATTTGCGGATCAAGCGAAGTAGGCGTCGGTCGCCGATACGATGTTCTAAGAACTTGATCAACCATTGGTGGTCGATCGCGTCGAAGAACCCTTCGATATCGGCGTCCAGTACCCAGTTCACCCGTTTGCCAAGGATCGCTGCGCTCAATGCATCGAGTGCATCGTGCTGGCTGCGTCCCGGCCGGAAGCCATAGCTGAATCCGAGAAAGTCCTGCTCGTAGATGCTCTGCAGCACCCAAAGCACCGCCTGTTGGACAATCTTGTCCTCCAGCGAGGCCACGCCGAGCGGTCGCTGTCGACCGTCCGGTTTGGGTATCCAGACTCTACGAGAGGGCTTAGCACGGTAGGCTCCTCGGTGAATGCGACCATGGAGGTCCGTGATATTGGCCTCCAGGTCCTGCTCATATTCGTGCCAGGTCACCTTGTCGACTCCCACCGCTGCGGTCTTCTTCAGATTGTAGAAGGCCTCGGTTAAGCAGTCTTCGTTGACATGGTGCAGCAAAGCAGTGAATTTGAGCTTGCTGTCCTTGCGGGCAGCTTCACGCACGCCGGCCAGTCCGCGTGACCTGCGCTTCTATCCGGCTCGGCGTCCGGTGCAGGGCAGGCTGGTCGACGTTCCTCTTGGCTGGGCCCCTTTCCTCGGCCGACTCCGCCGACGGTCCAGCACCGTCCTTGTTCGTCGGATTCGCAGGTACTACGGACCCATCTGACTTCCCCATGGCGTGCATATCAGCAGTACCGTCAGAAACGTTCACTGACCGTTCCTCGTCTTTCGAGTTGGAAACCATGGGGATCTCCCGGTTCTCGCGCTTGGAGTTTCCAGACATGCTCAGGTTCTGTGACTCCGCCGTATCGTGAGATCACTCGCCATGAAACGCGACCTCACGTGTTGCCTTCCACAACCAACACAGTGTGGGCATACGGGACCACGGTGATTTCGGAGCTCAATAGCTGGCCTGCCTGTACCTCTTGCCGATGCTACACCCACCGCGTTACCGCGGTCAGCGTACGACTCAAGGCCGGAGTGACTGGCTAGGTCTTCTCCGTGGGACTCTTTCATTCCTTACTCCAAGCCGGTTTATCCCGGCGCTTTCGCTGGTCCATCCGCCCGCTGCAGGGGGTCGGGGCTATCGACAGAGGTGTCTCCCGAGAAATGACACCGCTGCAACTTGGAAGAATCGCTTCGAACTAGCGGTTGATGCATCCGCTGCAACTTGGGGCAAAGGCGAAATGCCTTCGGTGGGGACGACCTCAGCAGGAGTTGGCCTTAGGTTCTGCCTGTATGAGGTCCCGGTCCAACGACTGAGCCCACCAGTTCGCGAGAGGAGCCGTCGAATGACTAGGAAGGTTACGAAGTACAAAGGTACAATCAAGTCGACGATTCATATTGGCACACTGGCAGCTCCGAGTGTTTTGGAGCCCCACGTGTAGGGAAGGATACAGATGAAGTCGCGTTTCATTGTAATGATCGTCGTCATGCTTCTTATCGGGCCGCTGATCTGGTGTGTCAATGATGCATGGGTAGACACGTCGTACGTCATGGAGTATTCGAATTTTGAGGTTTGGCTAGGAGAGGACAATCACTTTCAAAAGCTTAACTTCTCCGTTCAGCGGCGACCAACTCGCCACTCTCCATTTCACATTCGCTTCTCGTCAACGGAACCGAGTTTCCCAGTCCTGGAGCTACCTGAGGCGTACATTGCCGAACGAGGGGAATTCCTGTCAGGGCACAACGACACCCGATTATCAACAGAAAACGAAGGAGGTAATCAAAGGTATTACTGCAACAGGTACGCCGATTGCTTCGACTATCAGGAAGGACATCTAAATGGGGCGATGATTTCATCTTGCGAGGTCCGCACCGATTCGCAGCGTGGCTTTAACAGACTTCAGGGATCGCGCGAGCACGTCGAGGCATGCTTGGGCCCGCCAGTGCGCGTGCAGCGATTTGACAATCGACGGCCCCTATTCAAATTCGGTGGGCCGTAAAGCTATACCGAGCCATAGAATCCAACGCGGCGTAGCGCCGCCTTCTCACCCAGCCGTTTCATCGTCTTGCCAGCGGTAAGATCGCCTCCCGCAGTTCGCGGCTTAGCTTGCCGCGCACTCGCATCGGCCTCCCTTCGCCGGGAACACCTCATACAGTTCGCTAGAAGCGCAACTTGCAGGTGTCGATGCAACCGCTGTGTTCAAGAATGTGCTGCGAACTTCGAAGGTATTGCAAATCGACGCAAAAACTCTACTCGAAAGTTCCCAGGCCAAATTCCTGGGAAAAACACTTGCCGAGCCCATTCAACATTGACCAATCGTAGATGTGCATCGCTTACGAGGGCTGTCATAGTGCCACAAAGACAGCTACCGTAGCATACGATCGCGCAACGCTGTGGTGGAAGTGGTTCCCCATTATCCGATCGGGGGTTCTGCTACTAATCGACGCAAGCTTTGTTGCACATGCTTCGGAAGACTCCTCTTGGCGAACAATGGAATGTAAGATCGCAGGCAGGGGATCGACTTGGATACCCGGCGAGTGATTAGATGACAAAGCGTCCAGCGATACTGCCTCTTCTTGCCCAGTATGCATATTTTGCGGCCATTGTGATTGCCATCCTGTGGTTTGCTTTTTGTCGGACGACTTGGATAGGCCGATCGCCATCCGGTGGCACGTTCGGGCTGTCCTCGATAGTGTCGCCCATGTGGAGTCCGCCGAAACCGATCAGTGACGCTATACCGCCCAATGTGGTTAGGATACCGTACTGGCCCAGATGGAAAGACTCAGTCGTTCCCAATTGGCCCATAATACTACTGAAACTATCCGCAGTAGTAATCCTAATCAGTCTATCGTTTGGAGCCATTGCAAGGCGCGTGTGGAAACCAGGCGCCAACTACTGGTTAGATTTCGCGTGGTATTCGGGCCTCTGTCAATTTGTTGCGGCATTTGCCCTGACGCTGGTGTCACTCCCCCTGTACTTGATTCTTGATGACCTTTTAGGAGTTTTCATCTTTGTAGCGATGTTCGGCGGGGCTTTAGCAGGCCGCAGGTTCGCTCGCCTCGAACGCCACCACCAACCAGATCACGTTTGTGTGGAGAAACATGTCCTCTGCGATGTGGCGATTCGGCACGAGGATTATTTGGACGATGAGTTACATCACGACGGTGCGGTGGCTTCGCTGCCGGAATCGCAATCCCGCGGTGTGCAAAACAACTCCAGCGCCATTGGCGGCGTTGCAATTGGACTCTTGTTCTCATTCGCCCTCATGCTGTCGTCGGTAATGCTTGGTAAGCTTTGCTGGGATCAAGGTCTACTCCCGAATCACAAACCGTTTCTTGGCCTGAGGATTACCGGCGTGCTTTTGGCGATATGCGGTGTTTGCAGTGTCTTGGCTTTGCTCTTCCGGAACCAGACCGATCAAGTAAAGGGCATCATGCTGGGCATGATCGCCGGATGTCTCTTTTGGTCGGTGCTTATGTTTTGTATCCATTAGTTGAACCAGAAAACACGGCGACGGATCGTCGCTCGCTAAGTCGGCGTACTACGATCGCAACAGCCATCGGTAAAGTACACCGACAACATTCTCAGATAGTACTTCAACGCGTCGGTTGGACCACCGAATGGCACTAGTTTAAGCCTAAGTCGATGGGACGTTTGTAGTTAACAATGCTGTCGCGTCATGCATTCATGCACGTCATTTCGCCTTGAGCATATCGCGGAGAAGATAGGAAACCGACCCGATAAACTGAGGTGCCTCGCTTTGGCCGACAGCGGTGATGCGATAGCGTGGTTAAGTTCTTTTCACTAGATGGTTTCCGCTTAACCTAGTGCCATTCGTTGGACCACCTGCGGGCAATTGGCCAGTCGGCTAACTTGCCGAGGTCTCCTCCGAGGTTTGACACCTCTGCAAGTTCGCTCGATGCCCAACTCAGCGAAGCTGATGCATCCGCCAGCTGATGGCCAATCTCGAAACTCGCGTCGGTGAACGTCACCCCTGACGATTGCTGACTCTCAAATCACTCGTTTGGGAGGCAGTGGCCCCATTGTCCCTGCCTGCTGAGCAGTTCGGGCGCGGTGGCGAATGACATTCCTACTCCTGTTGATGTTCGTTTTGGCACTGTGGCTAGTAGTTTGCCAAGTTTTTCCAGCTATTTCTGTTTTTCGGGGTGTCCGCGACAATTGCTTGATATACTCATGCGGCAGGGGATTCGAAACACGATCACACAAATGGAGAAGGATTATCCCGCTTAAGTTTACGGGTTAGCCGCTCGTCATAACTCTTATCTTGTTTGATCTGCCAGAAGGCGCTCGTGTCTTCTTCCACCTCAAGTGACTTAACGGTCGTGCGAAGTGGAAGAACACACGAGCGCCTTTTTTGCTTGCGCTGATGCAAAACATTCATGAGGCTTTGTTCGCAATCACCGTAAGGAAGTGCGTTGTTCCTTCTAAAAAATCCAAGCTTGAAGAATCGACGATTATCAAGACCCGCCTCAGAGCAATCTGGAAGGCCACAAGTACCGACGGAGGTCTCAGCAGCAGACAAGTGCTGCGACGTCTGTTCGACCTACATTGAAAGGCAATCGCTATGTCCTGCATGCAACGCTTTGAGTGGTTTCACCGTCAGTGCAATTCGCGCACTAAGAATTCTGCTCGTATCCAGAGTGCCGGGCAATTCTCTTCTGGCGTGTTAGCGATTTTCGCTTTACTCCTCGTGGCTATGGTCACAGCGCCAGCCAAAGCACAGACGGTTCGCGAATGGATCGACCCCATCGGTGGCAGTTACAACGACATTTTGAACTGGTCGACGCTCGATGTCCCTGACACCGTCAGCGAATCGGCCCTGTTTAATATCAACAACAACTACATCGTGACACTCAACTCAGGTGCCACGACGCTTGTCAGTGACTTACTCATCTTCGACGGAGACGTGAGATTCAGCGCAAGCGGATCTGTATCTGCCACCTATGAAATAGATGACGATGCCCTGATCAGCAGCGGCAATCTGACACTCAACCAAGTACTAGGTGACGTAACGCTGAACGTTGGCGACCGGATGCAGATCATCGGCGGTAGCACAGTCAGCGTACTGCAAGGTTCCGCTGTGACGGCTGCCAATCTTGATTTGGCAATCATTGGCAGCGACGGAACCATGATCGTCGACGGTGTCGGTTCGACCCTTGCTGTCAGCACGCTGACCCAATTAGGCTCCGGCGGCGCGACCGGAACTCTCACGTTTCAAAACGGCTCGACCGGCAACAGCCTCAGCGGCAGTGTCGACCTAATGGCAAACTCTAGTCAGGCAGGCAGCACTGGCCGGCTTAACGTCTTGAGCGGTTCCACGCTGCAAGCCGGCAATATCAATGTTGGCCTATCGCCTTCCGCCAGCGCTGTGCAAGAAGCCACTCTCACCGTCGACGGCGTGGGTTCAACACTCAGCATGAACGGCGCCTCGACATTCACAATCGGCGACGATATCAACCCCAACATCGTGAGCGATGTGATTGTCTCGAATTCCGCCGTCATGAGCACAGGCACTGGGGCTATCCTCGTCCAAAACTCGGGCTATCTCGATGTCCAGACTGGCACATTCAACGCCAACGGCAACCTCACCATCAATGGCGGAACGATCACACGGGGCGGCGACCCAGACGGCTTCAATCTGGCCGCTGGCCTCACACTCACCGCTCAAAACTTCGCCCAGCTCAACTTCGCTGGTTCCTACAGCATTGATCAAGGCACCACGTTCGACCTCCAGTCGAGTGCGGACTTCTCGACCGCCGGTTCTTTGAACATTGGCGACTCCGGAGACGGCACGCTCCTCGTGGACGGCGCCGGATCAAGTGTGACCGTCGGAGCGGATTCGATCTGGGGCGCTAACGGGAGCACGGCCAACGTCACGTTCCGCAACGGAGCCACGGGGGCGCTGGGCTTGACCCATATTGCGGGAACCACCGTGGGCGAGGTTCATGGCAACCTCAATGTGGAGTCGGGCGCTGTGGTGACGGCCAATACACTCACGTTGGCCGCAAGTGGCGGAATCACCACCAGCGGGACGATCACCGTGGATGGCGTAGGCTCCTCTCTAGCGCAAGAGGGCTCCTTCGACCTTGTGGTCGGACACGCCACCGAGGGTACTGCCACCATCAACATTCACAACGGCGGTACGTTTAGCACCGGTACCAATTCCACGACCGTGAACGCAACCGGCACGATCAACATCAGCAATGACATAGGCAATCCCTCCGGTATTCTCAATGTCACCAGCGATCTCACCGTCGATGGCGGCACGATCACGCGGGGTCTCAGCACGAACGGATTCAATCTCACTCCAGGCAACACTCTTACCGCGAAAAACGACGCCCAAATCAACTTCGGCAGTGGCTACAATCTGGATCAAGGCACTACCTTTGACATCCAGTCGGGCGCAGACTTCATCACCTCAGATTATCTTGACATTGGCTCCAATGGCAATGGAACGCTCCTTGTGGACGGCATCGGATCGAGCGTGACAACCGGGTTTAGTAGTTACATCTGGGGCAATAGCGGCAATACGGCTGATGTTACGTTCCGCAACGGAGCCATGGGAAATCTTGGGCAGATCTTTTTAGCGAATAGTTCAGTGAGCGGGACGACGGGCATCTTCCGTGTCGAGTCAGGCGCCGCTGTATTAGCGAATAACCTCAACGTAGCCGTTTTGGGCGGGAACACGACCGGTGGGACGCTCATCGTGAATGGCGTGGGATCCTCTCTGACGCAAAACGGTGGCTCAAGCCTCACGATCGGGCACGCCACCAGTGGTACGGCCATAGTCAGTGTTGAAAACAGCGGAACTTTCACTACTGGCACTGGACTGACCACGGTCAATGCCACCGGGATAGTACAAGTAATTACGGCGGGCACGTTCAACCTCCTCGGCAATCTCGATTTGGGCGGCACGATCGTTCTTCAAGACGGTGGCGTATTCAATACCGACACCGGGTTGACGACAGTGAACGGGAGCGGCACGATCAATGTTGGTGTCCTTGGAAGCGGCGACTTCAACGCCAACGGCAACCTCACCATCAATGGCGGAACGATCACACGGGGCGGCGACCCAGACGGCTTCAATCTGGCCGCTGGCCTCACACTCACCACTCAAAACTTCGCCCAGCTCAACTTCGCTGGTTCCTACAGCATTGATCAAGGCACCACGTTCGACCTCCAGTCGAGTGCGGACTTTGACACCACCAGTTCTTTGGACATCGGCGACTCTGGTGGCGATGGTACGCTAATCGTTGCCGACCTTGGATCGCGCGTGACAACTGGAAATGCTTCTTCCTGGGGCAGTTCCGGGAATACAGCCGACGTTACGTTTCGTGCCACAGCCTCAGGGATTCTGAGCGGGATATCTCTGGCAAATGACACGACGAGCGGGACGACGGGCAACTTTAATGTAGAGTCAGGTGCCATCGTAACAGTGGGTAACCTCGACGTGGCCGCAAGTGGCGGAATCACCACCAGCGGGACGATCACCATCGATGGCGTAGGCTCCTCTCTAGCGCAAGAAGGCTCCTTCGACCTCGTGGTCGGACACGCTACCGAAGGCACGGCCACCATCAATGTTCAAAATGGCGGTACTTTTACCACCGGCTCCGAAACAACGACCGTGAACGCGACCGGCACGATTAACGTCGGCGTTGTGGGACTCGGCACACTCAATATCACCAGCGATCTTACTGTCGATGGTGGCACGATCATGAGTGGTCTTAACACGAGCGGATTGAATCTCACACCTGGCAACACGCTTATCGCTAAAAACAATGGCCAGATCAACTTAGGTGGTGCCTACAGCCTGAATGATGGCACCACGTTCGATTTCCAGTCGGGTGCAGACTTCATCACGAGTGATTATCTGGACGTCGGCTCCAATAGCAATGGAACGCTCGTTGTAGACGGCATCGGATCAAGCGTGACGGTCGGAGGTGGGGTCCTTAGTGTTTCCCTCTGGGGTTATAATGGCAGTACAGCCGATGTCACGTTCCGCAACGGTGCCACAGGAGATTTGCGCAAAATCAATCTAGCGAATAGCTCAGTGAGTGGGACGACGGGCATCTTCCGAATAGAGTCAGGTGCCACCGTCACAACAGACTCACTCCACATAGCCAGCGGTGGCGGGAACACGACCGGTGGGACGCTCATCGTGAATGGCGTGGGATCCTCTCTGACGCAAAACGGTGGCTCAAGCCTCACGATCGGGCACGCCACCAGTGGTACGGCCATAGTCAGTGTTGAAAACAGCGGAACTTTCACTACTGGCACTGGACTGACCACGGTCAATGCCACCGGGATAGTACAAGTAATTACGGCGGGCACGTTCAACCTCCTCGGCGACCTCGACTTGGACGGCACGATCAATATTGTCGGTGGGACCCTGAGTGCAGTAGACCCCGTCGTCACTGGTGGCACGTGGAATTTCGCGTTTGGGACAGTGGAACTCAACAGCAATCAAGCACTTGATTCTCAGCGGCTCGTCGAACTCGACGTTGAGTCGTTAGCTTCGGGAAAAACCTTTCGTGTTAACGGAGCCACTACGCTGCTGACACCCTTGACGCTAGCCGGCGGTACGTTCGCGACTGAGTCGCTGGTGAACGCGTTTCTGCTTGATTTTCAGGCCGGCACGTTCCAATTAACTGGCGACAATCTGGTCGTGGGGCCCGCCGGCTTGTTCGGTTCGTCCTTAACGGTCGCAGCTACTCAGACTTTCGACATCAGTAACGCGGCCACCGTTGAGAATGGCGCCATGCTGGCAATCGTATCGGGTGGTACTTTCAGAGCAGGCACTTTCTCCAACAACGGCCTCGTTATCGGCGATGGCACAATCGAAAGTAACTTTACCAATTCTGCGAGCGGTGAGGTCCGTCTATCGTCAAATCAATCGCTCAATCTAACTGGTGCGACGAACATCAACGCAGGCGAGATCAACAACTTTGGGGGCTTGGTCGAGTTCGAGCAGGGTATCACTAACGAGGCATCCGGTTTTGTCGGTGGCCGTGGGCAGTTTGTCGCAGATGGCGGCTGGACGAACAACGGCGTGATGGCATTTAGCGGCACCACTGATGTTTTGGGGGACATCATTAACGATTCTGGCGGGCAGATCGTGACCTCCGGCGGCGCCACGACCACCATCTTTGACGACCTGGTTCACAATGGTACAGAAATTCGTACTAGCGCCGGAAGCAACACGGTAGTCTTCGGTGCTGCCAGCGGAGCAGGCCCTTACACCGGCACGGGCACGGTCTTCTTCGAAGGCGACCTGCGGCCTGGCAATAGTCCGGGGGTGGTCGACTTTGCGGGAGATGTGGTACTCGGAAGTACTTTGAAGACAGAAATTGAACTCACCGGGGCCAGTGATGGGCTCTACGACCAACTCGACGTGGCAAACACTATCACGCTGGACGGCATACTTGACGTTACTTTATTAGACGGCTTTATGCCTAGCGCTGGCGATACTTTTGAGATTGTTCAGGCAGCGGGAGGAGTCGCGGGAATGTTCTCTACAACGGCCGAAGAATTACCAACGCTCGCTGAGAATCTGGCGTGGTCGATTAACTACGGATCCAACAACGTGGTGATTGAGATCATTTACGATGGCCTTGCTGGCGACTACAACAACGACGGCGTCGTCAACCTCGCCGACTACACAGTCTGGCGCGATAACCTGGGCGCCGCTGCAGGCAGCTTAGTCAACGATGCCAACACCGGCGTCATTGGAGTGGCTCAGTACAGTACGTGGAAGACCAACTTCGGCGCCACGCTTCCGCCAGTAACCTCGCTCGATAATGCGACCGTGCCCGAACCTAGCACTTGCGTATTTTTAACTCTATCCGCGGTGGTGTGTGCATGCCGTTACCGACGTGCGGGAAACTGATGCGGGAGTGTATTTCACCACCGCGAAGTTGCATCGGTATGGAAACCTCTGCCAGTTGTGCGTTGACTTAACTTGCAGCGGGTGGACCACTCGCCCGCTGGAGGGGGTCGGGGCAATCTGCGGAGGTGTCATTCAAAAAAGACACCTCAGCGCCTTGGAAAAATCTCTTCGGGCGCCGCGGGTGATGCATCCGCCATCCGTTGGCCAGTCGCTGAGCTGACCGAAGCTAGATTCACCTCAGCTCGTTCGAGCGAGCATTGGGTGCTCGCAAACGTTAACTGGAGATATTTGTTGAATTCAAGCTGATGTCCGGCTTTTTTGTGTTTTTCCGCCTTCCCGTGTTATATGCTTGGTCTGGGGACGCTCATGGGAACAGGGAGGGAACTCGCGATCGTTGGTTGGGGTGGCCCCCAGTCCGGCCGACTTGCGGAGTATGAAATCCGAGGTACGTGAGCATGTGGTTCGTCTGGATGTTGATCGTGCTACTGATGCTCGTCGAGCGGGAGTGGTGGCCCCTGTGGTTGCTGCTGGCAAGTGGCGTAGGGTTGTGGAAGTGGTGGAAGAGTCGCCAGCGAACCCAATACCGCACCTGCCCCCGCTGTACCGCGTCATTTCGAATGCACGAGCAGGCGTGCGATGTCTGTATGTGGCCAGCGGTGGAATCGCACGTCGAGCGTCCTGTTCAGGCTTCGCAGGCATTGCACCGGATGCTCTACCGGTTTCGCAACCTAGGGGTGGTGAGCCAATCGCAGTACGATGAACTGCTCAAAGCCAGCGGGTTGGCGTTGTTGCCCAAGCCCGGAAGTGAACCAGCCACTACGGTGCCAGCAGCCTTTTCGGAGACGCCGCCGATCGCCAAGACGGCAAGCGTACCGAATCCTCGACCTGAGACATCCGTGGTCTCGATCCCGCTGGTGGATTCAGTATCGCAGCCTATCGCCCCCAAGGTGTCGCCGCCGGTGCAACCTCCGCCGCAGCCGGTGGCGGGTCGAGCAGAAGCGTACGCCGCGCGTCGCGCGGAAGCCGCGGCGCAGGCGACAGCCGAGCCGCCCCCTGCCCCCAAGCCGAAGCGCGACTGGGGGAAGGTGCTGCACGGGTTCCTGGAACAGCACAACATCATGTGGGGAGAACTCGTCGGCGGGCTGCTGATCGTCTGCTGCTCGATCGCCCTGGTGATTAGTTTTTGGGCGGAGATTGCCGAGCGCCCGCTGCTCAAGTTCGGCATCTTCAGCGGCGTGGCGGCGGCGATGTTTGCCGCAGGTTTCTACACCGATCGCCGCTGGAAGATTCGCACCACCAGTCACGGCGTGCTGATGATCGCCATCCTGCTAGTGCCACTCAATTTCCTGGCCATCGCCGCCTTTACCAATAGCTCGCCACCGTCAGACCTGTTGTCGCTCGGTGGCGAAGGGGTGTCGCTCGTGCTGTTTGCCACGCTCACCTATCTCGCCAGTTGCATCATCACGCCGCAACTGCCGTGGGGGACCACCGCCTGCGTGATGGTGGCCTCGCTGATGCAACTGGTTGTACGGCGGTTCGTGGGCCCCGAGGCTTCGACGCTGCTGCTACTAGGGATGGCGAGTGTGCCGCTGACGACGTTTGCCGCCAGCGGCATCGAGAGCCTCCGCCGCACGCTCCACGCGTCAGAGCTCGATGCGGCGCGGGCCGCGCATCATCTGGTGTTGTTGGGACTTGGCCTTTTCGCCACGCTTATGCCGCTAGCGCTGGTACTCCACAAGACGCAAGATATTTCAGGGGCGCTTTGGCAACTCGCACCGCTGCTCGCAGTGTTGGGGTCGCCGCTGGTGGCAACGGCGATCTTCGGTTGGCGACGGCTGGCGTCGCAACTCGTGTCGCTCCGCATCGTCACAGGAAGTGCGGGAGTACTCGGGGGCATATTGCTGTTGGCGTCGCTAGTGCTGTCGTGGCCGCTACCGGCATCGGTGTTGGCGGCGGCACTGGTAAATGCCGTGGTGTGGATCGTAATCGCCCGTACCGCCGCTCTGCCGCGAACGCTCACCATCGCAGCGGCCTGTGTATCACTGGCATGGCTGATTGGCACCAGTGTCGTTGCACACGAGGTGGCGCTGACCGAGGCGAGTAGCCACGTGCTCGCAAGTCGCTTACTGTCGGCGGACGCGGGAGCGAGTCTCGCCCCGATGGTTGCCCTGTTCGCCGCAATTGCTGTTTGGCTCCGCCGTTTGGGACAGGAAGCGGAAGGGCACGCCTGGGGACTCTCCGCGGTGGCGACCGCCATCGTGAGCATGGCGTTGTTGCTATTGCTCGGGTTCGGGCGGACAGGGGATCTGGCGGATGCAACTTGGTACCTCGCACTTTACGGCGCGCTTGCGACCTTCGGCGCGATGGCGCTCGATCATCGGAAACTGACGTGGGCCGCCGCGACGTTGCTCCTGGTGAGCGTGGTGCAGGGAGTGGTCTTTCGCTGGGGAACCGGCTGGAACGACCTGTCGGCGTGGTTGACGGCGCTCGTGTTGCACGCGGCGCTGCTGGTCACCTTGGGCATGGTGGCTTGGGCCTGGCGCGAAGGGCAAACCAAGGTGTTTCGCCGAACCTTCAGCTTGGCAGCGCTCGCCACGTCGCTATTGGCGGCCGCGATGCTGCTGGGTCTTGGGTGGCAACTCGGGTACAACGAAATCGCCGGCAAGTGCGTTTGTCTGGCGGCAGTGTGGATGTCGCTCGCCTGGCTGCTGCGGAATGTTCAGCTCTTTACCGTCGGCCAAGTCGCGCTCGCCGCAGCGGCGGGAGTGGTTGTCAGTTCGTCGCTGGTCGATGAGGCCTGGTTTGCGGAGGGAGCGTGGCGGTGGGTCGATCCGCGGTTCCTTCAAGCCCAGGGCATCGCCTTGGCGATGTCGGCCATCGTTTGGCGCGTTCTGCGCCTGTGGGGCACGCGTCTGGTGGCGGCGACCCGTTTTGCGGAACGCATCGACTTGCGACACAAACCATGGGGAGAGTTCGATCGCCTAGCGGCAGTCGTGCTCTTGGTGCTCACGTTAGGCCTCTCCGCCTACGCCGCCATCCCGGGGATGGGGCAGGAACTGTCACCGCCGCTGGAACTGGGAGCCCGCGCCAGTACCGGTGTCGCAGTTCGAGTGGGGCGAGATTCCGTCGCAACCGGCCGGTGGGGTAGGCGGGTGGATGCTACTGGTCACCACGACGCTATTGGTGGTAGCCGGTTGTTGGGATCGCGGTGCCAGTCTACGACTGCTAACGCTGTATCTGCTCGGCGCTGCGGCTTGCCTCTTCGCGGCGGCGAACTTTACCGATCAAACCGCTACGGCATCCGCACTGCGCTGGCTCCTCAGCGGCTTTGCGGTTATCGGGGCACTACCGATTCTCGCTCGCCGGCAAGTGCGTCCCTGGCTCGCTACGCTGGGGATTGAACTCGACGCGCTGCCCCGGTTTCATGGCAATTCGCTCTCACAGGCGGGGCGGTCGGTGGTCGTAGGCCTGGTGGTGCTTCTCTATCTGGCGATCGCCGGCTTCGTATCGGTTGCCAGTTTGCGAATGAATGCCTCGCCAGTCGAGACCTACCCACTCTTCGTCGGGTGTGGTGTGCTCGCGCTCGTGGCGGGTGTCGGCTGGATGGTGCTGGCAGGTCCCGTGCGAGGTCGCGCCCGCGACTCGTCGCTGGTTACCATCGGGCAAACGCTGCTGGTATTACTCGCAGCAGCACCGCCGCTGGTGGTGGGCGCTATGTGGTAGCGCGAAATCTCACCGAGCGACCGCTGTTGGGGCCTGACCCAAATTCGTGGTTTGGCGAACTGGGCAACTCGCTGCTGTACGGCGGGCCACTCCTGTTATTCGCGTTAGTCCTCCTCGCGTTTGCGATTCGCGAACTTTCGAGTAACTATGCGTTTGCGTTTGCCCTATTGATGAACGGCGTGGCGACGCTCGTGTACCTATTGGAACTGGCCGCGCGCTCGCGCTCGCTTGATGCGGTTGCCTGGATCGAAGTTGCACAGCTTAACGCCGCCGTCGCGGCGATCACGGCGCTCGCCTGGTGGGGAGCGATCGCCTGGCGGCGTGGCTGGCGAAATCCCGAAGCGCCGCGCCCTCGACTATTGCAGGTGCTGGCGCTGTTGTCACTCGCCTTTGGGCTGGAGACACTAATCGCCGGTTGCTGGGGGGTTTATGTCGACCCAGGAAATCTCACCTGGCAAGCCTCGGTTGCCACGCCTGGAGGTTTGGTGGCAGTTGGGTTGGCGGCGCTGGTAGTCTGGCTCACGACCCGCCCTGCCGAACGGCTACTCAGTTCGCATCACTTGGGTGCCCTGGCGGTGCTCAGCGTAGGTCTCGCGGCAAACGTCGTCGCCCGATTCGACACGGGCCAGTGGCAGGCGTACCACACGCTGCTGGTAGGCTCGGCGATTGCCGCCTGGGGAATGGCGTGGCTGCCCGATCGCTGGCGTTCGACCGGTTGGACCATGCTGTTCGCGGTACTGACCACGCTGGTGACGTTCCGCGAGCCGTTTGCCATGTCCGCGCCGTTCTCGTGGTCGTCACCGCTCTGGCCTTGGTGGACCATCGGTGGTTTGCTGGCGGTGTACGGGGTGATGATTCGAGTCGCATGGACAGATGTTCGGCGCTGGCCCGTGTGGCTCGGAACGCCGCTAGCGCTGCTGGCCGGCAATATCTGGTGGTCAGAAGCCTTGCCCAACTGGCGGGGTAAATACGATTTCCATGCTATGGACTTCAACATCATCCTGCTGAGTGTCGTGGCGGTGGTGTCGCTGCTGGTGGAGGTGGCTTGGCGAAAGTCGCTTACGCGCAAAACGCAAATCATCCCCTGGTCGATCGGCGTGCATCGACCGGCCATCTGGATTGCGATCGCGAGTCTGCTGATCGCGGTGTGGGCCCATCAGTGGTCCTTCTATCGGGCCGGACCCATTGCCCATGCCTGGTTAGACGTGTTAGCTATGGCGGCCCTGCTGGGGGCAACGCTCTTCTCGTTGTGGGATCCGCGTGTCCGCTGGCCCGTAGCGGCGGGCTACCTGATCGGCCTGGCGGCAGTCGGGCGGTACGTGAGCGAACTCGCCACGACCGCCACGTTCTTCACGTGGACTCTCGCGATGGCGCTTGGCGCGTTTGTGCTAGCGACCAGCTATCTCTGGAGTCGCCGCGACGGGGTAGCAAGTTTTGCCATTCGCCTCGGCGCGCCGCAGCATCTTCGCGAGCGCCTCCAGTCGTCAATCTGGATGCTCTCTGCCAACAGCCTCGTGTCGGCGGCCGTGATCTGGCTTGTGACGCACATACTGCTTACCCATGTCGACTTCCAGCAGCGGATGACCGCGGCCTACGCCATCCTGGCCTGTGCGTTGGGATTGGCGTTTCTGGCGGGTGGCCGATTGGAAACGGTGCTGCGGTACGTGGCGCTCGGTGTCGGCGCACTGTTCGCCATTGCGTTCGCCTGGGCATGGATTCCACACACGATGCCGGTGGCGGGTCTCCATCGCCTCGTAGCGGCAGCGGTAGCGCTCGTGGCGGTGATTCCCGTTTACGGCACGCTACTGGTGAAACTGTGGCGGCGCGAGAACGTGTGGACCGAGGCCGCCCAGCGCACCTTGCCCACACTGCTTGCGGTGGCGGGGGGGCTACTGGTAACGACACTCGGGATGGAAGTTGCGAGCTTCCTCAAGGGGCAAGATGTCCCTCTGGTGTGGCCGGCGATTCTCGCGGTGGCGCTCGCCCTGGCGGTACTCATCGGCAGTACGCTCGCCGCGGCGATTGTTCCCGGTCGCGATCCCTTGAACCTCAGTGAGCGGGGCCGAACAGCCTATGTCTACGCCACCGAGGTGTTTCTCGGCCTGTTGTTCCTACACGTGCGGGTGACGATGCCGTGGTTGTTCGGCGGATGGTTCGTGCGGTTCTGGCCGTTCATTGTGATGCTGATTGCCTTTGTGGGGGTAGGCCTCTCCGAGTGGTTCGCGCGGCGTAAGCAGCAGGTGCTGGCCGAGCCGCTGGCAAACACCGGCATCCTGCTGCCGCTGTTGCCGGTGATCGGGTTCTGGATCTCTGCCTCGCCGGGGCAGTACGCGTCGTTGTTGCTAGCCGTCGGCGGTCTGTACACCATGCTCAGCATCATGCGGAAGTCGCCGGTGATGGTGGCGATCGCGGCACTGGCTTTCAACGGCAGCTTGTGGACCATGCTCCACTCGGTCGAGGGGCTGGGTTTGCTCCAGCATCCGCAGTTCTGGCTCATCCCACCGATTGCGTGCGTGCTGGTGGCGGCGAGCTCAACCGCTCGCGAATGACCCCCAGCCAACTGAGCAGCGTGCGGTACAGTTGTGCCGTGATGATCTACGCCGCCTCGACCGCCGACATCTTCATCAATGGCGTGGGCGAAGGAATCTGGATGCCGATGCTTTTGGCAGGTCTGGCGATCGTCGGCGTATTCGCCGGCATCCTGCTCCGCGTGAGAGCGTTCCTGTTCCTGGGAATCGCGTTCCTGTTGGTCGCCCTGTTCACCGTCATCTGGCACGCCGCGGTCGAGCTGGAACGAACCTACCTGTGGTGGGTCGCCGGCATCGTAGTTGGAGTCGCGATCATCGCGCTGTTCGGGCTATTCGAGAAGAAGCGCGACGAGGCGCTGGCGCTGGTCGAGAATCTGCGGAAATGGAAAGGGTAGCTATAGTTCCAGACTAATTGAATGACTGTGCTGCTCCGAGACTGCTGGCCCAATACTGGTCGGCACAAGATTTGACAGCTCTCTTCCAACCCCGTTCGAGTCATGAAGAGTGGCCCGGGTGATGGTCTTTTGAATGCACGGATTGCGATAGGTCGTCACGCGCCCGGCGCTTACCTCTCATCAACTGCGGCAGCATCCCAGACGATAATCGTGCCGTTGTCGCAAAAAGCCAAAGCAAGGCTGCTAGGTTTCGAAGCTGACCGGGTGCGAGATATCTATCGACCCCCTTCTGAGTGCTCCGCGTCGACGTGTCGCGGCCGAGTGGCTGCTATAATTGTCCACTCGGATGCATCACTTCATTCGCAATTTGCGATAGCCCACGAATCTCGGACAGCGGCAGGAGTATGGCAATGATTCTTCTAGCAACTCGACTCTTGATCTATTCGTCTACGCTGGTTGTCCTGCCGTTCCTCACCAGCGAAGTGTGGGCCGCGGACATGGAGACAGTCAGAATCGCTCCCAACAAGAAGGGATTCATCTTTTCTCCGTCTGGAGATCGCTACACACCTTGGGGCCACAACTACGCATCGGTCGACATCCTGGAACGCCTGGCCAAGGACCCTGACCGTGTCGAGCAGGAGTTCGCCGAGATGAAGGCCGCCGGCGCTACGGTTGCTCGGATACATCCCGAAATGCCAAGAATCCTGACGGCTCCGGGCAAGGCCGATCCACAGGCGCTCGATCAACTCGAGAAACTCCTTAAGATCGCCGAGAACTCGGGCATCCATCTCATGATAACCGGCCTGGCCTGTTACAAGATCGAGAATCGGCTGGCGTGGTATGACTCGATGGATGAACACGATCGCTGGAACACACAGGCTTTCGTCTGGGAGACCATCGCCCATACATGCGCCGAAAGCCCCGCTGTTTTCGCCTATGACCTGGTCAACGAACCTGCTGCCATCGGCAAGCGCGGCGATGGGTGGTATACGGGCAGGATGGGCGATGTCGAATTCTGCCAGCGTCTCAGCCTGGATCCAGGTAATCGCACCGGTGACGATGTCTTCCGCGAGTGGACGAAGCGCATGGTCGCCTCCATCCGTAAGCGAGATCGGACGCACTTAATCACCATGGGAATGCTTCCGTTCCCTGGGGCATGCAGGGCAGCCGCCGAACAACTCGATTTTGTCTCCCCGCATCTATACCCGAAGTCCGGCAAAGTTGATGACGAGATCAGGCTCCTTCAGAAGTTCGACTGGGGTAAGCCAATCGTAATCGGCGAGACTTTTCCCTTGAGTTGCGGCGCTGAGGACGAGCGAGATTTCCTTCTCAAGAGCCGTGAGTTCGCCCACGGTTGGATTGGACACTGGCCAGATGAATCCCCTGCGGAACTAGCCGAATTGAAAAGGAACGGTAACGCGACGATCCAAAATGCGATCTGGCTCTCCTGGGTCGACCTCTTTCAGGAGATCGGTCCACAGATGATGGGCGAACATTGAAACAGGATCGATCTCTTGAAGGACCAACCATATGCTGAGGTCAAGCCCAACTGCAGCCTGATGCCGACTCCACTGAACGAAGTAGTGAGACCACTGTGGGCAATTCGCAGCTCCTGAAACGCGTAAGATTCTCTCCAGACGCAGTGCCGGCAGGTTGGGGCATACAGCGTGGGAGGACGCGGCAATTCGAAGGGGCCGTCTGGAAAGAAGCCGACGCGTAGCCGATTCCGCTAAGACGTGTCAGAGTTGTCGACCTCATAAATTGGCGAGCCTTCCATCCGCGCCGAAGTGGAGACATCTCCGGTTGCATTACGCGAACATGGCAAATCGTTATGTGCAGTGAACGTTGATTCGCTTCGTAACCCCGGAGTAGCACGCATTAGGTGCTAACGGCAGCTCGCGAAGTTGCATAGGTGGAAGCACCGATGTGAATTGGCCGGTTTGCTAAGGCGCAGCGGGTGGACCAACTTCTGCGAGTTATCGGGGCGGCTAACTTGCAGAGGTCTTGCTTTAGCGGGAACACCTCGTACAGTTTGCCCATCGCACTAATGGACCTCAGCACATTCGCCGGGCTGCATCCTGAACGTGGTGGCCCTATTCCAAAGCGTACAAAGATCCATTGCTTGCTACTCCTAAATCAGGGTTTTACCGGGGGGTAGGTCAAAACGGGTTCGTTGGCTCGGTGTCTCGTATCGCCTCAGCTCTTGCTCTCTAGATATCGACCAGCGGTTCAAGCAGCATTTCGTGGCGGTCATCGGCTAATAAGTGAATTTTACCTAGTGATTGACAAACCATGGGACGCGGAATGGCATGTTTTGTGGATGGGAGACAGTGGATCGCAGTCAGATGATGATCAGGCGCGACTTGCACCCGTCGCTTGGACTGAGATCATGTACGATGAAGAAACACGGGAAAAGCGAGATGAACAAGCTCTGGCCGTCTTGCTCTACGCTGTGGTTCATGCTCGAAACACATGGAGCTGCTCGTATGCCGCCGACGATGAGGTGAGCGGTGGCAGCTTGCTTACCGACGAAGCAGTTGAAGCAATCTTCCAGGACGCTCTCGAAGGGCGACCACTAACGATGCCGCCAAAAACAAGAACCTGAAACAAAAGCAGACGAGCCGTTCCTGGACATGTCCCCACCTTCTGTCGGAGCTGTCCGAGCGATACTAAGACGCTCGCTGGCGAACTGGCAGCACGAAAGGAGGAGGCGGCATGATTACCATCGAACGAAAGATCCATTTCCAGGCCGGCCGTCATACTCGGAAAGAACTCCGCGAAGGCGATTCGCCACCCACGGACGGTCGGCCGGAGAATCTTCACCCTTTCGGACTGACGCGATTCTGGTGGCCCGAATAAGAATCAAGAAAGGCGGTGACTTGTGCCCGAGACAGTGAGCTATCAAGACCCATCGAATACCAGGCCCGACACTTACTGGAACGGCAAGGGCCAGGACAAGGGAGACGCCACATTCCAACGCGTTTCTCCGGCCACACCCCTCGGTCTAGTAGGCGAGTACCTGCCAGAACTAGAGCCCGGCGAGGTCGAGATCGCCATGATCGGCATGCATTCAGTGATGGGCGATGTCATTAGTGTCCGGGCCAGGAAGACAGATGGATTGATCCGCTATCGCGCGGTCGATGAGGCGGAGATCGGCTACGCCGCGGATGAGTCTTCGCAGTACAGCTGCATACCCGAGACTTCCACCGAGCCGCTGACATATGAGGAACTTGGTGAGCTTCTGTGGTCTCTGAATAGTGGGGGATACCGGATTTTTGCTGGCTCCTGGGATGCAGAGCGGAAGGGCAGCGACCTGCCTCTTGAACGCGACAATTTCTTTACGCTGAGCTCTGATTTCTATGAGGGCCTGAACGAGTGGCTGGACGAACGCTACGAGCAGTGGCGACGCGAGTCGGATCCGAACTCCGACGACGGGAAGGGGCAATGACGGAACGTATATGAGAGGGATTGGAAAAGGTCACACTGATACCATTCCCGCGAGTTGGTCAGTGTCGCAAGCACGGATAGGTTGTATGTCAAGCTAAGCCAGCCATTTTGTGGGCGGGATGCGACTAGACTAGACCGCCAAATGTTGGCAGCCCCAAAGTCGCCGAGGTGTGTACCACCGATGCGTCGTAGCTTGCTGCGTTAGCCGCTGAGGTGATGTACACCGCCAGCAATTACAGAGCGGGCGAATTGACAGCGGTTGGGCACGCCTCCGCATCGAACCAATTGCAGTTACTGCGGGAGGTCATCGACACCTCAGACATCTGAGCTTTAGGCAAGGGGTCTTGGCAATAATTTTCAGTTTTCTTGGTTGAGGTAGGGTACGATTTCCGGGCAGCGTTGTTTCAGGTTGGCGAGGTAGCGATCGCAGTCAAATGGCTCTCGTGTTTTCCAGACGCGGAACAGTATTCGGATCCAGCTGCGAGCGATCTTTCGTAGCGCCGCGTGGTGCTTCATGCCGCGATCCCGCAACATGCGATACCGGGCTTTGCTCCAAGGACAGTACAGCCGCGCTGTTGGCGAATTCGTGGAACGTCTGGCGGAGATACTTGGGACAAGCGAATCGCCGGTGGACGTGACGGTGTTTGCCGCTCTGTTTTGTCACAGGAGCGATCCCACTGAACGACGCCAGGCTGTCGGCATCCTCCCAGCGGTCCCGCTGCGAGCCAAAGGCGCAGAGCAGACGCGGCGCCAGCGTACTGCCGGCACCACGCAGATTGGTGAACAGGTCCGCGTCGGGATGTTGCTTCATCGCTTCGGCGATCTTGGAGTCCAACTCTTCGATCGTCTTCTGAGCTTGTTGGATCTGATTGGCCAATAGCTTGGCCACCATCGCCGATGGAGTAATCAGTGCGTCATCCCGGGTCAGCAGCTGGGCCGCACGAATGCGCTCGATGGTCTCCTCCTGCTGCGGTTCGTTGCGTACGGAGTGCTCACATAGGACGCGGCGGATGAGCTGAGGGTCGGCGCGACGTAACTTGCGAGGGTCGGGCCACCGACACAGCACGCTGAGCAACAAGGGCAGCTGGTGCTTCTTTCCAAAAAGCTCCAAGACGACCGGAAAATAAGACTTTAAGACAGCCGTTAGTTGTTGTCGAAGTTTCGTTTGACCGTCGACGATCTTGCGCCGCTGCTGGGACAAGTTGGCGATCAGCCGCGTGTTTTCATCGTCCGGCTGCCAGGCCTTCAGCGTCGTGATGCGTTCACGCAGCATCCGTGCCAGATACATGGCGTCGGTAGGATCGTTCTTGCCGCCCCCAGGATAGCTGTCTCGATAGCTAGCCAATTGTTTGGGGTTGACTGGATAGAGCAGCACATCCTCACGGAACATGAGCGCATAGATCGGCGCTCCGCGAGACTGCTCCAGCATGATGGCGATAGGCTGCCCGCCGGCGAGCTTGAGCATCTCGGCGACCCAGGCGTCGATGCTCTCGGCCGAGTGCTCGAGCTGCTGATGAGACTCCTTGCCCTGTCGATCGATGACATAAATGTCGTGCTTCTGGTCGGCCCAATCCATACCGATGAAGAGGCCAGGTTGTGCGATTGGTTGATTCATAATCCGACTCCTTCGTACAATTGCGAGCAGGTAAACTGGTAGTCCATGCTTCGTCCGGCGGAGTCCTTATAGAGAGCTTTGCTGAGCGTCATCTGAGTGATCCGTTTGGGGCGAAGCAAGCGGGGCGTTCGGAGGTCTGAGGTAAGCCGTTGGGCGGCTAGCAGCTTCATCCGTAACGCTCCGCTGGCTACCGTCTTCACAGAATACCACGCGCGGCTTTGTGATTCCGCATCGCAGAAACTCAAGGCTGGTGAGACGCCACCGTTCCTGCGAGACGCACAAAGCCGGGGTAATGGAATGCTATAAGGCAGTTCAGCGGCCAAATTCCGTGACCCAGTTCGGTTCGGTATTGCTCAGTAACGCAGGTCTTCCTAGGGTCCGTTTCGTTCTGCAGGCGACTTCTTCGCTGCATGCTGGCGACGAGCAACTTAGGAACGAATATTGCACGTTCTAATCTCGCGAACTTAAAAGAGGCCGAAAATCCGGAGCCAGGTGGCTTGCGGCGGCGAGAGGTGTGCGGAATCGCACGCAAAGGAGACAGGAAGACACAAACGACACAACGGAGCCAATTCGTAAGCGCCCACCAGCACCACAGTCTTCAGGCGTTGGATAGGGCTCTTCGGGTTGCCCGGCGGAGTTGTTTTTGGTCGGCTTTGTCGCGGCGTTCTGCTTGGCGGTATTGGCGGATGGACTCGGGGTGGGCGGCGGCCCAGACATCGGGGCGGAGCGCGGCGTAGTCGGTCTCGCCGGCCAGTAGCCGATCCAAGACGTCTTTCACGTACGCCCACACGTCTAAGTCGTTGCGTAGCGCACTGGAAACGAGCGTGAAAAAGCCGGCCGCCCGGTCGCCGGCCGCGAGGCTGCCAACGAACAGCCAATTCTTGCGGCCTAGCGCCACCTGCTTCATTAGTTGCTCGACATCGTTGTTGTCGATCGGCAACCAGGGATCGGTGAGATACAACTGCAACGGCGTCCAGTGATTGCGCAAGTAGCCCAGCGCGCCGCCGAACTTGCTCTTGGGCAGCACGTCGTGCGCCGCTGGACTTTCCAGCCACTCGCCTAGCGCCAGCCAGATCGGCAACGCTTCTTGGGTGCGCAGCTCCAGCCGCGCCTCGGGCTCCATGGTCTTGCCCCGGTCTTCAATATCGTAAAGCTGCTGAAACTTGGCTAGCGCCACGCTCGCTTCGCGCGGGTAGTTGTCCCGCGCTTCAAACACCTTGCGTCGCGCATGCGCCACGCACGCCGCCCGCTCGATCCGACCGCCCGTCCGCAGCGCAATCTGCTGATAGCCTGAATAACAGTCGGCCATCAGTTTTCCAGAGAAGTCTTCCAAGACCAGATCGGGGCCGGCCCGCTGGCGACTGACCGTAAAGTCAAAGAACGTCAGGGGAACCGTCACGCTCCGATAAGCCCACAGTTTGGCCGTCACGCTCGGCTTGTTCTTTTCCCGCGCTTCGCGAAGTTTTTCGCAGGCCCGCTGGCTCTTCGCGTCGCCAGGCGTGGCTTCGGGTATCTCCTTCGGAACCAGCAGCGTCACGCTCGTGTCGTCGGTTCCTAGAATCGAACTGGCCAGTACCGTCTGGCGGAGGTGCGCGATCAACGGCTCCAGCACAAACGCCGACGCCTGAAGAACGTTCAACAGCGTCGAACGGCTAGGAGTCCAGCCCGAACCGGCGAACAGGTCTTGCTGCCGATAGATCGGCAAGTGATAGCCGTACTTGTTCGCGATGATCTCCGCGGCGATTGAGGCATCGTACTTGTCGCCTTCGACAAGGCCGGTCGGCCTGTCGGCCGAACCGACGCCGCACTCTGGGGCGTTCTGGCAGGCGTACTTCGGATACTTCGTCACCCGCACTTTCAGTTGCGGTCGCTCGAATTCGAGCGTTTCTGTTGTGTCAAACCCAATGAGTTCCCGTGCGCCGTGCTGGGGGCACGCTTTCTGGTCGTCGGGAACCTGGGCCTCGACTTCGTATCGCGGCAGATGCTCCGGCAAGCCCTCATGGCGACGTTTTTTCTTCTTGCGACGGACGTGCGTCTTGACCGTCAGGCCGGCTTCCGAGATCGCCTCGGCCAGGCCCTCTGCCGCCTCTGCCGCCTCTTCCCCGAAATCTAACGCCAATTGATTGGGGTCGGCCAGGTACCGTTCGCTGCGGCGGGCGAACGCCCGTTGCAAGAGTTCTTTGATCGTGAGCTGGTCGGCTTGTTTCTCTTGCTCGAGTCGTTTTACTTTCGCGGCCAGGTCGGCAATCGCTTGTTCGTGCGATTCGACGAGATGTTTTTCAGCGTCGACTTCGCGAAGTAACTCAGCGGCGAGCGTTTGACACGCCCCAAGATCGTTGGGAATCGCAATAATGCTGGCTCGAATCGTCATGCTCGTCAACATAACGATTCACTAGCTTCGCGCAAGTCCAACTCTGAAAGTTTTCGAGAAAACTTTTTACGCCGACTTCTGGTAGCGCTTGCGGCGCTTCACGCCGACCAGCGACACGCCCCCCAACAGCATGGCCAGTTCCGTCGCGTCGATTGCCAGTCGCCGCTCGTCGGATGCTTTCACTTCAAACGTCCCTTGCTCGAGCACCTTGTAAAAAACCCAAAAGCCAGTCCCATCCCAGTACAGCATCTTCAAGCGATCGGTTCGTCGATTGACGAACAGGTACAGGCTGCCGCCGGTGGGGTCTTCTGCGAACTGACCTCGGACGATTCCCGAGAGCCCGTCGATTCCCTTGCGCATGTCGGTCGGTTCGGTGTGGAGATAGATGGTCACGCCCGCCGGAAAGTTTAGCATGACGAAGTCTCCACCTCTCGGGTGACGCGGACCAATTCGCTGACGATGGTCCGCAACGCCTGCTCGTCGGCGGCGGAGGCTTCAAGCTGAACGCCGCCAGGCAGACGGACGGATAGCGCCGGCGCCGAGTGGACGAGCACTTGCTGGAAGACGCTCTGGCTGGGATCCCGACGCACGCGGGGTTGGTGCTTTGCTGCGCGGGTTGGGGAAAGCCCCAGCTTGCGCCGCCAGGCATAGAAACTCGCGATGCTGACCCCCTCGGCGGCACAAAACTCGGCCGTCTTCAACCCCGAAGCCTCCAACCGAACAAACCGTTCACGCCAAGCGGCAACTTTCTGCGGATCCGAACTGCAAGCCATCGTCAAACTCCTGAAACTTGGAATGCGGGGATAACGCTTGCCAAGCTAACAGACGCGTCAATGATGGGGCTGGTCGGCGCTTACGCCAATTCAGAAATCGCCGCCAAATTTTCGCAGACTAGCAGACTAGCTGTCGGGCAACTCGGTCTTTTCGGCAGTTACCTTATGAAGGCAGAAGACTCATGCGAGGGAGGTGAATCATGCGATGGCTAACTCTCAGTGCGGCAGTAATTGTGGCGGCTTTCTTGTCGCCCTCCTCAGCGTCAGCAATCACGTTTGGCGAATGGGCCAGTGGCCGCGGTTATAGTCCCGGCGATGTGATGCCCGAGGAGGTTGACACTCGCAGCTGCTACAACTGTCCTCCCTTTATTGACAGCCTCGACGGTATTGGCGATTTCAATTGGATTACTACTCCGACCCTACGTTTGGATTTGGGAAACGAGCAGATAACGAGCATCGAAGTGGGTGCATTCAGCGGGCTGACTAATCTGACGAGTCTATCACTTTATCGAAACCAGATTTCAAGCATAGAAGCTGGCGATTTCAGTGGGTTAACAAGTCTGACCGAGCTAAATATGGGAGGCAACCATTTTACGGGTATCGAAGCAAATGCCTTCAGTGGACTATCAAATCTGGTAAATCTTGACCTGTTGTTTGGCCAATTATCGAGTCTTAAAGCGGGAGCCTTCAGCGGGCTGACGAATCTGACGACTCTGGACCTGCGGGGTAATCAGATATTAAGTATAGAATCAGATGCCTTCAGTGGACTGACTAAGCTCACGAACTTGGACCTGGACGAAAATCAGATATCGAGCATCGAAGCTGGCGCCTTCAGTGGGCTGACTAATCTGACAAGCCTACATCTGGTGGACAACCAGATATCAAGTATTGAAGCAGGCGATTTCAGCGGGCCGACGAATCTGAAAAACCTGTGGCTCTATCACAACCAGATATCAAGTATCGAGGGGGGCGATTTCAGTGGGCTAACGAATCTGACGACCCTAAGCCTGAACTACAATCAGATATCGAGCATCGAAGCAGGCGATTTCAGCGGGCCGGCGAATCTGGAAGCCCTGTTTCTGGGTCACAACCAGATATCAAGCCTCGAGGCGGGCGATTTCAGCGGGCTGACGAATGTGACGAGTCTAGGCCTGCACTACAACCAGATATCAAGTATCGAAGCAGGTGACTTCAATGGGCTGACTAATCTGACGAATCTGGCCCTGTTTGGCAACCATATAATGAGCATGGATGCTGTTGACCTTAGCGATGTGCCTAATCTGACTTCCCTCAATCTGTCTGACAATCAGATATCAATCATCGAGCTGGACGACTTTAGCGGAATGCCGAATCTGACGGGGCTATACCTGAGCAAAAACCCAATCGCAAACATCGAAACAGGAAGTTTCAACGAACTGCCACAGTTAGAGTCTCTGTTACTGAGCTACGGTGAAAAAAACACGGTCATGACAGAACTGAATCTCGCAGAGCTACGTCTTCCGAATCTGAAAAGCTTTGCAGTAAAAGATTTGCCGAATGTAACAAAAGTCACATTGAAGAATGCAGAGTTTTTGAGCCAAGGAGCTTTCAATGCAATTTTCTTCGGCTCTGCGGACATAGGCAGCGGCGGTTATGGCATATCAGCTCTTGCTTATGAAGAAGGCAAGATTTCTGGGTTGGATATGAGCGGTGTCGATTTTATCAATATCAACTTCAATGACTTTGAAGCTAATGGGCAGATGATACATAACGGGATGTTCTATCTGGAAGACCTGACCGACCTGTGGTTGGTGGACACCAAGAACCTGAGTGCTGCGGACCTTGATAGAATGCTTGACTACGTTCTCACCACCGACGCCGAAGACGTTCTCTACATGACACGGGCAAACTACGATGCGTTCAACCTTGCCGGTGGTGGGCTGTTAGAAGCGTGGCACCTAGAGCCCGGTCATCATGTCGAGTTCGTGCCTGAACCGGCCTCCATAGCCCTTGTCGCTCTGGTCCTCATGGGCATGGGCTGGCAGCGGTGGAGCAGTAGTCGGTGGGTGTGATAGGGCCGGAAGTTCGACGCTCCAGCTTGGCCCACCGAGGTTGAAATCGCCAGGAAGCCAACTGCAGGAGGTGTTCCTGACAGACCGCAGAAACATCCCCCCGAACTCGCTGAGGTTGTCCAAACCGCTGTCTGGAACGGAACTTCCGCAGCCGCGTCGGTGCAGCTCACCTCGGTCAGAATCGTCGATTCCTAATCTGCCGAGGTCACATCGACCGACTGCACTTGGCACCCCGACCCGGCCGCTTACGCTCTGTCCGGCCGGGCAATCGCTCAAGTTATCAAGGATCGACCGGCGGGCACGCGTCGAGATTGGCCGGTTCAACGACCACGCTACTGTCGCTCGCGGCCGATGCCACGTCCTGCACGGTGTACTGTAACCGTACACCAGAGCCATCCAGTTAGTCGGGGTTGACTATTTGCGAAGACGGCGGCGGGCTCGGCGTTGGCGTTTGCGGTCGGCTGCTTGACGACGTTCGTCTTGGCGGTAGGTCCGGATCGATTCGGGGTGCTCGGCCTTCCAGCCGCGCGGCTCCAGGACGGCCCAATCCGTCTCGCCCTGGAGCGTTCGCTTCAGGACGTCCTCCAAGTAGGCTCCCACATCCAAGTCATTACGAACCGCGCTAGCGATGATCGTCATCAGGTTGGCCGCCCGCTCACCGGCGGCCAACGAGCCTTTAAACAGCCAGTTCTTGCGGCCCACGGCCACCCGTTTCATCAACTGTTCACAATCATTGTTATCGATCGGAATCGAGGCATCGTCGAGGAAGCGACCCAGTGCCACCCAATGACGCCGCACGTAAGCCGCCGCCTGCCCCAGGTTGCTCTTGGGCAGCACCTGGGGCGCCGACATCGCCGCACTGTCGAGATACTCGTGGATCAAGCCCAGGACGTGACGCGACAGGCGCTGCCGACGCGCCAAGCGCTCGGAATCGTCCAGCGACTTGATCTGGTCCTCCACGTCGTAGAGCATCCGGATCAGCGACTCCAACTTGGCCACCTGGACCGGGAACGCCCCGCGACACTCGTCGATCTTCCGCCGCGCATGCGCCCAGCACGCCGCGAACGTGATCCGCGAGTCACTGCGAACATCGATCTTTTGAAAACCCGACCAGCAGTCTCCCAGCAAGTTGCCTTCAAAATCACCAAGCACGTCATCGGGGCCGTCACGGTGACGGCTGACCGTGAAGTCGAACGCCACGACCGGAAGTCGGGAAGCGTAGTAGCCCCACATGTGCGCTAGGATGCTCGGCTTACCCGCAGCCATCGCTTTTTCAAGCACCTCGCCAATCCGCTCGCTGCGAGGATGACCTCGTAAGTCGGGCATGGCCTTCGGTGTGATCAACAGCACGCCCGTGTCATCGCAGCCGATGGTGCGGTCTTGCTTGATCAGGTCTCGCACGTATTCCGCCAGCGGACGCAGCGTGAACTCGACTGCCGCTTCGATGTTGGATAGCGTGCTGCGGCTGGGAGTCCAGCCGCTGCTGGCGAACTGATCCTGTTGGCGATAAAACGGCAGGTGATAGAAGTATTTTGCCGCAACCACTTCCACGCCGATCGACGCGTCAAAGCGATCGCCCTCGACCAGGCCCGTCGGGCGCTCGGGGCTGACGATGCCCTGGGAACTATCGACCGGGTGAGCGTACTTGGCGTACTTCGTCACCCGTACGCGAAGTTCACTGCGGATCAGTTCGAGCGTTTCGACTTCGTCGTAGCCGACGAATTTCAAGCCCTCGCGTCGTGTTTCGGGCAGGTCCACTAACCGTTCGTAACGCGGCAGATAGTCGGGAAACTTGCGGCTGTCCTTACGGGGAGGTTTGGAGTGGCGTTTCGTGGGGCCTTCCGCAGCATCCTCCACGATCCGCTCGGCTTCCTGGATCGCTTCTTCCAGCGCGCTGACCACCTCGGGCGTGACTTCTTCGCCAAGGTCCAACAGCAACTGACCGGCGCCATCGATGCGTCGTTCGCTCTTGCGGCCGTAGAGCTGGTTGAGAAGTTTCTCGATCGTCAGGTTCAACTCGGCGACCTTTTCGTCGAGCCGATCGCTGGCCGCTTTCAGGGCGAGGACCGAGTGGGCTTGCTCTTCGACCAGTTTATCCTTGACGGCCAGGTCGGTCGCCTGATTTTGGACTTGTGATTGCAGCTTGGCAATCAGGTCGTGGCAAGCAGCAAGATCGTCGGGCAATTGCTTCGCATCCATGATGCTGAGTTATACGCATCATGAAGGAAGTGGGAACAGGCCCCGGCGAAATGTTTTTGAAAAATGTTGGCGATGGTTGCTGCGGAAGTTCTATATCAGGCGACCTTCATCCGTTTGCGTCTTGTCTTGGCCGACTTCAGCGGAACGCCCGCGATCCACATCGCCAGTTCTACCGAATCGATCGTCACGGCGCCAGCGTCCTTGGTATCCTTCGGCAGTTCCACGGTGCCTTGCTCTAGTCGCCGGTACCACAACGTCAGCCCGCCGGTCTCCCACCACAGCGCTTTGATGCGATCCCGCTTGCGATTGACGAACAGGAACAACGCTCCGTCGGTCACGTTGCGACCGAGCGTCGTGGTGACGATGCCGGTCAATCCGTCGAAGCCTTTTCGGAAATCGACCGGAGTGGTGCACAGATAGATGGGCGTGCTTGCGGGTAGTCCGATCATGGCTGCTCTGTCGTGGTGCCGGTCACTTCCAGTCGCACGCGGACACCGCCGGGCAGTTCGACAGCCATCACGGTGACGGGCTCGGCCTGCGGGGTTGTTGGCAGCTGGACGGGAACGAACCTGGCGGTCGCCTCCGTTGCGATGGCCGCGGATCGCAGTTTACGGCGCCACTGATAAAAGGAGGCCGGTGAGACACTTTCGGCAGCACAAAACTCAGCGATGGTCTGGCTTGTCTGGCGGAATCGGTCGAGTCGCTCGGCCCAGGCCCGGCGAGCGGATTGGCGAGAATCGTCAGTCATCGAAAAGGGGACTCCTGCTCAAGTGAGAATGGAAACCCCCAACCTTAAACCACGCGCCTACAATGGTTCTGGTGTACGGTTACGGATATCAGCCGATTCTCAAAAGCAAATTTGAACACTGTCTTGACCCGGGTAATCTCATTGCCCAAACGAACAATGCCGCAGGTCTTCGACATATCAATTGCCAGTTCCTCGAAATCGTCCGCTCCCAGGTCCGCCACCGGACGATTCTTGCCGAACACGCGAACTAGCCTATCGGTGGTCCGTCGATACTCTTCCAGGGTGCGGGGAGATAGTCGACCGGATTCCAGCTTGCGGAGCTTCGATGTGAGGAACCGATTGCACAGCTCCATCACCGTCAACGCACCCTATTGGACTTCAGCCCGCGGTTTGCGTCCGGCCTTGAGGTCGGGGTACTGAAGATTGTGCTTGGCGAGAGCTTCGGCCCAGCCATCATTTGCGACGCGGACCATTTCGCCATTGCGAACCCGGCCCCAGCGACCGAAATGCACCAGCTTGCCGTTTACCTTGCGGCTCCAGTAGCCGAGCGGATGGGCATAGAGCGGGAAACCTGGATAAGGTTTCTCGGGACGGTCCCCCGATTTGCCCGAACGTTTGCGGGGTGTAGACTTACTACTCATGGCGATACCTCCTAGCTAGGGTTTAGGTGTCGTCGCCCCGTTCGGTCTCAACCACCGGACGGGGCAAATTTTTACTACCTTGCATAATATGCGGAGTAAACACGCCGGAAAACCGGCCCGGAGTAAAAGATGTAAACCCTTTTTTTATAAGGATTTAGGTCGGGTGGCAGAGTCTGGTTGAATGCACCGGTCTTGAAAACCGGCGTGCTCGAAAGAGTACCGGGGGTTCGAATCCCTCCCCGACCGCTTGTACATATGTGCACTTTCTCGTGCCAACTCGCCAGAAGTGGCATCCGCACCTGTAGTTGTCGTGCAAGCAGAAACCCGCGTTACTCTTGTTTTGGGCGGGCGAAAGCCGGTCGACTTGATATCTGTCGACGAATGTTCGCATGTGCCGATAGAAGTCTAGCCGCGGTCGATCTTCCTTCGGTAGGTCGTCGATGTCGGGAATCACCACGTTCCAAGCGGCACCCTGCCAATAGTGCTTTGGATAGGTGCCCGCAAACACACATTGCCACGCGCGTTCTAGACAAACCTCCGGTGAAGTGTAGTTCCCATGGAACACTTCGTATGGTCCCCGCTCATAGCCGCCATGTTCGATATTTAGATCGGGATTTCCCATATGAATCAGCCGGGAACCGCTCCCGACCCAGTTCTGCTCCGATTGTAACTGCTAAGCCCCCCCCCCGAGTCTAACGCATCGTGTTTTTTTGTCATGCTTTTTCATGCCTTGTCGAATGATCGGCGTTCAATGGCCTTTCACCGGGCTTCTAATCCGAGCGCCTGCGCAACTTCCCCTGGAACTTGGCTTTACACCGTCCGGTTACGCTAACCACGTGTCGCAGCGACACCGGGCGGTGGGATCGCCAAACGGTGCCCTGAACCTGCCCCTCTTGGCGGCTCCCTTTCTGCCAACGGTATTTGCCAGACACGCATTGCCCGTGAAAATTTGACAGTTGGTCGTGGTCGATCTAGGCTGACACGAATGTTGGTCGCACAAGGGCGGCGGTTAACTTCATCGCGGGGGCACGATCGGATGCAACTATCACGACGGCTTTACTTCGAGTCGCTAGAATCACGCCGCCTTCTCTCGCTCACCGGCGACGCACCCAACCCGCCGTACCCAGAGGCCACGGTCACTAGTGATACGGGTCCAACCTTGGGCGGAAGTCGTTTGTTGGATGGCGGCATCTCCTTCGCCAATGTTCGTGTTGGGGAACTGGACGCGTTGGTCTCGGTCAATGTCCAAGGCGCCCCCTCGGGCGGTGCGCAACTCGACGGCTGGATCGATTTCAACCGGGATGGTTCGTTTAGCGGTGCAGGTGAGTTGATCTTCGATGGCTGGAAACTTGCCAACGGCGTTCACGACCTGCGTTTCGAGGTACCCACCTGGGCGGTAGCCGGCGGTACTTGGTCACGCTTCCGGCTTAGCGCGCTACCCCTCCCCAAGGTATTGGGGAGAATACCGAGGCAAGCAACGGTGAAGTGGAGGATTGGCCCGTCAGCGTCTCGCGTGATCAACGGGGCGCCGAGTTCAGCCTGGCAGGGCTCGTCAGCGACGCGAGCGAAGCCAATGGGGTGGTGGATGTCATTAGCGCCGACCTAAATCGGGACGGTACGTTGGAGGTGGTTTCGGCATCGCACATTGACGGCCGCATTGTCGTCTATCGGCAAGTTGGCAACGAGTGGATCGGGAAGCACGTGGGAAGCGTCCGATCGAGTGGCGCCCAGACGTTGAAAACCATCGATCTGGTGGCGGCCGACTTCGACGCCGATGGCGACCTCGACCTAGCTTCCGCATCGGAGTCGGACGGCAAGATTGCGTGGTACGAGAACCCGGGCAGCCTCGACCAGCCGTTTGCCAAGAAAACACTGCTGGGCGTATCGGGTGCCCGTGCAGTTTTTGCGGCCGACTTCGATCAAGATGGCCGTGTTGATTTGGCTTCCGCGTCGCGTGGCGGTGGGTTCATGGGAAGCGACGCCATTCGCATTCACCTCAATGCCACGCAAAACTCGCAGGGGGGATTCAGTTCGCCGTCGCAGATCAATGTCGGCCAGAACGACCTGGGCCTATCGGACATCTACGCGGCCGATATCAACAACGACGGATGGGTCGACATCGTCAGCGTCTCGGCCACCAACAATCGCATCGCGTGGTACGACAACGACGACCTCACTTGGGACACGCACGAAATCCTGAGTCCTACGGTAGGGCCCGGAAATCGTTCGATCGGCCTCTTTGTGACTCGGGTAGACAACGATGCCCATCTGGACGTGGTGGTGACCAACCAATCGGAAGGTAAAGTGCTATGGTACAAGAACCCTAACAATCCGAATCAAGCGTGGAGTGAACGTCCCGTTGCGTCGTCGCTGGCCACGCCCTACGCCCCCGCCGTCGGCGATATGGATGGCGACGGCGATATAGACGTCGTGGTGCCCGCCGCTGGCGAAGACAATAGTGCCGGCGCGTTCCACATCTACCGCAACAGTGGCGGAGGAAATTTCTCCAGCTTTGGCACGCCCGTCATTGCAAACAACGCGACTGCCATGTTCGTCGCCGACGTAAACCAGGACAACGTCTTGGACATTGTTGCCGGTCGAAATCAGTCGACCAGCAGTGTCACCTGGCTGAGAAGCGACGCACCCACGATGCGCCGGTGGGCGTGCGCATCGCAGGGGGGCAACTGGTCCCCAACGGGGGAGTCTACGACTTCGGTACGGTCAATCGGTCAGAGAATGTTAAGCGGGTGTTCGAGATTTTTAGCGTTGGCACACCACGCACGACCGATGATTTCCAGCTGATCGCTGACTCCAGTGATTTCCGACTTACCAGCGAGTATCCGGTTCCTTCAGGAACCGTTCAGCCCGGCACGCCGATTCCGTTCGAAATTGAGATGCGCACCAATGTGTCCGGGGCGAAGATGGGAACCGTGCAGATTGTATTCACCAATGGCGAATCGGTGGTGCTGCAGCTCATTGGCAACGTGGTTGCACCAATCGACCCACCCGAAATACGTGTCGAAGGTGGTGTGACGTTCAACGGGCCTCGGTTCGAAATCACCACAGGCGACGCCGCGCCCGTGGAGCAGAATGGCACCCACTTCGGCAGGGTGGAGCTTGGCGAAAGCCACATCCTGACGATTCGGCGGACCTATACCATCTTCAACTTGGGAGAATCCAATCTTGCCTTTCCGGGGGAGATCGTGGTTCCCGAAGGGTTTGCTATTTTCCGACCACCGTCTCCGGCGGTAGGAGCAAACAATTCGACCAACCTGATTGTCGAGGTCGATACCAGCGCGGTAGGGGAGTGGGCTGGCCAGGTCCTCATTCCCAATAACGACGCCGACGAAAACCCTTTTGTCTTTGCGATTCAGGCTGAAGTCTTCGACCCCGATGCACCGGTTGGGCCTCCAGGGGATTACAGTGGAGACACCCTGGTCGACCACCGGGACTACGGCGTGTGGAAAGCCAGCTTCGGCACCTCCAATCTTGACGGCGACGGAAATGGTGACGGCGTCGTTAATTTGGCCGACTACACCATCGCCCGAGACAACCATGGCGCGGGGCTAGTGCCGAACCTAGTGCCGGGAGACTTTGACAACCATGGATCGGTCGACTCGCTGGATTACGACGCTTGGAAATCCAATTATGGGCGTCGCATTTCACTTGCCAACGATAATGGCGATGGCGTGGTAAACCTGGCCGACTACACCATGTGGCGCGACAATCAAGGTTCGTCGACTGCTGCTTCCGTCCCCGTTGGCTCATTAGCTACTGCTGGCAATTTCGGACGTAATACGCCAGTGCGGCGGATTGCATTTGGACAAAGCAATCGCATTGACCCGACGGTCGTTGCTCAAGATCACACGCGGTTGCACGCCGCCGTCGATCAGGCGCTACTGCTGCTCGCATCGCAAAGTGCAGAAGTTCCGGTCGACGCTCGGTCGAACTCAAGTATGGCTACGGAGGACGTGCGGGTCGATGCGGTACCTCCGTCGCTCGCAATCCTCTGGGACTGGCTCGGATAAGGGAAGGAACCCCACGCAACCCGCATAACCCACAGCCTCTGCCCGCTAGCACTATCGGTGAATCGGCTCCCGGATGGGCGACGATACTCCTTACGAGAGTCGACCCGGTATCGGCATTTTATAGGGAGGTTGGTAGAGCCATGTGGCGTGCATTCTTTTTGGCCATTGGAGCGTACTGTTGCCTGTTGGGGGTCGAAGCCCTGGCGCTCGAATCGGCGGTCCTCAAGCCCGAAATGGACGGTGGCAGGCAAGTTGCCGGCGCGAGAACCATCGCTCCACCCGACTGGGCCCCCTGGAGCCTGATGGGCGCCGGGGCCGTGGTATCGCTCTATTCGTTCACCATTCCGCGGCGCGTGGGCGGCTGAGGGCAGGTCCCCGCGTCCCCCCGTCGCAGGTTTCCCCTAGCTGGTTCGCCAGGCGATACGGCTTACGCGGCGAGGCGCAAGTGGTTGCCCCACGCGGCTGCCTATCTTATCATGAACCGATTCGCGCTGGCATGGGTCTGTGGTGTCATGGAGCCCCACTGCCGGCACGGCAAACCCCCATTACCAAGTAGATTATTCGAGGCGAATATCGTGGCGACCGCAACCAAAGTAGAAACGACGACGGAACTAGTGAGCGGCGCGGACATCCTGGTCCAATCGCTGGTAAACCACGGCGTCGACACCATCTTCGCCTACCCTGGTGGTTGCAGCATGCCACTGCACCAGGCCCTTACCCGGCATGCAGACAAGCTTCGTACCATCTTGCCGCGGCATGAACAGGGAGGCGGGTTTGCCGCCCAGGGTATCGCCCGCAGTACCGGCAAAGTGGGAGTCTGCATGGCGACCAGCGGACCGGGTGCCACGAACCTGGTTACGGCGATTGCCGATGGCAAGCTGGATAGCGTGCCGATGGTGTGCATCACCGGTCAGGTGCCGACCAAGGTGATTGGCAGCGACGCATTTCAGGAGACGCCCATTGTTGAAGTTTGCCGTGGCATCACCAAGCACCACTACCTGGTAACGGACGTGAACGACGTGGCCCGCGTGATGAAGGAGGCATTCATCATCGCCGCAACGGGCCGCCCGGGTCCGGTATTGGTCGACATGCCGAAGGACGTGCAACTCGACAAGTGCGTGCCGAACTTCGATGCGGAAATCGAACTGCCCGGCTTCGAGTTGGAGATGCCTCACGCCCGCCCGGAGCAAATCAAGCAAGTGGCCGCCGCCATCAAGCGGGCCAAGCGGCCCATCATCTATGCCGGTGGCGGGGTCATCACGGGCGACGCATCGGAGGAAGTTCGCCAATTGGTCGAGAAGACCGGCATCCCGATTACTATGACGGTCATGGGTCTGGGCATTTATCCCGGGACCGACGACTTGTCGCTCGACATGCTCGGCATGCACGGCAGCGTCTACTCCAACTACGCGGTGGACGAATCGGATTTGCTCATCGCTCTCGGCGTGCGATTCGACGATCGTGTCACCGGCAAAGTCGAGGAGTTCTGCAAGCACGGCAAAATCGTGCACATCGACATCGACGCGGCTGAACTCAATAAGAACAAGCCGGCCCACATTCCCGTTTGCAGCGACGTGAAGTTTGCGATCGCCGAACTCAACAAGGTGGTTGAGCCCCCGACGGAAATCGACGCATGGGTGGCGAAGTGCAAAAAGTGGAAAAAGGACGAGCCTTTCAAGTACAACGAGCAGTACGAAGGCATTATCCAACAGCACGCCATCCGCACGCTGTGGAAGATGACGCACGAGCTCGATCCCGTGATCACCGTGGGTGTTGGTCAGCACCAGATGTGGGCGGCCCAGTTCTACAAGTTTGATAAGCCACGCACTTGGCTTTCGTCCAGCGGCCTGGGCACCATGGGCTTTGGTCTGCCGGCGGCCATGGGCGCTGAAAGCCAGTTTCCCGGGCGGCTAGTGATTGACATCGATGGCGATGGCAGTTTCCTAATGAACGTGCAGGAACTGGCGACCCTGGCCTGCGAGAAGTTGCCCGTGAAGGTCTTGCTGCTCAACAACCAGCACCTCGGCATGGTGGTGCAGTGGGAAGATCGCTTCATGCAAGGCAATCGCGCCCACACCTACCTGGGGCCGATCGACAACCCCGAATGGAGCGGCCAGGGCGACGGCGTGGGCTCCAAGCACCAACAGGAACGCTATCCGAACTTCGTGGAGATCGCCAAGGGCTTCGGCTGCGGAGCGGCCTACGTCGAAAAGAAGAGCGACCTCGAAGCGGCCATCAAGGAGATGATTGAGTACGATGGCCCCTACGTGCTCGATGTCGCCACGCCCTACCAGGAGCACGTGCTCCCCATGATCCCCGGCGGGCACACCGTGAAGGACATGATCAAGGAGTAGGGTTGGCGGCGGCGGAAAACCGCTATGTGAGTGCATAGATTGGTGCATTCAGTCGCGTGGTGCGAGGAGCCAGCGAGCCGCGTATGGTCCCGTCCAAGCCGGCTTGGTGCACTCGGTTTGGCCCCTTGTCGTCCCGTGAAAAGCTTGGTATTCTTCGGGACTTCGTCAATTTCTCGCCCCGCCCCTGGGCGGCGGCGAATGCCGATATTTCCGAGATTGTTGAGAGCCTGCGATGAAAACTTACATGGCCAAGCCGGCCGAAGTCGAGCAAAAGTGGCTGCTGGTGGACGCAACCGACAAGATTGTCGGCCGCCTGGCGAGCGACATTGCCGTGCGGCTGATGGGCAAACACCGCCCAACCTATACCCCGCATGTCGACACAGGCGACTTTGTGGTGGTGGTAAACGCCGAAAAGGTCCATTTCACGGGCCGAAAATGGGAACAGAAGAAGTACACCTGGTACACCGGCTACACCCGCCAACGTTCGATCACCGCTGGCGATCAGCTTGAGCGGAATCCGGAGCGGGTGCTTCGCGAGGCCGTGCGTCGGATGCTGCCGAAAAACAAGCTCGCCCGGCAAATGCTCGACAAACTGAAGATCTACATTGGCAGCGACCACCCGCATCAGGCCCAGCAACCCGAGACCGTGGACCTCGCACCAAGGTAAGCATCGCACCCGCGATCGCTCGCCTGCTGACCCCCGACCCCTGACCCCCGACTTCTTTCCCATGGCAGAAACCAAAGTCATCGACGCCCTCGGCACTGGTCGCCGTAAGACATCCGTCGCCCGTGTTCGCATTCGCCCCGGTTCGGGCAAGATCACGATCAATCAGCGTGAGCTGGATGTTTACTTCCCCATCCCGCAAGATCGCAACGCGGTTACCGCGCCACTGGAGCACTGCGAACTGCGCGATAGCGTGGACATCATTATACGTGTGCATGGCGGTGGCAACACGGGCCAAGCCGGCGCGTGCATGCAGGGTATCGGCCGAGCGCTCGTGAAGTACGATAGCGACCTGCACGACAAGCTCCGCGAGAAGGAGTTCCTCACTCGCGACTCGCGGATGAAGGAACGCAAGAAGCCAGGCCTGCACGGTGCGCGTCGCGGCACGCAGTTCTCCAAGCGCTAACGTTTACCGCCCAGACAACAAAAATTGCCATCACGGCCAGATCCCGATGGGATCTGGCCGTGCCGTTTTTTTGCAACCCGTCTCAGTCGTGCGCGCATGTTGTGTTCGCTGTTCCTTTTCGTGGCTCCGGCTTGGTGTTGCAGCTAGCGCGAGTCGCGGGGGCTTCCCGTCCGCGGCCCTGGGACTGCGTCCATGCCGCTTCTTGCCGTGCTTGGCGGCTCAAAAACAGAGCGGCTAGAAAAGCTGCTCCCCACACGCCAGTTTGCGCGGTTCGCATTGCGATTGCGTGGCCGTTATAGTAGAGCTGTTGCGACCACCTTTCCACGCGCGACACGTTCCTCCAGGCGTCGTCGTTCAATGGCGCTTCGCAACCCTCGACTTTGTCCAACAGCACTCGATGGTAGTTTCGCCATGAAACCTTTCGCGCTCTTGCCATTGGCCCTGGTTCTAGCCATTCATCCGACGATCGCTGGCCAAGTGCGTACATGGACCGATACGACGGGGCAGTACACGGTTGATGCCGCACTCATTGCATTCGACGAGCAGCAAGCGATTCTTGAGCGGGTGACCGACAAGCAGCTTGGAGCCGTGGCGATCGACAAGCTCTCGGAGCAGGACCAAGAGTACCTCAAGAGTAAAGTCGCCGTTGACGAGGCCGACGACCTGACCGGCGAACTACAGAAGTGGACGTTACAAAGTGGCCTGCAGCTGAACGGTCGCCTGGTCGACTACGGCAGTCGCGAGGTGGTGCTCCGCCGGTCGCGAGGTAACGTGTACGTGAACGATCGCCTGTTCAGCAACCTGCCGGCAATCTACCAACGTATTGTGCCACTGATCGTCGCCAACGCCGGCAACAAGGTGGACGATGCACGTTCGCTCGAACGCTGGCTTGCCAGCCGAGGGGGCCAGCCGCAATCGCTCGTAGTCGACGGCGTCGTTCTCGAACTCGAGAACGGCGATGAGTATGGTGTGCCGTTCTTCATGTTCCGTGAACAGGATCTGCGGGTGCTGCAGCCCGGTTGGGAGGATTGGCTCGCCGCGAATACCAAGCAAGACTACGCCGCCCGCCAGGAGGAATCGCTGCGACTGCAAGTCGAGGCAGCGCAGTATCGCCAGCAACAACAGCAGGAGAACTGGGAGCGTCGGCGCATTGCCCAAATGCAACTGGTGCTCCAAGCGGTCGACGCGGGCATCACCAGCGTGTGGGAAGTAACGCTCTACCCAGTACAAGGCAACGTGGGCCCACCACAGTGGGTGCCGGTTTTCGCCCGCGACAGCCGCGCCGCCACGCAGCAAGCGCTCCTCCAAAACCCCGGCTACGTTGCCGGCCCGGTCCGGCGTGTCAGCAGGTAGCGGTATGGCTACGCCGCTTGGCGGCAATCGCTGCGCCACCGACGCCGACTAGGTTCGCCAACGCTACAGCCACCTATCCGTCGGTCGGATGCACCTTGCCGAGCTAGAAAGCTCCTGCAGAGCGTTTGGGTTCATTCGATGAACGAAATCGCAGTTGGCGGCACTCGGAGCTTAGTCGGCAATGAGTTCCTTCGCCCCGCCGACTACCTTGTCCCAATCGAACGCAGGCCCAGGGTCGGTCTTGTTTTTCTGAACGTGGTAATGACCGAGAACGCCTTGGAACTTGTTCCAATCTTCGTTGCTCAGCACGTGGGGAATGAGCTTGCCCTCGTCGTCGCGTGGGTAATCGAGCTCCAGCTTCGGAAAAATTCGCGATAGCGTCGCCGTAAGCTTGATGAGCGAATCGTACTGCTGGGGTGTGAAGTCGTATTGGTAAAGCTTGGTGCCCTGGATCGTCCCTTCAATCAGGTTCGGTCTGGCTAGCAGGCCATCGAGCGGATCAATGGGAGCGGTTTGCAGCAACCGCAGGTGGGCCACACCCTCCGCGTCGACACGATACCATTTCTGCAACACTTCGGAATCCGCAGAACGGTAAGCCCCCATGTGGGCAATCTCCACGCCAATCGATCGCGTGTTGGAGATCGTGGCATGCCACGCACGCTCTTTTAGGTCGAGTGTCTGGTAAATCGTTCCATCGACGTCCAGCATGAAATGGACACTCAAACAGCGGCTGTCGTGCAACACTTTGAAACACGTCTCGCTGCGGCCGCAGACGTCGTAATGCATGACGAACTGGTCGACCACCTTGCGCAATAGTGGCAAGTCCCAGCCTCCGCCACGCACTTTCTCCAATTGCTCTGGCGTGAGCGGATCCTGGCGGATGCCATAGCGGTTGGGCGTATCGAGCTTGATTTCCTTTTGCGTGGCGTCCCAGTCCGCAACATCGAACGGCGCGAAGCGGCGTTCCACGCGGTAGGCGTCGTACCCGCCGGGATCCATCCATAGCACCACCGGCGCGGTGGTATGAAACAACTGCCCGCAGACGACAATTTCGTCTCCCTGGCGAGGCACTTGCTCCCCAAGGCCAGTCCCTTGGGGTTCGGCACCGGTGGCCGTAACGCACAAGGCGGACAGACTGACGAACAGCATCCGAGTCAAGCGGCAAATTTGCATGACGATCTTTCGGGGCAATGTTTATGTAATCAATGCACGTGGTGTCCGCAGCACCGAGAGCTGGGCAGCCTCCGCCCGCCGGACCCAAATACCCGCCACTGTAGTTCGGCGACGGCAACGTGAAGTATACCCAAAGGGCGCGACCAACGCCAAACACCTGATAACTCTTGAACCAGCAGGGCGCGATATCCTTCACCCGCTGGCTTCAAAAAAAACACGGGCCGCCCTGCCTACAATGGCAAGACGACCCGCGGTGTTGGAAGCGGGTTCGCGATGCGCCAATTACAGCTTGGCGATTTTCGCAATCAGGTCGACGGTGCGGCAGGAGTAGCCCCACTCGTTGTCGTACCAGCTTACGACCTTCACCATCTTGTCGGTCGATGGACGTCGTCCAGGGACCGGCAAAGATGATGCTGTGCGGGTCATGGATGATGTCGGTCGAAACGATTGGGTCCTCGGTGTAGGCCAGGATGCCCTTGAGCGGACCATCGGCGGCCTTCTTCATCGCGGCGTTGATCGCCTCGGGCGTAGCAGCCTTCGACAGGTTCACCGTAAGGTCGACCACCGAGCCCGTGACAACCGGCACCCGCATGGCGTAGCCGGTGAGCTTGCCCTGCAGCGCGGGAATCACCAGACCAACCGCCTTCGCGGCACCGGTGGTAGTGGGAATGATGTTCATCGCCGCTGCGCGGGCCCGGTAGGGGTCCTTGTGCGGCAGGTCCTGCACGTTTTGATCGTTCGTGTAGGCGTGGATGGTGGTCATCAGTCCGTGCTCGATGCCGAAGGTCTCGTGCAGCACCTTGGCAACCGGCGCCAGGCAGTTGGTCGTGCAGCTGGCGTTTGAGATGCACTTCATGTCCGCGGTGAGCTGGTCGTCGTTGACGCCCAGCACGCAAGTCAGGTCGGCCCCGTCCTTGGCCGGCTGGCTCAGCACGACCTTCTTGGCGCCCGCGTCGAGGTGCGTATCGTAGCCAGGTTTGCCATCGGCGGCCCGGGCGGCAAACACGCCGGTCGACTCGACGACAACATCCGCGCCCAACTCGCCCCAGGGGCACTCGGCAGGATTGCGAATGGCGGTCGCCCGGATCTTCTTGCCGTCGACGATTAGGTACTCGTCGTCGAAGTCCACCGTGCCGGGAAAGCGGCCATGGGTGCTGTCGTACTTGAGCAGCGTGGCGAGCATTTTGTTGTCGGTCAGGTCGTTGATGGCGACCACCTCGAACTCGTTGCCTCGTTCGACCAAACCACGAAACGTGAGCCGCCCGATGCGGCCAAAACCATTGATGGCGACCTTGATTGCCATGGGAATTTCTCCTCCGAATTTAGATGGGGCGGGAGCGGATCTCCCTGCCATGAATATGCCTGTCTGATTGCATCCAGCAGTGAATAGGCGATTATAGTGCCGGCCTTGAGGGGTCAAAAGGGTCCGAACCGGCCAGGCAACGCTTAGCCGGCCAGCGGTGCCACCCGGCCAGCGGCAAGGGTATCCTGTTTTCATGCAAATTCCTCATTGGCAACTTCCGCCCGGCGTTTCGCACGGCACCTGGGAATACACTCAGCGAGAAAGCATTGCCGACGACTATGACGACTACTTTGCCCTCAACTCTCTTTTCGAGTTCGATCAGGCACTCCTGGCCGAGCAGTTCGACCCGCCCGGACTGGTGGCCGACCTCGGCTGCGGCACCGCCCGGGCCCTGGTGCCGCTGGTGCGAAGTGGGCACCGGGGCCTGGCAATCGACCTGTCGGACCCCATGTTAACAATCGTGGAAGAGAAGGCCGCCGACCAGGACCTCGACATCGAGTGCCTGCAGGCCAACTTGGTGGAGTTGACCGCGGACGTGCTTGCTGACGATTCCGTCGACTACGCAATGTGCATGTTCAGCACGCTGGGGATGATTCGTGGCCACGCGAATCGCCAGCGCGTTCTGCAAAACACCTATCGCTTGCTCAAGCCTGGCGGGAGATTCGTGGTGCATGTACACAATTTTTGGTTCAACCTGCGTGATCCTGGCGGGCCGTGGTGGGTGCTAAGCAATCTCATGCAGGCGGCTACGAAACGCGACTTGGAGGTTGGCGACAAGTACTTCCCCTATCGCGGTGTGCAGGAAATGTACCTGCACGTGTTCCGTCGACGCGAACTCAGGCGGCTGTTCACAAGCGCCGGGTTCCGCATCCGCCGATGGGTTCCGCTGGAAGTAACACGTCGCCACGCACTGAAATACCCATGGCTGCTGCAAGCAGTGCGGGCGAATGGTTGGATTGTGGTCGGCGAGAAGCCACTCCGCTAAATGGTTGCAGCCATCATGATTCGGCGATAGGTTTACGGTGCGTGGCAAGGTATTGAGAAAGAACAACGAACATGTACAACCACAAGCTTACCCTATTATTCGTTCTTATCGCCGGCACAGCGGTCGTTGTATACGCACAGCGGCAAAATGCCGATCCGGCGGCGCCGCTGGTCGACGGCTATTACAATATTGGCAACATCCATCATGCCGCATCGACCGACTCGGCCGAGGCACAAAAGTGGTTCGATCGAGGTCTGGCCATGTGCCTAGCCTTCAACCACGAAGAAGCGGTGCGTTGCTTCGACAAGGCCATCGCTGCTGACGACAAACTGGCCATCGCCTACGGGATGAAGGCGTATGCCTTGGGTCCGAACTTCAATAACATGGAGATTGTCGTCGACCAAATGCAGCAAGCGCACCAAGCGGGCGAAGAGGCCGAGTCGCGGCACGAACATGCCTCGCCCCTGGAGCGGGCGATGATCGAGGCAATTGCCGAGCGTTCGGCAGCCGATATTCCCGAGGACTTCGATCTCCGCGAGCCGTACAACCAAGCCTACGCCGATGCGATGCGTGAGGTTTACCAGCAGCATCCCAACAGCCCGCTGGTAGCCGAAATGTTTGCCGAATCGCTAATGAACCTGCAACCGTGGAAGCATTTCCTGGCCGATGGCACCAAGGGCGAGCACACCGACGCGATTGTCGAGGTGCTCGAGCAGGGCCTCGAGCGGTGGCCCGACGATCCCGGCTTGTGTCACATGTATATCCACCTGATGGAAGCCTCGCCCGACCCCGGCAAAGCCCTGGCAGCCGCGCGGCGGCTTGGCGACGCGGTACCCGGCAGCGGCCATATGATTCATATGCCCGCGCACATTTCGGTGTTGCTCGGCGACTACGAAGATGTCATCCGTCGCAACCAGTGGGCGATCGAAGTCGATAAGTTGTTTCTCGACCGGGAAGGGCCGCTGAACTTCTTTTCGCTCTACCGAATTCACAATTATCACTTTCTGGTGTACGGCGCGATGTTCGATGGTCAAAGCGAACTGGCGCTCCAGGCCGCCCGCGCCATCAACGAGCAAGTCCCTGAGGCAATGCTCCGCGAGCAGGTTGACTTCCTAGACGCCTTCATGCCGACGGCCTTACACGTGATGGTTCGCTTTGGCCGTTGGAACGATATTCTTAATGAACCGCAGCCTGCCGAGTACTTGCCCATGTCGCGTGCGATCTGGCACTACGCACGCACGCTCGCTTACGCGGCGACCAACCGAGTGGATGAAGCGAAACAAGAACGCGAGCAATTCACGACGGCTGCGAAGTTGGTGCCCGAAACGAGCTTCCTATTCCAGAACGAATCACGGAACATTTTGAAGGTGGCCGCCGCGATGATCGACGGCGAAATCGCCTATCGCCGAGGTGAATTCGACTTGGCATTCGACCATTTGCGCGAAGCGGTGCGATTGGACGACGCCTTGAACTACGACGAACCGTGGGGTTGGATGCAACCCGCGCGGCACGCTCTTGGTGCGCTGCTCTTGGAGCAGGGCCGCTACGCCGAAAGCGAGGCCGTTTACCGGGAGGACCTCAAGCACCACCCGAATAATCCTTGGGCGCTGCACGGACTGATCGAATCGCTCCGCAAGGGGGGCAAACCAATCGAAGCAGGATTATACGTCAGCGAACTGAGCGAAGCCTGTAAGCGGGCCGACGTGACGATCAATCGATCGTGCTACTGCAGGTTGAATATTGCTGAAGACGAGGAATGATCCGCGTGCGGCTTAGCCCGGCAAATAGTGGGCAACAAGCTCTTCGAATCGTGCAAGTTCGGCGTCGACCCACATCTGGTCGCGATCGAGTTCGCCGGCGATTAGCGCCGCAACTTGAGGTGCCGCGCGGAGCGCGCCGCGGGCGTTGAGCAGCAACATCCGCGTCCGCCGCGACAGGACGTCCTCCACCGTGCGTGCCATCTCATTACGAATCGCCCACACCGCGTCGGCCCGCGTGTACGGTAGCTCTGTGTCGAGCGGTTGGGCAAGGTCGGGGTGGTGGCGGGTGAGTTCGGCAAGCGAATCGCCATCGCCACCGCGGATGGTCAGATTCTCGGTACGGCACGCGAGATGCGGGAGGCCTCCGACCTCGATCGCGCGGTCGACCGCGTCCTCGGCCATGCGGCGATAGGTGGTCCATTTGCCGCCAAGCACCGCAACCAAACCAGAGGCATCGGTCCGAATCTGGTGGTCGCGGGCCAGTTTAGAAGTTTTCTCGTTGGGGTCGGTCGCCACCAGCGGTCGGATGCCCGCAAACACGGAAAGAATGTCGTCGCGGGTGGGCTTGCGCTCCAAGTACCCGGCCACCGTCTCCAGCAGAAAGTCGATCTCCGCAGCCTGAGGAATTGGCTCGAGCGATGTCTGTTCGAGCGGTGAGTCGGTGGTACCCACAAGGGTGTGCCCGTACCAGGGAATTGCAAAGATCACTCGGCCATCGGGCGTCTTGGGAACGATCAGCGCGGTGTCGCCCGGCAGGAAAGAGCGGTCGAGCACCACATGGGCACCCTGGCTCGGCCTGATCCGGGGCGGCGCCGCGGGCTGCTCGAGGTGGCGTACCGCGTCGCTGAACGGTCCAGCCGCGTTGACCACAACACGGGCGTCGAGCTCCCACTGCGTGCCGGTTTCCATATCGCGGGCCACGACTCCAGCGACCTTGACACCCTGATGCAGCAGCCGCTCGACGCGCAAGTAATTGACGCAAGTGGCTCCTTCGTCGATGGCCGTTTGCATCAGGTTCACCAACAGCCGCGCATCGTCGAAGCCGGCATCGAGGTAACGAATGCCACCACGAAGTGCCTGGCGGCGGAGCGTGGGAATTGCCGTGATGGCCTGCGTGGCGGAGAGCAGCTTGGAACTCTCGATGTTCAACTTGCCGGCGAGCAAGTCGTATGCCTTGAGGCCCGCCCAGTAGTAGGGCACGGCGAGCCGCGAGTAGAGGGGGACGAGGGTCGGCAGCGGATAGACGAGGTGCGGTGCATTTTTGAGTAGTAGCCCGCGTTCGTGGAGCGCTTCGCGAACGAGTTTCACGTTGCCCTGTTCCAGGTACCGCACGCCGCCGTGGACAAGCTTGGTGCTACGACTGGAAGTGCCTTTGCCAAAGTCGCACTGTTCGCACAAGGCGACGCGATATCCCCTCGAAGCAGCATCGAGGGCAATTCCCATACCGGTCGCCCCGCCACCCACAATAACGATGTCGAACGCGTCGCCGCGGCCAAGTGTACTTAGCTGCGCGTCTCGCGAGTACGCCGGATTGGGTGGCAAGGGAGTAGTCATTCGTCACGTGCCCAATCGGTGGACCGCTCGACGGCTCGTGCCCAGGTGGCGCGTTTTTGGGCAGCCTGATCGGCGGAGATCTGTGGCTCGAAGGTGCGATCCACCTGCCACTGGGTGGCCAACTCGTCGCGACTGCTCCACACGCCGCTGGCAAGTCCGGCCAGGTAGGCGGCGCCCAGGGCAGTGGTTTCGGTGACGGCGGGGCGGACCACTGGCACCTGCAGTAGGTCGGCTTGGATTTGCATGAGCAGGTTGTTCGTGCTCGCGCCGCCGTCGACGCGTAACTCTGTGAGGGCGCAAGCCGCATCGCTGTGCATTGCCTCGATGATGTCGGCCACTTCTAAGGCAATGCCTTCGAGCGCCGCACGCGCGATGTGGGCAGCTGTCGTGCCACGCGTCAGACCAATTAACATGCCGCGTGCGTGCGGATCCCAATGCGGCGCGCCGAGTCCGGCGAGCGCTGGCACCAGATAAACGCCATCGGTGCTGGGGACGCTGGCGGCAAGTGGTTCGACATCCGCCGACGATTGAATGATGCCCAGCCCATCGCGGAGCCAACCAACCAATGCCCCCGCGACAAAGATGCTCCCCTCCAGGGCATACAGGGTCTTATCGTCCATTCTCCACGCCACGGTCGACAGCAGTCGATGTTTCGACGGTACAACCTCCGTGCCGGTATTCATGAGAGCGAAGCAACCGGTTCCGTAGGTGTTCTTGGCCATGCCGGGCGTAAAGCAGCCTTGCCCGAACAGGGCCGCATGCTGGTCGCCCGCCATGCCGGCGATGGCGATGCCCGCCAGTGGCAAGTCGCCCGCGACCTTGGCATACACTTCGCTCGACGGGCAAATCTCGGGCAAGATACTCCGCGGGACGTTGAAGCAGGCGAGCAACTCTTCGTCCCACTCGCAGGTGTGGATATTCATCAGTAGCGTGCGGCCGGCGTTGGTCACGTCGGTCACGTGCCGTGCGCCACCGGTGAGCTTATGCACGAGCCAGCAATCTACAGTTCCGGCGGCCAATTCGCCCGCGTCGGCCTTGGCGCGGGCGCCAGGCACGTTGTCGAGTAACCAGGTAATCTTTGTGCCAGAAAAATAGGGATCACATAAGAGGCCAGTCTTTTCGGTCACCATGGCCTCGCACCCTGCGGACCGTAGCCGCTGGCACATGTCAGCCGTGCGGCGATCTTGCCAGACGATGGCCGGGTGAATTGGCTGGCCCGTCTGGCGATCCCAAAGGATAATCGTTTCCCGCTGATTGGTGATGCCCAAGGCCGCGATGTCGGCCGGCTGAAGCCGGGCTCGTTGCAGCGCCTCCTGGGCCACGGCAAGCTGCGACTGCCAAATCTCTTCCGGGTCGTGTTCCACCCAGGCGGGGTGCGGATAATACTGCTGAAACTCTTGCTGGGCGATCGATACGATGTTGCCCGCTTCGTCGAATACAATTGCCCGCGACGAGGTCGTGCCTTGGTCGAGCGCGAGAATGTGTGGCATGTCGTTACCTCGCCAGGGGAAGAGCGTACGCCACCCGCGCGGGGCGCTGGATTCAGGGTACAATGTCGAGAGCTGCACGACTACCAAGGGGCCACCCTCCTGAGGGTCGCCGCGATAACTGCCCGATCGCCATAGTGCGATCAAAACGGGCACACCAATCTGAACCCGCGATTCTCCCGCTATGCCTCGCCCCAAACGTATCACGGTGCCCGAGTTTGCCGCCTACAAACAAGCGGCGCACCGGATCTCCATGCTCACGGCCTACGACTATCCCACCGCTCGACTCGTCGACGAAGCGGGAGTCGAAGGCATCCTGGTGGGCGACAGCCTGAGCATGGTGGTGCAAGGTCGCGAGAATACGCTACCGGTGACCCTCGACGAAATGCTGTACCATGCCGAGATGGTGGGGCGGGCGGTCGATCGAGCGCTGGTAGTGGTTGACATGCCGTTTCCCAGCAACCATTTAGGCAAGTACAAAGCCATCGACTTCGCCGGCCGCATTCTCAAGCAGTCGCGGGCCCAGGCCGTCAAGCTCGAAGGGGGCGTCGAACAGGCGGAGACCATTCAAGCGTTGGTGAGCGCGGGAATTCCGGTGATGGCCCATTGCGGATTGGGTCCGCAGAGCGTGCATCAATTGGGCGGGTACCGTGTACAGCGCGATCGCGAAGAACTGCTGAACGACGCCCGCGCCGCGACCGAGGCCGGTGCCTTTGCCATGGTGCTCGAGTGCATTCCCAGCAAGTTAGGAGCCGAAATCACGCAGTCGATTCCGATTCCGACCATTGGCATTGGCGCAGGCCCCGAGTGCGATGGGCAGGTGCTGGTCATCAGCGATCTACTGGGCCTTACGAGCGGGTATGTTCCTAAGTTTGCCAAGCAGTACGCCAATCTCAAGGAAACGATCGTCGAAGCAGTGAAGCAGTACCGAGACGAAGTGCGGGACGGCGTGTTCCCAAGCGATGAGCATGGATATGTGTGACGAACGTCCGCAGGATCGGCTTCGCCGATCGAGCAGCGCGCAGGCGGACGGAATGCCAAGCGCTGACGTTGACAATTCCTCTAGCTTGCCACCGCTCGTTGATCTTCGGCGAGTGGATTATTCGCAGCGCGGTACCGACATCCTCCGCGACATCACTTGGCAACTACGGGCCGCTGAGCATTGGGCGGTGCTAGGTCCCAACGGCTCGGGTAAGACCACGCTGCTGAAGATCGCCTGCGGCTACGAATGGCCCACCGGAGGCCGCGTGCTGCGGCTCGGGAACGATCTGATCGACCTACGCGAGTGGCGAAAGCGGATTGGTTGGATCTCCTCCGACCTGGTTGCGCAAGTACCCAAGGGCGACACGGCCGTCGAGACGGTCGTCACGGGCCGCACGGCGCAAGTGGGCTTGCGATACCTGCCGAACTTCCACCCGACCGATGACCAGTTCGCCGAAGCCCGCCAACGACTCGCCGAAATTGGATGTAGCGACCTGGCCGATAGGCCGTTCGGCGTACTCTCGCAGGGCGAGCGCCAGCAGGTACTTTTCGCCCGCGCACAGCTGGCCAATCCGGTTCTACTGGTGCTCGACGAACCATGCGCCGGCATGGACCCAGGCGTCCGCGAGCGATTTCTCGGCTGGCTCGACCGACGTCTGCGGGCGGAGGAAAGTCCGGCGACGCTGCTCGTTACGCATCATGTCGAGGAAATCATGCCAGCCATCCAGCGGACGCTCGTGATGAGCGAGGGACGCATCGATTGTCAGGGGCGAACCTCGGAAGTCGTGACGCACGAACGGATCGAATCGGTATACCAGACACAACTTCGCGAACTCATCGAATGCGGTGGACGGCGGTGGCCAATCTGGGCCTGAAATTCCCTATCACGCGTAAGTGGACAGTAGTAGGGAACTTACCGTGCGGTCGACCCATCTTACCAGCGGTAGAATTGTCTTGTCGGCAAGAATTAACCGGCAAAACGCGAATCATAGGTGACCCTGCCATGCCAGGCCGATATACTTACTGAGTAGCGATCCGCTACTCTTCCCCTCGCCGCAGGACGTCCCGCCATGGATAAGTTGCTCGCTCAGGTTCGTCGCGCCCACCGTCGCCTGTTGGTCGAACGATTTCTTCGGCATCTGGTATGGAGCGTGTTTGCCGGACTGGCACTTGCGGCGGTGGCCATCGCCGTGCCTCAGATAGTGGCCATCGAGAACCTGCCGGCCAATTGGACAGCGTTGTGGCTGAGCGTCGGCTGCATTGGCGGTGTGCTGGCCGCCATCGTTGCGACATGGCTGACGAAGCCCTCGCCGCTGGATGCTGCGATGGAGATCGATCACCGCTACGCGCTCCGGGAACGTGTGGCGAGCAGCCTTGCGCTCGGCTCAGACGACCTGCAATCGGAAGCGGGCCAGGCCCTGCTGCACGACGCGGCCCGACGTGTCGATCGCATTGACATCGCCGAGAAGTTCCGTCCCCGCGTCGACCGTCGCGCGTGGTTGCCACTGGTCCCCGCGATGCTCGTCTTCGGATTAGTGATGTTCGGCAGCAATCGCGAAGCGGTCAGTAGCGTCGACCCACCACCCACAGTGGCGACGAAAGCACAAGTGAAGAAAGCGAACGAAGAACTACAGAAGAAGCTCGCTGAGATGCAGAAGAAGGCGGAGAAGAAGGACCTTAAGGGAGCAGAGGAAGTCTTCAAGCAACTCGAAGAACAGACCAATGCGCTCAACAAGGACGAACTCACCGATCGCAAGAAAGCAACCGTCAAACTGAATAACTTGGCGAAACAGCTCGAAGAGCGGCGCGCAAGTTGGGGAGTTCCCAAGAGTTGCAAAAACAGATGGACAAGATGAAGGAGTTGAGCCAAGGCCCCGCCGACAAGATTGCCAAGGCAATGAAAGACGGAGATTGGAAGAAGGCGCTCGATGAGCTGAAGAATCTGCAAGACAAGCTCGCCAAGGACAATCTCTCCGATGCCGACAAACAGAAGCTCGCCAAGCAAATGGAGCAGATGAAAGACAAACTGGCCGAAGCGGTGGAAGCCAACCGCGATGCGATGGAGACGCTGAAGGAGCAAATCGAGGAGCAAAAAAAGAAGGGCGACTTGGCCAAGGCGGGGGCATTGCAGCAGAAACTCGATCAGTTGATGCAGAAACAGCCACAAATGGAAAACCTCGATAAGCTGGCCCAACAACTCCAGCAGTGCCAGGAGTGCATGAACAAAGGCGACAAGCAAGGCGCGCGCAGGCCATGGCCGCGCTCGCCGAGAAACTCGACCAGATGAAACAAGACATGGACGAACTGGAAATGCTCGACGAAGCACTCGCCCAACTCGATGCCGCCAAGGATGCCATGGGCTGCCAGCAGTGCAATGGCGAAGGCTGCCAGGCGTGCAACGGCATGGGCAACCAGTTTGGCGAGAAACCGGGCATGGGCATGGGGGCTGGCCAGGGCATGGGCCCACGCCCCGATGAGGAAAACCCCACCCAGTTTCGCGATAGCCGAGTCAAGCAGAAACCGGGCCAAGGGGCAGCCACGTTCGGTGGGTTTGTCGATGGACCCAACATGGCCGGCGATACAGCAGTTGCCGCGGAGGAAGAACTAGCGTCGATCAAGTCGGAGCCCGCCGATCCGCTCACCAGTCAGCGGCTTCCCAAGGGGGCTGGCGACCATGCCGAAGAGTACTTCAAACTACTCCGCGACCTATAAGATATAGGGCCGGCAAGACCTCGGTGTCTGGCCTATTCAACGGCAACGTCGTGGCCGACCTACGCTCTCGGGTTTGGTCCCCACCACTCGCTTGCCAGGTATCTTTACCGCGGCTCCACAACCGTTCACCGGTGGCCTTCGTTGTGTCTTTTGGGCGATGGTGGGGATAAGGGTGAGCCATTGCGGGCTAGCCTGGTTTTTCTCGGGGTAAACCCGACGCTACGCGCGGGGCTCCTCTCAGGCGGCATCGTCCCCTTTCGTCCCCTACCTCCCCCGTTCTCTCCTTGCTCCCAAATATCAGTGCGCACGTTAAGCTCTTAAATCCACCTGGTATCTGTAAGCGGAGGACCACCCTGTAGCGACCCCCGAGCCGGAGGCTCCCTTTCGCTGACGCCGGCGCCGGGCCGGGTTCGCATCGCATGGACAATCCGTGGCTACAAGGGTAAACTGGCGAAACTTTGATGGCTGCCTGACTGGGGAGGTAGCTCTTGCAGAATCTTCGCGTACTTCCTGCGCATCCCGCGTGAAGGACAATCTCGCCATGCATTTGAATCATCGCACCGTCGCGTGCTTTTCAGCCCTCCTACTCCTCGCCGCCAGCCTCGGTAGCGCCGATTCGGCTTACGCTCTGGATGCGCAACTCGCATCACTCATCGACCAGGCAAAGGCGAGCTACCAGCCCGTGACCGCGGCACAGGTAGAAGTGGCGCGTAGCGAGTTGGCCACAGCGGCCTACGACTTGGAACAGTTGCTGATTCCTGGAAGCGGGCGGGGAGAGCGGTGGAAAAGCTACCTAAAATGGGGCGGCCTGCAAGCCAGTCTGGCCGCAGCGACCAATCCCAACCTAACGGACTTGCGAAACTCGCTCGACCGGCTTCGCGCGGGGGCCGATGGGGTGCAACTGCCGGCGTTTCGTCGCACCGCCGATGCGTTGGAAAAATTTATCGATCTGGCAACCATCGAGCGGGCTAGCGACCAACAGGCGTTCATCGATCGACAACTCGACCTATTGACGAAGTATGTGGACCGTTACGAGACAGCCCCTTCCGCCCGAGCACGGTTCGAAATCGAGCGAAGACTCGACTTTTTCGCCGGTATCGGACAAGCGACCGACCTGGTCGCCGCCCTCCGCAACCAATTCGGACGGCCCAATGTGCGGGCAGAGATTTCGGAAAATCTGCTTAGCCGCGTTGTTTCGAAGCCAGTCGACAAAGTGGCACCGGTGAGCGACTACATCCTTGGCACTACGATCCGCGGCACGGGGCGGACAACAGGCACGTTGGACGTCGAAACCGTTCCCTCAAATCAACGCGCCGCGCTGCTGCTGCATCTCGATGGCGTGACGAATTCGGAAACAAGGGGCTACAACGACCCGGTGGTGATTCGCAGCAGTGGCACCACGCCGTTTACTGCCACGAAGCGAATTGAGCTGGAAGACGCCAACTTCTGGAACTATCCCGCACGCGTGAGTGCGACCACATCGACGGTCACGCGAAGCGTGCAAAAACAGGGTGGCGGTCTCGGCAGTCGGTTGATCTCAAGAATCGGCGAACAGCAAGTTGCTGAAAAGAAGCCTCGCGCCAATTACATCGCCTCCCGCCACGCGGAGGATCGCATCGCCAACAATCTCGAAGAGGAATTACTGCCCAAGCTGCAGGACGCCCGCTACGAGTACGAGAACCAGTTCAAGCGAGAGCTCGCGCGGCGCAACGCCGTACCGCGTGCAATTCACTTTTCCACCACCGATCAAAGCTTGCACTTCGATATGCTGCAGGCCGGTCGAGGCGAGCTTGGCGCGAGACGGCGCCGACGGGATTCCCGGGTAGTCACGACGTGGCCGTGCGCGTTCATGAGACAGGGGCCGCCAACCTGGCTGCATCGTTCCTGGGTGGCGCCACGCTATCGCAGAAGACGAAAGCGGGCCACCCCAAGCTCGACGTCGAGTTGCCCAAGGCCCTTCGTGAAGCGATTGATAAGGCCCGTGCAGAAGCCAACGACGAAGCCAACGACGACGAAAGTCGCGAGTTTAAGCCATGGTCGATTCTGTTCCGTCGGCAGCGCCCGGTGACGGTCGAATTCGCCGACAACATGGTGAAGCTCCGCCTGCACGCCGCCCGCATTACCGTGGCCGACGACACTTACGACGGCTGGGACATTTTAGTGAACTACGGCATGCATGTTCAAAACGGTGGGCTCACGCTCGTACGCGACGGCCAGATTGAGGTGATTCCCACCGCATTCGACCCAGCCGATGGCGGAGGACTCAACAGCCGGCAGGTGAGTACTCGCGGCGTGCTGGCAAAGGAACTCAACCGGCAAGCCGACGCGGGACGCGGATTTCGCGAGACGATCGAGCTTCCCATGCTCGATCTGCCAGCAAACTTCGCCAAACATGGTCCGCTCTTGATGCAAGATGCGAACAGCAACGCCGGTTGGCTCTCTCTCGGCTGGCTGCTACCGCGCTAGGATCTTGCCTGCCAACCGGAAATGGTGGATCGATTAGCGGCCGGGAGGAGGCTCCGTTTTTTTGGGGCGATTCGCTTTGGCTTGTCTTCTAGCCCCTGACAACCACGACTTGCCTGCGATAACGCGTCTCGAAGCCAGTCGCCTCGCCGGTGCTATCCTGCATGCCACCCTCCATTGGCATCGGGTGCGCCGGTTCCACATCGGGGACGGGAGTGTTTTTGGAGGGAGCCGGTGGGCCGCACCCAACCGGCGAAAAGAACGATCCACCCAGCAGTACGACTATTACCAAGCGGGCCAGTTTTGCAGGCGTCCTCACAACTGCTCTCCTTGGAGGTTTTGCATTGATGTTCTCTTGAGTATCGGAAGGTTGGGGATTTGTCCGCAGCGTTGCCTCAAACTCGCTGCCAATTGGCTTGAGCGGGAACCATGTCTCGCGGCACGGTGGAATCTTGCCTAGAGGCCATCCCTCGAGAATACTTCGTTGCCTTGGAAGCTGGCCAGCGCCACCAGCGTTTCGATGTCGACGTCCGTTGCTAGCGACCGCACCGAGCCGTCGCCGAAGCAGAACTGAACGATGCCCGAGTGCAGACTTGCAAACTGCAAAATGTGGGCCTCGAAGGTAATCAAATCATTGCCAGTCGTGTTGAATGCAGAGGCGTCCAGTCCATTGGCCACGTACATGGTGGTAGTACCCGCCCATGCGTGTCCCGAGACATAACCACTATGGCGTCCTCCGCCGATCGGGATGTTTTGTCCGCTCATCCCTGGCGCCTCGCCAAAGAACAGCGTGTTCGACAAGCCATCAGTGATGCTGCGAGCCGAGATCTCCTTCCGCACCTTGAATACTCCCGCCAACTCCTTATCCACACTACTGTTGGAGAATGAGAAGCCTTCGACATTAGGAGTAACGCCTGGACTGCCAATCATGGGCCAATAGCCCATCACCCCCAAGTAGTGCGTTAGCCCAAAGGGTGCGGTCGATGCAAGATCACCACCAGCTGTCATTCTGCCAGTTCCAAAGCGGTCCCAAAATACGATTCTCGCGACCTGCTTTCCGGGTCGAATGTCGCCCACGGTCGGGCAGATAAGGGACTCGATATGCGCTTGCGCCGCCACATTTGCATTGGCGGCAAGAGTCGGGTGCTGCCAGTTGCTTTTGCCATAACTGTCTGCCGAAAGCGGGAAGTCCATCGAGAATCGGTCGTAGATCTGGTTCTCTTCCATGTAGGGCAGCAAGCTCACGATGACGCCGGTCGTCTGATAATGGTTGGGAGCAGGCCGAAAGGGATAGCTCGCCGCGTTGAAAGGGGCTTCCGGAGAACCTAAATGCCCAGGCGGGAACTTGCGCTGAGCCGCTTCGTAGCCTAGAGCGGCCAGGCCCACTTGCTTGAGATTGTTGGCGGCAGGCTGCTCTTCGCGCCGCTTCGCGTGCGCTTTGGATCGCCGGCAACAACATGGCAACCAGAATCCCAATGATCGCAATGACAACAAGCAGCTCCACGAGCGTAAATCCGCGCCGTGGGTACGAAGGGGCCAAGCGGCTTATCACCCATGTTCCTCGATACGATGGACAACTGGAACGCGGGAGCATTGCGATGGGACCCTCCGATTTACTTTAATCACAGGTGTTTCTGCGGGTGCCACCACAGATTACGTGCCCGGCGATCGCCGAGAGGCAAGTTAGCACTACCACCAGACTAGACGGTTCTGGAACGCTTGCCGGCTGCGAAGCGAACGCAGCCCCCGAATTCGCCCCAAAGTTCGCCTTCCACCAGGCGTAGTCTTGGGCGTTCACGACACCCAGGTTACTGGGGTCGCGACCATCGCCGAGCGTCGATCCTGCAGCACCCAGATTGTCGCGCCACCGAGTGTAGTCGGCGGTGTCGACACGCCCGTCTAGATTGTAATCACCTGCGAGGACTTCGGTCTCCTGGTCGACGTACAACCGAATGAAGGCTTCGGCAAGATTATTGCCCGCCATGCTGTCGAGCTGGACCAAGAGGTAAACCCAGCCATTGTCGCCGATGCGTCCATCGAATGCCTTGAACTCGTCGACGATGACATCCGTTAAACCGTTGCCATCGCCGAAGTCGAGGCTGATCGTATCGCCTTCGGCGAGCAGCACGGTATCGCCATTGTAGACGAGCAGTTCGTCCGCGTCGGAATCAGGATTGGTAGTGCCCCATATCCAGATGTAATTCCCATGGCTGTTACCATCGATTGCCCCACCGCCGTTGCCCCCACTCGGCCCGAAGCCGTAATTGAAACCGTTGGGGGCTGGGTCGCCCGATTTGGCGAGTAGTTCACCATTCTTGATAGCAACGTGGGTGAAGCCATCGGTCAAGCCGCCAATGGCATACCAGTCGCCATTGGGGGCGAGCGAACCGAGCCAGGCGCTGTCGAAGGTGCCCCCGCCAATGGGCGTTACATTTTCTTGCAAAACGGCGGTGCCATTGGTGCCGACGTCGCCGTAGACGATGATGTCGTCCGCGTTCACCGCGGCGTCGGTTTCTCCCTGAAACAAGAACTTGGTTCCATCGGGGGTCACCACCAGGTCGCTCTGATCCCACCGTTCGAGCGTTCCATTCGGGTAAGCAGTTACCCCCAGCTGGGGACCGATCGCGGTGGTTCCGTTGTTCGTCACGGCGACGCCGTAGTTGTCGGGGAGGTCGGGGCCGAAGTCTCGTTCGGAAAGGAACGCCGCCTGTCCATTGTTGAGCACATTCACTCCGTGTTGGCCTTGGCCCCCAAAAAGAAAATCGCCGTACTGTGCGTTTGGATAGGCGGGAATGGTCTCTCCCGCGGCCGCGACGATAGAAATGGCCGAACCATCGAAGGTGTAGATGAACGAATTGGGCTCACCCGACAAATTGCTCGACGAATTAGAAATCGCCCCGGCCACGAGACCGTTGTTATTGATTGAGGTCTCGAACGATAAACTGTGGTGCGAGATACTGCCCGTCAAGTCCGAATAAGGCGCCGGAAAAGGGGTGACGCCCGCCTGCCAGATGACATCGGTGATGGCGCTGCCTTGTCCGCGGAGGTGAACCGCATCCGTCGGCGTGTCGAACTCGACATCAAACTTGCCCGCCCACCAGTTGCCATCGGCACTGATCGAGAAACTCTCCATCCCTTGGATCGGGCGGCTACGAATCTCGCCGGGACTTGGCTCGTCGGTAATGCCAATATCGGACGTCGCGCCCAGCGTCGAAACGATCAGTTCGACCTCGAAGCCAAGGGCGGTTGGCATGGCGAGCAATACGATGGCAACAGCCGATACAATTGCTGCGAGCTTCGAAGTTCTGAGTGATGTGGGCATGTATCGTGTCATCGACGGGAAAGCTTAAGGAGAGGCTTGTGGAGGTGGGTACCGGTGGTGCGCCGCTGGGCTGCGGCCTCATGGCGTCGAGCTATCAACCAAAGGCCAGAGCCTTTGGCTATGCAATGCCCCTCTTGCGATAAATCAACAACAGCCCAATTGCGGGCCAAGCAAGCAGGGCGATCGCTTGCGGTTCGGGCACGGTAGCCTGGGCTGCGATGCCCGCCGTACCGGCCGGACCAAAATTATCCTTCCAAACTAGGTAGTCGCCCGCGTCGACTCCGTTCAAGCCGTCGCCGCCACCGTTGAGGCGAGTTTCGTCCGGTCGCCCGAGGTTGTCGCGCCACACGGTGTAGTCCGCCAGGTTCACGACCCCATCGTCATTGAATTCGCCGGGCAGCACTTGCAGGCCAGGAACGTCCACCAATTCGATAAACCGAAAGTTCCCCTGTTTCGTCACGACGGTGGATAGGCCGGTCGCGGGGTCCATCACGTACACGCCGCTGTTGTTCTCGCCCGTTGTGTAGAGGATATTCCCGTTCCCCAGCTCGTAAACTCCGCGGACCAACGGGGCTTGCCAGTAGCCGAGTTGCTCGCCCGTCACGCCGTCGTAACGGTAGATCCCACTCGGTTCGCTAAAACCGCCAACCAAGAGGTCGCCATTCGCGGCGGGGTTCACCTGCATGGGGAAGTCGATGCCGGTGGTTTCATCGCTGGTAAATAGAGGCGTGCCGGTGCCACCAATAAGACTAAATTGGTTAATGCCATCCGGAAAGGAATCGACGTAACTGGGATTGTTTTGGGCACCGGGAGTGTCGTACTGCTCAGGAATCAGCACATCGTTTTCGCGAACCAAGACGTCGAAGCTCAACACTTCGCCGTCCGCACCCTGGCCCGTGTTGAAGAGACTAAGGGCCCCCGTATCGATATCGACCAAGATGGCTCGATAGCGGAACTGAAGGTCGTTACCCAAGCCGCCGGCATTGGTGACCAGTACTTTACCATTCAGCATGTCGCCCCCGCGGATATTGTAGAGCGCATCCGGCTGCTTGGGGTAGACGGCGTTGGCCAAAGTGCCGTCGTGGTTGTACTCCATGATCGACCCGCCTTGGTCGGTAACGACAATCGTCCCGCGTCCGCTATCGAACGCACTGATTGCTACCGTTTGGTTGTAGCTGGGGTCCCCATTGTCGTTGAGGCCGGTGATGAAGTTGAGGTCGACAATCGATCCGTCGAACGGATCGAACGCGGCGAGTCGATGCCCGGTGTTGCTGTTATCGGGAATCAGCAGCACTTCAATAGCAGTCGCTTGCCGCCCCCCCACGACGGACGACAGCACCAAGATCGCTGTGGCACCCCAGAACAGCGATAACTGCTGAATCGCAGATTTGGTAGGCATCTAGTTTCTCTTCCTAAGCAACCCTGGTGGGCCTGAACTCCCAGGCATTGTATACCTGCCCATCCGAAGCGTCTCGGGGGTAGTTTTTTCTCAGTCATAGCGCCGGCGCCCTACACGCGACAAGCAGGGGCCTCGCTGAGCGGGGCCCCTGCTTGGTTCACGTTTCGGTCAACCGCGATTCGTTACCCCACACTCTGGCGTCGTCGATATCCAGCGACACCGCACAAGGCCAAACCGCTCACAACCAGAGCAATCGAACTTGGTTCGGGTATCGCCCGCACGCGAATAAAGGCTTGTCCTCTCAGAAAGCCGGCTTGAGGGGGAGTATTTCCGGGCACGCTACTGAGGGTGACCATCGTGTAAATCCAGCCATCATCGCTCAGCTTCGTGGCGCCCGTCGCAAATTCGTCGATGAACAGCGACTCGGGGCCGTCGCCGACATCCACGGTGATGAGGTCGCCTTCACGCAAGATGACGTTGCTTTCGTTATAGACCAAGATTTCATTCGAGGCGGCGTCACCGTCCGTACCCCACAGGGTGACGAAGTTACCGGAGGCGTCGCCATCGACATCGCCACCCAAGATCGTCGTATACAGACCGCCACCCGGTGCCGCGTCGCCCGTCTTCTGAAGGATCGACCCGTTCTTCATGGCGAATTGGATAGCGCCCGTTGCAAAACCGCTGGCATACCAATCGCCGTTCGGGGCAATGTCGAGTTGGTAGACGTCGGTGAATGTTCCGGCACCAATGGGCGTGGTCCCTTCTTGCAGAACGATGGAGCCGGCGGTTCCCACCGATCCGAACGCGACAAATGCATCGGTAGCCACCGCTCCGTCCGTATCACCCTTGTAGAGGAACTTAGTGCCATCTTCCGAGAACAAGAACTCATTGAGGTCGAAGGCTTGAAGGGTCCCGTTAGGGTAAACGGTGACCCCCTCTTGCGGGCCCGCCAAGGTCGCTCCATTGTTGGTGAGAGCAAGCGAGTTTTGCCCAACGGGCACGGTCCCGCTGGTGCTTTCCGCGACGAAGGCGGCTTGGCCACTGGCGAGGGCGTTCGGGGAGTGCAGGGCGCCGACGGCAGTGCCGTAGGTTTCGGAGCCCGGCGTTCCATAGGCAGCGGCGGGAATCACTTGGGTGGCTCCGGCTGCGATCGACAGCGTTGATCCGTCGTATTGGTAGATAAAACGATCAGGCTCACTTGCAGCGGCGTTTTCGAAGTATCCAACCACCTCACCACTGTTATTGACCGCGGGCTGCGCAGTCGTACTCGCCGGCAGATCGATCAGGCTCGTCGCGGAAACGCCAGGAAAGGTTGGCATCAAGGTGACGTTATCTTGGATCATGGTGTTGACGAACGCTCCCCCTTGGCCACGCAGGTGTACGTTGCGGTTCGCCGGATTGCTAGTAGTGTCTAGCAAGGCGTTAATGGCCCACCAACTGCCATCTTCGCTAAGTGAAAACGATTGGCCGCCACTGGTGTTGAAACTAAGCAGCGTACGACCCGAGACGCCGACATCATTGGCTGGGCCTCGGGTGGTCAAGATGACTTCGACATCGGCGGCCAGCGCCGACACGGCGGTCAGCATCGACAGGGCTAGAACTGGCAAACATTGCCATTTCGCGGTTCGGAACATTAGACTTTCCTTAACACTCTGAGGTGAAAAACTGAAGATACACAAAACATCGGGTTTACGCCGAATTTGGCGCGAATTCCTGCCACTTCGAAGCCCACGGTTCCCACTAGTCGGACTCTGTCGCGACTTGCCGGACTCTGTGACGGGGGCGTCGGAGGTGGAGGCAGCGGAAGACGTCACCGCATGGCAACGTTCCACATAACTCATGCCACATAACTCAATGGTAGTCGCTCGCCAGCGACTCTTAAGATGCGACCCCTAGGGCTAAGGTGAGATGGTGAAGCCTGTATGGATACTCCGCCCGCACTGACTAAATACCACTGGATGCGAAGGGGTTGCAGAAAGTTCAGATTTTTCTGGAAGAAAGTTCCGCAGCACGAGGAAATCGCCACAGAGATGTAGATTTTGGGCCGCTCCAAGAATTTTGTGCGACCTTCTCCGCGGCCACGGTATAAAAGGCATAGGGTGGCAATACCCGGGGCAAACGGCATGGGTGCCGCCGCCGCACATAGCCGGGTACCCACAGGCGTGAAGCTTCGAAGGCGGGCTCCCCCCCTCGTCTGGGTCGATCCAGGCGAGGCGACCGGGACGTTCGCCCTGAATTCTTTGCATTGTTGGAGAAGACGCCTGATGTCACGCCCCGAAGACAAGAGCTTGGCTGCCACCGAAGAGTTCGTGCGGCTATTGACCGCCGAACAGGGCAGGCTCTCCAGCTACATCCGCATGCTGGTGTTCGACCACCATGAAGCGAATAACGTGTTGCAGGAGACCAATCTCATTTTGTGGCGCAAGGTTGGCGATTTTCAACTAGGGACCAGCTTTGTGGCATGGGCCCGAAAGATTGCCTACTGGCAGGTACAGGCACATCTACGAGACAAGAAACGCGATCGGCTTTGCTTTAGCGAGGAATTGGCCCAGCAATTGGCCGACACGTACCTGCCGCAGGAGCGAGAGGATGAGCTGCGTGGTGCCTTACGCAAGTGCATGCAGGTACTGGGCAACCGCGAACTGGAACTATTGCGCTGGCGGTACGAGGATGAAGTTCCCGTGGTCGACCTCGCCGAAAAGACCGGCAAGACGCCTTCAGCCATAAAGTCCCGTTTGATGCGGGTGCGGAAGTCGCTCTTCGCTTGCATCCAGCAACGATTGGCTGCCACCTGATGCTGTCGATTACGCTCCCACCGACGGATACGCACGCAACGTTACGTTCGTCATACTGTTTGTTTTTTCAGAATAGGCGTTCGTGATATGGAACACGAGAACTACGAGATCCTACGATTGATGTTCGAGCTCAGGGATGAGGGTGCCACGTCCGAGCGCGTTGCCCAACTCGAAGCAATCCTGAAAGAAAGACCCGATTTGTGGGAGTACTATGGCGATGCGGTTCGCCTGGCCGACATGATTCCCGAAGAGATGGGTGCCGCCGTCGCGGTAGCACCGTACTTACCTGACCACGAGGCCCCTGACCACGAGGCCCCTGACTTTGAGGCCGTCAGTACCAGGAACGTACACGCGGCCACAATGCAGATTGCCGATAGGTCCCTTTTCCGCCGCTTTGCCTCCTGGCGTCTCGCCCTGGCAGCCTCGCTCGCCGTGCTCGCCTTGGGGGGCGCGGTCCGCTGGAGTTGGCTCAATAACGAACCGCACAATCCTGCCCCCACCTTCCAGCCCGCGCTGGTACACGACAATTACATTCGACGAACGCCGGATGGGTTGGAAGTGACGGAACCCAAGTCGCTACGAACCGTGAGCGAGGCGTTGAGGAGCAAGCCGCTACGGCGGATCTTGCTGCCGCGCCTCTCGGCCGATTTATACGCACAGGCCGCGCTCCTATCGCCGGCTGAGCAGAATCAAGTGTGGCTGGAAGGGGACGATTGGCGAGGACGGGGATACCTGTTCGCACTCCCACCTGCCGGCCGCATGGACATCGTAGGCCAAACCGGCATCAGTAAACTGAATACGATCGTCATGCTTGGCGTCAATCCGAGCGTGTCGCAGCCAATCAATTTAGTTTCCTACACGCGATTGGCTCCCGCAGGACTGCGAGTGAAGCATGCGCAAGCAGGTTGCATCGGTCGGTCGGTGATTGAAAACACGAGTTCCAAAACCGAGTACCTGCTGCTGGTTGGCTCGCACGCATCGCAGGAGTCAATCGCGCCCGGCTCCTGGAAGCTAAGCGACTATAAGGTGGAGCTTGAAGCGGACGGCCTGCTGGTCATGGGCTGGCAAGATGCACCCTATGAGCAAACATCCAGCCGCGAACATCCACGAATGGTTCATTTTAGCGACATGTTGGCGGTTGCTCATTTCGTTAACCCTACGGATCCCGCTCGTCCACCCGAGGGCAGCGTCCGCTACGAACCGACGCCACTTGCCGACGGGCAGATTTCGCTCCCCCACGAAGGGGATCTTTTGTTGAACGTTGACCCGCACGAGCAGATCGTTCTCATGGCATCGAACTCCAGGCACTCCCCAAGTTCGCTGGACGTGATCGAAGGCAAGTCGAATCGGGTGATTTGGAAGCAATCGCGGGCCCCCCATGGGAAAACGCATTCATCAAGAACCCCCGCGATTTATGCTATTTACAACGACACCTCGCAAGCGCAGACGTTTCGACTGCAGTCTCGCAAAGGCAAAGCAGGTAGTTCCGAGGCCACCCACTGTGTGAACGCGCCGTTTGCGGTTCACTCGTCAGCGGTCGGCTGCGAGGCCATTGGGTTCGAAGACACAACGGATGCGGCGCAACTGTTCGATAAGGAAGACACGTGGGTGCTAGTGTTCCGGTTCCAACGATGATGGCCCCTGCATCAGCATTTCGGCCGCGGGCGGTGGTAGTTCACATGCCGGCTGGTGGTCGCTGGCAAATGTTGCACTGACTCGTGGCCAACGGTGCAAATCGAGAGCAACTGAAGCTGCAGCGACTCCGGAGAGCAACAACAAAACCCCACGAAACAAAGCGTTCAGCTGGACTTTTCGAAGCACGCCCGGCAGGACTCGAACCTGCAACCCCTGGTTCCGAAGACCAGTGCTCTATCCAATTGAGCTACGGACGCGTGATCTGTTATTTCAGTTTTAGTCGGCGGATCGCCCATGCCGGTAAGACTTCGATGGAAGCGGCGATTTCACTTCCGGTATCCAAGCTTACCAGCAGAAGTGCCACCTCGCTCGCTCCCCGACCGTCGCTACTTGGAATAAACCGACCATCGGGCCGCCTGCGAACCCAGCCAGCGCCGCGCCTTATTCTAATTCGGAAAGTCGGTCTGCGAAACCCAACCAGCCGCATTCCGATCTCCCGCTCTTCCCTCCCCCGCCACGGGCCGCGTCGTACTTCTAAATGCTCAGCCTTTGCGGTTCTTGCTCCGGAAGAGTGAGCCGGTCGCTTCGCCCTGTTCGACCTCGCCATACTCCTCCAGGGCTTGGCACGCCTCCTGGCCGAGCAGGCTTTTTGCTGAGCGGGATGTGGTCGGCGGTCTGGTTCCCCTTGGTGGTAACGTTCGAGCAGGCTCTGCGGTCGTACTGCGGCAGGTCGACAGCAAATAGCACTGCCAGCGCAAGGCGAAGTTCACCCCCGCAGTAACGCATAGTTGCGGTAGTACCTTTGATTGCCCCGCGTGTTGATCGCTTTGCACTGTTCGCTAGGTGACGGTCGGAAGTTTGGCTGCCATTTACTGTGCCTGAGAAATTATCTATGGCAGAAAGGAGAACCGCCAAGTACGCCAAGTTCAGGACTCCGTTTGCCGAGCGGAATGATTGCCGCAAGAAGGCATAAAAAGCTCAAAACAACTCAACGTTTGGTAGGCAGCAGAAGTTGTCCGTGATCCCCATCCTTGCGTATCTTCTACGCCTTGTCGCGGCTACGGCTTGGTGGTGGAGCCATCGCGAATCGCGGGCCTCCCGTCCGCGGGTCTGGGACTCCGTCCATGGCGGTTCCTGGCACTCTTGGCGTGCTTGGCGATTCAAGAATAGAACGGGCAAAACATCTGCCGCCCCACGATTTACTCAGCGGATTGGCAGGCCAAATCGTGGCTGGTAGGCTGAAGGGTTCGTGGCCCTGCGAGCGGGGTCGGCCGTTCCATGAACAGAACCCCATCAGGATATCGACTAGCATGATTACCGTCGGAATGAACTACCACGTGATCGAAGGGAAGCAGGCCGACTTCGAAGAGAAGTTTGTCGGAGTCATTGATGCGCTGCGAGCGGCGGAAGGGCACGAAAGCTCGGTGCTTTGGAAAGACGTGAGCGACGACGCCTCGTACCTGATCACGAGCGAGTGGTCCGACGAGTCGGCCTTCGTCGAATTCATTCACAGCGCCGCCTTCAAAGAGGTAACCAACTGGGGGAAAGAACAGATACTTTCCGGTCGTCCCCAGCACAAAATCTACAAGAACTAGCGCGGCGAGCCCACCTCGCAGGCAAGTTTTGACAGGATCGCGAAGCGATTCGGGCCAAGCTTTCGCGCCGGACCGTGAACGCTACGGGTTGCCGTTGCTAGTACCCCGATGCCTGCATGAGGGTCATTTTTTTGGCCTCCGCGGCATCCGCGCGCTTCCCGCTCTGGCGCAAGCGACAACGCAGCGCAAACTAGTGTTAGGCGGTCATGCACGTAACGACGTCCCCCCCCACCCCATATGCGTGTGCCGTGACCTGATTTCCGCGATCACGCGGACGCATCCCTCCCGGCGGCTTGGACCGCCCTCAACCCACCCCGCCTGCGTTCTTACTTGGACCGCTCGCTGCTCCTGCGTAGTCGCGGGGCGGCACTGCCAAGCCAAGATCAGCAGGGGCCTGCCATGCAAATCACCACCGCCGAAAAAGCCGTCAAAGTCATTCAGTCGGGCCATCGCGTGTTCGTCCACACGGCGGCAGCCGCGCCACCCGCGCTGGTTGCTGCGATGAGTCGCCGTGCTCGAGACCTCCACGATCTCGAAGTGGTGCATCTCCACACCGAAGGGGGGTCGCCGTACGCAGCTCCCGGATTAAAGGGCCGAGTTTTTACCAATTCGCTGTTCGTCGGCGCAAACGTACGGCAAGCCACGAACGACGGCTACGCGGACTACGTACCCGTCTTCTTAAGCGAAGTGGGCGAGTTGTTCCGCAGGCGAGGGTTGCCGCTGGACGTGGCACTGCTGCAGGTATCGCCACCCGATCGGCATGGATTCTGCTCGCTGGGCGTGTCGGTTGATGCCTCGCGGGCTGCAGCCGATTCCGCCAAGTACGTCGTGGCGCAGATCAATCGAAATATGCCGCGAACGCACGGGCACGGCTTGGTGCATGTCTCGCAAATCGACTGGGCCGTCGAGCAAGACGACCCGCTGCATTCCCGCGTTCCGGACGAGCCGACTCCCACCGAGCGAGCGATAGGGCGACATGTGGCCGAATTGGTCGAAGACGGGGCGACGCTGCAAATGGGTATTGGCGCCATACCGGATGCCGTGCTCACTTCGCTCCGCGATCATAAAGACCTGGGTGTCCACTCCGAGATGTTCTCCGACGGCATCGTCGAGCTGGTGGAATCGGGCGTGATTAATGGTTCCTGCAAAGCCCGGCAGGTTGGGAAAATTGTCGGCACGTTCTGCGTGGGAAGCAAGCGCGTTTATGATTTCGTCAACGACAATCCTTCCGTGGAGATGCTCGAGGCAGGTTACGTGAACGATACGGCTGTCATTCGCCGCCACCCGAAAGTCACCGCCATCAATAGTGCCATTGAGGTAGATTTGACAGGCCAAGTCTGCGCCGATTCAATTGGGCAGCGAATCTACTCGGGGGTAGGAGGCCAGATGGACTTCATCCGCGGGGCCGCGCTTTCCAAAGGCGGAAAGCCGATCATTGCGTTGCCCTCAACTACCCGACGAGGCGTTTCGCGAATCTCGGCCGTACTCAAGCAGGGGGCAGGCGTCGTAACAACCCGCGCTCACGTCCACTACGTCGCCACCGAATACGGTGTGGCAAACCTCTATGGCAAGAACCTTCGGCAACGGGCACGGGCACTCATCGACATTGCCCATCCCAACCATCGCGAGGGGCTCGAACGCGAGGCCCACAAAAGGTTCTCGACGCTCGACTGGCGGTAACGCGACACGACACAGAGGCGCGGGCCGACATCGATCGCTCACCCGAGGAACGGCTCTGGCGTACCGCGATCGGTCTCCACTTACCCCCGCGACTTAACGCTCCCCTTGTTCTCTTCCTCGCCCGTCTCCAGCACGGCCAGGAACGCCTTCTGCGGGATGTCGACCTGGCCGATCGACTTCATTCGCTTCTTGCCTTCCTTTTGCTTCTCCCACAGTTTGCGCTTGCGGCTGATGTCGCCGCCGTAGCACTTGGCGGTCACGTTCTTGCGCATCGCGCGAGATCGTCTCGCGGGCGATGACGCGGGTGCCGATCGCGGCTTGCAGGGGCACTTCGAACATGTGGCGGGGGATTTCCTGCTTGAGTTTCTTGATCACCGCCCGGCCGCGGACATCGGCGTCGCGGCGGTCGCAGACGATCGACAGCGCGTCGACCCGCTCGTTCTTGACCAGGATGTCCAGCCGCACCAGGTCGCCCGGACGGTAGCCAAGCAGCTCGTAGTCCATCGTGCCGTAGCCGCGGGTGGTGCTCTTGAGCCTGTCGTGCATGTCGTAGATCACGTCGGCGAGGGCCAGGTCGTAGACCAGCATCGCCCGGGTGGGCGAGAGGTACTCGGTGCGGACGTACGTCCCTCGCCGGTCGGTGCAAAGCTTCATGATGCCGCCGATGTACTCGGTCGGCAGCACGAAGCTCACCCGCACGATCGGCTGGCGAAACTCCTCGATCTCGCCCTGTTCGGGCACTCGCTGAGGAGTGTGGACCTCGAGTTCCTCGCCGCTCTTGGTAGTCGATCTCGTACGTCACGTTCGGCGCGGTCTGCACCAGGTCGATGTCGGCCTCCTGTTCCAGCCGCTGCTGGACGATCTCCATGTGCAGCAGGCCCAGGAACCCGCAGCGGAAGCCAAAGCCCAAGCGCGTCGCTCGTCTCCGGCTCGAACTCGAAGCTAGGGTCGTTGATCGCCAGTTTGTCGAGGGCTTCGCGCAGTTGCTTGAAGTCCTGGCCGTCGGACGGATAGAGGCCGCAGAACACCATCCGCTTGGGCTCTTGGTAGCCGGGCAGCGGCTTGGCCGGTTCGCCGTGGCTACCGCTGACCGTGTCGCCGATGTGGACGTGACCGAGCGACTTGATGTTGCAGATCAGGTAGCCGACCTGGCCGGCCGAGAGTTGGTCGGCAGGCCTCGCGCTGCGGCGCGAACTGGCCCAGCTCGACCACTTCGTGCGTCGGTCCCTGCTTGCAGGAACTTGATCTTCTGGCCCTTGCTGCACCGTGCCGTTCATGACCCGCACGTAAGTGATCGCGCCGCGGAACTCGTCGTAATGCGAGTCGAACACCATCGCCTGCAGCGTGGCGTTGGGATCGCCCGCCGGCGGCGGGACGCGGTCGATGATCGCTTCGAGCACCTCCTCGCAGCCGACGCCCGTCTTGGCGCTGCAGCCGAGCACCTCGTCGGGATCGATGGCCAGCGTCTGCTCCATCTCGTCCGCACTTCGTCGGGCCGGGCGTGGGTCAGGTCGACCTTGTTCATCACCGGCACGATGGTCAGTTCGTGCTCCATCGCGGCGTAGGCGTTGGCGACCGTTTGGGCCTCGACCCCTTGAAATGCATCGACCAGCAGCACGGCCCCTTCGCAGCAGGCAAGCGACCGGGAGACTTCGTACTGGAAATCGACGTGGCCCGGCGTGTCGATCAGGTTCAGTTCGTACTTCTTGCCATCGACTCGTAGCTCGCATGCGTCACGGCGCGGGCCTTGATCGTGATGCCCCGCTGGCGTTCGAGATCCATGTCGTCGAGCAACTGCTCCTTCATCTCGCGCTGCTGACGGTACCGGTGAGTTCCATCAGCCGATCGGCCAGCGTGCTCTTGCCGTGGTCGATGTGGGCGACGATCGAGAAGTTGCGAATGTACTTGGGATCCATCAACGCGCGAGAGCTCAGAGTTCGGAGGCCGGATTTTAGGGGCGGGATGCGAGCCGGGTCGTCCTCGAACCCGGCCGCATAGCCCCTCAATATACCATGCCAGGGCGTGTGGTTAGAGTGGCCCTGGCAAGCCACCGATTCAGGGCGTTTTCCAATCCGGCTTTTGCCGAAAATCCCTTGACGGTCCAACCCAGCTCTTGCAACTCGCGCCGCGCCCGCGCGTAGAACATCGCGAGCGCCAAGAGTCCCACGAGTGGGAACGCCGCCAAAGTTGCTAGCAGTACACCCCAGAACAGCCCGTACAATAACGTGCCAAACCAGGCATGGTAGACCAGGGAGACGACCCAAAAACCGAGCGTCGTTCCGATCGCGACAGCTTCCAGCCAGGTGCCTTCTCCCACCAGGCTCAAGTAGTTGAGTCCGAATAGCATAGCGTGGCAAGCGATCGCCAGTGGTATTAGGCGAACGGCCCTCGCCGTTTGCCGTTGCCAGCCAACGGAACGCTTGCGGGCACCAGCCTCCGAGACTTCCAAGGGTGGTGCGTAGGGGTTGTTTTCGAACTCGTCCATTTCACCACGCGGGATGACGAAGGCTTGATTGGCAGTCGCATCGCTAGCCTACCGAACAACCGGTGGATCGTCAAAATTTCCTACTGCAAGAAGGCAACGGCCGGAGTCGCTCCCGTGAACGACTCCGGCCATGTTTGATTTGCCGATTTATCCAAGTAGCGACTAATTTTTGGAGCGCCTACGAACCACCGCAACAGCCGTCGCACCGAGGCATAACATCGCAATGGAATTTGGCTCTGGAATCGAGGTGGCCTCGACCCGCTGCGCCGACGACCGCCCCCGCCAAGTCGGACGAAGCGAGGCCCTGATCTACTAGAAAGGTCCCCAGCTCAGGAGTCACCAACAGATTGCCATCCACCGTGAGACTTAAGTTTTGAGGATCGGCGCCAGTCACTTCCAGGTCGAATAACGGAGCCACCACACCAACCGTGCTCGCCACGAAGAATCCGCTCGCCAATCCGTTTAGCGTTCCCGCTCGAGAACCGTCGAACGCAATGGTAAAGTCCCCCACCTCTACGTCATCGTCGTTAAAGAAAACACTTCCTTGGTGTTCGATGGTACCCGAAAAACTACCGCCGGCAGGAAAGGTCGCGGGATCGTAGGCGAACGTTGTCGGTAGCGAAACAGCATCGCGAGGATTGATACCGAATGCTACGGAATCCGCGATGGAACCAGGTGCGATGACATCCTCCGAAACACTGGAGAATGTCAGCCCGGCCGCGGAGCTAAGCGTGTCGAAGTCGAGCGCCACGCTCGTTTGGCCACCGACGACTAACGATTGGGCGAGGACCTGAGGACACAGCGAGAGAACTGAAAGAATGGCAATGGACAGAGCGAATTTCATGGGTGGGGTCTCCAAAAAAAGAACCAAATCTAAAGGGAACAAATTGCATCTAAACCGCCGCGAGAGTAGCCTCAAAACGGCTGCAGCAGCAGGAGTCGCGATGCCAGCAGAATGCAGGCAAAGGCGACGGTACGCTTGATCAGATTTTTAAGCGTGCATTAGCAAAGAAATCGCTGTCGAGTTGGTCACTTACTTTGGAACTGCTTCATGTTTGGCACTATTGTCCAACACATCGTGCCGGCAAGGCCGATTGCGGGTTTTTCACGCATTTTTCTTGCCTCGTGACATATGGATGGGTTTCACCGCAGACGCCCAGCTCGTTGCACCTAGCGCCAAGGGCAGGAATCCTCCGGGCGAACGTTCACGCCGCCGAAACCAGCACTCACGCCCGAAGCTCTCGATGCTCCATCGCTGGACGTTCGCAAAAACGAACGGTTGCCAAATGGAGGTTGGGTAGTTGCAACTTGCGGGTTACACTAGGTTCCATCGGCCTTGGGTCCAAGGTCCTGGCGAGAATTCTCAACCCTCTTTTCAGTACAGGCGAATCATGGCGGACTCTTCGCACTCCAAGCGATTGTTCTGGGGCTGTTTCCTGGCGCTCATCACCACCGCGTTCGGTTTCATCACGCGGCTGTTTCTGATTGGCGAGTGGGGCGAAGAGTTTGGCCTGGACGAAGCCTCTAAGGGCGAGCTGGCCGGCATGGGGATTTGGCCGTTCGCCATTAGCATCATCGGCTTCAGCCTGTTCATCGACCGCATTGGCTACAAGACGGCAATGATCATCTCCTTCTTGGGCTACATCGTGTGGTCGATCATGGGTGTCAGTGCGTTCTTTGTCTCCGGCGGGGGCGAGGGCGATCCCAAGCTCGGATACAGCCTGCTCTACTGGGGCAGTCTGATCCTGGGGCTCTCCAATGGCACCGTCGAGGCGTACATCAATCCGCTCGTGGCGACCATGTATAGCAAGGAGAAGACCAAGTGGCTCAACATCCTGCATGCGGGCTGGCCGGGTGGATTGGTGATTGCCGGACTGCTCACGATCTGGCTCAACTCGATGGACGTGGCATGGTGGATTCGGATTGCCATTATTGTGCCACCGGCCATCATCTTCTTCTTAATGCTGATCCCGCTCCAGTTTCCCCAGCAAGAGCGCGTTGCTTCGGGTGTGACCTATCGCGAGATGCTCGCCGAATTTGGCGTGTTGGGAGCGGCAATTGCCATGTTCTTGATCACCCTGCAGCTAGCCCAGTCGTTTCCCAACATCAACAGTTGGGTGTTTGCCGCGCTGGGCGTGGCGGCGGTGGTTGGTTTTGGGCTCTATACCAAGTCGCTTGGCAACCCGCTCTTGTTCTTCCTCGCGCTCATCATGATGCCGCTCGCGACGACCGAAATCGGCACCGACTCGTGGATTGAAGACATCATGAAGAACGTGGCCGCGGGCAAGTTCGACCCCGGCCTGGTGCTGGTTTACACGTCCGCGATTATGATGGTCCTGCGGTTCTTTGCCGGACCGATTGTTCACAAAATCAGCCCCATTGGGTTGCTGATCGTGTCGTCCGTATTGGCCATCATTGGGCTTTACTCGTTATCGGTGGCCAGCGGCATGATGGTGTTCGCCGCCGCCACGATTTACGGCATCGGCAAAACATTCTTCTGGCCCACCATGCTCGGAGTGGCTGCCGAACAGACGCCCAAGGGTGGCGCGCTAACGCTCAACGCGCTGGGGGGCATTGGCATGCTGGCCGTCGGCACCTTAGGCACCGCGTACATCGGCGCATTGCAGGATGAGAAGAAGGTGGAGGCGGTCGCCGCCAGTAGCGAACTTAAGGAGCTGGCTCCCGAACTTTATACCGACGGCGTGATTTCCGTGGTCGATCCACGCAACAAGTACGGCCTGATTCCCTACCAGACGATCTCCGCCGACCTGGTGGAGCAGCAGCTTGCAGGCGACTCGCAAGAGAAGCGTGAGGAAGTCGCTGAATCCATTGCTAAACTGGGAGACGAGAGTAAGCAAAGCGCGCTGGCCAACATGTGCATCTTCCCGATCATCATGCTGGCGAGCTACATCGCGCTCGGGCTGTACTTCAAATCGCGCGGTGGATACCAGGCACAGGTGCTCACCGGCCACGCGGCAGAGGACGCCCGATTTACCGGCGGTGTCGAAGGCCCCGCGGACAGGTGATGCGAGGCCTCGACGCTCACTGACCGCGGAATAGTCGAATCAAGAACTTAACGATCACCGCACTACCGAGCAGCACGGACATGCCCAGTGAAATGAGTGTGGGAATGAGCCAATAACCAACTGCCGAAGTCATTCGGGAGAGTTCCTCGCTGCTACCATTGCGATAGTCGAAATCGCGTGACAACCAGTCGTAGTGCAAGAAACCTGCAACGACGCAAGCGTTCGCAACAACAAAGAACGTAAGTGTCCACATGCCCAGCGTCTTGGGGACCCATCGAGTCCCACCCTTTTTTCTGGGCCCTGCCGGGGTGTCAGTTGCCTTGGGCGACGAATAAGGATTGTGGTCTTGGGCCTGCATGGTCGGACTCGATAGTCGTCGTTGGCTGGCATCTGTGTACTACAGCGATAGGTTATTAACCACGGATCGCACGGATACCACTGATTTGAGCTTGTAAAGCAACCCCGTTGCGAGGGCGTGAGCGTGACCACGGGTCGAACCTATGGCAAGGACGATTCATCCATGAGAACCCACGCCATTCATGGTTTTCTGCATATTGAATTTGGCGCTGCAGTGCTGGGCGACGCGCTTTTGACTTCTAAGGCCAGTTGCAGGACAATGACGCAACAAGTTTGCCTACTAGCCAAAAACGGAGTTTCTCCATGCGATGCTATCAGAGGTTGTTGACCATTGCGATTTGCTGTGCATGCAGCCAACTTTTGGCCGACGATTGGCCGCAATGGCTCGGCCCCAAAAGTTCGAGCAACTGGGATGCCCAGGGTATCAAGACCACGTTCAGCGACGGCGATTTGTCCGCAAAGTGGCGGGTGCCCTGCGGCGTGGGATACTCTGGGCCTGTCGTTGTCGATGGCAAGGTCTATCTATTCGACTACGAAGTGACGGAGGGCACCCTTCAAAACAATCCCGGCCGTCCGATCAAACTTGCTGGCAACGAACGACTGCACTGCATCGACGCGGCGACGGGCGACCTGCTGTGGACCCAGAGTGACAAGGTCGACTACTACGTATCGTACCCCAGCGGACCGCGCGCCACGCCCTGCGTGGATGGCAACCACGTTTACACGCTCGGTACCGAGGGCGATCTGACTTGCCGTCGCATGTCCGATGGCGAGGCGGTGTGGCACGTGAACTTCCTGGAAAAGTTTGGAATCAAAACCCCCATCTGGGGCCATTCGTCGTGCCCGTTAGTGGTGGGCGACCTGGTGGTCACCATGGTGGGTGGCGAGCAAACCGCCGTCGTGGCGTTCAATAAGCTCACGGGCGAAGAAGCGTGGCGGGCGCTCTCGTCGAACGAACCTGGCTACGCGTCGCCCATGGCCATCGAGCTGGAAGGCAAAACTTGTGTGGTGGCATTCCATCCAAATGGGGTATCGGTACTCGACGCCGTCACGGGGCAGGAGCAGTGGACCAAGCCGCTATCACCCAAGTACGGAATGTCGATCGCTGTGCCTCGGTTGGTTGACGGGCAGATGTTCGTCACCGCCTACGGCGAGGCGATGCTGGTCGCTGGTGTTGGCTCGGGCGATCCCAAGATCGATTGGAAGTCGAATTCAGCCAAGGAGGCGGTGTACTGCTCGAACGCGACGCCCTACTTTGCCAAGGGGGCGATTTTTGGGTGCGATATCGAGTCGAGCCAATTGATGGCCATCGATCCGGCGACTGGCGACCGGTTATGGAAAAACCAGGAAATACTCGTTGGATCCGATGCAGGCCGGCGACCTCGTCACGGCACCGCGTTCATTGTGTGTCACACGCCCAGCGGCAGGTATTTTCTGTTTAACGAAATGGGCGAGCTCATCGTCGCCGACCTCACTCGCGAGGGAATGACCATCCATGGCCGGCAAAAGATCATCGAGCCAGCGGGCGAGGCCTTTGGCCGCCCCGTGGTATGGACCCACCCGGCCTACGCCCAAGGCTGCGTGTTTGCCCGTAACGATAAGGAGATAGTGTGCGTTAGCCTGGCCGAGTAACGGCACCGAAAGGCGCGAGCTAGTGCAGCGTTGCAGCTTGATTTTAGGGTGAGCGCTAGCGTCGGGCGTACTCTAGGAAACCCGAGGCTAGCGCCTACGCCTCGCTCTAGAGAACCCCGCATTTTAGCCCGAACGAGACACTAGCTCGGAACTACGCTTTCCGGGGCCATTGGCATCAGCGTTGCCAGCAGCAACGTCATCGCCATCGCCACAATGCCCAGCACCGCCAAGAGCGGTGTCCACGTGCGCAGCGTATCGATTTCCGACAGCCCTCCCATTTTGGCAAAGATCCAGAAACCGCTATCGTTCATCCACGAGCCGACGAGCGCCCCCGCACCGATGGCGGCGCACAGGTAGACGGGATGAAACGTGAGCTCGGTGTTGGCGATCATGGCCGCAAACATGCCTGAGGTGACGATCACCGACGCGGTCGTTGATCCCTGGGCAAACTTAATGAGCGATGCCACCACAAAGGCCAGCAGCAGCACCGCCAGTCCGCTCACGGCGGTCTCGCCAAAGGCATTCTTAATGGCGGGCGCGAGCTCGGCTGCCCGCAGCATCGCCCCAAACGCGCCGCCTGCGGCCGTAATGAGTACCACCACACCGCCACTCATCAGGGCGTGTTCCACCGAATTGGCGATATGCCTGAGTGTGTGCCCGCAATAACGGTGCTGCGTGAGCAGCGCGATGACCGCCGCCAGCAGGAGCGCCGAAGTTGGGATTGCCGAGAATCTCCAGCGCGGATGCCACGGAGCGGGGGAGTTCCACACCGGCCGTTTTCACCACGGCGCTCGTGGTAATCAACGCAACGGGCACGGCGATCGGTGCCACGGCCCAGCCGAGCGGGGGCAGGTCCGCTGCGGAGTCCGGTGCAGTTACTTCCACCCTTGGCTCGGTTTCCTCCGGCGGCACAATGTGTGGCATGCGGCGATCGCACCACACGGCGAACAGGAGCCCGGCCGCCGTTGCCGGCACCGCTACGGCCAAGCCAACCAGCATCATCATGCCGATGCTCACGCCTAGCTGGTCGGCCATCAGCAGCGGCCCAGGGGTTGGCGGCACGAGCGCGTGGGCCGACGCCGTCGACACGGCGGCCAGCAAGTACTTCACGTAGTGGCCTCCCGTGCGGCGGTACATCGACTTGCAGAGTGGCACGAGCAAGTAGAAAACCGTATCGAAGAACACGGGAATCGCAATGGCAAAGCCGCTGCTGGCAATGGCGACCGCCCCATGTTTTTCACCCAACATGGCAAGGAACATCCGCACCACGCGATCGGCCGCGCCGCTCTCGGTCATTGCCTTACCAATAATCGCCGCCAGGGCGATCACAATGCCAATGCCGGCAGCCGTGGAACCGAACGCCTCGGCCACGCGCGAATCTTGTTGGCGCCGTCGCCGGGCGCCATCAGGCTAACAATGATCGCAGCGGTCGTGAGCGCCAGAAATGCATGCACGCGAAGCCCGACAATACCGCCAATGACGACCGCGAGCCCCACCAACAACACGACGAACGGATACCAGTCGTGCACGTGCGAACCACCTTCAGAATCGAGAGATAAGGAAGGTGCTGATTGTACTGGGCCGCTGCCGCAGGAACCAGTTGAGTCGTACAACCTACTCCAGCGCGAAGTCGTGCGCTAGGTCGTCGGCCCCGACGGTGACCCGAAGCGGGGTCGAACGAGGCTGGGTGTACTTGAGCGGAACCGCCACCTTGGGCTGCGGCAACGGGTCGCCTTCCTTCCAGCCATCGGGCACGCTGCTCGAAGTCATCACCACTACCTTGTAGTCGCCCGGCGGGAGTACGGCGGTGTAGGTCCCTTCGGCAGAAACCGGCGCACCGAGCGGGCGGTCGCCCCCCTCGGAAAAGAAGTTCACGACACCCTTTCCCATCGCCTCGCCAGAGATGCTCACCATCCCCGAGACGGTCGCGGTGCCATCGCCCTTCCCACATCCGGCAACTAGCGAGAACCCTATTGCAACGATCAGCAGCCTCGCGAGGTTACTCACCAATCACCTCTTCACCATTGCGCGATGCCAGCGAAACGTACACTGCCAGGTCGATATCGTCGGGCAGGAAGTTCACGCTTCCGTCGCCATAGCCAAAGTTAACTCCGCCAGGATGGAAACTTCCAAAAGGCAAGTCGTTCACCGAAAGCGTGCGCGCCGAAGTATCGGGGACACTTGGCCGATCGGTTGTGTTTTGATGCCCCACGTAACAGCTGAGGTTTAGGTCGTGATTAATCGGCACATTGGCCGTCACGTTCTTCATGGCGAAGAGTGCCGTCACTGGCTGGGGTCCGGGCGGCGCAGGAAGGTTGCGTCCTCTGCCCTGAGGTGGGTCGGTCGGGCTTCGCCAATAGGAGCCAATCATCCAGGCCCGCACGGCGTACCACCGTTCGCCAATCATAATGGTATTGCTGAGTCCGTCGGTCACTTGCCGAAGCTTGACGGGCCAATCTTGAATCATCAGTCCGTCGTAGTTGTTTTGCGCGAAGGTGGGGTCGGAACTCTGGACGCAGTAGACTCCCGATTGTTTGGTGGTCGTGCACTCTCCGGTACGACTGAAATAGGAACCGGATACTCCCGCGTAGCTCATCTGCCGGCGATCCGCACTCAGGTATTTCTCTTGTTGATTCTTGATATCGGGATCGCTGGGGCAGTAGTACATGGGCATGATGAGCCGATTGAGTTCGTCCATCGCGCTACCGTACGCATCGCCGCTCAACGCGAACACGTCGATCGCTTGTTCGGTAACAACGCTCCCCTCGCAATAAGGCAGGATCCAGACCGGCCAACCGAGGCCACTTTGCGACTGGCCCGCTGCATTCTTTCCACCGGGAGGCAACGTCCCTTTGGACGACTCGTAGTTGAGGCACGCCAAGCCAATATTCTTTAGGTTGTTGGCGCAGCTCATGCGCCGCGCCGATTCGCGGGCCGCCTGCACGGCGGGGAGCAACAGGGCCACTAAGATGCCAATGATCGCAATCACGACCAGCAGTTCCACGAGCGTAAAACCGCGGCGCGAGTTAAGGGATGATGGAAGCGGATTAGCCACGTGAGACCTCGTCGAATGATTACGAAGGTAGATACCGGCAGCGGGGCAGGGGGCTGCTCCCTTCCATCTTACGCAACTCGACGCATCTAGCCATGCGTTTTCGCGCATATTTTTCACCCCATCGCGCAGGCCACCCGAACGGTTTCGCCGGGTTTCCGCAGGCTCTTGCTAGGTGGCGGGGACTTGCCGGCCGGTGGGCCGTCCATGGTTTGTGTGGGTGCCCTCGATTGCCGGGTCTCACCCTCCCCGCCGCCGAGACACCGACCCTCCCAAAATGGATGGTGAATTACGCCGTATTCCTTAGGTGCCCTATTCGTCGCCCGCCCGCCGGGACAGTTGACCGCCTACTTTATCTGGGGACTCGTTATTTGGGAGTTGGGACCGGTGAGGCTAGCGGCAGCGTGGGTGCGGCCGCTACCTCTTTTTCGGTCGCCACGGAATTTCCCTTGACCCGCGCGGCCGGGTCTGGCAAACTCCCGCCCGGCGATTCGATCCCAGGAAACCATGGTTGCTCAAGGAAGGCACGTGCGATGCGCCTGATGCTCTTAGTACTGTTGCTGCTGACACCGTGCCTCCCCGGTTGCTCCAAGAGCGACCAGGCGCCCAGTGCGGCGACAAACGCCACGACCGATGCGCCCGGCAGCTCGGCCGAATCCAAACATCCAGCCGCCTTGTCCGCCTCCGCGTTCCTCAACGCGCTGGCCGCTGGCGACGAACCCGCCGCTACTGGTCGGTTGACACCATTGGCTGCCGAGCAGATGGCAAAGAACGGCAAGCGGTTTGCCTTTTCGGCCGTTGATGCCGCCGATTTTCGCGTTACCAAACTGTGGCTCCCCCAACCGGACGAAGCGGCCGTTGAGTACCACATGGCGGCCCAGGCTGGTGGCGAATCCGTGGAATTCGACGTTTGCTGCTTCATGCGGAATGTAGCGGGCGACTGGCGGCTGGGCGGCATTGCGTACGACCTGGGTGGCGGCGAACAGCCGGTGGTGGTGAATTACGAGGCGGCCGAAGCTCCGCGTGTGGCGCAGCCAACCGAAATGGTGGCTTCGCCTGCGGCTGGCCCCAAAGCCCCGCAAACTGCCCATAATCCTGCCGCAACGCAAGTTCGCTAATTACTCTTGCGAACTTAAGTCGTTATCCAACAACAACTTCCGCACCTTAATCGGGCGATCTACCGCCTGCGGGCAGCTCTTGCCCTGAATCTCTAAACGCCCCATTGCCACTGCCCGGGGTGGGCACCCCCTTGGACAGCGTGGCGGGTCTTGCTACGCTTTTGCTCTGATTTGAAGATTCGGCGCATTCTTCGTAGTCCATAACCCCTGCCCCAACCGCAAACTCTGCGTATTCTCAGTGCATTGCCTTCGGCAATCGCTGTTTTTAGTCCAAGCGAACCGACGCGTGCTCGGTTCATTCGGTTGCTTCCGCCGCAAGTGTCGGCGGACCCAGAGACGTGAGAAGCAACCGAGCGTTTCGATGTTGCTACATTGTTTTCTCAAAGGAGAACACGAGATGAAGTCGACCAAGCTGATGCGTGTGTGTGTTGTGCTAGCGTTGGCCGTTTTTGCAGTTGCGACCGCAAATGACGCCGATGCCCGTCTGTTCGGTGGCCGTCATGGTTGCTGCAAGTCGTCATGCGGCGGTGGTTTCCTCGCCGGTCTGCGCGACCGCGGTCGCTGCGGCAAAGCCGAGTCGTCCTGCTGCGATGCCGAGCCGACCTGCTGCGATTCGGCTCCTGCTGTGGAAGATTGCGGCTGTGCCGAAGCGGCGCCTGTCGTGATGGAAGCAACGCCCGTTGTGATGGAAGCAACGCCTGTTGTGATGGAAGCAGCCCCCGTCATGGTCGAAGCGGCTCCCGTCGTGGAAGACTGTGGCTGTGCCGAAGCAGCTCCTGCTGTGCAAGACTGCGGTTGTGCCGAGGCAGCTCCATGCTGCGAAGAAGCGTCCAGCTGCCGCCGCGGATGTGGTGGGCACCTGAAGGGTCTGTTCAGCCGTTTCCGCAATCGTGGTGGTTGCTGCAACAGCGGTTGCGAAAGCAGCTGTGGTGGTGGCGATAGCGGTTGCGGCTGCTAATTACCGCCAGCCCAGCGGGCTGCGGTCGTCGAGAAACTCACAAAGCCTGGCTGCTTTATCGCAGCCAGGCTTTTTTCGTCGCCGGGCGACTCCAAGACCGTTTGCCCGGCCCCTATCGCCTTGGCGACTTAGGCGGGCGGCATTCTTACGATTTTGCGGACAATGGCACGGGTGTTAATTGACACCGCTTGGCAGCTGGCGTAGTCTAGCTAGGAAATAGCGGCTGGGTAAGCCGCGGGGAAGAAATGTGCAATCGACGCCGGCGTGGTGCGCCCGCACCCGGCGCGTGGGGCAAGTAAGCCGATTTACACGGGGTGCACTTGTATTAGGAGACAACGAGATGAAATCTGTGATTCGTTTGATGGTGGTTGCTGCGGTTTGCAGCGTAGGCATGGTCGCTGCCGACAACGCTGATGTGCGCTGCTGCTTTCTGAAGAAGCTGTTCAACCGCGGTGGCAACTGCTGCACGCCGTGCGAAACATCGTACTGCGCACCCGAGCCCGATTGTGGCTGCGGTGCCCCAGCGGCAACCGACTGCGGTTGTGGTGGCGAAGTAGTTGGCGAAATGAGTGGCGGAGTGAGTGGCGGAGTGATTATCGAGGAACACGTCGGCGAGCCCACCGAGGTTTCGCCCGCCGACACCATGCCGGCTGTTCCCGAGCCGCCAGCGGTCGAAGACGCCGCGGCCCCAGAGGTCGGAGACTCCGAGGCGGTAGAGGATGCTGCCGAGAAGCTCTCGCCTGAAGTCGATGTCGATACATCCGCTTAAGCTGGCGTGCTAGCATTCGCGCGAAGGTCCACGCCCCGCAGTGAGCACGACTCGCTGCGGGGCGTATTGCGTTGGTGGTCCCCTCGTTAATCGCGAAGCTCGTGTGGACCGGGGTGGCGGACTCTGCGATAGTTCGCGACGCGACTTCGCCGACGCGAACGAACCCGCCGCCTGACGGCGTCCGCTCGCCAATCCCTGCCACGTCCGCGCGCCTCGGCTTGCCATGCAATTTCGCGTTCAGCTCGATACGTTTAGTGGTCCCTTGGACCTGCTGCTCTACTTGGTGCGTAAGCACGAGGTGGACATTGCGAATATACCGGTCGCCCGCATCGCGGATCAGTTTCTCGATCATGTGGCGGTGCTCGAGCAAATGGACGTCGACGCGGTGGGGGACTTTCTCGATCTGGCAAGCATGTTGATCGAGATCAAGTCGCAGATGGTGCTGCCCCACCAGGAGACAACAGAGCCCGACGAAGTGGAAGATCCGCGTCAGGAGCTGGTCGAGCGACTGCTGGAGTTTAAGAAGTATCGCGACGCGGCGCAATTGCTCGACGAGCGCGGCCGCGAATGGCAGCAGCGCTACACCAGGGCCGCCAGCGATTTGCCTCCCCGGTCGAAGCGCGACTCGCTCCCAGAGATTACTGGCGTTGAACTGTGGGATTTGGTCAGCGCGTTTGGTCGGGTACTGCGCGAAAAGCTGGCAAAGCCCACCACCACCAGCATCACCTACGACGAAACGCCCATCCACGTTTACATGCGAAACATCGATCAGCGGGTGCGAGCGGAGGGGAGTGTCGCGTTCTTCGACCTGTTCCCCACCGCGGTCCACAAATCGACCCTGGTGGGCATGTTCCTGGCTCTCTTGGAGCTGGTCCGCTATCGCTACGCACTGGCCCACCAAAGCGAGCGGTACGGCGATATCCTTATCGAGCCAGGACCCGAGCAATTGCCCGACACGGTCGCCACCACTTCGGCTAGCGAAAGCGCCGAGTCGAGCAGCCATTGATTCTTGGCGCCCCTTGCTATCCGCGGTAGCCGCCGGTACGGTCGAGATCCCTACGATGGCTCTTTGAAGCTGTCGCGAACCAGCTGGATTTCCGAGCCAGTGCCGAAGCGCAACCAAGCGACTCGACCGCTTCGGAGAGCCGTCGTACGAGTGATCCAATATGGTCGAAAACGTTCCTGTAAAGACTCTCAAGCACGGCGATCTCACGATCGAGGGCTACTCCCGCGCGGCTGTGCAAACCTACTGGCGGATTCCCGAGCTTGGCGTGGGATTCGACTTGGGGGCCCAGCCGTGGAGCTTCATGGGCACCGACACCTGGTTCGTCTCCCACGGGCACCTCGACCACATCGCGGCGCTGCCGGTGTACGTTGCCCGGCGGCGGATGATGAAGATGGAGCCGCCGACCATCTACCTGCCGACGGTGACCATACAGCCGGTGCAGGAGATACTGAAGAACTTCACGCGGCTCGACCGCGGCCGGCTCCCGGTGGACCTCCGGCCGATTGAGCCGGGCATGGAGATCCAACTGTCGCGCGAGTACGTGGTGACCACTGTGCCGACCAAGCACACGGTGCCCTCGATGGGGTTTGTTGTGTGGCAGCGGAAGCAAAAACTCAAGCCCGAGTATCAGGGCCTCGAAGGTCACGAGATTCGCGACCTTCGTCAGGCCGGTACCGAGGTGACCGAAGAACTCCGCAATGCGGTGCTGGCGTACCTGGGCGATAGCGCACCGCCTGGCCTCGACGACAACCCCGTGATGTACGAAGCGAAGGTCCTCATCTGTGAGCTCACGTTCGTCGCGCCGGGCCATCGCAAGGAGAAGATCCACAAGTTCGGCCATATCCACCTCGACGACCTGGTCGAGCGCCGCGATCGCTTCAAGAACGAAGTCGTCATCGCCGGCCATTTAAGTACCCGCTACCACGCAAACGCCGTACGGAAGATGGTGGAGAAAGCGCTACCGGACATGCTCAACGGGCGATTGCACTTGTGGCTGTAAATCATGGTCGTCGAAACATCCTTGTGGCCGAGAAGTTCTTGCATGGTTCGGATATCATTACCCGATTCGAGTAAGTGCGTGGCGAAGCTGTGCCGTAGCGTGTGACAGGTTGCTCGCTTGGCTAATTCAGCGGCCTTTGCAGCCTGCTTAAACGATCGCTGCATGGCGTCTTCGTGCAAGTGGTGCCGTCCCGATCGCCCGGTGCAAGGGCATCGCGAGAGTCGATCCGAAGCAAACACAAATTGCCAAGTCAACTCATAGTAACGTAGGGTCGGTGGTTCTGTCGGCCAACTAGGCCTGTGAGCGAAAGAGTCGGGCCGCCGATAGGTTCACCTACCTTTGCCTGATCGCCCACGTTCATCCGGCCAGGAAAAGTTAGGTGAACCCGGCGGCGGCAACGTCAGGCGGTCAATCCCACCGTTTTCTCGCCGACGGAACCACCTACCCTACTGAACTACCTACCCTAATGAACCTCGCACGAAGGACGTCCCGCAGGGAGTCCAGCAGACGTGGCGGCTGCGGAATGTTTGACCCGCGCTGGGGATCGCGGTAGATTGGCGCCATCGTTGCACCTGCGTCTTCAGGGGCCGGGAATGTGTACGTCTGCATATAACTCCGCCCTCGCGGCGTCAAGCTTCTTATACAGGAATTCTCTGCGTAATCCTGCTTACGCAGAGAAACTCTGTCCAATAACAAGTTCGGCTAAATAACAATGCGCGTCATTCGGTACAAGCAGAGCGAATTTCCGATGCCTTGGAAGTGGCGTAAGAAGAGACCTGCATATCGATTCATTCTGGATATCCCCTACGGACTCTACTTTTCGATTGTCCCCGGACTGGAGGCGCTGAATGACCTGCTGCGGAAGGGAGCATCTGGCGGCGGAATGGGCACAGGGCTGTATTGGGAGCCGTTCGAAGTCAGCGAGGGAGAATACCTTGAGATTGCTGACGCTTGGAGGGATTTCGATCTCCGCAAGGTTCTGAAGTTACGCGTCGAGGATGTTCCCGACCTAGGCTTCGTTTTTGACGACGAGATCCTGGCGATTCCGAATCATCTCGAATACCTCAGTGGAAGCCGAGAAAAGTATGAGCGCCGATTCTGGAAACAACAAGCCGAACAAGGCGGTGGTGGACAACCGGCTACCCGCCCCGAGTCGACATGATTCTCTCTACTTCAGACCTCAACCTTGTTGCGGGGTGGCGCTCCCGGTAGCCGGTGCCACACCTCTGACGTTCGCCTTTGGATTCTTGGTGCGATATACAACAACAAAGCTACTCGCCTTCACAACTGCGATTGCGGTGGTGTTGGGTTTTTATCCTTTTGCGTCGACTGTTGCGGCGCTCACGCCCGCTATAGTCTTCGCGACCTGCGTTTCCTCGCATGCAGCCTTCGTGGAACTTCAGTCGCCTAGACGAACTCTATCCGCCGGTGCCAAAACTGGCTATGTCACCGCCATCGCCTATGGTGGCCTATTCGCGATCTACGAGTTGTGGTCGAAATGGAACTGGGACCTGACTGTTGTTGCTGATACCTTGGTATGGCGACTTTATGCGACGACGCTTGTTCTCGTTCAGGTTCTGGTCATATTTGGTGGCCTGGGTCTCGCTGGAGGAGCGTTGGTTGGCGTGGTTATTTCCCAGCTGGCCCTCCTTTACAGGCGAACCTTTAAGGCAAACGGGGAAACTGGCGAACCATGCGATGAACCGAAGTCGCGGTAGCCGGGTGACTTGGCAATGGAAAATCAACTCCCGCGACTCGGTTATCGCAATTCGTTATGTCGTTCGACTCCCTACTCATCGTCATCGTGATCATTACAGTCCCCCTTGTCATTTGGGGCCTCGTGCATGAGTTGTACCATTGCCGATTCAAACATGCCCTCTACGCGCGCCAAGACGCAACACCCGATTGGCAAACCCAGTTTCCCGATGTAATGCCGACGGTAGACCGGGTACTGACGAATTTCTGCGAGGCGTTCCTGCTCAAAGATCGTTACAAGTATCAATTGCGCCCCGACGATCGCGTCATGGAACTTTACAGGAACACTACTGGACCCATCGCCGACGAAACGCAGCTTGAAACACTGAGAATCAGGATAGACAACGCCTTCGGGGTTGATATCGCCGAATACCTGAACGAGGACATCACGTTAGCCGATCTCGTCGGCGCAGTGCTCCAAAAGACTTCATTACCAACAGAGGGCTGCACGACATAACGACCAGCGTAACCGGGCGGCGATGGTACGCGTTGATTTCAGTTTCCGCGTGATTCGCCGCTCCGATTCACGCAATTGTTAGGCAACAGCAACGCACTTCGAACCTCGAATAGTAGCAATGAACAAGAAACAGGGACGCGCGATCGGCGGTAGTCTGCTGGGAAGTCTCAACGGCGGCTTCATCGGTCTCTGCCTGGGCGGTTTCCTCGGTCCACTGCTGGCCGGGGTCGAACACCACCCCGACGAATCAGGCCTTGAAATGTTCGATGCATGTCTCGGCTTTTTCTTTACAGTGGTGGGTGCGACAATTGGTGGCGTCATGGGTGCCGTCGGGGGTGCAGCGATCGGTGCCGGAATGGCCACCGCTGAATCATCCTCCAATCAACAGCACGTACTCGAATCCACGGACGAGTCGACTGACAGTGAACTGGGCCGCCTGAAGGACCGAATTGCAGAACTTGAAGAACAACAGGGGAAGCCCCCAATGGATCGTGGTTGAAGGTTATACCAAGGGGGCCTAACCATCGGTTGCAACGGAGCGGCGGTGGTTGCCATTTTTGAAATGGAAAATCAACCGCCGCGACTCGGTTATCGCCGACGTTATGCGGCAATCGCTCAATCACCTCATGAGACGCCAATGACTGAAGAATCTAAAGTAACGTAGGGTCGGTGGTTCTGTCGGCCAACTAGTGCTGTGAGCGAAAGAGTCGGGCCGCCGACAGGTTCACCTACCTTTGCCTGATCGCCCACGTTCATCCGGCCGGGAAAAGTTAGGTGAACCCGGCGGCGGCAACCTCCGGCGGTCAATCCCACCGTTTCCTCGCCGCCGGAACCACCTACCCTACTGAACTACCCTACTGAACTGTCGTCTCGCAATTCGCTGGAGGGACGACGATCTTGGCAGGTCGGGTTGCCGGCTTTGCTAGGCGGCACTCGATGATGCCAGCACAGAGAAGAGTGCTTAGCCAACGCCCACGGTTGGCATTAAACAGGAGGCGCTGGCCTCGCGTTTCTAATGTAGGCGGCCTTGTACTACAGCGCTAGGTCAGGCACCTCGAAGAACGATTTATCCACGGATTTACGCGGGGCGAACAAGTGGAGTCCGTGCCTGTTCACCGATCGACTCACTCCACGGTCCAAGTCTCCCCCGACTTGAACAACTTCTCAAGATCGCCGACGCCGCGCTCGGCGGTGGCAATTTCGATTTGGTTGTTGATCATTTCGTCGTATCGCGGGGCCTCGACGGCGCGGAATACGCCTATCGGTTCGGGGAAACCGTCCTGGTGCCGCATGCGGGTCAGAAGATACGCGAGGCTTGGCTCGGTCGCCTTCTCGTCGTGGAACAGCAAGTCGTCTTCGGTGATGCCTTTGCCTAGTTCCACCACTTCGGGATCCAGCCCGTTGAGGCGGATGCCTTTGTCGCGGTCCTTCCCAAAGATCATCGGTTTGCCGTGCTCGAGTTCGAGCGTGGTGTCGGCCTTGGTGTCGCGGTCCTTGGCGTAGTCCCACGCCCCGTCGTTGAACACGTTGCAGTTCTGGTAGATCTCGATGAACGACGTGCCCGAGTGCGCGGCGGCCCGCTCCATTACGGTTCCCATGTGCTTGAGATTGGTGTCGATGGTGCGGGCGACGAACGTCCCCTCGGCGCCAATGACGATCGACAAGGGATTGAGCGGGTTGTCGATCGCTCCCATTGGCGTGCTCTTGGTCTTGTGTCCGGCAAGCGAGGTAGGCGAGTACTGCCCCTTGGTGAGGCCGTAAATGCGGTTGTTGAACAGCACGACGTTGAGGTCCATGTTGCGGCGGATGCAGTGCATGAGGTGGTTGCCGCCAATGGAGAGCCCGTCGCCGTCGCCCGTGATGACCCACACTTGCAGGTCGGGCCGCACGGTCTTGAGCCCCGTCGCTACGGCCGGCGCGCGGCCATGGATGGAGTGCATGCCGTAGGTGTTCATGTAGTAGGGAAACCGGCTACTACAACCGATGCCCGAGATGAACACGATGTTCTCGCGCGGCACGCCCAGCCCGGGCAGCACCTTTTTCATCTGCGCGAGGATGGCGTAGTCGCCACAACCGGGGCACCACCGGACATCCTGGTCGCTGGCAAAATCGGTGGGTTTCAAGACAGGGAGAGATTCGACGGACATATCTAGGTGATGGGTGTTAGGTGTTGGGTGTTAGGATGCGCTTTGGTTGAGTTTCACCTTGAGGGATCGCTGCAAGCCTCACAACATCCGTCCTTCTTCGTTGTAGGTTTCGATCACGTTTTGAATCGTCGGTTTGTCGCCATTGCAAAGCCTTGCCGAGAGTTGCAAGAAAGTTTCCACTTCGCACAGCGATCCGATAGCGATTGATAGGTGATGCAAGTATTCACGAAGCGAGTCGCGGCCGTATCCTTCAGCGATTTTTGCCGGAATGGAACTTGCCGCACGTCGTAATTGGCTCGTCAGTCCGTAAGTTTCCTCTTTGGGGAACGATGCTGTCAGTACGTAGACGCGTTCGGCTAGGTCCATACTTAGCTGCCATACATTGAGGTCGTGGTAGCTTCTCACGGCTTCCGGCATGTGGACGTCCCCTACCTAACACCTAATTCCCAACACCTAACCTCTTCCCAGCTCCTCGTTAATTCGGTCCAAAATCTCTCCCACGCTAAACGGCTTGCCTTGTACTTTATTCAGGCCCATTGCGTCGATGAGGAAACGGTCGCGGATTAGGGTGCGGAGCTGGCCGCAGTTCAGTTCGGCGACCAGCACCTTTTTGTAGCTGCGGAGAACTTGCTCGAGGTTCTTGGGGAAAGGGTTCAGGTAACGCAAGTGGCAGTGGGCGACACTCTTGCCAGCCGCCTGGGCCGCATGCACCGCGGTGGCGCACGAGCCGTAGGGTCCGCCCCAGCTAACGACGAGCAAGTCGCCGCTCGTCGGGCCGTCGACCTCTTGCAGCGGAATGCCTTCGGCCACCAGGGCCACCTTCTTAGCGCGGGTCTCGATCATGTGCTCGTGATTGGCCGGGTCGTAGCTCACATTGCCGGTGATGTCCTGCTTCTCTAGGCCACCCACGCGATGCATCAAGGTCGGCGTACCGGGCCGCGCCCAGGGGCGGGCCAGCTTTTCGTTGCGCTTGTAGGGCAGGAACGTATCGCCGTTTTCCAGCGGCTGGGCGTACGTTACCTCCGTGGGGCGGAGGCTTTCCATTTCCGGGATACGCCATGGCTCCGAACCGTTCGCGATGTAGCCATCGGTGAGGAAGAAGACGGGAATCATGTGTTCCACCGCAATTCGCCACGCCTCCTGGATGGCGTCGAAGCAATCGGCGGGGCCAGCCGCCGCCACGATTGGCATGGGGCACTCGCCGTTGCGGCCGTACATTGCCTGCAACAGGTCGGCTTGTTCGGTCTTGGTTGGCAGCCCGGTGGAGGGTCCGCCACGTTGCACGTTGATCACAATCATGGGCAGTTCGGTCATCACCGCCAGGCCGAGTGCTTCGCCCTTCAGGGCAATGCCGGGGCCACTGCTGGCAGTAACAGCCATCTCGCCGGCAAACGAGGCACCGATGGCGGCCGTGACCGCGGCGATTTCGTCCTCGGCCTGGAACGTCAGCACGTCGAAGTTCTTGTGCTTGGCAAGCTCGTGCAGGATGTCGCTCGCCGGTGTGATGGGGTACGCCCCCAGGAAGAGCCGCCGACCGCTTAACTGGGCCGCGGCGAGCAGGCCCCAGGCGAGCGCCGTATTGCCCATGATGTTGCGGTAGTTGCCTGGCGCAAGCTCGGCCCGACCTACCTGGTATTGTGTGTTAATGGCCTCGACGGTCTCGCCGTAGTTGAATCCGGCGTGAAGGGCTCGGCGGTTGGCTTCGGCCACCTCGGGCTTCTTGCCAAACTTGTCTTCGATGAAGCGCAAGGTTGGATCGAGCGAGCGATCGTATAGCCAGAACACAAGGCCCATAGCAAGGAAGTTCCGGCACCGATCGGCCTCCTTTTGACTGAGCCCGAGCCCATCGACGGCCGTTCGGGTGAGCTTGGTCATGTCGACCTTGTGCAACTTGTAGCTTTGTTCGAGCGACCCGTCTTCGAGCGGGTTTGCCGCGTAGCCGGCCTGAGCAAGAGCCTTCTTGTCGAACGCCCCTTCGTTGCAAACCAGGATTCCACCCTCGCGGAGGTCGGCAAGGTTGGTGACTAGCGCTGCGGGGTTCATGGCTACCAAGGCGTCGACAGTATCGCCCGGCGTGTAGATTTCCTTGCTCGAGAAGTGGATCTGAAAACCGCTAACACCGGCCTTGGTGCCGCGCGGCGCGCGAATTTCGGCTGGAAAGTCGGGGAACGTCGCAACATCGTTGCCAGCCAGCGCCGAAGTGGTGGTAAACTGCGTACCTGCCAGCTGCATGCCATCGCCGGAGTCGCCGCAAAAGCGGACCGTGGCTTCTTCCAGTTGTTGGGTAATTTTTTCGGTAGCGGTCGACATAGCAGGTGAGCAGGGTGCCTGGGAGAAAATGGGGGCAAGCGGTGGGGGTCGTTGCGCGAGGCTGCCAGCCCAGTGGCATTGTTGGAGCCGCGACGCAAGAAGGCAATTCAACAGTGTACCGCGCCGCCCAAAGGTGTTAAACCGCACTTATTGGGGAAATTATAACGATTCCGCCACGAGCCGATTCGATTATTCCCCACGCAGCTCCGGTGGGGGCTCGTACAGCTTGGTGAGGTCGATGCCACCCCGCTGCTCTTCTTCCATTAACGACATGCGTTTTTCCAGCTGCTCGAGCCGGCGAGCCATCTGCGGTAGCAGGTCCTGCTTGGGATCGCGGACCGCCGGACGTGGCACCTCTGGGTAGCCCAGCTGCCGGTGCAGCGAGGCGAACAGGTAGAGCGGGTCCTTACGGCGATTTGCTAGCGCGATGCGGCCTTCCCGCTCGCCGAACAGCGGCTCCCGCCGTTCCGAGGCCGAGGGCTGTCCGCTACGCGCGGTGCGCTCGGTGTAGTGAGCGCTTTGCACGTAGAGCAGGTCGGCGATGTCCACCATGCCTACCTGCCGCCGGATGGTGAGAATCCAGTCCCGCCATGGCTCGTCGTAGGCGGGGTCGGCGGCAATGGCGGTGAGCCCAGCGTCGTACCCCAGGCGGTGGCGGCAAAGCACCTCAAACTGGTAGAGGAACAATCCCTGCCGCGACGGGGGCGTGTCGAGGTAACGCCCGGCGCGATACAGCGCCTCCTGCGCTAGCACGGCCAGTCCCACGCGCAAGTCGAATTTCCCGCGTTCCGCCTCGGCCTCGCCCACCACGAAACTTTGAAACGCGGTAAAGTAATGCCGCAATTGCTCCATGGCGGTACAAAAGGCACCGGCGTGCCTTAGCTCGGCCAGCATGAAATCGATGGCCATCGGCAGCTTGGTGGTGGCGAGCGCCTCCTCGCGAACGGCCGCCAGTACGTCTTGGGCCGGCACGCTCGAGGCAATGCGATCGGCCAAGGCATCGAAGAAGTGGGCCTGCTCGATGTACTCTTCCTGCCCTAAGGAGGCAATCGGGTTGGTGGCAGCGGGCTCGTCGGACATAGTTGCCAATAGGCTCAGGAGGTGGTATATCGGCCAGCGGCCGCCTATGATCGTAGTAGATGCGCTGCGCGGCCCAACCCGCAAGCGGCGGCTCGCGGCTTTGGTCGCGAAAGCTTGTATTTTGCGAGATTGGAAAAGAAGGCGTGTCCACCGGATTCACCAGCATCGACGAGGCGGTTGCGGCCATTGCCCGCGGCGAAATCATTATCGTGGTCGACGACGAAGACCGCGAGAACGAGGGCGATTTCATCTGCGCGGCCGAAAAAGTCACCCCCGGCTTGGTGAACTTTATGATTACCCATGGTCGTGGGCAGCTCTGCATGCCCATCCTGCCTGAGGTGAGCCAGCGCCTCGACCTGCCGCCCATTGTGGAAGACAACACCGCACCCCTGGGCACGGCTTATACGGTGCCGGTCGACCACCGTTCCGCGCGGACGGGCATCACCGCCGCCGAGCGGGCCAATACCATCCTTGCCATTTGCAACCCCAAGAGCGTGCCGAACGACTTTGTTCGGCCGGGGCACTTGGCCCCGCTGGTGGCCAAGGCAGGGGGTGTGTTGCGTCGCGCCGGCCACACCGAAGCAGCAGTGGACCTCGCCCGCATGGCGGGCCTCACGCCGGCCGGCGTGCTGTGCGAGATCCTGAACGAGTCGGGCGACCGCGCCAATCGCGACCAACTCAGCGAGTTGGCTCGCCAGCACCAGTTGCCCATCATCACGATTGAAGACCTGATTGCCTATCGGCGGATACGTGAGAAGCTGGTCTATCGCAAAGCGGAGGCCAAGTTGCCCACGCGGTACGGCGAGGGTCGCATCATTGCCTATGGCGTGGAGTACGAAACGCAAGAACCAGTGGCCTACGTACTGGGCGACCTCGCGCAGAGCGACGCGCCCCTCGTTCGATTGCATTCGTCCTGCTTTACTGGCGATTTGCTCGAGTCGCTCCGCTGCGATTGCGGCGACCAACTGCACATGGCCCTCGACATGATCAGTCGCGAAGGCTGCGGTGTCCTGGTGTACTTGCCACAGGAGGGTCGCGGCATTGGCCTGGTGGAGAAGGTCAAGGCCTACGCCCTGCAAGACGAAGGCCTCGACACCGTGGAGGCGAATATCGCCCTCGGCTTCAAAGCCGACCCCCGCGATTACGGTGTCGGTATCCAACTGCTCAAGGACCTGGGCCTACGAAAAATCCGCTTGCTGACAAACAACCCCAAGAAAACCGACGCGTTCATCTATGGCGGATTCGACCTGGAAGTGGCCGACCAAATCCCCATTGTTCCGCCCGTGCACAAGCACAACGAACGGTACATGGCAACCAAACGCGACAAAATGGGTCATCAACTGCCGCAATAGCTAAGGTGCTTTCGGGGGCGAAGTATCCTGGGGGTCGGGACGACCAGGCTCACGAGTTCCACGGACTGCTATGCTCCACTTTCACGCGAACATTTTCGCTCGTCCTCCACGGACCGCCATGGGGCCCATCGTGCAGCTCCGGGGTGTCGAGTTCTCAACGATTGGTGGCACCGATGGCGGCCCACCGCTGTTCGACGTGCCACTGCCCGTCTCGTTCGAAGTCGTTCAGCAGCAGCTGATGCAGATTCCCCGCATGGACCTGGAGCCCGACGGGTACTTCCTTGTTGCGGGTGGCGAGCAGGAAGGCGCGCGGTGGCAAATTGATGGTCACTTGTTCGAGTACGACGGCAAGATGCATCGCCTCGAGATGCATGGCAGTTGCAGCACGGCAACGCTCGATCAGATACTGGATTGCCTGGGCGGTTGCGACTTCGTATTTCAACTGGTCCACGAAGGCGCGACGCTCAGCGAACCCGACTTCCGCCGTTGGGCGGCGCAACCCGCCGGCTAGCGAGACGGGCGGCAATGCTGCCAGAGATAGGGCTTATTCGCCTGCCAGCGCCGTCGCCAACACGCTCCGCACGTAACCGGCAACGGCGGGTTCTTGCGATGCCCTGGGGCCGGCCACGTTCAAGCGGCCCACATCATGTGCGGCAACGAAGCCGTTAAGTTGGGCAGCGTCGGCGCGAATGGCCTCGGCCGTGCCCGCGAGCGGATGGGCCTTGCGAGCCAGATGCAGCAGCGGTTTGCCCTCTTGTCCAGCGAGCCGAATGGTCAGGCCCGTGCCACCGGTCGCCTGTGGTGCAATGGTGAATACCACCGTCGCATCCGACTCTTGGACGTTCATCCGAGTTCGCTGGTCGTACTTGGCCGAATCGGTCTCGCGCAGGTGGTACTGCTCCTCGATGGGACCATCCTCGGCGCGGCGACCCCGAGGACACCAACCGTCGTGAGGCAAGCCGTGCTCAATAGCAAAATCGAGCGCCGCACGATCGGCGCCGGTCTGCCCACCCGAAACCAGGGTCACCTTCGCGAGCGGCGTGGATCGCCCGCTCACGGCCGCAAGCCTTCGGGCACGCCGTGGGGAAATTCTTCCTTGATCACTTCTTGAACGTACTCCACCCGGTTGGCAGGTTTCGGGTGCGTGCTGAGCATCTCGGGTGGCCCGCCGCTGGGGCTCGATTCTTCTAGCACTTGCATCAACCCAATCATCGCGTTGGGATCGTAGCCAGCCAGGGCGCAGAGCCGCACGCCCCACTTATCGGCTTCGAGTTCGTCCTCGCGACCGTATTTCATCTGCATCATTTGGGCGACCATCTGTGCCATCCGCGCGCTATTCACGTCGCCACCAGCAGCGCCAGCGGCGGCCGCCAGTCCGCTAAAGAGTTGTTGCTGGGCCATCCGTTTGTTGCCGTGCCGTTCGATCACATGGCCCACCTCATGCCCTAAGACGCCGGCCAGTTGCCCTTCGGTCTTGAGCCTTGTGTAGAGTGCTTCGGTGATAAACACCTGCCCTCCCGGTAGCGCAAACGCATTGACCGTCCGCGGGTCGCGTAGCAGATGGAAATCGAATTTGTAGGGAATACTTCCGCCGCCGTTCGCTTCGATCCAATCCCTCAGGCCAACCAGCAACCGGGCGCCCATGTCGGACACCCGCCCAGCGGCCGGTCCTTGGCTGAATCCGCCGTGCTGCTGTGCCATTTGGTTCATGGCTTGGAGGCCCATCCGCATCTCGTCTTCTTCTTCCACGAGCGCGACGCGTTCTTTTTCTCCCGTGATTTGATTCATGTCGCCTGGATTGCCGTAATACGAAATGAGCGCGAATATCGCGATGCCCGCGGCAATCATCAGACGTATCTTCCAACCACTGAACATCGATCGGCGGCCGACGCCAAACGGTGCGCGACCACTGGCACTTTGATAGGAGCCCCCACGTCGGCGGGCGGGGAATGGAAAACTCATGCGAGACATAAATCGGTTTCCTTACGGATGGCCAAACAGCGTACTTCCGCCCCCATGTGGGCGTCGAAATAGTGTAGCAGGTTCGCGAGGAGGCGACAAAAGGTGGTCCGCAAAACGCAGCGCGACGCCGCGGGGCTTGGCCCTCCCGCTAGTGGATTACCACTCGATGACTTCTTGGCCGTCGCGGGTAATGAGCTTGGGCAGGCGTTCTTCGAGCACCTCCACGCCGCGATCCCATGCGCGGGTCGAGCCATCGCAGAATGCCGAGACCGTTGAGCCTTTAGTGCTGTCGCCCTTGAGCTGTTGCCACGCCCGCGCGAGGTCGACCTCCCAGTCAGCCGGTTGGGTCCAAATCACGGCGTCCTCGGGCTGCGTCTCGACGATCATCACGGTGTTGGAAGTACCATCGGTGATGTCGCGATACGACGTGCCGACGGCGACGTACACATCGCGTCCAAGCACCATCCTCTTTTCGCTTTCGACGTTGTCGCTGGCTGGCGGAAACACGCTACGCTCATGCACTGGCAACTGGTAGGTCGTCTTGCCCTCGGCCGCCAGATCGCGATGCGCTGGGTCGATGTACGCACTCGGGATGGTCCGGGCCAATTTCATGTTGTGGGGGCTGTCCCACGGTTCGTCGAGGTGGAATTCGTTGTAGAGTGCTTGCTGCTCGAGATAAGGCAGTATCGCCACCCGCCACGACAATAGCGGTTTGCCCTCCTCGTCGACGATTGCGGCAGAGGCAGGCAGGAATCCATCTGTCGATTCGAAGTTCAACATCGCCAGCGCCATCTGTTTGAACTGTTTCATTTGCCCGCTGCGTGCGGCACTTGCTCGGGCCTGATTAAGGGCCGGTAGCACGAGCGTGTCGAATAGCTCGCCCACCTCGCCGTCGTCGTGCGATGCGCCGATCACCACCCGCTCGCCGTCTCGCTCCGCAGCCAGAATGCGCGATCCGCGGCGGGCGACTTCGGCAAGTTGCTCTTGCGATTCGTTTCCGGCGAGCTTGTCGATCAGCGTTTGCCAGGCTGCATCTAGCACGCTACAAACCGTCGCCGCGGCCGCTGCACTCTCGCACAACACGTCGATGGTTGCATTCCATTCCGGCGGACAGGAAGCAATCGCCACGACCTGCCGGATGCCGTCGCCCAGCAGCTTGCCGTCGAGCTTTGCGAACGGTGCTAATAGCTGGGGCCATAGGTCGCGCAAGACCCGCCGGGCATCGCCGCCCGGTGCGTAAACAAAGGCCGCCATGGGATGGCCCAATTCTGCCGACTCGGCAAACATTGGCTCCAGGGCTTCGGCAAAGTCGTCGCGCCCGTTGCCGGCGGCCTGCTGATAGCGTTCAATAGTCGCCCGCTGTCCGATCAGCACCGAGGCTTCATGCTCTACAGCGCGGAGGTCCTTCGCATTGCGTGGGCCCAGCGGTAGTAAACTTTTGGCCAGTTCGGCCACGGCGCGCTGCTTGTCTGCGCTTTCGGTGGTTACCACAGCCACGGGTCCGGTGCTGATTGTAAGATCGTGCAGTCCGACGATTACCACCACTTCCTGCGCCAGCGGCCCGAAAGCCTTCGACGAACCCGCGACTCATCGCAAAGCCAGGACTATTCGCCATGCGCTTGCCCTCGGCGGCGAATCGCTCCGCTATGGTTTGCTGCACACCAGCAATCCACTCACTATCAATCTCGACCACCGCCACCGCTAATGTGTCGTCCGAAGTGAATTGTTCGATCGCCGACCGCACGCGGTCGTGAGCTTGATTTTGAGCCTCGGCCGTGGCCAAGGAGAACATCGTCAGACAAATACAGACAAATTGCCGCATGGTGAGTTTTCCCTTCATTGTCTCGGCGAACGCGAGGGTTACTTGTCGATAGCTAATTCAAATTGTTTCTCGACGTTGAATCCATCCGACATCGGCAGCGTGAGCACCGCAGTATCGCCCTTTAGCTGGTATTCGAACGGCTCGCCGGTTGCCACGTTCTTAGGCACTGGCACGCTCTTGATGTCATCGAGCGACTCGGGCCACTTGCCTTCGTTTGCAGCTGCATGCATCCGTAGCGCCTCGATCACCCGTAGTGCATCGAAGTCGCGCTCCGTGCGGAAAGCGGCCTTTTGGGCGGCCATCACCGCGGGAAGCAGCGTGCTGGCAATCGGTATGATTTCGCGATCGGGATGGTCGCTTTGCCAGTCGTGCTCACGAATGGCATCGTAGGCCTCGTCGTACAAGCGCTGTCCTGCGGGGAAGTCGACGTACGCCCCCTTTTCCCATTCGTCGGCCACCGTCTCGTAAATACGCGCGGAGTAAATCGATAGCACCTGGCCAACCGCCATCGCATCGACGGTCTCCTTACTGTAACCCCAGGCTACGAGTCGCTCCTTGGCGTGGGCGTAGCCAGTGAGCCCGTGGAACAGCGGCTCGAAATCGCTCGCCAGCGAACCGGGGCAGACGCCTGCACTGTCGATTTCGCTGGTCAGCCTTGCGCTGCGTTTCCACAACGCGTTCCATTCATCGTGCGACAAATTCTTGTTCTCCGGGTCTTCCAGGCACTCGAACATCCGCGGACCGATCGCCATTTCGAGTCGCAACGCATCGCGAATCGACACCTGCGGGCGAGGCAGTTCGGTGAGCGCCCAGTAGAGGTTGGGCGAGTCGGCGCGGCAATCAGTTCGATGACATTCGCGTTGGTAATGTTGCAAATGGCCATGCCCACCAAGCCGCTCACCAGAATCGGCTGCGTGCCCACGTCGCGTCCCAAGCGGTAGTTCATTCTGATGAGGTCGATGGCGTCGTCGTAGCGGTGTTCGAGAATCGCTAGCCGTGTACGCAACGATACCGCCCGGCTAATCTGTCGCATCGACTGGATCTCAGGCAATAAGAAGCTGATCACTTCCATGCCCTTAACGTCGACAAACGACACGCCCCAATCGGTCTCGCGGCAGCGACTCCCAGGGCCGATGTGGTTTTGTACCAGTCCGTCGAACGCTGCCGCTGCCGCGACGAACTTATCCCTCGGCAATTGACTCAATGGCAAACCGGCGATGTACCACTCCTCGAGTTCTTCCCCATATTCGTCGCGGACAAATCGCCAGGTCCTCTCGATTCCCCCCTCGGGAAACGCTCGCATGTAGTGCGCCACCGAGTTGCCCGGCACCAGTTCGTGCGGCAGCAGGGTCAACCGGTACTTGAACGCGGGTACCGGCTCGGCGGCAGGGGTGACCGACATGCGAATCACTTCACGGTACCCATCGGCGTTGTTTTGATCTTCCCACACTGCCTCGGCCAGCAATCGGCTTGGCGCCGCCGCCAACAGCAGTGTGCTTATTGCGATCAGCGCCTGTTCGTACGTGTGTCATACAATCGTCTCCTCGTCGGTAGTCGAAGCGTCGGTGGGTTGCGGGTGATCGTCTTCACGTGGCTGCGGCACCGAAGGCAGCACTTCCTGCATCAAGTTGCGCACGGTACTCGTGCGATGCAACTCGCCACCGGGGTAATCGATGGCTGGCTCGCGATAGTCGGTGGGCCAGGTTTCTACGCCGCGATGGAGCACTGCTGCACGCAATGCCAAGTAGTTGCTGGATGGATCGGCGAGCAGCAGCGGGCTGGACTGCCTCTTGCGGGCCTGCTGTTCGTCGTTTTGCTCGACGGGAGGAGCCGGGGAGGGCGCGGCGGCGACCACCACCTGTTGCTCGTCCACCGAACGCTCTGGATGGACCGGCACGTCGACCTCTGCCACTGCGGGCGCACTCCGCGTTTCGTCCCGTGCGAGCATCACGGCGAGCGCCACCGTCGCGGCAGTCATCACCGCGGTGGTCGATTGCCACAGTCGTACATGCGATCCCCGCGCAGCCGGACCGCAGGCCGCCGCGTAACCGGCGCGGTACATCAGCGCATCGCGGTCGACATGTAGCGCGTTGGGCTCAAAGCTGCACAACAGCGATTCGATTTCGTCATTCGTCATTCGGACTTCGTCGTTTTCGCGCATGGCACTTCCCATTGAATTCGAAGCCGGTCAAGGGCTTCGGTGTAGCGACGATGGAGCGTACTCGACGATTCGCCCAGCACGCCGGCCATTTCGCCAAAGGTTAAATTGCCCCAAATCTTCAGGATCACAATCTCGCGCAACTCGTCCGGCAACGTTGCCACCGCATCGAGCAGCTCGCGGCGGATTTCCAAACTCGGCCGACTCTGCAGCCGATGCTGCCACGCCAATTGCTCGCGGCGGACACGGCGACCTTCGCTCCGTGCATGGTTGAGCGAGCGATGCTTGACCGCCCGGTAGAGCCACGCCACCGCGTTTGCCGGCGGCGGAATCTTGCCGGCCAGTTCCACCAGCGCTTCCTGTACGCAGTCGTCCGGCGCCGCCGACCACTGGGCTGCATACAGCGCCAGCGGGCCGCCATGCTGGTCGATGAGCGCACGTAGCCACCGGCTTTGCGCGTTGGCATCGTCCGAGGGCTGCATCCGCGTCTCCCGTTGGTTGGCACGAACTACAGAAGAGGCACCGCCGCTGGGCCGGTTGGCCCATCGATTTCACCAAAAAGGGAGAATTTCTTCCCGCCACACTATCCGCGCTGGTGGTCCTGCTGCGCCAAGCCGGCTGCGCCAATGTAGCCGGCGTCGCTGCCTAACCGGGCGAAGTCGATCGTCACGGCCTCGCGAAGACTCTCGAAGATTCGCCGCTTGGTTTGGGCACGAATTTCGGCCATGAACCTCTCCCCCAGCGGGTGGCCATCGCCGCCAAAGGTCATCGCGCCGCCAATCACTACGCTCTCGGGATCCACGGTATGAATCACCGTCGCCAGGCCCACCGCAAGTAGCTTGGCGGTCTCCAGCACCACGCCCAGGGCAATCTCGTCGCCAGCCTCGGCCGCTTGAGCCACGGCTAGCGGCGTGAGATCGTCGTCGCTCATGTTCCGCAGCGGACTCGAGGCACCGGATGCTGCGAGCGCCTGCCGCATGCGGGCGACCACGCCATAGGAGCCGACATATCCCTCGAGCGTGCCGCGCAAGCCGAGGCTGTTGTTCGGCGCGTCGTCGTCGCAATCGATCACAATGTGGCCTATTTCGCCCCCCGCGCCATGGGCACCCTCGAGCAATCGGCCATCAATGATCACGCCGCCTCCCACCCCGGTGCCAAGCGTCACGAGTACCATGTTCTGCACCTCGGCTCCCGCCCCGCTCCAAAACTCGCCATAGGCCGCCGCGTTGGCGTCGTTGGCGAACGTAACCGGGAGGCTGCAGGCTGTAGAAAAGAGATTACGCACCGGCGAATAGTGCCACGCCGGCAAGTTGCCCGGCATCAATAGTTTTCCCGCCGCGAGGTCCATGGGGCCCGGCGTTGCCAGTCCCGCGCGCACGATGGCCCCTGGCTTTGCGCCAACATCGGCGACAAGTTTGGCCAGAGCCGCACCAGTCCGCTCGGCAGCCCGGTGGGGGCCCTCCTCTTGCTGGGTAGGGATTTTGGTGAACCCTACGGTGCGACCACCACTGTCGACTAGGCCAATCTTAATGGCCGTCCCCCCCACGTCGATGCCAGCCAGCAATGGCTCTTTGGGTGGATCGGTGGGCGCTGATTCATGTTTCGCAGGCATAAGACGTCTTGGTGCTGGTCCAGCGGGATCGGATAAGTGGCTTAACAGCCCTCAGCTGCCAATATAGTCAGCTGGTGCATGGGGCGGCAATCGATGGGAAATGGGGCGAGGCCATATAGCACGCCGGTGCGTAAAGTCTGCACGCGGCGAAGATCTCGATCGTTAGCAGCGCCGATAGCCACAAAGAGGAATGAAAATGCACCAAGAGGAACTGGTCGACACCTGCTGACCGCATATTCTCTTGTGCCTTCTCCTCCTTTTCGTGGCTAACACTCGCCTGCTAGAGCCACTTACGACTACAGCGCTAAATGCATAGGCAAAGAACCACCGATGCCTCCGATGTTCACTTGAATCCGTGATATCCGTGCAATCCGTGGTTCAAGACTTAGCGCTGTAGCACCCAAGTACACGATGATTACCAATGGGGAACCTTTGCCGGCCGCTGCGATAGGGGCACTCGCCGATGTTCTGCCAATTTGGGCAAATCGTTATATTGACACATCGATACCTTCCGATATATTTACCAGTAGAGGAGAACCACCATGGCCACTACCAAACGCAGGCGACTTACCAATCTCGATGCCCTCGGTCAGGCGGCCGAGTGCCTTCGGACGCTGGCTCATCCGCATCGCCTGCGGATGGTGCAAATGCTGCTGCAGGGCGACTTTACCGTCGGCGAGCTGGCCGAAGCGTGCGAGATTCAAAGCCACATGGCCAGCGAACACCTACGGCTCATGCAGCACTGCGGCTTGCTGGAGAGCGAGAAAGAGGGCCGCCGCCGCTACTACCGCGTCGCGGAGCCCCACCTGGCATCCATCATGCAGTGCGTCGAAGCTCGGTTCGGAACCAAATAGTCCCGTTCGTCTCTTTCGCTAAACATATCGTCATATCTAGATATTCCAATACTTAAAGGGAAGCCAAGCCATGCCCGTCCAAACCGTCTCGCCCGCTCAACTTCATTCGGTCCTTGCCAACGGCCAGTGCAACTTGGTCGACGTTCGCACGCCGGCCGAATTTCGCGAACTGCACGTCCGCGGCGCGGTGAACGTGCCGCTCGACCGCCTGTCGGCCGACGACGTTCCCCAGCCGCATGGCGACGAGCCACTCTACGTCATCTGCCAGAAGGGAAGTCGCGGCGCGCAGGCGTGTGCGAAGCTCACTGCCGCCGGGCGGCAGAATGTGGTGAACGTCGAAGGGGGCACGCTTGCTTGCCGCGAAGCGGGATTGCCGGTGGTGGTGGGCAAACAAACCATGTCGCTCGAACGGCAGGTGCGAATCGCTGCAGGTGCGCTGGTGCTGCTCGGCGTCGCGCTCGGATTCGCTGTGCACCCAGCGATTTATCTCCTGGCCGCCTTCGTCGGCGCCGGACTCGTATTCGCTGGGGTTACCGACACCTGTGGCATGGGCATGCTGCTGGCCCGTATGCCTTGGAACCAGGCCGACTGCGGCACGGCATGCGATGCTGCGGCGGCCAAACCGAGCGTGCACTAGTTCTTTCCACACCGGTACTGGCGAAGTCGGTGTTGGCGAAGTCAGCCCCCCGAGAAACCTGCAACCCCCAACCCCGAACATCCAACCATGAAAATCGTAATCGTAGGTGGCGTCGCCGGTGGTGCTAGCGCCGCGGCCCGCGCCAGGCGACTATCCGAAGATGCCGAGATTATCATGATCGAACGGGGCAGCGATCCTTCGTTCGCCAATTGCGGCATGCCCTACTACATCGGCGGCACCATTGCCTCGCGCGACAAACTGCTGGTGAGCCCCATCGAGCGACTCCGCCAGCAATATCGCTTGGATGTGCGCATTCGTGAGTCGGTCGAGGCGATCGATCGCGCAGCAAAAACGATTCGTGTGAAGCGGCTCGACAGCGGCGAAGAATATACGGAGAGTTACGACAAGCTGATCCTTGCACCGGGTGCCGCGCCCTTCAAGCCGCCGATCCCGGGCATCGATTTGCCGGGCGTCTATACGCTGCGTAGCCTGGAGGACGCGGACCGTCTGGCCGATGCAACCAGCACCGCCACCCGCGCGGTAATCATCGGTGGGGGTTTCATCGGAATCGAGATGGCCGAGAACCTCCTGCATCGTGGACTCGACACCACCGTGGTGGAACTCGCGGACCAAATCCTGCCACCCTGGGATGCCGAGATGATCACCCCGCTCGAGTCGCTCCTCGGCGCGCGTGGCGTGCGTCTGCACCTCGGCGACCAGGCTACCGAGTTCCGCCAGGTCGACGCCGGGCTCAAGGTCGTGCTGGCCAGTGGCGCCGTGCTGCCAGCCGACTTCGTGGTGCTCTCGATTGGCGTCCGACCCGAGAACAAGCTGGCGGTCGATGCCGGGCTCGAAGTCGCCGCGCGGGGCGGCATTCAAGTCAGCGCCCACCAGCAAACCACCGATCCGGACATCTACGCCGTGGGCGACGCGATCGAGGTTACCGAAGTGGTCTCAGGCACCAAGGTGCAGATACCGCTCGCCGGCCCGGCGAACCGTCAGGGACGCATCGCTGCCGATCACGTCTTTGGGCGCGACTCCAAATACCGCGGCACCCAAGGCACGGCCATCGTCGGACTGTGGGATCACGGCGCGGCCATGACCGGGCTCAGCGAGAAAGTGTGCCGCAAGCTGGGCATCGAGTGCCAAAAGGTTTACCTGCACCCCGCGCATCACGCTAGCTACTACCCGGGCGCCGAGCCCCTGTCGCTCAAAATTATTTTCGATCCGACCAGTGGCAAACTGCTGGGCGCCCAAGCGGTTGGCACCGCAGGCGTCGACAAGCGGATCGACGTGCTGGCCGTCGCCCTGCAGGCGGGCATGACGGTATTCGATCTGGAGGAAGTCGAGTTGGCCTACGCCCCGCAGTTTGGTTCGGCCAAAGACCCTATCAACATGGCTGGCTTCATTGCCGCCGGCGTCGTGCGTGGCGACCAACCCGTGGTACATGTCGAACAACTCGCGAGCGACGAACTTGCCGGCGCGGTGGTGCTCGACGTGCGGACCCCGCAAGAGTTTGCCGCCGGTGCCCTTCCAGGGGCAGTGAACATCCCGCTGGAGCAACTCCGCGAGCACCTCGAGGAGTTATCCCGCGATCGGCCCCTAATTGCGTATTGCAAAGTCGGCCAGCGAGGTTACATGGCCGTGCGAATCCTCATGCAACACGGCTTCGACGCGTTCAACTTGAGCGGCGGCTACACCACCTATCGGCAGGCACTCTGAGGACGACGTCGCCGAGACCGTGGATGGAAGGACCTTCGGCAAGGCGGTCCTGCACCCCTCGTTCGTTATGTTCGGAGTGTCCCTTGAGCGATACGGTCTCGGATTTTGCGTAAGGCAGCCTTTCGTGCATCGGGTTTGGTCGGCAGAACGGCCAAGCTGAGTGATGCGCGGTAGCGCGTTCATTCCAGCGACTTGTTCGCCGAATCTATTCGGCAGGATGATGCTCGAAAATCTTACACCCCGGATCCAATGTGCCGGATCATTCAGACCCTAGCCACTTGATAGGCTCCGCCGGCTTGAACTTCCCCGAGACTTCGCCTGCGAGCCTTGTCTCGCGTCCGAGCTGAATTGTCCGCACGCCCGAGCCTGCCGCGAAGTCGATGTTGTTCAAGTCCACCCACAGCACAGAGGGGTTGAGGACAGACTCAAAGTAATACGTCATCTTTCCATGATCGGCCACGGTCCGCCACAGCGTCATGGAGATGTTGGGGTGGTTGGGATCTTCCATACCTAGCGGCACTCCGGCCGAACGTATGACTGAGAACGCCGCTCCCAACGCCAAGTCTTTGTCCTCGAACTTCGGCGTGCTTTTCAGGAGGTAGTCCGTACGCACAAAGCGGTCTGCGGCGCTGATCGTACCTGGAAGAAATCGATCGCCCCCAATATGCCTCCAGTAGTTGATCAGTGCCAATTGCTCATCGAAAACTGGCGAGTTCGTCATCACGTTGTATTTGCGGTCGTGATGGATCTGGAGTTTGCCATCGATATATTCGAAGATCGCAGAGTCGCCACTTGCATCGGAAATCGAAAGATGCACGGCCGCGGGTCGACCATTCGGCAGGGCTGGTGCAACGACGGTGAACGGAGGATCTTGCATTGCTGCGACTGCTTCTTTCACCGTCGCGTAGTTGTCGAGGAAGTACTGGTTCCACGCAGCGACCGAGAGGGTCGGCTTCCCGGTCTTGGCCGCGTCGCCGAAATCGGATTCGGCGAGGTACAAGACGTTGGCGACAAGACCTTTCTCGTTCATGCCGTCGCCATTCGCCGGGTAGAACGACACGAAAACCGAGCCGTACTTGGATGTCCAAGTGATGGGGTTCTCGCCGACACCGCCATTATGCTCCATGCCTCTGGGATACACCCAGAGCGCAGTTGGCGCTTGAGGATCGTTCCAGTCCATGCCGCGCGCGGTGATGTAGGTGCCGCTGCCTGTTTCATAGACGATGCGAGTGCAGGCCTCAGCTTGCTGGTACGTGACCATTGCCAAGAGAGAGGATGTCAGCGTTGTGATGATGGTCTTACGTTTCATGATTTGCTCAGATTTTAGTGTGGTTGGTGTTTGCTGATTCTTTAATGGCTTTCATTTCTCTGTCGAACGTCTGGGTTCGCCGGGCGGAGGCCAGCATTGTTGACTTCGGTAGCTGCACCAAACCGCCAATCCGGTTGACCGATTTGGCAGCCCGTGATGCTGGTTCGTCAAACGTTCCCGGCCACTACTCCTAAGAATTACTTGTCGGGCTCGATTTCATCTACCTCCCACTTGCTACTCACTGGAATCTTGGTGATGCTCTTCGCATCAAGATCGAAGTCCTTCAAATCGATCGCCTTCAATCGAGTCGGATTCGAAAACGTGCGAAAGTAAAGGCGACGATTCTTGAGGTCCGTGACACTCGTCCACTGAGTGTACATGGGATACTCCTTACCATCGGTGTGACGATAGAACTTGTATCCCAATGGAATATCGAAATTGTTCAGAACGTTGAGAACTCGCTGCACACCTTGTTTCGCATCGTCAAACGGCAGCGCGTGCTGGCTAAAGAGCGAAGCACGGACAAATCGGCTTTGAGAGGTCATCTCTCCCGGGAGATTGGCTTTCGTTCCGATATCTAAACCTGTGGGGCCGGCTTCGTCCTGGCTGCGCTTCATCGGAGGAACTTGGTCGATAGGCGATTCGGTGAACTGCTTCAGATTTTCCTGATGCCACGGGAACTCGGGCGCATTGGTGATCGTGCCAAGCGGGTTGTCGTGAATCTTCAACTCCCCATGGATGTACTCGACCGCAATCGAGGCGCCGCTCGCGTCGTTGATAGCGTAGTGAACCTTGGGCTCGAAATCCCAGCCCTCCGTGTACGGGACAAGCTTAGCACTCACCACTCGCAGTTCAGGCAGCTTCTTTTTCACATCTTCAACCGTCGCACATTCGGACAGCGCCCAGGTCAACAGTTGCCAGCTCGCAATGGTACGGTCATTCTGCGACTGGATCGGCTCCATGTAGCGGGCGCGATCATAGGGCTGGAAGAAGAAACCTCCTCCCTGGAGGCCTCGCTCATTGATTCCTTCCATTGCACCCAACGCCTCATAGGGAATGGCGGCAACGAAGCCGTACTTCGCATTCCACTTCTTGCCTTTCACGCCTGCCCTGTTCACCCCTTGGAACGAAGTCGCGCGTGGCACAACGATGAGATTGAAATGAAGCATTTCAGCTCCAAATTCCATCGTCCGGCCAAAGACCGGGGAGCCGTCGTTTGCCACCAGACGGATGCCGGTGCAAGCGTCTGCGGGTACTACCACGGTGAACGTGGCCAGTACCACCACAAGGATCATGAGTGTTTTTTGTTTCATGGTTGTGCAACCGATTCAGTCGTAATTAAAAAAAGTACTCTCTCGGGAGAACGACTAAAACACCCGGTTGCAGCCAAGAGACTTTGATTTGAAAAAACGCCTGATCGGCAACTCGGGTGTATTGTCTTGTTGTCCCGCAATTTCCAGGGGCCTTCGCGACGATTCCATCGTCAACAGATTGGAATTTGCGATAACTCTTCAGTGCTCACGATTGTACTAGCAGCGACCTAGGAGCCAAACGGGGGAATTAAACTGCCGAATTGAACTAATCTTCGGTTTGCGAAAGGAGAACGTCTGCGGGGTACGGAATCGGTTCGCCAGTCGCTTTGATTGTTGCGAACTGAGCGCCCTTGTCTTTCAATTGGCGGGTTAGTCGCGTTGCCAAATCACGCAAACGAACGGGATTCTCGTCGGCCACGTTGATCGATTCGCCAATGTCATCCGCCAAATTAAACAGCTCCAACGATCGGTCCTTATGCCAGTAGATCAGTTTCCAATCGCCGAGACGTAATGAACTGTAGGGCGGCTGGTTGTAGAAATTCGGATAGTGCCAGAGCAACTCCCGTGGCGTTTCGTGTGGGGGCGTTTCGTCTCGCAAAATCGGAACCCAGCTTATCCCGTCGTTCTCAGGCACGTCCAAACCAGCCATATCCAAAAGCGTTGGAAAGATGTCTTCGATAATAACAGGAGTCGCGTTTCGTTTTCCGGCCGCAGTGATATCGGGCCAGTGGACGATCAGCGGGACCCGGTTGCCCCCTTCATAACCAGAGATCTTATGGCCACGAAGCGGCGCGTTGCGGGGATTGTTGCTCGGCGAACCGTTGTCGGACATAAATACGATAATCGTCTCGTCGGCGATCCCCAATCGGTCAATAGTCCCCATCAAATCGCCAAGCGATTTGTCCATGCTCTCAAGCATCGAGGCATACTTTTTCTTGTGCAAACCCCACTTCTTGTCCGAGTAGTTCGGCAGAAAACGCCGATCTGGCTCAAACGGCGCATGCACAGCGTAATGGGACATGTACAGATAAAACGGCTTCGCTGCAGCGACGGTGTTTTCGACTTCGCCGATCACTTCCCGCGTGATTGCCTCGGTTAGATTGATCTTCTGGCCGTGATACTTTGCCAAACCAGGAATGTCCCAAATCCGTCCGCCACCTCGCCATGCCGCCGAGAAGTTGTGTTCGCCATGATACGAACCGGGTCCACCCATGTACGAACCTGCGATGTTGACATCAAATCCCAAATTGCGAGGGTCAGCGCCGGGAGTTCCCTGAGAACCGAAATGTCCTTTGCCGGCGTGGATCGTACGATATCCGCCAGCACGCAACAGTTCTGGCAGCGTCGTCGCAGCTATACTTCGCGGGGTCGAATCTCCGACGGGCTGCAGACCGTTGAGATTCCAGTTGGCCGCTGCGAACTGTTTGGGTGGGCGTGCCGGACTCGTGTCTTTCCGTAGGGTCCAGCAGGTAACTTTATGTCGAGCCGCGTTCTGTCCGGTCATCAGACTAACGCGCGATGGCGAGCAAATCGAACAGGCATAAGCATTGGTGAATCGCAAACCTTGCGATGCGAGCTTTTCCATGTTGGGCGTTCGGTAATCGCGATTCAGTTGCGTCGTGTCGCCATAAAATGGCACCGATGTATCTTGCCAACCCATATCGTCCACAAAGAACAACACAATGTTCGGCGGCCGATCGGCAGCAGGGCTCAATCCAGCGGTGGTTAGCACGAAAGAAGCAAAGAGAAGATTGACAGCCGTTCTCATGTGATTCATTGCAATAAGGCAGGGGAAGGGAATCAGCCCTTCCGAAACACGTTGAGGAATTACCAACGGAGATCATCGTTCAAGCGGGCTAAGCTTGTTATCAGACAGAAACTTCTTCAGTAAGCAGAGTATAAAGCATCTGCTTCTAGGTAGCAAAAGTCGGTTTTTCCGCCCAAATGCAACCGCGGGCCAGCCAGCCAAGTTCCCTCGGGGGCCATCCGCCCCGCCCCGCTTTTCGCTCGAAAGTGGGCCACGCAGCGAGGTCTAATGATGCTGCGCGGCTGTGGGCTATCGGCTGTCGGCTACGCGACTGTCGGCTATGGGCTGCGGGCTGGGAGGGAGATTCTTTGGTCGCTGGACGCTCGTTTGAAGCTTGAACATTGAAACTTAGTCATTGGTCATTGTTAATTCGACATTGGTCATTTCGCATAAATCGACACCTGTTGCTTTATTGGTTGATTTACTCCGCGTACCGAAACAGGATGCCATGCCGGAAGTCGTTGCCGGATAGCGTGTTACGACAACCGGGAGGTGGAGGAGTAAATCGACAACGAATCGTTTATTGGGAACTGTCGATATTGTCGCCAAAGAAAGCTATTCGGAGCCGCGACCGTGAGGGAGCGCCGAGTCGCACTTCCTCACGGGCGCGGCTCTGATTGGCTGGCGCGGCGCTGGATAGGGTGCGGAGGTCGCCGGCTCGCGGAGAGTGAACAAGGGTCCTACGAGTGGTCCCATGGGAATTCGCTAATCGCTGGAGTCCCTTTCGCGGAGTTCGGTGCTCGATACATCGTTACGGAAGGTCGACTCGGGCACCGACGAGCAGAGCAGCCGCAGGGCGGGCGGAAGCCCCAGGCCGTCGAGCGTGTAGTACTCGCCATCAATTTCGCGACCGAAGACGAGGAAGGTCGATCCCAACTCGGTCAGCTCGGCGATCGCCGCGTCGCGCTGGCGGAGACTGCCACCATAGTATTTGGAGTCGCCAATGCGCGCGATGGTATCGGCCCCAACGACGAACGGCGTTTGCGGATAGAGCTTTGCCTTTTCGACGAAGGTTGGCGCACGGGTCAGTACCAGTGGCTTTCCATCGAACTGCAGAATTCGCGATTCAATCTCCACATAATCGAGCGGAGGCTTATCAACATTGGCGATCGATAGCTCAAACAACAGATGGCAATCGAGCAACTGTTCGGCAATGGCGGCCATCTCCACGTGGCCCGCGTGGAGCGGATTGAACGCGCCCGGGAACACGGCGAGCGAATCGGTTGCGCCGCGGCAGTTCATCTCGACTCGGGTCGAGTTACCGGTTAGCAGTTGGTGCCATGTTGGCAGGCCGTCCACCCGCCGACGGACGACCCTTTCGTCGTCTGCTAGCGGCAGGCTGAAGACGGGGTCGAGATTGGCCGCCTCGGCCACGCCATACAGCACGAGTTCCGCTGCCAGCTGTTCCTCCTGTTCGCGGGTGCGGGTGCCTTTCTCCATTTCGAGCGAGAGGGCGCAGGTGGCGCTAGAAGTTTGCCACGCAACGTGGACACGATGCCCGCCACGCTTGGGCCGATCGGTGGCGAGTGCCGCAGTAACCGCCACGCCCGCGACGCCGGTCTTGGTGTTCGCCAGGCGTCGCCCCCGCATGAAGGCCGCCATAGCCATTGCCCGGGCGGTCCGTTCGCTGCACGATTGCTCGGGAGGGGCTCCGAGCCACTCCTTCAGGGCCTGGTCGCTGTACGGCACCTGGGCATCGAGCAGCGTCCGCGAGCCACCCGGTACGGCCAGCAACGCCCCAATGGCGGATGCGCCACCCCCGGTAGCCGCTATGACCAATTCGACCGGGGCGGCATGGATGGCCTCGATTTGTTGTCTCAGTTCTTCGTTCATGCTTCGGTGGGTTGCGTTTCGACAGCGCCTGTTGTGTACAAATTACATGGGTCGGGCGGCGCCCGCCGGGGATGGATGCCCCAGGAGGCGCCAAGTGGTCCGATTGTACCGTCTTTGCCCTTCGATCGTCGCGGGGGTGGTGGCTGGCGAGGGTTGGCACGGGGGTTGCAATGTACTTTGCCTGCCGCCGGGCGGTTGCTTTTGCCCCTACCTTTTCTTTTCCCGTCTATTCTACCTGACTGGTCATGGCCCACGTTGTTGAGATCAACAGTCTGACGTCGCTCCGTAGTTACCGCCTGATGTGGGACGCGCTGCTAACCGACACTCCGCGCGCCACGTTCGTGCATTCCTACGATTGGCTGGAAAACTACTGGCGGCACTTTGGCGACGGGAAGCGAATGCGTGTGCTTATGGTACATGCAGGCGGCCGCGCGATTGGCATTGTGCCACTTTGCGTCGAGCGGAGGCATCATCGGCTCGGCAGCGTGCGAGTGCTCACGTATCCCATGCAAGACTGGGCCGCGTTCTATGGCCCGATTGGCCAAAGCCAGGCGGCTACGCTTGCGATGGCCATGCGGCACATCGCCCAGACGCCGCGCGATTGGGACCAAATCAGCCTGCCGTGGATTGCCGTCGACTCCACCGACCGTGGGCGTACGCAGCGGGCGATGCAACAGGCAGGACTCACGCCCTCCTGCAAGCCCTACGCCACTTCGTCCTCCATCGATCTGACGACCGGCAGTTGGGGCGACTACGTCGCTAGCTTGCCGCGCAAGGTGCGGCACGAACTCCGCCGCACGCTTCGCCGCGTGCAGGAGTGGGGCCAGGTGGAATTTATGCGCCATCGCCCGCGGCCACGACGCGATGGCGGAGGCGAGGCCCGCTGGGATTTGTACGATACTTGCGAGCAGATCGCCCAAGCGAGCTGGCAAGCAACTTCGACCACCGGCAACACGCTATGCCACCCAAACTTTTGCAGTTTCTATCGCGACTCGTATGCGGCGGCCGTCCGACTCGGCATGGCCGACCTGGCGATCCTCAAGCTATCGAGCCGACCGGTGGCGTTCTGGCTTGGTTACCACCACCAAGGTCGCGTGCTTGGCTTACGGATGGGCTATCGAACGGATGCACCCGTCGGTGGCGTTGGCACCGCGCTGCTGGCGCGGCTCGTCGACGATAGCTTTGCGCGGGGCGACTCGTTGGTCGATCTTGGCCCGGGTGACGAGAAATACAAGCAGCGCCTGCGTACCGATCATGAGTCGAGCTATCGCCTGACCCACACGCCCCGAACCGCATGGAAACCACACCTGTTGCAAGCCTCCGGCTGGTTGGGACGACAAATCGCACTCGCCTAACCAAAATCACCTTGGTTGCGCCAGCGTGCACTGTCGCCGGTGCGTTCCGGCCGCGCGGCTATTCGTCGTACTCGATAGGACTTAAACTTCCCGGGGTAGTGTTGCTCTCCACTTACCAGTCACCCCAAGTTCGCAAATGTCCGTCACGCTGCTCGCTGGAATACCGCTGAATAATCAGACGCTCTACCACCAAATCGGTTTCCTGGTGGGCGACGCGGCGGCCTACTTAGATAATCTGCCACCTGACGGAAAGTCGCTGCTCCTCGTTCGCGACATCGAACTGGCTCGTGCCCGGCAGATCGCCCGCGCGGACGAAATCGCCTGTGCTAACGATTTCAAGCCGTCTGGTGGGCTTTCGGGCGATCGCGATGTTGCCACCGCCCAAGCGATTGTCGAGCTTCTCAGGCAGCGCGGCGTCACCCAGGTGACTGCCGACCGGACATTGCCGTTCTTGTATGCAGCGCATTTGCAGGATGCCGGCATCCTGTTGTCGCTCGACGACGAGTTGGGCGTCCGTGCGCGACGGGTGAAGTCGGCCGAGGAAATAAAGGCCCTTGAGTACGCCCAAGAGGTCACCGGCCAGGCGATGACGCTGGCTTGCAAGTGGATTGCCACGGCCGACGTCGATGCCAATGGCACCTTGACGCAGGACGACGACGTGTTGACCAGCGAGCGCGTCCGCAGGCGGATTACGCAGTATCTCATGGATCAAGGATTCACCACACCCAACGATTCCATCGTGGTCACCGTGCCGCACGTGGCCGATTGTCACCATATGGGCACCGGGCCGCTGAAGACGGGCCTTCCCGTTATCGTCGATATCTTCCCCCGCGACGAGGCGAGCCGCTACTATGGCGACTGCACCCGCACCGTGGTACACGGCACACCGACCGACGAAGTGGTGGCGATGCACCGCGCAGTAGTCGCCGCTAAAGAAGCCGCCCGCATCGCGCTGCGTCCCGGCACCACGGGCGACGCCGTGCACCGGGTGACCATCGCGACGCTCAAGCAGTATGGCTACGAGTACGTTCCCGGCTCGACGCCGCACGATCAGCATGTGCCCGCCCTGCGGCACGGCACCGGCCACGGCATCGGCCTGGATGTTCACGAGCCGATACTGCTATCGACCGATGGCGAGGAGATCCTGGCGGGTGAGGTATTTACGGTCGAACCGGGCCTGTACTCGTCGACACTCGGTGGAGTGCGAGTGGAAGACATGGTGCATGTAACCGTCGACGCCGCGGTAATCCTGAGCCCGCTGTACGAAGGACTCGATTGGCGCGACGTTTGATTTGGCGATTGGACAGGACAATGCGATTGGCGAGATCTACGGGGTAGGTTTTCTATCAATCCAGCGAATCGCGTTGTCCTGTCCGAATGTCAAGCCTCGTCGGGTTTCTTGCGTCGCTTGCGACCCGAGGGTTTGAACATCGTGGCAACCTCGGCGAGTGTTGCGACCAGGGCGTCGACTTCGGCCGCCGTGTTGTACAGATAGAAGCTGGCCCTGGTGCTGGCGGTGATGCCGAGCATGTCGTGCAGTGGCTGGGTGCAATGGTGACCCGCGCGGACGGCAATGCCGTGGCGGTCGACGAGTTGCGAGATGTCGTGAGCGTGGGGCTCGGTGAGGACGAAACTCACCAGGCCCGCACGGTGCTCTGGCGTGGGGCCGAGGATGGTCATACCATCGATATCCACAAGTTTCGCGTAAGCGTATTCGACGAGCGCATGTTCGTGGGCGGCAATGCGATGCAGACCAACGTTCGCAAGGTAATCGATCGCCGCCCCCAGGCCCACGGCCTGCGCGATAGGTGGCGTGCCGGCCTCGAACTTCGATGGCAAACCCGCGGAGGTAAAACCATCGAGCGTTACCTGACCAATCATGCTGCCGCCTCCCATGAAGGGTGGCATTGCTTCGAGCAGCGACTCCTTGCCGTACAGCACACCAATACCCGACGGGCCGCACATCTTATGGCCGCTGAATGCCAGGAAGTCGACATCGAGCGCCTGGACGTCCGTTGCCAAGTGAGGAACGCTCTGTGCCGCGTCCACCAGGATCACCGCCCCCACCGCATGAGCCCGCTGCGCAAGTTCCGCGATAGGGTTCACGGTGCCGAGCGTGTTGGAGACGTGTGTCACGGCCAGCAGCTTGGTTCGCTCGGTGAGCACCCCATTGAGCCGAGACGAGTCGAGCCGCTCCAGATCGAGCCGGCCATCGTCCGTGAGCGGAATGTGTTTGATCACCGCACCGGTACGCTCGGCGAGTTGGAACCACGGCACCAGATTCGAGTGGTGCTCCATGGGGTTGAGCAGGATTTCGTCGCCCGCCATGAGATTCGCGTCGCCCCAACTGCGAGCCACCGCGTTGATGCTGGCCGTGGTGCCGCCGGTGAAGATGCATTCATGGTCGTATTTGGCGCCGATGAACTTCTGCACCTTGGTGCGTGCCAGCTCGTAAGCATCGGTCGCTCGCTCGCTGAGCACGTGAATCCCGCGATGCACATTGGCGTAGTCCCGCTCGTACATCGAACTCACCGCATCAATCACCTGCCGCGGCCGCTGGCTACTGGCCGCCGAGTCCAAGAACACCAGCGGCCGATCGCCATGCACGGTCTGCTGCAGGATGGGAAAGTCATCGCGCAGCGATTCCGGCAGGAGGGCGGCAGTGCCGATAGTGGCTTCGGTTATGGGCATGGGGTGTTTTTTGCAGAGATGTTTTCGTTTAACGCCCAGCCGCAGGCGCCGGCATCGAACCGCATTGAGCCGGCGCCTGCGGCTGGGCGTTAAGCTAATTTACCGGCGAATGCACGGCCTGCAGCAACGTCTTCCAGCCCAATAGGCAGCACTTTTGGCGATTGGGCGTGAGCTTGGCACCGAACAGTTCGAGCATTTCCGTGGCGCTGTAGTTCATTGCCTCGTCGATGGTCTTGCCGTACATTTCCTCCAGCAACATCGAGGCCGAGGCCTGGCTGATCACGCAGCCATCGCCGTGGAAGTAGCAATCGGCGATCTTGCCGTCGTCGTCCACTTCCAACTCAATACGGACCACATCGCCACATAGCGGGTTCTTCTCCTCGTGGACGTGGGTCGCCGCGTCGAGGTGGCCGCGGTGAAACGGGTCTTCGTAGTGATCCAGGATGTGCTCCTGGTAGATTTCTTCTTCGCTGGGCATGGAAGCACGAGATAATCGCAGGTGGACGGATGTTCGAAGGCTACGTCAGTCTAGGTGCACGCGACGCGCGGGACAACGGGCCGGCTAGCGCGATTCAAACCGCTACCGTCCGAGCATTGCAACCACGCAAACCACGAAAATCGCTGCTACGGCAGCCCACAGTACCCAGGTGCGAGGTTCGTGACGCTGGAATTCCATCACCGGCATTTTGGGCAGATTTTGTACCAGCTCCCGCGACTTCTCCTCACCCAGTTCGTCAGTCAAGTGCTCAATCACAAAACCTTCGACATTTCGCGCACTGAACGGGCGATCGCGCGGGTCTTTTTCCAGTAGTTGCATTACTAGGTTGGCGAGCCACTCGGGGCAGTCGACGCCACGCTCAGCGAGGCTTAGCGGCTCACGGTGCAGGTGTTGATCCCAAACCTGAGCAAAGTTGGCACCCTGGAACGGTGGCTGCCCCGTGAGCATTTCGTACATCACGCAGCCTAGCGAGTACAAATCGGCCTTGAAATCCATGCGGGCGTCGGCCTGGATTTGCTCCGGGGCCATGTATGCGTAAGTGCCAACCGTCACGCCATGGTCGGTAATCTCGGCCGCGTGCGTATCGCGGGCAATGCCAAAGTCGCCCAGCACGAGCTTGCCCGTGGCATCGAAAAATAGATTGCTAGGCTTCAAATCGCGATGCACAATGCCATGGTTGTGGGCGTGCTGCAATGCCGAAGCAATCTGCGCGGTGTAGGCAGCCACCTGCGGCCAGGGAATTGGCCCCTGCAGCTGCAGCCGATCCTTTAGCGACCCGTGATCCAGGAGCTGCATGGCGTAGAAGTACTGCCCGTCGATCATGCCGCCGCCATAGTGCCGCACGATGTGCGGATGGCTGAGCCGCTCCATGATGGTGATTTCACGCTCGAATCGGTTGACGATATTCTCGTCGCCCGAGACGTTGGGGTGCAGCAACTTGACCGCCACGGGCTCGTCGATATCGGGGCTCGTCGCCCGGTACACGACCCCCACGGTGCCCATGCCTAACTGCTCGCCGAGCGCGAATGTCGCTTTGGTAGGCAGGAATTTGAGCTTGCGAGTGGTCATCGAGACGAGCGGTGCGCCAGGCGGAAAGAGGAGGATTGAGACTCTAGTTTCGTCCAATTGCGTCCGCGGTGCAACACAGGATGCGAACAATCATTAGGGCTGTGCGTAGAAAGAAACGCGGGCGAGTCCAACCGCCCAGTCGTAGGCCTTGGGCGGCTTGCAGCGATTAACGTCGCTCAGGGGCGTAAAATTGTGTGCTACACTTGAGTGCCCGTTGGTCCGCCAGCCAGGAATCTTGGATCCATGAAGCTCAAGCACTATTCCCACCATCGCGATTACGCGGCTTCGGAAGAAGTGGCCAATTGGGTAACTCATGGCGCTGCTGCGCTGGCCGCCGCGGTCGGCATGGTGCTGCTGACGATGCTGGCCACCCAGCGCGGCGACGTGTGGGATATCGTCGGCACGACGGTGTTTGGCGTGACGATGACTTTGTTGTACGCGGCTTCGACCATGTACCATGCCGTGCCCGACTCCGACACCCAGCGCAAATTGCGGTGGCGACGATACGATCAATCGGCCATTTTTCTCCTTATCGCCGGCAGCTATACGCCGTTCATCCTGTCGAATCTGCGAACACCAGTCGGCTGGACGCTGCTTGCGTTTGTATGGATTGTCGCGGCGATTGGCATTTATGGCGAACTAAGCGAGCGGACTCATTCCACCAAAATTCGCGTTGGTATCTACCTTGCCATGGGCTGGTCGGCCGTCATGGCGGCGGGTCCCATCCTGGAGGTCATGCCGCCTGCCGGACTCTGGCTCATCGGCCTGGGTGGCATGGCGTACACCTTGGGTGTGGTGTTCTTCCTGTGGCGGCAACTTCGCTACCACCACGCCGTTTGGCATCTGTTTGTCATCGCCGGTACCGCATGTCACTACGCGGCAGTCGTCCTGTACGCCCTGCCCGAAGCGGCGCTAGCGTAGTTGATAGGCGATTGGCTGTCAGCTTTCGGCTGTCGGCCAGATGCGGGGCGACCAGCACCTACACGGCCAGGGCTACATTGGCTCACAGCTCACAGCTCTCTGCCAGTCACCATTTCTGTTGCCCTGTGATCGCCAAGACGGTGGTCCACAGCTCGCGATCGGGATCGAGCCGTTTGATCTGGCCAGTACTCACGGCTAGCGGCACGTGCACCGTGTGGTTTTGCCAGAGGCCAACAAACATGTCGGTCTTGCCTGCCATGGCGGCGTTGGCTGCTTGCCGCGAAAGCTGTTCGCACAGCAGGCTGTCGGCGGCGCCGGCGGGCACGCTCCGAATGTTGTAGCTGGGATCGAAGTATTTCACGCTCACCGGCTTGTTTCGGTGGGCGAAGTGATCGCTGATTCTCTCTTTAAGAAACGGTCCGATATCCCCCAGCTTTGGATTGCCCGACTTATCGACTCCCGCGTCATCGCCGGCAATCAGGTGCTGGCCGGCCCCCTCGGCAACCACGATCACCACGTGATCGCGGACCGCGAGTCGCCGCTCCAGCTGCGCAAGCAATCCGCCGTCGCCCTCCAACTCGAAACGGACTTCTGGAATCAGCGTAAAGTTCACTTCCCCGCTGGCAATGGTAGCAGCTGCTGCAATAAAACCCGCCTGCCGACCCATTAGCTTGACCAGCCCGATGCCGTTCGGCACGCTCTTCGCTTCGACGTGGGCGCAATCGATTACCTTTTCGGCCTCCGCCACGGCGGTCAGAAAGCCGAACGTGCGGTAGCAGAACTTGATGTCGTTATCGATGGTTTTGGGAATGCCAACCACTGCGATTTCGAGGCCCCGCCTGTGGACTTCCTGGGCAATGGCGTGCGCCGCCCTTCTGCGTACCATCGCCACCGATGCAGAATAGCATGTTGATACCTTCGGCTTGCAGGTAGTCGACCGTCGTTCTGGGATCCTGCGGCCCGCGAGAGGTGCCCAGGATGGTGCCACCTTGATGATGGATATGCTCGACCATGTCCGAGGTCAACACGATGGGTGGCAATCCCTCGGAGGGGTTGAGTCCCTGATAGCCATACCGAATGCCAAGCACGGTCGGGACGCCGTAGCTGCTATGGAGTTGGTAGTACAGATTGCGAACCACGTTGTTCAGGCCAGGGCAAAGTCCGCCGCAAGTGACGACGGCCGCCTTGCTCTTGGCCGCGTCGAAGAACACCCGCTCCCGTGCGCCTGCCTTCTCGAACCCCAGTTCGATGACATCGTCTCCCTGTCGATAATCGATTTCATACAGCACCCGGGCATCGTCGGGCATGAACCGTGTGTGGACGCCATCGTGGAGCAGCGGCGAATCGAACCGTGGTTCGCCAAGGGTGGGGATCGCAAGGTCAGATTGTGTTAGCATGGTGGGCGGGATGATAGGATTGGCGGAATCGACGGGATACGAAGAACGGCATCCCACGAACGTCCAACATAACAGCATCGGCATAACGTGGGGAGCGTGCGCAAATGAATGAAGTTAGCCGCACTTCAAAGCCCACGTGGCGGCTTTCGCTCCGCGAACTGCTCGCAATCGTGGCGTTTGCAGCTTTGGCGCTCGCAGCAATGCTAAGCGCGAATGCGGAATGGGTCACGCTCCTTGCATCGCTCGCCATCCTATTGAGCGGCGCCATGCTGATCGTGGCCTGCGTCGAGCGGGGTACCCGTCAGGCGTTCGCTGTGGGGTTTATCGCGATGATGGCACTCTACCTGTTGGGCGTGCGGTATACGGCCGGTCCGCAAAGTCCAAACTCCTTTTCCCAAGTCTATGAAGCGGAACGTCTAAAGTACGCTGCAGCACTGCCAACCACTGTGATCCTGGGTGAACTATGGTTGAGAATTCGTGCGCCCTATTATGTCACGATCGAGGCCAACGACCCCTTTGAGCGATACCAAGGACCAATCAGCGACATCAAAGCCCAAGGATTCGGAACGCCGTTCAAACCACCGAAGACCCCGCCACCGGGCACAACCGGATTCGATGTAAGCGTGCTTCCGGAGTTGCGCTGGTTCCTCGCCATCGGCCACCTGCTGTTTGCCTTCCTGCTTGGCTACCTGGGTGGCAAGTTTGCCGTTGCAGTCTATCGGCGTCGCGAAGCGCGTCAGCACTCTACATCCACGGTGAGTTCCGACGAGTCGTAGCTCGTCAGCTGTACGTCTTTCCCCTGCCTTCCCTTGGCATATCGCCTTGAACTACTTCGCCCACGCTCACCGCTGGATCGATCGCGACGACTGCGACCCCTACTGGCTCGCCGGGCTGGCGGTACCCGATTGGCTGGGCGTCGCCGCGCGGCGAACCAAGTGTCGCACCAAGCACGTGGAGCCGGCGTTCGAGGACAGCGACTCGCGACTCGCCGCGCTGGCGCGTGGCGTTGCTCAGCACCACGACGACGACCGCTGGTTTCACGAAACGCGGACGTTCGTCGAGCTCAATCTGGCGTTCACCCGCGATATTGTCGCGCACTGCGGCGAGCAGACCGACCTGCGGGCGAGTTTCCTCGCCCACGTGCTCGTCGAGCTGTTGCTCGACAACACACTCGTGGAACGCAACTCTACGCGCCTGGACGAATACTACGACGCGATGGTCCAGGTCGACGGCGCGTGGGTGCATGGGCAGATTGAAAATTTAGCGGGAAAGTCGCCAGGGCGGCTCAGCGAGTTCATCGACAAATTCGTCGAAATTCGCTTTCTCGCGGACTATGCCGAAGATCGCCTGCTGACGTTTCGGCTCAACCAGGTGATGAGCCGCGTAGGGCTGGCACGCTTACCCGAATCGTTCGTGGAACTTTTACCCATGTTTCGGCAGCAGGTGACCGTGGCGGCAGATTCGCTGATGCTAGCACCCGCCGAAGCGCGAACCTTTTGGCCCCGTGGCGCGTAATCTTAGGTGGAGACGCGAATGGAGTTGGAATCATTCGCTCCGTAGAATGGAAACTCTTTTCGTAAAGGAGGACGAACGATGACTGGCCGTATTGGGATGCACCCATCGAGCGTGCTCACCGCTTTTCTATTGTTGCTTAACGTCAACACCGCCCAGGCGGGCGATCCTCCCGTCGTGCAGTTCGATCTGCCCAATCGGGTGGTTGCCCACGAAGTGCTCGAAGCCACGGCGCCTGGCCCGTATCGCCTCGTAGAAGTCGCGATCCCCGTATCGACCCGCGTCGCCCGTGGCGACGTACGCGGCGTGGACGAGATTACCATTGAGATCGATGGCGGATGCTGTGGCCTGGTGGTTCACGACTTTGCTCCGCAAACCACGCTGGGTAGTGAACTGGCTGGCGACGTCCAGGTCACGACCACGACCGAAGCGGCCCGGACTTTCGACGCCAGCCTGGGTGGGCAGTCCCCCATTCCCATTGGCGACGTGGTTGCCCACATCACACCGAGCCTCTCGGCAGGTGTTAAGAATCGCACAGCCGAAACCAAGACCACTAGTCGTTTGTCGCCCAAGCGACCGATCGTCGTTAGCGGAACTTTGAACGAAGGCCGCGGCACGTTCTTTCAGTTGCGGCCCTCGTCGCAAACCACGCTCGAAGGCCAGCAGACTTTGTCCGTCGTGTTCCGCGTGCCCCGCGATTGGGTGGCGGGCCACCTCGCCGTACGATGCTGGGCTCGTGGCGAGCGGCAAATCTTGTGGTTCGACCAACCCCAAGTCTGGGGCAGCACACGTCGTCAGGTGGAGGTCGCCCTGGCGGGGCTACCTACGCCATCGCTGGCGGCTAAGTCGCACCTAGTGGCGAAGCAACCGACCGACCTGCCCCAAGCAAGTTGGGTGCCGAGAGGGGAGTGAGACGGCTAAGACCGGAAGCGGGGACGGATCGCCCGCGCAAGGTGCCGCTCGCTGAGTTCACCCGTGGCCGGGCTGTCGCCGCTGACGATTGTGTCGCGCACGCTCGTCCGCCCGCGGCTCGAACGCTTCGCTTCCACGGTCTGCTCTTCATGGGCCTGATCGACCACATCGGTCCACCCGGTTGTCGGATCGATCGGCGTCGAGGGGCCCTCTGGCTGCGTGGCGAGATCGGCAACACGCTCACGGACTCGTGGCCTGCCGCGGACAAACAACGACGCAACCGCCTCGTCGATAGGATCCGACCGAAACGGCGGGGCAACGCGCGGCGGGGCGACACCAACATACACCGTGACGGTGGCGATGTCCGTTAAACCGGAGGCATTCGCCACGGTGTAGGCAAATGTTTCGGCGCCGACAAAATCGCGTACCGGCGTGTAGAGCAATTCGCCATGGTCGGTAATTTCCAGCGTGCCACCATCCGACGCTTCGCCAACGTCCACGACCTTTAAATCATTCAAGTGCCACGAAGCAGGCAGCATGAAATCGCCGGCCAGGTCCGTTGCAACGGCACTCACGCCAACAATGGACGAGAGCCCCCAGCCGTACCAAGGGCGATAGTCGGGATTCACGTCGTTCTGGCGCACGTCGAGTTTCGTAGAGACGACGTTCGCGTTGACTGTGAACTCGTCGTCCATGGCAATCGGGTTGTCGTCGACCGCATGAATCTGAACGATTACCACCGCCGTTTGCGCGCCGCAGCGGATCGTTCACCGTGTAGGTGAAGCGGATCTCGCCATTAAAATTCTCGTCCGGGGTGACGGAGAGCGAGCGGCCATCGTCGGCAATGGCGACGCTGCCGCCGGTTGTGGGTTGCGCGACGAGATCGATCGACGCGATGCCGCCACCGGCGACGGGATAGTCGTTCGCCAGGACATCGAGCGTTGTGGTGCCACCGTCTTCGTCCATCTCAAACTTATCGTCACGTGCCGGCGGGCCAATGTACGCCTCGCCCACCTGATTTTCCGGGTGATTCAGGTCGTGTACCTTTACCCAGTGGTTGGATACCGTGATGAGCGACTCGCCAATCCGCAGCGCGCGACGTGCGGGCGACGATTGGAGCTGGTGGCTCGCCCCGCCGATCGACACGGTGTTTTCGAACCATCGTGTCGACGATCCGACAATCGGCACGTCGTGATCGATCATCCCGGTGGCCGTCAGCTTTGCTGTGCCGTTGATCTCCACTTGGGCCGTCGCGATCACCGAGCGGGTTAGCGTCTCGACTCGGGTGCCTCCACTATCGTCGGTAACCTCGACCGATTCCTTCCAATTGATCGGGATCGCCAGCACACCACTCCCCGCGAAGTACGCCACGGCGTGGTGGTCCAGCCAGGCTTCGGAGTGAACCTGGTAGACGCCTTCGAGTGTCAACTGGTCGGCCACGTGCGGGTCGGACAAGTCGGACACATCGAACAGCGTGATTTGCAGCGGACCCAACCGACCGGTGATTTCGTTGGCATCGCGGCCGATGCCAATCAAATGGTTCTCGCCTACCGGGTGCAGGTAGTTGGAGAAGCCAGGGATTTTAAGCGCGCCCTCGACTGTGGGTGCGGTAGGATCGCTCAGGTCGATGGCAAACAGCGGGTCGACACGGCGGAACGTCACCACGAAGGCCCGCTCGCCCATGAATCGCACAGCATGAATCGTCTCGGTCGGAGCCAGGTTGGTCACCTCGCCCACCTGCACCAGGCGATTGCCCTCTTGCTTGAGGACCAACAAGTTGTTGAACAGCCGCAATTGCCGAGTGCGGCCATTGGCCAATATTTCCCGCTCCTGTTGGGTGGTGGCGACGCGGAGGTAGCCATCGAACTCATCAGCCGAAAACTGATTGAGCATCCGTCCACGAATCTGACCGTTCGCCACAATCGGCGCAGTTCCGTCCTCATTGAGGCCCATCTTGTAGATGGTGGTGGTGTCGGTCGTACTGTCGTAGGCAAGCACGTACGCCGCGGTGCGGGAGACGTACGTGCGGGTGTTGCTGTCGGAGATAAACGTGGTTGCCTCGGCCAGCGGACCGGCCTGGTTGTCCGTGGCGCCGAGCGTCACGAGCGAGACCAACACGTCTTCGCTACCGATCGGTTTGTGCACGCTGGTAGGCTGCGACAACAGGCCGGACGCCACTTGTTCGCCACTGCTGTCATACGCACGGAACGATGGCAAGCCGGTATCGATCAATTGTTCCCGCACCCGTGCCACGTACTCGTCGAGCGATTCGTTTTGCCAGACCCCCGGCTCACCCCAATTGTAGTAAGGGATTGCCAAGCTAAAGATCGCATCCGTGAATGCGGGCTGGCCCACCGGCGCGGGGCCTTGTGGTGCTTCGCCTTCCTCGGGCAGCACCGGCTCTACCAGCCAATGGCCATCGAGTTCGGGCAGTACGAAACTGCGATGCACCACCAGGTGAATTCGACCATCGATCGACCGCGAGTCGGCGATGTAACCGTCGATCTCGGTCCGCTCGACCACCGTCGGCGATGTGCGGTCGGCAATGTCGAGCACCAGCACTTCAGCCGGATTGGCCTCGCCGAAGCGGTAGTGCCACGACTGACCACTGCGAAGCAGCGTCACTCGGTCGCCTGCGAGGTACATGTTGTCGTACTTGCCGTCGAACGTGGTGAGCGACACCAATACGGGGTTTTGCGGGTCGACCGTGTCGACAATCGCCAACTGGCCATCGGTAAACGTGTAGACGTACCGGCCGTCGGTTTCGACGATGTCCGCTTCGTCGACGCCGGCGACCTGGGTATTGGTATCGGAGTGATCGTCGGCAAAGCCTTCACGGTTTAGCACGCCATCGGTGGTGGTGAACAACTCGGGATAGCCGTTGTATCCGCCGGTCTGAGTCGCGTAGCGGGTGTAGACGCGGCTAAACTGCTGTGCGTATCGCTGTACCGCTCGGTCAATGAGGTACTGCTCCAGCTCGCCGCGCGTTGCGAATCGCTCGGCACCCGAGGGATCGACCCCCGGCTCTGCCACGTGAACCGTGACGGTAGCCGTGCGGCGGACGCCGGTCGAGTCGGCCATGGTATAGGTGAAGGTTTCGCCGCCACGAAAACCTTCGGCCGGGGTGTATAGCAGAGCATTGGTTGCCGAGTCGATGACCACCGTGCCGCTCGCGCCTTCCATCGATACGTCAACCAGAGTAAGCGTCACGTCTCGGGTCGGCGGTGGTAGGTAGTGAGCATTGTCGCTGTAACGATACGGGTTCAGCAGCGGATCGTTTGCCAGCACGTCGATTCGCGTAGGGCCCGATTGGGTCGGATCGACAGCAAACCAGTTTTCGACTGCTAGCGAATGGGGCTGCACGGATACCGAAAATGTACCGTCGGTCGTCTGATGATCCGCCTCGCCGTACCGCACTGTGTAGGAGATGCTAAAAGTACCAACGTATCCGTCCGCTGCGGTGTACTGAAAACTGCGTCCGTCGTCGGCCAGTGTCAGCACGCCGGCGTAGTCGGGTGCAGAGAAGGTATCAATCACCCGAGTCGTCGACGATGGTCCCTCGAACCGATCGTTGGCCAGCGGATCGAGCGTCACGGTACCCCCGCCGAAGTCGAGCTGGGCATTATCGGTATCTTGGTAACGCGACACAATCTCGTACGGCTTCTTGATGTCGACTCGCACCAAGAAGTCATGCACTTCGCCACGGGCGTCGCGGGCGGAATAAGTAAACGTTTCGGAGCCGGAGACGGCATACTGTATGCGTAGTAGATTGCACTACCGTCGTCTGCAATACGCAAGGAGCCACCCAGCGAGGGCATGGAGACGGCAATCACCTCAGGATCGGTCAACGGGTCATTGCGGAGCACATCCAGCCGTGTCTCGCCAGAGTCTTCGAGTACCGTGAAGCGATCGTAAACGCGAATCGGCGGTTGACTGTGTCCGCCAGTGGGCTTCTGGCCCAACTGCACGTTTGCCTTACCTAGTCGCCCATCCTCGGTTTGGACGATGTAGTAGAAGCTGTCCCACGACTGGAAACCATTGTCGCCGGCGGCGGTGTAAAGGAGATGCTGGCCGTCGTCGGTCACGGTAACCGCGGCACCTTGCGCGGTGCCGCTCACTGACTTGATTGTGAGCCTGGTGGCCCCCTCAGGTAGCTCGTCGTTGGCAAGCGGCGCGATCCGCAGCGACTGGGTGCCGGCCGGCAGACTTACGTAGTCGTCGCTTGCGACGACGCCGGCCGCGCCGACAATGGAGTCGGGATCTTCCGGCGGGTCAGTATTCACGAACCCCGCACCGTCCATCACCAGGCGGTCTTCGAGCCGCTCGGGTTGGCGGAGTTGATGCCTCCGCGAAGAAGCAGGCTTATTGTTGCGTGGCTTGGCCATCAAGTCGGTTCCGTAGCGAGGGCGATGCGATGAGATTGCGCAGATGATACTGCTGCCCTCGTGTCGTCGATAGGTCGATTGCGCTGTGCCGCAATGCACGTGGGTAATGTACCACTCTTCGGAGGCGGCGGTCCAGCACATGGCGACCGCCATCGCGAGCAAAAAGCCCGATTTATCGGCGCAAATGCGATGGCAGAAGGAGCGCCACAAGACTCCCTGCGGTGGCGTCAATCAGCACCGGGATCGCTAGCAGCGAGTGTCGTGCGTATCGCTCCTACGATAGCACTAGCGGCCCTTCGCCGCAGAAGTCGGGATTGCCGAACGAGTCGATGGGATGGCCAAAGCCGTGCGCGAGCGAAAGCAGCAAGCGATTGTGGGCGACGCTACCGAGCTTCAGCGATCGGCCCATCTGCCAGTCGAGGCCGCCGCCGACCATGACAAACGGCGTATTATCGTGCGTGTGCGAGTTGCCTTTGCCAAGTTCGTTGGTCCACACGATCAGAGTGTTGTCGAGCATCGTGCCGGGCCCGCCAGGCTCGGGCGTTTCGGCAAGCCGCTGGGCCAGATGGGCGATTTGCTCGCAAAACCAGCGGTTGATTTGGGTGAGCTTTTTCACCGCTTCTTCGTTGCTGTCGGGCTCGTGCGAAAGGCTGTGGTGGCCCTCATCGATGCCGAGCCACTTCATCCGCGCATGCCCTACCGAGTTGGTGAATTGAAGCGTAGCAACACGATTGAAGTCGTTCAAGAAACTATGCACCATGAGTTCGATCTGCATCTTGGTAAGCTGCGGCATGTTGTCGTTATCGTGATCGACTCCGGGCGGGAGTTCTGGCTCGGCATGTTCCGCTGCACGTTTATCGGGTGCCTGCAAACTACGTTCGAAGTCGCGCACGAACGACTCTTGCTGGTCGAGCAACTGGCGGTCCTCGGCGCTCACCAGATGGCGAACTGCCGCCAGTTCGGCTTGCAAATCGTCCATGATGCTCGCCATGTTCTTGCGGTCCTTGATCTCGCCGTAAAGCTTGGCGAACATCTGATAAGGGTCGTCGATCGGCGCAATTGGCTTGTTGGGACCGGCATAGACCATCCGCGTCCAGGTGTCGGCCCGGTCGGGGACCATCACACCAAACTCAAGCGAACCGAACCGAGTTCGGGTTGCCTCATTTGACTGCAAGTGGTTCTTGATCTCCTGATCGATCGACCGTCCACTCGACCAGCCGGCGGGCGTGTCGCTCCCTCCTTGTATGTTGCCAGGAAACAGCTCGATGCCGGTCAGCAGGCAACCAATTCCGCGCATGTGGCCATCGCCGTCGCCACGGACGCGATCGCTTACGCCGTGGGCGATGAGGGTGCGATCCTTAAGCGGCTCGAGCGGCTGTAGGATTTCCTTTAACTTGAAATCGGCTCCCGTCTCCTCGGGCCAAAACTTCTCGGGCACCACGCCATTCGGGCTAAACACAATTACCAATCGCTGCTTACGACGGGCCTCGTTGCCTAGCGCCAAGCTGGGGCGATTCAGCACAAACGGAGCCACTGCCGCGCTGAGGCCCATGGTACGAAGGAAATCGCGACGCGTGCTGTGAGGTGGCATGGTACGTTTCTCCGATGAATGTGGTCGAGACAGCAGGCGAAACCGCTAATTCTACGACTGGGGACTTCCCTCTTGGTCCGATGATTTTAATCTACTTGTTTACCCGCCCTGCCGATGGCGCAACCCACTCGTCGTCGCGACCCATGCGACTGGTAGCCACAGCCACCTCGATGGCCAGCTTTCGGATGTGGTAGTCGTTGTTGATGAATGATTTCGTCAACCGTTCTTCGACCTGAGGTCCGTAGGCCTGCAACGACTGCTGCACAAAGTAGTGGAACAGTTGCTCCGTGAAGGCGGCGCTCACTTCCTGATTGCTGGCGAGGAATTCGGCCAGGTCGCGTGCTCCCATGAGCGTCACGGCAGGGCCTTCGGGTGGTTGGTACTCGCCAGCATCGTCAATCGGCTTGTCTTGCTCGGTATCGCGATACCGCCCCACGGCGTCGAATCGTTCTAGGGTAAATCCCAGCGGGTTGATCACATGGTGACAGGTCATGCAGGACGCCGGCCTGGTTTGCAAGGTAACTCGCTCACGGGTGGTGAGTTCGGGGTGCAAATCGGCCGGCAGCGGTGGCACCGCCTCGGGTGGTGGCTTGAGGGTTTGGCCCAAGACGCCGCGCACCAGGAAGACGCCGCGATGGATGGGCGACGTAACATCGGCGTGGGCGAACTTGCTCAGGACGTAAGGATGCGTCAACACGCCAGCGCGGCGGCCATCATCGAGCCGGGCCTTGGCGAATTCCACCTCCATCGCCGTTGAGTTGCCATAGAACCGGGCCAGCCGCTCATTGAGAAAAACTTCGTCTGCCAAGAATAGCCGCCGATAGTCGGATGAATCCGCCCAGGTCACTTCGTCCAAAAACAAATCGAGTGAGGTTCGCAGGTCGGCGGCTGTTTGCGCGTTGAACTCGGGAAACCGTTCGGGGTCTTTGTGCAATTCGACGTCCACATCGACCTGCAGCCAGCTGAACAGGAACCGACGCAACTTCGCCCGTCCGCGGATATCAGCCAACATGCGTTGAGCCTGCTTGCGGATTTGGTCGTCCGTATTCAGGTGACCCTCCGCTGCGGCTTTGGTAAGTTCCTCATCCGGCACCGTATCCCAGAGCGTAAAGGCCAATCGCGAGGCGGTGTCGTGGGCATCCGATGCCGCGGACGCCTCGCGGAACAAGAACCGCGGCGACGTAAGGATCATCAGCAGCGATCGTCGCAATGCCGACTCCAGGTCGTCCGCCTCGGCAAAGTGCCTGACGACGTAATGTTGCCGCAGTTGGTCGTCCACCGGCCGGCGAAACGCCCGTTCGGCGAAACGTTCACAAAATGCTTGAAGCCGCTCGCTGCTGTGGCGGTCGTTACCGTCGAGGCCCGCAATCTCGTCAAGATGGTCGCACACGTACGTAGTGGTCTCCATGGCTGCCCGCATGGTGGCGTCGAACCACGCCTGCGACACGGCGGTGCCACGTTCCCAGCCGTAACTGCGATCGTCGGGCGGGAACGGAGTGGCGCAGACGTACGACTCGGGCGACCAGTAGGGCGACAGGTGCCGGGCCGGAATGACTTGCAGTGCGCATGCGGTGGCGACCACAAGAGGTGCAGCGACGCCAGCGATGCGGTTTCGCTATTCTCGTGCAGCTTTTCATCGGTCACGCCCTGATTGCCACGCGAGAACTCCAAACGGATTGGATAAACGCGGCCGCCTAAGAGGAATAGTTTGGCGCGATACTCGGACTCGTCGCCACTCTTGACCCACGCGTCGATGGCGGGCGTCTGCTGGTCGTTGATCCACAATCGCACCGCATGTTCGGTACGCACGACAAATTCGTGCCAGCCCGTTTCGCTGGTACGCAGTGCGCCGTCCAGCGCATGGAGTATGCCCGTGCGTTTTCGATTTCGGGCACCGGCACGCCCGCGGCGAAGTCGAAGGCAATGGTGGCGTCGGTCTTTTGGGCGACGGACTTCTTGGGGTCCCGCACTTGGCGGCCATCGTAGTACTGGCCAGCCAAACCTTCGCCACCCCGCCACTCGATAGCGGGCCGAAAGCTACCAACAAGGTCTGCCACGGCGCGGCGATATTGATGAACCGTAAGTCGGGCCAGTTCAATCTTGGGCGGCTTGTTTCGCGCGGGCGATCGACGAGTAGAAGTTCTCATGAACGTAGTCCGCAATCGACTGCGCCTTGTCCAAGCTCAACGACTCGGGGTTGTCCTCGGGCATCGTCCGCCGAATTTGCTCCGCCAGTTGCAGTACCGACAGGTCGCCGGCTAGCGGTGCGGGGTAATCGTCCGTGCCGCGGCCCGCTTCGCCGTGGCATCGCACGCACTGCTGTGCAAAGAGGTGGCGGCCCGATTCGAGTGCCAAGACGGGAGATGCCATAGCAACCGTGAAGAGGGTCGCGAGGCTCCAGCCAAACGGTAACGGTGGATATCGCAAGGTGGGAACAATCGGAAGGGGAAACCGAAAGTCGAAAAATGGCAGGGCCTTAAAGTATGCCGTATTGTTGCCACGAACGCAAATTTGGCAAAGCGGCGCAAATCCTTGTGCCACGCGAAGCCCTCTCGCTCCTTGCCAGCCTTTCCCTTCGGAACGCTCGGAGGGGGCGTGTGCTACCATGGAAGTTCCCGGGGAAGCCACCCTTTATTTCCTCCGACATTGTACTTACGTGCCTTACGCAAAGCTCTCCGCCATCTCCGAATCGCCCGCAACGCGGCTGGCCGTTAATGCGCCGTGGTTGGTGAAACTGCGCTGGGTGGCCCTCATCGGCCAGATGGCCACCATTGCGTTTGTGGTGTACGCGCTCGATATACCGCTCGCCGCGGTGCCGCTGGCCTATGCACTGGCCGTGACCGGTGCGACCAACCTGGCGCTCGACCGCTGGGTGCGTCGGGCGGTGCGGCACCCTGGGACCACCAATCGCCACGCCTCGATGGTGATTGCCGGTGTGATGCTGCTCGACCTGGTGGTGCTGACCGCCATGTTGTACATGACAGGGGGACCTACCAATCCGTTCGTGGTGTTTTACTTCGTGAATCTAGCGCTTGCCGCCGTGCTGCTGGAACCGCCCCTGGCCTGGTTGCTCGAAGGCGTGGCATGCGCCTGGCATGCTGCTCTTGTTTTGGCAACATTGGCAGGTACCGGTGCTGAGCGACCCCGCTCGACTTACCTCCATGGCCTCGGCCAATGAATTGCCGCTGGCAGCCATTGGCGACTTCGTGGCATTGGTGGCAGGATCGGGGGTGATTGTTGCCTTCATGATGCGCGTGACAAGCGAACTCCGGGCAAGCGAACGTGCACGCCGGCGTGCCGAAGAACAACGGCGCGGAGCGAAAAGCTGGAAGCCTTGGGTACGCTGGCCGCCGGAGCCTGCGCACGAATTGGCGACGCCGCTGTCCACCATTGCGGTGGTGGCGACCGAAGTGGAGCGCGAATAATTGGCCGCGATCTACCGGCAGGCATCGCCGACGATCTGGCACTCGTCCGCCGCGAACTCGAGCGATGTCGGGCGATCTTGGACCGCATGAGCATCGACTCAGGACAGCTCATTGGCGAAGCACCCGCTCGAATCACGGTTCGAGAACTGGTGGAGTGCATTATCGCGGAGACCCGAGCGCCAGAGCGGGTGACGTTTCGTCCCGAACCGGGTGCTGCGGCACTGGCACTCCAGGTACCTCCCGTAGCGTTCGCGCAGTGCTACGTGGCTTGGTGCAAAACGGTTTGGATGCGAGCGACGGCCAGACGGTAGTGATTTCCGCCACTCCGGCAGGTCTGCGCCGTGAAGTTGATTATTGTCGATCATGGCCCCGGCATGCCCGCCGACGTATTGGCTCGGGCGGGCGAGCCCTTTTTTACCACCAAGCAGCCAGGGCAGGGGATGGGCCTAGGGTTGTTTCTCGCACGGAGCGTGGTCGAACGCTTGGGGGGAACCATGGAGATGCGTTCGTGCCCCACCGAGGGAACCCAAGCAGTGGTCGTCTTGCCATGCGTCGAGTAACATCTTCGAAGCAGGTTGCTACCCATTCTTCAACCATACTTCGCTAGGTGAATAGAGGAGATGCCGGGCGACATCCGTTCGCAGGCAACCGATGGCAGTGCTCTTGCTAGTTGATGACGACGAATTACTCCGCGAGCGGATGGGCCGGGCCCTCGCGCGCGGGCCTTCGACGTTGTAGAGGCAGGCAGCTACGACGAGGCGGTGGAGAAAATCGCCCAGCTTTCGCCCGACCGAGCCGTGCTCGACCTCAAAATGCCCGGTGGCTCGGGGCTCGCTCTCTTAAAGCTGTTGCAGGAGCAGTCGCCCCAGACCCGCGTGGTGATGCTCACCGGTTATGGGAGCATCGCCAATGCCGTGGATGCCATGCGGGAAGGAGCGGTGGGCTACGTCACCAAACCAGCCGACGCCGATCAGGTGCTCGCCGCCTTCGACGCGACGCCGGCACTGCATGCCGAAACCACCGCCGAGGAGTTCTTGCCACCGTCGCTTGCCGAAGCGGAGTGGAATCACATTCAGCAGGTGCTGGCCGACTGCGACGGCAATCTGAGCCGCGCCGCGAATCTGCTCGGCATTCCACGACGGACTTTGCAGCGGAAACTCAAGAAGCTCGCGCCGTAGCTTCCGCGTGACACGCCTGCGTGAATGGCGGCCAGCCGCATCTCTGCGGCACGCGGGGGGCGACCGAAAGATTCGCGCGCGAAAGCAGCCTGCACTCCGCGGCCCTTGCACGGGGGGGCGATCATTTCCAGCCCCCCCATTCGGGTGTGACTGATTTACCGCGCCGACACAATGTGACGCATCGGGTTATGTTAGCGGGGCCGAAGTCGTGCATTTTCGCACAGCCCCCGGTTGGCCAAAGTCGCCGGTTACGGTTAACTGTGTGCAGTTTTTATATTGCGGGCCTCGCTTCCGCGGTCTCGGACGCTTCCATCTCGCCCGAGCGGGGGCTCGCTGTAGGTATTCCCGCGTTGGATTGGGCCTGTGGATCGTTTTCATTTTCCGAGCTGGGTTAATCGTTTCGTCATTCTGTTGGTGCTGGTGCCGCTGCGGCCGCCGTGTACGGGGGACTGGTTTACACGTACGGGACGCTGCCGACGACGCTGAATGTTGGCTACTCGCCCGAGCAGCCGGTTCCCTTCAGCCACGAATTGCACGCCGGGCAGTTGAAAATGGACTGTCGGTATTGCCATAACACCGTCGATCAGGCCGGGCATGCCGCCGTTCCCCCAACGAGCACCTGCATCAATTGTCATAGCGGTGTCGACTCGAGCGGCATTACGACCACCGGCTACACGGCCATTCATTCTGGCAGCCTCAAGCTGCTGCCTGTCCGCGAAAGCTACAACACCGGCAAGCCGGTCGAGTGGGAACGGATTCACGATCTGGCCGACTACCTTTACTTCAACCACGCGGCCCATGTGAATCGCGGCGTGAGCTGCGTCGAGTGCCACGGCCGGATCGATCGCATGGAACGCGTGTGGCAAGACAAGTCGCTGTCGATGAGCTTCTGCTTGGACTGTCACCGAAATCCGGAGCCACGGTTGCGACCGAGGTCAGAAATTACCAACTTGGCTTGGGTGGGTCCCGACCTGGAGGACGCAGCCGCCATGAAAGAGCACTTGGAAATGATACAGCGCGAATACGGCGATATTAACGCCAGCACCAACTGCTCGACCTGCCACCGGTAACCGAACTACAAGCTGGGCTCCGGCGGCGATCGTCTGCTCGCTACCAGGGCCCAAAAGCCGAACCTACCCCCGACTCACTATGCAAACGAAGATTCCCAAGTACTGGCGCAGCCTGGACGAGCTCGAAAACTCCACCGAGTTTCAGGATTTCGTACACCGTGAGTTCCCGTTGGCCGCCTCGGAGTTTCCCGCCGGCGTTTCGCGTCGTCGCTGGATGCAGTTGATGGGTGCTTCGTTTGCGCTGGCAAGTGTGGCGGGCTGCCGCTGGCAAACCGAGAAGATCGTTCCCCTTGTGGACCGCCCCGAGGGCTACATTCCTGGCGGCACGCAGAAGTACGCCACCACCATCGAATTAGCAGGCGCACCGCGGCACCTGCTGGTAACGTGCTACGACAATCGCCCCGTGAAAGTGGAAGGGAACCCTGATCACCCGGGGAGCCTGGGCGCCACGGACGCCTATTCGCAGGCCACAACGCTTTCGTTGTACGATCCCGATCGCTCCAGCACGGTCCGCCAGCGGCTCGCGTCGAGCACTCGGCCAAGAACTGGGAGGACTTCGACCTTTCACTGGCAGAGCAGCTCGCCAAGCTTCGCGGCAAGCAAGGTGCAGGCCTGGCGGTGCTGATGGAGCCGAGCAGTTCGCTAAGTCGTGCTGGTGCGGTGCAAAAACTTACCGCCGCGCTGCCCCAAGCCAAGTTGTACGAATACGCCCCGCTGGCGCGGAAGAACGAGGTGGATGGCGCCGAGCAGGCATTGGGGTCTCGCGTCCGAACGCACTACAAGCTGGCCGAGACCAAGGTAATCGCGGCGTTTGACTCCGACCTCTTGTGCGGGCACCCCAATGCAACACGCTACGCCCGCGACTGGGCCGCCACGCGGGAGGTTCGTAGCGACGATCCCAAGCTGGCAACCATGGGACGGACGTATGCCGTCGAGAGCCAGTTCAGCATTCTCGGCGCCCAGGCAGACCACAGAGCGGCAATCAAGAGCAGCGATATCGGTTCGGCGCTCGCCCAGGTTCGCGATCAAGTCAAGCAGCGGCTCAACGGCAATGCCCCCGAGCAGCCGTCAGCCGTGGCCGAACGAGCGGCTTACACGCAACGGGTCGACGAAGCCCTGCATTCGCTGGAAGACCACCTGGAAGCAACGCATGCCGCCAGGAAGATCCTGGAAGAAGAATTGCCGCCTCCGGTTACCGCTGAACAGGTGCTGTGGGCACTAGCCGACGACCTGGCGGCCCATCCTGGCGAGAGCGTCGTGGTGGTGGGCCCCCGCCAGCCGGCCGAAGTGCACGCCTTGGCAATCGAGCTTAACTCGCTGCTAGGCAATCTTGGCAAGACCGTCGTATTCACCGACGAACCCGAGGAATCGGTTGCGGTCGGAACGATTGCCGACCTGTCGGCAGCTCTCGATGCCGGTGGGGTAGAGACGCTGGTGATCATCGGTGGTAACCCCGTCTACGATGCGCCCGCCGATTTGAATCTAGGAGAGAAGATCGAGAAACTCACCGAGACGATTCGCCTTGGCTACCACGAGGACGAAACCTCGGTCGCTTGCCAGTGGCACGTGCCGATGTGTCACCCGTTAGAAACATGGGGCGATTCGGTTAGCTACGAGGGCCTGCCGAGCATTGGCCAACCACTGATCGAGCCGATTTACCGCTCGCTCTCCCCGCTGCAAATGATTGGCAATCTCGCGGGGATGGCAACCGGGCAGCCGCAAGTGCTTGTGCGGGAAGCCATGGCTGGCCTGGTGGCCTCGGAACTGAACGACGATGCGTGGAAACAGCTGCTGCACGATGGATTTGTTGATAGCAGCGTGCTCACGGTAAGCAATCCCTCGCTGGTCGAAGGACTCGACATCAACCCGGCAAAGTCGAGTGATGGGGAGGTCGAGGTCGTGTTCACGCCCTCCTCGAGCGCCTTCGATGGGCGGTTTGCCAACAATGGCTGGCTGCAGGAAACGCCTAACTTTATCACCAAGGTCACCTGGGACAACGTGGCGATCGTTAGCCCCAATACCGCGGACAAACTGCGTGTAAAGCAAAATCAGGTAATGAAGGTTGCTATTGGCCAAGAGTCGGTTGAGTTGCCCGTGTACGTATTGCCTGGCCAGGCGAATGGCTCGATCGGCGTCCAGCTGGGTTACGGCCGCACGGCAGCAGGCTCGGTAGGCGGCTTGGGAATTCCGCGATTCCGCCGCTGGTGGAGCCCCATGGGCGAGGCCGAGAATATTGTTGTTGGCACTGATGTCTATCCGCTTCGGACGTCCGAGGCGATGTATGTGGCGGCCGATGCCAAGGCGACTCCGACCAGCGAGACCTACAAGCTGGCCACCACGCAGGATCACTTTGCCATCGACGTTGCCGGTCTCGAACTCACAGCAGGCAGGATTCACGAGCTGGTACGCGAAACGTCGCTCGACGACTACCACGAGCATCCGGAGTTCGCCAAGCATGTGGTGCATATCCCGAAGACCGACCCACTGTTTCCCGACCGCACTTGGCGCAATCAAGCCAATGCCTGGGGCATGGCGGTCGACCTAAATAAGTGCACCGGGTGCAATGCGTGTATGGTCGCCTGCCAAAGCGAAAACAACGTACCTGTGGTCGGCAAGGAGCAGGTACTCGCTGGTCGCGAGATGCACTGGATTCGTATTGACCGCTACTTCCACGGCATGCCGGACGACTTCAACAACGAAGACCCGGCCAGCCCGCAAGTAGCCACGCAAATGGTGACCTGCCAGCAGTGCGAGAGCACCCTTGTGAGCAGGTGTGCCCGGTGGCGGCGACAGTGCACTCCGACGAAGGCCTGAACGACATGGTCTACAATCGCTGTGTCGGCACGCGGTACTGTGCGAACAACTGCCCCTATAAGGTCCGGCGGTTCAATTACTTCCATCTGACCGGCTACATGGAGAAGTCAGATAACCAGCTGATCAAGCTGGCCAACAATCCGGAAGTGACGGTTCGTAGCCGCGGGGTGATGGAGAAATGCACGTTCTGCACGCAACGCATCTCCAAGGCGCGGGTGGACGTGAAAATCACCGGAGAGCCGATTGGCGATGGCGACGTAAAGACCGCCTGCCAGCAAGCGTGCCCCACGCAGGCGATCCTGTTTGGAGACCTGAACGATAGCGATAGCACCGTGAGTCAGGCACATGCCAGCCCACGGGCTTACGGCATGTTGGCGGAGCTCGATGTTCGCCCCCGGAACATGTATTTGGCGAAGATCTCGAATCCCCATCCAGGCCTCGCGGTACCGGTGGTGCACGAACCGCACGGCCACCACGATGGCGAAGGACACGACGAAGCGGGGCATGACAAACACGAACACGACCATGATCACGAACAGGGCGACCACGAACACGGCGACGGCGCTGATGTCGCCCGCCGCGATGCTTGGTCGCTCCCAATTATCGGATAAACCGAAAACTCGAACGTGTGTGTCGTTGCGGATAAGCCCGGCGACCGCAGGACGACACGTAGCCACAACACAGCAGCGTAAACAATGGCAACGGCTGATTTAGTAGTGAATGGCGGTCCCGTATCGGTCGCCGATCAAGAAGATCCGCGGTGGGTCAATCCGCCCCTCGTGGAGAAAGGCCAGGACTACGGGTCGATTTCCGACTCGATCTGTGCCATCAACGAGAAGGAAGTCACCGAAACTCCTGCCGGCTGGCTGTTCGCCTTTGCCATTAGTGCGGCGCTGGCTGGCATGTTTGCTGCCCTGATCGGGTACCTTATTTTCACCGGCGTCGGCGTGTGGGGAAATACAAGCCCCATATTCTGGGCCTTCCCGATCGTGAACTTTGTGTTTTGGGTCGGCATTGGTCACGCTGGGACGTTGATTTCCGCCATTCTCTTCATCTTCCGCCAGAACTGGCGAACCAGTATCAACCGCTTCAGCGAAGCGATGACCATCTTCGCGGTTGTCTGCGCCGGTACGTTCCCCGGCATTCACATCGGCCGGGTGTGGTTTGCTTACTTCCTGTTTCCGTTGCCTACCACGCACCTTTACACGTGGCCCAACTTTCGCAGTCCGTTGTTGTGGGACGTGTTTGCGGTGGGCACTTATGCTTCCGTATCGTTGGTCTTCTGGTACATGGGCATGATTCCCGACTTTGCCACGCTCCGCGACCGTGCCAAGGGCAAGATTCGCCAATTGGCCTACGGCACTGCAGCGCTGGGCTGGACGGGCTCCGCATCGCAGTGGCGCGTGTACGAGAAAGCGTACACGCTGTTGGCGGCGCTGGCCGCGCCGCTGGTGCTCTCGGTACATACGATCGTTAGCTTCGACTTCGCCGTAAGCCAACTGCCGGGGTGGCACACCACGATCTTCCCACCCTATTTTGTGGCGGGTGCCGTGTTCAGCGGATTCGCGATGGTGATCACGCTCATCGTGCCGTGCCGCAAATGGTACGGACTGGAGCATGTAGTGACAGAGCAGCACTTGGAGAACATCTGCAAGATTCTGCTCGCCACAGGCACGATGGTCGGTCTGGCCTACACCACCGAATTTTTCATCGCCTGGTACAGCGGCGTGCCCGCCGAACAAGGGGCCTTCTGGAATCGCATGTTCGGGCTGAAAGCCTGGGCCTACTGGATCATGTTCACCTGCAACGCATTCGTGCCACAGTTGTTCTGGTTCAAGAAGTTCCGCACGACGCCAATATTGATGTTCATCGTTTCGATCTTCGTGAACATTGGTATGTGGTTCGAACGATTTGTGATTGTGGTCACCACCCTCGAACGCCCAGCGACTTCCTAGTAGCTGGCGAGAGTTCACGCCTACGTGGGTCGACTTTGGCATGCTCATTGGTAGCTTTGGGCTGTTTTTCACCCTGTTCTTGCTCTTCCTTCGCTTCCTGCCGATCGTGGCGATGTCGGAGGTTAAGGGCGTCCTGGCCCACGAAAAGGCACACCACCCCGACGTGGCCGATGGCGAGGCACACTAGCGAAGTTAAGATCGTATAACGCCCATCCGCCGGCGGCGGCAACGGGCCACAAGAACAAGCCGGCGCCTGTGGCTGGGCGTTCAACACGCAAACCGCTGGACTACGAACCCAAACACTCATGTCCGATCACGATTCCCCCCAACCTGAACCAACGCCGTACGAGCCCCAAGTGATTGGCATGCTCGCCGAGTTCGCCGGGCCCGATGAATTGGTTGCCGGTGCCAGGGCGATCCGCGAAAAAGGCTACCGCAAGGTCGAGGCGTTTTCGCCGTTCCCGATTCATGGCATCGACGAGGCCCTCGCCGCTTCCAAACCCATTTTGCCGTGGGTCGTGCTAGGCGCAGGTCTCACGGGCTGCGTCGTGGCCCTGCTGATGCAATGGTACATGAACGCCTTCGAGGCACCGATTCCGTTCAGCGGTTACGATTATCGCATTAGCGGCAAGCCGTCGTGGAGTTTGCCCGCCAACATCCCGGTAACGTTCGAGCTGATCATTCTGTTCAGTGCCTTTACGGCGTTCTTGGGAATGATTGCCTTCAACGGGCTGCCCAAGTTTTCCAATCCGCTGTTTCGCAATGAGCGATTTCTTAAGGCGACCGACAATAAGTTCTTCTTGTTGGTTGATTCCAGCGACCCGCAGTTTGCGGAAGAGACGCTTGGCTCGGCCTTCAGTTCGATTGCGCGGGCCATGTCGAGCCGGTTTACGATCAACCCGAAAAGGCGATGCCGAGCTTTGTTGCACCGTTGGGCGTGATCCTCGCGGTGGCGGCGCTGGTACCCCTGGCCATGGTGGCCATGTCGCGAGGCGGAACCAGTGAAACGCCGCGGCTCTCCATTTGGTGGGACATGGACTACCAGCCCAAGTACAAAGCGCAGACCACGATCGATTCCAGCATCTTTCCCGATGGCCGCGCTGCCCGCCTGCCCGTTGAAGGCACCATTAGCCGAAGCGGCTTGATGCTGCAGGATGCTTTGCACCTCGGATACGAACCCGAAGCAGCCGAAACGTTTCCCACGGCATTCCTGCAGGACGAAGCGGCGGACGAAGCGGTAACCGACGCAGCAGCCGACGAAACGAAGACTACCGCGGAGCCCGCTGCCGCTGACAACCAAACCAGTAGCGACGACACGGAGGAAGCCACGGCAAACGTTGACGAAGAGCGCCACCGGTAACGATGCGCCGACCGCCGAAGTGGACCCCACCAACGGGGCGGACTCCACAGCAGTTGCCGCCACGTACGTCTTTCCCTGGGTCGCAGAGTTCCCCGAGGAAATCAAAATCAATCAACAAACCATGGCAAGAGGCCGCGAGCGGTACGACATCTACTGTGCTGTTTGCCATGGCCTGGCAGGCGATGGCGACGGCTTGGTCTCCCAACGTGCGCTCCAGCTCGAACAACCCACTTGGCGTCCGCCGACGTCGCTGCACCAGGCGAACATTGTTGCACAGCCGGTGGGCAAGCTCTACGACACCATTACCAATGGCAATTTGGCGGGCAAGAACGATGCGGGCGGAATTATGCGGGGCGGCATGCCTGGCTATAGATCGCAGATTTCGCTTGCCGACCGCTGGGCGATCGTGCTGTACGTGAAAGCCCTGCAGAAAACGCGTACCGCTAGCCCCGATGAACTCACCGACCAGCAACTCAACGCCCTGAAATAGAGGCCAACGCACCTTTGCGTCGACAGATTTATGGCACACACAACTTCACTCGATACCTGGATTAACGACACGACCGAGCGGCGGCGGGCTAGTCCCGATCTCAAGCGCATCGCGTTTGGACCGCTGTTGTTCGTGGGCGTTGGGCTCCTTGCCGCCACGGCGTTCTGGAGCAACGGGGAAGGCATGCCTCGGTTTTGGCATGCCTACTTGATTGCCTGCGCGTATTTTGCCAGCATCTCACTCGGCGGCCTGTTCTTCGTGGTGGTACAGCACCTCACGGGTGCCCGCTGGGGCGTCGTGCTGCGTCGGCTCGGCGAGATCATCGCCATGGGAATCGGCGTTTGCGGGCTCTTCTTCGCCGTCATCTGGTTTGGGTCGATTTTGGCCGGTGATGGCAGCCTGTACCCTTGGGCCGACCCAGCCATCATGAGCACGCTCGTGGCCGAAAAACAAATCTATCTCAACCCACCGTTCTTCATTGCACGGCAGGTTTTCTACTTTGTGTTGTGGTTCATGATCGCCCGCTACTTCTATCGCCGATCGGTGGAACAAGACCGCGCGGTCGACAACGAGCCAATGGCCCCGCTGCGGTGGTGGAGCGGCCCGGCCATGCTGGTTTTCGCGCTGAGCATCAACTTTGCTTCGATGGACTGGTTGATGACGCTGAACCCTACTTGGTTCAGTACGATTTTCGGCGTCTATTACTTCGCGGGATCGGCAATAAGCATTTTCGCCGTGCTGGCAGTCCTGGTGTGGCGTTTGCAGAGCCGCGACATTTTGACGCATACCATTACCGTCGAGCACCGCCATGATATTGGTAAGCTGCTATTTGGCTTTGTGTTCTTTTGGGGATACATCGCCTTTTCGCAATTCCTGCTGATTTGGTACGCATCGATCCCAGAGGAGGTACAGTGGTACGCGGTTCGGCAGATCGACCCGTCGATGACCGGGGTTTCGCGGGCCACCGCACTGTTGTTCATTTTCCATTTGATCATACCATTCCTAGGCATTATGTCCCGTTTTGTTCGCCGACAAGGAGGCTTGCTGGCGGGCTGGGGCATTTACATGCTGGTGATGCATTGGTTTGACTTGTATTACATCATCGCTCCGGAGCAAGAACTGGAAAACTGGGGCTTGAGCGGATCTGCCACCGTTGTGTACGCAGGCACGATGCTCGGCCTAGGCTGCCTCTACGTGGCGGCTTTGTTGTATATCGCTGCCGGCAACTGGCTGGTCCCTGTCCGCGATCCCCGACTCGCCGAATCATTGGCCTTTGAGAATCACTAGTTCGACCTTCGCGAGGCTTCGCAAACGAATGCTCTCGCTCCCATAACCCCCGTCCTTCGATCACGCCCCCATGTCCGAAGTAACCTCCCCTGGTATGAATCCTGTCGACACCCAACACGGCGACGACGTGGATGTTCGTTCCATTGTCGTGTGGGGGCTGGTGTCGGTGTTTTTCACGCTGGCGAGTATTTTCGCCCTGCACGCCATGTACAACATGTTCGCCGCTGAGCAGCGGGTCGAGAAATCGTACAATGCCAGTTATACCGCCGCGGCAAGCGCCATCGACCAACAGTCGGGCACGTTGCAGCAGCCACCCCGGTGGATGGATCAGGAAGGCAAGACGGTGGGCGTTCCCATCGACATGGCAATGGCTTTCACTGTGCAGCAATACGAACAAAAAAAGGACTGAGCAATTGCGTCTCCGCGACACCGGACTCGCCAGACTTCAGCGGACCCTCCAAAGGCCCGAAGTCCGGCGGGTCCCGCGAACCTCCCCTATGATCGCTACCCCCGCCAGCCTCCGACTCTCGCTCTGCACCGCCATGCTAGCGTTTGTCGCTGCGCCAACGGGTTTGGCAGTGGTGATTACCGATGGGCCGGAGGAAATGCTGGGGGTGGGTGTTGAGGAGCAGCTCGGCGCACAGCTTCCGCTCGACCTCCGGTTTCGCGATCATCACGGCCTCCCCACAACCTTGGCTAAGTACTTCCAAGGCGAGCGACCCGTACTGCTTACGCTCAACTATTCCAATTGCCCCATGCTGTGCGGGCGGCAACTGAACGACTTGGTGCGGGCGCTTAACGACCCTGGCATGGAAGATTGGAACGCGGGGCGCGAGTTCGACGTCTTGAGCATTAGTATCGACCCTACCGAACGACCTGAGAGGGCGAAGCAAACTCACAAACGCTACACCCAGGAGTACGGTCGCGTTGGTACGGCCGGTGGCTGGCACTTCCTGGTAGGCAACAGCAAGAACATCGAGGCAATCGCCGATGCCATCGGTTTTCGATACAAGTTCGTCCCCGATACCAGCGAGTACGCCCACGCGGCGACGCTCGCCGTAGTGACGCCCGATGGGGTCGTTTCGCGGTACATCAACGGCGTTGGATACGATGCGCAAACACTGCGCCTAAGCATGGTGGAAGCAGGCGACGGTAAAGTGGGCACCACAATGGATCAAATTTTGCTCACTTGCTTCATCTACGATCATACCAAAGGCAAATATGGCCCTCATGCCTTCCGTATCATGCAGGTTGGGGCCGCCACAACAATTTTCGTACTTGGTTTGGCGCTTACGCCTTATTGGCTCTATCGCCGGCGCCAGGCCGCTCACGAACTCGCCCACCCCAAACCTACCGGCACATAACAGGAACATCAAACACCACTAATCTTCGCCAGCTGGCTGCCTACAGTATCACTAGCGTCGATTGTCGTTCCTTCCGACGAGACTCAAATGTTCAGTAACTTACTTGTGGCTCACCTGCACGCGTTGTCCTTGGCTGCATCTTGGTTTGGCGAATCCGCCACCACGAACGGCCAAAACGTCGACGCGGTCTTCGACGTCATCAACTGGATTTCGTTTGCGTTCTTCGCGTTGATCGTCGGTTTGATGATCCTGTTCGTGGTGAAATATCGCGCCCGTGAAGGGCATATGGAAGAACCCTCGCCATCGCACAATAACGCGCTGGAGATCATCTGGTCGGTCATTCCCATTTTGCTGGTCGCCCTCATCTTCTTCCTGGGTTTCACCGGTTTCATGGACATGCGTACCCCGCCAGCTGACTCCTACGACATCCAAGTACTCGCCTCAAAATGGAAATTCCTCTTCCGGTACCCCAACGGTGCGGAAAGCGAAGTTCTGCACGTTCCACCCGATGCTCCCGTGCGGCTCGTACAACAATCGGCGGATGTGCTGCACAGCCTGTACATCCCTGCGTTTCGAACCAAGATGGACTGTGTCCCCGGGCGCTACACCTACCAATGGTTCGAGGCAAACAAGTCGGGACAATACGACCTGTTCTGCGCCGAATACTGTGGTCTCGATCACTCGAATATGAATTCATACGTAGAAGTGCATGCAAGCCAAGCGGCGTTTGAGAAGAAACTAGCGGAGATCAATAAGGCACCCGCGTTTCCGCCCGAGTGGGGCGAGTTGTTGTGGAGCAAGAAGGGCTGCAAGCAGTGCCACTCCGTGGACGCATCGGTCCGGCCTGGCGGCGGGCCTTCGTGGAAGGGCATCTGGGGCCAGGACGAAAAAATGGCCGACGGATCGACCATTACGGTCGATGAAAACTACATTAAGCAGTCGATCCGCGAGCCCCAGGCTCATATCGTTGCCGGTTACCAAGGCATCAACATGGCGGCGTACCCACCATCGCTAGTCAAAGACGCGGAGGTCGACGCCATCATCGCCTTTATCAAAGAACTGTCCGGGGCCTACGATGGTCCTACCCGCGAGGAAGCCGAGGCCGCCGCTGAGAAGGCCGGCAATGGCGAATCGCCCGTGATGCCCGAAGCTGGAGAATCCTCCGAATGATCGCCACTCCTGCACAACTCGCCAACGGTAGCGGACCTCCCGACGAGAACTACCTGAACGTCAGTAACTCGATTGCGTCGTGGGCGTTTACATTAGACCACAAGCGCATTGGCGTGATGTACTTGGTCGGCATTTGTGTGTCGCTGCTGTTGGGCGGCCTCATCGCGCTGCTGGTTCGCCTGCATCTGTGGCGCCGAACCGGAGCGCTGTTTAATGAAGATGTCTACAACCAAATGTTCACGCTGCACGGCGCGATCATGGTGTTCCTGTTCATCATTCCCAGCATCCCGGCGTCGCTCGGCAACTTCTTCTTGCCCATCATGCTAGGGGCAAAAGACGTGGCTTTTCCGCGGATGAATCTCGCAGTTTCTACCTGTGGGTGATCGGAGCCATTTTCTTCTTGTCCGCCATGCTCATGACAGGCCTCGACACAGGATGGACTTTCTACACGCCCTACAGCGCCGAGACCAGCAAAGCCCCCGTCGTGGCCGCGACGATGGGCGTATTCATATTGGGCTTTAGTTCGATCTTCACAGGCCTCAACTTCGTGGTCACCGTGAACACGATGCGGCCGCCTGGGATGACCTGGTTCAAGATGCCGCTCTTCCTGTGGTCGATCTATGCCACCGGGATCATTCAGTTGCTTGCTACGCCCGTGCTTGGCATTACCGTGCTGCTGCTGTGTGCCGAGGCAACACTCCACATCGGCATCTTCGACCCCAAGTACGGCGGCGACCCCGTGCTGTTCCAGCACTTCTTCTGGTTCTACTCGCACCCGGCGGTGTACATCATGATCTTGCCGGGCATGGGAGTCATCAGCGAGCTGTTGCCGGTTTACTGCCGTAAACACATCTTCGGCTACAAATTCATCGCGCTCTCGAGCATCGCCATCGCCCTGATTGGCTTCCTGGTCTGGGGGCACCACATGTTTGTGAGTAGTCAGTCGGCACTGACGACGGTCATTTTCAGCGGACTCACCTTCGCTGTGGCCATTCCGTCGGGCATCAAGGTGTTTAACTGGCTGGCCACCATGTATAAGAGCAACATCTACCTCACCACAGCCATGTGCTATGTGCTGAGCTTTTTGTTCCTATTCACCATTGGCGGGCTTACGGGTCTGCACCTCGGTTCGCTCGCCACAGACATCGCGCTGCACGACACGTACTTCGTCGTTGCTCACTTTCACTACGTCATGATGGGCGGGGCACTCATCGCCTTTATTGCTGGGCTATTCCATTGGTGGCCCAAGATGTTTGGGCGGATGTACAACGAGTTTTGGGGACGTATATCCGCCGTGCTGGTGTTCGTCGGATTTAACCTCACCTTCTTCCCACAGTTTTATCTCGGATCGCTCGGCATGCCGCGCCGCTACGCATCCTATGAGGGACGCGAGGGCTTCCCGATTAGCGACGAACTGCTTGGTCAATTCACCTTCTTACACCGCGTGTCGACTGGCGGCGCGATGGTATTGGCGGTCGGGCTGTTCATAGCTGCTGGCGTGTTGCTTGCCGCGTTGTTCTATGGCCGTAAAGCGCCACGAAACCCTTGGGGCGGTGCCACCTTGGAGTGGACCTGCACCTCGCCACCAATTCAACAGAACTTCACCTACACCCCCGTTGTTGGCGACCCGTACATCTACGCCAATTTGGAATGGGACCCCGAGCTGGATGGTTACAAGCTGCTGCCACCGGCGACTCCCGCGCCAACCCCCGAACACGAACCCGTGGGATAGCAAGTGACCAATTACGAGTGTCCGACGAGCAATTAGGCATGTTGTTGGTTATTGTGACTTGGACACGGGTCATTTAGTTAGTCCGCTCCTCCTACCGCACGACGATCTCCGATAATGTCTGCCACTTCAACACACGCCAACGAACACACTCACCATCGGTTTCAAGCGCACCACTTCGATACGGGTGAGCAGCAATTCCAAGCCGGCAAGCTTGGCATCTGGCTATTCTTGGCGACGGAAGTGTTGTTCTTTAGCGGTATGTTCTTGCGCGTACGCCGTTTATCGGGTGAATCACCCGGATGTCTTTGAATTCGCGCACCACTTCCTCAACCCAAAACTGGGGGCTGCCAACACCATTGTGCTGCTGGCGAGCAGCCTTTCGGTAGCGTGGGCCGTCCGCTGTGCGCAGCTCAACCAGCAGATGGGGCTACTGGCCAATTTGATTTTCACGGTGGTCTGTGCCGGGGTTTTTATGGGCGTAAAGGCTGTCGAGTATACGCTCAAGTTTCATGAGGGTCTGATGTGGCGGGGGGCCTACACCCATCAGGCGGGTAGCCACCCCGACTTGGCTCCGGCGCATGCAAGCCTCCAGCAGCTAGGCTTTGTGCTGCTGGGTGTTGGCGTTGCGCTGGTGATTGCGGGGCTCGTGTTCGGCGCGAATGCCGTGGGGCGACGGTGGGCCTTCTACGCACTGGGGGCGACGGTGCTGGGGGCAGCCGGCGGTTGCATGCTGGGGAACTGGTACACCCATAAGTATCCCGACAACCCGGCCGAACACATGGCACACGCCAAGGGCGACCACGCGGAGGGCGACCACGCGGAGGGCGACCACGCGGAGGGGGCACACCCCGAGGCCGGACACGTCGCGCACGACAAAGGCGATCACGCTGAATCGGCGGCGCCACAACACACCGCATCAGAGGCCGTCGGAGCGGCAATGGTGGGCGCCGAGGCAACGACCGCCCCTGCTGAAATGACCGAAGAGAAGATTGACTTTGGGGGCGAAGGCCCCAAGTTTCCTGGAGTGTTTTTCAGCATCTACTATGCCATGACGGGCGTACACGCCATCCACATCCTGGCGGGCATCGGCGTGTTCGTGTGGATTATCAGCCGTGCCGCGCGGCGCCACTTTGATCCCGAGTATTACGGCCCAGTCGAGTACACGGGTTTGTACTGGCACTTGGTCGACCTGATTTGGATTTACCTATTCCCTCTCTTGTACTTGATCCAATAAGCAAATCGGCGACTCCGGCCATCCAGGATGATCCCAAAAACAACAACCAACAACTAAGTCCTACCTATGTCCGATACCCATCATCACTACGTCACACCCCTCCCGGTGTTGTTCCTCACGTTCGGAGCACTCGTCTTCTTGACGATCCTGACCGTGTTCCAGGCGACGCAGGACTACGTGGAGTTTGGCAGGTTCGAGATCGTGCTGACTCTGGCGATTGCGACCATCAAGGCGGCCTTGGTTGCGTTGCTGTTCATGCAATTGGCGCACGACAAACCCATGAACGGCATCATTCTCATTTCGTCGCTGTTGTTCGTCGCCCTGTTTCTAGCGTTCGCCTTGATGGACACGCACGAGTACGAGCCTCAGGTACAAGAGTTTCTCATCGACAATCCAAAAACCGCGGACAATCCGTAACGCGGGTACGTTGATGATCGATGGGCCGCTCTTGCAATCCAGCCTTGGCGATCGGCAGGCCGGCCCTTGGGTAATCAATCGAAGAATGCCGCCATCTGCGACACGGTAGCCTCGTAAATATCCACCGTATCGCTAATCTGACGGGCGTAGCCGCCCGCCATCACCGTGACGAGGTGCACGCCGGCGGCGCGGCACCGCTCGAACACGCGGCGGTCGCGCTCCGCAAGTCCCGCTTTGGATAGCGCCATCCGGCCGTACTTGTCGCCCTCAAAAGGGTCGGCCCCAGCCAGGTAGTAAACCATCTCGGGCTGGCTCGCACGCCATGCCATATCGAGCGCGGCGTCGAGTGCCGTCAAGTAGTGGTGATCGTCCACCTTGTCAGGCAGGGCGACGTCCAGATCGCCCGGCACTTTGACGCGGGGATAATTCCGCGCTCCGTGAATGGAGAGCGTGAACACGTCCGCATCGCTCGCCAACAGCGCTGCCGTGCCGTCGCCCTGATGCACGTCGAGATCGAGTACCAGAGCAGGTGGGTGAAAGCCGTCGACCCTTAGTTCGTGGATGGCGACAGCGACATCGTTGAATAAGCAAAAACCGCGCCCCCGGTCGTAGAACGCATGGTGCGTTCCGCCTGCCAAGTGGGCGGCCCAGCCAGACTCGATGGACCGCTTGGCCGCCGCCACGGTTGCGCCAACCGACCGCCGCGCCCGGTTCGCGTAACTGGCGGACCAGGGGAAACCCAGTTCTCGCTCCTCCTGCCGGTTCAGCCGGCCTTCCAGTGCGCGTGCCACGTACTCGGGGTCGTGAACCCTCCGCAGGGCCTGAACGTCGATCTCTTGGGCCGGAGCCAGCAGTACTTGGCCCGCTTGGGCCATTCGCTCCACCCGGTCTCGCAGGAGGCTGTATTTGACTTGCGGGAATGGGTGCCCCGGAGGCAACGGGATAGCCGTCGTGTCGCTATAGTAGACGGGAAGCATGATCTGCGGCTATCGCTCCGGTAAGGCGGTTGGTGTGATGGCATTCTAGGCCGGCAAACCGGTAATGCGCACCTTACTGCCGGTTGACCTTGGCGGCCGCTTAGTTAGACTTGAAGTTCGATCAGGTTGGTCGAAATGGGCTCGTGGCGGAATAGGCAGACGCGCATGCTTGAGGGGCATGTGCCCGCAAGGGCGTGCTGGTTCGACTCCAGTCGGGCCCACTCGTTCCGGTCCAGGTATCCCCACCACGTAGGGTATCCCTGGCGGGAGCGGATAACCGAGCCCTTTGGTGGGCGGTACGAAGCTGATTGGAGACCCGCGAGCATTCGCGGGTCTTTCGCGTTATAACTAAGTCAAAGTTGAGATTCTCTCTCATCTTACTCTACTCAAGGTAGCCCATGTCCAGTCTGTCGCAGGTAATGGCCGATGCCATCAACGAGCAAATCAACCACGAGCTATTCGCCTCGTATAGCTATCTGGCCATGAGTGCCTACTGCGAACATCAACAGTTCACCGGCTGTGCCCAGTGGATGCGCCCAGAGCCAGGAAGAGTACAGCCACGCCATGCGGCTTTACGATTTCCTCATCGCACGGAGTGCCCGCGTGCAACTGGCTACCATTGCCACGCCGCCAGCGGATTTCGAGTCGGTACCGGCCGTCTTCTCGCTTGCCTATTCCCAAGAGCAAGGCGTCACCGCTCAGATTGAAGGGCTCTACGAGTTGGCGTTCCAAGAGAAAGCGTTCGCAGCGCTCGTAGAACTCGAATGGTTCATCAAGGAGCAGGTCGAGGAAGAAAAGACGGCCCGCGACATTGTCCACAAATTCAACTTGGTTCAGGACGACCCAGCCTCGTTGCTAGATCTCGATCGCGAGTTGGGCACGCGCTCAGTGGGCGACGCTCCCGCTGCTGCTGGCGATTGAGTCTGCCGTGTAAGGCCTTGCGAGCGTAGCTCCGTGTGGCATACGCGGGGTGTGGCTGGCCCGCGGAGCTGGGCTACGGCCCGCCAATCGCGTCGTAAATCTCAAACGGGCTAAAACTGCCGGCGTACTGGACCACTTCCAGCAGCATGAAGACGCATCCCGCCAGGAGCGCGAGCGACGATATCGCGAGTAGCGCCGTGTAGATGTTGCTCTTCGGTTTCTGAACCACCATCGAGCGTGGTTGTTCGGGGTGCTCAGACTGCGACACGATGAATCCTTGGGCAGTAAAGGACACGGGAGGGATTTCTACTTGATGACACCAAACCAACCGCTGCTCACGCCCGCATCGGACGCATACCGACTGATTTCAAAGATCAACAAGAGGCAAGCCACCGCCAGGCACATGGCCGATAAGCCCAGCAGACCGGTGTAGACGTTGGTCTTCGGCTTTTGACCGATGGCCGTACGTGGTTGGTTAGTTAAGTCGGGTTGCGACACGATCGCCCTCCTGAATGCGAGCCTTCTTGAGTTCGGGCACAATGCGGGCGTAGGCCCGATCGCCATTGGTGCTGAGCACCACGGCACGCCCCAGGTACTTTGACTGTCCGAGGGAGTCGTTGGTGCGGAATACCTCGATGGTATGGCCCCGTTTGATGCCGTCGTCCGAACCAATTGTGATTTCGATGGTCTCATCCCCTGCCCGCCGGCGAACGAGGCTCACGTAGCCGTTGACTCTTGGCACGACATCGCCCACCCGGGTAGCGGGGTCGATCCCCTCGGCTCGCATGACTTCGGTCATGGTCGCCACCTGCTGCGTGAGTTCGTCGGAGAGTTCCGCCGTGTTGGCCAGCTTGACGGACGCGTCGTGCAGTTCGGCAGTTGCCTCGACGGTGGTCTGGAAGGAGCGGTCGGCCGCTTCTTGAGCGGCGATGGTTTCGCCCTGGAGCGTCACGTTCTCGTTGGCGAGCCGTTCGTTGTTGGCCTGAGTCGACGTGACAGCTGCCGTCGCGTCGCGACGTTCCTGCTTGAGGTCGTTGATTTCGGTTTGAATGTCTTCGTTGCGTGAGACGAGAGCTTGACGCTCGCTTTGCAGATTGCGAACCAGCTGATTGGCCGAATCAATCTTCTGCTGCATTTCCTCCACCTGCAACTTGTGCGCACTGTCGTTGCGTTGCAGCTGGGCGTTGATCTGCGTCAGCTTGGTATTCGCCGTGGTGTAGGCGTTCTTCCAGTTCTTATGCGTTGAGTACGTGGCCATGGCGAGAATCATGAATACCACGCTCAACAGCAGAATCACTGCCACGAATATCTTGCCGATTAGATTCATCTTTAGAAGTTTCCTTGGAGTTGCTCAAGCAGTTGGGCGTTCCGCTCCAGCTCCGTTTCGAGTTCAATCTTGGCGTCGTGCAAATCGCTGGTCGCTTCGACCGCCTTATCAAATGCCGTGTTGGTTGCCGCCAAGGTGCTGGCGATGTCTTGCCGAAGGCTCGTGTTCTTTTCGGCAAGCTGCCGATTGATCACCTGCGTCCTTGCGATCTTGGTGGTGGTATCGCGACGCTGCTGTTGCAACGTTTCGAGCTCCGCTCGCTTTTCTTCATTACGAGCGGCAATGGCCACTCGTTCGCGCTCCAGTTTGCGTACTTGTTGTTCGGCTGTCTCGATTTCCAGATCCAAATTGCGAGCCGCTTGGGTGTAGGATTTTTCGAGCGTTTCTAGTTCGCCGCTCAAATCGGCAATTGTTGTTTGCTGCTCATCGATCGTGACTTTCCAGTTGTTGTGTGTCGAATAAAGCGCTATCGCCACGCCCAGGAACGCAATGCTCATGACCGCGATCAACACCACTAGCAACTTGCCGAGAAAATTCATCGTTAAAGGCTTGCTCCGCGTCGGCTTTCGCCACAACTGGGTATCGCGACACAACCACCCGAGCTGGGCCACCGCAGGTGGCGGACAGGTGACCGTGACAAGGAGGGTTCCGCAGGAAAATCAGGAGCCGCTGGGGGCCCATGCCGCCAACTAAATACCGCCGGGAGACCGCGGAATTATTCGTCTTTGGCTCTCCGCAGTATAATCAGCAGGCAAAACCGGTGTCAATTTAGGGAGTTTAAGCAACCTCCGCCTTCCGCACGATTCTCGAACGGTTGTGCCGGAGTTGACGGCTACCACCCGCGGATTCGCGGCAAGCGAGGCCAATTTGGGTCGAAACCGCGCCGCGAGGGGTGGGCATCGATCGCCTGGTTTCAGAGGCCTACCACCGGTCGATCGGCCGGCTGAGTACCTCGTTGAGGATAACCGCTTGTTGCACACCCTGGGGCGTGGAGAGCAGTTCCAGGATGCCGTCGGCTACAGAGGGGGCTTCGTCCCGGCCTTTTTGCTGCAGATCCTCTGCCTCGCGTACCAGGCGACGAGCCGAAAGGCTTCCCAGCCCATGATCGAATTTCTGGTGCAACCGGGCCTCAAGTCGCTCGTCCGTTTGCGAAAGCTCTTCGCCCATTTGCGAGGCCCGCTCGGCAAAGGCACCACGCTTGAGGTGGGTGGCCACATGCTCGGCAACCGATTCCCCGCGCTCAATTCCCTCGGTCCGAGCCTGCGTCATCGACGATCGCACTGCCTCGGCCTGAGGGGCGAGCGGCGCGGCGAAGGAGCGACGACGCTGCTCGCGCGGCCGCTCGACGACTTCGAAGCCCGAATCGGCACCCGAATCGGCGTCGAGCACTTCAATGCGTGGCTGGCGTTGTTGCCGTTGGCCGGTCCGTCGCCGATCGGGCGGTTGCTCGCGCCCCTCGTCGCGATCGCTGCCCACGCGGCGGAGGAACTCCTCGACCTCTGAGCGGATCGTCTCCTGCGGGGCTTGCCGCGGTGGCTGCGGGCCACGGGCCTCCGCCATTTGAGGCACTCCGTCGCCACCTTGCTCCGGGAGTGGCTGCCGCCGCTGCCGTTGCCGCTCTGCACGTTCCTGAGCCTGCTTCGACTCACGAAACATCCGCACCGCCCCCGACGCGAGGATCACCAGCAGGACAATTGCCTGAATGATTGCCTCAAGATTCGCGAGCACGGGTTGGAAAAAGTTAGGCATCGATTCGCGACGATCAAGGGTTTCAAGTGGTTCTACGCAATAAGGTTTCTGTTTGACGCGGAGCTAGCCTGCGGTGCGTTTGGTGCCAGCGACCGCAATGGCTTCGCGCATGTCCGTGTCGGCTTGGACGTTTTGGAGCTTGTAGTAGTCCAAGATTCCTAGTCGACCGGATTGGAACGCTTCGGCCATGGCCTTGGGCACTTCGGCTTGGGCTTCGACCAACGTGCCACGGTTTTGTTCGATCTTTGCCATGTTCTCCTGTTCGGTTGCCACGGCGTAGGCCCGCCGCTTCTCGGCATTGGCCTGGGCGACGCGAGTATCGGCTTCCGCCTTGTCGGCCTGCAGTCGGGCACCGATGTTGTCGCCAACGTCGATATCCGCGATGTCGATCGATACAATCTCAAACGCCGTTTGCGAGTCGAGCCGCCGGGCGAGCACCGCCTTGGAAATACGGTCTGGATTTTCCAGCACATCCGCATGGGTGTCGGCCGAGCCAATGGCGCTCACGATGCCCTCGCCCACGCGGGCCACAATGGTTTCTTCGGTGGCACCGCCAATCAACTGATCGAGATTCGCCCGCACGGTAACGCGGGCTTGCACCTTGAGTTGGATGCCATTTTTGGCAATCGCGTCGAGCGATGGCTTCTTGCTGCTCTTGCTGGGGCAGTCGATCACGCGGGGGTAAACACTGGTTTGCACGGCTTCCAAAATATTTCGTCCTGCTAGGTCGATGGCGGTGGCCTTCTTAAAGTCGAGGGCAATGATCTTTGCCTTCCGCGCTGCAATCATCGAGCGAATCACTAGCGGCACATTTCCACCCGCCATGTAGTGCGCCTGCAGGGCCTGGGTGGTGACGCCCTCGGCATCGGTCAGGCCTGCTTGGACCGCCATGATTTTGCTCCGCACGATGACCGCCGGATTCACCCGGCGAAACGTCATGAAAATCAGATCGAATAGGCTGATGCCTGCACCAGTCATGTACGACTGAATCCACAGGCGAAAATAGCGGGCAACCACCGTGATGAACACGACGAGTGCCACCAGGATCAGCACGCCCACCACGACAAGCACCGTACCGCTCACGGCCAGAGGGAGAAGCAAAATGTTCATTCGAGTCTTTCTTCAAGTACGAATTGTATCTTCCGAGCGCTGCCACGCTGGCCAGTGCCGTCGCCGGAGTCGCCCTCAAGCAACGCTCCTACCCCTCTAGTCTACGTCGCCGGGCCTACTGCGCTCAAGTTACGCCAGGGGATCGTCGAGCGAATCAATCCCCAGTTCCTCGATGCTCTTGTTCAATAAGTCGTCGGGTTTGGTGGTGCCTGGCCGCATTCCCTCGGGCGCTAGTCGCACCACGACGCGGTTGGCCCGCACCTCTAGAACCTGGACATTTTGGCCTGGCTCGATGGCTTGGCCCTTCGTCACCGCGTCAATCATCTGACCGTCGATCTCCACCGACCCGCTCGGGAGCATCTTCGAGCGAGCCACGCCCACCTTGCCGATCAGCTGCCGGCGGGGATCGGCGACCAACACGTCCTCATCCCTAGGGGCTTCGCCCAACAGCGCCTTGCCAATGGCTGTGTACGGCAAGTAGCGGAACGTCAGGGCTAGCACCGCCGGTGCTAGCACGAGAACAATAGTGATAAACGTAAAGCCGGTGGTCGCACCACCCACACGAAACGCAATGATAATACCCGCGACAAAAGCCGATGCCGACAAGATGCTCAATACGCCGCCAGAAGGGAGCAGTACTTCGAGTACTAACAGGGCAAACCCTGCTACTACGAGTAGTCCTGACCAAACAAGTGGATCGATCGATTCCATGGCTGTCTATCGTCTTGGTTCACCAGGGTCCTACAACAGGCGACGCTGCCGCGGAGTCGCCGCAACAAGTATTCGTCCGCCCAGCCAAATTATAGCAGCAAAGTAGCGTTTGGCTTCGGTTTCGCCCGTTGCTTGCTACAATCGGCAAAACGAGTGACCCATTTGCCCAAATGGGCCAACAAAGCTGGCCACACGGGGGGACTGGCTGGGCCGGCGAAGCGGCCCGCAGAGCTTCTCTTGACCCCCGGGCTGTGTGCCCGCCGCCGATCACCGATCCGTGACGTACCGTGCGGGGGCGATGCCAATGTTTACGCCTTCACCTCGCGAACTTCGACCCGGCTGCCGCGAGCGCTCACCACTTCGATCGTCGCGCCACGCTCGATCACTTCCCCCGCGGCGATCACGTCCACCAATTCGCCATCGAACTCGGCGCGTCCCGAAGGCATGAGGGGCGTGGTCGTCATGCCGTGTTGCCCGACCAGGTGCGAGTACTCAGCCAGGCTTTCGCGATAGGAGAGTTCCTCAAGTTCTTCGCCCTGGAGCCCGGCGAGCATCATATCGTTGAGAATCGGGATGTGCGGGAGGAACCGGCGCAGCAGCAGCCCCACGCCTATCATGAGTGTTACGGCGGTTGCCACCACGGCGAGCGAAGTTTGCAGTTCGGCGAATTCCTCGGGGCTGCGTGGAATGAACGAACGCTGGCCAGCGAGCACAAGCGATGCAATCACCATCAACGCGCCGCCCAAGCCGAAGATGCCAACGCCAGGGAGGACAAAAACTTCGAGCATGATCGAAACCACGCCACCAACAAACAGCAGCACTTCGAGCCATTCCACCGTGCCGTGCAGCGCTTTGCTCCAGAAGAAGAGTAAGAGGGCCACCGCCGCAATGAACCCACCAATGCCGAGGCCGGGCGTATGGAGTTCGAAATAAATGCCGGCAAACGCGACCACCAACAGCAGCACCGTGATGCCAGGCGAGGCGAGGCCTTCAGCCAGTTCGAGCGACCATGTTGTTTCGACTTCCCGCGGATTCGCCTGAAATCCGTAGATCTGTTTCAGCTCTTCCACGTTGTCCACCACGTAGGCGGCGACGCCCAACTCCTCGGCTTCTTCGCTGCTGAGTGAAAGGACCTCTCCCGCGGTGGTGATCTCGGCGCCTTGTCGCCAGTCATTCGCGTTTGCCTGCTGCGCTGCCTCTTCCGGCGAAAACAACTGTTCCGCCCCCGTCTGCACGTTGGTATACCGGTAGACTTCCAGTTCCGGGTCGACCATGGCCATTAACAGCGACCAGGTGCGGGGCGTGTCCGGAGCAAGCGACTCCTCAACAGCCACGCGAAGCGAGTCGAGCTTGCCTGCGTCCAGCGGCTCGGAAGGCCCACCGCCGAGTACGGCGCCGCGATTCATCACGAGTTGGTCTGCCGCCAGGGCGACCAGCGCCGCCACGCCACCCGCTTCCTCGGGCACGTAGGCCACGCTGCGAAGTTCGCCGCCACTGAGCGTCGCAACGTAGGTCGCCAGGTCCTGAGCAAAGGCCGAACTGCCGCCCGAGCTTTGGATCCGCACGCCTACCCAGTTGGCTCCAGCGGCGCGGATTTCATTCTCTACGAGCCGTCGAGTTCGGCTGACGGTAGTTGCCGAGATAGGGCCCTCGATGGTGTAGAAAATGGGCCGCCAGTCGGCGACCAGGCCAGCATCTTCGGCGAGTGCCCCCGGTTCCAGCCGCAGATAGTTGGCAAGCGACTCGCGATCGTCCACTACGTACTTCACGGCGCCGAACATCCGACCCTCGCGAGCGGAGAACCGCCCCATGGTGCCAGCAGGAAATAGCGGCGTGGTCTTGATGACGGTTTGGTCCTGTTCGAGTTCCGCCAGGTCGTTGCGTTGGACGAATTCAACGGTTGCCTCGGTTTCGACTTCCAAAACTTCGGTGCTGGGGTCGACCATCCCGATCGCAATCGCTTCGGGCGCGGTTCGTCGGGCGCGGGCAATTTGCCGATACCCTTCGATCACCGTCTTATCGATTGGCTTGTTGGTCTGCTCATCAATCCCGGCCTCCCCCAACTCCGCGGTTGGGGCCATGGCAATCTCCTCGCAGGCGAGCGCCACGAGCACGCCGTGCCCCTTCACGGTGCGGGGTAAATAGGCCACGGTTTTCACGCCGGCTAATTCGTCGCTAGTCAGGTAGCGAGCTAGCGTTAGCGCGCAGGGCGAAGTCGGTCCCCTGGCCGTAGCCGTCGCCCTCGTTCAGGGGGACGAACTCGATCACAATTACCGGTCGCGTCGTACCGTCGGATTCCGCGAGCAAGCGGGTTTTCGTACGTTCCACGATGCTCCGAAACGCCGAATCGGCGCTGCCAGTTACCGGCAGCCGCAACCGCAACAACCGCCCCGGCCGTTGGGCCAAGGGTTCCCGCTCAGTAGCAAGCGCCTCGGCAACCGGCTCGGTGGGCTCCTGCACCGTGCCAGGCCTGGCCCCACAAGCCACACCCAGTCCAATTAGAAAGGTCACCAGGCAAGCGCCCCTGGGGTAGGGACTGCGCGGGCGGGAAGCTGTGGGTGGCCACATAGTAATGTCTCGCGCAGGGTGATGAAGTTGGCGGCGGAATTATATGTCGGTATTTGCCTAAGGGCAAAGTCTGTGGCCTGCTGGCCGCAGGCTAAGGGGCAAAGGTGGCCGGAATGGCCCCGTTTTCACTTGATCGGGCTCATTGAAAGTGCCGTGTGTCTGACACATATCTATGGCAGGAGGGGGAACCGCCCAAGTAGAGCGGCAAGTTCAGGGCTTCGTTTGCCGAGCAAAGGAATTGCCGCAAAAAGGCAATAGAAGCTCAAAAACACTCCATGAGTGGAAGGAAGCTGCCGTTGCCCGTGAGCCCCATACCTTTTTGTGTCTTTTCGTGCCTTTTCGTGGCTACGGCTTGGTGGTGGAGTCAACGCAGATTGCGGGCCTCCCACCCGCGGCTCTGGAAAGGCGTCTATATCGCGGATGGGCGTTCAAAAACAGGACGGCTTGAAAATCTTGCCAGACACTGTGCTGGCGAATAGCTGGCCGGTCGCTTGGCGATTTGTTACGATGAATGTACGGAACACCTCAGCGGCGATATAGCCGCCCAGCATTTTTTCGGCGCCCCACCCTAGAGCACCGGCTGATGTCGCATTCTACCTCGTCGCCCGACCTGCCCGCCACCGACGCGGGCACAGCCGTCGCCGAGACTCCGTCGGCAACCCCTGCAAAGGGCCAGCCTGCACCTGCGCAAGCTGGGGCCGAGGACGAAGATTACGACGAGTTGCCATCAAAAGGCTTTCTCTCTCGCTTCTTGAGTGGCAGCGCTAGCTGGATGACAAGCCTCATTGTCCACATGGCACTCATCATCCTGCTGGCACTTTGGTACCTGCCCACTCCTCAGGTATTCGACTCGCTTCTGGCAGGTCTCAATGGCGAGGAGGTGACCGACGATTTGGTCGAAATGCCCGAGGTCGATTTCGACGACATCCAAGTAGAAATCGATCCCGAGCAGCTCGACATTCAGCCCGACACCGAAGTGATTGAAGAGGAGATCAGCTTTTCGCCATTCCAGGACGAATTGGCTGCTGCCTCGGCAGTGGAGCTATCGGAGTTTGGCCTGTCCAGTGCCCCCGACGCGCTTACTACCAGTGTCAATGCCTTCGATGGCAATGCGCTCGCCGGCCGCGGACACGAGTCGCGGGCTGCCTTAGTGCGGGCTCGCGGTGGGAGTGCGGACAGTGAAGAGGCAGTCGCTATGGCGCTATCGTGGCTTGCCCAGCACCAAAATCGAGACGGAACCTGGAGCCTCGATCACACTGGCGGCGAATGCGCGGGACAGTGCACCAATCCGGGCGAAGTTCGCAACTCTCTCAAGTCGGGCACTTCGCTCGCGCTTTTGCCGTTCCTGGGTGCAGGACAAACACGGTACGACGGAAAGTATAAGGACGTGGTGGGCCGCGGAATCGATGCCCTTGTGCGACTTGGGGAAAAGCCACGCCGCGGCTCCGGCGTTTCCTGGGCCGACGGTGGGACGATGTATGCCCATGGCATTAGCGCCATCGCACTATGCGAGGCGTATGGCATGACGGGGGAGAGCCAGCTAGCGCTACCCGCGCAAACGGCCATTGACTACATCGTATCGTCTCAGAACCCGAATGATGGAGGATGGCGATACAGCTTCCAGCAAGCGGGCGATACCTCGGTGGTGGGCTGGCAGGTAATGGCGATCAAGAGCGGCCACCTGGCGAAACTCAATGTGCCGTACTCCACCGTGCAAGGGGCCTCAGTGTTCCTGGATCTCGTTCAGTCCGACGAATACGGCAGTGCCTACGCCTACGTTACCGAGAACAAAGGCGGTTACCGCAAGAGCACCAGTGCCGTGGGCCTGCTGTGTCGGATGTACTTAGGCTGGAAGAAAGACAACCAGCCAATCATTGATGGCGTGACCAAGATCGCCAAGTTGGGTCCATCGGAAACCGACTTGTACTACAACTATTATGCGGCGCAGCTGATTTTCCAATTCACCAATGGGACAGGCCCCATGTGGCGCGAATGGAACGAGAAGCTTCGCGACCTCTTGGTAACCACTCAGGAGAAACAGGGCCACGCCAAGGGAAGCTGGTTCGTGAACTCAGGCCATCAAACCGATAAGGGAGGTCGACTCTACTGCACGGCGATGGCGTGTATGACGCTCGAAGTTTACTATCGGCACATGCCGATCTATCAGACCGAGGCGGTGGACGTCGAATTTCCTGAATGAGCCGCAGTGCAGACGACCAACCAAGACTATCGTTGGTCGAAAGCCATGCACTATTTATGGTGCAGGCTTCGTGGTGCTGGCTCAACGGTACTGGGCGGACATCGCCAGTTTCAGCTTGCCACGCACCAAAGTCGTTTGGGCGGTGCTGTAGCTGCCCATGGTCGAGGCCATGGCGAGCGGGCCCGAGATAGCCATGCGCCGCGTGCGGCACGAGTCGACCTCGACTTCCAGGTCGCCCGTGACAATTAGCCGCATCTGGGTCTTTTCCGACCCCTCGGTTTCCATCTCGATAGCAAACTTGGCGACGGCATCACCGGGTGTGATTTCGCGGAGCACCAGCTGGAACCTTGAAACATGACCTAGTGAGTCGTTCGAACCCAGGAGGGCTGCCCCCACTTCCAAGGGTACTTCGAGCATGTCGCCCACTGTCACCGTTTTGCCTACCAGGTAATCGGCTAGGGGATTCGGACGGCCCAGCGAATGCATGCTCTCGGACACCACACTAAACTCGTCGGGACTGGCAAAGCTGCCATCGTCGCGCGTGACGCGGAGCGTGTCGTCTTCCAGCCGGCGACAAAGATAGGTGTTCCCAACCACCGGCGGCTCGCTAACCTTCCCATCGACGCCGCGAGTGCACTTTGCGAACCGCACGCGGGCTTCCACAGTGCGGCCATCGATAATTTCTCCGGCAATCACGGTTCGCTGCTGATCGCGGACCATCGTGGTCGTTGATTGATCGAGTTGTTTGTCGCCTTGCCTGACGGTCGACTCCAGCTGCAACTGAACCTCCAGCGATTGCTCGACCCGGTCGCCCGGCTGGGCCGCTTGCTTGGCGAAGGTTACCTGCTGGCCCGCTTTGGGAACGTCGAGCGCGTCGTACGCCGCGACGCGATCCTGCCCGCAAGCAAGGGACGCCAAGCACGATGCCATCACCATGTTGAAAACAAAAAAGCTACGCATGGTCAAATTCCAACTTCCACAAGGCCCAGCCGACGAGCAACGACTCGTCGCAAAAATCATTTTCGGCGCGGATGATTCTTGCTTTGCGATCGTGGGTCAAGGTCGACTAGCCGTGCGCCAGCATTTCCGCCAGCGCCGCGCTGGCGACTTGCCAGCGAACGGGGCTCGATTGGTAGGTGCTCCACCACTGCCAGCTCGTCTGGGCCATGTTGGTAGCCTCTTCCTCGGTGCTAGCGGCGCGCCACAGCAGGGCAGCGGCGGCGAGGGTCCGTTCGTTGTATGCGCACAGTTCTACCTCCGCACCGGCTTGCAGCACGGGTGGCAGCATCGCGACCTGGGCCACATGCGGCAAGCGCCGTGGCGGGAGCGACTCGGTCATGACTGGGAGGTCGAACTGTAATTGTGCGAGGAGCCACGCCAGACGCATGACCTCGGGCAGCGACTCATCGGCGTTGGTAAGCATCGCCTCGAACGTCACGAGATTCGCCGGCAAGTGGGCATGGCCGTCGCCGCCAAGCACAGGCAACACCATCACCACATCGGCGCGGTCGGCAACGAGCCTGGGGTCGGTAAGCCGGCCTATCTCGCGTAGCATTCCCGGACCACGGGCATCCCACTGATCGTGTAGTGGAGCGGTGCGGGTAACAATTTCGTCTACGAGCGGCGTCGCGCTGCGTTCGCGATGCCAGTCGTAGTACTGTCGCTCGACGGTACTGATCCAGGCGGCGAGGTGCGAGATTTCGGTTTCGCTGCCGCCGCCATAGAGTTTTGTCACCGCCCGCTCGGCAAGCAAGTGATTCTGCTCAACGCCGGTGGCTGCCTGCTGCAGCAGCATGGCCGTTAGCCTTACGACATCGCCCCGCGCCGCAGGTGGAGGCGCCGCAAGACTTGCCGCCAAGGCCTGCTCCACGCCTGGCGTGACGAGCGGCCATGCCGAGGCCAGCGCATGCACTGCATGCATGACGCTTGCCGATTCTGAGGCTTTCCAGGTCAGGTTCATGAGTGGTGATGGATTCGAAACGCGGGGGGCCCAAAACGGGGCGCGTGCATCCGCGGGGTCGATTCGAAGTCACTCGCCAATCGCTCTAGGTGCGCTTGCGGGTGCTTGCTACACTTCCGGCCCCTCCGCGGCGGTCCGACCCGTATTATTCGTCGCGGCCTTTGCTCCCACCAACCCTACGACACTTTGCGCTGGAGTTAAACCGTCCATGCCTCGCACGTCGCACCTACTGATTGCCTTGCTCGCGGCGTTATCGCCGGCCGCTTTTCTCGCTGCCCAACAGCCGCTGGCTCCGGCGGCGCAGCCACCCGCGGTATCGGCGGCTACTGCGGCGACCCGTACGCCATTCATAGTCGAGCCTGCCCACCAGGCGTGGCTCGACCAGGTCCTTGCCAAGTGGGAGCAAGATAGTGCTACGGTCACCACGTTTTACTGCGACTTCGAACGCGACGTCCATAATATGCTAGGTCCGGCCAACGGCCAGCCCTACGCCAGAGAAAAGGGCAAGCTCGGCTACACCAAACCGGACAAGGGGAGTTTCCAAATTACCGAAGCACTGGTTTGGACACCCGAACAGCAACCACCCACTCAGCCTAACGCGGCTCCTACGACTCCGCCGGCAAATGCGCAATTGAAAGGCAGCTACCTTCCTCCCAAGAACGGCGATGGCAAGGAAGAGCCCGGCGAGCACTGGGTATGCAGTGGCAAGAATGTTTACGAATATCGGCGTCACGACAAAAAGCTCGTAGTGACGCCCATCCCGCCCGAGATGCAGGGCAAGGAAATCGTCAACGGTCCGCTACCCTTCCTTTTTGGGGCGGAGACGGAAAAGCTCAAGCAACGCTACTGGCTGAGACCGGTGCCGGAAATGTGCAACGATAAGTTCATCGGCATTCAAGCCAAACCAAAGTTTCAAGCGGACGCCGCCAACTACTCCGACGTATGGATCGTCTTGCGTAACGAGTCGGGCCAACCGCTAATGCCCGCAGGCTTGCGGATTTTGCATCCCGATAAGAGCTGGCACGAGTTTCGCTTCAATCTAAAATCCGCTCAGGTCAATCCGGTGGTGGCAGGTTGGTTCGCCCAACTATTTCAGGAACCGCGGACGCCCTGGGGTTGGGAACGCATCGAAGAACCGTTGCGGCAGGCCCAGGCCCCGCAAACGCCGCCGCGCTCAGCCGCGCAAACACCTCTGCGATGTCGCTCGCCGCGTGCGGGTGTTGTGCCCTCGCCTGCGATGCTGCTCACGCCCTAGAGATGGGCTGCGAGCACCTGCAGCATGCCGTGACAGAAATCGGGCAGATCGTCCGGGTGGCGGCTCGATACAAAGTGGCGGTCGACCACCACGGGGGAGTCTTCCCAATTCGCGCCGGCGTTCACCAGATCGTCTTTGATGCCCAACGAACCGGTCACGCGGACACCTCGATAGACGCCTGCTGAAATCGGAATCCAGCCGCCGTGACAGATCGCAGCGATCAGTTTGTCTGCCGTGTCGAAATGGCGGACGATCTCCAGTACTTGCGGATCGCGTCGCAGTTTGTCCGGCATGAACCCACCGGGCACCACGAGTCCGTCGTACTCGTCGGCTTGGACATCAGCAAGGCGGAGGTCCGAGCGGCAAGGGTATCCATGTTTGCCGGCATAAGTTTGCCCGGCTTCCGGTCCGGCAACAACAACTTCCGCCCCCGCCTCGATGAGCCGTAGCTTCGGATACCAGAGTTCGAGATCTTCGTAGATGTCGCCCACGAAGATGAGAATCCGCTTGTTCGATAGCAGACGATTCATGCAATGCTCCTGTTGAAAACGCCCCAGCCGTTGAAGTATCGTTGCGCTGCGGACCGAGGTAAAGGGCGTGACCAGCGCCGCTCGCGTGCTTTGCCGTGGCTAAGAGTAGTTGTCAAAGCACTGGGCTATCGACGTCGGATCAGCGCCATGCCGCCAGGATGCATTCCCACGTCGCCCGCGGCGGCCGCGAACACCCGCAATGCACGCTTGCCGGGCATCGAGCGAAGGTCGTCGGGCGATCCGCGGCGTAAGCGTTCGGCCAATCGCTCGAGCATTCGCCTGTCGGGTACCCCGGCGGGCGCAGCCACCAACACTAGTCGCTCGCGAACCATCAGCTCATCGTTTTGCTGGGCGTAGACCGCGCCTCCGACCAGCCAAGTGGCGGACAATTGACGGTAGTCCATTCGCACTTGGCTGCCCGCCACCGCGCTATCCCAGCATCCCCCGCCGCCGCAACGGAAGTACGTGCGCCATCGCCATCCAGTATCGCTACGGCTACGGCCAGTCCTTCGCCGCCGGGCGAAGCAAGCCACAACGTGCGGTTTGCCTCGGTAAGCAACTCGCCGGCATCGTGCGACGCGGGAGCATGCGCCGCAGCGCAATGCGCACCGCTTGCAACCATCCATCGGCGGAACAGGCGTCGTTTGCCAGCGCACCGGTAGCCACCAACGTCCGTCCGTCGGCAAGCGTTTGCCAATCGAAGAATGTCGGCCCCGCTGGCTCATTGGCCAACCAGCCAGCGAGTTCCCAGTCTTCGAGCAGCAGCGGCGTGGCAGGCTTACCGGCGCGGATGCTCGCCGGGGCGACGCGCTGGGCTACGTTCGCGACGGGCGCCGTCTTGGCCGCTTCGGGGCTGGGTGCCGGATCGTTGCACTCCATCGCCCCCTCACGCCAGCGCGCTAGCTCCAACTCGACCGCCAAGCGACCGGCAACGACTTCGGCCAATTGCAACTCCGGGTCGGCAAATGTGCGCGGTTCACTGCTGTAAAGCCACAGGGTGCCGTGAATGGTCTCGTCGCTGGCGACAGGCAGGCAGACTGCAGCGCCGCACCATACGGGAACTGGCCACCCAGCAACCTCCAGGTCGTCTTCAAGCACTATGGCGCTCCCCGCCATCGCCGCCACGTCGGCACGTGCCGTCGCGAGGGACCGCCGATTCGCACCCGCCTCGCATTCCCCCGACTTGTATTGGGTGCGAAGCACGAGGTCGCTCGTTGTCGCGTCGAGCAGGTAGAACTCGGCCCCATCGCAGGCAAAGCCTGCGACGAATCCTCGAAGAATCGCTGAGAAACGCTGGTCGAGCTTGGCGAGCCGCGAGTGCTGCGTTGCCTGCTCGGTAGCCGCGGGCGGGGAGGCTACCAACTGCGGCGGGCGGGCGCGGGGTGTGGCCGCACCGAGAAACATGCCTGGCAAGGTCGAATGTGGGTCGGCTGCTCGTTCCATGGTTGGTATCGCTCCCTTTCGCGACGGCCCCTAAGCCGCCTTCCTATAGCTCCTATGTCACTTAAGTTAACATCGGGGGGGTAAGTGGGGCAATTTGAGTCGTTCTTGCCGATCAGCCAAATTATCTGGAAATAGCGGTTTCGGCACCGGTTCGCGAGCGACAGCCGCCACGACTCCTAACGCAACAAGCTTCGGAAGCAATGGTTTGCGTACGCGCGAAATCAACTTGCCTGCCAATGCCCGCAGCAATCGGCTACCTTGGTGTCGAGCTCACAACCGCCACGCGCATTGCAACAGCGTGCCTTGCAATTGAGGACCCACGATGAAGAATCTGCCACTACACTGGAAAATCCTGATTGGCATGGTGCTGGGCGTCGTGTTCGGCCTGCTGGCGCTCAAGTTGGGTACGGAGAAGGTTGTCGATGGCATCGAGATTCATACTGGCCGGGAATTCGTTACCAATTGGATCAAGCCCTTCGGCACGATTTTTATCAACGCGCTAAAGTTGATTGCCGTACCGCTGATCATCGCGTCGCTGCTCAAGGGAGTATCGGATCTCAAGGACCTTTCGCGGCTCTCTTCGATGGGGGGACGGACCATCGGGCTCTATCTCATCACAACGGCGGTGGCCGTAACCCTAGGGCTCACGGTTGCCACGCTCGTGGGACCGGGGATGGGGATCGATCCACAAACTCGCGACGCGCTGGTCGAAATGGCTCAAGGCGATGCCGAAGGCAAGATTGCCGTTGCCGAGGAGCAGAAGGGCAAGGGCCCACTGCAGCCGTTGATCGACCTGGTACCCGAAAATCTGTTTGCCGCCGCAAGTGACAATACCAGCATGCTGCAAGTGATTGTGTTCGTGCTGTTCTTTGGCGTGGGTTTATTGCTGGTGCCGCCCGACCAATCGAAGCCGGTAAAGGATTTCTTCGACGGGCTTAACGAAATCATCCTCAAGCTGATCGACTTGATCATGCTCGCGGCGCCGGTGGGTGTGTTCGCGCTGCTTGCGGCGCTCGTGGCCCAGACACCTTCGTGGAGTGTGTTCAGGGCTTTGCTGATCTACTGCCTTTGCGTCGTCGGTGGGCTAGCGTTAATGATCTTCGTATTCTACCCGGCACTGGTGGTCATGCTCACCGGCCGCAAGTACGGTTGGTTCTTCAAAGGCTTATCACCGGCGCAACTACTGGCCTTCAGCACCAGCAGCAGCGCCGCCACGCTGCCAGTGACGATGGAACGCGTGGAAGAGCATCTGGGCGTAGACGAAGAGGTTGCCAGCTTCGTGCTGCCGATCGGTGCTACTGTGAATATGGATGGCACCAGCTTGTATCAGGCCGTAGCTGCCGTGTTCATCTGCCAGGCCTATGGCGTCACACTCGGCGTCGGGCAGCTTGCCGGTATCGGGTTGACCTGCATGCTCGCATCGATTGGCACTGCCGCGGTGCCGAGCGCGGGGATCGTGATGCTGGTGATTGTGCTAGGACGAATCGATGCCACGCTCGTACCGGGCATTGCGCTAATCTTCGCGGTCGACCGAGTGCTCGATATGCTCCGCACCGTCGCCAATATTACGAGCGACGCGACGGTGGCCATGCTAGTCGCCAAGAGCGTCGGCAAACTGGGTGAGCCGCACGAAAAAGTGTGGGACGAGTATTACCACCATAAGGACGAGGCGGACGAAGGCGATGGAATTTAGGGAAGCAACTTCGCAATGCAGCTAGCCAGAGGGCCATGCCCTACGTGTTTACCAAAGCTGTGACGAACCACCTCGCGGGCCGCGTGGCGGTCCGGCTAATTGCGTGCTCGAGTGGGACGCACGAGTGTCATGCCCAACAACCATCGCGTGAGTGCATACAGTAGCCCGCACGTGATTGCGGTGAAGATGGTAACGAACGCGTAGCGGAGCGTGTTGGACTGGACGATGGCGAAGTCGTTGAGGCGCACGGTGGCGGCGGCACCGTTTTCTCAGGTGAGGTGTAGGTGCTCCCACGTGGGGTCGAGGGTGTAGTCATCGAGATAGGGTGAGCCACCGTCGGCAACAACCAACAACAGCCACGCCGTCAAACCCAGGGCTTCGTTATCGCTAAAGCTTCGCTGGAAGCGATGAACATTATCGCAAACATACACGGCAAATCCGTGATGTGAATAAAAGTGAACCACCCTGCGGCCATCTGGGCTTGGCTTGCCGCCCGCATACGGATCGCTGGTGGTCCAGATTGGCGTCGCTGAGCCATCGTTGCGGTACATGCCTGTCTCTGAGTAGGTCGCTTGAATCTGTCGAATCTCCGCGATTTCAGACGCGTGAGTGAAGTAGGGCGGATCTTCGCTGCGGCTTTTTACCGCTAAGATTTGATCCTCAATCGGCGCTGGCACGACATAGGCGAAGCGATAGGAGCCGTTGTCAGACACGGTACTCCACGACCATTCATCGCCCCAACATTGTGCCGCCGGCAGCACAGCGAACAAGCCAAGCAGTAGCGATAGCCGCAGAGTTTTCGACAACATCACCCCTCCAACCACTCGCATGCGTCGCCCCAGGCCTCGGCCAGGCCGAGTTCGACCACCCAATGTTCGAGATAGGTGTGGTCGATTATTTCGCTGCTGGCGGCGAAGATGCCACGAATGTCGCGGAGGTGTTTATCGGAGCCGCCATCGCGGTAGTAAAGCAGTTTGCCGAGAATTACATCTTCGGGAGCGGCGACGTAGCCCTCGACATCCTCAATGAGCTGCACCTGCCGCCGACGCGAGAGCTGGCCTTGCGACCACGGCGTATCCGCTAAAGTCATCACGTCGATTTTCTGACCCGATAGATTGTCGATGACGTTGAATTGTCCTCCACGACGAACCGCATCCTCAGCCGCAGGAACGCTGACGTAGAACTGATCGTCAGGAAACCGCTTACAAAATTGTTCGACGTTGTTCCCAAAGCGAGCGACGACATCAATATCGAGCGTCATCCGAGGCTCCCCCCATACGCCACTGGCCATCGAGCCAACAACGGCATAGGGAACTTGAAGTGTTTCGAATGCGTCAATCGTGTGACGCATCAATTCGCGTTGCTGCACGCAAGAATCTCCTACCCACTTCGGCCTCGACTTGCTCACTCGACCAACTCGGATAAAGCTGCCGAACACCGGCTGCGGATAGTTGGCGAGCTGTCTCGTTTGCCTCGAACATCGTGGACAACTTCTGAACGGAGGTCATCCGTTGCCAGCAAGCTATGACATTCGGTTCCAGCGGTTCGTCCATCCTCGCCATCGACTGCCCCCTCACTTCCCGCAGTAGTCGATCGTCCGGGCGATCTCGCTCTTCAGATCGGAGCGGTTGACGATGCGGTCGATGTAGCCGTGCTCAAGAAGGAACTCGCTGGTCTGAAAACCTTCGGGCAGTTCCAAGCGAATGGTGGCTTTGATGGTCCGCGGGCCGGCGAAACCGATCAGGGCTTTGGGTTCGGCGAACACCAGGTCGCCTAGCGACGCGAAGCTGGCGGCCACGCCACCCATCGTAGGGTTGGTCAGTACCGAGATAAACAGTCCGCCCGCTTCGTCGTAGCGGGCCAGTGCCGCGGAGACTTTTGCCATTTGCATGAGCGAGAGGATGCCCTCGTGCATGCGGGCTCCGCCGCCCGACCCGCTGACGATGATCAGCGGCAGCTTTTGCTCGGTGGCGCGTTCGATCAGGCGGGTGAGCCGCTCGCCCACCACCGAGCCCATGCTGCCCATGATGAACGCTGAATCGGTCACGCCGAATGCAACGCGGCGGGCACGAATCATCCCGGCGCCGGTGATGGCGGCATCGCGGAGGCCCGTCCGCTTTTGCTCCGCTACCACGCGTTCGGCATACGCCTTCTTGTCACAGAACTCCAGCGGATCGGCCGGCATCAGCGCGGCGTCCCACTCTTCAAACGTCCCTTCGTCCAGCACGTAGCGAATGCGGTCCGCGGCACTTAGGTACATGTGGTACCCGCACACCGGGCAAACATTCATATGTTCGGCAACGGTCTTGCGGAATACGGTTTCGCCGCAATCGGCACAGCGGAGCCACAACCCGCTTGGCACGCCCCGCTTGGGGCGATGCTTCCTGGGTTCGTTGCCGGCGAACGCGTCGTTCGGCTCGTCGGGCTCGTCGCGATTCGCTTTCAATTCGCCGGTGGCCATGCTGGAAGTTTTCGAACAGGTAGATTGTCGTTAACCGGTTGTATGATAACAACTTCGGTATCGCTACGGGAGAGAAGTTTAATGCCAAGTAGAGGCAAATTCATGAATTTCCGCGCCTTATCGCTGTGGGATCCCACGCCTTATCCGCCCGACTCGACGACTTGCTTCGGTTTTCCCACCTCAAAGCACTCAAAGCTGCCCGCGGAATTGCTGCCATGCCACAGGTCGCCCAAGTCGGCACCAGACAACACCTGGCGAACGACACTCGCCAAGGGATCGGGGGCCACCACCAAGGTGGTACTATCGGGCTTGGCCTTTTTGATCAGCTTTGCCAGCACGTCGCTCACTCGATCGCGGGCGTGAGCGATGGTCTCCCCTTCGGGAGGGCAGACGGTTTCCGGATGCTCCAGCCACTGACGGAACACCTTCGGTTGCTTAGTCTTTACGTCATCGACCAATCTGCCTTGCCATAATCCATGGTTGACGTTGGTTAGCTTGTCGAGCGTGCGTGGCTTGAGCGAAAGTAGTTTGGCAAGCACTTCACTGGTTTGCTGCGAGGCCTGCCCGGGTGCAGCGTACAAGCTGGTGGGGTGGAGTGCCTGTAGTTCGGCAGCCATCTGCTCCACCTGTAGTCGCCCATCTTCGCTGAGTGGGACATCTAGCGTGCCTTGGATACGACCTTGCTTGTCGTACTCCGTGGTGCCGGGATGGATAAGTACAATCTGTTTCATATTGGTCGTTCCGATTTCGATCCGGCTGAAGGGATCGACTATTTTGTTGTGAGACTTAATTTATTAGTTGTTCGAGTTGGGCGAATCGCCGCTGATAGCTTTCGCCGCTTGAAATCGCCGAGCCAACCACCAGCAGGTCAGCGCCGGCGCGACGCAGTTGGCAATCGTGTCGTGATTCACTCCGCCATCGACTTCGAGTAGGGCGGTCACGTCGTCGCGGTCGCGCAGCGTGCGTAGCTTTTCGAGCGCCACGGCGTCGAACTGCTGCCCGCCGAAGCCAGGCATCACGCTCATGCACAAGATCAGGTCGCATTCGGGTGCCACCCGGTCGATCTTCTCCAAGGGAGTCGGTGGGTTGATGGCCACGCCGGCCAGGGCGTCGAGCGCGGATCTCCGCCACCAAGTCGGCAAGCTCCGATTGGTCGCGGCACACTTCCTCATGCACGGTAATGATGTCGGCCCCGGCTTCGCGAAACTGCCTTATGTAACGTCCCGGCTGTTCCATCATCAAGTGCACGTCGAGTGGCAAATCGGTCGACCGCCGCGCGGCTTTAACAATCGTCATGCCGAACGTGAAGTTCGGTACGAAATGGCCGTCCATCACGTCCAGGTGCAACACCTGTGCGCCAGCCGATTCAAGTTCGGCAATCTCGCTACCCAATCGCGTGTAATCGCACAGCAAAATGGAGGGCGCAATCGCCGGCACGGCGGCGACGAGTTTCAACCTCGTTTGTTCGCGATGGCTCTCGGCGGTGGCCAACATTCCGTTTCCTTATAACGAGACGAATAACGCGGTGCGGCTTGTAGTAGCGAATGGGCGGCCGACCCGCCGACGAACGATAGCCGACACTTTATCGACTCGCTAAATCCACGCGTTTTGAAGCGGACCTTGCGGCCCGGGCAAAAGCCCGGATTCTAATCGGCTGGGGGAGCGATACGCTACCGCCCAAGCAGTTGTTGCTCGTGGCGCAGTCACTCAACAGGGCTCCGCTGACATGACGTAAGCATTTGCAATGAAACATCTTAGGACGACTTTCGCCAGAACCTGTAGGAGCCGTATGGCAAGGCGATTAAGCGGGCTCAAATTCTTGAGCCTGGGGCAATTGGTCGATATTAGCCAATTGGAATACCCGCAGGAAGCGATCGGTGGTCGTGTAGACCGGCTGTTTGCGATCCTCTGCGGGTCGCTCCAAGCGTACCAATCCTCGGCGAACCAGACTGCTAGCAAGCGACAAGCTCTTTTGTCCGCGCAGGTCGTCGATGGTCTTGAGGTCGACCGGTTGGCGATAAGCGATGACCGAGAGCACTTCCATGGCGGCGGGTGTGAGGGTCGCCTGCTGCACTTTGCCGTAAAACTTATCGCGGACTCGGTCGAGGTCCTCCCGCAACGCCATGCGGTAGCCGGCGGCCGACTCGCTAATGACCAGCGCGCTGTCGTCGGCCGCGTACTGCCCGTTGAGTTCGGCCACGGCCGCCTGCACTTCGTCGATCGTAACATCCCGCATGGTGGCTGCTAGCGCCTCGGCAGATAACGGCTGGCTGTCCGGCCGTCCCACGAACAGCAGCGCCTCGGTGATGGTCCGCGTGTCGGTGGGGACCTCCTGAGGCGGCATGCCCGTATCGTTGTGGTTTGCTTCGGTCTTGCGACCGAGCATGGCGGCAAAGGCCGAGGTCAGCCTGCGGAGCGACAGCGGCGATTCAGCGGCAGTGGGAGGTGCGTCGGCCATGCGGCAATAGTAGGACGAATTGCGTCCCGCAAGCAAGATCAGCAGATGCTAGCAGCGGGCAAGTTGGCACGCCATACGGCGGTGAACCGCCGTTCGACCCGTTTGCCGCAGTGGACCGCTACCAATCTTCCTCGGGCAGTTGGCCGTCGTGCCGATTCGCTCGCTGGCGGAAGGCACGGACCTCCATGTCTTCGGTGAGCATCCGGACGGACCCATCGCCGAAGCCAAAGATGGCCCCGCCTGGATGGTTACCGCCAAAGCCGCCGACCCGAAGCGGCGCTTTGGGATTTCCCCCTTGGCGACTGCGTGCAAAGAACCCCGGCTGCACTTCTTTGTCAGGCTCACGCTGGCCTCCGAAACCACCACCAAATTCGCCATCGAAGCCACCACCGAATTCGCCACCCATCCCAAACTCTTCCTCGCCGTCCAGTTCCGACTCCCCCGCAATATCCTCTATTTGCTCTGCCGAGTTCGCATTGGCGACCATCGAGGTGGCGTCGTCGGTTGCCTCAAGTTCATCGGCGCCGGCCCGCTGTTCATCTTCACCACGATCGGCAGTCGCCGCGTCCTCGTCGATCTTCGCATCGATCTCCGCATCGGGCGCCATGAAATCGTCTTCAACATAAAAGCCCGAGTCGTCGGTCTCCACAAACTTATCGCGGTCCCATTGCTCGTCCGTGTCGCTGACTTCATCGTATCCAACGTACCACGGCAGGTTGGCCCCACTTGGCATACCACCGCCACCCGAAAATGCGAACCCGGCGTTCCGCAGCGTCGATGGTGTACCAGAGAGCCAGCCCAGATCGTACGCCTCCGGCTGCTTCTCACCGACGAAGATGGTGTAGCCGGCACCGTCCTTGATGTCGTCCATCGTTAGCCGGCGGTTGAGAATGAACGAGCCATTATTATCCTCGTCAATCGGCGCTTCGCGATCGTGATGACAGGCGGCGTACGTGGAGATGGCAAAGTCTTCGCCCGGATAGCTAGGGCACATCAGCAGGTCGAACTTGGTTTGGCGTACCGAGTCGTTCACTTTGTGATAGGCACTGCGTTGCATGTCCAAATGGTTGCGACGATTCTGTTCCCCAATGTAGGGCAGCACCCGGGCGATCCAGCTCATGTGGTGGCCGTTGGCGACGTTGCGGATGGGGCCCGTGGCGTTGGTGGTTCCCACCGGCAGGTGCTCGAACGCAAGTTCGTAGTTGTGGATACCAAGCACGTACTGCCTCACGTTGTTCACGCACTGCGATCGCCGCGCCGCTTCGCGGGCCGCCTGTACTGCGGGCAGTAATAGCGCTACCAGAATGCCGATGATGGCAATCACCACCAATAGTTCCACCAAAGTAAATGCCGCTGTGCATTGGCGTTTCATGTTCATTACCTCATCGTAGGGGGGCAATACTGTAGTGCTGGTGTCGTTTACTGAAGTAGGCGAGTTTCGGTGCGACGGACACGGGGCGCCTTGCCAGCGGGGTACATGACATTCGCCGTGACAACCCGGTTGTCCAGGCGAATGTCGACCGTCGCATTCTCGTTGCGCCCCAGGTCGGCTGCGGCGATGGTCCAGGTCTCGCCGGTGTACGCGTTGTCAGCGGCGTGAAGGGCGGCGGCCCGATCGAGCGCCGCCAATGCCACTCGGCAACATTGGCGTTCTTCGTGACGTAGTCGACACTGTCGGTGCTCGAGCACCAGGCGTCCGAGCGTCGACCCGACGACCATCGTCACGACCGCAAGGATGACGATCACGGTAAACATGGCAACGCCACACCGTCGCGGGTGCGATTGCGTGCAAGTGCTCAGCGATCGAAACGCAGGGTTCATGTTGCCGGTGCCTCCAATGAACGATTGCGTCCCACAACCACGCGAAACGGCAGGCCACGCTCGCCCCGAGGCGGTTCGAGCGTAACGGTGGTGAGTGGTCCGTCGATGGTTAACTCCCATGCGGTCCTTGGTCCGATTTCGTACCGCTCAAAACGGGGGCCCTCACTACCATCAATCCGCAGCTCGCAGGCCGAATCGCCCAATTTCCAATGGGCCTTCTCGCTGTTGTAGGCAATGTCTAGAGCGTTGCCAACTAGCGACACGTCGGTCGCCTCACGCAATTGGCCACGGAGTTCCCGTTCCATGCGTTGCAGATTGGCAGCGTGGGCACCAGCGGTCGTGTTGGCGTGACTCCAGTCGAGTACGCTCCGCAGCAAGGCAACCGCCACCAGCATCAAGACGCTCGTAAGGGCCACCACGGCGGATAGTTCGAGGAGCGTAAAGCCAAGTCGTGCTCGTGAAGTTTGCCTCAAGGTGTTGCCTCCTGCGGGGGAAAGACCCAAGTGGTGAGCACGAGGGGTTCACCCATTTCCCCGGCCTGCGCCCGCCACCGGAGCTTCATCGTAATGCGTTTGGCATCGACCGGTTCGACCTCCGCCATCACTAACGTTTCGAGTTGGACAGCCGGCAACTGCCTGGCAACTTCCGGCGGCGGCTCCATTCGGTCAGCCGTGTCCTGGGTGATGGCGCGTCCAGGGCCGATGCACGAATCGCTCCATCAGATTATCCAGTTCGCGGCTGGCATAGTCCATGCGTTCGGTCGCCTGCCGCGCATGGTCCAGCGCAATGGTCGCCTGCAGCACGCCGACGGTAATGATTCCCAACGCAATGGTCGCGGCGGTCACCTCCATGAGTGTAAAACCTCGCACGGCACAGTGGCTCGGATGGGTTGCCATGGGCATTAAGTCAGCCCCTCCACGAGTTTCACCAGCGGCAGGAAGAGCGCGAAGCACATGAGGCTCACGAACCCGCTAATCGCCAGAATCAAGATGGGATGCGTCACATGCCCCGCGAGCGTCATACGTGCCGCCAATTGCGATTCGCGGCGCTGGGCAATTTGGCGGAGTGCCCAGGGCAGGTTGCCCACGGTCGCTGCGGTTTCGACCAACCCCTTTTCGTTCGAAGTAAGTAGGCGGTTGTGCATCAGTGCGTCGGGCCACGACTGGCCCGACGCGACATCCTGATACGCGGCGGCAAGCGAGCTACGAATGGCCCGCACGGGATGGGTAATCGATAAAGCGTAGAGGGCCCGTGGCAATTCTGCGCGATGCTCCACGGCTAGCGCCAGCATTCGGAGCGCCGTCGCCGCGTGCACGCGGCGGAACAGGTAGTCGGAAATGCCGCGGAGTACGGCGACATCGAGAAGATAAAGCACGCCGATTACGAATCCAACAATCAGAGCAATCACCGCACCGGCGATCAGCACGCCCCAGATAACGGTCTCATCGGCCACGGTCAGCACCCAGTCGGTAATCCCGGGCAATTGGAGCCCAAAATCCCAGAACAAGTTGCGAAATTGGGGAATAATGAACAGTGCAAACAAACTTACTAGCACGCCCATGGTCAGCAGCATGGCTACGCCGTAGCTCACGTGGTCGAACCACCACCGCCAGGCGGCCGCCAGTTGGGGGTCTTCTGGACGACTCAATTCGTCGAGTGCTTCGGGCTCGGCGGACGCGAGCGTACCAATCGCAGCGTACGCCGGCGCTTGCGCGGCATCGCCGCCTTGTAGTGCGCCACGGCTTCGTACAGTTGCTCGCCAGAGTGCAACTCGTAGGCTAGGTGGGTTGCGGCGTTGCCGACGAACCAACCCATGGAGGTTTGCGTCAATAGGTCCAGCGATTGCCCCAATTGTCCTTCCCGCATGGCGACGGCCAGCAACTTGCTGACCATGCGACGGTGCATGGCGCGTATCGAGCGGACGGTGTCGACCACCGCAAAACCAATGAGCACCCACAGCATCACGCAAATCACGAGCGCCACCACCGATCCGGCCAATGGCAGCAGCGACCACAGCACCAAACCGCCACCAACCAGCATCCAGCTGAGCATTTGCGTACCGAAGTAAATAACGTTGTCCGGATCGGGCCCTCGTACGCCATACGCCAGATTCACGCCAAACCGCAAAAGCAGGCCGGCAATAATCATCACGAGTGGCAGAAGAAGGAGCATTTCAGCGCGTTGAATTCTGTTGGAGTTGCGACAGTAACAGTTCGGAGTTTCTGACGCGGCGACCTCGTCACCACCACAGGCTATTCAGTAATTTGGCCAGCGGCGAAAACAACGCCGAGGCGAAGACAATCGCCGAGCTGGCGACCACCACCAACATCACGGGGGGCAACACGCGATTGAGCAAGTGCACTCGTTGCTGGCGTCGGCTTTCATAAAGGTCGGCCGCCAGCTCTAGCGAATCGGCCAGGTTCGACCGCTGCTCGCCCCAACCGACCAGCACCGCCAATGACCGATCGAACTGCCGACTTGCAGCCAGCACGCCGGCCAGCGAGTCGCCTTGCTCTACCGCACTGGCCGCGCGGTAGGTGGCGCGGGCCAGGCTGCGATCGTCGACCAGGTCGCCCGTGTAACGCAGCGCGGCGGCCAGCGGCATTCGCATCCGCACAAAACTGGCCAGCGTGGCGGCGAACTGTTCGTGACTAATACTGGCAAATACCCGTCCCAATGCCGGCAGCGCCGTCCGCAGCGGATAGCCCCGCTTGAGGAGCGGCGGCACAACCATCACGCCAAGCCAGAACACCAACAGGCACAGCAGAATCCACGGCAAGTAGGGCCCCACCGACACCAGGCTGCGTGTGGCAAGCGACAGTTCCAAGTCGAACTCGGCGAACATTTCGGCCATCGGTGGAATCACCAGGTAGGCAGCGAAAAAACCGAGCCCCAACAACGCTAGGAGCAGAATCAGCGGGTAAAGCAGCACGCGCCGCAGGGCATACCATGCCTCGCTCGATGCGTCGCGAAGTCGCATGAACTGGTCGCACACTTCCGCCAACTCGCCCGACGAAGTCGCGGACCTCAGCACCGCCGCCAAGTAGCGGGGCACCCGATCGCCTAATGTTTCGAGCGCTTGGTCGAGCGTTTGGCCAGTGGCCAACTGCTGCTCGAGCAACCGCACCGCGGATCGGAGCTGGCGGTCGCCCAAATCGTCGGCCAGCGTGGCGAGCACCACTTCGATAGGCAGTCGGTGGTCGGCCGCTGCCGCTGCTGTGGCCTCTCGCGGAGGCACTTCGGTAAGCTCCTGTACGTGATAGCCATCCGACTCAAGCTGCGCACGCGCTGCCTCCCGGTTGTCGGCCATCACGCGATCGACGAACCATCGGCCAGCGCGTTGCGCCTTGTAATCAAATTGCTTCATCGTTCCTGACTCCTACTTCCACATGGCGTCGGCCATGGTGTACAGCATGGTGGTATAGGGCCACAGCAGGCCTATCGCGTAAACGGCCGTTATCGTGCCGGCGACACCCACGGTGAGCGCCGCGGGAACGTAATCGCCTAGCGCCCCGCTAAGCGATTCGGCGCGGGCGCGATAGGTCCGTGCCGCCCGAGCTAGCGAAGCAGCGAAGATGTCGCGGCGACCCGTTTGCCGTAGTGCCACCTTCACCAGCGGAGGCAACAGTTCGATGTTCTGTACGACCGCCGCGTCGGTCCGCTCGGCAAGGTCTGCACCGTGCCGACAACGGTCGGCCAGTGCCACGCTTGCCCGGCGATAGGTGCGATCGGAGGTCGCCCCAGCAGCGACGCGCAAGCTTTGCTCCAGCGGTGCGCCGCTGGCGACCATCATCCGCAATACGTCGGCCAGCGTGGCGGCCGCGCCCAACCGGTGCAGCCGACGCCCACCGGGAATCCACCCCAGCACGCTCCATCGAGGCGCGGCGATACCCGTCGCCCCCCGCGATCGCCACCACCATACTAGCGGCACCGTGATGGCAAGCAGCGGCACGGCGACGGCAAGAACCCACCGCAGCCACGGGGCGCGTGCCAACTGCTCGTAAGGCGCAAGCTGTGTGGGGGCAATCCACGCGAATTCGCGGAAGCTGAATCGCAGGACGGCCGCCAGGAGGATGCTCGCCACGATGACCACCGATGTGGGGACCACTAGCGCGATGCCCGTTGTTTGACGTAGCGCAGCGAGTCGCCGAGAGGTATCGGCCAGGTCTTCGAGCGCTCCAGCCAGATCGCCGCTCGCAAGCCCAGCGGCAACAATCGCTCGGTACGCCTCGGGCAGCCGCTCCCCTTCGGCGGCCAAAGCGGCTGGTAAGTCGTCGCCTTGCTCCATCCGCTCCGCCAACCGATTAGCCAGCGCCCCAGCACCCGCTGGCAACTGCCGAGCCAACCGCCGCAACTCGGGCTCCAACGGAATTCGGGCCCGCACGAGAGCGGCCAGTTCGGCATTGAGTGCGGCCAGATCGTCGAGCGAAGGTTGGCGGGTGATTATGTTCGGCATGGGGGCTATTCGTCCGCCAAGTTTGCGGTTCGGCGTGAACTTACACGCTCATTACTCTTCGCAAGGAGCATTTTTTTGCGGAGGCGATGCCACCTTGCTGTGCTTCGGTGAACGTCATTCGCGCCCAACCGAGTTTCGCCAGCCGAGTGTGCGGCCGATCTCATTGGGGCTTGTGATACCTGCTTCGATCAGCCGTCGCGCGGCATCGTCAAACAGCGTGTCCTCCGGCGCGAAGCTCGGCGTCGTGCAGGTGGTGGTCGCCACCAGGAGCGTCCGGCCCCGGTAGCCCGTTCCCGCGCACCGCTCGCAACCTGCGGGGCCCATGCACCGCGCCACGTTGAGGCCGAGCGGCACCGCGTCGCGCGTCACCTCGCCTTCCAGTGCGCAATCGCACAACCGGCGGACCAGACGCTGCGCTACAACCAGCCGCACCGCATGCTGCACGGCGTACGAGGGGATGCCCATGTCGATGAGTCGCTGAATGGCTTCGGCAGCACTTCCGGCGTGAAACGTGGTGATGACAAGGCTGCCCGTAAGCGCCGCCTCGAGCGTGGTTTCGGCCGTGCTGCGATCGCGCATCTCTCCTAACAGCAGCACTTCGGGATCTTGCCGCACGAGCGACTTGAGGGCCGTGGCCATGGTAAAGCCGGCCGACTCGTTGACCTGCGACTGAGCGACGCCTGGCACAACAACTTCCACGGGATCCTCTAGCGAGTGAATCGCGCGGCCGCCATGCGACTGCTGGACGACTTCGCGCACCGCGGCGTAGCCGGTGGTGGTTTTGCCACTGCCGGCAGGTCCGACGATGAGGATCGCGCCGGTGGTTGCTGCCAGGGCATCGCGGAGCGGCGCGAGCACGCTGGAGTCGAGTCCCAGCTTGTCGAGCGAATCGAGTCCAGTGGAACTTGCGCCCAGCGCGCAGAGCGCAACCCGCTCGCCGAACAGTGTGGGGAAGGTGCTGACGCGAAACTCCGCGCCGGAGGTTTCACTTACCAGTCGCCCTTCCTGAGGCAGCGCCGTCTCATAGGTCAGCAGACCCGCGAGCACCTTGAGTCGACCGACAACGCTGGAGACCATCGCCCGCGGTGCGCGGCCCAGTGGCTGTAAGACGCCATCGAGTCGCCAGCGGAATTCCAGCCCCGTTTCCGATGGATCGAGATGCACGTCACTCGCAGGCGATTGCTCTACCAGCTCTAGCAACCGGCCGACAAGTTCAACGGCCGACGAGCCCGGAGCATCGATCGATGCAAGATACGCCTGCCAGTCGGCGTGTGGCGGCGTGGAAGGTGGCGCGTCGTGCATGGCGGCTCCGAACGAATAGGGTACCAACATCATAGCCGGCGGCGCGGAACGAGGGAAACGGCTTCGCGCAGCATTCGTAACTCGCAAAGCGAGATATTCCCGCCCACTGGATCTACAGCGTCTTTTGCCGCCTCCGGGCGGCGCAATCGAGGTGCTTCTAACTCCTCCCGGCAGTCCATTCCGCCTGAACCTTGGTCCGTTTCCCCTCGTGCCTTACACTACGGCCATGGAATCGATCAGCATCAGGAAGCCGAGGTACTCGTTTACCGCCGAACGGGACGACGCGGGGGTGCCGCACGTGAACGCAACGGACTGGCAGGCGGCGGTTTACGCGCTGGGCTACTTGCACGCGATCGATCGGCCAACCCAGATTTTCTTTGCCCGGGCGATTGCCGCCGGGCGTGCCGCCGAGCGAATTGCCGCGAAGCCCGAGTTGGTGGAAATGGACATGTTCCTCCGCCGGGCCAACCTTGCCGAGCGGATCAACGCGGAGGTCGAGCGACTTGAGCCACGCGTTCTCGACCAACTTACGTGGTACTGCGAAGGAGTGAACGACGGACTGGCCGAAAGCCGCCGATCGCTCCCCATGTGGGTGACTGGCTTCGAGCCCGGGTTGTGGGACCCGCAATCGATCTTGCTGTTGGGCAACTTGCTTTCGTTCGCTGGTTTAGCGGTTGGCGAGCAGGAGGCGGAGCAGACGTTGCTCGAACTCATCCAGTTAGGAGTCGAGGACGAGCGAATTCGCGAACTGTTTGCGCCCTACCTCGATGGCATCGACTTCGAGCCGCTGCGCAATATTCACATTACGAAGCGACTATCGGACGAAGCGCTCGAGTTGCTCGCCGATTTGCCGCGCCTGGCAGGTAGCAACGCGTGGGCCGTGAGCCCCCAGCGTAGCGCCACCAACAGTGCGCTGCTGGCGAGCGATCCGCACTTGGAAGTTAACCGGTTGCCAGCCATTTGGTACGAGGTGGTTCTCGACTGGTCGAACGGCAACTCGGGCGAGCGGAGCTACGCCTTGGGTGCGACGCTGCCCGGATGTCCGCTGATGGCGGTTGGTCGGACGCGTGAGCTGTCGTGGGGTGTTACCTACATGGCAGCCGACACCAGCGACTTCTTTATCGAGGACTGTCGTCCCGGCGGCGGCACGGGCTGGCAGTATCGCCGCGACGACACGTGGCACGATTTCGAACTTCGCAAGGAGACCATTAAACGCAAGGGGCAGACACCGCTGGAACTGGACGTCTACGAAAACCAGCTGGGCACGCTGACGCGCACGCCCGACCCCGAGTCGCCGGGCACTTATTTGAGCGTCGCCTGGATCGGCACGCACGCTGGTAGCGGGCAGGCGATCGCCACGTGGCTCGACCTGATGGCAGCCGACAGCACGAAGCAAGCGATGGAAACCGTCCGCGAATCGCCCCATCCATCGCTGGTGTGGGTGTTTGCCGATAGCCAGGGGCACATTGGTCTGCAGGCTAGTGGGTGGTTGCCACAGCGACCCCCGCACGCATCGGGTATTACGCCGCTTGCAGCGTGGAACCAAGCCAACCACTGGCGGGGCGTCGTGCCGCCGGAACTCATGCCGCATTTGTACGACCCGCCGATCGGGTTCGTGGCCACGGCGAACGAGGAGCAGTATCGCACCGACGGTCCGCCGCTGCATGCAAGCCATCTGGCCGATTATCGCTTGCGGCGGATTGTCGAACGCCTGACGGAAATGCCGCAGGCAACAATCGACGACATGCAGGCCTTACAGTACGACGTACTCAGCACGCACGCCCGCGACCTCCTGCCGATCCTGCTGTCGCACGTGGAAGATTGCGAATTGAAGCGGCGACTCACGGCGTGGGACTGTCGCTATAACCCCGAGAGCACCGACGCAACGTTATTTCACAGTTTCTACCGCAACATCCTGCTGGAGATTTTCGGTCACGAGGCAGGCATCGGCTGGCGGCGGATGATGTACCTTTCGACACGGATGGGTTACTCGAAGTTTCTCCTTACCGCCTGCGACCGTGCGCTCCGCAAGGTTACCAGCAGTTGGTGGCGCACGCGCGACAAGGGTCAGATGATTCGCCGTGCCGCCGAACGGGCGCAAGCCGAGCCCGACAAGCCCTGGTCCAAGGTCAACGAGTTCCACTTCGTCAATCGGTTCATCAATATGGGAAGCGTTGGCCGGTTGCTTGGCTTGCGGTCGCCGCCCATTGCCATGCCGGGCTGTCACGCCACCCCGTTCCAAGGCCACTTGCTGACAACCAAGACCCGCGAGAGTACCTTCGCGCCTAGCTACCACTTCGTTACCGACATGGGCACCGACGAAGCTTGGACCAATCTGCCTGGCGGGCCGAGCGAAAGTGCCTTTAGTTGGTGGTACCAATCGGACCTCCAGCGGTGGCAACAAGGCGAGTACAAACGCCTGGCTGCGGGGCAGATCGATAGGGCAACGGACGAAGATCTCGACGCCGACCTGTTAGGGTAGTATCGCTATGCAGGCGACCGACCGAACATGGGCTACTGCTCCTCGGCGCGACGCATATCGCCTTTCATGAAATCGACCCACTCGCCATCGTCGGAGAGTATGGAGGAAGTGGCGACGATGTGGTCGGGGGCCTTGAATTCGTACGCGTCGCGGAACTTCGTCAGCTTCCCATCGGCCATGAAGTTGGGGCCTTCGGCTTCGAGAACAAGCTTGTTGGCCGCCTTGTCCACCGCGCCCTCGTACTTCCACATGTGATCCGAAACCGAATCGATCCAAGTACCTACGTACTTTTTCGATTTTGGATCGTACCCAAGGGTCTGCACGGCGTGAATCGTTTCGCCCGCCATCTCGCCGGTCGCGTCGCCGATCAGCCAGAACGATCCGAGCATCTGCGCCGCATAGGCACCTTGGCACGTCATGATTTCAGCGCCATCGGGGCCGTAGACCTTGTTCGCAACGTCCCAATCGCCTTCGAATTGCGCAAGCCACTGGTGCTCGGCGGTAGGTTCCACCTTAGGTGGCTCTTGGGCGTGCGCAAGGGTTGCGGTGCCGATGACGACCAAGATCGCTGAAAAAACAGTTCCGCCAGTAACACTTGCCCGTTTGGCGATAAAGCAGCATGCGGGAACTGAAGCATCGGAAGCGATGCTGGCTATGATGCTTCGTAGCACGAAGTCGGGCGCCTCATGATCTACCTCGCGAATACTTGGGAAAACAACTTGCACAGGCACCGCGGCTAGGGCCTTCGGATCCACGCGCTTTTGTAGGAGGAGCCTGTTCTTCGATGCGGTTGGCGATGCCTATATTTTACCACATGCCGGCGACGAATTCTTGCATTCGGAGCCCGTTTCGTGGCTGTCGTAGCCCCCAGCGTGAGGTGGTCGAGGAACCGGAAAGCAAGTACGCGAAATATCAGGTCCGCGGCGGCATGTACACGTTGGTTTGCTACGATAGGGGAGCGACTCTACGGAAAGGCTCCATGACGCGCGACCATCAGACACGCTCGATTGAACCAGACAAGACCCTACCAACGACCAACATGCCCCGTGCCGCGTACCTCCATGTCCCGTTTTGTGCCCACCGCTGCGGCTACTGCAACTTCGCGCTCGTGGCGGGGCGGTTGGATCTGGTACCGGCTTACCTCGAGGCGGTGGAAGCGGAACTAGCAGGCAGGCTGCAGCAGCCATGCGAAGTCGACACACTCTACTACGGTGGCGGCACGCCTACGCAGCTCGGCCCCCAGGCATTCTCGCAACTCGCCACGATTACCAAGCGTTGGCACCCGCTGGCGAACGCCCCGTCGTCAAGCCGGCCGCCGAGCCAAAACGTAACCGAGGCGAACGAATGGACCGTCGAGGCCAACCCGGCCGACATGACCACCGAAATGGCCGAGACGCTGGCCCAGGCAGGGGTGAATCGCCTGAGCCTGGGTGGACAATCGTTTGGTCGTGCGAAACTGAAACTTCTCGAACGCGATCACCAGGCGACCGACATCGAACGCTCGGTGCACCTCGCCCGGCAGTACGGCATGGCGGTAGCCCTCGACCTGATCTTCGCGACGCCCGGCGAGACGCTCGCCGAGTGGCACGACGACCTCCGCCGCGTAACGGACTTGGCACCCGAGCATGTTTCTGTCTACGGCCTGACGTTCGAGAAAGGGACGATGTACTGGAACCGCAAGCTCCATGGCGAGTTAGTCGAAGCGGACGACGAACTGCAACGGTCCATGTACTTGGATGCCATCGATTGGCTCACCGCGGCCGGATTCGAGCACTACGAGGTATCGAACTTTGCCCAGCCCGGTGGCCGCAGTCGGCACAACGAAACCTACTGGCGGGGCGACGAGTACTTTGCCGCTGGCCCAGGAGCGGCACGCTACGTTGCCGGCGTTCGCGAGACAAACCATCGCAGCACTACGACCTACCTCCGCCGTGTGCTGGCTGGCGAATCGCCTGTCGCCGAAAGCGAAGCGCTAGACGCCGAGTGCGATGCGGGAGCGATTGGTATTCGCCCTGCGGCGACTGGAGGGTGTCGCACGGAGCGATTTTCGCGCACACCGGCTTCGAGATCAACGAGCTAGCGGGTGAGGCGATTGCAAAGTTTACCAGCTATGGACTGCTATCCGACGACGGGCGCGAGTCCGCCTGACGCGAGACGGGCTACTCGTAAGCGACGCGATGTGGCCAGAGATCGTGTAGTGGAGAGGAGGCTGCACACCGTCTTTCGCGAACTGCGGGTGACGGCATCAAAGGCAACCTACATCGGTGCGCGAGGCAACTGGCGAGCGAACGGAGGGACTTCGCGGGGCGGCAAGGCTTCGCCCGTTTCGTCGGCCCAGACATCGCGTTCCTCGTCGCTGGCGTAGTAGCGGAGCCAGATGTCGGGATCGCCTTCGATGTTGGCACAATCCCAGTGAAGATAGCTGCTACGCTTCGAGAGCTTCTTCTCGTAAGTCGGCAGGATATCGCGGTAAACCAGCGTGTAAAGCTGGCGATCGTCGAGATGATTGGTGAAGTCGAGCACGATTTTCTGCCCGTGCAGTTGCTCGACCACCGTTTCCAGCAGCTCGCTCAACTCGTCGCTAGCCAAACGGTCGGGATGCGGCAACAGCAACTCGGGGTCGAACCACTGGCTGATGGGCACCATCGGCGCGCGTTCCCATTCCAGCATCGACTCCAAGAACTCGTTTTCGCGGTGCGTCGACATCACACGGTAGTCGACGCTGCCGATCGATTCGTCGAATAAAGGCTCGAGTTCGTCGCGCAACATGGCGTTGCGGAGCAGGCTGTCGACGTCGGTATGCTTGGAAGAGTCGGGGATAAACATAGCGTGGGTGCGCCGGCCGCAAAGCCACCGCGCAAAGTTGTCGGTTCGTTGGAAAGGGGGCACTCCGGCACCCCGCTGAATTCGACTTTAACAAGCCGCTCACCGCGACAAAAGAGCTTGTCGCGAAGTCTGGGCACAAGTTGCAAAATGGATGCAGACAGAACCCTCACGACCGGAAAGGTCGCCCCGTTTAGCCCACATAACCGGCACGGATGCCGCCGCCAGCGCTGCCACCATGCCAACTTGCGTGACGCGGGATCGGCAGCAAACCCGCTATCGCTCGATACCCATCTTCTCCATCAGCATCTGCATGTCTTCCCAGCAATCTTTCTTCGCCGCTGGATTTCGGAGCAAGTAGGCCGGGTGATAGGTGCAGACGACGTTGATGCCGTGGTACTGGTGCACTTGGCCGCGAAGACGACCGATCGTTTCGGTGGTTTCCAACAGGTTTTGGGCGGCCACCGCACCCAGGCAGCAAATGAATTCCGGCCGAATGAGTTCGAGCTGGCGACGCAGGTACTGCTTGCAGTTGGCGCTCTCGGTCGGAGCAGGATTGCGATTGGCGGGCGGGCGGCATTTAAGCACGTTGAGAATATAGACTTCATCGCGTGACAGCGTGCAGGCCTCAATAATTTTCGTGAGCAACTGCCCCGCGCGGCCCACGAATGGTTCGCCGGTCCGGTCTTCCTCGGCCCCGGGGGCCTCGCCCATGAAACACAAGCGGGCGTGTGGGTCACCTACACCAAACACGGTTTGGGTCCGCGTGCTGACGAGTTCGTCGCACCGTGTGCAACCAGCTACCTCGCTTTGCAGAATCTCTAGCGTTGCCGCACGCGACACAGGCTCGCCTGAGTCGGCATGGTCGACGGAAATGGCGGTGGCAACCGGGCTCTTACGAGGCATATTGGGCTCTTGTGGCAGCGTGGAGATGGGTGCAGGCGTGGCTGCAATGGCAGTCGGTGATGGTGTAGATGCACGGGGCAGTTGTTCGACGCCCGCTCGCTGCAGGCTTTCCAGCCGCGCGAGCAAAGCGCGGTGTCGGGCTGGGTCGATCGTGGGCATTGGGGTACTCGGTACAGGGGCTCAACGAAACGGGGGCTCAACAAAGCGGCAGGAAGATCGTGCTAGGGAAACGTTATCATGCTATCAATAGACCCAGGAAAGCTTGGATACAACGCAGAAACACACCCAAGGGGGCTGCCCCGTAGCCGCTTGGCAACTACAATGCGTCTAAGGTGAGGCATGTCCCGAGGACGGGCAACCCCCTTCCGCGTGGGCAGTGGTAGAGTGCTGCCGTGTGAGCCCCACTCCTAACTTCGAGGGAGATGCGCATGGTCGCGGCCTTCCCCAAGGCTCCTGGATTGCGATTGCCATCATGCCCGTACCCCAAATTGTCATTGTCGGCCGACCCAACGTCGGTAAGAGTAGTCTGTTCAACTGGCTCGCGGGAACGAAGATTGCCATTGTCGACGACAAGCCCGGCATTACCCGCGACCGCATCACCCATTTGATGTGCCACGACGACCGGTTCTTCGAGCTGGTCGATACGGGCGGCATGGGCTTTAACGATACCGACAATCTCACGAAGCACGTCGAGGAACAAATCTCGATGGCCATCGAGTCGGCCGACCTCATCGTGCTAGTGCTCGATACGCGGAGCGGCATCTTGCCATTGGATCAGGAGGTTGCGAAGCGGTTGCGACTCGTGCAAGTGCCGATCGTATGCGTTGCCAACAAAGCGGACGACCACACGTTCGATTCGGCGGCCGACGACTTTCATCGGCTGGGGTTCGGTGGCGCCGGTGAAAGTCAGCACCAAGCAAAATCGTAATCGGAGCATCCTGCTCAACCGGATCGTCGACACGCTCCCTGAGTTGGCCGAGGGTGCCGAAGACGATCGCGATGCCGAACCAACCATGAAGGTAGCCATCGTCGGTCGCCGCAATGTTGGCAAGAGTACCTTCGTCAATACGCTGGCCAAGGCCGAGCGTATGATCGTGAGCGAAGTACCGGGCACAACGCGGGATAGTGTCGATGTGCGTTTCGAACTGGACGGAAAAGCGTTCATTGCGATTGACACTCCCGGCTTACGTAAAGGCAAGAGCCAGCGGGACATCGACTTCTACGGCGCCCACCGCGCCAACGAAGTATTCGCCGGGCCGATGTAGTGCTGCTGTTTCACGACTGTACGGAGCGCATCGGCAAGGTGGACAAGCAACTGTGCGACTACATTGCCGGACAGTACAAACCATGCGTATTCGTGGTGAACAAGTGGGACAAGCTGGCAGGTCAGATGCCGACCGAAAAATGGGTGATGTACCTTCACGACACTTACCGAACCATGCGCTACGCACCCATCGCCTTCATCACCGCCGAGACCGGTAAGAACGTCAAAGCGCTGCTGAACCACAGTCAAATGCTGTTTAAGCAGGCGCGATCGCGGGTCGGGACGGGAGCGTTAAACCGCATGCTTCGCGAAGCAGTCAAGCGCAAGCGCCGCCGCTTTATAAGAATCGACGGCCGAAGATCTACTACGCCACGCAGGTCGGCACGGAGCCCCCAACGATTGTCCTGTTTTGCAGCCAGCCGGCTGGCATCGATGCCACCTACCAGCGGTACTTGCTCAATCAATTCCGCGACCAACTCGACTTCGACGAGGTGCCTATCAAGCTCTACCTCCGCCGGCGATCGGAGAACGACCTTCGAGACGATGTCGGTAGCGAAGCCTTGGCCGACGCTTGAACGGCGGCGAATCGAGGGAGCTTTACTTCAGCTCCTCAGGCAACCGGTCCGAAAGACCGACCTCGGCGTGGGCCAAGCCGTCCCCGCTTGCCAGTCTTGGCTCCGGTGTCCGGCTCTGCGTGAGCACGACGAAGCCAACGACCCATGCGGCGGCAAAGCCGACCACTTCGCCGTAGAAAACGAGGTTCCGCCAAGGTTGGGCAGTATGTTGCATGTTAGTTCTGGGCCTTCCGTTGCCCCCCGAATCGTCCATCATTTGGCATGGTCATGCCGGCCACGCCGCCCCACGAAAGAAGAGTAGGGGGCCGTATGATTTGATTATTACAGCCGAGATCCCCGAATCACGCAAGAGCGGCTTACTGCTAGCACGCGACAACTACAAAGTCCCGGATTAACCGCCAAGTCGCCACCAATCGCCAAGACGAACGACGAGGCGCTAGGAAAAGCTTGGGCCTGGACCTATCCGCAGCACAAAGCCTGTTTTTTCATCCACCATTATCGAGGATCCCTCACCTGCAGGAGATTACGCTCCCTGACGGCCTTCTCGTCTTGGCGGTTCACTGGATCGACGTTGCAATCATGCTGACTGCGGGCATCCCCGTCCACCAAGCGGCGGGGGGCCCTATTGGCATGTCGAGCACTACGTCGCCGCCCTTTAGCTCGACCCATTCGCTGTCCGCCACATGACCTTCGCGGTCGATCGACGCCCCGCCGATCATCAGCAGCCGTTGCCGGCCGGCTGGCAACAGACGATGGAAGAACCGCCGGTCGTCCAACTCGGCGACACAATTCCAGGCATTGTTCGCCGCATCGAAGCGATAGACCTTGCCTGCGGTCCCACTCATGTAGAGTTTGCCCTGGTGATTCCAGGCCGAGACGCCAAAACCGTGCATGCCGTCCCCGGGCAGGTCGGCCAGTTGCTGCCACTCACCCGTCACAAGATCCAGTGCATCGACGCGCCTCGAGATGTCGCCCGCGTCGTCGATGCCGCCAATCGCCAGTAGCCAATTACCGGCGTACGAGGCGGCGAGTGCCCGGCGGCTGAACGGTGGCGTGGCAACAGGCTGCCACTCGGCGGGGCTCGCCAGATCGATCTTCCAGGCGGTGTCGAGCCACTCGCCTTCGTCCCCACCATCAAGCTTCCAGCCACCTACCACGTACAACCAACCATCGATGACCACCGCGTCGTGCGAGCTGCGCGGCTCGGGTAGCGATGCCAGAGCGGTCCACTGCTTGGTCGACGGATCGAACGCGGAGAACGTGTTGACCGAGAACAAATCGGCGGCATCATCCGGAGCGTTGGTGGCATGCATGCCACCCACGCGATAGATCTTGCCCGCGTAGGGCACCAACGGGAAGCCTTGCAGCGGCCGCTCCATGGGCAGCGACTCCCAACCCTCACCATCGATGCGCCATGCGACAGAAATGCTTCGAGAGGTTATCACGCGAGTGGGCGTGCGCCGTACCTATGTGGCCGCTGTAGACGTACACCATGTCGTCGAGCATTGCGGCACCAAAACTTGCGACGGGCTCGGGCAGCAGTGGAAGGGCCGACTGTGGCGCGTGAACAGCGTTCGCCTTAGCCGACGTGTCAACCGTGAGCGTCAGGTAATGCGACTTGGAGGTGTACTTCTCTCCCGCGACCTCGCCGGCGGTTTTCTCGGTCACGCCGACGATGAATCCCAGCTTACCTGCGGCCAAGCTATAGAACGTAGCGACGCCATCCGCGCCCGTCTCTTTCTCCGCTTGCTCGCCGCTGGAGTCGATCACCGTAATGCCCGCACCCGCTACCGGCTCGCTGCCACGAGTGACATGCAGCGCGATGCCTCCATCCAGGAACGTCGGTCGCACATCGATTTCAAACCCGTCGGCGGGCTCCTTAGCTTCGGCCTGAAGTGCCGTGGCCGGCTCACCCGCGTAGTGCTTCACATAATACGACAACAGCGTGCCGTGATAGTTGCCGTAGTTGCACACGGTCGTCAGTACACCTGTGCCCACGGTGCTGGGCTCGCTCTTGCGACCGACGAAGCCCTCGGTGTCGACCGCGTCGAGTTCAATCGCTTTGGCCTGATCTTGATGGTGGTGCAAAGTGACGACGGCCTTTGCCACGGCTTCCGGCATGTGGTAATCGGTTTGTAGCGGCGATTCGGCAAAGTACAGCAGGGCGCGGCCATCATCGTCGGACGATAGCCACGGGAAGTGGGCATCGGCAGCGGAGCCAAATAGGCAGCAAACAACAGCCAGGAGCAGGGAGGGAAGGCACTGCGACATGGGACGATTCTCGTGGAAAGCGGAGTGAGAATGGGTATTCATGGATTACGCTATTGGTGTTGGTGTTCAATCTCGCCACCGTCGCGGGTCACCATCGCTCGCCGCACGGTTGGATCGGAATCTTCGGCAATGAAGTGGGCGGATCCATCGAGCAGCACAAATTGCACGCCGCCGGAATGATCGCTGCGATAACTACGACTGCTGTCGGGATTGGCGTACTGGTCGCTGTTGTTAAAGATCTGCGGCGTGCTGGCAGCCATATGTCCCCACGCCTGAAGCCAGTATCCTTCGGCCCAGGCGTAAGACGAACGCTGTCCGGGGCTAGCGCCCTCTGAAAAACTGGCGAGCGGCTCCAGGTCTTCGAACGCGTAGTTGATTTCCCCTGCGAGGAACGTCCGGGACGTACCATCCAGGATATGCTTCAACCCCAGCCGATACCGACCATCGCTTCTCACGTTGCCGAAAGTCGCCGTTGTTGCTGAAGGGCAGGTAATCGGTCCGCGTGGAAATGATATAGCTACCGGGGCCCAGCGGCGTTCCGCCATCGCTGGGTCCGCCAGACGGCAATCGCATCGAAGGGCACAAATACGTTTCGATCACGCCGGAGGTGAGGGGCGCGTTGTGGGGGTCGAAGATGGTCTTCGTCAAATCGTAGCGATCGTACCGGTTGCCCTCTTCGAGGTAAGGCAGCAACAACACCCACGTGCTTCCCATGGTGGTGGTGCGCGAGCCGCCCAGCTTAGGGGGCGGCAGGTGGCCATTGGTGTCGTGGTAATTGAGGGTCGCCAGCCCAATCTGACGTAGATGATTGCTACAACTGATGCGTCGCGCCGCTTCGCGGGCCGATTGGATCGCCGGTAACAATAGCGCCACAAGCACGCCGATAATGGCAATCGCCACCAACAGTTCTACCAACGTAAAACCGGAGTTCGAACGCCGACTTGGCATTGCTATATCCTCCTCGAATCAGCGGGCCACGTATGCCTATTCACCCAGCCGCAGAGGGTGGCGGCGATGGCTAGCAATATCACCAGCGCGCTCGGCGGCTCGGGAACGGCCGTAACCGAACTGAGCGAAGCCGGTGGAACGCCGGCGCCAAGGTTGTCGCGCCACACAGTGTAGTCGGCCATTCTTACGAACGTGTCGCCATTTCCATCGGCCCCGCTGCCTGGCTCGAGACCCGTCAAGTCGAAGCTTTGCTTCCACATCGCGTAGTCGGCCTGATCGACGTAGCCACTGCCGTCGTAGTCGCCGGCGATCAGCTCGTCGGCAATCGAGAAGGCAATTTGCAATGTCGCCGCCTCGGCCCCGGCGATGGGAAACGCACCGCCTGTCGCTTCCTTTAATAGCCATTGCGGATAGGGAGAATCACCACCACCAAACTCCGCGGTCGCGTGCAATGAGGAAAGCATGAATCCGATGGCGCCGCTCCCAAGCGACTGTTGAATATAAGATCGCACGCCGGCCGCATCGAGGTCCAACTGAAACGTAAACGTTGTGAAGTGCGGTATGTCGTCACCCGGGTTCAGGTTGGTCGTACCAATAGCCCACGGCTGGGCGTCAAAGGCGCTGGTTGTGTTCCCCGCACTCGAGGCACTGAAACCGCCGGTGACGTTGTTCGACACGTCCAGATATCCGGCACTCATCGTATCGCCCACGGCTGGATAGGCAACGTAACCGCCGACCGCGTCGTCGTACGGCAGCGTGCTCTCGCTGAATCGCTCGCCCGCTTGGTTGGGCCCCAAAGCAAAGCCTTCGAGATCGCCGCGAAACCCCACGCCAAATAGCTCCATCGGTTGCGCGGCCGTTGGGCCGCCGGCCGCGTATTCGGCAACGTGCCCCGCCGCGGTCTTGGCGTTTGGTTCATACACGAGCGCCTCCGTGGCGCTGGAGCCTTCCTGCACCATGGCGGTCATGGTGACCGACTCGATCACGTACCGTGAAGGAGCAAGCCCCGCTTCGATAGTCGCCGACGTATCGAAGGCGAACAGCGTCGAACCGAAACGGGCGGGGTCAGTGGCCGTTTGTGGGTCGAAATCGCCGTTTGCTGAGTTAAAGACCAAGTTTCCAAAGGTCGGCCCACGGCGTCGCGCGCGACATTCGAACCGTGAACATAAAAGAACACGTCGATGTCGGGCTGCGACCAGCTGGCGGTTTGGGCAGCCACGCCTGGGGTCTCGATACCGCCAACCACCAGCAGCGCGATAGCGGCCAGTCGGATAAACCAGTGGAATTGCTCTAGATTGCTATGCATAGCTACCTTGTCCATTTTTCCTGGCGGCTAGCGGCGCCGACTAAATGGGCAAGCTCCCAGTAGCAATCCGCAGGCTACCAAGACCAGCGAGGTTGGCTCGGGCACCGCATGGAGTTGGACGTTGTCTAGTTCGAACAGCAGGTCGGCCTGCGATTGGGAATCGGTCAATCCAAACGGCTCAAACCCGCTAATCTGCACACGACCGATGTTGCTGAACACGAATCCGTAGGAATCGGGCTGTCCCGCCGCGGCGCCAAACGAAATGATTTCGCCGCTGCCCCGACTGGCATCGAGCACCACTTCCGTCCAAACGTTCGGTAGCACCACCTGGCCATTGGCCACCGACGCCCCGTTTTGATTGTTTGAACTGGCAATTCGGGCAAAAAACTGCATGGGAAGCGGCGCGTTGTGGCGGATTGAGAACGAGAGTCCGACGTACTGCTGGTCAACCCAATCGCCGAACAGCGCGTCGCCGCTGGAGTCGAACTCGTCGCGAGCACGGAATAGAACCGCGGTGGCAGGTCCACCGAATGAACTGCTGAAGTTGCCATCGAACGTGAGCAATTCCGACTCAATGTAACCTCCGCCGTCGCCGCCCCCGGAAGATTGGTATCCAGGCTGAAGTACGCCCGCCGTGGCCCAGTTGGCCGTGTCGGTGGAGAAAGATTCCGTGAACACGACCGATTGGGCCATGGCGGTCGCGGTCACGAGGCAACTGAGCATCGCGGCAACCAAGCAAGCGGGGGACCTATACATTGGGGGGTGAAGCTCCAGTGACTCTACCAAAGTTGCGTGCATTAGAATTGCGACTGTGTCTCAATAGCAATAGGTTACTCGCGTCGAGCTGGGCGTCAAGCCCACCAGCAATTCCGAAAGCACTGGAATACAAGGCATTCTTTGCAATCCCTGAGATAAAACCAACGACTCACTTCCAAAATTCAACAATCGCTACTAGCGCCCGCCGCCGTGCGACCGACATCCCGCGAGTCGAACGGGCCTCCACGCCTTACGAAGGCCAGTTGTGGCAGTGGCGAGCGACCCTGCTTCCCCCGGGAGGGGCGGCGAATCGAGCGCTGGACAGGATCGAACAGCCGCTACAGCTCATGCCGCGAGATTCCAGCGACCGATGGATCCATGCCGACGGAACGCGGGCTGCCGGCCGGGACGAATCGGCAGCAACGGCCCAGATTGACGACCGAATGGCTCGCTGACCTGCTCGCAAGCGAGGCCGTGAACTCGATACAGCGAACGCCTATTCGCCGCCGTGGCACAACGCGCGTACGGGCATTGAGTGAGATCTATTGTGCGAGCACTTTACCAGGCTTCACATCCGCTTTGCCGGGCACGGCCCACCGACCGTACACCTTGCTGCAACGGTTGTACTCGGTGGCAAAGGCGTCGGCGTCTTCGGGCGTGAACGGGCGGTCGATGGTCCGGCTGTACTTCTTGAACTCGTATACGTGTACCAGATAGTTAGCCACCGGTGCTTCCCGGCCGTACTCGTCGGCGTCGGCATCGGCATCAACGCTTGGCGTCTCGGCGTCCGCTTCGCTATCGCTCCCCTGGGACGATGCGTCGTCGGCAAAGGCGTCCTCTGCCGGCTCGTCTTGCACGATCTTGGGCTTCGACGCCTTCGCGGGCGGCTTTTCCTTTTTGGCAGCCGGTTCCTTCTTCTTGGTCGGAGCCTTCTTTTTGGCAGCGGGGGTCCGTTTGGCGGCTTTCTTTTTCGGCTTTACTTCCGGTTCTTGCTCGGCGACTTCCTCCGCCGCGACCTCCGGCTCTGCCTCTTCTTCCGCTTCGTCATCGTCTTCGTATTCATACTCGTACTCTTCCGAGTCTTCGTACTCATCGTCGTCTACGAATTCGAAGTCGCCATCGTACAGGTCGTCGTCTTCGGGTGGCATGGCGGAAGGGTCGGGGGTCGGAGTTCAAGGTTGGGCAAGGCGGGTGCGAACGACCCGCCTCAGAAGGACCATCTAGTATCGGACGGCGAGCCGGTAGCGTCAACGTACCCACAGCAGCATGTGGGACCAGATTTTCTGGCCGTGCTATTTTTGAACCGCCAAGCACGCCAACAGGCGCCATATACGCAGTCCCAGGGCCGTGGACGTACACAAATCGGACGGGGCTGACGGGACATGTATCCTTCCTCCCAATCGTGGAGTGTTTTTGAGCTTCTTCTGCCTTTTGGTGGCAATCCCGTTGGCGAGCAATCGGAGCCATGAACTTGGCCCTCTCGCTGTACTTTGCGGTTCCCGGTTCAATCCACGATCGCATGACGAAACGCGGTAAAAGGTGAGCTGCGGATGTCGGGCAGGTTAGCGGGGCGTTTTGCATCCACTCGCCCGTTTGCGGGGCGAAAAAATCCACGATTTCAAACGGAAACAGGTCTTTTTCTGAGAAATCGGGTGCTAGCAGCGTTTTTGGGGCAAAAAATCGCTCTTGCCCCAAAATCACCCCTGCCATCATACTTCCGGCCGCTGTACGACGTGCATTTCCCGCAGAATCGGTCTAGATGGACCTGCCGAGGGAACCCCGCCGCACGTCCCGCATGTTGCGACAAGTTATACTCTTTCCAGGGAGGGATTGAGTCATGACCCAGAAATGTTCCTACATATTCGCCTGGTACCTCGTCTCGGTGGCCGCTTTGGCGCCGGGGCAAGCGATTCCCACCATCACCGGTTCGTTGCAAGCCTTGGTGGGCGAACTCACCAGTAGCGACTATTTCCTGCATCATCCACACCGCGACCCGCGGCCGTACATCGAGCCCACGATGGAGGTCTCGACCCTCTACCGTGCGAGTCGGCACATCTCGGGGGGCGAACTCCACGAGGCGGCCCGCCTGGCCCGGCAGGTCGACTGCGAGGTGGTCCGATTCGTGGACGAACAAACCAAGGACGACTACGTCTTGCTCCGCGAGGACGTACAGGCTCTTGGCGCACCCCGCGGTTGGGCGCCTACCTGTTTAACCCCGACAGCAAGTACCCGGCGCTCGTCGAAGCCCCACACCCAATCGACGACTCGAACAGCGCCAAAGTGGCCGCCATGGTGTTCGCTCGTGGTGCGCGGGGACTCCTGCTGGCCGGTGCCCAACGCGACAAGGCCGATGTCCCCGATTTGGTCGACTCGGTCTTCCACCAGGTACACGTCGCCTGGACCGGCGCCATGGGGCATGTGGCCGTGTGGCAGATCCATGGCTTCGCGCTCGAGAAGCATCCCTTCCCCCGCAACGCCAAAGCCGTGCTCTCCACGGGCAGCGGCGATATGATCGACGAGATCGTGCACCTCAACGATCAACTCACCGACCGCGGCCTGGAAAGCTACGCCTTCAATCGCCTCAAGCCCACCAACAAACTCAACAAGTGGGTCAATCAGGGAACACCCGGCCTGCGATTCGCTTCGCTCGCCGCCACCAAGAACGAACAAGGTCGGCACCTTCGCAGCTTGGGGGGAACCTTCGTGCATGTTGAACTGGAGCGATCGGTACGCGGCAACGCCAAGGCACGGCAAGTAGCCGCCGAAGCCATTGCCGAAGCCATCGAAGAAACCGCCAGCAAACGCGTGCAAGAACACAAGGACGATAAGCGGGTTGGCCAGGCACTCAGCGCATTGCGTCGCGCATAAAAGCGGCTCAGACGTTGGGCAACCGAGATCCCCAGCTGCGCTATTTCGAGTCGCGAGCGTAAGGGACCGCCAAGTTGCGATCCCCCACGGTCGCGGCTCCGATTCACTCTTGTTTTGACCCCAATATCGACAGTTCCCAGTAAACGATTCGTTGTCGCTTTACTCCTCCACCTCCCGGTTGTCGCAACACACTACCCGAGAACGACTTCCGGCATGGCATCCTGTTTCGGTCCGCGGAGTAAATCAACCAATAAAGCAACAGGTGTCGATTTATGCGAAATGACCAATGACTCAGCTTCAATGTTCAAGCTTCAAACGAGCGTCCAGCGACCAAAGAATCTCCCTCCCAGCCCTCAGCCCACAGCCTCTACTCCCCCCCGCGCTCCCTTCATTCGACCCCACGCGGTGGCCAATTACGACAAGAAAGTTGCTACCAAACTTTCACACTCCCCTGGGAGGGTCGGACGCACGATTTCGACGACACATTCGGCCGGCGAGGGTTTTGCTCACGAGTCTCGTCGACCCCACTCAACTCGGTCGATGAGTCCTGCCCCTTTGATTCTTCGGCTTGACTTCACATGCTCAAATCCGTGGCATCCGTGCGATCCGTGGTTCATACCTTAGCGCTATAGGAATAAGCCCCCATCGCACGGAGGGATAGCCACAAGAAGGTACAAGAAGCTCAAAACACTCCACGATTGGCACGCAGCCAAAGTTGTCCGTGAGCCCCGTCCTTTTCGTCTGTTTTTGTGGCTATTCGTGGCTATTCGTGGCTAGGGCTTGGCGCTGGAACCACCGATCCTACGTTCCTGGGAACCTATAAGCCTGGCCCTCGGTCAGGTTCCCACAAGCCGCATTAGATCAATGAGTCCTGCCGACTTTGATCGCCCCCTTTGGTCCTCTACGGCTAGAGAATACCGGCACCGAAGTCGTTCGGCGGTTCGAGATTGGGGGCCTGAGGGGACGGTTGATGCCCGCCCTCAACGGGAGCGTTCGGCGTGTTGGAATGCGCCGGTGCACTGGGGGGCGGGTGATGGGGCGCTTTGTTCCCGGTCGAGTCGTGCGCCTGGTCGACACGGCTGGTTCGCCGAGGTGTGTTGGAGTAGTCGTCGTCGAAATCGTCGTACCGCGACACGTAGCCGGGCTCTTTGGACCGCTCGAGTTCGGCTTCGAATTCCACGATGACCACCTCTTGAATCTGCTCGCGACAGTCGGAGTTGATCGGGTGGGCGATGTCCGCGTAGAGTTTTGCTCGACCATCCGGTTGGCGAATCGCCTGATTCGAGTCGAGCGTCCGGCCGCATTGATTGCAGTAATTGCTGCGTAGGTGGTTCTTCATGCCACACCCGGGGCAATGGGCCGTGAGTTTACGGCTGGGCATCGCCACAAAGGGGCCGGTGGTCCCTTCAATGATCTTGAGATCGCGAACGACGAAGCAGTCGTCGAACGTGATGGAGCAAAACGCCTTGAGACGTTCACCTGGTTCTTCCATGAGCTTGATGCGTACTTCAGTGATTTCCACGGCCAAGTCTCCTTGCGAACCAACGCGTTCTACGGACAAGTTTGGGTGGCGGCCACGAACTGCCACGACTGTCCTCTTAACCGCGATGCCACACAGCGGGCTTCACGCCACGTGTGGCACACTGCAAAATAACAACTGCCGCTGCCTGTCATCTGGTGGGCGACGACCGGAAGCTTGTCCATTGCTTGCGCGATCTGTTTTACCCAGGCGCAAAGTTGCTCGGCAGGTTCTTGTAGGCAATTGCGAACCAGGTGCCGGCACTTTCTCAACGGTATTCCGCGCGTCAGGCAGTCGGCGAGTTGCCGGCACCGACCGGAACCTTGGGCCGTCGACTGCCCCGGCTTCAGGTCGAGCGCGGCAAATACTTTTGCGGTGGACAGGCCAACGGGTGGTTGCACCAGAACTATAGGCAATCCCGACGATACTGGCACACGGACAACTTGTTCGCCACGGCCTGTTCCCAAGCCGGCTCCGCCAACCAGGAAGAACGGTACGTCGGTGCCAAGCTCGGCGGCGATCTCGGCTAACTGTTCATACGAGTAGTTCAGATCCCAGGCAGCGTTGGCAACGACTAATGCGGCGGCGGCGTCGGCGGAACCGCCGCCAAGTCCGGCTTCGGTGGGAATTCGTTTCGTGAGCGTCAACGTCCCCGTAGCGCCGCGGCCGCTGTGCTCTGCGAGCCGGACCAAAGCGCGGACGGCCAAGTTGTCTTCAGGCCGTTGGGGGAGCGAGCCACAGCGATCGACCCGCGTGCCACGAAGACGCAGAACCAAGGGGTGAGGCCGCGGGGAATAAGCGAGCGTGTCGAAAAGACGCACGGGAACAAGGAGCGTCTCGACTTGGTGAAAGCCGTCGGTTCGTCGCCCTAGGACTTCCAAAGCCAAGTTAATCTTGGCTGGCGTGTGGACGACCCATCCATTCGTGCTTCGCTCGACAAACATACTTTCCACTGTGGGAACGGAGAGTCCGACATCGGATGTAGTATCACGGAGGTTGACCGTTGACGCACGCCCAAAATTTCGCGACACGCTTTTTACAATTGGAACGACGTAAACTAAGATAGCAGAGAATTTTATAGCGTTTTGAAACCCGGGTCAATCTTGAACCTGCGGCAACCCACCCCTGCGGCCTTTTTGTTTCTACCTCGTGCCGCGATAACTCGCATAGCCCAGAAAGTTTACGATGCCTTCCCCCCCATCTTTGGCCGCCGATGTTGCCAACGCCGGGCGTGGCTTGCTGATGGGGGCGGCGGACATCATTCCGGGCGTTTCCGGCGGCACGGTTGCCCTGCTACTTGGCATTTACCCACGCCTACTCACCGCCATTAGCCACGTCGACCGGGAGTTCCTCCGCTTGATTGCGAGCCGCGAGTGGGCCGCCGCCGCCAAACACATCGACTTGCGATTCCTCCTCACCCTGGCCGCTGGCATCCTCATGGGCATCCTCACGCTCGCGGGGGTGATCCATTTCTTGCTGGAGCATTATCGCGAGCAAACCTTCGCTGCCTTCTTCGGTCTGATTTTGGCCTCGGGCATCCTTGTCGCCCGCATGGCGAAGTGCACGTCCAATCAGCAGCGAGCCCTGTGTGCCGTGTTGGGGTTGGCTGCCGCGGTGTTTGCGGCTTGGCTTGTGAGTGGCTCGTATCTTGAACCGCGCGAGAGCCTCGGCTACATCTTCGTGTGCGGGGCCATTGCTATTTGCGCAATGATTCTGCCCGGCATTAGCGGCGCGTACATCTTGGTGCTGCTGGGCGAGTACGAAGCGATCACCGACGTACTGCATCGCCTCAAAGCTGGCCAAGTCGATGCGGCCGATCTGGCGACACTGGTCGTCTTCCTCCTCGGTTGTGTCGTCGGACTGCTCGCATTCAGCAAGGTACTCAAGGCGCTGCTAGCCCGATTTCACAGCGAGACGATGGCCGTACTCGGTGGATTCATGATTGGCTCGCTACTCAAAGTGTGGCCGTTTCAAGAGGCGGAGACTGCGGGCGAAGTCATCACCAAGACCACCGTCACCCATCCGGTGTGGCCAGCACCAATCGATGGCCATGTGCTCACCTGCTTGGGTGTAGCGATCGCCGCGTTCCTACTTGTGATGGCAACCGACCATGTTGCCCATCGTGCGTCGTCCCGACTTGACCTTGGGGTGAGCCGAACGCGCTAGCGTCGGGCGTACTCTAAATGACTCGAGGCTAGCGCCCTTCGGCTCACTGCAGAGAACGCCCCCTCTGCGCCTGGACAAGACCCTGGCCTACTTGGTGCCCTGCAGCAGCGCAGCGGCAACCAGGCAGATGGCGGCGTGGACTTCCTCGATGGGCCGCGTGGCATCGATTACGTGAATCCTCCCGTTGCTTTCGGCCGCTTCGGCGAGAAACCCCGTACGCAACCTTTCGCGAAACGGCTCGCCCTGCTGTTCCATGCGGTCGCGATCGCCGCTCAAGCGCTGGTCGGCCAAGGGAATCGGCATATCGAGCAAGAACACCGCATCGGGCTGCACCCCGGCAATGGTTACGCCGCCCACGCTTCGCACCTCCGCTAGCGGCAATTGTCCCGCGTGGCCTTGATAAACGATGTTGGCGAGTAGGTAGCGATCGGAGACGACTACCTCCCCCCGCTCCAGCGCGGGGCGGATGACCTCCTCGACAAGCTGCGCCCGGGCCGCCATGTAAAGCAGCATTTCGGCGCGACGGTGAATCGCCATGGCCGGATCGTGGGCCAGAAGCAGCTCACGGACTCGTTCGCCCAGAGGCGTACTGCCCGGATCGCGGCATGCCGTGACACGGCGATCTTGTTCCGCGAGCCAACCGCAAAATAACTCTATCTGCGTCGACTTGCCGACACCGTCGATTCCATCGAAGGAGAAAAACATGCAGGACCGGTTTCTGATCGGGGGCAGTAGTTCGGATCGATCGCGGCTTGGCTGCTCGCGACGACTTCTGTCCCGAATTATAGTGCAAGTGCGGCCGTTTTTCGATCGCACGGCGCTGGGCGACGACGACCTGTGGCCCGCACCAGTGCGCTACCGCTGCGGACCGCCACGGTTTTGCCCGTGCTGGGTGCCCTGCCGCGGATCGCTGTTGGCTGTCCCGGTGGCGTAGGGATTCCTCGTAATGCTGGAACCATTATTGGCGGGTGCCTGAACGGGCTCCGGCGATGCCGCGTAAGTGATGCGTGCCTGTGCCATTGGCGATGGATACGAGGTAACCTCAACGTCGCGTGTCATTTGCGCTTCGATTGGCTGCTCGTAGGCGGCTGGCTGGACACCGCCTGGCGCGCCTACCGCGGGATCGAGCATCGCACCCGTCTCCGCTGGGATGAACTCGCCGTTCCACTCGCCGGCGGGTGTCGGTTCTCCCGCAGGGACGAGTTCGCCTTCCAACATCATTCGGCCTTCCATCATCATCGGGCCCTCGATCATCATCTCTCCTGCAGGCACGCCGCCCATGGAATCGGTCGATTGACTCACCGGACCGCGGCTCATGACGTTGGGCCGCGTGAAACCGTAGTCGAGGTACATGCTGGCATCCCGCTGGCGAGCGCGACGCAACGCGTCGAAGTAGGCTTTGCCAGGCCACGGCCCCTCAGCCAAGTAAACACCATTGAAGTCGAGTAGCGAGCCCTTTCGGTAGTGCACTTCCACGATCGACAGGTTGTAGTCGACCAGGGAGCGATAGTAGGCGCTTTCGGCCTCGGCCCGTCGCCGCTGTGCGTCCAGCAAGAAGGGAATAACGTCGCCACCTCTGCCGGCTCCTGCTTGCCGAAGTTGTTCGCGAGCTTGCTCTTCTTGGCGGGTGGCCACGCGAGTGTTGAATCGCGTTTGCGAGATTTGGTAGTTCAAATCAACATCGCGGATCGCGTCGCCCAATTGATGGGAAACTTCAAGTTCCAAATCCTGCATGATGGCCCGCTCGCGAGCCAGCAGTAGTTGGACATGCCGCACGCCATCGAGTTGACGCCGGAAACCAATGGGAATGGCGAGTTGCACACCGAGTTCCCATTCCTGAAAGTCGCCCGATGTCAGCGATTCAAACGCACTGGTGCCTTCGGCGAATCGTCCCATGCCTACGGGATCGTCGTCGTAGTTGATGAGTTGGTCGCCGGCGCCCAGCCAGCGATACCGTCCGACCGCGTCGAGTCGTGGCAGCAGGTGATTCCTGGCGGCGATAAGCTCCATCTCGCGCCGCTTGATTTGCCACTTCTGTTTGCGTACCTCCACGCGTCGAGCGAGCGCCTCGGCGTGGGTGGCGGCCCAGTCGAAATCGACCCGGGCCATCGTTGGCTCGTCGGACGGGCGGACGAGCCGGCCATCCGAAACGCTTAGCCCCATGATGTACCGCAACCGACTCTCGGCGCGGAACACGTTGGTAAGTGCTTCTTCGACGGCCGCACGAAAACCGAAGTACTGTCCCCGAACTTGGGCTTCGTCCTGGGTCGTACCACCACCGGCACCCACGGCCAAGAGTTGCTTGACCCGAAACCAAGTCTCCCGTCCACTTTCCAGGCCTTGCTTTCGTGCTTCCAGATCGCGGTACGCGAAGTACAGCTCCCAGTACGCTTGCTCCACATCTCGCATCAAGTTGCGAACGCCCCCTTCGAAGTCGGCGAGCGTAAGGTCGGTGCGAATACGCGCGATGACCACGCCATCGAAACTGTTCGGCGCGTTGGCCGCGTATTGATCGAACGAGTAGGGGCCCGCAATGCGGTTGTACTGCGTGCCACGGCCCTGCAACAATGGCTGATTGAAAAACGCCTCGAAGTTGGTTTCCCAGTCGCTGGGCGTCGCCCGGCTGCCATTGTTATTGCTATCGTAGGCCGTGGTGTTCTGGAATCCCCAGCGCCCACCCGTTGCGTTCGTCTTGGCGATCGACGCGTTGAAGTTTCCAAGATCCTGCCGAAAGTCGGGGGCGAAAAATGCGGGTGTCCCAGGAACGGGTGAAATCTGCGCGAAGTTTTGTGGCCGGTCGTTGTAGTTCCACAGCACACTCGACTGCAACTGTGCGTCGAACTCACTTAGAGCTGACTCCACGCCCAGACCATCAAAAGGCGAACCAAACGATTGACCGTTGCCCGTCTCGACCAAGGCAGGATCGTAAGTGGTAGTCACCGCGGCAGCGTTGACGATGGTTCGCGAGATGGTGTCGGGAGCATTGGTAGCCACTCGGCCACCCAGTTGCCGCATGACATTGCTGTTGCACAGCGTGATGCGCGTCGCCTCTTCAAGCGATAGGTCCCACATCTCGTAGTCGTCCATGTTCTTGAGCGACAGGGGACGCTGAGCGTGCGTTACCTCGTCGAGCGCCGGCTCGTCGACGTCCGGATACTCGATATCGGTGGATACGTCGACGTAGTGCGACAGGTCGGTATCGCCCGTAAAGTAGAACGGCTGCGTTGGCTGGCAACCCGTGGCCAGCATCAAGAAGCAGAGGGCGAGACTTAGATTGCTACGTGTATGCCGGCTCATAGCGCTATCGGGGGTAAGTGTTCGGATGCCAGGACTCGAGCGATAAAACGCCAGCGGCGGCAAGCAATGCTTGCACGCCGCGGCGCGTGCGTTCGAATCCTCACCCCCCCGTGAGCATTCAGCACAATTGATATCGTCGGCCTAACCCGCAAACTTTGACAAAACTTCCCTCGGGCCGCAGAAGGCCGTCGAGCGAGGCAAGTTTCCTCAAAAAAGAGCCAACTCGGGCAAGTGTTGCACGCACAAATCGCCAAGCCGACTGGCGTGCTGCGAGCGTCGCTAGCAGTGCTACACTGCACCGGCTATTTTCGGAAGGGCAAGTTCTTCATCGCCACGATGAGGCGAGAGCCCGCGCCGTCAGGCAACACCCCAAGGGTCGAGCGTTGGGGGCAGCAACTTGCGGAAGCGCTTGAATGCCTCGGCCTTGTCTCTGCCGAGTGCTATCGGCTGGCCGTCCGATTGGACGTAGCCACCCAGCCCGGATCGATGCCCAGGCTTTGGATTTCGTGCCATCGAGGAAACCTCCGACCACCAGGAACGAAACCAGTCCCGTGAGCCGAAGGGCTTGCAGCATCGTCTCGCTCAGGCGGGCCACCCTGGCGGGACTCTTTCTACACTTCGCGTGCCCATGCCATGCCAGACGGAATCGACGTCGAAATAAGCGACGTAAGCTAGTGCTCCCTCAAGGACTCGAACCTTGAACCTACTGATTAAGAGTCGGATGCTTTAGGCTCTATTTCTCGGGATTTAGTGGGGTAAGTACTACATAATTTGGAAATGTAGTACTACAATTCGGGCGAATATCTCTGTCTCCTGGCCCTTTTGTAGTACCACGACTGATGGCCCGCAAGAAGCGAGTTCCCCAGCTCAAATACACCGACAAGCAGAACATCGGTTGGCACGTTTCCTATCGTGACCCTGCCAAGGGAACGCCACGTCGACATCGTTTTGGGCTCGTCAGTAAGGCAGCCGCCGAGCGGGCCTACTACGAGTGGCTGGGCGAGTTCATTCGCGGAAAGGTTCCGGAGCGTGATCGTCGCCCCAGGAGACAGAGAGAGAAGCAGGCGGCGTCCAAGAAGTCCAAAGCGATTGCCGCAAAGATTGTACCGGGCAGTCTTCTGCACATTACGTCGAGCTACCTCAGCTATGAGGAGTCACGGGCACGAGAAGAGAACGAACCACGTCGACAAGGCACCATCAGCCGCACGCTCTACAATGAACGTAGGCAATATGTGAAGGAGTTTCTGGATTTCTTGAATGCACGACATGGCGAAGCGGCGGTCAGAAGCATGAAGCTGCTTGACCTCACGATGGAAGACGTCGAAGCGTACAACCGGATGCTCGTCGATGCCGGGTACTCGGCTTCTCTTGTCTCGAAGAAGCTGCAGTTTGTTCACAGTATCGTGAAGCGAGCGGGTCGCCCGGAGCATGGCGGACAAGTCCTTGGCTGGAACTGGGAAGCTCGTGACGTTCTTCACGGCAAACGCACCGAAGGTCGCAAGCTTCCAACGCTGCCGCAGCTCAAGGCAGTGCTCAAGAAGTGCCAAGCGAGAGAAACCGCGATGGTTTGGCTGGCAATCGGCTGCGGATTCGGCCAACGTGACTTGGCTGCGATTCAAGTCGGACAATTGAATCGGAAGAACTACGACCTACGCAGAGGCAAGACGGGACTTGACCGCTACGGCGATACGCCTCCGCTGGTCTGGAACGTCGTCAATGCGTACCTGAAGACTGTTGAACGAAGAGAGGGAGATTTGCTCTTCGTCACCTTGCGGGGCAGCAGCCCTATAGTTCATGGCACTACCGATACGGTGACGGCATGGTGGAAGAAAGTCCGCGACGACATGGGGAAGCTGGGCGAATCGCTTGGCGGCTTCTATGTGCTCAGACACTTGGGAGCGACTGAATATGGCTCGCGGGAAGGCACGTCCATTGGCGATGTCAAACGCTGGCTCGGGCACTCGGCCAGCTCGCAGGTCGCTGACGTCTACATGAAGCCAGTTTCGCCAGAGAACCGGGCCGTCGTCGAATGGGTGCGAAAGAGTCTTTCTTCTGGCCGAGCCAATCTTGGCAAGAGCAAGAAACGAAAGTCTTAAGTGCCGACTGCGACGGCCTGACGAGCAAGCCGCCGCAGCACGGCGAAGCCGACCTAGGTGAACTCTGCGAGGTCCGGATGAACCATGACGGTTCCAGGAGTTGATTCACTGCTAATAAGCCGCGAATGCTCCCACGCTTCCACGTCGCTTACACGGGCGTAGCGGATACGACCACGCTGCTCGTAGGGGAGTTCTCCCGACAGCATGGCGGCCACTACGACCTGACGACGCATACGTTGTTGCTTCCGGATATCCTCAACCGTAAGCCAGCGAACCGGGTGCTTGTGGCACTCGGCGGCGGCCATCAACCCTCCGCAACAAGGAGTGTGTCCAACGCTAATGCATCCGACGCTGGAAAAGGACCACCAGGCCCGGATGCAAGCCCACGCTAGGATTGAGTTTACGGTTCTCTCTGTTTTCGCGTCAAATAGAGCGCTATTTCGGGTGGAAAAGCATCCCAAGTGTGCTCAGTCAGCCAAGACGATCACACCCGAGTGATTTGCCGGAAGGATGTGAAATCTGCCCAATTTCTGCAGAACTGAGCACGTCTGCTTCCGCCAGAGGTCGAAACCACCTCAGCAAGTTCGGGCTGAAGCCAATCTGCGGAGGTCGATGCATCCGACGCGTCGTAGGAACTCCGAGAATTGCAGGCGGTGGAGCGGCACATTCTGATTCTCGGCGAATTGAGGTCGGTGAGTTTCACCGACCAACCATGTATCCCGTACCCCGCAGTTAATGCCCACAGGCGTTCAGGCTGATGCTCGTATATAATCCACTCTATGCTCGCTTTCGGCGGCTTGAAGAATAGGACGCTTCTTTGGATGAACCCTCCTTTTGGTGCTCCAAGATCCAATGGACCAACCCTCAACAACCGGTGAATCCCGTAAGCAGAGCAGGCTCTGCTGGCCCTCCGCCTGTGCGCGACTTGCAGTGTCCGTTACCAATGGACCCGGTGGGAGTCGATCGCTTAACCCCGGAGATGTGCGCTGGCCTAGACGCTGCGGGCTGTCCGGTAGCGCCGGCAATCCATTATCGCCTTCGTTTCGAAACACTTCTGTCGGAGCTCTCGACTAGGTTCGTGAACGTGCCCGCGAACAGAGTCGATTCGCAAATCGAGTCAGGATTGCAGCTTCTCGTGGAGCTTTTGAATCTCGACAGGGCCGGTTTGGGCGAGGTGTCCGCCGATGGCAAACAATTCGTGGTCACGCATTCGTACCAGTTGCCGGGCGTACCGCCGTCGTCGCAACTCGCGTTGCATTCGCAATTCCCAACCTACGCCAGAATGATTTGCCAGGGAGAGGTGATTCGAATTCCCGACGACTTTCCCTCTGTAGGCTCTAGGGAACGCGAGTATTGTCTCCGCACAGGACTGAAGTCAAATCTAACCATTCCTTTGACCATCAACGGCGCCGTGGTGGGCGGGATCGGATTCTCGTCGTTTCGATCGACTGTGAGGTTGCCTGACGAACTCATCCCCCGCCTGCGATTGATAGGAGATATCTTTACCAATGCGCTTGCACGCAAGCGAGCAGACGAAGCTCTCCGTGCCAAAGAGCAGTCGCTTCGTAAGAGCCAAGCAGGTCTTCGTCAAGTCGCTTCCAAGTTGTTGCACGCGCAGGAAGAGGAGCGAAGTCGGGTAGCCCGCGAAATGCATGATGACTGGACACAGCGATTGGCGATATTGGGAATCGAAACCGCCAAGCTGGAGAAGCACTTTGGGGCAAGCGATGCGGCCTTGTCGATTGTCAGCGCCATGCGCGATCAACTCGTAAGTTTGTCGCTGGACGTGCACGACCTGTCGCGTCAACTCCATCCTTCTATACTGGACGATCTAGGCTTATCGGAAGCGCTACGGTCTGAGTGCACGAGTTTCTCTCGGCGGGAAAACATTGCAGTCGACTACCGTCCCGACAGAGTGCCGGAAGACCTGTCTACGGAAGTGGCTCTGTGCCTCTATCGCGTAGCTCAGGAGGCCCTGCGCAACGTCGCCAAGCATGCGTCGGTCAAGGAAGTGTCGCTAGGAATTTCGACGGACGCTCGGGAGCTTGTGATGCTGATTAATGATCAGGGAGCGGGCTTTGATATGGAGGCGACGCGGTCGGAACCAAGCGTAGGGCTGTCAAGCATGGAGGAACGCATTCGGCTTGTTCAGGGTAAACTATCGATCAGGTCGGCTCCAGGACAAGGTACTACCGTCGAAGTGCGAGTTCCGATGACCGAAGGCAACACCCTGTGAGCAGATCTTCCATCCTTATCGCCGACGATCACCAGATTCTGGCCGAAGGCATACGCGGCCTGGTCGAGCCTGAATTCCAAGTCGTCGGCGTTGTGGCGGATGGTCGGGAGCTGTTAGCAGCTGCAGCAGAGCTCCAGCCTGATGTCATCGTCGCCGATATCACGATGCCGTCTCTCAATGGCATTGATGCTGCCGTCAAACTTAGAGAGGCCAATGTCGCCGCCAAGGTCATTTTCTTGACGCAGCATCGTGACGTCGCCTACGCTCGTCGCGCCATCGAGGCGGGCGCGGTGGGCTACGTGCTAAAGCACTCCCTTTCGTCAGAATTGCTCACCGCTATCCGCGAAGCCCTTGCGGGGCGAACCTACATTACGCCGATGATCGCCGGCGAGCTTCTTAGCTCCTACCGCGAGGGCCAATCCCAATCTGGCGACTCTCTTTCGCGACTTACTTCGCGTCAACGAGAAGTCTTACAGTTGATTGCCGAAGGCCGTTCGGCCAAGGAAATCGCAGCACTGCTCAACATCTCGCCGCGTACGGCCGAGGCCCACAAGGCTCACATCTTAGAGTCGCTTGGCCTGGGGAGCACAGCCGAATTGGTCCAATACGCCATCCGCAATGGCATCATTTCTGTGTGACCCCGCTTGTGGGGCGACCTGAACCCACCTTCGGCGGCGTTGCGCATTGCGCACTCGGATATTCGTAGTTTTGCGAATAGTGATGTCTGGCGCAACGAGTGATCATTAGATAGGCGTGTCGATTCGATTTGGGGCGCTGTCTGGCCACAGCAAGATCCGCCGAGAAAATTGCCAACATGCGCACTTCGAGTCGCTCGCTGTCGCTGTCGCTTTCGGCAGAGAGGGCAGCTCTGCAAATGAACGCCGAGGCAATGATGAAACGTCGCAGCTATGATCATGAAATCTTACTCTTTCAAGGAGGCGGAGCATTGGGCGCCTACCAGGCCGGCATTTACGAAGGTTTGGCCGAGGCGGGAATGACGCCCAACTGGTTTGTCGGGATTTCGATTGGCGCGGTAAACTCCGCCATTCTCGCCGGCAATTTGCCGGAGCGTAGGTTGGAACGTCTGCGGGCGTTCTGGGATCGCGTCTCAGCCTACGCGCCGTTTGCACCACCAGCCATGTTCGATTCGATTCGGCCATTTCTGGACCGCTTAAGCGTCTGGAGCGTGGCAACGTTTGGCATCCCCGGGTTCTTTGTCCCCCGCGTGCCCCCTCCACTACTCGCTCCCTCTGCATCACCCGAGGCACTTAGTTTCTACGACACGTCTCCGCTCAAGAAGACACTGGAAGAACTCGTCGACTTCGACTTGATCAACCAAGGCAGGACACGGTTGTCGCTCGGTGCGGTCAACGTGCGAACGGGTGCTTCGGTCTACTTTGATAACCAACACACGCGCATCGGGTCAGAGCACGTGTTGGCCAGCGGAGCACTTCCACCGGGATTTCCCGCCGTGGAGATCGACGGGGAAGAGTATTGGGACGGAGGCCTCGTCTCCAACACACCACTAAACTACGTCTGGGACCAGAAGCCGCTGAACAGCGCCCTCATTGTGCAAGTCAATCTATTCTCTGGCGAGGGCGAGTCACCTAGGGACCTGGATCAGGTGATGGAGCGGGCCAAAGACATCCAGTTCTGCAGCAAGCAGCGGTTTAATACAGAGCACGTTCGTGTGCTCGGCGAACTTCGTGCGGCTATGGGCCGCGTGCTGGCCAAACTTCCGCCGGAACTTCAGGACGATCCCGACGTGCAACTCATCGCCCCGCATTGTGATGCCAGAGAGTGGACCATTGCGTACCTGACCAATTCGCATCGGCCACACGCAGGACAGATGAAGGACGCCGAATTCTCCCGCGTCACGGTAAACGAACGCTGGAGTGAGGGGCTGAAAGACATCCGCCGCTCGATCGCCGCCTTCGAATGGACGAAACCCACACTCGACGTACCTGGAATACGCGTTTTCAATCTCCCGCCAGCAACACCAGCGGGCAAGTAGGAACCCTTT
>CAVWDV010000006.1:0-147448 GCA_963753855.1 Lacipirellulaceae bacterium | reverse complement strand
AGCGGAGGAGGGACTCGAACCCCCGACACGCGGATTATGATTCCGCTGCTCTAACCAACTGAGCTACTCCGCCAGGGTCGCTAAGACGGTGCGTCTTCTCCCCGGTCGCCAAGGGACCAGATGGCATCGGCGAGGGCTTTAATTTAGACATTATCCCTATTTGGGACAAGGCATCCTCTCGGTGGGTGCGGGTTGGCGGATAGGCCAGCAAAGGGGCGCAGGGGGCAGGCCGATGGTGTGCCGCTTGTCCGCAAATTGCCGGCTGCAACGCATCGTGTTGAACCGGGCCAGTGCTCGCTATTGGTGCTCTCTATTGGGCCGAACTTGCTTCGGGCGGCACCATGGCGATGATTTTGTCGCCGGCCTTGGGCTCGTAGGTGCTGTTGGTGGCCATGACGTTCAATTTGCCCTTCTCGGGGACCACGAACATCACAATGGCGTCGTCGCCATAGGTGTCGCGAAAGTTCTTCATCTTGTAATCGTCGGTGAGCATCGTTTTCTTCGCGCGGTAGCCATTCTGGAAGCGGTGTCGCAATTGGTCTTCGGTCAGATCTTTGGCAAACAGGATGCGGCCGCGCAGGTGCTTCGGCACGCGTTGATGGCGCTCGCTCGATTTTTCGTGGGGCGAAAACTGGTAAACATTGGCGCTACCAAGTTGCTCGGCAAACTCGCTGGCGGCCAGCGTGTTGACCTCGTCGTTGGGCGTCATCGCCAACAGTCGACCGATGTCGCCCAGGTCGGTTTCTTCGTGTACGAATTCGCTGCCGATGCTTGCGTAACAAACGGGGAGTCCATCCATACGGGCCATCGAAATATTTTCTGGGTTCGTGTCGACTAGCAACGTAACAAACCCTTCCTTATGCAGGGCGAGGGCAATCTCGCGGACCACGGGAGACGCACCCACAAACAGCACGCCCTGCGGATCCTCTCGCGATAGCCCAAGCCACTTGGCGACGCGACCGAGCGATAAACCATAGACCGTCACGGTGCCGACGACCACGAGAAACGTGACGAGTACCATTTTTTGGGCTTCAGCTGCGCGTTCGGGGTGCCCCTCCGCAATGCCAATGGCGAACAGGGTAGCCACAGCGGCAGCGACGATTCCGCGGGGATGAATCCAAGCGAGGAAGAGTCGTTGACGGCGATCGAGGTCGCAGCCCATTGTGGAAACGAAAACGGCGATGGGGCGGATAACGAGAATGAGTGCTAGTACGAAGGCAATACCGCCCCATCCAACATCCTTGATGTCGTTCGGGTTGGGCTGAATACGCGATGCTAATACGATGAACAGCACCGACAAGATAAGCACGCGGAGAGTTTCCTTGAACTCGATCACGTGTTTGATGGCAACATCTCGTTGGTTGGCGAGAAACATTCCCAACACGGTGACGGTGACCAGCCCCGACTCGGGTTGAAGGTAATTGGATGCGGCAAAGACCAGCAGCACCAGGGCGAGCACCACCGGATTTTGCAGGTAGTCGGGCACCAGGTAACGCCGCATGAGTTCGCGAACGATCCACCCGCTGGCGAGGCCCAGTCCGAGCCCAATAACGAGCGTCTTGCCAAGTGCCACGAGCGTGCCACCGGTCATATCGTTCGCCGCCGGGTGGGCCACGACTTCGTACACCAATGCGGCCAACACGGCGCCGATGGGATCGTTGATAATGCCTTCCCACTTGACGAGCGATCCCAGCTTGCGTTCGGGGCGAACCTGGCGCAGTAGCGGCAGGATGACGGTGGGGCCGCTGACCGTCAGCAGTGCGCCGACGAGCGCCGCCATCGGCCAACTGAACTGCACCAAATAATGGGCGGCAATGGCAGTTAGCACGGCGGTAATGGCCAAGCCAACGGACACCAGGCGGATGACCACGCGGCCGTGTTCGCGGATATCTTGAAAACGGAGGTTGAGCCCTCCCTCGAACAAGATGACGCCGACCGCCAGCGACACCACGGGAAACAGGATCGATCGTCCTTGGGGGCCCTCGCCCAGGTAGAACTCGGGAGGACCAACGAGGTAGCCGAGGCTAAATCCAAAGAACAGGAGCAGCACGATGGCGGGCAGCTTGAGCCGCCACGCCAGCCATTGGGCGAAGATGCCGATTGCCAGTACCGCCGCCAAGTAAATGGGCGTCGGAAGTTCTATTGTTTGAAATGCAAGCGGAATCATTGATCGAGCCATCGAACGGTTCAGGAAGTCCTTCACGCGATGCTATCATTCACACGATCCGGAGCCACTAGTGTAGGCTGCCGGCAGGCTCGCGGCGAGGCCGCCAAAACAGACGGTAGGGGGCCAAATTCCTCACTTGCCGCGATACCACCTCCACCAGGCGGGGTTTGATCTCTCGTGATGCAGATAGCTCGAGCATGTGACCGTCGCAGGCAATTCGCTTTGTCCAAGTGGGACGGGGCGACCGCACAGGTGGGCGATCAACCAACTTAATCGGAGCAAGTAGCGATGACTAGAATGATGTTATTTTTCGCGCCATTGGCCGTGTTGCTGGCATGTCCGGTGATGGCAGACGACGACGGGCCGGTGCTGCCCGTGGACCGCGTGACCCCGAAATGAGGCAAAAGATACTCAAGCAGTTCGACAAAGATGGCGATGGCGAGCTGAGCCGCGAAGAACGCATGGCGGCACGCGAGGCACGAGCCAACCGTGCGGGTGCCCAGGCGCGTGAAGGCCGAGGAGCGGGAGCCCGACGTGGTGAACGGGGTGCCGAAGGCAATCGCCGACCGCGGGACCCCGTGCGGACGCCAGAGGTGGTGGTCGCCGTGGTGGTGCTCGTGGGGCAGCCGAAGGGGAACGACGTCGTGGAGGACCTCCTGAGCGTGCCGATCGTGGTGGCCGTCGTGGAGATGCTCGTGGAGCAGCCGAAGGTGGTCGCCGCCGTGGTGGACCCGGTGGTGCTCCTCGCGATCGCGCCGAGGATGGCCCGCCTCGTGGTGGCCGGCCCGAGCGTGCGGCGCGTGGCCCCGGGCAGGGTGGCCCTGCTGGTGCACCTAATCCGGAAGCGTTATTCGATCGCGCCGATGGGAATGGCGACGGACAGCTAAACAAAGACGAGTTCATGCAATTGGCACGACGGATGCACCAGCGACGCGCTGGTGGTCCGCCACCGCGTGGCCCCCGTGCCGGTGGCGATGACGATCGGCCCGGCCCACCGCGCGGCGAGTTTCGTCGTGGCGGCGGGCGCGGCGAGGGCTCTGGTCGCCCGCGTCCCGAGATGGGGAGCGACGAATAGCTGGCCTGAAGAATACCTTGAGTGTTCCCCCCTTTCCCACTCAGTCCTGAGCAACTGCTTGGGGCTGGGTGGGATTTTTTTGGTGGAGGCGATGCGTCCGCCGTGCGCCTTGGCGGTCGCTTACCCGGCTACCGCTGCGGTACTGGCCATGTTCCACAGTTGCCACGCGACGACGACAACCCCCAGCGGCACCAGGTACCAGGCGAACACCGACAGTCGGCCCTGGCGGACAAATCGGATCAGCAGCACGAGCGATCCCCAGCCGACAAGGAACGAAATGAGGAAGCCCAGCGCGAGTACGATTGGCGCCGTGCCTGTACTACCTTGTTCCAAGACGTCGAGCGCTTCGAGCGCACCGGCACCGGCAATGGCGGGGATGGCTAGCAGGAATGCAAACGTTGCGGCCGCCTCGCGGTGGAGTCCGCACGCAATGCCCGCAGCGATGGTGGACCCGCTCCGCGAGATTCCGGGCAAGATCGCCAGCGCCTGGGCAACTCCGATGGCCATCACTTTGCCGAGCGTCAATTGTGGGTAATCGATGCTGCCCTCTTGGCGACGCATAGCCAGCAGGAGCACGATCGCGGTGATCGGAAACATGCAACCGGCAAGCAATACGTTATCGAGTATTTGGCTGCTGACCTGGTCGTCGAGCACCTTCTTGAGAAACACCCCGACGATGGCCGCTGGAATGGTGCCGGCCACCACAAAGGCAGCCACCTTTCGATCGCTGGTGAGCATGCGGGCGATTTCGCGGCGATAGACCACCAGCACGGCGAGCAGGGTCCCCAGATGCAGGACAATGTTGACCTCCACCAGGTCCTCGGTGGGTGGATGGCCTAGCGATTCGAGCAACGCATTGGCCACCACCAGGTGTCCGGACGAACTAACCGGCAAGAACTCGGTGATTCCTTGCACAATAGCAAGGATGATGATTTCGATCGTGCCCATGGTTTTGTCAACAACGGATGGCCCTGGGCCCGTGGTGGCGAGTGGGAGCGGCGGGGTGCGATGGCTGGTCATTGGTTCAGCAGCGGTGGTCCTCTAAGATAGCATGCGGACTGATCGATTGGCACGGTGGGCGACGAAATCTCATGTTTCACGTGGATGGTGGACTGAAGTTGACACGGGCCGGGCTGGGCGTGGATGTACGGTGCCGACAGCCACGCGGGTTCGTGTCGCATGCCCACGCCGATCATATGGCCCGCCACGAAATGGCGTACGCCACGCCAGCAACGGCCGCCCTTTACCGGCATCGGCTCGGCGAGCGGCTGCGAGTGCGTGAGATGCCGTACCGCGAACCGATGGACCTGGGAGGCGTGGCGCTTACCACTTATCCAGCGGGCCATTGCCTTGGATCGGCAATGCTGCTGGCCGACGATGGTCACCAGCGCCTGCTGTACACGGGCGACTTCAAACTTGGCGAGTCGCTCACGGCCGAGCCAGCCGAGCTACCACAGGCCGAGTTGCTGATAATGGAGACGACATTCGGCTCGCCTCGCTTTCGCCTGCCGCCACGGCACGAGGTAGTTGAGCGACTGCTAGAAGCGATCGACGACGCGTTGTCCGCCGGCAAGACCCCTGTGGTGCACGCTTACGCGTTGGGTAAATCTCAAGAGGTGACCGCCCTTCTGACACAAGCGGGCCATTGTGTGTTGCAGCACTCGATGATTGCGGCGGTGAGTCAGGTGTACGAAGCATGCGACATGGACCTGGGCGATTGGGCGGCGTACAGCGATCGGCCACTGGAGGGACATGTCGTGGTAACGCTGCCCAAGGCAATGAAGGGCTATCGGCTCGGCGGGCTGGGCGACGTGGTGTCGATCGCCGTCACCGGCTGGGCGGCCGATCCCTCGACGGCGCACCGCCTGGGTGTCGATATCGCGCTGCCATTATCCGACCACGCCGACTTCGATCAGCTGATGGAGACCGCCAGCCGCGTGGCACCGCAGAAGATCTACACCACGCATGGGCCGCCAGGATTCGACGTCCACCTCCGCGCGGCCGGCTTCGATGCCGAGCCCCTGGTAAGCGAGCGCCAGCAGCGGCTGTTTCGCAGCTAGCCCGACGCTGGCTCGACGCTAGCTCGTTCGGCTCACCTCAAAATCAAGGCTGGACAACGCAGCTAGGGTTCAGCTGCTCATCCGTAAACTGGGCAAAATTTGCGGTCCGATGCGAGGGCGCGTTGCGCTGCGGGTTGGATTGTACCGAAGGTGCCGCGCAGGTGCCGGCCCGGTGGTACGATTGCGCGGCTTTTGCTGGCTTCGCAACGAATCGGTAGCCGACTGCTACCTGTGCGGGCTGTGCTCGTTTTTTGCGCCGCACGCATTATCCCGCCCCGGATTGCTCTCCATCTCCCCGTATAGTGGACGCCATGCCCCGCCTGATTGCATCACGCCGTCGAACCTGGCGATGGACGTTGGTGGCGTGCATGGTCTTGCCGCTGGTTGGCTGCGGGAGGCCACCCGCACGCTCGACGGTGGCTCACAGGCCGCGGGACGAAATGCCGCTCGCGGCGCGGCAGCCAAAGCAGCAGCGGGAACCAGAGCCGTTACAGCTCATGGTTGCCACGCGGCCTCTCATGTCGCGTCTCCCGCCGCCCGAGTCCAAGGAGCACCGAGCCGAGGACATGGGCTCGCTGATCGAATCGCTACCACCCATTCCAGCCGAGGAATTTGCCGGCGAACCCGCGCCCCTACCGGCGCGATGGCCCGCGCCATGCAGGCGGCGCCCGTCGAGCCTTTGGCACCGCACTTGGCGGAGGATTTGCCAGCAGCGACGCCACCGCCAAGCCTGCGCGTTTGCCATTGAAGAGTTTGATGCAGATGCGGAACTTGCGGCCAACACCACGGCGGACGATGTGCTGGCGTTCTTTCCCGCCGAGAAGGAGTTGAGCGACCAATTCCGTCCCCGCGTGCAGGAGGCGTTCACGCTCGCACGTAACGGAGCATTGCATGCGGTGCGCGCACGGTTCGAGCAGTTGCTGTTCGAGTTGGCTCAAGCCAAAGATGCCAGTCAAATGACCAGTCGTCACAGTCGTTCTCTTGCCACAGGGTTGCGGGCATTGGAAGAAGCAGACGACTTCGTTGCGGTTGGTGGCCACCGTGATGTGAACGCGGTATCGCTGGCGGCCGGGCATCAAACGCCGATGCTGCACGAGGTCGACAGCAAGTGGACCTTGCCGCACGAGGCGATTGCGATGTACCACTTGTACGCGCAGCAAAAACTGGCCGCGTCCGTCGCAGGCGAACGAGCCGGATCGATGATGCTGTTCGGCGTGGGGAAGATTTACGCACAACTGGCCGAACGCGACAACCTGCCGCAAGCAACCCGTAAGAGTCTTACCATGTACCGCAGCGCGGTGACCGCACACGGGGAGAATCACCTAGCGGCGAATGAAGCGGGCGTGCTGCTTGCCCGCGGGGGCCGCTACGCTCCCGCGGCGACGTTGCTCGAACAGGCGGCGCGGCAAGGTGGTGCGAGCACCACGCACCGCAACCTGGCGTACGTACACGCCAAAATGGACCATCCGCAAATTGCCCAGCAGCACTCCGTTTTGGCCGACCGCATTGCGCGTGGCGAAGTTGCCCGCGGGCAACTATCGGCAGAGCGGGGCATTGCCTGGGTATCGCCAGAGGAGTTCAACCGTCGCGGTCGCGGCGAGTCGCCCCAGGTGGTAGCGAGTCGTCCCCTGCCGCCGGCTGCCGAGCGCCAACGCCTCCCGCCACCGGCACTGCCGCCAACGGCTCCCGCATCCCCCAGCACCGAGTCCACCCCGACTCTGTGGTGGTAACTTCAATCCACGCCCGATTATCTGAAATGCCCCATCGTTTTCAATTCGCGTTCCGCTCGAATCTTTTTTTGGCGATCCTCCTAGGGGGCGCGGCGCTGCTGGCGGTGGTGCATCGCGGCAAAGTGCGATCGGAAGCCAACGTGCGGGACGCTCGTTGCTCGGCGGTGGCCAGCCAACCCACGGCAACCACGGTGGCCAGCGAGAAAGCGATGCCTGCGGACATTCAGCTCTGCCAGGCGCTAGGTCCTGCCGCACCCTATTCCATTTGGTCGGTCGATAGCGCTGCCGGCGGCGGCTGTGCCGAAGTGGGGTGGGACGCCCGCGGTTGTGGCAACTGGCAATCGTTTGCCCAAGGGGAGTACGTGGGGCACGCCCGGCTACCGCATGTGGCAGAGTATCGCCTACGCGTCGGCGATCGATTGGCGATGTACTACCTGCGAACACGCGAGGTGATCTCGCAGCCCTACGAGTTGCAAGTGGGCGATGTGATTCGTATCGAATCGCTCACCGCAGGTGGCGGAGCCGCCACGGCAAGAACCGACAACGCGCTGACTGCGGAAGACGACCTCGGCCGACAAGTGATCGTCCAGCCCGACGGAACCATCACGCTGCCGCTGCTGGGCCAAGTGCGGGCTGCTGGCCGTTCGATACCCACGCTGCGCGACGACCTCGAGCAGCGGTATAAGAAGTACTACCGTGTGCCAGCGATGACCGTGACCGCCATTCGCGTCGATACGCGTCTGGAAGACTTGCTGGAGACGGTCGATGCTCGCGGCGGTATTCTCGGTGGCCGGCAACTTCAGGTAACCGTCACTCCGGCCGGACGGATCAACTTGCCGGGCATCGAAAGCGTGTACGTGCAAGGGTTGTCGATTCCTGAGGCCAAGCTGGAAATCGATGCGCGCTACAACGCGACCATCCCCGGCGTCCGTGTCACGCCCGACCTGGTCGAGCGGGCCCAACGATTCGTCTACGTGCTGGGCGAAGTCGAGACACCGGGCCAGTTCGAGCTGACCGGACCGACCACCACCATGCAGGCCATCGCGCTGGCGGGTGGCTGGCAGGTGGGCGCGAACCTCCGCCAGGTAGTTGTCTTTCGCCGCAGCGACGACTGGCGATTGCTGGCCACGATGGTCGACCTGCGCGGCGCGCTCTACGCCCGTCGCCCGGTGCCTGCCGATGAGATCTGGCTCAACGACTCCGACATCGTGTTGATTCCCAAGACACCCATCCAGATGGCCGACGAGGTGATCGAGCAGGTATTCACCCGCGGCGTGTACGCGGCGGTTCCGCTCGAAGTGGTTTGGGGCCAGGGCTTTGCGACCGTCAGTTCGATCATCACGCAATAGTTGGACGCGGGGGCTACGCCTGGCGTGTTTCGTCGCGGATCCACTCCAAGTACGAATCGCTCCCCCCGATGATGGGCACCACGATCACTTCGGGTACATCGTACGGGTGCAGGCGTTCAATGGTCTGCTGCACGGCCACCACATGCGAAGCGGTTGTCTTTAGCTGCAGGACCACTTCTTCGGTGAACTCCACCGCGCCTTCCCAGCGGTAGATGCTCTTCACGGGCACGCTCACTTGCGCACACGCGACCAACCGACGATCGATCAACTCCGCAGCAATTTGTTCAGCGATGTTATGGTCGCCCGACGTGGTCGTGATGAGGACAAACTCGTGCATGGCTCTATCAGCGGGCTGTTAACCCGTCTCTCGAAAGAAGGTGCGAAGCTAACGATTGTAGCGATTCGTTCGGCTCTCGACATGGGATTGCTGGAAGTGGACCACCGGCGTCCGACCGGAACCCGCGGGGCAGTGTAGGCTTGAGAGCACTCGCCGCTTTGCTCCTCCTCTTCTCATTCCAATCTCTTGACGTATGTCCGGCCCGCCGCCCGCCATCCACTTGTTTCCGCCGCCCGAGCTTGATGCGCCACCGGTACCGTGTACGGCGACCGTCGCGCACGATACCCCGGTCTTGCTGCCGATTCGCCCAGCGATCCGCTCCGCCGTGCTGCACATTATTAACGGCGAGCACTACTCCGGTGCCGAGCGGGTGCAGGATCTGCTTGGCCTCCGCCTGCCCGCCGAGGGCTTCGCTGCCGACTTTGCTGCGATTAAGCCGGGTAAGTTCGGCGAAGTGCGGCGGAGCACATCGCGGCTAGCGCCGCTACCAATGCGGGGACGCGTCGACTACCACGTGGTGGGGGAACTCAAGAAGCTGGTACGCAAACACCGCTACGAGATCCTTCACGCCCACACGCCACGGACCGCCATGGTAACCGCGATTGCGGCCCGGTTGCTGGGGCTGCCATGGATTTACCATGTCCACAGTCCGGTGTCGCGCGACTCGGGGCGGCGTTGGTACAATCGCATCAATAGTTGGGTCGAGCGATTCAGCCTCCGCTGGGCCACGCGGGTGATTGTCGTCTCGCCTTCGCTGGTGCCCTACATGCAGCAGCTGGGCGTCGCCGCCGATCGATTATTGTGCGTACCCAATGGTGTGCCCGTGAGTACCACGCCGCGTGCGTTGCGGCCCGTGCCTGCAGAGTTGACCCTTGGCATGGTAGCGCTGTTCCGGCCGCGGAAAGGAACCGAAGTGCTGCTCGAAGCGCTCGCCAATGTTGTTTCGCGCGGACACCGCGTGCGACTGCGGGCCATCGGTGGATTCGAAACCCCGGACTACGAGCAGCAGATCCGCGGGCAAGTGGCTCACCTCGACCTGGAGGACCATGTGGAGTTCGTTGGATTCACGTCGGATGTTGCCAGCGAATTGACTCAGCTTGACGCAATGGTGCTGCCGAGCTTGTACGGCGAAGGGCTGCCAATGGTGGTGCTCGAAGCGATGGCCGCGGGCGTTCCGGTGATCGCTTCCCGCGTGGAGGGTGCCGGCACGGCGATTGTGCATCGCGAGTCGGGGTTGCTTGTCGAGCCGGGGAGCGTCAGTCAATTGGCCGATGCCATCGAGGAATTCGCGAGCAGCACGATCGACCATGCTCATATGGCCCAAACCGCCCAGCAGCGGCACGCCGAGCAGTTTTCAGATGTCGCCATGGCTCGTGGCGTCGCCGCGGTGTATCGCGAAGTGCTCGAAGAAGTTCGCTAGCGAGCGCCGCGGCACGCGCTCAGTCGTTGTCCCGCGACTCGCACAACAGTCGGTACGTCCGCCCGAGCAGTTGTTTGAGTCCCTCGCCAGTGACCGAGGAGAACTGAAACACCTCTTTCCCCGTTTCGGCGGCGAGCGTCGCCGCCAGTTCTTCCGCGCGCGGGAGTTCCGCCTTCGATACGGCAATGATCTCGGGCCGGTCGGCCAGATCGGCGGAGTACTCCGCTAACTCGCTGCGAAGCGCCTGGTAGTTGGCGAGTGGGTCGGTTTGATCCATTGGCACTGGTTCGATCAGATGCACCAAGACGCGGGTCCGTTCGACATGCCTCAGGAACTCGAGCCCCAACCCGGCCCCCGAGTGGGCCCCTTCAATCAGGCCTGGGATATCGGCCATCACGAACTCGGTGTCCTGGTCGACTTGCACGATGCCGAGGTTCGGCTTCTTGGTAGTAAACGGGTAATTGGCGATCTCGGGCCGAGCCCGCGAAACGCGGCTAAGCAGCGTGCTCTTGCCTGCATTCGGCTTGCCCAGCAGTCCGACATCGGCGATGAGCTTCAATTCGAATTGTACGTACCGATGCTCGCCCTCGACGCCGGGTGTGAATTCGCGCGGCGCTGGTTCGTGGAACTTTTGAATCGCGCATTGCCTTTGCCCCCTCTGCCACCGCGGGCAGCCACCACCTGGTCGCCAATGGCCGCGAGGTCGCGCAACACCAAATCGTGCTTAGCGTCGCGGACCAGCGTGCCTGGCGGCACACGAATCACGAGATCGTCGGCGTTGGCGCCATGGCAGTTGCTGCTACCGCCGGGTACTCCGTTCTTGGCTCGCCAGTGCTTGCGATGGGCCAGAGCAGCCAGGCTGTCGACGCCCGCCTCGGCCACCACCACCACGCTACCGCCATTCCCGCCATCGCCGCCATCGGGCCCGCCGCGAGGGATAAACTTCTCGCGGCGGAAGCTGACGCATCCATCGCCCCCTTTGCCAGCTTGGAGTTCGACTTCCACGCGATCGACAAACATATTTCAACTGGTGGGGTTGGGGATCTGATAGGACAGGCGCATACGGTGCGGCGCAAAAACAAAGGGACGCACGCGAGGGGCGTCCCTTGTATCGGTGTTCGGGTTGGTCGGCAGCAAGCATAAGGGCGAGTCGCCCAGGCCCACGCCCAACAACTTACGCGGTGGCAACCACGTTCACGCGGCGGCCCTTCTGGTCGAACATCACTTTGCCTTCGACCAGCGCGAACAGCGTGTAGTCCTTGCCCTGGCCAACGCCGGTGCCGGGGTGGAACTTGTTGCCGAGTTGGCGAACCAGAATGCTACCAGCGGTCACTGCCTGACCGCCAAAACGCTTGACGCCACGCCGCTGAGCGTTCGAATCGCGACCGTTGCGGCTGGAGCCTTGACCTTTTTTATGTGCCATTGTTTGGGGTCTCCACGTTTGGAGTCGACCGCTGCATGCCACGAGTCGTACGCGAGCGGGCAGCGAAGGTGGTATTCAAAGGGGATGCGGGGGGCTTGCGAAACGCAGGAACCCTCCGAGCCTAGAGATGCTACCGGAACGTCCACCGGTGGGCAACCCCCTCCTCCACTCCGTAGAGCGAAGCCTTGCCGGGCGGAACGCCGTAGCGAATTTCGGCCTCGTTTTCGAGGAATTCGTCACCCGGGCGCCAGAAATTCAGCTGCAGCGTCTTGGCCGCAATCCGCCGGCCTTTGCCCGAGGGGTCGCCCGCTCGGTACGCGCCGGCCGTATCGGCCCACACGTGCGCGTTGGTGAGGCCCGCTACGTAAATCGACAAGAAGTCCATCTCGGGGTCCACGTCTTCCCAAACCGCCACGCCCCACACGCTGTTGTCGTTGTCCGCGGTGCTAACGGGAATCGGTTCCGCCGCCATCTGCGCGCTATTGAGCAGCACGCGGCCGGGTGTCTCGCGGCGGCGGATGGTTTCGGTTGCCGCTGGCAATACGCGGTCGAGATATGCCTTATAAATCTTCTCGCCCGCCGCGTTGAGATCTTGTCCCTCCAGCACAAAGTGGGGATAGAACGTCACTGGCTCCGGTTCGCCGGCCTCGGCGGTGAATTCGCCATTCTCACTCGCTACGGGGCGGATCCGCTCGCCGGTGTTTCTCACGTTGTAAACCAGATACCAGAGCAGCTTGCGCTCTCAACCTGCCGTCAGCCTGTCGCAGGTCGACGGTAATCATCCGCAGCGGCTTGAACGTAAACTCAAGGCCCCAAACGTCGTGAGTGAAACTCACGTTTTGCGCTTTGCTGTACAGTGTTCGTGTCTTGGGTAGCGTTGCAGGATCCCAGTCCAGGCTTCCGTTCGACGTGATTTCAATCATCGGTTGCCGGCTGTAGGTCTCCTCGGGCAGCAACTCCGGTTCGATGGTGGTTAGCACACCGCGGGCGAAGACCCTTGGCTGCGGGCGGAGCGACTGGGCCGCCAGATCGCTCGACGTGGCAATCACCACCACCATCGTGAAGAGTAGCAAGCAGCTGAAGCGAAGCATCATGGAGTCACCGGGAAGCGAGGTAGCGGTGTTGAACGAGTGATAAAAGGGTGGCGCAGGCAGGCGGTTGCACCCCGTAAGTTCCTTCACGCATTATATTTGCCAGCTACCGCGGGAGCAAACGACCGCCGCGGGGTCCGCACGACCGTCACAGCCCCAACCATGATGCTGCCACATCGAGCACCCGGACCCAGCACGGCTCACGCGGTCCACCGGCGAGCGAGGCAGCTAAAAAGCGGCTGGCGACCTATTTTCAGGCCGAGAATATGGCGACGAATGGTGATCCGAAGGCGCTAGCCTCGGGTTTTCTCGGTGGCATCCGACGCTAGCGCCTTCGGCTTACCTACAAAAAAGGGCTTGGACTGGCCACTGGGGGCGGCCGCCTGAAGCTCGCAGGCCCAATTGCCCGGGGCCCGGAGTCCCTATGGAACGTTCGGGCCATGGGAGCGACAATACGACCGCTAGGCCGTCCGCACCCCGTTTTGCTTCAAATGTCCATGCCCACGATTCTCGACAAGATTGTTGCCACCAAACGCGACGAGATCGCCGCCGCCCAGTCGAGGGTTCCGGCAAGCGAACTACGCCGCCGACTGGCGGACGCGCCACCGGTCCGCGATTTCTTCGCAGCCCTCGCCGCCGCGGGACCCATCAAGCTGATTGCCGAAGTGAAAAAAGCGAGCCCTTCGGCCGGGCTGATTCGCGACGACTTTGATCCCGTCGCCATCGCCACCACGTACGAGCAGCATGGTGCGGCATGCATTAGCGTGCTGACGGACGAATCGTACTTCCAAGGGCATCTCGATTACCTCACCGCCGTTCGGGCGGCAGTGGGCATTCCCGTGCTGCGGAAGGATTTCATTCTCGCCGAGTACCAATTGCTCGAAGCTCGCGCGGCAGGGGCCGACGCGGTGCTATTGATTGCCGAATGCCTCGACGCGGGCCGGCTTGCCGAGTTGCACGCAGCCGCCAGCGAGTTGGGACTCACGCCGCTGGTCGAGCTGTACGACCCCGCGAACCTCGACGCGGTGCTAGCGGCTGGGGCCAACCTGATTGGCGTGAACAACCGCAACCTGCACACGTTCGAGGTCGACCTGGGCCACACGCTCGCTATCCGCAAACAGGTGCCAAGCGAAAAGCGGCTGGTGGGTGAAAGCGGCATCAAGACCCACGCCGATGTCGAAATGCTATCAGCCGCGGGAGTCGACGCCATCCTGGTTGGCGAGTCGCTTATGCGGCAGCCCGACATCGGTCGGGCCGTAGACCGACTAATGACCGGCGAGTGAATGACCGGCTAAGCCGCAAGCGGGCGCTAGCGGGTTAGCTGTTCCCAATTCGCCATTTCGCCACTTGGCTAAAATGCCTATCATCGGCGCGGCAGCCGGTGTGTGCTAGCATGCGCGAGTAGGTTTTGGCACATTCACCCCTCGAGAAAAGCGAAGCGCAACCAACGATGAACGAGTACCGAATCGAACGCGACACGATGGGCGAGATGCAGGTCCCGATGACGGCTCTGTATGGCGCGAGCACCGCACGCGCGGTCGAGAATTTTCCCATCGCAAATCGCCCGCTCCCGCCAGCGGTGATCCACGCCTTTGGGCATTTGAAGGCGGCCTGCGCGCAGGCGAACCTCGACCTTGGCAAGCTCGACAAAAAGCTGGCCGACGCAATCATCGCCGCCGCCGACGAGGTGGCCGAGGGCAAGTACGACGATCAATTCCCCGTCGACGTCTACCAAACCGGCAGCGGCACCAGCACCAACATGAACGCCAACGAGGTGATCGCCTCGCTCGCGAACCAGAAGTTGGGCCTCGGCGCTACGACCAAAGCCGAAGGCGGAGTCCACCCCAACGACCATGTGAACATGGGGCAGTCGTCGAACGACACGTTCCCCACGGCCATGTGCATAGCTGCTGCATTAGCGATCCAAACAGATCTGGAGTCCAGTCTAGCGAAGCTCGAACGGGCACTCGGCGCGAAGGCCCAAGCATGGGACGAACTCATCAAGATCGGGCGTACCCACCTCATGGACGCAACACCAATACGCATTGGGCAAGTGTTCAGTGGTTTCGAGGCGCAGATTCGTTATTCTACCCGCGCGGTTGCAATGGGCCGCGACGTGATCTTGGACTCGATGCCCATCGGTGGCACGGCCGTTGGAACGGGCATCAACACCCATCCCGAGTTCGCCAACAAAGTGTGCAAAGCTCTTAAGAAGCGTACCGGTGGAGCGTTTGTCGAGTCGAGCAATCACCCGGCTGCCCAGGCGGCAAAAGACATCTTCGTGTTCGCCCACGGCAACCTCAAGACAATGGCCGTTAGCCTCTCAAAAATCGCCAACGACATCCGGCACCTCGGCAGCGGGCCGCGGTGCGGCGTCGGAGAACTGGTGCTGCCGGCCATTCAGCCGGGTTCGTCGATCATGCCGGGCAAGGTGAACCCAGTGGTCTGCGAGAGCGTGATGCAGGTTTGCTGCCGGGTGATTGGTAACGACGCCACGGTGACCATGGCCGGCATGGGAGGTGTGGGTTCGATCTTCGAGCTGAACGTCGCAATGCCGGTGATGATTGATGCGTTCCTGGAAAGCGTCTCGCTGTTGGCAAACGTCTCGAATGTGTTCGTCGACAAGTTACTCAAGGGCCTCGAAGTGAACGAGGAGCGGTGCGCCGAGCTCTTGGATGCCTCGCTGATGACCATCACCGCTTTGGCGCCGGAGATTGGCTACGAGAAGTGCGCGGCGCTCGCCAAGCAGGCCCACAAAGAGAACAAGACAATCAAGCAGCTCGTCGGCGAATTGAAATTGATGCCGCCCGAGCGGCTGGAAGAACTAATGAACTACGATAGCATGACGCGGCCCGAAGCGTAGGACGCCAAGTGACGCCTGGCACTCGTCCTGGGTGCCGGGTATCCGCGGTCGAACCAAGTAGCGATGATAAGCCACGAAAGGATGCGTGGGAAAAATGGGTAAGTACACTGCAAGATGCGGGATCCTGCTCACGTTGGTGAGTGCCGTTTGCCCTACGGCCGGCGGGCAATCGCCGGGCGAGCAGCTTACCAATCCAGCGGCCTTACCCGCAGCCGGGCCCGCTGCGCCACTCTCGCTGCCCGCCACCCCACCATCCATTCAACTGGCGAGCTACTGGCGGAGCGCCAAACCAGTGCCGGGCAGCGCCACCACCCCATCGGCCGCAGCGCACGCCGGCGCACCCTACAGCGCATCCTCTGCCGGCCCCGCGCCGCCCGAGCCATCGTCGCTGGTACAACCGGCGTGGATGCTACCGGGCGTCGCGAGCCTCGACGGCCCCGCGCCGATCGAGCCAATCGAACCGCCGGGCGAAGCGGTACTGATTGAAGATGTCGCCCCCGAAACGTCAATCAACGAAGTCATCGAATTGGCGATGGCTCGCCTTGAGCTGGCCCCGCCGCGCTCCACGGCACTATTGGTAGTGGCACGCGAACTGGCCGTTGATGCCTCGACCATTGGCGACTTTGGCGACGTCGTTGACCAATGCCACCGGGCACTCGACGCGGGACCCGACAAGCCGACCGCCTTGGCGCTCGCCAACCTGGCGGCTTGGGCGTACAACCGGCGTGGCGAGTTGGTGGCCAACGGTGGCGACGAGCACGCGGCGTTCGAGGATTTCCAGGAAGCACTCAGGCTCGATCCCGATTGCTGGCCCGCGCTGCACAATCGTGGGGTCACACTCGCCCGTTACGCGCAGCAAACCGAGGCCCTCGCCGATTTCAATCGCGTGGTGGAACTTGCCCCCAACTTTGTCGTCGCCCGCTACAACCGCGGCGAGGTGCTCGGCCAACTAGTGCGCTGGCAGGAAGCGGTGGACGACTACACCGTGGCCCTGAAGTCGATGCCCGACGAAGCGTCGCTGTACACGGCCCGCGGCTTCGCACTGCATCAATTGCAGAAAACCACGGAGGCCGTTAGCGACTTCAACACCGCCATCCGCCTGGACGATACGCAGTCGGACGCCTACGTGGGCCGGGGAAACTTGTACGCCGCCGAACGACTGTACGAGCAAGCGGCTGCCGACTTTCAGCAGGCGCTGCGGCTCGATCGCAACTCCGCCACTGCCTACCGTAGCGTCGCATGGCTGTTGGCTACCTGTCCGCTCGAACAGTATCAAAGCGGCGGCAAGGCCGTGGAAGCCGCGCACCGTTTTGCCAAGTTGCTCGGCGAAGAGAGCCCCATGGTGCTCGATACGCTGGCAGTAGCGTACGCTGGCGCAGGCGACTTCCGCAAAGCGATTACGTACGAGCAACAGGCCATCGTACTGGCCAGCGAAACGGACCGGCCAGCCTACGAAGCGCGGCTAGCGCTCTACCGGCGAGGCGAGCCGTACCGGACCAAGTAGCCCGCCAACGCCCAATACACCGCCCGCACTAGTCGCAGCAGGCGTACCGCAGGATGCAGTACAGTGCGCGGATGCCGTCGCGGACGTGGATCTTCTTTCCCTCGTCGTAGCCGCGGCTATTGTACGCGATGGGCACCTCGCGGAAGCGGCACTTGCGGCGGGCAAGTTTGGCCGTGAGTTCCGGCTCGAAGCCGAAACGCTTTTCACGCAGCACCATGCCGCGAATCGCCCCGCGGCGAAACACCTTGTAGCAGGTTTCCATGTCGGTCAGGGCCAGGCCGGTTGCGCGGTTCGAGAGCCACGTGAGTGCCGCATTGCCAAACCGGTGAACCCATGAGGGATCTTGGCGGGCGTTTACCAGGAATCGCGATCCATACACCACGTCGGCCTCGCCCTGTTCGATGGGGGCGAGCAGTTTCGCGTAGTCCGCGGGATTGTATTCTAGATCGGCGTCTTGAATCACCACCACGTCGCCGGTCACTTGCTCGATCGCCGTATGCAGCGCCCCGCCTTTGCCCTTGTTGTATCCATGCAAGAACACCCGTACGTCCGCCTGGCGGTCGAGTTCGATGAGCACATCGCGCGTGCCATCGGTGCTCGCGTCGTCGACGATGATCAACTCGTGACAGAGGTGCGTCGCCCGGACACGGTCGACAATTGTGCGAATCGTGTCGCGTTCGTTGTAGACCGGGATAATGACCGATACTTTGAGCGCGGTGTGTTGCTGCGACTCGGTCGCCTGCCGGGCTTCGGCGGCGTGCTCTAATTCGAGTGCCGCAAGACCTGCCTCGGCTACTTCGATTGACGACAGCATTCGCCGCGCCGTCTCCTCGGTAGCCGCCGACCGCTGATCGGTGAGGTTTTTCGTCGCGTCGACAGCGAGAGAGTTATCTAGTTTGTCTGCGTGCTGGACCATGTGCGGGGGAACTCACAGGCTTTCGGTGGTGGGGGACTTGGCGTCGCGGCGTTCGGCAACCACGTTAATGACCGACGGCACCGGCAGGGCCGGCCAGGGGACCGCCGTGTAGTGGATGCGGTCGGTAATGAGCCGCTGCTCGGGAGCGAGGTAGGTGGTGCTATGGGGGTCGTCGTAACGCGATGTGCGGCCCCACAATTGGGCAAGGCCATCTTGGTACAGCAGTGACCACTGAGGATCGGCCTTGGCCGCCTCGTCTTGCATCACTTCCACCGAGTGCTTGTATTGGCGATCGACGAGCACGAGGTCGGGCGACTCCAGCTCAAGAATCGCGGTCGGGTCGACCGGGCCAGCTTCGGCGCGGCGAAAGCGCCGCCCACTGTTCTCGCCCAGCAGGAAGTCGAAACTCTTGTCGACAATCGACTGCGGGTAACAAGTGCGAAAGCGACCATCGAAAGCGACCGTGGTTTCCGGTGCCAGTGCCGCAATGGCGTACTGCGCCCAGTTGAATGAAACAACTAACTTGCCGTGAATGCCCTTGAAGGTCATCCACTGAAACGTGTCGACTGGATAGGCCGAACGGTAGACTGGCAGTACCGATAGTCGGCCGTACAGTGCATTGGCTTGCAGCAAAATGGCGACGGAGAGCGCCCCGGCGAAACCCCAGCGCCACCATGTGCCGAGCCGTTGGATGGGCATACGACTCGTATCGGGCTTCAAGCGGCGGGCAGCCGATTGGACGTGCGGGGCCAGCCAGAAGCCACAAAGGATGGCGAAAAAGGCAATGTGTCGAATGTGCGAACACGCCTGCCAGCCGACCAGTACCAGGATGGCAATCTGCACCCAGTCGCGGCGGCGATGCGTGAACGCCCAGCTGGCAATTGCCAGGCCCACCAATGCAACGAACGGCCAAAAAATGGGATCGGATTGCTGCGGCGCCGCCCACTCGGTGATCTCGGGCCGCGGGCTACCGAGCGACGCCAGGAGCCATTGGTGTAGCCGTGTTCCGTAGGGATTCACAAACGTCGCGGCAACGGCCAGGACACCCGCACCGACCAGCGCCAGTACGACCCCAGCCGCCTGTCGGCGGCGATAGTAGATGGCCTCGATCGCCCGTCCGCCGACGTAAGCCCCCGCAATGCACACGCCCGCTACGAATGCGCCGTGGGAGTTCGTCCACAGCACGATTATGGGGGCTACAAGTAACAACCAGGTAAGTTGGCGCGGCGTCCAGCGGCACGCATCGGTTGGCGCACGCTCAGCCACTCCCTCCTTGTCGTGCAGCCACAGGGACCAGCCGGTGAACGCTTTCTCAAACACCAGCAGCATCAGCGCGCACCAAGCAAAGCTCAGCACTTGAGGCCGGACGGGAAAGAAGGCGGTTAGGTTGTTGGCAATCAATAGCAGGAAGGCCGACAAGGCGATTGCCTTGACACCCTGGCGCGCGCAACCCAGGCCATGAGCCCCAGGATGCTGAGGCCCACCAGGCACTTGAAGACTTGCAGGCCTTCGTCGTCGAACCAGGCGTAGATCGTGGCGTAGGTGAGCTCGGCAATGTTCTCGTGGTTGACCCACGGGTAGCCGGTCGCCGTGTACGTATGGGTCGCGGTACGGTGCAACTGGCCATCGCGCAGGCGCGTCTTGCCCGTATCGCACGTGGCCCCACAGGTCGGGGTCGGCCAAATTGAGCGACAGCGCCAAGGCGGCACTCACCCACAATGCCACGACGAGCAGCCATTTAAGCATGCGATACTCGCCCCGCGCGGCCGCCAACTCAGCGTCGCTCAACGGCTCGCGTTCGATGGCGGAAAACGCGTTGCGATCAGTCGATTCGTTCATGGATTTGCAGGCGATGGGTACGAGAGCCGGGCGGTCTTCGGCCCAGGTTGCTCGACGAGTCGGTTTTGGCTGACGTGGAAAGTTACCCCACAGGCGGCCGCCAGGTCGGCCCGCCTACGGGACGCGCCTGGATTCTGCACGCGGGTTCTTCGGCGTAAACGGCAGGTCCGGCATAACCGCTAATCGGCGCGGCCGAAGCATGCTAGCACTTGCGTAAATCGGGCCGTTTATTTGGCTTGGCACCGTCCGCGGGTTTTGTTACTTTGCGGCCCTCAGTCAGAGCGAGTTGGACGCCAATCGGCCCACTCTGACCGATCGATAACTCGTCTGGCTGACACGGAAGGAAGCCCTATCCATGCAAGTTCACGGCAAAGAGAAGCTAAGGGTCCACATCCGCTGGATGATCCGTCGCGATATGGCCGAGGTCCTTCAAGTCGAAAAGGGAAGCTTTGAGTTCCCCTGGTTCGAAGAAGATTTCATCCGCTGTCTACGCCAACGCAATTGCATTGGCATGGTCGCCGAGCATGGCGAGCGCGTTGTGGGCTTCATGATCTATGAGCTCCACAAGACACGGCTGCACGTGCTGAATTTTGCCGTGGCACCCGAGTACCGCCGCATGGAAGTTGGCCAGCAAATGATCGAGAAGCTGGTCAGCAAACTATCGAGCCAACGCCGCACGCGAATCTCGCTGGAAGTTCGCGAAACCAACTTGCCGGCGCAGCTGTTCTTCAAAGAGAACGAGTTTCGCGCTACGGCCGTATTGCGCGACTTCTACGACGATTCGACCGAAGACGCTTACGTCATGCAGTACTACTACCAAGGCGCGGCCGAGGACGAACTGTCGACCAATCGCATTCATCGCTTGGCAGGCTGAGTCGCACACACGGGGTCGCTGGGAATCGGAGCAACGCGAGCCGTACGCGCTAGCGTCGCATGCCACCGACAAAACCCAAGGCTAGCGACTCCGGCTCAAAGTTCGGCTCAAAGGTCCACGATCGTCGCTTCGCACGAGGGCAAATCGAGTACGGCAATCGAGTGCTTGGCAGACCGGTACAGGCGCCTGGATTGAGCACCAACTTGCCGCCACGATGTTCGTTTTCGGCGATGTGCGTGTGACCGTAGCACACCACCTGGTAGTCGTCGCTGTCGAGCACCTCCCGGAATTGATGTCGCTCGTGGCTATGGAGCAGCGCAATTCGCACGCCCTCGAACTCGAGATCGCCAAAGTACCCGTGGCACGTCTGGCCGAGCGACGTGATCGCGGTGGCGAATGCGACCAAGTCGTAATCGCAATTGCCGAACACGAAGTGCGTGGGCCACGGGTGGAAGAGTTCCACGACCTCTACCGATCCAATGTCGCCGCAGTGTAGCACCTGGTCGACCTCCAGGCTCTTGAGTAGGCGGATGGCCGGGTGGGTGTGGTCGGTGTGCCCGTGGGTGTCGCTAACAATGCCAAGTCGCATCAAACTGCCTTTGCCGTTGAATCGTGGTGCGTAAGCCTTGCCTGTTATAGCACGCCGCCTGGATGGTGGCAGCTAGCGAACCCCACTCATCGGTGCGTTGTCCTGTTGCCGGACGGGGTCGCCTCGTCGGCAGGAACCGTAGCGGTTACAATCGTTTCGCACCTACTTCCTCGCCCCCAGCCCCTCACGCCTGCTCTCTGATCCATGCGTCGCCTCCTGGTTACCTCTGCCCTGCCCTACGCCAACGGCCCCATTCACATTGGCCACCTGGTGGAGTACCTGCAGACCGACATTTGGGTGCGATTCCAGAAGCTCCGAGGCAACCAGTGCGTCTACTTCTGCGCGGACGACACGCACGGCACGGCCATCATGATTTCCGCCAAGCGAGCCGGCGTGAGTGAGGAAGAGTTCATTGCCGCGGTGAACGCTGAGCATCAGCGCGACTTTGCCGACTTTGACATTGCCTTCGACAACTACGGTAGTACGCACTCCGAAGAAAATCGTGCGTTGTGCGCGGAGGTCTGGGCGCGCATCGTCGATGCCGGATTGATCACGCAGCGCGACGTCGAGCAACCGTACGACCCTGTTGAGGAAACCTTCCTTGCCGATCGGCTCATTCGCGGCACCTGCCCGAACTGCCACACGCCGGATCAGTATGGCGATCATTGCGAGAAGTGCCTTGCGAACTACCAGCCTACCGAGCTCATCGATGCGGTGAGTACCCTATCGGGTGCCGCGCCGAACTGCGAACGGCGCCTCACAAGTTCGTGCAGTTGGAAAAACTACGCCCCTTCTTGGAAAGCTGGGTCGACAACGGCCAGGCGCTGCAGCCCGAAATTGCCAACTACCTTAAGGGCCACTTCCTGCAGGCCAAGGACAAACAGGGCAACATCGAGCCGCTTCGCGATTGGGACGTCACCCGCCCCCATAAGTACTTTGGCTTCGAGATACCGGGCTTTGCGAAGAACTACTGGTACGTCTGGTTCGATGCCCCGATTGGCTACATGGCGTCGACAAAGCAGTGGTGCGATCGAACCGGCGCGAACTTCGACGACTGGTGGCGATCGCCCGACTCGGAGATTCATCACTTCATCGGCAAAGACATCACGTACTTCCATACGTTGTTCTGGCCGGGCATGCTCAAGACGGCGGGCTTCAGCTTGCCGACCAAGGTGCACATCCACGGATTCCTGACCGTCGATGGCGAGAAGATGAGCAAGAGCAAGGGTACCTTTGTCGCCGCCCGAACGTACCTCGATCACCTCGATCCGTCGTACCTCCGCTATTTTTACGCCGCCAAACTATCGAGCAAGGTCGACGACCTCGATCTGTCGATCGAAGAGTTCATCGCCAAGGTGAATACCGACCTCGTCGGTAAGGTAGTGAATCTGGCGAGCCGCAGCGCGAAGTTCGTAGCCAACACGGGGCTTTCGAGCGTTTACCCCGACGATGGTGGGCTGTTCGCCGCGGCAGCTGCGGCCGGCCAGCAAATTGCCAAGGCGTACGAAGAGTGCGACTACAGCAAAGCCATGCGGCTCGTGATGGGGCTGGCCGATGCGGCCAATCCGTACGTGGAGGAGGCCAAGCCGTGGGAGCTGCGTAAGGACGAGTCGCAAGCCGAGCGGCTGCAAGACGTATGTACCGTGGCGCTCAATTTATTCCGCCAACTCGCCATTTACCTGGCACCCGTGCTGCCGAGGCTGGCCGAGCAGACTGGCGAGCTACTCGGCGATCCCATCACCGGTTGGGACCAGGCCCAAACGCCGCTCACCGGCACGCCAGTTAATAAATTCCAACACATGCTCCAGCGAGTCGATCCCGCAAAGGTAAATGCCATGATTGAAGATTCCAAGACCACCGCCGATCAAGAGTCGGAAGAGGTGCCGGCTGTAACCACCGACCAGTGGAACGATCCGGGCGAAGAACTCGTAGCGGAGCCGCTTGCCGAGGAGTGTACGTTCGACGACTTCATGAAGGTCGACCTCCGCGTGGCTCGCGTGGTGGAAGCGGAGCAGGTTCCCGAGGCCCGCAAACTGCTCAAGCTTAAGTTGTCGCTAGGGGGTGGCGTTTACAAGCAAGTGTTCGCCGGCATTAAGGCGGCGTACGATCCCGAAAAGCTTGTCGGTCGGCAAGTGGTTTGCGTAGCCAATCTCGCGCCGCGAACGATGAAGTTCGGCGTGTCCGAGGGCATGGTGGTCGCGAGCGGTCCTGGTGGCGAAGAGGTGTTTGTCCTCTCGCCCGACGAAGGGGCCAAGGTCGGCCAGCGCGTCCACTAGACGTGCGCGTGAAGAGACGGAAGTGAAGGTCGATCGAATGGACAGGTGGCACTGTCATTCGGTGTGTCACTGGCTTTGCCAGTTTAGCCCGGATATTTCATCCGTTGGTTCACGGCGGGCACTAGCGCGAGGGCCCAAGTCCTGGTATTTGTGTGGTTTCTACAACTCCCGCACAAGCCAGAACAAGGAACCCTCGCATGACAGAGTGTAGCGAAACGGCGATTCAGTTCACAGCGGTCGGTCGGCGGCAAGTGGTGGCCAATTTCGATGGCGGGCGACTGACCTCCGACGCGGGCGTGGTGCTATTGCGTGAGGTCGATCGACGAATTGGCTTGCTCGACGCGATCGATGATTGCCTGCCCGATCCGCGTGACCCGCGATACCTGATCCACCACCAACGCGAGATGCTGGCCCAGCGTATCTTCTCGCTGGCATTGGGCTACGAGGACCTCAACGATCAGCAGGCCCTGCGCGACGATCCCGCGTTGCAGCTTGCCGCCGGTAAGGCGGCGGACCCCGACAAGCCGCTGGCTTCTCCTCCGACCCTCTGCCGCTTGGAGAATCGCGTCAGTCGCCAGGCGTTGGTCGCGATGTCGAAGTTGCTGGTGGAACGTTTCTTGGCGGCGACACGATAGCCCGCCCGAAGAGATCGTGCTGGACTTCGACGCCACCGACGACCCGGTTCACGGCCAACAAGAGGAGCGATTCTATCAAGGCTACTATCGCCATTACTGCTTCCTGCCGTTGTACGTGTTCTGCGGGGGTCATCTGTTGGTCTCGCTATTGCGGCCGGCCAACATCGATCCGGCGAAACACTCCCTCGCGCTGACGAAACTGCTGGTCCAGCGGATTCGTCAAGCGTGGCCCAACACCCGGATCACGATTCGCGGCGACAGCGGCTTTTGTCGCTGGCGATTGATGCGTTGGTGCGAGAAACAGGGGGTGGATTACATTTTCGGCATCGGTCGGAACAAGGTCTTGGAGCGTCGTATCGCACCGCTGATGGCCGAGGGGGAAGAAGCCTTCGAGCAAGCAGGCCAGAAGCAGCGCCTCTTTGGAGAAACGGAGTATCAGGCCGGAACGTGGGACCGCCCACGGCGGGTTATCATGAAAGCCGAGCGTTTAGAAGCAGGGCCGAATCGCCGCTTCGTCGTGACCAGCCTGGCGGGCAACGCGCAAGCCATGTACGACGACATCTACACGCAGCGCGGCGACATGGAGAATCGCATCAAGGAGCAGCAGTTGATGCTCTTCGCCGATCGCACGAGTTGCCACAACTTTGTGGCGAATCAGTTTCGCCTGCTGCTTTCGAGCTTCGCGTATGTGCTGCTGCACGAGTTGCGTCGCACGGAGTTGGCCAGCACCGAATTGGCGCGGCGGCAAGTCAGCCGCATTCGGCTGACGCTATTGAAAGTCGCCGCCCGTATCACCCTCCCGGTGCGTCGCGTGGTGCTGCACCTGGCAAGCAGCTATCCACACCAGCAACTCTTCCGCCAGGTCGCTGCCGGGTTAGCCGCCGCCCCCGGATGACGTCTCGAAATTACCGCACGCCCAACCTCTGAAAATTCTTAATGGCCAGAGATCCTAACCGGGGGTAAGGGGGCCTCTGCGCTACCCGAGACCCTCCACCTAAGAAGCCCCCGCTACAAGGGACTCCATGGGCGGATGAAATATGCGGGTTAGTCCGTCCCAGAGCAGTTTGCACTCTGCTGCGGCTGAACCACTCTAGTGACGATTGGACGACGCCCGTCAACGTGCCGAACTCAATTCCAGCCGGGCTCTATGGGCATCGGCTGGACGCCACCCGCGCACCGTGCTTCGCGTAGCAGTCGTTGTTGTTCCACCAGCGGCAGACAGCGAGCATCGAACGGCTACCGCAGGAACCGCTCGAGAAACACCTGCAGGTCCTTGATCTCGCCAGTATCGAGCCACACACCGTGGGCGTCGCACTCGTCGATCATCACAGGGCAGTCGGGCGTGAATCGCTTCCGCCTCATCTCCACTCCGCACGCGGGGCAGCTCACCGGTTGGCTTTCGGTCCCCAGCCGATCGGCGTCGCCCTCGTGGGCCATCGCATGCCGCACGGCTTGTTTTTCCTCTTTGCCGAAGTTGTAGCCCTTGGAACTAGTGATGCGATCGAGCTGGTCGCGCGTCATCCAGTAGCCCCAGCACGTCGCGCAGAATTGCACTTCTTCGCCTTCGTATTCCGCGCCCGTGAGCCCCAACTGACATCTCGGACAATCCATGACATGTTTCCCCGCACGTTGAAGAAAGAAAAAGCGGCAGCGGCCCGCGCGCCGAACGGCTAACGGAATGGTACCACAGCGGTGCCGGCGGTGCAAAAAGGTGGAGGTTTGACCTGCGGCGGTGCTACCGCTGGAATTTTAGGTGCCTTAGTAGGATGAACGGTCATCGTTGGACGCACGCATACTTGAGCGGTTCTGAATGTCGAAAGGTTACAGTTTGCGAACGTAGCCAACGACCCACAAACAGAAGAGCTGACCTAAAACCTTGTGTGGCATTTAACTGGACGCGTGGCTGGTACTGATGAGCTGAAAAATGGGTGGCACTGCTGGTTGATCGAGCGCCGTTTCAGGTGGAGTTGGGGAGCGCTCGCACTTTGTTTTCCAGCACCGCCGGCGTGAACTGAGCCAGCAGTGTCGATCGGGGTGAGACAGGACCAGGGTCGGCGTGTGCTACAAGCACTACTGGCTCGGGGTAACGCGGCGGCCAATTACAAGACCGCAGGCTACTACCAGGCGACATCGATTGGCAGCTGGCGATAAACCAGCAGTGGCACACTACGCCACCTCATTTTTCGATGGAAAATGATCCACTGGGTGGGGTCTAATGGCGGCACGCGGTGGTGCGTGGAGCGAGAGGATAGAGGCTGAAGGGGAGATTCTTCAGTCGCTGGGGCTCCCTCAGAATGACATGCTGCGCGGAAGGCTCGATGATCAAGTTTCAAGGTTCAAGTTCACAGCTCATAGCTTATAGCCCATACCGCGTTTATCGACACCTGTTGCTTTACTTGTCGATCTATTCCGCAAATGGAACGGGGGCGTCGTGTCGGAAGTTGTTATCAGATAGTGGGTTACGACGAGCGGAGATTGATGAGTCAAGCGACAGCGAATCGTATGTTGGGAGTCGTCGCTAAATACGAGGGAGTCGTTGGGGGGCATCGGCGGCACAGAGCGAGTCAGAAACTTCGCGGCTTGTACGAAAGTCCGCATCCACCAGCAGCGTGTCGACCAAACTACCAAGTTATTCGTGAGTGGTCCCTAAGACGGCTAAACGGTACACTGCGACGCATGGCACGGATGGAACCTGACAAGCCCGAACTCACGAGCCGATGGAAGCAATCGTTTCGACGGCGGCTGCTATCGTGGTACAAGCAGCATGAGCGTGATTTGCCGTGGCGGAACAGCCGCGACCCGTACCGTGTGTGGGTCAGCGAGGTGATGCTGCAGCAAACGCAAGTGGCCACCGTGCGGGATTACTTCGAAAGGTTCATGGCGGCGTTGCCCACGGTGCAGCATCTGGCCCGCGCCGACGAACAGCAGGTGCTGCGGCTATGGGAGGGACTCGGCTACTACCGGCGGGCGCGGGGTTTGCATGCCGCGGCAAAGGTGGTGTGCGAGGAGATGGATGGTGCGTTTCCCGAAACGGTCGACGAGCTAATGACGCTTCCCGGTATTGGGCGGTACACAGCCGGGGCGATTGTTTCGATTGCGTACGACCGACCGGCTCCCATTTTAGAAGCCAACACCATCCGGCTGCTGGCTCGGCTGATTGCGCTAGAGGACGACCCCACCAAATCGGCGGGCCAGAAAAAGCTGTGGCACGTCGCCGAGCAACTATTGCCGCGGAAGCAGGTATCGCGGTTCAATCAGGCGCTCATGGAACTCGGATCGTTGGTCTGCACGCCGCGCGAGCCGAAGTGCGACGCATGCCCGGTCGAGTCGCTCTGCAAGGCGCGGCAACTCGGCACGGTCGACCAGTTGTTACCAACTACGAAGAAGACGAGTTACACCGAGGTGCGCGAAGCGGCTGTGGTGGTCCGGCGGTCGCGGCAAGTGCTCCTGCGACAATGCGGGCCCGACGAACGTTGGCCCGGGCTGTGGGACTTTCCCCGGTTTCGTATCGATAGCGAAGGTCTGCTGTTTGCCACCAAGGAGGTCGAAGCCAAGCTGGTGGAGCTGACCGGCGTACGTGCGACGCTGGGACCCTTGATGAAAACCATGAAGCATGGCGTCACCCGATACCGCATTACGCTCGACTGTTACGAAGCGCTCCACCGTGGCGGCCGACTGAAGACCAGCAAGGCGGCGCCGGCCCAGTGGGTGCGGCCGGACGAGCTCGGTGAGTTTCCCTTGAGCACGACCGGTCGGAAGATTGCCAAGCTACTCGCCGATAGCGGAGCGGTTGGCGACTAGTGCTTCGCCCCGATTTGGAGTCGAGGGTAAGCCGCACGCGCTAGCGTCGGGCGTACACGGGCGAAGCCGAGGCGAGCGCGTGCGGCTCACTCTCGAGAACCCCATTCCTTATCCTCGTAAAAACACTAGTTGGCTCCGTTTGTTTGATTGAAATGCACGTCCATCTGTGGGAACGGAATCTCAATGCCAGCGTTGTCGAGATGGTTTTTTACCTCGCGAATCAGACTTTGCTTGATGTCGAGGTATTGGGAAGTTGGTCCCCACACGCGAACCGACCAATCGACACTCGATGCACCAAGCCCTTGCAAGACGATGGCTGGTTCGGGTTGGAGCACGGTACCCTCGGCCGCCTGCGCAGCTTCGGTGAGCACGCGTCGGGTATCGTCGATATCGGCCGCGTACGCCACGCCAACGTCGACATCGACGCGCCGCTGTGAGTGATAGGTAATATTTTCGATCACCGATCCATAGATTTCGCTATTTGGGACGATGATCCGACGGTTGTCGAACGTATCGATGGTGGTGGTAAACAGTTCGATTTCGTCCACCTTGCCGAGATTTCCAGCGACGTTCACCACGTCGCCCACCTTGTAGGGCCGGAACACTAGCAGCATGGCCCCTGCAGCAAAATTGGAGAGCGTACCCTGAAAGGCAAGGCCCACAGCAAAACCGGTAGCACCAATGAGTGCAGCGAAACTTGTGGTCTCGATGCCGAACTTCGAGAGGCAAGCGAGCGCCGCCAATAGAATAATGCCCCACCAGGTGAGCTTCGCGATGAATAGCGTCAGGGTTTCGTCGAATCGCAAACGCCGTAAGCTCGATCGCACCAGGCTCGATGCCCAGCCGGCCAGTGTCCACGCCAGGGTCAGTAACACGAGTACGAGCGCAGCGCGCATGCCGTAATACTCAGCGAGGGAGATCCACTGTTGGGAGGTGAGGTCGAGATCGAAACTAGTTAGTTTCTTCAGCGCCTCGGAGTGTTCCTCCGCCAAGGGCGGCACCGCGGTGCCGGACTCTGGCGGAATTGCCGGGGCGGCGAACGTGGGATTGGTCGCAGTTTGAGCAAGCAGCGGCATGAATGCAGGTCCGGCGGAGTGGCGAGGGGAAGAACTTCGACCGCGCCGATAGCAGATTCACCGCTAGTCGGGCAACACCATTCCGCCAAGACGCAATCGCAGGGGAGGATGATAGCAGCGCATCTAAGCCAGCAGTTTGTCGAGAATTGCGGCCAGTTCCCTGGCGCCATCGGTTGTCATCATGGTGAAGTGGTCGCCGGGGATGACGGTGCAGGTGGTTGACTGACCCACCAGGCTCTGCCAGCCATTGTCGTCGGGTAGGTCGTGGTGGGTGATATCCTCCAGGCCGCCCGCAATCGATGGCTTAAACAGTTGCATAGCGAGGTCGACCGGTTGGGGCGTGTAACCCTTGCTAGCGCGAACGAGCCCCGAGCCGACGGCGACGAGCCGATGGACGTATTCGTCGCTAACACTTGGCGGAAACATACCTTGCTCGCGCGCTTGGGCCAGTGCCCCGGCGAATCGCTCCTCGGGCGAAAGTGCGGCCAGATTGGCGACCGAAACTTCGATGTTGGTGCCCGCGAATCGATTGGTAAAGCGTACCAAATCGCACAAGAAGGCCGCATCGTCATCCACGTCGATGCCGCGGTAAATGCTAGGCAGTGGCGTATCGAACAAGGCGAGCAACTTGACTTCGTCGCCGTCGGCCAGCATCTGCTCCACCATGGCAAACGCGGAGACGCCGCCAGCCGACCAACCGGCGATGTAATACGGTCCGGCCGGTTGCCATTGGCGAAGTGCCGCCGCGTAGTCGGCCGCCAGCAGCCGCATATCGTTGTGCGGGGGGCTCGCGTCGTCCATTCCGCGCGGGCGAAACGCCACCACCGGGCGGTCGATGGACAGGTGCTGCACGAGCTGCGTGTAGCAACCCACGTCGCCGCCAAGTGCTGGTAGCAGCACCAATGGCTCGGCTAGCGCGCCATCGCGAAGCTTCACCAACGGATTCCAAGCGTCGCCCACCGTGGCCTCGGTGGCCTCGGTGACCTCGTCGTCCGTGATGAGAGCCACCGTGTCGACAGCCAACGAAGCGATACTTGGACCTTCCAACAGCTTAGCCATCGGCAAAGTAAACGCCAGGCGGCTCTCGAGATTGTTCTTCAGTTCCAGTGCCATCAGCGAATCGAGACCAAATGCCGTGAGCGGCTGTTCGACATCCAATTGTTCCGGTTCGAAACTCATGATGCGGGCGAGTTCGGCTTGGATGTAGTCTCGCACCAGCGATACCCGGCCCGCAGGTTCCATTTCGAACAACTGATTACGAAACGCGTGGTCGACCGCCGAGCCACTCGATCCGCCATCGTCATGCTCGATGGCCATGTCGTCGAGTGCGGTAAGACGGCGGTTGCCTAGTAGCCGCAGGAGCGAATCCCAGTAGACGTCCATGACCGTGGTTTGGGTGACGCCAGCTGCAATGAGTTCGCCCATCAGCTTTAGTCCCTCGTCAACCGGCAGCAGGTCCATCCCCCGTGACTGGATGCCCGCCTCGCGATCGGTATCGGCAAACGTGTCGGCGGCCATGCCAGTTCCGGCCCACGGGCCCCAGTTGATGCTGGTGGCCGGAAGTCCCTGACTGCGACGGTAGTGGGCCAGTGCATCGAGGGTGGCGTTGCCCGCCGCATAATTGCCTTGGCCGGGCGAACCGACCATGGCGGCAACGGAGGAAAACAAGACGAAGAAATCGAGCGGCAAGTCGGCCGCTATAGCGTGCAGGTTCCACGCGCCCACGGTCTTTGGCAGCATCGCTCGGTCGAGTTGCTCAAGCGACATATCCGCCAGCACACCATCGGCCAGCACCCCGGCGGCATGAATCACACCTCGGATTGGCGGCAAACCGCTCGGCAACGACCGTAGCGCTTGGGCAAGCGAATCGTGATCCACCACGTCGGCTTGCAGCGCAACCACTTTCGCTCCCGTTTGTTCGAGCGCGGCTATCATCCGTTGCTGCTCGTCGGACGGCGCCCGCCGCGATAGGAGCACAAGCCCACCGGCCCCCTGCCCTGCGAGCCAATTGGCCACCTGCAAACCCAAGCCACCCAAACCACCAGTGATCAAGTACGAACCAGCGGCGCGAACAAGCTCCTGTTCGGGCGTACCATTCGCCTGTTCGGTCGTCGCAGTATCGCCGATAGCGACGACCACCTTGCCAATGTTCTTGCGCTGCGACATGTACCGAAACGCGTCGATTGTGCTGCTGAGTTCGAAACGCGTGAACAATTCGGGATGATAATCGCCACGCTCAAAATACGGCATCAACTCGTCGTACAATCCGCGAATGTAGGTGGGTCGTTGCCGTAGCATGCGATCGAGGTCGATGGCATGGTACGACAGGTTGTCCTGGAACGGTAGCAGACCAATCTTGCGATTTTGATAGATGTCGATCTTCCCGATTTCCAGGAAGCGCCCGTGAGCGCGAAGGATCGAGAGACTCTTGGCGATTGCCTCGCCCGGTAGCGAGTTGAGCACCACGTCGACGCCTTGGCGACCAGTGTCGTCGAGAATCTGCTCAGCAAAATCGAGCGTCCGGGAACTGTAGATGTGCTTCACGCCCAAGCTGCGGAGGAATTCGCGTTTCTCATCGCTGCCCGCGGTGGCAAACACTTCCGCCCCCAAGCGCTGGCAAATCTGGATGGCAGCAAGCCCCACTCCACCAGCACCGGCATGAATCAGAACTCGCTCGCCTGGCTCGACCTGGGCCAGACGCACCAAGCCGTAGTAGGCGGTGAGGAACGTAATAGGAATCGTGCACGCCTCGTCATGGCTGATAGATTTTGGCTTGTGCACCAAGGTGTACTCGCGCGTCGTCGCGTGCGAGGCGAACGCATAGGGGGCGACGCCCATTACCTCGTCGCCCACCTGGAATAGCTTAACCCCCTCGCCAACCGCAGTTACCACGCCGGAAGCCTCGATGCCAAGCGGGACGATTTCGTCCTTAATGCCAGGGTACAGCCCGAGCGCCTTGAGCACGTCGCTGAAGTTGAGTCCCGTCGCGTGCACCGCGATCTCGACTTCGCCTGGGGCGGGCGCTTTCCGCTCGTACGGCACGTACTTCAGCGCATCGAACGAGCCGGGACTCGTAATCCGCAGTTGGAAGGGCGAGCCCTTGCGTAGTTCGCCCGTCGCCGCTCCCCTGGCTTCGAGGGCCTTGCGAGCGGATTGATCCGGGTGCAAACGGGCCACTTGCCGCTTGCCACGACGGTAGGCCACCTGGCTATCGGTTGAGTTGCCTCCCAACTCGGCTAGCAATTGTTGGGCGCTGAGGTCACTGGTTGCGGCGAAATCGAGATCAACGAGGATTGGCTGCATTTCAACATGTTCGACCGCCGCCACGCGAGCTAAGCCAACCAGCGGCGCCTGTGCGACGGCCACCTGTTCGCTGCTGGTAACCGCTTGCGCCCGAGCGGTCACCAGCCACAATCGCGGCATTTTCGTTTGACCGCAACGAGCGAGTTGCTTGATGGCGAGCAGCGCACTCGCCACGCCTAACCGCGTCGACTCTGCCCAGGCGTCGCCATCCACGGGAGCCGGCGGCAGGTCGGTGGACCAGAGGTGAACCATGCCCACGATGGGCTGATCCATGGTTGCGAGTTGCTGAATCAAGTCACCAATATGCGATTCATCCAGCGGGTTAATCGTAGCATGGGCGATCGCGCTGGAGTTGGAATCGAGCGACAACTCGTTGCCAGGGCTTACCAAGACCACGCGTCGCGTCGCGCTCGAGAGTCGGGTTGCCAGGGCTTGCCCCATGCCGTGGCGATCGCTCATTACTACCCAAGTCCCTGCCGCGGGCTGCGACTCCCGCCCGAGCGGCGCTTCAATCCAGTCTAAGGTGTACAGCCAGTCGATCGGCTCGCGAGTCGTGCCGCCGCCAGTGGCGCGTCCGATACGTTGCACTTTCGCCGCAAGCATCTCGACCAAGACGCGGCCGTCCGCGTCCACCAGGTAGATATCGCTGGTGACCGTCTCGGGACTAGGCCGGTCGTCGCCGGAGCGGCGTACGGCGTAGCAATAGACCGGCCGATCCAAATTGTGGATCGACTCGATCACACGGACCTGGCCCACGGCAACCGGCATGTAGGTGTAAGGGCTGTAGCTGCCATCCTCTTCCAGTGGCACCGTCGAAGCGAGCGTCTGCAGGCAGGCGTCGCCCAGCACTGGGTGCAGGCGGTACTTACTCAGTTCAGCAGCCACCGTTTCATGGGCCTCAACCAACGCAAGTGCCTCGGTAGGATTACGGAGCACTTCGCCCAGCACCTGGAACTGCGGACCATATGCCAAACCGCGGTGGGCGACGATCGCGTAGAATTCGTCCTTGGTTTTGCGGTCCACAATACGGTTTCGTATCGCGTCGAGGTCGATCGCAGCGAGTGCGGCCGCGTCTGGCAATTGCGAAGCGTGTAGCAGCGATGCGGTGGCATGAAGTTGCCAGTCGGGGACGTCGGCGTCCGCGGCTGCGCTGTAACTTTCCATCTCCGATCGTCCACCCGCTTCAGGCTCGACGGCGACCTGCACCAGTCTGGCGCCTTCTTCCGGAAGGAACATGGCGGCTTGAACCGACACATCGCGAATTCCATGCATGCCTTCGCCGAAGGTTTGCTGTGCGGCAGCAAGCCCCTGTTCGACGAATACGGCTGCCGGAGTAACGACCGAGCCTTGCACTTGATGGTCGGCTAGGTAATTGGGGGTGTGCGCATCCAGCACGGTTTCGTACACCGTGTTGGTCCACACCGTTGGCACGCGTGAACCGAGCAGTGGATGCCCGGCGACGGATCGGCGGCGGGCGGCGCCGCCACTCGCCGCGTGGTCGAGATCAAACCAAAAGTGGCTGCGATTGAACGGATAGTTGGGAAGCAGCAATCGCTTGGTGGGAAGGTGTCGATACTGCCCGCGCCAGTCGACCTTGACGCCAGCAACGTAAAGCTCGCCCACGGCACCGGCCATCGTTCGATCGGCATCCTGGCCCTTACGGAGCGATGCCACGTTGGCTGCACCGCTGGCGGGCAAGCAGCGCTTCGCCATTCCCAGCAAACTCGTGGACGGCCCCACCTCCAGTAGTACGCTCGCTTTCGACTCCGCGACGCGCTTCACCCCGTCGATAAAGCGTACTGCGCTGCGAACGTGGTTCCGCCAATACTGGGCCGTTGGTGCCTCGGTCATTACCTGCCCCGTCAGGTTCGAGACGAGGGTGATACCCGGACGTTGAAAATCGATACCCTCGGCAAACCGCTCGAAGTCGTCGAGCATCTCATCCATCAGTGGCGAGTGAAACGCATGGGAAACCACCAGCCGCTGTAATCCAATGCCTGCCGACTCAAACTCACGCACCAAAGCGTCGATCGTGTCGGATTCGCCGGAGATGACGGTATTCTCGGGGCCATTGACCGCGGCGATGGCGACACGCTGCTCGTTGCCGGCAATCTTTGCAGAGACCACCGACTCGGCGCAAAAATCACCGCCATGCTTCCCGGCTGGGAAATCTGTTGCATCAACCGGGCCCGCTCACTGATCAGGCCCAGGCCTTCGTTCAGGTTCATGCATCCGGCAATGGTTGCGGCAACGTACTCGCCGACGCTGTGCCCCAACAGAATGCTGGGCTCGACGCCCCATGATTGCCATAGTCGTGCGACGGCATATTCAATGGCAAAGAGAGCGGGCTGGGTGTAAACCGTCTCGTTGACCAACCGCGAATCTTCGTCGTTCGTCGGAAAGAGGATGGTGAGCAGAGACTCGGGGAGCCCGGCGCGGAGAATCTCGTCGCATTGGTCAATCGCGAGTCGGAATTCCGGTTCGGTTTGATAGAGTGCGCGGCCCATCTGCGGGTATTGGGATCCCTGTCCCGTGAATAACATTGCCACTTTCGGGCGGGCAATACCTTTGACCTGCCCACGCTTGACCGTAGGACTGGCTTTGCCCGCTGCCAGCGTGGAGAGCGACTTGAGGAAGGCCTCTCGTGAGTCGGCGGTGATCGCCGCGCGAAAGTTGAAGTCCGCCCGCGCTGTGTTTGCCGAGTAGCAAACGTCGACAAGCTTTTCGTTGGGGTGGGTTGTCAAGAATTCAGCGAACTGCGAAGCCTGCAACTCCACCGCCGCTGCGGATCGCCCCGAGATCTTGAGCACGTGCTGGCACCGCGGTGCGGCTGGATATCCCTCCGGACTCGCTTCTCCGTTGCGCGACCGCACGCTCGTCGCTGCGTCGCCTTCGGCACGAGCGTCCCGGGCAGGAGCAACCGTGGGGGCTTCGATCAGCAGGTGGGTGTTGGTACCACCAAAGCCAAACGAACTAATGCCGGCCAAGCGGCGACCTCCGCCTTCGGGCCAGGGCGTATGCTGGGTTGGCAAGACAATCCGCGATCCCTCAAGCGAAATATGTGGATTGACCGACTCGAGATATAACTGTGGCGGAATGACTTGATGCTGCATGAGCAAGACCGCCTTAATTAAACCAGCGGCCCCCGAAACGGTCTCGGTGTGACCGATATTGGCTTTCACGCTAGTTACGTGGACTGGTCGATCGGAGTCGCTCCCCCGCTTGAAGATCTCCGAAAGTGCCTGCATTTCAATCGGATCGCCGAGCGGTGTTCCTGTCCCGTGTGCCTCGATGTAGCTGATGTCGGCCGCTGTGACTCCCGCCTGCATGTGGGCAGCACGGATGCACTCTTGCTGCGACTGGCCATTGGGAGCACTGATACCCGAGGTGCGGCCGTCCTGGTTAACGCTCGTGGCGCGGATGATTGCCAGGACATCATCGCCATCGCGCTCCGCGTCGGCGAGTCGTTTCAGCAGGACTAAACCACACCCTTCGCCGCGGACGTAGCCATTCGCGCTGGCATCGAACGGGCGGCACTTCCCTTCCGGAGAAAGCATGCGCGCTTTGGAGAAAGCAATGGTTGTCTCTGGCGTGATAATCGCATTGACACCCCCGGCGAGTGCCGCCGAGCACTCCCGCCGACGCAAGCTCTCCACGGCCAAATGGACGGCTAGCGATGCACTGGAGCACGCCGTATCGACGGCCGCACTCGGGCCGTGGAAATCGAAGATATACGAGATGCGATTCGCGGCAATGGAAAGCGCGTTGCCAGTGCCAACGTGCGCGTCAATGTGGTGATAGTAGTCGGCGAATTGCGCAGGAACTTTCGAATAGTCGGCACCGCCAATTCCAACATAGACGGCCGTCTTCGTGCCAGCGAGTTGGTCGGCCGGGATACCTGCATTTTCCATGGCCTCCCACGCCACTTCCAGCAGCAGACGCTGCTGTGGATCCATGCGGGCTGCTTCACGTGGCGCGATGCCGAAGAACTGCGGGTCGAACTGGTCGATGTTGTCGACGAAGCCACCCCACTTCGTGAACATTTTGCCCGACTGCGTACCGGTGGGATCGTAGAACTCGTCCAAATCCCATCGGTCGGGAGGCACTTCGCGAACGGCCTCAATCCCTTCGTTGATCACACGCCAATAGGCGGCAAGACTATCGGCCCCGGCAAATCGGCAGGACATGCCGACAATGGCGATCGGCTCGGCCTGGGGTTTTTGCCCTGCCAACCGCTGCTCGAGAAGTTTGCGCTGGGCGGGCGAGAGGCTCGCCATGCGTTGGGCTAGATCGGACATCAACAGACAGGGCTAGAGGGAGGGCAAGCAAGTACCAGCGATGAACGATTGCGGTTGTGGACCCTCTCCCGCAGCTGGCGCTTCGCAAACTCTAAGGATAAGTGAGCCCCGGCGGCCATTCAAGTCGCGAGATGGCCATCCCAGGACGGCCTGCACCACGAAAAAAGGGCCGAGACGCCCTGAGGAACGTCTCGGCCCGTAAGCCTTTTGCTCAATGCCGAATCTAGGTGGGATTAGCCACGTCGCCGGCTGAAAGCCAACCCGGCAACAGCCAAACCGGCCAGCATCAAGGTGGAGGGTTCGGGAATACGACTGGTGTCGACGGTAACAATCACCGAGCCGCCGATTTCCTTCTTCTTAATGAAGGCGCTGCTCACCTCGTCGGCCGCGGTCGACAAGGAGTTATCAAACGTCAATCGCACCTTAGTAGCAAAATCGTCCTCGAAACCGTTGTCGTTTAGCCAGTCGCGGACATCGAGAAAGACAGAACCGGTCCAGATCGAAGCCGTTCCGTCATCGCCCGGTCGCGCGTACATGCCGCCGTTTGGACCACTGCCGGTGCTGAACACCATGCTCTGCGTTTGCGTGGCCTGCGGGTTGGCAATACCGTTGATCTCTTCGATGGTCCAAAAGAACGCGGCTCCAACGGAGGCCGTTGCGGCACCTCCCGTTAGCCCCGATAGCGTGTAATCGCCGAGTTCGCTAATCGAGATGCTTTCCACGGCCAAGCCTTGCTTCGCCATGATGGTGGTGGACATCTGACTGTCGAGCGTATTGGCACTATTTCCCGATGAGGAGGATTGGAAACCTTGGGGGTCGAACATGATGGAATTACCAATCACAGTTGGCGATCCCACGCCAGGTTCCGGCGCGTAGAGACTCGTGGTCTCAGCATTGTTTTCTTCGACGTTCAGATACATAACGTCGCCAGCGGGGTCGGAAATATCGCCCCAGTTGAAAGTCCCTGCCGTGGCCACAGCGGAGCCAAAAGCAAAGGTCAGAGACAGTACGGCAAAAACAGCCGGGCGGTGAATCAAGTTGAGTCGCATCATTAGCTCGCCTTCCCCAGGAAATAAATAAAATGCGTAATTCAGAAAGGGACATCATGGAAGGAACATCTCGGTTGAGCGTCGATTGCGAAGCCCACATCTAAATACGGTTGTTCCAAGCCGTACGTTGCTATCCATCTATTGTAACAACGCTCCCCCGATTAATGCATCAAAAAAATTGGAACATAACCCCAAATTGGTTAAATGGAGCCATTACAAGTGGCGACTGCCGTGCCTATTCACCAACTCCGGCGTCTTGCCAGGAGAATTAGCTGAAACTGTGCCGGAGCGGCACCAGCAACGCTACTTCGAGCAGCGTCGACGCACAAACAACCCTAGTACGGCAAGGCCGGCCAGGGCGATGGTTGAGGGTTCGGGAATCTTGTCCTCGTTGACCGTGATGATCACGCCGCCCAACTCCTTCTTTTTGATAAACGCCGTGCTGGCAGTAGCTGCTGCAGTTGTCAACGTGTTGTCGAAGCGGAGACGAACTTTTGTCGCCGCGCCACCGACATTGTTGTCCGACAGGTGATCTGCGATGTCGATGAACGCGGTCCCATTCCAGATTACGGCAGAACCTTGATCGCCGGGCAGTTCGTACTCGCCACCATTTGCTCCACCACCACTGGTGAAGGCCATGTTTTGTGTCTTGACTGGAATGCCAGAAACAGGCTCTCCATCGACCTCGAGGATCGTTACGAAGAAAGCAGCCCCCACGGATGCCTCTGCGGCACCCAGGCCGCTGAGGGAGTAGTCGCCGAATTCTTCGATCACCACGGTGTTAATCGCCTTGCCTGGCTTTGCCATGATAACGGTCGTCAGTGTGCTATCGAGCAAGTCGGCTGCTAGGTTCTCCGATTGGCTAGCAAAGCCTTGGGGATCGAAGGTGATTTGATTGCCCACGACGGTTGGCGAACCATTCCCAGGATTGGGCGCAAACAAGGCGTCGGTCTCGGCGTTGTTTTCCTCGACGTCAAGATACATGACATCTCCGGCGGGATCCGATAGGTCCCCCCAGTTGAACGTCCCCGCGATGGAGGACGGAGAATTGCAGAGGATGCCGCCAAAGCAGCGAACATTGAAACACTAAAGACGAACCGTCCATAGGAGCAAAGCATGATGTCACGTCGGTTCATTGGATCCACCTTCCCCAGGGATATGCTGCAGTTGTTAATCTATCGCGAGATAATAATAAGTTAAGTGAAAAGTCCACCCATGGCTAGTGGCGAGCCCGTTTCTAACGTTCGTCGCCACCGAGCCGGTAAACCACACCGCCTAAAACACTTCTCTCACCACGCCTTCTACGTTGATTGAAGCTCCCCCGATTATCAACATTTAAATGCATTCGTCAATTTTCCACTTGCACTTTTTGGGGAGTTTCCACGCAAAGATATGGGCCATGCATTGCAGGCCGGGGGCCCATTCTTGCTTGGATCGAGGGGTGCAATGGCCGTAAGTCTCTGTCGGCAAATGAGTTATAACTGCTACTACCCGGATTTCGGGCATTGGCCGACAAGTTGGGGCAAAGCAACGCTCCGCGCGATGAAATCAGGCGATGGGCCCACTAATCTTCAGGCCGCTTTGCTGCGGAGAGCAGGTTGAATGGCGACAATATCGCGCTGCTGCACAAAAAATCGGTATCTCCGTTGAGCCAGATGGTCCAGCCAGGTAGCCAGCTTTTTCGGGTCGAGGTGAAGAAATTCGAATCGTAGCCAGCGCGGTTGCCAACGGTCGAAGTCCAGGGTTGCTAGCACCTCTAGATCGTATCCTTCGGCGTCGATCTGCAAGACGTCCAAGCGATCGATTTGCAATTGGTTTAGCAATGCGTCTAGCGGAAGGCACTCGACCGATTCGCAGACGATATCTTGGAGCGCCACACCGTGACGGATGAGGTTCGCTTGGTCGAACGAGGCCAGACGAGACGGACCGCTTCGCGGTCGGTAGAAGTTGCGCTGGCCCTCGATTGGTGCAATTGCCACGTTGGCCAGTTGCACGTTCGAGCAGTCGCCGTAGCGCCGCTGAAGTTCGGCAAACGGTTCGGGCTGTGGTTCGACGAGTAACCCGCGAACGCCGGGCAAATCAATCATCGAGGTGAGGTCGTCTTCGCTTCGGCCGTCGTAGGCACCGACTTGAACGAACGAAAGGTCGCCCTCGCGGAGGAGGATCTCGGCCGCAGCGCCGCTTACTATGCTAGGTATCAGCAGGTCGTCACGGCCGACCAGTGGCAACGGCGTACGACACCTGGCGAGCCCTATCCGCCGCAAGGTGCGGTCGCGAATCCGCCGTCGGACATCGACGGTGCCCAGCCAACGATGGTGCCATTTACTGGTGCGATTCGACATGGTGCGGACTACAAGTTAGGGGTCATGCAGCACGCCGCGTGGCGAGCGGCGCTGGCAAGTTGTCGTGGGGCGATTCGTGATACTGCGCGGTCTTCGTACGACTGTGAGTCATTTCCCACAACTTGGCGTACTTCATTAAGTTGTAATAGGCCACGATCGCGCACCATAGAAGGCCAGGCGTGCGATCGAGGATACCAAGCCTCAGCAAGTAGAACTGCAGGAATTTTAGGGGCGGACGCACGGCAACGCTCCACCAAGTGGCTCGTTTCCCAGCGTCGTAGGCGTCGTGTGCGGCCCAGCTCGAGTAGCGATTTTGCGTCTGGAGGAAACGGTTGAGGCACTGGCACGTATGGTGTTGCAACTTGCCGCGGAGCTGCCCCACTCGCTGCTGGGCCACCTCGATATCGGCATGGACCCGCCGCGGCTGGTACCGCAGGTGGCGACGGAACAGTCGCGTACAGGTCGCCGATTGGGCTCCGGAGTGTCGCAGGCGATGGCCGAGCACGTAGGTTTCTCGCCGGACACAGTAGGCCTCGGCATCCTGTTGTTCGGCAAGCACGCGGCCAATGTCGAGTGCCAGTTCGGGAGTAACCCGCTCGTCGGCTTCCACCACCAGCACCCATTCATTACTCGCCTGTGGGATGGCCCAGTTTTTGAAATCGGCGCTGTTGACGTAGGCGCGTTCGATCAGGCGCACGCCGGGCAGGTCGCGTACCATTGCCAGCGTGCCATCGGTGGAACCAGAGTCGGCGACTAGGATCTCGTCTGCAACGCCGCCACCGATTCGATGCACTCGAGGATGTTATGGTGCTCGTCTTTACAGGGGATGAGGACGGTAAGCATGGGACGATCGAGGGGCGAGGGCCGAGTGGACGAAACGGCGGGCGGAGAACGTTAGCACAACGGGTGAGCTTCGCCCACATCAGATGGGCGTCGCCTGCAGCATTCGACGCTAGCAGTGCTGCTTTGCCGGCAGCACGACGCTAGTCGAACCACTCGTCGTTCGGTTCGAACGCGGGGATCGGGATATATCAGCACCTTGAGCGTCGTCTTGTGGGCGGGAATCACGCGATGCCGGCAGCTCGGTTTGATGAGAATCGCATCCCCGACCCGAACAGGGTGCCGTGTGCCGGGCGATTTTGTAGTTGGCTGGCATTACCGATACCTTAAATCGTACTGCCACCAGCCGACTTGATCGCGATGGCGCGTAATTTGGAACTCAAGCCGGAACACCGTGGACGGATACCATCCATCAACCGCCGGCGTTTCCACGTACCCCTGCGGCTGCCACTTGAGCAGTACGAACTGAATCTCGTCCTGACGGGCGTCGAGAATCCAATACTCCGGTATGCCCGCAGCGTGATAGGCAGTGCGAAGAATGTTGGTGTCTTTGTCAATCGACGAATCGCTGACGATTTCGCACACCCAGTCGGGCGTGCCAACCAATGCGGTGTGCATACCATGCTTCTCAGGTGGCGCAATTAGCTTGCCCGCCTTGATGGTTTCCCAGGTTGCGAAGAGAGCATCTGGCTCGTTGGCGACGCTGGCTCCCTCGTTCTGCAGTCCCGCACCATCAGGGTAGTAGCGACCGAGGTCGTTATCAAAGATGAGTGGACTGAGTACCCGGTTGAGAGCATCTTTCAATGCCGCGTGCGAATCAATGCGTTCGGGGCTCATGTCGAAATACAACTCCCCACGAAAGTAGACCACTTTGCCACGGTCGGGATAGTCGTCCGACTCGGCCCAGTTGCGGAATTGCTCCAGCGTCATCCCGGTTGCGGGAACGTGAAACGAGAAATCGGCGGCGTGTGAGATTCCTACGGTAGCCATCGCTTTATTCTAGCATATCTCGATTCTGCTGGCTGGATTTCGCGTCCCGCTGTTCCGGCAGCATCGCCACCCAGCCGGCGACCATCCCGCACAGCACCGCCACCGCCGAGTGGATCGCTTGGCCTGCCCAGGTTTCTTGGGGGGGCATTGTTAGGGCGGAGTTTTGACTCGAGCCTTGGTAGGCGGGAAGGGCGGTGCGCTCGATAAAGCTACGAGTCGAGCTGCGTTGCAACATCACTTGCGGTAGCTGATCGTCGGATCGATCCCGCGATTCTTCGTAGAGCATCGACGCAAAGCTAGAACGAAATGAGGGGCGACTTTGCACGCTACCCCTTTCTAGCTTACGGCCATTACCCCGGACGTCCTTAGTATTCCACGTCGACCCACTGCTTGGCCTGGTGGCTCTTCAGCATGGCTTCGCAGATGGCGATCTCGTTGTGGCCGTCGACGAAGGTGGCAAAGTCGCCACCTACGCGGGTGCCGTTGAGTTGGCCGTACACGTTGCGGAACAGGTTCTTTGGGCCGTCGGGCCACGCCTCGTTGTGGCCGGGTGGGTAGTGGACATACTCCTGGGCCGCTGGATGCATCAGGCTGGCGTCGCGCATCAGCACCTCGTTGGGTCGATCGCGATGGCCAATCCACAGTTCACCCGGCTGCTCCTGGTCCCAGCCGAGGGCACACTTGCTGCCATGGAGTTCGAAGCTGAGCCGATTTTTTCTTCCCGCCGCGCACTGACTGACCGTCATCACGCCATGCATGCCGCTGTCGAACTCCAGTAGCACGCTGGCGTGGTCTTCGGTGCTGATAGAGACCGACTCGTAATCGTCGTTGCCTAGTTTCTGGTCGGAGAACGTCGCGACCTCCACCTTGGGCCGCTTCCGTTCAGGGTGGACCGTAATCAGGTCGGCCATCACTCGGGTGATCTTCTGCCCCGCGACGAACTGAATGAGGTCGCACCAGTGGCTGCCGATGTCGGCAATCGCCCGCGAGTTGCCCGACACCTCGGGCACCAACCGCCAGTTCCAGTCGGTTTCCTTGAGCAGCCAGTCTTGCAGGTAACTGCCATGCACAGCCAACACGCGACCCACATCGCCGGCGGCAACCATCTGTCGGGCCTGTTGCACCAGCGGCATGAAGCGATAGTTGAAGTTGATGGCGTTGACTACGCCCGCTTCGCCTGCCAGCCGCACCAGTTCGCGGGACTCGGTAGTGTTCACCGCCAGCGGCTTCTCGCTCACCACGTGCTTGGAAGCGGCGATGATCGCCTTGTTGACCTCAAAATGCAAATTATTGGGCGTGCAATTGTGAACCACCTGCACCTGCGGGTCAGCCAAAAGCTCGCGATAGTCGCCATACGCTTTGGGAATCGACATCTCGGCGGCCTTCGCCTCGGCGAGATCCTGGTCGCGTTCGGCCACCGCGACCACCTCGACAAACCCCAGCCGGCGAATCGCCTCGACATGGACAGGGCCAATAAATCCGGTGCCGACAACAGCTGCTTTAATGGTCATGGCTTGCTCAGGTGTGGATATAGGGTTGGGGGGGACGCGCTACAAAACGATCGTATCGCATGGGCAAGTCGTATTTCCAGAGGCCAAGGAGGGCGGTTCCCCGCGCACCTTGACGACCCGTTTCGATCCGAAAACTCGAGGCCTCGAGCTACTCCACGCGTTCCACAGTTGCCCACCCGCCGCTCGCGATCGACTGGTCCACCGCTTCCAGGACGGCTACCACTTGCGCCCCGTCGCGGAAGTCGGGCGTGCACTGGCGGTCGTGGGCGATATCTTCTAGCAGGTCGTAAACGGCATGCACGAAACCGTGCTCGTACCCAAGAATGTGGCCCGGCGGCCACCAGTTGCCAACGTACGGATGACAGCCTTCGGTCGCCATAATGCGGCGGAAACCTTGGGCGTGCTCGGAACATTCTGTCGAGTAGTAGTCCAGGTAGTTCATGTCCTCGAAGCACCACACCAGCGAGCCCTTGCTGCCGTTGATCTCAAAACGGTTGAAGTTCTTGCGGCCCGGCGCAAGCCGCGTGGCTTCGAACGTGCCGAGCGCCTCCGCCGGCGAACTTGGCGAGCCACATGCTGCAGTCGTCGACGGTCACTTGCTCGATGCCTTCGCCCGCGGTGGCAGTAAGCCCGCTGCTCGTGCCCTCGGCCGGTCGCTCGGTGATAAACGTCTTCTTTTGGCCAACCACGCTATCGAGGTCGCCCACCAGGAACCGCGCCATGTCGATGGAGTGAGCGCCCAAATCGCCGTGCGCTCCGCTGCCGGCCGATTCGGCGCGCATCCGCCAGTTCATGGGAAACGTGGGGTCCACCAACCAGTCTTGCAAGTAGGTGAATCGGGCATGGCGGATTTCGCCGATTTCTCCTGCGTCGATCATCTTTTTCGCGAGCGACACCGCCGGCACGCGACGGTAGTTAAAATTCACCATGTTCTTTACGCCAGCGGTCCGCACGGCGGCCAGCATCTGGCGGCTTTCGTCCAGATTCATTGCCAGCGGTTTTTCGCAAAACACGTGCTTACCCGCCTTAGCGGCACCGATGGCGATCTCGGCGTGGGTGCTCCCTGGCGTACCGATATCAACCAAATCGATATCGTCGCGAGCGACGAGCGATTCCCACGAAGTCTCGTGGCTTTGCCAGCCCCAACGATCGGCAAACTCGGCCACCGCTGCGGCATTGCGACCGCACACGGCTTGCATCACGGGCTTTGCCTTCGTGTCGAAGAACTTTCCGACGGTCATGTAGGCATTCGAGTGCGCCTTGCCCATGAACTTATAACCGATCAGACCGACCTTAATTTCGCCTGCCATGATGAAAAGCACTCCGGAAGCGATGGTAATAACGGGTCCGGCGTCTTCCACCGCCGGCCAGCAGCGTTGCATAATTGCAAAGCGTTACAGCATAATGTTCCCGACGCGTAGCTCGCAACCACTTGAAACTGGCCCCCGACCGGCGCAATATTCTCCATGGCTCGACTCAAGACGCTGGAATTCGAACCGCCGCTGATTGCACTGCCACAGGGCGTGCTGGATTTGTTGAACGATGCCGACGAGCGGATTGAGAGCTTTCAGTTCGAACACCGCGATACGCCCGTGGCGGCGTTTGTGCCTAGCGACTTCGTGCTGGCTTACCGGTGCTCGCCGCAATTGCGGAGACGAACCTCGCGCCCGGCCGGCGATTCATGGAGTGGGGCTCGGGCGTGGGCGTGGTCACTTGCCTCGCCGCGCTGCTTGGATTCGATGCGGTGGGGATCGAAATCGAAGACGACCTGGTGGACGTTTCCCGGGCGCTGGCGGCCGATCACGCCATCGAGGCCGAGTTTGTCGCCGGCAGCTTCGTGCCGATGGACGAGGTCGACCTGTTCGACCTGTCGGGCGATTTTAACTGGGTACGCACCGATGCGGTGAGCGCCTACGATGAACTAGACCTCGAGCCAGACGACTTCGACCTGGTGTACTGCTACCCGTGGCCTGGCGAAGAGGCACTGAGCGAGCAATTGTTCGCCGAGTGCTGCGCAACGGGCTCGCTGCTGCTGAGTTTTCATGGGCGAGATGGAATGAAGCTGCGTCGCAGGACGTAGGTGCGAAAAACGATTGAGACAGCGTCAAGCCACACGCCGTTCGTCGTTCGTGGAGCAACTCGTTCGTCGTGGCGCAAGTTGCCCGATACCTACAACTCGATTGCCGGCATGTCCTACAAATCCCTCCGCCAGTGTGTCGACGATCTGGAGCGTCACAAGCACCTCGTGCGAATCGACCTGCCGATCGACGCCCGGCTTGAAGCGGCGGCCATTCATCGCCGGGTGTTTGCCGCCGGCGGGCCCGCGCTGTTGTTTACCAACGTCGTGGGGTGCAAGTTTCCGATGGTGAGCAACCTGTTCGGTACGCTCGACCGGGCGAAGTTCATGTTTCGCGACACCTACGCTGCGGTCGAGCGGCTCGTGGCGCTGAAGATCGACCCCACCCAGGCACTGCGAGCGCCGCTAAAGTACGCCACCACGCCGCTCGCCGCGCTTACCATGCTTCCCAAACTGGTGGGCGATGGGCCGGTGATGGCGCACGAGACCAAAATCAGTCAGTTGCCCCAGCTCGTGAGTTGGCCCCGCGACGGCGGTGCGTTCGTCACGTTGCCGCAGGTTTATACCGAAGATGTCCGTCAACCAGGGCTAAGTCGCTCGAACCTTGGCATGTACCGCATACAACTCGCAGGCAACGAGTACGTGCCCGATGAAGAGATTGGCCTGCACTATCAAATCCATCGCTCGATTGGTGTGCACCAGCGGCTGGCGATGGAAGCGGGCGAACCGTTTCGCGTGAATACGTTTGTCGGTGGCCCACCGGCAATGAGCCTTGCCGCGGTGATGCCATTGCCCGAAGGGATGAGCGAACTCACGTTCGCCGGCGCGCTGGCCGGCCGCCGCGTGCGGATGGTTCGCCGGCCCGATGGCCTGCCGGTGCATGCCGATACCGACTTTGCCATCTGCGGCACGGTGATCCCGGATGCACTCAAGCCGGAAGGGCCGTTCGGCGATCACCTGGGCTACTACTCGCTCGACCATCCCTTCCCGGTTTTGAAGGTCGAGCATGTGTATCATCGCAAGGACGCCATCTGGCCATTCACGGTGGTGGGGCGACCGCCGCAGGAAGATACGGCGTTCGGGCAATTGATTCACGATCTCACGGGGCCCATCATTCCAACAGTGCTGCCGGGTGTGAAAGGCGTGAACGCGGTCGATGCGGCAGGTGTGCACCCGCTGCTGCTGGCGATTGGTAGCGAGCGCTACATGCCGTTCCGCCAGGCCGACCGCCCGCAGGAACTATTGACCCAAGCGTGCGCCATCCTGGGGCAGGGCCAGTTATCGCTCGCCAAGTTCTTATGGATCGCCGCAGCCGACGACGACCCTCAACTCAACCTGCACGACATTCCCGCTTTCTTTTCCCACATGCTCGCGCGGGCCGATTGGACGCGCGACCTCCATTTTCATACCGAGACAACCATCGACACGCTCGACTATTCGGGTAGCGACCTCAACGCAGGGTCGAAACTGGTTGTAGCCGCGGTTGGCGAGCCACGGTTCGGCTTGGCAACCGAGATTCCCAGCGACCTGCGTCTGCCCGATGGATTCAGCGAACCATGTATTGCCCTGCCGGGAGTGCTGGCGGTTCGCGGCCCGCGATGCCCACGTCCCACGTTCGAGTACCAGACCCACGCGCCCCACACGCTGGCGGAACTGCGGCGGTTTTGCGAGTCGTTTTCGGCTCGCGATGCGATCAATCAGTTCCGCGTGGTACTAATAGTCGACGACGCGGCGTTTGTGGCCGAGTCGCTGAGCAACTTTCTCTGGGTGGCGTTCACACGCACCAACCCAGCGGCCGACATCGACGGCGTCGAGGCGTTCACCCACCAGAAGCATTGGGGCTGTCGGGGCGCGCTCGTGCTCGATGCTCGGATCAAACCGCACCACGCGCCGGTGCTAGAAGAAGATGCGGACGTCACGCGGAAGGTGGAGTCGTTAGCCGTTCGCGGTGGGCCGCTGGATGGTTTGTGGTAGCGGCCGCTCGTCGGCATAGCCGCAAGCGCTTACACTGGCGTCCATGCTCGCCGACACATTAGCCCTGAACGACGCCCAGTGGTGGCTGATGATGGTGTTCGTCGCCTTTTTGGGTGGATGCGTCGGCAGTTTTCTGAACGTGGTTATGTACCGCCTGCCACGCAGGGAAAGCGTCGTATGGCCAGGATCGCATTGCCCTCGGTGCCGCCATGCAATACGGCCGTGGCATAATTTGCCGGTGGTGGGCTGGCTCCTGCTGGGTGGCAAGTGCTACGACTGCAGGGAACCTATTTCGCCGAAGTATCCGCTTGTCGAATTCGCGACGGCCACCGTTTTTGTGCTGGTGGCATTAGCAACTGGTATGCTGTAAGGCCCAAACTCTCACTGCTTCCCGACCCCCGACCCCAAGAACGTCTCGCATGACTCAACTCACCTTTCATGGCGCCGCCCGCACGGTGACCGGCTCCAAATACCTGCTCGAAGCGGACGGTACACGCGTGCTTGTCGATTGCGGCCTGTTTCAGGGACTCAAGAAGCTCCGCGAAAAAAACTGGGAGCCGACGCCGTTCGATGTGAAGCAGCTCGACGCCGTACTGCTCACGCACGCGCATCTCGACCACGTTGGCTACCTGCCGCGGATCGTCAGGGAAGGTTACCAGCACCGTATCCTGTGCACGCCAGCTACGGCGGAGCTGGCCGAGCTCATTATGCTCGACTCGGCAAAAATCCAGGAACACGACGCGGAGTACGCCAACAGGAAAGGATTCTCCAAGCATAAGCCGGCGCTGCCACTCTACGAAGGCAAGGACGTGCTCACCACGGTCAAACTGATTCGCGAAGTACCAAGGGAGAAATGGCAGCAAGTGGCTGGACCCATTTGGGCGCGGTTTCACGATGCGGGGCACCTGCTGGGGTCGAACATGATTGAGGTGGAGGTGCGCAATCGCGAACCGGCGCTACGGATTCTCTTTTCCGGCGATATTGGCGCTACGACGGACCGCTCTATCACGATCCGGCACCGCCACCCGAGTGCGACGTGCTGGTATGCGAGAGTACCTATGGCGATCGCAACCACCCTGACAAGGATTTGTCCGAAGGCTTGGCCGACGTGTTCAATCGGGCCGTGAAGCGCGGTGGCGTGATCCTGATGGCCTCGTTTGCCGTGGGGCGGGCGCAGCAGTTGATCTACCTGATGCAGGTCCTCAAATGCGAAAACAAAATTCCCGACTTGCCGATTTACCTCGATAGCCCGATGTCGTGCAATGCGACCGATATCTACCGCGAGTACGCGATCGACCACGACCTATCCGAGGGCGAACTGTGTGGCGACCGGCCCGTGCTGGGCGGTCCTGCCGTCCACTTGTGTCGCAGTGTCGACGAGTCGAAGGCGCTCAACCACATCGAGGGGCCGGCAGTGATCATCTCGTCCAGTGGCATGATGACCGCCGGGCGAATCCTGCATCACCTCAAGCGGCGACTCCCCGACAAGCGAAGCACCATCGTCCTAGGGGGGTACATGGCCGTCGGCACCCGCGGACGGGCCCTGGAACAAGGGGCCCCTACCATCCGCATACATGGCATGGATGTCCCCGTCCATGCCGCCGTTGAAAAGGTGCCTGGTCTGAGCGGTCATGCCGATCGCGCGGGCCTGCTGCGGTGGCTGGGCGGCATGCAAAATGATCCGAAACAGGTTTTTCTCACCCACGGCGAGCCCGACAGCGCCGAAGCATTTGCTAAAACACTACAAAACGAGCGGGGCTGGAAACCGATCGTGCCCGATTTGGGCGAATCGCATACGCTAGACTAACTTAGCCGATTGAACCGCGTGCCAACCGCTGCCGCCGGGCGACCGCCGGCGTCTTTCCTTTCGCTGATTGCATTCCATGTCCAAATCCTATCCCGACGAATTCTCCCTCGACGCCCACCGCGATGACTTATCGGCCTCGGTCGAACGCAACCGGCAAGCGATACTCCATTCGCCCAGCTACAAGTTGGCGGAGTACGATGTCGATTTTCTTAAGCGGTCGGAACAGCGCCCAGTGCGGATGCAGCTTGAGCTGCAGAAAACTGAGCAATTGCTCCGCGACCACAAAATCGAGACCACCGTTGTGGTGTTTGGCGGCACGCAAATTGTGCCACGCGACGAAGCCGAAGCACGCGTTGCCGCCGCCAAGCTCGACCTTGACGAAGCGCCCGATGACGAACGACTCCAACGCGCGCTGGCCCGTAGCGAAGCTCAACTGGCCAAGAGTTTTTACTACGACCATGCCCGCGAGTTCGCCAAACTCGTCTCCGGTTGCTGTCAGGTCGACGGCAAGTGCGAGTTTGTGGTCACCACGGGCGGCGGCCCAGGCATTATGGAGGCAGCCAATCGAGGGGCGTTCGACGTAGGTGCCAAGAACGTGGGCCTCAACATCGAGCTGCCTCATGAGCAAGAGCCCAACCCCTACATCACGCCAGAACTGTGCTTCCAGTTCCACTATTTTGCCATGCGCAAGTTTCATTTCATTCTGCGGGCCGCCGCGCTCGTGGTGTTTCCCGGTGGTTACGGGACGCTCGACGAGCTCTTCAACACGCTCTGCCTGCGGCAAACCGGGCGGATGCAAGCCATTCCCATTATCTTATACGGCCGTAAGTACTGGGAATCGATTATCAACTTTCGTCAGCTAGCAGACGAAGGCGTGATTGCCGATGAGCATCTCGACTTGATCTCATTTGCTGAAACGCCCGAGGAAGCCTGGCAGCTTATTTCGGAGTTCCACGGCGTCAACTAGCTAGTTGGGGGGGATCGTCGTCGCGGCGTAAGTTACGGCTAATTCCCTTGCATGCACGGCGGGTCGCGTATTACACTGTCCGCTGCGGGCAGGCGGTTTGCCGTTTGCCACGACGTAATCGAGGGCATGGCGGCTTCCTCACCCTCCCACCCAGACGCTTGGCAAAACTGGACTGCCTTCGCGTCCGACCCTCCGCCCAACAACGTTAGCCGGCTCCGTGCAACCATTCTGTTGCTTGAAGTCCGCTTTGCGTTGGGGCTCCAAGGTACGTACAGGATTCTCCATGCTTTGCCGTTTTTCACAGCTGTGGTTGCCGGGTTCGATTTGCTTATGGATGCTCGTCGGCTGGCCATCGGCTACCCGCGTGGCTGCTCAAGAAGCAGCCACGGTTGAGAAGGAAGCACCTGGCGAAACAGAGAGCGAACCGGTCGACCCCTATCAGGTGCCGGAGGGTTCCATCGACGAGCTGTTTCAGTACCTGCAACAGGGTCCCCGGCTCATGCAGCCGCGCAATCGGGAAGACGCCGTGCGAATGTTCCAATCGCTCGATACGGCTGCGGAGAACATTTACACCGCGCCCGAGGCGACTACCGAACAGCGGATTCAAGCCGCTGGATTGCGAGTGATGTTGCACACGCGCCTGGCGGGCATGGGAGTTCCCAACGCAGCCGAAGAGCTCACCGCGTTCTTGGAGCAAGTTGCTGCGGATCCTGCGCCGAGTTGCAGCAACTTGCGAAGCAAACCATTCTCGAACAGAAGATAGCCTCCTGGCCGCGTCTCGACGCTGGCCAGCGCGAGGCAGTGCTCGACGATCTTCGCTCCGGCCTGATCGGGGAGCACATCAAGCCAAGCAGTCTTGTCGCGCTCATGAAACTTGCGGACGGAGTTGCGGGAACTCCCGCCGTGCCGCAAGTGGTGGCACTCATTGAAGAAGTGCGCCCCGCATTGGAGAGCGCAGAAGATCCCGCCATTGCCCAGCGAGTTCCGCGACTCGAAGGCTTGATTCGCCGGCTGCAGTTGCCCGGTACCATAATGGAAGTCGAAGGCACGCTTCTCGGTGGCGAGATGGTTGATTGGGAGTCGTACCGCGGCAAGGTCGTGCTGGTGGATTATTGGGCCACTTGGTGCGGGCCCTGCATTGCGGAGTTGCCGAACGTTCTGGCGGCCTACGCGGCGTATCACGATAAAGGGTTCGAAGTCCTTGGCATCAGCCTCGATTCGGACAAGGAAGCGGTCGAGAACTTTTTCGAGGCCCGCAACATCCCGTGGCAGACACTCTACAGTACCGACCCCGAGGCGAACGGCTGGGCCCATCCCATGGCCGAAAAATACGCGATTGCTGGCATTCCGCAGGCGATCCTCGTCGACAAAGAAGGCAAGGTAGTGAGCATGAATGCCCGCGGCCGTACACTAGAGAAAGCGCTAAGCGAACTACTCGGCCCCGCCGAGGCGGCAGCCGACAGTCAGCCAGAAGCGGGGGGCGAGGCGCCAAAAACGGCCGCCATTGCTCCGTAGCAGCGGAATCTGAGAGGCGTAGAGCAAGGACAGCTCCGGCACGGCGCGTCGAATAGTTGTACTACCACAGCAGCACTTGTCGCCCCGGCTCGTGTGGCGATGGTAACAGCACTCGCCTCGCACGCCGCCCGGCGTAGAATGTCGACCATGCCATCACCAGCCCTAAGTTTGGCGTTTCGACTTACGCGGGTTGCCCTCTGCGGTGCGGCCGCCTTGCTGGGCGGTGGCTGCCAGGGTGAGGAGCCCGCCGCCCGCCGGCCGGATTCGGCGACTCCTACCGGCGCGTCGACACCGACACCGACGGCCCTGCTGCCGGTCGCCGCTACCCAATCCGTCGGCAACCCGCTCGACGAGCAGCGGGCCTTTGCGTACCTCACGCAATTGTGCCAGCTGGGCCCCCGGCCGAGCGGAAGTCCGGGGATGCTGCGACAACAAGCCATGCTCACCAAGTTCTTCGAGCAGCGCGGCGGCACGGTGGAACGACAGGAATTCCTGATCCGCCACCCGCTCACCGGCAAACGCGTCCGCGGCGCCAACTTGCTCGTTCGTTGGCATCCCGATACCGCGGAGCGGGTCCTGCTGTGCGCCTCACTACGACACGCGGCCGCTGCCCGATCGCGACCCCAATCCACGCCGCCGCCGCGAAGGGGTGTTCGTGGGCGCGAACGATGGGGCGAGCGGCGTGGCGGTGCTCATGGAACTGGCCAATCACTTACCCGCAGCGGAGCTAGCGATTGGTGTCGATTTTGCCTTATTCGATGCCGAAGAGTTGGTGTTCGACGGCGGCTACCGCGGCGATCGGGGCGAGTACTTCCTTGGAAGCACTCACTTTGCCGACGAGTACAAAAAGAACCCACCGCCTTATCGCTACCGTTGGGGTGTGCTCCTGGACATGGTGGGCGATGCCAATCTTGAGCTGTTGCAGGAAAAATTCAGCATGACCTGGCCCGACACGCGGCCATTGGTGCTCGAGATATGGCAAACGGCTGCCCGCCTGGGGGTGAAAGAGTTTGTGCCACGGATGAAGAGCGGTCGCCAGGAAGGCTTTATTCGCGACGACCACCTGCCGCTCCGTAACATCGCCCGAATTCCCACGTGCGATATTATCGATGCCGACTACCCCGACGCCCCCTTCGGCGCCGCCGGCAGTTATTGGCATACCGAACAGGACGTGCCCCGCAACTGCTCGGGAGAATCCCTCGCCAAAGTGGGCTGGGTTGTTTTCGAATGGCTGAAATCCCAGGGGGAAACGCCGTAGAATCGCGCGGCGCCAGGCGGTAACCACGAATCCCACTCGACACCAATCTCTCCCCACGCGCGCTCCTCCTAAGAAACCTTGTCTTTGCTCCCCTTTATTGCCTTGGCACTGCTGGCCCTCTCGGGGCTGATGATCGATGCGCATCGGCGGACGTGGCGCGCGGCGGAAGTGGACCCGCGGCTCGACGAGCGGCAGCGGCGGGCCGAACGGGCGCAGTACCGGCGGCGGCTTCGAGCGAGCGGCACGATTGGGGTCGTGGGTGCCTTGCTGATGATCCACCCCATTATTCCCCGTAAGCCGCTTTGGTTTACACTTTACTTGCTCCTGCTGGTATCATTGTGTGCTGTGATGTTGCTGCTGGCAGTCGTCGACGGCTTTGCCGCCTCGCTTCGCGTCCGCCAAGCGCGGCGACAGAAGGAGTCGCTCCAGGCAAAGCTGGAGAAGGAGCTGAATGCCGCAAAGGACGGCTCCGATCCTGCGAGCGGCGCGTCGCGATCGAACACCCCCACTTCGGACCACTGACCTCTCATCGCCGATCATCGCCTTGGATCCCATTCGTTTCGCCATTGCCGTAGTTCCGCTGGCCGCTTATCTGGCCGTCGTCGGCTGGGTGAACTGCCGCCGGCGTCCGCTGCTGACCAGCGGGGCATGCGACATCACGGCACTCGGGATTGGTTTGCTCGGGTTGGTGTTTGTCGGTCCCATCGAACTGTTCCGCCCCGAATTGGCGACCACACAGTTCCTGAACTACATCTGGCCGCTGCTAGTTGCTCTGTACTTGCTGTGGATTGCCCTGGCCGCCATGGTCTCGCGGCCGCGCCTAGTTGTTTACAACCTGACTCCTGCAGAGCTGCGGCCCGTGCTGTCGGACGCGGCCGGCACGGTTGATGGTTCGTTTCGTTGGGCGGGTGACTGCTTGGTGCTGCCAAAACTCGGTGTGCAACTTTACGTCGATGGATTCGCCCTGCTTCGGAATACCTCGCTCATTTCCAGCGGCCCGCGGCAGAATCTGCAAGGCTGGCACAAGCTGGCCAAGCAGCTGCGAGCCAACTTGCGGACCGTCGACGTACAGCCTCATCCGCCCGCCATGGCGCTGCTGGCGCTTGCAGTTTTGCTGCTAGTTGGATGCGAATTAAGGCTGGCTAGCGGCAGCGATCAGATTGCCGAAGCCCTGAGCGAACTGATGGCATTTGGCTGGGAGCGCGGCTAATTGCCCGCCTGGGGGCTACTCCTCAGACCCGTCGCCCACGGCAAACGTCACCCGATAGGCCTGGTACCCGGCCGCCAGTTTATCGGCATAAATATCGCGTAGCTCCCTTTTGAGCGATTTGGCGTCGGGGAAGCCATCGGGCAGGGCGTCCGCGTCGGAAAGCTGATCGATTTCGACCGCCTCGACTTGGAGAATCCGGATTGGGCCAATGCCAGGCGTGTAGCTTCGCTGGCCGCTCCGCATGAGCCGGTGCTTCCAGAGGCGCACGGTTTGGGTCTTCGTGCCATTTAGGACGGCGTCCAAGAACTTCTTCTTAAACAGGAGCATGCGGCTATTCTACCTTGCCCAGAGGGCCCAGGCGCACCCTGGGCGGAAGGCGGGTCCTTGCCGCACGCCAATGGCTGAGTGTTGGGCAATGTGCCCTTGAAAGCCCCCCACATCGGCTTATAATCTTGAGTTCGGCGGTTGAGTTTCCGGTTTGTTCAGGGCTCGCCGCCTCCGGTTTGCGGCTGTAGCTCAGTTGGTAGAGCACAACGTTGCCAACGTTGTTGTCGTGGGTTCGAATCCCATCAGCCGCTCTCGCCGGTCCGGTCGGCGTTCGCAAGATACGCAGGCTCTGGGGCCGACTGCCCAGACGAGCGGCCCGTGCTTCTTTCAACGAGGGGTGCGGGCCGTCGCAGTTTGGGTCGGGTGCATTCCACTAGACGGCAAACTGCTCCATGGCCCGCAGGGTCGCAGCCCACGCCGCAACTCGCCAGGGTACGAGAAAGGTCACATTCGATGTCGGACGACGCCAAAGAACAAAACGACGAAGTTGCTGGTGTGGCGACCGATAACACGGCCGCAAAAGAAGCCCCCACGCTCGACTTGGTGGTCAACATCACCGAGCCGAGTGCCTGCGAACGGCACGTCACCGTGACGGTATCGCGTGCCGATATCGATCGCTATTTCGACGACGCCTTCAGCGATCTGGTCCCCACCGCCAGTGTGCCCGGTTTCCGTATCGGGCGTGCGCCGCGCAAAATCGTGGAGAGCCGATTCAAGAAGGAAGTAACCGATCAGGTCAAAGGCAGCCTGCTGATGGATTGCCTGGAAAAGATTGGCGAAGACAAACACTTTGCGGCCATTAGCGAACCCGAAATCGACCTCGAAGCGGTGGAAGTCCCCGACGCGGGGCCGATGACCTTCGAGTTCGACATCGAAGTGCGGCCCGAGTTCGATATGCCCAAGTGGAAAGGCCTCAGGTCAGCGGCCCGTGCGTGAGTTCACCGAAGAGGACATCGCCGAGCAGCTCGAACAGATGTTGACCCGCTACGCCCAGCTGGTACCCACCAAAGACGCTGCCAAGCCGGGCGACTACTTGACGCTGAACGTCAAGACGACCCACGAAGGCGAGTTGGCTGGAGGACGACGACGAGGTGGTCGCTCGGATCCGCCCCGTCTTGAGCTTCGGCGACGCTGAGTTGAAGGAGTTCGACAAGCTGATGGATGGCGTGAAGGCGGGCGACAAGCGGTCGGCAAAGGTCGCATTGACCGAAGGACGCACCCAACGAAGAACTCCGCTGGCAAGACGCTCGACGTAGAGTTCGAGGTGCTCGAAGTCAAAAAGCTGAAGCTGCCCGAAATGGACGAAGACTTCCTGCAGGAAATGGGCGATTTCGAGATCGGAGGAGGAGCTCCGCGACGCCATCCAGCAAAACCTCAAGCGCCAGTTGGAGTACAGCCAGCAGCAGAAGTCGCGCGAACAGATTACCAGCCTGCTCGACCGAGTCGGCCGACTGGGAATTGCCGCCGGGCCTGCTGAAGCGGCAAACCGCCCGCGAATTGGAGCGGGCGGTCATGGAACTGCGTCGCAGCGGCTTCAGCGAGCCGGAGATCCGGGCTCGGGAAAACCAGCTGCGCCAGAACAGCACCGCCAGCACCGCCACGGCGCTTAAAGGAGCACTTTATCCTCGAACGGATTGCCGAGGAAGAGAGCATCGATGCCGAAGAGGGCGATTACGAGAAGGAAATCTTCCTGATGGCCATGCAGAGTGGCGAGTCGCCCCGCCGCGTTCGGGCCCAGCTCGAAAAGCGTGGTTTGATGGACGTGCTGCGGAACCAAATCGTCGAACGCAAGGTGCTTGGACTTGGTGCAAGAAGAGGCCAAGTTCAAGGACGAGCCGTATGAGCCTGAGAAGAACGAGACCGAGGCCATTCATATGGCCGCCGGCGGTCCGGCGCCATGCCCCAGCCTCCGAGGCGAAAGCCACCGGCGCGGAAGACAGCGATAGCCGGAGAGGCCGACGCTCGAACAGGCCACCGACGAATAACCGTTCTGCCTTGCACTTCCCGCTTGACTCCGTGAAGCAACGTTTGCCCATGGACCGGCTTGAGAACTTAAACCGCGAGCGACTATCATGAGCGACCCCTCGCATAAAGGACTTGGCGATGAACTTGCCCCTTGGACTTCGCCGGCGACGCACTCCACGCCCCCTCTCGTGAGCCACAGCTGCGCGGCCATCGGGACTACCAGCGCCAGCGTCAGATGACGCTGGGCGACCTGCTGCTGGAAAACCGCATGATCTTCCTGCAGGGGGAGATCTACGACGGCAATGCCAACGAATTGGTGATGAAGCTGCTGTACTTGCAGAGCGAGAACCGCCGCAAGGACATCCATTTCTACATCAACTCGCCCGGCGGAAGCGTGACCGCCACCCTGGCGATCTACGACACGATGCAGATGCTCTCCTGCCCGGTGGCCACCTACTGCGTTGGCCTGGCGGCCAGCGGCGGGGCGGTGCTGCTGGCCGGCGGCGAAAAGGGCAAACGCTTCGCCCTCCAGCACGCCAAGGTCATGATCCACCAGCCGTACGGCGGCGTCGGGCGGCCAGGTTTCGGACATCGAGATCCAGGCCAACGAGATCCTCAAAACCCGCGAACTGCTCAATCAGATCCTCGCCGAGCACACCGGCAGATCGATCGAAGAGATCGCCAAGGACACGCGATCGCGACTTCTACATGACTCGGCCGATGAAGCCAAAGGAGTTCGGCATTGTCGACGAAATCCTGATCAAGCCACCCTCGCCGGAAGACGAAGACGACGACGAATGATCAAGTCTTCGGTGCCAATCGCTCGCACGTCATTGTGCGTAGGAAGCTTCGTTCTTGAACGTTCACGCCCAACGATATTACACCAATAACGGACTGCCAACATGCCCCTGATCCCCTACGTCATCGAAAAGAGCGGCCGCGAAGAGCGGGCGATGGACATCTACAGCCGCCTGCTCAAGGACCGCATCATCTTCCTGGGCTCGGCGATCAACGACGAAGTGGCCAACAGCATTGTGGCCCAGCTGCTGTTCCTGCAGTCGGACGACCCCAAGGCCGACATCCACCTCTACATCAATTCGCCGGGCGGGAGCGTCACCGCCGGCCTGGCCATCTACGACACCATGCAGTTCATCACCTGCGACGTGGCCACCTATTGCGTCGGCCAGTGCGCCTCGATGGGGGCCGTGCTGCTGGCCGCCGGCGCGCAGGCAAACGGCACGCCCTGCCCAACTCCCGGATCATGATCCACCAGCCGCTGGCCGGCATGGAAGGCACGGCCGAGGACATCATGATCCACGCCAAGGAGTACATGAAAACCAAGAAAACAGCTCAACACGATCCTCGCCAAGCACACCGGCCAAGCCTGGAACAGATCGAAAGCGATACCGACCGCGATAAATTTATGAGCGCCGGATGAAGCCGCCGAGTATCGCATCATCGATAAAGTGATCCAGAGCATGTAATTGGCTGAGCGGCTCACCAGCGCGGCCTGTATCGGTCGAGTTCGCCGTACGACGTGGCAGGTCGGGGCCAACCGCAATGCCTAGCCAACCGTCGTCGATCACCAGTTGCGTGATCATCAGTCCGGCCAGTCGCGGGTCGCCAGCGTACTTCGATCCGACCGCCAGATTTCCCCTGTCGGGAAAAACCTTCCCGAAGATGGTTTGCAGCCGCATTCTCTGCGAGTTCCGCATCGGCCCCTCCAGAAACGGTCCCTTCGTGTGACGGAACCGCGCCACCAGCCCATCGGCGCCGGGGGTGTAGTACACGTGCACTTTGAAATCGCGATTCGCCCGGCCGCGGACAACTAGTTCTCGCACGTTCCAAACCATGTGCAATTGATGTTCGGCTAGCTCAAACGTCACCGGCAGCGGACCTGCAAACACGATCTCCACATCCCGCGCATCGACGTCCAGCTCACGACGGGCCACCTCCGGTGCAAACCGTGCGAGCCGATCGACGAAGTCTTGGGCCGTTAAGCGTTGCCCCGCCAGGTCAAGCGACCGCGACAAATTGGTGAGGGCTGTCTCGTGAAGTTGCAAACTGGCGAGGCTGTCGGAGGGGGCGCGTGGCCTTGGCGTGTGGGCGGTAAGCGACTCGCCCTCGGCCACACGAACCCGTGCCACCAACCGCTTAGGCGTTGTTTGCATTTCGATCGGTTCGATTGCGACGCCACCAGCTTCCAGCGGTTCCACGACTCGCGTCCGCCACGTTTGTTCGGCACGACTTGCTGCCGACCGTACGGTGCGGTCCATCTCGTCCCGGACACGTACTTCCGTTTTCGCTGCGACTTCGTCCTGTGCCCGGCGGCGTCGCGACGAAAAGGCGCTGGCCGCCCGCGATCGTACGATTCCACCCACCAACGGGAGCGGATCGTACCCGCTGCTGGCCTGCAGGAACCGGCTCGTGCTGTTGGCATCGGCAACCACCGGCCCTAAACGCAGGCCACGATCGTCGATTACCACTTGTTGCCGGGCGGCAAATCGCGTGGTCCCTGCCGTTTGGACTCGCACCGTCCGCTCGAAGGCAATCGTTTGCGAGTTGGCGTGACCCGTGAGTTCGAGTCCCAGACGCCAGGCGTGCGGGTCAGGCAGCAGCGTGACGCTGGTAGCCGACTGCGTGGTCGCGGTCCCTTTGACCGGGGTGCCGAGTATCCGGTCGCGGATGGGTTCCACTTGGGACTGCCCCTCGGGTAGCCAGCGATTCACGAAGTCGTCGGCGATTGCCACCCGGGCATTGGCATTGCGATAGTGCACGTTTACCTTGTCCGCCAGCCCCTGCCGCGCCGCAAGCGGCGAGTCCGCCAGCTGCGCCAGTTGCAGGGCCACCTGCCTGGCATGCCGGGGTGTTGGCTGCGACTCGTACCGCTCGATCCCGGCGAGCAATGCATCGACCGCCACCGGTGGCCCGGTCTGGATGCGAACGGCCTGGGCATCGCCGGGATTCACACCGCCTCCCACTAAAGCCAAGTGATCGAGGGGCGGCGCCACAACGTCCGCCACAGCCCGCCACACTTCGATCCGCCTCCACATGGCGTAACGTGCGCGACGCAGGGAGGTCGCCAAACCGGCATCCGCCGTCTGTTCGGCCAGCGATTCGGCCTCGTAAGACAAGTACGCCAACCGCCCCAGTGCATCGCCGAAAGCGAGCGGTTCCCGATTCCCGTAATCGGTTGCTTCGCGAATCGTAGCAAGCGATCGAAGGGCCCAGTCTTTGCAGCGGCTATCCAGGGCTAGTTGGCGCAATAGATCGACGAGCGACTGCGGCTCCATCACCAAAGGCCTTGCGAGTGCCGAATCAAGACTCGACGCGAAATAGGGCCGCATGCTGTCTAGCAGTCGCTCGTCCCACCAGCGTCGATCGTTTGGCGCGGCGGAACCACGACGCGCGCTGGGAATCATTGCCAACCGCTGATCGGCACTGCTCAGTATTGGCCCCGAGAGCAGCGTGGGAGGCGAAGCGTACCGCCGCTCGGAAATGCCCAACGAACGTGAAAACGGAGGCGCGTACCACCGAAAGAACGCATCCCGCGGGGCGGCACGTAAGTGCCATGAGTCGGGCGGACTTACTAATTGCCAAGCGGGGCAGTGGAGATCGAGCTGCTCGACGCGGGCTGCAAACCAGCGCGCGGTAGGGTGCGTTGGCTCGAGCAGCTTGACCGTCGGCACATTGGCAACCTGTAGCGGTTGGTCGACATCCTGCACTAGGTGGAGGTCGGCGGTGCCGATGCCGACGCAGTCCATGTGTGGTGGAACGCTTGCGGCCGGCAGCCAATGGTCCGGCGTCACCACCACCCACGTCGAGGCAATACGCCAGGCATCGGCAGCGGGCATCGTCGGCGCGGGGGCCGCCTTCAGCCACCGGAAGCCGGGCGCCTGGACGCCATCCAGTCCTGCCTTCGATAATGCTCGAACTGCGAACCGCGGACTTTGCACCTGCGTGGTGCCCGGTTTCCGCTGCGGTTTCGAAGCAACCGCCACGAACCCACAGACAGCAACAACACAGGCGAGCACCAGCAGTGGGTGGTGGAAGGTTCGTCGGTTTTGGTAATTGCCTGCCATCGATTGGCGCCTCCGGCGCCGCCAGTTCATCCTGTTCCACTGTTGGTGTCGTCGCATCCAAGCGCAGCGTCGACTCGTTCGGCGGCGATCCATTATCGCGCCGCCTCGTTAAAAGCGAGCGCATCGCAGCGATTGCCTCCCCTCTAGACCGCTAGAACTGTCCCAGTCCCGGCGGTACCTCAGGTTTAATTTCGGCAAGATGGGGGGAATGATTAACCGCCATTTGGTGGAATGAACGATTTAGGTAAATGGGAAGGCCGGTATTGGTTGCCATGCGTTGCCAGTCAGCGCCCCCACACAACGAGCACCATCCCCGTAGAAAGCACCATGGATTTGCAAGTCCAGAAGATTTTCGCCATTGCCCTGGGAGGGGCCCTTGGTGCGGTTTGTCGCTACGCGATCACCATGGCAGCGTTCCGCACGTGGGGCGAGTGGTTTCCGCTGGGCGTATTGATTGCCAATGTGTTGGGGTGCTTTCTGCTGGGCCTGTTGATGCACGACGCGGTTGTTGCGGGCAAGTGGCTCCCTACAGCGGGGCACGCAGCCCTTACTATTGGACTGCTGGGGGCGTAACCACCTTCTCGACCTTCGGGTACGACACACTGGTTCTGCTCGAAGCGGGCCGGTTAGCCGCTGCGTCGACCAACATCGTTGCGAACGGTGTCTTGGGCATTGGCGCTTGCTGGGTGGGTAGCTGCCTTGGCGGGGCGTTATGGTCCGCAGCGCAGTAGCGGTTGTAGGTAACCGCCCAAAGAAAAATGGGCGACCACGCCAAAGGAGCGTGATCGCCCAATCAAGGGGAAAATCAATGTCTACGGGGCCAGATTAGGCACTCTTGACCTCAATCCGCTTTGGCTGCAATTCCGGCCGCTTGCCAATGGTCACGCGGAGCACGCCATCGCTAAGCGTTGCCCCGATGGTATCGGGGTCCACGGTCTCGGGCAGGGCCAACGTGCGGGTTACCTTGCCGTAGCCGCGCTCGCTGTGCCACAACGTGCCTTCATGCTCGGGAGCCTTGCGCTCCAGCGCAATTGCCAGCCGCCCTTTGTCGAAGGTGATGTCGAAGTCCTCAAGCTTCACGCCGGGGGCATCGACTTCCACGTGGAGTTGCTCCTTGCCTTCCCAAATGGAGGCGGGTGCACGCCACGCGGCACCGCGCGAACTGCTGGGGCCAAAGAATTGGTCGACAAGCGAATCGACCTCCGCCAACGTCGAAGGGAAGATGTTCTGCAGACGGTTGCTAGATTGGGTAGTTTTCATGGCTTATCTCCTGGAAATACTAGAATCCGGTAGGGAGTCGCTGTTGCGATTTACCGTTGAACCCGCCAACAGCGGCGGACGGTTTAGATAGAAAGCAACTCCGATGCCAATTCCGTGCGACGCCAGGAGAATGGTCGTAAACGGCTTTCAGATAAGGCTTTACAGATTTCTTATTGCAAGAAGTCGGCCGTGATTTAGCCAAAATGGCATGCTGTAATGGCGTTCTTCTGTATTATCGCGGGCTCGCTGGCCGCCATAATGGCAGCCGATTGTCACCGGCTGGCAACGTAGGAGCCCGTAAAGGCGACCGCTGGTTGATCGTCGCCTGGAATCTCCACAAGCAGGTCGAGCTTCGCCTGCCCTTTTTCGAGGTACATCTCGGCAAAGTGCTGCTCGGCCAACGGGTCGATGGGCAAGCAGCGGGCTACGATGGCCGACGAAACAACAGGGCGATGGTACTTAATCGTGCTCCGCCGAATGACGATCGCCCCCTCGTGGTCGAGTCGCCGAAGCAGCAGGTAAACCGTACCCCAACCCGCAATCGTGCACAGCGCGTTCAAGCTCCCGGCAAAGGCGGTTTGCTGGTGGTTGCGATTGTGTTCCAGCGGCATCTGCATCGACAGCCCACCGGCCGTATGGTTCGCTACTTGGATTCCCATTTGCGCACATGGGAATCTCATGCTTCAATACAGATTGCAAGTCCGTCAGATGCTCGACGGGTGCGTCGTAGGAGTGGGGAGTAGCGTGCGGCACGGCCTTGTCCGGCTGAGTGATGGAAACCCTGATCGGTAGCTGATTCTAGCGGATCAATGGACGCTTGGCGAACGATTTGACTGCCCAACGGGGCCCCGCTACCGATGCTACTACAGCTTCCACAAAAGTAGCACGGAGTAGTTCAAATTGTTAGGATTCGCACCGTCGGGATCGCTGTCATGTCGGTTGGTGGCGGCAATCTTGAGACTCACGTTTGATGGCACCATCAGTTCCACTTCGTAGCCAATATCCGTCAACAGGCGAAAGCGATTGAAATCGCCCCACTCCGGAAAGTAGTCGACCGTCGCGGTGAACTTCTGAGTCTCGGAAAGGTCGTGCTCGTAATCCAAGCCAAACTGGGCCTCGGGCACCCACTCGTCGTCAACGCCACCAAACTCACGCGATGTACCCGAGCCAGCCCGGCCCGTAAGCTCGATCGATTCTTTATCGAGAAGGCGATACCCCACACCCGCGTTAACATTCACGTTCAAATCGAAGGCCTGGAATTCGTCGTAGTAGAGCTGCGATTGTACGTACAGGGTCCACGGCGAGTCGGCCATCAGCCAATCGTTGCGGAAACTGGCTTGGGCATTGTTTTGCGTTTCGACCCCTTCGGCACGCGTACGATTGTGATAGATATCGAACTCGGTCTTTCGCGATTCGGTCTTCCGCTTGGTGTACCCTCCCGTCCGCAGGCTCATGCTATCGCTAGTACCGCTCGACCCGTTGAGGCCCAGCTCGAAAGCCGTATCCCACCCGGGCGGACGCAACCAATAACTGGGCGAGTACCATCGAGGCTCTTCGGGGAGCGTGACCTCTACGTCGAGCGCCGCGGGAGAGGTACCATCGTCCGTGGAGCTGGCGCCACGAAGTACCAAGCCGGGCTCTCCCAAGTCCAATGGGATCGCCTCTGGAGTAGCGGTGGACGGGTAGGGAGCGGGCAGCGTATCGAGCGGCACCTGCGCTTCAACTGGCATGCAGCGAAATAGGCTCATCGCGCCTATCATCCAGCAAGTTGTGCATTGCAAATGAAGAAAGCGCATGATGGGAACTCAAACGACCGCGCTTGAGTGTGGTCGAGCCTAAACGGATGGGAAACCGGTGCGGATTCTTCTAGCAGACTTGCCCCATGGCATCAACCTCGCAGTTGGCGCCCTTGCTAGCACGGGTGTAATTCGCACTTTTTGGGGGGCAGGAAACGAGTTAACCCGAGGGGGAGTGGATGGGGCGACTGTCAGATCGCAACGGGTCGAGACGCCCGAGCACGCCGCTACCGGGGAACCGCGCCGTTCAACCAAGACCTGCCCGCGATGATTCACCTGACATTCCCCAGCTTCGCTCATCAACAAATCTCCAACAACAATTTGCGACTTAGCATCACAACCCAAACACTTACCAGCGCCAACCGTCGTGCGACACGCTCGCCTGGCCCCTTTCGGCAAGAAACTCGAAACGACGGCCTGCGTCGCTGTTAGTTGACGCTTCAAAATGCTCAGGCGAGCAAGTTCTAATTGGTGGGGGAGTTTGAGCGCCAACTGATAGCTACTCTCGAAGGTGGGTGACGAAACGCACGATGTCTTCACGCTCCGCGGCCAAGAAAACGGTGCTACGACGAGCGATCTTGCGCGGATGAACATGATCCTGCACGACAATCCAACCGCGATCACGATGTAGGGCAACGCGCTAGCGTCGCCCAAATCTCGTGACGGCGACAAGCTCAATTGAGTCTTCGCCAATCCCGCCTTCTCCGATAATTGATGGACGATTGGCCTCACGCCCGATAGCGACTCGCACGATCGATTCGAGCCGTTTGGCATGCACCCAGCATCGAGGCGTCAAGAGTGCTGGGCTATCGCGTTCCTGGCGAGTTTCTCTTACTCGCCGCACGTAAACGGCGACGCGTTCAGCGATCGCTACCTTTTCTACGTGTCGTGGTGCATAATTCTGATACTGGTAAACTGGTCAGCAGAACTTGAAGCATCTGACGTAGAGCTCCAACGCTAATTTGGCAAACAGAGAGGTTTTTTCCATGTCACACCTTTGCAAATTCATGATGCTCTTGCTGCTCGTTATTTCAGCCCCGCTTGCTTGCGCGGCCGCGGAGTTGCCCAACGTTCTTTGGATTACGAGCGAGGACAACGCGGCGCATTGGCTCGGATGCTATGGAAACCGTGAAGCTCAGACTCCGTGTATCGATGCATTGGCCGCTGAAAGTGTGCTTTACCGTCATGCGTACTCCAACGCAGCGGTCTGTGCGGTGGCCCGATCAACCATTCTCAACGGTGCGTATGCCGTAACCCAAGGCACGCAGCATATGCGCAGTCGTCATGCAATCTCAAAACGCTACAAGCCTTATGTGTCTTACCTAAAGAAGCTCGGTTACTACTGTACGAATAACAGCAAGACCGACTACAACTTCCGAGGCAATGATAAGTCGATTTGGGACGATTGCTCAGGAAGGGCACACTACAAGCACCGAGCAGGTGAGCAACCCTTCTTTGCCGTCTTCAACCTGACGGTATGCCATGAGAGTTCACTCTTTCCCGATAAAGTAACTGCTAATCGCGAGCGGCGAATCATCCCGCAAACCCCACGGCTCGACCCAGCGAAGCTCACGCTGCCGCCCCACCTGCCGGACCTATCAGAAATGCGTTCCGACTTTGCCATCTATCACGACAACGTGACGGCGATGGATACCCAGGTTGGAATGCTACTGGATGAATTGAAGGAGCGCGGGCTGGGCGACGACACGGTTGTGTTTTACTACTCGGACCACGGTGGACCTACGCCGCGGGGCAAGCGCTATCTTACCGACACGGGCGTTCGCATTCCTCTCTTGGTTCATGTGCCCGAGAAGTGGCGGCATCTTTCTGCTCACACGTCGGGCGAGCAGGTCGACGAATTAGTGGCCTTTGTCGATTTGGCACCGACGGTGCTTTCGCTGATAGGTGAGCAAAAGCCGTCTCAGATGCAAGGGCGTGCATTCATGGGCGAACATCGGACCGCACCACCGGAAGACGATGTCGTATTCCTATTCGCAGATCGTTTTGATGAAATCATCGGCATGCGGCGCGGCATTACCGATGGGCGATTAAAGTACATCCGCCGGTTCACGCCCCACCTTCCGGCGGCGCCCTACAGTTATTACCAATTCGGCATGCCTTCCTGGCAAGCCTGGCAGGCCGCTTGGGAGCAAGGCAGGTCCACCAACTCACCGTTCGATCTATGGAAAGCGCCGCAGGCGGTCGAGCAGCTCTACGACACGGTCGCTGATCCCTGGGAAATTGAGAACTTGGCCAACGAACCGGAGTACGCCGAACGGCTTGCGCAAATGCGAGGGCGGCTCCGCCGCATCATGGCAAGCGTGCGCGATACGGGCGTTATCCCAGAGTCGTTGTTTCATGATCTACGCACGAATCGACCCATTGACGACTATGCGAACAGCCCACGTTTTGACTTGGAGCGAGTAATCGATTTGTCGTTTGCCGCGAGTGCCGGTGACAAGACAAATTTGCCGAAACTGATTTCTGCGCTGGGCGACAACGATCCCCTGGTTAGGTACTGGGGCGCGCAAGGCTGCCTGATTCTCGGCGCATCGGCCGCTGATGCTTCCGACGAACTGCGTTTGCTGCTGGCCGACCCCCTCCCTGCGATACGGGTCTCAGCAGCACATGCACTATTTGCCGTGGGCGAAGAAGAGGCGGGGAAGCAAGCAATGCTTGCCGAATTGGATAAGCAACTTCACGACGAGGCGTTGGTGCAACTGTTGAATAGCTTAACTCATGTCAGCGCCCTCGATGAGATCCCGCAAGCGTGGGTAGATCGCATCCTGAAGGAAAAGGCTTCGAACGAGTACGTCAAACGTTTCGCGACCCGCCTCAAAAACTCCTAACCCCGTGTAGCACGCCCGTTAATGCCCGTGTAGCACGCCCGTTAATGAACGTCGCGTATTGCAACTCCTTACTGGAGAACGCTGCTTTTTGGCGAAAAGGGGCGTCGCCAACGGCTTCGGTGGTGTTTGCCAATTTCAAACTGCCCGCGTGCCGCGGGCTACTGGTTGAGCAGCGCGTCGGTATTGATGGAGAAGCCGCCGTTGTCGTCGGCTTCCAGCTCGTATTCAAACGGCTCGTTCCACGGCATCTCTGCTTCGTTCTTCACACGGTCCTGCGACTCGCGAACGTCGTCTTGGAGTTTGCGGACCAAGCCGGCGATGTACGGGTCGGACCATGGGAGCAGGTTGCTTGGCTTGAATCGCGGACGCGTGGCCGCCGAGCCAGCTGCGAGCCGGTCGCTCGACAGCCAGTCGTTGTCTACAGGGACCGAAACGACCACGGTGCGAATACGTCGGGGAGTCTTCATAAGATTGTGCCTCAATTCTCTTGGATTAGAAAATGGAAAAGTTCCGTTGGCACCGATTCGCGGCGGTCGGGAGGAGGAGGTCAGGATTCCACCTGCGACGTCGGTGACCCGCTCCGCAGAGCGGGCCGGTTAGTGAAGAGATGCGGTCGGCGGTAAGGTTGGCCCGTGGCGGGCCGGTGATTCCTCGTTGCGCTCGACTTCGTACCCCTCAAGTGTCGGTGGCGACTGCCATCGACGAGGATGCTTATTGCAGGTGGCGTGCCAAACGTGGTTTGCGTGCCAAAAGAATTTGGCGACAACGGGTGATCGCCTCGAAAATCACCCAGATTCGCTGCGATAATGCCATCTTGGCGACGTTGCTAGCAGCCGCCGGGCAAGATTGCAAACATTTCAACCTGGCCCGTAGCGGTCGGGCGGCTAGCGAGGGTAGGCGAAGTTTAACGGCACCGCCTGCCGCTGCTATGAGTGCAGCCAGAAGCCACTCGCTCATTGGCCGAGCTTCTCCTCCAGGTAGGCGACGGCGACGTCGACGGCTGGGTCGTCGTACAGCGTCTGGTCGTCGTCGGTTTCGCCATTCGCGTCGCCATTGGGATCGAACACGGTGACGTCGCGGTCCGCGCGGTCTTTGGCCCTCGCCGCGCGCTGCTCGTCGGCGAGTTCCACCTCGAACCCGGCGTTGGGTGCGACACCCCAATCGGGGTCGCTCATCGCCGCGTCGCGGTCGGTGCCTTGGCGATGGATGTTCTTGCCGCTAGGTCGCCAGAAGCTCGCCCGGGTGAGTTTGAGCAGGCTTGCCCCCGCTTCAATCGGCAGCAGTTCTTGCACGGTGCCCTTGCCAAACGAACGCTCACCAACCACCACGGCTCGATCGTGATCCTGCAAGCATGCGGCAACGATCTCGCTAGCGCTGGCGCTCTCACGATTCACAAGCACGACAAGCGGAACGTCGAGGTAGGGACCATCGCTTTGGCTCATCGCGATCTGTCGTGGCTTGCCGTCGCGATCGCGCGTTTCGACCACCACCTTGCCTGCAGGCAGGAACAACTCGCACGTCTGCACGGCCGCGTCGAGCGGACCGCCCGGGTTGTCGCGAAGATCGAGCACAATGGCGTCGGTCCCACCCGCCAGGAGGTCGGGCAGCAGTGCTTCCAACTCGCTAACGCTCTTGGCGCCGAACGAGACGACGCGAACCAGGGCAATCCGCGGATCTTGCTCCAGTTGGTATTGCCAGGTGAGATCGGGTAGCAGTCGGTCGCCACGTACCGAGTCGAGGGTCAGCTTCTCGCGGACCAGTTTCACCACAACGGGGGTGGTCTCGCCGGCGTGGAGCACGGTGAGTTCGAGCGGGTCGTTCGGCTTGCCCCGCATGCGGTCGAGCACATCGGCAAAATCGCGCGGCGTAAGACCGGCGGTCGGTTGGCCGTCGATGGCGACAATCAGGTCGCCCTCTTCGATGCCAGCCCGCGCGGCGGGCTTGCCGGGCAGCGGAGGCCCGGCGACTTGCAAGACGGGGGGCTCGCCCTCGAATCGCAGTCGCACGCCGATGCCGCCAATCTCCTGAGCGATTTCTTCGCGAAAGAGCTTGGCTTGCTGCGCGGTGATGAACTGCGAGTGCTCATCGCCCCGCTCGTTGAGTACGCCCACCATGCCATCCATGGCGCCCTGATACAAATCGCGATCGGGCACGTCGTCGAGCGCTAGGCGATCAATCTTCTCGTAGCCTTCCAGCACGTACCGCGCAAACGGGTCCTGCTCGCCGCGACGAAAGCACAGCAGGCAAAAAGCGGTGGCAGCGAGCAGCAGCGAGAAATTGCGACGCGACATAGATCGTACTTCAGTGGAAGGGGCCGATCCTCCCATTGTAGTCGACGACTCTCAAAGCCGCAGCCCTCGCCACCGTGGTGGCTCGGGACCGTTGCAAGCACGGTCACCCTCGTCTGTCACCTCCAACACTCCCTATCCCACACCTGTCACCGCCGTCACCCTTAGCTCCAACCCTGATTTCGATTCTTCCACTCTGAACGGGTCGAACTGCTGCGTATTCCTGGCGCGGTCGCAATCCGTCCATTCCCCAACGCCAGGGCGGAAGCCATAATTGGTGGTATGTCGATTCTGAACGTTGCCGCCTACAAGTTTGTCGAGCTCACCGATTTAGCAAGTCGCCGCCAACGGCTGCGCAAGTTTTGCCATGAGATGGAGCTGCGAGGGACCCTTCTGCTGGCCGAAGAGGGCATCAACTTGTTTGTGGCTGGGGCGGCGACCGCAGTGCGGTCACTCATCGATCGGCTCGAGGACGACCCGGAGATTGGTCGGCTGGAAACGAAGGAGAGCCATACCGATTACCAGCCCTTCACCCGCATGCTGGTGAAGGTCAAGCAGGAGATCATCGCTTTTGGGGTCGAGGGTGTCGCCCCGGCTCAGTACACGTCGAAGCGAATTTCGCCAGCGGAGCTCAAGGAGTGGCTCGACCAGCAGCGGACCGTATTGCTGCTGGATACGCGTAACGAATACGAAGTGGACCTCGGCACGTTTGCGGGTGCCGAGCACTTGGGGATTGGTCACTTTCGCGATTTCCCCGCGGCAGCCGAGCGGCTCCCGAAGTCGGCCCGAGAACAACCTGTGGTCACCTTTTGCACGGGCGGGATCCGCTGCGAGAAGGCGGCGCCGATGCTTGAGCAACTCGGCTTTAGCGATGTGTACCAGCTGGATGGGGGCATCCTGAATTACTTCGCCCAGGTGGGGGGAGCCCACTATCGCGGCGACTGCTTTGTGTTCGACCAGCGGGTGGCGGTAGATGCAGCACTTCGCGAGACCGATGCGGCCCAGTGCTACGCGTGTCAGGCGATTCTTACGCCGGAGGACCAGCAGTCGTCGCAATACGTCCAAGGCGAGTCGTGTCCCCATTGCTATTGCACCACCGACGAAGCGATGCGAGCCGCCATCGCTCAGCGGCATGAGGCCATCCGAAGGCATGCGACCCCGCTACCAGGTAGTCAGGCGTACGACAACTATCGCCCGTTACATGTGGCCGGCGCGTGCGGTGGTTTGCCTCTGCTCGACTTTCTTGCCACGGCGGTCCCTTCGGTAGAACCCGCCTACTGGACGCGCGCTATTGCCGAACAACGCATTTTGCTGGATGGCGTAGCGGTCGCAGCCAATCGGACGGTCGTAGCCGGCGAAAAATATGAGCATTTAGTACCGAATGTGATCGAGCCGGCAGTCAACCCCGACATTCGCATCTTGCATGAGGACGGCGATCTGGTGGTGGTCGATAAGCCGGCACCGTTGCCGATTCATCCCGCTGGACGCTACAACAAAAATACGCTCGTTTCGCTACTCGCCCCGGTCTATGTGCCCGAGCGACTGCGGCACGTGCATCGCCTGGATGCCAACACAACGGGCATCGTACTGCTTGCGCGTCGGAGGCTCGCAGCAAAGCGGTTGCAGATGCAGTTCTCCGCGGGGCTGGTGGAGAAACGTTACGTTGCCTGCGTCCTCGGGCACCCGGCCGACGACGAATTCGTATGCACCGCCCCTATTGCCCGCGAAGCGGCGTCCGCTGGGGTACGATTGATCGACGAGCAAGTCGCCTCTGCCCGGACCGAATTCAAAGTGCTCGAGCGCCGCGTCGATGGAACGGCCCTTGTTTCTGCGCGGCTCGTGACGGGGCGGACCAACCAAATTCGCTTGCACCTGTGGTCGCTCGGATTGCCGATCGTGGGCGATCCCACTTACGTCGCTGGGGGCGAGGTGCGGCATCGTCAGTCGCTCGACGTTGGCGAGCCGCCCATGTGCCTGCACGCATGGAGCATTGCCTTCCAGCATCCCCGCACGGGCGAGCAGGTAACCTTCGAGGCGCCACTTCCCAGTTGGGCCGAGTCGCCCGCGGCGGTATAGCATGGCGAGCCCTTTGATTACCAGTCGGCAGAATCCGCGCATCAAGGCGGCCTGCGCACTGCGCCGACGCGCAGAGCGCGAACGGACCCGCCGGGCGCTGGTGTACGGCGTGCGCGAGTCGAGCCGGGCACTCGCGGCCGGTGGTGCGCCGCTGGAATGCCTCTGGTGCCGCGGCTACTTTCGCCATCCCGAGGCGGAGGAAGTGGTCCGCGCGCTGCATGAGGCCGGTGCCGAGAGCGTGGAGGTAACCGCCGAGGTGTTCGAGAAACTGGCGTACGGCGATCGCCTCGATGGCATTGTCTCCACGTTCACTACCCAAGTGCGGGGCGTGGGCGATCTGCGATTGCCCGAGGGTCCGTTGTTGGCGTTACTGGAAGGGGTCGAGAAACCTGGTAATTTGGGCGCCGTTCTCCGCTCGGCCGATGGGGCCGGCATTGATGCGGTGGTGGTGGTCGATCCGGTAATCGACTTGTTTAATCCCAACGCCATTCGGGCGAGCGTGGCAGCCGTGTTCCAGCCCAACGTTGTTGTTGCCACGGCGGACGAAGCGCGCCAGTGGCTCACCGGTCACGGCTTGACGCTCTGGGCGACGACCCCCGATGCGCCAACGTCGTACTACGAAGTCGACTTTACCACCGGCGGGGCCATTGCCTTAGGCAGCGAAGCCACGGGGCTCACCGACCAGTGGTACCAGCCAGGGGTCCGCCGCATTGCGTTGCCCATGCACGGCGTGGCCGACAGTCTCAACGTGTCGGCGACCGCCGCCATCTTGTTCTACGAAGCACGACGCCAACGTGACCTCGCGGCCCGCTAGCGCTGCGAACGGGCCTCATCGATGGCGTCGTCAATGCGACGGATATTAGCCCAGTCGTCCTTGTAAGTGACCGCGACGAAGCGATCGGCACCCGAGGCACCATACGCTTCTGCGAGTTCGGTTTGCGACCAGTCGAAATCGATGAGCGTCTTGGCGATCGCGTCGCGCAATTCGGGCTTCAAGTTGTAAGCGTAACCTAACGCGACTGGCGGAAATCGCTCCGATTGATAGATCGTATGGATGGCCCCCTCATCGGCTTCGCCCGCGGCTATCATCCGCTGCAGTAAATCGCTGGCGACGGGTGCGGCATCGGTCTTGCCCGATAGCACCGCTTCGATCGAGACATCGTGCCCCATCGAAAACCCGTAATCGTAGTCGCGCTCGGGCAGGAGCTTCTGCTCTTGCATCAGGAGAACAAGCGGCGCCTTGAATCCCGAGTTGGAATTGGGGCGCACGAAGGTAACCTTCTTGCCGCGGAGGTCGCCAAGCTTCTTGATTGGGCTGTCGGCAGCGACGATCATGTTCATCGTATAACCGAAACCATCTTCGCTACCAAACGTACTGACAGGGATGAATCCGGACGTGGCAACTGCCGTGGGCACAGCACCCGTGTTGACGGCAGTAATGTGCAACTCGCCATCGACCAGCGCCGCGAGTTGATCGTCGACCGTGGTGTAGTGCGTATACTCGGCTGGTAAATCGGTAGCCTCCTGCAGGGCTTCGAGCCACGACTGCCAAATGGTGGCCTCGCGCCCCCCATCCTCCGCAGCAACGTAGGAAAAGACGAGCTTCGCGGGCGACTGGCAATCGTCCGCAAGTGGCGAGTCGGCGAGCAGGTCGCCATCCTGGTCGACGAATTCGATCCGCTTTACCGGTTGCCGCGAAGAGCGACCGAGAAGTTGATCGAGCTGGCTGTTCTCAAGTTCGCGCTGGGCGGCTCTGGGTAGATAGGTTTGGGCAGCCCACGCCGCCGCGACGAGCAGCACCACCAGCGGAACGACCACTCGGAGCACCCGCAATGCCGACGGTCGCGTTTCGGCTGCGTGGCCTACGGTTGCATCTGTTGACGACGGATGGTCGGCCATTTCAACTCCGCTCGAAAAGAAAATAAACGGTGGATCGATTCACCACTGCCGCGCGCCATAGCCTACCAAAGTTTCGATCAGGCGTGAATATGGAGCGCCGACCACACCAGCATTATTGGGCAGACCCAACTGGAAGCTCATGGAAAACGCGGGGCGAACGTGAGTGACCGTGGGCGCGTTGGGAATGGCAGCAGATGAACGACGTGAGCGAACGACCCCATCGAGGCGGTACACCAATGGCAACCCACCAGTGCCGAAACGCAAGAGGCCGCGCATCCGTAGCTCCGGTTTACCTTTGTGGTTAGCGAGCGTATCCGCGATATCGCCGGCATGGGGACCGATGGATCCATGGTCGACGGGTAAGCAACCGTGGCGAGTGCGCAAAAAGCCGACCGAGGAAGGGGAAACCTCGGCCGGCTAGCATTAGCTTATCGTGGGTGCTTCGGGCGGCGAAGTCGATCTCGCCGCGGCGTGCTAGCCGAGCCTCCAACGAAGCCCGACAGTCGCCGTCGCCAGGCTCGCCAGTAGCAAGTAGCCGGTGGCCGGTTCGGGGATCGCCTCGCCCGAAATGGTGGCGACGCCCTTCATGCCGAACACTACGGTGTATTCATCCGCGTCGGTCGGAGCGGCCGCGGTGTTTTGAGCCGTGTAGGAGAAGCGAAGCCGCGTGCCGGGAATGAACGCCAGGTTATCCGGCAGATTGAAGGCCGACCACTGGGTCGTCGATGCGCTGATAGTGATCGTTGGGTCACCCGCACCGGTGTCCATAAGGGTGACTACCACGGAATCGAAGTCGAGTTCGAGGGAGCTAACGGTTGTGCCGCCGCTCTGCAGGAACCAGTCGAAACCGAAGCTGAAGTCGTTGTCGCCCACGGCGAACGTGACCGGGCCTGGGTTGGGAATGCTGTCGATGTCGGGCGCGGTGATACTACTCGGCAACCCCTTCACCAACAGGTCGGCGTAAATGGCGTCGCCTGCCATGTATTGCTCGACAATCGTGTCGTCGAGCGTAAACGTGGCGGCGTCGATGCGATCTGCCTCAGCCGACAATTGGTTGCCACCAGCCGGGCTACCCAGCGAGTTCAAGTCACGAATCAAGTTGGCTGGTCCGTCGTACATGATGTCGAGACCATCCATGTTCAGGTTGATGGTCGCTGCCGTTGCGAGGTTGGCACACGCCAAACACGCGGCGACCGCGCAGGCGGTAGCAAGTTTCATAGTTGTAAGTCTCATTTGGTAATCCCCTTGGAAACATAAAAAATGGATGACACCACGCACTCCTTGCACGCCTACCCGCGATGGATTGGCGTCGTAGTTCCTCTTGGCAACCGCTCCCAGTGGCCCCTTACCAGTTCGCCCGTTTATTACGGCGTTGGTGGATTCCTCCTGGCCCGCTGCGTTGCTTTCCTCGTTTCGCACTGCTACGGGCAGAGCGACTTGCTTGCTTCTTGGCACTTCGTTGGCGCGAGAGCGAAGCACCCAACCGACTGCGGTCGTCGGCCTCGGCTTCGTTCAGCGCACGCGGTACGTTTCGCTCAGTCACAACATCACCCCTCGTAGTTAGCCGCTGGCAAGCATCTTGCTCGCTAGCCGTGCAACGTTATGCGGTTGGTTGGACCAACCATTCCCTGGCATCGCGGCAGTCCTTTCTATTCAACCGGTGTTACCCGGCGCCTCGATGCCTCCCGATAGCTGCCTGCTCTTTGTTGTCGGTGTTGGTTCGCTATTTCGCTTTTCGTGGATGGCCCGCGCATCGCGAAATACGACATCCAATTCGGTCTGGCCATCGAAACCCGGCAGGTAAAGCCACACTCCTAATTGCCGTGCGTGGATCTCGGCCAGCGGATCGGCCGGGTCGCCGGTCACGACCAGAAGCGGTATGTGGCTACGTGCTAAGTCGCTGGCCAATTGCTCAAACTCAACCCGTAATGGACCGGTCGACGCGCTCTGGATATCCACGAAGGCGAGCTGGAACGTTTGGCGAAACGCTAATCGCAACGCTTGGTCGATCGCAGCGCACCGCTCGGCAAGCCATCCCTCGGTTCGTGCGGTTGCTTCAATCACATCCGTGCTGCGGTGATCGGCGGAAACAAGCAAACAGCGCATCACCATTGCCGGGCTTGCCCGCACAATCGTGGCGCTGTCGTCGTCCGCTACCTCCAATTCGGTAGCGCTTGAAGCCGTCGGGTTCATCGCTAAATGCTTTAACTCGTCAGTAGGTTACATGCCGCGTACGTTGCCGCACTCTCCCGCCTGAATCGCAGGGAGCGCTAACATAGTGAGGCACTTGGCTGAACGATCGATATCTCTTCCAACACGCAAGGCTGCCTTGCACGGTCTGCAGGTGGGCTCACCGCGTTGGGTCGCGTATTTGCTTGCGACGCTGCGTACAACTAGAGCAGCGCCATCCGCACTCTCTGACTCTTCAACCGACCCTCCGCGCGCTCACACCACCTTCAGGGAGGCGGAGCGCTGGCGGACCGTTGTCGTGCTCGACCGCGCAATACAAAACGCGTGGTGTGTGGCGACAACGAGTCGCTTGCGAGTAATGAGTGGGTGTTACCAAGCCACCTTCTTGCGCCGACGACGATGCATGCCGTTGAACGATTGAGGTGCCTTGCCGCGACGACGCCCCTGCGGAACTCGACGCTTGCTATTTGCGGCGGTGCGAATTTGCTGAAAGCTGTCGCTGCCGTATTTCGTTTCCAGGTTTTCGTAACTCTGCTCGGTACTCATTGCCGGACTCCCATTTGTTGAAGCAGGAGAATCAACCAGCGCCCAAAAGCGGACGCGGCATCCAAAACAAGCGGCTGCCAGCCCCGGCAGATTCCATTGCCGTGGGCCATGGACCTGCCAAGTTGCAGCGTTGCGTATCGCGGCGAAGCCAGCCCTCAGGGCGAGGGTGGCACCTCTCCGCGGCAGGTCCTTAAAGCGAGGCTTGTGCCAGTGACCCGATTGGGGGGAAGGCCAAGTCGCAAGTGCTTTGCTGATAGTCGTTTAGGGCGAGAAGAATTTTCTGCTCGGCAATAACCGAGCGGCGGATCGTTTCCCCAGAGTGGGGAGAGACTTTGGCGCGACCAGCCATAAGTTCTTGTCTGGTTGAGAGTTGCGACCAGATTCACTGCTTCGGTGAGGGGTCACCAACCGGGTGATGCCGCTGCTGACCTTTCGGTGGCATCTCGATTTAGCGAAGCAAATGTGACGCCGGGACTCGGAGCGTAGGGCGGTCAGCTGGCCAGAATGGCCGAGAAGCGTAGGATTTGGCCCTGGGTCAGCAACTTGGGCGCGGGCACCAATTCCCGTTTCTCGCTCTGTTTCCGCGGTTGGGAGATTTGCGGGCGGTTTGAGAGGTTCGAGAAAAGCGCCGGCGGCCACCCACATCATACGAAGCCGTGGGAATCACCATGGCGGTGATCACGGCAGGAAGGCGTCAGCAAGATAGAGACGGTCCACCACCTTTTGGTGAAAACCCTCGGCGGAGAACCCAGTCGCGAGGCATTCTACGGCTTCTGATTGCGACGAGGCGACCCGCGGCACCATCGCTAATTCTGCGAGGTGGCGCCGTCCTGGCCTTCGTTGTCGAGTTGTGCTAGCAGCCGGGTCATCGTGTTGGCGTGGATTCCCAGCATCTTTGCTGCGCGTCCTTTGTGGCCCCGTGTGGCCTGCAGGGCTTGCTTCACCGCGACCCGCCTTAGCTTGGCCAAATTGGTGAATGGCAGGGCAGGCGACGCGGCCTGCTGAATGCGCGACGAAGGGACCGCCGGCTCGCAATCGAGCACGTAGGCTTGTTCGATGACGTGTCCCAGCTGGCGGATATTACCAGGCCAGTGGTACTCGCAGAACTCCTGCAGCCGATTGGCGGCAGGCGACCAAGGTTGGCGATTGTACTTGGCTGCGTATTTTTGGGAGAAGTACTCGATAAAACGTGGGATATCGTCCACGCGATGGCGGAGCGGAGGCACCTCCAACTCAACCATGTTCAGGCGATAATAGAGGTCCTCGCGGAACCGTCCGGCGGCTACCTCGGACTCCAGGTTGCGATTCGTGGCCGCGATGATCTGGACATCGATGGGAACCGGCTTCGAGGCCCCAACCGGTGTGACTTCGCCCTCTTGCAACACGCGTAGAAGTTTGGGTTGCAATTCGGCCGGCATTTCGCCGACTTCGTCGAGAAATACAATGCCACCTTCGCCAGCGCGAAATACACCGAGGCTGGCGCCGACGGCTCCGGTAAAGGCACCCTTCTCGTGGCCAAACAATTGGCTTTCGGCCAAAGTTGGTGTCAGGGCGGCGCAGTTGACGGGGACGAACAACCGCTTGCGACGCGGCCCCAGTTCGTGGAGCAAACGCGCCCACACTTCCTTGCCGGTACCGGTCTCGCCGGTAATTAGAACGGGACACTGAACCTCGGCTGCTTTCTCTGCATGGCTCGCAATACGCGTAACGCGCGCATTGCTCCCTAGTACCCAACTCTTGGGATGCTCTGGGGGCAGAGCGAGGAGTGTCTCAATCGAGGGAAATGATGCCTCAGGTGCCATCTCTTCAAAGCTCCGCAAACACTCAACGACACCGCCTAATGTGTTGTTGCTCTGTTCCGACGTCGTCGTGCCTGCATTGACTAGGTTTAAGGTTTGCCGACCATCCCTGCAACAATCTTCGTTGCGTGTCGGCGCAAATCCGCTTCACTAGCGATTCCAATATCCGTGTTAAGGTCAGTTGCAACGCGCGGGAAAACACCCCGCGCCGCCTACTTGGGGAAGACTTCCCCGACCCGCAGTATAATCACGGGCTGAAAAGGACTCAATCAACTGGAGGCAAATGATTAGAAAAACTCGGGTGTTAAGTGCGGTTTGCGCTTATCTGCCGGTTCTCCGAATTACCTGCCCGCTGGGCAAGGTACGCCGAATCGACGAAAGTTGGCCGCGGACCGCCTAAGCTGTTGGTGCGTAAGAATTTGCGATTCAGCCAGCGTGGCGGCGGCTGGAGTTGGCTGGAGCGGCCGATTGCGGTTTTTCGAGGACCGCGACTACCGAGATCCCGTGGGCATCTGCGCAATGCCGAAACTCCGCCTCATCCAAAAGAATGGTCTGACTCGCCTCGATAGCGAGAACCCGCCCGCCCGACTCCGCCATTGTTTTGAGCGTTCCCACGCCGACGGTTGGCACATCGAAACGCATGTCCTGTTGTGGCTTTGCCGTTTTTATCACCGTAAATCCGCCTTGGCCACACAGCTGGCCGGCCCGAGCAATGCAACGGTCGGTTCCTTCGATCGCCTCCACGGCAATCACCGCCTGGCCTTTAACGCAGACGCTCTGCCCCACGTCGAGGCCACCCATCTGCTTGGCTAAGTGCCAGCCAAATTCAACGTCGGCGTATTCCATCGACGAAAGCGCTCGGCCAGCGACCTGGCCTGGGCCGATCAGCAAGTCGGGCGCAAAGTTGGTTGCCGGCAGGAACTCAATGCCATGGCGGGCGAACGTTTCGACGACCACTAGCAGCAGCGTGTCGTCTTTGCGGTCGGAGCGTTGGGACACAAAGTGAGAATAGAAAGCGGTGAACGTAGTCCAGTCGGGGAAGTGCTTCCACCAGCTACCGCGCCTGAGCAGATTCACCTTATGGATTTTGCCCGCCATGGTGGCTTGTGTCACGCCATGCCTGGCAAACCATTTGGCCGCGCGACCCAGTTTGGCCACGCCCACCCAGGCGAATTCGTCGCAGATATTCGCCAGGCTGCGATCGGCGTGGTCTTTCACTCCCAGGCAGCATACGCGATATCCGTCGCTGCGAAGCGCTTCGGCAACCACCACGGGAAAACGTCCCCAGGCGGCGAGCAATCCAACCGTTGGTCGATCGTTTTCCTCGCTCAATACCTGGGGGCAGGGGATCGGCATGCCGTACTCTTGGGCGGACGGGTTGGTCGTGGCGGTTGGTTTCACCTGAGTTATCGCAGGGCGCGTGATCATCCGGAGGCAATTGTCAGGGTTTTTGCGCCTGTGTTCATCCGGCACGCGTGCGGTGTGCTGGCTGCTGTAACGGCGGACGCGATCCCTAGGCGGCTGGATCGATGGCCGCATCGCCGGTCGTGCCACGCGGCGACAGCGATTCGGCCTGCATTTCGCGAAGGGTCTTGCGAACCTGTTTGAATTCTCGGCGCATTTCCGGCAGTTTGGCAAGCGAAGCCAGCAGCACTTTTTGGTCCCTTTCAGGAATTGCGGGAGCACCGAAGGCAACCACTCCGGGGGCGATGTCGTTGGAGACGCCGGCCATGGCACCAATGCGGGCACCCTCGCCAATGTGGACATGGTCGCGAACGCCGACTTGCCCAGCCATCACCACGTAATCGCCCGTCGAAGTACTGCCGGCAATACCGACTTGAGCACAGAGCAGATTGTGGTTGCCGATCTGGCAGTTGTGCGCGATTTGAACCAGGTTATCGATCTTCGTGCCATTGCCAATGCGGGTGGAGCTGTAGGTGCCGCGATCGATGGTGCAGTTCGATCCGACTTCGACGTCGTCGCCGATCACCACATTGCCAAGCTGCGCCGATAACTGATGCTGCCCATTCTGTTGGCGGTATCCAAAGCCATAGCCTCCGAGCACGGCGCCACCATGGATGACGCAGCGGTTGCCCACCACGGTATCCTCGTATAGCACCGCGGCAGGGAAGATGGTGACGTTCTCGCCAATTTCACAACCGGCCATCAGGTGGGCACCCGCGTGAATGGTGCTGCCGGCTCCAATGGTCACGTCGTCGCCAATCGTAGCGGCGGGACCAATCGTTGCGGTTGCGGCGATCTGGGCCGTAGGGCTGATGCTTGCCGCAGGCGAAATGCCGCCAGGCGTCTCACTGCGGCGGCAGCGAAACGCCATGACGATTTGGCTAAACGCGGTGTGAACGTCTGGTACTTCGATGGTCGGCTTCCCTGCGCAGGTCACTCCCAGCGGCACAAGGACGGCGGCCGCTGGTGATGCGGCGGCTTGGGTAGAACGCTCCGGTTGGTCGATGAATGTCAGTTCCGAAGCGGCAACTTCGTCCAGCGGCGCGGCCGCCGTTACCACGACGCTGGCACCTGCGGTGAGCGTACCGCCGACCAGGTCGGCCAACTCGGCAAGGGTGCGAGAGGTTTCTTTGTTCATCGATGGGAGTCCTTTCCCCAGAGTTGTTCGTTTGCATGGGACGCTCGCCGCCGCAGCGAACTCCCGCGGCGGTGCCTACCCCGAACGGGGTCTTCGAGGCGAGGGATCGTATCGTTCCCACTCGGGGCAAGCAACAGCAACCGGCAGAACGCTAGCAATAAGAGTCAGCCGGCGGTTAGGCCGTGTCGGAGAGCAACGAGCGGGCTTGCTCGAAGTGTTGTTGCAGCACAAGGAAATCGTCGCGATTGCCACCGCGATCGGGGTGACGCGTTTTCACCTGCTGGCGGTAAGCATTCAGCAGCTCTTCCTCCGTAAATGGCATGCCGAGCCCAAATGCCGCAACGCAGGCTGGCACCTGCTTGCGAGCGGTGGCCTCTTCGGCCACCCAGCGTGGCAGTCGCCGCGTGTACTGCGAAACAACCACCAGCGCCTGCCGTAAACGGCGATAGTGCTTGCGGATATCCACCACCAGCAGTACGTAGCCGGCAATCGGCCCGCCGACCACGATCAGCAGGTAGCCTGCCAGGACGCAGAGATCCAGCGTGGTTGGCCACGTTTCGGCAAGGGGAGCGAGTAGGGGCATGGGCAGTGATTCGCGAGTCGCGCGTCGGCGAGGACCAATACAACCACGCCACTCTAGCCGTTCCGGTTGGGCTTGTCGCGTTGTATCGCTTCGCCGCAAACGGCCTTCTCGCCTTCCGCTCGGCAAGTTGCCCAGTTCCTACGGGCCTTGCACGCCAAGTGGATAGGAGGCCCTCCGCGGGTTGTTCTCATCACCCGGCGGAATATCTATCCCATACGAGTGTTTAGGGGCGTACGGCTTCGGCCGTGTACTGGAGTAAATTAAGGTACTTGAAGACGGCTGCAAGCCCCACGCCGATGAAGCTAACCACCGTCACCAGTGGAAGTAAAGGGAAGATTAACGCGACGAAGGGCGTGGCAACGAGTAAGACGATGGCCGTAGCGACAAGTATGACGATGGTCCGTGCATCTTCGGCCAGGTGCGATTGCCCAATGGCACTGGTTACCGCCCGGATGAAGAGCACGAACAGAATGAGCGTCGCCAGGCCCAACAGGTTGATCACCAATTCGGACATAGCAATGGCTGCGCCAATCATCGTTGCCAGGGCGACCCCGATGGAGATCAGGTCGCAAGCCACCGCGGCGATAAGCAGGCTTTTGCCACCCGTTTTGCTAGGACCGCCCAAGCAGACAATCCGCCCGATGGTGGATATCAGGCTACCAATTAGCGAGACTCCCAGAGCAACGAGCACCATGGCCGGTAGAAACAATCCAGCAAAGAACGAAATCAGCACAGCGACCACAACCAGCACGGTACCCCAAAACACCAGTTTAATGCCGTTAGCCAGGGTGTTCATTTGATTGCGGGTGCCACGGCTGCCCTTGCTCGCTGAGACCGGCTCAGGTGCCGTCGTGGGCGAGGCAAAGGGATTTGTGACGCCCAAGTTCGCCGCGAGAGTTGGTTCGCTCAACGCGTCGTCGAGCAGGTCGCCAAAGTCGTCGCCCAAGTCGGGAAGGTCACCACCCAGGTCGGACAAGTCGGGGCCGTCATCGGCCACGTGCTGACTTGCGGGCGGGCTAGCCGCTGGCGTCACCGCTTTCGGGCCGGGGATGATGAACGTCTTTCCGCATTTGGAGCATCTTCCCCTTTTGCCAGCGGCGGATTCGGGCGCCGATAGTCGCTCGCCACACGGGCACTTCAGTTTAAGGGCCATATCGAGATCCCCTTTCATATTTAGACTCTCGTGCCCAGGCTTGTTGGGTGCACGGACACGCAGTCGATGAGTCGCCCCATTTACTTCGCGGAAGTAGCAATTGGGCTATCTCCCGTGTCTCCGCTGTCAAATGGGCGCCCCCCCAATCTTCGCTCCTGTAATTCGGGTAGGCAACGGAAATCTTGCAAAGGCACTCGGTGCTATTTGCATGCTGAGGAGCGTTGCGCTGTCGCGACCGCCGGTCCGCGCGGGTCGGGTAAACCTTTTGTAATGCGCCGATCAATCGGGCCCAGCGAACACGCGAAGGGAAAAAAGCATCGACCCCGTGGTTGACGGTTCTGTCCCGGGGCATTAAATTTAGCGATTCGCCTGAGTGATTGGGGGAAGACTGTTGTTGTTTGAAATCTGGGCAATCGACCCGGCCGAGCCACCAACGCGGGGCTCGCTGGGCGGAGTTAGGGAGCAACCATCGTGGCTGCATCGCAGGAAATCATTCGAATTCGAATGGAAGCGTACGATCATTCGGTGCTCGATCAGAGTGCTGCGGAAATCGTGGATACCGCCAAGCGGACCAACTCCATTGTTCATGGGCCGATTCCCCTGCCAACGCGGATCGAGCGGTACACCGTGCTGCGTGGTCCGCATGTTGACAAGAAATCCAGGCAGCAATTCGAAATCCGCACGCACAAGCGGTTGATCGATATTGTCCAGGCAACGGCGAAAACCATCGAAGCGCTCAATAAGCTGAGCCTTCCAGCCGGTGTGGACATCAAAATCAAGGCGACCACCGCCTGAATCGTTGTTAACTGTTTACTGTTTCCCGTTTTTGGGTTTGTAGTCGTATGATCGGAAGTTGAGTTAGGTAAGCCGGGGAGTGGCCTCGCTTGTCGTAAAAGCAACTGGCCGATCCGCGTGTCTCCCGACTCACAAGACGTACATGGCCATAGAAGGCGCCCGCTGCATTTGAAAGCCGGGCGAAAGCGAGATGTCAGCCTCAACACCCGCTGTGGGAATTCTCGGTCGTAAGATCGGGATGACACAGGTATATGACGAATCCGGCAAAGTGGTGCCGGTAACCGTGGTTCAGGCGGGTCCCTGCGATGTGTTGCAGGTCCGCACTGCGGATGTCGATGGATACGAGGCCGTGCAGTTAGGGTATCTCGACAAGCCGCGTCGGCTGGCAAGCCGCAGCGAGCGGGGTCATGTTGCGAGACTCGACAGCAAGCGATCGAAGGCGCGGTCGGCGGCAGGCGTCGAGCCAGCCGTTAAGGCGGGCTGCGAGCCCAAGCGATTCATCCGCGAAATCCGCGGCACGGCCGGCGAGTTGGCGCCCGGCTCTCAAGTCACCGTCGAAGCTTTTGCGGAAGTAAGGGCCGTCGACATCGTGGCCACGAGCAAGGGCCGCGGCTTCTCGGGTGCCATGAAGCGGCACAATTTCTCCGGCCAGCGTGCAACGCACGGCGTCAAGAAGTGTCACCGCCATCTTGGTGGTACCGGCTGCAGTGCCTATCCCAGTCGCCTGTTCAAGGGCATTCGCATGCCCGGGCAGTACGGCAATGCCCGCACCACTGTTCGTAACCAGAGGATCGTGCGGGTGGATGCCGAGAATAACCTGATTTTGGTCCGCGGCGGCATTCCTGGCCCCAATGGCGGGTTCGTGGTCGTTAAGCAAACCAACATAGTGTAGGAGAGAGGTCGGAGGTCGGAGGCCAGAGGCCCGCTAACCAACACCTGCAGTCATGCCCAAACTCACCATTCACGATCGCAAAGGCAATAAGGTCGGCACTTACAATGTCGAGGCTAGCGACTTTGCGCCCGAAATCAACAAGCAATTGCTGCACGACGCCGTGGTGATGTACCAGGCGAACCGTCGGCAAGGTAGCCACAAGACGAAGACCCGGGCTGAGGTGAAGTCTTCTACCAAGAAGCTCTACCGCCAGAAGGGTACGGGAAATGCCCGAGCGGGTCATCGCCGAAGTGGTGTGCGTCGTGGCGGCGGGCATATTTTCGCGATTCGCCCGCGTGACTACTCGTACAGTTTGCCCCGCAAGGCATTGCAGCTTGCCACCCGCATGGCGATTGCCTCAAAGGTGGAAGACAACGAGCTGGTGGTGATCGACGAATTGTCATTCGATACCCCCAAGACCAAAGACATGGTCGCCGTGATCAAGCACCTGGATGTCCAGGGCGACTCGCTGTTGGTAGCCACCGACGGCTACGATGTGAACGTGTACAAGAGTGGCCGCAATATCGAACGCGTGTCGGTATCGCCAGCAGCGGAGCTAAATGCTCTGAATGTGCTGTCGGCTCGGCGGCTACTGGTAACCAAGGCTGCCCTCGACGCGCTGCGTGATAAAGCGGTTGCGGGTGGCAATTCCATCGCAAGTGCCGAACCCAGCGACGCAGAATAGTAACGCAGAAGGTTGTGAGTCATGCCTCGCCATATTCCCCAAAAAACAGCCCTTGAACTCGAGCCGCACCAGATATTGCTTCGGCCGCTGGTTACCGAGAAGGGGATGCGCCATGCAACCAACGACAACGCCTACGCGTTTGAGATCAACAAGTTGGCCACCAAGACCGACGTACGTCGGGCGGTGGAAAAGTTGTTTGATGTGAAGGTCGAGAAGGTGCATATTCAAAACCGTAAAGGCAAGCCACGTCGCACCCGCCAGCAGTTTGGCTACACCAGCGACTGGAAGAAGGCCATTGTCACGTTAAACAAAGAGCACAACATCGAGTTCTTCTAGGAGAGATAAGAGGTCAGCGGTCGAAGGTCGGGGATCTTCGGCGTCGTCTGACCTCTCGCCTCGAACCTCAGATCGCCAAGAAACATGGGTATTCGAAAATACAAACCGACCACGCCGGGCCGTCGCGGTGCAAGTGTCAGTGACTTCAAGGATTTGACACCTGGTGCCAAGCCCGAAAAGAGCCTGATGCGGCCGATCACCAAGACTGGTGGTCGCAACAACCAGGGGGTGACGACCGCGCGGTTTCGTGGTGGTGGGCATAAGCGTCGGTACCGGCTGATCGACTTCCGTCGCAATAAGGATGGTGTTCCGGCGAAAGTCGACTCGATTCAGTACGACCCCAATCGTTCGGCGCGGATTGCCTTGTTGCATTACGCCGATGGCGAGAAACGATACATCATTGCTCCGGCTGGCCTAAAGGCAGGCGACAAAGTGATGAGCGGAGCCGAGTCCGAACCCAAGGTGGGCAACTGCCTGCCGCTGGCAAAGATTCCGCTCGGCACGGTGGTGCACAACATTGAGCTGCGTGCGGGCCGCGGTGGCGTGCTTTGCCGCAGTGCCGGCACGAGCGCCACGCTGATGGCTCGCGAAGCGGACTGGGCGCAGATTTCGCTGCCTAGCGGCGAAATTCGCCGGATCCCTTCCGCCTGCCGGGCGACAATCGGGTCGACCAGCAACGGCGACCACAGTGCGATCGTGTTGGGTAAAGCGGGTCGCAAGCGGTGGCTGGGACGTCGTCCGCATGTTCGTGGAACCGCGATGAACCCGATCGACCATCCGCATGGTGGTGGTGAAGGTCGTACGAAGGGTGGCCGTCACCCGGTGAGCCCAACTGGTAAGAGCGCCAAGGGTGGGGCGACCCGGCAACGTCGTAAACCTTCGAATGCCGCGATCGTTCGCCGCCGCAAGAGCAAGCGGTACGGCGTACAGAAATTGGTGAAGAAATAACCGAGGCTTTTGGCTGCCAGCTGTTCGGCTGTTGGCCAGGAGATAGCAGACAGCCGAAAGCTGATAGCCGAGAGCCAAACCTATGTCTCGATCACTAAAAAAAGGCCCTTACGTCGATCCGAAGCTCTACGCCAAGGTCGATAAGCAAAACGATTCGAATCGTAAGGAGCCGATTACCACCTGGGCGCGAGCCTGCACGATTATTCCCGAGTTCGTGGGCCACACGTTCCTGGTACATAACGGCAAATTGCACATGAAAGTGTTTGTGACCGAGGACATGGTTGGGCACAAGTTGGGTGAGTTCGCCCCCACAAGAAACTTCCGCGGCCACAGCGGTCGAGGTAAGAAATAGTTTGGGCCATCGGCTCTCGGCTATCCGCCAGAGAATGCCGACAGCCGACAGCCGAGAGCTACCAAATGGCATACAAAGCAGTACATAAGCATGCTCGCATCAGCGCCACCAAGGTGCGGCCGCTAGCGAATTTGATTCGTGGGCAAGAAGTCGACGAGGCCTTGGCGATTCTCAAGTTCCAGCCCCACCGGGGTGCTCGGATGCTGGAGAAAGTGCTCAAGAGCGCCCTGGAGCAACGCCGAAGATCGCGGCGCCCCCAACCTGGGCGGCCTGCGAGTGGTGGAGGCGCGTGTCGACGGTGGTCCGATGTTCAAGCGAATGCGACCCCGTGCCCGAGGCATGGCCCACGTGATCAAGAAGCGATTCAGTCATATTATTGTCGCCGTTGAATAACTGCTGCTGCGGCTAACCCGCAAGCGGCCTGAACCCCGACCCTCGACCCCTCATTCATTATGGGCCAAAAAGTCAATCCAATTGGTTTCCGCACCGGCATTATGCTCGACTGGAAGAGCCGCTGGTACGCCTCGAAGAAGGACTTCGCGGACCTGCTGTTGGAAGACAAGAAAATTCGCGACTACGTGAGCAAGAAGTACAAGTTCGCCGGCATCCCCAAGGTGGAGATCGAGCGAACCCGCGACGAGGTGAAGGTGGTGCTGCACGCAGCACGTCCGGGTGTGATCATTGGTCGCAAGGGACAGCAGGTCGAGCAACTGCAGGACGAGCTGCAAAACCTGGTGGGCCGCCGGATCAACATCAAGATTGAAGAAATCAGCCGCCCCGAGTTGCAAGCCCATCTGGTGGCGGAAGACATTGCTGAGCAACTTGGTAAGCGGGCCAGTTTCCGCCGGACCATTAAGCGGGCGATGGAGCAGACGATGGAAGCGGGTGCCAAAGGCATCAAGATTCAGCTGGCAGGGCGATTGGGTGGGTGCGGAAATGGCCCGCCGCGAGAAGCAGATTTCCGGATCGATTCCGCTGAGCACGCTCAGGGCGAACATCGATTACGGTTTTGTGGAGGCCAAGACTGCCCAAGGGCATATTGGCGTTCAAGTTTGGATCAACCAAGGCGATTTTGAGGACGACACCGATGGCGCTGATGCCCAAGAGGGTCAAACATCGAAAAAGCCAAAGAGGTCGTATAAAAGGTAACGCGACCCGCGGTAACACCGTGGTGTTCGGCGACTTTGGCCTACAGGCGATGGAAGGTGGCTGGGTAAGCGCGGCAAACGATCGAAGCCGGTCGTATTGCCGCCCAACAGTACATCCGTGGTGAAGGTCGGCTTTATATTCGTATCTTCCCCCACAAGTCGATTACATCGATTCCGCTCGAAACACGGATGGGTAAAGGTAAGGGCGAGCCCGATTTTTGGGCCGCTACCGTGCAAGCCTGGCACCGTGCTGTACGAGGTGAGCGGTGTGAGCGAGCAAGCTGCCAAGATTTGTTTCGCCCGACTGGCCCACAAGATGCCGGTCCGCGTGCGAATGATTAAACGAGAAGCCTAAGAAGTGCTCCTGGCTGTCAGCAATGTGCTGTCGGCCAGGTGGAGCCGATAGCTAACCGCCGATAGCCAATCATGACCGACGCTAAAGAATTACGCGAGATGAGCGACGAGCAGCTTGCTTTGACGCTCAAGGATGCTGCCGAGCACTTGTTCCGTCTGAGGATCCAGTCGCAAACCGAGCGGCTCGACGCGCCCACCGAATTGCGAGTGAATCGTCGGCTGATCGCCCGCGTGAAGACGATTCAAACCGAGCGCACGATCGCCCAGGCCGCGACCGAAGAATCGGCCGTCGCTAAGTAGCCCTGACCCCCGACCACTGACCCCCGACCTCCCTCTCCCATGCCCAAGAAACAAGTCATCGGTGTCGTTACGAGCGACAGATGAACAAGTCGCGCCGCGTGGAAGTGTCCCGCGTCGAGCGGCACCCCAAGTACGGCAAGTACATTCGTAGCCGCACGGTTTGTCATGTACACGACGAGCAGAACGAGTCGGGCTTGGGCGATACGGTGGAGATCATCGAGTGTCCGCCAAAGTCGAAAATGAAGCGTTGGGACCTTGTGCGAGTGGTTACCAAAAGCCAAGCGGTCGACCTTGCCGCCTTGCGTGCCGCCCAGAAGGTCGAAGTCGAAGCCGCTGAAAACAACTGAGCAAGTATCGCCGCCGCGGCTGCGAATTAGATAGAGCGAGTGAACCATGATTCAGATGCAAACCAGGATGAACGTAGCGGATAACACCGGTGCGAAAGAAGTGATGTGCGTCAAGGTGCTTGGTGGCAGCCGCCGGCGGTTTGCCGGCCTGGGCGACATCATCGTTTGCAGCGTGAAGAGCGTGATCCCCGGCAGCGAAGTGAAGAAGAAGGCTGTCGTGCGGGCTGTCGTGGTGCGGGTGAAAGCTCCGACGCGAAGGCCCGATGGAAGTTACGTGCGATTCGACACCAACGCCGTGGTGCTCGTCGACAAGGATGGCAACCCGCGCGGCACGCGTATTTTTGGTGCCGTGGCCGCGTGAGCTACGCGATCGTCGGTTCATGAAAATTGTGAGCCTCGCCAACGAGGTTGTTTAGAGGTTACTAAGGATTGCAATGCGAACCGAGGCCGGTGACGGCCCGGCTCGCTCGCCCCCAGCCCCCACTGCGAACATGTTGATTAAAGAAGGTGACAGTGTTGTCGTGATCGCCGGGAACGACCGGAGCGATACCGTTCGCTCCGTTGTCCAGGTCGATCGCGAGCGGGGTAAGGCCTTGGTCGAAGGTGTGAACCTAGTGTGGAAGCACGTTCGCCGGAGCCAGAAGTACCCACAGGGCGGACGTCTGAGCAAAGAAATGCCGGTCGACATCTCGAACCTGAAGTACTACTGCACCAGCTGCGCCAAGGGCGTACGACTCGGCGTACGGTACCTGGACGACGGCAGCAAAGAGCGGTTTTGCAAGAAGTGCGACTCCAGTGCCGGAAAGATTGCACCCGCTAAACCAGCTTACGCCAAAAAGTAAAAGCACCCGTGCCGGTAGCCTCAGGGCCCGGAAACCTAAACTAACCGTATTTCGTGATTCAACTCCGGGCGCTCACGCTTCCGGCTCGAGACCATGGCAACAGCAACTGCACCCCGCCTCGCGGAACAATACCAAACCGAAATTCGTCCGGCGCTCGCCGAGAGCCTCGATCGGAAGAATCCGCACGCGCTTCCTAAGGTCGAGAAGATTGTGGTGAGCATGGGCGTTGGCAGCGTGATTAGCGACAAGAAGAACCTCGAAGATGCGTTAAGCGTGCTGACTGAGATCACGGGACAAAAGCCGCTGGTGTGCAAGGCACGCAAGAGTGTAGCGAACTTCAAGCTCAGGCAAGGTATGCCGATTGGTGCGAAAGTGACGTTGCGTGGCGCTCGGATGTACGAGTTCCTCGACCGCTTGATTTCCCTGGTTTTGCCGCGCGTCCGCGACTTCCGCGGATTGAGCGACAAGGCTTTCGACGGCAACGGCAACTACAGCCTGGGGTTGTCGGAAGTTTTGGTGTTCCCCGAACTGAACCCGGATAAGTACACCCGCTCGCAGGGGATGAACATCGCGATTTGCTTTTCGGGCCATTCGGATGACGACTCACGGGAACTGCTCAAGGCGTTTGGATTTCCGTTCAAGCGGCCGGACGACGAAGATTAGAGACGAAGTAGCAACGAGACGAAGTAGCACCAAGACAACGAATAGAAATCGACCGCGGCCCAGGCTGCAGTGACACAGACAACCGACTGACCAAGAGATCCACTCTCAAGGACCCCGATTCGTGGCAAGTAAATCCAAAATCGCGAAAGCGGAACGCGAGCCGAAGTTCAGCTCGCGCCGCGAAAACCGCTGCAAGATCTGCGGCCGACCCCGTGCTGTGTATCGAAAGTTTGGAATATGCCGGATCTGCTTCCGGAACCTGGCCGACAAAGGTCAGATTCCTGGCGTCCGTAAGGCAAGTTGGTAAATGGCCGTTGGCTGCCGGCCTAACGCCTGTCAGTCAAACAAAATAATTAGCTGATCGCTTTCCGCTGCAAGCGGACCGCAAATCCACCCAGGAGTTTCTGGCGCGATGATGACCGACCCGATTGCCGACATGCTCACTCGCATTCGCAACGCTGTTCGTATCGAACGGCCGACGGTGACGCTACCGGTGTCGAAAGTAAAGCGTGGCTTAGCCGAAGTGCTGAAACGCGAGGGTTTCATCTGGGATTGGCATGAGGAAGATGCCGACGGATCGCCCCAGAAGCAATTGCACATCGACCTGAAGTATGGGCCGAATGGCGAACGCGTGATCCGCCACATCAAGCGGATTAGCAAGCCAGGCTGCCGGGTGTATGCCCGTGCTACGACACTCAAGCCCGTGCTCAATGGACTCGGTATTTCGGTGATTAGCACCAGTCGTGGCGTGATTAGCGACCGCGAAGCCCGGCAGCGAAAGCTGGGTGGCGAAGTGCTTTGTGAACTTTGGTAACAATGGCTAGGGGCTGTCGGCCGTCGGCCGGCGGTCAATGAAATCCAGTAGCCGATAGCTGAGAGCCTTTTACAATGTCCCGAATTGGCAAGAAACCGATAGAAATCCCAAGCGGCGCGAAGGTCGACATTTCCGACCGCACGATTACCGTGGAAGGGAAGCTCGGCAAGCTAACGTACGAGCATCGCCCCGAAATTAAGGTCGAGCTGGAGGACGATGGCAAGACCGTGATTTGTAGCCGCGACTCCGAAACACGTGAGGTCCGTGCTTACCATGGACTCACCCGATCGCTCATCGCCAACATGATCGAGGGGGTTCTCAACGGCTACGAGAAGCGCCTGGAGATTCACGGCGTGGGCTACCTGGGGCGATTGCGGGCGACACGCTTCAGCTTCGCGTGGGGTTTGCCAACGAAGTGCACAAGAAGATTCCACAGGGCTTGGACGTCACCTGTCCCGACCAGACGCACGTGGTCGTCAAAGGCACGGATAAGCAACAAGTGGGTCAATTCGCCGCCGAAGTGCGTGCCGTGCGAAAGCCGGAGCCGTACAAGGGCAAGGGCATCCGCTACGAAGGCGAACAGGTCCGACGTAAGGCGGGCAAAACAGGAGCGTAGTGAAATAACTGTCGTGCGATAACTAATGACGAAGTTTCGATGACCAGCAAGAGACTTGAACGGCCGTTTTATTGGTCATTTTCCGTCAACGGCAGATAGAAGAAAAACGGCGGCTGCAAGGCCAACAACAGTCAAAAACCATTCATTCGCGTTACGATCATGGAACACAGTAAAGCCATTCACAAACAGCGTACTCGCCGACGGTTTCGCGTCCGCAAGCGGCTACGTGGTACGGCGGAGCGTCCCCGCTTGAGCGTGACGCGCAGCCACAAGCACATTTCGGCGCAGCTGATCGATGATCTGGCCGGCACGACGCTGGCAAGCGCTTCGACGTTGGACAAGGGGCTGTCTGGTGCGTTGAAGTACGGCGGCAACGTCGATGCGGCTACGGCCGTCGGTAAGGCGATTGCCGAGCGGGGTAAGGCGGCCGGTGTCGAGTCGATTTGCTTCGACCGCGGTGCGTACAAATACCATGGCCGAGTGGCCGCACTTGCAGAGGCGGCCCGCGAAGGCGGGTTGCAGTTTTAGGGCTGAATTTTCACCGAATCACTCGACGCGATGGCGTTGGGCTCCCATTAACTCCCGCAAGGGTAACACAGCGTGGCTAAACAACAGCAAAGAGAAGACCGCCAACGGGGCGAGCTGAACGAAAACGTGGTGAAGATCAAGCGCTGCGCTGCCGTGGTAAAGGGTGGTCGCCGCTTCAGCTTTGCCGCCATGGTGGTGGTAGGCGATGGCAACGGCAAAGTGGGCTGGGGCTATGGCAAAGCCAACGAGGTGCCTCCCAGTGTGGAGAAGGCCCGCAAAGAAGCCATGCGCAACATGACCCAGGTGCCGATGGACGAAGCCACCATCCCTCACCAGGTGATGGGCGAGTTTGGCGCCGCCCGAGTCGTGCTTGTGCCTGCCTCGCCTGGTACGGGCGTTATCGCCGGCGCTGCGGTGCGTGCGGTGTGCGAATCGGCTGGCATTCACGACATCCTTACCAAGAGCTTTGGCTCGAATAACCCGGTGTCGCTCGTAAAGGCCACCATTGCTGGCCTGAAGCAGTTACGGCCCCGCATGGAAGTTGAACGACTCCGAGGAGTGACCCTGACATGATTCTCGACGACATCCATCGCGGCATACAAAAGGGCCGCAAGCGCAGGCGCATCGGTCGCGGCCCAGGCTCTGGACACGGCAAAACCTCCGGGCGTGGCCACAAAGGACAGGGCTCGCGTGCCGGTCACTCGCAAAAGCCGACGTTCCAAGGTGGTGCGATGCCGCTGGTGCGACGGGTCCCCAAACGGGGTTTCAACAATCGTTGGGGCCTAACCGTCATGGTGGTGAACGTTGGCGAGATCGACCAGGCTTTCGACGCCGGTGCCGAAGTGACGTTAGAGGCGATGGCCAAGAAGAACCTCGCTAAAGGACGCTTCGACATCCTCAAAGTACTGGGCGATGGCGAACTAACAAAGAAACTGAAGATTAGCGCCCACCGGTTTAGCAAGTCGGCCCTCGAAAAAATCGAGAAGGCAGGCGGCGAAGCCGTGACGCTGCCGGGCAAGACGCCGGTGGCCGAAAAGACCAAAGCGTCGAAAACTGCCAAAAGCTAACCGCCGCAGCGGCCGCAATTTGAGTATCGGACGACGCATCAACCGCCGACTTTCTGTCGGCGGTTGCTGTTTGCAGCGGCATGTGGCCTTGCAGTTACTTGTTTATTCATCGATAGTTACGGTTTCCGTTCCCCCCACGGCATTACCGAAAAGCTGAGTTCCCGCCATGTGGAAGAAAATACGTACAATCTGGTCGATCCCCGAGCTGCGACAGAAGATTCTGTTCACCATCGGCATGCTCGCGGTCTATCGGGTTGGCTTCCAAATCCGCCTGCCGTTTATCGACCCGGAGGCCCTGGAGCGATTTGGTGCGTCTGGTGGTGGCCTCGGGCAACTGCTGGCGACGGTATCGACGTTTTCCGGCGCTGGGCTCGATCAAATCACCATCTTCGGCCTCGGCATCATGCCGTACATCTCCGCGTCGATTATCTTTCAGCTTCTGGGGAGTGTGATTCCATCGCTCGAACGGTTGCAGAAGGAAGGGGAGACGGGCCGCAAGAAAATCAATGAATACACGCGGTACGCCACCGTGGCGCTTTGTCTGTTTCAAAGCTGGTTCTTCCTCACGTCGTTCGTCGAAGGGCAGGGGTTCGTGGCCGACGAGTTCCTGGTCGACGGGCATTTGCCTTTCAGCTGGCGGATCGTGGCCGTGATGACAATGACCGCTGGCACCGTATTCCTCATGTGGATCGGTGAGCAGATCGACGAGTACGGCATTGGCAACGGCATCAGCCTGATCATTATGGCCGGCATCTTGGCGAGTATGCCCGGTGCTGGACTAAAGCTGCTGAATCAGTTCAAGCCCGAACTAGGTTCGACCAACGGCATTGGTCCCGAGAAGCTATTGCTGCTGGCGGCCATGTTCGTGGCCGTGGTGGTGGGCGTGGTGTTCATCACCCTTGGTCAGCGCCGCATTCCGATGCAAAGCGCCAAGCACATCCGCGGCCGCCGGGCGATGGGGGGGCAGAAGTCGTACCTGCCGCTTAAGGTCAATCAAGCGGGCGTGATGCCGATCATTTTTGCTTCGAGCTTGTTGATCTTTCCGATGATTGTGATTCAGCAAATCAGCTCGCTGATTTCCGGGTGGCCCGAGGGCAACTGGTTTCGGCAGGGGATTGGCTGGTTTAATGACGCGTTGCAGCACGACACGTTCTTCTACAACGTGAGCTACCTGATTCTGATCTACTTCTTCTGCTTCTTCTGGACCGCCATTACGTTCAACCCCAAGGACATGGCCGACAACTTGAAGAACTTCGGGTCGTTCATTCCGGGCTATCGCCCCGGCAAGCGAACGGCTGATTACCTGGAAAAAGTGATGGTCCGCATTACCTACGTAGGCGCGGGCTTCTTGGCGATCATTGCGATCATTCCCACTATTATTTCCGCGTCGCTCAACGTCGATTACATGATTGCCATGTTCTACGGCGGCACCAGCCTGCTGATTGCCGTGAGTGTGGCCTTCGATTTGGTGCAGAAAATCGACAGCCATTTGGTCATGCGGAACTACAAAGGCCTGCTCGAGTAATTCGACCGAGTAGCTGTGGGTCGTTGGCGCCTGCTGCATGGGTAGCCACACGCCCCGCCGTTGGACGAGGGACAAACCTACCATGCGGATTGTGTTCCTCGGACCACCTGGCGCGGGCAAAGGCACGCAGTCGATTCGACTGGCCCAACAATTGGGTATCGCCCACCTCTCGACCGGCGAGATGCTCCGCGCCGCACGTGTTCACCGCACCGAACTGGGTCTCCTGGTAGCCGACTACCTGGATAATGGGCAGCTCGTGCCCGACCAGGTGGTGCTCGATATCGTCGCCAAGCGGCTGGACGAACCGGCATGTCAGCCCGGGGTCATATTTGATGGTTTCCCCCGAACGCTGGCTCAGGCCGAGGCATTGGACCTTCTGCTTGCCAAGCGGCAAACACCGCTCGATCTGGTGATTGACCTGGTGATCGATCAGGGCGAATTGCTTCAGCGACTGATGAAGCGGGGCCGCGGCGACGACAACATGGCCACGATTCAGCAACGTCTGCGAAGCTACGAAAACGAAACCGCGCCGCTGGAAAAATACTACTCCGATCGCAAACTGTTGCGTTCGATCGACGCATCAGGTACCACAGATGATGTCTTTCAGGCCCTGGTGGGTGCCGTCGCAAGTGCCACCTGACTCAGGCTGCCTGCGAGGCCGGCTGTCGAAGCAAGCCCTATACCCGTTCCCCCCCCAACCCCAACGCACCCTGTGATTCACCTTAAGAGCGAACGCGAAATTGCCAAAATGCGACGATCGGGCCTCGCTGTTTGGCAGGCCCATCAAATCGCACGGCGGATGGTTGCTCCGGGGGTGACAACCGCTGAGATCGACGCCGAAATCGAATCGTACTTTGCCAGCCTTGGTGGCGAGCCGCTATTCAAGAACTACCCGCACCACAACCGCGGAAAACCTAGCTTTCCTGCCGTTACCTGCATGAGCCTCAACGAAGAGGTCGTACACGGGATTCCCAATAATCGGCAGCTTCAAGAAGGCGACATCCTATCTCTCGACACCGGCGTGCGGATCAACGGGTGGTGTGGCGACGCAGCCAATACGTACGCCGTGGGGCAGATTGCCCCCGAAGTGCAACAGCTGCTGGACGTCACCGTCGGTACGCTCGAGCTAGCATTCCAACTGATGCACACCAAGAGCAAGTGGAGCCAAATCGCACGCGAGATGGCCGAATACGTGGCCGACCACGGCTACTCGACCGTCGAGTGCTTTGTCGGTCATGGCATTGGCCGCAAGATGCACGAAGACCCGCAGGTGCCTAATTTTCTGGGCCGGGCGCTACGCGGCAGTGGCGACTTCCGGATCGAGCCCGGGCTGGTGATCGCCGTCGAACCCATGGTGAACATGGGCACCAAGCGGGTGAAGATGCTTCGCGATCACTGGACCCAGGTCACCGCCGACGGTAAACCAAGTGCCCACTTTGAGCACACGATTGCCGTGACCGACGACGGCCCCCAGCAGCTCACCATTGCCCCGACGCCCGCGGAAGAAAAGATTCTGGAGGAGTTGGTGGCGTCGGGTGCGGCGGCCACTTCGCGGTAGGGATTGGCGGCCCGATCGTCGAGCGCGGCTGGGATGCGCCGCAATTGGCGCAAACGGCCAACTCGCCGCTAACCGGGTTACCTGTCCATGGGCGGCGTGCCAAGGGGCAAAAAACGTGCCGGCGAGCCCTTGCGGGGGCTGGCTGCTGCCCATATATTCAAGCGTTTCCCATCGTCGGAACCTTGCCGCCCGTACTGCGTCCCTAGGGCGTTTCGCGCCCCTCCGCGGTCGCGTGGACCGAACAGGTTTTGATCCGTCGATTTCCGGGCGCACAAGTTCCGGTGCTAACAAGCTTTGAGAGGAATGGCACGATGAAGGTTCGAGCCAGTGTTAAACGTATGTGCGATAAGTGTAAGGTCGTCCGCCGCCGCGGCGTTGTTCGCGTAGTGTGCGAGAACCCTCGGCACAAGCAGCGACAAGGCTAGCAAAGCGCTACGGCCTACAACGACTTCAGTAAACCAAGTTGCCCGCGACTTGAAGAGCCACTTAAAGGTACCAAAATGCCACGTTTGTTGGGTGTCGATATCCCGGCCAACCGTCCGACGGTGATTTCGTTGACGTATTTGTATGGCGTGGGCAATACAACGGCCCGCGAGCTGTGTCACAAGGCCGGCATCCAGCCCGAAACGCGCTCAGGAACTGAGCGAAGACGAAGTTGCCCGATTGGCCGCGTTGTTGGATAAGGACTACACGGCCGAAGGTCAATTGCGTCGGCAAGTGAGCCAAAACATTTCGCGGCTTCGCGACATTGGCTGCTACCGAGGTATCCGCCATCGTCGCGGTCTGCCGGTGCGTGGCCAACGAACCAAGACCAACGCCCGCACCCGCAAAGGTCCTAAGAAGACCGTGGCGGGCAAGAAGGGCGTGAAAGACCTGCGTTAATCGCGGGTTGCCAGCAGTAGCCTAATCAGCGTTCCACGTTGTTCCCAAGACGGAGAAATTTGGCGGATGGCCAAGCAATCGAATACCAAGACAAAAAAGCGTGTCAAACGCAACGTGGCCGTGGGCATTGCTCACGTGGTGGCAACGTTTAACAACACGACCGTCACCATTACCGATACCAAGGGCGATACCCTGTGCTGGGCCAGTGCCGGCACCAGTGGATTCAAAGGAAGCCGCAAGAGTACCCCCTTTGCCGGCCAGTGTGCCGCGCAACAGGCGGCCGAGAAGGCCAAGAAGTTTGGCATGCGAGATGTCGACGTCAAAGTCCGTGGCCCTGGTAGCGGTCGCGAGAGTGCGATCACTGCCTTGGAGGCCGCTGGCCTGAAGGTCAAGAGCATTGAAGACGTCACCCCGCTGCCTCACAACGGCTGCCGCCCGCGGAAGAAACGCCGCGTGTAACACCGCGGTGGGCCAATCGCGATCCGCGCCGGGCCCTCGCCAATCGAAGCGAATCACCAACACCTCATTCAATTTTCCAGCACACCACACCTAGCACCCTAAACTTATGGCCAGGTACACCGGACCCGTTTGCCGACTCTGCCGCCGCGACGGCATGAAGCTGTTCCTCAAAGGTACGCGCTGCGACACCGCCAAGTGCGCATTCGAGCGCCGCGATACGCCTCCGGGCATGCAACAATCGCGCCGCGGAAAACTCACCGACTACGCCATTCACCTTCGCGAAAAGCAAAAGGTGAAGCATTATTATGGCGTGTTGGAGCGGCAGTTTCGCCGTTACTTTGCCAAAGCCGAAACCGCCAAGGGCAACACCGGCGATAACCTGATGTCGCTGCTGGAGCGCCGCTTGGACAACGTGGTTCACCGTTTGGGATTCGGCCTTAGTCGTGCCGCAGCCCGGCAGTTAGTGAATCACGGGCATATCACCGTGAATGGCCGGACAGTCACGATCCCGAGTTACCAGATTCGGCCGGGGGACGTGATTCGTGCAAAGAACAAGACGGCTAGCCTGGGCTGTGTGCGGCAATCGCTTGGCGAAGGTAGCGGCCGCGACGTGCCTGATTACTTGACAATGGATCCAGAAGGCGTCCCCGAGGGCATCGTGGGTCGACTGCCAGGTCCGGAGGATATTTCGCTGCCGGTACAAACACAATTGATCGTCGAACTCTGCTCGCGTTAAGGCGTCGCAAGGATTCGATGTCGACCCGCCGCGTCCTCGCTGGCGGCTTACAAGACGACCCCTTCTTTCCCCGGACTTTGTGGGAGGTATTCGATGCATATTCGTTGGCGTGGCCTGGAACTTCCAAGCGTGGTTGAATGCGACCAAGAGTCGCTCAGCTCGACCTACGGCAAGTTTACTGCTGAGCCGTTCGAACGTGGCTTCGGCACGACCGTGGGCAACGGCCTGCGCCGCATCCTGCTGTCGAGTCTCGAGGGCAGTTCCGTGACGCAAATCAAGATCCACAACGCGCAGCACGAATTCACTACCGTGCCGGGCGTGCTGGAGGACGTTACCGATATTGTGCTGAACGTCAAGTCGCTGGTGGTGAAGAATCACAGCGAGTCGACGAAGGTGCTCCGTGTAGAACGGAACACGGCCGGCGAGATCCGGGCGGGCGACATTGGCACCGACGACAGCGTTGAGATCATCAACGAAGATCACGTGATCGCCACGCTCACCGACGACGTGCCGTTCGTCATGGAAATGGTGATTGAAAACGGACGGGGCTACGTCCCTTCGAGTGAGCACAGCGATAACGTGCAAGAAATTGGCATCATTCCGATCGATGCGATTTTTAGCCCTGTGCTTCGCGTCCGCTACCAGGTGGAAGAGACCCGCGTTGGTCAGAAGACAAACTACGACAAGCTCACGCTCGAAATCACAACCGATGGTTCGGTGGGTCCAGAGATGGCCCTCGTCGAGGCGGCCAAGATTCTCCGCAAACACTTGAATCCGTTTGTGCAGTACTCGAGCCTTGGCCCGCAGATCCGCTCACCGGCCCGCACGACTTCCAGCGAGGGCGTCGACCCCGGCCTGGAAGCCAAGTTCAACCTGCCGATCGCCGAGCTGAAACTGTCGGTGCGGGCGAGCAACTGCTTGGAGAGCGAAAACATCCTTTCCGTCCGCGACTTGGTCACGCGCAGCGAAGACGCCCTCTTGGAAGTGCGCAACTTCGGCGAGACGACCCTGACGGAAGTTCGCGAAAAACTCAGCGAGTTAGGATTGCACCTCGGCATGCGTGTTCCCGCGACTGCCGGCGTTTAGTCTCGGCTTCGAATCACCATTTTTTGCAAAGAGTCAGAGTCATGCGACATCGCCGCCGTGGCCGCAAATTGGGCCGCAATCCAAAGCATCAACGGGCACTACTCCGCAGCCTCGCAAGTGAGTTGATTCTCACCGAGCGCGACCAGGATCACATTCTGTTCGATAAGGACTTGAACCCCAATGCTCCGGCACCCCCGCGGGTGCAAGGACGCATTGTGACGACCCTCGCCAAGGCGAAGGAAGTCCGTCCGTTTGTCGAACGGTGTGTAACGATCGCCAGGAAGGCTTTGCAGCCGCTTGAGGCCGCCGCCGCTCTGGAGCCGGATGCCGAACGCCGCACCGAGGCGTGGAACAGCTGGCGAAATAGCGCCAAGTACGGCGAATGGAACACCACCGTTGCACCCGCGCGTAGCAGCCCGCCGGCGGCTGATCCAATTGCTGGGCAACAAGGAAGCGGTGGAGATTCTGATCGACGACATCGCGCCGCGATTCGTCGATCGTCCGGGTGGATACACACGTATCGTGCAACTGGCCCAACCCCGATTGGGGGATGCCGGCACCCAGGCGATCCTGGAATTTGTCGGCGTCCGCGATCGTGCGGTACAAAAGGCCGAGCGGCCAACCTTCGACGACACGCCCAGCGAGTCGGCGGCCACCAGCGACGCGGCGGAAGCCTAACGATCGCGCCACGATTCTGATCTGGCATTGCCGTGGCGATTCGACCATAACACAAGCCCGGCGGCTCCTACATCGAGCCGACCGGGCTTGTTGCCTATTGCCAGACCCGTGAATCAGCGTCCGATGTCGCCCCATACCCGTCCGAGCCAAGGATTCCACTTTACCAGCGCCATCCGCCGGGTGTGTGAAGACATGACCGCTCGCGTCCCTGCGCTCGGGCATATCGACATGGCCCGCGTCGCTGTGGGATTTTGCCAGGCCCGCAAGCGTGTGCCACACGGACTTCAAGCATCGCTCACGCCACTGCGATTCGAAGGCGGTGCACGGGACAAAGTGGAACTCGGCCGCCGCTACATGTGCCAGCCGATCGTGGGTGCGGACGGCCATGAGTTCCTGTACCTGCTCAACTTCTACTTGCCGCGATTCCTGAATCATAGCGTGGGCGAGAAGCTCACGACCATCGTTCACGAATTGTGGCATATAAGCGATCAGTTCGACGGCGACCTCCGCCGGCACAACGGACGATGCTACGTCCACGGCCGCTCGCAGCGCGAGTTCGATCGTACCGCGGCTAGGCTCGCCGGGCAGTGGCTCGCCGACGATCCGCCGGAGGATTTGTACGCGTTCTTGCGGCTCGACTTTTGCCAGTTGCAAGCAGTACACGGGGGAGTCGTGGGGCACCGGTATCCGACCCCCAAGTTGCTGCCGCTGGCGGACGCATCGTAGCCGGGGAGCCATTCCGCATACTTCAGGCGACCGCTATCAGTTCGTTTTGCGAGCCCGCTTTGCCGCGAATTTCGGCTCGCGGCTCGCGCTGCTAGCAAAGCTCCTGTTGACGAGCACCGGGCGGCCCCCTACCCTTCGTCGCGGCTCATCTTGCGCCGCGACGGCGCTGTTCCGAGGTTGGGGTTGATCGGTTGACACATTTGGCTGGAACGAGAATATTGCTGCCGCTTGCAGCCGTGGCTGTAGTGGCTGGTTGTCAATCGATCGGCGATCCCGGTGCGCTAACGTCCGAGTCGTTGCTCAAGGCGGCGAACACGTCGCCGGATGCCGCCACGCTCGACATCTACTGGGCGCGAACGGCGCTCGACGACAGTAAGTTTGCCGACCGTCTGTGGCACGACGTGCAGGAAGATCGCATTCCCGTGGAGGTCCGGTGCGCGCTGGCGGCCGACGGATTGCGGGCGGGTGTCGTGGGAGGCACGCCGAGCGACGAAATCATGCGGCTGCTGAACCCCAGCGGCGCGGATCTCGATGAGGTGGACGAGTCACCCATGGCCTTGACGACCACGCCGGCCCAGGTAACCCGCCGCATGCGCAATTGCGGCCCGGCACTCGGCTGGAAATCCAAGCCTCCGACGTGCCCCGCACCATGCCAATCATGCAGAATCGTCCGGAAGGCTTGGTTGGCCGAACGTTCCCCGAGGCACAGGGAATCTACGCAGTGAACCTGGTGGGCCGCGAAGCCGATCGGGTCGTGCTGGAGGTTTCGCCGGAACTGCATCATGGCCAGCCGCGCATGAAGTACACACCATCGGGGCCCGGCATGGTGGTCCAGCAACTCTCCCGCGAGGTCGAGGTGTTTGCCAAGCTGCGGACGGAGGTGGCCATGTCGCCGGGCGAGATCCTGGTGGTTACGTGCCTTCCCGGTTCGCAAAACCGTCTCGGTGGATTGTTCCACCATGCCGATGCAACGACGGGCGGCGAGCAAAAGTACCTGCTTGTCCGCCTTTCGCAAGCACCGCCGCAGCCGGTGCTTTCTGCCGCGAGCGATTCCACCTGGCCGTGGCAATAGAGGCAGTTCCGCCGGTGTGCGATTGTGCACGGTCGCGCGGCTGCTTGCGGTGCCGGGATGGCTGCCTTGAGCCGGGCGGCGACCCTCCTCAGACTCTAGAGCATGGGGTAAACTAAAGGCTTTTACAGGCCGAATTTTCCCTCCATCGAGGAGTCATTGTCATGCCACTGGTACCCATGCGTTTGTTGCTCGAGCACGCTGCCGAGAATGATTACGGCTTGGCCGCATTCAACGTGAACAACATGGAGCAAATTCAGGCCATCATGTTCGCGGCGGAGGAAACCAATTCGCCGGTCATCGTGCAGGCCTCGCGGGGCGCCCGCAGCTACGCCCAGGACGCATATCTCAAGCACTTGATGCTCGCCGCAGCGGAACTGTACCCCCAAATTCCGATCGTTATGCACCAGGACCACGGCAACAGCCCGTCGACCTGCCAGAGCGCGATCGACAACGGTTTTACCAGCGTTATGATGGACGGCAGCCTGAAGGACGATGGCAAGACGCCTGCCGATTTTGATTACAACGTTCGCGTCACCAAGGAGGTCGTGGAGTCGGCCCACTCGCAGGGCGTCAGCGTCGAAGGCGAGCTTGGCTGCTTGGGGTCGCTCGAAAGTGGCGAAGGCGAGGCGGAAGACGGCCACGGTGCCGTTGGCAAGCTCTCGCACGACCAATTGCTCACCGACCCGGAAGAAGCCGAGCGGTTTGTCGCCGAGACCGGTGTCGATGCGTTGGCTGTAGCCATTGGTACGAGCCACGGCGCGTACAAGTTTACCAAGAAGCCAACGGGCGAAGTCCTTGCCATGAGCCGTATTGAGGAAATTCACAGCCGGTTGCCGAACTGTCACCTCGTGATGCATGGCTCCAGCAGCGTTCCCCAAGAGCTGCAAGATATCATCAACAAGTACGGCGGCGCCATGAAGCAGACATTTGGCGTGCCGGTGGAAGAAATCCAAAAAGGCATCAAGCATGGTGTCCGCAAGGTGAACGTCGATACCGACAACCGAATGGCGATCACGGGCGCCATTCGCAAAGTGTTTGCCAACGCGCCGAGAAGTTCGACCCTCGCGACTACCTGAAGCCAGCCCGCGAAGCGATGAAGGAAGTCTGCATCGCCCGCATGGTGGCGTTTGGCCAGGCCGGCAACGCCGACAAGATCAAGCCGGTCTCGATCGACAAGTTCGCTAGCTTCTACGCCGCGGTTTAAACGCAGGCCGTTTTGCAACCCATAAAAATGGCCGGCGCCGACCTCGGGCGCCGGCTGTTTTGTTTGCTGGGCGGCAATCTGGTAAGATCAAGGCGCGAGCACTGCCGAAGCCAAGCCGACTTCCTGTCATTAACGATTTATTCGCCGTAATATCGTATAGCTCCCGCGCCAAAGGATAACTCAATGCGTTACGTGCTGCTCTGTTTGCTCGTTATGCTTTTGCCCGGTGTAACTTCAGCGGATGCGACAACTGCCAGGCGCTCGATGCTTGTAGAATCGTCGCAGCTCATCCATCCCGAAACGAGCAAAGAACGCTTCACGGATAGCATCACCTACATCGACGTCCGCTCGCGCGATGCGTACGCCGCGGGGCATCTGCCGGGCGCACGGCATTTAGACGCAGGCGAATGGAAAGCCGCCTTTGGCGATGGCGCCGAAGCGGCGGAGTGGACTACCCGGATTGCGAAAGTGCTGGTCGATCCGGACCAAACGGTGATCGTTTACGACGCCACGACAACACCCTCCGCTGCTCGCATCTGGTGGATTCTCAAGTACTGGGGGGTCGACGACGTCCGCCTGCTGGACGGCGGTTACCGCGTCTGGCATGCCGCGGGGGGCGAACCTTCCACCCGCGTGCCGACCGTTACCCAACCGGCTGACTTTACCGCAGCGGCCAGCGCCGAACGCTTGGCGACGTTCGCACAAGTGCAAGAAGCCGCTCGGCAAAGCGATCGTGGTGTCTGCCTGGTCGACGTACGCACCACCCAGGAACACAAGGCTGGTAAGATTCCCACCGCTAGGCACCTCAATTGGGAAGAACTCGTCGATACCGATACCGGCAAGCTGCGACCTTTCGGCGACATAAAGACACTGCTCGATCGTGTTGGCTTCGACCCCCGCCAGCCGGCGTTCACTTATTGCGGCTCGGGCGGCCGGGCGGCCGTCATGGCGTTTGCCATGGAGTACGTGGGCGGCAAGCCAGCCGCCAACTATTACGGCAGCTATCGCGACTGGAACACCAAGCAACCTGCGGGGGGCGGGCAACCTGCCGCCCGATAGCTGCGCACTCCGCAAGGACCGCCCACCGGTCGCCCTATGATTCGTCGAAACCTGCCGCTGGTCGATTCGCCCAAGCAATGGCTCCTCATCTCGCAAGTGGAGCACGCGCGAGTCGAGCGCGGAACTGGCTGCCGTGTGGGGAGGCGGATGTACGCCCGAAGTGGTTTGCTCGGCTGAAGATGGTAACCTGCACTTGCAGGAAGTACGCCGCGAGCTAATGGCCGCGGTGCTGCATCACGACGATGGCTGGGCCGCGTGGGAAGCGAGTCCTGCGATCGATCCGGTGGCTAGGCGCCCCTATTCGTTCATGGAACTGCCGCGGCGTGAGTCGCTCGTCTTGTGGCGCGACTCGATTTTGCACGCCCGCCAGATGGGGCCCCTGGCGGCGTGGGTAGTTGCGGGGCACTTCGCACAGTTGCTCGAAGACTCCGCCGATGTCGACCGTGAGATCAGCGAACACTGGCTCGCGGAAGTCGTTGCCTGGCGCGACGCGTGGCTTGCGGAGTGGCGGTCGCTCAACCGCCCGGTGCATACGCCGGCGCTCGCGGATGATTGCCAAGCATGGCTGCGGCTGTTCGATTGGCTAAGCTTATGGCTCTGCTGTTACTGTCCCTCCCGCCCCGGCGACGCGACGGGCGATGTTACGACGCTCGCCGAAGGCCCACTTACCGAGTCGCCCGTGGCGTTTAGCCCAGCGAGCCAACCGATCACAAGCGATGCGCAGCAGGTGACGGTGTCGCCATGGCCGTTTGTTGGTGACGTGATCGAAATCGACGTGCTAGGTTACGCCGTACCTACCAGGCAGTACACAACGCCCGGCGAACTCGCCAAGAGCCGTTCGCCGCTACGGCTAAGATGGCGGTTGGTGCCGGGTGGCTAAACTTGCCGCCGTGGTCGACACCCGCAACGCACCGAACAACGAGGAGGACCGACGCCATGCTGCGTAACACGCTGACCCTGCTCGCCGTCGCGATCCACGTGCCCAGCTCGTTCGCGGAGCCGTTGGCACCCATCGGCGTGAGTGACGACCGTTCGCACTTCGTCTATCAAACGACCGGCGAGCGGTTTGTCGTGTGGGGCGTCAATTACGATCACGACTCGGAGGGTCGCCTGCTCGACGAGTATTGGATCGACGAGTGGCCCACCGTGGTCGAGGATTTCGCCGAGATCAAGGCGCTCGGTGCCAACTGTGTTCGTGTGCACTTGCAACTCGGCAAGTTCATGAAATCGCCTGCCGTGCCCCATGCCGATGCCCTGGCACAACTGGCCAAACTGGTAAAGCTTGCCGAACGGACCGGTTTATACTTAGACATCACCGGCCTGGCTTGCTACCACAAGCAAAACATTCCCCAATGGTACGATAAGCTGGAGGAAGCCGAGCGATGGGACGTGCAGGCCCGGTTCTGGGAGGCGGTGGCCGGCGTGTGCCACGCGAGCCCCGCCCTGTTCTGCTACGACCTGATGAACGAACCGATTCTGCCCGGCAAAGAACCCGAGACCGAATGGCTTACCGGCGAACTGGGGGGCAAGTTCTTCGTGCAGCGGATCGCACTCGATGCGAAAGGTCGCGACCGCAAGGCGATTGCCGCGGCGTGGGTGAACAAGATGGTCGACGCCATTCGCCGGCATGACCAGCACCACATGATCACGGTCGGCGTCATTCCGTGGGTATTCGCCTTTGGTGGCGGCGAGCCGCTATTTTACTCACCTGAAGTCGGGAGGCAGCTCGATTTCGTCTCGGTGCACTTCTACCCCAAGCGCGGCGAGATCGATGCAGCCATCCAGGCGCTCCAGGCCTACGAGGTTGGCAAGCCGCTCGTCGTGGAAGAGATGTTCCCGCTTCAATGCGGCGGCGATGAACTGGTTGAATTCATTCGCCGCTCGTCTGACCACACGGATGGCTGGATCAGTTTCTACTGGGGCACTCCCGCCGACCAACTCAAGCAGCAAGGCACCATGCCAGCGGCGATCACTGCCGACTGGTTGGAATGCTTTGGCGAGCTGGCGCCCCGCGCAAAACAGGGAAAGCTCCAGATACCCTGATGTGCGCGTTTCCGCGATCGGGTAGCCAATCGCCACCCGCTAAGCGAGTGCCGCTGCAGAGAAGAGCGAATCTCTGAGCGGGCACGAGTTGGGGCCCACGTGCGTCTTACCGCGCGCGTACTTGTCATCATCGTCCCGCAGCAGCCAACGAAACCGCCACCGGGCAACCAGCACCATCACAACAGCCGCGCCGAGGAGTGCCAGAAACACGGCATAGATCGGAGGCTTGCCCGCATAGCCATAAGTCGCGTCGCCCCCAGGAACGAAAACCGACAACATCTCGAAGAACACCAGCGACGCCGCTCCTGCGGCAAGTACCACGACCACATCGACCAGGAATCTCGCAATTCTTGGTTGCCCTTGAGGAGTTGGTACCTGGTCGCTCGAAGAGGACTCCGAATCACCATGAGACTTGGTGGTCGAGGTTGCTGGGTCGGATACCGTTTTCGGAGAATCCATCGGCGGGGCCCGATTGTGACGTGCGCGAATCGTTATTCCCAGAAATCCATCCCTGGCAAACTCAGTGTACCAGATCGCAGTAAGCGGCGTTGAGTGGCACCCTCGGTCCACCCCACTTTTCGGTGGAAAGTGGGCCACATGTTTGAGTCTAATGAAGGGACGCGGCGGTGCGGGGATAGAGGCTGTGAGCTGGAGGCTGATGGCTAGATTCTTCGGTCCTTGCGGCTCGCTTAAGATGACGAAGGTTCACTCTCGCCCATAGCCCATAGCCCACAGCCCACACCGATAGCCGATAGCCCACAACCCATAGCCCCTTAATCGACACCTGTTGCTTTACTTGTCGTTTTACGCCGCGTATCGCAGCGGTGCGGCATGTCGGAAGTCGTTGCTGCGGCAAGTGTTGCGGCGATTGGAGATGGGGCAGTAAATCGACAGCGAATCGTTGTTGGCGAGTTGTTGATATTGGGGTCAATTGAGTGCCAATCGGAGCCGCGACCGTGAGGGATCGCAACTAGGAGATCCCTAACGGTGGCGGCTCCGACTTGACGTGTTTGGCGCGGCCACGCAAGACAACAGTAGCGAGCTAAGTCCAAAACCACAGATCACACGGATGCCACGGATTCAAGCATGCAAAAGCCAACCCGTTACAGGGGGAGAGAGACGACCGGGCGAACTTTTTGCCGAGGCGATTCATCCATAAATATCCGTGAAATCCGTGGTTTTCTGACAGTGGAATCAGCACTGTAGTGCTGGCTCCCTGCTTATTGAAAATGGGCCGCACCGTATGGTTCAATAGACCGTACACACGGCTCGCGGCGTGACTCCGGCGACACGTAGGTCGCCGGCTAATTCCCAGCCGCCTTTAGTCCTCCGGCCCCACGATCCTTACCCCTTATGCCGCTACCTCCTGATTCAACGCTTGGTGTCTTTGGTGGTGGCCAGTTGGGGCAGATGTTTGCCACCGCGGCCGCGGAGCTTGGCTACCGGGTACATGTTTACTGTCCCGAGAGCGATTGCCCCGCCTCGCAGGTGGCGGCCGAGCATACGGTGGCCGACTACCACGACTTTCAGACGATTGCCCAATTTGCGCAGTCGATTGGCGCGGCGACGCTGGAGTTCGAGAACGTGCCGGTCGCTGCGGCCGAGGCGGCGGCGTACTACGTTCCCATGCGTCCGGCGGGCGAGGCGCTCTACACCGTGCAAGATCGAAGCCGGGAGAAAGGCTTCTTGACCGCCGCCGGCATCGCGACCACGCCGTACCGCAATGTCCGCACGCTCGACGACCTCCACCACGCAATTGACGAACTGGGCACGCCCGCTGTGCTCAAGACCACCAAGTTTGGTTACGACGGCAAGGGGCAGACCATCGTCGATTCACCCACGGATGCCGAGCGGGCATGGCGATACCTGGGCGGGCACAAGTGCGTGTTGGAGGAGTTCATTGAGTTCCGCCGTGAGATTTCGGTACTGGTGGCGCGGGATGTCGATGGGAACATGCGGACGTTTGGCCCGATTGAGAATGCGCACGCCCACCACATTCTCGACGTAAGTGTCTACCCGGCTTGTAGTTCCGCCGATTCCGCCACGTCCGCTAAGGAGGCGGCGCTGAAGGTGGCGGTGGAACTCGACCTAGTGGGCATTGCGTGCGTGGAGTTTTTCGAAACCACCTCGGGCGAGGTGCTGGTGAACGAGATTGCCCCGCGGCCGCACAATTCGGGCCACCTGACCATCGAGGCCTGCACCACGAGTCAGTTTGCCCAACAAGCCCGTGCGGTGGCTGGCATGCCGCTGGGAGAAATGCACGCCGCGCAGCCCGCGGCGATGGCCAACTTGCTAGGCGACCGTTGGGCCGCCGGCGAGCCCGATTGGCAACGGCTGGAAAAACAGTTCCCCCAGGTCAAGCTTCACCTGTATGGCAAACATACGGCCCGCGCGGGGCGTAAAATGGGGCACCTTACCGCGCTGGCCGATTCGCCCGCCGAAGCCGAGCGGCTCGTACGCGAAGCCCGCGACGCGGTGACGAGATAACCCCGGGGGCCCGCTGGAGCATCTCGGCTGCCGCTGCAGGAGGCAGAGAATTTCGTCATCCGGGCGCGTTCCGCTATAATCCCCCACTCCGAACGCCCCCTCCCCTGCCCTTAAGGAACCCTAACGATGCGTACGCTACCAACGCTTGCTCTATTGCCTCTGTTTGTACTAGGAACTACCGCCATGGCCGACCATGATAACGACCACGACAAAGTATGGCCCGTCGCGCTCGACTTCACCATGCAGACGCTCGACGGCAAAGAAGTTCACCTGGCGGAGAAGTACGAAGGCAAGGTTGTACTGCTGGTGAACGTCGCCAGTCGCTGTGGCTACACGCGCCAGTACGCGGGACTCCAAGAGCTACACGATAAGTATGGCGAGGCGGGGCTAGCGGTCGTCGGCGTGCCCTGCAACCAGTTTGGTGGTCAGGAACCAGGCACAGCCGAGGACATTGCGCAATTCTGCGAGGCGAATTACGGTGTTGAGTTCGATATGCTCGAGAAAGTGAACGTCAAGCGGAGTGAAGACGACCAATGCGGGCTATATAAGTACTTAACCGATGCCGATGAGTTGCCCGAGGCAGGGAGCGATATCAAGTGGAACTTCGAGAAGTTCCTGATCGGCCGCGACGGCCAAGTGATCGGCCACTACCAATCGAAGGTTGCTCCGCAATCCGACGAACTAATCGCAGCGATCGAATCCGCCCTGGCTCAAGAACCTGTCGCAAAGGCGAGCGAGTAGGACGCAGCAGCTAGCATCGTCGGCAAACCGTTGCGGACGGCAAAGAACGGCAGGCAATGGTGCTGCCCGCGTGCCGATACTACAGATAGCACGATTTCACCGATGTGGCCGTATTGACGCGGCGGAGCGGCGGGTGAGACAATAGCAATTCACCCGGACAATCGCTCTCCCGCAAGGAGGTTGGTGCTGTGAACGCTCGACTAATCGCCGCCGCTTGGTGCGTTTGCGCGAGCGGAGCGCTTGCTCAGGAAGCCACCGAGCCTGCCAAACCAAAGCGGAGCGTGCCGGGCGTACAGCTTTCCGCCCAACACCAGCAAATGGTGCAGGTGGGGGTGGGTACCGAGTTTCCTGCGCCTCTCGCTCCCCTCTGCTGCCCAGCCCACCGACGCAGCCAAACCACTGGTCGAGCAGTTCGGCAGCAAGGCAACGGTCGTGGCCGTGGTGAACGGTGGAAGCGCGATGGCAAAGACCCTGCTCCGCGATCTGCAGCTCGATATCGCGGCAAAGTACCCGTCCGCAGAAGGCGAGCCGGCCACCGTCGCGACGCTCGCCATCGCCACTGGCACCACGCCGGGAGCGGCGATTGAGCAAGCAGCCAGGTCCAAATACGATGGCCCACTACTGCTCGACGAGCAAGGTACGGGCTTCGCCGAACTCGGCACCGGCCGCCTGCCGCGCGTTTACGTGCTCAACAGCGCCGGGCAGGTCGCCTGGTTCGACATCGAGTACTCGCTCTCAACCCGCCGCGAATTGAAGCAAGCGGTGCGTGCGTTGGCACGAGCGACCGCGGCGGAATAGTACCGCAGCGATAACCGGATTGCCACGCGGACCGGCGTTTACAAGTCGCGATGCCACGCGCTGAGCCGCTGCAGCGCCTCAAGTGGTGTGATGGCATCGACGTCGAGCTCGCGGATTTCGCTCACCAACGGGTGCTCGGCCGTTTCAAACAGCGTGAGTTGCAGCGAGCCATCATTGCTCGACCTAGGAGTGATATGCGGTTTGTCGGCGCCGGCATGGGTATTGTCCCGTGGGTGGCCAGACGCTTCCAGCTCGGCCAAGATTTGCTCAGCACGTGCGCTGACCGACTTCGGCACGCCTGCCAGCTGGGCGACGTGGATGCCGTAACTTCGATCGGCCGAGCCGGGCACGATCTGATGCAGGAATACGATCTTACCAAAGTGCTCGCGCACCATCACATTGCGATTTGCCACGCCTGGCAGCTGCTCGGCGAGTTCCGTGAGCTCGTGGTAATGGGTAGCGAACAGCGTGCGGCAACCGATCGACTCGTGCAGGTACTCGACGATACTCCATGCGAGCGAAAGGCCGTCGTAGGTACTGGTGCCGCGGCCGATTTCGTCGAGCACCACCAGGCTATGCTGAGTGGCGGTGTTGAGGATGCGGGCCGCCTCGGTCATTTCCACCATGAAGGTACTCTGCCCGCGCGACAATTCGTCGCTCGCTCCCACCCGCGCAAACAGCCGATCCGCTACGCCAATGCGTGCCCGCCGAGCCGGGACGAAGCTGCCGATTTGGGCCATCAGCACCAACAGCGCCGTTTGGCGAATGTACGTACTCTTGCCCGCCATGTTGGGGCCGGTGATCAGGAGGATCGAGGGTATGTCCGTGTGGGCCGAGTCGTCCCCACCCCCGCTCGCAGATGCGCCCGTCACAATGGCAGTCGTTGGGTACGAAGGTGCCGGCGGGTTCGGTTGCTTCGACCACCGGGTGGCGGCTCGCTTCGATATCGAGCACCGGTTCGACGGCCATCTCGGGACGCACGTAGTCGCGCAGCCGAGCCACTTCGGCCAGGCTTGCCAGCACGTCCAGCTCGGCCAGCGCCGCGGCAGTGGCGAGCAGTTGCGGTGCTGCGTGCGCCGTCGCGTCGCGCAGTTGGCCAAACAATTCGAGCTCGAGCGCGAGCACCCGCTCCTCGGCGATCAGCACCTTCTCTTCGTACTCTTTGAGCTCGGGCGTGATGTATCGCTCGGCGTTCTTCAGCGTTTGCTTGCGGATGTACTCGTCTGGCACTTTGTCGCGATGGGCATGCGTCACCTCCAGGTAGTAGCCAAATACCTTATTGAAGCCGACCTTCATGCTGGGGATGCCGCTCCGCTCGACTTCGGCCGCCTGGTAACTAGCCATCCACTGCTTGCCACCACTCATGAGTTCGCGAAACTCGTCGAGCTTCGCATGCGCTCCGTTGCGAATGAAGCCGCCATCGCGGGCGGTGAGGGGGCAGTCGTCTTCGAGCATTGTCTCGAGCCGGCTTCGCAGTTCGGGGCAGAGGTCGATGCGCGACTCCATGTCGGCGAGCAGCTCACTCGTCCGACCCGTCAGCTTTGCCTTGAGCGCGGGAAGCGCAGCAAGGGTCCGCCCGACGAACGACAGATCCCGGGGGCTTGCCCGACCGGTAGTTACTCGAGCGATCAGCCGCTGGATGTCGTAAATGCTCTTAAGCACGTCGCGTACCGCGGCGGTGAGCTGCGGGTGATCGAACAGTTCGGCCACGGCGTCGAGCCGGGCGTTGATGGCCGCGATATCGATCAACGGATGCGCCAGCCACTCGCCCAGCCGTCGAGCACCCATCGGCGTGGTGGTTCGGTCCAGCACTCCCAGCAGCGACCCCTCGCGGCGGCCGTCGCGCAAGGTCTGGGTGACCTCCAAGCTACGCCAAGTCGCGGCATCGATTTCCAGCGATTGACCCTCGCGCAGCGGCGCGATCGTGGCAATGTGGGAGAGGTCGGTCTTTTGCGTTTCGATCAGATACTCCATGATCGCCCCCGCCGCGGCAAGCGCCAGCCGGTCGCCAGCCGCTTGGGCGTCGAAACCGAAGCCCTCAAGCGTGTGGGTGCCGAAGTGCCGCGCGAGAAGCTCCAGCGACGGTTGCTCGGCAAACGCCCACGCTGGGCGGGTGGTGAGGAGCCGGCCGTCGGTCCAAGCCGCAGGTAAATCGCTCGAAGCCTCGTCGCTCACCACCAACTCGGCCGGCGCGACGCGGGCGAGTTGGTCGGCCGCTTCGCTCACGGCCAAGTTTGCCGCGACAAACCGGCCCGTCGATACATCGACCCACGCCAGCCCCACCTGTTTGCCCTCTTTGTCCAGCGCGAGCGCCGCCAGGTAGTTGCTCTGCGAAGGATCGAGCAACGAGTCGTCGGTCACCGTGCCCCGGCTCACGACGCGGGTCACTTCACGCTTGACGATTTTCTTGTTCTCGGCTTTGGCTTGCTTGGGATCCTCCATCTGCTCGCAGATCGCGGCCCGATAACCGGCGGCAATGATCTTCGCCAGGTACGGGTCGAGCTGATGATGCGGGAAGCCGGCCATGGCGACCGGGTTTTCGCCCTTGTCGCGGCTGGTGAGCGAAAGGCCTAAGACGCGCGCCGCCGTTTTTGCGTCGTCATAAAACAGTTCATAGAAGTCGCCCATGCGGAACAGCAGCAGCGCATCTCCAGCCGCCTGTTTGGCCGCGTGGTACTGCTGCATCATGGGACTAAGGGCCATCGGCGGTTGGTGCTCCGCAACGGGGGGAGGAAAACCGTCTATGCTAGTCGAGCCGGGGCCGAGGGTCAGGGGGCGGGCCTCAAGCGTGCGAGGCCCCGCGGCGTTTTTCCAGCGACACGCAGGTCGCCGTCTAGGACGCTGCCCGCGATGGCAGCTATTCTCGGGCTGTGACCCATGGGCCTACTGGACCAGTTGTTCTTCTTCGCCGGCGGCGTCGATTTCGATTTCGCCGGCATCTTCCAGGCTGCGGACGATGTCGACGATGCGTTGCTGTTCTTGCTCGACGGCCGACACCTTCACCGCGCCGAGGAATTCCATCTCCTCGCGGAGCATGTCGGCCGCCCGTTGCGACATGTTGCCCAGTACCTTGTCTTTGAGTTCCTCGCTTGCACCTTTGAGTGCGAGCGCCCATTGCGAAGTTTCGATGTGCTTGAGCATGGTCTGCACGTCCTTGGCGGAGAACTTGGCGATGTCTTCGAAGATGAACATCAGCCGACGAATCTCCTCCACCAGGTCGGGAGCGTCCTCGGCCAGCTGTTCGAGGATGGCGCGTTCGGTCGATCGCTCGGAGACATTAAGCATCTCGGCCACCGACTCAACACCCCCAGCGTTCTGGAAGCTTTGGCTTACGACGCTCGACATTCGGCCTTCAAGGCCCCGTTCCACCTCGCGAATAATGTCGGGATTGGTTTGGTTCATGGTTGCCATTCTCCGCACAACAGCCAGTTGTCGCTCGGGCGGCAAACCGGAAAGAATCTCCGCGCCGTAGCTGGCGGGCAGGTACGACATGATCAGTGCGATGGTCTGGGGGTGCTCGTCGATGACGTAGGTCAGCACGTTCTGGCTATCGACCGTGCGGAGGAAGCCAAAGGGAGAGGCTTCGATGGTTTGACGGATGTTATCGAGCGCCTGGCCGGCGTCGGCACCCAGGGCTTTTTTGACCAAGTTCTTCGCCAAGTCGAGGCTGCCGCCATCGGTCGCGGAACTGGGGCTCGTGTCCGCGAATTCACGGATCGTCAGGTCCTGCTCGCCGGGCGCTATCCGTTTGGTGCGGGCAATTTCGATCGAAACCTGCTCGACTTCCTTCGGACTCAACTTGCTTAAGACGAGTGCCGCCTCGTCCTCGGGCAGGCTCATTAGCACGATGGCGGCTTTGTGGATGTCGGACATCGGCGCGGGCAATACGGTGGTCGAGGGAAGAGATGCTAGCAAGAGCCGCGCGGAATAGCGCGCGGTACGGTTGGCATCGACCACGCGGGCGACACGGCTTGATAAGATTTGCCGATTACGCGAGATAGCGCGGTGTTTTCCCCAGCTAAGGGGCGTCCCACCGGCAAACGCCCTGTTGTCCCTGGCATTCATCTACCGCCACCTCGATCGACGCGGGGGTGAATCCTTGCTCGGCAAGCGCCGCCAGCAGCGCGTTGCCAATGTAGCGGGCCAGTAGTTCGGCAGTGGTGTTGGCAACCGGCAGTAGCACGCAATCGCCCTTGGGAAATACCCAGCGGCGCTCGGCGAACGTGGCGGTCACTTCGCTAGCATCGCTGGTCACGTGGATCGTAGGATGCGCTGTGGGCAAGAGGACGCGATGATCGAGCGATTGGGTGATCTTCACCAGTGCATCCCGGGCGGCGATGAAGTCGACGACGTATTGGTTCTCGTCCAGTGGGCCCGACATGTTGGCCGACACACAATAGTTGTGTCCATGCAGCGGCTCGCAGATGTTGTCGGCGTAGGTAATGAAATGCGCGGCGCAAAACGTAAAGTGATCCTTGGCGAGACGCACGTAGTAATTGTTTTGCATGAGAGATTCGTCCACTGGCCGAGGGCCGCATTAGGAATAGAACTTAATCGGCCAGTCGAGTTGTGATGCGAACAGCGCAACGTACAAGCCAGCGGCCACGAGATCGGCCGTGGTGCCCGGATTGCGGCGATGGCCATCCGCGCGGAGGTAAAAGTCAAGATCGGCCACCGCGGCATGATACCGGGCGCGGTCGGCCGTCGCTAACACGGCAGTGGCACGCTCGGAAACTTGCCGTGCCACGTCCGCGCCGCACTTGCGACCAATGAGGCTATCGGGATGCTCACTGAGTTGCCTAAGGAAAACGGCGACGATCGCATCGTTGACGGGTATCCCCTCGGAGAGTTCGAACCCCAATCGCGAAGCGATCAGGAAGACTTGCTCGAATCGGTTGGTGTACTGGCGAGCAATCAAGTCATGGTCGGCCGCCAGCCGCATTGCCTGCACCAGCTCGAGGTCGGCTGGCGCTGCGGCGTGGACGTCGGCCTCGTCGACGTTGCCCAATCCGCCGGGCTGAGCCCATTGGATAGCCTCGTAAACGCTGTGGGTATCGTTGACGGTAAGGCGCGCTAGCACGTCCGCAAGGTCCAAACGAGTCAATTTTGGCCCACAGGCAGCGAGCGGCGATAGAAGCAACAGCACGCCAAGGTTGGTATTGGTGCCGGTCGCCAGCCGCGTGGCCTTCACTGCCCGAAGCACCGTGGCGCCCACGCCATGGTCGGACACTTGCTCGAGAATCGGACCAACAATGGCGGCGCTTGTAAGGAAGTCGGGGTAGGTCAGGTCATCGAAGTCCGCGCCCCGGTACACGTTTCCCGGTTTGGCGGCGGTTGCTTCCCATACGCAGGCCAGGGTGACACAGCTACCCACAGTGAGCGGAGGTGCCTCGGAGGGCGAATTGGACATGGCTACACTCCCACGGACAGAGGTTGGGTGGCTAGAAACGCGGCTACCAGCTCCTGTGCTTCGTCCGGTGCGTCCTCCACGACCCAATGGCCCACGTCTGCCAAGCGATGTACTTCGGCCTGCGGCCACACTTCGACGAACTTTTCAAGGCAGTCGGGTCGAAAGCACCAGTCGCGCATGCCCCAGACCAGTAGCGCGGGGCGATCGGCCAGCAATGGCAGTCCCAGCTCGATGTCGGCGAGTGTCGCCCGCGTGGGATGGTGGCCGGTCATGGGGATGTCGGCCACGAACTCGTAAGTCTGGCGGCGGTGGGCCCAGGTGTCCGTCGTGGCCAGGTAGGCAGCCGCTACCGGCGGGGCGAGCGATCCGCGCCGCGCGAGTGTCATCCGCAGGGCTGCGCGAGTAAACAAGTTTAGCCCCTGCACACCTAGTTTGCCGACTACCGGCCAGCGACATACGGCAATACGCCAGGGGATGTACCAGGGAGGGAACGCACCGGTGTTGAAGAGCACAATGCGACTCAACAGCTCTTGGCGGCGGAGCATTGCTCCGAGGCCGATGGCCCCACCCCAATCTTGCGCGACAAGCGTCACATTCGTGAGCCCCAAGTGATCGACGAGCGCTACCAGATGATCGATGTGGTTGGCCAGCCGAAGCGTCCTCTGAGGTTTATCGCTTAAGCCGCAGCCAAGGTGGTCGAGAGCCACCGTGCGGAAGTCGCCGCGAAACGCCTGAATGAGCTCCCGCCAATGAAACGACCAGGAGGGGTTTCCGTGCACAAACAACAACACCGGCGCGTCGTCGGGGCCATCGTCGACGTAGTGCACGCTGCCCGCGGATAATTCCAGTCGGTGCGACTCGAACGGGTAGAGTGCCCGCCAACTGTTAGGAGTTTTGTGCATAAGGCGTCGGTTGATCGCTCACAAGGATTTGCGGTAGGACGGCCGAGGGCGGGCCACACGAGCGCGAAGCTCCATAGGGGACGCCGCCTGACGGTGTTAGACTAAAGGGTGAGGGGCGGCGCCCACAAGCCGGTCGGCTTCGCACGCAATTGCCTCGGGAGGCCCGCGCATGATTAGTCTCACCGTCGAAAACTATCTGAAAGCCATTTTTCAACTGGCCGACGGCGAGCCCCAGCAGTCCGTCACTACCGGGCGGATTGCCGAAGCCTTGGCGGTGGCACCTGGGACGGTGACCAGCATGCTGAAGACGCTGGCCGAAGGAAATTTGGCTACCTACAAGCCATACGAGGGCGTGGAACTCACGCCGGCCGGTCGGGCTCTCGCCCTGCGTGTGATTCGCCGGCACCGGCTCATCGAGCTATTCCTGGTGCAGACGCTTCATCTGACCTGGGACGAGGTGCATGAAGAAGCCGAGAACATGGAGCACGCCGTTAGCGACTGGCTTGTCGACCGCATCGAAGCCCATTTGGGGCACCCACGCTTCGATCCCCACGGCGATCCGATTCCGAAGGCCGATGGATCGATGGCCCCCGCTGAAACCATGCCGCTCTCCCAGTTGCAGCCAGGCCAGCAGTTTCGTGTGGTGCGGGTGCTTGATCAATCGCCCGAGTTCCTCCGCGACCTAAGCGACTCGGGGATTTCAATTGGTGTCGCGGGCGCGGTCTCCGCGTCGCATGCCGATGGAGGGCAGACGCTCCAACTCGCTGGCACCGACCATCGCATCGACGAGCACATGGCGGCAAACCTTGGCGTCGACCCGCTTGGCGATCTGCATTCGGTGTGCGGCCAATAAAAAACCGCTGGTGGCTTTGCCCATAAGGCAAAGCCGCCAGCGGAGAAAAAACAAACTTCCGGTCGATTGCGACGGAGTGGAGTCACTCGAAGACAGACGCGAACCGGACGGTGCTGCGCACAGCCATGTTAATCGGCTCGGGCCAATCGATTTTTTAGGTCCTCCCGACGGAATGATGACCGGAAAGTTTGATTCGTTAATCGGCCGGACTTTTGTCGACCGCTGTCGTTGGCAAATTACGTATCGGGCTTGAGTGGCTGACAACTTCAGCCCCGCTCGAAAATCCAACCGGACCCAGGCCGCGGTGCGCCAGTTGGACGCGGAATCCTACTTGAAAATTCTAGTTCAGGAAAGGACGACCACCAACTTTTTTGCGAGGTTTCTTCGGCTTGGGCAAGAAAGCAAACAGCATGCCATTCTTTAGGCGAAGATCGCTGTTGCGGTAGGTGCCACATTGCCCTAAACGACTAATAGTCTGCGTTGGGCAGACGGTTTCTGGATGCTTTTCCATTCATCGAAGTAGTGATTTTCCATGCCGTCGCGACGTCAAATGCTCATAATTTCCACGCACAGCCTTGTGTCGCTGCTTGGCCTGCCGCTCCTCGCGATCGTGGGACACTCGAGCCATGCCCAATCGCCACCACGGGGACCCGTACTGGAAGAACGGCTTTTAGTGGGCCTGAGAGTGAAGACAAATTCGGACCGCAAATTCATCGCTCGCGTCGTCGAATTGGTGGAGCGAGGCCGCCTGCCAATTAAGTTGGTCGACTCGACCTACTTCTGGGCCCGCTCGAGGGCGGAGCGACACCGCCGCTTGGCGAACAACCCGATGGTCTATTTTCGACCTGCACTGCTTGCCCGAGCGGCACGGCTTGGCATTCGGATCTAGGGCACCACCGGCGCGCTCGCCGGGCCGCCGGGCGGTAGGCACTTGCGGCTTCTCGCGGTAGAATAAGGGCTTTCCGGGCTCCCATTGCCCCCACCGTGCATCGAAAGCAACCGATATGGCGCGCAAAGTCGTAAGTCGCAAAGAGAAACGAGCCGAGGTCGAAGCGGCCGAGGCAGCCGAAGCTCCTGTAAAGAAAAAGAAAGCCACCAAGCGTAAGAGCCGTGCCAAGGCAGCCAAAGAAGTGCGGCTTAAGGCCTTCTGGGGTGTGTTTAATCAATCGCTGAGGCGTGTGGCACTTTACGACTTCAATCAGAAAAAAGAGGCCGAGAAAAAGGCGCAGGAACTCAGCGCTTCGGGCAAGTCGCCTCACTTTGTGCAGCCGGTGAAAGAAGCGATCGAAGAAGCGTAAACCCGCCGCCCAATCGCCGACTGCTCAATCTTTGGTCAAACGACGTTCGGACGCTAGCGTATTAAGGGAGTCTCGGCAGCTAAAGGCCCCCATGCTCGCAAGCTAGCACGTCATCTGGCCACCAGCATGCTTCAACCGCCCCTCCTGCTCACCGGCGCTACAGGCTATGTCGGCGGCCGGCTACTGCCGTTGCTCGAAACGCGGGACTACCGCATCCGCTGCTGGACCCGCCGGCCCGAGGCGCTTGCGGGGCGGTTCACCCCTCAACCGACGCAGAGCGGTATGCGGCGTGCGAGCTTTCGCCGAGCGGCTAGCGAATGTCCTCGGTCCATCTTGCAATCCGCTGTCCGGCAATCGAACATAGGCGGCATCGCCTGCCTGCGATGCGGCCCGATGCCGCCCTGCCCCGACACCGCAAATTGCGAGCCCGCGCAAGAGGAGATACACTGCCATGGCCAAAAAGAAGACTGCTGCGTCGCGTCCACCCGCTGCGAAGAAGCGCACTCCGCCCAAGAAGTCGAACTTGCCCGCCAAAGCGACTGCTGTGAAGATGGCTTCGCATTTCGGCTGCGAAGCGATAGGCAGTGTTGCTGGCCTCGTGTGGCAAACGCTATCGAACGACGGTGAGCAGACCGCTGCTGCGCTGAAAAAGTCGGTCGCTGCGCCGGGCGATTTGGTGATGGCCGCGGTGGGGTGGCTCGCGAGGGAAGAAAAACTCACGTTCGACACATCTGGCCGCACGGTCAAGATTTCCCTTAGGTAACTCGCCGTCATGTATCTGCCCGCCGAAAATCGCTACGACCAGATGACCTACCACCGCTGCGGTAGAAGCGGCCTCCGGTTGCCTGCCGTCTCGCTCGGCTTGTGGCACAACTTTGGTGGGGTCGACACGTTGGAGAACGGTCGCGCAATTGTCCGCCGCGCGTTCGACCTGGGAATCACTCACTTCGATCTCGCGAACAACTATGGTCCGCCTCCGGGGTCGGCCGAGGAGAACTTCGGGCGCCTATTGGCTGACGATTTCCGCCGTTATCGCGACGAGTTGGTAATCAGTACGAAGGCGGGCTACCTAATGTGGCCAGGTCCCTACGGAGAGTGGGGTTCGCGCAAGAACCTTTTGGCGAGCCTCGATCAAAGCTTGCAGCGGATGGGACTCGACTACGTCGACATCTTCTACTCCCATCGACGCGATCCTGATACGCCGCTGGAAGAGACCCTCGGTGCCGTGGCAACGGCAGTGCGGCAGGGCAAAGCTCTGTATGCTGGCATATCGAATTACTCGGCCGAAGACACCCGCACTGCGTGCGGCATGCTCCGCGACCTGGGCTACCCACTGCTCATCCACCAGCCGAAGTATTCAATGTTTGTTCGGGAAGCGGAGCAGGCGCTGCTGGAAGTGTTGGGCGAAGAAGGGGTCGGCTGCATCCCGTTTTCGCCACTCGCCCAAGGGATGCTGACGGACCGCTATTTGCGAGGAATTCCCGACGATAGTCGGGCGGCCAAATCGCACGGTTTTCTTCAGCAAGACGCCCTTACCGACGAGCGAATGACGCAAATCCGGCGGCTCAACGACGTGGCCTGTGGGCGCGGGCAGTCGCTCGCACAAATGGCCCTAGCATGGGTGCTGCGCGACGACCGGATTACCACCGTCTTGATTGGCGCGAGCAGCGTGGAGCAGCTCGAGCAAAACGTCGGCTGCCTTGCCCAACGACAGTTTTCCAACGACGAACTCTCCGCCATCGAGCAGATCTTGATGGGCGAGTAGTCCACGCGGCACGGTGCCGGCCATGTAATCCTAACCGTTGTGGATGGACCAGATGAAGATCGCCATCGTTGGCGTCGGGCATGTGGGGGCGACGCTCGCTTACACCCTGCTTGGTACCGAACCGATTGATCACCTACTGCTAATCGGTCGCAATCAATCCCGGCTCGAAGGCGAGGCCCTCGATCTGCGCCATGCCTCGGCGTTTGTCGCCACGCCACCAAAAATCTCTTTTGGCTCAGTCGCCGACTGCTCCAATGCCGACATCGTCGTCCTAACGCTCGCAGTGCCGCAAGACGAGCCCGATCGTAACGCGAAGGTGGCAGCCAACGCGCGGTTGTTTGCCGAAGTCGTCCCCCAAATCGCTGCACAGAATCCCAACTCGATCTTGCTGGTAGCCACTAATCCGGTAGAGGCGATGACGCAACTTACCATTGAACTGTCGGGCTTCGGCAGCGAACGAGTGGTTGGCACGGGAACCATCATCGATAGTTGCCGGCTCCGCGTGTCGCTGTCGGAGCATCTGGGGGTCCACCCCGACGACTTGCGCGTACGTGCTGGGCGAGCATGGCGATTCGCAGTTCGTGTGGCGCAGTGGAGCGGCGGTTGGCGGTGTGCGGCTACTTGCAGAGGAAATCCCGCCCTCGGTGATCGAATTGATTCGATCGACTGGGACCGATGTCTTTCGCCTCAAGGGGCACACCTCCTACGCCATTGGCCAGGCGATGAAGCTTATCATCCATAGCATCGCAGGTAACCGCCTGCGAACGATGCCCGTTTCAACGCAGGTCCGCGTTGGCCCGGATGGGGCTACGATGTGCCTGGCCCTGCCGTGCGTCGTGGGCCGAACCGGTGTCCAGAGGGTCCTGTTGCCGCAGTTCAGTGCAGCCGAACAAATTCAATGGGATGCCTGTGCACGGAGCGTCGCAGCAACGCTGGAGCAAATTCGCCGCGAGGCGACTCCAAATGCGTAGTCCTTTGCCCGTGAAAAAATTAGAGGTCCAGCTGTCAGGAGTTGTTCTTGAAGCAAACGGTTCTGGTAGGTAGCACCCTAATCCTTAGAGTTTGTCAAAGCACTAGGTTGGAGAATGCATGGGCGATAATCCGGTTTGTAGGAGGTCGCCGCCTTGGCGGTGGCGGAGGGTAGACCACCCAGATTAACAGCCGCATGCGGTGCAACCGGAAGGGCGACTGAGAAATCGTAACTGCTTCTGCCGAACCACCCTTGCGGCTCCCGGTGTCCCCTGTATATTAGGCGATTCGCACGATATCGCGGGAACGCTGCGTCTGGTCGAATCGTTTGGATGAGCGCAGCCGGCGCGCTAGCGTAGCTCAATTGGCAGAGCAGCGGTTTTGTAAACCGCAGGTTGTGGGTTCAAGTCCCTCCGCTAGCTCTCACTGAAGAGCGATCGCTGGCGTAGCTCCGGGTGACGGCAGGATGCAGTCCGCGAGCGGAGTGGTCATGGACGCGGTGTTCGGCGAAGTTGGTATCCATCGGCTCGTAGGGCCTTTGGCCACCAGGGTCGGCCGCGGCAATGCCAGGAGCCAAGCAATTGCCCTAAGTCGAGCGGTTGTCTTGATTTGGGGAGGTTACCGAAGCGGTCAAACGGGTCAGACTGTAAATCTGATGGCTTATGCCTTCGTAGGTTCGAATCCTACACCTCCCACTTGGGGAATAATCAAATTTCGAATTTCCAGTGACTAATGAGGAGGTTAGGGCGAATCGCAGCTTGGTCATTGGTGCTTGGATATTGTGATTTTCCCGTAATTGCGGGTGTAGCTCAATGGTAGAGCAATAGCCTTCCAAGCTGAAGACGAGGGTTCGATTCCCTTCACCCGCTTAAGTGTGTGTTTGAGTTGCGAGGGGCCATCGGCTATCGGCGGCCAGCGATCGGCTTTATCGATTACCGAAGCCTGCCGCCGACAGCCGAGAGCCTTTCTCGGCTGCTGTAGCTCAGTTGGTAGAGCACGTCCTTGGTAAGGACGAGGTCACGCGTTCGAGTCGCGTCAGCAGCTTTAACGGTGGTGACTTTGCGGTTACCTTTAGTATTTCCAACTTCTGTAATTTCCCAGGTATTTGAGTTAGGGACAAAAATGGCCAAGGATACCTTTACCAGTACGAAGCCGCACGTGAATGTCGGCACCATCGGTCACATCGACCACGGCAAAACCACCACCACCGGGGCCATCCTCGCCGTGCAGGCGGCTAAGGGCCTTGCGAAGGGTAAGTCCTACGCTGACATCGCCAAGGGCGGTACGGTCCGTGACGAAACCAAGACCGTCACTATTGCTGCGGCGCACGTCGAGTACGAGACCGAAAATCGTCATTACGCCCATATCGATTGCCCGGGCCATGCCGACTTTATCAAGAATATGATTACTGGCGCCGCCCAGATGGACGGCGCGATCCTTGTGGTATCGGCTCCCGACGGACCGATGCCGCAAACGCGTGAGCACATTCTGCTTGCCCGCCAGGTGGGCGTGCCCAAGGTGGTTGTTTACTTGAACAAGTGCGATCTGGTGGACGACGAAGAGCTGCTGGAATTGGTGGAAATCGAAGTCCGCGAATTGTTGGATAAGTACGACTTCCCCGGCGACGAAGTGCCCGTGATCAAGGGTAACTCGAAGGCTGCCTACGAGAATCCTTCGGATCCAGAGGCATCTGCCTGCATTACCGAGCTGATGGAAGCCATCGACGCCTACATTCCCGAGCCGACACGCGAAGTCGATAAGCCGTTCCTGATGGCTATCGAAGACGTGTTCTCCATCGAAGGTCGTGGCACCGTGGCCACGGGTCGTGTGGAAAAAGGCGTGATTAAGGTGGGCGACGAAGTCGAGATCATCGGCTTGACTGAAGCGCCTACGAAGACCACCTGCACGGGTGTTGAGGCGTTCAATAAAACCATGGACTCCGCCGAGGCTGGTCACAATGTTGGCTGCCTGCTGCGAGGTGTGAAGCGCGAGGACATCCAGCGTGGGCAGGTGCTCGCCAAGCCAGGCTCGATTACCCCGCACACCAAGTTCGAAGGCGAAGTTTACGTGCTGAGCAAGGAGGAAGGTGGGCGTCACACGCCGTTCTTTAGCGGTTACCGGCCACAGTTCTACTTCCGCACGACGGACGTCACCGGCACGGCTGCTCTGATGGGCGACGCCGAAATGTGCATGCCAGGCGACAACGCTCGTTTGAGCGTCGAGTTATCCAAGCCAATCGCCATGGAAGATGGTGTCCGCTTCGCTATCCGCGAAGGTGGCAAGACCGTTGGTTCAGGCGTGGTGACGAAGATTTTGGATTAAAGCGGGAAGTGCCAAGGCCGAATGGCCAATGACCAAATCTCTGGTCATTGGCCAGGGAAGCTTGGGATTTCACCATTTAGGGGCGTAGCTCAATTGGCAGAGCACCGGTCTCCAAAACCGGGGGTTGTGAGTTCGAGTCCCACCGCCCCTGCCATACAAAGTGCGATGCCATTGTTCATGGGCGCTGGCCAAGGAATTGGCCGGCGTCTGCAGGAAGTTTTTTCGCGTGGCGGGAGTCGTCAGTGGGTGCGTTCCTACAGGAGCTGCTGAAGTTTGGTCTCTACAAGCGAAGCCAAGGACGCATTGTCCGCCAGCTGACGTTTGTGGCATGCGCGATAATCGTGGCGCTCGGCTGCTGGTCGCTTTCGTATGAGATGCAGGACGTCGACAACCAGGCGGTGCGATACCTTGTGCCGCTGGGCCTCTTGGCGGCCGGGGTCTGGGCCTGCTTCCGGCTGGTTCAATTGCCGCAGTTCGCCGACTTCTTGATCTCGGTTGAGGCCGAGATGAATAAAGTCGCATGGCCGAAGCGGCGCGAGCTGATCAACGCTTCGATCGTGGTGATCCTTGTCATCTTCATCATGGCCGGCCTGCTGTTCGGTTTTGACTTGGCGCTGCAAGCGATCAAGGGCTGGCTAGAAGGTCTGGTCACCGGTTCAGCGACCGATGCAGCAGCCGATGCGATTACCGAGTAAAACTGGCACCGGCCACCCCGGCGTGCCGCTCTAAAGAAACGGTGAGACGAGCGTGAACGACCAAGGCGAGAAGCTGGATCCCGAAGCACTCGACGAGTCGGCTGCTGCCGATGCGCCCGGTGGCGATTCGGCGTCGTCAGAGAATGCGACACCGACGCAACGCATCGAATCGCCGGCAGAAGCGAGCCTTTCTGAGGAAAAGATGCTGGCTGCCGAAACCGAGGGCGACTCGATGCCGGTCGACGAATCGCATCCGCCCGATGTCCTCGATACCGCTGCCTCTGACGATACGGTTACCGAAGACGCCGCCAGCCCGGAAGCTGCCGCCGCGGTTGAGGACGAAGAGCAAGTAGAAGAAACCGACGAGGAGGAGGTCGGGGACGAGCAGTCGGAAGAGGCAAGGCCGTCGCCCGCCCCACGGACTGGTCCCATCGAGCTGGATGTGCCCGAGGAAGAGGAGATCGACCTCAACTGGTACATTCTTAAGGTTCAAAGCAACCGCGAGCGCTCGATTGCCGATGCCCTGCGTCGCAAGATCGCCATCGAGGGCCTCGATTCCTACTTCGGGCAGGTGCTGGTGCCGACGGAGAAGGTTACGGAATTTAAGGGTGGCAAGAAGAAGATCGTCGAGCGCAAGTTGTGGCCTGGCTATATCGCGGTCGAAATGCACGTGAACGACGATACTTGGTTCGCGATTCGCGAAACGTCGGGCATTGGCGACTTTACGGGCTCGGCGGGGAAGCCTACTCCGATGGAGCCAAGCGAAATCGCCTTAATCCTCCACACCGAGGAGGAGGAAGCTGAAGAAGCCCCGAAGCTGGACATCAAATTCACCCCGGGCGACAAGGTGAAGGTGATGGAAGGCAACTTCGAGAATTTCGAAGGCGAGGTGAGCAGCATCGACGAAACGCATGGCCGTGTGACGGTCATGCTGAGCATTTTCGGTCGCCCGACGCCGGTAGAACTGGAATACTGGCAGGTTGAGGGCGTTTAGCCCCCCACCGCTTGGCGATAATCCGGAAACTCCGTGCCATTGCCGCTTCCTCGAAGCATTATTCTACAAAAAACTTCTGCCACCCACTTTCGCCCGCAACGGTTTACGGGTAGAAAACAGGGCTCGGCAATGGTTGATATTCATCAGCGTCTTGCTTAGCTCGACTCCCATCCCCCAGCCCAAATAATCCTGCCCCTAAACGTAGCGCGACAAGGTCATGGCGAAGCAACTCGTTGGCAAAGCAGCATTTCAGATTCCAGGCGGCCAGGCGACGCCTGCCCCGCCGGTTGGTACCGCCTTAGGTAAGCACGGAATTAACCTGGGGCAATTCGTCCAGGCGTTCAACGATGCCACCAAGGAAGCCAATGGGATGATGATTCCCGTGGTGGTAAGTGTCTACAACGATCGGTCGTTCGACTTTATTACGAAGAGTCCGCCGGCGGCTGTGCTCTTGAAGAAGGCTGCCGGGTTGGCCAAAGGCTCGGGTGTTCCGAATAAGACAAAGGTGGGCAAGGTGACCAATGCTCAGCTAGAAGAGATTGCCACTACCAAAATGGCGGACCTCAACGCCCGCGACCTGGAGCATGCGGTCCGGATGATCGCCGGAACAGCACGGAGCATGGGTTTGGTGGTGGAAGGTTGATTTTCCCGTACCGCTGATTCCGGTGATTAACGGACAGCAGTATTTTTTTATAGCGAAGAATTTTTTGCAAAAGTGGGACGGTCGCTCTGGGCGGTCGGTTGGAACCACACTTCTTCCACGAAGGGGGGGAGCACGATGCCCAAGTTATCGAAGCGACTCAAGTCCTCGTCGGCCAAAAAGCCCAAAACGCCGGTGCCGCTGGCCGAGGCCGTCGAGGCGTTGAAGGCATACGACGCCGCGAAGTTTGACCAATCGGTCGAAATTGCAATGCGGCTCGGAGTCGACCATACGCAAGCGGATCAGATTGTCCGTGGCTCGATTGTTTTGCCTCACGGTATCGGCAAAGAGCAGCGAGTGGTGGTATTCGCTAAGGGCCCGCAGGCGGAGGCTGCCAAGGAGGCGGGTGCCGACGAGGTGGGCGACGAAGAGCTCGCCAAGAAGATCCTGGGCGGCTGGACCGACTTCGATGTCTGTATCGCGGCTCCCGATATGATGAAGGTGGTGGGCCCGTTGGGGCGTGTGCTTGGTCCTCGCGGCCTGATGCCGTCGCCTCGTGCGGGTACGGTCACCCCCGAGGTTGCCAAAACCGTCGAGGAATACAAGGCGGGTAAGGTGGAGTTCCGTAACGACAAGGGTGGTAATATCCACGCGATTGTCGGCAAGCTGAGCTTCGATTCGGGAAAACTGACCGAGAACGTCCAGGCGTTTATCGATCGGATTCAAAGTATGAAGCCGGCAGCCGTTAAAGGCGTTTACGTCAAGTCGGTTCACCTGAGTGGCACGATGAGTCCAAGCGTGAGCGTTGCGGTTTAGTTTGCCTATTTTCGTCGGGCCGAGACCGGCCCGTGTCGCCTGACCCCTGACCCCCCCCTGCCATGAGTAAGCTTGTAAAAGACTTGATCACCAACGACCTGAAGGGGCGATGGGATGGCGTAAGCGACGCCCTGCTGGTGGACGTGGCCGCTCTTGAGGCCAACAACACCGTCGCGTTGCGCAAGCAGCTCCGGGAGAAGGACATCCACTTGCTGGTGGTCAAGAACAGCCTCGCCCGCCGGGCGGCTGAGGGCACGGCGCTGGGGCCGGCGTTCGAAGGCCTCGGTGGTACCACGGCAGTTGTCTGGGGTGCCGAAGACATCGTGACGCTGGCCAAGGAGGTCACGAAGTTTGCCGGAGACAAGGCCTACGAAGATTTCACCACCAAGGGTGGTGTGATGGACGGGGCCAAGCTTACGGCAGAAGAGGTGAAGCAAGTCAGCAAGTGGCCGAGTCGCACGGAGCAGCTCAGCATGCTCATGGGCCAAATCCTCTCGCCTGGTGCCACGTTGTCGGGCCAGCTTTTGGCTGGTGGAGCAAATCTGGCAAGTCAGGTGAAGCAAGTTAGTGAGAAAGAGGAGGCGTAGCGCGGAACTGGTTCCGTGAGACTGCCAGAGAGATTTTAGTGGCGGAATGAACACCGCTCGTTGAAGCAACGGTTTTGGTGTAGCCCAGGTAGCGATTGCCAGACCTAGCGATATTCAGAAAACCGAGTCATTTTGACATGGCCCCCCCGCGGCCAATCTAGCGAGAAAGGGAAGTAAAACCATGAGCGACGCAGCCGTTGCCGAATACTCCGATACCACCAAGGATCTCGGAGAGAAGATTATTGGCCTCACACTGAAGGAAGCCAAAGAGCTCAGCGATTATCTCAAGGACATTCACGGTATCGAGCCCGCTTCGGGTGGTGGTGCTGTGATGATGGCTCCCGCTGATGGGGCCGGTGGTGGCGGAGCTGCTGCCGAAGAGCAGACCGAATTCGATGTCGTGCTCGAAAGCTTTGGCGACAAGAAGATCGGCGTGATCAAGGTCGTCCGCACCGCGACAGGCCTGGGCCTGAAGGAAGCCAAAGACATGGTCGAAGGCGTTCCAAGCAGGGTCAAGGAAGGTGTTTCGAAGGAAGATGCCGAGAAGCTGAAGGCCGAGTTGGAAGAGGCAGGCGCAACCGTTTCGGTCAAGTAGCATTTGGGGTTCGCCCACCTGGCGAGCCTCCGCGCTACGGATCGTTTAACTGGCCGTGTGGTGTCACTGGCAGGGGCTGCTAGCAATGCTTGCGCCCACAAGGTGGCTTGGAATTGCCGAGGTCCCCTCGAATCAGCAATTTTTATGCCATGCGGGTGCCCAATGAGCTTGCGATCGGGTATAACCTTGTATCGCAGCTCTCGTTTGCCTGCTCTCCCTCCCGGCTTATTGCATGAGCTTTCCGTCCTCGCCCTTCCCAATCGCCCTTTCGGTGAAGTGTGGTCTTGCTGGCTGCGCGCCCGCATCGCAGCACGCCGGCCCCGCCGCGCCGAACTGCTGGGCCGTATTGCCCTCTTCCCTTTCATCAGATCCCGCCGTTCAACCAACGGAGTAGACCTGCTATGGCCGTGCCTGCGCAACGCCGTCTCGATACCCCCGAAATTCGTCGCTTTGGTGGGGGTCGCGATCCGCTGGAGATTCCCGATCTCACCGAAATCCAAACGGCGAGTTACGCCCGCTTTCTGCAGTACAACGCGAGCGGTGCGCCTTCGCAAAAGCGCAAGGACGAAGGTCTGGAGTCGGTGCTGCAAGAGATCTTTCCGATCGAAAGCTACGACAAATCGATCAACCTCGAGTACCTGCACTACGAGTTGGGCAAGCCTCGCTACGATCCCGATGAATGCCGCCAACTCCGGTTGACTTACGGCCGCCCGTTCCGCATTTGGTTGCGGCTCAACAAGGGCGACGAACCGGTAGAGGAAGAGGTATACCTGGGCGACTTGCCCGTTATGCTGGGTGGTGGCGAGTTCATCATCAATGGTGCCGAGCGCGTGGTGGTAAGTCAGTTGCACCGCAGCCCCGGTATCGACTTCGTGAGCGAGATGGAGGCGGGCGAGCGGAAGGTGTACAGCTGCCGGGTGATTCCCGAACGCGGTAGCTGGATCGAGGTCAATACGACTAAGAAGGACACCATTACGGTCCGCATTGACCAGAGCGGTAAGTTCTCGGTAGTTACACTTTTGCGGGCGATGGACCCGAAGTACTCGCTCGACTCGGCGATTTTGAAGGCCTTCTTCGAGACCTCCAAGCAAAAGGTTGTCGATGGCCGTAGCGTGTCGAAGATCGAGGGAAAGATTGCCGTTGACGACATTGTCTACCCCGTGGGAAGCGATCGCGCGGGCGAGATTATCGTCGAATGTGGTCATCGTGTGACCAAGAACACGGCGGAGCTGATCTGCACGTCGGGAGTCAAGAGCGTGGAGGTGATGGATCCGCCGCCGACGCCCCACCTGCTCAACGCGCTGGCAGACGACGTGACCAGTAGTCACGAAGAAGCGCTCCTACGCATCTACCAGCGTCTGCGCCGGGCAATCCGCCGCAGCTGGAGAAGGCGCGGACGTTATTTCATGAGAAATTCTACGATACCAACCGTTATCGACTCGGTCGGGTGGGTCGTTTCCGCATCAATCGCAAGCTGGACATCAACGTCCCCGAAAGCGAAATGATTCTGCGGCCCGAGGACGTCATCAACTCGGTGTCGTACATTTTAGGGCTGGCGGCGGGTGACTCCGACTACCAGGTGGACGACATCGATCACCTGGGTAATCGGCGTCTTCGAACCATCGACGAACTGGCGTGCGACGAGCTTCGCAAAGGTTTCTTGAAGTTGCGCCGTACGGTGCAGGAGCGGATGAGCCTCAAAGATCAAGAGGACATGACGCCCCGCAGCTTGATCAACCCCAAGAGTATCTCCGCGGCGATTGAGTACTTCTTCGGCCGAGGCGAACTATCGCAGGTGGTTGACCAAACCAACCCGTTGTCCATGCTAACGCACGAGCGGCGACTGTCGGCGCCTCGGCCCGGGCGGTTTGAACCGCAAGCGGGCGGGCTTCGAAGTTCGTGACGTACATATTTCCCACTACGGCCGGATTTGCCCGATTGAAACGCCGGAAGGCACGAACATTGGTCTGATCTCCAGCTTGGCGATGTACGCATCGGTGGACGACTACGGCTTTCTAGTCACCCCGTACCGGGTGGTCAAGAACACCAAGCTTACCGACGATGTGATTTGGCTGAGGGCGGACGAGGAGCACCGCGACTTACGTCGCCTCGGCCGACTCGTTGGTGGAGAACGACAAGCTCTCGGGCGACACCATTGTGGCGCGGTACAAGTCGGACTTCGTGTTGGTGCCGACCGAGAAGATCGAGTACATGGACGTCGCCCCGAGCCAGATGATTGGCGTATCGGCGGGACTCATTCCATTCCTCGAGCACGACGATGCCAACCGCGCGTTGATGGGTTCCAACATGCAGCGACAAGCGGTTCCGCTCTTGGTGGCCGAGCCGCCGGTGGTGGGAACAGGTTTGGAGCGCGACGTTGCCCGCCATAGCGGAATGCTGGTGCGTGCCGGCCACAAGGGTACGGTGACCTACGTCGACGCCGAACGAATTGAGATTGGGCCTGAGGTGCACAAGCTGCGTAAGTTCGTTGGCCTCAACGAGCGGACTTGCCAAAACCAAAAGCCAATCGTCAAGCCAGGCGACAAGGTGGAGAAGGGAGACGTCATCGCGGATGGCGCCGCCACCTTCAAGGGAGAACTGGCGCTAGGTCGCAACGTGCTCGTCGCCTTCATGTCATTCGAGGGATATAACTTCGAAGATGCCATCATCATCAGCGAAGAGCTGGTGCAACGCGACACGTACACCTCGATTCATATCGAAGAGTTCGATGTCGAAATCCGCGAGACGAAACTTGGCCGCGAGGAGTTCACTCGCGATATTCCCAATGTTAGCGAAAAGATGCTGCGGAACTTGGATGAGAGCGGCATCGTGCAGATTGGTACTTATGTCGAGCCAGGCGACATCCTGGTGGGTAAGGTTTCGCCGAAGAGCAAGACCGAGCTGACTCCGGAAGAAAAGCTGTTGCATGCCATTTTTGGCCGGGCAGGCGAGGACGTGAAGAACGATTCGCTCGAAGTGCCGTCTGGCGTGGAAGGCATCGTGATCGACACGCAAAAATTCTCCCGCAGGATGAGCCTCTCGGAAGACGAACGCAAAGAATTCGAGCAGTCGCTGAAAGTCGCCGAGCAAGAAGGCAACAACGCGATTGCCGCAGCCTTTACCGCGATGGTCAGCGATCTGGAAGACATCCTCGGCCGCAAGCTCGTGGACGACGATGGCAACTCGCTGGTGCACGAACAGGATCCGAAGTTCGTGGCTGAGCAGGCGCATACCTTCAAGGTCGATGCCATCGACATCCGCAGTCCGGATAAAAAGAAGAACGTCGAAAAGGCGTATAAGCAACTCTGGCCTTCCGTCGAAGAAGCCATCGACGAGCGCGACCGCAAGCTCAACAGCATGAAGCGTGGCGACGAATTGCGGAGTGGCGTGCTGCAGATGGTCAAAGTTTACATCGCCACCAAGCGGGTGATTTCTGTGGGCGACAAGATGGCTGGTCGCCACGGGAACAAGGGTGTGATCTCGAAAATCATGCCGATTGCCGATATGCCGTTCCTTGAGGATGGAACGCCCGTGCAGATCATGCTTAACCCGCTCGGCGTGCCGAGCCGCATGAACGTGGGGCAAATTCTCGAAACCCACCTCGGTTGGGCCGGTGCCAAGCTCGGCTTCAGGGCCGTGACGCCTGTATTCAACGGTGCAAACGAGGATGAGATCAACGATTGCCTCACCGAAGCGGGTTTGCCGACCAATGGCAAATCGCGACTGCTGGACGGCCGCACCGGCGAGCCGTTCGAGCAAGCTACGACGGTAGGCTACATCTACATGCTTAAGCTGCATCACTTGGTGGACGACAAGGTTCACGCCCGAAGCACGGGCCCCTACTCGCTAATCACTCAGCAGCCGCTGGGTGGCAAGGCACGGTTTGGTGGCCAGCGATTTGGCGAAATGGAAGTGTGGGCACTGGAAGCGTACGGTGCGGCTTACATTCTGCAGGAGTTGCTGACCGTCAAATCGGACGACGTGGAAGGTCGGACCAAGATTTACGAATCGATGGTCAAAGGCGAGAACACGCTCGAAGCCGGCACCCCGGCCAGCTTCGACGTACTCACCAACGAAATTCGAGGCCTAGGTCTTAACATGCAGTTAGAGAAACGACAGATTTGATCAACCGCAAGGAAAGTCTCACGCAAGGATGCTAAAGATTGCGTGGGTGGCCTCAACCTTGTTCTTTGCGACTTCACGCTGCGGCGCGAATCAAATAATCCAGGAGTTTTACTATGAGCCTGCTCGAAACTTCCAACTTCGATCGCATTAACGATTACGCTTCGGTCAAGATCAGTCTTGCGCGGCCGCATGACATTCGAAGCTGGTCATTCGGCGAAGTGAAGAAGCCCGAGACCATCAATTACCGGACCTATCGCCCGGAAAAAGATGGTCTATTTTGCGAGCGGATTTTTGGCCCGGAGAAGGACTGGGAGTGTGCCTGCGGCAAGTATCGCGGCATGAAGTACAAGGGCATGATTTGCGACCGCTGTGGGGTGAAAGTTACCCACAGTAGGGTGCGCCGTAAGCGGATGGGCCACATCGAGCTGGCCGCGCCCATTGTGCACATCTGGTTCTTCAAGGCGATGCCAAGCCGTTTGGGGTCTCTGCTGGCGATGAAGACCACCAGCCTGGAGAAGGTGATTTATTTCCAGGACTACGTGGTGACCGATCCCGGCGACACCGCTTTGAAGCCACAGCAATTGCTCACCGAAGAGGAGTATCGCACCGCACGCGAGGAGTATGGCGAGGGTGCCTTTGAAGCCGACATGGGAGCCGAGGCGATTCGCAAACTGTTGGGGCAGTTGGATCTGGTAAAGCTCTCCGAAGAATTGCGGGTCGACCTGCGCGAAACCGGGTCGAAGCAAAAAGCCAAGGACTTGATCAACCGGCTCAAGACGGTGGAAGCAATTCGCGATTCGGACAACAAGCCGGAGTGGATGGTGCTGGACGTGATTCCGGTCATTCCGCCCGACCTTCGCCCACTGGTGCTACTCGATAGCGGCAACTTTGCCACGAGCGATCTGAACGACCTCTACAGGCGGATTATTAACCGGAATAATCGGCTGAAGAAGTTGGTGGATCTCAATGCGCCCGAGGTGATCATTCGCAACGAGAAGCGGATGCTACAGCAGTCGGTCGATGCACTGTTCGACAACAATCGTTGCAAGCGTCCGGTGCTAGGCAGTTCGAACCGCCCGCTGAAGTCGCTGACCGACATGATCAAAGGCAAGCAAGGCCGGTTTCGCGAGAACTTGCTTGGTAAGCGCGTGGATTATTCGGCCCGCAGTGTGATTGTGGTCGGTCCAACGCTCAAGCTGCACCAATGCGGTTTGCCTAAGAAGATTGCGTTGGAACTCTACCAACCGTTCATCATCCGCCGGCTCAAGGAACTGGGCCATGCCGACACGATTAAGTCGGCCAAAAAGATGCTCGAGCGGAAAGACGAGGAAGTCTGGGATATCCTCGAAGAGGTAATCACCAACCACCCCGTGCTCTTGAACCGGGCACCCACGCTGCACCGGATGGGCATTCAAGCGTTCGAGCCGATTTTGGTGGAAGGCAACGCCATTAACTTGCATCCTCTCGTGTGCAAGGGTTTCAATGCCGATTTCGACGGCGACCAGATGGCGGTGCATTTGCCGCTCTCCATCGAAGCCCAGGTCGAAGCGCACACGCTGATGATGAGCACGCATAACATCTTTAGTCCAGCGAACGGCGCCCCCATTATCAGCCCGTCGCAGGACGTGGTGATGGGGTGCTACTACATTACGATGACCGTGCCCGAGTCGAAGGGGGACGGCATGGTGTTCAGCTCCATGGAAGAAGTGGAGATGGCCTACGCCGCTGGGAAGGTGGGGACTCACGCCAGAATCAAGGTTCGGCTTCCCGGGAATCGTTGTCTACGTGAAGAGATGGAACTTGAAGGTGCCAGGGGCAAGGTGATTGCCACAACGGTTGGACGTGTGATGTTCAACCAAATCTTGCCCGAAGGCATGCCGTTTTACGACGTAGCCCTTCGATCGGGACAGTTGTCGCGCGTGATCAGCGACTGCTATGACTTCCTTGGTCGTCGCCGGACGATCGACCTGCTGGACGACATGAACCGCATTGGTTTCCGCCAGTCGACCCTTAGCGGTTTGTCGTTTGCCACCGACGACCTGGTGACCCCCGACACCAAGGGGAAGATCCTGGCCGCCGCGGAGAAAGAAGTACTCAAGCGAAACAAGCTGTACCAACGCGGTATTATCACCGAGGGCGAGCGGTACAATGGCGTGCTCGATGCCTGGACGCATGCCCGCGAAGAAATCACCAGCGCCATGATGTCGGCTCTGGAAACGGACTTCCGCGATGATGGCTACGTGAACCCGGTGTTCCTGATGGCGCATTCCGGTGCTCGTGGCGGTGTCGAACAGATGCGTCAGCTAGGTGGCATGCGAGGCTTGATGGCCAAGCCGAGCGGCAAAATCATCGAGACGCCCATTAAGGCCAACTTCCGCGAGGGCCTGACAGTGCTTGAGTACTTTAGCTCAACGCACGGTGCTCGGAAGGGTCTGGCGGATACGGCGTTGAAGACTGCCGACAGTGGCTACCTGACACGTAAACTGGCGGATGTCGCGCAGAACGTGGTCGTCACCATGCACGACTGCCAAACCACGCAGGGTATCACCAAGGGAATCATTTACCGCGGTGAAAAGGTAGAGGTAAGCCTGGCCGATTCGATTCGTGGTCGCGTCTGCCGGTCGAACATTGTTAATCCGATTACCGACGAAGTGATCGTAGCCGAAAATGGACTGATCACGGGCGACGTGGGACGTAAGATCGAGGAGCTTGGCCTGGAGAAGATTCAGGTTCGCAGTGGTATGACCTGCGACGCACCGCTTGGCATTTGCCGGCTTTGCTACGGTATGGATCTCTCCACCGGTTCGATGGTGGAAGAAGGTATGGCCGTTGGCATCATTGCCGCCCAAAGCATCGGCGAACCCGGAACGCAGTTGACGATGCGGACCTTCCACATCGGCGGCGTGGCGAGTGGCGACGTAGAGAAGAGTGACATCAAAGCTACCAAGGAGGGTATCGTTAAGTACGCCCGCCTGAAGGCCGTGGTGAACGCCGAAGGTGCCCGCATTGTGCTGGCGCGCAACGGCGAGCTATCGCTGGTCGACGAAAAGGGTCGTGAGATCGAGAAATACGACGTGCCAACTGGAGCGGTCATTACATTCGAAGAAGACTCGACCGTGAAGAAGGGCGATGTGCTTTGCGAATGGGATCCGCACTCGATTCCGATTCTATCGGAGACAGGTGGTAAGGTTCGATTTGAAGACCTGATTGAAGGCGAGACCATTCGCTCCGAGAAGGAGGCTTCGGGCCACACCCGCTACATGGTGATGGAACACAAGGGCGACCTCCACCCGCAGATCGTGGTGGAAGATCCCAAGGATGGTAAGATCCTCGATTTCTACTACATGCCCGAAAAAGCCTACTTGGAAGTCAAAGAGGGCGACACCGTTTCGCCCGGATCGGTGCTTGCCAAGACGCCGCGCGAAGCTGGCGGTACGCAAGACATTACCGGTGGTCTGCCACGGGTGACCGAGATCTTTGAAGCGCCAAGCCGAAGGATCCGTCCGTGATCGCCGAGATTGATGGCACCGTGGAGATCATGCAGGAAAAGAAGCGTGGCAAGCGATCGATTATTGTCCGCAGCGAGAGTGGCATCGAACGCGAGCATCTGGTAACGCAAAACAAGCACCCCCGCGTGCACACGGGCGACGTGGTGAAGGCTGGTGACTCGCTGGTGGATGGCCCGCTAGTGCCGCACGACATTTTGCGGATTTCGGGCGAGGAAGCCGTGCAGCAGTACCTAACCCGCGAAATCCAAAATGTATATCGCAGCCAACGAGTCGATATCAACGACAAGCACATCGAGATTATCGTTTCGCAAATGCTGCGGAAGGTGAAGATCGAGTCGCCCGGCGATACGGACTTGTTACCGGGCAGCGTGGTCGACAAGTACGACTTCCGCCTAGCCAACGACAAGGTGGGGCAATGCTTGAAAATCACCGATCGGGGCGATACCGATTTCGAAAAAGATTCGATCGTGCCGAAGGACGTGCTCGAGCAGGCGAACGCCCAGATCGAAGCCTTGGGAGGCACGTTGGCCAAAGGCAGCAAGACGAAGAAGGCGACGGCCGCCACGCAGCTCTTGGGGATCACCAAGGCATCGGTGCAGAGCCAGAGCTTTATCTCGGCGGCCAGCTTCCAGGAAACGACCAAGGTGCTTACCGAGGCGGCCCTGGCCGGACGGACCGACCACCTGGTGGGTCTCAAGGAGAATGTGATCCTCGGTCACCTGATTCCGGCAGGCACGGGCTTCCATACCGTGCAAGAGTCGGAAGTTCGCATTCGGCCCGAGGCGCTCGAAGCGCTGGCGGCCGAAAAGGCATCGCTGCTGGAACGAAGCTTCCCGCTGCTCGAGTCGGGCTCCGGCGAAGACGGCATGGATGGCGAATTGCCACCCACCGTGGGCACCATTCCCAGCAGCTTGGACGCCCTCCTGGGCAACCAACCCGAACCGGCCGCCCCGGTGGACGATTCGGGCAGTGAAAACGAAGAATAGCGATTTTGCGGCGCAGCGGCTGGAAACCAAGCCGCGGTGGCCGAAGTCGGGGCTGGTGGGGCGTTGACCTGCTGGCCAAAACGCCTATATTGAGTGGTCCTTCGCACGCTGCGAGAGCCGCTCGTTATCCAACCCCCGTTTGTAGTTAGCATGCCTACCATCAACCAACTCGTTCGCAAGAATCGCAAGGCGAAGCGCAAGTTTCTCCAAGGCGCCGGTTCTGGAAAAGTGCCCGCAAAAGCGCGGCGTTTGCCTGCAAGTGCGAACGATGACTCCCAAGAAGCCGAACTCGGCTCTTCGCAAGATTACCCGTGTCCGGCTTTCCAATGGTAAAGAAGTCACCGTGTACATCCCGGGCGAAGGCCACACGCTGCAGGAACACAGCATCGTGCTCGTGCGTGGCGGCCGAGTTCGCGACCTTCCCGGTGTACGGTACCAAGTGGTGCGTGGCGCGCTCGACACCTTGGGCGTTACCGGCCGCAAGCAAAGCCGCAGCCGCTACGGGGCGAAGAAGAGCTAACAGTGCTTTGGGCTTTCAGCTATCGGCTGTAGGCCAGCAAAACACTCCCTGCCATTAAAAACAGCTGAAAGCCAATAGCCGAGAGCAAAAAATGGGTAGCATTACCGCCAGTCGTAAACAATTGAAGCCCGATCCGCTGCATGGGTCGTTATTGGCTTCGAAGTTCATTAACTGCTTGATGCTCGACGGCAAGAAGAGCACTGCCCAGCGGGTGTTCTACGATGCCTTGGACGTGATCAAAGAGCGTGTGCCGGACGTCGAGCCGATTGAGGTGTTCACGCAGGCCGTGGAGAATGTCAAGCCGGCGATTGAGGTCCGCAGCAAGCGCGTGGGTGGTGCGGCCTACCAGGTTCCAATGCAGGTTAATCGCGCCCGTCAGCAGTCGCTGGCCATCCGCTGGCTCCTGCTGGCCATTCGCGACAAGAAGGGCCGACCGACGCACCTAAAGCTGGCCGACGAACTGGTACAAGCGTACAACCGCGAAGGCGCTGCCATGACCCGCCGCGAAAACGTCCACCGCATGGCCGACGCCAACAAGGCGTTCGCCCACTTCGCCTGGTAGCGATCAAGGGATCAACGGGGCTAGGGGCTGGGGACCAGGGTTCGTGGTAGAATCTTGGTCCGCGGCCCCTGGCTTTTTTTGTGCGCAAACGAGCCTAGAGCACCTCGCACGCTTCCGTACAGTCATCCAACCTTGGCGTTCCTAGAATCCTTGGCGGTTCAACAAAATAAATCATGGCCACCGACCTTACCAAACTTCGCAACATTGGCATCATTGCCCATATCGATGCCGGCAAGACGACCGTCACCGAGCAAATGCTGTGGGTGAGTGGCGTGAAACATCGCGCGGGGGCGGTCGATAAAGGGACCACCACCACGGACGACGATGCCGAGGAGGAGGAGCGGGGAATCACCATCTACTCCGCGTGCGTTCAGTTTCCCTGGAAAGAGGTGAACGTCAATCTGATCGACACGCCGGGGCACGTCGACTTTACCGCGGAGGTCGAGCGGAGCCTGCGGGTGCTCGACGGGGCCGTGGTGGTATTCTGCGCACGCGAAGGGGTTGAAGCGCAAAGCGAAACCGTGTGGCGGCAGGCGAACAAGTACGGCGTGCCGCGAATCGCGTTTATCAACAAGCTCGACCGCGAGGGAGCCGACTACTACGCGGTGGTCGACGAGATGGAAAAGCGGCTCGACGCAACGCCGGTCATCCTGCAAATTCCCGTAGGGCAAGGGCCGCCGCACACCGATGATCCGTTCCGGGGCGTGATCGACCTGGTGCGGATGAAGTTGCTCACGTTCCCCGGTGGCAAAGAAGACGTCCGCATTGAGGAAGGTGAAATCCCCGAAGAGCACCTGCCCGAAGCCCAGTTGTATCGTGAGAAACTACTGGAGTCGCTTTACGACTATAGCAATGAGTTGATGGAACTTGCGCTGTCCGAAGAGCCGATTCCCGAGAAGCTCATCCACAAGGTGCTCCGCGACGCGACAGTCCACCAGCAAATCCAGCCGCTACTATGCGGCTCGGCGCTGCACGGCATGGGGGTGCAGCCGCTGCTCGACGCAGTAGCGGCGTACCTGCCCAATCCGCTGGAAATGCCGCCGGTCGTGGGCATCGATCCCACCGGGAAGGCTGACAAGAAGCAGGAGGGGGACGAGCCGGCCAAGATTGCCCGCAAGCCCGATCCCCAGGAGCCCTTCTGCGGGCTGGTGTTTAAGATCCTGCCTTACAAGACGGGCGACCTGTACTGGGTCCGCATCTACTCGGGCGAGCTGAAGCCCAATAGCCGTGTGTTGAACGCCGGCAGAGACAAGAAGGAAAATGTGGCCCAGCTGTGGCGCATCCACGCTACAAAAAAGGATGAGCAGATTCCCGGCGCCCAGGCTGGCGACATCTGCGCGGTGATTGGTTTGCGCGATAGTGTAACCGGCGATACGTTATGCGATACGCGTGAGCCGATCCTCTTGGAGTCGATCGAGTTCCCCGATACGGTGATTTCGATGGCCATCGAACCCGAGAGCACCACCGATAAGAAGAAACTTGGCGAAGTGTTGGAGATGCTTCGCAAGCAAGATCCGACCTTCGCTGCCATCGAGAACGAAGAGACGGGACAAACCATTATTAGCGGCATGGGTGAGTTGCATTTGGAGGTGATTCAGCACCGTCTCGAGCGCGATTTCAATTTGAACGTGAAGGTTCATCGCCCGAGGGTAAGCTATCGCGAAACGGTCGGTCACGCGGTGAACGTCGTGGGCGAATGCAATCGTCTGATCAATGGCGTGCCGCACAACGCGGCGGTGAAGTTGCGTGTGGAGCCGTTTGTGGCCACCGGCCCGCTCGCCGCCCACGCTCCGCCAGTGATGGTGAGCATCGACCCCAGCCACGGCTTGCCAAACGAATTCTTAAACGTGGTGATGGAAGAACTCGAAACGGCCGCGTCGGGCGGTGGCACGCTTGGATTCCCCCTCATGCGGCTCAAGGTCACCGTGCTAGGTGGCGATGTGCACGAGACCGACTCAACCGACATCGCTTTCCGCACCGCGGCGAGCCACGCCTTCGACCAAGGCCTCCGCGAAGCGGGGCTCGTGCTGCTTGAGCCGATCATGAAGCTAGAAATCTCGACGCCCGACGAGCACGTCGGCGATTTGGTGGGCGACTTGCAGCAACGCCGGGCGATCATTCACCAAACCGAGACGCGTGGCACCGCTACGGTGCTCCACGCCGAGGCGCCACTTGCCAATTTGTTTGGCTACTCAAGCGCCATGCGGAGTTTGAGCCAGGGCCGTGCCGGTTGTTCGATGACCCCGAGCGACTACGGCGCCGCGCCCGAGGAAGTGGTAAAGAAGTTCCTGGGCGAGTGAGCGGCGGCTTACCAGTAGCAGCCACCCTCGATCTTGGTAAACGTATCGGGCCGCTCCGCGTCGCCTGGCCGAAGCCAGTGCTCGTTGAAATACTTCGCGTGCTGCGGCATCGATTCCCACCGCTGGCCAAGCACGCCGAATACCAACTGGGCGGGCCCACCCAGATGCACGCCCACTTTGCCGAGCCGCTTGGCGTGTACGGCGAGTGGCAGCGACCACGCTCCGGCCCCAATCACCGCAATGTCGAAGTCGAGGGTCGCCATCCGGTCGCGCATGGCGTCGAGCCCGGCCCCCCAGCTCTCAAAGGGCGACTCGGTAAGGGCTGCGCACAGTGGCGTTTCCATGGTTTCTAGTTCGTAACCCGGCGCCATCGCCGGCTTGCGGCTCCAAACATCGGCCAGCCGCTCGTGCTGTTGGCGAATGGTGGTGGCAAACGGCGAAATGGCGAGCACGCGCTTGCCGGCGGCCAGCTCAAACCATGGGTGTTCCCACAGGTGAGGCTCCACCGAGCTAAGCCTTACAAGCGCAGCGTCCGGGGCCAGGCGGTTCACTACGGCTGCTTCGCCACGGTTGAACCACACGGCCAGCGCGTCGACTTCGGGCAAGCAATCCACCATTTCGCGCCCAAACCGCGAGAACCCCTCAGCAGTTGGGGGGAACACTCCGGCGTTGGTGTATAGCCGCTGCGAGCGGTCGTCCCAGGTTTCGCAGCGCCCTTGGTCGTCGCGGTGTTGCAGGTAGCAAACCAGACCGCGGAGTTCCGATTCGCCAATCTTGCCGATCGCCGTGGTGCCGGTTGCCACGCATTCGCGGACCAAGTCGTGGCCGCGCTGTCCCGTGGCGATGGGGCGGCCCGCGTACTTCCACCGCTCGACCCACAACTTCTGCCGATAGATGGGCCCAAGCCAGCGCTTGAGCGTACTAACCATGGTGGGCGGGGGTGAGGTAGGCATAAGGAGCGAACACTACTGGGGTCGATACTGGGGGGCCGGTGGCGAGGCTGCGGCGGGGACAGCCCTCTATTGTACCTTGACGGCTGATTTCGGGCGAACCAGTCGCTTATGACGTTCGTAGCAATTAGGAGAGCGGCTACGGTCGGTCGGTAGTCCGCTGGCGGCTCGATCGCTTGACACCTTCGCGGAGGGAGCCTAACGTAAAAATCTGTCTGGGGCCGTGTTCCGACTCCTCGCGGCCTGCCGTGCGAACTGCAGCCAAGTGATCCCAAGAGAGACGATCGGGCGAAAAATCTATGTTGAAGTACTTGCCATTTATCGTTGCGCTCGCCATTGCGGTGCCACTCACCATTTACCAATGGACGTTGCTCGACTGGGTTTGGGGTGCCAACACACCGGCGCTGCAATGCGCCTACCTGCTCGAAACAGAGATCCCTTACAAGATCGGCGATTGGGAGGGCAAGGACGAACCTGTCTCGCCGGAGGTGCTCAATGTGGCAGGGGCCGATGGCTACATCAGCCGTGTGTACACCAACACGAAGACTAACCAAAGCGTCTCCATTTGGTTCATCGTTGGGCACTTTCGGCAAGTGTCGCGACACACGCCCAACTTTTGCTACAAAGCGAGTGGCTTTGATCAGGTGGAGAAGGCAAGCGTCATTCCGTTCGATGTGCCCGACCTCCCCACTTCCAAGTTCCGCACGGCCAAGTTCATGGCTCAAAACGGCAGCCAGCAGTTCTACCAACGCGTCTTCTGGGCGTGGTGGAAGCCCGATCCGCTGCAGCCCGACCAATCCGCTGACGAGGTGAACATTGCTTGGTCGTCGCCCGAAGATCCGCGGATCGACTTTGGCTACTGTCGTGCTTTGTACAAGCTGTACTTTACTTCGCCCACCACGCCCGAAGAGATGCCGCAGGAAAGCGTCTGCCTCGAATTCGCGAGCGAGTTCCTGCCCATCGTGCACGACCGGCTACGCGAGAGCGGCGTGGTAATGGCACAGGAGGAATTGCCGGCCGATGCCGAGCAAGTGCTCAAGCGAATGCAGGAATCGAACGAGAAGGGCGATACCACTTCCCCGGCCGATACCACCGAAGTGGAAGAGACCGACTCCGCAGCGTAGATTGAGTTCGCCGTCCAACAAATAACAAAGGGCCGCCAAAGTCCACGGACTTTGGCGGCCCCGTTGCGTTGGCGACCTGGCGCGACGCGTTTAAAAGGCATCGTCCGATACGGGGGCCAGCTTGCGATCGGCCACGCCGTTGGAGTAGAACTTTGACCGGCGGGCCGACGAGGTCAACAGCTGCCCATAAACCTGCGGGTCGAGATTATCGTTGACGTACACCACGCGGCCATCACAGAACGCCATATTCACGCCGCTGGGGTGGTTGCTGGAGGGCCAGCCGTGGCACTCTGAAATCTCGTTCATACTCTCCGGCGTACTAGGCGGAGCGATGACATCGTTGTTGTTGTCACCATTTATTCGCCGAATCTGCTGCGGGCAATTCGAGGGTCCGTCGTTCGCCCACATGAAACCAAAAAATCGCTTAGCATCCGTATATTCCTTCTCTTTCGCATTCGATTCAGGTTGGGGGTAGGTCCAGAAGAAAGAGTGCAAGCTCTCGCTTAGCAGGACCGTGTTACTAGTACCGTCGTTGGACGAGATGTAGTCGATTGAGCATTTCAGCGGCGGATTGACTTCACGGCCGTCGGTCTCACCGTTGACAATGTTCAAGTTCCGGCTGCGATCAAAAAATACGCCATTAGCTACGTACTCGACGTTGGCGTCGATTGCACCGGCGGGAGTATTATTTTGCCCGCGACTTGCGTCGGAGAACATCTGTCCGGCATTCGCCACGTAAGAGTTCCAAGGGTAACCAGGTATCTCGGCGGCATTGCTGGCACACTCTAGGAGTTCAATTTCCGGTGCCGCAGGGGCTGGAAGGCTGGTACCCAGGCTTTGGCCAAAGCTATTCCAAATATCCCACTCGTTGCTCCGTTCAATGTAAGGAAACAGCATCACCACCCAGCTGCCTTGGCGGCCGACGGATGGCGCGCCCTGCGACTTCGGGCTATTGGGTTGCACCAGGTCGTTAATGTAGCCGGGCAGCTCGCGCTGATTAGAGTCGAAGTTTTGCAGGCCTAGCCCCAGGTTCTTGAGGCTGTTCTTGCAAGTATTGTTGCGGGCCGATTCGCGGGCGTTTTGCACCGCTGGTAGTAGAAGGGCGACCAGCGTGCCGATGATGGCGATCACCACCAGCAGTTCGACGAGCGTAAAGCCGCGGCGGCGGGACGGGAAAAGTGCCTCATATCTTGCTCTCTCCTAATTGGGCGTGCCCACGCAACCTAAGGTTGCCTGACGTGCGCGAGCGTTGGGGGTCTGGTCCGGCGTGGTCGCCCAATGCCGATGGCGGCTAAACAATCGTAAGTGAATAATTTCAGCTGCGCAGGACCGCGACGTCGGGGCGACCAGCGGCGAAGCCGTCCTGCAAAAAACGCCCGCGCGAAGCGGGCCAAGCGAGCGTAGTAGCACCCAGCTAGAATACTGCACTCCAACGTAAATTGTTGCGAAAAACGAGGGATTTGTCCAGAATCGGGCGCGGTTTCGCCGCCCGCTTGATAAACCCGCTGGTTTTGGTATTCTCCCAATCAGCCTAGCATGGAGTGCTGCCCCCCGGGACGATGTACCGCTCCACTAGGCTTTTCGCCCAAAACAGCCCCCATTCTTCCCCGTGCGGCTGTTTTTACCCATCTTCTTGGGACTGGCGGCTCAAACCACTGGCTGGCCGTATCTTTCCAATCGACGCATTCAAAAGACGTAAGGAGAACCTTCAAATGTCCATGCATATTGGCGAAGCCCTCACCGGCGATGGTAACGAAATCGCCCACATCGACCTGCTGATTGGCAGCAAGGATGGTCCCGTCGGCACTGCGTTCGCCAACGCCCTGGCCCGCCAGAGCGAAGGCCACACCAATCTGCTGGCCGTGCTGACCCCCAATCTGGCGGTGAAGCCCGCCACGGTGATGATCACCAAGGTAACGATCAAGGGCATGAAGCAGGCGGTGCAAATGTTTGGCCCCGCACAAGCCGCGGTGGCCAAGGCCGTGGCCGATAGCGTGGCCGATGGCGTAATCGCCCAGGATGCCGCCGAAGATCTGGTCTGCGTGTGCGGTGTGTTTATCCACCCCGAGGCGGAAGACGACAAGAAGATCTACGACTACAACTACGAAGCCACGAAGATGGCCATCAAGAATGCCATGGAAGGTAAGCCCTCGGCCGCCGAAATGGTCGCCGGCAAGGACGAAGCGGCCCATCCGTTCCGTGGATTCTAGGCCGCGCATAGTACTGCATCGCCGAAGTTAACAACCACGGATCACACGGATATCCCTGATTTGAGCAGGCAAAGCAAGTCCGTTACGGGGGCATGAGCGTGCCGACACGTCGACCTTATTGCAAGGACGATTCATCGGCGAAAATCAGTGCCGTCCGTGGTTTTCTGACGGTTGAGTTGGCGCTGTATATGGCGGTCGTCCATCGTTTCAACTCAGTAGGTGAAGTGTTGACGGGGCCTAATACCACAGGCTGGAGAGGGAACCACGGGTCTCACCGATCGAAGGCCACAAATATAGGCACGAAAATGCACGAAGAGGCCCCAAGAAACGTTTGCCTGTTTCTTGGGGATTTCCTTCGCTTGATTAGATAGCGCCATTCGCTGTTTTTTAGCGGTGCCTGTTTGCGTGCCCCTTTTTTGTGGCTAGCGAATCCACCGTGCGACTATGCGACTACCGGTCGATAGCTTCGCACCGTGCGCAAGTTTTTGTAATGAAGAGAGTCGGGCGATGTCACGCAGTGACGCTGAGCCGCAGGGAGATAGAATTCGATGGGATGGCAAGATCAACCGTTTTCGAGCATGCTCACCTACCTGATTTAGCCCATGCTTGTGGGTGACGGAGCAGGGGGCAGAACGTCCGTAACGTGTATCCTGTCTTGCCTCTGCGTGACATGCTTCCGCCGTCGTGCCTCGATTGCGGCTAGGCCGCGCTGGGAAATTTGTGATCCAGTGACTGCGACAACGCACGGTTGTAGTAGGTGGCCGAATAGTCTCGTTGGTGCCATAACTTTTTCAGTGGGACGCCAGATCCTTCGGTCGCTTGCCGCTCGCTCAAGACGACAGAAACGCCATTCCGCATCCCGCCTATTCCCTTTGTCGTGCCATGCCTGCCAAGATTCTTCTTTGTCTCGATAGCGACCCCCAGCCAAGCGTGTTTGATGGCGTAGTAGCCGTCGATGCAGGGGTCGACCATTTGTTTCGCCACGGCGGCGTCACCACATCGGCGGTTCGCGACCTGGTGTACGGGGCCATCTTCACCCGCTCGGTGGACGACCTGAAGAACACCGCCCTCTTTATCGGCGGAAGCGACGTGAACCTCGGCGCGGAGCTGCTGCAGGAGGTCGCCAGTACGTTCTTCGGCCTTATGCGAGTCTCGGCGATGCTCGACTCCAACGGGTCGAACACCACGGCCGCGGCGGCGGTGATTGCAGCGGGCCGGCACGTCGACCTGGAGCAATCCACTGTAGCAATACTTGCGGGCACTGGTTCGGTAGGCAAGCGAATCCTGCGGATGCTGGCTGGCGACGGCGCAAGATGCGGCTCGGTCCGCGCAGGCAGGAGCACGCGGAGGAGGTTGCCAGTCAAATCCTCCAGCACCAACCAGGCGCCAACATCGATTGTGTGGTGACTACCAGCGAAACCGGGTTGCGGCGGACACTTGAGGGCGCTAATGTGGTGATTGCCAGCGGGCCCCCCGGTGTCGAACTCCTGCCGCAAGCGATCCGCGACGACTACCCAGAGTTAGCGGTGGCCATCGATTTGAACGCGGTGCCTGCCCCGGGAATCGCCGGCATCGAGGTCGGCGCCAAGGCAGTCGACCAAAACGGCACCATTTGTTATGACGCGATCGGTGTCGGCGGCACAAAAATGAAGATCCATCGTGCCGCCATCCAGCGACTGTTCACCGCCAACGACCTGGTGCTTGACGCACCGGAAATCTACGAGTTGGGCAAAGAGCTCGAGCGTTAGGAGTAGGGGCCGAACTGTGTTTCAGTTTGCCTCCTAGCCGGCCCGCTAGGCGGTCTGGTCGCCTTGTCGACGACGACCTTTGCCTCGAACTGCCGCGACTCCCCTGGAGTCTTCGCTGCCGTAAACACAATTCGTCCGTTCAGATCGGAAGAAGATAGTCCAACCCACCTTCCCCGCACGTCTCGATGAGCGTTGCAATTATTGCCCGCGAGTCTGCCGCGGATTCATTGGGTCCGGCGACATAAAACGGCTTGCTGTCCTTTCCGAAGTAAAACTCAGCGGCGCACTCTGCGGCATCAATCGCGCCAAACCTATTCTTGGCAATCCGGTAGTTCGGATGCGGCGCGAGTCCCAGTCGCAGGGCATACTCCACCGCTCCGTCTACCAGTTTCCGCGCGGCAGCCGGATCGGTCGTTTGCCGATTGCTGTCGAACACCGGCCCCGACAGCATCTCACGAACGTAGTCACTCCTCGGGCCATGAACGTGAGCGCCCTGCTTGACGCCCAGCACTGAAATACTACCGGCTGGAAGCCGATAGGTTCGAGCATTTCGTGAGCTACGGACGGAAGTCCTTCGCACACGACTTAGGATACACCTATCGGCCCGTCCCCCAAGAGTTGTGGGTAGACCTGCTGGCGAATGAACCCGACCCGAACTCAACGAGCCATTCGCCAGCAGAACTACCCACCCTACCCGAACCCGTGCTCCTTAAGGTTTCGCCTGAAGGCGAGGGTTTTAGACCACCGCTTTGAACATCTGATCTTTTCGTAAGTTGTTATATCTACGATCCTTGGGGAAGTCGATTCGTTTTTTCCCAGGAGATTGAAGCCATGGATGGCGTGGACGAAGTGGTGCTTGCGAAGATGCCGCTAGCAGAGGCAGTTTTGACAGTCTGGCGTTTAATAGCAGATGAAGATCGTTTACAAGCGATCTTTGACCGTTATCGTGGTCGCTGCTACGAGCAGTCGATCTCGTTCTCAACCATGGTCCAGTTGGTGGCCGACGCACTCTTGGAACATGAAGGTAGCGGCAACCAGAGCTTTGCCCGCGCGTACGAATCAGGAGACCTGGAAGCAACGACTCGTGCCGCTTACGGCAAATTGGGCCGTCTACCATTGGCACTGAGCGTGGGCTGGTTCGGCGAGCTGTCTGCTGCGATTGCCGCACTCTTTCCCGAAGCAGCACATCGTGAAACGGCTACTTGCCTTGAGGAATTTGCGATCATAACGATCGATGGCAAGACGATCAAACGTATTGCCAAACGGCTCAAGCCACTGCGCACCGTCAAAGGTGGTGTGATCGGTGGCAAGGCGTTGGTGGCAACCGAATACAAACAGGGTTAGCCATCGCCATGGCTGTGGACTCCGACGGCGAAGCCAACGACGTGCGACTCCTACCCGACTTATTGCCGGAAGTCCGACAGCGGACCCTAGGTCCACGACTCTGGGTCGGCGACCGAGCCTTTGGCGCTCCGATGCAAATCGACCGTTTCACGGCAGAGGACGACTCCTTTGTGCTGCGTTATAACGCCCAAACGCATTTCATTCGCGATGAAGGGGAAACAGTTCGCAAGGGGGTTGATGACGAAGGGCGTTCTTTCACCGAGGAGTGTGGCTGGCTGGGACGCGATGGCAACAAGCATCAATGCTATGTCCGCCGCATCACACTGCATCGCGAAGGTGAAGAGGACATCGCGATTGTCACCGATCTCTTTGGCTTTCGCAAATACCCAGCGAAAGTGTTGCTTTCTCTTTATCGTGATCGTTGGGGCATTGAGCAAATGTTTCAGCAGGTAACCGAAGTGTTCGGCTTAGAAAAATTGATTGGCGGACGCCCCGAAGCGACAATCTTTCAGTTTGCATTCTGCTTGTTGTTGTACAATCAAATGCAATTGGTGCGGGCGTACGTGGTGAAACATCAAAAAGTCGAAACGGACCGGGTTTCGCTGGAACAACTATTCGTGGATGTGCGGCGAGAACTAATCGCCTTGGCGGTTGTATGTGGTCCCATCGAGTTGCCGCAACTCACTCTTGCTAAGCTCGACGGCGACTTGATAAGCTGCTCCGGCATCTGTGGTCTGACCGTTGGCTCAAAGCAACCAGAGACCACCCCATACCAAAGAAACAAATGCCAAAAACAAAAACACATACTTCCGTGCATTGTGCGCTGATCGCTGCCAAGACGTAAGCAAAGATGTTCAAAGCGG
>CAVWDV010000005.1:0-121892 GCA_963753855.1 Lacipirellulaceae bacterium | reverse complement strand
ATAGATGGTCACGCCCGCCGGAAAGTTTAGCATGACGAAGTCTCCACCTCTCGGGTGACGCGGACCAATTCGCTGACGATGGTCCGCAACGCCTGCTCGTCGGCGGCGGAGGCTTCAAGCTGAACGCCGCCAGGCAGACGGACGGATAGCGCCGGCGCCGAGTGGACGAGCACTTGCTGGAAGACGCTCTGGCTGGGATCCCGACGCACGCGGGGTTGGTGCTTTGCTGCGCGGGTTGGGGAAAGCCCCAGCTTTCGCCGCCAGGCATAGAAACTCGCGATGCTGACCCCCTCGGCGGCACAAAACTCGGCCGTCTTCAACCCCGAAGCCTCCAACCGAACAAACCGTTCACGCCAAGCGGCAACTTTCTGCGGATCCGAACTGCAAGCCATCGTCAAACTCCTGAAACTTGGAATGCGGGGATAACGCTTGCCAAGCTAACAGACGCGTCAATGATGGGGCTGGTGGTGGCTTACTCGGGCCAGTTCATCGACGAAGCCCAAAGTCTGGAGCCGGTCGATAATAGCGGATTCGTACTCGTTACCGATACTCGTATTATAGACCTTCGTCGCTGGGTGTCTGGGTCCGATCTTGAGGAAGATCGAATTGTTGTTTATCGACGAATGCGAGTTCGTCGCCAATTGGATGATTCTTCAACCGACACGAACAATTCGTCAGAAAATCAAGTCTTTCGCTTCCAACAGCGAACGCCGGATCGAGAAATTTCGGTCAGTTGTGATTCAAAGGACCTCAAACCTCGATTCCGGATTGCACCCGTCGGCACCACGAGCGGTGAAATTGGTTTTGTTGCTGAATCTGAATTTGACTTGTCGAGGCTGCCGGTGGGCGAAACTGCCGACATCGGATTTGAAGTCCTCGCGCTTCGGACTCCAAGGCAAAGACAAGATGTTGCCTGTAGTAAATATTCCGATCGTTGCTGAGACGAAGGTTGCATCGTTGTGGGTGTTGCTACCCGAGGCCAATCCTTACGAACGATTCGAGCTGTTTGCTTACGATGCAGAAACGGGTCGGCTTGTGAAGTCGATCGAACCGACCTACTCGTTTGAAATGGAAGATGGCACCGTCTTTGGTTGGATGCTTGTTGATCCATCACAAAAGTACGCTTACGAATGTCACTGGCATTATGGTGCCGAGCTCTCCGATTAGGCAGAAGTGGTCCGCCGACTTTCGTAGTGAAGTCTTGTTCACTATATTCGAGCAGGCTGGGCGGCGAAAACAACTAAGACATCAGGATGCTGGCTCGGGCCAACTTGTCGGCGATCTTCACTTTGCCCAGTGTTGGACAGAACAGCCTGATCTGCTGCACGGCGTAGCGAACAAAGTCTGGAAAGCGATTCACGGGCATTTTGGTTTTAACAAGTGAGTCATCATCGACTCGTCGGAGCCATGACCGGATCGTATCGTCGGTAACGAAAAAGCGACGTGCCGTCTCTGCTTTGTTCCAACCACCCTGGTGCCCGTCCCTCCGGCTACTCTTCTTCCAGATACTTGAAATGGAGCTTCTTCAGGGTTCCTTCGAACTTGAAGGGCGCTTTGTCGAAGTAGTCGTTCGCAACCGGCGAACTTGTGTCCATGCCCACATCGAACGTCTCCGATGCGGTGAAGACAGCTGGCACCGTGCGGCGGACCTTGCCGGTGGCCGCCTCCTTGCCGTTGATCCAGAACGCGACGTCGGCGGGAGCGGCTCGCTCGGCGGGCGTCCGCATCTCGAAGGCGATTTTCACGTCGCCGGCCGGCAAGTCGCCGACCTTGATCTTGTCGCGTTTGAGCAGCAGCGCGCTGTATTCGTAGTACAAGGTGCCATCCAGGGCGTACAGGCTCACACCACCGGCATAGCCACCCATGGCGAAGAGTACGCCGTTGACATTCTCCGGCACCGTGGCTTCAATCTCCGCGCGAAGGTTGCCGTCGCGCACGTTCGGCGCCTCGCTCTCAGGGATGCGTGTGATCCCCTCGAACAAAGTCCACTCCGTATTTGAGCTCCGCTTCATTTCATGCGGATTGAGCCCTGTGTAAAGGCCGCCACCGATGGGTAGCACTTTGTTTTCTTGGCCACCTGCATGAACAGCTTTTTCAGCTCGTCCAGTTTTTCGGGGCTTTCGGACGCGAGATTGTTCATCAGCGTGTAGTCGCTGCGGGTGTCGAACAACTGCCACTTGTCCTGCATGGGATCCCAGTCGGAAAGGTCCGGTACCGCAGCCACCCACGGTGTCCGGGGCCCAAACGTACTGGCCATCCATCCTTTGTGATAAATACCGCGGCTGCCCATGATGTCGAAGTACTGGGTTTCTTTCACCTCTGGGGCATCTGCCGAATCGAATGTGCTGACAAAGCTCACCCCGTCCAGGGGGGCTTGCTCGTGGCCATCGACCACCTTGGGTGGCGTAATTTCGAGAAGATCATAGATGGTCGGCACCACGTCGTTGACATGGGTAAATTGCGGACGCGGGGTCTTGTCCGGCTTGATGCGGTTCGGCCAGGAGATGACCATGGGCGTGCGGGTGCCGCCCCAGTCGGCAGCTACCAGTTTGGTGTAGCGGAAGGGGCTGTCGCCGGCCCAGGCCCAGGCGGAATGGTACATGTTGTCCGTCTTGGGGCCGCCGATCGCATCGAGCCCGCCCAACTGGTCGGCGATGGCGATGTGTTCAGCCACCGTAGTGGGGATGCCGTTCTGGGCGTTCAGTTCGGCGACGCTTCCCTCCATTCCCTCGGCCGACGCCCCGTTGTCGGAGACGATGTACATGACCAGCGTGTTGTCGCGGATGCCCCGGGCCTCCAGCTCGTCGATCAGCTTGCCAACCTGCACATCGGTATGCTCGAGGAACCCGGCATAGACTTCCATCAGGCGAGCCTGAAAGGCTTTTTCCTTTTCGGGCACATCTTCCCACGCAGGCATGCCCTCCGGGCGGGGAGCTCAGCTTCGAGTCAGCGGGGATCCAGCCCATTGCTTTCTGTCGCTCGAAGATTCGCTGCTGGTAAGCATCCCAGCCGTCGTCGAACTTGCCCTTGTACTTGTCCGCCCACTCCGTTGGCGACATGATGGGGGCCGTGTACCGCGCCCGGCGTCCACCACATCAGAAAGGGCCGGTCCGGGTTCACGGCCAGATGGCGTCGCATCCAGGTGATCGCCTTGTCCGCCATGTCTTCGGTCAGGTGGTAGTCCTCGTGGTTTTCCACATGAGGCGTCGAGATCGGGGTGGTGTTCTCCCACAAGGTTGGCTCCCACTGGGAGGTCTCGCCGGCGATGAAGCCGTAGAAATAGTCGAAGCCTCGGCCTGTCGGGGTGCGGTCGTAGGGTCCATTGGCAATCTGGTCCATCGGCGTGTTGTGATCCTTGCCGAAGGCCGACGTCGCATAGCCATAGTGGCCGAGCACCTCGGCGATGGTTGCCGACGACTTGGGAATCACTCCGGTGTAACCATCCCAGTCATTGGCAAATTCGGCGATTTGACCTGCGCCCACCCGGTGGTGATTGCGGCCGGTCATTAACGCCGCCCGCGTCGGCGAACACATGGCCGTGGTGTGAAATCGATTGTAGGCAATACCCTCTTTGGCCAATCGCGAGAGCGTAGGCGTGTTGATCTCGCCGCCAAAGGTGCCGGGATGGCCAAAGCCGCAATCATCGAGCATCACGATCAGGATGTTTGGGGCGTCCTCCGGCAGGTGGCTCGGGGCCTCGCGCCATTTGTGGACCGACTCCTGCATGGTCGGCCCGACCTTGCCGCCCATCGGCGGAGCGGGAAAGGGGAGTACGTCCTGGGCCCATGTGGGAACGGCAGCAAGGAGGGCCAGGTTTGTGACCAGCAGGAGGCTGGTGATGGTTCGTTTTGTTTTCATGGTAGTCTGGAGTTGGGAAATTGGGTTGGTGTTGCGGAAGGAGAAGTCAGTCGCCCACCACCTCGGTCAGCGGGTTGCCGATCGAGCCGGAGGGCGGCTTGACGCCGAGATGATTCGCGAGGGTCGCCGCGATGTCGTAGGGGGTGACCGGTCGGCTGATCTTACGCGACTCCAGACCGGCTCCGGCGAAGATCACCGGCACGAAGGTGTCGTAGCGCCAGGGCGAACCGTGGGTAGATGCCACTTCCAGACCGTCGAAGTCGCTGATGAAGACGTTCGGTTCGAAGACCACGAAAACATCGCCTGAGCGTTTCGGGTGGAAGTTGTTCAGAATGGCTCGCATCAGTCGGGTGTCCGGCAGGCTGGCGGTGCGCAGGGCGATGCTGGAGACCGAGGCCGCCACGCCGTCGAACTTCGCCAGTTCCTCCGCGACGGCTTCCTCCACTTCGGCCTGGTCCAGGCCCTTTTCGCGGATCAGGTCGCGGTTGAGGTAGATGTAGGGATGGAAGTAGGCCTCGATGAGTTCCTTCGCCACGCCGAATCGCTTCTTCAGCGCGGTAATCGCCGGCGTCCTGTCGAGGGCCGCGGGATCGATGTAATGGGCATCGGTGATGCCCAGCTCCTCCAGGCGTCCCGGCACTTCGGGCTGGCCGTGGTCGGCGGAAAGCACGATCAGGGTGTTCTCCAATCCGACCTTCTCATCGATGTGACGGAAGAGCTCCGCCAGGGTACGGTCGAGCCGCGCCAGGTTATCCTCGGATTCCAGGCTGGAGGCCCCGAACATGTGGCCGACATAGTCGGTGGATGAAAAACTCACCGCCACGTAGTCCGGCACTTTGTCCAGGCCGAGCCCTTCGCTTTCGAGTAACGCTTTTGCAAAATCCAAGGTCAGGTCGTCGCCGGCCGGGCTGAGCGTCAGGCGGGTGGTGAATAGCTTGTCGTCCGCCGCGCCGTAGGGGTGCGGAAAGACGCGGCCGAAGCCCGGAAAGTCGGTCTCGTACTCGCGGTCGTCGCTGTCGCCGAAGAGATACTTCGACGGGGCCTGCATCAGCTCCCAGGACTTGCCGGCATAAGCTTGCGCGGGCTGGCGGGCATTCCAGGCCTTCACCCATTCGGGATACTCATCGTAGTAGTAGCTGCTGGTGACAAATTCGCCGTTGGCCTTGGAGAACCAAAACGCCTTGCCGGCTCGACCGGCCATGGAGACCGCGCCACGGTCCTTGACCGAGACGGCGAAGATCTTGGCCTGGCCGTTGGTGTGTACCGCCAGTTCGTCGCTGAAGTTGGAGGTCAGGATGTTGGCCGGCGAGCGACCGTCCACCCCCGCCGCCTTCTGGGTCGGATCGATCTCGGTGGCGTCGTCGACGTCGGCCCCGGCGGTCAGCAGACGGTGGTCCGCATCCTCGATGTTGTAGGTCAGCCGCCCCTTCTCACGGTCGAACCAGACGTTGCCGATCATGCCATGGGCGGCGGGAATGGTCCCCGTCGCCAGCGAGACGTGCCCCACGATGGTCTCGGTGTTGGCATGCGCGTAATGGGCGTTGGTGTAGTGCACGCCCTTGTCCAGCAGGTAGCGGAATCCACCTTCCCCATAGAGGTGGGCATAGCGTCCGGGCAGATCCCCGCGCAGCGCGTCCACCGTGATCTGCAGCACCAGCCGCGGAGGCTCCGCGGCTTCCGCCACGGTCCATGCGGGCAATATCGAGGTAGCGATGAGAACGACGAATGCTGGAATGGTGATGGGACTGGTAATGTTTCGCATGATTCCTTTTCTCCATTTGTCAACTCCGGGGCAAAGCCCCAGCAGTTTTCATAACCCGGGCCAGCGGCCTGGGACCGTGTCGCGCCATCAATTCGCTAGCGCCAACGGCCCGACTTTTGCCCGATTGCAGACAGGCTCAATGGCAAAATGCCTGGCCGTTGGCCCGTCCCCCGCCTACTCTGCTTCCAGGTACTTGAAATGGAGCTTCTTCAGGATCCCTTCGAACTTGAAGGGGGCCTTGTCGAAGTAGTCGTCCGCGACAGGCGAGCAGAGGTCCATACCGACATCAAAGGTTTCCGAAGCCGTGAAGCCTCCGGGGACGGTTCGTTGCAACGTCCCCTCGGCGGCCGCTTCGCCATTGATCCAGAACTCGAGCTCCGCGGGAACATCACGGCCCTTGGGAGTATGCATCTCATAGGCGATCTTGACCTCGCCGGCCGGCAGTTCACCGACCTTGATCTTGTCGCGCTTCAGCAAGAGGGCACTGTATTCGTAGTAGAGTTCACCGTTGAGAGCGTAAAGGCTGACACCGCCCGCATAGCCACCCATGGCGAAGATCACGCCGTTGACGTCCTCTGGCACTTCGGCCTCGATCTCGACCCGGAGGTTGCCGTTTCGCACGTTCGGCGCCTGGCTTTCCGGAATCCGGGTCATGCCCTCGAACAGCGTCCACTCGGTATTGGTGCTGACCTTCATCTCCGTCGGGTTGAGGATCGTGTAAAGTCCTCCACCGATGGGTAAGCGCCTTGTTTTCCTCGGCCGCCTTCATGAAGAGCGCCTTCATCTCTGACAGCTTCTCGGGATTTTCGGAGGCGAGATCGTTCATCAGCGAGTAGTCGCTCCCGGTGTCGAACAGCTGCCACTCGTCTTCCGCGGGATCCCAGTTGGAGATGTCTGGCGGTGTCGCCACCCACGGCGTCCGTGGCCCGAAGGTGCTGGCCATCCAGCCCTCGTGGTAGATGCCGCGGCTGCCCATGATCTCGAAGTATTGAGTCTTCTTCACCTCCGGAGCATCGGCCGAATCAAAGGTGCTGGCAAAGCTCACGCCGTCAAGTGGATCCTGCTCGTGGCCGTCGACGACTTTCGGTGGCGTGATGTCGAGAATGTCGTAGAGGGTCGGCACCACGTCGTTGACGTGCAGGAACTGAGATCGCGGCGTGCTTGTCCGGCTTGATGCGTTTCGGCCACGAGATGACCATCGGCGTCCGCGTGCCGCCCCAGTCCGCCGCGACCAGTTTGGTGTAGCGGAACGGGCTGTCGCCGGCCCAGGCCCAGGCGGAATGGTACATGTTGTCCATCTTGGGGCCGCCGATCGAATCGAGCCCGCCCAACTGTTCCACCACGGCGATGTGCTCGGCCACCGTGGATGCGATTCCGTTCTGAGCGTTCAGCTCCGCCACGCTTCCTTCCATGCCTTCGGCCGACGCGCCGTTGTCACCCAGAAGATATAGATGACGATCGTGTTATCGCGGATGCCGCGGGCGTCGAGTTCGTCGATGACCTTCCCGACCTGGACATCGGTATGCTCGAGGAACCCGGCAAAGACTTCCATCAGGCGGGCCTGGAAGGCCTTTTCCTCCTCAGGCACATCTTCCCAAGCCGGAATGCCTTCCGGGCGGGGAGCGAGCTTGGTGTCGGCCGGGATCCAGCCCATCGCCTTCTGGCGCTCGAAGGTTCGCTGCTGGTAGGCATCCCAACCGTCGTCGAACTGGCCCTTGTACTTGTCCGCCCATTCGCTGGCAACGTGATGGGGACCGTGCACCGCGCCCGGCGCCCAGTACATCAGGAAGGGACGGTCCGGATTGACGGCCAGGTGACGCCGCATCCAGGTGATTGCCTTGTCCGCCATGTCTTCGGTGAGGTGGTAGTCCTCGTGATTCTCCACGTGGGGCGGGGAGATCGCGGGTGGTGTTCTCCCACAGCGTGGGTTCCCACTGGGAAGTCTCACCGGCCATGAAGCCATAGAAATAGTCGTAGCCCCTTCCGGTCGGTGTACGGTCGTAAGGACCATTGGCGATCTGGTCGACCGGGGTGTTGTGTTCCTTGCCGAAGGCGGACGTTGCATAGCCGTAGTGGCGGAGTACCTCGGCAACGGTCGCCGAGGATTTGGGAATGACGCCGGTGTACCCATCCCAGTCGTTGGCGAACTCGGCGATCTGACCCGCACCCACCCGGTGGTGGTTGCGGCCGGTCATCAAAGCCGCCCGCGTCGGCGAGCACATGGCCGTGGTGTGGAAACGGTTGTAGGCAATGCCTTCGTTTGCAAGCCGCGAGAGTGTCGGCGTGTTGATCTCACCGCCGAAGGTGCTTGCCTGTCCGAAGCCCGCATCGTCGAGCATTACGATCAGGATGTTGGGCGCGTCCTCCGGCAGGTGGCTTGGAGCCTCACGCCACTTGTGGACGGATTCCTGCATCGTCGGTGCGACCTTCCCGCCCATCGGCGGAGCGGGAAACGGCAGAACGTCCTGGGCCGTCGCGGGAAGAGCCGCAAACAGCGCCAGGCCGATGAGCAGCGGGAAAAATAGGATTCGCTTCGTTTTCATGATGATCATTTGTTTCGTTTTCATGGTTCGGTTGGGACTGTGGATGATCCTTGACGTCACTTCCTTGTCCATTCAATGTCGGTGTGAGCTGTGCGGCCGGAGGGATGGCTACAGCCTTTTCGGGCGCGTAGCGATCGAACAGGTTGATCACGCGAGCCGCTTCTGCTGCGTCGCCGGTGACTTCGATCTCTCCACTTGCGATCAACTCCTCAGGTGTTGCGCCGCTCAGATAGATCTTGGCCCAAGTCTCTCCTGTCATGGCCAGCGTCATGTCAGGCTCACGGTAGTGGTCCTCCGGAGAAGCCACATATTCCGCGACGGCGCGGCGAACGTGCAGACCGGCACTGCTGCCGTCCGCAAAGTCAAAGCGCAGAACCTTGTCGGTCTCGCCGCTCTTTTCCGGATCGATGCGGACGCGGAAGTAATTGACGAAAGTGGTCGGTGAAGCTGCGATGGCTTCAGGCGCCGGCGGGATAATCCGGGGGATGGTCACTTTGCCTTCCAGCGCGAGGGCCTGGGACATCAGATGGGCGCGGTCGTTGGCGCCGGTCGAGACATACGCCATCTGACGCAGCGCGTCGGCCTTGGCCTGCCGTACCTCGGCATCCTGCGGATCAAGGCGATAAAGGTAGTTCACCAGTTGCGCGGCCCAGGCGTATTCGTTTTTCTCCATCGCATCAGCGGCAGCCGCCAAGACGGCGTCGCGCCCGCCCATCAACGGCACAATCCGCGCGGCCTCGTCCCATGGCGCGACCGGCTTCAAATTTGCTGCATCATTGTCGTACCAGCCGACGCACTGATAGTGGATCGCGGGCGCATAGCTGGAAATTTCTCCGTAACTCTGAAGGTTTTGAGGTGTCTCCTTCAAATACTCCGGGAAGGTGACGAGATGCCGTAATTCGTTGGGCCCTTTCCCGCCAAGTATTCCACGTAGGCTTTGGTCAAGCACGAAGCTTGTCCCGTCGAGATAGCCCTCCAGCGTTTTCTGGATCGTCTCCTTGCCAACAATCGGACGGGTGCCGAACGGGATCAGCACCTCGGGTTGCAAGTCGCGGTTATGCTTCAGGCCCTCAATCCAGACACGCGGATCGCGGAACACGTCGCCCCGCACGGAATAGAGTTGCGGTGGGCCCGACCACAGCATGGTCGTGAACAGGATCTCACGCTCGGGCAGCCACACCGTGGTGTGCACCTTGTCGTCGGATCCGTACCGCGTGAAGAACTGCATCTTCACGCCCAGAACCTCCATTTCCTGCTCGTCTTCGACAGGCGTGTTCACCGGGATGAAGGCGCCTTCATCCACTTCGAGGTTGGTCGGCACCACCCAGGCGTCGGGCCCCTCATTCGGCAGGAACGCGTTGAACTGGACCATCAACCTCGCCGTCAGATAAGGCGCGATCTCGGGGTAGTAGGCCGGCGCGCCGCCGGCGTTCTGTTCAACGACCGCGTTCAGATCGGGGTGGCCAATGACCATGATATCGTCATTGCCTTCGGCAAACACACCGGCGCCGTAGCAGGTGTGGGAATGGCCGTAGATGATGGCCTTGACCGGCTTGTCGGTCACCGTGCGCAGCCCCTCGAACATCAGCTCGCCGTCATGCTTGGTGTCACCTGTATCAATGGCGATCAGCCCTTCCGGCGTGTCGATGACCGCCATGGGCGCCAGCCCGAAGCCACTCAGGAACCAGACACCTTCGGTCGGCTCTTCGATGGTCGGCTGCGTCGAAGCGACCTTGTCGATCCCGTCGAGGAGCAGCTTGTTGGTGATCGCCCCATTGGGTGCCTCGACCAGTTCGACCGGAGCGCCCATGTAGGCGTCGATCTGTGCGGTGGAAGACGACAGGTCTCGCGTCTTCGGCGGCTGCGCGAAGGCGGGACCCGGCAGGAATGTTCCCATCGTCGCGAGCATTGCTGCGAGAGAGGCTGTGGAGAACAGAAATTGGCGTCGATTCGTTTTCATGATGTGTCCTCGATTCGTTTTCATGGTTCGGTCGGTTCTGTTTGATGGTTCTTGTCGTTACTTTGCTGAGAGTTTCTTCGCCTTGGGCGCCGTCCAGCTCTCATAGCGTTCGAGGTCGGGCGCGTAGAGTCGCATGATGATGTCGAGGTCCATGTCTGCCCGGTTGATGGGCAACCAGTTTTCCTCAGGCACGCCCTCGGGCTGTTCGGCGGCGATGACGATGCGGATGCCGCCATCCTCATCCAGCTTGAAGCCCGCGTTCTCGCCGACGGAATACTTGAACCGGTCATTCGGGATGAAGAAGCCGGTTTCGTTTTCGTAGAGCGTCGCGGACCAAAAGGCGCTCGACCGGCGGCAGTTCCTCGGCCGTCATCACGATCTCGTAGTCGTGCATGGCGTTCATTGCCGCGCCGTCCTCGGTGATGATCGCCGGGTAGAGCGCCTGATCAGCGGGCTGCCCGACCGGCCCGGCGACGGACTGGAAGGTCTGGATCTCGAGCGGAATCTGGCCCTTGGGCTGAAACAGCTTGAGCAAGTTCTCGTCCAACCATTCCTGATCGCTGAACTTGGCAAGTTCCTCCGCGGCGACGCGCTGCGCCACGGCACGCAGGGCTTCGCCGTCGATTTCCGGGGCCGTGTCGGGATCGTAGGTGTTGCCCGGTGCGATGCCGAGCGGCTTCAACACCGCCAGCAGGCCCGCATCCAACTCATCATTCGGATCGAACGTCGTGTGGTTCACGACAAACTGCATGACCTCGATGAAGCGATCCTCGAAAACCTCGAAATCCGAGCCATGGGGCGGGAAACGCGCCGTGTCCTCGCGCAGGTCGAGGTTGCGGCTGATGCCACGCGGACTGCCCCAGGAGCGGACATGCGGCTCCTTGTCTCCCTGCCCGAGGAACTCCGACAACGGCTCCACGTCGACGCTCCGCATGGCGGCGAGGTTGCGCTTCAGCCGCTCCGGCTCGGCGGCGTGGGGCATGACGCGAAACACGGCGCTGACAAAGTCGCCCGTGGTCTCCATGATTTTGTCGACACCCTCGACCGGCTCGCCGTCATAACCGGGTGTCCGCTGGCTGTAAAACAGGATAGTGGCCGGTTTATTGAAATCACCCTTGGTAGTCGACATCGGGATGTTCACGTAGTGGTCGTAGCCGGTGACCATCAGCGAGACGTACTTCGAATCAAAGGCCGGCATCTCCAGCACGACGGGCTCTTTGGTGACATCGATCAAAGCGATGGTGTAGAGCGTGTCGTTGTTCGGTCGAGCGATGGCTTGCAGCGTGTGATCGGCCAGCTCGGTGTTGGCGAAGGTGCGGTTGTAACCGCCGGTCGTCATCGGGTTATCGGGGTCGAGCGCGAACTTGTTGTTCACGTTGAACATGGCGACGTATTGATAGGAGCGGCGGACCAACTCCTCCATCTGAGGCTCCGAGAGGTCCACTGATCCGGCATCCTGGGCGATTGCAAGTCCGGGGACCAGAAGTCCCACAATCAGGGCGAGGGCAAACAATGAAGTTTTCATGGCGTTTTCTACGTTTGACGGATTTCTGATTTTTGAACTAATCCACTGACTCAGCCTTAGGGAAGGTCCAAGTGCCGTCCAAGATTTCCTGGCGTGGCTGGTAAAGGCGGATCATGTAGGTCCAACCTTCGCTGATGGGCAGATAGTTGACGCTCTTCGGATCCCCGCCGAAGTGGATCGTGGACGAACCGTCATCATTCGGCTTGGCCGTGAAGTTGTTGTAGCTGTTCCGTCCGATGTCATTGGGTTCCAGATAACCTTCGGAGTTGTAGACGGTGAGGGACCAGAAAGCGTCGACCGGCACATCCTTGGCGGTCACGGCGTAGGGAGTTTTTCCGTCATTGGTCTCCACGATACGACTCTCGTAGACTGCCATCGAAGGTGGTTGTCCTCCCCACCCACCCAGTGCGCCAACCAGATGGGAGAGCGGTTTGACCTCGTCCTTGCGGCCGAATGCTTCACCGGAGTCGTAGCCCAGTTCGGAAAGACTATTGACCGCGCTGCGAGCCTTCTTGAGGTCGGCAAGGTCCCAGTTCGGCGCTTCGAAGGGCCCCTTACCTCCTCCGGAAATCTCCATGGCGTCCTGTGCCGCATGCGTTGCAGCAATATCGTCGGGATCCGTGATGTCGATGAAGGTCCGGAACAGCACGTAGGCAAATCGAGTGCCCACCTTTTCCTGCGTCAGCTCATACGTTCCTGGTTTCGCCTCGCCAAAGTTGTAGTGATCCTGACTGATGACCAGCATCGACATGAACCGACCATCGGCCTCCGGGAGGGTAATCGATACGGGTTTGGAGACGTCAATGACGGTCGAGCTGTAGAGTGTGTCCTGATTCACACGAATGACGCTCTGGTTCTCCGGCGTCATGGGTTCGCGCAGATGCGTGATTGTGCCGAACTGCAAATCGAAATTTTCGATCTGAACCTGAATCATGTGATCCGTTTCCGCTCGAACTGCGTTGTTGATATTGACCGGCGTCGTGTCGTCTGCCGCCGATTGCCCATTGTTTTTGCGCGATGGACATCGATTCGTTGCCTAATAGAACCATCAGCGCGGATGCGGTCAGGATGACGTGTTTCATCTTCATGCGTGTAACTCCATGGTTGTCAATTATTTGACCCGTTGCAGCGGCGGCAGTTTCCAGGTGCCGTCCAAAGCTTCCGGCTTGGGCCAGTAAAAGCGCAAGGTCGCAGAAAATGGGCCCTCCGGAGCAGGAAGCCAGTTGGGTTCCTTGTCCTTGCCGGGAGACTCGTGTTGCAAGTAAAGCGTTATCCCGCCATCCGCGTCGCGAACAAAATCGTCCAGCATGGGCGAATTGAGCAGGTACCGGTTTAAAGGGTTTTCCGTCAGCAGGGATTCTGGAAGTTCATACATCGTTAGCGACCAGAACGAGTTGACGGGTGGCAACTGCCCCGGTTCAAATCGCAGGGTATACCGGTTAGAACCACTCAGTTTTTGCCCATCAGCATCGACGTAGTACGTCGGGTAAATGGCTTCCGCTTCAATATTGCCCCAGATGCCGAGCACGGCAGCGGCCATCCGATACAGGTAATTGTTCTTCAGAAATTCCCTGCTACCAAAGGCATCGCCAGAACCGATCTCGCCGGCCTCTACTTTTTTCATGACCGATGCGAAGTCATCCCAGGCATCGGAAATGCCCAGCTTAACGGCTTCCTGGATTTCCGGAGACAAAGCATCCCAGTCGAAGGTCTTGCCAGCACCGATATTCAGCTTGGCAAAACGCTGCAACAGTTCTTGCTCAGAGGGATGGGGCGGGCAAAACTGCAAGTACAAAATTCAGTTGCCCGAATACCTTGGGGGATTCTTTGATCTCCTCCTTAGTCAAAGGCTCAATAAAGTTGATTTCAGGCGCAGCCTCCGGAGCCGTTTTTCCCAGAAAGCTGGAAAGTGGCTGTATCTTGTAAGCACCTTGTATTTCCAACACCTTCCCAAGGTCTTCAGGGTTGAAAAGTTGCGTCCTGAAAACAGCCAACATGAGCTCGGTTTCAAATTGATATGTTTTGGTAATTCCGTCTGGGATTTTTCCTTCCCAGCCGGGACCAGCGAGCAGAAAATGACCACCATCATTACCAGTGGTTCGGGTGCCGATATAGTCGACCGCGTGGGAGTAGAGATCGAAAAATTCAATACTGAAATAGCGCCCCTCATCAATTAGCGGTACGGTCAACACCATGGGCTCAGTCCGCAGGTCAAGTGCCAGCCAGCTGTACGGGGTGTCAGAATTTGGGGTTTGTACTGCCCTGTCTTCGTGGGTGAAGACACGGGGGATATTCTTGATTTGATTCCATGGAGCCTTGTAATCCGGATCTGCCGAATCCACAAAGTAGCTGTAGATAATGCGGTAGCCGTCCACCACAGGATTCGCGTAGATGTAGGCTTCTTTCGCTATCGCGCGGGCTTCCGCCGGAGTGATTGTTGTTTCTGCACGCAGTGCCTGCGGCGCTTTGAGTAACGCGGCCGCAACTAACGCGACCGTCAATCCAAGCACGCTAACGCGACGTATCATCTTTCTTCTCCATCGGAGGTCGGAGCCATTTGCATCTCACGTAGGCACGTCCCAATCGCTAAATATCTCCCGGGACAAGATCGCTGTTGGCCAGCATCTTTTGAATGATCTCCTGGAGCCCCTTCTTCTCCGCCGAAGTCAGACCGGCAAGAAACTTCGCATTCGTCGCTTTTGAATCGGCAACGAGCTTGGGGACGAGTCGGGAGCCCTTGCGAGTCAATTTGAGATTCACGACGCGTCGGTCCGAGGTGCTTCGTTCCCGAACGAGAAGCCCTTGTTTCTCGAGGCGATCCAAGTGCCGGGTGATTGCAGCCCCATCAATCCCGATGAATGTCGCGAGTGATGCGGGCGTGGTTTTCCCATCATTCGCGATCGCACTCAGAATCGCACAGGCGGCGCGTGATACGCCATGAACGTTCAGTCGATTCTCGAAGTCGCACTCCATCGCTCTGGCAAGGCGCGTCACCCAGTAACCCGTGCTGGAGTGAATCGAGCGACCTTCCTTGGCGATTTTGGTGTCTGGCAACGTGAACAATGTCGTCTCCCTTTGCTCCTGCCTGTTTACAATCAAAATAAATGATAGCGACAATTATGGACAACGTCAAGGATTGTCCCTTGCCTCGCTCATCTGCACCTGCATGCATTCGGGGAACGACATATTGACTACAACGCTGTTCACGCGGCAAAGGCGTACACCAGTGTGCCACTTGCGATACGAGCGCTCCACAAGGACATTGCTGTAGGTGCTCAACTTGCGTGCCACAAATGAGAGGTTTGCGATGCGAAGGACATTTCTCAGGTGTCTGATTGCTCGTCTGATCTACTCGCCGACCGATATAATCTTCGGGCAAGCGATGGCGGCGGAAGCCGTGGATGATCGAACGCAGATCGAAGCGGCTGTAGAGTCGTACGTTACGGCCTTCAATAAACGGGATTCGGATAAGCTTGCGTCTCAATGGTCTCCGGAAGGCGTTTACACGAGTTGTGCAACTGGCGAGCAAGTGATCAGACGCGACGCTATTCAAGCCGGATTCGACGAGCTGTTTGCGTCGGCCGAAGTGCCAACACTTGCTGTCGCGATTCTGCAATACGTGTTACTTTGCATAGGATCATTCGCGTGTTTCTGGTCCACTGAATCAAGTCGGTTTACATCCTCCGGTGTTAAGTCGGCGACTTGCTAATCTGCGTCCGTGAAGGTGCCCAAAGTGTGAATTGCCCAACGAGACTTCCACCTAACAATATGAGTCAGATCGAGGTCAGAGTCATACTGATTCGTTGGGCCGGCAGGCGGCTGAGGAACTAGATAAGTGCGCAGTCCAGATGACGACGCTCATCACCTGACGCAATGGCAACTCAGATTGCCGAGTGCCAAATTGGACTCGCCGCGCACCTAGCGGCGGTGTTCAGGGCCGACATTAGGAAAAGAAGAAAGCAAGTGCAGCGGTCGCGCCACCGACTGCAATTCGCCGAATCCAGAACTCAAGGAGGCTGGACCAACGAATGGCACTAGGTTAAGGTCTCAAGATCAAGATGACTGCGCCGAGCGGGGTACGTCTTTCGGGTAAGTCTGTTGGGAGGTCGGGTGGAAGCCTTGTCATTCTAGCCTGGAAGGCCATGAGATGAACTATCCTTGGTTGCTGTGGTTTGGCGACGCAGTGGAAGCCAGAAAGCTTCCAATTAACCGTCGGTAATGTTGCGAGCGACGTTGCCTCGTAGAGTCTGGTTCGTCGGAGCTAGTACCACTTTGAACGGTTGTGTGGCAGTTTGGCAATTTGTCGAGGTTGTCGACGTGCCATCGACAACTCTTCCACCGGAAGGCTTGACAGCCCTGCTAAGATGAGCCGCTTACAAGGTCAGTCATCAAGCAACTCAGTCATCAAGCAACGGAGGACTCGATGCCAAGCCCGAACGCGGTCCAGCCTTACTACCCACCGTTTTTGCAAACGATGCATCATTTTACGCCCTACCGATCAACGGGCGGGGTCTTCATCGGGTGGTGCGGTTGTCAGGACCGCGAGGAGCTGCCCGAACTGCTCATCGACCAGCACTACGAGCGCCTTGCCTGCGGCAACTGCGCGTTCTTCGGCAACCATATCGCCTTCATCGAGCGGTACAACCCAGAGCTTGCTCGGCACTGGGAAACGCTCGACGCCGATGGACAGACTCTGAGGTGACTCGGACCGCGTAACTCGAAGAATCGTTCCCAACGCCGGCTGACGGCTGAGGCGAGCCACGTCTGACAAGCGGAATTCCCCACGGGCAGCGAGCTGGAGTAGCTGTCGGTCAATCAGCGGGGAAAGTGGTCGAGTCGATCGCATGGAACACCACTGGGTCATCGTTCTCTCCCAAAATAGCCCTGCTGGGCCTGCGGCGAAGGTAGCTCTGGTGGCGCCCTCGGCGTAGGTTTGGCCTGCCTGTCACTCACCTAACCCGGATATTTCATCCGTTGGTTCACGGCGGGCACTAGCGCGAGGGCCCAAGTCCTGGTATTTGTGTGGTTTCTACAACTCCCGCACAAGCCAGAACAAGGAACCCTCGCATGACAGAGTGTAGCGAAACGGCGATTCAGTTCACAGCGGTCGGTCGGCGGCAAGTGGTGGCCAATTTCGATGGCGGGCGACTGACCTCCGACGCGGGCGTGGTGCTATTGCGTGAGGTCGATCGACGAATTGGCTTGCTCGACGCGATCGATGATTGCCTGCCCGATCCGCGTGACCCGCGATACCTGATCCACCACCAACGCGAGATGCTGGCCCAGCGTATCTTCTCGCTGGCATTGGGCTACGAGGACCTCAACGATCAGCAGGCCCTGCGCGACGATCCCGCGTTGCAGCTTGCCGCCGGTAAGGCGGCGGACCCCGACAAGCCGCTGGCTTCTCCTCCGACCCTCTGCCGCTTGGAGAATCGCGTCAGTCGCCAGGCGTTGGTCGCGATGTCGAAGTTGCTGGTGGAACGTTTCTTGGCGGCGCACGATAGCCCGCCCGAAGAGATCGTGCTGGACTTCGACGCCACCGACGACCCGGTTCACGGCCAACAAGAGGAGCGATTCTATCAAGGCTACTATCGCCATTACTGCTTCCTGCCGTTGTACGTGTTCTGCGGGGGTCATCTGTTGGTCTCGCTATTGCGGCCGGCCAACATCGATCCGGCGAAACACTCCCTCGCGCTGACGAAACTGCTGGTCCAGCGGATTCGTCAAGCGTGGCCCAACACCCGGATCACGATTCGCGGCGACAGCGGCTTTTGTCGCTGGCGATTGATGCGTTGGTGCGAGAAACAGGGGGTGGATTACATTTTCGGCATCGGTCGGAACAAGGTCTTGGAGCGTCGTATCGCACCGCTGATGGCCGAGGGGGAAGAAGCCTTCGAGCAAGCAGGCCAGAAGCAGCGCCTCTTTGGAGAAACGGAGTATCAGGCCGGAACGTGGGACCGCCCACGGCGGGTTATCATGAAAGCCGAGCGTTTAGAAGCAGGGCCGAATCGCCGCTTCGTCGTGACCAGCCTGGCGGGCAACGCGCAAGCCATGTACGACGACATCTACACGCAGCGCGGCGACATGGAGAATCGCATCAAGGAGCAGCAGTTGATGCTCTTCGCCGATCGCACGAGTTGCCACAACTTTGTGGCGAATCAGTTTCGCCTGCTGCTTTCGAGCTTCGCGTATGTGCTGCTGCACGAGTTGCGTCGCACGGAGTTGGCCAGCACCGAATTGGCGCCGGCGCAAGTCAGCCGCATTCGGCTGACGCTATTGAAAGTCGCCGCCCGTATCACCCTCTCGGTGCGTCGCGTGGTGCTGCACCTGGCAAGCAGCTATCCACACCAGCAACTCTTCCGCCAGGTCGCTGCCGGGTTAGCCGCCGCCCCCGGATGACGTCTCGAAATTACCGCACGCCCAACCTCTGAAAATTCTTAATGGCCAGCGATCCTAACCGGGGGTAAGGGGGCCTCTGCGCTACCCGAGACCCTCCACCTAAGAAGCCCCCGCTACAAGGGACTCCATGGGCGGATGAAATATGCGGGCTAAGCGGACACTTTCCTGTCGAGGGGCAATACTTTTCGAGAAACTTCTCGGTATTCGTGTGTGACTCGACCACCAGCGCAGGTTTACCCACCACTTTTGGGGGACGGGCCGATAGGTGGGTGAACCTGTCGGTGGCGAAGTGCATCGATAGGGCATTTGCGATCCGCCGACAGGAGCGCTTCTTGGTTGCCCCATGGGCCACGTGTCTTCGCTTCAACTACCAAGCGGCGAGTGATAGAATCAGTCGGCAAACCGCACCTTGCGGATCTGTCGCTCCTATGGCCAAAAGGACCTAGACCATGACCAACGAGAATTCGGGACTCACGGTCCTGCTGCAACAAGCGAGCCGTGGCGACGAGACCGCTCGTTCCGACCTGTTCCGCGTGGTTCAGCAAAAGCTCCATTCCATGGCCGAGCGGAAGCTGAACAGTGAGAACAACCACGTCACCATGCAGGCCACCATACTGGTGCACGATGCCTTCTTGCAGCTCGTCGACACGCAAGAACCGGTCGACTGGAACGACCGCAAGCACTTCTACGTGGTGGCAGCCAAAGCGATGCGACACATCCTGGTCGATCATGCACGGCGTCGCAAGGCGCTCAAGCGCGGTGGTCCCGACCGCAAGCGATCGGGCGAAGACATGGGGCAGCTCGCCGACCGCAATGCCGACATGCAACACGATGTGTTGGCGATTCATGAATGCTCAAGCGGCTCACCGAATTCGACGCCCGCCAGGCGCAAGTTGTAGAGCTGCGCCATTTTGGTGGGTACACGGTCGAAGAAACGGCGGATCTGCTGGGCATCTCGGCCCGCACCGTCAAAGGCGACTTCGCCGCCGCCAAGGCGTGGCTCTTCCGCGAGCTCTCGCCGGTATAAGCAATGACGCCCACGTATCGCGATCGAGCCCTGCAGCTACTTGCCGAAGCTCTCGAACTGGAGGGCGACGATCTTACTGCGCTCGATTGCGCACCTCAAGCAGGCGGAGCCGCCAGAAGTCGTGCAATTGTTCGAGCAGCAAATGGCCGACTACCAGGCTGCTGAGCAGGCGGGGTTCTTGGGGTCGCCAGCTACGCCTGAGCCATCCGGCGACGAGGATGGTACGATCCTCGAACAACAGGTGCGGCCGTCGGACACCGTCGAATTCATTAGTGGCGAGAGCCTTAGCCCCCAGCGTGGCGCCGGCGATCGGCCCGGCCCGCTGCTGGCCGACGACTATGAAATCCTGGACGAAATTGGCCGAGGTGGCATGGGCACGGTGTACCGCGCCTACCAGTTGAGCCTGCGGCGCCATGTGGCGGTGAAGATCATACCAACCAATCTGATTCGCTCGCCCGAGGAGGCGGCTCGCTTTTACATCGAAGCGGAAGCAGCGGCTAAGCTCGAGCATCCTGGCATCGTGCAAGTGCAGGACGTCGGCGAACGGAACGGCGTACACTACTACACAATGGCGCGAGTGACGGGCGGCAGTCTGGCCGATTTCGTTGGCAAGGAAAAGCGGCTCACGCGGCAACGAGCAGCCGAAGTGATGGAGGCAGTGAGTCGCGCCGTCCAGTTCGCCCACGATCGAGCGGTGATTCATCGCGATATCAAGCCTGCAAACATCATGCTGGACGGCGAGGGCCGACCGCGGCTCACCGATTTTGGCTTGGCAAAACTAGTGAACACCGACGACCATCTGACGATGACCGGCCAGGTGATGGGCACGCCCAGCTACATGGCACCCGAGCAAGCCGAGGGTGACAGCCATGCCATTTCGAACCGCACCGACGTCTACTCGCTAGGGGCCACGTTGTACGCGCTGCTAGCTGGCAAAGCTCCCTTCTCGGGCGAAACACTCTTCAGTACGTTGCAACAGGTGCAGAAGTCGGCGCCAGCGCCGCTGCCCACTTCGGTACCGCTCGACCTCCGCACCATTTGCAACAAGTGTTTAGAGAAAGACCCCAATGCCCGCTACCAGTCGGCGGGCGACCTGGCCGACGACCTGCGAAATTACCTGGACGGGTTTCCCATATCGGCGCGGCGCGTGGGGAGAGTCCAGCGGACGATCGCCTGGGCACGACGCAATCCGTTCGACGCCACGATGATCAGTGGGTTCGCTGCGGCCGTGCTCGTTGGTCTGCTCGCATCGAATCATTATCGAGTGCAGGCGCTTAGCAACTACGACGATTCGCAGAGAAACCTCGCCCAAGCGGAGACGAACGCGCAGAATCTGGAGCGAGCCATCCAAGAGACATTCGTGCTTGCCAGCGAAGATTTCTTGGTCGACGCCCCCGGTATGGAGCAAACGCGCCGCACGTTGCTCGAAAATGCCCGCCGGTTCTTCGAAGAACAGCTGGCGATGCAACAGATCTCGGGCGCCAAGGTGGCTGAGGTCACCGCCCGCTTGGGTAAAGTCGACTCGGCGCTGGGCGACAACCAGGCAGCACAGAAAACGTTCGATCGCGCGATTGAGCTGTATGAATCGTTGATCGCCGAAACACCGTCCGATTCGATGCCCGATGCACACTGGCAGTACTTGCAAGACTTGGCCCAGGTGCATCGGGAATACGCGCACTTGGGCCAACTGCAGATGACCATGGCTCGCGATGATGGGCAGACCGCCTTGGCCCTAAGCGGCCAGCAGATGCTTACTCGTCACACACGATTGTGCGCCAAGCTGCGTCAGACGGTTGCCGATGCTCTGCCGCAAGACTACGAGGTGCAGCGCCAGAATGCCAACTCCCAGATGAATCTGGCCATTGCTGACATCGAAGCCTACGCCACCAACGACAACAAGGTCGCCAATGATAGCAAAGATGGCGAGGCCCCGCTGGCCGAAGCCGAGCGGCTGATTGCCGAGTCGCAGGCACTACGAACGCAGATCAAAGATCTGCATCCTGAGCCAAGCAAGGTGGTCGTCGATCTTGCAAGGGGGCATCAAGCAATCGCCGAGTTGCAGCTTACCCGAGCGGCCCATGCCGACGGGAATCTGCGCCGGCAGTTATTAGTGGGTGCGCTTCAGTCGCAGTCCGAGTGCACGAATCTGCTATCGTCTCTTCCGGCAACGGCGCAAGGCCGCCACACCAACGATCTGCTGGCGTTGAGCCTGCAACATTGCGGGAACACGTGCGACGAGTTGGGCGCGACGGTCCAGGCCCGGCAGTGCTTTGAAAAAATGCTGGAGATTCGCAAGCGCTTGCTGCTCAACAACCCTGGTGTGAGTGAATACCGGCTTGGCGTCGCGCGGGCCCACTACAATCTGAGCGACCTCTTGAAGGCGACGGATGAATCGGCAAGTTTCTCCCATTTCCGACAATGCCAGGACGTACTGGCAGAGGGTCCCGTCGTTCGACCTGACGACCCAGCGCCCGTCGCTTTGCTGCTTGAGTTTACCGAAAGGTATACCGACGCACTGCTCGAAGGCAGTTTGCGGGCGGATGCCGTGAGTCATATCCAGTATGGCTATCGCCTACTCAACAAACTTCCGCCAGCGAGCCGCAATCTCGCTTACATTGACGAGGCTCTTGAAGGCCTCAAGAAGCTCATGGACAACGTCGAAGCACAAGCGACCGACGAACCCGTTTAGCCGCACAGTGCTAGCGGCTGTTTCTGGGCAGTTGGCTTAACTCTTACAACCGTTACGGTCGATATAAACCGCAGAACTGTCTATTTGTGTGTCCACGATTCTGGGGGGAATCCTCGTGGTCCGACTACGCGTTATAAGCGGGCTCGCATGCAGCCTAGTGGGTCTTCAACTGCTATGCGGCCAGGCGGTCGCGCAGCCATCGGTGGGCCCGCCAGTCGCCCCCACGCAGCAAGGCAACCTTGGCTCGGGTCTTCCGGAGCCACCTGCCCCCACCGACTTCAGCGACCTCACACTGCCCGACATCCTTCAGGATACGGCCCGCGAACCCGACTTGATGTCGCCCAACTTTGGCGATTCTTCGCAGTTGCGGGCTCAACAAGCGCTCGATCCGTCGAGTGGGCAGCAGTTTCAGGGAACATCATCCACCCAACTCGCTGCGGCTCCTAAGATGCTGGGCGACTTCTTTGGCAACACGCAAACGGGCTTGGTGGTAGGGGATTTCTTCGGCGAGGCGGTGCATCAGACCATTGCGTCCGGATCGGCGTTTGCGAACAACAATATCAGCCTTATTACGATCGACTCCGGGACCAACAAGGTTGTGTTCGTTGGCGGCCCGGGTGGACTGGCGCCTGAATCGTTCTTCTTGCCTTCGATACCACCACCCCTTGGCGACGTGGTAACCGACCTGACGGCCAACGACACCGACGGCTCGCAGAAGTTCACGGCCGTACTCACGCCAGGCACCGTGGATGTATTCGATAATCCGGCCGATGCGACGGCGAGCATCCCCGATGCGCCGGTTTACAGCATGTTTCAAATTACCAATCTTGTCGTTCCTGCAGCGAACCCTGGCGATCTCGCTGGCCGCGTTCGGATTCAAGATAACAATGCCGCAATGCCGCAGGACCGGTTCTACTTCGACTACAATTTCTTCCACAACGTCGCGGTTTACGGGGAATGGTTTCGGTGTGAATCGCTTTGTTCCCGGCATCGAGAAGACATTCTTGAACGGCATGGGGTCAGTGGAAGTCCGCATGCCAATGGCGGCGACGCTCAATAGCGACATCAACGTGGATGGCGCATTTGACACCTCCAATTACCAGTTCGGTAATTTGACCATCGCTCCCAAGCTGCTGCTTTGGGCCAGTGAAGAGGAAGCCTTCGCTGTAGGCTTGGGCATTGCGCTTCCCACGGCGGACGACCTCCAGGTGTTTGGCGCTACCAACCAGTTGCTGCGTGTCAACAACCAATCGGTTCATCTGATTCCTTACCTCGCCTACCTCTACGTGCCGCAGCGGACCGACTATTTTGTCCACGCCTTCTTAACATTCGACTTCGACACCGGTGGCAACGACGTGGATGCGAACGTTACGGGTGCCGAGCTTGAGCACGTCGGTGTGATCAACGACCAGAACTTGTTGTCGGCCAGCGCCGCCTTGGGCAAGTTTGTCTATCGGAGCAACAGTCGATCCAGCCATGTGAGGGCCCTCGCATGGAGCACTGAGTTGCACTACATTTCCACAGTCAACAACGCAGACGTCATCGACGCGGGCGCGTTTCAAATTGGTTCGCCCGGTGCCGACCTGTCGCTCGTCAACGGTACAATCGGTGGACACATGCAGCTGAAGAAGTCGATCGTAACAGCGGGTTACACAGTGCCGCTGACATCAAACGACCGCGTGTTCGACGGCGAATTCCGTTTGTTCATCAACCGGCCCTTCTAACTCGCCAGCCAATGGCGACCAGCGAAAGCATCGTCAGCACCATGCTACTTGGCTCGGGTATGGCGGGGTCCGATACGGAAAACGTGCCGCTCGCCGCTAGCTCACCGCTCGTGTATCGCCAATCGACGGGCAGCCCAGTATCTGTGTATTGGATGGCGTGGCCCGCCATGGGCATGCTCAGCGTGGCGCGATACATCGGAACGTCGAACCCATGAAGCAGTTCGATGAGTAGCGACGTTTGGGGGCTGGTCATCCCGTCCGTCATCCGTATCTCGATAGGCCTATCCGAGATATCCTGCATTTCGCTGGGCCGATTCTCAATATTCACGCCCGCTTCCCCCATCATCTGCATGAAGGCGAAGGAATTGGGGGCAATATAATACTGCCCTGGCGTGGCACCGGGCTCCACGTCGATCATGGACTCCGACTTTTGGATCATCTCGCTGAAGATGTCGCTCGTGGCAAACTGAACTCCCACGGGGAGGTTGCAATACGAAATTGCTGCCGGGCTCTGCTCGATGGTTGGCGCCGTCTCGTTTAGTTGGATGCCCAGAATCGTAGGCAGCCCATCAACCATTGCATCGCCGACGTAAAGATCGATATCAAACGAGCCTGACCATCCGACGATTCCATGGCTCCTCTCCATCCCGCGACCTGGAACCAGCGTGTTAAGGCCCGTCTCAACGCCGAAGCGGTTGTGTTCGTTCGTCGATGGTTCGAGCACCAGCGTCAACGGAACGGAGTGGTCGCTAAGCTCACCGCCAGCCATCGCTTGGCAAGCAATGGATAGAAAGAATAGCAAAACGATGGCCGAACATCGTTCGTAAACCAGAAGTTGCACGTTTCGCAGCATGGTACCCCCAATTCATCGGCTGGCGGAGCACACCAAGTGCGCAGGGGTAGACAGGAGCTACACAATGTGCGCACGCAGGCGGATCGCGGCCGATACAAGTGAATGAATCAGCGTAAAATCGAACTGAAAACCAGCGACAACCGCCACTGGAACCGGTGTGGTGCAAGAGATGTACTCGGAGCCCTAGGAAGCGGACTCGAGACGCACCAGATTAGAGCATTGGCAAAGGGGTAATTTGCAAAAACGCCACGGAACGGGCCATCAAAAGACCCACTACTCGGCAGTCTAGACGCAGGGAAGTGCGGATGTCAAGCACTTACGGCGAAAATTCCATTTCGCGGCTGCCATGCACGGAGTGGGCTCGGGAAGCACTGCCACGTGAGAGTAGCAATGGAAAGCACGCGGGAACACCAGAAATCCTAGCGCTGGATTCCGTTTCGATACGGGGTGGGGGGAAATCGATTACTCGACAATACCAGCTACTAATGTGCACGTAATGCCGAACCCATCGGTGCACTTCTCGTGCTGGATGCCGGCTCAAGTGTGGGAGCCTCTGGGGTGAGCCGTCGCCGCTTGCCTCGTTCTTCTCCAGGATGCCCTGCGCTAGCGCCTTCGGCTAACTACGAGTTAGGCCAATGGTCGGTGGCGCAGCCCAGAAGGTCGCATCGGTTGGCCTCTTGCCGCTGCTTGATTCAGCCAAAGAAGTGGGCCGACTCCCGCAGGCCACAAGGGTGCCATGTCCGCTTCTGCTGCTTCGCCAACCTGTTCGCGAGCCGGTTTGCTTGTCACCAAGTTGGAGACTCCGTCAACGCCAGGCGGAGACGGAAGAGAAACCAAAAGAGGGATAAGCCCGCCGAGCCATCAAGGCGTTGGGGGGACTCCTTGGGGCATTCGATCGGGCTTATCCCAGTACGCAAGAACGGGCCGATACGCGGTCGGCTTTTAAATTCCCTCCGCAGCGTGGCCAGTCGCGGCGGTTGCATCGTCTGCCTCGGGTGGAAGGTCCATTAAGTGTAGCAGATGCTGTTGCTGCGAGCGGACTTCGGCGGTGGATGCTTTCGATTCGTCACTATCAAGAAACGAGAAGGGCATGGAGGAGCTGGGGGCGTAGCAATGTGCCTGGGCGTGGAGGAGATTCATGGCGAGCCTACTGTCCGGACGCGGACGGTTGGGGCATGTGTCCGGCAGCCAGGCTATCTCGAATAGGAGACCCACGGCTTTGCGTCCCTGCCTCGCGACAGGTTTGCCTTTATCGGCGGTTGTGGAGCACGTGCTCCACAACCCAAAATGCGACGGGAGAAAAGGGAAAGTGGGTTGCTGGGTCAGTGAAAGCCGTACCTTCTGCTATTTCCAGGATAGGTCACGAAACGGGCCGCGTCCAACCACCCCGCGAGAAATCCAAGCCGTTTTTGCTCCCGCACCGAATCAGCCGGCACGACTTACGTGTCCACAAACTCCGGAACCACCAATTCGGGGAGTAAACCAGCTTCGTAACCCCGCTTCAAAAATTCAGCCACGGCGGCTTGCCCCCGCTCGCCGAAGTCGCGCGTCCAATCGTTGACGTACATGCCGACGAATTTGTCCGCCTTGGCGTCGTCGAGGTCGCGTCCGTATTTAAGGGCGTAATCGAGTGCCGGCTGACGGTGATCGAGTCCGTACTCGATGCTTTCGCGTAGCAGTCGCTGCACCTCGGAGATGGTTTCGGTGCCTAGATCCTTCCGGACCGCGTTCGCCCCGAGCGGTAATGGCAACCCGGTTTCCTCCTGCCACCACACTCCCAGATCGACGATCAGCGACAGGTTCTGATCGCCATAGGTTAGCTGACCTTCGTGGATGATGAGCCCCGCTTCGATCGATTGACCCTGATATTCTCCCGCAGCAACGGCCGGGATGATCTCGTCGAACGGCACAAGCACGTAGCTGAATTCCTGCCCCAGGCAGAGTCGTAGTGAGAGGAACGCACTGGTAAGTTTGCCGGGCACGGCGATGGTCTTCTTCGCCAGGTCGGCAACTTCCATGGGCTGCTTAGCGACAACCATGGGACCGTAACCATCGCCCATGCTCGCACCGCACGAGCAGAGCAGGTACTTGTCCTGGAGGTAAGCGTAAGCGTGCAAACTGACAGCGGTGAGCTCCAACTCGCCGACTGAATGCCCGCTGGTTGAGCGTCTCGATGTCAACCAATTCGTGGGTGAATTCGAGACTACCAGTATCGATCTTGTCCTTCGCCAGGGCGTAAAACATGAAAGCATCGTCGGGATCGGGGCTATGGCCCACGCGAATTTGCTGCTTGGTGGCCGGCATCGGTCTCTCGCAAGGGAGCGGCGGGGTGGATTGGCTAATCCACCTAGCCTACCCGGCAATTCCGCGCCTGACGAGAGGGTGCGGCGAACCCTCTACGCTCCGGGATTACGCCTCGAGCGAGAATCCTTCGGTCGGCGCGGGCGAACCGATATGGGGTGCCACGATCGGCGTGCCTACGACCGTTTTGCGTCGCGCAGGCGAGTCCTCCGCGTGCGCTCGCTCGCAAGCTAGTTGCCACGTTTCGCGTTCGAACTCGAGGATTCGCAGCACGTCGGCCAGCTTCACCGCGTCGGTATTCACGTAGGCGGACGTGAGCGTGTGGAACAGGAACAGATAGAGGTCGCTCAGTTTCCTGTTGATTTCATCGTCGCGGCCGCGGACGCCCGCAAGCAATTCGCCGACAATGTCAATCGCACGCATCATGGCTTCATTGGCGTGACCTTCGTTCTGACGCTCCAGTTCCTGCGATGCCTTGGTGCAGAAGCGGATTGCCCCCTCGATGAGCATCAAATGCAATTGGGCCGGCGATGCGGTCATTACCTTCGATTCGAAGTAGCCGGATGGTTGTGCTTGCGACATGTTCGCTCCCTCGATGGTTAAATTTTAAGGCCGATGGCGTACTAGCGACTTCGACTGGACGACGGCGCCTGAATGAACTGAATCGAATCGAGCACGTCGACATTCGCCTGCAGCCGACTGATGGTTTCTTCTAGGCGGAAAAACTCGAGCAGTGTGCGATCGCGTTCGCGCGAGAGCAAACTGTTCATGGATTGAATGCGCCGCTCATTGCCCTCGATCGTACTAGTGAGGGCATCGGAACGACGGGCGAGAAGCGAGTTATCCTCGCCCGCTAGCTGGTCGATCACCTGTTGCAAACGATCGACAAGGCCAATCGACTCGGACGTGAACAACCGCTCGATCTCGGAGGGACTGGTCTTCAGCACTTGATTCAGCTTGGCGGTGTCTTGAACCAATCGACCGTTTTCATCGAGGCTGATGCCAATCGTTTCCAGCGAACGGAACGTCGCGCTGCCGGAGAATCGTCCCGTCAGCAATTCCGCTAGATCGGACTCGATGGTGATAATTTCTGCGCGGCCGAATAACAGACCCGTGGTCGCCCCTTCGGCATCGAATGCCGTGAGCCCCTCGATCGTCGCACGCAGGGAATTAAACGATTCGACGAAGTCGGTCGCCGCATCGGAAATGCCTTCGGTGTTGGCTGCGACTTCGATCGTGACGGGATCGGGCGAGGCGCTCTCCAGCGTTACGGTAAGTCCTGGCACCGCGTCAACGAAGGTGTTCTCCGTAGACGTAATGACGATGCCACCCGTGGCGACGCTACCAAATTGCAGGACTGCATCTTTGGGCCGAGCGGCGTCTTGCGTGGCAAAACTAGCGGACGATGCATCGACGAGCAGTTCCTGGTCCGCCCCTGTTTGTTCGGAAGTAACAGAGAGGCGATACCCAGTACCATCGAAGAACGTACTGGCGACGAATCCTCCACCGAACTCATTGATGCGGGCCACCAACGAATCGAGGGCATTTTGATCGGCGTCTTGCGCCGCAAACAGGCCGTTGCCATTGATAGTTTGCGTGCCACCAAATCCTGCGGTTGCTTCGCCAGCGATCCTTAGTTCCGCAGCCGACGTACCAGAACCGAGGTCGCGAATGGTCATTTTACCCGTGCCATCGGCGGTGTTCGTGAGCTGGATGCCGGTGCCTGCGGAATTCACTTTGGCAGTTACGCCCGCATTTGCCGCGGTTGCCGCCGAGTTGATCTTGTCGATCACGTCCTGCACGGTGAAGGCTGCGTTGCCAGACTCGCCGAGCTGTACGACAAACGTTTGGCCAGGCATGTCCGCGACTTCAAACAGGCCTAGCGAAATGCCATTGCCATTATTAAGTGTTCGTAGCGCGACACTCTCCGACACATCGAGCGAAGCCAGGTCGATTTCTAGTCGCGTCCGGCCATTAATCACTTGCTGGTTGTTGTTGTCGAGCGTCGCGGCGCCGCCAAGACGCAGGTCGGCGGCTGAAGTTGCGGTGCCGATGTCAGCTACGGTTAGGGTACCCGAGCCACCCGCCAGATCCTCGATCACAACGCCGTCGCCCGTATCGTTGATGCGCGCCTCGACGTCAATAGCCAGGGCGTTGATCGCATCGATCACGTCGCCAACGGTTTCGGCTTCGCTCCCGACGGTGTTGAGCTTAACTACGCCCGCGGCACCGGACGAGTCGGTAATGCGAAACGAGCCCAGGTCGACACCCGTGCCAACGTCCTGCAACCGGGTCGACTTGCTCACCACTTGCCGATGGAGGCTGCCGGAGTCGACTTTCGCAACCTTGCCGTCGACTGCGATGCCGAGCGCTGTGGCCGACTCGTTTGCGTCCGCACTGGTGATTGTAAGATTTCCTGTTCCACCGGACGTATCGGCAATGGCAATGCCACTGCGCGCGGCATTGATTGTCGCGGAGACGTCTTCGCCGGACGCATTGATGAGCGCGACGACGTCGCCCAACGTCTCGGCAGAGGATAGATCGACGGCAACGATCGGGCTTCCCGCCCGATCGGCGATGCTGATGGTGCCCAGCGTGCCGTACCCTTGACCCCCGTTTAGCGAACCGAGTCTCGTATCGCGCAGGCCCGACACCAGGCGTGCGCCGGTAATTGTGCCGCCGCTGGCAGGCGGCGTGAGCCCCAAGTCGGCCGCCAGGGTGCCTGTGCTGGTAACCTCGAAGGTCGATCCGCCGCTCGTTGAGTCGGAAAGAACGAGGCGCTTGCCGTCGACGATCGAGGCGGCGAGCTTGCCCCCATCGGCCTCGTTGATCGCATTGACAACCGCCCCGAGCGTGGTTGCGCCGCTGACATCGATACTCAGCTCGGTGGCGTCCGCTAGGGAGACGGTCAGCAATTCGCCGGCGCTATGGATATGGACACCGTTGCCGTCGTTGAGCACGCGGCAAGTGCCGTCCCCTCATGCAGGCCGAAAACGTCGGCGCCAGTTGCAACGTCGCCACCGACGTTGAGCCCTGCAAGCCCAAGTCCCGCAGCTGTGGTGCCCAGCCCAACTTCGCGCACGCGAAGGTTGCCGGCCCCGCCGGTATTGTCCGTGAGTGTGAAAGAATCGCCCGAAACCGAAGCGGTGACATCAATCGTGGCATTGGTGTTTATCGCGTCGAGCACGTCGTCGACGGTCACGGCGGCACGCAAGTCGATTTCGGCCGAAGCCCCACTGCGGTCGGTAACGCGAATGAAGCCCGTTGCTACGCCAGTGCCAGCGTTGAGTTCGTTAAGGCGAACCCCTCGGTCGACGTGGCCGCCCACTCCGACGCTGAACGTACCGCTGTCGAGTTGCGCGGCCACATCGCTAAAGCTACTCGTTACGACTTGATGCGTAGTGGCTTTTTGCAGCGGAGTGAACGTGTAGCTACCCGGTCGGGGTGGCGGGCTATCGCCCGCAACGACCGAGAGTAGGTCGGGGTCGTTGGATGTGGCTTTGGTCGCCGTGTAGATAGATTCCGACTCGAGCTTCGAGGCCGCGAACCTAAACCCAAGTAGCAGCGAAGCCACCTGGTCGATCGCCGCCCGCTCGGAGGCCAAGCCCTCCGTGGCGCAATCAGCGAGTCGCGCGGCCGACCCGCAACCTGCATCAACTGATCGACCGTATCCTGAATGGGGATACCAGTAATCAGGCCAACGCTAGACTGAATTTGCGACATGAACGATCGGTTGGATTAATTTTCGACAATACGGTGCGGAACACGGCCGCCAAAAGGTAGCACGCGAAGTAGTGTGCGCGGTGCTAGCGTGGCCGAGAGCGCAACCCTATCGAATGTATCGACCAGGAAAGCTAGTCAGGTGAATGGAAACGGGGCGAGTCGCGGCGATCCAGCAGCCACTCTCAGCCAGCGCGGCCCCAAGTCCGCCAGACGGACCGTCGGTCGTCAAAACAAAAAGCCGGCCCAATTCTTGCGAATCGGGCCGGCTTGGGAAGGTTTCAGAGATCGCTTTCAAATTAACCCAACAAGGCCAACACGTTCTGCGGGTTCTGATTGGCAATCTGGAGTACTCGTGTACCCGATTGGACCAGGATCTGCGAACGCGTAAGGTTGGCTGTTTCCTCCGCGAAGTCCGCGTCGCGGATCGCACTTTCAGCAGCCGTCAGGTTCGCCAAGGTATCGTTCAGGGCGTTGCGGTTGGTTTCGAGTGTCGTCCGTTGGAACGCACCGAGTCGACCGCGAAGCGAAGTAACCTGATCGATCGCCTCTTCGACAATCCGAGCTGCCGAGTTGGCATCGTTCTCTAGCGAAGCAGCGTTGCCATTTTGCAGTTCGTAAAGTTTACCCGAGACGCCACCCAGTCGGGCGGTATTCACGCTACCAATGCCAAGGCGAGCCTGTTGGTTCGATACAACATCGGCACCGAGTTGGAAAAGCGCCCCACCGCCAACGATGGTAAACTCGGCGGTGCCTTCAAAGTCGGCCTCAATCGAAGCCGTCACGTCGAGCGTTGCCGTATTAATCTGCAACTGGTTGCCTTTGCCATTGGCGATGACACCATTGACCGTGGCTTGGACGTCGGTTCCCTCATCGCGAGGTCCAGCAACGCTGGAGAAGAGGGTCGAACCGGAGCCTTCGCTGATGACCTTGAGGTCGACGATCGCTTCCGAACCGTACTCAACCGATCGCAACTGCAGGGTAGTGCCTGCTGCTACTGCCTCGACTCCGGTGGCGTCGGCCACCAAGTTGATCCCGTCGACCAACTGCGAAAGGCTTGTGCCGGCACCGAAGCTCAGTACTTCCGAGCCGGAAGTGCCGGCCAGCTCGATCACGGTGGCTGCTGCCAAACCGCCAGAAGCGGCACCGTTCGAAGTGTTGGCGACGGTAGGTGGAGCCTGAGTCGTCGAATCGTAGATCCCCGAGCCAGCGGCCGAACTAACCGTGGCGGTGTAGCCGGCAATGTCGCTAATAGCGTTGGCGATGTTGTTAATGTCGATGTTCGCTGCCGCGGAATTTAGCGTGACGGTAATGTTCCCATTACTGTCGGCAACGGCACCGACGTTCGTCGTCGCATTGAAGCCAGTCGTGGATTCGACGATGGAAATCGTCTTGCCATTGCCGGCAGTACCAACCGAGTCGGCCTCGATCGTGATCACGTCGTTGCCAAATACGGGGGCGGTGTAACCCAAGATCTGGTTGGTGCCAGCCGGAGCAGCGGTAACCAGTTGTGTGCCAACCGCGCCGGAGGCGAGGTTGGTATTCGCGGCATCCAATTCAGTGATGGTACCGTTCTCGAGCAACGACAGGACATCGTTGAGCGTGGAGGTCGAAGTGTAGGTGACGGTGTACTCACCCGCACTCGCACCAGCAGCGACGCCCGCCGTGGCACCCGATACGAACGTCAGATTCAAGTTGCCACCAGCCGCCGTATCCAAAGTCTGGATGTCGATCGAGTTAGAGGTGGTTTGCTGGGCGGCACCATTGTTGAGCGTAACGGTGGCTCCGTCGGCATCAACACCGGTTAGGAACGATGCACTACCGCCGTAGGTGGCGGTCACCTCTGGTACACCCGCACCATTAATGGCACTGGCGATAGCAGCGATCGAAGTATCGAGCGAGTTGTCGATGTTAATGGTGTAGCTACCGCCACCGTTGTCGGTAACGGTCGGTGTAGCACCAACGCTCGCGCCCTCGGCAATATCGATGGAGATGTTGCCCGATGTGCCTGTCGCAACACCCGCCAGAGTGATCGACTCAGTCGATGCATCGCGGCCACCGCTATAAGACTGCGAGTCAATCGTAGTGGTCTGAATGGCTGTGGAAGCCGTTCCACCACTCGCGAGCGCGAAGCTCACGTCGCCGTCACCACCACTACCGACGATGGCATTCACCTGGCTGGCGAGGTCGCCTGCCAGCAGGCTCGAATCGGCGGAGAAGTCACCCGTGATGGTAAGCGTCGTGCCTACTAGCTCGGCATCGGTAATCGCCGTAGCTGAGGCGTTTCCGTTATTGTCGTCTACAAGTGCAATGGTCAGCGAGTTGCCAGCTAGGCCGGCGGCACTGCTGCCAGCCAACGCGGTTACATCGAAGTCTTCACCAGCGATCGCGAACGTACCACTAGCTTGAGTCTCGGCCAACGAAATACCGAGCGAACCACTTGAGGCGGCGGCGGGAGAAGTTTCGACCGTAAACCCAACGCTGCCCGAAGCCGCGGTACCAGTCGATGCCTGGCTATTGAAGCTTACGGTCGTGCTGGCGGCGATGCCCGTACCACTGCCGGTCGGGACGCTGGTCACGTTGACTTGGGCCTTGGTTGCCGCTTGACTGACGTTAACGGAAACCGGCACGGCACCCGTAGCACCCAGGTTCGCTTGATCGATTTGGAGCGACTGGATCTTGCCGAAGTTCGATCCAGCGGTGGTGGTGAAGTCGAGGCTACCATCCAGTAGCTTGCGGCCCTGGAAAGTGGTGGTCTGGGCAATACGGTTGAGGGCTTCTAGCGAGCTATCGACTTGCGATTGGTTCGCCGAGACCTGAGCATCGCTCAACGCACCGGCATTCGCTGATTCGGTAACCAACCCGCGAATATCGTTGAGGAGCGACGAAACCTGGCCGAGGGCACTGTCGGCTGTGGCGATGACCTGCTCGGCTCGCTCGGTGTTGCTAATGGCCCGCTTAATGGAAGTAATGTCGCTCCGCAGGTTCTCGCTAGCGATCAAACCGGCCGGATCGTCCTTGCCTGTGTTGATTCGCAAACCGGTGCTGAGACGTGTGAGTGCCTCCGACAAACCCGCATTGGCGCGGCTCAGGTTATTGCGGCCGACAAGCGAGCTCACGTTGGTGTTAATACGAGTCATTGCAAACGCCCCTTAAACAAACAATTGATGTTTCGAAATTGGACCGAACTAGACGGTTGGATGGGGAGCGAACGACCCCGGCCTGTCTCTTTAGTCACATTCACACATGGGCACCTTGCCGACATGCTGAGCAACCCTAGGTTGCGATTTGTGTGCGTGTGGAGAAAATTCTCCAACTGCGTCGCGTGCCTGCCTAGCGTTTTGGTGACGCGACGGCCAGCGATGGGGGGAACAGCCCCCCGCCATCTACACAGTCGTATCGACTTGAGAAAATGGGTGCTTTACGCGACCCGCCCGATTTTGTGCATTCTCTTGCAAGCGGCACTGCACAAGTCCTACCAGCGGAATATTCTGCCAGCATGTCGCCAGAGAAACCCCACGTGCGCGAGACGGTGGGCCGCACAGAAGGCGGCGCGTAAAGAATCCCGCGCGAACACTCGGGGAGAAATGCTTGGGAGGAATAAGGTAGCCGCGGATATCGCCCGAACGAGGCGATGCGGCCGCCGGCGACACAGCGACTACTTCTTCGGTAGTTGCTGGGCATCCTCGGGCTTGATTTCAGCCGCTTTACGGTTTTCCCGTTGAATCGCCTCGTACACTTCTTGGCGGTGGACGGGAATTTCGATGGGCGCTTCGATGCCCAACCGAACTTTGTCGCCACGGACGTCGACAATGGTGACCACCACGTTGTCGCCAATGATAATGCTTTCGTCGCGTGTTCGCGATAGGACGAGCATGCGGGGCTCCTTCAATGGGTGCGTGCCTTAGCGGCTTCCAGCAACCCTACTTATCTGGCGAGTTGGTGGTGTGCAATGGATTCCACATCCTGCACGGGCGAATCGAGCGGCGGCCATGCCAACAAGATGGCCGCAATAATGGCGCTACGATTCACCTGTCAACGTTCTTCGGAACGACACCGTCGCCAACTCAAGTAACCCCAGAGAGGTAGGGGTTATTCCTACCACAACGTCCGAACCAATGATGGCAGATGCCAACATTGGCGCAATGGCAACGGAGCAAGTCAGGTCGCGACTTGCCCGGCTTCGTCGCACTAGGCGGAACGCCGCATCGGTATCGTGGCGCCCAAGACAAATTGCACTTCGTGGTCATTCTTCGCGACGACCTGGCGACCACGATTGGAATTTAGGTTCACAATAATCGGTGCCTTCAGATTCACGGTCAATGAGTCTTCGTGGCGATTAAGAATCGCTAGCACCTGCAACGACTTAGCAGACGCAGGCCCCAAGGGAGCCAGGTCGCGACTATTGACCCGCACGTGATAGTCGCGGACAAAACGCCTTGGGCTCACCACGGCGAGCGCCACCTCAGGTCGATCGAGCGACTGCAGCCAAGCGAGACCATCGTGCGAGTTGTCGGCCAGCAGTACCCACTCGCGGCACATTTCCATGCCAATGAGGCCTTGCTCGAACCGGAGCACGTCGGTGGGTTCGATTGGCACATTCCCAAAACGGGTCGTCATCGCATACATGGCCTACTCCAGAAACTTCGTGCGGTGAGCGGCACCCGGCCCCAAAGTAGGCGGACACCATAGGTACCTCAGCGTGCACCTGCTAACTCCATCGGTCACTACAGCAAGAGCAATCACAAAAATCGTTGCAGGTCGTACTGGGTAAGGTTGGCAGTGCTAGCATCTTCCGCAGTTCGACGCGTCTGCGGCGAGCAGGCCGCGATCAAATGAAGTCGAGCAGCGTCAGCTGGAGAATGTTGCCGGCCACCTGCAGCGACGCCTGCATGGCATACTGGCGGGCCGTGAAATTAGAGATCGCTTCTGCCAGATCGACGTCCACCTCATTCGACAAGGCACTTCGCAATGCAACTTCTTCATCTTGATGGCGAAATTCCAGCGCCTGCAGGCTTTGTAGTCGCGCCCCCAATTCGCTACGGGCGAAGTTCACCCGGTCGAGGTCCGTTTCGATGCGATTGATTTCCCGACCGATGGCTGGGAAATCTTCGTCGACCAGCGCGTCGCGGAGCCGGATAAGTGTATTGAAGACACTGTCGGACTCCAACGTGTGGCGATCGGTGGTCGCTAGCGCGCCTGTTGTGCTTGTGGCCTCGGATTCGCCATGCTCGAAGAACCCGAGCAGTTCGGCCACCTGTCCTTCAACCCGAAGCGAGTCGGCACCCGTATTATCAACCAACTCGATGCCGTTGCCATTGGCAACCAATCGGGCAGTAACGGCGCCACTCGTTTGCGCATCGACGGCGTCGATCACATCCTGGACCGTTGTCGCCCTATCGAGATCAACGCGGTAAGTGGTAGGCACACCGCTCGTACTGAGTTCGAACGTGAACTCAGTAAATCCACCCGTGAGTACACCAACTCCACGGTTGAAGTCAGTGAGTCGAGTTGTTTCGTTCAATGTCCGCACGCCAAGCTGAGTGGCAGTTCGGCCACCTGCCACTTCGCCAATGGTTAGGTCCGCCCCGCTCCAGCGCGAGCGAATGTTAATTCCGCTGCGCGACTGGTTAATTTCCACCTGCAGTCCAAGTTCTTCCTGGTTGAGAATGTTGAGTAACTCTTCGACGGTTTCGGCTGAGCTGATATCGATCTCAACACTCGTCCCACCGTTGCTGACCGAGAGACCGGACAATTGATCGAGCACCTCGCCGCTGCCACCGAATGTTTCCGCGGTGGACAACAGCTGTACGATTCCCTCGCCGGCAGAGGTGGCCGATGTCGCGTCGCGATGGTCGACATGGGCGGAGAACCGTCCGGATGCCTCGGAATTGATGGCGGCCACCACCTGCGCAGCAGTCGACTTGCCCGATTCGATCGTGACGGTGAGCGTACCGGCACCCGCATCGTAAACTGCGGACTCGCTGCCGGCCGTGCCGCCGGCGTCAAACTGCACGGTTACGCCGTTTAAGGGGTCGGAGAGCGGGTCGGCCGGGTCGACGTGCGTCCCATTCTGAGCGGCGGTAACCACAAAATCGTTGTTGGCACCTGTCGATACGACCGTCGCCCCGGCTTTTGTGCCCAACAGGTCCGACAGAGGGGTAGTCTTGAGAACGGCGGGTGTGATGTCGTCGCCTACGAGCGTCGTCGCCGGGGTGGTGCGGTAAATGCCAAGGTCGCGAGCCGTGCGACCTTGCCCCACTTCGCGAACGAAGACACCGTCGGAGCCGGATGCTGTCGCGAATTGAAGTCCATTTCCCGTGAGCTCCACCGTAATGCCTGAGCCGTCCGGCACGCCGTTCTGCAGGTACCGTGCCACGTCCTCGATGGTGGCAGCTCCGGCGAGGTCCACCACCGTCGAAGTCGCTTGATTGAGTGCGTTGACATGCACGATTTCGACAGCCCCACTGGCAATACCAGCACCTCCATTGAGATGTTGAATTTGAGTGTCGGAGGTGAGCTGCGGATTGAGATCGACCGTGCCGAGTACCTGGCGACTGATTCCACCAAACACCTCCCCACCCGGAATGTTTGTTTCGTAGAGAAAGCCAACATCCACGAAATTGCGGAGATGGTCCTCGTTGCCATTGAAAACGACGAACTCATCATCGTAGTCGTACGGTAACTGCTGCGACCGCGACCCGGCGAACAGGTACCGCTCACGAAACTGGCTGTTGCCGATGTTCACCAACTGCTCGAGCGTGCGATTGATTTGGTCGACCACCGCCTGACGTTCTTTGCTGGTAGTTAGCGTTTGGTCCACGCCGAGCGCAGCGGCGTGAACATCGTTCAATAACGTCGTGACATTACCCGTCTGGTCCCAGGCAGCGGAAAGGAAGTCAACACTATCCCGCAAGCTGGTCTGCGCTTGGGCCTTGCGTTCCAGAATGCGCTGTAGATTCATGGCGCGGAGCGCGGCCGGCGCATCGTCGCTGGGCGAGATGATCCGCCGCCCCGTACTGATTTGCGTCTGCGCGAAAAAGTTCCAGCTGGTCCTGCTGAATCTGGCGCGTGACCCGCTGACTTGCCAGCAAGTCGCTGACGCGCGAGGTTGGTATGGGAAGGATGGATGCCAACGGAAGCTTCGGGGATCAGGTTATGCGATGAAAGGGGTGAGTACGTTCTGGTAGCTCGGCTGGCGATCGGTGCTGCTCTCGGCAGGGTAAACTACAAATTGACCAGCACATCCATGAGTTCCGATATGGTTTGGATGTATCGCGCCGATGCTTGATACGTGCGTTGCAGCGAAATCATCTTCACGGCTTCTTCGTCGATATTTACGGCGCTCAAGGCCTGGGCTTCGCCCTCCAGGGTTGCTTCGAACACGCGAAATCCGTCGGCGACCGCTTTGCTGGCCGCCGAGCCTTGGGCAACGCCATTGGCCAGCTGATTATATTTATCGGCCAGCGTGGCCCCGTTCAGCGAGTCAAGCGGACGAGTATTGAATTCCACCAGCCGCTCGACATTGCGGGCATCCTCGCCGATGCCGTTCAAGCTAGCAGCGAAGAGGGCGGCATTGTTAATGCCGTTGAGTTCTGAGTTCACGCCAAGTGTCGCTGCGGACGTACCGGTGAAGAACGTATTGATCCCCAACGCAGCCAGCGTACCGCTCGTATCGCCTGCGAAGGCGAACTCTGTGTCGGCTCCATTGCTAGCAATGGAGAGCTTGCCGCTTGCCGAAATGGATGTCGTTAGTCCCGGCACGGCAGAAATGGCCGACGCCAAATCAGTCAACGAGGTATCGTTGTCCAGGCCATTGAGGTCGACGCGAATGGTATGTGTCGAAACGTAGTTGGTGTTCGTATTTCGCACGAGAATGTCGAAAGCACCATTGACGGGCGTAAAGTTCAGCCCTGCTTCATCGAGCGCCGCGGTGGTATCGAGCACCGAATCGACGCTCGTCACGCTAGCAAAGCCATCAAGTCCTTGACCTTGCGAATAGAGCTTATTGAACTCGAACGCCAGCGTACTGGCCAGTTCGTCCAAATCGGCAATGGCAGTACCAACAATTTCATCACGAGCCGCATAGAGACCACGCAATTCGCCACCGGTCGTCTCGAGCTGAGCGTTGGTGTCGACAAAGCGAATCGCCGAAGTATTACGACCACCGGTTGTGCTATCGTCGGCCAGCACTTCGCGGCGCACACCATCGGTTACCAGGAACTCACCTCCGACCGAAATAGACAGCGAGCCTGTGGGTTGTTCGACGACTCGGAGGTCCACCAACTGAGCAAGCTCCGCTACGGCGTTATCGCGCTGCGTTCGTAGCCCGCCGGCGTCGCTGCCCGAAAGTCCACCACTCTCGATGGCGGTAATTTGCAAGTTAAGCTTGCGGACGCGTTCAGAAATGCCGTTGATTTCGCCCGCAATCTGGTTCACGCGGACGTCGAGCCGTTCGTGCAAGTCGTCGGTTCGTGCGGAGAGCCGGTTGAAATCTTGGGCGAGTGTCTGGCCGGAGAGGATCGCCAGATTACGGTTCGACAAATCGTCGGGCACTTTGAGCACTTCGTCAATCGCGCCGAAAAAATTCGACATCGCCGAACTCAAGTCGGTATCGGACAGCTCGCCGAGAATCTGTTCGAGATCGCCGTACGCGCTTTCTTGCACCTCGGCGTTCATCCGATCGCTACCCGAGTTGCGGAGCCGATCCTGGAGAAACTTGTCGACCTTCTGGACAATTCCGTCGACTACCACACCCAGACCAAGGACCAAGTCGCCCTTCTTTAAGACCGGGGCAGGGGCATAAACCACCTCTTCGCGGACGAACCCTGGCGTGTTGGCGTTGGCAATGTTGTTGCCAACCACATGCAGCCCCACCTGCATTGCCTGCAGGGTGTTGCTTGCCATTTGGAGGGAGCCGAACAGAGACATGGTTCGCTGCTAAGTGTTGGTGATGAATTGGGTAGACTGCTGTGGGTTGTGTGCTTCACATGCCTGTCAGGCTTGACGATCGACCAAAGCGCCGCTGGTATTCGTCGGGGCAGCTGCCCCATAGGTGGGCTGCATGCGGCCACCGGTTGCGATGATCTCGATCATTTGCGAGAGGTGGATCAGCGTCCGCTGAACGACAACCCAATTGGTAAGGCTGTGGTGCTGGAGGAGTCGACTTTGCTTTCGTGCCTGCTCCACACCGGCATCGATCGCGTCGCGGTCGCTTTCGGGCAACGCTTTGGCAAGCGAGCGGACGCTACCAGCGGGCAGCCCCTCGCGGGCAGCGGCTTCCAGCAACTCGTTACGCTGGCGATGGCATGTTTCTAGCCGAACCACCAGCTCCGCTTCACGTTGAGTGAAGTGGCCAAGCTGGTCGTAGTGACCAGCCGCAAGGGTTGTGCGTTTTTCTGCCAGCAAGGCGAGCAGATCTCCTTGTACCGCTGACAGCGTACTGAGTAGTCCGCTGATCCGCGACTCCCAATCCATCGGAGTCGCTACGGCAATAGGTTCGGCTTCAACTTCAGTAGGCATGGCGTGCGATCGGTTTCAAGAGTCGGTTGTCATGGAGTGGATGAGGAAGGCCGCATCACGTTGAATTTCAAAATCGCCGCAGACCATTGAGGTTCGCTAGCGAATCGTTACTTGCCGCTTGTTGGGCTTCGTGAAGTACTTTCGCGTACTGAGGGAACTGCTGTTCGAACATGGGCTCGGCAAACCGGTCTCCCGACTGTTCCGCCCACTCGGTGGCTAGTTGCTGATCCAATTGACTCTGGAACATTTCTTCGGCTTGCCCACCGTGAAAGTAGGCGGGCTTTTCCAAAGTGGACCGCATCGACTTCATCATTTGCCCGTAGAACGTCTCGCCGATGAACGACGCGAATGCGTCGTGAACCTGTTGTGCATCCGTTACGGATTGTGGATGCGACTGCGTGGCGACATTTAGCCTGGGCGGCGCTCGGGGCGCCGGAGCAAGGTCATAGGTATGACTCGATAGTTGATTAACGATTGCCATTTGGTTCGTCCTTATTGCGCAAGTGCGCCCTCTACTCGATAATGAGCTTGCCGTGCAACTTGCCGGCAACGTTAATTCGCTGGATGATGTCGATCACCTCTTGCCGTGGCACCTTGAGCGAATTCAACTGCTGGACCAGACGTTCCAGGCTGGGATTAGCCGACTCGCTGTCGCGCAGCGGTGTGAAATCGGCAGTAATGCCGGCCTCGATGACCACGTTATCGGTCACCACTACCACGTCGCCAATGCGGACGTCGCCACTAATGACCACTGTATTGGTGCGGGTATTGATGACGACACGGGCCTCCGGATCTTCATCACTAATCATGACTTCCAGCACTTCGTAAGCGAACGACACTGGCTGGTCCGTGTAGGCCGCCGGAATGCGAACCTCGATGTTCGTAGCATCGATCGCCCGAACAAAGTATCCTTCGTCCATCGATTGCTTTTCGGCCTGTTGTATATTGGTGGAGTAATAGCCGGTATAGTCGCTGGCAATGCTCCGCGCCACATCGGCGGCGGTGTGGAAACTGGCATGGTTACGGTCCAGCACGAGGGTGATCCACTTGGCTCCGTCGCGTTCCAGATAGAAGGGCGTGTAGACGTCCTGCTCCATCTGACAGCCACTATGGACCCGACCGACCGTGGGCACCTCGCCATCTTCCACGATGACGGTTCCCGAGCAGAGCGCGTAGACTTGTCGGTCCTGCAGATTGGGTCCCTGCAAAGCTGCGAACGTTAGCTGGCCTCCAACGAGACTCTTGCCGTTCAGCGCCGATACGGTGCAGTCGAGTTTCTCGCCGCGGCGAGCCCCGGTAGCCGGCACCGATGCCGTTACAATCACCAACGCCGCGTTCTTGATCTTCTTCAGTTCGTTGACAGCGGTCGAATCCAGCAGGCCATTGTTTCCTACCGGACTGCCGAGCAGTTCCATGGCGCGAGCCAGGGCTTGCATCGTGGAACGATCTCCCGCCTCGCCCGTGCCATTGAGTCCTACCACCAGGCCGAGGCCCCGGAGGACGTTCTCTTCCTGGCCTTTGAGCCGGCAGATGTTCCGCAGCCGAGTTTCGCCGCAAGAATCTGGCGCCAGCGTTCCTGCTACAGCAACGACGATGGCCAGGTAGGCAAAGCGGCGGAATAATGATGTTCTAAACATGGGAGTCTACCTGGAGCAACGGCTGAGATCTGGACAACTGCCAACCTATAAAGACAAGTCAGAATGGCTTGAACTGGCCATACCACCGCGTGAGCCAGCCCCGCGAGTAGCCGTCGCGGACTTGCCCTGCTTCGCGTTTGTCGATGTATAGATCCGTTATCGCATCGCTGCGGACCGTCCGATCGGCGTTGATAAACTGGCGAGCCACCACTCCGGTGAGCGACTGTTGCCAAACGATGTCGTTGTTGCGGACCTTGCGATGGGCTTCGATTACGAGGTTCCCGTTTGGATAGATGTCGACAATCTTGGCTGCAATACGGAACGTGAGCGAGTCTTCGAGCTCGAGTTCGGTCTGGGCTCGGTACTGACTGTTAAGCAAACCAGCGATGGTTGGGTCGCCACGCGATTGGGGAGCGGCGAAGATGTCTTTTCCGTCGAAGCCAATCCAGTCGAGCAGGGCCGCATTGAAATTGGCTGTCTTTCGGCTTTGCGCTTGGCCATCGCTGTTCATTGCGGTGCGATAGTCGACCAGGACGATGATGGAATCTTCCTTCTTCAGCTCCCGCTGCGCTTCGGGAGGTAGTGGCTGGAACAGGTACGAAGTATTCTCAAGCGTGAGCTGAGTGACTATGGGCTGGCTGCCCTGTTCGGTGACCACGCGTTGCACGAGCAAGCTACCCTCTTGCGCGGACGCGATCCGCACGAAGGCCATTGCGACAAGTGGCGCAAGGCAACAACCAATCCAGATGGGTCTTGCAACGATAAGGATATGCCTATTCATGAGTTTGCTCCGCAACGAAACCAGGAGTGCTGCCCTAGCGATACGTGGGTGTTTGTCGTAATCCGCTAGCCGTACGCGGCCGTAGCGAACTTCCGAGCGTGGCCAATTCGCCCTGGCCAACAACCCGCGCGACCAGGCGCTCGCGTGAGTCAAGCAGTTCGACCTCGGTAACCTCTCCATAGCGAGCATCGCTAATCGCCTTGGCTTGCCGACGCACGACAATGCCGCCACCGGCGGACACAATGGAAACAATCGCGCCGCGTTCAATCATCTGCGGGGCCAGGCATGCTTCGGCCGTCACAACTTCTCCGGCACGAATGGCGCGGCCAGCTTCCTTGCCCAACACCTCGTCGAGCGAATAGATTCGAACACGCCCCGCGGGCACCCGTGCGTCGCGTGGCGGATTCGTGATGGCTACATCCGCGGCGGTGAGCATCTGCCCGCGAGCGATTGCCCGCTTGGCGACGAGCACAGGCGTTGTATCGTAAACCGTGGCTGAGAGCGTCAACTCGACCGGTCCCTTCTCGCTCTCGAACTCGACGGTCAGTGTTTGCCGGCCTGTCCATGGCGCCTTCGCCCCACGAACCGTTACTTCGCTCGTTTGTAGGCTCAACAAGTCCTCATAACGGCGAGAGAGCGTAAACTCCACGTCGAAAATGTCCGTCTGCCCCGATTGCTCTTCAAGGGAGTTCAAAGCAGCTTCGCGAACCTGCTCCGAGAGCTGCTCGCGCTGGAGGTCGGAAAGAAAGACTGGATTGCGTCGGCTGACCTTTGCTGGGGTCAGTAGCTCGCCGGTTGCCGGGACCCGAAATCCTATGGAATTGGTTGCTGGGCGTTTCGGCTGCGGAGCGATCGCCTCCTTTACCGCCGGCTGTTCGACATCGGTTGGATTCTCCCATCCAATCGCTACTTTCGATGCGCGATACATCCGCAGCGACGACGGTTGGTAGCCTCGGTTCACGAGAATGTCGAACACCTGCTGCCTGGTCACAAACCGCTGGTCGCCCACCGGGGGTGCAATCCACAGCGGCGTAAGAGCCAGGCGCTGCCGTTCGGCGACGGACGTATCTTGGATATCGGCGATATCGCCCAATGATACGACCGACTTCACGGGCGTGACTTTCTGCCGCAACACGATGTCGGCCGACAAGGCCATTTGCCCAAATAGCAGGGCGAACAGGCTTGCGACGAGTGTCAACAAATTGGATAGGGTGGTAATACTCACGGCAATCTATAAACGCTTTCAAGGATCGATGAACTAGCGACGGATGTTAGCGACGACCTGCATGATTTGGTCGCCGGCTTGAACTACTTGTGAGTTGAGTTCGAAGGCACGCTGCGTCGTTATCAAGTCGATGAGCTCGGTAACCGGCTCGACATTGGATGCCTCGAGCACGCCCTGGCGAATCTGACCGAAGCCTGGGTCGCCTGGGTTGCCTGTCTGAACATCGCCCGACGCCGAGGTTCTTGCGAACAGGTTGTCTCCCAGTTTTAGGAGGCCATCGGGATTGATGAACGTGGCGATTTGGATGATCTCGCCCTGCTGCAACTCCGACTGGCCCGCGGTGCGGAACTGCACTTGCCCGTCAGCAGACACCACCACCTCGACGGCGTCCGGGGGAATGGTAATGGAGGGCTCAAGGCGATACCCGGTATTGGCCGAGCCAAGCACCACTTCGCCATCCGCATTGATGCCAAAGTTGCCAGCTCGCGTGTAGAGCGGGTCACCACCATTGGGATTCTGCACTTGAAAGAACCCATCGCCCTCGATCGCGAAATCGAGTGCGTTATCGGTGTTTTGGAATGCACCCTGATCGTGGTCGCTCTGCGTGCTCGACACACGAACTCCAAGGCCGACTTCGATCCCCGTTGGAGTTCGGCTTCCGTCGGAATTTACCGCACCCGGTGGCGAATCTGGCGATAAAACAAGTCCTCGAAGTTGGCTCGGTCTTTCTTGAAGCCCGTGGTATTGATGTTGGCCATATTGTTGGCAATCACGTCGAGTTTGGTCTCGAGCGCTTCCATGCCAGTGGCTGCAGTGTAGAGGGTTTGAACACTCATAAGTGGAGACTAGCGAGTTGGAGTAGAGGGTTGGGAACTTGCCTGAGGGCGCTATCACGCTTGCAACACACGACCGATTAGATTGCTCGACATGCTGTCGTGACTCTGTATGATTCGTACGTTGGCTTCGAACGCCCGGGTGGTCTCGATCATCGACATCATCTGCCGCGTGGGATTGGTGCCGGACATCTCCAAGAAGCCGGAGCGGACCTCCCGCTGTGTAGGATCGAGTGGGCTAACGTCCGCAAGTGGGCGAAACAGGTTGTTACCCACCTTTGACAAGTCGCCGAGCGACTCGGGCGTTACCAAGCCGAGTGGCGTATTCACACCGGCTTGACTTATCTCGCCAGCAGCGGAGATTTGCCAGGGGATGCCCGGCTCGAGCGTGATCTCGCTTCCGCCCGAGTCGAGCACCAACATACCGTTTTGATTGACGATTCGGTTCTCGGCATCGATCGAGAAGTTGCCAGCGCGGGTGAGTAACTGCTCGCCGCGGTCGCCCTGAACCTGAAAGAATCCACCACCGACAATGGCCAGGTCCAGCTGATTGCCAGTTTCCTGTAAACGGCCGGCGGAGAAATCGGTCGTCGTATCGAACATACTCACGCCGCCGCCGACATCATTGTCGGACTGGTCGCCGTAAGCTGCATAGCCGCGCTGAATGGCCTCGGCAAACCGGGCCTGAAAGCCAGCGACGTCTGGTTTGAAGCCGACGGTATTCACATTCGCGAGGTTGTTGGCAATGACTTCCAACCTGCGCGATTGCACTTGGGCTCCATCAGCCGACATGTACATTCCGTATGGCATGACTCGATGCGTATTGCTAGCGTCATGCCCCCCTGCTAATCGCTGCCTCTTCCTAAGCATTGCGCGTGCCAATCTGGCAAGGCGAACGCGGAGTCAACGCTAGTTCACGTGAAAACAAGAGGGGAAAACATTCGCGACCCCGCTTGCGGTACGGCTAGCGTCTCACGCGACCAAGCACCGTTTCGGCAGACTATGCGGGAAGGCAGAGAATGTTGCCGGCAAGAATTGCCGCTAGCAACGTGCGCGGACCAGTCGCGCCGCCCCTTGGGCAAGGAGATGGTCGCCAACTTGGATCCCAAGTTCCATGGCCTTGGCGATCTCGCCATCGCCTTTCGCGAACAGGCACTCGCTGCCATCGCTACTTAAGATCACTGCCGACAGTTGAATTCGTTTGTTGGCAACCTGTCCATAAGCGCCAATTGCGGCCAGGCAGCCCCCCTCGACGCGTGCTAGCATGGCTCGTTCGGCGACCACCGCGGCACGGGCGGCGGGGTCGTTGAGTGGTGCGAGGCGCGAAGCACACGTTGATCCTCAGCACGACACTCCATCCCTAGGGCACCTTGCCCGGGGGCGGGAAGCAACTGGTCCGGAGGAAATTGCTGCGTGATTCGGTCCACCAGGCCCAGGCGGGTCAAACCGGCTGTGGCGAGCACGATCGCCTCGTACATGCCTTCGTCCAACTTCCGAAGTCGTGTATCCACGTTGCCGCGAATGTCGACCATGTGCAGGTCTGGACGTAGTCGTAGCAGTTGCGATCGGCGGCGCAGGCTGCCGGTTCCGACGCGGGCCGCGTGGGGCAATTGGTCGATACTACGGCCCGCGTTGGAGACGAGCGCGTCGCTCACTACCTCGCGCTGCGGAACGGCAGCCAACTCAAGGCCGGGAACGCGGGTCGTCGGCAAGTCTTTTAGGCTATGGACGGCGAAATCAACCGTGCCTTCTAGCACGGCCCGTTGGATTTCCTTGGTGAACAGTCCGACACCGCCAAGGCCTGCGATCGCATGCACTTGGTCTACATCGCCGGTGGTGGTGATCTCGACAATCTCCACAGGCGTACCGAGTTCGGCGAGCCGGGCCGCGGTCCAGTTGGCTTGCCACCGTGCAAGCTTGCTGCCTCGGGTTCCTAATCGCAGCGGCGCGTTGCTCACCCTCGACCTCACTCGTCGGTGTTCATGCGGAGCGGCGCGGGTGTCGAGTGCGCGGAGTCTGCGGTTAGTATGCGATCGCGATCGTCGACGTCGGTAGCCACTTGATGCGGCGGTACCACTACCCCACAGCTGACAATAAATTGTAGGGCCTGATCCATGGTGATCCCCAGATCGATGGTTTCGCTTTTCCGAACCGTCATTGTAAAGCCCGTAAACGGCATCGGCGAGGTCGGTACCAGTACGCTGAGTACGGGCTCGTTCGCAGCGGCGCGAATGTCGAGCATGCTTTCGCCAGTAACCATGGCGAGCGTCCAGATTCCGCGCGAGGATATTCGATCGCCACGACACGCGTCGCTTCCAAGTGGGGCTCGGTGAACATGAAGTCGGTCACCTGCTTGACCGACGTATAAACGTTGCTTACCAGCGGCAACCGCTTTATGACCCGCTCCAGTTGCGCCACAAGAACCGCCCCATGCCGGCTGCCAGGAATTTCCCCAGCAAGTAGAGGACAAGAATGAAGACTCCCAGGAAGACGGGAATGACAAATCGCCGCTGCAAGTACTTGTGGTCGATGTAGGCCAGATAAATATCGCGGGCGTCGCCCGGCATTGCTTTGTTTCCGAGTTGCTGGCGGACGGCCGTCCGCACCTCGGCGGGGATGTACTTGTCGTCATCGGTGCGAAAATAGAGGGCATCGCTAATGCGATAGAGCCGAGAATTGGCTTCCCCCGATTCCACCGGCTCGGCAGCCGCGTCGTCCGGTCGAATATCCGTGGCATACTCTAACAGCGCGGATCTCGCCGTTTTTTCGAGCGGCTCGAGCATGTACGTGATCACCGTGTTGCCAATCCACACGAAAATCACAATCGTTAGCAGCGGCGGCAGCAGTACCGCTAGACCGCGCAGCACGGCTCGACGAAACGGATCGAGTGGCCGTTTTCGGGAGGGCGGAAAGTTGGACGACTTGACGGCCATGGGCACCACGGGCGGGAGGAACGGAGCGGGCGCTGTTTACCTAATCGTAAACCGACCGCCCGTCGGCAGAGTTATTCTCTCGACAATTGCACTGTTGGCAAGCGCGGCTGCCCGACTGCGGCTAACGACCCGAATAACTACGCCCAATCACTGCTACCGACACCTGGGCAGCACCCGCACGTTTAAGCTCGCGGGCCGCTTCGTTGCAGGTAGCACCAGTCGTAAGGATGTCGTCCACGAGTAACACATGCGCCGAATGTAGCTGGTAGCCGGGTCGTAAGCCGAAGGCGCGGCGGACATTCTCGGCCCTGCCGCTAGGTGGCAGGGTGGCTTGCAGCTTAGTGGATCGCCTTCGCTGTAGCAGGTCTGTTGCCAAAGCAACGTCCAAATCGCGGGCGATCAAATCGGCCATCGTGGCCGGCGAATTGCAAAGCCGACGTGTTCGCCGCAGCCAATGCATGGGCACCGCGCACACGACGTCGATATCCAGCTCGCGCAATGAGTCGCCCCGTTCGGCGACGAGCCGCCGCGCAAGGGCGGCTGCAATCAACTCGCCCTGAGGTTGCTTTGCGCGGAGCAATAGCTCACGGACCAGACCATCGTACGGTGCGTACGAAAACGCGCGATCGAATCGCGGACGCTCACCCCGACAGTGGCCACAAGGCTGGTCGTCGGGGAGTTCGACGGGGACCGTCGCCCCGCACGCGTAGCAGAATGGCGGTTGAAATACCTCGAGTCGTTCCATGCAGGTCGGGCAAAACGAGGCCGTTCCCCCAAACTCCAACGACTCGCCGCAACTGGTACACGCGGGAGGAAAGAACAGCTCCAGCACGCGCTCTCTACACGCAGCGCCGACGGCAGACAAACGATCAAGTGTGATAGGATTTCGTGGCATCGAGTGGCACACATACAGGCAGGCAAGCAGATTCTCGGGGAAACGCTGTCTACCATTCTACTGCTTCACTCGGATTGCTAGCACCCACCACCCGGCAGCGATCGCCTTGACGCGGGCATTCGGTTTTTCGTACCCTTCCGCCGAGACTCCTCCCTGCCCCGCCACCGAGCCCTCCGCCATGCTGCGAATTGTCGATCGCTATCTGCTCATGCAATTCGTGCAGATCTTTTGCATCTGCTACATCAGTTTGACTGGACTGTTTGTGGTAATTGACGCATTTACGAATATCGACCATTTCATGACGTTCGCCCGCAATGAGAATCAAGGGCTCGCCCGGGTACTTGCCGAGTACTATTCCTATCGAGCCATTGCCATCTTCGACCAGACTAGCGGCGTGCTCGCACTGGTGTCGGCGATGTTCACGGTCACGTGGATCGAGCGCTACAATGAACTAACGGCACTAATGGCGGCAGGCATTTCACGCTTTCGAGTGCTTCGCCCTGTGCTGATCGCCGCGATTCTTCTTGGCGTGCTCGCCGCGGCGAATCGTGAACTGGTGATGCCCCAAATCCGCGAACACTTGGCAGTTGACTCCCGCAATATTGGGGGCGACCAAGCCGAGGAAATCGTCTCTCGTTATGATAGCAAGACAGATATTCTGATAGATGGCGACGAGGCCATCGTCGCGACCCAAACGATCGTGGGACCGAATTTCATCTTGCCATCGCGGTTGGCCAGGTATGGCAAACAAATCGCAGCTGGCGAGGCAAAGTTCGTCCCCGCCGATGGAAATCGGCCAAGCGGCTACTTGCTCTCAGCCGTACGGAGTCCTAGCGATCTGCCTGCCAAACCTTCACTCACCGTCGACGACCGGCTGGTGATCGTAACACCCCACGACGCCGACTGGCTCGAAGCCGATCAGTTGTTTGTTGTGAGCGAGGTAACGTTCGAACTATTGACAGGTGGCGCCGTTCGGCGCGAATTTGCTTCCACCGCCGAACTCGTCACCGAACTCCGCAGTCCCAGTATTGAGTTAGGCAACGACGTAAGGGTGGCCATTCACTCGCGGCTGTTGCAACCCTTCCTGGATTGCACACTACTTTTTCTTGGGCTGCCACTCATTGTCTCGCGAAGCAACCGCAACCCATTTGTGGCCATAGGCATGGCATCCGCCGTGGTCGCGATGTTCTTCGCGGTATCACTCGGTTGTCAATCGTTGGGGAACTCGGGGTGGATTCGCCCTACTCTGGCAGCGTGGCTGCCGCTTATCATCTTCTGCCCCATGGCTGTGTTTTTTGCCGATTCATTGCGGCGATAACGTCGCAGCCGCGCGCTGCGGCATCCGCAATTGCTTCAGAATAGTGTATGCTATTGTACGGACACGTCCGCGTGGCACGCTGCACCCCCGCTCCGTAGGTCACCAGTTCTGACGACTCCTAGATCCATGAACGACTGGCGGCAAAAACTTTGGGATGCGGTCGATCGGCGTGCCGACGAGTTGGTCGCGATGCGCCGCCATCTGCATCAACATCCCGAACCGAGCGGCGAAGAAATTCTCACCAGCCGGCACTTGCACGATCGGTTGGCCGCCCACGGCATCGAGGCGCAATCGCCTCATCATGGCCGGGGAGTGATTGCCAATAGCACGGATCAATCGTCCTCGCGGAGAGTGGGAATACGAGGCGATATCGACGCGCTATTGTTGGACGATCAGAAGCAGGTGGAATATCACAGCCTGGTGCCAGGTGTGATGCACGCTTGCGGGCACGACGCCCACGCCACCTGCGCCTTCGGTGCGGCGGTGGCCCTTAAGGATGCACACCTGTCTGGCGATCTCCCCTGCCCTGTCACGTGGCGGGTGCTTTTTCAACCGTCGGAGGAGAGCGCAACGGGCGCAAGCGAAATGATAGCCGCCGGTGCACTGGCGGAGGTCGATTGCATTTTTAGTCTGCATGTCGATCCGACGCGGCCGGCTGGTGTGATTGGCGTTCGGGCGGGTTCCTTTACAGCCCATTGTGATGCGATGCGGATCGAGATCGAAGGGGTCGCCAGTCATGGCGCCCGCCCTCACGAGAGCAAAGATACGATCGCCGCGGCTGCCCAACTGATCAACTCGCTGTATCAGTTCGTACCTCGAGGCATCGACAGCCAAGACTCGTGCGTGGTAGCCATCACGCAGATACACGGGGGTAGCAACGCGAACGTGATTCCTCACCGAGTCGAGTTGTCCGGAATGATCCGTTCGCTGGGCCGCGACATCCGCAACCACGCCGTGGGCCACGTGGCCCACCTGGCCGAGGCGGTAGGTACAATGACGCGGACCCGAATCCATGTCGAGTTCGGCGTGCACTTGCCCGGTGTGGAGAATGATCCCGAGCTTACCGATTTGGTCGCCAACATCGCGGGCAGCATGATCGGCATGGACCGCGTGCAGTGGATCCCGCGGCCGAGCATGGGTGGGGAAGATTTCGCATTTTACCTTGAGCATGTGCCAGGCGTGATGTTTCGGCTTGGTTCGTCGCGCGATACCACGCCCGCGAGCGGATTGCATACTCCGCTGTTCGATATTGATGAACGTTGCCTGGCGATTGGTGCCAAGATACTCGCAACGGCGGCAGTAGAAGCGAGCATGCTGTAAACGGCGCGAGTTCGAGCGATGAGGTTGTAGAGTTGGCGACCTGTAAATCCGTTAGCGACGACTCGGGAGAGCCGCGCGGTAAATCTCTGTGATTAAGCGAAAGACAGCAGCATGGGAAAGATTGCCTTCACCACCAACGACCACCCGACACTAGGGGTAGAAATCGAGCTCGGGTTAGTCGATCGCGACAACCTGGGCCTCGCCAGCGCTTACGAGCGCGTCGCCGCAGAGTTGGGTGGCAACGTGGCCGGAGTGAAGCACGAGTTGATGCAGTGTGTCTTGGAAATCAACACGGATGTCTGTGAGTCGATTGATGCCGCAAAGGACGACTTGGAGGCGAAGATCCGTGCCGTAGAGGGGGCAGCGGACGCGGTGGGCGTGAAATTGTGGTGGGGTGCCAGCCATCCGTTCTCCCTGTGGGGCGAGCAACAAGTGACACCGGACGAACGATACATGGACCTGGTGGACATGCTGCAGGAGATGGCCCGGCGTTTGATTACCTTTGGAATGCATGTGCATGTTGGAGTTGACTCGGGGGATAAGGCCGTGATGATCTGCGACCGCATGATGCGTCATTTGCCGACCCTGCTCGCAATGAGTACGAGCAGCCCGTTCTGGGAGGGCCGAGTTACGGGCCTCCAATCCTTTCGCTCAAAAGTGATGGAAGGCCTACCCACGGCAGGCCTGCCAACACTAATGCGGAATTGGAGCGAGTACGTATGGCTGGTCAATCACATGGTCGACACGGGATTTATCAATACAATCCGCGAGATTTGGTGGGATGTGAGACCACACCATAACTTTGGGACCGTTGAGGTTCGGGTGTGCGACATGCCCGGCAACTTAGAGCACACGCTCGCCCTGGCTGCAATGATTCAATGCTTGGTGCAATCGCTTTCGAATGAGATTGATGGTGGTGCCTACCAGCATGATTGTCACCCGATGATGGTCCGCCAGAACAAATGGCGGGCTGCAAGATTTGGCATGGACGCAGAGCTCGTCGACTCCTTCACCTACAAGACAAAGCCAGCGAGTGAGGTGGTTGCGAGCCTTACCGAACTATTGATGCCAACTGCCAAGACGCTAAGCTGCGAACATTGGCTTGTTAGGTGCGAACAATTATCGCGTGAAACGAGTTGGTCGCAGCGGCAACTCGATCTGTACAGCAATACTGGAAGTCTAGTGGAGGTCGTGAGGCAGTTAACGGCTGAGTCGCGTATTTCCAGGCCCGTTTGAGCACCACTCAATGCTGGCCCGCTTCCGCCGCCTCCCTGGCATCCACGAAGCCATCGCGATTGGCATCGAGTGCCTCAAACGCATGCGGCGGCCCCAGAAACTCACGCCTACCAAGATCACCGTCCTCGTTGAAGTCGGCGGCGACAAACCAAGCGGGTGCTCCGCTCGCCGCAGCAGGCGCTGCAGCCGAATCGGGCACGTAGAAATCCCGCGCTGCTGCGCTCTCGCCACGCTGCAGGGCAACGATCATCGTGTAAGGCAACTCGTCGGCGGACAGTAGCCCGTCGCCATTGCTGTCGCATGCTTTAAGCCGCTGGCCAACCGTCCTCACTTCCCGTTCGCCAAGTCGCCCGTCGTCATTTGCATCGACGTACGCAAATAGCTCGTCGCACTCGTCGTGCACCATCACCTGTGTTTGGCTCCGCCGAACATCCTCGGACGGCCCCTCCGCACCAGCCAGATCGTGGACGGACAGCACCAATCGGCAATCCTCCAGGCGAAATACCATGCGCGACACCGAAGGTTGCGCCGCGAGGTACAGCGGCGCACCGCGTGGCGAAATTTCGACGCGTGTAATCTTTGGCACCGCATTCGGAGTATCGCCAAAGGCAATCGCAAGGCGAAGATGTGGGGCGATCGACGCCAAGCGCAAACTCATCGTCTCCAAGCCACTGGTCGCCATCGTCGATTTCTTCAAACAAGCTCGGGATGCCGGGAAAGCTCTCGCGCGATATCGTGCCACGCGGTGCGTACATATCGGCCAGTAAGTATCCAAGTCGACCAACGTCGAACTGTGGACCAAAGTGCAGGGCCGCGTGCCGCTGCGCGACTCGGCTTCGTTGCACGCCACGTGCCTGATTGCCGGCTAGCTGCTCCTCGAGTGGTGCAAGCTCCATGTCCAGCAGTATCCGATCGTCATCCGCATCGAGCATCCAAAGGGCATCGGGCGCCATTGCCATCTCGGCATCCGACAGTCCGCCACTCTCGTCGACATCCAACAAGGCCCACAGTCGCGACTCAACATTTCCACCCACGTCGCGGGACCGCTGGCTCCTAAGGCTCAGTGGCGCCGCGGAGCGGCCCGCGTCGCGGCCTAGCCACGCAGCGATCTCGCTTTGCTGAATACGATGGTCGCGATTCTGGTCATAAGTTTCCACCCACATGTCCAGCTGCTGGCTGGTGGGGGACTGATTGGGGACCGACTGGGCGAAGAAATCTGTGTTGTCGCGCCATTCCGTCCAAGTGCGTCGCCCATCACCATTCGTATCGCCGGCCGCGAGAGCCGTGGCCACGATTTCATCGAATCGGTCCCGATGCGGCCGCCCTGCGATGGTAAGCCACGTGTCCAGAATGATTGGTCCACCTGGTGCCAGCAGTACGATCCGCTCGCGCAAATCGTCGTTTGGCCATGGAACAACTGGCTCGCTGGCAACCGGCGGCTCCTCAAGTGCTTGCACATGCTTGGGCGTTGCCATTTCGATATGTGCCTCGGTAACCGGATCCTCCGCACGCGCGACGGGAACGACCGCCGTCGCCTCGGCGGGCGATTGGGCAGGTGGCGGCTGCCAGTTGCACCCGACGCCAACCAGTGCCCCAAGAAGCAGGCAGGCAAGGCGTCGATGAAATCCACCGGCGATAGCCAGCGCATTCGTCGATCGCGTCCGATTCTTCCGGGGCACCTCGGTCACGCCAGCAGTTCTCGTAGGGGGGTGCCTTCGGCCAGTTTAATCGGCCGGTTGGCGGGAGTAATGTTTTCGTTTTCAGGCGCAACACCCAGGGCCGCGCATAAGGTAGCCAGCACATCGCCAATCTGGGCAGGAGACTCTTCGATGGTCATGCCATCGGGCGACGTTCGGCCGTAGGCCTGACCACCCGCAATTCCACCGCCAGCCAGCACGCAGCTCCAGGCGTTAGGGAAGTGGTCGCGACCGCCATTGATGTTGATGATTGGCGTTCGGCCGAATTCTCCCATCCATACGATGGTAGTACTCTCCAATAGCCCACGATCACCGAGTTCAATCATCAGGCTCGACCAACCGGCATCGAGCTGGGCAGAAAGGTCGGCCACGGTGCGAAAGTTATCGGAGTGCGTATCCCATGCGAGTCCATCGCCGAGGGCAACTTCAACGAATGGCACGCCACGTTCCACAAGCCGGCGGGCAAGCAGGCAACCCTGCCCAAATACGCCAGTCCCATAGCGATTGCGGACAGCGTCCGACTCACGCGACAAGTCGAATGCCTGGCGGACGGCCGGGCGCATCATTTGGGCTGCTTGCTTGTAGAGCGTGTGGTGCGCGGCGAACGCGTTGTGCTGCCGGTCTGCTAGAAACTTACGTTCTAAGGCTTGCCACATCTTCATCCGCCGCGCGGCTTGAGCGGGGTCGAGTTCCTCAGCCCATTCGATATTTTCAAGCCGCATGTCAGCCATGCCCTGAGACGCATTGTTCGCAGCACTTGGTCGGCCACCAACGATGGCCGGTGCGTACTTGGGCCCCAAGAATCCTGGCCCAAATGCCGCCGGGTTGAGCTGTGGTTGGGGAGCAATGCTCACGTAGCTCGGTAGGATGGTATCGCCGCAGGAAAGTTCTTTGGACAAAGCGGAACCCATGGTGGGATAAGCCACATCGCCAACCGGAGCGTAGCCAGTGCGTACTAGGTGTGCGCCGCGGACGTGATCGCCCTCTTTCGTGATGAGCGATCGAATCACTGCCAAGTGCTCACCATGCGCTGCGAGTTTCGACAAGTGCTCGCTAAATCGCAGCCCTGGCACCGAAGTGGATACCTCCTTAAAAGGGCCGCCATTGGCGTGGTGCGGCTTCATGTCGAAGGTGTCCGTCTGCGTCGGCCCTCCGTTCATCCACAACAAGATGCAATGCCGCCGGCGTCCTGGATGGGTGGCAATCGCTTGGGCGAGCGGCGCAAACCAACTTGCACTCGTCGTCCCCAAGGCAGCAAGGCCCATCTGGCGAATAAGTTCGCGACGCGTTACCGAGTGATTTGTGCCGAACATTCGTGCCTCACTAATTACAAGAGTCTTGTACCGGTGCACTACCTGCGGAAGGCGAACTCGGTGCTGTTGACCAGGGCCCACAACAAATCGCTAAACACACGCGTCCGCTGGTTGTCCGTTGTTGCTTCCTGGAGCAATTGATTCGCCGCGTTCCGCTCCAAAGAGTCCGGCGTGCGGGAAAGAGTAGCCAGAAACAGGGCGTTAATCTGGTCGTCCGTTCGGAGGTAGGGTGCTGAGAGCGCGGTTAGCAAGCGACCTCGCTGGTGATTGGTGATTTCGGAAGTTGTGCTACCATTCATCATCAGCAGCGCCTGCAACGTGCCGGCGGCATACTCGGTGGGGCTGCCCGAGGGAGTTCGCATGCGCCGTACGAAATCCGCCCGCACTGGGTCGTCCACCAGGTCAACGCCCCGTGGCTGCGGCGTGGTGGAGCCCGCAGGCGGCGAGAGTAGTGCGACACTATCGTACAACTGCTCGGGGGTCAGCGGTTTTGGCAGCATGCTGGCGAACAGCTGTGGGTCCGGTGCCCCCCCATGATCGCTGGATAGCTGATACGGTTCGGTGTTCGCCAGCACAAACCAGAGATTCTTGAGGTCGAATCCCGTACCGACAAAATAGTCGGCCAGTCGATCAAGCAATTCAGCGTGAACGGCCGATTGCTGCTCGCGAGGCAGATCAACGGCGGTTACCAAAGGCTGCCCAAACAGGTGGGTCCAAGCCCAGTTCACCGCGGCCCGACTGAACAAGCGATTGTCGCGTTCCGTCATCCAGATGGTGAGCTGCACGCGACGCGATTGCCGGTCGCTGTCGGCCACCACCTCGCCACCCAGGAACTTTGGCGGCACCACTTCATTCGTATCGGGGAGCGTGACCTCTCCAGTGTCGCAGTCACGGATTCGCACATCGGATTGCATCTGCATGGCCTCCGACGCCTCGATGCGGGCAAAGAATGCCGCGAGGCCCCAGAAATCGCGTTGCTTCCAGTCAGCGAAGGGATGATCGTGGCACTGCGCGCATTCGAGCTTCACTCCCAAGAACAGTTCGGAGGTGCTCGCAGCCAGTTTCTCGGCGCAAGATCGTTAGCGCGAAAGTACAGCGCCGGACCCAACTCGTCGCCCCCAGTGGCTAGCAACCCACCGACGATGTTGTCGTACCGCAAGTTGCTGGCGAACCGTGTGCGGAGCCATTTTTCCAGAGCGAGTAAATCGCGCAAGCTCGCCTGATCCACTTCTGACGGCACGATGCGATTCCGCCAAGTCGTCGCCATGTGAGTGGCGTATCGCGGGGAGTCTAGTAGCCGCTGTACGAGCGCGACACGCTTGGCGGGATTCGGGTCGGACAAGAACGCTTGCACCTGCGACGTGCGCGGGACGACGCCGGTGAGATCGAGTGTTGCCCGGCGGATGAATTCGCCATCCGAGGCGTAGAGGGCTGCCCGCACACCGCTGCGGGTTTGGGCGGCAGCCAACGCTTGATTCACCTCCTCGGTCATTGCCTGTGGCGTCGTTGGCAGCTCGCGTGGCACCCCCAATGGACTCGAGGCCGCGGCTATCGCGCCGGACGAAATTAGCAGCCAGCCACAGCAAGCCGTTTGCCAACGGGTCATTATCTTGCTCCTCGGGCGTGCACTACGTTGGTCTCACCTCCCGTTGATTGTATCGGATTCGAACGTGTGAAGCGACAAAGGTGCTGGTTTCGTCGGTTAGCAACGCAGCATCCTCCGCGCGGTCGTCGCCATCGCTTGGAATGATTTGGGCGAAAAAGCCGCAACAATCACTCCTTGCCAAGGGAATTCAGTGGTATATTCAGCTCTTCCTGCCCCGCCTATCTGAGCCACCCAACTCTCCCGTTTGCGAGGAACTCTCGGTGCGTTGTCCCCACTACTCGCTACTACTATTAATCGCGGTCGGCACTAGTTACTGTCCTATTTCCCTCGGTCAGCCGGACTGGGAGAACGAGCGAGTCTTTCGGGTTGGCAAGGAGCGGCCTCGCGCCACGGGCTTTGCGGCACCCAATGACTCGGTGGCCATGGAATCCGATCCGAGCAGTAACCCCTGGGTGCAGTCGCTTAATGGCAAGTGGAAATTTAAGTGGTCGCCCGATCCCGCAAGTCGACCTGCAACCTTCTTTCGCAGCGACTTTGATGTCTCCGCGTGGGACACGATCCAGGTGCCCGGCAACTGGCAGGTGCAAGGGTACGGCGTGCCGCTCTACACAAACGTAACCTTCCCGTTTGAGGTCGATCCGCCTCGCGTGATGGGCGAGCCACCTCGTGAATATACAAATGACACGCACCGCAACCCGGTGGGATCCTACCGGCGGACGTTCTCGTTGCCCGATGAGTGGCAGGGAAAGCCAGTGTTCCTGCAGTTCGAGGGCGTCGATTCGGCATTCTACTTGTGGATCAATGGCGAGAAGATTGGCTATAGTCAAGATAGTCGTACGCCGGCCATTTTCGATATTACTCCGCATTTGAAGGAAGGCGAGAACACGTTGGCGGCGGAAGTGTATCGCTACTCGGATGGCAGCTACCTGGAAGATCAGGACATGTTCCGCCTAAGTGGTATCTTTCGCGATGTCTGGCTCTACACGACCGGCAACACGCACGTCCGCGACGTAGCGCTCCATCCGCAACTCGACAAATCGTACCACAATGGCACGTTGGCTGCCGACGTCGAGTTGGTGAACTATGCGGCCGACATTTGGCAGGTCGATTTGCATCTCTCGCTGCTCGACGACCAAGGCAAACAGGTTGGTGCGACAATCAAGAAGAGTTTGCGCGTCGGCAGTGAACCCATCCTGGTGCGCACCGGTACGATCCGCACCGATGCTCTAATGAAGTGGACCGCCGAGACACCACACTTGTATCGCGCCGTGGTAAAGCTCGTCGGCCAGCAGGGCGAAACGATCGAGGCGAACAGCTACCCCGTCGGTTTCCGCACGGTTGAGATCGAGGACGGTCAACTCAAGGTGAACGGCCGGCCAATTCTGATCAAAGGCGTGAACCGGCACGAGCACGACCCCGAGACAGGGCACTACGTTTGCCGCGAGTCGATGCTGACCGATATCAAGTTGATGAAGCAGCTCAACATCAACACCGTACGAACGTCCCACTACCCCGATCACCCTTACTGGTACGAACTTTGCGATCGGTTGGGGCTCTACGTGATCGATGAGGCAAACATCGAATCGCACGGCATGGGCTACGGTCCGGAATCGCTGGCTAAGCAACCTAGCTGGGGTCCGGCGCATCTGGACCGCACGATGAACATGTACGGCCGCGACAAGAACCACCCTTCGATCATTATTTGGTCCCTCGGAAACGAAGCGGGGAACGGAATCAACTTTGAGAACAACTACGCATGGCTCAAACGCACCGATCCCACGCGCCCCGTCCAGTACGAACAAGCCTTCGAGGGTCGCGACACCAATTCGGATATCGTCTGCCCGATGTACGCCCTTATTCCTCGCCTTAGGGACTATGGCAGCAAGCCCCAGACGCGGCCGCTGATTCAGTGCGAGTACGCCCACGCCATGGGCAACAGCGTTGGCAACTTCCAGGATTACTGGGACGTGATCGAGGCGTCGCCGGTGCTGCAAGGGGGTTGCATCTGGGATTGGGTCGATCAGGCCCTGTGGAAAGAGGCCCCCGAAAACGAACGAGGGATCAAGCGATTTCTGGCTTATGGTGGTGATTACGGTGACAAGCCAAACGACGCTAACTTCTGCTGCAACGGCGTAATCGCCGCCGATCGGAAGTTGAACCCCCACGCATGGGAGGTGAAGAAGGTCTATCAAAATATCAAGGTCACGCCAGTCGATCTTGCCAAAGGCGTGGTGCAGGTAACCAACAAGCATTCGTTTTCCGATCTCGATCAGTTTGATGGTAAATGGACACTCCGAGTCGATGGCAAGGAGGCAGCTACCGGCGCGTTGGGTAAACTCGAGGTCCCACCGGGCGAGAGTCGCGAGGTGACGATCGACCTGCCGCAGTTTGAAGCCGGGGAAGCACTACTGACCGTGTCGTTCCACCTGCCGGACGATACGGCTTGGGCCGATGCTGGCCATACCGTGGCTTGGGATCAGTTCGTCGTGAACAAGGGCGACGCGTCGGCGGAGCCCTCGTCGACCGATGCACCGATTGTTGATGAGGACGGGAAGGCCCTCACCGTATCTGGTGAGGGATTCGAGATCGAGGTCAGCAAGGCAACCGGCGCGCTAGTCTCCTACCAGATCAATGGCAACCAGCTTCTTGCCCAGCCAATCTCCCCCAATTTTCGCAAGGTTCCCAACGACAACCAGCGGGCTAGCGACATCTACAAGAAGGACTTTCGCGGGTGGATGCATGCCGCCGAGCAGGCGGAGTTGGTGAATGTTGCCGCGACCGAGAATCTGCACGACACGACGGTGACCACCAAGTGGATACTCCCGTCGGCCAGCGATACGCCATTGACGGTTGTGTACAAAATCTCCGGCGCAGGCACTGTAGAAGTGGCTATGATCCTCGATCCCCAGCAACGCGAAGAAACGCCGCTGCTACCCCGCTTCGGCATAACACTCGCCGTGCCCCAGGATGTCGACCAGATCGAATGGTACGGCCGTGGTCCGCACGAGACCTATTGGGATCGCAAGACCAGCGGCGAGATCGCACTGCATCAGTCGACTGCCGACGAGATGCCGCACAACTACGCCCGCAGCCAGGACACGGGCAACCGCACGGACGTGCGCTGGTTTACCATCGCCACGACGGCGGGGCCCGGTCTGCGCGTCGATACCGTAGACGGGCCAATCAGCTTTAGCGTCTTGCCCTACACATTGGACGACCTCTACGCAGCAGGCCACCAGTACGAACTCCCCCGTCGAGAATTCAACACCGTGTTCATCGACTCCAAGTTGCACGGCGTGGGTGGCGACAACTCGTGGGGTGAACGAACGCACGACGAGTACACGCTACCAGGCAACCACCCGCACGAACTGAGGTTCCGACTCTCGCCGACCAAGTGAGGCCTTCTACGAACCTGGGTGTAGGCCAAGAGCCGATTCTCTCCACCATTTCCAACGCTCCTTGTTCGTCGGTTTCCCGACATCCGCTTCTGTCGATGCCGGTAGAAGCGGTGTTACGTCTTCGTTCGATCCTCCTGCATTGCTGAACGCCATTGCAATTGCTTCCCGCTGCGGTCGGGAAGGGGTGCTTGCCGTTAGCGCCTGCCGCTTAAAATTCGAGCTAGCGGCATTCTGGATTGCGCAGGGGTCGCCACAGCCGCTCTCTCCGTCGCCAACACACCCGCACCTGTTGCGAGGCCCACAACCAGGACCGTAGTAGGTTGAGCATTTGTCGATATCCCATTTGCACTTGCAGGTGGTTACTTCGTAGTCTTCGCTGTCGAGCACCCGAACGCAACGTACGTCTCCACAGCGAGGAGTACCGCAGCAGTCACTGCCGGAGCTCCCCGCTCCGCTACACGAATCGCAGCACGCATCACACGCAGAGCTCGACTTTCTCTTAAAGCGGTTGAAGATCGTGAGCCCGGAGCCGCCCTCACTCCACGGACAAACAACTCGAGGAATACAGACTTCTTCGCATCCAACCTTCCAGCAGGAGCGTTCCTCGGTCGCTTCCTCCATGGTAGATCGACACACCTTTCCGCAGCCTTTGCGATTGCAAAGGCCTGCACAGCGGCATCCGTTTGGCCCGAAACACTCGGAGCGGTACTTCGCGTCGCCGCAAATACACTCGTCGCAGTCGTTGGCCAAGCACCCGGTTGGGCGGAGGTGGGCGTCGATATTCGTTTCGCCGCGGACAATCGACGCCAGCAGCGCGAACAGAGGTAGCGACGAAACCAAGAGGAACTGCTCGATAGTCATTTGTATCGCCTCGAAAGAACTGTTAGCTCAAAGCGCCGTTGCGGCACAGCCGTACTCTAGAAATCGACCCTAAACCTTGCTCCAACCACGTGGTAGTTGCCAAAGTCGACGCCTCCCACCGCGTTCAAAGCGTTGTCCTTAATATCGCCATAAATGTAGTTGAATTGCATACCGGCGTAGGGATTCCAGTACCAATTGATTGCGGCGGTGAAGCTTTCGCCAATGCCCCCCTGGACATCGTTGTCCGCTAGGTCGAGCATCGAGTAGCGGGCTGCTACCTGCCATGCGCCCCACCCGCCTCGCACGCCATCGCAGCAGGTGTCGACCAGGAAGAAGTTCTCGAGTGGCTCGATCCGATCGAGCGTGCCGCTCTCTCGATCCCAAGGCATGTATTCACCCGTCAGGAAGTACGAAACGTAGAAATAGCCGCCCTGAAACTGGAGTTCGCTACCGCCGTCGCGGTCGAGCCACACCTTCTGGTACTCGCCGCAGAATTGCAGCGCACCCACGTTCACCACGTTTTCTAGCCCCAACAGGGAGTAGTCCTCCGCCCCATCAATGATGCCGGTGTCGAGCCAGCGTGATACGGTACGTGCTTCGGGGCGGGTTCGAAATCGGGCTTCGTTGACACCCGAGTCGGCGTAGTTTTCCGTGTTCGCATTGCCATCGGGGTTGGCCCAGGTACCGGAAACGGCCCAATGGGCATAGCCGCGGCCATCGGAGCATTCGTCATACCAAATGGTATTCGCAAGGCGACCGGCGACTTGGCCTTGCCAATGGTTACCAGTGTAGTTTCCTTCATCTTGAATCAGCCGCTGATTAAACACGCCATATCGCCAGTTCCAGGCTTGATCTTTAGAGTACCCGTAAGAGCAGATTCCGAAACGGCGGGCGTCCTGGTTGAAAGCTTCTATCGCGAAGGGCCGCTCAATGAAAATGTTGAAGCGACTGCTGTTGAGGTGATCTAGTCCGTACGGCCGCTTTTGGTTGCCGATTAGCATCGTGCGTAGTATCGGCAGCTCTTTGATTCCCAAGTAGACGTCACGAAACTCGACATCGTTGCCACCGGCGAACTCCATTTCCAGCTTGTACAAGGTATTCTTCCATAGGTCGCCGTTGACACCGATTCGCATGCGTCGAAATCCGAGTCGATCTGCCGGAGGAGTATCGTTGCTGCCTGTCTCAAAGCCGTTGACGCCCGGTGAACTCCCTGGATAGCCCCAAAGGTCGGCGTGTATACGACCGCTTACCTTCATGGTCTCGTCGCCATGGCCCGCTCTGGCGTAGCCTTTCACGCTCGAGGCCAAATCGCCCTGGGTTTCGTCGAGTTCGGCGTACTTCTCTTCCAACGCTGCGAGCCGGTCGGCGAGCGATTCCTCCGCGCCTGCATCGTCCGCGCCTGCATCGTCCGGGACGACTGGATCGCCGAGGTCAAGATCAACAGACATGGCCCGCGGTGCATCCTGCATGTCGCTAGCCGCAGCGACAGTAGGCTCCGCAAGCCAGTAGGAGTCGTTTTGGGCAAGCAGCTCAAGCTGGTAGGCGATAGGTGTGTCACTAATGGGGGGTGCCGCGATTTGGGCGAGAACCTGCCCAGCAGCGGAGCCCAGAAGGCCAGACAAGGCAACCAGCGTCGCGAGCGGCCTAACAAGTGTACGCATCCGAAATCCGTAGGCGAAGGTGGTGTGCTGCACATGAATAACCGCCCGAGGGACACGATACGGCGGATGACCGAATGCCCCCCCGTAGGCGGGGTCGTTGCGGGTCCGCCCATTCGCGCACTGGTTCCGATCAACCCACCTGTAAGCTTTGAATCGGCTGCGCGTGTCGCATCGGTTGTGGCAAACAGGCGGATTGTCGCAGCAATGCTGTACGCTCCGCCGCTGCAACCCGGATAACCGGAACATCTTAGCTCCTGTTCCTTGGCCGATGGGCGATGCTGTCTGCCGGCTGGCCCCCGAGAACCTTCGGCCAGCCGCACCCCTGGTAGCGATGAAGCGGGCGACAGAGGAGGCGACAGAGGAAATGAAGGGCGCGACAGAGTAGCGGTGGCTATGCCGGCGCGGCCCCGGTTATTGACAACGCGGCACCCCGCGGACTACTATTCGTTTTCAGAATCCTGGTGACCGCTGGTATTTTATTTTATGATTTGCCGGCGTCGATCGCTGTCCGCTTGCTTTTCTGCGGACGGATGCACAGAGTTCGCGGTTGCTGAAGTGCAGCGACACCATGACTGAACGAGCCGCCGACCGCGCGGCGGTTCCGAGACATACGACAATCGCCCCATGCACATCAAATCGCTCAAGATCTTCTGCGACGTCGTCAAGCAGCGGAGTTTCTCCAAAGCTGCCGATGCCAACGGCGTGTCGCAATCGAATGCGAGCCAGGTGGTTCACCATCTGGAAGAGCACTTGGGCGTGCAACTGATCGATCGATCGCGTCGTCCGTTCGTACTTACGGGCGAAGGCGAGCGGTACTTCGAGGGCTGCCTGACGTTGCTTCGGCAGTACGCGACCTTGGAACGCGATGTCCGATCGCTGCACGAAGCCGAAGAGTCGCGGGTAACGATCGCGTCGATCTATTCCGCGGGATTGGCCCACATGAGCCAGCATCTGCGTGATTTTTCTGCTCGTTTTCCGGCTACGGATATTCGTCTCGAGTACCTCCACCCCGATCGTGTGATTGAGGTGGTGGAATCCGACCAGGCCGACTTTGGCATTACAAGCTATCCTCAGGACTCACGGTTGCTAACCGCCGTCGCATGGCGCATCGAGCCCATGGTAATCGTTGCCGCGCCTTCGCATCCGATTGCGTGCCGCAACCGAGCGCCACTCGAAGCGTTGCGTGGCGAGACACTGGTGGCTTTTCAGAGAGGCTTGCGAATTCGCGACGAGATCGACCGCGAGTTTGATCTTCGCAGCATCGACGTAAACGTTCAATTTGAATTTGATAACATCGAAACCATCAAGCGCGCCGTTGAGGTAAGCTCCAGCCTCAGCATCTTGCCTGCTCCCACCGTGGCTCGCGAAGTGGCGGCGGGCACACTGGTAGCGGTGCAACTGAGCGGGCAGCAGCTCACCCGACCTCTAGGGTTTGTCTACCGTCGTGATCGTGAGATGACGGCGACCGCGCAGCGGTTCCTAGAGTACTTGCAGCAGCATTCCGACGATGATTTAGAGTCATCAACGTCGGTCTCCTCCTCCAATAAACCCCAAACCGTAGTTGCGTAACGAGGTCGCCCCCGTGCGGCCTCGGAACCGCGAGCCCAGGTGAGGGCCCGCGAACGCTGGCCCACGCAGGTGGAACCGACGAGCCGGAAGGAAAGATGCAATGGACAATCGCCACCAACTGATCCACCTGCCCGAGCAGCAGGGCCTGTACGATCCCGCCTTGGAGCACGATGCGTGCGGTGTGGGGTTCGTTGCGCACATCAAGGGTGAGCGAAGCCATCAAATACTTCTCGACGCCGAGACAGTGCTCCGCAACATGGACCATCGCGGTGCGTGTGGGTGCGAACAAAATACGGGCGACGGTGCCGGGATACTCACTGCGCTTCCGCACGAATTCCTGGCCAAAGTGGTTAAGGCGGATCTGGGCGTCGAGTTGCCGGAACCAGGCAGGTTCGCCGCAGGCAACGTGTTCCTTCCTCGCGACCCACGCGAACGCCAGTATTGCAAGGAGGCGGTGAACCGATTGATTGAGGCCCAGGGTCAAGAGCTTGTCGGCTGGAGAGCGGTACCCGTCGACACCGATGGGGCCGACATCGGCCCGACGGCACGTGCCGGCGAACCCCACATTGAACAGCTGGTGATTGCGGCCGCCGACGGGATGACGGGCGACGACTTCGAGCGGCAGGTCTATCTCATTCGCAAACAAGCGAGCAACCAACTCCGCAGCGACAAATCGTTGGGGCAAGCAAAGATGTTCTACATCTGCTCCCTGTCAACTAAGGTGATCATCTACAAGGGCATGCTCACTACCGAGCAGCTGTTCAAGTACTATACCGACCTCGCGGACGAATCGTATACCAGTCATTTGGCGATGGTGCACTCGCGGTTCGCCACGAATACGTTTCCGTCGTGGGACCGAGCCCAACCGCTTCGCTTCATGAGTCACAACGGGGAAATCAATACCGTTCGTGGTAACGCCAATTGGATGTTTGCTCGGCAAGGGGTAGTGCAAAGCGAACTATTTGCCGAGCAGCTACCCAAGCTGTTTCCCATCATTGAACCCGATTGCAGCGATTCAGGAACATTCGACAACGCGCTTGAGTTCCTGCTGATGAACGGCCGCACGCTGCAGGAAGCGGTGATGATGATGATTCCCGAGGCGTGGCAGAATCACGCGACGATGCCCGAGGCAAAGCGCGCGTTTTACGAGTACCATTCCGCGCTCATGGAGCCCTGGGACGGCCCCGCGTCGGTCGCCTTCACCGATGGCAAGTACATTGGCGCCACTCTCGATCGCAATGGGCTTCGCCCCAGCCGCTATTACGTCACGCACGACGATCGAGTGATCATGGCTAGCGAAGCGGGCGTGCTGCCCAGCATTGAGCCGGAGAATATCAAGATCAAGGGTCGCCTGCAGCCAGGACGTATGTTCCTGGTCGATTTCGAACAAGGTCGCCTGATCCCCGACGATGAATTGAAGCACGAGATTGCAAGTCGCCGGCCTTACGCCGATTGGCTCTTAAATCAGCGCATCGACCTCAACGATCTAAAGCCCGACGAGGAACCCCACGGCTTCGATCCCCAGACACTGCTGGAGCGGATGCAGGCGTTTGGCTACACGCTCGAAACGATGCATTTCATGCTGCTCCCGCTCATTAAGGTGGAGAAAGACCCGATCGGCTCGATGGGCAACGACTCGTGTTTGGCCTGTTTGTCCGATAAGCCGAGGATGTTGTACGATTACTTCAAGCAACTCTTCGCACAAGTCACCAACCCGGCGATCGACTCCATTCGCGAAGAGGTGATCATGTCGCTGGAGTGCTACATCGGTCCAGAGCAAAACCTGCTTGAGACGACCGAAGAGCACGCCCACCGCCTCCGTATTCCTCATCCCATTCTGTCGAACGAGCAGCTCGCGGCGATCCAGCACATGGAAGACGACCCTGGTGTTGCGCGGGGCTGGAAGACGCGCACGATCGACATTACCTGGTCGCGAAGAGCTGGCAAGGCAGGCATGGCCCAAGCGATAGATCGCGTTTGCGCCGAAGCCGAAATGGCAATCGACGATGGCTATACCGTGATCGTGCTCTCGGATCGCGCGACGAACGCCGACCGTGTTCCGCTTAGTTCCTTGTTAGCCACGGGTGCCGTGCATCACCATTTGGTGCGAGTCGCAAAGCGGACGCGCATTGGAATCATCGTCGAGAGCGGCGAAGCACGCGAGGTGCATCACCACTGCTTACTAATTGGGTATGGTGCCGACGCCATTAATCCCTACTTGGCATTTGAAGCCCTATGGCAAGCCCGCCGTGACGGCCTGCTCGACGCTGGCGATGTTCAGCTCAGTGGCGAGGAAGCGGGCGAAGGGGTGGAACACCCTGCCGTTGTTGAAGACACGGAACGGTTCGATCCCGTTTCTCGTGAGGATCACGAACTTGTCTCCAAGTATCGCAAAGGCATTGCGAAGGGCATGCTGAAGGTGATGGCCAAAATGGGCATCTCCACCCTCCAAAGCTACAAGGGGGCGCAAATTTTCGAAGCGCTCGGCCTGCAAGACGAAATCATCCAGCGCTCGTTTGTCGGCACCGCCAGCCGCGTCCAAGGCGTTGGTTTCGACGTCTTGGCCGAGGAGGCCATGCGGCGTCACGCGCTTGGCTATCCCGAACGCAACACGCCGAGGCTGCCGCTGCTTCCCAATCCGGGAGAGTTTCATTGGCGCGCCGATGGCGAGCGGCACATGTGGGACCCACAAGCGATTGCTGACATCCAAATCGCCGCCCGCTCAGGCGACCCAGATGCCTACGAGCGTTTCGCCAAACACGTTGACAGCGACGCGCGGACCCGTTGTCAGCTGCGTGGCCTACTCACCTTCAAGGCGAAGGCCAATGGCGGACCGATTCCGCTGGACGACGTGCAGCCTACTGAGGAGATCGTCAAACGGTTTTGCACCGGTGCCATGTCGTTTGGTTCCATTTCCGCCGAGGCGCACGAGACAATGGCGGTGGCAATGAACCGGCTCGGCGGAAAAAGCAACACGGGCGAGGGGGGCGAAGACCCAGCGCGCTGGTCACCCGACCCCAACGGCGACTCGCGCCGCAGTGCCATCAAGCAAGTTGCATCCGGACGGTTTGGGGTAACAATCAACTACCTCACCAATGCCGACGAGTTGCAAATCAAGATATCGCAGGGCGCGAAACCGGGAGAGGGTGGTGAACTACCCGGTCGGAAAGTCGACGACAACATCGCGCGCATTCGCTACTCGACTCCAGGTGTGGGGCTTATTTCGCCACCGCCGCACCACGATATCTATTCGATCGAAGATCTCAAACAACTGATCCACGATCTAAAGAACGCCAATCGAGCCGCCCGCGTGAGTGTGAAGCTCGTATCCGAAGTGGGCGTAGGCACCATTGCCGCGGGAGTCGCAAAAGGCTATGCCGACCACATCTTGATCTCGGGCGACGGTGGTGGCACGGGAGCTTCACCGTTAACAAGCATCAAGCACGCCGGCTTGCCGTGGGAACTCGGCATTGCCGAAACCCATCAAACCTTGGTGCTAAACGACCTCCGCAGCCGGGTAGTCCTGCAGACGGATGGCGGTTTGAAGACGGGCCGCGACGTGGTTATCGCAGCCATGCTGGGGGCCGAGGAGTTCGGGTTTTCGACTGCCCCGCTCATCACGCTGGGTTGCATCATGATGCGAAAATGTCACCTGAACACATGCCCCGTGGGGATTGCCACGCAAGACCCTGAACTGCGTGCAAAGTTCCGTGGCAAGCCCGAGCATGTGGTCAATTACCTGTTCATGGTTGCCGAAGATGTGCGCCAATTGATGGCAGAACTGGGATTTCGAACCATCGACGAGATGGTGGGGCGAGCCGATTGTCTCGACACCGACGCGGCCATCCAGCACTGGAAGTCGGACGGACTCGACCTTACCAAACTGTTGCAGCCTGCCGTGAAACCGCACCCCGATGCGGGTACTTACTGCACGATGGCGCAGGATCATGGCCTGGATCAGTCGCTCGACATCCGTAAACTGCTCGACCTTGCCAAGCCGGCGATTGAAGATGGCAAGCTGGTTCGTGCCGAACTCGAAATCATCAATACTGACCGTACGGTCGGGACGATCTTGTCGAACGAAATCGCCAAGAAGTGGGGCCAGGACCTGCTGCCCGACGATACCATCCGCTTTAAGTTCAGGGGCTCGGCCGGCCAGAGCTTTGGAGCCTTCCTTGCCAAGGGGGTAACACTCGAGCTCGAAGGGGATGGCAACGACTACATCGGCAAGGGGCTGTCCGGTGGTCAGATAATCGTTTACCCGCATAAGGAGTCTACCTTTGTACCGGAGGAAAACATCCTCGTTGGCAACGTCTGCTTGTACGGAGCGACTAGTGGCGAGGCTTTCTTCCGCGGCCGTGCTGCAGAGCGGTTCTGCGTTCGCAATTCAGGAGCGCGTACCGTGATCGAAGGCGTTGGAGACCACGGTTGCGAATACATGACCGGCGGCGTCGTCGTGATTCTCGGGCCAACAGGCCGCAATTTTGCCGCCGGCATGAGTGGAGGAGTGGCCTACGTGTGGGCATCCGATCGCGATGCCTTCCGAGTTAACTGCAACCTCGGCATGGTGGCACTCGAGGACGTTGTTGATGAAGAGGACGTCGCCGAGCTATTGCACTTGATTGAAGCCCATGCCAGGCATACAGGTTCCACGGTTGCGGCCAACGCACTCGACCGTTGGGACAACGTTCTGAGCGAGTTTGTGAAGGTCATGCCGATTGATTACAAGCGCGTGCTCGCCGAGCGAAAAGCCCAAATGGCCGTGGCGGCCGGCGCGTCGTAGCCGCCTTGCGAGTTGCGAACTGTTGAGAGGGCCGCCCAGTGGGGTGGCATGGAGATTCGTCACCCCACCGCCTTGTCGAATTACCCGATCCCTATAACCCCTGACCCCCGACGCCCCGAACATGGGAAAGCCAACAGGTTTCAAGGACTTTAAGCGCCAGACGGTGCCCTACCGCGATCCGCTGGAGCGGGCAAACGACTATCTGGAGATCTTTACCGAGGCTCCCGAGCAGCAGCTGCGCACCCAAGGCGCCCGCTGCATGGATTGCGGCGTGCCGTTCTGCCAGTCGAATCACGGTTGTCCCATCGACAACCTGATTCCAGAGTGGAACGATCTTGTTTACCAAGGGCGTTGGCGCGACGCGCTCGATAGGCTGCATAAGACCAACAATTTCCCCGAGTTTACGGGGCGTGCCTGTCCGGCCCCGTGCGAAGGGGCGTGTGTCCTGGGGATCAATGAGCCACCGGTGACTATCAAGAACATCGAAAACGCGATCATTGATCGTGGTTTCGCCGAAGGTTGGGTCGTGCCGCAGCCACCACTTGAAGAAACCGGCCACCGCGTAGCAATTGTCGGCTCCGGTCCGGCAGGATTAGCGGCGGCCCAGCAACTGCGCCGCCGCGGCCATGCGGTCACTGTGTTCGAACGTGCGGACCGCATTGGCGGCCTTTTGATGTACGGCATCCCCTTCATGAAGCTCGGCAAGGACGTGGTGGAAAGACGGCTGGACCAAATGCGCGCCGAAGGCGTTGAGTTCCGCACCTGCACGCATGTAGGAACCCGCTCGGAATTTGAGGCGGGTCACATGTCCGGCATCATGAAGGAGTGTGGGCTCGAGATCACCGTAGTTGACCCCAAGCAGCTGCTTGAGGAATTTGACGTACTGCTCATTGCCACGGGCGCAACGAAGCCATTCGACCCCACGGGTCGATGCCCCGGGCGCGACTTGCAGGGCATTCACCTCGCCATGGACTTCCTGACACGAAATACCAAGAGCTTGCTCGATTCGCAACTCAAAGATGGCCAGTTCCTCTCGGCCAAGGGCAAGAATGTAATTGTCATTGGTGGTGGCGATACGGGCGCGGATTGCATTGGCACTTCGTTGCGACACGGAGCAGCGAGCATCGTGAACTTCGAGCTTCTAGAGAAACCGCCCGCCGAGCGAAGTGAGAAAAACCCCTGGCCCGAGTGGCCGCGTGTCTATCGGGTCGACTACTCACACGCCGAGGTGGAAGCCCGCAGTGGCCATGATCCGCGCGTCTACCAAGCGTTGACCAAGGAGTTTATCGGCGAGAATGGGCACGTTACAGGAGTGCGAACCGTGGAGGTCGACTGGTCGAAGCCGACGGAAATGGCGCCCTTTGCCGAAGTCGTCGGTAGTGAAAAGGTCTGGCCCGCCGACTTGGTATTGCTCGCTACCGGTTTCGTTGGCCCGGAACCCGAAGTGGGTGAACAACTGGGCCTGGAGACCCACGAGCCTCGTCGCGGTTGGCAAACGCTAGCCGCCGAACACGGGCAGTTTACCACCAACGTCGAACGTATCTTCGCCGCGGGCGATTGCCGGCGAGGGCAAAGCTTAGTCGTGTGGGCCATCAATGAAGGTCGCGGTGCGGCCCGTGCTATTGACGCGTATCTGATGGGCTCAACGACGATGCCTGCTCCGGGCATCAACTTGCCCCAGCAGGTGGTTTGAAACGTCGATTCCGACCACGAGTGTGCCGCACGCAATCCGCTCTTGGGAGCCTGCTGATCCTGGTTCGGCTGGTTCGCTGGTTCGGCTGCGATATGCCAGAGGGTGATTCGTGGCGGTGGGCGTTACGATACAGGGTGGGCCTCTGTCGGGGTGGTCAATAGGGTGGTTGCCTTGGGAGGACCCGACTTGTTTGGACGATTTCAAGGAGCCACCGTGGAGCCAGGGGCAAGTACGCATGTCTGAAGAACGCCAAACCCACCTCGAAGAAATCGTTGCCCATCAGCAGCAGCTGATCGACGAACTCAACGAGGTGGTCACAGGACAGCGACTCGACATGGACCGCATGCAGTTGCGATTGCACAAGCTCGAAGCGAAGATCAAGCTGCTAGGCGAATATGTCGAGCGTTCGGGCGACGATTTGCCACACGAGAAGCCACCCCACTATTGAGCCAATCTCCGTTGCGGGATCATCGGCAAGTGGCTCACGACGACAGTGCCCTCGGGCCGGCTTTCGCAATCTGGACGCAACACTTTAGCGAGCTACAATCAAGGTAGCCTCGCTTGCCCTGCCTCGTCCCTGCCCCGGCTACCACCCGATCTGTCAAGTCAATGTCCGATGCCCCTGCAAGTCGTTGGCTAAAGTGGACGAAGCCCACGGTGGCCATCGCCGCGCTCTGGCGGCATTTCCGCAGGTTCTTGCTTGCGCCGGCCGCACCACTAAATCTGGCAGTGCTAAGAGTCGTTGTGTTTAGCCTACTGCTGTACTTGCTTGTCACCGAGTCGGTGCGCGATTACGCGGCATTGCCCCGCGAATCGTTCACGTGGCCCGCCATTGCCGGGCCGATCCTCAAACGGCTACCTATCAACACGGCGGTGGTCGATGCTTTGATGCCAATTGCCATCATTGCCACGATACTTGCGATTGTTGGCTGCGTTACTCGCACTGCGGCATGGGTGAGCGTAGTGCTTGCAATGTATCTTCTCGGTATCACTCAGTGTTCTGGTGCGGTAAATCACACCATGCAGCATGTCGTTCTGATTGGCATGCTGATCGCGTGCTCACGAGCCGGCGACGCACTTTCCATCGACTCGTTGTGGCAGGCTTTTCGCCGTGCCGACCACGGGCAAGTCCGCTCGCTGGGCCGCAAGGTAAGGTATGGCATGCCGATTCGCTTCTCCATGATCGTACTTGCGGTTTGTTATTTTTTTCCCGGCCTATGGCAACTGGCCGTTGATAGCAAATCGGCGGAGTTGGCACTATCAGCAACTAAGATACCGCTAGGCAGCGTGCCTGGCTCAACGGCGATCGGCCTGCTTACGCTGCTCTTCACGCTTAGTGGGCCGCTTGCGCTAGCTTGGCGACCAACGCGCACCGCCTGGGCGGCAATTGGACTGTTGCTGCATCAAGTTGCGCGGCCACTGGTAAGCTTTGGCTCCTACACGCTGCAGGCGATGTACGTATTGTTTGTCGACTGGCAGTACTGGCTCCACTTCGTTGGGCGCAAGGTATTTGGCGAGAAGATCGTCGTGTTATACGATGGGAACTGTAAGCTGTGCCGACGGACGATGGCGCTGCTGCTGGCGCTTGATTGGCTGCAGATGCTAAAGCCCATCAACGCCTTCGATCGCGAATATTTGCGCGGATAGGCCTGGGACACCTAGACGATGTGGCTCTGATGACCGATATGCATGCCGCCGAACGAATTTCTGACGGTGGCTGGTCGATTACTCAAGGTTACGCCGCCTACCAGCGCATCGCGTGGCGGGTGCCGCTGTTGTGGCTGACTTTGCCATTGATCTACTTGCCCCCAGTGGTGAGCATCGGCCGGAGCTCCTACCGCCGCGTTGCGGATAGCCGCGCCTGCTCGGTACGCATCGCTGCCGATTCCATACCGAGCCAACAGGTGCGCTGGACCGCCATGCCGCTGGTAGTCGTCGCTGTGGCAATCCTTACGAGCCAGATTGTCGTTGGCTTGGGGCGCGTTTCTGATGCGTGGCCCGCGGCCTACTACCCAGTCTTCGATCAACCAACCGGAGTCGCCAATAGATCCCTCGACCCGAATTCGGGGGCCACCTTTGGCTATTCAATTGATTTCAACGGGCCCAACGGCCTGCCCACGATTCAAGTGCCTAGAATCGAATCGTTGGTTTTGCCTGACCGACTCGCAACCGAAGCGGCCCGCAGTGTATACTGATGTGCTTAAACGGAGGTTTGGTCGCACAGGCCAGCCTACCCAGTGAGTGAGGGCGTTCGCTCAACTAAACGTGGAGGCAGTTGACCACGCGGTGTCAACCTTGTCGCCAGCCTGTCGATGGGATTCAGCGTGAACGTTGGTTTATTCATTCCGTGCTACGTCGACCAGTTCTTTCCCAAAGTCGGTCTGGCGACCGTCGACGTACTCGAGCACTTCGGCGCCGAGGTCGATTATCCGGAAGCCCAAACCTGTTGCGGCCAGCCAATGGCAAATACAGGCTGCAATGACGATGCTCGCCCATTGGCGCACCGGTTCATCGAACTCTTCGGCGATTACGAGTACGTCGTTGCTCCGAGCGGTAGTTGTATTGCCATGGTACGACACCACTTCCGCGATCTCATTGGCGACGACCCCCGACTCGAGTCGCTTGCTGCTAAGACCTACGAACTTTGTGAGTTCCTAACCGACGTTGTCGGCATCGATCGCATCGAGGGGCGCTTTCCTCACCGCGTCGGCTTGCACAATGCTTGCCATGGGCTGCGTGAACTCCGCCTGGGCAAGCCGAGTGAAGTGATGAGCACTCCCTTTAACAAGGTGGCTTCGCTACTCTCGGGACTCGAGGGCATCGAACTCGTCGAGCTAGAACGAGTGGATGAATGTTGTGGATTCGGCGGTACATTTGCGGTCGCCGAGGAAGCCGTTAGCTGCCGCATGGGGATCGACCGACTCAACGACCACCAAGCGGCCGGTGCCGAGGTGATCGCCTCGGCGGATATGTCATGCCTCATGCACCTCGGCGGTCTCGCCAGTCGTGGCGGCAGGCCAGTGGCGGTCATGCACGTGGCGGAGATTTTTGCCGGATACCCCTTGCCTAACCATCACGGATCCGAAGCTCGGTCCTGATGCTCGACCTTAAACCTTAGCGCAAGCCCATGTCGCATTCCACCGCTGCAGCCGCTTTCATCGCCGATGCCGATCGTACTACATGGCACGACGAAACCGTTTGGTTCGTACGCAAGAAGCGTGACCTCGCTGCTGCCAGCGTTCCCGAATGGGAGCACCTGCGTGAGGTTGCGTCGCGGATCAAACGACACACCCTCTCGCGACTTGACGAGTACCTGGAAGAGTTTGAGCAAAATGCGATACGGCACGGCGTCCACGTGCACTGGGCTCGAGATGGAGACGAACACAATCGGATTATCCTGGGCCTGCTCGAAGAACGTGGCGTAAAGCTAATGGTCAAGAGCAAGAGCATGTTGACCGAGGAATGTGGCCTCAACGATTTTCTTGAGCAGGCAGGCATCGAGGTTGTCGATACCGATCTTGGCGAGCGAATCGTCCAGTTTCGCAAAGAGCATCCCAGCCACATTGTTCTGCCAGCGCTTCATATCAAGAAGGAAGAGGTGGGCGAGCTGTTCCATCGCAAGCTCGGCTCCGAGGCTGGCGCGAGCGACCCTCAGTATCTGACCGAGGCGGCTCGCAACCACTTGCGCGGCAAACTGTTGTCCGCAACTGCAGGGCTCACCGGTGTTAACTTCGGCATTGCCGAGACGGGCGGAATCGTCATTTGCACGAACGAAGGCAATGCAGACCTTGGCACAGCGCTGCCGCCACTCCACATCGCATCCATGGGAATCGAGAAGTTAATTCCGCGATTTGAACACCTTGGAGTTTTCCTGCGGCTCCTAGGACGATCGGCCACCGGGCAGCCGATTACCGCCTATTCGTCGCATTTCCACACGCCGCGCGACGGGCAGGAGATGCACATCGTGCTCGTTGATAACGGTCGTAGCGGCCTAATGGGGCAAAGTGAATTCAATCGGTCGCTCAACTGCATACGCTGTGGCGCATGCCTGAACACGTGCCCCGTGTACCGTCGAAGTGGTGGGCATAGCTATCACGCCACGGTGGCCGGGCCGATCGGTTCGGTGATTAACCCCGCACGTGACCCGGCGAAGTTCGAAAGCCTGCCGTTCGCATGTAGCCTTTGCGGTTCGTGCACGGAAGTTTGTCCCGTCAAGATTCCGCTGCACCATCAACTGCTCGCTATGCGCGGCGTACTCGCCGATCGTAAGCTGGTGCCGCTGAGCAAGCGTTTGCCCATGAAAGTTGCGTCCGCCGTATTCAAGCGCCCGGCATTGTATCGCGGCGCTGGTAAGTTCGGCCGCTGGGCACTGCGCTGGCTGCCACGATTCGTCGTATACAACCCACTCAATGGCTGGGGTCGCCAGCGCGAACTTCCCCGCGTGCCGGACGAATCATTTCGCGACGCTTACCGTAATCGCAAGAAACGCTAGTCCACTACACGTCAATCAGTAAGCTTCTCACCGTCATGTCGAATGCCCGCTCCAGCATCCTCCATCTGGTCCGCACGAATCGCGCGGCACCTGTAGATCTCCCCACCTTAGACCATAGCTGGCAAACATTTGACGACCCACTTTCGCATTTTCGCGCAGTACTTTCATCAATCGGCGCACAATCGGAAGTGTTACCAGACGGACAGGCTGCCGACGCTTGGCTGCGCGAGAAAAATGATTATGCTAACGCGCAGTGGTGTACGTCGCTGGTCGACGGAATTGGACGCTCTACTTTCACGGAGTCCGACTTCGACACGCCCCATGAGCTGGCCGAATTGGATTGGGCCGTGCTGCCCGGTCAATTTGGCGTGGCTGAAAACGGTTCGATATGGATCGAGGGCAGCTTGGTACGGCATCGCGCGGTATACTTTTTATGCGAGCACCTGGTCCTGGTTTTGCCACAACAAAGCATCCTCCACAACATGCACGAAGCGTATGAACGAATTGCGGGGTTGGGTGCCGCTGAGCGTCCACCTTATGGAGCGTTTGTTGCTGGCCCTTCCAAAACGGCAGACATCGAGCAGTCGCTGGTCATCGGAGCACAAGGCCCCCGGTCCTTAGACGTATTGCTGATCGCGGAGTAGGCTCCGGAAAGTCCAGAGAGTAGGCCAACCTGACAATAGAAACGAAGTAAATCGATGTTTCGGCAAGCGACGCGACCCCGTTGGCGACGGTCATCGGCCCGTTAGCCCTCGATCGCCCGCTTAGCGTGTTCCAATTCACCACTAGTCTCCCCCTTCCCCCCCCGCACACCTATGTCTCCTGACGAATTCTTTACAGCGTTGTGGAAAGATTACATCGCGATGGCTCCCCAGGCCGAGCGGATTCGAAGTGAATTCGAGTCCCGGGGTGAGACCGTGGTCAACGACCACGTCGCGTTTCGGACGTTGGCCCTCGAACCGATCGGCATCGAGCGACTTGAGCCACACATCCTTCAGCTTGGCTACCGACAGCTGGAGCCCTACGACTTTCCTGCAAAGAAGCTCCGCGCTTTTGGTTATGTGAGCGACGCCCCTGAGGCTCCCCGCATTTTTCTTTCGGAACTGAAGGTGGACGAGCTATCGAGCAAGGCGGCTGCCATCCTTCGCGAGTGCGCTGCTTGGATCGATACGGCCGAAGTCGCCCAACCGGAGGTACTTTGGAGTGGGCGACTCTGGGATCCTATTTCGCGAGACGACTACCAAACTTTGGTGGAAGAAAGTGAGTACGCAGCTTGGGTGGCCACGCTCGGGTTGCGACCGAATCACTTTACGATCAGCGTAAATCACTTGCAGAAGTCAACAGAAGTCGAAGCGGTGCTGCAAGTGGCTGAGTCGCTCGGATACGAAGTCAACGACTCAGGAGGGCGCGTTAAGGGTTCGCCCGCGCAGCTCTTGGAACAAGGTTCAACGATGGCCGACAAGATGCTGGTCGACTTCGCAGGCGATGAACAGCACGAAGTGCCAACCTGTTATTACGAATTCGCCAAACGCTACCCCGATGCCAGCGGTCAGCTGTTCAAAGGGTTCGTTGCTGCAAGTGCCGATAAGATCTTTGAATCAACCGACACGGCCAAAAACTGACGGTTTTACCACTCGACCGTTCGCCCATGTGGGTCGCTCGGACCTCAGGCGTGTCGTTCGCGCCCCATTGCTTGTTGCTGGTTAGCCGAGGCGGTCGGCCTTGAACCGGTAGCCTTTTTTGAAACATCGCGATTAAACACGGAGCTTAAAGCCTTGGGTCAGCAAACCAAAATTGGCATTCTTGGAGCCGGAAAGATTGGCAGAGCGATCGCGCGACTGCTGCACTATTCTGGCGACTACCTAGTCCGCGTGGGCGATACTTCGGACGCGGCGCTCAATGCGCTGGTTGCGGAGACGCCCGTTGATACGGCCGTCCTGAACGTTGCCGATCGTGACGCGGTCGCGGCGTTTTGCGATGGGATCGACGCCGTGGTATCGGCCTGCTCGTTCGACGTCAACGAAGGCATCGCCCATATTGCCCACGATAAAGGTGTGAGCTACTTCGACTTGACCGAAGATGTGAAGACGACACATGCCATCCGCCATATTGCCGGTCAGGCCGAGCCCGGACAAATCTTCATGCCCCAGTGTGGCCTGGCCCCCGGCTTCATTGGCATACTCGCATACGACTTATGCAAGCACTTCGACCGGCTCGATCGCGTGAAGATGCGGGTAGGTGCGCTGCCGCTCTATCCCGACAACATGCTCAAGTACAACCTGACATGGTCCACCGACGGGCTTATCAACGAATACTGCAACGCTTGCGAAGCGATTCGCGAGGGGGCACTGGTATCGCTTCAGCCGCTGGAGGGGCTGGAGCAATTCGCTTTGGACGGTGTCGACTACGAAGCTTTCAATACTTCCGGGGGCCTGGGCACGCTTTGCGAAACGCTCGAAGGCGACGTGAACGAACTCGACTACAAGACAGTCCGCTACGTCGGTCACCGCTATCTGATGACCTTCCTGCTATCGGGACTACGATTCCACGACCAACGGCCACTGCTCAAGAAACTGCTTGAGGCCGCGGTGCCTTGCACTCATCAAGACGTGGTCCTCATTTTTAGTACGGTCACGGGCTGGGTGAACGGCGAGTACCATCAGCTCGCCGACGCGCGAAAGATCTACCACGGTGAAATCCACGATCTCACCGCTAGCAGTATCCAGATTACGACGGCAACCTCCCTGTGTGCGGTGGTCGACCTGTGGCGTGAGGGCCTCCTGCCAAATCGCGGCTTTGTTCGCCAAGAGGATGTGAAGCTTGGCGACTTCCTGGCGAATCGGTTCGGTGCTCCTTACGCCAAGGCTACGCAGGTCCGTGCCCCGATTGCTAGCGATACGCGACCGGAGCTGCAGCCGTAGCCCGTCACCATTTTTGCTTGAAGGAGCGACCATGGATATTCCCGAACAACTTCTTCCTCCCTTGGATGGCGATCATTACTCGGGATTGTGGACGCATGGAGTGCCAGCGGGCGCTGCGGGCGAGTTGCTTGAGCCCCGATCGCCCATTGATGGAAGCATTACCTGCCAGATTCGCGGCGCAAGCCCGGCCCAAGTCGCGGACGCTGTGTTGGCCGCTCAACATGCCTTTGCCAAGTGGCGAACCGTTCCTCCGCCTCGCCGCGGTGAATTTGTGCGGCAGATTGGCGACCTCGTGCGGGAGCATAAGACGCAGCTCGCCGAACTGATTACGCTCGAAGCTGGCAAGATTCGTGCCGAAGCCGAGGGCGAAATCCAGGAGTGGATCGATGTCTGTGAGTTCGCTGTTGGTCTGTCGCGGCAACTTCACGGCTTGACGATCGCGACGGAACGCCCCGAACATTGCCTCATCGAGCAGTGGCAGCCGCTCGGTCCGGTGGGCGTGATTTCGGCATTCAATTTTCCCGCCGCGGTTTGGGCGTGGAATGCGATGATCGGACTCGTGTGCGGCGACCCCATTATTTGGAAACCTTCTGAACAAACGCCCCTCACTGCGCTGGCCTGCAATCAAATCGTGGCGCTCGCTAGTGCCTCGTTTGGCGTCGAAGCCCCGGCGGGGCTCTCATCGATCGTCCTCGGCAGGGCCGATGTTGGTCAGGCGCTGGCTGCCGATCGTCGGGTGCCGCTCATATCGGCTACTGGTTCGGTCCCCATGGGACGGGCGGTGGCCGAAGTGGTGGGTGCCCGCCTAGGGCGTAGTTTACTCGAACTCGGTGGCAACAACGGCATGATCGTCGCTCCGTCGGCCGATCTCGACATGGCGGTGCGGGCCATCACCTTTGCCGCCGTCGGTACGTGTGGCCAGCGTTGCACAAGTTTGCGGCGGCTGTTTGTTCATACGACGATTGCGGAAGGCCTCGTTGAACGACTGCAAACCATCTACCATTCGCTGCCGATCGGCGACCCGCGTGAGCCCGATACACTCGTTGGCCCCTTGGTCAGCGAGCGATCGTTAGAAGCCATGCAAGCAAGTCTGGCCGCGGCGCACGACCAGGGTGGCCAGCTGATTTGCGGTGGCGAACGCGTGGCTACGGGCGTGCCGGAGGGCGGCGTGTACGTAGAGCCGGCAATGGTGCGTCTCCCGCGACAGACACCCGTCATGCATGAGGAGACGTTCGCCCCGCTGATGTACGTGGTGGAATATGAGAATTTAGACGACGCCATCGAAATGCATAACGCGGTGCCACAAGGCCTCTCTTCGGCCATTTTTACAAGCGACGTCCGCGAGGCACTCACGTTCATTGGTCCAGCGGGGTCCGACTGTGGCTTGGTGGGCGTCAACATCGGTACCAGTGGCGCCGAAATCGGGGGCGCCTTCGGGGGCGAAAAGGACACCGGCGGCGGTCGCGAGAGTGGATCGGACAGCTGGAAACAATACATGCGGCGGGCAACGTGTACTATCAACTACGGCTCCGAACTTCCACTGGCACAGGGCATTCGCTTCGGCGACTAGCGTCGCGTAGAATGCCACGCTGTAGTACCACGCCACTCGTAGGGAGAGTTCGATGCCTCGCCTCCGCTCAGCTTCGATGCTATTGTCCGCAATGACCGCTGTGGCCGTTGTGCCTGCCAATGGCGGAGCCAAAGAAGCGGACGACCCTCTGGCCCTTCTGCGTGCGGCGATCGGTCGGATTGAGAGTGCAGCCGCCTTTACCGCCGATTTTGAGTTTGCGGTAAGAGTGGGCCTGCCAGGTTTGGAACATGGTCGCTTCGCGCGGTACAAGATCGCTGCTCAGCGGCCGAATCGATTCCTGTTCCTGCGGACCGAGGGCGATATGGGGGCCACGGTCGTTAGCGATGGCAAGACACTCACCCAGTACGTCGCCGAACTCCACCAGTATACCCAATCGGAAGCGCCCGAGTCGCTCGACGAATTTAGCACCAGTGTCACCGGCATGATGCTCATCGAAGGCGGGATGGGCGGGTTCATGATGGCACTGCTCGCGGACGATCCTGTTGAACGACTCACCAGTAGCGTGACCTCCAGCGAGTACCTTGGCGAAGAAGTCATCGACGGAAAACAATGCCACCACCTTCGACTCGTGCAGCCCGAATGGGATGTCGATCTGTGGATCACCTCGGGCGACGAGCCCAAACTTCGCCGCATTCGGCCCGACTTGTCCAAGCAACTCGGCGAAGAAGAACGGGAATTAGGATTCGCCATTGCGATCTCGCTCGAGTTTGGCCAATGGAAATTCGATCCCGAGCTTTCGGTCGAGAGGTTTGCGTTCACCCCACCGGCAACGGCCAACCTTGTGGACGAACTCTCAGCTCGCGTGCCCGAGCCAGTAACGCCACCGAGCGTTTCGGTCCATCCGCTGATTGGCCAGCAAGCGCCTGGGTTTGCGCTCGTAGAGCTTGAAGGGGGGAAGGCGTTTGAGTTGGGCAGCGTGATCGGAAAGAAGGTAGTAGTGCTCGACTTCTGGGCAACGTGGTGCCCACCCTGCGTGGAAGGTCTGCCACAAGTGGCAGACGTTGCCAAGGCGATGCGGGCTAAGAAGGTCGCCGTTTACGGCGTAAATATTGAGGAGGATGCCGAGACAATCCGCGCGTTTCTAAAAGAGCGGGAAGTCGATTTGCCGGTGCTGCTCGACTCCCAAAGCGAGGTGGCCCAAAAATACGACGTATCGGGCATTCCGCAAACCGTGCTTATCGGCCTCGATGGCCGGGTGCATATTATCCACACCGGATTGCCAACGAATCTCAAGAGCGAGCTTACCACCGCAATTACGGCCTTACTCAATGGCGAAGACTTGGCGGCTAGTGAACTCGAGAAAGCCAAGTCGCCGGGTGCCTCAGCCGCCGAACCTGCGTCGCGGTAAATTGGCCAGGCATCGCACCGAACAGTGACGGGAAGGCCCAAAGCCCGAGCCGCCGGTACGAGACGACGGCCGCAGGAAGGTCAAGTAGTGCGGGTTGTGTTCATCGGCTTCGCCTCGCCAACGCGTGGTCGTGGCCTGGCTCTCTCGCGGGACGTCTGGCGGCTCCCTTGGTTGCTCCATCCAACGCAGACGCCGCCGCCGGTTCCGTAGAACCGGCGACGGCGCGAGTTGTATCCTGCCGATCCGCTTCGCGGTACTCAGGGGATTGCCGTGCCAAGCAGGCGGGCTTCCTCTTCCTCCTGGATGATAATCCGCGGCGTGACCATCATCATCAGGCTATCCGTTTCGCGGCCGATGCCAACGTTGCGGAACAGACGATTGATGTAGGGCACCTTGGAAAGCAAAGGCACACCAAATTCGTTGCGGCCTTCGTTCAGTCGCTTGATGCCACCAAGTAGCACCGTACCGCCATCCGGGACGCTAACCGTCGTCGTTACCGAGACAAACTGGAACGTTGGTAGCTGCACGGTAGTGCCACTGCGAATAATGTCCTGCGAATCGGCGTTGGACTCGCTGTTACTATCTTCGTCGTCGTCGGTAGTGCTGCTCGATGAAGAACTCGTCGACGTGGTTCCCTCAAAGGTAAACTCCTGCACGTCGCCAATCTCACTAAAGAAGGGCACCACCGTCAGTCGCACGTAGCGTCGATCCTCCGATACCACCGCCTGGATGGTCATCAGCGTTCCTTCGCTTAGCACCACGATCACGGGCTGCTGGGCAGCGGCAAATTCACCAACCACCGGTACCACGCTGATTACAAACGGCGTTTGCGACGTATCGGCAACGAACGCTTGTTGACCATTGAACAGGGTGACCTTGGGAGCGTTCAGCACGTTGCTGCGCCGGTCGCCCTGCGATGCGTTGATCAGGAAGTACGCTTCGATATCGCTCAAAATGGCAAAACCAAACGTGGCCACGTCCATCGGCGTGCCGAACTGCGGCACCGCGAGGCCAAAGCTGTTTTGACGGAACGGAATATCCAGATCGTTCGTAAAGTTCGGAAACTCACCGTCGACCAGACCGACCACCGAACTGGGGAACTCACCTTCGTATGCCTGTCCAGGCACAATCGTGCCGGCATCGGGGTCGTTGTTTTCGATATTCATGTCAAAGTCGATACCGATTCGCTCGAAGAAGCTATCGTTCAGGCGAATGAATCGAACTTCGATTGTCACCTGAAGGTCTTGCAGACGACGTAGTTGCTCCAACAGGTCGGCAATTTGCTCATGCACGTCCTGGGTCTGGCTAATGACCAGGCTCAGGTTGGTGGGGAACGGTCGGATCTCCGCTTCCGGACCGCCGTTCTCCACCCAAGTGTCGCTGGCGACCGTCGAGATAATCAGGTCGATCAGCGAATCGAAGTCAGCGTTTGCCGCTCCACCCAGCCCACCAGGACCGCCACCGATTGGTAGGTTCGTTGGCGTTGCGACGCCGGCGCCACTGCCAACAGCACCGGGCTGCGCTACGCGCGGTTGGCGGGAGCTGTCCATCCAACTGTTCGCCGGGACGAGCATTGACGAACGACATCGGACCATGGCCAAACGACCCTGCTCCGTATCCCATGGCGGCGTGGGCACTGTTGATCAGGCCCTGCAAGCCAATGTTATTGTCCGGTACAAAGTTGGGAATCGGTACTACCAGATCGGCGACGTCGTACACTTCGGTAAGAATCACGCCATCCTTCAGTTGCTCGCTGGTCACCTTGAGCACTTCGTCCTTGATGACGTAGCTCAAGTGAAGTGGTTCCAGGATAAGGTTGAGTGCGCTCTTAAGCGAAATCTCGCTGTTGACGTTCAGTGACACACGGGTGTCGCTCGAAACGCCTTCCTGGTTCAAGCCGCGCAGGTCGAGCACCATATTAACTCCCGTGGCCTTCGACAAGTCGTCGATTACTGCAGCCAGCGGTTCGTTCTGGTAGCGCATCAACACCGGCTTTCGCAGGCTTTGCTCGATTTCTAGTTCTTTGGGACTGCGGCGTCGATTGATGTCGCCGCGTCCACCTCGTGTCTTGCCGAACTGTTCCCACTGTTTGGCATCGGGGTAAACGACCTCTTGGCCATCGTGGGTGGTGTGAACGGACGATTCGTTAACGTCGATCATTGCTTGCCAGTAGGCACCCTCTTTCCGCGACGCGATATCACTGTTGATGAATTCGCGGCGGATAAACTTGGCGTTCAACAGCACCTGCTGCACAACGGGTTCGTCGGGTGCGATCTCCTGCAGTCGCATGGCGACCTGCTCCATTTCGTGGAATCGCTGATCGTCACGCAGCTTGTTGTACTCGTTCACCAGTTCGGCAATCTTGGCCTGCATGTCGAGTTTCAGTTGGCTGCGGCGATCGATCTCGGCGAGAATCTCGCGATTCCGCTCATCGAGTTCCAGGTCGGAGCGATGCTCCTGGATGTACTGTTCGGTCTCGCCGATCGTAAGTTGCACACGCCGAAGTAGCTGCCGCTTGAATTCTTCCTTCAGCTGACTCTTGGTCACTTCGTCCTGAATCTCCTCCAGCATCCGAAGCGACTCTTTGGGATCCTTCTCCCGAGTCTTGCGCGACTCGGTCTGAATGCGACCTACGTCGGCGGAAAGCTGTCGGGCAAGAACTTGCTGCGCACTATCGGCTGCGGCTAGGTTGCCATCCGTTTCTGGTGTTACCGGCGTTACCGGCGACGCGGACGGTGTCACGTCCAATGGTTCGGCGCGGTAGTGAGCATCCGTAGATGACTGTCGAGTCGCTCGCGCGTCGCTAAATCAAGGCTGTTGCGGTCGGCATTTGCTTCGCGGAACAACTCCAGAGCGCGCTCGCGTTCGCGATTCTTGAGCGCCTGTTCGCCCGCGGCGACCAAGGCCTGCGAACCACCGGCGGGCAATGCTTCGGGAGCTGGCGTGCCAGGCAGCTGCGCGAATCGCAATTCACTAACCTCAGGCACTTGGTTGGCCTGTGGAGTGGAAGCTGAGCTTGGGCTCGAAGGCAGGTCGTCAAGAGAGACTTCCATCAACCCCGCCGGATTGGCATAACGGTTATTACTATCGACAACACCGATACCAGAGGCGTTGGGCTGACTGGGAGAATCGCTAGCAGCGGTTGGATAGCGGGAGGGGGGTGAGCTCGATACCGGATACGCGGCCGGTGCTGCGCTATCTGGTTTGGGTAACGCGCCTGGTACTTCCGCGCGGAAGTTACCGTAGGGTCCCGTGGCCGATGCAGGAGTGACTTCGGGATCGAGCATCTTGGCTGGCTTGGGCAAACCAGGGCCGGGCGTGAGGAAAGGATCTTCAGTGCCTTGCTGTTCATTTTTGCCGAGCGTCCTCTTCAACATGCCGGTCACGCCACCTTCACCACTGGTGGAGGATTGGGCACGCATCAGTTCGCGTCTTAACGAACTGGGGGTATCTCCGAAGTGGAACAGCGGGTAGCGGATGCTCGCTTCCTCCGAGCGGGAGATCAGTGCATCGGCTTCCACCAATTCCCCCTTCTCGATGGCTGCTCGTGCTTCGCCAAGCAAGCGATCGACGTCTTTCCGCGATAGCTGCGAAGCAGCCGTGGTACTGGCTGACGGTTGCGCCGATGCGTGGCTGGCAATGCCAACCGGCAATCCGAGGCCCAACAGAACCACAACGATTTTGTTTATTCCTGTCGCGTTCAACTCGACTCTCCTTGTTGCGATGGATTTCATCGGCAGCATACGGGCACCGCTCGGCCATCCGTTGCCGGCGGAACAGTAGTCGATTCCGGAAGGTTCCGAAAGACGATTTATGTTTGGAAATCGGTTTGCGGGCGATAGCTGCCAATTCGCCACGCCGAGCGAACTACGCTAGCAAACGGCGACGAAACGCCCGCGAACTATCAAAAAAAGGTTGGGGGACAAGTTGCTTACACAAGCGGGCGCTTAGATATCCGCCAACAGAAAATGCGTCAATGCCAGTTTGCAGAAAATCTTGAATCGGGCACGCAGATTCGCCCAGGACAGGCGCGATGAGAGCGCCGCAAGCGGCAATTAGATTCGCTCGAATACCGTAGCAATGCCCTGCCCTACGCCAATGCACATGGTCGCTAAACCAAGCGTCGCGTCGCGGGCTTGCATCGCATGCAGCAGCGTGGTGGAAATGTGGCGCCACTTGCACCAAGGGGATGCCCAATGGCAATTGCTCCGCCATTGACATTCAGTTTGCTTTCGTCAATCGAAAGCGCGCGGATGCAGGCGATTGCCTGGGCGGCAAAGGCTTCGTTCAATTCGATCAAGTCGATGTCGTCAAGGGCGACGCCTGCTCGCTGGAGCGCTTTGCGGGTCGCAGGCACCGGCCCCGTGCCCATCACCGAAGGATCGACACCTGCAACTGCGGTGGCGAGAATCCGCGCCATTGGTTTCAATCCGAGTTGTTGAGCACGGGTATCGCTCATTACCAACAGGGCAGCGGCGCCATCATTCAAGGGCGAACTATTGCCGGCCGTCACGGTACCAATCACTGGCATGAACGCCGGCTTGAGCGCCGCAAGCGCTTCGAGGCTCGCATCGGCGCGAACCGTTTGGTCGCGTGTCGCTCGGATGCGATTACCCTCTTCGTCGCGACCCCATACGGGTACGATCTCCGCATCGAAGGCACCAGCTTCTGCCGCGGTAGCCGCTTTTTGGTGGCTTGCCAGCGCAAACTCATCTTGCTCCTCACGACTGATTCCCCCCGATTGGGCGAGAAACTCGGCCGTCACTCCCATCAATAGCGTGCCTTTACTCGTGTTGCGGAACAAGCGCGGATTGAGGTCGACTCCCGCATCCATCGGGATATGCTGCATATGCTCGGTGCCCCCAACGATTTGCACGTCTTCGGCCTTTGCAATAATAGAATGCGATGCCTGATTCAACGCCTGCAAGCTGCTTCCGCACAAACGATTGACAGTGGCTCCTGCCGTTTCCACTGGTAGGTCGGCCATCAAGGCAACCAGCCGCCCCATGTTGAGGCCTTGCTCTCCCTGCTGCTGAGTGTTGCCAATGATCACATCCTCGACCGCTGCCGGATCGATGCCCGTTCGCTCCACGAGCGCTCGAACAACGGCCGTCGCCAGGTCGTCGCTACGGACGTCGCGAAACAGGCCCAACTCAGCGTGTGCCCGACCGACCGCAGTCCGGCATGCATCGATAACAACAGGAGTAGGCATGGGGGAAAGATTAGGGATTCAAAGTAGGTGGATACGGGATGGCGTTGCGGTACAGAAACAGGGCGAAAGGGCAGCCGCGTCGCCCAACGTCCAGCGGCTCGGGCCTCTCAATTCTTGTAAAACTTCTTGCCAGTCTCTGCGTGTTGGAGCAACATGCCCGTCGGTTCGTAGCGTTTGCCGAGTTGTTGCCATGTAGCGAGCTTCTCGACGATCGCCGTTGCGCCGAGGGTGTCGGCCCAGTGGAATAGACCTCCCAGGAAAGGCGGGAAGCCGATTCCCATGATGAGCGCCAAGTCGACATCGCGAACATCGTCGACAATGCCTTCTTCAATCGCCCTGGTGGCTTCCACGAGCATCGGTAGTATCAGGCGGTCGGTAAGGTCGTGCGTGGCATCGCTCGGCTGGGACAGTTCCGCGATGACCTGATCGGCTTCGGCGCTCGGCTGCTTTTTCCAGCGACCCTTCTTGTCCTTCACCCAATCGAAGAAGCCCTTGCCATTCTTCTGGCCCAAGCGGCCCAGGGCAACCAATTGGTCGACGACGGGCGTCGGCACGACGCGATCGCTGAATGCATCTTGGAGCACCTTGCCCGCGTGCAGGCAGACATCAAGGCCTACGACGTCGTGCAGTTCGATGGGGCCCATTGGCATGCCAAAGCCCTTGGCTTGCGTCTCAATGGCTTTGATTGGTACCCCCTCGCCTAGGAGTACCGCCGCTTCGTTCATGTATGGCAGCAACAAGCGATTCACCAGGAAGCCGGGGCCGTCGTTTACTACGACCGGCGACTTACCTAGCTGCCGAGCGAACGCTGCGGCCCGCTCAATGGTGGCACTGTTTGTCTGCTTGCCGCGAATCACCTCGACAAGCGGCATCTTGCGAACAGGATTGAAGAAGTGCAGCCCGCAGAATCGCTCAGGATGGCTGAGACCGGTCGCGAGCGTAGTGATGGGGATCGTCGAAGTGTTCGAGCACAGAATCGTTGTTTCCTTAGCGTGTTGCTCGATGGCTCCGAAGAGCTTCTGTTTGATGTCGGCATTTTCGATAATCGCTTCGACCACCACGTCGCATTCGCCCAGTCGATCGATATTGGTAGTGGTGTCGAGGTGTGGCGTTAGTTCCAACACTCGGTCGAGATTGGGGCCTTTGATTTCGCGATCGAAGGCTGCCTCCTTGAGTACGGCTTGCTCGCCCGCTGCGAGCGCTTGCTCGCGATTGTCGGACAGCGTGACCGCGACCCCACGTCGCAAGCTCACTGCGGCAATGCCCTGCCCCATGGTGCCCGCTCCGATGACACCGAGGCTGCTCGCCTGTTCGCCCACCGCGGCGTCAGTCCCCGCCCCCTTCTTGTTGCGATCCTGCAAGAAGAATACGTTGAGCAAGGAGCGATTGATGGGCGAACCAAACAGCGGCACGAAGCGCTCGGATTCCATTTTGCATGCGGCGTCGATATCCACGGTCGACCCTTCCAGAAGCACTTCGAGCGCCGCAACGGGTGCCGGGTAGTGCCCTTTGGTCTCCTGCTGGATCACCGCGACGGCGGTAGCTCCGAGGAACGCCAGTTCATTCTCGGGCATAGCAATTGGCTGCGACCACCGCTCGCGATCCGCCAGATAGCTGCCCGAAGCGCGATCGTCGTGAATCATTCGCACAGCAGCTTCGAACAAGTGATCCGCCGCTCGCTCACCGCTCGCAACCAGGTCATCGGCCAAGCCCATCTCGTAGGCCTCTTTGCCACTGCTGTTGGAGCCGCTGGTGATCATTTCCACCGCATTGGCGAGTCCTACAATTCGCGGCGTGCGAACAGTTCCGCCCCAGCCTGGAAAGAGCCCCAGTTTGACTTCGGGGAAGCCAATTTGCGTCTTGGGATTATCGGTAACGATCCGGCGATCGCACCAAACAGCAAGCTCGGCACCGCCGCCCACGCAAATGCCATCGATGCAGGCAACCGTCACGCAGCTGCAGGTCGATAGCCGGCGGAAGAGGTCTTGCCCCTCACGGCTGACGCTTTCGATCGCGTCGGGCGGTTCGTCAAGCGACGCCGCAAATTCGGTCAGGTCGGCACCGGCAACAAAGCTGCCCGGCTTGCCGCTGGTGATGACCAAGCCAACGATATCGGTACGACCCGCCAACGCATCGAGCTGGGCGTCGATCTCTTCGAGCATCGCGCGGGCTAGCACGTTCACGCTGCGGTCGGCATGGTGCAGCGACAGGCGAGCAATGCCGGTGAGCGGAAAATCGAGCGTCGTGTGCTTGCTGGCCGTCATGGCATTCACTTCGAGAAGATTGCTCACATGGGGCAGGTCGTCCGCGCTGCCTCGAAGGGCTAGGTTAACCTACAACGATCAAGCGAACTAGGAGGCCCGGCCCCTCTGCGTTGCTTGCGGTCGACCGATTGACAACCCTTGGTGCGTGTGGACAACTGAGCCAATGGCGGGCAACTCCCAAACTACCGATCCCCCCTTAATCAACAACCGTGGCGGGCTGCTCGCGGCTGCCTTGCTTGGCGTTCTGCTGCTGGTGTTGGCAATGAATTATCTGCTCGGTCGACGTGCCAGCGTAGTACGTAGCGATGCCGCGGCGGTCAGCCAGGCCATGGAGGCCGACGCCGTGCAAGGCGTCACCATCGAACAACAGGGGGCTGACGACGCCGTCCTGCGGATCATCGTACCCTGCCCGTCGGCGACAACGGTGCTAGATGCCATGCGACTGGCCGCAGAGAGGGATCCGGCATGGGAGTTCACCTACGAAGGCGCGGGTGAGTCGGCCTTTCTTACGCAATTGGGACAGCAAGCCAATCAAGGCGCCGAGGGCAACAATTGGCAGTACGAGGTCCAGGGCGAGCGAGCCAACGTGAGCTTTGGCGCTCTCCAGCTAGTGCCGGGCGACCGTGTCTTGTGGAAGTTCGCCCCATACGAATAATAGACACTAGTCGACTATCACAGTTCCTCCATCAGGATAAAGCCGTGCGCCGCTTTTTGCAGACCAACAGCGATCACTGGGTGTTCGTACTCCTTGTGGCGATTGCCGTCGCCGGCCGTATGGGCCGCTTCGACTGGAACTTCACGCCAGTAGCCGCGGCAGCTCTGTTTGCCGGTTTCTACTTTCGCAGTCGGCTAGTGGCCGCGCTGGTACCGCTGGCTGCACTCGCTATCAGCGATCTTGCCGAGCCAACCCACAGCAATCGGTGGGTGTTGCTGAGTGTGTGGGCCGCGATGCTGCTGCCGGCCATGCTCGGCCCATGGTTGCGCAACGCAGCCACCAGAATGCAAACAATCCGCCGCGGCACCATCTCCGCGATGTTGCCCGCCACTTTGTTCTTCGTGACCACGAATTTTGTGGTTTGGGCTGTCGGGTCGGCAACCGGATCGCATGTTTCGTACTCCCCCGACTTAGCTGGCTTGGCAAGCTGCTACGCGGCAGGAATTCCGTTCTACGCCAAGATGCTCGCTGGCGACGTGTTCTACATGGCAACCCTGTTCGGTGCCTGGGCCTTGATTACTTCGCGCGAAACACAACGCTTACAAGGGCCGATGCGAACGACGTAACGCCGTTGCTGGCGGACAGGCATTCAAGCCCCGGGCTCGCCGGCCGCTTCCTCCTCTAGCATTTTTTCGGCCGCTTCCTCGTCGCTTTCTGGCGGAGCCTCCACCGCCTCGACACCGAGCGATGCGGTGATCGCTGCCACTTGGTCCGCCATCCTCTTGATGTCGCGTGTTAGGTTCAGCATGATCAAGTTGCGGTCGGTTGCCATGGCAACGACGGGATCCGTGGCGGCAACTACCTGATCGAGTAGGCCAGCAAGTTTGGCGTCTTTGATGGCAGGTTTGACCGCGGTAAGGCCGGCCTTCAAGCCATCGAGCCGTAGCAGCAAACGGCGAATTTGGTACTCGTCGGGGATTTCGTTGTCGCCACCCTGACCGCCGAAATCAAAGCCACTTCCTCCACCGCCCCCGCGAAGCGCCTCTTCTTCATAGTCGACGGCTCGCTCCTTTTCGTCGGCAGCAATGTCGGTGGCCAATTGCATGAAGGTTTCCACCGTTTGGCGTTCGTTGATGCCCGTGGCTGTTTCGTAGGAGGGGCGATAGGCTTCCAACAGCTCGGCAACACGAACGCGGTTGTTGAGTCGCGATTTCTCATTGCCAATCGCCTTTAGCATGGCAGTGTGGACACGGTTGCCTTGGCCCAGTACGCCAGCATTGGCCAGTCCACGAGCGGCCATCACTCTCATCCACTGAGAAACACTGGAGGAAATATCGTGGGGGAAATCATCTTTCTCCAAGACGGCCAACAGCGCACCCGCGGTGGCACTGCGATTAGCGGCCGGCAGTTGGTCCAGCGACTTAGCATGCCGCTCCAGGCCAATTAGCGCCGACGATTAAGGGTGCAGGTGCTTTTGGCGTGTTGATGCCCGCCGAGACGTACGTGGTGAGAAACTCGTTGGCGGTCGGCAGCGGCACGGGAGGATTATTGGCTTGCCCGCTATAGGTGGCGTCGAGTTGGCCGATAATGAGCATGGCGTTGTACCGCACTGCGGGATGGTATCGGCCCTTCACAATTTTTACCATCTGATTGAAGGCCAACTGCGTAACGTCGCTCTGTGCCTGCGGAGCAGCGCCCCACAAGAAGTTGCGCATGAAGTCGTACCGTAAACGCCCTAAGTTAGCGAGCGACGCGGGATCGTATTGCGTCATTTGAGAAAAATATACGTCGCGGATATAACGACCGAACTGGGTTCGGTCGTCGGCGCTGCCCGAGGGACTGCGGGCATAGCGTTTGGCCGCACTCGCGCCATAGCGTCCCATGTTCTGCACTTCGTCCGATTCGAACTGCGCCAGCGCTGGCGGCGGACTTCCCAAAAGCGCCATTAGCGCGAATATCGCTACCGAATAGCAAAGGCAGCGGGAAACAGGGGGCAGCAAACGGCTCGATTGCACGATGGTTAACTCCTAAGATGTCCGCGTCGCAGTCGCTGAATACTCGTGGTCTGCCCAAGCTCATTGCTAGGGTAAGCCGAACACGATAGCCTCGGATGCACTTGAGAAATTCCGCGGCTATCGCTTACAGCTCACCATCCGTACCCTAATTTTCTGCTTGGACAGACCAAGAGACTCAGCGGGAGTCGATGACCTTGAATGCGGCCATCACCCCGAATAGTAACTTGAAAAATGGCAACAACTTACGCCGATTCAGCTATTCTCTAGGCTAGCCAAACACCCACCGAAAATCAAGAATTCAGATTCACGGCCGTCGACCGTTTGGCGACCGCAAAAGGGCGAATACACCGGTTTTAACTACCAAATCGCCTGTACGGCAGGCGTTTATTGCAACAAAGCCCTGGCGGCGAGGAGACCTCCGGATGACGCTCATCTACTACAACCCGCGGTTCCTGGACCATGACACGGGTACCCACCCCGAAAACGCTGGACGATTACAGGCGGTGGCCCAGCACTTGGACGCCTTCGACATGTGGCGCGATGACCGCGTGTCCGAATGGCCCGAAGCCAAATCCGACTGGGTCACCGCGGTTCACGATGCTGATTACATCCGGGCGGTTGAGCAGCTTGCCGCCAGCGGTGGCGGACATATCGATGCCGACACGGTGATCTCGCCACCCTCGTATGGCATCGCCCTGCTTGCGGCCGGCGCAGCGGTTGATGCGGTGCGACGGGTTGTCACGGACAGCGAGCAGCAGGCCCTTTGCCTTGTCCGCCCGCCGGGTCACCACGCGGTCCGCTCTCATGCCATGGGTTTCTGCCTAGTGAACAATGTGGCGGTTGCCGCACGGGCGGCGATCGATCATTTCGACGTCGATCGAGTGCTGGTTGTCGACTGGGACGTCCACCACGGCAACGGAACACAAGATCTTTTCTACGACAGTTCGCGTGTCGCGTTCTTTTCTGCACACCGTGCACCCTTTTACCCGGGCACGGGCGCGGCCGACGAAACGGGCACGGGCGATGGACTTGGATCCACCCGCAATCTACCCATGAAGTTTGGCGTATCGCGAGATCGCTACTTGGCTGAGTTTACGCGCGAACTGGGTGATTTTGCTGACCAATGGCGGCCACAGTTGGTGCTCGTTACGCGCCGGCTTCGACGCTCATCGCCTCGATCCTGTCGGCTCCCTTGGCCTGGAGTCGGAAGACTTCGAGTCCCTTACCGCCGCAGTGCAGGATGTCGCGGCAGCACACGCCGGTGGGCGACTCGTGAGTGTCCTGGAAGGAGGCTACAGCCCGCCTATGCTGGCAGAGTGCGTGGCATTGCACCTCGCCGCCTTACGTGAGCGGGACGGGAATTAACCGAGCGGTGCGCGGTCGGTTGATATCGCGCACGAAGTGAAGCGTTCGATCTACTCGTCGCCAAACACGCGGGTGCTCTCTTCCTTGCGGATCGGCTGCTGGATATCGTCGGTGCGGACTTCCACCATGAGCCGCTGATCGCCAGGGCGCACGCCTTGCACGTCGATTCGCAGCACCGCTTCGGCCTTTGGTGCGAGGCGGGGGATAGGCTCAAATACAACACCTTCGGCCTCAACCGCGTGCCGGGATTCTCCCTGCACGTTGGTCACCGCCATTCCGGGAGGCACTAGCGCCGTAACTTGCACGTTGGTGGCCGCCTTCGACCCTTGGTTGACCACGCGAATCTCGAAGCTGGTCGTTCCACCGACTTCAATCGGGTCCTGAGTATCGCTCACCGTGAACATGATGGCCGCTAGGCCTTCGATGCGTACCGGCTGAGTCGTGCGGTCTTCGAGTCCTTCGCGGGCCCGCCCTTCCACCTCAATTGTGTGGTCGCCCGACTGCACGGGCAACGCCACGAGCTCCACCGAGCCCTTTTGCCCCTGGGGTAATTCTGCCAGCGACCAATGCACGCTGTGGGTTGCAGAGTCGTACTCGCCCAGGTTATTGGCCCGCACGAACCGCATTCCCTTAGGCAACTTGGTCACGAGTTGTACATCCTTGGCAGGGGCTGTTCCCGGGTTGTCCACAATCACGGTGTAAGTGGCGGGGCGTTCCAGGTACCGACGTGCCGGGCCTTGCACGGCGACGGCCAGCGCCGGGGAAATAACGTCGAACTCCACTTCCTGCCGCACCTGCAAGTTACCGTCCGCCCTAGCGGTAAGTGTGTTCACCACGCGGCCCGGTTTCTCGGCCGTCAGCATGAGTTCCATGCGACGAGTCTCACCCGCGCGAAGCGTGCCGACTTCAAACTCGAGCGTTGGCCCCGCTTGGTGGCGGACGTTTTCAGGAACGTTTTCCAGCAGCATGACATTCGTTGCGTCGCCCGACCCCGGGTTGTGAAGCTCGATGGTGAGTTGTTGTTGTCGGCCAATGAGCACTTCTCCAGGCGCGGTCATCCGCAGCGCGAGCTGCGGGCGAGTGCACCGGGATTTGGCCGAAGCATGCGACGCGAACGTCACTTGTGCTACACTGCCAATCTCTCCCTCTTCCGTAGGCATCAACTGAACCTCTAGCGTCCGCTCCTCGCCCGGCGAAAGCGTGCCGAGTTGCCACGAAAGTGCCGGACCCGCGGGCTCGGCTGTAGGTGATGCAGCGACGAAACGCGTGCCTTGGGGCACTTCGTCGGTAACCACGACGTTGTCGGCTGGTGCTGTCCAACATTGCGAACCTTGATTACGAACTTACATTCTTTGCCAACCTGAATCTCCTCGGGGGCAAATTTTTGCAATACCAGGGCGGGGCGCTGAGGGCCTTCCAGAGCCCGTTCGCCAGGTCGGCCCGTACCTTCATCAATCGCAGGTCCCGTGGCCATCGTCGACGGACCAGGTGCAAAAGCGTTGTAATCTCCGTCAGTCTCCGCGGCAGCAAGTGGCTCCGTTGGAGAAGGTTCGCGTGCTGCCGGGGCGCTACCAGCGTACTGTGGCTCGCTAGCGGGCTGAGGTACTGGCTCCGCAGCGCGAGGATCCGCCATGGTTGGCTCTAGCTCGTCGGGAGCGGCATCGAACGCGTCGGCGTAAGTGTCGGTCCCGGTTAAGCCGGCGTCGCTGTACTGGGAGGCCGCCATTGGCTGTGCCCCAGCGAAGGCGGCGGGCTGCAACGGTGGTTCATTGCCGTACCGCGCCGCATCTTGGAGCGGAGCTGGCGCGGGAGCCGGGGCCGAGCGGAGCGGATTGCCAGCAACTGTTTCCATAGGCTCCGGCCCAATCGCTGTTGCGGCTGGAGTGGCATCCACCATCGGCGCCGGCGCCGGCGCATTGAAGGCTTGTTCCGCGTGGCGATTGTTGTCGTTGGGCAAAGGGGCCGGGGAGTCAAACGGATCGACCTCCGCCGACCGCAGCGGATTGTTGTCCGGCAAGGCGTCGATAGGCTGGAGAGCTGGTGTCGGGGATTGGCCACGAGCAATGGTCTCGTTTGCCGAATGGGGTTCTTCCGTCGCCATTGCAGGCGTGTATCGTTCGTCCGGCTCGGGCAGCGGCGGGAGTCCCGCATCCGCCACCGTTGGTGCCTCTTGATACCTTTCATTGGTAGCAGCGTGGGGCATCGATTCAACGTTTGCCTCTGCTTCGATCGATTCTTCAGCCGAAACTGCAGTGACGTCTTGCGCTGTCTCGCGCTGCCAAGCGCTGGCCATCGCTCCGAGCGTGTTGTTCCCTTGGGCCGATTCGAAGCCAGCCTCTAAGTCACTTTGCGTTTCGACCGTCAAGTTACCACCACCGGGGGCATACATCATGTAGCCTCCTACGCCGGTACCCGATGCCAGCCCTGAGGCTAGGAGAATCGGCATAACAATTTGGCGACGCTGCTGCGGTTTCGACATGGCTTCGCTTCCCAATCGATGGGCCGTTGAGGGACTACTGAAACGCCTGACGCACCTCGGCGACCAAGCCGGATGCGAATAGTTGTGGCGGGTAGTATCAAATCGGCCGCCCTGTTTGAAGAGCGATTCACGCACCATTGCTAGCGTGGCGGAAGGGAAAGGATCGCCGCCGCCACGTTCTGCCACCACGACTTCTATCGGGACAGCCGCAACCATCCGGCAGACGATCGAGAGACCAAGAATGGCCTTTAGCCGAGGCAAAAACTTCCGGCCTAACTGTCAATTGGCGTTCTAACGGACGCCTCTGCCCGAATCCAATTCCCCAATCGCACCATCCCCTCCGCGGTCGAAATATTCGGCTCGTAGCCCAAATCGCGGCGGGCGGCCGTGATGTCGAACCAGTGGTGCGTGGCCAGTTGCTGGGCGACGAAACGGGTCATTCGGGGCTCGGCATTCCACGTTCGGGTGGCCCAGTATCCGGCCTCAAGCACGCCACCCATTGCGTAAGCGGCGCGGCGGGGTATGCCCTTCTCCACCGGCGGTAAATCGGCGAGGGCCAGGATTTCGTCGACCCACGCCCAGCAGTTTACCGGCTCGCCCTGGCTCAAAAAATAGGCCTTACCAGCCACCGGCGAGTCGAGCACTGCTAGCGCGTCGGCTGCTAGCAAGTGAGCTTCAGCAGCGTTTTCGACATAAATCATGTCCACCAAGTTCGTGCCATCGCCCACGCGGCGAAGCTTTCCACTCCTCGCGCGGGCGATGAGTCGCGCCGTGAGATGATGGTCCCGCGGACCCCAAACCAGGTGCGGGCGGAGTGCACAGGTTCGCAGGACACCGTTATTCGCCACCGGTTCGCCATCCGCCGCCAGCACCATTTGCTCGGCGATCGCCTTGGAGTGCGGGTAGTGCGACAGCCAGTTCGTGGGGTAGGGCACCGACTCATCGACGCCATGTTGATCTTGCCCGGCAAACGTCACGCTGGGACTGCTGGTGAACACCAGCCGCCCGACGCCGTGCTGCTTGCAGGCGGCCAGGACGTTCATGGTGCCGTGAATGTTTGCCTGGAAGTACTGAAACCACTTGCCCCACACACCCACCTTGCCTGCCACATGCATCACGCAGTCGACCCCTTCGCACGCTGCGGTCACCGAGGGCAAGTCGGCCAGGTCGCCCTGAATCATCTCCACGCCCAGCGTCGCCAGCTCGGGATACTCACCCGCGCAAACCCCCGCACCGAGTCGCCCCGGGCGATGAGCTGTTCGACGATGTACTGGCCGAGGAATCCACCTGGACCGGTGACGAGATAACGCATGTGCGAATTGGGATTACGGAACGACGGCTGCCGGCGAGACCAATGCGTCGCCGGCAGGGGGAACACTAATCTACGCTAACAGGCGCTAATAAGATAAGTGTCGATTAGCGATGATTAGCGTTCCTGCTATTTGACAGTTGTCTTGCGGCCCACTCAGCCAGTTTCTCACGGTTAATCTTGGCGTTGTGGCGGATGTCGGTCGGGAGGCTGAAGTGACGCATTATGAGTTGTACAGGGCAATTGCTGTCCACATCGTGTAGCTGCCTCAATACATCACGGTGAACATTGTCGCTCGCGGTCTGTCCTACCTCTTCTTCAATCACCACAATTGGACAAGGCGCGCCGGGTACCCCGGCATTCACCAGCGCGGACCGTTTCACACCGTGAACGGCACTAGCAACGCCTTCAACACACTCCGTATACAACGTCCCCTCGCTCGTCACTACGCGCTGACTCTTCCGACCGCAGTACCAGAAACGTCCGTCGTCGTCCAAGTAACCGACGTCGCCCATGCGATGCCAGACCGTATCGCCATCTCTAATTTTAGCGAGGGCGTTGTGGGCTGGTTGGTCACTTGCTCCGGACGCTGACGCTTGCGACTCGCTTAAGTACTCTCTGGAAACTTGCGGGCCGCGGACGACTAGTTCGCCGATTTCGCCAGTTGGTAGTTCCACTGTGCCATCGATCGTCGCGATCGGCTCGTCGGTGATTTTGATCACTCGCCATTCGATGCTTTCGACCTTGCGACCCACGCAGACGCCAGCACCTTGTTCCGTTTTGGCTTGGGTTGCACCAAGAATTTCCTGCGCCTCAATCGTCGAGATCGGCAGGCTCTCGGTCGCGCCATAAGGGGTGTGCAACTCGGCACCAGGGCAAACATGCGTGAGCGTACGCTCGATAACCTGGGCAGTGACCGGGGCCCCGCAACTAAACACCTTGTTGAGCGAGGGAATACGGTCGCCGGTCGTTTGGCAGTGGCGGCTTAGTTTGTCCCACACCGCTGGCGAGGCAAACGACTGGGTAACCTCGAACTGGTTCGCAGCGGCGAGCAGCTTCTTGGGGTCGGCGCTTGCCGGGCGGCTGAAGTCCATCTCGGGTAGCACCGTGGCGATGCCCATCGCCACGTTGAATAGCCCAAACAGCGGAAAGCAGGCGAGGTCGACACCGCCCGCTTCGAGGTTGTACATCCGCTCGATTTCGGCCAGTTGTGTCGTGAAAGTCTCATGGCGATAGACAACACCCTTCGGCGGACCGGTGCTGCCTGAAGTGAAGACGATGGCCGCTGGATCGTCAGCGGTCGTGCTAGGGAGTTTGGCCGTGGAATTCCTACCGCTTGCGACTAAGCCGGCAAGCGGCTTGCCAAGTGGTAACCAGTTCGATCCTACGTTCACGTGGATCTTGGCCTTAGGAAACTGCCGGCGTTTTGCGATTCGCAGCAGGTGCCCCAGCGGAATTGCCACGAAGCCTTCGGGCTCGGTCGATGCCAGGCAGCGAACGATATGCCTGCGTCCGAGTCCTGAGTCGACCAACACCATCGTCGCGCCGCTGCGAAGGAGCGCGAATACGAGCGTGACGAACTCGATGCTTGGCTTGACCAAGAGCGCCATCCGCACTTGCGGCTCGACACCCATTTCGACGAGCCCCCGGGCGAGCACGTCGACATCCCGGTCGAGCTGGCCAATCGTGATCGACCGCTGCTTGCCCCAGGCTTCGACCAACGCCACGCGCTGCGGCGCAGCGCGAGCCGACTCGGCGAGGGCGTCGGCAACGTTCACACGGGTGGTCTCCATCGAACCATTGTGCTACGAACGGATTGCTGGTGGCTAGGTGTAGTAGGATTTGCCATAAAAAGGCGTAAGGAGGCACACAAAATGGACGGCCCTAATCCTTTTCGTGTCTCTCCTTCCTCTTCGCGACCTTCCTTGTGGAACAAAAAAAGCCCCCGCCATTGCTGCCGGGGGCTGTGAGCATTTCGAGTTGTCAGCGGGCAAACTACCGAGGTTTCGGCCCTTCGGTGTCCGGTCCGACGTCAACCGTCGCCACGGCTCCATTTTCAGCTGCCCTTACAGGTTCATCACGTCCAGTGGAACCTTCGCCCGCCAGCTTTGCCAGGGCGTCGGGGATCTCGATGCCGCCGATGTCCTTCATCACTTGCAGCATCGGCGGCAGCGTGCCGGCCATGTTGTGCAGGAAGTCGGCGGTGCTGCTGCGGCCGTCCTTGCCGCCGCCGTTTTCCCAGACCACGACCTTGTCGAACTTGATGTTCGAGATCGCCTTGGCGCTGGCGTCGGCCAGGTTGTCGAGGTGTTCGAGCATCATCAGCTGGAACGCCTCCTTCGCGCCGCCGCAGGCCTCGACGATCTGCTTCAGGCCTTCGCCCTTCTTGGCCAGGATTTCGTACTGGCCGCGGGCTTCGGCTTCGAGCTTGGCGTAGATGGCCGACGCCTCGCCCTCGGCCTCGAGCGTACGTTTCTCCGCTTCGGCCTCGGCCTCGACCACGATTCGGGCCTTCTCGGCCTTGGCCGGGGCTTCCAGCTCGGCCCGTTGTTCGGCTTCGATGCGTTCGGCTTCGGCCAGGGCCGCCTTGGCCATGGCGCGGTTCTGGACTTCGAGCACGGCCGCCTCGGCCTCGCGCTTGCGCGTTTCGCCCTGCTCGTAGGCTTCGGCCTTTTGCACCAGCAGCGTCGCTTGCGATTGGGCGATCGTCGCCTTCGGCTATGTTTTCGCCGTCGACGGCCTGGGCGTTGGCCTCGGCCACGCGAATACGCTTTTCTTGCTCGGCCTGCTTCACCTGCACTTCGCGGTGCGAAGGCGGCCGTCTGCTCGCCGACGGTCTGCTCCTTTTCGAGTTCGGCGACGCGGACCGCCTGCTCACGCTCGGCTTCGCGGGTGCCGATCTCGCGGACCTTCGTGGCGTTGGCCACTTGGACGCCTTTTCGCGCTCGGCCTCGGCAACGCGGATTTCGCCCTCTTCTCAGCTCGTCGGCCACGTCGCCGCGGGCCTGCTGGATCGCCTGCTGGCGGCCTTCTGGCCGATGGCGTCGATGTAGCCCGACTCGTCGGTGATGTCGGTGATGTTCACGTTGATCAGCACCAGGCCGATCTTCTTGAGCTCCGGCTCGACCGAGTTCTGGATGTGCTGAGGAACGTGTCGCGGTCGCGGTTGATGTCCTCGATCCCCATCGAGGCGATCACCTGCCGCAGCTGGCCGAAGATGATTTCTTCGGCCTGCTTGCGAATTTCCTGGGTGGTGAGACCCAGCAGACGGATGGCCGCGTTGTTCATCACTCGGGCCTCGGTGCCGATGGCCACGGTGAACACGCTCGGCACGTTGACGCGGATGTTCTCGATCGAGAGCGCTCCGCGAAGCGGGATTTCGATCTGGATCGGCTCGAGGCTCAGGTACTCGTAGTCCTGAATCACGGGCCACACGAACGAACCGCCACCGTGCACGGTCTTGGAGGTCGCCCCATCGCGCCCCGTGCCGGCACCATAGACCACGAGGACTTGATTGCTGCTACAGCGCTTGTACAGCGACTTCACAAAGGCGAAGCCAATGCCGACGATCATCATGAACGCCAGAATCGTGAGCGCAACCAGGATGGGGAACGGAATGTCGGAGACTTCTACGCCGAGTATTAAGGGGAGTCCAGTCATCGGAACCTCACTTCTTGTAAATGGTGTCATTGCCGCAAACTTACGACTTGGGAATGGTGTCGTCCGAACCCTCAAGGGCCACGCGCAGCGTATCGCTGTTAACGACCTCTACTACCCACACGTTCTCACCGGTTGGTATCTCATCGAGTTCGTCGGTCACGGCCAGGTACTCTACCGTGCGGCGTTGCATGCTCAGATGCACTTTGCCGGCCCCCCCGTTTTTGCCCGGAATCCGCAAGTAAACCTGGGCGGGACGGCCAATGGCGTTGCGGATTTGCTGCGTGCCGCTCGACTGCAGCTTCATCAGTTGCTTGAACATCCAGTAAACGGCGTACATGGCTCCGAAGCCGGCGCTAGCCGCTAGCGTTAGCGAGACCGGCGGCGCGAGACCGGCGGAGTCGGAGGTTAACCCCACTAAACCGAAAAACGTGGCGGCCGCCGCCAAGGTGCGGAGCGACACCATCTCGAAGAACCAGTAACCGCCGACGTCTCCGTGGGAGCTGCCATCGGAATCCCAGTCCAGGTCGCCACCCGCATCAATGTCGCCGCCACCGCCATCAAAATCGTCATCGCCGCCACCGAAAAATATCATCAGGAACTGGAAGGCAAGCACGATGCCACCGGTTAGCGCACTGCATAAAAAAAGGTTGTCTCAAGCATCGCTGGAGCCCTTGCTAAAAGAACGGATATGGAACTATGCGTTGCATTAAGAGGAGTTCGCCGGGTTTTCCGCAATCTTGGCGAAAATCGCCCCCACCGGTCATGCCGCTGATGCTGATTCTACCGCAATTGGTGGCAAGTCCAGCGAAAATGTGAAGAAAGCTTAAGGAGTTGCATGCGGGGGCAAGTCGCTCCCCAGCCTTACCCTGCATGCTCGGCAATCCAGGCGAGCACCAGGGCCGCAACATCCACGCCCGTTGCCTGGGCAACCGCTCGCCAGCCGGGCACCGCGTTCACCTCAATGGCGTAAAGCTGGCCATCGCGTGCCGGCAGTAAATCGACGCCCGCCAGTGGCGCGCCAACGGCAGCCGCCGCTCGGCGGGCCATGTCGAGTTGCGCGGCGGAAATTTCATGCCGCTCGGCCTGCGCACCGCGGCTGATGTTGGTTCGCCAGTCGAGGTGGTTGCGACGGCGGATGGCGAGCGACGTTTCGCCAACCAGTAGCACACGGATGTCGTACCCTTCGTGCTTGATGAACTTCTGCAAATAGATCACGCCGCCAAGTTGCTCGATAAGTTGAAACGCTCGGCGTGCGAGCGCTTCGTCATCCAGCCGCGCAATTCCACGTCCTTCGCCGCCAAAAATCGGCTTGAGTACGACGTCGCCGCCAAGCGCGGCAAACGCTTCCATTCCCGCGTCCACCGTTTGACAGGTGACGGTCCGTGGCACAAGCAATCCCGCCCGCGCCATGCGACTCGTGGTGAGGTACTTGTCGACCGCAGCCTCAATTGCTTTGGGCGGGTTCACGACAAGCGTCCCCGCCGCTTCGACGCTGGCCAGGGCGTCCATGCGAAACACAACCTGTTCGAGCGACCCAGGGGGCATTGTGCGGACCAGAACACAATCGGCCTCGGCAAGATTCTTAACGCCGGCGCATCCCCGCCCAGCACTGGCAACGGTCACGGTATTTCCAGCGATCGAAGACTCCATCGAGCTAAACGGTGCCGGCGTCATCACAAACCGGTCGCCCCCCGCCCGCTCGAGATCGCGCAAGTACCAACTATCAGCAGAGCCGAGAAAAGTAATATTCACATAGATTCGACGGTGGATAACAGGGTTTACGGGCTCTACAGGAGACAGCTTTGCAAGTCGATTGGCGGTTAAGCCCATGCTGCGAACCTGTCTAACTTTCGCACGACTGCCTCAGAACCTCGGGGGCAAACTCACCGAATCGTCGTGCCACACCCGTATCGAGATTCACGAACTCCACCACTGCCGGGCTGAACAGTTGTTTGTCGATCTTGTAGAAGTCGTTGTCGTAGGCAGCGAAAATGTCGGCAAATGGTCGCCCGTGATCGGCGGAACTGTTGGAGGGTGCTTGGGGTCCGACTTCGTCCACGCTCGCCTGGTCGCCCCGAACGTACAGCACGACGTGGCCGCCATAGAGAATGGCATCGTTAGTGCGGCCAATCCCGGCCAGCGAATCCTTGGCTACGGGCGGCAAGGGGGCGATTCCCCAACTACTTTCAACGCGATGCAAATCGAAGTTGAGTTCGTGCAACTTGTGCAGCGCCGTTTCCACACTCCGCGCCACCACTTGCAGGCTACCCGCCTGGCTGTCCGTGGGGGCGACTAGCAGCGTCACTCCATGGGGCGAAGTATTGCACTTCATGGCAATATCGACACAAACGGCTTCGGAAGGCATCTCGCCCGTTTCGAGTAGCCCAACCACGACGTCCGACGGCTCGCGGAAACCAATATGTTCGAACAATTCTTCGCGGCCGGCTGCAGCCCGCATTGGCCCCGAGCCCATGGCGAAGTACTTGTCGCTTGCGATTTCCCAACCGGCGTACTGCGACGCCATGCAGGCCGGCACCGGGGCATCCGTGCGAACCATCACGGCTGGCCCGCCGGTGAGCGGATGCGTGGCGAGCGATACCTGGCCAAGTCCGGCCATGGCGATCTCAGCCATCCGCCGTCCTGCTTCAAGACCACCGAGCGCTTCGATGCCCAGGTCGACAACGCGAGTGGAACCAACCCGTGCTACGATGGCACGGAGGTCGCTCGCCTGATCGATGAGCGACTCGCACATGGCATGAGGCCAGGCGATTGAGATGCAACTCAGGTGCTGGACTATTCATCTGCGTAGTATCGCAGACGAATACAGGCGATGGCTAGATAGTCGGCAGGTTGTCCGCGGCGCAGGGTGCCGTGCTGCGTGTTTCCGACTAGCGCTACCAGAATATTGGACCAGAGCGAGCTACTTCAACTTCAGCAGTTGGCCAAAGGGCGATTGCCCAATCTCGGTCTTTCCGCCCGTGGTCAACAGGCCTGCCAAGATGTCGCCTGGGGCCTGGAGTTCGGTCTTCAGTTTGTCTTGAAACGCGACGAACTCGCCGTTCAGCTTGGCAAGCTCGGCATCGACCTGCTGCTGACTCTTGGCTAGTAGCCGCTCCCGCTCGGCTGCAATCACATCGGTCGCGGCCCGCTGAATGGCGGTGGCCACGGCGGTTCCAAGCGTCGAGTCGAATGCAAATTTGGGGTCGTCTAGCGTGCCGCTCAGGGCAACGGCAGTGGTAGCCTGGTCAATATTCGCGACCCGCTGCTGGAGCGCTTCCTGTAGCCGAGTGCCAAGCACGCCACCGGCGACGGTGGGCCTGAGGGTAATGCCGCGCTGCGTGATCTGGACGCTGCCCGTCAGCTCGTCGCCCACCAGGTTCATTTCGAGCGTTACATCAGCGCAGTGGGAGCGACAGCCATTTGCAGCTTGCCAGGTTTGCCCAGGGAAAGCGCGGGAAGCAGCACATCGTTCGTATTGCAGTAGACGACATCTCGCGGTGTATCCGCCGAGCGATCAAACTTCGCTTGGACGGTAAGCGGCAGGCCGCCTTTGGTCGTCAGTTCCATGGTGGTGGGCCTCGAATGCCGATGCGGCTGGGTCGTCCAGTCACGGACGACGCCAACCAGGTCGACCTGCTGACCGCCCAACCGAGCGGAGCCATCGAGCCGCACCGCCTTGACGAGCATGTCGGGTAGTTGCTCGCATCCGGCGAATACGACATCGTGACCGCGCATGGGCGGCTCGTTGGCGACTTTGCCACGTGGTGGCACAAAGTTTCTCGCCCAGCGGACCCAGCCCACGGCTTCGCCCAGGGGGGCCGTAATTTGCTCCCCAAGTAGATAATTCGATAGCGACTTGGCATCGACGTTGCCAAGTTCAAGCTGTTGGCGGACAAGCTGCTCGTCGTGCTCGCGAGCCGCTTGAACTGCGGCACGGTCGGACGCAAGTTGATCGGGAAGCTGGGCCATTTCGGCTTGCAGGCTAGCAAGCTGCTGGCGCAGTACCGCCACGCGGCTGGGCACGTCCGTGAGGAATTCCATGTGTCGCAGCGGATTCTTCCTGCGCCTGCGCGGACGTCTTGCTCAAGCTTCTTGGCCTCGGTCTTGATCGCCAAGGCTTGCGATTCGAGCTGCTGGTACTTTTGCGGCCACCGCTGGCCCAGCGCTTCGGCCAGACGCACGGACTCGAATTGCTGCTCCAGGTCGTTGGCCAGGCGTGCGTCGAGATCGGTCAGCCAGGCATCGGCGTACTGCTTGGCAATGGGACTCGCCCAATTAGCCGCTGGGCTGCTGGCGTCCGTTGGCGATCGCTCGGGCAGTGAGCCCGACGTCTGCCGCGCGGTGCCCAACTGGAGCCCGCTGACAACGCCGTAGTCGGCAATCAACTTCTTGCGCAGCAGGGCGTGGCTATTGAAGTCGACCTCGATGCGGTCGGCCTCGAACAGATTCTGCATGGGCTTACTGGGATTCGCCACAGAGATGTTCCGCACCAGCACCCGTGTGTCGAGCAGCGATGACTTGACCGAGGTAATGTCGACTCTAGCACCTACGGCGGATTCGCCGCCGGTTACCAGCGCCCAACGCAGCAAATAGCCACTACCAATCTCCGTTGCCAGCACGAACAGTACCAGCAGGATTAAGCGCGGAATAATGTAGCTAAATCGCAAGAATCGCATCGGATCGGTTCCTTAAACCCTAGCCATTAAAGCGTGCGGCGAACTGCGCCCGACGAGCGCGGCCAAGGCGGTAGCGGGTAACCCACCGGCTGATAGGCGGACCGAGCTTCTCGAATGCCTGGTGGCTGCCGTAATAGCAGGGATAGGTGATATAAATCGCAAGCATTAGCGACCCGATGGTCACCGTGTTGTGGAATCCAATGAACGGCCCCAAAGGCTGGTCGTACAACCAGACGAAGAAGGGCTCGAGCGTGGGAAGTTGCAGCAGCTTTTCGCCAATCTTGTGGGTCAGGGTATCGCACAAGGGCGAGATGGCAGAGAAAATTGCCACGGCCAAGAGACCCGCCGGCTTGTTCACCCGCAGCCCACACAGCAGCACCATCAGTACCACGGCAATCAGGTTGCCCTTGGGCACCATGCCCAGCACCATGCCAATGGTGAATCCCCAGGCCATTTGTCGTGGCGAATCGTTGGCCGCGACGGCGTTAAACAACTGCCGCATGGGATGGAGCAATAGCGATAGCATACTCGGGCCGCCTGCTAGCAAAACCTACGGGGATCAACAGATCGATCCGTTACGAAGACCGGTCCTCTTCCGAGTAGATCGGCGGCCGCGTTATGCCAGCTTTAACGATTATGAGGCGTGCAAGCAGCCCAGCTCGGACTGCAGACCACGGCCGCTTCTTCCATGGAGGTTGGCTCGGTAGCCCCCGGGCATGAGTCGGTGCCGGTGGTCCGATTTCCCCAAGAGCCACGCCCGGGTTTCAAGTTCTTCGCTCTCGGGCTCCCGGGGAATCTTCCTCGGCCATCCGTTCGATCGCCCGATGGGCTTCGCCGGTTGCTGCAGGCACCGATTGCTGGGCCTCCAGCAACGGGTGACCATAGCGGGGCGACTGGGCTGGAGGACGGGGAATTGGATCGACCCCGGCAATCGCAATGCGCGTGGCAAGGACCCATTTGACCATTCCCCCGTTGCATCACTAGGATGATTCGCAGAGTTCGACGGCTACCGCTCGCTAGCAACCGTGTTCGACTCGCATCTTCATTCGTAGGTTAGATCCGTAACTCTCATGCCCACCAAACGACTCGGTTTCGTCGACGATAACCTCGACAATTTCCACGCGAACACCTATCTCGACGCATTTCGCCAGCCGCTAGCCGACCGGGGTTGGGAGGTGGCAGGTGTGACTGCGCTCGAGCAGACCGGCGGTGTTGCTTGGGCGGAACAAAAGGGCATCGCCTACTTTGATACGGTTGACCAACTTGCGGCCCACGTCGACGCATTTGCCATCTTGGCTCCTTCGACCCCAGAGACCCACGTCAAGCTCTGCGAACAAGCCCTGCCGTACGGCAAACCGACGTTTGTTGATAAGACATTCGCCCCCGATGCTGCAACGGCTGAGCTTATTTACGCGTTGGCCGATCGGTTTGGCACGCCGATTCAGTCCACTTCGGCATTGCGGTCCACCAACATTCAGCAGGTGGTGGCCCAGTTGGACGAACCACCGATTAGCCTCGCGCAGTGGGCCGGGGGGGCGTCGTTCGAAGAGTACGGGGTGCATCCGGTGGAATTGGCGGTTAGTTGTCTGGGACATGAGGCCGAACGGTTAACGATCGGCGGGCGCGATCCGCATACGACGTTGATGATCGAGTTTAGTGGCGGTAGAGTGGCGACGATTGACTTTAACGCCGCCGAGTACGTTCCGTTCTACGTGGTCCTTACGACCGCACGCGAATCACGACCCCTTGCCGTTGCCGACGCAACGCTTTTCATCGATGCGGCGGCGGCGATTCTCGACTTCTTCGAGGCCGGCGACGCGTTGGTGCCGAAGGAACAAACCATGGCAATCATGCGGATTCTCGACGCCGCCCAAGACCCGGCCGCGCGGGCAGGCTGGGTGCCAATCTAGCGGCCACGGCTAGGTGCCCACCATGGCGACCGTGCACGGCACCCTGTTGAATTCTGGTTTCAGGCCCACCATACTTCTCGAAGCATCCCTCGGCTAGGCCGATTAGGATGGAGTGTGGAATCCAACGACGGAGATGATGATGCGACTGGGAATTCTTGGGGCAGGTGCCATTGGCGAAAAGCACGTAGCTGCCGCTACGGCGGTGGGTGTCGAAGTTACTCGGGTTGTTGACCGAAACGCCGACCGGGCAACCGCATTGGCTGCAACCTGCGGAGCCTCCGCAGATGTCGACCAGCAAGTCCTCTGGGACGACGACAACCTCGACGCCGTCGTCATCGGTGTGCCCAACAACCTGCACCATCCGCTCACCTTAGAAGCGCTACGCGCGGGCAAGGACGTCCTGCTGGAAAAGCCGATGGGGATCTCGGCGCAGGAGTGCGACGAGTTGATTGACGTCGCCGAACAAACCAGGAGGATCCTACAGGTCGGATACACGCATCGGTTTACGGCCGTGGGTTCTGGAGCGAAGGCCTGCGTCGACCAGGGCGAGCTCGGCAATATCTATCACGCCAAAGCGCATTTGCATCTGAGGCGGGGCATACCCGGACTGGGTGGCTGGTTCACTACCAAGTCGGTCTCAGGCGGCGGTGCGCTCATCGACTTGGGCGTCCATTTAGTGGACCTTGCACTCCACTTGCTTGGGCAGCCCGAAACTGTCTCGGTGGGCGGCAAAGCCTACTCCAAGTTCGGCGTGAAGATGGAAGATTACATCTACGAAGCCATGTGGGCTGGGCCACCTAACTACGCGGGGACTTTCGATGTGGAAGATCACGCAATGGCACTCGTGACCTTCGACAACGGGGCCTCGCTCGACTTGCAGGTAGCATGGGCCTGCAACCTTCCGCAATCGTCCGCTCCCGATTCGATGGTTGCCCTGCTTGGCGACCGTGGTGGGCTGGCCTTCGAGCTGTTCGGCGATCACCTGCAACTACGAAGCGAAATCGGTGGCAGAAACGCCGAAGCTCGCCTTGCGCTTCCGGCCGCCGACCAAATGGCCCTGCAAATGGCCGACTTTGTCGAGGCGGTTTCATCGCGGAAACCGGGCGTTGGGGCCACGCCGTGCGAGGCACGCAAGGTGCAAGCGATCGTCGATTCGATTTATCAGTCCAGCAAGCTGAATTCGCCCATCACCCTATGAATCCCTCCCTGCGTTCACTCCGACCGGCGCTGTCTGCGTCGTGGAGTCGTGCCCTTCGCCCGCGGGTTGGCCAAATTTGCTGATGCATCCTTTTCAAATCATTGCCTTGGCAACCGCCGGTGACCAGGCAGTTGTGGTGGTATACTTGCTCGGCAGCCTGCTGCTTGGGTTAGCCGCCAGCCGTTGGTTTCGGACGCCCAAGCCAACGAGCGACGAAGGGAGTGATGCCGCGCAGGTTGACTCCGAGGACGATTACTTTCTGGCAGGACGGAAGGTACCTGGCTGGGTGAATGGAATATCGTTTGCCGCCACCGCTCTGAACGCGGACGTCGGCCCCACTTACTGCGGTTTCGCCGTCGTGGTGGGACTCCCGATTGCGTTCTTCTATCTCCCGCGTTTCGCCCTGGCTTGGATGATTGCGGCAATGATCTTTGCCGTCCGATGGCGTCAGCTGGGAATTCGAACCGGCCCTGAATTCTACGCCCTGCGGTTTGGCGGGAAGCGTACGCGATTTGTCCGCATTTATTCGTCGCTGTTTGCCGTATTCGTCAACATGGCTCCGTGGATTGGGGCAGGCCTTCTTGGGGTGCACAAAATATTTGGCCCAGCTTTCGGTATCGCAGAAAAGGCTGCCACACTTAGCATTGTACTACCGGTGCTGATGATCTACGTGTGGATCGGCGGATTTGCAGGCGTCGTGGTGACGGACGTCATGCAGACGCTTGTCATTGTGCTTGCAAGTGTCATTTTAACGGTCGCCGTACTCTGGGAGCACGGCGGGCCGACCGCGCTGGCTGCCGCCGTGGAGGCCGCCCACCCCACCCAAGCCGCGGAGATTCTTTCCACGTGGCCCGTCTGGGGACACCGGGTGCTTGGCCCCGTTGTGGTGCTCGCCTGGCTGATTGTACCCACCGTGGGACGTGGTGGGTCGGTCGACCTGGAAGGGCAACGGCTATTTTCTTGCAAGAGCGACCGAGATGCGGCACTCATGAACGTGTGGGCTGTGATTGGCCTGTTCGTCATGCTGTTGCTACTCACGTTGCCTTCCATGGGATTGCTTGTCAAATATCCATCGCTCTATTTGGCGGAACCCGCCCAACGCGAAGAGGCCTACGCCCTGCTACTGGACGAGTACCTGCCGGCTGGCCTCTACGGTGTAGCACTTGCGGCGCTTCTGGCGAGCGTCATGTCGACCATCTCGAGTCACCTGAGCTACGGATCGCAAACCCTGGTAAACGATGTTGCTCGTCAGCTGTTCCCCCGGGCCAAGATCCTTGCGGAAGGCTCGAAGGGAGCCGTCTGGGCGGGACGCGTATTGATGCTCGGCATCTTGGCATTAGGCATCGCGGTGACCTTTCATGCCCAGTCGCTAATTGGGATCGCTATCGTTCTAGCGGGAATGTACGGCGCGACAGCCACCGTTTATTGGGGGCAATGGTGGTGGTGGCGGGTAAATTTCTGGAGCTGGTTTACCGCCATGGTGGGTGGGCCGTGTGTGTACGCGCTGCTGGGTGGCATCTCGTTCTCCTCTTTCACGATGCCCGGAATACTGAGCAGTTTTCCGGCATGGGAGGCGGCCCGCGCGACGAGCGAATCGGCCGCGCAAGGCATGGACATGCTGCACGCGGCCCTTGGCATGGCAATGACCTGCGTCGCATGGGTGAGTGTTACGCTGCTGACGAAATCAGAATCGATGGATACCTTGACCGCGTTTTATCGGAAGGCGCGACCCATGGGGCACTGGCAGCCGGTTCGCGACCGGTGCTTGGCCGAAGACCCTAACTGGACGCCACCTCCCGAGGGCTTGCTCTTCGAAGGGCTTGGGGCGGCCGTGGTGGGGGCCTTGGCGGTTTCTGCGGGGGTGCTGGCGGCGTCCGTCTGGTTCGTGGGTCGGTGGCTCGAAGGGGGCGTGTACGTCGCCGTCGCGGCTGGGCTTGGTTATTGGTTTGCCAAACTATTCGAACGCCGCATGCACCGCCTGGATGCAAGCCGCTAGGGGGTAGCGGCGACTCGACTCCAACTAAGGCGTGCCAAGCGGCAATTCGTTCCACGGCTCCGCGTACAGAGTGTCGAAGACACCCTGATGCTGCTCGATCCCCTGGTAGTAGAAGAACACCTCGCCAGCAAAGCCCAACTCGCGGTTCACGCGCACCATCTGCCGAACTTGCTCGCTCGGCAACTCGTAGCCATCGGCCAGGGCAATCAGCATTCCCGGGGCTACCTTCGGCAACACGTCGGCAGGAACCTGCTCCTTTACTTGGCTCAGCGTCGAGCGATAGGCATCCAGGTCACGGCGATAGACCTGCGGGCAGAAAAGGTCGCCCCATCCCTCGCGGGCCCAGCGTGGCCAGTCTTGCAGGTAGTTATCACGACTCCACGGCCAAACACTCGGCGCCCAGGAGACGCACAGGTCTCGATCCAGGGCCTTCAATTCACGATACGTCCGCTCCACGAAGCGGCTCAGCTTGTCCGCACGCCACTGAATCCACGCGCGATCTAGTGGGTCGCGTGGAGGAGACTCACCATCGTGCTCCGCTTTATAGAGTTCAACGCTGTAGGCATCGTACCCGCCGCTCGAAGGCATGGCAGGCAGGCGATCGTCACCCTGAACACCGTCGATGTCGTAGTTCGCAACCACTTCCTTCAGTAACGACAGCACGAACTGTTGCACATCGGGATTCAAGCCGCTCATCCATTGAAAACCGTTGCGACTGACGATCTGCCCGTCCCGATCGAGTGCCGCCCACTCAGGTCGCTTGCGAATTAGCGGCCCGCCGTCAGGCTGTTGGTAGCTACAACTAAAACCGAACTCAAACCACGCATGAACTTCAATACCTTCGGCATGGGCCTCCTCGATTAGTTCGCCCAACGGGTCGCGTCCCTTGAGCCGCGGATCGATGGCGATACCGAACTCACGGCGCATGACCTCGCTGGGGTAAAGCGTGACGCCTCGATTCCATGTGACGACGAAAATAGTGTTAATGCCAACGCGTTTACAGCGTGCCACGGTATCGACCAAGCCAGCGCCAGACTGAAGTGAGTCGTTGCCAACACTTGCAAGCCATACGCCTCGCATTGGTCGCGCTACAGGTTCCTCGGCATCGAGGGCTCCCGCCGCAACGAAATACACGGTGAACGCAACAACAACCAAATTCTTCGGCATACCTAAAATCATGGGGCCCTGCTGGATAAATTTCATTGCCATGGCCCGCGAGCCGTCGACATGCCGGCGCAACGGGCGATCCGACACCCGGTGGTCTCCGGCGTGGTGATGGGCAAACCGCGTTGATAGCGAATCGCAAGCCAGGCAAAACATTCCGCTTCGAGCGTATCGGGATTCAGATCTCGCTCGCTCACGTTCTTCACCTCCTCAAACGCAGTTCCGAGACGCTTTAGAATCTGCGGATGCCGGCTACCGGCCCCCGTCACCCAGGCCAAGGTGGGGAGTTCTGGCAGTTGCTTGATGGCCAGCAGCACCGACTCGGCAATAATCGCGCAAATGGTTGCCGCCCCGTCGTGCGCACTCAACCCCGACACGTCGATCGTTTCAAAGTCGGCACGGGCTGGGGTTCGGGGGAGCGGACGCGTGTAAAACGGATTCGCCAGCGCGTAGCGGACACAGGGAGCATCCACCTGGCCGAAGGCGGAAATCCGCCCATCGTGATCATGAGGCGCTTCGGCAACTTCCTGTACCCACTCGTCGAGTATCTCGAATCCCGGCCCAACATCGCCAGCTATGATCTGGTTCGTAGAACTTAGCCAAGTGAGACTAGTCACGGCGCCCAAATTGAGCATCAACGCGGGACGCGATTCTTTGGCCATTAGCGCCCAGTGGTACATCGATTCGAGCGGGGCTCCTTGACCACCCAGCGCCATATCGTGCCGGCGAAAATCGGTTACCACTGGCAAACCGGACCATTCCGCGAGGAGCCAAGGATCGCCGATTTGAAACGAGATTCCCTCCTGCGGGAGCCGCCGAATCGTATGGCCGTCCAAGCCAATCACCGATGCAGCGGCGGCAGCCTCCGGGTACGCGGTCCGCAAAGCGTCGATCGCCCGCACGTGGTGCCGCGTCAACTCCTGCTCCAGGCGAAGGATCTCCGTTGTCGGCAGATCGTTTTGCGTTGCCTCCAGCAGTCCCCAGTGCAGGGTGTCCGCACACGGGAGCCGCACCCCGCCGATCGATCGTATTTCGTCTTGCCCATCGCTCTGAATCACGGCCGCCTCCACCGCATCGCCAGCGACGGAGGAGAGCAGGCCAATGGCGTAGCGGGTTTCGTCCGGCATAGGGGAGCTGATGGCAATGGACATCGAACAGGCAACCTATCTCGCCTTGCGACCCTACCAGTCGGTCGTCGCGACGTCTACGCCTTGCTAAAATGTGGGAACGACGGACCAACTCCCGGTTCATCGGCCAAGTGGCCCATCGATACCTTGCGACTCCACCGGAGCTAGACTCTTGCCAGCGCCCGATATTGGTGTGCTCGTCGAAACCGACTTCAGTTGGGGGCGCAACGTCCTTCGCGGAATTGCGAGCTACGCTGAAAAGCTTGGACCTTGGAACCTCCTGGTCGAACCCCATCATAGTTCCACCAGTTGGACAATTCCACAAGCGTGGAGCCCCGATGGACTGATTACGCGGATCTCCACGCCGCTTTTGCTCCGGCGGTTGCACAACCTTGGCGTGCCGGTGGTGGACGTGGGGGACCTTTTTGTGGAAGAGGTGGGCATCGACTCCGTAGTGACGGACTACGAGGCTTGGGCAAACCTGGCACTGGAGCATTTTCGCAGCAAGGGATTTAGCAACTTCGCCTACTTTGCACCTCCGAGTCGCGAATACTCAAACCTAAGGGGCAAGGCATTCACCACGCTTGTGCAGGAGTGCGGCCTGTCGTGCGCACAGTACCGACCAGGTTACCGGGTTGGGCGTGAGATCAGCCCCGAAGAACATCGCCGGCGAGTCACCAGGTGGCTATCGCAACTGCCGCTTCCCGTCGCCATACTCACCGTCGACGCGGCGCGCGGTAAGAGCCTTGCGGAAGTATGCAATCAAGCGGGTTTCGACATTCCCGATCAGGTAGCCTTGCTAGCCGGCGATTCAGACGACCTATCGTGCGAAATCTGCACGCCTCCCCTATCAAGCATCGACGTTGCCAGTCGCCAAATCGGTTACGAAGCAGCCGCGCGGCTTGCGGCGCGGCTTGCCGGCGGGCCGCCACTCGCTGCCCCCACGCTGGTGGTGCCCGAAGGCATTGGGCATCGGCACTCCACCGATGTGCTCGCGATGGACGACCCGCTCGTCGTACGCGCACTACGTTACATGCAACTCAACGCCTACCGGGGTATCACGGTGGAGGATGTCCTAAGTGAGGTGCCCGTCGGCCGGCGGCAGCTCGAGCGGCAATTCAAGCGATGCTTGGGAAGGCTGCCCGCCGAGGAACTGCGGCGTCTGCGTCTGGAGCGGGGTTCGCATTTGCTTGTGAAAACCGAGCTATCGATGGAGGAAGTAGCCGAGGCTTGCGGTTACGCCGGCGCAACGCAATTTGGTGCGGCCTTCCGCCGCAAGTACGGCGTGACCCCGCTGGCATTCCGTCGCCGGACACAGGCTGGCTAGCTGCCTGGCTGGCTGGGCGTGTCGCAAACGATGGAAAAAATGACGCATATAAGTTTGACGCCCAGTCGCGTCGTTAGTACGTTGAATGGATTGGCGTAGTTATACGCATTGCTTTGTGTGCCGCCAAACACTCATCTTGGATCCCAGTTCCTGCACCATGTCACCGAGGTCGTCTCATGAGCTACAGAACCATCGCGTTAGTTGCTTTATTGTCCGTTCAATTCGTTGTTACGCAAACGTGTACCGCAGTTACTTTTCAGGAAGTTGCACGTTTCGACGTGGCCGCTGCCTCGGATCTCGCCGCTGGCAGCTACATCGGTAACAATCCATCGGCTGTCGCCTGGAACGGGCGGCAACTCTACATTGCTGGCTTCAATGCATCGGGGGCTGCGACGGATACGGCGATCGTCGAAGTCACCAACGCACTGTCGACCGGCGTCAACGTGGCAACGCTTGGTTCTACATTCGGCGCCTTGTCCACTCCCAATCTGCGAGGTTACTCTGGCCTAGATTTAGAGGGCGCCGTGCTCGCCGCCGCTTACGACGATGGCGGGATCGACCCCAACGGAATACAAGCTTTCGATGCCAACTCCAACACCCAGTCGTGGGCCAGGAGTGCACGAGGTGGTAGCGGTGTCGCCCATGACCCGGGTTTTGCCAGTGTCGACTCTGGCGTTGCTTGGCTTACCTTCGGGAGCGGTCGTCGCTCACTGCAAGACACCGTTACCGGTGCCGACATCTATACCACGGGCGACGGCATGATCATTACCGACTTCGGCGAGAGTTTCTGGCGCAACCTAGACTTCGACCAGGATACCGGCGACGTCTACATGCGTCGGTCGAACGATTTGCTCAAAGCCACGCGTACTGGCGGCAATTCCGCCACCGTTAGTGTGCTGGTGGATAACCTTTCCAACGGCTCGTTTGTCGCGGGTCAAAACCTGGATTTCATGGCAACCGATGCCTCTGGTGACATCGTGATCTACAACGATCGGCCTACCACTGGGGCTGCTACGTTTGCGGACACCGTAAAGGTGATCGATCCGAGCGGTGCCGCACTTTCCGCGAGCTTCGCCCTGATTGGTGGCGGTTCGCCAGCCGATGGGGTTGGTTACTACGACTTCGATTTCGACCCGGCTACGCAGACTCTGGCAATCGCCGACTTTGGCAACCGGAATGTTCACATTTTTCGCGTTGTGCCCGAACCAGCCTCGATTGTCCTGGCTTTGCTCGGTGCAACGGCGTTGGTTGCACGCCGGCGGTTTTAAACCGTTGAGGCGACAGATAGGCAGCAGCGATGGCGGCCAATTCGGCCGCCATCGTATTAAATTGGTGCAGGCGACCTCTGCCTTCACAACCCAAGTTATCATAGGACTCTCTAAATGCGAAGCTACTTCAAGAGTTGTCACATTGCGATGCTAGTGTTTGCGTCGATGATTGCGACGGTTGCACGCACGATCGAGTTCAACGAGATTGCACGATTTGACGTGAGTTTTGCTTTCGCCTCCGACCTTGATACGGAGGATGAGATTCTGGACGACAATCCCAAGTTCATTGGCACCAATCCATTGGCAGTAGCATGGAACGGCAGCAAGCTCTATTTGGCGGGGCACGACAATTTTGGTTCCTCGCTGCTTCCCATTGGGCTCATTGAGGTGCTGAATCCAACGCGTACGGGGATCAACGACCTGGAAGATGCCGATTTTTCTGCAAAGTTTGGAGATATATTTCAGCCGTCGGGCCGTGGATACACCGGGCTTGAGCTGTCGGGAAATCAGCTCGCGGCCTCGTACGATAATGGCGGGAACAACCCTCCAGAGGGTACGGCCAACGCCATCCAGCTGTTCGATACCACGGACAACTCTCTCATCTGGGACCTGACGGCCGCGGGTCTCACAAGTCGGGGTGGCGCAGGGGTCAACTTCGATCCTGGCTTCAACGGATCGTCAGCGTCGCAGGGCGTCGCTTGGACCACATTCGGTAGCGGACGCCGCGCCCTGCAGGACGCGGCCGATGGAACCACCACCTACGGTTTGTCGGCCGATCCATTGGGCTTTCAGTGGCTCCCCGATGCGGCACCTGGAGGTAATATCGCACGCGACCTCGCCTTCGATCCCGACACGGGGGACGTCTACGTACGCCGCAATAACGACATTGATGCGGCCGATCGTTCGGGCGATAACGACACGACCAATCGCCGCACAATTGTGGACGACGCTAGTGATGCCGGCGCAGTTTAAGCTCGGCCAAAAAATCGAGTTCATTGGCGGCACATCCGAAGGCGACCTGTTGATCTATAACGACAGCGTCGGGTCGAGCGTCGATCAGGCGTTTGTCGATGTAGTGAAGGTGGTCGATACGGATGGCGTAGCCAAAACTGCCACCTTCAACTTGCTTGGCGGGCTCACAGGTGCCGACATTGCCGACAGCGCCGGCATTTACGACTTCGACTACGACCCGGTGTCGAACACGTTGGCGATGATCGACTTTGTCAATCGCAACGTCTTCATTTTCGCGGTTGGTCCCTTGGATGCGGCTTTGGCCGGCGACTACAACGAGGACGGCACGGTTAATCTAGCGGACTACACCGTCTGGCGGGACAACTTGAACGGAAGCATCGTGCTTCCAGGAGAGGATCCAAATGCCTCGACCCCCGGCTTGGTGGATCAAGAGGACTACGACTTCTGGAAAACCAACTTCGGCAATCCTGGAGCTGCCGCGTCGCTAGCAAGCGCCGCGGTTCCAGAGCCTAGTTCGTTCCTCCTAATGTCTCTACCGGCGATACTGGCCCTCGTTGCGAGACGTCGTGTTGCCTAATTGCTGCGATTAGAATCAGTTGATCGGGCGCCAATTTTCACGGAGTTTTGTTATGCACATCCGGCGGTGCGAGTCTTGCCCCTACCGTGGTTTCACGTTGGTGGAGTTACTGGTGGTGATTGCGATCATCGGGATTCTGGTGGCCCTGCTGCTTCCAGCGGTTCAGGCGGCGCGGGAGGCGGCGCGCCGAAGTTCGTGCACAAACAGTCTGCGTCAATTAGGGTTGGGATGTCTCAACTACGCGTCGACGAATTCCGATGCGTTGCCACCAGGTTTCGCAGGATGGGAATTCGACGAGCAACGAAGGCAGCCAAGGTGGAACTTCACCAAGAGGAGTTTGTTCACTTACATACTCCCCTACATCGAACAACAGAATATCTACGATCAGATTGACTTCGCCTACGAGAATAGCAGTAGCCCGTACGACGATCCGGCGAAAACGATCATTATCCCAACTTACATCTGCGCGAGTTGGGACGTAGAGCCAATCCGCAGCACCTCGGAAGACGGACAGGGCATCGGATCGTCCACGGCTTATGCCTACCAACATGGTGCCCTGGTGACCTATGCAGGTTGCTCCGGCGCGGACGCCGCTACGATTGAAAGCCTTAGTGGACCTGCCCAATATACGCAGCAGGATATCAACAATCTGAGGATTTCTACGCCTTACGGGCCGGTATATCGCAATGGCGCCTTCACGCTTAATGTGATCGAGCCAATGCCGAATCGATTCTTCGGCAAGGAAACGGCCCGCAAGCTGCGGCAAATCACCGATGGAACAAGCAATTCTCTAATGATTGGCGAATTCGTCGATACCGAATGCGAGACCTTTGGCAATTGCCAGGAACGGCCATGGTACAACCGACCGTGGTATCTTGGCGGATTTCAGAACGCGCCCTACCACATGAAGGTGCTACTAAATCAACCCAACTCGAAACTCGATAAGTTCTCCGCTCCTATCGTGCAACGCCCCTTCAGTAGCCTACATCCGGGAATCGTTCAGTTCGTGAACTGCGATGGGAGTGTGAGTAGCATCTCGGATGACATCGACTTCCTAACCTATCTCGGTCTGGGCACAGTGAACGGCGGAGAGGTCATCAATGGACTGTAAGTGGCGTCTCTCATGCGTCTTCACTGGAGCCGTCATGATTTTAGCCGCTGCAGGTGGCTGTAGTGAAACCGGGGCCCGGCGGCCGGTGGTCGAAGTTACGGGGCGTGTTTTTCTCGAGGATCAACCACTTGAATTCGGTCAGGTGGTGTTCCAGCCAATCAGCGGTGGGCAACCTGCAATTGGCCGCCTTTCGCCCGATGGCTCTTTCGTACTGGGAACCTACGAAAAGGCCGATGGCGCTGCTGTGGGTCGTCACCAAGTTCGCGTTGTCAGCTATACAGCGCAAGCGCCCGACCATGTTGTTGAGTCGAGGACCGCCGATTCTCTTGGCGACCTGCTAACTCCAGAACGTTACGCCAGTTTCGCTACCAGCGGGATCGAAATCTCGGTGCTCGAAGATGGCAATGCTCCATTCATTATCAAATTGAAATCGGGCAACGCATCGTCAGTAGCCGATCAAAATAAATCGGACAGCATGTCCGGCAGCGGAACGCCGCCAGCATCGGAGTCGATCGAAAGCGACGATCAACGCTCCGGCACTTACCGCGATATCGAAGACGTTGAAACCGGCAACAAGGAGGCTGCCCCATGACGTCGACTAACCGACAACACTCTCGCACTCAACCGATTGTTGCCGTCTACGCAGTCTTGTTGATGATCACGCTTACCGGCTGTGACTCGCGGCCAGCCATGGGGCCCGTCGCTGGAAAGGTCACCTTGGATGGTAAGCCGCTTGCCTTCGGAAAAGTGATGTTCCAAAACGTCGCTGGCGGCCAACCGGCGACGGGTGAAATCCAACCGGATGGCTCGTTTGTGCTTTCTACTTTTCGACCGGAAGATGGCGCAATCGTAGGAAATCACCGCATTCGCGTCGTGTGTTACACGTCGCAAGATCCAGCTGTGGTGGCGAAGTCGGGGCCTGCCGGCGACGCACTGGGTGAACTCTTGATTCCCGAACGCTATTCATCGCTTGGCGCGAGTGGGCTCTCAGCCGATGTGCCGCCAGCGGGCCTCGAAGGCTTCAACATCGAGCTTATCTCGAAAGGGAGTCGGCGATGAGTAGAAGTGGCGTGCGTTGGCAGCCTCGTTGTTCGAGGTGGGCCGGCCACTGGGTCCGCGGAGCAACTGTTTTGCTTGGGCTGTCGCTTCCCAGCGATGCTACCGCCGACGAAGCCTATGATGTTGTTATCTGTGGCGGCTCAACCGCGGCTTTGGCTGCTGCCTTTACCGCGGCCGACGAAGGGGCGCGAGTTGCCTTGCTCGAACCCACCGACTGGATCGGTGGGCAACTCACGGCTTCGGGTGTGCCGGCTGTCGACGAGGCCTGGCACAGGATCGTCGATCCCAAAACGGGCAAAATGCTCCTCGACGTGGCGGGAATTGCACGCGATCCGCGTAATATGACGCCCTTTCTACGCGACGCCCTCGCCAAGATCGGCAACCCGGGAAAAGGCTGGGTCAGCCGCTACTGCTTCGAACCGCGTCAGCTGCTCGACTCGGCCCTGTTGCCACAAGAGCGACGCTTATCGGACCGACTGACAATCTATCGCAATACCGTGGTGAAGTCGGTTGCGGTCGACCGGAAAAGCCGCCAAATTGTTAGTGTAACCGCCATCCAGCGCGTCCCGAAGGCGGGCACAGAGATGGACGGATACGATCGCCGGCTATCCGAGGACTTGCGCGATTGGTATTCGATGGCGCCATCGCAAAGGTTCGAGAAGAAGGTGCTGAAGTTCGCCCAGCAACCATCGTCGAATACAATCTTCATTGACGCGACAGAGTGGGGCGAAGTCTTGGCCCTTTCCGGAGCGCCCTATCTGCTGGGTGCCGAGGACGTGGACGGACAGCTTGCGGGCGACGACCAGTGTGGGCAAGCCATCACGTTTGGGTTCGTGATGCGCTATCACGAAAATCCCGTGGCCGATCACCCCAACTATGCCGAGGTGCCGCACTTGGGGTTCGGCAGCTATCGCGACAAACCCAACGCGTGGTCGCGCGTGTGGACCTACCGTCGTATTTATGGTGCAGCCGATGAGCCAACGCCGGGCGACCTTTCGCTGCAGAATTGGGGGTACGATCCCAGCACGAACGAATCGGGCAACGACTATCCCTTTGGGTACCTGCTGCTTGCCAAAGAGCAAACCGAACAGCAGGTGGCCGATTGGCAAGGTGGCGTCGACTTAGACACGCTGGAGGCGGCAGAGCGCCAAGCGTTTGCCTGGCACGACTGGTTCCGCCGCGCCGCCCCCGAGAACATCGATCCCGATTGTTTCACCATTGATGGGCAGGTACTCGGTACGAAGCACGGCTTGTCGAAGATTCCCTACATGCGCGATACCCGCCGATCGATTGGCCTCGACAACTTCCTGCTGACCTTCGCCGACATCAGTGGCCCTGCGGACAATCAGACCGGGACTCGCTTCGACGATCGGGTGGCCCTCGGCGCCTACGCCGCCGATATCCATCCCCTGGCGGGTTGCGAATACCCAGCCGCCAAGGCAGCGGGCGAACACACACTGCCCTACTATATTCCGTATCGGGCCCTCTCGAATCGTGAGTTTGATAACTTGCTCGTAGCCGGGAAAACGATGGCGCAAACCTTCTTGACCAATTCGGCCACCAGGCTCCATCCCTCAGAATGGTCGTCGGGTTGCGCTGCGGGGGCCGCGGCCGCCTATCTTGCTCGCACGGGCAAGATAACTCGCGAGGGCCTGGAGGCGATCCATCCCATTCAATCGCGGATCAAGGTGTATACGCCCATTGATTGGACGATTGATCCTTAAACGAAGTCCGCCGTGTTCGTCGACCGCACCGTCAACGGACCTCTCGCGCCCCCCATTACAACACAGCCCGGCCCATTTTGATGACGCAGCAGCCCACTTCGTATCTTCTTCTCTTGTTGTTCGTTGGCTGCAGTGCCTTGCGGGTTGTGCACGCGGCGCCCGCCGAGGTGCGCGGCACATGGCTAACGACGACCGGCGTTGACCACATTCGGAGCGGATTGAATACCAACGCCGTCATGAGCGATCTCCGCGACATCGGACTCAATACGGTCTACGTCGAAACCTGGAAGAATGGCTATACAAATTTTCCGTCGGCGACATTGTCGTCGTTTACTGGAAGTTCGGATCGCTCGCCGTTTCTTGGTAGCTCGCGCGATTTGCTGGACGAGACCCTCATCCATGCGCATCGCAATGGCCTGAACTACATCGGCTGGTTTGAGTATGGATTCTCCGCTCAGTTCGTCGGCTCGGGAGGCGCGCCGAGCAACCCGTTGGCGACGAAGATGAGAAACAACGGCTGGCTCCTAGAAGATCAGTTGGGGCAGTACGGCAATGCCTCCAATGGCTTTGCCTGGATGAATCCAGCCGTACCAGAAGTGCGGCAGTTTCTCATCGACATGACACTCGAAGCGGTAGACCATTATGACTTGGATGGAATTCAATTCGACGATCGCTTGGCCTGGCCCAGGGAGTTTGGTTGGGATGCAACCACCGCTGCGCCTTACGCGCAAGAAACCGGTCGGTCGTTACCCAGCAACGTCGACGATACGCGATTTCGGAATTGGCGCCAGGCGAAGGTAAGCCTGTTTGCCCAAGAACTGACCGCGGCGATTCGCGATCGTAGGCCTCACTTGCATCTCTCGGTGAGCCCATCGATAACGGACTTCTCCGATGTGCAGTACAATGCCGAGTGGCCCGAATGGCAGGACGACAGCCTCTTTGACGAGTACGCCGTACAGGTGTACCGCAACAATATTGCGAGTTTCAATTCAACCATCGGCGGCCAGGTGGCACAGTTTGGGGCGAATGAACTCGACCAATTCGTCGTCGGTCTGCGGGGCGGAACCGCAACACCCGGCTCCGAAACGCCATACGCCGATCTGCAGGCAATGATCGAGAAGAGTCGCGTAGAACAAACCGCGGGACATAGCATTTTCTTCAGCTACACCGTTCGCGACATTTACGGGTCGGAACTCACGTCGTTCTACGATGTAGCCGGCAACGGTCCCGCTGCGAGCCCGCTGTTCGGCGCGGACTGGCGACCCGCGTCGATCGTCGGCACCGCGGAAGGTTCGGATCTTTGGGCCTTTGATGTATCGCAAGCCAGCCGTTATCGAGTGGTCGCAAAACTAGGTTCGTACTGGCAAGAAGTGACTTCGCTGCCGTTGTCGGCCGGTCTGCAAAGCTTCGTTGTCGCGGGAGCGAGCGAGGTGGAGTTGCTTGTCGATCGCCGGCCGTTATCCACTGCCGATTTCAACGGCGATGGGGTAGTCAATCTGGCGGACTACGCTCTCTGGCGCGATACACTCGGCTCGACGGCTGACCTCCGTGCCGATTTCGACGGCGATCAGCTCGTCGGCCCAACGGACTACCTTGCCTGGAAGCAGCAGTTGGGGGAACAGGGCGCCATCGCTTCGCTGCAAGCATTCGCCAACGGTCCAACGTCCGTTCCGGAGCCAGCCAGCCTCGCCTGCGCCTTGATTGCCTCGATGGCTGGTGCCTGCCTAATGCGTGGTCGACGGTTGCCGGCGTGGCCGTCTCCCTGACATGAAAACAGCCGCTGAAAACCAATTCGCCTAGCGGTCGAAAAGTTTCTGCCGCTGATTCAGT
>CAVWDV010000004.1:0-158343 GCA_963753855.1 Lacipirellulaceae bacterium | reverse complement strand
TCCATGTATTGCTGGGAACTTGCAACGCGGAAATTCGGGATGCAACAGGGCCGTATGTTCGCCGTGCAGCAGTGGTTCGGCCCCCGGCTTGCCGTTCTGCTTTTGGATGTTCTCCGGCCAAGGCATTCACGCTGGTTGAGCTGCTGATCGTCATTTCGATTCTGGCCATCCTGTCGGCGCTGCTGCTAGGCGTGGCGGCACGGGCCGGCGAGCGGGGCCGCGAAGTGCGAACCAAAGCCATGATCGCCCGCCTCCACACGCTCGTGATGGAGCACTACGACACGTATAAGAATCGCCGCGCACCGGTGAATGATGGGGTTGAGACGGAAATCAAACAACGCTTTCCAAAACAAGCTAGGGGGCCTGCACGTGCCGAAGCCAGGCTGTATGCGCTTCGCGAACTGCTGATGATGGAAATGCCTGATCGTTGGGGAGATGTCTTGTATGCATCGCTACCATCGACCGGCTCCGCCAACGCCGTGGTCCCAGGGACGCCCTCCTATTTGCAAACGATTAGACCCTCTGCGTACAAGGGGCCGACGCCGCTAATCGAAGCCTACCGCAGACAGTATTTCGCAATCGCGACAGAATGCGACTCTCGAACAAATCAAAGCCAACCAAGGTGCAGAATGCTTATATATGATCGTGATGTTCGCCACCGCCGATGGCGAAGCGCGTTCGCTATTCAATGAGAGCAGCATTGGAGACACGGATGGTGACGGCGCACGGAGTTTCTCGATGGATGGGGCAACCCAATTAGCTTTATCCGATGGGCCCCTGGGTTTGAGTCGGACTTACAGGCGAATGCTATGGAATTTGTCGACCAAGCCAATCCAAGCAATACATCAAGCTGGAAGGCGACCGACTGGTTGCAGGTAGCCAATGCGGATCACGATCCCTTCGACGTATTTCGCCGCGATCCGCTCGCTTTTCGACTGGTTCCCTTGATCTATTCGTCCGGAGGCGACGAGCGATACGATCTTTTCACAGCTCGCGATGCGTGGCCCACGACGCTCGGCGGCCCCGTTACGAGCGTGGTAGGCAACGTGACCTTGGGCAGCTATCGAAAAGTAACGCCATTCGTAACCGTTGCTGCACCAGACGGAGAGTCATTTCTCGGTGCCGCGGTCGATGAAACGGCCGCCGACAACATCAATAATCACAACATAGCGAGCGAATGATGACGAACGTGGAAACGCGAAATGCGAACGGCGAAAGCGGCATGCCGCGGTCGCACGGTCTGTGCAGCCGCGTTAGCTCCCATGTTTCGTTGCCTTGGTCATTCGCGCAGCGGCATGACGCTGATCGAGCTGTTGATTGTCATTGTCATCCTGGCCACACTCACCTCCGCGGCGCTGCCGATCCTTACGCCGTCGACCACCGAGCGGCGGATTCGCGAGGCGTCGCGCGAGCTCAATTCGTACATCGCTCAGGCCCAAGCCAAGGCGATCGCCACGCAAAGGCCGTACGGCATCGCCCTTAAACGCCTGTCGAGCGACACCAATAATGCCGACGATCGTGGCGTCTGCCTCGAAGTGTTCATGGTCGAACAGCCCGCCGCGTACGCCGGGTTCGACGAGAACTCACGGGCACGCGTGGCGCTGAACATCGCATCGCAAAGCGGCAACCTTCCGGTACCGGGTTACAGTTTCCCCACGGTGCTGATTCAATTCGTCACTCGCGGCACGAAGATGGGCGACCAACTCCCTTCTGGGTGGGATATCGATCTGATTCCCAGCGGCATGCTTCAGCCATGCGACGTTGTCGAGATCAACGGCAATCGGTACGAGCTTCTCTCGCCCGATAGGACCACGAGCCCCAGCGGCGGGTTGACGGTTTTGCCGCGCGTGAATTCAACGTCGAGTTACTATGCCGGCTTCGATGGCACCGGGACGGAGCGGATCGTTTTTGTTGCCAAACCGTTAAACAACACGGGGCAATTGATTAAGTCCGTCGCCGATAACAATGGTTTGATGGCCGATCCGGTGACGGGCACCCGGCTTGGCGACGGTTGGATTCTGCTGCGGGCGCAGGGGGCCACGAACGTCGATCCCACTCCACCCTACTGGACATCGCCGAGCGCTTACAAAATCCTACGCCAACCGGCGCTGACTTCCGCGCCTCCGTTACAATTGCCCGAGGCGGCGGCCATCGACTTGGAAGCGAGTGGCGTGCTAGGTGGTGTGCCAATTCATGTGGATGGCCTCACCAACGTCGACACGCCCGTGTACGTGATGTTCAGCCCCGAGGGCGCCATCGAACGCATACAGGCGACCGTGATCGACAACCGGACGCCCACCTGTTTGATCGCCCAACCCACGGCGAGCGTCGCGCTGCTGGTTGGGCGGCGCGAGAACATTATTCCGGCCAATACGACGCTCGATGTCACGAGCGGCACCGAGGCCGATCGCGAAGAGGCCAAGAACCAAATCAACTGGCTGAACATGGAAAGCCGCTGGGTAACCATCGGCGCACAGACCGGGTCGGTGGTGACCACCGAGAACGCGTTTGTAAACACGACCTCCCTGCCGACCATTGATTTCGATGGCAACGGCGATACCCAGTTAAACCGCCGCCGCACCCAAATCCAAGCCGCTCAAGAGTTCGTCCGCGAAATGCGCCGTCTGGGCGGCAGATAGTAAGCCGCAGGCGCTAGCCTCGGGCCATTGCGATACGCCCGACGCGAGCACGATGGGCGGACACAACGAATACGACGACAGAACATTTTCTCAGGGGCAAACTGAGAAACGAGCGAAACAATGAACATCCAATTTCCAAGCCCGCGACCCCGATCGCCCCGCCGTCCGCTGCGCAGTGGCGTCACGCTGACCGAGGTGCTCATTTCGATGGCCATCCTGGCAATCGGCCTGTTCGGCGCGGCGGCCATGTTCCCCGTCGGCGGGTACTTCATGCAGAAGGGCGAAATCGCCGACCGCGGCGCAGCCATCGCCCAAGCCGCCTTCGCCGACCTGGTGGCCCGCGGCGACTTGCATCCTAGCCATTGGCAGGCATGGGATGGGTCGAGTGGCAATTACGCGGCGATGGATGGACTGATGCGGGGTTCTATGGTCGCCGCCGCAAGCGGCGATCCTAGCATTGCGGATTTTCAGCGAGATTTGAACGCCGCTGTTGGTTTCATCTACATCATCGACCCACTCGGCACAGCGGCTGGATTTCGTCAACTTGCAGGTACGAACGGTATTCGCCAGCAACTGCTCTTCGCGCCATATGCGTGGCAGACGAGCTTGCCATCTATGTCCATCGCCGAGCAAGACCGGTGGCGTCCCTTCGTCGTGGATCAAAATGGCGACCCGACTTGGCCCGTGCGGCGACTTTGCACTCCTTCGGTTATCGTAAACGACCAGGTTGCTTCTGAATCGCTGGCTCAGCAGATTTACTCCAGCGGCGACGACATTACGTTCTCGGTCGACGACGAAGACGTTCCCACGCGGCAGCGCGTCATTTCAGCGGACACAAATAGTGATGGGAATCTCGAAGCCGTGGCCCGGGAGTCGAACGGCGACTACTCGTGGATGGCCATGGTGGCTCCTACGACCAGCAACGCCCGCCAGGCACTGGCCCTCGACCCCTCGGCCTACTACTACGACGTATCGGTAATCGTCTTTTTCAAGCGGCCGATTAGCAATATCGACACCACGGAAGCACTCGTGAATGGAAATATCATTTCCACGGGTACCGGCGGTGGAGAGATGCTGCTCGACTCGGCTGGAATTACTGATGCCTTTGAAGAATTACGAGCAGGGCAGTGGGTGATGGTGAGCGGTCCGCATCCCAATAGCACGGAGTTGGAGCCGTTATTTTTCACGCAGTGGTATCGTGTCTTGGCGATCGATGACGAGCAGCGTGGTCCGATCGCGGACGCCGAACGACAACGCTTGATCGGCCTGCGGGGACCCGACTGGCCCTGGAACGCGGGCGCGAGCCTGCGTGTGGGCTTGTTCCCCGGCGCGGTGGCGGTACATACCAAGACAATGCGGCTCGAAACCATTGGCGCGTACTAGAAGATTGCGGCGCGTTGTGAGAACGGAGAGCGCAGTGGAGCGCTGCGAGCACCTCCGGCCGCTAACGCCTGCAGCTCACAACTAACGAATATCGAACCGCGCTGGCAAGTCGCGGCTCGACCCAGATACCGGAAACCCAAACCATGTCTCCTCGGAACAAGAGAATGTTGGAACTTCGTCGTCGCACGCTTGGTGTGCGTCGCGTCAGCCGGCGCGATCGTCGCGGCGTGCTGTTGATGGTGGTGCTGAGCATGCTGGCCCTGTTCTTGCTGCTCGGCACTGCGTTCTTGGTGTCGAGCCAGTTCTACGCCACCAGCGGCAAAGAGGCCGCCAAGATGGGCCGCACCACCAACAACTCGGGCGACCTGCTAGAGCGGGCCATGCTGCAGGTGCTGCGCGACACGAACAACCCGAATTCGGCCATTCGCTACCACAGCCTCTTGCGCGACGTTTATGGGAGCGATGGGTTCGTGGGGCGGGTGTTTTTCCCGCCTGACGCGAGTCCTGACGCTCATGCCGCAGTATGCCGGCGCGTTTACAGCTGGCATCTGTCCTCGGACCAACTCAGGGACAGTCTGGTCGAGTTTTATATGATGGACGACGGTCGCTGGCACACTGACGCATGCCGGAGGCCGCGGACGTCATTAAGCTTGAACGCGCATGCCGGACGGGTTCCCCTTGGACCATGACCCATCGCCAGCAACAGACTATTACAGCGGTAGCGTGCTTACCATGCTCGAGGGTCCGGCCGCAGGACAATCGACACGTATCGTTGACTATGCGATTTGTTGAGTGTTCATTAATCCACTTACAGGTGCCGCTCCTCCCCCTGTTACCGATTAGGATCATGGTATTTGCCCAAGCCGCGATGGGGCACTCGCTATAGCGGTCCACAGGAAGTCGGCCACTGAACTGCCGACCTTGTCGACTTAGAACAATCGTGTGTCATGCCTTCATGGTCAATGGCCGTGCGCATAACGGCACCGGCATGGGCTACAACCGTTTGGCGGAGGCGGGCGAGCCGCGGCTGAATGCCGATGGAAGTTGATGCTCGACCCGAGTGGTCGGGAGTTACCGCTCGACCGTGGAGTAGCCCTAACACCGAACACCGGTTCATGAATCCGTTCTGGTACAACGAGGCGGCACTCGGCGGCCGATCGTTCTCCATACATCGGCGTCGCCGGCCTCCGCAACTATCAGTCTCCATTCGCTACCGACGCGGCGGGCAACCAACTACTGTGTCGCAGCTTTACCCCACCGCCGAAGGTCCCGGTGGGAGTGACGAGTCGTACGACGCGGTCGACTACCAAAACATGTTCCTCGCGCACATGCCACTCACGCCACGCGCGGGGCGGATTGCTCGATGCAGATCGGCTCGACCTACGACCTGGAGTCGCAAGAGGCACTGCAACTAATCAACAACACCAGCACCGGCATGCGGCTGGATATGGAGAACACCATTGTCCCGTCGTTTCATCGCCCGGCACTGATGAACTACTGGTACCATCGGCTGCTCAATGCCCCGTGGCTGTAAACTCAATTAACGACGAGAATGAGCGGGCGTTGGCCATCTTGCAGCCCTACGAGTTGGGTGGGCCTGGCAACGCCATCGCCGATCAGATCGTCGCCCTCAAACGAAAAATCTCGCTGCGACCAATTGTCGAAGATCATCCTAACTTCGATGGTAGCAACCCCGCTTCGCGATACGGTGGCACGCTGTTGCAACCGAGCGATGCTAATGGGAATGCGACAATGCACTTGCGATTCGACCGGCCAAATCCGGTTTCCGGCGTGGGATGTCGTCGGCCCGTGGGACGTGGACAACGACAACGATGGTATTAACGACTCGGTATGGGTCGACCTGGGCGACCCGGTGCAGGAGACCGAAAACGGCACGCTCTACAAGCCGCTGTACGCCTTTTTGATCGTCGACCTCGACAACCGGCTGAACCTGAACGCCCACGGCTCGGTCGATCACTTTGCCAATACGCAGTTCGATCCAACGCTTCTGGTAACGGGCAACGTGGGCAACCTGGCGGCCGGCGAACAGTTTGCGCTCGGCAACGTGTCGACACCATGGTCGTCGAACGTCCTGCCGGTTGGCATGGGCTGGGGCCCGGGCGATATTAGCCTGCGTTCGATCCTTTCGCCACTCACGCAGCCGTACAGTGCGAACTACCTGAGCGTCGTGGGTGGCGTGCAGGTACCCTTCAACGGCACGCCCGTGGCCGACGACTACGCGCGGCTGCTGATGGGGCGGCTGCCGACGGATTTGCAGTCCGATGCGATTTGGGGGCGTTTGGGGTCACTGGTCGCATTTCAACGCAAGACCCATTGGGTCGGCATTGGTGACGCCATCCAGAATATCAGCCCGGATTCGTTCGATTTGACGACGATCGCAGTCGAACGCCAGCCGCAATGGTCGAGGCGATTGATGGCGAATCGTAGCTTCGCGACGGAGCGACGCTCGACCAGCTTCCCATATCGAGTTCATTGGATATCCGGTATCGGACCGACTTCGGTCGGCACGGCTCAATCGAATGTGCCATTGTTTTCCCAGCCATCGGCATTTGGTTCATCGCCCGATCTACGTGGTCGTTACGCGACGGGAGTCGACTACACGGGTCAACCTGTCTACGAAGCGTTTCCGACGGCGATCCGACCGTTGGCGAACAGTCACGCTGATGTCGCCGCTTGTCGACGATTCCCCGTACGAAACTTATCTCTCTAGCGATGGTCGCCGGGGAGTACCGAGCGGGCTGGGTGGAAACGACGACGCCCTGTTCGCGACCTCCGAGATGGAGCGAGTGTTGCGGGCGTACGATTCGGAGACTGGTACCGCGCGAGCCGGCTGTACGACATTGTCGACGCATTCGACCCCAACAAGTACGTACTGACGGTCACCTCCAGCACGGCCAATCCACGGCAGCCAACTGCCGAAGAACTGGCGCTGGCCCAAGCCAATACGGCCATCAATCGCCGGCAGGTGACCACCGACAGCTACGAAATCCCGGTCCCGGCCGACGTGGTGCCTGGCTACATCACCGAGTTGGGCCCCGATGGCGTGCCGGGCAACCTGGGCGACGACGATGGCGAAGATAGCGACTTCGACGGCAACAACGCCGAAGACGTCGCGCCGTTTGCTCATCAGTCGCGGACGCAATAGCCGGCGGACGAAATCGGCTGGTACGCAGTGCAAAATCCCGCCCTTCCGCGAGTGGGATTGTGCTGGCCGGTTGGTCGGACGACTTTGCTTCGCTCACCGGCAAGAGCGTGGCCGAGGCCCGAGCTGGTCGACGTGCTGTGGTACCGCATTCAGCGGCATCGCGCCAAGCAGTTTGAGATTGACCGCGAAACGCGTCCGTACAACTGGAACAACCCGGACGCGGTGGCGATCCTGAATGGCATCGCCCAGCAGCTGTTGCCGCCCGAGGTACTGGCCGGCTACAAGATGGACATCAACCGCCCGTTTGGCGATGGCCGCGACAACAACGGCAACGGCATTGTCGACGAGCCGGCCGAAGGGGGGGAACCGTGGGCCGACACCAACGGCGATGGAATCTGGCAAGCTGGAGAGCCGTTTATCGACCTGAACGGCGACCTTCGATTCACGGCCGATGTGGACGACGACGGCATTTGGAATCCAAGCGACGCGGGCATCGCCGACCGCATCCCCACGCAAGATACGAACGGCGACGGCGTCATCAACAACAACGACGCGTTTGGGCCGGTGGTCGACAACCTGTGGGAACAGCAACTAGGTGCTCCCGCACTGGTCGACAACGTGATGAGCAACGATGTCACCGGCCGGGTCTTTACGGCCACTGGTGTGCCGCTCCGCGACGACTTCCACCTGGCGAGGCAACTTTACGCGCGGCATTTGTACGTGATGACACTGCTGCTCTCCGACGAAGACTACCTGGCGCCGTACGATGGGCACGACGCCCAGGTTCGCCGCTACCTGCGACTGAAGGCCAAGGAGCTGGAGACCACCTACACCAACGCGGGCATGGCGACGAATCTTGCCAAGGAACAGTCCGCGATCGAAGCGCAGCGGCGATACACGTGCCGGCAAATCGCCCAGTGGTCGGCCAACTGCGTCGACTTCCGCGACAGCGATGCAACGAACACACCGTTTGAGTACGACGAATGTCCGTGGGACGGCTGGAACTGTGTCGACACCAATGGCACGCCCGGTGACCTCACGGACGACGTGGTCTATCCCATCGACAGCGATCCCGGCACCGATGAGAACTTCGGGCAACGGATCGACTGGGAGTTTATGGTCGACCAATCGACCAGCGGCCAAAAGGTAATCACCGTAGGCCTCAACACGGCTAATCCCCCCGATCCGCAAGCCGATGTGCCCATCGACGACGTCCGCCATCGGACGCGACAACCTTGTGTGGGGTGCCGAACGGCCCGAGCTACTGATTACCGAGTCGTTGGCGTTCCACGACACGCGGCAGGAAAACCTCGGTAGCAATACCGATTACACACAAAAGCAGGGTCAAGGAGGCAACGACGACGACTACGACCAGCGTCTCCGCCCCCGCGGTTCGCTGTATGTGGAGTTGTACAACCCGTGGTCGGCCGATGGCCAGCGGCCAACGGAGCTTTATCGCTACCGCAATCAGGTGCCGTTTGCGATCGATCAACAGGGCGACACATCGAACCCAGATAATTCCACCGCCGAGCGATTCGATGGACCTGTAGAGGCGTACGAAGGCGTGTTGCTCGATCGCCTTTCGGATGGCATTTACATCGATCGGGTGGCGCGTCGGCAACGTTCGCCCGTCTGGCGGATGGCGGTGGTGGAAGAGTTCCCGGAGTACCGCAATCAAGACAACCCTGGTTACGAACCAACCGACCGCTACGAGGCGGTATCGCACGCCACTGGCAACGGTGGTCCCAACGGCGAGCGGGGAGATTTCTTCGCGTACGACCCGGTTGCCGAGCGACGTCGCTTTGGCATCCGCAGCAGGCTTAATTTCCGCCCGACCGATCCCGATTGGGACGAAATGCTCGAGGTCCGCGCACCGCGGTCGGAGTCGGATCCCCTGCGAACCGATCCGAACGACCGGATGCGAATGGCCGAATGGCAACAGATGTACGCGCCGCAAGCCGGGCTGCAGCGTAGGAGGATCCAGACGATGGGTCCCGATGGGATGACGGCGGCGACGGTGGAACTCGAGCAGTTCACCAAGCCGTACCCCTACTACGAACGAGAATTTTACTTCACGTCCGGCGATCAGTTCTTCGCTTATGCCATTCAGCCGGCCCAAGGCCAGTTTGGCCGGCCGCAAGCGATCGATGTTTCCACCGGGCGTACGAGCTTGCGGTCGTATACCAACCTCACCCCCTCGGCCATGAAGACCATCCGGCAGGAAAGCAAGCTGCGCATTCCCTATCGCTACGTCGTCACCGATTGGAACGGCGCGACGCCCGTTCACTCGTCGCTCAGCTTCCGGTTTGTCGCAATCGACCCACTGACCGAAGGCGACAACGTGCGGCGCGACGTACGCATCGCTCCCATCTTGCCGGGTCGTTATGCCGTGATTGGTTCGGCCGGCACGCTGTACCACGACCAGGAGACTTTAGAAAACGACTTCTATCGACGAATCGAGATGCCTCGTTTCATTACCACGATTGGCCGCAAGAGCGGCACTGTGCCGGACGACGAAGTGGGGCACTACGACATTTTGAATCGTCTCCGCCGACTGGAGCTTTGCCCCTGGCCCAATCCGCAGGTAAACCAATTGATGGTGGGCGCGAACGATGCTTCGCTCTCGGGCGCGGTTGGCTTCCGGCGGAACGAGTTGGTAATGATCGACGGCACCACATCGGCCAACCTGTACGATGTGCGTAATGTTGCCGCAGGCGACACCACAGGCGACGATCAGCCCGATAGCCTGCTGGTAACACCGGTGGTGGCCATACCGGTCGACAATTTCAACATTTCTGAGCCCGTTTACGGCTACGAAGTAGCCGAACGCGAGCGGGCACAGGCCGAAGGCCAGACCCTCGGGCAACAGGCGCAAACCTTTAGCCAAAATCTTCAACCGAACCAACGCTCGCCCGTGGCCAACGTGTATGGCGAAGGGCAGTACGTCGATAGCGCGAGCGCGAGCACGCACTTCGATATGCCGTTCGACGTCTCCGAAGAGTTCCAGAGGGAAGGCACGGTGCCCAACTACCGAATGCTGCATCTGCAGCGGCTGGCCGATCCCACCATGCCTTGGAACCCGCCGCCGGGATACAACTCGCACCGCACCGACGACGTGACGGGCGCCAACGGAACCTACAGCGCCCGGCACGACCCCAACCTGCCGGTGAATCCGTACCTGACGGTCGATTCGTCTTCGGTCGATCTGACCGTATTCAATGGCACCGATACCCGTCCGGGTGGATTGGCAGGCGGGGGACCCGCGAATCGTGGTCCGGTACGGTTCAAGTCGAAGGAGCGGGGTGAGTTGATCACGCAACTGCGGGCCATCTGGGGACAAGAACCCGCCTCGACGGAGGACTCCATTTCGCAAGCGACGGTCACCGGTCCTGCCGCAGCGGTCGGACCGCGGGCCAACTTCTTCAACTACGTGATGGACCATACGCTTGGCCTGGCCAACAAAACGTTCGGCGACACTTATTTCCCCGCGGTCGCCGGCCAGGCGCCGCTGAACATGCCCGCAGCGATGATCGACCCGACCGACGTGGATGGCAATCCCTCGACGTTTGGCTCCGCCTCTGGGGCACCGCGGCCCGACGATACCGGCTTTGCGTCGACCTATCCGTGGCTGGCATGGAACAACCGCCCGTTTGTGAGCGAAAGCGAAATGATGCAGGTGCCCGCGTGGTCGTCGAGCACCATGCTCCGCAATTACTCGGTGATGGATCCAAGCGCCAACGTGCAGATCAATGCTTACGTTAGCGCTGGCCCCCAGCGTCTCGATTCTGAAAGCGTGACTACCGGGCCCATGTTGACCGCGTTGAACTTCAACCAGGCACTCGCCAACCCTAACGATGTGAACGTGTTTTACACCAACCAAGCGCGATTCGTGGTAAACAATGCGCCGTTTGGCAACTTGCAGAACCTGCTTGAGTCGGCAACCGGGCGAGCCACGACGGAAGTCCGAGGCAGGGTGCGGGATCAATCGGGAATGCAGGTGTTCGTACCCGTACCCATCGGCGCGGCGAACTTCCATCGCGTGCTCGATTACGTTCACACGCCGTCGCGCTTCGTGGCGACCGATACGCTGCTGAATCCCACGGAGTTTAGCAAGAACACCGTGATCGATCCGCTCGACCCTCGCGTTGGACTACTCGCGCCGTTTAACCGCGTGCCCGACTATCGCGAGCCGGGTAAGGTGAACCTGAATACGATCGTCGGCCAGCGGCTGCCGCCAAGTAGTCCCGGCACCAGCACCGTGCCCGGCATTGGGTTGCCGCTGTTGTGGTCGGACGTGTACGACGGCATGATGCACCGCGTGCGGGATTTGAACGTGATGAACGGTACGGCGCTACAAACGTCGGGCCACTTCGGGCCGTCGTGGCGCGATGTCGTGCTGAGCCGGCGGGGTTACAACGATCCGCTGCTTACCAGTGGCACCGCGTCGGGCGTCGATCGCGTGGAACTGGTGCTCGACAACAGCCGGCCAACCTTCTTCGCCAACCCGTTCCGCTCGGCCGGGGCGGGCGACCTGGTGCCGCTGGCCAATCTTGGCGGCCCTGGCATCGATGCGTCGATGCTGCGGCCGCACCCGATCCGGCCCGGCCAAGGTATGGCCTGGGGCACCGCGGGCAGAGATGACGATGGCAACGGCCTGGTAGACGACGCCCGCGAGGCAGGCATTGCCGATCGCAGTGAGGCCGCGTTCGTCTCGTACCCGCTAGGCACCCCGCCCGACCAAGTTCCGGCCCCCGTGCCGTTATTCTCCGAACTTTCCTTCACACCGGCGGTGGATGGATCGCGCAACCCGGCAATGCACTACATGCCGCTGACCCGGCTCGATAACCTCAGCACTACCCGTAGCGGCGTGTTCGCCGTGTGGGTAACGGTGGGGTACTTCGAAGTCTCCCCGGCACCGGAGGTTCCCGATTGGAACGATGCCACGAATCCAACTCAGCAGAAGTTCACGAACCAAGCCGGTGGCGATATCGTCCGCGGACGGGCGCTTTACAATCGTGTCTACCCGCAGGGTTACCAGCTTGGCCGAGAGCTTGGCAGCGACACGGGCGACTTCGACCGCCAACGGGCGTTCTACCTCATCGACCGCACCCGGCCGGTAGCGTTCAAGCCGGGCGAAGATGTCAATGTAGAAGACGCCGTCCTGCTCCGCCGGCGGATTGAGTAGCGGGGGGGTGCCAGAGGCTAGAGGTTTAGTGGCGTTGGACTCTTGGGTGCGGAATCGTTTTAATGGAGTTGTGGCACGCCGTTAGCCTACGCTCCCCAATGACCAAGTCCTACTGATGCCCCAACAAAAATCATCCGCGCCGTTAACGTTGCTGCTGCTCTTGCTGGTGTTTGCCGGTGTGTTGCTGATTGGCCAGGTGCGGAGCCAACCGGCACTAGCGCTCCCTGCGCCGCTACCCGCAGTAGCCGTGCAAGGGTGGCTCAATACCGAAGCGCCGCCAACGGCCGCCGACCTGGCAGGCAAGTGGGTGGTGGTCGACTTGTGGGCGACGTGGTGCGGGCCATGCATCATGGCGATGCCCGAACTGGCGGAGTTTCGCCGCCGCTGGCAGGGCAAGAACGTCGTAATCCTGGGCGTTACCAGCGAAACGGTCGAGGCCAGGGCAGCGATCAGCAAGGTGGTCGAATCGGTACCCGGCTTCGAATGGCCCGTCGCCTACGGCGGCGGCGAACTATTTAGCCACCTGGGTGTCGACGCCATCCCGCTGCTCGTCGTGCTTAATCCCAGCGGCGAAATCGTTTGGCGGGGGCACCAGGTGAGCGGACTCGATGCAGTGCTGCAAGCTGCAGGCAATTAGGGTGGTTCGGGGAGTCGAGGCGAACACCGGGTGCAAGCGAGTTCCTTCGGCCGCGGCACGCTCCGCCAGCATGACCCACGCATCGAATCTTGCGTCGTCCTACTCCACCAACTCGCGAATGTACTTCACCTTTGGCTTGCCACTGCCACCCACCGGTAGCGCAATGAGGAAGTCGGACGCGTAGCGGAGTCGCTCGCCGCGGCGCTCGGGCACTTTGAAGTCGTCCCCTTTTTGGAGGATGGTGCGAGCGAGCGGCATGCCGCCGAACGAACGGGTACCTGCCGATTCGATGGGGTGCCAGGTGCCATTGCCCTCGGCGTCTTCCAAGTAGAATTCGGCGTAGCAGTGGTTGTTCACCCATACGACTCGCGCCGGAACCTTATTGGCCCGACACAGCGCGATGAACAGGGCACTGCGGCCGTGGCAGTCGGCCTTGCCGTCGCGGAGCGTATCGACGGCGCTCTTGTCGGGTCCTTCGGAGTACTGGATGTTATCGAGCATGTAGTCGTACAGGTGCTCGATGCGTTGCCAGTCGGTCACCTCCGCCTCGCCCGACAACTCGCCCGCCTCGCGCCACAACTGCCGCGCGAGCGCACGAATCTTGCCATCGCGGACCTGAATAAATGGACTGTCGGTCAGGTATTTGCGCACGGTTCGATCGGGCCGTTTGGGAATGACGAACTCGGTGGTGGCCTCCTCGTCGGGGGGCTCGATGATTTTGGTCTTCACTTCGAACGTCACGATGGCGGTCGCCGTCTCGCCAGCCGACAGCATCGGCACCAAGATCAGCATCTGCCGTGCACCGTCGTCCAGATCGCGGTACTTGACTTTGTCGACGTGGCGGCTGAAGTCTTCGCTCACCATGCGAACTTCTTGCTCGTCGCACTCAAACGGCACGGCAACCATTGCGCGAATATCGCGGCACGCACCGCGGCTAGCGGTAATTTCGGCCCCGACACGAAACAGCGCAACATCCTCGTCGCCATAGCGATCGGGGTTGGCGGTGGTCGGCGCATCGAGCAGTTGCCCCATGGCGGGACGCGCTCCAGCGGCAAGCAAGGCGGCAATTAGTAAGCGAACAAACATGGGGCTCCTTACATGGGTACACGGCGTGCGAATGCTTTATTTTACATCGCCCGCTGCACCGAGGCGCAAAAAACAACCACCCCGCGATCCGCCGCACGTTCAGGATGGCGTGCAGCGGGCGGGGTGGTTTGGGGGGCGGAACTTGGCCTTGGGGGAGGCGGTTCCGCGGGACCGCCACCCGTTACGGGGGGAGGGCGGCGGCCCGGACTGTGCGATGCGTTTTCAGTTGCCGGGACCCGGGTCGAGGCCTGCGCCGGCTGGCGTGGGCGACGAATTCCAGCCCTCACCGCTGGTTTCGATCTCCCCCAAGTACTCACCCGGAGCCACGTTGATTCCGAACGGGGCGTTGCCATCGCAGGAGTCACCGTACTCGACATAGCCATCCGATCCGCAGCTACTGCAATCACCACTGTTACCACAACTCGTGCAACCGTAGTTGCCGCCATAGTTACTGCAACCACAGTCGCCATAGCCATCGCCGTAGTTCTCGCAACATGGTTCGCAAACGTTCGGGCATGGGCAAGGCGCAGGGGCACGGGCACACCGGCTGGCATGGCACACAATGCGGCGCCATCATCTGAGGCTGCATGTACTGCGGCTGCATGTGCTGCGGGCTGACCACATGAGGTTGAACGACCTGAGGGTGAATCACCTGAGGCTGAACAACCTGTTGCTGATAAACGGGCGGCGCCGTCACGATCTGAGGCTGAGTGTACACCTGCGGAGGCATAACCATCGGCACGGGGCCAGGCGCCTGCATCGATCCTAGCAGCGGCGTCGGGAGCCTCCACATAACGTGCCACGGCAAAACGTTCCACGAAACCGGCGGCAGCAGCCGCAGCCAGTGAGGCTCGCCACATACACGGCGATAGCAAGCAACAGGGCGATGCGTTTCATAATAGTAAACTCCTTGCCTGGTGGGTCGCCCCAGCGTTGCTGGGGGCGGGCCGGCGGTCGGCGGCGTCAGGCGGAAGGTGGGGAACTCGCCCGGGGAGGGCAAGCGTGTCAGTGGCGGGAAATTGGCGGGGTGCAAGCTTGCTGGCCATCGTACGTACGAAACGTTCGCTGGCCAAAGGTTGCGTCTCCGAAACGTACATCATGCGGCGTGACGTGCAAACGCAACGGTTGATTTTTTTCAACATTCCCCACTTACCCGCATCCGCCCGAACTGCCTTAGCCCTACAATCCCTGCGATCGGTTTTTTTTGCCAGACTCTCCTGGAATGGCTTCCCGCCCATCGTGGATCAGACCGTATTGCCCTAACGACCCATTCCATTGCCACGGCCTCAAGTTCTGCTGGCGGTGAACGGGAGTCGCTACCGATGGATACAGGGACTGTCCCCGCTCTCCTAGGTTTCGCCCCTGCTGCTGGCCATGCGTTTCGCCCCCGCTCACCGTTTGCTTGCACTCGCCGCCGTGGCGAGTCTTTCGGTCGCGCTAGCGAGTGCTCCCGCCACTGCTTTGGCTGCAACTTCGCGATCAGCCGACGAGATCCTGGAGGTCAACGTCCGCCCAGCAAGTTGTGCGACGAACGCCACAACGCTGGCAGCTCGGATTGACGTGAATGAGTATGCCCTGACGGGTGAGGTCGGGAGCCGCGGCTGGGTCGACTCTACCCTGCCGCGGCTCACCGACCCGGTCTCGCCCGACATGGTGACGATCTTCTTTATCCACGGGAATAAGGTCGACCCGTGCATGGCCCGCGATCGCGGATTGCGTGTGTATCGCTCGCTCATGCGGTGCTCGTGCGATGATCGCCCAGTGCGATTTGTCATCTTCTCGTGGCCCGCCACGGAAGTGAATGGCTTTTTGCACGATTTTCGCGTCAAAGCAGCCCGTACTCGCCCGGTGGGTTGGCAGCTAGCGTGGGTACTGAACCAAATGCCACCCGACGCGAAGATTAGCCTGCTGGGCTACAGCTACGGAGCGCGCATCGCAGGAGGGGCATTGCACCTTTTGCGCGGTGGCCAATTGAATGGTCTGACGCTAAGCGACCCCCCCGCTCAGCCGCACGTGCCCATGCGGGTCGCCTTCCTGGCTGCCGCGACGCACGCCCATTGGTACGGCCCCAACTGCTACCACGGCATGGCCATGGAGGAAATCGAGCACCTCATTTTGCTCAACAACGAGATCGATCCCGCCATGCGGCTGTACAAATGGGTCGAGAAAAACAGCAGTCCGCAGGCCATGGGACTGTGCGGGCCCGCGCGGCTTAGCAGCGACGCACGCCGCCGAGTGGAGTGCTATGATTGCAGCGATTGTGTCGGCCGCTCGCACGACCTCTTCAAGTACCTGGGCACAGGGCGTACGATGAATCGGGTGTGGCAGAACCTAACGTACGCGGATTGATCGGAGCGATCGGCGTTGTGCAAGCGACTGCCGTCCGCCGCGCCCCAAGGCCGGCCCCCAAGCCTCCCTGCCCGTACCCCCAATGCCCGAGAACCTTGCCTATTTCTGCGGCCGTTGGATCCCTGCTACGGAAGTGGCGATTCCGACCGGCGACCTCGGCTTCACGATGGGAGTTACCGTCACGGAGCGGCTCCGTACATTTGCGGGGCAGGTGTTCTGCAAACGGGAGCACCTGGCACGAATGCGCCGCTCGCTGGAAATCGTCGGGCTGCCCGCCGACAATTTGACGGACGAAATCGATGCCACCATCGACGAATTTCTCACGCGGCATCGCGATCAAATCGCCACCGGCGACGACTGGGCGATTGTCGCGTTTGCGACACCTGGCAGTGGCGAACACCCAACGGTGTGCGTGCACGGCTTCCCCTTAGCGTTCGGTCAGTGGGCCGATGAATTTGCCAATGGAGTCGTCGCCTACATAAGTGAGCACCGCCAAGTGCCGCCCGATTGCTGGCCCGCCGAATTGAAATGCCGCAGTCGCATGCACTACTACCTGGCCGATTGCGAAGCGCGACGAAGGCGCCCCCGGGCCTGCGCCCTACTGCTCGATCAGGAAGGGTTCCTTGGCGAGGGCTCGACCACCAATTTGGTGATGTACAACGCACAAACGGGACTCGCCACCCCCAAGCCCACCAAGGTTCTGCCGGGGGTTAGCATGGCGGTAATCGCCGAGCTTGCGGCTAAGTTCAACGTTCCGTTCGTACAGCGCGACATCTCTGTGGATGAGTTTGCCGCCGCCGACGAAGCATGGCTTACCAGCACTTCGATCTGCATGTTGCCAGTGGTCGAACTGGACGAACGGCCCATCGCCACCGGCAGCCCGGGCGAAATGTACCGCAAGTTCCTGTCCGCCTGGAGCGATCGAGTAGGTGTCGACATCGCACGCCAGGCGTTGCGGTTTACGGACCGCGTGTAGCCCCTGCTTCAACCTGAGTACTCCCGCGATGAGCCTCCTCCGCACGTTTCAGCTAACCCAAATGTACGGTGCGCGAAAAGGCGTGGCGGGGATCGACTTGGAGGTCGCCCCTGGGGAAATATTTGGTTTCCTTGGCCCGAATGGCGCGGGGAAGTCGACGACCATCCGCCTGCTAATGGGGCTCCTCAGGCCGGACACCGGGCGGGCAGAAATTGCCGGGCTCGACTGCTGGAGCCAGAGCGCTCGCGTGAAGCGGGAAGTCGGCTACTTGCCAGGCGACTTGCGGCTCTATCCGTGGATGTCGTGGCGGTCGGCGGTGGCAATCGTTTCGCGAGTCCGTGGCAAGAACCTCGCACCCAAAGCGGCAGATCTGGCAGATCGCTTCGAACTCGAACCAGATCTCCCCGTGCGAAGAATGTCGCGTGGCACCCGCCAAAAGCTGGGCCTCGTGCTGGCGATGGCCCATGAGCCGCGGTTGTTGATTTTGGACGAACCAACTTCGGGCCTCGACCCGCTCATGCAAGCGGCGCTTGCGGATATGGTGCGTGAAGCCGCGGCAGCTGGGCAAACCGTGTTCTTCTCCAGTCACACGCTTAGCGAAGTCGAAAGCCTATGCGATCGCGTAGCGATCATTCGCCGAGGATCTCTGGTAGTCGACGAGGCGATCGATGTACTCCGCGATCGAGCACCAAGGACGGTCGAACTTGTTTATCAAGATCAAGCCACGGCAACTGCCGTAGTGCTGCCAAGGTTCCTGGTTTCCAAGCACCAGCGGCCCACCGGTTGGGTTTGCGAGCTGCACGGTCCGACACCGCCGCTCATCGCGTGGGCGAGCCAGCAGCCATTGGTTGATATCCGAATCGGCCAACCCGACTTAGACGTGGTGTTTCACTCGCTTTACCATGCCACGGAGTCAGACGTTTAATGCTGGGACTCCTCACCAAGACGCTCCGCGAAGTGTGGCTCGGTACGCTGCTGGTGGCCGCTGCGCTGTTTGGCGTGAATGTGCTATTAACGGTGCTGATTCCGAAGGTGCAGGACGGAATTGGCGACGTGCTGGACAAGCTGCCGTTCGCCCAAACCATGATGCGGGCGTTGATTGGCACCGAGATTGGCGATGCGGTGGCTGCGCAGGCCATGCAGGCCGTGCTCTGGGTGCACCCAATTGTATTGACGCTGTTGTGGTTTCACGCGATCAATTTGTCGACGCGTGTGCCTGCCGGCGAGGTCGATCGTGGAACCATCGACTTTTTGCTTGGTCTGCCCATTACTCGGAGGCAGTTGTATTGGTCGGAAGTACTGGTGTGGCTCACAACGGGCATCGTGCTATTGGCGTGTGGATTCGCTGGGCACCGACTCGCTGCGCCCGCCATGCCCGCAGGCATGCGACCCGATGCCCGTACGTCGCTCATGATCATGACGAACTTGTACTGCGTTTACTTGGCCGTTGGCGGCGTGGGTTTTTTCGTCTCCTCGCTCAGCAGTCACCGAAGCAGGGCGATTGCCGTGGTATTTACCCTCGTGCTCGCTTCGTTCCTGCTGAACTTTGCTGCCCAGCTTTGGGAGACGGCCGCGCGATTCGCGCCGCTCGGGATACTGGAGTACTACCGCCCCGCCGTGGTCCTGCACACCGGTGCGTTTCCTACCAGCGACGTGTTGGTGCTGCTCGCCATTGCCATAGTGAGCTTGATCGCCGGCAGCGAAGTGATGGCTCGCCGGAGCATCTGTACGGTGTGACACGTGCGGACCGCGCGGCCAACCGATGCGGCTTTGGCGAAATCGGCGAATGGATCGATTCACCCACCTGAATGGCGACCGACCCAGAGGTTGATTCTGTGGGGCTACCCTACTAGTTTAGGCGAGTATCTCGTTGTGCATTTCGATGAATGGCGGGATGCCAGTCGTCCTATTGCACTTGCCCAGGAACCTTCCACCCGAAGAACTACCATGCCCTCGCAATCCCGGCGTCGATTTCTTGCTTCTTCTGCCATTGCCGCCGGTGTCGTCAGCACGCCGGCCTCCTTCAGCCAGGCAGCATCGGTAGACGGCGATCGCCAGTACTACGAATGGCGAACCTATCGGACCGATAACCCTTCGCAGCAAGAGCGCGTGCTCCGGTACCTGGAGTCGGCTGCCATGCCGGGCTGGAAGAAATCGGCCATTGGCCCAGTTGGCGTGTTTACGGAAACCGGCGACGGGGCGTCGAGCCATGTCCACGTCTTGCTTACCTACCAATCGCTGGACGCGGCGGCTGGCGAGCGGAGCGGGCTGGAGGCGAATAGCGACTACGCACAGGCGGCCGCCAACTACTCACAAGCGGGCAAGGACGATCCGGCCTTCGCGCGCATCGACAGTACGCTGCTTGTGGCCTTTGCTGGGCAACCGCAAATACAACTGCCAGGTCGCAGACCGCGCGTGTTGGAACTGCGGACCTACCAAAGTCACAGCGAAGCCAAAGCGCGTCGCAAGATCGAGATGTTTAACGCCGGTGAGATCCCCATTTTCCGCAAGGCGGGGTTCGAAACCGTCTTCTTTGGCGAGTCGCTGTTCGGCCCTGATCTGCCCAATTTGAAGTACCTTGTTGCCGCCGCCGACATGGCCGCCAACGCCGCGGGCTGGAAAGCCTTTAGAGAGCATCCCGATTGGGTAGCCATGAAAGACCTACCGCAGTACGCCGATACCGTTTCGCACATCGACAAGTTGTACCTTATTCCAACGGCATTCTCGGAAATCTAAGGGAGCGTTCTCGTTTCGCTTGAGCGCAGCGCGCCCCGGTTCACCCGTTGCGATTGACTCAGATCGTCGCGAAGTAGTTCTCCACTGCTACGTCGATGCACGCGCCGTTAATTTCTGAGGGTAGATTGTGCACGGCGCAGTAGTTCTTGATTTGTCGTATTAAGTCGCGGGGCTGGCAGAATCGAAGGGGACGGTTGCCCACTTGGTAGTGGTGACTCACGAGGTACTCAATGACCTCCGGCGGGCAAGTGAAGCCTGCCTGCTGGGCGAGCGTGGCGAACAAACTGCAGAATTCTTCCTTGGTGGGTTCGGCCACTTCGATTTTGTATGGAATGCGGCGGAGGAAGGCCTCGTCGACTAGTTCCCGCGGCTCCAGGTTGGTAGAGAGCACGAACAGCATGTCGAATGGCACTTGAATCTGCCGACCGCTCGCTAGGTTGAGGTAGTCGAACTGCTTTTCGAGTGGTACGATGAGCCGGTTAAGGATGTCGGTGCTACTGACACGCTGCCGACCAAAGTCGTCGATCACGAGCGCACCACCGTTCGCCTTCAGGTGCACGGGGGCTTCGCTAATGCCGGTTGCCTCGTTGTAGCTGGTGTCGAGTTGCTCGAGCGTTAACTCGCCACCCACCACAACGGTGGGCCGGCGGATAAGCACCCAGCGGCGATCGTACGGCTTATTGGTGAGGTTGCTCAGGTCGACCGACTCATGGCAACTGGGATCGAATAGCCGGATCAAGTCGCCCCCCACAACGATCATCTGCGGAATCCACAGGTACTCGCCAAACGCGTCGCAGATGCGTTCGGCAATGGTGGTCTTCCCATTGCCAGGACTGCCGAACAAAAACATGCCGCGGCCGTCGTTGATGGCTTGTGCAATCTGGCTCAGGATCTTAGGTGCCAGCTTGAGATCGGCAAATGCCCGGGACAGTTGCTGCAGGTCGAGCGTGGCGTCCTGGATCGATTGGTGCTTGATCGCCAACTGGTAGGAACCCAGCGGGACGGGTGCCGCTCCCACGTACTTGGATCGCTGCGCATGCTGCCGGGCGCGAGTAAACCCTGCTTCGGAGAGTTGATACAGGTAATCGCCAACGCCTGCTGAGTTCTTAATGGCGACCAGTAGTTCGTCGCGGAGTCGTTCGAGCGAGTCGGAAATCAGGGCGCGGGTAGGCACAGATTAGCGGCTGTTTGGCCGCCCGTCGCGTTACCGTTTTGTAGCAAATGCTTCAGCACGAGCGCGTCGACTTCCGACTCGCTAAGGCCGGCTTCGGCCAGCGATCGTGGCTCGCGCGGCGGCGGGGGGAACTTCGTCGTCGGTGCCGCTCCCGCCATGGCGTCGCCGCTGGCCACACCGTGAAATGATCCCTCGGGATGGGTGGCAGCGAGGATGGCGGGAGTGGGAAGGCTCATCGGGTCAGCCGGTACGAGGGACGTTGAATGATGCGAGCTGGTGGTGCGTGGGGGCCGCCCCTCCAAACCATGGCACTTCGCGTGGCGAAGTCCAGCAGCGAACGAACCACCGCGAGGAGATTTAGGTACAATGGCCAAGAATCGCAGAGTTGTACCGCGGGGTACAAATAGCGCGATTAGTCGGCTCGTAGGCTCTTCGCCGAGCGTAACGTGGCGGTACCGCAGGTCGATCTAGGTGTTCGCTGTGGCGAGCGTAAAGAGCGTGATTTCGGCGCGCAGTGGAAGCGCACGCGGCGGGTGTAACCCAACCCTCGATTGACGTACATCCGACGTCCACCATTCAGAGCCACTTCGCCCATGACGTAGTCGCGGTTTTCGATCGGAATAATGGGTGCCCCGAAGTAGGGCAAGCGACATTGGCCACCGTGCGTGTGTCCGGCAAGCACCCACCCACGGAAACCGGCCCAGCCGGGAATATCAGCCGTGTCGGGATTGTGCGTCATCGCGATTCCATCGCGGGCGAGGTCGAACTTCCAGAGCGCCTCGGTCGGCTGAAAAGCGCAGCATGGAGTTCGTCGAACCCAACGATTTGGAGCCCCTCGTACTCCGTAATCTCGTTGCGGAGCAGGCGGATACCAACGCGCTTCATCGCCCGCGATAGCCCCTCTACTTGTCCCACTTCCCTACAGAACGCGCCGTAGTCGTGATTGCCAGGCACGGCGTATATGGCGCAGTGGTCGGGATTCAGTTGCCGCAGCAGGGCGACGACCGGCTCGACCTGCTCCAGGTGCATGGCCGTCATCAGATCGCCGGTCACCATCACGATGTCGGGCTTGAGTTCGGCCGCCTGGGCCAAGGCATGCTGCAGATAAGCATACGACACGACCCGGCTTACATGCAGGTCGCTAATCTGTACTAACCGTTTGCCGACCAGTGCGGGTGGCAAGTTGCGGAGTGGCATGGTCCGCTCGACGACGTCGACCCAATGAGGCGCGACTTTCCACGAGTAGAATCCGGCAGCGGCCGCCCCGCCCAGTGTCCACCGGCTCGCCCTGCTCAAGAACTGTCTGCGGTTGACTTTCATGCAATCGGCGGGCATGGTGAGGGAAACGATTCGCCGCAGCGGTAGCCGGCGTGGTTCGACCTGGTGGAGCTGCGAACATTGGGCATCTGGGCAATCTAGGCAATAAACCCCATGGCGGCACCTGCTATTCTACGAGATTCCGGTGGGCGTGTTCGGCTTTTTGGACAGAACGTTGCGGGGCGCATGGCGCCGGGGCGCTGATTCTGCCGGCTGTAGGGTGCTGGACGGACATTGCCTACGATCCCGCCGCCGAGGGCCAGGTTGCCACAGCACAGCAAGCTTCGGCCGACGTGACCGACCCGGCTTCCGAGCCCGCCGCACCGGACTCCGCCTGGGGCATAGATAACTTCGCGGCGGAGGCCCCTGCAGGGGAGTTGCCAGTGTCGGTTCCCCCCGCGGATTCACTCGGCGTGCCACCCGCCGAATCCGCGGACGACGACTTTGCCGCCGAGCTGTTCGGCGAGGAGTTGGCCGCCCTTGTACCAACCGCTGAGCCCCCGTCCGAGGTGGCGCCCCCGCCCGAGGAAAACACGGAGACAGGCGGCGAATTGCCATCAGTGGAGCGACCCGTTGCCGAGCCAAGCCCTCCGGACGCCATGACCGTGGATCGCAACCTCGCCGAGGCGAGCGAAGGCGAGGAGGACTTATTCGGCACGTTCTTGGGCAGCCAGCCGAGCGCTGGCGACGCGAAGGTGGCGGAGTCAGAAGTCGCCCAACCTGCACCCGTAGCATCCCCTCAGTTGCTACCTTGGGAGTCGCAACCTGCCGCCACGGCCGCCAAAAACTCCGCCGCCAACGGGTCGGCCGTGTCGCCACCCGTGGCGGACGTTTCGCTCCCGTGGGAAGAACCGACGCGCGACCGCGACGCCGCCCCAGCGGCCGATCTCGATGTCCAACACGAATCGTCGACGGATCGTCAAGCGAACAGCCAAGCGAACGACTGGCAAGCTCCGCAGCCGGTTGCCGCGCAGCATATCGACTCGCGACAATTAGCCTGGCAACTCGGTTCGCGGCTTAGCTATTTGTTGCTGGCACCGGAGGAGGACGTGGCCAGCGCCGTCGGTGAACTCCAACCGGTTGCTGATGTTTTGCAACTGCAGTTGCCACCGCTCAAGTCGACCGCTTCGCTGGACCAAGCCCAGCGTATCCGGCAACTGCTATCGGTTGGTCGTGAATTGGGCGAGAGCGTTGCCAGCGTGTACGACGCAGAGCACGCTGCGCTGGTTGAGGTGGCGTTCAAGAGCAATCTGTTACTTGCAGTTGCCGAGACGCGCCCTCAACTCAAGCACTCCATCAACAGTTCGGTAGCCGCGGCGGCCGTTCGTGCTGGCTTGCCGCGGTCGGTATGGGAGCCGTGGCAATCGCAGATTGCCGAGAGTGATTCGCCAAACGAAATGGCCGATGCGGTGCTTAACTTGCACACGCGGCTTCGCACGTACCTTCAGCAACTACCCGCAGCAGGCGAAACCGGCCAGCCGCCCGTCTTGCGATGATTTGGTAGGGAAACCCCCAACAGGGTAGAGCACAGGATGACAACACCCCTGGGTGAAGAGAACCTCGCCGAGCGCGAAGCATGGTTTCGGCGGCCGCTGGCCGTTGCCGCGGTGGGGAGCGTGTTGCTGCTACTGGCGCAACCACCCGTAAGCTGGAGCCTGCTGGCGTGGTTCGCACCGCTGCCGTGGATGTACCTTGCAACCAAGCCTGCGCTGCCGGGCCGCCGACCCTACGTGCAGATCTGGGCCGCGGGCTTCCTATACTGGATGCTCGCGGTCCATTGGCTTCGCCTGCCGCACCCTGCCACGTTTGTTGGTCTGCTGGCGCTGGCCGCTTACTTTGGCGTGTATCTGCCTTTGTTCGTGGGCATCCTTCGAGTGGGTGTTCTACGGTGGTCGCTACCCATGTGGTTCGTGGCACCGATGGTTTGGGTCGCGATTGAGTGGCTCCAAGGTCATCTGCTCGGAGGGTTCTTGATGGCCGCGCTAGGGCACACACAGATCGAGCAGACGGCTTTGGTACAAATCGCCGACCTCGCAGGTGGGTACCTTATCTCGGCCCTCATCATGCTGGTCGCGGGCTGTATCTGGGAGGGCGCAATGGCCCGGCTCCCGCTGCCGCGCGGACTGCCCCCATGGCGTGGCGCATTGGCCGCGACGGTTGGCGTCGTGGCCTTGGGCAGCGCCGCATGGTACGGCACCGTGCAACTTCAGCATTATCGCCTGCCAGCCGACGTGCCTACCAAACGCGTGGCGCTCATTCAGGGAAGCCAGCGTGCGGTCTGGACCAGCGACCCGGGCCGCGATAAGCGAGTTATGGACATTTACATCGGACTCTCGCGTGAAGCGAAGCAATTGGCTGGCGAGCAGGGCCGTCCATTGGATCTGATGGTCTGGCCCGAGGGCATGTTTCGGACGGCGATGTACGGCGCACGCCGAGGGAATTTCGAGTCCAGAGTGGGACGAGGCGGCCCAGTACGCGATTGGCGATTTGCGGGCCACGGTGAAATTGATCGAAGCGCCATTGCTGACGGGCATCGACCGCGTGTATTCCCGGGGCCACGAGTCGCTTGCCGAGTTGTACAACGCGGCGGTGGCAGTGGATCGCGCTGGAGAGGTGATTGGCACCTACGATAAGACGCACTTGGTGATGTTTGGCGAGTACGTACCGGGTGGCGAGCTTTGGCCCGACATCTATCGCTACTTCCCGATCGGTGGCGTTACGCCCGGCAACGCACCCGCCATTTTCGAAATCGATGGCATCCACTATATGCCAACGATTTGCTACGAGACGGTGATTCCGCATGTGATCCGCAAGCAGGTCAACACGCTGACCGCTAGCGGGCGTCGTCCCGACGTGCTGGTGAATGTCACCAACGACTCATGGTTCAACGATTCCAGCGAACTGGCTATGCACCTAACGTGTAGTCGATTGCGCGCCATCGAATGCCGCACGCCGCTGGTGGCCGCGGCAAACGGTGGTTTGTCGGCTAATGTCGATCGCTGCGGCCGGGTTCTGGATGTAAGCCAGCCGGTCACCGAACAAGTGCTCCTGGTGGACGTCGCGCCTGGTGGCAACGACACTTTTTACCTTCGCTATGGCGACACCTTCGCGATCGGGTGTTTGCTTGGTACGTTAATGATTGCCTTGACCGGCTATTGGCTCCCCGCCACTGACGTGCCGGCCCCCTGACCCCCCACCTGCGACCTTTCACCAGTGCCCGTCGTTCTCACGCTCCAAGATGCGCACAAGCGTTTTGGCGAGCAGCAACTGCTCGACGGGGCGACCTGCGCGCTGGCCGACGACCAAAAGGTGGGGCTCATCGGCCGCAACGGAGCAGGCAAATCGACTCTCTGTCGCATTCTGCTAGGGGAGGAGGAACTCGACGCAGGCGAGGTGGTCCGCAGCAAAAAGCTCCGCCTTGGCTATTTGCGCCAACACGATCCCTTCGAACCCGGCGAAACGGTGCTCGGCTTCCTCACACGCGACAGTGGCCAACCCGATTGGCGTTGTGGCGAGATCGCCTGGCAATTCGCCCTGAGCGACGCCATGCTCCATCAACCTGTTCGCGAGCTGTCCGGCGGATGGCAAACGCGCGTGAAGCTTGCCGCACTCTTGCTGCACGACCCCAACTTGCTGGTGCTCGACGAGCCCACCAACTTCCTCGACCTGCGGACGCAGATGTTGCTCGAGCATTTCCTCCGCGAGTTTCGTGGAGGCTGCTTGATTGTGTCGCACGATCGGTCGTTCCTGATGAAAACATGTACGCACACTCTGGAGGTTTCGCGGGGACAGCTCACCATGTTTCCGGGGGATGTCGAAAGCTATCTGAATAATCTGGATGAACGCCGCGAGCACGACCAACGCGTCAATGCAGCAACACTTACCAAACGAAAGCAGCTCGAAACGTTCATCAACAAGAACCGCGCCAATGCCAACACGGCGAGCCAGGCCCGCAACAAGGCCAAGCAGCTTGAGCGATTGGAACTGGTTGAGGTGGCCGGGCAAGAAGCGTCGGTATCGTTCAGTTTCCCGCAAATCGAACCACGTCGCGGGCCGGCGGTGCGGACCGAGGGATTGGCGATTGGGTATCCCGACAACACCGTAGCTGACGACATCCATGTGGAAATTGAGCATGGCTCGCGAGTGGGGATCGTCGGCGACAACGGCCAAGGCAAGACAACCTTCCTGCGGACGCTCTGCGATTCACTCAAGCCCATTGCCGGCGAACTGAAGTGGGGCTACGGATGCGAGGTCGGCGTCTACGCGCAACACGTCTATACGACGCTCGACCCCAAGAAGACGGTGATGGAGTACCTTGAGTATCAGGCCGCGGTCGAGGCAACCACCCAGCAGATCAAGGACATCGCAGGTAGCTTCCTGTTCAGCGGCGACCTCGTGAACAAGCGAGTTAGCGTACTCAGCGGGGGCGAACGCACCGGCTCGTGCTCGCCGGTTTGCTGCTAGAAAAGCACAACGTGCTCGTACTGGACGAACCGGGAAACCACCTTGATGTGGAGACCGTGGAGGCACTTGCTGAAGCGCTCGAGCGCTATCAGGGCACCGTAATTTTTACGAGTCACGACCGCCACTTTATGCAGCGCGTCGCGACCGACGTGGTGGAAGTTCGCGAAGGGCGGGTGGTGATTTACCCCGCCAGCTACGACGACTATGTCTACCGCGTGCAGCGGGAAATCGATGAAGGCTTACGAAGCGAGGCGGCCGCCCATGCACGGCCCGACGAGTCGGGCACCGTTCGGAAGGCTGATGCCCGGGCCGATCGCGAAGCGCAAAAACGACTCAAGGCAGTGGAACGAAAGATTGCGAAGCTCGACACCGAAAAACAGGAGGTGAGCGCGCAACTCATGCAAGTGACCGACGCCCAGGCGGCCGCCGACCTGCATGCGCGAACCACGCAAATCACCACACAGCTCGAAGCACTCGAACACGAGTGGCTAGAACTGTACGAAGAAGTCGCAGGCGATTGAGCGATCAATCACCTGGCTCAACCCGCCGGGGTCGCGACGAGCTCGCCAACGTAAGCGTCGTACAGCGACTGGCACTCTTCGACGCTCATCTCGCCCTGCTTCACCACGTAGCGGTAGTGCACGTTCAGCGGTTCGTCGGTGGTGACGTCGGCCACGAAAAACGAACCGAATCGCCCATAGTCGCGTTCGCTGTAGTGCGAGGGCTTCGGGTTATCGGGATGGTCGAGGTACAGCACCGTGTAGCGCTCGCCATCGATCACGATGCTTATCGCCAGCCAGGGGCGATTGGTGGTCTCGCCGTTCATCGCATCGTTCTTGTTGTTATGATTCCAATTGCGCGTCTCGCCCGGCTTACCGAGGCCATCGGTCCTCAGGTAATAGGTTTGCTTGGCAGTTTCGTCGGCTACTTTTTGCGAGGAGCGAAACTGAACGCCGGCGTGCTGCGGGTCGCCGTCCAGTTGAATGGTCCCGACTCCCGCTGCGGGAGTTAGCGTCGAGGCGAAATCGATTTGCAGCATGCCGCCCGTGAGTTGAACGGCTTGTTCACGCTCCTCGGTAGCAAACACCTCGCCATCCGCGCCATGCCATTCAACAATCGACACCATCTGCCCGCCTTCGTCGTCGGCCTCTAACGCAGCGAACCTCTCGTGTTGCTGATAGGCCTTGCCATGGCAGTGCCAGGTGTCGCACTTCTTGCCATCGCTGTAGGTGATCTTATTGAAGCCAAAGAAGATACCGCGATGGTGCGGGAACAACCCACCGGGCCCCTTGGTCAGCAGTTGCAATCCATCCGGACTGTAGACATGCAGATAGGGCTTGTAGGTCTCGCCGCGTCGCTGATCCGACGAGTCGTCCAGCGGCGCATGCATGTATCGCACCAGCGGTTTTTCGCCATGCTGCAGCTGGACGGAGTGCGCGGCGTCGTCCTCGACCCAGCGGTACGGCTCGGCCAGGCAGGGGGAGGCGGCAATGGCAAGCAGCAGCAGGGCCGAAGCCGAGGCTGCGAACGGACGGGTCGTCAGGTGGTATTTCATGCCACCAGCTTAGCCACCCACGGGTCCGCGATCAACGCCTTGGCGGACGATCTCCAAAGCTAGTCGGCCAGGGCCATGGCGACGGCCGATTCTGCATTTTCCAGCAGATTGTCCGCGCTGCCGCAATCGGGCAAGTGCTCGAGTTGAATGTCGAACACACCGGTGGACGCCTCGTCCGCGGGGCGATCGCCGAAACTAATGCCCAGTGCCCTGGCAGCCTGGACGGCTGGGCCACGGGGGTCGACCTGCCGCACCCGATGGACCGCCTCCGCGATCGGGACGCTGGTCATCTCTGGCGGGCGGGAGCAAATCATCTCGCCGAACCGTCCTTCGACGATCAATCGCACGGCGTGGGCTCCAAATTGGGTGGCGAGTACCCGATCGAACGTGGTGGGCGTCCCGCCACGCTGCAAATGACCGAGCACACAGAGCCGCGCCTCGCGGTGGAGGCGTCGTTCGATTTCGGTTGTCACTGCCTTGCCGATGCCGCCGAGCTTGATTTGCTGGCCGTCGCTCTGCTGGCCAACCGTGCCGCCGTTGGGCAGGTGTGCACCTTCGGCAACAACCACCAAGGTAAACTTCTTGCCTTGGCTCTCGCGATGCAAGATCTTGTGGCACACGTGTTCGAACGACCACTCGATCTCGGGAATGAGTATGACATCGCCACCACCGGCAATGCCCGAGTGCAAGGCAATCCAGCCCGCGTGCCGACCCATAACCTCGAGCACCATGATTCGTTCGTGACTGGCTGCCGTGGTATGCAGTCGGTCGAGCGCATCGGTGGCGCACTCAACGGCGCTATCGAAGCCGAAGGTAAACGCGGTAGCGGAAAGGTCGTTGTCAATCGTCTTGGGCACACCAACCACTGGGATTCCGTTTTCGTGCAACTGCTGTGCAATGGCCAGCGACCCATCGCCGCCGACGCAAATCAATCCATCTAAGCCAAGCTGGTTGACGGTTTGCTTGACGCCATCGATCAAGAACTGCGCGATCTCGACACGGTCCTCGACGCCTCGCACCGCGGCGAAGCGCCCTTTGTTCGTCGAGCCCAAGATCGTGCCACCTTGGTTCAATATGCCTTTGGTGCTGCTGGCCGTCAGTTGCACGTACTGCACGGGGTCGTACAGGCCTTCGTAGCCCTTGAGGAAGCCCACGCAGTCGTAGCCAAGCTGGGCACAGCTTTTTACCGTGCCACGAATCACGGCGTTCAACCCGGGGCAATCGCCACCACTTGTGAGGATACCAATGCGCTTCGACATGTGTGTGACTTCCTGCGGTTAATGCACTTGGAGTGCAAAGATTTAACTGCGGCTCCCCGCGCCGGAGCCGGGGCAAGGCCATATGCAAGCATAGGATCTTTTCCGCGCAGTACGCAGAAATCCTACTGCCGGAATAGCTGCCATTGCTCCCTAGAACCGGAGCAATCGTGCACGCCGAACTCCGGGGCCCACCCCTCAGCAAAGGGAGCGGTAATAGTCGATCGAGCGGCGTAGGCCCTCGTGAAGATCGACCGCGGGCCGATAGGCGAGCAGCTCACCCGCCTTAGAGATATCTGCCTGACTATTGCGCACGTCGCCGGCGCGGGGCGGCTCGAATCTCGGCGCGATGTCGGTATCGAGCGCTGCGTTGATCGCAGCAATCAGGTCGAGCAGCGTCGATTGAGTGCCGCAAGCGATATTGATCGATGCGCCGACCGCCTGTTCGGCGTCCGCTGCGAGCAGGTTGGCAGCCACCACGTCCGAAACGTATACAAAGTCGCGCGATTGCAGGCCGTCGCCAAAAACCGTAGGCCTCTCGCCAGCAATCATCTTACTGACGAAAATCGGAATCACCGCCGAGTATTCGCTGGCCGGATCTTGCCGAGGACCATAAACGTTAAAGTACCGTAGTGCCACCGTTTCGAGACCGAAGCTCGCGGTGAATGCCTGGCAGTAGTACTCGCTCGCGATTTTTGCTGCGGCGTAAGGCGACAAAGGATCGAGCTCGTCGGTTTCGCATTTCACCGGCGCGGGACGGTCGCCATACGCGGCGCTCGATGCGGCCAGCACTAGGCGGCGAACCCCCGCCCGCTGTGCCGCGGTAAGTACGTTGACCGTGGCCGTGGCGCACTGGTGATGCGACCTGAGCGGATCGCGAACGCTTGCCGGCACCGAGGCTAGGGCTGCCTCATGAAACACCACTTCCACACCCGCCAAAGCAGTGGTCATGGTCGCCAAATCGCCGGCATCTCCCTCGACGAACTCCACTTGGCCATCCAGATGAGCTAGATTCTTGCGAAAACCGCTAGAGAGGTTATCGACCACGCGCACCGCATCGCCGCGCTCGACCAGCACCGTGGCAATGTGCGAGCCAATAAAGCCCGCCCCGCCGGTAACCAAATAGTTTGCCATCGTGTGTCCCTGCAGGTGCCGAGTGAAGTGCGAACGGGCAACTGCCCAAGCTTAGCACGCCACGCCACGATGGCTAGTTGTCCCGCAGGGTCTTGAAGAGTTGCCGGTAGTCGGCCCGCTGTGCCGCGGCGGTGTTCATCGGAATCGCCATTTCGTCCTCAATGACCAAGATGTCGATATCGTCCATAGCGGTGTCGTGCTCTCCCTCGTCGGCCGGGGAACTCGTTGGTGGCGTCGCGAGTTGCTGAGCTTCATCAACCATGCGATGGAGCTCGCCAATGATTTCGTCTACCTCGTCTTCGTCGATTTCCGTGGCGTCGATCGGCAATTCATCCTGCTCGGACTCATCCACCACCGCGAGCCCCGGGAACGGCTGGGCGAACTCCTCTGCCACACTCACGGGAGCGATCTCGGCATCGGGCAGCTCCAGCATCGCCGCATCGCGATGCGATATTTCGTTCAACAACTGTCCGAGTGTGGTATCGCAGGCACTGCTAACCCGCGGACGCGATGGCGGAATGGTTTGCTCGAACGAAGTGTACTCGTCGATTACCACCTCTTCGTCGAAATCGTTGCCAAACAGGTCGTCGACGGTCGAAATGCCATCGGGCACGTTGGAATCTTCTAGTTCTCGTCGCGATGGTTCCTCGGCGGGTTCGACCGCTACTACCGCCTTGCTCTCGACCTGACCAGCCGACCAGGCGACCGTCTGCCCCTGCTCGTCGTCTGCCTCTTCCCCCTCAGGCTCGTACATCCGCGTCGCTGGCGGATCGCTGGCTTTGGCGAAGGGGGTCGTCTTCGACATGTCGCCATGATCGTCCGACAGCGGCCCGTACTCGATGACTTGCTCCGCGTGATCCTCGCGGTCTTCGGCCATCGCGGGAGTGTCGGGCAGGTTCCAAGGAGTTGGCAGTTGTTGCAAGTCGGCCCATGCACCGGCAACGATTTCCTTGGTCACCTGTAGCTGCCCATGACCGGCGGCCAGTACCAATGCCCGGTCGCAAACCTGATTGACGAGCCGTGCGATGCCGTCGGTCGCCCGGTACACCGCGTCGAGCGCGTCGGCGGTAAATAGCTCGTCGGGCGCGGCACCAGCCGCGGCAAGATGCCCGCGAATGAACTGGGCCGTATCACTGTGAGACAGTGGCGCAAGGTAACAACGGGCAACGATGCGCTGATTGAACGCTTCGATTTCAGGCTCGGTAAATGTTTCTTCAAGCGATTGCGATCCCGCAAGCAGCAGCCGAACCGTTGGCACGCCTTGATGCGAAACGTTGCCAAGTACACGCAGCTCTTCCAGCAAGCGGATCGGTAGCGATTGTGCTTCGTCGACTAAGAGCAGGACCCCCGTCTTACGCACGTCCGCGCCCGACAGGTAATCCATGAGCGTGAGCCGCAAGTCGCCCTCGTCGCGTTGGCGGAACGACTGCCCAAGTTCAAACAGGATCGACTGCAGTCAGCGCCCGGCGCGTGCAAAGCTGGGCACTGGTGAGGCAGACCACCGGGCGGTTCTTGCCTAAATCGTCGGCGATCACCTCCAACAACATCGATTTGCCGGTTCCCGGTGCGCCAATCAACAGCGTGGGGCCCTCGCCCCGATCGAGGCACCGGCCGATGATTCCCCGGGCTTCCTGAGCTGCTGCCGCGGGGTAATAGCGCTCTACCCTGGCATGGGTGGGGAAGACGCGCTGGTCGGCACGGGCCAGATCGGCAATGGTCAGCATGGAAATCGTCCTTGATAGATCGCATAGGAAAACGAGGCAGCCATCGAACCCGGACCTCGTCGTATCCATCGGCCAGCAAACGCAGCGAACTCCAATCATGGTAAAAGGTTAAACATCTAGCCACACTAGCCGCTAGCATCGGTAGCCAGCGTCGCCGGAGCATGCGAGAATACGAAAACATGATTCCCTTCGCGGACCGCGTGGCGGACCGGCCTGACAAAACGCGACGATCGATGACAGTAACGCCGTTTCGAATTAAGATTTGTGGAATTACGCGAGCCGACGATTTCGTCGACGCCATCACTGCTGGTGCCGACGCCGTTGGGCTGAACTTCTATTCCAAGAGCGCTCGTTACCTCGGCACTGCTTGGCCGCCCGAGCTGAAGCGGGCCGTTGCGCAACTTGATCGACTACGCTTCGAGTTGAACCACCCAGTTCATTTGGTAGGCGTCTTTGTGAACGCCACGGCCCCAGAAATTCAACAACAGATCGACAACAGCCAGTTGGACGCTATCCAACTACACGGTGACGAACCGCCAGAGTTTCTCTCGCAGCTTCCGAAAGTCCCGCTCATTCGGGCACGCCGCATCGACGACCGAGGCGTGGCTGCAATCGCAGAAGACCTCGAAGCATGTCGGGCAGCCGACCGACTACCCGATGCTGTGCTGGTGGATGCATTGACGCCCGGCCAATATGGCGGGACGGGGGAAACCCTTTCTTGGGTCGGGCTGGCCGACTACCGGCAGCATCTTCAAAAACTGGGGCTCGGCGAGGTACCGCTGATCCTGGCCGGTGGGCTGACGCCCGAAAACGTGGCCGAGGCCATCCGTATTGTCCGCCCGGCGGGCGTCGACGTGGCCAGCGGCGTCGAGAAATCCCCCGGCCTAAAAGACCACGACAAGGTGCGAAGGTTTATCGATGCGGCAAAAACTGCGTTTGATTCCATCTGACCCGCTTGTCGGACCGGTAGCCAAGGTTCTACACTAATGAGTCTACCGAAGAGCTGATGCTTACCCCCCAATATGGGCCATTTCCCCGCGTAAGGAGAGAATTCGTCGTGTCCCAAGTTGAAACCGAGAAGTTGCCCTACAAAGTGCTGGAATGTTCGCCCGCGGAATTTGAACGCCTGGCGGCATGGGGTCGCAAAGAAATTGCCCTGGCCGAAAATGAAATGCCAGGCCTGATGGCCCTTCGCGAAAAATATGGCAAGACCAAGCCGCTTGCGGGCGCCCGCATCGCCGGCTGTCTGCACATGACCATTCAAACGGCCGTACTGATCGAGACGCTGCTCGAACTGGGTGCCGACGTCACCTGGAGTAGCTGTAACATTTTCAGCACCCAGGACCACGCTGCCTGCGCGATTGCCAAGGCGGGCATTCCCGTATTTGCCTGGAAGGGCATGAACGAGCAAGAGTTCGATTGGTGCATTGAGCAAACGCTCACCGCCTTTAAGAGTGGCGAGCCCTTGAATATGATTCTCGACGATGGCGGCGACCTCACCGCCATGGTGCACGACAAGTTCCCCGAACTGCTCGGCGACATTCGTGGTATCAGCGAAGAGACCACTGCCGGCATCCATCGCCTGGAAGTGCTCAATCGCAGTGGCAAGCTTCAAGCACCAGCGATCAACGTCAACGACAGCGCCACCAAGAGCAAGTTCGACAACTTGTACGGCTGCCGCGAGTCGCTGGCCGATGGCGTGAAGCGGGCGACCGATGTGATGCTCGCCGGCAAGGTGGCCGTGGTTTGCGGCTATGGCGACGTTGGCAAGGGTTGTGCCCACAGCCTGCAGCGTTACGGTTGCCGCGTGATTGTAACCGAGATCGATCCCATCAACGCCCTGCAGGCGGCGATGGAAGGTTTCGAAGTGACCACCATGGAAGAAGCCTGCAAGGAAGGCCGCCTGTTCGTGACCACCACGGGCAACAAGGATATCATCCTTGGCGAGCACATGAAGCATATGGCCGACGACGCCATCCTGTGCAACATCGGCCACTTCGATACCGAAATCGATGTCGCCTGGCTCGAAGGCGAAGTCAAAGCAGGCCGCGCGACTAAGGACGAGATCAAGCCGGCGAACATCGGCGCGGTCGACAAGTACACCTTCAAGGATACTGGGCGCTCGATCATCATCCTGGCCAAGGGCCGGTTGGTGAATCTTGGCTGTGCCACGGGGCACCCCAGCTTCGTGATGAGCACTTCGTTCACCAACCAGGTGCTCGCCCAAATGGAGCTTTGGCAGGATTCGCAAAACGGCACCGACACCTACAAGACCAAGGTGTACATGCTGCCCAAGCGTTTGGACGAAGAGGTCGCCCGCCTGCATCTTGGCAAGCTGGGCGTCCAGCTCACCAAGCTCACCGACGAGCAAGCCGAGTACATGGGCGTGCCGGTTGAAGGCCCCTACAAGCCGGACCACTATCGGTACTAGGAATAGAGGCTAGAGGTCGGAGGCTAGATGCTAGAAAAGCAGACGGCATAGCTCTTATTGATACCCACAGCCGCCGGCGGAAGCCGGCGGCTTTTTTTATGCGCCGCGGCACAAACTCGTTTACAATTGCGGCGATGAATCACCGCCGCACGTCAGAACGGTCCAACGCCATGCGATTCGCCACCGGTCTGCTTTTTGCTTGCCTCTTTGTCGCCAATGGCTTTGCTCAATCGAATGCCCCGGTCGCCGTCCGCTGGTGGGGACAAGGCATGGTGAGCATCGAAACGTGGTGGGATCTCACCGTGGTGATTGATCCGTACGGCGAGGACATTGGCTACGAGGTGCCTGAGTTGACTGCCGATCTGGTGCTGGTGACCCATGAGCACGCCGACCATAACAACGTTGAGGCAGTTGGTGGCGATCCGCAAGTGATCCGTGGTTTGAACAGGGCGGGTGAGGTCCGTGAGATCAACGCCTATCTCGATCGATTCGAGAACGGGGCCGAGACGGAAAGGTGGGGCAATACGAAAGCCGATTCTGCCAAACAAACCAGCCAATCGGTTCTCGTCCGCAGCATCCCCGCATGGCACGACGACACCGAAGGCAGCGAGCGCGGCGCGACGGCTATGTTCGTCATTGATGTTGACGGAGTGCGAATCGCCCACTGTGGTGACCTCGGTCAAAGTAAGCTCACCGACGATCAAGTGAAATCACTCGGCAGGGTTGATGTCCTCCTTCTTCCCGTCGGTGGCGTCTACACCATCGACGGCTCTCAGGCGTGGGACATCATCGCGCAGATCACACCGCGCATCGTCATTCCCATCCACTACAAGACCGACATGCTCAAGATTCCACTAGAGCCCGTCGACAGGTTTGTCACCCACCTACCCGCGAGCTGGAGACTCGAGAAGCCCGATCAAAACACGCTGGCGGTCGCCGCCGCGCATGGCGAAAACCCACTCGGCGGTGGTACGCTCGTCGTGCTCGACTACAAACCTTGGCAACCGACGGGCGAACTTGCCACGCTCCTCGACAAGATGGACACCGCATGCCAGTCATCCCAAGACGTCTTTGCACCGCTCTCCGCCAATCAAATGAACTGGCAACCACCCAACGGCACGCACACCGCGCGGTGGAACGCCGAGCACATGCTGGGCCGACAGCTAGGGTTCTTCTCGCAAATCTATGCCGCAATCGATCCGGGGAACTTCACGCATATTGACCTCAACCCCGCACAGATGCCGGCCGACTACGAGCCGGCTCATCCCGATTGGGACGGCGCCGAAGAGGCTCGCCAGATGCAGCGGGCGAACGCCTATGTCCGTCGCTTCGCCTACCTGCTCGATGGGGTCGACCTCGACCAGCCCGCGCCCGGTAGCCGCTGGAAGCTGCGTGGTTTGCTTCAGCAAATGGACCGTCACTTCGGCGAGCACACAGCGAACGTGCGCGAGAAGTTTGAGCTGGAAGGCTGGCCGGAGGAGTGAAGTAGCCGCTGATGGACGCGGATACCAAACGGAGCTCGGACCGTACCAAAGGCGATCACGCGTCTTGCTGTTTCGGCCATGCATCTACCTGTATCTGCTACTCGCAAGGCGCCGCAGATCGAACATCATCTGCGTCCATCTGCGTCCATCTGCGGCTCTTTTCAAAGTGGCCGAGGCCGTTTCCAACGAAACGCCCACATAGTCCTAGGGGCTAAAGTACCCGGTCGCAATTTGGTAGGATCGCGGGTTCCGTGGCCGGGGACGGCCCGGATCGCGAAATTCTCTACCCTCCCACCAACTCCCCCTCCCCCATCATGCCCCACATCAGTGCTTTCCGCGGTCTGCGTTACAACCTGGGCCAGGTCGGCTCGCTTTCGAGCGTGGTCGCGCCGCCTTACGACGTGATCGATCCTGAGTTGCAGCAGCAGCTCTACGATGCCAACGAGTACAACGTCGTGCGGCTGATTCTCGGGCGCGACGAGCCGGGCGACGACGAAAGCAACAACCGCTACACCCGCGCTGCGAAGATGCTCAAGGCGTGGCATCGCGATGGCGTACTGCAGACCGAGAACGACCCGGCAATCTACGTCTATCACCAGACCTACACCGCGAATGGTCAGGAGTACAATCGCCGGGGGTTCATGTGCCGCTGCCGGCTTGAGCGCTTTGGCGAGGGGAATATCTATCCCCACGAGGAGACACACGGCGGGGCTAAGGCCGATCGCCTCAAGCTGTGGAAGGCGTGCCGAGCCAACCTGAGCCAGATCTTCGGGCTGTACCCGGATAACTTCAATCGGGCGCAGGTTATCCTGGAAGGGGCAATCGCCGAGCACACGCCGCTCGAAGCGACCGACCACCTGGGCGTAGTGAACCAACTGTGGCCGGTGACCGACATCGAGTCGATCACCATGCTCGAGGCGGCCATGGCTCAGCAGCCCATCTACATTGCAGATGGTCACCACCGCTACGAAACCGCGTGCAACTATCGCGACGAAGTGGCCGCCGCCTACCGCGAGCAGCATGGCAAAGATCTGCCCTACGAACATCCGGCGAACTACGTGCTGATGATGTGCGTATCAATGAGCGACCCCGGCATGCAGGTGCTGCCCACGCACCGCCTGTTCCGCGGCGTGCAGCCTTTGACTGCTCTTGGACTAGCCGAAAAGCTGGGCGACTCGTTCGAAACCGAACCGGCGGGAACTGGCGCGGATCGGGCGACCAGCCTGTGGGAAGAAATCGAAGTCGAAGACGAGCAAGGGACCCTCGGCTTTTATACCGCCGAGGACGATGCCTGGACGCTCGCCCGGATCACCGAGCGCCGGCCGCGAGAAGCTTGCGGCGGTAGCCTCCGACCGCTCCGACGACTGGCAGTCGCTGGGTGTGAGCATCCTGCACCGCCTGGTGATGGACACCCTGCTCGACGCGCCAAGCCTGCCCGCCCCGAAGTACGTTCGCAGCTTGGAGGAAGTGCCGGTAGGACTGCGGGAAGGCGATTCCGCCGGACGCGACCTAACGGGCCAGGAGGGAAGCGGCGGCCGGTTTGAGCTAGCCGCCCTGGTGATGCCGGCCACCCTGGAGCACATCCGCCAGATCAGCTCGCACGGCGAACGCATGCCCGCCAAGAGCACGTACTTCTATCCCAAGGTGCTGAGCGGCCTGGTGATCAATCCACTAGAGTGAGCCGACGGCGCTAGCCGCGGGCCGACGCGTGATGGTTCCGTTGGATGGCAGACCGGCTCCCCGCAGGAACAACGTACCCGCTACGCCCGACGGTAGCGCGTGCGGCTCACGGAATCCTGGTTTCACATGAAACTTAGATCGTTCGCACCCCGGACGCTCGGCGTTTCACGTGGAACGAGTAGGCAAACCGCGAGGCAGGCGGGTTTCACGTGGAACACGCAAGATGCGACACATAGGAAGTCCGTTCCACGTGGAACATCTACTAGCCACGTCGGGAGATGGTTCGTTGCGGCGGCACGGCAAGCCATACTACGCCGCATAGCGTCACCGTCTGTAGCACCAGCCAGCCAGCGACCAAGGCCGCATTGAAGGCGGTTAGCGCTCCGGTGACCTTGGCCAGGGCGAGCAGCCCCGCTCCCCATGCGGTGAGGATCAATAGCTGACGGATGCCGAACGAGCCGACGAAAACGCGCTGCGGTGGCGTCCGCAATCCCGACATCCGCGCCGCGCCATACGCCGCACCAATCTGTCCAACAATCGTCGCCAGCCCTGGGCCCACAGCGTAGTTCTGCCATTCAGCGCGGTACCAATCGGTAAACGCCATCCCGCATAGAAAGCCCGTCAGGCCCCCAATAAACGTAGCGAGCACGATGGGCGAAACCTTCCATCCAATCGAAAGCCGAAACAGATTTACCAGCAGCGACAGCCAGCCCGATGTGAAGCCCGCCACGATCGTTGCCATCAGCCCTCCCAACACAACATCCATGGCCACCGTACCCAACGCTCCCGAAATTTCAGCAAGGAACGTCGATAGGCTGCCCTTGAGCAGCGGTTCGAGCAGCATCGCCAGTAGCGGATAGGCGACTGCAGCGCACGCGGTTCCCATGCAGCCCCACACGATGAGGTCGCCGAAGTCGGGCTCGGGGCGTTTGAGTGTAGGCATGGTTTTTCTACTTGGGAGCGGTTTCTATTCGGATACCGCCCGTATCCAGTCATTCTATCCGCGAGGCGGTGGTCGTACCAATTCGTCGTGCTCTTCCGTCATGGCCAATCGGTCGCCCTCCGCCAGTCGGATGCATCGTCGCGATATCGAACGCGAATTTACATCTTGGTGTCATGGGCAGTCGGTTGGTTTTTTCTGGAAAGTGGGCCGCTCATTTGATCCAATGGTGGGTGGCCAGCGTGCCACCCTTGGCTGTTTGAAAACACGATTTTTGTTCCGCCACGCATGCGGTACCGGTGCGCCACTCGTTGGGACCCCGCGTGCCACCGGCCAAACGCTCGCCCCGAAATAGATCCACCCGAGTAAATCGACAGTGGGGATTTACCCGGGGATTCACGCCGCGAGACCGACCCCCCAGGCGAAGCGTAAAAGATTCCCACAAAACAGGTTAGGGCAAATGCACGCAGCACATGGCGAGCGCGTAAATCGACAATGGATCGTGTTCTCGCGATTTGTCGATTTATCCCTGCTAGCAGCAAGTGCCGTATCGCTGAGGGCAGGTGATTTCTACAATCCGCCCCGCGACGTGCCCCGCGTCTTATCCGGAGACCGGGGGCCAGAAGGTTAATACGACGCCCCAGGTCGCAGACGAACTTAATCCTTTATCCCCTTCGCATCTACGTATGGGTCGCGTCATTACTATTGCGAATCAGAAAGGTGGCGTCGGTAAGACGACCACCGCGGTGAGTCTTGCCTCGGGGTGCGCCCTAGGGGGACAAAAGACGCTGCTCGTGGACCTCGATCCGCAGTGCAACGCGACCAGCGCCCTGGGCGTGTCGCCCGTCGACCGTCATCCACTAATCGATGCCCGGCCGATTCGCGAAGCGGTGCAACTGACTGAAATCGACGGCTTGCAATTGCTGCCGGGAAGCCAAAGCTTTCGCGATGTCGACGCCCTCGCAACGGCAGCCGACACCGAGTCGCAGCGCGTGGCCGAGCACCTTTCGGCCAGCCTCAGCGTCTACGACCTGGTGTTTGTCGATTGCCCGCCTTCGCTGGGCGGCTTAACGCGGACGGCGCTTGCGACCAGCGACGAGGTGCTGATGCCCATCCAGTGCGAGTACTTTGCCATGGAGGGTTTAACGCAAATGATTGAAGTGATCCGCGACGTAATGCGGAACGATAACGCACGACTGCAGTTTGGTGGCATCCTACTTACTATGTACGAGCCGTCGCTTGAGCTTACCCGGGAGATTGACCGTGAAGTTCGCGATTTTTTTGGCGACGTGGTCTTCTCGACTGTTGTGCCACGAGATGTTGCCTTAGCCGAAGCGCCGAGCCATGGGCTGCCGATAATGAATTACGCACCACGTTCGCAGGGAGCGCGAGCGTACATCGAATTATGTCAGGAGGTACTTGATCGTGTCTAATCAACGCCGGCTGGGACGAGGCTTGGAAGCACTGCTAGGACGCTCGTTGGACGACCCATCCACCGAGAACATCCCGCTAGAGGAACAACACATTGCTACTGCACCTGCTGGCGATGCTGACATGCATGATGGCATGGATCGCGATTACAATGGGCAGTTGTGGCTCGACGTGGTATCGATCGATACCAACCCCCACCAACCGCGGAAGGAATTCGACGAAGTCGAAATTGCCGATCTGGCGGATAGCATTCGCGCGCATGGCGTGATCCAACCGCTGGTCGTTCGCCACACGGGCGAACGCTTTCAGCTCATCGCCGGCGAGCGGCGCCTGCGTGCCGCGCAGGCGGCGGGCTGGGAACGTGTGCCGGTGCAGGTCCGCGACGTGACCGACCAGCAAGTGGCCGAGCTGGCGATCGTGGAGAACGTCCAGCGGAAAGATCTCAACGCGCTGGAGAAGGCCGCTTGTTTCCAGAAGTACCTGCAAGACTACAACTGTACTCAGGAAGACCTGGCATCGCGGATTCACATCGATCGATCCACGATTGCCAACCTGATACGCTTGCTGGAACTACCGGAGCAAGTCAAGAAACTCGTCGCCAAGGGCGAAATTTCGCAAGGACATGCCCGTGCCCTGTTACCGCTGGGCGACGAGGAACAGCAAATCGACTTCGCCTACCGCATCAAAGCCGAGGCGATGTCGGTTCGGGCGACGGAGCAGGCCGTGCAAGACGAGTTGCACGGTTCCACGGAGGACGTGCTTTCGATGTCCGACTCCGAAGCGGCCACGGCCCCCAAGCGACCGACGCGAAGCGAGCAACTGGCCATGCTCGAGCAGCAGCTGAAGTCGGCCCTAGGAACGAAAGTGGCGCTTACTCAAAATGCCAAGGGCAAAGGCAAAGTGACCATTCACTTTGCCGATGCCAGCGAGTTCGAGCGGTTGCAGGCGATCCTGACCGCCGCCCAGCCAATTCCGGAAACCCCAGCCGCGGCTTAGGCGCAACCGCAGCGCCGAAGTGAAAGTCGGGGCGACACGATTCGAACGTGCGACCTACTGCTCCCAAAGCAGTCGCGCTACCAGGCTGCGCCACGCCCCGATTGGGAGGTGCATCGTAACACCCCGCCCCGGTTACGGCAATTGGTAATTCGGTGCCCCCGCCCAGCAAGGACGCCGAAGACCCGAGGTAGGTTCGATGCAGGCACGATGGTGCCGCACCGCCAGCGGGAACCCAACCCGCGTCGGCAGGCCAACTGTCTTGTCGCGCATCCTGGGGGGCCTCGGGTGTCCGGATTCGGCACGACGCACCCTCCGTTCCGGGGCGGCGGGACGACCGGAGACCTACGCCGCCACGGCAGCCATAGGCCGGCTGCAGCGGGCAGCTGGTGCGCGGATACGCACGCCCTTTGGGCAGCCAAGCGAATCGCGGCCGGACCCGCTTCATTCAATATCCGGAAAAAAAGACTGGAAGCCCGGGCGAATCGAATGGCGCGGGATATGCAGTTAAACGTTCCAAGCATTGGATGGATGGTAAGCGTCCCTTGAGTGCTGGAGATGCCGCCATCGGTGCCGGCCAGAACGGCGTCTGCCGGATGCCATGTTACGAGTTGGTGCCCGTTGGGAGGGAGCCGCCTATTGTGGACGCTACCTTGCGTGGAGCGAGCGGGCCAAGTCAGCCGATGCGTCGGCATGATATTTAGTTTCAAGTGTGATTGCTGCCTGTAATCATGGAGCCGTGCTGTGAGCGATCAACAGGAGCTGGTGAACGTCACTTTCGACGAACTCAAGGTCGGGCAGACGGCAAGCCTGACTCGAACGCTTACGAAGCAGGACATCCAGTTGTTTGCGGTGCTGTCCGGAGATGTAAATCCAGCCCACTTGGACGACTCGTATGCTGAGGACAGCATATTTCGCGGCGTCGTTGGGCATGGAATGTGGACCGGCTCGCTAATTTCTGCCCTGCTTGGCACAGCACTCCCAGGGCCTGGTACGATTTATCTCAATCAGGATCTTGCGTTCAAGAAGCCTGTCCGTCCTGGAGAAACCATCCGTGTGGATGTCTCTGTCCGAGAGAAGCGCGAAGAAAAACATATCGTGGTGTTCGACTGCCAATGTACGAACATGCTGGGAGAGGCGGTAGCGATTGGCACCTCCACGGTCATTGCCCCGGCACAGAAGATTCGCCGTACAAGGCCGGAACTACCCGATGTGCAGTTCCACTTTCACGACCATTTCCGTACGCTCATTGACAGCTGCGAACACCTGCCACCGGTGAAGACAGCGATCGTTCACCCGGTAACGCCGATTGCCATCCAGTCTGTGTTGGAGGCGGTCGACGAGAACCTGATCGAACCGGTAATCGTGGGACCAGAATCGCGGATTCGCAAGGCGGCAGAGGAGGCCGGTGTCGACATTAGTCGCTATCAGGTCGTGTCGACGGAGCATAGTCATGGCGCGGCGCGAAAGGCCGTGGAAATGGCGGCCGCCGGCGAAGTTGCCGCACTGATGAAGGGCAGCTTGCCAACCGACGAACTCATGTCTGCCGTTCTGCCATCGGCTGCCGGACTACGATCGGAGCGACGCATTAGTCACGCTTACGTGGTCGACGTCGCCAGCTACCACAAGCTGTTGATGATCACCGATGCGGCGATTAATGTTGCACCAACGATGGACGACAAGGTGGACATTTGCCGCAACGCGATCGATCTGTGGCGCGTGATGACCCTCGAGGCCACAGATCCGAAGGTCGCCATTCTTGCCGCCACGGAGAAAGTGACATCGAAGATGCAAGCCACTGTGGACGCCGCCTGCTTGTGCAAAATGGCAGATCGAAAGCAGATTGATCACGCATTGCTGGACGGTCCCTTAGCGCTTGATCTGGCGATCAGTCAACAGGCGGTCCAGGACAAGGGACTCACGTCGAGTGTTGCGGGAGACGCCGACATCCTGGTAGCTCCCGACATCCATTCCGGCAACATGGTGGCCAAGCAGTTGACTTTCTTGGGACATGCCGCCGCTGCGGGCCTCGTTCTGGCGCGCGGGTGCCCATCATGATGACGAGCCGAGCCGACTCGCAGCGAACCCGTCTGATGTCATGCGCGCTGGCCGTCCTCATGGCGGAAGCAAGGCGACGGGGCAATATCAAATGACCATGGACGTGATCTTGGTATTGAATGCCGGGTCGTCGAGCCTGAAAGCAAGTGTATTTGAGGCATCCGCTGACTTACCGCTACTAGTCCATGCGCGAGTTACCCGAATTGGGGATCGATCCGAGGCGTCATGGAATGGGGAAACCGTTGCCGAATTCGCCAGCGTGGGCAACCATGCCGAGGCGTTGCAAGAACTCTTGGCCTGGATTCGCCAATCCGCGGCTGACTGGCACTTTCGAGTCGCCGGGCATCGTATCGTCCATGGTGGAGATCTATTTTCCTGTCCGGTCGTGCTGACGCCACCGGTACTCGAGCAACTAGAGTCTTTGAATCCACTGGCACCACAGCATCAGCCCGCTTGCCTCGCGGCCGTTTACGCGTTGGCGGAATCGCAACCGGATCTATTGCAGATTGGCTGTTTCGACACCGCCTTTCATAGCTCGCACGCTCCCGTGTTCCGCCACTACGCGCTTCCGAAATACTTGCGCGATCAGGGCATCCGCCGGTATGGATTCCACGGCCTTTCCTACGAATGGATCGCCCACGAACTCGCAAAAGAGCATCCGCATGTTGCTAAAGGCCGTGTTGTAGCCGCCCACCTCGGCAACGGCGCCAGCCTGTGCGCAATGAGAGCTGGCAAGAGCATCGATACGACGATGGGGATGACCGCGTTGGATGGATTGCCCATGGGTACTCGGTGCGGCAGCATCGATCCGGGAGTCGTCCTCCATATGCTCCGCTCGCTTCAACTGGATGCAGCGCGTGTCGAGCAGATCCTGTCTTATGAATCTGGACTGGTCGGCCTGTCGGGGATTAGCCACGACATGCGCGAGTTGTTGGCAAGCAATGGTGCGGAAGCTGAGTTTGCGCTGCAGTTTTTCTGCACGATGACGGCGCAGCATATCGCCCGCATGGCCGTCGCTTTGGGTGGTCTTGATGCGTTGGTGTTCACCGGTGGGATCGGCGAACACGCGGAGCCGATACGGGCTCGTATCCAGGAATTGCTGATTTTTCTGATGCCATTCGAGGTGCTGGTGATTTCCGCGAACGAGGAGCGTATGATTGCCGAGCACTGTTGGTCACTTTTAACCGGGCAGGTGGGATCATGAGCCAGTCGCTAGCAGGAAAACACGGTTTGGTAGTGGGCATCGCCAACAACGCATCGATTGCATGGGGGTGCACCAAGCAATTTCGCAATCATGGAGCGGAACTGGCAATCACCTACCTCAACGATAAGGCCAAGCCGTATGTTGAGCCGTTGGCAAAGGAAGTATCGGCCCCCATATTCGTGCCGTTGGATGTCACCCAGAGCAGTCAGCAGGTTGCGTTATTTGAAACAATCGGAAACACCTGGGGACAATTGGACTTCCTGTTACACTCGATTGCCTTTGCGCCGAAGGCTGATTTACAGGGACGGCTGACGGATACTTCACCGGAGGGTTTCATGGCGGCCATGGACATCTCGTGTCACTCGCTAATCCGGCTCGTGAAATCGGCGGAGCCCTTCATGAAGCAGGGGGGTTCGATACTCACGCTGAGCTACTACGGCGCCACCAAGGTCGTAACGAATTACAACCTCATGGGACCCGTCAAGGCGGCGCTGGAAGCAAGCGTCCGCTACTTGGCAGCGGAATTGGGCAGCTCTGCGATACGCGTCAATGCACTATCGCCCGGCCCGGTGAAGACACGCGCAGCTTCGGGATTGACCGACTTCGACGAACTGATGCATGAAGCCGCCGAGAAAGCGCCGCTACGCCAGATCGTCACCCTGGACCAAATTGGAGAAATGGCAGCCTTCCTGGTATCCGACAGGGCACGACAAGTGACGGGCCAGGTCATCTTTGTGGATGCGGGATACAACATCGTGGACTGACCTGAAGAGGGTAACCCCGCCTGGGCGTCGTGGTCGAACTCACGGATTCCCTGATTGGTTCCATTTGCATGCTGCCTTCCAGCGGCCCGATGAACAAGGATCGCGCTGCTGCACCAGGTGCATAGGAGGTGGCCCCCATCCTCTGGACCACCCGGCCCAGATACTTGTGCTGGAGCGGAGCCGCTTCGAGCAAGACCCTTGCAGTTCGTTGCGCCGGCTCATCTGCTGCAGGATGGGCAAGCCCTGCAAGTCGCCGCCATCCGGATTTCCACGCTACCTCCGTTTCTTGCGTTTCTTCAGCTCCATCTCCCGCTGCCTACGTAGCTTTTTCTTCTCGGCGTTCGATAAGCGTTTGCCGGTGCCCTGTTTTTGCTTCGCAAGAGAGCCACCCTGGGCGAGCCCCCCTTGGACTTCGCCCAGCATCTTCATGCGTTCCCGCATGCCCTTGCCCGCCATAGCGGTCATCATCTGGGCCATCGCTTCGTACTGCTTGATGAGCTCGTTCACTTGGTGCGGTTCGCACCCTGCGCCGGCGGCGATGCGCCGACGGCGGCCCTGGTCGATGAGTTTGGTATTCGCTTTCTCGGCCGCCGTCATCGAGTCGATGATGCCGAACAGGCCGTTCATCTCCGACTCGTCGAAGTCGTCCATGGCATCCTTCATCTGCCCCATCCCGGGCATCATGCCCATCATCTTTTGCATAAGACCGGGCTTGGCGATCATGGCCATTTGTTTGCGAAAGTCGTCGAGCGTGAACTCGCCCTTCTTGAGCTTTTCCTCCTGGGCGAGCATCTGCTCTTGATCGAATTCCTTTTGCGCCGTTTCGAACAGCGTGAGCATGTCGCCCTGGCCGAGGATGCGTTGGGCCATGCGGTCCGGATGAAACGGCTCGATCGCGTCGAGTTTTTCACCCGTGCCCATGAACTTGATGGGCACGCCCGTCACGTGCTTTACCGACAGGGCGGCGCCGCCGCGGGCGTCGCCATCGAGCTTGGTCATGATCACGCCATCGATTTCGAGCGCGTCGTTGAACGCCTTGGCGCTGTTCACGGCATCCTGGCCGGTCATGGCATCGACAACCAGGTAGATTTGCCCAGGATTGCATTTGTTATCAATCCGCTCGAGCTGGCCCATCAACTCTTCGTCGATGTGCAGTCGGCCCGCCGTATCGAGGATCACCACGTCCGCACCGAGCTTCTTGGCCTCTTTGACCGCGGCGTTGCAGACTTTGACAGGGTCTTTCTCCGCTCGGTCGCTGTAAACCGCAATGCCGAGCTGATCGCCCAGCACGTGCAATTGGTCGATCGCCGCGGGCCGCTGCAGGTCGGCCGCCACTAACAGCGGCGTGCGACCTGAGTCTTTCAGCATTTTTCCGAGCTTGCCGCAGGTGGTCGTCTTGCCGCTACCTTGCAGCCCGCACATCATCAGTACGGTGACCTCGTTTTTGCCCTTAAGGTGAAGCGAGTGGTCGACCGGGCCCATCAGGTCGCATAGCTCCTGGTAGACGATGCCCACGACCTGTTGCTGCGGATTGAGCGCTTGAGCACCTTTTCGCCAACTGCCTTTTCGGTGACGTTGCTCATGAAGTGGCGGGCCACTTCGAAGCTGACATCCGCCTCGAGCAGGGAGCGTTCGACCAGCTTGAGACCATCCCGCATGTTCGCCTCGGTCAGTTTGCCCTGACCGCGGAGCGATTTGAATGCGGTGGAGAGTCCATCCTGGAGCGATTCGAACATGATTGGTTAAAGGGGCGAGGAGTGAGTGGGGCGAGGCCCGGGAGGGCAAAACCCGTATTTTAGCGGAGTACGGACTGCGGCGGGAGGCGGCGAACCTATCTTCCGGCACCGGTATATTGGCCGACCGAGCCACGCATCGCCGGTAAGCAGAGCGTTCTCGGCGGCAGCGACGGCGCTTACCGCTGGTGGCGATTCGCTGCGGCGTGCCGAGTCTTGAGCTGTTGGGGAGAAAGACCTAGAATTCGGGGTGAATTGGCATCGCTTCGTCCCACCTGCCGATTGGCATTGCTCCGGTCCATCGTCGACGGTTCCCTGGAACTGGTTTTCCTGCCTGAGCTAGCCACCTCGCATCCCACCCGATACCGTTTCCCATCCCATTCAAAGTGAGAATGTTCCATGGCCCACCTGGTTCAACGCGAAGCCCCCGATTTTTCCGCGCAAGCGGTGATGCCCGATGGATCGTTCAAGCAGATCCAACTTTCGGACTACCGCGGCAAGTACGTACTGCTGTTCTTCTACCCACTCGATTTCACGTTCGTCTGCCCGACCGAGATCATCGCATTTAGCGAAGCAATTGCTGAATTCGAAAAGCGAAACGTTCAGGTGCTGGGCGCCAGCGTCGATAGCCACTACTCGCACTTCGCCTGGCGAAACACTTCCCGCGACGCCGGCGGTATTGGTGCGATTAAGTATCCGCTGATTGCCGACCTAAACAAGAAAATCTCCGATGCGTATGGCGTTCTGCTGGATGGCGGCGTGGCGCTGCGGGGATTATTCCTGATCGACAAAGACGGTATCGTCCGGCATGAGCTGGTTAACGACCTGCCGTTAGGTCGCAACGTGGACGAGGCCATCCGCGTGGTCGACGCCTTGCAGTTCCACGAAGAGCATGGCGAGGTGTGCCCAGCCAACTGGAAGGCGGGAGAAAAGAGCATGAAAGCCGACCCCGAAGGCAGCAAGGAATTCTTCTCCTCTGCCTACGGAAGTGGTGCTTAATCCATCCGCTAGAACGCTTCGAAAACCAGAGCAGGCCATGGTGCACGCGCAACCGTTGTGTGCCATGGCCTGCTGTTCATTCACCACTCTGCCAGGAAAGGTTCACGCATGTCCTTACGAATTATTTTGACACTCGCCTTGGTATCGTCAGCAGCTGGATTCGCCAGCGGACAAGACACTTTGCCCGCCGGCCAGCAGGCGCCGCAGCAACCACAACTCACTCCCGAACAGTTTTCGCAAATGGTTAGCTACGCCTTGGGGAGATCGGTGGCCGAGGATTGCCGAATGGGCGGCGTGGAAATTGACCTCCGCGCTTTGCAGGCAGGCATCAGCGAAGTTCAGGCGGGCAAAGAGCCGCAAGGTGGAGAGCAGCAACTATCGCAGGTGATGCGAATGTTCGCCATGCGGATTCAGCAACGGATAGCGGCTGAAAACAAGAAGCGAGGCGAGGAATTCCTGGCTAAAAACGCTACTCAGGAAGGGGTGCAGAGCACACCCAGCGGCCTGCAGTACAAGGTGCTAAAGGAGGGCGGCGGCGCAACACCCACCGAGGACAGCGTCGTCGTTTGTCACTACCGCGGAACGTTTACCAACGGCCAGCCGTTCGATAGTTCCTACGATCGCGGCCAGCCGGCGCAGTTTCCGGTGACGGGGGTAATCGGGGGTTGGACCGAGGCGCTGCAGTTGATGCAAGTTGGTGACAAGTATCAACTATTTGTACCGTCCGATCTGGCGTATGGTCCAGCGGGCCGTGATGGAATTGGCCCGAATGAAACGCTGATCTTCGAGGTCGAACTGCTGCAGGTAGGGCAGGCCAATCAGCCAGTTGCTCCTTGATAGCAAGGAGCAACCGGTCTTTTAGGCCGGTCGCCATCCTCTCCGCCTCCGCGATTCTCCTACAGCCTACCGTCGCCGCTGGGATTGTCGTGGATAAAACCGCGAGTAATATTGGAACGTGGCTGCGTGTCCTGTCGGCATGACGCCTTCATTACCCTGCGTGTTATACGGGTTGCGTGCTGAAATGGCCGACATGCGGCGATTCAGGCTTTGCGCCTCTCGCACGACTTGCTGATTGAACTGCTGCTGCTGAATTTGCGGACGGACAATCGTTTGATAGTTCAGGTCGTTGTAGTCGCCAAGACCACCATCGAAGAGACCCAAGTAGGGGCTAATCGTGGGCTGCGTGTTGACGGATGAGAAAGGCTTCGAAGTTGCCCCCGCGGTTCCCACACCGAATGAAGCGCTTTGACGACGAGGTGGCGCAGGTGCGGCGATTGGCACCGAAGGATTTCTCATAGGTTGCCGAGGGGCGGGAGGCCCGGCCGTCGATGAGGGCGGCCTCACCGGCTGGATACCGAACCCATTGTTCACCTGCTTGTCCCGCTGTGCGGTGTTGCGAAAGAAATCGGCGGATGCTTGGTTCTTCATGCCTCTCACTTCTGCTCCCGCGCTTTCCGCGTTAGCAGCAGGCATTGCCGTATGGAGAATCACAAGTACGGCGGCGAGCATGATGAATCGCATCGGGAACTCCTCTCGCGCGGACGTTGACACAGCAAGTGCCAAAAACACAAAGCATAGAAGCATTATACGCAATCTAGCACGCGGAGACAAACTTGCGTCATGGGGGAAAGCGAGATGGGCACCGCTCACCCCCCTGCCGAACCGGTAGGCTCGTTACAACCGTTGAAGCCCATACGAGTTGCAACATGGGCGCACGCCTCGCAGCGCCAGGCGCCACCGCACCCAGATGCTGGGGCCAGCAACTAATCTTCGTAGGTCGCCGAATCGTAGCGGCGACGGTAGGAATCGTAGGAAGCCTGTTGCGAGGCCGAATCCGCAGGGCGAACCAGCGGTCGCCAAGGCAGCAGATCGCCGTACAACCGGTAGAGTCCCAGCAGTGCAAATGCGCCGGCCACTGCCACGAGCATTCCCATGGGGCTAGTTGGCGTAAGCCGTTCGGCCTCGTAGAAGCAGCCAACGCACCCACACCCAATTACCGAACCCGCAATGCCAAGCAGCAGCGTGGTGATGGCACCCGCCGGATCGCGACCCGGCATCAAACCTCGCGCGGCGAGGCCCACGACCGTTCCAAAACCGATCCATACGAGCAGGTCGTTCACCAATTGGTGCATTTCGGGCGAGAATTGCAGAGTCATCGGTGGCACTCATCGGAAAGGGGCGTCGTTGCATGAGGGGCATGAGGGAGCGAAGCCTGCTTGTACCGCAGACGCGTTCATGCAGCAAGGTAAAACCAAGGCACCCGAAATCATGCTAGCAGTTCTAGCCGTCGCAAGGGATCGCTTTACGTCGTGTGGCGAGGCGTGATTCGCAAAATGACACTTTCGCCGACTAGAGGACTTTCGTAACTTGTCAGGCGACGCAGTTGCAGGTTTTTGAGGAGTCCGTGGTGCCGCGCCTCGCCACGCTCGTCAGGCCAAGCTTTGCCCTTTACGAGCAGCAATTGATCAAAAGCTTCCCAATGCGGAGCGAGCCACGTGAGCATTTTTTTTAGCGATGCGACGCCCCGTGCCACGAGCGTCCCCTGCGTGCTGATACCCAAGACCTGCTCGGCTCGGGTCGGATAGACGGTTACCGGCAGATTCAACTCCGCCACCATCGACTCCAGAACACGGGCCTTTTTGCCCACGGAATCGCATACTGCCACCGTCAGGTCGGGGCGGAGGATGGCCAGTGGCAGGCCGGGCACGCCGCCGCCCGACCCAATGTCGAGCACTCGATCATTCTGGCCTATGTGCTCCGCTAATTGAACCGTATCCAACAGATCGCGCCCAGCGAATTTGGCGAACGTAGTATGCCGGGTAAGATTAATTTTCTCGTTCCATTCCCACAGGAGCTTCCTATAAGCGTCGAGCGGCGCGAGTTGCGCGATAGGAATCGAGAGCCCTGCCCAGCGCACCGCTTCATCGAGGCAGTCGAATTCGGGAATCTCTGGGGGTGTTGTATTATCGGACATCCGGTTACTTTCCCATGTTCCTCCGCAACTGACAACGGACCACCCCATTTCGACATGTTTGGCATCCTCAACATTAACAAACCGGCTGGTTGCACTTCGCGCGACGTGGTGAACCGCGTGCAGCGGCTCGTGCGACCGGCGAAGGTGGGGCACGCCGGGACACTCGACCCACTGGCAACTGGTGTACTGGTGGTGTGCGTCGGGCCCGCCACGCGGCTCGTTGAATACGTGCAGCGGATGCCCAAGCGGTACGTTGGCACCTTCCGCCTTGGGGTCACCAGCCCCAGTGACGATACCGAACTTGCAGTGACGCCGCTCGATCATCCATCCATTCCCACGGGCGAGCAAATCGACAAGGCGCGGCACGATTTCCTTGGCGAGATCGATCAGCGCCCCCCAGCGTATTCAGCGATTAAGATCCAAGGGCAAAAAGCCTACGACCTGGCGCGGCAAGGCAAGCCGGTCGAATTGGCCACGCGGTGTGTCACGATTCACTCCATCGACATCGTGCGGTACGACTACCCCGAGTTGGTGCTCGACATCACCTGCGGCAGTGGCACGTACATCCGCTCGCTCGGCCGCGACTTGGCTATGCTCCTCGGCTCTGGTGCGGTGATGAGTGGACTGCAGCGCACCGCGATTGGCGGATTCACCGTGGATAGCGCGTGCACCATCGAAGCAATCTTGGAGCAGGGCGTCGAGGCCCATCTTCAGTCGCCAGTCCAAGCGGTGGCAGACCTACCGTGCGCGCCTCTTTCCTGCGGCCAGGTGGAGGAAATCACACATGGCCGCAACATCGAGTGCGTCGGCGACGATGGCGACGAACTCGTTGCACTGGATGAACGGGGCACGCTCGTTGCGATATTAGTGCCCCGCGGAGAGAACTTGTGGGGCCCCAGAATGGTGTTCAAGCGATCGGCTGACCCCGACTAGCTTCGTACGCACGTGTTCTTGATTGTGAGTGCGATTCTAACGGTCGTAGGGCCGCGCAAGGTGCGATTCCAATTACTGTAACCGCCACGCGCGTTGCAGGCATTCTAACGACCACGGAATAGCTAGCGTCGATCGCGGGGACCTTCACCTCGGCTGGCGTTGGATGTCGATGAGGGAAGATGACTGGATGCTAACATGCGCGTCGAAGGACCGGCGCTCGCTCGTTTGCAATCGTTCGCCTTCCCTGTCCGCCGTCGGTCCTCCACCATGCTAGAGAATCGCAATCGCCAATTGGATATCGCCGCGCTGGCGCTCGTAGCGGTGACGCTACTCGTCGGGGTTTCGTTGCTGACGTACCATCGGGCCGATCCCTGCACGCTCGCGGCCGAACCACAAAGCATGGTTTACCCGCCTACCGAGGCGGTGCAAAACCGCTGCGGGCGACTCGGGGCGGTGCTGGCCCATCAATTGCTCGACAAGCTTGGCATTGGTGCGTACTACGTGCTCTTCTCACTCGCCGCCCTCACGGTAATCGTCGCCGTGCAGCGCAACATCAACCAGCGCTCCCTGCGTGCTACTGGTTGGGTACTTTCGATCGTTGGACTATGTACGCTGGCAGCGCTGCTGTTGCCGCGATGGTCGCCGGGGCCGGTACTTGGTGCCGGCGGATACGTGGGCGCGCTGGGGCGAGCTTGGCTCGAAGCTAACTTCGCGCATGCCGGCTCGCTCATCTTCGCCCTGTCGGTGCTCGTTGCTGGTTTACTCCTCTGCACCGACTACCTGATGCTGCAGCTCGCCGCAGCAACCGGTTTGGCATCGACACGCGGCCTGGCGAGTTTCGGACGCGCGACCACCGTCACCTTGCGCCCCAAGACCGATGTCGAGGATGGCATCGACCTGGGCGACGAAGAACATGATGAAGAAGAGGAGGGCGAATACGAGTACGAAGAAGAGGATGAGTGGGAAGAAGACTACGACGACGCCGAGGAAGAAGACGAAGACGAGTCCTCGTCGCTCCTCGTTAGGACCCCCAACGATAAACAGCCAATCGAGGCAGCCGAAAGCGAAGAGAAAGCTGCCGCGTCGGCCAGCAAGAGCGCGCTGGGGCGAGTCGCCAAGAAACTAACGGCGGCATTAACCGGTGAGTCGCAGCCCGAGCCGGTCGACGAACCGGCGGCGGAAGTCGCACGAGATGCCACCGTGGAAACCGTACCGCCCGTCGAGGAGGCTGAGTCCACACCTCGCTTCAAAAAGCCCAAGCCGAAGAGCGAACGCGACGAAATCATCGAGCAACTTGAGGCGGCTGATCACGACATCGAACCCCTTGCCGACTACGAACTACCGTCGATCGAGTTGCTGGCGCCATCTGAGGACGTATCGTACGAAGAGCACGAGAAGGAAGTCCGGCGCAAGGCCAAGATCCTCGAGCGGACGTTCAAGAACTTTGGTTTCAACGTCCGCGTGGTGGAGATCGAAACCGGCCCGGTGATCGCCCAGTACGAGGTGCAATTGGAGGCGGGGCTACGGCTGTCGAAAATCACGGGCCTGGCGGACGACCTGGCAATTGCACTACGGGTGCCCAGCGTGCGTATCGTCGCACCAATCCCAGGCAAGAACACCGTTGGCATCGAGGTGCCCAACGAGACCCGTCAGCTGGTGCGACTCCGCGAGGTGATCGAGGAGACCAACGGTAAGGCCGCGCGGATGAAGATTCCCATTTACTTAGGAAAGGACGTGGCGGGTAATTCGATGACGGTCGATCTCGCCTCCCTGCCGCACCTACTCATCGCGGGTCGCACCGGAACTGGTAAGAGCGTCTGCCTCAACTCGATTATCGTATCGATGTTGATGTCCCGGGGACCTGACGAGGTGCGGATGTTGATGATCGACCCGAAGATGGTCGAACTGTCGGGCTATCGCAAGCTACCGCATTTGATGCACCCGGTAGTGACCGACATGAAGAAGGCCGAGGCCATCTTGGCCTGGGCGGTCGACAAGATGGAAGAACGCTATTCGCTACTTGCCCGCGCCGGCGTGCGGCACGTGAGCGTCTACAACCAACTGGGCGACGAAGAACTCCGCGACCGTATTCAGCCCACCAGCGAGGGCGAGTGGGAGGAAGTGCCCAAGCAGTTGCCGTTTATCGTCATTGTGGCTGACGAGATGGCCGACTTGATGATGACCGCCGGCAAAGATGTGGAGCAACACATCATTCGCCTGGCACAAAAGAGCCGCGCTGTCGGCATCCATTTGATCCTGGCCACGCAGAAACCGACCGTCGACGTGATCACCGGCTTGATCAAGAGCAACTTGCCCGCGCGGATCGCCTTCCAGGTTGCAAGCCGCACCGATAGTCGCGTGGTACTCGACGAAATGGGGGCCGACAAACTGCTAGGCAACGGCGACATGCTGTTCCTCTCCCCTGGTACCAGCATGCTCCTGCGTGGCCAGGGAACCTACTTGTCGGACGACGAAATCACGCGTGTGGTCGACTTCGTAGGTACCGACGAACCGCAATTCGCCGGCGAGTTGATGCAGCTGAAGACGAAGGAGGAAGTCGAGGCGACCGCCGGTAGCCTGAAGAATCGCGACGAACTGTACGAAGCGGCCATCGAAGTGGTGGTCCGCGAGGGACGTGGCAGCGTGTCGCTGCTGCAACGGCGCTGGGCATTGGGTACGGTCGCGCCGTGCCTGATCGACTTCATGGCCGAGGATGGCATCGTGGGGCAGTACAACGGCTCGCAGGCCCGCGAAATCACCATCACCATGGCCGAATGGGAAGCAATGCGCGATGGCGAAAGTGAACCGGCGGCGGCTGTCGGCGAGCCGGTCCCTGATGCTATCGCCGACGCACCGGCCGCGGCGTCGAAGCGTTCGAACCGCATCCAGTACGAGAAATCTGTAGCAGCGGGCGACGCAACGCCGGACAAGACGATCGAACCGGCTCCCTGGGAAGATGTACCCGCCGAGGAATCTAGCGAGCAGCCAGAGGAAGAAGAATACGAGGACGAAGAGTACGAAGAGGAAGGCGAATACGAAGACGCCTCGGACGAGGAGTATGAGGAGGAGTACGAAGACGAAGACGAAGACGAAGCTGACGACGAAATCGAGGAGGAAGACGCCGAGGCTCAAGATGCCGACGAAGAGTGGGACGAGTCGGACGACGAATGGGACGAAGCCGAAGAAGACGAGTGGGACGAACCGGCAGAAGAAGAATGCGACGACACCGAACAGGAAGACAAGCCGCAGCCCGTGGCTTAGCCCCTCGCAGCGGCGCTTCGCCCGCCGCTGCCAACTCGGTTTTTCGGCTCTCGGGGCCATTAGGCAATGCGCATGGCTATTTCTTGCGTCTTCTTTCGATATTTTCCCTTGCATTCAGTTGCGGCAAAGCGCAATCCTGGCTATCATGTGGTCATATCGCCTTACAGCTCGACGGACCGCCGTCGAATGATTTGGCAACACTTGGACGCAGGGGGACGCTAATGTTACGGATTCAATCTGACATTTCTCGCCGAGGCATCGGCATCTTGGCAACTATTGCAACCGTAGTTGCGTTTAACTTCCTAGGGGTCGCTCAAGCAGCAACCATCTCTTTGACTGGGGGTAGCTCCGGTGGCAATCCAGGTGGGCAGCCACTCTATGAAGTCAGCGGGTTGGTCGAAGGCGATGGCTTCAACGTCAGCTGGGGTGGCGTAAGTGGACTCTCCATCGATGGAATGGTGACGATTGACTCACTGACCGCCACCAACGCGGTAATTCGCGTGATGCTCGAAAACGATAGCCCTGAGATTTCTAACGGCGACCCGCGAGTTACTTCCTTCGGCTTGCTAATCGAAGACTTTACCGCACTCACCGATAGCAATACGGGCGGGACCTACTTGGACAATGCCGACGACGGCAACTTCCCAGGTTTCTCTACCGATGTCTGTGGAACTTCAGGTAACAACTGCGCCGGAGGTGGAAATGGCGGAATCGACTCCGGCGACAGCGACGATTTCACGCTGGAGGTTTCTGGTAACTTCGGCGGAACGTTGACGCTGGAGAACTTCGCCCTCAAGGTGCAAGGCGGCCCGGCGGGTGCGAGCTTTGAGCTCGCCGGTGTCCCAACTCCTAAGCCAAACCAAGACAACATTCCAGAGCCTGCCAGCTATATCCTGCTGATTGGCCTCGCTGGTGCCGCCGCCCTCCGTCGGCTATCAGCTTGACCCCACCCGCCTGTCAGCTAGACTTAAAGACCATCAGCTGAGCCACTTACCCTTCCTCCCACCGTACCGAAATCATGGTTCACTCCGCATTGAGCGTCCGAATCATTATTATGACCCAGGAGCGGCGGTCTTAGGGCGGTTCGGAAATTCCGTTACAATCCAAACCCTGAGGCCCCAGGCCTCAGGGTTTTTTTGTTGTGGCTAACGGCTGCTGGCTATCAGCTGTCGGCCCGAGAAATCAGCCCATAGCCAATTGCTCCCAGCTAAAAGCCAAGTCCCATGCATATCGAACTTTACGACACCACACTTCGCGACGGCGCCCAGGGAGAGGGCGTGAATTTTTCGCTGGAAGACAAGGTGCTCATCGCCCGACGGCTCGACGAGATGGGCTTCGACTACGTCGAGGGAGGCTACCCGCTCTCGAACCCCAAAGACGCCGATTTCTTCCATCGCCTCGCCACCGAACCGCTCCACCACAGCAAGGTCTGTGCGTTTGGCATGACCCGCCGCAAGGGCGTAGCGCCAGCCGACGACCCCGGCATGAAGGCGCTGTTAGCATCCGAGGCTCCGGTGATCACGATTGTTGGCAAAACGAGCGATTTTCATGTGGAGGAAGTGCTCCGCGTTTCGATGGAAGAAAACGTGGCAATGATTGGCGAGACGATTGAGTATTTCGTCAAGCTTGGCCGGCAAGTCATCTACGACGCCGAGCACTTCTTCGATGGCTGGAAAGCCAACGCCGAGTACGCCGCCAAGACCATCAAGGCCGCCTCCGACGCTGGTGCGTCGCACGTGGTAATGTGCGACACCAATGGCGGCACCATGCCCGACGAAGTCGTCCGTATCGCTGGAGAGGCGGCGGCCACAGTCGATACGCCGCTCGGGATCCACACGCATAACGACTGCGATCTGGCGGTGGCCAACTCCCTGGCGGGCGTGGAAGCAGGCGCGGTGCAAGTGCAAGGCACCATCAACGGGCTCGGTGAACGATGCGGCAATGCCGACCTGGTATCCGTGATCGCCAACCTGGCGATTAAGAAAGTGGGCTACGACCTGCTCGAACGCGGCGAACTCGAACACCTCACCGAACTGTCGCGCTACGTGTACGAAATCGCCAACATGGGCTACCGCATCAACCAGCCGTTCGTCGGCTCGAGCGCTTTCGCCCACAAGGGCGGCATGCATGTTCACGCGGTCAATCGCGTCGCCCACAGCTACGAGCACATTGCCCCAGAGCGAGTCGGCAACGAGCGGCGGGTGCTAGTAAGCGAGTTGTCGGGCCGGTCGAACATCATCGCCATGACGACCAAGCATAACATTGAAGAAGACAAGCAGTTGATGGATCGCATCCTTCGCGAAGTGGTCGATAAGGAAAACGCGGGTTACCAGTACGAGGCGGCCGGTGCGTCCTTCGATCTTCTGGTGAAGCGGGCAACGGGTACTTTTGCCCCGCACTTCGAACTAGTGAAATTCCACACAGGCGTCGAGAGCCGCGGCGGGCAACCGGTAACCGAGGCGACGGTCAAACTGCTAGTGGGCGACGAGGTCCGCCACGAAGTGGCCGAAGGCGATGGCCCAGTGAACTCGCGCTCGACGCCGCCTTGCGAAAAGCCCTTAACGGCCTGTTCCCAAACCTACGTGGCATGCACCTGGTCGATTACAAAGTGCGAGTCATCAACAGCGAGGCCGCCACGGCCGCCAGTGTCCGGGTGGTGATCGAAAGCCGCGACGAGGATGGCGAAGTATGGGGCACCGTGGGGGTCGACGAAAACGTGATCCAAGCAAGTTGGGACGCCTTGGTCGACAGCATCGAATACAAGCTGTGTAAGGATGAGGGGAAGTGACGGGCTGGGGGAGAGAGTCTACCCGCCGCTATGCTGCGTCGTGAAAATGTATTGCTAGGGTTGCCGATGAAGACACGCCGAGGTGCTACAACTCGGTTCTTGCGCAGCAGCGACGCCAGGGGACGAAAATCCCTTCTAACGACATCTGGATTGCTGCGCAAGCGTTGCAGCAAGACTTGACGCTCGACACTCGCGACGACCATTTCAAGCCCATTTTAGGCCCGAAGCTAGTCGATTAGGGCTTCGGTAACGTGTGGCATAGCTCCACCCTTTGCGCCCTCGCTTCTTTGCGTGAAAATCTTGGTGCAGGTTCAGCCGGTCCGGGGACTGCTCGGCTCGCGACCTTGTGTTTCACCAGCGTTCTAACTTTGCGATCGTAATATGCCCAGTTTGCCCGAGTTGCCGACCCAGTACGATCACGCCGCCGCACAAGAAAAGTGGTATCCCCACTGGGAAGAGCGCGGGTACTTTCATGCCGATCCCAAGGACTCCGCCGGCGTCGACGGCAAGCCGCCGTATACGGTGGTGATTCCGCCGCCGAACGTCACCGGTGCCTTGCACCTGGGGCACGCACTCAACAACACGCTGCAGGACATCCTGATCCGCATGAAGCGAATGCAGGGGTACAACACGCTGTGGATGCCCGGCACCGACCACGCCGGCATTGCCACGCAGGCCCGTGTCGAGAAGCGAATCCTCGAAACCGAGGGCAAGAGCCGCCACGACCTGGGCCGTGAGGGACTGGTCGATCGTATTTGGCAATGGAAGGATCAGTACGAAGCTCGCATTCTGGGGCAGCTCAAGCAGCTGGGCTGTAGCTGCGACTGGGAGCGGACTCGTTTCACGCTCGACGAAACCTGCGCTCGCGCAGTCCGCGAGACGTTCTTCAAATTGTTCAGCGATGGCAAGATCTACCGCGGCAAGAAGCTGGTAAATTGGGATACGTACCTGCAGACCGCGGTGAGCGACGACGAAGTGGAGCATGTGCCCGTGAAAGGCCACTTCTGGCACTTCCGCTATCCGGTGATCGATCCCAAGCCGGGCGAGCCAGCGCACGTGACCATCGCTACCACGCGGCCCGAAACGATGCTCGGTGATACCGCCGTGGCGGTACACCCGCAGCCGGCGACGCAACTAGCGAAAGTGAAGAAAGAGCTGACCGACAAACTCGCCGAAGCGCCCGCCAAAGAGAAGCCGCCGATCGAAGCGCAGCTTGAAGCGTTGGCCGATCGCGAGAAGACGAAACTACCGCAGCTGCAAACGCTTGCTGAGATGGCCGCGCGGGGCGTGATGCTCGAACTGCCACTCACCGGTCGGAAGATTCCGCTGATTACCGATATTTGGGCCAAGCCGGAACTCGGCTCTGGCTGCGTGAAGATCACGCCGGCCCACGACGCCAACGACTACGAAGTGTGGCAGCGCACTATGCATGGGGATGGGCTCGACATCGGCGCGATCAACATTCTTAATCCCGACGGCACGCTTAACGAGAACGTGCCCGAGAAGTATCGTGGCCTAACGATGAAGGCCGCGCGGAAAGCCGTGGAGGAGGACCTCACGGCTCTCCAATTGCACGATCCTGAGACCGACCGCGAGGATCGCGAAATCGACCTGGCGCACAGCGACCGCTCGAAAACGCCGATCGAACCGTACCTGGCCGATCAATGGTTCGTGAAGATGGACGAGCTGGCACAATCGGCGATGGATGCCGTCACGAGCGGCAAGGTACGCATCGTCCCCGAACGGTACGCCAAGAGCTACCTCGACTGGCTGAGCGAAAAGCGCGACTGGCCGGTGGGAAGGCAGCTTTGGTGGGGGCACCGGATTGTCGTGTGGTCGCGGCACTTTGAGAATCAGGAACAGTTCTGGGGCGATCTCTCGATCGATGACGGAACCGCCGACGGAGCGTATCAAGATGAATTGTCGGACCGTCTTACCACCCTTGCGAGTTGCCCGAATGGGCCGCGACTGCATACTCGCTACGTGGCGGATGGAGATCCTTCACAGCATTTTTCTAATTCTTATCCGGACAAGGGCGGCTTCACCGTTTTCGTGTGCGTCCGAGAGCCGTCTAATGAGACGCCTGATGTTTACGACCACGACATCGTCACGTTGCTCGAGCTGCAAGGCTTCAATCAATCGGAAGAAGTCCTCGACACCTGGTTCAGCTCTGCACTCTGGCCGCATTCGACGCTTGGTTGGCCGGAAGAGACCGACGAGTTACACACATTCTACCCCACGACGACGCTCATCACGTCGCGGGATATCATCACCCTGTGGGTAGCGCGAATGGTGCTCATGGGTGAGTACAACATGGGCGAAGTGCCGTTCCATGAGGTCTACATTCACCCCAAGATTCTCGACGGTTTTGGCGAGACGATGTCGAAGTCTAAGGGCAACGGTATCGACCCATTGGACGTCATCCAAAAGTTCGGCGCCGACGCGCTGCGGTTCGGCATTGCGTACCTCACCACCGAGACGCAAGACGTCCGCATGCCGGTGGAGTTCGAGTGCCCTCACTGCGGTGCGCTGATCAAACAGACCAAGAAAAACCGCATCCTGCCGCGGATCGAGTGTACCGCTTGCCGCGTGGCCTTCGGCACGCAGTGGGCCGAGTCGCCGGAGGATATGGCGCTCGAGCGTGGAGCAGTGGTGAGCGACCGGTTTGAGCTGGGCCGCAACTTCTGCAACAAGGTTTGGAACGCTGCCCGGTTTTCGCTCTCGAACCTGGAAGACTACACGCCCGGCGAAGTGAGAGACAATGTCCTGTTGCTTGAAGACCGCTGGCTACTGTCACGGCTGGCGACCGTCACACGATTGGTTACGCGCGACCTGAACACCTATCGCTACGCCGACGCCGCGCGGACGCTATACGACTTTGCCTGGGACGAATTTTGCAGCTTCTATATCGAGATGACGAAGGCCCGGTTCGACGTGCCCGACCAAAGAGTCGTCGCACAGCGGGTGCTGGCCCACGCGATCGACACGCTGGTGCGACTGCTACACCCGATGGTTCCGTTCTTGACCGAAGAGATTTGGCAGTTGTTGGGCCAAGTAGCGCCAGAGCGGGGGCTACCGCTTCCGTCAGAGGCCGCCGAAAGCGTTTGCATCGCGGCCTGGCCGGAGTTCGACGACGCGCGGGTCGATACGTCGATCGAGTCGCAGTTCGCTGAGTTTCAGGGGGTGCTGGGGGTGGTGCGCGAGATTCGTAGTCGGCAGAATATTGCAATGAAGGAAGAGCTTTCGTTCCGCGTGACCTGCCCGCCACAGGTGGCTGGGCGTCTGGAAGCGATGCAGCCTTACTTCGCGAAAATGGCAAACGCGACCGCCTCGGAACTTGGGCCCCACGCGACTGCCCCCGAGAGTGCGGCCAGCATTCCGCTCTCCGGCGATTTGGCCGGTATTGAGGTGCACGTCGATGTAAGCGACTTTATCGACGTCGAGGCGGAGCAGAAACGGCTCACTGCTGAACGCGATAAGCTCACCAAGTACGTTGGCTCGATTGGCGGCAAACTCAAAAACGAGAAGTTCGTTGCCAATGCCCCCGCCGAGGTGGTGGCGGCGGAACGCAACAAGCTGGCCGACGCGGAAAAACAGCTCGAAAGCATCGCCGCGGCGCTTGAAAAGCTCGGCGGGTAGTCAACCACTTCCGGCTAAGCCGATAAGCGGCCACTTGTCGGCTTAGCCGTGAAACTCCGCATGTTGTCCGGCCATCGTTCGAGTGATTATAATCAACGCACCAGACAGGCTCCTCCCACACTACAAATTAAAGGAATCGCGATATGCCCGTTGCTATGGAGCTTTCGCGTATCATTATCAGCGAGATCAACGATAGTCAGGTCATCTACCTCAAAGAAGTAGAGGGCGAACGGACGTTTCCCATTTTGATTGGTATCTTCGAAGCGACGAGTATCGACCGCCGCGTGAAACACATTGAGACGCCCCGACCGCTGACGCACGATTTGTTAGTCGGATCGGTCGAAGCACTCGGTGGCGAGTTTCAGGATGTCGTGATCAGCGCGCTGAAGGACCACACCTATTACGCGCAACTCCGCGTCCGCCAGGAAGGCGAGCTCATTGAAATCGACGCTCGCCCGTCCGATGCCATCGCGGTGGCCGTAACCTGCGACCCACCGCTCCCGATCTACGTGGCCGAAGACGTGCTAACCGATTTACGCGCACGAACAATAGTGAGGAGCATGTCATGGAGGATCGCCATCGGTTTACCACCGAGCAAGCGCTGCGGGGGATTCAGGCGTACGTCGACGAGCGATTCGGCGTGCACTTTCCGCTCAATCCAGATGTGCCGTTGAGTGAGTACTCAGAACTTGTGAGCGAAGAAGTGGGATGCCCACTCGAGTTCCTGCAGGAGCTAGGAATTTACTTTGGATTGCGATGGAGTGACCGTCGGTGGGCGGTATGGCTGCGACTGCCGCGAGCCCGACGGATCCGTACACTCTCGAGAGAGGAGCGGGAACGCCATTGGGACAACTGGGTGGAGAACACCAGCCAGTCGAGAACTATCCGTAACTTGGCCGAGTATCTTGCGCGGCACGCCAAGGGTATTTCGATGGACCCGGTCTCCGTGTTCGGCAACCACTGTGCCCCTGCGGGAGCGTTCCTGGGGATTTGCCATTTGCCCGAATTGTGCGGTCGGCGGATAGCACCTTCCACACGTATCCGCCAGGTACTCGGGGCCACCTGTATCGAATCGATGTTGCGCGGGCGAATTGGATCAGCGGAGCTACAATCAAAGCTCAGAGGCGATTTTCCCTTTGGTCAGATCCCATTCCTCACTGCATGATCCCCGTCGTGTTGGTAGTATTTCCGGGGATTCCCCTACTCTTAGGCGGACTCGCTGCGCACTTGCCGTTTTCACCAATGGTCGTCATCGGCGTCGCGGTGGTGCTCAGCTTTGCGCTCCTCTGGAGGACTAACGACCGCCTGCGCAATCCACTTCCCGATGGCGTTGAGACCTTCGGTGATTTGGCGCGTTTGATCGCCGGCGGCGACACAAGAGCCGCGTAGCGTGATTTCATATGCAGCTTGAGCGAGTAGAGCTTGCGCTGCCTGAACGCGCACTTCCTGGTTCTAGCCGGAGGCACTCTTGCCTCCACGGCTTCACGGACGGCATAGCCGTCCCCGGCTGCCGGAGTGGGGCATGCGTAGCCTTGCCGAGCGCGTCAGCTTTCGATTACATCGGCAAACGCTTGCTTAAGCGCAGCGAGGCCCGCTTCGCCTTTGGCTGCGTCGACCACCACGTTCACGCGGACTTCGCTGGTGGAGATCATCTCCACATTGATATCGACGTCGTGCAGTGCCTTGAACATGCGGGTGCCTACGCCGGTGTGACTACGGATACCGATGCCCGTGACAGTGAGAATGGCAACCTTCTCGGTGCCCGAAGCTTTGCCACCCACGCTAGCAACCAACTCCTCGACCACGGCCAAAGCGCGGGGCAAATCGGCCTGCGGCACCGTGAAGCTAAGGTTCGTGTGGCCTTCGTCGCCAACGCTTTGAACAATCATATCGACCACTACACTCTCGGCGGCGACCGCCTCGAAAACCTCTGCGGCTATGCCGGGGGTGTCGGCCACCCCAGTGAGCGACACACGCGCCTGCGCGGGATCGAGTGATACGCCGTGAATCGTGAGTTCTTCCATGTGCTGCAGTCGAGATACCACATCTACGGCATTCGCCAACTTCGCCGGCTTGGTTGGCTCGCCAAAGCTTGAACGCTCGTGCGGCGGTCGATCGAGTTCGAACTCTCGATGCACGGCACGCAATGCATCGGTCATCCGTGAACGGTCAACCAGCACCGAGACCTTGATATCGCTGGTAGTGATGGCCGTGATGTTGATGCCCTCTTCGGCCAGGGCACGGAACATGCGATCGGCAACCCCGCTTTGCGTTGCCATTCCGAGGCCAACGATCGACACCTTAGCGACGTTCGAGTCGTGCGATACTTCTCCGCCGCCAATCTCGCGGAGGGCATCGTCCAGCGCGGCTAACGCACGCTTGAGGTCGCCCTCGGGCACGGTAAAGCTGATGTCGGCGGCCCCGCCAGCGCCAGGTTTTGTACGATCATATCGACCGTTACATTTTTCGCCGCTAACCGCGAGAAGATGGCGTGGCTGGTGCCGGGCTGATCGGGGATCTGGCGGACCGTAATCCTGGCTTCCTCCTTGGTAAGCGCCGCTCCGCTAACGGGGCGGTCGATACTCTCGGTGTCCGGCCCGATTACGGTACCAGGCTCGTCGGTAAACACAGCACTGTTCTTCACGTGAATCGGGACGTTGAACTTCTTTCCAAATTCGATCGAGCGACTGTGCATCACGCCTGCCCCGAGGCTTGCGAGTTCGAGCATTTCGTCGTGGCTTACGCGGTCCATCTTGCGGGCTTCGGCCACCAAGCGAGGGTCGGTGGTAAATACCCCATCGACGTCGGTATAAATCTCGCACCTGTCGGCCCCGAGCACCGCAGCCAAAGCAACGGCCGATGTGTCGCTTCCGCCGCGCCCCAGCGTGGTGATGTTGAAGTCGTCGTCGATGCCCTGGAAGCCGGCATGCGATGACGATGTTGCCATCGTCCAGCAGCTTCTTGATGCGGTCGGTGGAGATCGACCGGATGCGGGCCTTGGTGTGCGAACTGTCGGTCTTGATTCCAATTTGGCCGCCGGTGAGGCTCACGGCCCTGGCCCCCAGGTCGTGGACTGCCATTGCCACTAGAGCAACGGAAACCTGCTCGCCGGTGGAGAGGAGCATATCCATTTCGCGAGCGGGCGCGTCGCCTCCGCCCTGGCACACCTGGCCGGCAAGATCAACGAGCAAGTCGGTGTTCTTGCCCATGGCGCTGACGACCATGACGACCTGGTGCCCCGCCTGCTGGCGCGAATCGCCCGCCGAGCTGCCGCGCGAATCTTCTCCGCGTCGGCCACGCTAGTGCCACCGAATTTTTGAACAATGAGAGACATGGTAGCTCGTTTATTCCTTGCCAATAAACCACCGCATGGCGTCCCAGCCTTGGTCGAAGGCGAGGCTGGAGTTGGCTGCGTTAGTGTCGCCGTAGGCGGTGAACTCGTCTGCCGCGATCCCTGTGCCGGCGATGGCGACCGGGACATGGCCGTGCGTGTGTTTCTTGGTGCTGAGGAACGTGGGGTGGTCGGGGCTGATCATCATCCGCCAGTCGCCATGGCCCCGCAGCGCCTCATGCAGCGGGCCAACGACATCGCGGTCAATCGCCTCGATCGCTTTCACTTTCTCGTCGGCTCGCCCTCGTGCGATGCCTCGTCGGGGGCTTCGACGTGAACGCAGACGATATCGTACTTCTCCAAGGCCTCGATCGCATACGCGGCCCTTGGCGGCGTAATCGGTGTCCAAGTAGCCGGTGGCACCGGGCACCTCGATGCGATCCCAGCCCGACTAGCGCAGCGATGCCGCGCAATAGATCGACGGCGGTGATCATCGCGCCCTGGGGGCCGAACTTCTCAGCGAATGGCGTGAGGCTCGGAGCACCACCTTGGCCCCATAGCCAAACGTTGGTGGCGAGTCGCCGCCCTGCTTGCTTGCGGGCGTGGTTCACTGGGTGGTGGGCAAACAGTTTGGCGGACATGCTCATGAGCTCGTCCAGCACGTTACTGCCAGGCCCGCGGGGGAAGGCGTCGGCGATCGTCAGGTCGGTCCAGTCGTGCGGTGCTTCGGTGCGGGTCTCGGCGGTGAACGGCGCGGGTAGCCTATCGCCGCGCCAGATCAAGAGGTTTCGGTAGCTGACACCCGGCACGAACTCCAGCGCGCCGCAGAACTTGGGGTCGTGCGCCACTTCGGCCTGCATCTTTTCAAGTAACGCGGTAGAGTCTTCGGTGGAAATGTGATCGGCCGTGAAGTCGAGCATGATCTGCCCATCGACCGTTTGGCCGACGGTGACCACGTTGCACCGCACGGCCCAATCGTGAGGGCCGAGTGCGATGCCCTGCGCGGCGGCTTCCATGGGCGCGCGGCCAGTGAAGTGCTCAAACGGGTTGTAACCGAGCAGGCTAAGGTTGCCAATCTCCGACCCGGCCGGCAATGCGGGGGGCGTGTGGCAAGCGCGGGCCACGACGCCCTCAGCTGCCAGGGCATCCATATTGGGGGTGGCGGCTGCCTCGAGCGGCGTCATGCCGCTTAGCGAAGCCTGCGGCTCGTCGGCCGCCCCATCGGGAATAATGATGATGTATTTCATGGATCCTATTACTTTTTTGAACCACTACGGCACAACGGGCACAACGACATACCCGGAACGCTAGACGACGAGCCGAGTAATGCCATCCCTAAGGAGAATCGAGTTGAAGTTAATCAATAGTCCCACGCGTTTGCCGGTCAGCTTCAAAATAGGTCAATAGCTGAGCTTTGTGTAAGTCAGAAATCTGCTCAACTGCCTTCAACTCCACAATGACACAGCCATCGGCCGATACATCCAGCCGTAGGCCAGCGTCAAGGCGTAGTCCATCGTAGGACACGGGCAAGGCGACCTGTCGCTCGAAGGATAACTCCATTCTGGACAACCCGTGACATAGGCAGATCTCATAGACCGACTCTAGTAACCCAGGCCCCAGCGTTCGATGTACACGAAAGGCGGCCTCTATCACTGCGGACACCACCTGCTCGGTTTCGGCGGGTATCGAAGAGTATTGCGGCGTCACTTCTCCCGTACGTCGTGCCGTTGTGGTTAAACTAAGCAATCCCTCCATGATTTTACCTCAGTCCCGTACCCACATCTTCACTGGTTCGGCGCGGCAGGCGGGTAGGGCGGCGATTTTGGCGCATGCTTTATCGGTTGCCGACTCGCTGGCAGCGTGGGTCATGATAACCAGGGGAACGACTCCGCCCGCTCCCTTGCTCGATTGCTCTTGCGGCTCCTTTTGCAACACGGACGAAATGGAGATTCCCTCATCGCCAATCGCTTTGGTGACGTCGGCCAAAACACCTGGGTGATCTTCCACCATCACGCGGATGTAGCGCTTGCCGGTCGACTTGGCGAAGTCGGCCTGGTCGACACCCCGCAGCTCCTCCGACCAAAGCCCCAGCGTGCGAAACGTGATAGCCGTACGGCCGACCGCCGTATCGATCAGGTCGGCGACCACGGCACTTGCCGTGGGCATCTGCCCGGCTCCTTGGCCATAAAAGAACAGCGGACCAACGGCATCGCCCTTGACCAGCACCGCGTTGAACGGCCCGCCAACCTCACCCAACGGGCTACCAGCTCGAACCAACGTGGGGTTCACCTCGCAGTCGAGGCCCCAATCTTTCAGGTCGGCGATCGCGAGGAGCTTGATGCGGTACCCCATCTCATGGGCGTACCGGACGTCGACAAGGTCGACTTGATCGATACCCGACCGAGGGATGTTCCGCCAGTCAAGCCGCGCACCAAACGCCAGCTGGGCAAGGATCGCTAGCTTCTGGGCCGCGTCGGTGCCGTCGACATCCATCGCGGGGTCCGCTTCGGCGTAGCCGAGCCGCTGCGCCTCGGCTACGACTTCCGCGTAGGGTGCCCCCTCGGTTTGCATCTTGTCAAGAATAAAGTTGCTGGTGCCGTTGAGGATGCCGTGCAGCGATGTCACCTGGTTCGCGCTGAGGCACTGGCTCAAGTTGGCGATGATCGGAACGCCGCCGGCGACAGAGGCCTCAAACGCGACGCTGCGACCCAGTTCGCGGGCGGCGTCGAAGATCTCCGCCCCATGTTCGGCGAGCAGGGCCTTGTTGGCGGTCACCACGTCTTTACCCGCCTTGAGCAGCCGGAGCATCACGGTCCGCGCCGGCTCGATGCCACCAATGAGCTGGGCCACTACCCTAATCTCGGGGTCGTTGATCACATCGTCGACGTTGTCGGTCAGCACCCCGGCTGGCAAGTCGCAGTCGCGAGGCTTCTCGAGGTCACGCACCACGGCTTTCTCGAGCCACAGCACCCGCCCCGCATGCCGTGCCGTGCGGTCGCCATGATCCAACAGTAGCCGTGCGACGCCCGACCCGACGGTGCCGAGTCCAATGATGCCAACTTTGGTCGTTTCCACAATCGTCGCCGGTGAAAAGGTCAATGAATTAGCCGCGGATGAACGCCGATAAAGGCAGATTTGTTGCATCGCGGCATCGGCGTCTATTAGCGTACACCTGCGGCTGCAAACCGAGCCTGTATGGTAGTTGGCGAATTGCCCGAACGTCAACGGGCGCGGCGGTTTGCGCTAAACGGGCGAACGAGTAGAATTGTGGGATTGTCTTGCCCCGGGGGCATTCTCCAAGGGCGAGGACGACACGGCTCGCTATATGCTTGTATCCCGCATTCCCACCTCCGCAATCCTCGCTCCAATATGCCCCGCTACAACCCGGCGACGATCGAGCCCAAGTGGCAAGCCTTCTGGGAGGAGAACCACACCTTTGCCGCCCGGCGACCGCAAGGGCGAGCAGAAGCTCTACGTGCTCGACATGTTCCCCTACCCCAGCGGCGACGGGCTGCACGTGGGCCACCCCGAGGGTACACGGCCACCGACATCGTCTGCCGGTCCGCGCGGATGCAGGGCAAGAGCGTGATGCACCCGATGGGCTTCGACGCCTTCGGCCTGCCGGCCGAGGAGCACGCCATCAAGACCGGCACAGCACCCGCGGGTCAGACCGAGAAGAACATCGACAACTTCCGCCGCCAGTTGAAGATGCTCGGCTTCAGCTACGACTGGGACCGCGAGCTGGCCACCACCGACGTCGACTACTTCCGCTGGACGCAGTGGATCTTCCTGGTGCTCTTCGACACCTGGTTCGACGACGAGCGAGCAGCGCGGCCGGCCGATCGCCGAGCTGCCGATTCCCGACGACGTGACGGCAGACGGGCGAGGCGCTGTCGCCGCTACCAGGACGAGCACCGCCTGGCCTATCAGTGCGAAGCGCCGGTGAACTGGTGCCCGGCACTGGGCACCGTGCTGGCCAACGAGGAGGTGATCGACGGCAAGAGCGAACGCGGCGGCCACCCGGTCGTGCGGATCCCGCTGCGGCAGTGGATGCTGCGGATCACCGCCTACGCCGACCGGCTGGAGAAGGACCTGGAGGGACTCGACTGGTCCGAGAGCATCAAGGCGCTGCAGCGCAACTGGATCGGGCGCAGCACGGGGGCGGAGGTCGATTTCTTCATCGGACCAGCCGCCGGCAGCCGACGGCACGCTCGGCGTCGGAATTCGCAACGTGGCAAGCGATCGCGGGAGCGGCCGGCTACCCCGAGAAGCCCGGCGACGACGTGCTGCGGGTCTACACCACCCGGCCCGACACGCTGTTCGGCGCCACCTACATGGTGATCGCCCCGGAGCATCCGTTCGTCGAGCGGCTCACGACGCCCGAGCAGGCCGATGCCGTGCAAGACGTACTGTCGAGGCAGGCCGCCGCAAGAGCGACCTCGACCGCACCGATCTGGCCAAGGAGAAGACGGGCGTGTTCACCGGCTCGTACGCGATCAACCCGGTCAACGGCGAGCCGGTCCCGATCTGGGTCGCCGACTACGTGCTGATCAGCTACGGCACCGGCGCGATCATGGCCGTGCCGGCCCACGACACGCGCGACTTCGAGTTCGCCGAAGCAGTTCGACCTGCCGATCGTGCCGGTCGTCGATCCGGGCGACGACGTCGCGCCGCGAGGAACGCAGCGAAGATCCTGGCCGGCAGAGCGTGTTCTACCGGACGACGGCACGGCGATCAACTCGGGCGACTACGACGGCCTGTCGACCGCCGAGTTCAAGCAGAAGATCACCGCACGACCTCGCCGCGCAGCGGCCTGGGCCGGCAGGCGGTCAACTACAAGCTCCGCGACTGGCTCTTCAGCCGGCAGCACTTCTGGGGCGAGCCGTTCCCGATCCTGCACGAACTGGACGACGACGGCAAGCCGACCGGCCGCGTCCGTGCCGTCGCCGAAGACGAACTGCCGGTCGACCTGCCGCACCTCGATGATTTCAAGCCGCACGGCCGGCCCGAGCCGCCGCTGGACAAGGCGCCCGACGACTGGCTCTACCTGATCGATCGACGGCGTGCGCTACAAGCGCGAAACGAACACCATGCCGCAGTGGGCCGGCTCGCTGCTGGTACTACCTGCGGTTCCTCGATCCGAAGAACGACCAAGCGGCCTGATCGATCCGGAGATCGAAAAGGCGTGGATGCCGGTCGACCTCTACGTCGGCGGGGCCGAGCACGCCGTGCTGCACCTGCTCTACGCCCGGTTCTGGCACAAGGTGCTCTTCGACCGCGGCGTCGTCAGCACGCCCGAGCCGTTCCAGAAGCTGGTCAACCAGGGCATGATTCTGGGCGAGAATAACGAGAAGATGTCGAAGAGCCGCGGCAACGTGATCAATCCCGACGACGTGGTCAAGGAGTACGGGGCCGATCGCCTGCGGCTCTACGAGATGTTCATGGGCCCGCTCGAAGCGACCAAGCCGTGGAGCATGGAGGGCGTTAGCGGCGTGCACAACTTCCTGGGCCGCGCCTGGCGACTGATCGTCGACGAGCGGGCCGACGAGATGGCGCTGGCCAGCAGTGTTGCTGACGGTCAGCCGAACGCCGCAGCAACTCCGCATGCTGCACAAGACGATCAAAGCGGTGACCGAAGACATCGCCAACCTGGCGTTCAACACGGCGATCGCCCGGATGATGGAGTTCACGAACTTCTTCACCAAAGAGAAAGAGGTCCAAGGGCGTGTGTCGAGCCTTTCGTGCTGCTGCTGGCGCCGTTTGCGCCGCATGTCGCCGAAGAATTGTGGCACGCGCTCGGCAATCAGGATACACTCGCTTACGAGCCGTGGCCCGAGTTCGACCCGGCGCTTGCACAGGACGACACGGTTGAGATCCCAGTGCAGATCAACGGCAAAGTAAAGGCGAAGGTAAGTGTTGCCGCGGATGCGGATAAAGGTGCCACGGAGGCCGCCGCTCGGGCGGACCAGAAGGTAGCCGAGTGGATTGCCGGCAAGCAGGTGGTGAAGCTCATCGTGGTACCGGGCAAACTCGTGAATTTTGTTATTAAAGGCTGAGCGACCGCTAACACCGGAGGTAGCTCCTCCAATAGGGATATTAATTATGCAAAGCACCGTTGCGGTGATACTTGGGGGGGGACGCGGGACACGCTTGCAGCCGTTGACGACCCATCGATCGAAGCCCGCTGTGCCGCTCGCTGGGAAGTATCGATTGATCGACATCCCCATTTCCAACTGCATCAATAGTGGAATCAATCGCTGCTACGTGCTCACACAGTTCCTGTCGGTCAGCTTGCATGGGCACATTCGCGGTACCTATCGATTCGACTCCTTCAGCGGGGGGATCGTGGATATCCTGGCTGCCCAGCAGACTTTAGCCACCGACGACGACACCAGTTGGTACCAGGGCACGGCGGATGCGGTACGAAAAAATCTGCGCTACTTTACCGATCATCGCACCGAGTACGTGCTCATTCTGTCGGGCGATCAGCTCTATCGGATGGACTTCGGTGCCATGATCGAGACCCACAAGAAAAGCGGCGCCGCGATTACCATCGCCGCGAAGCCCGTGCACCGGCACGAGGCGACTGGGCTGGGAATCATGAAAGTCAATGAGTCGGGCCGTATTACCGGCTTCGTCGAAAAACCCACCACCGCAGCCCAGTTGGATGAGGTGGCGATGGAACCGGCGTGGATCGATTCGCTCGGGGTCACCGCCAACGGTCGCGAGTGCATGGCGAGTATGGGAATCTACCTGTTTTCCGTCGACGTGCTGGTCGAGGCGTTGAATTCCACCTCCCACTCCGACTTTGGCAAAGAACTGCTACCCAAGGCAATCGAAGAGCAGCACGTTCAATTGCATCCATTCGATGGCTACTGGGAAGATATTGGGACCATCGGTTCGTTCTACGAGGCAAACCTTTCCCTAACCAAACCTGATGCACCGTTCGAACTGGGCCACGCCGATGCCCCGATTTACAGCCGGCCCCGGTTCCTGCCTCCCACCCGAGCCGATGGGGCTCACATCATCAGCAGCTTGATTGCCGATGGCTGCACGATTCATCCTGGCGCGAAGATCGAGAACAGCATTGTCGGCCTACGCTGCCAGATTGGCTCGAACGTGACCATTCGCGACTCCATCGTCATGGGGGCGGACTACTTTGAGACCCCGGACCAAGTCGCCCAAAACGCCGCCTCGGGGGGTACCTGGCTCGGCATTGGCGAGGGGGCCCTCATCGAGCGCGCGATTGTTGACAAAAACTGCCGCATCGGGGCTGGTGCTCGGGTTTCTTGCCAGGCGGACGGGGATGTCGAGCTCGATTTGGCCTGCTGCATCCGTGATGGCGTGCTGGTGGTGCCCAAGGAAACCGTGATTCCGCCGGGCTGGAAGCCCAAGACGAGATAGATTGGGGCCGCCTGTGGCGTGGCACAATCGGTACTTTCGGCACAAAAGGAAACGCCAGAAACGCCGAACGTGGACGATGGTGGCTGCGTATGGCATATTAGAAGTTAGTTTCTGGCGGCGTGCGCTGCCGGTTTGCGTGGGCGACATCGCATATTTCAAGAAGTTGAATCCAACCTTCGGGGCCAGATTAGATGACCGCAGTTGCGAATAGGTTTCTTTTCAAGTTCATTCGACCCATTGCTACGGGCGGACTGTTTTCGTTCGTGCTTGCGTGCGGAGCTATGGCTCCAGCTCAGGATCTTGTCGACCAACCGCCAGAGGACGACACGCCGGAAGTAATTCCGCAGCAGGAAAGCATCAAGATCGAGCCCTACACCGGCCCCCCCATTTTTCTGCCCGAGTCCGCCGATCCGCCGGCCGCTACACGCGTGGAAGAAAAGTCGATCACCGACTATTACGATACGGAGTCGAAGGAAAAACCACGGGTCGTTCGCAACGTTCGTCGCTATTCGGACGACAGCGTAAAGAATCACGGCGAATACAAGGAATACTACGAAGGTGGCCAGTTGTTTGCCGAGGGCGGCTACGACGAAGGCGTTCCCGTGGGTGAGTGGAAGTACTTCCACGCCGATGGCACCCTCGCCAAGACGGTTACCTACGTCGCTGGTAGGCCGGATGGAGGCGCTAGAAGTCTATCGTCCCGATGGCAAGCTCCGGGCGAAGCGGGAGTACACGGACGGCGCGCGCAACGGCGACTGGACCGTATACGGTGAGGACGGCGAGCAACCGCTCATCGAAAGCCACTATGTGGACGGCAAACCGGACGGCGTATGGCAAATCTGGTATCCCAGCGGCCAGAAACGCCGCCAAGTTCCCTTCGTCGATGGCAAGCAGAGCGGCACCATCGTCGAGTGGGACGAAGATGGAAAAAAGAGAGCCGAGGTCACCCTCAAGGATGGAGTGCGCGAGGGCGTTTCGCGGATGTGGACGAGCGACGGAAGGATCTACGAGCAAACCTACGAAGAGGGTCGCCTCGTATCGACCAAGGAAGTCGAGTAAACGCTGCTTTCCACCAGCCTGCGGCGCCCCAAATGCCTCCGGTGAGCGCACTTGTGTCCCCGCTCAACAATCTTTCATCACAATGATTGCGGCCCAAGGCAACCCGCCTGGGCCGTATGTTTTTACAGTTTCGCCAAACCGGCCTTCCCAAAACACTCGCCGCACAAGTTCCAACCAATCGCATGCAGGACAAGCCCTCCCAATCCGATTCAAATTCAAAGCAGCCGTCCGGAAATCTCGGCAAGGGTGGTGACAAGCCAAAAACGCCCGGTCTTGCGGGCGGTCCGCAAAGCTGGATCCTGTTGCTCATGCTGTTGGCTACGGCGCTTCTGTTTTGGTCGCCGATTGGCGGCAAACGATCGGAGATCCCCTACTCTTTTTTCCACGATCAGGTGAAAAAAAATAACGTACGAGCGTTGGAGATCCGTGGGCAGCAGGGGTTTGGTGAATTCCGTGTTCCACCGCTGAAAAAGGAATTGGAACAAGCCAAAGCGAACCTCGCACCCGGCGAGGGGAAGAAACCGTCCACTGGCGACCCGTCGGACGCGAACACCGACGACAAGTCGGCGGAAAACGACGACCAGCGTGTGGACCAGGAGTTCGTGGTCACGCTGTTGAGTCCGTACATCGAAAACGATGCGTCGGAATTCTGGATGGCGCATGGTGTTGAAGTCAATTCAAATCCCCCCACCGACTTTAGCGCCATTCTCTACGCCATCTGGGTTGCGTTGCTCATCGCATTTATGATCGGCATGTGGTACTTCATGCGTCGCAGCCGCGACCAAATGATGGGGGGCGGCATGCTGGGTGGCGTCACTCGTAGTCCAGCGCGGCGATACGAATTGGGCGAGGGACCGCACGTCACATTCAACGACGTTGCGGGATTGGACGGAGTAAAACGCGATTTGACCGAAGTGGTGGCGTTCCTTAAAGACCCCGAACGCTTTCAACGGTTGGGGGCCAGAGTTCCCAAAGGGGTTCTATTGATGGGGCCGCCAGGCACCGGCAAGACCCTGCTGGCCAAGGCGGTTGCCGGCGAGGCAGGTGTGCCCTTCTTTTCCATTAGCGGCTCGGAATTCATTCAGTTGTTTGTCGGCGTTGGGGCGAGTCGCGTTCGCGACTTGTTCAAAACGGCCAAAGCAGCCGCGCCGGCCATTCTGTTTATCGACGAGATCGACGCGGTTGGTAGGCAGCGTGGCGCCGGATTGGGTGGCGGGCATGACGAGCGGGAACAAACGCTCAACCAAATACTTAGCGAAATGGACGGCTTTACACCCACAACCAGCGTGATCGCAATGGCCGCTACCAATAGGCCCGACGTACTCGACCCCGCGTTGTTGCGACCCGGCAGGTTCGACCGCCATATCACGGTCGACCGGCCCTCGCTAGAAGCACGTCGCGAGCTATTCGCAGTGCACACACGCGAAATGCCTCTTGCCGAAGACGTTGACTTCGACCGCCTCGCACGGGCAACCGTCGGCCTGACTGGCGCCGACATTCGCAACCTGGCCAACGAGGCAGCATTGTGGGCCACTAGGCACAGTAAGAACCACATTGACATGGACGATTTCGAGTACGCCCGCGACAAGGTGCTGATGGGTTCGACGCGTGATGATGTGCTCACCGAAGAAGAAAAACGCATTACCGCCTATCACGAAGCAGGGCACACGCTCGTTGCCTGGAAGGTGCCTGGCAATGATCGAGTTCACAAGGTAACGATCATCCCACGCGGACGTGCACTAGGTGTAACGCAGCTTGTTCCCACTGCCGATCGCCATAACATGAGCGAATCGGATATGTACGCTACGCTCGCCATGGCACTGGGGGGCCGCACGGCCGAGAAGTTGACCTTTGATGAGTACAGCGCCGGCGCCGAGAACGACCTCAAGCGGGCGACAGAACTTGCCAGACGGATGGTGACGCTTTGGGGCATGAGCGAGCGACTCGGCCCGGTGGCGTTTCAGCAAAGTGGCGAGAACCCGTTTCTTGGTCGCGAAATTGTACAGGAGCATCGCCTTTACAGCGAACACACGGCCCAAGTGATCGACGAAGAGGTTGCGAAGATCCTTCACGCGGCCGCCGACCGGGCAAAACGCTGTCTTATCGAATACCAAGATCAGCTGATCGAATTGTCCGAAGCACTCTTGAACCGCGAGGTGTTGGACGAAGACGAAATCGAAGAACTCCTTGGCCCTTCGGTCAACGCCGCGGCCGAAGCACCACCTATTGAGATCCAGCCGACGTCGCCGGTGGTCGCCACCCACACGCAGCGCGACAACCCTTAACCGCCGACTTCTGGAAGGAAACCGCGTACGATGAGTATTAGCGAAACAAGCCCTGTCGGTCACGCAGTATTTTTCACGTTGAAAGATCGCAGCCCCCAGGCGATCGAGCGATTGAGCGCCGAATGCCAGACACTCGCCGGGCACGAAGGGGCAAAGCATTTTGACGTTGGCACGCGTGACGCGGGATTCGATCGTCCGGTGAATGATCAGGAGTTCGATGTCTCCTTGTATATTGTATTCCGGGATCGCGCTGCCCACGACGACTATCAGGTTTGGCCGACGCACCTTGCGTTCATCGAACGCAACAAACAGACCTGGGCCCAGGTGCGAATCTTCGATTCTTACCTAACCTAAGGCAACGCAACCGTGATGGGGACTGCGGATCCCAAGCCAAATTGGACGGGTGCGAGATTGGCGTGCTAAACTAGTAACATTGGCGACTGGCAGTGATCGTACGACGACCCGTTTTTTTTGCATCTCATGACCGATACGAAGTCTCTCCCTGAACACTTGATCAACCGCGAGTTGAGCTGGCTGGAGTTCAACGCACGCGTTCTCGAAGAAGCACAGGACGAATCGAACCCGTTGCTGGAGCGGGCGAAGTTCTTGGCCATTTTCGCTTCGAACCTCGACGAATTCTTCATGGTTCGCGTCGCAGGACTACGCGAGCAATCTTTCGGCGGCATAGCCCCCCAAGACGTGGCCGCCGATGGATTGGAACCCATCGCGCAACTGCATCATATCTCCGTGCGCACACGGCAACTGGTAAGTAAGCAGTACGCGTGCTGGAACGACTCGGTGCTTCCCCAGCTAAAGCGAGAAGGCATATCCATACTCGGCCCTACCGAATTAGGCACCCAGCAAAACAAGTCGCTGGATAAGTTCTTCACGCAGCGTGTGTTTCCGGTGGTAACTCCCATGGCCATCGATCCGAGCCATCCAACGCCACGTTTTCACAATCGTGGATTGTACTTGGCAGCGATGCTAACGCGACGGGAGGGCATTGGTCCTGCGCGAATGTTTGCCGTCGTGCAGTTGCCGCAAGTGCTGCCGCGATTCGTACCGGTAGATCAAGACAGCACAACGGAATTCGCCCTGCTGGAAGACGTTGTGGGTGGCAGGCTTGGTGAACTATTCGGCGGATACGACATCGTCGAATACGGATCGTTCCGTATCACTCGCGATATGGACGTCGACTTGCTCGAACAGGAAGGCGACGACGTTTTGCGTGCGATCGAGGCCCGCATTCGCGCACGGCAACGAAGCGAAGCGGTGCGGCTAGAGGTTTCGAGCAACCTAAGTCGCACGCTACGAAACATGATTATCGGCGAAGAACATATCCATAGTGGTGAAGTGCAGTCGCGCGGCTACGACGAGGTGTACGCGATCGACGGAATGCTCGACATGACTGGCTTGTTCGAACTCGTCAAGCAAGTCGATCGCGATGAACTCTTCGATGCGCCATTCACGCCCCGCCTGCCTGAAGGCTTGGGTGCGAGCGGAGATATTTTTGCTCGTATTGCCGAGCGCGATATTCTACTCCACCACCCGTTCGACTCATTCCGGCCGGTGGTAAACTTTGTGCAGCAGGCGGCCCGCGACCCGAATGTGCTGGCGATCAAGCAAACGCTCTATCGCACAAGTGGCGATAGTCCGATTATCCAGGCCCTTATCGAGGCGGCTGAGAATGGCAAGCAGGTCACTGCACTGGTAGAGCTACAAGCCCGATTCGACGAGGCCAACAACATTTCCTGGGCCCGCCAAATGGAACGCGCCGGGGTGCACGTCGTGTTTGGGTTCATGGCCATGAAGACCCATAGCAAACTGTCGATGGTTGTACGGCAGGAAGGCAAGAAGGTGCGGCGATACGTCCACCTTGGCACGGGCAACTACAACCCCACAACCGCACTGCTATACACCGATTTGGGTTTATTCACGGCCGACAAGGACATTGCTGACGACGCCACGGCGCTATTCAACTTTCTCACCGGCTATTCACAACATTACGAGTGGAAGAAGCTGATCGTCAGTCCGCTCGATCTACACAACCGCACCATCGAACTCATTAGCGAGCAAGCGCAACGGGCGCGGAGTGGCAAGACTTCGCGAATCGTGGCAAAGCTGAATTCGCTCGTCGACCCCGACACCATTATGGCCCTGTATGGCGCAAGCCAAGCCGGGGTGCAGATCGACCTGGTGATCCGTGGCATCTGTTGTCTGCGGCCCGGACTGACTGGTATTTCAGAGAACATTCGTGTTCGGAGTATCGTCGACCGATTCCTGGAGCACAGCCGGATTGCCATTTTCGGCGCGGACTCGCGGCAGCAAGTATTTGCGTCGAGCGCCGACTGGATGCCGCGCAATTTTGAACGCCGGGTCGAGGTCATGTTTCCGATTGAGGACCCCGACCTTCGCCGGCGGATTGTCGAAGACATCATGCCGGTCTATCTGGCCGACAACCAGCGCGCACGCATCCTGAAGTCGGATGGAACCTATGAAAAGGTATCGTGCAACAAGGGCGATACACCTTGTCGTAGTCAGCTAACGCTCTTAGGGTTGCCATCGCAGGCAAGTATCGATACGTCGTCACATCTGCTAGATGGTACACCGGCGACGTTGCGAAAGCCGGCGCCGAAGTCCAAGAAGGACGCCAAACCCAAGCCGCGCGCCAAGAAGAGGGCGTGAGACGGTGGAAGGGGCGTTTCTTGCCATAGAGTTGCTGGTACAGACCCTCTTTTGGGCGAAATCGGGGCGCACGACATGCCTTAAACACGGGGCATACGCGAGTTCTTAGAGGTCGACGCCGAGTGAACCGCCCCGCAGCCCTCTAGAATCGACGAGACGAAGCGGGCGCGAACAGCACGCCCCATCAAGCCAAGGCGGATGCTGGTGTCTTGGCACGAAGAATAGCCGCCTATTCCTACGCGAACGTTGCTCCCTCACCGATCGGTTTCCATGGTGAGCTAATGCCTGTCGACGTGCTATTGGAGTTCTAAAAGCAGCACCATTGGCGTTTGAGGCACCGATGGTCCAACTCGATAGCCCCGATGTCGCGATTGGCGCACGGCATGCGGCATGCGGCACTTCGCCCAATCCTGCGGTTCCTCGCGATTAGTCAATGCGAACCTTGCGAATATTGACCGATTTACGGGCATCTGCTAAACTCCCCGTTTGAGGACCTTTCGCCTTCCCGAGATGCCGAGCGTAATGTTTCGTCGCCCGCTAGTTGCCCTGTTGCTATCGCTTGCCTACGGCTTGATTGCCGTGGCGGGACATGGGCTTCATGCGCTTGCGCCGTGCGGCGATGCCGACTGCGACGTTGTGGCGACCGCTTGCAACTGTGGATGTCCCCACCGGGCACCCGCGTCGGGCAAGGCCACCGATGGACCTTCCTGCGGCCCCATCGCCGGCAACGGCCACAACCCCCACAATTGTGCGGTTTGCACCACGCTGGCCAAGGTAAAGGTGGGGCACGCTAGCCACCTTTCGTCAATCGGCTTCTATGATCTGGTCATCGCCGGGCCACCCTCAGCGGCGGTCGCCAACAATTGCAATGAACTGCGTGCGTATAGTCCGCGCGGACCACCTCCGACGAACTCCTAAGTTTGTCTGTTCCGATGGTTTCGTGCGTGATAAAAGGGCGCTGAAACCTCCTCACGTTGTCTCCAGGCACCAGGCTGTCCAACCGTTGCAGGCAGGGCTGCCGTGAATTTTGGTGGTCGACGATGCGCGATCGTAAAGCGTTTACGTTAGTTGAACTATTGGTGGTGATTGCCATTATTGGCGTTCTCATTGCCCTGCTGCTGCCGGCGGTGCAATCCGCCCGCGCTGCCGCCCGTCGTACGCAATGTGCGAACAACATGCGTCAGCTTGGCTTGGGAATTCATCAGTTTGCCAATGTTCACAAGGGGCGTTTTCCAGGGATCTGGCATGAAGCGAAGAAGACTCAGTCATGGATCTTCACACTTGCGCCCTACATGGAAGGCGTCGACAGCATCCGCCTCTGCCCGGAAGACCTAAAGCGTATCGAGCGCCGTAGTGGCGCGGAAACCAGCTACGTGATGAACGGCTACCTCCGCCGCGCGACGGCGACGGAGCGCGAAGTGTACCCCGAATCGGTTAACGATTTCGAATCGGAACTCTACGACCTACCCGAAACCCACGGCACGATCATGTTGTTCGAAGCCGCGGATACGGGGGCGGTGGAGTACCAGTTCGATCACGTGGAACCGTATACGTGGTTCGCTGAGGACAAACAGACACCGGAAGATCGGCTGAGGGCTATTGAGTTCGAGGTTGCCATCGATCGGCACTCGGGCAACGTGGCCAACTATCTTTACGCCGATGGACACGTCGACGCGATTTCCGCTGAGCAAATCGCCGACTGGGCCGCGGAGAATCACAACTTCGCCCGCCCGCCGAAGTAGCCAAACTCACCACAACGGATTGTTGTGCTAGTCGCGCGGCACCTCCGCGCCGACACCGCAGGGACGCAACCGCCGCGCCTGTGGCGAGCCGTTTCATTGCATCACGTTTTTTCTACACCTACACAACTGGAGAGGGATTCTAAGATGAACTTCAAGACGCCATTGTTTTACGTACTATCGACGCTGGTCGCCATGCCTGCTTTCGCCGGTGGCGAAGCCGAAGAGGCGCATGCCGACATTTTTGTTGGACGCCCCGCGTCCGGTAAACAGACATTGATCGGCGGCGCCTTTCGTGCCCGACGATTTGAACCTGACCGAGCGGATTTTCGAGGGCGACCTCGAAACCGACAACATCAGCGGAAACAATTTCTACACTACCACCGAGCCGGGTTTCTTCAACGCCGGAAGCAACGCGCCGGGGCTCTTGGGGGCGACCAATCCTGTCGGTTCCCTGCCTCTAGAGCCGGGCGAGTCAGCTATGGTGACCAACGTTTCCTTCACGCTCGCCGGCGTGACTTCTGACCTGTTCTACTGGGACGGACTCGGCGCGGTGAACTTTGTCGATAGCTCCGCGACGCTGGCTATTGGACCGATCGAAGACACCGCCGGACTGGATGGCTCGATTGATGATCATCCGATTTTCGACATCGACGATCCAGACAGCAACGACCTACCACTTGGTGGCATCTACCTCGCACCGCTCAAGGCCCAACTTGAAGGATTGGGCCTTTCCGACACGGCGCTCGTGCTATTCGTTACCGGCGAAGAGTTCGAAGAATCGGTGGAACTGGCCGAGGAGTACCTCGCACGCCAGCTCGTGCCGGAACCCTCGGCAATCGTGCTTCTCGGGCTTGCCGCGGGCGTGGGGCTCGTTGGCTTGCGTCGCTAGGAAATTTATCTGGGGTGCACCGTGGTCGCCGGGCGGACTCCGCCCGGTGGCCGCGGCCCTTTTGTAAGGTGCCCTCTTGCAGGGTGATAGTGAGGTGAACATTTAGCCATGCCAATCAAACATTTCCATCGAATGCTCTGGACGCTCGCGCTGATGGCGAGCCTTGGCCTGGGGCGAGACTTAGCCGCGCAACATGTCGACATCATGGTGCAGCATTCGTCCGGCCAATTAGTCACCGGCGTTGCAAACGTGTTCGACAACGCCTTCACGATTCCCAGTCAAATTTTTACTCGCAATCTATTTTCCAATTATCGGAGTGCCGATCCTGGATTCTTCTCACTTAGTGAGGGTAACCCACTACTCCCCGCCGAGGCACTTCCCACGGATAGCGACTTGTACTGGGATTACCTGCCGATGACGGTTGACCAGACGGTTTCGAATCTCTTCTATTGGGACGGATTGGACTCCAACCAAAACGGCCTCAACCTGGACGACGTAGAATTCGTTCGGCCCACGAACGCCGTATTCAAGGTAATTAACAACGGCACGTTCACCGCCGATTCGAGCGATCATTTGGTGCCAGGCGGCTTAGTCGACACGACCGCGTTCGATGGATCGATCCACAAACACCCGGCGTATCGTGTGGAAACGCTCGACGCAACCAATCCGCTTGAAGGTATCTACCTGGTTTCGCAGCAGGTTCGCCTGCAGGGGCTGGAAACGAGCGATCCGTACTTCCTTGTGTTTCGCACGTCGACACTCAGCAACGACGCGCTCGCGATGGCCGCGGATTGGATTGAAGCAAACATCGAGATGTTAACCTCCCCCCCATTGCTTGCGGGCGACTACAACAGCGATGGGCTAGTGAACATTGCCGACTACACCTTCTGGCGCGATACGCTCGGCTCGACGACCAATCTCTCGGCCAACGGCGATGACAGCGGCCCCAGCCAGGGCGTGATTGACGCGGCAGACTACGTCGTATGGAAGGGCGAGTTTGGCAGTTCGCTTTCGCAGACATCCGGCGCATTCGGCGCGTCGCAGCCTGTTCCTGAACCCTCAGCGGGACTGCTGGTGATGGGACTGCTCGCAGCCCTTTTCGCATATGGTCGAACGGGAGACAGCCGGACTTGCTAAGCCGTAGTGACAAGTTGCTCATCCTGTGGGTACTCGCGTGCGGCGCTATCGCCGGCACGATCGGGCCGAACCTGCACGCGCTGCTGGGGTGCCGTTGCCAGCCTTATGCCCTGACGGAATTCTGCGACCTGAGCCAGATATTCGGCGACACGGTGGTAGACGATCTGCACGATCCGACAGCCGCGCTACGTGGTTCTCAGGGCACGCGCCAGCCGCCACTGGCGACGGGCGACTGCCCTGCGTGTACGTTGCTGGCGCGCTTCGTTCTTCGGGAAAGAGGCGAACCTGCGGGACTAGCGGCCCACGGCGGACCTAGGCACCTGTTCGCACAGGGGCGTCAAATCGTCTTTCGGACATTCGCCCTCTGTGTTCAGCCCCGAGGCCCTCCCGCTACTGGCCCTGCTAGAAGTATTTCGTAGGTGGCTGCCGCCGGCAGTCGTAGACGCGCGAGAAGACTTCTGGCACTCTCGCTAGCCTAGTTTTTGCATCGCTTGAGTCGTGCTCAACGATGTTCGGGGAAGCTGCGCCCGTACGTTGCAGCCGCCCCATGCAAGTTCGATGAATTTTGCTTACCTAGAAATTTTTTTTTGGAGATAGTTTTAATGATACTCAAGACGACTACGACAACTTTGCTCGTTGCCCTCGGCATGTGTGTTGCGAATACCGCTTCGGCTGAGATTCACAACTTCTACGTGGGCTTGGATACCCGCGACGAGGTGACTTTCGGCACGTACGACGGACTGACCAACCCGAACCAGGGACGTCTGACGTTCTTGTTTGCCCATCCCAACGAGGAGACTCCCGAGTCGAGCCATTTCCACGGCATCGGGGTTCATTCTTACGAAGGGCCGAAGGAGAGCGCGACCGAAACGACGACCAACGGCAACAACCGGATCCCCGAAACCTATACTGGGCAGGCCCCTCTGAGTCTTCAACCTGGTACGGGTGAATTTGCGGGTAAGCTGGTTAGCGGCGAGAACGGCGAACCCTACAGCGACCTGACCTTGCACAATGTGCATGACCTCGCTGGGTTTGCTTCGGATGCCACGGAAACCTATCTGTACAACAGCAGTGCGATGGGCTATCAGGGGTCGATGGATGGTTCCATGCTGGCGTTGGAGATCGTCTCGATCACGCCCGGCTTGATGCTGGGATCGGCCGGCTTTGTCGCGGGCGAAACCTTGCCGCTCGGCAGCGTCGGTAGCTTGCCGGTGGAACCGATATTCTGGACTGAGGCGGATGCCTCGCCTGGAAAGTATTCTGCCGAGCTACGCTTGGTGGATCTTGCGGGGACTCTGCTGCCCTCGGGGACCTTTCATGTGGACTTCGCCGTGAGCGCGGTACCTGAACCTGCGACGCTTGGCCTACTCGCGATTGGGGTAGGACTTGTCGTGGCGACGTGGGCCCGCAAGTAATCGCCGGCCATTGCTTGTTGTGGAAGAATAGTCCACCGGCGTGCGAACGCGCGCCGGTGGATGTTGTTGCCGCCATTTTTGAGACGAAAAGTGCCAAAATCGCTCACAGACAAGCCCTATTTCATCGACAGCCAAAGATGTGCATGTATACTCGATTGAGATTCGTGGCTTGCCCAATATCTGTTGATTGCCCGCCAATCGCAGGCTAAATTGGGCCAAGATTATCCAGCGCAGAGGACAAACGATGAACTTCCATTCGCCAAGGCGCAACTGCTGGTCGCACGAACGGCAATCAGGGCTGGCTGGTTTACCGATGCGCGGCCGCTTTGCGGCTTTCACACTTGTTGAATTGTTGGTGGTGCTCGCTATCGTAGGCATTCTCGTTGCTCTGCTGCTACCGGCTGTTCAGGCGGCGCGGGAAGCAGCGAGATTGGTGCAGTGTCAAAATAACCTGAAGCAAATTGGCTTGGCGACGCTGCAGTTCCATGAAGCGTATTCGGCTTTTCCACCGGCTCGCTTGCAGGCAATCGACGATTGGGGTGACGACGCGTGCGAGACGACGCAGCCTTCGTGGCTGGCGCGAATCCTCCCCTATCTCGAGCAGGACGTGCTTGATTGGCGGCCCTACGATGAATTTGAGTCGCACGGGGCCGACTTGCGAGAATTCGCGTCGACATCATTGGTATGTCCTACACGTCGATCCGCCGCCGAAGCTGTCATACCGTCGGCGGCGATCGAACAGGAAATTTTCTATCCCTGCGGTTGCAGCTCAACCGTTACAGTCGAGTTGGTTGGAGGTGCGGTGGGTGACTATGGAGGAAATCACGGTGACTACTCTGGTGGTTCCACCGGTTACGGAGCGTACTGGAGAGGAGGTAATGGTACCGGAGTCATTGTCTCCAGCCGTTCAATATGCCGCGACTTCAGACCCGCGGGATGGCGCGACAAGGTTCGTCTCCGTAATATCACAAAGGGCACCAGTCGAACCGCATTGGCTGGAGAAATGCATGTTCCGACCGAAAGGCTGAAGCAAGTGCCCGAGAATGGCCCCATGTACAATGGCAGAGATCTGCCGGCATTTGCCCGAATCGGTGGGCCTGGAGTGCCTCTAGCGCGTGGCCCCGAGGACGTCGCGGTACCCGTCATCGGATTTGGCAGCTGGCACTCGGGCGTTTGCCCCTTTGTGCAGGTTGACGGGTCCGTCCGACTGATCGATATCTTCATCGATGATATTGCCCTCCAGCGCTTTTGCCGACGCTCGGAGCCTAGCATCCGTGAGTCACTGGTCTCACAAGACGAGCCCAACAAGAGCTAGTGGCCGACATGTGGACTTCGAGGAATGCGATCCCGGTACTGTCTTTGACTTTCCTGCTCGCTTTGGGATGGACTGTCGGTTGTAGAGATGGGGGGCCAGCAACCTACACGACCATCGGCACTGTACATTTCGACGACGGAACGCCCGTCAACACTGGCATTGTCAATTTTATTCCCGATTCTGGCGGTCCATCGGCCCGTGGGAAAATAACTGCGCAAGGGACGTTTCAGTTGGGCACGATGACCTCTAAAGATGGTGCCATGGCGGGTCGGTATCGCGTACTCATCGTGCAACACCATGCAGCCGGCAGCCAGCTAGTTCGAGCTCCAGCCGATCACGAACACGGGCAGCACCGCGTGGTGCCCGTTAGGTATTCGCAGCTTGACTCCACCCCACTGCAAGCAGAAGTCAAAGCGATCTCGCAGAATCATCTCCGGCTTGTAATCCTGCAAGCTGCCGGTCAGTAATCTTCTATGGAGGAACCCCACAGCATCGAATAAGTGGATATCGGATGCGCATGCTAATGGAAAGGCGTGAATGAGGGCTTTTATCGCTGGCGATCTGGCCAAAACGGCTGCCATGAGGCACAATACGAGTTCGGTGACGGCAAAGTGCCGTACAGCCCGCTTTCCGAGTGCCCCCGCTGCGACCTTATGTCCGACCTGAATCCGCCTGCCGACGATGGTAGTGGTGTCCCCGACGTCGAACTTCGCGACGCGCGGCTAGCCGCATTTCTCGCTTGGCTGGTGCCAGGCCTGGGGCACTTGTATCAAGGTCGTACCGGTAAGGGACTCTTGTTCATGATTGCCATTCTGGGGACGTTCGCCTACGGCATGTACCTGGGCGACGGCCGCGTGGTGTATGCCTCGACGACCAACCCGATTGGCGATTTCACGGCATTCAAAGACCGCTGGCACTACGCCTGCCAACTTGGCATCGGGTTGCCAGCGCTACCTGCCTACGTCCAGGCCTGGCGGGTGGAAAGTGGCAAGCCACCCCTCGATTTCTTCGGCGATAATTTCGAGCGACCGCCCTACAATCGGCCCCTCGCTGAGGAGTTGTTTCCCGAACGACCCGCGGCCGACATTAGTCGAGATTACTTTCAATCGGCCGACCAATTGGAAAACGTGGTGATGCACGGCACCGAGCGTGAGAAGTGGCATCACGACCTGCACTTCTTCTTCGAGCTGGGCACCGTGTATACGATGATTGCCGGCTTGATGAACGTTCTCGCAATCTGCGATGCGCGGTGGGGGCCGCTCGTGTCGCTGCCGCCTCAGGAAGACCCTAGTAAACCGAGAAAGTAACTCACGGCGGCTGCACCAGGAATCCAATCAACACAGCTCCGAAGTCTCCTGCTGTTTTGAGCGGCGGCACAATCAGACGCAGACCGTTCTTCAGCGCAACCCTAAGAGCAGCCCGGCGGATCGATCGGATATGACAAACTTGCTTTGCAACTTATTGCCACTTGCTGCATCAACCGAGCGCCTCTGGTACGCGGTACCTCTTCTGGTTAGCGTGAGCCTAGTGTATGCAGCTACGCGGCACGAAGAGGCAGGACCCATCCTGCACCACGCCTGGAAGTTTGGTTTGTGGATCGTGGTGTTCATGGGGGTCGTGGCGGGTATTGTCCAACTTACTACCTGGACGCTGTAACCGATCTCGAGCCCATTTGGACTGCCGAGTTGCCCAGCCCAGGCTTGGCTAGCGAACGCCAGCGGAGCCTTCGCACTTAGCCCGCCAATCGACGCCCATGGAGTTCGCGCAACGTATCCTCGCGGAGCGCATCGCGTCAGTCGTACGCGTGCGTCAGCGCGCGATCACGGGTGCCGTGTCGCCGCACACCGAGAAGTCGAAATGGTCGAGGTTGCGAAAGCCATCGAGCGCGTACTCTCGGTAAGCCGCCTCCGCCCGTAAGCGGTAGCGTTCGCGCACTGCGGGGGCGAGGTCGCAGACACCACCACCAATGATCACGCGGTCGTAGTCGCCGAGGTAGTTGATCCCCAGTAGCGCAATTCCCAGGGCATGTGCCTGGTCGTCGAACAGTTGCTGGGCCAGCGGGTCGCCAGTGGCGGCCAACTCGCGTAGCCGCTTCGCCTTATCGCGTACGGTGCCGGGCTGCCCGTTGAGCGGGTGGTCTTGCCACTCCTCCAGTTCCAAGCGATATCCCAACTGGTGGGTGAGCGCCGTGAGCGACACGGCCGACTCAACCGTCGAAGGGGCGTTGCCGACCTTCAGCTGGCGGTCGTGGTCATAGCGAAACGCGAAGGCAGGCAGCAGCAGGTGGCCCGCATGACCAGCCCGCCCTTCGAGGCCTCGCACCACCCGCCCATCTCGAACTTCGCCGCCGCCTAAGCCGGTGCCGACGATCACCATGAAGAGCGAGTGCAAATGCAAGTCGGTATCGACCGTGGCGGCATCGTAGGCGAGCAGTCCGCTACGGACCGAAAACTCCCCAAGCGCCGCGGCTTGCCCATCGCCAATGTACTTGACTGGGAGCGGGAGCCCGCGATCTGCGAACGTCTTTTCAAGGGCGAGGCGAATGTTGAAACGATCCCAGTGTTCCGCTTTCAAGTTGGGAGTCTTAAGTAGTACGCCATCAAGTGTCGCCGGCCCCGGTGTGGCAATCGTAACCGCTTCGATGTCGGCGGCTTTACCGCCCACCGAATCGACTCCCGCAATCACGCCATCCACCACCGCCTCGACCAACGTCGCGGGACCTTCGGCCGAACGCGTATCAAACTGCTCGGAGACGTATTGTATCTGCCGATCTTCGGCACCAATGGCAACGGTGGTCGTGGTGCCGCCAACGTCAATTCCAACAAAATAGGCCACGGGTGTTCTCGCGTAGGAGGTGCAAGGGACTCGGTCGTCTGTAACAGTTTGCGGCGCTTGCGTCCGATTGTCCAGACAGAGGCCCGCGCGACCTCAAAACTCAGCGAATCGGCCCCGGGCGAGTCGCGCTGCGAGGAGCGACCTGCTGAAAGTCGATGGGCCGCTGTACGTCGAGCAATTCGATGCGCGGCTCCGCACGATGGTACTTGATGACACGGGCTTCGGCGGTTCCGTAGCGTCCTGTACCGGGGTCGCGGCTGCGCAGCACCGCCTCTTGTTGTCCGTCGCCCTCAAGCACGAACAGGTCTTTTGCCTGGCTGTAGCTCGCATTCATCGCCTGTGCCTGGAACACACCGTTCTTCGCCGATCGGCCTTCGATTTCCACGTTGTCAATGGCGCGAATTTCCAAGGCACCAATCTTACCCTTGGCAACCGATCGCGAAAGCGGATCTTCGTTCACTTCCAGTGTCTCGCACGCCAGCGTGACGGTCTCGGGTGGCAAACGGTCGGGAGCATGCAGCGGCAATTCTTGCTGCCAGTCGTCGACCGGTCCATAAACACTTTGCACTCGGCGATGGAAGCGAATCACTCGCTGTTCGACGTTGCCCGACAGACCATCGGAAAAGTCGACTCGCAAGAATCGCAACTGCGACGCGGTGGTAGTCGGCGACGTCTGCGGCCGGGAGGAGCCGGCGGCGGCAAGATCAGCAAAGCTGCCCGACCCATCCGACAGGCGAACGCTGCGCAGCACACCAGGTCCACGCCCCTTAATGTTACCGTTCAGCCGATCGTACATGATCGACTGCAGTTGAAAGTTCTCGTGCGACGTCTGCCCGGTAGCATCGGTACCGCGGTGATCGCCCACCACGTTGCCCTCAAGCGATATCTGGGCGATCTCGATCTTCCCCTTCGCAGCGTTTTGCTCCATGGTCACCGGGCGGGTGAGTACGCGCCGTGGCCGTATCGCCCTGCACCCAACCTTGCTGACTTTCGACAAGGACGCGGCCCACGGCCTGGATGCGCCGCCCCGCGGCGTCGAGCCCGGTTTGCCAAGTTAGCGAAACCGGCGTCGTGGTACCCGCCGGCGCGCCGAACACCTGCCCATCGACGTTGATTGTCGCCAGTCCGGGGCCGTTGATCCAAAACTTACCCGATGACTGATCGGCATTAATCCGTTCGGCGGCGAGCGTGAGACCACGGGCTTCGACGGTCGCTGTGCCGGGACCGCCGAGTTGTGGATCGCGGCGGCCACTCACCGTAATGCGGGCCGCGCGGTCCAGGTCGCGAACCGTCAACTGGTTGCCGTGCACGACGAGCGGTTGCTCGCCCGGCTTGGCAGTGCGCGTCTCGCGTAGCACCACGGCCCCGTCGCAGGTCACCGCAGTGGGCTCGGCCGATTTTCCACTCAAAGCCAATTCAAGGTGAATCTGGTTGGCCGTTAAGTCGTACAGCGAACTGGGCGACTGGGGGTTATCGTTGCCTGAAGAAAGGGCATCGCTCACGGGACTCGTTTCGCCCGCTTCGGGTGGTTGCCAACGCTCGAAGTTGCCTTCGAGCTGGTGGGTGCGGCCGGTCATCTTTTGCGAGGCGAACACCACCTGCCCGGCCGCCATCAGTCGCTCGGGAACGATCGCCAGCTTCGCGTCGCTCTTGGTCACCTCCAGCGCTGGCCCCTCGGGCCCGTCGGCGGGTACTTCGCGTAGCGCCAGTTCCATTCGGTCGGCACCAATCTTGCCTAGGCGATGCGCATCGATCACCGGCTGACCGCTCAGCAGGAGCACTGGCTGGCCATTGCGGCGGGTAAGTTCGACAGGAAACGGGGTCCCCGCCGCCGCTTGCCACGAAACATCGACCACCCGATCCCGGCGGTCCACGTCGGGTACGGCCCGCAACCAACCCGGCCCTGCGATCGATAACTCACCGACGGCCTGTGGTGACTTCTCTTCGGGCAACTGGTACTCGATAAACGGCGCATGAATCTCGCTGGGCCCATACGCCAGCATCACGTCATCGCCCTCATCCAGCGTGATGCGGCGGGCGTATAGGTTTACGCGCATGCGATTGGCGCGCACTGCAGCCCCCTCGGCTGCCGACTCGGCACGTACAGGATGACCTGTGGCCGTAACCAATACGGGCTGAAACCGCCCCATCGCCTTGCGCTGTCGACGGGCAAGATTGGGATCGTCGTTGTTGACCGGCGCACCCTCTTTGTCAACCGGCGAGAAATGGATGCTCAGTTCGTCGCAATCCAATTGATCGAACGGACCATCCAGTCGCATCCGCCGCACTTCGACGTTCTGGTCGAAACTGGCAATGTAATTTAGGAGATCGAAATGAAAACGTCCGCGACAAGTCACCTCGATGGGTGGGTTGAATTCACCAACCGGCTCGTGGGCAGACGTAAGTTGAATAGCACCACCACTGCGCTGGAGATGTTTTGCCGCGGTCTTGTCTTGCGAGTCGTCCACTCCAAGTAGGTCGACCTTGCCGGGGTCGAGTTCCAGCACAATGTTTTCGAGCACTTCAATGGATTGCACTCCGTTGATGCTCGGCCCCCGCTTAATGTGCTCGTCGCGGTTCAGGCGGATGGCCATCCGCCGCCCCCTTCCACGATTGGGGCCAAACCGAGCCTCCACCTCTGCATCGGTACTGATGAGCCGGTCGCTGAGCCGCAGGTCGCTCGTCGCGATGTAGAGATCGTCCTCCGGGCCGGGCACTTTCATGTCGCTGCGAATGACGATCGGTCCGGGAAATCGCCCATCGACGATCCTCCCCGCTTTGCCGCGGGTGGGCTGGAAATCTTCGTCAAACTGCAAATGAGCGCCACCCGGCGCTTCGAGCACCACGGTCTCCCGCGGGGGTGGTGAGCCAAACTCCCAATCCGCTGGTAGCACCAGGAAGGCGCATTCGTCGAGGTCAACGCTGCCGTCGTCGTGGCGGCGATAGTCCTTGACGACCAGCATCAGCTTGTCGAATCGCAGCACGGTGGGGAGCGGTTCGCTAAGCGTCCAGTGATTGGCTGGGAAGAACGCCGAGAGCAAATACTGGTATCGGCCAATCGCGTTGTAACCCTTGTCGCGATCGCCGTCCGAGAGTTCCTTCGACGACCGCTGAATAGCCGGCGGCTCCACCAGCGGCGCCACCGTCAGCAAGTACGCCTGATACACCACCACCAGGGCGGCTAGCGTTACTGCGCTGCGAAGGATGCGGGCGAGCATGGGGAGGGCGGGGAAAGAGGCTGGAGTTTAGAGGCTGGAGTTTAGAGGCTGGAGATCGTTTGCCGCCGCTTCAAGAAAAAGGGCGGGCGACATTCATGCCACTTCTCCTCGTTCTTTGGGCGTGGTAACTGGATTGGGAAACACGCGAATCGTTGGCTCATCATCGTCCGATTCTTGGGCATGGCTCGCTGTGCCTACGACGTCGGTCACATCGATCATGCCCACCGGCTTACCCTCTCTATCGACGACTGGCAGCTCGCTGATTTTTCTTTCGACGAGAATCTCGATTGCTAGTTCGGTGCGGGCGCCGCATTGCACGCGGGCGCAGCCCACGGTCATGACTTCGCGAATTGGTCGGTCGAGTGCCGACTCGTCGCGACCCTCCACTAAACGGGCTAAGTCGCTATCGGTAAACACCCCGCTCAGTTCGCCCGCGGCGTCTACAAGCATCACTGCTCCGCTACGACGACCGGGTCGGCTGCAACTAACGATCACTTCGCGGACCGTTTTGGAGTCGCTGGCCACGCGGCATTCGCCGAGTGGTCGCATGTGTTCGTCGACTTTGCTGAGCTTGAAGCCCAAGCTGCCGCCGGGGTGGAAACGAGCGAAGTCTTCGGCACGGAAGCCGCTGAGCTTGCTTAGCACCAGCGCAATCGCGTCGCCCAACGCAAGCATCGCCGTGGTGCTGGTGCTGGGCGCGAGGCCCAGCGAGCAGGCTTCTTCGAGTTCGCCGAGTTCGATCACGCAGGTGGCGGCCCGGCCTACTTTCGAACCGCGACTGGCGGTAATCGCCACGATGGGTACTTGCATGTCGCGGAGCGAAGGGAGCAGCTGCACCACCTCGCCGGTCTCACCACTTTGTGTGAGCATCAGCACCACGTCGCCCGTGGCAATACGGCCCAGGTCGCCATGAAATGCTTCGGCCGGGTGGAGAAAGTGACTCCGTGTGCCGGTCGAGGCGAGCGTCGCGGCAATCTTCTGCCCCACGAGCCCAGCCTTTCCCATGCCGGTGACAATCACGCTACCGCGCAACGCGCGGATCACGTTGATCGCGTCGGTCGTGGCGTGGTCGATCGTGGTCGATAATTTCCATACGGCTACGGCTTCCAGCCTTAGCACTTCGCGGGCAGCGCGAAGTTGGGCGTGGGCGTCGAGTTCGGGCGAGGCGATATCGGTGGGGCGAGCGGCATCCATGCCTATCTCTCCTAGCGTGGGTGGGAGAGCGCCGAGAGTGCGGGCAGCACTACTTATCCTTCATCCCTATTCCCGGCGCGGGGGTGCGGATTGTAGCGAGAGTCGCTGGCCGCCACAACGCGATTCGCGGCGGCCGGCAATTTGCCCACCGCGCATAAAAAAGCTCCCAGAAAAGCCACGTCCCAGGGGGGCAAAGGACGGCTAACTCTTCCGGGAGCGATTGGACGCATTAACGCCTGCGTGCGGGGCGGGCACCATTGGTAAGCGTTTGGGGGGGGAGATCGCTCACCGGCGATGCCAATATTTCATGGTAGCGAAGGCCAGCACTTGTGGCTACGCCATCTCTTGCAAATTGCGTTACGGTTTCCCGTGACTAAGGTTGGCTTTTCCGCATATGGCCGCTGCACTCGTAACGGGAGGTTTACCGAAAGCTTCGTGCCGCCGCAAGGGCGATTCTTGTTCGTGGCCGCTGCGTTGCCAACCACGTTCCTCACTCAACTGGCCGGGAGAATAGTCCCTTGTGCGGTAAGCGTCAAGGTCGCTTACTGAGCAATCGGAAATTGATTTCGTAAAAACCGCCAAAGCGGTGAAAACAGTTCTTTCGCACCAAACAGTGTACATTAGTCGATTATGCCACGGACACCGAACAACCGAGAAACCAGAGGGCGGGGTGCACAAAACCAGCCCCCGAACCCCTATTTGCAAACTCGCTGCGAACCAGACCTGAACGATGTGGCCGACGACCCGGAACTCCTGGCCCAGTTGGCCCGCCCGGCGACGCAATATCTGGAGGATCAATCGCAAACGATTGTGGTCGAAAACAAGAGCCCCGATATTTCGTTTCGCTACAGTCTAAATCCCTATCGCGGCTGCGCACACGGCTGTAGTTATTGCTACGCGCGGCCGACGCACGAGTACCTGGGGCTCAGCGCCGGGCTCGACTTTGAGACCAAGGTGTTCGTCAAACCCCGCGCCGCTGAGCTGTTTCGCGAGTGGCTTGCCAAACCCAATTGGCAGCCTGAGTGGATTGCCATGTCAGGAGTCACCGACTGCTATCAGCCAGCCGAACGCAATTTTCGTCTCACGCGCGCGTGCCTGAAAGTGGCAGCCGAATGTCGCCAGCCGATCGGCATCGTCACCAAGAACGCTCTGGTCACTCGCGACATCGACCTCCTCACCGAACTGACACGGTACCATGCCACCTCGGTAGCGGTGAGCCTTACCACGCTCGACGCCACGCTGGCACGCACCATGGAGCCACAAACCAGTTCGCCCGCGGCGCGGCTGCGGACCATTCGCCAGCTGACTGCCGCTGGCGTGCCGACATCGGTAATGGTGGCCCCAGTGATCCCTGGCCTCACCGATAGCGAGCTACCCGCCATCTTGGCGGCCGCCCGCGAGGCCGGGGCAGAGTCGGCAAGTTACATTTTGCTGCGGCTGCCAACCACGGTGACCGACGTATTCTTCGCCTGGCTGGAGAAGTTCTACCCCAACCGGGCCGCAAAGGTCGCGTTGCTGCTGCGTAGCACGCGCGACGGCCAATTGTACCACAGCGGCTTTGGCAGCCGGATGCGCGGCGAAGGCGAAATGGCACGGCACATCGAACAAACCTTTCGTGTGTTCGCCAAGAAATATGGCTACAAGGGCGACCCCCCCGCACTCAGTGCCGCGCACTTTCGTCCACCCAAGATCACAACCGGTCAATTGCGATTATTCGATTAGGGCGTGGCCAACCCAGCGCCCTAAGTCTCCGTCGTGTCTGAGGACGCAGGAACCGCGGGTGCGCGCGTCATGCGCTGGCGTAGCACCCACGTTCCAGCTAGCGGCACGACGATCGACAGTACCAGGGCGATGAGCATCCATTCGTGCTGCTGAGCCTGACTACCCAGTACGGCAAACGCCACCGCCACCACCGCGTTGCCCACCGCCAGCGATCCCAGTAACCGTGGCCAGCGGGTATCGAGCGTACCAGCTAGCAGCACCGCCGCTTCGGCCAGGATTGGCAATGGGCGCGTCACCAGCAGCAACCAGACATCGTGGGCGTTTGCGGTGCCACGTAGGCTCGCGAGTTCGGCTGGGGCGGCAACCCGCTCGGCAAGAGCGGAGCCCCAGCGCTTGGCGGCGGCGAAGGCCAAGAGCCCCCCAAGCATCAGCCCCAACCACGCGGCGAGCACCGTAAGCGGCACACCCAACTGGCCACCCGCCAAAGTAATGACGGGGCCCGAAGGCACCGGCAGCAGGATGTCGGCTGCTAGCACGAGCACCAGGGCCCCGGCGAGCCAACCAGCTGGCGGGGGAGCCTCGCGCCACTGCTGGATCCACTGCTCCAGCGGGCCGCTCCACGCCACCGCCGTTAACAGCGGTACTCCCAGCAAAACCACTACAATACCAACCAATCGAAGAAGCGAACGCATGGCGGCCAGGTACTTGAGCGGCGAGGTGGTTGACTTTGGATGCAGTGGGTCTAGTTTTACGTGAACCGTGCCGCCCATTGAGAGCGGCTCCCCATTATATCCACACTGCCCCGGCAAGACCGATCCCCATGTCTCCCGCCACCCGCTACAAGTTTGCCGCCGTTGTCTTTGTTGGTGCTGCCATCCTGGTGACGCTGTGCGGCCGGCCGGCCGCAGCCCAGGCGGACCGCAGCAGCGAACTACAAGGACTCGTGAACGACCTCGGCTACCAACTGGAGCTTGTCGAGCAATTCGACCGCCCCGCCGCTGAGCGACGGAGCCGACAACTGGCGATTGCCCTGGATCGGTGGAACACCTCCACGCGCAACCAGCAGGACTTCGAGATCATGCAACAATGGCTGCAGCAGTCGATCCAGGCTTCGCTACCGGGTCGCGCCAAGGCGATTCCCGAGTTACCATGGTTCAGCCAACGCTTGGCCCGCCAAGAACACGTTCGAACCCCGCCGCAGGATGACGAACCTCTAGCCACCGATTCTCGCTCAGCAGGGAAAAGCATCCCGCAATCCTTCGCACCGGTCCTCCCGCCGCAGCCTGCGGTGCCAAACGAGGAACAGCAAGTGGGCCCGGCACAAGTGGCTCCCGCCGAATCCAAGGGCGCGGTTGCCAGTGCCTGGAAGCGGCACCCGGCGGCCCGGCCCATCGACTTGGGAAATCCGTTTGCCGACGACCAGCCCTTGGCCGCGGGTAATACCTCTACCGCGCGGGTGGCCATGCGGCCCGTGCCGCTTGCCGTAAGACCGGCAAGTTCGACGAGAGTCGACATCAACGTTGCCGAGCTGGGAGCTCGGGTGCGCGGCTATGTGCACGGCCTGCGGGGCGTGGAAGCACGGTTGCTCGCCTCGCCCGATATGACGAGCGAAGAATTGCTGGGCGCCGTACGAGAGCTCAAGCAGCTGGCGGGCCAGCGCGAGTTTGTTTCGCTCTATTTGGAGGCGCTTGCTCCAACCGAAAAATCCCGCACCGCCGAATTGCCCTCGCCCAACCAAGCCAAGGTGATCGTCAACGAGCGTTTGGAGTCGCTCCGCCGCGCGGGTCAACTGACCACCGGTGCGGCAGAAACATTGGAGTCGCTACTCCAAGAGATTTAGGCGCCGCCGCCAAGAGTCGTTTGGGCCGGAGATGAACGCCCGCGAACTCGAAATTCTTGAGAAAAACCGGATGTGGATGGAACGATCTCCGCCAATCCCCCCCCGGTTGAGCCGCCAGCGGCTTATTTGTCGTCCTCGTCTTCCTTCGCCTTCTTCTTTTTCTTCTTCATGGTCAGCTTGCGAACGCGGACCTTGGGCAGGCCTAGCGGCGACTCCAGTTCTTCCCAGCGACCATTCTCCTTGAGCACCTTGATCCGCTCCACGCGCGTCAGCACGCTGCGGTTGGCATTCATACCACGTTTGACTTTAAGGCTCTTGTCGATGGTCATCGCACAGTCTCGCTAGTTCATTCTCGCCGGGTCGTGGCCCTAAACCGGGGGCCACGACTCTCAGGCAGTCGAGGGCTTCGTAGTATAGATTTTGGGACGCCGGGCAGAAAGGGGGGCAAATTGGCCATCCCCGTACAGTACGCCTGCGGTGACAGCAGTACTTTGCGTGCCCCCAGTCCCCCGGGTTTACCAAAGCGTGTTGCCGATTGTGATGCGGTTATTTGGCGAGACGGTTGGGCATCTGCTGGCCGTTGGGCACCGCACTCCGGGCGTACCAACCAAAATTATTCAGGAAAAACGACCATTTTCTTGTTGAAATCCCTGGAATTTTCAGTCAAACTGCGTCCGCCAAGTTTGCCGCTGCGGGGAGCCGAATATTCGTGGCGATCCTTCCGCGGACCCGACGGATACTGTTGAATTTACACCTTTTTTGAGACCGGGTTGGGGAAGATTCTAATGATCGGACTTATCAGCGTTCACGCGGCGCGTTGCGCACGTTTCGTATGCGTAGCTATCGCGACCTGTTTCGCGTCATCAAACTCTTTCTCGCAAACCCGCACCTTCGACGGCGCTGGGGACGGCACCTCCTTCAATGACCCGCTTAATTGGTCCGGCAACGATGTGCCCAATTCGCCTGGCGAGGACGCGGTGATCGACGCCGGCGGTGCATTCGACGTGCTGCAGAATATCAGTGTGAATATCGGCGATCTCACTCTCGGAGTGGACGACACGCTGGGGCTAAATAGCGGATTCACGCTTGGTCTCGTCGGAGGCGACCTGACCAATGACGGTGTCCTCACCATCAACAGCACTGCGGGGTCGAGTAACTCCGTCCTCGATCCCAACGCAACGCTGAGCATCGCCGGCAGCGGTGAAATTATTCTAAATGCTGGCGGCAGCCTGGCTGATGCCCAAATCGGCGGAGCCACCAACGACTTCGCCATCTTCAATGGCTCGGGGCACTCCATTTCAGGCACCGGCCAAATCGTCACCTCATTCACCAACAACGGCCAGGTAACCGCCAACGTCAACACCGCCGTGCTCCTGCTCAGCGGCGGCAATAAGACAAACGCTGGCTCGCTGGCGGCGTCGGGCGGAGGCATCCTCCGACTGCAAGCCTTCGTCGATAATACGGGCGGCACGATCGACCCCAACAATGGGCTAGTCGACCTCTTGAATGCGACCGTCACCGGCGGCAGCATCACCGCCGGGCAGGTTGACGTTACCGGTACCAGCACGCTCGATAGCGTGACCACCGCCGCCGCGATCGATATAATGAGCGGTCAAAACCTCACGGTCACCGGCACTATCACCAACACCGGCACGATCACCGTGAACAACACCGCGAGCTCAAGCAATTCGATTCTCGATCCCAACTCGGTTGTCACCTTTACCGGTGCCGGCGACGTGGTGCTGAATGCAGGTGGGGCGCTGCCCGACGCCCAGGTGGGGGGAGCAAGCAATGACTTCGCCATCACCAACGACGTGGGCCATACCTTCCGAGGCACCGGTCAAATTATCAACGAGTTCATCAATGACGGCACCGTAACAGCCGATGTCAACGGCGCCACGCTTCTGCTCTCCGGCGGGGTGAAGACCAATAATAATGTCTTGGACACCGCGAATGGCGGCACGCTTCAAATTGCGACCGCCATCAACAACTTGGCGGGCAGCATCGATCCCAACTCCGGACTGATCGAACTTTCGAACGCCGCCATCACCGGCGGCGATATCACCGCCGGTGACATCAACGTCATCCAGGCCAGCACGCTAAATACCCTCGCCACGGCATCCGACATCAATGTCGTTAGCGGGGTGAACCTCGTCGTCAACGGCGCGATTACCAACACTGGCACAATAACCATCAACAGCAACGGGTTGTCTGGCAACTCGATCCTCGACCCAAATTCCGCTGTCACGTTCAACGGTGCCGGCCAGGTCGTCCTCAACGCCGCCACCGCCGATCTTGCCGACGCCCAGGTTGGTGGGGCAACAAACGACTTCCAGATCATCAACAGTGCCGGACACACTTTTCGTGGTAAAGGCCAGATCATTACCGCGTTTATCAACAATGGCCTCGTCTCCGCCGACTCCAGCGGCAACACCCTCTTGCTCACCGGAGGCATCCAAACCAACAACGCGACGCTTGAAGCCACCGGTGGTGGAAATCTCCGGATCACCACGGTTGTCAACAACGCCTCGGGCTCGATCGACGCCGACGGCGGCACGGTTCAGCTCGCCGCGGCCACTATCAATGGGGGCAGCGTCACCGGTGGACAGGTCGACGTCACCGGCACGAGCACTTTTTCCGGCGTGACCAACTCCGCTACCGTCGATGTCGTTAGCGGGGTGAACCTCGTCGTCAACTGCGCGATTACCAACACTGGCACAATAACCATCAACAGCAACGGGTTGTCTGGCAACTCGATCCTCGACCCAAATTCTCCTCTGTCACGTTCAACGGTGCCGGCCAGGTCGTCCTCAACGCCGCCACCGCCGATCTTGCCGACGCCCAGGTTGGTGGGGCAACAAACGACTTCCAGATCATCAACAGTGCCGGACACACTTTTCGTGGTAAAGGCCAGATCATTACCGCGTTTATCAACAATGGCCTCGTCTCCGCCGACTCCAGCGGCAACACCCTCTTGCTCACCGGAGGCATCCAAACCAACAACGCGACGCTTGAAGCCACCGGTGGTGGAAATCTCCGGATCACCACGGTTGTCAACAACGCCTCGGGCTCGATCGACGCCGACGGCGGCACGGTTCAGCTCGCCGCGGCCACTATCAATGGGGGCAGCGTCACCGGTGGACAGGTCGACGTCACCGGCACGAGCACTTTTTCCGGCGTGACCAACTCCGCCACCGTCGATGTCGTTAGCGGGGCGAACCTCAACGTCAACGGCACGATTACCAACACCGGTACAATAACCATCAACAGCAACGGGTTGTCTAGCAACTCGATCCTCGACCCCAACGGGACCGCCACTTTCACCGGTACCGGCGAAGTGGTCCTTAACGCCACGTCTGATCTTGCCGATGCCCAGGTTGGTGGGGCAACAAACGACTTCGAGATCATCAACAGTGCCGGACACACTTTTCGTGGTAAAGGCCAGATCATTACCGCGTTTATCAACAATGGCCTCGTCTCCGCCGACTCCAGCGGCAACACCCTCTTGCTCACCGGAGGCATCCAAACCAACAACGCGACGCTTGAAGCCACCGGTGGTGGAAATCTCCGGATCACCACGGTTGTCAACAACGCCTCGGGCTCGATCGACGCCGACGGCGGCACGGTTCAGCTCGCCGCGGCCACTATCAATGGGGGCAGCGTCACCGGTGGACAAGTCGACGTCACCGGCACGAGCACTTTTTCCGGCGTGACCAACTCCGCCACCGTCGATGTCGTTAGCGGGGCGAACCTCAACGTCAACGGCACGATTACCAACACCGGTACAATAACCATCAACAGCAACGGGTTGTCTAGCAACTCGATCCTCGACCCAAATTCCGCTGTCACGTTCAACGGTACTGGCGAAGTGGTCCTTAATGCCACGTCGGCCCTTGCCGACGCCCAGGTTGGTGGGGCAACGAACGACTTCCAGATCATCAACAGCGCCGGACATACTTTTCGTGGTAAAGGCCAGATCATTACCGCGTTTATCAACGACGGCCTCGTCTCGGCGGACGCTGGCGGAGCCACTCTTTTGCTCTCCGGCGGCGTCAAAACCAACAATGGCACTTACGAGGCGCTCGACGGAGCGACACTCAGTAACACCGCGGGCCTCACCAACCTCTCCACCGGCACACTTACTGGCGGTACCTACCGCTCGGTAGAGACCGGCAACGGATCAATGGTGACTATCGTGGGCACGTCGGTCGACACCATCGCCGCCGGCACGAATGTCGAGCTTTCGGGCGCGGCCGCCGTTATGACCTTCGGCGGCACGAACCTGGCCGACTCGCTGGTGAATAACGCGGGAACGCTCCATATCTTCAACGCCCATTCATTCACCATGGCGAATGCCCTCAATAACACCGGCAACGTCGAACTCGGCGGCGCAGGCCTTGCCGCGGCGACGCTTACCTCTGGTGGCAACATCACAAACGCCGCCGGTGCCGAAATCTTTGGCCACGGAACAATCAACAACACGATTCTCAATAGTGGTTCGGTTCGCTCGGCGAACGGCACGCTGTCCATCGTCGGCGGCGTGATTGATGACCAGAGCGGCACGATTCAAAGCGATGCCGGCTCGACTCTCGACTTGTCGGGCGCGTTGGGCGACTCCGATGGCGACTTCCTGGTGAATAATGGCAGCTTGAGTTTGGGCGCCAACAACGTACTGGTGGCCATGGACTACACCAACGCCAACTTCGGCATCGGCAACTCGTTCAATCACCGAACCAACGTCACGGGTAGCGGACTAATTCTAGCCGACCCGGCCGTCACGCAGTCGCTCACTGGCGACGTAAGTGGCGGTGGAACGGCGACCGCCACCATGGACTTTGGCAACACCCGCGTCGGATCGCCGGTCGCGCTGTCTTACTCAATCAACAACAACGGCGCGAGCGGGCCGGCACTCCGCGGCGCGATCCAAACCGACAACACCGCGGGCAACGGCGGCGCGGTTACCGACGCCCGCATTTCCGGGGCTGGCGTCACCGCTGCCAACTTTGGTCCGATTTCGGTGGGCGATGCCGAAGGCCCACTTGCCGTCACGTTTAGCGCTACGTCGGCTGGCGCCCTGAGCGGCCAGCAGGTGGCGATCGCCAACAACTTCGATAACGTCGCCAATCAGGTATTGCAATTTGCCGGTGCCGCCTACAATCCGGCCATCGCCAGTCTCACCCCGAACCCGATCAACCTTGGCAACTTCCACGTTGGCGACGCGGTCCCAGGACAGATTGTAGGTATCGCCAATAATGCGGTCGCTGGCGCATTCAGCGAGGACCTCTTCGCGAACAATTTCATGGCGTCGGGCGACGCCACGGTGTCGGCCGCGCCGACCTTCGCGCAGGTCGTAGCGGGGAACAACGGCAATGGACCAACGGTGGGCGTCAGCACTGCGTCGGCCGGTAACAAGAGCGGTGCCTTCACGGCCGACCTGTTCAGCAATGGTACGGTGAACGGCGCGACCGTGCCTGGGCTGGGGCAACTCGCCCTCGGCTCGGCGAACATTCCCGTCACTGCAATGGTCTATCGACTGGCGTCGCCCAATTTGCCAGTCGACCCAACCCACCTGGGAGACTTCCACGTTGGCGACACGATCACCGGTTCGTTCGTGGTGGAAAATAACGCCGCGAACGATGGATTTTCCGAAAGCGTTCAGGTGCAGGTCACCGGTTTCGTGAACGATGCCGTCCTCGCCTCAGGCAATGCGACAATCGCCCCCGGCACGGGTAGCGGCGGCACACTCACCGTGGAACTAGCCTCCAGCGCTGGTGCCAAGTCGGGCACCGTTGAGTACAGTCAAACGTCCCTGGCGGCCGCCGCCGGGCTGAGCAACACCACATTGGGCGCCGGCAACGCCGAGATCACCGCCAACGTCTATGAGCTGGCCGTCGCCCAGGTGGGTAACTCGCAGCCGATCAATTTCGGCATCGTCCACGTCGGCGACTCCGCCCCGTCGGTAAACCTCTCGATTAACAACAACGCCCAATTGGGTGGCTTCGGGGAGAATCTGGATGCGTCGTTCAGTTCCACGCCCAGTGGCATCATTGGGACCGGCGCCGTAACTGATCTCGCCTCCCAGGGCAACGACAGCACGTCGATGACGGTGTCGCTGGACACGAGCACCGCCGGCGTCGTCAGTGGCAACGCGGTGATTGACTTCGTCTCCGACGGCACGGGCATCAACAGCCTTGGCCAAACGGCACTATCGTCGCAGAACGTCGCCATCCAGGGCCAGGTGAACCACTTCGCCAATCCCGATTTCTTCAAGGATGCGGGCAATGGCGTCTTCTCACAGACTAGTGCCACGTCCTACTCGCTCGACTTCGGTACGGTGCTCGTGGGCGCGGCGGTGCAAGCGGACCTGGGACTGCTCAACGACGTGGCCGCCCCGGCTGACACGCTGGCGGGGATGTTCAGCACCAGCGGCGACGCGGAGTTCTCCTTCACCAATTTCGCCGCCTTCGCTGGAATCGGAGCGGGCACGTCACTCGATGACTTGTTCGTCGACTTCGACACAAGTGCGGTTGGCACCTTCAATGGATCGCTCACGCTCATGCCTCGTAGCCAAAATGTCAGCGGCTTTGACGGAGCCCTATCGAGCCTGACCATCAACATCGCAGGCACGGTGGCCGTCGTACCAGAACCATCGACTTGCCTCTTGGCCGCCTTCGGTGTATTCCTGGGTGGGGGGTACTGTCGGTTCATGGTGTTCGCTACTCGACGCAGCAGCGCGGGCGATTGTTAGTTCACGCCGGGTCGACCTGCGATGGCCAGCCACGCGACGGCGCTTCACCTCTAGGCGACGACCAAGTCCTTAAACCGCCGCAAGAGAGCGTTTGCTTCAGGCGTTTCGTGGCACCGCGTGCAAAACTCGTCGAATGGCACACCAGCGATGCGCTCGACGTACTGTGGGTAGGCGGCCACTCGGTCGATGAGCGACTTGAGTGTGAGTTCGGGGTGAAATTGCGTGCAGTAAATCGGTGCACGGCTACGCGAAAGGCCTGGTAGGCGGTCCGCTCGGACGAAGCCAACCAAACCGCCACCTCGGGCAACCGGGTGACACAGTCTTCGTGCCCTGCCTGGCCCAGGAACGTTGGAGGGAGCGTTGCGAACAACGGGTCGTCGCGGCCGGCGGCTGTGGTCGCAAGCTCGATGGTGCCAAGTTCGGCAAATTGCGGCGCATGCTCGCAGCGGCCTCCCAGCGCCCGGGCGAGAGCCTGAAATCCCCAGCAGGAAGCGAACATCGGCATATTGAGGTCGACGATCTGGCGTAGTCCTGCGAGCGCGCGATCGAGCCAGACCCCTTCGCCCGCGGCGGAGTAATTGCCACTCCCCCCCACCAGCACCGCATCGAACTCGGCCAGCAATGCACGACTGGGCGCGGCGGCAAGCAGGTCGAACGGCACGACATCCGCCAAATCGCACTCGATGCGCCGCGGCGAAACAGGCGACTTCTTGCTGCCGGATGGGATCGTCCGCATCGCGGATTTGCAGGAGCAGGAAACGCATGGTCGAGGGCTGAACAGGAGACGGCAGAATACAGGAAACGAGCAATCGGTAAGCGTCCGAAAGCAGGGCTATGCCTTATCCTCGCTCTTCAGTTGCCGGATCGCTTTCAAAAATTCGTCGACCGATGCGTAGCGATTTGCGGGCTCGGACTCGATGCACTTGAGAATGGCCGCTTCGAGGTGCGGGTCGATGTTGGGATAGTGGTTGCTGAGGGGGGCGGGTTTGGACTCGCCATGCGACATAGCAGCCATGCCGTCGGTGCCGCGTGCCCAGGGAAGGTCGAAGGCAAACAGCTCGTACATGGAGACCCCCATCGCGAAGATGTCGAGCCGCTTGTCGGTCGGACGGCGGCGAACCACCTCAGGAGCCATGTAATTGGGCGTTCCCGTACGAATACCCGGCTGCATGTACGACCGCTCGGCGGGCACCGTGAGGCCGAAGTCGATGAGCTTCAGCGACGTGGCGTCCTTTGCGCAGACGAAATTGCGGGGGCAGATGTCGCGATGGATGTAGCCCGCGTCGTGCACTACTTTGAGCGACTCGGCCATTTGCCGCAGCAGCGTCAGCCGATTGCCATCGAGCAAGGGGCTCTTACCGACGATCAAGGAGTTGAGCCCCGGCCCATCGAGGAACTCCATGACGATAAACTGCTCGTCTTTGGTCGTGAGGCCGTACTGATACGTCGTAACGATCAGCGGATGCTGGAACGAGCTGGCAATCTTGCCTTCACTTGGCTTATCGAGACCTTTGAACCGTGCTTCGAGGGCCTCGGTCTTGGTGCGGTCGAGGATCTTCAGGCCCACGATCTGCTCGGTCTGCCTGTCGCGGGCCATGTGAAAATCGCTCATCGTTCCCGAGACCGTCTCGCGCAGGAACTCATAGCGCTTTTGGACGTCTACCTTACCGCCCTCGATCATCGATTTGAAGAAGCTGCTGATTCCCACGAGTAAGATGCCTTTGGGTTAGAAATTGTCCGCGGTTGGGTATCACTCTACTATACCCAGCCGAGTGGTGAGGGAGCAACGCAGTAGAATCGCCCTTGGAGACCTGCAGCGGGGTGTTCGTCACCTCCACGTGCGATGTCGAGCACCCCAAATCACTCGCTCACCGCTCGCTCACTGCCACGCCGTCGACGATCTGGTCGCTGGGGTGCACCACCACCTGGTCGCCCTCTTCGAGGCCGGCCGTGATTTCGGCTTCGAGGCCGTTCTGGCGACCAACCTCCACCTTGGTTTCGACCGCGCGCCCGCCGACCAATTTGAATACAGCCCACCCGGTAGGCGGGCGGAACAACGAACTGGCGGGAACTTTCAGCACGTCCCTGGCCTCGGCAACCACAATCCGAGCTTCAACACGAAATCCATCGCCCAGGGCGCGACGGTTCTGGATGGGGTCAACCAGGTCGACGATTACATTCACCCGCTGCTCTTCCACGCCGAGGGTCGATATTTTGGTGAAACCGCTTGGCTCGACCAGGCGCACTCGGCCTTGCAGTACCAGCTCTCCGCCCCAATGTTCGAGCATCACTGGTGCACGGGGTTCGATCTTGACCGCATCGCTCGACAGCACGTCAATCTCGATTTCCAGATCGTTTGGGTCACCCAACTCAAGCAGCGACATGCCGGCCGTCACCACTGCCGAGCTTTCCTGAAATACGCGGAGTACGCGCCCCGTAATTGGCGCGAGAATGGTAAAATTCCAACCGTTGGCGCCAGATGCATCGCGGCTGGCGCCATCGCCATTTGGCAGGCCGGTGGAATCGCCCGCCTCTGCCCGCGGGAGCGACCGCAGAAGCGCGGCCTCGGCCTGCTGAAGCTCAAACTTCGCGATTTCTTGGGCGTACTTCGTGCTGCGGAGCTCCTCGCTAGCCGCCAGATAGCGCGCCTCCGCATTTTCGATGTCGGCGTCAGAAAACGAAAGCTCTGCCGAGCGGATGCGTGCCAGTTGGGTTTCGGCGTTGCCTTGCTCGATGCGTGCTTGTTCGAGCATGGGTTCGGTCTTCTTGACGGCCGACTCGGCGACCCGCACGCGTGCCTCGGCTTGAGCCACAGCCCGGGCGTCGAGCAATTCGGGATCGCGCGGTTCGATCGTTGCCAGCAGCGTAGCACCGGCAACGACGGGATCACCGGGATCCATATTAATGCGTAGCAGTCGGCCAGCTAGCGGTGTAGAAACGATGTACTTTTCGCGGATCCGCGTCTTGCCGTCTTCGTCAACGGTCACTCTCACAGTGCCACGGTCGACCGTCGCGAGATCGACCTCCTTGGGCTCCGGTACAAACGAATAGGCAATGCCCGCTACAAGCAGGCGCCAACCAAGAGTAGTAACCAGGATAGCCAGCTTCGCATTGCAATTCACTTCTTCCGTAAGGCGCCCCGTGCAGACGGGAGCTATTCACGCGACTTTAGCACCGCGATTAGGTCGAGATGATCGAGCTTACGTCGAACCAAGAGCGCCGACAACACCGACGCGACAAGGACCACCGATACGGCAAGGCCGTAAGTCGAGGGTTCGATGACGAATGGAAAACGAAACGCCTCCTCGTTGGCGAGAAACATCGAAAGGAAGTAGGCAAAGCACCAACCGATGCCCATGCCAAGTGGCAACGCAAGCAAAGTGATGACGCCCAATTCGCCCAGCAAGATGGCGGAGATTTCGCGCCGCGTAAAGCCAATCACCCGAAGCGTGGCCAGTTCGCGGCTACGCTCGGAGAGCGCGATCCGGGCGCCATTGTACACCACTCCCAGCGCAATGATGACCGCGAACGCAAGGTTGATGCTCTTAATCGTGGTAAGGTTCTGGGCGATGGTCGTGCGGAAGCTTTCCAGCGCATGGGCCTTCACGCTTACGCCGGCCACGGCGGGAATATCCTTGAGCCGCTCGTAGATTTCCTGCTGCCGAGTCTTGTCGATACGCAGGTAAGCGCCGGTGGCGCGAGGTGCTTCGCGCAACAAGCGGTTCATATCGTCCAAGCTGGCATACACGTTGAGCCCCGCCAGGTCGTCGAGCAGCGCCAGCACCGGCAGTTCCAGCGTAGGGCGTTTGCCTTCGAGTACCTCAATCGTCAACAGGTCGCCCAGCTCCACGCCCAGCGAGTCGGCCAGCTTCTTCGAAACGACGAGGCCCGATGGTGGTGGCTGCCAGGTGGCATGGTGGCGATCGATGAGTTGCAATAGCGAAACGTCCTCGGGAAGCGACTGCACCGCCACACGGCGATAGCGCGACCCGAACCGTGCCCGCGCGGGTACGCTCCGCAGCGGCTCCACGTATTCGACGCCCGGTAGGTTTGCGAGTTCGTATCGCATATCGGTAGATAGCGGTTCCACCGTATTCACCTGAATGTCATAGAGCTGCATGCGTTGGTACTGGAGGTCGAGCACGAAGTCGATAGCATCTTCCATAAACTGCCCTACCACAATGATGCCGACCGAGAGGCCTACTGCGAGGATAGAAATGCCCGTCTTCACACGTTGCCGCTCCAACTGCCTGAGCACCATACGGGCCACGTTGGGCAGCGCGCGGCCAACGCCCAACCGCTCCAGCAGCGTGGGTTGAAAGTTGGCGGGTGGCTCGGGTCGCATGGCTTCGGCAGGGGGAATGCGAACGGCACGCCAGATGGCTCCCGCCGCGCCAAGCCCTGCCGCCACGGCCGCCACCGCCACGGCAAGCGCCACCAGGCTCCACCGCACTCGGATGAACAGCTCGGGGTACTGGTAGACGCGGGCAAGCATCTCGGTGAAGAATCCGGCCAGTACCACGCCACCCGCGGTGCCGAGCAGTGCGCCGGTCAGCGTGATCATGAGCACGAACTTCATGTAGTGCCAGGCGACGTCGAGATTGGAGTAGCCGAAGGCCTTGAGGGCAGCAATCTGCTCCCGCTGCAAACTGAGCATCCGTGTGAGCACGACATTGAACAGAAAGGCCGCGACGAGCAGGAAGATCGTAGGTGCGATAAGCCCAGTGGTTTTGAGGCCGTTGATGTCGCTTTCGAGAATCATGTGGGAGATCTGGTCCTTGCGTCCGTAGGCTCCCTGTCCGCCGTAACGGTCGAGCAGTTCGTCGATCCGAAAGATCACCTCGTCCACATTCGCTCCGCGCAAGAGTTCGGCCGAGATGTCGTTGAACGCCCCGTCCATATCGAAGGCCAGCGAGAGCGCCTCCTCATTCATCCACAACACTCCGTAATGCTTGGCGTCGGGAACAATATCGCCAGGCTTCACCTGAAAGACGTACTCGGGTGAGAGCACCACCCCCACGACGCGGAGTTGCTTGAGTCGCCCGTTGATCACGGCTGAAATCGTGTCGCCGACGCGGATGCTGTTGGCATCGGCGAATTTCTCGCTAGCCAGCACTTCGTCGTCTTTCGCAGGCGTGAGCCATCTGCCACGGCGCAGGTAGAGCTGATTGAGCAGGGGGCGTCGGGTATCAGGTACACTGATCAACTGACCGAGCGCCGGTTCCTCGAGGCCCGGTACGTCGAGGTTCACCCCTTCGACGATGCGCGTTTCGAGGTGCGCGATGCCGGGAATTTCGGCGAGCCGCGACTTGAGTGAGTCGGGCGCGCGTTTGACGCCGGCGAAAACTTCGCCAAAACGGTAACGTTCGTAGAACGCTGCCCTGGTCGATTCGAGTGACCGCAGTGTGGTTTGCGAATTCACGAACGTGGCCACGCCCGAGGCGATGACGAGTGAGATCGCAATCGCCTGGCCCCAGTGCGAACGGAGATCGCGAAGCAATTTGCGGTCGAGGGCTGAGAGCATTGGACGGTGTGACAATCGCTGAACGCGGAAAGGGAAATCTAGTTGATCATGGGTAAGTCGAGCTCGTCGTCCGGACTTCGCCTACCATTGGAGTTCGTCGGCCCGGCGTTTTGTGCTGTTGAAGTCGGTGCTGGCGATCTTGCCATCGGAAACGTGAATGACGCGGTCGGCCATTTCGGCAATCACCGCGTTATGCGTGATGACGGCCGTCGTGGTGCCAAGCTCCTCGTTGATCCGCTGAATCGCGTCGAGCACCAGGATGCCCGTATGCACGTCGAGCGCGCCGGTTGGCTCGTCGCACAACAGAACGTCCGGTCGCTTGGCCACTGCGCGGGCGATGGCCACTCGCTGTTGCTCGCCTCCAGAGAGTTGTGCCGGGAAGTGCGTCCGTCGCTTCTCAAGATCGACCAGTGCCAGTGCCTCGATCGGAGTCATAGGGTTCGCGGCGATGTCGGTAATCAAGGCCACGTTCTCCTCGGCTGTCAGGCTGGGAATCAAGTTGTAAAACTGAAATACGAACCCCACGTGCATTCGCCGATACTGCGTTAGCGCGCGATCGTCGAATGCGGTGAGCATCTGGCCGCGGTAGTGAATGCTGCCGCCGGTAGGCACATCCAGCCCCCCCAGAATGTTCAGCAGGGTGCTCTTGCCGCTACCCGATGGCCCCAACAGCACTACGAACTCACCTGCGTAAAGCTGCAGATCGACACCTCGCAGGGCGTGAACGTCCACTTCGCCCATGTGATAAATCTTGGTCACGTCGCGCGCTTCGAAGACTTCTTCGCGAGTGATCGAAGCGCTGGGCATGGGAAGCTACGGTGGCGGGGATGGAGTTGTTTACGACATTTTAACCACAAAACGACTTGGGTGGGCGGGTCGGTACGTAGCTGCCGAATTGAAAACGGGAGCCGTTTGCCCAGGGCCACACCGTCGCGTACAACAACTACAGCCGCCGTTGTCGAGTTTTCTTTCCGTCCGATGCAGGAGTAAGCATGCACTCGTTCCCTCGATTAGCCGCGATATTGCTGATTTTGGTCGGGGCACAAGGGGCGACTCTACTGGCGGGCGGCGGGCCCGAGAACGTATTTCTGGTCGTAAACCTGAACAGCGATGCATCCAAGACCATTGCCAATCACTACATCCGGCTTCGCGACATCCCTCCGACCAACGTCCTGTACCTGGACTGGAAAGGGGATCTGAACAGCATTGGAAGTAGCGATTTCCGGGAGCAGATTCTCTCGCCGATCATCAACGCCATCCAGTCACGAAAGCTGGCCGCACAGATCGATTACATCGTGTACTCCGCCGATTTCCCCTATCGAATCAAGTTCGGTGAAGAGTTCAAAGACGAAAAGCTGTCAAAGCAGTTTGCGCCCATCGCTTCGCTGACTGGCGCGACCTACCTGTGGACCTACGCCATGGGCAAGAACCCAGCGCTGGTGATGCCCACGGTCAACTGGTACGTCCCCCCCACCGCGCGTCGCAATCAAGGGACATGCCAAGACTGCAGCATGGCACCCACGCGGGGATTTCGCGGAAGGCAGTACTGGACCGAGGACGGCCGGCGGACGAACGAGCGGTCCGCGGGCCAAACCTACTTCTTATCCACCATGCTCGGTGTCACCGTAGACCGTGGCAACTCGGTTGACGACGTAATTCAGTATCTCACCCGAGCTTCGGTTGCCGACGCCTCGTTTCCCCCGGGCACGTTCTACTTCATGAAAAATGGCGACGTCCGTTCCAAAGCGCGGCACGATTGCTTTCCTACCGTTGCGAGACAACTGCAGGCCGAGGGAGCCAAGGTGGCGCTGCTGGAGGGCAAGATACCGGCCGGCGGCGACGATGCCCTGGGCATCATGACAGGCACCGCCAACTTCGACTTAGACGCTAGCGACATACGGATGGTGCCTGGCGCCATTTGCGACCACCTCACCAGTTCCGGGGGCGCATTTCACGGACCATGGCAAACCAAGCTATCGGCTTGGCTCCGCCACGGAGCCGCCGGGGCGAGCGGCACGGTGGCCGAGCCTTACGCCATCCAGGCCAAGTTTCCGCTGCCATCGATTCACCTGCACTATCGCCGCGGGGCATCGCTCGCCGAAGCGTTCTACCAATCCATCTCGGGCCCCTATCAACTGCTGATCGTTGGCGACCCGTTGTGCCAGCCGTGGGCCAAACCTCCGAAGGTAACCATCGAAGGGATTGAGCCCAACGAGGTCGTCAGCGGCGTGGTGACCGTTCAGGCAGCGGTCGAGCCACAACTGGGCACGCAGGCAAAGCTTTGCGAACTGTATGTCGACGGCAGGCTAATTGCCCGTTATCCGTATGCACTGCCCGTGCCGTTGGATTCCAGCAAGCTGGCCCCCGGGTGGCACGAGCTGCGTTTGGTGGCTTCGACGGCAGACGAGCTGGAGTTCCGTGGCCGGGCGATGGTGCCGGTGACCGTTTCCAATCCGGGGGGCGATTCAGGCGAGTGGTCCACGCCACCAGCCGCACCACCGTTAACCCTGGATGCCTCGCCCCAGCCAATGGTGCCGTACGGCACCAGCTTGGCAGTGACCGTGGCCGGCCCGGCGGATGCAGCAGGCGTCGACATTTTGCAGAACCACCGCCGCGTGGGCCGCGTAGAAGGCGGAAGCGGCAGCGTTTCTATCGATACGCGCCTGCTGGGACATGGCCCGGTGGCCCTGGTGGCTCAGGTCGCCGATGCAGCCAGCGACCAGGAGTTGGCTTTGCCCAATCAGGCGACACGATCGGCCCCTTTCTGGCTCCTGGTACGCTAGGGCTTCGGATGGGGGCGATTGTCGCCTTGGCACGGGCATTGCCGGTTGTAACACGTTTGCGGGCCTGCACTTGCCGCACACTAGGGCGGCAAGTGGGAGGTTCGTTGACAGGCATGGGGACGCGGTTACGATGAAGGGATATTTTGGCGCGGAGGGCCAGGCATTGCGAATTGGCTCGAAGGAGGCTTGCCCCTGCCGCTTGGGCTTTGCTCGCACCCGTGCTTTGCCTCGCAATAATCCGATTCTCGCAGCGCTCGCCCCTCCTGCTGGGGCGCGTTTCGGCGAGGGTTCCCGACACCCGATTCGCGACCTAACCAGTTTTCAACTGCGGACTCCCGCCCTCGCCCGCCGCTCGTTTGCGAGGGCGACTGGCTGCAGCAAGCTCCCCAGCGATATTCCATTTCATTCGATCGAGGATTCCCCTCATGCAGCGCTATCGCGTTAACTACACCCTGCTAATCGGTTTGATTGTTGGCTCGCTGGTGGCGGCCGGGGCAATCTACGGCATTTGGTCATGGCAGATGACCGGCAATGCCAACTCGCTGCTCGAGCGGGCCGACGCAGCGGAGGCGGATGACAATTATCGTGAGGCCGCAAGCCTCCTAAACAACTATCTCGCGTTCCGCCCGAACGACGATGAGGCCCGAATCAAACAGGCCAAGCTCTACGTCGACCTTGGCAACAAGGCGCTGGAGGACTCGGAGATCCGCGATTTCGCGATTGCCAAAGATGCCATCATCAACACGTTGTTCAAGTACCCCGAACAGGACGAACTACGGGCCGACTTGGTCGAAATGTTGATGCAGCCAAGCATCGCACAGTACTTCCCAAAAGATGTACTTGGTCACGTTAAGACGCTGCTTGTAAAGAACCCCGAAGATTCAGAATTGCTTCGCAAGAAGGCACTTTGTCATAGCTTGCTAAAGCAACCTCAGGAAGCCGTCGAAGTGCTCTATCAGCTGGTGGGCTACGACGCCGCCACAGAAACGTTCAACGTCAGCAACGCGATCGCCCCGAACGACGTCGACTCCTACCGCATGCTCGCCCGCATCCTGCAGTCGCAGCTTGATCGTCGGGACTTGGCAATGCGGGTGGAAAATCAGATGGTGAAAGTGAACCCGGAGTCGGCCGACGCCTACCTTGAGCGGGGCCGCTTCCTTTCAATGGTGGACCAGGGCGAAGGGAGTCGCTACGACTATGGCGAAAAGTCGTCGCAGGACCTGCAAAAGGCCTACGAAATCGATCCTGAGAAGACCGACGTGTTGCTCGCGTTGGCAGCCCAGGCGCAAGAGGACCAAGACTTCGATTTGACTCGCAAGTACCTCAAGGAGGGCTTGGAACTCGGCACCAACGTGTACGTGTTCTATAGCGGCCTGGCCGGTCTGGAGCGGGTCAAGGGCAATTTCGATTCGGCGCTTGCTCAAATCGAGACGGGTTTGACGGCCGTCGACGAGCGACAGCGTCCGTTCCTGCTACTCGAGAAAATCGACTATTTGATCGACGCCAAGAATCTGGCCGGCGCTGAGGAAACCATCAAGCAACTGGAACGCGAGGTGGAGATCAAGCTGCCAGAAGTCGAGTTCTTCCAAGCACGGATGTTGGCCGAACGCCAGCAGTGGTTGCAGGCCTCCAAAACGCTCGAAGAGGTTCGCCCCAAGCTGGCCGGCAAGGACCGCATCCGTACTCAGGCGGACATGCTGCTGGGACTCGCATACCGCAAAGTGGGATACATGGAGAAGGCGTTGACCGTGTTCGAGCAGTTGGCTCGCGAGAATCCAAAGAACCGATTCGCCGTGGCGCAGGTGCAGGACCTCACCGGACGCCTGACGACCTCCACACCCACGCAAACCGATCCGACGAACTTCAACGAACGGCTCGTTGCCGAATTGGCAAAGCCTGAATCCGAGCAAGACTGGATCGCCTTCGACACCTTCCTCGACGCCTGGTGCGACGAGCGCGAACGGTCCGACGTGCAGCGCAAGTTACTCAAAACGCAAGTCCTGGTGAGCCGCAAAGAGTACACCGAGGCCCGCGCCAAGCTACGCGAGGCCTACGAGATGGCCAAGGACGATCTGTCCGTACAACGAGCGGTTGTGCGGTTGGTGGCGGTGGATCCCGAAGGGGGCGCCGAGCAGGCCATCAAGCTGCTCGACCGAACCGCGAGTAATTTCGGCGATCAGTGGCAACTACGGCTCGACAAGGCCGACCTCTACCTGGCTATGAATCGCGAAACGCTCGTCGAGGAGCTGATGTCGTTGACAGAGGGCATCGCCGAATGGGACCGCAGTCAGCAGGTGGAGTTGTGGAAAGGGGTCGCGGCACGATTGGCCCGCGCTGGCAAGCGCGAGGAATCGGAAGCCGCATGGCAGCAGGTCGCCGAAATGGACCCCAACGATCTGCCTACCTTAATGCAGGTGTTCGACATGGCGCTAGTACGCAACGACGATGACGCTATGCGAGAAGCACAAGACAAAGTCCTCCAGCTCGTTGGTAGCAAGAACGACCCCAACTGGGCGTTCACCGAAGCCGCGCACAAATTCGTCCAGTTCCGCAACGATCCTACGCAGGACAAGCTGCGTGAAGAAATCCTTAAACTGGTCGACACCGTACTCGAAGAGCGACCCGACTGGAACGCGCCGTACATTCTACGGGCTGGCCTGGCCATGTCCGAGCGAGACTATTTGCAGGCCCTGCGAGACTACAAAGAGGGGTTTGCGCGGGGTCGCGGCAATGCCAGCGCATTGTCGCAATACGTCAAGCTACTCGATGCGCAGGGTAGCTACGCTGAGGCACTCGAGCAACTCTCCCAATTCGACGCCGCGACGAGCGTGATGCTTGTGGGGCAAACCTATCCGCAACTGCTGTTACGCGTGGGCCGCTTTCGCGACGCAGTAGAGGCCGCAGGTCGGATCGCATCGGCGGGCGAAGAGAACGCGAACATACAGCTGTGGTACGGACAGTTCCTCCAATCCGTTGCTGCGGTTCCTTCCTTGCCTGAAGACCTGAAACAGGAGTGTCGCGAGAAGTCAGGTACGGCGTTGGCGACAGCTGTCGAATTGGGCGGCGATAGTCCCGCTCCGTGGCTCGCCTACATCACCCAGCAGTTGTCGATCGGCAACCTGTCCGGTGCGGAAGATGGGCTTCGCAGGGCACAGCTCCAACTGGAAGAAGACCAGCAGCAATTGCTGCAAGCCCGTAGCTACGAGCTGATGGGACGCTGGTTCGATGCGGAAAACATTTATCGTACCGCCTACGAGCAAAACCCGGATTCGGAGCAGGTAGCCCGCCAGTTGGCCACGTTCTACCTCAGCCCCCGGTACCCGCGCCCCGATGGCGGTAATAAGGCCGCTAAGCTGATCAACGACATTCTTCGCAAGAACGTCGACGACACCGACGCGGTGAGTCGCAACAACGCCAACTGGGCCCGCCGCACTGCCGCTCAACTGCTGGCCGGCACGGGCGACTATCAAAACCTGCTGAAATCTGAAAAGCTGCTGGCTTCGAATTCGATCAATGGCACGTTGGCGGTGGAAGACAAGTTGCTGATGGCTTCGATTCTCGCGGTGCGTCCGGAGCCGGTTTCGCGCACGAAGGCCATCCAGTTATTGGAGGAGGTAAAGTCGCAACAGCAGATCAATCCGGAACTCGACTTGACCTTGGGCAAGCTGTACTACGCCATGGACAACTGGGCCAAATGTCGTGATCACATGGAAACATTGATCACGAAGTATCGCGATTCGTTCGGTCCGCGTGAAGCCTACATTCGCATGCTGCTCGACCGTGGAGGCCCAACCGACTTGCGTACCGCCGAGGGGCAAGTAAAACAACTGATCGCGATCGCGCCGAGTCAACCGGCGACGCTTGAGCTGGTATCGCTAATCTACAGCAAACTTGGTGACGAGCGGCGGTCCAAGCAGGCGCTGCGTCGTATGCTGCCAAACGACCTGGCGAACCTGGACGCTTATGGCTATCGGTTGGTTGCCCGCGTGGCCTCGCTCCTGCTCGATGCCGGCGACATCGATACCGCCGAAAACCTGTTAACGGTGCTGGTGAAGCGGCCCAACGCAACCATGGGCGACCAATTGCAGTTCATCCGATTCATCGGTGTGCATCGCGACGTCGACCGAGCGATGGACCTACTTGATCAGGCCGCAAACGATTCGAACTTGCTGGCGATCGCCGATACAGCCTCCAAAATTGTGAGCGCAAAGCGCGATGAAATTGGCGACAAGTACGACGATAAGATCAATGGTTGGCTGGACCGGGCGGAGCGCGAGGACCCGGGCGCAATCTCGGTACTGATGGCCCGGGCGAGCCTCCGCGATATCCAGGGCAAGTACGAGGATGCAGCGAACATCTATCGCAAAGTACTCGCCAACGACAACCTTACTGGCAAACCAAAAGCCGCGGTGCTCAACAATCTGGCGTACTTGCTGGCCCTGGGTGCAGCCGAGGAGCAATCGCCCAACGAGGCGGTCTCGCTCTTGAGCGAAGCGGTTGACCTGCTTGGGCCCATAACGGATATCCTCGACACGCGAGCCACTATTTGGATTGGTCGTGGCGAGTACCAAGCGGCGGTCGACGACATGGAATTGGCGATCACAGACAAGCCTACCGCTTCGAAGTACTTCCACAAGGCCTTGGCCCACATGGGACTAGGGCAGAAGAGCAACGCGCTCGCTGCCTGGGACCGAGCCGAGAACATGGGCCTCACCCGCGAGTCGGTAGGCACGCTGGAGCAAGAGCAATACGACAAACTCAAGGGCCAAGTCGAATCGCTGAAGAACCAGGGGCAAGGGCTGTAATCCTTGCCGGCACCGGCGGTCTGGCGATTTGTCACCAGGCCATCGGCAGTTTAAGATAGGCACCGGGGGATGCAGTCCCACCACCCTGTTTTGTCGTCTGAATTCTCTCGGCCGTTTGTCTGCGAGGAGGCTCTCGTGCGCTTGCTAAAGTTCGTTGTTTGTCTGGCTCTTCTAGGGTGCAGTACGCCTGCTACGGCGCAGACACCCGCGGAGATGGCGCCGGGCTCTGCGTATCCGCGTGGGGCGGGTGCCTACTTCGCGGGCCGCTTCGATCAAGCCGCGAAGTACCTGACAATCGCGATCCAGGACGCGCCGGATGATCCCCGCGGCTACTATCTGCGTGGCCTGAGCTATCTGGCGACCGGCGACACGCTGAAGGCGCAAGCCGACTTGAACGCAGGTGCCCAGCTCGAAGCGCGGATGGGCAGCAGTTGGCCGTTGGTGGATCGATCGCTGGCTTCGGTGCAAGGATCGCCACGGCGAACCCTCGAGCGCATCCGTCGTGCCGCACGCGAGAGTGCGGAGATCCAAGAAATGCGCTCGCTAGCCATGGCCCGCAAAAAGGCGCGCGAGGAGCGTGAAAATCGCGTGCTCCGCACCGACTATCGCTTGCCGATGGAAGCCTTGGCGAGTCGCCTGACGATCGATCAGGCGCACCGCGTGGCAGTTACCGATCGCTCGGCCACCGCAAATCAGTTGGCGGGCGGCGACGCGACAAACGCGGAAACTGCAGCCGCGGCCAATCCCGAGGTGGCCCAACCGTCGAATCCATTCGCCGACGACGCGTACGACGAATCGAAGACCTACACGGCCACGACCGCCCCAGGTGGCGACGACACAACCTCGTCCGAAGTGCCCGCTGGGGCACGAGGTAGCGTTAAGGCCGGTAGCCTCTTTGGTATCTTTAGTCGCATGGGCAATCGTGCGGTCGGAAACGTTGGGGCCAAGGCCAGCGATCTGGCAGGGCAGGCCATGGGTGCCGCTGGCGGTCCCAGCCCCTTCGACCAGGGTGCCGCCGATCCAGGAGACTTCCAGCAGGGTAGATTCGATGAAGGAGATTTTGGCGAGCGTGACGCTAATTCCGGCGACTTCGAAGCGAACCCATTCGGCGGTATGGAAGCCGAAGAGGGCGCTCCCGCCATGCAAGAGGGTGATAACCCGTTTCAGTTCGGCGAGTAGTGTGTTCCCCTAGGTCGCGGGCTATAGCGATTACGCGGCTTCCGAGCAGAGTTCGTGCCGCGAATCGGATGGTCGCGTTCCGCCCAACGTGCTATGTTAGTCGAGGATAGAATCGTCTACTTTTACCTACATTGTCCGTGATGCCGTCACCACTAATTTTACGCCATGGTCATTTTTTCGCTGGCTGCGGCTGGACGCTCTTGGCCACCCTGCTACTCATGCAGGCGGGATGCGAATCGGGTTCCACACCCGACCCGGCACGCACCGTCGACAACAGCCCGCAGGCTAAGTTCAACCGTGTGGTCGCTGCTCTCCGCAAGGGCCTCGACACCGGTGTCGAATCGGGAGGTGGGCGATACACGTTCAGCGATACCTCCGGGGCTGGCAGTACTGTGTTTTCGTACACGGTCGACGCGCCGGAGAAAATCACCGAGCCCAACACGCCTGGTAAGCTGCCGCGCACGACCATCAAGATCACGCAGAGTTCCAGCTACTCGGCGTTGACCTCGTCGAAGGAAGACGAAGAAGATCGTGAAGACGAAAGGTCAAACAAGCGCGGCAGCGACAACGATGCCTTGACCGAGGAGACGCAAGCCAACCTCGAATCGATTGGTTACGAAGTGCTCGACCCGGCGCTGGTCAACAAAGATATTGCCGATGCGGCCGCACCTCGCATCCGGGCGCCCGACTACTCGACGCGAACGATTACCACCGATACCGTGGTGGTTTACGATCTGGTATTCGAGAACAATCGGTGGCGGATGGCCGCTCCCCCCTCGGCCGATACTCCCGAATCAACCAATATTGCGCTCGATCTCGCTCTCAAGCGGCAGAATTAGAATCTAGCCGAGGGTGGGACTGCCTGGCGGGTCGCACGCGATCTGTGGGCACTCCATTACGCCACGAACGCGGTGCCTAGAATTCAATGCCGTACTTTTCGGTCATTTCTCGGCGTATTCGCAGGGTTTCTTCTTCGATAGCGGCCAAGTGGCCTTTCGCATCGAGCGTACTTTGGCCCTTTTCCTGGGCGCGTATTGCACGTCGCTCTGCCTCGACATTCGCCACTTGCGAAGCCGCGTAGTTGGCACCGCCGCTGAACACGCGGTATCCATAGCCATTGGCTCCGGTCCGGTAGCCATAGTCGACCGAGTTACTTGTGGTTATTTGCTTGCCACGTGCCGCGGTTCGTACGCCGCCCGCCTGAATGGAGTCGGCCGCTGCCCGCAGATGTCCAATCACCGTTTCGCTGTAGTCGAGCATCCCCGAGTCAACGTTGAGGATCGGAAGCCGCTCGATGCGTTTGGCATATTTGTCGTACCACACAGCGATCGAGTAGTACGACTTGGCCCCTCGCTCCCGACTCAAGTCATGGAGGTACTTTTGCACCGATTCATAATATTCGCGGGTAATTTGGGCGGGATCGTTCGCATAACGCTCCTCCTCCGTAGCGGCAGATGCCTGTCCCGCTGCTCCATCTTCCGCCTGATGATCGTTGGCATCTAGCACGCCAGGGTCCATTTCAAGGAAGGTGAACATTCGCATTAGTCCACTTTCGCCCAGTGGACCCTGCAGCGTAATGGTGTGTTCATCGGTTGTAGCCGACCACTGAGGCAATTCGGACAACGAGGCCCCCGCTTCGTTCAGTACCTCGACCACAAGCGCCTTGGCGTTGTCGCCGAGTACGCTGGCGTTTCCCTGGAAGTCGATCATTAGCTTTCCACGGGGCTGATCGGCAAATGACACCAGCACATTCACTCCGCGAATACCTGCCAATAGATCCGCGACCCGGTCGACATCGAGCCCGTGCTGCATGACCACCGCCGACTGGGCCAGGGCGGCACCGACCACTTGTCGATCGACCGAGTCGGTCAAGTCGATCGCTTGGCAGATGTGCGCGTTGCGGCGGCCATCGTCGGTCAGCACGCTTTCCAGGTACGACGATAGTCGTAGCTGGCTGGTGTCGCTCGATTCGCGAATCCATCGGGCTGCCTTCTGGCGGCTTGCAGGCTGCATCACGCCGTATTCCACCTGCGAGAACTTAATTGCCATTCCACCAGTCGGTGTGGCCACCGCTTGCAGTGCATCGATGACGTTGAGATTGCCGCCCCTCCATTTGGCCAGTTGCGGCATCGACAAGTCGCGGCTCAGGTTCATCACCGCGTATTGCGTGCCCGGCGACATGGTCTCCAGGCGAAGTTCCGTGCCCCAGACGAATTTCTTCGTCGTCGGAGGAAGCATGGACGGATTCGAGTCGAATCGCTTCGCGTAAGTGCTCCGCCAGTTTTGCTGCTTGGCGTATTCGCTGGCGAAGATCTTCTCCGCGTCGATCAATATGATCGCGTTGGTCGATGCCGGCAGCCGAGCAAGGAGCGGGTCGTACTCGTCGCCATTTACGGCAAGCACAAACGTGCTGGAAGCCAGTAACCAGCAGATGGTGAAAATGGCGAAACGACCAAACATAAATTGTCCTTTGCGTGCAGTATCAGAGAGCAAGTTGGATTGGACAAGAAGCGACCGGTGCCGGCCCATAAATCGAGCCGCGGGCCCCCAAAGACCCGCCCCAAACCGTGTCCACAGATCATACACGCGTACACGGCCAGCGTCAAAGAAGTCTGCGTACTGCACCGAGGGTCGAGCTAACCCATTTCGCCCGAGAAACAAGCTGTTTAGGAGCGGCTCAAGAATAGTTTGGTGTTTTATGCTGGGGCGATGATGTAGTTGTAAGCAGGCAATTGGGGGTCGCGTTGGGTTGGATCGTGTTGAATGAATTCCAGTTGCGGCTTGATTTTGGTTTGATAAACATGGCGGGCGACCTCCACCACAACACGCAGTCCCGTGGAGGTGGTTGTCCGGGCAAAGGCGTCGCGGATCACCTCGACGCTTCGCAGCAGCCGTCCCGAAAGCGATCTCGTCAAATGGCAGAACAAACGATGGTCGATCGGATTGTACTTGGAACAATAGGGAGGAATGTGGCTGACGCGGAACGTCAGCCCAAGGTCATTCGCCAGCCACGAGAGGCGCTCGCGAAACAGCGGCACACGATAACCGTTGCTTCCGCCGCAATCGGCGAGCAGCAGGATCGGGTCTCGCGGATCGTAGCTTCCCTTTCCCAGCCGATGCCACCAACGACGGATCGCCGCCGCCACCAGTTGGCCCGTGTCGGCCCCCTTGGCCAGCATCACGAGCGCTTCTTGTTGGGCCAGGTCGTACACGCCATACGGAATGATTTTGCCCGTAGCCAAACTGGTGAAATCGTGATCCCAGGCCCGACCAGGCGCCTCGCACCAAGCCTTGCCAGGGCGGTGGTAATCGCCCAACAACTCCTTTTTCTTCGTGTCGATCGACAGCACGGCCCAGCCCTTTCGCAAAAACTCTTCTCGCCAATGAAGCATCCGCTCGAACTGCGCCGCGCGGTCCTCACTGGCGCCGGTCGGCAGGGTCTTGGCCAACGCCCGATGCGACAGCCCCAGTTCCTCTCGCAACAACCGGCTCACCGTGTTCGCCGAAACCCGATGGCCCTGCTCACAAAGTTCCTCAGCCATCTCGCGCGGCGAACGGTTCGTCCACAACCTCTCCGGATCGACGGGCGAACCGGCCGTGTGGCCTGCGACGACCTCCTGCAAGTGCATCCACCAACTGCGGATCGGAGAAGCTAGCTTGCTTTCGACCCCCCTTTTTTTCGGATCCGGCCCGCGGCCTCGTCCTTCGGCAGACTGCTCGACGTCTTCCTTACCACGCTCGATCGTATCGACTTTGCAGCCAAACAACCGGGCTATGTAAGCCGTTCCGCCATGCCCTAGCTTGGCCGCTTCCACCGCCGCGTACCGCCGCCGATCTTTCTCGGAAAGAGACTGGAAAAAATGAACCATCTGCTTCTCGACCGATTTCGCATAACCGTCCATCGTGGAACCTCCTGAAGGATGTTGAACCACGGTAGTCTAGCAAACCACCAAGTTATTCTTGAGCCGTTCCTTAGCGAGTCTCGACGCGCTCAGTTCGCAGCGTCGACCGGGTCTCGATATGGCGGCCTCCTACAAACCGCGGCGTTAGCAGGGCGTTGCGGTCGAGTGGTACGGACACGCTCACCGTCACCTGCGTGGTGGCCGGGCCGATGATTGCCGGGTCGACCGAGACGGTCGCTCCACGGGTTCCGATCGCCCCCAGCAAGCGTTCCGCTTCGCTGATCGCTTCAGCTGCCGAGGCGCCCGGCACCATGGCTACACGCGAAGCCTCGTAGGCAGCGTTGTCGGCCGTATGTCGCAGGACATTCAACCAACTGAACTCGAACAGGGCAAGCACCACCAAGAAGAATAATGGCGCAAATGGCGAATTCAACAATCACGGCACCCCGGCGGTCGTCATGGTTCGTGCGTCGTAGCCTTTTCATTTTAATTCTCTCTACGCGGAGCTTCACAGAAGCCTTTCGTGGAATCGTTTTCGCTTCTTACTCGGTTAGCAATACCGGCAGCGTCCGAGCAATTTCACGGAAGGTGTCACTCAGGTCGCCAGCAGTGTCCGCATGAAAGTGCTGCCCGCCTGTGATCCGCGCTACCTGCCGCATCCGTGTCTGGTCGGCTCCTGCACTGAACGAAATGGTATGAACGGTAATGTCGAGAGCCGCTGCCTGGCGCACGATTACGGCGGGCTCGATGCCCGTGTTGTGCAGGCCATCGGTCATCAAGACGATAGTCTTGGCTGCGAACGGGCGAGCGTTTGCACCGGTGATGGCGGCGATACCCTGCCGGAGTCCTTCGCCAACTGCCGTGCTACCGCCAATGCCATTGGTCATGAACTCGGTCATCTGGTCGCGGATAATCGTATAGTCTTCGGTCAGCGAGGCTCGGATGTCGGCCACTTGGAAGTCGAGGTTTCCATTTCGGCATGAGCGACGGAACCGACTGCTGTAGCTTGCTAGCGACACGTGCTCCTTCGGAAATGTTAGTTCAATCTCCTCAAGGAAAGCGGCGATCGCCGCGTCGAGCGCCGCGAAGCGAGTGGTCGCACTCAGCGGGCCGCAATTCTGCCCGTTGCGATCCCCAATTACCGACAGATCGAGCCCCATGGAGCCCGAGCGGTCGATGACCAGGCAGATATCGCGTTCGAGAATCGTTGATGTTGCTGTTTGTCGAGGCTCGTAGTGATCGACGCCTACCACCCGGGCGAAGAACAGGTTCACGGGCCCGGCGGTCGAGCCGCGGGTCCGCAGTCCGTCCACCTTAATGGCGTTAATTACCCCTGTATTCGCCGCGGTGAACTGAAATCGGTTGCCAGCCACCGCTTGCTCGGATCGCCCGAAGACGATATCGCTGCCCGCAATCCGCATGGCGTCCCCAGCAACGCGATTGCGACTGGCTGCATCGATGGCGGCGGCGCCGCCGAATCTTGATTTTGGGTGACCGAGAGCATCTTCGCCCCGGCCCGCGCCGCCGCGTCGGTCGCGGTTCGCAGTTCCGTATTCACCAGCTGCATCCAAGCAACGTCGATGGCAAACGCCGCCATCAAAGCGATGACCGGCAGTACGATGGCGACCAGCACTAGGATAAGCGCCCTGGCGGTCGCTGGATCGATTTTTCAGGGGAGCAAACATCGGCGGACTCTCAGAATGGATCGAACAAAAAGCGTCGGCTTGGCCAGATGCTAAATCTCTTTCATCACGGTGGCCGCGGCGTCGACGGCCGTGCCACGAAAGAAACGCAGCGGCAGCACGCTGTTCTGGTCCGACGGGGCCGTAATCCGAATCTCCATGTAGTCGCCTTCGGGTGTGCTCGGTACATCGCTGGGATTCAGTTGCACCGTGGCCGCCCTCAGCGCCGATCTCGCAAGATGTTGTCGCAAACGGCACGCACGTCGGCCGATGTCGCGCCCGGTTTGACAGCCGTGTGCGCGCCTTCGTAGGCAGCCACTGCAAGCGACTGCTTGAGGAAAACCATACTGCAGGTCTCGACCATTCCGAGCACCAACAGCACCATCACCGGCAGGCATACGGCAAACTCTGCCGCTGCCACGCCACGCCGCGCCAAGTTAGCGTTCCTGCGACTTCTCATCGAATCGGCTCCTCGCTTGTCGTAGGCCTATCACCCAAGCGATCGATCACCTGATTCATGTCCGTGGCAATTTCTTTCCAAAAGTCGTTGTCGCGAAACTCGATGCGCTCGGGCTTGGCACCCGTCGCCAAGGCATGAATCACCTGACGCAGACGGAAGATGGGGCCCGCAAAGCGATGACTCAGCCGAATCGAGTCGTACACGAACACGGGAATCAAACAGGCGAGCACCAGCAGCAGTGGGCCATACGTCCACCAGGCAGTCATTACGATGTCGCTCAGCGGGCGAAACGGGTCGCTCATCCACTCCAGGCCAATCGCAAGAAACGCCGCGACACTAATATAGGCGAACCAATGCAGCACCAATCGTCGCCACAAGGCGCCCTGCACCTGCGGATCGACGTATTCCTTGCCGCGCTTTGTGCGTGAAGCCAAACTCATCTCGTACGCCTCCGGAAAGAGCGTGATAGGAACTTCGCTGTAAGAATTCGAGAGTCGTGGCCGGCTCCCTCAACAACCAATGCTACGCCACAAATCGTCAACTGCTGGGGATCACCGCAGTTGCTCGCTGCCAAGGATCGGCCTCTCGCCCAGCACTTCGCTACAACCGGCACAGACGGATCAGCACAGCGCCGAACAAGAAGCAACGCCCCACGCGTGTAAAGAATTTCGACAGTCCGAATTCTCGCCGCGCCTCCAAAGCGGCGTGCGTTGGAGCGCAGCGGCCTACGACCCAATCCGCTTCATCGAATCTACACGCAAAACACACAGTTCCTGCACATTGCCTTCATTCCTGGCGGCGTGGCACCCATTAGAATCAAGGCCTTACAGCCACGATATGCACACCCTGCTGATATCAGCGTGGGCTTGTGTTCTTGCCACCCTGTCCTGCTTCGATTGGAAACGTCCCCGTGAATTCATCCTCCCTATTGCGTTTTTCCAGGGCCCTTTGTCTCTTGGCATTGCCGTTCGGAACCGCGAACGCAGAAACGTTGTTTTCGTTCCGAAACACGGTGCATGGCATCGACACGATGTCCAGCGGGGCGATCACCACCAACGGGCTGACGATGCAATTAAGTGCCGGCCCTTCAACGGCGGGCGCCCTGTTTCGCGAGTTCAACTCCGGATTGGGCGTGGTTAGCCGCGGAACGCCCGGAATCAACGACCCCAGCCTCGATACTTTCAATGTGCTCAGCGACAGCTCCGGCAACCCGATCGAAGGCGAAACCATGACGTTTTCGTTCGACAAGGCTGGCACTCTTCGGGAACTCGATTTCGACGGCGTGAAGGACGAAGCTTACGAGTATTTCGTGCTACAAACCACTACGAGCCCCGACCTCTACTTCTTCGACTCCTTCATCAACACGATGGGAGGCGATCCCAGCTTCATCAACGTTCCGGGCCAAGTGGTGTTCCTGCAGGAAGGCACCAGCGCGATCGACGACAAGACGCTTCCTTTGAACATTCCATTCGCCGCGGGGCAAGAATTCGTCCTCACCTACGGGCAATTGAACACGGCACAGCCAGGGCAGGAAATCGGCAACGGGGCGCGGCTGCAAGGCATAACCGTGGTTCCGGAGCCCCCGGCTTTGTTTACCGTGCTGGCGATGCTCGCTGGAATCGCCCTGCTCCAACAGCGGACTACCGCAAAGAGCAAAACGTAAGCGCCCGTGATGCGTCGAGAATACCGACGCGAATTTTGCCGACAGCTAGCCAGCCCGATCGGTTGCCTAACGATTGCTGCTGTATTTCCGCAACTCGTCGGTCGTCAGCTCGATGGCGAATTGATTGTCTTCGCCGGCAACAACCTTCATCGCATCGCCGCGGATCGCCATGCGGCGGAAGGTCGGAAAGCTTGTCGGAGAAGGGCCGTTGGGCCCGTCTTGGACACAGAACACGGTGACGCGGTGGTCGCCGACGATGGCTCCGTCGTTCTCATTGTAAGTGGTGAGTTCGAACCGTCCTTCCGAATCCAGCATGCTGAACGCTGGCTTGCCCGACTTGGTCTCGCTGCTGGTGGTATTGATGGGCGCGAACATCACGGATCCCCAGATGAACGGTTTTCCGTCGAGCGTTACCGTGCCCGTGACCGGCGCAAGGTCGTAGGGCGAACCGCCACACCCGCTAATTAGCAGCACGGTACCAGCGAGTAAGGCGATGTGTCGCCAAGCGTGCGATTTGGCAGTAGCCGTGCCGAGCGATTTACAATCCACCAATGACTACTCCGTCTGCACGTTCGCCGAGTAGGGCGAATGCTCTTAGATCGAGGTCCTCGGACAACATGTGCACCGAACCATCTACAAACCCAAATTGCGCCCCCGTGGGATGCCAACCGAAGGCACAATCGTCGCGGTCGCTGCTTGGCAGCACCTGCAATCGCGTGGCTTCCGGTCCGCTCAGCGGAAACGCAGCGCCACCAATGTTGCAGTTAATGACATTCTCTGTTTTGAACAGAATCGCCCCATCTTCGGCGTACGTTCCCATCCAATTGGGGAAACTGCGAATATCGACGGCGTAGGCCGATTCACCGATGCCAATGGTCTTGCTGGTACCATCCTGCACTTTGGCGATGGTAATTTTCTTGATGGGGGTCTTTACCAAGATGTCTTGCTCGTCCAAGCGCCCATCGCCGTTGATATCGACGGTGCGGCAGGAGTCGTTATTGCTCATTTCCTCGGTACGCAAAAACATGCCACCATCGCAGTAGCCGCGGGAGCCTTTGTAATGACTGGTGCCGTGTCCGAAATTCGCCTCGGGACCACCGCCGGCGCCGAAGTACGCGGAGTCGGGGACTCGTGTCGGCAGGTCGACCGACGGGCACAAGAAGGCGGGGATCACCGTATCGGCGCCTTGAATCGGCAACCTGCCCGCCGCTCTGGCCGCAGCGAAAATCTTTGGTTGCCAAGGATCGCCGCGATAATTGAACGAATTAAAGGTGATGTCGTTGTTAACCAGCTGATCGTACACGTTTTGCTGCTCGAGGTAGGGCAAGATCTTGGTGGCCCAGCCGAGGCCATCTTCGGAACGGGAGTCGCCTGCCTCGGCGGTGTAGGCGCCGCGCGGGAACTCGTTTGCAACGTCGTGATAGCTAAGTAGTGCCAGCCCGATTTGTTTGAGGTTGTTGGAACAACTTATCCTTCGCGCCGCCTCGCGTGCCGATTGCACAGCTGGCAGCAGCAACGCGACGAGAATGCCGATGATCGCAATCACGACCAGGAGTTCCACCAGAGTAAAGCCGCACAGCATGCGGCGACAACGCGGAGAATGCATATTCTTCATTGATTCCAATGGCGTCATGGAAAGCTTCTGAGAGTTTCGAGTTAGGAATTCACAGCCAAAGCAGTCGCACCAAATGCGACTCCACCTTGATGAGCAAAAGATCGTAGGGCGAATTGGTTTGGCGGGTAATCCCCACTTTGGAAAGAACAATCAATCTTAGCGCTTTCTTCACAAAGTCATCACCAATCCTTCGCGGCTTCTTAACGCATCCTTCACGCTCCTTTTCGAGTCGACCGGTAAGATGACGTACTCTGATTTTCAGCCCATACCCAACTACCGCGTCTTTCGCCGCAATTTTCTTGGATAACAGCTAGGAACCCTCCGCATGAGTCACCCGAGTCACCTTTCCCCGATGCGCTGCTCTCCTTTCGTTCGACTTCGAAAACCTCGGTCACGCTGCGTTCAGGCTGCCGCCATGGCACTGTGTGGGGCGAGTATGCTGATGAGCCTAAACGCAACCGTGCACGCCCAAGGCCCCGTGTTCATCAACGAGATCTTCTTTAATCCGGGGGGGGATGGGTCGGACGTGCGCGACGAGTACATCGAAATCCGCGGCGATAGCAATGCCCCGCTCACCGACCACTACTTGCTGATCATTGAATCAGAGAACAACGGCGAGACCGGGTTCATCGAAAACATCTTCGACTTGGGAGCCTACTCGCTGGGTTCCAACGGCTTCTTGGCTTTGCGGCAAAAGTTCAGCCGCTATGGAAACCCCAGCCCCATTAATCCAGCGGCGACCGACCTGGTGAACGCTGGACCGAATCTTCCCGGTCCTGCGTTCCCAGGCTTTGGTGACGGCGATGCCAGCACCATTGGTGCTTCGGACTTACCATCGCTTGGCTCGGGTCCAGGCGACGGCCAGCTCGAAGGGAGTGGGTTTACCGCCTTCTTAATCCACAACGAGTCGGGCGATGCCCCCGAGCTTGGGCAGGACTTGGACGTAGACGATAACGGGCTCGACGTCGAAACCGGGGCGCCAGGCTGGAGCCTCCTGGATTCGATTGGCTTCATTACGGAATTCGATGAACTGGACGGCCGGCTCTACGCTCAAACGAATTTCATCCGAACGGACGAGTTCGTTACCGAAGAGGACGTTCTTGGCATCATTGAGCCCGGCTCGCAGTACGCCACGGTCTCGTACGAAATGGAGTACCTCGGTCGCTGGGGTAACTCCACCGGTTCCTCACCCGACGACTGGCACGCGAGTAACTTTACCGACAATCTGGGGTCGGGTTCGTCAGGTGTGCAGAACGACTCGATTGACTGGCGGCAGTCGCTGGTGGGCGATCACCCGGTGGACGATGGCGACCCGCTGACCCCTGCGCCGCCTGCCGCCGCGGTGGAATCCAACAAGGACGTGCCGTACGGGACGCGGCTTGCCGCCTCGATCGGCGGCCCAAACTACATCACTGGCGACGCCAACGGCGATGGCTACGTGAACCTGGCCGATTACACCGTGTGGCGCGACACGATGGGAACGATTGGCAGCGAGTTGGCCCATCCGGCCGCTGACTACAACCACGATTTTCGCGTCGACGCGCTCGACTACGCTATTTGGAAGGACAACTTTGGTGCCCCCTTCAACACGGTGTCGTCGATGCTGGCGAGTGCATCCCGCACGGCGGTGCCTGAACCTGCTTCGCTCGCACTGCTGATGACCGCGCTGCTAAGCATGGCGGTGCGAAGGCGATAAAACACCAATAGGACATGTGGGCACCTATCCAACAAATGGGCCGCGTGGAATATTCCACGCGGCCCATTTTGTTTTCAACCCTAACAACACGCTAGTGCTACTTGCCGACGCGCGTTGCAGCCAAGCCCAACATGGCAGCGGCCGCCAACAAGATGCTGGCGGGTTCGGGAACAGCCGTGCCTGGCGAGCCAATGAGGGCCACCTCGATCGGCATTTCTGGTGTGCCAATGTTCGAAGTGGTGCTACTGGAAAATGCACCCAGCACGCCTTCGACGCTCCACTTGCGATTCAATGCATCCCAGCTCGCTCCATCGATCGCTTCGCCACTTTCTACGGCCGCGTCCTGATCGGGATAACCGGCGCTGGCGATGAGCACTTCGTTGCTGATTCCATCATCCGGGAAGTTCGAGTCGCCTGTGAAGACGACCACGGTGTCGCCGCCGCCACCAAGGCCCGATCCGTCGAAGTACCCTACAATTGCGGGGTCGACGGTTGGAAACGCCGCTAGAAATCCGTCGAGGCCTTCTGTGCCACCGTTGACGTAGACAATCGACTGGCCCGCACCGATTTCGGTTGCGCCAGGCAGCGTCATCAGGTCGGCAGCAAGCGGATCAGCGGACTCATCTTCGTAGTACAGCGATCCGTCGGTAGCGAACACCCAAGGCATGTCGCCAAAGTTCGTCAGCTCGAACCAGTCTTCGGTAATGTCGCTGGCTCCGGATGCGGCAATACCAGGATAAATTTCCGTGATTTTCAGGTCGGGCGCCGCAAAACCGTTGGTAGCGGTCAGCATGGCGGCTAGCGCTGCTACAAGCAACGCTGGGAAACAGGTCGACTTCATTCTGCATCTCCTGGTGTTCTTGCTACCCGCCGGGCGAGTAGCTGGTTGGAAAGCGAGGCCTGTCGTCTCGAGGACTCGACCGTGCACAACAGCACAGTTCCAAGATTGTGCCTAGTTGATCGCTGCAAAGGATGAACGCAGCGTTCAGATGGAGTGAATTTTTGATGAAGAAGCCGTTAAGGTCGCGGGTCCGTGCACCTTTTTGGCCAATGCTTATGGATGCCCACCCATCCACTCCCCGCGTTCCGCCACAGTGTCTTGCGGCTAAGCGATCGGTCGATACCACTCCAACTCCCCAGGCAGGCTCCCGCCGGCGAACTCCAAGTGCACCACGCGGCGGTGACCCGTCGTTTGCGCCCGCCGCGATGCATGCAACAGCAGCGGCCGCATGACCAGCACGTCGCCTGCGGCGGCGGTACACACAACCGGCGGGTGACGCTCGACTACGCCGCGGACATCCTGCTCGGGCACGATTCCGAGCGAGTGGGTGCCGGGAACCACTTCGAGCGGTCCGTTCTCGGCCGGGCAGTCGTCCAAATGCAACCGAAGCGTCAGCATACGCATCAGCACTTCAGCCGGCGGGCGGACATGCGGCACTCCCTGCTTGACGCTCCAGGGCCCAAAGCCGGGCATCTCTATGCGGGCTGCGACGGGTATCATCAGGTCCTGGTGCCAACCAACTTGCCAATTCGCCTCGGCCACCTTGTCGAACAACAGTCCGCGGACCACCATCGCGCCTGCCCCCTGCACTGGCTCAACGAGCCCGCGCACCGTGGGGCTCGCTGCCAACCGCGCCACCGCCGAGCACGATTCCAGCAGCCCGCGGGCATTGGCCGATCCCGGCTCATTGCTCGTACGAAAGTCGGCGAGTGCTAGCAATATGTCGTCGACTTCCGATGGCGTGACCACCTGTGGCACCAAACGATAGCCATCGGTGTCGAAGGCCGCAGCCGAATTAGGAAGGCGACTATGCATCGGTAACGCGGAGTGTGATTTCAGGTTGAGTTGACGCCCATGAGATTTTGAATCCTAGCCTGAACTGAGTTGCAAACCGAGGGTCTCCGTCCGGCAAAATAGTGAGACTGCTGAATCAATTCTTGACGCAGGAAGAAAAGCTCCAAGTCTCAGTTCCCTATGTCTCACCGCCAAGCAGGTTGACGAAGGCGCTTGACGCTCACAAATTGCAGAGGAAGGAGGAAAAACAAAACGCAAAAGAACCGGCCCGCAAGGCAGCCCGCAAGGCGAGTTCCCAAGAGAGCTTGCAGGGAGTGCTCGCTCGCCCCGATCGGCACCCAGTGCTCGACTGCTGCACGAGTCGTGATCTGTTCAATCAAGGCATCGGGTACGTTCTAATTAGCCGCGAACTTCCGAATTATCAGGTGGCAGGAGCGCTGTTCCCTGTGGATGTTTATTGTCACAGCGATGGGTCTAAAACCCTCGCCTTCAGGCGAAACCTTAAGGAGCACGGGTTCGGGTAGGGTGGGTAGTTCTGCTGGCGAATGGCTCGTTGAGTTCGGGTCGGGTTCATTCGCCAGCAGGTCTACCCACCACTCTTGGGGGACGGGCCGATAGGTGTATCCTAAGTCGTGTGCGAAGGACTTCCGTCCGTAGCTCACGAAATGCTCGAACCTATCGGCTTCCAGCCGGTAGTATTTCAGTGCTGGGCGTCAAGCAGGCGCTCACGTTCATGCGCCCGAGGAGTGACTACGTTCGTGAGATGCTGTCGGGGCCGGTGTTCGACAGCAATCGGCAAACGACCGATCCGGCTGCCGCGCGGAAACTGGTAGACGGAGCGGTGGAGTATGCCCTGCGACTGGGACTCGCGCCGCATCCGAACTACCGGATTGCCAAGAATAGGTTTGGCGCGATTGATGCCGCAGAGTGCGCCGCTGAGTTTTACTTCGGAAAGGACAGCAAGCCGTTTTATGTCGCCGGACCCAATGAATCCGCGGCAGACTCGCGGGCAATAATTGCAACGCTCATCGAGACGTGCGGGGAAGGTGGGTTGGACTATCTTCTTCCGATCTGAACGGACGAATTGTGTTTACGGCAGCGAAGACTCCAGGGGAGTCGCGGCAGTTCGAGGCAAAGGTCGTCGTCGACAAGGCGACCAGACCGCCTAGCGGGCCGGCTAGGAGGCAAACTGAAACACAGTTCGGCCCCTACTCCTAACGCTCGAGCTCTTTGCCCAACTCGTAGATTTCCGGTGCGTCAAGCACCAGGTCGTTGGCGGTGAACAGTCGCTGGATGGCGGCACGATGGATCTTCATTTTTGTGCCGCCGACACCGATCGCGTCATAACAAATGGTGCCGTTTTGGTCGACTGCCTTGGCGCCGACCTCGATGCCGGCGATTCCCGGGGCAGGCACCGCGTTCAAATCGATGGCCACCGCTAACTCTGGGTAGTCGTCGCGGATCGCTTGCGGCAGGAGTTCGACACCGGGGGGCCCGCTGGCAATCACCACATTAGCGCCCTCAAGTGTCCGCCGCAACCCGGTTTCGCTGGTAGTCACCACACAATCGATGTTGGCGCCTGGTTGGTGCTGGAGGATTTGACTGGCAACCTCCTCCGCGTGCTCCTGCCTGCGCGAACCGAGCCGCATCTTGGCGCCGTCGCCAGCCAGCATCCGCAGGATTCGCTTGCCTACCGAACCAGTGCCCGCAAGTATTGCTACAGTCGATTGCTCCAGGTCGACGTGCCGGCCCGCTGCAATCACCGCCGCCGCGGCCGTGGTGTTCGACCCGTTGGAGTCGAGCATCGCCGAGACTCGCATAGGGCCGAAGAACGTACTGGCGACCTCCTGCAGCAGCTCCGCGCCGAGGTTCACGTCGCTTCCGCCGATAAAGAGGGCGGTGTTCTTCAGGTCGTCCACCGAGCGGGTGAAGATGGCCCCGTACACCAGGTCGCGAACCGCCGATGTGGTGACGCCGCCGTGGCGAAACAAATGGTCGACCCCTGCATCGACGGCTACTACGCCATCAAACACGCTTGGCTGGGGGTCGCTATCGAGACAAAGAAGAATCTTGGCAGGCATGGCACGACAAAGGGAATAGGCGGGATGCGGAATGGCGTTTCTGTCGTCTTGAGCGAGCGGCAAGCGACCGAAGGATCTGGCGTCCCACTGAAAAAGTTATGGCACCAACGAGACTATTCGGCCACCTACTACAACCGTGCGTTGTCGCAGTCACTGGATCACAAATTTCCCAGCGCGGCCTAGCCGCAATCGAGGCACGACGGCGGAAGCATGTCACGCAGAGGCAAGACAGGATACACGTTACGGACGTTCTGCCCCCTGCTCCGTCACCCACAAGCATGGGCTAAATCAGGTAGGTGAGCATGCTCGAAAACGGTTGATCTTGCCATCCCATCGAATTCTATCTCCCTGCGGCTCAGCGTCACTGCGTGACATCGCCCGACTCTCTTCATTACAAAAACTTGCGCACGGTGCGAAGCTATCGACCGGTAGTCGCATAGTCGCACGGTGGATTCGCTAGCCACAAAAAAGGGGCACGCAAACAGGCACCGCTAAAAAACAGCGAATGGCGCTATCTAATCAAGCGAAGGAAATCCCCAAGAAACAGGCAAACGTTTCTTGGGGCCTCTTCGTGCATTTTCGTGCCTATATTTGTGGCCTTCGATCGGTGAGACCCGTGGTTCCCTCTCCAGCCTGTGGTATTAGGCCCCGTCAACACTTCACCTACTGAGTTGAAACGATGGACGACCGCCATATACAGCGCCAACTCAACCGTCAGAAAACCACGGACGGCACTGATTTTCGCCGATGAATCGTCCTTGCAATAAGGTCGACGTGTCGGCACGCTCATGCCCCCGTAACGGACTTGCTTTGCCTGCTCAAATCAGGGATATCCGTGTGATCCGTGGTTGTTAACTTCGGCGATGCAGTACTATGCGCGGCCTAGAATCCACGGAACGGATGGGCCGCTTCGTCCTTGCCGGCGACCATTTCGGCGGCCGAGGGCTTACCTTCCATGGCATTCTTGATGGCCATCTTCGTGGCTTCGTAGTTGTAGTCGTAGATCTTCTTGTCGTCTTCCGCCTCGGGGTGGATAAACACACCGCACACGCAGACCAGATCTTCGGCGGCATCCTGGGCGATTACGCCATCGGCCACGCTATCGGCCACGGCCTTGGCCACCGCGGCTTGTGCGGGGCCAAACATTTGCACCGCCTGCTTCATGCCCTTGATCGTTACCTTGGTGATCATCACCGTGGCGGGCTTCACCGCCAGATTGGGGGTCAGCACGGCCAGCAGATTGGTGTGGCCTTCGCTCTGGCGGGCCAGGGCGTTGGCGAACGCAGTGCCGACGGGACCATCCTTGCTGCCAATCAGCAGGTCGATGTGGGCGATTTCGTTACCATCGCCGGTGAGGGCTTCGCCAATATGCATGGACATTTGAAGGTTCTCCTTACGTCTTTTGAATGCGTCGATTGGAAAGATACGGCCAGCCAGTGGTTTGAGCCGCCAGTCCCAAGAAGATGGGTAAAAACAGCCGCACGGGGAAGAATGGGGGCTGTTTTGGGCGAAAAGCCTAGTGGAGCGGTACATCGTCCCGGGGGGCAGCACTCCATGCTAGGCTGATTGGGAGAATACCAAAACCAGCGGGTTTATCAAGCGGGCGGCGAAACCGCGCCCGATTCTGGACAAATCCCTCGTTTTTCGCAACAATTTACGTTGGAGTGCAGTATCCTAGCTGGGTGCTACTACGCTCGCTTGGCCCGCTTCGCGCGGGCGTTTTTTGCAGGACGGCTTCGCCGCTGGTCGCCCCGACGTCGCGGTCCTGCGCAGCTGAAATTATTCACTTACGATTGTTTAGCCGCCATCGGCATTGGGCGACCACGCCGGACCAGACCCCCAACGCTCGCGCACGTCAGGCAACCTTAGGTTGCGTGGGCACGCCCAATTAGGAGAGAGCAAGATATGAGGCACTTTTCCCCGTCCCGCCGCCGCGGCTTTACGCTCGTCGAACTGCTGGTGGTGATCGCCATCATCGGCACGCTGGTCGCCCTTCTACTACCAGCGGTGCAAAACGCCCGCGAATCGGCCCGCAACAATACTTGCAAGAACAGCCTCAAGAACCTGGGGCTAGGCCTGCAAAACTTCGACTCTAATCAGCGCGAGCTGCCCGGCTACATTAACGACCTGGTGCAACCCAATAGCCCGAAGTCGCAGGGCGCGCCATCCGTCGGCCGCCAAGGCAGCTGGGTGGTGATGCTGTTTCCTTACATTGAACGGAGCAACGAGTGGGATATTTGGAATAGCTTTGGCCAAAGCCTGGGTACCAGCCTTCCAGCCCCTGCGGCACCGGAAATTGAACTCCTAGAGTGTGCCAGCAATGCCGCCGAGATACCTGGTTACCCTTGGAACTCTTACGTGGCGAATGCCGGACAGATGTTCTCCGACGCAAGTCGCGGGCAAAATAATACTCCCGCCGGTGCAATCGACGCCAACGTCGAGTACGTAGCTAATGGCGTATTTTTTGATCGCAGCCGGAACTTGAACATTGTCAACGGTGAGACCGACGGCCGTGAAGTCAATCCGCCGCTGAAATGCTCAATCGACTACATCTCGTCCAACGACGGTACTAGTAACACGGTCCTGCTAAGCGAGAGCTTGCACTCTTTCTTCTGGACCTACCCCCAACCTGAATCGAATGCGAAAGAGAAGGAATATACGGATGCTAAGCGATTTTTTGGTTTCATGTGGGCGAACGACGGACCCTCGAATTGCCCGCAGCAGATTCGGCGAATAAATGGTGACAACAACAACGATGTCATCGCTCCGCCTAGTACGCCGGAGAGTATGAACGAGATTTCAGAGTGCCACGGCTGGCCCTCCAGCAACCACCCCAGCGGCGTGAATATGGCGTTCTGTGATGGCCGCGTGGTGTACGTCAACGATAATCTCGACCCGCAGGTTTATGGGCAGCTGTTGACCTCGTCGGCCCGCCGGTCAAAGTTCTACTCCAACGGCGTGGCCGATCGCAAGCTGGCCCCCGTATCGGACGATGCCTTTTAAACGCGTCGCGCCAGGTCGCCAACGCAACGGGGCCGCCAAAGTCCGTGGACTTTGGCGGCCCTTTGTTATTTGTTGGACGGCGAACTCAATCTACGCTGCGGAGTCGGTCTCTTCCACTTCGGTGGTATCGGCCGGGGAAGTGGTATCGCCCTTCTCGTTCGATTCCTGCATTCGCTTGAGCACTTGCTCGGCATCGGCCGGCAATTCCTCCTGTGCCATTACCACGCCGCTCTCGCGTAGCCGGTCGTGCACGATGGGCAGGAACTCGCTCGCGAATTCGAGGCAGACGCTTTCCTGCGGCATCTCTTCGGGCGTGGTGGGCGAAGTAAAGTACAGCTTGTACAAAGCACGACAGTAGCCAAAGTCGATCCGCGGATCTTCGGGCGACGACCAAGCAATGTTCACCTCGTCAGCGGATTGGTCGGGCTGCAGCGGATCGGGCTTCCACCACGCCCAGAAGACGCGTTGGTAGAACTGCTGGCTGCCGTTTTGAGCCATGAACTTGGCCGTGCGGAACTTGGAAGTGGGGAGGTCGGGCACATCGAACGGAATGACGCTTGCCTTCTCCACCTGATCAAAGCCACTCGCTTTGTAGCAAAAGTTGGGCGTGTGTCGCGACACTTGCCGAAAGTGCCCAACGATGAACCAAATGGAGACGCTTTGGTTAGTCTTCGTGTTGGTGTACACACGGCTGATGTAGCCATCGGCCCCTGCCACATTGAGCACCTCCGGCGAGACAGGTTCGTCCTTGCCCTCCCAATCGCCGATCTTGTAAGGGATCTCTGTTTCGAGCAGGTAGGCGCATTGCAGCGCCGGTGTGTTGGCACCCCAAACCCAGTCGAGCAACGTCCATTGGTAAATGGTGAGTGGCACCGCAATGGCGAGCGCAACGATAAATGGCAAGTACTTCAACATAGATTTTTCGCCCGATCGTCTCTCTTGGGATCACTTGGCTGCAGTTCGCACGGCAGGCCGCGAGGAGTCGGAACACGGCCCCAGACAGATTTTTACGTTAGGCTCCCTCCGCGAAGGTGTCAAGCGATCGAGCCGCCAGCGGACTACCGACCGACCGTAGCCGCTCTCCTAATTGCTACGAACGTCATAAGCGACTGGTTCGCCCGAAATCAGCCGTCAAGGTACAATAGAGGGCTGTCCCCGCCGCAGCCTCGCCACCGGCCCCCCAGTATCGACCCCAGTAGTGTTCGCTCCTTATGCCTACCTCACCCCCGCCCACCATGGTTAGTACGCTCAAGCGCTGGCTTGGGCCCATCTATCGGCAGAAGTTGTGGGTCGAGCGGTGGAAGTACGCGGGCCGCCCCATCGCCACGGGACAGCGCGGCCACGACTTGGTCCGCGAATGCGTGGCAACCGGCACCACGGCGATCGGCAAGATTGGCGAATCGGAACTCCGCGGTCTGGTTTGCTACCTGCAACACCGCGACGACCAAGGGCGCTGCGAAACCTGGGACGACCGCTCGCAGCGGCTATACACCAACGCCGGAGTGTTCCCCCCAACTGCTGAGGGGTTCTCGCGGTTTGGTGCGAAATGGTGGATTGCTTGCCCGAAGTCGACGCGCTGGCCGTGTGGTTCAACCGTGGCGAAGCAGCCGTAGTGAACCGCCTGGCCCCGGACGCTGCGCTTGTAAGGCTTAGCTCGGTGGAGCCTCACCTGTGGGAACACCCATGGTTTGAGCTGGCCGCCGGCAAGCGCGTGCTCGCCATTTCGCCGTTTGCCACCACCATTCGCCAACAGCACGAGCGGCTGGCCGATGTTTGGAGCCGCAAGCCGGCGATGGCGCCGGGTTACGAACTAGAAACCATGGAAACGCCACTGTGCGCAGCCCTTACCGAGTCGCCCTTTGAGAGCTGGGGGGCCGGGCTCGACGCCATGCGCGACCGGATGGCGACCCTCGACTTCGACATTGCGGTGATTGGGGCCGGAGCGTGGTCGCTGCCACTCGCCGTACACGCCAAGCGGCTCGGCAAAGTGGGCGTGCATCTGGGTGGGCCCGCCCAGTTGGTATTCGGCGTGCTTGGCCAGCGGTGGGAATCGATGCCGCAGCACGCGAAGTATTTCAACGAGCACTGGCTTCGGCCAGGCGACGCGGAGCGGCCCGATACGTTTACCAAGATCGAGGGTGGCTGCTACTGGTAAGCCGCCGCTCACTCGCCCAGGAACTTCTTTACCACTTCCTCGGGCGCGGCGCCGTAGTCGCTCGGGGTCATCGAACAACCGGCACGGCCCTGGCTCAAACTCCGCATGGCGCTTGAGTAGCCAAACAAATTGGCAAGTGGCGCCTCGGCGTGGAGCACCGTAGCGGTGCCACGCGTCTCGGTTTGGTGAATGATCGCCCGGCGTTGCTGCAAGTCGCCCACCAAATCGCCGACGTGCTCGTCGGGCGTCGAGATTTCTAGCTTCATGATCGGCTCAAGCAGCACGAGCCCCGCTTCGCGGAGGCCTTGGTCGAAGGCGTGGCTCGCCGCGGTGCGGAAAGCGATGTCGGTTGAGTCGGTCTCGTGCACATCGCCACCTAGCACGGTGACCTTGAGCCGCATGAGGGGGAATCCAAGCGTGCCACCGCCCGACGCGGCCGTTTCGAGTTCTTCCATCACCACGTTTAAGAATTCGTTTGGCAAGCCGTGGCTGGGGTCGATGCTCACCATCACTGGCGGAGCGTGGGCGGCGAGCGGGCCGGTGGCCACAAACGGCTCCACACGCAACTTCACCGCCGCGTTGTGCGGCACGCCATTGATCAGACGATTGCATTCGCCCACGACGTTCACCGCGTGACCGACCGTTTCGCGATAGCTTACCCTCGGGCGATGAACCTTCACGTTCAAATTGAAATCGCGCTCGAGACGGTGCTGAATCACCTCCAAATGCAACTCACCCATGCCGCTAATAATGGTTTGTCCCGTCTCTTCGTTCTCGATGGCAGCGAAGGTCGGATCTTGCTTGCGAAGCATCTCCAACACTTCGCCAAGTTTCTTCTTATCGGTGGTGCTCTCGGGTTCGATGGCCATCGAAATCACCGTATCGGGGAACTCGATCGACTCCAAGAGGATCGGCTCACGCGTATCGCATAACGTATCGCCGGTTACACTATCGCGCAAACCAATCACCGCGCAGATGTCGCCAGCCTGGGCGCCGGGAATCTGCTCATCCTTTTTTGTAGCGTGGATGCGCCACAGCTGGGCCACATTTTCCTTCTTGTCTCTGCCGGCGTTCAACACACGGCTATTGGGCTTCAGCTCGCCCGAGTAGATGCGGACCCAGTACAGGTCGCCCGTCTTGTAAGGCAGGATCTTAAACACCAGCCCGCAGAAGGGCTCCTGGGGATCGGGCTTGCGGGCAATCTTGGCCGGCTCGTCCCCCTCCTGCTTCTTGTCAGCCTTCCCGGTGGGATCGATGCCCACGACCGGCGGCATTTCCAGCGGATTGGGCAGGTACGCCGCTACTGCGTCGAGCAGCGGCTGCACCCCCATGCCGTGCAGCGCCGAGCCGCATAGTAGCGGCTGGATTTGCTGGTGGACTGTCGCGTCGCGGAGCACCTTGTGGATGAGCTTCTCGGGAATCGGCTCTTCGGACAGCGCAAGTTCCATCAACTCATTGCTATAGTCGTAAAGCGACTCCAGTAGTTTCTCACGATACAACTGGGCTTCGGGCAGGTGCTCTTCGGGGATTTCACCTTCCTCAATGCGGACGTCTTCTTTGCCACCGGGGAACGTGAGCAACTTCATCCGCACCAGGTCGATCACGCCCCGGAACGGATCATCGGTGTGCGGCGGCCCTTGCCCTACGGGAATTTGCAGGATGACCGGCGTTGCGTCGAGCCGCTTTTCCATCTCGTCGACCACCGCGTAGTAGTCGGCTCCCTCGCGGTCGAGCTTGTTGATGAATGCCATTCGCGGTACGCCGTACTTGTTCGCCTGCCGCCACACGGTTTCGCTTTGCGCTTCAACCCCTTCGCGGCCTGAATACGACCACGGCCCCGTCGAGCACGCGCAGGCTCCGCTCGACCTCGGCGGTAAAGTCGACGTGCCCCGGCGTGTCGATCAGATTGACGTCCACCTCTTTCCAGGGAAACTGAACGCACGCGGAGTAGATGGTGATTCCCCGCTCCTCTTCCTCGGCATCGTCATCCGTGGTGGTGGTCCCTTTATCGACCTCACCTGCGCGGTGTTTGACGCCACTGACCCACAGCATTTGCTCGGTCACGGTCGTCTTGCCGGCATCGATATGGGCAATGATGCCGATGTTGCGAAGTTTGGTAAGGTCGGTGGCCATGATTTATTTTGTTGAACCGCCAAGGATTCTAGGAACGCCAAGGTTGGATGACTGTACGGAAGCGTGCGAGGTGCTCTAGGCTCGTTTGGCCACAAAAAAAGCCAGGGGCCGCGGACCAAGATTCTACCACGAACCCTGGTCCCCAGCCCCTAGCCCCGTTGATCCCTTGATCGCTACCAGGCGAAATGGGCGAACGCCTTGTTGGCGTCGGCCATGCGGTGGACGTTTTCGCGGCGGGTCATGGCAGCGCCTTCGCGGTTGTAGCGGCCACCAGTTCGTCGGCCAGCTTCTAGTGCGTCGGCCGTCCCTTCTTGTCGCGGATGGCCAGCAGAGCCAGCGGATGGCCAGCGACTGCTGGCGGGCGCGATTAACCTGGATTGGAACCTGGTAGGCCGCACCACCGACGCGCTTGGTGCGGACCTCGATCGGCGGCTTCACGTTCTCCACCGCCTGCGTGAATACCTCGATCGGCTCCGTCCGGTAGCGTTCCTTGATCACGTCCAAGGCATCGTAGAAGACCCGCTGGGCAGTGCTCTTCTTGCCGTCGCACATCAGGCAGTTGATGAACTTGCTGGCCAGCATCGACTCATGTACGGGATCGGGCTTCAGCTGCTTGCGACTGGCGGTAATGCGACCCATTTTCTGCTCTCGCTATTGGCTTTCAGCTAGGTCTTAATGGCTGGGAGTGATTTACTGGCCTACAGCCGACAGCTGATAGCTCAAGGCACTCTAGCTCTTCTTGGCGCCGTAGCGGCTGCGCGTTGCTTGCGGCCGTCGACCCCCAGCGTGTCCAGGGCGCCGCGGACGACCTGGTAACGCACGCCCGGCAGGTCGCGAACACGACCGCCGCGGACGAGCACGATGGTAGTGTTCCTGGAGGTTGTGGCCTTCGCCCGGGATGTACACCGTGACCTCCTTGCCGTTGGAGAGCCGGCACGCGGGTGATCTTGCGGAGGGCCGAGTTCGGCTTCTTAGGCGTCATCGTCCGCACCTGCAGGCAAACGCCGTGCTTTTGCGGGCACTCGAGCACCGGCGACTTGCTGAACTTGCGCTTCTGCTTGCGGTGCTTACGGACCAGCTGATTGATGGTCGGCATGTTAACTGTGATTAACTACTGTTAGAGGAAAGAAATCGGCTCGGGCCGCGTTGCGAAGTACCAATCAATCTACCAGTTTCGGCAAACCAGTGTCAAGCGTTCATCGATGCCGGCGATTTTGGAGCACCACGGACGTTGGTTCTGCCAGCCCGACTGCGCCGCAAGATCGCTATTCATGGTTTCGCCTCGCCCGAGGCGTCCACCGGCGCGGCCGGTTCGGGCTGCCGTCGCCCAGGAGGCGTCGTCCGAGCTGCTGGGAAGACTCTGTGTGCCCACAGTTGGGTCGGCAATTCGCCGTCCAATGCCGTCTTCGCCAGCGGTCCGTCTCGAGCAGCGGGAAGCTGTCGTTCCAGTAGCGAGGTCCTTCTCGGCCGCCAGGGCCTCGAGGGCTCGGGCCGGATGCGAACTTCCGCCTCCTGGAGGTGCGGAAGCCCGTCCGGCAGGAATCAGGTGGCCCAGAATCACGTTTTCTTTGAGGCCCACCAGGTGGTCGACCTTCCGGCCAGGGCCGCTTCGGTAAGCACCTTGGTGGTTTCCTGGAAGCTCGCGGCCGAGATGAAGCTCTGGCTCTGCACCGCGGCCTTGGTGATCCCCAAGCAGTTGCGTCTGGCGGTCGCCGTCTTGGGCCTGCCGCCTTTGGCCGACGTCGCCCCCATGGCTTCGATTGTGCGTTCGCCTGTCGAGGCGTCCTTGGCACGATGGCGTCTGGTTCGAAATCGGTGTCGCCCTTTCGGTGATCTTCAAGCATTGCGCCACGCTTTCGTTGGCTTGGCGGAAGTCGAACCTGTCGATCACGATGCCCGGCAAAAGTTGGTGTCGCCGGCCGATTCGATCTTGCACCTTGCGGAGCATCTGGGAGAGATGATCTCGATGTGCTTGTCGTTGATTTCGACTCGTTGGCTGGGTATACATTCTGGATTTCACGGATCAGGTACTGCTGCACCGCTTCCTCGCCCGAATCCGCAGAATGTCGTGCGGCACCAGCGGCCCATCGACCAATGGTCGCCGGCCCGCACGACGTCGCCGGTATGCACCAGCAGGTGCTTGCCGTGCGTACCAGGTGCTCACGTTCGATGCCGGTCTCGCTGCGGACGATGATGTCACTTGCCGCGCTTCTTTCCCGCATGACTCGACGGTCCATCGATTTCGGCGATCACGGCCGGATCCTTCGGCTTGCGAGCCTCAAAGATCTCGGTAACGCGGGGCAGACCGCCGGTGATGTCTTGCGTGCCCCGCTTCGCGCGGCGTCTTGGCGAGCACCGTACCCGGGGAAACTTGTCCCTTCGTTGACTTCGATGTGCGCCTTTGCGGGCATGTAGTGGAAGTCGAGGATCTTGCCGTCCTTGGTCTTCCACGACGATCTGCGGATGGAGATCGCCCTTGTGCTCGATGACCAGGTAGCGGTTGTGGCCGCTCGGCCTCCCTCTCGACACGAATGGTCTCGCCTTCGATCAGGTCCTCGAACCGAACCTTACCACCGGTCTCGGCGAGAATCGGGATGGTGCGGGTCCCACTCACAGAGCACGTCGCCCTTTTTCACGTCTTGTCTTCTTCGACAATGATGACCGCTCCGGTCGGCACGCGTATTTCTCGATTTCCCGACCCTTTTCGTCGACGATGACGAGCTCGCCGTTTCGGGCAAGCACAATTGCGGGCCCTTGGCGTTCACGACCGCCTTCAGACGGGCGTACTTTACGATGCCTTCCTTGGTAGCCTTGATGTCGCTCTTCTTCGACGTCGCCGCTCGCCCGCCGCCGATGTGGAAGGTCCGCATCGTCAACTGCGTCCGGGTTCCCCAATGCTTTGGGCAGCAATGATTCCAACTGCCATGCCCTCTTCCACCATGGAGCCGGTTGATAAGTCATCGTAGCAGCAGCCGGCAAATGCCCAGCGGTGCGTCGCAGGTCATACGGCTGCGAACCTGAATCTTCTCCAGGCCCAGCTCCTCGATCTTATGCGCGATATCGCCGAGTGATCAGTCCATTCTCGCTCACGATCACTTCGTCCGTAATCGGATTAACAATATTCGTCCGGCTGACGCGACCTCGAATCGAATCTGCCAGGCTTACTTCTACCTTTTCCCCTCGGTAGACGACTCCCTTGCGTGATTCCCTTTGTGGTTTGGCAGTCGCGCATGGTGACGACTCTGTTCTGCGCGACATGCCACTTTACGTGTCAAATAGCCACTGTCGGCTGTCTTCAGCGCCGTATCCGCAAGTCCTTTGCGCGCACCGTGAGTCGAGCTAAAATACTCAAGCACAGTCAATCCTTCGCGGAAATTGGCCTTAATGGGCGTCTCGAGCCGAGCACTATTCGCAGCGGGTGCTGGGGCTGGGGTTCAGCAGTGATTTTGCCGGTGCAGTGTGGCGCGGTGACCTGGTCTGGGCGGATACGTCGGCGGGGACGGTGTTTTCAGCAGTCGCAGGCTGCAGTTATTCGGGTGTGATGGCAGGTCACAACTGGACCGGATTCCTTGAGTATTTTTACAACGGGTTCGGCCAGCCGGGTGGAGATTACGATCCTGCCTCGCTGGCGGCCAACCCCGAGTTGCTGCAACGCCTGGCGCGCGGTGAGTTGTTCAACCTCGCCCGTCATTACCTGGGCGCGTCGGTCACGTTGGAATTGACGCCGTTGGTCAATATCACGCCCAACCTGTTCGTTAACATCGAGGACCCCTCGGGGCTGGCCCAGCTGGTGCTGTCCTGGGATTGGCGTGAAAATTTCCTGCTCACGGGTGCTCTGAACATTCCGCTCGGACCCAATGGCAGTGAGTACGGTGGGATCGAGGTGGATGAACCCGGCCTGTACCTGTCGACCGGCGCCTCGCTGTTTGCGCAACTCGCCTGGTATTTCTTAGGAAGGAAAAAAAAGCGGCCGCCATTTTTCAATGGCGGCCTTTTCAGAGTTGGGATTTGACTTACTTGCCGTGCGCCTTGTCCAGCGCCTTGCGGACCTTCTTGCCCCAGGTGGCAAACAGGCTCTTGATATTCGCAATGTGATTTTCGCGGCTCAATTTCTTGTACTCATCACCAATGGTCCGCTCACCTTCGACCAGGATCAGCAATTCTCGGGTCTTGAGAATCACGGAACTCGGCCGAGACCATCACGTCACCTGAACCAAGCGTAGAGATTTCGAACTGCCCGTCACTGAAAGGCGTGCCCGGCTTGACATAAGGGGTGACGCTGAGTATTTCCACCTCGATGCGTATGACGTCGTCAGCGGGTTCGCCCGCCATCGCGTAACCACCTTTCTCCTCGAGTTCTTTCTGCATGGCGTCCAGGAACCACTCCTGGACCATTGGGCGGTTTTCGGGGTTGGGTGTCCACTCCTCGTCGTTGTCCTGCTCCCATGCGGGTTTCAGGATTTCCATATTGTCCATGATTCAGTGGCTGGACCATTACACGCTTGTAAACGGACAGGTCGACATCAGGCTTGACATAAGATGCCGGCTTTTCCCCGGCTACCAGGGCGCCGGTGGCCAGGATCAGAAATCAGACCCGTGATTAATTTGGAACCGGTGGTTGTTGCAAACTTCATGGAAAACTCCTTGTGCAAATCAGTCTTGGTTGCTTGCGCAACCCCAAAAATCAGTCGCTAACTATAACATGTAGCCGCGCTGAATATACCTCGCGTGTTGGTGGAATTTTCAACGCCGCGCAGAATTGAGACGGCGTCCCAGCCAGGTGCCTGCGCCGACGGCGATGACCGCCATGGTCCACACGGTCACAGCGCCGGTCGGCAGGTCAAACCAGGCAGATATCAGGATACCGGCCAGGTAGGCAACGCTACCGAGCAGGTAGCCGGACCACAGGCGTGTTGCACCCTGGAGGTGGCGGGTGGCGAGTGCCGGGATGATCAGGCTGGCGAATACCAGGTAGACACCGACCAACTGCACAGAGGCGGTAACTGCAAATGCGAAGATGATGTAAAAACCCCTGTGTCCGAACCGGTGGTGCCACTTGAACCATACCGTGAGCAACACGGCGTACAAGATTGCGATGGGGTACAGCGACTTCCAGGTCGACCATAGGATCTGGCCCACCAGCAGGTCCTTCATGTGCTGGGCGCCATGGGGGTTTTCAGCCAGCAACAAAATGCTGCCGGTCGCGGCGAGCACGAACAGTATGCCTATGGTGGGTTCCTGTATGCTGGGCCAGCGCTTTTCAGTCCAGTTGAGCCCTGCCGATGCGATCAGGGCGGCACTGATCGCGGAAAGTTGCACGGCCCAGATGTGATCCTCCCAGCCCATAACACCTGCAGCCAGCACACCGAGCCCGGCGATTTGCGCGATTGCCAGGTCGATGAAAATGATGCCGCGTTTCAGAACTTCCTGGCCCAGCGGTACATGAGTGCTTAGCACCAGAAGGCCGGCAATTATGGCCGGTCCGAGTATTGACCAGTCCAGCAATTCAAAATTCATGCTGTTTCCTTGTTCATCCTTTTGCGTTCAGCAATCGTGTGATGATGTCATCGAAAAAGCTGAACAGGTCGGTAGCTTCGTCACTGCCGCCTACGGTCAACGGTAACATGACTGCCGGTATGCCGGTCCGCTCCGAAAGCCAGAGCGAGGGTTTGTCAGCTCTGAAACGGCGCCCGTACGATGAAATCCGCCTGTTCGCTGCCCTCGAAACGGCTCAGCAGGCCAGACAAGTGCGTTGCGGTTGGCGGGATTCCCGGCACGGGTTCCAGCGTGGCCACCTCGATCATTCCCAACCAGTCTTCCAGGTAGATCCATGATTTGTGATGCGCGATGACGCGTTTGCCTCGCAGGGGTTTTGCACGCTCTTCCCAGGCCGTGATGGCGGTGTTCCAGCGTTGCTTGAAATCAGCCAGTCGTTGCCGGTAGTGGTCCGCGTTGTCGGTGTCCAGTTGCGCCAGGCGATCAGCCAGTGCGATGGCTATGAGCCTGATATTATGAGGGTTAGTCTGGACGTGCGGATTGCCCTGCGGATGCATATCGCCTTGTGAGCGGTCGATGTTGCCCGTCACATCGAGACGATTGATGAAGCTGCTGGCCTCGAAGAACCCTGGTGCAGGCGGTGTCACGGATGGGTTGTTACCCCGCCGCAGCAGCATCGGCAGCCAGCCGATCTCGAGTTGGGCGCCACTGCAAATGAGCAGGTCGGCCCGCCGGACCTTCGAGATCAGGCTGGGCCTGGCCTGGATGTAATGCGGGTCCTGCAGCGGATTGGTGGCGCTACTGGTTTTGACCTTGTCGCCGCCAATCTCATCCGCCAGCGCGGCCCATTCGGGTTCACAGGCCAGTATGTTCAGGTCGGCTTGCGCGCTCAGCGGGATGAGGGTGAGTAACAGGAAAAATATCGTGGTTTTCATCTGATTGATCCCCGCTAAAAAGTGTGTGCGCCGTGGGCGCCGATGCTGTAAATGTATTGCAGGCCCCATTGGTTGTCAGCATCGATACCTGTCTTATCGTGTGTGTACTGTAACCGGAGCCGGCTGAATTCACTGTTGGACCAGTCGGTCATGATGCTGTAGCGCCACGGGTCATCGGACCCCGGCATCAGGGGCGTGTCTTCGTACGCAGCGCCGGGATAATCAGACGACAGGCGGTCGTAGCGCGCCCCGAAGCGCCACTGTGGGAACGGTTGGTATACGGCCTGCAGGTAAAAGCCATCTTGGTCGTTGTCATAGGGCAGGGCATCGCCGTCAGGCATTACGTAAATCCCGTCCTCATTGCGCCAGATGTACTCGGCCTGGAAGACGAAATTGCGTTGTTTCCAGTTGCCGTTGGGGGCCCATTTCCAGACGAAATCTGCGATCCACAGGCCGGTGTCGCCGCTGAACATCAGGGGCCCAGCCTCGTGACCTTCTTCGCCCTCGTGCTCTTCTTCGCCCTCGTGCTCTTCTTCGTGCTCGTGCTCTTCATCATGCATATGACCACCCACCGGGCGGTTCTCGGTATCAACGTGCAGGTAGGACAGCCCGGCTTGCCAGCTGTGGTCGTAGCCCACGTCTCCACCGGTTTGCGCAGTCAGGGTGTATGCCCCGATACCTGAATCGCTTTCGCCGCCACCCAGGTAGTGCTCGCCGCGGGTAAGTTCGGCGCCCAGTTCGAGGTAGAAATCGGTTGGTGCCAGCCAGCGCATTTGCAGGCCGTCATCAAGGTAGTGGGTGCCCAGAAAGGCCTGGTATGGCAGTGCCTGATCAGCAAAATCCCAGGCGTGGGGGTGTTTATCATTCAGGTAACCGATGTTGGATATAAACCTGCCCATGCGCAGCGAAAGACCGGCCGGAAGTGACAGCGTTTCGATCCATGCCTCCTCGATTTCAACCTCGGTATCGCCTTCGTGGATGTGTATTGGCATCGTTAGCCAGGCGGTGAACTTGTCGTCCACGTTGGCCGAGATGTTGATCTCGGTTTCACCCAGCGACAGGCCCTCGGGCGCGAGCCCGGCATGGCCACTCAGCGGGAAGCCGGGGATTTCATAGTCGTCGGGATCGTTGTCATAGCTCCAGGCCCGTCCCTGGAAAATCACACCGATGTCAGGGTTAAACATGCCGTTGCTGGTCAGCCCGGTCTGACCCGCAGCTGGTGCCGGTTGGGCTGGTTGGAATGCGTCAGCTGCCGGACCCGGCGTTGGTGCCGTACTGGTCTGCACGGTGGCGGTTTTCTGTTCCGCGGCGTCCAGCCGTCGTTCGAGGTCGGCGATTCGGGCCTCGTAGTCAGCCCGCATCTGTTTCAGTTCCGCCCGCAGTGTGTCTATTTCAGATTCGGATTCGGCCAAAGCCGGGGCAGCCACGCATAATAGGCATACCGGTACAAGGCCGAGCAGTAAGGTGCGCATTTGGTGTCTCCATGAAAACTGTTCAAACGTCCGCTGACGATCAGCGGTAAAGAATAACGTGGATTCAGTTGATGGTTGGGGGCGCCCTACTTGATTTGACGCACAGCGTGATTGCCAGGACGTCGGGGGAGGTATATGGCCGGTCAGGTTGAAGCGGTAGCAGGATGACCGGCAGTACGGTGGAATCAGGCGCTATCGCAGAGCTGCTTCCCGCCGCGTGTACGCATAGCGAACACAACTCGGGGCTCGTTGTATTGTGGCTGGACGCGTGGCCGCTCGCCGTCACGTTGGTGACGGTCAGCGCCAGTGCCAGCAGCACATACAAAATTCCGATCTTGGATCGCATCGCCTAACTATATTCCAATTTCATGCAATTGTCTGTCATCTATATGGCCGTGAGGCCGTGAATACAAACCCGCGCGTCGTCGCTGTGGAAATAGAAATCCACCAGCTCCCCTGATTTCCTGTCGATACAGGCAATGGTCGCGGGAGAAAACCCGGCAAATAAGTAATCTCCGTGCAGCGCCAGGCCGCGCAGGTATAAAGGCCTCGCCGTGGCCTTGCGCTTGGTGCTGAAGAACGAGATTCCCATCTCCTTCAGCGCCCGTATCGCGCTCCTGAAAACCAGCGCCTTTATACCGGGCATTTTTTTGATGTCGATGGCGTGGATTTGTTCCCCGCTGGCGAGGTCGTATTCGCGCACGACGGTACGGTGCGTATCGTTGATATAGACCACACCGGGCTCCTGCATGATCAGGTTATGTGAATGTTTCAGCTTCGGGTCCGAGATCACGATAGCGTTGCGGCTCAGGTTGGCCACCACGCATTTCGAGTGGAACAGGGCGTAGACTTCCCCGCGGAATTCGCAGACCGCGTTCAGGTGCAGGTGCGAGGGGCCACGGAATGACGCACTTTCCAGGAATGTCGCACGGTTGTCGATGTTCTTGTTGATGGCCAGGGGTTGCACGTCCAGGACCTGCTGGAACTCCGGCGTTTCGCGTGGCCAGAATTCGGCCTCCTTGGTACCGTCCGCCAGGTTGTACTTCAATACAGCATCCAGCGTGGTCGATGTCACCCAGACCGACTCACCGGCGATGTCGATCTCGTGCAGGCCTGCCATCAGGCCGTGCGAAAGCCTGCGTTTGGGTAGCAGGTCCCGGTCAAAAAAGTGCAGCGTGTGGTAATCAGCGGCGATGACGTCATCACCCACCACGCGTATGCCCCGGCAGCCGCGCACGTTGCCGCGTGCATTGGGGTCGTGGTCAAGGTCCGGGTCACTGGGTACGATCGGCACTTCAGCCTTGATAGTCTTGCTGTCCCAGTCCAGTTTGAACAGGCTGCCGCCGTCGGCGACCTGTGCACCCCTGACAATGGTTCCGAAGTATATGTCCACTCGTGCTTCCCGATTATGTGTCCATGTTGCGTAGTTTAGCGGAAAGTAGCTAAAAGGGAGCACATCGCGACGTGCTAGAATCTCCGGAATTTTATGCGAACCAAACGGGCCGGCACATGACCATACAGATCAAGGAACTCGACAAGCAGGACAGCATATTCAACCAGTTCATCGCTGAGATCAGGGATATCGATATCCAGAAGGATGGCTTGCGGTTTCGTCGCAACCTCGAGCGGGTCGGCGAGTTGATGGCGTTTGAGATCAGCAAGGTCATGGACTTTGAAACACGGGCCGTCAAAACACCGCTCGGTGTAGCGGAATGCCGGGTGCTGGCAGAGCAACCCGTGCTGGCGACCATCCTGAGGGCAGGCCTGCCGCTGCACCAGGGTTTTTTAAACTATTTTGACCAGGCTGAGAACACGTTTATATCCGCCTACCGGGTGCACCACAACGACGACGATGCCTTCGATGTTGAGATCGAGTACCTGTCCAGCCCCGATGTCGGTGACAAGACCGTGATCCTGTGCGACCCGATGCTGGCGACCGGCTCATCCATGGTGCTGGCATACAAGGCCCTGCTGGAAAGAGGCGCCCCGCGCAAATTGCACGTGGCCACGGTGATCGCGTCAACTCAGGGGGTGAAGTTTGCCTGTGAACACCTGCCCGAGGGCACAACCATCTGGGCCGGCGCCATCGATCCGGACCTGACGCCGAGGTCGTACATTGTGCCAGGCCTCGGCGATGCGGGAGACCTCGCATATGGGAGTAAAAAACACGAATTTTGATATACTGTTCGCTTAGCTGCATATTGGCTTTTTTCCGGTTGGTTTTCCCGGTCACCGATCGTTCAAGGAACAGGCGACATGACACCGCATCAACGTTTTACATTCAGTACATTTCTTACATCACTGTACCTCGTAGCAGGTTTGACTTTACCTGGTGTGATCATTGCCCAGGACGCCGCATCGCTGGCGACGGCTGCGGCGAGTTATGAACCAGCCGCGATCGAACGTGTCTTTGACGGAACCGTGGAGGCCGTGCACCAGGCAACGGTGTCGGCGCAGACCGGCGGCCGCATTGCTGAGCTGAACTATGACGTGGATGACTTTGTCGAGCAGGGTTCCGTCCTGGTGCGGTTCACCGATGTGGAACAACAGGCGGCATTGCGCCAGGCCGAAGCGCAGTTGATCGAAGCCCGGGCGCGCAGCACCGAGGCTGAGGAAAGCTACCGGCGCGCGCAGAGCCTGCGTGAACGCGGGTTGGGCTCACAGCGTGACCTGGACAGTGCGCTGGCAGCCCGGGATTCGGCGAATGCCCGGGTGGCCGCAGCTGAGTCGGCTGTGGCCAGTGCACGCCAGCGCCTGGATTACACCACCGTCAAGGCGCCCTATGCGGGTATCGTGACGGCACGCCACGTGGAGCTTGGCGAGACCGTTTCACCGGGTCAGCCCTTGTTGTCAGGCCTGTCGCTGGAGCGCTTGCGGGTCGCCGTTGACCTGCCGCAGGCGGTCGCCATCGAGGTGCGCAAGGACCCGGTGGCCGCGGTCATCACTTCCGAGGGCCGGATTGAGTCCGGAGAAATAACACTGTTCCCGGTCGCAGACCCGGTGACCAATACCTTCAGGGTCGAGGCTCGACCTGCCGGATGGCCAGTACGGCCTGTATCCCGGCATGTTCGTGAAGGTGGTGTTCTCTATCGGCGAGGCCCAGCGTCTGCTGGTCCCCACCGAGGCAGTTATGCAGCGAAGCGAAGTCACCGGGGTTTACGTGGTCGATGACGGGGGTGTGCGTCTGCGGCAGGTTCGCACCGGGCGCAGTTCGGCGACCGCATCGAGATACTTTCGGGGCTGCAGGCAGGTGAGAAGGTTGCGACCGACCCGGTGTCGGCCGGTATTGACGCCAAGGGAGAATCGCGTCGGAGCCATGATGAGACAACTCGGAATTTCCGGCCGGTTAGCGAGCGCAGTTTCCAGGATAACCAGCTGACGCCGCTACTGGCGTTGACGCGCTGCTGCTGGGACTGTTTGCGGTGCATTCACGCCGCGCGAGGAAGAACCCCAGATCGACGTGACGCTGGCCAACGTTTTCGTACCGTTCCCGGGCGCGAGTCGTCGAGGTCGAAAACCTGGTCGCCATTCCGATGGAACAGGTGCTGGCGGAAATCGAGGGCGTCAAGCACGTCTACTCGGTCTCCCGACCCGGCATGTCGGTTCTGACCGTGCAGTTCAAGGTCGGCGAAGAACGCACCGAATCACTGGTCAGGCTCTACAACGCGATTTATTCCAACCAGGACTGGCGGCCGGCCAACCTCGGTATCGGCGCGCCGATGGTCAAACCGAAAGGAATCGACGATGTGCCGATCGTGGCCGTGACGCTGTGGACCGAAGATCCGGAGCGCGGCGCGCATGAACTGCTGAAGGTGGCGCACGCGCTGGAAGCCGAGATCAAACGCGTGCCCGGCACCCGCGACGTTTACACCATCGGCGGCGCGCAGGACATCGTGCACGTGGAACTCGACCCGGAACGCGTATCCGGTTTCGGCATGACGCTGGATGACCTGCGCTTGACGCTGAATGCCGGTAACGATGTCCGCGCAGGCCGGCTCCTGGTGTCCAACGGCCGTGGAAATACCGGTGCAGGCGGGTATATTCCTGTCCGGGCGCAAAAGACGTCGCCGAACTGGTCGTCGGGTGTGTTCGACGGTCGCCCCGTCTTCCTCAGCGATATCGCCGATGTCAACCACGGCGCGACCAGCCGGAATCGTACACCTGGTTTGCCAGCGGTCCGGCCGCTGATGAAATCGGCCACGAGCAGGTGGCACACTCGCCGGCGGTCACAATCGCCATTGCCAAAAAGCCGGGCACCAACGCCACGACGAATCGCGGACGCAGTGATCGAGCGTTTCGCGCAGCTCCGCTAACGCATATCCCGGAGGGCGTCAAGTCCACGATCACACGCAACTACGGAAAGACCGCCGATGACAAGGCCGTCAAGCTGATTCAGAAGCTTGCATTCGCGACGGTCTCGGTGTTCTGCTGGTGTTGCTGCCATTGGCTGGCGCGAGGCAATCATTGTCGGCACCGCCGTCATCTCACGCTGGTGGCGACGCTGTTTGCCTCCTGGGCCTGGGGTTTCACCATCAACCGCGTGTCCCTGTTCGCGCTGATTTTCTCGATCGGCATCCTGGTCGATGACGCGATCGTGGTGGTGGAAAACATCCATCGGCATCGGGTCGATACGCAACGGACGATCGGCGCGATGATACCGGGGCGGTCGATGAGGTGGGCGGTCCGACCATCCTCGCGACATTCACCGTTATCGCCGCCTTGCTGCCGATGGCTTTTGTCACCGGGCTGATGGGGCCGTACATGAGCCCGATCCCGATCAACGCTCAGCACCGGCATGCTGTTCTCGCTGGCTATCGCGCTGGTACTGACGCCGTGGCTTAGTCATCGGCTGCTGGGGCACCAGCGCCGGGCACACTGAAGACGACTCAGTCTGGCGGGAGTCTGCATCGCTTTTTCAGACCGCGTGATGCGGCCGTTTCTTGGAGGCGAATCCGACAGGCGGCAAGCGCGCGCCTGTTGTTGTACGGCGGGCTGCTTGGCCTGATCGTCATCGCGCTGGCGGTTCTGGTTGCTGACCCAGTCGGTGGTGCTGAAGATGCTGCCGTTCGACAACAAGTCGGAGTTCCAGGTGGTCGTCGACATGCCGGAAGGCACGCCCGTGGAGGATACCGCGCGAGTCTGGACGAGCTCGCGCGATCATCGAAACCGTGCCGGAAGTGACCGACTACCAGGTCTATGCCGGCACCGCCGCACCGATCAACTTCAATGGCCTGGTGCGCCAGTACTACCTGCGCAGGGCGGCAACATGGGCGATATCCAGGTCAACCTCATGGACAAGCACTATCGCGACCGGTCCAGCCACGAGATCGCATCGCGCCGTGCGGGATGCGCTGGCGCCGATCGGCCGTAGCAATAACGCGGCTTCGGTCAAGGTCGTCGAGGTGCCGCCGGGACCGCCGGTGATTTCACCGATCGTCGCCGAAATTTACGGCCCGGATTACGACGAGCAGAAACGGCTTGGCCGCAATCTCGAGCAGGTCTTCACGGAGCACGCCGGACATCGTCGACATCGACAGCAGGTCGAGGCGGACGCCAAGCGTTACGTCATCGAGGTCGACCGCCAGCGCGCCGCGTTGCTGGGTATCTCGCAGCCAGGTCAGCAGCGCGATCCTGCGATGGCGCTGAGCGGCGAGGACGTGACCTATATCCACCAGGCGCGCGAACGTTAACCGATCCCGGTGCGGCTGGAAGCGCCGGTCGCGTCAGACAAGGCCGATCTCGAGTATCTGCTGGCCCTGAAAGTCCGGAGCCGGGCAGGTGTGCCGGTGCTCGGTCTCGGAATTCGCCAGCGTGTCGAGAAACCAGCTGGGACGACGCCGTGTATCCACAAGGACCTGCTGCCGGTCGTCTTCGTCATGGGCGACATGGCCGGTGAACTCGACAGCCCTCTTTACGGGATGTTCGATCTTGCGACGCGATCGACGAGTCAGAGATTCCGGGCACGCATCGAACAGCGCTACATCAGCCAGCCCGAAAATCCGCTACTATTTCTCCTGAAATGGGATGGTGAATGGCAGATCACCTACGAGACATTTCCGCGACATGGGTATCGCCTACTCAGTGGGACTGATCCTGATCTTCCTGCTGGTGGTTGCGCAGTTCCGTTCCTACCTTCTGCCACTGGTCATCATGGCGCCGATCCCGCTGACGATTATCGGCGTCATGCCGGGACACGCACTGTTCGGCGCGCAATTCACGGCGACCTCGATGATCGGCATGATCGCGCTGGCCGGCATCATCGTGCGCAACTCGATATTGCTGGTGGATTTCATACCGCAGGAACAGCCGCCGGCAGTCGCCTCGAGGATGCTGTGATCGCGGCGACGCGGTGCGCGCCAAAGCCGATCGTGCTGACGGCGTTGGCGGCGATGATGGGCGCGTTTTTTATCCTCGACGATCCGATCTTCAATGGCCTGGCGATCTCGCTGATTTTCGGTATCCTGGTCTCGACGATGCTGACGCTACTGGTCATTCCGGTATTGTTTTACAGTTCACGATACGAAAGAATACCACCGGGTGCGTAATTCTCCAGGTCATGTGCCCGGTCTGACCGGAGGCACTGTCTGATGCACAACCATGTGCGCCTGTTTAGCTCGATCTTGCTTCTGAGCGGCGTCACTTTCGCTCAACTGGCCATTGCTACCAACGGGTATTTCGCCCATGGTATCGGGGCCAGGAACAAGGCCATGGCAGGCGCCGGAATGGCGCTGCCCGAAGATGCGATTTCCATCGTCAACAATCCTGCGTCAGCTGCCCTGCTGGGGGAAAGGATCGACGCCGGTGTCGCGGTATTCATGCCCAGGCGGAATTACACGACGCTGTTTGGCGGCAATGATGGCAGGTATAACTCTTTCAGTTTCGAAAACGTGAATACCGACAGCGACGAGGACCTGTTTTTCAGCCCTGAGATCGCGGGCACTCACTTTCTGCCGGGCGGATATTCACTGGGCTGGGCGTTTTACATGCGCACGGGCCTGGCCACATCCTACAAGGGCGGTAGCGCGACTTTCGATCCGGATTTTGATGGCCCGCTGGGTATCTCGACCTTTCCGGGTACCTATGGCGACGGCGTGACCGAATTCGAAATGTCACAGGCGCTGATCGATATTGCCCTGGCCAGCACCCTCGGGGATGCGACCGCATTTGGAGTCTCGGCGGTGCTGGCAGCACAGAGCCTGGAGGTCAAGGGCATCGGTGGTTTTGCAAAGTACACCGAGACCTTCGCGGCCAGCAATGGCGGCGTGCTTCCGGACGAGCTCAGTGGCAATGGGCGTGACGTCAGCTACGGCGCCGGGTTGAAAGCAGGCCTGCACCGGCAGTTTGGCAAACACTTCAGTCTCGCAGCATCTTACTGGAGCGAAATCAACATGGGCTCGTACGGGGACTATGCCGACCTGTTTGCCGGCGGCGGCGACTTTGACATCCCGGCCCGCGCTGCCCTGGGGGGCACCTGGCAGCCTTCAGACCGTTTTTCGCTGAGCCTGGACATGCAGTACATCTTCTACTCGGGCATAGACGCCCTGGGTAACTCGTTCGCGAACATTTACGATTGCCCGACTGCCGGCTTTGGCGGTCAGAACCTGAAGCGCTGCCTGGGGGGCAGTGATGGACCGGGTTTCGGCTGGGATGACATGCCGGTGCTCAGCATTGGCAGCCACTGGGATGTCAATGACAGGTGGACCTTGCGCGCCGGTTTCAGCCTCGGTGACCAGCCGGTGACGTACTACGAGAACACCTTCAACATCCCCGTCATCAGCCTGACAGAGACACACTACACGTTTGGACTGAGCCACCGGTTGGATAATGGCGATGAACTGAGCTTTGCATTCATGTATACCGAGGAAGAATCCCTGGAAGAACTGAACCAGCTGGACTCGTCACAGGTGGTGCGGATTACCACGGACCAGTTCGACTTCCATCTGAGTTATAGCTGGGGTTTGAACCGGTAAGGGCTCAGGCGGGTTTGTGCTTGGTTGCGAATGGGATTCGTATCGCTATGGTCAGGCCGTGGGGATCGGTCTGGCTTAACCTGATCGAATGGTTCGAACCATAAATCGTTGCCAGCCGCTCACGCGTGTTGGCCAGGCCCACGCCCTTGGCGTCCGGAATTTCCCCGTCCACTAGTTCGCAGCCCGGTCCGTCGTCGCTGATTTCCATCAGCAGATCGCCGGCGAATACCCTGGCGGATATACGCAGGTGTCCGCCTCCCTCGGCGCGGGCGATACCGTACTTGATCGCGTTTTCGATCAGCGGTTGCAGTAACAGGCTGGGTATCAGCGCGTCGTTGGCGGCGTCCTCGATATCCAGTTTCAGGATCAGGCGCTCCTCGAAACGCACCTTTTCGATGTCCAGGTAGAGTTGCAGGGCCTTGAGTTCCTGTGCCAACGTGACCCGCTGCATCGGGTCGTTGTCCAGAGAGTAGCGAAGGAAGCTGGACAGCTTGGTCACCATGCGGTTGGCCAGCGTTGTGTTCTGTTCAAGCACCAGGGTCGAAATGGCGTTCAGGGTGTTGAACAGGAAATGCGGGTTCAGCTGGTAGCGCAGCATCTTCAATTGCGCCTCGTGGGCCATGGCGGCCGACTTCAAGCGCACCCTCGCGGACCTCCTGGAAAACCCGGTAGTACTTGATGCCGAAATACAGCGTACTCCACGCCAGCATCCAGGCAATCGGGGCCGTGTTACTGGCGACAAAAGAGACTTTCTCGTAAATCTCGGCCGCTTCTTCGCCGACCTCGGCAACCCAGGCGGTCATGTCCTTGCTCGTCTCGAACCAGCCGTAGTAAATAAAACTGCGTGCACGGATCCAAAGCCAGCCGGCCAGTGCGCTGCCGCCGAGGAAGGCAATCGCCTGCAGCCAGAACGCACGTTCCCACAGGAAACGGTACAGGTAACGCAGACCCAGGGTCAGCACCATTGCGATGATCGTTATGATGGCTACGTAAGTTGCGTAATTGGGTACTGTTTCACCCAGTATCGCGATGGTGTAAAAGTATTTGCCAAAAATCCCCCATAAGCGCCCAGCCACCCAGGTGGAGGGCCCAGAACAGGTTTGGTTGATTTTTCAGAAGTTTTTCGAATTTCACAGGGGCGATTTTACACGTTTGCACGCATGACATGTCGCATCTTAACCGCGAGGCAATGCGCTTTATCTCAAAGTGCTTCGTTTTGTCTCAAATGTCTGTTTACGGATGATTAGTCAGTGTACCGGCTGACGCAATGCAGCGTTTTGACAGCCGCTGTGCCGGCGTCTACATTGAGTCCCATGAGCCCTGCAAAACCTGGCATATCATTCTGGAATCGATGGTTCCTGGTTCCAATCCGCAGACCCGTCCTGTTGGTCACGCTTGTGTGTGGTCTTATATCGCCCACGCTTGGGCAGGAAGCGGAACGATTAGCGGTTACCGTGTTCGGCGACGGGGACCCATACAATGGTGTTGAGGACAGTCGTGAGCCGCTGATGGGGGGCAGGCGCATTGACTTGGGACGGCCAAGCGCAGGCGCTATCAGTTGTGATGGCCAGGTGCGCGGCACGGCCGTGGTTGTCGATACACGCGAGCTTGCGCCGAATCTCGAGGGCGTCGTGCTGGCTACCGCGGCGCACGTGTTGTTCGACCTGGATAAGAAGCGGTTGTTCAGGCGCTGTGAATTCCAGTTTCTGGCCCTGGGCGCCATCCAGGGTTATACGGCTGAAATTGACCTGGACCGTTCACGGTTTGGCGATTTTGACCCGGACAAGGCCACCGAGGAAATCCGGTTTGGTGAGGGTGACTGGGCGTTCCTGCACCTGCCGAAGCCCTGGAAAAACTACCGGCCGGAGCAGTCCCTGCCGGCCAGGGATTTTTCATTTTCCCGGGCTGAAGGTTTCCAGCAATCAGGTGGCAGGTTCAGGCTGGTTGCCCTCGACTCCGCCAGCGGTGTAATAAGCGAGAGCGGTGATTGCACGGTAACCGAGAGCAAAAGTAGTGATCTCGGTGGCGGCGCCTGGAGCGGACAGTTGCTGGATGATTGTGATTCAGGGGGCGGCGCCTCCGGCGGTGGCATTGTTGGGGTGATGGGCGATCAGCAGTACCTGGTAGGTATCCGCACCGGCTCACACTGGAGTGGCGACGTGTTTCCAGCGGGCGACTTCCCGGGTGGGCCTCCGGCTGGCTCAATCTGGGATCCGCGCTTCAACACCAATTTCGCCCGGGCCATGGATGAGAGCTTGCTACGGGCGTTGGCCGAATTTGTGAGTGCCCTTGAACGATCTCCAGCTTTCTAGCATAAACAAGTACTTGCCATGCATATTTAATAAACCCATGAAGTAAAAAGATATTTTTCAGTTTTGGGCTATACTTAGATAGAGGTTTGCTTGCATGCAGTGAGGGATCACCAGATTCCTGCACACAAGCAAACTGGTGAGAGCTTGGCTCGGACGATTCGGGGTTCGGCGCAAAGCAGTAAAGCTAGTGAAGGTATTTCTCCCTGGTCGCGCGAGCGACAGGGGAAAGACAAGGAAGACAGGGAAAGCACACGTCAGACTGCGACCGGTGTATGCCGGTTGCCCCAAATTTAAACGAAACCGTGCCTGGCTCAGAGTAAAGAGACAGTTGGATCGTGCAAACAGTACGACTGCACGACTGGGCGTGGAGAGAATTTCAATGCTTTATTACATGGTTTTGTTCGGGGGGATTGTGATCGGCGGGTTGGTTGTATTTTGGCTGTACAAGGAAGCCATGACTATCGGTAATAGAGGTACAAAAACAAGGGCCATCGCAGAAATTTGAATCCAACTGACCACCTGAATGGCGTAGCGACAAATCCGGCAATCAATAACGGAACCATGTCCTGGGGAGTCGAAAAAGGCTTGGCGCCAAAACACCCGGCCAGGACACATGCCGCACCCCCGGATAAGTCGACCTATTGGAACTGGGAAGTTAACGGGCAACGGCCCGCTAAAAACAAACCTGTACGCGCATACCCGGGTGGCTCAAAATCCGAATCCGAGTTTTGGAATTACCTTGTGCCTTCGGACCGGCCGGGCCATGGAAA
>CAVWDV010000003.1:0-854753 GCA_963753855.1 Lacipirellulaceae bacterium | reverse complement strand
GACGCCGGTATGCCCGGCAACTGGTACGAATGCGTGACCACGAATTCTTTGCCATCGGCCGACACCTCGCCCAAACCGGCTCTGTCGAGATTCAAAAGCTCTACGAGTAGCTGCAATCCTGACTCGATTTGCGAATCGACTCTGTTCGCGGGCACGTTCACGAACCTAGTCGAGAGCTCCGACAGAAGTATTTCGAAACGAAGGCGAGATTGGATTGCCGGCGCTACCGGACAACCCGAAGCGTCTAGGCCAGCCCACACGTCCGGGGTTAAGCGATCGACTCCCACCGGGTCCATGGGTAATGGACACTGCAATCCACAGTCGCACGGCCAGAAGAGCCAGCTCTGTTTACGGGATTCGCCGGTTGTTGAGGTTTGTCCATTGGATCTTGGAGCACCAAAAGAAGGGTTCATCCAAAGAAGCGGCCTATTTTTCAAGCCGCCGAAAGCGAGCATCGAGTGGATTATATACGAACATCAGCCTAAACGCCTGTGGGCATTAACTGCGGGGTACGGGATACATGGTTGGGCGGTGAAACTCACCGACCTCAACTCGCAGAAGTTGCCCCCACCGCCTGCAATTCTCGGAGTTCCTCCGACGCGTCGGATGCATCATCCTCGCTCAGTTACCGATTCCGCTAAGTTGCGTCGGGCTTATTCACCTCAGCGAGTTTAAGTTTGCCGTAAGCCGCGTCGGCTGGTCCAGCCGCTGCGCCGTAGAAATACTCCGAACTGCAGGCGGTGGCGCGACCGCTGCAAGTTAGAAACGTCGTCTTTGCACGTTGCATGGCGAGGAACCGCAGCCCTCCAATCCAAGCATGGCCAGCAGCGCAGGAACGCGGTTCTGGAATGGGTATGACGCCGACATTCTCGAACACTAAGTCTCGAAATTCACGGTCATCCGTTCCGCGGGTGCCACTTCGTGGTCAGCTTACAGGCCCGCACTGAGTCGCATGCCAAACACGACTGCCGTATCATCATTAGCGAAGGCAGGCTCGATAATCTGAAGATCCGACGTGAGTTGGATGCCCTTGGCGATGGCGGATCTTACTTCACTATCTCCATTTTCGGAGCGGTCCACGACCCGTCGAGTGCGGCTTCCTTCGGCCAGTAGAGGCGCATGGTACAAGGAGAATGGCCCCTTTGGCGCGGGCAGCCAGTTGGATTCCTGTGTCCTTGCCCGGGGACTCGTTCTGGATATAGCAGCGTCAGCCCGCCGTCGGCATCCTTCTTGAGCTCCGGCAGCATCGGCGAGTTGATGAGGTAGCGGTTGATGGGGTTGGCGACGAGCAGGCTCTGTGGCAGCTCATACATCGTCAGCGACCAGAACGCGTTGACGGGCGGCAGCTGGCCCGGGGCGAAGCGCAGGGTGTAACGGTTGGCGCCGTCCAGCTTCTGGCCTGTGCGCATCCACGTAATAGATCGGATACATCGCCTCCTGCTTCGAGTTGCCGTAGATGCCGATGGCGGCGAGCCAGCGGTAGAGATAATTGTTCTTCATGATACTCGCGCGTGCCGAAGACATCGCCCGATGTCACCTTCCCTGTCGTCGAGCTCTTCACGCCGTCCGGCGAAATGCCTCCCAGGCGTCGGCCGATGCCCTCCTCGATGGCCTTCTTCATTTCGGGCGAGAGCTTGCTCGGGATCGAAGGTTTTTCCCGCGCCGACGCCGATCGTGGCGAAGCGCGCCATGAGTTCGGCTTCTCGGACGGGATCGGTCGGGCAGAACTGCAGGACGAAGTTCAGGATGTTGAAGAACTCCAGCGAGGTCTTCTCTTCTGCTGGCGTCAGCGGCTTGATGAAGTCAATGGCCGGCGCGGCCTCGGGCGCGGCGTGCCGAGGAAGGCCGAGAGCGGCTGCGCTTTATAGCCCGCTTGTATCTTCTTGACTTTGTCGATGTCGGCCGGATTGAATAGCTGCGTGCGATAGAGGGCGAGATACGAATTCGGTCTCGGAGCGGATGACCTTCTTCACTCCCTTGGGTTTCTCGCCTTTCCAATCCGGTCCGGCGATGAGGATAGCTGCCGCCATCGTTGCCGGTGGTGCGGCTGCCGATGTAGGCGAAATTGAATGTGTAGGCGTCGATGAGCTGGATGCTGAAGTAGCGCTCCTTTTCGATCGGCGGCACGGTGAGAACGAGCGGCTCGGCGCGCAGGTCCATGCCCAGCGAAGGAATAAGGCGTGTCGGAGTTGGGCGTCTGGATCGCCGTGTCCGCCGGCGTGTAAACGCGAGGCGTGTTGTGGATCTCATTCCACGGTCCCTTGTATTCGGGGTCCTTCTTATCCACGAAGTAGCCGTATTCGATGCGGTAGCTGTCCACCATCGGGAAGCCGTAGATGTAGGCCTCCTTGGCGATGGCGCGGGCTTCCTGCGGGCGTCACGTCGCTTGCGCTTGACGCCAACAATGGCAAGGCGAAACGCTGCGAGCAGAGCAGTGTCGTAAGAGTTTTGGTGTTCATGGTCTGTGGTTCTCATCTTGTTAATAGTTGGTGAACTGGTGGTTCAGGGAATCGCCTGTCACTGAAGGCGGAGTAATGATCAATTCACCTTCACGATGCCCGGCGGCTTCCAACTGCCCTCGCCGGCGGGAAGGATGGAAGGCGCCTCCGTCTTCGGCCAGTAGAGGCGCATGACCATGTAGATCGGGCCGTCCGGCGCGGGCAGCCAGTTGGCTCTCCTTGTCCGCACCGGGCGATCCTTCTGGATGTAGAGCGTCAGCGAGCCGTCCTCGTTCTTCTTCATGTCCGGCAGCATCGGCGAGTTGATGAGGTAGCGGTTGATCGGGTTCTCGATCAGGAGCTGCGTCTTGCCGTCATACATCGTCACCGACCAGAAGGCGTTCACCGGCGGAACTGCCCGGCGGGGAAGGTGAGCGTGTAGTTGTGCTTGCTGCCGTCGAGCGTCTCGCCGTCAGCGTCCACGCGGGTCATCGGGTACGTCGCCTCGATCGGATCGTTGCCGTAGATGCCGGCCTTGGCGCCGGCGGCACGCGAGCAGCCAGTCGCCGTTGAAGAATGCCCGGTCGCCGAAGCAGGAGCCGATCTTCCAGCCGTTGACGCTCTTTTGCTTCGGTCGCGAGATACTTCGTCGATCTTTGTCCTCGCCCGCCTTCATGCCGAGCAGCGACTGCGGCCTTGTGCTCCAGCGAGAGATCCTTGAAGTCGAAGGTCTTGCCGGGGCCGATGCCGATGCTGGCGAGCTTGGCGCGGATCTCCTTTTCCTCCGGCCCGGCGGGCGCAACTGGAGGGCAAAGTCGAGGTAGTCGAAGAAGTTGGTCTTCACCATTCGCTTGTCGATCTTGGGGAAGTCGATCTTCGGAGCGGCGGGCGGCGCGGGCTTGTCCAGGATACGCCGAAAGCGGCTGCACCTTGTAGCCGGCCTGGACCTTTTTCACGTTGGCAATGTCGTCCGGGCCGAAGAGCTGGGTGCGGAAAACCGGTCAGCGCGAACGGTGTGGACGATGCGGAACACCTTCTTGATGCCCGCGGGCGTCTCGCCCTTCCAGTCCGGTCCGACCGCCATGTAGTTGCCCGGCTTCGTTGCCGGTGGCGCGGCTGCCGATGTAGCCGTAGTTGAACGTGTTGCCGTCCTCAAGTTGGACCGAGTAGTAGCGGCCCTTCTCCACCGCCGGCACGGAGATCACGATCGGCTCGGCCCGCAGGTCCATCCACAGGAAAGAGTAGGGCGTGTCGCTGTTGGGCGTGACGATCGCCGTGTCCTTGTAGGTGAAGACACGCGCTGAGTTCTTGATCTCGTTGAAGGGCGCCTTGTACTGGCCGGAGTCCTTGTCCACGGCGTACTCGTACATCACCGCGTAGTTCATCACGATCGGCAGGCCATAGATGAAGCCTTCCTCCGCGATGGCTTTGACCTCTTCGATACTGGGCACCTCGATGCCGGCCTTCTTGTCGGCTTGCTCCGTCGAGGAAATGGCATCGTTCTGTTTGTTGCAACCAACAAAAGTAGCACAGGTACTGGCAAACGCGACGGCGATGATGATGCTTGGGATGCGTGCGGGTTTCATTGTTACTTGCTATGGGGGCGTGTATGTGCTGGTAGAAAGTAGAAACAAGAAGACGGCCAGCGTCGCATGACTTGCCTGCAGAAAGTAGACACTCATCATCATCTGACCGCCAGTGTGCGGCCTTACGCCCAGGTGGTGAATCGTCGCAACTTGAATTGTAGATCGGTTGGTTACTCCATATTCGCGGGAATTCCTCCGTGATAGGCCTCCACTGCCTAGCGTTCACGGTGCCGGTGGAGCGGAGGTAACCGCCGCCAGACGGCTCACACTCGCAGAATCCCGCCACCGCCGCAAACAGATCAATCTAGGCATCCGCCAGCGAACGTTGTCCCACCCCAAGACCGTCCCTTCCAACTGAACCCGATAGTACCGACGACACAGGCGAACAAATGGGGGTGTGATTCCCACAGGCGGAGTCTGTCGAGGAAATGGGTTCGACCGAGGGGAAGGCGCCGTTTTCTTGCATGGACCGGACTCAGCGCCGGACAAATCCATGTTGCCCGCAAAGCGGTGAATACGCGAGACAATCTCGACGTTTGACCCAAGGTAGGAGCCGTATGAGGTAGTTTCTCACGTACGGATCTGTGCGGGGGGCGGCTGGCAACAGCCGTCCCTAGTGCGATCTTCGCAATTCGAAGCTACGGCGAGCTGTAGCCCAAGATCCGTCCGTATGGCTCCTCAGGACGGCGGGCCCAAGGAGATGCAAGTTTGGAGGTTGGCCCCCATAACGCTACTTCGAAAAGGCACATTTCCCAAGAAAACAGCTTGCAATCTGACATGGCGTCAGATAAGCTCTACGCTGTGCCACGATCGAATCGCAAAAAATCGCTGTTGGCAAACCTGCCAGATCGCGAGCCGATATCGCGCAAGTCGGATAAGACTCGAGAAGCTATTCTTGCTGCGGCGTTGGAATTCCTGTGGACACACCCCTTCCGAGACTTAACCGTCGCTGAAATTATGGAGATGGCTGGCTTGAGCAGGCCCGCCTTCTATCAGTACTTCGACGACTCGTACGATTTGATTGAAACACTGCTCCGAGCACTGGAGAACGAGATCTTTCTCGTAGCATCGAAATGGTTTGCTGGCGACGGAGACCCGCTGCCGCTGCTGCGTGAATCGTTAGCGAACTTGGTGCAAACCTGTTACGAGCGGGGCCCGATCCTTCGGGCGGTGACGGATGCCGCTGTGAGCGACGAGCGACTCGAACGAGAATGGACCAAAACGTTTGCTCGCTTCGACGACGCCATCACCGCGCGGATCGAACAGCAGCAGCAAGCAGGATGGATTCCGAAGTTTGAAGCACGGCCTGTTGCCACGGCGCTGAATCGCATGGACTTGTTGGTGTTGATTCACGCGTTTGGCCGGCGACCGCGGAGTGATCCCCAACCGGTCACACAGGCTTTGTATCGCATTTGGAGTTCGACGCTCTATCCGCATAGTGCAGGATCGTCGATCGATTGATGTTTTTGCTCAATAGTCTCTGGCGAAGGGTATGAACAAGGAGGAGGAAGACGGCAAGGAGAGCTGACGAACGATCGGCTGTGCTGTAAGGCGGAGGTGGAAAGACCATGACATTCGAACACAACAGCAGCAGGCCGAGACGGTGGGGACGCATTGCCGCCTCATGGAAGCTCGCGGTCGGCCTTGGGATTGCCTGGCTCGTGCTCGCCTATCTGATCCTCCCCATGGCGTGGAGCAGTTACGCCAAGCGTCACCCCTCGTTCGACGACAACCCGCGCGTGACCCAGACCGCGGATCACCATCCTGGCGATCCGCTCAACGTGGCACTCATTGGCTCTCGGAAGCAAATCCAAGACATCATGGCCGCCGCCGACTGGTATGCCGCGGCCAGCCTGGGACTGAAGAGCGATTGGAAGATTGCGGCCGACTCCATTTTGTCGCGCCCCGACGACGATGCGCCGGTGAGTAGCCTCTACCTTTTCGGCCGAAAAGAAGACCTGGCATTCGAACATCCCGTGGGTGACAACCCCCGCCATCGGCACCACGTTCGCCTGTGGAAAACGGGCGAAAAGACTATCGAAGGTCGTCCGAAGTGGATCGGATCCGCCGTTTACGACAAACGCGTGGGGCTTAGTCACACGACGGGACAGATCACGCATGTCACGGCACCCGATGTGGATGCCGAGCGCGACTACCTGTTCGAGTGTCTAGAAGCCACCAAGAGGCTCGCGGACCACTATGTGATTTCAGGTTTTCATCAACAGCTCGAAGGACGCAATGGCGGCGGCGATCCGTGGCGCACCGATGGAAGTCTCTACGTCGGCGTGGTCGCAGACGATTCTGGAAAACAAGTCAGCCGCCAAGTAACAGCATCCCAGCCATGAGCTCTACCCCAACACGATTGGCCCGTCTGACGGACCGGGGGCAGTTCAACGGCGAATTCAGGTCGAGCATCGATGCATCCAGCACTGGCACGCCTGCGAGCCTTGATCTCCAGCCCGCTGACTCAATTCGCGACGGGACTGATTTTGCTGTTCTCGGGCTGCGCTACGGCCTACTACGAGTTGGTTCAAGCAGATCAAACGGTTCGCTTTGGGGTGCATCATGGGATCATCCTGTGGGCAGCGGTCCAAGTTTTGGGAAGCCTCCCCGACCTGATCGATGGCATCGACCGCTCGATCGAGGCGATGGAGAAGCGACGAAAGCGATAGGCATCGAAAGAATTGTGCAAGGCAAATCGACCGGCATCCAAGCGGCGCTTTCGATGTCGGTTGGCAACGGTAACTACTAGAAGAACAAAGGGTGGTATCGTCATGTTCGCTTTCGACAAGTCGATGTGGTTGATTGCTGTTGCTATAGGTATCACGTTGGGCGCGGGAGGGCAGTGCGGACGCGCGGCCGGGTCTACTGCCGATCCCCCAGCCGGAGCTCCCGATGCCACCCGGACCATTGATGGCCAACAACTACCGGCGCCGGATCCCGAATTCGGCGGCGTCATCCAGCAGGACGCCCTGAGTTCAAAGGCCTGGTGGGCTCCGCGGATTGTGCCACCGCAGGATGCGCCGAACGTGTTGTTGATCATCACCGACGACGCAGGCTTTGGCGTTCCCAGCACCTTCGGCGGTGTGATACCAACGCCAACCATGGATCAACTTGCAAGTCGTGGGCTGCGTTATAACCGCGTCTGCTCTACCGCGCTGTGCTCGCCCACGCGGGCGGCGTTGATTACTGGCCGGAACCACCACTCAGCGGGCTTCGGCGTTATTTCCGAGCAATCGACGGGGTTCCCCGGCTACAACAGCATCATCGCGAAAGACAAGGCCACCATAGGGCGAATCCTGCTTGATAACGGCTACTGCACGGCATGGTTCGGTAAAGACCACAATACGCCGGCCTTCGCCGCCAGTCAGGTCGGACCGTTTGACCAATGGCCCACCGGAATGGGCTTTGAGTATTTCTATGGTTTCGTCGGCGGCGACGCGAATCAGTGGCAGCCAAACTTGTTCCGGAACACGACGCAGATCTACCCCTTCAATGGCAAGCCGGGATGGAACTTGACCACCGGGATGGCCGACGACGCCATCGACTACATCTCCCGCATGCACCAGACGGATCCTTCGAAGCCGATCTTCATCAAGTACGCTCCGGGAGCAACGCATGCGCCGCACCATCCGACCGAGGAGTGGGTGAAGAAGATTCACGACATGCATTTGTTCGACGACGGATATAACGAGGTGCGGCAGAAGATTTTCGAAAATCAGCAGAAACTCGGCGTTATTCCCGAGGATGCCCAGCTCACGCCTTGGCCGGACCAGGTTCTCAAGCCTTGGGACCAACTCACCACCGCGGAAAAGAAGCTGTTCATCAAACAAGTTGAAATTTTCGCCGCCTACGCCGCCTACAATGATCACGAGATCGGCCGTGTGATCGACGCGTTTGAAAAAGCGGGTCGGCTCGACAATACGCTCGTCATCTACATCAATGGCGACAATGGCACCAGCGCCGAGGGTGGACCGCTGGGGACACCCAATGAAGTCGCCTTCTTCAATGGCGTGAACATGATGCCGGTCGAAGTGCAAATGAAGTGGTACGATACTTGGGGCACCGAGGAAACGTACAACCACATGTCGGCCGGATGGTCATGGGCATTCGACACGCCGTTCGACTGGTTTAAGCAAAACGCTTCACGACTTGGTGGAGTCAACCAGAACATGGTGGTGTCGTGGCCCGCACGGATCAAGGACCAGGGCGGCTTGCGCGAGCAGTTCCTCCATGTGATCGACGTGGTCCCGACCATCCTCGAGGCCGCTGGTATTTCTGCCCCGGCGGAAGTGGACGGCATCAAGCAAGCGCCGATCGAAGGTACGAGCTTCGCCTATACCTTCGACAAAGAGAACGCTGAGGCACCATCGCGACACACGACCCAGTATTTCGAGATGTTTGGGCAGTGGGCGTTGTATGACGACGGTTGGCTGCTGAGCACGAAGGTAAACCGGGCCCCTTGGGAGGCGTTTGGACCTGCGAACCCCGACCCACTCAACAACCAGGTGTTCCAGCTTTACGACCTGCAGAGCGACTTTACCCAGTCCAACGACATCGCCGCGCAGCATCCTGAAAAGGTGGCCGAACTCCGCAAGAAGTTTATCGAAGAAGCAAAGAAGTACCAGGTCTTTCCCCTCGATGCGTCCGTGGCGGCCCGCATCGTCGCACCCGGCCGAACATCACCGCGGGCCGCACCGAGTTCGTCTACACGCGGCCGATGGTTGGTCTTCCGCAAGGCGACTCGCCTTCGATTCTCAACAGTTCGTATACGATTACCGCCGAGATCACCGTGCCCAAAGGTGGTGCTGAGGGGATGATCCTGACTTCGGGCGGTCGGTTCTGCGGCTACGGGTTTTATCTGCTCGAAGGCAAGCCGGTGTTCCTCTGGAATCTCATCGACCTCGAACGCATCAAGTGGGAAGGTCCCACCGCGCTCGCGGCGGGCGATCACACCATCGAATTCGACTTCCAATACGACGGTCTCGGCGTGGGAACGCTCGCCTTCAACAACATGAGCGGTTTGGGTCGCCCCGGCACGGGCACGCTCAAGGTGGATGGCAAGGTGGTCGCCACCAAGAAGATGGAAAAGACGATCCCCATGATCCTGCAATGGGACGAGAGTTTCGATATCGGCTCCGATACTTTGACCGGCGTCAACGATGCGGACTACCAGCCGCCGTTTGCATTGACGGCACAACTGAACAAGTTGACCATCGAAGTCGATCGACCGGAGTTAACGCCCGACGATGTCGAGCGACTCAAGGCCGCAATGCGAAATAATCAATCGAGTGAGTAGTGCGGAAGGTGGGAGGATGGCACCGAACTCGCCGTTCTTTGCGTGCTTTTTTAACGCCATGTACCTACATTGATACACCTGTTTTCAAGGAGCTACAGCATGCGATTCCACAAAAGACCATACTCTTCGATACTGCTCTGCCTGGCAGGTGGGGCGGCAGTGGTTGTTTTACTCAAAGCGTCTGGAGACATGGCCCACGCACAAGATACCTTGTCAGCGGGAGCGTCGAGCAGTGAGCGAGAAGCGGCCTGGAACGACCCCGCGATGCTACGTGCCCGCGCTTGGCTCAATGACTACTGCAAGAGCAGCGACCTTGTTTCGGAAGCACAGGCCGCTGCCCATCTGCAGACGCTCGAAACCATGAGTCCCGACGAAATGAAACTCTTCGCCATGACCCACGATGCGGTGACCAGCAGTCACCCGGTAGCCCAAGTGCATCAAGTCCAACAGCAAGCCTTGGAGCACGCAAAGCAGGCAGCCGCCGCGCAACAGTGGTGGTACAAGAATGTCCACAAGGCGGAGATGCAGCAGGCGATGCAAGCCGACGCAGGTACTCAGCAGGCCTATGCCAACATCGAACAAGGAGAGTCGGGGGCCGCTAATCAAGCTGAGAGCCAGTTGCGGTCGGAGCAAGCCTTTGCGGAGCAGAACCAAACGGCCAAATTGGACGAGCTGAATAATCCTTTTCCCACGACGGGCTACGCAGATCCCTACGTCTCGGGCTACCCCGACACACACTTTCACTTCCATTTGTATCCCACCCCCTAACCAAGTCACCTGGAGCCATTCGATGAATACAGCCCATAATCTATCAGCCACCTTGCTAGGCGTGTTCAGCCTGGCGATGATGCCGGCGCTCTGGGTCCAGGGACAGACCCAAACCGCGCCCCCCGCCGCTCCGACCTATCAGGGAACCGGTCCCGCGGAAGACACAAATATCTATGCTGGCGGTGGCTGGGGAGGCGGTTATCACTCATCGACAGCCGCCGGTAGCGCCTTGCAGGGCATGAGCTCCGCCATCAATGCACAGGGACAGAAAAACCTCAACAACAGTTTGGCAGCACGGAATTTAACTGAGGCGCGGAGCGCTAGCATTGACAACCAGGTAAAGCATACCGAGGCCTATCGCTGGCGGAGCGATACCGCCAAACAACGACAACAACAGCAGATTGCCGAGCTTCGTGCAAAACAAGAGCCGTGGCTTGCCAAGCAACGACTGCATCCGCTTACCCCTCAGCAGTACGACACGACTACCGGAACCGTACACTGGCCGATGCTTTGTGCTGACCCGGCCTATACAACCTATCGCACCAAGCTCAATGAGCTACTCGCCAAGCGCGCCAAATATTGCGCGCTGAGCATGGAAGAGTTCATGGAGGTGGAGAAGCAAATCAAAGACTGGCGGATGGCAATCGCCGCGGACGGCAGCAAATATCCGTCGGCGGCCGTTGAACAGGCCCAGCGATTCTTGCTTTCGCTAAACCATGGCTTGAACGAACAATTCGGCTAGACGCAATGATCTTTCGCGACGAGCACCTCAAATAAAGCACCTCCTGTTCTGTTAGGAAACACCGATGACCATTCCCTTTTCCACGTTGGTAGCTGCGGTAGCTGCCGTTGCCGTGGCGCTGCCACTCACGCTTCCGTCCGCTTTTGCCCAGTCGGCAACCACCGCTGCAGCGGAAACGCCAAGGTCGGCACAACCGCAGTCCGAACCTTCGTCGGACGCGCTTGCAGCCCAGGTCGATCGACTGATCCAGGGCAATGCGGATGAAACGACTGCCAAATCACTCATCAGCGAAGCTCTTGACTCCAAGAGCGAAAGCGTCCGTTGGCGGGCAGCCCGAGCGGCGGGGCATTTGGGCCTCTCCGATCTCGACACGGTTGCCAAGCTTCAACGCGGCGCAACGAGCGGTAGCTGGGTCGTGCAGTTGCATTCGATCGCGGCGCTCGCGCAAGCCGGCGACAAGTCGGATCGTACGTTCGAAGTACTGACGGATGCGGCCGTCTCGTCCAACCCGCGCGTCGCCGCAGCAGCGATTGCAGCTTTGCGAAAACTGCAAATCGATCCGCAAAAAATGGCCGACACCTTCAGCAAGGTGCTAGCAAGTAATGATGGTGCGGTCGCCATCTACGTGGTTGAGGCCTTGGTGGACGCAGGCGCCCAGTCGGTGCCGGTGCTGAAGGCGTGCCTGAAAGAGCCAACCGGGGCCTACTGGGCGTCGCTTGCGATTGCCGACATCGGCCCCGACGCCGCCGGCACCGTTCCTGAGCTCGCCGCTTTTCTTGATCGCCACGACAAGGCGGAAGCCATCCCCCAAGCGCTGATGGCGCTCGCCGCAATTGGCTCCCAGGCAAAGTCGGCGGAGCCAGCCATAGCTGCGGCGATGGAGCGTTGGAACAACGATCAGTCGGTACAACTGAGCGGAATCTATGCATTGGGAGCCATCGGCGCAACTCAAGCAAAAGCGATCCTGGACAAGAGAGCCAGCAGCGACGATGCCTTTGTTGCCATGGTGGCGTCGTGGGCGCTCGCCAAAACCAGCCCCGGGGATGACGAACTGCTGCAAACCGCCATCAAGCGGCTGGTCGCTGGACTCGAGCAAGAAAATCCGAATGTAGCACAGGCCGCCGCCCATGGGCTGGTGACCTTAGAAATTCCAGCTGGTAAAGCCGCGCCGTTACTGCTGGAAGCAGCCAAAGAACCGGAAGCCCGCGAGCACATCGTCAGCGCACTGGCAAGCTTGGGGGAAAAAGTGGTTCCGCACGCCGGCAAAGCGCTGGCGAATCCAGACACTCGTGCGCTCGCCGTGGATGTTCTCCTGCGGATGGGCAACCAGGCGGAAGGGGCAGTTTCCGCGCTGGCGGCGTGCTTGGATCAGGTCGATCCGTCCCTGCAAGTCCGCATCAACGACGTCCTGGCAAATATCGGCCCAGAGGCTTCTTCGGCAACGCAGCAGCTCGCCGCTCAGCTTGGTTCCAGTAGTGCTCAGGTCAGGCAGAGCGCCATGTACGCCCTTCGGGAAATAGGGCCAAAAGCCAATCTCGCCAAGGACGCACTGCTAGAACACCTGCGGAACGTCGACGAGAACAGCACCGCAGGAAGGTTCGAGCAACTCGCCACCGCGTGGACACTCGCCCGCGTGGCCTCCAACAAAAAGGAGGTCACACAAGCGGTGATCCCCGTCATTCGTGAAGGGCTCAAGAGCGATTCGGAGTTGGAACGTCGCGAATCGATCCTTGCAGCCATGGACCTTGGGGATGCTGGCAAATCGCTCCACGAGACGATTCAGGAATTGGCCATCTTCGATCCGAGTGCCCATGTGCGAGAAACGGCCCTGACGGCACTCGGTCCCAACGGGTGATCGGTGAGGCAGCGTCTTCACGGCCCCCATGTCGACTGATGGAATGCGTTAAAAACAGAATCGCTCGAAATCCGGTTCGTTAACCGCGGCCGCCTTCGTCTTGTGGGCCAACCTTCAGTTCGACGCCGTTTATCCCAAAACGGGACTCTGGTCGCTCACTACGTACGAAAGTGAAACGAGATGGTGGTTCGTACCGTGCGCTCGGGCAGCTGCGGGGGCCACTCCAAAGGTCCGCTGGCGGGTCAATGGAGCCGATTTACATCCGCGTTTCGCAAAAGTACGATACGTAAGCTTGTCGCATACCATGGTTTAAGAAGGCGCACACCGTGAGGCCATTGTCGTGAGCCCCTCTTCGTCAGACGAATCTGCAACACCTGAGAGCGACGCTGATCGCCCCGAGACTCCGCATTCGCTCGATGAGACAATGCTTCTCGGCGGCGATACAACGCCAGCATCTACCAGCGGTCTACAACGCAGCCCTGAACAATGGGTGGGACATCGGCTTGGAAAGTACGAAATTACGGCACTCCTTGGTGTCGGGGGAATGGGGGTTGTGCTTAAGGCCCACGACCCGTCTATCGAACGTGACGTCGCGATCAAGGTGTTACCTGCCGAACTGTCGGCTGACGAGAACGCACTGCATCGCTTCCTTGCCGAAGCGAAGAGCGCCGGCAAGCTCAATCATCCCAACGCCGTCACGATCTATGAAGTAGCCAATGAGGAAAAAGTACATTACCTCGTCATGGAAGTCGTGTCGGGGGGTAGCGCGGGAGACCACCTGGAACAATCGGGCTTACACCGTGAGTGAAGCAACCCGCCTTGCCATAGAAGCCTGCAAGGGACTCGCTGCCGCGCATCAACAGGGCCTCGTGCATCGCGATGTGAAGCCTGCGAACTTGCTGCTGACAGAAAATGGCGAGGTAAAAGTTGCTGACTTTGGGCTGGCAAAGCGAGCTGAAAACCAGTCGATGATGATGACGCAGGCTGGCCATCTCGTCGGCACTCCCTATTACATGAGCCCCGAACAATGCGAGGCGCGACAAGTCGATGCCCGCAGCGATGTCTACTCACTCGGGGCCACCTACTACAGCCTGCTTACGGGGCAGTGTCCGTACCAGGAGAGCGGCAGCGTTGTCCAAGTGATGTTTGCACACTGCAACGCCGGGCCTCCTGATCCACGAGAAGTGCGAGCAACGGTTCCGGCAGCCTGTGCAGCCATCATTCACCGCGCGATGGCTACAAAACCGGAAGACCGATACCAATCGATGGACGAAATGCGCGGTGACTTGGAAGCCATCTTAGCAGCCATGTCGGGCGCGGGTATCCAACTCCCGAGCCAGTCATCTGCCACCTGGGTTCCCCCCGCCACTGCAGCAACTGTAAAGAGTAGACGGAGCTTTACCACCGCCCTCATTGCTGGAGCAGGGTTACTTGCCCTAATTGGTGCAGGAGCCGCCTTTTTCCTGTCGTCAGGCGAACTCGATGGAGGACGGACTGACGCAGCGGCCTCAAAAAGCACGCAAGGCGCCATCGTCGTCCCGCCCGCTGGAGAGCCTGTTCGCATCGGCATCCTGCAATCGCTCACCGGCACAATGGGTCAGAGCGGGACTTCAGTCACTGACGCCACCCTTTTGGCAGTGGAGGAGCTGAATCGCAGTGGTGGCGTGCTGGGACGACCAGTGGAGGCCGTGGTGGCGGACGGCCGATCGGACCCAGCAAGATTTGCAATCGAAGCAAGGCGGCTCATCGAAGAAGAAAAAGTTTGCACGGTGTTTGGTTGCTGGACGTCCGCCAGCCGCAAGACCGTTGTGCCCGTGTTTGAGGAGCTGGATCACCTGCTTGTTTATCCTGTGCAATATGAAGGGATCGAGGAATCTCCCAACGTGATTTACACGGGAGCTGCACCCAACCAGCAAATTATTCCAGCGGTCAAGTGGGCATACGCCTTTGAGAACAAGCGACGTTTTTTCCTAGTAGGTTCCGACTATGTTTTTCCACGCGTGGCCCATGCCATTATCAAGGACCAGCTGAAAGAGCTTGGCGCAGAGCTAGTTGGCGAGGCCTTCCTGCCGCTCGGAAGCTCGGATGTCCAATCGATGATCGAGCAGATCCTTGCCACCAAGCCGGACGTAATCCTGAACTCCATTAACGGTGACTCCAACGATGCGTTCTTCAGTGAGCTGCGCACGTCAGGGATTGCTCCCGAAACGACCCCAACGATCTCGTTTAGCGTTGAAGAGGAGGAGCTCCGCCAGCTAGACGCCTCCGCAATGGCTGGCGATTATGCTGCGTGGAATTACTTTCAGAGCATCAGTTCGGAAGAGAATGAGCAGTTCGTCTCCAGCTTCCGGAAGAAGTACGGGCCGCAACGTGTTCTCACCGACCCCATGGAGTCTGCCTACTTCGGTGTCAAGCTGTGGGCGCAAGCGGTCGCTGAAACGGGGGCCACGGACGTGCGGAAGATTCGCCGAGCCATGCTTAATCAACGCATCAGTGCGCCTGGTGGCGAGGTGCGGATCGACCCTGCGACGCAACACACCTTCAAGACGCCCCGCATCGGCCAGGTACGGCCCGATGGACAATTCGACGTCGTGTGGACTGCCGCCAAGCCGGAGCCGCCTAGCCCCTATCCATCTTCACGGACGGCGGAAGAATGGCGTGCGTTTCTGCACGACCTTTATACAGGTTGGGGCAATCGCTGGTCTGCCCCAATCGAGTAGGGACCTGCTGCTAAAAACGAAGAGTCGCGTACTCATGACTCCCAGTCGGCCACTGATCACCTTGGTAATCAAGCTGCCTGTGGACAAGTGACCGTGTCTCTCGAAAAGTCGCTGAAACCTCTGTTGCCACTGCGCAGTGTGGAACGACAATCCCCGAATTGTGGTCGGTGTGCACGACCTCGTGCAGTTTGGCGACCGGCTAAGTGAGCGAGGATGCATCAACCGCTGCAGATTACTTGTCCCGCTAACTCGCGTCGGTCTGCACGTCCTCTGTCGATAGCAGCAGGGTCCAGGTTTCCGAATTGGAACAGGGTGCCGGCGCGATGCACACGCGTGACACACCATCGAACTCAGGTATTTCTGCCGCACGAGTCTGCGCGGGGTGCGGATAAAAACTGGGGGAGTCACATCACGCTCACCGCCACGCAGCTCTCGCTGCTCTTGGGCGGCATCGAACTGGCGAGTGTGAAACAGCGAAAGCGTTACCGAAGACCAAAGTAAAAAACTTTCTCCAATTGCTCTTGCGCTATCGGAATGAGTTGTTACAACGGCTGGTATGAGCGAACTGGCCAGCCAACTCGTGCAGCGTGATGCGGTGATCGCCGAATTGCAAGTGACCGTCGAATCGCAATCGAAACAGATCGCCCAGCTCAAGTTTCTCGTCGAGAAACTGACTCGCCAGCAGTACGGCCGCCGGAGCGAACAGCTCGATGATGCCCAGAAACTGCTGTTCGAGATCGAATCACCCGAGCCGGCGCAGCCAACGACAGAAACAACCGTCAAGCCACACAAGCGTCGTCGCGGCGGCGGCCGCCTCAAGATTCCCGCCGACCTGCCGCGGACGATTGTCGATCATGACATCGACGACAAGGCGTGCCCCTGTTGTGGCGAAGAGCGGCAGCGGTTTGGCTTCGAGCCAAGCGAGCTGCTCGATTACATTCCCCCCAAGCTGCACGTGATCGAGCATCGTCGCTGGAAGTATGCTTGCACCAAGTGCGAAGAACAAGTGGTGATTGCTCCGCCGGTCAAAAAGCCGATTCCCAAGGGACTGCCGGGGCCGGGGCTGCTGGCGATGGTCGGCGTCGGCAAGTTCAGCGACCATCTGCCGCTGTACCGCCTGGAAGACATTCTCTTCCGCCAGGGGGTGCACCTGCCCCGCAGCACACTCTGCCGGTGGGTGATCGAGAGCGCCAAATTACTGCAGCCGTTTTACGGGTTACTCAAGGAACTGGTACTCGAATCGAAAACGATTCACACCGACGACACGCCGGTGAAGGTACTCGATCCAGACTTGCCGCGGACCAGAACGGGCCGGTTCTGGGTCTACGCGGGAGATCACCTGCGTCCCTACACGGTGTACGACTACACGCCTTCCAGGAAGCGGGATGGTCCCGCGACGTTCCTCGACGACTGGGAGGGTTACCTGCAGGCCGACGCGTTCGCCGGTTACGACGGCATTTATGCCACGGGGCGGGTGACGCAGGTCTCGTGCTCGGCGCATGCGCGGCGGAAGTTCTTTGAAGCCAAAGAGAGTTATCCGGTAGCGCACGAAGCGCTCGCTTACATCGGGCGGTTGTATGCGATTGAGAAAGAACTAACAAAGCTGCTCGACTTGGTCGACGATGAGCCGTCGATCATGAAGTGGTACCGCGTGCGGCGCGACACGCGGCAACGCTATTCGCTGTCGATCTTACGCGAGCTGGAGGCGTGGCTCAAACAAGTCGATGCCTTACAGAAGACTTGGGAGGGAACGGCGAAGGCCTAGGAGGCTTTTACACGTTGCGACATCTCGGGGCGACCGAGTTTGGGTCGCGTCCGGGATGCTCCATCGGAGCAATGCGACGTTGGCTCGGGCACTCCGCCAGTTCTCAGATGGCCGACGTCTACATGAAGCCGGTGTCACCCGAATACAAGGCCGTTGTTGAGTGGGTTCGGCGGTCTCTCGAATCTGGCACCGCCAAGTAATGCTATAGGCAAGCCGCATGCCGGCCAGGGCGACCGGATGGCTATTTGCTCTCTATCAACAAGAAGCGGAGTAATCTGTGTTGTCTGGAAGCTCGAAGTTACGAGCCAGGTCTTCTCTGTCTTCTCCGTATGTGGTCGTCCATTTACCACAGACAGTGCACTCGACTTGATGCCGTAGTGTACCGTCGTCGTTTCGCTCGACAGGAGTCGCCGCAGCAGGGAATTGCTTTCCACAGTTCTCACACTTGTCGGAAAAGTAGACTCTCCGCTTTGCACCGAACTCTTTGTCCAGAATCGTAGTTACGGCCTTACTTGGATTTGCCGGGAAAGTGCCTTCACCAAAGACTCGCTGGAACTCCTCTCTGATTTCCTCTTCAGTCATGCCGTCAAGTTCAAGGCGGCGTTTATCTCTATCACTGACCATCGAGACGGTTCCTTCGCAAGTCTGGTAACCAAAGTAGGCCCGGAGGGACTCGAACCCCCGACCAAGGGATTATGCTTACCAGCTACGGCTTTCGCCGCCCCTTTCGGGTTTGTGGTCTGGACTGTCTCTTCTCATTACGAGTTCGCCGTACAGTCTCTACACCTTTCCGCCTCCGTGCATGCTGACGACGGCGGACTTGGCTCGGGATTAGCGTATCGCTCCGCGACTTAGCCTTCCCCGAATTTGACGAATTCTACCAAGGCCCTCACGAGTGAAGGCCAAGGCAACCCATTTGCGGTGAGCCATGCGAACTTGAGTTCGTTTAGGCTCGCCGCACCTAAGTCCCCTGCTCTAACCAACTGAGCTACGGGCCCGTAAGCAACATCTGCGTCCGCAAATGCCGCAGCACTCAGTGCTCTTGGCAGGCCACCCAGTATAGCGAAGAAGGATGCTTTGGTCAGGAGTCCCTTCGAAGTGTCAAGTCATGGTGGACAAGGGCGTCCGAAAGAAAAAAGGTGCCGGGCCAGAGGCGTATGCACTCCCGAAGGGTGACGCTTGACCCGGCTAGTGCCTAGCCGAGCCCGGCCAGGGCCGGGTGCAAACGTGTCTTGGACGACTGACGCTTGGCCAGCCGGGATTGCTCCCACGCCTCAACGTCCTGCACACGAGCGTACCGTATGCGACCGCGCTGCTCGTAGGGCAAATGGCCCGCGAGCATGGCTTCAACGACGGTCTCCCGTCGCATCCGCTGCTGTTTCCGGATTTGCTCGACGCTCAACCAGCGGACTTTCCCAAGGTCCCGGTCGATGGGATTGCGGCGGGCCTGGGGCCCGCGAACCGACTTGTCGCCTCTGTCGGCCACTCTCGTCTCCTGCACTACGGGAGAGGACACGTCACGGTGACGCGTCACGAGAGTTACCGACAGGGCGAACACGGTATAGCCTTCGCCGGCGACCAGGTTGGTCGCGGCGGCGGCTAGCTTACCGGTCACGCCCTGTTTGCGAAGTGCCTTCTGCACTTCTTCGGCGTCGTCGCCGAGGCGGACGTCCATCGCTCGGTTATACGGACAAGAAATCGGGCAAGCGGAAGACGAAGAAGCTGATGTACGCCATTTGGAAAGTTCGACAGACCCCCAAGGAAATCCGCGAAACGTACCGCAAGCGATTCGGCATCGAGACCAGCTACCGGCAGATGAACGAGGCGCGAATCAAAACCTGCACCCGCGATCCAGCACTGCGACTGCTCTTCGTAGGCGTCGCCCTGGTCCTGCGGAACGTCTGGGTCTGGTTGCACTTCAAACTGGCTAAAGGAAAATGGGACGACGAGCCACAACTGCTTCTCGAACTACTCCGCTTCCGTGAAATGCTCCTCTGGATCGGACAAGTCGTCGGGCGAATGTTGGGGGCTGACCAAAATCAAGGCATCGATCGTGGTACTTACGACCGGCTGGCCGGAAACGCCTGAATGAATACCTATTTGGAACTACTGAATCTCCGAAAGAGCCGGGCCGACCAGCCGACTACCACGCGGAGATTGCGGTTCCGCAGTAGCCGGCCGGTCTGTGCGGGGATCAATCCGCAAACCCGGCAATTAGAAGTTGAGTTTAACCGACTTCGGCCACGACGCGAGCCGCCAGGGCGAAATCTCTCTCCGCATAGATTTCGGTTACCGACGCTTTGGCGTGCCCTAAGCAACATTGCACCGCTTCGAGCCCGTGGCTCTTGCGGACTTCGGTAGCGAACGTATGACGCAGCCTATTGGGGGACCATTCCGGGACACCCGCCTTGCGAGCCGCGCGGCGAATCGCTTGGCCATAGGTTTCGGTGGTGTACTTGTCGCCCATGCTCCACTTCGGCTTCCGCTTGCGATTGCTCCCCGGCTTATTGCCGCAAGAGAGAGGCGTCTTGCGGTTGGCGTGCTGCTCCGCCCGCCGTGCCGCTTCCGCTTCGCTGGGTGAAAAGCAAGGTGCATCTGTAGCACGAAGCAGGTACGGCAAGAGAATCTCTTGCGCGGGGACCGATGAAGACAACCCGCGGGCGTTCGTGGTGTTCGGTCTTATGCGAACCGGGGGTGTACTCCCACACGTCGCCCGCCCGGTTCACGTCGCAGGGTCGCAAGTCGCATATCTCGCTAGGCCGTGCGCCGGTCCACCGTTGCACTTGCACCATCGTCGCCACGATGGGAGGCAATTTCGCTAGGGTCGCCTCGAGCACTTCCATTCCTACGGGTGGTACGGGTTTCGATTCCTTCGCTTCGGTCCTGCCCTTCCGCAGGCCGGTTACCGTGCGAAGCGCTTCGTACACGTTCGACGGCAATAGTTCCTCGCTCACTGCCCACTTGAAGATACGCTTCAGCCGGTCGACCTGCTTGTTGATATTCGTCCGCGCCCAGCCCTTGTCGATCATCGCTTGCCGGACTGTCTTCAGCGCCTTCGGTCCGAACTCGATCGCCTGCGTGCGTCCATAGAGCGGTTTGGCCACGTCGACCACCTGCTTGAGCATTTTCAATTCGTTGGTCGGCTTGCCGTTCTTGACATAGTAAACCTTGGCAAAATTAAGGTAGGCGGCAAGCACTTCGACCACGGTCAATTCCGCAGCCGCCGGGGCGTGGCCGTGCAACATGAACTCGGCAACTAGCCGGCGGTACGCTTCGCGGCTAGCAGCCGACTTGTACTTGCCCAGATAGATGTCTTCACCTGCGAGGGTGACGACGGCTTGCCCGCTCCCTTTGTGGTGGCGGTACTTCGGTGGACGCAGAGATTCGTTATTCGACATCGTGCAATCTCCCAAAAAACGGAATCCGGTAGACTACCGGTTTTTCCGAGGATTTCGGGCCGCACTGTCGAACGTCGACAGGTAACCTAACGTGTGGTTTCGGCAAGACTTAGGTAAAGCTCCCCCGGCAAGACTCGAACTTGCGACAAGGCGGTTAACAGCCGCCTGCTCTACCAACTGAGCTACAGGGGAAAATGGACCGATCGGACTCGGATAGGCCGGCGGCCACGAATCAAGGACCTATTATATGTTCGGCGGCGGGGCCTTTCAATAGCGGGACGCCAGCGTCAGACATTTGGTGTGGGCGTCTCGAAAGTAGGTAGGAAATTTGCTCTGTTGGAGGGGTGTTGTTGGATCTTTCCTATTTTCCGTTTTGCCGAGGAGACGATCATGGCCGCTTTACCTGCCCAGCCGCTGGAGTTGAACGAAGAAGAACAACGGATTTACGAGCGTTTAGGGGAATGTTTCGACCAAGAGCGGAAGCGAGTCGCCAAGCTGTTGGCGGACAAGGACGATACGAATCTGCTTGGGCAAACGGAGTTCGACCTCCGCGACCGGGTGCACGCCCTTGGGGCGAAGGCGCGTCGAGGCGGTCGCCGACGACCGCCAAAAAAGGGGGCGGGTACAAGAAAGCTAGCATCGTCTGCCTCGGCTGCGGCGGGGACGCACGCTGCGTGAATGTGCGTCGCCGGTGGGTCGATAGCCTGCTTGGTCCGCTGCAAGTCAACCGGCACTATTACCATTGCCGGGCGTGTCGCCATGGTCTGTTTCCCCGCGACAAGCAGCTTGGTTTGAACAAGCGGAATCTCAGCCCGGCGGCCAGCGAAGTGGTGAGCATCACGGGCGTGCAAAACAGCTTTGGCCAATCGAGTGAGATCACGCTCAAGAAGCTATGCGGTCTGAAGCTGAGCGAATCGACCGTCGAACGAGTGACCGAAGACGCCGGCGAGCGTTTGAAGCAACTCTTGGAAGCGGAAGTCGTCTTTGGCGAAAAACAATTGTGGGAGTGGCAACGCGACGCGCACGGCAAGACGTGCGCGTACGTGAGCCTCGACGCCACGGGCGTTCGTCAACAGGGTCCCAAGGCGGGCGACGCGCGCCGAGGGCCGGATGGCGACCGTGGGGATGATCTACAACGCCAATAGTGAGCACGACAACCGGCCGCCAAAGCCGCATTCAGTGCGGTATTTGGCGGGATTTTACGAACTTCCCGAGCTTGGCAAGCAGTTGCGTCGCCAAGCGGCCCAGGTGGGTTGGGACGAAGCGGAGCAGCAAATTGCGATCTCGGATGGGGGGAGTGGATTGGAGAACTTCTTACGAGTGAACTTCCCACTCGCCGAACGGATTCTCGACTTCTGGCATGCGTCGGAGCATCTCACCGAGTTGGGCTTGGCGTTGTACGCCGACGATGAGCCTTTGCGCAAAGAGCGTGTGAGCGCGTGGTGTCACAAGTTGAAACACGAAGGAGGACTTCGCATTGTGGGAATGCTCCAGCAACTTGATGTGAGCCAATGCTCGTCGGCCCAGCGCACGGCGCATGCGAACTGTTTGGGTTACTTTCAAAATCATCAACACAAAATGGACTACCCGAGGTACTTGGCCAACGGTTGGCAGATCGGCAGCGGGCCGGTTGAGAGCGCGTGCAAAACGGTCGTTGGCAACCGACTCAAAGGCAGCGGGATGCGGTGGAGCGAAGCGGGCTCGGACGCCGTCTGCCATCTCCGAGCCCTCTACCTCAGCCAACCCGGCGGCTGGGAGCACTACTGGAAAAACTACCCAAACTAACCCGCCTGCCCACAATCGTGACGCTCACACAGACATTTGGGGTGCGGGAACTGGGTTTTTCTGTGGCGGTGGTTATTGCTGGCATGATTTTGACGTTTGGGTGGACGGGGTTTCCGGGGCGGTTGCTGTGATGGTGCTCCGGGCGGTCGTCGTCATTGAGGGCGGCGGCTCGGATTTGAAGGATCGACTCGGGCGATTTACCATCGTTCCAGAACCGCTCGGTCCCTCTGACACAATAGCCGATTTGCTTAACCAGGCTTTCCACGTAATGTGAGCTGTAGCCCCTCCAGGCGGTAGCGAGGATCATCCATCCGCACCAGATTGTTGCGAAGTTAGCTAATCGTCGCCACCGCGTCCCGGGCCCTAGAATCGCGCTGGTCGACGAGCGAACTTGCCAGCCCAACATCGCGGAGTTTCGATCTCGACAACAACCCGCCAACGGTCGCCGTCGAAGCGGGGTATTCGAAGCACAGGCGCCGCGATGTGCGTAACCGTTGCGGTCCGAAGTGGCGGCGACGATGAGCAACTTACCCGACTTCTCGTCAGCTACGCGACGACGAACGATTGTGGATGGGAAGTTGGTGGCGGAAGGGTTCGACTATGGTGCCGAGGGGTGCCGAAAATGGTGCCGAACGGCCCGCACCGAGGACGTTAAAGATGGCGCCAAATTGCACCGAAGCCATGGCGAAGCCGGCAACGCACGGCTCGCGAACAAACGCCAAGAGCCCCGCGAAACACGGGGCTCTTGGCGTCGCTTTGCATCAAGCGACATCGAATAACACAGAGCGGAGGGCATGGGACTCGAACCCACAACCCCTTGCGGGGCACCTGAATTCCAATCAGGCCGCTAGCCATTCGCTTACCCTCCAGAGTGCCAGCGATCAACACTCCATTGCTGATGGCTCGCGGCACCACGTCCTATGATAACTTGCGATTGGCGGCGGGCTAGGGGCGGCATCGCTTGGCAAATTCGGTCGATGAGCGCCTACTCGATGCGCTACGATTCGGGCAACTCATAGTCGCGCCATAGCCAGCGGAGCGACTCCGGCAGAATCGCCCCGCCATGGTTGGCATTATGAGCACCTTGCCCATAGACGAACTGGTAGTCGTAGTCGCGAAACTTAAGGGCGGCGGCCATTTGTTGATTGCCCAAAGGCAAATTGCCGTGCTCGTTGTCGAGATCGTTGTTGCCGTCCTGAAGAAATACTCGCAGGGGGCGTTTCGCCTCTTTGCGAATGCGACCCGGGTAGGCATCGCCGCCGCGGATGTTGGTGAAGCTGCCGATATGACTCAGTACTTTGCGAAAGGACTCTGGCCGATGCCACGCAACGGTGAACGCGCAGATGCCGCCGCTCGACATCCCGCAAATTGCCCGTCCTTCCGGATCGCCGGTAAAGGGATGGTCTTTGGCTACTGCCGGCAAGATTTCTGTCAGCAGGAACTCGGCGTAGTCGCCCGATACCGTATCGTACTCCAGCGAACGATTCTCAGGTCGCGGCTGCCACCCGCGCTCAGCAGGGAGTTCGTCTTTCAGGTGCCCCGGATCGACGAATACACCGATGGTAACCGGCATGTCGCCGGAGTGGATGAGATTATCTAGCACCGTCGCTACGCGCATGTCGCCCTGCTCGCTGGGGTAAGCGTGGCCATCCTGAAACACCATCAGCGCTGCCGGCTCGTCGGGCGAGTACTGAGCCGGGACGTAAACAGCGTATCGCCGCACGGTGCCCGGGAACACCTTGCTTGATGTCCATTCGTGCGTGGTGACGTTGCCTTGGGGTACACCTTCTTGCCGAAACGAATCGGGGCCATGCGCATAGCGCAACTCGACCCGCGGCTCTTGGGCAACGCTAATATTTGCCACAAGTAATCCGGCGCCGCACAGCGCGAGAATACATCGCAAACAGCTAGCTATCATGAGTTAACCTTGGAAGCAAGAATAGGCGGCAATGATCAGGGCCATCACTAGTACCGAGACGAATACGTCGCCCATGTTCCAGCTTGCGCGGGTCCGCTGGCGATCTTCGTCGGTGGCGATATGTGTCACCAGCGCGCGAACGCTGTTGGTGACGTCGTCAACGCCTATTGCGAATCGTGCTGACATGGATGCAATCACCAATTCTACGGGCTGGGGACGGGAAGATTGAAAACCCACCGAGCAAGTAGCGACGGGCGCGAACACGTCTCTTAGTTAGTGTAGATGGGCGAAAGGCGTAGCCATAGGAGTGGTGCCATGAAGACAGAAGGTGGATGTCACGCGAACAGCCGGGCAATTTGCTACGACCATTTCGTGCCGCCCCTTCGAGTGCCACAAATGGCCACCTCCATGCCGAGCGCAGCGGCCATGGCCGCTTTCGCCATCAGGGCCTTGTCCGCCGCTTCAGCACTATCGGCGTACGCGACCTGAATGTGGTTGCTCTTGTGACGGGCCATCATTTGATCACGTGACACCCCGTAAGTAACCGCGTGCATGATCGGCCATTGCGGTGTGGTTTCGTTCCACCGACGCTCCGTTTCTTCCAAAGGAAGCTCCACGACTTCGGCGCGTCCCAGATCCATCTTTAGCCGACCCTCTTCAATATAGATTCGCGACCAAACAATCTCGCCAGGATGCGAGATACCTTTGATGGTTCCTCCGCCGGCAGGAAAGTACATTGCAGGTTGGCGCACGCTGGTGGCTCCGCCCCAGCCGCCAACTAGGTGCGCGGGCGGAACACTACCACTGATTTCGAATACCCACACGTACTCGTCCACCGTTCCCGATTGGTCCCAGTCTCCCCAACGTAGGTCGTGAAGCGTGTTCTCTACGGGCTGGCCCATCGCATGGTGCACGCGGTAGGTCATCAGGCCATCGAGCCCCGCACACTCATCGACCTCGTTGAAATGGGGTAGTGGCTCGCCTTCATAGAGCACTCGGCCGCCATCGCGGCTGAGCACAGGCGGACGGTTCGAGTCGTTCAGAGTCCCTTCCACCAGGTCGCTTGCAGGCAGCATGTCCTTGAGGCCCTGTTGATATTGAATGCCGATCAGGTCACAACCAAAGTCGTCCGCAATCCGCACCGCGGCCACGTACATCTTGCATTGCAGCCTGAGCTGCTCATCGGTAAGGTCGGACTCGTGCGTTGTCCCCGTGACGAACGTCATGCCCGCATCTTCCATCCAGTTGCGGACAGCGATCGCCTCGTCGTCGGTAACTTGCGTCGACTCGTAGTAGAGTGCGCTTTGGCTAAGCCGTTCCTTGTAAACACCCGTGGGGTTCAGCAGGTGGTCGGGAATAATGGCGTTGAACATGCCCATGCAGCCTTCGTCGAACACCCCCATGATGGCCTTCTGCTGCTTGAGCTGTGTCGCCAGTGCTTCCCCTAGCTCTTGTTCCGCCTTGCCAATATTGATGGTTGATAGCGAATGGACATGGTCCTGGGGATGATCGATCTTGTGACCATCGAGCCAACGGGTGAGCTGCTGGCGAAAATCGGGTGCCGCGAAGTCGTCGGCCCATAGCGTGCTGTACACCTCGCCGGCCTTGGTGAGCGAGCCGTTGAGGTTCAGCATGCCGACCAGCCCGGGCCACGTACCCGACCAGTTGGCAAGCGTGAGTATTGGCCCGCGATGCGAGATGAGTCCATGCAGCAAATGATGGGAGTACTGCCAAACGGCTTCGGCAACAATGAGTGGCGCATCCGGATCGAGGTCGCGAAACACTTGCATGCCTTCGCGCTGCGAACCGATAAAGCCGTGTTGCTCCTGCTCCTTGTACGGGTGCGCTCGAACCACCTTCCAGCCGGCGCTCTCGACAGCCGCGCCAATTGCCTGCTCCATTTCGTGCTGCGCGGCCCAGCAGTTTTGGTTGGCTCTAGCGCAGGTCGCCATTGGCCACCAGGTAGACGTGCTTACTCGGCAGTTTAGCCAACTTCGGAGCATCGGGGATCGCGTAGGATGCCATATGTTTTTGTCCGCTGCGAGTCGAGTCGTTATGGGTAACATTGCGATTCGATTACTCGATCGATCGCGATTGAATAATCGAATCTAATGCGTAGAGAACCTAAAGACGGTTGTTGACTTGTAAGCTTTCCCGGGCTTCAAAAGCGTCGAAGGAAAGTTTGGTTGGTTAGGCGAATCTGGGTAGTGCTGGGTCTCCAGGCACAGTCCGCCACGATGCACGTAGGGCTTGCCACTCTTCCCCTGAAGCCGCCCGTCCAGGAAATTGCCGCTGTAAAACTGCACGCCGGGTTCGGTCGTATGGACTTCCACCACGCGCCCAGTAGTTGGTTCGGATAGCCGCGCTGCGAGTGTCATCGCCGCCTTGTCTCCATCCTTGTTGAGCACCCAGTTGTGGTCGAATCCGCCCCCAAACTCCAGCTGCTGGTTGGCGGCGCCGATGTCGCGACCTATCGGCTTGGCCGAGGTGAAGTCGAACGGCGTGCTTGTTACGTCCCGCAGTTCGCCCGTGGGAATCAAGCCATCGTCCACAGGGGTGAACTGTTCGGCGTTAATCATTAGCTGGTGGTCAAGAATCGTCCCTTCGCCTTCGCCTTTCAGGTTGAAGTACGTGTGCTGCGTCACGTTCAGGTGGGTCTTCCTATCGGTAGTCGCATGGTAGTCAACGCGTAGTTCGTCGTCGTCGGTCAGCGTATAGGCAACTCGAACCTCCACGTTGCCCGGATAGCCCTCCTCCATGTCTTTCGCCGTATAGCTCAACTCGATGACATCCTCGCCAATTGGCTTGGCATCCCATACTACCTTGTCAAATCCCACCACACCGCCATGCAAGTGGTTTTTGCCGTTATTCACAGCCAACTCGTACTGCTCGCCATCGATGGTAAATTTCCCCGCGGCGATGCGATTGCCGTAGCGGCCGACGACGGCCCCAAAGTACGGCTTGTCGACCGCGTTGATGTAGCCTTCGACGGTGTCGTACCCCAGCGCCACGTCGCCCATGTTGCCGTCGCGATCGGGAACAACGATCGACGTGATGATGGCCCCGTAGTTGGTCACCGTTACGGTGACGCCGTTCTTGTTCTTCAGCGTGTACAGCATGATGCGATCGAAGTCCTCAGTCGAAATGTCGGCGGACGCTGGTAGCATCGCAACGGCAGCACCAATCAGGGCAAGAGTGACGAGTCGCATGGTATGGTTCCAGAAAAGCGGCGCAGAAACGCCAAAACGATTGCAAACCGATGCCATAGAATAGTGCAACGGAGCCCCCCAGATCAACCATGGGGCGAATAAATAAGCCACGGCAAATTCGGATCGCGAACTCGGTAAAGCCAGCGGCCCGAGATTATCTCAGGCGTTTCGGATGTTGCCCGACTCTCCCGGGTCGACTCTGCTTCCTCGCACTTTGCGATTCGCCCGCCACCGGCCCCTGTGCCCAAGCCTTGGCATGCGACCGACCCGTAGGGATGGAAGAACCTCGCGGATTCACTTTGTCAATCGCATCCAGGTACAAGTCGTCGCCAGCGCCTTTATTTGGCCGTCGACGTTTGCACGCTTCACTCACCGATGGCAACCAGATACTCTTGCCGCTCTCCCGCTTCGCGCCTGGCATAACGATGATAAAGTTTGCCGTTAACCGGTGCGGGGGTCGCGAAGCATTCGTCGCCCAACTGGTTTTCGGCGATGGGCTTGTATCCCTCTGGCGTAGCTTGGTACACGAAAGTAGTGCCACGCTCGTTGGTCACATAAATCTTGCCCTCGACGTACAAGGGGGAGGAGCTGTAGCGACCACCCAGCCGCTCGTTCCAAAGCGGCTCGCCATCGGTTGCTCGTAAGCAGTGGGCGATGCCGTTATCGGTGACGGCGTACACGTAACCGTCCACGCACAATAGCGACTGTTCATAACACTTGAGTTTGTTCGTACTCCAGGCGACGGTAGGATCTCCACCGCCGCGAACCGCCGTTGTGAACGTATCGGGATAGCCGCCGCTCGCCATGGCGAGATTCCGCTGACTATCCCACACCATGGTACCGCAGGTGGCGCGGGTGGCGCCGGGGGTGCTCCACAGCTGGCGTCCGGTCTGGGGGTCGTAGGAGGCGATTTGGTTCTGCCCGCTGATGAGCAACTGGGTTTTGCCATCGAGTTCCGCCGCAATGGGCGATGAATTGCTGAGGCTTTCGGGCCGCGGTGCCCGCCAGACCTGCGTTCCGCTTTCAGGCTGGATGCCATAGATGCCGCTGTCGGGGCCATCGTACTCGGTGGCGAACACCAGGAGGCCATCGACCAAAATGGGCGAGGTCCCAAAACCAAACACAAACCGCTGTGGGTCGAAGCCGGCGGCCCGCCGTTGCCAGATTTGGTTGCCTTCGAGGTCGAACTGGGTGAGGAAGCACGCCAGATCGTTGTGGAAAAGTGTAAAGACGTGCTTGCCATCGCACGCGACCGTGGGGCTTGCGTGCGTATTATTGCCGTGAATCCGGGGAGGCAAGTTGCCCTTGTGGGCGACGCTCTGCTTTAGCAGTTCGCCGGTCGTGCGGTCGAATACCAAGAGCGACTGTTGCTGGGTCTCTTCGTCGCAGGTGGTGAGGTAAATACGCTGGCCCACGACGACCGGCGACGAATGCCCCCGCCCCGGCACCTTCGTTTTCCAGGCAAGATTCGATGTTTCGCTCCACTTATTGGGGGCGGTGGCGCCCGGTGCAGCGTGGTTTTGCCCACCGGGGCCCCGCCACTGTGGCCAGTCGTCCGCCATCACCGGGCCGGCAAGGATGGTCAGCAAAGCGAATACAAGTCGCATCGGGCAAGACTCCTGAAGTGTTCGATTATTCCCATAGTTCGGCGTAGGCAGTGGCAGATTTTTCCCCGGACGCGTCGCCCCGAGTATAGGAGCGGAGCTGCGCTGAGAGAAGTGCCGCGAAAAGCTCGCTGCACGCTTGCGGTTGTATTGGTCGTGGAGATAATCATTAGGTCGCACTATCCCGCTACCTTCCCTACGGCCAATGCATCGTTATGGGTGAAAACGATTTACCGTCCCGTCCCTCGCTCTACAGCCGAACGCTGCGCGAATGCCGCGAGCTCTATGTTTCGAGCGGCGAGCTCTGCGAGCGCGAATACCCTCATCTGCTCGACCGCGCCAATGGCGAGTTCGTGACGCTAATGGACGACTTGCACCGGGCACTGGTGCTAAAGATCTACCTTTCAATTTGCGAAGCGGATAAGAAATGGACCAAGCAGGAGCGGTTCCTGGCCGAGGTGTTGTGCCACCACCTATGGGGCCATTGGCTGAGTGGCGACAAGCTCAACGAAGCAATGAAGCGGGCATCGGAGGATTCGGCCAAGCTCAAGTGGTATGCGATGGTGCGTCCGTTTGATCGCATTCCTCCTTTGCGAGATCGCATCAGCCGGCTCGATACCCTGGTTGCCCGATTAGCGAACATCGTGGCCCGCGCCGATGGCACGCTCAAGCCGCCCGAAGCGGCCATCATCCGGACGATTCAACTCGAGTTGAATAGCCACCTCAAACAAGTCGCCGATCGACGGCGACGACGAAGAAGCGGCAAAGCCCACCGGCAATGGCGAACAGGCTATCGAACAGATGCGTCGTGAAGCCGACGATGGAATCTATGTGACCCCTTCGCGCACCGAAGCGGACGTACCAAAGTTCGACCGCAAACGCACCACGCCAGCAGAAAAAGTGGCCCTGGCCACAACAGAGGAAGAGCCACCCGAGCTAACGGTGGAGGAAGCGCTCGCGGAACTCGACAAGCTCATTGGCTTGGCAGAGATCAAGCACGAGGTTCGGTCGCTCACTAACTTTCTCAAGCTGCAGCAGAAGCGGACCGCTGCTGGTTTGCCCGAGACCGACATCAGCCTGCACATGGTGTTTACTGGCAACCCGGGTACCGGTAAGACCACCGTTGCGCGGATCGTCGGAAAAATCTATCGCGCGTTGGGCGTGCTGGAGAAAGGTCATCTGGTCGAAACCGATCGCTCGGGGTTGGTGGCCGAGTACGCCGGGCAGACGGGGCCCAAGACCAACAAGAAGATTGACGAGTCGATTGGCGGGATTCTGTTCATCGACGAGGCGTACAGCCTTGTCGCCGGACGTAGCGAAGACCCCTACGGCCACGAAGCCGTGCAGGCGCTCCTCAAACGTGCCGAAGACGATCGCGACGAACTCGTCGTCATCCTAGCCGGCTATCCCGACGAGATGGCGGAGCTACTCGCTTCGAACCCCGGCTTGTCGTCCCGGTTCAACCGGCAACTCCACTTCGTCGACTACACGCCGCTGGAACTGTCCGGCATCTTCGGCTTGTTCTGCCGCAAGAATCACTACAACCTCACGCCCGAAGCGCGGCTTAAGGTGATCCAGTGGCTCACGTGGCACTACAATCGCCGCGACCGCCATTTCGGCAACGGCCGTGCCGCGCGCAACCTGTTTGAACAGGCAATCCGCAACATGGCAAATCGGCTTTCGTCGCTGGAGCAAATCAGCGAGGAGCAACTGCAGTTGCTCGAGGCCAACGACATCGCCTATGGCGACGTGCCCGCTGAGGTGTTTCGGGCGATCGACGACCCGGCGTGCCGGGTGCTGCTGGCTTGCGATAAGTGCCAGCACGAAAAAGACGTGCCGGCCAAGTACCTGGGGCAAAAGGTCGTATGCCCCAAGTGCAAGCAGCAGGTCCTCGCCGACTGGGGAACCCTGGTGCCGGGCGAGACGCAAGCCCGTAGGACGGTTTCTCGTCCGTTCCTGGTGGCTCACAACGGAACGAAAATTCCGTTGTTCGGCGTTCGCTTGACAATTACTGCCCAACCAGTAGAATCACGGTGGATGTACTGGTCCTCCAGTACGTAACGGACCGTAATTCGTTGGGAACCGAGCAAATGACCAACTTTTCTCCTACCGACCGGGAGCTGGAAGCACTCAAAGTGCTCTGGGACCGCGGCGACTCCACCGTTCGCGAGGTGGGCGATGCCTTAATTTCTGCCGGCGAGCCGCTGGCCTATACTACGGTGCTGAGCCTGTTTCAGGTCATGGAACAAAAGGGCCTGGTCGACCATCGAAAACAGGGCAAGGCGCACGTTTACTTCCCGCTCGTCGATCGTAGTAGCACATTCCGCCGTTTGGCGGGCGGATTTCTCGATCGCGTGTTCGATGGTGCCGTGGATGAGTACCTGGTGCACGCCCTCGAGGGGAAACGGCTCTCCAATTCAGAGCTCGATTCGCTCGAAGCGATGATCGCCGACGCTCGAATTCAACGCAGTGAAAAGTCGGCACGTCCCGCCGATCGGTCGAGCGGGAGGCGCGAAAGAGGATCAGCAATGAACTCATTCTACGATGTAATGCTCACTTGGTTTGCCGACTACTACTTATTGTCGACGCTACTACTTGCTTTGGTGTTATTGCTGGGCGGCATGATGAGGCAGCCGGCGCGGCGACTGGCACTCGCCTGGGCAGCGGTGGCCAGTCTAGTTCTGCTCGGCGCGCTGCTGGCCGTGCCGGGGTGGTCGGTCGTGCACTTGCTAGGCAGCCCGCCGCCAAGGCCCGAGATAACCATTGCTGTCGTTGAAAAACCACAAAATGAAGTTGCCGCCTTCCCAACGGCAGAAAGCTCACTTAGCCAGCTTCCCAACTACACTCCGCCTGGGATCTTATTGCCGATCGACGACGGCACTACGAGCCGAGCACTGTCGCAAACGACCCCTGCGACAATCAGCGAGGTAAATCTTTCGCCCTACTTCCTGCTGCCGCTGCTCATCGGCTCGGCCACGGTGCTCGCGTGGCTAGCAATTGGCGCTTGGCAGACGAATCGACTGGTGCGCCAATCGACGCCGCCCTCGCCCGAAGTAAGCAGCGTGCTCGTGGCACTGGCGCCGGACAAAGAATCGCGCCCGCTCGTGCGGCTAAGCCATTGGGTGGCAACGGGGGTCGCGCTCGGGTTGTTGCGACCGAAGATTCTCTTACCGCAGCTCTACGCCGATCGCCGCGACGCCGGTGCACTGCGATCAGTCCTCGCACACGAGCTAGCGCACCTGCACGGCGGCGACTTGTGGCTGCTGGCAGCGCTGCGGGTGTTGATGATCGCGCTGTCGGCGCATCCGCTGTACTGGTTCTTTCGCCGCAGGGTGCGACTCGACCAGGAGACGCTGGCCGACGCCGCCGCTGCCGAACTCACCAGCCGCACCACCTATGCCGAACAACTGGTAGGCTGGGCCCGCGAACTCGACACCGTGCGTCCGCCGTCGCTCGCCGGTGCCGTCGGTTTGTGGGAAACCAAAAGCCAGTTGCGACAGCGCATTGCGGTACTGCTCGACGAGCGGCTGACGATCCTGCGCAACTGTTCTCGGAGGTGGAAATTAACGGCGCTCGCGCTTTGCGGCTTAGCGGCCGTGGCCCTGAGCCTGCTGACCATGGAGCCGGGTAGCGCGGTGGCGGAGGAGCCGGCGGCCGAGAGCATCGCGGAGTCGACCGCCGATGCGGCCGGCGAGGAGAAATTGTCAGACGAAGAAGGTGATGCCGACGACAAGCCTGGCCCTCCGGTTGCAATCGTCCCCACCGAGACGTTCCAAGTCCGCGTAGTGGACGAAGAGGGCAAGCCGGTCGCTGGCGTCACGATCACGCCCAGCGGTCTGCGTGTGCCGAACGACGGAAGCTGGTTTTCGTCGGGCGCGATGAACCCCGCACTGCCACCCCCCGGAGAATACACGACCGACGAGCAGGGCAACGTGACCATTGAGTACCCCAAGTACGTTGTCGAGCGGCGGCCGACCGGTGTGGTGATCGTGCAGGCGTCGCATCCGGAGTTTGTGGATGACGACACCGAGCTACAAGTCGCGTTGCCAAATCCGACCGTGGTGCTGAAGCGCGGTGGTCGTGTGGAAGTATCGGCGCGGCTTGCCGATGGAACGCAGCCAGCCGAGCGCTTGTTTGCCATTGATGGTCGCTGGTCGTCGCAGCCATGGGAACTCAGCAAACCAGGCAATCTACGTTCGCCCGTACTGGGAGCGGAGAAAATGACGGTCCGAGTGGTGTACCTGCCCGAGGATGGGCCGGCGCAGTTCAGCCCGCCGGTACCAGTGACGCCGGATGTAGACAAGTCGCAGACGCTCGAAGTCGAACTACGGCCAGGGACGAGGCTCATCGGCGTACTCGATGACAGCGTGCCGCGGCCGGTCACCGGTGGGCATGTGGTCGCACAAGTGGAAGCCTCACTGGGCAATGGCTGGGCCGACTGGACCGAAATCGCCGAGGACGGCACGTTCGAGTTCGACTCGCTACCACCCGACGAGAACGAAGTGGTGCAGCTCGTGGGCATCTGCGATGGCTACGTTAGCACGCCGCCCGGTGGTTGGACCGACTCAACCACCCGCACTGCTCCGCAAACGGCCAACCTAGGTGGTGAGCAAGTTCGCCACACGCTCACGATGACCCCAACGGCGAACGCTCTCGTTCGACTCGAAGACAAGTCGGGCGAGCCAATCGAAGGCGTGAAGGTGGAGTTTTATCCGAACGTCAGTTGGCGCGGCGGGGGAAGCAGCATCGTTGCGCAGCCGAAGGCTTCGTCCCGCGCTCACTTGCTTCATAAGAAGTCGTTCACGGACATGTTGCGCGAAACACCGTTTCCGTACGGCGCGACGACCGATGCAACCGGCGTGGCAACTCTGCTGAATCTTCCGCCTTGCGATGGCTGCATGCTCTCCGCAACGCACGACGACTTCCAGCTGCCAGCGGTGCTGTCGCCGAGGCAAGCGACACGCATTCAAAGTCTTGACCTGAAGTCGGGCGCCTTTGCCGAAGCGACGTATGTGATGGAGCCGAAGGGCAAGACGCAACTCACCGCAGATGGCGAAGTAGTGGCCGACGCCGACGCGGAAACCGCGGGCGATCCGACGAAGCTCAGCGGCGTGGTGCTTGGGCCCGACGACAAGCCACTGGCTGGGGTCGACGTGGATGCTTGGATCTGGCACCCAGGCAACGAAACAAAGACCGACGCAGACGGCAAGTTCGAACTCAGCGGTTTCGACCCAAGCGAACAGATCGAGATCGAACTCACTAAGGTGAACTACTGTCCGCACTACGTGGTATCGAAGCAAGCGGGCACCAAAGGCTGGGTGGTGCGGATGCAAGACGACACGTGGCTCGAAGGTCGCGTGCTCGACGACAAGGGCGAACCAGTGGCAGACGTCGAGATTCGCGCCGAGCGGGGTCCGTTTGAGAACCCCAACGTTACGATTGGCGAAGTCAAAACGACGACAACCACGGACTCCTCCGGCAACTACAAGCTGTATCTGGAACCCGATGATTACGTCCTGAAGATTCGCGCCTCCGATGGCCTGGTGCTGCGACAAGACGACGTGCAATTGGATAACGGCCAGCAGCGTAAGTTGGATCTCGAATTGGAAAAGGGAATTACCTTCCGCGCCAAGATAATCGACAGCATTACCGGCGAGCCGGTCGAAGGCATCGTGCTGTGGAACTGGCGGCTTGAAGGCGTCGAAGGTACTTCGAACGCCGAGGGCCTGCTCGAAATCCCCGGCATGTTCCCAGGGACGTTTGAGTTCAACGTCACAGCCAAGGGCAGCGACCGCCGACGCGACTCCGTCGCCGGCAAATACGCCCGCTGGTGGAGCCCCGATGCGACGCGCGAACACCAGCGTAAGCAGATCGAGCCGGCCGTGTTCCAGCGCAATTTCGATGAGTTGGAGTTTGAGCTGCGGCGAATGAAGACGGAGATGGAGCCGGTGACCATTGAGATCGAGCCATGTGCCATCGTTCGTGGCCGTGTGATCGACCCCAATGGCAAACCAGTTGCCGGCGCAACGGTCGCTCCGGCCAAGACCGGCAGTGGCAACTCGCTAACCGGCGATACGCGGTTTAGTTATACGACCAAAGAGGACGGCACGTTCGAGGCCAAACTGCCTGCCTCCGGCGGCATGGTTTACAACCTGGTCGCCCATGATGGCAAGTACAACGAGTGGCGCAATTGGGCCAATGGCGTCGGCGAGCCGTTCATTACGTCACCGGGAGAGGTGGTCGAGGGCGTCGAACTTCACCTTACGAAGGGCGCAACCGTCCGCGGCGTGCTACTCGATGCGGCTGGCAAACCGCTCGCTTTGCAACAGGTCCGCGCCGTGCCTGCCGACGAACGGGTGAACCGATACTACGTTCCGACCGTTCGTACCGATGCCAATGGCCGGTTTGAAATCCAGCACATCCGGCCTGGCAAGACCATCATTCAGGCCGAGCCGTTCTGGATGAATCCAACGGAGGGACCGGCGGACAAGCGGACAACGTTCGAACTTGAGCCGGGCGAGGTGAAGGAGGACGTGATTCTCGCGCCACCGAGGACGAAAAACGGTCGGCAATTGAGTACGTCCGAGGAAGCGAAGCCGAAACCCGAGTCCAAGCCGAAACCAAAGGCGATATCGAGCAATACGTTCTTCGAGGCCACCGTCGTCGATGCCGAAACGGGCGCATCAATCGACAAGTTCGTTGCCCTTGCCGGAACGAATCGCATGGAAGGTTTCGGCTGGCAGTGGCAGACGCACACGATTCATGAATTCGGCGGCGGCGAACTCGCTTGGCCTCCGGAAGGGCGTCGCGGGTACCAGGAGCAGGTGCTTCGCATTGAGGCGGATGGGTACCTGCCGTTTACCAGCGCCGAAATCGTAAAAGACGCGCCGCAACGTGGCGTCACGATTCGACTGCAGCCCTCAACCGGTGTATCGGCTCGTGTGCTCGATCCCGATGGCAACCCGGCGAGTGGTGCAAAGGTGGCAATCGCCATGTGCCAGCGTGAAGTTGCGATCGCGGACAGTTCGATCGTCCTTCGTAACCCGAAGCAGGACGCCAGCCTGCGCGATCGGTGGGAAATGCCGCGTACGACTGCCACCGACGAATTGGGGCAGTTCACCCTAGCCGACGAGTCGGCCCCCGCCCTGTTGGTGGTGACGCATCCGTCGGGCGTTGCGATGATCAACCTCGACTACGCTCGCGAAACACCCGAATTGCATCTCGAACCGTGGGGCACGATCGAAGGCCAGGTGTTGTGGGGCAAAACGCCAGGTGCAGGTGCTTCGATTACCATGAGTGCCCGGGGGCGTCGCGATCCCGCGGGGCTCGATACCATGCTCATGCTCCATTGCGGACAGGCGGCGGTGACGGATGGCGATGGCCGGTTCGTATTCAACCAGGTGCCGCCAGGGCTGGTGCAAGTGTCTCGGCAAAGCGAACCACTCGGCGAAGCGCAGATCCGAACACTGAGGCCGATACAAATGATCGAGGTGCTACCAGGCGTACCAACCACCATGGTGTTGGGCGGAGGGCGACCGGTAATTGGCAAACTCTCTGGGCGTGACTCTTCGGACGACATCACGATTCGCATCGCTCCCAACGCCCCACGCCTGGGCGACAGGGGCACGCCGTACGATCCTTGGCCCGCCTACAGTGCATTCCTCGCCTCCGACGCCGGCAAGAACTACGTGAAGGACAACGTCGCGGTCGATGCCGACGGCACTTTCCGCATCGAGGATGTTCCCCCCGAACGCTACCAACTGTTCGTTTCGCACACGTTGTCCAAGGACAAGACCGAGCGAATCGGCTACAAGTCGTTCCATATGGATACCGCCGTGGCAGGTGAAGAGACCACGCCGCTCGATATTGGTGAAGTGCGGGTGAGGCCGGCAACTGGCGAGTAACCGGGAGGACGTCGCTGCTCCGGTCGTCGGGGAGCACCTAGTGCGCCGAGCACTAACTCAAAATGCAGAAACCACGGATTCCATGGATGTTCACGGATGAATCGTTCCGGCGATCATTTCGCTCGATTGTCACGCTCACACTGCCCGTCACGGTTTGGCTCTGCGTGCTCGAATCCGTCGAATCCGTGTGATCCGTGGTTCATGAATTAGCGCTGCAGTACTGGCACTTGCTACTCAAACTCAAGCAATCCCCCCGCCTCCATCATGGTTACGGCGAAGTTATACAAACCGTGGCCGACCATCGCGATGAAGAACCAAGGCATGCCGAGGCCGATGATCGGCTGGTGCTGTTCGCGAATGCAGTTGTGCCAGATTCGCGCGAGCCCTACGCCCGCGATGAACGAGCAGTTCATGTGCAGGCCGACGCACACCGTCCACCGCCAACGGGCGAGCGACGGCCCCGCATTCGGGATATAAACATGCAGGTAAATGAGGTTCTCGATCACACCAAAGAGCACGCCACCCGCTAGGGCACAAATCAGGATTTGCGGAATCGACTTGAACCAGTAGGGCCGCTTTTCCACGACCCATAGCGCCGCGGCGATCTTCATGATCTCTTCGGTAACCGGGGCGACTACCGTAACGGCAATAAGTTGGGCAAACGACGCAACGCCCAGCCCCGAAGTGGAGAACAACGCGCCGAACACGGCAAAAGGTCCTGCCACTGCCGCCACAGCAAAAGTAATGAGCCAGCTCTTGGCCCAGCTGGTCTCGGCCATGTGCCGGGCGAGCCAGCGTGCGTAGGTCACTTGCGACTCGTCGGCCTCGCCCGCCAAATCGGCGTTGAGTGCCGGCTCGTCCCACACGCCATGCTCCACGGCATCGTGCTCGGTCGCCCGCCCGGTGTCACGGGCCAGCACCTGTTCGGCTTTCGCTTCGCTCGGGTCAATCAGATGCCAATTGCCCACGAAGTGTGGCTCGTTTTCGATCGACGGATCGTAGTCGGGCTTTGCCATGGCTGCAGCGGCTTACCCCTGGCGATGATACGCGGTGCCCGAGGCCAGAATGGCAGCCATCACCACTGGCTTCCGCTTGCCATAGGCGACGCTGTTTCCACCCACGTCGGCGTTTTCGAGCCGCACATTGCAGAGCCGCATTGTACCCACCCGTGCGGGCTTGTTCGACGATGCGTTGTAGCGCCTCGCGGCGGGCTCGGTCCATGAGCGTTTGGTAGCTGCGCACTTCGCCACCGAAAATGTTCCGCAACTTTCCCAAGAACGATTTCAGGTAGTCGCTGGCAATCACCGCTTCGCCAACCAGCATCGCCGGTGGCGGACCCTCGCTCGACGCACCGGGGAACGATTTGACTTGGGTAATCAAGAAGTCGCTATTGCCCTGCTCCCGCTCTTCCAAACTGCGCAGGTGCGACCGCTCGGCCCAGCCACCGACGAACATGCCGATCGCCAGCAAAACGGCGACGAACACCAACGGAATGATCAGTCCAAGTAGCTCTTCCATCGTACTGCCCTCCCTTCATTACGCGGACGGTTTTTGCAGCACTACGGCGGTGCCGTAGGCGTACAACTCGGCCGCGCCGGCGGTTACGGCGCTCGTGGTAAAGCGGACATTCACAATGGCGTTTGCTCCCAGCTGCTCAGCCTGGGCCATCATCCGCTCGACGGCCTGGCGCCGCGATTCGGTGAGCAGTTCGGTGTAACCCTTGAGTTCGCCCCCCACCAAGTTTTTGAAGCTGGCCGCAATGTCGCGTCCCGCGTGCTTGGCACGCACCGTGTTGCCCTGCACCATTCCCTTGACGCCCGCAATCACGAACCCGGGTACCGTTTCGGTGTTCACCACAATCATTGTCGTTCCCCATACAATCGAGACAAGCAGCGCCAGACTCCCTACCAACATCGGTCTCGCTGCGTGCGCATTGTGGGGCACGCCGCACACCATTGCAAGCGACATTTACGAAAAACGCAGGTAGTCTCGTGTGGCGGCGAAGCACGAAGCACGAAGCATCGCGGCACACGACGGCACACGGCAGCGGATCCACACACGGTAGGTTGCCCTAACTACCCGATAAATGGCGATCGGTCAGCAGTATGCATCCCCGCGGAAAGCCCGCAACCAGCTTGTCCGCCGTTACTAAATCAGGCTTCAGCGAGCACGGCTCACGAGCGAAAAGCACTCGATGCCCTGCCAGTACCTACTCGGCAGCGGTTGCCAGTCTCTAGCCGCACGTGCAAAACTAACGGCCGAACCGTGCCGCCTTACGAAACGACATGCGCAAAGTGCCAACTGAGATAATGCATGGATCGCCGAACGGATGGGTAGCCCAGTACGGCTGCTGCTACGGACGTGCTAAGTTGAGTGGGGCATGCAAGTTCTCAGCTGGAGGCTTCCCAGTCGCTGCCGAAGCCGTCGAACAGGAGGTCGAAGGCGTTATCCGTAAGTATGCCGTCGACAATGCTCTCGGCAACTAGGTGCTCTTCACTCCACTGATCGACGGCTTCGTAGAGTTCGTCTAGTACAACGGTCTCGTCCAAGTTGCCACCGATTAGGAGGTCGTCGCCAAACGAAGCAACAAGCAAGTCGAAGTCGTCGCCGCCTACCAGCAAGTCGTCGCCCCAGCCGCCGAACAGGAGATCGTTGCCATTGCCGCCGAACAGAAGATCCGTCCGATAGTCGCCGACCAACCGATCGTTGCCGTCGCCGCCGTGCATGTAAGTGTCAACACCGATGCCAAGCACGATGATCTTGTCATTGCCGGCGCGTCCCCATGCGCGAATAGCCGTGACGTCTGCTGCCGATACTGTAGGGCCGACGCGCTGCCGGTTGACCCACACTTTGAGCTGATTGGTCCAGTGACTGCGGGTGACCAGAATGCGGTCGTTGCCAGTAGTTCCGCCGATCCGCAGTATCCCCTCACTATCCAAAGTTACTGTCGCGTCAGACACTGCCTGCTCAATCGCAACCGAGATCTCTGTAGACGCCGAGGTCTGCGGCGGCGCATTGCCGTCTGCGGCATCAGTCACGCTATAAGTGAACGCGGCGATCCCAACGCCTTCGCGACTGGCGCCGGGAACAAAGTCAAGCGTCGCGCGCCGGTAAACATGTCCCCCTCGGCGACATGCTCGCCAGTTAGCGCAAACAGTGTCCCGTTTGCTGGGACCGATAGAATCGTGAACGTCAAATCGGCTGCTGCAGTTTCGCCATCGACCCCGTCAAGCACGATCGAAACGCGACCGTCTTCCGTTACATCATATGATTGCGGGTTCGTTATAGGCGGTGCATTGATGGCTTCGACCTCGATGGCCTCAGAATCGCTCATGGCGCCGCCGTCTTCATCGCTGACGGTCAGGATTATTTCAAAACTCCCCCCATCGGTAGGCGTGAAGTTAAAAGCGGTGAGGTCGGTGCCGCTCGCAGATGCGATGGGCGTGGCGCCGCCGTCCTTGAATACGTTGTACGTGTACGTCAGCGTATCATTTGGGCCCGCTGGATCGGTTGCGTTGGCGGATACGTCGATTCGCGTTCCTTCAATGCGGGGAGAACTTACCGAATCGATCGACGGTGTGGGGGCTTCGTTACCGATGGTGACAGTTTGGCTTACCTGGCCAGATCCGCCGTCCTCGTCAGAAACACTTAGCACTACTTCGTAAACGCCATTGTCAGCCGGCGTGAAGCTGAATAAGGTCTGGTCGACGCCGCCACCGCTAGCGACAGGTAGCGCGCCGCCGTTTGCGAACACTTCGTAAGCGTACACGAGCGTGTCGTTCGCGCCAGCCATATCGCTGGCGCGTAGAAGTTACGTCAACTAGCAATCCTTCTCGCAGCACCCCAGTTATTGTATCGATCGACGGCGTCGGGGCGTCGTTCCCGACTTGGATCAATTGGCTTGCTTCACCTGTAAGGCCATCCTGGTCGGTAACCATCAGCTTTATTTGGTAGTCGCCATCGTCATCGGGCGTGAAGTTAAATGCAGTTTGCCCGACGCCTCCGCCTGCAGCGAACGGATTCTTATCACCATTTTTTAAGACTTCGTAGCTATAGGCAAGCGCGGTGTTGTCGCTGTCGGCATCGGTCCCGATGCCTGCCACTTCGATTTGCACACCCTCAATCCTTGGTGAACTCACCGAATCGATTGTTGCCTGGGGAGCGACCAGAGGTTGAATCTGGGTCAGCTGCGTCAGAAAAGCGTCGCGACTGCCGTTGCTAACGCGAGAATCCACGCCTGCGCCGGGATCAAAATCGGCGCTGCCACGGAAGAAGCCGGCGATGTATATATTCTCTGCAGAGTCGAGCTGGATCGCGACTCCTTCCAAACCACCGCTGGTCCCGCCGAGGCTGCCTGCCCAATCGAAATTGCCATCGCTGTCGAGCTTTAACACGAACGCATCAGATCCTTGACTATCGCTCAACAGAAACTGATCCGGCCCCGGATCAAAATCGATCGTTCCGTAGAATCGCCCAGTGACCAACAGATTGTCAGCCGCATCTAGATCAAGGGCGAACCCGCGATCGGAGTTGAGTTGGCCAAAGCCGTGGGCCCATTCGAAATCGCCGTTGGCGTCGAGCTTGGCGATATAAATGTCGTCGACGCCGTTGCTGGTGAGATTGAAGACGCCCGGCCCTGGATCGAAGTCGGCGGTAGCTTGGAAGGCGCCCGTCGTATAAACGCTTCCATCCGAACCGATGGCGACGCCGTGACCTTGATCTCCACCCGGCCCGCCCAAGCTGCGAGCCCAGCCGAAGTCGCCATTGGTATCAAGTTTGACGATGAATGCGTCATTCGCCCCTACGCTAGTGAGTTCCGCAACTCCGGGGCCTCCATCGAAATCGACCGATCCGTTATAGAGTCCGGTGGCAAACACGTCGCCGGCAGGGGTGACGTCGATCGCCAAGCTGGTATCGAAGAGTCGATCTCCCATGCTGCGAGCCCAGGCAAAGTCTCCTTGGTTATCGTACTTGGCGACGAAGGCGTCGCTCACGCCATCGCTGGAGAGTGCAAAAGTGTTTGGGCCTGGATCGAAGTCTGCCGTTCCCTGGAACGCACCAATTACGTAGACGTTGTCGCTGCCGTCAAAGTCGATTCCAATTCCCTGATCGAATCCACCACCACTGATGCTACCTGCCCATAGGTAATTGCCGTCGGCATCGAGTCGAGAGACAAATATGTCTTGGGCCGCGGTCGCGGTGAGGTTTGCGACGTCCGCTCCGGGATCAAAGTCGACGGAACCGTTGAATTGTCCCGCCGTATACACGCTGCCGTCGGCAGCGACGCCAATGGCCGAGGCGATGTCACTTTCCACGCCGCCAACCGCCCGTGCCCAGACTAGGTCGCCTGTCGGGTCGAACTTGGCGACGAAAACATCTTCGGCGCCGGGCTCGTTAAGTCAAATACTCCAGGCCCTGGGTCAAAATCGACCGTGCCGGAGAAGTAACCCGTGGCGTATGCGTTGCCAAGTTCGTCGGTGGCGACGGCCGCGCCACGTCGCTGCCGGAGCCGCCTATCGTAGCCGCCCAGCCGTAGTCAGCCGAGAGCATTGTTCGCCGTTCAAGCTGCTCATGGCTAAGTTTTGTTGCCATAGGGCGTCGTCGTTGGCGCTGGTTGAAGCGATTTCGATTTGATTTCATGGTCGTCGGCCCTCGTCGATAGGAAGAATAAGGAGGGAAATGCCCCGGGAAATTAACACTTGATAAGACGTTTCTTCACGATTCAATCCGCCAGTGAGGGAGCGTCGTCAAAAATGCATGACCGCTGGTCGCCAGCAATCAACGCTACCCCCTAAGGCTAGGCGTGGCGCCGCCAACTACGTGACGCGCAAAACTGATGCCACTGTGAAGAAGTGAAATAACGACCGCGCTACGCAACCCCTCTCTTCGCTGAACCATAACGCGTGATGTGTACTCTGGGGTGCGCCGTCCGCGTGGCTATGAGTAGAGTCCGCCTGCCCTGCCTTTTCCAATAACAAATGGTCCAGGCACCACAGAAAGCCTTGGCTTGGGTCGGATGCACGCCCAGCGGGCGAAGCGGTGTGCTTGATTTCCCCGATAATGTTTCCGAACTCCATTTGCCTCTAATGGTCGCTTGCCGAAAGTTGGGCGCTTCAGTTGAAGCAGTGGAAAAAAGTATTTCGTCCCATTGGGTCGCCTGCGCGGTGCGGATTGCGATAGACTAGAGAGGAATGGTTCGGACCCTTTTCGTAGAACTTGTACGTGGAAGTGGAACATGAAGTCTCCCAACGATCTGTTTAGCCGTTTGCCATCGGTTGGCGAATTGCTCGAAAACCCGCGGATTAAAAGTTTGGTCGATCGGGTGCAGGAGATTGAGGTTGCGACGGGGGTACGGCAGTTTGTCGACCGGATGCGGCACGAAGTCAGTCGCCGAGCGCCTGACGCTCCGATTCCCTCGATTGGCGAACTGGCCGACCGCGCCGCGCGTTTCATATTGGGGCGACATGCGGGCGAGCAGCCACAAGCGATTAATGCGACCGGTCAACTGTGGCCTGCGGGCCTCACAGGGCCTCCACTGGCCGACGAAGCGCTGGCCACGCTTACCGTTCGGGCGCAACACTATTATTTATCGGGCAAAGGCACCGCGGCACCGCTGGCGGCCGAGTTGGCGGGTGCACAAGCGGCGCTGGTATTCGTATCGCCTGCCGCGGCCATGTTTGTTGCGCTGCGAACGCTCGCCGAAGGGCGGCCCATTGTGGTGGCGCGGGGCGAACTTGGCACCCTGGATGGCACTCGCCTGACCGACCTTGCGGCGCAAGCGGGGGTTGAACTGGTGGAGGTGGGGGCAACCGATTCGGTGTCGATCGAAGACTATCGTAGTGCGCTCGAGGCTGGCGCCAGTGTGCTGCTGCGTATCGAAGCGATGCCTTACGCGTTGCGTGGTCAGACTTGCCGGCCAGAACTTGAAAAACTGGTGGAACTATGCGACCAGCATGGTGCGAAGCTGGTACACAATATTGGCCGCGGACCGCTGGCCCCGTTGGCCGATGCGATCTCGCTGGATGTCGCCACCGCCTGGCAGAGCCTTGCCGCACGGGCGGCATTGGTAGTAGCGCGGGGGGATGGCTACCTGGGCGGTCCGGCCTGCGGCATCGCTGTTGGCCGGAGTGACGCCATCGAGCGGATAGCTGCATCGCCGCTGATGCCCGTCGTGCGGGCCGACAATCTGGTGGAGTCGGCGTTAGCCGCGACGCTCACTTTGTGCCGCGATCCAGTTAGTGCGGCGCTTTCCATCCCGGCGCTGGCGCAACTTTCGACACCTATTCTCAACCTGCAATCGCGTGCCGATCGCATCGCCGCGCAGATCGCAGAGTTCGACGGCATCCTCTCGGCAACCCCGGTGGAGATTCCGGCGGGCGAGGACATGGGGTCGGTACGCCCGCTCCCGTCGTTTGGCATAAGCATCTTGCTCCAAGCCGACCAGCAGAGTCGCATCACCGCGCAGTTGGAACGTTCGCGCCCACGGGTTGTTGGACTTTGGAGCGATGATCGGCTGTTGCTCGACCTCCGCACGGTTGCCCCCGAAGACGACATTCGCCTGGTAGCGGCCTTCGATCCCCCGATGGAGCCGGCCGATCCTGGCACTCACGAAACGGAGCCAACAGAGCAACCTACGTCATGAATCCGCCGCGATTGCCAGTGCAAGACTACCTCTTTTGGGTGGTGCGATTCCCGCGTTCAAATTGAAGGATTCCCGTGAATATCAATTACGAGCTTTGGGCATGCTGGCACCGCCGGTAGAATAAGAGATCTTGTCGCGAAGGGTGCAGCTTTGAGTAACTCCACCAGCTTGATTCCGTCCAGCGCTGTGGTCAGGCCGCATCGCTGAATCATCATCACTAAAACCGCAAACTGAGGCGAGCCACCACGTTCGCCATCGTTACACGCGATGTGTGGGTCCGCGTGTCTCCCAATTTTCGACCCACTCGCTTGTTTCGAACAGCCCCTGGGGTATCCCCGCGCTTCGTCGCGTCAGGCCTATTGCAAGGAAAGAAATCATGCCGACTCCAACGACCGACCAGTCGCACGTAAGCCACAGTTGGATGGAACACCAAGCGCTTGAGCATATCAAGCGGGCCTTGCGTGTGACGGTCGACTGGACCGCACCAGCGATCAGCTTCGACCGCAAGCGCTCGAGCGTCACCTTTGCGATGGAGTGCTTTGCACGCCACCTGAAGCGACTGATGTTGATTGAGGAAGAGGACGGCTACATGAGCGTGGTGGTCGACGCGAAGCCGAACAAGGCCAAGCGAATCGCAGTCCTGCGGCAAGACCACACCCTTTTTCGCGAAGTTGTTGCTAAAGTGTCCGACGAACTGAACGCCCTCGGCGACCAGGATCAAGAGGAATTGGAGCGAATTTGCCAGGAGATCCGCTCGCTGCTCAACAGCATCGATAAGCACGATCGGGCCGAAATCCGGCTGCTGCAAGACGCAATGGTGCTGGACGACGGGGAAGGAGACTAAACCGTCGCGCGAAACGGGCTGATTGGCTACACGATGCGTGGCCCCTGCTGGGCTCAGCGACCTGGTCAAGGGTTTGGAGAGAGAGATTTCGGTTTTTTCGCCGCTCGCCAGAAGTGGCATCGAGTGAGTAGAATTGGAGGTACCGGGTGTGCCAGCGACAACTCGGCATTACACAACGAACTGACGATTCTGCCTTCCAAGAAAGACCGATGTCAAAACGGCCGAAGCATTTAGACGATCTGTTCAGCGAGTGGCCCTACGAATTTGGAGAAGTCGTGGCCCGGAAAGTGGTGGGCCACGATGGCCGCGACCTCCTGCAGCTCCGCATCGACATGGGCGTTCTCCAGCTGGAAGTAGACGGGCGGCCCGATGGTCAAGAGCCAGGTGGGCACGCTACGTATCTCGACCATCTGCAGGCGCTGCTGGCCAACGAACAGGACGAATTTGAATTGGACGATGTGCGATGCATTGAGATCGACCGCGAGTTCGTGCAGTTCTACCAGCGTCGTATCGCCTGGCTCTCGATTGGTGAATTCGATCGCGCCATTGCCGATGCGGACCATACATTGGCATTGATGGATTTCTCCTCGCTCCACGCGCCGCACGTGGAATGGGCAGAAATGCACGAGCAGTATCGACCGTTCGTCCTGTTTCACCGTACCCAGGCGGCTGCACTTGCCGCGCTGGAAGTGCTGGAACCCAAAGTGGCGGTGGCGGAAATTGACCAGGGCACCAAGCAGATTGCTGAGTCGTATCGGTTGCAGGGAGCCGAGGACGATGACCTCGATGAAGACGAATTCCTGGTGCGACTGGGCGAAATGAAGCTGTCGCTGCAAGAGCAGTACGAAATCGAACCTCCACTCACGAAGCAACTGGCCGAGGCGATTGCTCAGGAGCAGTACGAGCTAGCAGCCGAATTGCGAGATCGAATCGCCAACCACCAAGAGCCGCGACATTAGCTTGCCGGCTGGTCATCGACTTGGCGTGCCAACGGCCACACGAGTTGGTCAACCTTCCTAACCGTCAAGGTCAGTTGCCTTGATTTACAAGGGGTTGCATTCCGTACACGAGCCTCACGCTACTTGCTAGCTGTCGGGATGCCGGTGTTTTCAGGAGGAAAAGGCGAATGCCAAGAAAATCGTCGACGAATGGATAACCATTGGCATGTTTCCTGCGTATACATTTACGTGGGAAGCGAGAGTCGATCAAACCATCGCCTCGCTACTACCGCTTGCGGAGCAAGCGGGCCCTCTGCTGGCAGCAAGCCTGCTAGCACCAGACTCTTCTCAGTCATCAACCAATGGAGTGACATAGATGTTGGTTCTTACACGCAAATCGAACGAGAAAATTCGTATCGGTGACGACATTGTTATCACCGTGTTACGCACGAAGGGCAATGCCGTTCGCCTTGGTATCGAAGCGCCCAGCGAGACCCGTGTGCTGCGAGGCGAGATTGCCTTTGACCAGGATGCTGACGCGGCGGCCGACGAACCCCAGCCGGCAACGCAAGTCGTACATACCCGCGTAACGAGGTCCGAGGTAGCCCGGATCATGCCGCAGCTAGCAGCGGATAGCGGCCCGCTTAGCGGTTTCGTCAATAGCGGGACTGCCGCTGCACAGTAGGTGCAACTGGTACCGAGGTTGCCGACGATGCTGGGGCGTTGGTATGGGGGGTGCCACTTCCTGACATTTGGGCCGAGGCGACCCTGGCATCGTCATCTAGCAGAGGAAAACGTTCGAGTTCGGCCAATTGGTCTAAGAGGATACGGCGTACTTCCAGCACGCTTTGCGGATGACGGTGTAGGCTGAGGTGGTCCGACTCCACAACGAGCTGAGAGGCAACGTTCGACGACCCGTCGAGGCTCGCGCTTTCAAGCGAAACCACGCCGTCGCCCTCCTTGCTGAACCATCTCGAGATGCCACTAGGGGGGTGTCGGCCGGCGATGTTGTGAAACTGCACCCATGGTCCAGGGTCGGCGCGGCGTAGCGTAGTAAGTAGCACCGATTGCGGGTCGAGCGAATCGAGGCTGGTGCGAATTTCCAAGGGGGCGTCGGGGCGAAAATAGCCTTTGTTGTCCGCCAGCAACTGCTGGCGGCCGGTGACGAGGTTCATTGGCAAGCGAATCAAGCTGTTGCCAACCCACTGCGTGACGTCGTTGGCATACTTACTTCCGCCATGGGGGGTACCAATCGTGACCACTCGGCGTACGGATGGATTTGGCTGAAAGAAGAACGCTCGCTCCAGTTCGCGTTTCAGTTCGGAATTCGCCTTGAGCTGACCGAACGGGCGGTCGCTCATGGTTGCCCAAAATTGGTTTCCGCTGTCGATGCTTTGGAGCTTCGAAACCAGGCCACCCATGCTGTGTCCCACTAGCACCATTTGATCGAGGGCAGGCTGCGCGACATTCGGATCCACTACCCGCCGCGCAGCGGCCAGGTCCTCCCGCATTTGCGAGGCGCTAACCCAGAATGGCTGACCGGTTGGATATAGGTAGAACCAAAACTGATAATGCTGCCGGACGTAGGGGTCGCTCCTAAGGTCATTAAACATTTCCATCCAAGTAACCGGGCTCGACCACAAGCCATGCACCATGACGACGGGCATCTTGTGCGGGTCGAACGGCTCGAGCATATAGAGTCCCTGCAATCGCTCCACCTCGCCAGGTTTGAGTAGACCGAGCGTTGAGACTTCCTCGATTTCGAAATCGGGCTGGTTGAGGAAGTACGCCAGGGGTGTGCTCAAATCCGACTCAAGCGGGACTTGGGTGTTGTCTACCGTTAGCGTCTGTCGGTCGAGCGGGTCGTGCAATTCCAAGACGAAACGCGGTGCGCAGCGTGTCCCCTGTTCCGCCTGCGGTCCGTAGGACTGACTCCGGTCGATTCGCAGGAATGCTGTAAGCGGGAACGTAAGCTTGTCTGGGTAGAACTGCTCGGCGTTTGCTTGATTCTCATGACTTCGTCGCTCGGCGATGAGCGGCACGCCCAGACCGTAGGTGTGATAGTGGTTTTGTAAACCTGCAAGTTGGTAGTCGCTAACAAACTTGAAGTTATCGAAGTCCTCGGAGTGCCATCCCGAACTATGGAGCACGACATCAAACTTGCAGCGGTGTCCAACCGTATTGACAGTTGCTTGGGTTCCCGGTCGTAACGAACCGTCGACTTGGACAAGCCGCAGTGTCTCTTCCAGCGATTGATTGTAGAGATCGCAGGCGCCGCGAAATTGGGGGTCGTACGGATTCAGCGAATCGGCATGACGCTGGTCAAACAGGAAATCGTGCGCGTACAGCAGAGATGTGCCGAAATACGACAGAGCTTCGGAACGGTCTATTTTCTCGATGCGCTTGCCTTCGATGTACGCCAACTCCGCAATCGAGTACTGGACCTCACGATTAGGGTCCAATTCGTAGACCTGAGAGAGTTGGGCGATCGTTGCAGATAGGTCGCGTTCGGCGAGTTCGTGCAGGGCAAAGCGGCGTAGCACTTGGGCCGTCCGCTGCGACGGTTGCGGACCATCTCTCGATAGCAGGTGGAGTGTCGCAGTTAGCGGATTGCGTGGCGTGCCCCGCACCGTCACCCACTTTCCACCGCCAGCGGCGCAACCTGTCAACGAAGCCCCGAGCACAGCGATCATGACGGATTGATAGCGCAGCGCGTTCCGATTTCTCTTATCGACTGCTGGCAACATGCACCTATCCACAACATGGGACAGCAATTGGCGGACCGGTCACCCAGCTAGCCGCAAGAGCGGACCATAGACGGCAGGGGGCGTACGGTCAACGCGAATGATACAAGAGGCGCGAATGACGCCGGCGGAATGCCATGCTAGCAAAGGCGAGAACGACTGTCGGTTCTCCGGAGTTTTCGAAAGCTTCGGATGTCGAATTCGCCTCATCATGAGAGAGGCCGCCAGGGCAGTCCTATCGCGCCGTGCAAAGTCGCAAGCTGCCACGATCCAACGAACACCTTCGTCGCCAGCGGACTGGATCAGCCTGCTAGCTGGGGAGTCATGGTCCGATGTAGGCGCAACGCCTCGGGTTCGGACTCACCCTCTTCGTCGAAATCGATTTCGAATTCGGTGGCCGTCTGTTGAAGCTCGCCACGTAAAATCCGCACTTCACGTGGTGCGTCCAGGGCGATAGTAACGCGATTTCCCGCCACACGACGGACCTCTAAAATGATGTCGTCGCCAATATGAATACGTTGACCAGCTTTCCTGCTGAGTACGAGCATGAGATTCTCCTTTTTCCTTATCGCGTGGCGATTTAGCATTCCCTGCGCGGGGCAGAGTGCGGCAACGTGATGCGCCCTGTTTACTGAAAGCAAATGGGGCGCCAATCGCTGGAGTTTCCGCAGAAACTTCATGTTGCGTGCTAAAATTAAGAAGTTTCCGCGCACTTGGGCGATCCAACCGCAGCACGATGTATGTGCCGTTTCGTCTCGCTTTGAGACGCCGCGTCCGCCAATGAGACGCTTGGCAAAGCTCGCCACCTAGAATTTGAGGCTTGGGTCGACCACCATGCTGACACACCTGAAAACAGGTATCCGACGATCGCCCGGCCCCTGATGCGAATGGAACCATGCAGCCGCCCAGCCTAACTTCTGATGGTTGTCGATCCCGCCAAGCCGAATTGGCTGCCTCGATGCAGCAGTTGCAATTGGACATGCTGGTCCTCACCCGAGCTGAGACGATTAACTGGCTGACTGGCGTCTACCTCGGGCCTTTGTTCGCTCCTACTGCCGCGATGAACCGTGACGGCAAAGTCACCCTCGCGCTGCCACAGCGAAAACTCGAGGCTCCCGCCACCGTCGACCAACTGGTTGGCTACGAAGCGAAGTGGCACTCCACCATGCGTAATGATCAGCGGCAGGCGAGCATCGTCGCTTTGCTTGGTGAAGTGGGGGAGGTGGGCCACGCTCTGGGCGGCGAGTTTTCCGTATTTCCGCAACAATTTGATCCTTCGGGCCAATTCGAGTGGACCGACGTCGAGCCCGAACTGTTCCGCTTGCGCCGCAAGAAGCACGAAGACGAGCTGGCGATGCTAGCCTATGCGAATCAAGCGAACGAAGCGATGTACCGCTGTGCGCGAGAGATCATTGAACCCGGCGTTAACGAAATCGACGTATTCAACGCACTGCAGTCGACTGCAGTCGACGAGTTGGGAGAGCCCCTCACCTATATCGGGCAGGACTTTCGATGCGCGGCTCGCGGTGGTCCGCCACGTGACCGCGAGGCAAGAGCTGGCGAACTCTACATTCTTGATCTTGGCGTTGGGTATCGTGGCTACTATTCCGACAACGCACGAACGATCGCGGTCGATGGTGAGCCGACCGATCGGCAGTTCGCCGCGCACACCAAACTCTTGGAGGTGTTCCCGCTAATTGAACGCCTGATTCGTCCGGGCGTCGATTGCCGGACCGTCTTTAAGGAGGTGCAAGCGTTTCTTGACGAGGCAAGCTTAGGCGCCTTCAATCATCACTTGGGGCATGGTGTGGGCCTGGCCCCCCATGAGGGACCTCACCTGAATCCATTCTGGGACGATACATTCGAAGTAGGCGACTTTTTTACTGCCGAGCCGGGACTCTACGCGGACGAACTGAACGCTGGAATCAGGCTCGAGCAAAACTACCTGGTTACCGAAACCGGTGTCGAACTGCTCACGGATTGGCCACTCGATCTATGCTGATCGGCGACGGTTCGCCTGTGGGCTTTTCAGTACGTAGCGCGCTGAATGGAACTATGCCGCTCGAAGCACCTCACGCTGGGCGGCGCGGCGCTCTAGTTCGGCAGGCGAAATCAACGCAAATTCATACTGGGCGTCGCCGGTGGATACTTCGCGAAGCACCAACGAGTTAGCGTGGCACATGCGCGGAAGGTAGAACCAAGTTCGTTCGAGCGATGCGTCCGCCACGCGGTGCGAAATGAGTAGCAGGTCCGTGCGCTGCAGCGAATTCGCAAGTTGCGGCACCGTGGCGGGGGGGAAACCGGGCACTAGGCGAATGCGGGCGCCGGTCTGCTGCAATTGGCGGTGGGCATGGATCAGCGGTAACGGTTCGGCATCGGACTCGCGCTCTTCGAACCAGTCGAAGCCCGTATAAGAGATCGTTGCGTCGCGGGTGTAGCGTTGCGCGGTCGACACAAGGTCGACGGCACGCTGAGCCGAGCCGATTCCGACTTCGACGATCCGCCGGACCCGTAGTCGGCGAATCTGTTTGTAGAGTTGCCGCTCGTGCTTCGGCTGAGACATGAACGCCAGCCGCGCGTACCCCAACCACCCAACTGCCGCCATGCCTGACTCCCTCCGCAGTAAAAGGCGGTCGCGTAGTCCTTCGCGTCGCCACAGGTTGATTGGCGCGGAAGAACGAGTCGCGCCTACCTAAGCGATCGGCACGAGGCTGGGGATAAATCGAGGCCGGGTGTCGCGAGGGAGTCAGTTCTCGGGCTCAGGTCGATAAGATGTAGTGAAACCGTGGGCGGGAGCGATCGTACTAGTGCTTCCCAGCTAGCTGTTCGAATCGTCTTGGTTGGCATTGTGGATAGCCACCGGGATGGCCACGGCCGCGCCAATAATGGTTGCAACGGCGAATGGGTTGGTCATTACTCGCTTCATTCTGCTGACGCCGCTATTCAGTCCAGGTGGTGCCGACCACTGGCCACGTACCAAATTCTCGTCGTGTACCATGAGCAGCGTCGCCGCCGCACGCGGCGGGGCGGTGGTGGCGTGCCAAGCCCGACAGTTCACGACACCGTGATCGGTCGCCAACTGGTAGGTCCCCCCTGCTAGCCCCCGATAGCCGAAGCGCCCCTTCAAGTCGGAGCGAGCCTGCACCTTTTCGCCGCTGGAGGTCGTGATCGTTACTTCCACATTCGATGCGGGCACACCCTGGGCATTCACCACATAGCCTTGGAGCACGCCTTCGGCGGCTAGGATGAGATCCACGGTGTTGGGTTGCGGCGTTTCGGCGCAACTTCCAACTGGGGAGAGGCGGCGAGCAACGACTGGGAGCCCACCAAGGCAAGTGCCGAAATGAGCCGGGTAGACCATTGAAACCGAATCGGGCGGTGCATCGATAACCTCACTATTCAGGCGTGCTTGGCAGGCCAAACCGATGGCCGCGACGCGCGGAGGTTAGCGAATTCGGTTCTGCAGGAAAAGGCCGACCCCACCAAGGGCTAGCATTGCCCAACGCGGGGTCGATGGTTCGTTGCTCTTTTCGTCTCGGGCTGGGGAAGCGGCCGGTCAGCTCGCCGAGTCGTCGTCGTCGGCAGCGATGGCAACGGGAACAGCGATTGCGGTCACCACGGCTCCGGCTACCAGCAGCGGGTGCGATTGCATCCAACCAAGGATGCCCCCAGGAGCACCTAGGCTACCGTATTGACCACTCACTACATCCACGTTGGTCACAATCAGGGCTGCAGGTCGGGCTGCTGGTGGGGCCGTGGCTGTGGTCCATAGACGACAGTGGGCCAAGCAATTTTCGGCAACAACTTCGTATTGGCCGCCACGAAGTCCCTGAGCTGCAAATACGCCACGGTCGTCCGTCACTCCACGGACTACCTCTTTACCGTGGTACAGTACGGTGACTTCCGAGCCGACTAGCGGTGCGCCTTCCGCGTCGACAATTTGACCGACGAACAGACCACCTTCCGCCAGAGCGACATCGATACTGCCGGCCACAATGGGCTGCGGGGCTTCGTTGGAAAGGGCCGCAGATGGCAGTACCATTCCGACGCAAGCGATCGTCGCGGCAAAACGCTGAATTGTGCCCAGTTTCATCTCAAACACCTCGCATCTTTTCTTAGGTTCGGTCGGTCGCTTGCCAACTCCCAGGCCAGCCGGGCGTAAGCGTCGCCAACTTTGTGCTTGTTCTTCGCGTCGCCGTCAATCGAACGATACACTCACGGTAGCGTTCGGCGCAGCAGATGCGTAGCGCTGCCCTTCTTCGGTCCACCTTGTGGATATCGGTGCAGCGTGCGTTGACACTTCAGCAGAGATGTAAAAAATGCTAAAGCCTAACGTTGGGAGCGATAATTCATGCTAGCTGAAGTTCACAAGTGCCGGAAATGCACTACGACGAGCTCATTGAATCCAGGCACCGCTCGCTCAAGACGTTCGGACAGTATTCCCGGCGCCTGTGTTTGTTCGGATGTCATTGAGATAGGTCACCAATTCCGCATGTGCGGCTACTGGTCCGTGCAACATGAAGTGCGTTAATGCCCAGGCGAAGCGATAGTCGCGCGCAGAAAGGTCTTCCAGTCGCCGCTTGCTCTCCAGGGTAGGCATGTCCGGCGAGCGCCCTCGAAGCAGGTCGCGCTTGAGCGTGCGAAGGTGTGGGTGCTGTCGCGCGAAGTGGTTTGGCGACCTCAAAGTACTCGGCAAGGCCTTCGTCAAGCCACAATGGCACCATCGGCAGGTCGGCATGCAACAACGCGTGCGTACATTCGTGCCGCACGTCGACGGGCAACTCATCATTCAAGTAGGCGAACACGCTCGCCCGCCCGTCCTGCTTAATGAACAGGGCCCGGCGGTAGGGAACCTGCGGAAAACGTTCGGCGATGTACTCGTTGTGCTGCCTTTGGTCGGCCATTAAGTGCAGGTAGACCTGCGAAGTGCAGGGCCGCACGGCTAGTATGCGTCGGAGTTCCGTTTCGAGTGGCGCTAGCTCCTCGAGCAAAGATTCGTGCCCTGCCAAGGAGAATGCCGACTGGCAAATGAACGGCCCTATCTGCCGTTGGTCGATCCATTGCGGCGCAGCGCAGGTTGTCCTGGAGGCACCGAGCCGCCAGTGCGCCGCCGACAAACGCCTGCTTGCAAAAAACCCGCCGCGACATCTGCATTACGCGGCCCTTTTCCAAAACTTCCAACCGGCCCTTGGTGGCGTTACTTCCAGGGGACCCGCCGCGACATCGCGACCGGTAGCGACGCGCTGTGGATTTTCGTGACAAATCTCTACCGCGGCAGATTCGCCGGCCAACTCTGCCGCCCTTGCGAATGCTTTCTTGAATAGCGGCCGCCGCGACTTTGGCCCGTGCGCATCGGTAGCCAGGAAGTGAACCTGGCCACGGGCTACCATCGCCTCGGCAAGTTGCTGGCATTCACGGCCAAAGGAACCAGTAAGGCTGCCAGTGGTCACTTGCATCAAGCAGCCCGATTGAACCAGTGGCGCAACGAGGTGTGGTTGTCGTAGGATGCCGCGATTGCGTTCGGGGTGCGACAAGATACCGACCATGCCGAGCTTGCCGAGTTGAGCGATAACTGGTTCTAGCGGCAAGTAAATCTCATGGGGCAGTTCCAGTAGTACGTGCTTGCGATGGTCGCCGAGTGAGAGCACTTCGCCACTTGCGAGCAAGCCGGGCAGGTTGTCTTCGATACGTACATCGGCCCCCGGAAGTACGGACAACGGAATCTTGTTGGCGTTGAGCAACTCCTGAAGGGCAATCACGCGTTGGCGAATATCATCGCCGCGATTTCTGCGGAAATTGCCCAGCTGATGCGGCGTGCAGATGACAGTGCCGGTGCCTTCGGCCACAGCTAGCTTCGCCATCGCTATCGCTTCGGCTTCGTCCTTTGCGCCATCATCGACGCCAGGCACGAGATGACAATGGATATCTACCCATCCGGTGCTCATGGTTTAGGTAGATCCCTCACACAGTACTATTAAAGCGCGCGCTCAATGGATCTACGCGGCCAGGCAATATCAGGAAAAGAGGGCGGAGTATAGTCGCCCCGCATGCTGGGTCAATGCCGAGTTACGAGTCGTTATAGCGACGCCGAGTGGGAAATGCCGGTTATTAATTCGCGGCCGTCGCGGAGCCGTGCTGAGCTCGCGAACTTCCGAGTCCTGGCCCGCGTTGATAGCACTTCGCCCGCGCGGGCCGCAACTTCAGGTCTCCGTCGATGGCAACTGGGCATTCAAGGCTCGCCAGATTCAGTTTCCGCACATCCGGGGTTAAATGTACGAGCTTTATGGCCAGGGCAATCTGTTTGCGCATGAGATCTTCGACCGTGGATCGAAACGATTTGGGCCCATAGAGGCGGTAAGCCGCGTATCCGTTCCCATAACTCACAAGCGACCTTAAACTCGAAGTTACCCGCGTGCGGGTGCTGGATGGCCCGTTCGACCGATTGATTGCTCCCTCCCGGGGGCGAGCCGACCACTTGGGCCTCGGCTTTGATCGTCCACGGCTGGCCGATGCAGTACGAATTAGAACTCCGTTGCTCTAGGCGGCAAAATCTCTGTAAAAATAGTGCTAGACGCGGGCGGCCCGATGCCGAGGTCGGAAGTACGATCAACGGATCGTCGCAACACGTTGCCGGGCAGTTGGAAGCCTCGAAAATTATCATCTGCACAATTTGGCCCCGCCAGCGTAAAATATCGAGGGTCGCAGGCTATGGGTGGATGACGCATCCCGAGCAGGCGTCCGGATTGACGAATCGAATTGCCCACTGCTCCGCCAGATTATGGCCATAAATAGCCACTTCGACCCCAACCAGGAAACGATCGAAGCTCCGTCGCCGCTGCTGCTTTCTGGCAGTACCGAGCGGCTACGGCAGGCGGCGCGCCGGCTCGTGAATGTAGTCGACGGTTCGGCCGGCCACATGAGCACCGAAACGCGGGATGTGTTGCGGGTGCGGCTGTTGGCGGTTTCGGTCTTGTTTTTTGCAGGTTTCTCGGCGTTTCTCATCCGCTGGTTGTTGGTCTCTGACGATGGCGATGGGGGCTGGCTGTTCGCTGTGCATTGTTTCGTCACCCTCATCATGGGGCTGATGGCAGTCGTGTTGCAGCGGTCGAAGGAGATCTCCCTGACCAAGCTCCGTATTGCCGAACTGATTGTTTTCGCCGATCCAGCACTCTATTTCCTGGTGCTCACCCAGCAGAAGCTTCAGCACTCGGCTAATCTCGCCGATGGAGCGCATTTGCCAATCATCTTACGCGCCGTGGATGATGCTAATCTTTACTTACGCGATGTTCATTCCAAACAGTTGGCGCCGCGCCGCCTATGCGTTGGTGCCAATGGGCATTGCGCCGATGGCGGTGGTGTTCGTGCAAGGCTTGAACTGTCCAGGGTTTAAGGCTTGTGCCGCGACCGAGGAATACGCGAATTACACTAGCGAGCAGGCAATCATCATTGCACTGAATGTCGTGATTGCGATCGTCGGCGTGCATCTTATCAATCAACTACGTCGGCAGGTGTTCGCTGCAAAGCAGTTGGGTCAGTATCGCCTGAAACAAAAGATTGGCAGCGGTGGCATGGGCGACGTCTACCTGGCTGAACACCAAATGATGAAGCGGCCTTGCGCCATTAAGCTCATCAAACCCGAGAAAGCTGGCGACTCGCGCGTGATGGCGCGATTTGAGCGCGAAGTTCGATCGACCGCCAAGCTTTCCCACTGGAACTCCATCGACATTTTCGACTACGGGAACACCGCCGACGGAACTTTCTACTACGTCATGGAGTTCTTGCCGGGCCACAACATTGGTGAGCTCGTCGAGAACGGCGACGCCTTGCCGCCAGCCCGTGTGGTGTACTTGATGAAGCAGGTGTGCGCCGCGCTCGCTGAAGCACACGGTATTGGACTCGTGCATCGCGACATTAAGCCAGCCAATATTTTTTGTGCTTACCGAGGTGGCGAGTTCGACGTGGCGAAGCTGCTCGATTTTGGTCTGGCGAAGCCGACCGTGAAAACGGACGAAACGCACTTGACTCAGGAGGGAGCAATCACCGGGTCGCCGTTGTTCATGTCGCCCGAGCAGGCCACTGGGGAACGGGACGCGGATGCCCGAAGCGACATCTATTCGTTGGGGGCCGTGATGTTCTACATGCTCGCCGGTCGGCCACCCTTTGTCTACGAAGCGGCGATGAAAGTGATTGTTGCCCACGTGGCGGAAGATCCTCCGCTGGTACGGGAATTCTCGCCCGATGTGCCGCTGGAGTTGGAAGAAATCATCATGCGGTGCTTGGAAAAAGACGCAGACGACCGCTATCAGGACGTCACCTCACTTCGAGAGGCACTTGCCCAGGTGCCGCTCGTAGACGATTGGACCAGCCAAATGGCGGCCGACTGGTGGAACTGCAAAGCGTGCCCTCAACGCAAGGCAATGGCAGCACTGGCGGTCGAGGAAGCCGCACTGTAGGCGTATCTTCCGCAGGCAAATCGTCGACCCAAACATGGGGTCGGGCGCCGTTTTCGGACGCCGCACCTTCCGCTCGTCGCGGTCGAGTTGGCCTACGGGATGGCTGGCACTTAACCGCTAGCCCAACACGGTCCTGCAGCTTAAAATCAGGATCTGACAGCTGAGCACTTTCCTGTTCCCCTCGACCTCGACCCCTTCCCGCCCAAATGCCACGCACGCTCTTCGAAAAAATCTGGGACAATCACGTCGTCCACGCCGAAGAGGGGCGCCAGACCATCTTGTACATCGACCTGCACCTGGTGCATGAGGTTACCAGCCCGCAAGCGTTTGAAGGGTTGAGGCTTGCCGGCCGGCAGGTCCGCCGCCCAGAGCGAACCGTGGCGACAGCCGACCACAATGTGCCAACGACCGACCGCAGCCTGCCGATCGCCGACCCAATCAGTAAGCAGCAAATCGATACGCTCCGGAACAACTGTGCGGAGTTTGGCGTAAAGTACTACGACCTTGGCGATTTGCATCAGGGTATCGTGCACGTCATTGGCCCTGAACTCGGGTACACGCAGCCGGGCATGGCCATCGTTTGCGGCGATAGCCACACATCGACGCACGGCGCGTTTGGCGCGTTGGCGTTCGGTATTGGCACCAGCGAAGTCGAGCATGTACTGGCGACACAGACGCTGCTGCAGTCGAAGCCCAAGACGCTGGAACTTCGCGTGGATGGCAAGTTGGGCAAGGGGGTCACTGCCAAGGATATGATTCTCTATCTCATCGGTCAAATTACCACCAGTGGCGGCACCGGCTACTGCATTGAGTATACCGGGGAAGTCGTTCGCGGTTTGACCATGGAAAACCGCATGACGGTCTGCAATATGTCGATCGAGGCGGGCGCTCGGGCAGGAATGATGGCGCCTGACGAAACAACCTTTGATTACTTGAAGGGCCGACCGTTCTGCCCGCAGGGTAGCGCGTGGGAGCAGTCCGTTGCCGAGTGGCGCGAGCTGCCTACCGACGTTGGCGCAAGCTACGACAAGAGCCTGGTGTACGATGGAGCCGAGATAGCGCCCCAAGTGACTTGGGGAACGAATCCGGGCCAGGTGGCGAGCGTTAACGCAAAAATTCCGAACCCCGCCGACTATAGCGACCCCACCGATCAGAAGACGACGGCCCAGTCGCTCGAGTACATGGGCATCACGGCTGGCCAGCCGATAACCGACTTGAAGCTCGACCGCGTATTCATCGGCAGTTGTACCAACGCCCGCATCGAAGACCTCCGCGCCGCGGCCGCCGTGGCCAGGGGCGCAAGTGTCTGGGCACGTTAGTGCCATGGTGGTGCCGGGTAGCGGGTTGGTAAAGCAGCAAGCCGAGGAGGAAGGGCTCGACAAAATATTCCGCGAGGCGGGTTTCGACTGGCGCGAGGCGGGTTGCAGTATGTGTCTGGCGATGAACCCCGATAAGCTCGCGCCGGGCGAGCGGTGCGCGTCGACCTCGAACCGCAATTTTGAAGGCCGCCAAGGCCGTGGCGGCCGGACGCATCTGGTTTCTCCTGCCATGGCGGCGGCGGCAGCTATCGAAGGCCATTTTGTCGATGTCCGAGACTGGGAGTAGTCGGCCACCGGCCTTGGGTCCACTTTGTTTCCGATTTTCCGATGCAAATCCAGTAGGCAACATGAAGTCATTCAACACGCATACCGGCAAAGTAGTTGCCCTCGATCGGGCGAACGTCGATACCGATCAAATCATCCCCAAACAGTTCCTTAAGCGAATCGAACGCACAGGTTTCGGTGAGTTCCTATTCTGGGACTGGCGGAAGAAGGAGGATGGTTCGGAAGACCCCGAATTCGAACTCAACCATCCCAAAGCGGAGGGCGCCAGCGTGCTGCTGACGCGGCGAAACTTTGGTTCCGGATCGAGCCGCGAGCACGCACCATGGGCATTGGAAGACTACGGCTTTCGCGTGATCGTCGCCCCCAGTTTCGCGGATATCTTCTACAACAACTGCTTTAAGAACGGCATGCTTCCGATTGTGCTTACGGAGGAGCAAGTCGAAGACCTCTTTCAGCGGGCCGCCAGGCACGAGGCCTACCATCTGACGGCTGATCTGGAAAAGCTCGTACTGTCGGACGAGCATGGCTTTGTCGTCGAGATCGATGTCGAGCCGTTTCGCCGTCACTGCTTGCTTAACGGACTGGATGACATTGGCCTGACACTTGAGCACGAAGCCAAGATCACCGCCTACGAAGCGGCCAATGCGTAAGCCTTGCCAAACAACCAGTCTGGTTGTCGCACCTCCGTGGTGCGCGATCGCTGCACTGCTGCTCCTGTCCACAGTCACAGCCGCGCAAGGCCAATCGGGCATCGATGGTGTGGCGATGCAAACCGTGGTTGAGGGCCTCGACAATCCCACCGCGCTGGCGATGCGGCCAGGCGGCCCGCGATCCGGGTCGAACCTCTTCGTGGCAGAAGCCGGGGCTGGTCGTGTTATCGGGCTCTCGACCGATAGCGACTCGGAGCCGCCAATCGCCGCACTCACGGAGTTCTCGCGAGATGGCGGCGGCGGCCCCAGTTGCATGGTGTTTCGCTCCCGTAATCGGTTATTGGTGGGGCAGTCGAGTACCAACGAATCGCCGGCAACCGTCCACGAGTACGACATCGACGACGACCGTCTGCCAATCCTCAGCAGCGCCGCCAAGTCGAAATTGGATTACAAGGCAAACGACAAGGCCATCACGCTTGCCGACATAGCACGGAGCGACGACGCGCTGTTCGTGGCCACGGCCGACCATCAATGGCTGCTCAAGACCCATCTGATGGGAAGCAAGGCGGGGGAGCTTGAGCCGTTCGTCCGGCCGATCGATGCAACCCAGGTTGGCACGCCGCGAGCCGTGACCGTTAGCGCGAAGGGTTATCTGCTGGCGGCCGAGTCGGGGCCTCCAGGTTCGACCGGAAATGCGATCCTTGTGTTTCATCATCCGGTAAATTTGATTTCGCCACCGCTGCTCGTGCTCGAAACCGAACTCGACGACATCACCGCTTTGGCCTACAGCCCAGTGACGGACAGGCTTTACGCGGCAGCCATTGCGCCGCAAAGCGGCGTTTACCGTATCGACGCCGTTCCGCTGGCAGGCCGCGACGGCTGTCGTGCCGTGCTGGTGGCACAAGTTGAGCGGCCAACCGCCCTGGTGTTTAGCGACGATGGCGTGTTGTACGTTACGGCGAATGGCGGTGATGATCGAGCCCAGGGTAAACTGCTAAAGCTAACTGGCGAATTGTAACGCCGAGCGACAACTTCACGGCCATCGTGCCCCCTTACTGCTGAGAAAACCGAGCATATATTCATGTCGACACGACGCGAAAAAATCGAGGCCATGCTCGCCGACGAGCCGGACGACGTCTTCCTGCGGTACAGCCTGGCCATGGAACTCGATAAAGAGGGCGACCACGATCGCAGCCTCGACTTGCTAACCGAGCTGATCGAGAACGACCCACCGTACGTGCCGGCATTCTTCATGGCCGGCCAGCAGCTAACCCGCATCGATCGTATTGCCAAAGCGCGCGACGTGCTGCGCGTTGGCATCGAAGTGGCCCGCCAACAAGGCGATGCCCACGCTGCAGGCGAAATGAGCGAATTCCTCGCGTCGCTTGGCGCCGCGGGCGAATAGTAGCGTTCACCCGCACTTCGCTCTTCCTCTCTACTTCTTGCACGCTGTAGCTACGGCGCAGCTGGTGCACGAGCTGCAGCCCCCCTGCCCTGCCGCTTCTTCGGTGCCGCAACCGGGGCCGCAGCCTTCGAGCAAGGTGTCGGTGAACTTGCGGAACTTGACCGTCGCATCGTAAGCGTCGGCCAGTTCGGCGGTGCACGCGTCGACTTCTGGCGACACCTCGCCCAGGAAGTAGAAATAGAGTCCCTGCCCGTCGAGCAAATGCTCGACGTCCACCAGCGTGGCCATCAGTCCCCGATCTTGGAGCAGTCGCGTGCAGGCGGCGAACGCCTCGTCGCGGCGACGCTCCATTCGCTCGGCCAGCAAATCGTCCTCAGCAGTCATTGGCCGCAATAGCTCACCATCGGCGGCGTCGACCCGCTGCCAGGCATCGGGCTCGGCGAGCACCTCGCCCGCTTCGAGGCCGCGGACCGTTCGTACTACGACCCGCCGTCCGCGCGGGTAGACAGAGCGGTCGGGCGAGCGAAATTGCCCCACCAGCCCCATGGCACCGACGCGTACTAAATGGTTCGACATGTATTGAAATCCACGCTCTGTAGGAGGTCTTCACCCGTGTTCGGCGACTACCACCGTCATTCTGCTACGGAACCCTAGCGATCCGCAAGTGCGAAACCGCACAGGTCTTGCTTCGAAGTGCCCAGCTATCGATACTAGGGGCCGAGTTTTGCTACTTGTTTATCAGGAATAACCGCCGACATGACACGCACTGCCGCTTCCGCCGCTGTTTTGCCCGCCCCCTCCCAATGGCACGAACTCGCCGATCGCGTACTTGACGGCGAGCCGCTGTCCGCGGCCGAGGCCGAAAGCGTGCTTGCGGCACCCGATACCGAACTTCTCGCCCTGCTCGATGCGGCGTACCGCGTGCGACATCGGTACTTTGGCAATCAGGTGCAGCTCTACTTGCTCATGAATGCCAAAAGCGGGCTGTGCCCCGAAGATTGCCACTACTGCTCGCAGTCGAAGGTCTCGGAAGCGGAGATCCCCAAGTACAACCTGTTGAGTCGCGAAAAGCTGCTCGATGGCGCCCGGGTCGCAGCCGAGCGGCAGGCAAAGACGTATTGCATTGTGATTTCGGCCCGCGGACCTAACGAGCGCGAGATGGCGGCCGTCGAGTCGATCGTCCCCGAAATTAAACGCGAGCACGACTTGAAGATTTGTGCCTGCCTTGGCTTGCTCACGCCCGAGCAAGCCGAGCGGCTCAAGGCGTGTGGCGTGGATCGTGTGAATCACAATCTCAATACGGGCGAAGCCTTCTACAGCGAAATCTGCACCACGCACGGATACGCCGATCGCGTCGATACACTCAAGGCGGTTAGCGCCGCTGGCATGGAAATGTGCAGTGGCGGCATCATTGGCATGGGCGAACAACCGAGCGACGTGGTACAAATGGCCATTGAGCTTCGCGATTTGGGTGTCCATTCGATTCCCGTCAACTTCCTGAACGCCATCGAGGGAACGCCGCTCGAAGGTAAAGGCGATCTCACGCCTCAGTATTGCCTCAAAGTGCTTGCCATGTTCCGCCTGGTTTGCCCCGATCGCGAAATCCGCATCGCCGGCGGCCGCGAAATTCACCTCCGCAGTCTGCAACCGCTGGGACTCTACCCTGCCAATTCGATCTTCGTGGGCGACTATCTCACCACCAAGGGCCAGACCCCCAGCGCGGACTACGACATGATCCGCGATCTCGGGTTTGAGATCGTCGAAGCGACCGAAGCACAGCGCGAAGATCCGCCTGCCGGTTGACGTTGTGCTGCGCCAATCAGCGGCATGCCAATTCAACCGCGCCATTCGGAGCCGCAACCGTAAGCGAGCGCGAGTTGCGCTCCCGCACGGTCGCGGCTCCGATTAGCTTTCTATGACGACAACATCGACAGTTCCCAATAAACGATTCGTTGTCGCTTTATGCCCCATTTTCTGTTTGTCGCAACACACTGCCTGGCAACGACTTCCGGCATGGCACCCTGTTTCGGTACGCCGCATAGATCAACAAATAACTCAACAGGTGTCGATAAACGGGGAAGAAGCGATGAGCCATGAACTTGAAACTTGAAACTTCCGCAAGAGCGTCCAGCGACCGAAGATCCCAGCCGATAGCCCGCAGCCTCTCTCCATTCGACCCCACTAGGTGGCCAATTTCCAACGAAAAGTGGAGGGGGTGGATGGATGGCCGCAGTGGAGATTTAGATAGCCGCGATCTCTACGCCCTGACGGCGTTTTCGCAGCGCGACCCACATCAATGAGTCCTGACCCCTTTGATTGTCTCATCATGTCCGCTACAGAGATCAACCATGCAATAAAAGAAATCGAAGATGCCTTTTCGGCCGTTACACTTGGAAACGGTATCTCGCTCCGTGAAGCAAATGTGATTGACGCCTACGGCGGCGACGATGAGCGCGTTGACGCCCGGAAGAATGACGAACACCTCAACTGGCAGCGAATTCCAGACGAAGATATTGAAAACCTTCCGTACGTCCTTTGTTTTATGGACGACGAAGGATTGCACTTTCACCTTCCCGCCTACATGCGATTTGCACTGCGACGATATCGTGAATCGGCGTCCATGAGCACGGATTCAGCGCTCTATCGGCTTTGCGATCCTGACTGCACGGAACGTTTGATGGGCTTTCTCACAAAGCCCCAAATGGAGGCCATCAAGACATTCCTTCACACATGCCTAAAAGTTGGTGACGAATGGCTGGACGTTTCCGAGGTGCCTTTGGCTTTACGCCAATGGCAGGGAGATGAAGCAGCCGCAAAAGAATTGCGATCTCTAAAAACTGCCACCCCCGAAAAAACTGCTGATCACCTCGGGCTGTCCCCGGACTTACGTGAACGATTCCTTGGTGGGGAACTTTCAATGGTAGAAGCCTGGCGATTGCAGCAGCAATCGCCAATGGGGCTTTGGTCGAAAGTATGGTTGTTGGTTTTTTGTGTCACACTTTTAACGGCCTTCGCGACCTTTATGTACTTTCGACTAAGAGGTGACAACTGATTAGGTAGTTCGCGTTTCCAACAAAGAAGGGCGTGATTGCAAGAAACTTGATACAGTTGCCACGATAATACCTCGTTCGATTCATCCAGATAGACATCGAGCACAGCATGCAACTCGGCCTCGCCGAGCCGCTCGAACATTCGTCCGGGAGAGTATCGAGTGCCCTGTGTACCCACCCCCGATTCTGCTTCTCGTTTTCTGCGGTCCATTACCTCCCTGCCGCAGTTGTTGTCGCCCCCGACACGGGGTGAGGGGCAACAACAACCGCTTTGGGCGAGGGAATAAAGGGGACATTCTCAATACTGTTCGGCACAAGATTTGCGCGGCTGAAATAGGACTTGCGCCCTGTCGATAGCGCGGCGGCAGCATGCCTGCGTGCAAAATTCGCTGACCCGCCTAGATTGCCTCGGCCCGCTAATCGGAAAATCCGTTGCGATTCTTTCAATTCCGACTGCCGGATGTGTCGATACCCCACCGATAGCAGGCTTAGGTGCGTGGAGGTTCCGCGCGTGAGGCCTGCGACTCATCCCCGGTACGCTACGCAAGGAAGCGATCATGCACCGCCCGACTCCCCTATCTCGCTCGTTTGCTGCTCTCATCGCCCCGCTCGCGGTATTGGGGACGCTAGCAGGCATTGCCATGGCTGAGGACGCTAGCATTAGCGACCGACTTGCTGAACTGAACAAGAGCTGGAGTGGCGACAAGGCCGAGCCGCAGGTGCCGACAAAGCCGCGGGCCCCATCACGCGATTTGTTCGACGCGCTCGGCAGCGTCCGACCGCGCGGAGCAGCGCCACGCGTCGCCAGTCGTCAGATGCTGCGGCACGACGAAATGCCAGCCCCTATGCAGGCTCGGGCGGGAAGTGTGTTGAGCCACGTGCCTGCCGGTGGCGGATTCGACATTGGCACCGCGCTCGGAGGACCAATGCCTGCGGAAGAACGCCTCGACCCGATCGCCACCATTACGAACAACGGGCCGCAACCAACCCCAGTCGGCGAGCCGACCCTTGCGTCGCCTGCACCCGCAAGAGTTGCTGCCAACCCCGTTTCCGCACGCCGAAATCGGAGTCGCGATGTAGCATTGGACTTGATCAGCTCGACCGCTTCGTCGCGCGACACCAGCGGCCTTGCGCAAACCTGCGGCCACCATGGACATTCCTACGGAGCTGTTCCCGACCGATACCGCGTTGGTGTCGGACGACCCGTTCGATAAGCGTGCTGCAGCGGATGTAGATTTTGCGACGGCGGCCGACGCCGCTGCTACCGCCCAATTGCCGACAGCTGCCGGCAACGTGACCATTCCGCCCACTCCCGTCGAACCGGTTTCGCCGAGCAGCGAAGTGAGTGACAAAGCGTTGGTAGAAGTCGAACCCAATCCCGCCCCGTTGGCGGTTGCCACGGATGAATGGGACATGGCTGGCGCGAACGACGGACCAACTGCCGACGTGGCAGACGCCACCAGTTCGGTGACGGCGGAACGGGCGTTCAGTCGTCCCGATCCAAGCCAGGAATCGCCCGCCTACAACCCTGCCAGCAACGAAGTGTGGATTGCCACCCCAACGACGGGGGCCAGTGCCTTCGATCGTTCGGCCGCGGCGGCGGGCAAGCAGGTATTGATGAGCGAACAATTGCCTTTGATTACATCGAAAGTGACGGGCCCCAAGACCATTCTGATTGGCCGTGAGGCAAAGTACCAAGTGACCATCGAGAACCGCGGTTCGGCAACTGCCGAGCAACTATCGACCGAGGTAATTGCTCCCGAGTGGGCCGACGTGGTGCATGCGATGGCATCCTCAGGCGCCGTGCAGCGACCGCCATCGGCAACGGGTGGCACGGTCCTGCGGTGGGACATCGCCAGCCTGGCCGCTGGTCGCAGCCAAACGCTCGATCTAGTGGTGGTGCCAAAGACGAGCCAGCCGCTCAGCCTGGGAGTAAGCTGGCGTCACGCGCCGGTAGCCTCCACTACCATGGTGGAAGTGCAGGAGCCCAAGTTGGCGATGGCGCTTAGCGGACCGGATGAAGTGTTCTTTGGCCGACCACAGACCTACCGGCTTTCGCTCAGCAACCCCGGAACCGGTCTGGCGGAGAATGTTGTGGTGCAGTTGATGCCACCCGGTGGTGGGCAAGCGGTTAGCAGTTACCGCTTGGAAAAGCTGGCCGCTGGCGAATCAAAAGTGGTGGACATCGAAATTACCGCCCGCGAGCCGGGCGAGCTAGCCATCAACGCGGTGGCTGTTGCCGATGGCAATCTTCGCTGCGAAGCCGAGCAGGCGATCTTTTGCCGGCAAGCCGAGTTGAATGTCGATTGGCGTGGTCCGGCACGCAAGTACGCCGGAACCGAAGCAGTCTACTACTTCCGCGTTCGCAACCCGGGCACAGCATCGGCCGAGCAAGTGGAGTTCGACGTGACGCTGCCGGCGGGATTCGAGTTCCGCGGCGCCAGCGATGGTCACCAAGCCGATCAAACTGCAGGCCGCGTGGTATGGAAGATTGGAACGCTCCGCCCGGGCGACGATTGCTACCTGGAACTACGTGGCATTGTGAACCAGGCCGGCGAGAACCACATGCGATTGTCGGCGGCCAACTCCGGCGGCGACGTGCACGACACGAAATCGGCGACGACCGACGTGGTGGCGCTAGCCGACTTGAAACTCGACGTGAGCGACCCTAAAGGACCTGTGCCCGTGGGTACCGAAGTTTACTACGAGATCACGGTGACCAACCGAGGACGAAGTACGGCAGAAGAGGTGAGCGTGATCGGGATGTTCTCGAATGGCATTGAGCCTGTTGGGGCCGAGGGTGCTGAGGCGACGATCGCCGATGGCCGCGTCGGCTTCCGTACCATTGGCGCGGTGCCGGCTGGTCAACAAGTAAAACTGAAGATTCGTGCCCGAGCGCTCTCGGCGGGGACGCATTTGTTCCGTGCTGAAGTGCTGTGCCGCGACCTGGAAATCAAGCTCGCCGCGGAGGAGACGACACGGTTCTTCCAGGACGAATCGACGGCCGCCGCCAACGGTGCGCCGGTCGAGGCGGCATCGCGGGCATCGCGATTTGAGTAGATTCTAGGAATTGGCGAGAATCGGCCCATCAAAATGCGTGAATCCGCTCCCAAAACGGTTTGCGGCAAGCGGCCCTGGTGGTTAACATAGGAGGGGTATTCGCAGATCGCTGTGAATGCCGCCCAGCCTCCACATACCCTTCGATCTTCCTATCTCCGCGTTAACTTTGGCGCTAATGACCGCAACGACAGCCAATTCTTTCTAGTTGTCGGTCAAATCGGAGAGTCGGACACAGCCGTCGCTATTGCGGTTGGCGAATGCTCCATCGGACCAACCACAAGTCGTTGCGGCTGTATAGTGATCCGTTTAGGCTGAAACTGTGGGATCCTCTCGACTGAGCCGTAGAGTTTTCTAGAGCACACCCGACGCTAGCGCGTTCGGCTCACCATAAAATCAAGCTGTAACGCTGCACGAGGCGATCAATTCTCGTGCCGCATCTGCCTCAAGGTTGTTTGCGGCATGGCTGTGGCCGCACCGGGAGTTGGCACTTGGCACACAAGTTTGCAGGCTTAAAGTAAGCCGACTCTCGCTACGAATCATGCATACCCTTTACCCTGAGTTCATCGAAATTATGACATACCGAAGTAGAAACTGCTTTAGAATCGCCACCTTCGCCCTGTACTGTTGTAGCGCGCTATCGAGTTCGGCGACTACCATTTGGAGTGGCCCAACCATGGACTTCAGTAAGGCACCAGGGGCCGACTGGACATTGCCGGAGAATCAAGATCGTATTACCGATAACGTGTGGATAACCCGTGCTGATTTGGAAGGCATCTTCAACATTCGAACTGAGGAGTCCTTCGATTTTCCCACACCTGTCATAGATAGCATTAGCCCCCTTGGCACCGAGTGGGCGTTCGGCACTACGGCCGACATCGGTTCGCTGACGTTTGCTCCCTGGACGGCTGCGGTCAACCAAAGACCGCCCGCCATGGTCGACCAGCCCATGGTGCTACACTTGATCGATGACAATATCTACCTCGACCTTATGTTCACTGAATGGGGTCAGGGCGCCAGCGCGGGAGGCAGTTTCGCCTATACTCGCTCAACCGCGATTCCGATCCCGGAACCAAGTACCGCGGCCATGCTCGTCGGACTTACTTGCTTAGGCTGGCAACTCGTGCTCCGTGGCCGCAAGGATAACACCAAGACATGACACGCAACCTGTCGGAAAGAATCAGCCGGTTTCGACTTCACGTTTTCACTGCCGTTTGCATGGTCGTTGGACCCGCAATCGTGCGTGGTCAGCACCAAACCGGAACCTTTAGTCCGGTGTCGGTAGGCAGTGTGCTACCCTACCAGTTGGAGCTGCGCAGGCCGCCTTTGGTAGCGCGACGCTGCCGACGCTGCATTCGTTTGCGGCCGCCGACCACAATGGCTTGTGGGTGTTCGTGGCCGGAAGAACCAACGGGCTGCATGGATTTACCAACAGTGGATCGGTCAACTTCCCGGCGGCTTCACGGAGTTACGACATCTGGGTCGTCGATCCGGTGGGGCAGCAGTCGTGGTCGCGATCGCTCGACACCGACCCCAACTCGGGCCTGACGAGCCAGCAGGCAACTTCTATCGGCACCACCAATAACCAATTCACGCAGCTTGGCGACCGGTTGTACCTGGTTGGCGGATACACAGGCAACGATACGGTCGACGCCCTAACGGCGATCGACCTGCCGGGCATCATCGACTGGACACAAGGTGGCAGCGGCCTGGCAAGCGACCACATCCGACAGGCTCACGACGACATGTTCCGCGTTACCGGCGGTGCCATGTACGAAATGGGGGGGCAACTACATCTGGTCTTCGGTCACGACTTCCAAGGGGGATACCGGCCGGGCAAAGTGGGCATCTACACCAACCAGGTGCGAAGCTTCGAAGTGGTTGACGATGGCGCCAATTTGTCGTTCGTCAACGCTTCGGCTAGTTCTCCAGAGGACTACTATCGTCGCCGCGACCTCAATGTGTTCCCCGTCCTTAAGCCCGATGGCGCCGGCGGCGTGACAGAGGGGCTCGTCGCACTAGCGGGCGTATTCACCTTGGACGATGGCGCGTGGACCGTGCCGGTAGAAATTGACGAGATGGGGCAACCATCGATGGCTGACCCCAACGCGGCCGGCACTTTCAAGCAGGCCATGAGCCAGTATCATTCGGCAAAGCTCGGAATGTATTCTAGTGCTCACGGCACCATGCACGAACTCCTGTTTGGCGGCATTACCGTGCAGTACTACGACCCAGTGAGCGAACAGTTTATTCAGGACGACGCGGCCCCCAACACGAGCCAGGTAACCGCCGTTTCCATCGATGCGGATGGCAACTACGCGCAACACCTTGTCGGAGCGTTTCCTTACATCGAGGACAGTGAGGGAGAGTTCTTGCGACTGGGGGCCAATGCCGAATTCATGGTTGCCGCCGGCGTGCCGCGCTTCGACAACGGCGTGATCGACTTCGATGCGCTGCCGGCGGGCGAAAACCTGTTGGGCCACATTGTTGGCGGGTTGGCTGCCAACGCGGACCATGTGCGGACGACTCCCGAGGCTATATCCGTAGCTTCCGATCTTGTGTTTGAGGTGCTGGTGACAATTGAGCCCGGCGATTTCAACCGCGATGGCTACGTCGACCTCGCCGACTACACCGTGTGGCGCGACGCGGTGGGCGCCGTCGTCGCCAACGGAACAGGTGCCGACGCCAGTGGCGATGGCTTGGTAAATGGCACCGACTACACGCTTTGGAAAGAGGCCTTCGGCATTACCACCGCGGCGTTGGTCCCGTCGTACGTCTCCACCAGCGTTCCCGAGCCTAGCAGCTTGTGTGGACTGCTGGTTGCCTTTGGCCTTTTGGCTGCAACGCGGCGGTCCCGCCGTTGTCTTAGAGTTCGCGACGCTTGAAACGCACTCACGCGACCTAGATACGTGGCTACGGGGTGCGTTGGGCGGGAGGCAGGCGCACGGGATCTTCCAAGATCACCAGCCGCCGATTGGCCGTATCGATCTCCGCTAGCGCCCCAACAGGAAGCGTCGCATTGTTCCGCTGGTGGCCAAGCGGGAAGTTGGAGAGCACGGGATAGGGCGCGTCGCCGAAGAAGTCTTCCAGAACTTGCTTGATGGTAATTTCTTCGCCTTGGGTATCCTCATTCCTTCTCCGAGTGAATCCGCCGAGAACAACGCCCGCCAGTCGATCTAACTTGCCAGCAGACTTAAGGGTCTGCAACATGCGATCGATACGGTAGGGTGCTTCGCCAACGTCCTCCAAGAACAAGATCTTGCCCGTCGTCTCGATCTCATTCGGCGTCCCCATTAACGCGTGAACCAACGACAGGTTGCCTCCAATGAGCCGTCCTGTGGCAATTCCCTCGGCCAGCACCGATGGCTGCGATACGTCGCCGTCCGCCGACTCCACGGCGATTGCGTAGCCTGCCGGGCGGGCATGGCCGAGCAAATCGGCGGCGTACTCCTTGGCAAGCAGTGCGCGGAAGAACAGTCGGGTGGCAAGCGGGGTGAGGTACTCCTCCGAGCCGAGGCCCCATTGCGGATTAGGCGAATGGAATGTCACGAGGCCCGTGCGTTGATGAATGGCGATGTGCAGCGCCGTGATATCCGAAAAACCAATCAACACCTTTGGATTCTGGCGGATCACGTCGAAGTCTAGGCGGTCGAGGATTCGGGTCGTACCGTAGCCACCGGTACCCGGGAATATCGCGTCGACTGCTGGGTCGCTGAATGCGGCCATGAACTCGTCGGCTCGTTCTTGGTCGCTGCCCGCAAGATAGTCGTTGGCGCGAAACAGATCGTCGGCCTTCTTTACAGTAAATCCCATCGCCTCTAAACGCTCGATTGCCAGCGCTACACGCTCGCGATCGAGTGGCCCAGCTGGCGCGACGATGGCAATGGTATCGCCCGCTTCGAGCGCCTTGGGAAATATGATGGCGGGCGCGTCCGCTGAGCTGCGTGCCGCACTACAGGCGACGATGCCAGCGACCACAAGAGTTGCAATTTTCATAGGACGGAGGTCACCTCAAGTACGGTAAATGGATGTATCTCGACCCGCTTGCATGGCGGCGTAAGCCGTGTCGATATCGACAGAGCCTGCCGTCGCCTGCATGCGAATCGGTACGCCGAGCGGAACGGTCATGTTGCAAGTTGTATGACCGATCGGGTAGTTCGCCAACACGGGCACTCCTAAGTGGGCAAAGTAGCGTTGCCATAATTCGTCCATCTGCTGGTTGGCATCCGCGCTGCTTCCGCTCGTTGTGAAGTCGGTGAAATGCCCCAGCAGGACACCCACGAGTGACTCGAACTTTCCCGCGAGCCGCAATTGGGCCAGCATGCGATCAATGCGGTAGGGTACCTCTCCAATATCCTCCAGCAGCAGGATGGCCCCGCTGGTGTCGGGCTCGAACGGCGTGCCGATTAAGCCGCACAACACGGCCAGGTTCCCACCGACCAGCGGCCCTTCGCACGATCCAGCAACAAGCGTCGTTGCCTTAGCGAACGTGGTTGTCGGAGCGGGGGTATCGTCCGTTGTCGGCCCCTTGAGAGCTCGCCAATAGCTTGCGGCGACGCTCAGCGGGAGTCGTTCGGCACGACCAATTCCATCCTGCAGGTTAGGTCCGTGAAACGTGGCAACACCCGCATAGCGATGCATCGCCGCGTGAATTGCCGTGATATCGCTGAAGCCACACAGTAACTTGGGGCGATTGGCCATCGACGTGTAATCGATCTGATCGATAATCCGCGCTGCGCCATAGCCCCCTCGAATCGGCAGAATGGCCGTCGTCTCGGGATCGGCGAGTGCCTGGTTAAACTCATCGATCCGCTCGGCATCCGCACCCGCCAGGTAACCCACGCGGCGGGTGACATCGCGATATGTCTTGGTGCGAAATCCATTTCGCTCCAACTCGCGCGTGCCGCGCGCAGCGCATCTGGTTCGATTGGTCCCGATGGTGCGACCAGGCTTACTGTATCGCCTGGGCGAAGTGCTGGAGGAATCTTGAGCATCGTTATGTGGCCGAATAGAGCACAAGCCCCAAGGTCACCGCTGCCAACATGGCGGCAAGGTCCGCCAACAGGCATGCGGGAAGTGTATGGCGAATTCGCTTGATCCCCACCGAGCCATAGTACACGGTCAGGATGTAGAATGTCGTCTCGGTGCTGCCTTGCATGATTGAGGCAGTCTTGCCGACGAACCCGTCGGTGCCGTGCTGCTCGAACAGTTCAATCAAGATTGCCCGCGCCCCGGTGCCCGACAGTGGCCTCGTTAAAGCGAGCGGCAGCAACTCGAGCGTCTCGGTCAGCGACCCCAGCCCAATCCGTGTGAGAATATATGCGAGTACGGTGGTCGCGTCTTCAAAGAATCCGCTGGCTACCAGCACCTTGATCACCAGCAGCATGGCGACCAGGTAAGGAATGATCATTACGGCAACGCCAAATCCTTCCTTTGCACCGGTAACGAACGACTCGTACATCGGAACCTTCTGCCGCGCCGCTGCAATAACGATCGTCAGGAGGATTGCCGGAATGGCCCATTGGTTAACGATTTCCATCAACCAAAGAAAGTTAGCGAGCATGTCTACTTGTCCTTTCCTTGGTCGACCAGTGATCCGTCACGGATGGCTCCATCGTCGACTACCGCCTCGGCACGATATCGTGGCAAGGTCGATAGGTAGTTAGCAGCAATGATCGCTACGATGGTCGCAATGCTCGTCACGAGCAGCGTCCCCAAAAGTGGTTCGGTCGGGTTTTGGCTATGATAGACGCGCGATAGCCAATGATCGTGAAGGGGATGAGCGTTACGTTGCTCGTATTGATCGCCAGGAACATGGCCATGCTATTGGTGGCGGTATCGGGCGTGGGATTCAGCTTTTGCAATTCCTGCATCGCTTTCAGGCCCATCGGAGTCGCTGCATTCTCCAAACCCAGCATGTTGGCGGAAATGTTGAGCACCATGGCACCTTGCGCCGGATGTCCGTCTGGAATCTCAGGGAACAGCCTTCGCATCACCGGACGTAACCACCTGGCAACGGTCTCCACAAGCCCGGCGTCGCTAGCCACTTGGAGCAAGCCCAACCAAAGCCGCCATGATGCCGATTAGCCCAATGCAGAGTTCTACCGCGACCGTAGCCGAGTCGATCGCCGCGGCGTTAATCCGCTTGCCAGTCGCCACCAATCCGCGTTCATCGGCAGTGGTTGCCGCGTCGGACTGCTCGGTGCTGCCCTTGGTTTTGCTATCGGTTGCCGAGTCAGGGGTGGCATTGTCAGCCGGCACGACGGATGGCACTGGATTCGTGCGATCGACGACTTCCTGATAGGCGCCTTTGCCAAACCCGTACACGATGCCGATGAACACCAGCCAGAACCAGACTTTATTTAGCATGAGTACCTCGGGCCACGCCATTCATAGCGGCTAGCTGTTGAGTGGCAGCGTCTCGTAGAGATTGGCATCGATTGCTTCCAGTTGGTCGCTGGCAATAGCAAGCAGCGCCGATAAGAGTATCACATAATGCAATTCAATGAGGCGACTCGGTTGGCCATTGGGCCAGCCTCCCGCCTCAAGCAGCGCGGTGGATACCCCGCGCAGACTGGACCCACTCGCCAAACGCGGTGGGCATGTACCCGGCTTCGTAGCGGGTGGAGTGACCGGGCAGTTGTCGTTCGCCAACCGCGAACATCTCCAGTGCCAGCTGCTTCGCGCGGACGATTCCCGGTGTGACCGACTCAACCTTGTCTAAGGGAGGCGCAAGCACACTAATTGCGGCAACTTTCGATGTTGCGCCAACCTTCTTATCCGCTCGCTGGTTGTGCAAATTGAAGCCATACTGCGGACGAATCTGGTTCACCACGTCGCGCAGCACCCGCCCCTCCGGCGTTGCCAAATCGACCGCGTCGCGATTGATGTCGATCCCCTGGCGTTCTTCCGAGTTTGCTTTTCTGCCCCATCCGGGTTGAGCATCGGTAGTGCGTAAAGCGTGCATCGCTCCAGCAGTGGACAACCCGAGATGGTTAGATCGGACCGATTAACCAGCGTATTGAATACATCCAGCAGGACGGCCGTGTGCGTCGACTCGTCGCCATGCATCTGCGACCACAAGAAGGCTTCGCGGGGACCATCGCCAATGCTGACGAGGCGGATAGCGCGACCCTCGAACGACTCGCCCACGGTCTGGAGCTTGAGTCGATGCTTGCCCCCTGCTTCTGCCGACTGTTTCGCCAGAGAATCGAGCGCTTGCCCGACATCAACATGCCGCAAGGTTCGACTGTCGGGAGGCGATATCCGGTAATTGGCGTGAATTTCGCGCAGTTGTTGGTCGGTCGCCTGCAACTCGTCGAAGGGAAAGGTACGCATCATGACCGGATGGAAAATCCTCTTAAGGGGCAGACTGCCGTTGTTGAAGCTGGGCCGCGACTTGTTCCGCCTGCTGCATGACACGCATCAAGTTGCCGCCGAGGATGCCCCGAATTTCATCGTCGGTGTAGCCTCGATCCATGAGTCCCTGCGTAATGTAAGGATAGGTGCTTACATCATGTAGTTGGGCCGGGAGCGTGGAAACCCCATCGTAGTCGGAACCGAGGCCGACATGGGCCGCTCCGGCTATTTTGGTGACGTGATCGATATGGTCCAGCAAGTGATGGATGGTCCCTTGCGGCATCGGGTGCTCGGCCCGCCAGCGATTGAGTTGCCGCCTAGCGGCCCGCTCGCCCAGTTCGGATTCCAACTTTTTACGGAGGGCGAAATACTCCTTGTAGTTCGCTACCGCCTCGGGTACCACGAACCCAGAAAAGAAATTCACCATCACCACACCATCGTCTTCGGCCAATCGTCGGAGTACGTCGTCCGGCACATTCCGCGGCGAATCGGCCACCGCTCGTGCCGACGAATGCGAAAAGATCACGGGTGCCTGCGATGCATCTAGAGAGTCGTGCATCGTAGCCGGCGAGACATGCGACAGATCGACCATCATGCCCAGCCGGTTCATCGTCTCGACCACACGGACGCCGAAATCGGTAAGCCCACCGTTGCGCCCTTCGTCGGTACCCGAGTCGGCCCAACTTAGCGTATCGCTATGCGTGAGCGTCATGTAGCGAGCACCAAGTTGGTACAGATTATCGAGATTGCTCAGCGACTCTTCGATGCAATGACCACCTTCCACACCAATCAACGAGGCAATGCGTCCCCGCCCATGAATGCGGCTGATGTCGCTCGTGGAGAGGGCAAGTTCAAAATCGTTCGGGTAGCGGGCGATCATGGTCTTAACCAGCTGGATCTGCTCGATGGTCTCTCCCAACGCGGTGCCACGATAGCCAGAGCTAACCGGCACCCAAACCGACCAAAACTGCGCACCCACGCCACCTTCGCGAAGCCGCGGAATGTCGGTTTGCAGCGACGGCTGCGGCTTGGAAATATCGAGCTTGCTAAAATCGCTGGAGCCCTGATCGCGGATTTCCCAGGGCATGTCGTTATGCCCGTCGATCAGAAGCGCCGAGGCGTGCAGTTGCCGCGCATTGTCGGTAAGTGTGATTGGCCCGCCATGCGCTGGCGATTGCTCACCGCCGCACCAATTTGGCGTTAACAGCGCTACCGCGATCAGCGGAACGACCAACCACGCCACAGATAGATTCACCATTCTCATACTTCACTCGCGTGAGTTTAATCAGTTGGTGGCGGCCGGTGCGGAGGTACGCCCATTGCTAGCGGGTTGATGCAGTTGTTCCGACCAAAGGTATCGGAACAGATTGCGAATGTCGGCGTATCGCGCATCGCTTGAACTGGAGCCTAGTACTACACCTAACACCTGGCGGCCATCTCGCTCACCGCAAGCAACCAGGCACGCGCCGGCGGGCCCGGTAGTGCCGGTCTTGATTCCAAGATAGCCATCGCGGCGGAGCAGGCGATTCGTATTGTTCCATATAACGTTTCTTTCGTAGCCAGCAACGGAGCCAACCTTGGCAACTCGTTGCCGTGTTCCGACAATTTCGCGAAGCAGCGGAAACTGCATCGCTGCTCGCCCTAGCTTCGCAAGATCGCTTGCCGTGGTCACGTGCCCCTCGGCGGTAAGGCCATGAGGATTACGATAGCCCGTATCGACCATACCCAACTCCGTCGCCTGAGCATTCATTGCCGTGATGAAGCGGTCGTAACTCGATCCTTCGCTATCGGGCAAGAGCTGCTCGCCAAAATGTTCGGCGATCGCAACCGAGGCGTCGTTGCCCGAGGGCAACATTAGCCCATACAGTAATTCGCGAACAGGCAATTGCTCTCCCACACGCAGCGCGGAGGTTGATCCGCCGGTGTCGTCGGCACGCTGGGAGAAGGTCACTTGCTGATCGAGCACATCAGGATTGGTTTGGGCTAAATTCAGTACCAGATAGGCCGTCATAATCTTGGTGGTACTGGCGGGGTCGCGAACGGTAGTTTCGTTCTGGCCAGCGAGTTCGGCTCCCGAGTTGGCGTCCACGAAGCACCATGCCTTGCAGGTCACGACGGGTGGACCTGTAAGCGTTTCTGGTGGCTCCTTCTGGGTGTTGGTCGCCGCCACGGCCGATTCGCTGGGGGGGGCGGTTCTTCGGTTTCCAGCGGGCCCAGCGCCTGCCACAGGTTTCGATCGACAATGCCTGTGGCATCGAGCTTCGCCTGTTTTTGAAAGGCGATCACGGCCGACTCGGTATTGGGGCCAAAGTCGCCATCCACCGAGATACCTGGCGATGGGTCGAGACGCGCGTTCAATGTGCGTTGCAGCAGCTCGACCAAGTCGCCTGCGGCGCCCAACTTGAGCGTCCGGGCGATCGCCGGCGGCTCGGGCTCGGTGTCGCCTACAAAGTAGTTGTAAGCAGCGAGCCCAACTTCTGCCGCCAACAGATCGGCTTCGTTGTCGTCGCTCCAACCGCGATCTTCGTTGGCCGTAGTAAGCACGCAATAGGCGATCGGCCCGACTGGTGAATCAATCAACCCCGCATCGGTTCGCGAATCGCCCACCGCTCCGGTCTTGTTGGCAACTCGAGTTCCCGCGGGAAGCAGGCGGGGCACGCCCGATTTGGCTTCGCAAGCGTAAAGGTGCTGCAGGACTTGTCCGCTCCGTGCGGCATTTAGGAACTGCTTGTCGTGCAGACGTTCAAGCAGCTGCACCATGTCCTCGCAACAAGTACTGCCCAGACCGAACTTCTGACTGCGTTCCAGGTCGTTCGACGTATCGCGGCGGTAGACCTTCGAATTAAGTCGCGTGGCATCGCAACCCAGCGACTTCATCAATTCGTTCGTCGCATCAAGTCCCACCTGATCGATCACGAGATTCGTTGCCGTATTGTCCGAATAGACGATCATGAGCTGCATCGCGTCGCGTAGCGGAAGTTGCAGGCCCGGTGAGAAATGCGTGGTGAGTACGCCCGAACCAGGAACCTGATCGTCCTTCTTGAGCGTAATTGGCTCGTCCATTTTGAGTTTCCCTTCCTCGATAGCTTTGTAAGCCGCCATGAGCAACGGAAACTTAATGAGGCTAGCCGTTGGCATCGCCTCGCTAGCGCGGTAGCGAAACGTCTGGCCGGTTGGCAAGTGCTTAATCATCACGCCAACTTCGCCACGATGCTGCTGGATTACCGGCAGCAAGAGCTTTTCCAACTCCGACTCTGCCACCTTGTTATACGCGTTGGGCACCTTTTTCGCCAGAGAGACGCTTGCAGATACCATGGCTAGTGTTAACCCGCCAACCAGCAGGCTAGAGAGGATTCGATTGCGACTCGTCATGGCATGTTCACCTTGCGATTAAAGATCGGATGCGGGTTCGATGGGCCCACCTAGCAACTCGACCCCAGTTCCATTTCGGTTGGGATAAGAGCAAATCCCCCGCTCGACGCGGACGCCGTCGGCAATGTCTTCCGCCAGCAACACGGCGCCATCCATATCGACGTAGTCCAGTTCCGGTAGCAATTGCGCGAGGGCAGAGATGCCAACGCTCGACTCGGTCATGCATCCTGCCATGACGGACATGCCCAGCTGGCGAGCTTCCGCGATCATTCGGCGAGCCGGCGCCAGCCCTCCGCATTTTACCAACTTGATGTTGATGCCGTGGAATTTTCCGGCGCACTGCGCCACGTCCTGTTCGGAGATACAGCTCTCATCGGCCACGATCGGCAGGGCGGAGCCAGCAAACGCTTCGGCTGCTCCCTCATGGTCGTCGGCAGGAAGCGGTTGCTCAATGAACTCGACGTTGAGCCCGGCCAATTCATGCGAGTAAGCGATGGTTTGCGCGGCTGTCCAGCCGCAATTGGCGTCGACCCGCAGGCGGGCGTCCGTGTGGTGCCGGAGGGCCCGCACAATCTCCAAATCGTGTTGGGTGCCGAGCTTAATCTTGTACACGGGCCAGCCAGGCATTTCTTCGAGTTTGGCGATCATCTTCTCAATGGAGTCGATGCCAATTGTGTAGTCGGAAGCGGGCGTATTGTCGATTGATAGCCCCCACATCGCGTACACGGGCTTGCCATGCAGCTTGCCCCACAGGTCGTGGAGCGCCTGGTCGAGAGCGGAAAGCGGAAAGCTTTCGTTGACAAGTGCTTCGGCAAGCTGCTCAAGCAGGACGCTGGGCTCGCGGGCCGAACTAGCCTCAAGAAGCGGCCTCACCCGCTCCACGGCAGCCGCCATTTGCTCGGCGGTGGCGTTGTAATAGCTGTTTGTCGTTGCTTCGCCATAACCATAGTGCCCTTCTTCTTGCAACTCCACGACGAAGGTCGGTTGCACGTTGGTCGACCCGCGCCAATGGTGAACGTATGACGCAGCGGCAGATCGAAATGGCGGTAAGCGACTTTCAATGGACTTCGAATTCCGAGTGAGAGGGGCGATGGCTCAAGATGCAGCGACCGCTGGTTTGCTGCATAACTCCTGCTGAAGTTTCAGCACTTCGGCCACCAGCGGAGCGGCGCCGTCGCGGAACACGTCGCACACGGTTAGTCCCAATTCTTGACTCAATCGCTCACGCTCCTGCGCTGCTTCGTCTGGCGAGAGCAGGCGGCCATTCATCGCCACGCCGATCACGCGCGAGGGCATGTGCAACGAGGCGAGGGCTTCGTACACCTCGATCAGCTTCGGAAGGGGCGTGAGCGGCACGTGCGGCATACCATTAATCGTCTCGCGTCGCGCCTCGTAGACCATGATCATGCCGTGAGGGAGGCAGCCATGCAGCAAACCCGCGGTTACGGCCGAATAGCGGGGATGGGCCAGTGAGCCTTGCCCTTCGAACAGGAGAATATCGTGATGCTGGTTGGCAAGGACCAGTTTTTCGACCGCACCATTCACGAAATCGCTCACCACGCAGTCCACGGGACAACCGTCGCCTTCGATCATGATGCCCGTTTGTCCCGTGGCGACGAACTTGGCGTCGTGCCCTTGGCGCTGCAGCTCGCGAGCAATCTCAATCGAGGCGACCATCTTGCCGACCGAACAATCTTGCCCCACGGTGTGAATTCGCAGGCAATCTTCACGGAGGTCCGTTCGATGCGATACGTCCCGCTCATCGTTCTTGCGGACGTCCTGTATCGTCGCACCGCGCTGGGCCGCCCGGGCGGCCAAATCGGGGTCGCTGGATAGGAAGTCGTGCAAGCCTGAAATGACCGTCATTTTCCGGTCGAGTGCTTCCAGCACGATCGCCTTCCACGCGGCAGGTAGTTTGCCTCCCATGGGAGCAATGCCGATGAGCAGTGTATCGGGTCGCTCGGCCTCGTCGAGGCACGCGACCACGGGCGTATCGCCGCCGACGCCCAGCAATTCGCCAGCGGTCTTGCCCGCTTGCGTGGCATCCAGCAGTGCAACCACCTCGTCCGGCTGGTAGCGGACTACGCATGTGGCGGTCTTGGCGGTCAACGGGTTCGTATGACCTTCAGTCAGGATGACAATGCGTCGTGTGGACATTCTTGGCGTTTGGCGAGGAAAGGATGGGGCAACCGCTTCACGTTGTCTTCGTCGATGGTAGAAGGTCGGATACTTGCCGTGAAGCGGCAGCTGCGCAACGATTTATTGAAAACGCGCATTCCTGAGAATAACGCCTGCAAACCAATCTGTCACGCCGGCTGGCCGATACGCCCTACGAGGTGCTGAATTGCGGCTCGCTGCGAAACGCCGACATCGCTAAAAGCGCAGATCCGGCTTGCCGCCTGTGGGAATGTGTCGAGGATATTTGGATCGCCGAAGGAAACCACCACCGCCTCGGGTTGGGCGGCCAGTTCGCTGAATAACGCTTGCTGCCAGTCGAGCAGTCCGAACTTGTGCCACGCCGCTGGTTTGACGATCATCGCCAGCAACAACTGGTCGCTTGCGATTGCCGCTTGGTGGGCGGCGAAGCGCGTCGATGGATCGGCATCTGGGCCAAGTTCAAAATACTCCACATCGCTAAAGGCTTCCCGAGCAGCAGCGGCGATCGGTTGTTCCGGTGGGTCGAGTGGTGTGGCGAACGGCTTCGCGAACAGGACCGTGAGGCTGCGACGCGGCTCCAGTTGCTGGTGCGCATCGCCGGCCACGAGTCGCATGGCGGCCAGTGCGACCTCACTGGCAAGAGCATCGGTTTGCTGCCGTATCGATGCTACTGCTGCCACAGGCGCGGGCTCACGACAAACTCGCTGCTTCAAGTCGATGACCCGGCCCAGCGCTTCGTCGACGCGTGCTTCGGCGAGGCGACCATCTCGGGTGGCAGCCATGAGGAAGTCGATCGCGAACTCGGGTTGGTCCACGTCCAGCAGCAGATCGACTCCGGCGTTCAGCGCCGCCAGGCAAAGCTCTCCCTCGCTTTCGAATCGGTCGCGCACTCCCGACATGAGTAAGCTGTCGCTACAGACCACTCCGTCGAAACCCAGTTCGCCACGCAAGAGATCGGTCGTAATCGCCCTCGACAAGGTAGCGGGTGTGCCCGTTGCATCGAGGGCCGGATAGGCGACATGAGCCGTCATGATCAAGGAACAGCCCGCCTCAATCGCGGCCACAAAAGCAGGCAATTCCGTCGTCGCGATCGAAGCTCGGTCGCGGGCAACTTCTGGAAGCGAGTCGTGCGAATCCTGTTGGGTATCGCCATGCCCCGGGAAATGCTTCGCCGTTGCGGCAACGCCCTCCGCTTCGCACCCACGGACGAACGCGGCCACCAACACGGCAACGCGTTTGGGATCGGTGCCGAAAGCACGCGTCGAGATAATGGGATTCAGAGGATTCGTGTTTGTATCAGCCACTGGCGCAAAGGCGATGTGGATGCCTGTCGCCCGTGCCTCGGCTGCGGTAACTCGGCCGAACTCAAAAGCCAGGCGTTCGGCTCTTGCCGTGTCGTCGCCGCCTGCTGCATCGAAGGCCATGGCGTGCGGCACGACCCCAAGCCCGTGCACTTGCTGTCCGCACCCGCGTTCGATATCGGCGCCGACGAGGAGCGGCAAGTCGCACTTGGACTGCAATTCATGGAGTACCGAGCGCGTCGATGGCCACCTGCCATTGAATAGTATCAGCCCGCCAATCGGACAGCGGTTGAGCAGACGGGCAACGCGCTGGTAGTCGTCGTCCACCGTTCTCGCAGGAGGCAGATTCGACCCGATGCGGACCGTCATTAGCTGTGCGAGCTTCGCGTCCAGCGTAGTTGGGGGCGTGAGTGGTTTCATTTCGATCGTAGTGGCTCTAGCGGTTTGCTGTATCGTTGAAAGGTTCGTGCGACCGTTGCCCCTACCTGCTGGTGGTAGAAGTCGACGGGGCCCACCCACGGAATGGTTGCCTTGCTGAAGCCGGCTGCATGCATGTCGTCCAGGCACCGGGCCAGCAATTGTGCACCGATTCCTTTGCCACGCTGGGAAGGTGCGGTGCCCATTGGGCCGAACCAGCCGGTACCCCGATTGTTGGCGTCGTGCGCCGCAAATCCAACCACCTCATCCCCGTCGATGGCCAGATGCAAGGTGGCGGGGGCATTTTCGAGAGCTGTGGAAACCTCGGCCCACCAGGTTGGCCAGTAAACTTCGAGGAATTGCTTGATCGCTTCGCGCCGTGCCGGCGTAGCGCGCTCTCAAGCGAATGGCATTCGCATGGTCCCAAGATTTGTTGCGATTGCCACGGCCCGCCGACCAAGCGTCGAGATCAACCAGCATGTTGCATGCCTCGCCCAGCGAAGCGAATCCTCGTTGTTCGAAGAATTCGCTGGCGGCTCGGTAACGCATGTCGACGCCGGGAGTCAGGTAATTGGGAGCCGACTCGCCCAATCGCAACTCCGTCACACCACGCTGCTGGCACTCGCGTTCTAACTCATCGCACAGTTTGGTGCCAATACCGCGGCGCTGTAGTTCGGGTGCCATCGCCAGCAGTTTGATATACCCAGCGACCTTCCCCTTGCTGTTGCGGCAAACGGCTACACCGAAACCTTTGATGGTTGCGCCTTCGCGCCACGCAAGAGCCAAAGAGGAATCGAAGTCAAGATCTCCCCACAGCTTCTCGCCAAGCAGGTCGATGGTGAGCGCGTCGAATTCTGCGGCAGCGTTCCAAACATCGAGCAGTTGGGATGCGTCGGGTTTCTGAATGGTGCTGAGCGTCATACCGGTTCTCCATCCTCCGTTTCCTGACGAATGCCGAAGCTCGGGTCGATCGGCACCAACCAGGTCACCAGGAAACTCGGCACCGTGGCCGCCATGACCCACACGAAGAACCACTGATATCCCAGCTGCTCTTGAACCCAACCCGAAAACATCCCGGGCAACATCATGCCCAATGCCATGATGCCGGTACACAACGCGTAGTGTGCCGTTTGGTGTTCGCCCTGCGCAAGGTACAGCATGTAGAGCATGTATCCGGCAAAGCCGAAGCCGTAGCCAAACTGCTCGATTGCCACGGCTACGGTCACCAGCCAGAATTGCTCGGGCATGGTAAATGCCATGACGACATAAACGAGGTTCGGCACATTGATTGCCACGGCCATCCATAGGATCCACTTGCCGAGTCCGCCGCGCCGACAGCAAACCCACCCACGATTCCGCCTAGCACCAACATCAGTACGCCCGTGGTGCCGTAAATAAAGCCGGTATCGGCGACCGTGAGCCCAAGTCCGCCGGCCGCCCGTTCGTCGAGCAAGAACGGCTGGGCAAGCTTGGCAAGTTGCCCCTCGGCGAAGCGATAAAATAGGATATAGGCCACCCCGATCCCGACTCCCGGCTTCCGAAAGAAGGTAGTGAACGTATCGACGACATCGCTGCGAAACTGACTCGCGGAAAACGCATGATTCGTCTTCTCGCTTCGCGGAAGCAGAAACAAATGGTAGAGGCCCGGCGCAAGAAACACCGCCGCTGCAATGTAAAAGGCGGCTGCCCACGCCACCCCGGTTGTCATGTTCGACTCGGCAAAAATACCAGCCAACATGACCAGCAATCCGCTGCTGGCAATCATGCCAAGGCGGTAAAACGAACTGCGAATTCCGACGAAGAATGCTTGACGGTGCGCGTCCATGCCAATCATATAAAAACCATCGGCAGCAATATCGTGGGTTGCCGATGCAGTGGCCAACAGCCAGAAGCAAGCAAGCGTGGCTACCACGTACGAGGGCGTCGCCGCAAAGTAGGCGATGCCCGCAATGCCGAGCGCAATGAGCACTTGCATGGCCACAATCCAGCGGCGTTTGGTCCACAGCACATCGACCAGGGGGCTCCAAAGCGGCTTGATCACCCACGGCAGATAAAGCAGGCTGGTGTACAAGGTAATGTCCGTGTTCGACATTCCCATGTCTTTGTAGAACACAACCGATACGCTCATCACCAGTACGTAGGGAATCGATTCCGCAAAGTAGAGCGTGGGAACCCAAGTCCACGCGGATGCCCATGACCCCTTTGCGGCGGGGCGATTCCCGCCCCCGGTTGCCGGCACGTCGCGAGGCGATGCGTAGGGATTCTTGTCGACCTGCCCGCGCGCGGCAGCAGGCGCACCCTCATCCGGTGGTGGCGCTGGGTCGGAATGGTCGGCATCACGAGTCAACGGAGGCTAACGACCTTCTAGCGTACTGGGATGAACAACTTTACCAAGCCGATTCAGTCGGTCGACCGGCCGAACCGCAATTTGGCTGGCCGCATCGACGGCTCCGGCAATTGTGCAGCCATCGTCGTCGCCTGGTACAACTTGCGTCGACCACGCTCCGCGTTGCTCGTTTTGCACCACCCAGAGCCACGGGCGTGCACTCTGGCCGATGTTGAACTCGACCAACGTCCGATCGCCGTCGACGCGCTGCTCGCACCGTCGGCTGCACTTCTTCTTGCTCCGGCAATTCACACCAGGTCGTTGCGGGGGGCAGCGCCGGCGACTGGTAAACAGCATCACGCAGATATTCTTTCAGGCCACTTCGATCTTGCGCGATGGCCTTGATACTGAAGTGCACATGCCCCGGTGCGTCGTCGTGGTTGCGAATAATCTCGATTTGATTGCCGATCTCCGTTGGAGGCCAACCCTTGTTATTGCGAAGGACCTTGGACGTGTAGAGGCCTGGCCAAAGGTGTCGCTGCTTCGCATTGTTTTGCTGCCACCATTTTAGGAGCACGGGGAAGCTCTGCGCCTGCTGGTCGATCGGCCAATACAATTGGGGGCTCATGTAGTCGACGATTCCTTCCGTCCACCACAGCCTCGAATCGGCGTACAACTTGGCGTAAGCATCGAATCCAGCGATGCCTTCCGGTTGTCCGGGGCGGTAAATACCAAACGGACTCACACCAAACCGGACCCAAGGCTTGATCTGTTTGATTTCTACGGAAAGCTTCTTGAGCAGTCGATTGACACTATCGCGGCGAAAATCTTCACGCGCCAACTGCTCGCCGGCGGGCGTTCGGGCGATGTATTTCGCCCAGCTTTCATCGTCGGGAAACGGAACCTCCACGCCCTGATCGTCCGCAATAGGGTAAGGATAGAAATAGTCGTCGAAATGCACCGCATCGATGTCGTACCGACGGACCACATCCAGTATCACGTTCCGACTGTGCTCTTCGGCACCTGGTTCTCCCGGGTCGAGCCACAAATAGTTGCCGTAGTGCTTCACGATGTTTGGATGCGTTTTGCTGATGTGGTTCGCTGGTAGTGGACTCTTGCCCGACGGATGCAACGCGCGATACGGATTGAACCACGCATGGAGTTCAATCCCGCGGCGGTGCGCTTCGGCAACGGCAAACTTTAGCGGATCGTACCCATCCGCGGGGGCCTTACCCGCTTCGCCGGTTAAGTATTCCGACCATGGTTCCCACTTGGAACGATAGAGGGCATCGCAAGCCGGTCGTACTTGTAGCACCACCGCGTTCATGCGCAACTCGACGGCCGTTTCGAGTAGATTCACGAGTTCTTCACGCTGCTCTGCAGGCGTTAGACCTGGTCGGCTGGGCCAATCAATGTTATCGACGGTTGCAATCCACGCCGCGCGAAACTCGCGATCGATCGACGGCGGTGATCCAGCCACCGCCGTGAGCGCGTAACAGGAACAGGAGGCAACGAGGAGAGAAGTTACGAGCGGTGGAAGGTTCATTCGGTCGGCGGTTCGTGAGAGCTAAGGTGGCGATCCGCCACGTTCAATGGGTTGCTTGCAGAATAGCAACATAGCCGAGTGGCAAGCGAACGCGAACAGGTGGCATCGCTGCTTGCGTGAAATGGAGAGACTTTTGCGCGGAATCGGTTGCATCTCTACGCATTGCCACTAATGTAGTGTTTAGTGGGAGGACTTGCTCCTCCCGGGCAGCACGCCACTTCGCCGTTCGCGGCGGAGTGGCGTTTTTGTTTGCCGCAATTCCGCAAACCGTTTTTCGAATCTACGGTTGGCTCCACCCTGCCCCACCGGGTTGCGGATCCGCAGTGCTAGTCGGTAAACAACGTCTTACGAAAACTGCGGGGCGTCATACCGTACTGCTTGCGGAAGGCGATTCCAAACCGCGTTGCGGTGGAAAATCCGGCAGCGATGGCGACCTCGGTGATCGACATTTCCCGTTTGCCTAACAAACTCCGTCCACGTTCCAAGCGAACGCGGCGGATCTCTTCTGCCGGCGATCGCCCGAGGTAAGAGCGAAGTTGAATCTCAAGACTCCGCCGCGAAATGGGGACTTCGCGAAGAATGTCGTCGACTCCAATCCCATGATGGGCATGGTTTTGGATGTAACGCAATGCCTGCACGATCGTGGGATCGTCGATCGACAGAACATCGGTCGAGTGACGACTAACCACGTCGTGCGGCTCGACCAAACGTGGTTCTTCCGGGCATGCTTCGCCCCCAATCAGGCTATTGAGTACCTCCGCTGCTTCGTAGCCAATGCGTTCGCTTGCCATCGAAATGGCCGATAGCGGTGGCGTCGAGACTTCGCACAGCAGGTCGTCGGAGTCGCCCGCCAGGATGGCGATTTCATCCGGCACGCGGATATCGGCAAAGTGGCAGATCTCTGCGAGTTGGTGAGCATGGTAAGCATCCACGGCAAACACCGCGACCGGCCTGGGCAGCGACGTAAGCCAACGATTCACCCGACGTTGCTGTTCGGCCCAACTGATCTTGCGGCCCGCCCGGTAGCCCGGCCGGTACTGGTGGCACTTGTGGCCCGACTCGGCAACGACAGCAGCAAATGCGTCGCCGCGACTGGTGCTGTACCGATTGCTTGGCGGAGCAAAATAGGCGAAACTATCGAAGCCTCGCGACATCAGGTGCTCAAGTGCGAGGCTGGCAATGGCGTGCTCGTCGGTGATCACTCGCGCCACGCCGGGTAAGTCGGCAAACACGTCATCCACGTCGACGACGGGTAGTCCGGTGGCTGCCAATTGTTCGTACTGATGCCGGCTCGCAATGCGGGCAACGATGCCATCGCCTCGCCAACCATCGGGGAGTGCGGACCGATGTTCATGATCGCGTGGATCGATAAGTAGGTGCCATGGGACGCGCTTTTCCGCAAAATTCGCAATGCCGCGTATCACCCGGCGACCCCAGGTCGACTCGGTCTCGATCAGGATTGCGATCCTGCGAACGGTCAGGGCCCGGGGTTCGGTTGGGGGAGTTTTTTGCGGAGTATCCATCGCTCAGTTATCGCCTACAATACTCGAAGAAAGTGGCCCGAAGCGGAATAGCCAGGACCACGGGCGGAAGTCACTTGCACCTGCCCCTGCCGCAATTGTACTTCGGAATCGGGCTGTGGCTGCGCGAAAAGGAGAAAAATAATACGCCTGACGTCCTCTAGGCAACCGCTCCACGTCGCTCAAGATAAACACCTTCCACCTCCACTTCCTCATCGCACACAGAAAACGCAAGCAAAGTGGCCACAAAAAAACGACATACGGCAATCGGCCTGATGAGCGGTACCTCTGCCGATGGGGTCGATGTCGCTTTGATTCGAACCGATGGCGACGAGGCGATCGACTTCCACGGCGGTTTGACACTGCCCTACAGCAACGCGCTGCGGACGCGACTCATGGAGACTTCGCAGCACAACGTGCCGACGGACGAGCTGCTACGGGTCGAGAAGGAGGTGACTCTGCATCACGCCGAAGCCGTGGAGGCGCTCGTCGACCACCTTGGCGACGCGGCTAAGCAGGTCGACGTGGTGGGCTTCCATGGGCACACAGTACGGCACATTCCTAAAGAAGACATTACGTTGCAAATCGGTAATCCTTGGATATTGCACGAGGCGATTGGATTGCCCGTCGTTTCCGACTTTCGCCGACACGACATGGCACTTGGCGGCCAAGGGGCGCCGCTTGTCTCGATGTTCCACCGGGCAGTGTTCGCCAATGATGCTCGTCCGTTGTTGGTCCTGAACCTGGGTGGCGTAGCGAATATTACCTGGCTTGGCGACGCCGATGAAATCATTGCCGGCGATACGGGCCCCGGCTGTGGCTTGCTGGATGAGTGGGTCCAGGAAATGGCAGGAGTCCACCACGACATCGACGGGCATCTGGCCAGCAAGGGCAAGGTGCATCAATTGCTCGTGGATGAAGCACTGGAAAGCGAGTTCTTCGAGAAGCCGCTACCAAAATCCGCGGATCGATTCGACTTCGACCACGTGGATGTCTCCGGACTGAATGTGGAAGATGGGGCGGCGACCCTGTGTGCGGTAACGGTCCAGGCCGTCGTTCGCGCCGTCGAAAGAATGCCCGATAAGCCTGCGGTCGTGTGGGTTACCGGCGGCGGCGTTCACCATCCAGTCATTATGCGACAGCTGTCCGAACACTTCAGCAAAGTGGAGTCGATCGAGAACCGCGGCTTCAATCCAGACACCCTAGAGGCCGAGTGTTTCGCTTGGCTTGCAGTACGCCACCTCCGCAAACTCCCGCTCTCGATTCCGGAGACCACTGGGTGCAAGCGGGCAGCCACCGGCGGAATCTTGATCGGCTAGTAGTCGCTGTGGCTAAGGCGCTTCGCCAATCGACAAGTCGTCGACGAATTGAACGGGCGCCTGGAATACCTCGTCGGATAGAAGTACATGGGCCGCCGCAAGGGGACTTTCGATATAGCGGACCTCTACGCGCCGGGCGGTGAGCCGCGAGCACCAGGTCGAATCGGGCACGCAATGGGCTATCGCTCCCGAGCAGTCCCCCCGATGCCGTCAGCGGTACGTGCTGACCGCCCAAGTCAAGCGGCGCGAGGGCCCGCTGCAGCATCGCCACTAAGTCCGCCGCAGCCGAGTCGAGAACGATGCCCAGGGTAACGTCGTTAGCAGGGCACGCTTCGATTGCCACGCGCGCGAGATCCGCAACAACCCGACGCGGGTCGGGGGCTTGATACACCGCTTTTTTGACCATGGAAACCGAAGTGGCCCGCAAGTGAGCGAGCACGCAAGCGGCGAGTGGAGAAGTGCCCGTGCCTTGCTCCATCTGCGTCAGCGTCGCTCGTAGCACATCGCGACCAATGGCGTAACCGCTCCCTTCGTCGCCCAACAAGTAGCCCCACCCCCCGGTCAAGGCGTACTTGCCCGAGTTGTGGCGTACCACCACAACCGCACCTGTCCCCGCAATCAGTCCGGCGGCGGGCCCCGTTGTCGCAGCAGCGAAGACGATAGGCAGCACATCGGGAAAAACGCGGCATTCGCGGGCAAACGGCTCCCGGGCGAGGCTCTCTTCCAGATTCGCGCGGAGCAGGTTGTCCACCGTACCGGCAATCGCCAGCGTAGCTCGGCGCAGGTGGTTGTTGGTGGCAAGCAGGCAGCGATTTTCGCACGCTGGACAGCCAGCCGAATGGCCACGGTTGCCGCCTCGATGCCCACCGCGCCAGGATTACTGCCGGTCGCCGTTCCGAAACCCAGTACGGTTACGTGGTCCCCTGCACGGTCTAGCACGTGGCAGTCGGTCTTCGTGCCACCTCCGTCGACAACCAACGCAAGCGACTGATGCAGGCGACTGTCCGACATGGGCTACGACGACCCTCTTGCTGTAGAAAACGACAAGGGCCTAGCGACCTTCCTCAGTGCCATTCGAGGTGGCGTTGGTGAGGGCCCGTTGGAGATACCCCTGGTTGCATGCCAATAGCTTGCGTGACTGTTCAGGAGAGTGTCCCGAGTGAAATGACAGAATCGCCGTCTTTACCTCACCGCCGCACGAATTTAGCAAGTCCGCCGCCTCGTTCTCTGGCAGGTTCGTTGTGGCGGCGACGATTCGTTTGGCCCGCGCCATGAGCTTTTCGTTCGTAGCCCGTAGGTCGACCATCAGGTTACCGAAGGTCTTGCCCAAGGAGATCATCACCCCGGTGCTGAGCATGTTAAGCACCATCTTCGTCGCAGTGCCAGCCTTCATGCGGGTCGAACCGCTTAGTACTTCGGGCCCGACGACTGGGATGATGTTAAGGTCGCACCTTGTGATGAGCTCTGCGTCGCGATTGCAGGCCAAGCCAATGCAGTAGGCCCCCACCTGCTTGGCGTATTCAAGCCCTCCGAGCACATAGGGGGTGCGGCCACTGGTGGCAATGCCAACCACGGCGTCCTTGGCGCTGAGCGAGACCCCTCGGAGATCTTCGGCCCCCAGCCTCGGGTTGTCTTCGGCTCCCTCAATGGCGACGGTTAGTGCGCCCCGCCCGCCGGCAATTAACCCGAGCACTTGCGCTGGGTCGGCATTAAACGTTGGGGGACACTCGGCCGCATCCAGCACGCCCAAACGTCCCGACGTGCCCGCGCCAAAATAGATGAGCCGTCCGCCAGCCGCCAGTCGCGCCGCAACGACCTCGATGGCCTTGGCGATGGCATCGGACTGTTCGGCGACCGCGGCCGCAATCTTGGCATCCTCGGCGCTGATCAGACGCACAATCTCAATCGGCGTAAGCGCATTGAGCGTTTCGGATGCGGGATTCCGCGCTTTGGTGGTTAGGTTATCAAGCATGCCTCAGTGGGACTCCGCCTCAGAATCGCAACTCCTGGTCGCGTTACCAATACAGCGACTCAGATCCGCTCTGCTCAAGTTTAGACAACCGCCGTCAAAGATTCACTATCGATGCGCAAAAAGAATACAAGTTTGCGCTACCTCGTCTGTAGACCCAAACATTTCAGGCATCTATTCTGAATGCGTCGGCGATTCATAGGGTTCTATCGCGTGGGGAATCTTAACGTTCCTGGCAGCTGCCACGCCTGCGTTTAGGTGCCGCTATTTTTATTCCGTTTGTCCCACTTGCCGCAATGCATTCCATCGACCTGTGGGTGATTGGCGTCTATTTGCTGGTGACCACCCTGCTCGGAATTTGGCTTGGCGCGGCCAATCCAATCAGGCCGATTTCTTTCTTGGTGGGCGTCAGCTGCCTACTTGGGCACTGTTGCTCTCGATCGTTGCGACCGAAACCAGCACCGTTACTTTCTTGAGTGTTCCCGGTTTGTCGTTCGTCGAGGGAGGCAACTTCTATTTCCTACAACTGGCTATTGGGTACATGGTGGGCCGCTTGATCGTAGTTGCGGTGCTGCTGCCAATGCACTTCGCCGGCAGGCCCATTACGGCCTACGCGGTGTTTGAAGATCGCTTTGGCGTGGCGACCCGACAGGTCGCATCGATCGTGTTCTTACTAGCCCGCACTGCTGGAGATGGCCTGCGTTTGTTCCTTACCGCGCTGGCCCTGCAGCAAGCTTTAGGTTGGTCCATGGAGGGCTGCGTCGCTGTGATTGCTGGAGTGACGGGACTCTATGCGTTCTTTGGCGGCGTACGGTCGGTGGTGTGGAACGACTGTTTGCAGTTCTTCGTCTACACACTAGGGGCGCTATTGGTGCTTGGCCTGATCTTCCAGCGAGTTCCCGGCGGCCTTGCAGAGATCGCGAGCTTCGCCGACGAAACAGGCCGGAATCGGCTATTCGATTTTGCGTGGGATCCAAAAGAGAGACACATTACCTTTTGGTCCGGCCTGTTTGGCGGGGCATTTCTCACGCTCGCAACCCACGGGGCCGATCAGCTTATCGTCCAACGCTACCTATGCGCGAAGAACATTCGAGCCGCTGGCTGGGCGCTTGCGCTGAGCGGACCCATGGTCTTCCTGCAATTCGCCCTCTTCCTTACCATCGGCGCGAGTCTCGCCTGCTATTACTCGCATTTCGATCCCTCACGACTGCGCTCGCGGGCGATCAGGTGCTTGCCAGTTTTGTGGTAACGGACGTAGCCGCCGGAATTCGCGGGCTGATTCTCGCTGCCGTGTTTGCCGCAGCGATGTCGACGCTTTCCAGCTCCGTCAACTCCTCGGCCAGTTCGCTATTGGACGACCTGGCTGCTCCGTGGGTGAAGCATTGGTCCGACCGCACCAACCTGCTTGCCGCCAGAATGCTGACGGCGCTATTCACCGTGGCGCAGGCGGGCGTGGCGCTTGCCGCCTATCGAATGGCAGCCGAACTGCGCCATTGTCGATCGCGTGCTGGCAATTGCCGGATTTTCCGCCGGTTTGTTGCTCGGGCTCTTTTTCTTGGGCCTGTTGATGGGGAGTGCCAAGAGCTGGCAGGCAATTACCGCGCTGGCCTTGGGTGGCGTCGTCACGTTCGGCGCCCTGTTCTACGGAGTGAACGGCTATTGGTTCCCTGCCATCGCCAGCGGTAGTACCTTGCTGGTGGGATCGATTCTCGTACTACTTTTTCCTGCATCACCGGACGCGCCCAATGATCCGCCACCCCCACCTACCGCTTCAGCAGCTTGTGTTCGTCGCCTGTCTCACGGTCGCCCTATGTCATTCGCCGGCCGGTCAAGCTCGACCGTTGCCAGAGGCGGCACCGTCTGCCGTCGGAATGCGGGCTCATTTCACGGACGATATCGACCGCGTTGTCGCCGAACGAATCGAACGGGGCAAACTGCCGGGCTGCGTCGTGGTCGTGGGTCGACGTGGTGCCCTGGTGCACAAGCGGGCGTATGGAAATCGCCGGCTCGAGCCCTCGGTTGAGCCAATGACACTCGATACCGTGTTCGACTTGGCATCGCTCACCAAACCGATTGCGGCAAGCACCAGCGTGATGCAACTCATCGAGCACGGCGACCTGCAGTTGCGCGATCAAGTCACCGATTTCTTTCCCGAATTCGCCGCTCATGGTAAAGGGGAGACCACCATCGAGCACCTGCTTGTCCACTCAGCGGGACTTATCCCGGATAACCCGATAGGTGATTTTACCGATGGCTGGGCCTCCGCCCTTGAGAAGATCTGCGATCTGGAGCCCCTTTCGCCCCCGGGCGAGCGATTCAAATACTCCGACAACAGCTTTCTATTGCTGGGGGCGATCGTCGCCAAAGTGGCCGGCACGCCCCTGGACGAGTACGTCGTCCAGAATATTTTCAAGCCGCTGGGTATGCGCGAAACCATGTACAATCCGCCCGAGGAGTTGCGTAGCCGCGCCGCGACAACCGAGCAAGTCGACGGGAGGTGGTTGCGCGGCGTTGTGCACGATCCGCGCGCCCGCCTGCTCGACGGCGTTGCCGGTCACGCGGGACTCTTTAGTACGGCCGAAGATTTGGCCATCTTTGCACAGACGTTGCTCGATGGCGGCAAGCGCAATGGGCGACGCATCCTATCGCCGCAAACAATCCAAGAGTGGACAACCCCACGCCGCATGCATGGTAACCAACGCGGCTTAGGCTGGGACATGGGTAGCGCTTACTCTCGGAACCGGGGCGAAATGATGAGCGACCGGGCGTTCGGCCATGGGGGGTTTACTGGCACTGCCATTTGGATTGACCCACAACTCGATCTGTTCGTTATCTTCCTCTCTAATCGAGTGCACCCTAATGGCAAGGGCGAAGCCAACTCGCTTGCTGGGCGCATTGGCACCATTGCCAGCGCCGCTTGCCTCGCGACACCAGACCGGCAGTTTGCCAGGGCAAGGGGTGAGAATGCCCGGCAGGTTGAGTTGGGCATCGATGTGCTTGCGGCACGCAATTACGACATTCTCCGCGGTAAGCGAGTTGGTCTGATCGCCAACCACACGAGCCACAACGCCCAGCGAAAGTCGACCATCGATCTCCTGGCGGAGGCGCCGGAAGTAAACCTCGTCGCCCTATTCAGCCCCGAGCATGGTATTCGTGGCACGTTGGACCAATCCCACATCACGGACACCGTCGACGAGCAAACCAAGTTACCGGTGTTTAGCTTGTACGGCGAATCCCGCAAGCCCACGCCCGAGCACATGGAACAGATCGACGTGATGGTGTTCGATATACAAGATATCGGTTGCCGGTTTTACACGTACCTTTCCACCATGGGCCTCGCCATGGAGGCGGCCGCCGAACACGGCAAGCAGTTCGTCGTGCTCGACCGTCCTAATCCGATCGGTGGGCAATTGGTCGAAGGACCGGTACTCGATAAGGGTAGCGAATCGTTCGTGGGCTACCATCAAATTCCCGTGCGGCATGGAATGACCTTGGGCGAATTGGCCCGCCTGATTCGTGAAGAGCGAAAACTCGACTTGGAATTGACAATTGTAGAAGTTCAGGGTTGGAATCGCTCGGATTATCTCTATTCGACCGGGCTGCCTTGGACAGACACGTCGCCCAACATGCGGTCGCTGACCGAAGCGGTACTGTACCCCGGGGTCGGGCTGTTCGAAACAACCAACGTATCCGTAGGCCGCGGAACCGATACTCCCTTCGAAGTGCTGGGGGCCCCCTGGCTGGATGGCCAACTGCTTGCCAAGAGCATTGCTGCTTATGCCCCGCCCGGTGTAAGGGTAGTTCCTGTAAGGTTCACACCAACCACCAGCACGCACAAAGGGACCGCCTGTGAAGGTGTGAACTTTGTCGTAACCGACTGGCAAACGTTCCGCTCGCTCGATTTGGCATGGGCTATCGGCGCGAGCCTCGTGGAGCACTATCGTGACGAGTGGCAGGCGGAGCGTTTTCCGCGCTTGCTAGGAAGTAAGGCCACCTTCGACGCGCTGCTGGAAGGGGCCGCGCCAAAGGAACTCAAAGGCGGGTACCAACCCCAACTCAAACAGTTTAAGGATATTAGGGCCCGGTATCTGTTGTATTGAGGCCCCCGCGAAGCTGCATCACCCACCCGTCCAGTTCCCGAAACCACATTCATGATCCACCCTCACAAATCCACCACCCGTGCGGTGATGGTAACGGCGCTCTTGTTCTTGCTAGTGCAGGCCCATGGGGCGGTCGCCGACACGTTTACTGGCAAACAATTTGCCGTAGCCACCGTCAATCCCATGGCAACCGACGCTGCGCTGGAGATCTTCGATCAAGGTGGTAATGCCGTCGATGCGGCGATCGCCGCCGCATTGACACTGGCGGTGGTCGACGGACACAACTCGGGCATCGGTGGTGGCTGCTTGATTTTAGTACGCACGGCCGACGGGCATTTGGTCGCTATTGATGGCCGCGAGCAGGCCCCCGCCGCTGCGACGGCGGACATGTTCATTATCGACGGAACGCCCAATACCAACGCCAGCCAGGTCGGTCCCTTGGCTTCGGGAGTTCCTGGTGCGCTCGCGGCCTACAACACGGCACTCGATCGTTGCGGAACCAAGTCGCTCGCGGACGTGATTCAACCCGGATTGCTTGCGGCACGGGATGGCTTTGTGATCAGCGATCAGCTCGGTAGGGTCCTCGCCCGAAGTGTGCCCAAGCTGGAGCCTTTCGCGGGCTCGCGGGCCGTCTACTTCAAGGAGGATGGAGCGGTTTACGCCGCGGGCGAGCATTTTGTGCAGGCCGACTTGGCGCGGACGCTGCAGAACGTGGCGACCCACGGCATCGAGTGGTTTTACGGTGGCGAATTTGCCCAGCGCGTGGGCGACTGGATGCAGCAGAACGGCGGCTTGATGACCGCAGCAGATTTCGCCGATTACACCGCTGTGGTGCGCAAGCCCATTGTTTCCAAGTATCGCGGCTACACGATTGTTGGGTTCCCACCACCCAGCAGCGGTGGAGTCCATGTGGCGCAGGCCCTCAACATGCTGGAGGGCTTTGATGTGCAACAACTGTACGAACAATCGCCCACCGATGCGGTGCATCTGATTGGCGAAGTATTTAGCCGGGTGTTCGCCGATCGGGCCTACTGGCTGGGCGATTCCGACCATGCCCCGGTACCGCGAGGATTGCTGGACGAACAGTACGCCCGCAATCTGGCCAAGTCGATTGACAAGAAACGGTCGCAGCAGGTGCCACACCACGGGACCCCTCCCCTTTGGAACCAGGACTTGTTCGGCCGTCACACCACGCATGTTGCCGCCGCGGACTCGGCGGGCAACTGGGTCGCGATTACCGCAACGGTGAATACCTCGTTCGGGTCGGGCGTTGTGGTTCCGGGCACCGGCGTCGTCTTGAACAACGAAATGGACGACTTCTCGATCCATCCTGGCGAGCCGAATGCCTTCGGCCTGATCGGTGCGCAGAATAACGCCATTGCCCCCGGCAAGCGGCCACTTTCGAGCATGAGCCCCACCATTGTCCTCGCCGGCAACGGTGAACCGCAACTGACGATCGGCGCAGCAGGCGGGCCGAAAATCATTACGCAGGTGCTTTTGGGAATCATTCGGTACATTGACTTACAGCAAACGATCGAGCGTGCCGTGGCGGTGCCACGGTTCCATCACCAGTGGCGGCCTAACCAACTTGGGTTGGAAGAGAATATGCCACGCAAATGGGCCGACGATCTCGTGAAACGCGGCCATCGAGTGCGGACATTGCCTTCGGCCGGTGTTACTCAGGCAATTGCGAGAGACAAAGACGGAAAAATGATCGCGGTGGCCGACCCCCGCGTGCCGGGCAAGGCATCGGGTCGCTAATTACAATAGATGCCATGGTGATCCAACTCGCTCAAGTAATTCAATCCAGCTCCCAGCTTTTCTCCAAAGGTGCGTACATGCCCACGAAGCAATTGTGGAAATCCATTGCCCTAGCGCTTTCGTCCGCGACAACACTGCTGGGTGCGCGGCCCTGCAGGTTTCGAGCGCAATCGGTGCTTGGGCATGGAACCACTCGAATCGCGATTGGCCCTATCGGCCATCGGGTTAGTCGACACGCCGTACACCCCCGATGGCGGACTGGACGGCAAGATCGTTTACATCCACGGTGGGCATGGCTACACGGCCGATGGTTCCGGGTGGTCGTTTCAGCGGCCGGAGATCATTTCCGGCGTCGGCGATTCGGAGATGATCGAAGACCTTGGCAATCAAGATCAAATGTCGCTGCTGGCCGATTACCTATTCCGTTCGGGTGCGACGGTTGTCCCGCTTCGACCCGTGGGCAACCAAACCAATGAGGTGGTGCTCGACAACGACGACACCCGCGTCACGTTTGCCGGTAATTGGTCCAACTCCACTGCCGGAGTCTACTTCGGCAGCCCTGGTGACGTGCCTTATCGGTTTGCCAACTCGATCGCAGTGGAAACCGCGGTTGCACGCTACCAGCCCGATCTACCAGAGGCAGGCTACTACCCTATTTACACTTGGGCCACCTATGGCGGCAATCGGGCGGCCGACCAACTCTACCGTGTCCATCATGCTGGAGGCGAAACAGAAGTAACGGTCAACCATCGTCGCGTAGGCAACGGCCTGGTTTACCTAGGCAGTTACTATTTCGAGCAGGGAACGGGCGGCTACGTCGAGATCAGCAACCAGTCGAGCGAAGCGGGACGGGTGATCATTGCCGATATGATTCGCTTTGGTAACGGGATGGGCGACATCAACCGGGGTAACGGCGTTTCGGGGCGACCGCGCGAAGACGAGGCGGGACTCTACTGGGTCGAGTGGCACGTCGACCGGTCGCAGGGCATTCCCGAAAGCGAGTACCGAGCGACCTCCAACGACCGGGATGCCACCGTTTCCCTGTCGCCGCGCTACGCCGAGTACATGAATCGCGAAGACGATGGCGTGCTGAGCGACCGTGTGTTCGTGAGTTTCCATTCCAATGCGGGTGGAGGCAACGCGCGAGGCGTGCTCGGGCTCTACAACGGCAACAACAACCCTAATACGGCGACGCCCAACCAGTTCCTGCTGGCGAATACGCTGGCACTAGAAGTGAACGACGATCTGGTAGCGCTAAACGGAACGTTCGAACACAACTGGGATGACGATGGAACCAACGTCACCCTGGATCGAAGCGACATAGAATTTGGAGAGATTAACAATAATCGGATCGACGACGAATTCGATGCAACCATCATCGAAACCGGCTACCACGACAATCTGCAAGATATCCAAATGCTTCGCGATCCGAGAGTACGCGACGCACTCGCCAGGGCAACTTATCAAGGCGTGGTAAAGTACTTTCGTGCGGTGGATGGCAATCAAACGCCGGCAACCATGGCGCCATCGCAGGTTCTCGGCGTTTGGGCAGCGAGCGACGAAGTAGGAAGCGTTTCCGTGCATTGGGACGCCCCGGTGGCGTCGGCCGCCCTTGGAGATTCGGCCACTGGCTACCGCATTTTCGCTTCCACTGGGGGCTATGGCTTCGATGGCGGTACGTACGTGGCTGGTGGCGGAACCTTGTCGCATACGTTCACGAGCCTCGACCCTAACCAAACCTACTACTTCCAAGTGGTAGCGGAAAATGTTGGTGGCGCGTTGCCCGGATCGCAAGTCGTCGCCGCCAAGCCGATCGACGCCGAGCAACACGTGCTGATTGTCAACGGGTTCGACCGCCTAAGTCGCTCGCTCAATCCTACGGAGCCGTCACCCCTTAGCGAATCGGTCCAGCGGGTCCGCCCCCGGCAGAGCAATTCGGGCGACTATCTCATTACCGTTGCGGGGGCCATCCAGCGCGAGGCGAGCACCCTGGGAATCGCCTCGGCCAGCAACGAGAGTGTGATCGCAGGCCAGGTGGACCTCGACGACTTCGATGCGGTCGTTTGGATGGCCGGCGAAGAGTCGAGTGCCGACGACACGTTCAACGCCGCCGAACAGACGCTCGTAAGCCAGTACCTGGCGGGTGGTGGTAACCTGTTTGCCTCGGGAGCCGAGATTGGCTGGGACCTCGATTGGCTCAACAACGGACGCACTTTTTTCCGCAACACCTTGGGAGCTACCTACGCGGCCGACGACGCCAACACGTACGCCGCAACGGGGGCCGCCGGCAGCATTTTGGCGGGCCTCAATCTGGCCTTCGACGATGGCCAGCAGTTCTACGATGTGAACTTCGCTGATGTGTTAACCGCAAGCCCCGGCTCCACCATCATTGCCACCTACGCGGGCGGAGGCGGAGCGGGAACCTACTCCGCAGGAACTGGCTCCACCGGCGACGTCGCCCTGCTCGGCTTCCCGGTCGAGAGCACCCTCTCACCGTTCGACCGCGATCAGGTGGTAGGCGCGAGTGCTGGCTGAGTTCGGTTTGCCAACGGTTACTAGCGTGGAGGTCGACGGCACCACCGACAATTCGGACGCTGCACCAGGCTTCACCACCACCGGCAGCTGGACACCAACAAACTCCGCCGCGGCTCAAAATGGTAGCTACCTGATCGCCACCGCCAGCACAGGAGCCACCGCCACGTGGCAGTTCGACTTGGAGCACTACGGCCAGGCGGAACTGCTGGTCCGCTGGGTGGCGGCCAGCAACCGCGTTGATCGTGCCCAATACTCAATAGATACCGGCTTCGACACCCAAGTGTTGTTTGCAAATCAGAAGGTCGATAGCGGCGAGTGGGTGCCGCTAGGTAGCTTCCCCGTCGCCGCTGGCACACGCGAAGTGGTGCTCACGGCACCCGATGCTGCGCCGGGCAGCATCCTAGTGGCCGACGCGGTGCGGCTCGTCGTGACCGCCGCCTCCCCTGCATCGGCCGACTTCACCGGCGATGGCACCGTCAACCTGGCTGACTACACCCGGTGGCGAGATAGCCGCGGCAGTCAGGTTGTCCGCGGCACGGGCGCCGACGCCAATGGCGACGCAATGGTGGATGCCGAAGACTATGCGTGGTGGAAGAGGCAGTTTGGAACGACGGTTGGATCGGCGGCGGTGATCTCGCCGGTTGCATCGGACGCGGCGTTTGCCGAACTGTCCCAAGACACGCCACCCCCGCCCACAACGCCGCTCGGAGTGCTTGGCACCGGGACGCTCGGCCGCCGCTCGCTTGCGGGATTCGAACCACGCTTCGGCACGAAGCGAAGATGCCATCGTCGAGAACTGCTTGTCCGAGCAAGCGGATTACCGAATTGCCAAACCGGGGCCGAAACCGGAATGGCAACAGAGGGGGCTCCAGGCTTGCGGCGAACCGCTCCTCGCGCCGATTCACTCCCCGAAACTGAGCCCGCACAACGGCTTAGCCCGAACATCGATGGTGTTGGCCCCGCCTTATAGCAGCGGTCACGTGCAGACCCTGGGGAAGCAAGTTGCGCAAAAGAATTAGAAAAAACCGCAGAAGATGTATGTGGAATTCGTTTTTAACGATTAGACTGATGGCTATACGTGGGAAGAGTAGACGCCCGCTGTTGTGTCGATCGGCGCGGCTTGGTCGGCTTACAGTCAACCGGCCGCGCAAGTCGCAAGTTGATTGCTTATCGGTGGTTCATCGATCCCCGATACACATAACGTACTGCTTAGGAGTGAAGAAATGACGAGTCGGATTGGCGTTGCCGTTGTGTTGCTGTTGATGGCGACCGTTGGCTCTTGGATGCAGGAAGCGGTGGCCGTGCCTTATGCGTCTCAAGTGCGTGATACTGGTGGCGGAATGTGGGAGTTCGTGCTCAACCAACCCGCCGATAACGTTACGATTCTCCGCGACGGCGGCAACCCAGTGAATCTGGCATCACCCATCGCCGGTCGCCATCCGTTCGACATGACCGGCTTTAGCGACTTCAGCATCCAGGTGGCCAACGACACGCCAAGCGAATGGACGCTGACCAGCAACCCAGAGAATCTGCATACGTATTTCTTCCGACCCACTGGCGTGGCCGTGAATTCCGACCCGGCTAGCCCCTACTTTGGTACCGTGTACGTCTCCAACCCGGCCGAGCGTGTTCCGAACGGGTTCACCATTTTCGACCCCCGCCGCAGGGCGCAGGCATCTACTCGCTTTCGGCCGACCTTGTTAGCGTCGACTTGGCAAACAACTTTGCCGCCCAACTCAACCCGGACGACGTCAACTTAGCCACGACACCGCCCGGTTGGACCGTCACCGGCAACGACGGGTCGTCGCCATGGCGGATTAGTTTGGACGACAGTAACAACCTGATCGTGGCCGACTTCTCCGACCAAAACGGTGGCATCAAGTACGCCTGCGCCTGACCTTCAGTCCGGAGGGCTTGTGCTTGCCAATGAGGATGGTGTACTTCCGCTGCTGATTAACGGGGACGGCAAAGAAGTTCATGGCTCGATCATGTCGAATGTCGGCGTTAGTGGCTCGGTGGGTACTGATTTGACCGTGTGGGCCATTGATGAAGACTACGACCTCGACGGCGACACCTTCACCGTAGAGCCTGGCGATTTGGTCGCCCAGACGTCCACCTTCCACCCACTACGCTGGGACGTGGGTGCCGCGACCGACTACGACCAGCCACCGTCGATTGTCATCAACAAGGAGCAATTGACCGTCAACGACGATAACGGCACGCCCGAAGACCCCAGCGACGACTTCAACGACTTCGCTTACACGCTCTCGCCGCAGGAAATTGGCGGCATAGTCATCAACAACATGTACTACGACCCCAGTCGTTCCGATAAATTCTATCTGATGCAGAGCCGTACCCATGGCAATGAATCGGGGCTGATGATTGTCACGGCTGATGGCGTCGATGGCGAATCGCCAACACTCGAATGGGCATCGAAGCGGTTCTCGTTCGATAACGGTCTCGATGGAAACGATTCGACCTTCATTACCGACGAAGAGACCGGTGAGATGGCGTTTGGCGAAGGCATCCAGGACATCTTCCGGCAGATCGACGACATGGTCATCTCCGAGGATGGCTCAACCATGTTCCTCTGCGAATGAGGCAGTTTGGTGCTGAAGACACCATTGAAGACGGCAATAACCCGGTGCTGGGTCTCGGCAGCAACGCCCCTGGCGTATCCTGGTGATCCCGCTCGACGAGAACGGCTTGCCCGACTTGGTTATTGACGACGCCGGCACGCCGGGCGACACCAGCGACGACTTCATCTCCAATATTCAGTCGCTGCCGTTTGAATCGCCGGGCCGGACGTTCCGCCATCAGCTAAGTCTCGACGCGGCTGGCAATGTCTATAGCATCGACAACCTTACCGAGAGCTTGCAGGTCTTCAGCCCCGGCGGAAACACCCTCGCCATTACCGGCTCGGACGGCACTTTTAGCGTGACCGACCCTTCGATGACGGTGGGCGTGACCGGCGATTACAACGACGACGGGGTCGTCAATCTGGCGGATTACACCATCTGGCGTGACAACCTGGGTGGCGACAGCAGTGTGCTGGATAACAACGAAATCACCGGCACCATTACCAACGATCACTACACGCAGTGGAAATCGAACTTCGGCGCCACCGCTGGTGCCGCCAGTGTTGCCAATGCCCAGGTGCCCGAACCGCAGGCCATCCTGCTGTTGGCGGCTGGGATCGGTATCTCGGTCTATTGGCGGCGTTTTAACTAGGTTGATTGATGAATCGTGAGTATACTACAGGCTAGTCTTTGCCATTTCAGTTTTTGGCCATTACCCAGGGAGCGATTTAATGAATGTACAACAGTTGATGTTGAGCACCACAGTGGCGTGTGCCGCAGCGTTTGCGGCGGATGCGATGGGGCAAACGGAGCTCTTTCGCGACAATCTTGAGGACGGAACCAACTGGGGAGTCAACTCCACGAGCGACGACGTAGCCGCCACGTTTGGCTTCGACTACGGCATCTCGGCCCTCTCCATTCCTGAAGCCCCCAACACGCGTGTCGGCGACGCTCCGACGACGGGACTCAAGGCCGAAGCGAACATCATCGATCCCGCGGCTGCTGAGAGCTTTATCGCTTATCCCATCGGTCAGAACTTCACCGGCAAATACAAGCTGCGTTTCGACGCCTGGATGAACTTCGACCTGGACGCCTTCTACAATAACGGCCAGGCCGGCACGACCGAGTTCATCGGTGGTGGCATCGGTTATAACGGCGTCGATAGCGGCGTTGGCACCGTTGGCGGTGGAGCCCAAGTGATTGCAACGGGCGATGGTGGATCGGGTAGCGACTGGCGCGTGTTTGCCGCTGATGCGTTCTTGGGTACGGCAGAAATGGAAGCCGGGTCTCGCAACGGATTCGACCCGCACTACGCCGATTTCCTGCCGTCGCAACCTTCACCCCCAGGCCAACTTCAAATCGACCTAAATACCCCAGGTGGTGTTGCTGGCTCGCCTGGCTTCCAGTGGATCACGTTTGAAGTGATTACCGACGATCAGATTGGTCAGATAAACATCGAGAAACCAAACGGTGAACGCCTGCGGATCGCTACGTTCAACCAAGCCAATCGTCCATTCCAGTCGGATGGTAATATCGGTCTCTATTACGCAGACCTTTTCTCGTCGGTAGCGGCTGTCGCGCCACTGCAGTTTGGTCTGTTCGATAACGTCGAGGTTTCGACCGTCCCCGAACCGGCGACCGCCATGTTGTTTGCCGCAGGGCTCGGCGGCGTCCTCCTGTTCCGCCGCCGCCGCTAGGCACTCGGCAGAATTCGCAATCTCCAAGCGGCTGCTCGCGGCATGCGGGCAGCCGCTTTTTCGTTTCGTGGCTTGATGAGCCGCCGGCCAGTGCGCAGAAAAGTGTGTATGCTGCGCGGTTTTTGCATTGCCCGTTTCGTCGACGCCTTTACACTAAGGGTAAGCGCGGAGTCCGTTTACGCACGGTCGCGTTCCCTTTCGCCCGGTGTTGTTATCCAATAATTGGCCAATCATGCAAAATACCGCTTCCAACTCGTTGGCTGTTCGCCGTTCTCGTGCCTTCACTTTGGTCGAGCTGCTTGTCGTGATTGCGATTATCGGCATCCTCGTGGCGCTCTTGTTGCCCGCCGTACAATCGGCGCGGGAAGCGGCCCGACGCACCCAGTGCAAGAACCACGTCAAGCAGCTAGCGCTAGGGTGCCTGTTGCATGAGGACTCGCAGGGCTATCTCCCCACCGGCGGATGGGGTGCTTTTTATTCGGGCGATCCGGACCGTGGATACGGAGAGTCGCAGCCTGGCGGGTGGTACTACAGCATCCTGACGTTTATCGAACAGGGCGTGGTCCGCGACTTAGGTAAAGGGGTCACGGGAAACAACGGCGCCTGGGAGCCGCTGAGTATTCAAGTGCATCAATCGCCGATCGATACCTTCCATTGCCCTAGCCGACGTGCCGCACGCATCTACAAAGGCCGCTGGTCGACGCTCAACGAGCAACGGTGGCTGTCGAATATTGCGATCTCCCAAGGTGTCGTCAAAGGCGACTACGCTGCCAACTCAGGCGACTCGTTGTTTTTTGCAAGTGTCGAACAGGGTGGCAACTTGTGGCAGCCTGCCAACTACAGCACGGTTGACAATCCGGATCCATCGGGGCGTCGCGGCCCACAGTGGACAAACACCAACATCAGCGATCCGAACAATGCACAATCCATTTATTTTCAGTCCGGCGTGATGTTTTATCGCAGCCAACTGAAGTTGAGTCGCATAAGCGATGGTACTTCTTCTACCTACCTGGTGGGGGAGAAATACCTCGACCCGGACGCCTACGACCCAACCGGCCAAAACGATAGCACGCTTTCCTACGGCGAGAACCAAGGGGCGTACGCCGGCTACGAATGGGACAATCACCGTGTTGCCTGGCAGCCCGACAGCACGGGCAGTGCCGAAGAGTACCAGCCCCGCCAAGACACGCCCGGCTACGATCCCTTCCGTTCGCCCGCGTTCGGCAGTGCGCATTCGGGCGGATATAACAGTGCGTTTTGCGACGGCTCGGTGCAGCTTGTCGCCTACGACATCGATCCGCTCGTTCACCGTTGGCAAGCCAACCGGCAAGATGGCGAAGTCGCAAACGTCGAGTAACGCTTACTTCGTGTCGAGGCTAAATACCACGTTGTTGCCGGCAATTGCAGGGTCGTCGTAAGACACCTGTTGCCCCAGCGTGGTTTCGGTGTTGTACCTGCTCGGAATCATTTCCTTACCGCTGACCATCTTCGAGATTCTCACCTTGTAGAGGCCAAGTGGCAGTCCTGGCGGCGAATCGGGCGTGGGCCGTTTCTCCTTGGGCACCGATGGCGAGGCCATGCCAAAGCGATTGGTGGTGCCAATAGCGGTTGGCAGCCCGTCACCGAGAAAGCCCTCTGGCTCAAACACCACTTCGGCTCCACCTAGCGGCCGGCCATTCAGGTCGACACGGCAACCCACCGTGGTGAGGCCCGTACCCGCACTGCTCCACGATTCGACGCGCTGCTGCACCTCGTCGGCTGAGACGCTGCCGTCCGAGTTGGTATCCAACGTAGCGAGTGCGGCCTTTAGCGTGGGCGCGGCGTCGAGTTCTGCGCCAGCCACAGCGCCGTCGCCATCCTGGTCGTACTGGTCCATGGCCAGTTGCCCGGCCCGCGATGCGTTCATCCCTGGCGCTTGAATACGATTGGGTCCTTGCCCACACCCACTCACCGCGAGGGGGGCCAACGCCAGCACAACATAAATGGTTTTCAGTAACGAACAATTCATGACTTATCGCTTCCGTTTTCTCTTGAACACAATGAAACACTTTGCGTCGAGGGGCAATCGACTCCACTCCCTAAGAGCGTACTAATAATCATCACGTTTCGCCATGCCCGAGGTTGCACAAAACCGTTGTCGCAAGGGCACCTTCCGCGGCATTGCAGTGCTTCGGAACCAAGCTGCACGCGGGGCGGGCCGATGCGCCCAACGGAGAGAAATATGCGCATTCCACGCTTCCAATGCATAGTAGTAAGTCGCTAATTCCACTATGATAGAGAATCATCCGGGCGGGTGATGGAGCTAGTCGCGGGAGTACCCACGCCTTGCGACCCATGTAAGAGGTGCGCCTGCCGATCGGCCCCGAACCCCAAGGATCTCGTAGTGATGCATGCTCCCTTCGATAGCTCGCCGGCCCAACAGCCCCGTGGCGGCTTTACGCTCGTTGAGCTGCTCGTCGTCATCGCGATCATCGGTATCCTGGTCGGACTCCTGCTGCCTGCCGTGCAGGCGGTGCGCGAGGCGGCGCGACGGGCGCAGTGCCAAAGCAACATGAAGAACGTGGCACTCGCTGTGCTCAATTACGAGTCGACGCACAAGTCGCTACCAGTTGGTATGACCTTCGACCCTGCTGCGGCTAGTAACATCAGCTATGGCAGTAGCAGTTTCGAGTTGGGTAAGAACTGGATCATCGAGGTGCTGCCTTTCATGGAGTCGCAGGCGATTTACGACGCCTTCGATTTCTCCACAAGGCTCGATAATAACGACCCCAACAGTGCTAACTATTTGGCTCGCGGGGCAGAGATTTCGGTGCTGCTATGCCCGACCGACGAATTCAACACCACAAAATTCTCCGCGCCACGCGGTACCTGGCGGCTCGGCGACAATTGGGGCCGCGGCAACTACGCCGCCAATGCCGGCCGGGGCGATATTTGGCCCAATCGCAACACGGGCCCCGGCAGCCCCCACTGGGACGACGACTGCAAGCGCGGCGTAATTGGTCCTAATGCCGGTGTGCCGCTCCGCCGGGTCACGGACGGAACCACCAAAACCATCATGATTGGCGAGGTACGCGTCGGCCCCTCGCCGGGCGACGCACGTGGTGTGTGGGCTTTGGGACACGCGGGTGCAAGTTTGGTGGCGGGTTACGGGTCGGGTGGTGACGACAACGGCCCGAATGCTTGTGCCCCCACCACCAGTAAGCCCGACGACATCGTGAGCGATATTTGCGATCAGCCGTTTGCCATCGAAACCTGCATGTCGTGCGATTCTGGCTATTTTGCTCAGGCAACGGTCCGCAGCTCGCATGTTGGCGGTGCCTTCATCGCGATGTGCGATGGAAGCGTCACGTTCGCTTCAGACGATCTCGAAACATCCGGCGACTTCGGACAATGTTGTACTCCCTGGGATTACATGATCGCCAGCGCCGACTCGGAAAGTCCTGGACCCTACAATTCGGCTTCGGGAGGCCGTCGAAGTGGTTGCAACTAGCCCGCAGGCAATCGAATCGCACACGCCGGCCCGGCGGCAGCGGAAATCCTTGCGCCGGACGCTCACCGCTCATGTTGTCTCCAAAGCACCAACTACAGCGTCCATCGCTAACGCTGATGGGGTGCGTGTTGATCGCCATCGGCGGATGCAGCGGCCGACCCGATACGGCGCAGGTGAGTGGCAAGGTGCTTTACCAGGACGGCTCGGCGCCCACTGGCGGCGTACGCGTCGTTCAGTTTGTACCCATCGACAGCACGGATGCAGAAATCCGCAAGGCGGCTAGCGGGCAAATCAAAGAGGATGGCTCGTTCACGCTCTCGACCAGAAAGCCCGGCGATGGCGTTTTCCTGGGCGAGTACGCCGTGACCTTTACCGTATGGAAGGCACCCCGCGAACCTGTGTCGCTGATTAAACAGCAGTATACCAGCGCCGGCACGACGCCCTACAAGGTAACCGTGGATGGTGATCGCGACGATTTAACCTTCGAGATTGAAAAGAGATAAAGGGGGCGAGTTGCTAGGAAAACCTATTTTTCCTTGCTTTTTGCCATCAGCTGTGTTCGGATAGCGGTTTCCCACGACTATACTGGTGAGACCGCGGGTACCAGGGCCGGACAATACACCCGCAACGGATGGGACGATTCAACGACTTTCCTCTTCAGGCGCGACTTCCCCAATGGAGATACCGATGACACGTACGACTTTGGCGTTGGCCGCCACGATGTTTTTTTCCGTCCACTCCGTGAGCTTGGGACAAGTGGTTCTCCAAGACTCACTCGACTCCGAGACGGGCTGGAGCATTGCCCACTTACCAACAGCTGCCAGCGCGGCGTCGCCAAGCGACAACTACTACGAGTTCGGATACGATTACAGCGCCTACGGCATTCCTGAGGCGCCGAATTCGCAAGGTGGCGATCCTGCCACGAGTGGCCTTCGCATGATCGTGAACCGCGATAATGGCGTCGCGAACGCCATGTCGGCATTTCCTACTGGGCAAAGCTACTCGGGGCAGTACACGCTCCAGTTCGACCTATGGATTAATGCCGTTGGCCCCTTCCCGGCTGGCGGTACCGGCTCGACGGAGTTTGGCGGTGGCTTCATTGGTTTTGATCCGAACGATGGCATTGCGTTCTCCGGTGGCGGATTGGTAGTGAGCGGCGAAGCAGGTAGTTCCTTCGACTATCGCCTCTACGCCGACGACGAACGCCAAAACTTCACGACCCACCTCTTCCCTGCCAGCATCACCGGCGACTACAACGCCGACCGTGCGGTGAATATAGCCGACTACACCGTGTGGCGCGATGCACTCGGTAGCCCCGTCATCGCCCCCGGAACCGGCAGCGATGGCGACCTGAGCGGCGTCATCGATCCGGGCGACTACACCGTATGGAAGGAGAACTTCGGCGACTTCCAAGTCAACGACCTTTACGGGCCTCGAATGGAAACCGACAACGGCAATACCAACACGTACGTCGAGGGTATTTTCCCAGGTGTCGAGGCGCCAGCCGCTCAGCAAGCGTTGGCAGCTCCCATCGACCAGAGCGGTACAACATTGGATGCAGCGATTGCCTTCCAGTGGGTCACTTTTAAGTACACGGTGGACACTGTCGCCGGGACGGTGCTCGTGCAAATGACCAATCCAACCACCGGCGAAACGGCTGACATCGGTACGTTTACCTACGAAAACACCTACGTCGACCAGTCGACGATCGACGACAAGATTCTTACGTCGTTCGAAGGCAACATTGCGCTAACTTACTTCGATCCGTTCAGCTCGATCGTTGACGATCAATACGTCGACCTATCGTTCGGACTCTTCGACAACGTGATCGTCGAGCAAATGGCTTCGACCGGCGCGGTGGTTGCCAACATTCCTGAGCCCAGCACCGTGATGCTCATCGCCTTGAGTATCGTTGGACTCGGGGCGATTCGGAACAGGATGTAAACCGGATCGTCTCCAGTACCGTTCCCCCGCTGTTCGGGGGGCGGTTCGAGTTTCTTTAACGTGGCGTTTCCCTGCATAAGTAGGGGATTGCGCAGCTATAAGGCAATCGGATGCTTACGACTGCGAAACGCACGGGTTTTACCTTGGTTGAACTACTAGTGGTGATCGCCATCATTGGTATTCTTGTGGCTTTATTACTGCCTGCGGTGCAGTCGGCACGCGAGGCGGCGCGACGCACCCAGTGCAAGAATCAGATCAAGCAATTGGGTCTGGGGTGCCTGCTGCACGTCGACACCCACGGCTTCCTTCCCTCTGGTGGTTGGGACTACGACTGGAGTGCCGATCCCGACCGGGGGTACGGAGAGAACCAGCCAGGAGGTTGGCCCTACAGCATCCTCACCTATATTGAGCAGCAGCAGTTGCGCGACCTTGGCAAGGGGCAAACGGGAAGTCCGGGCACTTGGCGAAACTTCAGCGAACAGCTGCATACGACGCCTGTCGGCGTGTTTATTTGTCCCTCGCGGCGGCAAGTGAAGGCCTATCCCGGATTCTGGATCACCGTTCGCGAGCAAGCGTGGCTGGCAAACCTGTCGCAACAGCAGGGGGTAGTCAAAGGCGATTATGCGGCCAATTCAGGCACAAGCAGGTACGCCGACGGCGAAACCTATACCGTGCCGAGTTCGTACCAAGCGGCCGACACGAATCCCACGTTTAAGAACGCCAACATTTGCAACGACCCCAGCAAGACGCGCGATTTCAACCGCTGCCAGCGCGGCGTGATGCATATTCGTAGTGAAATCAAGTTAGCAAAGATCACCGACGGAACAACGAATACTTACCTCTTGGGTGAAAAGTTCATGGACGTTGCCGCCTACGAGGCCACCGCAGCAGATTCGTCACTACGAGATTTCGGCGATAATCAGTCGCTGTACGTAGGCTTCGACTGGGATAATCATCGATTAGCTTTTGGTCCCCAAAGCTCTTTTGGCGACGACGTTTACCAGCCGTCGCAGGACGTTCTGCTCAACGCCCGTCAAAACCCGCAATATCGCTTTGGTAGCGCCCACTCAGGCGGATTTAATGTGGTGATGTGCGACGGATCGACGCAAAACATTGCCTACGACATCGCTCCAGAAGTGCACGGCTTCTTGGCCGAGCGATTCGATGGCAACGTGGCCTCGATCGATTAACAGAGCAGTGGCGGCGTTGAAGATGACGGCTGCAGCTACTTCCCGTTACTTCGACTCCAGAGCGAAGGTGAGGTAGCGGTCGTCCATATTCGCACCGTCCACAGCAATTTCTTGCCCTAGTATGGTCTCGGTGTTGTACTTGGCCGGTATCGTCTCTCGACCATTGGCAGGCTTGGAGATGCGCACCTTGTACAATCCCACGCTCATGCCGCCGAACAACGGGTTTTGACGATCCTCCTTCGCAATGCTGGGGCTGGCCACTCCGTCGGTTCCGGTTTCGCCGACACCTGGTTTCACTGCTTCGCCTTGGAACTCTTCGGGCTCGAAGGTCACGGTGGCGCCAGAGAGTGGTCTGCCGTCGAGGGTTACCTTACACATGATGGCCGTCAGCCCGAGCCCTGAACTCATCCAACTCTTCACGCGAGCAGCAATTTCGCTTTCGGATACACCACCGTCGCCGTCGCTATCGAGACTTGCAACGGATGCCTTGAGGCTGGGAGCTTGTTCGAGTTCCGCGCCCGTGATGGTGCCGTCGCCATCGGTGTCGTACTGGTCGATAGCCGCTTGTGCAATGCGCGAGGCGCTGAGACTGGGCGCGTCGATCCTTGCCGGGCCGGAGCCGCATCCGAGCACACCCAACATTAGCAGGCCGCCAAGGGTCGTTTCGATAGCGTTGTGGAGCGTCATCCGTTTTTGTCCTTCGGGTAACAGCCAGCGGGCTCATGCATTCAGTACGTTACCTATTTGTCGTCCATGACTTAGCCATAATCAACCCCCTTGCTAGGACCGCCGGCCCCGGGCGGCGCGGCTGGCAACCTGCTGTAGGCGAACAACGGCGATGTGCCAATCAGGGTTTATTGCGAACGAGCATCGGTGACTTCGGGGGCAACAATTCGCGGCTAAGGCAAGGCTAGCCCGCGACGAGGCAGCCACCCCGTTGCTTGCGAGCTGCCATTGGGCCAGCTATCCGGTCCACCGGTACCGGGGCCATGCCTACAGCGCAAACAAAAGCGGGGTTGAGCTTGGCTCAACCCCGCGCGTGTCATCATCGAAATGCAGCTGCGTAGCGCGAAGTGACGTTACTTGCGACGAGCGAAGCCAACCAGGCCAACCAGCGCTAAACCGGCCAGTGCAATGCTGGAAGGTTCGGGAACGGGAATGTGTACGACGTCGTCAAGCGAGATCAGTACATTTGCTTGTGGCGCTGCACCATCAAACCAAATCGCGTCGATTGTAGCATCTCCGTTAATCTCACCGTTACTGCTTCCGACCCATGCATTCCAGTTCGATGCATCTGCAAGGTCCCAGCCGTAAAAGTGCCATTCGCCATCGTCAATAATCGCTAGCGAGTTGCTTCGCTCTGTCGAGTCGGCACTATCGTCGATTCCAATTCGCGTGGTCACGCCGGCTGCCGTGGTCTTCAGCCAGTAGCCAACCGTTCCCGTATTTCCCAAATTTACGTTATTTCCAGCACTCCCAGTTCCTGAAAGGTGACGAACCGTAAACGTAGAAGCAGCCGTGTCCGGCACTAATGTTAGCAACTGAGATTGCAAGCCCGAGTTGGCCATCGTGTTGTCAAGATCGGCCGTCGAGGACGGAAGAATTCCGCCGGTAGATCCGGAAAAAGTCGGTGCGCGATCGAAGCGACCTTCGTCTACTTCAAAATCGTCTAGTGTGATAGTTGCCGCATGAACGCTGGACGTTGCCGTCACGATCACTGCCGCGGCAACCAGCATGGTAAAACCTATCAATTTCATTATGCATCACTCCTTACTCAAAGAAAGTAAACCCAGGAACGTACTCAAGCCAATTCGAAAAGAGAGAGCCGACGGACAAATCACGGTCGACTCTCTTAGTAGCATGCGCATTTCGACCGGACATTGCAATCGCTTTGGCGCACAAAATAGTCTCTTTTCCGCACTAGGTGTCCGCGTGTCGTGTGGAAAGGCCGCGATGCGTGCCCCGACCGCCTTCAAGGTCGGCGTTCGGTAAGCCGACGTAGCGCTAGGGGGATCTGCGCGAAACGGCGAAAAAAGTGCGCTCAAACGTGTCGGCCTTCTTGTAAGTTCTGGGTAATATAGGGAGAGGAGTCGGCCGACTGCTTCGCCCATCAGCGACAAGCCCAATGGCTTAGCCGCCTGAGGCTCAATCGGCTTGCAATTTTTTACGGGTCACGTCAACAACGAATGTGCTAGGAAAAAACGATGAAGTTATTGCAGGCGACACTGCTGACATTCTTGGGGTTAGCGATCATCCAATCCCCGTCGGCTTGGGGCGTAGTTATCGTTGACGAGGATTTCGAGTCGTACGCCGATGATGCGGCGTTCCACGTCAACTGGGCGGGACTCGCAGGCTTCGCCTCGCCCGGCACACCGGAAGAAGTTGAGGCGCAGTTCGAACTTGTCGAATTGACAGCACCGAATGCCGACTTCAATAGCAGCCAAGTCGTGGACATCGCCGATTACACCATTTGGCGAGACAACCTGAACGCCACGGGCGCATCGCAGAGCATGGGCGATGCTACCGGCGAGGGGACCGTCGACGCCGGCGATTACGACGCGTGGAAAGCCACGTTTGGTGGAGCGCCCCCCACGGGCGGTTCTGGCAAAGCGATGGAGCACCTGATCAATTACATCAACCAAGATCCCGAGCTCGGTCCGGCCGGGTGCCCGATGGGGTGGTTGAGTACCAACCGGTGCTGAACCCCAACAATACGGAGGACGGCGCTGTACTCCCCACTGCAGAGGAACCCGTGGTGGTGGGCGTCGAAATCTTTGACGACAATGGGGTAATTCAGCGTAACACGCTGGGGCTGCGAAATGTGTTCGAGGGCGCACTGACCTCCGATCTCGTCGAACTTGGCTTTAACAACGGCGACTTCAAAGGGTTTGCGATGCGGGCAGAGCTTTGGCAAGCCAACGCGGGGTCAATGCCAGGGTGGCAGTATTTCGATCTCGACCCCTCGTTCGATGCTGATGAGAGTGGCATCGTAACGCAGGCCGAGATTTTTGCGGAATTCGGAGCGGCTTGGCATCGCTGGGAGGCAACCATTGGCCCCACGTCGATCACTGCCACGCTCGACCTGAACCGCGATGGACTCAATAATGCTACAGGCGAACCGGGCGTCGACGCGACGCTATCGTTCGACGAAATCTCGAATCCCGGCCTGTGCTCTAACTTTGGTTTCAATAATTTGCGGCTCGGGGGCCCCTCGGGACTCTACACGACCAATAATGCGTTTTTCGACAACGTCTATCTGGAGGGTCCTCAAAACCCGTTTGGTGTTGAGGCAGGTTTCGCTTCCGCGAGCGTTCCTGAGCCGGCGACCATGACCCTGCTGGGATTGGCTGGCATTGGCTTGTTCGTCCTACGTCGCCGCGCGTAAGTTAGCCGCCATTACCGCGGACTTCCCACGATGATTCACCGCCACCTGGACCACCGGTCCAGGTGGCGGTTTTCGTTGGCTGCTGCTGTTTTCTAGCGGCTTCGGCTTCAAGCTGCGAAACTCGTTACCGCCCCCCAATCGACATCATGGCTTGCTGCGGTCCATCGCCGCTACCTCTTGGTGCGCTTTGTGCAACTGGGCGGCGAGGCGTTCCACGTAGCTCCGACCTTGCTTTCGATCTTCGAGCTTCTCTAGCACGTGCCGCCGGGATCGCTTTTCGTCCTAGGTAGTGCCGCTAATTGCTCCCGCCATGGCAGCGATGGTATCCGTATCGCCACCTAGCAGGATGGCATTGCCAACGGTCTGCTCAAACGACTCGGGTGTCAGTCCGAACGCGGCAATCGCGGTAACAACCGACGCCGTGGCCTCGATTCCATTGCCGAACAGTCCCAGGTCTTGCAAGTCCGACAATCGCCCTGCCCTAGCCAGCGGACCGCTGAACTCGAGCGACGTACACCTTGCGGAGAGTGCGGCGCAGAATTCCTCGCGGTCCAATTGGTCTGTCGCCGAAGCAAGCCCGACCGCCAGGGCGAGAACTTGGGCGCCCTCGACACCCAATGGGTGGACGTGCGTTGGGAGTGCCGATCGCTCGGCTTGCTCCCAGAGCAACGCATGATGGTGACGGAACATCATGCCTACGGGGGCAACACGCATGGCCGCTCCATTGCCAAACGAGCCGCCGGGAAAATGATTGGCGGCAAGGTACTTGTGGTCGTGCCCCTCGGCTATCGCCTCCAGCACCAACCGGCGCCATGTCCGTACCCTCGACGGGGTTCGTAGTTGTCTGCGAAGCGCCTGCAAAGTTCCTCCTCGTCCACGCCATGGCATTGGACGAGCGTCTCGGCAACTCCGATGGCCATTTGCGTATCGTCGGTGTACCAAAGCTCTCCTGGCGGAGGATTTTCAATCAATTCATCGGCGGACCCATAGCCGCGAGCAATGGCATCGGCGGGAAGTCCCTCGAAGGGTGCCCCCAGCGCATCGCCTACGGCCAGGCCGAGCAGGCACCCGGCAAAGCGTTCTTCAAGCGTCGGCGATACACGCGACATTGGTAGCTTCCTTATCGTAAGGAATGGTTGAATAGGAATTGGGGCGACTGCTTTGTGGCGAGCATTTCAGACCTACCACGAACATGACGCAGACAGCAGAAGGCGGAGCGCGAATCCTCTCTCGTCGCTGCACCATCCCCAACCGAAAATCAGGTCGGGTGCCAAAGGGCGAGCACCGAACATTCTGGCGGCACGTTGCGGCGACAACCCTTCGCGCCGAAGCCCGACCGCATCGCCTAGGGCCGTGCCCAGCAAGCATCCAAGGATGTGCGGATACCGATCCATCGCTAGATCTCGAAGTTGAAGCCTTGTTTCGAAAGCCGATCGTACTTGCGCTTATCGAAACGGTAGAGTCGCGCCGCACGATGCGCTACATCCGTTTCGAACTCTTTGGTTTCCTGAACAATGTCCATTGCCAGTACCTTCTTGCGAAAATTGCGCTTATCCAAGTCGCGATCGAGAATCACCTCGTACAGCTGCTGCAATTGACGGAGCGTAAACCTCTCGGGCAACAACTCGAATCCGATCGGTTGGTACCGCACTTTACCTCGCAACCGCTCGTGCGCCGCTTGCAAGATTTCGTGGTGGTCGAAGGCAAGTTCCGGCAGGTCGTTCACGCGAAACCATGCGGCCTGCCGGGCGTCGGTCGAGGCTTGCACGTCGTGCCCTTGCAGGTTGACTAGGGCATAGTAGGCCACGGTAACCACACGTTCCCGCGGGTCGCGGCGGACGCCGCCAAAGGTGTACAACTGCTCCAGGTAGATATCCTTGAGGCCCGTTTCCTCTTGGAGTTCCCTGCGAGCCGCCTCGTCGAGCGGTTCGTCGACGCGGACGAATCCGCCAGGCAATGCCCACTGTCCCTCGAAGGGTGGCAGGTCGCGCTCGATGAGCATGAGCTGCAAGTCGTCCGCGTCGAGGGCAAACACGACGATATCCACGGTCAGCGCTGGTCGGGCAAATTCGTACGTATGGGCCATGGACTTCGCTCGGTCGTGCCGCTTAGTGTTTTAATTACACGAATATGGTGTGTAACTCACACTAAGTCAAGGGCGACGACCGAAATCTAGGGGCGAAAATATCTTGGCGTATGCAAATTGCCGTATGCCATCGGTACGGCGGAGTGCCGTCGGCAGCTCGCCAACTATCGCGTCGCGATACACGAACAGCCCGGCGGGATAGGCAGCTGGATTCGTCAGACGACAAACCATGAAGTGCAGGCGGACGAGGTTGGCCTGCATGCGGCTGCGAAACTAGTTGGCTACCGGGTAATAGCCCACGGCAAACATGGAGGCGGGGTCGGTCCATACGGTGCCATTTGCAAACCCAGATTGGGCAGCCAGATCGCTAAATGCCTCGATCTGATACTTGTGCGAGAGCTCGGTTCGAATGCTTTCGCCAGCGGCAAAGCGAATTGGCTCGTCGCCAATCGATACTGTTTGATCGGTGCTGCTTACCAGGTGCATTTCAATACGGTGATGGGTCGCATTGTAGATGGCTTGATGGTCGAACTTCTCTAGTTCAAAATCGCCGTCCAACTCACGGTTGATGCGGCGCAGCAGGTTTTTGTTGAACGCGGCGGTAACCGCTTGCGAATCATCGTAGGCGAGTTCTAGAGTTTCGTGGTTCTTCTCCAAGTCGAAGCCGATCAGCAGGCCACCGCCAGGTCCCATGAGGTGCGCGATACGAGTCAGAAGTTGCCGGGCGGCGTCCGGACGGAAGTTACCTATCGTCGACCCTGGGAAGTAAGCAACACGGCGAGCAATCGCCGTCTGCACTTGAGGCAAAGCGAATTCACCGCCAAAATCGGCATGCAGCGGGCAGACCTCGATGTCGGGGAATTGACTAGCGACCCGCTCGGCAGCAGCGCGCAGGTGCTCCCCGGAAATGTCGACTGGCACGTAGCACAACGGGCGCTCTACGTGCCGCAGCAATGCTCCCGTCTTCATGCTGCTGCCACTTCCTAATTCCACTAGCATCGCACTTGCGCCAATTCGCCGGGCCATTTCGGGCGCGTAGCGGCGCATGATGCTCAATTCGGTCCGCGTGGGGTAGTATTCCGGCAACTCGCAAATTCGGTCGAACAATTGGCTTCCGCGAAGATCGTAGAAGTACTTGCTCGGCAGCTGCTTTTGCGGGGGCGCAGTCCGCTGAGCACGTCGCTTCGAAATTGTTGGTTGCGGACGGCTGGTTTGGGGGAGACGTGGGTATGCATAGCGATCGCGACGATTTGGAGAATGGATTGATGGCGGAAAGAAAACTACTGCGCCAAGCGAATGCCGGTAAACTGCCAGCGAGCTTCGGGCGGAAAGAAGTTGCGGTAGGTGGGACGAATGTGCGAACGCGACGTTGCGCACGACCCACCACGCAAGACGTATTGATTGCACATGAACTTGCCGTTGTACTCCCCAACAGCGCCCGCTGGCGGCTGATAGCCGGGATAGGGCACGTAGGGACTGGCTGTCCATTCCCACGTGTCGCCCCACAACTGCTGCATTTGGCCGTCGTCGATGCTGTGTGCGGGGGCGGGGTGAAGTCGGTCGGACTCCACGAAGTTCGTTGCCGGCAACGATTCGACCCCCTCAGCCGCTAGCTCCCACTCCGCCTCGGTGGGGAGTCGGCAACCGGCCCAACGGGCGTAGGCATCGGCTTCGAAGTAACTCACGTGGCACACGGGCTCGTTGGCTTGTACCTGCCGCAGGCCCGCAAGCGTAAACTGGTGCCACCTCCCGTCAAGCTGGTGCCAATACAGGGGCGCCTGCCATCGCTGGTCCTCGACCGCTTGCCAGCCGAGCGAAAGCCACAATTCTGGCCGGCGGTAGCCTCCCGCTTCGATAAACTCGATGTACTCGCCGCAAGTTACCAAGCGAGAGGCAAGCTGATGCGGTTGGACTAGCACCTCGTGGCGTGGGCCTTCGTTGTCGTAAGCAAAGCCGTGGCCTTCGTGTCCGATCCACCTCACTCCCTCGACGCCCGGAATCCAGTTGATTGCGAGCGTTGGCGAAGGCTGCGAAGCCGCACGAGTCCGATAGACGGGCCAGCAAGGATTGCACGAAAGTAGATGTTTTACATCGGTGAGCATCAGCTCCTGGTGCTGCTGCTCGTGATGCAAGCCGAGTTCCAGCATGGCCAGCAGCTCGGGCGAAAGCTCCCCTGGGCCCTCGAAGAGCTGATCAACTGCAGAATCGATTACCTGGCGGTACTGCATGACCTCGGCCATGCCCGGCCGCGAAAGCAATCCGCGTTGCGACCGCGGAAACTGCTCCCCGACCTGGTTGTAATAAGAATTAAACAGGTACTCGAACGCCGGGTTGTAGCTTTCGTAGTGGTGGTTCGCTGGCTTGAGAACAAAGGTCTCGAAGAACCAAGTGGTGTGTGCAAGGTGCCAACGGATGGGACTAGCGTCCGGCATCGACTGAATGACGCAGTCCTCTGGCGTCAATGGCTCGGCAACGTGTTCCGAGAGATGGCGAACGGCTCGAAACTTCTCGCGAAGCTTGCTTTGCTGTGGTGCCAGCGTGCAAGTGGCAGGGGAGGAAGAAATGATGGATAACTCGCTAAAATTGTAGTTTTTTCGGTGTGGTTAGCGGTGCGTTGATTATACGCGATGTTCGTAGAACGAACAGTATCACCGTTCGCTAAACAGTCGGTCGATGCGGTATGACGAAGCGCAGCCATCGCCTGTGGCAAAGGAATGCGTTAAGTTGTAGGGCCATCCATCACCAAGCGATTCTCATGCCAATCGACGATCAAATCCCGAAAGCCACTTGCCTGCACCGCGGCAAGCACCTGCAATTGATCGCCCACGGCCACTGGGAATATGCGGCGCGGACCATCGCATCGGGGGCCGTTGGCATCGTAGCGGTAACCCCAGACCGCCGCATGCTATTCGTGGAGCAGTTTCGGATACCCGTTGGCCGCCGTGTGATTGAAATCCCCGCTGGTTTGGTTGGCGACTCGCCGGAGGTGGCGGGCGAACCGCTGTTGGCGGCAGCGCAGCGAGAACTTCTTGAGGAAACCGGCTACGAGTCGGACACTTGGAGCCTGCTGATCGAGGGCTACTCGTCTCCAGGACTCACCGACGAAGCGGTCACGCTTTTTCTAGCCGCAGATGCCCGCCAAACCGGTTCGGGAGGTGGCGACGAATCGGAATCGATTGTGGTGCACGAAGTGCCGCTGGCCGACGCCGATGATTGGCTCGCCGAGCGGATGGCTGCTGGCGACGGTGCCGACCTCAAATTGCTCGCAGCGCTCTACCTTGCCCGCCAGCGGCTCGCGTAACCTCCGGCACGAAGAACGCCGTTGCTCGTTGGCGAACGAGCAACGGCGCCATGGTTAGCTTCGAGGTCACGATTCCGCTTTGCTTAGGCGGGGACCTCGGCTTCGAGTTCTTCAACGACTTCGAGCCAGTTGGAGAGGGAAACATCGTCCTCGCCGGCGAAGTAGAGGTCGCGGCCCCGACCGCCAACGAGCCAGTCGACCGATTCATCGTCGAACACGGTCGCGTCTTCGCCTTGAGCAATCAAGAAGTTGTCGCCGTTATCGCGATCGAGGAACGTCACGCCTAACGCGTCGCCCGTCAAATTCTCAACGCGTTCGTTGTAGCTTCGACTCGATGTCCATTCGGCCATGATCGAGTCGAGCGTGGCCGATTCCTGGTCGAAGGCGTCCTGGTCAAATGCGGTTGTACCGGAGATCAGAATGTCTTCGCCGCTATTGCCAAAGAGCACATCGCCGTCCGAACCGCCAATCATCAGGTCGCGACCAGCGCCACCGAACAAGAGATCGAAATCGTCGCCGCCCAGCAAGACGTCGTCGCCACTGCCACTACTGAGCAGGTCGTCGCCATTGCCGCCGTCGAGTGTTGCGTCGAGATGGACCGACCGGGAAACGAATGCCAGATCGTTGCCGTCGCCGAGGGCCATCTCAATCTGGCTGACCGACCCGCCGGCCAGCGATTGGATGTCCCAATCACCACCAGCCAATTTCGAAAGCACTTTGTAGCTTCCGCCAAAGGGGCTGCGGTAAACCTTCACGACGTCGTCGCCATCGGTGCCCACCGCGAGCAGGTTGCCATCCTTGACCCCAACACCAGCGACGTAAACTTGGAACGTTTGGGTGTCGGTGGTCTCGGATGCATCCGCGCCGGTATCGCTAACGACCGATACGGTCACCGTGTAGATGCCGAACTCGGCGTAAGTGTGGGTGCCGTCAAACGATCCCGCGACAGGGTCGCCGACGTTCGTTCCCGGCGTGTCGATGGTGGCACTGCCAGAGTCCGGCGTGGTGCCATCGCCCCAGTTGATAGAGTACGTGTAGGTTTCGAACTCCGGAACTTCGCTAGAGCCCTGAGCAACGATGTCGATCGGGCCAGCGGCTCCGTCAGCAGCACCAACTCCAGCCGCAATGCCTCCCAAGGCGGTTTGTGTTCCCCCAGTATTATCGAACGAACCGCTCGAATTGTAGGCAATGTAGATCGCACCACCGCCACCGCCACCGCCGGATTGAACCCCTGGCGAGCCACCCGCACCACCGTTGGCGCTAAGCACACCGCCCTGCGCTACGTCGTGGGCGTGGATCAAAATCCCACCTCCCGCGCCGCCGCCTCCGGCAAAACCACCAAGAAACGCTGGTCGCCCTACACCGCCATCTGCAAGAACCTCGCCAGTCGATGTGACCGTGATTGCACCGACTGCGCCGAGTTCGATACCACCGCCGCCACCGCCACCGAGAACGACGATCCCGCCGCTATCAGTCTTACCACCCGCTGATCCACCACTGCCGCCTTGAATGCCAGCGGACAGATTTGCGTAGGCAATACCACCGTCTCCGCTGGCGCTACCGCTCAATTCTCCATTACCACCGGCGCCGCCAAATCCGCCTCCCGACCCGCTTGCCACGCCACCAGTAACTCCGCTTCCGCCAGCCGGTGCCCCGGCTGCCAAGGCGCCATCAAGGGGAAGGGGAACATTTCCACCATTTCCACCGCCGGCACCCGCAATCTGTGCAGCAAGGCCATCGAATTGAGCGCTTACATCAATCGTTCCGGAAATCGAAATGTCGCCCTGCGATAAAATCGCCAGGGGGCTGTCGCCCGTCGCGGAGAGAGTGATGCCAGCATCGAGTTCAAAATCGGTGAAGGTGAATACCGCAATCGTGTAACTATCGGCCCCGGCATTCGCGTTTTCGTAGACTCCAAACCAATCGGAGGCACCCACTGAAAGCTTGGGTTGGAGCGGGTTGGAAGTATCGACAACCACGTTGCTGGCTGGGTCGAAAGCGCCGAGCGACGTGTACGCCAAGGGATCGAGCCCCACGCCTGGTCCACCGCCCGTGACGGTGCCTTCCAATACATCGGCGAACATGGCATCCACCGTTAAGGTCTCGCCGGTGTCGATCCATTGCTCGACAAAACCCTCCAAAAACGGTGCGCTGCTCAGAACCCAGCGTTGCTCAAGGGCTTGGCAGCCAAGGCGCGTCGTGCGCGAGGTGCTGTGGGAGGGATGGGTATTCTTACGTGGTTGTTGCTCTTTGCGAGGCCAAACGCTCATCGTGGCGCACTCCTAGGTCGTGCATGGGGAAGAATAGACGGTAAGATCCGGCCAATCGCTTGGCCCCCACCGGCGAAGGTGCCTAGCGTACTGCAAATGGCCATTGCGTGCCTAGGCAAATCCCCGCCGCCCGCGTAGTTTCCGCAATCCTGTGCGTTTTCACCCCGTAGCGGGGCCTACAGCATCGGCAGCCCACCCTCGTCTCGCAATTCGTCGAGCATGCGACGGGCGGCGAGTGGGTCGCTGGGGTCGAGCTGCACCAGGGTGCCGACCACCTCCTCAGCCATCGAGGGCTTCTTCAGCTTCTCGAGGCACCACGCTAGGGCCCGACCTGATTCGTGAAATGCCCGGTTGGCCGGTTGCGCGTAGGGCACCGGAGCGGGCTGGCCCGCGCGCCGCCAGGCACGCAGGCCAAGCTGATAAGCGTAGCCAAAATGGCCTCGGGCAAGCTCAAAGTCGCTTCCCTGTTCAAGGGCAAGTTCCCCGAGGAGCAGGTGGGCATCAAGAAAGTCGCTGCAACCGGACAGCAGCCAGCGCAGTTCGTCCTGGGCCACGTCCTGCTCACCCGCAGCGACCATCATTCGCACTTCCTCGATGTCTTCGGCCCGGTCTCGTGCACATCGCGGATGCTGGAGCACCCAGGCGTTGCCACCCGGTGCCTGGGCAAGCGAGACCGACGAACCGGAACGGGTAGCAGCCCCGCGTTTGCGATTCTTGCTGACTGGACGCTTTTTCTTGGCCAAGAGAGCCGCCTGTACGAGTGAAATAGTCGATGGAGTGTTAGGGAAGGCCCATTATCACTTTGGTAGCCCGGCGTGACTAGTTAGGATGAAGGCATTCATGCCTGGACCACCGCTACCGCCGACTGATGCGCCCACATGCCCTTACTGCGGCGGTGCGCTAGGCACGCCTCCCCCGCTCACCTGCCCCCAGTGCGGGCGCGGACTTGTGGCGCCGCCGCCGGTCGCCCCTCCCGCCATGGCTCCCCCACCGCTTGTGGTGCAGCCGGCCGGAAATCGAGCGAGCAGCGATATTGACGTGCCGCTGCCGGCAATCAAGACGCGCAAGCGCCGCCCCACGAAGCGGAAAGCAGCCGCGGCCCCCGCAACTGAGACGCCCGCAACGGAGACGCCAGCAACGGAGACGCCAGCAAACGGGGGGCGGCAGCAGGACGATCAAGTCGCCGCTACACCGCCCGCCACGCCCACATCGCCCCCACCGAAACCGGTGGCTCAGGAAACGCCGACTGAGCCTACCCGACCATTGACTCCAGCAGAAAAGGCACAGCTCAAACGCAAAGTACGGGTGATCATCGCAATTGCCTCGTCGGTGCTACTACTTGTTGTTTATCTACTGCTCTTAGCCATCAGCTGAGCGAGTTGGGGAAGCGGCCATCGATTCGGATGCGGCGAACGATCGCAAGCAGACGAATTGGCCTTGCCTACTAGCCGCGGGCCAGTTCGTCGATTTTGGTCAGCAGTTCCAGCGACGCGGTAGCCTCTTCGCTAACGGCGATATCCGCGCCCACCCGCTGGAGCTTGGCGACGGTCGATTTGTAGCGGCAGCGGACGAAGACCTTGGCGGTTGGATTGCGGCGGCGAACGCCTTCGACAACGCGCACCGCCACGGAATCGTCTGGCACGCAGACCACCACAAGCTCGAATTGCTGCGTGCGTGCCGCGGTCAGCAAGGTGGGGTCGGTGGCATCGCCAGCCAACGCGTGCGCACCGAGTTGGGCGAAAGCATAGGCGTTAATCGGGCTGCGGTCGATAAGCGTCAATTCGTAGCCCATCGTCTCTAGTTGCGAAGCAACGGAACGACCAACAGGTCCGAGGCCGATGACAAGCGCCTGCCCCAACTGGGCGTCGAGCGCTTCCGGATTGCGGCTGGGGGTATCTTCCTCAGTGAAGGTATTGGCCCGCGACCACTTCAGTCCCAGTTGCATTAGCAGGGGCGAAACAATGAGCGTGCCAACGCCGATTGCCACGAAACGCTCGCTTGCATCGTCGGATATGAGGTCGGCCTGGTGGGCAACCAGCAGCAATACGAAAGCGAACTCCCCGACGTGAGCGAGCCCCACCCCCATGCCGAGAGAGCGCCGCCACGGGAGACTGGTGAGCCACAGGGCAAGTGTCGCGGCAGCCGTCTTGAGTAGGACGAGCAGCACGACTCCGCTCAATAGCAACAACGGCTCGGCTGCAACGCTGGTGAGATTTAGCAGCAAACCAAGCGAAACAAAGAAAACGGCGGCAAACGTCTCGCGAAACGGCAGTAATAATGCATCGAACTGGTTCGACCAGCGATTGCCCCCCAGGCTCAAGCCTGCGGCAAAGGCGCCGACCGCAGGCGGCAGACCCAGCGCGTGGGCGAACAGCGTAACCGCACCGAGAATCACTAAGGAAAACAGCACCACCAATTCCGGACTGCGATGAGATGCAAGCATTGGCACCAACCATTGGGCCAGTAGGTATCGGAGGCCGACGATCGATAGCATGAACAATGCCGAACCCGCAACGAGCCACACGTAGTCCATGGCCGATGGTGCCTCCCCCACCAAGAGAGACGTGAGCAGCAGCAAGGGTACGAGGGCGGCATCCTGGAATAGCAAGATGCCTATCGCACGGCGGCCATGAGGCGTGCTGGCTTGCCCCGCTTCGCTTAGGGATTTAAACACCAGCACCGTGGAACTGAATGCGACCGCGGCGGCAAGCAGGATGGCCGTCGGCCCGTCGAATTCCATCCATCGCAGGACTACGAAGGCGGGCACACTACAAGCCAGCATTTGTGCTGCGCCGCCGACTACCAGGTGCCGCCCCATCCGCAGCAGGTCGTCGAGTGAGAACTCAAGCCCAATGGAGAACAGCAGCAGGAATACGCCCGCTTCGGCAAGGTACTCAATCTCGTGCGTTTCATGCGATACCCAGCCCAGCGCTCCATGGCCAAGCACCCCCCCAGCAATCAGGTAGCCCACGAGTGTCGGCGCACGCAGTTGCCGACTCACCAGCCCGGCAATCAAGCCAAACGTAAGGACGATGAGCAGTTCGTAGATAAATTGCTCGGCCATGTCGGTAGTGGACCTGGGTGGGGCGGTTGACGCGGATCCCTTAAATATGCGGTTTAGAGTCGGCTACGCCAGCACCAACTTGCAGGAATGCGCCAAATGCTAGCACGGCGACGGACTGATCTTGGGCAGCGGGCCACGATTGGTATACTCCGCCGGCACAATCGATGTGCCCAGCCCTGGCCTACCCCCCCTGCCCTCCATGCCTCGACCTCTGCGCGTCCAGCCGAATCGCCGAAACCCGGTGCACGGCGTTGCGCCGTGCACCCTTGCGTTGATGCTGCTCGTTCCCTTGATTGGCTGTGGGACCACGCGTACCAGTTCTACATCGCGCACCGCTACGGAGCAGCTATTGATTTCCGATGCGATCGACCGCGCCGTGGGACAGGTGAACTTTCGCGCACTCGCCGGGCAGTCGGTATATCTGAAGGATGATGCGCTCAACTCCGTAGTCGATCGACAGTATCTCTCCAGCAGCCTGCGGCAACACCTGCTTGCTAGTGGTTGCGTGCTTCGTGAAGATCGCACGAAGGCCGAGTTTGTGGTTGAGGCGCGGGCTGGCGTCATCGGTACCGACAATCACGATCTGCTGTTTGGCATTCCGGCGATGCAGGTGCCGCAAATCGTTCCGCTGCAAGGTGTCGTGCCATCTGCGATTCCTGAGATTCCGTTCGCCAAACGGCAAGAACAGCGCGGCTTGGCCAAGGTGGCGGTGTTCGCTTACCACCGTGAGTCGGGCATGCCGGTCTGGCAATCGGGCATGGCGGTGAGCGAGAGCACGGCCAAGAATTTCTGGGTTGTTGGTGCGGGGCCCTTTCAAAAGGGGACCATCTTCAACGGCACGAACTTCGCCGGCGCGCAGTTGAAAAATCCACTCGATTTGGGGCGCGGGGACGAAGGGGAGCAGGAGGCGGTAGCACTTGGTCAGGAAGCTTCGTTTGCCTCGCCACTGCTGTTTGCGAACTCGCCGGAAGCCCAGGCGCCCTCCGATCCGCCAGCGACCAACATTCCGCCACCGCAGATCGCAACCCAGCCAGGGGGCGGCAAGAAGTGACTTGCCGGGTTGGCCATGCCGATTGGCCAGCTACCTACGACGCACGCGTGCCTGCGGGCTGCTATAACTCCACGAAGTCGAGTGGGTGCTCGCTGTGCGGATTGTCGATGCGGATGCTCTTGCGGCCCGCGAGGACATCGTCGATCAGTGTCCCAATAAGGTCTTTGCGCCACCCTTTGGCGAGTGCGGGTAACTCGCCATCCGCGGCATCGCCAAAGCCGAGTTCGTAGGCGATCATCTCGCGGATATCGGTCGCCGTGCAGGCCATGCTTGTCGCAAGACTCGCCTTGCGACACACACTGGTAATCGCGGGCACCAGCACCTGCCCTAGCAAGGTGAGTTGGGGCGGCATCGCCTTACCGCGAGGGGTATGAATATCGTCGAGCGAAGCTTCGAGGCCACGCTCTACGCAGGCGGCGATCTCCCCAATCGAATTCTTCACTGGCCGATGGTTCATTCCGCGAACGGCAAGAATCTTATCGGGCTTGGCATTCTTGCGCTTGGCGATCTCCACCAGCAGATCGTCGCGGAGCAGTCGGCGAGGGGGAACGTTGCGTAGCTCGGCTTCTGCTTGCCGCCACAGCCACAGTTCGCGAACGATGGCCAAATTCCGCGGGCCAAGGCTGCCAATGCCCGATACGCGTTTCCACCGTTGGCGGGTACGGGCGGTGGTTACTTCCTCAATGAACGAATCCATCTCCTCGGCAAGCCACGCGGTACGGCCCAGCTTCTCCACGCGCAGCGATATTCGCTCATGGAGTTCATACAGGTAGCGGACATCTTCCAAGGCGTAGTTGATCTGGGCCTCCGACAGCGGCCGACGCCGCCAGTCGGTACGCTGTTCGCCCTTCTCCGCCTTCTTGCCAAGGATCCGCGTGACGACCGAAGCGTAGGCTGCCGGATACTCGTGGCTGCAAAACGCCGCGGCAATTTGCGTATCGAACAGGTTGGCCGGGATGCGGTTGATCGCCGCCAGCGAGAAGTTGATTTCTTCGCGTGCAGCGTGGGCGATAGTTAAGTGCTGACCCTCAGCCAATGCCTGCCAAAACGGATTGAGATTGCCCACTTTCTGGGGATCGACCACAGACATGCCTGTCGCGGTGATAACTTGCACCAGGCATAGTTCGGGGCGGAACGTGTCTTCGGAAACGAACTCGGTGTCGAACCCCACCCGGCCGGAGTCCGCGATTTCGCGACAAAGCCGGGCAAGCTGTTCCTGGGTGTTGATCCGCTGATAGTCCACGGGCGATTCGTTGTATTGGATCTCGGGGCAAGGCTCTACCCGATTGTAACATGGTGCGATCGGCGCACCATGGGAAGTACGCCGAGCCTAGAAAAACTGCCACGCGGTAAACACCAAGACGGGCAGGAGGAACACGCAACTATAGCCGACGTATCCGAAGAAGCTGGGCATCCGGACACCCGCCTTCTCGGCAATCGCCCGCACCATGAAATTCGGTCCATTGCCGATGTAGGTCATCGCCCCCAAGAAGACGGCTCCCAGGCTGATAGCAACCAGCACGGGGTGTTCCACCCCCGTACCGGGCACCAACTCGCCAAATCCCCCCGGCGAGGCCTCGGCCGACTTGAAAAACACCAGATAGGTGGGGGCATTATCGAGAACGCTCGACAGTCCGCCGGTGATCCAAAAGTAATGCATCGGGGTAAGCACTCCGCCATCGGCGCCGATGAGCTTGCCAATCTCACCCCCGTATTCACTTAGAATTTGCAAAGCTGGTTGCATGCAAACGAAGATTCCAATGAACAACGCGGCCACTTCCAAAATGGCATGGTAGTTAAAGAAATTCCGCTGCCGGATGCTTTGCGAGCCAAGCGCTAGGGCAATCGCTACGAGCCCTAATTGCACCACTTCGCGCGAGAACATCCAAGGGTGGATCTCGGTACCAGGGAGCGTCTTGCTGGGGTCGAGCAGCGCCACGGCGAGTACGACGCCCAGCAACAGAGGCACGTTGAGCGCTAGTCCCTCGAACCGCAGTTTGGTGGTGTGCGTGATATCACGGTAGATATCGGCGACCGTCTCCCGGCGATAGTAGGCGAACTCGTCAAGTATCAAGTACAGCCCAATCAGCATGCCGTTGACCAACAGCCAAGGCTTCCACAGAGCAAACATCGTCCAGGTAAAACTGACCCCTTCTAAGTAGCCCAAGAACAGCGGCGGATCGCCAATCGGCAACAGGCAGCCACCGCAATTGCACACCACAAAGATGAAAAAGATGACCGTATGGACAACATGCCGTCGCTCGCGGTTGGTTTCCAGTAGCGGACGAATAAGCACCATGGCGGCTCCCGTGGTGCCAATGAAACTCGCGAGCAGGCCCCCTGCCGCAATGAACGACGCATTGGTCATGGGGTTGGCCCGCAAGTCGCCCCCGATTCGAATTCCACCGCTGATAGTGTACAAGCTGAACAACAGAACGATGAACGGAATGAACTCGCTTACCACTGCATTGCCGAGAATCGCTCCCAAGAGGTCGAAATTGGGGGCTCCCGTGGTAGGCTGGGCCACGTAGTGGTACGGCCAATGACCATCGACCGGCAGGTCATGCATGAACGCGTAGTACATGAGGGTCAGCGTGCCCAGCGTTGCAGCCAGTTTTAAGCGATTGCTATTGAATTCCCACCAGTGCTCAAGGGCTGGCACCAGCGGAAAAATGGCTATCGCGCCCAGCAGGATGATGAAAGGAATGACCGTCCAGAAGGGTGGGGCCATCGTAACGTGCTCTGACTCACTTGCGTGTGAATCTGTGGCCGTTTGGCCGTGATCGGATGGCGGCTCCACCGCATGAGTCGACTCCACCGCATGATCGGAGTGGCCGCCGTGAGCCTGATGCTCAACGACTAACTCGGTGCCGTACTGTGGCAGCCCCAGCGAGAGGCAAACGGCGTAGGCCAACACGGATGTAAGGAGCGCCGTGACAACTGCACCGCTTCCGCTGCTTGACGAATGAGACATAAGCGAAACTGTACCAGCACTAGCGGACAAAGGTAACGGTCAAGGCAACTACCCCACGTGCGGGCGGCAGCCAAACTGGCGAAGCGAGTGTTTGAATTGTGTGGGCGGGGGGGAGACGCCGAGCCGCTCGCTTTTGGCGTGGCGATGCTTGTTGTCCCAAGTGCTCAAACCCAAGTGTTCAAACGTAGATCAAAAGTCTCGCCTCAGCGTCGGAAGGCCAGCTTGAGTAGTCACAAGCCGGACCCTGATTTGATAGAATCGGAGCAAACCGTGCAAGTGGACCGATGGACCCCCGGGGCCCGGTGCTCCGCACAATCAAGCAACGGAACGCCTTGTCGTGCCCACCTTACCCCACCTTCCACAATTATTGGTCAGTGTCCGCGATGCGGTTGAGGCCGAAGCGGCGGTCACGGGGGGAGCTAGTTGGATCGACGTCAAGCAACCCCTGAATGGCCCGCTTGGCATGGCAACCTACAAGGCCATGGCCGAAGTGGTGCATGCGGTCGGTGGCCGCCGGCCCGTTAGCGTCGCCCTGGGGGAACTCCACGAGTGGGATCCTTCCCCAGGCAAGGCGATAGAACTCCCGCTGGGGGTCACACGGGCAAAGATTGGTTTGAGCCGGTGCGATGAGATATCCTCCTGGGCCGAAAAGTGGGCGCGCTTCGCCGAAACACTCCCAAACAGCGTAGCGATGGTCGCGGTGCAGTACGCGGACTGGCAATCGTGCGGTGCACCGTCGCCCGCCGAGTTGCTGGATGCTTCCGCGCCATCGGATGCAAGAACTTTTTGATCGATACGTTCGATAAACAGGGCGGCACGCTGCTGGATCACTTCGACTTGCCGATGCTCGAATCGTTGTTCTCCACGGCCGCAAGCCAGGGCATGTTGTCAGTCGCCGCTGGCAGCTTGATTCCCGATTCGTTCCACCAAGTGTGTCGCTCTGGTGCCGATGTGATTGCCGTACGGGGAGCCGCCTGCGAGGAGGGCCACCGCGCGAATAGCGTCACCAAACGCCGTGTGCAGCAACTCCAGCAGCGACTCCGTATCGATTTCATCAAAAATTCTTGACATTGCATGCACGATCAGGATAATCCTTAGTTGGCGGTAGGGCCGTGGCACCGAACAGCAGTCATGGGTGGAATAGAGCCCGGTGGCGAGCTGGTCCTGCGGGGGCTGGAGATTCTGCTGAATGGGAGGCTCCGCAATAGCGATCTGTTTTGCGGGCGGGTGCTGCAGATCTTGAATTTGGGCGGCGGGGAGTGGGAGGGCTGGCGCCTAGCGGCAATCCAGCTGGCGTTTGTATTGGGGGAAGGCTTGCTGGTTAGCGGCAAGTCGCTGCGACCAAGCGAGTGCCTTGGCTTGGCGGTTTCCGGCGGGCCAACTCATCATTCATCCGTGGCTTGTCCATCGATTAGGCGATTAAGGGAGGAAGACGTGCAAGTATCGGTTCTTGAAGCAATCCGCGAGGGACTGTGGGACTACGAGCCAAAGGATATTGAGGCCGACCAATACTCGTCGACAAAGGCAATGCCCGGGACACGGGCGAAACTCGACATCCTGGCGATGCGTGCCGAGCAGGGGCTACCGCTGTGGCACAACGAAGATCGCGTGGAATACGACGACGGCAACGACCTGCCCCCAGATGCGGGATAAAGGTGCGGAAGCGATCTGCCTGCGTCGCATAAACATTTATGGCAGAAGGCGCGAACCGCCAAGCGGCCCAAGTTGAGGGCTCCGTTTGCCGAGCGGACGGATTGCCGCAAACACGCAGCAAGAGCTCAAAGGCACTGCACTACTGGTTCGAAGCAGACTTTACCCGTTAGCCGCTGCGTCTCGTGTCTCTTGTGACTTTCCGTGACTCCGGCTTTCGTGTTGGAGCCGGCGCGAATCGCGGGCTTCCCGTCCGCGGATCTGGGACTGAGTCCTTGGCGATTCTTGGTGTGCTTGGCGGTTCAAGAATAGAACGGCCAGGAAATCGGTTCACACACGTCTGCCTGGGCGAAGTCGCCCGAATGCGTTATCTTGCAAAACTTGGCGGTAGTAGTTGCCGCCAGCGGGAGGAGCGTTTCCCTACGCTCCCATCGTTTTGCGTAACACTTCGGAGACGCGGCCCCATGCCCCAATTCAATATCTCGGTGCCCCACGGCACCACCAAGCAAGAAGCCACCGAGAAAGTGAAGTTGCTACTCGATAAGATGGGTGAAAAGTACGCCGGTCAAATCAAGGACCTGCAGCAGGACTTCGAGGGAGACAAGCTCACGTTCTCCTTCAAAACCTTGGGCATCAAGGTTAGTGGCGAGGGGACCGTCGACGACGAGAACATACACATCAAGGGCGACTTGCCAATCGCCGCCATGATGTTCAAAGGCAAGATCGAGTCAGGTCTGCGTGATTCGATCGCACGACTCATGGGACCGAAGTCGGCATAAAACGGCGACGAAACCCAGCCGCCAGACTTCGGCCGAACCTTAACCGGAACAGCTACGTCCCTTGTGCCTAGCGGCAGTGCGGCCAGGGCGGCAATGTTGGGGTGCCTTGGTGGTCGCAGCAGGAATCCGCACCCGCCGACAGCACTTCTTGCCAACTGATTTCGTCCGGTTGCGGTTGAGCGGCTGGCCGGTGCTGCCGCATTCTGTCGGAAATCGCTCGTTCGGCGCTCCATCAACACCGTTGGTAAACCGTGATATCTTGCGGCGCGATGGAACGTGACATCCGATTCGGGCCCTCCATCGTTGTTGCGTCGAGGTTTGCCGCTGGTGGGATACCCACTTCTCAAGGCGGAGTGTCTCTCAAATGCCACCCACCGCTGTAGCCCCACCACTCGGCGGCGGCACCACCGTCCCGCTGGTTGTCGGGGGCTGGACCGGAGGACTCGCTTGCCAGGTTGGCGCACCCGGTGGATAGGTCGTCGCGGGAGGGGCGACGGGATACGAACCGGTTCCTGGGTAAACCGGCGCATACCCGGGGGGACAACCGCAGTTGTTCGTTGCGGTGGGATAGGCCGGGGGATAGGTACCACCGTACGGGGCATAGGTGGCTGGGGTTTGGCAACCCAGTGCCGCTAGCATCATGGCGGCGCACAGCAGTACGCCCCAATTGAATTGACTCATCGAGCACTCACATGGATTGCTGGAACTGTCCGTCAAGAGCGACGGTTCACTATAAAGCGAGGGAATTCAGGGCCGCTCTACACAATACGGCAAGACGCGTCAATTCGAACTGGCGAGCGAATACGCTGGACGGTTGGACGCGTGTGGCATGTGGTGGAGCCACTCAGCCGTACCCGAGACGGAGATGGCAAATCGACACAGTTGGCGATTAAACCTGTTTGGCAGCGGAGCCGTACGCGAGGGCGACGCACACCAAATCCCACCAGAAGCGCTTCGCAAGTATTCTTGCAGAAAATCGCGACGATTGATCTTTGAGAAGCGGGGCAATTCGGGCTAAACTGTTGGCCCAGACAATTTCTCAAGGAGGTCCAACATGCCCATGCCATCAATGCTGCGTGTCATTTCTGCAAAAACTGTTATCGCTTCGATGATTCTGTTTAGCCAAGCAGCAATATCGCAACAGGAGCAAGCCAGTCCGTCCGTCTCGTTGAACTCGGCGAGCCAGCAGGGGCCCGATGGTCATCTCTCGATTGAAGAGATCCGTTCACTGCTGGATTCTATCGATCCTTATTTACCAAAGGCCGAAATCCAAGGCGAAGTTGATGTGTTCGGATCAACCAGCATGGATACGATGGCTCACGGCTGGGTGCAGGGTTTCAAGAAATTTCACCCAAAGGTCGAGGTCGTTATCTCGGCCGAAGGCTCCGAAACTGTATTCGATCGTTTGCTCAAAAACCCGGGGGCTATGTGCATGCTTTCCCGGCCCGTAACGGAGGAGGACATAGCCAGACTAAAAGCCGAAGGGCTAAAGAATCCGGTAGCCATTCAGGTAGCCAGAGACGCGCTCGGCGTTTTTGTCCATCAGGATAATCCACTCGAAACGATCAGCTACCCGCAACTAGTAGCACTATTCTGCAGCGACGATCCGACCTCGGCGGTTACTTGGAGCGCCGTTGGCGGAGAAGGTGAGCTTGCCGACAAAGCGGTCGAGATCCTCGGCCGAAACGACTCCAGTGGTACGCGAAAGTTTGTCGACGCGTTTCTATTTCACGGGCAAAATCTGCGAGCCAACCAACAGGAACTTGATTCCAACGCCGAGGTGATCAAGGCGATTGCAGCGAACCCGCAGGCCATCGGAATCGTTGACTTCAGCTGCGCAAGCGACAAAGTTAAGCGGTTACACTTGCGCGAAAACTCCAAGGTGATCCCCGACAACGATCACGAGGTGCTGCTTGGCCATTATCCCATCATGAGGCCGATGACATTGGTGTTCGACTTGGGGCAGCAAGGCGAACAGGCTGCCGCCAATCGCGAATTCGCGAGGTATGCCCTCTCTCAAGCGGGCCAAATTCAGGCGATTCTCTCAGGCTTCTATCCATTTGCTCCCCCGACACTGCGGGCGGAGATGGAGAAGTTGGATGGGAAGAACCTGCAGGTGCCGACCAACACCGCATCGAAGGACCAAGAACGGAAATAGGAAGGCAGCTCCTTCATGCCACTGCGCTGCCCGCATACGCGCCGAGGCTTGCCGGTGAAATAGGGCCTTCCGCCACGTTCTACGCGTGCCCCGCCAGCGAAGCCAGTTCCGCAGGTGCACGCAATGCCAACCGCAAACAACACCATCGCCATCACGGATCGCAAAGGAATCGACCCATGCTTGCAATACTCCCCCGTCGCACTTGTTGCCTTATCCTCACTCTGACTTGCGCCGTCTTCAGTACGGCCACAGCCAGTACCAATAGTTGGACAAGTTGGGGTGCCCCAACAGGTAGCGCACCCGCTCATGGAGACTGGGAACGCCAATGGAACGGCAATGGAGGGGTGGGTAGTTCAAGCTCGAATAGTGCTTGGCAACTAGGCATTACCGGCATCAACACGGATACGGGCGTTGTCGCTCGTCAGATCAATGCCAACTCGCCAGCGGCCCAAGCGGGAATTGCGCCCGGCGATACGATTATTTGCGTCGGGGGCGATCAGGTAGGCCGTGTTGGAAACCAGTTGTTCGACCTTAGCGAGGAAATCAATCGCCACGCCGATTCGTTCGGACGAGTCCTCTTGCTGGTGCAGTCGCGGCAAAATGGGCAGATTCGGTCGCTAAATATCCAGCTCGCTAATCAGCGTGGCGGGTTATCGGGCACGTTGACGACACGCGGGGGCATGCTCCCCCAAAACTCCGTGGTTACGGTGAAACTGGAAAACGTAACCCGGCCCTATCAGGTGGTCCGCAACGGTCAAGTATCGTTCCGCTTGTCCAGTTTTAATATGAGCAGTATTCCCTTTGAGTTGAACTTCGATCCCGCCTACATCTCACCGAACGACACCTACCGCGTTCGTGCCTACATCACCTCGGGGGGACAGACCATCTACGATACACCTCAGCCGCCTTATGTGTTGACACGAGGCTACCCGAATTCCGTGCAAATTGAATTGAGCCCCAGTGCGTTTTCTCCCAGCGACAACATCGTGACGGCTAGTTATACGCCCGCCGACAACTATGCGCAGCAGATCAACGCGGCCTACCAGCGGTATTTAGGTCGCATGCCGACATCGGTAGAGTTGGCAGCGTGGTACCAAACACCCGATCTGAACTACCGCGTCCAGCGATTGCCATTGGAGTTGATGGCCACCCAGGAGTATTTCGATCGCTACGGTGCAAACGACTACGCCTGGGTGCGACAGTCATTTACTGAGGTCATCGGCAAGGCGCCCTCGTCGGTGGAGATGGATCTTTGGATGCGACGATTTGGCGAATTAAGGTATTCCCGCACCGAGCTGCTTAACCAAATGCAGATGCAAGCCAATCGCTGACAGTTGCTGAGGGCGATGCTGCCGCCGGCGTACGTCGCACTCTGCGGGTGCCAATTGCCCCTCATCCGCTCGGTGGTAGCGACCTAGTTGGTTCGGGGCGTAATGCGGACAACGTCGCCATCGATTTCGGCTTGCAGCCCAGCAGGGCGGCACGCGGCCTCGAGCAATGCATCGAGGGTCGCCTCGCGGACGTCGAAGCTTACTCGTTTGTCGAATGCCGATTTCGCTTCCATACGCAGTTCAACCTGCTTGCCCAACTGTGCTGCGATCTGCTCTACGATCTTGCCTACTGGCTGTTGCTCGACGCGCAGCGAAAAAACTTGTCGGTCCGCTTTTTGGCGACGCTTACCGTTCGAGCGGGGGCGTCCTGAGAGCAGTTCGTGCGTTTCTGCCCGGGCAGCTATCCCAACCTGGTCGCGATTTCGTCCGGCAACAATCTCCACGCCCTGCAGATGTTCAGCGGGCAGTTTTGCGATTTGCTCTTGGGAGTACAAGCGTCGCAGAATAACCGGCCGCTCGATGGGCACAATGGTCATTGTGCGTCCTGCATCGTCCAGCTCCCAAGCCAAATCGAAGCCAGCGAGTACGATCGACAATTGATCCGCAACCGCCATGGTCGTCAGCTGCAAGGCAGGCCATAAATCGTGCGGCAAGGCGGCTGGGTTCTCCAACGCAACCCCCGCTGCCTCCGTAAGTTGCCGTACTACTGCCCGTGAATCGGTAAGTCGCGGTAACTCTGTGTTGTTGCGGCGGAGCAGGCGTGCTTGCGTTGCACGCGGCAGCTGTTCGATTTCAGTTCGCCGGATCGCTAGCAAAGTGCGGAGGTCGCGAACGATATCGGGCGGCCCCACGTAAAGTAAATCGCCTGTCGCAACGAATCCTCCTTCGATTTGTTGCACCACTTCTTCGATCAACTTTGCGAGAGGTACATCGCGCATCGTCAGCGTGACTTCCTGCGAAGGGTCGACTCGGCGATCGATCCAAATGCATAACCGTTGCGACTGGCTCAACCGATTCAAGGCCTGCCGCAAAGGAACATTTTGCCATTGGACCGTGACCCGTTGCTGCAGCTTTGCGGCCACCTCGGATGAGGGTGGACAGAGAATCGCGTCGGCCGAATCGGCGAGGCTTGGCGTGGCCGCGGCAAACAAGATGCAGGCAGCCGAAAAACGTGGCATAGTGGGCCAACTGCGGAATTTGGAGGAAGCCCTTTTGATCCGGGCGCAACGAGGCTACTGGGCCAAAGCAGTAAGGAAATTATGACAAACTGGCAAGGCGGAGACCAAGCGGACAAGGGTTGCCAGCGGGATAGGGTCGCAGGCCCATGAGGCCGCCAAACCCTTCATTGTAATCGGCCGCCGCGAAGGTTGGCAAGTATTTGCGACTGCGTGCAAAAATGGGCGTCGAAGATATGGAAACTTTTGCTTGTGCGGTTTGCAGCCGTGATTACACTCGAATTCATGGGGGTGGATAAGGAAACGCTGCTACCGCTGCCCAACTTCCAACTGCCGTAGTTGCTGTTTCCAGTACGTGAGATACGGATTCGTCCATCTCGGCACCGCCGAGACGTTCATCGGAAGAACGCCTGCCGTTGGAATCGGCAGTGGGTTGTGCAATTGGAACCGCGGCGCCGCTTTTCGTCAGGCAGGAGTGAACATCGTGGATATTGAGTCTTCTCGTGCGCCGATTCTCGTGAAGTATTATCACGGTTACCTGGATGAGCAGGATTCGGCAACCTTCGTTCAGAACGTCGCCCGTCGCTACAGTTGTGCCAGCCTGGAACGGGTTGCCGTTATGGGCGATCGCATTGCCCGTCGCGGGGCGGTGCTCGCCCTCGGATTTATGGGCGACTACTCCTCGAACGCCGTCGTGGGACGGGCGCTGGTGGATCGCGACCGGGGGGTCCGCACCATTGCCGAGAACGGAATACGCGATCTATGGTGCCGCGTTGGCAGCCGCGAGCAACGGCTTACGCTCCGGACCATCATCCGGCTGAACCAGACCAAGCATTACCAGCGGGCCGTCGAATTGGCGACCGAGTTGATTCACGAGTCGCCCTGGATCGCCGAAGCATGGTGCCAGCGAGGCAGCGCCTATTACCACCTGGGACAATACGACTCGGCCATCCGCGACTCGCACCAAGCGCTGGAAATCAACCCTTACCACTTCACTTCCGCCGCAGGCATGGGGCAATGCTACCTGCTGCAGGATAATCCCGTCTTGGCACTCGAATCGTTCCGCCGGGCGTTACGACTGAATCCCAGTATGGAAGAGGTCCGCGCTCAAGTGATTCAACTGCAGCGGTCAATCAAGGGCGAAAGCTAACCCGGATATTTCATCCGTTGGTTCACGGCGGGCACTAGCGCGAGGGCCCAAGTCCTGGTATTTGTGTGGTTTCTACAACTCCCGCACAAGCCAGAACAAGGAACCCTCGCATGACAGAGTGTAGCGAAACGGCGATTCAGTTCACAGCGGTCGGTCGGCGGCAAGTGGTGGCCAATTTCGATGGCGGGCGACTGACCTCCGACGCGGGCGTGGTGCTATTGCGTGAGGTCGATCGACGAATTGGCTTGCTCGACGCGATCGATGATTGCCTGCCCGATCCGCGTGACCCGCGATACCTGATCCACCACCAACGCGAGATGCTGGCCCAGCGTATCTTCTCGCTGGCATTGGGCTACGAGGACCTCAACGATCAGCAGGCCCTGCGCGACGATCCCGCGTTGCAGCTTGCCGCCGGTAAGGCGGCGGACCCCGACAAGCCGCTGGCTTCTCCTCCGACCCTCTGCCGCTTGGAGAATCGCGTCAGTCGCCAGGCGTTGGTCGCGATGTCGAAGTTGCTGGTGGAACGTTTCTTGGCGGCGCACGATAGCCCGCCCGAAGAGATCGTGCTGGACTTCGACGCCACCGACGACCCGGTTCACGGCCAACAAGAGGAGCGATTCTATCAAGGCTACTATCGCCATTACTGCTTCCTGCCGTTGTACGTGTTCTGCGGGGGTCATCTGTTGGTCTCGCTATTGCGGCCGGCCAACATCGATCCGGCGAAACACTCCCTCGCGCTGACGAAACTGCTGGTCCAGCGGATTCGTCAAGCGTGGCCCAACACCCGGATCACGATTCGCGGCGACAGCGGCTTTTGTCGCTGGCGATTGATGCGTTGGTGCGAGAAACAGGGGGTGGATTACATTTTCGGCATCGGTCGGAACAAGGTCTTGGAGCGTCGTATCGCACCGCTGATGGCCGAGGGGGAAGAAGCCTTCGAGCAAGCAGGCCAGAAGCAGCGCCTCTTTGGAGAAACGGAGTATCAGGCCGGAACGTGGGACCGCCCACGGCGGGTTATCATGAAAGCCGAGCGTTTAGAAGCAGGGCCGAATCGCCGCTTCGTCGTGACCAGCCTGGCGGGCGACGCGCAAGCCATGTACGACGACATCTACACGCAGCGCGGCGACATGGAGAATCGCATCAAGGAGCAGCAGTTGATGCTCTTCGCCGATCGCACGAGTTGCCACAACTTTGTGGCGAATCAGTTTCGCCTGCTGCTTTCGAGCTTCGCGTATGTGCTGCTGCACGAGTTGCGTCGCACGGAGTTGGCCAGCACCGAATTGGCGCGGCGCAAGTCAGCCGCATTCGGCTGACGCTATTGAAAGTCGCCGCCCGTATCACCCTCTCGGTGCGTCGCGTGGTGCTGCACCTGGCAAGCAGCTATCCACACCAGCAACTCTTCCGCCAGGTCGCTACCGGGTTAGCCGCCGCCCCCGGATGACGTCTCGAAATTACCGCACGCCCAACCTCTGAAAATTCTTAATGGCCAGCGATCCTAACCGGGGGTAAGGGGGCCTCTGCGCTACCCGAGACCCTCCACCTAAGAAGCCCCCGCTACAAGGGACTCCATGGGCGGATGAAATATGCGGGTTAAAGCCCGCCGCCGTCGTAAGTCGGCGGAACCCAACAGCGTTCTTCCATGGACGTTGCACTCGGTGCGCCTGTCGGTCGACAAGTTTAGCGATACTTCGCCCCGTCCGGGGCGGCGTTCGTGGCTTGGCGGACTCCCGTGGCGTAACGCTCGGCCTCCGACCAGAACTTGCGTAGGTTGTCTTCGCTGCTGAACAAGTAGAATTGGCCATTGTATTCAATGCCAAAGTCCTGCTTGCCCGGTTCTACTTTTCCGGAGTCAATCGCCAACACGGGATCGATGCCCGATAGTGCCGGAGCGAAATCGTCGCCGTTGGCATGGAACTCGTCGCGATGCTCGGGCGAAGCGAACAGGTAGGTTCGCCCCCGATGATAGCAGCCCCAGCGGACGTCACCCCGCTGCCAACGGTTCTCCTTCTTCATCGTTACCGGACAATACCCGAAGAAACCTAGCGGCGGCGAGTCGGCCGGCAGCTGTGGCTCAGCGGTGGGTGCAGGTTCAACCGGTGCGGCAGCCTTGTCGATTGCCGGTGCGGTGGACGCATACCGATCGACAATTGGCGGCGTCTGCGCCGGTGCTTCTGGTGCAACGGGCTGCTGGGCGTATGGATTCGCCATTGCCACGGGCTGGGCAGCGGGCGACGGAGTTGCTGCTGGCGTTGCCGCAGCCGGTGCGGCTGCAGCGGCATTGTACTGCGGTGCAACTGTGCCGCTTGGACTCATTGTGTTGATGTAAGGATTCGATGCAACGCCGGGCGGGGTGGGACTGGCCGGGGCCGTAAATGCGTTGTCGTCGCCAGCAACCGTCAGGCCAGCGTACGCTGAGTTTACCGGCTGCGAGGTGCCTGTGTTGGCGTTCGCTACGGAGAAATCGCGTCCCGTCTGTCGCTGATGCTGCGTGGCAATGCCGGCCAACTGCCCGATGTAGGCCATTGGCGTAGCGGGAGAAACCATTCGCTCTAGCACGCGGCCTTGCGCCGTGATGATCACGTCCGTCGGTACACGGGTTATTCCAAATCGCTCAGCAGTTGCTTGAAATTCGTTCGCATTTAGCTTCACGGGCACGTAATTCGTGTGCACTGCCCCGGCCACGGAAGGCTGGTTAAACACCGTGGCATCAAGCATTCGGCAGGGGCCACAACTCTCCGTATAAAAGTGCACGAGCAGCAGCTTGTTTTCGCGCTCGGCCATGGCACGCGCAGCATCGAGGTCGGCTTGCCATTGAATCGCGCTGCCGGCCTGAGCCAACGCCAGGGTACTTGAACCTAGAACCATGCAAGCGATTGTTGCGTAGTGAAACAGGCGCATCTATGTGTTCCTCGATGTCGGGGGAATCTAGGGAGAAAAGTCCGTGGCAGCCGGGCATGAAGTCGCGCTAAGGAGTGGCCCAAACGCGAGTATTCGGGTGCCCATCGGTGGTATCGTCGCGGGAGAGGAGCTGCCTTGCGAGAAAATGTGCCGATTTTGCGGATTGATTCGGCCCCCGCAGCGACGCGGCAACCACGCGACCCAAGCTGGAGATCTGCGGAATTTACGCCGCGTTGGGGTAATCGCACGGGAAGGAAAGCTGGGGATCTTCGTTTTCCCGCTTGACAGCACCGCCCGGATAACGAATACTGCTGGGGAGTTGAGCTTCCTACCCAATTTTTTGGGTGGGTTCTTCGGGCCATTTTTCGTTTGTTGGTCAGGCCTCCTTCGCCAGGGTTCCTCGTTCTGCACGAAGTCAAACCCACGGCAGGCGAGGTATTTCCGACACGCATTTGTGCGAGGCCTTTGCCCACTGCGTGGCAGCGATTCCGCGGGACTTGTTCCTTTAGGGTGAAGTTCACCAATCTTCGGAGCTGCCACAGCAAGCGGCATAAGGCATTTGGTCGTCGTGTTTTGCCGGGCTACAACCAATAGTTCCGACATGGCGGCCTGCGAATACAGTACGCTGGGGTAGCTCGCTTGAAAAAGCCTTTCTACCTGGCAGCTTGGAACGCATTCTTTACTTTAGGAACCAGCATAAACGGTTGATTAGCGGATGAACGAAGCCGCGGTTCTTTCGCAGCACGCTCCGCCATCAACCCACAACGCCCAAGCTAGGAAGCAGGGGGCATTTTCGAAATGGAGCCGGTAGGGCTCACCATGAGTCGGGCTGGTACTGCCCGATTTCGTAGCGCAGCACCCCGTCAAAGTTTCGACTCCATGCCGTTGAAGGCAATTGAGTTTCGATCGACGGGCCCGCGACTGACGCGTATCCAAAACATCATTTGTGCTTGAGCGGCGTGCCGCTCGTTGCCACCAATACCGGTGGCTGGTGAACGTGGGACGCCTTCGTGTAAGCGGAGGACGAACCACTAGATGGCATTGCCAGTAGGCAATCGCCCGAGGGGTTGAATTGCATGGGCAGCATTGCTGCCTTCGAGTTGGAAGGGTTACTGCATTACCGCGGCGAATGGCCGTTAGCAGATCCGAATGCTCCGACTCGCCTTTTTTTGTTAGAGGAATGAGTGAAAGATGGGAAAACGGAATAAGAGCGGCGGAGGCCGCTACCGAGGACGAAACAACAACAGTAACAATGGCGGTGGGGGTGGCGGCGGCGGCAACCGCAACGGCAACCGCAGCGGACGCGGACGCCGCGGACGCGGAACGGCCGTTGTCGAAAATCTCCGCGATCAAAACATCCCGGACGATGGCAATCCCTTGCCACTGGTGCCGGGGTCGGGCGTGCTCGAAATGCACCCGAACGGCTACGGATTCCTACGTGATCCGACCACCAACTTTACCCGGGAGCGCAGCGATCCGTTCGTGCCCGGCACGATGATTGAAAAGTACGGCCTGCGCGAAGGGCTCATGCTGCAAGGCATGGTGCAACGTCACCGCAAAGGACAAGGTCCGCGGCTCAAGGAGCTGCTGGATGTCGATGGCATTTCGCCCGACGACTACCTGGGTGCCAAGAACTTCGATGAACTGACCCCGATCACTCCCGAGGAGTGGTTTCAGCTCGAAACAGGTCCCGAGCCGCTGAGTACGCGAGTCATCGATCTCTTGGCACCGCTCGGCAAGGGGCAACGGGCACTGATTGTTGCCCCGCCACGTACGGGCAAAACGGTGCTGATGCAGCAACTCAGCCAAGCCGTTTCGACCAACTATCCCGAAGTGGCCATGATGGTGCTGCTGATCGACGAGCGCCCCGAAGAAGTGACCGACATGAAGCGAAGCGTGGTCGGTGAGGTGTTCGCCAGCAGTTTGGATCAAGATGTTGAGAGTCACGTTCGGCTTTCACAGCTGACCATCGAACGCTGCAAGCGACTAACCGAGATGGGCAAGGACGTATTCCTGCTGATGGATTCCATCACTCGCTTGGCCCGCGCCTTCAACAAATGGGTGGGCAACACCGGTCGCACGATGAGCGGTGGCGTCGATATCAAGGCGATGGATATTCCCAAGAAGCTTTTCGCCACCGCGAGGGCGTTCGAAGAGGGTGGCTCGCTCACCATTGTTGGGACCGCACTCATCGACACCGGCAGCCGAATGGACGACTTGATCTTCCAAGAGTTCAAAGGCACCGGCAACATGGAATTGGTGCTGGATCGTAAGCTGGCCGACCGCCGCGTTTGGCCGTCGATCGACCTCGACCAGTCGGGCACGCGACGCGAAGAAAAGCTGCTGCCGCCCGAAACCCTGCACGCAGCCACCATGTTGCGGCGCACGCTTTCGAGCATGCACCACATCGACGCGATGGAACAACTCTCGTCGAAGCTGGCGAAGTACAAATCGAACGCCGAATTTGTCAGCCTGATTCGTGGTGCAGGTGGAGACTGAAGTTGATCACCGCTGATGCCACGTCTTGTCGACCGATGAACCTTCAACTGGCCAACGTTCTTTACGGAGAATCGATCGGTGAACACAAATCGTCGAGATTTCTGCAGGGTCGCTGCTGGTGCCTTTGGTGCTGTGGCCCTGCCCTACTTGCACACCTCGGCAAAAACCGATTCGCCGGCAAGCATCGTTGGCACCGAAGGGCATCGGTACGAGGTAAATCACGACTGGGCCCAACTGCCCAACCAATACCATTGGCAGACGACACATAACGTGGCAGTCGATTCCGATGGACTCGTATACGTGATTCACGAGGGGCGTTACCCCAAGAAGGACCACCCGTCGATCTTTGTCTTCGATGCCGATGGAACTTTTGTGCGTGCGTTTGGCGAGCAGTTTCAGGGTGGTGGTCACGGCATCGAAGTTCGTAACGAGAATGGCGAAGACCAACTATACGTCTGCGCTTATCAGGAACAACGCTCGTTTGCCAAGCTCTCGCCCAAGGGCGAAGAGCAGTGGCGAAAGGGTGCTCCGCTGCAGTCGGGGTACTACCAAGACGGTGAAGATCGATTCCCACGGTCGCAAGGCGACAGCCCCTGGGGACGCGACCGATTCATGCCGACGAACATTGCCTTCCATCCAGACGGCAGTTTCTACGTCGCCGACGGTTACGGCCACCACTGCATTCACCATTACGACGCCGATGGCGATTACCAATCGACTTTCGGTAAACCTGGCGACAGCGACAAACGGGATGGCACGTTTAACCTGCCGCACGGTGTTTGGGTTGACTCCCGCCGCGAAACGCCCACCGTGGTGGTTGCCGACCGCGCGAACGCTCGCTTGCAGTGGTTCTCACTCGATGGCGCACACATCGAAACCATGGATGGCTTTTTGCTGCCCGCCAATATCGATACGTTTGGCGACATGATGTTGGTGCCCGATCTGGTTGGTCGCGTCACGCTCCTGGACAAGAACAATCAAGTCATCACGCACCTGGGCGACGATTCGCAGCGGATGGCAGCGGATAGCAAAAAGCGGATTCGCCAAGACGAATCGTTGTGGCAGCCCGGCAAGTTTGTCCATCCACACGATGCGTGCTTCGACGCCGACGGCAATATTTACGTTGCCGAGTGGGTACAAACCGGCCGGGTCACTAAACTCACGCGGCTAGCGTAGCGTTGCGCCGTATCCAATTTTGCGGGGCCCGACTGCCGGACAACTCTGCCGATCTTGCCCAAGCGACGCGACCAATGGACAAGCACCTCGTCCCAAGTTGCTCCCCAGGGCGACTTTATCTTTATCTTGGCAGGGCGAAGGCGATGAATGCATCACCGGCCTTGGTGCGTTGCTTCCCCGCACCACCGGCGGCGATCACAACATACTGCCGGCCACCGGCCATGTAAGTACACGGAGTTGCGTATCCACCCGCCGGCAGCTGATGCTCCCAGAGTACTTGGCCAGTGGCCTTGTCGAATGCCCTGAAACGCTCATCCTTCGTGCCCGCAATGAACACGAGCCCGCCGGCGGTAACAATGGTGCCACCGAAGGACTCGGTGCCCGTAGCGGGTACGCCCCGCTCGGTGAGTTCAGGGTACTCGCCAAGCACGCAACGCCAGGCGAATTCGCCACGATTCAGGTCGACGGCAATTAGCTCACCCCAAGGGGGCTCAATGGCCGGATAGCCTTCGTTGTCCCGGAATTGAACGTACCCCCGATGACCGAATCGGCCATAGCGCCTCGCTCCGGTGCGATTTGGATTGTCCACGAGTGTCATCACATTTGGGCAGTTGGTTACATTGACGTAGAGCACGCCTGTCGTCGGGTCGAACGAAGCCCCCGACCAGTTCGAGCCGCCATGAAATCCTGGAATGATGACCGACCCAGCAAGACTTGGGGGCGTAAAAGCGGCGCCGTGGCGGAGGGAGCGGAGCTTTGCCAGCACGCCGGCACGATTCGCCTCGCCGATGTTGGTGATGTTCGTCTCGTCCATGTGCTGCGCCACAAGTGGTGGCGGCTTGACCGGTATGGGTTGCGTCGCCCACGCCTGTTCACCTGGTACATCCGACGCCGGTACAGGCTGCTCGACGATGTTGAACAAGGGCTCACCGGTCTCGCGGTCGAAAAGGTAAACGTATCCTGTCTTGGTGACCTGCGCGGCCGCAGCGATCCGCTTTCCATCATGCGTCACCGTCACCAGATTGGGGGGCGTGGGGAGGTCGTGGTCCGCCAGATCATGGTGCACGGTCTGAAAGTGCCAACGCCGCTTGCCAGTACGGACATCGATGGCGATCGTGCAATTAGCAAACAAGTTCGCGCCGAGCCGATCGCCTCCGTAGAAGTCGAACGATGCCGAGCCGAGTCCGGCAAATACCAGGCCCCGCTCGGCGTCGACCGTCAAACCCGACCAGGCGTTGGCCCCACCACGGTCCTTCCATGATCCCGGTGCCCAGGTGTGATCGCCGAACTCGCCTGGCTGTGGGACGGTGCGAAATCGCCATCGCTGTTGCCCGGTTCTTACATCCAGCGCGAGAATGTCGCCCGGCGCGGCCACGGCAGGTCCTTCGCCACACGAAACGCCAAGCAGGATCGTGTCGCCCCAAATCGCAGGCGCCGACGTCGGACCGTAGCCCAACTCGGCAACCGTGGGGGGGAGTCCCTGCCGCAAATCTCGAACACCCCGGTCGGCAAAATTGGGGTCGAGTCGGCCCGTCTCTACGTCGATCGAGAATAACCGACCGTCGGAGGTGCCATGCAAGATTCGCCGCTGACCACCCGGGGTTCCATCGGACCAGTACGCACAGCCTCGATTTACACCACCCGACGTCGGCGGATGTGGATAGGGTCGGCTCGCCGGATCGAACTCCCACCGTACCTTTCCGGTCGCCGCGTCCAGCGCCACGACACGGCGATTGCCCGTGGTAACGTACATCACCTCGTCGATCACAATGGGGGTGCATTCGATGGTCGGGCCGTTACCCTGGTCATCGAGTTCGCCCGTGCGATAGGTCCAAGCTGGCGCGAGTTGCGAGACATTTTCACGTTGTATCTGAGCCAGGGTAGAATACCGCTGGCCCCCCGCATCGTTGCCGACGCGGGGCCAGCCACTTTCGGATGCTGCAGCCCCTACAGCGGCCAATAGGGTTGTGAACTGCAAGAGCGTTGCGAAAATAGTCATCGATTGTGTACCTAACAAAGAGCTTCCGTCGGGTGCGCCTACCCTAAGTTATCATAGCCGTTTGCCGACCTGCCCGCCTGCTCGTAGACGCTCGCGGTCCCCGCGGCTACCATGGGCCAGTTTGTGGCAGCTTGACCGCTAAATGGAAAAGAGATGATACCTCCTCCTACCCTTGTAATCATGGCAGCAGGTGCCGCCCGTCGCTACGGCGGCCTAAAACAGCTGGCGCCAGTCGGACCGGACGGCGAGGCGCTCATGGAATACTCCGTGTACGACGCCTTACGGGCCGGGTTCGGTAAGGTGGTGTTGGTCGTGCGGCGGGAGTTTGAGTCGGCGTTTCGCGAGAAGTTTACCGACCGCGCTGGCAAACATATCGAGGTCGCACTCTCCTACCAAGATTCCGATGCCTTCGTCCCCCAGACCTACGAGCCCATCGAACGCAGTAAGCCATGGGGCACCGCACACGCGGTGCTATGCGCTAAGCCGGCGGTCCCTGCGGCTTTTGCGGTAATGAACGCAGACGATTTCTATGGTCAGGGCGCCATAGAGACGATTGGCGGTCACTTGGCTGGCATGCCGGTTAGCGACACCGAAGAGGGCAGCCAGAACGCTGCGATGGTTGGTTACGCGCTTGGCAACACACTTTCCGACCACGGCACCGTCAATCGTGGCGTATGCGAGGTCGATGCGAGTGGCTGCCTCAAGAATATAGTCGAGCGGTTCGAGATTGCGCGCGACGGCAATGCAGCCACCTGCCAGGATGCGACCGGCAACTCCCTGCCACTAGCGATCGATACGGTTGTATCGATGAACCTGTGGGGTTTTTCCGCCGGCATGCTCGCACAGTTGGAGCAAGGTTTCTGCGATTTCCTTGCCACTGGCCCCGATGCCTCGACCGAGTACGAGTTGCCAACCTTTGTCAAGCAGTTGATGACGAGCGGTGCCATGAGCGTACGCGTTCTACCCACCGCGGAAAAATGGTGCGGTATGACCTACCAGGAGGATCTGCCCGCCGCTCAATCGCGGATCGCACAACTCGTCGACCGAGGAGTCTACCCGCAGAAGCTGTGGTAGAGCGGCCCGGCGAGTGTGGCCCAATGCGGCAACCGAGTTGGCCCGCTCGTACGCGAGGACAGACAACTTGCGTTCATCCCGTCGTCGATTTGCCCCGGGGAGTTCGCTCCGTGCATGCCGAGAACTGCGCGCCAGCCTTTGGGCCACGACGTGAGATGTTGTGGTGCGGCTCGCATCGAAACTTTACCCGCGCGAGGACGACATCGAGTCTTCGTCTTGAATGCGACCTCTCGCGTAGTCGTGGCAAACAGAAAAGTCCTTCCCCCGCACGAGTCGAGGGAAGGACCGTCGAATCCCCATATCGAAGGAGTTTTAGTAACGCAGGATCAAGTCCACCGTGAGTCGATTCTCCAGCACATCGCGGCGGTCGGTGAGTGGGTTCTCCCAAGCGACACCAAGTTCTGTCAGACGATTTGGCTTGTACTTCACACCGAACGCGCCCGTCACGATGTCGTTGCCAGCTATTCCCGTTGACCCGAAGTTGAACAGGTCGCCACCCGATACGCCGGGCACGCCGTTGGCACCGCTCTCGGTCCAATGGAACCAGTTACACTCAGCTAAAGTATAGAAACCATGTCCCAGGTGGTAGTCGATGTGGTTCGACCAATACAGGCTGGTTTCTTCGGCATTGTCGTCGGCGGGCAGACGCAGGCCAAAGGCACTAAGCCAGTGCCAGTCGCAGCAAATCTCGGTACCGCCGGTCATGTAGAGATGGAACTCGCCATCGCCGTTCCCTTGCAGGGCACGAGGGGTACCCGAAGGCAGTTCGTACGCGAAACCAGCCGACAGTAGCGTCTCGGTGGAGCAATCGCGAATCAGGTTATATTTAAGTCCCAGTGAAACGTCGGCCCATCCATCTCCCACCAGGGGATTGTCGGAAACAATGTACCCGTCCTTGGCCGCAACAATGGACAATCGGTCCGATAGGGCAGCCCGCAATTGCACGGCGTACAGCTGGATGTTGCCGCCACCGGCTGCCTGCGGAACCTTATGCTGAATGAAAATGCCGCGCAATTCGGTAACGGTACGTGGATCTTCAAAGAACACCGGGTTCGTCATGGGGCTGATCCAGTCGTCGAAGCAACACGACGTGGGGCAGAAGCAGCCGAGCAGAAGCTCGGGGAGTTCGCAGCCACAGTTGTTGTTTGGGTAGCAACCATTGCAGCCTCCGCAGGCCGCGTTGTAGCTTACCTGCTCGGTCATCTCGTCGACGATCGACGGCCGCTGGGCATAAACAGGTACGTCAACACGGGTGCTGGTAGAGGTTACATAGGGGTCGACGATGCCGTCAAACTGGTCGACGATCGACTCCTGAGCCGTTGCCGTTGCGAGCGTGGCGAGGCCCAACACCGCAGCCAAAGTTGCTGTTGCCGCCTGGCGAGGAAGATTCATTACTGTGTCCTTTGATTCCGAGAATGGCGTGTGGTGCAGCACCGCCTCTAAAGCAAGCACCACTGCTGGTATTCGACTAGCAGGCACGGCATCGTCCACAATCGAGCTGCGCGGCATCGCGGCTTCGCCGACCGGCAGACCTTAAATGTGCGTTATTCGTTTAATTACGGCCGCGAACTGTGCGATATCGCCCAGTTCGCGGCGTCGACGGAGCTGGGATTGGGTCCAGTTGCTAGGTGCGACAATTTGACACCTCGATTTCGGGCTTTATTTTGTAGTGCGTTTTGAGTTAGAACCAACCGCGATGGTGGGTGGTACGCTACTTGCCATTCATTGAAGACATGTGGGTACGAATGCCCGAAAGTTCCACAGGTCCTTCAACCGTCCGAGAGATTCCCGTGGCCGTTTCGCAAACCGCTGAATATGCCCTTCGAGCCGTGATCCGACTCGCCCAACATCCTGGTACCGCGCAGACGACGCAGCAACTTGCCAACGCGACGCATGTGCCACAAAGCTACCTCCCGAAGGTACTGCAGCCCTTGGCGCGTGCCGGTGTCGTTTCGGCGCAGCGTGGCTCGCACGGCGGGTACACGCTGAATCGCAACCCAGAGACGCTCAGCGTGCTCGACGTGGTGAGCTGCGTCGATCCGCTGCGTCGTATCGAGCATTGTCATGGCCGTGACCAAGATCTTGCGCATGGTCTTTGTGGCCTGCATCAACTGCTCGACGACGACCTGGCTCGAACGGAGCGACGCTACAGCGAGACTTCGATCGACCAACTGTTACACTTGCCAGGCAACGTACCTCCTTTGTGCGTCGCCGAACCGGCTGAAGTTGAGTTGTCCGTTAACGGCGACACGCCTGCCGAGCCATCTCTAGCATCTACCACTACGCATACGGAATAATTCATGCATGAATCGACATCTGCCAGCGAGGCGACTACCGACCCACACTTGTCTGGCGCGGTGCCATATGCTGGCCCTCTTGAATCGTTCAGTTACGACGATGCGATTGTCCGCAAGTTTGTAACTGCGACGCTGGTATGGGCTGTAGTTGGGTTCTTGGTTGGCATCGTGTTGGCTATCGAGTTGCCCTTCCCGGGACTCAATGGCGGATTGGAGTGGATCACGTTTGGCCGATTGCGCCCGCTGCATACCAACGCGGTGATTTTTGCGTTCGCCGGCAACGCGATTTTCGCGGCCATCTACTACTCCACGCAGCGGCTCTGCAAAGCGCGGATGTGGAGCGATACGCTCAGCAAACTGCACTTCTGGGGTTGGCAGCTGATTATCGTGACCGCAGCGCTGACGCTGCCTTTTGGCATCACGCAAAGCAAGGAATACGCCGAGCTCGAGTGGCCCATCGATATCGCGATCGCCTTGGTTTGGGCTGGCTTCTTTGGCGTTAACTTTTTCATGACGCTCGTTACCCGACGCGAGCGACACATGTACGTGGCGTTATGGTTCTACATTGCCACAATCGTAACTGTTGCCGTGCTTCACATTTTCAACAACATGTGGGTGCCGCTGTTGGCGATGGGAACTCCAGGCACGCCGCTAGCCTGGTTCAAAAGCTATCCCATCTACGCCGGCGGCAAGACGCGATGATGCAGTGGTGGTACGGACACAACGCCGTGGCGTTCTTTCTCACCACGCCGTTCCTCGGGCTGATGTACTACTTTCTGCCCAAAGCGGCTAACCGTCCTGTGTTTTCCTATCGCCTCTCGATTCTTCACTTCTGGTCGCTCGTATTCATTTACATCTGGGCCGGGTCCCCACCACTTGCACTACACCGCTACGGCCGAATGGGCAAAACGCTCGGCATGGTCTTTTCGGTCATGCTGTGGATGCCAAGCTGGGGCGGCATGATCAACGGATTGCTCACCCTCCGCGGCGCGTGGCACAAAGTCACAACCGATCCCGTGCTCAAGTTCTTTGTTGTCGGCATCACCTTCTATGGCATGAGTACCTTCGAAGGTCCCGTACTTTCGATTAAGAGCGTCAACGCCCTGAGCCACTACACCGACTGGACGATTGCTCATGTCCATTCAGGTGCGCTCGGGTGGAACGGATTCATGGCGTTTGGCATGATTTATTGGTTGGCCCCAAGGCTCTACCAAACGAAGCTCTATAGCGTGCAGCTTGCCAATTTGCATTTCTGGCTGGCAACAGCGGGTATCCTGGTCTACGTCATCTTTATTTACGTGGCGGGGCTCACGCAGGGGCTGATGTGGCGTGGCATCACGGAGGGTGGCCAACTCGCTTACCCTGACTTTGTGCAAACGACGCAGGCGATCATTCCGTTGTACTGGATTCGTGTGGTCGGTGGCTTGCTCTATCTCGCAGGCACGCTGCTAGGATGCTGGAACATCTATGCCACCTGGCGTAACCGCCCGGCAGAGTACGACGTACCGGTGCACCAGGCACCGGCGCTGGCCGACCAAATGTTCGTCCCCGAGCAACCCCCAACGTCTGAGCTGGAAGCCGTGCTGGAAGTTGGAAAGAAGATCGATATCTGGAGCACGCTCTGGTGGCATCGCGTGTGGGAGCGCCTACCGATCAAGTTCACCATTATGACAACTGCTGCCGTGTTGATTGCCTCGCTCATGGAGCTGGTGCCGGCGTTCGTCATCCGTTCGAATATTCCGACTATCGACTCCGTCAAACCGTATACGCCGCTGGAATTAGCGGGCCGCGACATCTACGTATCCGAAGGGTGCTACAACTGCCACTCGCAGATGATTCGTCCTATGGTGGCGGAAACCAAGCGTTACGGCGACTACAGCCGCGCGGGCGAATCGATCTACGATCGCCCGTTCCAGTGGGGCTCCCGCCGCATTGGGCCCGACCTCGCTCGCGAAGGCGGCAGGCAAAGCAACCAGTGGCACGTGTTGCATTTCCGAAACCCGGCAGAAATGACCCAGGGATCCATCATGCCACCCTACCCGTGGTTGATGAAGAAGAAAATCGACTTCAAATCGGTGCCGTTACGCATCGCAGCGCAACAAGCCCTCGGAGTGCCCTACGATGCGTACGAGGGAGACGCCCGCGGAAAAGCTGCCGACGACGCCAAGGCGCAAGCCGCGGAGGTTGCTGCGGAGTTCATCCAGCAGAACGGCGGACCTTATCGTAATGCGAGCGGCGAAGTCGTCGACCTATCCGATAAGCAGGTGGTGGCTCTGATTGCCTACTTGCAGCGTTTGGGAACCGACCTTACGGCCGTGCCCGCCGCGGAAGACGTGCCTGCCGAAGAGGCCGCCGGCGACGAAACACCTGTGGCCGTCGACGCGGGTGCCGGGGAATCGTCCGACGAAATGCAAGCAGACGATGCTTCTGACGAAGGAGCCACCTAATGGACTGGCTGCAAAGCGACCACGCGATCCAGGTAATCAAGAATATTGGCCTGGTAATGTTTGTGGCGATCTTCGCCGGTGTCTCGCTCTGGGTGCTGCTCCAGCGGCGATCTAACGTGCAGCGCTGGTCGGAACTGCCACTCGATGACGACCCACGTACGCAACCGAATCGACGGTCGAAAGAATAGCGTAGCCGAGAGTACCGTTGAACCATCATCCCGTATTTATCACTGCCTGAACCGAATCATGTCCGATCTCCATCCCGTTACTGATGAAAATCAAGAGATGCTGTCGAGCCACAATTACGACGGCATCCAAGAGTACGACAATCCCACGCCCGGTTGGTGGAATTGGCTGTTCATCGGCTCCATATTGTTCGCCCCGTTGTACATCCTCTGGTTCCACTCGCCAGTGATCGACCAAAATCATATCGCGCAATACGAGTCTGCCTATGCGGAAAACTTGAAGTTGCAGTTTGGCGAAATTGGCGATCTGGAGCCTACCAGGGCAAATGTTGTTAAGTACATTGATGACCCAAAGTGGCTCGGCGTTGGTGCCGCCACGTTTGCCACGCATTGCAAGTCGTGCCATGGCGCCGACGGGGCGGGAATTTCCGCTCCGAACATGACCGACGACTACTATCTGCATGTCAAGCAGATCGAAGACATCGCGAAAGTGATTCGCGACGGCGCAAAGAACGGTGCAATGCCGGCCTGGGGCACTCGCTTGCATCCAAACGAAGTAGTGCTGGCTGCATCGTACGTCGCCTCGCTGCGGGGCGAGAACCTTAGTTCGGCGCGACCGGCCGAAGGCAACATCATTCCGCCTTGGCCAAAAGCAGACGAGGTGGCCTCGGACGAAGGCGAGAAGGCGACGGCACAATAAAGGGCGGCTCGCTGCACAATCCATCTCATGCAACTTCCTGTACTCCAACCTGGCGAGCAAGTCCTCACCACGCTCCAAGGCGATGGTAGCCGGCGGTGGCTCTATCCGCGCCTGGCAGTTGGACGGTTTTGGTGGTGGAGGCGGATCGTCGCGTACGTGTTGATTGCCACCTATGCGCTGCTACCGTTCGTTAGAGTTGGCGGCAAGCCCGCAATTCTACTTGACCTTGCCCATCGCGAATTCACCTTCTTCGGCTTTACCTTCTTACCCACCGACACGATGCTGTTGGCCCTCTTCGTGGTCACGCTATTCCTGCTGGTGTTCTTTGCCACCGCGATTGCGGGCCGGGTGTGGTGCGGCTGGGCATGCCCGCAGACGGTGTACATGGAATTTCTATTTCGGCCGATTGAGCGATTCTTCACCGGCACTTCTGGCAAAGGAGCAAAACCCAAGCAAAGCGTCTCCCCGTGTGCCGGCTCGCCATGTACTTGGTGTATCTGGTGATCTGTGTGCACTTGGCCAACATGTTTCTCGCCTACTTCGTTGGTGTCGATAAGGTACACGACTGGATTTGGACGAGCCCACCCTGGCAACACCCTGCCGCGTTCGCAGTGGTCGCTTTCATTACCGGTCTCATGATGTTCGACTTCTGCTACTGGCGCGAACAACTATGCATCATTGGTTGCCCCTACGGGCGTTTTCAGTCGGTGATGCTCGATCGCTCGATGCGCCATCGTTGGCTACGACGAGCAGCGGGGCGAACCGCGGGGCAAGGGGCGCGATCGCGACGCCAAAGGCCTCGGCCATTGTGTCGATTGCCACTTGTGTGTGGATGTGTGCCCCACCGGCATCGATATTCGCGATGGCTTGCAACTCGAGTGCATTGGCTGGCGCAGTGCATCGATGTATGCGACGATGTCATGGAAAAAACCAATCAGCCAAAGGGACTCATTCGCTATAGTTCCCAAAGTGCATTGGAAGGCCAACCCACGCGGGTGATCCGTCCGCGAACCATCATCTACCTTACGGCCATTACGCTGCTCGTCGGAGCTTTCGTTACCGTGCTGGTCAACAAGAGCCCATTCGACGTCACGGTGCTGCGGGGTTTAGGAAGGCCCTTTGTGGTGGACGACTCGGGGTCGGTAGAAAACATCCTGCGTGTTAGAATTGTGAATCGCAGTGAAGAGCCAATGGCCTACCGCATTGAGGTCGAACAGCCAGACGCCGCTCGCATCACCCATGGGGCGGAAGTCGAGCAGGTGGGGCCAGGCCAGACCATCGAACAACCAGTACATGTCCATGCTCCGCGAGACGTGTTCCAAGCTGGCCGAACGAGTCTCGTGCTACGAATCACGGACGAGCAAGACCAAGTGACCATTGAGCAGTTTTTCCTACTCGGTCCCTAAGGGAACCCTTGATGTCCAACACACCTGAACTACCTCCCAGCTTTGCCGACACCGTACGCTGGCCACTCATCGTCGTCGGCTTGCTTCTGGGACACGCCACACTCATGGTGGTGGCCATGACACTCGCCAATGCCGATCCTCCCAAGCTGGTGGAGGGTAGTCCTTACGCCGCGGCTCCACCTGCCCAAGGCGACGGCAACTCGACCGGCAAAGCCGATCCGAACCAACCATGATCACCCTGGTCGCCACCGTGTTCGTTGCCAGCTTGCTCGGCTCGCTCCATTGCGCGGCATGTGTGGGCCCTTTGTGGCCTTTGCCGTTGGGCAGCCAAGCGATGGCCAGTCACGGGTCACGCTGCAAACGGCCTATCACGGAGGACGATTGGCAACTTACATGCTCCTGGGCGCCGCGGCGGGTAGCCTCGGCGCTGGTCGACATGACTTCGACACTCGCCGGGCTGCAGCCGGTCGCCATGGCGCTGGCTGGTGGATTAATGATTGCCCTGGGCGTGACCGAGCTACTCCGCCACTTCGGCCACCGGATTGCCCACGTAGCGCCACCTAAGTTGCTCGTACAAACGGTGCAGCGTGGGCAACGTCTGTGCTCAAGCTTCAACCCACGCAGCGGGCGCTAGCCATCGGACTGCTCACCACGCTGCTGCCTTGCGGCTGGCTGTATGCCTTTGCGCTCACCGCCGCTGGCACGGGCAGCCCCATCTATGGAGCGGTGGTGATGGCTGTTTTCTGGGTAGGCACGTTGCCGGTGCTCGTTTCTCTCGGAGCGAGCGTGCAACTGGCTCTCGGCGTACTTGGTAAACGATTGCCCGTATTGTGCGCCATGGCACTGATTGCCGTTGGCCTGATGACGATTGGTGGCCGGATGGGTCTAGAGCCCGCCGCCCTAGCGCAAGCGATCGAGGGAGCCTCTCCCGATGGTGCATCGGTGCCCGACCCGAGCGAACTGCCCCCCTGCTGTCGCGAAGTGCCCCAGCAGCCGGATCGGCCATGACCGCACTGTCGGCCACGAATTCAACGCGAGTTGCAGGCGAGGTGGAGTGCGACCATTGTGGGCTCCCCGTGCCCCGAGGTTTGATCGACTCGGCCGCCAGCAAGCAGTTTTGCTGCCATGGCTGCCGGACCGTCTACGAGATGATTCATGCCAACGGCCTGGACGGCTATTATCGAGTTCGCCAGGCAGTTGCCGCTCCTCGGCAGCCGGCCAGGACGAGCGGCGATAAATACGAAGCCCTAGACGACCCGGCATTTCAGGCCGAGCATTGCCATGGCGTTGCAGGCGGGTACCTATCGGCCGACTTGCGGCTCGAAGGCATTCATTGTGCCGCCTGCATGTGGCTTGTTGAGCGATTGCCGCAGTTGGTCCCCGGTACCGCCTCGGCAAGGTTGCAGCTTCGCGACGCCGTGGTGCGCGTGATATGGAACCCACAAGAGACGCAGCTCTCGGCTATCGCCACGGCACTCGACCGCTTGGGGTATCCGGCTCACCCGGCCCGACACACGACGGCGGCGGAAATTCATCGCAAGAACGAGCGAACGCAACTCATCCGACTGGCCGTCGCCGGGGCGTGCGCCGGTAACGCGATGCTCCTTGCCGTGGCCCTCTATGCGGGCGAATTCGCCGGCATAGAAGGGGAATTCAAGCATCTGTTTCGCCTGATCAGCGCGGCAATCGGCCTAGTGGCCCTGGCCTGGCCGGGCAGCGTGTTCTTTCACGGGGCTTGGCGTGCGTTGCGGGCCGGAGCGGTGAATCTCGATGTCCCCATTGCCCTGCGCTCGCCGCGGGCGGAGTGGCGGGAACCATCAATGCGCTGTCGGGTACGCGAGAAATCTACTTCGACTCGCTTAGCGTCTTGGTTTTCCTGCTCTTGGTGGGCCGTTGGTTCCAAGCTCGGCAACAACGCTGGGCCGATGAGGCGGTGGGCTTGCTCGGCTCGTTCACCCCATCCACCTGTCGCGTTGTACGGGGCGAGACCCTCGTCGAGATACCAACCGGCTCGCTCGTTTCAGGCGACATCGTCGAAGTCCGCCCGGGCGATCTGATTCCTGCCGACGGCACGGTGGTCGAAGGAACTTCGACCGTCGACCGCTCGTTGCTGTCGGGCGAATCGGTTGCCGTGCACGTGGAGAAGGGCGGTGAAGTGTTCGCCGGCACTCAAAACATTGCGAGCGCGCTCCGCGTGCGCATCGCAATTGCTGGCGCAGAAACGCGTGTCGCCCAACTAATGGAACTGGTCTCCGACGGCCTACGCGAAAAGTCGCCGATTGTGCAGTTAACCGATCGTGCCGCTGGTTGGTTCGTGACCGCCGTGATCCTCGCCGCCGGGGCAACGTTTGCTGCGTGGGCCGCCACGGCAACGCTGACCGTTGCGGTCGACCATACCATCGCGCTGTTAATCGTTGCCTGTCCTTGCGCGTTGGGACTGGCCACACCACTCACGATGGCTGTCGCCATTGGACTCGCCGCTCGACGACACATGCTGATCAAGAACGCGGCGGTACTCGAGGTGCTGGCTGGCGACGGGCAGATGTTGATTGATAAGACCGGCACCATTACCCGCGGCCGGCCCACGCTTGTGGAGTGGGTGGGGCCCGAATGGCTGCAGTCAGTGGTTGCCCAAGCCGAATCGCATTCGTCGCACCCCATCGCCCTGCGCACTGGTGAGTGCACTCGCCGATACCGATGTCATGCGTCCCCATCTCGTACCAAAGCAGATCCGCGAATTGGGCAACGGTGGGATCCAAGCTATGGTCGATGGGCAAACGCTGCTCGTCGGTGCGCCCGTTTCCTCGACGAGCAGGGGGTAGCGCTCGATGGGGAAATTGGCGAGCCAATCGCCCGCTTCGAATCGGCCGGACTCACGACCGTGGGAATCGTGCTGGCCGGTAAACTCCAAGCTATCGCCGCGTTAGGCGACCAAGTCCACCGCGACTCGGCCAAGCGGCTCGCTTCGCTCCGGCAACAGGGCTGGCATACAACTATTGTCTCGGGCGACGCCGTCGGAGTAGTGCGGCAAGTGGCAACGGAAGTGGGCGTTCCATTGGAAGCAACCCTTGGCGAAGTGCTCCCCGAAGAGAAGCTGGCGCTGGTTCGCCAAGGCACTAACTCCACACAATCGGTCGTGATGATTGGCGATGGCGTGAACGACGCGGCTGCCCTTGCCGCCGCAGATGTCGGCATCGCTGTCGACGGCGGCGCGGAGGCGTCGCTCGCCGCGGCCGACGTCTACATTGCGAGCCCCGGTTTGATGCCGATCGTCGACTTGGTTTCCCTTGCAAAACGAACAAAACGCGTGGTGCGGCGGAACCTGGCCCTCGCCTTGTGCTACAACTTGCTGGCCGTATCGCTCGCCGCCGCCGGGTACATTACTCCACTAGTAGCAGCTATTCTCATGCCCATCAGTTCGGCCACCGTGCTTGCCAGCGCGATGAGCATTACCTTCGGGAGGCAACGCTAGTGTCGATGCTTTACATTATGGTGCCGGTCGCCCTCGCTCTCGCGGCGACGGCGCTCGTGGCATTTATCTGGGCCACGAAGAATGGTCAGTTCGACGACTCCCAAAGCAACGCCTATCGCCTGCTGCTTGACGACGACCACGAGTCCGATCACAACGATGGCGATCGGTGAATCGCGGAGTTGCCGGGGGCATCCCCCCCCAGCAGCGGACTAGTGATACCGGCTCAAGAGCTTCAATCGGCGAACTTGGATGCCGACCGCCAAGCCCACGCAGAGCACAATCGCAACAAGAATCAGCGCATGGTGAAGCGGGCGGGCAAGCGATGGCTCGACCATCGCCAGGACCCCGTAGCCTATGAGGCTGGTAACGGTCGCCGCCACCACGAGCGACTGCCGTGCCCATAGCCCGCTGGCGGCAACGAAAGCTGGATAGGCCGCCAGCAATGCTTCGCGGGGGACTTCAGCCAGGTGGATGAGACAGGTAATGAGCACCGTATCGATGATCGCCCAGGCGATTTGCGACCATGTCGACCACCTCGGAGCGGACTGTAATTTCTGCAGTACGAACGACGCGATGCCCCAAACCAGCAAGATGCCTTGAACCGTCATGTAATGGGGATTGGCACCCAAGGAAAACACATTGCGCAGAGCAACAATCAAAGCCACGGCAGCCAATACAGCGAGGTGAACGACCAGCGCCGGATACCGTCGTACGAACCGCTGGATCCGCAGCGAAAAATCGGCGGCGGGCGATTCGGTTGGCTCGCCTCGCAACCAGCGCTCGAGGTCGTTTGCCAGGGCGGTTGCCGACGCGTAGCGATCGGATGCCTTCTTTTCCAGGCAGCGCATGCATATCTGCTCAAGGTCGCGTGAGATGCCGCTGCGGATTTGGCGCGGCATCGTCGGTTCGCGCTCAATGACTGCGCAGCACCGTATCGAGGAAGCTCTCCCCCTGGAATGGCGGCACGCCGGTTATCAACTCGTAGAGCACGGCGCCCAAACTGTAGACATCCGACTGTGGCGAAATATTGCGAATGGCTCCGCTCGCCTGCTCGGGCGACATGTAGCTCGCGGTGCCCAGGACATCGCCCGTGCGGGTCTGCCCGCCGTCGATATCGAACGCCTTGGCCAGCCCGAAGTCGGTTAGGCAGGGGCTCCCATGGTCGTCGAACACGATGTTCGAAGGCTTGATGTCGCGATGGATCACGCCGCGTGCGTGCAAATAAGCGACGGCGCGAGCTACCCGAAGGACTAATTCCACTGCTTCGGTATCGCTCAGCGGCCTTTCATGCAGCCGCTCGGCGAGGTTCCCTCCCTGCATCAGTTCCATGGCAAAGAAGTGCAAACCATCGGTACAGCCAACGTCGTGAATCGAGACGATATTTGGATGCCTTAGGCTTGCTGCTGCCTGGGCTTCGTGCTGGAACCGCTGCAGCTCGGCCTCGGTTGCCAGCTCGCCCTGCAGGATCACCTTGATGGCCACTTCGCGATGAAGGTCCGTTTGCTCGGCACGAAACACCGCTCCCATGCCACCTCGTCCGATTTGCTCGAGCAAACGGTAGCGGCCAAAGACAAGCGGGGCACCGTCGAACTTGAGCGTGGAGCTTGCCAGATACGCGGCCGTATTGAGCGATCGCGTTGGTGCGTCCGTCAATATGGGCGTATTGGACAGGAGCGTTGCTGGCTCGTCGCAGGCGAGCAACTCGTCGAACGCATTTTCCCACTCCGGGTATTCGCGTCGCAATTGCTCCAATCGACGAATGTCGCTCCGCTTAGTGCCTTCCGATACTCGGCCAAGACGCTCCGCTTGTGCTCATCCGAATCTGCCTGTGGAACGTTGGACGAGCCTTGACGCTTGTTTTCGGACATGGGCGTTCCCTAGGTCTGCGAGCACGCGACGAACCGGGCACCGTGGGCGGCGATCCCGTGCCACTGGCGGACAACTATAAAACCTACTGCAATTCGCTCGCGATTGACAGTCGTTTGGACGAACGATGAAGCCAAGAGTTCCCTATTCGCCTGCATGAACATGGAAACCACCACGACCATCCGTAGCGTCGCTAAGCGTCCCACGAAGGGAGACCAACAGAAGCACTCGGCATTGGGCGCTTGGGCGGCGTGCGACTTCTTGCCGGCAAGCCCCCCGCCACCAAGGGGTTCCTCGATTCCTGCGGCAACGCCTAGAACACCCTGGCCGCAGCCTCTTCTATTGCCTTGGGCGTCCGTTGGCCGGATACCCCAGAATCAAGAGAAACCGTTTTGGCAACGCCGGTGGCACGCAGGTAAGGCACCAACTCGCAAGCCGTAATTGAAGACACTCCGCAAGCCTCGGAGCAAGGCTCCGGCGAGGGTTCGCGGAGATAGGTGCCAAGTGGGCTACTTCGCCGGCACTGCCCGCGTGCGGCCTTCCAGGTGGGCAATCAATAGGGCGATATCGGCTGGCGTGATGCCGCTGATGCGGCTAGCCTGGGCCAAATCAACTGGGCGGATGCGGCTGAGTTTTTCGCGGGCTTCCATCCTTAGTTGGCCAAGGCGATGGTAGTCGAACTGCTGGGGGATTCGCTTGGCCGCCAGCCGTTGCTGCCGGTCGACTTCCACCTGCTGACGAGCGACGTAGCCTGCGTACTTGATGTCGTAAAGCGTTTGCTCGGCAGCGAGCGCCTCGATCTGGGCGAGCGGCGGCGCCACCGCTGCCACGTCGTCCCAGCTGACCTCGGGCCGGCAAAGATATTTGCTCAACGAACCACCTTCGTAGGTGGTGTTGTCGAGCAGTTGCTTTGCCGAATCGATGGCTTGCAACTTTTGGTTCAAGCGACCAATGCGATCTTCCCCCACGAGCCCCAGACGGTGGGCGAGCGGCGTTAAACGTCGATCCGCGTTGTCCTGCCGGAGGAGCAGTCGGTACTCCGCGCGGCTCGTAAACATCCGGTACGGCTCGTCGACTCCGCAGGTAACCAAGTCGTCGATCAATACGCCCATGTATGCCTGATCGCGCGCCAAGACAAGAGGTTCGCGACCGGCAACTTGTAACGCGGCGTTGGTGCCCGCGATGAGACCTTGCGCACCTGCTTCCTCGTAACCCGTGGTACCGTTGATCTGTCCCGCGAGAAACAGCCCGCGGCACGGCTTGCTCTCCAGCCACGGCATGAGTTGGTCCGGCGGTGCGTAGTCGTACTCCACCGCGTAACCGTAGCGCATGATCTCTGCCCGCTCCAAGCCGGGGATCAGTTGGAACATCTGATCTTGCACGTCGCGCGGCAAGCTGGTCGACACGCCGTTGACGTACACTTCCTGCGTGTTTCGTCCTTCGGGCTCGAGAAACAACTGATGCTGCTGTTTATCGGCAAAGCGAACGACTTTGTCTTCGATGCTCGGACAATAGCGCGGACCGCTGGTGTTGATTTGTCCGCTGTACATTGGTGCGCGATGCAGATTCGCCTGAATCAACTCGTGCACAGCAGGGTTCGTATAGGTGATGAAGCAGGGAAGTTGCTCGACATCTAGTTTTTCGTTCAAGAACGAAAATGGCTGTGGTACGTCGTCGCCCGGTTGCAGTTCAGTGCGGCTGTAATCGATCGTCCGACCATTGAGTCGCGGCGGCGTGCCCGTCTTGAACCGCTCGAGTCGAATGCCGAGTCGCGCGAGGGCACCGCTAATGCCACCCGATGTGCCCTCCCCTGCCCTGCCCCCAGCCGTCTTGGCTTCGCCCGTGTGCATCAGGGCTTGCAAGAACGTACCGGTGGTAAGCACCACTGCCGGCGCACGATAGGCGGCGCCGCCACGCACGCGGACCCCGACAACCGAGGGCACGTGGGAGGTTGCGGGTTCGTGGTCGGAACCCGCTGGTCCGACCTTCGCCCGCGAGCACTCGACCTCGATGTCTTCGACCACCTCCTGGCGTAAACTGAGATTCGGCTGCTCCTCGACGATCCGCTTGATCTCCGCCTGATACGCTTTCTTGTCGGCTTGAGCCCGGGGGCTGTGCATGGCCGGGCCTTTGCGCCGATTTAGCAGGCGGAACTGGATGCCGCAGGCGTCGATCGCCGCGCCCATCGCGCCGCCAAGGGCGTCGATCTCCCGCACAATTTGTCCCTTGCCGACACCACCGATCGCCGGATTGCAGCTCATTTGTCCGACGGTGTCGCAATTGGTGGTAAGCAGCGCCACACGGGCACCCATCCGCGCAGCGGCCAGCGCTGCTTCGGTGCCGGCATGACCGGCACCGACGACGACAACGTCGTATTCGTAGATGGATTCGGACAAGCTTCCGTCGTGTGGGTGGGGGCCGTTGAGGTGTTCCGCGTCAGTCGATCATACTCTTGGGCACCCGATGTTTGTAATCCCCAACATGGAACAGCCAGGCATGAGTCGATGCGACTGGGCGACAGCGAGTACGGCAGAAACCGCCTATCACGACACCGAGTGGGGCGTGCCGTCGCGGGATGCTACCCACTTGTTCGAGATGCTGACGCTCGAAGGGGCCCAAGCCGGACTGAGCTGGAGTACTATCTTAAACAAGCGAAAGGGATACCAGCGGGCGTTTGCAGGCTTCGACCCAGCGAAAGTGGTGCGGTACACCCAACCGAAGGTGGCGCAACTGCTTGCGGATTCCAGCATCGTTCGACACCGCGGGAAGGTGGAGTCGACCATTTCCAACGCCCGCGCCGTGCTGAAGATTCAGGACGAATACGATTCTCTGGCCGATTTCATGTGGCAAGTCGTCGAAGGCCGTCCCAAGCAGAACCGCTGGCGAAAGATGGCCGACGTACCGGCTGAGACGCTGGAGTCGAAACAGCTGAGCAAGCTGCTCAAAGAGCATGGCTTCCGCTTTGTGGGCCCCACAACCTGCTACGCCTTAATGCAGGCGACGGGCATGGTGAACGATCACCTTGTCAGCTGTTTTCGCCACTGCGAGTTGCAGTGAAACCGCAGGAGGGCGGTTAGCTCGGAGCCCGATCGATTCCAGCCCGTTGGCGAAGCTTAGTGCGAGCGCGGGTCAGCATTGGCCCCACCGTGTTCTCCGGCACGCCCGTCACTCGGCTGATCTCGCCGTAGCTCTTCCCGTCGATGTGGTACAGCCGGACGACGTCGGCTTCGGTGCCAGAAAGCGTTTCCAGCAGGTGGGCTACCTCTTCGCCGTCGTCGATGCGGGCTTCAGGCGATGTGCCTCCGTGGGGCATTTCGTCGACCAACTGAGCCGTTTGATTGGGAGCGGCAACCAGCGATCGAACAACAATCCGCCGCGCGACCACCGTCAGGTAGGTAGCCAGCGAACTCTCGCCACGGAAGTGCCGCAGCACGGCCAGATCGTTATCGACCAGCGTCAGAAATACCTCAGCCACTAAGTCTTCGCGATCGGCTTGGCTGAGCCGCATCGAACGGTTCTGCGCCGCGTGGTTCACCACATGTACCACTAGGCCCATGAAGCGATCGACGAAATCCTCCCAGGCGTTTGGCTTTTGGCCCAAGCACCGGTCGATTAGCTTGCGGTCGATTACGGAGAGCGCCACTCGAGGTCACTCCAGGTTAATGGGAGTCGGACAGCCTTGAATCATTCTCCCCACAGCAGTTGTCCATTCGTCGCGCCGGGGGCTGGTGACTCATCCCTTGTTTCGCACGAGACAACACTACCTCGCACTGCAATCGTAGTGCCTCCGCACCTCCGCCCCCTTCTTCGATTCTAGGTAGCGGCAAGGCGGGAGGCAAGACGAATGCCGGTCGGTGGACGAGAACCAGCAAAACAGTTGGTTTCCGCCTTGCCTGCCGCTTGACACCACGCGATTCCGCCTACTACGATCGGGGTGGAGAGTTGAGCCGGTGCGGCCGACCTAAGTGGTTGTGCGGTAACGGTTTGACCTCTTGCATGTATTCCCAGGTGAACCAACCGCCATGCAATTGAAGGGCTCGCTACTCGCGATAGGCTAGATTGGCCGAATTTCGGCAGCCGAGCGTATTGCGGCCCACTTCGATTGCCGCTCGATTCTAGGAGAGATCTGACCCATGACGCACGTTGTTTGCGAACCCTGTTTTGGCTGCAAGTACACGGACTGCGTAGTCGTCTGCCCGGTGGAGTGCTTTTACGAATCCGAACAGATCTTGTACATTCACCCCGATGAGTGCATCGACTGCGAGGCCTGCGTGCCGGAATGCCCCGTGGAAGCCATTTTCCACGAGGACAACGTTCCGGACGAGTGGAAAGAGTACACGCAACTAAATGCCGACATGGCACCGCAGTGCGAGGTGATTACCGAGAAAAAAGAGCCGCTTGCGGACAGTTGATCATCCGGCGGAAACAAGAAGGCAACAGGCCCGCAGCGACTTCGCGCTGCGGGCCTGTTGTGTTTGAACTCTCGCCGCGGTCACTTCAAGTCGACCGACCAGTAGGCTGCGTCAAGAAACGTCTTCCAACTGGCGTACTTTGGATTGCCGAGCTTGATTGCCAGTAGCGGGCTGCGGCGTGGTCGCACCGGCCTGCGGTAAAGTTTCATGCCGGCCTGTTGTGGCGTCCGTCCACCTTTTCTCACATTGCAGCGTACGCACGCACACACAACGTTATCCCAAGTGGTCTCGCCGCCGCGGCAACTGGGCACCACATGGTCGATGCTGAGTTCGCTGGTGGCAAACGCCTCGCCGCAGTACTGACAACGGTTGCCATCCCGAGCGAAAAGATTGCGCCGATTGAGGCGCATGCGCTGCTTTGGCACGCGGTCGTAATGCAATAGCCGAAGCACACGTGGAACCTGGATTTCGAAGTTCACGCTCCGAATCCAGTCGTCGTGCGGCTCCTTAAAATCGGCCTTGAGCTCACTAATCTCACGCCACGACGCAAAGTCGTAGTTTCCGTACTGGCCGTCCTCAATGTGAATTACCTCGGCCAGTTCGCGCAAGAGCAGGGCGAACGCGCGACGTACATCTACCACGTGGACCGCCATGTACTGACGGTTCAGAACCAAAACACTCGAACTCAACGCTGTGTCGGCCATGGTTTCAGTGGGGTTACAGTGCTTCTCGGGAGTCGATCTGAGGCCGTTCAGGCACCCCGCCCGTAAGCAGCATGCCGCGGTCGGTGCCAGCGTCGAGCCGCGCTGCAGAACGCCGCTCGACAGAAAAATGGCGGGCCCATCGATGCCCGAGGCCACCTGGGTGGGTGGGTTGGTCCGGACTCGCTATCCATTGCCTGCATGTTTTGGTCGAAATACCAGGGGGGATTGCCTCGTTCGGTTACGCCTTGGGCCGAAAGGCAATAAGGCCCCAAGCCACCGATCTAACTTACCTACGCATTCTAGTCGATGACTATGGGCCGGGCCACCCAAACGGGGCGAGTTCTGCCGCTCTTCACGAAAACTTCAGACAGCCTGCTGCGGTTCGAGGTTCACTCGTCCCGGGTCGCCCCCAAGCGATATGGAGAGTTTGGCGCTGCATTTGCAGTAACGAACTTCTGCGGCACTCCCTTCATTCGGCTTGCTTGTGCGCCTGCTTTCTCATTACCATAGATCTTGTGCAGGTGGTTCACGGAAGTATAAACAGGCATGACTCATCCGAGAGGGACCCGAGGAACTCAACACGATGATCCATTTCACTTGCGACTGCTGTAAACGTTTGATCGATCTCGATCACGAAGTTCGGTATGTCGTCCGCATGGAGGTATTCGCTGCCGCCGACGGCGGCGATACTTCGATGGACGACGATCGCGACTACCTCCAAGAGATTGAGGACATGCTCAACCGCGACGACATGGCCGATGAGGTAGAGGAGGTAGAAGACGAACTCTATCAGCAGGCGCGATTCGATCTATGTGCTGAATGTCGCGATCGATTCGTCAGCAATCCACTGGGCCGCATTGCCGCCGTTGAATTGGGGTTCAGCAACAACTGAGTAGCATCGCTGTCGTCGAAGTAGTAGTCGATCCGCCGCCTCACCTCAAGCAGGCATTGCAATATGCACCGGCGGTTTTCTCGACAGCGGTTCCGCACGAATTGGTGGTTGCTTGCGATTGCCATGCTGTTGGTATTTCGGATTGTAATTTACCTTGGGACGCCGCAACCTGTCGCAGCCATCGCAGAGGGTGTCTACCTGGTCGATCGCGTGGTGGATGGCGACACGCTGTTGCTTGATTTGGGCGAGCGCGTCCGCCTACAAGGAATCGATTGCCCTGAAACCGTCCACCCCGACCGTGCCGTTGAACCATGGGGGCCCGACGCGACTGCGTTTACCGATCGGTTCGTCGCCGAAGCGGGTGGCGAGGTTCGGCTCACTTTTTCTTCCGAACGGCTCGACCAATACGGCCGGCACCTGGCGTTCGTTTGGCATGGCGAGCGATTGCTCAACGAAGAATTGGTGCGCAGCGGCTTGGCGAGGGCTCGGCTTGATTACCGCTACAGCGGTATAATGAAACGCCGCTTGGCCGCCGCCCAGGATGATGCAAGGAAGGCTGGTCGCGGCCTCTGGTCGCTCGCAAACCCTGCGGCAGCCGACGCCGAATAGTCACCCCGGTAACCACTCCGCTCCAGCGGAACGCGCATGTTTTTCTCGCCACATATTTCCGGCAAACGCATGGCCGAACTGTCGCATCGACTGGCGACGGGGCTCGCTGCAGGAGTCGACATTCGCAAAGTATGGCAACGCGAGACCGACCACGCACCGCACCGCGTTCAAGAGCCGTTCAAAACGGTGCAAGCCAGCATTGAGCGGGGCAATCCCTTTGCCGATTCGCTGGCAAAGACGGGCCGGCTTTTTCCGCCGCTTTTTTTGGAGATGGTAGGGGTTGGCGAGCGAACCGGGCAAACGGCCGAAGTACTCCAAAAGCTGGCTCATCACTACCAAGTAAGGCACAACCTAGGGCGTACGTTCCTGGGCCTGCTCGCTTGGCCCCTGCTGCAACTTGGTGCCGCCCTCGTAGTGATTGGCCTGCTAATCTGGATTCTCGGCGCCCTCGGTGCCACCGATCTCAATGGGAATCCGATCGACCCACTCGGCGTCGGCCTTGTCGGTACACGTGGATTGATCATCTACGTCAATCTGATCATTGCCATCGGCCTCGTGATTGCGGTCCTGGTGGCCGCGATGCGGCGGGGAGTCTTTTGGCTCGCGCCGCTGCAGCGATTCGTTACCCGCCTACCAGGCATCGGCGCAGCGGTCCAAAAGATCTGTCTGGCCCGTGTCAGCTGGACCCTGCACTTACTGTTGAACGTGGAGATGGACCTGCGTCAATTGGTGCCCCTGGTGTTACGCTCGACGGGAAACGACTACTACATTCAACACACCGAGCAAATGGTTCGCGATGTCGCTGCGGGCCAACCGCTGCACCTAACGTTTGCCAATAGCGGGGCCTTCCCGCCCGCCTTCCTCGACGCACTAGCTGTCGCCGAGGAAAGTGGACAAATTTCCGAATCGATGGCCCGGCTTACCAAGCAATACGAGGCAGAAGCCGAGTCGGCCATGCAGTGGATTGCGGTCGCAGCCGGCATTGGCGTCTGGCTCCTCGTGGCCGCCATGATTATCGCGATGATCTTTCGGCTGTTCGTCGTGTTCTACCTGGGGCCCATCCAAGACGCACTGGAGATGTAGCAGAACTTGGCTCGGCACGCGGGGTCGAACTGGCAGACGGCCGCATTGCGGACAGCAACCACGCCGCCGTAGCAGACTGATCTAACCAAGTATTGGAGCCCAATAGCATGCCTGCAAAGCAACCTGGCACACGACGGCAATTCTTGCGACACTCGGCCTTCACCGCGGCGATGTTCGCGACGCCCGGCTTGTTGGCAGAGCAGCTCAGCCTGACTCCGCGGATGACCGAAGGTCCGTTTTATCCCGATCGTTTGCCGCTCGATACCGACAATGATCTGCTCATTCTCAACGATTCGCTAACTCCCGCGGTGGGCGAAATCACCCACATTACCGGGCGCGTGCTCGATCAGACTGGCAATCCGGTGCGAAACGCGGTGGTCGAAATTTGGCAGGTGGATGGCAACGGCATCTATCTGCACAGCCGTAGCGGCGGAACCGGCACGCGGGATGCAAACTTCCAAGGCTTCGGAAGATTCCTTACCGGTAGCACGGGCGAATACTACTTCCGCACCGTCAAACCGGTTCCCTACCCCGGTCGCACACCGCACATTCATTTTGCCGTGAACCAAAACGGCCGCCGCCTCCTGACAACGCAGTTGTTCGTTGCGGGTGAGAAGCGGAACGACCGCGATGGCCTGTACCGGCGGATCGCTGACGGCCAAGAGCTAGTCACCAGCGAGTTCCGCCCCATGGAGAACTCCAAGCTGGGAGAGCTGGAAACCAGCTTCGACATGATATTGGGGGTCACGCCGGCAGATAGTTGAGCAATCGCTGGCATCCACACGCCACGGCAGCCAATGCCTTTGAGGAAATGTCTTTGGGGGCGTGGCGGTGGGACTCAGACCTCGTAGACGATCCTACCGTGCGTCTGGCTACGGCTGATGCGTTCGGTCGCGTAGAGCCCGGCAAGGACGAATTCAACGCAACTGGCGCGGACCGCTTCGCTGTCTGCTGCATTCACCTCAAAGGCCTTTTCCCACACGGGGGGCACCCGCTTGAGCAGTTGCGCATAATGACTCGAGGGCAGCATGTCGCCCACTTCAATGCGGATGCCCTCGCCAAATATTTGGGCGATCTCCGCCAATCCGTGCTCTTCGACGTACTCGCCGAATACCGTGGCGATTGCTTCGGCAAGAACCGAATCGAGCACCTGGCGCTCGCTCATTTGGTGCGATCCCATCAAATCGAGCTCTAATTTTCCAAGCGAACTCGCGTACAGATGACCCAAGTCGCTAATCCGCGGCACGGCTGGCGACTCACCCAGGACGACGGCACGATGCTTGGCACTCGCCAGCATGGTTCGATAATTGGCGATCGAGAGTCGGGCGCTGACGCCCGATTCGTGGTCGACGTACTTCGACTTCCGCGCCGCGCGGCTAATCTCTTCCACCAGTTCCTTCATGAAATAGGGGACCACAACCTCCGTCGCCTGCTGGTCGCCGACCGAACTGGCTACTTGCTCCGGACTAGCTGATCCGACTTCCCCCGGCGAGTCGACTTCTTGTGCCATGATCTCGATTCCCAGATCGCGCTCCAGCGGATAGTGGGTGTAGATCACCGATCCGATGCGGTCTTTCAGTTGCGGAATCACCTTTCCGCTGCGATTGTAGGTCGCGGGGTTGGCCGAAAAGAGAATCATGACGTCGATATCGAACTTCACTGGGTAGCCGCGGATCTGAACATCGCGCTCTTCCAGAATGTTGAACAGCCCGACCTGCACCAGTTCGTCAAGCTCGGGCAGCTCGTTCATCGCGAAAATGCCTCGATGCATGCGCGGGATCAGCCCGAAATGAAGCGCCTCCTCGGCCCCCATGCTCACGCCCCCGGCAAGCTTCGAGGGATCGATCTCGCCGATGATGTCGGCAAACTTTGTGCCAGGTGCAAGACGCTCGGCGTAGCGATCGTCTCGCGGCCACCAGGCAATAGGTACTTCGTTGGGGGCGGTCGTCGCAATGATTTGGCGACCGCGGCGGGTGATGGGGTGCAGCGGATCGTCGTGCAGCGGTATTTGGTTGTCGTCGATGTAGGGAATGTAGTCGTCGAGGAAAGTGGCCAGCAGCCGCATCAGGCGACTCTTGGCCTGTCCCTTTTCGCCAAGAAACAGAATATCGTGCTGCGCGAGTCAGCGCAATGTTGATTTCCGGCAGGACGGTATCGTCGTAGCCGACAATGCCCGGGTACAGTTCATCGCCTGCAGTCAGTCGGGCGGTGAAGTTGTCGCAGATTTCTTGCTTGACGGACCTACTCCGCCAACCAAGTTCACGAAGATCGGCAAGCGTGCAGGGAAGATTGGACGTAGACGGCATGCGGAAATCCGACGGAGGGGATGGCTGGCGGGGGGAACTCCATCGATTATAGAACCGCCGGTCCAACCGCCAAGCAACTCCCCTGAGTTTCGCGGTTGAACTGCCCGCCTTCCGCCCGCAGCAATTACTGTTTAGCAGGCACCTTTTCCGCCACCGCCTTGAGATTAGCAATCGCGTCGTTCAAAGCATCCTGCTTACCTTCGTAGGTCGCAGGATCGACCTTGGCGTCGGCGCCGTGTGGTGGGTGCAATTCATCGAGGATCTCGACCAATTGATCGGAAGCGGCACCCGCATCGTCCTGGTCGTAACGGTCGAGCCCCGAATCGGCTGCCAGTTCTTTCACCTTCTTCGCAATTGGGTAGGCTTCGTGCCAGGCTTGGTCAACGGCTTTGACGTCGGCTGCCTTGTAGGCGGTCGCTATCTCCGCTTGGATCTCGGTAAGAACCTCGACCGCTTCGGGCAACGTTTTCGGATCGGTGTGCATGATCGTGCCCGGCGTGTGCTTCGCCACCACCATTGGCAACCGATTTGGCGGGCGTGTCGGTCGATCCTCCGCAGCCAGCAACAAGCATTCCCGCGAACGAAGCAATTACCAGCCAAGTGCGATGTCGCAACATAGTGTTGATCCTGTTTTGGTATCCGAATTCCTAATGTTCATGGCGGCTATCAACCGCCCTGCTGTACGTTAACATACACTGATCCGTTGCAGCAACTCAAGCTCACCGGCTGAAGGTGGTCGGCCTGCCATGAACGGCACGCATCGCCCGCCAGTTTTGCTTCACACCAAAGGAGATAAGGGGGGCCCCGTGCTCGAGCAAAGCTATCCGTTCTACCTCGCCAACAGGCCCGCAGCGCCAAATGCCGACCTGGAGGTGACCGACAAGTTCACCAACACGGTTGCCACGCGGGTGGCCATGGCTTCGCCGCACGATATCGACCGTGCCATCGGTGCGGCGGCCGAGGCCTCTGCCCCGATGCGGAGGATGGCTCCGTTCGAGCGGCAGGCGGTGCTGAACCACTGCGTCGAGCGATTCGCGGAGCGATTCGACGAATTGGCGATGTCGCTATGCATCGAAGCAGGGAAGCCGATCAAGGACTCGCGGGGGGAAGTTACCCGGCTGATCGATACCTTTCGTATCGCCGCGGAAGAGTCGGTCCGCATCACGGGCGAGGTGCTGAATCTCGAAATCTCTGCACGCGCGAAGGGCTACCGTGGAATGGTCAAGCCGGTGCCGATCGGGCCGTGCTCGTTCATTTCGCCGTTCAACTTCCCGCTGAACCTGGCCGCCCACAAAGTGGCACCAGCCATCGCTGCGGGATGTCCCTTCGTGCTGAAGCCGGCGAGCCTCACACCGATTGGGGCGTTGACGATTGGCGAGGTCCTTGCAGAAACCGACTTGCCAGAAGGTGCCTTCTCGATTCTCCCCTGCCATCGCGATGGCGCCGATATGTTCACCACCGACGAGCGGCTCAAGTTACTCTCGTTTACCGGCTCGCCCGAGGTCGGCTGGAAACTCAAGGACCGAGCGGGCAAGAAGCGGGTGATTCTCGAACTCGGCGGCAACGCAGCCGTGGTCGTCGACGAAGATGCCGACCTACGCGACGCCGTCGACCGCATCCTCGTCGGTGCCTTCTACCAATCGGGCCAAAGTTGCATTGGAGTGCAACGAATCATCATCCACGAGAAAGTCTACGACGACTTCAAAGCGAAGCTGATTGCGGCAACGAGAGAGCTGAAAATGGGCGACCCCAAGGACGAAGGCACGTTTATCGGACCCATGATCTCCGCAGCCGAGGCCCAGCGGCTCGAAGGTTGGATTCAAGAGGCCACCAACGCCGGCGGCAAGTTGCTGTGTGGGGGCACGCGAAGCGGGGCAATGCTCGAAGCCACGCTGCTTGAGGACGTACCACAGCACCTCGAAATCTGTGCCGCCGAGGCCTTCGGACCGGTCGCCGTGTTGAGCCGATTCCGTTCGTTCGACGAGGCGCTCCGCCGCGTGAACGATAGCCAGTTCGGCCTGCAGGCCGGAGTCTTCACCCGCGACTGGGTCAAGGTGCAGCAGGCGTGGGACGAGTTGGAGGTTGGCGGAGTCGTGATTGGCGATGTGCCTTCGTGGCGCGTTGATAACATGCCTTACGGCGGTGTGAAACAAAGTGGCCTCGGCCGCGAAGGCATCCGCTATGCGATCCAGGACATGACGGAGCTGCGGCTGCTGGTCATGCGCATGCCCCCGAATGCAGCAAGCACGTAGCCATGCAGCACGGGTAAACCGACAGGCGCGATTCGCTCACCGGCAGGCAGAGCGCCATCCGAGGCGGGGACACTCAGTCGGTGCTTCGCTCTCCAGCACCCATTGCAGCCCTGCCCAGCTCCAATCTTGCCAACTCAAGTATTTGCCAAAATCTCCTATGGATAGCAAGCGTGCGCCTTGCCGCTTCTGTTCGACACCCCTAAAACAAGGCAACGAGTCGGTTGTGGCGTGGATCGAAACGGGCGGTCTTGTGCGTGTCGAGCGAGGTTGGATTTGAAAATCGCTATCATTGGTGCCGGAATCAGTGGCAATCTGGCCGCCCGACTGCTTGCAACGCAGCACGAAGTCCAACTGTTCGAAGCCGGCAACTACCTTGGGGGGCACGCGAACACCGTACAGGTGACCACCCCCAGCGGTGCGGTACAGGTCGATACGGGCTTCATGGTGTTCAACCGTCGGACCTATCCCAATTTTTGTCGGATGCTGGAGATTCTCGGCGTCGAGTGCCAGCCTAGCGACATGAGTTTCAGTGTCCACTGCGATGCCAGTGGGCTCGAGTACAATGGAAGTTCCCTGAATGGGCTCTTCGCCCAGCGTTCGAATCTCCTGAATCCACGGTTCCACCGGCTTGTCCGAGACATCCTGTGGTTCAATCGCGCTGGCGAGACGTTCGCGACCACAAGTCCGTCCGATGATGGCACCACGACCAACGGCACAACGACACTCGGCGAGTTCCTGAGCAGCCAACGCCTCGGCCCGGAGGTGCGGCAAAATTACCTGATTCCCATGCTCTCGGCCATTTGGTCCGCAGCGCCGGACATGGTAGAACGCTTGCCAGCCCGGTTTATTCTTGGCTTCATGCACAATCATGGGCTCATGCAACTCCGCGATCGGCCAATGTGGCGCACCATCGTTGGTGGATCGAAACGGTACGTCCAAGCGCTGCTCGCGCCCATTGCCGATCGTATTCGCATTGGCTCTCGGGTCGTGCGGATTGAGCGTCGGATCGACGCGGCAACCGTTCACCTGGATGGAGGCCAAGAGGAGCAATTCGACGCAGTGGTTCTTGCCACGCATGCCGACCAATCGCTGGCGGTACTGGCGGAGGCAACTCGCGACGAGCGCGATATCCTGACGGCCTTCCCCTACCAGAAGAATTCCGCCGTGTTGCACTCCGACACGGGACCCATGCCAACAAGACGCCGCGCGTGGGCCAGTTGGAACTACCGAATCGCCGCGGGCGATCCGACCACATCCGAGTTGACCTCGTCCGCTGGATTGTCGGCGGCCAGCGTCACCTACGATTTGAATCGGTTGCAAAACCTGCCTACCGACCAACCGCTGTTCGTCACGCTCAACCCGGTTTCTCCGATTAACTCGCAACTTATCCACCGAGAATTTTCCTACGACCATCCCGCGTTCAGCTTGCAGTCCGTCGCTGCTCAGGATCGCTGGGAACAAATCAGTGGCCCCAACCGCACCTACTATTGCGGGGCGTACTGGGGTTATGGTTTTCACGAAGATGGAGTGAACAGGCGCGCTTCGCGTCGCTGCTGCGTTTGGCATCTCGCTCGACAACCTTGCTCAAGATAGGATGAAGCCCGCACCGCCTGCCGACCACCGCCAATTAGTCACTACAGGCTGACTAATCGCCATGCACAGCTGCCTTTATCACGGAATCGTATCGCACTGCCGGCAAACGCCGGTCGTGCACCGGTTTCGCTATTGGCTTTTCTGGCTTTACGTCGACCTTAGTGAATGGGAAGAAGTCGAGCGCCGTGTGGTGGGCCTTAGCCGCCGCTTCTTTGCACCTGCCGCCCTAAACCGCCGAGATCACATGGGCGACAAGGCGAAGTCACTCGCCGCCGAAGTTCGAGAGTTCGTAAGACGGGAGTCGGGGGAGGATATGGCGACCGGCGCGATCCGGCTCCTGACGCAACCACGATCATTTGGGGTCTATTTCAGCCCGCTCAACCTGTATTACTGCTTCGGTGCGGCCGGTGAGTTGACTGCGGTGGTCGCTGAAGTCAACAACACTCCCTGGGGCGAGCAGCATTGCTACTTGCTATGGAAAGCCAATCGCACGTCTGCCGCCAAAGGTGAGTATCGTCATGCGAAAACGTTCCACGTCTCCCCTTTCATGCCCATGGATCAAGACTATCTCTGGCAAGTCGGTGTCCCGGGCAAAGACCTCTCGGTCCACCTGGCTACGGAGCGTGACGGACGCGCCTATTTCGAAGCAGACATGAAACTAGCTCGCCAAGAACTATCGAGTTGGACACTCGCCAGTAACCTCGCACGCAGCCCAGTGAACGCCGCACGCGTGATGGTGGCAATCTACTACCAAGCCCTCAGACTGTGGATGAAAAAATGTCGCTACTATCCCCATCCCAAGACCGGATCGCCCAACGTGCCGGCGGCTTAGAAACAGCCGGGACTACTCGGTCGACTTGGCTCGACGGGTGGTGCCGCCGGCAAGTGCTGGCCCGCCTCGCTCAGCTGCAAGGCGGTGAAGTGAAACTGCTGGAACCCGACCTTCCTCTGCGCTGGCAGTACCACCCACTCCAAGCGGTTCGAGTAACAGCGATTCGACGCATAGTGGTTCGAATGGCCAGCCACTAGAGGCCCACCCGCTGGCTGCCGAGCTATACGTTCGCCACCCCCGTTTCTATCGGCGAGTGGCATTGGGGGGTAGCATGGGGCTGCCGAAGCGTACATGGCGGGCGACTGGGCCGCCGACGATTTGCCAACCCTGCTCCAAGTGTTCGCCCGCGACTGGAGCGTCGCTTGCGAGCTAGACCTTGGCTGGCGGACAGCGTTCAAAAAATCTGCCGGGCGAAGCTGGGCTTGGCTACGTCGTAACACTCCAAGTGGAAGCCACAAGAACATTTCGGCACACTATGACCTTTCCAACGATTTCTATCGTTTATGGCTCGACGAAACGATGGCCTACTCAGCGGCCATCTTTCCCGACGCGAAAGCCACTTTGCACGACGCTTCGCAGCACAAATTCGACCTCATTTGTCAGAAGCTTGAGCTGCAGCGCAACGACCACCTGCTCGAAATCGGCACCGGGTGGGGAGGATTCGCCCTGCACGCCGCCAAGAACTACGGCTGCCGAGTAACAACCACCACCATCTCGCGGCAACAATACGATTACGCCCAAGACCTGTTCGCCAAGCATGGCCTCACGGAGCGTATACAGCTACTCGACCAGGACTACCGTTCGTTGTCAGGGCAGTACAACAAACTGGTGAGCATCGAAATGATCGAAGCCGTCGGACACGAGTACTTGCCCACTTACTTTGCTAAATGCAATGCATTGCTCGAACATGGGGGCCGAATGGTACTGCAGGCGATCACGATCCCCGATCAGCGATACGAGGGTTACCGCAGATCCATTGATTTCATTCAACGGTATATTTTTCCCGGCGGAGCGCTCCCTTCGCTGGGAGCCATTCAGCGAGCAGTGGGGACTCAAACAACCTTACTGCTCACAGGTTTGCAAGACTACGGGCTCGATTACGCGCGCACCCTCGCGGCATGGCGTGAGCGGTTCTTCGACCAGCTGCATCAGGTTCGCCGGCTCGGCTTCGACGAACAATTCATTCGCACCTGGGACTACTATCTGTCCTACTGCATGGCGGGATTTCGCGAGCGGCAAATTGGCCTCGCCCAACTCGTTTTCGAGAAGCAAGGATAGACCATCATGCTTACCAACCTTGCCGAAAGACGATTCTTGCCCGACCGGCTTGTTCGGTTCGGTATCCGCCGACTGCTTGCTGAGCGACTGCGCCAATCGCGTGCCAGTGGAGCGTCGGCCGCGGAGTTCGCCGCTTGGCTGAGGCAGGAGGACGCCATTGCCGTGGGCACCGTAGCAGCCAATGCGCAGCACTACGAAGTGCCCCCCGCCTTCTTCGAGGCGGTGCTCGGCAATCGGCTCAAGTACAGTTGTGGCTACTGGGCCGAGCGGTCGACCACGCTCGACGAGTCGGAAGAAGCAATGCTACAACTCACCTGCAAGCGGGCCGGACTGGCCGATGGGCAACGCATCTTAGAGCTCGGTTGCGGCTGGGGCTCCCTGTCGATGTGGATGGCAGAGCAGTATCCTCGTAGCCAGATCGTCGCCATGTCGAATTCCAACCCTCAACGCGAATTCATCGAGTCTCAAGCGGTCGCCCGGGGCATCACCAATCTTGAAGTGCAGACGGCCAACATCGCCAATTTTGCGCCCAAGGCAAAGTTCGATCGTGTGGTATCGGTGGAGATGTTCGAACACGTTCGCAACTACGACGTGCTGTTTCGCCGCATAAGCGAGTGGCTCGATGCCAATGGCCGGCTATTTGTACACGTGTTTTGCCATCGGCAGTTCGCCTACCCATTCGACGTGGACGACACGCATGGAAGCGACTCGACCAACTGGATGAGCGAACATTTTTTCACGGGTGGCATCATGCCAAGCTTCGACTTGTTCCGAGAGTTCGGCGCTCAAATGCAAGTGGCTGAGGAGTGGTGGCTAACCGGCATGCACTACGCGCGGACCTGCGAAGCTTGGCTCGACAAGCTGGATGAAAGTTCGGGCGAAGCTAAGCAAGCGCTCGCGACCGGCAACAACCCTGCCCCGCTCGGCGTGCAGTTGCAGCGGTGGCGCATGTTCTTCATGGCCTGCGCCGAGTTGTTCGCCTACGACGCCGGACGACAGTGGGGCGTCGGCCACTATCTCTTCGCACCGACAGGCCGCTCGTGACACTCACCAGCTTACTACTGCTCGCCGCAGCCAGTATTTCCCTGTACATGGTCGCCATCTGGCTTGCCAGCTTGCCGCTTCGCGACGTGAGCATCGTCGACATCGGGTGGGGGCTCGGCTTCGTCATGGTGGCCTGGGTCGCGTACCTCGCCACCCAGGCCCAAGGGCCACGCTCGGTACTGCTGGTTGCCCTACCGACGATTTGGGGATTGCGGCTTGGCGGGTACCTCGCTTGGCGGAACCACGGGAAGGGCGAAGACCGCCGCTACGTGAGCATGCGTAACAAGCACGGCGATAAGTTTTGGTGGGTCAGTCTGCTCACCGTTTTCGGATTGCAAGGTCTCGTGATGTGGGTTGTATCCTTGCCACTAACCGTCGGACTCCACGGCACCCACGCCACTCCCGGGATTTCGCTCGTAACGATCGTTGGCACCTTGGTGTGGGCGGTTGGAATGGTATTCGAGGCCGGTGGCGACTACCAACTGGCGCAGTTCAAGGCAAACGGTGAAAACCAGGGGAAAGTCATGGACCGCGGTCTCTGGCAATACACCCGCCACCCGAACTACTTTGGCGACTTCCTGGTGTGGTGGGGGCTATGGCTCGTCTCTCTGCCGACGGCTGGCTTGGGCTGGACGGTGATTAGTCCGCTCGTGATGTCCGTATTGTTGATGAAGATATCGGGAGTAAGCCTGCTGGAGCAGGACATCGAAGACCGTCGCCCCAGCTACGCCAGCTACAAACGCCGCACGAGTCCCTTCTTCCCCCGGCCCCCCGCAAAAACAAAGGGGTCAGGACTCATTGATTGAATCCGGCACGCGTGCTAAACTCCCAGCATGCCCAGACCACCACGCGCCGACGAAGCAGGCGGGCTGTACCATGCCCTCAATCGGGGCAATGGTCGGGCCACGCTCTTTCGCAAAGACGATGACTACCTAGCCTTCGAGCGGATCCTGGCTGAGGGGCTGGCGCAGTATCCGGTCCAACTGTTCAGCTATCAGTTGATGCCCAACCATTGGCACCTGGTGCTGCGACCGGACGAAGAGGGGGCGATGGGCCAGTTTCTTCGCTGGGTGACCGCCACCCACACCATGCGGTACCACGCCCACTACCACACGTCCGGCGAAGGGCACGTCTACCAGGGTCGATTCAAGAGCTTCCCCATCCAGGACGATGAGCACTTCTTGACGGTGTGCCGGTACGTCGAGCGGAACGCCTTACGATCCAAGCTGGTGAAGCGGGCCGAGAAGTGGCGGTGGGGTTCGCTGTGGCGCTGGCTGCAAAAACCGGCTCCCGATCCGCAGCTGCTCTCCCGCTGGCCGATCCGCCGATCGCCAGGCTGGGTAACGCGGGTGAACGAACCGCTCACCAAGCGCGAGCTGGAGCGGACGCGTACCAGCGTGCAGCGCGGTCGTCCGTTTGGCGAGGAGGCGTGGCTGCAATCGTGCGTGCGAAGGCTAGGCCTGGAGTCGACCCTCCGCCCCCGCGGCCGGCCCCAGGTGCGAGAGTCGGTGGAGCAACGCAACAACGAGTCCTGAGTCCTATTTTTCCTCCATCGGGCTGCCAATGGGACCCCACGGAAAACCCCTCTTACGGGGGGGGCTCTCCGCTGCGGGGAGCCGCCAAAAAAATGCATGAAAATACTTGCAAACATTCCCACCCCGCCGACTCTCTGATACACTGCAGCTTGGCGGGTTCGCTAAGGGGGGAATTCGCCAATTTTGACGCCCGCCACTGCAACTACTTGCATCCTTGAGGGATACCTTTTGCGACAGTCGCTGCGGAACCCACAATAACAAGAGCGAAGCCCTGGGCAGCGGGGCGCGACTCACACTTTTCGAGTCACGCGGCCAATACTTTTTCTGATGTTCTACATTCGAGGGGGATCATCACATCATGCTTGCCACACCACGCCACACCATGCATCGAATCTTCTGCGCGGGCGGACTCGCCCTAATACTTTCAGCCACGGCCCAGGCCAATCTCGTCCTGAATAACTGGGACTTCAACGAGACCGCTGGCACCGGAATTGAAGCCACGGCCAACAATGGCTCAGCCGCTACTAGTGGCGCTCCCACCTGGGGCGCTCCCAGTAACAATAATTCGGGCGACTGGGCCACCACCGGCGGCGGCTCCATGCAGATTACTGGCAACAACTCCAGCCCTAGCACATTGGCGCAATCCGTAGTCACCATGCCGGGCCTGGATATGGGGATCATCCGCTACGAGTGGGATGTCTCTTGGACCCTAACTGATGCCCCGGGCTCCGTGCGGGAAACGTTTCTGATCAATCGTAACGGAGGTGGCAGCAACCAGTTTCGCTGGACGCTCAGCAATCCTAGCGGTACTGGCGATCCACTCATGCGGCTCAATGTCGATGGACTTGGGTTCACTGCAATTAATAACGTTACGTTTGCAAATGATGAACTGATAATGGATGGGCTCGGCGGCAACCTCAAGCTCCGCGCCGATTTCACTTTCGGCGATGTCGCGGGCAATAATGGCGTGACAGCCATCGATGCTTCCTATTCCTACGATGGCGGTGCTTTTAGCATCGTTGATCTAGGCAGCTTTACCCCTTACACAGTGGCGAATCTCAACGAGCTGCGATTACATAGCAAAGGGGCGCTCTCAGCCACTGAGTTCCTCGACTTCAACAGCGTTACCGTCTCAGCCATTCCCGAGTCTTCCGCCTTTCTCTTTGGCGGGTTGATTTGCAGTGTGCTCGGGGGACAGCAGCTCCGTAAGCGGCTGCGTTGCCGGAAGTAAACCCGCCAAAACTCGGCCTGACTAAACGAATGCTACCAGGGCCCCTGTTTAGCTAGCATTGAAGGGTTTTGTACAGAGCCGTTTTGCGCCCTTTTCGTCGCCCATGCGAGTGAATAGCGCGCTGTCGCGGGGTGTTATCCCCGCAGTTGCTGGGTAAGCATATTCGCAAGTTGAAAGCGATTATTCATGACCACTCGACCCTCGACCTCGATCGTGGCAGCGAATTGGAAAATCTCGGCAATCTGGTCCTCCAGCGACACGTGTACTTTCAGTACGTTCCCAGGTCGGACAAACCCTCGGTAGGTCGCTTTTTTAACGCGTACTAACACTCCCAGAGCAATGTCGTTGGCATTCGGATCATGGGTATTGTACTCGGCCATCGGATTGTAATTCGCTGCGATGAGGATGCCGGCTGACTGTGTCGTCAGCTCCTGCATCATCGCCCCGGGGAAGATGGGCAGACCAGGAAAGTGCCCCTTCGCAAAATGCTCGTCTCCGGTCATCGTCATCTGCGTGGAGATACAATCTTCGCCAATCTCGTCGATGCTATCGACGAGAAGGTAGGGAGGTCGGTGGTGTAGGTAATCCTCAACCGTTGAAAAACGATGGCGGTGGTACGTTGTCGTCATCTCTTCGTGCCGCTGGGGTAAGCTGTTCGGCGAGGTTGGTGAGGTTGGTGAGGTTGGTGAGTGCAATGGGAAAACGCTCTGAAAAACATTTCGGTAGCTGCGTCGAGATGACGTCACTTGACCGTGGTGAAGTAGATACCCTCGCCTGCAGGGCTACCTCTCCAACCAACCATGAGCTGGACGATGAGTGCTGCTCTTCAGGTCGGCGCTCTGCACCGAAAACTCCACAGGTGTAACCCATGGCACCCAAACTCCTGGCCCTAGTTTCGCCATTTTAGGAGTTCTTGCCACTCATCAGGGCTTAGCGTCAACGAAACCCAGCGACTGCCGCTGTAGTCCAATGCGATCTGACTGTTCGTGATTTTGCTAGCGATTCTCTGCAGCATGAAATCGGCGTTACTCGCCGGTTCATCTGTGGGTGGTTTGATAACGATTTCAGTTTGGGTTTCCATGGTCACTCAAAGCATTCGTTTGCATGTTTAACTGCCCTCTCCTGCACCACTATAGGCCCGTAATCTGCAGCGGCCATGGGGCAATCGAGGAATCAAAGGGGTCAGGACTCATTGATTTGGCTCGGGCTCCGAAAACGCCATCGGAGGCCAGCGACCCAGGTTCGCGGCTATCCAACATTTCCACTGGGGCCATCCATCCGCCCTTCCACTTTCTGCTCGAAAATGGGCCACGCCGTGGGGTCTAATGAAGGCACGCGGCGGTGGGGGGATTGAGGCTGGTGGGCTGTGGGCAATCGGCTGGTGGGGAAATTCTTTGGTCGCTTTTGCGGAAGGTTCAAGGTTCAAATTCATGGCTTATGGCCCACAGCTCACCGCTTCTTCCCCGTTTATCGACACCTGTTGTTTTATTTGTCGATCTATTTGGTGGACTGGAACTGAATGCCATGTCGGAAGTCGTTGCCAGGGAATGTGTTGCGACGAGCGGAGATGGAGGAGTAAATCGACAACGAATCGTGTGTTGGAGGTTGTCGAATTATGGGTCAATTAGGGGCTTCGATTGACGTTGCCTGGCGATTACTTGCAGGTTGATTCGTGGCACTTGCCAAATTATTTCAATGCGACTTGAAGCGACGCGCGGCATTCCGGCAACGCGTAGGTTGCCGGCTATGGGGGGAGTTATAAATGGTTGGATGAGTTACTGGCAGCTTCGCCAGGCACTCTCCATACATCCCGAGCGGATGGTGAATATGAAAGTTTGGAATCCACCGCAGCGGTGCGGAACGGGTGCGGCGAGAAAGGGCCGTTTACCGCACGATTACCACATTTGTGCCACTGTACGGGTACCAAGCGAATGGCCGCCCGCCGGGCATTTCGTACCGCGGACTCGGCACGCCAAGAAACGGGGTAGCGCTCGCGAGCGGCCGGGCGGCGCTGAAAGCCATACCACTTCATCGACTCCATCCGCGCCATCCGCTGGTGGGCACGCATCTGAGCTTTCTGTTGAATGATCATGCGTGGGGTCATTGGCTGCATGGCGGTGGATTCGCCGTACCAGTCCGACGACTGCTCGGCACCCGGCTGCTCCGCCACGCTGGGACGCTCGTAGTTCTGGGCCGAGGCGACTGTCGCCATCGCCCCAAGAAAGATGAAGGTCGACGTTCGCAGGAAGAAAGCGGTCATGTTCATACTCGCAGGATACGGACACTTTGGCGATGGCGGGCGGGAGCCCCAGCTGGCGGATTGGCGTCGACGGCTGGGCGACGTAGCTGCACTGTCCATGCTTCGGCCAGCGAAGTCGGCGAACGTTACTTTCGTCTGGCAGGCGATACGACCCGCAAGGCAGGTGGCAATGCTTGCCGACTGGGTACTTTGTAGCACGCTTCCGATCTCCTGCACCTTCATCGGTGTGTTGCGGAACGACTACCAATGCGAACGAACCGAGCGAGTCGACCCGCGCATTGCGCATACGGTTCATCAAACACCCCTCGTCCGCCAATGGCTCGCTTACGTTGACAAGCCGCGGTGATCGCACTTACGGACGCTGCTGCTCACGTTTTGTCGGCTGGCGACATTGCGCCAATTCGCTGGAGAAACAATTGCATGCCAGTCGCCCGGACTGTAGAGAAGTGCAAGCACTTGGCGGATTTAGCGTAACCTCGTCGGGCCGCTGCTATCGACATGGCAATGCGAACGCTGCGGGTGCCCCGCTTGTGGAACCGGTGCCCTTAGCTAGGCCCTCCCATACCGCTGCCAGCCGTGCGCCCGCAGGCGGGCGACCGCGTTGCTCCGTCGCTCGCTATGGCTCGCTAAGTTGTTGCTACACAATGCTTTTGGACACTTTTGGTCACCCCCATGGGGTTGACCCTGGAGGACGGATTGCGTAGTTTTTGTCAAAGTTACCGGTCGCACTGGTCGATAACGAACTCTGTCGCCAGCGTGTCGTGTAGGCAGGTGGTGCGAAAGATTCTTCAGGCGCCGTGGCCAAGTGGCTAAGGCATCGGATTGCAAATCCGACATCCCGGGTTCGAATCCCGGCGGCGCCTCTTGTTTTCTGGGGGTTTTTTCTCTCCTCCGGTGCCGCCCCCAGGGCGACACGCGATAAACACGACATTCGTTGTTCAACTTGCGTCCTTGGCAATGGGCAGCGTGGGGGCGTGGATGCGACTCGCCACGTCGGTCTGACGCAGCCGCTCAGCTTGGTTGATGTAGCGGCGGGTGGTGGCAGCCGCCTTGTGCTGCATCACGGTCTGCAACACGTCAGCCGGCAGGGTTGCCGCGTTGTAGGTTGCGAATGCGGACCGCAGCCGATGGAACCGCCCTTTGATCTTCACGCCCGCCGCGTCTTTCAATCGCACGAAGTCTTTTGATAGCGTGCTCTTGCCATTGCTCCACATAAACACCAGCGGGTTAAAGTCCTCGATGGTGCGAAGGTGTTCGATGGCCATCGGGTGCAGCGGGATACGTGCATCGCGTTTGCCCTTCGTGTCCTCCGCACGGGCGATTGCAAAACCGCCGTCGAGGTCCAGGTCATCGCGGGTGAGTGAAAGCGTCTGCCCGATTCGCCAGCCCGATGTAAACAGGAACACCAAGATCGCACGCCACCACTCGCCGGGAGTAGTGTCGCCCGGTTGGGCGGGCCATCGTATCCGCCGCTGCATACATGGCGGAGAATTGTGCGTCGGTGATGAACTCAATCTCTCGCTCGGGCTCTCGGATCAGCTTGATGCGTGGAGCTCGGGGAATCATGTCCTGCTCTTCGGCAAGGTTTACCATCGCCCGTAAGACACGCAAATCCTTGTTGAGAGTGGCAGGCGATAAGGGCCTATTGTTGGCTGCCAGACGCTCCCTCTTGCGTTTCTCGATGAACCGGTCGATAGCTGCCTTAGTCAAGTCCGTGACCCACCTTGGCTGCATCATCCGTTCGTAGTTCTTGACGATGGCGGTATAGTCCACCACGGTGCTCGCCGCGTTATGCGTCCGAGCCTGTGTGAGGAAGCATTCCATGAGCGTCTCCCACTTGGTGCGTCGTGGGTCGATGATTCCTGCTGCGAGCTCGCCCTCTTTTCTTCGGCGCGCCTTCTCCGCCAAGCTCTTGCTGCCAATGGTTCGGCTGCGCTTGCGGGCTCCTTCGTACCAGTAAATCATCCACTTAGCCTTCACACCATGCTTCGCCTTCTGTCGGCTGTCTTGATCAATCCAAACTCGGCTCATCACTCACCTCCGGGGCTTAGGTCACTCGCGTACTTCGTCAACTTCATCGTCATCCGCCACGTAGTCGTCATCGTTAAGTCGGTCCATCACGTCGATGGACAACCAATCGCCCATGACGAAATCATCGGTGCCGTCATCATCGGGCTTGTCATTGAAGAATGGTGCAATTGCAGTCGGCATTTTGCTGCCTTTCTGCCTCGCGAGAGTGCGAGATCGAAGCGAGAAATGGGGGGGCGAAAGTACGCGTCCACCAACACATGAAGTATGCCAAATCCCAACGCAAAAGTCAACGAGATGCGATGACTACATCGGTCGACGTCAGTCGGAGGTAATTGCATTAACGTTGCCACAATGAAGGTTAGCGAAGGGGTGAGCATTGTTGGGCGGAGTGGCGTGATGAATCGTTTCCCGTCTTCACCGGCATGTGGGGCATAAGCGGATCGAGTTCTACGTGGTCGGTCTGATGCTCAAGGAGGGGCTGGATGTGTACCTCCCGCTAGTGGACGACGACGCCATCGACGCCGTGGTGAAACGGCCCGATGGGACGTTTGTCGAGGTGCAGCTCAGGGCAAGGTCCAAGGACGTCAAGTTCGGCAGTGCCGCACAGTTTTCAGCCCTGACGCATGACTTGCGAGAGAAGTACTGGTTCGTGTTCTACTCCGAACGGATGGAAACACTGTGGATCATGTCGTCCCGGGAGTTCGTTCAGGAAGCCGTGCAAACGAGGTCGGGCAAGAACGTCGGCAAGCGGTCGATCTGGTTTAATGGCAGAAATACCAAGGCCCAGACCGAGCACTGCAAACCACAGTTTGAAGAGTACGTGGCGACGGATTTTCAGCGGATTCTAGGAGAGATGCCATAGGTTTCATGGGAACGCCACGGGCGGGGCGACATGGTTACACCATCGACACGTGTGCCAAACATGTCGATGAAAGGAGAAAATATCGACATATTCCGTTGACCTGTCGATATCGAAGACATATGCTTGGGTCATGCAGAAAGCCGAAAAAACCAAGCGAAAACGCTCAGGAAAGCCCCCCTGGCGACCCGACCTGCCGTTCAACGAACTGCCGCTGCTGCCTCCGGCGGCGGAACTGGAGACAACCGCTGTCCTCAAGCAATGCATCCCGGCTAGGGCAGCCCTCGCAGAACTCAAGCAAGCAGCAGGCTTGATCCCGAATCAAGCAGTGCTGATCCGTGCCCTCCCCGTGCTGGAAGCGAAGTCTAGCTCCGAAATCGAGAATATCGTTACGACCACCGATCGGCTCTTTAAGCACCAAGGAGGCGACGACCATGCCGACCCGGCGACCAAGGAGGCACTCAGGTACAGCCAAGCGTTGCTCGAAGGCTTCCAGTTGCTCGACAAGTACCCACTGACCACCCGGACAGCCGAAGAGGTGTGCTCGAAGATCAAAGGAGTCGAGATGCGAGTGCGAAAGGTGCCCGGGACGGCACTCGCAACGGAGAGCGGCACAGTGGTCTATACGCCACCCGTGGGCGAGTCGCAGTTGCGTGACCTGCTGGCCAACTGGGAACGCTTCATGCATGACCGCACCGAGATCGATCCGCTCGTGCGGATGGCGGTCGGGCACTACCAATTCGAGGCAATCCACCCGTTTACCGATGGAAACGGACGCACAGGGCGGGTGCTGAATAGTCTGTTTCTTATCAACGAGGGGCTATTGAACCTGCCAATCCTGTACCTCAGCCGCTACATCATCGAACACCGCAGCGACTACTACCGTCTGTTGTTGGACGTGACCACCGACGGAGCGTGGCAGGAGTGGCTGTTGTACTTGATTGCCGGAGTCGAGCAAACGGCCAACTGGACCAGGCTGAAGATCGAAGCAATTCGACGGCTGCACGATCACACCAGTGAGTACGTCCGCCAACGAGAGCCGAAGATATACAGCCACGAACTTATCAGCCTTGTTTTTGAAATGCCCTATTGTCGGATTCAGAACGTGACCGATGCCGGAATCGCCAAGCGTCAGTCTGCTTCCAAATACCTTAAAGCCCTTGCGGACCTGGGAGTGCTGCGAGAGTTGACCATGGGTCGTGAAAAACTGTTTTTACACCCCAAGTACCTGGCTCTCCTTACCGAAGAGGGCGATGACTTCGATCCTTACCCATGCCCCACGACCTGAACGAAGCCGAGATCCGTGCCGAACTGATCGACCCGGCGATTGCTGCCGCCGGTTGGGGCGTGGTAGCCGATAGTCGCGTCCGGCGGGAGGAAATCACCAAGGGCCGCATCCTGGGGGGCGGTAACCACGGCCGCCAGGACACCGCGGACTACGTGCTCTACTAACGCCCACCTCAATGATGGGGGGGCAAACCCCAGGATTGTCGCTCCTGACATGGACTCGGTCGAAGGTAGCAAGTCACTACTCTAGGTGAAACGCGTTAGGTGCAACAAGGTGGGCGGCGCAGCGGCGACGATCTTTGACGCCCATTTCGACCGGCATTGGGCACTGAAACGAATGGCGGCGACACTCATCGCGTGGCGTTAGCCCTTGAATATCTCGCCCTGAGCCGCTGTGCGATTTGAAGGCCGACGGCGCTTGTTTGCCACCTCTTCAATCACCGCATTGGTCTCGGCGACGCACTTATCGATAGAGTACCGCTCACGAGCAACACGTGCCCCTTCGATCGCTAATTGCCCGGCCAGTACGGGATCGTCGATCAGCGTTTGTAGGCAACGGGCCAGATCGTCGGCGTCACCCATGGTCGAGAGCAATCCCGTCACGCCCTCTTCGATAATCTCCATCGCCCCTCCTCCACGGCTGGCGACTACCGGCCGCGCCGATAGCATCGCCTCGACCACGACCCGCCCAAAGGGCTCGGGGGCCGTCGACGTGTGCACCACCACGTCCGCCTGTTGCATCAGTTCGAGCACGTCGTCGCGGAAGCCGAGGAAGTGGACTCGCTCTTCCACGCCCAGCTCACGAACCAGCTCATGGAGTTCTTCGGCATAGGCATCCTCGCCAAACAGCGCGTCACCTACGATCCACAACTTCACGTCCGGCAGTTGGGCCGTAGCACGAATCGCGACGTCCTGCCCCTTCCACGGTGCGAGGCGGCCGAAGACGGCGATCACTTTTCGTCCGCTTTCGCTGGCGTGAGCACCATTGCGTGCGTCCCTTTCGACAATCGCTCGATCAAACGGCGCTGGGTCGAACCCATTAGGAATCACCGTTACCAACCTCCGCTTGCCACCCGCCGCGACGAATGCGTCGGCCGTCGCCTGCGAGTTGGCAATCACCTTGGCTGCATAGCAATTGGCGAGTTGCACCAGTACCCACCGGTTCGCGCGGCTAAAGTGGGACGAGGTCACAATATCGTGCAGGTGGTAGATCATCGGCTCCGGGCGATTCCGAAAAGCGAGCGAAGCGACCACGAGGGCCTTGGCGGTGTTAACGTACTCATACTGCTCATACTGGAGCAAGTATGCCCTGCAAAGCCACGCGGGTCTGTTGCCTATAGTCAACACGGCATGGTGCTTCCTATTGCTGGGTAGCTCCAGGTAGCCGCTACAGGTTTGCCCAAGCTTGCAAAGTTGCGCAGTCCAGAAAAGAAAATGCACCGCTATTTCGAGGTCGGAAGAAAGGCCCAAGTATCGACTGGCAGAAGTATTTGCTTGAGTCATTGCTACATCGGTTCATTTCTGTTTTGGTGACCTGGTTGGGTAATCAGGGTGTACTCCTTGGGACGCAGTTTTTGGCCTCTCGGTTCGCAGCGTCCGGGGCACTCTGGATTAATCGACGAGGTCAGGCAATTGGTCGCATCGGGATGCCAATGGTAGCCAACGCCATGCGTCGATGAAGCGGATGCGTGCTACGTCCACCTGCTGGCGGTTGGGCTCCACGCTGCTGTAGTCGCCCCGATTGACCTAGATGAGGCTCGCCTCGCTCAAGCACAACAGCAACGCAAAGCGGCCCGGCAAGTTGAGCAGCAACAACGACAAGACTCGACGCGGACACACCACGCTACACCGCAGGCTCCCGAGCTGTTGACACCTGAAGCACGGCCACCGATTTCGCCATGTCTAGTCGTCCGACTCGATCGACTTACGGACGCGGTCGATGCCGGCTTTCATTTCCTCGGCGGCCAGGCGAAGCGCGGCCCACACGTTTTCGGCCGTTTCCTGCACGACTCCTTGGGCCGGTTCGTACTGCTTCAAGAGTTCGCCGATCCGTTCGTTGAGCCGGTCGAACTCCTGCTTGGCTTCTTTGCCGGCCAGGTGGAGTTTCACACCAAGCTCATCACGCTCTTGCTGGAGCGTGCTGATCAACTCATTGACGTTGTCGCGTTCTGACATCGTGGACCTCGGAGGGGGCAACTGCGAGAGGATTGTAGCCGCAAGCGTCATCGTAACGGTTGGTCGTTCTCCTGCCAACTCGGCCGTGACGGATGCGTCGCAGTCGAGTTCGTCGACCAACGGCAAGTGGGCTCCTCGATTGCGGACCTGCGGTCGACCGCGCTTGCCTGGTACCGAACTGATCGTACAGCACATCGAAGTCGGTCCTCTTCCCTCCATCGGTGAACGAAACTGGGCAAACATAATCCCATTTCAATTGTTCCTAAACGGGCAGAAGTCTCACCTCCGTCGAGCCCGATTTCAGGCGATTTCCTGGCGGAACTTTATCCGGAACGCCTCCGCCAAATTCCAAGGTAGATGGCAGACGCTGCGTGCTGGGCACGAGCGTCTGGCTCTCCGAGGCCGAGGTGCATTGGCGGGAGTTCTTTCAGTCGCTCGTCGAGCGTGGTCTGCATGGCGTGCAGTTGAACGTCAGCGACGATCACAGCGGCCTGGGAGCGGCTCGCAAAGCGGTCCTACCAGCGGTTCCCTGGCAACGCTGCCAGTTCCACTTGCAGCAGAACGCGCAGAGCTATGTGCCCCAGCAATCCCTCAACTGCGAAGTGGCTCACGACCGGCGAAACGTCTTTCACGCGGCGGATCGTACCGAAGCGGGTCGGCTCTCAAAAATGGCCGCTGATAAGCACCGCGAGGCAGCTCCCAAGTTGGCCGAGTGGATAGAAGCCATCGTGCCCGAAGGGCTCGCCGTTTTCCGACTACCGGTCGCATATCGCAAACGCCTCGGGACGACCAACGCCCTGAAACGACTCAACGAAGAAATCGCCCGGCGAAAACGCGTTGCCTCGCTGTTCCCGAACGAGGCGGCACTGCTGAGGCTTGCCTCAGCAGTCCTCGCCCAAACCGATGAGGATTGGCAAATCGGAAAACGTTATCTCGCCATGGAGACCAACTCGTAAATCGCGATTTGATTTACAGAACTACGGTTGCTTTATCGGCAGTTCGAATGACATCATCCTGCTGTACTTTGAGCCAGTCGCCATCGGCCCCAGCCCCGCCCCCCATGAGCGCCGTGGGGGCTGAGGCGATGGCTGCCGCGCGAAGCGGAGTTACGTATGCCTCGAGTAACCCCATCTTTCTAGGCCCGACGCTGCCGATGCCCGCAAATCAGCAGCGACCCGAGAGTTAGTAATACGATCGTCGTCGGTTCCGGGATCGTGTTGGAGTTGAGTGCCGCTACAACACTTGCCGGTGCATTGGCTTGCCATTCCGCAAAGTCGATGAAGTTGACAAGTCCGTCAGCGTTGAGATCGCCATCTATACGATTGCTGACGAGTTGCTGGAAATTATTCCGGATCGGAAAGTAGTCGTCGATGCCAACCTCGCCATCACCGTTCACGTCGCCAGGGATTAGCGCTCCATCGGGGATGCTGACGGCGACGCCATCGAAATCAAGAAATTCGGTCTCCGATAAAGCACCTTTACTGTGCAATCGCAGGTCGTTCAAGTTGGCAACCGCGTAAGGCGTGAAGGTTCCGATATCAATAACGCTGAAGGGACTGCCGTCGTAGGAGTACGACGCCTCGAGGGCGGCGACACCGTTAGTGCCGCCCACGTCGCCGAACGTGAAGTCGGTACGCAGGACGAGATTGCCATCATTGCCATCCAGCACGAGTTCATCATTCGCAAAAGTTAAGTTTGGAATTGCGGCGAAACCGTTGCCATCGATGTTCAGCCGCATGGCCGGCGATGCTCCGCCGGTGGGGTTGCTGAGCGTCCAACGAAACCGATTCGCGCCACCCTCATCACGATTAATCAGAAACGTTTCGCGCGGACCGCCCGTGGCGGGTGCTGTTAACGACCAGTCGATGTCCCACTCGAAACGTACCACGCCACTATCCGTATCTGGCAACGTTACAAAGGACTGGCTAAGTGTGCCCACACTGGTATTGTTGCCAGTTATCCGCATTATTCCGCTGCCGGTCGTGGCCCAATCGCCGGTATTATTGTTGGTGGGAGCGGTCCAAGTGGGCGTTCCAGAGGTTGCCTCAGTTCCGCTGTTTGCGGTAGCCTCGATGCCAACGCCATCCGCTTCGTTGAACGACCATTGATGAAGCACCTGGGCTTCGGCAGCCGACAGGCCACACGAAGCGGCAATAAGGAAAGCGAACAGTCTTTGATTCATTTTAGATAGACTCCGTGGTTTCATTGGCGTGACAAAAGCAGGCTGAAGAGCCCATCGTCGACTCAAAACCAAGCCGGCTGCCGCCAGCACCAGCAAGCTCATCGACGCCGGTTCTGGCACGCTGCTTGGTATTGCGGTACCGGCAGCTGCGCCGTTCGGGCCGAAATTGTTCTTCCAAACGGTGTAGTCACCGGCAGTAATCATTCCATCATTATTGCCGTCGGCACCCGTACCGATGGGAACCGTACGCCCAGCGAATCGCGCCAGATCGTGTAGTCTGCCAGATTCACCACGTTGTCGCCGTTGTAGTCGCCCGTGAGGCCCCCCACGCTTGGCAGGGAGTAAATCACGTCGCCAATCGAGGCCGCAGTATTCCCAGTGAGCAGGAATTCGAGGGACAAGTCTTGGCTGCCGCCAGTGTTGAACAACGTCCCCAGGTTGTAAGAGATACCCGCTGGTAACACGAGAGCCGAGGATTGCAGCGGCGCCAATTCCGAAAGCGAGCTTGTTGTTGGAGATGCCTCTTCCCAGCCGAGGACCCCCTGATCGGCGAGGCTGTTCCAACCGGTCAGCAGCGACCCTGAGTCGGACAAAACCGAGTAGCCGGAAATGGTAATTTCGAAGGGCGAGTCGTTTTTCAGAACGGCTTCGCCGGTGGAAGGTTCAACTCCGAGCAAAAGGTTGTTGTGAACCTTCTCGCCTGAGTACTCCACCAAGCCCTGGGAAATAACACCGTCGGCTTCGCGGTACTCAAAGCGCAGCTCTTCCGGATCGACTCCAAACTCCGGGAAGGCGGGAGCGAAGGCTGCCCCGAGATTACGCGAGGCGTCCGGGCCGAGCGGTGTTGTGCCGGATGGTCGCAGTTCGCTAAGTGAGTTGGCCGTGGGCCCCGCTTCCAGCCAGCCGCCTGGCTCCCCTTCCGACTCCAGACTAGTCCAGCTATCCGGATCGAGCGATCCAAAGCCAGATATAATCGAGTAACCATCGATGGAGACGTTTGCCGAGCTACCCTGATTGCGGATCGTGATGTTCTTCGAATCCCAATCGACTTCGAGCGTGAGTTGCTGAGCCACTTCCAGCCGCAACTGTTCGCCATAGGTTCCGCCGTCGACGGGGCGGAGTCGGTAGGTTTGCGCGGTACCTAGCTGCGGCGCGGCTGACGAGTCGACATTCGAGAAATTGCCGACAACCGAAGATGCATCCAAAACGGGCCAGCTATCGCCCAACGCGGGAGTCACTCCGTTGCCAAACTCGACGCGGAACTGACCGCCGGCAGTGATTGAATCCACCGCCCTCAAAGGCGAATGATTGGTTGCATCGGTAATCACAGCGGTGTAGATGCTCTCGGGTCCGAAGACGATATCTTCTTCGGCCAGTGCATTCACGTTCGGCCCAATGATAGTGGTTGAACGATTCAACAGCATGTTGCCACGCGAGAGGATGGTCGCGGTTCCGGAGTTGCCTGCACCTGCGGACAGGAGGCTCCCCTCGGCACCGCCGACGATGATGCGTTCGCCCGAGAGCGTTCCGCCGCGCTCGACGGTCAACACGCCAGTGCCGTTCTGCCCAATAACAACATCTCCGCCCTCAGGCCCGACGCCATTCCGCCAGATCTGTGCGTCGAGAAGCCCTCCAGGGCGAATCTCAACATTCCCCGAGTCGGTTGGCCCCTGTCCCAGCAAAACGCCACCCGGATTCGGTTGGGCCAAGCCACCATCGGGCGCTATGCTAACGTACGCCGTCCCACCGTTGTTGATGGTGCCGATCTCATCCTGCGATTGATCGGGAATGAACTGATTTGGTGGCACCAGTTGGTCGGACCAGTTAGGGTTGTTGCCGCCATTGCCATTGTTGGTGAAGAACCAATCGTCCACTCCCGGGTCTTGCCAGAACTGATTCGCCGCCCACAGGTTGGGCGCGTTGAAGAAGGCAACCGACAGCAAAACCAAGCATTGCAGGCCGCCGGCAAAGCTTCGTTTCATTGCAGTTCGCTCAGTCGTCGGGATCCGGTACTTCAAAAGAGTTGTCATTTTGTAAGCTTCCTTAGAACATCAGGAGCAGATAATGAGTAAGTTGATCGAGGTACACCTTGCCGTCGCCAGGGAGGCGTCGGCGTAGAACACAAGCCACAAGCAATCACACGATCTGACCCGCATGGCTAAGCATTGCTGATGTTTGCCATGAGAGTCTTCGACAAGGGGTGCTGGGGAAAAGGCCTGAAAAAGCTAGTTGCAAGTATTTGCAACGCACTAACCACAGTCTAAAATGCCGCCGATTAGGATGTCAAGCGTTGAGCCGTATTTTTATCAGTTTTTCCTAAAACTCGAATCGCGAGCCATGGCATCGCGATGTCGGTGTACCAGCCAGTTGACCTAGCCGCGCGTGTCGGCCGAACCGCCGCAATTGGTGTTGCCTTGCCGATTCGCGGGGCATGGCGACAGGCAGGCGTCCAGCGGCCTGCCTTTGATCGAGCTTTGATCCATGCAGACACGACGTCTATTTTTTCAGGAGTTCAATCGACGTGTCTTGAAGGCCCTCGGCGGGCACTTCGAGGCGATAGGACCCGTCACGATACTTCAGCGGGACCAGCTCCTTGCTGATTTTTGCCCCCTCGACGGGTGTAGCCGCGCGAGCAGTGACGATGGTCACGCGGTGCATTCCAACCACCGCCCCCTCTTGCTGGTCGCCGATGGTGACCAGTTGGAATGCGCCATCGCTGTCCGTCGTAGCGACCGATGCCGGACCTCCACCTGGTCCCAGCGGGGAAAATGTAACGTACGCATTGCCTAGATTCTTGCCATCCAGCGTGACGACGCCCGCGACGGGCACAATGGCGGGCGAGTCGTCGAAGCATCCGACAACCAACGCGGAACCGCACAGCATCGCAATTGCAGTCAATCGCGATGCTATGCGGACCGTCGCAGGCGGAGCGATCTTTGGGCAATGCATCATAGCTCTTGGGCCACCTCTCCTCCGGCGATTGAACAAAGAGCCCCAAAAACCTCTAAGTCAATGTCGCGACTGATTCCTCCAACGGAGCCATCGCAGCGGACGAAATTGTTGTTATTCGGGTGAAAACTATACCACCTAGCCATGCAGACGCGGTGCAACCCAGTGCCCGACATTGACTGACACTCGTTGTAGTCGGCCATGAACATGCGAGGATCCAGCCACGCCTGCGACATGGCGTAACCACCCCAGGTATAGGCCCAGAAAGTGCGGCGTTCTGGGACCGTAGTGTTGGTATTCTCGCCAACTAATAGCGTGTTGGACGTGCCATCCACGATCTTGCTCATGGACTCTTGCCGTAGTCCTAGGTGTCCCGTGAGATGCATGGGGCCGCGCCATTCCTTCGGGGCCATCCATTGCCCCGAGCTATCCCGGAGGTCTTCTGCGAGATACCAAGTGGCCGGGCCAGATACCCGACCCGTGTTGGCGCGGTAGGAACCGGTGCGGAACTGACGCTGAGCACGGCCAGACGCGTTTCCCGCCTCGGGTCCGCTTTGCGGTACTAGCAATTCCGAGGGGCTGTCCGATGGGCAAGCAAATCCGGGTGCATCCGCTTCTCGCAGCGCTTGATTGTTGGGATGGCCAATGGTGAGCGTGGGGTCGAGCAATGCGTAAAGAGCGGGGCTTTCCATGAATGGCAGAATTTCAAGCGACCATCCAGTCTTGCTGGGTTGGTCGCAACACTCGCCTTCAATCAACGCCCCTGGCGGAAATGCTTTCCGCGTGTCGTGGTAGTTTTGCAGCGCCAGGCCGATCTGCTTCAAATTGTTGATGCATTGCGTCCTTCGCGCTGCCTCACGAGCTGCCTGCACAGCCGGAAGCAGTAGCGCGACCAGGATGCCAATGATGGCGATTACGACCAGCAACTCGACGAGCGTAAAGCCGAAACGCCGAGTGCAACGTTTAAAGATCATGGCGAGGCACTTTCTCCGTAAACAGCGGAAATTGGTTGATTAGTCCTGCGGTCAAGCGTTGAAAACCAAGAAATCAAAGGGAAGCAAAGCCGGACGTGTTCGGCGATGAGTGACGAGATGAACTTAGGATTAGGAGTCGTTGCTAGACGGAAACTTCAGAAAGGATGGACGAGCCGCGGGAGGTTGGCCACGCCGCGGGCAATGCCGCCACGATTCGCAACCGGAAACCGCACCTTCAAAACTACTAGCCGCCTAACCGGGACGTCCGTCATCCAAAGCTCCATTCCGAAAATGCAAGTACTTGCATTGTTCGTTCGCGGTAGCTACTATGTAATTTTTAGGCACGAGCACGCTCGCTGTCAATAGTTGTGCAAGTATTTTTACCAAGGCAATTGTTTGGCTCCTCCCTTCTGGTTAGAGTGAGAAGAGCGCGAGCGGCAGGCTGCGCCGAAAAAGCTGGTCGGAGGTGTACTACTGCCTAATTTGCCGGTTGCTGCATGCCGCAGGTTCGTTCACTGCGGTAGCCGGCGATCGGCGTGCGATTACTTCAACTAAGGCTGTTTCCTCTTGACGTACCTCTTTTGTCTCGCGATTCCAAGTGCCGCGCCTTGGGCAGCCGTTGCTTGCGTGCCCCATCGCGTACTATTCGCCAGCTCCCTTTAGCCTTCGGCGCGATCCCGCAGTTCGAATCATGCCTCCTGCCTCCACCCTGCATACGCTCGATTACTTGTTGATGGCTGGTTACGTCGTTGCCATCGTCGCGTGGGGTTTATGGCATTCCAAACGGCAGACTGCCGAAGACTATTTCCTGGGCGGCCGCGGGATGACCTGGCCCGTGATCGGTTTGTCAATGATTGCGATGTGCGTGTCGAGCTCATCCTTGGTCGGGTGGTCCGGCGACGCCTACGACACCGGGATTGCGGTGTTCAACTATGGCATCGCGGGGGCAATTATTCCCATCGTGTTCTTCGTGGTCTTTTTCCTGCCGTTTTACTTGCGCAACAAGATATTCACGCTGCCAGAGTTCCTGGAAGGGCGCTACGACTCGCGAAGTCGCTACTACCTTTCTATTGTCACGGTGATTGGATACACGTTTGCAGACGCCGCGGTGACACTCTACGCTGGCGCGCTAATGGTCCAGCTCGTCTTTCCCGATGCGAGCATCGAACAACTAGTTTGGGGGATCGCTCTGATCGCTGGCTCCTACACCTTGGTGGGGGGACTTGCCGCCGTGATGTGGGTCGACATCATTCAGGCACTGGTCCTAATCGGTGGCTCAGCGGCGCTCACGATTGTGGCCTTTGTCAAAGCAGGCGGATGGCAGGCAGTCATGTCGCAAGTGCCGGACGGCCATCTCCATCTGGTACGGCCTATCGACGACCCGTCGGTTCCGTGGCCAACTCTTTTCATTTCGTTGCCGCTGCTGGGTTTCTATTTTTGGGGCCTGAGCCAGGCGATGGTGCAGCGCACGTTGAGTGCTCGCAATATCGACCATGGAAGGTGGGGCAGCCTGCTCGCGGCAATGCTGAATTTTGTCGTCTTCTTCGTAATGGTCTTGCCGGGACTCGCGGGTCGTTTGCTATATCCGAGCATTGAAAATCCGAATCAGATTTACCCCACCATGGTGCTGGACTTGCTCCCTCCGGGTGTAACTGGAATCGTGGTGATCGGATTCCTGGCGGCGATGGTGTCGACGCTGAGTTCGATTCTCAACTCGGCGCAGACGCTCGTGACCATGGACCTAGTCACCAAGTTGAGACCGAACTTGAGCCAAAGGCAGCTAGTTCTGGCCGGCAACGTGGCCGGCCTCACGATTGTGATGGTGGCTGCCCTGTGGGCACCGCGAATCCATGAGTTTGGTTCGGTAGTGAAGTACTTCCAGCAATTGCTTTCCTACATGGCTCCACCCATTGTTGCCGTGTTCCTCGCGGGCTTGTTCTGGAATTGCGCTACCGCAACAGGAGCGTTTGTGGCATTGCTAACCGGTTTTGCGATGGCGGTTCTACTGCTTTTGTTCATCGATCGTACGCCCCTTGCTGATTGGCATTTCCTCTACGTCGCTCCCGTGATCTTTGCCGTATCGCTGTTGCTGCTGACCGTTACCAGCCTAGTGACGGACCCGCCTTCGTCAGACGCCGTACAGCGTTACGTTTGGCGACCATCGTTTTTTGCAGACGAAACCGCAGCCCTTACTGGCACGCCTTGGTTTCAAAACTATCGAGTACTTTCCGCACTGGTACTTTGCGTTAGCCTCGCGTTTTTTGTGGTCTGGCGCTAGTACGATTCCAAAAGAGATGACATGTCTAGAATCTCTACTAACAACAAACAATCCCTCCACGCGAAGCTAGTTCCAAGCGTGAGCGGCACCGGGATGCTGAAGCGTTTTCACGGAAATCCCATCTTGCGACCGGAGCCCTCCAATCCCTGGGAAAGCTTGGTGGTTTGCAATCCCGGCGTTTGGCTCGCCGACGATGGACTGTTTTACATGCTCTACCGCGCCGCGGGGCACGATACGCAACACACAATTTGCTTTGGCTTGGCGACGAGCACCGACGGTTTTCATTTTGAACGGGTAAGCGACGAACCTATCCTCACCCCAAGCCTCGACGGGCCCGACGCGGGTTGCATTGAAGACCCGCGAATCGTCCGACTGGATGGTCACTACTACATCACTTACGCCTACCGCGCTCATGCACCAGGCCAATATTGGCTTAACTCCGACAACTCTGCGTATAGCCCAAACAATCTTTCGCAACCGTCGCTGTATGGCCAAAACATGACGGCCTCTGGATTGCTAATTTCTGATGACCTGAAGAGTTTTCGTCGCCTTGGTCGTATCACGCGTTCGAACGTTGACGATCGCGACGTTATCCTCTTTCCGAATCAGGTAAGAGACCAGTACGCGTTGCTGCATCGTCCTATGCAATGGGTTGGTCCCGAATTTGGCACCCAGTATCCCGCCATCTGGTTAAGCCTTTCTAAAGATCTGATGGACTGGCCGACAAGCCATTTACTGGCCCGCAACGAGTTTGAGTGGGAACGCAAACTGGGCGGTGCCACGCCCCCTATTTGGACAGAGCACGGATGGTTCGTGCTCTACCACGCAGTCGACGATCGCGGCGTCTACCGAATTGGGGCCATGTTGCTCGACTTGGAAAACCCACTGAAGGTAACGGCACGTTGCCGTAAGCCAATTATGGAGCCCGCAGAGGATTACGAGTTGAATGGCTTGTACCCGCACGCAGTTGTGTTTCCCACTGCGAATGTGGTCAAGGATGGAACTTTGTTTGTTTACTACGGTTGTGCCGACCAGACAACGGCGGTCGCGACTGCTGATTTTGATGCTCTTCTGAAGCACCTACGGAGCCAACCATGGGCCTAAATTCATTTCGCATTTACATCTCGCACCTCAGCTTGTTGGTCGGTTTGGTGATTTGCGGCGCCAATACGCTGGCCGAGTCAACCGTTGTGGAGGTAACCAATAAGCCTCTTAGTCAGGCTCCGTTCCTAGGGTTCGGCGTACAGTGGAGCGCTATCCCTGGTGCGACCCTACGGACGAAGACTGGCAGAGGGTTTACGATCGTCTTGATTACATGCGGGTGCCGATCGTGCGCTGCATGCTCCGGGCGTACTGGTACTGCGAGGGCTACGATGAGTCGGGCAAGGCAATCTACAACTGGCAATCGCCACGCATGCAGAAACTTTACCGACTGTTGGACTATTGTGAGTCGCGAAATATCCCGGTAATTATTGGCGAATGGGATGACCCCGCGTCTGACGAGGATCGGCAAGACTCAGAGGCGGACAAACTACAAGACTATGAGATTGAAGAGACAGACCCGCGATGGTCGTTACTGATCAGCGATTTCCTTGAGTACTTAATCGAGGAACGGGATTACACCTGCCTGAAGTACTACAACCTAATCAACGAACCCAATGGAAACTGGTCCGCCTGCGCCGACTTTAATCGCTGGAAAGTAGGGGTCTTGAATCTGGACAATGAACTAAAGCGACGTGGCCTGGATAAGAAAATCAAAATTGTTGGCCCTGACGCCACCTGGCAGAAAGACCACTACTGGATCGAGCTAGCCGTGCGCCAACTGGCTCCCCAAATGGCAGGTTATGAGGTGCACGAGTACGCCGCCGATCGCCGATGTCGAGAACGGCATGCTTGAGCCGCATTTTAGATTCAAGAAACGTTACATCGAGTCGAACGATCCCAAAGGAAAAGAAAAGCCCTTCTTTATGGGCGAGGTCGGCATGGGGGCCCGCGGGCCGATCGAACCGATGGGAGGTGAAGATAGCCACCCAAAGATATACGACCATATCTATGGGGTGTGGATGGCAGACTACTTGGCTCAGTGCTCCCGAGCCGGCATGGATGGCGCCGTGGCCTGGATGGTCGACGACGCCATGCATATTATGAAAGACAAAGAGTCGTCATGGCCCGACCTCGATCGCGTCCTCTGGAAGAAATGGGGCTTCTTCAACTCCATGGCTGAGGAAATCGGCCACCCGGAAGATGCTGCCTTGCGGCCCTGGTACTATGTTTGGTCCCTGATGTCGCGAGCGTATCCACGGGGAACACGCATGATGCAGGTAGATTACCAAGCGCAACCAGGGCTCCGTGTATTGTCTGGCCGCGCACCAGACTTTGGTACGACCCATATGATAGTCAACGACAGCGACGAGGAGCGGTCCGTGCTCCTAAGGGATTCGTACGCCCCGGATGGTCCGAAATGGACTCGATATCACTATTTCGCGGACGACCGACCAACGAACGAGCTTGGCTATCCAATAGCTAAAGCCCATGAATTGGATCTCGACTTCAGGGCGGGCGTATCGTTGACCGTACCCGCCCGCGGGGTCTTGTTTCTGACGAACGCGGTGTTGCGCGGGCACGGCGATAGCGTTGAAAAACTCCCTGCAAATGCAAACTAGGCGGCATATCAGTCGCCTGCCATCTTTCTTGATTCATGCCGGCGTAGGCAACCCATGGAAGAGCAGATTTCCAATCGCCCTCTGGCTCTGCTATAACGGAGTGGCTTGTTCCCGACGGAGCGATCGCTCAGGGCGAGCAGTAGCAGCACAAATTGTAGAATGGGCCGGCAACCATGGACAAAAAGGGAAATGCACTTCCGCGATTGAAGGACGTGGCAGCCGAAGCGAACGTATCGCTGACTTCCGCGTCTCGCATACTACGCGGGGAAGGGCATCGCTATGCAATCGCTACCCAAGAGCGAGTTATGGATGCTGCCAGGAGACTTGGTTGGCGCAAGAATGCCCTTGTCACTGGCATGCAGACAGGGCACACAAAATCAATTGGCGTGATGATTCCACCCTACGATTCCTTTTGGGTCAATGTGCTACTCGGAATCCACGAGCGCTTTCAGAAGTTGGCTACTTGCCCATCACGATTTGGCCGAAGTGCTTTGAAAAATCGGGGGAGTTTGAGCGCCAGAAGACGGAAGGATTTGAACTTATCAGCGACTTACTCGACCGTCGCGTAGACGCCCTGCTCTTATGGCCTGCTTATGCAGTTGCTTATTGCGAACACTTCAGCGACTTGATTGGTCGCGCCGTACCGATGGGAGCCGTCGATCATCTTCTGCCGCAGGGGCAGTGGGGGGAATCCGTCGGATCGGATGAAAAGCAAGTAGCCCAACTCATTACCGAACACTTGGTAGGCCTTGGACACCGGCGACTTGCGTGCCTTTCCACAAGAGAAATCGCAGCGCAGACCTGGGCAGTTCGCCGGCGGGAGAACTTTGAAGAGGCCGCTGAAGCTCACCCTGGCGTGACTTGTAAGAGCTGGCGGCTCAATGAAGCGGGCGACAACGGCATCCAAGTTGCGAGGGACCTGTTAACGAGCTCTTTTAAGCCTACGGCAGTTTTTGGAGTCTCCGACCACGAGGCACGGCTCGTCTATAAGGCGGCTGATGAACTTGCTATTCGGATCCCTGAAGATGTATCCGTAGTCGGCTGTGGAGACCTCGACTTTGCAAGTGTGCTGTCTCCGGGCCTCACTACACTCAACCGAAGGCCACAGGTCTTAGGTAGGCTGTTGGCGGAGTTGGTGCTGTCACGTATTTCCCATCCCAAGGACGATCCCACTTCCGTGACCGTAGGCGTCGAATTGATTGACCGATGCTCTACGGGACAAGCCAACTAATCTCAGTTGCCGATCCGTAGTCGCGGCTTGATGAACCACTGCTATTCCATCCGTGCTGCTACAGGCACGGAGTAGCCGATTTCGGCCTTAAGTCTTGCTAGTTCCGCCTGCATCTCGTCGCGGATTGTGGCGCTCGCCGGATCGTCGATTAGATTTCGGTTTTCATGAGGATCTGCCTGCAGGTCGAACAGCTGGGTCCACTGCGGGTTGCCAGGATGTGTCACGTACTTGAAGTCTTGCGTTCGGACTGCGAGTACATCAAAGGTGACCTGCGGATAGGCGGGATCGCGATAATTCTCATAGAGGAACGACTTCCGCCAGGGGACCTCGCCACGGGTGTGCGTTATCAACGGCATTAGGCTTGCTCCATGTTGGCTCCAGGTGGGGGCAAGCCCGCACGCATCTAGCAGGGTGGCGGCTACGTCGAGGTTGAGAACCAATTCGTCGCGAACCGATGGACGGACGACTCGAGGATAGCGAAGTAGAAAAGGGATCCGCATGCTCTCGTCGTAAGCGGTGCGTTTGTCGCCTAGGCCATGCTCACCAAGATAGTAGCCATTGTCGCCCATGTAGATGACCAGAGTATCCTCAGCTAGGCCGGTCTCGTCGAGCACCTTCAGCAAGCGGCCAATGTTGTCGTCAATGCCAGCGATGGTCTTGAAGTAGTTCAGTCGGTCAGCGTGGCGTTTGTCCCAATCCCAGCCGGCATCCTTCCGCCACGGAGCCGCAACGTTCCAGTTGCTGGGCTTACGTATCGTGACCTCCGAGTAGGTCCGCTGATGCCGAGGCGCTGGTGTACGATTATCGTGTGGGGACTTGAATCCCAGGTACATCGCGAACGGCTCGGCTCGATTGCGCCGGATAAAGTCGATTGCGTAGTCCGTACTCACATCGTCCACCCAGCCCTGCGAGGGCGTCTCTTCTCCATTCACCAAGAACGGACAATCGTCATATCGTCCCTGGTTGAGAAACGTGGCTACCTCCTGAAACCCGGGCCGCTGTCGCTGGTTCCCCATGTGCCACTTGCCGAAGTAGCCGGTTTTCCACCCGTTGTCGGCGAGAAGGTGCGGCCAAGTCTCTGTCGACACGAAGGGCTGTTCGTTGAAAGTGATGCCGTGTTCGTGCGTATACAGGCCACTCAAGACGGTTGCGCGGCTCGGCGAACAAAGAGAGTGTACGACAAATGAATTTCGAAAACGCACGCCTTCGGTTGCAAGACGATCCATGTGAGGGGATTGGAAAAAGGGAAAAGTTGCCTCATCGCCAAGTTCCTTCTGCACAATTCCCATGGCATCGTGCCGCTGATCGTCGGCCACGATCACGACGACATTCGGCTTGCGTGCTTGGGCCGTCGGTACCGGGTAAGTCAGTAGGAGCAGTACCGCCGTAAGGCTGAGAAGGTAATTGTTCATCGCTCGAAGTGGGGTTGGAGTGATCATTTGTTGAGAAGCTGTCATCCGCACTCGCCTCCGCGGCGATGGTGGGCTCTGAGCCGCAGTTTCGTTGCCCGCAACCGCGTCAGGTTCGGAATCGAGCCAATCCTTGGATTCGGAGAGAGCCTCGGTTGGGTCAATGCAATTCAAAAGGGTCGTTTGGGATCCATTTGCAAGAGCCTCCGGCCGTCGTAGAGCTGGGCGTGGTGGGCTAGCCGATTGCATTCTAGCCCTTCTTCTCGGCGGCCAAACTAGGCCTCACGGGTCAATCGTCGCGGCTTGGGGTTACCTTTGAAGATCAGCACTAAGCTCTGGGGATTTCTTCCACTGGAAGGCGTAAAGGGAGCCCTTTCGAGGAACGTCGGAAAACATCATCGGTTAGTGGCGATCACACATTTCGCCGACCGGCCGCTGTCGCGAGTTCGATCAAGCAACTCGGCGAGCTGGTCAATCTTTTCGGGGAATTGCGCACTGACATCTTGGAGTTCTCCAGGGTCTCGCTGGAGGTCAAAGAGTTGCGGCGCAAACTGGCTTTGGGCAGAATCAGCATTGGCAGGCACGCCTTCTATCCATTTCCAGCGGCCCTCTCGAACCGCTAGCACACCATCGGCGCTTTGGAGAACTTGGAATATTCGCTCTCGGCTAGTTTGCCCGAGTAGAACGGGAAGTTGATCCACGCTATCTTCAAAGCCGCTCATGCAGTTTGGTGCAGTAGCTCCTGCAGCGGCTGTTAGCGTTGCTGGTAAGTCGACCAAATTAAACGCCGCATCCGAAGTGGTCCCTGCCTTAATCCTGCGGGGCCACCGCGCGATAAACGGCACCCGAAACCCACCCTCGTAGATCGAGTGCTTTCCGGCTCGCCATGGCCCGTTGATTGCCAACCCGGCTTCAATGGCCCTTCGATTCTCATGGTAACGGGTTGGCTTATCCTCTCCTCCGTTGTCACTCGTCACAATCACCAGCGTATTGTCAGTTAAGTCGCGCCGTTCGAGATACTCGAGTAGGTGGCCCACGTTCCGATCCAACTCGTGAATCCAATCACCGTAGGAGCCCGCCTTGCTCGTGCCCGCAACCGAGCGTGAAGGGGTTACCGGTACATGTGGCTCCACGGGAGCATAGTACAAGAAAAAAGGGCCCTGCTGACGGTCGAGCCAACTCGTCACACGGGCCAATAGCTCCATCGGCACATCCTCATCGGTCCGCTGGGGGGCGTCGAGCCCCATGTAGGGACGATCGCCGTAATACTGAGTACCAAAGTGCTGAATCGATTTACCCCGCAGCCCGTAGATGCCGTAGTTCTCGATAAACACTCCGCTCCCGTCGCCATGGTTGGACGCGATGCCAAAGTGATAGTCGAAGCCAATCTCTAGTGGGCCAGGATCTAGTCTCTCGGTAAAGTTCACGCTCCTGTCGCTGTAGCCTAAATGCCATTTTCCGATCGCAGCGGTCGAGTAGCCGGAGTGCTTGAGTACAGAGGCGATCGTAGGGCGATCTGTCTCAATGAGCAACGGATCGTGCATTCGCACGATACCATGCTTAAGTTGCGTGCGCCAGCAGTACCGACCGGTCAGAATGGCGTATCGCGTGGGAGAGCAGATGCTGGCCGGCGTGCATGCATCCGTCAATCGAACGCCCTCGCGAGCAAGTTGGTCCAGATGCGGAGTCTCCAAGAGTTCCGAATTCGCCCCGTAGCATCCTAAGCTTCCGTAACCAAGATCGTCGGCGAGAATAACGATGATGTTGGGCAACGATTCGTCTGCCGGGGGAACCACCTCGTCGGCCGATAGCGATGCGGCCATTGACCAAGCCATCGCCGCAGGCAGCGTCCACAGGACGGCTCGGTGAAGCAAGTCGGAGGTGTAGCCAAGTAAATGCATAGCAGTTCGTTGCATCGGATCAGGGGATCGTCCAATAGACCTACGGGCGTGGAATCTTGATCTCGAGTGGTAACTCTGCCGTATCGATCACCAGAGGCGTCTTACCTTTCAGGGTGTATTCCGTTGGGAGAACATCCTTCGTGGAACGCGACATGTAGCTCACGGTTACTTGGTGTCGCCCTGGAACAAGACCGTCGCCCGGTCGCATAGTCATGGTTTCGAAATCGCCGTTAGCGTCAGGCATCGCCGATCCAGGGCGTGGGAAATACTTGCCATCGACGGGTGGCGCTTCGGAATAGAATGTCAGCCGCAGGCCGCCCTCAGTTGGAATTGGCGCACCATCCTCGTAAGTAATCCGGCCTTTGGCACGAATATAATCGAATGGCTCATCACTGCATCCCGATACAACTGCGACCAACAGCATTGCGAAACCTGCGCTAGCAATTCGCGCCTGTTTCGCGTTTGCAATGGCTAACAAGATAGAGTTCATGGAAACATTCCATTTAGAGCAGAGAATTCGAGTAGTTAAAGTTCGCCAGTGATAGGCAACGAATCGCTAGAAAGACACAACCGTTGCCAGGTTAGGAACGAATCGGGGAAATTGCTCAAATACGCACTCGCCTGATGGGCACCAACGAACGAGCCACCTTCGATATACTCGCTAAGAAATGCCACGCTTCCATCTGCAAACGCGCAGAACGCACCACCCGGGTGAAGGCTCCGGACCACCGACTGATTCGAGTACCTGCCCGTGATGTAAACCGCCATGCACTGCTTATCGAGGTTCTCCTGCCCCACCGCGGCAACGATCTCGGTCGCTCGCCAAACGTCGTCGCCACCGGGGCAATCGTTGATACCTGCCACAAAATTAGTGGCGTGATCACCGTGCACGCTCGATCCATAAAGTCCTAGCGCCCAGACACCGCGAGGGTCGGTGGGATCGACTCCAACTCGTAGTTCACCTAAGAGAATCGTGTTCGATGTTCCGTCAGTAATTTGTTCGATTGCCATACCGCGGTTGAATGTGGAAACACCATTGAGCAACCCCGCCTCGATCGGCTGCGACGAAGACCTTCTCCAGTACGCCACGTTCTGCGCAGCATGCTGCGGTCCGTTAATCGCATAGTTGCCACGGGCCCACTGCTCGCCACGGATTCCTATAAAGGGCGTCTCTCGACCGTTGTCGGTGGGGCAGAGGAATACGTCGATGTTCGTGGCAATACCTACCTGATTCTGTGGCACACGGGTACCATTCAGGTAGTTGGGCGCTAAACCGGCGGGGACAATCGGGCCAGAGTTCCCCGACGAGGAGAAGACGAAGGAGTCTTGTAGCGCTTGCTGTTCCATGAACGGAAGTAGCATAATGGCCCAGTTTGCCATGGGGGTTACACCCGTGCCACCCGCCTCGGCTGCATTGCCAGCGTCGATTTGGCTTTGGTGGACTTGAATGCCCATGGGGAACTCGCCTTGCACGTCATGGTAGTTCAAGCACGCCAAGGCGATGTTGCGCATGTTGTTTTGACACCTCGCGCGGCGGGCTGCTTCGCGAGCAGCTTGAACCGCTGGCAGTAGCAACCCCACGAGAATGCCTATGATCGCTATCACGACCAATAGCTCTACGAGGGTAAAAGCGCTACGAGTTGCTGGAATCTTGTTGATAGACATGTTTTGAAACGTTCCTCTTACCAATCTGGATTCGGATCGTATGGCGATGGTTCTCACAGTTGTTGCAGATATTGATTCGTTCGAGTGTAGGCAAAGTTCCCGCCATCGAGCGGAAGTCCCGCACAAGGAGGAGAGCTTTTTAAACGACTATAGATCGCCCACGATAGGCAACGAATCACTCGAAAGGCACAACCGCTGCCAGGTGAGGAACGAATCAGGGAAATTGCTCAAATACGCACTCGCCTGATGGGCTCCAACAAACGACCCACCCTCAATGTAATCGCTTAGAAACGCGACGCTTCCATCTGCAAATGCACAGAACGCACCGCCAGGATGGAGGCTTCGCACCACGGACTGATTCGAATACCTCGAGGTCGGATAGATCGACATGCATTCATTCGCGAGAGTCTCTTCGCCCACCGCAGCAATGATCTCGCTAGCGCGCCAAACATCATCCCCACCGAAAGAACAATTATTGACACCTGCCACAAAATTGGTGGCATGATCGCCATGCACGCTCGAACCATAAAGCCCTAGCGCCCAAACACCGCGAGGGTCGACGGCGTCAAGCCCGGTGCGAAGCTCCCCCAGCAGGATCGTGTTCGATGTTCCATCGGTGATCTTCTTGATTGAGAATCCCCGATTGAACTCTGTCACGCCATTCACGAGCGATCCATCGACTGGCTGGGACGAGGCCCTTCGATAGTAGGCCGCCCAGTTTTGCGACGAATGCTGCGGTCCGCTAATTGCATAATTGCCACGGGCCCACTGCTCGCCACGGATTCCTATAAAGGGCGTCTCTCGACCGTTGTCGGTGGGGCAGAGGAATACGTCGATGTTCGTGGCAATACCTACCTGATTCTGTGGCACACGGGTACCATTCAGGTAGTTGGGCTAAACCGGCGGGGACAATCGGGCCAGAGTTTCCCGACGAGGAGAAGACGAAGGAGTCTTGTAGCGCTTGCTGTTCCATGAACGGAAGTAGCATAATGGCCCAGTTTGCCATGGGGGTTACACCCGTGCCACCCGCCTCAGCTGTGGTACCAGCGTCGATTTGGCTTTGGTGGACTTGGATGCCCATGGGGAACTCGCCTTGCACGTCATGGTAGTTCAAGCACGCCAAGGCGATGTTGCGCATGTTGTTTTGACACTGCGCGCGGCGGGCTGCTTCGCGAGCAGCTTGAACCGCTGGCAGTAGCAGCCCCACGAGAATGCCTATGATCGCAATCACGACCAATAGCTCTACGAGGGTAAATCCCCTAAGTCTGGCTCGCTTGTGCATATTCATTTCTTCAACTCGCCTTGATGAGAAACAGAATTGGAATCAATCGGGGCATCTACTACCCATGTCAAAATATTGAAAACAGCGGGCAGACTAAACGGGCGCCTTGGTGCGTAAGGAGAACTGCCCGATAGGCTGGTCCAGAATTCGAACGATAGCAACCACCATCAGGGCTTGCTCCAGCAGCCATTGCCGAAAAGATCGTTTGTGAGCCGTGGCCGCGGTGCTGCCCACACCACGGCCACGTCCCCCACGGACCACGAAACTTCGCGGCCATCAACCCAACGGTCTTGGCTGCGTCAGCCGCCTCTGCTCTGCTGCTTGTAACGATTCTTTTGGGTGTTGGATTCATGGTGCCGACTTGCGTTTCGACCCCGCCATTTCCGAACGAGGCAAACGTCAAACGAACGACGCCGAATATCCGCACTATTGCCAGCTTGACCAAGCTGATGATAGTCCGTCGGATAGGTTCACAGCAGAATTGCGGGGCCGTATCGACGCACCAGAATTCCGCCGTGACTTACTTAGTGCAACTACTTGCATCAGTGTCTAGCCTAAGGTGATCCAAGGTAAATGTCAATGCTTTATGGTCGAATTTCCTTGCCATTCCGCCAGCCGTGCAACGGCTCCCGTCCAGTCGCTCAAATACTTTGAGGAATCCACTTAATCGGTTGTTATCGAGTCGATGACAAATTCTAGCGAGCTGCCGTCGGTATTAAGCTCAATTCGCTGTTGGCCCACCTTTCGACCATTGACCGTTACCGCCACTTCGTAGGAACCGCAAAACCCCCGCGTACTTGCGTACCCTTCGGCGTCCGTCGTCAAGTCAGCATTGGTGCTCCACTGGTGTTGTACCAACTCGATCCACGCCTTTCCATTTGGGCGAAGGTTCCACTCTTCGTCCCAGAACGCCGCTCTCGGTTTCCAGTGGTTTCCTTCCCAGAATCCCCAGCAGAGGATCCCCGTTACGGCTGGATGGCTGAAGGCGGCAGTAAGGAAATCGTTGGTATAGGCAACCTGCAACTCGGTGTCCGACGTATCAATGTCGAACTCCGAAATTTGAATCGGCAGGCCAAACCGCGCGAAGCGGTCCAGCGCGTTGAGCACCTCAATGGGCGACGGCGGGCTACCGCCAAAATGACCCTGCTCTCCGATGCCACCAATCGGGGCACCCTGCTTCAGTAAATACTGGATGGTCTCCTCTAGATGCCTACTGGGAGAGCCATGCCCATTGCCCGAAAACATTGTGTAGTCGTTGTAGTACAGCCGCACGTTGGGCGCGCCTCTATGCGCCTCGCGGAACCAATCGACGATCGCACCACGGCCGAGTACATCTAGCAAATCGTGATGAGCGTAGCTCTCGTTGACCACATCCCACTCCACAAGGCGGTCCGCCAGCAACGCGGTCTGCTCGGCGATGTGCGAGCTAATCTCTGTCCGCAGTCGCTCGGGCTCGTCACCTAGTTCATGGAGAAACGTGGGCGTGTACTGCCATGATGGCCAAACCATCACGTGTCCCCGCGCTTCGATGCCGCGTGCATCGCACCAATCGAGCGTTTGCAGAATCTGCTCGCGCGTTGCCTGACGACCGCCGCGGTCGTTTACCCAGGCGGGCCACTTCAGATCGTTCTCGAACACAACCTTATTGAAGTGCTTCTCTATGGTCTCTCGATAACGTCGGTTGTCCGCCGAATCGTCGCCGGCGATGCAAGTCGATTTAATCGCTGTGCCGAACGCAAACGCATGACGGAGCATTCGCACTTCGACGATTGCACCAACGATGGGGATGCCATTTGCGTCGACAACGTGAACCGCCATATTGCCCTTCCGCAAGCGTTCGATTCGCGCTGCCGCTGCGGACCGCCAAGGATGGTCAAGCGACGATCCTTCGTAGGAAGAGTCGGTCTTGGGAAGCGATTCTATATCCACCCCCGGACCGTAATTTAGGAGCTTCGCGCCGCCAATCTCGATGGTTTGAGGTTTGTAACCAAGACGCAGTGTGACTTGAATTTCCCCGGCTTTTGCATCGCGATCGGAAACGAAAGGAATGCCGATGGATGTCCATTCGGCTCCAACCGAAATATCGCGCTCCAGGAGCTTCTCGTGAGGTTCCTGGGAGCACTCGACAACCGCACCGACCAGCGCTTCGCCAGTCTCCTGCAGCGAATGAACTCGCCGTGCGGCGAACCCCAACCACAACGTATCGCCGGCGCGGAGAGGTGCCGAGGTAGGAATTCGCAAGCGAATGTGCCAGGGAAATGCGGGGCGCTCCAGCGTCTCAACTTGCATCGCCTCGGGAAAGGGCTGCCCCTCAGCGGGCACTATTAGGAAGTTCGCGAGGCCTTGGCGAGGGCCATCCGGCAGCATGGCGTCTGCCGCTTCGGCAACTACCTCTTGGACGGCCAGTAGCGTGCCAGCGGGTGCTCCCCAAACCATTGATGGCGTGAGAAGCAAAAGAGCAGCCAGTAGCCTCCATGGTCGTGCCGGCCACGCGCGCGGACCCATCTCGGTCACGGTTCGTCTCTGCGCGGTCAGCGTTTCGGTGCTATGCATGTTTCAGTCAGATTAGCGGCGTTGACCAGCACGTTTGGCGCGGCGGTAAAGTAGCCACAGGTTGCCTGCAGCCATCGGCACGGACCAAATGCAAGCCGGTTCAGGCACAACGTTGGCGCCCGAAAGATTCTCTTGACTTAAGTTGGCGTATTGGTTGCCAAGGTTACTCTTCCACAACGCATAGTCCGCGTTCGTGTAAGCGCCGCCCTGACCATCACGCCATACCGCATAGTCCGCGAGGTTCACTATTGCGTCCTGATTGAAATCACCCGAGGTAATCGACATCGCACTGACGGGAGTCCCGGTCGCCAAGGTGTCGAATACGAAAGTAGCGTTTTGGCTAACGCGAATGTTGTCCAAGTCGATGTACTCGTCTTTTGCAGGTCGATAGTCATCCGATTGGCCACCGAAGAAAGTAACGAGGGTAAATTCGTCGATCGGTGCCCGGCCATCGGTGCGAAATCGAAGGTCATCTCGGTCCTTCAATAGCAGTCCATCGAGATAGAGCATGTAGTGTCCGTCGTGGTTGCTTTCGGTGTTGAGTTGCGTGTAGCCTGCTACGTGATGCCATTGGCCAGCTTTGAAGCGCGAGCCTGACCGAAACTTTCCGTACCGCCTAGCGTGTCGCCCCACACGGTCGATTTATCCATGTGATAGACATAGGGGGCGAACTTGCCTCCACCAAACCACATTTGCCGGACGCTCCAACCGTCGCCATCCACTGGCTGGCCACCCGTAGCGTCATCGCCGCCCAAGAGTCCGGGTAACTTACCGCCAGCACGCCATACGAAGTCTTCGGCGAAACGAACTCGGTAGCTAAACCAGTATCGATCGGCTGGCTCCAGCTCTATTTTCACCTGGATACCGCTACCCTCACCCGGCCCCACTTTGCCCTCAGGGTGACGAACCTGCAGCAGCTTATTGCGCGGCACGTCAGGCTCCGTGATGATCTGTCCATTGCTCGCGTTGGCAATTTCGCGGGCACCCGGACTCATTAGATGCGGCTTGAAGAGACCGAGGCGTTGATCGGTGAAATCGTATTCGAATTGCGTCGTCGCCGCGACAACTGAAAACCACGGTGCGCCGACGAGTAGTAAGGCCCCAAGACAAATCCGACTTAATGCCGTACGAAATTGCGCTGTTGCGAATCCTCGCCAGCGGAATACTACATCGATGCGTATGGCCACGAGCATTTCCTGAGGGTTTAAACTACCTGGCCCCTCGGCGAACCACTACCATCATTCCAGCCCCAAGCAAGACTAGACCAATTCCGCCAGGTTCGGGAACGGCGAGTTGCGAGCCCAGAAGAGCGCTACTCATGCCGGAGCTCGAAACTCCGAAATTACTCTTCCAAACATTATAAGCTGCCGCAGTATAAATGGATCCTAGACCATCTCTCCAAGCAGCGTAGTCCGCGATGTTCACTACTCCGTCGCGATTGAAGTCGCCCGGCACAAGATTGAGGGCAGAATCTGGGGTACCACCCGCTAGTGTTTCGAAGACGAAATCGACGTCCGTGCTGACTCTCAATTCATCGAAAAAAATGTATTCGTCCTTTACGGGTCGATAGTCATCCGACTGACCACCAAAGAATGTCGTCACGGTAAAGACATCGATCGGCGCTTGGCCCTCGTTGCGAAACCGCAGGTCGTCGCGATCCTTTATCAGCAAGCCATCGAGAAACAGCTTGTACTCGCCATCAAGGTTATTGTCGGTGTTCAGCCGCACAAAACCGGCCACATGATGCCACTGCCCTGGTGTGAAGCGAGAGTCCTGCCCGAAACTGCCTGTGCCGCCGAGTGTATCGCCGAAAACCCCTGGCTGGTCCATGTGATAGAGATAAGGTGAGAACTTACCGCTGTCGAACCACATTTGCCGAACACTCCAACCATCGCCGTCGGCAACTTGTCCTCCTGTTGCGGCATCTCCCCCCATCAGTCCGGGCAGCTTGCCGCCCGTGCGCCACACGAAATCGTCTTGGAACTGCACTTGGTAGCTGAACCAGTAGCGATCGGCCGGTTCGAGATCGACATCAAAGCGAATTCCACTACCTTCACCAGGCCCAACCGCTCCGGCTGGATGCAGCACCCGCAGCACGCGATTGTTGGAGTCGTCGGGATCAGGCACGATCTGACCGTTCTGCAAATTAATGATCGGCCGGACGGCGGGCGTGAGAAACTCCGGTTTCAATGTGCCGAACCGTTGATCTTCGAAGTTGTAGTCAAACTGCGAAGGAAGTCCGCTCGCCTGCGAAAACCAACAGCTACAAGTCAAAAGGACGCAAAGGCCCAGCAGCCGCTGGGGCCAGTATCGACACCACATCGCCATGGACTTCTCCTCGTCGTGCACGCCCGTACCTAGCCGAGCAAATTTCCCTACAGATCGATACCAACAAGTCTGCCGAGCCGAGGTGCCCTCTGCGCCTTGCCCGGGGGCCGAGAGCGCGTGAGTCTCCCGTCAGGCCATTGCTTCTCTCAGCCGTGACGTCGGGCAAGTTTCACAGATGCTCCGACAAGAATCAGTCCGACGAGCACAACCGATGAAGGCTCAGGGATATTGGTAGCACCACCCAACGCCATGGCCACGACCATTGCGGGAGCGTTCGATTTCCATTCGTCGAAGTCGTAGAGATCGACGAAGCCATCCCGAATACCATTGGGACCTGTTAAGTCGCCTTCGGTTCGCAGGATCACATTCGTGCGAAAGTTTGCCAGGATGATATCAAAGTCTTCGCTGTCAACCTCTCCATCAAAATTGACATCGCCAAGAACGGTGGCCGGGCGGATGAAGCTACTGGCTGCAAAGCCAAAGTCGTCCATGAAGGAATTCACATCAGCTCCTGTTGCCAGCACCTCTACTTGGGCGACTGCTTGATCGAGCGACTGCTGTGGCGAAACATAACCAAACAAATAGGCTTCTCCCGCGCCGGGTGTTGTTTCGATTGTCTGGGTCGACAGAAGTTCTTCCTTGAAGTTTCGGAAGTTCACGGTAAAGGTTCTTTCACCTGGCTGCTCCGACCGCGCGAGCATGAACCCAACGGAGTCAACGAGCTGGTCAGTGACAAACTCGTCGTCTTCGTAGCTGCCAAACTCGATCGTCGAGGCGACCCCACCAGGATGACCACCCGAACCGAGGTACTGTCCGGTGCTGCTTGAGGTCGTGAAATTGAACGACCGAGCCCCGCCCGAGCCGTTGTAGCTAAGCGTTGAGAAGCTAACGTCAGGCACGGTCGGACTGGTAAAGCTCAAGATATTTAGTGCATCGCCCACCCCACCCAACTCGGTATTGGCGGTAAAACCTTGGAACTCTTGAACGACACCGAAACCGATGCTGCTGGTTAACGCCGCTTTGGTAGCGGCACCAGTCACCAAGCCCGTAGCGTCAAGTAGGCCCGCGTTCGGGTCGGGTGCGATAGGATCGATGGCGTCGGCGCCTGTCACAAGAACGGGGTCGGTGATGACTCCAGGTGCAGCGAGGGCGGACCGAGGAAGCGCGAGGGCCGCAACAGCCAAGGCAAGCAGGCCCACGCTGAGTCGAAGTGGTCGAGCTGGGATAGCACGCATTTTGGTTAGCTCCAAGAAATGGAATGACAAATGTCTAATAAGTTCGCCTTGCAATAGGCGGTTGACTAATCACGTCACGTTGCTTGTGTCCTTCGACCACGAACCGATACCAAGCAAATCGCCAGCGATACGCAAATTAGGCCGGCAGCGGGCTCGGGAATGGCCTCCACGCGGCTCACCGAGACGCGGTTGAAATCGAGATATTCGGTGCTGGCAAACAGGCCTTTGCTATGCAGCCGTAGGTCGTTCAGATTAGCAACTTGGTAAGGGCTGAACGCACCAACGTTGATCACACTGAAGGGACCACCGTCGTACGAATAAGATGCCTCGAGTGCAGTAACGCCATTGTCGCCACCGACGTCTCCAAATGTCACGTCGGTACGGAGCACCAAGTTGCCCGCGTTGCCATCCAGCACGAGTTGATCATTCACAAACGTTACGTTTGGAATCGCGGCGAAACCGTTGCCATCGAGGTTCAACCGCATGAGCGGCGCGGTACCACTGGTAGGATTGCTCAGTGTCCAGCGAAAGCGATTGCCGCCACCTTGGTCGCGGTTAATCAAAAACGTCTCACGCGGGGCCCCTGGCACCTCCTCAAGGTTCCAATTGACGTCCCATTCGTAGCGAACCGTTCCCGTATCGAGCCCCGGCATCGTGACCACGGACGTGGCGAGTGTGTTGCCATTGGAGTTGTTGCCCGTGATCCGCATGGAGCCGCTGCCAGTGGTGGCCCAGTCGCCCGTATCGTTGTTGGCGGGAGCGCCCCAGGTAGGTAGCCCGGCGGCGGCTTCGCTGCCCGTGTTGGCGGTTGCCTCAATGGCGGTGCCGCTAGTTTCGTCGAAAGCCCAATCGTGGATAACCGAGGCTTGGACGGCATTGTGGCTCATCGCGAGGATGAGCCCAGTCAAAAAGAGTCGCTGGATCATGGTGCTTGGTCTCCGTCTGCGGGTCTGCGGATAGTTAGGCCCTCTAGAATCATTAGCGACATCCAATGGCAGCAAGAAGCTGCCGAGCCACGCCGGGGAACCCGAACTCGCCTTGGTTGAATCGCACGCGCTCATTAGTCGCCGAGCCTCTGAAAAGAGCCTGGAAAAAGTGTGCATGTACTTGCACAGGGGCGGAAAAGGCCGCCACATCTCCTTTTCAGAATAACCGGCAACGAACCGGTGTCAAGGCTATTGCAAGTATTTTTACTCAGCTATGAATCGCGATTTCGGGGTACATCGGCGCCGCAGCCACGGCGGTGCGACCGGGCCACCCCTGCGATCGATCGCGAAAGCCCTAAACGGTCGGCGCCGGCTGTCGAAAGCGCCAAAATGCCCGCCCCAATGGCAGGATGGCGATCCAGCCGATGAGAATCCACTTGCTATCGGGCTCTGGCACCGTGGTGCGAATGGCGACCGGTTGGGCGTTGCCCGTGGCCGAAAAAGACGCCGGCTGAACCCTGAACTGGGCCTTCCACGTTAGGTACTGGGCCTCGCCAATAGGCCCTCCGTCGATATCGTTGGGCAGCGTGCCCGCGCGGGCCCCAAGGTGATCGCGCCACACCGTGTAATCCGCGATGTTGACCGTACCGTCGTCGTTGTAGTCGCCGGCCAAACCTTCCGGCAGCGTGTAGAACAGTACGAGGTTGTCAAGGTAAGCGTTGTTGGGCCCACTCCCAACGTTCTGGGCTTTGTTTGTCCAGCGAATCGCTAGCGGGTGGCCGATGGCCGCATCGTCGGAACTCAGCGCCATCGTCAGCTTTAGTGAGCCGAAGGTTCCGGCGTTGGACCATGCGCCGTCGACCGATTTGATGGAAACAAAATCCGAAGCAGCCAAGCCGCCCCCCTGTTGATATCCGATTTCGAGAACGTAGCCGTTTCCTGGCCCAAGATTCAACGAGGTCGCGTCGACGTTCAGTTCGTACTTGGCCTCGATCGCGATCGTGTCGGTCACGTTTCTAACAACGACTGGTATCCCGTCGGGATTTCCCATCGTCCTGGGCTGCGACCGCGTAAACCCCATCGAACGACCTTCGGTGGGCGTGAGCCCTTGCGCGAAGGGGCTATTCACCGGCACAGCCGAAACGCTGTTGGAAGTCACTTCGCCGCTGTCCACGATCCACGCGCGTGTGTGCGCCTTGGCCCAAGGGGGCCAAAACCGGATTGCCATTCTCGAAGCCGAAGTCGTCGACGATCACCGGGGTTGGACTCGTAGTGAAGTCGACGAGCGCGGCGAGCGATTCCTGCACCTGCTGCACGGTGCCGACCGCCAAGTAACTCGTGTAAGTAAGTGATGTCTGTGTCTGAAGGTCTTGTGGCCGATTGGCGTTGCCCTCCCGATAAACGATGTTCCACTTGCTCACTCCGGTACCCGGGCCCGCGTCCGAAGCGGCCCCGGGAAAGAAAAACGCACCATATCCCGCGGAGGGCAAGGTTGGCTCAGGGAGATTTTGAGAATAGACGCCAATCGCATAATTGTCGTCATCCGTCGAGAAAATAAGGGGCAATGATTGCTCGGCATTGGGGGCATTGATAAGGTTCAGCGCATTGGTTGCTGGATTCCAGGTGCGAAACTTCGAAAAGCTAGGAGGCATATACCCGGTGAGAGCTTCCATTTGATGGTAGAAGAAATTGACACCCGGACCATGCGGGATATCGAAGGTCACATCGTGGCGAATGAGGTTGTCGATCAAGACGCCGTTGATGCCAACCCCCAGCGTGTAGGTGGTCGAAACAGTGTGATCGGAGAGCAGCGTCGTGTTGTAGGCGGTGCATCCTGCGGGATTGGTTTGCCCGGGGGCTTGCCAGAACGCCATTTTTCCCGCCGTCCGCAATTGATTGTTGGTCACTTGCTCGCTAATCAGAGTGCTGCTCGACGTCGGACCTGCCCCGTCATTGACCGATCCGGCTTGAGTCGGATTGTACCCTTCTGGACAGAAAGCCACACCCGACAAGCCATGATTAGACGCGGACTGAAGTTGCCGGCCATGGTCGTGATCGTCAATAAAATCGACGCCGTTCCACACCAATGAATTCACGGCAGATGCTGTTCGTGCGCTGGTGGAGATTGTAATTGGCTTGCCAGCGGCTATCCCGCTGAGCGTTACATCCCCACGCGCTTCGGATGGGACGCAGAAGCTTGAGAGAAGAGATATAAGACCGAGAGTAACGCAGAAACGATTCACCACGGGGGCTTCCCTCTATTGCTGAAAAATGTCTTGGTGCGCAGTTCAATTGGAATCGCGGGGGCTCGTTTTGCGAGCGACTTCATCACGCTTTGATCTTGCTTCTTTGAATAGGGGTAGAGGCTAGCCAGGATCCACAGGTGGCAATGAACGCCCTGGTCGCTCGCACGAGGCGGGCGAAATCCCTACAGGATATCCTATCCTACTCGGCGGTCAGCATCTCCTCCAGCTTCAGCGGGCATCGCCATCTAGAGAATCGCTGGGTTCACGTGGCGCGACTGATGTCGTGGGAGCTGGTCAAGCAGATCGAACACGAGTCGCTTGGCGAGGATTCTGGGGCAAGCTGGCCGGTATGTCGGCAGCGCAGGTTTCACTCACTTTTCTGGTGATGAACCTGGAGCTGGCGTGGACGTAGTTGTTTTTCGTGCTCGTGTGGATCCGCTCGCGGGTGATGCCTGTCGTCAGCTACTCGCTCAACTCTCCTCTGCGTCACCATGCCATCGGCTAACACTCCACCGCCGTCGTCCGCCCTCCACCGAGTCTTGCTCTGGGCGCGAAGGGGTACTTAATCAGCAGGGCCTACTTGATTCTGGCGTTGAGCTCGTCAACCTTCGTCTCGGGCGACGTTAGTCTTCGAAGACCTCGTTGGGGACGTAGCCGCCGTCGCCGATGGCCGACAGCTTTTTCAGTGTCTCGACATCAATATCGTGGTCGATCGTGTGGACACTGCCGTCGAGAAAGGCAAACTGACTGATTGAGTTGTGGTCGCTGCCAAACTTGCCACGGTACTCGTCGTCGGGCCCCGCGGGAAAACCGGCGGAACTCCTCCGGACAACCGTATGCCGCTGGTCGCCTGCAAAGATCGCCAGATCGCCGCGGAGGAAGTCTTGCTCATCTTCGGAGGCCGAGCGAACCTCGGGCGGCATGTATTTCTCGCCGATCACGTAGGTCTTCGAGAGACCATCGGTCACCTGCCGCGCCTTGATTTTCGACAACGTGAAAGTGGGGCCGATTTCCTCCGGATCGAAGTCTCTACGGTGAGGCATGCCATGCTGAGTACTCGTACCCGAATTGGCAGCGTAATCGCCACCCGCGGCGGCATTGATGACTAGCGGCGAGGCATCGTCGTTATCGAAATCGCGATCAGCAGCGGGCTGGCGACGCGTGGGACAGTAAAAAACCGCCAACGGTGTCCGCATGGCCACGGCGTTCACGTCCGCGTCAACACGCTCGTCGGGGACGAAGGCGTCGTACTGGCTCTGTTGCTCAAGGAAGGGCAAGATCAAGAAGGCCCAGCTAACCGCGAATTGGTCGGTGCCCGACGGATGCTTCCGCGTGCCAGTGCGGGCCGCCGGAAAAACGCCTTTAGTATCGTGATGGTTTTGTACCGCAAGCCCCAATTGTCTCAGATGATTTTGACACTGGGTGCGACGAGCCGACTCTCGGGCACTCTGAATCGCCGGCAGGAGCATGGCGACCAGAATGCCAATAAAGGACGGATCCAGAACGGAAGTGGTTCGCCAAACGCCCTTTACCCCTAGCGTCCGCCACGAGCGCGTAGCGCGCCTCCTGCTGCGCAGTAGTGATCGCACGCGCCCGAACACCCGGGCAGGGCTGCATCGCGTTGGCGCGCGCCTGAGGGGCCTTAACGAGCATGTGCTGGATGCAGGGGCGTATTGGTGCCGAGGTATTCTCTTGGTGGCATTGTGTTCCCGTCCCCTACGATCACCCAGGCCGCCAGTTGCTGAGTCGTTGGCCCATCCGGTGGGAATCCCAAGTTGCGTCGTCTCGCTAAGTCTATCTGCCTGCTCCTAAACGGCTAAAACGCAAAACGGTACATACCGGTTTGTGCCTCGCGCGTACCGCTAATCTTCGAGAATCGATGCTATTGTTTGCCTTCAAATGCAAAACGGTATAGAAAGACGAAGGGGAAACAACGGAAAGCAAGAGTTTTCTTACGGCATTTGCAAGTTTTCCATCAGTTCCTGGGTTTTTCTGGCACCCCTGCCGGCGAGACCGATCGCAGAAATTCGCTTCCGCAGGCTGAGCCTTTTGAGCGTGCCAACATGTCGGCGAACGAGGCCTGCGACTTGCTGGTGTACCAAGGCAAGATCGAAAGCCGCTGATGACGATGACCTTGCTTGACGTACCATTGCACGATCACGCTGTAGAGCAGCATCGCCATCGGCGCGGTCCGAGGTCACCAACGTACGGACGTGTTTTGGCCGATTTATCCGTTCCATAATTTGCATCTTTTCACAGAAGTGTTGAATCGTTGCAGCGTATTTCTGCCGTGTTTTGTAGGGCTGGCACGTCAGGTGTCCTCGCCGAGCTGTCCGCTGCGGCGCTGGGCCCATTTCAGGCGCAGCCACTTCTCAATACCGACAACCACATAGGCGGCGACGCCGGTTAGCAAGATACGCCACCAAGCATCCCAACCAATCGGTGCCGTGTGGAACAGGTAGTTCATCAACGGCACATAGGTGAAGGCTAGTTGCAGGGCAACCATTGTGGCGATGCCGACCACGATCCAGCGATTGGTGAACAGCCCGAGAGCAAACATCGATTTGGTCAGCGAGCGGCAGTTGAAGAGATAGAAGATTTCAACCATGACAAACACGTTGACCGCGACCGTCCGTGCGGCCGCGTCGCTGAATCCTTGGCCGAGCGCCCATTCGAATGACCCGAAGGCGCCGATGAGCATGATGAAGCCAACGATGCAGATCCGCAGGATTAGCGTCCCATCAAGGATTGGAGTCTGTGGGTCGCGGGCGGACGGCGCATGATATCCGGCTCTTTCGGTTCGAATGCCAGCATCAGGCCCAGGAGCACTGCGGTCGTCATGTTGATCCACAAGATCTGGACCGGCAGTAACGGTAAAGTCACACCGGCGAAGACCGCCGCCAGGATCACGAGCCCTTCACCCATGTTCGTGGGGAGTGTCCAAACGATGAACTTCGTCAGGTTGTCGAACACTCCGCGGCCCTCTTCGACAGCCGCTTCGATCGTGGCGAAGTTGTCGTCGGTCAGAACCATGTCGGCCGCTTCCTTCGCCACTTCCGTACCACCAACGCCCATCGCCACGCCGATGTCCGCCTGCTTCAGCGCGGGCGCGTCGTTCACGCCGTCACCTGTCATGGCCACGACATGGCCGTTGGTTTGGAGTGCCCTGACAAGTCGAAGCTTTTGCTCAGGCGTGGCGCGAGCGAACACCGCGACTCGGTCGGCCATATCGATCAGTTCGCGATCGCTCTTTTCCGACAGTTCGTGACCGGTCATCACCACCGGCGATTCTTCCGCGTCTGTTGCGGTTCCAGTCAGACCTAGTTTTCCGGCGATCGCGCGAGCCGTCACCGGGTGGTCACCTGTAATCATCTTGATGCGGATGCCTGCGCTCTGGCACGCCCGCACGGCATCGATCGCCTCCGGTCGTGGCGGATCGATCATGCCTTGCAGCCCAAGGAACGTGAGATTGGCGATGTCGTCGTGTGTGATTGCATTCGCATCGGCGGGCATCTCGCCGCTTGCGAACGCTAACACGCGTAACCCTCGCGACGCCATCGCTTCGAGATGCGTTTGGATCGCGTCCGAATCAATCGCAACCGGCTGACCACTCGCATCGAGTGCCGAATTGCATTTGGACAACAAGACCTCAATGGACCCCTTCACATAAACCACTCGCGAACAATCGGCTCCTCGATCGTGCAGCGTCGCCATGTATTGATGCTGCGATTCGAAGGGAATCGAATCGAGCCGTGGCAACTGCCGATGGAGTTGCTTTTCATCCAAGCCCGCTTTCCGAGCAGCCGCGATCAGCGAGCCTTCGGTGGGATCCCCGGTTACGTCCCAGCGGCCATTCTTCTCCACGAGCGTCGAATCGTTGCACAACAATCCCGAGAGAAGACATTCACGAACCGCGGCATTTTCCTTGAAAGCGGCTCCGCTGCAGGGCTTGACCTCGCCGGCGGGACCGTAGCCGCTCCCCGTCAGCTCGAACTTTTGATCCGCGGCATAGACTTCTCGCACCGTCATCTGGTTGACTGTCAGTGTGCCAGTCTTGTCCGAGCAGATCGTCGTAGTGCTACCGAGTGTTTCGACGGCCGGTAGTTTGCGTATGATAGCGCGCCGCCGCGCCATGCGGGAAACACCGATGGCTAGCGTGATCGTCACGGCGGCTGGCAATCCCTCCGGTATCGCGCCGACCGCCAAAGCTACAGCGGCCATGAACATCTCAAAGGCGGACTTCCCCCGCATTACACCGACGACAAACGTGATCGCCGCCAACGCCAGAATCACGACTAGGAGCAGGCGACTGAAGCCAGCGATCTTGCGCGTCAACGGCGTTTCCAGAACGTCCGCCGCCTGCACCAACGTACTGATCCGACCGACTTCGGTCTTTGCTCCCGTGGCGAAGACTACGCCTCGCCCTTGCCCGTATGTCACGAGAGTCGAGGAAAACGCCAGGTTGCGCTGGTCGGCGAGCGGCGTTTGGGGGGGTAAAGGGTCAGTACCTTTCTGCACCGGGACCGATTCCCCGGTCAGCGTCGATTCATCGACCTGCAAATCGCGGCAACGAATCAGCCGTAGATCGGCCGGAACCTTGTCCCCCGATTGCAGCAACACGATGTCGCCTGGCACAAGTTCGCCCGATGGAATCTTTTGGATTTCGCCGCTTCGCAATACGCGCGCCTCCGTGACGGTCATTTTCGCAAGCGCTTCGAGGGCCTTTGCTGCTTTGGATTCCTGCAGGAACCCGATGATGGCGTTGACGAGAACAACGGCAAAGATCACCCCCGCGTCGATCCACTCATGCAGCGCCGCCGTGATTCCCGCGGCTACCAGCAGGATGTAGATCAAAGGCTGATGAAACTGCAGCAAGAACGTGATGAGCGGTCCATGCCCGCCTCGCACGGGAATGGCGTTCGGACCGAAACGCTCCAGTCGTGATTGAACCTCAAGCAGATCCAACCCTTGGTGCTCATCGCTATCCAGCAGCGTAACCGCTTCATCGGTTGGAATTTGATGTAGGTGCTTTTCGAGCAGAGTTTCCATAGCGTTCGCTCAACTTCAATCAGATCAACTGCCGCTGTGCCTTGGTCCCCCGTGAACTGGAATTCACCCCGCCTGCTGTTAGCGAATTGAGCGGTGGCGTTCTGCCGTGAAGGTTTATGGCATTGGCGCCAATCCTGAAGGGGAAGGCGAGCGGCTGAGCGGTGAACGTCAGCTGCCCTCACTTCGGTCTCGGCCTCTAGATCGGCACTCAGGTTGCTCCTCGGTAGCTGCCCTATCCTCCGCCCAGGTCACTTTCGGTTGTAGCTTGAAGCCAATCATCAAGCAACCTTTCGCGCGACTCTGCGTTGCTCGCGTGCTTCTTCAAGTTTGCGATCTTGCTCCGCGAAGAGCCCCAGTTCAGCGACGGCCTTCGATGGGGCAGTATTGACCAAGGTTCCCTTTACTGTGGCCGCCGGGACTTTCAGAACGTTCCTGGTTAGCTTAGGTAGTCTCAACGAATTCACGGACGCAGGTGCCAACAACCTGGGCATGCGGAGGACGATCTGCTTAGCGGCAATGGCGACGGCGGCACGTTTGGGGCGTCGGACTACGCCCTCTGGAAAGCGAACTTCGACACAGCCGCCGTCTCTTTCGCATCGGCAACCGTTACGGTCTCCGAACCCGTGACGACTGTAATGCTGCTTTTGCTTGCCGCAAGCTGTGCGGCTTGCAGGTTACGGTGCGATAGCCAATCGCGGGAGAAAAGCCAGAAAGGCCGTCAGCACCATCGGACTGCGGCAGACGCCGAACTGCCTTACAAGCTCACGCCCGGAAAGTGGCCGAAGTTAAAGCGAAATGTCACAGTCAACGTGGGGTCGGCTGCTTTCTTGCACGTGGTGTACCTAACTCTGGCGTTGAGCTCGTCAACCTTCGTCTCGGGCGACGTTAGTCTTCGAAGACCTCGTTGGGGACGTAGCCGCCGTCGCCGATGGCCGACAGCTTTTTCAGTGTCTCGACATCAATATCGTGGTCGATCGTGTGGACACTGCCGTCGAGAAAGGCAAACTGACTGATTGAGTTGTGGTCGCTGCCAAACTTGCCACGGTACTCGTCGTCGGGCCCCGCGGGAAAACCGGCGGAACTCCTCCGGACAACCGTATGCCGCTGGTCGCCTGCAAAGATCGCCAGATCGCCGCGGAGGAAGTCTTGCTCATCTTCGGAGGCCGAGCGAACCTCGGGCGGCATGTATTTCTCGCCGATCACGTAGGTCTTCGAGAGACCATCGGTCACCTGCCGCGCCTTGATTTTCGACAACGTGAAAGTGGGGCCGATTTCCTCCGGATCGAAGTCTCTACGGTGAGGCATGCCATGCTGAGTACTCGTACCCGAATTGGCAGCGTAATCGCCACCCGCGGCGGCATTGATGACTAGCGGCGAGGCATCGTCGTTATCGAAATCGCGATCAGCAGCGGGCTGGCGACGCGTGGGACAGTAAAAAACCGCCAACGGTGTCCGCATGGCCACGGCGTTCACGTCCGCGTCAACACGCTCGTCGGGGACGAAGGCGTCGTACTGGCTCTGTTGCTCAAGGAAGGGCAAGATCAAGAAGGCCCAGCTAACCGCGAATTGGTCGGTGCCCGACGGATGCTTCCGCGTGCCAGTGCGGGCCGCCGGAAAAACGCCTTTAGTATCGTGATGGTTTTGTACCGCAAGCCCCAATTGTCTCAGATGATTTTGACACTGGGTGCGACGAGCCGACTCTCGGGCACTCTGAATCGCCGGCAGGAGCATGGCGACCAGAATGCCAATAATGGCGATTACCACCAACAGTTCCACTAGAGTGAACGCGAGGTGCCGTCGACTCGTTTGTGTATCGAACATCGCACTACCAATCTCGGAGGAAGCCAGTCCAAGCAGCGAGCGACCTGCCCGCGAGTCCTGGCCATTAAACACCGAAGTAGTCTATGCGTGCCGCGTAGCCCGACAATGGGCATAAAATTGCGGAGGGGCCGCGTCCAGCTTGTCAGTCTTCGCAGCCAGGTCGGGATCCCCAGACAACCGACGACGCCAGGGACCTTTTTTCGATTATTTTTCAGTAAACGCATTGAGAGTGGCGTCCAAGTCTCAGTATAGCTATGTAGGGGCCAAGTGAACGTGAACTGCGGGCCGCAGAATTCCCCGGCAAATCGCCGCTACCGGACCGGATCGGCTCGGCTACGTTGGGGGCGGAGGGGGCGTTGTGCTCTTACGGAAGGCACAACGGCTTGCCGTGCCAACTAGCGTTTCGAGAAGTACCGCCCGCAGTCGTTGCAGAAGTAGTCGCCGGACTTCGGTCCATTTCCGACCAGCTTGAACTTCGTCGTGGCCGCGGAAAGGTCGATTGTCCGCCCGATAACACCAACGCCTACGGCCGCGGTGTGATCCGATTGGCAGTGCTGGCAGGGCGGATACGTGGCCGCCTCGTAGTGTTCGATCATCTCCCTCATGCCAGGCCGCTGGCGTTCCATCTGGTCGATGGCTTCTTGGCTTACTTTGAGCATGGCGATTCACCGATTGTGGTACTGGTCGTCCGCCGACAGAAGCTGCGGCGCGTTTCAAATACAGGACGGATCCAGAACGGAAGTGGTTCGCCAAACGCCTTTTACCCCTAACGTCCACCACAAGCGCGTAGCGCGGCTCCTGCTGCGCAGTAGTGATCGCACGCGCCCGAACACCCAGGCAGGGCTGCATCGCGTTCGCGCCGCCTGAGGGGCCTTAGCGGGCACGTGCCGGATGCTGGTGCGTGCTTGCTCGCCACTGGTGGGCCTCGGCTCAATGCGGCGAGCCCCGCTTGCGTGCCTCGCCTGGGGCATTCATCGCTGCTTTCACCCGTCGGATAGACGTCCGCGATTTATCGCGTGCCTTCGCATATCAACGTTGTTGTTCAGCGGCCCGGACCATCGCCAAGATGCCGGTCCGCAATACTTCGGGCAACTCGTTCCATACATCGACCACGGCCTGCAAGTCAGCATCGACGGCCAGCAGTTCGAGCCGCTTCAGGTTTGTTGAATCCACCCTCACCGGTGCCGCATCGTGCGTTGAATCGGCATCGTCGCGGTAAGCAGAACGGTAAGCGTTTGCGCTTGTGTCCGTTTCGGCCAGTGAAACAAGAGGTTTTGAACCAGCCTCATTCGGATTGCAAACCCGACATCCCGGGTTCGAATCCCGGCGGCGCCTCTGTAAATTACGCAATTGTTTGCGCTTCTGATGGACCGGCGAAGGCACAATTGGGTGTATCGCTCGTTTCTCTCGCTGCGGACTGGCTGTCCGCTGAGCGGGTGACGTCGCGGGTTGGCGCGGCGTCACTGAAGGCGCTCGCGTGCCGCGTTGCACGAATCAGGATTCTGGCACGGGCTCCGTGCGTTGGGCCAATGAGCGACGGACCTTGGCAGCTTGTCGCCACTTCGGCTTCGGCAACCGCATCCGCGGTCTTCACGAGTTCGTGACACGGGATTCATCGAGTTACGAGGGGTTTGCAGATGTCTCAGATTGGCATCATCGCCAGGGCGGGCTATATTGGTAGCTGCCGCCGCCAATCCTCTCAAGGTCCCGTCGCATGTCCATCGACTCCTACGCCAAAGATGGCGTTCTTACGATTCAGTTCCAAACGCCCCGGATTCTGGACGAGGCGCAACTTGAGGAGGTGACTCGCGAAGTCCTGGCACAGCTCGACAAGTCGACCGAGGATAAGGTGATTCTCGACTTCGCGCCAGTGCAGTTCATGTCGTCGTCCATGCTCGGAAAGCTGGTGATGATTCACAAGAAGTGCAAAGAGTTCAAAGTGAAGCTCAAGCTTAGCGGCATCTCGCCAGATATTCGCGAGGTGTTCAAAATCTCCCGCCTCGACAAGCTGTTCGACATCGAAGCCGACCAAGCCGCGGCACGCAAAGCGTTTCTCAAACGCGGGCTATTTGGCTAGCGGCTTGCAATGGACGGCCAGCCGTTGCGCCACCCGCCCAGCACACCGCGTGCGACTGGTGTTTCATCGAGCCGGCGTCTGCCGGTGGCGACCACCGTCGAGCCAACCACTTGCAGACCTGACACCGATCGCTCGCGGGAAACATTCGTTGGATCAACGACTCGCGCTGGCCTGCGGTAACTCCTGGCCATTCGTCCGTGCGGAATGGCGTGACAGGTAGCCCGCTTGCGGAGTACAAGTTGCAAACGGGATTGTCAGCCCATGCGTAGCGGACCGCCACAGGGTCGGCAATCTGATCACTGGAAACCACCACCTGATTCTTGCCAACAATCTCCGCTGTTGCTGGCACCCACTGCTTATCGTGGCCGGCGATCGCAAATCCGACAACTTGCTTTGTGTCGAATGTGGTCAAACCGCGGCGGCAGTCGCGGAGCGTCACGTGCACCTTGCCGTCCTTCACTTCAAAGGACTCAAGTCGCGGGCTGTCGTTGGCTAGGTTCATGCCATAGTCGTCCGCCAAGGCGATGCGAGCCAGTCGATCACCGACCGACTGCTTGTCTTTGGGATGGATGTCCTTACCTTCGCCAACGTCAACAATGACTGCCTGCCCCGAGTTGGGAAGTCGATCGAGCGCCTTGGTTTGAGCTTCGCGAAGTTCCGCCCATGCGCTATCGCCGGGCTGATCTTTTTCCTGCATGAAATCAGCGAGTTGCACCCAGTAGAAGGGAAAATCGCCCTGCCCCCACGCTTCGCGCCACGTTTCCACCATCAGCGGGAACAGGTCGCGGTATTGCTCCGCTCGTCCGGCATTCGATTCGCCCTGATACCAAATCGTGCCGCGAATGGCGTACGGCGCCAGGGACGCCACCCGCGCGTTATACAGGTTGCCCGGCCGCGATTGCCCCAGCAAACGATGCCGCGGCTTGGGCCAGACCGGGATTGCCTTGTTGTTGGCAATCGCCTGCTGCATTCGGGCCTTCCATTCGGCGTGCGTCTTCGCGTAATCTTCGCGAATGGCACGTTCGTCGGCCTTGGCCTCTTCGGCCTTCCAGCGATCGAGGACTGGCTCGTAGAGTTCGTTTCCCGCAAGTTTTTCTACCGGCACCCAGGCTTCGCATGCCGATCCGCCCCACGCGTTGTCAATCAGGCCAACCGGCACTCCGGTCGCCTGGTGCAGTCGCTTGCCGAAAAAGTAGCCCACGGCGGAGAAGTTCTTGATAGTGCCTGGCGTACAGCGTTCCCATGCACTGTCGAAGTCGTCGAGCGGCTCCTGCGTGCCGGCACTACTAACCGTAAGGAAACGAATCTCTGGGTCGCCTTGCCCGAGTAGCTCCAGGTCACCGTCGGCCGACGACGAGACAGGCCACTCCATGTTCGACTGGCCGGAGCAAACCCACACATCGCCTACCAGCACATCGGTGAATTCCAGGCGATTGTTCCCTTCGACCACGAGCGACCTTGCCTGCCCCAATGAGTGGGCCTCCCCCAAAGAGAGTGGATCGAGCGTTACTTGCCAGCGTCCCTCGTCGTTTGCCGTGGTAGTCTTGGTTTGCTCACCAAACACCACGGCCACTTGTTCCCCCGGATCGGCCCAACCCCAAATCGGTACTTGGCGTTCGCGTTGCAGAACCATGTGGTCGCTAAAAACGGCGGGCAGTCGCACATCGGCCCGCGCGTCGCACGATGCCATCAAGATGACGAGCGTGATGCTTCCAGCCCTATTTAGAACGTGTGCAAAACTCATCGTTGTCCCCTGCGAGATGTCCGCATTGACTAGTTACGGGCAGAAATGAGGCCGTATTGCGGTCGCCACTCTGCCACAAAGTTGAGCCAAATATAAGGCAACCGGGCCGCGCATTCAACGCATTGGGTCGAAAGACGCCCTCTGTGATGGTCCGCAGACGAAAAGTCTTGTATGCTGCAAGCGTCTGCCAAATGAGGCAGACGTCGGAAAACACGACGACACACAAATCACTCCAATAAGCACGGCGGGGCCATGACCTTGTTGGCTCTTCGGCTAATAGGTCCCCATCGCTTCCCAGGCCAACCTCCAATGAAGCTAACCCTCACGCCACTACTGCTAGTCGCCGCTGCCATGCCCTGCCGAGCCGCCGATCTTCCACGGTACTTCGACGCGTTCCAACCTACGGTTAATGTGATCGCTTCCGCGGCTGAAGAACTTCCCGCCGAACGCCGGAAAGTGCTCGACCAAGCGGCGGAATACATCACTCGAAAGCTGCAAAAAGGAGAAAAGGCGAGGCTTACCTTCATTTGCACGCACAATTCTCGCCGCAGCCACTTGGCGCAAATTTGGGCGCAGGTAGCCGCCGACTACTACGGGCTCGCTGGCGTGGAAACCTATTCCGGGGGAACGGAAGCCACGGCGTGCAACATTCGCACCGTGCGTGCGCTGCGTCGCGCCGGCTTGGAAATCGTGAGTACGACCGACGATGAGAATCCGCGCTACCTGGTACAGTACGCGGAGAATCGCCTACCGCTACTCGTTTTCTCGAAGGTGTACGATGCGTCGCCTAACCCCGTTAGCGAGTACGCTGCGATGATGTGCTGTGCGGATGCTGACGAGCGATGCCCAATCGTCCATGGCGCGGAGGCCCGTATTTCTTTGCACTACTTCGATCCCAAAGCGGCTGACAACACTCCCGACGAAGCGGCAACCTACGACGAGCGGAGCCGTCAAATTGGCACCGAGATGTTCTATGTCGCCGCGCGTTCCGCGGAATTGCTTGGTCGCAAGTAGCCGAGCCTGGCAGGCTACTCAATTCCTACTTACCGCTTGCGCGATTTGGCTGCGAGTGTTGTGCCACCCATAAACCAGGGGGGATGGTACCCATGCGACGGACCGCCTGCGGCACGGAAACCGTAACGGGTAATTCATCGACCGACGCCACCTGCGATACGCCGCGGTCGATCTGTGCCTTGGCGATTGGATCCGTACTTCGCTACCACCAGCCAAGAAACTTCCACCACAGCAGTCCCCCGCCAAGCCAGATCACCAGATGCACCAGCGACATCAGAAACCCAATGCGAAACCACCGTCCTGCTGGGACGTATTCGAGACCGTAGTAGATCACGACGGGGCCCGTCGAGTAGTTGGTGGTGCAGCCGCACAGGTTGGAGAAATACGCGATTAGCGCTACCATTACCAGCGGCGGAGCGCCAGCGAGTGCCGCCACGGTAAAAAACACTCCGGCGAACGCGAGGATATGCCCCGTGAGCATGCTGAAGGCATACATCGAGTAGAAATAGACCACCGCCAGTAGCACCGCCGCCGCCATACCGGTGGTGCTGCCGATACTCTCCTGCATCCGCTCGGCGAACCAATCGACAAATTTGGTGGTCTTGAGGGCATCGGCCATGGCTACCAACCCTCCAAGCCAAAGCAGCGTGTCCCATGCAGCCGCGTTGCCGGTAACCTTTGTGTAGGGAAGCACGCCCAGCACCACCAACGCAACGACGCCGCCGAGCGCAACGAGTGTCGTCGGAAGCTTGGTGTCGAACCAATGCACCTGCAACGGTCCGCTTGCCCAAAGCATAAGCATGGCGAGTAGCACGACCGCCATGATTGCCTGTTGAGGAGTCCACGGGCCGAGGTCTCGCAGTTCGGCACGGATCGCCTTCTGCGCGTCGCTGGCATCGGTAAGTTCGGGCTTTGCGATCTTGAACAGCAACAGCGGAATAACAAAGAGGCTAACCAAGCCCGGCACGATGCTTCCCTTGAGCCACATCCCCCACCCGAAATCAACTTCTAGGAAATCTCGCGCCGCTTTGGAAACAAGCGGATTGGCAGCCATGCCGGTGAGGAACATTGCCGCAGTCACCAGGTTGAGATGCGCCCCACAGAGCACGAGGTACTCCCCTGCCCTGCGGGGCTGCCGATGAGGATCGGAGCCCAGCACGTCGCAAATCGAGTTGACGATCGGCATCATGAGCCCACCGCCGCGAGCCGTATTCGATGGGATAAACGGTGCCAACAGCAACTCAGCCCCAGCTATCGCGTAACCCAACCCCAAAGTGGTCCGGCCGAGTGCTGCCACCATCATCAGCGCCATCCTCCGTCCCAAACCGGAGTGAACCATCGCCCCGGAGATTAGGAATGCGGCGACAACGAGCCAGACGGTGGTATCGGCAAATCCCGCAAGCGATTTCTTCAGCGATAGCGCTAATCGTTGCTTGTCGTATTGTTGTTGGGCGACTTCGAGCTCTGCACTCAATGACCCTCCGACGTTGCCGGCCGCCGAGGTGGGAGGGGCAGCCCGGTCGAACAGTTCACTCACGACCAGTTCGGGGTAATTACCGTTTATCCAATCGACTCGCGTTGGCGCAAGCGTGCAGGTGCCACCAAGCACGAGGAGCCCGAGTAGCACACAAACACCCATCGGCATGGGTCGCAACAGGAAGCCAACAATCGTGGCGGCGAATACCCCGAAAACATGCCATGCCTCGACCTGGAGCCCAGCCGGTGGTGGCGTGAACCACATGGCAAAGCCAACCGCGACGCACATCCAAAACCGCCACCAATGACGCGGTTCGGTTGGCTTCGGGCTGCCCGAGTCCATGGCCATGGTTTAGCTTTCGGATTTTAAGAAAAGACAACGCGTACCAACGTGTGGCTACGGCAGGATCGGCAAGCCCAGGTTCAAACTCCCTGATCGGAACCCCGCCAGATCGAGCGTGACGTAGCTAAATCCAATTGCAACGAGTTGTTGAGTCAACCGATCGCGGACTTCGTGGTCCGAGAATACCGCCATCGCTGCGAGCGGTACTTCGATTCTGGCGAGGCCACCTTCGTGATAACGAACGCGACACTCGCGGATGCCGAGTTCGCGAACCAAACGTTCGGCAGCCTCAATCATCTTGAGTCGGTTGGCGGTCACCTGTTGCCCGTACGCAATTCGGCTCGCCAAGCAGGGGGCAGCAGGCTTATCCCACACTTCGAGGTGCCAGTGGCGGGCAAGTTCGCGGACCGTGGCCTTATCGATGCTGCACTCAAGCAGCGGGCTACGAACGCTGGCATCCTCAGCGGCCACTAGTCCGGGGCGATGGTCTCCCAAATCGTCGACCAACGTGCCGTTAGCAATGTTGGCGTAGTGGTGCTGCTGCGCCGTAGTCGGCTAGTACACCGTAGAGCTCCGTCTTGCAGTGAAAGCAGCGATCCGGCGCAGTTCGCAACATAACCCAACTGATGCATTTCAGCCGTCGCGAGTTCCCGATGCTCAATACCAATGGCGGCCGCCACACGACGAGCCACTTGAAGCTCTTCGTCCGCCACGGCAGGGCCTATGCCGGTAACTGCCACCGCCCGATTGCCCAAAGCCAACTGTGCTGCCTTGGCAACAACGGCACTATCGACACCCCCGGAGAACGCGACCAAACAGCTGCCATAATCTGCCAGCGTTGCGACGAGTTGTTCGGCTTGATCGACCACGTTCGACATTGGTGCGGGCTTCTGACGTGAGTAAAACGACCGGCGCCATGCGCGTTGCCGCCGGGCCGGCATCCATCATATGACTTACGGGAGTTGCGGTGGCTGCGGGTCCTCAAGTCGGTCCAGTTGGTCACGCAACTCCGCCGCTTCTTCGTACCGCTCATCCGCAACGGCTTCTTCCAATTCGGCGCGAAGTTTCTCGATAGGATCGAGTACGCCGTCGTCCTCGTCAGTCTTCAGGCCACTCTGCGCGAGGACGTCCTTGCGCCATCGTCGTAAGAACTGCAATTCTCCAAGGCGATCGGCGTGCTCTTCTTGGCCATAATCGGCCAAGAACTTTTCGAGACCGCGAATCCCCGAGTCGATCACGTTGATCGCCGCCTCCCACTGATCCAGATTCACCAGCGGGGTCGCCACCGCCCGCGTATGCATCATGGTGACATAAGGTCGCCACTGGTCGAATTGGAGTTTATCGCGATCATTCCGTGCGTGGTTGCGAACGAATTCGAACAGCTGCAGGTTGCGGCTCGTGTCGCGGGCGCACAACTCAAATCGGCCAAGGTGCCAGAAGCTGAGATAGCGGTGGTAGTACTGCACTCCTTCGCGAAGCAATTCCGTGCAGTCTTCGGGCTCAAGCAGGTAGCGGGCCGAGTCGGGGTTGGCCTTGTCGTGCTCCTGCTGCCGCTGCCGGTGGAAATCGAGCCACGACTCAAAGTCGTTCGCCCGCTTGCCATCGGGACGACCATCGACGTGCATCTGCAGCAAGCCTAAGTCGAGCCGCAATTGGATCCGCTCACTACCATCGTCAGTACGGATGCTGCGCACCGTGATTTCTTCGGGTTCAAACTCCCACTCGCGGAGGATCGGATCGATATCGGGCGACACAGCAACCCCATGGAGGCAAGACGAAAATTCGGCTACAGCGTACCGAACGAACAACAACGGAAGGATTATAACCCGATTGGTTCGCTATCGGCAAACGTGGAACGGACCAGAAATTGCCAGATCGACCCGCTACCAGCACGAGCATCCCCAAGAAGCCTCGCTCTCATGAACAAGCGCGTCGCGAACTACCACGCCTGCCCCCAGTCGACTGCAACTCCACCTCGCCAACCGGCCTACAACTCGCGGACGAAGATATCGCGATACTTCACACGGCTGCCAAGGTGGTTTTGCAGCTTAAATTTGCCACGTTCGGGCTGCCCGAAGTGGGGATGCAGCCGTGAGAACTTACTCTCTTTCACCTCCGCGTGCCATTCGTCGGTAAGCAAATCGTATTGCAGAATGCGCTGTCCGTTGAGCCAGTGTTCCACGTGATTGCCAATCACCACGATGCGCGATTGGTTCCACTCGCTGTGCTCGCGAATAGGCTTGCTAGCCACGGGGCCGTAGAGGTCGATGCAGGCACCCGTCGAACCGTCCGAGTCGAGACGGTAGCCACGTGTGAGGTCGTCGCACAACTGGTATTCGGGGCCCAGCCAAATGTATCGGTAGTCGGCTACGCGGTAAAAAATACCTCCATTCCCCTTCCGTGGCATACGCCATTCGGCCTGGAAGTCGAAATCGCCAAACTGCTGCGTGGTCAATGCATCGTCGCCCCAACCGGTCACCGCCAGGGTGCCATCGATCACCCCCCAGCCTTTGGGTGGTGTGTTGCCCTTATCGTCCGCCCATCCGTCTAGCGACGTGCCATCGAACAAGACGTGCCGTTGGGCGTCCGACTCGTCCAGAAGTTCGGCTACCTTGGGCTCGATCGCCTCGGCCCATCGAGCATAACCTTCGGTCGTCAGATGCAGAAAATCGTGCATCACGTGCTTGCTGAGCGATCCGTCGGCTTCGAGAAACACGTGACCAATGTCGAGGAAGTGAACGTCTTCCCAATCGGCCAAAGCACTAAGGGCATGATTGACCTCGTCGATCTTAGCTCGATGAGGATCGTTGCTTGCCGCACCTCGTGGGAAAACCCCGAGCAATAGAATCTTGGTATCCGGTGACGACGTCCGAACCGCCTGCACAACCGCGGCAATTCCCGCGATCGTCTCCGGTGGTTGAAATCGATTGCGCCCCAGGTTGTTGGTACCAATCATGATGACGGCCAACTTCGGCGTTTGACCGGCTAGGTTGCCATTCGCAAGGCGGTAGAGCACATGCTGGGTCTGGTCGCCTCCAATTCCCAAGTTTCCCGCATGGCGATTGCCAAAGTACTTATCCCACACCGCCGCACCGGCCTGCGACTTCCAGCCAGCCGTAATCGAGTCGCCAATGAACACCACGTTCCACTTGCGAGCCTGAGCTTCTTGGTTGATGTCCTCATGCCGCCGCAGCCAGCCGTCGTCGCGGGGCTGGGGTTGCATCGCCAAGTCGGAGCCGAAGGCGGTAGGGCTCACTGAGCACAACAGTAGCAAACGGCACAAGACTTGGCGGTTGAACATGGGCATCCCAATTTAGATCAAAAGCGAATTGGTTCGAATGCGGACCGGCCACCTCCGACACACCGGCACCTTGGATCGCCCATCTTAACAGACAAGAGCGCCCATGGCAGCAACGTCGCTTCATCGGCCCCAAAATCGCCCAACTCACCGAAAAATACCCCTTGCACGGAATAGTGAACACTTATATAGTATTCGTGCGTACAGTAACCAGCCACCCCCTCGTCGCTGGACGTCTCTTGCGTACCACCCTGTCTGTGATAGATAAAAAGGAGCCTTGAACATGGTCGCCACCGCAACCCCGAATACACAAATGGCCAAGAAATCCCCAAACAAGAAGTCGCCGAAGTCGGCAGGTAAATCCACCACCCCCAAATTGGCGATGCTGGAGAACAGCCCCGAGCTGAAGCACACCGTGGCCGCGATCGAAAAACAGTTTGGCGATGGCGCGATCATGCCTTTGGGCAGCGACGCCGATCGTCGGATCGAGGGCATCTCCACCGGCAGTTTGTCGGTCGATATGGCGTTGGGTGGCCAGGGCATTCCGCGCGGACGCATTATTGAGGTGTTTGGTCCCGAGTCGAGTGGTAAGACGACCCTCGCCTTGCACGTGGTGGCCGAAGCGCAGCGAGCCGGCGGCATTGCTGCCTTCATTGATGCCGAGCATGCCTTAGATCCCAGTTGGGCAAAGAAGCTGGGGGTCGATCTCGAAACACTGCTTGTTAGTCAGCCTGGGCATGGCGAAGAGGCGATGCACATTACCGAAATGCTGATTAAGAGCAATGCGGTAGACGTGATCGTCGTGGACTCCGTTGCTGCCTTGGTTCCCAAGAAAGAACTGGATGGCGAAATTGGCGATTCCCACGTCGGCCTGCAGGCTCGCCTGATGAGCCAGTCGATGCGCAAGCTGACCGCCGCTATCGCGAAATCGAAGACATCCGTGATTTTCATCAATCAAATCCGCGAAAAAATCGGCGTCATGTTTGGCAGCCCAGAAACCACTCCTGGGGGGCGGGCGTTGAAATTCTACTCGTCGTGCCGTATCGACGTTCGCAAGATTGGACTACTGAAGGACGGCGAGGAAGTCGTGGGTCAGCGCGTTGCGCACGAAAGTCGTTAAGAATAAGGTCGCACCGCCGTTCCGTGTGGCCGAATTCGATATGATGCACAAGGATGGGATTAGCTACGAAGGCGACATCCTGGATCTGGGGATGGAGCAAAAGGCGGTGGCCCGAACCGGCGCTGGTTCCGATACGGCGACATCCAACTGGGACAAGGCAAAGAAAAGGCTCGCCAGTTTTTGAAGGAGAACCCAAAAATTGCCGAGGAAATCAAAGACAAGGTCCTTGCTGCCGGTGGGTTTGACGACTTGCTTTCAGCAAAGAGTAACGGTCAAGCGGATGCGGACGAAGACTATGCTGAAGATGATATCTGAATCGCCGAAGACGCTAGCAGAACACCTTTTCACGCAACGCCACTGGAGCTGCCGAGGGTGCGTCGTCGCGAGTTGGTTGGCTTTGGCGTGCTTGGTAAGCACGCCATCTGCCGAGTCGCAGGAAATAGAATCGCTCGCGCACGATAACCGAGCTGTCGCCGAGCGACTGCAGGACGCATTGGTGGAGGTGATTGGGCAGCTGGAGCCCTGCGTGGTGGCGATTCGCCGAGCACCTGAAGGCGTGAACACCGGTCGTCAATCGGAGCCGTTTTCAGGATTTGCTCCGATGGAGTTTCCTCTGCGAACGAGTGATCCGTTTCAGCCAAGCGGTGTTGGCGTGGTCATTTCTGACTCGGGGCTGATCCTAACGCAGTACCTGAATGTTCGGGCTGGCGATCAACATCAGGTCACCACCACGGATGGGCAGCAACTGGCAGCGACGATAAAGGCCGCCGATCCCCGCAGCGGTCTGGCTGTCCTGGAGGTGGGAACGGGGAAATTGATTGCGGTAAAAATGGGCGATGCCGACAAATTGCGCAAGGGGCATTTTGTGGTTACCGTGGGAAACCCACAAAGCATTGTGCAGAGTGGCGAGCCCTCGGCAAGCTGGGGGACCGTAACCAACCTCGCGCAGCGAGCCGCTCCCACAACCAACCTCAACAACACTCACGATGAAACTGGCGACACCTTCGCAACCACACTGCATCATCTTGGAACGCTGCTGCAAACCGACGCAAGACTCAATTGGGGGGCGGGCGGCGGACCCGTCGTTGATCTCTCGGGGCAGCTAGTTGGCATCACGACTACCGCCAGTACGTTGCCCGGCCACGAGGCGCCCGCTGGGTACGCCATCCCGATGACATCCGTATTTCGGCGTATCGTCGACGACTTAAGTGCGGGACGGGAGGTAGAGTACGGGTTGCTTGGATTGCGATTAGACGACGCTAGTCGTCGGAGCGGCGGCGAGGCGACGGGCGCGCTCGTATCGCTCACCGTGCCAGGTGGATCGGCCCAGCGAGCTGGCATCCGAAACGATGATCTCCTCATAGAAATCGACGGGCAAGCCATCAACACCGTTTCTGAGCTACAGTTATTGGTTGGCAGCCTGCCGCCCGGGCAACCCGTGAACGTGGGTCTCATGCGAAGTGGCCAGAGAATGGATTTGCCCGTATCGCTATCGAAGTTGTATGTTCCCGGTGAAAAAATTTTCACCGCCCCGAAGCAAGTATGGCGGGGAATGCAGGTCGACTACTCCACGGCCATTTCCCTCCCCGAGATTCAACGCGCCGCCGAGGCGTCACTCATCGACCCGGCCGGTTGTGTGGTAGTTGCATCCGTCGAACCACATCGCGCTGGCGATTCGGCCGGAGTTGAACCTGGGATGTTCATCAGCCATGTCGGCGACCAACGGGTGTCGACACCGGCCGAATTTTATGCGGCCGTGGCCGAGGCAAAGGACGTGGTGAACTTGCGATTCACATCAAGTAGCGCTGGCGACCAACGGGTCGAAAAGCAGGTGGAAGAGAATTTGCCAAAGGCAAAAACGGCGGTACCCTAGCGTTCCTGCCGGCTGTAGTGGGTTGCCGCCAAGATGGCGCCAAGCAGCACGATCGCGGAGGTCGCGGGTTCGGGTACGCTCGCAGTCGACCAGAATGTAAGAGGAGCGACTGCTGCCGACCTTGCCCCAAAATGGTCGCGCCAAAGTGTGTAGTCGGCAAGATTAACGACCTGATCGCCATTTCCGTCAGCAGCCAGTTTCGCCCCAGTGGCACCAAACGTTGATTTCCAGAGGACAAAGTCGGCCTGTTCGACTACGCCGTTGTTGTCGTAGTCAGCCGTCAGGCCGCTGCTATCACGAGCGTTGAAGTTGTCGCGCAAAGCGTATAGTCCGCTAGGCCAACCACTTGATCCGCATTGCCATCGGCAAGTAGGCCAACGCCCGTTTGTCCCAACGTCGTTTTCCAAAGCGCCGTAATCCGCGAGTTCGACTATGCCGTTCTCGTCGTAGTCGCCCGCGGAAATATATCGAACCGGAATGCTCATAGACATCGGTCCGTCGTCCGTCAGTTGAACGGTTAGCCACTGCGGCTGGCCAACGCCGTAAACTTGCCCGAGATACACGGACGTTCCTGGCGGGAGCGCCCTCCATTGCCTGTGAAGGTACCCTCGAAGATTTCGTCAGCACTCATGGGTAGCGGCATTGGCGGGGCGATAACCGTCCACTCGTTGTCTGGGTCGAACGACCCATCGCCCACAGCATCCAGTCGACCGCTGATCGGTAGCCATCCATCCACATTGAGGTCGATCGCATTCGAATTGATTTGGTAACCGGTCAGCTGAAAAGCATCGGGCCCCCAATTCGCGATCCTCAGTTCCCCCGTATTAAGGCGGACGTTGGCTACTAGTTCGGCGCACACCACCGCCATCGTCGTGCTACCAATCGCTGCGACGACGATCATGCATGTTGACATTCGCAACAACCGGTGGATGATCGCTCTCCCCTCTTGAGTGTTCCGTGATTTAGCTCGTGATGAGGCAATGGTGCGGCACTGCGTAGCACCTAGTACACCGCGTCAGCGCCTAGTATACCGCGGTCTGATGGGGGAGGCGAAAGAATTGCACCACTGGCAAACGTTTGTAGCCTCGTCGACGCATGTTTCCCCACTAGGTGCGACCACTCCTAGTACGCGATGTCTTCCTTCTCGCCTTGCCGTCAGCAGAAACTTGATAGAACTCGCCATTGGTGGTGTCGAACCCTGTCAGCCATTTTCCGCCGCAACAAAAGGTGTCGATACAAACGACGTGGCCGCCGTCGAGCACCTGGCCCGACTTCTGTGAAGAATGTCCTACTACGGCCGTTTTTCCACTCCGGTGGGGGGCCGGTAAACTTGGCCCTAACGCCTCCCACCGCTGATAGCCCCATTCTTGGGAGTCCAACGGCCGCTGCGGATCGTAGTTTCCATGGGCGAAAAAGTACGATTTCGTTTCGAAGTAGTCGGTCCAGGTGCGGAGGTACAACACGTGTTCGTGCGGCAATTGTCCTGGGTCGGAGAGGCCATAGGAGTCGAGAGTCTGGCCACCGCCGCACTCCAACCAAGTGCTGGCGGTGGCAGGCCGGTCGATCGCAGCCAGCAGCATTTCTTCGTGATTTCCCAGCAATGGCACGAGCTTGCACCTCTCCGAGAGGGCAAGCATCCGCTCAATAACGCCGTAGCTGTCCGGCCCCCGATCGATGCAGTCCCCCAGCACGACTAAGGTGTCGGTCGCAGCCGGTTCCAACCAGCCGATTAGCCCATCGAGTGCTGCCAAGCAGCCGTGAATATCGCCAATGGCGACGACGCGATCGCCCATAGTCATCGGGCTCCGGTTCCGTGGATCAAACTGCTAATTTTGTACGAACGTACATACACTGGCAACGGTGGACCGAGGTTGCGGATTCCCCTCTCCCCGTTTGTTGACACTCGTAACAACGGCGTTAGGATGATATAACTCCGTAGCTGCTTTGCAGTTACGCATGTCCACGGCCTTGCCGGCGTGAACCTATATCCTTGAGGAGTGATCCCCCCAAATGCCTGATCCGATTACCCAGTTTGAACTGGCACGCACGAATACGATTACGCCTGAGATGCAATTTGTCGCCGAGCGCGAACACCTGGAAGCCGAATTAGTTCGCCAGGAGGTGGCTGCTGGCCGCATGGTGATTCCGGCAAATAAGGTGCATTTGGCCGGACGACTCGAACCGATGGCCATTGGTATCGCGGCAAAATGCAAGGTCAATGCCAACATCGGCAACTCCGCAGTCACCAGTAACATCGAGAGTGAACTGGAAAAGCTGCATATGGCCGTCCACTTTGGCGCCGATACCGTAATGGACTTGTCGACAGGCAAAGATATCGATGCGATTCGCAAAGCGATAATCGCCGCATCGCCGGTGCCAATTGGCACCGTGCCGATCTATCAAATGCTGGAAGAATTGGGCGGCGAGATTGAAGCGATGAAGCCGCAAGACTTTCTCGATATGGTCGAGCACCAAGCCCAACAGGGCGTCGACTATATGACGGTCCATTGCGGAGTGCTACTGGAACACCTGGCCTACACCATGAATCGTGTGACCGGAATTGTCAGCCGAGGTGGGTCGCTGATTGCCAAGTGGATGATGACACATCGCAAGCAAAACCCACTCTACGAATCGTTCGACGACTTGTGCGACATCATGCGGCAGTACGACGTTACTTGGAGTCTAGGAGACGGCTTGCGGCCTGGGAGTATTGCCGATGCGAGCGATGAGGCACAATTCGCCGAGCTGGATGTGCTTGGCGAACTGACTCGCCGCGGACGCGAACGGGGAACCCAAGTGATGGTCGAGGGTCCTGGTCACGTGCCGATGGACCAGATTCAAATGAACGTCGAACGCCAGATCGAGGTATGCGACGGCGCGCCGTTTTACGTTCTGGGGCCGCTCGTTACCGACATTGCTCCGGGATACGACCACATTACCAGTGGCATCGGGGCAGCCATCGCCGGGTGGTCCGGTGCCGCGATGCTGTGCTACGTGACCCCCAAGGAACACCTTGGCTTGCCCGAACCCGAAGACGTAAAGCAGGGGATGATTGCGTACAAGATCGCCGCTCATGCAGCCGACGTGGCGCGCCATCGACCTGGCGCCCGCGACCGGGACGACGCATTGTCGAAGGCGCGGTTCGAATTCGATTGGAATGAGCAGTTCCGATTGTCGCTCGATCCCGAAACCGCAAAAGCCTACCACGACCAGACCTTGCCTCAAGATACTTTCAAGAGTGCTCACTTCTGCAGTATGTGTGGGCCGAAGTACTGCTCGATGAAGATCACGCAGGACATTCGCGACATGGCGAATGAGTTGCCCCATGGCGAGCAGCTGGTGGAGCTAGGTACGGCAGAAGAAACTTGAGTTTGCAACGAATCTGCGCCGTCGAATCATTTCTCGAATAAGATCCACAAGTGAAGGAAACAACCTTATGCGTACAATTATTTTTGGCTGCTTGCTGTTAAGCGTCGTTGCGACCGGCTGTGCCGAAGTCCCGCCGGCCGTCCCAAGCGAAAGCGAAGCCCAAGCCGTGGTGTTCAATGCCGCCGGGGCGCCGACCGTCGAAATCGACGTACCCGGTTTGCATTGTGAAAACTGCTCTGCAACGGCATGCACGCTCCTGGCCGACGTCCCAGGTGTAGTGGAGGTCAAGGCCGACGCTACAACAAAGAAGGCGATAATAGCCGTCGACCAGTCGACGTTCGACACGGAAGCGGCGCGGTCCCGCGCTCGAAGAGCAGTTTGGCGAGGCCACCATCGTCGGCGACCAGGCATCGACCGATCGAGGGTTGCCGGCCGACAACTCCTAGGCAATTCGATTGGTCGAGCATCAATAGCCGTGATGGCCCATTCGCTTGACAGCGAGTGGGCGATTGCGGCTTTTTGCTTAATCGTCGCTAAGGGTCCGCTCCTGCGGCCGATAAAACAGAGCGATGGGGAGCATGATGATCGCCGTCACGGCGAACACAAGATTTCGCGGCCAGGCGGCGGCAGCCAAGAGTGAAATGACCGCGCCAAACAGGACTCCGCCGAAGATGATCCCCAGAAAGTTGCATTGGTTCATCACAGCAATCATACGGCCTTTGTCTTCTGGAGGCGGCAGCACCTGTAGCGAAACTTGAATCGGAACCACAAACATACCGGTGAAAAAGCCAAGCACGATGAGCACAGCCACCGAGCCGGCAAATCCGAGCAAATGCCCCTGCGGCCCACCCGGGAGCGACAGCAGCACGAGACAGGCGAGCATGCCATACGCACCCGTTGCCACCACGCGCGGGTTGATGCGGTTTTTCGATAGGATTCCACCTACCACGCACCCTATGGGAATGCCGACGGCCATCATCGCTGCCAGAAAACTGGTCCATCCGTTGCTTAACCCGAGTTGCGTCTTGCCGAGTGCGTTGACCCCCTGCTGCACGACACTTCCCAGCATCCAAAACGAGCTCGTCACGAGAAGGGCGAACATTAATTGACGATTGCTTCGGACGAGTCGGATGATATCGCCGGGAACGAACAAATCCTGCACACGGAGTGGTGTGCCCGGCGTGGCAGCCTTCACACGCCATACGGTCAGGGACGTGATGGTCCCCAGCACGGCAATGCCAACGCAAATGGCTGAACCACGCCATACGCCGGCTGCCGCCTCCGCGGCAACAGCCTGTTCAGGGATCAAAAGTCCAGCCACGCCCATGCCAAAAATAATGGCGACAAATGTGAACATCAGGAAGATGCCATTGGCGCGAGGTAGGTCTCGCTCGCGAACCGCTTCGGGAAGAATGCCATACTTGGGCGGACCAAAGAACTGCGCTCTGGACGCCCATTAAGAACAGCACGACAAGCATTCCATTGAAACCGATGATCGCGTACAGATAGAAGCCGATCATACCGGCAATCATCACGACTATCTCCGCGGCCTTCGATGCGACGATGAGGGTGCTTTTGCTTGTGCGGTCGGCTAACCAGCCAGCGACACCGGAAAACAGGAGAAACGCCGCGGCAAATACGATCGTCGCTTCCGCCTGGCGATCGGGCGCCGCCGCTGCCGCTCCAACGGCCGCGGCGGGGGTCGCGAGGAGTAGCAGTAGCTGCTTGAACAAATTGTCGTTAAACGCACCCAGAAATTGGGTAGTCGCCATCCCCCAGAAACTCCTGTCTTGGAGCAATTCTGGTTGATTTGCGTGGGATGGCCCTCGGCTACTATTTGCCACTGGCGATGCGCAAGAATTCTCCGCCATCTGTTTAGCTCGGTTCATGCGAGCGATTATGGACGGCTTGCTCGCATTGACGCAAGATCATCGCATGGGGATGCGAACTCTCGTTTTCTTCAAGTCGGCCCCGACTTGCCGAAAAACCTCGCAGCGAGTGAAACGCCACACGATCTAGCCCGGATATTTCATCCGTTGGTTCACGGCGGGCACTAGCGCGAGGGCCCAAGTCCTGGTATTTGTGTGGTTTCTACAACTCCCGCACAAGCCAGAACAAGGAACCCTCGCATGACAGAGTGTAGCGAAACGGCGATTCAGTTCACAGCGGTCGGTCGGCGGCAAGTGGTGGCCAATTTCGATGGCGGGCGACTGACCTCCGACGCGGGCGTGGTGCTATTGCGTGAGGTCGATCGACGAATTGGCTTGCTCGACGCGATCGATGATTGCCTGCCCGATCCGCGTGACCCGCGATACCTGATCCACCACCAACGCGAGATGCTGGCCCAGCGTATCTTCTCGCTGGCATTGGGCTACGAGGACCTCAACGATCAGCAGGCCCTGCGCGACGATCCCGCGTTGCAGCTTGCCGCCGGTAAGGCGGCGGACCCCGACAAGCCGCTGGCTTCTCCTCCGACCCTCTGCCGCTTGGAGAATCGCGTCAGTCGCCAGGCGTTGGTCGCGATGTCGAAGTTGCTGGTGGAACGTTTCTTGGCGGCGCACGATAGCCCGCCCGAAGAGATCGTGCTGGACTTCGACGCCACCGACGACCCGGTTCACGGCCAACAAGAGGAGCGATTCTATCAAGGCTACTATCGCCATTACTGCTTCCTGCCGTTGTACGTGTTCTGCGGGGGTCATCTGTTGGTCTCGCTATTGCGGCCGGCCAACATCGATCCGGCGAAACACTCCCTCGCGCTGACGAAACTGCTGGTCCAGCGGATTCGTCAAGCGTGGCCCAACACCCGGATCACGATTCGCGGCGACAGCGGCTTTTGTCGCTGGCGATTGATGCGTTGGTGCGAGAAACAGGGGGTGGATTACATTTTCGGCATCGGTCGGAACAAGGTCTTGGAGCGTCGTATCGCACCGCTGATGGCCGAGGGGGAAGAAGCCTTCGAGCAAGCAGGCCAGAAGCAGCGCCTCTTTGGAGAAACGGAGTATCAGGCCGGAACGTGGGACCGCCCACGGCGGGTTATCATGAAAGCCGAGCGTTTAGAAGCAGGGCCGAATCGCCGCTTCGTCGTGACCAGCCTGGCGGGCAACGCGCAAGCCATGTACGACGACATCTACACGCAGCGCGGCGACATGGAGAATCGCATCAAGGAGCAGCAGTTGATGCTCTTCGCCGATCGCACGAGTTGCCACAACTTTGTGGCGAATCAGTTTCGCCTGCTGCTTTCGAGCTTCGCGTATGTGCTGCTGCACGAGTTGCGTCGCACGGAGTTGGCCAGCACCGAATTGGCGCCGGCGCAAGTCAGCCGCATTCGGCTGACGCTATTGAAAGTCGCCGCCCGTATCACCCTCCCGGTGCGTCGCGTGGTGCTGCACCTGGCAAGCAGCTATCCACACCAGCAACTCTTCCGCCAGGTCGCTGCCGGGTTAGCCGCCGCCCCCGGATGACGTCTCGAAATTACCGCACGCCCAACCTCTGAAAATTCTTAATGGCCAGAGATCCTAACCGGGGGTAAGGGGGCCTCTGCGCTACCCGAGACCCTCCACCTAAGAAGCCCCCGCTACAAGGGACTCCATGGGCGGATGAAATATGCGGGCTAGGGAGCGTTCCCATTATCGATCCAGACCGGAGCGAGCGCGTATTTGTGCCGTGACCTCGGGGAGCGGGTATTCGATGATCGGGACATCGAGCTTGACGAGTTCACGTAGTCGACGCCAACCACGGGTAACCAACTGTTCGCGCTGCAGGACAAAGCCTTGGTCGAGTAGACGCTTGTCGAATTCTCCTTCGACCTCGACGGCGGAGAAGGCATTGTCCACGATGAACTGTGCAAGTACGGGATTGCAGCGGAGGTGACGCTCTTTCGAAGTATGGAGAACTTCCGGATCGATCCATCCGATGACGTATCGCAAGTAGAGGTCGCTATCCACCATACTCGCGACGTCGTCGCCGCAGACTTCGCACAAGTAGCCCTCGTCGCACTTGGCCATAACATCCTAACCTTCGGCGTGGACGATCAACCATCGCCCGCCCTGTCGTTTCACAGACCAAGCACGTCTTGCATGCTGTACAGTCCCGGTGGTTTGCCCTGAAGCCACTTTGCGGCCACAATCGCCCCCTGCGCGTAGCAGTCTCGATTGGTGGCGGCAACGCGAAGTTCAACGGTTTCGCCAAGCAAGCCAAACACAATGGTATGCTCGCCGGGGTTGTCGCCCACGCGGACGGCGTGGTAACCGATTTCGTTGTGTGGCCGCTGCCCTGGCCGTCCCGAGCGTCCATGCTGCTCCGCAGTTTGCCCCATAGCCGTGGCAAGGATTCGTCCGAACGCGAGCGCCGTGCCGCTCGGCGCGTCCTCCTTGAATCGATGATGCCGCTCGATGATTTCCACGTCCGCCCCCGTGGGATGATCTCTTAGCGCAAGGCCGGCGATCTCCGCCAGTTTCATCGTCAGGTTCACGGCCAGGCTCATGCTAGCGGCCTTGACGATAGGAATCGATTCGCTGGCAACTTGCAGCTGCTCTTCCTGAGCCTCGATGAGTCCCGTGGTGGCGAAAACGAGTGGAATACGGCGATTTACGCAGATGTCGACTAGTTTATCCGTTGCCTCAGGCACGGAGAAGTCGATAACCGCTTGCATTTGCTCTGGCCACACGGGGCCGAGGCTACGCCGGATGGCCCAACGCCCGCTAGCACCCCTGCGTCGTCTCCCGTGTGGGGGTGGGATGCATATTCGATGGCGGCGACGATTTCTACGTCCGAATCCGCTGTGCCCAGAGCGATGAGCCGTTGGCCCATTCGCCCACCCGCACCGTGGATGGCAATTTGTATTGGCATCGCTGCGTCTAGCTGTTCAGTTGAATTGCCCGCACGATCGCGTCCAAATCGTTGTCGACCTGCACTGCACGATTTGCGAACGCGGCACGGCTCACACCCCGGCTCCCCAGGACGCGGTCGAATTCCTTTTGGTCGCTCGAGTGATACGCCACGGTCGCCGTGGGATCCTTGAGCTGATGTCCGGTGAGGATACAAACGACCCGGTCGGTGGGGTCGATGAGGCCCTCTTCACGGAGCATCCTGGCCCCCGCCACACTAGCGGCGCTTGCCGGCTCGCACCCAAATCCACTCGCTCCCACCTGTGCTTTGGCGTCCAGGATCTCTTGGTCGGTGACTTCCCGGACGACGCCCTGCATGCACTCCAGCCCACGCAGGCACTTGAATAGATTGACCGGCCGATTGATTTCGATGGCGCTGGCAATGGTGTCGGCCCGCAAGTGCGCCGCATCGAGTTCGGCATAGTAGCTGTCCAACACGTCCGTATTGGGCGAGCCGCTGTTCCACCGCAATCCACGGTTCTCGTAGAGTTCGTAGAGCGTATCGGCACCTTTGGCATTGATCACCGCGAGCCGAGGCACACGATCGACGAGCCCGAGTCGCTTGAGCTCGAAAAACGCCTTGGCGAACGGCGCTGCTATTTCCCAGGTTGCCACCCGGCACGACAATCCAGTCGGGCACCTCCCAATCGAGGCTCTCCAGGACGCGCAGCATGATGGTCTTTTGTCCTTCCAGCCGGAAGGGATTGACGCTGTTAACCAGGTAGATTCCTAGTCGGCTGCTCACTTCGCGAACACGTTGCATCGCATCGTCGAAGTCGCCAGCAATTTGAATGGTCAGCGCCCCGTAATCCAGCGCCTGCGATAGTTTACCGTAACTAATCTTGCCCGATCCAATAAAGATGACCGCCTGCATGAGCTTGCTCACGCAGCAGTACAGGGCGAGGGAGGCACTCGTGTTGCCCGTCGATGCGCACGCGGCCCGCTTCGCGCCAATGGTATGTGCGTGCGTGAACGCGGCCGTCATGCCGTTGTCCTTGAAGCTTCCCGAAGGGTTCATGCCTTCGTACTCCAGCAGCAGCTTGCCAGGCCGCATGCCAACGTAGCTGCCGACACCATCCGAGGCGATTAAAGGCGTTTGCCCTTCGCCGATCGTTACGATTTTTTGGGCGGCGCGAACGGCAGCAATTCGTGAAACCGCCACACACCGCTCCGACACAGCGGATCGTTGCGGCGCGACCACTTTGCTTCGAACTCACGCAACGAACCCGGCAGGGGCAACGCGTCCCACTGGTAGGCAATATCCAGCAGCGAGCCGCACGCATCGCAGCTGGTACGTACTTCGCCGACATCGTACGTTGCGCCGCAGTTCGGCATGATGCACTGCTGAAAAGCTAAGTCTTTCTTCGTGGCAACCGTCGCGGTCACGGCAGGAGGCTCCGCAAAAAAGGAGGCGGTTTGGGGGCCAAATCCGGCTGCCCGCACTGTCCAAGCAGGCGGTTGCCGCGATAGCTCCATTGGCCGTAAATGGTACGCTCTCAACGAGTTACTGCAGTGTAATAGACGCCGTCATCGCCTGCAACTCGCCCCAATTGGGGCGAGTTGCAGCCACCAGTTTGTGGACCCCACGAACATGGGTGGGTACAATGGCGGGTCTGGCTTAAAGTGCAATTAGACACCTTGGTTACCCAAACGCCATTGGTCGGAGAGTTCCCTTCGGAGGCCCTAGATGAAAACAGCTGATATGCAGGTTTACAAGGATCGACTTCACATGCTCCGCGCCCGCCTACGTGGCGACGTGACCGCCATGGCCGACGCGGCGTTGCGAAAATCGGGCATGGAAGGGAGCGAGAATTCGGTCATGCCAATTCATATGGCGGAGCTCGGCAGCGACAACTTCGAGCAGGAATTTACGCTCAGTCTGGTGGAAACCGAAGAAGATACCCTAGCTAAGATCGATGAAGCCCTCGATCGGATTACCGAGGGAACCTTCGGGAAGTGTGCCGAATGCAGTAGTACCATTCCCAAGACCCGACTCAATGCAATCCCGTTTACGCCTGTTTGCATTAAGTGTGCCGAGCAACTGGAAAGCCGGTAGTCTGGCTCACCGTCGAAGTGGAACTGGTCTCGCCTTGCGAGTGGCGAACAAGTAAGAATCTCGCAGGACAAATCCTGCTCGCGCACCCCCAAGGAAGATGGGATGTCGACGCCCGGCTCCGGCAAAGCCAATCCGTTCAAAGCACCGCGCTCCGCATCGCGGGACGCGGCTTATCCAGCCAGTCGTATTGCTATGTACACCATGGCCGCCGTGGTTGGTTGCGCCGCGGATTTGATTAGCAAATGGTGGATGTTTCAGCAGCAACCACTCGCGAAGGTGCCATTTGGTGGGCGATTCCCGAATACGCAGGTTTTCAGCTCAGCCTAAATGAGGGTGCCCTGTTTGGCATGGGGCAAGGGCTGGTCTGGTTGTTTGCAGCGCCGAGCATCGCGGCGGCGATCGCGATTCCGCTATGGTTGTTCCGCTACGGTGCCGCGGCCGACGCCTGGGCCACGTTCGCACTTGGGTGCATCACGGCAGGAATCTTCGGAAATCTCTACGACCGGCTAGGCCTGCACGGAGAAACATGGTTCTTCGACCCGACACGCGCCGGCACAACCGCCTACGCGGTCCGCGACTGGATCCTGCTGCAATGGAGCCCGCAGTACCGCTGGCCCAACTTCAACATTGCCGACTCACTGCTCGTGGCCGGTGCTGGGATCATCCTCGTGAAGGCCTTCTTCGAAAAGCCGGAAACGGCCAAGAAGTAACGCCCCCAGCGAAACCAGCCGATGGCCGGGGAAGCGTCGTCGGCTAGCAACTATTGTGTTTGTGTCGAGGTGCCGTTCGACGCGAAGCCGATGTGCGCTCCCGTGGGAAGAAAACGACTATCGATGGCATACCCCCGTTCGCGGAGCATGTCGTGTAGTTGTTTGGAGTCGGCCGCACTATCGTTATACACCCACAACGTGACGACCGACTTCGTTGGCGGATTCGACCGCAGAAGGTCCATAAATGGCGAACCGGGCTGAATCGCCTGACTGATTGCCATGCCGGGCAGCGGAACCGTAGGGCGAAATTCCCCTTCCTGATGCATCACCAAGACGGGCCCCGCCGATACTGTCTTCCGTTCTACGATGGCCGTAAAGAAACACTCGTAGTTGCCAATTCGACCCAGCCGCGACGCCCCCGTGGGCATTTGCACTGCGCAGCACGTCCTTCGCGTTGCGCTTCACTTGGTCGATTAATTGCTCGAACGGTACCACATCCACTTTTCCTCCCTCGACGCGGAGGTGCATTGAGTTCTTGCTACTCTTGCGGACGATCGGGGTGGGCGTGTGGACCACGCGAACGGGGGCAACTTCCGATGTCAAAAGGCCAATCTTGCGTTTATCGAGCCGATCCAGCTCGAACTTCACCGATGTCAATTCGGCGCGGACCTGCATCCGCTTGCCATCTTCGGCTGACAGTCGGCTCTTCTGATTGGTTAGTTCCTCCTCAACCGCCGCCATGTAGGTGGCTAGTTCGTTCCGCTCTCGATCGCGGTCAGCGGCAACCGCTTGCAGGTATCCCGCTCGGCTAGCCAGTTGGGCCACATCGCGACCAAGGATTTGGGCCGCGTCTGCCTGCTCGTTCACCATCGCGGCGGTCAGCAGTGGTTCAGAGGGACTGGCTGCCCCGTCGTCGGAACTGAGCGGCACCGTGGAGATTCGAACGCCAACAATCAAGACCAGCAAGATGAGGATGCCAACGATGTTAGCAACGATATCAAGGAACGACTCGCCACCCGATACCTCGGCCGACGAGTCAGTGGATCGATTTCTTGCCATAATGCCAACCTCTTTCGCCGCCCGCTACCGCGCGGATGTTGCCTGCTGGAACGCGACCCGCACCTGCACACCGGCGGCCTGCAAGGCTTCGCCAAGCACGCGAGCGCGACTCCTGACCCGGCGCGGCTTCGAGCTTCAAAACCGGTTTCCAGCGTAAACCGTCGCCGGCAATGCCCCAGTCCGTCACTTGTGCATTGATTGCCTTAACGAGCTTCGCCGACGAGTCCTCGTAATTTCCAACCATGGGAATCCGCGTCGCTTGGCCGCGGCCCCACTTCCATGGCGTTCGCCCCGATGAAGATGCGGATCGGTCGCTCCACCGTCATCCCCGAATCCCCTGCTGCTTGCTCCTGTCGAGATTGACCCTCGGTCGCCAACTGCGAGAATTCAGCGAGATTCGCCGCGGCTGGGTCTCCACCAGCCGCGCTAGTGGCACCGATCGCCGCCTGGCTGGTATCGGCTTGGGCACTTGCTGCGGTTGGCTGCCCCGCCGCTTCGTTTTGGGTTGGTGGCGCCTTGGTCGCTAGATCGGCAAGCGGATCCGTAGCTTCCTCGGCGTCGCTGCTCGCCATGCGTGCCATGCTTCCCGCTTCAGGCGGCGGTTCGGCAGCAGGCTGAGCAACGGAGTCGTTACTATCGGCTTCGCCTCCTGCGGAAGGTGCTGTCGGAGAAGCCGTGGCCCGACCAGCGGCTCGTAGCGCTTCGGCGACTTGGTAAACGCTCGCTCCAACCGCCGGACTACGTTCGCTCTGTCGCCCCATTTGGCTGCCGCTGCTGGGCCCGAGAACCCGCACGTTCGACGGCAAGTCGCCCGCTTCGACCCGTTGCACCCAACTCTTCTCAATCTCGAAACTTGCTACCGCGTTCTCCATGAACTCCTGGGGAGCGTTGTCCTGCAGCGCCGCCAAGCGTTGCTGGGCGTTGGCAATGGCCATTGTCATTTCGTCCGATATTTCCGGATTCGCTGCGCGGAAATCGAGAGGCCAGTCGGCCGCCACCATCTCGTAGCCGTAGTCGCACGATGTATTGCTGATCGCCTGCCTGGCGTGGTACATGCTCCCAAGTCCGTCCGGCCGGACGAGAAATAGTACGTAAGGTCGCTCTGGGCTCACGGCCGCCCGATCGAGGTAGTGACGCTGGGCAGCCCGAATAGCCGCCGAGAGCGGGTTACCCACTTTGAGCGCCCCGTTAAAGTCTTGGGGTGCAAGGGCAACACCCTCGGGCTGCAGGATGACGACATCGCGACGACATTCCACATAGATCGGCCGGCGACGAGTTCCATCGGGCCCTGAGTAGGGGACGATCGCATATGCGGTTTCTCGCGAATTCGCTTCTTCCTCAAGGCGAGCAATCTCCGATTGGCGGCTGAGAAGTAGCGACTTGAGTCGATCGAGCTCCGCGTTGGCGGCTATAAGATCGTCGACTTGACCTCCATCCAGCGTTTTCAATTCTTCGACTTCCGCTCGCAGCAATGCCAATCGCTCCAGTCGGCGACGGATGTTTTCCTCAATCTGACTGAGCCGCTGCTCCTCAACACCCAACTGATTCGCGGCCTGATCGCGGATTTGCGCCAGTCTTTGCTTTTGCGCTTCGATGTCGGCCAACTGCTTGCGGAGCGCTTGCTGCTCTGGTGAGTCGCGTGCCGCCTGCTGCTGGGCCGAGGCGTCGTTCTGCTTGTTTTCGGCATGCGTGAGTTGCACGCTTGCCATGACCACCAACAGCACCACCAGCACTCCCATGGTGCATAGCAACACCGCCAGGAAGGGCATCAGCGAGGTGGATGTCGAATTGTCGCGACGTGATGCGCGGCTCATGCGGCGTGACTAGACGGTTTTCCGTCGACATCAGCGGACTGTGGGCCGCCAAAGTCGACATGCGGATGGTGCGTAGATTCGCGACCCATTCGTGCGCTGAGCAACTGAATTGCGGCCGAGAGACTGAGGAGCGTTTCTTCGAAATTGTGCGTGCGGCCGAGCGTCGAGAGATTCTGATTGAGGCTTTCTTCGAGTTGCTTGACCTGCCCGGTCGCATCCACCACCTTCAGCAAGATGTCCCCCTGTCGTACCAGTTGCTGCTGCTGCTCGACCGTAGCACTTGCTGCGTCCACTAGCGCGGCCTGCATGTCGGACAAGAGTTTCTCACTCTGCTGCACCAACTTCTCCTGGCGATCGGCCGCCACCACCATGGCCTCCCCTAGGGCTGCCTCGACTTCCGAAAGGTGACGCCGGTTTTCTTGCGCCAGCTCTTCTTCGCTCTGAGTAAGCGTGGCGCCATGTTGGTGCAACGCTTCGACGAGCAACTCCGCCATCCGTTCCAAGCCATCGCGCAGGCGGCCGATCAGTTCCCCCGTGCCCTGCTGCACTAATTCGGATTGCGACTGGATGGCTAGTCCCAGTACGTCGACCTGCTTGGTAACCAATTGCTCCAATTGGCTGACTTGTTTGGCGAACACCTCGTCGACTAGCCCCAAACGATTCACCACGCCATTTTCAATGGCATTCACGTTGCACTGCACGCCATCGTTGAGGAGCTTGATCTGGCTCTCGCTGGCGGTACTCATGGCCGATAGCTGTGCCGCGAGGACGTGTTCGAGCTTGGCGGACTGCCGTTCGCTGGAGGAAGTTAAGGCCTGCGCATGGCGTTCAAGGCTGTCGTGCAGTGTGGACTGCAACGACTCGTCCAGCAGTTTGCCCGTGGCCGTAGTGATATCCGCCCAATGGCGATGGCTTTCCTCAATCGTATCTTGTAGCACTTGCCCCTGGCGGGTGCTCATCGCTTCGACCGTTCGAACCACCTGTTCCGCCATGCGGCGAACGGCCGCCACTTGCGGATCGTTCGCTGAACCGTACTGAAAGAATCGACCAACCATCTCGACCTCGGTACGGGCGTCAACGCGCTCCAGCAGATTCGATTCGATCCGTTCGACCAAGTACTTACTAAACATGAGAGGGATCGACAAAGCGAGCGAGAGCGTTGTAGTATCAAAAGCAGAAGTTAGCGGTGGAATTACCTGCTTGAGCGACTCGGTAATGTTTTCTGCATCGAACGAGAGGTGACCGATTGCCGCAGCAATTCCAATTACTGTGCCCAAGAAGCCCAAACTCGGCACGGCCCACAACACAACCCTGGTGAGCGCGTACCCCTGCGACATCCGATCGAGGTCGACTTCTTCCAGGTGGTGCAGTTGCTTCTCAAGGGTTTCAGCGGAGTCTTTCCGTGCCACGTAATCGACAGCCGCTTTCAAGCGACGGACGATGTACGTGTTTTGGCAGATGGCTGGCGTGCTCGCGAGTTGCTCCAAGAGTCGTGGAGCATCGCTCGTTGGCTGGCCTCCAGCGACGGGAGGCTCCAGTAGATTGCGCTCGCAGCGCCACAAACTGTGGAGCAAGTCCAATCGCACGAAGCGTAAGTGCAGCAAGCGCAACGAAGAACAGAAAAGTCGTAGCGATTTCAATGGGATGGCCAAGCAAGTACCGATCCAGCAACTCGCTATCAATCAGGTTTTGCTTAAGGAGGGCGTAGACCACCATACAAGCCATGCCGCCCCAAATGATGGGCGAACGTAGCAGCCATTCAGAAAACGATGCGATTCTTGACACGAGCGAGCGTCCTTTCTCTCCGATGCCCCGTTCTCGGGGTTACTCTGGGCACGGTCCTTCGTGCATAGCCGATGCGCAGCCGACCTGCGGGCCCTCACCGCTATGATCGGCATAATCGCTACACTCGCACAGCCATTCTGGCAAGTTTAACCGGCGGCCGATGCCAGCAGCGCCAGCGTTAATGCCGCTACTTGCTGCGGTAAGTGGCGTAGCATCGCGGAGTCTCCCAGAGTTTTGCTTCAACAATGGGGAACCCGGCGGCGAGCGTCTTCTCGTAGATAACTCTGGCGATATTCTCTGCCGTAGGATTCTCATCGAGCAGATAGAGAGGCTCACCCATTTCCTGCAATAGGGGCACGGCAGGGTCGTCTTTACAAAGGATCATGCGGTGATCGAGGTTCTCGTCGATCCAGGTCGCGACCACCTGCTTGATGTCCGAGAAATCCAGCACCATGCCTCGCGAGTCCAGGCTTGCCGCTGCTACGGTGATCACTGCTTTTCCATTATGGCCATGCAGGTGTCGGCATTTGCCGTCGTAATTCAACAACCGATGGCCGTAGCAGAAGTCAATTTCTCTGGTTACTTCGAACATATTGGCAATGCCATCCGTCTAGCTTGTTGGGGTGCGAACTGCAAATTGGACCAAAAACCCGGATGCGCAACGTAAGTTATTCCAATGAAACGACTTACGTCGAAAATACGCAGCCAGTTGGCCGTAGTTGTAAGAGTGGTGTGGACGCCCTAAGTCATTACTTCGCGATACTTTAGCACAGATATCTAGGCACTAACGCACGACCATCTATAATGCAAACGGAACTGTAGAAGCCTCTGCCAGCATAGCAACTTGCCGTCAACATGATTAGCGGCCGGTCCGCTACCGCGGAATTTGCATGGAGACCGCTGGCCCAAGTCTGCTATTCCAGATTGCTTGGTCGCCTTCAGCGGTTGTTGAAGGACGCTTGCACCTGTCGGGCTCCGGGATCCGCATTTGAATTCGATAGCTATGAATCAAGGCATCAATAGATTGAACGCACACCGCATTAGTTTCATGCTCGTGCTATCGCTCGTTGCACTTCCACCCGCAACCGCGGACGAGAAGCAGGAAATCTGGCTCACGCGTCTCCGCAACGAACTGGGGGCGGCCACGCCCGACGGCACTGGCGTGGAAGTGTCGCAGGTGGAGTCGGAGGATAACTTCGGCAACTACAGCACGTGGGCGAAAGGCGATGAGTGGGACGGGAAAGAAAAACTTATAATCAAGTCGGGCCAAACCGGCGAAAGCAACCATGCGGGTAACGTCGGTACCAGAATATTTGGCAGCGTCACGGGAATCGCCAGTGGCGTCACAAAGGTGAACGCTTGGGAAACCAATCATTGGTTGGGGGCAACCCCGCCGAGTCAACCGAACCCTCCCCCGTACCCACACCCGCAGCTCACGACGAGCTTTCTGAAGACCTCTACGTCAAGCATACCGCTTGTAGAAACGGCGGATGTTCAAAACAACAGTTGGATCGGTGCATTTACTTCTAGCAGCAACGACATCGATGCGATCCGCCGACTCGATTACACGATTAATCGCGACGACTACGTCTCGGTGGTTGGACTTAACAATGGCAGTTCAACAGACATTCCACGGCTCCTCGCTCATGCGTATAACGTGATCTCAGTCGGTCGGACGAGTGGCGGCCATTCACAGGGCCTTACCACTTACGATGGAACTGGACGGACAAAGCCCGACTTGGTAGGCCCCTACGACACCACCAGCGGTGCCACCGCCGCGGTGAGCGGGGTTGCGGCCATCCTGGTCGAAACGGCCGGCCAAACCGAAGCACGACACTCCGAGACCATCAAGGCGGCCCTCCTGGCAGGTGCCACCAAGCACGAATTCGCCGACTGGGATCGCACGACCTCACGCCCGCTTGACGAGGTGTTCGGTGCTGGGGAACTGAATGCGTATCGCAGCTACCAAATCGTTGCTGCCCCGCAGCAGGAGGCGAGCCTTACACAAGAAGTCGACCTGATCGGATGGGACTTCGTCGCCAACCCGGCCGCCAACGAGCATACGTACTTCTTCTCTGTCGACGAAAGCCTCGATTACCTTGACGAGTTATCTGTAACGCTGACGTGGAACCGCGTGATCACGGATGGTAGTAGCTCAGGATTCCGGAATTTAATCTCCACCGTGGCCGATTTGAGCCTCGAACTGTTCGAAGCTTCGGACTATACACTCGCCAGCAGTTTGCAGCTAAGCAACAGCCCGGTCGACAATGTCGAGCACCTCTACCTGACGCACCTCGACCCCGGGCAGTACGCCATTCGTGTCTCGGGCGCCGCGGGTACCGACTTCGCCCTGGCTTGGTCGGGAACCGACTTCGGCATGATGGGTGATCTGAACCTGGATGGCATCGTCGACATGGCGGACGTCGACGCTTTCGTCGACGGTTGGGGGGCAGTTGCCTCGACTGGCAGCTTGGCCACCTGGCGTTCTGGCGACTTAAATCAGGACGGTTCAACGACGCTGTCTGACTTCATCCTGCTTCGTGACGGCCTCATGAAGGCAACGGGAACCGAAGTCGAGTTGGCGTCGCTGCTTGCCACTACTGGCTCGGCGATTCCCGAGCCATCGAGCCTGTTTGCCGCGGCGATCGCGGCGATGGGGCTGTTCGCGTTGCACAGATTTCGCCCCAACTAGGCTTCAACCTAGCCCACTGCGTCCACCGCGATCGCTCTTCTCGCGCCTTGCCAACCGCGGCAAGACCCCCGATATTGGCAGGAGGATGGAAATTCCGGCCACCGCGGTCCATGGCCATCCGGCGTTCCCGCATGCACTTATGTCTCCGCGACTGGCTCGAATGGATATCCACGACTTACGACTAAAAAAACTTCGCAAGCGTATCGGGAGCATCAAGGCGGATGCGCTGCTCGTTACGAACTACGTCAATGTCACCTACCTCACCGGGTTCACGGGCGAGGACAGCTACTTGCTGGTAACACTCGACGGCGCGACGCTCGTCAGTGATCAGCGGTTTACCATCCAACTTGCCGAGGAATGCCCCGGCTTAGAGTTGCTGATTCGCGAGCCGGGACAGCTCATGCTGCCGACGGTGGCGGAGTTAATTGGACAATCGAAGGTCGACCGGCTTGCCATTGAATCGGCGTCGATGACCGTTGCTGCACAGCAAACGTTGGCGGAACATGCGGCGGACATTAGGTTCGTCATGGCGGCCGACTTGGTGGAGTCGCTGCGAGTCGTAAAAGACAAGACGGAAGTCGCCGCCACCCGTATGGCCTGCGAACAGGCGGCGAAAGCATTTCGCGCTGTGAGGGGCCTGCTAAAACCCGACACCACCGAGAAGCAGGTCGCTGCCGAGCTCGAGTACCAAGCCCGGCAGTTTGGTGCAAAACGGCTCAGCTTCCCGCCCATTGTGGCAGTCGGGGCTCGCGCCGCTCTGCCGCACGCGCATCCCACCGATCGACAGCTCCAGGAGAGCGATTTCACCTTGATTGACTGGGGCGCCGATTCGGGGCTCTACGTCAGCGACTTGACGCGAATGGTGGTCACCGGTAGACTCTCGCACAAATTCCGCAAGGTCTACCAAGTTGTTCTAGAAGCTCAACTTGCGGCGATTGATGCGATTCGCCCCGGGGCCAATTGCGAGCAGATTGACAAAGTGGCCCGCGATGTCATTGAATTGGCGGGCTACGGCAAGTACTTTGGTCATGGTCTGGGTCACGGCACCGGGCTGGAAATTCATGAAGCCCCTCGATTGTCGCGAGGACAAGGGACCGTAGAGCTTGAAGCCGGTATGATCGTTACGGTGGAGCCTGGGATCTATCTGCCCGATTGGGGCGGCATCCGTATCGAGGACGACATCCTAGTGACGAAGAGTGGACACGAAGTATTGACTGACGTACCCAAGCAAGTCGAAGATTGCTGCTTGGCTTAACTTCCTGATTTAGTGCATGGCTCGTGAAATAGACGGGCCGAGGTGGAGTTCGATATGGTGAAAGATGGCGGGTCGAATCCCGGGGACGTGTTCGACGTGCGTAAGGTGCGTCGCCTAGTCGAACTGATGAACGAGCACGAACTATCGGAGATCGACCTGCGACAGGCGGATCAACGGATTCGTTTGCGCAAGGGGAGTGATCCCGTCGTTGCCACACTACCAACCTCGCCTGCACCTGCCGCGGCAGCCGCCAGCCCCGAAGTGGCGGCCGCACCCGTAGCGGCATCTCCGACGGATGCAGCCGCATCTGGCAAGATGATCAAGAGCCCCATCGTGGGCACATTCTACGCATCGTCCAGCCCCGACGCGGCTCCCTTCGTCAACGTTGGTGATCAGGTGGGGCCGGATACTACCGTTTGTATCGTCGAAGCGATGAAAGTATTTAATGAGGTGCCGGCAGAGTGTTCGGGTAAGATCGTCGCCGTGCTCGCCGAAAGTGGCGATGCCGTCGAGTTCGGACAGCCTCTGTTTAAGGTCGAGTAGCCACTGTCTGTTCGGCGCGGCCTCGCCGCGGCGTACCACCTGTCTCCAACTACCTTCACTGTTTCGACTGACGCGATGTATCAACGCATTTTAGTGGCCAACCGAGGTGAAATCGCGCTGCGAATAATTCGCGCGTGTCGCGAGTTGGGCATCGAAACAGTAGCCGTTTACAGTGAAGCGGACCGTGGTGCTCATTACCTCGAATTAGCGGACGAGGCCTTCTGTATTGGCCCCGCCAAGGCGGCCGACAGTTACCTGAAGATCGCCAATGTTATCAGCGCGGCCGAAGTGGGCAACGTGCAGGCAATCCACCCTGGCTACGGCTTTCTCGCCGAGAACGCCCATTTCAACGAGGTTTGTCGTAGCTGCAAGATCGATTTTATTGGCCCCATGCCGGACGCCATGGCAAAGCTGGGCGACAAGAACGCCGCTCGCGACCTTGCCCGCCAAGCAAATGTCTCCGTGGTGCCTGGTAGCGAAGGCGTGATTAAGTCCGAAGACGAAGCGATGAAGTTCGCCCACGAGGTTGGTTTCCCCGTGCTGATCAAGGCCGTCGCAGGTGGCGGTGGTCGCGGAATGCGTGTGGCAGCAAACGACTTGTCGCTGAAGTCTGCGCTCCAACAGGCACAAGCCGAGGCCGCAAGCGGCGTTTGGAAACGGCGACGTCTATCTCGAAAAATACATTGGCCAACCGCGGCACGTCGAAGTGCAAGTCATCGCCGACCATCATGGCAACGTCGTCCACCTGTGGGAGCGCGATTGCTCCGTCCAACGCCGACACCAAAAGCTCATCGAAGAAAGCCCCAGCACAAGTATTTCGGATGAGACTCGTAATGAGATGTGCGAGGCTGCCCGTCGACTGATTTCGATGGCCGATTATACGAATGCTGCGACGGTGGAGTTTATCGTTGATAGCGAGGGCAAGTATTACTTCATCGAAGTCAACGCCCGCATTCAGGTCGAGCATCCGGTAACAGAACTGGTAACTGGTATCGACCTGATTAAGGCGCAGATTCTCGTTGCGTCGGGTGAGCCGCTTCCGTTCACCCAAGCCGATGTCGTGCAACGCGGCTGCTCCATCGAATGCCGGATTAATGCCGAGGATCCCGAGCGTAATTTCCAACCCTCGCCAGGAAAAATCGACCGCTTGATCGTGCCCGGTGGGTTTGGTGTGCGTTTCGACTCGCATGTCTACAGCGGCTATACGGTACCACCGTATTACGATTCGATGATCGGAAAACTGCTCGTGCATCAGCCAACCCGTGCGGAGGCGATTGCCAGCATGAAGCGGGCGCTGGACGAATTGCGGGTTGATGGCATCAAGACCACCGCAAAACTCCACCGCGAAATCCTGAGCCACACGGCCTTCGTGGAGGGCCGCATCGATACGACTTTCGTCGAGCGAACCTTCACCAATCTCTAATTTCTCGAGATTCCGGGCCGTCATGCGGCGGACCATTCTCCGATTGCAATCTCGCCGCTACAATGTGCTTCAGGCGGCGAAACAATCTTTATTCACCACGTTTTACCGAAGCTAGCCATGTCTGAAGCGCTAACGCGACCCTACCCGCAGCAGAGCAATTTTCGCCGTGTGGCCATTCTTTTCGCCGGTGGCCCGGCCCCGGCCGCCAACGCCGTTATCTCGGCCGCTGCCGTGTCGTTCTTGCGGCATGGGGCGGAGGTCATCGGTATCAAGCATGGCTATTCGAGCCTGGCAAGCTACGACGCCTCGCAGCCTCTGGAGCAAGGTCAAGATTACGTCGTCATCGATCATGCGATGCTTAGCCGTACGCGGAGCAAGCAAGGCATTATGATTGGCACCGCTCGTACGAACCCCGGCAAAATGGTGTCGCACCCATCGCACCTTGGGGATGCCGAGCGGGCAGCACCACTGAAAGCCACCTACGAAGGGCTTCGGTCGTTGGGAGTCGAAGCACTCATCTCTATTGGTGGCGACGACACCTTGAAAACGGCCAACAAACTTAAGCTCTATCAGGATACGCTGCCCAATGATGCACCCAAGATTCCCGTCGTGCATCTGCCCAAGACGATCGACAACGATTATCGGGGCATCGATTTCACGTTTGGCTACTTTACCGCGGTCGACTTCCTCGGCCAGCGAGGTTCGTAATCTGCTAGCCGACGCCGAGGCCAACAAGAGCTATTTCCTTGTCGAATCGATGGGCGCAGCGCAGGCTGGCTCGCGTATGGCGTAGCCATCGCCGGTGAGGCAAGTCTGGTGATCAGTGTTGAGGACATCCGAGGCAAGTACCGCACCACCGAGGAGTTCGTCGATCCCACCAATAACGAGAAGGTCACTCGTGAGGTGATGAACCTAGAAAACGTTATCAAGCGCATCGTGCTTACGATGACCACCCGCGAACGCGAAGGCAAAAAGTATGGCATTATCGTCATCGCCGAAGGCTTGGCGGAACTCATGCCATACAAGTACGTGGAAGGTGTAGATCGCGACGATCACGGACACATCAACATCTCGGCAATCAGTTTGCACGACCATTTTTGGCAAGCTCATCGCCAAGGAGTACGAGCGGCAAACCGGTGCCACGCGGAAAGTGACCTCGCTGCAACTTGGCTACGAAGCACGTTGCGCCATTCCTCACGCATTTGATGTCATGCTCGGCAGCCAGCTCGGTGTTGGCGCGCTTCGGGCCCTGGTTGAACAAAAACTCAATGGCGTTATGGTTTCGGTTTCGGGGCAATTGCAATTGCACTACGTCCCCTTCGAGGAATTGGTGGATCCCGAAACCCTGGTTACCGTTGTTCGCTACATCGAAACCGATTGCGACTTCCAGCTATTGACGCGGTTCCTGGAAACCTACGTCAACGAGGAAGACCAGCAGGTTGTCTGAGTTCGTAGGAGCAGGCAACTGATTGGCACGTATCGTTGGGAGTCCCATGAGCTTTCCGTCTCCGTTTTACCGATGGCGTCCGCATCCCTGGCATGGGTTGGAAATCGGCCCCAACGCGCCATCGATCGTGAACGCCTACATCGAACTGACGCCCTTCGACCGCGTAAAGTACGAGCTGGACAAAAAGACCGGCTATCTCCGCGTCGATCGCCCCAACCGCACGTCGTCGTTCTGCCCGACGCTGTATGGATTCATCCCAGGCACGTTTTGCGGGCCGCGGGTGCGCGACTTGATGCCCGGTGCCAAAGCGGGCGATGGCGATCCGCTCGACATTTGCGTCATTAGCGAGCGGCCCATCCAACTCTCCGAAGTTATCCTTACCGCGCGGATCGTCGGTGGCTTGCCGATGCTCGACAACGGCGAAGCGGACGACAAAATCATCGCCGTGCTCGATGCGGACGCCATGTGGCTCGATGTCCATGAGGTGGCCGATTTGCCACAAGTGCTCGTCGATCGCCTACGGCACTACTTCAGCACTTATAAGATGCTTTCGCCTGACGAAGATCGCGTGAGAATCGATGCGGCCTACTCCCGCCAGCGCGCCGAAGACGTGATCAGGGCAGCCATTGCCGACTACGCCGAGGAGTTCGGCGGCGAGTAAGCAACTTGCTCACCTGCCTAAAGTGCCCTTCGTACTGGGAACGCCTGAACAGCGCGGATCGATTTCCACCGCCATCCTCAGCGCCCGCGCAGCCGCTTTGAACACCGCTTCGGCAATGTGGTGGCTGTTGTGCCCGTAATGCAACAGGACATGCAAGTTGCACAGCGCGTTGGCGGAGACCGCCTGCCAGAATTCTTCCAGCAACTCGGTATCGAAGTCGCCAATCTTGGCGGTTGGCGTTGGAGCGTTGTAAACCAAGTAGTGCCGCCCGCTCAAATCGAGCGCCACGGTTGCCAGAGCCTCGTCCATCGGCAGGGTGAAGTGGCCGTAGCGGCGAATACCCGTCTTATCGCCCACGGCCTCGCGGATCGCTTGCCCCAGACAAATCCCAACATCCTCGACCGTGTGGTGCTGGTCGACGTGTAGATCGCCCACCGCCCGCACCTTTAGATCCACCACCCCGTGCTTGGCGAACAGCGTCAGCATGTGATCGAGGAAGCCTACGCCGGTCTCCATGTTGGCCTGCCCCGACCCGTCGAGGTCGAGTTCCAGCTGGATGTCGGTCTCACCCGTCTTGCGATCGATGGTGGCGGTTCGCGGCATGAACAGAATTCCTTGGACAGCTTGAAAACAACTACTATTAGCCTACCAGCCACCCGGCCTGGCTGGCAGTCGATAGCCTTCGCCACAGGGGTTTTGGCTTGCCGCCGTAAGGTTATAATCGGTGGAGGCGTTAGAATCGTTGCTGTTTTGCTCGTTCTCTGAGGCGGAGAAACATCCGATGGCCCCCATGCGAAAACCCGCCCCGCCCGATGCCAATCCGTGGCGGCACACTCTCTCGATCGACGCTTACGCGCGAGAGCACCAACTCACACGCCGCGAGGTTCGCCAACTCCTCGGAACCGGTCGATTGCCGTTCGTGCAAGTCCGCGGTCAGATTCGCGTGGTAAAGGAAGCTTCGAAGCCACTACCGACAAGTTGATCGTGCTGCTTCGTGTGACACTGATTGTCATGCCGTCTCAGGCCCAGTCGAGCCCCGTTTCGTGCTTCACGCGGTCTTCAAATTCGCCAATCAGCCCTCCTACGACGTCCCAACCATCGGGGCGACGTACCTCGATATCGCCTTGGCGATTGATACGCACGATCGTGCCATCGGCAACGCCCGCTTCGTCTAAATTGTCGTGATGCAACTCGTCTTCTTCGATGATTCGATCCAGCGTCGCGCCGGTCATTTCAATGAATGACATGAAATTGGTTCCTTCTAGAAAACTGGGCCCGCTCGTAGCCAGATTGTACCACAACCGACCGGGCGGAGGGTAAGCAGCCACCAAGCGGTCTTCGGGTGGCTCGCATCTGGCCTCTCCGGTACTGCCAACTACAACTTCCAGTCGGGCGCGACGCTCGAACCTTCTCCGTGAATTCTTGCAGCGTCGCCACGTCGAGTTGCTCGGTCCGCGTGTCGGGGCCGAACTGCATCTCTTCCATCACCTCGTCCACCTGCTCCTTGGTCAGGTGCCGCTTCATCGCGGCCACCACGTTCGCCCGCAGGAACTTGCGCCGGTGGATGAACATGCTCTTCACAAACTGGTGGAAGTACATGCGGTCGGGAATCGCCTGCCGCTTCTCCTCGTTCACCACGATGCGAATGATCGCCGAGTCGACTCTCGGCCGTGGCCAAAACACACTGGGCGGCATGATCCGCACGATTTCGCAGTCGCACTGGCTTTGCATCCACACGCTCAGCGCGCTGTAGTCTTTCGACCAAGGCTTGGCCACAATCCGTTCGGCCAGTTCCTTTTGAATCGTGGCCACCATCGAGTGCGGCGTGTGCTCGCAAGTAAGCAGGTTCGACAAAATGGGTGTTGCCACGTTGTACGGCAGATTGGCCACCAGCTTGAGCCGCCGATCGGGCGCCTCGGCCAATCGCTCGCCCACGGCCTCCATCACCTCTGGATTGAATCGATTCTTGTTTTTTAATGCATCGACTTTGAGCATCGTTACGTTCTCGAAGTCGAGCAGTTGCTCGCTCGCCAGCTCGTACAAGTGCCCGTCGATTTCCACCGTCACCACGGCCGCCACCTGGGGGGCGATCAACGCCGTGAGCGATCCGGTCCCGGTCCCCACCTCCAGCACCACATCGCGGTGGTCGAGCTGCGCCGAATCGACAATCATCTCGACCAGATTCAAGTCGATCAGAAAGTTCTGGCCGTGCCGCGATGCCGGCTCCACGCCAATTTCGCGGAGCCGCTGCATTAGAAACGATTTAGTTTGGCGTTCGGACATCGGTGGAATCAGTAGTCGGGGATCGGGGATCAGGGTATATCGGAACAGTCAACCATCTTGGTGTCATCCTGAGGGAGCCTAAGCGACCGAAGGATCTTGCGTCTCAGCAACACGGCAACAAGTCATCAAAATAGGCCGGTCATCGTGGCGCCTGCACTTGCCGCTCGACGTACTTCGCCAGCACATCGGTCTCGATATTCACGGTGTGGCCGACCTGCCGCGAACCAAGCGTGGTAACTCCCAGCGTATGCGGAATCAGGGCCACGCTGAACCTCTCGTCTTCCACATCCACTAGCGTCAGGCTCACTCCGTCGACCGCCACGCTGCCCTTGCTGGCCATCTGCCGGGTCAGGTCCCGCGGCACGCGAAACCAGAACGTGGCCCACTGGGCGTCGTCGGTTCGCTCGTCGACGGTCGCGAGCCCATCGATGTGGCCAGTCACCAGGTGGCCGCCGATTTCGTCGCCCATCCGCAGCGACGCTTCAAGATTCACTCGGTCGCCCACCTTCAGCTGTCCCAAGTTGGTTCGCGACAGTGTCTCTTCGCCTGCTTGAAAATGCAGCAGGTCGCCATCGATTTCCACCACCGTCAAGCAGCATCCGTTGGTGGCGATGCTCGCCCCAATCTCCGCCCGCCTGGCAAAGTCGACCTCGCGGACCACCAGGCGCACCCCCCCTGGCTCTGCGACCAGATCGGCAACTTCGGCAAGGCTTTGAACAAGTCCGGTGAACATGAAGGAGTGAAGCGTTTCGTGAACGGAAGTTCCCCAGCCGGCGACTTACGTGTCGCCGGAATCGCGTGGGCGTTTTGCGCAACCGGGTGCAACCCCGTTGGGGCATCGCCCGGCTGCCTACTACCATGCACCATTAGACCAAATCGGCGGCCATTTTCTACCGCGTTGCTTTCTCGCCGCAGCAGGTGCCACGCCTGAGCCGATCGAGCGGACTCCTCACGCCGCAGGCGCCGCGCTGCAGCACAGGCGTGCCATGTTTTCAGTCGACGGGGCATCGTGGTCGATACGTCCTTGTGGCCGAGCAGTTCCTGAACGGTGCGGATGTCGGCGCCCGATTCCAACAAGCGAGTCGCAAACGAATGCCACAACGTATGGCATGCAATCCGCTTTCGGAACCCAGCTAGGCGAGCCGACACCTTGACTGCCGTAGCAATAGAGCTTTCGTGAACGTGATGACGGCCAGGCCGACCAGTTCGCGGGCAGCACGACAACTGCTCCGACGCGAACACAAACTGCCAGTGACGTGACTGTGCAGCTTGAGGCGATTTTCGCTCAAATGCGGTGGACCAGTTCTTCGGGTCCATTACATTTGTGCATCGCGTCTGCCGCACTCGTTCCAACAGCCGCGGCGGTTCGCCAGAGTTTGTGCGGCTCTCAGAACTACGGTAAGCTACTGACATGCAGATCTCCTCGAACGGCGTCACCCGGAAGGTGTACATGCGCTGATAACCCCTAAGCTACCCATCGCCAAGGGTTTATTTTGTTTTTGCCCAATTAAGTCGTACTTCATTGGGGATTTCCCAATGAACAACAAGTTATTCAGAATGAGAACCACCATGATTCGAAAACGCCAGATTTTGACAGTTTGGACCGGGCTGATCGCTGTTGTTTTGTGCAGCACCCTGGGTGAGATCCAAGCACAGACTGATCATACGGCCCAGCCGAACGTGGTATTTATGCTGGCGGACAATTTGGGTTACGGCGACTTGGGTTGCTATGGAGGCGGCGAAACGCGGGGGATGTCCACTCCTCGAATTGACAAACTCGCATCGGAAGGACTTCGCTTCACACAGTTTCTGGTCGAACCGGGTTGCACACCATCGCGTGCGGCACTGTTAACCGGTCGTTACTCGATTCGATCCGGTCTGTCTCTTGTCATCGTTCCCGGTACGCCAAACACCATGGCGGACCGCGAGGTAACTCTTGGCGAGCTCTTTAAATCGAAAGGTTATTCAACCGCCTATTTTGGGAAGTGGCATGTAGGAACGGAAAAGCAGAGTCTCCCCCACAACCAAGGCTTTGACCAGTGGTACGGAATACCCAACACCACGGATGAAACTTTCTATGTACCGACAAGCGAAACAGCGAAGGCGCCGTTACCTCAAGGGTTCACCAAACCTGGGATTCTGCGGGCTGTTGCAGGAGGTGATGCAGAGTTCGTGAAGAAATACACGTACGAAACGCGTCGACGAATCGACTTTGAAATCGCTGATCGAAGCATCGCATATATCGAAACCAATGCGGCCACAAAGAAACCTTTCTTTCTCTTTGTTTCGTGGACGCGACCTCATGAACCAAACAAACCATCGAAAGAATTCGCAGGCAAGTCGAGAATTGGCGATTACGGCGACGGCGTAATGGAATTGGATCACAACACTGGGCGTGTTCTCGACGCGATCGACAAGGCTGGAATACGAGAGGACACGATTGTCGTGTGGGTCAGCGACAATGGCCCGACTAGTACGACCGCATGGCCGGACGGCGGTTTCGCTGGCCCCTTTCGTGGTGAACTTGGAAGTTCGCTAGAGGGTTCGATACGAACAGCGGGAATGATTCGTTGGCCAGCGAAGATCAAGGCCGGTGTCTCCAATGAAATGGTTTCCGTCATGGATTTCTTTCCGACGTTTGCCCGCATCATCGGCGCGTCGATCCCCTCCGATCGTCCTATTGATGGCATTGACCAGTTGGACTTTCTGCAAGGTAAGCAACCGGAATCCAATCGGACACATCTCCTAACTTTCGCTGGTGACCGACTCCAGGCTGTTCGATGGCGACAATTCAGGATTTACATGATTGATCAGGGAGCATCCGGAACAACGGCCGAATTCCAGTACGGGCTGGGTGGCTCATACAAGAGCTTGGATTATCCACAGATTTTTAATATTGAGCTCGATCCCAGGGAAGAACACAACGTGAGTGCCAAACATGGGTGGGTCCTGTCGCATGCATTGAAGCACATCATGGAATACAAAGCGACTCTCAAAGCGCATCCAAATCCTCCGGCACCGAATCTGTCCGACCACTGATGCGCCGAAATTCTGCATAACAATTCGATGTACGCCGAGCCGCCGATCGCACGTTTCCTGAAGTCAAAGTCATTTGCGGCGGCCGGCTGAACGCGGACGTTAGGCCACAATGCCATTAGTCTCTGGTTCGATCAAGACGTTTGATGGAGTGTTTTGTTTGTGATGACGACGCCCGGGCCGTGTGCCAATTCTGCGGACGCGCAATATGCGAGGTCCATCACCAGTCGCATGTTCGGTTTATGGGATATGGCAAGAAAACGCGAAGTGCAATAGTTGATGGCGGTTTAGAAACTGCCCTGCGAATTGCTGACGCATCGTGGGGTGGAAAATGCAAGCTTGAACCGCAAGAGACGTTCTGATATCGACCGACATGGCCGCCGAATGCCATTCGGGTCAAGACTCATTGATGTGGCTCGGGCTGCAGAAACGCCATCGGGCGCCAGCCATGCAAGTTCTCAGCCATCCAAATTACCGGTGGTGGTATCCATCCGCCCCTCCATTTTCCGATGGAAAGTGAGCCACGTGGTGGAGTCTAATGGAGGCACGCGGCGGTGGGGGCTATGGGCGAGATTCTTTGGTCGCCGCCGCCCTCCTTGAACCTTGACTCATTGGTCATTCGTCATTCCGCCGTTCTTCGACACCTGTCGATCTATTTGTCGATTTACGCCACCGCCAGCCGGCTGGCATGGTGACGTAACCACAAATGGCGCAACGACTTGCAGCACCGCGGGGAGGCACGCGTAAATCGACAGCGAATCGTATGTTGGGAGATGTCGATGAATACGAAGTGGCGATACAGGGCCGCCGCACTAGTGCAGCACGGGGCACGCGTCGAACCAGTCGCAGCCAGCCGCACGCATCCACGCGCTCGACTCGGCAGGGCCCCACAAGCCTTTTTCGTACGGGTAAACCAGCGGGGCATCGCCCGTTTGCCAGTTGGCAAGGATCGGGTCGCAGATCTTCCACGCCGCTTCGACCTCGTCCGCCCGGGCGAACAGGCTTGCGTCGCCCTCCAGCGCGTCGAGCAGCAACCGCTCGTACGCTTCGGGCATGGTGCCGTGGAACTCGCGGTCGTAGCGGAATTCGAGGTCCGTTTGCCGCATCCGCATGCCTTGATCGGGCACCTTGGTTTGAAAGTGCAATTGAATGCCTTCGGCCGGTTGCACCTGAATCACAAGTCGATCGGCCTGGCACGCACCGCGGGGTCCGCTTTCGAACAACATGTGGGGCGGCTCGCGAAATTGAATGACAATTTGCGTCGTGCGGCAACTCATCGCCTTGCCACTCCGCAGGAAGAACGGAACGCCCTGCCATCGCCAGTTGTCGACCCACAGCTTCATCGCCGCAAACGTAGCGGTCTTGCTACCGGGGGCAACGTCGGGCTCGTTGAGGTACCCGTCGTACTGGCCGCGAAACGTATCGGCGGTGAGCATCTCGCCGGTCATTGGCCGCACGGACTGGAGCACCTTCACTTTTTCGTCGCGCACGGCATCGGCCGCGTACCGCACGGGTGCTTCCATAGCGGTAATCATCATTAGCTGCAGCAAATGATTCTGAAACATGTCGCGGACAATGCCGGCCGTCTCGTAGTACCCGGCACGACTGCCAATCGTCACTTCTTCGGCTACCGTGATTTGCACGTGGTCGATGTAGTTGCGATTCCACACCGGCTCGAAGATTGTATTGGCAAACCGCAACACGAGCAGGTTCTGCACGGTCTCTTTGCCCAGGTAGTGATCGATACGGTAGACCTGCGACTCGTCGAACACGCTGTGCACGACTTCGTTCAACTGCCGGGCACTGTCGCCATCGTTGCCAAATGGCTTCTCGATCACAATTCGCCGCGGCCCGTGCGACTCGTCAGCGAGCCCCGCCGCGCCGAGCATCTCGGCGGCTGGCCCATAGAAACGCGGGGCGGTAGAAAGATAGTACACGCGTTCGCTGCTGGTGTCTCCGGCATGGGAACCACCTTCAAGTTCCTGAAGAAATGTGGCCAGTTTGGTGAAGTCTTCCCGCTTCCCAATGTCGCCTGGCTGATAGTACACCTTGGGGGCAAACGACTCCCAATCCGCGGCGTTAAAGTTCTTGCCGGCGAACTTTTCGGTGCTTTCGGCCAGCGAGTTACGCCACTCGTCGTGCGAGAAGTCGGTTCGCGAAAAACCGACGACGCGGGTATCGGCCGGCAACCGCTTCTTGCGATGCAACTGGTAGAGCGCGGGAATCAGCTTGCGCTGCGTGAGGTCGCCCGAGGCGCCGAAGATGACAATGGTGTGCGGCATGGCGTGCATTTACCAACGAATGTCCAACGACCAATACGTTCGATTGGTTATGGGTTATTCGTCATGGCGACTTTCCTTAAATTGTCATCGACGTGAATCCGCCGTCGACGTAAATGGCTTCGCCCGTAATGAAACTTCCTGCGGTTTTCGATAGCAACAGTAGCGTTGCGCCGATGAGTTCTTCCGGGTCGCCAAACCGATCCATTGGCGTATGTCGCATGATATCGGCCACGCGTTCCTCGCTGAGAATTTTGCGGTTCTGCTCGGCGGGGAAAAACCCGGGGCAAAGGCAGTTCACCCGCACGCCCTGGGTGGCGAACTCGCGGGCCACGTTCTTGGTGAGGCTCAGCACCGCGGCCTTGGAAGCCGAATAGGTGAAGACTTTCGAAAGAGGCAGAAAGCTGGTGACGCTACCAATGTTGAGGATCGAGCCACCATTCCCGCTATCGATCATCGCCTTCCCAAATACCTGACAACTGTAATGCACGCCATTGAGGTTCGAGCGAATGATTTTGTCGAACTCATCGGCCTCGATGTCGAAATAGGGCGTCGCCGAGTTCACCCCCGCACCGTTGATGACGGCATCGACCCGGCCATGGTCATTGCGCACCTTGTCGCACAGCATTTGGATGGAGTGCTTATCCATGGCGTCGACGGTGGCGAACGAAGCCTTGCCACCAGCCTCAACGATCGATTTCACGCGGGCATTGCCCCGCTCTTCACTGCGGCCGGCGACCACCACGTGGGCACCGGCTTTCGCCAGCCCCTCGGCCATCTCGCCACAGAGCACGCCCGTGCCCCCGATCACCACGGCCACCTGGCCATCGAAGCTGAATAGTTTTTCTAGATAAGTCATTTTTGAAGCAATTCCCTCAAATGTCTGTTGTAGGTCTCGAACGAAACCATCCCATAACCAAGAGCCCTATGGTAAGCACCGGCAGCAACCAAACGATCAGGAGCAGATCGACTCGGATGTCGGCCTCGCTACGGGTGCAGAACCACTCCCACACCCCATAGCCGCACCATAATGCACACGCCGCCGCCCTAGCCCGCAGGAAAACCGTCGCGAGACCAGTCAGTGCGAGGACCACATCGACCGGGACGACTAGAATGGCGTTATTGATGAATGGCCAACCTACCACGACACTAGTTCCATCTGGAATGTACTCGTTTGCGACTACTTTGGTCTGGAGCCGAGCAGTTTGGCAAATTACGAAGGCTCTTTCCGCAAATCCAACCATTCGGTGTGGAACATCTCGCCGCGGGGCTTGTCGGTCCGTTCGTAGGTGTGGGCGCCGAAGTAGTCGCGTTGGGCTTGCAGCAGGTTGGCCGGCAGGTCGCGCGCGGCGGTAGCCGTCGTAGTAGGCCAGGGCCGTGGCGAAGGCTGGGACTGGGATGCCGATGGTGGCAGCGGTGGCCACCACGTGCCGCCAGGCATCCTGGGCCTTGTCCACCGCTTCGGCGAAAGTAGGGGGCGAGCAGCAGGTTTTCGAGCTTGGGGTCCTTGTCGAACGCCTCCTTGATCCGATCGAGGAACACGGCCCGGATGATGCACCCGCCACGCCACAGCATGGCGCAGTCGCCGTAGTCGAGCGGCCAGTCGTGCTCGGCGGCAGCGGCCTGCAACTGCACGAAGCCCTGGGCGTAGCTGACGATCTTCGAGGCGTAGAGCGCCTGCCGGACGTGCTCGACGAACTGCTTTGCGGTCGTCGTCGTAACGGGGCTCGGGGCCTTTGAGCACTTCGCTCGCCCGCACCCGTGCGTCTTTGAGCGCCGACAGGCAGCGGGCGTAGACCGCTTCGGTGACCAGCGTGCTCGGCACGCCCAGGTCGAGGGCGAGCTGGCTCATCCACTTGCCGGTGCCCTTGGCCCCGGCGCGTGTCGAGCACCTTGTCGACCATGTAATCGCCAGTCTCGGAGTCCTTGACGCTGAAGATGTCGCGGGTGATCTCGATCAGGTAGCTATCGAGTTCGCCCTTGTTCCACTCGGCGAACACGTCGTAAAGCTGCGTCGTTGGTGAGGCCGAGCGCCTGCTTGAGCATGAAGTAGGCTTCGCAGATCAGCTGCATGTCGCCGTACTCGATGCCGTTGTGCACCATTTTGACGTAGTGCCCGGCGCCGCGAGGGCCCACCCAGTCGCAGCAGGGGATGTCGTTGTTCGGGCCAACCTTGGCAGCGATGGCCTGGAAGATCGGCTTCACGAGCGGCCACGCATCGGGCGATCCGCCGGGCATCATGCTGGGGCCCTTGAGCGCGCCCTCTTCGCCGCCCGAGACGCCGGTGCCGCATAAATAGCAGCCCTTGCTCCTCAACGTACTTTGTCCGGCGTTCGGTGTCGGCGTAGTAGGTGTTGCCGCCGTCGATGATGATGTCGCCCTTGTCGAGAAGTGGAATGAGCTGGTCGATCACCGCGTCGACCGCCGGGCCGGCCTTGATCAGCATCATCACCTTGCGCGGGCGGGCGAGGTTCTTCACCATCTCTTCCACCGAGTGACAGCCGACGAACTGCTTGCCGGCGGCCCGGCCGGCAATGAAATCGTCGACGACGCTGGTCGTGCGATTGAAAACCGCGACTTTGTAGCCTCGGCTCTCAACGTTCAGGGCCAGATTTTCCCCCATCACCGCCAGGCCAATCAGGCCAAAATCGCATAAATCGGACATCGAACAAGTAATCTCCTGGACTTCGGTGGGCGCAGTTGCACAGACCAAATCATCGGTTCAGCGATAGACAACGTCAATCCGCCACTCTGTTGCACACCCAAGGGCGTATATTTGTGGTAACCATGGCCGTTGCTATCGCTAGTTCAAAAAGGGGCCGTTTGGGTGCAAAGATTCGGACCGCCTAGCCGCGCAACGAGTGTCATTGTGTCTTGCGAGTATCTACGGCAGCAGTGGGAACCGCCAAGTAAGCCAAGAGTGCCACGGTCAGGGCTCCGGTTGCTCAACGGAAGGATTGCCGCAAAAAGCTCAAAAACACTCCCCTACGGTTAGGAAGCAGACGTTGCCCGTGAGCCCCGTCCCTTTCGTGTCTTTTTGTAGCTTTCGTGGCTACGGCTTGGTGCTGGAGCCAGCGTCAATTACGGGCGTCCCGTCCGCGGCTCTGGGACTGCATCCATGACTCTTCTTGGCGCTCTTGGCAGTTCGATATTAAAACAGACAAGAAATATTGCCAGACACCTATCCTTCGAGGGTTTTGACACCCCGCGTTGCCATGCGATAATGCGCGTTTCTCAACTCCCAACCATCAGGTACCAAGTTTCCATGCCCGTCCTCAACCTGTTACCTGCCGACAAATGTGAAATCGACCTCCTTTCGCTTGGCGCTGGTGCATCGGCTCGATCCGGGGACGGTGCCTTTTCGTCGGGCGCGGACTTTTGAAATCCACGTCTCGGGGGGCGAGTACAACGTGGCAGCCAACCTTGCGAGCTGCTTTGGCCAGCGGACGGCCGTGGCAACGGCGATGGTCGACTACGGCATCGGCGAGTTGGTTCAAGCTCGCGTACGGGAGATGGGGGTCGAGCCGATTTACAAGCAATTCAAACACGATGGCGTGCGTGGCCCCAACATCGCCACGGTGTACAGCGACCGCGGTCTAGGCGTTCGCGCCGGTGGTGCAGTACAACCGGGCAAACGAAGCGGCCGCGCAATTGAAACCTGGCGATTTCGACTGGAAGAATATCTTCGCCCGCGGCGTGCGGTGGTTTCACTCGGGTGGCATCTACGCGGCGATTGGCGAGCAGACTTCCGATCTGATCCTCGAAGGGATGCAGGCGGCAAAAGCGGCGGGCGCCGTTACTTCGTTCGACCTCAACTACCGCGGCAAGCTGTGGAAGACACTGCCGGGGGGCGAGCAGAAGGGCATCGAGATGAATCGCAACATCGTTAAGTACGTCGATGTGCTGATCGGCAATGAGGAAGACCTGCAAAAGGGCTTGGGCTACGAAGGACAGGACGTTGAATCGACCTCCAAGCTCGACCCAGCCGCGTTCTTCGGCATGATCGAGCGCGTGAAGGCCGACTATCCCAACATCAAGGTCGTCGCTACCACCCTTCGCGAAGTCCATTCAACCAATCGCCACAGTTGGTCGGCCGTACTATGGTACGACGGCGAGCGCTATCCCAAGGATATCGCATCGTACGACAAGGATGCTAAGGACTCCCCGAAGCTCATAGACAATCCGATGAAGGACATGCAACTCGATGTGGTCGACCGCATCGGCGGTGGCGACGGGTTCGCCTCGGGGCTCATCTATGGCCTCCTGGATGGTCGCCATCCGGAAGACGCCCTTAGGCTGGGTTGGGGGCATGGTGCGCTGCTGACCACCTTCACTGGCGATGTCTCGATGGCGTCACTGCCGGAGGTCGAAGCGCTGGCTCAGGGCGGTTCGGCCCGCGTGCAAAGGTAATTGATACGTGCGGGTGCTAGCGGCAGTAGCTGAGCTTCCCTATCTGCTCGATCTCACCGACAAGCCAACCGGACCGCGAGCCTGGTACCCACTGGCGTTGACCGCGTCGTGGCGGCGCGATACCCTTCGCAACGCTAGGTGGCGATCGCTGCTCAGCACGATCTTTGTCCACGGAGGAAAGCAACATGCGGATGACTTTGGTGCTACCGATTCCTATGGCCTCATTAGTCTTGCTCGCTGCCAGCTCTTGGGCGCAGGAATCGGCGCAAGAGGCCCCTCCAATCACTAAACATTCCCCGACGGCAAAGGTTTTTTCGCCGCCAAACCATGCGGCCACAACCCCCAAAGTAGTGGAGCAGTACGTCATTCGATGCGAATTGATTCGCTTTGATGAGCAAGGCAAGCCTAAGCCGCTCGCCGCACCGAGCATTATGCTAACGGAGGGGCAAGAGGGCGAGATCTCGATCCAGGGCGAGCGACCGTTCGTCACTGGCGTTCGTCGCACCGAAGGCGGAAACACGGCCCATGTGGTTACCAAACTTACGGAAGGGCTCACTGGCAAGTTCACCGTCACGGCGATAGATGGCGACAGCGTGCACCTCGATGCCTCGATCACTCGGTTGACCATCAACGAGAATGAAGCCGACGTCGACCCCGCGGCCGATGGAACCCCCATCCATTCCCCTGTGCAAAACTCTGCTGGCTGGCGGGTGGTGCGATGCGTACGCATTGGTGAGTCAATCATCGTAACCGGCAAATCGACGAATCCGATGGAAGGCGAGTACATTGCAAAGCTTGTCATCGATCGGCTGAGTGCTGATGAGGCGTCCATCACGCCAATTCTTACCTCAGAAGCGGCGCCGGACGACAACACGGACAGTACTGAGTTCGTGACCATCGTTTATCAGGTTGGAGACCTGCTGGCCCGTAGTGCGCAAGATGAAGGCCTCGATCGCTTGGAAGATATCGACTTTATGCCGGTGATCGACTTGGTGCTGAGTGAAGCGCTGGTCACGTGGCCAGAGGAGGCCCAGATTCGGCCGTTTCCGAAGAACGGTAGTCTTGTCGTGAGCCAAACTCAGGAAGCCCACCAAATCATTCGTCGAGTGCTACGTGACAAGCGCGACAATGTTGCCGCGTTGAAGCGATTGATCAAGTGACTGATGCTCCGGCTACGGCAAACGGTAGGCCGGTAGTGCAGCGACTTTGGCGTTGATGCTTGCCATCATTCGCTGGAATCGCTCGTCGTTTTGTCCGCCGTACTGGTCGATGAATTGCATGGTTGTCATGCCCTCAGGCAGGTCGGCGACGTTGGGCAGGTAGTCGCTAGTGGTAAAGCGCTCTGCAATAGTTTGCATGTCGAGCTTGCCGTCCAATATTCGCTGGGCCATGGCAATGCCGGCTTTGTCAGCGGCCAGGTCGGCAAAGCTAAATCCGGTGCCCCCCTGCGAGTCGACTACCTCCTTGGCCATGCTGAGCGACTCGGCCGACTCGTGTCCCCCGGCAGCAACCAACAGGGCGGCCACAGTGAAGTGCCGCGCCAGGTCGTGCCGGCCGCGTGCAGTCGGTTTGCCGATGTACGTGCTCCGAATGGACGCCTCGGCCGGCGTTTCGATCTTACGCAACACGCGTGCGATGGCTGACAGCCGATTGAGTTGCTCGGGATCACCGATGCCGATGCCAATCGCCAGCAGAAACGCTTTGGCTCGCACTTCTTCCGGCACTTGGGCCGCCTGGCGAGCGGCGAGTCGCATGAGCTCCTCAAACAGGGCGTCGCCCTCCACGCGAAACGGCCCCGGCTGGCCCGAGTCGGCGGTAGGAAGTCGCTGATTGGTGCGGGCCGCTTGCGTCATCGCAGCGAGCACAGCGCGGGTGGCCTCGGTCTGCGGGTCGGACACTCGCCGCCGGCCAAGTTGCCCGGTCAGCACCCGTGCCGCCGGATCGCTAGGCTGGGCAACGCCCAGCACTTCGTAAACTTCCTGCAAGCGAGCCCGGGTGGCGGGCGACACTTCGGCAAACCGGCTTACCCGGCGCCGGCGGAGTTCCTCCCCCACCATCGACATCAGCAGAGTATTAACGGGGTCGTACCGAACGGAGAAATCGGTCCGCCGCGATTTGCGATCGCTTAGCACAGGGCGCATCACGCTATCGGGTTCCGGGCTATGCGCCGCACCTAGGTAGTGCCCCAACTCGTGAAGCAAGAGTTCGAGCTTTTCGCTCTCGGTGGCGTGTTGCGACCACTCGCGGAGCAGAATATGCGGTTGCAATGGCCCGTGCGTACCCCCCATGTGAACCCGACCTCGCACCAACTCGTATTGGCTGCTGAAACCGATGGCAAGTTCCCCTGGAAAGGGATCGACTTGCCGCTCGAAATCGGAAAGCGTCTTGTTGAAGTTCTGCTCTGAGTTATCGGTCTGCCAGGTATCGACCGCCACAACTTCGAGCTTCACCATGGCATGACGGTGCAGAATGGCCGACGCGGCGGCGACGCGCTTGCGTAGCATCGGCTCCCAAAGATGACGGTGCATCACTTGATCGTCGTCGACCAGAATCTTGACCGGGATCGTAGCGGGTGGCGTGGTGGCTGCCGCACCGGGTAGCCCCACCACCAGCGTCGACTTTTCACCAAGCCCTATTTGCTCCAGGTCCAGCGTGCCATCGCGACGTGTACCAATGAAGTAAACGTTGCCAGGTTCCAATGCATACTGCGTCACTTTCGCACCGGTGTCGAAGGCGATGCTACTGGCCGTGTCGGCAAAGATCGGCCGAGACTCTCCCGGCGTCATCGTCACCTTCCAGGGAGTTTCGCCCGGCAGCGTAACCTCCACCGGTATTCTACGCGGAGTACGGTTGGCCACCACCACCACGTCAGCCACCGCTGCTGAAAAATAGCAGCACATGACGACGGCAAGTAAGAATACTTGCCGCTGAGCCGTACCCACATACGACGGGTCTACAGAGCCTCTACACCACATGCTCGCGCTCCACCAGATCCAGCATTTCCTGCATTGCGTACAAGTCCTTTTCGCGGCCCGACCGGGCAAAGATGGCCGTCAAGTTCACCAGAATTCGCGCGATCCATGCCCGGTGGCTGGCCGGGCCGAGCAGTTGTGGATCGGGCTCCACATCGCGGCCTGTGGCCTGCGAAATGCGAGCAAAGGTCTCGGGCAACGTGAGCAATTTGCCGCCATAGAAGGGGTCGACGAACATGAGCGACCGCTGACGAGCTTCGGTGGTTTCGACCGCCACCAGGAAATGCCCAGGGGCGTTCACACCGTGTACCCGCAGCCCCAATTCGGCGGCGACGTACTTGTAAACCAGCGCCAGCGTGATCGGGATTCCCGAGCGAGTGGCGAGCACATCGGGTAAGTAGCAGTTCGCGGGGTCGTAATAGTCGTCCACATTGCCAGAAAAGCCCAACAGGTCGAACATTACGTCATGCAAATGCGCCAGCAACGCGCTTTCCGACTCGCTTGGCGAGCGGCTGCGAACCGTCTGGACGATGGCATCCAGCGATTCGAGTGTCTCGACGGCCCGCGGCTCGGCGCTTTCGTGGGCTCCAATTGCACACGCCGCGCAGCACTAGACCTCGCCGAGTGGTAAGCAGGGGTAGCTCATTGCGGAGCGCCTCGTAGGCAGAGGGACGACAAAAGGCGGGAAGCTGCATCATGGCGGTGGGGGGCTGATTCGTGGGACGGCCTCCATGTAGCTTATCCGCTCCCTGCAGACCTGCCCACCAGCATTTTCCCGCGGCAAGCACCACATTAGCGAAGCGGTCGGTGCCCAAGGCCCCGGCGACAGACCGACAGTTGCCCTGCGTGGCTCATTTCGTGATTCGCTGCGAACAGGAACCAATGCCCCAGATTAGGGGCTGACGCCATTGGACTCTTGGGATCCATCTCGGGCATTGGAGCAGTGAGTTCCTGCTCGCTAACTTCGTCGAGCACTTGCAGCAGATTCTTCCTCCGCTCCAAGAAATAGGATCGAACTTCTTCGATCGGCGGATAGGCGTCGGTCGACGATTGGCAAACGCTACCGAGCCAAAAGATTCCCTCGTAGCCCTCCGGCTTGTGATCGGTGCCGGCGCGGAACCGCGTGGCGAATCGGTTGTCCGCCAGGGCCAGATGCCCCACGGTCTAGAGGGCATGATTCGAATCAAGGGTCGGGCGATATACCCAGTGCTGGGGCTCGCTGAACGACTCTAGTAGGGCATCGGTGTAGGCACGCACACGATCGAGCGCAAACTGCGCATTCCGCTTGAAATCCATGTTCGGCTCCTTTTATCGCAGGATTCCGAAACTCGTAGCGGGCAACTAGGTAACGGGGACTTTGTGGGCAACGTGTGGACACGGTCCGACTACGGAACGTTCACCCGCCCCAACTCCGTTTACCACGTCACTTCCAACATGTTCTGAATCCGCTCTTCGCCGGCAATGTGGCGAATCGTCTCTTGTGCCATCTGTTTTTCGAAGAAGGTTTGCACGCTGCCGTGCAGGCGGACGGTGCCACCTTCGCCCGATTCGACTCGGACCTTGCCGGGGGCGATGTAAGGGCTGGAATTGAGCGCTATAGAAATGCGGTCGATTAGTTGAGGCACTTCGTGAACGGTTTCGAGCATGACGGCAGACTCCGGATCGGCTGGCTGGGATGGAGGGCGCGGTGGCGCTAGGCCTACAAGTATTAGCCATCGGTTAGAAGGTGCCGAAATTTGAGTTGAGAATCTCTAACGGCTAGCGAACGCTGGCAAATCGGCCGGTTCGTACGGACTGTTCCGGATGCGCCACGAAGTATGCAACGCTACCGCTCGGGCTGTTGGCGTACTCGGCGACCAGAAAACGCTTCCACCGCCGCTAGCCCGCGAGCCACGCGGGTAGCTCGCCCGCTTTGGGCAAGGTCACCGCCCGGGCGCTGGTGACATGGGGCAGGGCCTCCACTGCGGCAATGGCGGCCGCCGAGGGTTCGCCGTCCAAGTTGAGCACGCCGACAGCTTCGCCACCCGGGTGCGTTCGGCCAACCGCCATCTGGGCAATGTTCACGCCATGCTCGCCAAACGTCGTGCCGACGGCTCCAATGATGCCAGGCACGTCCTTGTGATGAAAAATGAGCATGGAGCCATCCAGATACGCCTCGAGTCGCTGGTCGTCGACTGCCACCAGCCGGGCCATCTCCTTGCCAAACAGGGTACCGGCAAACTTTTGTTTCGTGCCAGAGGAGGTGAGTTCCACTGCCATCGATGCGCGAAAGGCGCCCATTTCGCTATTGCATTCTTCCACCACCTCGATGCCGCGGTCGTGCAGCATCATTCCGGCGTTCACCAGGTTCACGGCTTCGTCCATAGCCCCTTCGAGTAAACCGGCTGAGAACGCGGATGTCAGTAGCTTAGTGTCCTTGCCGGCAATCTCACCGCGATACATCAAGTGGCAAGACGACAACCCACTCGGCTGCAAGCCGGCTGCCAAACGGCCAAGCCGGTAGGCAACATCAAGGTAACCGCGGAGCGACTGGAGCGTCTTGGGGTCCAGAGCCGTCACGTTCACCGCATGACGAATGGCACCGGTGGTCAGGAAGGCGGTTAGGAGCTCCACCGCCTCGGTCGCCACGGAGGTCTGCGCCTCTTCGGTGCTCGCCCCCAAGTGCGGCGTACACACCACACCAGGCATCCCGAACAAAGGGTTATCGGTGCAGGGTTCTTCCGGGTAAACGTCGAGCGCCACCCCAGCGAGCTTGCCTGATTCGACGCCAGCGGCTAAGGCCTTTTCGTTATAGATACCACCACGAGCACAGTTGATGAGTCGTGCGCCAGGCTTGATGATGTCGAGCTGCGGCATATCGATCAAATTGCGAGTCTCGTCCGTAAGCGGCGTGTGGACCGTGAGATAGTCGACGTGCGGCAGTAGCTCATCGACGGTCTTGTATAACTCGATACCCAGTTTTTGCGCCCGCTCTTCGGTCATGAATGGGTCGTAGCCCAGCACGCGCATCTCCAGGCCGTGGGCCCGTTCGGCCACCGCTAGACCAATCCGGCCCAGGCCAATAATGCCGAGCGTCTTGCCGGCCACTTGCGTGCCCATGAATTTGCCGCGATCCCATCGGCCCTCGATCAGGCTCTGGTACGCCGGGGCGACGTTGCGCGATAGTGCGAGCAGGAGGGCCACCGAGTGCTCCGCTGTGCTCAAGGTGTTGCCGGCCGGCGTGTTCATTACCACGATTCCCGCGCGGGTGGCTGCGGCCTTGTCGATGTTATCGGTGCCGACGCCCGCCCGCACGATGGCCTTCAGCTTGCGGTTACCCTCAAGCGACTCGGGCGTGATCTTCACGCCACTGCGGCAGATCGCTCCATCAAACTGGTTTAGCGCTTTGCGGAGTTCGGCGCCGGCCAGGCCAGTTTTTACTTCGTAGGTAATCCCAGGCGCGGCGTCGAGCATGTCGAGCCCCTCCTGAGCCAATTTGTCGAGAACAATAACGCTGGGCATGTTGAGAAATGCTAAGAGTTAGAGGCAGGATACAAGTGCTTTATCCGTGCCAGGATCATCGGAAAATGAGCCGGTTGCCGGCATCGTTCATAAGTGGTTGGGTCGTCTCGCACTCTGCTTGGGAACGGCAGTAGTCGCCAGGGTGATGCAGCGAAGGCGTTCCGTTGGTCCGCCGTTGGTCCGCCACAACCAACCAGCAACTTCGCGCTACTGTTGGCTCACAAAATCTTTCATGAAGTCACGTAGTGTTTCGACACCTGCGATAGGCATGGCGTTGTAGATCGAGGCGCGAATACCGCCCACCGAGCGGTGCCCCTTAAGGTCCGTGAGTCGCTGCTCCTTGGCCCCAGCCAAGAATTGGGCCATCAACTCATCCGATGGGAGTCGGAAGGTGACATTCATCAGCGAACGACCGTCCCGCTGCGCGTGGCCCTGGTAAAAATCGGGGTGTGCATCCAGCACGTCGTACAGCATGGACGCTTTTCGCTTGTTCAGCTCGTACATTTTGTCCAAGCCGCCGATTTCATCTTGCAGCCAATCTGTCACGAGCTTAAGCACGTAGATGGCAAACGTTGGCGAAGTGTTCCACATCGAGTCGTTGTCCGCGTGCGTCTTGTAATTCAGGTAGCCCGGCAGGTTATCGTCCGACAGCTCAAGCAGATCCTTCCGCATCACGACAACGGTCACACCTGCTGGCCCGGCATTCTTTTGAGCGCACGCATAAATCAAGCCATACTTGGACACATCGATGGGCTTGTACAGGAACTCGCTGGATGCGTCGCAAACGAGTGGCACGCTGCCAACTGTAGGCTCGGTGGGGAACTGAACGCCTTGGATTGTCTCATTCGAAGTGTAGTGGACGTAAGCGGCGTTGGCGTCCAGATCCAGAGCACCGTCGGCGGGGAGGCGGTCGAAGTTGGTCGCCGCGCCGTCCCATGCCACGTGCACGCCACACTCTTTCTGCGCCTCTTGTGCTGCGTTCTTCCCCCAACTTCCGCTGATGATATAGTCGGCAGACTTCTTTTCATGGGTCGCCAGGTTCATGGGGACCATCGAAAATTGCAGGCGACTGCCACCTTGCAGGAATAGCACCGCGTAGTCGTCCGATATCGAGAGCAGCTTCCGCAGGTTGGCTTCGGCGGTTTGGGCAATTTCGAGGAATGCAGGGCTGCGATGGCTAATCTCCAACACGCTCGCACCCACGCCAGGGAGCGACATCATCTCGGCTTGTATCTTTTGCAAAACACTCTCAGGGAGCGTGGCGGGGCCGGCGGAAAAATTGTAGTTTCGGGTACTCATCGGGCCTAGGTCGTTATGATGGAAATGGTGGACTGCCGAGGCGCTCGCATTGTAGCGTGGCTGGTGGCCACCGGTTAGGGGCCGCGGCACCCGGCGTCTGATGCTCAAGCTCACCATCTCGACTGAAACCACCGAAGTATGCCGCCTACCGTCAGCCGCTGGATCGAACGCATCCGCCAGGGGTGGTTTGCCCAGAGTCGCCGCGGCACGATCGAGGGCCAGGCGCTGCGTAATTTGCTTGGCAGTGGTGTGCGGACTGCTGGCCGGCTACGGTTCGGTACTTTTTACGGCCATTATCCACTGGGTCACCGAAATGACTTACGGTGGTGCCAACAATTTGGCCGCCGACCATCCGCTCTGGAAGTTTGCGATCCTGCTCAGCCCAGCGATCGGACTGTTGTTGGTTTCGTATGTCACCCGCACCTTTGCCCCAGAGGCCGAGGGGCATGGCGTGCCCGAAGTCATTACGGCGGTTGCCCGACACGATGGCGTCATTCGGCCGCAAGTGGCCCTGGTAAAGATTATCGCCAGCGGCCTTTGCATTGGTACGGGTGGATCGATCGGCCGCGAAGGTCCGATCGTGCAGATCGGCACGACTTTGGTAGCGTGTTTGGCCAATGGTTCAAGCTTTCGGCACGCAACATCAAAGTGCTGCTGGCCGCGGGCGGAGCGGCTGGCATCAGTGCTACGTTCCATGCCCCTTTGGCCGGCGTTATCTTCGCCAGTGAAATCATCCTCGGCAGTTTTGCGGTCGAATCGCTTACCCCCATCGTGATTGCGAGCGTGATGGCCGACGTGGTGCAGCAGCACGTGGGCGAGCACCGCTTTGAGCCCGCGTTCCAAGAGTTATTCTACGATTTTGGCGGCGCGTGGCGTCAGTTGCCCTCGTTCGTCGTGCTGGGCCTAATTGCCGGCTTGGCCGCGGTCGGATTCATCCGCATTCTCTACGCCACCGAAGACGCTGCGCAGCGGTGGCTGCCAGTATGGTGGCAGCGAGCGTTGGTGCTTGGCTTGGCGATCGGAGTGGCGGGGGTCTGCTATCCCACAACCCCCCCGAACGTGTCCGCCTCGCGCTCCGCGGAGATGGAAGCGGGCCTGCAGCCCTTGCCGCCATTGATGGGTGTCGGCTACGGAGTGGTGGATCACGCCCTGCACCTGCAGCCCAAAACAAATGGCGACCTGACCTACGAAACGCCTCACTACACGCTCGATGAGCAAGTGCTCGTGAGCCGCACAGCCATGCTCGCGGAGTTGCTTTGGCTGCTACCTTTGGTTTTCTTGAAACCGCTGCTTACCAGCGTCACGCTAGCAGGCGGTGGGTCGGGCGGCGTGTTTGCTCCCTCGCTCTACATCGGGGCGACCCTCGGCGCTGCGTTGGCATCGTGGCCAACGCCCTGCTGCCTGAGTACACCGCCTCGCCAGGCATGTACGCCATTGTTGGCATGGGGGCGGTGGTGGCTGGCACCACCCACGGCGTGCTATCGGCCATTTTGATTGTGTACGAGATGACCGGCAGGTACGAAATCATTCTGCCCATCATGGCGGCCGCTGGCCTGGCAAGCGTGGTGGCCCGATTTATCGAACCCGAGAGCATCTACTACAAGAAACTGAGCCGCCGGGGCGAGTACATCGCACGCGGGCATGACTTGCACAAACTCGACCATATCATGGTCCGCGATGTCATGATCCGGCAGTTTCCCTGGCTGCAACATACCGACACGGTGCTCGATATCGTCCGCGTGGCCCGCGAGAACCCTGAGATTGAGAGCCTGCCGGTGAAGGATAGCGACGGGAAACTGATCGGCATTATTCGCGCCGAAGACTTGCACCGCGTGCTCGATAGCGACATCTCGCCGTTGCTGGTCAATGCCGAAGACATCGCGCTACGAGCACCGCTGGCGGTCTCTCCCACAGAAAATCTGATCGAAGCGCTCCGCGATTTCGGTAGCCGCGACGTCGAAACGCTACCAGTGGAAGTGGGCAAAGGGGCCAACCGTCGCCTGGTGGGACTCCTGCTACGCAGCGACGTGATGGCCCGCTACCGCCAGGAAATGCTCAGCGGACGGTAGCGGAACGGAGGCGGTATCGCGGGAATATTTCCGCGCCCAGCGAGAGACGGGCCGGCATTTTTTCCCTTGTTTTGCCAAACTACCGCTGCTGCTAGTGCATCTAGTTGACACCCGTGGCGCGACCAGCCACCTTAGAGGTGGTAGCGGCGCTCGGTTGCCGCCACGCACGTTTAACCATACCCGTTGCCGGAGTTCGACGATGGCCCTTCGATCGATAGCTTTCGCTTTTTTATGCGTAACCTCTCTAATTGTGCTGTCCGCTGGCTGCAGCTTTGGACAGAACGCCACGGATGCCGACGCCGCCGACGGACAAGACTTGTTCGGCAACGTAGGTACTGACAATGACGTAGATACTGACAATCAAGACTTGTTCGGCGATGCAGACACCGATGATCAAGACTTGTTTGGCCCTATTGAGGCCGATGCCAGCGAAACCGATGAACTTGCTGCTGAGGTTCCTGCCGCTGATGATGAGGAAGACATCTTCGCCGGCATCGACGAAGTGGAACCCGCCCCCGCCGAATCTGTGCGTGATGCGATGGCTGAAGAGGCCGCAGCCGACCCCCAGGAGCCTTTCGAATTCCCTCAGAATCCCAACCCAGCAGCCGCTTCTCACGCGGAAGTGCACCAACTCAGGGAGCGTGTCGCGGCAGTCCGCACCGAGGTGGAAGAGCTGAAGACAATGCTCAACTCGCTACAAAAAGCCCTGGCTCGCGCCCAAGACCCCAGCGACTTTAGCACGAGGGCCCTAGGAGCGATGAGCGAAGATGCTGATCTCCGCAGCACGATGGGCCAAATGCTACAAGGCAAAGTGCGGCTTGCTAACAACACCGGCCAGGACCAAGTGCTGTATATCAATGGCACGCCGTGGACGGTGGTGACTGGCGAGTCATTCGTGTTTGCTCCGGTGGGCCGGGTGTCGTTCTCCGACGATACGGCCAGCACGCCGATTTTCAAGGATTCGCAGGAATGGCGGGTCAACGAATCGACCGGCCAGATGGAACTTGAATTCGTGCTGGGCGATGCCGACGCCGTTACCGAGCGTAGCGTTCTGAAGCAGTTGCCGTAGCGGTAGCCACGAGCGGCGTTGGACGTAGCGGCGGCTCCGACGTGCTGACGGCCCGTTGCCAATCTTCCTGCAATTGGGCCGTGGAACGAATCCCGTAGTGCCGATCGAGCGCGAGGTCGCACCCAAGCGTTTGGCTATCGGAGATGAATTCAATGAACTTCTGCCTGCCGCCCTGCTGGACGAGGTACTCCGTCACCGAGACGGCCGCAGCGTACTGCCACGGCTGGCGAATCGGCTTCTCGAACAGTTGGTCGAGGTGCGGCCAGCTGTCGATTTCGACGAATCCGCGAAGCACTTGCTCGCGACGCGCGTGACGCCGGACATTGTCGTAACGACTCGCGATACCCTCGGTGGCCCACACAGGCATGCGGTCGCCAAACCGGCTGGCGAGCACCACGTGGGCCACTTCGTGCGCCAGTAGGTATTTGGTTACGGCCTCTTCGGTGCCCACGAGCCACACAAGATGACGGTCGCCGCCCGAGTCGAGCAAGCTGCGGGCAAAGGACCGCGAAGGGTCGATCTCGATAAAGATAGCAGCCGGTGTGCGGGCGGCTGGGAGGGGTTCTCCCAGCCACGCCGCACCAATCCGCGAGCGAAACGTTTCGGCTCGGACGACTACCATGTCGGCCAGCCTATCGTTTGGAGCAAGGACGGTGAAATTCGCCGACGATCGTACCGTCGCTCCCGATGCAATCGACGACGCCGCAAGGCTCCAAAAAATAACATGGGCAATTCGGCCCGCCGCTTGTTGCGATCCATGCAACATAACTCTGAACCTCCTTGTTCAGACTTTCGGAACAGCCATCCATGGCGTCCCTCAACGCTGGGCCGATTATGCGTGCTAGCTGCAGCGTTCGCCAATAGGGCTTTGGGAGAAAAATTCCACATTTCCCAAAAAGCTAAATTCGCATCCTCTTTAGTTGACGCAAAGTCGCAAGGATGCCGCATCGCCCAAAGCGTGTTCTCCGTATCGCAGCCGCCCGGCAGTGCCAATCGGCACAAATCCGGGCACGAGCATGTTAAGCGTCTATGTTCAGCGTCGATAACTCAACTCCCGCTGGTGATAGTTCGATAACAATTGCCGAACGTGCGGCCCATCTTTTGATTGCAATCGCTGCGCGTGGTGTACGCAATGGCGGGTAGGCACTCGGCACCTTTCTCATCTCCTGCTTGTGTCGCTACCCCAGCTTGGTCGCGTCGCTCAACTCGCTCGGCACTCTGGCGTGGAGCTGGTAGTCCCACGCCGGAGGGTCTGCACCACCTCCCGAACTGCGGCAGAATCGTCTAAACTTCGTAAAGATAGGCGGCACGCGTGATCCCCCGACTCCTAACCTCCGACCCCCCAACTCCTTGCCATGGCCGACGCATTTTCCGCACGTAGCTCGTTCGAAACTGGTAGTGGCTCCGCCGACTTCTATCGGCTGACTGCCCTGGAAGACGCCGGCCTGACAAAAGTCGCCGCCCTGCCCTACTCCATTCGCGTGCTGCTGGAAAGCGTGCTGCGAAACTGCGACGACTACGTCGTGCGACAGGACGACGTGAGAGCCGTAGCGGCATGGGCCGACAAGAAGGGCGCCGGTGGCGAGGAGATTCCGTTCAAGCCCGCTCGGGTGGTGCTCCAGGACTTTACTGGCGTACCGGCCGTTGTCGACTTGGCGGCCATGCGATCGGCCATGGAGCGGCTCGGCGGCGACGCCAACAAAATCAATCCGCTGGTACCGGTCGATCTGGTGATCGATCACTCGGTACAAGTCGACGCGTATCTGGGGGATTCGGCGCTCGACTTTAACATCGACATGGAGTTCAGCCGCAATCGCGAACGGTACGAATTCCTCCGCTGGGGGCAGAAGGCGTTCGATAACTTCCGCGTCGTTCCGCCGGGCACGGGAATCGTGCACCAGGTGAACCTGGAATACTTGGCCAAGTGCGTGTTCGTCCGCGACGGCGTGGCCCTGCCCGATTCGCTGGTGGGGACCGACAGTCACACCACCATGATCGACGGCCTGGGCGTGGTGGGCTGGGGCGTCGGCGGTATTGAGGCCGAAGGCGTGATGCTCGGCCAGCCTATTTACATGCTCATGCCCGAAGTCGTGGGCATGAAACTCACCGGCAAACTGCCTGCCGGATCCACGGCTACGGACTTGGTGCTGACCGTTACCGAGATTCTCCGCAAAGAGAAAGTGGTCGGCAAGTTCGTGGAGTTCTTTGGCGAGGGTGTGAGCACCATGTCGCTTGCCGACCGCGCAACCATTGCCAACATGAGCCCCGAGTATGGCGCAACGATGGGCTTTTTCCCCATCGACGATCGCACGCTGGAGTACCTCCGCCTCACGGGACGAACGGATGCCGAGGTTACTTTGGTCGAGCGGTACGCAAAGGAAAACTCGCTTTTCCGGACCGACTCCGCACCGATACCGACCTTTACCAAGGTGGTGGAACTCGACTTGTCGACCGTCGTACCCTCGCTTGCCGGCCCCAAGCGTCCCCAAGACCGAATTGCGCTGTCGGATATGCAGCGGCAGTGGACCACCGATCTGCAGCAAGTCTACGAGAAGACCCCAGGCGATTGCCCCCCGACACGGCGGTGGGAAGGCGAAGGGGGCGGCACGGCCGATCCCGCCGGCGCGGCGACCCTCGAAGCTGCCGTGGCCGACCCCGGCTACGCGGGCGTGGGTGTGGAGTACAAAGACTGCACGTTCCCACTCAAGCATGGCAGCGTCGTGATCGCCGCCATCACCAGTTGTACCAACACGAGCAATCCCAGCGTGATGGTGGCAGCCGGACTGGTGGCCAAGAAAGCCGCCGCACTGGGACTCGCCGCCAAGCCGTGGGTCAAGACCAGCATTGCCCCTGGCAGCCGCGTGGTGACCGACTATTTTGAGAAAGCCCAGCTCGATACCGAGTTCGCCAAAATCGGATTCTACACCGTCGGCTACGGCTGCACCACCTGCATTGGCAATAGCGGCCCGCTGCCGACGCCCATCAGCGATGCGGTGCGTGAGCACGACATGGTGGTCTCGGGCGTCTTGAGTGGCAATCGCAACTTCGAAGGTCGCATTAACCCCGACGTGAAAGCCAACTACCTGGCAAGCCCGCCGCTGGTGGTTGCGTACGCCCTGGCAGGGACAACCGACATCGACCTGACCACCGATCCCATTGGTGAAGGTACCGATGGCCAGCAAGTGTACCTCAAAAATATTTGGCCCAGCCAGGAAGAAGTGCAAACCGTGGTGGCCAACTGCGTGCGACCCGAAATGTTCCAACAGCAGTACGGCAATGTTTGGAACATGAACGAAAAGTGGAACGCCATTGCTACCAGCGAGGGCGGCATCTACGACTGGAACGAGGAGAGCACATACATCCAGGAGCCTCCCTTTCTGGTAGATCTGACACCCGAAACGCAGCCCATTTCGGCGATCGCAGGGCGCGCTGTTTGGCACTGTTGGGCGACTCGGTGACGACGGACCACATTTCGCCGGCCGGAGCGATTGCCAAGGACAGCCCCGCCGGCAAGTACCTGCAGCAACAGGGCGTCGAGCCGGTTGACTTTAATAGCTATGGCAGTCGCCGCGGTAACGATCGCGTCATGACCCGTGGCACGCTGGCGAATATCCGCATCCGAAATCAGCTGGCTCCGGGCACCGAAGGTGGCATCACGCGGTACCTGCCCACCGGCGCGGAAATGCCCATCTACGACGCGGCCATGCAATACCAGGCCGATGGCACCCCGCTGGTGATCCTTGCCGGTAGCGAATACGGCACCGGCAGCTCGCGCGACTGGGCCGCCAAGGGCACCTTCCTGCTGGGTGTGCGGGCCGTAATGGCGGCGAGCTACGAGCGAATCCACCGTTCGAACCTGGTGATGATGGGCGTCTTGCCGCTCGAATTCGAGCCAGGCACCACCTGGAACTCCATCGGACTCACAGGCGAGGAAACCTTCGACATCCCCGATCTCGACGACAACCTCAAGCCCCGCCAAACGATCACCGTCAAGGCAACCACCGGTAAGGGAGTTGCCACCGAGTTCCCCATGCGGGTTCGCATCGATACGCCGGTAGAACTCGACTACTATCGCCACGGTGGCATTCTGCAGTACGTGCTGCGGAAATTGCTGGCAGAGTAGTAGCCGCGGCGACGCGTTCAGTCGCTGCTCCGACCGATGTTGGGGCTCAAAGCAGCTACGCTGGTTGCCATCCGTTGCTTGCTTGCAGGGCCGATTTGGACCATCGACGACGAACAAAGCTTCACCATTGCGGCCGGTTGTTGGTAGAATGGGAGACAGCAGCGGGCCAGCTAGCTTTTCAGGTGGCGAAATTCTGAGTCTCGATCCATGTCCATCGCCCTCGAGTGCCCCAGTTGCTTGACCCCCTTCCAAGTCGACGACTCTTTCGCCGGCCGGCGGGGAACATGCAAGAACTGCGGCACCAAAATCACCATTCCCGGAATCAGCAGCACCGTGCTGCGCACTGCGGCATTGCCGCTGGCGAAGGCCACGCCGGAGCAAATGCTCGCTGAGCTTGCCCGCCGCCAAATTAGCGCCATCTTGGCGTACAGCGAACCCAACCCACCACAAGCGCTGCCGGCCGATGCCGCTGGCGACCTGCTCGCCTCGGGCGTCGACTACCGCCGACTTCTCTACTGCATTAAGACCTTCGATCTGGGCGACGAAACCGTGGGGCGAATGCTCGAGCACCTCGCCGAGCGCGTCCGCAGCGAACACTCGTCCCGGGCGACCACCGCGCAAGGCGACCAGCAAGGCGAGTTGTTCGAGCTCAAGGGAGATTGGCTCGGCATGTCGCTCGACGACTTCAAACGCAAGTACTACCGCGAGCTGCCCTCGCTGGGCCGCGCCATGCCATGGTGCTCGGACGAGTCGCCAGGTAAGAGCATCCCCGCACTCAATGCCGAACCTTGGCACACAGCGGCTGGCATCGTATCGGCGCGGGTCGACCTGCCAGCGGAAAACGCTTCGCCCTCGATTGCCCAGCAGCAGACCGAGTCGGTGATTTACCAGTTCCTCGATGGCAAACTGTTTCAAATCGAAGCCTACTTCGCAACCCAGGCGTTTCATCGTATTCTCGAGGCCCTCCATCGCAAGTACGGTAAGCCGGTTTCCGAATCGCACAGCCCGCGCGAGGTAAGCTGGTGGAACCTGTCGGCCACCATCGAATTGAAATTCGGCAGCATCCGCCCTCCTCGCCCGTCGCGGCTCCGCTTTTTCCATGACGAGCTGTTTCAACAAGCCGTGGCGCGGGTCCCTTCGCACATGAACGATATATGATGGCGCGTATCCATGACCCGTTTCGATGCGCGACCCTCGTTCCACCACCACCCACCCCGGCACCCCGTTGAATACGAACGTCGCGATCATCCCGCCCGAAAATCTGGTCATCGCCCTTGTGCCGGTCCTTGTGGTGATGGCGATTGTTCACCGGTGGGGTCTAGGCGTGTGGACCCCGCTTTACGCCACCGCGCGGATGCTGGTGCAGTTGGTAGCGGTGGGTTACGTGCTGAAGTTCCTCTTCCTTACCGACCAACCCGCTGTGGTGCTCGCCACACTCGCTGCTATGCTCGCCATCGCCGGTTGGATCGCACTGCGGCCCGTGCAAAGCAAGTCGCTGCAAAAATACCGTCATTCAATCGCCGCCATTGCCATTGGGGGGGGCGGCACCCTGGTACTAATGACGCGCGGTGTGCTCGAACTCGAACCTTGGTACCTGGCGCAAAAACTTGTTCCCCTGGCCGGCATGAGCTTCACCGCCGCCATGAACTGCGTCAGCCTCGCCGCCGAACGACTCGAGTCCGAGACCAACTCGGGTACCAACTTCGCCACCGCCCGCCAGCGGGCGATGAGCGCGGCACTAATTACGGTTACCAACTCACTGCTCGCCGTGGGCCTAGTGTCGCTGCCGGGATTCATGACCGGACAAATCCTGGCCGACGTCGAGCCCCTGATCGCCGCCCGCTACCAAATCATGATCATGTGCATGATGTTTGGCGCAGGTGGCATCGCCGCGGCCGTATATCTAACGCTCATGCGGCCCGCCCCTGTGGAGGAGCCTCGCTAAATCGTCGGCCGCCAACCGCAATCGACAATCGGTTGTTCAACAACTCGCAAACAACGATTCGCTGTAGATTTACGCCAAACATCTCGCGCCACTCGAAGTCGTTGTGCCAAAACAAGTTACGACTCAGCACCCACCGGCGTACCACCGAATAGATCGACAAATAGATCAACAGGTGTCGATAAACGGGGAATGACCAAGGAGTCAAGGTTCAAGTTTCAACTTTCAAGGAGGGCGGCAGCGACCGACGACTCCAGCCCACAGCCCACAGCTCACAGCCGATAGCCCCTCGCCCTGCGCCTCCATTAGACCCCACCGCGTGGCCCACTTTCTACCAAGAATCGCGGGGCTGGATGCTGGAACTCGAGTGCCCGTCCCTCACTTTCCTACTTCCACAACCGGTTCGAAAACGAGCCCGGCACTAGGCAGGTCTTTGCCATTTGCATGAGCTCAAGTTCTCGACTTTTCGGTGAATGCCGCTGCTAACCAAACCGCGCGTGGCAAGTTTTCATGGAGGGTGCAAACCGAACTTGGGGCGACCATACCTGCGAAGCCAGTAGCACGTCAGAACGCCAGGGGCACCCGTGCTTAAGTGGCTCCATAAGTCGCCGGCGCGGTGCGTCTGGCGCTGGAAGCCGCACGAACTCTCGCAGCGACTGGGCGAACCTAGCCGCGGCCCCGCGTGTCCGGCCGGTATGAAAAGCTATCGTTCTGCCTCCGAAACCAAGACGACGCTCGCCAAGTCGCTGGCACCCGAAGACGTGCGCGTTGGCCAGTACGTGGCCGTGCTCCGCGTCACTTACGAGGTCCCCTCGTACGTGTGGGACGGCTGCGACTCGTTTGGCGAGCGAAACGAACTGGTTCGCCTGGCCATGGTGCCGGACGAACCGGCCGAGCCACTTAAGGTCAAGGCAGTTTGCTTGCCCTTTGTTCTAGTGCGCTCGTCGTCGGGGCACGTGCGCGGCCTGGACGTCCGCCGCTTCCACCTCGCTCGCCTCGACGACACCTACGCCCGCACCGCCTGGAAAGCATCCAAACCGAAAAAGTCCAAGCAAAGCAACAGTCGCCAAAAACGCCGCAATAAACGGTAGCGAACGGCAGAGCAGCAAGACGGTCGAGTAGGATAGGTAGTTCTGCTGGCATCAGGCACGCCTGAGGCGGTAAGGCAGGTGAACCTGTGGCCGTAAACGCCTTACTTCACCACCAACGGTTTGTCCGCCGACAGAGCCACTTACCCTACGACTGTAGCTCGCTCGACCCGTGTCAGCGTCCGCGTTCGGCGTATTGCAATTGCCTCCGCCGCTAGTCATGATTGCAGCTACTGCACTGCACTTCCGTTCGCTCACCGACTGCCACCACCATGAATCACGACTTGCATCGCCGCGGTTTCTTATCGACAACACTACTCTCCGCCGGGGCAGCGGGACTATTGACCAGCAATTCGGCCGGCGCGGTCGAAGAGGTCACGGCTCGCCCGTTGGGGGTCATCGCACCGGGGAGCACCATCCTGTTTCAGGGCGACAGCATTACCGATGCGGGGCGCAAACGAAATCGCAGTGCCGCGAACGATCAGCCAGCACTTGGGGGCGGCTACGCACTGCTGTCCGCAGCTCAGCTAATAACCAACGCGCCAGATGCGAACCTGAGCGTTTACAACCGCGGCATAAGCGGCAACAAAGTGCACCAACTGGCCGCGCGGTGGCAGCAGGACTGCCTGGACTTGAAGCCCGACGTCCTTAGTATTTTGGTTGGTGTGAACGATATTTGGCACGCGCTCAACGGTAAGTACGACGGTACCGTCGAGACCTATCGCAACGACTACCGCCAATTGTTGCGAGCGCACGCGCACGGCGAGTACCCGGAGGTGAAGATCGTGATCTGCGAACCGTTCGTACTGAAGACCGGCGCCGTCACCGACAAATGGTTTCCCGAATTCGACGGGTTTCGCGAAGCGGCCAGGCAACTCGCCGCGGAGTTGGCCGACGTATGGGTGCCCTTCCAATCGATGTTCGACGAAGCTGTGAAGTTGGGCATCCCTAACTACTGGGCCGGCGATGGTGTGCACCCCACCGCTGCCGGATCGGCAATGATGGCGCACGCCTGGGTGCGGGCCGCCACGGCTAGCTAGCTCGCGATCGCATGACATGCAGCGCGATACCAACCCGCGCAAAAATTCGCCGGAAGCTTCCGCTCGTTTCGTCGCGTTTCCACGGCCACCCGGCGGCGAGACTTAGCCGCGCACCGTATCGCGCTGCTGTAGGGCGCGGCGTGGGAGGCGCGGTTTGCGATCCACGATTGCAGGACGCTCGGTGGAATGAGGATCGGTGTGCCCAGTGTGAATGTCGACCCGCGAGAGAACTTGCAGTCGTGCTTGCTGGTAGTCGCGGAGCCACTTGGCGGCAGCCGCACGACTGGCGTGGTTCGAAAGCACCACATGATCGCGCCGATCGACGGAAAACTTACACACCACGAACCTTTGGGTGTCCGGGGCGAAGGGATCGGCTTGGGTCATGAGGCGAACGTCGGGCATTCCGAAGTGTAGCTTACGTTTTTGGGCGGTAATTTTTTGCGATGCACGCTTAAAACACCGCTGAAAAGCGGCTATTCTGATCACTGGGTGCACCAACGTCGGCAGGCCCAAACCACCGCGCGAGTTTTCCCATCTTTCGAACGATCGCCAACCTGTTCGGTTTCGCCGCTCCAGCTGCAACCAGGCAGCAGGCCTTCCCCCGCGCCTGGCACGACTACCTTCGGCAGCTCGTCTGGCAATACCCGCACTTGCGCGACGAACAGCGCCGCCGGGTGGAAGACGTGGTGCTAAATATGGTGGAGCATCGCCATTGGACGGGTGGCGGTGGCTTTGACGTGACCGACGAAATGCGGGTGACCATTTCTGGCCAGGCGGCCCTAATGACCTTAGGGCTCGACCAGCCGTACTATTTTCACCGCGTGCCCGACATCATTGGGTACCCGAAGCCGTTTTTTGTTTCGCGGGAGCAGGCCGGTGCGTGGTCGACCGATCCGATCTTTGGCGGTTCAGTCGACTCCCCCAGGCTCGGCGAGGCATGGCATCGGGGGCCGATTGTGCTGGCGTGGAGTTCGATCGTCGAGCCGCTGGACGACCACGGGTCGCACTTGAACGTGGTGATTCACGAATTTACGCATCACCTCGACGGCCTCGATGGCGACATGTCGGGTACGCCACCGATGACGGATAGGGAGCTAGAGCGCGAGTGGTATCGTGTTACCGAACTGGACTATCTGGAGCTCGTCGGGCGTGCCGATCGTGATGAACCGGCGCTGCTGAGCCATTATGGTGCGACCGATCGGGCCGAGTTTTTCGCGGTGGCCACCGAGTGCTTTTTCGATCGGCCTCACGATCTTCGCGATCAGCACCCGCACTTGTACCAGGTGCTGTCCAAGTACTTCCGCCAAAGTCCTGCCGACTACTTACCCCGTGCCGCCCAGCCGCCGCAACAAAAGCGTGGCAAGCGTTCACGACCACGCTCGACCCGCGGCAAGTATCGCCATGCGGTGGAGGTCGACCACTTCACCCGCGGGTTAAGTGAGCTGAACGAGGGCGACTTGCATGTCGCCTGCCGCTCGTTAACCGCTGCCATCGAAGCCGACGCGGGCGACAGTGAAGCGTACGCTGCCCGGGCGCATGCCTACTTTGAGTTGTCGGAGTTGGCGAGCGCTAACGCCGACGCCGAAATGGCACTCTCGATGGATCCCGAAGACTACGAAGCGATGTGTATTCGGGGTTGCGTGCGAGTGCAGCGCGGCGACCTGCAGGAAGGCGTGGCCGATTTGCGCGAAGTCTGCCTGAAGGACGATTCGTCACTTGCCCGGTCGCACTTGGGCCACGCCTATTTGAGGCAAGGCAAAGCCAAACGGACGATTCACGAACTATCGCTCGCGATTGGCCTCGATCCGGCCGAGGCCGGCAACTACCGCTGGCGAGCCGAAGCCTACCACCAACTGGGTGACGCAGCCAGCGCGGATCGCGACGAAGAGAAGGCCCGGCGGGTCGACCCGCAAAGCGAGCGCCGCCCCCTCCAGTTTGTACGCCTCCCAGCCAACAAAGCTGGTAGGTGGAAACACTTCTAAAATGACCCCGGCGGGACTCGAACCCACGACCATTCGATTAAAAGTCGAATGCTCTACCAACTGAGCTACAGGGTCAGCCTTCGCGGTGAATGGCTGATGGCAGGATAGGAGCTTGGTCGCTTGTTGGCGAGCAGCAATCGTTGCCAAGTCCGGTATTCTAACATCTCGTTTTCGACACAGAAGCCCCGGGCAAGGTTCTCGCTCGGGGCCCAGAGTCGGCCGCTCATTGCCAGGTCTTCCACCCTTTGCCAGCAATTTGGGGCGCAAAGTCATCGTGGCCAGCCACCTCGGCGATCGCCCGAACGCAATCGACGGTGAGCTTGGCCACCAACTGGGTGTCGCGGTCGCGGCCGTAGTATTCGCTCAGATCGATGGGCGGGCCGAACTTGAGCGTCACCCGCGACAACATGAATACCGGCATCCACGGGTACTTGTGATACGGTGTCCCCTCCAAGTAGCAGGGCAGGATCGGCACTTGTGCCCGGAGTGCCACCACCACCGCGCCGGGACGGACGGGCAACATGAAGTCGTCGGTGGTGTTAATGGTCCCCTCGGGAAACATGCCAACCAGTTCGCCTTGCTTGGCCAACCTGATGGCCGTCCGCAGGGGTGAGACGTCGGTTCCATCACGCCGAACGGAGATCACTTCGAATAAGTTGAGCATTCTGCCGATGAGGGTCCCGGGTTGGTAGAGTTGCGCTACCAGCCAGTGCACGAGTCGGCGGCGGGCGACGATCTGAATGATGCACGGATCGACGCTACTGCGATGGTTGCAAATCAATACACCGCCCTGATCGTTGGCCAGCGGCAGGGCGTCGGGCACCTTTGCCCGCCAGATGACGCGGCAAAGCAATTGATTGAGATAGTAGAAGCACCACTGCAGAAAACTATAGCTGCGAGTCACAGCGGTTGCCTGGCGATCGGCCTCGGCCGCGGGCGCTAGTGTGTTGGTCGATGGTTCGCACATGGAATCGCAGGCCGGATGCCGGAGTCGGGGGGCAGCATTTTTCGACAAGCTTAGCGGGCGGAGGACGATCCCGCTACACCGACGCGGCACGCCCCCCGTTCTGCGGGCCTTTTGCCCTGTTTCTGCCATTTTAATGTCCGGCTGGGGAGAGGGCGACCTGCCGGGCGGCGCGACGCGAGGTTCGCCGCTGCCAAGGACTGACGGCAATCGCGGGACCACGCCCTAGGCTACACGATCGTCCCGCCGCAACTGCTGCCAGCACCTGCGGTGCATCCGTAGCAGTGGTCGCCCGTGGCAATGCTCCGCGACTGGAGCTCTTCGAGCGGGGTGTCCCACACTCGGCGATCGCCACCCGCGGCAGGCAAATCGAGCGCGTAGTTGAAGTCGCAATCATACAAACGTCCCGCGCTGTCGATGTGCACCTGATGCCGACACATTAGGCGGTCGACGGCTGCTGGGTTGAACGATGTGGCTAATAGTTGCATGTAGTCGTGCAGCTGGCCCTTGCGGTTGAGGTCGTCTCGCCAACGCTTGATTGGCATGTTGGTAATTGTCCACAACTCGTTGAACTCGATGCCAAATTGCGCGGCCAGTTCGCGGTGGTAGTCGGCCGCCAGTTGCTCTTGCGGCGGAGGCAGGTGCGGCCCATTAGGATTGTAAACAAGGTGCAGCGGCAAACTCGGCTGGCTGCCATAACCAACCCGGTTCAGCTGCCTGAGCCCGTCGATCGACACATCGTAGGCCCCCCTGCCCCGCTGGTAGCGAACGTTGTCTTCCAAGTAACAGGGTAGCGATGCCACCACGGTGACCCGATGCGCGGCCAGGAAATCGGCAACCCACTCGTACGAAGCGCCCGACCGTGGATCTTTGTAAGCGAGGACCGTTGGGTTACAGCGATCCATCACCTTTCGGCCGAGTTGCGTGCATCGCTCGACGATACGACGGAAGTAGGGGTTCATCTCGGGACTGCCGCCGGTCAGGTCGACCGTCTCAATCTGCGGGTGGTTGGCGATCCAATCGAGCACGCGATCGGCGGTCTGGGCGTTCATGTTCTCGCTGGCGCTGGTCCGCTTGGGGGACGACTCCACATGACAATGCCGGCACGCCAGATTGCACACCAACCCCAGATTGATTTGCAGCGTCGTCAGGCTTGGTGCCGCGGTTAGCGGTGCGCCAAGCCGATGGGCGAAACTCTCATCGGCGCCAGTGGCAACGCATTGTTGGTGGACTTCACGCGCGCTTTCCTGATTCTTGTTCCTTGATTGCCTTGCTCACCAAGAACGAGTCTTGACACCGTCGCCAGCAGCGTAAAATGGGGCTCCCGGGGCGGCGACTCCGTGCTGTGTGCCTTGGCGACGGCGTCGCAGAGCCATCGCGCGTTGATACCGATACTCGTTCTAACACAAATGGGCGGCAGGGAATATCACCTGTTGATCCTTGCTGAGGATCAACGCAGACTCAAGTCACGTTGCACTGTGGGGCAACGTGCGTTCGCTAAAACATGACAGGAGCGCTGCATCATGAATCGACGTAAGGCGACAGACTTCGACCAAGAGCTACTCGATTTGTACGACGACTTCGCGCACGGACGCATCGAGCGGCGCGACTTCATGCAGCGGGCAGCCAAATTTGCGGTAGCGGGCATGACGGCCGAGGCCCTACTGGCGAACCTTGCGCCCAACTACTCGTGGGCCGAGCAGGTGACCAGCGACGACCCACGGATTGCGACCGAGTACGTTGAGTACGAATCGCCGCAAGGTGGCGGCACCATCCGCGGCTACCTGGTGCGTCCGGCCGATGCCGAGGGCAAGCTCCCCGCGGTGCTAGTGATTCACGAAAACCGCGGCCTCAACCCGTACATCGAAGATGTGGCCCGACGGTTGGGCGTGGCGGGTTTCCTCGCCTTTGCGCCCGATGCGCTCACTCCGCTGGGAGGCTACCCGGGCACCGACGACGAGGGCCGCGCGCTGCAGGCAAAGCGCGATGGTGAGGAGATGACGCAAGACTTCATGGCGGCGGCGAAGCTGCTGGACGTTCATCCGCTGTCGACCGGCAAGGTAGGCGTGGTGGGCTTTTGCTTTGGTGGCGGCATGGCCAACACTCTGGCGGTCCGCCTACCTGAGGTGATCGACGCAGCGGTACCGTTCTACGGGCGGCAACCAGCAGCGAAGGATGTGTCGAACATAAGAGCTCCGCTTCTGCTGCAATATGCCGAACTCGATCGCCGCGTGAACGAAGGTTGGCCCGCCTACGAACAAGCACTCCAAGCAGCCGGCGTTACCTACACGGCGCACATCTACCCGGGCGTCAATCACGGGTTCCACAACGATACGACGCCGCGCTACGACAAAGACGCAGCCGAACTCGCCTGGCAGCGGACGGTCGAATTCTTCCACCAACACTTGGGCTAACACCCGGTGGCTTGAACTCCTGCGCTAAGTCATCAACCACGGATCGCATGGATGCCAATGATTTAAGCATGCAAAGAGAATCCGCTACGGGGTCGCGAACCGGTCGAACCTATTGCAAGGACGATTCATCGGTGAAGATCCGCGTCATCCGCGGTTTTCTCTACAGTGTTTTGGCGCTGCCGTAGTAAGCTTCCCTGCCCGCAGGGGTCGCGTCGTGCTGCTACGGCGCCCGGTCTTTGCTGGCCCAGAGTCCCAAGGCTGGCTTCGGCACAAAGTAGATTTCTTCGCCGTCGACCCTATTCGGGCCGAGCTGAAGCTTTGCCGGATTGTACTTCTCGAGCATTTCGGCCAGGTCGCCATACTCGTAGCCGACCGCCTCGATCTCTGCTTGGCTCAAATGGCCCGGGCAATAGGTGACGGTGAATCGCCCCTCGGACGAGCCATGAATCAGGTGGGCTGCGGCGCCCAGGTTTTGTCGCAGGTCGGCGTTGTCCTCCACCGCTTGCATGATCTCGGGCGTCTTGCGATAGCCGTACTTATAGATGAGCCGGTCGATCTGGCGGTCCTCGCCAAACGTTTCGACACCGGGTGCCAGCACCACCAATTGGCCGCCGTCGGCGATTGCCATGCGGGTGCGATAGATGGCCTTGTTGCCGAGCCACGTACTGTGGAACTTCTTCTCGTCGAGGTAAACCACAAATTTCTTCGGTGGCTCGTCGAGCAGCGTGAAGTTGACTTCGGCCGATAGTTCGCTCGCTTTTGTAAAGCACTCAACGTCGTCGCCGATGTACAGCCCACGAATCGCCAGACCGCCATCCGGCTTGCCGCTGATCACCGTCAACACATACACCAATGGCCAATCTGCGCAGAATGTATCTTGCGCGTAGTTCAAGATGCGGCGCAGGGGCGTGTCGGCGACGCCCATCATCCGTTCCATACCGTATGCCGCACCGATGAAATGACTCTCGTTAATGCCGTTCTTTCCGCCCGTACCAACGAACAGGTTCTTGTTGTAGTTCGCCATGCCGATCACCTCGTGCGGCACCACCTGGCCAATCGACAGAATGAGGTCGTGCTGGCGGGCGGCAATCAACTTGTTGACCTCCACGGGCCATGGCTTGTCGTAGATGCCCTCGGTCGCCTCGCGAACAAAACTGGCCGGCACTTCCCCAATCTGCTCGACGTCGGTGCGCCATCGGTGCGGCTTAACGATCGATTGGGGGACCGTGGGAAACATGCTTGCGAGTTGCTCGTCGGTCATCGGGTCGTGCGTGCCGAGCGCGGGAAGCACGCAATCGAGCCGCTCGCCAAGCAGCTCGTGGACAAGGCAAGTGAGCATGCCGGCCTGGCTATCGAGCCTTGTGTAGTCGGGCGGCAGGGCGAGCACACGCTGCGGGTCGCCTAACTGGACCAGCACCGCCTCGAGCGCGGTGCGGCAATCGCGCTCGGTCAGTTCAACGTCAGCACCACCTTGGGCGTAGTAAAGCGTCATCGGTCGACTCGGAAAGGTTGGAGATCGATAGCTGGATCGCTGCCTTCAAGTACATCGGCGAGGGCCACTGCCGTGCCCGAAGCTAATTGTAGGCCTGCGCGAAAATGACCGGTGCAAACAAACGCATTGTCAAGCGCAGGAATTGCACCAACATAAGGTAACCCATCGGCCGATGCAGGACGCAAACCGGACCATGCGTTGGCGACCGGGATCGGTGCTAACTCGGGGAGCAGGCGTCGCGCAAAGGCTGCGAGCTCGGCAAGTTGTGCGGGGACCGTATCGCGGTTGAAGCCGACGTCGTCGACCGTCGACCCCACAATGAGACGCCCATCGCTGCGGGGCACCACGTACCGATCGGCCGAGTGGACATTTCCGTTTAGCACGCTGGTTGGCAGGGGTCCAAAGTTGAGCATTTGGCCACGCAACGGCTTCACCGCAAGCGTGAACCCGAGTTGCCCTGCAAGTGTGCCACTCCAGGCGCCCGCGGCAAGCACCACCCGCTGAGCATCGATACTGCCGGCCGAAGTCCAAACCTTGGCAATGCGAGCGGTGGTTCTGTCGACCGCAGTCACCTCAGCGGGGTACACCAAACGGACGCCCGCCGCCTTGCAAGCTTTGGCAAGCGCCTCAAGGTGTAAGCGATTGTTGACCTGCCCTTCGCCTGGCACGTAGTAGGCGGCGGCAGTAGCGGCATCGAGCGCTGGCTCGTGCTGCTGGAGTTCGCCGCGAGTAAGCCGTCTACTTTCGATATCCAGACTCGACCAGGTAGCGAACTTGGCCGTCAGGCGATCCGATTCGGCATCGCTCTGGGCCAGATGGATCGCGCCGGTGATCCGATACTGGTTGTCGATGCCAGTCTGATCGGCAAGGGCTTGCGACCAGCGGGCATTAAGCGGCGTGGAGACGCGAGCCAACGCAGCTAGCGCGGGGTGGTCGTCGTACCACGACCCAGGTGGCAGGATACCGGCGCCCGCCCATGAGGCTTCACGCCCGGGCGGCTGGCGATCGACCACCACCACTTGACCGCCGCGACGGCTAAGTTCGTAGGCCAGCGACAAGCCAACAACGCCCGCCCCAATGACGAGTGTATCGCAGGTGGCTGGAAGGTTCGTGGGCACGAGAGTAACTGCTGAGTGATGCATGGGCAGGGAGCGCGATCGTGTGACTCGACAACTGCCTACTCGGCCGCTTTGAGCAACCGCGCAAGTAGCCTGGGGTCGACTTTGCCGCGAAACCGCACCTTGCCATCAATGCGAACGACTGGCACGCACTGGTTGTAATCGGCAAGCAAATCGGGCCGCGCGTCGATGTCGATCACGTTTGGTTGGAGGCCAAACGAGCGCAACAACCGGAGCGCATCGTCACAAAGGTGACAACCCTTGCGTGTGTAAAGCTCGACTTGCACGCTAAATTCGCTCCCGGGAAATGCCCCCCACCCGGGGGGTGCTTGGGCATTACGGGCGGGACGACCGGCAAGTTGTCCAGCTCGTAAGGTGCGGCCTGGTGCAGACTTGGGGAATCTGTTTGCCGGGACCTTGGGGGCCAGCCTACGATGGAATTGAGGGGTTCACCAGCCCCCCGACCCCACCCGGCCGCCGGAAGCCCGGCCGCCAGTTCGCCCTCCTCTGGCCTCGTGGCCGAGACCGCTTGCAAGGACTCTCGCGGAAGCACAAGAGCGAGCTGCACGTGTGTCGCCAACTCGCTAACGGGAGAGATGACGATGGCTCGCCGCCGCTCGCAGGTCGTGAAGACGCAAGTCCGCTTTGTTAAACGACATAACACCGCTTGCGCAGTGCGCGATGCAAAGCGAAATCAGCCCAAGTCGCGGCGTACCAACGTGGGGCACGCAACGCTTCGCGAACCCTTTTCGCCGCCCGAAGATTGGCATGAACCGCACGGCGAAGGTGGCGACTACCAGGTGGTCGTGCAGCCGCCAGGCAATGGATTTCGGCACGTCGTTACGCCCGACGAGGTACGCGATCGGCTCGCGGAGCTTCCGCCAGCGTTTCTATCCGATTTGGAAGTCGTGCAACTCAGTCGCATGACCCGCAAGAAGCAAAGCTTCCCCTGCTACGGAATGCAGTGGGGAAGCCGCCTCTACCTCTACCCGCTGGAGGAATCGCTGGTGGAGGCCTTTACCAATCCGCCCCAGGCGACCTTCTACAACGAAGCGAAAATGTACGGTGGCGTGTGGCGGCAGGACCGCAATAGCTGGACCCTCAATTGGACGGAGGACTCCATTCGCGACTTCTACCTCAACAATATCCTCATCCACGAACTGGGGCACCTGCTCGACGAGCGGAATTCGACCTACATCGATCGAGAACGCTACGCGGAGTGGTTTGCCGTCGAGTACGGGTATCGCGGCAGCGGCGGCCTCGACGCGGCGGCCCCAACGCAAGGTCCACCGCCGGCACCACGGCAAGTAGGCGATTTGACTCGATTTGCTGTGGTGGCCAAGTCTGCAGTAAGATAGAGACATCGCCGGTCGATTGCGAGAAACGCCCGGCGGCGGGTCCCCCCGAGCAAGGAATCGATGCCCATGCCGCGCTGGTTGAATCACGTCGCCACCGCCATTGTCTGTTTATCGCTGGCCGGAACCGTGTGGGGGGCTACGCTGAGCGAGCAGCGGCGCGATCTATCGCGGGCTACTACTGCCCTACGGGTCGCCGAGCGGATGGCCGAAGCCAAACGCCACGACGACGCTGCGGCGGCCTTCGCTGAGGCACAAGAAGCGCTCGCACGCGCCGCCGATGGCCTGAACGAACGCCTGGAGCGAACTTTCGAGCGGGCGACCGAACAACTAGCCGAAACGCATGCGGTACTGACCGCAGCGGGCGTGAAGGTACCGGCGCCAACGAAGCTCGCGGCCACCCGTTCGAGCCCGCCCCCCACGCTTGGCGGTGGCCCCGGTGGCGACGGTTCGCGGGTCAGCTTCGTCGATCATGTGGTACCCCTCCTCACCGACAAGTGCGGCGGCTGTCATGTTCGCGACAACAAGGGCGACGTGAGCTTCGCTTCGTACAACAACATTGTCGAGGGAGCCCCGGCGGGGCGCTACGTGGAAGTTGGCTCCGGCATGGAAAGCCTGTTAATCGATGTTATCGTCAGCGGCCAAATGCCACCCAACGGCAACGAGGTCTCGCCGGCCGAGGCGCGAGTGCTGCTCACCTGGATTAACGAGGGCGCCAAGTTCGATGGCGACGATCCCGCAAAGCCGCTGCGACAACTAACAAAGGCGGGGGTTACCGCGCCACCCGCGGGCGAGCCGGCACTGCCGAAGCCCGATGCACCACCAATGACCCAACCCACCGGCAACGAGACGGTGAGCTTTGCCCTCGATATCGCGCCGCTGCTAGTGGAGAGTTGCAGCGATTGCCACGGCACCGCCGGGCCGCGGGCCGGATTGAGCGTGGCCAACTTCGAGCGGTTGTGGGCCGGTGGCAGCGCCGGCCCCGTCATCCAGCCGGGCGACGCCCAAGCCAGCCTGCTTGTGCAAAAGCTGCGCGGCACCGCGAAGGACGCGCGCGGATGCCACAAAATCGGCCGGCGTGGAACGATCAGCAAATCGCGCTCGTCGAGAAATGGATCGCCGAGGGCGCCACTTTCGATGGCCCCAGCACCACCGAGCCACTCGCCCGTGTGGCCACGCTCGTCAAGGCAAGCCGCAGCTCGCCCGCGGAGCTATCGGCCGAGCGCAAAGCGCGAGCCACCGAAGTGTGGCGGCTGGCGATTCCCGACGAGCCGGCCAGTCGCGCCGCTAGCCAGCAGTTCCTGGCGATTGGCAACCTGCCCGAGAGTGGGCTCGAAAAGCTCACCGCGACGGCGGAACTCCAAACCGCCGCAGTGCTCGATTTCTTTAAGCGGCGGGAAGATCCACTGAATAAGGCTCGCATCACGCTCTATGCCTTCGACTCACGCATCGACTACAGCGAATTCGGAACCATGGTCGAACGACGTGGCCTGCCATCCGATGCTCGCGGGCATGCACGGCTCGATCTGGTCCATCCGTACGTCGCGCTCATTGTGGACGATCAGGCTGCCGAATCGCTCGACCGCCAACTAGCGACCTACCTGGCAACGCTGTGGGTCGCCGGGCAGTCCGACGATCGACTGCCCGCCTGGTTCACCGCCGGCGCAGGCATGGCGGTTGCCGCGCGCCTGCACGCCAAAGACAGGGAGGTCCGCCGCTGGCGCGACGAACTGCCCACCGCGATCGCCTCGCTTACCGAGCCCGACTCCTTCATGACGGGCAAGCTCCCCCCTCGCTCGAGCGAACTCTTGGCGTTTGGGTTCGTCGACGCGCTGCTGCAAAAGCCCGCCAACTTCCACCGCCTGGTGCAAGCCGCCGCCAAGACGAGCGATTTCGACACTGCCTGCCAGCAGGTGTTCCAACGCTCGGCCAAAGAACTGGCCCAGCTATGGGCCAGCTCGCAGCGCCGCCGGCGATAAGGTGTGGCGATCGGTGCATCGGTGGCAATCGCGGCGTGGCGATTCTCGCTGGCCACGCAGTCCCCCCCATGCAGCGCCCCCTTCCGTGTCGCTCCCACCAACTCGCGAGCGGGCCGCTACCCATTGCGCGAGCTAGCCCGCAGACGCAGGGCAAGCGTACGGGTACGATGTTACGGTACGGAAACCCCACCACCCGCCTCAGGAACCCCAGGCCAATGAGTTACCACGAGATCGTGCAGAATGTTTATCGCGATGCGGCGCTAGAGCCGGAGGCAGACCTTTGCTGCGTGCCACAGTCTCCGCGGTTCCTGCCAGGGCTGGTGATCCCCGACATCATGCATGCGATGAACTACGGGTGCGGCACCACACTTCACTTGCAGGACATGCACGCCGAGCAACGGGTCTTGTACGTGGGAGTGGGCGGCGGTCTCGAAGCGCTGCAACTTGCCTATTTCTCGCGATGGCCGGGCGGCGTGGTGGCCGTCGATCCCGTGCTGGAGATGCGTGAGAAGGCGACGCAGAATCTAAAGCTGGCGGCGGAGCTCAACGACTGGTTCCTGCCGCAGTTCGTGAACATCGTAGATGGCGACGCGCTGGAGTTGCCACTACTGGACGAATCGGTCGAAGTGGCGGCGCAGAACTGCTTGTTCAACATCTTCAAGACGGGTGGCGACCTGGAACGTGCCCTCGGCGAAATGCATCGCGTGCTGGCCAACCGTGGCCGGCTGGTGATGTCCGACCCCATTACTCCCGTGCCGTTGCCACCCGAACTCGCCGACAACGCTCAGTTGCGGGCCGCCTGCATCTCGGGCTGTCTCACGCTCGATGAGTACGTGGCAAAAATTGCGGAAGCAGGTTTTGGCACAATCGAAGTTCGATCGCGCCGGCCCTACCGCATGCTCGACGCCACCAGCTACGGCCTCGAAGCAAACGTTCTGCTCGAGACGATCGAGGTTGCCGCGCACAAGGTGCCCGTACCCGTCGATGGACCAAGCGTATTTACGGGCCGCACCGCCACGTACACCGGCCCAGCCGAAAATTTCGACGACGGCCACGGCTACCAACTGCGACGCAACTTGCCGATGGATGTGTGCGACAAGACGGCCGACCAGCTGCAGTCGCTCGGGCGAGCCGATTTGGTAATCACCGACTCCACGTGGCACTACCAAGGTGGTGGCTGTTGCTGATTGCCACGACTTCGTCAGCGACGCCTGCGGCAGCCAACCGCCGCGGCAAGCGTTAGTGCGACCAGCGCTATGCCGCTCGGCTCGGGGATGGCTGCTGTCTGCAGGGTACCCATCGGCTGCGGATTGCCAAAATTGGTTCTCCAAAGCGCAGTAGTCGACTGAATCAACCACTCCTGCGCTCTCGCCCGACTCGTCGCCGTTACCCGATAGGTTGTTGGTTCCGTTCAAGTTGTCGCGCCACACGGTGTAATCGGCCAGGTTCACCACCAAGTCGCCATTGAAGTCGCCGGGAAGACCGTCTGGCGGTTCCGGGAGATTATCGAGTCGCACCTCGTCCAAACCGGCCAGGTCGAGGATTCCGCTGTAAACGCGAATGTCGTCTTGCAAACCTAGCAGCGAGACATCGGCGGTGGGGGCTGCGTCGGTAAAGCCAACGCCAAAGCGTGCCAACGTGCCACTCGGGAAGAAAGGTCCCGCGTCGGCCGACAAGGTCGAACCCAACTGCATCACACCGGTGTCTTCGTCGCCCCAGTAGAACTTCACATTGTCCGCTGAGGCATTGCCGTCGTAGGTGACGGCGACAAAAGTCCACTCACCTCCCTGTCCCGTAATGTCGGCATCGGCCTGGGCAAAGTCGAAAGCCACTTCGCCACCAACGAAGATTCCCATCCGAAACGCATCCGGACTTGTGGTGTTGGGGTCATCAGGTGTCGGGTCGACGTTTGGCGCAGTTCGCGTTCCACGTAAACGTATCGAAGGTGGCGTTGCCCGATTGCTTGGAAATGAGCCGCAGGTTGTTGCTACCCCCTTGATCGACGGCATTGTCGCCTGTCATTTTCAGCCAGGTCGTCATCGTCACCTGCGCGAGCGAATCGACCTTATCTGGGAATCCGCCGTCGACAATGCTGTCGGCGCCGGGTGCAGAGAGATCAATAGCAAAGCCGGGGCCGCCACCAGGCGTATCGCTACTTCGCACCGCGGCGGTGCCGAGGGTGCCATCCGCGGCTGGTGCAGCACCGGTGTCGAGCGCGTCGCCCGATTCCTCATCGAACGCCCACTGTAGGACAAGATCTTGCCCGCATGCGGATTCGCTTGACTGTAGCGCAAGGACAGAGATGAAGACGGCACACAACACCACGCTCGGTAGCATTGAAGAAAAAGTCCGCGAGCGACGAACGACCTGTGGCGTACACATACGATGGTCCTTGGGCAGTTAAGGAAAAGTGGGAAGCGAGATTGGGCGCTTCGCTTGGACTGACCGTCATCCTACACGCTAAGAATGCTAACGCAAGCTTTTTCGGGCCGATTCTTCGTCGTTTTGCGCATTCGATGCGACCAAGAAATCGCGCCGTTGTGCGCATTGGCCTGCCGGGCCGCTTCTGGGCACTGCCTGCGGTGCGAATTTCCTTACCTACGGAGAATTGCCTTGTTGCTGTCGAGGGGTGCGACGAGTCACCTCCGTGCCGCTGGCCGCTACGCGCAGTTGCCGCGTTGCAGCTCAACGCCGCCTGCGGGCCCGCGGCAAGGCGGCTGACGAGCCCGCTAGCATCGCTTGCGCACTAAATTGCCGAGGCAGGTTCATTCCGCTATTCCGTCGATCCGATAAATCTTGTACTTACCGCAAAGCTTCCATTCGCGACCTCGCAGCGCCCACGAAAAACGCTTGCCAGCGCCGCCCTTTGCCCACCATAATACTGGAGTTTTTCACGATGAACATGCAGCCCAAATTGCGTCCGCTGTGGCAGCGCCTGCCGATCATGGGTGGTTTGGCCGGGTTGGCTGGCTACAAGGCGACTGGGTTTACCCCGCCAGATCCTCCCCCGCGACTTCAAGAGCATCGTCAACAACTGGGACAACGAGATGTTCTCGATGATCCTCAAGTCGCGCGTGCTGCGTGCGTTCATCGATCAGCCGTGCTATTTTCAAATGCCGAAGAAGATCGCAGCGAAGGCCGAAGTGGCCCCCGAGTATCGCCTGTCGCACGACCAGCTCAAGTCGTTCTACACCAACGGCTTCATTGGTCCCTTCGACGCGTTCTCGCCAGAACAGATGCGTGGCTTCCGTGACGAGCTGCTGGCTGTTGAGCACACCAAGAGCGAAACTTACAACTTCGTAACGCCGCGCGACCGCCATTTCGAGATGCCCCGCCTGTGGAACTACATGAAGTCGCCGGCCATTACGGAGCGGGTGGCACAGATTCTGGGTCCCGACCTGAATACGTGGCGGTCGCAGATTTTCTACAAGCCGCCCGGGTCGCCCACCATTCAGTGGCATCAAGCCAGCACGTTCATGGTGGAAGACTACCAGGATCCGGCTATCTTTCCGCCGAACCTGAGCGACATCTTCCAACTAACAGTGTGGGTGGCCGTCGACGACACGCATCACGACAACGGTTGCTTGCGTTTTCTTCCCGGCACGCACAATGCCATTCGTCCGATCCGCTTTGGTGGCGAGGAAGGTTTCTACGAAGCCGACTTCACGCTGGAATACACCAAAGAGGAGGAAGCCAAGGCGGTCGAGGTTCCCGTGAAACCGGGACAGTTCATGATCTTTACCGAACGCTGCATCCATGGCTCGGGACCCAACACCACCGACCAGCATCGGCTCGCATTTAACATGCGGGTGATTCCCACCAGCGTTCCGGTTTACACCGATAAGAAGTACTACCGCAGCGTCTACAACGGCGGAAAGTACCACTTGGACAAGTGGGGCGTCGCGCTCCTGCGCGGCGAGGACAACTACAAGCTCAGCCGTACGATCCCGGCACACGAACTCGAGCGCCAGGGCGTCGCCACCGAGGTACTGCGTCCGGCTGCCTAACCCGTCTTAGCGCGGACGAGTTCGCAGGTGGCCACTTGCGAACTCGTCCGCCTCTATCATCACCTGACTCGCCATGAAGAACCTAGCTGGCAAATGCGCTCTGGTTACCGGAGCCGCATCTGGAATCGGGGCGGCCATCGCGGCAGAACTTGCCACCGCGGGTGTGAATCTACTGCTCGCCGACCGGGACGAGGTTGGCATGTCGCGGGTGGCCAATGATCTCCGTGAACGCGGTGCAACGGTTGCGACCTTTCAGTACGACGCAGCCAATACCAACGAGGTCGCCCACCTGGCGCGGTTCGCCGAGCAACTGCCGGGCGGATTGGACATGCTGGTCAATAACGCCGGCGTCACCTATCGCGGCTCGACCGCCCGCATGGAAATTGAGCATTGGGAGCGGATGCTAGAGATCAATCTCTACGCCCCCATTCGCCTAACCCACGAGTTGCTGCCCACCCTGCTCGCACGCCGCGAGGTACACCTCCTCAACGTATGCAGCGTGCTGGGGCTCGTCGGGCTGCCGAAGGTTTGTGCCTACAACACCGCTAAGTTCGGCCTAGTGGGATTCACCGAGTCGCTCCGCAGCGAATACGGCCCGCAGGGCGTTGGCGTCACCGCGCTTTGTCCCGGGTTGGTACGAACCAATCTGTTTAATGCGTCGCTGTCCAACGGGCACGAGAAGCAAAAGAATCCACCCCGCTGGGCAACCACCACGCCCGAGCGCGTCGCCCGGGTTGCCATCCGAGCCATCCGCCGCAATCGTGGCACGGTGGTGATGGAACCTGTCGCTAGGCTCACCTACGCGGCCAAACGATTCGTGCCCGGCCTGCTCGACTTCGCCCTGCATCTGGGCCGGCGCCGCCAGACGGAAAAACGGCTTGCTTACTGGCAAGCGCGGCAGTCGGAAGAGCAACGAGCGTCGGATTCGACGCCATCGCCCGACACGAAGCCCTCGATTCGCACGGCGGCCTGACCGCGCCTGCGCTTTCCCGTCAGGGCGCGATTGGCGCGAACGTCGGCGGATAGTCAAGCGCTTAGACGCGAAACTCTTTCTCGAATGTTTCCGCGGACGTGGGCATCACTTCACCGGGAGAACGCCAACTCCGGCCGTGGCCATTCGCGTCGAACTTGGTAATGACGTCGACTTTATAGGTCTCCCCCGGCACCAGGCCAGCGACTTCAAACCGGCCGTCGTCGTCGGTGGTTGCGGCGCCACCAAAATGGTGAGTGAAGGATCCATCGGGAAACTTCGTCTGGATTCGAACGTTCACTCGGCGGTCTTCCAGCGGAAGGTCCAACTCGTCGTCCATCAGCCTGCCGACGAGTGTGGCAGCAGGGGCGATCGCGATTACGTACTCTTCGTCTTCCGGGGTGAACCGGGCTATTCCGACCAGGCTCTTGTCGTCGGTAGCGGCTTGAGCGATTTGCCCGCCGAGGATCTGCTTGGCTTCGAATTCGCCCTTGGCGTTCGATACGGCCCGCAAGTGACCGCCATCAAAGTCGTCCGTGGGCCAACCCTCGACCTTCGCGCCAGCCACCGCTTGGCTCGGGTCGCTAGCCAACACGACTCGGCCCGCCACTAGTTGATTCTTACGCATCTCAACTTGCTTGATTTCAATCAGCAGCTCTTTTTCGCTCTCTGAGGTGATATCGAATTCCGGCATCTCGGCTGTTTGCGGACCGTGCATGTAGTACGAGCCCGGTCCTACGAAAAACTCGAACTTTCCATCCGCCATCGTCTGCTGCGACTGCCCGACGATCGGCGAAACCGCGAATTTGGAATCGGAAGGGTTGGGAATGCGCTCTTCCTCCGGCAGGTCGTAGTAGTTGCCAGCCGTTCGCTGGTAGAGCTGGAGGTTCTGGTTGGGTACCGGTGCGCCGGTACCCTCAACGGCAAGTTTGCCGAACACTCGGGTCGCCGGCACGAGTTTGAGTTCCATGCCGCCGACGTCCTGGTCGAGCACCACGCTATTTGCTGCAGTTGATGCCCACCGGTGTCCATCGCCGGCAACCAATTGGTAGTACATGTTACGATTCACCAGCAACTCGAACCCGCCGTCATCGTTTACGTCGACAGGCGTGGTTCGAAACCCATCCATACCATGGCCATCGCCAACAACCGTCACTCGTATTTCCGAGCGGTAGACACCGGGGGGCAGTTCGACTTGGCCCGATAGCTTCACCTGCTTTTCAAGCACCGCCCGCACGGTCGAATCGATCGACTTCGGATCGAAGTTCGCACGCTCAGGGGCGGCATACCCATCAAGGTAGGCCCAAACCGTGGTCGCACGATCCATGTCGACCGGCACTTCAAACGTACAGCGACCATCGCTATTGGTTTCAAACTTGAAGTCATTCAGACCACTCAGATTGAGATATCCTCCCTTATCCGGCTTGCCATACAGCCACGGATACACCCGCACGCCAGCCAGCGGCTCACCGTCCTGGTCGACGACTTGTACATTGACACGACGCGCACCGTTAAGCACGAACTCGATCGGTTGATCCTGATCTTGCGGCAGCAAATTTGGATCGCTTCGCGGCGCACCCTCGCGGGCGAATGCGTAGTAGTCGAGGCCGACGCCCCCCTTCATCGCCAGGATCGCCTGCCTCGGCGCGTTGTGCGCAGCGTTGCAGCACCGTCGGCATCCGTCTGAGCGCGGACGGCTTGACGATAATTTGCCTGCAGCAACACCGTGGCGTCGGCGACCGACTCACCCGATTCGTCCACCACCTGTACGGCCATCTCGCGGTGCCGCAGCCAGCTCGATGGTTACGGGCGGGAGGGTATCGGGCGGCTCTTGACTCCATGGCAGTTGCCCCTGCCCCATTTGGGTGCCATCGTCGGCCCACACCGTGAGGCCCGACGCTTGCTTGGGATCGAGTTCGAATGTGGCGTGACCGTTGACGTCGGTTTCCGCCACCATACTCGGGAAGTTCAAACTGGCGTGGGCGCTCACCGCTACCCCAGCCGCCGGCTGTCCCGCCTCGTCCACCACCGTTACTTTCAGCGAAATTCGTTTCGACGGCGCAACCTTATCGGGTTCCGCGGCAGCGACCAATCCCGGCAGCAGCAGCCCGATCGATACGAGCGTCCGCACGAGTACTCGAAACATCAGTGGCTCCTTGGCTCGAATGGCGGTAAATTGCAGAAAGTCTTCCGTTGCCACTTAGAATACTGAACCCGCCAGCGCATCACAAACTCGCCGCGAAGGACCTGCGTGAGTGGTGCTGGCCCTCCGACGACTCGCCAAGCTTCGTGCCGGTTACGCTCCGACGCGGGCCAGGACGGACTCAAGAGTCCTCCGCATCGCTGGCTCGTAGGCGACCAGCAAGATCTCGTCAAAGAAGTCTTCGACCAGCGAGTAGCACGAGATCTCCTGGTAAGCGACCGCCGCGGCTAGCTCGGCCGGATAGCCAAACACGCCGCAACTGATGGCGGGCAGCGCAATGGAGCGTGCTTCGTGCTCAACGGCCAATTCAATACAATTGCGATAGCAGTTTGCGAGAATGTTCGATTCGCCAAAGCCGCCACCATGCCATACAGGCCCGACGGTATGGATCACCCAGGTGGCCGGCAAATGGAACCCGGGCGTGATGCGTGCTTCGCCCGTTGGGCAGCGTACTCCGGGGCGCCATTGATCGATGCGCTCGCAAGCTTCGCGAAGTTGGCTCCCCGCGGCGCGATGGATGGCGCCATCCACACCTCCACCACCCAGCAGGTGTTCGTTCGCCGCGTTTACAATGGCGTCCACCTCCAGGCGGGTGATGTCCCCCTCAACCACTCGAATTAGATCCATCTGCGCACTCCACACTACGGCGTGTCAGTACGCCGCCGATCGCGAAAGAAAAGAGAAGAAAGGAGAAGGCTAAGTGCTGCTCGTCCGATGGTGAACCCTAAGGATACCAGACCCGCGAAGCATTGCTAATTCGGCTACTTTCATCGGCAAATATAGCGTTTACCAACTTTGGTGGGTAGCACCAATTCGACCATTTTGGCAATTTTCCTACCCAGCCGGCTACCCAGACGGCTACCCGATTTCCATTACGGATCGCCAGAAACGAAAAGAAACCGGCTGCCACGTATGGAAACCGGATGCGGCGACCGCCTAGCAGCCCGTCTAACGTCCACCAGCCGCCAGGGTATCCAAACACCAGTTGCATCGTCGGTGCTCGTTACGCGGCATTCTGTGGAACCGTTTTCGGTGAATCACTTGGCAGCGGTGGGATTGCGTTTTGGTGATGCCGAGGTCGGAGAGGGTTGGGCGACCCCCGGTTTCATCGTGCAACCGGGGGTCGCCGTTGTGCTTCTCCATCGCCGCCAGTGCTTCGCCTAATCGCCACTCGCCCGCGAGGTGATTCGGAATTACGAGAAGAAGTGGCGCAGGATTCCGCGCCGTCGCCACTCGCGCGCGCCCGCGTGGTGCAACTTCCGGTAACGTACTGCTACCTTCGCTCTTGGTCTGCTGCTTCCAGATGTTGTAGATCGGAACGTCGAAGTCGGTCGCGTGTTCGGCTGCGGCACGTTGAGTTTTAGTCAGAATGGAAGATTCGCCGTATTGACTAAAACTAGCCAACGTTCGGTCGGCTTCCTTTTGACTGACACCCACATCGTCGGCAATCTCTTGTTGCGTGTAGCACCGTAGGAACAAGTGTTGTGCATGCACAACACTTACTCACCGCTTAGCCTCGAAACCTACGTTGCCGCCGGCGTGCCGTGCAATTGAATAGCGGCCGACTTCCAACTCCGCGGCTTGCACCGTATCTCATGGCAAAAGCCCATCGCGACGGGTGGATACTTCCCGCCGCGATGGGGGTGGCGCCGCACAGCAGGTTAATTCCCAAAAACCCGCGTGCTGGCGTTGATTCAAAAGCCACGACCGGTAGGTGTAAAACCGGCCGTGGCAGCCGCCGCCGGACGGGCGAGCCGTTCGAACTTTGCACCGGCCCTTTGCGGCCTGAAGTGGTTGGCCAGGCCAGTGCTGTTCGCCGCGCGGCGGTCCACGATTATTTTACCAGTGCCGAAAACTGACGCATTCGCTGGCGGTTCAGCTTCTCCGCAAACGCTAGCCGTAGCTGGTTCGCGCGGCGTTGGCGGAGCAGCCGTTGGAACTCGGCTTCGGACATTTCGGCCGGCTTCTTGCCGAAGGGTTGCAATCCACTCTTAGCAAATCGGATTCTCATAACAGGTTCCTTTGTGAAAGTGGTGGTGTGGTGGTGGTGGTCTCTAGTGTTGGGTTACTCTTGTGCCCCGCGATGGCCGGCTCCCGCGCGGCTTCTCTGCGTCGCGCTCGCGCCAGAGTGCGAGCACTTCGCGCTTGCCCTCGGTGTCCGGCAACTGGTCGAGGTGCAGGCGACACTTCACGCGCGACGCGGCGTCCGCATGGAACAACGGACGGCCGAGCGCGGTGCCGTCGCCGTGCAGGTCGCTCGCCAACTGCCGGATCGTGGCGTGCATGTCCGCCGTCAATGCGGTTGCATCGAGACCGAGCATCCGCAGACACTTCGGCACCAGCATCGCCACCCGCTTTTCCTCCGGCGAATCGGTCGGCAGCTGCGGGGCGCCCCACGTTGGCGGTGGCGATCCCACCAAGCCGCATAGCGTGGCGACAAGCACGTCGCCGCGGGCGAACCGCGGAAACTGCATGGTCAGCGTCTCGCCGTGCGGCAAGATCGTCGCTTCGTGCGTCAGCTGGTAGGCCAGTTGCTTCGCACGATTCCAACGAGCCATGGCTGCTAGCGCGGCCGGCTCGCTCTCGATCTTCTTTTGCAGTTGGTGCTCAGCCACCGGGGCATTGCCCGCGCCCTGCATCGAATCGGCGGTCACGCCCAATTCCGCGAACGCTCGCCGGGTGGTAGCCAACTCGCCGTGGTACGAATCCTTGCTAGCCTCCGCGAACACGCCAGCCCGTTCGGCGAACTTCTTGGCGGTGGCTTGGATGAGCCACGCCAGGCCCACCCGGTCGGCTTGCAGATCGCCCCATCGCTCGACTAGCTCGGCGCCGCGCCGCTTGGCTTCGGCGATCGTTACCGATTCGTCGCGGACCAGCGCTTGCGCTTCGGCAGTTGCCTGGTCGACCGCGGCGAAGTGCGCGTTTACCGCCTTGGCCACCGCGGCCAGTTCATCGCGGTCATCGTCGGCGAGCCATCGGACAAACTCATCGGACAGACTCATCGCCAGCGGTCGCCGCTCGATGCGACATCATCGAACACGATCGGGGCTTTCTTGGCCGCCTTGCCTTGGGGGGTTTGGTGGATGTGGGCATCGTCTGGGGTCTCCTTTTTGTTGGATCAGATCAAAATTGGTTCGTCGGTTGCCACGCTGTCGGTCAAGATGATCGGTATTCCGTCGTACTCGACCGGCAGCGGTGCTTCGAATCCCTTCGGCATGTACGTTGTGCGAGATCGCTGCAGCTGTCCGCGGCTGCGGCGGTTCATCACCAGGTGCGTCGGCGTGTGACCAGCCGGGAACTTCTCGAGCAGCCGCGATAGCAAATCGTCGGTAAGCCCCTTGTCGGTGTCCTCGGTCAGGTTGATGATCCGGCCGATCAGATAAACGCCAGGTTGCTGAGCACCGAGCCACAAGCAAGCCGGCGTGTAGTACACCGGCAGCGTCTTGTTGTCGCTGCCAGGGTTCACGATCCGGTTAGTGACCACCGTCGGGTGCGGTGTCTTGAGATCGGCAATCCCGAAATTGGCATCGCCGCGGTACAAGCCGGAATAATTGTCGAGTCCGACTCTCACCGCGTACACGCTGGATCCGGTGTCCGTGGTGGTTCCGCCGGCGTCGACGATCATCGAGTCGTCGGCTGCGGCTGCTGAGGGGTGGTCCGCCATTCCTTGGAAGCCAGACGCATCGCCGTGCGCGACGCCTCGGACCATCTGGCTTTCGAAGGCGACCAGTGCCGCTTTCAAATGCCGCAAACCTTCCTTGGCCAGGTACGCCAGACTCCGGCCACTCTTGCGCCAGCGGTCCGCAACTGCCTTATCGACTTCAAATGACCAGTCGCAGATTTTGAGGTCGATCGTGTGCCTGGTCCACTTGGCGTGGTCCATCTCGCGCCCTTCGTCCTGGCTGCGGAATCCAACCGCCGGCGCGTGGTACTGGCTTGCCAGGTGGTGGTGTTCGCCGTTGGAAGACTCTTCCATCGGCACCACCGATAGAAGCGGGGTCGCCCGTTTCAGGTCCGACACCTGCGCGTTGCTCAAGTCGAGCGCGTCGGCGATCAGATCTGCCACAGCAGGATAATCGTGGGCCATGATATTTTCCTTGGGGTTGGGGTTCTCAGCCGCGCTTGCGCTAGTCAGTGGGCGTTTTCTGCACTTCCGTTTGGCCATTTCGCTCGGACTCCCAAAAAATCCTTATGGGTAGTATGAACGAGTCCGGTATTGCTGCACTTCCGTTTGGCCATACCGCACGATGCAATTTGTAGTACCTAGTCACCACGCCTCGCCAAGTGCTGCCGGATCTTCTCGAGCGCTTGCTCGTCGAGATACACCACGCCATTGACTCGCAACGAAACCTCGATGCCCAACCGTTCGGCCAGGCTCAGCAGTTCCGCCGGTGGGCGCTGCATGATCGTGGCCGCCACGCCTATCGAGTAAATGCTTGCTGGTATGCTCATGGCGAAAGTTTACCCGGCCGTAGTGGTACGCTTGCCAATATCTGGCAAGGTGTTTCGATAATCACAAAAAATCTGTGATCGCATGTCTCGCAGCGTGTGCGGCGTGCTGTGGTGCCGTCGCAGTCGGTGCGGCTCCGCAGCGTCTTGAGACGGTCGGAGCCACACGCGGGGCACGCGGGACGCTGGACGAACACGTAGCGGCGGGTATCGGTCAAAACGGGCTCACCGTCTCGAAGTCTCTCAGCCGAGTCTCGCGTGCCAAGCTAACGCCGGGCTCCTCGGCTGCGATGGTTCGCTCGCATGCGTCGGTAACCTGGGTAGCTCGGTGCTTGCCGCCAAGCCTTGCGAGTCGCTTGGCGATTCGTTCTCGGAATGGGTACGGGGTTCGGTGGGTTCGGTCGTGGTGTTCATCGCAGCCGCCTCGATCGGTGTTCGTCGGTGTCGAACCTGGGGGACCAACGGAAGGTATCCACCACCCGCTCGCCACTCTCGACCAGCTCGATCAACTCAGCCTTGTAGAATCGGATGTTGTCCAAGTCGTTGCCCTTCAGCCGATCCAGCGGGTTTAGCTGAAGCTCGCCATTGGCCACCCGCACTTCCACGCCGACGCGGGACAGGTAGCTCAAAATTAGGTGCGGGACGCGGTTCATATCGTGGCCCATCCATTTGTGGTTTGAGGATTGTCTACGCTGTATCCGTATCCTGAAGTACCGTTTTCCTCGGGATTCGATGGGGTTCCGGATACGGATACAGGGGATACAAGCCGAAAGTAACGTGCCGGGCGACCACCGGTTTCGGGGGAATGCCATTGCCCTACGCCGGCGTCTACCAATCCCTTGAGGGCGGCTTCGGCTTCGTCGCTGGTGGTGTACTTCCGGCTTCGCCGGCGTAGGTCGTTTGGCGTAATTCCTAGTTCTGGGTCGCTTAGCCGGGCAACCAATTCCACCAACTCGCGATGCTCTCGATCTCCGTCCGATTCACCGAACAGGCTGTAGACGCGACGGGTTTCATGCTTGAACCACTCGATTAGCTCGATGGCCGATTGCATGGCTGTATCCGTAACCTCAACTTTTCCCGCGATTAAGGTGCATAAAAGAGACAGCCTTGCCGCTGCACCTTCTAATTTGCTGTATGCCGCGGCCAGCTCGCCCGATAGTTCCTCCGATTCTTCGCCGTGGCGGTTCACGAACTCGATGAACAATTGCCGGGCCTTCGGTGATAGTTTCACCAGTCCTGGTTGCAATCGCCCGTCGTCGTCGGCCTGCATGTCGAGTGACAACAGAGCGTCCAATGCGTCGATGTACTCGCCCTCGATTGCCTCGGGGATCTCTCGATCGGTCCACCGCTTCGGGGTTCGTGGTGGGCAAGCAAGTAGCATGCGTGCCGCGAGTCCGCTCTCACGGTGTTCGGTGCCGAGTGCTCGATTCAAGATAGCCGGCTGGATCGTGCCGCACACACTCACCGCTGCTCGCGGTACGTACAGCGTCCGCTTGTCGCCGGTCTTTCTATCGACGGTCACGGGCCGAGCACCGTGCATGCTCAGCCAAGCAGCCGAATCGGCATTCGACTTGCCGGCAGCGTACTTGTCGAACGAACCAAGCCAGCCGGCGAGCTCATCACGGGCAAGTAACACGCCTCTGGGGTTCTGCTGAAGGATCGGCACCAATCCTTCCACCGTGGTGTCGCTGACGATATAGCGGACGCATGCCGGCGGTTCCGGCTTCTCTGGTGGATCGCCGGTGCCATTCCACTTTTTCTTCGCGGCTTCGTAGTGCTGCCGGTCGCTATCGTACTGTGCCATCTTCTCGGCGTGCCGTTCAAATTCTTCGGACTGCCATCGCTCCAACGGATGAATCGCCGCGTCCATGGCTGGGCTCTTTTGAGTGCCACTCTCACCAATCACCGACGCCCATAGAACCGCCGGTTCGTACCACCCGCGGTTGAGCATGATGCGACGGCTGTTGCCGATCGCACCGGCACACACAGCCAGACACGGCAAGCCGACGAAAGCAGGGTCGCAGCCGATTGCCGTGGCAGCCGCCTTGACGTAACGGTCCAACGGGTCAGGCAGTGCGTTACCAGGAAACGGGCGGTACGCTTCCACCGTTGGCGGCTTCGATTTCTTCGCCGGCTTACTGCCGGTGCTCTTACCGTTCGATTCGTACTCATGCTGCCGGTCCCGATAGCCGGGCTCGAAGTGCTCCCGCAGGTGCGACCAGCCGAGCCCCTGCGCACCGATTGTGATGGCACTTGTAGCCGTGCCGGCCATCGGCGTATTGGAGCACAACGGCCGATCCGTCCGATTCACCGCATAGCGGGCACGTCGTCAGCTTCCATCGGTGCACCGCCTTGTTGGGGTTCGTGTAGGGCCCTTCCGACTTCACCTCAAGATGCTGACCGATCCAAACTGGCAGGTCGAACGCATCGCCGTTGTGATGGCTGTGGTGGTTTCGTGGCGGTGGCGGTGGCGGTTCCGGTCCTGCCAGGTGTTCCAATTGCTCCCGGGTGACGACTTGCAGGTCGTCGGGGATATGCAGCAACCGGCTAACTCGATGCGGACGGTCCGCTGTATGATCGCCCTTCCCGGCCACCGTGCCGTAAAGCTTCGTGATGCGGGCCGCGTTGAACACGGTGGTGTCGATGCTCACCGGTTCATCGGTGAACAAATCGGAAAGCGTGACTAGGACACGCTTAACTAGCGTGGTGCTGCCGTCGTCATTGGGCAGGTCGATACGGTACAGGTTATGAAACCCATTGCCGCTATCGGCGTGGGCAGGTGTTGGCCAGCCTCGATCGGAAAGAAACCTAGCAACCTCCCGGGCCTTGGCTTTCGCTTCCTGTTTTTCTTCGCCTGTTGCGGAGATACCCGATTCCCGAACCGGGTCGCAGTCGATCAACAGCCATCGCCGGCGAGCGATGTGTTGATCCTTGGTGGCGTCGCCGTCGCCGGCAACGTCGATGCGATTGGTGCGCCGGGCAAGCAGTGAATCCACAACGGGATTCAGCGAGATGTAGACGTTGCCGCCTTGGCACTTCACCGCCGCTTGGGCCAACTTGTCCGGGTCGCCGAAGTAGCCGGAATGGATCTCCTTCCGGCCTTTGAATCCGGGGAAGATATGCCGCAGCTCGGCAACTTCTCCCGGCTGTAGCAGCATGCTCGCGGTACGCTTGATTTCGTCGCCGGCGTTTCTTGGTGGCGTCGTAGGTTTTGTGGTAGAATCCATTCGTCGATCCTTGAGTTTTGCCCCGCCGGCCGTCACCGTGCGGGGCATTTTCATGCGCCCGCGGGGCGGTTGTGTGGGGTTAGACTCCGAGTGCATCCAGCTTGGCCGCGGCGTCGAAGTCCGGCGGACCATCGGCTAGTGCAGTCTGGGCCTGAATGAATTCACGGCACCAATCCTCGGTGGTGAATCGTCGCCCGCAGAGACGGATAGAACGCAACTTGATGCCGTCAACGCCTTTGGTCATCCAGCGTTGGACGGTGTTGCGGTGGGGACGTCCGGGCAGAATTGCCGCGGATTCGGGTATAGATAGATATTCCATTTTGCTTTCCGGAGGGTTGTCCGGCATGCAGCAGCAAAACAGAAAGGGCCCGCATACCGATACTGGGCTTAACAAAAGTCCAATACAGTTATTGCGCGGCCGACGCTCCGCTCGTTCGCCCGGCTGTTGTTGTGCCGGTAAGAGCTTGTCGACCATAATGCGGCAGGGGGCCACATTCACTCAGGCAGTAGCGTCTCGCCGGGCGACCTTAAGCCCCTCCGGACACTATCTCTGCGAGGTCCTGCGTCAATACCAATGAGTATACATAACCACACTCATCTGTCAACCAATTGCCCGCACTGCCGCCATTGCCTTACTGGCGTCCAACTCGGCGTAGATCTCCGTCGTGGATGCCTTGGAGTGTCCAAGTAGGCATTGGGCAACATCCAAGCCGAACTTGCTTCGCACGTTGGTTGCCGCGTTGTGGCGAAGTCGATTCGGATGCCACTGTTGAACTCCGGCACGTTCGCAAGCACGATAGACCGCTTGCTTGAATGTGCTCGACGAATATCGGAAGCACGGATCTTGAAAGAGATACTTTTGGAGTATCGCTTGGGCTTGAGGGCCGATCGCAATGATTCGCTTCTTGCCCTTCTTCTGCGTCTTGTGCGTAGGCGGACGAAATAGCCATACGTCGGAGCTTCGGTCGATGTACTTGTTGGACACTTGGCATAGTTCGCCGGGCCGACACCCAAGGAACACCATTAGGCGAACCATATCGGCCACCACGTCGGGCAACTCCGCAACCGTGTCTTGAACATCCTCATCGGGCACGGGCTTCTTAGGCTCCGTTTCACGGACACCATGCTCGCCCATCTGCAAGCCAGGCACAGCATCGAGGCGGTGGCGTGCGTCACCGGGTAGGATCTCCTCGATAACACCCCATCCGAACATGTGCTTGATTCGTCCGCACTGCTCGTTGATGTAGTTGCGGCTCCAATCCCTTTGAATCATCGCCAACCGCATTTGCTGAAAAGCCTTTGGTCCGAAGTCTTTCGCTAGGGTTTCGGCATGCGTGCTACGCAGTACCTTGAGTGCTCCCGTTAGCTGCACCACTTCGGACGCCTTGGGGCCGCCATGCCGGGCCTGGGCATACTCGAGGTAGTCCGCCATCAGGCGCGCCACGGTGGGGGCGGTGGGTGCCGGTGTTGGCGTCGGTGCCGGCTCGGCCTCCGGTTCGGTCGCCTTGTTCGCGATGAGCTCGGCGTACCGCTGATAAGATTCCGGCGAACCGTATTCGCCTAACTGGTGACGCTTGCCGTCGACCATGACGTAGGCACGATGGCTACGATTCTTCTCTCGCTGCCGGCAATACTTGGGGGGTACGAACTTGGCGGGCATAGTGCAGTTCTCCAAAAGCTACCCAATGGGTAGGCATGTTTGAAAATAGCTGCACTGCCAACCATTGGCAGGTCGCCTCGAAGGGCTTACTCAGCAAGGACTTACGTAAACTGGAAGGGGCGTTTTTTGAGGCGTTGAACCCTAAGGATACCACGTTCGGCTGACCGTTCCACCCAAAATCGGTCGATAACGAGTGGTGACCACTGGGGCGGGCTGAACCACCGCGACGGGTACCGTTGGGCGGGCGACCATTACCGGCTGCGGCGCAATATAAACGGTTGCCGGAGCGGGAGTTACTACGCGTGTCCAGGGACGCAACACGGGCCGATAGACAGCCGTCGGCGGGGCGTACATCGTCTGCACCACCGGGACGGGCTGCACCCACGTTGTGGGCGGAGCCTGATAGTAAACCGCTCGTGGGATGACCTGGGCGTCGGCCACTTGTGCACCAACGCTGATGGCGACGATCGCAATGATGGGCTGCAACGTACGCATGGCTTCCTCACAGTTCAATCAGGAATGGTCCTTGGCGGCTAGCTCGGCCGGCCGCACACCGCGTCGTCTCCCATTATCGGGCGACCCCTCGCAGGTGGCAACCACTTCCACGGAAAGTTGGCCGACGGACGGTTGCGGTGGGGCAAGCACCGTACTCTGCGCAAGGTCTATCTGTTAAATTACTTACGCTAGCTCGGTCGCCCGGCGAGAATGGACTTGTCCGGGGCCAATTAGCGCCCGCCCAAAGAGGATCCCCCCGCCCATGCCCGCCGACTCCCCCGCCGACGCCGTCGCGCGCCCTTCCCGCAATTTCATCCAGCAGATCATCGACGCCGACCGGACCAAAGACCCCACGGTGGTGGTCCACACGCGATTCCCGCCCGAACCGAATGGGTACTTGCACATTGGCCATGCGAAGAGCATTTGCTTGAATTCCGGGCTCGCCAAAGAGTACGGCGGCAAGTTCAATCTGCGATTCGACGACACCAACCCAGCCAAGGAAGAACAGGAATACGTCGACTCGATCATCGACGACGTTCGCTGGCTGGGAGCGGATTGGGAAGATCGCCTGTTTTTTGCGTCCGACTACTTCGACCAGTTGTACGAGTGGGCCGTCAAGCTAATCAACGAAGGCAACGCCTACGTCTGCGACCTCAATGCCGAGCAGATGCGCGAGTATCGCGGCACGCTTACCGAACCCGGCAAGAACAGCCCGTATCGTGATCGCAGCCCCGCGGAGAACCTCCAGCTATTCGCCCAGATGAAGGCGGGCGAGTTTACGGACGGTTCGCGGACACTCCGCGCCAAGGTCGACATGGCGTCGCCCAACTTAAACCTCCGCGACCCGGTGATGTATCGGGTCAAGCATGCCGCATCACCACCGCACCGGCGACAAGTGGTGCATCTATCCCTCGTACGACTTTACCCACGGGCAAAGCGACTCGGTCGAAGGCATTACCTATTCGATCTGTACGCTGGAATTCGAAAATCATCGACCGTTGTACGACTGGTTCTTGGAGCAACTCGATATTCACCACCCGCGGCAAATTGAGTTTGCGCGACTCAATTTGACGTACTCGGTGATGAGCAAGCGAAAGTTGCTCCAACTGGTGCAAGAGAAGCATGTCGCCGGGTGGGACGACCCCCGCATGCTCACAATTCGCGGGCTCCGACGGCGAGGTTACACGTCCGCTGCGGTGCGCGCGTTCTGCGAGCGGATTGGCGTGGCCAAAGTCAACAGCACGATTGACATGGCGTGGCTCGAAGATGCCGTCCGCGACGACCTGAACGAACATGCCGAACGTCGGATGGCAGTGCTCGATCCGCTGCGAGTCGTGCTCACCAACGTGCAGCCAAGTGAACCCTTGGAACTACAGATTCCGAACCATCCGCAAAAGCTAGAGCTCGGCAAACGGCTAGTCACGATGGGGCGTGAAATCTACATCGAGCAAGAAGACTTTATGGAAGAGGCGCCCGAAAAAGTTTTTCCGTTTGAAGCCGGGCGGTAGCGTGCGGCTTCGCGGGGCGGGCATTGCAACTTGCGACGAAGTGATGAAGGACGCCAGCGGTAAAGTGGTCGAACTAAAATGCTCGTTCAACCCCGACACCACCGCGCTCGTGGACGGCAAGAAGGTAAAAGGCACCATCCATTGGGTCGACGCCAAGACGGGCGTCGATGCCGAGGTGCGGCTCTACGACCATCTGTTCGCTACGGAAACGCCCGACCAGGCTCCCGCGGACGGAACCTTTCTCGACAATCTGAATCCCGAATCCCTCAAGGTGTTAACCGCCAAGGTGGAACCGGCCGCCGCCGAGGTGCACCCGGGCGAGTGGTTTCAGTTTGAGCGCGTTGGCTATTTCGTCGCCGACGCCATCGATGCCAAACCTGGCAAGCCCGTATTCAACCGAACGGTGACGCTCCGCGATACCTGGGGCAAACAGAAGAACGCGTAGGACTCGTCGCACGGACGATTGCAGGCAGTCCCAGCGTGCTTGGCGACGAGGACCTAATGCGGCGGTGGGTTGCCGTGCCGCCACGCAATGGCGACGCCCCTTTAGGCGATTGCCGTCTTCCGCCATACTCTTGGGCGAGAGTCCAACCTAACAGCCGCAAGCACCAGCCCCCCACGAAGCTATGCCACTCGTTGTCGTCGGATCCGTTGCTATTGATAACATTGAAACGCCTACCGCCCGGCAAGATAATTGCTTGGGTGGATCGGCGACCCACTTCTCCTACGCCGCTAGCTTCTTCACCAGCGTACGACTGGTGGGAGTCGTGGGCGAGGACTGGCCCAGTGAACACACCGAGCTCTTGTCCAACCGTGGCATCGATGTCAGTGGGCTGACGCAGGTGGCTGGTGGAAAGACGTTCACTTGGACCGGCCGCTACGAGCCGAACATGAACGATCGCGAAACACTAGAAGTCGAACTCAACGTGTTTGGCGATTTCGATCCCGTGCTCCCGGACGACTACCGCAAGGCGAAGTACGTCTTCCTGGCCAATGGCGTGCCGCGCGTGCAAATGAAAGTGCTCGAGCAGGTGCCCGGCCGGCGCTTGGCGGTGGCGGATACCATGGACCTGTGGATCCAAACCCAGCGGGACGACCTCGAAGAGCTCATGCGTCAACTCGATGGACTCGTGCTCAACGATAGCGAAGCGAAGCTGATGACCGATACGGAGAACCTGGTGGAAGCCGGACATGCCGTCCGCGACATGGGACCCCGCTTTGTAGTGATCAAGAAGGGCGAGCACGGGGCCATGTTCTTCAGCGAGCACGAAACCTATGTGCTACCGGCCTTCCCCACGGCCAACGTCATCGATCCCACTGGTGCTGGCGATAGTTTCGCCGGCGGAATGATGGGCTACCTCGCCGAGTGCGACGACTTCGAGCCGGAAACGCTCAAGAAGGCGATGGCCTACGGCATCCTCACCGCCAGTTTTAATGTGGAAGGGTTTGGCCTGGAAAGGATGAAGCAGATCAGTCGAGACGATATTGAACGGCGGCTAAGCGAATACGAGAAAATGCTGAGCTTCTGAGACCGGTTTGCAAGCGAATAGGCCCCAACAAATTCGGCAGCGGCTTCTCGCGCAGAAGGGAGTCTCGCACGGAAGATCGTCTTGGCGCTTAGAGACTTTCGATTAGTGACGTTACTCGACTTCGCGAGTTGCACGAGCAGCAATAGGCGGAGTCGGACGCAGGTTTTCCAACTTCTCGTTTGCGCGAAGCATTTTTTTTCTAGCGTCGGTGGATGGAAGCATCGATTGGCCCAGCCGTCCACGCACCTCCGTAAACCACCCTACCCTCGCATGGCAAAGACACGCACGTTTATTGGCATCGCTCCCAGTGACGAACTCATGGAACGCGCGCTACGGGCGATTACGCGGCTGCGGCGGTCGGCGGACAACGTGAAATGGGTCGACCGCGAGCACCTGCACTGGACGCTCCATTTCCTTGGCGAGATCGACGACCAGGAGATTTACGACGTTTGCCAGGCAGCGGAGCAAGCAACGCCCGAGGTCCTGCCCTTCACACTATCGGCTCGCGGCGTGGGGGCTTTTCCGTCGAACGATCGCCCGCGGACACTGTGGCTTGGTGCGGCCGACGGGGCCGACGAGATGTGCAAACTCCATGCGGCACTCGATAAGCAGCTCCGCCCCCTTGGCTTTCGCGGCGAAACGCGAAAGTTTGTGCCTCACCTCACGCTGGGGCGAGCGGGTCGTGGCATTCGACCCGCCGAGTTGGCCGCATTGCAAGAAGACCTTGGCAAGCTTGGCGACTACGAGGGAGGCTTGCAGGCAGTCGACGAGGTGACGGTTTACGCGAGCCGCCTCCGCCGGGAGGGACCGGAGTACGCCGTGTTCGTGCGCATCCCGCTGGGCTCGTGATGCCGATCCACTGAGCGCTAACGAATTGGTTCGCTCGCAGCGGCGTGTACCGTAAATCGATGGTCGTCTCCTACGAACGCCCTGCATCACGCAGCACGGGTTCGAGTTCCTTGGTGTTTCGCTCGATACCAAGGATAATGGTCTTCTGCTCGACTCCGTCCGCGGACGTAGCAACCACGGGCACCACCTGCCGGCGATCGGGCAGATGCATGCGGACGGCGAACGTCCCGTCGGGTCGCAGCGTGACCGGCTCGCCTTCCACCGTAACATGGGCATGCGGGTTCGTGGCACCGTAAATGACCAGTTCGGCATCGATCGCAAAGTTCAGTTCCTCGCGATCATCGGCCCCCACTCCGGCCCCGCCGCCGAAGCGAGTTTCGGTCGGGCGGCCCATCCGACGTTGAAGCCGCTCTTCGAGCAGTTGCTGCAACTCCATGCTGGTGCCCTGGGCGGAGTAGCCGCCGCTCATAGCAAAGATGCGGTCGGCATTTTCAGCCACGTCCTTCCAATTTCCGCTCACCGCGTCGGTGGACCCCGGCGTGGGCGTGACAACGGTGCTGCTGCGGCACAGGCAGTAGAACGCATCGTTGGCCCCGCGGTACCCCAACTCGACGCGAAAATGGCTGGGAGGCTCGGCAACGTCGATGTACCAGTGATTTACGCCGCCGTGGATGGCAATCTCGCGATAAATGGCTGAACTGCCATCTTCAAGCACACGATAAACGCGTAGTGTTGGCTTGGCACCGTGCCAGCTCTGTCCCAACGCGGTTCGGGCCCGCTCGACACTCGAAGGGCGGACTTCCCAGAAGGCCTGGAGCCAATAGGCGTCGCGCACCATAAGCACCACTCGATCCGTCGAAGGGGTGGACGCACTCCGCTGGGCGCGTCGCCGCCGTTATCGCCGGATATGTTCTTGAGTTCCGAGAGGCGCGTCCGCAGTGCTTCGATTCGCGTCTTCGCCCGTCGTTGCGCGGGCGTTAAACGTGGACCGCTGCCGTTGCAGTTTTTCGCTGATCCGATGCTGGCTTTGCCGCCACGGCGTTTGCGGCGACGAGCGGCCTTGGAAAGGGCATCAATGAGTTCCTCTTTCCGCATGGAGTGCCAGCCGGTCACTCCCTCGGTTTTCGCCATTTGGGCAAGATCTTTGCACGTATACGTGCGGAGGGTCGAAGCGGTCATGTGTGCCTTGCTCGCTAAAGCTGCGCCTGCGGCCCGCCGCTTGCAGCATCTGCTGTGGCGGGCAACCTACGAAGGGTGGGACGGTGTCGATGGGGTAAGCGTGGGACCTGGCGGTCCGCCACCAAGCTGTCGACGAGTTCCCAGCGCACGAGCACCACCGCGAATGCTCCATGCCGCAACCCGATCGGGCACCTAAGTGAAGCGAGAATCCTTCCGCCAAGTGAGATTCATACTAATCGCAAAAGCCGCAAATTGCAACCAAATAGATGCAAAAACGGACCACCTACAATGGCCAAAAACCTATACAGACAAACAACTTGCGCAACTTTTCCGGTCGGGCAAGGAAGGCCGCTGCCAAGGCCGCTGGGAATCGAATGCCGCTGGGTTCTGCCCCACAAGATGCGGCGGTGAACGGTTCCGGTTGTCGAGCTCGCGCCGTGTGGGGTGCCGAGGTCGATTCGTAACCATTTGCCACGCATAGGCTTACGTTGCGGAAGGCAATTTGTGAAATTTTTCACAAATTGCCCCTCCTGCCCGTTGACGCTGTATTTTCCCTGAACTAAATTGTTGGCACATAAAGACTTGGGGCAGATTCAGGCTCAACGCCCGAACTGCTCTGCGAATTGTAAGTCGTTTGATGAAGGTGATTTACGGTCGACAAGCGTTCCAAGAATGCAGCGGAGAACCGCCCGACCGCCCCACCCAAGTCCCCCTTCGCCGCCGCCTACTTATGGGTTTCCCGGATCCTGACCGTCTCGTTGGAGATGGTGCTGCCGGGACTGGCTGGTGTTTGGGCGGATAGCAAGTTGGGCTTGTCGCCGTGGTTGAGCGTTGCGGGGTTCGCCGGTGGTTTGGTGTTGGGCGTGTGGCATTTGTTAGTGATGACGCGGCCGAAGGGCAACCGATCATCCGACAACCGGCCCTCCGAATGAGGCAGTCGATGCATCGAACGGCTTCGATTTGGCTGGTCGGCGCAGTGGTGCTAACGGCCCTGTTGTATGGCGTTGCATGGTGCAGTGGCCACACGCAGGTTTGGCAGTGGATTGGCGTTGGTGTGGCCGTATCGGTTGTCACGCTTTTGGCCAGTAACACAACGGTCGCGGCGAGCGGTCTTGCCGGCCAACCGCTGCAACGGATGTTAATGGAAACCAGTGTTCGCCTAGCGCTGCCGCTGAGCTTCTTGCTCGCGGTGGCAATCGTGAGGCGGGACCTGTTAAGTGAGACGTTTTTGCTGTATTTTCTTCCGTTCCAGTTCCTGACGATCGTTGCCGATGTGGCTGGGTCGCTTGAACGGATAGATGCCAGCAAGAACGACCAGACCGAAATCGATCCTCAGTAATTTGATTCATTGCGGTAGCGGCAGAATTCGAGCACATGGCCAGCACGGACCCACTCAGTTCCGAATCCCTTTTCGAACACGTGCAGGACGCGGGGTATTTTCACGTACCACGTGCCCTGACCCCGGCAGGCCGCGACGGGCATATCTACCTGCCCCAGCCGCTCAAGATGGATGCCCCCCTCTGGGAAATGAAGTCGAACAACGACATGCTCAACAGCATGTTTCTGCCGTTCGACCTTGAGTTGACGAAGTTCATGGTGCTGGAAGTGGTGGTCGCGGCAGTGCTGGCCGCCTTCTTTATTGGCTTGGCGACAAAGATCAAATACGGCGGCATTCCCAAGGGGCGATTTTGGAACATGCTGGAGGTGATGTTCACCTTCATCCGCGATCAAGTGGCCCGACCCGCGATTGGCGAACACGATGCGGATAAGTTCTTACCGTTCTTGCTGACGCTCTTCTTTTTTGTGCTTGGCTGCAATTTGACGGGCATGGTGCCGTGGCTTGGTTCCCCAACCGGCTCGCTTGCCGTGACGGGCGCTCTTGCTTTTGCGACCTTCTTAGTGGTGGTAGGCACCGGCATTAAGAAGATGGGTGTCGCCGGCTTTCTCAAGGCCCAGGTCCCGCATATGGATTTGCCCGGACCTTTGGCCGCGCTATTGGTGCCCATGATTTTTGTAATCGAAATAGCCGGACTGCTCATCAAACACATCGTGCTTGCCGTTCGTCTGCTGGCGAACATGGTAGCCGGTCATATCGTGCTGGCAGTGATCATTGCGTTCATATCCGTCACCGCGGGCACCGTTGTTTTTTGGGGCGTGATGCCGGTCAGCGTACTTGCTGGTACGGCGCTAAGTTTGCTCGAACTGTTTGTCGCCTTTTTGCAGGCATACGTATTTGTCTTTTTGGCGGCGCTGTTTATCGGGGCCGCCGTTCATCCACACTAGTCGCAACCAATTCGCGGCATGTTGGTCGATTTACACAGGAGAAACAAGTCGTGGTTAAGATGCTTCGCTTTGCAATGATGTTGCTCATGTTTGCCGTAGTGGCAACGCCAGCCCTGGCACAAGTTGATAACGAAACGGGGCTGGAACAAGCCGAGGTTCAAATGGCTACGTCGGGCCTAAACAAGCTAGGTGCCGGCATCGGCGCTGGCCTGGCCCTCATTGGCGTGGGTCTCGGTATTGGTCGCATTGGTGGCCAGGCCGTCGAAGGCATTTCGCGGCAGCCTGAAGCGGCTGGTACCATCCAAACGGCGATGATTATTGCGGCGGCCCTGATCGAAGGTGCCGGCTTCTTCGCCCTGGTGATTTGTTTGTTGGCTTAGTCGTGGTGGGAGCTGCCTTATTGGGCAATCCCACCATCCACCTACGGGCTGCGTTCGCCCACGAGGGAGACCGATGTTCTTGACGCATTCGTTCGTACGATTGTTGTTCGCGTCGATCGCGGTGCTAGCGGCCACCTTGGTTTTAGCGCCAGGCGCCGCTATTGCGGCCGAAGAGCATGGCTCGGCGGACCATGCGGACCATTCTGCCTCGGGCCATGCCGCGTCGGCATCGAGTGGCAACCCATTGGTCGTCGATCCGGACCTTGCCATTTGGACCGCGATTGTCTTCCTGTGCCTTCTTGCCGTATTACGGAAGTTCGCCTGGGGACCGATTGTCGAGGCCCTGGATGCTCGGGAAAAGACGGTGCAGGACCACCTTGCCGCCGCCGAAGCCAAGCATGAGGAAGCCAAAGGTTTGCTCGCCGCGCACGAGGCCCGGCTCGCCACGGCCAAAGACGAGGTTCGCGAGATGCTCGAGGAGGCGCGCCGCGATGCCGAGGTGACCAAGACGCAAATCGTTGGCGAGGCGGACGCTGCGGCCAAGGCGCACCGCGACCGGGCAGTACGCGAGATCGACCAGGCTCGTGATGGTGCCGTCCGGCAACTTGCCGAAACGAGCGCCAATCTGGCAGTCGATCTAGCCAGTCGCGTGGTGAAGCAAAACCTGACTGTCGAGCAACAAGCCGACTTGGTGCGTGATGCTACGTCCAAGCTTGCCAGTAGTTCGCCAAGTAACAACTAAGTGATTGAGCGAGTTTTTTTCCGACGAGGTGTAGCTCGTCGGCAGTTTCGTCCCGTTAATCCGAGCGTACGCAATGCAATCGCCCGATTCCACTGATCTGACCAGCGCCGAGGCGATCGTCGACGTCAGCCAGGAACAAATGGCGCGGACCTACGCCAAGGCGTTCTTGTCGGCCACCGAGTCGCTCGATCAGGCGGGGCTGGTCGAGGAATTGGATTCGCTGGTTTCGGACGTGCTGAATAAGTTTTCCGACTTCAACTCCCACTTAACTTCGTCCTTCTTGTCGCATGAAGAGCGCGTCGACTTGATCGATGCGGTCCTCGGCAATCGGGCTTCCGGCTCGGTGGTCAACCTGTTGAAGGTGCTCTCGCAAAACCATCGTCAGGGGATGCTGCGGCTGGTCGTGCAAACCATCCACAAGATGCATGGCGAGATGCACGGTCGCCACGAAGTACGAGTTTACGTCCCCCAGCAGTTGTCGGGCGAACTGCGACAGGGCTTGCAGCAGGCATTACAATCGCGTTTGGGAGTGGAGGCGGACTTTCACTTTCACATCAAGCCCGAGCTGATTGGTGGCATGGTCGTGCAGGTGGGCGACACCGTGTTTGACGGGTCGGTGCGGACCACGCTCGAAAGGGCCCGCCAGCAAATGGTGATGAGCGCCATCGACGCCATCGAGAGTCGCCCCGACAAGTTTATTATCGAGCAATAGCCAATAACCATTGCCCCAGCGGCAACCGTACAAGTCCATTCGCTTCACGCGACGTTGGAGTCAAAACGACAATGAAGTTCAATAGCGACGAAATCGCATCGGTCATTCAGGCGCAAATCTCGAACTACAGCTCGCAGCTCGATATCCGGGAGGTCGGGCGAGTCCTTGAAGTAGGCGATGGTATTGCCCAGGTTTACGGCCTGAGCGGCGTGATGGCCGGCGAAATGGTGGAGTTCGAAAACGGAGTGAACGGCCTCGCGTTCAATCTCGAAGAGAACTCCGTCGGCGTGATCATTCTCGGCGAGTACCTGAATATCGCCGAAGGGGAGGAAGTACGCAGCACGGGGCAGCTACTCAGTGTCCCCGTGGGCGACGAACTGCTGGGCCGCGTGGTCGATCCGCTTGGCAATCCGCTCGACGGCAAAGGCCCCATCAACACCAACAAGCGCCGCCCGGTGGAGGTGATTGCCACAGGGGTCGCCGAACGCCAGCCGGTTTGTGAACCGTTGCAGACGGGCATTAAGGCCATCGATGCGATGACCCCAATTGGGCGCGGCCAGCGCGAGTTGATCATCGGCGACCGCAAGACCGGCAAAACCGCCGTCGCGATCGACGCCATCATTAACCAACGCGAAAGCGGCGTGAAGTGCTTCTACGTTGCCGTGGGTCAGAAGGAGTCGACGGTCGCCGGCGTTATCGAGAAACTCCGAGATTCTGGTGCGATGGACTACACCACCGTTATCGTCTCGGGAGCAAGCGACCCCGCGCCGCTGCAGTACGTTGCTCCCTACTCGGGTACGGCGATGGCCGAAGAGTACATGTTCAACGGACAGCATGCCTTGATCGTGTACGACGATCTCAGCAAGCAAGCAGTAGCGTACCGCCAGCTGTCGCTCCTGATGCGGCGCCCGCCCGGTCGCGAGGCGTTCCCAGGCGACGTTTTTTACTGCCACAGCCGACTGCTCGAACGATCGGCCAAGCTATCGGACGCACTGGGCGGTGGCTCGCTCACTTCGCTACCGATCATTGAGACTCTCGAAGGCGAGGTATCGGCCTACATTCCTACCAACGTGATTTCGATTACGGACGGTCAAATCTATCTGCAGCCCGACCTGTTCTTCTCTGGCGTGAAGCCGGCGATGAACGCTGGTATTTCGGTGTCGCGGGTAGGTGGTGCGGCACAGATCAAGGCCATGAAGAAGGTTGCAGGCGGTTTACGCCTCGACCTGGCGGCGTTCCGGGAACTCGAAGCGTTCGCCCAGCTCGGTACCGACCTCGATCCGGCCACCCAGGCCCGTCTCGACCGCGGCTATCGTATGGTGGAACTGCTGAAGCAGGGCCAGTACCAGCCGATGAACGTGATTGACGAAGTGCTGGTGATTTACGCCGGCACCAAAGGTCACTTGGACAAAGTTCCCACCACCAAAGTGGCACAGTGGGAGCAAGAGTTCATCACCTTCATGCATGATCAAAAGCCGGAAGTTCGCCAAGCGCTGATCGACAGCCAGGCAATGGACGACAACATCGTGGAAATGATCGAAACATCCATCGGCGAATTCCAAGGACAATGGGAGTCGAAGGGCGCGTCTCACGCGACCGCGTGAACGGAAAATACGCCGTTGACTGGCAACGACGGCGTCCCGTCCGAGTTCCCGTCCGAAAAAGAGACCAACCCAATCCGGTAACGGAATGAGTTCCGTTCGAAAACCATGCCAAATCCTCGCGAACTTGATAAACGACGCAAGTCGATCCGCAATATCCGCAAGATCACGCGGACGATGGAGCTGATTGCGACCGCCCGGTTCCGCAAGGCGATGGATCGCGCCCACGCCGCGACGGCCTACACCAACCAAATCATGAAGTTGGTGAAGGACCTGACGCAGGCTGGCGTCGCCGTTGAACACCCGCTGCTGGAAAAAAGGCCCGAGACGAAACAGGCGGCGCTGTTAGTATTGGCGGCCAATCGTGGCTTCTGTGGCGGGTTTAATGGCAACGTCTCGCGGGCTGGCCTGCTCCACCTGAAGTCGCTCAGGGATTCGGCCGAAAACGTCCGCGTGGAGATCAGCGGCAAACGCGGGATCAACGCCTTCAAGCAAGGCCGGGTCGTCGCCGACGAGACCTTCTTGCACTTCGAAGACAAACCGGCCTACGACGAAGTGGAAGTCATCGCGAATCGCTACTTGGAAGAGTACGCGGCAGGTAGGCTCGATCGCTTGGATGTGGCGTACACCCGGTTTGAGAGCGTCGCCAAGCAGCAAGTAACCATCGAAACGCTATTGCCACTGGGGGGCCTGGAAGTGGCTGGCGACGCTGACGAACCGGCCGGCGGATCGTCCGTCTACGAGTTCCTGCCCTCGCCCGAGAGTATCTTGGAAGAGGTAGTCCCCACGAGCTTCCGCGTCAAGTTATTCAAGTGCTTCCTCGACACGGCCGTTAGCGAGCAGGTCGCGCGGATGGTGGCCATGAAGGGCGCAACGGAGAACGCCGGCGAGCTCATTAAACAGCTCAGCATGCAATACAACCGTGCCCGACAGGGCCGCATTACCTCCGAACTCATGGATCTTATCGGCGGCGTCGAAGCCATCAGTTAGCGCCGTTACGTAGCAAACAACCTTTGGCAATCGACAACGGCCGAACACAAGTACAATAAGTAAACGGATACCGCCAGCGTTCGCCCCCTGCGGTTCAACACTTTAACCGACACCGTAACCACCCTACAAAATACCATGGCAACTGCAACGCAAAACATTGGTCGCATCACGCAAGTTATTGGCTCTACCTTCGACGTTGAGTTCAACGAAGACCAACTGCCGCCGATTTACAACGCGCTTAAGATCGAAGCCGACAACAAAGGGGTCAAAATTAACCTCGTCGGCGAGGTGCAGCAGCATCTGGGCGGCAGTCGCGTGCGATGCATTGCCTTGGGAAGCACCGACGGGCTCATCCGCGGTCAGGAGTGCGTCGACACCGGCAAACCGGTGAGCGTACCGGTTGGCGAGGCCACGCTGGGCCGCGTGTTTAACGTGCTTGGCGAAGCCGTGGATGGCCGCGGCCCCGTGGACGCGGCAGAAATCTGGCCCATCCACCGCGACGCGCCGGACCTCAAGGACCTGGCCACCAAGACCGAGATTTTTGAGACCGGCATTAAGGTCATCGACCTTTTGACGCCGTTTGTTCGCGGTGGTAAAGCGGGTCTGTTCGGGGGTGCTGGTCTCGGAAAGACGGTGATTCTTACCGAGCTGATTGCTCGTATCGCGACCCAGCACGGTGGCTATTCGGTGTTCGCAGGCGTGGGCGAACGGACTCGTGAGGGGACCGACCTGTGGCTCGAAATGCAGGAAGCCAAGATTGGCGACACCGGCAAAAGCGTGATCGATCAAACCTGCATGGTGTTCGGCCAGATGAACGAGCCGCCGGGTTCGCGTCTCCGCGTCGCCCTGTCGGCACTCACGATGGCCGAATACTTCCGCGACAAGACTGGTGCCGATACGCTGCTGTTTGTCGACAACATCTTCCGCTTCTCGCAAGCGGGTAGTGAGGTCTCCGCCCTACTGGGTCGCATGCCGTCGGCCGTGGGTTATCAACCGACCCTGGCGAGCGAGATGGGTGCCTTGCAAGAGCGGATTGCTTCGACCAGCAAGGGCGCTATCACCTCGGTACAAGCGGTTTACGTTCCGGCCGACGATCCCACCGACCCCGCCCCGGCGACAGCGTTCGGGCAACTCGACGCGTTCATTTACCTGGAACGATCGATTTCGGAGAAAGGTATTTATCCGGCGGTCGATCCGCTTGCGTCGTCGAGCCGAATCCTCGATCCGCAGTACGTGGGCGACCGTCATTACAATTGTGCCCGCCGTGTGCAAACCACGCTGCAACGGTACCGTGAGTTGCAAGACATCATCGCGATTCTGGGTGTCGACGAGCTCTCCGAGGAAGACAAGCAGGTGGTGCATCGTGCCCGCCGCATCGAGCGGTTCCTGTCGCAACCGTTCTACGTGGCCGAAGTGTTCACGGGTAAGAGTGGCGAGTTCACGTCGATCGACGACACCATCCGCAGCTTCGAAGAAATCTGCGATGGCAAGTGGGACCACCTGTCGGAAGAATCGTTCATGTACGTCGGCCCCATTGAGCAGGCCGAAGCGCAGTGGAAAAAAGCTCAAAAGTAGGCGTTCGTATCGAGGTGTCGCGGCTTAGGGCTGCCAGTTGCTGACGTAAGATTACCATTCGAGTCGCGGCCGTCATCGCGCGAACCACTAGCCCACAGTCAATGAACATGGCCGAATCCAACAACACCTCGCACGATCTCGAGCTGATCGTCGTCACGCCCGAAAAAACCGTGCTGGAAGTGACAGCCGAATTCGTCACCCTGCCGCTGTACGACGGCGAAATCGGCATCGGCCGGGGCCACGCCCCCCTGATCGGCCGGTTGGGCTTTGGCGAGTTGCGGTATCGGTTCGGCAGCGAGTCGGCAAAGTACTACGTCGATGGCGGCTTCGTTCAGGTGCAGGACAACACCGTTTCGGTGCTCACTAATCGAGCCATGGATACTGCCGACTTGGACGCCTCCGCAGCCAAAGAACAGCTTGAAGACGCGCTAACGCGGGCGACGGCCAATCCCGCAGAAATGGCCATCCGCGAGCGGATGATCTTGCAGGCCCGGGCCCAGATGCGGCTGGCAGCCAGGCACGCGTAGCAGCCTGCTCAGTGGAGCAAGCGCTATGAATCAACTTGGCGGCAAGCAGGTTGTTGTCGCAGGTGGTTCGGGATTCGTGTGGCTTGCACTCGCTACGTCATGCCTCAGCGTTTGCTGGACGAGGGTTTCGCATTCCGCTTCCCCCATTTAGACCAGGCGCTGACGGACCTTTGCTAGCTGTTTAATCCATGTTGGCACGACCCCCACGCGGGGGCGAACGGTGCGGCGAGAAGCTGGTCGACTAAAAATCGTCCAAGAACTCTTGCAACGAGCGATCTTGTTGTCGACGTTCTTTCGCGTCGGTGAACTCAAAACTGTTGTAGACGATATGGCGGCCGTTGTCGTTCACATCCATCTTTACTGTTCCAACTCCCTTGGCAAGCCAGTAGGTGGTTACTTTTTCCTTGTCAGCGGTCTTGTACGCATACTTGAGTCGCACCGCCTTGGTGGAACCCTCGCGCAATTCCACCGCCTCAAGTTCCTCGCCAACTTCGCAAGCGACGTGGGCCTGCTTTCCGTCGATCGTCACGTCCTTTTCCCACTTCCAGCCCAACTTAATGGGATTGGGTAGCATGTGAATGGGGGGCGAAACGTCGCCTTGCACTTCTTTGTGCAAGAACAGACCGCGATCGTTCGTCTCGAAGTACTGAGGATCTTCGGCCGGCGAGTATTTGCTGGTCAATATCACTCGATAAAGAACTTTGCCGTTCTCCTCCACCTTCTCTCGCACATCAATATCATGCGGCTCTTGTTTGCCTTCTTCGTGGGCATAGCACTCCCAAAGGTTGTAGTACTCCAGCGGGAAGTAGTCGCTGGCGCTGTATTTCGGCTCAGCGGCCGGTAGGGCTGAAGTAAACAGCAAGGCAGTAGCCAGCCCCGCGGCAAACATGCGACTTGGCATCGTTATCCCTCCGAGAAGGTTCAGATGAGGCGGCAAACGGTAACGGTTGTGTTTCGCAGCGAGCGGTCGTCAAACTGCCTCGGGCCCACGCTCCCCGGTGCGAATGCGGATGCAATCGTCGAGCGGGAGGACGAAGATTTTGCCGTCGCCAATCTCGCCCGACTCCCCCGACCGTCCGCCACGAATAATGGCATTGATGGTTGGCTCCACAAAATCTTCATTCACCGCAATCTGCAGTTGCACCTTACGGAGCAGGTTGACGGAGATCTCGTGGCCCCGGTAGACCTCGGTTTGCCCTTTTTGCCGGCCAAAGCCTTGGACATCCATAATGGTGAGGCGAACCACCTCCACCTCTTGTAGAGCGGCTTTGACTTCTTCCAGCTTGCTGGGCTGAATTATGGCGAGGATGAGTTTCACGAGGTGCGATCGGGGGTCAGAAGGTGAGGGGCGAGGGGGGTTGGTAAGACTCCCCCTGCAGTGGCCGGGGACGCTAGTTTAGCATTCGAGGTTACGCGCTGCCAACGCCCATCGAACGACATCGCCGACCGCTCACCCCTAAACTTCTGCCCCCGCAAGCAATAGACACCCCGGCTTGGGCGGTTCAGGCGGTGAAACCACCCAAGCCATACGGGGCATCCTTCTGGACGAAGTGGCAACCACGGTTCGGTACGGGTTTCACATTGGCTGCAGAGCCGCAGCGGACGAGGAAGCGAATTTGCTCGCAGCCAGCTCCCTTCTTCGCAGCAAGCCTCTCAGCCCGAGCAAGCCAGGCGGTATACCTGCTCGGGCTGAGAAAGGCCAACTCTTGTTCTGTTCCGGCCCACCTTCTGCAGAAATACGAGTTAAACGCCGGTAAGAGATCACGTTCATCCCAAATCTCTGGCAGTCACTCGGTTCAAGTACGATCGCTGGCGGGGGACGATCTTCTTGAAGCTCAAGCCTCTTGGGTGGGGCGGGCCAGGCGGTGGTCCCGCCCACACCCAAATGGAGGCCAGCTTGTGTTTGCTAATCAACGCCCGTTAAACCTCTCACTCTTAAAGCAGGCCCCGGTTCGGGTGAGCCAGGCGGTGAACTCACCCGAACCGTTGGAGGCCAGCTTGTGTTCGCTAATCAACGCCCGTTAAACCTCTCGCTCATAAAGCAGGCCCCGGCTCGGGCGAGCCAGGCGGTGAACTCACCCGAACCGTTGGAGGCCAGCTTGTGTTTGCTAATCAACGCCCGTTAACCCTCTCGCTCTTAAAGCAGGCCCCGGCTCGGGTGAGCCAGGCGGTAAACTCACCCGAACCGTTGGAGGCCAGCTTGTGTTTGCTAATCAACGCCCGTTAAACCTCTCGCTCTTAAAGAAGGCCTCGGTTCGGGCGAGCCAGGCGGTGAACTCACCCGAACCGTTGGAGGCCAGCTTGTGAAGGAACTACTTAGTGGCCCGAGTAGGCTTGCATGCCATGCTCGCTGATATCCAAACCAGCCTGCTCTTCCTCAGCACTTACCCGCATGATTCCAGCGGCCTTCATGATCGAGAACAGAATGAACATGGTGACAAAAGCCCAGGCACAGATTGCCAAAGTACCAATCAGCTGGATACCGAACGAAGTGGCGGCGTACCCAGTCTCCTCGTTCACTACCAAATGAGCGTTCGGCAGGATACCGATTGCCAAACAGCCCCAAATCCCGCAGAGCCCGTGCACCGGCCATGCACCTACGGGGTCGTCGATCTGGAGCTTGTCCAACAGCATGATGCCGAGAATAACGAGGACGCCACCGACGGCTCCAACAACCATCGACATCCAGTCGGACATGCAATCGCAACAGGCAGTGATACTCACCAAACCTGCAAGAATACCGTTCAGGCCCATCGACAGATCGGGTTTGCCAAACATGGCCCAGCTCAGCAGCGTGGCAACGAGTCCACCGGCACCAGCAGCCAAGGTGGTTGTCACTGCAATATGTGTTACGGCGTCCGCGTCGCCAGCGGATGCGAACGCGAGTTGACTACCGGGGTTAAATCCGTACCAGCCGAACCAGAGAATGAACACCCCAAGTGCCGCCAGCGGCAAACTGTGACCCGGCAGGGGCACGCTCTTACCGTCGACGAATCGGCCTAACCGCGGTCCGAGGATGATGGCGCCAGCGAGACCGGCAAAGCCGCCCACTGCGTGCACCACAGCCGAACCAGCAAAGTCTTGAAACGCCATGCCATTATCAAATTGAGTCAACCATCCGCCGCCCCACTTCCAGAAGCCGCTGATGGGGTAGACCAGGGCGGTAAGTATCGCACTGTAGATTAAGTACGCGCCCACTTTCATACGACCGGCGACGGCACCCGATACGATGGTTGCGGCCGTGGCGGCGAACATGGCTTGGAAAAACCAGTCGGATGCTGGACTGTACGCAGGGGCGTCGCCCGCTTCGTAGCCGTCCAGGCCGGCACCACCGAAAGCAAAGTACTTTTGCACCTCGGTATCGATGCCGTAGGCACCCGGGTACATCAGCCCAAAGCCAATGATGTAGTACAGCAGGACGCCAACGCAGATGTCCATCGAGTTCTTAAACAGGATATTCACCACGTTCTTGCCGGAATTGAATCCGGATTCAACCATCGCGAAGCCGGCTTGCATGAAGAAGACCAGCACACCAGAGAGGAACAGCAAGATGGTATTGAACGCGTAATCCACCCCCAACGGGGCCGCTTCCTCAACCACTACCTCTTCAACCGTTGCCTCGACATCCTGAGCCCAGCAGTCTGCTGGGGCCGCGACCATAGCGAACAAACTGGCGAGCATCAGCACGCCAAGCAGTCGCTGGAGAGAAATGAAATTCATCACAACGCACCTTAATTGGATCAGAAGGAAATTTGTCGCAAGTCCGGCTGCTTCATTCATCCACCTGCAGCTCGGCCTTGCCGCTGTCCCCACCGGACAGACTTTTCGAGCATTCCTACTTGGGGAGGTTTGGAAGCTCCCTCGGAGTAAGCCCCATCAGCTAGCGGGTGAGAGCGAAAGCAAGAAGCGTGCCCAAATCGTGGCATTCAATCGATTCGCTACCCGAAAAGTGTTTTACAGCAACGACTTAGATTCCCTCAAGTTTATTGCTGCCACTACCGACCAGGATGCTGGCGGAATGGGTGTGCCCCGAAAAAAGGCACGCCGGGCCCCGATTTCGGGCATGTACCGAGGCACGTGCACGTGCCAAGACCTGTGGCCCCACCTTCTGCGAGAGCTCCCCTCGGGCGATTGACTTTGCGGGTGCGCGAAACGAGTGCGCTAGAAGCGTCGTCGAACATTTCGTCGACGAACGCATCGGGGTTGAACAGCACCAGATCCTCGTGCTGTTCACCCACGCCGATGTACTTTACCGGCAGCCCAATTTGCTGCCGTATGGCCACCACGACGCCCCCCTTCGCGGTACCATCGAGCTTGGCCAGCACAATGCCCGTGCAGCCGGCCGCCTCGGCAAAGTTGCTCGCCTGGCTGATGCCGTTCTGCCCGGTGGTTGCGTCGAGCACTAGGAGCACCTCGTGAGGAGCCTCCGGGATTTGCTTACGCATGGAGTCGCGAATTTTTGTCAACTCGGTCATCAAATTCTTCTGCGTTTGCAATCGGCCCGCGGTGTCGACGATGCAAATGTCCACGTCGTTGTTTATGCGCGTATTCAACGGCCTGGTAGGCCACGGTGGCCGGCTGGGCGCCCCGGCTCGCCCTTGACGATTTCGACCCCCAGTCGCTCGGACCAAATGCTGAGTTGCTCGACCGCCGCGGCACGGAAAGTATCGCCCGCGCCCAGTACCACGGATTTTTCCTCGCCCCGAAACATGCACGCGAGCTTCGCAATCGAGGTGGTCTTGCCGGCACCGTTCACGCCGCAGACCATGATGACTGTCGGACCACTTTCGGCGTATTGAATGGGCGACTCATCCTGTTCCATGAGTTCTTTGAGCTTCGATTTCCAGGTGGCTATCACCTCGTCGAGCTGCACGACTCGGCCGCGCATGTTCTTGGCCACCTCGGCAACGATCGCCTCGGTGGGCTCGTAGCCCATATCCGTCTTGAACAAAATGGCCCGCATTTCGTCGAGAAACGGCTCGTCGATGAGCCGTCCCTCGCTCTTGAACAGATCGCGAACGTCCGTGTTAAGTACCTGGCTGGTCTTCTTGAGACCTTGCTTGATGCGATCGAAGAGACCCATAGGAATGCTCTGGCGGGGGAAGCGTGGAAACGGCCTGACTGCTGGCCTAGCATTCTAAACGATGAGCGATGAACGATGAATGGACCGCAGCGGCGTGCGATCGGCCATTCATCGTTCATCGTTCGTCGCTGACTTTGACCTTGTCCAAAATGCCGTTCACGAAATGGGCCGAGTTGGCGTTACCGAAGCGTTTGGCGAGTTCCACCGCCTCGTTGATCACCACCTTGTAGGGAGTTTCGGTGTGTTGCAGTTCGAACGACCCCAGACGGAGGACGTTTCGATCGGTCGAAGCCATGCGCCCGACCGTCCAGTTGTTGGCTACCTCGTTCAGCCGGGCATCGAGCTCCGCCTGGTTGCGGCGGACACCCAAGATCAACGACAGGCAGAATGCTTCCATCTCGGGCGAATTGAGCCGAGCATGGACGAAACTTGTCAGTTCCTCCACCGTCGAGCGCGGATTCACATCGTCCTCAAACAGGATTTGCAAGGCGACTTCGCGGGCACGGCTACGGCGGGACATGAGTGGCCAGGGGCGGGGATCGAGGGGCGAGCCAGACTCTGAACGATGAACCCAGCCGCTGAATTATGAACGATGAACGCTCAATCGAGTAGTGGCACCACGAACGTCTCGCTCATCGCTCGCCAGGCAAGGCTGCCAGGAGCCCGACCATCTGCAAGGCGGCTTCGGCGCACTCGCTGCCCTTGTTACCCACGTTGCCCCCGGAGCGATGGATCGCTTGTTCCAGCGTATTGCACGTTAGCACGCCAAACAGTACCGGCAAACCGAATTCCAGGCCAAGCTCCATCATCGCCTGGCTCACTCCGCGATTGATATGCTCGTCGTGCGAGGTCTCGCCGCGGATCACGGCCCCTAGGCAGAGCACGGCCGCGTACTCGCCATCTGCGGCCATTCGCTTGGCCACCAGCGGAATCTCCCATGCCCCGGGCACCCATGCGACATCAATCCGCTCGTCCGCTACGCCCCGCTCGGTGAGCGTCGCCACCGCGCCGTCGAGCAGCTTACCAGTGATCGTCTTATTCCATTCCGCTACGACAATGGCGATACGGGTATTCGTCGGCACGGACTTCGGTTGAATGATGTTTGGCATTGCCCCCTACTTCGGCAAAAAAACCGCCAACGGGCGCTGGTTGTCGCTGACTGCGGTTAGCGCGAATTAGCGTCCGTTGGCGGTGGCATAACGCTGGTGGATCGTTTCTCTTAGTTCGCTTCCTTCATGCTCATCAAGAACTCCGCGTTCGTCTTGGTCTTCCGCAGCCGCGTGGTCAAGAGTTCCATCGCATCGGCGGGGTTCATTTCGTTCAGCACCCGGCGGAGCATGCACACGCGGCGGTGTTCTTCGGGATCCATCAGCATTTCTTCGCGGCGGGTGCCGCTGTGATTGATGTCGATGGCGGGCCAGATGCGCTTGTCGACCAGCTGCCGATCGAGCACGATTTCCTGGTTGCCGGTCCCCTTGAACTCCTCGAAGATCACCTCGTCCATGCGGCTGCCGGTGTCGACCAGCGCGGTGGCGATGATCGTCAGCGAGCCTCCTTCTTCGACCTTGCGGGCCGAGCCGAAGAACCGCTTGGGACGCTGCATGGCGTTGGCGTCGATGCCGCCGGAGAGAATTTTGCCCGAGTTGGGGCATTCGGAGTTCCAGGCCCGGGCCAGGCGGGTAATCGAATCGAGGAATATCGACCACGTCGCGGCCGTATTCGACCATCCGCTTGGCTTTTTCGATCACCATCTCGGCGACCTGGATGTGGCGGGCGGCCGGTTCGTCGAACGTGCGAACTGATCACCTCGCAGTTGGGTCCTTTGACCTCCCGTTCCATGTCGGTGACTTCCTCGGGACGCTCGTCGATCAGCAGCATGATGACGTAGGCGTCGGGATAGTTGGCCAGCACGCTCTTGGCCATTTTCTGCATGCAGGATCGTCTTGCCGGCCCGCGGCGGGCTGACGATCAAGCCCCGCTGGCCGAAGCCGATCGGCACGATCATGTCGACCACCCGCATGGCGACTTCGTCCGGCGTGGTCTCCATGACGATCCGCCCATCGGGATGAATCGGCGTCAGGTCGTCGAACGACACCTTCCGCGAGAGCATGTTGGGATCGTCGCCGTTGATCGCCTCGATCCGCAGCAGGGCGAAATACCGTTCGTTTTCCTTCGGCGGGCGGATCGTGCCGGAGACGGTGGCCCCGTCTTTGAGGCCGAAGCGGCGGATCTGACTCGGCGAGACGTAGATGTCGTCCGGGCAGGAAAGGTAATGGTAGTCGGGACTGCGAAGGAACCCGAAGCCATCGGGCAGGATTTCCAAGGTCCCCTCCCCGTACATCATGCCGTCGCAGCTTCACCCGCTCCTTGAGGATGCGGAAAATCAGGTCCTGTTTCTTGAGCCCTGTGGTTTCCTTCACCTGCTCACGCTGGGCGGTTTCGATGAGCTCGGGCATCGACATTTGCTGCAGCTCGGCAACGTAGACGTTGCTATCGAGCTTATCGCCTTTAGCAATCGCTGCCCCGGCGCGACGCACCCGCTCGGCGGCTTTGTCGAGCTCTTCTGCAATAGTGAGCGGCTCCTCGCGGTCGAGTTTCGCGAGCAGCTCGGGATCGATGTGATGTCCGTTTGGCGGGCTTTGACGTTTCCTGCGGTACGGCGAGTGGGAGCGGTCATGCCGCGACCCACGGCCAGACGTGTCGGCCATGATAAAAATACTCCTGGAGGAGGAAAGGTTCCGGTTTGGCTGCGCGGAAGGCGCGGCCGGTGGGGGTGGGGGGGATGGGTGAAAAGTGGGCGGGGAAATTTCGCACGCTAGGTTAAAAACTCAACCGCCTTGAGTCGCACACTATTATTGCAAAAAACTATCCGCCAAGGGAAGCGAAATCTAGGGGATTCCGCTAGCAACGCGGAAAATTCATTTGCGGCGAGTGCGAGAGTGGGCTTCGACGCGCCATCGTTTGGGCCCCCAGGGCGACGGTTTTGCTGGAATCCTGTGCACGCTAGTCGCCAAGCTGGGGGACCACGTACTTGGCGCCAAAAGATATCGATTTGTTCCCGCATTTCCTGCAGTGTCCCACGGTTATCGATCACCACATCGGCCCGATGTCGCTTGGTCGAGAGGGGCATTTGGGCTTCTTCGCGGCGGCGCAATTCGTCGACCGGCCAACCACGGCGTGCGGCATTCCGTGCCCGCCGTTCTTCCGGCGTGTCGACCATCACAATGATGTCGCAGGCGGTGTCCCAGTTCGCCTCCAGCAGTAACGGTGCGTCGATCACAAACACCTGCTGCCCTGCCTTCACCAGCCGCTCACGCTTACTTTCGACGGCTGCGCGGGCGAGTGGGTGGACTACCGACTCTAGATAACGCCGCTCTTCCTCAGACTCCGCCGTGTCGCCAAACACCAGCGGGGCCACTGCGGAGCGATCAATGAGCCCATCGGCCCCCAGGATGCCAGCCCCCCACCGGGCGACCAGGGCTTCGCGGACTTCTGGCTGGTTTAGTACATCGTGGGCGGTGCGGTCGGCGCTCAGCACGGCCGCACCTAACTCCGCCAGCATCTCGGCCGCAGCCGATTTACCGCTTGCCACGCCGCCAACTACGCCGATGGTGTACATGAGATGCGTGAGATGAGTAGGTAAGAAATTGGGATTTAGGGATCTGGGAAAGCCACGAGCCACGCACCGAGCCTCTTCGGCCAGCGTGCTATTCGCATACGGCCCAGTTCTCGCCGGTCATTATATCGACGACCAGCGGGACACTCAGCTCGTAGACGCTCGACATTTCTTCTACCACGAGTTGCCGGAGGGCGTCTACCTCGCCAGCGGGGCAATCGAATACCAGCTCGTCGTGAATCTGCAGAATCATCTTCGATTGCAACGCACTATCGCGGATCCGCCGGTCGACCGCGAGCATCGCCAGCTTGATAAGGTCGGCCGCGGTTCCCTGGATCACCGTGTTCACGGCTGTCCGTTCGGGCAGATTGAGTTGCATGGGCACCGGACGGTCGTCGAACAGCGTCCCTTGGGCCTGGCGGGCGGCCGAATGCCGGCAATGGACCGCCGGCGACCGAGCAGTGTTCTTACGTACCCATCGCGGCGGCAATCGGCGAGCGTCTGTTGCATGAAGTCTTCGACCCCCGGATACCGGGCAAAGTACTCCGAAATAAACCGGGCGGCCTCCTCTTTGGAGATGCCCAGCGACTTGGCCAGCCCGAAAGGGCTTTGGCCGTAGATCATGCCGAAATTGACGGCTTTGGCGCTCGCGGCGCATGTCGCTGGTCACCTCGTCGAGCGGGACGCCGTTCACCTGGCTGGCGACCCGGGCGTGGATGTCCTCGTCGCTGGCAAACGCCTCGCAGAGGGTCGCATCTCGCGAGAAATGGGCCAGCACGCGCAGCTCGATCTGCGAGTAGTCGGCCGCCAGCAGCACCCAGCCCTGGTCGCCGGGCACGAACGCCGAGCGGATTTCGCGGCCCGCTTCGGTGCGGATCGGGATGTTCTGCAGGTTCGGATCGCTGGAGCTCAGCCGACCGGTGGCCGCGACCACCTGGTTGAACGAGGCGTGGACGCGGCCGGTTTCCGGATGGACCATCCCTGGCAGGGCGTCGACGTACGTCCCTTTCAGCTTGGCAATACTGCCGGTACTCGATGATCTTGGCCGGCAGCGGGTGCTGGCTGGCCAGTTCCTCCAGCACGCTGGCGTCGGTGCTCGGGCCCGTCTTGGTCTTCTTGATCACCGGCAGCCCGAGCTCGGTGAAACAGCACCTGCGGAAGCTGCTTGGGCGAGGCGATGTTGAACGGGTGGCCCGCCAGCTCCTGATTTCGTGCTCGAGTTCGCCCAATCGCTTGCCGAACTCGCGCGCTCAGTTCGGCGAGCCGGTCGACGTCCACCCGGATGCCGTTGTACTCCAGCTCGGCCAGCACTTCGATCAGCGGCACCTCGAGCGTGGCGTTCAGCTCCTCCAGTTCGTCCGCCTGCAAGCGTGCGGCGAGAATCGGCGCGAGCCGCAGCGGCAACATCCGCGTCTTCGCGCCGCGTAGTGCGCCGACCTCGGCCACCGGCACCTCGTCCATCCGCTTCTGGTTCTTCCCTTTGCCGATCAGCTCGTCGATTTTCGTGGTCTGATAGTTCAGGTAGCGCTTGGCCAGGTCGTCGAGGTTGTGGTTCCGCTCGCCGGCGTCGAGCAGATAGCTGGCCACCATCGTGTCGAAGGCCATGCCGGCCAGCGACGCCCGCCGTTCCGGAGCACGATCATGTCGTACTTCAGGTTCTGACCGATCTTGGCACCGCCGCACTCTCCAACACCGGACGCAAGCACTCCAGCACGGCCGCCTCGTCCAGCTGCAAGTCGCCCGCCGGGCGCACGAACCGGTACGTAGTACGCCTCGCCCGGTTGCCAAGCGAACGAGATAGCCAACGATCTGCGGCCGCACCGCGGATTGACGCTGGTGGTCTCGGTGTCGACCGATAGTTGCTCGGCCGTAAGCATCTGGGCGACCAGCTGCTCCAGGCGCTCGATGGTTGCGACCGTCTCGTAGCTGCTTTCGAGCTTCTTCAGTACGGCTTCGGCGTCGGCCAATTGCTGCGTGCGGTCGCCCAAGCTGCGGAAACCGAACTCGGCGAACAGCTCGGCGAGCTGGGCCGCGTCGATACGCGCCGGCGTCGAGCCGCCTGCCAATCGATCGCCACCGGTACGTGCGGCATCGAGGCGGACCAGCTCGCGCGACATCCGAGCATCGCTCGGCGTGGTTCGAGCAGATTCTGCCTCCGCTTGGCCGCCCGTCACCTTGCCGGCGTTGGCGAGCACTTCGTCCAGCGTGCCGTAGTTTCGAGCAGCTCACGGGCGATCTTGGGTCCGATCAGCGGCACGCCCGGCACGTTGTCGACCTTATCGCCAACCAGCGACTGAAAATCGACGACCTGCTCGGGGCGAATGCCCCAGGCACCGAATAAATCGGTGGCGCCGAACACCTCGTTCTTGCGGATGTTGTAGATCGCCACATTCTTGGTGATCAGTTGGCGACAATCCTTGTCGCCGGTCACCAGCAGGCAACGCATGCCCGCCTCGTCGCACTCGCGGGCAATGGTGGCCAGCACGTCGTCCGCCTCGTAGCCAGGCAGGCCAATCGCGGGGATGGCCATCGCCGCGAGCATCTGTTTGAATCTTCGGGATCTGCGATACCAGGTCCTCGGGCATCTGCCGCTCGGTCGGCCTTGTATCCGTCGTATAGGTCGTGCCGAAAAGTGGGGCCCGGCATATCGAGGGCCGCAATCAAGTAATCGGGCCTCCGCTGGTCGATCAGGAACAGCAAGTCGCGGACAAAGCCGAACACCGCCGACACGGGCTCCCCGCGGGGACTAGTCATCTCGGGAATGGCGTGAAATACCTGGAAAATGAGCGAATGCGAGTCGATCACGTAGACCGTCTGGCCGGGCATCGGCCCGCCGGTCGGGGAGTCCACCGGACGGTCGGCGGCGTCGGCAAGTGGCGGATCGGTTTGCCCCGGAAGCTGCTGTTGTTTCATCCGAGCCGTTATATCCGTTTCGTTGACATGCGTTAATCCCCTAACTAAATTGGACTTAGGTCGATTTCTCGACCCACCCACCGGAACAGTTATACTCGCCCATGGGCGAGCACGGCTCTGTTTGTAGCCCTAGTCGCTCGCCTTACCGTATTCGACGTATCGCAATCGAGGTATTTGCATGGCCGCCCGTCAGGATCAAACGCTGCACGTCGCGCTCATCGTGTTTGCCATCTTATTAGTGTTATTCGCCGGCTTTACTTATTGGTTTTACAAGCAGGCAAGCGACGCCGCGCAGCAGCTGGCTGCTATGGAAACCGACCGCAACGAGCAGCGGTCGACCGCGGGTAACCTGCAGGACGAGAACCAATACCTCCGCAAGACCATGGGCTTCGAGGAATTTGCCGAACGCTCCGTCGTCGAACAGCAAGTCGCCGCGGACATGCAACGCATGGGCGGCACCCTCCCGGAAGCCAAGCAGAACTATCGCGATGTGCTGCAGGTCATCTACCAGGAAGGTCAGCAACTGGCCGCGTCGCAAGCGGTCGAAAAAGTTAAGAACAATGACCTGGAAGTCAAGTTAACAGAGATCGAAGCGGGTCATAAAGCGCAAATCGCACGCCTCGAATCCGATAAGGCGAAAATCGAACAAGAGGCCGCCGCCGCCCGCAACCAGTTTGCCCAAGCACGCGCCGAGCTCGACGCCAGCCAAAAGAAGTTGGCCGCCCAATTGCAGAAGCAGACGCAGGACTTCGATAAAAAGCGCGCCAACTTGGTCGCTGCTCGTGAAGCCGCCGATACCGAAGCGCGTGACCGCCAAAAGACGATCGATAAGTATCTGGCCGAGCGGGCGGACGAGGAATTCTCGTTCGAGGTTTCCGATGGCCAAGTCACCTGGGTAAACCAGGGAAACAATACCGCTTGGATTAACATTGGCGCAGCCGACTCCTTACGTCGGCAGGTAACCTTCAGCGTCTACGACACCGAAGATTCGGATGCGGGCAAAGCGGATAAGAAAGGCGCGCTGGAAGTGGTACGGATGCTAGGGCCCAACATGGCCGAATGCCGTGTGACGGACGACGATCCGCGAAATCCCATCCTGCCAGGCGACTACATTTACAGCCCCACCTGGCATGCAGGTCGCCCGCAGCACTTTGCTCTAACAGGCGTGATCGACCTGAATGGCGATAGCAAGAGCGACCTGCAACTTGCGAAGGATCTGATTGAACTGAACAGTGGGATCGTGGATGCCTACCCCGATCCCGATTCGGGCGAACAAGTGGGCGAAATGACCATTGGCACCCGTTACCTGGTTTATGGTGATCGTTCCGACAAGACCAACGACGGCGGCATCCGCAAGACTTGGGACGACATGCACGACCGGGCCAACGCATTGGGCGTGGAGTTGATTTCGCTGACCGACTTCATGAACCAGATGGGCTACAAGCCGGACGATCGCTCGGTGAACTTGGGCACCAATACCAATGCCAGCGACTTCCGGCCTCGTCCTGCCCCAAGCGGTAGCGACCTGCGGCCCCGTCCGCGCTACGTCACTCCTTAAGGGCGAGCCCCCCGGACGGCGAATGGAGCGTGCCGCTACTGAACAGGCGTGGACGTCGATGCGTCGCTCGTGATCTCGACGCTTGACGCTACGACACTGGGAGCCACGACAGGTCCCGCTGCAGCAGCCGAGATTTGGCTCGCTGCCGATGTGGCCGCGACGTCCCGTTCAAGCCCCGCGAACAATTTGTTCTTCAGCCGCTCGTAAGCGGCCAGTTGCAGTTCGCCGCCATCTGGGATCTGGGCCGCAGCGAATAGGTCGGGGCGGACGAAAATCACCGGAGCCAGCGGCAAGTCGTGATACTCGGCCAGCAGGGCAAGTCGCTTGCGATCGCTGCGACGGAGCCGGTGCGCTCGACAGAGGTCGACGAATAGATGCCGCGGTTCGCAGCTTTGTCGCCGCGCCTGCTGCAAATGGTACATCCACCGCAGGAACCAGACGAGCGCGATGCCGGCTAGGATCACGCCACCGAGCGCCCAGAGGTCGCCTGTATCGAATTTCGCGTGGTCGCCACTGAACCGACTCCCCAAGCTTTCCCACGCCTCGCGTTGGGCAAGCGGCAAATTGGCGAGCGCTGCCATGGAGTGTTGAGTCATACGGGTCTGCCTCCAATGCTCGGCAAGTTTGTCCCCCGTTCGCCAAGCGCTTGCGTCGCTCGATTGCGTACCAAGGCGTTGGTGTCTTTGGTTGCCAACTCAAGAGTTTCTTGCACTTCTTCCCCGCGAGCAGCAACCAGCGCCGTCAGCGCCTCCGCCCGGACCGCGGCGTCTCGATGGCTCGCTTGCAAAATCACCACGTCGCGGAGTTCGTCGACTGCCCTCATGGCGGCCGCCATTTGCAGTCCCCGGAGTTTACGCGAGAGCGTGGCGGCCGTGATCTCCCGCTGCAGGCCCTCCAAGTACGCAGGGTCCGACTCTTTGACGATATGCCCCAGCTCGCTCCGCAACGCGTTTTCGAGTTGATCAAACTGACCCACGTACCGCAGGAATGTAAAATCTCGCAGGCCCGATCGCGCCACCCTCCGGACCTGTTCGTCGCGGTGCGTCAGCAGTCCAGCCAGGCGCTGGATTGCCTCGGTGTGTCCATGCCGGCGTAAGGCCTTGGCGGCAACAGCCACCATTCGCGGATCGGCATCGCTCAACAAGTTTTCCAGCCGCGTAACGGCCTCGGGCAATTCCATGTACCCCAAGGCTTCGCTGGCGGTGAGCCGCGCAGCGGGGTGGCCCTTCGCGATGAAGCTATCGATGATGCTGAGCTTGGTTCGCCGCGAAAACCGCGAGGCCACAACGAGCTGCACCGCCACCGCTTGCGCCTCGGCCGAAAGCTGGAACCAGTCGTCGGCTACTTTCTCGAGAAGCAACAGCTTCTTGACCCGCTGAATGTTCTGCAGTACCCGCGAGCTGGGTGGGTTGCCAATCGCTTGCAGGAAGTGGGCGCGAAAGTGCGGATCGCTCCGCTCCGCTGCAATCTCAAGCAGCGGCAGCGGTGTTTGTGGATCGTCGTAGAGCTTAGCGAGTACTTCGATCGCGCCAATCGATGGAGTGGTCCGCAGCATGGTGACCATGTGGTCGTGTGCAGGATGAGTAGGATCGGAAAGCAGCTGGGTGAGCGTGTGATTGCCGGTTGTGGTGATCAGTAGAAACGCCTCCAACAACTCAACGCGATGGTGTTCGCGATAGCGGTCGACGGCCCGGACCAGCGCCGTTAGCGCCAACGCCGGGCAAACGAAGGATCACGACCTGTTGGTGCGCGACGATACGCCACGATTTCGTCGTGCAGTGCGCAGGGCCAGCTGCAGCGCGGTGGAGGCCATGGCGTCGCCACCCGGGTGGCGCGGGTCGATGGCTGCCGACACCAGCGGAGGAAACTCGTCGAACGCCCGGCAAGCGGTAATAAAGTGGCAGGCGGCCCGCGACGAATCTCCGTCGTGCTCGGCCAGCATCTTTCGCAGTGTGGTGCGAAAATTCTTAGGCGTATCGCCGAGCGCGGCGACTTCGGCGGCGCTTAGTTGGGGAAACAGCTGGAGGAATCTCCGCTGACTTGGTTCGCCTTTACGCCGCGCGAAGGCGGCAATCGCCCCTCCGCGGACTACCCCCGACGGACCATCGATACCTTCGGCGAGCACGCTGGCCGCCGAGTGATTCGGGGTCCGCGCGAGCGTCGAAAGCGTGCGTTGAAACCCGCCTGCTGGCATGGATTGCGATCGCTGGGTGCGAGGGGTAGTTGGGGATAGACCTACTCGCATCTGTCGGCCGAGGGTTCGCGACCAGTTGAAAACTCGTACGGTTTTGTCGATTATGCTGGCACGCACAGCAATAGCTGTTGCAAACCGCATCCCGCGGCGACAAACTGTCAGCATCGCCGTTCCACCTGCCTCCCTCGCGCCGACCTAGGTACCTTGCTATGCCCGCCACACGCTCGCCGCAAGAAATCCTCCACCAGGAACTATTGCCGCTGCGGGCAAAGCTTCTGGAATTAGCCGCCATGCTCGACCGCATCGATCGCGGCCAAGGTCCGCCCGTAACTGACGCGGCGATGGCTACGATTCACTCGGCCATGGAAACACTGCTCCGCGGCGATCCCAACCGTACCGAACAGATTCAGCTGCTATTCAGCCGCCCCTACGAGGACAACTGGCGCGAAAAGATGAACGTGTGACGCACGATCCAGCGGCTGAGCCAACTCGGCTAGCCACTTGTCCGACCAACGCGTTTGCTGCTAATGCCTGCCACCTGGTCGTTCGTCAAACCGATCTTGTCGTATTGGCGCAACATGCCTCACGAGCCAAACCCCACCACCAAGTACCCCCTACATGCGTTACATTGATCCCCATATCCATATGGTCTCGCGGACCACCGACGACTACGAGACGCTTGCCAAGATGGGCTGCGTGGCGGTTAGCGAGCCGGCCTTTTGGGCAGGGTACGATCGCGGCAGCGTGGACGGGTTCCGCGACTATTTCCAGCAACTCACTACTTTCGAGCGCACCGCGCCGGCTGGTATGGCCTGCATCACTACACGTGGCTTTGCATCAATGCCAAGGAGGCCGAAAACGTATCGCTCGCCCGCGAGGTGATCGATGCGATTCCCGAGTTTCTCGAACGACCTGGCGTACTGGGTATCGGCGAGATTGGGCTGAACAAGAACACCCGCAACGAGGCCACCATCTTCCTCGAGCACGTCGACCTGGCGATGAGAACCGACGAGCAGATCCTGATTCACACGCCGCACTTGGAGGATAAGTACCAAGGCACGCGGATGATCCTCGACATGCTCATCGGCGATTCACGGATCGATCGGCGGCGCGTGCTGGTCGACCATGTTGAGGAACATACGGTTCGTCCGGTACTGGAAGAAGGATTTTGGGCGGGGATGACGCTCTACCCGGTGAGCAAATGCACCCCGGAACGGGCAGCCGACATTGTGGAACGGTATGGGCCCGAGCGACTGCTCGTGAATTCGGCAGGCGATTGGGGCCCATCGAAGCCAACCGCCGTGCCCGACTTCATCGTGGCCATGCGTAAACGGGGCCACTCCGAGGCGCTGATCCGCCGCGTTGTGTACGAAAATCCCATCGAATTTTTTCGCCAAAGCCGCAATTTCGACTACCAGCCAGCGAAGTAACTGTCAGCCGCCCTTTCGGTTCGTGGTCTATCCTTGAAGGTATGGCAGTCACCCCATTCGCAACCCAGTCGCCGGCCCCCGCCAAGCCACGCACGAAAGTGAACCTGGTTGGCGACGAGTTGGTGCTGCGTTGGCGGAATGGCATGTCGTGCGCGGCTGTAATGCTCATCGCCTGGCTCAGCGGTTGGACCGCGGGGTGTGTGATGTTGGTGCGTGAACTTCTGACGAAGTTCGAGTGGTTCCTGCTGTTGTTCGCTACGCCATTCTTTGCGGCCTGGGTGGCAGTTTCTGGCCTAGTCTTTTACCTTCTGTTCGGCCGCCAGCGGTTGGTAATCACGCGTAACGAACTCCAATGTTTGTCGCAGGCTATCGTCACCTACCGCAGGCGCGTTATCCCACTGGACGAAGTTGCCCGGGCTGCCATGGGAAGCGTCGTCATCGAAAACGACGATGGTCCTGCCACAACCGAGCGGGTTGTCCGAATCGAAACGCTTGGCCAGCCGGTGCAGTTTGCTCAGGGCATTTCCGCTCAGGAAGCGGCGTGGCTGGCCGAAACAATCAACGTTTGCCTCGACAACCTTGCCCCCCGGCGGGCAGCCCTCAGTGCGTTTGACGCTCTCCACGACGAATTACCCAACGATTTAAACGACGAGGACCCCCTCGCCGATTGGTTTACGGACAACGTGGAGGGCGATCCAGTATTGGTGTTCCAGCCAAGTCGCGACCGTTTGCCACAACCTTCCGATTCGCACTGGAAACTCTCACGGCGGGGTCGAACCCTCGAATTCACCCATCGTGGGCGATGGTCGCCAGGGGCGGTTGGTGGCGCAACGTTCCTCAACTTGTTCTGGAACGGTATTGTCGGTGTCTTCGTCGTCGAGCTGGTCGAAGACTTCCGTTGGTTCCTCGCGCTGTTTCTCGCACCGTTCGTACTGGTTGGCCTGGTGATGGTATTCGCCTGGCTGTGCGCCATCACGGCTCCGCTGTGGGGCGTGCAATACCGCATCCGTTTCGGCCGCATCGAGTGCCGCCGGTGGAGTCCTGCGTTTGGCAAGACCAGCACTCAAGAATTCGAGCGGCTTGATCGCATCGAAATCACAGAACCCGGATTCAGTACCAACACGATCGATTTCCCGCCCAAGAATTTTAGCGAGGGCGACTACCAGTTGGCCCTCATCGACGACCAGATGGCCACCCTATGCAAAATTGAGGCGCTTACCGAGGGAGAGGCCTTGTGGATGGCCGACACCATCATGAGCGAACACCCCGAGGTGTTCTCGCGGCGGCGTTAACCTGCGCCGAATTGCCGCAACACGATGCCGGCCACGTCCGTATCGGCCAACGCTTGCTCGACGAACACGCCTTTTTCGCTGGCCAACAGCACGCCTTGCTGCGATGCATGGCGTACTGGCGCGCCGTGCGATCCACGCACTAGCGTAGCGTCCAGCGGTATGCCCCTAGTGGCTGGATCGAAAAACAATTCCACCGGGTCGTATCCTGGCTTGCGATGGATATCCATGGTCCTGGCGTACGCTGGCGCAAGGGCATCGTCGAGCCACCAGTAGTAGGCCTGCCAGCTATTGCTCTCCGAAACCAACACCACATCGCCCGCCCGAGCGTGTTGCAAGTCGTAACGGGCCAGGTGGTCGCGCGTCAGCACTTCGGCAATCCCCGGCTCACGGCGAAAACGATCGACGATGCTACCCAACTGCGATTGTGCGGCGTCGCTCACGAACACATGAGAGTGCTGATGGTCGGCCAGGGCAAATGCGGCGCTGCGTGCCACGTCCAGTTGCTCGGCACCCTCGCCCATCTTGGTCGCCAGCAGACCCATCTCGCGCAATATACGATTGGGGTAGGTTACGTGGTCCACCGGAGCGATGACGTATTCACTTGCTGCTAGCCACAGCAGCGGACTGCCAGCGTGGATGCGTTCGAACTCGGCGAATAGCCACCCTAGTTGTGTGTCCAACTCTCCCAGTGCCGCGGCAGCCTCGGGGGATTGGGGGCCGTTCTTTTGTGCGGCGTAGTCGAGGTGGGGCAGGTAGATGTACCAGAACTGGGGGCGATACTTCTCGGCTGCCCCTATGGCCGACGAGACGATCCAGGCCGTCGATGGGATTCCCGCCAAAGGTCCCCAGAAGTGCTTGAGCGGAAAATGGCCGAACGCGTCGCGCAAGTCGCCATACATCATCTCCGGCCGGGTATAGCACCAGAGCGACTCCGTGCCATCGGGATTGTGGATTGGTGCGAACGTGCAAATGCAGTCGGCACCGCACCCTTTGTTATTTAGCGCAAACCACATGGCGGAAGTAATGGTGGGATCGTGCTCGTGGAGCAAGTCCCACAGCTGCGGACGCTCGACGATGTCGTTCCAGGCGGTCCACAGTTCCACCTGCCCCGCTTTGTCCTCGCTGCCTGGTGGTGGGGTGTCGCGCCAGTAGGTCCCGTTGGCTACGACACCGTGCTCCGAGGGTGGCAAGCCGGTAGTCATGTTCGCCTGCACGGCGCAAGTGACCGCGGGAAAACTGGCGGCCAACGGGGCACGATCGCCCTTGGCCATCTTCGCCCGCAAGTTCGGCATGTGGGCCAGATGCTCGCCCGCCAAGCCAGGAATCGAAAGCAGTACTACGTGATCTTGCACTTGGGTTGCTCTTCCTATGTTGCGATGGACCGTAAGAATTGGATCGATTGCAAGGCAATCTCGGGCCCCATATGGCTATGTCGCGGTAATTCTACCGTGATGGGGCCAGCGAACCCAATGCTGCTGAAGCCTGCGAGCACCGCCGCGAAGTCGATCTCCCCTTCACCTAAGGGCAAATGCTCGTGGACGCCGTCTCGCATGTCGTCGATATGCACGTTCACCAATCGACTCGCCCACTTGTGCAGTTGGGCTGCGATCGGCGTTTCGCCCTGGCAGTGCAAGTGGCCAATGTCGATGGTCAGGTGCAAGTGGTCCGCCTCGTCGGGCGACATCGCGTTGAGCAGCCGCTCGTAGGCCACCTGCGTATCGACCGCGTGCCCCGGCTCCGGCTCGAAAGCGAGCGTCACCTCGTGCTCGGCGGCATGGGCAACCACTGGCTTGAGCGATTCGGCCAGCCGCTTGAGCGTGACGCGGTCGTCCGCTTCGTCGAGTGCCGTGCCCGACCACAACGACACGCAATGCGCCTCAAGCTGGGCGGCGACATCAATTGCCCGCCGCAAGAAGTCAACGCGAATCTGCCTTTCGACGTTTGCCTTCGATACCAAAGTCGGCTGGTGCTTCCGCCACGGATCGAGCAAGTACCGCGCACCGGTTTCGATTACCGGCCTCAGTTGATACTGCCGAAGCTGAAGCTGCACGGCCTCTAGCTCGCCTTCCAGCTGATTGCCAAATGGATTGAGCGTGTGGTGATCGAGTGTCAACGCGATGGCTTCGTAACCGCAGGCGGCAACCACTTCGATCGCCGACGGAAGGTCGTGATCGACTAAGCCATTGGTGTTGTAGCCAAATCGCATTACGTGACCTTGAGAAACTGTGCGAGCAGCGCGGCGGGAGCCAGTAGGGCGAGTACCGCCAGGGCCCAAAACGGACTGGCAAAGCCGAGACAAATAGCGGCGTCGACCACAATGATCGACAAAATCGCATGTCCCACCGCCCGCTGCACGTACTTGGGCGCGGGTTGCATCACTGCTACCACCATCCGCCGAAGGATCGATCCGGCCACAACGAACCAAAGAATGGCCCAACCGGTACGCTGGATGACTAGCGGCGGCGACGCCGCGTCGATCGCCGGCATCATGGCGATCAAGGCCAGTCCTGCCATGGCGGCAATCGCCGACATGGCCAATACCGACCGACTGCTCTGACGCGCCTCGGTTCGGGCGAACCAGGTTACACCAAATACGTAGAGCCCAACACCAAGCGCGACCGCCACTCCCATGCTGTTCCACGGGGACGAGCCACTCACGCCACTGGCAACGGAGACTGGCAAACTGAACCCAAGCAGCACGTTGAGCGTCCGGCACGACGCCATGGCTAGTGGCCCGAACCGGGTGCCCTTGAGTCCGGCATCGTAGGCCACGATTGCCAACGCAAGCAACGTCGCGATAACACCGGGGGCGAAGGTTTGGGTAACCAGCGATGTCGCCCATCCACAAGCGATACCTGCTAGTAGCAAACCCCACCCCAGCGTCCGGGCCGCGGGTAAGCTCACGCGACCGCTCGGGATCGGTCGATCGCTTCGTTCGCTGGCGTCCGACTCGTGGTCGAAGACATCGTTCAGCACCATACCCGCCACGTACAGCAGCGCCGAAGTTACTGTGATGCCGACGGCGGTCCAGCCTGATAGCCCGCCCCTCGACACGATCATCCCCATCCAAACGTTGGAGATGGCCGTGAAAACGTTCGCCAGCCGCATGAGCTCGGCGTACGCGTGAATTTTTGTGGACACTGCCATGTCGTGGTCCGAACGAGAGTAAATGCGACTACGAAGCAATTCGCGCGGAAAGATAATCGAACGCCTCGCGGGCCGCGGCATCGGGCTGATCGATGTAAGGATAGAGCTCGACCGTTAACCAGCCGTCGTAGTGCGTGTCGGCAATAGCGGCGAGCGTCGCCTCGAAATCAATCGCCCCCCGGCCCGGAATCAGGTGCTGGTGCACGCGCGTTGCCGCGATGTCTTCCAAGTGGTAGTGCACCGTATGCGCCGCCAGCTTGGCAACCCAATCCTGCGGATCCTCACCCACACAGTACGCGTGACCAATATCGAAGTTGAGTCCGACGTGCGGTGAGTCGAGGCGGTCGACGAACTCCAGGTATTCGTCGAACCGCTCAATAAGCAATTCCGGCTCGGGCTCGATCAACAGCGGCATCGCCAGTTCCGCGGCGACATCCAAGCAGGGCATCAGTTCCTCGTAGAAAATATCGAGCGCCTCGCGCCGCGTCTGCCCATCGGCCAGCGGACCACCAGGCTCGGTCGTAATGTGGGGGGCACCAATCTCCGCGGCTAGCGCAGCGCCCGCTTGGTATGTTCGCGCCGGATCGCGCGGTAGTGCGGATCGGGGTCGATCCAGCTTGGGTGCCAGTAGGGCTGCCTGGGATCCGCCACGGCATTCATCATGAACGCGTTGACGTTGGAAATCGCGAGGTGGTGTTCGGCGAGCACCGCCCGCAACGAGTCGATTTGCGCGGGCAGCAATCCGGCAGGCCAGGCATGGGGCACGTCGGCCAGGATCTCGATTCCGGTGTAACCCATCGCTGCGATCCGGCGGATGGTTTCTTCCACGGAAAACGAGAGATAGGCATTCGAGCTAAACGCGAGCTTCATCAGGATTACGTTTCTGAATGGCTTGATGATTCGTGTGAGGGATGGACGACCTCCGCCTTGCGCTCCACGCGATTGGCAACGATCGCGATCCGCTTTTCACCCACCCGAGTCAACAACAGGGTCGCCCGATTGTCGCCTGCCAGTTTCCATTCACGGCGGAGTTTTTCTGGCGAAACATCGATCGAGCGGTGCTTGATTTCGACGCGGCCGATGCCCCGCTCGCGGAGGTAACGGGAAATCTTCTTGGTCTGCAGCGGCAGGACGTCCACCACCTCGAACGCGGTGCACGCTGCCTCGTCGACCCGCTGCGATCCGGTAAGGTAGCCGCTGGTACTGGCGAACGTCCGCCAGCGGTGCTCCCGGGCCAACGCCCCCACCAGGCCACTTGCCAGGATAGCCGCATCGGGTTCGTAAACATACTCGTCGATCGACTCGCCGTGAGACAGTTCAACCTCGGCTCCCACCAGCGTCTTGGCCACGTCGTATTCGTGCTTGTGGCTGCCGGCCCGGAGGAGGGTTGCCCGACGGCTGCCAGCGGCCTGAGCCAAGTCCCCCAGCCAGACGACCAGTTGCTTGCACTCGCCATCGCGACTGATCCATTCTAGTTCACCGTGGTCCGACCAGCGAGCGGGCACTTCGCACGCCGGGGCCAGCTTGATTGCGGCATTGGCGTTTTGAGCCAGGAGCAAGTCGATGGTAGTATCCGCAGGTTCATGCAACTCGGCCTGCGTGGTTCGGCCGCCACGAGGGCGGCGATCGGGATCGATATGCCACGCATCGACGGTGGCTACAGCGAGGGTCGCCACGTCCTTGACGGCCGCGGTGATGGGAATCCGATCGCCGGCGTAGAGGTGCACATTTCGCCGCGAAAACTCTACTGCCTGAGCTGCGCGATCGTAAAGCGTCAACTGGCTGGCGGTCGCTGCGAGTCCAATGGCATCGCCCCCAATACCGCAACACAGATCGGCCACCTCGCGGTTGGCAAAACGCTCGGCTTTGTAGCGTGCGATCCACTGATCCGTTGCCTGTTCGAATCCAACTCGGGTGAAATACATGTCGCGCCTGCGAAAACTTCGCCGTTGCCCGACGTCGGAGTTCGGCCAGTTCCAGCAAGCGATGGGTTTGCTCGGCCGACAGGTGGCGACGGAGTTGCTTGGCCAGGCGATGTACGGGCAACGGCGACATGGCTACCTCGTCGAACCAGGGTTGCGCCTGATCGCTTAGCAACCACTGATCGGTTTCATCGAGCTTGGTGTCGCCCATGGCGTGCCTCGGTAAAGTTTCCCTAAACGGTCTGATCAACAAAACGAGCGAAAGGCTCGCGGCGGTTCTACGTGTTGCATGGCCCGGCTGAGCATTCGCAATGATGGGTCCGCGCCGCAACCGATGAGGTAGATAGCGGCCCTTTCCGTACCCTACGCCCACTCTACCCACTCCATTGCCATGCAACGTCCCGTTATCTTAGCCGGAATGCTCGGAGCTGCGGCAGGCGCACCCTACGTAATTGACCAAAGCGATGAGTTGCAGAGTCAATGGCAAAGCATCGTCGCCCCTCCGGCGGTAACCACCATGCAACCGATTTCGGCCCAGCCGTCGCCGTTCGCTATGCAAGGAATGCCCGTGTCCGGAATGCCCATGTCTGGAATGCCAGTGTCTGAAATGAAAGTCCCCGAGATGCCAGTGCCCAGCAGTCCTGGCGACCACCTGTACCGCAGCCCGGCCCCGCTGGAAGGCATTCCAACCTACTCGCTGGCAGAGGTTTTGCGGATGGACGTTAGCAAAGAATGGGTCTACTCGCGTTGGGCACGTAAATCGACCGGCCTGGCCGAGCCCGAATTGTTCGGCATCCGTGTGCCTCTGGTGAGTGGCACACGGATGACTGATGTCGCGGGGTCGCTCACCTACTACTTCAATATCTGCGGCCGGGTGGAGAAAATCCGGCTCACCGGCAAGACAGCCAACACCTCCGAGCTGGTGAACGTCGTCGCCAGCCGGTACGGGTTACGGCCGGCACCACCTCTGGTGGCAGGCGAGCAGTTGTATCGCGTAGAAAGTAACGGCCGCGTTGAAAGCGAGTTACGGACCCAGCCCGACTCCGTACTTTGGACCACCTCGCCACACGATAGCTTTATGGTGCACCTGGAAATCAACCGCCGGGGCTCCGGACGCTATGTTGTGCGGCCACTACCACAACTTGAGGCGCTGCAGCCGCCTCCCGGCGCCGCCCCTGCTGCCAGGGCAGCAACCACCGCAGCAAGCCGCGCAACCTGTTTTTCCTGGCGAGTCGGTGGTGCCGTCCACCGGCCAAGTTCCGGCCCAGCAGGCGTCGACAAGTACGGAGGCCCCCGAAATGGTAGTCCCCAAGAAGGTTCCCCCTTCGCCCCTTAGATGGCCCTACTGAGCCACTGACGACGGCGGCAGGCTGACTTCAGCATCGAGCGCCTCGCTCGTCGTAGGCGACCCCAAGCATGCCAACCGAGACAATGCAGTAAGGTTCGGCTATGCTGCGATGCATGAGCGATGTTTGCATTCGTACCTGCCCGGCAGAGAAACGCCGCGAAGCACTGGAGTTGGTGCTTCGCTCGGTAACGCCCGCGCAGCGGGGTGCGGTAGTCGAGACGCTGCGACCCGTTGCAGAGCATGGCGTGGACGTTTTCGCCGGCCTAGCGATTGCCGAACTTGGTCCGCGAATAATTGCGGCCGCGTGGTTGCAGCCGCAGGTGGGGCGTACCGCCACGCTTTGGCCAACGGTGGGCGTCAGGGGTGTCGACCAAAACGTCGCTGGTCCCGTAGCCAAACACGCGTTAGCGGCAGCCGAATCGCTGTCAACGGTGCTGGCGCAAGTGCTGCTCAACTCGCCGGACGATCCGTTCGCCCACCATTTGGCGGCGCGTAGAGTTTGTGCATCTTGCCGATCTTCAGTACTTGATGCTGGCCGTTCCATCTTTGGCCATCAAGCCCGACTCGCAGATAACTCTCGCGCCGCCCACGCCATCAGAAACCGAGTTGTTCGAGCAGTTGATCGTGGAATCGTACGAGGCGACGCTCGATTGCCCTGGGCTGGAGGGCCTTCGCAACATTAAGGATGTTCTCGCCGGTTATCGGACCATAGGTCAGCACGATCCGGCTCTCTGGCACATTTTGCGATGGAAGCAGCAACCAGCGGGTGTGTTGCTCCTTGCACCGTTTCCCGAGTCGAACCAATGGGAGTTAGTGTACATGGGAGTAGTACCGCGGATGCGCGGGCACGAACTGGGTGCGGAAGTTCTCCAACAGGTTGCATATCGCGCGTCGCTCGCCGGCGTGGGCCATGTCGTACTTGCGGTCGACACCGAGAACCATCCAGCGATTCGTATCTATCGAGCAGCGGGATTCGTCGAGTGGGCGCGGCGGGCTGCGTATATTAAACGCATTGCGGCGAACAGCGCCGTTTGAACGCTTCGCGTAGGCGTCGCGAAACGTCGGCGCAAAAAGGGATCGTGCCGCGATCGGAAGACACGTTTTCCACGGCGTGAGAGTGGCGGCAAAAAAAAATCTTCCGCAACAACTTCGTCACGACTTGGTTAATTCTCGATGAATATTGAGCGCCGCAGCGCGGCCGGTGCTGAGACACCAAGATCTCGAAAGTCAACCCTTTGACGTAGCTGCTAGCACTCGTAAAATCAGCTTCTCGGGTGACAATCAAACGTGGTCGTGTGGCGGCCTTCGCTGCTCGCGGCTGTGTAACTCTCTTGCGTTGCGTAATACTCCCATTGTTCGCGTCCTGCGGGTCGCGCGGACACCAAGGCCAAGATGGTCGTGGTGCTCGGTGGGATCGAACTGCGCCATGCGGGAGCAGGAATTGAGCAAGGACGGAGGATTCATGGAAGGTCCAGGCGAGGGCGTGGCACTTCGCGACCAACTAGCGGATGCGGTGGGGCGAGATCGATTCGATTTGTGGCTGGACGACGATACCCAGGTGCAATTCGACCCCAACGGTGTTGTCGACATCGTATTCACGTCGACATTCATTTGCGATACGGTACGGCGTAACATTGGTGGCGAAATCACAACGGCCGCCCAGCGGCTGTACGGCATCGGCACGCGCGTCGTGCTGCGAGTCGACGAGTCGGCGCCAACGCCACAGCCCACGGTCCGAATGGCCAAGCGCCCGGCGAAGCCCGCCGAGGCCCCAGTTACCCAAGTCGCTCCCAGCCAGCCGATTGGCGGAACGTTCGACACGCTGGTCGCGGGACGGGCGAACGAACTGGCCGTACGCGCCGGCGTACAACTTGCCGCAGGCAAGCACGTGGGGGGGCCGCTGGTGATTTACGGGCCGCCCGGCACCGGCAAAACCCATCTACTCTCGGCCATCAAGCACGCCTGCCGCTTCAAGTCGCGCCGTGCTCGGGTTCTGTCGCTCACTTCCGAGCAGTTTGTTGGCACGTACGTCGATGCACTCCGCCGCAGCGGACTACCGAGTTTTCGGCAAAAGTACCGCGCCGCCGATTTACTCATACTCGATGATTTGCACTTCATGGCGGGCAAACGCGCAACTCTTGAGGAACTACAGCACACGATCGATCGCATTACCGCGGCAGGCGGAAGCGTGGTGGTTGCTAGCTGCCAGGAGCCGGGCCAAATCGCCAACCTGCCGGAAGAGATGCTGTCGCGGCTACGGGCCGGACTCTGCTGCGAAGTGGCACCGGCCGATTACGCCACGCGGGTGGAAGTGGCTCGTCGAAGGTGCCATGAGTACAAATTGCCAGTAAGCGAAGCGGCCGTAGCGCGGTTGGCCGCGGGCGTTTCGACTGGGGTTCGCGAATTGTTGGGTGCGATCGAGCGGCTCCGAGCCCGCCACGAATTGCTCGGCGAGACCATCGATACAGCACTGGTCGACCAAACTACGAGCGAAATCAACTACCAGACCGTTCGGCGCGTGGCGATGGACGACATACAGCGCGTGGTATGCGACCATTTCGGCATCGATTCTCGAGATCTCCGCTCCAGCAGCCGAAATAAGTCGGTCACCGAGCCGCGGATGCTGGCCATGTGGCTGGCACGCAAGTACACCCAGGCGGGATGGCGCGAAATCGGCGAATACTTCGGCGGCCGGCGACACAGCACGGTAATCTCCGCCCATCGCCGGATCGAAGCCCAAATGGGCCGCGACTCAACCGCTGCTGGCGGTAAGGGCGAGCGAAACCTCGAACAGGCCGTAGGCCAAATCGAGACTAAGTTGCGGATGGCTTAGCTAACACCTCGTGGCAAGCATCAGCGGGGTTAGGCAGCCGCATGTTGCCGCCGCAGGTTTCGCCAGGGGATCCAGCCCACGATCAATAGCGCGACCTGACTGACGAAGAACCACCACAAGTAAAACGCCAAGTCGCTGCGAAATGCGTACGCGTGCAGGCCTTCGGCAAGTTGATTCACGCCGAACCAACTCCAGGCAGTAATCACGTTGCCAAAGATGGCGAGCATCGCGAGCCCTCGGGCGTCGACCAGCTTCCCCCAGCGAGCATGTAGCGCCAGGGCGTTCCAGAGCACGATCATCAGGGCGCCGTTTTCCTTCGGGTCCCAACCCCAGAACCGCCCCCAGGAGTCGTCGGCCCAGAGCCCGCCCAGTACCGTGCCGACGAAGCTGAAGAGAATTGCGAAGCAAAGCGAGCCGTACAACATGGCAGTCAGTTGCCTCGCCTGCTTGGCATCGAAAACATTCAGCACATGTACCGCAATGATGTACACAATGCCAAGGCACCCGGCGAGCATGGTGGTGGCGTAGCCGAGGTTGATGGTAATGACGTGGGTCGACAACCAGAACTGGGTATCGAGCACCGCCTGCATCACGGTGAAGGTGTCCTCATCGAGCCCCAGATAGTGCGCGATCAACAGCGTGGAAAAACCAATCGCGCCCGCCACGAAACTGCCGATGCCGAGCTTGAAGATCGACTCGAATACCAGCATGAACAGCACGATCGCCCAGCCAATGCAAATGGCGGTGGTGTAGAGATTGGTAATCGGGGGACGATCGGAGATATAGACGCGAGCCGCGATCGCCAGCGTATGCACTACGAACGTTACCATGATGATGGCGATGGCGCTGCGCCCCAGCACTTGAGGCCAACCAAGCCATGCCGCCGCGGCCAGTACCATGGCAATCAGGTACAGCACCGCACAATAGTAGAAGGGGGACGCGGAATTGAACGCGTACTCAAAATCAACTCGTTCCAAGTCGAGCCGTTCCACGGTCTTCAGCGGAGCCACCATCTCGGCATTCGCGGGGTCTTCCAGCTGTTGCTGGTAGTCGGCGAGCATCGCTCGGTACTCCAGCAACGCCTTTTGATAGGCAGCCTGATCACCAGCTCGATACGCGTAGACAACGGCGGCCAGGCCTACTGCGGCCGGATTCGGTGCGCGGCCCTCGAAGCGGTCGACCAACGCATTGAGATTGGCTTCGAAAACGGTTTCCCAATCGCCGGTGACCTCGGCCGGCACCACGCCGCGTACGCTGCTGGCGCCGCGTAATCGCTGGTAAGTGCCTTTATCTTCCTCCATCTCTTCAGCCGACGCGCCACCGGCAATCGACCTTGGCAACGAGTAGGCGTCGACCAGCATTGAGTAGTAGTTCAGCTTCTTTGCCAGGCTCAATACGTCGCGCTGGAAAGCCGATCGCAGCTTCTCTGGCACACGATCGGCCTTCTGGACCTGCGGCATGAGGACATCGAATTTGCCGCTCAGTTCGCCGGCACTGTAACGAAAGAACCCCGACCGCCGTTCGAGTCCCAATGTTTCGATGAGTTCTAGATTCGTAATGCGGAACACATAATAGTTGCGCTCGGCGGGCGACCGCGTAACAACGTCCAACAACCACTGGATCGCCGGAATGCGGGTCTTGCCATCCAGCGAGGTAGCCGCCTCTTGCCGTGCGCATAGGAACTGCAGCATGTTGCGGGCCACGGTGTCGATTGGTTTGATGCGGCCCTCGTCCAGCACGGGTAGCGTGGCGAACTCGTGTGCGGCCATACCGGCAACTTCCACATCATGCGTGCGGAACTTTGAGCCCAAGTACGCCACGGTGAGCAGCGCCACCGCGGCAGGCACCACCACCTCTGGCCGCAAGAGCCAAGGCTTCTGGGGCCCCTGGTTAGTATCCTCCACCTGGTTGATCTCGCGTAAGCGGCGGTTGAGAAACCGTAGCAGGGTCAAGTTAAAATGCACGAGCATGCCCACCGCTACCACCGCGCATCCAATGTAGGGAAGCATCCAGCTCTTGTTCTTCACCACCTGCAAGACGGTACCCGTGCCGGTAAGCTCGTTATAGCCCGATTGGTAAAAGGTCTCGCCGCGGTAGCGGAGCGGATTATTCATCCATGTCTTGGTAACCAATTCGGTGTCCATTTCATGGTCCACCAACTTGATTTCGGACGAGTATCCCTTGGCAATGCCGGTACCCATGAACTTCTGGTGCTCGAAGTCAAGCAGTGTTACTTCATACGGTTTGTACACGCGTTCGAATCGCATGGCGACGGCCACCGGCTTGCCGTCGACTTGCACCTGCTGCTCGCCGCCCGTTGCCAGCGGCAAGCCGGGCAGTTGAGCCAGGCGGAACGGAGGAATGCGACTGGTAAGGTACGGATCGAAGTAGTTGGATACGAGCAGCGTGCCCAGGCTTGCTCCATCTTCCTTATCGAGCAGCTCGACGTAGGCGGCGGGAATGTTGATTTCGCTCTTTACACCCGACACCTTGTCTAACTCGGTAGCCTCAAGGCTTATCCCTGCGCCCAGCGTACCGGTGTTGGTCGCCTCCGGCGTCGACACGGCAATGTTGGCATTCGTAAAGTAATCGAGCACGCGGACATCCACCGGCAGATCAGCATGGCGGATCACCCGTTCGTCGGCTCCGGCGGGCGCCGCGGCCGCTTGGCGAAGCAGGGGTTCGGGAATCACGGTCACGTGGTCCATCTCGGCGTCGCTGCGGTCGATAATCGCCAACTCCGACTGCCGGGTGTCGATCGCGTAGTTAACCGTTTCGCCTTCTTCGATCGCCATGTTGGCTTCCACGTTGGTGACGCCGACGTAAAACTCGTGAGCCATCAGCATGGCAATGCCAACGTGCAGCAGCACCACGCCCGATCGCTTACCAAACAGCATCCAGCAGGCCGCCATTAACAGTCCGCCCGCGATGGTTGCCTGCAGCAGTTGCCAAACGATGCGCATGCCAGAGTCGTTGATTTGCCACGCTGGATTCAAGAACAAATAAGCAGCGCCGGCCAGCAACACGCAATCGAGTGCCGCCAGGGCAAACCATTCGGGCCGCCGCATGCGGTTCCAAGCGAGCGACAAGCCGTACGCGCCCAACAGCGCCAGACCGGCAAATCCTCCGCGGAGCAGATTCCAAAGCGTGTCGGCAAACTCCGAACTAATGGTCGCCTGCTCGCCCGAGTACAACTGCGCGGGCCACAACGAGCCAAGTGGCTGCAATTCCAACGGCGAGCAGCGCCAGGGCGGCCGCAAGCCGTCCACCCTTGGCCACGAGTTTATACCGCATGCTGTGTGCGGCAATCAGGTTGACGGCCATTGCTGCGCCAATGAGGTAACCACCGGGGAAGTAAAATCCGCCGCTCCACACAATGCTGTTCGGCTTGAATACACCGAGTAGCGTGGGGAGCGTCTGCCACTCGACCCAAGCCAGCCAAACTCGGAAGTAGCCTTCGCCGCACCACGTACCACACGTCGTGATGCACTTGGGCCAGGGTGCCGAAGAACACCAGCAAAATCAGCATCGCAAGAAGTGTGACCGTTAGCTTGAGCGAGGCCAGCGCGGCCCAGATGGAGGTTGCGGAATTGGCGTCCGCGCGGGCGATGGTTCGCTCGCTGGTGGCCAGGCGGGAGAGATCCTTGTCAACGAACTCGGCAGTAGCCACTACTCATCCTCCTTAGTTGCCCCGGGCAAAACAATCTCCACCGTGCCAAGCCAGTTGATGAACTCGTCGCGATGCGCGGCTACACCCGCCGGAGTTCCCGTCATTTGAAAGAACCACACCTGGTCCAACTTCACCACCATGGCCGCTAGCATGGCGGTCGATTGATCGGGGTGCTCCATAGAGGCAAGCACGCCGTCGACGTCGCTCACGACCACCGCCTCGGTATGCTGCTTGATCGAGTCTTCGTCGAGTGGCGGTTGCCCGAGCTGTCCGCGCCAACGATTGATGTTGGCCAGCGGGTCGGCCATGCTGCCAACGGGTGGGAAGTCGGAAAGCTTGACCACCACCGGATCGCTTGCGTCGCCGAACTGATAGCTCCGGCTGCCCATCGTGCCACGTGCGAGCTGTTGCCAATTGTCGGGCGTTGCGAACTTGATTTCCGGCTTCGCCGTTCGAGCTTTCGGCACCGCCTTGGGCATGGAGTTTGTTGGCGGCATTGCCCCCGCGAACGGAGCATTGCCGCCACGCATTGGTGGTTGCATCCCCCCGCCCATGGAACCCACGGCATCGAATACCCAAGCGTCGCCACCCGCGAGTTTCACTTGCGCGACGTCGTCCATCTCGTCGACCGTTGGCAACGGCGGCAACCCCAATTGCCCCCGCCACCGATTGATGTTTGCCAGCAAGTACGGCTGCTGGTCGCCATCGTAGCCGAGTTTCGAAATCGCCACTTCCAGAGGCGGGTCGCCCACAGGTAGCAGCAGCGTTGCCTCGCGCATCATCCGCTCGCCACCGTCCTGCCATTCGGCGGGGACCGTCCAGGCGACGGCATTAGGGTCGTCGGTCGGCAGCCGCATTGCGCCAATAAATGCACGAATATCGTCGGCCGCGGTGGCCATCGCCTCTTCGGGACCGGTAATCTTCACGAACCACGCCTGAGACTCACGCGGTACGATGGCCGCAATCATCCGCGTGGGCGACGCGTCGGTTGCAGGGTTGTCGCTGAGCACGGTGCCTCCCTCGCGGGGCACTTCGTAGCTACGGATTTGCGACTCTTGCCCACATCCGGACAACAGCAATACCGAACCAGCAAGGCAGAAGTAGACGCGAAGGCTAAGGCAAGACCGCGTGAGCATGAATTCACCGGGCGGGGCATGGGGGGTGGGGAGCCGACGCGCCGCAAGAGCTCAAAGACCAACCCGACGCGTGACAGCACCATATTATAGCGCGTGCATCGAGTTGAAGGCCACCCGTAAACCTCACGTGCGACAGTTTGCCGCAACCGCGGAGGCTCGCGCCGCAAGGCCTCCGTCCCCCCAGTAAGGCAGGCGACCGAGCGGCGCTGCGGGTCCCACCGCTGCTAGGGAAACAGGAAACCGCTGAGGCTGTCGATCAGACTGCTGTTCACCTGGTACGGCTCGTCCCAGCTCCACATGCTGCGGACCACATCCAAGGCCATCATTCCACACAAGCTGAGTAGAATAAGACAGAGCGACAGGAAGAACACGTTCCAGCCCGAGAATTGGGTTTCGGCACGTGGCACCACGGCCCCTTGGCCAAACGCCGCCGCGGCTGGCATCGCCGCACCGCCGCCGGCGTCAAGCAGGTCATCGGCTTCTTGCTGCTCTTCAAATGCGTCGAGGGCAATCACCTGTGAGCTGTCGTCGCCTTCCTCGGCGTCGGCATCCTCGGCCAACGGGGTCAGGTCGAAATCCGCGACTGGCTCATCGGATACAAGCCCGGACGCTTCGCCAAAGTCGAGGCCGCTGCCAATGGCCGAACCCGTGAGTTCCACGGCCGCGTCGTCGAGCGACAAACCACTATCGGCCGGCGAGAGATTGATGCCGCTGTCGGCCGCCGAGAGCGTCAAGTCACTTCCGTCGCCAAGCACGAAGTCATCATCGTCGTCGTCATCGTCGAGTTCCAGCGCTGAGAGCCCCGTGAGCCCTGCACCGCCTCCCTGGGAACCCTGCGACGAATCGCCGCCCAAGTCGATTTCGGAGCCTGCGATCAAGTCGTCGTCGTCGTCGTCACCGATTGCGGAAAGGTCGCTCAGGCCTGCATCGCTTGTTGGCGCGAGGCCATAGTCGTCGTCGGTATCCAACTCGAGATCGAGGTCGCTTGCTTCCGGCGCTTTCTGCTGCGCTTGCGAGCCAGCAGCCGACCGGGCCGCGGCAAGGTCCTCGGGTGTAAGAATTCGACTCGACTCGGCCTCTAGATCGATTTCCAGTTCGTCAATATCGTCGAAGTCGGCGGTCACATCTTTCGCGGGTGCTAGTTCGCCCGTTGCCCCCGCATCCGAGTCCAAGTCGTCCAAATCAGCAAGTTGAACGTCGCTCATCGCTGGATCGCTGCCGGACGTTGCGTCATCGCTGACAATTTCCAAGTCGAGATCCGCGTCGAGATCCGCTTTGCCAATGATCGTGCTGGGGGGGCGATCGGACGAATCACCCAATTCGGCTTCGCTCAGCAGGATCGACTCCGGATCGTCGCCCTCGGATTCGAAGTCGAGTTCCAAGTCGAGGCCGCTCTCAGCGGAATCGGTAGCCTCGGCGTTGCTCTTATCGGCGGCGTCGACCCCCAGGTCGATCGCCAGCTCCGCGGAACTGCCGGTTGCCAGGTCGAGGTCGTCGTCGGTCAATTCCAGGTCGCTCAAGCTCGATTCATCTGCCGCGAGTTCCAATTCACCCAAACCCAAGTCGCCCAGTTCATCATCGCTACCCAGTGTTTCGTCGCTGGCCGATTCATCGGCAGCGGTATCCGCCTCCAATTGCGGCTCATCGTCGTCCATCGAAAGGTCGTCGCCTAACGACAGATTATCCAAGTCGAGATTGATTCCGCTTTCATCCGCTTCGATCTCTGGCACTCCCGCCGAGGCCATCTTCTCGATCTCTTCGGTGCGGAATTTCCAGCTTGCCCCGTCGCGATAAGCGCGAAGTTTGCCGTCCTCGCGCAGCGCGTTGAGGTGGTCGGTGCTGATGCTTAGCTGCTCGGCAGCTTCTTCCAACTTGACGAACTTCGGATCCATGGCGTTCTCTAGTTACCGGCGTCTAACCAACGACCACGGAAGGCGGGGCGTGCACTCAGGCTACCGACGTTGCCGAGCTTCCAGGTCGTTCTTGATTTCTTCGGGCAGTGGCTTTTTGCCCTGCCAATGGAGCAACTGCAAGTCCCATTGGATTTGCCGCACGCTCTTTAGTTCAATTTCTCCCGTGATCCGATCGACGTGGTATACGCCTAGCACCTGTTGCTGCGGATCGTACACCACAGCGGCAATCGGTCCACCCGGTTCGGATACTACCTGCAAACATCCGGGCGGCATTTCGTTGGTTGGCAGTTTGGCGTCCGCCGCTGACGGGGTTGCCAACTCCGGCTGCCCCGACGCATGCGCGAGCCACGTGGCTCCTAGCGCCGTCGCAAGTACCAGCATGCCGACCGATCGTGTTCCGTACTGCATCGCGTGTCCTCCTTGAGTGGGCGAGCACCTCCACCGCTAGGGCCAAGCAACCGGCACGACGCGCCAACTGCCCGCAGGCGGCAATTCCTACTCACTTATTCTAAACAAGCTGCCTGTCCAATCAAGCTAAATACCGGCCGCATAGGGATTTGGGACGCTCTCCCTCCATCCACATAACCACTACGATTGGACGTAAAGCAGGGCTTCTGAACACCCAATGTGCGCTGAGCCGGGGGCCCGCTTGTCGGTCTAAGCATAGGCCTGGCGGCGCAGAACGCTAGCTGCGGCGAGCTGTTTTTCGTCCCGCAGCCCCGCCGCACCCCCTCAACGACGCCCAACCAATCATGGTAGCCTACGCTGCATGAGCACCTCCGAAGCCATCCAAGCCCGACTCGACTGGGCCCTCGAAATCGCCCGCCAGGCCGGGGAAGTCACCCTGCAGTTTTTTCGCGAGCCGACGCTCGAAGTCGAGGCAAAGGGGACGATTCGCCCGTTACTGCTGCGGATAAGGGGGCGGAGCGACTGCTTCGCGACCGAATCGCCGAGCGGTTCCCCAAAGATGCGATCGTCGGCGAGGAATATGGCGAAACACCGGGAACTTCCGGTTTTGCGTGGGTGCTCGACCCCATCGATGGTACTAAGTCGTTTATCCATGGTATTCCCCTGTACACCACGCTCATCGGGGTGCTTAGCACACCTGCTGGAGATATCGCCCAAGGCCAGCCCGAACTGGGAGTTATCGCGCCCGGCCCTGGACGAAGTGATTTACGCCCGCCGCGGCGGTGGCGCCTGGCACGAGCGAGGTTCAGGCCAACCTCAGCAGGCACAGGTCGACACCTCGCGCTCGCTCGCCGAGGGCCTGCTTTTAACCAGTGAGGTGGGCGGCTTTCGGAAACGGACTTCCGGCGATGGTATCGCCACCTACATGGCGCTCGACGAGCGGGCACGACTTGCCCGTACCTGGGGCGACGCCTATGGCTACCTAATGGTTGCCACCGGCCGCGGCGACGTAATGATTGACGCGGAGATGAACCTGTGGGACGCCGCCGCCTTGCAGCCCATTATCGAAGAAGCCGGGGGCGTCTTTTGCGACTGGCAGGGAAAATCCACCGTGCACAGCGGCGAAGCGATTGCGGGCAATGCCGAATTGGTCCGCGAAGTACTCGCCATCGTCCGTGGTAAGTAAGGCCCGCACCGCTTGCCAACCAACGCGGACAACATCTGTCGACGATCGCCTGTACGCCGCGCCACCCGTTATTGCGGCCGGCCGTTTACCACGGCTACAAAACCCTGGTTCGATACGCCACGCCCAGCTAATGTGGTAGCTTGGGCCGCTGTAAGGTTGGCGGCTCGCTGCCCCCGACAAGCACCATGGATACGGATGATGAACTACGGCAATCCGATTTATTTGCTCCTAGCGGGACTCTTCATCGACAATTCCTGCTGGGCGGTGACCCAATCGCTCAATCTCGAGTTGCTCCCCACGACCGCGACCACCAATCGCCTCAATATTAGCGTATCCACCAGTGGCCTGAGTGATTCGGAGCTAACCCGAGTGTCGGGCAACGCCCTGGCAACGATTGACTACGAGCTATTTCTCGGCGCCCCGCTGATCAACGCGATTGAGTTCACCGGAGGCACGCTCAGCGTAAACGGAGCGACAACCTCGGATGTCGCACTCAATCTTGGTAACTTCATTGCTGGTGTCGACATCGTGGGCTCCGGACTTAGTGGTACGCTCGATACGCCCTCGCCACCGGGCCCCGTCGAAAATGGTTCGCTCGACTTGTCCGCTCATCTCTTGCAAGTCAACAGCGGCACGCTCGATGCCGATGGCCGTGGCCTGCTGGGCGCCGTTGATCAATCGATCGATCTCACGCAAACCCCGCTCGAACTGGTGACAGAAGGAACCGCTGCGTTGGAGGTAACGCCGATATCCATGCTGGGGCGCGAGCAAACGTACCTAGTCACGCTGACCTTGCCCGTCGATGCAACCGAGACGATTACCGAGCCGACTACCATTAACGTGGACGCGGTCGGCACGCTCATCGCCAGCGACATGTTTTCCGTCACGCTTCCCATAGAAGGCGACTTCAATGGCGACCAACGGGTCGATCTGGCCGACTACACGGTTTGGCGCGACGCGCTGGCCACCGCAGGGCCTGGGCACCCAGCCGATGGCAACTTCGATTGGGTGGTCGATCAACAGGACTACGCCTTATGGCAGTCGAATTTTAGTAGCGCTGTAGCGTCCGGTCGGTTGGCGTTACAAGCAACGGTTCCCGAACCGGCAAGCCTCTGCCTTGCGGCCGTCGCCGTAGCGATGCTTGCCGGCCGGTATCGTCGCCCGGTGGGCTACTAGCCCTTATACGTGAGCACTGGTTGGAGCTGTCGAACGATTCGCAACAGCTCCCGCTGCGCCTTCATCACCTGGCGGATGTCTTTGTAGGCCGCCGGTGCTTCGTCGCGGAGCGTTGCCGTCCGGCGGTGATCGTACCAAAGCCTGCCAACCTGGCGCGCGAACTGCTTACTGCTGATTTGCCGCCGTGCGTCGGTGCGGCTCAGCTTGCGGCCCGCACCGTGGGAGCATGAGGCAAGCGCCGCTCGGCAGCCCCGGCCTGTAGCGTGAAACGTCGCGGCGCCCATCGAGCCCGGCACAATGCCCGGCTCGCCTGCCCGCGCCGATTCAGCGCCCTTGCGATGTACCCACCAACTTTTTCCGTCGTGCTCTTCGAACGCCACGTGGTTGTGGTCGCTATGGATCAACGAGTTCCAGTCGGCATTCGCGCCGAACCGCTCGTACATCGCCTGAGCAACAGCCCGCAGCATGGCGAGGCGACTCGCGGCCGCGTAGCGCCGGGCCCAACCGACGTCGCTCAAGTAAGCGCGGCCTCGCTCACTGTGAGCGTCGATCCCCGCAAGCCCATCGGCACCGCCAACCGTTAGGCCAAGGTGCCATGTCGCGATCTGCTGACCCACGCCGCGCGAGCCGCTATGCACGAGCATCCACAATTGCCCTTCTTGGTCCACCTGAAACTCGAAGAAGTGATTTCCCCGCCCTAGCGTCCCCAGCTGTACGCGGCAATCTCGAGCGGCCACTCGCTGTAGTCGTTCATCGGTGAGATCTGCAGTGGCGAGCGACGGTGGAAGCTGCTGCTTACCGCGGTGCTTGTTGATGGGAATGCACTCATGCAGCAACGCGAGAACCTGGGCAGCCGAGCGCTCGTCGGCGATTGCTGAAGCTTGCACGTCGAGCGCGAGCGCCGCCATGCCGCACCCAATATCGCTGCCAACCGCTGCCGGGTAAATCAATCGCTCGGTGGCAACCACCGTGCCAATCGATACGCCCTTGGCAAGGTGTACATCGGGCATGAGCGCCACGTGATTCACATCGGGCGCGGCGCGTAGCCGCTCGACCGACCGCGCAACCTCCGCACCCAGTGGCTCGGTGAGCCACGTTGCAAGGGAAGCCATTTCGCTATTCTTCATTGTTGGTCCTCCCTGGTATCGAACGCCCGGCAACGGGGCCAAGCACGCTAAATAGTAGCGAAGGTGCCTTGCGCCGCGTAATGGCTGCCGCCACCGCGCACCGCAACTGGCCTTGCCGCTGCGCGAGGGCCGCTTCGATCGCTTCGCGATCGAACTCGGCAGGTTGGCAGTCCGCGTGTAGCGTGACCAACACTCGCGACGCATCGGGCGCCGGCACCACGGCCGCCACGCGAAGCGCTCGCAAGAGTTCGTCGTTCGTTTCTCCCGCCAGGACCTGATCGATGGTCTCGGCAACTTGTCGACAAAGCTGTTTGGCTTTGTGGTCTTCCTTTTTCTCAGAGCGATCCGGCTTGAAGTATTCGCGCGGATCGACCCCGTCGTCTTCGTGGATTTCGCCACAGTGCGCAAGCATTGCCTTGCGCACGTTCATCGAGTGCCATGTGTTTCTCTCTAACAAGATAAATCGCGGCGGGTGCGCAGAACAAGCGCAGGCGAACCGCCGAAAGGGATAGCCGCGGGAGAAGAGCCTATCGTCGATCGCATAACAGACGGCGGCCGAAATAGCCGCCTACCGCTCAGCGAGCGCGGAGGCTTCGTGGCACAGAGATAGAGATGGCGGATTGCACGGCAAAGCCTCCCCATGGAGCGACATGACAGAAATGCGTCTGCGGGTAAGACACATGCACGGGCGGGAGGTTCGCGCCAGTCCAAGAAAGATGGTCTGCACCGTGTTAATGCGGAAACCGACCCGCTTTCTCTCCGCATACGGGATCGGTCTTTTCATCTACGCCGTTCAAGAGGCGAGACGACTTGTTCGATTAAGCACGAACTCGCACCACCCACCCGGGCTCCTGCAACCCGCCGTAAAATGCCGTGGTCGCGAGTACCTCCGCATCATTTACGGGCCCGATTACACGAGCGACGCGAACCTCTCGCGACTCCGCCGTCGTGGGCTAGGTGCCAAGCGTTCGCTGGCACTGCGGGAGTTCGCCCTCGGCATCGAAGCCCTCGAAAGGTTCGTCCGCCGTGAGCCGCTCCGCCGTGTTCATGAATGCGTGTTTGGCGTGCTAGCGCTCGAAAGCGAGCCGGTCGACCCCCGGCTTTGAGTGGCAGCACTGCAGGTTCGTAGCCAAGCGAATCGCTCCAAGCACCTTGGCCGCCTACGCAGCGCGGTACAGGTGCTCGCGCGTCGATGGCATGCCGGAAAGCCCCTTCGCGGCGTGCTTGGTGGCGACCACCTGAAACAGCTTGATGGAGCCCGCCTCAAATCCGCCTGCGGCGCCGGCCAAGTAGGCAACCCACAAGCGATATCGCTCGGGTCCCACGATCCGGATTGCGGCCTCCTTGTTGGCGCTCAGACGTTGACACCACATCCGCGTGGTGAGGGCGTAGTGTTCGCGCCACGACTCGACGTCTTGCACCTCAAAGCCTGTCTTCTCCAGGAAGTCGGTGGTCATGCCGACTGGTGTCAACTCGGAACCCGGGAAAATGTACTTCAGCAGTAGCTTGCGTTCGGGGCGGATGCGGCGCATCGAGCGGCGGGACTTCTTCGCCCGTCGAGCGATGGCATGATTAAGCACCATGCCTCGGTCGCGGAGCAGCGAGTTGATCTTAGCGAAGTAGCGAGGATAATTCGCGACGCCAATATGCTCGGACATGCCAACGCTGCTCACTTTGTCGTAGGAGCCCGTGTGATCGGCGTAGTCACACATCTCGACGCTCACGCGGCCCGTAAGCCCGAGCCGATCGATCTTTGCTTGGGTGTAATCGTGCTGCTGCTGCGAGAGCGTGATGCCGTGTGCGGTGGCACCATACTTTTGCGCGGCATGACAAATGAGCGCGCCCCAGCCGCACCCGATATCGAGCATGCGGTCGCCCGGGCTGAGCCGCAATTTGCGGCAGATCATATCGAGCTTGTCTTGCTGCGCCTGGTCGAGCGAGTTGCCCGGGTCCTTAAAGTAGGCGCACGTGTAAACCATCTCCTTTCCAAGGAACAGCTCGTAGAACTCGTTGCCCACGTCGTAATGGAACTGCACGTAATCGGTATTGTTCCGCCGCCGTTCGACCCGCCCTACCATATCGTCGCGAAAGTCTTTACTCACGTCGGAGTCGTGTGTCTTGGCGAACAGAAACGGCAGGGCCGCTTTCACGATCAGCGGCTTGCTGATCTGCCGAAGTCGCTGACGATTCGATCGCGAGGTCTTTAGGGCCGACGCGAACTCGATGAGGTCGCCCCCTTCAAACGAAACATGCCCGGTGGCGTAGAGCCGCACCAGCGTCTCCAGCGTGGGGCGCCGCATGAGCGATCCAATCACGCCTGGGCCGGAGAACTCGATGATGTACTTCCCGTCGACCTCGCTGCCTAGCGGCACGATGCTGCCGTCCCACAGTCGCACTGAAACATTCAGATCGAGCGGACCTTGGAGTTCGTTAAGCACTCGCTTGATGGAGGTCAGCTGCGTAGCGGCGGAAAATGGGTGTCCCATCCTTGGGTCTCCTAATGCAGACGGCAATCGACTCGGTTAGGGGGTCGCAGCGGCAAGGCGTTGCGAGCGCTTCCCGATCGGCTATTTCCCCCGGCGGGGCAATATTGGAAGGGGAATCTTAGCAGGTTGGTCGAAATCCGCTCAGAGCAAATTAGGAGTGGACCGTATTTTAGGAAACGGGGCCAATCCAGCGATAATTGGGCACCCAAGGTAGCGTTAAACCGACCCCCACTCCGTAAGATAGGCAATCCACGACTCCTTGGGACTACGAGACCATTGCCTTCTCGTGCTGGTAGACGTGGATGTCGGTCTGCGGGTAGGGAATGGAGATGCCAGCTTCATCCAATCGGCGTTTTACCTGCCGCGTGACATCCGTCTTCACGGTCCACCAATCGCTGGTTTTGGCCCAGGGTCGGCAGACGATATTCACCGACGAATCCGCCAGCTCGTGCAGTTTGACTTCGGGCGCTGGATCGTCGAGCACCAGTTCGTGCTGCTCGACCACTTCGCGAATGATCCGCTCGGCTTCTTCGAAGTCGTCGTCGTAGCCGATGCCGAATTCCATATCGACGCGGCGTTCGTCGTTGGCGGTGATGTTCGTGATTACATTTCCCCAGATTTCGTTGTTGGGGACGTGAATCGTCTGGTTGTCGAGTGTGCGGAACGTGGTCGAGACGAGGTTCATTTCGTGAATCTTGCCGGTAACGCCTCCCGCAGACACGACATCGCCCACATCGAATGGCCGATTAACGAGAATCATCAGGCCGCTCGCAAAGTTACTCAGTGTGCCTTGCAAGGCAAATCCAACGATGAACCCAGCGGCCCCAATGGCCGCCAGGATGGGAGTGATGTCGATCTCGAGCGCGGTCAAGGCGATTGCCAGACCAATGAGCATCACCAGGTTCTTGATGGTGCGCGAGATCAAGTTCTCGGCGAGCTGCGACATATTCAATCGCCGCTCGAGCAGCCAATTGGTCACCCCCGCGATGGCCTTGGCAATAAGGTAGCTGAAAAACAAGATGAGAAAGAACTTGGCAAGATTCCAACCCCACCGCTGGCCCCCCTCTTTGGACGACGCCCATCCGGTGAGCGCGGCCCAGGTGGCACTGGCATCGTTGGCGTCCAACTCGATTCCTGACACCTCCTGGATGTACGTCTCGTACTCCGCAACTTCGCCTCCCTTGGCCTTGAACGAGTCGAGCACAACCTGCAACCGGTCGGCCAGCGCAGCCCGCTCGTCTTGTAGATTGGTAACGTCGGCTAGCAGTTCTTCTTTCTTGCCAGCTACCTGCTTGGTCGCGCCCCTGGTTGCCAGCAGACGCGCTGTTGGTAGCGACCGAATTCTGCTGCTCCGCCGTTTCACCGGCATCAGGACTTGCCTCTTCGATTCCTAGTTCCTGCTGCGCCACCTCCTCCAACTTACGTTCCACTTCCGCGGTACGCTGCTTCGCGTTTTCTGCTAAAAGAGTAGCGGCGTCAACCGCGGCACGCGACTGTTCGTCGCTCTTGCTCTCGAGCGCTTCGTTCGTCTTCTTCACGCCGAGCTGCGCCGCGGCAATCTGCCGTGCTTTCTGACAAAGCAAGTCGAACCAACCATCGGTTTCGACCTGGAGTTCCGCCTTGGTGAGCGGTTTGACCATCACGCGAAGCTGCTCGATCGGGATGGCTTTATCAACCGTTGTCATCGGCTTCGCCTTGGGCTGGTCGGCGGTTTCTTCCGCCGCCGATGATGAACCAGCGGCGTTAAGCAATCCCAGAGTGACAGCCGTTAGCAGCGAGATAGCGGTCTTGCGATGGAACATGACAAACTCCCTTTCGTTTCGCGCAATAGGTAAGCGAATAAATCGGTACTCGTTGGGCACACGCAAAGCACGCCTCGGCGTGCCAAGAAATGACGACGATCGGTCCGTAAGTCGCCGGCTTGCAATCTCCGTTCGCGCCAGGATGCGGCGGGGACCGCAGGCTTGGCCCCCGGCGTGGTCGACGCGGTCGGCCCGACCCTGGCATCCCTCCAGCAAATGTTTGTAATCGACATTCGACTCCAATTGAAGGGATGGGGGTGCCCTGTTCGCCTCCCCCGATAGCCTCCTCCCCCTACGATGCCATAGAATGTGGGGAAGTAGTCCCTTGTCTCAAGTGCAACCCGCAACCCTCAATCTTCCAGGAGGTGGCTCGTATGGCGACCCTCGCCCCCGAAACCGTCAAGCATCCGCAAGTTCAACAGACCACCTGCTTCATCGATGGCAAGTGGATTCCGGCAGCAAGCGGCAAGACGTTCGAAACGATCCACCCGGCGACCGAAGAGGTCATCTGCGAAGTCGCCGAAGGCGACAAAGCGGACGTCGACCTCGCCGTGAAGGCGGCCCGCCAAGCCTTTGAAACCGGGCCTTGGTCCTCCATGGATGCCCGCGATCGCGGCATCCTCATGAATAAGCTGGCCGACCTGATCGAGTCGGAAGCCGATGAGCTGGCCGCGCTCGAAACGCTGGACAACGGCAAACCCATTAGCGATTCGCGGAATGCGGATATCCCGCTCGTGATCGACACCCTCCGTTACTACGCCGGTTGGGCGGACAAAATCGAGGGGGCGACGATCCCCGTGCGGGGCGACTACCTGTGCTACACGCGGCGCGAACCCGTAGGCGTGGTGGGGCAGATCATCCCGTGGAACTTCCCAGCACTGATGGCCGCCTGGAAATGGGGCCCTGCGCTTGCCGCTGGATGCACCATTGTCATGAAACCGGCAGAACAGACACCGCTTACCTGCCTGCGGATGGCTCGCCTTGCGCAAAAGGCTGGCATCCCGGATGGCGTAATTAATGTGGTGCCGGGCTACGGCCCCACTGCCGGTGCCGCTATTGTCGAGCATCCCGACGTCGATAAGGTCGCGTTCACGGGTGAACTTGCCACCGCCAAGATTATCCAACGCTCGGCGGCCGAAACGATGAAGCGGCTCACGTTCGAGCTGGGCGGAAAAAGTCCAAACGTAATTTTTGCCGACGCCGACCTCGACGCGGCGGTTGCTCGGCGCACTTCGCGCTCTACTTCAACCAGGGACAATGCTGCTGTGCTGGGAGCCGCCTGTTTGTGGAAGACAACGTGTACGACGACGTGGTCGACCGCATCGCCGAACGCAACAAGCGCCACGCGGTGGGCGATCCGTTCGATCCCAGCACGAAACAAGGTCCGCAGGTCGATCAGGCTCAGTTCGACAAGATCATGCAATACGTCGAGTACGGCAAGCAGGATGGTGCAAGCTGTGTAACCGGCGGCAATCGAGTGGGCGACCGAGGATATTTCGTCGAGCCCACGCTGTTTGCGAACGTGACGGACGAAATGCGGATTGCCCGCGACGAGATTTTCGGCCCGGTACTGAGCGTCCTGAAATTCAGCGACGTGGACGAGTTAGTCCGCCGCGCGAACAACACCAATTTCGGGTTGGCCGCCGCGGTATGGACGCGTGACGTCGGCAAGGCCCATCGATTCGCCGCCAAGGTGCGAGCGGGGACGGTTTGGGTGAATTGTTACGACGTTTTCGACGCTGCGGCCCCGTTTGGAGGCTTCAAAGAGAGCGGAATTGGCCGGGAATTGGGCGAAGCGGGACTGGCGGCCTACACTGAGAGTAAGACCGTGACGCTGGCTCTGAGCTAGCAGGGAAAATCTCCGTCAAGCAAGGAAAAGTCTGGCCCATTTGGACCCGGCTTCCGCATACGCCCATGCCAACGCAAGCTAAGTTTACGCCCAAACAGGTGGCCCGGGCCTTAGGTGTGAGCGAGTCGTCGATTAAACGTTGGGTCGACAGCGGCAAGATCGAAGCGGTCCGTACCGCTGGGGGTCATCGAAAAGTTCTGCTATCGTCGATTGTGCAGCTCGCACGTGACCAAGGCTACACCATTGTTCGGCCAGAAGTATTGGGCCTGGCTGCCGAGAGCAGCAAGTGCAACCTGCAGGATGCACGCGACCAATTGCTCGAAACACTGATCGATGGTGACGAATCGGCAAGCCAAGCCATCATCGAACCGCTCTATCACAATGGGCTTACCATGGTCGAGATTGCCGACCATGTATTGGCACCCGTGTTTCACGAGATTGGCTCGCGGTCGGCGCGCGGCGAACTTGACGTGCACCAGGAACGGCGGGCATGCGAAATTGTTATTGCGACTCTCCACAATCTAAGGCGGATGTTGCCGCTCGCGACAGCGGATGCGCCGCGGGCGATCATTACCACGCCTAGTGGCGACTACGCCGAACTACCCGCTCGCTTGGCCGAATTGGTACTGCGCGAGAAGGGCTGGGACGCCAAGGTGCTGGGAATCTCCCTGCCCCTGGAAGAAATACGAAGCGCCATCACGCGGAACCCACCGCACCTCGCGCTGCTAAGCGTCACGCACCTGGAAGATGCTTCTGAGTTTGTTGGTGAACTGAACGACGTGCTACTCGGACCAACTAGCGAGATCACGCGCTGGATTGTCGGGGGGCAGGCCTTTCCCGAACCGTTGCGGCCAACCATCCAATGCCACCAATTCAGCTGCTCGATGGCGGAACTGGCGGTCGCTGCCGACGAGTACTCGGCGCAGCGCGTGGGACAATCGGAAGTGGCTTGAAAGCCCTGCAAGACTCAGCGGCCCTTTAGTTGATCCAGCATCCGCCCAGGCGAGCCCATGGTATTGTACCCACCGTCGAGGTGTAGAATCTCACCGGTAATGCCGCTGGACATGTCGGAAAGAAGAAACGCTCCGCTCTTGCCCGCCTCTTCGTGGGTAACATTGCGGCCCAAAGGGGCCATGGCTTCGTAGAGGCCGAGCATCTCGTCCACGCCTGCCCCGCGACCGCTGATCGTCTGCAGCGGACCAGCGCTCAGCGCGTTGACACGAACCCCTTGCCCGCCGAGGTCGTAGGCCAGATAGCGGACGCTGGCGTCGAGCGCCGCCTTGCAAATGCCCATTACGTTATAGCCCGGAACTGTTTTTTCGCCACCAAAATACGTGAGCGTTAACACGCTAGCACCTTCGTTGAGCAGCGGCCGCGACGCGTTGGCAAGCGCGATCAGACTATAGGCGCTAATCTCCATCGCCAGCTTGAACCCATCGCGACTTGTCTGGATGGTCTCGTTCTTCAGATCATCTGGCAATGCGAAGGCGATCGAATGCAGCAAGAAGTCGAGCTTACCAAGTTCCTGTTTGCTGGTGCCGATGATCGACGCAATGTGTTCGTCGTTCGTCACGTCCATCGGCTGGACAAACGCTACCTGCGGATTGCCATCGGTGAGCTTCTGAATGCGGTTGAGATTCTTCTTTCGCTCGTCGTCGGGCTTGTCGGGCATGTACGAGAACCCGCAGGTCCCGCCGGCCGCCATGATCCGGTCGGCAATCGCCCAAGCAATGGACTGCTTGTTGAATACACCGGTGATGAGGCCACGTTTTCCTTCGAACATTGGTATTCCAAACGTCGGGTGTTGCGAACAAGCTCACGCCAAACGGTCCCTTTCCGCCGCGTCGCTACAAAGTACCAGCGGCGGACATGCATCGTAAAGCCCCACAGCACGAGGGTTTGCCCAAAGCGGCCGATCGCTAGCGCATCGAGAACGCGACACATGGAGTTGCGCTTTTGGTGTCACTGCGGTAGGCTAGTGTGTTCAAAATGAGTTCCGGATACCCTTCACCTTCCCTTTCCCGCAAAGTTCGCCATCATGGCCACCTTCAATGGTTCGTTGTTGCTCGCCGAACTTGCAAAATCGCAAGACGAAATCGCGTTTCACGCCGCCGTAGTTGCGCAACTCGTCGATGCGGGTGGCGCTACGGCTGCCGCCCTGGTTCGCTCGCAACCGCCCGATTGGGTGGTCACCGCCTCGGCGGGCCGCGCGAGCAACCAAGTGCCACGGGAACTGGCGGCCGACGCGCTCGACGCGGGCCAAACTCGCCGCGATGGAGCGTGGGAGGCGGTGCCCATGGTGAGCGGAGTCGAGCCTCCCTTGGCCCCCACCGCTTTGCTTGTTGCCGGCGCCGGCGACATCGATTTGTGCTCGTTCGCCGCGGCGGTTGCCGACGGGTGCCAGGTGGTCCGCAGCCGACGACGCGACCATCGCCATGCGGAGCGACTCAAGACTCTGCTTGAAATCACCTACCAGTGGGCGCAGAGCGACAACCTGGAAACGCTGCTGAATCGCATGGCCGAAGCAGCGACCCGGCTGTTTGCGTGCGACCGGGCCACCATCTTCTTGTGGGACCGGCCACACAAATTGCTGGTAGGCCGACCTGCGCTGGGCATGGAGCACAACGAGCTGAGAGTGCCCGACAACGCCGGCGTTGTCGGGCGTGTGGTGCAAAGCGGCGCCGCCGAGCGCGTCGACCGTGCCGACGACCGCACGGCCATCCACGGGGCTGTTGATAAGCAAACAGGTTACACGACCGAAACCATCCTGTGCGTCCCGCTCGAAACGCCTGATGGGGAAACCCTCGGTGCGTTCGAACTGCTCAACAAGCGCGAAGGCAACTTCCTGCCCGAAGACTTAACGGGGCTGAAGGAGCTAGCCACCTACTCGGCCGTATCACTCGCCAACACGCAGCAGTGGCAACAACTCATCGAGCGGCATCAGCTTCTCGTGGACGAGGCGGCAGGCAAAGTGCAGATGGTTGGCAACTGCCCAGCAATTGAGGCGCTGCGCTCCACACTCGCCAAAGTGGCGGCCGCCGACTTGGCGGTGCTGGTCCTTGGCGAGAACGGAACCGGCAAGGAGGTGGTTGCCCAGTCGCTGCACTATCGCAGTCCGCGGCGCAGCGAACCGCTGGTGGCGGTCAACTGCGCAGCACTTGCCGAAACGCTGCTGGAAAGTGAGTTGTTTGGACACGAAAAAGGTGCCTTTACGGGGGCAAACGAGTCGCGGGCCGGCAAATTCGAAGTCGCTTCCGGGGGAACGCTGTTCCTGGACGAAATCGGCGATATGAGCCTTGGCGGGCAGGCCAAGCTGCTGCGGGCACTGGAACAGAAGGAAGTCGTCCGCGTTGGCGGTAACGAGACCATCTCGACCGATGTTCGCGTGGTGGCCGCCACCAACCAGAATCTCGCGGAGTTGGTCCGGGCAAAGAAGTTTCGCGAGGACCTCTATTTTCGCCTCAATGTCGTAACGCTCGAGTTGCCGCCACTCCGCGAGCGTGGCGACGACATCATCACGCTGGCCGAGCACTTCCTCCGCCAACTCTGCCTGAAGCAGGGCCGTAAGACTCCGGCGATCACGGCCGCGGCAAAGAAACGCCTGGTCGCCCACCAATGGCCCGGCAACGTGCGGGAGCTTCGCAACCTGATGGAACGTGTGGCGTACCTGGCAAGTGGCGACAAGATTGAAGCGGACGATCTCGCCTTCACGCTCTCACCAGGCACCAAGAAGTCCGATGGCGTCGAAACCGGGTTACCCCTGCAAGATGCGACGCACGAATTCCAAGTCGACTACATTCGCCGCACCATCGATCAGGTCCGCGGCAACGTGACCGAAGCAGCCAAGCTACTGGGAGTCCACCGCTCGAATCTATACCGCAAAATGCGCGCGTTGGACATGGAGACGGACGAAGAATGAGTCGACGCGTTGGCAAGCCAGTCGGCGGGCTTGGCAACCCGCTGGCCTACATAGAAGTGGCCGCTTCGATCCCCTCGGCTAGCGCGTCCATGAGCAGTTCGATTTCATCTCGCGAAATGGCGAGCGGCGGCAGCGCGTAGGTCATGTCGGGCCGGGCCCGCAGCCACACCCCGCGATCGAGCGCCGGCTTTGGCCAACCGCTGCCCCACGCGGGCCTCGGCCGGGAATGCCTCACCCGTCTGCTTATTGGCCACCAGGTCGAGTGCCACCACCATGCCACGCTGGCGGGCGTTCGCAACGTGCGGATGCTCGGCAAGCCCAGCAAGCCGCGTTGCCAATTGCTCGACTTTCGCCGGAAGCTCCTGGAGCGTTTGCTCCCGCTCGAACAAGTCGAGCGACGCGAGCGAAGCTGCGGCCGCCAGCGGATTGCCACTGTAAGTATGCCCGTGATACAGGGCCCGCTCGGAAGCGGCATCGCCAAGGAACGTTTCCCAGATTTTGGTGGTGGTGAGCGTGGCGGCCATCGGCAGGTAGCCACCCGTTAGCCCTTTGCCAAGCGTCAGGAAATCGGGCGCAATGCCCTCGGCCTCGCAAGCGAACATGGTTCCCGTGCGCCCAAAGCCGGTGGCCACCTCGTCGGCAATGAGCAGCACGTTGTACTGGTCGGCCAGGCGCCGCAGGCCACGTACGAATCCCGCGGGCTGCATTGCCATGCCCGCGGCCCCCTGCAAGATGGGCTCGATGACGATCGCGGCAAGCGAATCGGCGTGTTCGCGCAGCAACGTTTCGACTTCGTTTAGAAAATGGGCCGCAGCCTCCGCACCACCAATGCCCGCCGGCAGACGCCGCATGTCGGGCGATGGCGAGCGAACCACCTCAAACAACAGCGGTTGGAACAGATCGTGAAACTTGCCAATTCCGCCGACGCTAGCCGCACCAAGCGTATCGCCATGATAGGCTTCGCCAAAGGTGAGGTACTTGGTTTTTTGCGGCTGCGGATCGTTGCACTGCTGCCAGTATTGAAACGCCGCTTTGAGCGCCACTTCGTTGGCACTAGAGCCATCGCTGGAGAAGAACACGTGGTCGAGTCCCTCCGGCGTGATGTCGACAAGCCGCTTGGCGAGCTGAATGGTCACATCGCAGCTCATCCCCAGCGACGTGGCGTGGGCCACGCGGTGTAGCTGCCGCTCGATGGCGGCATTGATCGCGGGATGATTGTGCCCGTGCACGTTGCACCACATGCTGCTGGCCCCGTCGAGCAGCCGCCGCCCCGTGGTGTCGTAGAGCCAAACTCCTTTGGCCCGCTCAATGACCAGCGGCTCGTACTCGGCCATCTGCGTGAAAGCGTGCCAGTAGTGGGTTCGGTCCCAATGGTTCAGGCTGTCGGCTGTTGGCGGTTGGCTATCAGGCATCGGCTGCGAAATGGGAGGCATTGAGTTGGTTAGAAATTACGGAGTTGGTTCGGGGATACGGAGTGGCCGTCATTCGGACTCGCCATCAATTGCTCTGGCCGATAGCCGTAAGCCAAGAGCCGGACAGCCCTATGCCCACTCCACCGTCACTGGCGTTCCGACGCCAACTCCGAGCATGATTTTCGCCGAATCGTCGACGATCGCAAGTTCCAGCTTCCCACCCGAACCCATCAGGGCGACAAGCGTCATGGCAGGTTGTTCGGCGTAGGTGTGGAAAATACCAACCGTTTCGTGCTCGTCGCAGCGTACGCGCGTTCGCTCGTCGCGCGGCACCTCTGCCAAGGCGTCGTGTGTGATGTTGGTAATCAGGTTGCCGAAGGAATCGACCTCCGTTACCTCGCCTTCGATTTTCTGTCCCACGCGTTCTGCCTGTGGTAAGGGTATCCGTACAAAGTCCTTGCACACGGGGCCAAGTTCCGCCGGGTCGAGGCCCAGCGAAAGCTGGGCGGCCACCGGGGCCATGATATCGCGCCCATGGAAGGTAGGCGACACCGGCTCAAGCCATAGACTCGGGTTACTAACCACCCGCATGGTAGTGGGTTTCGCCCGCTGGGCCAAGCAAGTCAGCAGACCGTTGTCGGGGGCCACGTACCGCTGGCCGTCCATCTCGGCGTACAGAATGCGGCGCGTGGTACCGACGCCGGGATCGACCACGGCGACGTGGATGCTGTGCAGCGGGAAAAATCGGGTGGTTTCCAGCAGCGCGAGGGCCCCGTGCCGCACATCCTGATGCGGCACCGAGTGGCTGATATCGACGATTTGCAACTTCGGGTTGATCGAAAGCAACACCCCCTTCATTGCCCCCACGTAGCGACTGCCTTCACCAAAATCCGTGGTCAACGTGAGGGCCGCCGGCTTGTTCATAGTCCGCTACACTGCAGGGGCATCACATCTTGGCAATCAGATCGAGGCAAATTTGTCGCACGCGCCCCGGATCGGCGTTGGGGTTTTGCTTCTTGGCCTGTCCGATGAGCGCCCCGACGGCCTGCTGCTTGCCCCCCTTCACATCGTCCACGATCTGGGGGTTCGCCGCCAGTAGCGCCTGGCACAACGTCTCTAGCTCCGAGTCGTCGACTTCTTCGATGCCAAGCTGGTGCATTGCGGCGTCGACGGAAGCACCACCCGCGATCATCACGTCGAGCACTTCGCGGCCGCGAGCACTGGGCAAATCGCCCGACTTGAGTTTGGCGACGAAGTCGCCGAGCGCTGTTGCCGCGACGGGAAAATTGCCAATGGTCTCTTCGCGCTCTTTAAGCAGCCTGAGCACATCCTGCGATACCCAATTGCAGACCGCCTTGGCATCGCCAGCACGATCGACCGCGGCCAGGTAGTAGTCCACCAGTTCGCGGCCTTGATTCACCAGCACTTCGGCATCGTAGGCCGAAAGTCCATGCACGGTTTGCAGCATTCGCCGCAGGTCGGCCGGTTTGTCGCCAACCGAGGCTTTCGCGGCGGCAACTTCGGCGGCTCCGAACACCACCGGAATCAAATCGGGGTCGGGGAAATAGCGATAGTCGCTCGACTCCTCTTTGCTCCGCTGACCGCGGGTCACGCCGGCCGCATCGTCCCAGCCGCGTGTTTGCTTGGGCATATCGCCCAGCTTCGCACCGGTTTCTTGCCACACGTCGTACTGCCGAGTCGCTTCGTACTCAATCGCCCGCTCGACGGCGCGGAAGCTGTTCATGTTCTTGATTTCGACAATTGGCGTAGCGATCTTGCCGTCGGCGGTATCGATGTGCAAGTTTACGTTCGCATCGACCCGCAGGCTCCCTTCCTGCATGTTGCAATCGGAAACGCCAATGTAGGTAAGCAGCAGTTTCAGCTCGTCGAGATAGGCACGCGCTTCGAGCCCCGACTGCGCATGTCCGGTTCGCTAACAATTTCCAGCAGCGGCGTGCCAGTGCGATTCAGGTCGATCACGCTATCCGCCCGGCCTGCTACTTCATCGTGCACGCTCTTGCCGGCGTCTTCTTCTAAATGAGCGCGGAGTATGCGGACCTGCTTTGTTTCGAATCGCTCCTTCGCATCGCAAAATCTCCAGGCTCCCGTGTTCCGACATCGGCATATCGTACTGCGAAATCTGATACCCCTTGGGAAGATCTGGATAATAGTACTGTTTGCGATCCCATTTGGTGAATGGTGGAATCTGCAATCGAGCGCCACGGCCGTCTTAAGCGACAGGTCGAACGCCTGTGCGATTCATCACTGGTAGCGAGCCCGGCAAGCCAATACAGACGGGGCAAGTTTGCGTATTGGGCTCGGCCCCAAACTGCGTGCTACACCGACAAAACAGCTTGCTCTTCGTAGCAAGCTGCACGTGAACTTCCAGGCCGATGATGGTGGTATAGTTTGGCAAGTTGGTAGCCCGCGAAAGACGCGAATGGTGGTTGTCGGTTTAATGGAGTTGGTGCGAATCGCTCGTGCTCAAGCCTGACGTGGTGACAAAAGTCGACTAACCGTCGTTGGTGCGTTTGTGCGCCGATTTGCGAAATTCGCGGGCGTAAAGTGGCGGCCTCTGATCGTGCCAGTCGGTGGCCGTCTGGTACATATGGCCCGCACGCAGCAGCGTTTCCTCGGCCAGCGGCCGCGCTTGCAAGTGCAAACCAATCGGCAGCCCCGACTTGCTCATTCCGCACGGCAAACTCAGGGCGGGAACCCCCGCCAGGTTGGCGCTCACCGTAAACATATCGACCAGGTACATTGCCAGCGGATCGTCTAACAGCGAGCCGAGCTCAAAAGCCGGCGTCGGCGCCACGGGGCCCGCCAGTACGTCGACTTCGTCGAACACCTTATCGTAGTCCTGGCGAATCATGCGGCGGACCTTGAGGGCTTTCAGGTAGTAGGCATCGTAGTAGCCGGCGCTCAAGGCATAGGTGCCGAGCATGATTCGGCGTTTGACCTCCGGACCGAACGCTTCGCTGCGACTCTTGCGGTACATCCGCACCAGTGGTGTGTCGAGATTCTCGGCGGCCCGTCGTTCGCCCGCTTCCTCCAGCGCCGCCCGCTCGGCCGCCAGCTCGGCGACCAACTCCGCCTGATCCGCCCGATAGCCGTAGTGCACGCCATCGTAGCGGGCCAGGTTGCTGGAAGCCTCGCACGGTGCAATCACGTAGTAGGTCGCGACCGCGTACTTGCTGTGCGGCAACGATACCTCCACCAACTTCGCGCCGAGTGCCTCGTAGGTCTTCAGCGCCTCGCGTACCGCCTGCTCCACTTCGCGATCGAGTCCTTCCGCAAAGTGCTCCTTGGCGTAGCCCACGCGAAGACCAGCAAGCGGTTGATCGACCGCTTCATGAAAGTCGGCCGGATGGTCAAGCGATGTCGAGTCCTGCGGGTCGTGGCCAGCAATGGCCTCGTACAACAACGCGAGGTCTTCCACCGAATGCGATAGCGGACCGATTTGGTCGAGGCTGCTGGCGAACGCTACCAGGCCGAACCGACTCACGCGGCCGTAGGTTGGTTTCAGGCCCACCACGCCGCAGAAGCTGGCGGGCTGGCGGATGGAGCCGCCGGTGTCGGTGCCGATCGATAGCGGCGCCAAATCGAGCCGCCACGGCCGCCGCCGCTCCGCCGCTCGAACCGCCGGGCGACCGCCGCGTGTCCCACGGATTGCGGCTCACTTGAAATGCCGAATTTTCCGTCGAGCCCCCCATGGCAAACTCATCCATGTTGGTGCGACCAATCAGCACGGCGCCGGCCCGTTTAAGCTTGGCGACCACCGTGGCATCGTAGGGCGCGTAGAACTCCTCAAGCATCTTCGAGGCGCACGTCGTGCGTTCGCCCTTCTCGGCAAGGATGTCTTTCACCGCCACAGGAATACCGGCCAGCCGACCCAGTGTTTCGCCTGCAGTGCGCCGCTCGTCAATCTGGCCGGCAACGGTAAGCGCTCGGTCGGCATCGCACCGCAGTAGCGCGCCAAGCTGCCCGTCGTGAGCCGCGATGCGATCGAGATAGGCCTGGGTGAGTTCGACCGACGAGATATCGCCCGCTTCGAGCAACCGGCTTTGTTCGACTGCGGGAAGCGAAATGAGCGACATCAGAAGCGGGCGGAGGTTAGGCGGACAATCGTGCAGCGGTGGAGAGAGTTCGTCAACTAATCGCCCAGCACGGCTGGTACCAGGTACCCTTGGTCGTTGTGCTTGGGCGCGCTCGCGAGCGCTGCGGCTCGCGGCAGGCTAGGGGCGACTTGATCGTCTTTGGTCACGTTGTGTAGCTCGACCGCATGCGCCATCGGCTCGACCCCGTCGGTATCGACCTCCGCGAGTTGGTCGACGTAGGTCACAATCTGACCCAGCTCGGCCGTGAGCGATTGCAACTCTTCCGGCGCGAGCTTCAGCCGGGCCAGCAGCGCCACTTTTTCTACCTCGGCAGTCGTTAGCGACATGGTAGGCGGCCGCTACTTGGCAGTTTGAGGCACGGCGAACGGTACTTGCCGAACCACCTTTTGGACTCCGCCACCCCGGATGCACTGCGTGCAGACCCATTGGTGCGTGTTCTTCCCATCGGCACCGGTGACCTTCACCTTCTGCAGGTTGGGCTTAAACTGCCGGCGGGTAATTCCGGTGATCTTGGTACCGACGCCACCGAGGTACTTCTTTTTACCGCGAATGGTAACTTGATTGCCCATCTGCGGCCCTTTGCCGCAAACTTCGCATTGCTTGGCCATGATTTCGTCTCTCGCTAAGTTGGCGAAATATCGCTCGCTCGGCCTGCTCGACGCAGGTGTTGGAAAGCTCGTAAGTATACCCACCGCAAGAAGATATGCAACGTGGGGTCGCGGCAACTCGATCGCGGCGCCGCCAACCCCCATGACGGGCTCCGAACGGCGGTATCGGCCACCCGCGGCAGGGGCCAATCGCTCAAACACCCCAATTTTTGGGCAACCACCTCAGAGCGACATCGATTTCCACGGATCTGTCGCCTAGGGTCGACGGTTCTGCTGACCTCGGGCACGCATGAGCGACCAGTGATCGGCTTCTGCCCGCGGGTTCGCCTACCTTAAGAGAATGGAAAAGGTGAGTAGCACGCCGAAATTACATATCGCTAGTGCCGCCTGACCGAAAAAACGCTCCCTGACCGGCGAGAAATCGCTCTGGCCCCGGCGTACACCTGTTTGCTACGCTCCCGGGCGTCGAGAAGGTGCTCGGCCAACGCTAGGCATGGCTTGGCGTTGCCCCAAATTTCCCTCCGCGAAACGGGAGTGCAGCATGGATGCTTGCACGGTGCGGTCGACTTGTGGGTCGGCTTATGTGCGATTGATCATTGCGATTCTCACGCTGTGTGGCGGGATCGCCAACGCCGCGCGGTACCAAACGGCTAATTTCGTCGTCAACGCTCCAACGCCACAGCTGGCCAAAGAGATTGGCGACATGGCGGAACATTGGCGGCAAACGCTGTCCATCGACTGGCTTGGCAAAGAGATGCCCGCATGGGCGCGGCCCTGCCCTATTCGGGCCGAAGTGGCGCCAAACCTGGGGGCCGGCGGCGTGACGACATTTGTGTTCGACCGGGGCGAGGTGTTCGACTGGAAGATGACCGTTACCGGCACCCGCGAGCGGGTGCTCGACTCGGTGCTGCCGCACGAGATCACGCATACCATTTTCGCCTGTCACTTCCGCCAGCCGCTGCCAAGGTGGGCCGACGAAGGGGCCTGCACCACGGTAGAACATGGTAGCGAGATCGCCAAGCAGGAGCACCTTTTGATCCAATTCCTCAAGACGGGCAAAGGCATTCCGTTCGGTCAGATGTTCGCCATGAAGGAGTATCCGCGCGATGTGTTGCCGCTGTACGCGCAAGGCCACTCGCTCACCCGGTTTCTGATCGGCCAGCATGGTCAAGCCGCGTTCTTGGAATTCCTGGCCGATGGCATGAGCGACGAGAACTGGCCCCGCGCGGTTCGGGAGCATTTTGGGCACGCCAGCTTGTTCGCACTGCAGAACGATTGGCTTGATTGGGTAAAGCAGGGACGTCCGATGCTGCCCGGCGAACAGGAGGCCGACGTACTACTGGCAAGCAACACACCGCCGCCAGTTCCCCCCGCGCCACCACGCCAAGCGGCCGAACCGTTGGCATCGAAGAACTACGAGTCGGCCTATTCGCGCGCTGCGCGGCAGCGCGAGCAGCAAGTTCGACGGCCAGAAAGCCCAGGGCGAATCTACTCCGATGCGCCGATAAGCTCCGAAGTAACCCTGCTCAGGTAACGCCTAACCGCGGCGATGGCACCGAGCAACGGCCACGCAACCGGCGACCACAAGAATCCCGAACCAAGTCGCTGGCTCAGGAACCGATGAGCTTGCCGCGGACGCACTGGTAAAGTTCGACTTCCAAATCGCGTAGTCACTGGCAGTGTACCTGTCACCAAAGCCATCCCGCCATACGGCGTAGTCGGCTATTGTGACGCTGCCATCGCCGTTGAAGTCGCCAGGTAGGAGCTGCATGCCGGTGTACGGATCGGTAGACACAACCTCCCACACGGTCTGACGAATAAGTGTGTCCAACTCGGTGGTGGGTGGCACGTCATTATCGTGGACGCCCGGTGTTGTTGCCCCGAACCCATTTTGCAGCTCAGGGTAGAGCACCGGGTTGGCTTTATGCATCACCGCCCACGATGTCATGTGTGCGGCGTATCGACCGACGTTGTTGGCGTGCCGTCCATCTCGGTAGAGGTCGGTAGCATCCGCTAAGCCAGCGTAGCTCCCTTGCTCAAACTTTTCGCCAAGGGCGGCCCACACGTCGCCAACAGGAACGAGGTTAACATTCCGTTCAGGCAACTCCGCGCGAGCGAGTCCCACTGCATGCTCATACCAACTCCGGCGATGCAGCATTCCATTCGAGTCGTCGTACGGCTCCGCCGGTTGGGCGTACCATTCTTCGCTAAACCCATCAGCAACATCGGCCGCCCAGGGCCACGAGGCATACATCAAGATCTCCGCATCGCTGTTCGTCATGTTGGCCATGGCAACAAACGACTGGATTTCCGTAGTAGTGGATACACCGGTGTACGGCTGCAGCGTTATCACGTCCCATTCAAAACCGGGGAGCCCTTCATCAAGCGGGCCGAATCCGGCTCCCACTTCGTTCACCGAGTCGGGGTTGGCCAGCATCGTCGTTAACGACGATGCCCCACGAATATGGTACCCCTGGGCGTCGTGCAGAGGACGGTTTTTGAAATATGGGGCCTTCATATCGTTCGTCAGCGAATTACCGACGTGATAACTTTGAAATACCTCGTCCGCACGCAGGCCACCCGTCGTCAGGCCGATACCCAACGCCATAACCACGACCATCGCCCTGACCTGGAAAGTTCTTGTTGCAAGAACCAACAACAAATTGTGCATGTCCTTCACCCTGTAGAAATGATTCCTCTTACTGTTCCGTTGGCTCCAGCATAGTCGCTCGCTACCGATTCGGCTACCATTCTGCAGCCGGATACACGGCCGGCCGCACGCCGCTACACCACCAGCAGTTGCCTTGCCACGTGGTAAAACACGGGGGCGGCGAAGCAGATGGTGTCAATGCGGTCGAGTACGCCGCCGTGGCCCTCGACCAGGGTGCCGAAGTCTTTCACGCCACGATCGCGTTTAATGGCCGACATGGTCATCGCCCCAGCAAAGCCCATTACGGCAATCAACATGCTGACGAGCGCGGTATGCCAAAGTTCGTCGAAGGGTTGAAAGATGAGGTGGTACGTCATCCCCACAAGTGCGGCGCTCGCAGCGCCGCCCAGCATCCCCTCCCAGGTGCGGGTGCCGTTGACGTTTGCCGAAATGACATTCCTACCGTAGAGGCGATCCCACGCGAACTGCAGGGCCTCGCTCACCAGCGACATGATGACCAGAAAAAACAGCAGCCGCGAGCGGTCGCTATATTCGCCGTATTTCAGGTCGAGAATCGCCGGCGCAAACCCAAGACAGTACACACAAACGAGCAGGCCGCATTGAATCTTGGCCACCCGCTCGAGGAACCGCTTGGTATCGCCAGCAATCGCTACCCGCAACGGGATGAACAAGAACCCGTACACCGGGATGAGAATACTATACATCTCGTAGCGATCGAATTCGATCAGCAAGTAGTGCAGTGGCGTGAATAGGAAGAAGACCCAAAACAAGGCCCGATGATCGCCATGGCGCGTGGGAGTGAGCGTGATGAACTCGCAAAGCGCCCAAAAGCTGATTAGGCCGAACAGCAGAATCGTCACGTCGCGACTCAAAAACGCGACCGCGAGCAGGCAACAAATAATCCACCAGGCCCTCAGTCGACCATTGAACGCGTTGACGGCCGCCGGGTTGAGCCCCCATTGCGGTTGCCGCGCGAGCAATTGCCCCACGACCGTGGCCGCGCTGAGAAAGGCAACCACGGTGCCGGCAAGGGCCCAGTTGAGTTGAATGGGGGTCATCTTCTAGGACGCCATCGTAGGCAGGTTAGGGACTTCTAACTTCAGGGTACAACATGCAAGGGCTGCCGCCCTCGGGCCACGCACCTATTGGCTTTCGGGTTCGCGGAGTTTCAAAACAGCGTTTCGCGCCCGGTCCGAGAACTCGTTCTTTGTTTCGCCCGCTTCGAGCCACATCGGCGGGCCAAAGGTGATGCTCGATAGCAGTGGCACCGGCAGGAACTCGCCCCGGGGGAGGATGCGATTCATGTTATCGATGTAGACGGGTATCAGTTCCAGATCGGGCCTTTTCTTCGCCAAGTAGTAAAGTCCGCTCTTGAAGTCGCCCACCGTCTCGCCCGACGACCTTCCCCCTTCGGGAAAAATAATCACTGAGTAGGTTTGGCCAATCTCACGAATCATGATGTCTACTGGGCTTTGGTGAACCTTGATCTCTTTGCGATCGATGAGCATCGCGTTGTAGACCTTGGCGATATAGGGACGGATCCACCCGCGGCTCCAGTAGTCCTTTGCCGCCGCAGGGCGGGTCAGCTTGCGGACATCCCGCGGAAGCGCCGACCACACCAGGATCACGTCCAAATGGCTTGTATGGTTGGCAAAGTAAATCCGCTGGCACGTGTCTGGCTGGCTGTCGACCCACCGCACGCTCGCACCGCTAAGAAGCCGGGCAAGCGTGGTCAATAGCGTTTCGGTAAACATGCCGTCGGATAAGCGCGGGACAATGGAAGCAGCGGCGTAGTGGTAATCCTTATTATGCTCGCCCGCAGGGCCGTTCGCGAGTGGCGCGCCGTCAAATACCGCGTGGCTAGGTGGATGCGACCTCGGCTAGATCGACATTTCGCGATTCTGCGGGCTCTTTGGTCGGCTTATTGAGCGGGACTCCGGTCGCCCGGGTGTAGAGCCTGGAGAGCAGGTCTTCGTAGCCACGCACCATCGCGTCGAGCGACCACCGCACGCACACCATCTCTCGCGCCGTGTCGCCCATCCGCTGACGAGCCAGCGGATGGGCGAACAGCTCGCCCACGCGCTGCGCCATCCGATCTGCATCTCCTGACGGGGTCAGGTAGCCCGTTACGCCATCGATGACCGACTGGTCGACCGACCCGACGTGGGTGGCAACCGTGGGCGTGGCGGTGCTCATGGCTTCGAGGATGGATACGGGATTCGCCTCGTTGTGCGAAGTCAGCACGTTCACGTCCGTGGCGTTGAGCAGCGTCGGTATATCGCATCGTGTACCGAGAAACCGAACGGCATGGTGGACGCCAAGTTCAACAGATCGCTCCTCAAGATGCAGGCGCTGGGGACCATCGCCGACCACGAGGAAGCGAGCATCGCCAAACTGCGTCAGCACTCGTTTGGCCACATCTAAGAACAGACCGTGGTTCTTTTCGGGGCGTATCGCGGCAACAATGGTGGCCACCGGCGCGGCCGGCGAGATGCCCAGTTCACTTCGGACTTGGGCCGTGTCGATGCCTGGCGCAAAGCGATCGGTATCGACGCCGTTGGGAATAACCACCACTTTGTCCGCTGGAAACCCCTCGATTTCGACAAGATGCCGCCCGTGGGGTACAGCAACGCCGATAAACGCATCGGTAATCGGCGTTAGAAGGCGATTCAGGCGACCAACACCATCGGGCCACCCCGTGCTGTGGAGCGCTGAACAAACCACTGGCACACCAGCCGCACGCGCGGCTAAGCGTCCCCAAAACATTTTGTCCCCTGCGCCAACGGTAACGATCGCGTCGATGCGACGACTGCGAAGCAGTTTTCGAAGTCGAGGGAGAACGCGAACGTCGGCCTTGTGGTGGATCAGCCCAGCATGGACGGGAAGCTCCTTGGCGAGTTGCTCTCCCAAAGGGCCGCGCTCCTTCAAACAGCACAACTCGGGCACAATGCGGTGGCGGTCGAGGCGACGAAGCAAATTCATGAGCAGCGTTTCGGCACCACCTACCGGCATAGAGGTCGTGAAAAACATCGCCCGTATCGGCGTAGTTCGTGGTGTGCGTGCGTTGCTCATCGGCGAACGTTATCCTTCTCTGGCTAGCCCAGTAGTGCGTGCTGGCGCAAAGCGTTGCAGCCGCTCGCGGGCGATTCCGATAATCTCACGGCGTTCCTCGGTCGACAGCACCCACGGGGTGAAAAAGACGAGTAAACCGATCAACCCACCGGTAGATACAGCCGTAGGGAATCCCATGGCGAGCGCCAACGGTGCGAGCGACACCAACAGGGTGCCCACCGATGGGGGCATTCCGAGTCGCCAGTTTACGACAATTTGCGCCGCCAGGGCAACGAGCGTGGCAAGCGCAGTGGCAATCACGGCCCCTTGCAGCCCAAGTCGTGGGAGCAACACCAAATTCAGCAATACGTTGCTGGCAAGTCCGACGGCGAGTGGCACGCTGGCATGGCGTGTTTTCTCGGCGCACCAGACGTAAGTTTGCGAGACCAGTAGCAGGCTAAACCACACACACGAGGCAAGCACCAGGGTAAGACGAACAGGCCTTCGTCGTACTTGCCGCCGAACACCAGGTGAAACAATGCAGGGGTAACCAGCAGAACACCAATACCAGCGGCGTACATGAGCAGCGACGTGAGCTTGAACGTTGTACCGAGCCGAGCGGCAACACCAAGTCGATCGCCCGACTCCCATTGGTGACTCAAGTGCGGTGTCATGGCTCCGGTGAGCAGATTCGCTACCGAAACCAGCAGCACCGGAACCAGCATGCTCGTGTGGTAGTAACCGACCAGCCCCAAGGCCTGATCGGCTGGCTGGCCGCTGCAATGGACGATCATGTATCGATCGATGACGGAGAACAGATTGCTGAGCACATTGCTCACCCACACCCACACGGCGAAGCGCAACAGCGGTGGCCAAAACGTATGGTGCGACTCGCTGGCGGCCTCACTGGTAACATGCCAGTCGAATCGACTCGCCCAGAGGAGCGCCCGGCAACCGAGATCACGCATGCCGATCCGTAACCCGCGACAATGCTCCACTCGTCCTGCCGCCAAATGCAAAGCAGCGTGAGCGAAAGGCCAGCGAAAAGCATACTTTGGGCGAAGTGCATTGCCGACACCACGCGAAATACGCGCAGCCCCGCGAACACGGCCTCGAGGAAGTGATGGAGGACGACCGTCGCCAGCACCGCCGCCATGAGTGCCAACAGTGCGGTTTGCGTCGAATCACCGAACACCAGGTAGGCAAACTCCGTGCGAAAAACGAACAGCACGCCGACGGCAATCGCCGTGAGCCCGGCGGTCCAAATACTGGTACGGAGAAGGAACATCCGCAATTGGCCGCGCTGACGAAATCGTTCGATATAGCGGCCAAACGAGCCCGGCAAGCCCAGCACGGCGACGGGTGCTGCAAGCATCAGAAAACCGTACGCCATATCCCATTGTCCCAGCGACTCGGGATCGAGCCACCGACAAAAGAGCACACCGCGTCCGAACCCGATCGTCCGCTGCACCACGTTGACCACCAGCAGCACCATAACGCTGGCAAGCAGCGTGTCGGGCCGAATTAATACGCTCGATTTCTTGGCACCGCGGCTCATGAGTCGGCCCCCGGGCCTTGGCGTCCCATGTACGCGGTCGCAAGTTTGCTCGAACCGGTGGACTCGCTCGGCTGTGACGCGAAAGTAGGGCACCTCATTTGCTTGATGCTATCCACCGACAACCAATGCTTGAATCGGACGAACTCGGGATCGGCGTGAAAACGCTCAAGGTGAAACGGGTCGCGGCCTGGGAAGTTGTATCCGCCGTACGCCGAGCACACGCCTACAAAACCGGCTTCGCGCAACCTGAAAACCGGCCGACGTCATATTCTGTGGCTTGCCAAACGGAAACGCGAAATACCGTACGGGCGCCGCGATCAGTTGTTCCAAGTCGAGCTTGGAGCCCACGATTTCGTCGTGCAACCGTTGCGGATCGACCGTGGCCAAATCGACGTGCCACCGCGTATGCGCGCCAATCTCGATGCCCGCTTCCGCAAGTGCCTGGATATCGGCTGGGCTATTCGGCGCGAGCGGCGTGCCGCGCTCGACATCGTGAGCAAACGGTTGGGCGTGAAGCAGGTTGCCGGTGGTAACAAAGTAAGCGAAAGGCAAGCGACGATCGAGTAACAACGGCAAGGCAAAGTCGCAGTTGTCCGCGTAACCATCGTCGAAGGTAATGACCACCGAGGGTCGACCGTTGCGACCGGTTGAGATTCGCCGTTGGGCTTCTTCGAGCGAAATGACATCAAAGTGTTCTTCGAGCCAGGCGATCTGCCTGGCAAAGGCATCGCAACCAATCGTCCAAGGATTCGGGTGATCGTCGGCCACGCGATGATAGAACAATATTTGCACCGGCTCGGCGTGCCGAGCGCGACGTCGCCGGCCGATCAGCGTTCGCAGTGGCGCCGTGGCGCAAAGATAGGTGTTAAGCAAACAGCGTTTGGCAATGTTCATGGCGACATGTGCTCACGGTCAAAAGGCGTGCGGGGCCGGCGACACGATTGGACGGAGGCCCGACTTGAGGGCCGATGTAACCGAATCGGCCCAATCGGCAGTTTGGGCCAGCCAGTTATTCTTGTGCGACGGCGGCAGTACACGTAATCGATAGGTTGGCCAAGCTCGGGCCCGCCAATGCGCCTTGTAGGGCTCATCGCCTCGCAAGAAGTCGAACCGCTGATGCCGCTCCTCAATGGCCCGTTGAATGGTAATGATGTTTGCCAGCCGACCGGGCTCCTCGTGCAATCGATGCGGATCGACGCCTCCTTGATAGGCATAAGTGGCGAGATGGCCAGAAGACAGCTTGCCAGACAAATGGTACTCCGCAGCAACTGGATCGCCGTCCAGTTCGAGCCAACCGAGGCTCAGACGACCAGCCGCGAGCAACCGCTGCGCCACCTCGTGGTGGAACGCGGCGAACGTCCGCGATGCAAAGCAGCCCGGTTCGCCCAGACTGCGCCACCGGCGTTGATGGAGCTCTACAAACACGGGCCAAGTATTTTCGAAGTCCGAGAGGTCTTTTACCGCATGCCATTTCGCGCGATCGGTAGCGAGCATGCGCTCGGCGGCGCGGCGCAATTGCTTGCGATGCGATTTGCTTTGCATCGTTAAAAAGTCGTCCCAAGTTGGCGGCAGGTCGATGCTCCAGCAGTTGCCTACCACCGCCCTATCCGTGGCGCAGTCGCGGCTCGCCAGTTCGATCGCTAGTCGTTCAACCACCGTATCGCCTTCGTCCACCGCGTCGAGTTGGATTCGGCTCCAGTCGCCCGATTGCATCAGGTGTTCGGCGAGGGCCACTGCGACGAGCGTGGCATCGCTGGGCTGGCAAAGAATCGTCAGGTGGTCGCTGCACACTTCGCCGTCGCCGAGCGGATGTAACACCGTTCCCCGAGAACGAGTTTGCTCGGCGCACCAAGGAGCGATGCCAACGACTCCATCACCGGGCAGCGAGGCATCGCGCACCACCAGCACACGCAAACGCACACGGCGGTGGGCGGCTGCTTGTCCGTAGTGTTTCCACCAGGTGGTCAGCCAATCGAACGAGCGAAAGGGCACGCCGCCATCCAGTCGCTTCCAAGCGCCGCGCAAGGATGCGAGTCGCTCAATGGAATCAATGATTTCGACGCTTTTATTCAACTCAGTGACTCGGCGCACAAAGGATGCACCGGCCGCGAGAATCGGCCGGATGGAATGGTCAGGGAAGTTTGCGTCGCGGGGGCGCGTTTTCAACCAGGTGCGAATCGGTTTCCGAATGTGCGGAATGCGCCGCCGGATGATGTGTGGCGAAAAAACCACACGCGTTCCATTAACCACTCGCCCGACGGATGCCGAGGGCCCGCCAAAGTTCGCTGGCAGCCAATTTTCGCCCGGTATTTCGCCCCGTCGCAGCCCATTGACCCGACTGGCATGGTGATTGCCTACAGATACCTGCATCTCCATATGGTCCAACCGCATCTGCGCACCGAGAAACTTCCATGACGCAACCCGCCACCCACGACCTGTCGCCTCGTCAGCTTGCCGACTTGCTGCTTCGCCACCGGCGGATGTGGATGGTACCGATGGTGGGTGTGGCGATCCTGGCGGCGGGGATGTCGCTCGTACTGCCACGGCAGTGGAAGGCGACGCAAGGCCTTTTGATTCGCTCCGAAGCCGCCGGACTTGGGACCGACCGGCTAGGCAAGTTCTCCGACCTGTCGGAAATGAAAACCATTCAAGAAACGTTGCTCGAGTTGGCACGCAGCAAGACCGTTGTTTCGGCCGTACTCGAGCAGGTGGGGCCGCGTGCGAGCTGGAGCAAGTCAAAGAAGTGGCCTACGGCACAGGACATCGTGGACTTTCGGGATGCCATGGTAATGACCCCCCCCGGAGGGGCCGAGTTTGGCAAGACCGAAGTGTTCTATTTGGGCGTCCTCGACAAAGACCCTCAGCGGGCAGCCAAGCTCACCGCAGCTCTAGCCAAGGCGCTCGAGCACCGCACACAAGAGATTCGGCAGAAGCAGGCGGACAGCATGATCGCCGAACTAACGGAAGGACGCGACCAGGCGCAAGCCGACTTGAACAACAAGACCGAGAAGCTCGCGGTCTTCGAAGGCAACGTAGGCGCCAACCTGAACGACCTACGCAACTTGGTAAACCCCGTTGGCGGGGCCAGCGAGACCACGCAGAACAACCTTGCGATTCAAGTAGAGATTCGCACCAACGAAGCGGCACGGCGACGAACCGAAAAGCTGCTCGCCGTACTCCATCGAGCGGAGGCCGACCCGCTGCAACTCATCGCGACGCCACAATCGCTGCTGAGTTCGCAGCCAGCTGTGGAGCGACTCAAGCAGGGGTTGGTTGACTCGCAACTTGCCACAGCGCGGCTGCTTGGCAACCTGGCTCCCGAACACCCATTCGTAATCGCCGCTAAGGCAGCCGAGACTCAAGTGCGCGAACAACTGCATAGCGAACTGGCGACGGCCATCGATGGGCTCGAAATCGAGCTCGCGCTGAGTGCCGATCGAAATCGAGCGCTCCAAGAGCAACTCGCCAAGAATCACGAAAACCAAAGGAACCTCGCCCGCCATCGTGCGGCCTACTCGCAATTGGTGGCGGCCGTAGAAAACCAAACCAAACTAGTCGACGCCGCGCACACGCGGTTAGCGGACGCCCAAGGACATCTAGCCGGTGCGCAGAATGCAAGCCTGATTTCGCGAATCGACGATGTGGAATCGGGCCTGCGTCCCGTTGGCCCGCGGCGGTCGAGCGTCGTTGCCGCGGGCGGACTGTTAGGCCTGCTGCTGGGAGTTGGCCTCATCTTCCTGCAGCATGGCCCCGCACCGAAGTCGGTCGCTGAGCTGGATGCCCTGCCAGGGGACGCTTTGGCTCCACTTGGCCAAGCCGCTGGCCTCGACCTGCCCGCCACACCTCGGCGGCGCGCGAAGCTGAGCGATGCCATCGCAGCAGGTTTCGACGCCCGTCGCCCCGCCCCCGTCCGCTAGCGGCGTCCCCGCCTGTCCGCCGCCACGGTCCCGCGGGCGGGCATGCAGCTTGAGCGAGACGTTACTCGGCGTCCCCACTTCGTACCCAACAGTTGTACTCCATGCCGATCGTTCTCATCACTGCTCTGCTAGTTGCCTTGGTTTCGGGCGCAATTGCATTTCGCCGCTTCACGCCGGTCGGCATGGCGGTGGCGACCGTGGCCGTGGGATACGTGCTCGGCCACACGTTCTGGCACACCCACCTTGGGCCATTGCCGCTCACCATCGACCGCGCGCTGCTCGGCATCCTCGCGCTCGTTGTGGTTGCCTACTTTGTGCAAGGACGCATCACGTGGCGCCGTCCACTTGCTGTGGATTGGGCACTCATTGTGCTTGTTGCCTGGCTAACGGTAAGCTGCATTGCGAGCAACGTGGGCGCCGGTGCCGAACTGCCCACCTCGCCCTTTTTCCGATTACTCTTCAGCTTCTGGATTCCGGCAGCTCTGTACCTGGCGGTACGACTCACGCCGCTCCCAACGCTGACGGTTACCGGCATTCTCACCGCCCTCACGGTGTTGGGCTGCTACTTGGCCGTCACCGCGTGTGCCGAAATTACGGGTCAGTGGTGGGCCGTTTTCCCCAAGTTCATTAGCGACCCGGAACTTGGCTCCCACTTTGGCCGCGCTCGCGGGCCGGCGCTCAACTCCGTGAGCCTCGGCAATTACCTGTGTGTCGCCATGTGGTCGGCGTGGACCCTTTGCCCGCGAGTAGCGCGGGGTTGGCAAGTGGTGCTCGTCGTCGCGATGGGGCTGATGGTGCTGGCCGTGTTCTTTACCTTTACGCGTAGCGTCTGGATGGGCCTCGCATTGAGCGGCCTTGTAATGCTGGTGGCCGAGACACCCAAGCGGATTCGCTGGCCCGTTGCCGGCGGGGCGCTATTCGCCACGGCCATCGTGGCTGGCATGGCCTGGTCGTTTGTCGTGAACCTAGACCGGGAAGACTCTGGCCAGGTTTCGCAGCACTCCGTGCAACAACGTACGGCGTTTGCCTATGTCTCGTGGAACATGTTTTGCGACGAACCACTCACCGGTGTGGGATTCGGACGTTTTTACGACAAGAAGCTCCCCTACCTTGCCGATCGCTCGCAGGAGTTCGAACTCGAGTCGATCCGCAGTCTGCATCATCACAATACGCTGCTGGGATTGCTAACCGAAACAGGCTTGCTCGGTCTCACGGCGTACCTGGCAGTACTCATTGGCTGGATTGCGACTGGCTGCCGTATGGCACTCGGCGACGGCCACTCGCCCGCTACTCGTCAGATGGGCCGGCTCCTGCTGGCAGTACTCGCGGTGTACATCCCTTCGGCCGTGTTCCATGACGAGAGCCATATTTTTCAAGACCAATGGCTCGTGATGCTGGTCGTCGGTCTTGCGGTTGCCACGGCCGAACAGGCCTCCACTCGTGCCACACGCACCATACGCGGGGCGCTTGCTCCGAATCGCGCACTTCACCCGACATTCGCCAACCCCCTGCCCCGCCCCATGCTACCCGAACCCACTACGCACGTATCCCTGTTTGGCATCAACATCGACCGCGTTGATCTCCGTCAAGCTACCCAGCGAGTGCTAACTTGGTGTAGCGAGCCCACACCCGCCGCGTGCCGCTACGTGGTAACGCCCAACGTCGATCACGCCGTCATGCTGACCCATCATGAGGGCTTGCGCAAGTCGTACGCGAGTGCCGCCATGGTGCTGGCCGACGGGGCGCCGATTGTGGCGGCATCGAAGCTACTCGGCCGGCCGCTACCCCAGCGCGTGGCTGGCAGCGATCTGGTGCCGAGCGTGCTCCGTGCGGCGGCCGATAGGCCAGAGCCGCTGCGTGTGTTCCTACTAGGTGCTGGACCTGGCGTTGCCCAGCGGGCAGCAGTCAAAATGCAGCGGCAGTTTCCAGGTGTCGAGGTCGTGGGCACCCACTGCCCGTCGCTCGGGTTTGAGCACAATCGCATCGATAACCAAGCCGCCGTCGACGCCGTATTGGCCACCAAGCCCGACGTGGTGGTCATTGGACTGGGTGCCCCCAAGCAGGAGCTATGGATCGCGCGGCATCATGAAAAGCTCGGAGCCAAAGTGGCCATTTGTGCCGGTGCGACCATCGACTTTCTGGCAGGCGAAAAGCAGCGTTCACCGGTTTGGATGCAAAGCGCCGGACTCGAATGGCTGCACCGCCTCTCCAGTGAGCCCCGCCGCTTGGCGAGCCGTTACTTGCGCGACGCGGTAACCTTTCCCCAGCTGGTTTGGCAGGAGTGGCGCAGCGCGTAGTGCCTAGTGCATTCCCGACCGGAGTGTTTCGTAGCTGCCAGCTGAAGCAAGCCGAAACGTTGCCGGTCGCGAATGCGCATGAGCAACTCTTGCCCGCGTGACTACCAACCGGTCGACGACCACTCTATACTCGTCCGCATGCAAAATCGTGTCATGCTAATGGTGATGGTCGATGGATTGCGTGCCCGTGCACTGGGTGCGTACGGCAACACGTGCTACCCGACTCCAGCCCTCGACCGACTGGCGAGCCAGGGAATTCTGTTCGATCGCTTCCTGTCCGAGAGCAGCAAACTCTCCGACGTGTACGACGCCTTGTGGACCGGTCGCCACGCGCTCGACGGCGCGGCTGAACTGCAGCAAGCGCTCGTCGATCAATGGAAAGACGACGGGTACCTGTGCCACTTGGTTACCGACGACCCCGAAATCGCGGAGCGGTCGGAAGCACAGCAATTTGACGAGGTGCTACTCGTCGACGGCGCCAGCCAAGCGCCGGCAACCGAAGTCTTCGACACCGTCATGGGCCGTGTGTTGGAGGCGGCGGCCGACCTACTTGGCGGATGGTCGAGCGAATACGAGCAGCCGCGTCTCTTGTGGATTCATTTGCGCGGATTACTCGCGCCGTGGGATGCGCCGTCTGATCTCGCGGAGAGCCTATTGGACGAAGACGATCCCGAGCTTGCGGTCAGCCTGGAAGTACCTCATCAGGAGATCGCCGTTGGCGATGCAGGCGCCGACGAAGTATTCCTGGCGGGGTGCCGCTACGCGGGCCAGGTGATGGCGCTCGATCGGTGCTTGGGAGCCATCGACAACCTGCTCGAAGAACTATGGCCCGAGGTTGCGCCGACCGTTGTGCTCGCGGGTTCTCGTGGCTTCGCGCTCGGCGAGCACGGTCAGCTCGGCACCGCGGGACCTGCCTACCGTGAGTTGTTCCACGTGCCGCTACTGATGCGCGGCACCATGGTGCCTGCCATGGCACGTGAGAGTTCGCTCACGCAGACCAGCGACTTGCATGCGTTGCTTGCTTCGCTCGCGCGAAACGAGTCGCCAACCCACGTCCACCGCGCGATCGCGGTGGGTGAGTCGAACGGTTCCCGCTTTGTGGAGACCGACGAGTGGCAGTACATGGTTCGACAAGGGAATGAGCCCGCCAGCGAGCTGTACGTTGCGCCGGACGACATGTGGCAAGCCAACGACATCGCCTCGCGCTGCCCGACCGAATTGGAACAGTTCGAACGACTGGTCGACGCCATCGATCACCACGTATCGACCTCTCAGTCGTGGCGCGACCTGCTTCCGACGCCCGACGACCAGTAGCGCGGGACAGCACACTGGCGCGGGGGCAAGGTGCCCCGCTCGGTGGGTTTGCGCTAAGCGTCGACCGTGGCCTTGGTCGCGCCGGTGCTGATCCCGCCGTCAACCAGAATGGTTTGCCCGGTAATGTAAGCGCTTGCTTCGGAGGCAAGGAACACCACCGTGCCGTCGAGGTCACCTGGCTGCCCAGGACGCCTGAGTGGAATACGATCTTCGAGGTAGGCAACCCAATTGGCGTTGTCGTACAGCACCTTGTTCTGTTCGGTCTTAAACCACCCGGGCGCGAGGCAGTTGACCGTCACGCCATGCGGGCCCCAGTCGTCCGCAAGACTCATGGTGAGTTGTTTGACTCCACCACGACTGGCGCAATAGGGCGCGAGTCCGGCGTAGCCCATCACCGACGTTACCGAGCCGATGTTGATCACGCGACCCCGTTGCCGCTCAATCATATGCCGCCCGATGGCTTGGGCAACAAAGAAGGTGCCCCGCAAATTCGTGTCGAGCACCGTATTCCAATCGTCCCAAGTTACCTCCAGTGCTGGTTTACGCACGTTGCACCCGGCGTTGTTCACCAGAACGTCGACCTTGCCAAAGGCGGCGATGGCCCGCTTGGCAAACTGGCTGATGCTCGCCTGGTCGCGGAGGTCGAGTTCCACAGCCACCGCTGCCTTGCCAAGTGATTGAATCTCGTCGCAAAACGGAGCCAGCGAATCGACATGGCGACTGGTAACCACCAAATCCGCCCCGGCATTGGCTAACGCCCTGCCAAATTGCTGGCCGAGTCCCCGACTCGCGCCGGTCACAATTGCTACCTGGCCGGTTAGATCGAAAAGCGATGAAGGCACGACTAAGGGTCTCCCCATAAGGCAAGATAGTGCACGGGCAATCTACTTGCGATGGCAGGTGCTAGATTGGAAAAAACGAACTGCAATCTATCGTCCAGGCGAAAACGTGGGGGCTTCAAAGGTGGAGCCGGAGACGCTCGCCTCGGTTTTTATTGGGCACCCTCGATGCTACCGCGCGGAGCTCGCCCAAAAATTAAGTCGAGGTGACGCATTAGGGAGTGAGCACGACTTTCAATAGGCCCGGCTCGCGGTCGTAGAGTCGCTGGAACCACTGCGGTCCTTCTTCGAGCGGTGCGACCGCAGAGATGAGCTGGGCAACGTCGATCTTGCCGGTTGCCATGAGCTCGATGCACTGCGGATACTCGCCTTGCGACGCGCACGATCCGTAGAGCGTCAGTTCGCGTGTCACCACGGCTTGAAGCGGTAGTTCGACCGTCGGCGACACATTGCCAACCAACGTAATCGAGCCACCCTTTCGCACGCAATCAATGGAAGTCCGGAGCGGCTCCGTCGCGCCCACCACCTCCAGCGCTACGTCGGCCCCTTCGCCCTCGGTGGCCTGGAGTACTTGTTGCTTGGCATCTTGGCTGGTGGCGTTGATTGCCTGTTCCGCCCCCATCTCCCGCGCGAGGCTCAGACGGCGGTCGTCCACGTCGATGGCAATCACCCGCCCGGCGCCGAGCGTACGCAGGGCTTGCACCACAAGCAGTCCAATCATACCCGTGCCCACCACAACGGCAGTCCCACCGTGTGGCAGCTCCGATCGTCGTACGGCATGTACGGCCACGGATACCGCCTCGATGAGCGCCGCGTGCGTGGTGGGCAATTGGTCGGGCAGGCGATGGACGACCCGCTCCGGGACTGCAACAAACTCGGCGAATGCGCCAAACCGCCGGTAGTCATCGCACGATACCCCGAGCACCTGCCGATTGCTGCACAGGTTAATTTTGCCCAGCTTGCAGTAGCTGCAGGCTCCACAGAAAATTGTGGAGTCGAAGGTCACGCGATCACCCAACGCGAACCTGCTCACCGCGTCGCCGACGCGCTCGATGCGACCGGCCGCCTCGTGCCCCATGACCACGGGTGGGATCCGCCTGCCAGTGCTGCCATCGAATCCATGGACATCGCTACCGCAAATGCCACACGCTTCGACGCGAACCAGGACCTCCTGCGGGTGGAGATCGGGAATCGGCAGATCGACAAGGTCGAACTGTTGGTACTCGCGTAGTAGCAATGCTTTCATGATCGCCAGCGAGTCTCCATCTGCGGTGGAAGGATTTGTTGTTTCCGTGCGGCGATTGTACGGCATTTCGAGTCAGGAGGGCAGCTTCGCCTCACGGCCGTTGCACCCGCTAGCACGGGATACGGGGAATCGCCCTGGCGGGAGTCTTGCGTCGTAACTACAATCCCGCCGCCACTTTAGGCCCCCCAACGACCGCCACTTCGGACAAGGATGTCCGGTGTTGTTTGAGAGAGATGCCAAGCCGACGACCCGCCTTCCTTGGATGGCGATGCTACTAACCATTGCCCTTGGCTGGCAATGGTCCGTGTCGGCGGCTGCGCTGGCTGAGTCTCCACCAACCCTGCGACTGCGAATCGCGTGGGGCGGCCGCACGCCAGTGCAGTGGGCAGGTCGAGTTTCGGTATCCGGTGGCGAGTTGAGCCAACTCTCACTGCTCGGCAGAGAATGCGACGCGCCCGGCTCAATCTGGATCGATGAAGGCACCGTGCTCTTTGCCCAGCCGCGGTCGCGAACGTTTGATGGCTTCGACATCACCGTCGCCGCGCCACGCACCGCTCTGCTTCGCATCGAAATGCGTGCCGCGGGTGACGATAAGCCTATCGTCTTCGAGGAGCCGCTCTCGGCGTTGATGACCCATCCTCAGAGGTCCACGCTCGCTTCCACTGCGACGCCGGGCGAGACAACGCTGCTCGTGCATCGTGTGGAAGACGACGCGCTACGAATTCACACCGCTCATTCCACCTTGATCTTTGCTCCGGGCGATACGTTCCGCTGCGAGGTCGAACCCGTGATCGCGGGCCTGGCTGCTGGCGGATCGCTCGATCTCACCGCAGAACTTGTCCGCGGTCGCAGCGGCGGACAAGAGTGGACCCGCACGGAGCGAGTCTCGCTTTCACCCCGCGAGAACTCGAAAGTGCCGTTGGAGATCCCGCTGCCCATGCGCGATGGGGTCTACACCGTAAAGCTCACGGCCCGCACGCCTCCGGGCAATCGGGTCAAATTCTGGGAAGCAACCGCGGGGCAGCAACTCGCGAAGCGAAACTTCCAAGTGGTGGTGCTCGGCGGCCAAGCAACGACCACCTACGTCGATGCCGTGTGGCAGACCCAGTTGGAAATCGATCCGGCCAATCCCAAGTGGTGGAATCGTCTTCCCGAGTGGACGCGGCTCGATCGATGGGCAAACCCAGCTGCTGGTCCCTTGGGTAGCCAGCCTTTTCGCACCACGAATCACCAAGGGCGGGCACTCGCAGCGTTGTCGCCGCGTGGCGTGGATGCCCCATCGTGGCAGGCCTACCCGCTACCAGCTGCAGAGCCGGGAAGGCCTCACGCGGTGGAAGTCGACTTGCCGACAGACGTTGCCCAGAAGTTGGTAATTCGCGTTTTCGAACCCGACTCGGCCGGCAAGCTCATTCCCACTGGGCCCGGTGGTGGCGTTGTGGTCGACGGCACCGCAACTGCGGCCACGGCAGGAACCGACGGAAAGTTGGAGCCGTATCGCTACCTGTTTTGGCCTCGAACCAGCTCACCCGTTGTGGTGATTCAGAACGCCAGCCAGCAACGCACGGCAATTTACGGTGCAATTCGCCTTGCTGTAGCCCGCGAGGTGGATTCGACCGCCACGGAGGTAGATTCCGACCCGCGTATGGTGGCCGCCTACTACGAGTGGCAAACCCTGCTGAATCGCACGACAGCCCGCCCTCCGACGACCGATGGCAAACCACCGGTCGACGATTGGCTTACCTTCTACCAGGCAGCGGAGCGGCTGGCAGCGCTCGTCGAACTATCGGGATATAACACCGCCGTGGTAAACGTGATGGAGGGTGGAAGCGCTGCATTTGACGTGGGCGACTACCCAACCGTGCCGCGGCTGAATACATCGCGACTCGTCTTGGGTTGTACGGACTTGCCAGCGGTCGATCCACTCGATCTCATGTTGCGTACGTTTTCGCGGCGAGGTTTACGGTTCATCCCATCACTTCGATTTACCGCGACGCTCCCCGGCGTGGAAGCCAAACTGCGGCGGCAAGAATACCGTACGCTCGAACAGTTCCCGTTATGGACCAACCTACAGGGACAGCCGTGCCGCGCGGTGCGGCCCGAATCGCGTGTGCCGCAGCCACCACATTACCGCCTCGCGCATCCGGATGTGGCCGCAGAAGTGCGCGAGCTGGTCGACAACATGATTGCGCAAGCCGCGCAGTACGATGCGTTCGCCGGCGTTTCGGTAGAGATTTCGAGCGACAGCTACCTAGCCGCGCCCCCTGCCGAGTACGGTATTACGGGGCCACGGCTGGCACAGGTAGCCGAGTCCACGGGAAAAGACTCAGCCACCCTCGACAGTTGGATCCAGCAACCCGACAAACTACTGGACGACGCCGCATTGAGGCGGGCCTGGCTCACCCATCGCGCAACGGCCAGCACGAAACTATTCGCCTCGATTGCGGCCAATCTCACCAATACCCGTCCCGAGGCAAAGCTGCTTCTCCTGACACCGCAGCTGTTCGACACGCGCGAGTGGAGCGTGCGACCGCAATTGGTTGGCGGGCCTCGCCTCGACGACCTCTTCCTCGAGCGGGGCCTCGAAAGTAGCTGCGCTTGGCGAGCAATCGGCTATCCTGCTGCCGCAAGTGCGGCACGCAACCACCGGGTTGCCGCTGGTGGACGCAGCCACCTCCATCTCATTCAACGCTCGATCGCCACAAGTGGTGGCACAAGGCACAGCCAGCGCCGTGACCTGGATGCACACGATGCCCATCGCAATGCCTGGCGCAACCGAGTTCGGTACCAGCGAGGCCGAAACGATCGTGTTCGATCGATTGGGCGGCGCGGCAAGCTCGCCCCTCACCCGAGTGTTATACGAAGAGCCGGGCGGGCCAGTCGTCCTTGGAGGACCGCTCGGCCCGGGTGCAATGGGGGACCGTGCCCGCCGCGCAACGCTCAGCCTCGCGGGTAAATTGCCTGCCAATCCGACGAAGGTCGCCAGCGAGTCGTCCGAGCAACCGATCGCGGTACGTGTCTACTCCATGCCGCAAGGGTGCGTGGCGGTCGTGATCAACGATTCGCCCTGGCCTACCACCGCGACGGCAACGCTGGAAGTTTCCGAGCGGACCACCGCTGCGCCGCTCGTCGCGAATGCCAACCTGGAGACGGCTCCGACGGCGTTCGCCGCAGGACGCCACGCGTGGTCTCTGCGACTGGATCCCTACGAAGTGCAAGCGCTGCGTTTCGCTAGTAGCGATGTGGCCATTTCCGGTATCCGCGTGCAGATCGACCAGGAGGTGGAGCAGCAGCTCGCTGCACGCTGCGCACAACTGGAACGCCGCGACCTGAAACCCGACTTTATGACCCCCTACGTGCAGGTCGCCAATCCTTCGTTCGAACAGACCGATGCGGCTGGCAACGCCACCGACTGGCAGTCGCCTGAGGGAGTGCCCACGGTGACGCCGGGCAACGATGGTCAGCGCGCGCCCAACTTATTAGCCGCGGTCCGGGGGTTCAAATTGCAACCGCACCATTCCCGGTGCCAGCCACGGGCCAGATTGCCGTGACGGGCTACGTGAAGGTTGTCGATCTGGCAGACGACGCCAGGTTGCGATTGGTGGTGGAAGAAATTGATGGGCCAGGTCAGCCACCGCATGTGACGCTCTCCGCTCAAACGTTGCTCGAGCATCGTCGCGCCAAAGAATGGAACGTCTATCAGTTTGGCGTGGAAGATCTAATTCTCGACTCCACAGCTACCATGCGAATTCGTGTAGAATTAACCGGTAGAGGCGAAGTGTGGGTCGACAACCTGCAGGTCCACGATCTTGTATACCCTTTGAGAATTTACCCGGAATCCGACCAGCAGGTGCTCGCGCTCGTGCAGCATGTAAAAGGACCGCGCCGTGCACTCGAAGCGCGGCAGTACCGCGATTGCGAGATGCTGCTCGATTCGTATTGGTCGCAGTTTCTGATCGAATATCTGCCAGAAATCAAAGTACCGTCGCCCGAAGCCGTGGCGCCGGCCAACATCGACGGCGGTAGCGATTCCGATCCGCCCGCACCACGGCTCACCGACCGCGTCCGCGACTGGTTTCGGTTCTAGCGGACCGGCCCAGCGATACAACCGGGACGGGGACGCGTCAGCCACCCCAAAGTGGCGCATGAACAAGGCGCGAGCTCGCCAGCATCGCGGGTTCGGTAACCGGCTCCGGCTCATCGACCGTGGGGTGCACCCCCGGGGCGTCGATGGCGTACCATCGCTCCAACACTTCGCGCCATGCGCCCGGTTTCTTTACCGTGCAAAAGTCCTGCCTTACGGCCGCTTGCTGGGGATGCAGCACGCTGTACTTGATGGCGAATTTTCTCATCGTTGGCACGCACCGCTCCGCGCCGTATAGCTCTTCAGCCAGGCGGTAGTGCTCGGCAATGATCGCCCGCTGCTCGTAGATCGTGGGTGGTGGTGGCAGCGGCTCCCCCGCGGCAAGTGCGCGTGCCTGCCCAAACACCCACGGATTGCCAATCGCACCGCGGGCAACGGTTACCCCGTCGACGCCCGTGTAGTCGATCATGTCGAGACACGCCTGGGCAGTAAACAAGTCGCCACTTCCGAGTACCACCCGCTCGCCAGCATGCGCCTTTAGCTCGCGGAGGAAGTCCCATCGCGAAGGTCCGTTGTAGCGCTGCATGACGGTCCGCCCGTGAACCGTGATGGCTGCCGCACCGCGCTCGTAAGCACCGTCGAATATTTCGTAGAACTGGTCGCGACTCTCGGCCGTATCGTCAATGCCACGCCGCATCTTCACAGTCACCGGCATCGCGTCGGGCACGGCACTGCGAACGCGTTCGACGATTTCCAGTGCCACGGCTGGCTGGCTCAAGTGAAATCCGCCCCGACAGCGACCGAGCACCTTTTTCACGGGGCACCCAAAGTTGATATCGATCACATCGAAACCGGCGTCGACCAATCGCAGTGCAGCGGGCCCAAATTGCTCAGGCTCGGCTCCCATTAACTGCCCGCCCACGGGATGCTCTTCGTCGGCAATATGCAGAAAATGGCTCGTGCGTCGCCGTTCTTTGAGCGCCACCAGAAACTGGTCGAGCATCACTTCGCAAAGGGTGTACGGCGCACCAAGCCGACTAGCGATTACACGCATGGGCGAGTCGCTGTAGCCGCTCAGCGCCGCCTGGACAATCGGAAGTTCGAACTCGTACGGGCCAATACGGAGTGGGGAAAGTGGGCGGTTCATAAGATCCATCTTCGCGTAGCGCGACCAGGGCGGTCAACCGGCAGGTGGCGTGCACTCTTTATCCATAAACCGCAGCGCGTGGTTGATTTCGTCGCGCACGTGCGAGTCGTCCTCAACACGAAGCCTTGCGACCAGGGCGTCTCGCGGCTCGCCGCCGTAGCGTCCAAGCGCCGATGCACTCGCGCCCCGCACGAGCGACTCAGGGTCGTTCAATCCTAAGACCAAAGCCGGCAACGCGCTGCGGACAGGGCGATTGCCAAGCACAATGGCCGCGTTCCGCAGCATGCCTCTTCGCTTCGGTCGCCAGAGGGGCGTATGGCGGAACCGCGCACGGAAGGCATTGTCGTCGAGCGAAAATAAGCTGGCGAGTTCCATAGGGTTGGCATTGGCAGCAGGCTCGAAACGCGGCTCGCTAGCCCGTGGCGCCTTGTTGTTCCAGGGGCACACATCCTGGCAAAGATCGCAACCAAACAGCCACGCGCCCATCTTGTCGCGCAGTTGCTCGGCAATCGGCTCACGATGCTCAATCGTCAGATAGCTGATGCACTTCGAGGCATCCAACACATGAGGCTGCGGGAAAGCATCGGTCGGGCAAACGTCCAGACACGCGGTGCAAGTGCCACAATGGTCGGTCGCAGGCTGAGCGTTGTACGCGAGTTGGACGTCCGTAAGCAGTGCCGCGAGGAAGAACCAGCTACCTTGCTGCCGGTTCAGCAGAAGCGTGTGCTTGCCAATCCAGCCGAGTCCGGCCGCTTGCGCGAATTCCCGCTCCAGCAAGGGGGCTGTGTCGACGACGCCTCGAAATCGTGCCTGAGGCAGCCGCTCGGAAAATGTTGCGATGAGCTGTTTAAGTTTCGAATGAATCACATCGTGGTAATCCTCGTGGCCCCAAGCGTAGCGACTCACGCGGCCGTAGCCATCCGCCGTGGGGCTGGGCTCGGTGGTTCGGTAGTCGAGCGCTAGCATCACAAGGCTCCGGACGCCGTCCAGGACGCTCTGGGGATGCTCGTAGGCGTCGCGGCGGTCGGCGAGGTAAGTCATGGTGCCGGCGTAGCCCGCCGCGAGCCACTCGTCTAGCTGGGCAGTGCCAGTAGCGGCTAGGGCCGGCGTAACGCCAACGGACGAGAATCCCGCCGCGAGCGACGTTTGCTTGATCCATTGAGTGAGGGCCTCGGTATCCACCCCCTCAGTCTACCGTGAGGCCCCATGAACCGGAAAACCCCCGATTTTTCTAGCTGCTCCCCTGAATTTGGTTGCGAGCTTGGGTGAGCCTGATTAGCGTGGAATATAGGTAAAACGCTGGGCACCGTGCTCAGCCTTTCCCACATGAGCTGACTCCTCGCTATTCCCGCCCAAGAGATTCCTACCATGCGTACCCTCCCTGCGTTGCTTGCATTAACGGCTGTCTTGACTTTTTCACTGGCTGCGTCGAATTCCGCCCACGCCGAGGGGGGCGGTGGATTCGGTGGAGGTGCAGGAGGAATCAAAGGGGGGCACGGCGGTGGACATGGTGGTCACCATGGTGGCCACGGTGGCCACTTTGGCGGCGCGGGTTTGGCGGACCAGGGCTGATCGGTGGCTATGGCCTCGGTTTCGGTCTTGGCGTTGGCGGGCTGTACAACGGACTCGACTTCTACAACGACTACCGAGTGCCCTACTTCGCTGCCCATCCGCCCGTTTACTACAGTCACCCAGTCCCGCGAACCTACGGCCACTCGCCCTTCGCGTATCCACCTCACTTTCGCACACCGGAATATTTTGCCCCCATCGCGCCGGTAACGATCACCAATCCGTACGTTCCCGCTAGCGAAGCCCCCGCCAGCAAAGAGGAGACGAAATCGGATGAGGAGACGGTCTCCGCTCCCGTCAAGGCGGCGCCCTCATGGTGTATAACCCATTCGTGATCGACTCGTCGCTGGCCCGTTCAGAACGCTAGCACGGCGTAACGCGGCGATCCGAGAACCGCTCTGGACACTCCCGCGCGAATCCGCGATGCTCTCGCCGCGCGCTGGTGTCCCGCTCCGCGCAACCGAACCCCTACGTGGTACGCAAGCACCACCGGCCGCCAAGGAATGCCGGCCGCCTTTTCGAAAACTGCACGTGCTCGATGCACATGGCAGAAAGGATGCTGCCGATGGGCCGCAACATCGCCTCTTCTCGACGACGTAACAACGCCCGCCTAGGGGCCGCGCCGTGGGCAAAGTCTGCACTGCTGACGGGCATGATGGTTCTCGTCTGCTCGACTGGCTGCCGAACGTCGCAGCAGACATCGATTCCCAACCCGTTCATGACGGCCGACCGAGTGCCGCCACCGGCATCGCGAGTGCCCGCCGCTGGCACCGCCCAGCCGTACTACCCCAGCGATGCGATGCCTCCGCTACCCGCATCGCAACCCGCGATGCAACCGCTGGGCTCGCTGCCGCCGTCGAACGACATCACGCCAATCGCGGGCGATACGTACACGCAGGCTGCTCCATCACCCGCTCCGCGGAGCGGGTCTCCCATTCCAGGCGAGAGCCCGATGGCATTCAATGAGCCTGCAGTGCAGATCCCCAACGACGAAAGTACGATGCGTTTTGCCGCCGTGCCGCAACCGACTGCAACGGCGTCGCCCACGCCTCCAGGGGCCCCGCCCGCGCTCGCTCAGCAAGCTCCCCAGCCAACGCCCACGGTCTACCGCGAGCCACAGGCGTCGCCCGTGACCGCCCCCGTTGTGAGCAGCTGGCCACCGGTCGCCACGGCGGCGCCGCAGGTCACCTTGTCGCCGGTGTCGAGCGAGGGTAACACGTCCGGTCTGTTCCGCGAACCGAATGTCTCCACGCAAGCGCCGCCGCCGATTCAGGGGTCAACCGCCGCGCCGCTACCAAATAGTGTGCCCCGCATTCAAGTACCCGGCTCCGACCAACGGATTTACGAACCGGTAGTGCCGGGCAGCGTCAACACAACGAGCTACCAAGTGGGATTTTCCGGGGGAGGTCCGGTTGCAACCATGCAAGTTCCCCCTCCCGGGTACGTGCCAGCATCGTTCGACGCCGAGCAGGATATTCCAACAACCAGCATGAGCGATGGTTTCCGTCCGCGCGGATCGTCTTCAAGCCAGCTGGGCACCACTAACTCCGATGCGTCGGCGGCCTCCATGAGCGTAACGCCGGGGTGACCCGTACGCCGGCAATCGGCAAAGGCTTAGCCGAACGCGGTGATTGTTGTATACTGTGCGTCAGGTACCCACCGTCGCCATCTCTCCAACCTCTTGTCGCGCCGTGTCAACAATCCCACAGGGCCTTGCACGCAAAATCCAAGCGGTGGGTGGCGGGCCCACCGGCCGACTGCTCGCGCAATGGGCAGGCTACGTCCCTGCCATTGCCGCTCGTGAACCTAAGCTACAGGAGCTTTGCGAATACGACCTGAAGAAGGAGAGCCTCTCGCTCCGCTACCGTGCCCGTAGCGGCGAGCCGCTCGACAAGCTGCTGGTCGAGGCGTTCGCCTTGGTGCGCGAGGCGGGCCGGCGGACGCTCGACATGCGGCACTTCGACGTGCAGCTGCTCGGCGGCATCGCCAGTGCATCATCGCTCGATCGTCGAGATGCAGACGGGCGAAGGCAAGACGCTTACCGCCACGCTGCCGCTGTACCTGGCGGCCCTGAAGGCAAGGGAGCCCACCTGGCCACGGTGAACGACTACCTGGCCCGGCGCGACGCCGACTGGATGGGCCCGATCTACGAAACGCTCGGGCATGACCGTCGGCGTGATCCAAGGTCAGATGCCGCAGCACGAGCGCCGCAAGGCCTACGCCTGCGACGTCACCTACGGCACGGCCAAGGAATTCGGCTTCGACTTCCTCCGCGACCGCCTGCTCTTGCGCCGCATCGGCGAGGGCCAGCGCGACCTGTTCGGCGGGATGCTGGGCAGGCGAAGCCGGTGACCGACGAAAAGCCGGTTCAGCGCGACTCTGCATTTCATGCTGGTCGACGAGGCCGACAGTATCCTGATCGACGAGGCCCGCACGCCGCTGATCATCAGTGCCGTGCCCGGCGAGGAGGAGAAGATTGCGGCCGAAGCGTACAGTTGGGCCGCCGAGATGGCACCGAATTCGACGAAGACGAGGACTACGAGTACGACCACAAAGAGAAGACGCGTCGAACTGACCCGCGAAGGGCGACGACTGGTGCGCGGGCTCGCCCAAGCCCGAGGCCATGGACAGCTGCCGCTGTCGACCATCTACCAGTACGTGGAGCGGGCGATCAAGGTCGACCGCGAGATGATTCTCGACCGGCAGTACGTGGTCCGCGACGGCGAGATCGTGATCGTCGACGAGTTCACCGGCCGCCTGGCCGAAGGACGCAAGTGGCGGGCCGGCATCCACCAGGCGGTCGAGGCCAAGGAAGGCGTCGAAGTCACCTTCGAGACCGGCCAGGCCGCCCGGATCACCGTTCAGGACTTCTTCCTCCGCTACGACCGACTGGCGGGCATGACCGGCACCGCACGGAGCAGCGCCGCGAGCTGCGGAAGATCTACAAAGTGCCACGTGGTGCCGATCCCCACCAACCGGCCCGCCGATCCGCAAGCAGCTGCCCACCCAGGTTCTTCGGCACCGCCGAGCAGAAGTGGGCTCGCCATCGTGGACGACGTGGAACACGGAGCACGCCAAGGGCCGGCCCGTGCTGATCGGCACCCGATCGATCGACAAGTGCGAACATCTGTTTCGCAACTGCTCGCGGCCAACGGGACTCGAGCACAAGGTGCTCAACGCCCAGCATGTCGCCAAGGAGGCGGAGATCGTGGCCGGCGCCGGTCAGCCGGGCAAAGTGACCGTCGCCACCAACATGGCCGGCCGCGGCACCGACATCAAGCTTGGCGAGGGAGTCGACGACCTGGGCGGCCTGCACGTGATCTGCACCGAGATGCACGACTCGCAGCGCATCGACCGCCAGCTGATCGGCCGCTGCGGCCGCCAAGGCGACCCCGGCACCTACCGCCAATACCTGTCGCTGGACGACGAAATCTTGCTGCTGGGCCTGGGGCCAAAAAGGATACAAGGCCCTGAGTAGCCACAGGCGAAAGGGCCAGCGGGCCGCTCTCGGGTTACGAATCGCTGTTCCGCCGGGCGCAGCAAAAAGTGGAACGCAAACACTTCCGCGATCGGAAAGTGCTGCTGTACTTCGAGAAAGAGCGGCAGAAAATGCAGCGGCAGATGGGCCAGGACCCCTATCTTGGATACGGCCGGATAAGCCTACCTGTACTCACCAAAAGGCGCGTAGCCGTTCGCTGATTGCATCGAATGCCGCCTCGCCGCGCACTAGCCGCGGCCCCCAATCGCGCTGGGCGACCACGCCTCCCCCGATATTCTGCCGATCATCGGGTGACGGTTCTTACGATTATGCCGATGGTAGATCGAGGGGTATTTTTACGGCCTGGCGCACGAACGGCGCTGCCTGCAACCTAGACTTACGCGGAAACCCGTCATCCGCCCGAAGAGTCGCAGCCGTGCCTGATCGCTACCAAAACGACAACCACCGCGAAGCCATCTTACGCTGCTTTGTGCTGCTTTCGGTGGTCGTTTGCTTTGGCACCATCGGCTTTTTTATCACAGAACAGTGGTCGTTGTGGCAGTGCCTCTACTTCACGCTGATTACCATCAGCACGGTTGGCTATGGCGACGACGGACTATCGGCCATGGGCGAGGTGGTGGCTGCCATCTTGCTTCTGTGTGGCATTGGTACGTTTACCTACGCACTTAGCACGTTGGTGCAGATTGCGATGGACGAAGAGGGAACACGGAGAAGGAAAATGCGACAGTGTATCAAGGATTGCCGCGATCACATTATTGTTTGCGGCTACGGGCGGATGGGCCAAGCCATTTGCCAGGAACTGACTCGCGGAGGCGTCGCCTGCGTGGTGATCGAACACAACGAACAATGCTGCGACCGCGCGGCGCACCGATGGCCGCCTGGTGGTCGAAGGTCGCGCAAGTAGTGACGACGTCCTGCTAAACGCTGGGGTCGACCGTGCACGGGGAGTCGTGTGCGCCGTCGACTGCGATGCCGAGAACATGTTCATCACGGTCACCGTACGCGAGCTTAACCGCGACTGCCTGGTGGTTGCCCGAGCCGAAACGGTCGACACCGCCCGCAAGCTCAAGCATGCCGGTGCCACGGTGACGGTCTCGCCGCACGAGATGGCCGGCAACTCCGCCGCCAGCGCGTTGCTCCGACCGCACCTTACCCGCATCATGAGCGGCGCGGACATGGAAGGGCAGTTCGAATTGGGTGAAGCGGTTATCGAGCACCAATCGTCGCTCGTTGGCAAGACGATCGAACAATTCGGCCGCCAGGCCGAGGGTGTCGTGTTTATCGCCATTCGACGGGCGAGCGGCAGCCTGGTGGTTCGCCCCCGCGGCTACGACGTGTTCGAAGCCGAGGATGTCGTGATCTTCGCCGGCAGCGAAGAGGATGCCAACATGGTGCAAGAGTGGGCTGGCCCCGTTGAAATGATGCTCGCCTAACCACGGGCTGCTAAGCGGCTTAAATGCTCGCCGCCAGTCGTGGGTCGGCCGCGGGTACCACGGCAGCAACGGTTACCAGTACGCACTTGAATGCCGGTGTCTTACTCGCGGGGTCGAGATGCCGGCTTACGAGCACGTTGGCCTCGGGGTAGTACATGGCCGCGTTGCCGGCCCGGATTTTTTCGAACGCCGTGGCCCGCACGCCCCGCATCGCCCCGGCCGGGCCCGCGACCTTCACCAATTGGCCATCTTGCAAACCGCGCGTCGCAAGATCGTCGGGGTGCATCAAAATCACGTCGCGGCGGTCCACACCACGGTACAAGTCGTAATCTTCGTACACCACGGTGTTGAATTGTCCTTCACTGCGGATGGTCATCATCCTTAGCTCGGCGGTTGCGTCGCCTGCAAGCGGCGGCAGGGTATGTGCGTGCAGGTTCGCCTGGCCGGACTCGGTGGCAAATATCGGTGTATGGAAGGTGCGCCCGGGAATCTGAAACTCCTGCTTTGTTTTTTCCATGCCGTCCAATGCTGCGAAACCCGGCACGATGTTAGCCATTGCCGACCGCAGCTGCCCCGTATCCTGCATGCTCTTCCAATCGATGGGCGCGTCGCTCCCCCGCCGCTCAAATACTTTTTGGGCAATCGTCGCAATCACTTCAATTTCACTCTTAGGTCCTACGAGTCGTGGCGGACCGCCGTCGCTCAATCGCACGAAGTTGAACATCGACTCCTGCGTCGTGGGCTGCGGCTCTTCGTCGCGGGCAAGCACCGGCAGGATGATCGTCTCCTGCGCAGTACCGAACGCGTGACCCGTGTTGAGCGTGGTGCTCATGTAGACCATCGTGTCGAGCGCGGCGAGGGCCTGCTCGGCAAAGGCCGAGTCGGGATTCGATCCGTATAGATTGCCACCCAAGCTGAAACCAAATTTCAATTCACCACTCGCGGCACCTTCCATGCATTCCATCGTGTCGCGACCCCGCTGCACCGGCAGTTGGACGCCAAAATGCTGCTCGAGTCGTGCGAAGATGGCATCCTTCAGCTTCGGGGTGACGCCCACCGATCCAATGCCCTGGACGTTCGAATGACCACGGATCGGGAGCAAACCCGCGCCGGGGCGACCGACCATTGCCCGCATTAAGGCCAGATTGCCGATCGCTTGCACGTTTTCCACGCCGTGGACATGGTGCGTGATGCCCATCGTCCAACTGAACACCACGTTTTTGGCGGTGGCGTAAGTTTCGGCCATCTCGTCGATTTCGTGCTTGGCGACTCCGCTCTTGGCAAGAATCTCGCCCCACTCCAGCGACTCAAGTCGCTCGCGCAGCTCTGGCCAACCCTGGCAATGGGCGGCGAGGAACGGCTCGTCTTGTGCCCCCATTTCCAGCACCCGCTTGGCGATGCCGGACAACAGGGCCAGATCGCCACCGATGTGCGGCTGGACGTACTGGCTGGCAATCTCCGCGCCGAACAGCAGGCTCCGTACATCGCTTGGCACGCTGAAATTCACCATGCCCGTCTCAACGATCGGATTGACGACAATCACTTTTCCGCCGCGTCGACGAACGTCCATCAGCGTTCGCATGAGTCGCGGGTGATTGCTGACGCAGGGTTGCCACCGATAACGAACACCAGATCGGCATGATCGAGGTCTTCCAGCAGGATGGTCGCGGTACCGCTCCCCGTAACGCTGGTCAGGCCCACGCCACTTGCCTGATGGCAGTAGTAGCTGCAATTGTTGACGTTGTTGGTGCCGTACAGGCGGGCGAATAGCTGCAGGAGAAAACCAGCCTCGTTGCTGCTGCGGCCGCTGAAGTACCAGAAGGTTTGGTCGGCGGCGAGCTGGGCCAACCTGGCAGCGATGCGATCGTATGCTTCGTCCCAGGTGATGGGCACGTAGCGGCCGCTTTCGGCGGTATAGCGCACTGGGTCGACCAACCGGCCGCACGATTCGAGTTCCTTGGGCGTAAGACTCTTAAGTTGGTTGACCGTATAGCGGTCCCAAAACTCCGGCTTGATGGCCCCCTGCATGTCGGCCACCATCGCTTGCATTGATTTCTTGCAGACCTCCGGAAAGTGGCCACTTTCGTTCACCATACCACCCCGCTGCCCTCCCATACCTAGCGCGCACGTTTTGCAGGCGTTTCGCGACCGCATGGCTTTCCAAAACTTCCACAGCCCACCCGCCTCCCGCGCTTTTCGCAGGGTATAGAGCACGGCTGGCCAGCCGCCGCCGGTGGTCACTTTTTTCATGGTCTGCCCTCTCGCTCGGCAATTGCTTGCAGCCGCTGTTCGCGGGAGCTTTCGACAGCCAACAATTCAGCCGTCCCAACGGTTCCATCATAGCTCTCAAGCCACGCATTTGCGACCGCGATCCCCAACTGGTCGCTTCGTTGCTTTGCCGCATCAGCTACACCGCAATTTGCCAGGATGCATGCTAGCCGACAACGTGGATGGGGCGTTAAACTGGGGCGAATGGAAATCGCAAACCAACCGTGGAGATGCCGATGTACCGCCGCAGGCCTATCTTGTGGATGCTTTCGCTGTTCGTGCTGTTTGCCGCGCACTCTGGCGAAGCCAGCGATGCCGAGTTGAGCGATGCACTGACCGTTGTGCGGACGGCCTCCCCTACTGCGGCCACCACCGACGAAGTCCGCGAGGCGTGGCGGGTACTCGCTGCTGCCGACGTAGCGGAACTTCCAACGATTTTGCGTGGAATGACCAACAGCAACCCAGCGGTCGAGAATTGGCTCCGCGCAGCGGCCGACGCCGTGGCCGCCCGCACGCTCGCCGCGGGCGGCACACTACCCACGGCACGTCTGATTGAACTGCTTTCAGATACGGACGTTTCGCCGCGGGCGCGACGCACGGCCTACGAATGGATCGAAAACATCGACGCCGATCAAGCGTACCAGCTGCTCGCTACCATGACCAACGATCCGAGCTTGGAGATTCGTTTCGACGCGATCGCCGCAGGACTCGATGCGGCTGACTCCAGCAGCCCGAACGGCCTTCAGAAGCTCCAAACACTTTTTCGCAATGCCCGCAACCTGGACCAAATCAAGGATATCAAGGCACGACTCGTCGAACTGGGAGAGGTTGTCGATTTGCCGGCCCACATGGGATTTATCACCTCCTGGCGGATGGTTGGACCATTCGACAATGCCAATCGAGCGGGGTTCGATGTCGCTTACCCACCGGAAAGCAGCATCGACTTCTCCGCAACGTTTGACGGCAAGACCGAGCCAGTGCAATGGCGGGCCGAGCCAGTGACCACCGACAACGAATTGGCCGAGGTCGACATCGCCAGTGCCTTTGGCCCGGTAAAGGGGGCCATCGTCTACGCGACGCGGAGTTCGAATCGCCCCAGGCAGGCGCGGCACAAATTCGCTACTCTTCGAAGAACGCGACCAAACTTTGGCTGAATGGCGTATTGGTCGCAGCTAACGAGGTGTACCACGCCGGGGACGACCTCGATCAATACGTGGTCGACGTCGAATTGCAGCGCGGCGCCAACGCCATTTTGCTTAAGGTCTGCCAAAACGAACAGACGGAACCATGGGCACAAGATTGGCAATTCCAACTCCGCGTCACCGACGAATTGGGCGGAGCCATCAACAGGAAGCCCCAGCCTGTTGAGTAGTTTTCCAGCGTAGCAAATGGGCGATTTGCGGGGACGTACCGAACCGTCACCGATCAACCAACTACCAACCAATCAACTGCAAAGGCAATTGAGATGCGTGATTTCGCAATCGTTGGGGCGTTTGCTGCCCTACTAACAATGGAAGCAACCGCTCCTGCCGCCGAGTGGCTGGAGTTCCGCGGCCCGCAGGGGAGTAGCGTCCAGCACCTGTCCGCTACGCCGCCCACCCGCTTCGACGTTGCCACGGGGGAAAACATCGCGTGGCAAGCCGACCTGCCTGGCCGCGCCGTGAGCGGCCCCGTAGTAGCCGGCGGGCGCGTGCTGGTCACCGCATCGAGTGGCACAAACCGCGACCGACTGCATGTATTGGCGTTCGACCAAGAAACGGGCGCGCAGCTGTGGCATCGCCAGTTCTGGGCCACGGGCCGCACGCTCTGTCATCCAACGTCGGCCAACGCCGCCCCGACGCCCGCCAGCGACGGTGAACGTGTATTCGCGTTTTACTCGTCCAACGACCTTGTGTGCCTCGACCTGGAGGGCAACATGCAGTGGTTTCGTGGATTGGTGCTCGATCACATGGGCCTCGGCAACGACGTGGGAATGTCCTCGTCGCCAGTGGTGACAGGGGATGTTGTGGTGGTGCAGTGCGAGTGTCAAGCCAACTCATTCGCCGCAGCCTACGACCGAGTGACCGGCGAAGAAAAGTGGATGGTGCGCAGACCCGCTGGCGCCAATTGGGCCTCGCCAGTGGCAATCAACGTTTCGCTGGACGGCACCAAGCAAGCGGCTGTCGTCCTGCAGTCGGACGAAACCCTCGCCGCCTATGCAGCAAACAACGGCACGGTTTTGTGGGAGATTCCTCTTGAGTGCAGCGGCATTCCCTCCGCAGCCGGCGGAAAACAGATGCTCTACGTCCCAGGCGAGGGCGGCCTTACCGCTGTGGCAACGTCGCCCGATCACCCTGGCGATCGCAAACTATGGACCGACGCCAAACTCATGACAGGTAACCCGAGCCCGGTGGTTACGAGCGAACAGCTCTTGATCGTGAATCGTGCCGGGGTACTCACCAGTGCATCGCCCCAAGATGGGGAGGTTCGCTGGAAGAAACGGCTCGGTGGTCGTTACTGGGCCACTCCCGTCGTCGCCGGCAAGGTGCTTTATGCCTTCACCGAAGCGGGCGAGTGCATTGTGGTGGACCTCGAAACCGAAGATATCTTAAGTAAATGCAGCCTTGGCGAGGGTGAAGAAGTGCTCGGCTCGCCGGCCATTTCCGATGGGGCGGTGTTCGTCCGTAGCCACCGGAAGCTATGGAAAATTGCCGCCGAGTAACCCTTTTGGAACGCCTTGCCTCATGCTGCCATCGATCACCATTCGACCCGTTGCCGAACCGCTAAACGCTCGCGTCCGCCCGCCAGGATCCAAGAGCATCACGAATCGAGCTCTTGTGTGCGCTGCGCTAGCCGATGGGCCGACGACTCTCAGCGGCGCGCTCGTAAGCGACGATACGCAGGTGATGATCGAATCGCTCGAGCGATTGGGCATCCATGTGCAAGTGGAGTGCGAAGGGACGAGTCTGCAGGTGCAAGGCTCTGCGGGAAAAATCCCTGCGGTCAACGCCGACCTCTTCATCGGCAACAGTGGCACCACCATTCGCTTCCTCACGGCGATGGTCGCCCTCGGCCACGGTACGTATCGTCTCGATGGCGTTTCGCGAATGCGGGAGCGACCGATTGGCGACTTAATCGATGCGCTGGCCCAATTGGGCGTCAACGCCAGTTGCGAATCGCCCGGGGGATGCCCTCCGGTGGTCGTTCATGGCACCGGACTTCCCGGAGGCGGCCGCGGGTGCGCGGCAATATTTCTAGTCAGTATCTGAGTGGCTTGTTGATGGCGATGCCCTGCGCCGAGGGGCCCGTCGAACTTAACATCGACGGACCGCTGGTGTCGCAGCCTTATGTCCGGATGACGTTGGAACTGATGAAATCGTTTGGCATCACGCTTGCTGCCAGTGACAAGCTCGACCATTTTGAGTCGCCCGGCAACGAGACCTACCGCGCAGAAGTTACGCCATCGAGCCCGACGCCTCCGCGGCGAGCTACTTTTGGGCGGCCGCCGCGATTGCTGGCGGTTCGGCGACGGTCGACGGACTAACGAGTCGGAGTTTGCAGGGCGACGTGGCTGTGGTGAAGCTACTGGAGCGTATGGGCTGCAGCGTGGCGTACTCGGATTCAAGCATTACGGTCACGGGCGGAAAGCTACGCGGCATTTCCGCCAACATGAATGCGATCAGCGACATGGTGCAAACCGTGGCCGTGGTGGCGTTATTTGCAGAGGGCCCCACCGAAATCACTGGCGTTGCTCACAATCGGCACAAAGAGACCGACCGCATCACCGCACTGGCTACCGAACTTCGCAAGCTAGGCGCAACCGTCGACGAGCGCGACGATGGACTACGAATCACGCCGGGCCAACTGGGCGGAGCGGTGATCGAAACGTACGACGATCACCGGATGGCAATGAGCCTAGCCCTTGTAGGGCTGAAGGTGCCAGGCGTCGAGATTCTGGACCCTGGATGTACGGGCAAGACCTATCCCGACTACTTTGTGGACCTAGAAAAAGCGACCAGCTAAGGCTGGTCGCTGGTTCAAATCTCGTGGAAGCTTGCTGCCGACCAGCTACTGGACGGCGAACGCCTAGTTAGGCGAACCCAAGCCGCTCGCCGATGCGGCGCGGGCCAGGTTGATGCCGCTTTGGCGGATGAGTTCGTCGGCACGCTCAAGAACCGACGTACTGCTGTCGGCCATTAAGTCGCTATTCTCTTGATCGCACGCTTCAAACCGCGCCCCGCAGTGCTGACAGACTACCTTTTTACCAAGGTACTCAACACGTACCTGAAGATTCCGGCCACATGTGGAGCACTCTTGCACGAAGTACGTCGAAGTGGGCATGTGTTTACCTCCTGCGGGTGGAATGAATGCGTCGCCTTACGCCAACATGAGAGATCCCAGAATAGGCTGCGGCTTTCTGAATTGCAAACAGATGGCACGCTCCGGCGAGCTATCGTGCCCCCCACCGATTTTCAATAAACACTGGATAATACGAGACTTAAAGAGATTCTAGGGTCCAGTAAGCCACGACGAAACCAGCGAAAAATAGTCCCCCATATTGGGGGGACACTTTGGCCAGTCCGATTTGCCTCCACTTGCCTCCAGAAGCTCCATCGCTGGAAAACGGCATTCGACTAGCTGCGCCACAACCCAATTATTAGCTCGTAATCAAAGCGCGCATTGGCTACACTACGAGCGTCCGGCAATGGATTGAACTCCTCGAGTTATCACTGGAGTCCGAAAATTGGGAAACAAGGTTTACGCCGGCGTGGTGCTCTTGTTGTGGGGGGCCACCATGTCGTGGCTTATTACTGCCAAGATTCTACCACCGTTCATGCGTGGCGAACCGCCACGCACTGGGCTCAACGCCCATGAGCCCGTCTGTTGGCGGGTGACGGTGGGCGAGCAACGCATTGGCTGGGCGGTGAGTCAGGCGGTTCCGGGTGCCGATGACACCACGGAGCTTCACAGTCGTGTGAAGCTATCGGCCGTGCCGCTTTCCAAGATGGCGCCACGCTGGATGGCTACCGTGATCGACAACCTCGGTCCGCTGGAAGTGGACATGCGATCGCGAACAACGCTCGACTCGCTGGGCAACCTTTCGTTGTTCGAATCGAGCGTGGAAATCAACGACTTACCCTCGGCCATCCTCATGAAAGGGGTCGTGCAAGAAGGGCAAATTCGGCTGCGACTGCAGTACGGCGACGTCGTCCACCGCCTTAATTATCCATGGCCGGAGCACGCCATGCTGGGTAGCAAACTTACCCCCGATGGGACGCTGCTGCAGATCTACACCGGCCGCAAGTGGAAGAAGGAAGTCTACAACCCCTTCGGTGGCCGGCAGGGCGCCATTGAGATCATCGAAGCAGAGGTGCTCGACGAGCAACAAATGCTGTTCGATAGCAAATTGGTCAACACCCGCCGCATCGAATACCGTTCGCTCAACTCCACCGGCGTTTCGACCGAGAACCGCCGCCGCTCAACCGTTTGGGTCTCGGAGTCGGGCAAGGTGCTCCGCGAGGAGATCGTGCTGATGGACGTGCTGCTCCGCTTCGATCGTGAGAACGCAATGCAGACCGAAACCCTGGCAGCCGAATTACTGGAACTCAACGAGTTTGCGACCCTCACCACACCGAATCGTCCCGTGATCGCACCGGTTGGCCCGTAGCCGCTAGCTGTGGACGAGCGTTGGCGTAGAATGATAGGGCACGGCCCAAGCCGACCTGCTTGGCCCGCTCCGAATCCACGCTCCCTTACGCCACCTCGCCTGTCCGAAAACGCTGTTTGATGGCCGCCATAGTCGAATTCAAAGCTGTCGGCCGCGATTATGGTGAGAAGCGGGCTGTTCATCATCTCAACTTGGAACTCCGCTCCGGCGAGCTCTTCGCCCTGCTGGGCCATAATGGGGCCGGCAAGACGACCACCATCAAAATGCTGGTAGGGCTGCTCCGTCCGCAAACCGGAACCGTTACCATCGATGGCTACGATATTGTCGAGTCGACGCGCGAGGCGGTTAGTGTCCTCGGTTACGTGCCCGATCAACCGTACCTTTACGACAAACTTTCGGGCCGCGAGTTTCTCGACTTCATCGCCGGCATGTACGGCTACGACGCCAAGCAAGCCAAACTTCTCATTGAGCGGGAGGTCGAGCGTTTCAGCCTGGCCCACTTCGTGGACGACCTCTGCGAGAGCTATTCGCACGGCATGAAGCAACGGACGGTTTTCGCGGCTGCCATGCTGCACAACCCGCGCGTGCTCGTAGTGGACGAACCAATGGTGGGACTCGATCCACAAAGCATCCGGTTAGTCAAAGACCTGCTGCGGTCGGAGGTGAGCAAGGGACTGTGCGTCTTCATGTCGACCCATACGCTCACGGCGGCCGAAGAAATTGCCGATCGCATCGGCGTGATGCGGCAGAGCAAGTTGCTGTTTACCGGGACGGTGGACGAATTGCGGGCACTACACCCAAGCAACGACCCAACACTCGAGTCGCTCTACCTGCACATGATGAACACGCCTCCGGAAGACGAATCATTGGAGGCCACCGCTTAGTGGTAGTCGCATGACAACGGAGCCCGATCCGCCGATCACTGTTGTTCGCCACGCGGTTTCTGAAGATCGGGAAGCGCAGCTCTTTTGGCGGATGCGGTTTCGTATTGCCCGAGCTTGCCTGCGAGACATCTACTCGTCGGCCCGCTTGCGAACAACACTCATCGTTGCGCTCAGCCTGCTCTTCTGGAGTGGCCTGTTCGTGTTGTTCCACCAGGCGTTTCACTTCGTGAAGCATCAAATTGGCGGCGCGGGCGACCCCTATCAGCGCAAACATTCAAACTGGTTTTCCACCTCTTTTTCGCCTCCCTCAATGTGATGCTCGTGTTCTCGTCCGGCATCATCCTCTACGGCACACTGTTCCGGTCGCCGGAAACCAAGCTGCTGCTCAGCATGCCTGCCCGAGACGAGCGGATCACCATACACAAGTTTCAAGAAGCACTCGCCTACAGCTGCTGGGGTTTTTTCCTCCTGGCGAGCCCGATGATGTTGGCGTATGGCGTGGTGGTTGTGCGCCCCGTGGTATTACTACGCGATGATGTTGCCGATGATTGTGGCGTTTGTCTACATTCCCTGTAGCATTGGCGCCGTGTGTTGCCTGTTGCTGGTTTGCAAGTTCCCCAAACTAAAAGTCGCTATCGTCGCCAGCGTCGCCATGGCGTCGGTGGTCTTGGCTGGGCGCGCCATCTGGAATACCGTGAGTGGGCCGCAGATGGAGCTATTCGGCAGCGAATGGTTCCAACAAACGATTCGCCGTTTTCGATTTACTCAGCAGGAGTGGCTACCAAGTTCCTGGCTGAGCAACGGGTTGCTCGAGGCGGGGCAAACGGTTTCCGCATCGGCAGAAACCACGGGGTTCGACTTGCCGATCGTGCAAGGCTGCATGTACTTGGCAGTGCTGATCATGAACGCCTTGGTCGGACACTTGCTCGTCGTTAAGGCGGGAAAGGCCTGGCTCCGCGACGCCTACAGCACCATCGAATGTGCCCCACGGCAGCGCCGCCACATCAAGGTCGCACTCATCGATCGCATGCTCGGTGGAGTGCTGGCCGGCTTTCCCCAGCCCGTACGACTGCTCATGATTAAAGACTGGCGACTTCTGCGCCGCGACCCCGTTCAGTGGTCGCAGTTCCTTATTTTCTTTGGGCTGCTCGGCTTGTATTTCCTCAACCTCGACCGTTTCCGATCGCAAGGTAGCGACCTCAGCAACATCACCTGGGTCAACATGGTGAGCTTTCTGAATCTGGCGGTCGTAGGACTGATTCTTTCGACCTTCACCACCCGGTTTATCTTCCCCATGATCAGCCTCGAGGGGCAACGGTTCTGGGTACTTGGTCTGCTCCCTTTGCCGCGCGAGACCATTCTGTGGAGCAAGTTCGTGTTCGCGGCCTTAGGGTCTTGGCTCCCGTGCGGGCTGCTGATCCTGGCGAGCGATTTGATGCTGCAGATCGACCTGCTGGTGGTCGGCGTTCATCAATTCACCTGCCTGCTATTATGCATCGGTCTGGCGGCCATTGCGGTAGGCCTGGGTGCCATCATGCCCGACTTCCGCGAATCGTCGCCATCGAAAATTGCCGCGGGGTTTGGTGGCACGCTCAATCTGGTGCTCAGCGCGCTCTACATTATCTTGATCGTGGTATGCACCGCCCTGCCCTGCCACTTCTATCTCATCGCGGGGCGCGGCAAGTTCAGCGAAACGTTCCTGCATCCCGACCAATGGCGCCACTGGCTCCTGTACGGCACGGTGGCTGCCGTGATTATTGGCATCGTGGCGACCGTGGTCCCGCTGTACCTGGGGCTCCGCGCGTTCCGGCGACTGGAACTAGAGTGAAGGCTTTTCGCAAGGCACGATGAAGCTCGTCCAGCCTCGATAAGCAGTCGGCAGACCGGCTCGCAGCGATTCGCGCAATTTGTCACCCGATGGCAGTCCGTTCACAATCGCGTAATTCTACGAACTGTGGTTCTCTGCCAGTAACGAGGTTCCACGCCAAAGAACGAAACTCAAGAACGAGCAGGTCCGTTTCTCCGACGCGTACGCTACCAGGCAGAGCGCCATCGCCAGCTTGCTGGCCTCCCAGCAACGACGTAGGCTGGTGGCCTCGGTGCAACGCGGGGAACACTTGTTCCACCTGACCGAAAACCCTGGCAAAGACACCGGAATACTGGGCTCGTGCTGTTAGCCGTAATGGAATACCGCCCATCGACCCCGAGCAGATGGAATAAATTTGGAGAGCGAGCAATTGAGCGCCGGTGTAGAATGATGAGGAGAGTGCCAAATTGATTCTGGAAACATTGACGTGAATCGCGGGATGGGTGAACAGCGACAGGGTTTCCACAACGGCTACAAACGTAGCGGCACCGGCGGCGAGGACGGCAAGTACGGCATGGAGAACTACCTGGAAAAAAAGACCATCTACGTGAACTTCTCTGAATAGTTGCGATCAAGGCGATGCACAAGTTGCGAATTATCGGGTGTCCCATCATGGTGAATGTCTTCTTCACTCGTAACTTCGACGCCGGTCGACAGCGACTGCATACCATCGTCGCATGCGCCGTGTTGGCAGCAACGTGCTCCGATTCCCGTTGTGTTTCTGGCGACGAGGTATCCTACAACTTCCAGGTCCGGCCAATCCTGTCCGATCGCTGCTACCACTGCCACGGGCCCGATGCAGAGAATCAGGCCTCGGGGCTGCGGCTTGATACGGAAACAAATGCGCTCGCCGATCTCGGTGGATACGCAGCAATTGTGCCAGGCGATTTGGAGACAAGCGAACTGCATCGTCGCATCTGGGCCTCCGATGGCAACGAAATGCCACCCGACGACTCAAAGCTGTCGCTAACGGATAGCGAGAAAGAGATTCTCGACGCATGGATTCAGCAAGGGGCCAATTTCGACAAGCACTGGTCGTTCAAGTCGTTACCCGCAACGGTGCCGGTGCCCGAGGGGGGAGAAGATTGGGCGATCAATGCGATCGACCGATTTGTGCATCGCAAGCTGGCTAAAGAGGGCCTATCGCCAGCACGAGAGGCGACGCGCGAGGAGCTTATTCGCCGCGTCACCTTTTCGCTCACCGGGCTGCCTCCAACGCTTAAGGAGATCGATGCGTACCTGGCCGATAAATCGCCAGGCGCCTACGAGCATGTTGTCGATCGCCTGCTCGCCTCGCCGCGTTTTGGCGAACGGATGACCGTCGATTGGCTCGATCTGGCGCGGTACGCCGATACTTACGGCTACCAGGAAGACCGATACCGCGACACCTGGCAGTGGCGCGACTGGGTCGTGACGTGCTTCAACCGCAATCTGCCGTTCGACGAGTTCATCACATGGCAAATTGGCGGCGATTTGCTTCCCAACGCTACCGACGAGCAGATTCTGGCAACCGCATTCAATCGATTGCATCGGCAGACGAGCGAAGGCGGAAGCATCGAGGAAGAGTTTCGCGTTGAGTATGTTGTCGATCGCGTCGACACGTTCGGCGCTGCCTTTCTTGGACTCACTCTCGGATGCGCTCGCTGCCATGATCACAAATACGACCCCATCACGCAGAAACAGTACTACGAGCTATCGGCTTTCTTCAACAACATCGACGAGAGCGGTCTCTATCCGTTTTTCACCTCGTCGATCCCGACGCCCACGCTTAACTTGGCGAGCGACGAAGAAAAGCACCGATTGCGAGAGCTGCGACAAAATATCGCCCGAGCTGAAGAGAAACTTTTGCGAGTGGTCGAGCAACGACGCGGAGCCTTTCAAGAATGGCTCGTCGGCGGCCCAACTAATCGGCACCTAAACGGGCTCGTTGCCGACTTTTCGTTCGACGACCCGATCGACGAACAGACTGAGGAAATCGAGAATCTCGCAAACGCCTCAAAGCCTGGCAAACTGGCAGACGGACCTCAGCAAGTCGAAGGAGCGCACGGGTTGGCGCTGGCGATGGATGGGGAATGCAATTTTAGTACCGAAGCGGGAGGCGATTTTCGTCGGTTCGATCCTTTCACGATTGCCCTCTGGCTAAAATCGCCCGACGAAAAGCAGCGCGCCGTTGTTTGGCACCGGACAAGAGCCGAGCTCGATGCCGGCAGCCGAGGTTACGAACTCGTCATTGACGAGGGCAAGCTAACGGCAACGCTCGCACACTTTTGGCCAGGAAACGCCGTGCGAGTGCAAGCCACGTCGCAGCTGCCGGTAGGTAGATGGACTCATGTGGCAGTAACGTACGACGGCTCGAGTTCCGCCAAAGGGTTGCGTATTTACGGCGATGGCAAGCCCTTAGAACTCAAGGTGGTTCGCGACGGGCTGACACGCCGCGTCGATTATTTTGGCGAGTCGAATATCGTCGACGAAACCAAGGTCGCGAAACTAGCCCATCGTCTGACCTTGGGGCAGCGGTTTCGCGACCGAGGGTTTATCAGAGGAGAGGTCGACGAACTCAAAGTATGGAATCGTGAACTCAATGCAGGCGAAGTCGGTTTGCTCGTCGACCAGGGCGATCGGCTCGCTGGGCGGCTAGAGCAAGTAGCATCGCAGGAGGCGCAAGAAGATCCCCTGCTATACGACTACTACCTGCGAAACCATGACGCCGAGTACGCCGAACAGATGCAGGCACTCCATGCAGCGCGGGAGGCGTACGCCGCGGCGTACGATGCCATTCCAGAAATCATGGTCATGCGGGAGATGCCCGAACGCCGGGCCACCTACCTGCTTGCGCGGGCGCTTACGACGCACCCACCGAGCAGGTCTATCGCAGTACGCCCAACTGGTTGCCCACTTCACGCGATGACGCCCCGCACGACCGACTAGAGCTGGCCCACTGGCTAACCGACCCGGTAAATCCATTGACCTCTCGCGTCGCCGTGAACCGATTCTGGCAGACGCTGTTGGGACACGCTTTGGTTTCGACTCCTCTGGACTTCGGCAGTCAGGGCGGCCCCCCTTCGCATCCTGAACTGCTCGACTGGTTGGCACGCGATTTTATCGACTCCGGCTGGGACGTGAAGCACTTGATCAAGAAGGTCGTGATGTCGGCCACGTTTCGGCAATCTTCAGCGAGTACCCCGGAACATCGACAACGCGACCCGCAAAATGAATTGTTGTCGCGCGGCCCCAGCTATCGCCTGCCGGCGGAAATGCTCCGCGATAGTGTCTTGTTCAACAGTCAATTGTTGGTGGAGACAATCGGAGGGCCACCCGTCAAACCGTACCAGCCCGCCGGTTTATGGAAGGAAACCGGGTGGGTGAGTTTCGTACGCGACCCGGGCGAAGGCAGCCGTCGTCGTAGCATGTATACCTACTGGAAGCGAACCTCGCCTCCCCCTTCGATGATGACGTTCGACTGCCCCGACCGCGAGGTTGGCGCTGCCCGGCGCGAGACAACTTCGACACCGCTTCAACCGCTGGTGCTCTTGAACGACCCTCAGTACGTGGAAGCCGCACGTGCGCTCGCCCAAGAGTTGATCGACTTCGACCTCGACACGCAGCTATTGATCGCCTTCCGCAGGTGCACGAGTCGAACGCCGAACTCGATAGAGCTAAAGGTCCTTCGAAGCCTGTATAACGACCAGTTAGCGATTTTCGAGTCGGCCCCAGAGCGTGCCAAGCAGTTTTTGGAAATCGGCGATCAGGAGCTCGACTCCGCCATCGACCAAGTCCAATTGGCAAGCCTCGCAACGACGATGGCCGCGATTATCAACCTTAACGAGTCGATCACCGTCCCATGAAGCCGCCAGCCTCACAACAACACGACTGTTGCCTCCACCAGCTCACGCGCCGGCACTTTTTTGGCAAGACGAGTCACGGCCTGGGCACCGCGGCGCTTTTCCAGTTGCTGGGCGCTAGGGAGTCGCACGCGAGCGTAAAGACCTCGGGCCTGCTCGACGGGGTACACTTCCCTGCCAAGGCGAAGCGCGTGATTTACTTGTTTATGAGTGGTGCTCCCTCGCAGATCGACATGTGGGACCACAAGCCGCTGCTGCAGCAGCGAAACGGCCAGGAGTTGCCAGACGAAGTGCGTGGCGGTCAGCGTTTGACGGGGATGTCGGGCAATCAGGCAAGCCTCCCGCTGGCGGGCTCGATCTTCGATTTCCAGCAACATGGATCCAACGGGCTCTGGATCAGCGAACTGCTTCCGCACACGGCCAAAGTAGTCGACGAGTTATGTGTCGTGCGCTCCATGTTCACTGAGGCGATCAACCACGACCCCGCCATCACGTTCTTTCAAACCGGTTCCCAAATCGCGGGGCGTCCGTCGATTGGTGCTTGGCTCAGCTATGGGCTCGGTAGCAGCAATCAGAATCTACCCACCTTTTGTGTGCTGGTTACCAAGGGCAAAGGGGGCCAACCGATTTATTCTCGCCTCTGGGGCAGCGGATTCCTTCCCTCGGTACACCAGGGGGTTCAGTTCCGTGCCGGTACGAGCCCGGTCTTGTACCTGAAGAATCCCAGCGGCATTTCGGCCGCCATACGCCGCAATTTGCTCGATCATCTAGCTGAACTGCAACACCTGCACTACGAGCAGTCGCTCGACCCGGCTGTCGCCACGCAGATCGCACAGTACGAGATGGCCTACCGAATGCAAACTTCCGTGCCAGAAGTGGCCGACCTGGCGGACGAGCCGGAGCATGTTCTCGACATGTACGGTCCCGACGCACGCACCCCAGGCACCTTTGCCGCGAATTGCTTACTGGCGCGCCGACTCGCGGAGCGCGATGTCCGATTCATCCAACTCTTTCATCGCGGCTGGGATCAGCACAACAACCTTCCCAAGGACATCGCCACGCAGTGTAAAGAGACCGATCAACCAGCGGCCGCCTTGATCCGCGATTTGAAGCAACGTGGCATGCTCGACGACACCCTGGTGGTTTGGGGAGGCGAGTTCGGTCGAACCAGCTACAGCCAGGGCAAACTAACCACCACTGATTACGGCCGCGATCACCACCCGCGATGCTTCACCATGTGGATGGCCGGAGGGGGAGTGAAACCGGGAACCGTGTATGGCGCGACCGATCCGTTCAGCTACAACATCTCGGCCGATCCGGTACACGTCCACGACCTGCATGCCACCATCCTGCATCTTCTCGGCATCGATCACGAGCGGCTGACGTACAAACACCAAGGGCGGAGATACCGCCTCACGGACGTGCATGGAGAAATCGTGCACGATCTGATGGCATGATCTGATGGCATAATGGCGCCTCGGATCGGAATCGATCTCTTCGCTCACTGAAGGCAGTGACTGAGGTTCGTAACGCCTCCGATTCCAGTTACTCGATCGTACGCAGTACCACCACTTCGCGCTTCGGCCGATTAATGCCAACCAGCACACCGGGTGGCGACCGATCCCACGCGATGCCCTGCCCCGTGATGTCGACCGGGATAGTCTTGGTAAGCTCAAGCGAGGAACCCGAGCGGGGTAGCTGCGGTCGGTAAAGCTCTCCCAGGTCGTGTCCCGTGCAGTAGAGCGCACCCTCGGGTCCCCACCCACCTCCCGAGCAACTTTAGGGCGCGAATCGGTCGAGCACTTCCGGTAGAAACACCCGGGCGGCCACCCGTCGCCACTGCTCGTCGAACTTGACGAGGCACGTGTAGGTGTGAGGTTTGGCCAGTTCATCAAGTTTTCGCATCGCGGCTTACCGCCCCTCGGAGTGCTCCCGCTTCGAACGCCACTGACGATTTCTTCCCCACGCGGTATACTCTTGGTATGGAGCCAGAACCACACTTCAACGATGGATTGCGAATCGGAGCGGTATCGTACCTGAACTCCAAACCGCTGGTCCATGGCTTGGCCGAAGCCCTCCCGGAGGCCTCGATTCGGTACGATCTGCCGAGCCGATTGGCCGACGATCTGGCCGCCGGTCGGCTCGACGTGGGCCTGGTGCCAATCGTGGAGTACTTGCGGCAACCGGATTTTCGCCTGATCTCCAATGCGTGCGTGGCGTGCCGCGGGCCGGTGATGAGTGTCAAACTGTTTTTTCGGACGCCTCCCGAAGAGGTGCGGCTGCTCGCGCTCGACGAAGGATCGCGGACCAGCGCGGCGCTCGCCCAAATCTTGCTCAAGCAGCTCTACGATCGCGAGCCGGACCTCACGCCACTTTCGATCGGCAATCGGATGGAAGATACCGAAGCCGACGCGGTACTGCTGATTGGCGACCGCGCGATGCTAGCCAGCGACGCGGCTTACCATGAAGTGTGGGACCTGGGCGATCGCTGGTGCCGCTGGGCCGAGTTGCCGTTTGTGTTTGCCGCCTGGGTGGCCCGCCCCAATTTGCCGGTGGGCGACCTGGAACTTGCAAGCACTCTGGCTCGAGTGCGCGATGCGGGTGTGGCGAGTATCGAGGCTATCGCTCGCCGCGAAGCCGATGGCTTGTCGCTCACTCCCGCGGTCGCCCGCGATTACCTAACGCACAATCTGCATTTTCAACTCGGACCAGCCGAAGAGCGCGGCATGCAGCGTTTCGCCCAGTTGTGCCGCCACCAGGAGTTAATCACGACGCCCCTTCCCCCATCCGCATCCCTGCCAATTACGATGATTGCTCAACCCACTAACTCTGCTGCCGATGCGTCGGACTACGACATCATGGAAAAGGCCGTCGCTGGCGCGCGGCTCTCGTTCGATGAAGGATTGCAACTGCTCGAGTGCCGCGACCTGGCCGCACTCGGACGTGCGGCCGATGCCGTATCGCGGCGATTGCATCCCGAGCCCTACCGCACCTACAACATCGATCGCAACATCAACTACACCAATATTTGCACGGCGGTTTGCGATTTCTGTGCCTTCTACCGCTCGCCCAAATCGCAGGAGGGGTACGTCCTGCCAATCGACGAGATCCTGCAGAAAGTGCAAGAGACCGTTGAGTTAGGTGGCGACCAAATCCTCTTGCAAGGTGGATTGCATCCTGAGTTCAAGCTCGAGTGGTACGAGGAAATGCTCAGCACCATCAAGTCCGCCTTTCCGCAAATAAACATCCACGGATTCAGCCCGCCAGAAATCTACCATTTTACCAAAATCGCGAAGCTACCTTTGGAAACCGTCCTTAAGCGACTTCGCGACGCGGGACTCGGCAGCTTGCCCGGAGGCGGGGCCGAGATTCTGGTCGACCGCGTCCGCAAAGCCATCACACGCGGCAAAGTACTCACCGACGACTGGCTCGAGGTTAACCGTGTGTGGCACAAGCTGGGCGGTCGCAGCACGGCCACCATGATGTTCGGCCACGTGGAAACGCTCGCCGAGCGGATCGAGCACCTCGACCGGCTTCGCGAACTGCAGGACGAGACCGGCGGCTTTACTGCTTACATTTGCTGGACCTTTCAGCCCGAGAACACCGATATGGCCGATACGCCCACCGTCGGTGCGTTCGACTACTTGCGTACCAATGCCGTGAGCCGGTTGTACCTCGATAACTTTGCCAACCTTCAATCGAGTTGGGTAACGCAAGGTCTCAAGATCGGGCAACTTGCCATGTTGCATGGTGCGAACGATATGGGCAGCTTGATGATCGAGGAAAACGTGGTGGCCGAAGCCGGCACCGTCCACTTCCTGACGCTCGACGACATTCGCAGTGCCATCACCGAACTTGGGTACGAACCCCGCCAGCGGAACGTGTTTTACGAGCCAATCGACCGCCAAATCGAGTCGATCGCCCCAACCGGTAAAACCGAACCCTCCGCGCTGCCGATCGTAAGGTAGGTTGTGGTGTCGGGTTCTAATCGCCTCGCTCCACCTCCGCCTTGCATCCTTCACCGACGCGCCCACTCATGATCGAAGCCATTGGCCTTGCCAAGGTATACGACGATATGAAGCTCGGCCCTCGGGTTGCGCTCGACCACCTCTCGTTCCACGCCGGTCCGGGCGAAGTGTTCGGCCTGCTGGGGCCCAACGGGGCGGGCAAGACCACGGCCCTCCGCATCCTGGCCACGCTGCTCAAGCCCACCGCCGGCGTCGCCCGCATCAATGGCTTCGACTGCGAGACCCAACCGGAACTCGTCCGGCACCAAATTGGATACATTTCCGCCAGCGCAGCGATGTACGACCGCATGACCGCATGGGAAATGGTGGAGTACTTCGGCCGGCTGCACAACTTGGATCGCGAGTTGCTTCGCGAGCGGATGGAGTCGTTGTTCGATCGCCTAGCGATGAACGAAATCCGCGACGTGCTCGGTGGAAAGATGTCGACCGGCATGAAACAAAAGGTCGCCATCGCAAGGGCCATGGTGCACGATCCGCCCGTGCTCATCTTCGACGAGGCAACCAACGGGCTCGACGTGCTGGTCGCCCGTTCGCTGCTCGACACGGTCCGCGAACTGCGCAACCAGGGAAAGTGCATCATTTTCTCTTCGCATATCATGCGGGAAGTCGAGCGGCTTTGTACCCGCATCACCATCCTTCACCGTGGCCGCATCCTGGCGGAAGGTTCGCTGGATGAATTGCATGCCGAATACGACCACGACGACTTTGAAGACGTGTTCCTCGAGTTAATCCGTCAAGAAGAGCAACGACTCGCCGATGGCAATAGGGCCGAGCACGCGGTACTGGAGCCCACACCTTGAATTGGAGCAACGTCCTACTGGTCTGGCAGCGCGAGATGCGCGATCAACTTCGCGACCGCCGCACGCTGTTCGTGATTGGCGTGCTGCCGTTGTTGATCTACCCGATGATGGGCATCGCCTTCAGTCGGTTGAGCCAGTTCATGCAGCAAAATCCCGCCCACATTGCCGTGGTGGGCTACGAACAGCTCGCCAATCGCGATAACCTGCCGCCGCTGCTCGACGACGGCAGCTTTGCTCCCGACTTGTTCCACGACCGGCAGCTCGCCGAGCGAATGCATGTGGAGTCGATCGCCAACGAGGGCACCGCATTGCACGATGCCCAGCAGCGGATGCAAGCGGGCGACCTCGATGCGGTGGTCTATTTCCCACCCGGATTCGCCGAACGGCTGGCCGAACTCCGTAAGGCGACCCGCGGTCGAAGGACGGAGGCTGAGCCCGAATCTCGTCGCACTCCGCCCGACCCTGTCGTGTTCTACGACATGCGAGACGAGTCCCAGCTCGCCAACTCGCGGGTCCAGACGTTGCTCGATCGTTGGCAATCAAAGATCGTCCGCAGCAACCTAGCCGCGGGACGTTTGCCGATCGAAATCACACAACCCTTTCGCGTACAAGGCGAGAACGTTGCCACGGCTGAAGGTCGGCAAGCCGCGTTCTGGTCGAAACTGCTGCCGTTCATTGTGTTTATCTGCGCACTGACCGGTGCCTTTTATCCGGCAGTGGATCTTTGCGCCGGCGAAAAGGAACGTGGCACGCTCGAAACGCTCCTCACGAGCCCCGCTCAACGGAGCGAGATCGTCGGCGGAAAACTGCTCACGGTCCTCACCTTCAGCATTGGTAGCGCGCTCTGCAATCTGGCGAGTATGGCCATTACGGGTCAGTTGATCATCAAGCAACTCAACGCCATGGCGCCTCCTGGCACCGAACCGCTCGCCGCGCCATCCCTGGCCTCGATTGGGTGGCTGCTGATTGCCCTGGTGCCGATGGCCGCCTTCTTCAGCGCCGTGAGCCTGGCCCTTGCATCGCTTGCCCGCAGTACCAAGGAGGGCCAGTACTACCTGATGCCGCAATTCCTGGTTTGCATGCCGCTGATGATGCTGCCGCTACTGCCCGGTGTGGAGCTCAACTTGGCAACGAGCCTGGTACCCATTAGTGGCATGGTGTTGTTGATGCAAGCCGCCATGGAAGGAAAACTCATGCTCGCCGCCATGTACGTGGTGCCGGTCGCCGTGGTGACGTTTGGCACGTGCGCTATCGCCGTGCGGTGGGCGATCGACCAATTCAATCAGGAGTCGGTGTTGTTCCGCGACACCGAAAACTTCGACCTCGTCACCTGGATGCGGTACGCGTACAAGCATCGTCCGGCCACACCGCGGCTAGCGACCGCTGCGCTGCTCATTACGCTGATCTTCATCGCCCAGTTCTCGTCGCAGGGCCTCGGTTTCGACATCACGACGGCAAGCGGCTTCGTCTCGCTGATCCTGTTCAGCCAGCTGGTTTGCATCTTGCTGCCCACGGTGATCATGGCGCTCACCAGTGTGCGTTCGCTGCGGCAAACGTTCCTGCTGGCGCGGCCCATCCCCTGGAAGCAGGTGGTCATTGCCTTGCTGCTTGCCGTGGTGCTGAATCCGGTGGGGGTGGCGCTACTCGAGGGCATTATGGAGTTCGTGCCGTTGCCCCAGGCGCTGGTCGATTTGGCCCAGAACCTGGAGGCGTCCGGCGGAGGCTGGGAGCTGCCGCTGGGGGTGGTGCTGCTGTTGATGGCCGTTCTGCCGGCGGTTTGCGAAGAGCTAGCATTTCGGGGGTTTGTACTATCAGGTTTCCAGTCGCGGATGCCGGCGGTTTGGGCGGTAGTTTTATCCGCGGTTTTCTTTGGCCTAGCCCACGCAAGTGCTTTGCAGCAAACGATTTCCGCCACGTTACTGGGGCTGGTACTGGGCTACATTGCGGTGAAAACCTCACAAATTACGCCTTGTATAGCCTTTCATATGGGGTACAACGGATTGCAGTTGTTGCGAACGAACGAGAACGTCGCCGACACGCTTGCGGGCCTCTCCTGGGCAGATTGGGTGTTTCACCCTTCCGCCTCGCCGGTGGTCGGCCTCGGCTTTACGATGCCGGTGGTCGTGGTCTGTGGGCTGTTAGCGATCGCACTCCTTTGGCAAGTCGGACCTCCAACGTGCCGCCCGGCAGGCACTATCGGTTTGCACGGAAGTGCCCGTTCGCCCCTGCCCCCGACTGCGCCCGCTGAGGAATCGGGGGCGTAGCAAATCCCCCACTATCCAGGCACGTTGCAGTTGATGATCCGACATTCCGTACTCCCCAAAACGGCTACGGCCGTCCGCGCCCGTATTGTCTTCCCCGTCGCCGCGCCACCCATTTTCGATGGGGTAGTGCACATCGAAGGGGGTAAGGTCAAGCAAATCGGCGCGAAGCCGCCCGCTGGCGTCCCGCTCACCGACCTGGGCGACGTGGCCCTGCTGCCCGGCATGGTGAACGCCCACACGCACCTCGACTTGTCCGACCGCAAAAAGCGGCTCGGCAAGCCTGGCATGCCCATGTCCGACTGGGTGCGAATGGTGGTTGCCGAACGAACAACGCCCAAAAAGAAGCTCAACGCCGTGACTGCCGGTCAAACGCAATCGATCCGGCATGGCGTCACCACCCTGGGCGACATCGCCACTTACGACCCGCTGGAACTGCCCACCAACGAGTGCGGCCCGCGGTCGCTCCGGTTCCATGAGGTGATTGGCTTTTCCCAAGCCCGGGCACCCTCGGCCCATTCGGGATTGGTGAAGAAGCTCAAGCGCAGCAAAGCCGAAGGCGCACCGCAGTTGAGTGGCATGCCGATGGAAGGCATCTCCCCGCACGCACCTTACACGGTATCGCCCCCGCTGCTCCGCAACTTGGTGAACACCGCCGCCGAGTGGAACATGCCGGTCTCGTTCCATCTGGCCGAGTCGCAAGAAGAGCTCGACTTTTTGACCACCGGCGCTGGCGGCTTTCAGGAAATCCTGGAAGAGCGGAGCATGTGGGATCCCTGGGCCGTGCCACGTGGCTCGGTGCCGCTCGACTACTTGCGAATCCTCACCCGCGCGCCCAAAGCGTTGGTCGTCCATGGCAACTACCTGGAGCGAAAGGAACTGGCGTTCCTGGCTCGGCATCGCGACTCGATGTCGCTGGTCTACTGCCCGCGAACACACAACTACTTTGGGCACGATCCCTACCCGCTCGAAGTGGCGTTGCAACTCGGCGTGCGCGTGGCGCTCGGCACCGATAGCCTGGCCTCGAACCCCGACCTTAGCGTGCTCAACGAGATGCGAATCGCAGCGGCCCGCCATCCACGCGTGCCCGGTTCGGCCATCCTCGAAATGGGCACGCTCGCCGCCGCCCACGCCATGGGCCTCGGCCACCTGGTGGGTGCCATTTCGCCCGGCCGGTACGCCGACATGACCGCGGTGCCCATCCCCGAAGGCGTTCCGGATGCCTACACCGACATTCTGGCCGCCATCCTCGGCGACACCACCCCACCCTGCCAAACTTGGCTAGGTGGCGAGACGGTCGACGACGCGTAACGCAACTGCTACGCCACGTCGCTAGCCCATGCCACCTCGCGTGGCACACCCTCCTCCAGGAATTCTGGCAAGCGGGTTCCTGATGCGCGCCACGACAAATTGAAGTACGGGGCGACCCAGCCGCACACCGATGGTGTTTGCCGGTCTAACTTGTGCCATAACCGTGAGTTAGCAAATCCTGCCACGGCCACACCAACCGTTCTTCGGCTGCGTGGCCTCGTTTGCTGCCCCCCGTTTACTGCCCCAACCTGCCTACGAGAGGAACGGACGCGGTAGCGGCTGGAGAGGGTCGAACTGCCCACGTGGCAAGAACGAATCACGATGAGAATCCCAGTAGCAGGTAGCACCGACAGTCGGCCGCCAGAAGCACGGCTCGTGAGAAAATACTATTCAGCCGACTGTCGGTGACGACTGGCACGCGCCAATGGCACCGGGCGATATGGGCGTGTTCCACCGTCGCAGCCCTCCTCGGTCCCACGTTCTCAGATAAAGTGGCACGCCCGACCCTCCCGCAAGCGGGGAGGGTGAAGAGAAGATGGACGATTGTTGGGCAAGGCCCTCATGTTGGCCTGCATTTTCTCGTCGTAATTGGCCACCGTATGGGGTCCAATGAAGGGCGACGGGGCGACGGGGCTATGGGCTGTGGGCGAGTTGCTAGAGGCTAGGAGGAATATTCTTTGGTTGCTGGACGCTCGTTTGGAATGCCCCGGAGCGGCAAGGTTCAAGTTTCAAATTCATCGCGCACAGCTCATCGCCAATTCGTCGTTGGTCATTCCGCATAAATCGACACCTGTTGACTTACTTGTTGATTTACTCCGCGTAGGGCAACGGTGCGTCGCGTCGGAAGTTGTTGCCAGGCAGTGGGTTGTGGCAAGTGGAGATTGGGGCGGAAATCGACAACGAATCGTTTATTGGGAACTGTCGATGTTGTCGCCAAAAAAAGCTAATCGGATTCGCAACCGTGAGGGAGCGCAATGAGGCGTTCCCTCACGGTCGCGGCTCAGATTAACGCCGATTGATTGGCGCGGCTGGGATTGGCGGCTGATTGGCGTGCTCGCTAGCGATTTCGGTGCGTGCTGCGATCGGCTATATTGCGACGCTTCGGAGGGACCATTGGTACGCGCGTTCAATTTACTTGCGAATCTTTTTCCCGTCTGGGTGCTGGTGCTGTGTGGGCTGGCGATGTGGCATCCGCCGCTGTTTGCGTGGTTTGGTCCGTACATTGTGCCGGGGCTCGGCGTCATCATGCTGGGCATGGGGCTGACGCTGAGCGTGGCGGATTTTGCCCGCGTGCTACGGATGCCGCGGCCGGTGCTACTCGGGGTGCTCGCGCAGTTTCTCATCATGCCGCTGCTGGGATGGGTGATCGCCCAATCGTTCGATCTGCCGACCGAGTTTCAGGTGGGAATCATTTTGGTCGCCTGTTGCCCGGGCGGCACGGCTTCGAACGTGGTGACTTACATCGCCCGCGGCAACTTGGCGCTATCGCTACTGATGACCATGTGCTCGACGTTTGCCGCGATCCTGCTCACGCCGGTGCTAACCAAGTGGCTGGTTGGCGAGCGGCTGCCGGTGGATGCGTGGGGGCTGTTTTACTCCACGGTTCAGGTGGTGCTGCTGCCGGTGCTCGCTGGGCTTGGCTTGCATCACGCCTTTCCACGGTTAGTGCAGCGGATCATGCCGGTGGCTCCGCTGGTGAGCGTGGTGACGATCGCGCTAATCTGTGCGAACATCGTCGGCAAGAACGCGACCCAGGTGATCGCCCACGGCGTCGATCTCGGCTTGGCGGTGGCGACACTGCACCTGGGAGGGTTCGCGCTGGGCTACGTGATCGCGCGGCTGTTGGGATTCGACGAACGGGTCCGCCGCACGGTATCGATAGAGGTTGGCATGCAAAACTCGGGGCTGGGCACCGTGCTTGCCACGCGGCACTTCTCCGATCCCATAACGCACGTTTCGCTCGCCGCGGTGCCGTGCGCCATTTCGGCGGTCGCTCACTCGCTGATTGGCAGCGTGCTGGCGGTGTGGTGGCGGAGTCACCCCGATTCGCCCGACCCCTTGGAGACAACGGACTTTCCGACGGCGGACCACAAACTGGCTAGATGAGTAGACCTGCCTAGACAACAAGGGCTCGCGGCAGACAGCTCACTCGCCGCGGACCAATTCACCGAAGGCCTGCACGACGTCGCCGGCAATTTCGGTCTTGATGGTGAGTATTTTTTCGTGCGTGGTGAGGCCGATCACGATATCGCCCGTCGAGTTCAGCGGCTTGGGTTTCCAGCCGACGACGTTCTCGCCAAAGTTGTGGCGGCGGACGTCGTTGAGCCAGTCCTGTAGTACGTCCGGATGGAGTTGGATGGCCCACCCGCCGTGCGGCTCCTCGGCGGCGGTTGCGGCGGTTGCTTCCCACTGCTTCATCAACTGATCGCGAAGTTTGTCGGGCAGGTCCGACACCAGCACATGGGTTTCGTCCAGCGGCAGCACGTCCATCGCCCACACGCCGTTGCGGCCGTACATGTCGGCAAGAACTTCGCGGACTTCGGGGACGTTGTCTTGGCGGAAGGCAGTCGGCAGATCAATCGAGTAGCGCTTACCAACGCGCTGGTCCACGGTAAGTGGCTTGATCTCGTAGACGAAGTCGATGCTCCGCCGAGCGGTCTGGATCATACGATTCCATGTGACCATGGTCTCGTTGACTGCGACGAGAAATTCGCTGGAGTCGGACACCGTCACAAGCAGGGCCGAGTTGCTCATGGTTGGTTCGCTGTTACCGGGAGCGATCATTAAGAACCGGAGGCTTTCGATCTGATCGCTCGCGACGGCGACCGTTTGGCGAAACTTCTCGAACTCCCCCCCACGAAAATAGTCGACCCCGATTTCGTCGGAGCCGTTGGAGAAGCTGCTCAAGTGCATCTGCACGAGCCACTCGACCCAGGGTGAGTCCCAATCGCAGGCGGCGGTCGCCACGGTCCGCTCGTTGGCCAATTGCAGAGGAACTCTGCCGCCGCTCGCCTCGCGGGCTGCAACTTCCTCGCGTGGAATCAAAATGGCCTCGATGCGGGTACGAAGTTGATCGTTGGTATCGATCGCGAGCAGCAACGACGCGCAGTGCGAATGCAGTCGCTGGACCATGTCCTGGTGGAGCACAAGCCGCTCGCGCCACTCCTGCAGATTGCGCCAGTTCCATGGCCGGCTAGCGAGAACCCGTCGCCGACTGGCAACCTGCCGGGCCGAAACGCCCGACCGCTCCGCCATGGCCTTGATTTCTTCGAGTCCGGCATCGGTTAGCAGGACGGTGAGTAGTTCGTTGCCAACATGGCTGGCAACTTGCTCGACCTGCTCGGCATCGAGCCGCCCTAGTAACGCGAATTCGTCCACCACGTTGGTCACCATCGCCCACTTGCCCCGCTGACAGGCAAGCAGTTCCTCACCGGATAGCGTTAGGGGTGTCACTTCGATGCCCGCATCGCCGTCGCCCGCCCGCACGAGCGCCCGATAGTCGCTCACCGGCAGCAGGACGAAGGGCAGGTACTCTCCCTCGCGGTAAGCGGCGACACCCACCACGGCCTCGCCGGCTGGATCGACCCCATCGACTTGGCTTGCCAGTGTCCCCAGCGGCGGAAAGGCGATACCAAAGTTGGCGGCTAGCGGTTTGAGGGTATCGTCGAGCGCCTCGAGCCGGGCAACGCGGGCCGCGACCAGGGTTTCGCGGGGCAACTGGGCGAACACCGTATCGTCGCCCATTGCCGGCAGCGCCGGCAGCAGGCCCAATGCGGCGACGGAGCAGCACGCCATTAAGACTTGGTGAGCGAAAGTTCCCATGGCCAACTCCTCCTTTGCAGAGCGACGGGCGAAATGACTCGTGGCAGGCCGCGCGGTTCGGCAAGCGCCGACGCGAACCACGCTCCCTCGTCCATCATCCGCGAAAAACGCGAATCAGGCCAGCGAACTTTTGGCGGCTTCGACCATGGCCGAAACGGTAATGCCACGATCCTCGAATACCTGCTCGTAGGGAGCCGAGGCACCAAAGTCGTCCATACCAATGAACGTACCGGCGAAACCAAGATAGCGGTCCCAACCTTGCCGAATACCCGCTTCGATGGCCACTCGTGCCGTTACGCTAGCGGGCAGCACGCTTTCGCGGTAGGCGGCGTCCTGCGCCTCGAACAGCTCCCATGAAGGCATGCTGACAACCCGAGCGGCTACGCCATCGGCGGTTAGCTTCTCGTAGGCCTCGACGGCGAGCGACAACTCGCTTCCGGTGGCCATTAGAATAACGTCCGGCTTGCCACCCTTCGCATCGGCCAGGACGTAGCCACCGCGGGCGGTGCCCGCCGCTGCGGCGTACTTCTTGCGGCAGAGCGTGGGCAAGTTTTGGCGGGTGAGAACGAGAGCCACAGGGTTTTGCTCTTGCGAAATAGCAACCCGCCACGCCTCGGCAGACTCGTTGGCATCACCCGGCCGAATCACCACCAGATGCGGAATGGCTCGCGCTGCAGCCAACTGCTCGACGGGTTGGTGCGTGGGGCCATCCTCGCCCACGCCAATCGAATCGTGCGTAAACACATAGACTAGCGGCAGCCGCATGAGGGAACTCAGCCGCATGGAGGGACGCAAGTAGTCGCTAAAGACGAAGAACGTCGCGACGTACGCCGCAATCCGGCCAGAGCCATGCCGTTGCCGGCGGCCGCCATGGCATGCTCGCGAATACCAAAGTGAAAATTTCGGTCGCCATAATGACCGGCAGCGAAGTCGCCGCCGTCCTTAATCAAGGTGTTCGTCGAAGGCGCCAAGTCCGCCGATCCGCCAAGCATCCATGGAATGTTCTTCGCCAAGGCGTTGAGGGCCTCGCCTGACGATTTCCGCGTGGCCATGCCTTTGGCGTCCGCGGGAAAAACAGGGAGGTCCTGGTCCCAGCCCGAGGGGAGTTCGCCCGACCAAATTTGCTTGAGTTCGGCGGCAAGATCGCCATGCTGCTTGGCGTAAGCGGCAAACAGCTTATCCCACTGCCCGCGAGCCTTGCTACCGCGTGCGCCCATGGTGGCTGCGAAGTGTTCCTGGACGCCATCGGGCACCAGGAACTGCTCATTGGCGGGCCAGCCGTAAAACTCCTTGGTAGCCGCAATTTCGTCGTCGCCAAGTGGTGCCCCATGAGCGCCGTGGGTGCCAGCCTTGTGCGGCGCCCCGTACCCGATCACGCTTTTGACGATAATCATCGTCGGGCCGTCGGAGGTCTTCTTGAACGCCTCGATCGCCTGCTCAAGCGCGGCCAAGTCGTTGGCATCGTCCACGCGGCGAACGGTCCATCCAAGCCCCTCGAATCGCGTGGCGACGTCCTCACTGAAGGCAAGATCTGTATCGCCCTCAATCGTGATTTGATTGTCGTCGTAGAACCAGCAAATATTGCTGAGCTTCAGGTGTCCGGCAAGCGACGCCGCTTCGCACGCCACGCCCTCCATCAAGTCGCCGTCGCTGCACTGCACGTAGATGTTGTAGTCGAACAAGTCGAACCCAGGCTTATTGTACCGCGCGGCAAGCCACTTTTGGGCAATCGCCATCCCAACACTGTTGGCGCAACCTTGTCCCAGCGGTCCTGTGGTGGTCTCGACACCCGCCGTGTGCTTGACCTCCGGATGCCCTGGCGTGCGACTCCCAAACTGCCGAAAGTTCTTGAGCTCTGCCAGCGGCAACGACGCGCGCCGGTAGCGTTGCCATCGTGGTCCAGGCCCTCGATGCCCGATAAATGAACCATCGAATACAACAGCATCGATGCGTGCCCACACGAAAGTACGTACCGGTCGCGATTAGGCCACAGCGGAGCCGCTGGGTCGTACTGTAGGTGGTCGGCCCAAACCTTGTAAGCAATCGGCGCAAGCGCCATCGGCGTACCCGGGTGTCCGCTGTTGGCAGCCTGGACGGCGTCCATCGAGAGCGTGCGGATCGTGTTGATAGCGAGTTGTTCGATCGCTTGCGTGGCGGTAGGCATGAGTTCTCGTTTGGGGTGTAAATGGCCAACGGACGCCCGGCGAGCTAGTCTATCGGCGCGCTCAGCTGGGTGTCAACAAAGGGCGCGACGCGTGCAACTCGCGATCCCCCGATTGCACGACCCAAATTGTGCTCCCGATGCCAAAGAGCTCGTGCGAACGCGCTGCGAGCACCCCTTACCGACAATCCACGCGGCGTCCCTCCTGGTGGCTCTGCTGGGCTGCAATCACGATGGACGCCGCGCGGTAGGCGTCCTCAAGGCTGGCTGTTTTAAGGAGCAAGCTGGCAACCTGACGATGAAAATGCAAAAGCAGCTGCTCACCGACAGGGCGCTCGGAGTCGAGCGATTCCATGTGCTGGCCCGCGGAGTCGAACCAGGTGAGCGACGCCGGCAGGTCGATGAAGGCGATCCCGCGTTCGCACACCACTTGCAGGTCGGCGGGGCGGCGAAATGCAGTTGCTTCGGACCACTCCTTACGGACATAGCTGCCGCAAGCAATCTGCGCTTGAGGCCGCACCGCAGCGCCCTTCGGCTTGTCGAATTCGAGGACCATGAGCAAGTAGTCCTGCGTCGATTCGTCCGCACCGCTGGGATCCGAGAGGCCCACGACGGTGGTTGGTTCGGTACCCACCAGATAGCGACACCAGTCGACCATCTCAACGGTCTGCCGCATGTTTACAGGGTGAATCGGATACGGTTTGGCCTGTTGGCCCGCTTCGCCGTTGGTCTCTTTTGCCGCCGTATGCCGCTGGTTGCAAAAAAGCAATCGCGGCGCGCCAAGCTTGGTGGCCATCAGCTCCTGCAACCTTAGTGTTGCCGGCGCCAAGCGACAGGGAAACTCGGCCATGAACGCGATACCCGCCTCGCGCACCGTCTGTCGCAGCGAGCTTGCCTCCGCGGCACTGAGTTCGAGCGAAGCACCACAGTAAACCGCCTTGCCTGCTTCGCAAGCCGCCAGAATGGGAAGCGACCCAAACCAGCGGGACGATAGCAATAGAATTGCGTCGACATCGTCCGCGAAGGCTACCTCCCGAAAGCTGTCGACAGCCCGAGCGCGGAACTGCTCGGCCAGCTGCTGCGCCCTATGCGAAACGGGGTCGCACACCGCACGTACTTCAAACCGGTCGCTCAACGCCCTCAGCGCGGGCATGTAGCGGTTCGCCCAGTTGTTTCCCAGCCCAATCAGCCCAAGCCGTAATTTCAACGCATCTCCCCACGATGGACGTACGATCGACGTTTTGCCGCCAAACGGACGCTCGGTCGCTGCGGCGTTCCAAGTATACCGTACTGTCCGCCGCGATAGAAATGGATCTTTCACCCGCAATCGGGGCGACGCATAAGGCGAGGCCGCTCTGCATGGGCCACGCGCCAGCACTTCTTGCCAGGTCGCGTTTAGCCTTCCCCATTCAGCAGCGCCTTCACGGCTGGGTCCTCTAGTGCTGCCTGCGCTTTGGGCAGGTTGGGGTTCACGGCCCCGAGCTTTGCTCGACGACCGTCAATGCGGTTCGCTACGTCCTCTTCAATCTCCTCGCTGTTGAACTCCCAAAACCTAGCGATCAACTCCGGGGAGAGGGGTTGCAGCGAGCGGACCAATCGAAAGCCGATGCCGGTCGATGGATAGTCGGTGTACCACCATGGGCTGAGCGGCGAGTTAGGGTCGCTTGCCTTCCAGTCGACATCTTCGGAGTAGAACCTGGAGGTGCTGCGGAGATCCTCAGCGGTGGAGTCGTAGAACCCTCCGCGGGCGACGCGAGCTTCGTTGGACTCCGGCCAGTGAATTGCCTCTTCCCAAGCGAGCGGCTGGTCCGCTGTTCGATCGAGGTCGTCGGTGTACTGATCGATCACCCATTCCGCCACGTTACCCAACATGTCGTGAAGGCCCCAAGCATTCGGCTGCTTTTCGCCTACTAGGTGCGTCACGTAGTCGGCGTTATCGTCGTACCAGGCGTAGTCGTCCAGGCTCTGGGGGCCATCGCCGTTTGGATAGGCCGTTTCGCTTCCGGCGCGAGCTGCGTATTCCCACTCGGCTTCGGTCGGCAAGCGATACTGCGTGCCCGTTGTCCCACTGAGCCATTTGGTGAACTGCTTGGCGGCATAGGGAGTCATGGTTGCTGCGGGTTGCTGTGGGTCTTGCCCGCACTCGTAGGTGGTACTTTCGTCGTAAAGCGCCGTGGGAGCGGTCACGCCGTCGACGTACGTCGCCTCCACGGACAGCACCGTGGCGATGGCGGGCTGTTGCTCGACCACTTGCTTGGCTGCGGCCGCCAAGGATGCGTTGTTGCTCGCCAGAGTTCCCGCGATGGACTCGAACTTGGCGAAATCGTCGTTGAGTTTCATGTACTGCCAATAGGCGGACCAGGTTACCTCGTGCTTGGCTACCCAAAACGGTGGCAACTCGACCTGTACGGCGTACAGTTCATTTTCCCCGCGTTGCTCGTCATCAGGCGAGCTACCAAACGTAAACAAGCCCCCAGGGACAGGAACCATTTCGATCGTTACGTCGGTGCCCGGGATGGTTTCGGTATAGGGCACCATGAAACCGTGGTCGACCTCGATGCACGGCCCGCTGGCGGGCTTAGTGGCCACCAAGCCGGGTGGCAGGTTCGACTGAACCGATTCCTTGCCAAATGAAACAGCAAACAATGTAAGGGCCATCGCCAGGCAACACAGAACCCGCATCGGTACCTCGAAGTGGAGGAGATTTCGTTTAGTAAAAACGCTTGCAATTGATCCTTGTGGCTTCGGCCTTCTATTGTCGCTCAACGCCCAGGCGTCGTAAATACCTGAAGTTTCCCTAGAAGTTCGCCCAACCGCTCCATAGGCAATCCAACAACGTTCGATTCGCTCCCCGTTTGGATGTGGATCCAACCCAGCCGATCCTGGTAACCGAATCCGCCCGCCTTGCCTTCCCACCCTCCCGAAGCAACGTAGTCGTCGATCGCCTCGTCGGAGAGGTCGTCCATCACCAGCTCCGTTACCACCGCCTCCACATGCGGCACGTGTTGGCTGCCATCGCCTTGAAGACGCCATAGACAAATGCCGGTCAGCACGCGGTGCATCCGGCCACGAAGTAGCTCCAGCATTTGCCGGGCATGCTCTTCGTCCGCGGGCTTGCCCAGAATCTGCCCCTGGCACTCGGCCACCGTATCGGCCGCCAGCAATACGATGTCGTGCCGCGGCTCGGCTGCGATCAATTGCTGTACCACGTCGGTTGCCTTGCGAATTGCCAATTCTCGCACAAGTTCGACGGGACCGCCGGAACTGCACATGCCACACTCCACCCGCGGATCGGGCGGCATCACACGAAAATCGTAGCCCGCTTCGCGTAGGAGCTCCTGGCGACGGGGCGAACTACTAGCCAGAATAAGCTGTGGGATTGATTTCGACATCGCTGCTCACCTCGCCTTCTGTTCGCGACAACGGACCACCATGCTACTCGACGTCCTCTACGAAGATAACCATTTGTTGGTGGTCGATAAACCTGCGGGACTACCAACCATGGGTGTCAAGGACAACCAGCCAAGCGTGCTGTCGGTGGCCCGCGACTATATCAAACGCAAGTACGGCAAACCGGGCAACGTCTATTTGGGAATTGTCAGCCGGCTCGATGCACCAGTGACGGGTGTGCTCGTGATTGCTCGTACGTCCAAGGCGGCGAGTCGATTGACCGAAGCCTTTCGCACGCGCGGTGTCGAGAAAAGCTATCTCGCGTTGGTCGAAGGGCACCTCTCGACGTCGGAGGGTCGTCTGGAACATTTCCTCCGTAAGGATGAGCGCCACCGGCGCGTCCACACCACCAGCGAGCATGCCGAAGGGGCCCAGCGCGCGACGCTCAACTATCAAGTACTCGGCGAGCTCGAGGCCACGACCCTCTTGCGAGTCGTCCTCGAAACGGGACGCAAGCATCAGATCCGCGTCCAGTTGTCGAAGGTCGGTCACCCGATCGTTGGAGACCGGAAGTACGGAGCTGAGCGTCCCTTCGCGAACGGCATCGCCCTGCACTCGCATCGCCTGCGGTTGGAGCATCCCGTGGGCAAACGTCCACTGGAGGTGTTTGCCCCGCTGCCAGCTTCCTGGCCCAAGGTATCGCTTGAGCCGAAAGATTCACAGTAACCACTTTCGCCGCAAGCACTTGCGGCCAGGCATTCGAAGATAATCAGTTGCGCATGCCATTTGCCCACGGTAGACTAAGGCTGCTCGCTGCGAACCCCGGCTGGGTACCTCAATCACCCACTACCGCATTCATCTCGAAAGGGGTGACCAGCGGGCGCCCAGCATACGCCATCGCGGGCTGTTACTAACTGCCCATCGCGTCTCACCGTACTTTTCCACTCACACTCATGGCCCTCCACTCCAAGTCGGTTCTGATCGAAGCTGCCGAGGTAAGCGGGCTGGTGACGCGCGAACAGTTGCACATGGCCCTGGTGTCGGCCTGCGATGCCGGGGACGAGCATACCGTCTCCGTGAACGAAGTATCGGATGAGGCCATCGGTCGCCGACTGGTGGAACTCGAGTTACTTAATCCATGGCAAGTAGAGCAACTTAAACAAGGCCGTAGCAAATTTTGGCTTGGTCCTTATCGCATTCTCGACTCCATCGGGCGTGGCGGAATGGGGCACGTGTTCAAGGCCGAGCACGACATCCTCGGCCGCATCGAAGCGGTGAAGGTCCTGCCACGCAACAAGACCACTGCAGAAACCATCGCCAAATTCCGCCATGAGATCCGCATTCAAGCGCAGCTCGACCATCCCAATCTGGTCCGGGTGCACTACGCCGACAGCGAAGGCGATACGTATTTCTTCGTCACGGAGTTTGTACCGGGCACCGACCTGCGCAAGCTTATCCGGCGGCTTGGCCCACTCAGCTATCAGGCGGCCGCGCTCATCATGCAGCAGGCTTCCGAAGGACTTGAGCATGCGCACCGCCGCGGCTTGGTACATCGCGATATCAAGCCGGGCAACCTGCTTGTGACGCCCGAAGCAGTCGTTAAGGTGATTGATCTCGGCTTGGCTTGGTACCTGGAGGCCGATATCCACGCCGCCAAGCAAGGCGACCGACTGAAAATTGTGGGCACAGCCGACTACCTGCGCCCGAGACAATCCGCGATCCTGGTTGCATCGTACCCGTGAGCGATATCTACTCGATGGGCTGCACGCTGTACTACGCCGTCACGGGCAAGGTGCCGTTCCCAGGCGGCAATCCGGCCGAAAAAATGCAGCGGCATCTTCATGAGACGCCACTGTCACCCGAGCAGTTGCAGCCCGACCTGCCAAAAAAGTTCGTCGCGCTTGTTGCGGAGATGATGGCCAAGGATCCCAAACAACGACCACCATCGGCAGCAGTGGTTGCCGAGCGGCTCAAGGCTTTTGCCTGCGAAGACGCCATCGGTGAGATTGCCACGGCCGTCCGAACCCTTCAGCAAGAGCATCGACATCCGGTACCCGCCAGCACGCCATCCGGTCCCAACTTGGACGATACGCTAACGTTTGAAGACGAATTCGACCCCGCGGCGGATGCGGCAGCGAGGTCGACCGGTAGTTCACAAGGCACGGAGCCGATGGCCGGCGCAACGGCCGAGACGACCCGCCACCACGCTCCGCGATCGCTCCAAAACGACACTAAGCGGGAGCCGGCGGCAGAAGAAGCTTCGCTCCGCCTGAGCCGCCTAATGATCGCCAGTATCTCCTTGGCGGTAGTCGCCGCTCTAGGCGTGGTCGGCGTCTTGATCTGGGAAGCGTGGGGGTAGAGCGTACCGGCAACGACGTACGTTCCTGGGATCGGCATCAACGAAGTTCCGGCGAAGGACCTCTCTCCGTCAACCGGCTATACGACTACTTCCGTAGAATCTTGCCTGTCAGCCGGCAACGTAACGCTGCAAGAATGCCGTCACCCGATGGGGGCTGGCGATGCCAACAATCGCACCGTCGAGCGTGACGACCGGCACGTGGCGAAAGCCGCTCACGGCCATCACCGTGAGCACGGTGGCGGACGAGTCGGTATCGTAGACGAATACGGGGTCGGATGTCATCACCTCGCTCACCGGATGGTCTTTAACTTCCTCGTACTCCAGTGCGACGCGGTTCAGCACGTCGCGATCGGAGAACACGCCGACCAGCTTACCCTCTTGCTCGACCAGCAAGCACGCCACGTGCAAGTTGGCCAGTTTCTCCATGGCGTCTGCCACTGAGGTTTCGGGCGATACGCTGGCATAGGGCGTGGACTGGATATCTGCCACCGGTCGGGTGGCAAACGCCTCCTCCAAGGGATCGGCGTACTGCTTTGGATCGTAGTTCTCAAGTGGATCTTGAAATGCATCGGACATCGCTTAGGCCCCTTCTCGTTCTGTGGGTGGTGGACTCCCTGCGCCGCACCATTACCTGCTGGGGGAAGTGCTCGGCTACGTACTCCATAAGCCCCTTCTGGCCGGTGAGTCCCACCACACTTCCAGCGTCGTCCAACACACCAATGAAGCGAACGTTTTTCGTTTCCATGGCTTCGAGGACGAACGCGATGCGATCGGACCGGTTGACCTTGGGCCACTGCTCCGCCATATGCTGGCGAATGGGTTCGTCGAGCGCGGCTCGATTTTGCGTGATCAGTTGCACGAGCATGCTCTCGGTCAACATGCCGAGCGGCTGCTGCTTGTCGTCGACCACGATCACGCAGCCAAGATCCGCCTCCCGCATGCTCTCGACCGCCGAGCGAACGGAGTCGTCGGGGCCGCACAGCACCGGCGTGCGGAGGTCGAGTCGGCTCACTGACTCCGTAGCAATGTTTTGCTTTAGTCCCATGGTACAACCTTCCCTTGAAAAAGAGTTCATCTAGCGCCGCCCAACGCTTGCTGCAGTGGCGATGCAGGTCTCATGCCACTGCAGCTCACCCGGTAATTGTCCGTGCTTCCGCCATTTTGTACTATGTGCAGATGTGCCCAGTGCCACACAAAGGTGTGCGGTACCGCACTTACGATCGAGCACAACGGGCGTTTCGCACACTTGTTAGCTCGCAAGTTTTGCCGACTGCGGGGAGTTTTAACTCGTGGCACGTAACTTGCTTTCAAATGGCGGTAGTTCAAAACCAATTCTTGGCTCCAAGTTCACCACGGCGGGAGGATTTATCATGGGACGCGAAGTTGTCGTACTAAGTGGCGTGCGCACTGCAATCGGAGGATACGGTGGTAGCTTAAAGGACACGCCGCCCACGGTGATGGCAGCCACGTGCGTCCGGGAGGCCGTCAAGCGATCGGGTGTCGACCCAAAGGATGTCGGACACGCAGTGTTCGGTAATATTATTCACACGGACGCTCACGACCACTACCTTGCCCGGGTCGCCGCAATCAATGGGGGGCTTCCCCACGAGGTACCGGCCCTGACGCTTAACCGACTATGTGGCAGCGGTCTGCAAGCCATTATTACGGCCGCTCAGGCCATCATGCTGGGCGACGCCGATGTCACCGTGGCTGGCGGTGCCGAGAACATGAGCCGGAGTCCCTACTTTTCGCCCGCCATGCGGTTCGGGGCACGGATGAACGATACTACCATGGTGGACGCCATGGTCGGTGCCTTGAGTGACCCCTTCGATGATTGCCACATGGGCGTCACCGCGGAGAACGTGGCTAAAAAGTACAACGTCTCCCGCGAAGACCAAGACGCCCTGGCGGTGGAAAGCCATCGACGAGCTAGCGAGGCGAACGACCACGGGTATTTCAAAGCCCAAATCGTGCCGATTGGCATCAAGGTCAAGCGAGAGATATTGCCATTCGAAGTCGACGAATCCATCCGGCCTGGCGTAACCACTGAAAAGCTCGGCCGATTGCCAACCGTTTTCGACCCCGAGGGATCCGTGACCCCAGGTAATGCGTCGAGTATTAACGACGCGGCGGCGGCGGTTGTATTGGCCGGAGCCGACTGGGCCGAAGAGCGCGGCATCAAGCCGTTTGGCCGCATGGTCGACTACGCCTACGCGGGAGTCGATCCAAAGTACATGGGCATGGGCCCCGTACCTGCCGTGCGAAAGCTGCTGGAAAAGACCGGTTTCAACTACGACGACATCGATGTGTTTGAGGTGAACGAGGCATTTGCTTCCCAAGCGCTGGCGGTTTGCCGCGAACTGGGATTGCCCATGGACCGCACCAACCCCAATGGCAGCGGCATTTCCCTAGGGCACCCCATTGGCGCTACTGGAGCCATCCTCGTGATCAAGGCGTTGTACGAGCTCAATCGTGCAGGCAAGAAGCGAGCTTTGGTGACCATGTGCATTGGAGGTGGGCAAGGCATCGCGGCCATTTTTGAGCACGCCTAAACCTAGCGTCGTATACTCGCTTTAGCCGATATCACTTAATCTAGTTGAGGAAATACTCATGGGACGCCTTGAAGGAAAAACTGCCCTTGTTACCGGGGCTTCGCGCGGCATCGGCCGAGCTGTGGCCCTAACACTTGCCCGCGAAGGTGCCAAAGTGGCGATCAACTATGCCAGTAACGAGGCGAAGGCTCAGGAGGTCGCCGACCAAGTCACCGCGATGGGTGGTACGGCGATGCTCGTAAAAGCGGATATCGCCAACGCAGCCGAAGCCCGCGGCATGGTTGACAAGGTGGCGGAGCAATTTGGCCATCTGGACATCCTTGTAAACAATGCTGGCATCACCCGCGACAGCCTCTTGCCTCGTATGACCGACGAGCAATGGGTGGAGGTGATTTCTACGAACCTCAACGGCTGCTACTTCTGCACCTCGGCGGCGATCCCGATCATGACCAAGCAGAGCTACGGACGAATCGTCAATGTCAGCTCGATGAATGGCCAGGTGCCGGCGGTAGGTCAGGCGAATTACAGCGCCAGTAAGGGGGCGATCATCGCCTTTACACGGACCGCCGCAGCGGAGTTGGTTCGATCGGGCATCACCGTCAACACGGTCGCACCAGGTTTCACGGAAACCGACATGTTTGCCGCCGTCCCCGACGCTATCCAAGCTCACATCAAGAGCACCATTCCGATGGGTCGCTACGCTCACCCTGAGGAAATTGCCTCCGCGGTGTTGTTCCTGGTTGCGGATGGCGACTACATCACCGGACAACAGATCAACGTCAACGGTGGCGCCCATATGTAATCCGCGCCCGAGCAAATTGGCGCCCAACTAACATGGACGAGCCCCAACACGAGGCGAAATGCGATGAGTGACAACAACAACGACCACGCGAACCCGTTCGATCCGACCGGCATGTTCAAGACGTTGCGGGATACAAACATGAATGCGTGGGCGAAGGCGATGACCGAAATGGTCAACACGGACGCCTACGCCGAAGCAAGTGGTTCCATGCTAGATTCCTGGCTGGCTAGCTCTGGTCCGTTTCGCCAAGCCATCGACAAAAGCATGACACAGTCGCTTGCGAGCCTTAACTTGCCAACTCGCGACGACATCACCCGCATGGCCGAACGGCTAACTAATATCGAGATGCGATTAGACGACCTGGACGCCAAACTTGACGCCACGCTCGACGCGCTTCGCAATGCATCGTCCAATCCGCAGTAATTGCGGAGGAAGGAAAGCAGTATCATGTCCGAAGCCACCACAACCACCAACAACGACAAGTCGCCTCCCGATCCCGGCGGCTTCCTCGACATTTGCAATGAGTGGCACAAGGCGATGGATAAGGCGCAGCGGTTCAATCGATTGTTGAACACCGACGCTGCCATCGCTCAAACTCCCAAGCAACTCATCTGGACGCTCAACAAAGCCAAGCTGTACCGCTACACACCCGTGGTACCGGAGTCGGAACGAAAGCCTATTCCCCTGCTGATGGTGTTCGCCATCATGAATCGACCCCACGTGCTCGACCTCCGCCAGGGGCATAGCTTCGTGGAGTACATGTTGAAGAACGGCTACGACCTGTACTTGCTCGACTGGGGAGCGCCAGGCCCCGAAGACCAGAATGTGAAGTTCGACGACTACGCGCTGGAGTACCTGCCGAGAGTGATTCGTAAACTGAAGAACGTCTCGGGCTCGAAAGAGTTCAGCATGCTGGGGTGGTGCTTGGGGGCGCTCGATCAGCACCCTGTACGCCGCGCTCCGCCCCAACGACGGCCTCAAGAACCTGGTGTTGCTGACCGCGCCGCTCGACTTCTCCGACAAGACCGCCGGTGGTTTCACGCGCTGGTCCAGTCACGAGGCGTTCAACCCCGACCAGATCGTGGCTCAATTGGGTAACGTTCCGGGCGAGATGATTGACGCCGGAGCCAAAATGCTCAAGCCGGTGGAAAACTACATCGGCAGCTACGTGATGCTGTGGGATAATCTCGATAACCCGGCGAGCGTGGAAGCCTGGCACGCAATGAACACCTGGGTCCGCGATATTATCCCCATGGCGGGCGAAGCCTACAAGCAGCTCATCAACGACTTCTACAAGGAGAATAAGTTGATGAACGGAACGCTGCATATTCGTGGAGAGCGAGTCGACTTGAGCAAGCTGACTGCCAGCGTGCTGAACGTGATCGCCGAGTCCGACCATATTACCCCGCCATGCCAGTCCGAACCGGCAATGGACTTGATCGGTAGCAGCGACAAGGAAGTGTTGCGAGTGCGTGGTGGCCACATTGGTATCATGGCTGGGCGAGGAGCGGAGAAGAACACTTGGCCGCACCTCGAATCGTGGCTGGCCGAGCGTTCGTCGCGAGACTAAAAGGCTGTCCAAACGCTCTGGTAGGGTAAGCCGAGCGCGACAGCGTCGGGTGCCACCGAGAAGGGCCGAGGCTAGCGCTTATGGCTCACGTAGACCCGATAGCGCCTACGGCTCGCCGTGCGTATCCTAAATTTCGCTCCGGCAGACCGCTAGCTGGCGTTGAGGTGACAAATGGGGAATGTCGCAAGACCGATTGGCCCTGAGTGAAACGATGATCGACTGGAACCTCCTAATTGACGAAAGCGCAATCGCGTCGGTACTTCCCGGCAAGTATTCGCGCTTCGCACGTCCCGTGCGAGACGCCCTGGAGGTTTTTCTCACCGGACTGCCAATCACGCGGCAACAGGACGTACTCGCTGCACAAGCCGCATTGCCTCCTACGGCAACCATGGCCATCCGGCTCACCAAGCTTGCGACAATGTGCCCTGTGTTGCATAAGCTCGGACAGGTTCTCGCCCGCGACCAGCACATCTCCCACGAGTTGCGGCAGCAGTTGCAAACACTAGAATCCCTGCCGCCGTCCGTGGATGAAAAGACCATTGAGCAGGTTCTCACTGCCGAACTTGGTTCGCTGGACGGTTTGGGGATTCAGCTTGAGTTTCCGGCCATCGCCGAGGCCAGTGTGGCCGTGGTTGTTGGCTATCGGCACGGCACCACGCACGGCGTACTCAAGGTACTCAAGCCTGGCATTGAACAACGGCTCGACGAGGAGCTTGCTCTTGCCGAACGGGTGGGAGCTCACCTTGACCAACGGTGCGACGAGTTGGGAATCCCGCACCTCAACTATCAAGACACATTCCAGCTTGTTCGCGACAAGCTCCGCTGCGAAGTCCGACTCGACCTCGAGCAAGAGCACCTCGTGCAAGCCGCTAAGTTCTATGAGGGTGAACCTCGAGTCCAGATTCCACAGTTGCTACCCCATTGCACGAGCCGCGTCACGGCAATGGAGCATATTGAAGGCGTGAAAGTTGCCTCCGAAGCTTGTACCAGTCGCGGCGAGAAGGACCGTCTGGCCGGGGTTCTGGCCGAGGCTTTGGTCGCTCGTCCAATCTTCGCGCGAGATGCGGCCGCCTTGTTCCACTGCGATCCACACGCGGGAAATATGCTCGCAACCCACGACGGACGGCTAGCCATCTTGGACTGGAGTCTGACCGGAACACTCGACGAGCGGGAGCGAGTGGCAATTGTCCAAGTAATGCTGGCAGCGGTTACTTTGCAGCCGGATGCAATTGCGGGCATCCTCGCCGACTTGGCCGATAACGAGCCAAATTTGCCCGAACTGTGCGGCGTTGCGGATGCCTGGGTTCGCCAAATCCGCCAGGGGGCGCTTCCCGGCTTCACTTGGCTGGTAGGCATGTTGGACGATGCGGTACAGACCGGCGGGCTGCGTTTGGGTACCGACTTGATGCTATTCCGTAAGTCGCTACACTCGATCGACGGTGTGATGCGCGACCTCGGTGCCAATACCACCAAGATGGATTGCGTGTTGCTCGAACAATTTTTGCGGCATTCGATTTCCGAATGGCCGCGTCGGTGGCTCTCCGAACCCCTGACGCGCGATTTCGCGACACGCCTCTCGAATTTTGATGTACTTCGGGGCATGATGGATCTACCCCCAACAATCGTCCGTTTTTGGACAGGCCACCTACGAGATTGGCTGTCGCCAGGGGTTTCACCGCCCTCGGGACGCCATTGAAGAGGATAAGGAACATGCAACCAATAAAATCACTGAATCACGTTGGCATTGCCGTAAAATCAATCGATGACCAAAGGTCGTTCTACGAGTCGACTCTTGGCGCTACGTTTGAGTGCTACGAAGAAGTCGCCTCGCAGAAGGTGCGAGTCGGATTCTTTCGCGTGGGCGATGTAAGAATCGAGCTGCTAGAACCCACGGACCCAAGCAGCCCCGTTGCCAAGTTCCTTGAGAAGCGTGGCGAGGGGCTACATCACTTGGCATTTACGGTCGACGACATCCAGGCGCGGATCGACGAATTAAAAAACGCCGGGCTTGCGATGATCGACCAAACGCCACGAATGGGTGCACACCATATGCAGATTGCGTTCGTGCATCCCAAGAGCTCTCATGGCGTCCTAACCGAGCTGTGCGAGCCCGCCAGCTAATCTTTACCATTTGCCAGAAACGGCGTAAGTAAGATGCTTGCCCCTCAATTTCGACTCGATGACGATTTCGCGCCCGCCACCTACGACCAATGGCGTGAGCTGGCCGAACGCGATTTGAAGGGTGCGCCCTTCGAGAAGAAGCTGATTAAGCGCAATTACGAAGGCATCGCCATCCAGCCGCTCTACACACCGAGCGACTGGCCTTCGCAGGACGATCCACTGGGAATGCCCGGATTTGCGGAGTTTGCCCGGGGCGCCACACCACTCGGCGCGGCCAAATCGGGTTGGGACTTGCGGCAAGAATTCGCGCATCCCGATCTGGTAACGTCGAACAAGGCGATACTCGACGACCTCGCCGGGGGAGTTACTTCCCTGCTGTTAAAATTGGATGCCACGGCAGCGAGCGGGCGCGATCCGGATCAGGCAACGGCAAATGACGAGCATGCGGCCACTGGAATCATGGCCTATACGGTCGACGACCTGGACGTGGTTCTGAAGGACGTGCAGCTCGAAATGGTCGGCGTGGTGCTGGATGCGGGCGGCGCCTTCCTCCCCGCCGCCAACTTGCTCGCCGCGTTGTGGCAACGACGCGATGTTGCAATGGATCAAGCCCGCGGCGCGTTTGCTGGCGACCCGCTTGGCACGCTGGCCCGCGAAGGCGAGCTACCAACCACCGTCGAAGAGTCGCTCACTTGGCTAGCGGAATTGGCGAGCTGGACGTCCACAGCATTTCCCCACGTTACGGCGGTGGGCGTCGACACGAGCGTTTATCACGACGCCGGCGCCTCCGCTACGCAGGATCTCGCGCTGGCGTTAGCTACGGGCGTCGAATACCTACGTACACTAACGAGCAACGGCCTTGAAGTCGACGCCGCAGCAAGGCAAATGCAGTTTACGATCAGCCTGGGGACCCACCACTTTCGAGCAATCGCGAAACTGCGTGCCGCGCAGGACCCTGTGGCACCGCGTAGTCGAGGCGTGTGGTGGCTCGTCCGCAGCCGGAGCCATGCGGCTGAATGCCCGCACGTCTCGGCGGGTCCTTACGACGCGCGATCCGTACGTCAATTTACTTCGCAATACGGTCTCCGTGTTCGCTGCTGGAATCGGCGGCGCCGAGTCTATCACCAGCGCTCCTTTCGACACCGCCATCGGGCAGCCGGATGCCGCGAGCCGGCGAATTGCCCGCAATACGTTGCACGTGTTGCAGGACGAATCGCACTTGAACCGCGTGGTCGACCCAGCCGGAGGGAGCTGGTACCTCGACTCGCTCACCAATCAAATGGCAACGAAAGCCTGGGAGATTTTCCAGCAGATCGAATCGCAGGGTGGCATGCGGCAGGTTCTGGAAAACGGCTGGGTAGCCGCTCAGCTAGACGCCGCGTTTACTCCCCGAGCCAAAGCCATCGCCACTCGCAAGGACGGAATTACGGGCGTCAGCGAATTTCCCGATGTGAATGAAGAGCCCGTCGTTCGGGAGGCGCTCGACACCGCTTCGCTGCGTAATATTGCCGCGGCCCGACTGAAGCAACCGCGACAACCGTTGCCGCCGCTGGCTTCGGTCGCCGCCATGTTGGAAGCAGCGTGTGCCGGATCGACCCTTGGTCAGATTGCCGCGGCAGCCGGTTTCCATCGCGACTCGGCACGCCTGTCCCCCATCGTACCACGGCCACTTGCCGAGCCCTTCGAACAACTCCGCGACGCGAGCGACGCATGGAAGCTAGCGAAAGGCGCCCGCCCGCTGGTCTTCCTAGCCAACATGGGCCCGGTCGCCCATCACACGGCGCGGGCGACGTTTTCGAAGAATTTCTTTGCCGCGGGCGGCTTCGACGTGTTGAGCAACAACGGTTTCGCGGATGCCGATACGGCGGCAGCAGCCTGTACCGAAAGCGGAGCGAAGATTGCCGTGATTTGCTCATCCGACAAGCTCTACGCCGAGATCGTGCCCGAGGTGGCCGCAAAGCTCAAGGCGGGTGGCGCACGAACCGTTGTATTGGCAGGGTTCCCCGGCGACAACGAGTCGGCATGGCAATCTGCGGGTGTCGATCGGTTTATTTTCATGAAGTGCGACGTCCTCGCCACGCTGCGAGAATTGCTAGTGGAAGAAGGAGTTCTTTAAGGATGACCAAGATTCCCAACTTTGCGGATGTGGCGCTCACTGCCGATCGCAAACAGACCGCCACCCGCGCCGATTGGCAGCAAAAGGTGACCGGAGGCGACGAACAGCCCGTTTGGAAGACGCCTGAGCATATCGACGTCGCGCCGCTCTACACGGCGACCGCCTACGACGGGCTCGACCACCTTGCATCGCTGCCCGGCATGCCGCCGTTCGTGCGTGGCCCTTATGCCACGATGTACACGTTGCGCCCTGGACCGTGCGGCAGTACGCGGGCTTCTCCACCGCCAAAGACTCCAACGCCTTCTATCGTCGGAATCTGGCAGCCGGGCAGATGGGCTTAAGCATCGCGTTCGACTTGGCCACGCATCGCGGTTACGACTCCGACCATCCGCGCGTTACCGGCGACGTCGGAATGGCTGGGGTAGCCATCGACAGCATCTACGACATGCGTACGCTATTCGATGGCATTCCGCTCGATCGCATGAGTGTGTCGATGACGATGAACGGCGCAGTATTGCCGATCTTGGCGCTCTACATCGTGGCGGCAGAAGAGCAAGGCGTCGCCCCAGAGAAGCTAGCCGGGACGATCCAAAACGATATTCTTAAGGAGTTCATGGTTCGCAACACCTATATCTACCCCCCCGAACCAAGCATCCGCATCATCGCAGATATTTTCCGCTACACGAGCCAGCGAATGCCTAAGTTCAATAGCATTAGCATTAGCGGCTATCACATGCAGGAAGCTGGCGCAACGGCCGACTTGGAGTTGGCTTACACGTTAGCCGATGGTCTGGAATACGTGCGTACTGGAGTGAAGACGGGCTTGGCGGTCGACGCCTTCTGTCCGCGGCTATCGTTCTTCTGGGCGATTGGCATGAATTACTTCATGGAGGTCGCCAAGATGCGTGCGGCCCGCATGATCTGGGCCAAGCTCGTCAAACAATTCGAGCCCACGAATCCCAAGAGCATGTCGCTGCGAACGCATAGCCAAACCAGCGGCTGGAGCCTGACCGCACAGGACGTCTACAACAATGTCGTTCGCACCTGCATCGAAGCAATGGCCGCAGCACACGGGCACACACAGTCGCTGCACACCAACGCCTTAGACGAAGCGCTTGCCCTGCCTGGCGAATTCTCGGCACGGATTGCGCGTAATACTCAACTGTTTCTTCAGCAGGAAACCGATTCGTGCGATGTGGTCGACCCCTGGGGCGGCAGTTACTACGTCGAGAGGCTCACGCACGAACTGGCCCAACGAGCTTGGGAGCATATCCTCGAAGTGGAAGAACTTGGAGGCATGACAAAAGCCATTCAAGCCGGCATTCCCAAGATGCGCATTGAAGAGGCCGCGGTTCGCACGCAAGCACGCATCGATTCAGGGCAGCAGGCAGTCATTGGAATCAACGAGTATCGACGCACGGATGACGAACACGTTAAAGTGCTGCACGTCGACAACACGGCAGTTCGCGAATCGCAGATCGCCAATCTCAAACGGCTGAAGGAGGAACGCTCGCAAACTGAAGTAGACGCCACATTGAACGCCTTGCAGCACGCCGCCGAGACAGAATCGGGCAACTTACTGGAGCTTGCCATTGAAGCCGCCAGGGCAAAAGCAACCGTGGGCGAAATATCATCTGCCCTTGAACAAGTCTACGGGCGTTACGAAGCTCCCGTCCAATCGGTGCAGGGAGTTTACGGAAGCGAGGTTGGCAACATGGCTCATGCAGACGAAGTACGCGATTTAGTTGAGAAATTTGAGCAAGCCGAAGGTCGCAGGCCGCGGATTCTCATCGCCAAAATGGGACAGGATGGCCACGATCGTGGTCAGAAGGTCATCGCCAGCGCGTTCGCCGACCTGGGCTTCGATGTTGATATCGGCCCGCTATTCCGCACTGCTGGCGAGACCGCCAGGCACGCTGTGGAAAACGACGTACACATCGTCGGGGTGAGTTCGCTGGCGGCGGGACATCTGACCCTGGTGCCCGAGCTTCGCGGCGAGTTGGCCTCCATGGGCCGAGAAGATATCATGATCGTCGTTGGGGGCGTGATTCCACCCGAAGACTACGATGCACTCTACAAGGCTGGGGCCGTAGCTGTCTTCGGCCCGGGCACCGTGATTGGCGACGCAGCCATAAAGTTGCTGCAAGAATTGGCCGACCGGTTGGAGCTAACGTTAGGCTGATCCATCCTCCCCCCTTTACGGCGCCTACGCCGCCAATCAAACCCCATCCAACCGGTCGGATCGAAGATGGACAGGCCACCACGACGGCGCGAGCTTACGCTCGACGAGTACTACGCGGGCGTCCTCTCGCGCGATATGGCAGTGCTACCCCGAGCCCTAACCCTCATCGAGTCGAAAGGGAGTCGTCAGCAGGTGCTGGCCGAACAGTTGTTGACGCGACTGCTCCCGCACACTGGCGGGGCAATCCGCGTGGGCATTACCGGTCCTCCAGGAGTCGGCAAGAGCACGTTCATCGAGGCGTTGGGCATGCTCCTCGTAAAGCGCGGTCGGCACGTTGCGGTGCTGGCGGTCGACCCGTCGAGTGGCGTCAGCGGCGGAAGCATACTGGGCGACAAAACGCGGATGACGCATCTTGCGGCGGAAGACACCGCGTTCATTCGTCCCTCGCCCTCCGCGGGTACGTTGGGCGGCGTCGCACGCAAGACACGTGAGAACTTGCTCGTGTTCGAGGCCGCGGGGTTCGACGTTGTGCTGGTTGAGACCGTGGGGGTCGGGCAGTCCGAAACCATGGTCGCCGACATGACCGACTGCTTCCTTGCCCTCATGCTACCTGGCGCCGGGGACGAGTTGCAGGGCATCAAACGCGGCCTGCTCGAACTCGTGGACGTAATGGCCGTGAACAAAGCAGACGGCGAGAACCGCAAGTCGGCAGAAGTTGCTGCGGGCCAGTTACGCAGCGCTCTCGAGGCGCTCGCCTCACGCAGCGAGGAGGCGCCCGATGTGCTAACCTGCAGTTCCCGCGAGGACGAGGGAGTCGACAGCGTGTGGCAGGCACTTGCCACTCGGTTCGAGCGAATGCAAGATAGCGGCGAGTTGTCCGAACGCCGCCGTAAGCAAAACTCCCGTTGGCTGTGGCATATTGTGGACGACAAGCTTCGGCAACGCGTTCGCGAGAACCCGCAGGTAGAGGACATTCGGACAGAACTAGAAGATCAAGTCCGCCTTGGCCAATTGGCTCCCGAAGCGGCAGCCCGAAAAATACTCAATGCATTTGGATTGGCAAACTAGCCAAGCGAAAAGGAATAAACAATGGCCATTCAACCTAAACTGCTCCAGAGTCTCGAGCAGCGGCGCGAGACGGCGCAGCTGGGCGGCGGGCCAGCGCGGCACGAAAAACGTCGCGAGAAGGGGCTCCTCTCTGCCCGGCAACGGCTCGACATCTTCTTCGATACCGACACGTTTCAAGAATGGGGAATGCACGTCGACCATGGGTGTCACGATTTCGGCATGGAGAAAAAGTCGCTGCCGTGCGATGGCGTTGTCACTGGAGTTGGTTGGGTCGAGGGCCGGCCTGCGGCTGCTTTTAGTCACGACGCAACGGTAGGCGGCGGTGCGCTTGGAAAGCGGCAAGCAAAGAAAATATGCGACATCATGCACTACGCACTCGAAGCCGGCATGCCTTTTGTTGCCGTCAACGACTCCGGTGGGGCTCGTATTCAAGAGGGTGTCGAGTCGCTTTCGGGTTACGGCCAGGTTTTCTATAAGAATGTGCTGCTGTCCGGCTGCGTGCCGCAGATTGGTGTGATTGCTGGTAATTGCGCCGGCGGGGCAGCCTACTCGCCCGCCCTGATGGATTTCCTGATCATGACGCGCGAGAACGCCAACATGTTCATCTGCGGTCCACAGGTCATCAAAGCGGCCACGGGTGTCGACGCCACGATGGAAGAGGTCGGTGGAGCCGCTGCGAACGCAAGCATCAGCGGCAACGTGCACTTCGTCGCAAACGACGATCGGCATGCGATGGAAATCGTCAAGAGCTTACTCTCCTACTTGCCCTTGCATAATGTGGAGGATCCACCTCACCGGCCGGCAGCGGGTATTTGCCTAGATCTCGACGAAGAAATGGACGCCCTGGTACCCGATGATGCAAAAGCTTCGATGGATATGTACTCCGTGATCGACCGCCTGGTCGATCAGAGCAGTTTCCTTGAAGTCCACCGCGAGTTCGCCCGCAACCTGATTGTCGGCTTCGCCCGCATTGATGGGATCGTTACCGGATTGATCGCCAATCAACCCATGGTCAAGGCCGGCACCCTGGACATCGATGCCTCGGACAAAGGGGCCCGCTTTATTCGATTCTGCAATGCGTTTAATATCCCGCTGGTTACGCTCGTGGATGTGCCCGGCTTCCTGCCAGGGGTTGCCCAGGAACAGGGAGGCATCATTCGCCATGGCGCGAAGATGCTATTTGCCTATTCGGCGGCAACCGTGCCAAAGATTACCGTCATCACGCGCAAGGCCTACGGCGGGTCTTACCTAGCCATGTGCAGTCGTGACCTCGGTGCCGACATGGTATTCGCTTGGCCGACCGCCGAGATCGCGGTGATGGGTGCCGAGGGAGCTGTGAATGTACTCTACCGTCGCGAGATCGACGCCGCCGAGGATAAGGCCCAGGCAAAAGCGAAGTTCATCGACGAGTACCACGATCGATTCGCGTCGCCCTTCATGGCTGCCTCGCACGGCATGATTACCGATGTGATCACTCCAGCGCAAACTCGTGGCGTGGTGTCGCTGGCGCTCCGCAATACACTGACGAAGCGGGAAACGTGCCCGCCGAAGAAACACGGACTGATCCCGCTATGATACCGTTACCAATTTTTGCGGCGAAGCTTACTGCGGATCCCGCCATAGGCGAAGTCATTCAATTCGTTTTCGGTGGCTTGCTAGTGGTAGTGGTTGCGCTAACGACTCTTGCGCTGAGTTGCACTCTGGCAGGTTGGATACTGCGACAACTTCAACCCCAGCCGGTGAGCGAGAACACCCCCGCGCCGGCAACCGATTCGCTGGACGACGAGATCGTCGCCGTTCTCGCAGCCGCCGTGGCGGCCACTATCGACAAACCACATCGCATTGTACACGTTCGTGGCCTAACGGCCGAAGACGCCGCATGGGCTCGCGAAGGCCGCGTTCAACACCATTCGTCTCACACCTTTCCGCATCGAGATTCGCGATGAAGAAGCTACGTATCACCGTTGGCAGCAAGAGCTACGACGTTACCGTCGAAGTACTCGACGATCCAGCAACGCCGTACGCCGGGCCCTCCCCCGCCGCGGCTAGCGGCGCCCCCATGGCGCCGATCTCGAGCCCCGCCGCCCGACCGCAGCCCCAAGCCCAGGCCGCGGCACCGGGTGCCATACTTAGTCCGATGGCGGGCGTGATCAAGGCCGTAGAAGTACAAGCCGGGTCCCAAGTAGCGGGGGGCCAAGTGCTGGTCTTGCTCGAGGCAATGAAGCTAGAAAATCGCATCACCGCCCCATCCGCAGGCACGGTGAAGGCGGTCCACGTCAGCGTTGGCGACTCCGTTGGCGAGGGGCAACCACTGCTGGAATTGGAGTAAGCAGCTATGTTACAAGAGTTCTTGGAGATTACCAGTTTCACCGATGTTACTTGGCAAATGGTTGCCATGTGGATCGTCTGTGGCGTGCTCACCTATCTGGCGATTGTAAAGCAGTTCGAGCCCATGCTGCTGCTGCCCATCGCCTTTGGTGCGATGCTTGCGAATCTCCCGTCGGCCGAAGTACTGTTGCATCCACCAATTGGCGAAGAACCAGGTGGCTTGTTCTACTACCTCAGTTTAGGGATCAAGTGGGAGATATTCCCACCACTCATTTTCTTAGGAGTCGGAGCGCTCACCGACTTTGGGCCGCTGATTGCCAACCCACGTACCTTACTTCTTGGTGCGGCGGCGCAAGCAGGTGTGCTGATTACGTTCATTGCTGCCTACCTGGTTGGCTTCACGCCCAACGAGGCCGCCTCGATCGGCATCATCGGTGGTGCCGACGGTCCCACTTCCATTTTTATCGCCAATAAACTCGCGCCGAGTCTGGTTGGTCCAATTGCGGTCGCCGCCTATTCCTACATGGCCTTGGTGCCACTCATTCAGCCACCTATCATGCGGCTTCTCACGACCGACAAAGAACGACGGATTCGGATGGCTTCGCTACGAAAGGTCAGCAAACTCGAACGCCTGCTGTTCGCGTTCAGCACGCTGATCATTTGCATCCTCATCGTGCCATCCGCATCGGCGCTAATCAGCATGCTAATGCTCGGCAATATTCTTCGCGAAAGCGGCGTTGTCGAGCGGTTGTCGAATGCGGCCCAAAACGAAATCATCAACGTGGTCACGATCTTCCTGGCGCCTGCGTCGGAATTACCATGGGCGGCGACGATTTTCTGCAAGCCCAGACACTAAAGATCCTTGGCATTGGTGTGCTGGCATTTACCGTTTCCACCGCAAGCGGCGTGTTGATTGCGAAGTTGATGAACTTGCTCAGTCCAACCAACAAGATCAACCCCCTAATTGGTTCAGCCGGAGTATCGGCGGTGCCGATGGCGGCACGCGTGTCGCAGACGGAAGGGCAACGCGTCGATCCCCACAACTTCTTATTGATGCATGCCATGGGGCCCAATGTGGCAGGGGTTATCGGCACTGCGGTTGTAGCGGGCTACTTCATCCATCAGCTATCGTAGTATCGTTCGTCGCGACCGAATCAGTTCTTTCGGACACGAGTCGGCACACGACCGCAAACAACACCAATCGCCAGAACCTGCGTTCTTGCTTGGCAACGGTCGTGTCGCGCGATCGCAGCGATTGCACGAAGTTGGGTGGAAGAGGCATGCCGTTTGCCGAACATGCTGGGGCGTGGTCACCGATGGCACGCAACGTATTCTAGTACGTCGTCCAGACTTGATTTTGGGGTGAGCCGAACGCGCTCGCGTCGGGCGTACACTAGCAAACCCAAGGCTAGCGCCCTCGACTCACTCTCGAGAACCCCATCCTAGACTGGAAGAAACACTAGATCTCCAGCCTACCGACATTCATCCACGCACACCGCCGGTCGTTGGGAGCATTTCGAAGAGGGACACCTTGGCCATTTCGTGAGTGATCCTACCCGGAGCAACGGGCGCAAGACCATTTCTTGAATTCCCGCTACTTGAATTCCAAAATCGGTTGATCGACCGCCAAAGTATCGCCAACGGTTGCCAACGTGGTGGCGACGGTGCCGTTGCGCTGCGAGCGAAGCACGTTCTCCATCTTCATCGCTTCAATCACGGCTAAGTCCTGTCCCACCTCAACGTCTGCACCAGCCGACACAAGTAACTGCGTCAACAATCCCGGCATAGGAGATAGCAATTGGTTCGAGAAGTTGGGTGGCTCCTTCTTGGGCATGCAAGCCAGCAACTCGGCGGCGCGGGCCGACAGCACCATCACGTCGATCTGTGCGCCCCAGTGGAAAAGCCGATAAACCATATTTCGCCGTTCGACTTGCAGGCACACCTCGTTGCCGTTGATGGTCCCTTTGAAGAGAGGTTCACCGAACCGCCAATCGCTCAACACTTGGTAGGTCTCGCCGCCGTACTCCACATGGTGTCCGTCACCAGTTGCGATAGGCAAGACCGCGCGGGCCGCTGCTCACCACCAATCACCATCACCCAGTCGTCGGCCACTTTACGTTCATAGCCGGGAAGCTGGCCACTGATCGAAGCGGCCCGATCCATGTAGCGACGATGAATCGAGGCGGCCACTACAACCAGTAGTGCCGGATCGTCGTGCACTACGTCCTCGGCTCGGAAACCGTCGGGATACTCGCTGGCAATCAAATTGGTGCTAATTCGGCCTTCGCGAAAGCGTGTGTGGTCAATAAGTGCAGCCAGGAAGCTGATGTTATGCGCAACACCGCGAATACAAAACTCGTTGAGGGCCTCGCGCATGTGAGCGATGGCCGCATCGCGAGTTGCTCCGTAGGTAATTAACTTGCCAATCATGGGGTCGTAGTGCATGGAGACTTCGCTCCCCTCGTATACGCCTGCATCGACGCGTACGTTTGGCGACTCCGCTGGCGGGCTGTATCGCACCAGCCGGCCGATCGAGGGCAGGAAGTTCCGAAAAGGATCTTCGGCGTACACCCGCGCTTTGATGGCCCACCCGTTGAGTTGAACATCATCTTGACCAAATGGCAGCGGCTCACCGGCTGCGATGCGAATCATGAGTTCAACCAGATCGACTCCCGTAACCAGTTCGGTTACTGGATGTTCGACCTGCAGGCGGGTGTTCATTTCCAGAAAGTAAAAATTGCGGTTCGCGTCGACAATGAATTCCACCGTGCCTGCAGACACGTAATCTACCGCACGTGCGAGTGCTACAGCCTGCTCACCCATTGCTCGCCGCGTCTCCACGTCGATGAAAGACGACGGTGCTTCTTCGATTACCTTTTGATGTCGTCGCTGTAACGAGCACTCCCGTTCACCCAGATAGAGCACTTTGCCATCGTTATCGGCAATCACCTGAATCTCGATATGCCTTGGCTCTTCGATGTACTTCTCAATGAATACTCGATCATCGCCAAACGCCGTGCGGGCTTCGCCGGTAGCGCGCTCGAATCCTTCGCGGCACTCGGCATCGTTATAGGCCACGCGCATGCCCTTGCCGCCCCCGCCGGCACTCGCTTTGAGCATAACCGGGTACCCAATCGCCTGGGCTATCTCGATCGCATGGCTGCATCGCGAATTACATCAGCGTAGCCGGGTACGGTGTTCACGTCAGCTTCGGCTGCGAGCTTCTTCGACGTGATCTTGTCGCCCATGCTGGTGATGGCGTGCTGCCGAGGACCGATGAATACCACGCCTGCCGCGTCGAGCTGCCGCGCGAACTCGGGGTTCTCCGACAAGAAACCATAACCCGGGTGTACGGCCTCGGCTCCCGTCTGCCGGCATGCGTCGACAATGCGGTCGACTTTTAGGTAGCTTTCAGCTACCGCCGGCGGACCAATCAGCACGGCTTCGTCCGCCATCTGGACATGAAGTGCGTCACGGTCGGCCTCCGAATAGACCGCGACGGTGCGGATGCCCATTCGTCGTGCCGACTTGATAACGCGGCAAGCGATTTCGCCTCGATTGGCGATCAGTATTTTGCTGAACATGAATTTACAGGGGGATGTTACCGTGTTTACGCCAGGGATTTTCCAGCTTCTTGTTACGCAGCATGGCAAGGGAGCGGCAAATTCGTTCGCGGGTATCGCGGGGGGTGATCACGTCGTCGATATAGCCCCGCTTTCCGGCAATAAAGGGATTAGCAAACTTGGTACGATACTCCTCTGTCAGCTGATCGATCCGTTCTTGGTTGCCGCGGTCTTCGCGAAAAATAATCTCCACGGCGCCCTTCGGTCCCATGACCGCGATTTCGGCGCTCGGCCAGGCGATGTTGACGTCGCCGCGCAGATGCTTGGAGGCCATCACGTCGTAGGCGCCGCCGTAAGCCTTGCGGGTGATGAGTGTGATCTTGGGGACGGTCGCCTCGGCAAACGCGTATAGCAGCTTCGCCCCGTGCTTGATAATGCCCCCGTATTCCTGAGCGGTGCCCGGCATGAAGCCTGGCACGTCGACGAAGGTAAGAATCGGGATACTAAACGCGTCGCAAAACCGGACAAAGCGCGCCGCCTTGATGGCCGAGCGAATATCGAGGCATCCCGCCAGCACCAAAGGCTGATTCGCGACAATGCCTACCGGGTGCCCCTCCATGCGGGCGAAGCCTACAAGGATGTTCTTGGCATGCTCGGGCTGAATCTCGAAAAAGTCGGTGTCGTCGACCACCTTGAGAATCAACTCCTTCATGTCGTAAGGCTTCGTTGTACTATCAGGCACCAACGTGTCGAGGGAGGGTTCGCAGCGACTAGCCGGGTCCGGCGTGGGCCGATGGGGTGGAGCGACGCGATTGTTCGTGGGCAGGTAATTGATAAATCGCCGCAGCATTGCGAGCGCTTCCACGTCGTCCTCGAACGCGCGATCCGCTACACCCGACTTGGTCGAATGGGTTACTGCGCCACCCAGTTCCTCATGCGTTACCTCTTCGTGCGTCACGGTTTTCACCACGTCCGGACCGGTGACGTACATGTACGAGCTATCCTTCACCATAAAGATGAAGTCGGTCATAGCCGGCGAATAGACGGCGCCTCCGGCGCACGGCCCCATGATGAGGGATATTTGCGGCACCACGCCCGATGCCAACACGTTTCGCTGAAACACCTCGGCGTAACCACCCAGGGAAGCGACGCCCTCTTGAATGCGGGCGCCACCCGAGTCGTTGATGCCAATCACGGGCGCACCGACCTTGATGGCATGATCCATGATTTTGCAGATTTTTTCGGCGTGCGCCTCCGACAGCGAACCGCCAAAGACCGTAAAGTCTTGACTAAAGACAAACACCACGCGGCCGTTCACCATGCCGTATCCCGTGACCACGCCATCGCCCGGCGTACTGGTCTTGTCCATGCCAAAATCGTTGCATCGATGTTCGACAAACATGTCCCACTCTTCAAAAGAGCCGGGGTCGAGCAGTAATTCAATCCGCTCGCGGGCAGTCAGTTTGCCCTTTTCATGTTGCCGGTCGATGCGTTTCTGTCCGCCACCCAGTGCGGCGGCCGCTCGCTTCTCTTCCAGTTGTCGAACGATTTCATGCATGTCTCTCAGTACCCCACGGTATGGACGTGACGGCAATCTGCCCGAAGTAGATTTCTCGGCTCAACTTGTCTCACATCTTTGCTCGTTTTGCAACGTAGCGGCACGTTGCGCCCCTGCGTTGCCACGAAGAAGGCCCCAGGTGTCCATTGCACCGGAGGCCTTGTTTTCGATAAAGATCGGCATTAGGTGCATGCCGTTGACTCCTTGTTCGTGCCCACTCGCCATCAAGGAGGCACTGGGTTTTCCATGGTAAACGTTGTTAGCGCTTTCATGTAATTGGCCCGCTCGAGCCCACTGGGGTCGGGACAGTTGCCACGACTCATACTCCCTTTCATTTGCTCAACCGAAACGTATTCGTTCTCTTCGAGCCAACGCTGCAAGTCGCCAAGCATCGTTGTCAACACGCTCGGCCCTTTCATGAGAATGACGCTCGCCATCATGGTCACGTCCGCCCCTGCGAGCAGTAACTTGGCGGCACCTTCCATGCGATGGATACCACTGTTCCCGGCGAGCGAAATCTCCAACTGGTCACGCAAGATGGCAATCCAACGTAGCGGGATACGTGCCTCGTGGCGATTGCTTAGCACTAGGTCGGGCTTGACCTCCAGATTCTCCAGGTCGATGTCGGCCTCAACATATCGATTGAACAGCACCAGGCCATCGGCACCGGAAACAGCCAAGCGGCGGGCAAAATGGGGTAAGCTACTGAAGTTTGTACCGATCTTTACCGCTACTGGAATGGCAATCGACTGGCTTACGCTCGCCACTAAGTCGGCATAGCGGTCCTCGATGTCGGCCGCCGATACGTGTGGGTCGGTGGGTACAAAGTAGATGTTCAATTCAAGTGCGTCGGCACCCGATTCCTCAATCATCTTGGCGTATCGCACCCATCCGCCCGGCGAAGCCCCGTTCAAGCTACCAATAATTGGGATGCCAACCGCCTTCTTGGCCAACTCAATCCGACGAAGGTATTCATGCGGCCCGGTGTTGTAGTATGTAAACTCCGGAAAGTGCGTAAGCGACTCGGCAAACGATTCGGTTTGGTAGTCGTAAAGGCGAGCTACCTCCATCTCTTCGTGTTCGATCTGCTCTTCAAACAACGAAGGCATCACGGCAAACGCGGCACCCGCTTCTTCCAACCGTAGCAACATGTCGATGTCGCCGGTCAGTGGCGAGCAGGCTGCCACGCCCAACGGGTTTTTCAGCGTCATACCAAGGTATTGCGTCGATAGGTCGACCGTCATGTTTTACGCTTCCACTTTGTGTTGCTTGTCAGAAATTTCCCGCTCGACGCCGGCCATTTGCTCGTAGTAGTGCCATTGATCGTCGATGTCCTGCTGGGCCAAGGCGAACATTTGCTCGGCGTAATCGGGGTTCGTGCGTGCCAACATGGCAAACCGGGCTTCGGACATCGCCAGATCGCGAAACGGCTTGCTCGGCTTGCGGCTGTCGAGGTGGAACGGTTGCTTCCCTAGATGCGCCTCACGCGGATCGTAGCGGAAAAGTGGCCAAAAACCTGTCTGCACGACAATCTTTTGGTGCGACATCGATGTGGACATGTCAATGCCGTGAGCGATGCAGTGACTGTAGGCAAGTATCAACGAAGGCCCGGGATAGCTTTCGGCCTCATGAAATGCCTTAATCGTTTGGGCCGGATTTGCACCCATCGCAACTTGGGCTACGTATACATTGCCGTACGAAACCGCCAGCATACCCAAGTCCTTCTTGCGGGCCGCCTTGCCGCCTGCGGCGTACTTTGCCACCGCCGCCCGCGGCGTGGCCTTCGACATCTGCCCACCAGTGTTGGAGTAGACGCCCGTATCGAGCACCAGGACGTTGACGTCGCGGCCCGTGGTCATGACATGATCCAAGCCTCCAAATCCAATGTCGTACGCCCATCCGTCGCCACCCACGATCCAGACGCTCCGTTTCACGAACACATCGGCGATACCGGAAAGTTTGGCGGCGTGCGGCGAGTCGCTTTCACGAAGCCGCTTGCGTAAGTCAGCAATGCGCCTCGCTGCGCCGCGAAGTCGGACTCCGTGGCTTGCGGAGCCATCTCAATCGCCGACACCAAGTCGCCCCCTAGTTCCGCCGAGAGTTCTCGGAGCAGAAACGTGGCGTACTCCAACTTCTGATCGACGGCCAGCCGGAGCCCGAGTCCGAACTCCCCGTTGTCCTCAAAAAGCGAATTGCACCAGGTCGGGCCACGACCATCGGCATTGGTGTTCCACGGTGTCGTTGGAAGATTACCGCCGTAAATCGAGGAGCACCCGGTGGCGTTCCCTATGAGGGCCCGATCGCCGAAGAATTGGCTCATGAGCTTCAAGTAAGGCGTCTCACCACAGCCAGCACAAGCGCCGGAGAACTCGAACAGTGGTCAAGAGCAGTTGCGAGCCCTTCACCGTTTCGATCTTTGCGGTGGTACGGTCGACTTCTGGCAGCGTCAAAAAGAATTCAAAGTTCGCCTGCTCCTGCTCCAGGTGCGGTGTCTTCGGCTCCATGTTGATCGCTTTGTGCTTGACAACCTCTTTGCTCTTTGCCGGACAGACGTCCACGCATACGCCGCAGCCCGTGCAGTCGTCCGGCGCCACTTGAATCCTCATCGAGTAGTCGGTGTAGTCTTTCCCGGTCCAAGGGATCGACTGGTATCCAGCGGGACCGTTCGCGCAGGCATTCGTGGGATAGGCCTTGGAGCGAATGGCCGCATGCGGGCACACCAGGGCGCACAAGCCGCACTGGATGCAGATATCGGGATCCCAAATCGGTATTTCGGCCGCAATGCTTCGTTTCTCGTACTGAGCTGTGCCCGTCGGGAATGTGCCATCGATCGGGCAGCGCACTTACCGGCAGCATGTCGCCCTGGCCGGCCATCAGCATAGAAGTCACGCGCTCCACGAAGTCGCCTCCCCGGCTGGCGATCATGGGTGGCCGCGGTCTCGCTGGTCGCTTCCGCTGGTACCGTTACCTGGTGCAATCCCTCGAGGGCTTGGTCGACCGCGGCGAAATTTCGGTCGATAATCGTCTGGCCTCGCTTGCCATACGTTTTCTCAATCGCTTGCTTGATATGGCCAATCGCCTCCTCCCGAGGCAACACGCCCGACAACGCGAAGAAGCACGTCTGCATGATGGTGTTGATGCGTGATCCCATCCCGGCTGCGCGAGCCACTTCAAGGGCATTTACAACGTAGACCTTCAGTTGCTTCTCGATGATCTGCTCTTGTACGTCCCGAGGCAAATGGTCCCAAACCTCGTCGGGCCCGTGCGCGCTGTTAAGCAAGAACGTGGCCTGCGGCTCAGCCACGCTCAGCATGTCGATACGGTCGACAAAATTGAACTGATGACAGGCGATAAAGTTGGCCCGGTCGATTAAGTAGGACGAATGGATCGGTCGCGGGCTGAAACGAAGATGGGAGACCGTCACCGACCCGGCCTTCTTCGAGTCGTATACAAAATAGCCCTGGGCGTATTGGTCGGTGTTTTCGCCAATGATCTTCACCGAGTTCTTGCTTGCACCACGGTGCCATCGCTACCCAGTCCATAGAACACAGCCCGCATGACATCGTCTTGCTCGGTGGAAAAACCGGAGTCCCACTTCAAGCTCAGGTGCGTAACGTCGTCAATAATACCAATCGTGAAATGGCGTTTCGGCGCGTCCGCATCGAGTTCCTCAAACACCCGCGCCACCATGGCCGGCGTGAATTCCTTGGACGACAAGCCATAGCGTCCACCAATCACAACGGGGCAATCCGCCAAGCGATCCGCCTCGGCTAGAGCTGTGAGCACGTCCTGATAGAGCGGCTCGCCGATGGCACCAGGCTCTTTGGTGCGATCGAGCACCGCAATCCGCCGCGTTGTGTTCGGTAGTGCCTTGACGAAAGCCGCCACGTCGAACGGCCGGTAGAGCCGAACCTTGATCATGCCGACTTTTTCGCCGCTTGCCACCAAACTCTCAATGGCTTCCTCCGCGGCGCCACAGCCCGACCCCATGAGCACGATCACGCGCTGGGCATCCGCCGCGCCTACGTAGTCGAATAGGCGATACTCGCGCCCGTCAACGACGCCAATCGCTGCATCTCTTCTTGGACGATGCCCGGCACGGCTTCGTAGAACGTGTTCGCTGCCTCGCGAGCCTGGAAGAACACGTCCGGATTCTGCGCCGAGCCCCGCAGAACGGGACGATCTGGATCCATGGCCCGATCGCGGTGGGCCTGAATCGCCGAGTCATCGACCATGACCTGTACATCGTCGGACGACAGTTGGGCGATCTTGTTGACTTCATGCGAAGTACGAAATCCGTCGAAAAAATGCACGAACGGCACGCGCGAGCGCAGCGTCGCCGCCTGCGCGATCAAGGCAAAGTCTTGCGCTTCCTGCACACAGCTCGCCGCCAGCATCGACCATCCGACTTGTCGAATCGACATCACATCGCTGTGGTCGCCGAAGATCGATAGGGCATGCGTGGCGAGGGTCCGCGCTGCTACATGAAAAACCGCCGGCGTTAGCTCGCCGGCGATTTTGTACATATTGGGGATCATCAGCAGCAGGCCTTGCGACGCGGTGAAGGTCGTACTCAGCGCGCCCTGCCTGAAGCGCCCCATGCACGGCTCCCGCCGCTCCTGCCTCGCTTTGCATCTCAATCACATCGGGCACGGTGCCAAAGATGTTTCGCCGACCTTTGTCCGACCAGGCATCGGACAGCTCGCCCATGGGCGAGGCTGGCGTGATGGGATAGATGGCGATCACTTCGTTCATTAGGTGCGCAATGGACGCCGCCGCTTCGTTCCCATCCACCGTCACGTACTTACTGGCACCCACCGATTGCTACTCCTTTTTCTTGTTACCGATTTCCTTGGACTCTTTCGTGTGCAGCAGCCTCGTGTGCAACGGCCTCATGCACAACGAGAGGCGTTGCCTCGCCATGGTCGACATCGTCGCCTTGGTAGCGAGGCATATCCGCCTCCCGTCATTTGTCGCCGTCACTTTCCGGTCTTGGTTGCCAGTTCGCTCCACTTGTTGACTGCTTCTTGAAACTCGTTCATCTGCGTTTCTGAGATCTCACGCACACAATCGAGTGTCTTGCGAACCAACTGCTCGCTCCGAGCACGAAAATCCTCCGGGCTCGACGCTTCGGCAACGCGGAGCGCTTCTTCCAGCGACTCAAGCGCGGCCTGATACTGACGGTCAAGCGTGTCGCGGTGTTTCCGCGCCAGATCCGATACCGTCGCCGCCCACTGGTGCTGGAAGTCGCGCATCTTGTCGAGCCAGACCGCTTGGGGCGAGGGGAAGCCAGGCCATAATGCCCCCCACTGGCGGAACATTTCTTGCTGCATCTTCATATTCGACTCGGCAGCCTTCCGCACGTTCTTGAAGACATCATCGTAAACATTGGTGGCTGTTTCGGTAGTCATAGTACACCTCCTAAGTTTTTCGTTCAAACGCATGACGCGCGTCAATGCGACGCGGCTGTCTTTCTTCGAGTCCTTCGAACTTCGGCACTTCTTCGCCTGGCGATGGTCGGCAAGCACCGTGCCTACTAGCGAATTTGGTGCCAAACCGTTCCCAATCGCTTGATGTCGTCTTCACCTCCTCTCTCGTCAATTGTCGGCACGCATGTTGCACGGGCTAGCAACGGGGCAGTACCATGCTACTGACCTGCCGTCTACCACTCGCGACCTTGCAGCTGGGCACCCGAGCATGAATGGCGAATCGATTCTCATAAAGCGTTATCCTAACCGCCGCTATTACGCTCGGCATTTGAGCAAGTACGTCTCACTGACGGACATCGAGCAACTCGTCTCGACGGGGCACGACGTTCAAATTCAAGATAGCCAAACAAACGACGACTTAACTCGGTCGGTACTCACGCAGATTATCATGGAACAACATCCTGACAAGATGGCGTTGTTCCCCATTGATATGCTGCATTTCATCTTGCGATCCAATGATACCATGACCGGCCTGCTGCGCGACTACTTCCGTCAGTCGCTGACTTATCTCGACTATCTCCAACAACACCGTGGTGGGCGTACGTCCTTGACCCAGCCGATGCATTGGGTCCAACGATGGTTGGATGCCCTGGCTGCCCGGCCCGCGGAGCCTCCGACCGATCCCGGCTCGGAGGACGCTGCGGATCTAAGACGGCGGATTGCCCAACTCGAGGAGCGTTTGAGGCGTCTGGAGTCGCCGGACGCGTAACGCCCTCGAGCTGCGGGCTATCGTAGTACTACGCGGGCGGATGCCATCCAGCGTCGGCCCAGAGTTCGCCACTTACCGCCGAGTTGGAAATCATGAAGCAGACGGCGTCGGCAATCTCCTCCGGCTTGATCAACCGTCGTAGTTGCGTGTAAGGCAATACGTTCTTATCCAGGTAGTCCTGTCCCAAAGCTCGTGCCATGGGTGTATCCGTGAATCCCGGATGAATGATCGCGCAACGTACGCCATGGTAAATCGCTTCCTTCATTAGCGTGGCAGCCGCACCTTCGAGTCCGGCTTTGGCCGTGGCATACGAGATTTGCCCCTTGTTGCCCTGCGAAGACACAGAGCCTAGGAACACGACCACGCCCTCCATATCCTCCTCGGGCGACCATCGCTTCACGCCGCGGCGAAGTCGCTCTTCGGCGATTCGAGCCACCATTTCCATGGCCCAGTACACCGGCGCGAACAGGTTCACTTCGGTCACCTTGCGGAAGTCTTCGATCGGATAGACGCTCGCACGGCCCGTCTCCTTGTCCATCCGCACGGTCAGCGCATCGCGGGTAATCCCGGCGGCGGGAACGCAGATGCTCACGATCCCATGATTGGCTGCGGCATCGTCGAACACTTTTGCCCGGAAAGCTGCATCGCTGGTGTCGCCAACAACCGCCTCCGCAACCGTACGTCCTGCCTCCTTGTTGATCGTGTCGGCGACCTCACTGACACGATCACTCAAATCAACCAACAGCACCGCTCGCGCACCGCGCTGGGCAAGATCCTTGGCCACTGCCGCGCCAATGCCACTAGCGCCACCAGTTACCACGGCCACCTTCTGCGCAATGTTCATTGCGTGCTCCTTCTGAAACTTGACTTCGGGCGCGGCCGATTTCGTCTCGGGCGCCGTTGGGGTCGGTAGCGGTGGCTGCAGACGAGCAGCCTGCGGTTTCGCAGCGGCCTTCGCGGCTGGTGCCGTCTGGCTCAGTGCTTCGAGCGTGCCAATGGCTGTATCGAATTGGTGCTTCATCAACTGCCATTGATTCCTGGCGAGTGCCGCCACCGAATCGGCCCACTGCTGACGCACCTCACGAAACGGATCGACCCAAAGCGCCTGCTCGACCCCGGCACCACGCCAGAGCTGCGCCCAGTGCGACCAAGCTTCGGTCTGCATCCGGAGCCCTTTATCAGCGGCACGTTGCCACTCCTTTACCCAATCGCCATAAACTTTCGTGTACTTTTCCTGTGTCGCCATGATACTCTCCCGCACTAGGATTCTTGTTGATCCCAAATTAACGCAACTACTTCGGGATGCAAATCATGTGCCTTGAACGTCGCACCTCTGACCAGAAATCGCGCGGCGAAGTCAAATTGCTGCAGATGCGAGAAAACTCGATAGTGTTCCCGCCAACGAATTCGCGGTGCAACAACAACCCGCCCATCTCAGCGGCGATAAGAGTGCGGATACCGCACGCGCCAGTGTGCACAATCGCCCATTTGCTAAAACCATTGCGGCTTCGCGTACCGCTTTTGGTTGTAGGCGCTCCCGTTCCGGCGACGGGCGTTCGTGCCTTTCGGGGCGAGGCGCGGACCGTGGAAACGCCTCGCACGGAACCAAGTGACGCTATCGCTGCGGCGGGCGTTCGTTTTTCATGCACCGAACGTTTGGCAAGCGTACAGACGCCGGGTGGCTAAGTCAGGATCGACCGCACCACTTCGCCATGTACGTCGGTCAGTCGGAATTGCCGGCCCTGATAACGGAACGTCAATCGCGTGTGGTCGATGCCACAGAGATGCATGATGGTCGCTTGCATGTCGTGAACGTGCACGGGGTTTTCCGTGATGTTCCAAGCGAATTCGTCCGTCGAACCGTAGACGAAACCGGGTTTCACGCCGCCACCTGCCATCCACCAGCTGAACGCCTTCCCGAAATGGTCTCGCCCATCAGGCTTCGTTGGATCCCCTTGCCCAAAGGGCGTGCGACCGAACTCGCCACCCCAAACTACCAGTGTGTCCTCGAGCATCCCGCGTTCCTTCAAGTCTTGCACCAACGCCGCCGATGGAGCCTGCGTATCGACGCACTGCTTTTCCAACTGGGTAAACAAATTGTTGTGCTGATCCCAACCGGAATGCATCAACTGTACAAAGCGAGTACCTCGTTCAAGCAAGCGGCGCGCGATGAGGCAATTGTTGGCAAATGTTCCTTTGGTTTGGACATCGGGACCGTAGCGGACGAGAATGGATGTGGACTCGTCCGAGAAATCGACCAAGTCCGGGACGCTCGACTGCATCCGAAATGCCATTTCGATATTGCGAGATTCGCGTATCGATCTCGGGGTCGCCGTAGTCGGCCAGGTGGGCCCTGTTCATTGCGGCGATGTCGTCCAGCAGCGATCTCGCGGGCCGCTGGACTGACGCCAGGTGGATTGGCGAGGTAAGGGACGGGATCGCCGGTATTGCGAAACCGAACGCCCTGAAACCGGCTGGGCAAGAAGCCGCTGCCCCAGTAGTAATCGTAGAACAATTGTCCGCAAGTCTTGTCCTTGTCGCTGGAGGTCATCACGACGAAGGTCGGCAAGTTGTCCGTTTCGCTTCCGAGTCCGTACGAGAGCCACGCACCCATGCTTGGCCGACCGGGAACCTGGGACCCGGTCATGAAAAAGGTGACGCCCGGCGCGTGGTTGACCGCTTCGGTGTGCAGACTGCGAACTAGACAAATATCATCCGCGAGCGCGCCGATGTCGGGCAACATCGTGCTCAACCGCATGCCACAGCTGACCGTAGCTGGCGTACGGCTTGATCGCCGGAACGCATGGCCATTTTCCGTAACCTGACGACATGGTGCTGAGCCGCGTATTCCCACGCACGGAGTCGGGAATGTCCTTGCGCCGCCATTTGCTTGCAGGATTGGCTTTTCGTCGAAGAGATCGACGTGCGATGGGCCACCGCCTTGCCACAGCACAACGACCCGCTTGGCTTTCGGCGGCATGATGCGGAAGTCCAGCCAATCCAGCCGCTCTGCCGCTCGTTGTTCCACTGGCGGTGGCGTCGCCCTGAAGCAGCGAGGCGAGGGCAGCCGCACCAACACCGCTGGCAGCACGACCGAACAACTGCCGGCGATTCACTCGGGCGATATTCTCTTGAATACAAGGTTCCATATTCTTGCTCTGCATCTCATTCTCTGGTCATGGCTTCGTCGAGGTTCAAGATCGCCAAACAAACCGCTGTCAGCGCGGCGTGCTGCGGCTGCATCCAACGATTCGTCGCGAGGCTGCTGGCCAACCGCAAGCAATGCGACGGCTGCCTCTGGATCAGCGCGATAGATGTCGAGTTGCTTTTCGTAAGCGTTGCGCAAACGAACGAGGTCGTGCGTCGTCGGCATTCGCGACAACACTCGGCGGAAACCCGCCGTCAGCTGGTAGTCTAGATTCGGATGCGACTTCATGCAGCCTTCCGCCATCACTCGGGCGGCCTCGCACCAGGTGGGATCGTTGAGCGTTGTTAGGGCATGTAATGGGGTGTTGTTCGCGGAACTTCGAACGCGACACGTTTGCCGGTCTGAGGCGTCAAACATATTCGCTGGCGATACGGTACGTCGCCAAAATGTGTATATACTTCGCCGATACAAGTCGCTACCGCTACTGCTTGGGTAGGTGAAGTCGCGCTCCTTTGTAATTGCGAGCGCTTCCCACACCCCAGCGGGCTGATAGGGGTACACCGGCGCGCCGCCAACCTCGGTGTTCAATAATCCGGCCGAAGCAATCGCCCAATCACGCAGCACCAACGACGGCATCCGAAATCGGCTGGAACTGCGCGTGCAAGCGATTCTCTGGATCGCGTTGCAGCAGTTCTGGAGGGATGCGACTTTGCTGGCGATAGGTGGCGCTGGTGACGATTTCGCGAATGAGGTGTTTCATACTCCAGTCCTTCTCGCGAAATTCAACCGCTAGCCAATCCAGGAGATCTTTGTGAATCGGAAATTCACTCTGAACGCCGAAGTCCTCCGCCGTCTTAACGATTCCGTGGCCGAAGAAGTGCTGCCAGATACGATTGACCTGCACACGCGCCGTCAATGGATGCGTGGGTGAAACCAACCATTGTGCAAGCCCTAAACGATTGGCCGGTGCGCCCTTGGGTAGTGGCGGCAAGAACTCTGGTGTTGCAAACGTCACTACCTGGAGTGGACTCAAGTAGGCACCTCGATCAAGCACGTGGGTTTGCCGAGGCTGAGCGTCGCTCATGACCATCACGCGCGGAATTCGATCCGCGGTGTAGTTGGCCAACTCCGTACGCAAATTGTCGATCCTCGCCAGTTGGGGAATCTTGTCCTCAAACTGGCCACGTACGTTCTCATCGAAATAGGCTTGCATCTGCTGATCCATCGCCAGCCTGTCGGCCTCCGTCTGTGCGCCAGTTGGCTTTGCCAGCAACTTACGAAGTGACTCCGGTAACCCACTTGTGTCCCGTGCATCACCATCCGCCAGCAGTCCCGCCTTCCAAGCAGCCAGCGCGACTTCCAACATGGGCTTCGCTTGCGCCTCCAATGCCGATATCTGAGATTCAAACTCGGTAATCCGCTCTGCGTTCTCCTTCGTGGGGAGTTCGAGAATCGGTTTGCCAACCCGAATCCGCGACGAATAGAACTGAGGCGTACCGGTCTCTGGGACGCGGTTAAACGCATCCATCATTCGGTAGTAATCCACTTGCGTGATTGGATCGTACTTGTGATCGTGGCATTGAGAACATGCCATGGTCAGCCCTAACCAAGTGGTCGCTGTGGTGTCCATCCGATCGAATAGAATGTTGAAACGTTGCTCCTCGGCAATGGCGCCCCCTTCGCCGTTGAGCATGTGATTGCGATTGAATCCGCTGGCTATCTTCTGCTCGTTCGTTGCATCGGGGAGCAGGTCGCCGGCCAGTTGCCAAATGGTAAACTCGTCGAATGGCATGTCGTTGTTTAGTGCCTTAACGACCCAGTCGCGCCACATCCATTGCCAGGTATCGCCTTCTTGCTGAAACCCATTGCTGTCGGCATAACGTGCTGCATCGAGCCACGGCAACGCAAGCCGTTCGCCAAAGTGCGGACTTGCGAGCAGTCGATTCACAAGATTCTCGTAGGCCCTCGGATCCTTATCCTCGACAAACGAGTCGACCTCATCGGGCGTGGGTGGCAAGCCTACGAGGTCGGCGTGGAGCCTGCGTATCAAAGTCGCACGGTCGGCTTCGCCCGACGGCAGCAGCTTTTCCGATTCAAGTTTTGCCAGCACGAAACGATCGATATCGCCACGGGGCCATTCGTCGTCGTCGACAAGTGGCGGATCCGGACGCTTCGGAGCAACGAACGCCCAGTGGTCTTGAAACGGTGCACCGTCGGCAATCCACTTCCGCAGTCGCTGCTTCTCCACGGCGGACAAGTGGCGGTTGGAACCCGTTGGAGGCATCAGGGTGTCGGCGTCATCGCTAAGAATCCGAGCGATCAATTCGCTCGCTTCGACATCCCCCGGCACGATGGCCCCGCCCGCGATGGCCGCGGCACGATCGTCCAAACGCAAATCTGCCTGGCGTTGGTTGGCGTCCTGTCCATGGCAATAGAAACAGTTCTCTGCCAGGATAGGACGTATGTCTCGGTTGAACTCCACCTCGGCCGCCAACGCGGACCCACGTGCAACTTGGATGAGCATCGCGAGTAGTATGGCAAAACGGATCATGATAGAAAAATAGCCCGTTCGACTGCGCTTCGATTCACGGTAAATGCACCTGCGTCCTACCGCACCCCATTGTACCACAAATAGAGGCCAGCTGATGGCACGTGCCGTGCGTCCTCTGGCGCCATGGCCAATCGCTATCCCACCCTCTTCGGGTGGCCCAGCTTAGGCACCAAGCGACGGCGGTAGCGAGTCGCGGAATTGGACTAATTCCAGCAATTCGGGTCCATGCAGGCACCCAAGTGCTGCGTCGCGTGATTGCATGGCCGTTGTCTCAACCAGCGCAGGCTCCAGCGAAATGGGCAGACCTGCGTCGTACTGTCGCTGATTGAAATCGCTGTTTGGGAGGGGAGGGGTGTTCTCGTTCGGCGCCGATCGCCAGCCGGTTGAATGCCAAGAATTACTCGCCGGCACGAAATTGGGCGACAACGGTTCCCTTGCTCAGGAGTTCCAGTTGGTCGCCATCGACGTGAAACGCGTCAACTGCAGCCAACGCTTTCGCAAATTCTTTCTCTAACTCCATCCGTTCCGGCGGACCAGCCATTTGAGTGCTTACCAATTGGCCCATGACCACCCGGTTGTCGACCAGCGCGTACGCTCCGGCCAAGCGATTCACGCCACCGAACACGGCGAGCTTGCCTTGGTCAAACTTCAAAGTCGGCGGGTTGGCCACGCCTACCTTACTTTCGTTGAGCCGCGTCAGTATCCACTGCTTACCCGCGGCTTGATTGACATCGGCCATGTCGCACACGTAGGCCCTCCAGCTGTAGGTCTGGCTTGCCTCGTGGGGCGCCGCAACCAGGAGTTGCTTGCGATCGGCCGGTGCCGGATAGATGATTTCGCCCTCTTTGATGGTCTGGACGACCTTGATCTCCCGGATCGCGAGGGAATCGACTTGGAGCGGATCTTGGTCCAGGATGACCAGATCGGCCAGCTTGCCGATTTCGAGGGTTCCCTTGGAATCCTCTTCGCCGTACTGTTCGGCCGCCCATTCGGTCATGGCCTTCAACCCCTCGTAGGGCGTCACCCGCTGGTCGGATCCGATTTCGGCCCCGGCCCGGGAAACTCGGTTCACCGCCGACCAGAGCATCATCATCTGATCGAGCGGGGCGACGACAAAGTCGGTATGGTTGGTGGGACGTAGTCCCGCGTCGATGGCGTCGCGCATGGGGCTAATGTACATCGCCTGATGGAGGCCGCGATTAGCGATATGTGCGTCGGCGAAGTAGTACGTATGCAGCGTATAGAATGAGGGACGCACCTGGTACTGTACGAACTTTGCGATTTGGTCCTTCCGCAGGAACTGGGTATGAATCGTTGTCACGTTCCACGGACGACTGTAGTCGCCCTGCCTGGCGTACTCGTACGCTTCCAGGAACGCATCGATGGCCGCATCGCCATTGCAGTGAAGGTTGAGCGGTACTTCCAAGTCGTAGACTCGCTTCACCATCTGGTTGGCGAGACGCTGCGGAAAGGTGGGTTCGCCCGCCCAGGCTTGCTCGCCACTGGGGCCGCCAGTCAGGTAGGGGGTGGAGAAGAAGGCGGTCCGCCCCTGAGGCGAACCATCCAACGTGATCTTTACGCCCCCCACCTTGAAGCGAGCGTTGTATCGCCCCCAATTGCTAACCGGGATCTCGGCGAGGACTTTGTCTAATTCGGTGATGAACGGATAAGCGACCACGTCGATGATATTCGCCCCCGCTTCCGACGCACGCTTAATGGTCTGAATCTGAGGCAGGTGGGTTGCTCCTTCCTGAGCGGTCGTCACGCCAGCCTCGGCGTACAGCATTTGACCTGCCCGAGTCCAATCGATCTCCTGCTGAGCGGTCATTGGCTCGGCCTGCTCGAACACAGGCAGGAACGCCGTTTCCATGATCAGCCCCCACGGTTCCTCGGTGCCTGGCTTGCGAACGATAATGCCACCAGCCGGAGTCTTGGTGGCCGCGGTGATGCCATACTTGGCCAAAGCGAGGCTGTTCAGGACGCCGCCGTGCATCGAGACATGATCGACGCGAACCGGGTTATCGGGAAAGGCCTCGTCCAGATCATCCCGATTGAGCAGCCGACCAGCGGGCATCACCGTATCGTCGTAGCCGTAGGCCATGATCATCTGGCCCTTGGGAATATTGCCTTGCTTAGCGAATTTCTTTAGCTCGGCAATGATGCTCGGAACATCCTTACCGGGGCCGGAAGGCGGTGCATAGACCTTGCACTGGTTGGCCACCAGCAGCGAATTGATGTAATGACTGTGCCCGTCAAGAAATCCGGGCAGCAGCGCTTTACCATCGAGATCGACGACTTGGGTTTCGTCGCCCCGCATCTTCGAGGCCTCGTTCTTGTCGCCAACAAACACGATTCTGCCGTCCTTTACGGCCAGCGCTTCCGCGTAGGCTGGCTCGTCGCCGGCCATGGTGAGGATGGAGCCGTTTTGGTAAATCGTGCTGGCAGTTTGCCCCGCCGCGAGAACTGGAATTGCCAAGAGGCAAATGAATAGAATCGACTTTCTCATGGCGATGCTCCAATTGACGATTGATGGTGGCGAGGCGGCGGTGAAACTGCGTGAACGACCGCTAGGTCTCAGCAGGCGGGGTTACCCCACAATCGCTCAACGACAGGTGCTTGTCTTACGGCAGTTGGCCTGGTGGGCGTATGCCGCTGCCGCGTGTGCGGGTCAGGCGGTCGCCCAAGTCCTGGCGGGCTACGTTGGCATGGTGCGATAAACGCGCCACGACATCGGGATGCTTGTCGGCGACGTTGGTGGTTTCTCCCGGGTCGGATTGGAGATCGTAGAGTTCCAAGCCGATGCGGCGCTGTTCGTACGGTACCGGTTTGCCCTCAGTTCCACCAGTCCGCCCGGCAAGAGTTCGATAGGAGTGGGGTAGATGCAGTTTATAGCGACGGTCGCGGACCGCTTGCAACTCACCGCTATAGTAGCAGTAGAAGGCTTCGTGCGGACTGGTTTCGTCACCCGTCCCGGCGAGCAATGGCCAGATGTCTTTGCCATCGATCCGGCGGTCCAAAGGGGCCGCGCCGAGCAGGCCAGCAATGGTTGGCAACAAGTCCATGGTGCTCGCCAACTCGCCACACGTGGACCCGGCAGGGATGCGTCCTGGCCATCGAGCCACGCACGGTACTCGGTACCCTCCTTCGAACATGGTTCCCTTTCCTTCACGCAGCGGATGCACCGAGCCTGCATGATCGCCGTAACTTAACCAGGGCCCGTTGTCGGAGGTGAAGATCACCAGCGTATTATCGTCGAGGCCTTGTGTCTTGATTGCGTCGATTACCTGACCAACCGACCAATCGATCTCCATAACCACGTCCCCAAAAAGTCCTGCGGTACTCTTGCCCTTGAACTTGTCCGAGACGAATAGCGGCACGTGGACCATCGTATGTGGCAGGTAGAGGAAGAACGGACGGCCCTGATTGCGGTTAATGAAGTCGACGGCGCGCTCCGTGTACCGTGTGGTCAATTGGGCCTGATCGTCGGCGGTCACTTCGGCATCGATAACGCGCGTCGCCTCGTACAATGGCAAGGGGGGATAGCCGCTCTTGCGCTTGGCCACCTCTTTAGGGAAATTGACCATGCTGGGATGCAGTGGCCACATATCGTTTGAGTAGGGCAGTCCGAACCACTCGTCGAATCCATGATTCGTCGGCAGGAAGGGTAGCTCGTGGCCCAAGTGCCATTTGCCAAACACGGCCGTCGCGTAGCCATGCGATTTGCACAATTCGGCAATGGTATATTCGTCGGGGTTGAGCCCAATCCGCGCCCCTGGGCCAAGTGCGCCCACGATCCCGACTCGCTCTGGGTAGCACCCAGTCAATAAGGCTGCTCGCGAGGCACTACAAACGGCGGTTGCGGCGTGAAAGTCCGTTAAGATCCGCCCTTCCGCCGCCATACGATTGAGATTTGGAGTGAGATAGTCCGTCGCGCCAAAGGGTCCGATGTCGGCGTAGCCCATGTCGTCGATGAAGATGACGACAATATTTGGCAACCGCGACTCGGCATCGAGCGGGCTGGTCGCAACGAACGTCAAAAGTAAGGCGCCCAACCCGTGGATCGGCAATCGCCTCCACCACGCGTGCCGAGTCGATCTACCCATTGAAAATGCGTTAACCATGCAACCATCTCCTGATGAAGCAAGACAAATGACGAGGCGTTGCCGCGTTGGTTTCCAACCTGCGCGTAGTCCCTTGCCATCGATTTACTGCTGAGCGGTGGTGCCTGCGGCGGCAATCTCCCGCTTTAGTTCCTGCACTAAACCGGGAGGGAGAAACTCGGCAAGCACGTCGCGGGTATCGTTGAACAGCTTCTCAATGCGTTTTTGGATTTGGGGATCATCGCTTTCAATGAGTCGCTCTTGCTGCCGGATGCGTTGTTGTTCGAATTCCGTCGCAGTCGGCATCCCTTCTAACTCGCGGACCAGGTTGTTGGCCGCCTTCAGGTCGTTGGCCTTGATCTTGGCCCTTGCCCGGGCGGCCAAAATGCTGCGTCGCGCGACCAAGTCGATCAGTTCCTCACGGATGCCAACAAGCTTGGCCTCGGCTTCTAGTCGCTTGCGGTCATCAACCAGGGGGGCTTCGATCAGCGCATCGGCCTTGGGCACGAGCGGGATCTTGGCAATCCATTGCCCCCCGCTTTGGACGAACACAATTTGGATGGGTGTTTTGCCAAGCGAAATGGCGATCGCCCCGTCATCCCCCGTCTTACCGATGTACGCTGGATCCTCGACATTCGTGTCTCGTTGGTAAACGCGAAAACCGGCGAGCGGCTGATTTTCGTCGTCGCGGGCATGGAGTCGCAAGCGAGTCACTTCGTCGCCGGGCCTCACGAGCGATGCTAATTGGTCCACGCGCCCCCGTTGCCGTATTCCGAGTGGCGAGGCGGTGTGGCTAACAATGGTTCCGGTGTACGCTGCCCCCTCTACTGGGTTAACTTGGATGTAGGTCCAGGGCACCTGCTGAATGCCGTTCTCGACCGGTTGTCCATCGCGGTCGACGCGACGCAGGAGGGGCGCAGAACCTCACCCTCGGCCACCATCGGATCGCTCGAATTAGGACGCGGTAAGTTCGCGCCGCGGAATTTCAATTCTACCTGGCTGGGAGTCTCGCGGATGACACGGAACGTTGCCAGTGGCGTGAAAGCCAGTTGCAGCGTGTCGAAAGCCAGTTCGGGCAGCACCACCCCGTCGCGTGTTTCGCCGTTGCGCAGGGGTCCCCACGTTTCGAGCAGGCAATCGTATTCTTGCGCCGCTACTTCGAACCCGAGACGCGTCTCCTTGATTACCAGCAGGATGAGCTTGTCGAAGTCGCGCCGGGCGGCCGACAGTTGTTCGTCCGGCACCTCAAGAAGGCGACTGCCCGAGTGCGCTTGCAGATCGTCGGCAGCAGGTTCGAGCGTGAGCTTCCAGAGCGGACCGTAGGCAACGCCAGCGCGGTGCTGAACGTAGCGGGGCAGATGCGTCTTGAGCCGCTGTTGCCAAGCGGCCGACACCTCGAACCTTGTCAACACCTGCACTTTATAGGGCGAGACCTCCCAGTAACGATCTACCGAGGCGCCTCCGGCCAATGGCTGTACTAGCAGCACCACCACGCAAGCAAACACGAAGACCATCTCGCGGAGCGGTGTCGTTGTCGGAAAATCGAATTGGCTGCGTCTGGACCTCAACGTGGCTCCCGCTGAAACTCTATTTGCCAGTTGGCGATATCTTGAAACAATTGCACGGGCTGCGGCGATATGCCCGTCAGCTCCTTACGGTAGGCGAAGTAATTCACGGTTTGCCAGAGCGGAATGACAGGCAAGTCGGTGCTCGCCACGTCGTGGATCTGGTACAGGCGGCTGCGAACTTCGTTCCAGTTGTTGGCCGCATCAAGCCGGTCGAGCGCAAGCATCATGAAGTCGCTCGCACCGCCAAGCAGTCCATCGGCACCAAGCAAGCGCCGTGCATCGACGACTGGCTCCCAAACACTCAGTTCCACGTACTTGAGATCGACAAACTCGTCGGCATTCAGCATCTGCTGTGTCGAGAGTTCCGCCGTTTCAATGGGGATTCCCACCGCATTGAGATTCTTGGCAATTTCCAGACAGGCGGCCCGTGCAACGGGGTCGGCCGTATGCCCCAGCTTTTGGGTTGGCAGGGGCGCATCGCCTGGTTCTTCCACACCCTCCGACTTTTGCACGTTGCTCCAAGCTGCCGAGGAGAGGACGATGGCCATGTAAGGGTCGTAGACTCTTGGTTTTATTTGCCCGTTGTAACCGTAACGAATCGGATCACTAAGCTCGATGCCCGCGGGAAAGGGTCCGCTGACGGTTTGGAAGCCTGGCCGGCTGCTGCCGGCCAGGAGGACTTTGTTGACGAATTCGTCGCGGTTAATTCCATAACACAAGGCACGGCGAAACTCGCGCTGATCGGCAAGCGGCGAACGCCCCGTCGGCACCAACACATGCACGGTGGGAAGCAGAAAGTTGTCGACGACGACTCCCTTGGCGGCACGCAACCGCCCTAGCTGCCACGGAGGAACTCGATCGAGCACGTCGACCACGCCCTGTACCAACGCGGTGACCGCCTGCTCATCATCCGCAAATAGAATCTCGTGAATCTCAGCGATCGCTCCACGATAATCAGGGTCGGCAGCAAACCGCGTCAGCCCGTCGTTGTACTCGGCAATCGTAAAGAGACCCCGATCGCTCAACTTGGCGAGTGCCGTCGACATGGATTGGTCGAGCAACGACTCGGGGCGAACGTGCGGGCGACGAAAGGTGACACGCACTTGCTGGGGGTATTCGACAGTCACTTGGCCAATAATCGCGGCAAGGACCGCGTTGTATTGTGGCGAATCGGGATCGGTAGCGGCGACTAGCTGGCGTGACAACGCCGACGCGGCCAGGCTGGCGGCGAGCGGTTCACCTGGTGGAGGATCGGCAAGTTGGATGGTGAGTTCCAGCCCCGAAGGGTCGAGCTCGTATTGGCCGACGGAGGTACGGTAACCACCTCCTTCGCTGGTGTACTCGCGAAGTTCCATGAACGCCGGCGCTACCAGGGCCGCGGCTTGTGCCGATGGCCGATTATCGAGTCGCTGGACCGGCTCTCTTGGCGAACGCTCGACGACCCCAACGGAAACAATGGGGTGTTCACGCTGCAATCGCGCTTGCAACTGGACCACGCCGTTTAATTCGGGCCACACGCCCACGGCCTGTGCAATGGCCTCGCGGGCGGCAAGGTACTTCCCACTATCGGTCAGACGCTGTGCTTCGGCTAGTTGGCCTGCTGCAGCGCGCTCAAACCGCTGGCGCCAGCTATCGACCACGGAGAGTTGCAAGCCACGGAACGTTTGCGAAACGACATCGAGCGTCAGCCGTGCGGACTTGTAGTTGCGGCCTTGCAGGTACTGTTCGATGATCTTTCCGGCAACGGTGTTTACCGCCCCCGCGATGCCCGCTGCGCGGGCGCACGTTCGTAGAGGCTTCCCAAGATGGCGAGCGCCCGATCGAACTCGCCTGCCTGATACGCGGCAAGTGCGTTTTGCTGCAAGTAGCGATTGACCGCGTCGTTGAGACCACGTGTCCCGGATGCGCGACGAAGCAGGTACGAGAAATAGGGAAACGCCTCGTCGAACTTTCCGCCGGCCGTAAGTCGTGTCGCCTCTTGGAGGATGAGGTCTTCGAATAAGTCGACACGGGCAATCGCAGTCCATGGTATCGAATACTCGGCAGTAGCGTTCTGTGCTGCGAGCGGACGGACGGGCAACGCCCCCGCGGCCGGCAACGGATTGGGCAGCTGTCCGGACCCGTTGGGAAAACGGAGCTTTTGGACATTCACCTTCTCACCCGTCTTCAGCACCACTCGGTCGAAGGGCGGCTGGGTGTACAAGGGGCCAAGGTCTTCGTCCTGTGCTCGCGTCGTTTCCGCGGCACCTAAGGCCAACACGGCTATCACCTGCCACACGGCGAATCGAAGGCGAGTTGTCGGCGACATTCTTGACATCAAACGAGAGACGGTGGCTTGGGAACAGGGAGAGTAAGCAGCACGCGAAAAAACAAGAGTCTACGGGGCTTCCACAACGAGGAGGGCGGAGTCGCGAGTGGCAACCACCAATCGACCATTTAGTACCACGGGCCCCGAGGCCAACGGCTCGCCACTATCGACGCGCCCCGCTTCGCTACCATCTGCGAGACGCATACGCACGATCGCACCCGACTGGGAGGCAATCATGATTGAATCGTCACTCACCACCGGCGCACCCGCAAATTTTGCGATAGTAAGCGGTACCTCCCAGGCGAGCGCACCTTGGCCGTCAATGGCCATGAGCTTGGTCGCGGTGGAGAGCACCGCCACGTCGCCTGCAGCAAATGGCCCCCAAATCACCCGTCCCCCAGGGTTGAGCGATTCACCTGCTTCCAAGCTGGGCAACTGGTAAACAACCACTTGCCCGCTTTCGGCCAAGGCGACTGCCACGTTGCCCACCGGAACAAACCCCGAGGCAAGCGGCGCCACGATAAGGTCGCCCTCAGCAACGGCGACGAGCGCCGGTGTCCCTTCGCGACGAACTTCAAGCAGGTAGACCTTCGACACACCATCCGTAATGACTAGCTGCTCGCCATCAACGGCGGCCGCCGGCTTCCAATCGATGGATCGCCCAGACTCGATCGCCGGCTGAAACGGGGCCGCGATCGGCTGGCCCGTGGCACTATCCAAATAGAACACCTGCCCCACGGAAAGCGGAGCAATCCAGCCAGCCCCCAGGGCGGTAGGCCGGCACGCTAACGGCGAGGGCAGGTTCACCTGCGAAAGGGCCTTGTTGCCGCTCGGGGAATACAATAGAGCCGAGTCGACGCCTGGCGCCGCAAACACTGCGGCGCCACCGGCCAACAATGCGGAGCTTTCGTAGACTGTCGTATCGCCCGCTGCCGCTGAGTTGGGCACTGGCTCGTTTTGCACGCGACTTCGCATGGCCTCGGTGTCGAAGCGGAACACGTTGCCGTTCGCGTCGGCTTCGAGCAATGCAACGGGAGTCGTGCTGGAAAGCGGGTCGCCGGCGGGAGGCACTCCCAAGTCGGTAGCCCAGTACGGAGCCGCGTCGCTCGTGCTACACGCAGTTACCGTGAATCCGGCCCGCCCACGTCGGGCCCGAGTTTGAAACAAGACGACGTCGCGAGAATCGAGGGGACCCACAAACTGCGAGCGATTGTAATCGTTCGAGAGTGGCACGACCGACAACCGATTGCCCGTTGGCGAAACGGCATACTTCGTCAACGCATTCTCGGCAATCCAAACGTGTCCATCGATCACACCGCCATAGCGTAGGTAAGGTTGCCCACCACGATTGGCGCGGGTTGCCAACACGGTGAGCGGCTCGCCGTCCGGACCGACGCTCACTTCGTAAACGCCCACCTGCCCGCGATCGGTCAGCACCACGATTCGGCGGCCTTCCACCACGGGCTGCGTCACCACTCGTCCCGCGAGACGCTGTTCGGCTAGCACGTCGCTCAATGCCCCATTCGCGTCCACAGCATACAGTCGGAGTCTGCTGGTCTGCTTGCCGTCGTTTTCGACAAGCACTACCTTGTCGAGCACCACAGCAGGCGGAGCGACGACCGATTGGCGGGCATGATTCGTATAGTAAACACCCAAGCAGGACAAGTCGCTCGCCGACAATGTATAGACGCTCGAGTGTTCGCCCGGCACGTAGATCACATCGCCGCGGGCGCTGGCCGTTGGTCGCGTGGCGAGCGGCTGGGCGAACTGGACGTAACCGCGCCGGTTCCCCGTCTTCAGATCGACGATGTGCAGCTTGCCTGACTGGCCAGCGAGCAATACTTGATCGCCCCTCACCAGTGGTGCAGCGAGTTGATCGTCGAGTTCAAGTCGCCACACCAATTTGCCCGAAGCCGCATCGACACGCGTAAGGACCTGGCGTGCGTTTTCGCCAGCGCCCGCGTGCCATTCCATGAGCAACAGGTCGCTCCCGACTCCGATGGGATGAATCGGAGCCATGCCGGCCCCGTGTACCGCCGCCAAATCAGGCTACCCGTGGAGGCGTCCAGTCCGTAGGCCACACCATCGACTTGGGCGCAAAACACGCCCGTGGTTGGTGCGTTACCCGGCTCACGACGATTGGCAACCGCCAGCGCGGCCACCACGGCGGTATCCCTCTCGTCGGTCGACGCCGCGATCGGCTCTTCGACGAATTGGATACTCTGCTGCTCGGCGGACGAGATCTTCGCGAGCGCTTCTTCTAGCCGCGAATTGCCAATCAACGATGGATGTTTGTCGATCAGTTCTTCCTGGGCCGCGAAGGCGGCTGCCGTTTCGCCGGCGGCAATCGAAGTTTCGATGCCGGCCAACGTGGCCTCCAAGTCGGTGAGCGACTGTTGGCGCCGTTGGATACGGTCGAGCGTCTCGCGAATCTCCTCCAACTCAGTACTGTCGCGTCGCGATTTGGGAATGTACTTGGTGTTGTTGGCCATCCCCAGCGCCGTACTCGCCTTGTCGTACAAGGTGGTGGTCGCCTCCATGTCGGCGCTTCCCTCGGCCTGATCGGCCAGACCGCGGGCAATTCGCGGCAGCAGCCCACTGAGATCTTCCTCCGCTACGTTGAATGCCGGCTCGTCGGCAATCGCCCGCAATTCCTGCTCGGCGGTGTCGAATGCCAGCTGATTGTTGCCTGTTTCGAGTGTCTGCCGGATCCGCGCCATGGCGAGTTCCACGCGCGCAGCACTGAACTCGGCATTCCCTTCAAAGTTCTCAATAAATCGCTCGTAGTTGGCAATGGCGTTGCCATAGGAACCTTCCTGCATGCCCTTGCGAGCTTCGGCGAGCACGTTGTCCGCGTTTTCGGCGAACATGATGAACCACACGAGGCCACCAATAATCAATAGCAGCAACAGCGAGCTACCGCCGATCAATAGCAGTGGCGAGTCCCATTCGTTGCCCTGCTTAGCCTTTTTTTTCTTCTTCTTTTTCTTGCTGCCACTCGTTGCGACATCGGCCGTAGGCTCGGGCTCGGCAAATCCTCCGCCCCCCTCATCCATGGACCACTCGGCCGAACTGCTCAAATCCTGCAATTGATCCATCGGCAAATCGACGTCCGATGGTTCACCAACGCTGGACGGTTCCGCCGGCGGAGGAGTTGCAATTTCGCCACCAGCCGCCAGGGCATCCATCACATCTTGCTTGGAAAGATGCTTCTTCTCGATAAGAAAACGCGCCAACGACTTAGCGGTAAGCGGCTTGCTGCTCGCGGCAGAGATCTTCTTGCGCAGCTTCTCCACCATGGCTGGAGGCAACGCTTGCTTGGCTTCTAAAGCATCAAGGAATTCGGCAGCAGTCATCTAATCTCTTGAGTTGGTTGAACGGAAATCCGTAGGGGGATGGCCAATACGTGGGCCAAGCGGACACCTGCAGCGACTAGAACTCATGGTCTTCGTCAATCGAAACGCTAACATTGTTGATTCCTGCAGCCGCACCTGCATCGATGGCATCGACCAGTTTTTCGTAGACCGCTTCTTCATGCGCGCACAATCATTTTGTTGGGCCCCGTGTTGCCACCGTCCTCTTGCCTTGCCTCGCGAACTTTCGCTCGCATGTCGAGCGACGACTGGGCTTTTTGCTCTTCGATCCACTTGGGGGCGCCAATCCAGAAGACGTTGTCCGCGTCGATTCGTAAGACAATCGAGTCTTTCTCAATGTCTTCGACTTGCGTAATCGAGACATCCTCCTCATCGCTCACCGGTGGGACCTCCAGCACCTTTTGCAAGGCAAAAGCGGCCGTGACCATGAAGAAAATGAGCAGCAAGAACGTCACGTCGACCATCGGAGTCATATCGAGCTCGTCGTCCGTCCGCTTCTTGGGCGGCGGAGGCGTGAACGAATCGGTTGCTGGTTCTAGTAGGTCGGTCGACATGGCAAGCCGTCAGCTGCGGCAGTTTCTTTCTGTGGCTGGTCCACCAAGACCAGCATCGGTGCTGCGGTATCCCAATTTGGCACGCGAGTCGCTCCGTAGCCCACTCACCTACCGCCTTGGCCTAAATCAACTCGTCCCATCGAAGTCAGGTTTTGAGCCCGACTCCGACACTTGCTCCAACGATACCGCATCGCTTGAAAATAACGTCTCCCGGTGGCACTCGTCCGCGAGCCCTCCTGCAAACGGCTCTTTGCCCCACCAACTTGGCGGTGCCTTCTACGCTCTTGGCAGGGGATTCTAATCGGAGTGCGACTCCAGCACTCCTAAGTAGATTTTGATTCCATCCGCCTTGGAGATCGCCTTCAGCACGCCGTCGATGTCGCGACAAGCGACCCCGCGATCGGCCTTGATTACGACATCGGTCTTACCTTCGGCGACGCCTCCCTGGATGTACTGTGCGATTTCTTCGCCCCGGGTCTGTGGATCGGGGGAGAGCAGCATCTCGGGAAACTTGCCGTCGCCTCGAAAAACGGGCGCTTGATCAAGCCCACCTTCTCCAACAGAAATCACTGTCGAGAAGCGTTGGCTTACTGCATCGCCATGGTGCGCTTTTGGTAAATGGATGGCCGTCGTTTGGTCGGGACGCGAAGAAACAAGGAAGAAAATCAACAACAGGAATGTGATATCAATCATCGGGGTGATATCCATATCCAAATCTTCCTCGTCCCGCTTCGGACGTGGTGGACGTTCGAATTCATCCTCGTCCGCCGCCGAGGACTTCCGATCCTTCCGCGCACTTCAGGATGACCGAATCGAGTTTGTCATTAATCGACATAATCAAACCACCTGACCAGGCCGCGGTTGCCGACCGGTCGCTCACTTCGCTTATCGAGAACGGGCAAATGCTACCTTAAGGGACTCGACGAGCCGGCCGATACCAATCCCCACGAGTTCTTCCATTTTGCGAATTCGGACCACAATGCTATTGGTGACGATCAGCAAGGGCACCGCGATCGCCAAGCCGCAGGCCGTGGTGATGAGTGCGAGCATGATATTGCCGGCCATGGCAGTTGGATCGACATCCGACCCGCCTTCGGCAATGCCGCGAAAAGCACCCATCATACCGAGTACGGTACCGAACAATCCGACCATCGGGGCACTCTTGACCACCGTGGCGACCCAGCTCAAGCGGTGCTCGATATCAGCCAGTACGTCTTGCTGAAATCGCTCCCACAGGCGGCGCTGCACTTTGGCGATACCCAACTCGCGATGTTCAAGGGCGTACGCCGCCAATTGCGGCAACGCCCGGCGATCGTCTTCACAAAGATCGGCCGCAGCGGCGTAGTTGCCCTGGCTGAGCGATCCTTCAAGCTCGGTGAGAAACTCATCTTGTTCCTCCTCATCGCTGAATCGCACCTGGCCGACGCGGCGCCACACGAGTACGGCGCAGAAATGCACCCCACAGCGCCAAAAGCCCCAAGGCAATGTAAACTACAATGCCGACAACATTAAACAGGACGTCCATCTGGTCTCACGTTGGGTAATGCTAAAAGTAAGTTTGATCTTCGACCGTGAATTCGTAGGCGCACCCTCTTTGTTGACCCGGAACACCGTGCGATCAATGTCTTCAAGCGCTTTACGACCGTTCTTCCGCATTATCGCCTCTTCCTTGGCGTAAATATCCTGAGCCACCTTGTCCGGGTAAAACACCACAATGTACGCATTGGGCCGCATGATTCCCGCCTTGCGCCGAGCTTCACCTCAATGGGTGCCAGTGGCGGACCTGTCGCCCGAAAGTAAAAGCGTTTGTCGTCGCCCGGGGCGCCTTCGCGGGTGGTTGGCTTCGCTTGGGCCAGATTCGTTGCGTAGTAGACTTTGTTCTCGCGCGTGTCGAGTACCGCTAGCTCACCTTCGAAGTAGTCGATCATCCGTGCGTAGTCGATATCCGACGAAGCCTCGAACCGCAACTCCTTGGGAGGGTCGTTGCCTCCTTCGCCCGAGCCATCTCCGTCGTAGTTCTTGTTGCCCTTGCCCGTACCATAGCCTGCCGCTTGATCGGCCGAGAAATTTTCGTTCGACAGCATGGCCGTCTTGCTAGTAATGGCGTTGGTCAACTCCTTGAGCGTGTCCTGTAACTGCGGCGGTAGATCCTTGGGCGCATCTTCCAGGCCGGGAGGCTCGATGTCGTCTTCGTAACCCTTCGGCGGTTCGCCCCGCGGCTTGTAGATGCGCTCCAGCGTTGGCGGCACGACATCGGGACTAAAGCGGCGAAACAGGAACACAATCAGCAGTACGGCAACGGTGGTACCAATCAGCACCAAGAGCGCCACCAACAGGCTCGAGACGCGGTCGTACGCATTCACGCCCAACCGATAGCGCGGTCCAGCAGCGGCTGGATTCGGCTTGCTATCGGTTGCGGTGCTCATGGACAGTTCTCTCGCTGCGGCAAGGAAGACTACGGAAATACCAGTATATTTGGGCCCGCACGAATAACTAGGGGAAACGGGGAACTCTACTCCAACACAACCGGCACATCAGGCCGGACCCCCTCGTACCATTTCACCCACTTGTCAGCAGCCTCTAGCTGCTCAGGGCGACTGAACTTGTCTTTTAGGCCAAATCCCTCAAACCGGCGGCTGATGAAGCGGAGGCCATCTCTCGCTTCGATGGCCAGGCGTGGGTCCGGGTCGGCCAGCGCGTAGAGTAGCGTAGGCACGTGATCGAAATCGCCGGTCTGAGCTAGCGCTTTAACCGCGACAATCCTGGCCGCCGGCTCGCCGCTTCGGACAAGCTGCTTTAGTCGGCGAATACTCTTTTCGTCGACCTCCCCCACAACCAATGCGCTGGAGCCACTGATCACCGCATCGAGGTCGGCCAGCTTGGCGTCGTCCAAGTCTCCCAACAGGGAATCGATCTCTGTTTTCGCCTGTTCGACAACCAGTTTGCCGCCGCGGACCTTGAGCTTGCTGATATCCGTAGGCAACCCCCGGCCGGCAAGCGCCGCTCCTTCGCCAAGGCTGCCGAGCGCTGTTTCCATCGATCGAATCAGAAATAGAATTGAGAACGCTGTATCGCAGTCGGGCCCACAGCCGGTCGACCACGAGCCATCGGGCGCCTGCGACTCCTGCAAGTACTTGACGCCATTGTTGTACCATGCAGGTTCGTACTCTTCGCTCCCCTCGAGAATCGCCTGGAGCGACTTGTAACGTTCCAACGCATAAAGGTAGTAAGAGGTGTACCGTTCGATCTCGACCTCATAGTTTTTATCCATCCAGGCGTTGCCGCGCTTCACGGCTGTCAGCAATTGCTGCCGATTGATGGACGAGCCTCCGAGCCGCGGTCGATTCTTATCGCGACTGCTGGTGACTTGCACCACCGAGGGCAAAGGGTCGTCTTCTGTATCGGCGGCTGCACCCGGCTTGAGGATCCCCACCAGGTCGGCACAGATCAAAAGGCTGCCCATCGCAGCAGAAACCGTCGAACAAGTGATCTCCGTTTGTTCGACAAGTTTGTCGGGAGCGCCGACGGCGCCTTGATAACCCCAAGCACCGCTCGGGTCCTGGGTATTGATCAGCCAGCGGGCGATCCCGTCGATCGACGCCGTATTAATGGATATGCCTTTTTGAAATGCTTCCCAAGCGCTCAAGCACCCGTACTGCGATTGCGAGGTGTCGCCCGTGTCGCGCCCATCGTATCCCCAGCCGCCGTGCTGCTTCTGCCGTCGCTGCATGGCTGCCATGAAGAACTGAATCATCTTCTGATGGGCCTTGGCGTCCAGGTCGGCAAGAAAGATGATCGCCAGACCGTTGGTGTAAACATCGCCAGCGTCGTTCTTGGCCGCCGCTTCGCGGCAAGCCAATAGAGCTTCCTTTACCAGGCGATGATCCTTCTCTCCCTCCTTGATGTAAACCAGCCCGATCAGGCATCGTCCACCAAGCCGAGCTTCGCGATTCTTCTCCTCATCTTCAAGGTATTTCTTGCCCTTGTCGACCATCGCGCGGACTTCCGCACTCTCCTTGGTGAAACCCAGCGACTCAGGCGACGAGTGGACGCCGAGTATCGCGGCCAGTGCCAATAGCGACCATCGCAGCGGAGCCCGAGACACCCAGGCTAAGCCCGCATTGGTTTGAACAAATTGTGGACTCTTCATGCGTCCAGCTCCGGTCGACAAAGGCCACCTTGCCGACAGGCTGGCGAACCCCGACAAACATCTGCACCGGGCGCAAAACGCCCACTGCAGGGTACCCCGTATTTTGCTTGAGCCCGCTGGGCGGGTGTTCCGTAAGAGCTCTTTATAGTAATAGCCGCGGCGTCGAAGTGTCAATCAATCGCCAAAATGTGTAGTCGACGGCAGCAAATCGCAACTTACATGGCTGATTCGCTGGGCAAGCCGCGGGAAAAAACGGTCCACCAGCCCATTTTGAGCTGCCAGAGCCCAGTCGTTCGCCTCTGCCGCGGCGGGCCGCCGCGACTTAATAAGGCGGAGTCGCGCCGCCCCGAGGCAAATCGCGAGGCGGGCCGCAATCGAGTCGCTCGTCACGTGCCAGCCCTCTTCCAATACGTCGCCCTCAAGGTTCGGTTCGTCGTCCATGAGGAACCTCTCCGGCAATAGCAGTGTCTGCCCCGGCTGGGCGCATCGCCGGCGAAGGTCGCAAAACGACTCGACGACCTCCATGGCCGGCAGCCACCCGGCTACCATCCGCCCCGTTACCTGCATGAGTTCGATTGCCCGCCAGTGGGCGTCGCTCGCCGAAATTGCCCGCAAGGCATCCAACTGGCGGAGTGTTTCGACCAACGGGCCCCCGCCAACCAGAAGCACGCGATGATCCTCAGGACGACTTGCTTGCTGTTGCTCTAGCCACTCGCACACGGCCGGAACGAAGTCGCGACGCGAGACAAGACTCCCACCGAGTTTGATGACCTCCACCTCAACACCACTCATCGACAGGCTCCTTCGCCGCCAGCCAAGCGACTGCCAAGGCGGCCGCGCAGCCGCTTTGTGCTTCGCCCAGCGACGCTCCCAACGAGATCACTTTCGAGATACCGGGATGCTCTCGCGAAAGCTTCTGGGCAACCGGCTCACCGCTACCTGATACGATGGCAACAGGATCCGCAATGCCAACGACCGACAAGACACGGTCGAGTCCACGGCGAATCAGATCCAACTGATTCCGATGGACGTATTTCGCAGCCACTCGCGCATTGTCGAGACAAAACGACTCTCGGTCGGTGCATATCTGGCGTGCCAGGCGGTCGACACAATGCACGAGGTCGAAGGATCGACCGTCCGCGGCGGCGACTTGGGGCATGTCACTCGAGCCGAGTACGCGATAGACATCCGCGGTGGTGGCGAACAACTCGGCTGCCACAGGGCACATGGCACCTGCAAATGGCAGTTGCGTTACGATGGCGCACACCGGCGTTCGCCCCACGCCAGTGTAGATTAACTCGCCGGCAAGGAGACGGTCGGTGTCCGTCCGCGCGGCGCTGAGCACGCTACCATGGCTAATCGGAATGAGGTCGGTGGTCGTCGACCCAACGTCGATGAGCACGCCGGCTTCGCCTGGAATCTGAGCGGCCGCAAACCGCGCCAGGGCATGCCAGTTACTTGCCGCGGCCCAATGCGGCTGGGCTTCCACCTCCATCGCGGTACGAAACTGTCCATCCACGCAGTAAATAGCGAGCGGAGACGAGGCGGCAGCTGCGACCAACCCCTGACAAATATGCCGCACACCGTCGGCTTTCGTTTCGTAGCAATCGGCCAGCTCTCCGGTCATCGTCGCCGCGACGGCATCAAAACCAGGAGCTTCTGCAAATGCACGGTGTAGTTTTGCGGCCAGCCCATCGCGATTCCGCCACAACTCAAATGCGTGCGAGTTGGCATATTGGCCAGCAATCGACACCTTGATGTTTGCACCGCCAACGTCAACGCCAAGCCATCTCATGGTTATCAATCACCTGGCACGTACCGGCCGAGTCCCACTGAACCGCACGGTCGAACAACGGTGGATCGGATTGCTCCCCATTCGACACGGCGAGGCTGCAGCCCGCAAGGTTGGCGTCGGTCGCCGCTCGCAAACCAACGTACGACGTCGTGTACCGAGGATTGATCTCCATCACAACATCGCGCGTCCCATCTTCCGCCTCGCCCAGCACCATATCCACGCCAACGTATCCCGCTGCGGGCGGCAATGCACTCACCGCAGCCAGAGCGAGTCGCGAGGCGCGGTTTCGTAGTTCGGCACGCAGCGGCAACGCCCCGCCGGCGTAGGAAAAGTCGCCTTGGAGCCGCTGCACGCACGGTTCTAACGGAACCGTGCGATCGCTCCCGCACAAGACGGCCACGCTCGCTGGCACACCCTGGACGAGTTCTTCTAGCCTATAAGCCCCGGCGGCGCCTGGCACCAGGGCGTCGGCATCGACCGAGTGGATGCCAAGGGAACCGCAGCCATCGAAGGGCTTCAACACGGCAGGGTACGCGAAGCCTGCCGGGCATCGCTCGCCCGGCATCAGGACCGTACCACGTGCGACCCGCACCCCTGCTCGCAGTAGATGCTCAACCGTCGCCTGTTTGTCGCTGGCGACTTCAATGAACGCCGGGCTCGGCGACAGCAAGCAGCCCCCCAGGTCGGTTACCTTCTGACTAAGGCCCAACAAGATGCCTTCAAATTCGGGCGCAATAATCACCGTCCTATCGGCAGCGGCCGTCAGTTCAGCGAACAAGTGATCTCGCTCCACGGCCGTTGATGCGTGCCGACAAGCGACGATTGACGGCAGCAACGCGTCAGCCGCAGGATCAACCAAGGTGACGGCCGTCACGTTCGGCAGGCCGGCGAAGTCACTCGCCACCGCCACCAACATGGCGGCCCCTTCACGACAAAGCGTCGGTGGTGCCGATGTGGAGCGGTCGAAGAACCCACCGCCGCTAACCCATTCGTAAATGAATACCTTCATGACCGTGGCAATTCCATGGCGCTAGCGGACCGCTTGCGGCCGCCATCGCACTTTCGAGCCAAGCGCTGCGCCATTCGCTACGGAGACAACGCGCTGAACTGCGCCTCGCGACAATCGAGAAGCGTAACGCCCCCAGCACGAAAGCGCCATCGCAATCGCCAGAAAACCGCGCATTCCACAGCCTTGCAAGGTGGAGTCGTACCTTCCCTGAGTGCGCTTTGGCGTCCCGCTCACCCTCCCGCAACGGGTTAGCTAGGCATGATGAAATCCATGGCATCCGTGCGATCCGTGGTTTTTCACTTCGCACCACCGTACTAGAAAATACCCAACTGGTCGCGGGCGTCTTCGGTCATGCGGTCGGGGGTCCAAGGCGGGGTCATCACGACTTTGATCTCCACCTCATCGACGCCTTCCAATTTCGCAATCGCATCTTTGGACTGCGCAACGAGTTGCGGAGCAGCCGGACAGGCGGGGCTTGTCATCGTCATGTCGACGGCGACATGGTTAGTCCCATCGTCTTGCTCTTGCTGCTGGATGTCGTAAATCAGCCCGAGGTCGACGATGTTGACGAACAACTCGGGATCGATCACTTCCTTCAAAGCTTCACGAATCGTGTCTTCAGCTAGCGGCATGGCGATTGCTCCTGTTAGTCGTTCAACCTAACGTAAACCTGACCGTTGTCGACCTTTACTTCGTGCGCCGCGGTCGGCTTGGTGGCAGGCATGGTCTTGGCAGCACCGTCGGCCAGACTGAACTTCGCACCATGGCGGGGACAGGCGATCGTGCAATCGCCGGTATCGATTTCGCCATCACTCAGTGGCCCGCCATCGTGCGTGCAAACGTCGTCCAGTGCAAAGAATTGACCCGCGACGTGGACCACAACCACCAACTGATCGCCTACTTCGACGAGCCTTCGATCGGGGTCCGCGAAATCGCAGGCGGCAGCAACGGCTACAAAGTCGCTCATTGGTTAGTCCTGTATTTCTGGAGCAACTTGTCCGTCTAAGTCCTGCACGCGGCGGGCGATCGCTTCCCCTAGTGCATCGCGGACCGACTTTCGATCGTAGATGCGATCGAACACCTGCTGAAAAAAGCCAGCCACGATCATCCGCACCGCTTCTGTCCGGGTATAGCCGCGAGTCATCGCGTAGAAGACTTGCTGCTCGTCCACCCGCCCCGAGGTGCTGCCGTGCGTGCAGCGGACGTCGTCCGCTTCGATTTCCAGGCCCGGGATGGAATCGGCCCTGGCGGTCGGAGCAAGCATCAGATTGTCGTTACGCTGGTAGGCGTCCGTCCGTTGGGCTGCCAAGTCGACCTTGATCATCCCGCGCCACACCGTTCGCGAACGATCCTGCAGGGCCGCCTTATAAAGCAAGTCGCTGCGGCAATAGGGCGCCATGTGGTGCTGGTGCGTATTATAGGACAGATGCTGCCGGCCCTCGGTAAACATGACGCCGTTGACTTGCACGTTGGCGTCAGGTCCGGTCAGGGCCACGTGCTGATTGACTTTCGCCAGCCGGCTGCCAAGGGCCCCAATGGTCCACTGCAACGTCGCGTTGCGATCGACGGTCGCCCGCTGATGGGCGAAGTGCCACACGCCTGTCGACCAGTTTTGCAGGTTCACGTATCGCAGTCTGGCGTTGGGTTCCACCACCAATTCGATCGACCCGCAGTGCAAGCCACCACCATTCGGCGAGGTGCTTGCCGTCTCCGTGAGCAGTGTGGCTTCGGCATCGTCCGCCAAGATCACAAGTGTCTTGGAGAAATCGACTCCACCATCACGCATGGCCGCCAGCGCGTGCAGCGGTTCCGATACCGTGACTCCCTTGGGAACGTACAGCAATGTCCCGCCGCTCCAACACGCAGCGTGCAGTGCCGCAAACTTATCCTTAGCGGGATCGACCACTCGACGCTCGAAGTAAGGCCGCAGCACAGCTTGTTCTTCGACCACCAGACGGTCGAGGCTGCCAAACAGAATGCCCTGCTTGCTGAGCTCGTCCGCCAGCGACTCCGCGACTGCCGCACTTTCGTATCCCACCAATTGGCCTCCCAGCTCGACATCGTGCGTGAGCAAGCCAGGCGCAAATTCGGTACATCGCTACCCGTCGTCGGCAACGAAAATTTATCGAGGTGAAACATGCGAATGTCGGTCCGCATCCACTCTTCATCATTGCGCGCGGGCCAGTCAAACGTTTCAAAGTTTTCCCACGCAGCACGCCGCATCTCCGTGAGCCAATTCGGCTCACCCGAGCGTGAATCCAAGAATGCCTCAAAATCAGCGCGAGTAAACCCGCTGGTTGCAGTGGCAGTTGTCATTCCTATTCAACCTTCTCTCAATAGCCTTACCAGTTCAGTGAGCCTCTTTCGCTTATAGCGGTCCATCCAAGATCGCTGCTAACCCACGCTACCTTCCATCTGCAGTTCGATCAGGCGGTTCATTTCTACCGCGTATTCCATCGGAAGCTCCTTAATCAGTGGTTCGATAAAACCGCTGACAATCATCGAGCTCGCTTCGGCTTCGGTCAGGCCGCGGCTCATCAGGTAGAACAGCTGCTCCTCGCCAATCCGCGATACGCTCGCCTCATGCTCAATTTGCACGTCCCGTTCTTCAACTTCGATGTACGGGTACGTATCGCTCCGACTTTGCGGGTCGAGGATCAATGCATCGCAAACCACGTTGCTCTTCGATCCAACCGCGCCATCTTCCACTTTGCACAGACCGCGGTAGCTGCTGCGGCCACCGTTCTTGCTGATGCTCTTGGAGATAATGCGGCCCGATGTGTTGGGCGCACAATGCACCAACTTTGCACCGGCGTCCTGATGCTGCCCCTTCGATGCAAACGCGATTGATAGAATCTCGCCGCGAGCGCCTGGCTCCATCATGTAGACGGCCGGATACTTCATGGTTAACTGGCTGCCCAGATTGCCATCGATCCATTCCATCAGGGAGTTTTCGTACGCCATCGCCCGCTTCGTCACCAGGTTATAGATGTTATTGGCCCAGTTTTGGATTGTAGTGTAGCGGCACCTGCCGTTCTTCTTGACCACAATCTCCACGACCGCAGAATGCAAGCTTTCGGTCGAGTACATCGGCGCCGTGCAGCCTTCGACATAGTGCACCTCGGCACCCTCGTCAACAATGATGAGCGTCCGCTCGAACTGCCCCATGCTTTCGGCATTGATGCGGAAGTAAGCCTGCAACGGGAACTCAATCTTCACACCCTTCGGCACGTAAATAAACGAGCCACCCGACCAAACCGCCGAGTTGAGTGCCGCAAACTTGTTGTCGTGCGGCGGGATAATCGTGCCGAAATACTCGCGCAACAAATCGGGGTGTTCTTTGACCGCGGTGTCGGTGTCGGTGAAAATCACGCCCTGTTTGGACAGATCCTCTTGCAGCGATCCGTAAACCACCTCGCTCTCGAACTGTGCCTTCACGCCGGCCAGGAACTTGCGCTCCGCCTCAGGAATGCCGAGTCTTTCGAACGTATCCTTAATCTCCTGCGGCACGTCGTCCCAGGTCTTGCCTTGATGGTCGGTCGGCTTCAGGTAGTAGTAGACGTCCTGGAAATCGAGACCAATCTTACCGCCCCAGTTGGGCATCGGCTTCGATTCGAAGATTTCCAGCGCTTCGAGCCGAAACTCACGCATCCACTCCGGCTCATCCTTTAGTTCTGAAATTTGGGCAACCACTTCGGCGTCCAAACCCTTGCGGGCCTTGAAGACGCTATTGGTCGTGGTGATGAAGTCGTACTTGTTAATCTCGCCCAAAGCGGCGTTTTGGTCGGGTGGGGAGGTTAAGTCTGTTGCCATGATTATCTCAATTCTGCGAGAGTCAGTTCGATAGAAATGGAGCGCCGCCGCTAAACCGCGGCTGTTTCTTCAGCGAGTCACCGCCTCAGCGGCAGCGGCCTCGGGGTACGCAGTGCGAATGCGATCGTAGCCGTTCGTATAAAGTTCGCGGGCAAGTTCTACGCCGCCCGTCTCCACGATCCGCCCGCCGAGCATCACATGGGTGAAGTCGGGCGTATTGTGGTCCAGCAGTTTGTCGTGGTGCGTGATAATGAGAATGCCCATCTCCGCCCCACTCCCCGTTTCATGACTAATGGCAGCGATGCTCTGGCTAGCCAGCTTTACGGCGTCCACGTCGAGTCCGCTGTCCGTTTCGTCGAGAATGGCAAACTTAGGTCGCAACATCGCCATCTGCAAAATCTCGGCCCGCTTCATTTCACCGCCCGAAAAACCCTCGTTCACGTACCGCCGGGCAAACTCCTCATCCATCCGAAGTTGCGTCATCTTTTCCCTAAGTTCCTTGCGAAACTCCCGCATAGGGATTAGGTCTTCGCCTTCCTTGCGATCGGGATTGCGGACGTTGGTCGCTGCATGACGAAGAAAGTCGGCCATCTTCACGCCCGGGATCGGCCATCGGCCGCTGAAATGCCATGAAGATACCGGCCCGGGCCCGCTCGGGATGCATCCCATTGCAGGACATCCTCGCCATCGAGTTCAATCGACCCGCTCGTCACTTCGTAGCTGGGGTGCCCCATGATGGCGTTGCCAAGCGTGCTCTTGCCCGAACCGTTCGGACCCATGAGTGCGTGCGTTTCGCCCCGCCGAATGACCAGATTCACGCCGTTGAGAATCGGCTTGCCTTCGACCGCAACATGGAGGTCCGTAATCTTTAAAGTCTCGCTCATCGTCTTCCTTCTATCTGGCGATCAATCGATCGCGGTTCAAAGCTTGGGTAGTCTTCGTTAAGAACTTCTTGGTGGTCGAACAACGGCGCCCGATACCGGGGTGCGCTTCCAAACTCAGCAACCCCAGGATTTGGCAGCACGTCATCCCGCTTGTCACCGGGGCCCGCCAAGCCAGCAAATTCGCCCTTGCGATCCCAACCAAGGGGCATTCAGCATCCCCCATGGATTACCTGGCTCAACGGTTATCACCACATTTTTTTCTTCGCTGCGGCATTCCATCCATGGCTCGCATTTTGCCACAGAGGACCTAGGTTGAGTTCGAGGCAAATCTACCCGGCAGCCGGAACGCCGCAAAATTTACCCCTTCAAAAAACTAACGCGGTGAGTTGCTTGGTTCAAACGAGCAGCAACTGTCGCCGTGCGGGCGGCAATCGGTCAGGCGCATTGTTTCGCCAAGCACCTCAGAGAACAACATTCGCTCCATCGCGCAAATACTCTTATCGTGTTCCACCAACTCAGGATACGGACACGCCACCGCCGTCAACACAGGTAGTTCGCCCGAAGTGTCGACTTCAAACGGAATGTTCCGCTCCTGCATCAGGTCGGCGAGCCGGTGCATTTTTTCTTCCAGCGTATCGCCTTGAAGCTCGCCAGCCCGTTGGGCGAGTTGCATCGCAATTCGCTTAAGCAATCCGCTGCGGACACCCGAGTCTTCAACCGAACGAATTTCCGCCCATAGTACGTCGACCAAATCGGCGTAGTTGTTGCCACTCGACCGCCGGCCTTTTTCGGTAAGCTGGTACCGGTGGCTGGGCCGGCCGCGACCACCGCTAATCACCTCCTCGCGACACACCAAACCATCTTCCATCAGCCGGGCAAGTCGCTGACGAACCGCGGTGGCAGTCACCCCTAGGAGCTCCGCCAGTTCGGGAATGCCCGCACCCTGCTGCTTGCGAAGCAGATTGAGCACGCATTCGTCGGAATCGGTTACGGCGGGAATCATGGTCGGAAACCGGCTGCTTTGGTTTATTGGCGTAGCGATCGGCCGTGCCTTACTGCATGTATGGTAAGGCTTTAGCTATTATTGACAAGGGTACCTTCGAATAATAGCTGCCTAACGTGCTCCGTTCGGCGTAAAGCCTTGCAACGTAACGGTTTATTAGCTATAAGGCCTATCAAAAGTAACCCGCCAGAACGGTTTGGCAGTAACCCTTGATTGCTAGCACCGTTTGTGGGCACACAGGCGAAACGACTCACCTTTCATCCGCCCAGGAATCGCGAAATGTCGACCAACGCAGCAAACAAGCCCGCCGTGATGGACGGTTGGGGATCGCGAATTGGCGTTATTTTGGCCGTTGCCGGGTCGGCAGTGGGTCTCGGAAATTTCCTCCGCTTCCCGGGCCAGGCGGCCCAAAACGGCGGAGGGGCCTTCATGATTCCCTATTTCATCTCGCTGCTGGTAATCGGCATCCCCCTCTGCTGGGCCGAGTGGACCATGGGGCGGTATGGCGGCATGCGCGGCTTCAACTCCGCCCCAGGCATTTTCTGCGCGGTTACGGGCAAGCGGTGGGCCCGTTACCTTGCGGCCCCTGCCCTACTGATTCCACTCGTCATCTACATGTACTACGTGCTCATCGAGGCGTGGTGCCTGGGTTACGCCATCAATTACCTAACGGGCGACCTGATGATGGGCGCCAGTCCCACAAAGTACAACGAGTTTTTCGCCAACTTTGTCGGTGCGAATGCAGACGGCGCACTCTTCTCCGGTGCCAACCTAAAGTGGTTGCTTGTGCTGGTTGGCGTGTTCCTGATTAATTTTTCGCTCATCTATCGAGGTGTCACCAAAGGCATCGAGGCCTTTTGCAAGGTGGCCATGCCAGCAATGATCGTGCTTTCGCTCATTGTGCTGGTGAGAGTTTTGACGTTGGGCGCCCACGAGGATCGGACCATCAGCGAGGGCCTTGGGTTCATGTGGAACCCCGACTTCTCCAAGCTTACGAGCCCCGACACATGGCTCGCGGCCGCCGGACAAATTTTCTTCAGTCTGTCCGTTGGCTTTGGCGTCATCATCAACTACTCAAGCTACCTTCGCAGAAACGACGACGTGGTGCTCAGTGGCTTAACCTCCACCAGCATGAATGAGTTCTTCGAGGTCTGCCTGGGTGGTTTGATTACGATTCCCGCCGCGTTTCTATTCCTAGGAGCTCTCAAACCCGATACGCTCGGTTCGTCATTCGCCTTGGGCTTCCAAGCGCTGCCCAACGTTTTCGCTTCGATGTGGGGCGGCCAGTTGTTTGGATTTCTATGGTTCTTCATGTTGTTTCTGGCGGCCATCACCAGTAGCGTCTCGATGCTTCAACCAGTAATCGCCTTCCTCGAGGAAGGATTCGGCCTGAAGCGACATGCATCCGCGGCAATCCTCGGCCTTATCTCCGGTATGGGCTGTATGTTCGTGGTCGCCTTTTCCAAAGACCTCGTGGCACTCGACACGCTCGACTTTTGGGTCGGAACCGCCATGATCTTCGTACTAGCGCTGATTCAATCCATCATTTATGGCTGGGTGTTCGGCATCGAGCGTGGCGCCGAAGAGTCGGCGACCGGGGCCCATCTGAAGATCCCGCACTTCGTCCAGTACATGCTTAAGTACGTGGTCCCCGTCTTCTTGTTGGCGATTTTCTCCGCATTTTGCATCAACAGCCTGCCTGGCAGACTCCGCGTTATTGCCGAAAGCAACGTGGCGCTGCTATCGATACTGCTCATCGCCGTGGTGCTCGGATTCCTGCTGTTGATGATCCACATTGCAGGCAAGCGATGGGCGGCTGAAGGTAAGATTTAACCATCAACTCGTGTTTCACAACCCTCGTGCTGCCGACATCAGGAAACCAAGATGAACGAATTCACCCTCACTGCTGGCGGTTGGACAATCATGCTCGTATCGGTGGGTTGCGTACTCACGCTGGCCGGCTATTGCCTGTTCCGTGTGCTGACGCTCCCCGCGGTCGACCTCGAGGATATCGAGGGCCCGCTGACCATCGATACGGGAGACACCCAAGACGCCGACTGATGAGGCACTGGCAAATGCCTCACCCGACAGCCGCCATCTCCGCATCGCGCGGAAAGAATTCTGCGACCGCGCCGGTGAACTCCTCCGGCGTTGCCACCTTGGCCACGTGCTTGCGGAAGTCGCGGGCACCCCGGCGGCCTTGGGCGTAGCAGCAGGCGAACTTGCGCATCAGCACCGTCCCCTTCTCGTCGCCAAACCGGTCGCACACCAGCTGGTAATGGTACAGCATCAGCCTCCGCTGCTCGGCAAGCGTCGGCTCCGGCGGGATCGGTTCGCCGCGCAACGCTGCAGCCGCGCTGGGCAAATAGCCACGGTTTGTTCGAACAAGGCGCGGGCAATCATCACGCCATCCACGTCGTAATGCTCGAAGGCACGGACCACTTTCTCCGGCGAGTCGAGGTCGCCGTTGCCGATCAGGGGGATCCGTTTCAAGTAAGGCTTGATCGCCGAGATGCGGTCCCAATCCGCCTGGCCGCGAAACATGTCGGCTGCCGTGCGGCCGTGGACCGTCAGTGCCGCGGCGCCGGCACCTTCGACCACTTGCGCGATATCGATGGCATTGATGCGGTCGCGGGTGCAGCCCAGCCGGATCTTGGCGGTGACTGGCGTGGGCCGGCAAGCGGCTACCACCTGTTCGATGATCGCGCCCATCCGCTCGGGCTGGCTACAGCAGGTACGAACCGCTGTGCGCCTTTTGCGTAACCTGCCGAACGGGGCACCCGAAATTGATGTCGACCACGCTCACACCGATACTCCGTGGCCAACCGGGCTCCCACCTTGGCCAGCGTCGCCGGGTCGTTATCCCAAATCTGCACGGCCAGCGGCCGCGGCTCATCGGCCACGCCCCACAGCCGGTCGGGGTGCGTTGCTTGCTGCTCGTCGAGCCAAACAAATCCTTTGGCGTTCACCATTTCGGTGGCCAGCAGTCCCGCACCGCCAAACTCGCGCACGATCTGCCGAAAAGGGTAATTGGTGAACCCCGCCATCGGCGCCTGGAGGATCGGCGGATCGACCTTCAGGTCGCCAATAAAAAACGGCGAGGCGAGCGGCCGGGCAGGAGGACTCGCCGTCGAAGTTACTGGAGGAGTCGCGCTCATGGACATAGATTAAACGATGCGGAGGCGAGCGGCGAGCGGCCCCCCATAGCCGGGCTTGGCGACTACTCTCCGCCGTTGCGAATAAGTACCGAGGACTCCCCGGGAACAATCTTCTCGACCAAGTTGTGATTCTCCACAGCCCCGGCGGGAAGCACTTCCGAGTCTCGGCGCGGAGGTCGCACGTTCACTTGCGGACCGGAAGGGTCGCGGAACGTGGCGGGCGGAATCGCTTGCGAGCGGGTTCGCAGACCGGGACTCACCGGCTGCGACGTTCGACTCGCCACGGCGTTGGTCTTAATCAACATCGCCACCAGTCGCTCGGTTCGCAACTCTCCTGGCCGAGCCAGTTCCGTGTAACGCGTAATGCGTTTGTTGTAGTCGCGGGCAATTTGCACAAAGGCGCGTCGATTCAGAGCCAGCAGCTCAAGTGCTTTCACAACACCGGCGCCCTGGTCTCGGTCCGCCCGACGCGCCACCTCCTCGAACCAATCTTCCGCTTCGCCTACCAACACCGCGGCGTTCAGCAACTCCGCGTAACGCATGGGCAGCAGGCGATTCAACTCGGTGGCTTCTTGTGGCCCGCCGGTGGGGAAACTTTGCGAGTAACGCGTGTGGTAAACCGCGCACAACGGCTTGTCGCCCGGTAGTGGCAAGGGGCTCGTTGGCGGGCGACCGATAAGCGCTGCCAACCGCAATTGCGAGGCGCGGGCCGCCGTGAGCGACGTGTCGCGGCGTGTCTTGAGTTTCGCCACCGCCTCGCGAAGTGAGTTGGTTGGGCCACCGGTCCGCGCCACTAAACGCTCCAGTTCCGCCTCTTCGTGCAAGCTCAAGTAGTAATCGGCCACCGCACTGCACAGGTCCCAATAGGCGCCAATCGACTCCGATTGCTCGCTTCGCGTGCCGGCGGCGCGAACCACGTCCGGCAGCGAGAGGGCAACACCCTGAAGCTGCGACGTCGGCGGAGCCGTGAGCGCGTCACGCATGAGGCTCTCCGCGTAATCGTTGCTGGTCGCAGTCGGGGGCGAAGAACTGCTCGGGGGGAACGCACCATAAGGCCGCGGTGACGAGGCAACCGGGGCTAAAGCCTGCACCGGGGCCGCCGCTTGTGGGCTGGCTTGTCGTGGCTGCTGTGGCGGGGCCGATTCAACCATCGTGCGGGGCGGGGTCGCACGAAACTGCGAGGGGTCGATTGGGCGTACCATGTCTTGCGAGCTGAGCGGCGTTTGCGGGCTGATTGGCAATTGAGCCCCAACGCCCGGCGCCGCTGGAGTGCCGCTCGCATCGCCGTAACGACTCCCTTGCCCAAACGCAGAAGGCCACGCGGCCCCCAGCACCATCGTCGCCAACAAGCAGGATCGCAACATCGAACAAATCCTCCGTGATTTTCTAGATGACTGGCTGGCGTCGAACGCGATAGGCAAATGTGTCGCCATGTGCTCAGTCCAACTCTTCCAACCAAACCCGCATTTCGTTTTCGTACTCGCTGGCAAGATCGCCCCGAATGAGCGTCCGCTCAAACTCCGACAATCCGTTCTCGCTCGTAATCGCTTCCTCCGCGCTTTCGTACCGCAACAGCGGATCGGGCGAAGTCAGTCGCCGGCAAATGGTCATCAGTAGCTCGCTATCGCGTACCTCTTGGGGCACGATTTTGTCGAGCCGCTGGGGTAGTGTCCGCTTGGCCTCCAGCATGGCCGCAAAGTCCTTGATGCCGGCGAACAGGGGACGACCCGATAGCACTTCCACCAGCACGTAGCCCACGCTCGCCAAGTCCGACCGTGGCGATACGGCTTCCCGCTCCAATATCTCCGGCGCGGCGTACTGTGGCGTGCATGTTCGCTGGGGAGGCAGGTTATCTAGTTCGACGGCCGAGCCAATATCGATGATCTTCGGATTGCCTGTCCGCTTGATCATGATATTCGAAGGCTTGATGTCGCCGTGAACGATGCCCTCGCGATGCAGTGCCGCCAGGCCGGCAAGCACCGCGTGCAGGATGGCGACGGCCATCCCTGGTTTGAGCCGTGGCCGCACGGGGCCGCGTGTGACCACCACGTTGTTGATGTACTCCCAGCGGTTCCATTCGACCCGCTGCCGCGCACGTTCGAGCATGGCCGGCGTGAGCAGGATGTCAAGGTCGTAACCGTCGACCCACTCCATTTCGAGGATCCGCACGCGGTGCCGCTCGATGAAGTTCTGCACGTCCAGCAGGTTGTCGTGCTGGATCTTCGCCACGCGGCAGCCCACTTGGGCCATGCGCTGCATCGCATCCACATAATCCCGCTCACCCTCGAACCGCTCCGGTGAAAAGAACTTGAGCGCGAGCGGCAGGGTAAAACCGTCCGAACCGCGACGTTCACTCAGGTAAACCTGGCCCTGGCCCCCTGTTCCTAACAGTCGCTTGAGCCGCAAATGCTCTGTCCTACCCAGTTTTCCCCGCTGGATCACTTCGGAATACGCGCGGTAAATCTCACTAACGTCCGGACTTGGCGTTTGTTGATCGAGCCCCACGGTCCTCGAAGACTGGAGTATGGTTGTACTGGTATCCATGTTGTCGCGTCGCTCCACCCTTAAATTCGCGGCATGTTTGTGGGATGGCCAACCCGCTTGGTCAACAAGTCAAACCGTTGTGCCAAACAAGCCATCCGTGACGACAAACAAGACAGTCGCGTCATCCGCCACGTTTGTTCGATTTTAGTTCCTCGGCAAGCAGGGTGTCTAGCTGGAATTGTGGAGGTTTAGGTGCTTTACGACGAACCATCGATGAAATCTTGTGCGAAAACACCTAGAACCGCCGCCCCGCCGGCCAACGCGGTTGCCCCAAATTGTTGTCAAATCGTCGACGAAGGGCCCCTGGCGAGATTGACGTGAGCGCTCCTTCGGGGGCCTTCCGTGCGGCTGGGGCCGCTGGCATTGCGCAGCCTGGGGACACTGGCCAAGACATCCCAATCGATGGGGTACCACTGGCTTTGCAAGTGCGTTCCGCCCGAGTTCATCGGACCCAACGAATTCACCAGACATCCGTTGGAATGACCGCCGCTACATCAGGAGCCCCGTGAGCCTCGCGAAGGGATCGTAATTGCAGCGTCTGCAAACAGCGTTTGACCTTGGTTGGATGACTGAAGTACTCGGGGAATCGAGAACGCAAGCAACTCAAACAGGCTATTTGCCTTGATGCGATGATTCGATACGTTTCTTGACGCTCTCTAAATTGAACGAACCGGCCGTCGCACTGGCGGGGTAGTCTTGAAAAGTAACCAGGAACTTCATGGCCACTTCGTTGATGCCAAAGAGGACGTAGGGGCGGTCAAGCCACCAGTCGTTATAGGTGTTCGAGTTATGCTGGGCACGCTCGAAAGGGTCGCGGCGCAGGTTGAAGATAAGCGGCCGCGCAGCTCCGTGAAAGGTTCACGCCAAACACCAAAGGCTCGCCCTCGGTTCTCAAGATAGACGGCCTTCCAGTCACCCCAGCGAACGCAAGCGATTTGGCCTTCGTCGGTAACGTAGATGAACTCTTTGCGCGGTGAATCGGCGGCCTCGCCGGTGAGGTAATCCAGTGTGTTGTAGCCGTCGATGCAGTTGCGGTAGGTGCGACCATTCAGTTCGGTACCCTGCATGATTTTGTTCTTCATCTCCGGATCGCCAGCGACAGCGGCAAAGGTCGGCAGCCAGTCCTCATGAGCGACAATGCCGTTGAGCACGGTCCCCGCGGGGAAATGGCCGGGCCACTTGATGAAGCAAGGGACACGATAGGCGCCCTCCCAGTTCGAATTTTTCTCGGACCGGAACGGCGTATTGGCAGCATCCGGCCAGGTATTGAAATGCGGGCCGTTATCGGTTGAGTACTGAACAATCGTGTTATCCGCCACGCCGAGATCGTCGATGAGTTCGAGCAGCTCGCCGACGTGCATGTCGTGCTCAACCATACCGTCCTGATACTCGTCGCCACCTTCGCCAGATAGCCCCTGGTGCTCCTCCTTCACGTGAGTGCGGAAATGCATGCGCGTGCCGTTCCACCAGCAGAAGAAGGGCTTCCCGGCCTTGACTTGGCGGGAGATGAAATCCTTGGCCGCGGCGACAGTCTCGTCGTCAATGGTCTCCATCCGCTTCTTGGTAAGCGGCCCGGTGTCCTCAATCTTGCCATCGGCGAAGCTGTGGATCACGCCGCGAGGGCCGTACTTCTTGCGGAACTCGGGGTCCTTTGGATAGTCGCGGCTCTCGGGCTCCTCTTCGGCGTTCAGGTGGTATAAGTTTCCGAGGAACTCGTCAAACCCATGGTTTGTCGGCAAATGCTGGTCGCGGTCGCCCTGATGGTTCTTACCGAACTGGCCAGTCGCGTAGCCGAGACTCTTGAGCACCGTGGCCATCGTCACGTCGACTTCCTGCCAACCCTCTTTCGCGCCGGGCACTCCAACTTTGGTCATGCCGGAGCGCAGCGGCACGGCACCCCCGATGAAAGCCGCGCGGCCAGCGGTGCAGCTCTGCTGTCCGTAGTAGTTGTTGAAAGCGATCCCTTCCTTTGCAATGCGGTCGATGTTGGGCGTTTCGTAGCCCATCAGGCCGCGGGTGTTGTAGCTGATATTGCTAATGCCGATATCGTCGCCCCAAATGACCAGTATGTTGGGCTTGGCACTTTGCGCCAACACGCCGCCTGCGGACGCAACGACGACTGTCACCGCCGCTAGAACCACTGTCGCCGCTAAGAAAATCATGCGGTGTATCTTGTCGAATGTTTGGCTCATATCAATGCTTTCATTACTACAATTGGATTCTTGTGCTGGATAACACGTCATGGGTGGGGCCTGACGCCGATTTTAGCCAAACCGCGCCGCAGCGCATATCCTTGCTCGGTCGTGGGTTACGACACTGGCTGGCCGCTGGCTGTACGAAAAGGCCGACAATTCGCTTGCCACGCCCCAATAGTACACGTCGTATTGGTCGGCTCTGTCGGACGCCCAGGCCAGAGGGCGGCAGAGTCAGGCCGGCGACAGGTTCACCTATCTTGGCTGGTCGCTCGGGCGAAAGGTAATCGAACCGGGCGGCGGCAACGGTCGCCGGTCCACGACACCACTTTCTCGCTGCCGGAATCATCGCCCCGACGAAGCACTGGCCTTGGCCGAAACTATCTTGTCGCAATTGGCCACCGGGTGGGGTCAAATGGTGGGGGCTGTGGGCTGTGGGCTAGAAGGGGGAGATTCTTCGGGCGACTGCCGCGCTTTGTCAGAATGACGTGGGGCGGCAATTTTCAGTTTTCAATTTCATCATCCATTGAAACTTGAAACTTGGTCATTCCGACGTTTGTCGACACCTGTTGATCTATTTGTTGATTTACTTTGGGTACCGAGAAGAGGAGTCGAGTCGGAGGCTGTTGCCAGGTAACGCATTGCGACAAACTGAGATGAAGGAGTAGATCGACAGCGAATCGTTTATCGGGAGTTGTCGGTATTGGGGACAAACGAGAGCTAGTCGGAGCCGCAACCAGAAGGGAGCGCTACGTCGCGCTCTCCTACGGTTGCGGCTCTGAAAAGCAACGCCGCCGATTCTTTGAAACTTGGTGAGATTGGGGACCAACAAGCGCGGCGCGTTCGCGGATTGGCTGTTTGGAGCCGCCGCACAAAAAGAGCACGCTGCTGGCTACGCTTTGGGAAACGGGAACCCTAATTCCTTATCCGTCACGTTGCGTAGCAGCGTCCCTTCGCGGTATCGAATTAGGTTTTCGCAGAAGAAGTTGGTCATGTCGTCGATCCGTGTCCTGCATTGCCCGCCGACGTGGGGCGTAAGAATCAAGTTGGGGGCTGTCCACAGGCGGCTCTCCTGGGGCAGCGGTTCGGTGTACGTTACGTCCAGGCCCGCGCCCACAGGTGGTCCGACTCCAGGGCATCCACGAGCGCGTCTTCCACGACAATCGGTCCCCGGGCCATGTTAATCAGCACCGAGCCCTCTTGCATCCGGCCAATGCGGCGGGCGTCGAACATGTCTTGCGTTACGCCATTGAGCGGTACCGCCACGATCACCGCATCGCAGCGGGGCAGGATGACGTCGATTTGGTCGGCGGGCAGGAGTTCGGCCACGTGGTCGGGCTTGTTTATGGGAAACCAGTCGGTTGCCAGAATAGTGGTGCGAAACGCGCTGAGCACCTGCGCCAATCGCCGCCCGTTGCCCCCCAGGCCGACGATGCCCATGGTTGCGCGGTGCAGGTCCTTGGTGGGATGGCGAATGAACTCGCGCTTTTCCATCGCTTGGAAGAACTCCGGCAGCCGGCGAAGCGAACCGGCAAGCAGCGCCATCGTATGGTCGGCCACCTGGTTGGCGAGCACGCCGGAAGCACTGGTAACCAGGATGTCGGACTTCACTACGGCCGGCACCAGGCAATGGTCCATGCCCGCCGCCGACGATTGAATCCACTGCAGCCGGCCGCCGGCTACCACGGCGTCCCAGGGAACCGGCACCTTGGCGTGCCCGCAGTAGATGTCGGCGGCAGGCAAGAGCTCGGCGATGTGATCCTGTCCGGCGTCGACGATTTCGCAGTCGGGTGCGGCGGTTTGGATTTGGGCGATGTGGCGGGCTTCGACCGGATAGCAGAGAACAATTCGCACGGCGACCTGGAAACGGGGATAGAGTGGTTGAGTGATCGAACGCGGCGGATGCGCGAGGGGCTAGGGACCGCGGGGCGGTGAACTGTTAGTATGATCTTGGCGGCGTGCAGGAGAAAGTGGCTCCCGCTAGTAATATGATGGAATGCGAAGCTGCCGCGTTGAGACCATGCGCCGTGACATTTGGCCGCCTGCGATGCAAACCGAGCTACCCGACCTATGACTTTGGTGCTTGCCAGTTCGATTGTTTGGAAAGTGATGCTGGGGGCATCGCTGCTCGGAGCTGCGGCGGGCTTCGTGGGCACTTTTGCCGTCTTGCGCCGGCGGGCGCTGGTGGGCGACATGCTGTCGCACGCGGCGCTGCCAGGCATCGCAGCGGTGTTCATGATCTGGCAAACGCGCGACGTGTTGTCGTTATCGCTGGGGGCATTGGCTACTGGCCTGCTAGGCATCGCCTGCGTAGCAGCCATCGCGCGTTACACGCGAACCAGCGAGGACGCGGCGCTCGGCATCGTGCTGAGTACGTTTTTCGGCATGGGAATCGTGCTACTCACCATCCTGCAGAGCAATCCAGCGGGCAACAAGGCAGGACTCGACTCGTATTTGTTTGGCGAGATCGCCAGCCTCCGCTCACGAGATATTGCCGTCATTAGCATGACCGCGGCGGCCATGCTGCTGCTTGTCTTGGCTTTATATAAAGAACTAAAGATCCTATCGTTCGATACGGGTTTCGCCGCAGCACAGGGTTGGCCGACGTTTTGGCTCGATTTAGTGGTGATGGCCGCGGTCGCCGTCGTGACGATCGTAGGCCTGCCGATTTGCGGAGTGGTGCTGATGGCGGCCATGCTCATAACGCCAGCCGCAGCGGCGCGGTACTGGACCAATCGTCTTGGCATGCTGCTGGCCATCGCCGCCGTGGTGGGGGCACTCTCCGGAATTGGCGGCTGCCTGCTCGCTGCTCCCGGATTACTGCAGCAACTGGGCCTGGGCTGGCTCGCGCTTGGGGCGGGCGCCAGCCTGCCACCCGGACCACTGATTGTGCTCACCGGTGCCGGGTTACTCATCGGCTCGTTACTGCTGGCCCCCGAGCGAGGCCTCGTTGCCCGCCTGTGGAACGAGCGAGCACTACGTAGGCAAGTGGCACGCGACCATCTGCTACGTGCCGTGTACGAATTGAGCCCCGCCCCCGAGTCGGACTGCCCCGCGATCGAAATAGCCCGGTTGGCAAGGTACGGCAGCTGGTCCGACCGTGAATTGAATGCCGTAGTACGCGCCGCCGAACGCGATGGATTGCTGCGGCGCGAAAGCAGCGAGCTACGCTTCACCATCGCCGGCTATCACACCGCAGCCCATCTGGTACGGGCGCACCGATTGTGGGAACTCTACCTGGTGGAGGACGGCAACCGCTCGCCCGACCAAGTGCACCGCGACGCGGACGCCATCGAACACTTGCTGCCGGCCGAGGTTGTAGAGCATCTTGAGGAGCTACTAAAGGCCGAAGGGCGATTGCCCACCACCACACCGGGCGAGGTGCCACGCTCGCCCCACGAGATCAACCCCAGTCAGGCTTAGCCCAACTCGCGTTACGGAGCAATCGGTCGAATTCCTATGCTATTCGCGCTCAACAACCCGTTCTCGCCGGACATGCTGCCGATGGTGCTGCAGGTGATGCTTATGGCCGCGCTCGTGAACGTATCGTGCGCGCTGGTGGGATCGTTCCTGGTGCTGCGGCGAATGAGCATGATGGGCGATGCATTCTCCCACGCGGTGCTACCTGGCTTGGTGGTGGCGTTTTTGTTCTCTGGCAGCTTGAGCATCATGCCAATGTTCGCCGGCGCGGTAGTAGCGGGACTCGCGACCACGTTCCTCACGCAGACGCTCCATCAGTACGGTCGTGTTTCCACCGATGCCGCGATGGGTGTGGTGTTTACTTCGCTCTTCGCCCTGGGTGTCGTGCTGCTGAAGCTATTTGGCTCGAAAGTGCATCTCGACGCTGCGTGTGTGTACGAAGGCAATCTGCTCTCGCTGCTGGTCGACACCATCCCCATCGCGGGCTTCGAAGTGCCAAAGCAGGTGCTCGTGGCGGTACCGGTGCTGCTGGTAAACGTCGCGGTGATCTCACTGTTATGGAAGGAACTAAAGCTGACGACCTTTGATTCGTCCCTTGCCACCGCCATGGGCATTTCTGCGCCTACGATGCACTACTCGCTCATGGCATTGGTGGCGCTAACCGCCGTCGCGTCGTTTCAGGTGGTGGGTTCGATTCTCGTGGTGGCAATGCTGATAGTGCCTCCCGCCGCTGCGCAGTTGTGCGTCGAGCGATTGCACCGATTGGTGATTCTGGCATGCACGCTTGGATTGGTGATTGCCGTTGTTGGATCGCTCGTCTCCGTACGTTACGACATCTCGCCGCCAGGAACGATGGCGGTGCTGGCAGGGATCGTCTACGCGCTGGCTGCCATCTTTTCCCCCACGAGCGGCGTCGTGGCTCGCATGTGGTTCCATTACCAAACGGCCGCCCGCATTGTTCGCGAGGACCTTCTCGCCATGCTCTACCGGGTGGAAGAACACGACCCGCAACACCAGCTTGCCAAGGCCGATGCCATGGACGCGGTTGGCGGGGGGCTTACGGCACGGCGAGCCTTGCGTGTACTTGTCCGCGACGAAGATATCACAGCGACGTCGGCCGGCTTGCGGCTAACACCGGAGGGGCGGAGCAAGGCCAGCAAACTGGTGCGGACGCACCGGCTGTGGGAAACGTACCTGGTCGAAGAACTCGGCCTGCCACTGGACCACGTCCACGATCCGGCCCACCGCGTCGAGCATTTCCTGGGCGACGAGCTTCGTGAGCAGCTGGCCGACGCTTAGCCGATGGCGCGGAAGACCCGCATGGACGAGAGATTCCCGAATAGGCGAACGGCTAGCTTTACTTGAGCCCGCGTAAGGTTCGCAAGTTCACCACGTCGAGATCCTCGCCGGCATCGCTGGTCCCCTTTGGCGTTTCGAGATACATGGGCACTTTGGCGAAGCGGCGGTCGTTCATCAGGTGGCGAAACGGCTCGAGGCCCATCTCGCCTTCGCCGATAGCGGCGTGGCGATCCACACGCGACCCGAGTGGCTTCAAGCTGTCGTTTAGGTGGAATGCTTTGACCAACTTGCGACCGACCGTGCGATCCAGCTCACGGATTGTCGCCAAATACTCCTTTTTGGTTTCCATGGAGTATCCCGCAGCAAACACGTGGCACGTATCGAAGCAGACACCCAGGCGGTCGGGGTCGCGCGCCTTGTCGATGATGTCGGCAAGGTGCTCGAACCGCCACCCGAGGTTCGACCCCTGCCCTGCGGTGGTCTCCAGCAGCACTTGGGCAACAATGCCCTTGGTCTGCTTGTGCACTTCGTTGAGTCCCGTGGCAATCCGCCGAATACCCACCTTTTCGCTGCTGGTAGTGAATGCCCCTGGGTGGGCCACCACATACCCAATGCCCAACTTCTCTGCCCGCAACAGCTCGACCACCAGCGCGTCGATCGACTTCTTCCAGAGCTCATCGTCGGGACTGCCAAGATTGATAAGGTATGAGTCGTGGGCAATTGGGTGCTTGATGCCGTGCTCGGTTAGCGACGCCTTGAACCGCTCAGCGTCGTCGTCGGTCAGTTCCTTGGCCCGCCACTGGTTGTTGTTCTTGGTAAATAACTGCACGCATTCGCACCCCGCGGCGGCAGCGGCATCCACGGCCTTGAAGTAGCCGCCGGCGATCGACATGTGGGCACCGAGTGGGGGCATGAGGGACCTTCGCGTTTGTGGGCAAACTAATTCGCGGGACCACCACCTTAGCACTTTGACGGGGAGCCACACAATTGACCAAGCAGGGGCGAAGCTTGTTGGCGGAATGGCCAAGAAAACGACGCATCCGCTATTGCTTTGTCATGGCGAACAATAAGGTGCTACCTATCAGAACCGCTTGCTTCCAAACCAATTCTGACAGATAGCACCCAAATTCTTACAGTTGCCCAAGCACTCGCCTCCATTGATAGACCGACCCTAGGCCCGCACCTGCGATCCTGCACAATCGGGCTTTTCCGCTGGGGCCGTTGAACGGCGAACAGCGGTTATCTAGAATCTGCGGCTACCTCCCCTGCACAACCACCCCCCCAACGCGAGAACATTCCCATGCAACGCACGCTTATTTTGCTAAAGCCCGACTGTATCCAGCGCCGTTTGATGGGTCGGGTGATCTCGCGGTTCGAGGACAAAGGCCTTACTTTCGTCGCGATGAAGCTGATGCAGGTGACACCGGACCTGGCCAAGCAGCACTACGCCGAGCACGTCGAGAAGGGTTGGTATCCGACGCTCGAGTCGTTTATTACAGGCGGGCCGATCGTCGCCGCGGTGCTCGAAGGCCTCGAGGCGATCGCCGTGGTCCGCGACATGCTCGGTGCCACCAGTGGCCTCAAGGCCGCGCCCGGCACCATCCGCGGCGACTTTAGCTCCAGCCGGCAAATGAACTTGGTACACGGCTCCGATGGACCGGAAGCGGCCGAGCGTGAAATTGCCTTGTATTTCCAGGCGGATGAACTGGTAGACCACGAACCGACTCTCGCGACCTGGATGCGCGCGCGGATGAATGATGAATACGCGCCCCACCATTCCACCTGGCTCTCCCCGTTGCCGACATCACGGCGGCACGTAAGTTCTACGGCCAACTCTTGCGCTGCGACGAGGGACGAAGCAGCGACACATGGGTGGATTTTAACCTGTACGGGCACCAATTCGTCGTCCACCAGGTACTTGGCTACGAGGCGATGCAGTACCACAATTCGGTAGATGCGCACCAAGTGCCGGTGCCGCATTTTGGCGTCGTGCTGCCGCCTGCAGAGTGGCAGGCGCTGAGCCGACCGGCTCGTTGCCGCGGGTGTCGAGTTCGTCATCGATCCGACCACTCGCTTCGCGGGCGAGCCTGGTGAGCAATCAACGATGTTTTTCTGTGACCCGAGTGGCAACGCCCTGGAATTCAAATCGTTTGCGGATGTCGACCGTCAGCTTTTCGCTAGCTGAAAAAACAACCCAACGGCAAGATCGGCGTGGAGGTAGCGAAAAACTGGCTGACTGGCGTTGTGCCACGTGAGCGCCAAACGTTTCCCTGCCCTATCCCCGCAGCGACACCCTAACGCTTTTCCAGAATAGGCGGCGCAGGCCCGGCCAATAGGATCAAGTAGCACCGACGGCCAATCTAGCGTTTCGCCGCTTCGCGAAAGCCTTTCAGCTCGTAGCGTTGGATTTTTCGATCCAGCGTCGAGCGTTCGATGCCCAAGATCGATGCCGCTTTGCTCTTGTTCCAACCAGTCGAGTCGAGCGTCGCCTGGATGTGCTGCTGCTCCATTTCTGCTAGCGAGCAGGGGACAAATGATTCGCCCGATTCGCCGCCGGTGCTTCCACCGGTTTCTGTGTCGCCCGCTGTCTTGAGCGTCGACAGAACCAAATCGTCGTGGTCGATAAACTCGCCTCGCACGAGCACCACGGCCCGTTCGATTACATTCTTCATTTCTCGCACATTGCCAGGCCAGCGGTACTGCTGGAGTTCTTCCATTGCGCGGGGCGTAAAGTCGCGAATTTTGCGGCCGGTCTCCGCGTTGTAGCGGTGCAAGAAGTACTTGGCGAGCTCGGGAATGTCCTCGGGCCGCTTGCGTAGAGAAGGGACGACAATTTCCAGTACATGCAGCCGGAAATACAAGTCACGACGGAAGCGGCCTTCGGACACTTCCTTTTCCAGGTCGCGGTTGGTGGCGGCAATGACCCGTACATCGGCCTTGATGGCTTCCGTACCGCCAACTCGTTCGAATTGATGCCCTTCGAGGACGCGGAGGAACTTGGCCTGGATGGTGGGGCTCATCTCGCCAATCTCATCGAGCATCAGCGTTCCCTTGTTTGCCTGCTCGAACTTACCGACCTTGCGATGGGTGGCGCCGGTAAAGGCGCCTTTTTCGTGTCCGAATAGCTCGCTTTCCAGCAGCGTCTCCGACAAAGCCGCACAATTGAGGCAAACGAAAGGGCCTTTCTTGCGGGGACTGGAGAAGTGGACCGCCCGAGCTACCAACTCCTTGCCAACGCCGCTTTCGCCACGAATGAGCACCGTCGCTCGGCTTGGCGCGGCACGGCCAATCTGCTGCTCAACGCGGGCCATCGCTTCGCTGCTACCCACGATTTCACTCTGTACACCTAACTGCTCGCGAAGCTGGACATTCTCGTCCCGCACCAGGTTCAGGTTCTCGGCCAGCTCCTGTCGGCGGTCGAGGTTTTGCAGGGTCATCGATACGGTGTCGGCGACCGCCAGGGAAAACTCCAGGTCATCGGGGTCGAGCGGCCGGGCCGCGTCGGTGGAGTAGAGGTGCAAGATTCCCAACACCTGACCATCCTGACGGATTGGCGCGGAGATGACGCTCGTGGCGAGTATGTCGCCACTCGAGTCGCGAGCACCGAGTTGACTATCGTCCATCACGTTACGGGCCAGCACCCCCTGCCCGTCACGCATGACGGTGGAAGCCAGAAACTGGCTGACGCGATGGTATCGATGGACAGATTCGCTACGCGATGCGATGACCTCCAACGTTTCGAGGGTCCTTCGCCCCTGCGTATCGCGGCCCCGTAGCAGCAGTCCCCCAGCATCGATTTGTGTGCTCTCGAATAGCGCACTGAGCGCTGAGTTGGCCAACGAAATCACGTCGGTCGTCTTAGCAAGTTCGAACGCCAAGCGACAGAGTTTTGTCGCGGCCCGGCCTACTTTCGGCGTCGATGGCTCCTCCTCGTCGTCCGACGTGGCCTCCAGGAATCGACTCTGCACACGGCGGTGGGTAATCTGCGTTGGCTCCACCGGCTCGAAGACGCTTTCGTCGTCCTCATCGGTCGCCAACTGCTCGTCACCTTGTTCCTCATCTACCGGCCGAGACGTCCGGAGCACACTTGATGGATCGGGAAAGGCGTGCGACAGGTTATCGACAAATGCCAGGTGCGAATTTCCAATGCGAATAATATCGCCGGGCTCCAGATGATAGTCCACGGTGACGGTTTCGCCGTCCACCTGAGTGCCATTGCGGCTATCGAGATCGCGGAGCGTCCACTGTTGCTGAACCTGAAAGATTTCCGCGTGATTACGACTGCACCGCTCGTCCTTCACCACGATGGCATTCGTCGGCGCGCGGCCGATGGTTACGGACTCGCCTTCGACAAGCCGAAACACGTCGGTCCATTTCGATCCTTCGCGAATAACCAGATAGGCGGTCATCGAATCGATTAGTTGGATCCTCCCAAAGGGGCCATGGTGGGGCGGGGTACGGCCGCGTACCCACACATCGCCCCCGCTCCAGCCTATTCTTACTATACCTAGCGATTCAAGCCTCAATAACCCGAAATGCCATGCGGGCAGCAACTTACGGTGATTCGACCCTGCCGACCACATGGATTGAAACGCCCCGCAAGGCAACCCGTATTGGCGTTCGCCCCGGACCACCCCATAATCGAGGCGGCGAAAAGACGAAACTATTTGCGACGCAGTGACTTAGCGACTATTTTGGAATAGCCGGGACCGGACTTAGCGATTAGTCTATGAATGCTGAGTTCCCCTCGTGGTGTGTCACCACGGGTTCTAAAATGCTTACCCACATAGGGCAGCTTGCCAGCCAGGCGAGCGGGGCCCGCTGGACTTTCGGGATAAACGGGAGAGACATGATGCAACGGGTGCCACAGAAGTTGACTGCCGCGCTCGCCGCGACCTTTATTTTGTGTCAGGTGGCTTGGGCCGGTGGTGGCTTTGTTCGCAATAACGCGGTGGGTGGCGTGGCCATCGATGCGCAAGGCGTGATGGCAAATCCCGAGCTTGGCGACCCCGAACAACTGGCCGCCGCGTGGACCAATGGCCTCGACGAAGTGCCCGGCGATATCGCCCAAGCAAGCCAATTGCGATTCGTGTCACTTCGCCAAGTCGAACGAATCCTCGCCGAGAGCCATGCTGCTGGGATGCCGGTGCCCGACGAAGTGATGTTGATGGCAGGCATCCAGCGAGTGCAATACGTGCTCGTTTACCCAGAGGCTCGCGATATCGTGATTGCCGGGCCAGCCGAGGGGTGGCGTGTCGATCGACTGGGCAACGTGGTTGGCCAGCAGTCCGGTCGCCCGGTCCTGGCGCTCGACGATTTCATGGTCGCGTTGCGGGCAGCACTGGCTCAGCCTGGGGCCGGAATGAGTTGCTCGATCGACCCCACGCAGGAGGGCTTGGCACGGGTCCAGGACGTGGCCCGCCAGCTTACCGCAAACACGGGACCGCAGCGGGCCGCGCAGTTGATCGCCCAAGCCCTGGGCTACCAGACGATCACCATTACCGGCGTACCCGCCACGTCGCATTTTGCCCGCTCGATGGTAGCGGCTGACTTTCGTATGAAGCGCCTTGCCATGGGCTTCGAACCGGCTCCGGTCGACGGCATGCCGAGCTACCTCGAAATCCTCGGAAAGCGACGCGGCAAAGTGAATCAAAACATGCTCCCACGGTGGTGGCTGGCCCCCAACTACGAGCCACTGCTACGTGACGAGGAGGGGCGGGCTTGGGAGATCCGTGGCCAGGGCGTCCAGTGCCTGACCGAGGAGGATTACGTCAATGCGGCCGGCGAAAAGACCCGCTCGGCCAAGGCCGGTGTTGCGGCCCAGCAGTGGGCCGACCGGTTTACCGAGCGATTCGAGGAACTCGCCAACCAAGATTCGTCATTCGGTCACCTGCGAAATGCGATTGATCTAGCTGTCGCCACGACGTTGATCGTGCATGAAGGAATGGCCGAGCAGGTCGGGCTCGACATGCCCTGGCTGGCTGGCAAATTCGAAGTGGATCAGTTCGAAGCCCCCAAGAAGGTAGCGACCCAAACCACGTTCATAAAGCAGGGCGGCCAGTGGCTGGTGAGCGCCTCGGGCGGCGTGCAGATTTCGCCTGGAGAAGTGCTCGGCGAAAGCGAAACCACGTCCAATATCGCCGCCGTCGATGGCCAAGAATCACGCCTAGCCAACGCAAAAAACTGGTGGTGGGACGCCAAGTAGCTCGCGGATCGCGGGTGGGATAAAGGCCTCGGCCATCGGCGACTCTGTTTGGGAAGCTTAAGGTGCCCCCCAACCAGTTGGTCACTATGTTCGGCGCGGTAGCGAGCACGCCGCTTCAGACGCGTACCATCGACAACGTGGCCGAAGCTTGCTTCTTGAATCTCGGCGGCTAGTAGCACCTGCCGGTGCGAAGTCCTCAGAGCGATCGGTTATCGCCCATCACCCTTCTAAAACGCCCCGCTAAGGCTACGCGATGGCGTCCTGGTTGGCCACCTTCTGCGGTGTACCAAAATTCGACTTCCCAATGCTCTCCGCCGGGCGGGGCTCGGCGCCACTGGGAACCGCGTTCTTGTCGATGGCGAACCAGTCGGGATCGAACTCGATCCGCTCCTTGCGTTCCATGGCCAAGTTACTGGTTAACGCAATCACCGCGTCGGCCATCGCCACCTTGGGGTGGCAATGCAACGTCGTCGCCGGCTTGCCTTCCTTAATGCACCAGGCCCAGTGCTCAATCTCCTCGCGGTAACCACGGCTAACGTCCTCGGTGGGCACTTGGGCTGTCACCGCGGCGCTGCCGCCCGTCGCGTACGTATCGACCGCGGCATCTTCTTCGACATTCATGGCCGTCTTCTTGTTGCCGCCAATCAAATAGGTCTCGCTTTCCCGCTCAAGGATTAGCGTACCATCGGTACCCATGACCACTTCGCCGTAGCCACCGTAGCCGTTGCCGTTGATCGACGAGTAGGTGACCACGACTTTCTTGTTGGCATCCTTCACGGGTTTGGAAGGATCGTCATCTTCGAAATAGCCCTTCCCGGGATACTCGAAGGTGCAGTAGACATGGTCGTCGATGTCGCGGTTGGCTGGATACAGGTGCCGCCCGCCGACACCAGTGACACTTAATGGTGCGACCTTGACGTGTCCGTCAAACTGGGCCGAGATGAAAATACCCGAAGCGTCGAGTTGATGACTTCCCAATTCGGCCATCAAACCGCCCCCGGTGCGATTCCACAGTCGCCAACGGATGAGTTCTTCCAGCGGCGTACACCGATAACCACTTTCGGTAACGACGTGCGGCTGGTAGCCGTAAGCAGCAGCAGGCACGTTGATGTCTTCCATCAACTTATCTAATTGCTCAAGGCACTTGACCCAGCCCTCATGGTCTTTCCCCTTAATACTGGGATTGTCGACACGGCCTTTCACGCTCTTGTGCTTGCCCGTCAATCCATGGTCGTCAAGGAAGTCGGCCAATGCCTGGTCGGCCTGAGCGATAGCGGCATCGTCCTTGGTAGCGACGGCCTGGCTGACTTTTTCTCAAAGCGCCTTTACACCGAGATCGTAGTCGCGATACGTGAAGTTTGCTTCCGGCAGCGGCGGCCGCCAGCTGTCTGCCGCCCGGTGCCACTGGGCACGGATATGATGGATGTCGCCAATCACGCCTTGGCGGATGGTGTCCACTGCGTTGGCATAGAGTACGCTGTAGTGACGCTGGTGACCGGTTGCCAGGAGCTTTCCGGTTTTCTCCGCAACGCGGGCCATCTCCTTGCACTGTCCCACGCTGTGGGCCATGAGCTTCTCGGTCAGTACGTGCTTTCCGGCAAGCATCGCGTCGATGGCCGCAGGGGCATGTAGCCACAGCGGCAGGGCGATGATGACTGCTTCGATATCATCATTTTCCAACAACTCGTCGTAGCCGTTCTCATAAACAATGATTTCCTCCCTGGCGTCGGCTTCGTTCTCCCACCCTTTCTTCGAACCGTAGATGTTCACTAGACCCGGACGGGCGGGCTGCATCTTGTTCGAAGGCCAGTCGCCATTGAAGGCACGGTAGATGCTCGATGGGCGAATGTCGCAGATGGCTTTGACGTCGACAAAGTCGGGGTTCAACGAACCAATCAGCACATTGCCTTCGTCGCCAGTACCGATGATGCCAATTTTCAGCGGCTCCTCGATTTTCTTGTAGCCGTAATAAGCCGCCCCAAGTCCCGCGCCCGAGGCGGCCACCGCCGCTGGCAACGAAGTGAGGAACCCACGCCGGGTAACGCGCAAGGTCTCTTCGTAATTTTGCTTGCCTTCTTTTTTTTGTTCTTCGGTCAATTGCATCGCCCGTGGCCTCCAGCGAATGGTGGTTAAATTTCGTTGTCTTGCAATGAAAACTCTGTGATTCGAAACCCTTGTCCGTGGTTCTTCTCACCCCAGACTAACGAGGGGAGATCAGGGTTTCCGTCTTGCGGTTTGCCAGCATGGATCTCCTGCCAATCGCGAGGCCTTACCCAACTTTCAGTCCCGCCGCCAAAAATAGCCGTCCAGGCCGGCCCAGGTGCCAGCCCCAATGGCGGCGAGCAGCAGCAGCGCTACTACCTCAATTCCTTGATACGCAGAAAGCAACTTGACGGTTTGCGCGACTCCTTCGGCCCATGGCGGTTGAGTCGAAATAACCGACAGGAGGAAACCCGCACCAACCATAGCGGCAACCCGCGTGAACAGTCCGACAATCAGGCAAAAACCAACGGCAAATGTGAGCACGGTGACAACCGTATCAATCGTGTCGAGTTGGGTCGCCGGATGGATCGATGCCTGCACGCCATTCTTCACCCCAGTCGACTTTTTCTGCTCCGGAGTAAGCAGTGCCAGAATTTCGCCGTGCAAGGTGGATTCTTCCGATTCTAAATCGGCCACCCAGGGACGTGGCATGGCTTGCAGTTCGGCCTTCTTTTTGAGGATGCGGTCGTCCAAATAGGGTAACTCTCCGCGAGCATCGCTCTCGACCATTTCTTTCAATCGGCCCGATTCGTGATGATACTCCTCGAGGCCGCCGCGGTGGATTTCGAAGTAGTCCGCAAGGCGCCTGAGCTTTTCGACCAATACCGCCTCGGCAGCTTCGCCCTGCTCCGCAGTGATCCCGGCAACTTTTTTGAAACGTTCGACTGTGTTGGTCCAATCCGTTGCGATTTGGCTCGCCCACGGTCCGTAAGCAGCGGTAGGAAATGGAATGTGCCCGGTGCGATCCTTCTTCGATGGTTTTTCCTGTAACTCCCCGTCGTCGCCAACGTAACGACGCTCCTTCTCGAAGTTGTCAGCCGGTGGCAACGGATCGCCAATCAGACGATCCCAGTTGTGGGGGAGCGGCGCCATGCCTTTGTAGAAATCAGCTAGCGGGCCGTTCGCCGATCGCAGAAAGCCTGCAGAGGTCCACCCTGGCTCGAGCTTTTCGACACCTGCGGTGAGAAAATGCCAGCCGATGATGACCCGCAATGCCACGACTGTTAGTGCGGCCCAGAAACCGATGCGATAACCGTTGTTCACCAAAATGTCGCCCTAAATTCGCACAGAAAAAGCAGGCGGCTGGAGCCCGGGGGCGTACCGCCAGCGTGTGGGGGAGGGAACTAGCAGCTCCTTAGGGTCAGTATAGGGGTGCCGCAAGCTAGCGAAAACTCCTGCCATCGCTGAGCCCCATGATAGCGTCTTGCACCCGCGTATGCCAATACAATCGCAGTTTTTGTCTACTTCTAAAACCGCCGTAGCAAAACGCGGCTCCCCCAGTGGGGGATGCTGCGGCTTGCGCGGGCGGGTCCGCTCGCCGGAGACGGCGGCAAGACTCCCGCAACAGCGTTACCCTGGCTTTCGCCGGCGGACGGCTTCGGCTGCCTCATCGAGTATCGTTAGGCGCCCACCATACGTTTTTTGCAAGTTGTCGTTCGTAAACGTCGTTTCGATCGGGCCGCAGGCCAATAGACGCATATTGAGCAAGATGACCCAGTCGAAGTATTCCTGCGTGGTCTGCAGATCATGGTGAACTACGAAAACGGTCTTCCCCGCGGACCGCAGGTCTTGCAGCAACCGCAAGATGGCCGCTTCGGTTGCCGCGTCGACTCCCGCGAATGGCTCGTCCATGAAGTAGACGCCGGCATCCTGCGCCAATGCTCGGGCCAGGAACACACGCTGCTGCTGGCCGCCCGATAGCTGGCGAATTTGGCGGTCGGCGAAATCGGCCAATTCCACCTGGGCCAAGCATTCCTGGGCTAGCTCACGCTCGCGACGGCCCGGCCGCCGAAACCATCCCAACTTGCCGTAAGTCCCCATCAGAACCACATCGATGCGCCGTGACGGGGAAATCCCAATCCACCGTCTCCCGTTGCGGCACGTAGCCGACGATCCGACGCTGAGCGTCGTACGGCTTGCCATAGATCTCTACCTTACCGCTGGCCAGTGGTACCAACCCTAGAATGGCCTTAATCAGCGTCGACTTGCCAGCGCCGTTAGGCCCAACAATGCCAACGAGCTGACCTTCGGGTACCTCGAGGTCGATGTCCCATAGGACGGGTTTGCGGCGGTAGGCCACGGTCATATCGTGGACTTCGAGAGCGATTCTTGCCACCTTCGGCATTTCGGTCTGTTCTTGCAGGCTGGTTTGCTCCGTACTCATTCTTCACCGAGCCCATCAACAATGGCCGTCACATTGGCACGAATCATACCCGTGTAGAACTCCGCGCCAGATCCGGCCGAGCCCATGGCATCCGAGTAGAGTTCGTTGCCAACTCGCACCTCATGGCCTGCCGAACGGCACTCCTCGATGAGTTGATTTACCAGCCGCGGCGAGGTGGATGACTCGACAAACACGGCCGGTATCTTCCGCGCAACCAGCAGTGCGCGCACCTCGTCCAGGTGCTGAAAGTCTGCCTCATCTTCGGTGCTGATGCCCTTGAGCCCAATCGTCTCCAAACCGTACGCAGCGCTGAAGTAACCAAATGCGTCGTGGGCCGTGACCAACAATCGGCGATTGGTCGGAATCGTAGCGAGCTTGGTCCGGCACTCGGCATCCAGGTCTGCTAGCTCTTGCCGATAAGCAGTGGCATTCGCCAAGTATTCATCGCCTCGTGTGGGGTCGTAATCGGCCAACCTATCGGCCGCGTATTGGACGCAAATCGACCACAGCTCGACGTCGTGCCACACATGCGGGTCGTAATAGCCGGCAAACTCGGTCGGCTTCATCAATCGTGGGTCCTGAGCCTCCAACAGACCCTGGGCCATGGCGATCACGGGCTTGGTCTCCGCAAGGCGCTCAAGGGTATCTGCGATACGTCCCTCCAAGTGCAGACCATTGTAAAACACCACGTCGGCGCGACGGAGCTTGATCACGTCCGACGGCTTCGGCCGAAACAAATGAGGGTCGACGCCCGGCCCCATCAACGCGGTCACTTCGGCATTCTTTCCCATGATATTTCGCACGGCGTCGGCCACCTGACTCGTGGTACAAAAAATGGCGAGCGGCGGCGTACCAGAATATCGAAACGGTTCGGAGGCCGAATTCCCCGCGTGCCGATTGGCATCAACGCAGCCGGTGCACATTGCCCACGCCACAGCGAGGCCCAGCACGGCTCCCGTAGGCCACCTCACGGCTGCACGCCTCTTATCGATAACCCATTGCCTCACTTCAATTTGCTCCGTTTTTGATTAATCAAAATCTAATCCGATCCGCCACCACAGTCAAGCGAATACTCGCGGCGTGCAGGTTGGTCGCCGCTTGGCTGGTGGCGAGTTCCCGCTTGCTCGCCACCCTTGGAGCCGTGGTGTCTCCCTACAATCGCTGCATGTGGTCCGCGGCCTGCGGACTGCCACTGCAACCGACGCAAAATGCGGCCGAATTCATCTCTAATAATTTGACGGACATTTGCAGCAGCGGTACATTGCAGGGGCTGCAGCGGATCACGATGGATACGATTGCATGTTCTCCCCACATCTCCCCTCGCTGAACTCCTACTGGCCTTTCTCGCTCATTGGTGGCGGTGGATCGACGACTATGAGCGTCACGTACTTCAAACGCTATCGGATGGAATGCGATCTTTTCCGCCGCGCAATCGAGCCCATCCAATTGCCTCGTGGCTATCGACTCGTGCCTTGGTCCGCGAACCTTGTCGACGATCACGCGGAAGCCAAGTTTCTTAGTTTCCGTGGCGAAATTGACGCCGGGATCTTCCACGCCCTGAGCGAACCAACCGGTTGCACGCAGTTGATGGAAGGGATCGCTGCGGGTGATGGTTTTGTGCCTGAGGCAACGTGGCTCGTAGAAACGCGTAACGATCTGGGCGAGCGCGAGTTGTGCGGCACCATCCAGGGCGTTCGTGCAAATCACCGCTACGGTGGCATTCAGAACGTAGGAGTTGTGCCGCGCACCGCGGGCAAGGCATTGGGGCCGCGCTCGTTTCCGCCGCCCTACTTGGGTTCCAGCAGGTTGGGCTGCCGCGAGCGTACCTTGAGGTGACGGTGCAAAACAAAGGCGCGGTACGCCTGTACCAACGGCTCGGGTTCCAACGCACCAAGACGCTCTACAAGTCGGTCGAAATGGCTTACAGCTAGCCGCGTTAAGGGCGCACAACCGCCGTGCCTGCGACCCACTGCAGGTTGGTGAATGCTCTGGGGTGGACGGGGTCGCTAAGGGCTGTCTGGCGATGTCATCGCGTCGGGTCCCCTTCTACGGCGTCGCCACTTCGACAGCGGAGTGACGCATCGCGAGCCACCGGCGGTCGTCGCGAGGCTCCTGCGTCGCCGCGTCTCGCGGGTGCTACTCTTGCCGAAATGGGGCAAATCACACACATTAGCGGGTTCCATTGTTCCACCGCCCGCTCAGCCCCACCCACAGTACTGCCGGTGCCTGCCGAATACGTCTACCAACTCGATAACGGATTTGTCGTCATCGGCGAGCCCAACCCCGCGTTTCAGTCGGCCGCGTTCTCGCTGCTCGCTCCGGCGGGGTGTCGGCACGACCGGCCGCAGGAAGCGGGACTGGCTGGGCTGACCTGCGAAATGATGCTGCGTGGCGCCGGAGACCGGGACGGCCGGCAACTGATCACCGACCTGGAAAACCTGGGAGTCGAACGAGGCGAGTCGGTAGGCGTCTCGCAGGCCAGCTACAGCGGTTCGACGATCGCCGAGAGCCTAATGCCGGCGCTGTCGATCTACGCGGACATCCTCCGCCGCCCGCACCTGCCCGAGGGCCAGCTCGAAGCAGGTCGCTCGGTCTGCCTGCAGGAGCTACGCGGCGTGGAGGACGAGCCTGGACAAAAGCTGATGACCGAGCTTCGCCGGCGCCACTACCCCGATCCCTGGGGGCGACCTAGTCACGGTGAAATCGAGAAACTCGAGCAGCTCACCATCGACGACGTGCGGCAGTTCCACCAAGCCAACTATGGTCCGCGTGGTGCCATCTTGGGCGTCGCAGGCAACTTCGATTGGCAGCAGGTTTGCGATACGGCGGACCTCCTGTTTGGCGACTGGGCCGTACAGCCTGCAAGCAACGCTACCGAAGAAATCGCCAGCCCAACCGACACGCATTTGCCTTACGAATCCAACCAGTCGCATATCGGCTTGGCATTCCCTTCGATCCCGTATCGGCACCCTCAGTATTTCGAAGCGTGGTCGGCAGTCGGCGTCTTATCGGGCGGAATGAGTTCGCGATTGTTCAGCGAAGTTCGCGAGAAGCGCGGCCTGTGCTACACCGTGTACGCTACGCTGCACACGCAACGCGACCGGGCGGCGGTGTTTTGTTACGCTGGCACTACCTCGGAACGAGCGCAGGAAACGCTCGACGTGACATTTGGCGAACTCGTGCGACTGGGTGAGGGCGTTGGCGAAGGGGAGCTCGCTCGTCTGAAGGCCCGCATCAAAAGCAGTTTGATCATGCAACAAGAGTCGACCTCGGCACGGGCCGGCTCGCTTGCCCGAGATTGGTATCATCTGGAGCGCGTCCGCCCGATCGAAGAAGTTGCCGCAAAAATCGACACCCTTTCTGCCGCGAGCATCAACATCTTTCTCGACGAGAATCCGCCGCAGTCGTTCACCGCGCTCACACTCGGACCGCAGCCGCTGGAGCTACCTGATGCAGTTTCGTAGTCACCGCCTGGAAAACGGCCTGGAGGTCGTCGCCGAATGCAATCCGGCTGCCCACACCATGGGCCTCGGATTCTTCGTCCGCACCGGCGCGGGACGAAACGCCCGAACTCGCCGGCATGAGCCACTTCCTCGAACACATGGCGTTCAAGGGAACTCCTCGCCGGAGCGCCGAGGACGTGAATCGCGAATTCGACGAGATTGGCGCCCACTACAATGCGTTCACCAGCGAAGAGAGTACGGTGTACTACGCCTCGTTGCTGCCGGAATACCAGTCGCACGCGCTGGACATCCTGGCCGACATCATGCGGCCCAGCTTGCGGGCGAGCGATTTCGAGATGGAAAAAAAAGTGATTGTCGAGGAGATTCAGATGTACCTCGATCAACCGCCGTACGGCATGGACGACCGGCTCAAGCAACTATGCTTCGGCGGCCATCCCATCGCCAATAGCGTAATCGGGAGCGAGGCAAGTGTCATGGCGCTCACACCCGAACAGATGTTACTGTACCACCGCAATCGTTACTCCGCCGACAACCTGTTCATCGCCGCGGCGGGCAACGTCGACTTCGACGAGCTCGTGGCCCAGGTGGAAGAGCTTTGTGGTGCCTGGGAGTCGTCAGGGGCCGGACGCCACACACCACCGGCGGCCATGAGTCCGCGGATCGAAATCAAGCCACATTCGATGTCGACACAGCAGTACGTACTCTTGCTGCGCGATGCGCCGGCAGCTGAGGATGCGGACCGGTTCGCCGCCAAATTGCTGACCACCATCGTGGGCGACGATTCCGGAAGCCGCATGTACTGGGAACTCGTCGACCCGGGTTTGGTCGAATCTGCCAGCCTGGGACACTATGAGTACCAAGGGCTGGGCATGTTTTACACTTGGCTAGCGTGCGAGCCGGAAGACACGGCCGATAACCTATCACGGCTCCAAGAATTGTTTTTAGACGTCGAGCAACAGGGCATTGCCGACTTGGAACTGGCCCAGGCCAAAAACAAGCTGAAGGCGCGAGTCGTCCTCAGCAATGAACGCCCCCGCAGCCGCCTGTTCAACGTTGGCGGCAACTGGCTGCAACGCCGCGAATATCGCTCGCTGGCGGACGATCTTGCGGCCGTTAACTCGGTAACCGTTGCCGACGTCATGAGCGTGCTTACCAAGTACCCTTTCTCCAAGCACGCCACGGTAGCAGTGGGCCCGTTGGAAACGATCGCGGATCTTGCGTGACGGCTCGCTGCAAATGGCGCGGCGCTCCAGCCCAAACAGCGCGATCGACCGGCGAGTCCGCTCTGGGATTACCACGTTCAGCGCTCGCCGTGCCGTGGCCAGGGTGAATGCAACGCAGCAAGCCAACCAGAAAGTTCCGAGAGTTTGCCATTCCATCGAGTGGCTGCCTATACTCCTGCCGTCCTGTGCTCGGTCTAGCGTGGGTGGCACATTTTGATCCCCGAATCGGAGGCCTGTTGATGGCAAATCTGTTGGATGCAACCAAGGTACGCAAGCCGGATCACGACGTGGAGGAATTGTTCGTCCGGCGGTGGTCACCGCGTGCCATGAGTGGCCAAGTGCTGGACGAGGGCGAGATGCTGCGACTATTCGAGGCGGCACGATGGGCACCCTCCAGCTATAACGAGCAAGAATGGCGGTTCCTGTACGCGCGCCGCGACACGCCCCACTTCGAGGCATTTTTTAGCCTGTTGGTCGATGCCAACCAGGCGTGGTGCAACAAGGCGGCGTTACTGGGAGTGGTGCTGTCGCACAAGGTGTTCGCACGCAACGGCAAGCCGAACAAGGTCCATACCTTTGATTCTGGCTTGGCCTACGAAAACCTAGCCCTCCAAGGCACCGCCATGGGCCTCGTCGTGCACGCCATGGCGGGCTTCCACTTCGATGCGGCGCGCAGCAAGTTGAACGTACCAGATGACTACGCCATCGAAGCGATGTTCGCTGTGGGCCATCCAGGCGATCCTGGCACCTTGCCTGAGCCAATGCGTGAAGGGGAGCAACCGTCTAACCGCAAGCCGGTGGGTGAGATCATCTGCGAAGGCCCCTTCGCTTTTTGAGCCTCCATTGCCACAGACTTTACGGCCCACGAACTGCCCGTCAGGATCCCTGGTTGATCTTGGCTCTCGTCGTTCGCTTTACGCAGCCCGACGGAGTTTGAGGGCCCTCGGCAGGGCGACGATGTCAAAGCGTCCGACTGCACTAATGTCTCTGCGCGAAATACGGTCGCCAGGGCCTTGCTCGATATCAAGGTACTCGACAACGTCGTAGCCCAGGTGCGTACAGAAATCGTATAGTGCGTAACGCTCACTAGCTACGAGTTTGCGGAACCCTTCGCAATGGATTGCTGGGCGACGCTCGCTAAGCGTGGGAAGCAGCGATTCGAGGATCTTCAGTTCGCAACCCTCGGCATCCACCTTCAGGTAGCTGAATCGCCGGAGCCACTGGGGGTACCTGGTCTTGAGCATGTAATTCAGATTGCGACCTTCGACGGTAAGCGGATGGCTGCGGCGAAATAGGGGCCACTCTTGTCGCGTCTTGAAGCTACCGTGCAGGTACATGCCATCGGTGTAGTGAAACGTAAACTGTCCGTCATGGGCAGTGGCGGCACAGTTGACTGCATCGATCCTTGTTTTATCAGTGTTCAGTAAGGCGTTGGTCGATAGAATCTTGAACGCATACGGATTGGGCTCCAGGGCCAGTGCCATCCCGTTTGGGCCAGCGGCCAGTGCCATCGGGACGGTCGTGCCGCCGGTGTGAGCACCGATGTCGATCACCAGATCTCCCGGCTGCACGAACTGTCGTATTGCGTCGACCATTGGCTGCGTAATCGACTTTTGGGTTTCCTTAGGGTGCTGCCATTGTGCATATTCAATGCAGCCATCGCGCGGCAAGTCGAACGACTGAATCTGGCATCCGAAGTCGGGGACATTTCGCCGTGCGCTACGTCCGAATGGCAGGAAGGAGGTTAGCGACATGGTGAGAACTCTTGTACGATATGGACAGACCGACAGGCTTGGCACCTGTAGCAAACCTGCCAGCGCCTGCCTACCTGAATTTTTCCGCCGCGTTACGCCTACTGGCCGAACGAGCCCCCATGCAAGACCTCGCAAAGCGCATTTCTGAGTTAGTGCCCAAAGCCTCTGCCCCAGTGGGCGTCGTGGTGGTGGACCATGGATCGCGGAAGGCGGAGAGCAACCAGTTGTTGCTAGCTGTGGTGGACATGTTTCGCACGCAGTCGAGGCTCGCGATTGTAGAACCTGCCCACATGGAATTAGCCGAACCGAGCATCGCCGCCGCATTCGCCCATTGTGTGGCGCAAGGTGCACGAACGGTGGTAGTATTTCCCTATTTCCTGTCGCCAGGGCGGCATTGGTCGGAGGATATCCCGCGGCTAACGGCCGAGGCGGCGGCCGCGCATCGTGGCGTCCAGCATCTGGTGACGGCACCCCTGGGGCTGCACGAACTCATCGGCGAGGTCATCTCCGAACGCATCGCCACCTGCGTGGCACACCAGACCCAAGGCGATGCATCGTGCGAACTTTGCGGCGACCATTCGCGGTGCCAGCTACGCTAGCAATCGCTCGATGACATGATCAGGATGAATTGATCGCCGCATCCTGTCGATACGAAAGAAGGCGTGCAATAGAGTCGCTGCTCGGCTCGCGCGCCTGGCACCCTAACACATCTTCTTCGTTTTGCCTGGCAAAGGAATGCCGATATGCACCGCTATTTCGCCATCGCCGGTTCGCTCACTCTTGCCCTGCTGTTGGCTCGCCCCGTCGTTGCCCAGCAGGACCTGGACGATTCGATAGACGATCAGACGGTAACGGAAGACGACGATACGCAACCCGAACCGCCACGCCCGGTGGCTCCGCCCTCGGCCTTTGTACCCGGTACGGGGCAGTTTCTGGAAAACTGCAGTGACGACTTCGAAGCAGAAAACTGGAGCTACTCGCTGCGGCTCCCAAAGAGCAGCTACGAGCAAGATGACAATCAGCGAGGCCCGGGAGGTATTTCGAATAACGGCTTATGGCACGAAGGGGCCAAGCGAGGTACGCCCGACGTCGTCAAGCGGATTGCCACACCCGCTGGGGGCATTGAAGGAAGTACTGCGGCGCTCATGTTCCAAACGAAGAACTCCGGGATGCCAGGCCGAACGACCAACGAGCAGATGCAGGACGACCTGCTAATGAAGTTCGACGGTAAGCTCGGCCGATCGATTCCCGTCGAATGGCAGCCAAGCTGCACGGTACGGGTCTATCTTCCCGAGTTTGACCAATGGGAGAATCGTACTGGAGCATCGTTCGGCATGCGAGCCGATTGCCGCGGGCGTACCACCGATGGGCTGACCGACGCCTATTGGCCTGGTATGTTCCTGCTGTTCCGCAGCTCGTCGTCGCGGAACATCCAGCAAGACCATGCCCAGATTTCGATTCGCTCGAACAGCCGTGGCCAGGACATCCGCAGCTTGAAGATCACCGAGCCAGGCTGGTGGACAATGGGCCTCAGCTTTTCGTCCGACGGCATGATCCATTACTATGCCAGCCCCGGCGTCGACGACCTGACCGAGGACGATTACCTGGCGTCGAACTATCCGTACAGCTACCGATGCCTGTGCATGCGTAACTTCTTCTTCAACGTGGCGAATTGGGATAACGGGCGAAGTTGGAGCACACCATGGGTAATTGACGACCCGAAGATTTTCGTCCAGCCGCCCGCCGGCAAAACCGTCGCTGGCATCTATCGCAAGAAGGGCCAGCGGGTACCCACGTTCCCCGTCACCAAGCCCGAGAAGAAAGAGCACGGTAAGTATAGCAAGCGAGGCTTGTTCGGATTGTTCCGATAGGCGTTTATTTTGGTTCGAGCCCACGCCACGAGTCACCTGCAAGTGACTATTCGCAGCAGGCGATCTCCGTACGGATGATCTCACGCCGCCACAGGGGTTCATGAACGGGCCAGCATCGGATCGTGGCGGCGACACCGCCGGCGACCATCGCCACGCCACTGGCCGGCGTTCCCCACGCGTGCGACTGCTGCCAAGCGTCATGCTCCTCCGCCAGCAAGCCGCCAGATGCCCTGTCGAAGTTACTCTGCCGCCAGCTCACTTCACCCTCGTCGAGTACAGTGACGGTGACGTGGGGCGGCATATCAAGCATTCGCCGGGCAAGGATTTCGTGGCTGGCAGTCCAAAACTGGTCCTTCAATGTCGGCAAGTCCCAGTCGCACTCCAAGCCGCGCTTGTGAAACCATCGCCGGGGCACCAGTAGCCTTCCGGCCAAGGCGTTGGCCAGCTGCTCGCGACTGCCCAGTGTTGTATGCCGTGGATCGATGCCCAATCGCTCGAACACACGCACGGCGGCGAACTCGCCCAACTCATGGGCGACGGAAAACTGCCGGCGCTCGAAACGATCTTCTTCTCCCAGCACGATGGTTGGCTGAGCCACCTCGCTGCGGCCGGCTGGCAAGCGGACAAACTGCGCCCGAGCCGGAAGCGTCGTATCTTCGGTAACGGTGACACCCAGTTCGAGAGCCAGGTAGAACGCGTCGACCGGCGGTGATGCCACACCCGCCTCCCAAAGCAACTCTTCGGCCGCCGCATCAAGAGCGGATGTCCATTCTTCGTGGGGAATATCGCTGAACATGCTGCACTGGCCTCCAACTACGGATGTGAACATAAGTACACCCTATCAGATATCGTCAGTGGTGCAAGCACTTTTCTGTGCCGGAAGCGAAAACACAAAGTCCCAGATCTCGGCGTCGCGCCGGGAATCCCATGGTTGCCCGAGCCGGACCCCAGTCGGGCATACCCGGGCTGCGTCCCCTGATTTTGGCATGCGAATCGCGGCGATAGCCTGTTGCTATGCATTCACGATCGGTCCCATGCAACCCGACCCTGACTACGCCGGCGGCTGGTTGGCGGAATTCCGCCGCAAGTCGGTGCATCGCTGCGGCTTCTCACTTGCTGCTCGCCGTCGCATGGCTGCTAAAACTGGCCCAATTGCATTCTGAGTTGTTGATGGTCGTTGTCCCCGCGATGCTTCTCGCGGTTTCTCTTGGGCTCCTACGAGATCAGCCGTGGGCGCGGCTTGCGGCCCGCGTGCTGAATTGGGCTGTTTTAGCGATTGCCGGCAGCGTGGTGGCCATCCAGGTGGGGTTGGGCGACTTCGCGTTAAAAGACGTCGCCGAGTTGGCGGTTGTCTACCTGAATTTCGCCGTGTCGGTTTTCACCCTCTTGTGGCTGGGCGAATTCCGCACACTGGCGCACTTTCGCACAACCCACCTTTTGCTACTCACCGCAGCCTTGGCCGTTTCGTTGGCGGTGGCGGCAGCGGGTGATTTTGGCGACAAGGCCGTCATATCGGTCGTTTGCACATGGCTGCAACTTGCCGCGTTCCTACAGCTCGTTCGCTCGGTGTCGGCTTTTCTCAAATCTGGCGCAATTCGCAACAAGACGCAGGCGCTCGCCCATGCCATTGCGATATCCGTGCTTTGGGTCTTTCCCGCCACAACCCTTGCGGCATTGACCGTCGGCGTGCCCGTGTTCATGGTTGGTTGGGAGAGAGGCCTTCAGATTGCCGCTTTGACCCCAATGCTGCTGGGCTTCTACGCCATACTAGGCGGTTGGCTAGCAGTGCCTGTTCTTGTTGCGATTGGTCTATGGACGGGCAACGCCTGGTGGAAATGGCAAGGCGAGATGGCGGCAGTGAACTCAGCCATTGCTACACGGACATCGCGTCCGACCGACGTACCAACGGCAATGCCCTGGATGGTGATGGGCTTGGTCGGGCTAATCATTGCCGCGTTCGCCACGTGCTTAGCCTGTCTGGTACTACTGGCCGTCACGTGAATCGTGACGCCCTCGTGCGCGACATCTTGCAAGGTGGCGGTGCTGCAGCCCCGAATCGCGACAGGTGATCCTCGGTGGAGGGCTGAGCGATGCCGTCCTCACCTTGTTCCCTTCCGACAGTCAGTGGCTCCACCTGATCCGCGGCTCCTAAATTCGCTAATCGGCGTTATAGGAACCGGTCGTTTCGGATCGCGATGCCTCGCGATGGACGGACCGCCTTGCGGCCAAGTTGCTACATGCAACCTCAAAAGGCCGTTCGGGCCGAGTGCCCCCGGCGGAACTCTGCGGGGGTCACCCAAAAAACTCTCCCTCCTACCGCTCGCTTAACTTGCCCGATTCGCGTACCCTGTTGGCATGGAAAACTTACCCATCGCCCCCGCCGCAACCACCGTAACCGAGCCCGCAAAGCGCGGAAACAAGGGCCGCTACGCCTTCGTAAGCCTCGGCTGCCCAAAAAACCTAGTTGACAGCGAGCGGATGCTGGGCCTGCTGCAGCTCGATGGGTACGAGCTTGTGCCATCGCCCGACGACGCCGACTTTGCCATCGTCAACACCTGCGGATTCATCGAGTCGGCTCGCACCGAGTCGTTCGCTGCCATTGACGAGATGCTCGACCGCAAGCGGCAAGGGCTGCTACGGGGCGTAATTGTGAGCGGCTGCTTGGCCGAGCGCCAGCAAGAGCAACTGCGGGTCGACCGGCCCGACATCGACCACCTGGTGGGTGTATTTGGCCGCGAGGAAGTCACCAAGGTGGCCGACCGGCTCATTGGCGGACTCGACGAACAGCGGTTGGTGTTCAAACCCGCGCCGGTTCGCGCAATGCCAGACACCCAACGCATGCGGGTGACGCCGCGGCATTTCGCCTACCTGAAAATCTCCGAGGGCTGCGACCGATTGTGTACGTTCTGCGCAATTCCAAAGATGCGCGGCAAACACGCTACCAAGTTGATGGAACACGTGCTTGACGAAGCCCGCGAGCTGGCGGCCGATGGCGTCAAGGAACTCGTCATTGTCGCCCAAGACACCACCTACTACGGCATGGACCTGTACGGCGAGCCCCGATTGGTGGAGTTACTTCAAGAACTCGAAAAAGTGGAGGGTATCGAATGGATTCGGCTGATGTACCTGTATCCGATGTATTTTACCGACGAGTTGATTGATACTATCGCTGGCTCGCAGAAGATTCTCCCGTACCTGGACATGCCGCTGCAGCATATTAACGACCGCATGCTCAAGCGGATGCAACGGCGGGTGAATCGTGCCGCTACGGAGGAACTGATCGAAAAATTGCGCGAGCGTGTGCCGGGGCTTATCTTGCGCACCACGCTAATTACTGGGTTTCCAGGCGAGACCGACGACGAGTTTGCCGAACTGCTAGAGTACGTCGAAAAAGAGCGGTTCGAACGGCTCGGCGTGTTTACCTACTCGCTAGAACCCGATACGCCGGCCGCTCGACTTCCAAATCACATCGACGAGGCGACCAAAGAAGCCCGCCGCGGGGAATTGATGGCGTTGCAGCAGGAAATCGCATTTGAATTCGCCGAGCAACAGATCGGCACCCAGCAGGACATTCTGCTCGACTCCACCGTTCCAGACGAACCCACCGCCTGGATCGGCCGTACCGTGGCCGACGCACCCGATGTCGACTGCGTGGCGTACGTTTCGGGCGAGAACCTCGCCGCTGGGCAAATCGTCCGCTGCGAAGTCGTCGCGCGGAGCGATTACGACCTCGTCGCTGTCGCCCTGTAGGATCGACAGCAACAACGCAATCATGCGGCGTACTCCCCGTTCATCCCAACCCCACTCAGCCTCTTCGCGATGTCCGCCGATACGACCAAAATTCCTGTTGCCCCCGACCTGGAAGCGGCTGTTTGGAACGTACCAAACAAACTTTCGGCGGCACGGATTGTCCTTGCACTCGCCTGTTTTATCACCATCTGTTTCGGTTGGTATCTAGCAAGCTTATTGCTCTTCCTTGTGGCAGCCGCCACCGATTGGCTCGATGGATATTGGGCCCGTAAGTACAATCAAATCACCCAACTCGGACGAATTCTCGATCCGTTCGCCGATAAGGTGATCATCTGCGGCACGTTCATCTTGCTCGGCGCAATCGACGGGTCGCTAATCGCGGCCTGGATGGCCGTAGTGGTAACTGCCCGCGAGCTATTGGTCACCGCACTACGCAGTTTGATAGAAGGGCGGGCGATGGACTTCTCCGCACAGTGGGCCGGCAAATGGAAGATGGTGCTGCAATGCGCGGCGGTAGCCATGAGCCTGTATCGTCTCAGTACGCTCGGTACGGGAAATCCGACCTCGCCCGTTTTTGATAATCTGCTGGTGGGCGTCGTGCTCGCTTCGCTTGCAGCCACGGTCTACAGTGGCTGGGGCTACGTGAAGTTGGCGATCGACATGCTCACCCAATCGGACGGCGACCGTGCGAACGGGGAATAGCGGTTCGCCACCCGCGCTGATTCCAGCACTTACCGCTCCCATTCGAACCCGCGCCACGCTATGAACCAAGCTGAAGTCGAGCTATCGCCGTTGGCCGGCACCTTCGTGCTGATTATCTCCGTCGCCAGCTTAACCGCGTTTGTTCTGTGGATTCGGCGGTGGCTTTCGGACGGATACGTGCTGCCCTACGAACCGCGTCGCCGCCCGCCGTGGGGCCCTGCCGCTGGTTTGCTGGCGCTCTTGATGACCCTGATGGGCATCGCCAATGCCGTGGCCATGCGGGTTGGCGAAGTGCCTTCGGGCGAGTTTTCCCCCAATCAATTTGCCGCGAACCAGTTTCAAATGAGCTTGTTGCAAATTGGGTTTGCGGTGGCCATCGTTGCTGCGCTCGTCCTGGCGGCCGGTGCCTCGCTGCGAGACCTAGGCTGGCCAGAGTCAATCGCCCAAGCGGGCAGCGACGTGCGCCTTGGCATTTGGATCGCATTGGCGAGCATGGTTCCACTCTACGCACTGCAGCTCGCGGCAATGTGGGTGCTGCGGATTCCGCCCGGTCATCCCCTGCTGGATCAAATGGCGTCGACGCCGAATGCATGGGTCTTTGCCGCGGTCATGTTCGCGGCAGTCGTAGCGGCACCATTTTTTGAAGAAGTGGTGTTCCGCCTCCTGCTCCAGGGCGGACTGGAACGCTGGGAAGACGAGCACGTTGCCTGGCCGCTGAGCTACCTACGCCGGCAGCCACGATTAGACCTTGCTGCACACGAATCGGCCGTAGAAATAACCGAGGAGGGCCACTGCATTGCCACTGGCGGCGAGCTAATCGCCGACGCGCCAACGCCGGAAGGCCACACGCCCGTCGCGCCCGGCGGACTGGGAGTCGTGCCTGGGCTCGGGCATGGCTGGGCACCGATCCTGGCATCGTCGTTCGTATTCGCCGTCGCGCACTTGGGCAACGGACCGAGCCCGATCGCGTTATTCGTGTTCGCGTTGTTTTTGGGCTACGCATACCAACGTACCAATCGTCTCCTGCCCTCGATGGTAGCGCACATGGTTCTGAATCTGATTTCCGTAACCGTCATGATCTTGTCGGCCGGCGGTGGAGTCGATTGACACCTGTTTTCCCTTTGCCTCAATCATCCACGCTTCCAACGAAAAAGCCTTGCAACGTAATGCTCGGCGCCGTCCGCGACTGTGCTGATGGACGTTAGAAGGGATTCGCCGGCAGCGGGCCTTTCTGCTTTCCATGTATCTGTGGACAGCAAGCAAGGCACACCGCCGGGGCAAAGCGAACCAGTCGATCGCGAGCGTTTTGGCGAAGCCCGGCGGCTGCGGCAAACGCCAAATTGCGCCGGTACGAGGCGACCCCGTCGCGAAACATCCAATTTCTCTCGGATAGCCCCTCACCGTCAGCGATCCGAGCCTCTCGCAAGGATGCACCGGGTGCCTGATTGCGGCGTTGTCGGTTACCAAGGGGACGACTATCATAGAAAGTTAGGGCGCGTAACGAGTGCCCTGCCCTCCCTGCCCCCCTGCCCCCCTGCCCTTCCCACCTTGAGTAGAGTTCTCCATGACCCGTTGGACCCATTATTTGGTCCGCTACACGGTCCTCAGTTTGGTGACCGTAGTAGCCATTGGCATCATGGCGTTCGTGAGTATCCGCGACGATTCGGCCGCCCGCCGCGCGCGGGAGCAGGTCACCACGCCACTGCCGGTCGTTGCCCAGCCCAAACCCTTGGTAGCCGCGCAGCGAGTCCACGCATCGCTGCACGAGATCACTGCCAAGTTCAGTGGAAAAATTCGCCCCTGGGAGACCTACAGCGTCGGCTTTGAACAGCCGGGCCGCATTATCGACCTCGGTACGGGCACGCGGGGCCAACAGTTGGACGAGGGCAGTCGCGTGAACAAAGGTCAAATGCTTGCCCGCATTGACGATCGCATCTTCCGGGCACGACTCGCAGAGGCTTCCGCCAACTTGGAACAGTCTTCTAGCGACTTATCGCGTGCCCGCGAATTGCGCGAATCAGGATACGACAGCATTTCCGAAGCAGAGTTCCAAGAGTACCTAACCGCCAGGGCCTTGGCACAGGCGGTGCTGGATATCGCAACGAAGAACCTGGAGGACGCCGTTCTCCTATCGCCGGTGGATGCCGTGATCGCACGCCGCATGTCCGAACCGGGCGAGATGGTCGCGGCGAACCAGACGGTGTTCGACCTCGTGCAGAACGAAGACATGCTATTGGTGGTGGACGTTCCTGAGTCGCGAATTCGCGAGTTGCAAAACCGGATGCGCACGATTCGCGAGATTGACGACTCCGCCGCCGGCGACGCCGAATCGCGGGTGTTTGCGCCCGCGTGAACCTCGAATCGCGCGACCGCTTCGGCCGCGAACTACCAGCGATTGAAGCGCAGGTTTACCGTATTGCCGAGTTAGCCGACCCGCGCACCGGACTGTTCGAAGTGGAAATCCGCGTTCCGAACGATGAGCAAGTACTGCGATCAGGCATGGTAGCTACCGCGGAGGTCGTGGTCGACCGCATTAGCGCTTATCGGCTCCCCGAGTCCGCGGTGCTTTTCCGCGATGACGACACCTACGTGTTTGGTCTCGACGAGGCCGACGAGCCGCTGCAAGTGATGTTTTGGCAAGTCGACAAAATTCCGCTGGAAACCGCCCGACGCATCCCGCTGTCCGAATGGATTGATCAAGGGGACGAGTTGCTGGTGCCTTCGACGTCCGTCGAACTTGACCGGGTAGTCGTCCGCGGACAGCAGCGACTAAGCGATGGTCAGCACGTTCGCGTGGCGGGCGATACTCCCTCACCGCCGCAGCAGTACGTGGCACCTGAAGGCGACGACGACAACTTAGCGCGACGCGACTTGACACATTAGCAGGAACACGACGTGGATTGCCGCGTCTTTGGCTCGGGTTACTCTTCACCACGCAGCGCCAACACGATGAAAATCAGCGACTACGCCATCGAACGCCCGCGGTTAGTAACCGTATGCACACTGATGGTAATTCTGCTGGCGTTTTTTGCGTGCCTGCTCACGCCAGTTCAGCGGACTCCGGCCATTTCTAAGGCGGTAGTTCTGGTGGCGATTCCGTACCCCGACTCGCAGCCAAGCGAGGCAGAAAATGAAATCGCCCGCAAGGTAGAGGACGCCTTAAACGAACTGCAAAGCGTCGACTTCATTGCTTCGACCAGTATGCGCGGCTCGTCCGTGACCCAGGTCATCTTCCTTGATGGCGTGATTGCCCGACGACGCCCGGCGCGAAGTAAAGGACCTGGTCGACCGCATCCGCAACGAGCTGCCTGCGGGCCGCGAAGTTCAGCCGGTCGTCACCGACATCGACTTCGAGAGTATGCCGCTGATGCTGGTGACGCTCACCGGCCCGACGGGTTTGACGATCGCACGCTGAAGCAGATTGCCGAGGACGTGCAGGAGCAGCTCGAAGACGGTCGACGGCGTGGCCAACACGCAGCTCTTCGGCGGCAAAGAGCGGGAGATTCACGTCAACGTCAATCCCCGACCGCATGGCCCAGTATGGCCTCACGCTCGGCGAGCATTACGTCAGGCGTCTGGCCGACTTCCACGCCGAAATGCCCGCCGGGTCGTTCAGACACGGCGCAGTTCGACCGACAAGTCCGCAATGAATCGAAGCTTCGCGACGCGGGCGACATTCGCGAGGCGATCGTCGCAAGCGAACGAGGGCCGAGTGATCCGTGTCCGACGATTCGCCGAGGTGATGGACACGCACCGACGAGTGAAGAACCTTGCCCAGCTCGACTGGCCGCAAGTCGGCCACGATCATCGTCAACAAGGAAGCGGACATCAACACCCTGGGCGCGGCCAGAGCGGTCAACGTGGAAGTTGAGGGCTTGCGCGAAGAATACCCCGATCTCCAGTTCTCGACGTCGCGCGACACCTCGAAGGAAATCTGGATCATGTTCCGCGTGCTGGGTTCCAGTGCCGTCTTCGGCGCGATGCTGGTGCTGGTCATTCTCGCTCTGGTCGATGGGCCTGCGGATCTCCATCCTGGTGCTGATGGCGATTCCGTTCAGCTCGGCCGTCGCACTCATCTTCCTCTACTTCGCCGGCATCCCCATCTCGAACATGGTGGTGTTCAGTTTCATTCTGGTGCTGGGCATGGTCGTCGACGGGGCGATCATCGTGGCCGAGAACATCCACCGGCATATCGAGCGGGGCGAAGACCCCATTGATGCTGCGAAGACGGGCATCGAAGAAGTCGGACTGCCCGTGATCGCCGCCGACCTGACGACCGTCGCTGCGTTTCTGCCGATGCTGCTGGTGCCGGGCATCATGGGCGACTTCATGGGCGTGATGCCCAAGGTGGTCAGTGTTGCCCTGTTGGGTTCGGTCCTGGTCGATCACTTCCTGATCCCAACTCTCGCCGCCCGGTGGTACAGCCGTCGCAAGCCGGTGGGGGACGAATCGCAGTCGTTTGCCAAACTAACTGCGACGCACGACTCGCACGAATCCAACAAGGCCGCCCGCATTCGCCCCGACGCCGGCATTTTTACGCGAGCGTACGCTTGGGTGCTGCGGCAGGCGCTCACCGGTGCGACGCCAGTGTTCGTCATTTTGTGGTGCCTGGTTGCTGTTTACGGCGCCGGCCAACTGATGGGTTACTTGGGTTTCAACTTCTTTCCGGCCAGCGACCGTGGGCAGTTCATCGTCAAGTACGAATTGCCACTGGGCTACAGCATTGAAGAGACGCTTGCCGCTCTGCACGTGATTACCGAGAAATTGGACGACTGGCAGGATACCGGCATCCTGGTGAATTACGTCACGTCGGTAGGCTCGGCCTCCGGCATGGCAACACGCGTGGACGACGATCCCGCAACCGGTCCGGAGTTTGGTGAGGTGCAGGTGGAGCTGGTGCCACCCATGGATCGCAGCATCCACACCCGCGAGGTGATGAACGTACTTGCGCCGCAACGTGGAGCTACTGCCCGGGATGAAGATGACGGTGTCCGAGGTGCAGGATGGTCCGCCAGGTGGGGCCAAGGTTCCGTACGCATTCACGGGGAAAGATCTCGATCAACTCGGGCGCATTGCCAAGCAAATCCGCAGCCGTCTGAAACAAGTGCCGGGTACCGTGGATGTGACAACCGATTATCGCGATGACGCCCCGTACTAATCGTCGAGCCGAAGAGCGACGTAGTGGGCCTCGCCGGAATGACCGACATGCAGATTGCACGGGCCGTGCAGACTGCCCTGGCGGGCGATACCTCCATCCAAATCACGCTCGACGACGAAGACATCAACCTCCGCCTGCAACTGGCGCCGGAGTATCAGCGGCATCCGGAGGATCTCAAGAGGATGCTGCTGTCGGGGCTCGATGGGCGGCGCGCTTCCATTGGTTCACTGGCAAACATCCGCCGCGATGTCGATCTGTTTAGCGTCAATCGGTACGACCGAAACCGCGCGGTAGTTACGAAGTGCGACGTCGACGACTCGAAGCAACCCGCTGAGGTATTTGAAGCGCTCGCTACGAAGATCTTGCCAGAACTCGGTTTTCGCCCGATCGAAGGCGCCGAGAAAACCGTTGAGGGATTCGCCAAAAGCTTCGTTGGCCGTTCGGCAAGCGACGCCGAAGGAGTGCAAGCCGAATTCGCCGGCGAGAATGACGAGCGCGATAAGAATTTTGGCTATTTGCTGCAAAGCATGGTGATCGCGGTTGTGCTGATTGCAGCCATCCTCGTGGTGCAATTCAATAGTTTCCGTCAGGCAGCCGTGGTAATGATGACCGTCCCATTGAGCTTCATTGGCGTTATTCTCGGCATGTGGATCACCGGATTTCCCTTCAGCCTGGCGACGTTTATTGGCTTGGTTAGCCTGACGGGCATCGTGGTGAACGATGCCATTGTGCTGGTCGACTTCACCAACCAGGCTCGCAACGCGGCCTCCCCGTGCGACAGGCGCTGCTGGAAGCTGGCGTGAATCGGCTTCGCCCCGTGCTGCTCACCACGCTAACGACGTGCGGTGGCCTGCTGCCGTTGATGCTCAACATCTCTGGTGGCGCTGAATTCTGGCAACCACTGACCGGGGCGATTGTCTTCGGCCTCGCGTTTGCGACGGTCCTAACGCTCGTGGTCATTCCCTGCGCGTACTACCTGACGTACTCGCGGACGGTGATCAACGAGACTCGCGCAATGGCGTAGCGGCGACGGTTCAACATCCCGGGCTCTCAGGTACTCGACTCGCTCGCCCCGAATCCAATGTTCGGGCTATTCTCGGAGGCCCACCGCGGTGTACACTATGGTGGTTGCTACCATCGACCATTTTCCCCACGTGTAAGGGACCGCCGACATGCAATTGGGCTTTGTGACTGCGATATTTGGCGAATTGCCATTCGAAGAGGTTCTCACATTTGCTGCGGGCGAGGGATTCGACTGCGTGGAGGTCATGTGCTGGCCCCCCGGCGGGCCCGATCGCAAGTACGGTGGCGTCTGCCACATCGACCTCTCCGATTTCACCCAAACGATGGCCGACGACACGCGAGCGCTTTGTGACAAGCATGGCGTGGCGATCTCGGCCATTGGATACTACTCCATCCCGCTCTCGGCGGAGCAGGATCAGGCCACCGCATGCATCGAGCACTTGCATAAGGTAATCGACGCGGCTCCGATGCTGGGACTAAAGAACGTCAACTCGTTTATCGGCGCAAATCAGCATCTTTCGCTCGAAGACAACTTCCAGAAGTTCGAGGAGGTGTGGCCCCCGATTATTCGACATGCCGGAACAGCAAGGTGTCTTGATTGGCATCGAAAACTGCCCGATGCTGTTCCCGGACACATGGCCGCAAGGGCTCAACATTGCCCGGACCCCAGCCATCTGGCGGCGGATGTTCGCAGCGATTCCATCGAACCACTTCGGGCTCAACTACGACCCTTCGCATCTGAGAATGCAACTGATGGATCCCATTGCCCGATTCGCGAGTTTGGCCCTCGATCTTCCATACGCATGCCAAAGACATGCGAATCGACCACCATCGGCTCAACGACGTCGGCAGCCTGGTGCCGCCCATGGAGCGGGCCACCGCAAAAATTCCTGGCTTGGGCGACATCAACTGGGGCCAGTGGATCGGTGCCCTTACGGATGCTGGCTACGACGGACCCGTGTGCATCGAAGTAGAAGATGAGGCATTTACCGAGAATTTGGCTGCCCGTCAGCAGTCCCTCCGCATCAGCCGCAACGTGCTTCGCCCCCTCATAGGCTAGCACGAATTGCGGACATGCACCCGCTGCATTACCATTGCCGTGAAGCTACAATATTTCCATGGCTGCGTTCGACAAGTGGATCTCTGATGCGAAACCCGACATGCCTGTGGGCAAGGTCGCCGTGGATGCATTGAAACTGCGGCTGGGCAACGTAATTCACTTTTTACCACTCTCGGCGCATCTGGCTGACGAGAACATCGAATACGTCCATGCCGCCCGCGTAGGGACACGACGAGCGAGTGCGGCGATCAAGTTGTTTCGTGGGTTCGTACCGAAAAAACACCAGCGGCGAATGAAGGACACGCTCAAGACGATTCGCTCGTCGATGGGCGACGCCCGCGATCTGGACGTCTACATCAAACGATTCGGGGTTACTTCCGAAATTGGCGCCAGATTGTTCGTCAAACGACTAAAAAAGGCGCGCGCGCGGCTCAGTTCCCGATCGTCGCGTGCGCTACACCCCTGCTTGCCGACATGGAACTCCGCAGCCAAGTGGCAAAGCTGCTAGAAAAAACGAAAACTCACACCAAGAAGCGACGCCGCGAGCAGCCTTACGGCACCTGGGCCGCGGCGCAACTGCGTGACGCGTGGATTGAGTTTGCCGATCAGGTTCCTGAGCAAAAGCCATCGGCGGAGGAGCTGCATCAGTTTCGTATCGCTGCGAAAGCGTTTCGCTACGCGGTCGAGCTGTTGAGCAACGGCCTGCCAGGTTCGGTTCGCGACGTGGTGTATCCCCAAGTGAAGCAACTCCAGGGCCAACTGGGCGAAATCCAGGATCATGCCGTGGCGGCTGAAAAGCTCCAGGCGTGGAAGCAACAGGCGACCGATCCTGACGAAGTGGCGATGTTGGCCCAATTCGAGCAGGACGAGCGCGAGCAGTACCGCGGAAAGAGCGACGCGTTTGTCCACTGGTGGCGGCGTGAACAAATTGACGAACTACGCGAAGCGGTCGAATCGCTCACTGCTTCGCGCAGTTCGCCGACCTCTCGTTGACCGCACGCGACGCGTTAGTTCCTCCAATAAAGCCTCGACTCGCCGTCCCGCCTACGCTCGAAACGCTTGGGGGTCGCCTTCGAGCCGGGTGCCGAAAGTCACCGGTCGGTCGACCTCGACCGCCAGCCGATGAAGGTACGCGTCGCGGGAGACGACCCGCGATCCCAAGTGCCCGGTGTGCGGAGTCCACTGCTGAATATCCACGAGCCCAAAGCCCCGCGCTTGCAGGTGAGCCACCAGCACGGCGAGTGCTGCGGTCGAGGCATCGCGGTGGCGGTGAAACATGCTCTCGGCGGCGAAAAGACCACCTACTGCCACGCCGTACGCTCCCCCGACCAACTTGCCGAGGTAGCGAATTTCGACACTATGGGCGTGGCCCAGGCGATGCAAATGCGAGTAAGCGCGAATCATATTGGGCGTAATCCACGTGCCCCCCTCGCGGCCGGGTCCGACCGAGCAGCCACGTATGACGCCAGGAAAGTCGGTATTGATCGAAGGCTCGAATTGCCCGGATCGCAACCGACGTAGCACTCGTCGCGAGGGACGAAATCGGTTGAATTCGATGATCGCCCGTGGGTCGAGCGACCACCACACCAAGGGTTCATCGTCGGAGTGCGGCCAGGGAAAGATGCCGTGCGCGTACGCATCCAGCAACAGCTCGGCGTTCAAATCCCCGCCAACAACCACCGCCCCCTCGGGCGTGGCGGTCTCAGGCGGCGGGAAAAAACGGGGACGCCGTACTGAAGGTCGTCGAGGCTCGGTGCTCATACCCCAAGCTTACCGAGCGACCTTCCAAGCCGAAAGCATCATGGCCACTGTTTTTTCCACCCGTGCCGCGCGGGCTTCCGCGGCGCTGCAGGCTCGGGGCTTCTGGCGGATGTTTTTAGGCTACCAAGGCAACTCGATCTCGGGCAGCAGTTCTTCCCATTCCATTTCGAGCAAGCGACCGTTGGTGGACTGTTCGGCGAACGAAACCCGGCACGGAAATCGCGGCTTGACCCACGTGGCTACCTGGCCCGTCTTGACCAAGGGCGTCGCGGCGTGCGCCTGCCGGAGCTTGTTGAAAAACGCGATTTTTTCGTCGGCCGGTAGCTCCGGCACCAGTTTGCCGGCATAGACCAACCGACCGCTGGCGTCCGTGGCAATAAGCACTTCGGTGATTTCGTCGACTTGATTCGTCTTGTACCCGATAATCAGGCAATCGGTCTTTACGCGAGGCTTGGGTGCCTTGGGAGTTTTGGGTTTTTTCGGTTCGGCATCGCCCGGCATTGCCTGTCCTGCGAAGTCGACGATCGCGTCCTCGATCGATTCTTCTTCGACTGGCCCGCTCGCCGCCGCCGACGCAATCGCCTCGACGAGGCTTGTCTTGGTGGGACCTTCGATGCCCCAATCCCACAGACGATTCCATGGAATCCCACCAACAATGAGCGCCGCGGTGAGGGCGAGCATGATGCCATTGCTGCCACCAACCACCAGCCAAAGCCGCTTAGGCAGGTGTTCGAGCGTGCGCAACCAAGCCTTTAGCGGGCTTACGAGCATATCGAAAATGCCCATGTCGCTATCGCTGGAGGCGGTAATTACAAAGCACGTAATGTGCAACGCAACGACGAGCGACAATCCCGCGACAAGCTGAAGCGTGCCCCAGTAGTCGAATAGCACTGCATCGGCTGGCAATAACAGTCGGCCGGCAATCGACATCGCCAGGATGCCGACGTTGGTCCCAATCACGGGCCACGCCCAGGAAGGGATCGAACTGGCGAACTCCTCAAGGGCCGTCTTGGGGACCGTCGGTGTGGCCAATTCGGGACTCATCGCCGCTTCCCACTCCGCATCGAGGTCGACGGTAATACCCATGCTCGGGTAGAAGCCGCAGGTACGACAGACCATTTGGTCAGCCGCCATCGGAGCCTCGCACTTGTTGCAGCACGGGCCGTCGTACGCCTCATCGACAACGTCGGTTCCGTTGGCAGAACCCGCTGTTCCGGGGTTTTCCAACGCATCGGATTCGGATGTTGCTTCGACTTTTCCTGCAACTTCTGGAATTTCAGCTTCCAGAAGGGTGGTGCTGCCGTCGTCGAAGGAGTTGGGGGCGGACATAATCTGGCTCTGGGGCACGGATGAATGGCGGGGAGAGTTCGCTCGGGGTCGGGCCCCGTTGCAGTGGCTGAGTCAGCCAAGCGTAGCTTTCTGTGGACCACCGCAATGGCCGCACGCCAAGCATCTAGCCCAATGTGGCCCGTCGAATGGCGAGATTAGGGGGAACGGGGCAATTATCCGGTCTGTGGGGCCGAGATTCCGGTTGTGCCCGGCGAATCGCCTTCGTCGCCGTCCTGCGCTATAATCGAGGCACCCGATCATTCGTTTGCCCGACCACCACGTTCCACACAGCTGCGATCATGGCGCCCGACGACCCCTCCTCCGAAATGCGATCCGACCCCGGCATAGCAAGCGTCGCTCCCGCAGTCGCTGCCCCCTTACGCGCCGCCAAGGGCACGTCCAGCTCGCTCGTATTGCTGGTCGTCGTACTGGCTGTGCTGGTGGTGATTCTGGTGGGGCCCTTCCTACTGTCTCGGTTCCGCTATGCCGACACGAGGGCGCGTATGCAAGCCGAAGTGGACGTCGCCACCGACGGACTCACACGCGTGAAGGCCGAGCTGAGCGATTTTTCGCTCGCTTCACGGCTGGTTGCCAAGCGGGTATCGCCCAGCGTGGTTAGCATCCATCGGGCCGACATGCAGGGCAACGAAGGTCAGGGGTCGGGCGTTATTGTCGACGAAGGAGGCTACGTTGTTACGAACTACCATGTGGTGGACGGGGCGACCGGCTTGCATGTTATTCTAGCGGATGGCCGAGTCGATTACGAACCGATCGTCGTCGGGGGCGACATGCGGATTGATTTGGCGATTCTGAAAATCAACAAGCCCGACCTGATCGCCGCGGAATGGGGCGACAGCGATGCCCTTCAGGTGGGGGACTTGGTTTGGGCACTGGGGAGCCCCTTTGGGCTCGAACACACCGTGACCTTCGGCATCGTCAGCGCCAACAGCGGCGGAGCATGACCGGGATTAATCGCAACCCATTCCAAGAATTCCTGCAGACGGACGTGGCCATCAATCCGGGCAATAGTGGTGGGCCATTGGTCGATCTCGATGGCAAAGTCGTCGGCATCAATACGGCCATCGTCGGGCAAGTGTATCAAGGCGTTAGTCTCGCCATTCCTAGTGAACTGTGCGCAGGCAAGCTACGAAAAGCTGAAAACGGACGGCTGGATCGAACGCGGATACCTGGGTGTCTCCCCCAGGCCAGTTACCGACCTCATGCGGCGGCGGCTCGACCTCCTGCCAGGGCAAGGCGTACTGGCCGAGTCCGTATCGCCTTACACGCCCGCGGCACGTGCGGGCTTACAACGGGGCGACGTCATTCTGCAATGGAACGACCACAATGCCAGCGATCCCTTTCTTCTGACCCAGGCGATCGCCGACTCTCCAATTGGCTCGATAGCCAATGTACTTGTTCGCCGGCTCGAGCGCAACCAACCAGTGGAACTCGCGCTGGAAGTCACCGTCGGTGCCGCGCCGCGACTTGAACGCATGACAGAATAGTTGGTGCCGACCACAATGGATGGAACAGCGTAGTGGAATTCGGAAGTTCCCACGATACGAAGGAGCAGATTCGCCAGGCGGTAGACATCGTCGACCTGGTGGGTGGTTACTTGCAACTCCGTCGCCAAGGTCGCAATTACGTGGCCCAATGTCCCTGGCACGACGATAGCCGACCCAGCTTGCAGGTGAATCCCGATCGCCAAACCTTCAAGTGCTGGGTCTGCGACATCGGTGGCGACGTATTCAGCTTCCTGATGCGTATGGAGCGCCTCGAGTTCCGTGAGGCGATGGAGATGCTGTCCGAGCGTACGGGCATCGCACTTACCACCTCGACGGCTCCCAAGGCCGAACCTGGCAGCCCTGGTGACAAGCGGACGCAGTTGGCGGCGCTGGAATGGGCCGCCAATCTGTTTCATCGCCACCTTTTCGAGTCGCCCCACTCTTCGGCAGTGCTCCGTTATCTCGCGGAGCGAGGCATCGGTGAACCGATGCGCGAGAAGTTCCAAATTGGTTTCTCCGCCCCCGACTGGGAGTGGATGGTCCACCAGGCGCGAGGCACACCGTTCTCGCCTGAGGTGCTTGAGCGCGTCGGGTTGGTGGGCACCCGCGAGACGGGGGGCCACTACGACCGCTTTCGGGGGCGGCTAATCTTTCCGATCCGCGACATCCGTAGCCGACCTATCGCGTTTGGTGGGCGAGTGCTGGCAGAGTTTGCCGACGATCGGTCGGCAAAGTACGTCAATTCGCCCGAGACGCCGCTTTACAGCAAGAGCGACCAACTCTACGCACTGGACTTGGCCCGGGAGTCGGTTGCCGAGGCAGGCAACCTGGTGGTTATGGAGGGTTACACGGACGTAATCATGGCGCATCAGCACGGGGTTACTAACGCCGTGGCATGTTGTGGCACCGCTCTGGGCGAGCGTCACCTGCGCCTACTTCGCCGCTTCACCGATCAGGTGGTGCTGGTACTAGATGGCGATGAAGCCGGGCAGAAGCGAACCTCTGAAGTGCTCGAGCTCTTCGTTGCCAATCAGGTGGACCTGCGAATTCTGACCCTCCCGGAAGGGCTCGACCCATGCGACTACTTGATTGCCAACGGGCGCGAGGCATGGTTGTCGCTCGTCGCCAACGCACGCGACGCGCTAGAGTACAAACTATGGCAAGTCGAGCAACGCATAGGCCCAAACCCGCCAACGCATATTGCTGCCCAAGCGGTTGAAGAATTGCTGGGCGTGTTGGCGAAAGTGCCGGTGTCCGCGGGTGGAACCAGTTCGGTAGCGCTGATGCGTGAGGCCCAGGTACTGGGACGAATGGCCCGCAAGTTTCATCTTCGCGACGACGAGTTGCGCGACCGCCTGAAGACGTTACGGCAAGGTCGTTCACGCTTGACACGCCCCGAGGACGATAGCCCGGCGGTGATAGATGACGCCGATTCGACAAACGCCGCGCCAGCAGTGCTATCGCAATGGGAGCAAGAAATCTTCGAATTGGTATTGTCCGATCCAGCGCTTGTGGGTCCAATCCTCTCTACCATTCCTCTAGAGGCCATGGCGAGTCGCCCGGCCACTTGGTTGTATGGTTGCTGCCAGGAGTTGCATGTTGCTCACGAATCGGTAAGCTTTGACCGACTGATGGTTGCCGCCACGAACGAACGACAGCAAAAGTTGCTCATCGACCTCGACGAGTCGGCGAACGAAAAACACGAAAGCGATCACGATCAGCGACTGCACGATTTGGTAGACCACTACCGCCAACACCACGACCAACAAACACGTCGAGCCGACATTGCGAACCTTCGTGAAGGCACGCTCGACACCAGCGAAGAGGAGCAACTACTTAGCAAGTACTTCGACAACCTGAAACGCCGGCAATCAGGGTCTCTCTCCACGGATGGTTAGAGTGATTGCCCCGGCAACAGGCTTCCCAGGCCGCTGACTTGGCTTCGGCTTGGGAATGCCACACGTCACTTCCCCCCAACCGTGTGCATGAAGCGCACTAGGAGTTCGACGATGACCCCGCAAGTCGATCAAGATTTACGCGCACTGCTCGCCCTCGCCAAAGAACAAGGCTTTCTTACCTACGAGCAGGTCGGCAGCTACCTGCCCGACGAAGCGTACGGCACCGGACCAGTTGATCGGGTGCTTTCGGCGCTCGACACGATGGGCATCGAGATCGTCGACGATCCCGATATCCGCAAGTTCCCGACCATCGATCAGCCCACCGGCGCCGACGACCGCGCCAAGCTGCTCGCCGACGCGATGCCACAGTACACGAGCGACCCCATTCGCATGTACTTGTCGCAGATGGCCGAGATTCCGCTACTAACACGGGAAGAAGAAATCTCGCTGGCCAAGAAGATTGAGCTAACGCGGAAGCGTTTCCGTCGCAACTTGCTCCGATCATTTTATGCGTTGGAGGCGACCGCTAAGACGCTGGAGCGTGTCGAGAGCGGCGAGTTGCCGTTCGATCGGACGATCAAGGTTTCGCTCACGGAGCATTTGACCAAAGAGCAAGTACAAGCTCGCATGCCCGTCAACCTCCCGACGCTCCGTAATCTGATGGAAGCCCAGAAGGCCGACTTCGGACAACTCACGCGTCGCCAGCTGCCCGACGACGAGCGACGGGCCATTCGCCGCCGCTACCTGCGTCGCCGCGAAAAGATGCTGGTACTGGTCGAGGAACTCAGCCTGCGCACGCGCCGCGTCCAACCGCTGATTAAGGAACTCGAGCAGTTCAGCACGCGCATCGACGAAGTACGCAGCGAACTTCGCGAGCTCAAAGAGCATGGTGCCCCGAGCGACAAAATTGCCTCGGTTCAGGCGGAACTCAAAGGCCTGCTGGGGCATGTGCTTGAGAGCCCGACAACCCTTAACCGCCGGGTGCAGGCGCTGAAAGCTCAGTATCGTGCTTTCGAGAACGTAAAGCGTGAACTCTCCAGCGGCAATTTGAGGTTGGTGGTGTCGATTGCCAAGAAGTACCGCAACCGTGGATTGAGTTTCCTAGACCTCATCCAGGAGGGCAATACAGGGCTCATGCGTGCTGTAGATAAGTACGAGTATCGTCGCGGTTTTAAGTTCTCGACGTACGCCACGTGGTGGATTCGTCAGGCAATCACACGCGCAATCGCCGATCAGGCCCGGACCATACGCATCCCCGTGCATATGATCGACGTGCTGACCAAGCTCCGCAATACTTCGAAGATGCTGCAGCAGCAACTGGGGCGTGAACCTTCGATTGAAGAAATTGCGATGGCCGCCGACGTTCCGCTCGACGAAACCGAGCGCGTACTCGACATCGGACGGCATCCGGTGAGCCTCGATCGCCCGATTGGCGACGGCGAGGATTGCAGCTTTGGCGAATTCGTCGAAGATCAGCACACGGAGAGTCCGCATAAGCTGGCGAATAATGGTTTGCTGCGTGAACAAATCGAAGAACTCTTGAAGACGCTAACGTACCGCGAGCGAGAAATCATTCGCCTGCGTTACGGTTTGCACGATGGCTACAGCTACACACTCGAGGAGGTTGGTCGCATCTTCAAGGTCACTCGCGAGCGAGTGCGGCAAATTGAAGCCAAAGCGGTCGCCAAGCTGCAACACCCAGTACGCAGCCAAATGCTGGAGAGCTTTGTCCCTCAACTGCCCGTGGCCGCCTAAACGGTTGACGACAGGTTCTCAACATCACACGGCTCATCAGCCGCGGGAAGCTTGCCTTCTCGCGGCTGTTTTCGTCGTTGGCGCCCCTTGCGGTGCCTCTTTACCGACAGGTCGGCTCCTGGCGAAGCGCCCCGCCCTTGGCAATTCTGGCGGAAAGCGTGATAAAGGGGTGAGCTCTTTCATCGCATCGATTTACCCACTCATGGACAGGCGCGCTATGGCCATCAGCACAGATACGCTTCGCACGCTGCATCGCTTGCACATCCAGCTTACCGACCTCCGCGACCGTCTAGAGCGCGGTCCTCGGCAAATTGCGCTTCGGCAACAAAACGTAGCCGCTCGTGAAGCCGAGCTCGCACAGGCCCGGGAGACGGAAAAACAAGCCAAGCTAAAGGCGGACCGCCTGCAACTCGATCTGAAGACGTCCGAACAGCGACTGGTCGACTGGGGAACCAAGCTCAACACCTGCAGCAGCAATAAGGAGTTCCAGACGCTCAAGGAGCAAATCGCAGCGGCAGAAATGGCCAACAGCGTGCTGGCCGACGAGATCCTGGAGAGCCTAGAGCGAATCGACACGATGGGCGAGAAGGTCCAGACCGCCGTGGCCACTGTCAAAGCCACCGAGGCGGAACTTGCCAAGGTAAAGGCCGAAATCGAAGCGTCTACCGAGACCATCCGCAGCGATATTGCCCGTCTCGAAGGAGAGCTGGTAGCAGCCGAGAAGACGCTACCGGCCGAGTTTCGCGGCGACTACGATCGCGTGGTAAAGGTCAAAGGGGCCGACGGAATGAGCGAAGCCGAAGACAACGTTTGCAACGGCTGTGGCCAGAAAATTACGCCCAACATGGAAAACGACCTGCTGATGCGCCGGCCCACCTTCTGCAAGGCGTGCGGCCGCCTGCTCTATTTGCCCGAATGAAGCGGTGGGAACCGGGGTTTACACCTGCGATTCACCCCGGCACAATAAATGCTATCGAAAGACGGGTACCCTTGGGGTGCCCGTCTTTGTTTTGTTGCGGTGGGTCATGGGTAAGTGGTGCGTCGGCGAGTCGCCGCACTCGAACGAACGATCGACTCACCAAGTTACCTCTGAGCGCCGTCGGTCCGAGTCCCCCCAATTCTCCATAATCGCAGGAATCTACTGCCATGAGTGGTCGAGTCCCCATGACCCGTCAGGGTTACGAAAAGATCAAAGCCGATCTTAACATCATGGAAAATGAGCAAATGCCGGAGATCGAAAAGCGGATCGCCGAAGCACGCGCCGAGGGTGACTTGAAAGAAAATGCAGAGTACCACGGTGCCCGCGAGTCGCAAGGTATGTTGCAGGCGAAGATTAATCTGCTGAAAGACAAGCTAAAGCGGGCCGACATTGTCGACACGTCGAAGCTCCCCAAGGACGAGGTGGTCTTTGGCTGCACGGTGGTAGTGAAGGATCTCGACTTCGGCGATACGGAAGAGTTCACCCTGGTGGGTGAGGGAGACGAGGACTTCGACAACGGCAAAATCAATGTCGCCAGCCCACTAGGCCAGGGGCTCGTCGGCAAGAAAGTTGGCGAAGTGGCCGAAGTCGAAGTGCCGGCGGGTCTTAATAAATTCGAGATCCGTGAAATACGGTTCGACAACGAGTGAACGCTTGAATTGAACCTGTTGCTTTTTCCTCCCGAGAAACTAGGGTTGTCCAAGCCCTAGAAGGACACCGTTCGAAGCTAAAGGCCGTAGCAGTCCGCGACCGATCTCTCCAGCTAGTTGTCTCGGCGTAGGTCGACCTCGCCCGAACGAGCTTGGGTAGCGTGCCACTTCTTCCACAACGCTTCATCGTAGCCGAAGTGTTCGCCGGTTAAGCCGACCAGGGCGGTAAGCACATTGGGGTTCTTAATTCTGCCCTCCACTATCTGCGGGCCACCCCCACCAAAACTCGATACTCCGTTAGAGTTGAACGAATAGCTGTCGCCGCCACTGCTATTGCCGCCAAGAACTTTCTTGTGTTCGGTGACCAAGGCGTCAATCAGCGGGCCGAGGGCGCTCGTATCTGCCAAGCTTCCGAGTGCTGTCGCCGCGCGATTGATAACCGCATTATTGTTGCTTCGTAGGGCGTTGACGTACGACTCTGTAAGCCCAGACCGGTGGGCGTCGCGGAGCCACTCCAGGCAACTGAGTCGCAGGTCTTCGTCCGGGTCGATAAGCGACAGGGTGACCAGGGCGTTCACCGTCACCTGATGCTCAATTCGCGAGGACGCCTTTGCGAGCAGCCGCCGCACTGCTGGATCGCGCTCATCCGCAAGCAATTCAACAATGGGTGGCCCTGCCAATGGATCGCGCACCTGATCGAAGTTGGCAAGCGCTTGCTGCACGCGTTCTGGCTGCCGATCGCCAAGCCATCGTCGCCATTGCTTGATCTCATTCTTCCAGTAGACCTCGGCCTGCTTGAGCTTCTCGTTCCGCTCGCGGATCGAAATCTCCTGCCTAGTTCGGTACTTGCCCTCGAACCACACCAGCCCGCGCGACTCCATCAACTGCTCGCGCGTCATCCATTGACCATCTACGTTGCGAAAATTGAGCATCTGGCGGGCGTCGGCGTTGGCCGGATCGAGCTCGACCACCCGCGCCGCGTGCCGCGCAGCTGCGTCCGATAGGTGGTGTTCACGACACCAGTTGGCAAGCGCCAACTGGCCTCCAACCGTGTCGGGTGCCCCGTACGCCCGCTCGGCATAACTTTGCCGCTCAGCGGATTCATCCACGAGCTTGACGACCTGATTTTCGTCAAGCCCGACTACAGTACCCGCGGCGGTAATCACGCGATAGCGGCCGTCTTCCAGACGCTCAATACTGCCGGCGATTCGACCACCGGTCGCGAGTATTAACTCGTCCGCCGAAGCGGGCATTGCGACAACAATCAGGAGGACGGAGAAACAACGCATTACGAGCATCTAGGGGGCGTGGTCACGCGGTAGTAGACTACTCGCTATTATAGGAGCACCGCCGGCGTGGGGGCCAGTCGTAGGCGTTCGATCCATCATCGCAGCAAGTGTCGCCGACCATTACGCTGGGTTTTGCGGATTGTGATGCGCCGCCCGCCACGGTGCCAACTTGTGCCCCCACCCGACCTACCCAACCTGCCATGTCCGCTCAAGAACACCGCCTCGCCGCCGACAAGACGCTGCGCTGCGCCCTCCTGACAGTGAGCGATACTCGTACGCTCGAAAACGACACCGGCGGTACGCTCGTGGAGCGATTGCTTGAGGCGGGTGGGCACCAAGTCGCAGTTCGTGAAATCGCTGCCGACGAGCCGCCGATTATCAGAGGCCTCGTGCAAGAGTGGGTCGCGGACGAGAGCATCGCCGCGGTGCTGATCACCGGCGGTACCGGCATCTCACCTCGTGATCGGACCTGCGAAACCATTTCCGGGTTGCTTACCAAGACACTTCCTGGGTACGGAGAACTCTTTCGCATGCTGAGCTACGAAGAAATCGGCGCGGCCGCCATGCTTAGCCGCGCAGTCGGCGGCGTCTGCGACAGCACGATCGTCCTCACCATGCCAGGCTCCACGGCCGCCGTCAGGTTGGCAATGGAAAAACTGATCGTGCCCGAGCTTGGGCATCTTGTACACGAGGTAACCAAAGGGTCGTGAAGCCGCTCCCCTGGCCGCAAGCGCGTTGCTACTTGGCAGGCTCCTTAAGGCGCAGCGTACTTTGCGGATGAGCCACCAAATCGCGGCGACGTTGGCGACGAGGAACAGAGCGAACACACCAAAGCCTTGCCAGCTCGCCGACTGGCTGGCCGTGTCGACAGCCGTCTGCCATTGATCTACATCGACCAACGCCACGTAGCGGCGGACTTCGCGAAGCACCGTGGCAGCGGGAATCGCGGCCCCAAGCCCCGCCGTCGCGAGCCACATCCATGGTGTTCCCAGACGGCCGGATTTCGCCATGTGCCCCCAAGCACCAATGGTCGCTAACACGCCAGCACCAGCGATCACGAGCACGATAAGGTTCGCTGGTTGCATGACTGCAGCAACCACGTCGCCAGGCAGCACCAACCAGTACCAGCCACCGGCTGCCAACGAACCCACCGCTCCGCAAACACCAATTAGCGCGAGCCGCCTGACGGTTGCGGTCGTAGCCCTGCCGCGGAGTTGCCAAGCGAGTAGGACCGATAACGTGGTGAGTGCACCGATCATCCACACCGTTAGCCGCGGGAGCAGTTCAATTGATCGATACCGCATACGACCAGCGACGTAGTGATCGGTCCACTCCGTTTGTCCGGCGAACGACAGTAAGTGATTCTCCGTCCAGCTCCACGCGACGAACAAGAACATGGCAAGCACCCCGCCGGCGACGATCGCGTGTACCACGCGGCCACGGCGTTCGATCCAATTGCTCTTTTGTAAGTACAACAAGTAGAACGCGACGATCAGCACAGGCAGGATTGCCATCCAACGGTAAAACAGTAGTAGGTTCGCTGTGTAAAATGAATGCTTGTATAGAATCTGCACAAACAAGATTGGCGCAACGCCGAGCGCGATCGTCACTCCTAACGCGAGCGGCAGCCAGTCTTTGATTTTTGCGACAATCGCCTCCGTCGCATCGCAGTAGTTGACGAACAACTTGAACACAGCCGCCCCCGCCACAACCATCGCTCCACCCACCACGTAGTTCATTGCCACCACGTGGAGCACCAGAGTTGCCAGGTACAGCACCAAGTACACTACGTTCTGGGTTGGCAGATCAAGGGCGAACATGGATGACTCTAACTCACATAGCAGGAAAATGAATCGCTCCTCCGCGTTCCTGGCAGGACTTGTCACTTCGGTAGCGGAACCATCGACGCGGTACCCGCCTGTTCCAGATAGACCGCGATTTGGGCGAGCACCTTAGGATTGTTACTCTCATCCCACTTGCGTGGACGGCCTTTGTGCTCCCACTGAATGAGTTGCGCCAGCGCTTCCACCTCCCTTGGCGGACCGGTGCCGACTTTCCACCGTCGACTACCGATCCTCCACGTCCACAATGCTGCAGGCCTGAATTGGCTCCAGCCCCAGTCCGCGTGCCCGTTCGACCACTTCCGGCGTATCGCTGCCTGGGTTGAGCCACAGTTCGCCTGTGCCTTTGGCAGCGATCTCGTCCAGCACCTGAATGCCCACTGCAGGCGGAAGATAAACGCTAATGCGATCCAGCTTCTCTACCGGCACCTCCGCAAGCGAAGTGTAGACCGTTAGCCCTTCGATCTCGCCCCCCTTGGGATTCACTGGGTACACCTCGTACCCATTCGCACGATGTGCCTGCAACGACAGATAGCCAAACTTGGAGGGATCGGCGCTCGCACCGAGTATGGCAACGGTAGGCTTGGACATCAAAGTACCTATGGAAGGTGGGAACTAGTATCGGGCAAGTGATCGCCTTACGGAGCGGCAAGTAGCTGAAGAATCGAACGGAAATCCGGACGAGATGCATCGGTCGTGCGACTCGCGGCAGCATTGGTACGAACCGAGCGGTTCATTCGCCAATTGCGCGCCAGATCATCTCGCAAATCTTCAAATGCTTCGAGCCCAACGCTCAGGCGAATCATGCCGTCGGTGATGCCGTGCTTCAGCGCGGTCGGCGGCGTCGTAGCTGGCGTGGCTCATGCTGGCGGGCTGTTCGATAAGCGACTCTACGGCGCCCAAGCTCACCGCCAGGCGAAACAACTTCGTCGACTCGACCACCCGCTTGGCATCGCGATAGGTGCCATCCACGTCAAACGTAATCATAGCCCCGAAGCCGCCCTCCATCTGGCGAGCAGCCAACTCATGTGCCGGATGGGCTTTCAGCCCCGGGTATCGAACAATGGTTACCTTGGGATGCTGGTCGAGCCACTCTGCCAAGAGCTGAGCGGTACGACTTTGCTCGCGGACACGAAGCTCCAGCGTCTTGAGACCCCGCGAGCAGAGGAACGACTCCATTGGCCCCATGATTGCACCTGTGGCATTGGCCACGAAGTACAGTTCGTCGTAGAGTTCATTGGTCCGGGCGACCAACACGCCCCCCATCAAATCGCTATGGCCGCCGATGTACTTCGTAGCTGAGTGCATCACAAGATCGGCGCCGAGTTCAATCGGACGCGTCAGCACCGGCGTCGCGAATGTACTATCGACGCCCAGGATCGCCCCCGCCTGATGGGCGATCTCGGCACAGGCGGCAATGTCGGTGATCGTCAGCCGCGGATTGCCAGGTGACTCGATCCATACGAGTTTGGTGTTCGGTTGAATCCCGGCAGCGAAGGCATCGAGATCCGTGGAGTCTGCCAGCGTTGTCTCGATCCCAGCACGATTCATCACCTTATGCAGCAGTCGATAGGTTCCACCGTAGATGTCGCTGCCGGCGAGTACGTGATCGCCACTGTTGAGCATGGCCGTCACGCAGTGCGTGGCCGCCATGCCGGTGGCAAACGCCATGCCGCCCGCACCACCTTCGAGGTTGGCTATCGTTTCCTGGAGACGACTCCGCGTGGGATTGCCGCTCCGCGAATAATCAAAATCTCGCCACTTGCCCGCCTCGTGTTGCACGAAGGTGCTGGCGAAATACAGTGGCGGAACCACTGCCCCGGTCTCGGGACAAGGCTCATTTCCAACGTGGATGGCACGGGTTCGGAAGTGCATGATTGGAAGGCGTTTGGGGTCAAAGGGTCTCAGGAAAGGGCATACACGAAATCGTTGCGGCGGAGGCCCACTACCAGCCTGCCGTGCCGCAGGCCTGCTGGGCTCGATCTAAAACGGCCTTGGCTTTGGCGCGCGCTTTTTGGGCTCCAGTGGCCAGAATCTCCCGTACCGCTTGCGGCTTAGCAGCAAACTCTTGGCGCCGCTCGCGGACTTCGACCCAGTAGCGTTGGGCAGCGTCCGCCAGCGCTTTCTTTACTTCGCCATAGCCGAACCCACCTTGGCGATAGGTCTCCGCCATCGAGGCAATCTCGTCGTCCGTAGCCACCAGCTTGTAGAGATCCATCAGTACGTCCCCTGCGGGGTCCTTGGGATCTTCCATCGGCCGGCTATCGGTTTGGATGCGCATGATCGCTTTCCGCTGCTTCTTCTCCTCGTCGAACACCGCCAGCGTGTTGTTGTAGCTCTTGCTCATCTTCTCGCCGTCCGTGCCGGGAACCTTAGCGCTCTTGATCGAGCACCTTGCCCTTGGGCATGGTGAACGTCTCGCCAAAATGGTGATTGAACGACCCGGCAATGTCGCGACAAACCTCAATGTGCTGCAGCTGATCCTCGCCCACCGGCACGACGTCGGCGTCGTAGGCCAGAATGTCGGCCGCTTGCAGCACCGGGTAGGTGAATAGCCCTGCGTCGGCCTTGAGTCCTTTGGCCAGCTTGTCCTTGTAGCTAACGCATCGCTCCAAGAGCCCCATTGGCGTGCCAGTCATCAGCAGCCAACAGAGCTCGCTTACCTCGGGCACGTCGCTCTGCACAAACAGCACCGCCTTCTCGGGATTGAGCCCCAGGGCCAACAAGTCGATCGCCCCGTTTAGCGTGTACTGCCGTAGTAGCTCCTTATCACGCACGGTGGTGAGCGCGTGCAGGTTCGCAATGAAATAGTACGCCTCGTCGGCCGTATCCTGCAGGTCGATGTATTGCTGGATAGCGCCAAAGTAATTGCCCCAGTGAAAAGGGCCGGTGGGTTGGATTCCGGAGAGGACACGCATAGGTGAAGGATCGGGGTCAGAGATCGAGGGTCAGGAAAATCGACTTCAGTAACTCGCTCACAAGTCTAGCGCCGCGACGACCAGCGACACGCAAAAACACCTAGGCAAGCGTCCCAACAGCGTCCGCCACGGAGGTCGCGCCTAGCGTGGCCAGCCCTTCTGGCAACGCATCAAGCACTTCCATGGACGCCTTTGGATTGTAGAAGTTCACGGTGCCGAGTTGAACTGCCGTGGCCCCGGCGACCAGGAACTCCATTACATCGTCGATGGTCGCAATGCCGCCGATGCCAATGATGGGCGTGTCGGTCGCCTGGCGCCTTGGTAGACACAACGCAGGGCGATTGGCTTGATTGCGGGGCCGCTGAGGCCGCCAACCACGTTGCCGAGCATCGGCTTGCGGTTCCGCCAGTCGATAGCCATGCCGAGGCATGTATTGATTAGCGACAGCGCATCTGCCCCGCCGGCCGAAGCTGCCTTGGCCATGGTCGCCACGCTGGTGACGTTGGGCGTGAGTTTGGCGAGTATCGGCGTGCTGGTCGCCTCACGGCAGCGGCTTACCAAGTCCTCGCACATGGCCGGGTCGGTACCGAAATCGACGCCGCCAGAAACGTTAGGGCACGAGATATTGAGTTCCACGGCCGCCACGCCCTCTACGCCGTCCAGCCGCGACGTGAGCTCTACAAACTCATCGGCACTCCGCCCGGCAATGCTCACGACGATTGGCACGCCTAGGGACGCCAGAAAGGGCATGAGCTGAGAGAGGAAGGACTCGATACCATCGTTATCCAGGCCAATCGAGTTCAGCATGCCCGCGGGAGTCTCGATGGTTCGCCAAGGGGCGTTGCCGGGGCGGGGCTCTTTGGTGATCGTCTTTGGCAGGATTCCGCCTAGTCGTCCGAGATCCACCAGCCCTTGCATTTCGCGTGCGTACCCAAACGTCCCCGATGCCACCAAAATGGGATTGGGAAGCCGCAAGCGGCCGAGCGTAACGGAAAGATCCACGGGCGCGTTCAACCTGCGAAAGTGCGCGGTGCTGGGTGTACCAAACCCGCAATGTACCGCTTGCGCGTTCGACTGACGAGCCGCCGGCCGGGCAGCTGGTGCGGTGTAGGCGAGCCGGGGACGGCGAGGTCCCCGGCTGCCGCAACTCGCAGGTTTGCTAAATAACGCCGCCGTGCGTCGGGAAGGGCTTCAGGTGGCTTGGCTGGTCGAGGAACCAGATTCGCTCCCATTCGTCCATGATGGTGCTGAGATCCTCGGAGGTATAGATCAACTGCCGCGCGCGGCGAGCAGGGTCACCCGAGTACAAGGGAATCAGGCATCCGACATTGGTCGAGAGGACGCAGGCCGTGAGGCCTGCCAACCACCACTTCTGAGACGGGCACTTACGCATGGAACTGGTACTCCTCCTTGAGTAACCACCGGCCCACAGGACAAAGGCCCTGCGGCACGGGGAAACATGTTTCGTTTGGTATCGGTTGCCCGCTTCCGTGGGACTTGTGGATAAGTGTTTTTGAGCCAACGACTTGCGCTGCCGCTTTGATCTTCGGTGATGTGCGGGAAAAGGTGGTGATACTCGGTGCTACTGGGCCTCCGATGTCACTCGTAACTCGTTTGCTCACTTGAACTTGGAATCGGCGGTGGCGGGGCGTGATGCGTGCCGCCTGCCGAACCATTCATGCCGGCCGCTTCGGCTGCCCGCTCTTGTGCTTCTCGCTCCTCGTTGGCCCGACGTTCCAGTTCTCGGACGCGTGCTTCCATCTCCTTGCCGGGCTTAAAGGTTACGACGAATTTCTCCGGTACCGAAACCTTCTCACCCGTGCGGGGATTCCGCGCCTTGCGAGCGGCCCGCTTCTTCACTTCGAAGACTCCAAAGTTTCGCAGCTCGATCCGATGGTCCTCGACCAGCGTCTCGACGATTGCGTCGAACGTCTTCTGGACAATCTCCTTGGTCTTGAGCTGGGTGAGCCCAATCTCATCGGAAATGGTCTTTACAATCTCTTTCTTGGTCACGACAGATGTTCCCCATCCGAAGAGCAGTTTGGACCTCGAAATCGGCCCTGTTGGCGACGTGCTGTCTTGCTCCAAGTGTAATTGTAGTAAGCACTAGAGTCAAGATTGACGCGCCGCAGAAGCGCTCTCCGCATGCAGGTTCCGTCGCGTCCAGCCCGTTGCGCCAAGGCGACGGACAAGACTAGCGAATGACACCTAAACCCATGTTTTCAAACAACTTACGCAAATTATCGACAGCCGGAATGCCTCGCATTTCCGCCAAAATTGTCGCAAAGCATTATGGTAAAATGGTTTGCGACAAATCGGGCGATCTCTTGGCAACTCCTGAGCGCACCTAGGTGGACTCAAGGATTACTATCGGTCCGCCCAGCAGCAGACTCCATCTAATCCGCAAAGTTTGTTAAGTCGTTAAAAACGCTTTACACCAGCCCGATAGCAATGCATTCCCCAAGGCCCCAGCGGGCCCGGTCGTCCCCTACCCGAAACCCAAGACCCAGGTCGGGGACGGCCGGGCTCACTTCCACATCCGCTCAAACACGGATTTTGGCTCGCTCCGCTTCAATGTGATCGATGTCGTGCAGCTTGCCCTTGCCGCTCCCCGGGCACTCCTGGCAGGTAGCCTCCCACGCTTCGGGCGTACGCAGATTCGAGTCCCAGAATGGCCAGGTGCGACACTGCCGGGGACGGGCGGCGTAAACATCGCACCTGCGCGACTGGTTGTCGAAGAAGACGCAGTCGCCGTTGGAGAACTCCTTTAGGCTCTTTCGCACGCCAATCTTGCGGACGTACTGCTCTTCGAACTCGGGCACCTCCATACCTTTCTCTACGGCGAGGGCCGCGACGTCGGCCTTGTTCACCCATACGTAGCCTGGCGCCCCGGTGCAGCAGTCGCCACATCCGGTGCATTGAAATCGGAGTCCGTCGGCGTACCAGGGGGCGGGAGATTTGGCGGGCATGGGCATTCAGTGGGTAGTAGATGCAGTGTGGTGGATAGGAACCGTTGAATCAGGACCTTGCAGTAATGGCTTCATCGCATAGCACGTAGGTACGGCAAACGTCCATTGCACTTCCCCCCAACTTGCTCAGCCACCAATCTGGTACATCGCGCGGGCGGGCCGCAAGAACGTTTGGTCGTCGATTCCATGTCCGGCCCGCTTCGCTTGCACGCAATCGCGAACCAGTTGGGCAATTTGGGCGTCGCTGGCCCCGTTACGAAGTAGCGCGCGGGCGTCCGATTCGGCTGTGCTAAACAGGCAGTTTCGCACCTGACCTTCTGCCGTCAATCGTAAGCGATCGCAGTTGCCGCAGAAAGGCTCGCTGACGGGGTTGATGAATCCAACGATGCCGCGACCCTCGCCAAACCGGTAGTCGACGGCTGGCTGACTGGGGTCGGCTCGCTCCACCAGCTCAAGCGGCCCAAGCGCGGCGGTAATCAACTCGCGAATGCGCAGCGCCCGTGAGTACTTGATCGGCGGTCCAGTTTGCGTCGGCATCGAGCGGCATGAACTCAATGAACCGCATTTCCAGGCCACGCTCGATGGCAAACTCCACCAGCGGCACCACCTCGTCTTCCGTTTCGTTTCGCACGGCGATGGCGTTGAGTCGGATCCGCTCGAATCCGGCTCGCTGTGCCGCATCGATGCCGGCGAGCACACGGTCGAGCCCCTGCCGCCGTGTGATTCGCTCAAACTTCGCCGCGTCGAGTGTGTCGAGGCTGATGTTCAAGCGAGCGAGGCCTGCCTGCTTGAGCGGCTCGGCCTGTTGGTCGAGCAGCATTCCGTTGGTTGTTAGCGCCACTTCTTCCACGCCAGCGACCGCCACCAAGCGGTGGACCAACTGAGGCAACTCCGAGCGGACCAGCGGCTCGCCGCCCGTGATGCGGATGCGCGAAATGCCCATCGCTGCGGTGATGCCGACGAACCGCTCCATCTCCTCGAAGGTGAGGATTTGGCTCTTCGGCAGAAATCGTACACCATCGACAGGCATGCAGTAGAAGCAGCGAATGTTGCAGCGGTCCGTCACGCTCAGACGCAAGCTGGTGTGCGTGCGGCCAAACGTATCGATGAGCGGCTTGGTTGGGGTGCAGTCTTGGTGCATCAAACACTGGCTCCCGGATGTACCCACTCGGTCTCGCCACCCACAAAATGCTCCCGCTTCCAAATGGGGACATCCCGCTTCAGCATATCGATGAGCCACTCCGCCGCCTCGAACGCCGCGCGGCGATGCGGGCTGCTGACCACCACCGCGACGCTCGCCTCGGTCACTGGCACCTCGCCAAGCCGATGAACCACCAAGCACTCGACCAGCTCCCATCGCCGCCGGGCAGCCGCTTCGAGTTCGGCCAGTTTTGCTTCGGCCATCGTCTCGTAGGCTTCGTACGCCAGCCGCTCGGTTTCGCGGTCAGCGGCGCCTGCCATTCTAGTAACGGCCCGAGTCACTCCCACGAACGCCACCACCGCCCCAGCGGCCGGCTGGCTAGCGGTGCTGATGAGGGTGGCAACATCGATTGGATGGTGGGTGAGGGCGAGCATTTTTGGGTCGATTAAACGACAACGGAGAACCTACGATTCGCTGTCGATCTATTCCGCCGATTTCGGCATCGGCAGTTTAAATATTCTCTCGTGTTTTTTCGGTGATTCCATTCGGGGGGGCAGGTCATTCCTGCAGGCGTTTATCGACAGATAGCGCGACAGGTGTCGCTTTAGTCCGAATCCTGCGCCGTTCGTGGGAACTATCAGTTCGTGGGCTCCAATCGCTCCCTCCATACCACTTCGCCAGCCTTCATTAGACCAAACCTGCCAGCGATTTCTACCACGTTTGTTGGCCGTCAACGGGCGACCGATGCAAGGCGCTTCCGCTGAGCGGCTAAGCTGCGAGCGGCTGTTATCCACCGCTCACTGGCGGGATGAGCGCGATTTCGCCTCCTTCACGCACCGCCGCGTCCGCGACGACGAACTTACCGTCGGCGGCCAATCGGCTCAACTCGATCGCAGCCCGGGCGGCTGGTAGTTCGCTAGCGAGCTTCGCCAGCAAGTCGCCGTACGTAGCGCCTGCCGGCAGTTCGATCGACAAACGATCGCTGCCCGCCACCTCGCGTACGCCAGCAAATAAAAGAACGGTGTTGGTCATGGCGTGCAACTCACTAGCTTTGGACTTTTCCCTCCCCAGCCGCTACCGCGTCCGACCCTCCCGGGGGGAGGGTGACGTTACTCACGACGGGCGACACCGGGGGCGGCATCAAGCCATAGGCGGCGGCCAGCACTTTGATGGGGTGCACGGTGGGCTTGTGGGTGCCATCGTCGATTTGCATGGCGCAGGTGCTGCACTCGGTCATCGCGGCATGGTAGGGGCCGTCGCGGACTTCGCTAATCAGAGGCAGCCCAATCCTTAAACTCGTGCGGTAGTTGCGCCGCTTGAGTCCCCATGTGCCGGCCATGCCGCTGCAACCTTTTTCGATGCTGTGTACGCCAAGCCCCGGTACAAGCCGCAACAGGTTGACCGAGGGCGTGCCGATTTCGAGAGCCCGCAGGTGGCACGGCGTGTGGTGAGCCACTTCGTACTGTTGAGGTTGGAAGTCGAGTTGCAGGCCACCGCGCTGGTGAAGCTGCCACAGGTAGTGGCAGGCATCTTGCGTGTTTTCGGAAACCAGGCGAACGTCTTCGTCCTCGGCCAGGATGGTGAGATACTCGCGCGTCAAAGCCAGCACGGCCGTTGGCTCGGTGCAGATTACCGTGTATCCAAGTCGCACCGCCTCGGCAAGCGCCGCCACGTTGCGGTGCGCGAGCCGCCGCGCGTGGTCGAGCGACCCGCTCGTAATGAGTGGCATTCCTGAGTGCCGCTGGCTGGGCGGCACGTACACTTCGATGCCATTGTGGTCGAGCACCTTGAGCAGCGCTTCGGCCAGTTCGGTATCGAAAAGATTGGCGTACGTATCGACAAACACCGCCACGCGGTGCGGTGCATCGCTGTTGAGCCGGTCGAGTTTGTCGCGGCCCACCGTATGGAGAAACGGCCGCCGCGAGAGCTTGGGGAGCTGCCGAGCCTGACTGATGCCCAGCAGTTTTTCCATGAGCCACCGCATCTGACGGTTTTGGAACATCCAGTTGGCCAGCCGCGGCACGCGCGAGATGAGATGCGTGAGCATATCGATTCGCGCCGTAAGCCAGTCGTGCACGTTGTGGCCGTTGCTGGCAACGTACTCTGCCTTGGCCTCCACCATCAAGCGGGGGATATCAACATTCGCGGGGCACTCGATGCGACACATGTGACAATGGAAGCAGAGGTCGGCCACTTCTTTGGCTGCATCCTGCAGCACGGTGTCGGGCGGCAACTGCCCCGTGAGTACGGCCCGCATCAGGTTGGCCTTTGCGCGGGGCGAGGCTTCCTCGCGCGGGGCAACGCGATTCACGGGACACATGCGTGTCTGCGGTCCGCGCGTGCGACATGCGGCGCAGCCGTTGCAGGTACGGGCCGCATGCGCCATCTGGTGGACATCCCAGTTGAGCTGCAACTCGACAAGCTGCCCCGTGCCACCTGTGCGCGGCTCGTCGCTGGGCGGCTGGTCGGCAGTTGGCTCGCGCGGTGCCTCGACATCGGGCACGACCTGCCGCAGATGATGAATCATTCGCGCACCGGCCTCAGGCACCACCTTGCCGGGGTTGAGGATATTATCGGGATCGAACAGCCGCTTGAGCTCGCGAAACACATTCACTAGCGGCCCATACTGCCCCGCGACAAACGGGGTACGGCTCAGGCCATCGCCATGCTCGCCGCTAATGGTGCCGCCGAGCATCCATACCTTCTCGTACAATTCGCTGGCGAGCCGCTCCATCCGCCGCTTCTCGTTAGGATTCGCGAGATCGAGGAAAGGCCGCACGTGCAGTTGCCCTTGCCCGGCGTGGCCAAAGACGCTGGCAGTGACTTGTTCGCGTTTGAGGACGTCCTGCATGTGGCGGAGGAAGACGGGGAGCGCTGCCACCGGCACGGCAATATCTTCCAAAAACGGCACCGGGCGACGTACGCCTTGCAGGCGGTAGAGTGTCGGCACGAACCGCTGGGCAAGTTGCCAGTAGAGTTCGTCGTCCGCGGAGTCGTGGGCCACGTGCGCACCGGCGGCCAGGCGGTTGGCGACGGTCACGAGCTTCACCGTATCGTTTAGCTTGGCTTGCACCTCGTCTTGTGTATCGCCGGCGTATTCCACTAGAAGCACCGCTTCGGCTGCCCCCGGGATCAACAATTCGTAGCGGACGTCCACCTCGCGAGCGAGGCTCAGGTGCCGGCGATCCATCAGGTCGCACGCCGAAGGCTCCAGCACAAGAACTTCCTGAGCGGCCCTTGCTGCCTTATCGAGACTGTCGAAGATCAGGAGCGCCACGCCGGTATGCTTCGGCAGAAGCTCAGTACCGACAACCAACTCGGTAGTTATCGCTAGCGTACCTTCGCTTCCGCAAAGTAGCTTGGCGAGATGCAGCTTACCCTCGGTGAGTACGTCGCGAAGCTGGTAACCGCAGCAATTCACGGATGCGTGAATCGTGGACGAGTCGATCAGCTCGCGGTTACGCTCAATGAGCTGCGCCACCGACCATACAAGCGTCTGCAACCGATCGTTGGCCGTCGAGACCTCCGCCACCACTGGCCGAGACGTGGGCACTTCGTGCACGCCGGCATCGATTAAAGTGCCGTCGGCCAGCACCACGCGCATTTCCTGGACGTGGTCGCGCGGAGTGCCGTACCGGAGAAAACGGCTACCCGTGGCATTGGTGGCCGCCACACCTCCCATAGTGGTTACCAGCGACATTGCCGGATCGGGGCCAAACAAGCGGCCGTGGGTAACCAACAGGCGATTGAGTTCGCCATGCACGACTCCCGCCTGGACGCGGACGGTCTCGGATCGCAGCTGTAGTACGCGGCGCATGTGCCGCGAGAAGTCGATTACCAACCCGCGGCCCAGGGCCGCCCCGGCCAGCCCACTTCCGGCCCCTCGCGCATGCACCTGTAGTCCGGTGGCGCTGGCGTAGCGAACCGTGGCTGTGACGTCTTCGGTCGACTTCGGCCGCACAACCCCTTGCGGCGGAATTTCGTAAATGCTCGCATCGGTGGCGTACAACTGGACCGTCGCATCATCGCAACGCACCTCGCCCGCCACGAGGCCGCGAAGATCTTCTTCAATGCGTTGCCGTTCTGGATCCATGTTGGGGGAAGGGGCGCGGGGCAAACGTTCGACGGGCCTCGTCCCTCGATCCTCGCCCTTTCTATTTGCTGCCGTAGATGAGATTCATCACTTCACTGCGACTGGACAAGTTCGACCGGAAGAGGCCCTTCATAGCCGAGGTGACGCACAGGCTCCCCGGCTTGCGGACGCCGCGAATAGTCATGCAAGAGTGCGAGGCCTCGATTACCACCGCCACGCCCTTTACATCGAGTTCTTCGATCAGCAGGTTTGCGATGGTCTCGGTCATTCGCTCCTGCACTTGCGGCCGCCTCGATACGACCTCCACTACACGGGCCAGCTTACTCAAACCGACGACGCGACCGTTAGGAACGTAGCCAATGTGAGCCTTGCCGCTGAACGGCAACATATGATGCTCACACATGCTGTTGAAACTAATATCCCGTACCAGCACGAGTTCATCGTACTTTTCGGTAAAGAACTTCTGCAGGTGAACACGTGGATCGTCGTGCAGTCCACTGAACAATTCAGCGTACATGCGGGCGACTCGAGCCGGCGTTTCGAGCAGTCCCTCCCGATCAGGATCTTCGCCAACGGCGGCAAGGATTTCGCGTACGGCGCGTTCGATCCGAGGTAAATCGACGCCAGACCCATTCGAGCCCTGCCGACTAGTCGACCCCTTTAACTCGGTTGCTTCGCCGTCCAGCGAGCCCGTTTCGCTTTCGCTTTGCACAATCGGTCCTCAGTTCATGCAGTAATTTCTAGCCAAGCCACGTTTCGACGCGTCGGGCGCGGTCGCACGAACGACGCTGCCACACTTACGCATTATGATCGCCGACCGGTACGAGCGAAAGTCGCCTGCCCGCGGAAGTTGAGCTTCCGCATGGTGATGCGGCAACCTTTTTGCTTGTTGTTGCCGGCAAGGTTCGCGGTACGCCAGCTTCAAGAGAGGCACTAGTTGTTGCTAAACGGCGGGGGAAACTTGCCGGTGGCCCTGGGTGACGCCACCGAGGAGCCAAGCAGCCGGAGCAATTGCCGCGTGCGGTCGACCACGCATGGCTCGGCAAGCAGTGCCACCTTTACCTCGGATGGCAACGGCAAGGCGTAGGCGACCAGATCGGTAAGCTGCGCCAACGGAATCTCGGTTTCCAGCAATTGCTTGAGCGAGTCGTGCGATTCGCCCTGTGCCACGCTGGCGTCGAACACTTCGACAAGCCGATGTCGAAGTTCCATGGTCTCCTGACTATCAGGACAAGGGCACTCATCGGCAATAATCCGCGCTTGGGCCTGACGGTAGCTTCGCAGCGGGTCGAGTTCTTCGTCAATCTGCAGTCGGGCGACCCCCATCAATAGCAGGTTGTAGCAGCCATCCGGCAACTCGTTGTGCAACACCACTTTACCCAAGCAGCCCCATGGCTCGACCGGTGGCCGACTCGCGTAGTCGGGTTCCCACCCGGGCTTGAGCACGGGCATGGCAATAAGGCGGTCGCCGGCAAGAGCATCCTGCATCATCTCGCGATACCGCCCTTCAAACACGTGAAGGGGCTGTACCACGTGCGGGAACATCACAAGATTGGGAATCGGGAACATGCGCACGATTCCCGAGAACTCGGAGGGATCGAATTCTACGTGTTCGAAATCGGGTGGATTCATCCGCTTAGCTCGTGGAATTCAGCAAGCTCATGTAAATAAAGTCGCAACCGCAGAGTCAGGCCGCGGGCCCGGCCCCATGTGAATGCGGGCCTACGTGAATAGTAGGCAGTCCGTGACGATTGGATAGCCGCTTGGCGGGAAACTGCATTTTTTTGTCACAATAGAGCTTCACTCACCCAACGCGCAAGTGGGCCAAGCCACACACGCACTGCCGCGCGGCTTCGCCCGGATTGGGGTAAGGAGGCCCGAATGGAGATAAGGCGTCGATTAGTCGCGACTCGACATGGCGATCACGATTCGCAGGATGTACCAGAACAGCAGCGCCACCGAGGCGAACAGGGCAAGCGATGCCGCCACATGCTGCGAGGTGCGATAGTGATGCAGGATGTTCGAGGTATCGTAGAGGACGTAACCCGATGCCAGCACGACCATCGCGACCGGAAACCAAAGGCCAGAGAGCATCCCTGGGAAGAAGAAACTGGCAATGATCACGCCGAACGCCAGCATGCCGCCGATGCCCAGTGCGGGACCGAGGAACGAGAAATCGGCTTTCGACAGGAGCACGCCACCGGTGAGCCCGGCAAACACGAAGAACGTGAGCACACCGGCCACCGCAATTGGACTGAAAGTGTAGTCACCAATCTGGGTGACGTAGTGATTGGCGACCCACAACAGCGGGGCGAGGAAGATCGATTCGGCAACAACGTAGAGTCCCAGGCCCGCGTATTGCTTGCCAACGGAGGTCTCCGAGTCGGCCCACGCGCGGGCAATCCAACCGGCACCCACAAACGCGGCAAACATGGCCAGAATCCAGTACGACCCCAGCAACTGAGGCATGTACGTTTCCATCTGCTCGGCGAACACCTGGAAGTAAATAAACTCCAGCGTCACTAGCGCATACACAGCCAAGGCCAGGTGCAGGTACGTCCGCTTGATGAATGCCAGCCGCTCGGTGGCGGGGGCATCGGCGGCGATGCTGCCGAACGACGCATAAGGGTTCGTCGCTTGAAAATCGGGTTGGCTCATGACAACGGGTCTCTACGGGGTACTAGGATTCACATGCGGCGGGCAGGCGTGCCGAACGGTACACGGGCAGCGGAACCTTCCGCAATTCCGCCACTGCTACGTAAGAGTATGCCCGGTGGGTGCTTGCGTCAAGAATAAACGTATAGCTGGCCAGGGTGCGGGTAGTGCCCTTGGTAACGATTTTGCAGGGCTTTATGCTGGAGCGGGGAGCTTCCGGCAGTGGTCGCCGGTCTCCGACCGCTAAGGACTGACGCGATGGCCAAGAAAAAAACGCCCCCGAAACGCACAACCAGGGCGGCCACACCCAGGGCCGTGCCCGTTGCCGAGCGAAAGAAACAAGCCGCCAAGGTTCTGCGGCGACTCCAAAGCGACTACGCCGACGCGGAGTGCGCCTTGTTGCACGACTCGCCCTTCGAGCTGCTGGTGGCGACAATTCTCTCGGCACAGTGCACCGACGAGCGTGTGAACTTGGTGACCCCGCCACTATTTGCGGAGTTGCCCACGCCCGCCCTTATGGCGGCTGCGCCGATCAAGAAACTCGAAAAGCTTGTGCAAAGCACGGGTTTCTTCCGCAACAAGGCGAAGAACATCAAAGCCTGCGCCCAGGCATTGGTAAACGATCACGATGGCAAAGTGCCACCGGACCTCGACGTGCTGGTCAACCTGCCCGGCATCGGCCGAAAAACGGCCAACGTGGTGCTCGGCACGGCGTTCGGCATGCCGACAGGCGTGGTGGTCGACACGCATGTGGGCCGTTTATCTCGCCGCTTGGGGCTTACGACCCAGACCGATGCGGTGAAGGTCGAGCGCGACTTGATGGAGATCTTGCCCAAGAAGTCCTGGATCGACTTTTCGCACCGCATGATCCACCACGGCCGGGCCATCTGTAACGCCCGCAAACCCAAGTGCGATGCGTGCTCAATGCGCAAATTCTGCCCGCAGGTGGACGTTTAGGCCCAATCGATGCCAACCTGCGGACTCTCAAGAGATCGGACGCGGGGCATTGAGCTAACAGAAGGCGGACGCTCGACGCTGCTGGCCCTAAATCTGGTGGCTTGAAAACATCGCGCGGCTCGGTTGTAATTCACGCTTCGGTTTGGGCATGTGCTGGGCGAGGAGACCCTTCATGATTCTTTCTGGGCAGCAGATTCGCGCACGGCTGGGCGAGGACATTCTCATCGATCCGTTCGACGAGTCGCACCTCAATCCTAACAGCTACAACCTGACGCTCCATAACGAGTTGATGGTCTACGAAGAGCTCGTGCTCGACATGGCCAAGGACAATCGCGTGCGGCGTATTGAGATTCCCAAGGAGGGCCTCACGCTTAGTCCTAACCAACTGTACCTGGGACGCACCATAGAAAAGACCACCACGCACAACCTCGTGCCTCAGATTGAAGGTCGTTCGAGTGTTGGAAGACTAGGACTATTTGTGCACGTCACCGCAGGATTTGGCGACGTGGGCTTCTCTGGGTTCTGGACGCTCGAAATGTTCGCCGTCCAGCCGATTCGCATCTATCCTGGCGTGCCAATCTGCCAGATCTTCTATCACGAAGTGACCGGCGAGGTGATCGAGTACGCCAGTAAGTACCAGCACAATCGCGATATTCAACCGAGCAAACTGCACGAGGAGCTGACGCCCGACGGCGCGGGCGATCCCCAACTGCCGCTGGAATTCGGCAACGGAACCAAACGGTAAGGGGCCGCAAGGCACCAGGGTTGAGGCTCACGGTTCTCGCCACAGTGGCGCGCAACTTCGCGGACGAACCTCACCCTTCGGTCGCCTGGCCAGCGAAAACTCGGTTCTACATCACGGCGAAGTAATTCTCGACGGCGAAGTCGAGATTCTCTTTCGACATCACTGCCGGCTGCTTCACGTAGTGGCAATAGTTCTTCACCTGCTGTAGCAAGTCGCGCGGCTGGCAGCACCGCATCGGACGGCCCACCGCCTGGTAGTGAGTCGCAATCAGGTAGTCCACCGCCTTGGGATTGTACTCCACCCCGATGATCGGCGCCATGATGGTGAATAACTGGCGAAAGGCGGATTCCTCGGGATCGATCACTTCGATCTTGTAGGGAATTCGCCGTAGGAACGCGTCGTCCACCAGGTCCTTTGGCTCCAGGTTGGTCGAAAAGATAATCAACTGATCGAACGGCACCTGGATCTTCTTGCCACTGGCCAGGTTCAAGTAATCGTAGCGTTTCTCGAGTGGCACAATCCATCGATTTAACAACTCGTCGGTTGTCATCCGTTGGCGGCCAAAGTCGTCAATCACCAGCGTGCCACAATTGCTTTTGAGCTGCACGGGCGCTTCGCTCACGTTGGTTGCCGTGTTGAGCGTGACTTCGAGCGAGTCCATGGTAAGCTCGCCACCCACGACGATCGTCGGCCGGCGGATACGAACCCAGCGATTGTCGACCTTGCGATTGTCCAACAAACCTTCGAAGGTTTCCTGCGGGGCGGGCTCGTGCATGCTGGGATCGTACAGCCGCATGATTTCACCTTCGATGTTCAAAGCGCGGGGAATCCATACAAACTCCCCAAATGCCTTGGTCACCCGCTCGGCGATGCTGGTTTTTCCGTTGCCTGGCGCGCCGTAAAGGAACAAGCCGCGGCCGGAGTTAATGGCGGGGCCGAGCCGCAACAGCATGCGTTTGTCGATCAGCAAGTCATCGAAGGCTCGATGCAAATCGGCCTCCGAAGGATGCTGGTTGGCCATGGTTTGCTGGGCGACGCTCTGGATGTAATGATCGAGCGCCACCGGTGCCGCGCCATAATACGTGCAGTGCTCGCTGAGCTTCTTGGCTCGCTCTCGCCCTTTATTGGTGAGCTGGTACACGTAGTCGTTCATCATCGCCGAACCACGATGAGCAACCAATTGGTCTTGCTTCATTTGCTGCAGCGTGGGGTCGACCAGACGAAACGGGAGTTTCACCTGCTCCGACAAATCGCGACCAGTCGCTTCGCTACGCGCGTTGAGACATTTCAGTAGCAGGTCCTCGACTTCCGCCTCCGACAACGCGGCCTTTCGTAAGTTTTCGGGCTCCGCCGGAAACCATTCGCCGTGCGTGTCGTGCTCGTCACTCACCGCCGCGACCGCAGCATCGGCCGGCAGTGGCGTGGGCCGCTCTGTTGGCTGGGCGACATTGCTAGCTGGTGGCGCGGCCTGGGGCATCACCTCGCTCGGCGGTGCATCTCCGCCAGCCGTCAGTTGATTGATGCGACTCATGAGTAGGTCGAGCCGATCCTCTGCCGAATCGTTGTCGGCCACAGCCGCCCCATTGGAAGAATTCGCAGACATATAATTTCAACTTCTTCGAGGTTTGAATTCTTGGCATGCGGAAAGACGAATGCGCCAATCGCCTGGCAGCCAAGCGGGCGCGTTCACGGTTAAGCGTAGTACGGTTTTCACCAGGGGCAAATCAACAGGGGCCCGACTGTGCCGAATGTAGCGGCTGTCCTCGATAGCCGATTCTATTGACCGGCGAACAGACAACCCCAGTTGGGGGGAGAGAAAACAGACCGAAGGCACCGAAGACAAGCTAAGGTTTACTGTCCATATGTGCTGCGACTCCCGCGGGAGTCGATTGGGTGCGGGCCATGCCGTGGCAGGGTCGCGCATCGTTGCCCTTTACCCCCCATGACTGACCCGTGACTGCAACCACCGCACCCACAAAAGATGGCCTGTGCGACGGCACGCTCCAGTTTCATAACCAAGCGCTGGAAACGCTGTTTCAACGGCTCAGCGAGTTATCGTCGCTACCGTCCATTGCACTTCGAATTATCGAAGCGGCCGTTGATGAGGCGTCCGACGCCGAAGATCTCCGGCAGCTGATCGAAAAAGACCCCGCGCTCGCTGCCCGGATTATCCGCATTGTTAACTCGTCGTTCTACGGCGTGCGGCAGGAAGTCGCCGATTTGAAGAGTGCGATCGCGCTGTTGGGTACAAAGCAAATACGCAACGTGGCGATTACGGTTTTCGTATCGCGCCAATTCAGCCCATCGAACACCAAGGACACGCTCGATCGCAATCAGTTGTGGAGCCACGCGATGGCCGTTGGGGCAGTCGCCCGACTGCTGGCCAAGACGCTTCGGCTCGGAGACCCCGAAGAAGCGTACCTGGCAGGGCTCCTGCACGACATGGGCCTGCTGATCGTCGATCAGCACCTGGCCCGGCACGTGCCGCGAATCCTGCGCGACGATGGCCGAAGGCCTCTCGCTCCACGCGGCGGTCGAGCGCGTCCTGACATTCGACCCATCGCAACTTGGCGCCTACGTCGCGTGGCGCTCGCGATTCCCGTCGCGTCTAGTAAGTGCCATTGAGTTCCAGCACAAGCCCGACGAATACAAGGGCGACGAACAAGATCTCACCGACCTGGTCGCGGTGTCGGATTACATCGCCACGCGGAGCGGATCGGGCGTGCTCGACGAGGCTAAGCCGGTGACACCTCCCGACTCTGTCTTTGAGCGACTCGGTTTGCACGAAGACCGACTCCGTGAAATTTGGGTGCAAATCGACGAGACGCTCGCAGCCACTAAGGCGATGGCGGCACTGTAGGGGCGCGAGCCGAACACTCCCCCTGCCCGCCACAGTATGGACTGTTAGACTGAATTCCGGACGAACACCGGTTCAGAACCCCCTTCGCTTGGATGCTATCATGCAAGTTGTCATCACAGCGGTGGGTCCCGACAATCGCGGGCTCGCCGATCCCATTGTGCACTCCGTGACTGAACTCGGCGCCAATATTGCCGAGATTCAGATGTACGACCACGATCAAGAGTCGGTCTTTTCGATGCTCACGCGGGTGGAAATCGATCCCTCGCGTCAGCGCGAAGTCGACGACGCCATGGCCCAGGTCGCCAAGTCAACCGGCCTGTCCGTCCGGACATGGTCGCCCAACATTACGGGCCGCAAGCCGCGGGTAGCCATTTGTGTCACCTACCGTCCCGAGACTCCGCTGGCCGTGCTCCGCGCGATTCGCGACGGCCATATTAAGGCCGAGCCAAGCGTGGTGATCGGCAACCGCGACAAGTGCCGACATCTGGCCGAGCAGTTTGGTGTGCCGTGGGTGAACATTGCCGATCAAACGGGCACGCCCGACGACGACCAACTGATCGCCGTTTGCGATGAGCATCAAGTCGACTACATCGTGCTGGCGCGGTACATGCGCGTGCTGCCTGCCTCGAGTTGCTGGAAATACGCGGGCGGGCGGATCATCAACTTACACCATGGCCTGCTGCCAAGCTTCCCTGGCATGCGACCCTACCACGAGGCATTTGCCAGCCGCATGCTCACCTACGGCGCGACGTGCCACTTCATTGTCCCGGAGCTTGACGCGGGCAACCAGATTATCTACCAGTCCACGTTTACCGTCCCCCCCGGCATGGGTTGCGACGAGATCGTTCGCCGTGGCCAGGAGGACAACGAACCGCACTGCCTGGTCGAAGGGGTTCGCCGCGTGGTGGACGGCGAAGTGCGACTGCACTACAACCGCGTGGTCGGTGCCTAGCGATAACTCAAGAGGAACTTGCCACGATAGCGCTATGGCATGAACCTCGGATCACACGGATTCAAGCATGCAAAGCCAAGCCGTGACGGACGGCGTGAGCGAGACAACGGAGCGAAGAGACGGCCGGAACGATTTATCGGTGAACATCCGTGGAATCCGTGGTGAACCTTTGGTGGCTGGCCATCACGCAAACGTCCAAGTTGTGACTCAGCCGTTGCTTCGCGGCCGATGGCCACGTGGACGGCTCGGGCCGACGACGACGATCGATCATCCGACGATTGGTTGCCCGCCAGGCCTTACGGCTGCGGGACGGTTCCGGGGAACTCGGTGATTCCTCCATCGATATCGAAGTCTCCCGTATTGAGGTCCGTGATGGTTGACCCAGGCGGGTTGATCAGGTTCTGCACACGGAACGTACCACTCGACTCGATCAGGAAGTAGTCGTCCCCGGCGCCACCGGCCGTTGCATCGTTGCCTTCCATGCGAAGGCGAACATCGGCGCCGCCGTTGTTCGAAGTCATTTGGAACGGCCGACCCGTCGCGGCATTGGCATTGTTGATCGAGTTGTCGAAGAACGTCGCGTTGACGATGCCAACGCCATTGGCGTTGATATCCGCGGCGGGAGCTGTGGCATCGTTGTTGGAGATGGAGTTATCCTGAACCAACAGATTCAATGTCTTGGACGTGGCGCCATTCGTACTGATGAGCAGCGCCTCCTGGTTAAAGGTATTATTGAGCACGTTGCCATCGATCGTAACATTGGCGATGGATGCATCGCCGTTAATATCGATTTCGATGCTTTCGGCAGCATTCGTATCGAGCGTGTTGTCGTTGAGTGTCAGATCAAAGGTGCCGGTAGCACTTGCATCGACGCCGATGCCCTGCGCGTTGGACCCCCGGATGACCGAGTTGGAAACGGCAACCTCCGATGAGGTGGCAGTGCCCTGATGGGTGACAGCAATGCCGTTACCTGTACTGTCGATAACTCGCATGAAGTTGAGCGTAACGTCCTCGACGTTGTTGATGATCACGCCGTCGCCGGTCGTGTTTTGAATCACGCCACCGTCACCCGCCGATGTCGCTCCAAAGCCAATCGTGACAGGTCCGCCGGTGACGTCATTCATCACGATGCCGCTAGAGGCTCCATCGACCGAGACGCTGTCGAGCGTTATACCGGCAGCCCCTACGAAGACGTCGTTCAGGTTGAGGCCGATGCCGGTGGTGGCAGTAATCTCGTTGCCAAGGCCGAGCACGGTGACCCCTTCGGAATTCGTAGCAACGAAACCGTCGCCCGTGGTGGTGTTGATGTCCATCGACGAGAACGAGATCGCGGTTCCGGAATTGTTTGTGAGTGTCACCGCATCGTTGGCAGTGGTGTCGAGGTCGGTACCGCCGCCAAAGCTAAAGCTGCCACCGGTGTTGTTGTTCACCAGAATGCCTTCGCCGGTGCCGGTTACCATACCGTCGAACGTCACTGTCCCATCCGAGTTGTTCTCGATGCTCACAGCGCGGCCGGAGTTGTTATCGATGGTGCCGTCGTAGTTCACGTTGGCATTGCTATCGTTGATTACAAAGGCATCGCCCGTAGGATTGGTGATTTCCGAAGCATTATTGAAGTTAAACGTACCCGACGAACCATTCAGGATGTCGACACCCGCATCGCCACCGTTGAGTACCACCGCATCGTTAAAGGAGTAGCTTCCATCCGCGTTATTAAACTGCAGACCATCGCCATTTGTGGCGTTCACCACGCCCCCGCTGGACGACTCGGTAAAGGTCATCGTGCCGGTATGGCCACCTGTTATGGACACCGCCGTAGCATTGTTGGACTGGTTGATCTTGCCGTCAAACGTCACGTCGGCACTACCGCCGTCGACATTCATGGCAACCCCGGTGGGATCGGTAATCGTGGTATCGGCGAAGGTAAAGTCGCCCGCCGAGCCGTTGACGATGTCGATGCCCGTATCCGCAGCAACCGACGAGCCATCGAGCGACACGGTGCCGAGGAACGCGTAGTCGCCATCGGCGTTATTGAACTGCAGGCCGTTGCCGTTGGTGGCAGTAATCACGTCGCCGTCGCCGTCGAAGAACGTCATCGTCCCGTTGTGCCCGCCGGTAATGGCCACCGCCGACGCATTGTTGTTTTGGGTGATTTCGCCGGTGAAGGTCACGTCCGCCGTGCCACCGTCGACATTAAACGCAGTACCGGTTGGATCGGTGATGGTGGTATCGTCAAACGTAAAGGTACCTGCCGAGCCGTTCAAGATGTCGATGCCCGTGTTGGCAGCGACGGACGAGCCATCGAGTACAACGCTTCCAGAGAAACCGTAGTCGCCGTCGGCGTTGTTGAACTGTAAGCCGCTGCCGTTGGTCGCGGTAATCACGTTGGTCGTGCTATCGGGCGACAGGAATGTCAAGGTGCCATCATGGCCACCGGTCACGGACACGGCAGCCACATTGTTGTTCTGCGTAATTTCGCCGGTCAGCGTCACGATGGACGAGCCACCCTCGACGTTCACGGCAGCGCCGGTCGGATCGACGATGGTCGCGTCGGTGAACTCGAAGGTCCCGTCGGTATCGTTGATCATGTCGATGCCCGTATCGGCGCCATTGCTGGTACCATCGAGCACGACGGTACCGGTGAAGCGATAGGTACCATCGGCATCGTCGAACACGAGGCCCTGGCCATTGAACGCGTCGATCAGACCCTCGTCCTCATCCAGTTCGTTGAATAAGAGCGTGCCGGTATCGTGTCCGCCCTCGACGAGCACGGTTTCGAACGCGTTGTTTTGGGTGATTTTTCCGGTGTAATTGATGCTTGCTGTACCTCCATCCACATGGACAGCAATGCCATTCGGGTCGGTAATTGTGGCATCAAGCAGCGTGATCGTCCCGGCGGAGCCCGAGGTCACGTCGATACCCATATTGGTACCGGCAATCGTCACTTCGTCGAGGAAGGTGTAGGTGCCGTCGGCATTGTTGAATACCAGACCGTCGCCAAATTGGGCGTCAATGACACCGTCGTTCGCCGTGCCTTCGAAGAAGTCGAGCGACCCGGTGTGCCCGCCCTCCACCAGTACGGCCGCACCACTGTCGCCTTGAGAGATCTTGCCGGTAAAGCTGATGTCGCCTGTTCCGCCGTCCACATGCATGGCGGCGCCAGCCGTATCGGTGATGGTGAGTCCATTAAAGATGTGGTTCGCGTCGCTATTCACAACGGACACGCCAAAGCCGGCTTGGTTGGTGATGGTGGAATCGGTAATGGCTACCGCACCGTCGCTACCCGAGAGCAAAATACCGCCCCCCGCAGCGCCATCGCCCAGGTCGTGCGTGTAGTTGGAAATGGTCGCCGGGCTGCGATTGTTCGCGAGGTTGATTCCGATGCCGTTGCCAAACGTGCTGGTGACATCCGTGATGACGATGCTCTCGGTCACTGGCACACTAGCTGCCTCAGGCGAGGCGGCGTCGATGGCGATATCGTCGCCACCGATGTTGGTAAAAGTGATATCGGAGATCACTGGTTGGAAACGAACCATCAGATCGCCGTCGATGGTCTCGGTACCGGGTGTTAGCTCGATGCCGTTCCCCGTGGTGTTGGCAATGGCCATGTTGTTGATATCGATACCGAGCGAACCGCTGGGCGATACGATGCCGCGGTCGCCGCCATCGATCGACAGGTTCGAGACCTCGTTGGTTCCAGCGGCCAGTGTGATGGCATCGCCAGTGAGATTGTCGATGGTCGGAATCGGGCCAGCTTGGGCACCGAAGGCTGTCTCGGGAATCACCACGTCGCCAAATTGGGCAGTATTCACAAGGTGCTCGATGCCGCCACCTTCGCCGAGCAGGCGCTGGCCATCTTGCAGCACGGCCGAGTCGTCGGCAAACATGCTGCCACCGTGGACCAACACGATTTCGTTAGGATCACTGTTGCCATCGATGTCCACCAGCATCTTGAGCGGGTTCTCGAACGAACCATCGCCACCCGCCGCGGCGGTGCTATCAACATGCACGATGCGAATGAGTTCGTCGGTGCCGTCGCCGTCCACATCGCCTTCGAGGGCGACACCACCGGTGGTGCTACCCTGGCGAATCGCGACGTAGTCGTTACGAATGACCGGATCACGCATACGCTGGTAGAGCGACGGACTGCAGTACGAGGGATCGCGTGTGCGGCCAATGAACCAAGTGACGCTGAACACGGAGTTGGTGCCAAACTCGTCGTCATCGTTTACGGCGAATTGCACCGCCAGATCGGGCGTTAGATAGCCTCGCACGCCGACCTTGATGCCTTCGGTATCGACGGTGTCGCCGTAGAGGCCATAGGTACCGCCGAACACCCACGCGTCGCGGTTACCCAACCGGCGGGCAAGTTCCCACTCCATGACGTTGAGCGCTTCGTCCGTTCCGGCGAGCGTTTCTTGCACCAGAAAGTCGCCTTGGTAGGTAATGTTATCGGTCGCCTGGAAGTCGCCAACTTCAATGTCGCTGGTCGGCACGTACCCGTTCCAGCGAAAGTCCCAGTTGTCGCCCAAGTACTCAAGCGAGACACCAAACTGAGAGATGAAATTATCGTTGATCGTTGTCGAGCCATCGGACCACAGGCTGATGCCGGCAATCTTCTCGCGGTCGGGACTTGTGGGCAGCAACGGCAAGGTCATGAATCGGTAGCCAACGCCCGCGTTGTAGCCAATCTTCGATTCGTCGTTCATGGTAACCTGGCCGTCAAGAAACCAGACGCCGCCGGGCCCTTCGAACATTTTCATGGTGCCAAGGCTGAAGTTGCCATGGACCTGGCCGTAGCTTTGCGTGTTGTACCGCGCACGCAGGTGCGCCCCCAAGCTGGGGCTGTAGTTCATGCCGTAGGGTGAGTAGCTGTTGCCCGGCGGGGCGATGTAGCCGCCATCGCTATAGCTGCCATCGGTGGAGTAGACCACCTGACCCGATGAATCGGATTCGACGACGAAGTTGGCGTTATCGTGGTAGGGCAGCTCGTTTACCGGTTGCGCACCAGCCAGCGACCCGGCCCACAAAAACATCATCGTCATAGCTGATACGGCGCTGCGATATTGCCGCTCGAGGTACACACAGCCTTGCACGATAAGCTCCTAGAAAAGTGCATTGCCAAGGTCACAATCGTTGCCTTGGCGATCGCGGGGGCCGGATTGTAGCGACGCTGCCGAACCCGACAAGGTCACCGCGATCCGCAAAGTCCATACAGTCGCTACGACGGTAATCGGCAGAACCGTTCGTGCTTCGCCAGCCAATTCTCGTGACTTGACCCGCAAAGTTTGCCCAAAGGACGATCGCGCGATAGCAGTGCAGGCAGCGGCAACCGGCGGCGATGCTGGGAAACCGGACCATGCTGCAACTTCACTTGCCCTCGCCGTCCACTTTTTTCTACAGTCCCACCGCGCCAGTTCGGCGCTGACCAATCAGCCCCTGTCCCTACCGGTATCCTGCCATGAAACCGTCGATCTCGATTGCTACCCTCTGCTTCAGTGTTGCCCTGGCCACCGCGGGCTGTAACCAAGTGCAAGTGCCTCCGCCGGCCGAGGCGAAATCGTCCGCCGGCATTGCCATCATCGATCTCGACGAAATCGCTCGGCAGCTTGGCAGCGACAAGAAAATCGTGACCGCCATCCAGCAGCGTCAAGCGGCTCTGAATAGCAAGCTCAGCGAGCTCGCCAGGTCGTACACGGACACCTTCCAGAAGCAGAAAGAAGCGATTGAGGCCGAAAGCGATGAAGCGGCTGTGAAACTAGCTTCGTATCAGAAGCAGGTGAACCAAAGCTTCAACACGGCCAAGGTCCAAGCGCAGCAGAACCTGTCGGCCCATCGTGGCCAACTCGTCCAGCAGTTTCGCGATGCCGTGCGTCCGGCCGCCCGCCGGGTGGCCAGCAGCCGGGGCCTGAGCGTCATTGTTACTAAGCAAGACAGCCTGTTATACGACTTCAGCCCGGACCACGATATTACGGCCGAAGTGATTCAAGCACTGCGAACTTCGTCCGCCACGCAGGCCACCACCGCGCAAGCTCCGGCGCCGCGAAAAGGTTAGCAATCGCTCCGCCGCTGCGGACGATTCCACGGCCAGGGGCCGAGTTGCCTCGGCGGCTCCATGGCGACGACCGGACCGCTTGGGCGGTTCGCTAGTGGCGCACTGCGCTACCGCGAGCGCCGGCGTCGAAGCCGCGAGGCACTCCACCACGCGATTGGCACCAAGAGGGCCATTGTGGTGGGCTCGGGAACGCTGGTTGCCATGAACGACGCCGAAGGTGGCATCATGCTGCTAGAACTCGACGACATGAGTGTCGAGAACGCCGAAGACGCGCCATTGCTATTCGCAGCCTCATTGCGTTGCTGAAGTTGCAGCGCGGAGGCTATTGGCCCGACGAACGAAAAATCGTCGTCGGCCTCCACCACGGTCGCCTGCTGTACAATCACCAACTTCTCGTCTTCGGTTAGCGGCACGTCGATGAAGGCCAAACTACCTGGCTGGCCAGCGGCGTTGCTCAGATCGCGTTGCTCGAGCGCCATGATGCGGTCGATCGTATCCATGTTGCTGATCTGGGCGAACGGGACGAAGCCCTGGCTGTCGAGGAAAGCGTTGTCGCCCAGGTTGACGAAAAAGCTACTGGTGCCACTATTCACGTCACCAGCCGCTAGGGCCAGCGAAACGGTGCCGCGCAAATTCGTGAGCGTGTTGAAGTCGACCGACCCGTCGCCATTTTCATCGACAATCGCCTCGGGCAGCCGATCGACCGACTGAAACATCTGCGGCCAGATGTCCGGGTCGGGAGCAAATCCCATGAACCCACCCAACTGCAATACGAAATCGTCGGATGGATCGTCGTTGTCGCTGTCGGAGGCGCGATTGATGGCCGAGAACGAATACCGGCCGAGACCAACGTAGGCAATGAGATTGTCGACGAGCGGTTGCAGGTTCGGATCGTTCGTGGGATTCAGCACCATGTCGAAATCGCCGACGTTCGTTTCGAAACGCACGGTTTGCGACCAAGCGGCACTGGCCGTAACGCATAACAGGAGCACAATAGCGAGGCAGTTCTTCAGCATGGTGGGGCGAGTCCTGGAGCAGCAACGATCACGTTTGGCGTGCGTGGCGCGGGGGAGGTAAGGCACTTCGGAAAAGCGATCGCCGCGACGGACGGGGAGGCGTGGAAAAACGGACGACGGCATCCTGACCTTGCGCTGCGAGGCCTTGAGTCGCCAACCCTCATTCTACTCGCAGCTTCCATTCGTGCAAAAAAACTGCTCGAAAAACTCCCAAATCAGGTCGCTTGCCGGAAGGGCGAGCATGGTTGGACCGAGGAAGCACCACAGCGGCGCCTGGCCCGGCCAGGTATGGCCGCCCCCCGCGATGCGTATCTCCACCGCCACTTGCACTCCGTCTTTTTCCGCGTAAACCGCCCGCTGTGCGAAGAGCGACTGATCGTTGGCCAACTGCGGGTCGTGCGGAATATCCTGATAGTAAGGTTCGACGATCGGTAATCCACACGCGGCGGACCACGCTGTTAACGAATCGTGGACTGACGGAAAATTGATTTGCCGCAAGCTTCGCGCCCCGCCACCGCCGTGATAGGGCACAAAGTGATCGTCGGTGCCATGCAGATGCAGCAAGGGCACCACGCGATCGAGCGGCTGCACGTCGCAAGCCAGGCAACCGGCAACCGGGGCGATGGCCGCAATACGGCGGGGCATGGCCGCCGCGAGCCGGTAGCAGAACATCCCACCATTCGACATCCCCGTGGCGTATACCCGCGCCGGATTCACCGCATACCGGTCGGTCAGGTGGTCGAGCAGGCGTCCCACAAAACCAACATCGTCGACTTTGCCGCGCGGCATGGCCACAACAAAGCCCCGCATTCCACGTCAGGTACTCGGGCGAGGGTCCGCTGCCCGATGGGAAGACGACGGCAAACCGGTACCGCTCGGCCGTCTCCACCAGGCGGCAGAACCGCGCCATGTCCAGCGGTGTGCTCCCTCCGCCATGGAACGCCAGTACCAGGGGTAGGCCGTCGCCCGCCGGTACCCAGGCGTAATAGTGCCGCCCTAGATCGTCGCCATCGAAATCGTATCGCTCGAGCATAAAACCGTACCGGTCCGTAACACGAAGGCCGTCAAGCGAGTATTATGACGCATGGCCCAGGTTCCGACGAGGCGTAACTCGTCGAAAGACAAGAAGGCCAGAAGTTGCTCCCCCGTCCGGTTGCGGCACGCAACCGGGGCATTCGATTCCCGCCACCGCGATGTCGCGACCGTGGCGGGGCCGGCAGGAAGAATCCCTGAATTCGCTCATTGCTACTACTGCGTTCGGAATTGAAAAGCTCGCCGTCCGCGAGCTCCAAGGCTTGGGCTATGCGCCCGAAGTCGGGCGGCCGGGCCGCGTTGGGTTTCAGGGCGACCTGGCGGCCATCTGCCGGGCGAACCTGTGGTTGCGGACGGCTGAACGCGTCGTCGTTTGCTTGGGGTCGTTCCAGGCCGACGATTTCGGCCTCCTGTTCGATGGCACCAACGCGCTGGCCTGGGAAGAGTGGATTCCGAGCGACGGCCGCCTACACATCCGCGGACGCTCGCACAAGTCGCAACTCTCCAGCGTGCCGGCGTGTCAGAAAATCGTGAATAAGGCCGTGGCCGAACGGTTGCTCGAGGCGACATGCGGTCGACGCGCTTCCGGAGACGGGAGCAACTTACTCCATTGAAGTCGAGTTATTCGAAAATACCGCCTCGTTGCTGCTCGATACGTCGGGGGCGGGCCTACACAAACGTGGCTACCGCCAGAGTGTCGTCGAGGGACAATTGCGCGAAACGCTGGCGGCCGCCATGGTGAGCCTCAGTGTGTGGAACCGCGACCGCCCAATGATCGATCCCTTTTGCGGCACCGGCACCATTGCCATCGAGGCGGCGCTCGCCGGCCGTAATTCGGCACCCGGGCTCGATCGCGATTTCGCGGCCGAAGCGTGGCCCGCCATCGACACCAAAATCTGGAGCACCGCACGCGAAGAAGCGCGACTTGTGGGCGCCGCCGCTCGAACAGCGCATCGTGGCGACCGACCTCAATGCAAAATCGCTCGAACTCGCCCGGCACCACGCCGAACGCGCGGGCGTTGCGGGCGACATCCACTTTCAGCAGCGCGGGTTCGAAGAACTAGCCAGCAGCCGCAAGTACGGCTGCGTAATCTGCAATCCACCGTATGGTATCCGCGTTGGCAGCGAGTCGGAGTCGGTGGCCTTGCACAAGAAGCTCCCGATCATCCTGCGGCAGCTACCCACCTGGTCGCACTACGTGCTCACCGCGCGGGGCGATTTCGAAAAGCTCATCGGGCAAACAGCCACCCGGCGACGAAAGCTCTACAACGGGCAGATCGAGTGCACTTACTACCAGTTCTTGGGCCCCAAGCCACCCCGCCGGCACGACCCAGATCGTGCGGACCCGCTGCCCACGACGACCGAATCATCGCCTCCGCCACCAACCGAGGCACCTCCACAGCAGGCCTCACCAGCCGAAGTGCCTCGAACCAGCCAAGTGGCTCCCGTCTTTGGCGGACTGCGCGAAGAGTCGCACCGCCAGGCGACCGATTTCGCAAACCGCCTTGCCAAACGTGCGCGGCACCTGCGTCGCTGGCCGACGCGGCGCGGCATCACCTGTTACCGATTGTACGACCGCGACGTGCCCGACGTGCCGCTCAGCGTCGATCGCTATGAGGACGCGCTGGTGGTTGCCGAATACCGCCGCCCCCACGAGCGAACCCCGGCCGAGCATGCCGATTGGCTCGACCTCCTATGCCAAACGGCCGCCAACACGCTGGATGTCGATCGCCAGCGGGTGTTCCTCAAACGCCGCGAAACGCAAAGCGGCGCGGCCCAGTATGGCAAGGTAAGCAACCAAAGCACAACGCTCATCGCCCACGAGGGAGGCCATCAGTTCGTCGTCAATCTTTCCGACTACCTCGACACCGGGCTCTTTCTCGATCATCGACAGACCCGCGCCATGGTGGAACGCGAAGCCGAGGGAAAACGCTTCGTCAACCTGTTTGCGTACACGGGGGCGTTTACCGTGTACGCCGCGGCGGGTGGGGCCACCAGCACCGCGACGGTCGATTTATCGCACACCTACACCAACTGGGCCCTCGACAACCTCAAGCAAAACAACCTCAACGGACCGCACCACCAGTTCGTGACCGCCGACTCGCGTGATTGGGTCGCAGCGCTGCCGCCAGAGCCGCAGTTCGACCTGGCGGTAGTCGACCCGCCCACGTTCTCCAATACCAAGCGCACGGCCAGCACGCGCCAGGAGATCGACGACTGGGACGTACAACAGCACTACGCCGCACTGCTCGAAGGGCTCGCCCTCCGCATGTCGCCCGGCGGAGTCGTCTACTTTTCCACCAACTTCCGCCGCTTTAAGTTCGACGAACTAGCAATACCGAGCTACAAGTGCCGCGAAATCTCGAAAAAAACGGTGCCCGAGGACTTCCGCAACGAGCGTATCCATCGGTGCTGGCGATTGGTGCGACAGAGCAACGGGCCCGCCGCGGGACAATAGAGCAATCGAGGAGGATACTGGAGTCTCTCGCCTTGAAAGATCAACTGCGGTCAATCGAGGCACGCGATTGCAATGCGCCCATCTTGGATGCCACGGGAAACCAACATCCCAAGCATCGAGCAAGCAACCGAGTCAGCAAGACCCAACCGAGCACGGCCTCTAGGCCTGATTTTGGGGCGAGCCGAACGCGCTAGCGTCGGGTGGACTCTAGAAAACTCGATACTAGCGCTTCCGGCTCCGTGGGCAGTTCAAAGTTCCTCGGCAACCTGCTGCTCGACACCAATTCCTGCTAAAACTACGGCATGGAACACATTCGAAACTTCTGCATTATCGCCCATATCGACCACGGCAAATCGACCCTGGCGGACCGGCTCATCCAAACTTGTGGTGGAATTGAGCAGCGAGATCTGCATGAGCAGATGCTCGATTCGATGGATATCGAACGCGAACGCGGCATCACCATCAAGAGCAATACGATCACGCTCAACTACAAATATCCAAAGGCGCGGTCCGGACGGCAAAGACTATCTGCTGAATCTCATCGATACGCCTGGCCACGTCGATTTTTCGCATGAAGTCAGGCGTTCGCTGATGGCGTGCGAAGGTGCGTTGATCATTGTCGATGCGTCGCAGGGCGTCGAAGCGCAGACGGTGGCCAATCTGTACATGGCCTTGGAACACGATCTGGAACTGCTGCCGATCATCAATAAGATCGATTTGCCTTCCGCGGATATCGAACGAGCCCAAGAGGCGATTGACGCAGAGTTGGGACTCGACCCGTTCGCAGCGATTCCGATCTCCGCGAAGAACGGCATCAACATCGACGCCGTATTGGCGGGCATCGTTGAGCAACTTCCGGCACCCAAAGGCGATCCCGACGCGCCTTTGAAAGCGCTCGTGTTTGATGCTCATTTCGACAAGTTCCGCGGTGTGATCCTGCAATGTCGCGTGATGGAGGGAACACTCAAGCCGCGCGATACGATCCACTTCATGCACGCCGATCGCGACTTCAAGGTCGATGAAGTTGGCTACAACCAGTTCCAACTCAATCCTCGCAAGCAACTCAGCGCGGGCGAAGTGGGCTACATTGTGGCTGGGGTAAAGAGCGTGCAGGATATTGAAATCGGCGATACGATCACGCTGCTCGATCGGCAGGCGGAGGAGCCGATTCCTGGCTATCAGCCGGCCAGGCAGGTGGTGTTCTCGTCGATCTATCCCATGGATACCGGCGAGTACCAGGAACTCACGAAGGCTCTCGACAAACTCGCGATTAACGACGCAGCCCTGACCTACGAAAAAGACAGTTCGGCGGCGCTCGGTTTTGGATTCCGCTGCGGTTTCCTGGGACTGCTCCACCTGGACGTCATTCAGGAACGCCTGCAGCGAGAATTCGATCTCGGACTGGTGATCTCCGCTCCGTCGGTGAAGTACAAGCTGAGCTTGCGGGATGGCTCCGAGGTTGAGGTCGACAACCCCAGCTACTGGCCCGATCCAATGTCCATCGAGTCGGCCAGCGAGCCCTACATCAAGGCTTCGATCATCACTCCCGAAGAGTACGTCGGCGGGGTGATGGAACTGTGCCGCGAACATCGTTCGGAGAGTCAGACGATGGACTACCTGTCCGCCAAGCGGATAGAAGTGACCAGCATCATGCCGCTGGGCGAAGTGCTGTTCGACTTTTACGGCAAGCTAAAAATGCTGACGCGCGGCTACGGATCTTTCGACTACGAACCGATTGAGTATCGCCAGACCGACGTCGTCAAAGTCGACATCCTGGTCAACAAAGAGCCTGTCGATACGCTTTCTTATCTAGTGCATCGCGACAAAGCACGCACCCGCGCACTGCACTACTGCGAAAAGCTGGCCAAGGAGATTCCTCGGCATCAATTCAAGATTCCGATCCAGGGCGCGATTGGTGGCGAGATCATCGCGCGAACCACCGTCGCTCCGTTCCGAAAAGACGTCACCGAGAAGCTCTACGGCGGAGACGTGACGCGGAAGAAGAAGCTGCTAGAGAAGCAGAAAAAGGGCAAGGCCAAGATGAAGCAATTCGGCAGTGTCAATATTCCCCAAAAAGCTTTCGTTGCGGTGCTCCGCGCGGACGACGACTAGCCAACATCCCCGTGACCCCCGCCCGATCCGCCCACCTGCCCCAGTTCACAAACCCAGCTGATTCTTAAGCTCTGCTAACTCTTCGCTGAATCCGCTATTGAGAATCGGGAAGCGGCACCAGCTCTTGGGGTCGAGGTTCTCGTCGTCCACGTGGAAGCTGGGGGCGTAACGCTCGCGTTTCCATTGGTTGCTGCACCAAAGTTCAAAGAAACGCACCACCCAGCTCCCGAGTTGCTTCTCGTCGTACTCGGGAAACTGTGCGCGGGTCACAGCAAACACGTCGGCCGGAAGTTGTTTGTCGCGAATCGCGGCGCGCTCAACGGCGTCGAGCACCTCGTACGGCATCAAATCGCCTTCATCGGTTTGGCCTTGGGTGCTTGGACGCAGCTCGGCCGTCGGCGCCTGCTGGTTGACCACACTCAATTCGGGAATGGGGGGCAGATCATCGGGCCCCGTGTTTTCCATCCAGCGGAGCCAGGCGCGGAGGAACTCTTTATCGATCCCGGCAATGGGCGAAAGCCCGCCGCAGGTGTCGCCGTCCATGGTGGCGTAACCCACTGCCGCCTCGCTGCGATTGCTGGTCGCCAGCAGCAAGGCACCCCGCAAGTTGGCCAAGAGCCACGCCCCCGGTCCCCGCGTCCGGGCTTGGATGTTTTGCAGGGCCAGGTCGTCGGTCTCCCAGGTGAGCGGCCGACCAATCGCCCCGGAGACGAGTTTCACGTAGCCTTCGTTCTGCGCGTCGACATCCCATTCGAGGAACTCTGCCCCCACCGCCTCGGCCACTACGCGAGCGGCGTTGCGAGTGATGTCGGTCGAGTTGCGCGTCGGTTGGTAAACGCAGGCCAGCAGCGCCCCGGTGAAGGCGCGAGCCACCACGTCGGGATCGGCTGTGTCGAGCGATTCTTGAGCGGCGGCCAAGCGAAGCGGTGCGCCAAGTCGCTCGACAAACCCCTCGGGGCCAAGTTCCTTGACCCCCCGCCGCACCATGAGATGCACCAGCACCGCCACGGCGGCTGAGTCGGCCCCGCCGCTAAGGCTCACAACGAAGCCCTGCGTGTGGCTCTTGCGTAAGTAGTCGAGCAGCGCCAGCGAGACGACACGCGTAAACGCCTCGAACTTGGGATCCGCCCCCAATTCCCACGGCTCCGGCTCGGCGACCCCGTCGAGCGGAACCGGTGTGGCATGCGTCCATGCGAACGAAGCAAGCTGCAGCGTGTCACCCGGGCGGCTGACTTCGGAGCGTGAGTCGTAAAACAGGGCCCGGGCATGGCGATTACGGTCGATATCGACATCGGCCACGGTGAGCTCCACATCGGCGAAGCTAAACAGTCGCCCGCAGGAGATCATGCGACCGCCGGTGGCCATCAGCACGCCGCCATCGTAAACGCTTCGTCCCGATTCGTTTCCCAGCAAGTTGCAGTAGACGTAGGCGACGCCAAACGCCCGCGACCCTTCCAGCACAAAGCGGTGGCGAACGGCCTGTTTGCCGAAGGCAAAGTGACTCGCACTGGGGTTGAGAATCACATCGGCGCCCCGCCTGGTGAGCCTGCCGCCCGGTCGTTCGGCAATCCAGGCGTCGCGACAGATCTCGAAGCCAATGCGAATGCCACCTACGTCGAACAACAGGTCGCCCACTGGATAAAGACGATTTTCCCACTCCAGCTGCCCGACCACCCCTTGCGGCCATTGGCGAAACCACCGGGGCTCGTAGTGCAATCCGTCGCTGGCAAGAAACTGCTTGCAGGCAAACCCTACCAGTTCGCCATCCACGATCATCGCAGCGGCGTTAAACAAACTCGACTCGAAATACAACGGCAAACCGACCGCGACGACCATGCCCGTCGTATGCGGCAGCAAGTCCGCAATGCCATCGAGCGCCTTCCGCTGGACTCCCCGTGAAAAAAACATGTCCTCGCAGCCGTAGCCAGTGATCGCAAGTTCGGGCAGGCACAGCAGCTCGGCTCCCGCGGCGCGGGCCTGGTTGATGGCCGCGACAATCCGTTGGCAATTACCGCTCCAATCGAGCGGTGTTTGATTCACACTAGCAGCGGCAACGCGGATATTTTGCATGGCGAGCAACAGGAGGTCCAAGGATCCAAGCCTGGGTTGCGCGGCAGCGATGCAGGCCCATGGCGATCAGCTTAGTGAACAATACACACGAATTGTTAGCAAGTGGCCCCGTTACGCTTCGCCAATGATCTTCAGCCGCAACACATTTAGTGCGCACTTCGCCATGCGTGGCCCAACCACGGCCGGGTGACCGCCAAGCCTGAACGTTTCGTTCACCAGTTCGTCACCCACCGCGGCGGCCACCTCCACGTCGCCGGCCGAACTAGCCGGTCCGATGGCGAGGCCGTGTGTTGCGCCAAGGGCGTCGCGTACTTCCCGAGCAGCGGTCCCGACGTCGCCCATCGACCACGACAGCTTTCCGCCAGCGAACACGTCGTGCTCGGGATCCTCGTCGGCAAGCCAAGTTGCTACCAGCCCACCAGTGACACATTCGTCGGTGGCGAGCGTCTGCCCCCGCTCGCGGAGCAGCCCGAGCACCGCGTGGTGCAAATCGATCTCCCCCTCGCCGAAGATAAATCCTCCCGTGGCGGCGTAGATTTGCTGGGCCGTTGGTTCCATGGCAGCATAACAGGCTGCTTCGTCCAAACCGGTAGCCGTGATCCGCAGCGTTAGCGTTGCGCCACTGGCAGTGATTCCCACACGTGGCTCGCGCCCGCGGCGGATGAGGTCGGGCAGCATCGCCTCCAGCTGACTCTCGCCAGGGCCGAATATTTTGATCGATCGGTGCCGAGTCACGCGCCGCCCGCCTTCCAGCTCGACGATCGCCGGTGCAACGCTCGCGGTATACATCTCATGCATCTCCGCAGGCACGCCGGGCAGCGCAAACACGTGGCACACGGCACCCGAGGCGCGCCTTACCTCGGCGTGAATGCCTGGGGCCGTGCCATGAGGGTTATGGATGGGCACTGTGCCTGCGGGAAAGTAGGCCTGCCGTTCGTTGCGATCGGGCATTGGCCGGCCGCGTGAGGCAAACAGTTGGCGAATGTGCTCGACGGCGGCCTCGTCGCGCACGAGCTCGACTTCCATCGCCTCGGCGAGCGCGTCCCGCGTGAGGTCGTCGGCCGTGGGTCCCAGGCCGCCACTGGATACGACCACGTCCGCCCGAGCGATCGCCGCCCGAAACACGTCGACATTGGCGGCCATGTCGTCGCCCACGGTGCTGTGAAACATCACCTCGATGCCCACATCCGTTAGTTGCTTCGCCAGCCATTGCGTGTTGGTATCGAGCCGCTCGCCGCTGGTGAGTTCGTCGCCAATGGAAATAATTTCAGCACGCATGGGCAGCAAGGGCGAGGAGGAAGGGAATACGGGCAGGGTGGCACATCGGGGGGAATTGCCCGCGAAGCGAATGGCCACGTGTGCATTGTTGCGCGGCGGAGGTGGATCGCCCAGGGGCGGTGGCTCGAACGCCACGTACTTCGGGCTCAAGCGCCAATGATCATTGTGGTTTTCGAGCACGTTCGCCAGGAAGTACGCCACCGGCATCACAACACCGGGGACGGTAAGTCCTACCGCTTTGGCCCGGCTCAGCCTTGGATGGCCGGGAGCTATTGGGACGAGGCTCCCTCCATCGTTGCCTGGCCTGCGGAACCCTCATGTCGCGACAACGGACGCGCCGCGGCAGCGACTCAAGCGCCATCACAACCGCGACACCCCTTCCATCACCAATTGCAGGGCAATCGCCAGAAAACCCTGATTTTCCTGGTGCCTTCAAATGCATTTTGAGCACGGCACGCGTTCTGCGTTCCACTTGGAAGCTGACCCGAAATCAACAACAATCCCAAGGGATCGCGCCATGCCCCGCCTAGAAATGACACTATGGACTCCCGTAATGCTGGCCCTGGCTTTTGCGACAACCGCCAAAGCCGATCCTCCCTACCAGGGACCACCAGTGGGGCAGGCGTACGCGCTATCGATCGAGCTATCCCGCGAGGCGGCCGCGCTATCGTACGAGGTGGAGCGGTTGTTGTGCGACTGTAGCGGCTACGACGACGTGCTTGAGGAATTGTGCGATGTTGCCAACGAACTCGAGGACCTGAATCGCACGCTTCGCGAGGCGACGTTCAACCGACGCAAATGGAAACGGGTTTGCAGGCGGGCCGAAGAAGTAATGGAAGAAGTATGCGAATTGGACGAGGAGATTCATCAAGCGGTGGACCATCTCAACCGCTACCGTCCGCGGCTCACGTCGTTTGCCCCACCAGCGTTCGTACCGCGCGGACCATCGAACTATCGGTCGGCGTACCGCAACGTGCCCGGCGTCTCGGTATCGCTCCGCTTCAACTCGCGGCGGGCCCAAAGTGCACCACACGTCAATTCGGTTACGCCGCGCGGCATCGCGTGGCGCGATCCCTACCGCGGCCCGGCGGCGGGTTTCGTGCAACCGCGCGTTGGCTACGAACTCGAATCCCGCGTGCACCGCATGCGGGCGCTCGCCGAGCAGATCCACTGGCTCGCACACGCAGGTTGAGGCGGTCGAGACGATGCATGGGTCGAGAAATCGTCCCGTACGATCAGCCGGAAAACCGTGGCGGTCCGATCGTTGAAGTCGACGACGGCCCCGTTCAACAATTGCGACTGTCCCAGCAACGACTTAGGTGGCTGCGGCACGCACTCGTTGATTCAGCTCTTGTCGCTGGATGACGTACAGCACGCCGGTTGCCGTGTCGCGCAATCCTCGCAACCCACACGAAGGATCGTCGGCCCGATCCATTCGCGAGTGGCCGAGCAGCAGCCGGCAAAATTCGTCGCGATTGACGAACACGCGATCGCTCGCGGCTGCAAGCTGTTCTCCTGTGCTCTTGCGCTTTTCGCTGGGAACCATTGCTCGCTCCTCGTTGCCGTAGCGGGTCGACGATCTATTTCACCGACCGACTCACGCAAGTCGCCAAAGTCTTCGCTAAGTTTGGCCTGCCGGTTCATGCGTTCGTCAGTGCTCTACGCTATCCGAATTCCGCCGCCCGTCCACCCCTCTTCGGCCCACCTTGCGGAACTCCCTGGCAGGCGGTGGAAGACTCGTCGGATTGGCGAGAATATGACACGTTTTCCACTGCGTACAACCGCAGCGCGCGTGACTCGGGACCGCCGGCGGTGCAGCCAGAGCCACCCCCAAGTGGTGGAAGTTGCCCGCTTGAGGGTGGCAGGCACTCGACCTGCTCGCCTTGGTTTGCAGCACGCCTTGCCCACGAATCGTGCAACCTATCGCTTTTCTCGCGGCCGTAGTTGCTACGGTAAAATGGTCGAATTTGGCCGAGACCCACAAATTCAAGGAGCTTCACCCGGTTTTCGCACGATTGGCGGCGGTGAGTTCGCTCGATGGTACGCCACTTGCAGGCCAAGGTGGGTTTCGTCGCACGGATCGCGGCTCTGGCGGGCACGGAAGCCTTTTTCTCTCGCAGTTGCGATGCAACGAGGCGAGACCAATTCCTTCTGATCCAAAAAAGGTGCGGTAGTTATGGGTACGGCGATTCATGGCGAAACAACCAAGAACGGACGATTCTCTGCGGCAGTAGGTGGCGGGACGACCAAGGCGGGTCATGGCTCGCCCCGTTTGGCGGCGATCGCGGCGGTAACCAATTACCAGCCAAGCAGTCCGCCAATGAATTTTCGAGATACGCCCACCGGCGAATTGTTCAATTGCAACGTTTTCTCCCACTCGGTGATGAAGAAGCGTCTGCCGAAGCCGGTCTACAAGGCACTCATGCGCACCATTGAGTCGGGCGACAAGCTCGACGACTCAGTAGCCGACATGGTCGCCTCGGCCATGAAAGACTGGGCCATTGAGAAAGGCGCCACGCACTACGCGCACGTGTTTTACCCGCTCACCGGCCTGACAGCCGAGAAGCACGACAGCTTCCTCACGCCGGATGGCGAAGGGGGTGCGATTGCCGAGTTTAGCGGAAAACAACTGATCCAAGGCGAGCCCGATGGTTCGAGCTTTCCCACGGGTGGCATTCGCGTGACGTTCGAAGCGCGGGGCTACACCATTTGGGACGTAACGAGCCCCGCCTATATCCTGGAGAACGCCAACGGGACGACGCTCTGCATTCCCACCGCATTCGTTTCCTGGACGGGCGAAGCACTCGACAAGAAGACGCCGGTGCTGCGATCGATGCAGGCCCTCAATACGCAGGCCCAACGGATTCTCAAGCTGTTCGGCCACACCGATGGTGCGATGGTTTCGTCCACGGCGGGTCCTGAGCAAGAGTACTTTCTGATCGACCGCAACTTCTACTTTGCGCGGCCCGACCTGATCAACGCCGGCCGGACGCTGTTCGGCGCGAAGCCGCCCAAGGGCCAGGAGTTCGACGATCACTACTTTGGGGCCATCCCCGACCGCGTGCTGGCTTTCATGCTCGAATGCGAGCGCGAACTGTTCAAGCTCGGCATTCCCGTCAAGACGCGGCATAACGAAGTCGCGCCGGGGCAGTACGAAATCGCTCCGCTGTTCGAGTTCGCCAACATGGCCACCGATCATCAGCAGCTACTGATGACCATCCTTAAAGGCGTGGCCGAGAAGTACGGCATGGTTTGCCTGACGCATGAAAAGCCGTTCGCTGGCGTGAATGGATCGGGCAAGCACGTCAACTGGTCGATGGGCAGCGCTACCCAAGGCAACCTGCTCGACCCGGGCGACACGCCGCACGAGAACGCTCAGTTCCTGCTGATCTGTGCGGCAGTGATTCGGGCCGTGCACAAGTACCAAGGACTGCTGCGATCGGTTGTGGCATCGGCTAGCAACGACCATCGCCTGGGTGCTAACGAGGCCCCGCCCGCGATCATCTCGATCTTCCTTGGCGACCAACTGACGGACGTGTTCGAGCAAATCAAGACGGGCGGGGCGAATTCGTCGATCCCGAGGGGGACGCTCACCGTGGGCGCCGATGTGCTCCCGCCGCTGCCCAAGGACGCTGGCGACCGCAACCGCACGAGCCCCTTCGCCTTCACGGGCAATCGGTTCGAGTTTCGTGCGGTGGGATCCAACCAGTCGATCGCCGGCCCGCTGGTGGCAATGAATACCATCGTGGCCGAGTCGCTCGACTTCTGTGCAACGCGACTGGAGGAAGCGACGGGCGGCGACCCGGCTAAACTGCATGGCGAGCTGCAGAAGTTGCTCACCGAAATCATTAACGATCACGGCGCGATCGTGTTCAATGGCGACGGTTACAGCGACGAGTGGCACGCCGAAGCGGCAAAACGTGGACTGCTGAATCTGAAGACCACGGCCGATGCGCTGCCGGCGCTGGAGGCCCAAGAGGTGAAAGACCTGTTCACCAAGTACTCCGTGCTTTCGGAGCGGGAACTGGAAAGTCGCCTCGAGATCTACCTGGAGCAGTACTGCATGTCGATTGGCGTGGAGGCGAATCTCACCATTGAGATGGCCAAGACCATGATCTTCCCCGCCGCGATTCGTTACCAAAACGAGCTGGCCGCGACCTGTGCCAACTTGAAGATGCTGGGCTATGAGTTCGATACGAACACCCTGGATGTGATGACCGACCTCGTGAAATCGCTACAGGACAGCATTGCCGATTTGGAAGGCGCCATCGCCGAACCCGAATCGGAAGACCTGATGTCCGAAGCGAGGCACTGCTGCGATTCGGTGCTGCCGGCGATGAACAAGGTTCGCTCGTACGTCGACGCCCTCGAGGGCTGGGTGGCAGACGACCTGTGGCCCCTGCCGACGTACCAGGAAATGCTCTTCATCAAGTAGACGTATCGAGCTAGTGAAATCTCAGCGGCGGCCAAGTACCCCTTGGCCGCCGCTCTTTTTTGCGAACGCAAGCTCCAGCCGGGCCAGGATCGCCTGCCCCAACTCCTTCGCCCGCGAAACCCCCGCCCTCTGCCGGGGTTGAGTCCCCCGTGGAATCAATCTTTTCGATCATGCATTATCAGCTGGTTTCGCGTGAACCGCCGGTTCACCAGTCGGCTGCAGGCAAGCCGAGCTTCCCCAAGGAGTTTAAGGCAATGAGACAACATTTGGCTGGTTTGCTCGTGGCGGCGTTGGCAGTAGGCCTCGCCGCAGAGGTTCAAGCCCAGGGGCGCGGGGGCCGTGGTGGTGGAGCACGCGGAGGTGGCGGCGTACAGCGGGCCGCCCTGCTACGAATTGAAGCGGTGCAGGAAGAACTCGGGCTGGAAGATATCCAGATCGAAGACATCCGCGCCATGCAGCGAGAATTGCGCGGCGACCGCGGCCAGCGGGGCGAGCGTCCTAACTTACGCGACATGTCGCAGGAAGAGGCGCGGAAGCCACCGCTGCCATGCGTTCGCAAGCAACCGAACGTCAAAAGGCGGAATACGAGAAGCTGACTGAAATTCTCGATGGCGACCAAATCGATCGGCTAAATGGCATTATCGTGCAGGTCGCCGGCCCCGCCGCGATGATGGATCCGATCATCGGCGAAAAGCTTGGTATCACCGCCGACCAACGGGATGAAATGCAGACCATCGCCCGCGACGCAATGAGCGAAATACGCGACGCCTTCCAGGCGGGGGACCGTGACGGCATGCGCGAGAAAATGACCGAGATCCAGGCCGACATTGCGAAACAGTCGGTAGCCATTCTCACCGAGTCGCAGCGCACGCAGCTCGACGAGATGAAGGGCGAGCCGTTCGAACTTTCGGAGGAAGACCAAACCGCGATGCGCGGTGGTCGCGGTGGCCGCGGTGGTGGCGCCGCTGGCGGTGGGCGTGGCGGGCGCGGGGGGGCGGGGGGAGGTGCCCAGCGCCGCGGGCGTCCGCAAACTGAGTAGTCCCTACTCACTCGAAGCTTCGTGGTAGGGTCGGCGGGATGGCTGCAGGCGACGAATGACGCGGTTTTCGCCGATGTTCGTCGCCCTATTCCCGCCGACCCTATTCCCGCCGACCCTGTTCCCGCCAACCCTGTCCCTGATGCTATCTGGGGGCTCGCTTATTTCTCTTGCCGCGCCACGCAAAAGCCGATAGGGATAGTGCCTCGATAGGTCCTTACCTTCGCTTTGCGAGAATCCACCCATGGCAAGTGCTAGCATTCGCTCGTTGATCGTACGTCCATTCTTACTGGGTGCCGCTGCCGCGGCGCTGTTCTCACCAGCCGCGGCCCAACAGTACTACTACCAGCCCCCACCGGGCTACTACCACAACGATAAAGCGCGAAGGCACCGTGACCGGTGCCGGACTAAGTGCCATTACCGGCGCCCTGGTGGGCGGAAATAAGAACTGGGAAGGCGGCGCGTTGATCGGTGCGGGCATCGGTGCCCTGACCGGCCGGGCGTTGGGATCGGCCCGCGACAATGCCGATGCCCGAGAGGTGGCCGTTGGTTCGTCGATTGCCGCCCAGGCCACGGTGCAAGCAGCGGCGACTGCCGTATCGAACTTCGACCTGGTTCAAATGTCGAACGCTGGGCTAAGCGACGACCTGATTATTAGCAGCATTCGCAGCCGTGGCGGTCGGTTCGATATGAGCCCCAGCGGCCTGATCTCGCTCAAACAAGCCGGCGTGAGCGACCGTGTCGTGCTCGCGGCCCAGCAAGCGGGCGACGGCAACTTCGCCGCGCCCATTAATCCAGCGACGACGATTCAGGTCGCCCGGCCTGCAGCGGTGTACGTCCGCCCTGCCCCGATGATCCACTACTACCACGGCCCCCGGCACCACTATCGTCACCATTATCGCTGGTAAGTGTCCGCAAGGCGGTGCTTGACGGTTGGTAGCGGCAGACCTTACTGGTTACTCACGCAGTACAGCGTGCTGGTGGAGCGGATGAATAGTTGCCCGTTGCTCACTGCGGGGGTCGCGCTGTATTCCCCCTGCTCCGACTCGAACCGGTTGGCAGCCAGTTGCTCGAACTCGTCGCCCACTTTCAGGACGTGGCCGGTGCCGCTGCGGGTCACGAAGTAGATCTTGCCGTCGGCGAGTATGGGCGACGAGTAATCGCCGCCGCGAACGCCGCCACTGCCACCGCCGCCACGGAGTCGCTCCTTGTAGATCTCGTCGCCCGTCTCGGCGTTGATGCAATTGGCGATGCCTCGCGAAATCCAATAAAGGGCGCCCCGCATGCAGCAGCGGTGTGCCAATGCTGGCGCGGTCGCTGCCCTGCCAAACGGTGTTCGCTTGGGTTACGTCGCCCTTACCCCCCACTTTGGCGGCCATAGAGCCATTGTCGCGGCCGCCGAGCACGTAGGCCACGGGTTCAGGACCTTCGCTCACGACGACGCTCGCCGTTGCTGAGTTCGATTCGCCGCCCGGCTGAATGCAATACCATCGCAGCTTGCCGGTGCGGGGATTCAGGCCCCACAGCTCGCTGGGGACGCTGATTACCAAGTCGGTGCGATCGCCATCCAATGCCACCAGCACAGGCGTGGTCCAGGTGCCGACCAGCGTGGGGGCTTCTTCCCGCCAGACTTCCTTGCCGGTCGCCTTGTCGAGCGCCACGAGCGATTCGCTCTCGGCCGAGGCAGTGACGATCACCAGATTCTCATACAAGATGGGGCTCGAAGCGGAACCCCAACCGCGGGGATCAAGGCCCGTCCCTACGCTGGTTTGCCACAACTGGTTGCCCTCCAAATCGAAAGCCACTACGCCCGTCTTGCCAAAGAAGCAATAGATGTGCTCGCCATCGCACGCCGGGGTGTGCGATGCGTAGCCGTTCTCAGCGAACATGCCGCGGAATTCGTCCTCCGGCAAGACCGATTCGACCGACTTGGTCCACAGGATGGCGCCCGATTGGCGGTCGACACAAACCAGCGCCCGCTTGAGATTCTCGGGATTATCGCTCGATCCCGCGCAGTTTCGTAGCCCGTCCAACAGGTTACATAGACCCGGTCGCCAACCACAATGGGACTCGACAGCCCGGGGCCCGGAAGTGGAGTCTTCCACGCGAGATTCTCCGTGTCGCTCCAAGTGGTGGGAATCGAACCCGAGTTGTCGCTCACGCCACTTCCCGCGGGGCCACGAAACCTTGGCCAGTCACCTGCAAGGGCTGCGGTCGAAAACAGCATGACGACGGCAACGGCGACAGTTCGAGAGAAATACATGGCAAACTCCTTTAGACACGGGACGAACGGTACGCACTGTGAACCCCAGCCAGCGCGACGGGTGTCGCAGTTTATCACCATTCTTCTCGTTTCGCGGCATGCCTGGACGAAATTGTGGTAATAAGCTCTCCGCTGCCACGCCAACTTTGTTCCGGTCCACCGATCGCGTCCTTGTCCGAAGTACGAAACCAGAGTCGTGAGGGAAATCTTTTCGCCTTCTCCGCTGGGCATAACGCGTTGCGATGGTCGGCTTCAACAATTCGGCGCTTACGAAGAAATGGATTCCAATTCCCCCAGGATGGGGACCAGGCTGGGAACCGAGAACACCGAGTAGTCGCGCGAGCAATGACCAATGGTGGTTGCTGCGTGCCACTCAACTCTGCCAGTGCTTTGCGTTACTATGGAGCGATGCCTGCCAAGCCCCATCGAGAAACGGTGCGGCAATGGGCAGTTCGTGTAGGTCGGTAATGCCAACCGAACATCGCTACCCGGAACTGGCAAATCCACCGGCACCCAAGAACACTCCGTGTGAACCTGCCGATCCTCGAATCGGGATGCCTCCTGTTAGAATGCAAATCGCATGAAATACGGAATCAACTTGCTGCTGTGGACGAGCGAGCTCCACGATGCGCTCCTCCCGTTGCTCGAAGTGCTCCGTGACATCGGATACGACGGGGTGGAGGTGCCGATCTTGAATCCTCACCTCGATTACGCCAGCTGGGGACGCCGCTTGGACGACCTTGGGTTGCAGCGCACTGCTGCGACGGTGTGCCACGCGGATACCAATCCGATTAGCGAGGACCCAATCGTACGGCAAGCAGGCATCGACCACATCAAGCGGATCGTCGACCGCTGCGGCGACGTGGGTGCAACGCACCTGGTTGGCCCATGCCACTCGGCGCTGGGCGAGTTTACGGGCCGGGGACCTACGGCCGACGAGTGGCAATGGGGTGTGGAAAGCGTACGGCAGATGGCCGCGCATGCCCAAGAAGTGGGCGTGAAACTGGGATTGGAATGCCTGAATCGCTTCGAGAACTACTTACTCAACACGCATGCCGACCTGGCCCGATTCGTACGACAAGTTGGGCATCCCCACTGCTGCGCCATCTACGACACGTTCCATGCCCACATGGAAGAGAAGCGCACCGCCGCTGCAATCCACAGCTGCGCCGACGTGTTGTGTCACGTCCACATTTCGGAGAACGACCGCAGCACGCCCGGCAGCGGCAGTGTACGTTGGAGCGAAACCTTCGACACGCTAAACGACATCGGGTACGACGAGTGGTTGGTCGTCGAAGCCTTTGGCAGTTCGCTACCCGACCTAGCGGCAGCGACGAAGATTTGGCGTCGAATGTACGATACCGAAGAGCAGTTAGCTCGGGACGCGCTCGCGTTCATGAACGCAGAGGTTGGTAAACGGAGTGGCGATGGGTAGTGGCGGTGGCCGAGGGGCGAGCGACCGTCAAGCAAGTGGTTCGCGTGAGTCCCGCGGAGGTCCTACAGCTAAAGGAAAAACCGCGACGTGAACTTGGTGCGTTGCGTTGCGTGGGGTATAACCAAGCAGATCGTCGTCCCGAATTGCTCCCCTGCCCCGCGAGCCGATTATGTCGCTGCTGATCAAGAACGGACACATCATCACGGCCACCGATAGCTACGTCGCCGATATCCTTTGTGCGGAGGGAAAGATTCTCGCCATTGGACACCACCTCGAAGCGCCCGCCGGCGATGAGGTGTTCGACGCCACTGGGCAGTACGTTTTTCCAGGGTTCATCGATCCGCACGTGCATATCTACCTGCCGTTCATGGGCACGTTTGCCAAGGACGACTACAGTTCCGGCAGCCGCGCGGCGTTAGTGGGTGGTACCACCACGCTGATTGAGATGTGCTGCCCGAGCCGCGAGGAGGATCCGCTCGAAGGCTTCGAGCTTTGGCTTGGCAAGGCCGAGGGAGTTTCGGCTTGCGACTTCACGTTCCACATGGCGGTTTCACGATTCGACGATACCACCGAAGCGAAGCTGCGGACCATCGTCGAGCGTGGCATTGCCAGCTTCAAGGTGTTCCTGGCCTACAAGAACTTTTTCGGCCTGGAAGACGCCGAGTTGTTCAAGACGCTCGCAGCTCGCCAAAGAATTGGGCGTCATCGTCACGGCTCACTGCGAGAACGAAACCTTGGTGGCCGAACTGCAGCAACGCCTGTTGGCAGAGGGAAAAACTGGCCCCGAGTGGCACGAGCCGTCGCGGCCTGTGGAGGTTGAGGCTGAGGGCGTGCACCACCTGATGGCATTTGCCGAGGCTACTGGTGCCCATTGCTACGTGGTGCATACGAGCTGCGAGCCCGCGGTCCGCGCCGCCGAACAGGCACGCGCACGGGGCGTCAACGTATGGATCGAGACCGTCATTCCGTATTTGACGCTCGATGCCTCGTACGCCGAGCGGCCCGACTTCGAGGGCGCGAAGTACGTGATGTCGCCACCCATACGCGCGGCGTGCCACCAGGATTACTTGTGGAACGCGTTGCGCTCCCGATCCATCAGCACCGTGGCAACCGACCACGCGCCGTTCGATTTCGCCGATCAAAAGCAAATGGGGCGAGAGAACTTCACGCTCATTCCCAACGGACTACCGAGTGTCGAAGACCGCGTCAACTTGCTGTACACCTACGGTGTTAAGCGCGGCAGGATCGACTTGAATACACTGGTCGACGCAGCCAGCACCCAAGCAGCCAAGCTGTTTGGGCTGTTTCCCCGCAAGGGAACCATTGCCCTGGGAAGCGACGCCGACCTGGTGGTATACGACCCAACGTATCGCGGCCAGATTTCGGCCAGCGCTCACCACATGGCAACCGACTACAATCCCTACGAAGGCTGGAAACTCGAAGGCCGGCCAAGCCTGGTGACCGTCCGAGGCCAGGTGCAAGTTCGCGATGGCGAGTTTGTCGGCCAGATGGGTTTCGGCGAGTTCTTAAGGCGTGAGGGCACCCATTATTGAAATCGCGGATGCTGAACGTTCCATGCCCAAACAACAATCTGGTGCACGGATAATTCGGCGACCGCCGCTCACCCTCCTCAGCTCCAAACCTCCTCAGCTCCAAACCTCCTCCGTGCAAACGCTCCTCATGCCTCAATCTCCTACATTCGCTGACTTCCAGCAACTCATCCGCGACATGTACCTCGAAAAGGACGTTGCGCACGGCGTCGACGGCACGTTCATGTGGCTCATGGAAGAAGTGGGTGAGTTGGCCGCTGCACTTCGTGAGGGTACGCACGCGGAACAAAAGGGCGAATTCGCGGACGTGCTGGCGTGGCTGACGACCATTGCCAACGTGGTGGGCGTCGACCTCAGCGAGGCGGTTCGCGAAAAATACGGTACCGGCTGCCCCGGGTGCGGGCAGTTGGTCTGCATCTGCGACGATGCCGAGAAACCTTGATGCCGCCACACGATGACTTCGTGCCTTGCCTGCGATACAATAGGCACTTTGTTCCTGCCATGATGGTTAGGACTCCCTCGCCACCAATCGCCTCCCATCCTTTACACCATGCGCCCCAGGCCGACGACACTGCTGCTGGGGGCAACCATGCTCTCAATGCTCGCCACCACGGCCCTCGCCCAACCGAAGGTCGAGGTCACCCGCGCGGATATCGGCTTCGGCAATCGCTACAAAGTGGGCACGTGGACTCCGCTGCGGATTCGCGTTGCCGGTGGCAAGAAGACGCTCACCGCCGTGGCCGAAATCCGCATGCCCGACGGAGAAGGCACCTCCACCAGGCTCATGTCGGCACCGTTCAGCTTGCCCGCGGGTAGCGACACCACGATCGAAGTGCTGGTACGCATCGGCCAACTCGATGCGCCGGTCGACGTGCAAGTCCTTGATCTCGAAACGGGGCAAGCGGTCGCCAAGCGAACGTTTGTCACTCGCCGCGAACTCGACAAAGGGGGCATCGCCCCCGGCGAACCGGCCACCACCAGGCTCGTCGTGGAGATTGGCCCAACGCATCTCGGCACAGCCGCCGTGGGCCAGAGAAGTCGAGCCAGCAATGGTACACGCAAAACGTGGTGGGGCGCGTGACCGATCTCGCCGAGCTGCCACGCACAGCGCTCGCCTACGAGGGGGTCGACACGGTGCTCATTTCCACCAGCGATCGCGATCTGTGGACCGGCATGCGCCGCCGACGACCCCAGGATGCAAGCGCTCGGGGAATGGGTGCGGCTCGGCGGACGGGCCATCTTGTTTGTCGGCAGCAACGCGGACGTGGTGATCGGAGCCGGCGGGCCCCTGGCAGCCCTGGCACCGGGAGCGTACGTCGACATGGTCTCGGTCGACGATCTCAGGCCGCTCGAAAACTACGTGAAGGATAACGAGCCGCTACCTGGCCGGGGGCGAATGCGAACCAGCATTCCGCGGCTGCAGAATTTGCATGGCGACGTCGAACTCGCGCTTGGCGGTCGCGAAAACCGCTTGCCGCTGGTCGTCCGTGCGCGGCAGGGACTCGGCGAAGTGGTGTTCGTGGCATTAGACGTCGATACGCCGCCGCTACAAAACTGGGGCAGTCGCAATGAGTTGGTCGAAAGACTGCTGGACTTCGGCGACGATAACGTCGCATCGGAAACCGACAATTACTATTACGACGGGCCCGCCGACCTCGTGCTGACACTTACCCAGCGGCTTGATCAAGAGCTGGAAAATTCCGGCATCCGCACGCCACCATTCTTGATGATTGCAGGATTGGTGCTGCTTTACATCTTGCTGATTGGCCCCGGAGATTATTTTCTTGTCAAACATGTGCTGAAACGGATGGAGTGGACCTGGGTGACGTTTCCGGCCATCGTCCTGCTCACCTGCCTGGCGGCCTACTGGTACGCGAATCACCTAAAGGGCGATGCCCTGCATGTGAATCGCGTTGAGGTCGTCGACATCGACAACGCGACGGGCATGGCCCGCGGCACACTGTGGACGCACATCTTCAGCCCCAATGCCGAACGCTACAACCTGGTGCTCGACGCCAAATCGCCCAGCGGCAATCCGGCACCGGTAAAGGCATCGTCGGTGGCGTGGCTCGGTCGACCAGCAAGCGGCATGGGCGGCATGAGTACCGATGCTGGCTTGATGCTCGGCCCGCCGGTCTACGGTTGGTCGCCCGATCGCACGCAGTTGTCAGGTGCCCCGATTGAGATTTGGTCGACCAAGTCGTTCGTTACCCGCTGGCGCACGCAGACCGACGATCTGCTGGTAAGCGATCTCACCCGCACTGGCAATAACCTGGTGGAAGGCACCATCGAGAATCCAACCTCGCTCGAACTCAACAACTGCAGACTCGTCTACGGCACTTGGGCATGGAGCCTAGGCGACTTACCCGCAAGTGGCCGTGTCGCGGTCGAGCCCGCGAGCATTGGAAATACCGCCGCGGGCCCAAAAAAGTTTCGCAATCAATTCAAGAGCGACTACCGCTTCGATCTCAGCCAAGGATCCTATTACGAGAAACAACAACTGGTTCAACGCCTAGGACTCCGCGGATTGACAGAAATGATGATGTTCTACGACGCGTTGGGGGGTCGTAGCCAAAGCCAACAATGGAACCGCTATCAACACTTTATCGACTTGAGCCACGCACTCGATGGCGATACCGCCGTGCTGGTAGGCGAGTGCCAGGCACCTCGGAGCGAACTCGTGCGACTCAAGTCGTCCGACGACCCCACATCGGGCGAATCGATCCGCGGCCCGAAAGACGTGAGCGTGGTGCTGTATCGTTACGTGCTCCCCGTCGAACCGCTGGCCAGAGTCAACGACGAAGCCTAGCGAGTTAGCCAATAAACATGCCCGACTCCCCTGACCCCCGACCCCTCCCGACATGATCGAGATTCGTGGACTGACAAAAAAGTATGGCGAGCTATTCGCCATCAAAGACATCCATCTCGAACTCGCCAAAGGCGACGTTTTCGGGTTCATTGGACCCAATGGGGCGGGCAAGACCACGACCATGCGGATCCTTGCCACGCTGCTCAACCCCACCTGGGGCGAAGCCTATGTTGCCGGGCATTCGATTTATACCCAGCCCAAGGAGATCCGCCGGCTGATTGGCTACATGCCCGACTTCTTTGGCGTGTACGACGACATGAAGGTGATCGAGTACCTAGAGTTCTTCGCCGCGGCGTATCGCATTCGCGGGCCCGAGCGACGAAAAATCTGCGAGGGCGTGCTGGAACTCGTCGACCTCACGTACAAACGCGAGGCGCTCGTCACCAGCCTCTCGCGCGGCATGACGCAACGACTCGGATTGGCCCGGGTGCTGTTGCACGATCCGCAAGTCCTGCTGCTCGACGAACCCGCCAGTGGCCTCGACCCGCGGGCACGTATCGAGATTCGTGGATTGCTGAAAGAGCTACGCAGCATGGGCAAGACCATCATGGTTTCGAGCCACATCCTGCCCGAGCTTGCCGACATTTGCAACAAGATCGGGATCATCGAAAAAGGCGAGTTGATCGTCAACGCCGATGTCGACTCGGTCATGAAGCAGGTCCGGCAGCAGATGGTACTCAAGATACGTGTCGCTGGCGATATGCAGGCTGCCCTGGATCTTATCCAGCAACAACCGATTGTCGAGTCGGCCGAATTGGGCCCCAAAGACATCACCGTTACGCTCGTGCCCGACGTAACCGACCCTGGCGACTTGGCGGCGGCGCTCATTGCTAGCGGGCACCGACTGACGATGCTTAAAGAGGACGAAATCAACCTCGAAACAGCATTCATGACCCTCACGAAAGGGATCACCAGTTAAGCGGCCCCCCAATCCGTTGCAGTACAAATCCTCCAAATGCAAATCTTGCATGCCCAGTACCGCTAACCTCGATCAACGGTTTTGACCTGTAGTTTCGCAGTAGGCTAGAATCGGTCCATGCCAATTCCGATCCAATGCGACCAATGCAACAGCCGATTCAATGTGCCGGATGAGGCTGCTGGGAAGGTTGGCAGATGTACCAAGTGTGGTAGTAAGATTGCAATATCGGCAGGCTCAACACGAGCCTCGTTTGTCGTATGGGTGGCTATGGCTGCTGTGAGTTTTGCGGCGGGTGCTACGATCTACCTGATCCTGTTTGCGGACCAGCGCGAGCCGTGGAACTGACTAAACCTGTGTCACCCGCGGCATTGCCCGCCGAACAGATAGCAGAACAGACAGCAGAACAACCGAAACCCGCAGTACCCCCGAAGCCGTTTGAATACAAGATTCTGAACGAAGAGTGGTGCGACACAATCGTGGGCCGTGCAGTCATAGTCGAAATAGAAGTTATTGACGAGGTAGCACCGACTGTAACTGAGGCAGACCTTGAATCATTGGTGCCGGTGTTCATGGAGAAGTACAACGGTGGTAGCTTTAGAATCGTCTTCTACGCCGAGACTCCTCTTATTCAACCTTGGGGCGTTATCAATCATACCCCTCACAACACCTTGGGCGAGACACTTAGCTGTAACATCTACGAGTATGCCTTTGAGTTTGGACCGTGGTACTTCCCAGAGAAGATCGACCCAAATGAAGAGTGGCATGAACTTGTTTGGCTTACGCTACCAATGGTCAACAAGATCGTGAACAATGCAACTCAGTATGAATGGGACATAAAGAGTCGTAGTGCAAATGACGTATACTTCAAACCCAAGCGTTCGACATTGGGATCATTAGACGATGGCATGTCGCTTGATCCGCAGACTTGGGAAATCTCATCCTACGACGGCGATGTGCCAGGATTCGTCCGACTGGTCGAGTCGTCTCTCAACTACCTTGACTATGATTTGTCACAGAATGTGGTCGGCAAACTCAACTCTGTAATCGGTAGCCAAGAGTACCTGAGGGGGGACAAACATTTTTGGACTTGGAAGATTGATCGGCGGGAAGTGACATTCAATCATTTCGACAGCCAAGATTCGCTTACAATCATGCAAACGCAACCGTAATTCCCGCGGGTGTCGCCTATGTCAAACAACGTCGGAAAATGACCCCTTTTGACGACTCCGGCCCTTGTCACTAGACTATAGCCATAAGTTGGAGTCACCAAACAACTTGCCCCGTTCGTCTAGTGGCCCAGGACACCGCCCTCTCACGGCGGAGACAGGGGTTCGACTCCCCTACGGGGTACTTCTTGTACAGCATAGTTCTCGGGAACCATTGCTTTTTCAGTCTCTTTTTGCTCTCGCTTGTTCACTAGCTGCGAGCGATTTCGGAGCGTTTCGGGAGGCTGCTTCTCCACCCCCTGTGCCACCTGAACAGCCTGGCATCTCTCGCGTGGGGCAACGGTATTGGGTGAGTCGGGCCCTTTCTCTCGCTAGACGACGTATCCCGCCATCTGTGGGTGGCGACTGTGGTGGTCAGCTCCAAGGAATTTGTCGCGAGCTTTGGCACCTCCTTCGGGTTGGGGAATTCCCGCCCAGGTTTACCAAAGTCGACGGGCGTCGTGTTGCTCATAGAGGTAACGACGCGCAGGACATCGCGACCTACCAACCCGTGAGGCAAACGCCCTGCATCGAGGGCTCTCCGGAAAAGCGTTGGCAATTCTAATCGCTCTGTGTAGCTGCCTATTTTGGATGATGGGTGGTGCTGCGGCCGGCTGCAATAGCCTGCCTGGCGTAGGTTTCGAGGCGCACTTCCTCGGCAACAATCGCGTCTAACTCCGAACGATCGATCCAGTAGCCAAGGCAGTTGTCGCAGCGATCGATTGTAATGGGTTGTGTAAACGTGATATGTATTCGCTGCAGTCTTCCGTTTCGACATTCAGGACATCGCATGTAGCCGTCGGCATGACCTGAGGACTCTACTGCATCTGCCGGCACCACCTGCATGTCCGCCTCGACCTGTCGTCTACCGAGCTTCAAAATCGAATCGAGATCGTTATGCTGCAGCCACATTCCTCCGCAAGTTTGGCATTTCCTCAGACGGCATCCATTGATCCGCACGGCAAGAAGTCGCGTGCCATCGCGTGGGCAATTCATCTTCGTCCTCCTTTTTGAACAAGTCTAGCTGCGAACAACCAATCGGACAGCTTCGCGACTCCGCCCACTTTCCTTCGGAAAGCGAGTTCAATCTGTCGTTGACAGCTAACCCAGTCGCTCCGCTGTGCGTATTGGCGCACCATTCTGCGAATCGGTTCACATGTACTTCCATTTCTGCATGATCGCCACGCAAAACCTTTTGCCGCAATTATCATTCCCTTTTCTCGTTACTCATGGCTGCATCTGCCGCGGAGCGCACAGGCACATTGACTCGCCGGTCGACAGCACGAAGGTTACCTGGATGCTCCCCAGCGAACTGCGTCGTCACCCAATCCTTGACGCGCTACACACGAAACCCACAATAGGCGAAACACCCCTTTGGGGATCGACTCGCTTTTCCGGCACTCCGAGGGGAATACGAATATGGCCACACCCCACCAGGCCATGGCTAGTGTTGCTGCGGCAATGAATGAGGCGGTGATTGGTCAAGAATCGGTCGTCGAGCGGCTGATGATTGCGCTATTGACGGGGGGCAACGTACTGATGGAGGGCCTGCCGGGAACCGCAAAAACTCGTTCCATTAAGACGTTGGCGAAGTTGATTGAAAGCGATTTTAGCCGCGTGCAGTTTACCCCCGATCTCTTGCCGTCGGATGTTACCGGCTCAGAGATTTACCGCGAGCAGACGGCCAGCTTCGAATTTCAACCGGGACCAATTTTTGGGAATCTGGTGCTCGCCGACGAAATCAATCGCGCCCCGGCAAAAGTTCAAGCGGCCCTATTGGAAGCGATGGAAGAGCACCAGGTGACGGTGGCCGGCAAGACGCACGACTTGCCCGAGCTGTTCCTAGTGCTGGCGACGCAAAACCCGATTGAGCAAGAAGGGACCTATCCGCTGCCCGAAGCGCAAATGGATCGATTCATGCTTTATGTGCATGTTCCTTATCCGGCGTCGGGCAACGAGCTTTCCATCCTCCGCTTGGTACGCGCAGAGAATACGGGAAAAGCCACTCCGCCGCCCGCACCGATTTTGCAGCCGTTGGTGTTCCAAGCTCGCAAGGAGGTCGACGCTGTTCATGTCGCGGAGGCAGCGGAGCAGTACATCGTCGATTTAGTGGTTGCCACTCGCTCGCCCGAGAAGTACGACGACCAACTCGCCCGCTGGATTACTACGGGGGCCAGCCCTCGCGCCACCATCGCGTTGGATGCAGCGTCTCGCGCCCGGGCTTGGCTCCAAGGAAAAGACTTTGTTTCACCGGAAGACATCCAGGCGGTAGCACCCGCCTGCCTGGCCCATCGCGTTCATTTATCGTACGAAGCGGAAGCCGAAGACAAGTCGCGAGAAGATATTGTCGACACGATTTTGCAGCAGGTCGCGGTGACATCCTAAGATGAACACACGCATCTACACGACCCTCGATGACCTGATTCGTCTCCAATTCGAGGCGCACGGGTTTACGTGGCTCCCGACACAGCCAGTCAGCAGCCTACTGAGTGGCCGTCATGCCTCGCGCCTTCGTGGGCGTGGCCTCGCGTTTGAGGAACTTCGCGACTATCGCGCTGGCGACGACATCCGCACCATGGATTGGCGGGCGACGGCGACTCCAAAAGCCGTTCGTTCGAATTTATACCGAAGAGCGCGAGCGACCGATGCTACTTCTGGTCGATCAGCGTGCGAGCATGTTTTTTGGGAGTGCGGTCGCAACGAAGTCGGTCATCGCCGCCGAGCTGGCGGCGCTCAGTGCCTGGCGGGCACTCGCGGTTGGCGATCGCGTCGGCGCCCTGATCTTTACGGACGACGAAGTCGTCCAAATTCGGCCGCACCGCAGCCGCAAGAATGTCTTGCGAATCTGCCATGAGTTAGTGAAACGAAATACGAACTTGTCCGCCAGATCGTCGGCTGCCAACCCGAGCCTACTCAATAAGGCTCTGCGGCAAGCCTTGACGACGGCAAAGCACGATCATCTTGTCGTACTCATCACGGACTACTACGGCGATAACCCGGCGACCCATCGTTTGGTAACAAACTTGGCTACGCACAACGACGTGCTTGGGCTCATGGTTTACGACCCGCTCGGAATTCGTATGCCACCGGCTGAACATCTTGCCGCGACCGACGGACAGCAGCGGCTCACCTTTCGGTCTACCGAGCGATTCAACGAACGCTTTCGGAAAGCCTTCGAAGATCGAGCGGCCCATGTGCAGCGACAGCTGCGAGGGAGCCGGATTCCCATGCTGCCGATTTGCTCGCAGGAATCGGTGGTCGACCAATTAAGGTGCGCCCTTGGAGCGCGGCGATGAAAGAGACTGCCGGCAGCCTGAACAATTTGCGCGACTTAGCCGAACCGGCTCCGGTTGGCTGGTGGCCCTTTGCGCCCGGCTGGTGGGTGTTGCTGGCCCTGCTTGCCCTGTTCGTCTTGGTTGTGGCGATCAAGGCCGCTCTCAACTGGCGAGCCAACGCCTATCGGCGGGCAGCCATCCACGAGCTCAACGCCGCGAAGAGCGATGCGGAGGTGGCGCAAATCTTGAAGCGCACGGCTTTATCCGCGTTTCCCCGCGATCAGATTGCCGCGCTCAGCGGATCGCGTTGGCGGACCTGGCTGGAGCAATCGTGCGGACAAACGATGCCTGACGCCGTCGCCAATCAGTTGAGCGCGGGTGTGTTCGCCTCGGGAGCGACTCAACGGTCGCCTGCACTGCTGGAGTTCGCCGAATCGTGGGTTCGCTCGCATCCGAGGCCGACACGATGCTAGTCTTCGCTCATCCCTGGATCTACTTTCTCGCGCCGCTACCGTTGCTCGTTCGATTCTTGCTGCCTGCCGAAACCAAAACTCAGCCGGCGGTGCGGGTTCCGTTCCTCTCGCGACTTCAATCGGCAACGGATGGCAATCGACTCGAAAAGTCGGCAAAATGGCTCGCCCCCGCATTGCTAAAAACGGCTGTATGGATCTTGCTGGTGACAGCGCTCGCCCGTCCCCAATGGTTGGAACCACCGATCGAGCGGACGATTCCCACCAGAGACCTTCTGGTGCTGATCGATCTGTCGTCGTCGATGAGCCACGAAGACTTTGTCGACTCGTCTGGCGAAGCCATCGACCGCTTGGATGCGGTGAAGGATGTACTTGGCGAGTTCTTGATGCAGTGCCAGGGAGATCGCGTCGGGCTTGTCGTATTCGGAAACGCCCCCTTCTTACAGGTCCCGTTTACGACCGACCTGGAACTGTGCCGACAACTGCTGGACGAAACCAGGGTTGGCATGGCGGGACCACGAACGGCTCTGGGCGACGCCATCGGACTGGGAATCAAGCTATTCGAACAAAGCGATGCCCCCACCAAGACGATCATCGCCCTTACCGACGGAAACGATACGGCGAGTTCCGTGCCAGCCATCGAGGCGGCACGCGTGGCCCACGATCGCAAAATCACGGTCTACACCATCGCTATCGGCGATCCTGCCACCGTTGGCGAAGAGAAGCTGGATACGGCCGCGCTGCAGGAGATAGCCGCCCTTACTGGTGGCAAGTATTATCTGGCCCTCGATCGCAGGCAACTCGCCGACGTTTACTGGCAGCTCGATAAGATAGAGACCATCGATGCCAAGACGGTCAGCTACCAACCGCGTAGCGATGTGTACTACTACCCACTTGCGGTTGCGTTGGCCATGTGGATGTTGCCGGCGGCTTGGCGTGTGGGGGTGGATCGCAGAAAGCCCCAGCCAACTGCCAGCGACTACAGCGGACTGCGACTAAATGGCCGGACGCTGGAACTGGAGGCCGCCGGACCGTGAACGCCCTGAGTCACCTGCATTTTATTCGTCCCTTCTGGCTATTGCTGCTGCCCTTAGCGGCTTGGCTCTGGTGGCGATGGAGCGACGCAAACGATCCACTTCGCGGCTGGCGCGGCGCGATCGCCCCCGAGTTGCTCCGCGCATGACCGTGGGGGACGCAAGCAATCGCTGGCGGGGCTGGCCGTTGTTGGTTGCCTGGATTGTTGGTGCCATCTCCCTCGCCGGTCCTACTTGGCGATACGAACCGTCGCCGTTTGCCGACGATCCGGTGCCGGTCATGATTCTGCTGAAGACGGGGGAATCGATGACCCTTAGCGATGTGGCGCCCTCGCGAATGGAACGCGCACGACTCAAGGTCGCCGATCTCGCAGCCGCACTGCGCGGCAAGCCGTTAGGACTGATTGCCTTTGCGGGGTCGGCCCACCTGGTATTGCCACCGACGCGGGATACCTCGGTCGTCGCCACCATGGCAGCCGAACTAAGCCCCGACATCATGCCCGAACAAGGGGACGACTTGGCCGCAGTGCTTCGCCTGGCCAGGAAGACTCTGGGTGACGCCGGTTGCGTGATCGTGGTGGTCGACGATACGGTATCGCAAGATCAACTGCCCAACCTAGCCACGTTTTCCAACGCCAATCGACTCCCGATCTGCTTTCTTGCAATTGCCAATCCGGATACGCCGGAGCTGGATGGACTTCGCCAAGGCGCCGCAGAGCTTTCGGCAAGCGTGACAGGAATCATGCCGGACGACAGCGATATTCAGACGCTGGTCCGTCGGACCGCAGCAACGAGTGAGTACGTAGCCAAAGCTGGAGACGGTGCGCGATGGGCGGAATCCGGTTGGTGGCTGATTCCGCTCCTTGCATTCGTTTCGCTGCTCAGCTTTCGCCGGACCAAAACCTCCCCGGCCGAGGGTGGCGGATGAAACCTGCAACGCTCCTTCCGATTATCGCCTCGCTCACTTGGGCAGGCCTGTGGTTTTCGCCCGACCAGCAGGGACAGCGGCTCATGAACCGCGGCGACTTTAACGCCGCCGCGGAGGCGTTTCGCGATCCAACGCGTAAGGGCATCGCTCAGTATCGCGCGGGCGATTTTGCCCAAGCGGAACAGTCGTTTGCCCGTGTGTCCAGTGCGGAAGCAAGTTACAACCGTGGTATTTGCTTGATTCTGCTTGGCAAGTACGAGGCCGCAATCAAGCAGTTCGACGCCGCGTTGGCCGAGCGGCCTGATTGGAACGACGCCATCGTCAACCGTGGTATCGCGGAAACGCGTGCAAAGCTGGTCGAAGCCAAAGGGGGCGACCTGGGCGACCAACAGATTGGTGCCGACGAAATTAAGTTCGACAAGAACAAGCGCGAGGGTGGCCAGGAGACAGTAATCGACGGCCAGAAGGTCGGTGACGATGCGGCAATGCAGGCGTTGTGGTTGCGTCGGGTACAGACCAAGCCGGCCGACTTCCTGAAGGCGAAATTCGCCTACCAACTGGCCGACCAGCAAGGAGGTGAGTAATGGGGCAAGCCTGGACAGGGACGATGCTAATGCTGCTTGCCACCCTATCGCCGGTGGCTTGGGCCGCCGATAACGTCCGCGCCACCCTGGAAAAAAATACCGCCTACACGGGTGAACCTGTCCCGTTGGTGGTGACGCTCTACTCGCCCGGACCATTCAGCGGAACGGCGTCGTTTGATCTGCCCGATCTCCCCCGCACCATGATCACCTCCGCCGGCAGACCGGTCGTTGGCAGCGAACAGATCAATGGCGAAACATTCTTCACGCAGCGGCATGAGTTCCGCCTGTTTACCCAGCAGGTTGGAAAAATCGACCTACCACCGTTTGCGGTCCGGTTCGAAGCGAAGCATTCGTTCACGTCCGAGCCGAAACCCATCGAAGGCATGACGCCGCGGCTGGAATTCCGATCGCAACGACCGCCGGGGCCGGAGTCGATGGAAATCGTCATTGCTGCAACTTCGATGGTCGCAACGCAGCAATGGACTCCGGATACCTCTAAACCGATTCCCGCCGGTGGGGTGGTCGAACGAACCATCGAACGTACCGCCACCGGCACAACCGCCATGATGATGCCACCCGTTTCCAGCAAGCCGGCACCTGGCCTCCGTGTTTACCTGGCCACGCCAACGGTTGAAGATCGTACGGAACGGGGCGACGCGACGGCCGTCCGCCGCGACATCATCAAGTACCAGTTCGAAAGGCCTGGTGCCTATGAGCTACCTGCGATCGTTTTTCAATGGTGGGATGTCGGTGCCAAGGCGTTAAAGACCGATACGCTAGCCGGAGTAACAATCGAGGTAGTCGAAGCACCCCAGGCGAGCGAATTGCCCGCAACCAATGCATGGTTAACGTCCGCATACAAGTGGATCGTACCGCTGCTGGGCGGCATCGCCGTTTTGCTTTGGTTCGCCCGGAAACCATTGACGTCAATCCTATCGCGGTATTTCGGACGACGCGACGAACCGGAAAAGATTGCTGCTGAGCAACTGGTAGCAGCCTGTCAACGCAGCGACCCCCGCGCAGCTCTTGCGGCCGCTATGCAATGGCAACGTTTGTCGCGCAAGCCAGATCGCAACAACCAAATTGCAATCAGCGAGGCGTTTGAAGCGGAGGTGGCGGTGCTCGAGCAACTCCTGTACTCGGCATCACCGGATGACACGGCCTGGTCGGGGGATCGGTTGCTTCACGCCTGGCGCAAGATGCAACGGCCCCCCCGGCGGCAGCATCGCGCCGAAATCAATCGCTCGCTCCCCCCACTCAACCCGGTCGTTGCCGCCGTGGATGAATCGGCGGTGAGCTAACAATCGAGCGTCATTTGAACATTTTAGGTAGTGAATGGTTTGGCCATTCGTTACCCACCCCCCGGGGCCTTCTCGTGGTCGCCAATGCCAGCCACGCCGAGGCTGAAACCGTGTCTGACGAGTTTCTATGGCAGAAGGGGGAACCGCCACGTACGCCAACAGTTTCAAGTGCAGGGCTCCGTTTGCTGAACGGAAATATTCCCGCAAAAGGCACAAGAAACCCAAAAACACTCCCTTATTGGTTGGAAGCAGACCTTGCTCGTGAGCCTATCCCTTTTATGCCTTTTCGTGGCTACGGCTTTGCGTTAGCGGCAGCACGAACCACAGGCCTACTGTCCGCGGCCATGGCACTGCGTCCATGGCGTTTCCTGGCGCTCTTTGCGTGCTTGGTGGTTCAAGAACAGAACTGCCAGAAAATCTGGTTACCCACCTGGGTAGCGACGCTAGCATTCGACATCCCGGGGTTCACGAATTGCGAAACGTGTATTGTTGACACGGGATCCTGCGGATAAATTGGTAATCTTGCAACCAGCATGTGCCCCGAGCGGCATCGGAGCGGTTGCGCAAGGGACTGCGTATTGCCTCAGGACGAAGCAAGCGGCAGTCGAGTCGCAATGCCCTCGACGCATTGCCAGGATGGCAACCAGCCACAAGTGGTTGCCGCTATCAGGAGGATTACGTGCGATGTTGGTTCTTTCCCGTCGTGCCGAGCAGCAGGTCGTCTTTCCGCACCTTGGTATTCGTATCAGTGTGCTTCAAGTGAAAGGTCAATTGGTCAAGCTTGGTGTCGACGCGCCCCAAGAGGTCCGCATTCTGCGGAGCGAATTAGTGGACGAATCGGATTCGTTGCCGCGAGTTGCTGGCGACAAGCGGTCGTGTTCCGCGTCGGAGCATGCGCTCCGCAATGAACTCAACCTTCTCCACCTCAAGATCCAAGCACTGCAGTACCGAGTCGATCGTGGAGATCAGGTCGATGCAGAGCAGGCACTACAGACCCTGCTCAACGAGTTTTCGGCCATCGATCACACGTTCGATACGGCTGGCAACTCTCCACCTAACCGGGCGATGGGCCGGCCACTGCGCCTGCTGGTGGTGGAAGATAGCGATAATGAGCGGCAGTTAATGGCTTACGTGCTGGCAACGCACGGTTTCGATGTGCAAGTCGTGCCCGATGGTCTCACCGCGCTTTCGCAACTCGAACTCAATTCTCAATTGCCCGACTGCGTACTCATGGACATGCAGATGCCGTACGCGAACGGTTTAGAAACGCTTTGCCAAATTCGGTCGTCCGAAGAGTTGAAGCATCTGCTCGTGTTTGCCGTGACCGGCAGCAAACGCGATGTTAGTAGCGAGCCGATTGCCCATAGTTGGGATGGCTGGTTTGCAAAGCCGCTGGATGTCAAGGCGCTCGTCAACCGCCTGGAACGGGTCGTCGACCACGGCCCGCAACCGCAAACCGTGTAGTTCGTGCTTTCCCGGTCACCTCCCCTCCGATCCGCCAGCTGAGTTTGAGCAATTGGCGTGCATCGCAGAGGAGCGGGCGGCGTGCCACGTTTTGCCTCCTTCGCGATCCAGGTTCCGCATGACACCTCCATCATTTTCATTCACTCCCGTCCAACGACTCAAGCGGTACGGCATCGCATTTGGCACCACCGCGTTGGCCATTTGGGCGCGGTACCATCTCGACCCTTACGTCGAACACGAATGTCCGTTCAGCTTGTTCTATCTGAGTGTGTTGCTCACTGCCTGGATAGCGGGATCGGGCCCCGCGTATCTCGCCGTGATGCTGGGCACCATTTCAGCCGCCTACTTCTTCATTAAACCGCAGTCGAGCATGTCGATCGACAGCGTATCGGAGATTATCCAGCTTAGCATTTACGTGCTGGTGAATTGCGTCGCAGCGTTGCTCTTCGATCGATTGCACCGTCAACGGCAACTCGCCGAGCAACGTTCGCGCGATAACGAGCAGCTGAGCCAGACGCTCCGCGAGGCGGACGAGCGAAAGGATGAATTCCTGGCGCTCTTGGCCCACGAATTACGCAATCCGCTGGCCCCCATCCGCTCGGGCCTGGAGATTATCGAACGAGAACCCGAACTCTCGGCGACCGTCCGTCGAATTCAACGTGTGATCGAGCGGCAAACCAACCACCTGGTCCGGCTGACCAACGACCTGCTGGACGTGTCGCGATTCTCCCGGGGCAAACTGGAATTGCAGGTTGCCCAACTCGATTTGCGAGATGCCGTCGACGACGCCATCGAGATGACATCCGGCCAATTTGCTGAGCGGTCGCATCTCTTCCAACGGCTCGTGCCGGATCAACCCGTATGGGTCGAAGGAGATCGCGTTCGGCTTGCGCAGCTGACCGCCAACTTATTGGGCAACGCGGCCAAATACACTCCGTCGGGTGGCCGAGTCGTTTTGGAGATCGCGCCAAACGACAACACGGTGGCGATAGTCATCCGCGACAACGGCATCGGCTTCCCGCCCGAAGAGGCGGAGAATATCCTGGAACCGTTTCGGCAGATGGATACTTCGCGAACACGCGATTATGGCGGACTCGGTCTGGGGCTCTCCATCGTGCAGCGCCTGTCGCAGCTGCATGGCGGCCGCCTTGCGGTCGAGAGCGGCGGCCCCGGCCGCGGTAGCTGCTTCACCGTAACGCTGCCGCTGGCACCCCACAAAGCGTTAGCGCCCGATTCTACCGACGCCACGGCCCCACCGCCCCGTCCCGCGGACCCGGCGGACCCGGCGGACCCGGCCAGTAGCTCGAAGCGGGTCTTGGTCGTTGAAGATGGGCACGACGCTGCGGAATTGCTGCGCGACTTGCTCGAGTCGGAGGGCTACGACGTGAGCTTGGCTGCCGATGGGGTTGCGGCGCTGCAATTGGTGGCGACCGAAATGCCCCATGTCTGCATTATGGATATTGGCCTGCCAGGCATGGATGGCTACGAACTGGCCCGTCGCATACGCCGCATGGAAACGCAATGTCGAACGCGGCTTATTGCGGTGACCGGCTGGGGAAGCGACAGCGATCGGCAACAATCGCAGGAGGCGGGCTTCGACGTGCATCTGGTAAAGCCGATTGTCTACAGCGAGTTGCTACAGCAAATCGAAAGCATCATGCCGCCAGGGCAACCCACGGAAGCCGCCTACGCCGCACCGATGGGTTGCAGCTGAGCGGCTTGCGTTCGATACGAAGTTGCGTAGGGCAGGTAAACCCGCTGCCGGATAGAGCGACATTTGATCGGTGCGTCTTCGGCGGGCAGCGGATCCACCGACTCTCATGAGCAGCCCCGAAGGAAAACCATGGACGATCATGCCGCCCACTCGCTTGCTGCGTTGCTTGCCTCTTCAAGTACCGCCATTGTTTTCACGGGGGCCGGCATTAGCACCGAAAGCGGAATACCCGACTTTCGCTCTCCCGGCGGCATTTGGACCAAGTTCCGCACCGTTTACTACGACGAGTTCATGGCGAGTGCCGATGCGCGATTGGAGTATTGGCGGCAGAAGTCGATCGGCCATCGCGACTTCGCCGACGCCCAACCAAATGTCGGCCACCAAACGATCGCCAAGTGGCAGGCCTCCGGGCGACATTCGAGGCGTAGTGACCCAGAACATCGATGGACTGCATCAAATGGCTGGCAATTGCGACGTGCTCGAACTGCACGGAACCGCCCGCAGCGTCCAATGCCAAGACTGCGGTGCCAGGTTCGATGCAGCGCCGCTAGTCGACGCGTTTCTGGCGTGCGAGACGGTGCCCGTGTGCAAAGCATGTGGCGACGGTCGATTGAAACACGCCACCGTATCGTTCGGTCAATCGTTGCCGGTTGAGGTGCTTCGCCAGGCTTCCGAATGGTGCGAGCAGGCCGACCTCCTGTTGGCGATCGGCTCCTCACTGGTCGTCACGCCCGCTGCCGATTTGCCGCGCATGACCAAGCAACACGGTGGCCGACTGGTCATCGTCAACCGCGACCCCACGCCGCTCGACTCGCTCGCCGACCTTGTTATCCACCAAGGCATCGGCGAAACACTCGCAGCGGCCAACGCGCATCTGACGGCGATGTTATCGAAGCGATAGAGCGCCGCATCGCCCAGACAATCAAAGGGGTCAGGCAATCAAAGGGGTCAGGCCTCATTGATGTGGTTTGGGCTGCGAAAACGCCATCGGGGCGTAGAGATCGCGGCAGTCTAAATTTCCACTGCGGTCATCCATCCGCCCCTCCACTTTCTGCTAAAAAATGGGCCGCGCGTTGAGTTTCGCCGTGTATGAACTTTGCGAGCGGCCGACTCCGCTTTGCTTCACCGCTGCGTGAATCCACATGCAATCCTCGGGCCAGGAGTTGCGGCTGCGTTGGTGCACGTAACGGCTAGGCTTGGAGTCGACCCTCCGCCTCCGCGGCCGGCTCCAGGTGCGCGAGGCATTGGAGAAACGCAACAACGAGTCCTGCCCCATTTCCTCGCCGGTTCGTCCTGTCGATGGAATCGGCACTGCCTCACTATGCATCGTGCCTAAACAGCGACCGCAACTTATCCCAGAAATTGCCGCCCAGAGCGAATAGACTCAGGAAGAGCACCAGGTCACCCGCGACCGCGTAGACCAACGAATTCGTTTCAAAGCCCGGAAGATGGTATCCGAAATAAGGGGACGCCCAGCCAAAAAGTAGCGACGTGGAGAACATTATCAAACCGATGTTGTACCGGGTACGGCTCACTTCGCGTGGCGGGGCGTACGGCCGCAAGCAGCCGAATACCGTGGCCTTGATAAGAGCAAAACCCTCTTTGCCAGCAATCGCGGCTCCGGCTATCAGCATCAACTCCGCCGCGACAACCATTACTCCAGCGAACGCAGCGACTGCTGATGCCGGCATGCCGATGGCGGACATGATGGGAATTAGAATTGGCCAGACGATGCTAACAAGGAACAGCGCGAACCCGACAATTGTTCTCCAACCCGCATGCCGATGCTCCATGGCCACGCACTGTTCCTCCGTGAATAACCATTAGCTGTACACCAATGGCTTGCCTATCCCGCGTAACCGTCGGCCGGACTTGCCGATTCCAAAAGAACGCATAGCTATTGACGGGCTTTTTGTGTCTGCATTTGCTGCAACACCTTGTCGACGCTTAGGCTGGAGCCTCGCGTTGGCGGGAATTCCTTTAGCGACTCTAAATGGTTACGAACTATCGCCTTCGCCGGGACCATGGCCCACATCTTGTCAGCCATCCAGCGCATGTACATCTGGCTTTCGCCAATAAAGCGTTCGTAAGGGTCCTGTCGCAAGTTCACGATCTTCGGCCAACTTGGTTGCTTACGATATGCAGTGGTGATATCGCCTTCCTGAATTGCGAAGTGTAGTTTCCAGTCCTTGTATCGAATCGCATTAAGATTACCGCCGGCGTCGAAGTACAAGATCTCCTCGCGTTTGCCAGGGCCTTGGCCGGTAAGCAGATCCATCTGGTTATATCCGTCGATGTGGGCCCTGAAGTTCTTCTCGCCTGCCTGGTAACCCTTCAAGAGCTTTTCTTTGACATTTGGCTCTCCCGCGGCGGCGAGGAGTGTTGGCAGCCAATCCTGATGCGAAAAGACATCGTTTACGACCTTTCCTTCCGGGAATTTTCCCGGCCAGCGGGCTAGTGCAGGCACTCGAAAACCACCTTCCCATGTCAGGCCTTTTTCTCCTTTAAACGGCGTATTGCCACCTTCTGGCCATGTAAAAACTTCGGCGCCATTATCCGTCGAGAATAGCACGATTGTGTTATCGGCGATTCCGAGGTCGTCGAGCTTGTCCAGCAGTTGGCCGACAACGTAGTCGAGCTCCATCATGCCGTCCGCATAGATGCCGTAGCCCGACTTGTTCTTCCATTTATCGCTTTGGCGAATCCAGACGTGATTGCGAGTTGAGTTGTGCCACAGAAAGAATGGCTTTCCCGCTTTGTGAGATTTGTCGATAAAATCAAGCGATCGTTCAAGCAGATCTTCTTCGACCGTTTCCATCCGCTTACGTGTTAAAGCGCCGGTGTCTTTAATTGTTTGTTTGCCAACGCGCCCCCAACGAGGATCGACGGTAGGATCATCCACATCGGTTGCCACGCAGTCCAAAAGGCCGCGCGGTCCAAAGGTAGCTTTGAACTCCGGGTCCTTCGGATAGTCAGGATCTTCCGGTTCCTCTTCCGCGTTGAGGTGATATAGGTTTCCGTAGAATTCGTCAAAGCCGTGTACCGTTGGCAGAAATTCATTGCGATCTCCTAAGTGATTCTTTCCAATCTGTCCGGTCGCGTAGCCAAGCGGCTTGAGCAGTTCGGCAACCGTTGGATCTTTGGCCTGGACGCCCTGCTTGGAGCCAGGCATGCCGATCGTTAGCAACCCGGTGCGGAAGGGATTCTGCCCAAGAATGAAGGAGGCCCTGCCCGCGGTGCACGATTGCTGAGCGTAATAGTCCGTGAACAGGATTCCTTCCTTGGCAATGCGATCAATGTTCGGCGTGCCCCCACCCATCATGCCGCGGTGATAAGCGCTGATATTGCTCACGCCAATATCATCGCCCCAGATGACCAAAATATTGGGCTTTTCTTGCTGAGCCGGAGCAGTGGTCGTCAGACTATGAAAAAGGAAAACGCCTAGCAGAAGACGCAACGCAAATTGGATTCGATTTGTCATTTTTTACCTCTGGGATCTTGGTACTCGATCGACGCAAGCGAATGGAGAGCTCGCTCGACCTCACGGAACGACGAGTCGATTGGCGAATTAGCCGGAAAAGGGAAACTGCGGCCCGACCGCAGCCAGATGTGTGCGTACTTCAACGATGATAACCTGTTTAGGTTACGCGGTCTAACAGGTGTGGGGCGCTGGTTCTTGGCCGCCCGGAAATCCTGGTTCAAGGGTAGGGCCATGCCGATTAAGTAGGAGATACGCACGGTATTTCCAGCAAAGCCGAAAGAGTAGCGATGCATAGCTCCTTCAAAGTAGACCTCGTCTCGCTGGCCATCGTCTCAACGGCACCCCCTTTGCTCACGTCGTAGCCTCAGGGCCGTTGTGAGATCACTTCGACGCGCGAGGCGCAGCCCACTTGGAATCAGGCCTACGAAGCAGATGTGGTCAATTGGGCAATAAGGACCTCCTAACTTGGATATCTGATGCGGGTGATTCGTCGTACACATTGTGACGATCAAAATCAAGCTAATCACAGCCATGTAGCTCGGCAGATGAAAGTGTCGCTTTCGATGCAGTTAGTCCAGACGCTGATCACACGCCTTTGCCTGCTTCTGCTCTGCGGAATCGTCTCGGATGTGTCCGCACAGGTGCCAACCGATGAGATAACTGCTCAGACGGAGACTCAGCCCGAGCAGCCCACAATTGCAACCGACGAACCCAAGCCTGAGATGGAACGACCTACGGTTTGGGGTGAGCCAACCGAGGTGCGAGTCCTCATTTTCGTGATTGACGTCGATGACGTCGATTCCGCAGAGCAGAGTTTTGGCGCGAGTGTCTACTATGAGGCTCGATGGAAGAGTCCGTTCTTGAAGCACCCAGGTCCTGGTCCATTGCACCGCAGAACGACCGAAGTCTGGACTCCACGATTGGTCATCGTCAATCAGCAGATGGCATGGAATGCGTTCCCAGGATCTATCGAGATTCAACCGGACGGCGAGGCTATTTTGCGGCAGAAAGTGTGGGGGCGATTCTCGCAGCCACTAAACCTGCGCGATTTCCCGTTGGACAAGCAGACGTTGTCGGTTCAGCTGGCATCGGCGGGTCTACTAGAAGAGGAAGTGAAACTGGTTCCACTCGAAGAAGGCAGCGACAAGTCGGGCATCGCCAGCTCGTTCTCGATTCCGGACTTTGAGGTGTTGTCATGGAAATCAGAGACGTCGCCCTATGTGCCAACAGAAGGAGATCAAGGCCTTGCCGGCTTCGAGTTGCGAATCGATGTCAAACGTCGGATTCCCTACTTCGTAACGAAGGTAATCGTGCCGCTTTGTTTGATCGTCATCATGTCGTGGGTTCCGCGGTGGATCGACCCAGAGCAAGTTGGCACAAACCTCGGGATTTCTACGACGTCCTTCCTGACGCTCGTCGCCTACCTTTTCGCCATCACCGTTCTTCTCCCGCCAGTGTCCTATATCACCAGACTCGATCGCTTCATTCTGCTATCGACGCTCATGGTGTTCGCCAGTCTGGTGCAGACGGTAGCAGCAGCAATGCTCATCAAGCGAAAAAAGCAGAATCTAGTGGCAAGAATCGATTACTGGTCGAGGCTGATATACCCGCTTGTCCTGGCAGCGGTTCTCGCAGTATCCTTTGCGCTGTGATGCATTTGTAGGGCTTGCTTCACTAGATGCAAGCCAACGTTCGTCACATGCGCTGACCTAATTGGAAGCCACGTTGTCGGGTTTACGCCTCAAACAACAACGGACGATTCTGGTATCCGGACAATCAAAGGGGTCAGGACTCATTGATGTGGGTCGGGCTGCGAAAATGCCATTGGGGCGTAGAGATCGCGGCAATCTAAATTTCCACTGCGGTCATCCATCCGCCTCTCCACTTTCTGCTAGAAAATGGGCCACGCCGTGGGGTCAAATGGTGGGGGCGATGGGCTATGGGCTATCGGCTGTGGGCTGTCGGCTATCGGCTTTGGGCTTTGGGCTGGAATCTTGGGTCGCTGGATGCTCTTGGGGAACGTTCAAGGTTCAAGGTTCAAATTCATGGCTCATGGCTCATGGCCTACAGCTCACAGCTCACAGCTCACAGCTCACAGCTTCTTCCCCGTTTATCGACACCTGTTGATTTATTTGTTGATCTATGCGGCGTACCGAAACAGGGTGCCATGCTGGAAGTCGTTGCCGGATAGCGTGTTGCGACAACCGGGAGGTAAAGGAGTGAGACGACAACGAATCGTATATTGGGAATTGTCGATATTTTCGTCATAGAAAGCGAATCGGAGCCGCGACCGTGAGGGAGCGCAACTTGGCGCTCCCTTACGGCTGGGGCTCCGACTCAAGCTCCAGATTACGTTGGCCGACGATTAACGAAAGTACGTTTCACCCTTCATAGCCCATAGCCCATAGCCCAATGCCAACCACAGCCCACAGCCCACAGCCCACAGCCGATAGCCCACCGCCCATTGCTGGGCTTGCCCCGTCCTGCAGGTTTGCGATAATCCGAAGTTATCAATCTGCTCACATCGCTCTGGCTCGTATCGTCAACCATCCGGCGATCGTCACGAAAGGGATTTTCCATGCCTCGCAATCGCACCTACGACAACGCCGCCCAATGCATTGGCGAAACGCCGATGATCCAGATTAACCGATTGGTGCCCAGCGATCACGCCACGGTGTTTGCCAAGTGCGAATTCTTTCAGCCGCTGAACAGCGTGAAGGATCGTATTGGCGCCGCGATGATTGCGGCGGGCGAGCGGGATGGAAAAATCAACGCCGATACCCACATTATCGAACCAACCAGCGGCAACACCGGCATTGCCTTAGCCTTTGTTTGTGCGGCCAAGGGCTACAAGTTGACGCTTACGATGCCTGAGTCGATGTCGCTCGAACGACGTGCACTGCTGCGGGCGATGGGTGCCCACCTTGAACTGACCCCGGCCGCCGATGGCATGAAGGGTGCCATCAACAGGGCCCAGGAGATGGCCGCAGCAGGCGAAAACACCTTCGTGCCGCAGCAGTTTGAGAACCCCGCGAACCCTGCCATCCACGAAGCGACTACCGGTCCTGAAATTTGGGAAGATTCGGGCCACGATATCGATGTCATCGTCGCTGGCGTCGGCACCGGTGGCACGATTACGGGAACCAGTCGCTACCTAAAGAAGCAGAATCCCAATTTCAAGGCAATTGCGGTGGAGCCAACCGACTCACCCGTACTATCGGGAGGCAGCCCTGGTCCGCACAAGATTCAAGGCATCGGCGCTGGATTCATCCCAGGCAACCTCGATACGTCGCTGGTCGACGAAGTGGTGGCTGTGAGCAACGAAGAAGCCTTTCAATGGGCACGGCGCCTCGCAAAAGAAGAGGGCATTATGGCGGGTATTTCGAGCGGAGCGAACATGTGCGCCGCGGCCAAAATAGCTGCCCGCCCCGAATTCAAAAGCAAGCGCATCGTCACCATCATGTGCAGCCTCGGCGAGCGGTACCTCTCCACCCCCTTGTTTGAAGGGCTAACTGGGTAAGGATTAACGCGCCGGCGACTTACCCCCCCCTACTCCCCCGCACGGCCAGCCAGTTGGACATTGGGCGTCGCCCGCCTACATTATTAGTATGCAAAACCCGACGCCCCTGCCAGTGCTTACCCGCCCGCGCCTCCCACAGTGGCTTCGCGCCCAGCCCCCTTCGGGCGAAGCGCTGGCGCTGTTCAATCGCACCCGCGGTGCCGTGGACGATGGTGGCCTGCATACTGTGTGCGAGGAAGCCAAGTGCCCGAACATCCACGATTGCTGGGGGCGGGGAACGGCGACCTTTATGATCGCTGGCAAGGAATGCACCCGCGGTTGCCGCTTCTGTTCGGTGCAAACGCTCCGTGCGCCCGAACTTCCCGACATCGACGAGCCACAGCATTTGGCGGACGCGGTTCAGCGGATGAACCTGGACCACGTGGTGATCACCGTGGTGAACCGCGACGACCAACCCGATGGTGGCGCAGGCCACTACCGCCGCTGCGTGGAGGCAGTTCATGTACGCACGCCCGATGTGACTATCGAACTGCTTTCCAGCGATCTGGCCGGCAACTGGGATGCACTTGCCCAACTGCTGGAGCGGTTGCCACTGGATGTTTTTGCCCACAACGTGGAGTGCGTTGAGCGGCTCGATAAGACGGTTCGCGACCCGCGAGCGTCGTTCGAACGATCGCTCGAAGTACTGCATCGCGCCAAGCAACTCCGCCCCGAGATGGTGACCAAGAGCAGCCTGATGGTTGGTCTGGGCGAAACCAACGACGAGATTACCGAGGCGATGCAGCGACTACGCCAAGTGGGTGTCGACCTGGTAACGCTGGGCCAGTATTTGGCACCCGGTCGTCCCGGTGAACGTTACCTGCCGGTCGATCGCTATGTGGCGCCGAAGCATTTGATGCCTGGGCGGACGAGGCGCGGGCGATGGGATTTGCTGGTGTCGCTTCGGGCCCCATGGTTCGCAGTTCCTTTCGAGCGGGTGAGTTACTCGCAGCGGCCAGAGAGCAACCATCATGAATCATCGCTTCTTGAGTATGGTGGTGGCCCTTGGCATGCTGACCGGCTGCATGGCGAGATTTTACGACCATCGCGAGTTTGTGCTCGATGTCGGCGAGATAAGTACCTTTGTCGTCGATGGAATATCGCGCAAGCGTGTGCTCCGAGTCATGGGCGCAGCAACTGGCGGCAAAGTGGACGTCTATGTTTTTCTTGAAGAGAATCAAGCCGAAGTGGAGCGCCTGCTAACGCTCGGAAAAGGGGCGCGACTGATGATCACCGGCGTCGAAAAGACGAACGAACTCGGTTTGGTTGCCCCCATCCCCGCCGACAAGACGGCCATTGTGCTGGTGCGAAATATGTCGAGCCAGCCCGCCGAAGTCGACCTGAAGATGTCCGATTGATGCCGTGCGTGGGGATCGATCTCCCAGTGAGGCTCAGTTGGCCGGTAATGCGGGAAGCGGTTCCCCCTGGAACTGCTCGTTGCTGATGTCGACCATCGCGGACAGCGTCAACCAATCGTCGCCACGAAATAGTTCTGCTGTCATGCCGCGAAACCAATCGAGTAGAGGAAACTGGTAATTCGCAGGAATCTCAGTAAGTAAGAACTGATTGTTCGGCGCCGCAGCGGTCGACGCCCACGCCTGAATGCCGCCGGGCACCTCGACCAGCCGATAGTCGCCACCCAGTGGGCAAACCAACTCACCGGATGCAAGTTCTTCTGCCACTTGCCTGGCTGCTTGCTTGTCGACATGTAGCTGCTGGATGAGCGAATTCATGAACCGGCTGCCGCTGGCGGAAGTTTCGCGACTGCGGGCGTACGCGAGCGCTGTGGCCACTTGCTCGTATTGCGTGCCCACCAGGTCGTTTATGGTAATCCAGGCTTGCGCAGCAAGCTCCGCCTCGACCATGCCCAGTTGCAATCCTACTTCGGCAAGCACGTGCCGCTTGAACGAGAACAGCAGGAAGTCGTCCGCTCGGCGAATCCACAAATCAAGCAGTCCAGCCGTGCGGGCGAAGCCGTCGGCGTCGTACGGTCCCCGCGGCCGGCCAAGAAGTCGCTCAAGAAACTGGGGCTTCGGCCAGGCGCCCACGTACCCCTCCACGGCATCGGTAATCGCGGTCGCCGTCCGCACGCCTCCTCCTTCGATCACTAGCGGTACCCGCCCGTCTCGCAACCCGGCAAACAAATGAAATGGCTCACCGCTACCCAACATTCCGTCGAGCACGATGTTCCCAGAAACGATGTCCCCTGCAATCGGCGCGACACGCAGCGGCGACGGTGGACCGAGTTTCTTCGCCCACGATGCCAGATTGGTGGTGGAGTATCGCTGCAAATGGACGTCGACCGAAATCCGCTCGAGTCCTGGCGCTAGCTCATCTCGGTGGACGGTAGCGGTGAGCGGCACCAAAGAACCTATCTCCGTGGTAACTTCGGATACAAAACGTTCGTAGCGCAGCCGTTCGGCCGCGCTGCATTTTTGGGGCAAGTTGTCGGCAATTGGGAGGAAGCTTCCCGCGTAGCCGCGTACTGAATCGTAGGTGTTGCCAGCCTTGTCGGCCTGCCAAACCGCACCGTCGGCCCGGATGCTGAAACCCTTCGGCAGGAACGATCCGGCGACGAGATCGGCTTCCGTTTCCCCTGCCAGGCCTTCCTGTTCCGCCGCAAATTGGGCGATCCTAAGGGCATCTTGCGTTTCCAGCGACCGCAGTCGCCGATCGAGTTCGATGCGATACGCCGGGCTGGTAAGGTTCGCAAGAAACGCTTGGGACAAATGAACAAACACGCGATCGTCGCGTGTGATGGGGCACTCCTGTCGCGCGGTGAGGAAATCCGCGGCGCCGGCCAGCGCCTCGTTCGCCACCCGCCGCTTCGTAGAATCGCTCGATCATCGTCCGCGACGACGCCACTAGGTGGTACTCACCATCGGTAGCATAGTACGAACGTAGCCTGCCATTGGGCGACGACAGAAAGTCGACCTGATGGCCCGCAATTTCTGCCTTGGTCAACTTGGCACCAGGGACCTCGCGCACTGCGGTCGCCCTTTGTTGCGAGAGGCTTGTTCGCAGCAGGAAGCTATTCTTTGCCTCAAATAACACTCCTACCGACGCACCATCCCGAAAATAAGGGTCCATTCCCACCACGGCGACATCTGCAATCACCTGCGGTCCAAGAATACTACCGATTTTGGAATCTCTTAGCCCGAGCATGCTGGAGATTTGGTCGCTACTGCTGCGACGGATACTGCGGAGCAACAGCATGTTACCCAGGTCGCCTTTCCAGCGGCCCAAGAAATCGCGGAACCACAGGTAGTTGCTGAAGGTTCCGAAACGAACGTAGAAGCATTCCTCAGGAACGCGGCCAACGATTGGTTCAATCGCCACCTCCTCGGTGGGCATGAGGAGTCCTGCCACGGGGATCTGGACCTCAGGCAACGGCTGGCTGGCCACGGGATCGTCGAGTTCGCCAAGCATCAAGTCGCGGAGCACGCTTGCCCGATACGCTTCGTCCGCGAGTAGCTTCCCGGTAGTGCTACCGCCTTGCTCGCGCTCCCGGATCAGGAAACCTTCCAGCCGCGGCATACTCTGCCCCAGCCTGCCCGCCCACATGGCGGTCAGATAGGTTTGCACGCCAACCGGGTATTCGGCCTCCCGATGAATTCGCTCGTAGAGTTCTACGTAAGCGGCCCACCATTCCCCGAACCGCCTATCGTAACTCGCGCGGTCGAGCCTTGGAGTGACCGCCACTTGTACTCGGTTGGGTACATAGACATCCACGGTAAGCGGATCGTCGCCCTTGAACAGGAAGTAGTACGTCAACTTGCGTGGCAACTGGATGCCCAACAAACTGCGGAGCACCTTTCGCACGCGCTGGCGCTTTGGTGCTGGATATAGCAACCGGCCCGCGGCATCGTCGATGACAAAACGATCGTCGGCCAAAGCGGCTTGGCCGCCATCGGGGGGCAGGTCGACAATCACCCGGCCCACGCCGAGCGGTTGGCCGGCGTACGCCTCGACCCGAATCTCCGCCGCCACGGGTGCCGGACTCCCGATGGCCATACCCAGCAAGAGCAGAACCGGCCCAACAACCAACAAGATTTGCCTTGGACGAGCGAAATGGTGAGAAGTGAGCAAAAACATGATCCACCTCGGAAATAAAAACGAAGCCATGGCTCGTTTGATTCATGGGTCCTGCTGGATGCCGCCCCCATACCGTGGCACGGCGGGAAGCAATCGGCGATACTACACCAATGACCGTGGCACTGCCGACTACGTCCAGTTCCGTTGGGTTAGCCAGCAGGTCCACCCCCTTCCTCGAATACGCCACCAAGCATGATCCTTCCCAGCTACTCCCTCCGAGCGATCCTCCACCTCGCGATTGTTGTGGCAGTCGTCGCTCTAATCGCTGGCCAGGCGGTGCAAGGTACCAACTGGGCAATCGCTGTTACCGTGGCGGTCGCCAGCGTGGTACTAAGCTGGTTGGTGTTCGTACTATTCTACGGCATTGTGGCAAGCTTTTCGCGGGTCGCCCTGTCGCGCGAGACTCACGCCCCTCAGCCGGCTTACTACCCGGAACCTCGCCGAAACGCACCAGAGCCTGTGGAAAAAGCGACTAACCCATCGGCCCCAATGGGTGACTGATCTTGCACCGACGCCTCCAAAGATATCGATCTTTTTCGGTCCGCCTGCTAATGGTCGTGCTTAGCGGGCTGTCGGCCGCAGCAAGCGCTCAGCAACCCATGGGTGGCATGCTGCAGGGTCGCCTGCCGCCACGCGGCGTATCGAAGGCAAGCGGTCTGTACCTGCAGGTCGCCGACGACGGCTTGGGTGTGGGCCAGTTCGGCTACCGCCGGCTGTTTTTCAGCGTGCACTCCCCCAAGCCTAACGTAGGCGATACGCAAATCACCGTTCGCACATTCGTGAGCGATTGGAATCCCTCTCGCAACACGGTGGCGGTGGAAACCGATGGCGTTTTGCTCGACGGTCAAACCACAGCAACCATCGTTGTTCGCATTCCGCAGACCAACGAATGGAATCAGGCGTGGTGGGACGTTTGGATCGACGGGGCACACGAAGCAGCCCTCTCAGTGATGGTCGAGCAACCTCGCCAACTCAACAACGTTGGCAATAGCCGCTGGCAAAACAGTCAAATGCTGCGGCTGGATGCCTCACCGATATCCGCAATTCCGTTTGCTAAACAACTCGCCGATCAAGTAATGGGCCGCGGCATCACTCAGGCGATGAATCGTGGACGCATTGGCCTGGTGATCAACGGCGAACTGAGCGACAACTGGCTTGACTACACGCCGTACGATCTGGTGTCGCTCGATTTCCCCACGCTCAAGGCGACGACCAAGAACAACCCTGACAAATTCGCCGCACTCGAAGCCTGGGTCCGTGCGGGCGGGAATCTTTGGATTGAGCAAGTGGGCGACGATTGGGACAAGCTCAGCGAGATCCACGCGCTCTTCAACTGGGCACGCACCGACAACGTCGAGCCGACGCGCCCGGAAGGCAAATCGCCCGCCGGCGTGGAAAGATGGAGCTACGTCAATTTGCGGCCTCGTAGTTCGACCGCCAACGATGACGGCCTTGTTCAAGACTATGATCCATCCGTTGCCCCCCCGGAAACCACAGCTCGGAGTGCGATTGTCGAGCCCGCTTACTCGGAAGATTGGTTCGTGGTGCGCCGCCACGGCTGGGGTACGGTTGCGGCATTCGACTACACGCAGGAGGCGAGGCCCCGCAACGTTTCGCGGAGCGAGCGTGAATCGGCAGCTCAATTCTGGAACGAGCGATCCTGGCCCTTGCGGCACGGAACGGTTCCTGGCATGGCGAATAACGACTTCAGCAATTGGCTGATTCCGGGGGTTGGTCTCGCGCCGGTCGTTAGTTTTCAAGTCCTGATCACGCTGTTTGTGCTCGCCATCGGCCCGCTCAACTACTGGCTGCTAAAACGCGCCGGCCGCCTTCATCTGATGGTGCTGACGGTACCGCTCGCCGCGCTGGCGATCACCGCAGCGCTGTTGGGCTACGGCATTTTGTCCGACGGCTTCGCCACGCGGCTACGGGCCCAATCGATCACGCTGCTCGACCAGCAAACGGGCGACGCCGCCACCTGGAGCCGCCTTTCCTATTATGCCGCGTTCGCCCCGCAGCAGGGCCTCATCTTCTCGGACGAAACGGCGGTGTTTCCCATTCACCCAGGTTCGATGGAGTCGTACGACGTCGACTTGGCCTTGGCGCAGCGCGATCTGGTTTGGGCTCCCGGCGAGCAGCGACTCACCCAAGGCTGGCTCAATTCGCGAACGCCAACACAGTATCTCACCGTGCAGCCACGCAACACTAAGGCGAAACTCAAAATCAACTCCTCACCAGAAGGAGGCACTGTCGAGAACCAGTTTCGGACCACGGCCGAATTGATCGTTGCCGTCGATGAAGAGGGCCAGTGGCGCATGGTGGAGAAGGTGCCGGCGGGCGAGCAGGCCGATCTTGAACTTGTCGAACAAACCAACGCGGTTGCCGCCATTCGCGAGATACTATCCGGCCGCGAGCCGCAATTTCCCACTGGTTTTACTGCTGTGGAAGATTCGCCCTTGCTTTACGATCAACGACGTCGCATTCGTCGTAACTACCGAAACCAGAATAGGGACTACGGTTCCGCGTCGGCCAGCCAGAGTCTGCTGCAAGACAAGTGGGCCGAGCTATTAGGCTTCGGTGGCCTACCGGCACTCGAATTACCTGCCCAGAGTTACCTGATGGTCTGCAACCAGGCGCCGCTCCCCCTCTCGGTCGACGAGCTTGGGGTAGAGGACTCGAGCGTGCATCTGGTGGTTGGCCGATGGTAGACTCGCTGCAACTTGATGCGGTGAATCGCCTCGGCGACAACGGATGGACTATTGAAGTTCTTACACGTTCGCCAACAACCTGACATCTAACGATCAACCATAAATGCCTTCCGACGTCCCACAAATCGAACTTCGTGGCCTGCATCGGGTGTTTGGTGATACCCACGCGGTTAACGACGTGTCATTCGAAGTTCGAGCCGGCGAGGTGTTTGGCTACATCGGCCCCAACGGAGCCGGCAAAACCACGAGCATGCGGATCTTGGCAACCCTCGACGAGCCGACGAGCGGCGACGCGCTGGTAGATGGGTTCTCGGTGGTCGAAGATCCCGACCGCGTGCGACGGCGGCTGGGCTTCATGCCCGACTATTTTGGCACCTACGAAAACGTCGATGTTCACGAGTACCTCGACTTCTTCGCGAGGGCCTACGGCCTGCGTGGCACCGAACGAACCCAAGCCTTGGCGTACGTCGAGCACTTCACGGGACTCGGTAAACTCGCCAACAAGCCGATCGATGGGTTATCGAAGGGCATGAAGCAACGGCTCTGTTTGGGGCGAACCATGATTCATGACCCCTCGGTGATGGTGCTCGACGAACCTGCCGCCGGCCTCGACCCCCGGGCGCGGATTGAACTTCGCGAAATGATTTCCCGCCTTGCCGATACCGGTAAGGCAGTGCTTATTAGCTCGCACATCCTCACCGAATTGGCCGAGGTTTGCGACCGCGTTGGCATCATCGAGCTGGGTCAACTCGTGGCGGTTGGGTCAGTCGACGAGATTAGCAGCAAGGCCCAAACGACGGCGGTGGTGGAAGTGCGGTTTGTCGGCGACCTGGACCGTGCTCATCGATGGCTGACGAATCGAGACGACCTGCACAATGTTGCGATCGACGGAAGGAAAGTTGCCTTTGGCCATGCAGGCGACGAAGCAGCGCAGGCGTTACTCCTCAAGGCCATGGTGGAAGCGGGGCTGGAAATCGTCGAGTTCCGCTGCCGCACCAAGAGTCTGGAAGACATCTTTCTGGAAGTCACGGAGGGCCGTGTGCAATGAGCGATGGGATCGCGACAGACAATCCGTACGTCTCCGGCCAGCTGGCACCAACGATCTGGGAACAACGTCTAGCGCGCGTGGAGACGCACCTCGCTGCGGCGAGCGACCGACTCAACCCGATCCTGGTCAAAGAAACCCGACAGGCATTAAAGAGCCGCCAATTCGGGTTTACTTTCGTGCTGCTACTCATCTTCTGCTGGGTAATTACCATCGGCGGCGTCGCGATGGTGGGTCCGGGCATCTATTACTCCGCCGCGGGTGCGGTGCTGCTAAAGGCCTACTTCTGGGTGCTGATTTTCCCGCTCGCTGTGGTGGTGCCGTTTAGTGCCTTTCGCTCGCTATCCAGTGAACGCGAGGAGAATACGTACGATCTGCTACGCGTATCGACACTAACACCCCACCAAATCATTCGGGGCAAGCTCGGCAGCGCCGTGGTGCAGATGGGTGTCTACCTTTCCGCGGTGGCACCGTGCATCGCGTTTACCTACCTGCTGCGAGGTGTCGATGTGGTGACCGTGGGTGTGATGCTGGCGTACGCTACACTCGGCTCGCTGGGATTGGCAATGATCGGCCTGTTTGCCGCGGCGCTGGCGAGCAAGAAGCATGGACAAGTGCTGTTGTCTGTTGGTTTCGTGACCGTACTACTCGGTTGCTTTTGGTCCGCCGTCGTTGTGGCCAGCGAGTTCCTTAACTACGGCGGCAGCATGATCCGCGACGATGAATTCTGGATGGTAAGTGGCTTGTTGCTAACGATCTACACCACGACGTTCGCCTTGTGCTACCTAGCGGCTGTCGCGCTCATCTCTTACCGCTCCGAGAACCGATCGACGGCGCTGCGCGTCGCAATGGTGGTTCAACAAGCGGCTTTTGTTGGCTGGATCGCCTACATCTTTGTTGTGGAGCGGTACGAAGACGGAGTGCTGCTGGTGGCCTTCTTGTTTGCCGCCTTCTATTGGTACTTCATGGGCACGCTGCTGTCGACCGAAACAGCAGAGTTATCGCACCGCATCCGACGCAGTCTGCCGCAATCGACACTCGGCCGTTGGATGTTTGGGCTGTTCAATCCTGGACCTGGCACGGGGTATTTGTTCGCGATCGCGAATTTTACGACCATCGCTTCGATGGTGGGCATCACCATGGCGGCTGTGTACTATATTCCGCTCACCGCCCGTCGCACGTTTCAATACGAGGCACTTTGCCTCATGATCATCGTCGTGTGGAGCTATCTCGTCTTTTACTTGGGCGTAGGCAAGATACTCACGGCCGCCGTGCGGCGCATTGCTCCGGTAACCGGTGTAGCCGGGTTCTTGATTCACTTTCTGTTGGTGCTCGCCGGGAGCGGTATTCCCTGCGCAATTCAAATGTCGTCGCGAACATGGCGAAACGCCGGGTACACCATGCTGCAATGGCCCAATCCGTTTTGGACGCTGGCCGAAATGACCGATGGACCGCGTACGGGCAGCGACACATGGTTACAAGCCATGGTGATGTGCTGCGTTGCCCTATGTGTGCTGCTGATCAATCTGCCGACCGCAGCACGCGAACTCATGAAGGGCCACGTAGCCTTGCCAGCCCGCGTGGCGGAAGACGAGGCGGAACTTCACCCGCCCCCGGTAGCCAAACCGCAGAACCCTTGGGACGAAGACAAGGCAACCGGCTGACCGCTTAATCGAGCGACGCCGTCCAGCGAGTCACGCCGCGCTCGAGGACGACCTGGTGATGATCAATCGAGACGACCTTGACTCCCAGTTTCTCGCCGCCGACGGCAATCAGGGCGATCGAGCCCTCAATATCGAGAATCGCCTGCAGTTGTCCCACGTCCACTAAGCCACGCAACTGGACATCGCCCTCAGTCTCTGGTCCAGCAGACGATTTAGCCCCCCCCTTGGGTGCAACGAACAAGTCGCTCCGCTCGGGGAAGGGAGCCACGTACCGGGCCATCGCCTCACGGAGCACTGCGGCCGAGTCGACCACCTGCGGTGTCGCGCCCGAATTGGGGGCAGCTACCGACGGCTCGACCGGTGGCGGCCCACTGTTCGCGGCAACTTCTTCGACTGCCTGCTGACAACCGCTGAGCACAAGGAGGAGTACCACCGCCAAACTGGTGCGAAGTAGATTCTTTACCATGACGCGACATCGCCAAACGTTGGGTCAACTTACCGGCGGAAGGGAACAAAGCCACTTAGAAACCGTAGCTTTGGCGGCGACCGGCGCGAAAGAAAACGCCCCATGCGGTTGACTCGATGCGTAAGGACATCCTGGTTGTATTGATGGTGCCGAACATGCCTAGCCGGCTACCTGGCGGTTCCTAGCGTACTAGCACCCGTTGCCACCATGTTCGCTCCTCCGCGACACGCTCCGCCGGCTGGGGCTCAGGCAATCGCTCAGTTTGCCGCTGCTGATTCGCGTAAACCCCCCCGGTGGCATGGAACCGCGAATCGTAATCGCGGCGGAGGCGGGAGTTCGCGTCCTGTGGCATGGTCACCACGGGACGGTGGGCCATCGCTTGGCCTGGCGGCGCGGGCAGCCGCCGCACCAAGCCGCTGGGCTGCTTCAGTTCGTCGTCACGTGTATCCACTCCACCAGGTAGCAAGATTTCTTCGGCCGGCAGCGGCTCGGGACCAATCGGCAAAATATCAAGAGCGGGCCCGTACACTTCACCATGCACAGGCGTTGGGTACGGCTCGTTACTTACGGGAGCGGGCGGGTGCGTCCACTGGCAGTGGGGCGGACATCCCTCGGCACGTGGGATGTGATCGAGCCGGCAGTCGATAGTGTCCTTGACGAGTTGTTCGCGGCAGTCAAGGGGACCGCTGTAACCGACAATGCGAGGAGTGATAAAGACGACCAACTCGCTTTCCCGAATATTCGTGCTCCGCGCGAAACAAGCGGCCCCACCAGCGGACGTCTTTCAGCCCCGGCACCCCGGCAAAATCGCCGACGTCGCTCCGCTGCCGCATCCCGCCAATAACCAGGGTTTGCCCATTGCTTACGCGTACCAGCGTCGAAGTAGCACGCGTATCGATAATTGGCTGGTTGTCACCAGGCGTAAAACCGGTAAGCCGGCTGAACTCAGGCCGAATGTTCAGCTCAATGGTCCCATCGGCGGCAATTTTGGGGAGGACGTCGAGCTTGATGCCGGCATCCTTAAACGCCGTGCCTGCCAATTGCCCCCCGTTACCCGTCTGCGTAATTTGCTGAAAAGGAATCTGCGTGACGGCTTCGAAGTTCGCCTGTTCGTTATCCATTACCGTCACGTTCGGATTGGCCAACAGCCGCGAGTCGCTCGCGTTCTGCAGGGCGAGAACTACCGCGGAAAGATCAAAGTTGCTACTTAGATTGAGGAAGGTGAAGGTGGCTCCGACGCCATTGGGATTAAACGGTGTTTGTAGTACCGAGTCGGCCTCGATCGCCGATAGCGCGTCACCATTCGAGTCGGTTTGGAACTTGATCGCATTGCTCCAGTTGATGCCGATCTGTTCGACATCTTCCAAGCTGAGATCGTAGATAAGCGCCGTGATTTGCACTTGAGGACGAGGACGATCGATCTGCTGCAGTACCCGCGCGGCCATCTGCAGGTTTTCGGCAAAGTCGACCACGATCAGCCGGTCTTCGCCTTCCACGGCTTCGGCGCGGCCGAAAGGCCCAAGTACGGTCGCCAGCACTTTCTTGGCGTCGGATATGGTGACATACTGCGTATGGAAATAGCCAACTTCCAGCGACTTGGGTCGCCCCATTGCGTCCAGCATGCCCGGCCCTCCGCTCGCCGCGTCGATGCTGCCGACCAGGTCGCGGATCATCTGCACCCGCTCTGGAAAGTCAATGACAATCAAGCTTCGAGCGGAGTCAACCGCCCTCACCTGACCCTGTGGCGTGCTGAGCAGCGCTGCCGCTTCGACCAACTCGGACGGCGTCGCATTGGTAACCTGAATGGCCGCGGAGACGAAGAACGGATTGATCTGCCCCAGCTGCTCAAGCCGACTCACCACGATGCTCTCTCCCACCAAGCGATAGCCGTACCCGTTGCCTAGCAGGATGGTGTCGAGAATCTCTTTAAGTGGTGCGTTTTTGAATACGCCATTAACCTGCCCGTCCACTTGCCCGGCAATGATGTTTACCTTCCAGAGTTCGTTGATGGTAAACAGTGCTGCTTCGAGCGTTGTACCGCGGAGCACTAAATCGCCACGGCGACCAAGTGCCGCGAGCAGATCGGGACTGGGATCGTGAATGGCAGCCGAGGAGATATCGATCCTCGGGACAGCCTGCGATTCCGCTTGGGGAGCGCCGATCGCCATGAGCAGCATTGCAAAGGCGCATGTGGCCACACGGACCACGCTGGTCCGCGCAGCTCGAAGCTGGCTGGCAATGCCGCATCTGTCCTCCCATGACATTCAAAAAGTCGCTGCGATTCCTTGCAGCGATAGACGCGTGCTCGGCTAAGCCGTCGGTCGCGTCAGCGTGAAGTACCACAACTCCATCGATAGTTCCACACGACGCCCATCTCCCGCACCAGGTTTGAGGTCCATCGCATGCACGTGAACCAACTTGTCTTCCTTCTCCATTCGCTCAATAAGCAGCCGCACGTTGGCGGGCGAACCTACTAGCAGCAAGTTCACCTGCCGCCGCTCAAGTTGAAATCCGCTCGGCTGTAGGTTTTTCGGCGCCGCCTTTTGCAGCGGATTGTCCTCGTTACCCCAATCGCGCGAAGCTGGTGCTCCAATGTTCAACCGGCGGAGTTGGCAGCGTGCGTCGCGAACCATTTTCACGATCGCATTGCGGTAATCGGCTTCATTTTCTTCATGCAGCGTCCCATTGAGGCGCTCCGCCACCATCGCCATCTGCTTGGCCCTCCGTTGCTCAAAACCTGGGAGCAGCTCAGCAGACTGACTGGCCGTGGATAGTTCGGCAGCGATATCCGATTCTTCCCTGCAAACGGCAACATAGTCATCGACGCACGGCAGTACGAACAAAAGGCATACGCCAAGTGTTCCCGCAGTGACGAATAGCCAGCTTCGTCGGTCTTCGCAAAACTTAACGATTAGATCATCCATTACAGCGATTCCTCCCCGCTCTGTTCGGCAGCCTCGCCCGTGAGGTCGAGATCGAGATGAATATCAAAAGTTGTGGCGTTCTGGTGGCCGGTACGTCCCACGCCGGTACCCTGCAGTGCCACCTCGGCCACGCCGGGCAAATGCTGCAGATGGCTAACCAGGTCGTAAATGCTGGTTTCGGAGTAACTAGCGCCCGCTAGCGTAGCTACCTCCGCACCGGAAATGCGAACTCCCGAGAGCCACACATCCGCGGGAATACTTTGGGTCAGGTTACGAAGCAGTAGTGCGTGGGGGGGATCGGTCAATTGCTGCTCCAACTCTTCTAGCTCCTGCATTTCGCGCAGTCCGTCTCGCAGTTCCACTTGGAGCTTGGCGGCGCGTGCCGCCTTGGGTGCTAGCAACGACAGCTGCGATTGCAAATCCGCGACTTCGCGGCGGGCGTTCCAAGCAAGCACGCCGAATACCGCTACTAATAGTAAGGCGGCCGCAAGCGGCGCCAGTTTACGAGCCAGCAGCTTGCCAATAGCCGGGCGTGAATTCGAAACCAACTGGTCGACAAGATTAGGTCCGCGGTCGGTAACAGGATCGCCCATGCCAAGGGCAGCCCCAACGACAGCCGCCATGTCGGGGGTCAATGCATCGCCAGCTTGCTGCCATGGCAGCTCCAACTTGCCCAGATCCAGCACCTGCGGCCTAAGCTGTGGCACCTGCGCCACGTTGGCGGCAGCAACTGCCGTTTCTTTGGCAGTGCCACTGACCACCACTCGCGCCAGCTCTTCACCCTCCAAACCGTGCTGGCGTTGGCAGTATCGCCGCAAGCGTGTGTGATGCTGTCTCAGGAGCTCTCCCAATTGCTCGACATGCGTGTCGCCGCCAGGTCGGTAGTCGAGGAACAGCCGTCCACCACTCATCACGCCGAGTTCGACTCGATCGTCGTCCACACTAACGACAAGCGACGCTCCGTCCCTTGTGTCACTTGCGGCCTGAACCGTGCCGCGATAGACAGACTTGCGCCGAGCGAATAGCGGCTACTTCCATGCCGGCCGACTCGATCGCCTGGCGCAAGACGTGCAGCGTTTGTTCGGTGGTGACCGTGAGCAACGCATGAGCGTGCCGCGCATCGAGGGGTATACTGCTGCTCGCAATCACCTTCTTGCCCGGCCCCAATGACAGATAGAGTTGACTTCGTTCCCGAAGCGCGGCGGTCTCGCGCTGTACTTCGTCCGCCACGCCGGTCACTGCCCTTGTTACGCAAAAGTCGCTGCTGAGTAGCACTTCCGCCTGGGCACCATTCAACTTGTCCCTGCCGACGAGTTTGGTCAATGCCGCGGTTAACTCTTGCGCGCCCTGCGCCGTGTGGAGCGACTCGGCTTCAAAGCGCCAGGGCATCGACTGACCAACCGCCAGCTTGCCTTGATCGCCAGGCCCTTCTGTCAGCACAAGCACGCGCAGGGCATTAGCTGTGAGGTGAATAATGGGTGTTCGCACTTCGGCATTACGTCGTCGATCGCTACCCGCGCGGCGATCGCTACGGTCGCGGCGGTCACTCGATCCACGTTGATTCAGTGGCTGGTCTTGCGTGTCGCTCATGCTTTAAAACTCCACCGTTGCTTCGACGGTTCGTCGAACCGCCCCTGATACGCCCACCGATACGATCTCTACGATTCCACTTGCTCCATCGATAGCCGTTGCGGAATAGCTATTGTCGGCGGGATAGGCCCCATCGACGGCAATACCCCGCCAAGTGGTGTTGGCTTCGAGCTCCGCGCACGCGTGGTGTATCCCGGCGTTCGCCAGATACAGAGCCCGCTCATAATCATGGACGTTTCGTGCGGTCGAGTATTGAATGGTTTCGGTGTTGAGTACCGAGAGCACCAGCGAGCTAACCATGAACACCACAAACAGGCACAATAGTAGTGCCATCCCCCGACGCGTAGGTGGGATGGAACGGCGACAACCGTCGCGTGGATGGAATTGCAATCTCATGAATCTACCAACTTCGAAGCCATGCCCAACTTGAAACCGTTCGCGTTGTGCCGCCACCCGCCGGCATCGTTACATTCACCGTACAATGGATGGCATGCACGTCGTCCAGCACGGTGGTAGGGGTGGTGCCATCCGCCTCGTAGCCAACGAAGGTTAGTCCGTCGATGTTGCCGGCCAAGAGCTGGTCGGGCAAACCGGGAGCGATTCCATAGAGAACCTGTCTTGCACCCCCCGAATGCTGCCAAAGCAGTGTTTCGCCGCCCTCCATGACGAGCCCAAGACGACCCGAGGAGTCGCCGGCACGGGAGAGCGCAACCACGGCCCTCGCCTGGCGTGCTTGTCGCACCACATGACGCAAGACAGCGTTAGCCGCCTCGGCGCATTCCATATCCGTTTCGTGTGCCTGCCAGACCGCGTAACTCGATCGTACGAGCACGACGACCGACGCCATGAGCGTCGCCATGAGCGTGGTGGCGGCCATCACTTCCAACAAGGTCATTCCGACCCGTGTTCTAGTTGCCAAGTGATTCATAACTCACCAACTTGCTAACCTTCGTCCGAAACGAACAGCGCTTCTCGTCGAAATCAAGGATGTCGTTGCCGTTGGCGTCGACGTACGTTGTTACCTGTAGGTGCATCAACCGATCTAGCATTCCCTGGTCCGCCGCCGCATCGGAGCGAGTGGCCCTGTAGCGGATGTTCGGGTGGCCATCCGCTGCAAAGTCTCCTGCAACCGTGCCCGACGTCCAACTGCCGGCCACGATGGCCAGTTGTTGCTCAAGTTTGCTCACGGCGTAGTTCGTGAGTAGCTGGCGACTATCGATCGTTCTGCTCGCGGCCATCCCATCTCGCAGCAATGCCAAAGCACCTACGAGCGCCACCGCCGCAAGCGTGGAAGCCATTACCACTTCGAGCAATGAAAAGCCAACCGCTGCGCGTTGTTTGCCTCGCGTATTCGTCAACATGCTCTACTCACTTTCCGTGGTACGCACGATCTACGTACCTTCCGCTCAAACGTAGGACACCCGCAAGGGACGTCAACGTGGCGGACTGCGAGAATAAACGATAGATCGCGGCGCGTCCGTAAAGCAGGCAAGCGGAGCAATCGCTACAACGCGATCTTGGTCGACTGGATGGCGCCCGTTGCGCGAAATACGGTGATCGTCCAAAGAGCGTGGGGACCGGCTACTAGAATCTTGTCGGTCCCCGTACGACCGGCCAACGATCCATCAAAGTCGAACTGCCACTGATTCGTGGCCGTGGTGACCGAACTTCCGTTGGGGACCTCCACCGTGCGATCGACCACCTGGCTCCCACCGCCTGTCACGCGGTACAGGGCATAGCTGGTTACGGCACCCGCTGTGCGATCGAGTAGCAAATAGTGGTCGTCCCCCGTACTAATGGTTCGCGCCCGTGCCTGACGGAGATCAAGCATCAACGTTCTTACGAACCCTTCCGCCGAGGTCGTCTGCAACGCGGTGTCGCCAAACCGCAGGAACGCCATCGACGATAGCACACCAACGATCGCCAAGACCGAGATCAACTCGATTAACGAAAATGCACGCCACGCGTAGGCGCGGCGTGCATTAGAGATTTCGATTCGCGTTAGCCGAGACATGGGCCGACGTTCTCCGGTGGCCTACTCGACGCGATGGGTCGTGTTGTTCAACGCGTAGGCGGCATTGTCGACCGGATTCACGGGAATTCCTTCAGGGAAGTAGGCGATATTTCCACCAATGTCGTTCAAGTCATCCGCGGGCCATCCACCGGTCTCAATGTAGTAGTCGCTCGACGGCCGAGTTAATCGTCGCCCTGTTATGCTCGTGCACTTTTTGCTTGGCGGTGGCTGCCGACACGCTAACGCGGGGCACGACAATGGCCGCAATGATACCCAGAATTGTCACTACGGCGAGCAACTCCATCAAGGAGAAACCTTTCCGTTTTACCGTTGTGCGTCGCATAACTATGGTCCTCTTGGTTAACAAATAGGGGCTGACCCTGTACTTCTACTTTACGTAGCGATCGCGAGTACGCTCGCCTTCTCGTTTGGTGCTCAACACTCGACACGCTGGTTCGGTGCATCGACTGTTTGTAATAATGTAGGTCATTCCGCAGGAAGTGCCGTGTTCGTGGCAGTTTTGAGATTTTAGTGGGTATGGCCTGAAACCATTCCCGTAGTTGTATCGATTGTGTAAGGGGTGCCATCGACGGGACAGGTTGGTACGCCGTCAGGGAAGTAGGCAATTTTACCGCCCAAGTCGGACAAACTCGCGGCAGGAAAAGCTCCCTCGTTCCGTCGCCACAATTGGGCTTGAAGTTCGATTTCCGCCTGATGCATGCAGCACGCTCTGCGGTCCACTTCGCCGACGCGAGAAGTTACCCGAGGAACGATTACAGCCGCCAGGATGCCAATGAGCGTTACAACTGCTAGCAATTCGATGATGGAAAACGCTGTGCGCCGATTAAATACCCATCGCATGGTTACTTCCCTACCGTATTAATCATGTCGAACATTGGTAGATAAATCGCCATGAGGACGGCGGCGACCGCGGCAGCCAGTGAAATGGTAAGCACGGGCTCGATCCCCGCGACGAACACCGTTGCCTTACGTTCGATTTCGCTACTGAGGTGCTCCCGAATATGTCGCGTCGACTTGGCTAGCATGCCGGTCTGCTCGCCGATGATCACCAGCTGGCTTACCATGGGCGGGAAGAACTTTGAGTGTCGCTCCATTTCGCGGCTAAATCGCTCTCCCCGGATCACGGCCTTCTGTAGTTCGCTTACACGAACCTTCGCCGAACGATTCGAAACCGACTCGGCGGCTTCTCCGAGTGCCTCGGAGAGCGTAAATCCCGCCTGCAACAAGTCGCCGAGTACGTCCATCATCTGCAGCAGCGCAATGTCGCGCAGCCAGGGCCCAACTACGGGAATACTTAGAATCGCCTCGTCCATCCGAAAGGCGAAGTCTTTATTGCGTCGCATCTGCTGTACCGCGAACACCGCCAAGAACAATCCACCCACGATAAACAACAAGTAGTGACGTGCGAAACTACCAATGGCGATGAGTGCTTGCGTGACTGCTGGCAGCGGCACCTTGGCGTTAGAGTAGGTCTCTTGGAACACCGGCACCACGTAGGTCAGCAGGAAGGTAATCACACCGGTTCCCACAATCACCAACATGGCTGGGTAAGTTAGCTTCTTGATGATCTCTGCCCGTAGCTTGCCTGCCTTCTCGCGATGCTCGGCCAGATGCCGTAGGGATTCGCCCAATCCGCCGGCCCGTTCGCCAACCTTTACCTGGCTGACGAGCACGGCGTCGAAGGTACCGGGGTAGTGGCTAAGGGCATTACTGAAGCTTTCGCCGTTCTCGAGTCGCTTTTTCAGCGATTCGAGCATCGATCGATACGCTTCGGTACCCTGCTCTTCGGCAAGCGTTGCGAGTGCCTTCGGAAGCGAAACGCCATTTTCGAGCAAGGTCGACAAGTGCCGGAACAGGTAGGTGATCTGCTTGTTCTTCAAGTACCCCGCGCCGGGGCCAGTCTTGGCAACTTGCTTCCGCTTGGCACCACCGTGCGCTGCGGCGGTCAATCCCTTGGACGTCAAGAAATCGGGGAGCTTCAGGTTTTCGAAAACAGAGTTCATGGGTCGTAGCTGCCGGCCAAGACGAGGATCGGGGCGGGGGAATTCATTGTAGATCGGTTAGCCCGACACCTTGTAATACACTTCTTCAAGGGTCGTCTTGCCAGCAATCGCCTGATCAAGCCCCGCTTGTGCCAGTTCAGCCATTCCTTGCTCGGTCGCGATTTCGCGAAGCCGATTCGCTGGCAAACCTTTTTCGATGCCATCCGACAGCTCGGGTGTAACCACCATGATTTCGTAAATCGGAATCCGTCCCGTGTAGCCGGTACCCAAGCACTTCTTGCACCCTCGACCGCGGTAAAACACCGCATTGGGGTCGACTTGCCGATTCTTCGACAATGTCTGAAGCAAGGTCGGATTCGGCTCGGCAGGCTCTTTGCACTCGGGGCAAATGGATCGCAGCAGCCGTTGGGCAACCGATCCAAGGAGTGCACCACCAATCTTAAAGTTATCGATTCCCAGGTCGTTCAACCGTGCTACGGCTCCAACCGCGTCGTTGGTGTGCAACGTGCTGATTAGCAAGTGTCCGGTGAGCGCCGCCTGCACACTCGTTGTGGCGGTCTCATGATCTCGGATTTCGCCAACCATAATGACGTCGGGGTCTTGCCGCATGATGTATTTCAGCGCGTTGGCAAATCCCAGCCCGTAGTCGTTGTCCGACGCCACCTGATTGATTCCGGACAGGCGATACTCCACAGGATCTTCCACCGTCACAATGTTTCGGTTGATGCTGTTCAGCTTGGCCAGCACCGCATACATCGTGGTAGTCTTGCCCGAACCGGTTGGGCCCGTCACGACCAGCATGCCGTGCGGTTTGTCGATGAGCGATTGGAGCGTCACCAAATCGCGTTTGTTGAGGCCCAATGTATCGATATTGAAGACCTTGTTACCTTCGTCCAGCAGACGCATGACCACTTTTTCGCCGCCGACGGTAGGAATGGAACTCACCCGGAAATTTACCCGTGAGCCAGCTTCGTTCACGCTCAGTCGTCCGTCTTGCGGGCGACGATTCTCCGTGGTGTCCATGTCGGCCATCACCTTAATGCGTGCAACAACGGCTTCTTCGATGTGATTGGGGATGGTCATCACCTGCTGTAACTCGCCGTCCACACGGTAACGAACTCGCATTTCGGGCACGTGCGGTTCGAGGTGAATGTCGCTGGTTCCAGCGTTGATGGCACCCATCAGAATGGCCCGCACCAATCGCACGACCGGAGCGAGATCTTCCTTTTCGGTGACCTCGTCGACGAGTTCGTCGTCAACCAGATGCTCGGCGGCTTCCAGGTCAGCCATCTTCATATCGACAATTGTCTGCCGAGCGACAATGCGGTCGTCGAAGCTACGATCGATGGCTGATTGCAACGGTGCATCAAGAACCACAACGGGATCGACATGATAGCCGGTGATTAGTTCGGTCTCGGCAATGATCTCAATGTCGTCGGGCGTTGCCATCGCCAGTTGCATGCGATTGCCGGAAACCGCCAGCGGAACACACGAATGCTGCCGGGCCATGGCCTCCGGCACCAAACGCGCTACCTGTGGATTGACAGCTTGCGGTACGATCTCGACGTACGGCACGCCATATTGCTCTGATAGCGCGTCGCCGAGTTGGGCAAACGAGATCAGTCCTCGCCGGACCAGGATCTGCCCCACCATACCACGTTCGCTTCCCTGTGCGGCGAGCGCGCTTTCTAACTGGGCGGAAGTAATCCACCCTTGTCGAATCAGGATGTCGCCGAGACGGGCCATGGGGTCGCTATTGGAGAGTGAAGGTTGAGGACTGCATGCTCGCGGAGTACGACTAGGTGGAGCTTGTGTCGGTTAGTTGTGCTACTTTTTGCTCGAGCGTCTGTGGGTCGAACGGGGTGACTAGGTACTCGTTCGCCCCCGCATTGAAGGCTTTTTGCACGTCGTCCAACTCCGAGTTGGGAGACAGCAGGATGTTGGGGATATCCGACGTCCTAACGTCGTTACTCAGACGATTGAGCAACTCAACGCCGTCCATGACTGGAAGAAAGTGCCCGATGATCAGGAGGTCGGGAACCTGATCGCTGAGCCAACTTAGTGCGTCTTCACCCGAGTGCAGTACGGTTACCTGGTAGCCGAGCAACTCGAGCCGAAACGAAGTAATTTCGGCCAGCGTGGGGTCCTCTTCGATCAACAACACATGTTTATTTTTGTGGGGCATGGCGGCGACACGGTGTGGCGAGCGAAGTGCGGATTGGATTGGCGGAGTGCAAAATCACAACAATACGTAGCTTTTCCGCGCAAAAATGCAAATCGCAAACAGCACGGCTTCTCCCCGTTGAGATTCGGACCCGATCCTTGGTTAGACGAGTCGGATTGTGTCGCCTCGGGCGATTGCCCAGTTTACCGGGATTCAACCCATCGTATGATGCGCAAGCCGGGTGTCTCTCCCGAGTTATAGAGATCCATTACCTCCTCGTCGCCGATCGGCCGGTTATAGATGCGGACATCATCCAGCAGCCCGTCCCAGGTGCGACGCTTCGTCCCATAACCGAACATCAGTTCGGTGACCCCCGAAACGACGCCTCCCGATGGATAAAACTCGAATGTTGCTTTCTGTTCGGTACCGTTCACCCACATTCGAATGGGTTCGCCGGAGGTCCAACTCATCGCGATGTGTTGCCAGCTGGTCGTTTGCGAATCGCTCTCTCCTTCCAACTGGCCCTCTCCCCGATCGGCCCCAATGGCTGCCTTAATCAGTTCTCGCCCACCACCACCCCAACCGGCCTGGTCGTACCGAAGGCTAACTCGATTGTCGCTGCCATTGGGCGAGGTCGTAAACAAGATATCGCGATCGACATTCGCTTTGTTCGCATTCACCCATACCGAAGCGGCTACGCCTAGGTTGCCGTTGAGTCGCGGAGCAATGGTGCTATTGGTAAAGTAACCACGACCGCCGTCGAAACTTGCCGCGCCGCCCTGGTATCCAGTTGTCCAGACTGGCCGTGTCGTATGCAATGCATGGTTATCCATGCCGCTAGAATCGTAAGCCACGGTGCCGCTTGTCTCGTCGAGTTTCCACCATCCGACCAAACCGTACAGTTCCGCTACTTCACTGCGGCTTAATGGCCGGTTATAAACGCGGACGTCGTGCAGGCCGCCAGCAAAACGATCTTTCCAAGGCGAAGCAGCCAGCACGTTGGTGCGCCGGGATACGTTTGCTGGCAAGCTCGTATAGAACCCGCTCTTTGTCACCTCTCCATTACGGTACAGGGTCGCGCTTCCCGAGCCATCGACGACGGCTACGCAATGCACCCATTTATCCGTTTCGAAGCCCGCGTTGTCCTCGATGGTTCGTAATGCACTCCCATCCGCCGTATCGGACATGTAGAGTTGAAATCCGGATGCTTGCACCCACCCGAGCCACACTTCGTCGACATTCGCGCCATTGCCAAGATCCAAGAATGGTTGAAACTCGCCAGTCGCCAGCGAGGCGGTCGGCTTCACCCAAAGCGCTGCGGTAAAGCCATCGGAAAAATCGAAATCGATCTCTCCGATGTCGGTCTGTCCGGTGCGGCCATCGTATTCGGCAGCACGGTCTCCAACACCTGGATAGGGGCCAAACGCATCGATCTCGACTCCCCCCTGATGCTTGCCATCGTTCCCGATGCCAGACGAATCGTACGCAATTGCGCCCTTTGGCTCGTCCAACTTCCAGTGGCCGATCAGGCCGTAGAGTTCGGCAATCTCGGCCGCACTAAGCTTGTAGCTGTAGATGCGCAAGTCGTCTAGCGCGCCGATAAAGCGCTGCTTGCTGCCGGTGCTTCTGCCAAACGTCAGTAGGTCCGCTGGTTTCGGCGCAAGGTCGGTCTTACTAGTTCCGCTCTTATGAAGTTTGCCGTTCAGGTAAATCTCATAGCTATCGTCGGCCGAATCGTACACGGCGGCAAGGTGATACCACCGTCCCGCCTCGTACAACGGATCGATTGTCATGAACCCACCCATGGAGCCGTCGGTCGAGAGGTTGCAGCTAAACCGACCATCGGGGTCTTGCCACATATCGAAGTGTGTTCCGATACCCCAGGGGCGCTGGCGCGAAGGTGGTGGGCCACCGCTCTGTATCCACAATGCCACGGTACCCTCGGCAGGCGGCTGCACATCGATGGTCGTCACCGCATCGCTGGCTCCGTCGAAATAGAGGGCGGTCCCGCGTACGCCGGCCACCCACGCGGGTTTACCCGAGTCGAATTTGGCGTCATTTCGATTGGGCGAAGCATCGGCTAGCTTGGTCCCTTTGCCCTCATTGAAGGACCAATGTCCGATCAATCCGAACAGCTCCGATATTTCTGCCTGGGTGAGCACGCGGTTGTAAATACGAAAATCATCGAGCACCCCCTGGAACGCTTGGCTCCTAACAAACCGGCCTCCCACCGCATCTTGCTCTTCGCCAAGCACCAAGCCTCCTGGATCGATCTGGTATTGGCCAGTATTCGGCGAGAACGACATCCTCCCGACTGCCTCGCCGTTGATGAAGAGCTCCCCTACGCCGCTCGCGCGATCATGGGTGAACACGAAATGACGCCAGGCTCCGTCGTCGATCGCGTTAATACGAATCGTGCGATTGGTTCCATCGATGTAGGCGTTGAAGCGGTCCGATCGCGACATGAACAACAAGAAGGCATTGTCGGACCCCACCCGTGCGCCACTAAGGATGCCTTGCTGGCCGCGCTTCGGTGTCTTCATCCACCAAGCCACGCTTGCGCGTTGCTGCCGGTTGATTGAGTTGATGGGAAGCTGAACTCGATCGAAGGCTGCATCGGCGGCAAACTGCACACCCGTGCTACGTTTTCCCGCCACGCCCAGCTGTGGCGAAGCGACGTAAGTGGCATCGCCGCCTGAGGAGGCCGAGTTCATCGCCGCGGTGCCGCCTGCTTCGTCCAGCTTCAGATGAAGTAGCAGCCCGCTCGGCCCACTCGCGGCCCAAGCCACGGCTTGCAAAATCAGCGTTTGTGCGTTGGAATTGGCCGACGCGATAGCGAACGCGTCACCACCTATCGGTAATCGCACCCGACGTCCCGCAGCGACGCTCGAACCGCTGTAGCCATTAGCAAGTTCGCCTCCTACTTCCACCACCGCCATGGCTGCCGCTCCGCTTAGGGTGGCCAGCGTCTGAGCATCAGGTGCAATCGTGCCTTGCAGCGTAATGAGAGATTGGCTGCTGGTGGTAAGTGTTAGATTGCCGGCAGCAAAGCCCGTTGTCACTTCGTGCGATCCAGCGCTCAGCGTGATGGCGGCCGCCGCCCTTACACTTCCATCGGCGGTGGCGAACCCCAAGCGGGTGTCGAGCGACGCTTCTTCGCTCACCACTCCAATGGGTGCCTCGCGAAGCTTGTAAGCAATGTTGGCACCGGATGCTTCCTTGCTTACGTAGACTGCGTCCGCGCCGGCAATACCCGTGTTAAAGGCCGATTGCGAAGCCCTATCCCAAATCGGCGCCACCGCGTAACCCGCGTTCTGCAATCCGTTCACCCGGACCTGTTCTTCGGCGTTATAGGTAGCGGCATCCGCCCGAACAAATAGAATGGCTTGGCCTTGAGCCGGCGCACCTACCGCGAACACGGATAGCAATAAGATTCGAGTGCTGGCGACAATGGCATGGCTGAACTGCGGCAACATGGCATTCACTCTCTCTTTAGGGGACGGCCGCTTTTCCGGTTCTCCAACTCCAACTGGACGTCCTCAGGAAGGGTTTCTTCAGGACCTAATCGCACCAGCCTTGGTGTCGTAGGTATCCACATCCACCGCCCACGTCACGCAGCTGGAACGAGCAAGGATTGCGTAACTATCGTGTTAGGTGATCCACTTTGGCCTCAACCCACATTGGACCTCACCAACGATACGTTACGTTTTCCGCAGGTACTCTGTTGCTACTCGCTGGTCGACCGCTTGCTGACGGCTACCCGTAACATACGACTGCGCATCCCGGGAGGGTCGTACGTGATCTAGCGATTGCAACAATTGGGCCGCCAATCCATGAAATCACGAGGAAAGTCGGCGAGCCGTACGCAGCAAACTTGTCGATGCAGTACGATAGATGGAATACTCTGTTGCACCATCTGTCATAGGCGCACCGAATTGCATGGCGAACCTCGAGCGATCTCCCTCCGACCAACTTCGCCAGCAGCTTCCGCGTGCGGCGTTCGCATTCCGTGGATACAACATCACGAATCTGGGTCGAACGCCCGAACTATGGCAGGTGGAGGCTTACCGCCCGATCCTGGAACACTGGTTGAACATCGGTAGTCGGGTTTGTCTGCAACAACACGGGTTGACCACTGATCTGGTCGCACGCGTGGTCGGCAAGCTCGAAGCCGACTTGGATCATTACGCCGAAGCGATCGCCATGATTATGGCCGTCGAATTCGCCCAGATTGAGCTGCTGGAAACCGTGCATGGAATCGAGTACAAGGACGCAAAGCTGGTCTATGGCTACAGCCTGGGCGAACTTACCGCCGTGGCGGCTAATCAAATGATTTCACCAGCCCAAGCGATGGAGGTCCCGATAGCGCTCGCGCATGACTGCGCCACGTTGGCTCACGACATCAAGATGGGAATTCTGTTCTCGCGTACCGAAGCCATCGACGAGCGACTGGTCGCCCGCCTTTGCGAAGATATCACGTCTCAGGGCCAAGGAGTCATTGGCATCTCTGCCGTGTTGTCGCCCAACACCTATCTGGTACTCGGCCAGCGGGAAACGCTCGCGCGGTTCAAGGGGCGGATGCACACATCGCTGCCCGAGTCGGCGCTACTCAAACGCGATCCAAATACGTGGCCTCCGCTGCACACGCCGATCGTCCGGCAACGTCATATTCCCGATCGCGGCAGTGTGATGATGGAGAAGATGTCGCCCACGCCCGGGCTCAGCCGTCCAATGCTGTTCTCCCTGGCGACGGGATCGCCAAGCTATCAATCAGAGCCCGCCCGAGAAATCCTACGGCGGTGGATCGACCATCCGCAGCGGCTTTGGGATGCGGTGGTTTACACACTCAAAGAAGACATCGAACTGGTAATCCATGTTGGTCCAGGGCCCAACGTCATCCCGGCCACATTCCAAAGGTTGAGCGATAACGTACGTCAACAGTTGGCCCAGATGTCGCTTACTGGTATCGGCATGCGAGCCGTATCGAACCTCGTCAACCGGCGGTGGCTAGCGAACCTCCTACCGAACCGCGCCGCTCTACTCCGGGCACCAATGGTCAAGCAGGTGGTACTGGAAGATTGGCTTCTAGAAAATGCACCCGACTAAGAGGGACTAGCGACCGAACGCTCTTGCTTCCCACGTATCCAGGCAAGCAAAGCTAGCAGCGTGACTGCCAATTCAACCCACGACGACGGGTGTCCGGTCTGGTTTCGTGGCCGGAACGATGGAGGGTTCCTCGATCGGGGGCCCGACAACGTCCTCTACTTGCCAACCACCAAACGTGGTCAGCGCCAATCGAAAGAGCGTGGGCACGAGCACCAGTGTGAACAACGTCGATACGATCAAGCCACCCAGCACCACGCTGCCAAGTCCGCGGTAAAGTTCGCTGCCTGCTCCTGGGAACATCACGAGCGGAGCCAGTCCCAATACCGTCGTGGTGGTGGTCATGAAAATCGGGCGAATACGCGTTCGCACACTTTCGAGAATCGCTTCTCGGGGCGCCATGCCATCTTCTCGCAAATGGTTGAGCGACTGGTGGACAATCAAAATCGGGTTGTTGACCACGGTGCCAATCAGCACCACAAAGCCGAGCATCGTCAGTACATCAAGCGGCTGCAGTACGAACAAATTCAGTACGGCCAGCCCCAGCAGTCCACCCGCAGCTCCTAGCGGTACGCTAAGAATGATCACCAGCGGGTAAACCCACGACTCAAACAGGGCAGCCATCAACAAGTAGGTAATCACCAGAGCCAACAGCACGTTCGCCCTTAGTGCTTTCCACGACTCGGTCAGTTTGTCGGCCGTGCCGGCCAGCGCGATTCGATACCCCCCCTCGAGTTGGCCCGCGTCGCGTAGTGGTTGGACAATCTGATTATTGATTCCGGCCATGGCGTCTTCGAGCGCCACTTCCGCCGGCGGCGTCACTTCGATGGTGATCGCCCGCTCGCGCTCGCGGTGATTGATTTGCTCGGGACCGATCGAAAGCTTCACGTCGACAAGCGCCGCAAGCGGCACCAACTGTCCTAGCGGCGTGACGATAGGTATCGAAGCAATCTGCCCAGTCGACTGATTGAACTGCTGTTCGGCCATCACCGTTAGGTCAATTTTCTTTCCGCCCCGGTAGTAGTCGCTTACGTAGGCGCCGTCGACGATGGTATCCACGGCAAACCCCAAGTCCGCTGCGCTCATCTGCATCTCTGCCGCCTGCATTAACTTTGGCTCCACATGCACTTCGGGACTGGGTAGGAGGCTCGGTACCGGCCGCGCCATGGCACCCGGCAGCACCTCGCCGGTTTGCATCAGCACTTGCCGTCCTAGTCCAACGAGTTTCTCGATGTCGGGCCCTGTGATTTCTACGTCCACGGTCCGGCCAGCAGTCAGGCCTCGTTCGAACAAGCTGGTCTGCTTCGCCACGGCAATCGTGCCCGGCAGGCCCGACAGCGCCGCCTGAATCACGGGCACCAGATCTCCCGACCTCAACGGATCGACCGCGCGGACCCCCATGAAGACCTGTCGTCCGCGAACGACGAAAAAGAAGTCATGGATCGCGGGTCCCTCCAGTTCGGAAAGGTCCGCATTTCGATCAATGTCCCAGCTGGGCCGCAGTTGCTCTTCCACGCGTGTACCGAGCGACATCAGTTGGTCGATGTTGTATCCTGGGGGCGGAATGACGATGCCAATCACCAGATTACGATTGCCTGTGGGCAAGTACTCGACCCGTGGCCAGAACACGTAGCTGAACCCAATGGCTAGCGCCACCATGCTCACCACCGTGCCGAGTTGAAGCCATAAGTTCTTCTGGATGGCGGCATTCAGGGCCACTATCACATTGCCGAACCACGTGCCAATCTTGCTTACCGAAGTCACCGTCCCGCTCGCCGCACGATGGGACGAACCCGAGGACAAGGCGTGATGGTTCGATCCCACCGCAGCAATTGGTGAGTCGCCAAGCTCCTCGCGACGTTTGAACAGGCGGGCGGCAGCCGTTGGGATGACCGTCACCGAAACGACCAGCGACAGCGCCACCGCGGCGGTTATGGCTAGCGCGATGTCGCGAAACAGTTGCCCTGCCTCCTCTTCCATGAATACCACTGGGAGAAACACCGCAATCGTGGTGAGAGTCGACGATACGACCGCCCCCCACACTTCCTGCGTGCCACGCACCGCGGCAGTGAAGGGAGGCTCGCCCTTGCTGTAGCGACGATAAATGTTCTCAAGCACCACCACCGCGTTGTCAACCAGCATGCCAACGGCGAAAGCAAGACCAGCTAAGCTAATCACGTTCAGCGATCGACCGAGCATGCCAAGTATCAGGAAGGTTCCGATGATGCTCACCGGAATCGCCAAACCAACAACCAAGGCCCCGCGGGCAAACCAGAATCCGGCACCGATGATTAGCGCCAGGCATAAGGCAAACCACCACGGCGACAAGAATACGGACGCCAGCGCCGACGCGAGGATGAATGGGATCACGAGGATGGTCCGTACGCCGAGGTGCAGAAACACCATCAGCACAATCATCGTTAACGCACCACCCAAGAAGATATTTTGCTGGACCAAGTCCACCGACGAGTTAATGTAATCCGTTTCGTCATACACCTGCGTGAGCATCAAGCCGCGCGGATGGAGGATCTCGCGATTGAGCATCGCATTCACTTCCCGCAGGCCCGCCATCACATCAATCACGTTGGCGCCGCCCGCCCGCTCGCAGTTGATCGCAATACTCGACTCGCCAAACCGTCGCACCAACCCATCGGGGTCTTTATAGCCGAGTTGCACTCGGGCTACGTCGCGAACATATACGGGCCGGCCATCGCGTACTGCTAGCAGTTGCTGCTCTACTTGCTCGGGCGTGCGGAACTGGTTGAGCGCTCTAAAGACGTATTGCCGCTTACCGTCGTCGACCTTGCCGGCCGACGTATCCTTATTCTGTGCCCGCAATACGTCGCGAACCTCCGTGAGCGTTAACTGACGTGCCGCCAATCGCTCCGGGTCGACAATCACCTGCAATTCGTCTTCCAGCCCGCCGATCACGTTCGACTGCGACACACCATTCACCCGCTCGAAGTGCGCTTCGATCTCGTCTTCGGTAAAGCGGCGCAGCTTGGGAACTTCGAGGTCGGGCGGCGGCAACAATTCAACCGCCTCGGGGTGCATTTCCGCCAATCTTCGCAGCCGCAACATCTGCAGTCCTACGTTGCCTGCGGCTTGAACCCGCTCGATCTCGCTTTTCAAGTTTGGATGCGCTACGGCGAACTCTTCGATTCGTTCGTCGGACGGGGGCAACGCGCTGAGGATGAACCAAGCGATTGCACGGGCAGCACTGTCCGAGGTAGTCAGGACCGGCTGATCCACTTCTTCGGGGTACTCGCGGACCTGCTGCAACCGACTATTCACGCGGAGCAGCGCTTGATCCATGTCGGTGCCAACAGCAAACTCAATGGTAATCCGGCCGACCGAGTCGGAACTCTCACTGGAGAGCTTGCGAGCACCCTCGACGCCCTTCAGCTGTTCCTCTTGCTCAATGATTATCTCCTGCTCCACCTCCTGCGGACTGGCACCGGGCCATCGTGTTTCGACAGTGATCGTGGGGGTGTCTACCTCGGGCGTGAGCTGCATCGGCATCCGCAGTAACGCCACTAGACCAAACAGCGCAAGCAACAGCACGCCAACTGTCACCTTCACCGGATTATGCACAAATGCGTTTACGAGATTCATGTGGGCCTACGTAGCACGCTAGAAATTCACCATCTGATCGCCCTAAGGCAGGGTCGCTGTTGTCGCGGCTTCTGCCAAATCGGCGCGGCCGGCAATCACAATATCCTGCCCCGGCCGCAAACGCTCGTTCCCCTCAACCACGACCAGCTGCCCAGGCTCGAGCGGGCCGAACACTTCGATTTTACTCCCGTGCGATGAACCAAGTCGCACAGGTACAGGCGCCACCTTGCCCGCATCGCCCTCGTTGGTGGCTCCTTGGATGACGTAGAGCATGGGCGACTGCCGATCCAGCACCACTGCATCCTTGGGGACCAATACGGCTTGCTGCTGCGTCCCGACCGGCAGGTCAACCCTGGCGTACATGCCAGGCTTGATCAGGGGACCTGATGCGATCAATTGGTTTTGCACCAGGATCTTGACCGGAAAGGTGCGCGACCGCAGGTCGCCTTGGGGCACCGCCACTAGCACGCTGCCTGGAAAGGGCGATTGAGCCAGCGCCGGAATGTCGACGCTTACATCGGCGCCGGGAACTACGTACGGAACACTTTGCTCCAGCACCTGCACTTCGACCTCGACTTGATCAACCGCCACGACTTCGGCAATCGGATCGCCGCGATTGACCCATTGGCCAATCTCGGAATGCTTGGCGACCACGTACCCATCGAATCGCGAGCGAATGGTGTGCTTTGCCACCTGATCGCTCAACCGATTGACAACCGCTTGTTGCATATCGACCTGAGCCTGAGCCTGGGCGATCAATTCTTGGCGTGGTCCGCTCTTCGCCTCATCGTATACGGCGACGGCCTCCGCGTATTGCTCGGCCGCCTCGATGGCGGCCGCCACCGCTTCGCGCCACTCGTCTTCGGTTACCGCGCGACTCTCGTCGGAGAGTCTTCGCAGTCGCTCGCGGCGACCTGCCGTATACTCTTGCCGAGCATCGGCCGCGGCCATCCGCGCCCGCGCTTGCTCGAGTTGCTCAGGACGAGTACCATTTTTGAGTTCCTCCAATTGCGCTTGCTTGTATTGCAACTCGCTCTTGGCTGTCTCTAGTTCAAGCGAAATCGTTTCGGTGAGTAGTTGCGCGAGGGCTTGCCCCACTGCCACTCGATCGCCTTCCTCAATGTCGCACTCGACAACGCGTCCGTCGACGGCACTTCCCACCGTTGCTCGCCGGGTCGGCATGACGGTACCCACGAACGTTTGCGAATCCAACACCGACTCTTTCGTGACCGCAGCCACGACAACGGGTGCGGGACCACGACCTGGTTGGGCAACTACCATCGCAGCAAAGCTGCAGCAGCCATACGCTACTACGGCTGCCCTAATGTGCCGCCGGCTCACAACTCGTAACATTCTCGCGAACCTTTGCTAGTAAGTACCGAAGCGTCTCGACCTCGTCCTTTGAGAGACCTTCGACCGCCTGCCGGCGAATTTCTCGTCCACACGCGGCGATTTGTTTCCAAACTTTGTCGGCTGCCGGCAAGGGATGCACCAGCTTTCGCCGTCCATCCGCTGGGCAAGGTCGTCGCTCGATGAGTCCTGCTTCTTCTGCGCGATCGAGAATGCCAACCAGGCTTGGCGGCTCGATGAGCATGCGGGCGGCCAGTGCCGACTGACTCAAAGGACCTTCGGTCGCCAGCATGCCCAACATTTGCGCCTGGCGAAACGTAATGCCATGCGGAGCCAGCTGATCGTTAAATACACGCATGTACGCTTGATGGGCCGTTGCCAGCCAGTAGCCCACACTCTCATCGAAATCGTATTGCAACATGACGGACCCGCTTGGTCGGTGGCCAAAATCGTTAGCGCCCTAACCATTATTGGCGGGGAACGCGTCCTTGACCAGGGGATTCGCCCAAAAAAATGCCGCGAACCGACTCTCCGCATCGCCGAGCGCGAAAGACCCTACGCCGGCGGCGGCGCTGCGTTCCCGTCGTAGCTAGCCTGCGATGTCCGCCACCAGCGCGTCGACATCCAGGCTCCCCGTCAATTCCACCACACGCGGACTGGCGAATACTCTTACCCGCTTCACGTAGTCGTCGAACTGTTCCTTGGCGAGCGTACGGACCACCGGCGAAACTTCGCCCAACGGGCGATACTCCCGCTGCTTTGCCGTGTAGACTTCCACATCGAACTGCACTTCGAGCTTCACGGGGGGAGCATCGAAAAGCACCTCGTGCGGTTCGACGGTCGAGCCGGTGGCCTGCGATAAACGTTCGGATAACCTTCTGGAGACATCGACCAGCCATTCGTAGGGACGGCGGGCCAGTAGCGAATACAATTCGGGCGACTCAAAGAAGCTGTACTGAGCGAGTCGCTTGTAGAGCCGTCGCTCGACACCGAACACCGCCTCAACCAAAGGTGCGGCCGGCGTTTCGGCGGCCGATTGCCGCAGACGGTCGAGCCACTGCGATTCGCCCGCGGCGTACATCGCTTCCCAATTGAGCGAGTGCTGAAGTTCAAATATCGCCCGCTGGAGCATGGCAGTTGCCGAACGGACCGCATGGTGCCAATACACTTCGCTAAACATTACATAACGGGCGAACACCATTAGTTCGGCCGCCGTCTTCCCTTTGTCGGTCACCGCAATGGCATCCCCCGCTTCGTTAAGGCAGAGACTAGCGATAAGTCGAGATTGATCGAAATTACGACCGTACGGAACACCACAGTGCATGCTGTCGCGGGCGAGGTAGTCGATCTTGTCGACATCAATGGGTCCGGAAAGCATGCTGCTGACGATTCGCTCGCCCGGCGTGCTGGCCGCCCCTTCAATAAGATCGGCCACGCTTTCTGGTTCGATGTGCCAATCTTCGGCAATCGCTTGCGCGAGAGGCCCCTCGCCGATGGCCCTTCGTGCAAGCTTCTCGTGGTGAACAACCCCCGACACCGCAATATCTTCCAGCGGATGACAGTACGGCCAATGGCCCACGTCGTGTAGTAGCGCTGCGAGCAGGAACCGTGTCGCGTCGTCCACACTCACCGCCTCGGCGAAACGCGCGTTGCTCGAAAGTCGCCCCAGGAAGTCGAGCGCCACGCGATAGACGCCCAGCGAATGCTCAAACCGGGTGTGCCCCGCTCCGGGGTAGACGAGCCGCACGAGTCCGAGTTGCGATACGTCGCTCAAGGCGCGATACGCCGGTGTGTCGATTAGCCGCCGCAACCGGGGCGTGAGTGGCACGTCGTCGCCTGGTGGCAAACGCACCAAGCCGCTCGGGGCATGGCGTGTGGCGAATTCAGGAATCGATTGGTAATCGTGCGGCATGGGCGAGCGGACGGACGGCTAACTTCCCCCCAACACCAAGCCTGGCACGAAAGGCAAGTCCATCACCAATCGTAGCAGCCCCGTACAGATAAAGAACAAGGCAAACAGCATGACGGCATTGATCGGTTCGAGGTCGAGCGCCGCGTACCCGCCAAGCAGGCCTACCATGAACATCACAGCCAATGGGATCAGCAGTTGCCAAAACAACAGGCCTTTGGCGATGTCTTCGGGCGTGGTGAATCGACTTAGAATGAAACCGAATAAAACCCACGCGAGTCGCGAATACCAACCCGCACGCAACCGCACGCAACCACAGTTGCGGGCCACGATAAGGCTCGAGTTCGTCGTCGCGAAGAAACATGTAGCCGGCAGCGGCTAGGAACGGTGCCAGCAACGCGGCGCCGCCCACCATCATGCCGATGGCGCCGAGTGTGTTCTGCTGCACAGCAGCTTTCATCATCACAGCCGCCACGACGGCGAGCAGCATCCCTGCCACCGCCGCACCAGCGATGAGTGGCGAGAACTTCGAATCCTTGCGGCGGAACGTCTTAAGAACACTCCGCCCTTTCGCATCCACGGGCCCGCTAGGCTGCTCATGGATCACCACCTGGTCTTCCAATTTAGGAATGGTGATCGTCTTCTTACAGGCGGGGCATGGCCCCTGCTTGCCGGCATGCTGCTCGGCAACCGAGAAACGCTTAAGACAACCAGGACAGGTAACTTGGATGGCCATGCGGGAGCGTAGCGGGACGGGAGGAACCAAAAACGAGAGAAACTAACAACGGGACGCGCACAGCCAGGAATCCTACCCATGGATTGCACCATCTGGATGCGAACCATCGATGCGTGGCAGCTAGCCATTGTTGGATATCCTACGATCATTCCGAATCATACTGCTTGAGTTCGTCTTCGTTAATCAGACGGAAGCCCTGGCTGCTGAGTGTGTCGAGCGCCATTTCAATGTTATCCACCATGACTGCCACCGCTGGCCGACCGGTGGGGCGAACCAGGAGTGGATAAACCTGCGTGATGTTCACTTCCGCGGCAAGCAATGCCGTACACATCTTCAACATGGGCTGGGGAATGTCGGGCAACTCGATGCCGATCAAATCCGACTCCACTAAGGCCAACCCGGCGCGTTCCAGAATCTCGCGGCCCGCCTCGGGGTCGCTCAACAAGAAACGTACCAAGGCACATTCCGTAGAGTCAGAAATACTCAGCGCCACAATGCGGACCTTACTGCCGTGGAACTTTCGCACCACCTCCAGTAGCTGGCCGACACGATTTTCCAAAAACACCGTAAACTGCCGAATGGCGGGGTAATCCCGGCCCCGGGCGGTAGCAAAATCGGTGCCCGCTCCCTCGCCAATGCTCATGTGGTTCACTTTCGTGGAATTCGAAGGTTAATGTCGACGGCTAGGCGCCTGTGACGCGCCGCCCCAATCGGCGTAACTATAGGCGAATTGGGCGGGTATTTCAACGCGACTACCAAACGGGCCCAGGCGACGCAACCATCGAACCATGACCACCGACGTGGCGCATCGAAAGTGCCGCAGATACTCCGCCGATGAAAACGACCACACCACCTGATCTCATTGTCCTTGGGTTGGGTCGAGCGATGGCCCGCCGGTCCCAAATCAGGCAGTCGCCCATCCGCAAAATTAGTCGGCGGCAAGGTAGGGGCCACGTAGTTTCGATCGGGCAAACAGTTTATCCTTTGCAGAGTGCGGCTATTTCGGTCGATCCACTGTCCCGCTGATGGGCGACGCGGCGTTGGCGAATTAGGTGAAGCATCGCGAATGCCGGTCATGCCTTGTGTCTGCCCCATGCCGTTGTGCCTGCCCTGCTTTTCGGCCAACTCTTCGACAATCGTCGCACGCCAACCTTCAAGTCCACTCCATTTAGCCATGGGAATCCGCCGTGCCCAAAACTGCACTGATTATCGTCGACATCCAGAACGACTACTTCCCGGGGGGCAAGTGCGAACTCGATAGCGTCGAGGCTGCCGCGGCAAACGCTGCGCGACTGCTGGCTGCGTTTCGTGGGTCCGACTTGCCGATTGTGCATGTCCGGCATGAGTTTTCGACCTCCGACGCGCCATTTTTTGTGCCAGGCTCACCGGGTGCCGAAATACACCCTGCGGTCGCGGTAGCCAACGCCGAACCGGTCGTGCTGAAGCACCACATTAATAGTTTCCGCGAGACGAATCTGCAGGAGCTATTGGCCGCGAGAGATGTCGATGGGGTACTCGTGTGCGGAGCCATGAGTCACATGTGCATTGATGCAATTACGCGTGCGGCCAACGACTTGGGCTACGCCTGCACGGTGGCACATGACGCGTGCGCTACGCTGCAACTCGAATTCAACGGCATTACGGTGCCAGCCACGCAAGTCCATGCAGCATTTATGGCGGCGTTAGCGTTTGGCTATGCGACCGTTTCGTCAACCGATGAACTCGTGGCGGAACTGAAGCCAAATGATTAACGCTGGCACTGGAAATGGTCCGATGGAATTCCGATGCACGCGATGGCGAGCTTCAGTAAGAGCGGGGCTTCAACAAGTGGCATCCGATGTACGTCGACCGCAATTTGGCCAGTGTGCCCCTTGAGTCGTTGTCGCTCACCAAAGATGCGAGTGGCACATCCTGGAACGTGACACGCGACGAGATTGAGGGTATCGCGCGAGTAGCGGGCAAATCGATTTCCGCGGGCGACCTACGCAGCCCGTACCGTGGCGGGTCACGTCACTTCTGGGCCGATCGCGGCTAACCTCAATCGTTGCAGGTGCGGCTTGTCGAGAATCTCAAACGGCGTGGAGAGTTCGTGCCATGCTTCGCCACGCTGCAGAATGCGGGCGTCGTCAAGCGGTCCCATTCGCCGGGAAGCCAAACGCAAATAGTCGACCGCCACGGGATCGAGTTGCATGATGCGGGCCGCTGTGGCGTCGACCGATGCCAATCGTGTGCCGATCAGTACGAGTCCCATTTGCTTTGCCGTACCCAAAATCGGTCCATCTCCTTCCATGCATTCGATGCCATCGACAATTGCCAGCGTGCGGGGTAGTGTGGCGTTGATGTCGGCTACGGTTTCTGGAATGCCATTGTGGTGCAGCACGTTCTTGGGCCAGCCATACTTGATGCCGGGCAGCACACCGTAGAAGTTCTTCATGCTACAAGTGATGCCAACCCAGTGATGCGTCTTCATCTTGGGCATCGAGACAACCAAATCGGCCTCGGCGACGCTTTGTGGTAGCCAGAATCCGCGAAGTCGGCTCCTCCGACCGCGATTGGTCCGCCACTCGACAGCTTCGTAGTTGAGGTCCGCAAACTCCAACCCGCCTTCGGTCAGCGCTTCGCCCACGCCCGACTCCATCAGGGCCATCTCGGTATCCCGGACATGCCCTGGTGCTTCGCCAACCTTCACGCTGGCACCCCATTGGCGGAACACTTCTGCCGTAGCGACGATCATCGCCGGATGCGTGGTCATTTGGGGCCGGTCTTTGGCCGGTTCGACGAGGTTGGGCTTCAGCAACACGCGTTTGCCGCGCAGCCACGCCGGATCGACGCCAGTAGCCAACAGACCATCTCGAATCGTGGGAATCAACGACCCGGCATACCGCTGATTTCGCGCTACGAAGACGCTGGCCATGGGCCGGGCCCATTCATAGAGCGCGGGCCCACCGACCAATGTAGCAACGCTCGCTGCGCCAGCGGCAAGCGCGGTGCGGCGGTCGGGCCGAGTGGACATCCGATTGTTCGGTCCGTTCTTCATGAAGTTGCTCCTACCGATTTGGCTTGCGAATACGGACCATGCACTACAAGAGATGGATGCTCCATCGAAGCGAGCGCCAGCAGCGCCATCTTGTACGTACTCCCTCCTGTGAAGGGCCGCTGCATGCTTCGGCAATGAGGGCCTCGGCGTTCGCGGGGCGATGGCGCCATGCGGTGAGCGCGATTATTGCGTAGGCCAACGAAGCGCAACCCGTTGGTTGCTGCACGGCATGCTCCATATAGTCGATCGCCGCCTCGATGCGAGGGCTGGCGACTGTCTCGCCCGCTAGTGCCCACAATACGACGCCACTGGGTTGCAAGTGGGGCACCAGCGTTTGCCCCAGCACTTGGGTGTTGCCGTAGTTGCAACCGCCACCAGGGAGCAGTCGATCGTGCAACAGGGCGACCGCTTCGCGGGTGCGCGGATGATCGCCATACCCGGTGGCGGTCAGCGCAAGGGTTGCAAAAGCGGTAGGTTCGAGCCAGGAGTGGGTATCGGCCGCCCAACTCCACCCGGTGAGCATGGTGTTGTGCCCGATGTGAGGGCTGGGCGGACTGGTCTTACCATGATGGCAAAGCAGCCAACTTACACCAGCAGCGATGTTGTCGGCGTACCTCTTTGTATCCAATCGCTGCCACGCCAGTATGGCTAGGCTCGTGGTCCAGTAGGGTCCCTCCGAAGCGGAGATCACCGATACGGCCCCGTCTCTGGCTTGCCGACCAGCCAGCCATTCGCCGGCACGACCCGCCGCATCGTTAAGACTGGCCCCATGATGAGTACCAGCCGCCGCAAGCGCGATAGCAGCCCAGGCGGTCGGCTCCGCCGCCACATCCCCGCCAGGCACGTAGCCACCGGGGGTCAATTGCTCGAGTTGTTGCCACAAGGAATGCATGGGTTCGCCAACAAGGTAGAGTTTGAATAGCCAGACAAAGTTAGCTCAGCGTGGAGGAATGACCAATGAACACTTCGCTCGCGCAAGCGACGCAGTTCGCAGGAAAAACGTCGGCTTTGAAAAAAAGATTTTCCACCCGTTTGACTCCTTACGAATCTGACATAGGTTTCAAGTGTTCAACGAATCGCCACGGCACAGCACGAGCGAAACAACGAACGCCGGACTTATCGTGAAGGACTCATCCGCTGTTTGATTTTCGCAAACTAAGGATTCGCTTTGGCGAGTCGAAGCACGGCTAACAAGAGCCTGTTGCGTCATCATTCTCGACAAAGGCAAACCAGTTGAGAGACTGGCACGCAAAGCCCAGGACCAACGCCTACGGGCAGTGGTAGCCGGGATGCCGAAGGAAGATGGCCGAACGCCGCGAGGCGTCCGCCCTGCATGAAGCAATTGACGAATCGATGGGACGCAAACGCGTGTAGTTTTTTTTGGTCCGCTCCGAGTGCAAACAGGCTCACCTTGTCGTACGTTGCGACGAGGGTACTCGGACGAGGCCGTCAACCGGGAGCTATGCCGCTCCTGACAACTTTAGGGTGCTGGTTTATCGCCAGCATCGAGACCCGGAGGATGCTATGAAGAAGTTCGCTCAGAAAGTACAACATTTCCTTCAGTCGGAAGATGGCCCCACCGCTGTTGAGTACGCGGTGATGCTCGCTCTGATCGTGATCGTCTGCTTGACAGCGATTCGCTCGATCGGCACGAACGCATCGGCCACTTTCAACTCGGTATCGACGCAGCTTAGCTCGGGTAGCTAATCGCCGCGACGAATCTCGCACCCTAAGGTGACGCTTGTATAGCACGTCCCCCTCATCGGCCCGGTTGGTCGTTGGGGGGGATTTTTTTGTGTGATGGCGGACCATTTGCCACGGGCTGGTCGTTCGCGCTCATGCTGTAGCGGAGCGATTATTCACAAGCCACTACGGCCCCTTGCCCGAATCGTGAGCTATGTTTGGGCGTATGGCCCTCTGGCGGAGCCATGCCTTGACGAATTAACCACGATGGCCACGAGAGACTATCATGCTCGATTTAGCGCAATGGCAAGACGCACTACTTACGAATTGGCACGTTTGGCTGGTAACCGTCACCATCGTCGTGATGGCGGTAATCGATGGCATCCAGCTGCGAGTGCCCAATAAGCTGACCTACCCCATGATTGTGCTGGGATGGGTATATAGCTACACACTCAGCGAATACCCTGGCTGGGAAGGGCTTACCTACAGCCTGCTGGGCACCGCCGTTGGACTCGCCACGCTCCTGCCGGCCTATGCCATTGGGGGCATGGGGGCAGGCGACGTGAAAATGATGGCTGGCATTGGTGCATGGATGTGGGTCGAGGTAACGCTCTACTCCTTTGCCGTGGCTACCATTGTCGGCGGCATCCTGGCCGTGGCCATGGTGCTGATCAGTGGCACTTGGCAGAAACACCATGCCCAGTTCTGGAGTATCTGGAACGAAATCATGGTGATTCGCGACCCCGAGAAACTTGCTGAGATCGCTGCCGAGCGAAAGCCAAGCATGAAGCTGCTGCCATACGGGATTCCGATTGCCATTGGCACGATCCTGTACTTTGGCTGGGCTGGATTATTGGTGTAGAGGTTATTGGTGTAGCGACAAGTGCGATGGCTCTCCGAGTCGGTCGACAGAATCGCGAGAACGATTTCGACGGCTTCGGAGAGCCATCGCACCCAAGAATACCCAGCTAGCACCCAACCTCGGACATTTTGTTGGACCGGATGTGAAGATCGTGCCGAAGAAAGCGACAAGGTTCCCATGCTGCGCGTTCACGCAGATGGTGGTCATGCCGCCAAACTAGAACCTGGCTTCGCGACGCTCGAGCCGTTTTGGGTGTCGCTGAGCTGCACTACCTGTAGGGGGGTCCGATGCGACCAAAGTCACTATTATTACTTGCGCTTGCGCTGGGCTGTGGTCTGGTAGCATCCATTGGCATTAGCCAGGTAATGGACAAGAACGGCGAAACGGTCGTTGGCTACGAGACCGAATCGATTTATGTCGCATTGGTGAACATTAACCTCAACGACCCAATCGATGCGTCGATGGTGCAGTTGCAGGATTGGCCTAAGGACAAAATTCCGCAGGGTGCCATCACCTCGCTGGAGGAACTAGAGAATCGTCGGCCCCGAACGGCTATTATCCAAGGCGAGCCGATGCTCGAGGGCAAGCTACTCGCCCAGGGCGAAGTGCACGATCCCATTGGCAACATCCCGCCTGGGATGCGACTCAAAACCATCTCCGTCGACGCGGAAAAAAGTGCTGCCGGTCTGCTGAGCCCTGGCGACCGCGTCGACATCCAGCTCTTTGTGAGCCGCAACCCTGGTGCCGGCATCCCCATGGCCCGCACCAGAGTGATTCTGCAAAACATCCGCATTTTCGCCGTCGACCAAACCGTGCAACGCGCCACCGATGGTGGTGAGGGCCGGGCGGTTGCCAAAACGGTATCGCTGTTGCTGACACCGGGTCAGGCGAACAAGATCGCTTTGGCAGAGCAAGTGGGAGAGCTCAACTTGATTCCCCGCAGCCCCGACGACGAAGCCGTAGCGGACGATACCGAAATCAGTATGGACGACCTGTGGGCCGACCGCGATTCGCGGAACACTCGCGAACGTGAACAAGGTCCCAAGCCCGAAGCCCAAGCCCCCTCAACCGGTGGTTTCCTGAGTGGCTTGATGGCCCAAGTGAAAAAAGCAGCGGAGGAGAAACCACCGTTCGTGATGACCATTCTCGAAGCCGAGCAGGTCCGCGAAGTGGAGTTCGATCCGTACACCGGTAAGCCGATTCGCGATACCGATACCATGCGTCGTGGAGCGGCGGCACCACCGGTGCCGGCCACGCCCGCCAGCGTATTGGCACCGGCCCCGCCCGCCACTAGCGGAGCGGAGGCCGAATTAGGAGAAGAATTTGGAGCCAATTTTCCGATTGACTTCGAATAGATAAATCAAAGTGTTTTTCGGCGGTCGTGTCGGCCGCCCACGTCTCCCACAGCTGCCAGGGATTCGGCTGGCTAGGGCGGGGCGTGCGAACGGGGGTGAGCTGCTTCGCTCGCGAAGATAGGCTCGCGTCGTCCACGACGGCGCGTAATAAAAGGAAGTACAGGGATGTACGAGTACTCTCAGCCGATAGACGGTCGCTTTTTTCCGAGCCGAGTTGGAAGCCTCATCGCCGTGGCGATTGCCGTGGCATGCACGGCTACCACCCTGGCGGAAGATTACTCCACCGCGTCGACGGAAATGGCCTCCGCCACCGAGTTCAACACGCCGAATATCATTCGGCATATTAGCCGGCAGAGCGAGCGGTTGGAGATGACTTCCAACGCGAGCCGCATCCTGACCCTCGACATGCAAATCCCCCGGGTGCAGGTCAACAACCCAGAATTGGTGGCAGTGACGCCACTCTCGGCGACCCAGATTCAAGTGTCTGCCAAGAAGCCTGGGGTGACCCAAATTAATCTGTGGGACGCCGACAATAAAGTCCACACGCTCGACGTCATCATTTATGGCGACGTCCGCGAGTTAGAATTCGCGCTCAAGACGCAATTTCCTAACTCGTCGGTCGGTGTCAAGAAGTTCAGCCAGAGCCTAATGCTAACTGGCTTCGTCGACAGTCCCGATCACGTTGGTCCCATCATGCGACTGGCCGAGGACTACGCCCCCAAGGTGATAAACAACTTGGACGTCGGCGGTGTCCAGCAGGTGCTGCTCAAGGTGAAGGTTTTTGAGGTGTCGCGAACCAAGCTCCGCCGTTTGGGGGTGGACTGGGCAAACATCTCGAACGGCGGCTTTATCGCCAGCAAATCTGCGGGACTCATTTCATCGGTCACCGCCACTGGTACGGCAACAACGATTGCCGATACCGCGGGCGCCACGCTCGAGTTCGGCATCGTGAGCGGTAATAACCAGTTCTTTGGATTCTTGGACGCCTTGCAACAGAACAATGTCGCCAAAATCTTGGCCGAACCAAACATCGTATCGGTGAGCGGCCGGCCGGCCCAGTTCCTCGAAGGTGGCGAAATTCCCATCCTTGTACCGCAGAGCCTGGGTACCAGCAGCATCGAATTCAAGCCGTTCGGTACGCAAGTCGACTTTCTGCCGATTGTTCTCGGTAATGGAAGCATCCGGCTCGAAGTCCGCCCACGCGTGAGTCAGATCGATAACAGTATCGGTATCGCGCTACAAGGGCAGTCGATCCCCGGCTTTCGTGTGCGTCAGGCCGACACAGCCGTCGAAATGCAGGCGGGACAGACCTTTGCCCTGGCTGGTTTGATCCAACGTCAGACGGAGGCCGTACACCGCGGCTTGCCGTTCGTCTCCGATATCCCCATCCTGGGCGTTCCGTTCCGCAAAGTGGAAGAGGAAGTCAACGAAATCGAACTGTTGATCTTGGTGACGCCTGAATTCGTCGATGCCATGGAGCCACATGAAGTGCCGCCTTGCGGGCCGGGCATGGGTTCCATGTCGCCCGACAATTGCACCTTGTACTTTGGTGGACATCTGGAGGTGCCAAACGCCTACGGCCCCTGCGGACCGGGATGTGATGGTGGAGCGGACTGCAATGGCTGCAACAGCGGCGGCACGCCGATTGGCAACTACCAAATGCTGCCCGGCGTCGACAGAGGCAGCCCCATCCACGCGCCACCCAGTGAAAGCTACGAGCCGACGCCGGCCGCGACACCACTGCATGGTGAACTGCAAATGCCGACCGTAGAAGCCCGCACGGCACCCGTACAGCCATCCATACGTCAAGCTGCACGGCCAACAGACATTCCAGGGGGTTACATGGCGCCGCGGACGGCCAATTACCGCCGTGAAAGCGCCGGCAACGCTCCCCCGAAGGTGCCATCGCCTGCCCGGTCCGGTTATTCCATCGAGGGCGGATTGATCGGTCCGATCGGTTACGACGTCGACTAGTCGCTCGGTACCAAGAGGCGTCTAAGAATTGCGGGCAAATGGTGGGAAAATCGTCGGACGGCCATGCACTAGTTGGCTGGTAAGCTACGCTTCTGACGTTGAAGGTCCGGTTTAGCCCGCCCTTACAAAGTGGCGTCAAGTCGCCGGTTTACATCTTGAAGATCGCAAGCCATGAGCCAAGTCCTCCGTATCGCCATTGTCGACCCCGACGACTCGACGCGCGGCGCGTTGAAGTCGACGCTGCTCGGGCTCGATACCATTTGGCTTGAGGCGGAATGCTCGCGCTATGCGTTCTTTCCCGACGTCGTTTCGCAAACCAAGCCCGAAATCGGGCTCATCAGCCTCGATAACAACCCCGAAGAAGGGGTGAAGCTCATCGAGAGCTTGACTCACAGTCACCCTGAAATGGGGTTGCTCGTCGCCAGTAGTTCGACCGACGGCAGCCTCATTCTGCGAACCATGCGTGCGGGTGCCAAGGAATTTCTCACACAGCCCATCAAGCCCGAAGAGCTGGCAGCAGCGGTACAGCGTATTGCCCGTAGTAAGTTCGGCGCCCAGTCGGCGGGCTGCCGCAACGGCTGTAAGGTGATCACCGTAGCCGGGGCAACAGGCGGTGTGGGTTCGACGAGCCTAGCCGTCAACCTTGGCTGTGAATTGGCTAGTAATCCGGCCAATTCCGTGGTGCTCGTCGACCTCGACCTAGCGGTAGGGGATGCCGATGTGTTCCTGGATACGATTCCCGAATACACACTAACTGACGTTGCCCAAAACGTTTCGCGGCTCGACTTCACGCTGCTTAAGCGGTCGCTCACTAAACACAACTCGGGCCTTTACCTGCTGCCACGCCCGGTCGCTCTGGAGGAGTCGCGGCACATCTCCACGGACGACCTACAGCGGATGTTTGGCCTACTGAAGGCGACCTTCACGCACTTGATTATCGACACATCCAAGGCGTTCACCACGCTCGACATGTATGCCTTGGAGATGGCGTCCGAGGTGCTGATGGTTACGCAACTAGATCTTCCCTGCCTCCGCAACGTGGTCCGCCTGATGATGGCATTCGGCGAAGTCGATGGGCTGAAGGAAAAGCTCCGCGTGGTGGTAAACCGCGTTGGGCATGGGGCGGGACAAATCAGCATCCGCAAAGCCCAGGAAACACTTGGCCATGAGATCTTCTGGCAGGTACCAAACGACTACCGGGTGATGGTCGAAGTTCGCAACAATGGCGTGCCGCTGATCGAACAGGCACCCAAGGCGGTCATCACCCAGTCGATCGGACAGCTGGCTGCGGCGCTCTCGGGCAACGAGCCAGCGGCAAGCGACACGGATAGCCCCACCAAGAAGGCCAGCTGGCTTAACTTATGGCCCGCCGGCAAGGGTAGCAAAAGTGCCGATGCGGCACCGGCTGAATAGCCGTCGCGCAACTATCACGAAGCAAGCCAAGCTTATCTCCTGCCACTCGCGGACCGAATAGTTTCTAACGGGGCGTGACAGTCACCCCCAGGGCGAGACCACTGCCTTGGCCAACGTGCTTTGATTCGGTATCGATTGAGTTCGAGAGTCGGTTTGGGGCGCGGAAGGCGCTATGCTCCCGACGACGGTTTCGGCAGAAACCTGAAAACTCGGTCGAACCAACTCCCCCTTTTCTGTATACTGCCGGTGGTCGCGATGCTGTGCCGTGAGATTGGCTCGCGGCTGCAAGGTGGCGTACCCGTCACCTGCGTTGGAGTGGTTACCAACGCAGTCGGTTCTGCATGAGCGGCCAGATTTCGCGGTACCCGTCGTTTTCGGTCCCTCTTTACAAGGCCCATTGTCATGAGCAAGTTCGATCGCCGCGGATTCATCGGCACCTCAGCAGGCATCGCGGCTGGGATCGCCACCTACGGTCCATCGGCCGACAACGCCCAGGCGAAAGTCGCTCCCGCCTCCGGTACGGCCCCCCCTCCCCCGCAAATCGAACTTGGCAAGACGGGCATCCAGATGTCTCGCCTTGGTCAAGGTACGGGAGTGAAGGGGGGCTCACGGCAATCGGACCAAACTCGCATGGGTTTCACGAAAATCGTCGATCTATTCCACCATGCCTACGATCGCGGTATCACCTTCTTCGACCTAGCTGATCTGTACGGCTCGCACATCTACTTTCGCGAAGCTCTCCGAGAGATTCCTCGTGATAAAATTTCGATCCTCACAAAAGTGTGGTGGCGGTACGACGGTCCCGAAGACAACACGTCGGCCGATCATCGACGTCAAGCCGCCAAGGCAACCCTGGAACGATTCCGCCATGAGCTGACAACCGATTACCTCGACATCGTTCTGCTTCATTGCATGCAAGACCCCGCTTGGACCGGCAAGATGCAACCTTATATGGACGAGCTCGATAAGGCCAAGCAAGCCGGACGCGTGAAGGCGGTTGGCGTATCGTGCCACGATTTTGGTGCCCTCAAAGCGGCGGCCGCGAGCGACTGGGTCGAAGTGATTCTCGCCCGCATCAACCCGGAAGGTGTAAAGATGGACGCCTCGCCCGACGAAGTGATCGATGTCTTGAGTCAAGCCAAAGCATCTGGCAAGGCGATCATCGGAATGAAAATATTTGGCGAAGGACGCCTAGTCGACCAGCGGGAGCAGTGTATTGAGTATGCCCAGAACCATGAGTTCATGGACGCCATGACCATCGGCTTCCACAAGCCCGCACAGATCGACGAGGTGCTGCAACTGATGGCTAAGTACCCCGCGGCGAACGCCTAGAGCGAGTCCGATGGGTTGGGGCCCTCGTTGTTGCTCCACGCTTGACCCACGACATCGCCTGGCGGCGCTGCCCTCAGCAAAGCATTTGGGCCAACATGCTACGCACGCCGTTCGGCCAGCGTGAAATTTCCGCAGCGCTGCGACCCGCTCACACGGCTTCTTGCCGGTCGATCTCGCTTGGCATGACTTCGCGATGGAATCCCATGAGCAGCCAGAATAGACCCATCGCCGCGGCTGAGGCAATTGTGGCTATTAGAAAGAACGAATGCCAGTCGTAGGGTGGTGGCTCGACATCCGGTGGCGTGAGTAGGCGGGCTTGCAGCACGCCAGAGAGCAGTGCTCCAACAAAGTGCCCCAAGCCCGATGTCACCATGGCTAAGAGCCCCTGCGCAACGCTCTGCGCTTGCGGCGGCGCCGCATGGTCAACGTAGATATAGCCAGTAATGTACACAAACGTAAAGCAGAAGCCGTGCAACAAGATCGCGAGGTAAACAAGCACCAGCGGCAGGCCCTCGGTACCACCAAACGCCAGGCACAAGTACCGGACGCACCACGCGACAATGCCCAGTACGAACACCCGCTTGGGTCCCCAACGCATCAGTAGCCCAGGCAGGATAAGCATGCAAATCATCTCGACGACCTGACCATACGAGAGCCTTGTGGCTGCGTGCGGAATTCCCAGATTATTCAAGTATAAGTTGGCGTACAGATTATAGAACTGCGCGGCGATGGTGGCACAAAACGAAACGAGCAGGAATCGCAACAGGCGTGGCTGGCTAGCAATCAGTTCACCGCAACCGTGGAACAGCGTTCGCCACGACACGGCCTTTCCTTGTGGCGCCGTTCTTGGCAGCGAGAGCGCGAACAGCGCCATCACCCCATGACCAACCACAGCGAATACCATGGGCCACGTCGTCGCCTCGATCGATTTCGACGGAACTCCCCACCACCACGGAACCAGCGACCCCACAATCCAAAGTGCGGCAATCCAGCCCGCAGTGCCGCTGGCACGGACAATTGGGAATGATTTTTTCGACGTTGCCAAGTGCCGCAGTGCAAGGCTATGTATGAGCGTGATGCTCGGCACAGCAAATTGGTAGTAGGCGATCATGGCAGCTAGAAACCACCACTGTGCCGACGCGTTCCACATCAATACCAAGGCGGCAGCACACGCCAGATTGAGGGCGACGATCATACGTTCGGTACGAAACCAACTGTCGGCCAACGCGCCGAATAAGAGTGGGGAAACTAGCGCGCCAATCGCTCCTGCCATGCCGGCAAGTCCGACGAACGAAGCGTCGAACATCCCGCTACCTTCCACGCCAGTGTTAGCCCCGATGAACGTGCCGACGGTCACGGTCCAAAGCCCTGGCGGCAAGAACTGCAGGAACATCATTGCTGCCAGCTGGGCCATCAGTACGCGGCCCACCGAGACATTGGCGGCGTCGGACGCCTGGTAGGGATCGACGATCGGTGGCGGAGGTACTGGTTCGCTCACAGCCGGCCACCGTGCAGAAAGATGGGGTGCAAATGAAAGCTGCCCGAGTTAACCTCGAACAACAAGAAAACACGGAACGAAACATCCGGGGCGGGGCAACCTCAGCCGAAGCCGCCGCGAGGGGTGGCAATCGGGTGACGGCACGGGTGTGGGCAGCGGCGTGCGGCCTGGCAGGCGATTCGCGCGGTGCCAGCCACGGCCCATTCGCCACAAGTGTAGTCGACCACCAACACGGCGACAATTAGCCAAACCGCCGTCCCGCGAGCAGTGCCCTCTTATTTTTTGCGGCGGGCGTACGCGTCGGCCGAATGCTACGGTGAATTGCCGAGGTTGCGCGGCGGACCTAGTTCCGGTATCGATCGACCAGCAACGACCAATCCAAGCCGCCTTGTTGCAGTACTGGCAAAGACAGGCAAGGTCGTGCGCCGTTTGGCGTAGCTGCCCCGCTCACGGTATACTCTGGAACGTAATATTCCTTTGCATGGAGCCGCACCGCTGATGTCTCGAGATTTCCAATTCTCCTTAGAAGTACGCTACTACGAAACCGATGCGCAAGGAGTTGTGCATCATGCGAATTACTTCAAGTACTTCGAGCTCGCCCGAGTGAACCATCTGCGCGCGATTGGCCACGAGTACGCGGACTTGGAACGCGAGGGAGTGATACTGGTCGTCAACAAGATTGCTTGCAACTATCGGCAGCCGGCACGGTTTGGCGACATCCTCGAAATAACGATCCATACTGCCCGATCCCGAGGGGCCCGCATCGATCATAAGTACTTGGTGCACTGCAAAGGCATGCTGATTGCCGAAGGGTCGAGTACGCTGGCGTGCATCGACCGAGAGGGGCAAGTGCAACGTCTGCCAGAATACCTAGTGATCGACGAGGCAGACGACTAACAACTCGACGCGAGCCGCCGTAGACCCATTCCCAATACCTCTACCCCCACCGTACCATGACCAAGATTCTGATGATCGTCGGCGACTTCGTCGAAGACTACGAAGTGATGGTGCCATTTCAGATACTGCAGATGGCCAATCTCACCGTGCACACGGTTTGTCCCAATAAGATTCAAGGGGAAAGCGTCGCCACGGCGATCCATGATTTCGAAGGGCAGCAAACTTATAGCGAAAAACGGGGGCATGACTTCCGGCTTAATGCGACGTTCGCCGAAATCGACCCCGCGGGCTACGACGCACTGGTGCTACCAGGCGGGAGAGTGCCAGAGTACCTGGCAATCGACGATCGCGTACTCGAATTGGTACGGCACTTTGCCAATGCCGATAAGCCGATCGCGGCGACGTGCCATGGACTGCTAATTCTCTCGGCAGCCAAGGTTGTGGCTGGCAAGCGGTGCCAAGGTTACCCAACGGTACGACCCGAGTTAGAAGCCGGTGGTGCGACGTGGGACCCGCCAAGTGAAGGACTCGATAGCGCCTGCATCGATGGCAATTGGGTGACCGCCCCGGCTTGGCCTGCCAACGCAAACTGGATGCTGCGCGTTCCTGGATGTGCTTGGCGTGAAGATCAGCTAGCAGGCCTAGTTTAACAGGCTGGCCGCTGCGTGCCGCGCTATCGCCGGACAAGGATGCGTCGCAACGAATCCCCTCCATAATCGGGAACCCGCCATGCATGGTCCTTGTGCATGGCGGGTTCGATCGACATGGGTTCACAAAAGGCGGGCATCCTTCCGCCGGTGGGGGGACGTGGCTAAGCCACCAGGCGAACCGCTTCGTGGTTTTCCTTCACGCCCATGACGAATTCTTCGAAGATTCGCATGTCGAGCGCCGAAGCCGTATTCGCTTCGGGGTGGAACTGCGTGCCCAAGGCAAACCAATCGTGACCTTGGTACTCAATGCCTTCCACAATTCCATCGGGACACTTCGCCGTGACGACGAATCCGGACGCCAACTCGTCGACCGCCATGTGATGCCGACTGTTGACGCGAAGTTCACCATCGCCATAGACACGGTCGAGCAGCGAATCGGGAACGATCTCAAGCGTATGCCGGTGGGCGGGGTCGAGGGCGTCGCGGTGTGGCAGCGCGTCGGGACGATCCTCGGGAATGTGGAGCAGCAAGTTGCCACCCATCGTCACGTTGAGTAGTTGCATGCCGGTACCGATACCGAAAACAGGAATGCGACGCTGGCACACCAACTTGGCGAGTGCCCGATCGAACGTCTCGCGACGCGGGTCGAGCGGTTTGACGGTGGGATGCAGCATCCAGCCATCGCGTCGCGGATCGAGGTCGGCTCCACCGACCAAGAGCACTCCATCTACTAGACTCAGCATTTGATTCAGATCGTCCAAATCGGCGATTGGAGGAAGAATCAGTGGAATGGCATCGGCTTTGATGATCGCGTCGTAATAGCCGGCCCCAACGTAGGTGAACGCGGGCGTTTCTCCATTGGCCGCGCGATAGTCAGCATTCAATCCAATCACTGGCTTAGACATCTCTCAACACTCCCTGTGAAAGTGACGGCGACGTCGGGCTACAAACCAAGCTTCGTCCCGAAGCTATTTTTTTCAGGTCTGCGCTGAACGGCTCCGCGTGTCTTGGAGACTCACACGCGTTGAACGGAGAGAATCGAACCGCAGCATGCGCCCCAATAAAAAATTGAAGCCCCCTGCCACTGCTCTTAGGAGAACCAAAGCTCGCATGTATAGGAGGGTGAATGTGTGCCACGAGCGGCGCTTGGCCAAATTGGCACTCGGAACGAAGACCCGCGCGTGAGACGTCCTGCACACTGCCGTCTAAAGCCCCCAGCATTCACCATACGACCCGTCCGACAACTTTGTTGCCGACAAGCTACTCCCGATTTCCCTATCGTTCGTTTCGTGCGGGCTCCTGTGGTTTCGCCGTGTCACTCGGCAGGGGTGAGATGCAAGTCAAGATAGATGGCAACTGTAATGTGCGATTTTGGTAACGCAACCCTTTCCAGGGATTTTGGGGGAGAATAAATGCGTGGGCACAACATAGTGTGGTGAACCCCTGCCGCGGGACCAGTGCTAGCAGGCTCTGTGCCACGCTAGGAGCTAAATAGTGGGCGGGCCACGAAATAGCCTACCGTAAAAATCGCCGCGTCGATAAGTAAGTGGCTCCACCACACCGAGTAGAGTGAACCGTAGCGATCGTAAAGCCATGCCCAAAAGGCGCCGCCAATGGCTACGCATCCCGCCAGCAACAGCGCAACGATTGGCACGTGCGCGAAGTATGCCCATAGCACAACCACGTGATGAGCGGCAAAGGCAACCGCCGAGACCGCGATGGCCCAGCGCAATTCCACCAGACGACGGAGCCGGCCGAAGACGAACCACCGCCAGTAATACTCCTCCAACAACGAGTGAATCGCGGCGTAGAAGACGCCCATTGCCAAGAACCGCACGGGCGTTGCCACGCCAAGGCTGCTTACCTTCGCCTGAATGGATTCGAGTGCGCTGGTGAGCAAAGCCGAGCCGGAGAGCGCGAAAAAGAGCCCCCACAACGCGAGAGAAACCAGCACGCCAAACACCAGGCCAATGTACACACCACGCGTATTCCACCGCGGCCAGCCGAGCCGCTCGCGGACGACCGCCCCCACCCACACGACCGGCAGGCAGAATTGCACCACTTTGGCGATGCCGTACACCGCCTGCTGTAAACCGGCCGCTTGACCGGAGGCCCACACAAAGTACACCAGGGTCACCAACGTTGGCAGTACGCAGGCGATCCCTAGGACGGCGGTTTCCGCATTGCGATTTGTCATCTCCCTGGTTGCCTCGACCGATACAGGGTTGCCGCGTTACCATAGGCGAGCGAGTCCTTATTCTCGCAGGAGCCGCCTACCAGCGGAATGGCCCGAGCGAATCGGCTGATTTCCATGGCGGACCTCCATGAACCGGACCACTATGAGTTCTGACGGTCAGCCATGAAATACTCGCGAGTTTCGATCGAGTCGCTTGGTTACACACTACCAGCGGAGGTAGTTACCACGGCTGCCATTGAGCACCAACTTGCCCCGGTGTACGAGCGGTTGAAGCTGCCTGAAGGGCGACTTGAGCTAATGACTGGGATTGCTGAGCGACGTTTCTACGCGCCCGGTACCCGTCCGAGCTCCATCAGCGTTCAGTCCGCAAAGCGGGCCATCGAGGCGAGTGGCATCCCATTGCAACACTTCGGGGCACTGGTCCACGGTTCGGTATGCCGCGACTTCCTGGAGCCGGCCACTGCCTGCAGTGTGCATCACGCACTGGGCTTGTCCGACGAATGTGTGATCTACGACGTCTCGAACGCGTGCCTGGGAATTCTCAACGGCATGCTGCAAGTGGCGAACATGATCGAGTTGGGGCAAATCAGGGCTGGCGTCGTCGTGGGCACCGAGTGCGGCCGCAACCTGGTGGAGGGCACCATCGCGCAGCTCAACAACGATACGGCGCTCAAACGAAGCGACATCAAGCTCGCCGTGGCGTCACTGACCATCGGCTCGGCAAGCGCGGCCATCGTACTCGCGGACGCCGAGCAAAGCACTACCGGAAATCGGCTGCTGGGCGGGGCCGTGCATTGCCGCACCCAGCATCACAAATTGTGCCAAAGCGATGGCCACGCCGAGCTCATGCAGACCGACAGCGAGGCACTAATGCAGCAAGGGGTCGCAACCGGCAAAGCGACCTTCGCGCAATTCGAGAGCCAAACGGGCCTTTCTCCAGCAGACATCGACCGCGCGTTTTGCCACCAGGTTGGCGTCGCGCACCGCAAGCTCCTGTTCGATGCGTTGGGACTCGAACCCGCGATCGACTACGCGACTCTCGAAGTACTCGGCAATACGGGATCAGCAGCCCTGCCGATCACGATGGCCCGCGGTCTCGAACAGTGGCCGGCCGAAGCGGGCAACAAGGTGGCGCTGCTCGGAATTGGGTCGGGGATTAATTGCGTGATGCTTGGTGCCGAATGGCATCAGACGCGGGTATCGGGCGGCGTGGAGCCGCGTTTAGCTGCCACTACTGGCAATTACCGCGATCACCACCAGGAGCACCGCCGCCGCGGCAATAGCCAGACCAACGATGAGCCCCCAGGGGGTCTTTTTGTAGGGGCTTGAGTAACCCGGTGGATGGAGCGGGTTGTACTCGTACTCGCCCGAGAAGCGAGGATGCACCACCTCCTCTTCAACAAGTTCTTCCTCGAACAACGATTTGGTCGGCGGACCGCTGGAAACCCTGCTCCCACCGTTCGCCTTTTCGCCACCGGTCGAGAGCACATTCGTCGAGGAACTTTGCGAAGACGGGTTACCGGTTTTCAGCTTTTGCTTTTGTTTAGCCTTGGGTTCGTCGTCTTCGAGCGGGGCAAGCGTAATATCCTCGTCGTCCACGACCAAGCCCGAGTCCGCATTGTCGTCGAGCCGCTTGGTGTCTCGATCGGCAGCCGTGTTCGACATCGTCTCACTGCTCGGTGGCGTGCCAATGGCGCTGCTCGGCGGTCGCACACCAAAGCGCGTCAGTATGCCACTGCCCACCCCGCTACCTTCATCGCCGGTTTCGATGCTGCCGCCGCCCACTTTGCGGCCGCGGCCCGCCAGCCATTGCGTCAGCCGCTCGGCCACCTCATTGGCCGTCTCGAAACGTAGTTCCGGCCGCTTGTTCATCATCTTCGAGCAGATCTCGATGAGCGACATCGGCAAATCGGGACGGAGTTTCAACAAACTCTCCGGCTCTTCGACTTGATGCTTCAGAAGCCGCTCGGAGATCGTCCCATCGGGGAAGGGTGGCCGCCCCGTAAGCAGGAAATAGAGCGTGCAACCAAGGCTATAAATGTCACTGCGATGATCGGCCGTATGGCTATTGAGCGCTTGCTCCGGCGCCAGGTAGTCAGCTGTTCCCAGCACGTTCTCGTCGTTTGCCAACGTGAGCGATGTTTGGTCTTCCTCGGTGAGTTTAGCCAAGCCAAGATCGAGCAGTTTGACCGTTTGCGTGCGGTCTACTAGTAGGTTGGCGGGCTTGATGTCGCGATGCACCAGGTTCTTTTCATGGGCATGCGCCAGCCCTACCGCCGCTTGGGCGATGTAATCAGCAGCAGTATCCGGGTCGAGCGGACCATCGTCCGACACCAATCGGTGGAGGTCTTTCCCGTCGACGTACTCCATCACGATGTAATGGGTATCGCCATCATTGTCGATGTCAAACGCCCGCACGATATGAGGGTCGTCGAGTTTGGCAACGGCTCGGGCTTCGAGCCGGAATCGCTCGAGATACGACGAGTCTTTTACCCGCGATTTGGGCAACACTTTGATGGCCACGCGGCGGCGCATGAGTACATGCTCAGCCAAGTAAACCGCGCTCATGCCACCCTTGCCGACCTCGCCGAGCAACTTGTACTTGCCAAGCCGGAAGCCCTTGTACTTTCCAGCCACGAGTTTCTTTGATTGCCAGTCGGTCAGCAAACCTTCGGCAACCATGTCCGCGGCAAGGACCTCGGGATTCGCAGGTACGGAGCCTCCATGCTTCGCCGCGCACTTCTTGAGAAACGACTCGAGTTGGTCGTCTTCAACAAGTCCGCTGCGTTTGAGGTCGTGAACCAGTTTGTTCGTGATGGCCTCTGGCATCGATTTGGGGCTTCAGGTGTCGGCCGCCTGGGAAAAGTCTGTTCCTACTCTAGAGATCGCGTACGCTTGAACGCCGCTGCAAGCCGGGCCCCTCGCGCTGCCCTGCGCACATGTCGGCAAAACCACCACGTACCGCCCACGCTAAATTGCACCGCATGGGCAGCCTGCGGAGTTCAACCCTACCGTCTCCTCTTTACCACGATAGCACGGTATGCCTAACTCATCCAGTAGATTTAGGTCAGGAAAATCCAGAGATCGGGTCCGATTTTGCCGGTCGACCACCTCTAGTGCCTAAGAACCCTCCACGTGGCGACGAACGATTTCTGCGTCAAAATAATTCGTCTCCATCCCCGCATCCACCACCACCCGCTGAGCGTTAATCCCGCTGGCGCGGGGACTTAGGAGAAATACGGCGGTAGCAGCGACCTCCGTGGTAGCTACCGCACGGTGCCGAAGTGTGGCCTGCTCGGCGAACAAATAGCTGTCCACATAACCGGGAATACCGGCCGAAGCCGAAGTTTTTAGAAGTCCCGCGGCCACCGCGTTGAACCGCACCTCGCTGTGGCCACTGAAGCTCTTGGCCAGGAAAGCCAGCGACGAATCGAGCGCCGCCTTGATGGGGGCCATGAACCCGTAGTTTTCGCTTGCCATCCGGGTGGTCGAAATCGAAATGGTCACCACCGAAGCATCCTGGGCAAACTGGTCCTTCAGGGCGTTGGACAAGGCGACCAGCGAGTAGCACGAAATATCGAACGTCCGTAGGAACGCCCGCTTCGACGTTTCGTGAAACGGCTTCACGCCTCCTTTTTCGGAGACACCGTCATAGTCGGCGAATGCAATGGAATGGACCAAGCCATCGAGTTGGTCGCATCGACTGGACACTTCCCCCGCGAGCCGGGCGATTTGATCCTCGTGCTCGACATCGCATACGAGAATGTCGTCGGCCCCTTGACCGATTGCGGTGCCAATGAGCTTCGCTAACTGCTCCCGCCGCTGCTCACTCCGTACGGAGTAGATCACTCGGCAGTCGGCCTCCGTAAGCAGCTTCGCAATGTGCCAGGCGACACTCTTACGATTGGCCACGCCCGTCACCAGGACCGTCTTGCCGGCAAGTTGAAGAAAGTCGGTGGGCATGATAGCGATCGATAAACGATGAACGATAAACGCTGAACTGAGTCGGCAACTTTGCCAACCATTCATCGGTCATTGTTCATCGTTTTCTTCCTTCTGCTAGCGTACAAGCGAATTCGAACCGGCACGCCAGCTTGCCAGTCGCCTGGTTGGTAACCTTGGCCTTCATGAAAAACGCATCGGCCAGGCGCTCGTTAAGCTGAACTTCGATCGTCACCGAGTCGCCCGGTCGCACCATCTCGCGAAACTGCACATTGTTGGCCCGCGTGGCTACCGGCACCCGGCCCCCCATGTCGTCGATCATTCCCGCGAGCAGCACCGCCCCGGCCTGCATGCTCGCTTCGCAGAGGATTACGCCCGGCGTGATGGGATAGTCGGGATAGTGCCCCGCGTACCAAAACTCCTCGCCGGTGAACTTCTTGCTACATACTATCCGCGCGTCGTCCTGCTCAATGATCTCATCGATCAACAGAAACGGCTCACGATGCGGTATGGCGGCTTTGATTTGGTCTTGGGACATATGCACCACGGGGCTACGAATGGGTAGAATGACCTGTAGAGCCAAGTTATCCGCATCGCCCCCGAAATCCTAGGTAGGATGCATGCTATGAACCAGAGCAAGGTCATCACCAGCCATCCAGAAATCCAGGGCGGCACGCCGTGCTTTGCTGGAACCCGGGTGCCTGCAGTATCGCTATTCGACTACCTTTGGGGCGGGCGCAGCAGCAGCGAGCAATTCCCCACGGTCAAGCGGGAGCAGGTTCAGCAATTGCTCGACGAAATGCAGGATAAGGTTCTAGGTGAGCCCGTCGAGGCATGAAGCTCTTGCTCGATGAGAACTTGCCTCACCAAATGCGGCACGAACTCCCCAGCCACGATTGGTACGCGATCGCGTACCAGGGTTGAGGAGCTCCAAGTCGTTCGTCGATACATAGAGGGTACGAAGTGAGTCAACGTCCTTCTCGGCAATCGCTAACTCCTCTGTGATCCGCGACAAAGCCCCTTCAGTCACAAACTACCATCCGTGGCCACTTCCTTCTCCGTGTCCGCCGTCGACCGTGAGCCGCCGGTCATTAGTTGGTTATCTACCTCGTTGGCCACGATCACGCCGTAGTTCATTGCCCCCAGCCAGCCGCTCATGATGATGCCGACGCTGCCGGCGTGATACAGCCCGGTGATCTGCTGCGGCAGTGCGCGGCTGACGCCAAGGCCTTCGAACTTGGTGCCAAAGCTCGCGCCCGCGATGTGGGCTGTGTAGTGTTTGAAGGTCCGCGGTGTCGACGCTTCGACGTGCACCACTCGTTCGCGGATGTTCGGCACGTATTTGTCGAGCGCGTCGAGCGTCGTCTCGCACAAGTCCTCTTTACTCGCCTGGTACTCGTCCTCGGAGAGTTCGGCCCAGTCTTCAAAGCGGGCGTTCGTGCTCGAAACCACCAGGCATCGCGGCCGGCCTTCGGGGCGCGTTTTGGGATAGTAGAACGAATAAGTCCGGCTCGTCACATCGCGGGAGAGCAGTGCCTCGGTTTCAAACACCGGCGCGGTGCTGCTAAACAAGAGGTCGCCCAGTTCGCTCACCTCCAGTCGATCGTCGTCCTCCAGCGCCATGTACACCTGAGTGCTGCTGTTGTTGAGCCGCACCGCTTTGGCATCGTCGACAAAACTCTTGTCGAACTTGTCCTCGCCCACCAGACGGAAGATGGTCTGCCGCAGATTGGCGTTGGAGACGATCGCGTCGCACTTGATCGTACGCGTGGCCCCTTTAGAATCGACTTCGACCGACTCGACCTTATCCCCTTTGAGGTTGATCTTCGTCGCGTCGCAATTGATAGCAATCGTGACGCCGCTCTTTTTGAGCTCGGCCTCCATCTGCTTGATGAGCTTGTCGGTGCCTCCCTGGAAGGTGAACACCCCCTTCGACATGAAGTTCGAAAACACGATGCCGTAGCTGATGGCAGGGTCTTCGAGCGTGCTGCCGTTGGCGTAGGTGATCGGCTCCATTAACAGGCGGATCACGTCGTCGCGACCGGGGAAGAATGCGTCGAACAACTCCCGCGTGGTCATCTGCTGGTCGTCGTAGAAGTTCATGCCCCGCGCTTTGTCGAAAAACGCATGCACCCGCTCGGGCGCGACCTGGAACTTCTCGATCAATTGGTTCGTGAAATCGTCGCGGGTGAACGATGTCCAGAGCGAGAACATAGGGTTGTCGAACCGCACGCCGTCGAGCTGCACGATCGAGTCGGCAATCTCCTTCGACCAGTACCGCCGGCACGATTTCACCATGCCGTACGGGAAGCCGTGCAGCGAGATATCAAAAATATGACCGCCGGGCCGCTTGAACCACGTCGCCATGCCGCCCAGCTTGTAGTGCTGTTCGAGCAATAGGACCGAACGCCCCTGCCGCGCCAGAATATTGGCCGACGTGAGCCCGGCTAGGCCGGAACCGATTACCACGACGTCGTAGTGCGACTTGGCGTCTTTGAGGAAGTCTTTTGGCACGGCTCGTTGTGGGCGGGGGGTCTGAGGGGCAAGGGCCGAGAGCCCGAGTTTACCATGATCTGAGTCGATGCTCGACAGGGGGCGCCATCGAACCGATTGTGCGGAAGCATAGCCGCCGAGGTACTTGTCGGCAGAATTGCGCTACTTCTCGGCGAGGCTTAGCTCGTCGGCTATTCTCTCGCGTCCACCGCGGGCACGGCCTCAATCCACCACAGGAAACCGTCGGTATCGCCTGAGATCCCAGAGCTTGACCAGCTAGTTGGCGTGCCATCGGCGTCCCGTGTTCGCACTTGCACGCTGTTTGCGCGAGCGCGGTAGATCACAAAAGGCTCCGCGGGATCGCGCAGTTCCAGATTCTTGCCTGGCTCTTGCCAGCTATACGCCGTGCTGCCCGTATGCTTGTTCATGAGCCAATCGTTTTGGCGCTCGCCGACCGAGACAAAAGTGCTCGAACGAGAGTTCGCGTCGTCGGTTCGCTCCCTTTCTAGCTTGACCGTGGCGTCGGGCATCGGTTCACCGTTTTTCGCGTTCTTCCGCCGCTCGATTTCGATGCGGAATAAGTAATGTCCCGGCTCCAGTGGCTCGGCGTTCACCTGATCCGGCACGCCCTGCTCGGGAATGCCGTTGGTCTTGTAGCACCCTGTGTAGCGAAAGCCGGCCGGCAGATACACCCGATACTTTCGCGGTTCGTCGTCTTCGCTCGGCACGCGGATGACGTGGATCTTTGTTGGGTCTTCGATCTCGAAGATGCCCAGCTCGTTGCGAAACTGCTTGTTCTGGGCGGTGAGTTCTTGGTTGCGTGTAGCGAGCATGACGTTCCGCCGGCTTGACGAAAAGAGGCCAACCGCCAGCGCAGCGATCGTCATCACCGCGGCAAGATTTAGCAAGGAAAAGCGTGGGCGGCGAGGTGGCGAAAACATGCTCATTGCGGCTCCAGCCAAATCATGAAGCCTGGCAGCGGATCGCTGGGCGCGGTGGGCCGGTTGTCGTGGTCCTCGTAACGCTGCCGGGTGATAAGTACGCGCTCGACAGGTTCGAACACCTGCGTTGTTTTCCCAACACCGGAAGTGGTACTCCCACGGCTCTTCCATTCAACCCATGGCTGAAAGTTACTCCCCACAGAGCCACCCTCCATTTGTAGGCCGCCTTCCCAGCGGTCGTTTTCGGGGTCGAATCGAATGATGTAGCGCAACACGTGCTCGCCTGGCTCACGCAAGTACATCGTGCCGCCCCACTTCGGATAGCCCTTTTCGGGCACTTGGTCGCCGTAACTACGCACGGCATAGCTGGCTCCCTCGGGCACCCAAATTCGCCACTTCCACTCCAGTTGGTTTTCCGTCTCCACCTGGATCGCGTGCAGCTTCGACGCGTCTTCGACGTATAGTTCGCCAACTTCGTTGCGCAGGAGCTTGACCTCGGCACGCAGCGGGGCGACCTCATGCCATAGCCTGTACACCGTGATCGCTAGCGCTACGATCGTGGTCATCAGCACCAGGTTCACGAGCGAGAACTGTGTGAGGCGGTAGGTCGTGGGAGCCGAGTCGTCCATGCGTTACCAGTCTAACAGACTATCTAGTAGCTTGTACGCATTCGCTGAAGGGCGGCGAATCTTGCAAGAAATTCCGACGACGTATAAATCGGCGACTACCTACTCACCTACTCACTCCACTGGACCTACGGTAGCGCGTTCGGCTCATTCGCGCAGGCAGTGCATGTTCGCCATCGAGATCCCACTCATGATGGCACCAACGATGCCAACGAAGCCTTGGTCGGTGCCGCAAATGAAGAGATTATCGAGGTGCGTCATGCCGTCGAGTTGTTTGTCCGGTGCACCGTAGACGGCCCCATTATCGTGCCCCGTGTAGCGGACGATCGTGCCGGGGGTGAACATGTCGGTATCGATCACGCGGCGCGGAAGTCGGGCACGAACCGCACAGCGGACTCCACAATGCGATCCCACCAGCAGTGCTTCTGCAGGCGATACTGCGATTCCTCCAGTGCCATCCAGCGATCCTGGTCGGCCAGCACCGTCACCCGCATCGTTCCCTCGTCGCCTAACGGTCGGTCGTAGGTAAAGTTGTCGGGCGAGCAAATCACGCCGCTCCGCACGTCGCACATTTCGCCAGTGGGCTTCTGCCAATGAAACTGCGGAGAGTCGTTGAAGAAGGTGATAGTTTGGTGATAGTCGAGCGCGCTGGGGGGGAGGTCGAGTGTGGCGATCGCTTCGCAAAAACTAAGCTGGCCGCTCGCCTTGGAAACCACCGGTTGCCCGTCGTCGCACAGTCGCATTGTTTCGCCCCAACCGGCCGAGCTGAGCACACGCTGTGCCTGTAGGACTTCTCCACTTTCCAGTTCGACGCCGACCACGCGGCGTTTCCCCTCCTGGCTCGCATCGGTGGCGATTCGCTTGACACCCGCGCGGAGCTTGAGTTCGCCGCCCAAGGCACGGTACTTCTTCACCAGCAGCTTGAGGATCAATCGAACGCCCGCGTAAGGACGGCCTAGGCCCTCCAGGAAAATACTACGAAACATAATACAGAACTGCCCCCAGTCCATGTCGTGCTCGCGGGCCGAGCCGTAAAACATGAGCGGACAAAACAGCATCTCGACCAACAATGGCTCGGTGAGATGCTCTGAAAGCACCTGCCGGGCGGAGAGTTGCTGGTGTTCGTCGGTCAGGTCGTCGTAGTCGACGATCTGTTCGACAAGCCGGTTGAAGCGATCGGCTTGACCGGGAAACTGGCGAGCAACTTCGCTACGAAACAGGTCGAAGTCGTTGCTAAAGGCGAGCTTTGCCTCTGGGAACACAATCTGCGAACCGTTTTGCGGCGAGATTTCGAAGTCGTCCCAGGAAAAGCGCAACTGTCTTAGCAACCGGGCGAGCGGCCCCTTTTTGGTTCCTTTCGGAGTAATGTTGGTGAGCGCGTGCAACCCAACATCGTAGTTACGTCCACGGAGTCGGTAGAACGAGTTGAGCCCGCCGATGGTGTAGTGGCGTTCGAGAATGGCGACCCGCTGCCCGAAATGCGCCAGGCGAATCCCCGCCGCAAGCCCACTCATGCCCGCGCCAATGATAAGGGTATCGTACATTCAGTAGTTCCCAATACGGTGAATCAGCCTAGGTGAACGCAAGGCCCCTCTGGATAATGATTTGTGTCAAAGCAGATCAATCTCCAAGGAGGGGACCATGCGTTCACGGCCGGATTATATCGTTACCAAAGATGAAGTACACGGCTATGCCAATCACTGGCTCGCCTCGGCGTTGAAGCTGGAGTATGAGGGTCGAAAATGCAATGCCAGCACGCTCTTGCAGGTTCTGCTGCTTGCCGCCAGTCGGGTGGCCAGCATCTTCGCGGTATGTCGCGACCTGTCCGACGCGCCGTGCGACCAAACGATTCGCAACGCCCTGGGCGAAGCATTGCCCGAAATGGCCGAACTGGAGCGACGTTTGAATCGTTCGCTCTCGACGGAACTCCCCAAGGCGTTGTTCAGCAAGTCACGAGTCGTCGCCATCGACTTGACGCTGATCCCTTATCACGGCCAGCCGCTGGCGGACAAGAAGGAGGTTTATCGCAGTTCACCCAAATCGGGGACCACCCACTTCCATGCTTACGCCACCGCGGCGGTGATCCACAAAGGCCATCGCTACACGCTAGCTTTGACGCACGTGGAGCATGGCGAGAAGATGAAAGTGGTTGTGCAAAGGCTCATGGCAATCATCCGCCGTCGAGGGGTAAGGGTTCGTTTTCTCCTGATGGACAAGGGTTTTTTCAGTGTCGAAGTGATTGCTTACTTGAAACGAGCCGGGCTTGGATTCATCATTCCCGCAATCGTTTGTGGACGCAAACCGGGACGGGGTAAGCAAGTCACTGGGCTGCGAGCCTTGAGGAAGAAGAGAAACGGTTACTATTCTTACACGCACCGAGGCAAGGTGGAGGGCAAGGACCGCACGTCCAAGGTGACCATCTGCGTCGCCAGCAAAGGTTATACGGACAAGAAATCGGGCAAGCGGAAGACGAAGAAGCTGATGTACGCCATTTGGAAAGTTCGACAGACCCCCAAGGAAATCCGCGAAACGTACCGCAAGCGATTCGGCATCGAGACCAGCTACCGGCAGATGAACGAGGCGCGAATCAAAACCTGCACCCGCGATCCAGCACTGCGACTGCTCTTCGTAGGCGTCGCCCTGGTCCTGCGGAACGTCTGGGTCTGGTTGCACTTCAAACTGGCTAAAGGAAAATGGGACGACGAGCCACAACTGCTTCTCGAACTACTCCGCTTCCGTGAAATGCTCCTCTGGATCGGACAAGTCGTCGGGCGAATGTTGGGGGCTGACCAAAATCAACGCATCGATCGTGGTACTTACGACCGGCTGGCCGGAAACGCGTGAATGAATACCTATTTGGAACTACTGACATTGAAATGACCAATCTCGAATGACCAACGACTAATGACGAAGCGCTTGGTCACTGGTCATTCTGCATTGGCCATTCATACCTTCTGAATGTCTTTCATCAGCGGTTCGAGGTACTCCACCGTGCTGCTCATGCTGGCAAGGTTCACGTAGTCGTCCTCGGGCACCTGCACTCGGTGCCGCTTGCGAAGCTCCATGACAATGTCCAGGAAGTCCATGGAGTCAAGTTCCATCTGCTCGCGGAAGCTAACCGAGTCGTCGAGGTTCGACAGGTCTTCGTCCGGGGCGATGTCGCCCAGGATGTCGAGAACTTCTTCGCGGATTTCTTCTTTTGTCATTGAATTCGCCTTTGCTTCACTGTCTTGTGAGCCGCACGCGCTGGTGTCGGATTATTGTTGCCCGAGAGGTTTTTGGGATGACCCGCGGCTAGCGATGGGCGCTCACACGCGTTTAATAACGACCGCTGAGTTGATGCCCAGCATGCCGAAGGAATTGTTCAGGATGTAATTGACCCCAGGGGTCTCACGTGGCTCGTTTATCACTAAGCCCGCCAAGTCGCAGTCGGGATCAAGATTATCCACGTTGATCGTAGGATGGACGATGCCATCGTCAAATGCCGGTAGGTTGCCGGCAAGTTCGAGCGAGCCGGCGGCGCCCATGGCGTGGCCAATAAAGCTCTTGGTGTTGTTAATGAGGCTCGCCCCGTCGGTGCCAAAGACATCCCTCACGGCGGTACACTCCTGGATGTCGCCGCTTGCCGTTGCGGTGGCGTGCGTGCTGACAATATCGATATCCGCCGCGTCGAGTGCTGCCCGCTCTAGCGCCATATTCATGCAGCGGGCTTGCTGCTTGGGGTTGGGCAGCACGAAGTCGCTAGCGTCGCTGTTCATGGCGTAGCCGACGAGTTCGCCGTAGATCTTCGCTCCCCGTTTGGCCGCGTCGGCATAGCGTTCGATAACGAATAAACACCCCCCTTCGGAGACAACAATTCCGTTGCGATCCCGGTCGAATGGCCGCGACGCCTTGGTGGGATCGTCGTGTGCCGCCAGCGCGCCTTGGCTGGCAAAGCCGGCAAAGATACCAAACGTGCGAATGCTCTCACTTACCCCACCACCGATGGCCACGTCGCACTCCCCCAGTAACAACTGCTGAGCCCCTTGAATGAGCCCTGCATTGCCTGCGGCACAGGCGGGCCCACCGTGTAGTGGGGGCCAGTGATGCCCATATTCAAAGTAATCTCGCCAGCCGGGTTATTGGCCACGGTACGGGGGTTATGGTGGTGCGACCAGACGCTCGTATCGTAGTCGTACCCTTTGATCTCAAAAATTTCGTTTTCGGTCTCAACGTTGCCATGCTCGGTTACCCCAATGTACACGCCAACTCGCTCGCGATCGATGCTCTCCCAGTCGACGCCCGAATCGGCAATCGCCTCGTTGGCACAATAGATGCCGATACTCCCGGCGCGTGCCACGCCGCACGTTACGCCGCTTCTGGTACTTGAACTCATCGAAGTCGCAAATGCCCGCAAGCGTATTGCCGACGTAGCGAATCTCGTACGGCTGGACACCGCTGCGACCGTTGAGCAGTGCCTCGCGGTAAGCGGTGAGTGTGTTACCATTGGGAGCGGTCAGCCCGATGCCCGTGATAACGATGCGCTGGTTGTCGGTCGCAGGGCTGATCATTCGGGCGGGATCGCTGGCAATGGTGGGTGGGGTCGTGCTGGAGAGAATCCACGAAAATAGCGTCTTTTGCTGCCGCTGACAAGAATGCGGGCCGCCTTGCACTACTCCGAATAGGGCCGATAACTAGGGGCTGCAACTGCTTTCTGCGTAACTACTCATGCTTACGGAGTCGGGTATCAATGGCTGTTTATCTGGGCGTCGACATCGGAACCTCGGGCACCAAGACTTTGGCCATTGACGAGGAGGGCCACCTGCTGGCCCAGGCGAGCGCTACCTACCCTTGCCATCACCCGCAGCCCCTCTGGAGCGAACAGGACCCGGACGATTGGTGGCGGGCCACCGTGACAACCATCCGGCAGGTCGTGAAGCGGGCCAAGCTGAAGGCGAGCGATGTGAAAGCAGTTGGACTATCGGGCCAGATGCACGGATCGGTGTTCTTGGACAAGCACGACCAGGTCGTCAGGCCAGCGCTATTGTGGAACGATCAGCGTACGGCGAAGGAATGCAACCAGATCGAGCAACTTGCTGGGGGGCGGAAAAAGCTCGTGAAAATGGTTGCCAACCCCGCACTCACCGGGTTTACCGCACCGAAGATCCTCTGGTTGCGGAATAACGAACCCAAGAATTTCGACCGGACCACCAGGGTGCTGCTCCCCAAGGACGACGTCCGCCGCCGGCTAACGGGCGAGTTCGCCACCGACGTGAGCGATGCCAGCGGAATGCTGCTGCTGGACGTGAAGAAGCGCCGCTGGTCGAAGCAACTGATGAGCAAGCTCGACCTTGATCCGGGCATGTTTGCCCCCGTCTATGAGTCGGAGGACGTAACCGGGAAGTTGACGCCGGCCGTGGCCAAACAACTGGGGCTCTCGACCGACTGCTTGGTCGTGGGCGGCGCCGGCGACTGCGCGGCAGGCGCCATTGGCAACGGCATCGTCAAGGGCGGAATCGTCTCCACGTCGCTTGGCACGTCGGGCGTGGTGTTCGTGCATAGCGACACGCCCGAGGTCGACCCCGAAGGCCGGCTGCATACGTTCTGCCACGCGGTCCGCGGCAAGTGGCACATGATGGGCGTCACGCTTTCGGCCGCCGGTTCGTTTGGCTGGTTTGCCGACGCGCTGTGTCAGACGGATGCCGCTGCAGCCGCTAGAAAGAAGCAAGACCTCTTCGATCTGCTCACCGCGGAAGCGGCGCAGAACACCCGCTGGCGCCGAGGGACTGTTCTTCTTGCCGTACTTGTCGGGCGAGCGGACACCCCACGCCGACCCTTTGGCGCGCGGGGCGTTTGTGGGCTTGACGCTCGCCCACCGTCGGGGACATCTGGTGAGGGCGTTGCTGGAAGGTGTTACCTACTCGCTTCGCGATTGCTTGGAGATCGTTGAGTCGCTGGGCGTCACAGCCCGGCAGGTTCGCACCACGGGCGGAGGCGCCAAGAGCCCCTTCTGGCGACAACTCCAGGCCGACATGTTCGGAAAACGCGTGATGACGATGGCCAGCGACGAAGGTCCGGCGTTTGGGGTGGCCCTTTTGGCCGCCGTGGGCGGCGGCGCCTACAAAGATATCGTCGAAGCAACGAAAGCCGCTGTCCACACCACCGATGAGTGCAAGCCAAACTCCACGGCGCGTAAGACATACGACCGTGGAATGCCCGTGTACCAAAGGCTCTATCCGTCGCTCAAAGACGACTTCCAGACAATCGCAGCGCTTTAGCCGGCTGGCTCAGTCCTTGGACGGATGAGCGGACGGAGGGAGGACATCCACGGAGTCACTTAGGTGACTGAGAATGGGGGAAGTGGCTGCGGCCGCCGTTTGCGGTCGGTAGTAATCGATCAGGTCGGTATGCAGTTGCATCATCCCCACGTACTGGGTGCGTGCCTCAGGACTATCGATCAGCAATGACTCCAATTCGCGAACATTCGCTTCCTGCAATTCGTCGTCGAGCAATTGGTTCACCAGTTCGTCGACACGGTCGATCCGCTGAGAGAGTTCTTGGTCGTCGAGGGATGGCTTTTGGTAGCCGAAAGGTTCTTTGTCGGCCATTTTCGCACCTTCTGGGCTCGTCTGCCCTGTTTCTGAGGTTCTAAGCGGGCCATCGGCAACGGCCAACCCACCTTGAAGTCTTAGTGGTGTTACGCCACTGGGACCCCTGTTGTTCTTCTCATTCCGTTTACTTAAGACTAGCTCACGCAGGTTTAGTTGCCGTGAAGCCCCGATGAAGGGATCGTTTAGTCTTTATCGTCGAGTTTGTGCAAGACAGGATAGGAAACCTGCCCGATAGTCGCCTTGCTCTATCCGCAGCAACTGGCGTTCCATACGGCGAAAAAAACGGGGAATGCGGGAAATACAAATATTATGAGCCAGGTGGCCCAGCCAGCGAAGATTGCGTCGAAACTCTCTTGGTGGCTCGCAGTGGGCGAAATTTCCCTCCTTGTCTGTGTGTTCTACCTGGCCTCCCCTACACCCCCCCCGGGAGTGAACGAACCTCATTACTTGTGCCGTTTGTGGCACGCCAGCGACCCAAGTTACTGCTCCGGCGACCTGTTCCTGGACTCGCCGGACGCCCACAAGACCTTTGTCATTGCTTTTTCCTGGCTTACCCGCTTTTTTTCGCTCGAGGCCGTAGCTTGGATCGGCCGCCTGGGCACCTGGATCGCCCTGGCGTGGGCTTGGCGACGTTTATCGTGGACCGTAGTCCCACGCCCGCTGTACGCCTCGCTGGGCGGAGCCATCATTCTCAGTGCTATCGCTGAAGGCAATTTTGCCGGCGAATGGCTGGTCGGAGGATTCGAGGCAAAAACAATTGCCTACGTCTTCGTGCTGCTCGGATTACGGGCATGGGTGCTCAATAATTGGAACTGGACCTGGATTCATTTTGGAATCGCTGGTGCCTGGCACGTTCTGGTGGGAGGGTGGAGCGTGTGCATCCTGTTGGGGCTCTGGCTCCTCGGCTGGCGAAGGGAGCAATCGCTCACGAGCATGTTACCAGGCCTCCTAATTGGCGGGATCGTATCGCTTGCGGGCATTTTTCCGGCACTCGCCTTGAGCTTTGGACAGCCGGCGGAGATCCGCAGCGAGGCGGCCGAAATCTATGTCTTCGACCGTCTGCCCCACCATCTGGCCCCGCTCCACAAGCCAGCCGCGTGGATAGCCGAGAGGGCTGGCTGTCATGCGACGGTCGCAATTCTGTTTGTTGCACTGCTGCTGGCGCGGCGCACCGAGCTAGCCGGTGGATGGTGCGCGCTGAAGTACGATCCATCCGGACGGATCGCCCACTACTCGGTAGGCGCTATGGTGCTGGCGATGATTGGATTGGCCCTGGAGTGGGGGCTGTGGAACCATCCCGATATCGCCGCGGGTCTGCTGCGTTATTATTGGTTCCGCTTGACGGACGTGGCCGTACCGCTGGGCATCGCCCTGCTGTGGCTCGCCCTGCTGGCAGATTTATTCGCCCGCGGTAGCAAGCTCGCGCCGGCCATGCTGTTGGCCATGCTGTTGTTGAGCGGCTTTCCAATAGCTCAGCGGTTCAACGACTTCTTGCAGGCACCGGTCGCAGCCGCGGATGCGCGGATGCGCGACGTACCCGCCTGGCTCGATGCATGCCAGTGGGTACGATTGCACACGGCAAGTAACGCGATGATCCTCACACCTCGTGGCAACACGACTTTCAAATGGCACGCCGAGCGGGCCGAGGTGGCAACCTACAAGGACGTGCCGCAGGATGCCAAAAGCCTGATCGCGTGGCGGCGGCGGCTGTATGACGTCTTCAAACCGGCGGGGAATCCCGGACTGAGCTGGGTGAGCAGTCTCGGCCAGCTCGGTACTCCACGTATTTGCGAACTAGCCGGCAAGTACGATATTGACTACGTGCTCACCACGCACGACTACCCGCTACTGCTGCCGATCGTCTACGCGAACGAGACGTACGTGGTGTACGAAGTGCCTGCCCATAGGCTGTGAACAAGCCTGGTTCCAGGCTACGGCCCACAGTCGAGAAGAATGCTGCATAAGGCCTCCAATTCCATCTGCCATAGCGCGGCATTGCGAAGATGCTCGTCCACCTAGGGATTCATTAATTTTGCGAGCTTCACTTTTTCGGTCGGCCTTCAGGCTGGCCGCGACAACGGCCAGCTGGCGGACCCTCGGTTCGTAGTTGAAGGGTACTATTCAATACGCCTTGTCATCTTAACAATTCCCACAGAGGTTGAAACTTGGGCTATGCGGGGAAACGTACAGACTTCCTCGCAGGATCATTTCTTCCGAGATTGGGGAACTCCGAATGCCTCATGAGCTCGGACATCCGCTCTTAGCAAGCACCACCTCGAGCGGCTACAGTGTTAGTCAACTTCCACCATCGATCGCTGCGAATGCGCGGTCGGCCTGACGACGAACCCCAACCCATAGTTGCTACGCCCATGCAAACTCCGCCTCCTGACAAGCCCCTTCGCGCCGTTGTATTCGATCTGGATGGCTTGATGGTCAACACGGAGGACGTCTACCAAATGGTGGGCACCGAATTGATGCGGCGGCGGGGCAAGACGTTCGACGACGATCTCCGCGGCGCGATGATGGGTCAACCGGCCCAGGCGGCACTGGCAGTGATGATTAAGTGGCACGCGCTTACCGATTCGCTCGAAGACCTGGCCGAGGAATCGGAACGCACGTTCTGGGAACTGGTGGAGGACCGGCTCACAACCATGCCGGGGCTGCATGAACTACTCGCGCACCTCGATGATCTTGGTCTTCGCAAGGCGATTGCCACCAGCGGTGCTCGACCGTACGCCGAAGAGTTGCTGTCGCGCGTCGAACTGCAGGAACATTTTGAGTTCTTGCTCACGTCGGGGGACATCACCCGAGGCAAGCCCGACCCCCAAATCTACGAGCTGGCAGCCGCCCGCCTCGACCTCACCCCAGCCGAGACGCTGGTGCTGGAAGATAGCCACAACGGCTGCCGGGCGGGTGTGGCGGCGGGCGCGTACACTGTGGCGGTGCCGAGTCCCCACAGCGCCGATCACGATTTCACTGGCGCAAAGTTCATCGCCGAATCGCTAGCAGACCCGCGCATTTCGCACGTGCTAGCAAAGTAGCCCTCGGCTGGTCGATGTAGCCAGCACTCGGATTGCTGTCGTCGCCCGGCTTCTAGTCGATCGGGTCAAAGTTCAGTGTATCGGCGTGCCGATGAATCCGCATGGATGCTTCTTCTCCTCATCGTGCGTAGGACTCATCGGATGAAACGCCTTGCTTTCGCCGTCGCAATGCTGCTGACTTTGGGTACGGTGGCTACTGGCTGCCGCAGTTGCCAGAGTCCCTACGACTACGGTTCACCCGTCGCGGACTGCGAGTGCCAATCGTGCGCCGCTTGCGGAGACGGCCGCGCGGGGTCGGTGCTTTCCGGTGGCTACGCCACCGAGGTGGTGCATGATGCCAATCCCTACGCGCGGGAAGTCTACGAAACTCTCGTGGAATAGCAGGATGGACCGCGTGGGGTGCGGCCGCGTAGCGCCGTAACTCTCGGGTCGGAGACGACGGCGAACGCCAAATCATTGGCAACGCACGCTACTCTGTCCCGTCTGAGCTCTGCTGCTGGCGCCGATTGAACAGCTCGGGATCGAATTCGTCCCGGGGCTGAAACTGCTTGGGAGTCGCTCCGTATTGGACTTGCTCGCCAGGCGGCCGCAGCGGTGCCCCCGCTTCCAAACCCATCGCCGCAGGATCCTCCCAGAAGTGGGCTTCGCCATGGTGCAAGTCGGCAGCAGCCGTTGCGCCGTGGACCGGGGGCAGGCGACTGTTCGTAGTGTGCCAGATTGACATCGTTCGTCATCGGCACTTCTGGTTGCGTGGAGGGTAACGCGCCGGTGGCCTGCCGGACCCACTCCACCAGCCGCTCATGCACCTTCGTGCGATGACCGGCGAACACGGGACGCGGCAGTCCGCCATGCGGCACCGAGGGCTGCAGTAGCAGTGGGCTACGATTGGGGTGGCGATGATCAATGGCGTTCCAGGCCGCCTTTAAGTTGCGAAGCGTACTCTCGCGATTGGCCACGCCACGTACGAGGTCGCGATTGAGTTGGAACTGGCGTGGGTCGCTCGATGAATGGCATCCGCCCGCCGCACAGCCGTTTACGAGGATTGGCTGCACGTGCCGAGCAAACGATTCGAGCGTGCCTGGCGGCAGACTAGCAACCAGTGATTCAAGCTCTTTCGTGTCATCCTTCGCGGCGACCTGGGGCACAACCGCTGCCGCCATCTCCGCCTCATGCTGACGTGTCGCCCTCATCGCCGCCCGCGATAAGACTTCGATCCGCCGCTCGAGTAGCGGAAGATCGGGATGGCGGGGGGCAATCGATCGTACCTCGGCCAGTTCATTTGCCGCCTCGGCCCACATCTCTTGCCGGATACACCAAGTGGCGAGCCGTAGGCGATCGACCGCCACGTCCGACCGAACCTCAGCCCGGCGGGCTGCGTACGCATCGTGCAGCGTGGCCACTACGCGTTCAACTTCGGTTGCTGGCAGGCGGATTTCGCTGGTGTTGGTCATGACCCGGTAGACGTCGCCCAACAGGTCGACCTCGCCTTGGAGCACGTTACCATTGCGAAGCACCACAACCTGCCGAGTCTGACCGTGGGCAGACAACGCCGAGGCGATCGATACGACGAAGACGGTGAAGTACGCGGCTGGGTGGTTCATACCCCGGCCTGTAGCCGATTTGGCCGTCTCGCGTCAAGGCGAAGCGGCGAACCCTGGAGTTATGGGCGGGCGGTAAGTACATTGCTATCATGAGCACACGGCTTTGGGAAATCCACTATTCGGGCGATGTCCAGGGCGTCGGGTTTCGCGCTACGGCTCACTCAGTGGCTTCCAATTTGGGCTTGCCGGGCTACGTGATGAACCTGCCCGATGGCCGGGTGAAGCTGGTGGCGGAAGGCAATGCGAGCGAGCTAGATCGTTTGGAGAAGTTAATTGGCGAGCGACTGGGCGACCGCATCCGTGATGCCCAGCGGGATGAGCGACCGGCAACAGGCCAGTTCAACACATTTGAAATTCGATACTAAACGCGGCAAACAACGCAGCCCTGGACCCCACTTATTGCCAAGCTAGCTCCGCAACGACCCCCTCAAACAATTGTAAATCCCTGCACACGCCATGACTCATCTCTCCTACGTGCCTCTGGCCAACATGCAACTTTGGATCACACCGGTGTGGATCCTATCGATTGGTATTACGGCGGCCGCTCTTGTGCTGGCTCTACTTTTTGGCCTGGCAATGGTCGCCTGGCCCGCGGGGGCCCGTGCCGTTCGGCAGGCAGCTAGCGATGGCATCCTGACACCCATTGCGTATGTCGTAGGTGCATTCGTTCTGCTGTGCTTGCTCGCGGCACCGTCGATGCCGGTAGCCGAGACGTGGAACTCCATTCAGCGGCTATCGACCGTGGGCGACCATCAGGTGACGTTCGACGTGAAGCCGAACGCCGAAGACCAAGAGGTGGAAGTCGACATCTTCTCGGACGAACTCGATCGCTACGAGTTGAACGCCGCTGGCGACGTCCGGGTGTCAACCAGCGCAGGCCGCGGATTTATTGCACCCGATATCAGTGTTGTGGCTAACGAGCCTTACCAGTGGGACCCATCGAAGAAGTACCCGCGGGTTTTCCAAGAGCACGTGACGTCTCTCTTCCTCAGCAATCCAAGCGACCAGCCGTTGAAGGTGACATTGGACTACACGACCGACGTCGAAATGGGCGTGGTCCACCACCTGCCGATTGCATTTGCATCCGTGCTAGCCGTGGCACTCGTTTACTTCTTGCTTGAGTGGTTGTTTCCAGGTGTATCGACGGTGGCCATCGGGACGGCCAAGGAGGCCATCTCGCAGCCGCTTTTTCTGGTGCTTACGATTGCCGGTGGCGTCGCGCTACTGGCCTACATCGTGATTCCCTACAACACGTTCGGTGAAGATGTCAAAATCTTAACCGACTCGGGCCTGACAACCATTATGGTGCTGGGCATCATTTTTGCCGTATGGACTGCCAGCACGAGCGTCAGTGACGAAATCGAGGGGAAAACCGCCCTCACCATGCTCTCAAAACCCGTTAGCCGAAGGCAGTTCGTACTTGGGAAGTTCGTCGGCATTCTGTGGCCGCTGCTGGTGATGTTCGTAGTGCTGGGCGCCATCTTGCTGGTAACCATTAGCATCAAAGTGGTGTACGACGCCCGTGAGTCGAGCAACCCAACACCCAACTGGGAGCTCTGCTACGACACGATGATTTCCGCCGTACCGGGCTTGGTGCTTGCCTTCTTGGAAGCGGCGACGCTTGCGTCCATTTCCGTCGCCATCAGCACCCGACTCGCCATGCTACCAAACCTGATTATCGTGGGAGCAATCTACGTCATTGGCAACCTGTTGCCACAGGTGGTCCGCTCCAGCGCGGGCGAGAATCCCTTTGTGCAGTTCACGGGCCAACTGCTGGCAGTACTCATGCCGGTACTCAATCATTTCAACATCCAGCCGGCCATTGCGGCCGGCCAGCCCGTGCCGTACGCCTACCTGGGGATGGCAACCCTCTACTGCGTGCTCTACTGCACCGCCGCCATGCTGCTAGCGCTGCTATTGTTCGAAGACCGCGATCTAGCGTAGGCATTTCGCAGCCGAGGCCACCCGAGTGGGGGTGTCGCGTTTGCCATGGGAGTCGGCACGCGGTAAGGTGCGCCGCAAGCAATGGCAGTTGCTCTCTTCAAATCGGAGCTTACGGTGCAACGTTTCCTGCTTTCGCTGCTGCTAGTCTTGGTTTTCGTGCCGCTCTCACTTACGCAGGCCCCCGACGTCCTACGGCACTATCATCTGCTGCCACGATTCAGCCAAGTTCATGAGACGGGTGGCTTTGCCGGACTCAACAACGTTTACCGTGCGCGGGGTGAGTTTGATTTTCTCCGCCACTGGGACCACGGCACGTTCTCGGCCCAGTTCGACGATGCCGAAATCTGGGGCACACCGATTTCCGATGGCCCTGTTATCGCAGTGGTATTGGATGTGGACCATGTGTTGAACCTCGAAGGGCTGCGTGGTGAACTGCTACCAACGCTGAACCCCTTCGCCAACGTCTATCAGTTCAAAGGCGAATCGCCCGACTCGAGCTTCGTGAATCTATTCGCGTACCAGCGCGGTCCATGGCTTTACCTGCGCGGCAGCACGAATCCGCCACCTGATGTCGCCGACTTCATTGAGTACGACATCCACGCGCTGGCACGGACTGGGCCCTGGGCCGACATGAACGACGATGGCCGCGTCGATGCCGCCGATTACACCTACCTGCGCGACCATCAAGGCAGCGACATGGGTGGGCTGACCTTGGCCGATTGGCGCCAGCAATTCGGCGAAGCCGCGCCTGACATGGCCACCATGGAAACGGAGCTGTTCGCCACCATTAGCTCGGCGGGCGTAGCCGCCTCGCAAGTTCCTGAGCCAGCCACCGTAGGCCTCGCCATATTGGTCGTGCGCTGCTATTGATGGCACGTTGCACATGGCCGATCGCCACGCACTGAGTCGCCTAACCGGATCGTCAATGGACCGCGAAAACCGCTGATGTATGGCTTAGCCTGCCTTGCGGAGGGGAACGGTTGGCTCCAGCATGGCTCCGCGGCGGCCGACCGGCGAGGCGTCCCACTGGTGCTTTTCGATTTCCGCCAAGACCTGCTCGGCCACGGCCAGGGCGTTGCGTCCTGCCTTGCCCGTCACACGCACTTCGCGGCCAGCACGTATCGCTTCGGCAAAGTCGCGGTGTTCTTCGGCGATGGCGTTCGTTTGCTCCGGCTCGAGCTGTTGTTTGACGAGCAGTTCTTCGAATAGATGGTCGCGGTAATGTGCCGTTTGATCGCTGGTTAGCGTATCGAGTTCGAACTGCCGGCTGAGCAGTTCTTCGCTGGGTCGCACGGTGGTTGCGCCGCGATTAGCGAAGTCGATATTGGCAAAACCAGTCGCGGTGAATACCTGCATACTGCGGGCCGGTTCGTAGTTGACACGCGACGCCGTGAGTTGGGCAATGCACCCATTGGCAAAGTGCAGCTGCGCCTGGGCGATGTCCTCGTGTTCACCCATGACGGCGACACCAAATGCCGATACGTCGACCACCCGTGCATTGACGAGCGAGAGGGCGACATCGATGTCGTGAATCATCAGGTCCATCACGACACCAATATCGGTCGAGCGAAAGGTAAATCCGCTCGCCCGTGTGCCTTGAATGTAGCGAATATCCTGCAACTGGCTCGCCACGCATTCCAGCCCGGGATTGAACCGTTCGACGTGGCCGACCTGCAACTTCAGGCCGCGCGATCGGGCAAGTTTCACTAACTCGTCCGCTTCGGCAACGGTCGAAGTGATTGGCTTCTCCACCAACACGTGGATGCCCGCTTCGAGTAGATCCTTTACCACGCGGTGATGGTGGATGGTGGGTGTGGCGATAATCGCCGCCTCAATGTCGCCAACTATTTCCTGATAATCCGCTACCGCTCGGCAGCCTGTTTCGCCGGCCACCCGCTCGCGCGCTCCGCCGAGACGTCGACAATCGCTACCAGATCAATGTGTGGAGCTTCGGCAGCCAAACGGGCATGAATGCGGCCCAGGTGGCCCGTTCCAACAACGGCGGTACGGAGGGGAGTCATGATAGAATACCGTTCTAATAATGGTTGGCGTCGCCTGAAATACTCAATCGCGCATTTCCAACGCTCACGGAGTTGGCAAGTCGGTCGTTGGCAACTGGATTCGTTGGGGTTTAGGCAGCGCGGCGGATCTCGCGGCCGTGCCGATGGCGACCTTCCTGCTGACCTTCGATGAACGACAGCAAATGATTGACTTGGGGAACCAAGCGGTCGTTCCCACGGAGCACTTCGCGCGCTGCGTCGAGGCCGACCTTCGACCGATACAGCAAACGATGGGCGTCGGCCAGCGCGTCGATTACATGCGGTTCGAAGTCGTTTCGCTTAAGCGCTACGATGTTGATGCACCGCGGCCTTGCCGGCGAACCTTCGCACAACATGTATGGTGGTACGTCGTGCAGCACGCGGCTCAGGCCACCTACAAAACTAAAACTACCAATGGTTGTATAATGGTGGACGGCAACCCCGCCAGAGATCGAAGCATGGTCGTCGACGTGAACGTGGCCACCAAGCATCGAACCGTTGGCGATGATAATGTGGCTGCCGAGCTTGCAGTCGTGGGCGACATGCGTGCCGGCCATCAAGAAGTTGTGGCTTCCAATCCGCGTGATGCCGTCTTCTTTCTCGCTGGCGCGGTTGATGGTGACGCTCTCTCGAATGATGTTATTGTCGCCGATTATCACCTTGGTATCGGTGCCGGCATAGCTGATGTCTTGCGGCTCGCCCCCGATTACCGCGTGCGGATAGATGGTATTGTCGCGTCCGATGATCACGTGGCCCATCAGCGTCACGCCATTCATGATCTTGGTGCCGGCTCCAACCTGCACGTTCGGACCGATGGTGGTGAAGGGACCCACTTCGACCTCGTCGTCGATCTCGGCTCGTGGATCAATCCAAGCGGTATTTGCGATGCTGCTAGCCATGACTGGTTGGGGGCTGAGGTCTAGGGGGATTGGGGCTGTGCGGGTGGGGTGCGTTGGCGTTTTGTCGCCGAAGTTCTTCGCTGGTTGGATAGCGGCAAGCTCCGAGGCTCGGTGCAAAACTCCCGGCTACGCCGATCGCTGGCGATTCGCCTGCTGTTCTTGTTCCAATAGTGCGGCAACCAAAGCCGCGTTGAGTTGGTGACCGCTGCGGTAGGCCACCACGTGGCCGACAATTGGCCGACCGGCTAGGGCCAAATCGCCCACCACGTCGAGCACCTTGTGCCTGACGCATTCGTCGGCGAACCGCAAAGGGTTTTCCATGGGGCCATCGGCATCGAAGATCAGTAGATCTTGCGGCGAAACGCGCGTCCCTTTGCCGGACGCCACCATGGCGTCGGCCTCTTCGCGGAGCACGAACGTCCGTGCCGCTGCGAGTTCGTAGCGAAACTGTTCGGGTGATATTTCAGCGGCAAAAGATTGCCGACCAATCGCATTGCTGCGTCCGTAGTCCAGGTGGAACTCGATTGATAGGCACCCAGCACTGGTGGGTTGAGCTTCGATCCAACTGCGATCGTCGCCAACCCGTACAGCACGGGTAACGACAAGCGGCCGAGTAGGGACCGGTTGCACAACGATGCCGGCGGCGTCGATCGCTTCGACGAAGGCGGCAGCCGAGCCATCGCAGCCGGGTATCTCCTCGGCCGTAACCCACACTTCGCAGTTGTCGATTTCGAGCCCAGCGAGGGCCGCCATAACGTGCTCAATCATCTCGACCCGAACGTCCCCGCTTTTGAGTACGGTACGACGGGGACGATCCTCGCGGCAGTCGAGTCCCACCGCCAAGCGAATGGGAGCGTTTCCTACAGCGGTGGCGAGCACAAACGTGACGCCGCTGTTTGGTGGTGCGGGACGAAACTCGACCCGGCAGTCTTGGCCGCTCCAGTATCCGAAACCTTCAACGGCGGCGGCACGAGCAACGGTGCGCTGATGGCGCAGAGGGATCATCGCAGGGGGGCTCCCAAGCTGGGGTGGTGTCCGAGATGGACCGAAACAGAGAGGCAGGCAGTACCGCAAAACGCGACGAAAACCCGATGCTTGGCCGCCAACACAAGGTTAGGCGGCCAAGCCGAGGGCACTTCGCAACCTATTGCCGCGCTGGCTGACCCGAAGTGTTACCGCCCACACTTGTGGCCGCACCACCATTCACGATGGCCAGAATATCGCGGGTAATGTCGATGTTGTTTTCGAACACTACCGGCTTATTGATATCCTTGAGGATATCGGGCCGCTTGTTGGGATCAGGCTTGTCGCCATTGAAACGCAGCACCAGTCCAATGTTGCGTTGCTTGGCGTAGTTCGCAATTGCGTAGCTCACCTGCTGGTAGGTGCTAAAGTACACCTTGCTTTCGCGCTCCATCAGGTTCTTGCGCTGGCGATCCATTTCCAAGTTGAACTTGGCCTTCTCGGTCGCCAACTGATCGTCGAGCTTCTTGAAGTCAGCCGAACCGACCTCCAGCCGATTGCGGGCTTCTTCCATTTGAGCGATCGAATCGCGCTTCGACTTCAGCTGATCCTCAATTCCTTTCATTTCATTCTTCATGCCTTCCATGGTGGCAATGAATTGCTTGTGTTCTTTGAAAACATAGCTCACGTCCACGACGGCAATGCCGAACTTGGGTGCGTTGGCAGCTTCGGGGTGTTGGGCCTGGGCTTCTACGCTAGCGAGAGCACAAAACAGGGTGGCCGCGACGGCCAAAGTTAGAGTCTTCACGTCAGCACTCCTTGCTGAAAAACGGGTCATCCTTGACCAAGGCGAAGTATTGCCGATCGAGCCACACGCACGGCCGGCCGGAAAGTCAAGCGGGCGGTATTGTGCCGAGAACCCGCACGCGGGGCAAGAGCAGTCTGATCCGCTTTTTCAAGCATGTTTCCTCGCACCCATCTTCCAGCCTGCAAATGCTTGGGGCATAAATTACAACGGCGACGGCCCATGGTGGGGCCCTGCTTCGCCAGATTGTGCGGTCGCCCACGGTCGCAGCGCCGATGGTCGATTCGCCATCGCCGGTTCGATCCGTGCCGACGGAATCTCATACCTTGGAGGAACCATTCGCATCCAGAGTGGCGAGCGTTGAGAGCAGGCGATCCTGCTACTTGTAGGTTCGCTCACGGTGGTGGCTGCGCGTAAATGTTATCAGTCGCCGCCCAAGTACCAGGCGATCTCACTTCACGAGCGACGGCCCATCTGTCTGCGTATAAGTCGGACGGATGGGAGACTCCAGCAGCTTGTCGACCAGCTCGCGGGCGTAATCGGCGATCCGCCGCATTCCGCGGACATTTAGCAATTCGATGTCGTCGCCGGGGCGGTGGTACTCGCCGTGCATGCCTGTGAAGAAATGCAGCACGGGCACCTGCTGGGCGTAGAAGCTCGCGTGGTCGCTTGGCCCCAGGCCACCAGGTACTTTCTTCAAGTCGAATCCGTGCCGCTCATTCACGTCGTCGACCCAGTGGCTGAATTCCGCTGCCGTCTTTGTGCCGTTCATCACCAATCGATTGTCTGTCATCCTGCCAACCATATCGAAGTTAAACATGGCAACGGTGGTAGCCAGTGGAACCGTTGGATGGGCGACGTAATGTGCACTCCCGAGCAGACCTTGCTCTTCGCCACTAAAGGCGACGAACACAATTCTTCGCGGTGGCGGTATCGGTTGCATGGCATAGTGCCCAGCAATTTCCAGCAGGAGCGATACGCCCGAGGCGTTATCGTCCGCCCCATTGTGAATCTCGCCGGCAGATTGCGCCGACGACCGCGGCCCAGGTGATCGTAATGCGCGCCGATGACGACCGTTTCGCCCGCGTTGGGGCCCGCGCCGGCAAGCGTTGCTACCACGTTCTTCAGAGCCTGCTCCTTGCGCATCACGTCCACGGTGGCTACCAGCTGCCACGCTTCGAACTCGAAACTGCATGGCGTCAGCTTGCGATCGATTGAATCTTCCAGTGTGGCGAGTGCCGGGCGTCCGGCGTGGGCCAGTAACTTATCGATGGCCGAGCGACTGCAAATCATCACCGGAAGTCGTTTGGCGGAAGTGGCGAGTCCCTGCGCCTTCGAACGGCAACATCCCTTCCGCTTCCTCCCTCTGGCGCTCGTCCAGTCGTTCCATGAGTGCCGTGAAATGCTGAAGCCGACAACGATGCTGGGCGACGTCTTCTGCATTGGGATCGGCCATCTTGGCAAATCGATCGCGTTCTTTGGCAACTTGCCGATCCAGGGCATTGCGGCGACGTTCGGCCTCCTTACGGCTACGCTCAACCTCCACTCCGTCGGTACAAAATACCATGGCGGCCGCTCCATGATCGAGCGCGTTCTTTACCTTGCGGCGAAAAGGAGCATGAACGGAATGGTCGGTGCCGTTGAACGGGCTGAGCGCATTGGCCTGCTGGGGTTCGTGGCGCAACACAACAACGGTCTTACCTCGCACATCGATGCCTGCGTAGTCGTCGTACTTGGCGGCGGGTGCCGTAATGCCATAACCGACGAACACCAATGGCGTCGCGATATTTCCAGCATCGCCAATGGCCAGCGGCCGAATGTCGGCGTTGATCGTCAAGTCGAGCCGCAGAGATTTCGGCCACTGGGCAGTTGATCGCCGAACAAACGCAGCACGATTGTTGGGCCCCTGCTCGGCCGCCCTGGTATAGCTGAACGGCTGATCGACGACCTCGAGCCCAAGTTGCTCGAACTGCTGATGCAGGTACGCGGCGGCATGCTCGAGCTCCGGGGTCCCGACGCCACGTCCCGCCAGTTGGTCCGACGCCAAGAACTGCACGGTCCGAGACAGGCGAAGCTCAACGGCCGCCGCGTGTTCTGCGCGGGCGAGCGGCGCGGCGGCCAGCAGCAGCAGCAGCGCAAAATAGCAGAGGTGAAGATGCGTCCAGCGAATCACAAGGTGAATTCCGTCGATGTGTCCAAGATTGGGGGTGCTAGCTGCCCACCAGCACCGATCGAAGATAGCTCATTTGCCCCCAAGTTGCATGAAAATCGTGTAGAAATTCGGTTTTGACATGAAACCGCCTGCCCACTATGCTGCTCGCCCCGCCCGGCAAATCGCTTGCCACCCGAACGTCCTGTGCTGTCTGTCCAACACCTGGTGCGACCCCACCCGGCTCGGACTAGGTTTTTCGGTTTAGAGCTATGCATTCCGATCGAGTACTAATTGTCGACCAATCGGCCGAATTGCGCGAGGTGCTGGCTGCCCTGCTCGCGCGGAACGGCACGGCCTCCATCGAAGTGAGCCGCGCGGGCGAAGCGTTGCCGCTCGCTGAGCAATTTCGCCCTCAGCTCATTGTCCTCGATGCGGACAGCGATCCGAGCACCGGGCGTGAGGCAACCCGCCATCTGGCGGCCGCAGCCCGCCGCACGAATACCCCAATCGTCTTACTCGGAAAAATTGCCGGGGAAGAAATCGCATTTGACCCCTCCGAGTTGCTAGCAAAACCCTACCACTACGGGCAATTGATCCGTAGAATTGAGGACGTTCTGGAGCAGCGTCGGGCCGCCTAAGTTGGGGGGCAAGGGGCGCGGCTCCCGTGTTCCGCCTCTCCTCCTAGTGCCAGCCGGTTGCCGTGCCGAGTTTGTTTGTCATCCAAGGCCGAGATCAAGGGTCGCGTTACGACCTTGATACAACTGCCGTATCGGTAGGTCGCGTGGCGACCAATACCATTCAGTTGCACGATACCGAAGTGTCGCGTGAGCACGCCCTGCTGGAGCGTGTGGGCGACGCCTATCGCTTCCGCGATCTGGGAAGCTCCAATGGCAGCTTCATCAATCGCAAGTCGGTCGACGAACACGTGCTCTCCAGTGGCGATCAAATCCAACTGGGCAAAACGTTGCTGCTTTACACGGGGGTGCCGCAGGAGCATCTCGACTTATCCGACCATGTCGACATCGTTGCATCCTCCAACCGAGACGACGAATCGCGGATCTTGCACGCAGTGTCGCAAAATGACAGCAGCGACCTGTTGACCGGCCCCTCGGACGATGAGGCGAGCCCCTGGCTTTCCAGGGCACGGAGCAATCTGCAGATCATGTATCGTACAGCGCTGGCGGTAAGCCACACGCTGGACATCGATCAACTGCTGGCCCGCATCATGGAAATGATTTTTGAATGGGTGGATGCCGACCGCGGATGCATCATGCTCAAGGACGAACGGACCGGTGAGCTAGCACCGCGAGTACGGCGGCACCGTCGCGGCGTGCAAACCGAAGACCGAATTACCATTAGCCAAACCATTCTTGATTATGTGGTGGACGCAACGAGGGCGTTTTGACTAGCAATGCCCGCGACGACCAACGCTGGGACCCAGCGCAGAGCATCGTCAAGTTGGGCGTCCGCGAAGCGATTTGCGTTCCGATGCAAGGTCGGTACGACGTTGTGGGTGTGATTTACATCGACACGTCGCTCACGCCCCAGCGAATGCTGCAAGAACGGACCACCACCAAGTTTTCGCAGGAGCACTTGAAGCTGATGGTGGCAATTGCGCATCAAGCGGCGCTCGCCGTCGAAGACACTTCGTACTACAAGGCAATGGTGCAGGCAGAGCGACTAGCGGCTATTGGCCAAACCATCGCCTCGCTTTCGCACCATATCAAGAACATCTTGCAAGGGGTCCGCGGCGGCAGTTATCTGATTGAACTGGCAATGCAGGACCACGCAAAGGCGCTCGCCGCGGAACAGATAGATACGGAGACGGCCAGCCGAGCCATGGACACCATGCAAAAGGGGTGGAAGATTGTTGAACGCAATCAGGAACGAATTTCCGGCCTGGTGATGGATATGCTCACGTTCAGCAAGGAACGCGAGCCGGAGCCGGTACCAGCCGACTTGAATGAAGTGGTGGCCGACGTGGTGGAACTGATGCGGGCCCGCGCGAAGAGGCGGACACAAAGCTAAGCTTTGCTCCCGCTACGGACATTCCGACATCCATGTTCGATCCCGAGGCGATTCACCGTGCGGTACTCAACATTGCAACCAATGCCATCGATGCCTGCGAAGATTGCCCACGGCGTGAAGTATCCGTTGCCACGCGGTTGAGTGATGACGGCAAGCGAGCTGTGATTGAAGTGCAGGATTCGGGCGTCGGCATCGCGGCTAAAGACATCGAAAATATCTTTACGGTGTTTGTCAGTGGCAAGGGAGGCCGCGGCACAGGTCTCGGCTTGCCGGTGAGCCAGAAGATCTTCCAAGAGCACGGCGGCCTGATCCGCGTGGAAAGCGAGCCAGGCACTGGCAGCAAGTTCCTACTGGAGTTGCCAATGCACCCGGTGGTCGAAGGCAATAAACCGCTGCTGATGGACGACGACGGGTCGGACTCAGGCATTCGCGACCAGGCAGTCGTACCCGTAGTGGACTAACGTGCGCGGCGTACCGCGTGCTTGCATCGGGACCGCTCGTCAAATGCCCGGCACGAACGGATTGTTCGCTTTCTCGAACCCAATCGTGGTTTCGGGTCCGTGACCGGGATAGACGACCGTGTCCTCTGGAAGTGTGTAGAGTTTTTGGCGAATTGATGCCACCATGGCAGCAGGGTCGCCATCGGGGAAGTCGGTGCGGCCGATACTCTGCCGAAAAAGCATGTCGCCACCAATTAAGAGTGGCGTCTGGCCCTCAAGCAGGAACACCACGTGACCCGCCGAGTGACCCGGTGTCTCGAGCACGCGGAACTTCAGTCCCGCCGCTTCGTACGTGTCCCCTTCAGCCACCGTGCTGTCCGCCGCAGGGCTCCGCAGTTCGGCTCCAAACGCTGCCGAAAGATTAGCCATGGGATCGGTAAGCTTGTAGGCGTCGCCGTGGCCAATCACCAGGGGCGCGTCCGGCCAACGAAGCTTCATCGCCTCGTTGCCCGCGATATGGTCGCTATGACCGTGCGTGTTGAGAATCGCAACCGGCTTGATTGCGGCGGCATCCAGGTGGTCGAAAATCTTATCGGGTTCGAACCCAGGGTCGACGACCACACACTCTTTTTGCCCAGGAACACCGATTATATAGGTGTTCTCGTCGAATGGCATCGAGGGAATACGGGTGATTTCGGGCAATTGGGAAGAACTCACGGATTGCGTCTCCCTTTCGGATCAGGCAGGTCACAACTAACATGGACCCGAACGAGCGGGGCCGAGTTGGTCGATTGGTAACAGGGCCCTCGCTGGTCGCAGCACGGGAAGTCACTTGGCGGTTGCCCAGGAACGGGATTGGCCCGTGCCCAAACAACGCCAAAACGCTAGCATGCCGCCGCCCGAATCGCAAGCGGATGCACTGTTTGCCCACCCTGACAAGGCGGCAGGCCACGCGCTCGCTGCAGGATATTGCTATCGACACTCCCAGGCAAGGTTGTCATAAATCGTCCCCCCGTCCGTGTAATCGTCCCGCCACTTGGCATGTTCGCGTGCCGTCGCGAAGGGAGAATTCCCCCTATGCATTTTTCGCCCATTTCAACACGACTCGCCATAGGCGCGGCTTGGCTGGTCTTGGCCATGCTGCCGGCCGGTGCTCAGCAGCAGCGTAAGGAAGCGTTCAGCGAACCCGTATTCCGCGTTGCCAGCGACACCCCGGCCAAGCAGGTTTCGGCGCGTGCGGTGGCCATGCCGGCTGATAGTGAGACCGACGCCTTCTTCGACCTAGAACCACAGCCGGGCGAGCATCCGCTTGCGCCGTGCAAGCGGCTAGCCGAGCGTGTCAAGGCGAACATCGAGGCGAACGTGCAGGACTACAGCTGCCTGTTTTCCAAAGTGGAGCGAATCGATGGCGAACTACAGGAAGCCAACTACATTTCCATGCAAGTGATGCACAACCCCTTCAGCGTGCACATGCTGTTTAGAAAGCCGAAAAAGGGGCAGGAGTGCCTGTACGTCGAAGGGCAGAACAATGGCAACATGAAGGCTCGCGCCCATGGCTGGCGGGGCACCATTGCCGGCGTGCTTACGCTCGATCCAAATGGCTCCCTGGCGATGGCGGGTCAGCGGCATCCAATCACCAAGGCTGGCATGCAAAACCTAACCAATGAGCTGATTACTATTGCCGAAAACGATATGAAGTTCGGCGAGTGCGAGGTACGCACGTTTGACGACCGCCAGGTCGATAAGCGTCCGACTGTCATGATGGAGATCGTCCACCCCGTTCCCCGCCGCGAGTTCAAATTCCACGTGGCGCGCATCTACGTCGATCGCGAACTCAAGATCCCTGTCCGTTACGAAGCCTACAGCTGGAAGAAGGACGACAAGGGCAAGCCGGAGCTGGAAGAGCTCTACATGTACACGGATGTCCGTTTGAATAACGGATGCGCGGCAAACTACTTCAGCGAAAGCAACCCGGAGTTCTTTAAGTAGCCAATGCCCAACCGGCAAGCGTTATTCGCCAATGGCGTAGAGATGCGTCTCGGTGCGGGCAATGAACTCCCCCTCCACCACTGCGGGTGTTGCCATAAATCGACCCTCGAGTTGGTTGGATGCAATCACTTGGCCTTCGGCCTGCAAGTCGATCACCGACGTGAGCCCATCTCGATTGAAGTAGTAAATCCGCTCGCCAATCTTCAGCGGCGACGCCGAATAAGTACCTGGCAGGCGTTTCTTCCATTGTAGTTCGCCCGTGGAGACATCGAGGCATTGGCCGATTCCGTTGTCGCTTACAAGATAGATCTTCCCATCATGCAGTAGCGGCGAAGGCTGGGTTGGCACCTGTTTGCCATGCCCCCAATTCATGTGCGATCGGGTGACGTCCCCCTTGCCGCCTCGGCGGATGGCCAGCAGCCGCGACTGGCCGAATCCCGTGCAGCAGTAGATCTGCTCGTCGTCTACCACGGGCCGCGGGACCACTGAGAAGCCACTGCCATGATCGAAGGTCCAAATCTCGTGACCATCGGACGGAGCGTAGGCGACAATCCACTGGGCACCGGGAATCACGATTTGCGGCCCGCCCGATTCCTCCACTACCAAGGGGGTACAGTACGATTTGCGGAAGTCAGGGTTCGTGGCGCGGAGCGGTGGCCGATCCTGCTGCCAAACGGTGTCGCCCGTCGCTTTATCCACCGCGACAATAAACTGCTTATCTGCGCCATCGCAGGTGAGCACTAACAGATTGCCGCAGAGTACGGGCGAGCTGCCCGGGCCCACAAAGTGCTCGATCGGAAATTCGCGATCCCAAATCACCGATGCGGTCGAAGTATCAATACATTGGGTTCCATATCGCCCGAAATGGCCGTAGAGTCGCCCGTACTGAATCACTGGCGTCGGCGATGCGTAGCTGTTGAGCGAGTGTATGGGATTGGGCTTTTCGACGTGCACCAACTCCACATCGTGCACCACTTGGCCCGTCTGGCGATCGACACACACCGCACGTAGCGACACTTCGCCTGCCAAGTCCATCGCATTGGCCGTCGACATGCCCTGAACACGTTTCTTCAGTTCAGCAGCATCGCCCGTTTTTTCAATGGCTGTGGTCATCCAGATTTGATTGCCTTCGACAACGGGCGACGACCATCCACGCCCCGGAATTGGTGTCTTCCAGCGGACGCCGGAACTCTCGCTCCATTCAAGCGGAGCAACGTCCGGCGCGTGACCTTGTCCGTTGGGCCCTCGAAACTGCGGCCAGCTTACTTCTTCGCCAATCGTTGGGTTGACTGCCAGTATTGCAGAAGCAACGATCAGTGAAATCAATCGCGTAGGGCGATACATCGCGGTGGCACTCCCTGGGAAAGAATAGAACGATCCAGCGGGAGATAGCTTATCAGAACAGTGCCTGGCATGCGACTTTGCCGCGGCTTCGCGGCAGTACCGATCAGTAGGCCCCGTCCTGCTTGACGACGACGGCCAGCGTGCGGAACAGGATTTTTAGGTCCATCCACAGCGACCACTCGCGTATGTACTGGTGATCGAATCGCACGCGGCCAGCCATTTTGTCGAGCGTCTCGGTCTCGCCACGGTACCCCATCACTTGCGCCAGGCCGGTGATACCCGGTTTCACTTTGTGCCTCAGCATGTAGCCTTCGATGAGCGAACGGTATTGCTCATTGTGTGCCGTAGCGTGGGGCCGCGGCCCCACGAGCGACATGCTGCCTTCCAGCACGTTGAACAACTGGGGCAGTTCATCGAGGGAAGTTCGGCGAAGCATAGCGCCGAGACGGGTCACGCGCTGGTCGTTCTTGGTAGCCTGCATCACACTCGTGCCGTCCTCGCAACACGTCATGCTGCGGAATTTCCAAACCATTATCTCTTGGCCATTCATCCCATATCGCTTTTGCCGAAAGAACACCGGCCCGCGCGACGTGAGCTTAATGGCGGCGGCGATGGTGAACATGGGTAATGCGGCGCAAGCAAGCATCGCAGCGCTCGAGTACCAGATCGGCCATCCGCTTTAGCAATCCATCGACGCCGTATAGCGGGTTCTCGAACACACTCACGACAGGCAGGCCGTTGATGTTCGTCCAGCGGGCGTGGAGCAACTCGAACACGAAGAAGTCCGGCACGATGTAAACGCTGGCCGTCGTGTCGCCAAGGGCACGCAGGAGGTCTTGAATCCGTTTCTCGGCCCGCATAGGAAACGTAATGTAAACGATGTCGACCTTCCCCTGCCGGGCCGCGACGAGCAGCTCCTCCAGCGAGCCAGAACGCTGGCCGAGTTGAGCGGGAATTTGCGCCGTGCGGACCGCGGGGCGGTCGTCGTAGAAGCCCGCCACACGCAAGCCAAGTTGCGGCGACCCGTGCAGATTACGGGCAAGTTGGATTCCGAGATCGTTCACGCCACAAATGGCGACGGTCTTGGTGTTGAACCCGCGAGCGCGAAGTTGTTGCTGCAGAGAGCGGAGCACCATGCGACCGGCGGCGAGCACCAGCGGGGTAACGATAATCCAACCAAGTTTTGTTTCGTAGGTAACCCGGGCGTTGTAGGTCGTAAGCAGCCCAAGCCCCAGCAGTACCGGTACGGCGTAGGCCCATGTGATCAGGATGCAGTACAACTCGCGCCGGATGCGCGATCCCCGCCAGCTGCGGTACAACCCGCTCAGTTCGGCAACCGCGTGGTGCACCAGGATGGCCGCTGCCGAGAGGGCTAGCCATTCGTCCATGGTCACGCCAGGGGTGAAGTCGAGTGCCCACATCATGCACAGGGCGATCAGCAAGCCATCGAACAAGCGATGCACGCTATCGATGGGCGAGGCATGTTCGGCGATTCCGCGGGAGACGGGCGACATAGGTAGGCACTATCCAAGTTCGTTTGCGTTGGGCAGCCAAGTAGTTGAGGGGGGCGGGGGCCACTCCGCCTACCTGCAACCGCTGTGCCAGCACGACAACTGCCTAGTTTTCGTGGAATTCGCGGTCCCTTGTTGCCTTTTCCCATCAATGCTGCCAGCGACACGATGCGATCCGCCAACCAGGAAATCGGCTGCCCGATTCCGCTGCTACCGCTTCCTCGGTAGCGGTCGCGGAACTTCCACCTTCGCGAGTGCGTCAAAGTTTCGTATGTTGACACTCTGGGCCGTGGACTCTCATCGATTCTCGGCCAACTGGAACCCCGCTCGTAGATTGGCCACACTCCATGCCTTCGCTCACTCCTTGGCGCACGATAGCGTCGTTTTCCACTGGGCTGTTGATTCTCGCGTTGGCAGGCACTGCGGCCGAGGTCACGACATCGCTCCCAACTCGCGAACAGGTAAACAAACTGATAATGGATGGCAATTTCAAGGAAGGCTTGGACGCGTGTACCAAGCGGCTCCGGTCGGCAGAAGTGCCGGGCGAAGAGCTACAGCGCGATCTGGCGCTCGCCGTCCAATGCCTGACACGCCTGAACCGCCTCCAGGAATTCGATACGCTCGTCGATTCGGCCGTCGAACTGCACTCGGACGATTGGCGGGTGCTATCCGCGGCGGCAACGCAATACCAGCAAGTCGCTCACCACGGCTACATGATCGCGGGTGAGTTCCAGCGTGGCCAGCATCGCGGTGGTGGTAAGGTAATGCATGCATCGTCGCGCGACCGTGTCCGGGCGCTGCAACTCTGCGCGCGTGCGGTGGTGCTCGTGGAGGCCGATCCCCAGGCCGCAGACCCCGAGAAGGCACGCCTAGCCCAACAGCTCGCCAGCACGCTCATCGAGGGTCGCCAAGCAGCGGCTTCCTGGCAGTTGCAAGTACTCACCAATCTCGATTCCCTGCCCGACTATGACGAAGGATGGGGTTACGGCGGCGGCAATCAAGGCGCACCCGTCAATGAACAGAATCAGCCCATTTTCTACGCTACTCCCCCAAGTTGGGACGACGCCAGCAACGATGGCGAGAGGTGGCGGTGGGCATTGGAAAAAATGGTGCAATACGACGACGAGTTTCGTTGGACGGAGCTAACCACACGGGCCGACTTTCTGCGCAGCCAATTTGGCGTGACAACTCTAGGGGACACGCTGCAACCGCTATTGGCCAAGGCTGACGGTGGTGATGAGACGAGCCTCTACACGCTCGATACCTTGAGGGAGAGCGAAACGCTCGCCCGCCTGGCGACAGGTGTGCAGCGAATCGCCCTACCCGCCGAGCACAACTTTATTTTGCTCTACCAGCAAGCGCTCGACCTGGGAGCAAAACGAGGGCCACAGGCTCGCGCTCACGTACCCGCCGAGCGGCTCGCCCAGCTATTTGCCGATCGCCGACAGTACGACCGCTCGGCCGAGTACTGGCGCATGACGCTTGAGTACGCTGAGCATGACGCTCAAAAGACGAACGCCCAGGAGCAAATCGCGCAAATAGAAAAGCCGTGGGGCCAGTTCGAAACGGCCGCATTGCAGCCGGCGGGCGCGGGTGCTTCGTTCGAATATCGCTCGCGCAACACAACGAAAGTCGAGTTCACCGCGCACGCGGTGAAAGTCGCCGAGTTGCTGGCCGACGTCAAAGCCTACCTCAAGAGCAATCCTCGCGAGCTTGATTGGCAGCAGATCGAAGTAGGACAGATTGGTCACCGACTGGTTCAGGAAAAACAGGGCAAGTACGTTGGCGATCAGGTTGCCAAATGGACGGTCGATCTCCAGCCGGGGACGCAGCACTTCGACCGCCGCACGACCGTCGCCTCGCCGCTACAAAAGGCGGGAGCCTATTTGGTAACCAGCAATATCGAAGGCGGCAACACGGCGAGCATCGTGCTGTGGGTGGCCGATACGGCTATTGTCAAGAAGCATCTGGGCGACGCGGCATTGTACTATGTCGCCGATGCGGTGACGGGCCGGCCCATAGAAAACGCGAACGTCGAGTTCTTCGCCTATAAGTTCGAGCGCCCGACGCCAGAACAAATGCGGGTGGACGTCAAGCAGTTTGCCGAGTTCACCAATGCCGATGGTCAGGTCGTCGTTGGTCCCGTCGACGGCAACGCCGACCAGCAGCGGTATCAATGGCTCACCACGGCCACGACAGAGAATGGGCGATTGGCTTACCTGGGATTCCATCGCGTATGGCGCAACCAGCAAAACGACATCCAGCCCGATCGCGTAAAGACGTTTGCCATCACCGACCGACCCGTGTATCGACCAGAGCAAAAGGTCCACCTCAAGGTTTGGGTGGAGCGGTCGAAGTACGATGGGCCAATGGAGAGCGAGTTCGCCCACAAGACATTCCAGTTGGAGATTCACGATCCCAAAAGGGAGCGGATTCTTAATAAGCAGCTCACTGCTAACGCCTACGGTGGCGTGGTGGCCGAGTTCGATCTGCCCAGCACGGCGACGCTGGGCCAATACCGTTTTCACCTGGTGAATTACGGAGGCGGTACTTTTCGCGTGGAGGAGTATAAGAAGCCTGAGTTCGAAGTGACCGTCGATGCCCCGACCGAACCCATCGAGCTGGGCGATACGTTCGATGCCAAAGTGACTGCCCGGTACTACTTTGGCGAGCCGGTTCGCGAGGGAACGGTGAAGTTCAAAGTGCTGCGCACGACCCGCGATACGCAGTGGTTCCCCATAGGCCCCTGGGATTGGCTGTATGGCCGCGGTTATTGGTGGTTTGGCTACAACTACGCGTGGTACCCCGGTTGGAATCAGTGGGGCTGCTGGGCCCCGCACCCTTGGTGGATTTGGCGTCAGCCCCAACCACCAGAGATCGTTGCTGAGGGCGAGTCGCCGCTCGAAGCGGATGGCACACTGCGTATTTCCATCGATTCGTCACTTGCCAAAGAGCTGCACCCCGACCGCGACCATGAGTACCGCATCGAGGCCGAAGTGGTCGACCGCTCGCGGCGGACCATCGTTGGCACCGGCACCGTGCTGGCCGCACGTAAACCGTTCGATGTTTACGCCTGGACCGAGCGCGGCTACTACCGCACGGGCGACACCGTGGCGGCCAGTTTTCAGGCCCGCAGGCCCGATGGTGAGCCGGTCGAAGGGTCGGGCAAGTTGCGGCTCCTGTCGATAGCGTACGAGGAGGACGGCCGGCCAACGGAGACCGAGGTCCGCGCGTGGGACCTAAACACCGACGACCAAGGCCGAGCCGAACTCCAGATTAAGGCCTCCGATACCGGGCAGTTCCGCCTGGCGTACGAGGTAACTAGCGGCGACAAATCGGTCGAAGGCGGCTATCTATTCACCATCGTGGGCCCCCAATTCGACGGTGGCGACTTTCGCTTCGACGCGCTGAGAACTCGTGCCCGACAAGCGGCACTACGTGCCGGGCGAGAAGCTCCAATTGCAAGTTAATACTAATCGGGCTGGCGGGGTCGTGCTGCTTTACTTGCGACCTCAAAACGGCACCTACGATCGGCCTCAAACGCTAAGACTTAAGGGCAAGAGTACGATTGTCGAAATCGACGTCGCCACGGGCGATATGCCCAACTTCTTTGTCGAAGCGCAAACCGTGTCGAACGGCAAGGTCCACACCGTCGCTAAACAAATTGTAGTGCCACCTGCCAAGCGGGTGGTCAACGTAGAAGTCGCTCCCACTTCTTCCGTTTACCAGCCCGGCCAGGATGCCAAAGTAAGAATCCGGCTCACCGACGAAGCAGGCACGCCCATGGTTGGCGACACAGTACTCACGGTTTATGACGAAATCGCTGGAGTACATCGCGGGAGGTTCGAATGTGGGCGACATCCGTAAGGTATTCTGGGGATGGAAACGCAATCACCGGCCTCAAACCGAAGATAACCTAAACCGCTTCACGGGTAATTTGACCCCGCCAGGGCAGAAGGCGATGCAATCAATTGGTGCCTTCGGGTACCTGGTGGACAACGACGAAGCCATGCAATTGACGCGTACCGATGCTCAGACCTCATTTGGTCGCAGCGGGGGCCGACGCTCAAGCTCGTTTAGCGCCGAGCTAGCGATGGATGCCGAGGACGCCCCCGCGCCCATGGCGGCTTCGGGCGTTGGAGGGGGGGTTGCCGAATCCAATCGTATGGCCGACGAGCAAGCACCCGCCCGCAAGAGCCAGATGCCAGCCGCTTCGCCTGAGGTAACGCCTCGCGTTCGCAAAGAATTCGCGGACACCGCGTACTGGGCTGCTTCGGTTGAAACCGACGCGGACGGACTCGCCGAAGTTGCCTTCCCCATGCCCGAAAACCTCACCAAGTGGAAATTTGGCGTGTGGAGTATGTCGCACGGCACGCGGGTGGGCGCTGGCTCGGCTGCCGCCGTGACACGAAAGAACTTGCTCGTACGGCTGCAAACGCCACGATTTCTGGTGGAACGCGACGAGGTGGTCCTCTCGGCTAATGTGCACAATTACTTGCCAACGGCCAAGGAAGTTCGCGTGCGGCTCGAACTCGATGGTGACTACCTTACTCCGCAAGGCGAGCTAGAGACCGTAGTGAACATTGAGCCCAACGGCGAAACGCGCGTCGATTGGCGACTCACGGCAGCCAAAGAAGGAACGGCCATCGTGCGGGCGCTCGCGCTAACCGACGAAGAATCGGACGCCGTGCAGTTGGAAGTACCGATCAAGGTACATGGTATCGAGAAACTCATCCCGCACAGTGGTGTGATCGCGGCCGATGCTTCCAAACAAGCATTCGAGGTGGTAGTGCCCGACGAACGGCGCGTGAGCGATACACGGCTGGAGGTGCAGTTTTCGCCGACGCTTGCCGGTGCGATGGTCGACGCCCTGCCCTACCTGATCGACTATCCCTACGGCTGCACCGAACAAACACTCAACCGGTTTCTGCCGGCCGTGATCACGCAGCAGACACTCCGCGGCATGGGCATCGATCTTGAGGCGATACGCAAGAAGCAAACCAACTTAAATCCCCAAGAACTGGGTGATCCTGGCAAGCGTGCCGAGGGCTGGCAGCGGTACAAGGCCAACCCCGTGTTTGACCAGGCGGAACTAGACAAGGTGGTGAAGGCGGGCGTCAACCGATTGGGCGAGATGCAATTGTCCGATGGTGGTTGGGGGTGGTTTAGCGGGTTTGGCGAGTGGAGCTCGCCGCACACCACGTCCGTGGTGGTGCGTGGACTCATTGTGGCCCGCCATAACGAGGTGGCCATCGTCCCAGGCGTCTTGGAACGGGGTATCCAGTGGCTGGCGAAGTATCAGTCGGAAGAACTCGCGAAGCTCGACAATCACAACGCCGATGGCAATCGATTGGATGAGAATAGGCCTTTCAAACGCCGCGTGGACAACCTCGACGCCCTGGTATACCTGGTGCTTACCGAGGCGCGGCGAGCCGACCTGAAGTCAGCCAGCGATGAGCCAATGGCGAAGATGCGTCGCTATTTGTACGACGACCGCACCAAGTTGGCCGTCTACAGCCAGGCAGTGTTCGGCTTGGCGCTTCAATACGACGTGGAGATGGATGTCGAGGGCAGCGAGCCGCAGCGCGACATGCTGCTGCGCAACCTGTCGCAGTACGTGGTGACCGACGAAGAAAACCAAACCGCCTACCTGAATTTGCCCGGTGGGTTTTGGTGGTACTGGTACGGCAGCGAGTACGAAGCTCAAGCGTTCTACCTCAAACTGCTGGCCGCCAACGATTCAAACAGCGATGTGGCCGCCGGAATGGTGAAGTACTTGCTGAACAACCGCAAGCACGCGACCTACTGGAACAGTACCCGCGATACGGCGCTCGTCGTCGAGGCGATGGCCGACTACCTTGCCGCCACCGGCGAGGGGACCGACGAGATGATCGTCGAAGTGTGGCTCAACGGCCAGCGCCAAAAGACCGTCGAGATTACGCCCGAGGTGCTGTTTTCGTTCGATAACCGATTTGTCATCGAAGGGGGCGACATCGAAGCAGGTCGTCACACGCTCGAACTTCGCAAAACCGGCGCGGGGCGGCTGTACTACAACGCCTACCTCTCGCTCTTCTCCCTGGAAGACGAAATTCGGGCCGCGGGTCTTGAACTCAAAGTTGCCCGAAAGTACTACAAACTTACGCCAGTCGATGCCGCGGCGAATGTTGCCGGTGGCCGTGGACAAGCGATCTCGCAACAAGTGGAGAAATACGAGCGGACAGAGGTGTCCAACCTGGGCGTCGTCGAGAGTGGCGACCTGGTGGAGATCGAGCTTACCATCGAAAGTAAGAACGACTACGAGTACATCCTGCTCGAAGACCTCAAGGCGGCTGGGTTGGAGCCGGTGGAGGTCCGCAGTGGCTACAACGGCAACGAGCTGGTGCTTACATGGAGCTGCGGGACGACCGCGTGAGTTTATTCGTCCAGCGACTGGCCCGCGGTACGCATAGTGTTAGCTACCGCATGCGTGCCGAAACACCCGGCAAGTTCTCCGCCCTGCCCACCAAGGCGTACGCCATGTACGCGCCGGAACTCAAAGGCAACTCGAATGAAATCAAGATCCGTGTGGTCGACCAGGAGTGAAGGACGCCAACACATCCACCGGTGCTACCTGCGGACTGGGTTCGCGTACCCAACATCGAAATCGGCCTGCAGCGATCGGAGTAGAACAGCCGCAGTTCGTAGCGGGTGTCGGTGCTTAGGTAGGTACCGCGCAGCGATTGATGTGACTTCGGCGAATTGGATTTCAGCAGAACTGAAGTCGGCGGGCTGTACCTCTGCACCGTAGAGAGTTGCTATTGTGCGAAGGGGATGCAATGTGCAGGAATGCGCCAACGATCACCTTATGGACGCCCCCAGAAGTTACTCGAATCGCAAGTTGCTTTGGTGCCGTAGCTGCGAATGACCCTGGACTTGCATTGCCTCCTGCTATCTCGTGGAGTTGATAACCTTCTACAGCAGGAACGGCAATTGGCTGAATGCTGTCGGTTGGCCCAACCCGACTATAGTAGCACCCGAAGCCACCTTGCAGCGGTCGCTCACGCGCCAAGACACCGCTGACAATTGCACTGACTCAGCCCAGTCCAATCGAGGTCGAAGTTGAATGCCCAGCCATTCGTTCCGCACCTGCAGTCAGTGGGCATTATCTCAGCGAGAATGGCCTCCTGCAGCTACGGTGTATTGCGACCCGCTGTCGCTGCCGCCGGTCTCCCAATTTTTCACGTGCCCGCACGTAGTAGCTACAATGTCCAAGAACTGGTAAATGCGATTCAACAGAAAGTCCAACGTTAACGAATGCCAAATGACAAATCGGTGAACGGGGACAAGTGCCCTGAGATCGCACTCGCCGCTGTCGAGGCGCGCTACCACGGCGAATCTGGTTGGTCATCAAGCCGCTGAAGTTGGGCCAACGCCAGCAAGTTGCGCCCGACATGTACTCGCTAAGGTGACCCATAGGCCGCTGCTGTTTGCGCCTCGCCTCGGCCCTGCCCCCTAGCTAAACTACCTCTATGCCCTTGCTCGCCGACCGAAGGACTACGCCCACCGACTTGCATCGGTCGGGGCTCTTGAATGGGGCGGCGGCGTTTGCTTGGTGGGGGTTCGTGTTTCCGCTGCTGCTGGTGGCCGTCAATTGGCAGGTCGCGCGGATGGGCTACGTCGGCACCGGTGCGGCTTCGCGTTGGGACTGGAGCTTGGAGTTTCTCGCGCATTGCGCGATCTGGTCGCTGGCGACCTGCAGCGTACTGCTCACTCTGCTGGGCCGGTGGGGCGAAGTGCGAACGCTCGTCCGCTCGCGGCGAAGCGTCGCCCTGCTGGCGGTCACTGCGGCGCTCATCCTGGGCAATTGGCTCGGTTTTGTTTACGGAGCCACAACGGGCCGGCTGAGTCAAGTGAGTTTGGGGTATTACATCAATCCACTTTTTAGCGTGGTGCTCGGCGTGTTCGTGCTGGGCGAGCGGTTGCGGCGATTGCAGTTGTTTGCCTTGGCGCTGGCCACGGCCGGGGTAACGTGGGAAACATATCGATTGGGGGAACTGCCCTGGATTTCGCTGCTGGTGGCGTTCGCGTTTGGGCTGTACGGAGTGTTCCGCAAACAGATCAACGCCGCCGCGATACCGGGACTAGCCATGGAGACGGCACTGCTCTTACCGCTGGCGCTGGGGTACCTGCTATACCGGGAGACGTTGGGCCCCGCGCCGGCGTTCGGCCGCGATACGCTGGTAACGGTGTTGATTATTTTGTCGGGCATCGGTACGGCAGCGCCGCTCATCTGGTTCGCCAATGCTGCCAAACGGCTGCCGCTATCCAGCGTCGCCTTCCTACAGTTCATTGTACCGACGGGACAGCTGCTGGTGGCGCTCACGCTCAACGGCGAAACGCTCCCTCCGGCGGCGATCATTACGTTCGCGCTCATCTGGCTCGGCGTTGCCGCATTCGTCTGGGACTTGCGAACCACCAGCATCCGCAGTCGCGAAAGCATGCGGATGGCCAGCTTGACAGAGTTTTAAGGCTATCGGTCTGTAAGGTGATTGAGTGGCTGCGGTCGAGTCCAACGAGCCCGTGGGCCGCTTGCCTCTCGCCAAAACACTTAAGCTGATTTCGAATTGTCCGCGAATTGCGCTAATCCTCGCAAATAGACAACGAGTTGCACGTTGCATCATTGGTTTCGCCGCAGCGTTCGGAACGATGTCAAAAAGAGGGCAGTAATCCATTCGCGAGAACTGGCGCGATTTACTGGGGTATCATGGCGCTGACTCACCACTCGGATCGTGTTGGCTGCTCGGGCCTTTGATTGCTCATTGAGTTCTGCCAGTTGGTCGGGCCTCGCGGGACCCGATCCCAGGCACCCATAAGAATTCTTACAACGCAACAACCACAAAGATGTTGACATCCGTTCGGCGCGCCGTGAGAATGGATCGCACATGGCGGCAGGGCACTTCAAGCTGGTAAACGTTGGCGTGTTGGCTGATCGTTTGCCTCTCTGGGGCTACCCCAGGGCATGTTGAATGAGTGACATTTCGTCGCGCGAGCATCCATACGCCATGCGTATCATGGCTCGCGCACCACAAGTCTCGTTGGAGTGTCCTGTCGTCTTTTCTTTGTGTCGATTCACAGCCGCTTCCGCCGCCTTGGATTACCGGTGATCGAATCGGATTTCGAGCTGGCCGAGTGGTTTCGCCTGTCGCTCGTGCGCTTGCAATGGTTTGCTGACACGCGGGGCATCGAGCGCACGACACAGCGCGAGCCGTTGCGGCACTATCGCTATCGACCGCTCACTAAGCGATTTGGCCGAGTGCGATTGATCGAGTCGCCGAAACCGCAACTCAAGCTGCTGCAAAGGTTGGTGCTTCAGGAGTTCCTTGAGCGATTGCCACCGCATGACGCGGCTCATGGATTCCGGAGAGGCCGATCGATTTGCACCAACGCCGCGGCGCACCTGGGGAGACGTGTCGTGGTGCGGATGGACTTAGAGGATTTCTTTCCGTCGATCACCGTAGCACGAGTACGCGCCGTGTTTCGAGCCGCTGGATACAACGAAGAAGTCGCGACGCTGCTGGCAGGCTTGTGCACGAATTCGTCCCCCAGCCGAATTTGGAACGAGTTGCCGCTCGATCGGGGCGGCAACTTGCAAGCCGCGCGCTACACAGCTCCTCACCTGCCCCAGGGTGCACCCACTTCGCCGGCCCTCGCCAACCTGGTGGCCTATCGACTCGATTGCAGGCTACAGGGTCTCGCCGCGACTGCGGGGGCCCGTTACACGCGTTACGCCGACGACCTGGCGTTCTCAGGCGATGCGGCGTTTGCTCGCGGAGCTGGGCCGTTTGTCGCCAGGGTTGCGGCAACCGCAATCGACGAAGGCTTTGCCTTGAACTATCGCAAGACGCGGACCATGCACCAGGGGGTGCGTCAGGAGATTACCGGCGTGGTCGTCAACCAGCGGCCCAACGTTCGCCGCGACGAGTACGAACAATTGAAAGCAACGCTGCACAACTGCATCCGCCACGGTGCAGCAAGCCAAAACCACGCCCGAATGTCCCACTGGAAGCTCCACCTCACAGGGCGCGTGGTACAGGTGGCGATGCTCAACCCGCAGCGTGGCGCGCGACTGAAGACCATGCTCCAACAGATTGAATGGTAGCCACGGCCTGGCTAAGTCGCTGGCAGCCCTTGTCGCTCTCGCTTTTGGCAGAGCGACTACTCGTGCCGCAACGCCTCGATGGGATCGAGCTGAGCGGCTTTCATTGCGGGGTAAACGCCAAACACTACGCCTACCACGACCGCGATGACGAGCGACAGCGGGATCGACCACCCGACGAGCAGCGGTTCAACGTTGCGAATCTCTTCGGGCAGAGCGGCCATCTGTTGGGGGAAAAAATAAATCAGCCCGCGGCGCAGCGGCCCAGCAAGTAGTGGACAGGTGAGCCCAGCCGCAATGCCCAACAGCCCCCCAACCGCCGAGAGAACCACCGACTCGATGAGGAATTGACGCGTGATGTCCTTGCGTTTCGCGCCCAGGGCGCGGCGAATGCCGATTTCTCGTGTACGCTCGGTCACTGTAGCGAGCATGATGTTCATGATGCCAATGCCGCCAACAACCAGCGAAATCGCCGCGATCATGCCCAGGAACACAATGAACAACAGTCGGGTTGTGCGGGCTTGCTCCAGCAGCTCGAGGGGTACCATCATGGCGTAGTCTGGCAGCGTATGCTCTGCGTCGAGGGTTGCCTTGACCACCCGCGCCATTTCGAGCACTTGATCTTGCTCCTTGACCTCCACAATGACTTGGCTGATTTCGACAATGTCGCGCTGAAACAGTCCGCTACCAGTGACAATAATGACATCCCCAATGCGGCGCCAAAAAGTCTCGATGGGTACGTAGATGTCCTTCGATACGTCCTCGGGCTTGAGCTGGCGATCGCCTGAGCCCATGGAGGTTTTCTCCTTCATCACCCCGATGACTTCGTAGAACTCCTCGCCAATCCGCACGGTCTCGCCGACGGCATCGCCGTACGGAATCAGCTCATCGCGGGCGTAGGGCCCGAGTACGCAGTAGTTACGTTCTTCGGCCCCGTCGGTAGAGGTAAAGAAGCGGCCGCCCTCCTCAATATCCATCCGCATGACTTCGAGAAACCCGGCGGTGGTGCCAACCAACCGGCCTTCCATCTCGCGGGGCCCTCGGCCAAAACCCTGTGCGAGCAGCCGAATGGGTACGATGCGTTCGATGTTCTCTTTGAGCGTCCGCTGCAAGCGGTGAAAGTCGGCCCGCGTCACCCCATAGAGACCATCGCCCGCCTGTTCGCCGGAGGGTTTCACGGTGCGAATGATGATGTTGCGTGCGCCGAGGTCAACGATTTGTTCTTCCGCTTTGCGACCAATCCCCTCGCCTATGGCCAGTAGCCAAATGACACTAGCCACGCCAATGAAGATGCCCAACACGGTGAGCGAAGAGCGAAGCGGGTGGAGCAGCAACTCCTTGATGCTCAATCGGATTGTCCGCCACCAAGCTAGCATGGGCGGAGCCTCTCATCGATTTGAACTTCCCCGTCGCGGAGCACAATCTTGCGCTTTGTGCGGACCGCTACTTCGGGCTCGTGAGTGACCAGCAAAATGGTTCGGCCCTCGGCGTTCAGCGCGTCGAGCAGGTCGAGGATTTCGGCCGTCGTGTGCGAGTCGAGGTTGCCGGTCGGCTCATCGGCCAGCAGGAAGCGGGGGTCGTTCACTAGGCTGCGGGCGATCGCAACGCGCTGCTGCTGACCCCCAGAAAGTTGCGTCGGCCGGTGGCCCAGGCGATCGCCGAGGCCAACCTGCTGGGCGAGGTCGATGGAACGCTCGCGGGCTTCGCGGGTAAGCCTGCCACTGTACAGCAGGGGAACTTCAATATTCTCGACCACCGTGAGTGCCGGCAACAAATAGAACGACTGAAAGACAAAACCGATGAGCGTTGAACGAACTTCGGCACGCTCGTCGTCATTGATCTGCGCCACATCCAAGTCGCCCAGGAAGAAGTTGCCGCTGGTAGGCGTGTCCAAACAGCCGAGCAGGTTGAGTAGGGTACTCTTGCCCGAGCCCGAAGGCCCCATGATGGAGATGTAGTCGCCTTCAGGTACGTCGAACGATACCCCGCGCAAGGCATACACGGTTTCGCCACCAAGAACATACCGCTTGTTCAGATTGTGAATGCTGGCCGCGAGCGACCCGGTGGAAGTCCGATTCTTGAACATAAGCGACGGTTGGCGGATTGGCGATGACATCAGGCCCGGGACGACCCCGGTAACGATGCCGCATCGCTCCTTGAATTGGCACCTCGACCTTGAACCGATCATCTTAACATGCCCCACCGAGGGGACAGGCCCAAGATCGACTCGGCCGGCAGAGGCGACGGCTCAGGTTGCCGAATCTTTGTTGGGTGCAGCAGGCGCGCTCGTCGGCTGGATAGCCTGAACAGGTTGTTCCGCCTTGTTCTCCGCCACCGCTTGCGGCGGCCCCTCGCCGGGAACTCCGCGGGGGCGTCTCGGTTTCGAAGGGGGTAGTTCCGGCAATTCCACCGCTGCCAGGTAACGGCGCGGATTCATGGCGACTTTTTCCCCTTCCTCTAGGCCTTCCTCGATAACAAAAAACTCGCTGTTGGTTGGTCCCACCTTCACTTTTCGCGCGAGCCACTTGCCACCTTCGCGAACTAGGCAGTAGAAGTCGTCGCCATGCGGGTGAATCGCTTGAACGGGAATCTGCAGCGCCTCGGAAATGTAGTCGCACTTGACCGTGACCGACGCGGTCATGCCAGAACGCAAGCCGTCGACCTGCTCATCAATCGATACGAAGGCCTTGTACTCCTTGACATCGGCCTTTCGCCAGTTGCCAGGCTCGGCATAACGATTAACGCTCGTTACCTGGCCGTGCAATTCCTCTCCATCCATCCCAATGGGGAGAATCGTAGCCGGCAGCCCCTTTTTAACAAACTGCACCAAGGCTTCATTCACTTTTAGTTCCACACGCATGGCCGAAGAGTCGGGTAGCCGAAAAATCACTTGCCGTTCGCGAACCATGGTGCCCTCTTCCACGACCCAGTCGTCGTTGCCATGTCGATCTCGATCGTTCGCGTAGATGACTAAGCCATCCTTGGGGGCATAGATGGTGCATTTAGCGATGAGATCTTCAATTTCCTTGAGCTTCGTAAGTTCCAGGTCGTAGCTTTTCTTCGCCGATCCCCATTTGGCTTCCGTAATCACGATATCGCTTTCCAGCTGCTTTACCATCTTGGTTTTGGTAAAGTCGTCGAGCACCCGCAGTTTCGTCTTCGCCGCTTCGAGTTCCTTGGCCGACTTTTCCACGGCAAATTTGTCGGCTTCTAATTGCAATTGATTGATGTGTCCTTTGGCAGCCAGTTTCTTGCTGAACTGGTAATACTCCCGCGCAGATTCAGGTTCTCCTCGGCAACAAAAATTTCGCCTTCAATGGTTTGACGTTCCTGGATGTACGTGCCCTCGGCATACTCCTGCTTGGCAATGAGCGACGTTTCGTACAGGTTACGTGTTTCGACAACGGTGGCTTCGGCGAGATTCACCAAGTTCTGCTGCGTGATTAGTTCCGCTTCGAGGGCCGAGGCATCCAATTCCAACAAGAAGTCGCCCGCTTTGACGTGCGTGCCCTCGTCGACCACACGCAGGATGGCCAAGCCGGGTTGATTTTGGGTTTTGACTTCCGAGCGTACTTCGGTGACGCCGGCCGCTTCCAGTTCGCCCCGCTCGGTAATCGAAAGCTCGAATTCGCCGCGTTCCACTTCGTGCAGGACCAGTGAGGGGTCGACAGCAGTCGGCCTCGACAATTGGTACCAGTAGATTCCACCGGCAACCGCAGCGACTGCCATCACGGCAATCAACAAGAATTGGACCATGCCTCGGGCGGCGGAGACTTTTCGGCGGGAGGGCATTTCGTTTTGCCTGGGAGGAAGGACAGGAACTCGTAGGTGCCTCATTATATGCAACCGGACCCGTATCGCCACTTGCGTTGCGGAAGTTTGCTTTAGCGGCCAACTTAGCCGCGATGGGCAGCCCACATGCAACTTGGAGGTCAAAGGAATCAAGCGCGTAAGCGGCAAAATTTCCCAAGTGGGTGCCGATTCCGACCACTCGTCCTGGGTATGAAACCCCGCTCCGACCCGTTGAGACCGTAAATTATGGCGTTATTGGCGGTCGCTCAATTCGCTCGGCCCCGGGCTCGTCGCTCTGCGGTGGTGCTAGTACGGGGCCCATCTTCGGGTCAAGTAGCGGACCAACCTCCTTTAACACGGCGGAGGCATCGTCGGGCTCCAGCGATGGCTGACACGCCATGCCTGGGTAAAGGTCGCTCGGGTAGACGGGCAAATTCGACAAGTACGCTGTGTAAGGCGCGGTGGATTCAATCCGCACACCACGGGCATCGAGTTCAAGAATGCCCAAATCGAACTCCAATGCAAGCTGCTGTACCGCGTAATCGACCCATACGCTCAGGAAGTCGTTCTGCACATTGAGCAGGTCGGACAACGACTGCACCAGGTCGTGCGCGGTCGTGTCACCAAATTCGGCCGTTTCGCCCGGTTGAGGTGGCTCGCTGAGCCGCAGTTGCGTGAGGTCGACCTGCGAAATGGCCAGCTGTACCGCCGCCCGCCGGAGTTCGAGATTTACTTCGTCTAGCCGCATTTGCCGCAGCGTGTTGCGCAGGCCCAGGTAGATGCCATCACGGAATTCATAGTAGTTGCGCCGAGCCTGCTGGTATTCAATGAGCGACTGGCGGTAAACATTGCGTTCGGCCAAACGAGTGAGAGGTGCATCGAATGCCAAGCCCACACGAATTGCACTGTTGGCAGCCTCAATATTGAATGGGTTTTGCCCAGCATTACCGATTTCGCCGCTAAACACCAGGTCGACACCGCTTTGTAGGTCGTTGGCGTTAAAGTAGATAAGCCGCCAGGTATCCACCAGGTTCGCTCGGGCGTTCTTCCAGTCGCGACGGTAGGCGCTCGCAATCGCCAGCGCTTCAGGCGGGGCGAGTTCAATGGGCTCAATGGTAACCGTCTCCAACCGCACGCTTGCCTGCAGCAGCGACAGTTCTAGCAACTCACTAGCGGTGCGGCTTAAGAGTTCGATCGTTTCATTGAGGCCCTCCTCCAGCGTGTCCTGAGGGCTACTGGCCATTTGGTCGAGGTCGGCAGTCGTTGCCGCCAGCGCCGTCTGGACCCGCTCGAGTTCGGCACGACGACTGGCGACATAGTCATCTAACCGCTCGGTGCTAAGCAGGTTGGTGTCGATGTCGGCCTCCACCACTTCAGGCCGGACACTTAGTTGCTGTAGCGATTCTCGCCGTTGAGGAAGCGCTTCGTCTAATGCGGCAAAGTCGTCAACCACCGCCCCCAGGCGGCTGTTCATCGCTGCTACGAGCCCCACCATTGCCGACCGCGTGGCGGCCAGCTCGTCCGCTACTTCTGCTTGGGTCGTGTTGTCTTGCCCCTCCGCTTCCCTTAGCTGCTCGCGGCGGGCGCGGAGCGTGTCGAGTACCAGCGCCACGTCGCCTTTAAGCAGTTCCAGGTCGGGATCGAGAAGGTTAAAGCGATCGAGATAGGGATCGCTAATGACGATGTCCAATTCGGGTGGCAGGCCAATACGTGTTTGAAACGCCTCGCGTGTTGCGCGATACGAATTCTCCTGTTGTAGCAGGAGGCTCTGAGCGTTGAACAATGCCTGCCGCGCAAGGTCGACTTGAAATCGGTCGATGCGGCCCGCCTCATAGGTCGCCTCTAGCTGAATCACGCTTGCGCGAAGTGCGGCGACGTTCGCCCGCTGGTTGCGAAGCTCCTGCTGATCTTGTAGCAGCCCAAGGAACCCGCCGGCTTGTGCGGCACCAGCACCGCCGGTGAAACCTCCGCCACCGCCACCGAAGCCACCGCCAAAACCACCAACCCGGCCGAAACCGCCACCGCCAACACCCGTGAATCCCTCGAGGCCGGCCCCGCCAAAGAATCCACCGCGCCGCGAAGGCCCTGGCCCGGAGTCGCGGCCGGTGATTACTTCAACATAGAATCCACGGCGATAGCGCTCCATCTGCCGCACATTCGCGAGGAGCGCCGCTCGGCGATGGTGAGACGTTCGAGCACGACCGTACGGCCACCCGCGCGGAGCAACGGTTGCAGCAGGCTGAAGTCTAATAGGGTGGTGCCCTGATAGTCGTCGGTGCCAGCAAATTGCCAGACCAATGAGTTGGCGAAGCCAACCACGAAATCGCCGCCGGTCGCGGTTAGCGTCTCGGCTCGCCAACGGTTCGTATCGATACGCGGCCCCGCCGCGGCGCTCGCTGGTGCAACGTGCAGCGTACTATCGCCACCCCGCGCGGAGCCTTCGTTCTGGTACACAATCTGCGAACCGCCGAAGAACTGCGTATCGAACCGGAAACGCTCGAACGTTACGTCAAGAGCCGAGAGGTAAAGCTCTTCTAGCCGCTCCTGGTAGTTGGTGGACTGCAGATACGCTAGGTCGAGTGCTTCGAGTTGATCGAGTACGATCTCGCCCTTCTCGTCGCGAGGTAGATAGTCCTGCCAGCATGGGCTGTCGACAAACGCCGTCTTTGGCAGCGAACGCCACTCGGCTGATCCCCGTTTGCCATCCACGCACTGCAGGTAGCGAGCCGAGGCGGGATCGTCCGGCGGCATGGGTTCGCAGTCGGGATCGAACGGATCAAACATCCGCGAACGGGGGTCGATGGCGATACGGAATTTGCCCGGCGCCGATTCAGCCGGTATCGCTTTTTGGTCGAGGAGGCAATTCGCCTCGCGGTCGGCCTGCCGGCGATAGAACGTCGGACTGCAACCCGCCATTAGTAGCGATGCTAATGTCACGCATGCAAGCATTGAGCGACGCGACAACATACTACCTCGGTAACTGGGGACAAATCTCGATCTCGCAGTGGCGTGTGCGCAACATCCGCTGCGCAGTCTCTTCGGTAACTTCGTCGGTATTCCAGGCAAACTTTAGCGATTGTGCGGATTGTGACGCTTGGTGTTGCGGCGGTCTGGGGCTTCTGCTAAAAACCCCGCCTGCGAACTTTTCTAGAGACCTTATCCACTACCACCTCATCGCAAGCGGCCGCCGAAAGGTAGCCGCCAAGAAACATTAGCTGGGAGTCACCCTATGGATTCTGTGCGCATTGGCACGCCGGACCGATGGTCCGCTATCACACGTCCATGGCAGCTCGTGCTGACGCTTGCAGTAGGCTCAGGAGCTTGCATGGCCACCGCTCAGCCGCTGCTGTGGTCGCCCCATCGCGATCCGCAAGCGCGTCCCGTACGATCGCTCGCCGAACTGGCAAGCCAACCACCGGCGGCACGCCAGTCGCAATCGCAGCAGGCCTTGTTGATTCGCAATCCGGACGCCACAAATGGCACACCCGAATTCGCCCTGGCCGATCAATACGGTCAGGTGCAGCGGTACGTAGAGCCATCGCCCGGTGTGGAGCTAGCCCCATACGTAGGCGAGCGCGTGACCGTGCGTAGCGACACGGGAACCACGCTGCTGGCATCGCAGCTCGGCTTGCCAACGGTGAGCGAGAACCTCTCGTTCGGCGTGGTCCAAACCCAGCACCAGGCGCCCATCGCCAAGCAGCCGCAACCTGCGGCTGCCGTACCGCCATCGCATCGCACGGCGCAGTTCGCGCCCGTCGTGGTCGACCAATACGGAATGACCAGCACCGCCGGTGCGTGCAACTGCCCGCAATGCACAGTAAATCACTACGGTACGCCTGCCACCAGTGGGTTCATTCAACCTTACGATGGATGCAATAGCTGCCAAACGTATTCGCCCTATTACTACACAACCCCGGACACGAGTTACTCGGTGAGCTGCTGCCGAGGTTCGCGAGGTCGTTTCTATGTGGGTGCGGAGTACTTGCTGTGGTCGTTCGACGGCATGAACGTGCCGCCACTCGTGACCGGGAGCTCGGCTGGCACGCCTCAGGGGCAGGCCGGCGTACTGGTGCGCCGAACACGGAAATTCTCTTTGGCGGCGGAACCCAAATGGGCGGAACTCGCGATGGGCTACGATTCTCCGCCGGGGCCTGGCTCAATAACTTCCAGGACATCGCCATCGAGGGCGACTACATGTCGTTCAAGTCGGAGTCGGTGGGATTCAGCGCCACGGGCAACGGTGGTGCCCCGATTCTCGCTCGTCCGTTCTTCAACATGGTGCCGGTCGACGGCATCGGCGACGTGCTGCCGCCCGCCGAGGATGCTGAACTTGTCTCCTTTCCGGGAGTCGTAGATGGCACCGTATCGGTGAATATGCGGAGCGAATTCGACGGCGCCGGTTTGCGTTTGCGGGCCGCTATCTGCTGTAAGGAAATCGGTGGTGTCGCCAACAATTGCAATCCATGCGGACCCGCTGTCGGACCTACAGGCGTATCGCGGATCGATGTGATCGGTGGTTATCGCTACCTGAGTTTGAACGATGCCATCTTAATCCGCGAAGACCTGAGATCGCTGCGATCGACCGATCCCGGAGACTTCGAAATCCTTGATTTGTTCGATACTTCCAACGAGTTTCATGGCGGCGATTTAGGATTCATCTGGGAGTGGGAGTCGGCCCAATGGTCGCTGGAATTTCTCACCAAGATGGCCATCGGCAACACGCACCAACGGGTGAACGTTAACGGACAAACCACCGTGAGCGATAGCGGAGCTTCCTTCACTGACCAAGGCGGCCTCCTGGCCCTCAGGAGTAATATTGGAACCTATAGTCGCGACGTGTTCTCCGTCGTCCCCGAACTGGGTGTGACCATCGGCTACAAAATCACACCGCAATTGCGGGCAACCGCCGGCTATACCATGCTGTATTGGAGCCGGGTCGCTCGTCCAGGCGACCACATTGATCTGGATGTGAACCCGAATCTGTTGCCCCCAGTCTTCGAACCGGTGGTAGGGCCAGAGCGTCCCCGCTTCGAATGGGACGACGTAGCACTGCTAGCACACGGCTTAAATCTGGGCCTTGACTATCGATTCTAACGATTCTGCTGGTTGGTGGGCGATATAGAGAACGGCTGCGCGTTTTTCAGCGGACCGCCATGGCCCCTTGTCTACACCACAGCTCGTATCGACAGCAGCTCGCACGCAATGGAGAATCATGCGAGTTGCCTGCAATCATTCGCCACTCAATGACTACGAGAATCTCCCATGAAGTTCCGGTTCGAATGCTTAGAAGACCGTCGCCTGTTGGCCACCGACCTGGGTGAAATCACGGGCATCGTGCTCAACGATTTACAAGGAGATGGCAACTCAGCTAACGACGTTGTGGTGGCCGGCCTGCCGGTGTCGCTATTCCGCGATGGCAATGCCAATGGTTCGTTCGATGGCGCGGCGACCGATCCCCAATACGGTGCCACCATAAATACCGATGCGAGCGGTGAGTACCGATTCACTGGCTTGATCGAAGGCACTTACTTCGTTCGGATTGCACCCACCAGCGGTCAGCAGGTGCTTGCCGGCGGAGATCTGGAAACGGTAACGTTCAACGCCACCGAGGCGATGGGCATCACGGCACTCACGATCGACGATTTCAGTACCGCGCAAACCGTTACTGCCACGCGACTGGTTTCCGACACGGGAACCACGGCCAATTCAGTGGCGGATGGCGCCAATGCCAATGCCGGTGGTGTCCGCGATTTGTACGTCGAAGCCACCTCCGTAGGCAACGTGACCCTGACTTCGCAGTTTGGTGGCGGCTCCGTGCTCAGCCTCGAATCGAGTAGCGGCGCCGAAGGCATCGCCCGCGTCACCTGGGACGGCAACGACGGCAATGGCGACACGGTGGACCCCGACAACCTGAATCTCGATTTTTCCGATGGCGGCAGCAACTTCGGTGTGCTACTGCGGTTGAGCGCCGACAACAAGCCGGGCGCGGAAGTTACGGTCCGGCTCACCAGCGAAGCAGGCAATGCGGCGGAGGCGACGGTCGATATCCTCGATCAGGATGGAATTTTCGACGGGGATGACGACGAGGAAATGGTGATGCCGTTCACCAGCTTCACCGAAAACGTCTCGGGCTCCGGCGTCGACTTTAGCAACGTCACCGCGATTGAATTCATACTCGACTTCCGCGATCCGGCGATCAACGGCCTGGATGCACGCGTCGAACTGGTTGGCGTGGCGGGAAACACCGTCAAGACCGCTGGCTTCACGGTACTGAATCGCATGAGTCTGGGCGATCAGGTTTTCGCCGATCTCGATAACGATGGCGTCTTTGAATCGGGCGAGTCCGGCATCCCGGACGTCGTCGTCGCGTTGTATGAGGATAGCGACTCTAGCGGCGACTACACCAACGGCGTTGATGAATTTCTCGCCAACGATACCACCGACCTCAATGGCAACTACTTATTCGAGAACCTGTTGCCCGGCGACTACCTGGTACGCGTAGCGGCCACCGAATTTGGCAACGGCGAGCCCCTCGAGGGAATGGCCTCATCCACAGGAAACGAAACCGCTGGCGTTGCTCCCGATCCTGATAACAACGTAAACAACGATGACAACGGATACGCGCTAACCACCTTCGGCGTGGTTACTCGGGCGATTACGCTAATAGGTGACGATGAACCGTCTAGCGATGGCGATTCGAGCGACGACAGCAACCTGACGCTCGACCTCGGATTCTATGGCTTCGATCTGGTGATTGACAAACAGGTCGACCTATCGACCGTCGTCCCTGGCGGGCAGCTAACTTACACGATTCTCGTCACCAATAACGGGCCATCGACCGCGTCCACGGTTTCCTTCACCGATTCCTTACCTGGCGACGTGACGTTCGCGTCGGGCAGCACCAACGTCGCCTCTGGAGACGTGGTGCATTCCTCCGGCACGGTGACTGCCGACTTGGGCAACCTGGCGACGGGTGCAACCGCGACGGTGACCATCATCGCCAATGTCGACTCCGACGCCGCGGGCACGCTCATGAATACCGCAAGCGTCAGTGCACCCAACGAAGCCAATACCAACAACAATAGCGACGCGGTGACGACCAACGTAAACAACCTGGTCGACGTCGAGATCACGAAGGTCGACGACGATAACGGCGACCCCATCGCTCCAGGCAGCACGCTCACCTATACGCTTACCGTAAGGAACAATGGCCCCTCGTCCGCTACGGGAGTCGTAGTAACCGATGCGCTGCCCGACAACGTCACGTTTAATGCGGGGGCTTCCACAACACCCAATAGCAACGTGGCAGGCGTGCTCACTTACAACGTGGGAACCCTCACGGCAGGCGCTGACGACCAACATCACCATCGTCGTGACGGTCGATTCCGACTTCGCCGGGACGCTGACCAACAATGCCAGTGTCGCCACGAATGAGGAAGAAAGTACCGAAGCCAACAACGATGCCTTCACTACATCGGTGGTGATGGTCGATCCGTCATCCATCTCTGGATTTGTGTACGTCGACTCCGACGGCGACGGCCTCTTCGACGCCAACGAGCAAGCTATCGCTGGCGTGACCATCACGCTTACCGGTACCGACTTCACCGACACCAGCGTGAACCAAACGATGACCACCGGCGCTGATGGATCGTACCTGTTTGCCAACCTACTGCCGGGCACTTACCAGGTGACGGAAACCGATCCCCCATTCTTTGGCGATGGCCAGGACACCATTGGCTCCGAAGGTGGCACGCCAGGCAACGATACGTTCTCAGCGATAGTACTCGCCAGTGGCGTCGATGCCACCGCCTACAATTTTGGTGAGCTACCGCCGACACTTAGCAAACGACGCTTCCTGGCCTCGAGCCTGTAGCACGAACAGTGTTGGCGGGCCACGATCCGCAGGTAGAAAGGCTGGGAACTGCGCACTCCGTTTTCCATAACGGATCGCGTACGACTCCACACCGCGACTTGTCGAGATCGTGCTAGCCGCGTCGCAATGCTCTTTCTTGGTGCAGCGTCTGGTGCCTTTTTTCGGGTAAGCCGCACACGCTAGCGTCGGGGGCCATCGACAAGGCCCGAGGCCAGCGCATCCGGCTCAGCATTCGTATCATCGTCGCTTGGTACCATGCCCCAGGAAATCGGAAGGTGGTGGACGTTTGCCCGAAATCGCAATCGCTCCGTTTTTGGACGTGTTCGCCCCATTGACACGAATCTGTGCATATCCGCACGCACGCTTCAAAACTTGTTGCGTCTTCCACGGCAAAAAGCCCTTGCTTGCAAGGGTATGTGATTTGCTGATCCTCTAGCCTACGTATTGCTCCTTCGCCCGACTCTCGTCAAGGAGATAGAAGATGGCCACCCGCGCTCCAAGCCCAGTGACGTCACCTGCAGCCGGTTCTTCTTTGGCCGGACTGACGATTCGAGACGACCTACGCTCTGTTTATGCCGATGTCTACACACCCGCTGCGCTCGCTGCGCTGGAGGTTATGGCCAGGTTCAACCGGGACCAGAAAGAATTAATGGCCACCCGCCACGAGCGGCGTCTGCAGCGCTATCGCGATCAGGAATACCTCCGCTTCTTAAACCCCGACGCCTGCATTCCGCGTACGCAGATCAAGGTGCAGGACGCCCGCGAAGGAAAGTTCATAGGATCGGAGATTCCGCCGGACCTGCAGCGGCAATGGATTCAGGGGACGGGGCCTGCCGCTAAGCCAAACGGACCGATCGAGTCCAGTATTCGAAATGTCGCCTACGCGCTGCTTTCAGGCGCGGACGGCTGGATGTTTGATGGCGAAGATGCCCTGGGGCAAATTGGCAGTATGTCGCTAGACAACCAGCGAAACCTGAAGCTCGCCATCCACAAAGACGAGGTGTTCATGGACGCCGCACGCCGTGTGGCCGACGACATGAATGCTTGGGCACGCGATTTTCTCGGCCACGATATCATTCAGGACTGGGAGCAACAGCTTGATTTCACCACCAAGATATTTCGCGCCCGCGGTCTTCATTTGGACGATCGCCACATCCGCGACGAAGAGGGCCGATCCCTTTCAGCCTCCATCGTGGACCTGACGCTGTATGTGGTGAACAACTACCAGCAGCTACAAAAGGACGGGTCGTCAATCGTTCTCTATCTGCCCAAGATTCAAACGGCTGAAGAGGCGGCCTTCTGGAATGAGATGCTCACCGCGCTGGAAGATCATCTGGGCCTCGCCTGCGGAACGCTCAAAGTCTATGTGCTCGTCGAACAACTTGAAGCGACATTCCAGCTACTGGAAATCCGCGCCGCACTCGGTGAACACTTCGTTGGGTACAACACTGGGAGATGGGATTACATCAATAGCGTCGCCGACGCACTGGCGTGGAAGAAGGATTTCATTAATCCCAACATCGACGCCATCACGATGAGCTACGGCTACATGCGCAACTACGAAGACCGAGTGCGACGAGCGGTGAATACGCCCGACAGCCACGGGCGTTGCGCGCTGTGGCAAGGCGGCATGGAGCCGAATATCCCGGTTGGAACCAAGGAAGGCGTGGCGGACAACATGCGTAAGGCCGTCGCTGGCGCAGAACGCGAGCAGCGCGAAGGCGCCAGCGGCAAGTGGGTGGCCCACTGGAAAATGGTCCAGATTGTCCGACCAGTTTGGGAGCACGCGGGACAAGACAACCAGTTGGGACGCGACTTTCCGCCGCTGACTTACTCTCTAGCGGACGCGGAGGGCTTGATGCTACTAGAAGAGGCGCCACGGACGATCCGCGGCGCGCGAGACCTGCTAAGTGTCGGGCTGCAATATGGCAATGCATTCGGCCAAGGTTTCCAGGCCGCGGCACTGAAACCGGCGGACTTCTTCGGCAACGACAACGTCCTTTACCTCATGGAAGACGCCGCCACTGGCGAAATTCGGCTCAGCATCCTTTGGGAATGGGTGCATAAGGGCGCGACGCTTACCGAGGACGATACGCCGACAGGAGCTAAGGCGGGCGATCCGTTTTCCATCAAAATGTTCCAACGCTTACTTGCAGAAGAATACGACAAATTGCTCAAGGCGAGCGATCGCGACGTCCATACGAACTCGAAAACGACAACCCTGCCTATCGCGCGCGAGATTGTTGAAGCCTACGTGCGCGACGAGAGCAAGGTGCCTTGGTATATCGATCTCTTGAACATCAACCTGAATAACCACGACTTACAAGTAGCGCGTGATAGGATTCATCGGTACTTTGGCAACTTGAAGAAAAATGGGACACGCATTACCGAAAATCTGGATTCGGCTGTCCTGCTGGAAATCGACGAAGCGGAAGATTTCGACCGCCAGGTCGGCGAAATCAGGCAGTGGATGGAGAGCCCACGATTTCAACACGTAACGCGGCTCTACGGCACGCGCCAGGTAGCCGAGCAGCGAGGCACCATCTCCCAAGACTACCTGGTAGCGAAGCACGCCGCCGAGGGGATGTACGCACGCCTCCGCGATCTGTACCGGAACAACCGGGCGATCACCACGTTTGGTCCTTACTCGCCCGGGCAAGCGGTCGTGATGAAGCGAATCGGCATCGAGGGCATTTACCTGGGTGGGTGGGCCACCTCGGCGAAGGGATCCGTCGGCGAAGATCCGGGCGCCGATTTAGCCAGCTATCCACTAAGCCAAGTGCCGGATGAGGCCGCCACCATCGTCCGAGCACTGCTGACAGCCGACAAGAATCAGCAATTCGCCCGATCGCGACTGACCGACGAGCAGCGCGCGGCCACACCGAAGTACGACTACCGGCCGTTCATCATCGCCGATGCAGACACCGGCCACGGTGGCGATGCGCACGTGCGGAACCTGATTCGTCGCTTCGTCGAAGTGGGCGTCCCCGGCTATCACATCGAGGATCAAAAACCTGGTTGCAAGAAATGTGGCCATCAAGGTGGCAAAGTATTGGTCCCGGTAGACGAGCAAATCAAGCGGCTCAACACGGCTCGCTTCCAATTGGATGTGATGAACGTTCCCGGCATTCTCGTCGCCAGAACCGATGCCGAAGCCGCAACGTTGCTGGACGGCCGAGGCGACGAACGCGATCAGCCGTTTATTCTCGGTGTTACCAACATCGACGTCCCGAGTTGGCGATCGGCCTACCTTGCGATCCTGAGGCAACTCAACGAACTGGGCGCCAGTGATATCCATGGTCATCTGCTGTATCGGATACCAGACCGCGATTACGAGACCGCTTGCAACTGGCTCGACCGAGTAGGCATCAGTTCGACCATGGCGACGCTCCTCGAGAATCACCGCGGAGATCGCGTGTTGCCGATGGAGAAGATTCTCAGCGAAGTCTCCAACAAGTTCGTGGAACTGTGGGAGTCGCAGGCAGGGCTCAAGACCTTCGCCCAAGCCGTGGCCGACGCCATGGAATTCCATATCGACGAAGGGCAGCACTTCGATCTTACCGTGGACCAGTGGCTGGCGTGGTCCAGCACCGTGGGACATCGCGAGGCTCGCGAACGGAGTCGGCGGATGGGGCTAAACGTGGTTTGGGATTGCGAGTTGGGACGCACTCCAGAAGGCTACTACCCGGTACGGGGCGGTATCGAGTATGCCATCGCCAAGTCGTTGGCAGTTGCACCGTTTTGCGATTTAATTTGGATGGAAACAAAGACCGCGAATTTGGCCGATGCCAAACAGTTTGCCGACGCCATTCACGCCGTTTATCCAGATCAGATGCTGGCCTATAATCTCTCGCCATCCTTCAATTGGGATACCACCGGGATGACCGACCAGCAGATGCGCGTATTTCCGCGCGAATTGGCCAAGCTGGGCTACGTCTTCAACTTTATTACCTACGGAGGCCACCAAGTCGATGGCATGGCGGCCGAAGAGTTCGCCACCGCATTGCAGCAAGACGGAATGCTCTCGCTCGCCCGCTTGCAGCGGAAACTGCGACTCGTCGAATCGCCCTACAAGACGCCGCAAACATTGGTGGGGGGGCCACGCCTAGACGGAGCCTTGATGGCCTGTTCGGGCCGCACCTCAACCACCGCCGCCATGGGAAAGGGCTCCACACAAGTTCAGCACCTCGTGCAGACAGAAGTTCCCGTGCGGCTACTCGACGAATGGCTCGCCATCTGGAGCGACAACTACCAAGCACATGGTCCGCTCCGCGCCGAATTGCGGCCGCACGCCGCAGGTTCGGAACTGTTAGCGCTGCACGTGCTCGATGCGTTCGACTCGAAGAAAGCCGGGATCATCTTCGCACCAATCAAAGATCGCAGCGGCAACAACATTCTCTCCATCCGTTACTTGGAGACCTACGACAGCGAATTCCGCCGCAAGCGGCTAATGACATTGATCCATTTGTTCCTGATCCACCGTTACAAGGCAGCTTCGGTACATTACTTGAGCCCCAACGAAGACAACGAGCGACAAACCGGTCGCATGCACGCGCTGGGACTCTTCCACGATGTCCATACAGAAGTTGGACAAATCATCGTCGCCGCGGTAAACGCCGATCGCGTCGCTGCATTGCTGAACCCCAACCGTATCGAACTGGCAGACTTGATTGGCAAAGGACATGCTGAATTAGCGGCCCATTGAACCGGCAAGCAGCGTGAGCAACACGCAGCGATTCGCGCTGAGACACTACCCGCGAGTAACTACCGAAGCGACAATGCTGACCGCCATTACGATGACCGCGGGCAGTAGCAGCACGGCTAGCCAAACATACGCAGCGCGGTGGGCAAAGTTGAGCGTCCAGCCCATCCACGCTGGTTGCTTTGGTACCCAAACGCGACTGTCCAACGGTGCGTTATAAACGCCAAAACGCCAATTGTCGGCATGGCTCCACTCGCGCTGACTTACTTCGTCCTGGTCCACATCATCCTGGTCCACATCATCCTGGTCCACATCATCCTGGTCCATCGCCTTGCCCCTTGCCTGTCAGATGTCAAACGGCCTGCGTTTTTAGCTCCAGTGGTGCTCGCCAACCCCACGCAGCTCTGGTGCAACCCCATGGGCTATCCCAAAGCAACCGCCTAAGGGCACTACCCGCACAAGCTTGAATCGTCACCATGCCAGGGCGGTTGGAAAAGAGTCCCAGAACCCGGGCACCCACCAGCCACCGCGCGGCCGTTGAAGAGTAGCACGAACCGTAGGCGGTCGACTAGGAACCCTGCCGTCGGGCTGGTGCTTCGATTTCGTTGTCACAAGCTGTAACACCAGCTGCTACTCGAATCAGCGGTCGGGGAGGGATTCGAACCCCTCTTTGAACCCCGAAGAATACGTGGATTCTCTCCAGCGGGGCGCAGAATGCGGCGCATTTTCGACCGATGCCACCCCGTTTGACGACAACTTGGCTGAGATCATCCGACCACTGGCACGCCCTAGGCTTGCGGCCGGAACAGACAATCAAAGACATAGTGGAAGTGGATCGTAGAACGAGGCCTGCGACGGCGTACAAAGGAAAAACCTTCGCAAAACCTCTCCTCGCCCAAAGGGGGCGATCGAATCAGCGCGGCAGCTCAGAACTCGGTCGCCGCATTGGCCATTTGCTCCGCAGCGACGCCAAAGATCCAGCTATGCGCCAAATCGCTGACTTTCGCCACAAGCGACAGGTCGTCGCGGCCGAAGCTGCCCGAGCCGGCGGATCGAGGAGCGGGATCGATAACGTCCTAGATCATGCGCACATTGTTTGGGCAGCCCCTGCTTGGTAGGAATTGGATTGTTGAGATTCATTCCCCCAAGCGAAGGAGACTGCCACGATGACAAGTTTATCAGGAAGCAGCGCAAGCGGAAGCATGGTTCAGGTTGATGAGGAGCGGATTCGGGGCCACGTGGACGAGGTGGTTCGCCCTCGCGCCTCTGCCTTCGCATCGACCCTCAAGACGAGGGGCGCAGGGGCGATGTGAAGGCGACGGCGGAGGGGCTCACCGGAACCCTTGGATGATAAAAAAAACAGCTTCGCCTGTGACCTGAAGAGATGCGGACGAACGTTGAAGGAAACCAGGAAAAAAACTACTTGACACTAAAGCCTCTTTCAGAGATGGTCCAACCGATCGGGGTTTTGGATTCCTCGAATTGCAGGCGGTGGCCCGACCGCTGCGACATCTATTTTTCATGTTTATGGCGGGCGTGAACACCACCACTAGTGGGCTGTCTGGCCTTGAGCTGGCGGTTAATGCAACTAACGCGAGTTCGGTGAGGGGGGAATGCTTTCGCCAACTTTTTCTCTTCAATGGGTGTGGGCTGCTGATTATTTTCCGCTGGCGAGCTGCCAATAGCATGATGGCTGATGGGCACCATGTCCCACACGAGTCCGACACGCTGGAGCACGACGAGCGTTAGGTAAGTGATATCTAACTCAAACCACCGGTGTCCATGTGATGCGGCACGCTGATCCGCGTGGTGGTTGTTGTGCCATCCATCTCCGTTACTTATCAGCCCTACGAACAGGTTGTTGCGGGAGTTGCCGCGCGTCTCATAGTTGCGGTATCCCCAGATGTGGCCGATGGAGTTCACGCTCCAAGTGATATGCCAGACCAACACCGTCCGCACGAAGACCCCCCATACGAGCAGACTCAGTCCCAACTGCAGGCCAGCGGTAAACGACCCGCCCGGCACCAGCCATCCGATGGCAATGCCAACCAAGAAGAACAACGCAGCATGGGCGGCGTATAGCTGCAACCAGAGCGCATTTCGCTCTAATCTAAAGTAGAATCGGTCGCGAAATATGTCGCGGGCGTACCTGTCGTAGGCCGACGCATTGTTAAGCTGGGGGTTATCTACGAAGATCCATCCCATGTGTCCCCAAAACAACGCATGAATTGGTGAATGAGGGTCGCCCTCTTCGTCGGTGTGCTGATGATGAGCCCGATGCGTCGTGACGAATTGCCCCGGTGTCTTTTCTAGACAGCAGACGCCCAGGACCGCCAAAGTGTGCTCAAGCCACAGCGGGCACTTAAAGCTGCGGTGCGAAAGCAGTCGGTGATAGCCAAGGTTAATGCCCAACGTCCCAAATACGTAGCAGCCTGCAATGGATAGCACAACTCCGGTCCAACTGAACAGCGACGGGAGCAGCGAGGCCAATGCCGCCAAGTGAATGCTTGCAACTACGGCGATCGCCATCCAGTCGACTTTTCCTATCGGGACTCTCACGGCCGTCATGGCAACTCCTAGCCTTCTGTTTCTTATGCGATTTCGCTCTCGCTTCGCGATTCTTTCTAGCTGATTTGGGGCGTCACCACGACCCCGCTTACGCTCCGTTTACTGTTTCTGACCCCGGCACTTCGACACGTAGCATGCGCTAGACTCACGAAAACAAGTGGTTACTTGCGGTTTCTGGCACGTTCATAGGCGGAGAAGCATCGACAGTTTGGTCGACGCTGTCGACTGCCCCCTGGACCCCTGGCTAGCCTCTCCTCCTGTTCCCGCACGCGAAGATTTAAGCGTGATGAAGTCTCTCACAAAATCAGCCCCAGCGATTCCACTTGAACTGCGTGCCAAGACAACTCAACTTATCGTCGATTTCCCAATCTCTGTCCTCGCGGGGTATCACGGTGGAGTTAGCAAACCTCAACGTTACACTTGACGACAATATTACGTACTTGATTGGCCGAACTTCTACCAAAACGGAGTGGGCTTTAACATTAATTCGATGAACGCCGTTGCTCCAGTACCGAACCAAAACGATGAGCTTGTGCGTTACGACATTCAAATCGACACTGAACCCCCCAACTCTTGTGCGAGCAAGATTATCGAAGAACTGACCGCAGAAGGTTACGAAAAGGGTTGCACAATTCGGAGCATGGACGCTCAAATTCTTCACGCTGATCTACTCACCGCTGACATCAAGCTTCGACGCCAGCTTCACGACAACGCCACATAACATCTAAATGTAAATGGCCTTCGCCGTCGCATTGGCCTTCGCCCTGCCGCTAACGCTGTGCGCCTGTTGATGCGCCGACCGTTGAGTCGTGCCATTCACTCTCTTCTCCCCGTAGGTGATGGTCGAAGAACCGTTGCACTTGCTCGTTCACTTCGCGAGGAAAACCTTGCCCATGCCCGCCGCCATCAACCGTAACGAGCGTTGATTCGACGTCGACATTCTCCAGCGCATCGTGCAGCAGTTCGGATTGATTGAACGGCACCAGCGGGTCAGCGGTGCCATGGACGATCAGGAACGGTGGATCGTCGGCGGTGATGTAAGTAATGGGATTGGCGGTGGCAACCTTGCCGTGGTTTTCCTGGATAGGGCCGCCGATGAGTAGCGACTCGGGCGATCGCATCGCGTTGTGATTCAACACCGCGCCTTCCACGGCAGTGGGCTGCATTTGCAGGAAGTCGGTCGGTCCGTAAAAGTCGACCACGCATGCGACGCGCGACGACTGATCGGTGTGCGTGCCGAGCGACCCATCCATGTCGTCCACATCGCCGCTGGTACCGAGCACCGCGACCAGGTGCCCGCCCGCCGAGGAACCCCACACACCGATGCGGTCGGGGTCGAGGTTGTACTTGGCAGCGTTGGCGCGAATCCAGCGAATGGCCGCCTTGCAGTCGTGGATTTGGGCGGGCCACTGCGCCTCGTCAGTCAATCGGTAGCCAATGCTCGCCGCGGCGTACTTGCCCGAAGTGGCCAAACGCACCACGCGCCGCAGCGTCGGCCGCTTGTCGCCATGCCGCCATGCGCCGCCGTGCACCACCACGACCACCGGCAACGGCTTGCCCACCTCCGCCCGCGGTACGATCAGGTCGAGCGTTTGCCGCGGGTTGTCGGTAGCCGCGTATGGCACATCGGCCACAAGTTCCACCGATTTGGGGATCCATTGCGGCGTTTGGGAATCCGATTGCGCTTGCACAGTTGCTCCATCGGCAAGCAGTATCGTCCATACGAATCCAACTAACCATGTTGTTCGCAACATGAAATTCGACTCCAAGAGGGAAGGGCAGACTGGTGTATTTGCTATCCTCCTAAACCCCAAACTCCGTCGAAGGTAGCGAAACTCTAGTTACCAAGCCGCTACGTGGTACACTGGCCGCCAACCACTTGTTTATCACGGAGACACTTGCCCATGCGTACACTTTGGCGCTACCTTTGGCCGTTGCGGGGTTGGGTGGCGCTGTCGCTGTTGATGGCGACTGTGGCCCAGGTGCTCACGCTAATCGATCCGGTAATCTTTGGGAAGATCATCGACGATTACGCACTAAAACCTGGCAACAAGCCAGAGTCGGAACTGGTTCGCGGTGTACTTTGGTGGCTGTTGGTCGCCGTGCTCATCGCCACGGCAGCGCGTTTCGCCAGCGCGCTGCAAAACTACCTGCTGCGACTGGTGGTGCAGAAGTTTGGGCTTGAAGTGTTCGACACGGGGCTCAAGCACACGTTGCGCCTTTCGTTTCAGGAATTCGAAGATCGTAGCAGTGGCGAAACCGTAGCCATGCTACAGAAAGTACGCACCGACACCGAGCGATTCATCTCCGGGCTGGTAAACGTGCTGTTCTCTACGCTGGTGGGCATGGCGTTTCTCATGTGGTACGCGATTACCAAGCATTGGTTGCTGGTGCCGGTATTTGGGGTGGGCGTTATCGTGCTGGGAGTGCTTACCAGTCTGCTCAGCCAACGGATCAAAACCACCCAGCGAAGCATTTTCCGCGAGACCGCGCGGCTGATGGGCGTAATTACCGAATCGCTACGCAACATCGAGTTGGTTAAGAGCCTGGGCTTGGCGCTGCCCGAGACGCGTCGTATTCGTAAGCTCACGCGGAGTATCTATGAATTGGAAATGCAAAAGACGCGGCGGGTGCGAACGTTAAGCTTTCTGCAGGGTTCGACGATCAATTTGCTCAAACACTCGGTACTTTTCATTCTATTGTGGCTGATCTTTCGCGACGCGCTCTCGCCGGGCGAATTGATCTCCATGCAGTTTATCGTCGCTTCGATTTTTGTGCCGCTGCAAGACTTGGGCAACGTGATCGTCCACTACCGTGAGGCGGAGGCGTCGCTGCAGAATTTCGAAGAGCTGATCAACAAGCCGCTCGAAACACATCCGGAAGAACCCGTCGAAATCGGCCTGCTCGACGATTTAGAGTTCGACGACGTTGTGTTCCGCCATCGGACGGCAAACGATAACGCGATCGATCACGTTTCGTTCAGTGCCCGCGTTGGCGATACGATTGCGTTCGTGGGGCCTTCGGGGTCTGGGAAGTCGACGCTGGTAAAACTGGTGGTCGGTTTGTACCGTCCAACGAGCGGTAGGGTGCTGTTCGACGGTGTTCTATTCGAAGACTTGCGTTTCAATCGTGTCCGGCGACAGTTTGGCATCGTTACGCAGGACCCCCAGGTCTTCTCGGGCACCGTGCGCGACAACCTGCAGTTTGTCGCGCCCGACGCCACCGACGACGACATGCTCGACGCGATGGCGAAAGCCTCGGCCCTTCCCATCCTCAGTCGGTCGGGCCAGGGGCTCGACACGCGCGTGGGCGAGGGGGGCGTGCGGTTGTCGGGTGGAGAGCGGCAACGCCTGTCGATTGCTCGAGCACTGCTCCGTCAGCCACGGTTGTTCATCTTCGACGAGGCGACATCGGCCCTCGATTCGATCACCGAACAAGAAATTAGCCAGTCAATCCGCGAAATCTGCGCAAGCAAAAAGCAGATCGTACTGATGATTGCGCATCGCCTGAGCACCGTAGCGCACGCCGACGTCATCTACGTGCTCGAAAAGGGCCGGATTAGCGAAACCGGTAGTCACGACGCGCTGCTCGCCGAACGAGGACTCTACTACGCGATGTGGCGCGAGCAGATTGGCGAGCGCGATCCGGCACCTGCGGAGGTAGCGTCATCGACAACCGACGAAGCGGATGACGAAGTAGAAATAGCATTCCGTGACGGGGCCGGGTAGCAAAGCAAGCACGCGTTATCCATGAACCGGCTCTGGAGAAGCCAATTCGCTCGTTGCGAGCCAAACGCGAATATCGGCACTACCCAAACAGCGCCCGCATCACGATTTGCGACCACGACTCGTAGTGGTCGAGATCTGCCAGAATGTCGGCGACGGGAAGGAAACCCGCTTCGGCGAGGTCGTCCTCGCGGGGATGCACCTTGGGCGCTTCGACATCGAACAAGTGAACCACGCCAAGGTGAACCTTGCCGACTTCGGTTTCGTCGTCGTTAATCAGGCCAACCGCTTGCGCCGAATAGGGAGTATCGATCGCAACTTCCTCGGCGAGTTCACGCTCCAGGCCTTCGCGATAGACGTCGCCTATGTGATTCACTGCTTCGGCATCTTCGAGCGAAATATGGCCACCAACGCCAACGCTGCGCTTCGCCCGCAGGCGGGCTTCGCCGACGCCGCCGCCACGAAGGTAGTTGAAAATGTGAACTTCGCCGGCTGGCGTGGTGTAGCGGAACAGGCAGTAGGGGATGAGCTGTTTGAAGTTGGGGTCTTCCTCCATTTCGCCCCGGGCGCGGTAGCTAATCTGCTCGCACCCCACGATCGGTTCAAAATACCGTTCGACATCGGGCGAAAAGCCCTGGAAGTGTCCGAGTTCGTGGAAATACTCCGTAGGGACAACCAGCACTTTTTCCAACATGACAGTCGACACGGCGACTCCTTTCAGGCGAGCGGTAGCAAACAGGCAAGCGGCCATTGTAGGGGACCAACAAGGGAACCGCCAAGGATACCCGATGAGCGTGGGTAGCAAGAACCCGTGGCATCGACCCGCCTCGGTGTCCGGCAGCTGTGTGGGGGGGGAGCCACCGGTTTGCCAGGTTCATCCCACGCGACTCTTCGTCCCAAGACTCGGCTGCTGCCGCTGCGGCGACGCTTGCTCCGGCCGTAGTGCCTAGGGCGATTGCACCTAAAGTGACGTGCCGGTAAGGACTTGCAGTCGGTAGTCGTCGCTCCAGGCGGCTTTGAGGCGTTTGTTCTTGACGCCCATCTTCGCTTTTGTGTGATTCTTGAGCAGGCTCAGGGCACTGCGACGCAGGAGGCTCAGGTTCGCATCGGCGTGCCCCTTGCGTACCCGACACTGGTCCTCGCCAAAGGTCACGTCCAGTTGCCAGTGCAGCGAGTTCTCAATTCCCCAATGACCCCGCACTGCCGTGCCGAACTTCTGGTCGCTCATCCAGCGACTCGTGATGTAGTAACGGATGTCGCAACTCTTCTTGCCATCCGCCTGCTCGGTCCGGCGGACCGCCATCCCGATCGCTTTGAGGCCACGCCACTTGTCTCTACCAGGGAAATCTTCCGGTAACGGCGCCAGGTAATAAGAGCGGTGGTCCACTCGCCCGTGCCCCTTCTCATGCGACTCGTAGCGACGACACGCCACCTCCTCGTCTTGGAAGACTTTTGAGAAGAACTTCTGGATCGCAGCGTGGAGTTTCGGCTGGTTGCCTTTCACGGCAATCACGTAATCGGCGTTCGAGTCGACGATCTTCTGGACAATCTCTTTCTGGCAGCCCATCGCGTCGATCGTTACCAAACAACCCTTGATTTCTAGCATTTCCAGCAACTGGGGGATCGCCGTGATCTCGTTGGATTTCGCGTCGGTGATCCGTACACTTGCAGTACCTGCCATAGCGATCCCTCCAGGAAAAAACCCGCCACACCGCGGAACACCCCGCCGTCACGTAGTCAGATTTACCAATAATCGCAGATCGCCTAGCATGGCGAAATCGCCCTGCACTGCTGCCATGGTGATTCTTGGCGGTTCAAAATAGACTTGCCAGAAAACCTGGTCACCCACAGCGCGGCGGCCTGCTTGCTTCGCTAGTTAGCGTAAAGCATACTTAACCGCTATCTGTTGCGACACTATTTTGAAGGAGATCATGGAAGCAGCCATCTATTCCTGGGCAGTAGTTGCTGTTCACGTGGCGACGTTCGTCATCATCGCGTTTCGTGTGATCATGCGCAAGCCGGCGGTTGGAGTCGCTTTGTCGTGGTTGATCATGGTGCTTGCCGTCCCGATTGTGGGTGCGCTGTTCTATCTGCTTGTTGGCGAACGACGTGTCGGCCAGCGGCGTGCCCGCCGCATTGCGCGAGCTGCACACGGATTACTCGCTATTGGCGGACAAGATTGTCGACGATACCAATACCCAGGTCGACTGGTCGCGCCATCGAGCGGAGGCGCGCGGGATGGACCGGCTGGGGACGGCGATCGTTGGCGTGCCAACGGTGGCAGGTAGTACTGGGCGTCTGCTGACCGACTCCGCTGAAATCCTCACGCAACTTGCCGCGGACATCGATGCCGCACAAACAAGCGTGCTCATGGAGTTCTATATTTGGAGCGCAGGCGGGCTAGCCGACGAAGTGCTCCAAGCGCTCATTCGTGCTGCCCGCCGAGGGGTATCTTGCCGTGTCCTCATTGATGCGGTCGGCGCCAGGCCATGGTGGAAAAGCAGCCAGCCCGGGCAGCTTCGTGCTGCGGGCGTCCAACTTCGCGCCGCCTTTCCCGCCGGGATTTGGCAGGCGATTTTTTCTCGCAACGACCTGCGACTGCACCGAAAAATCGTCGTCATCGATGGCAACGTGGCCTGGACCGGGAGCATGAATCTGGTCGATCCTCGATTCTTTAAGCAGGAGGCCAACGTCGGCGAATGGGTCGATGCGATGGTCCGCGCCGAAGGGGCCGTGGTGGCGCCGCTTGCTATGACGATGATCGGCGATTGGATCGTCGAGTCGGGCGAGTCGGTGGAAGAAATTCTCCAAACCACCGGCTTGGGACGTGTCGAGCCCAAAGGTGCTGGCGACGTGCAGGTCATCCCTTCGGGGCCGGTCGAAACTACGGATGGCGTGCTGCAAATGCTACTGGCACTCATCAACTCGGCCCACGAAGAGTTAGTGCTGACAACCCCTTATTTCGTCCCCGACGATTCGTTGCTGCGGGCGATCCGTGGTGCCGCCGGACGTGGTGTCGATGTGCACCTTATCCTCCCCAAGAAACTAGACTCGCTGCTCACGCGATACGCCAGTCGGTCGTACCTTGCAGAACTCATGGAGTTAAAGGTCCACGTTCACTTGTTTGAGGCAGGGCTCCTGCACACGAAGTCCGTCACCGCCGATCGATCGATATCCATGTTCGGAACGTTGAATCTCGACATGCGGAGCATCTGGCTAAACTACGAGGTATCGCTGTTCGTCTACGGGGCCGGGTTTGGCGAACATCTTCGCGCACTCCAGCAGCGGTACATGGATCAGAGCCAGTTGTTGGACCCTGTTGAATGGAGCCAAAGGCCCCTCCGAGAGCAGTTCTTGGAAAACACCCTGCGCTTGGTGGGTCCCGTGCTCTAGCTTGCCGAACTCCTACCGGCGGTGCACCCTATTCCGCAGGCGACACGACAGGCATCGTGGGCGAATTCCGCTACTGACACTGGTCTCTCGCGGCGGTCGCCGCCACGGGAAAGCCGATCGTTACGGTAATCATGGCGGGTAGACCCCTGGCGGCCGAGGACGAAGCCCGCCCTCCGCAGAACGGCCGTGTGTACAACATTTTTTTGGCATAAAGCAACAAATCAGCGGTGTACCACTTTTCAATCGGGGATCGCATGGCTAGAATTGAATCTAGCAACTGTTACGAAACAGTTTTGCAGCTTGCCTTAAAGCCTTTGCTTGATAATTAGGATTGCGACAACCGGAGTGTTGCGGGGCTTCCCCGTATCCCAGGTTGCTTTTCAAGACAGAGACGAATAGCTGTGCGACCCATCCCTGGCGTTTTGTGCCAAAGGGACTTCCGTTCGTTGGTAAAATACATACGCCGACTTTTCCATTGATGCCTCAACCCGATCGCGATGGCGTAGTTGCCGATAGGCGGGGCAAATGACTTGGCTTTTCTGCCACAGGAGTGCATCCATGTTCAAGCTGAACTCGCACCTACTTGCCGGCGTCTGCATTGCAATTGCGACAGCGGTATCTTCCGGCGTGTTGGCTCAGGAGTTGACCTTCAACGGCGACTTTGAGCTCGGCGACACCACCGGTTGGACTCCGTTTGTCGGCACGCAGTTTTTCGGTGCGGTCACCGGTACGCCTTACGAAGGCAGTTTCAGCGGCAAGATCGACAACCAGCAACGGGCCTACGGGGCAGTTGTAAAACAGGCCAACATGGGTGCTTTTCTGGTTGAACCCTTCGATCAGGTGAGGGTTTCCTTTTGGGCTCGCGCGGACCAAGGAATCGGTGGCGTCCAATTTGCCGAGCTGTTCTCCGAACTCAGCGGCGGCGGCACTTCAAAGGCCGAAATCCTGGGGGGCGGTCCACTGTTCCCACCGTCGGCGACCGAGTGGACCTTTTATAGCTTTATCCGCGAGTTGGGCGACGATGTATCGGGTGGTGTCACCCTGCAATTCAATGCAGCTACCGGCGACGTCGAGGGCAGTACTTCGACATTCGAATTCGATAACGTTTCCGTTTCGATCTTCGACGGCCTCGCCGGCGACTACAACAACGATCAGGTGGTCGACACCTCCGACTATGTCGTTTGGAGAGACAATCTTGGGGGTGACGCTGCCGCCCTTAACGGCAATGGCAGTGGTGCAGCAACCGTTCTCGATGCCGACTACGACATCTGGAAAACCGGTTTCGGCACTTCGGTCAGCGGCACCGCTGCGCTCAATGCCAGCGCCAGCGTGCCTGAGCCGAACTCGCTGTGGTTGCTCATCGGCGGCGCGGTGAGTGTAGGCGCCTGGCTGCGACGAGCGTCTGGCAAGAAGTAGGCACCCCGTTGGGGTCCGTTTTCGGCATCATGTTCCACTGCGGGCAGCGTGGGACATGATTGCCGATTGCGAAGCGGCTCCCCTTCCGCAGATTGGATCTTCGCTTAATCGGGGGGAACCCGTTTAGGCTTCGGAAGGCTGAACTCGTCACACGCCCGTTTTCCCCACTCCTTGAGCCGTGTTTGCAGGCAGCCGATCGCCAGATGGCAAAATACGGTGGACTTCCGCTGGAGGTGGTCCCGTTGTGCCGTGGATTTCTAGCCACGCCGATTCGCGATTAGAGACAACGGAATCATCGTCAGCCCCATCGATCAGCGCTTCCACAAGCTGGAAAGCCGAGCGGCCAAGTGCCTCGGAGTCCTGGCACACGCACGACATCTTTGGGTAAAGCAGGTTTCGAATATCGGTATCATCAAAACCGATGATGGAAAGATCGTCAGGCAACCGCACTCCCATTTGGTGCGCTTCGTTGACAGCGCCCGCAGCGATTAACGGATCGGCGATGTAAAGCGCGGTCGGCCGGTCCATCAGCCCCATGAGTTTTCTCAGGATGGGGCCGCCATCTCCGCGTGTAGCTGGCACGCGAAAAATCAAGTCTTCGTCCCCGAGTCCGGCTTCACTAAGTACGTCTCGATAGGCATTCAAGCGGTCGAGATGGTCGCCATCTTCGCGATGGCAGGCAACAAACGCGATTCGCGTGTGCCCAAGTGAGACCAGGTGCTCCACCGCCTCCCGGCTAGCGGCTTCCGACTCCGTGTAGGCAAACCTTAGCGTGGGCTCTTCGAAATGGTCGCCCAGCACAACCAGTGGCAGTCCTTCGCTGGCAAACTCAGCAACCATTGCCCGCTCGCGACTCGTGCAGCGAACAATCGCGCCGCAGATCCCTTTGCGATGAAAGAACTGGCGAAGCGACTCGCTTGTCGACTTATCTCGCCGGATGTCGATCACCGACAAATCGAAGCGGGAATCGCGCATGGCCGACACCATGCCCTCGACACAGGCCGAATCGTAGGGGGATCCAATCGTGAACGGACCCGAGTAAACCAGTGCGATGCAGTCGAGGGTTCGTCGGCCGACCGTGGGGGCGTAGCCAAAGTGGTCGACGGCGTCGATCACCCGACTTCGTAGTTCCGGCTTCACCGACTCGTGCCCATTCATGACGCGCGACACGGTTGCAATCGACACTCCGGCCTGCTCGGCAATTTTACGGATAGACGCCATAAGACAACATGCATTCTGCAAAAATCATGGAAGGGAGTAGCTATCGACGAGAAACAGTTTCCCGAATCGAGAGCAGGGACAGGGGTGCCTTGAAACAGTTTCTAGCCCTAGAGTAGCCGCCCCGCGGCTGTTGGTCAAGCAACTCTCGGCAAGGACTTAAAGGCCTTGTTCTTGAATCAAATGGACTTGTCGCCTTGGAATTCGGAAATATAGTCAAAAGTTAACGCGAATGGATTGACATCGCAGTTCTGTCGAGTACACTCAGCGATTAACAGTTACTTTTTTGTTTCACGGCTCTGCCTGGCGGCTTCGCTTCTCCCCTTGCTCTTGCTGCTCCCGCACTCGTCCATGGCGTCGAGGCGTTTGTTTTCGCGAGTTCGATGTTGGCGAAGTCGCCTGCGTCCCCGCTGTTCCTTCTGCAGAAAGGAGAATTCCGTTCGTCCGCTTTCTGATTGCTAGCGTTGCTTTGGAATTTCGAATACTTTGACTGGAGAACGACTCATGATTCGACTAACTAGTGCTTTGGCGTTTGTCGCCGTATTTGCGGTTGGTATGCCGCTTCAGGCCGCGAACATTGCCGGTAACCCCGGCTTTGAAATCGAAGGGGCAGGCGGTCCCACCGACTCCGATTTGTGGACCGCTACTGGTGGCGGGCCAGCCGGCACGCTTTCCGAGCGTGACAGTTCCAATCCATTTGCCGGCCAATCGGCGCAGAACCTTGTCGCCATCGGCGACGACACGGCTGGTGCAAGTGCCGGCATCAACCAAAACAGCATCTCCGATGTTGGACTAGCTTCGCTGCAGCCAGGGACAACGCTGCAGGCCAGCTTTGAATGGAATAGCACCTACGGACCTGGTGGTGTTGGCAACGGCGACACTTCGGATTCTCAACAGTGTTGGTGCGATCGTAGCAAACGCCCCATTCAGCATCGGAGACTCGAGCGGTTCCTACGCGACTCGGACATCGCCGCAGTTGATTGTGCCAGCTTTTGGAGCGGCCCCTAACGATGCCTATGCAGCATTCCTCGAAATTGGGGTCGGCGCCGGTGGTTTTGCTGGTTCGACAGCGCAGGCATTCGTTGACAATGTAGTCATCGATGGAACGACTGTGCCCGAGCCATCGTCCATCGCCTTGGTGGCCATGGCCGGCTTAGGCCTAGTTGTCGCTGCCCGCCGTAAGCGATAGCCCACGGTAAATCTTCGGGGTGAGGTCCACGCCTGGATGCGCGGACCTTGCCCCCATTTTAGTAAACCAGCTTAAGCTGCCTGCCCCGCGCGGGCGTCAACTATCGCGGCGACGATTTGAATTAACAGTGGCTTTGCCATCCAATGTACTTTTACTTTTCTTGGGAGATACCTCCAATGATCAGCAGGCGTTTCGATTTGCCCGTTATGGCTCTGTGCGCGTTATCCGTGCTGCTGGGTGGTTGTTTAACTGCTCAGGCTCAGCTCACACCTTACTCGCAAGACTTCGAGTCGCTGGTAAGGCAGGACCCGAATGCTCTTACCGGCGATGGCTGGCGCTCATTTGCTGCCGGCATCAATGGCAACGATAGTTTTCCCGACTTTACGTTCGGTCCCATTGGTGCACCCAACAACATTGGCAATCCACAGAGTTCGGTGATTAGCGACTTTGCTTCCGGTGGCGATCCGCCGGCTGGTGAACAGGGCCTCGTCGTATTCAGCGACTACGATAGTGGCCTGCACTCCGATCCCAACGATCCACGCGACCTCGTGATCAGCATCTTCCAGGAGCAGACGATCGCCACCAGCGACATTGGAAAGGTCGCGGTGTTTGATTTCTTGGCGGAGGGAAACGCGAATCCACCTAGCGGCGACGCAATTGTCGAGGCTTTCATGTTGACTCTCGACCCCAACAACGGCTTCGTCGTTACGAACAACCTGTCCATCGATACCAGCAACGTTCCGGACGGCGACCCCACCCCGCTGCAGATCTCGCTGTCGCTAGCCAATCCGGCGTTGGATGGTCAAATTCTGCAGTTTGGGTTCCGCAACACGTCGCAGAATGGCGACGGCACAGCGGTCGACTACGATAACGTTTCCTTGTCGGTGGTTCCCGAGCCAACGGGCTTGGCTTTGGCCGCAGTTGGTAGCGTTGTGGCGCGTAGCTTTTGCTCGTCGTCGTCATCGGTAATTGTCAAGAAACTGGGGCGACGCGGCACCTCGAGGGGAGCCGCGTCGCCGTTCCTGAACTCGGTTGTCGTGGATAGCGACGAATCCATTTCTCGTCGACCCGATGGCCTGGAAGATTGACTCGATGTACCTCACCATGCCTATGTCCTCTAAGCCGCTGACCATTCTGTGTTTCTTGACCAGTTGTGTGTTGTCTGCATGCAGCGGCAACGCCGATGCGCAGTTACTGCGGGACGATTTTGATGGTACTGGTATCATTGATCCAGCCGTCTGGCGCATTCCCTTCGACTCCGAAGGCACTTTCAACGGCAGGACGCAATATCGGCTTGACTTCGACACCGACTTCCCGCTGCAAGGCGTTGCCGAAGCGGCCGCACTGGATGGCAAGGTCGTAGAGCTCGACCTCGACACGTTCAGCCCTCTTGATCCGGGCAACCAATTCTTGGGGACCGACATACTCACCAAACGCAACTTCGCTCGTGGTGGCGGACTCACGCTGGAAGCCCGATTGAGGCTCAAGCCACCGACGACGGGTGGTGTGGTGGGCGGGTTCTTTTTGTTCGACGTCACCCGCGACGTGCCAGCTGGCTCGGGAACGCTTGTCCGCGACGAAATCGACTGGGAACTCTTGGGTAACCAAGTTTCGTCGGGCACGCAACAACCGGCGACGAACTACTGGAACGACGGCACGTTCGACGATGGGGGACCGTTGGAATTGCATGAACTAGCCGGGGTCGACCTCACGCAATTTCAGGACTATCGCATCGAGTGGACTCCCGACCACGTGAAATGGTACGTCAATGACAACTTGGTCCGCACGGAGACGACCAATGTTCCCGGCGATCCTCAAACTCTGCATTTCAATGTTTGGGCACCCGACAATGGGTTTACCGAAGCCTTCGACGGCAACTTGCAACCGACTTCCAACGCGGGTGCTAATCAGAAATTTCAGGTCCAAGTCGATTACGTGGAAGTCAATCGCATCAATACGACGACCTCAGAAAAGTTGGTGGACGGTAGTTTTGAGGAAACTCCGTTCTTCTCGCTATCAAGCAGCTTTCCTAATCCTCCCCTCCCCATCGGCATCAATGCAAACACAGCTACAGCTGAATGGTTTAGTTTCAACAACGCCTTCCTAGCCTTTGGCGACGAAGTGACCCCTTCGGATGGCTTTACGACCATCAAGGCGTTTGGTCCCAACTCGGGCGAAAGCAATGCATCGGGGGCCTACCAGAACGTGGCCGCCCAACCGGGGCAAGAGTTTGCCGCAAGCGTCAAGGCACAGATACCGAGCTTCGACACGATTCGACCACAGGCGGGAGGCGATTTCAACGAGGATAATGTCGTTAACGCGGCGGACTACGTGGTGTGGCGTGATAATCTTGGTGCTACGATCGGCTTGCCGAATGATACCACTGGTGAAACGGTTGTCGGTCAGGCGCAGTACGACTTATGGAAAGACAATTTCGGCGCCACGACAGGCACCGACAACTTTTCGGTACTACGGCTGACATTCCACGATCAATTCGGAAACGTTCTCAAGGAGGCCTTCGGCTCGCCGCAGAACATGGTCGATATCGCAGAGCAGGTGCCCCTGTTCGATGGAAGGCAGCCGAGCGTCACCTCGCTGGAAGATCAGTGGATTGAGTACGCTGTCGACGCCGTAGCACCAGACGGCACTTCCTTCGTGCGCTACAACTTGTTCTTCATCCAGTCGATTAGCGGCGAAGCCGGGGCGATTCATTTCGACGAAGCTTCGCTGCTGCTGCTTGAGCCCGTAGCATTAGGTGCTGTTGAAGTCTCTGCCAATGTCCCCGAACCGACAGCGTGTCTACTCCTCGTTCCTGCACTGCTCGCGGCTGTCGGTTGGCGTTGCTCTCGCCAGCCGGGCCCGACTCCATGATTGCCCAGAATGTCAACCAAATCTCCTCACGTAACACAAAGGAATGGCTTGATGCTTCATCGCATACGCTACTCGGATAAGGCGTTCACACTGGTGGAACTACTTGTCGTGATCGCTATTATTGGGATACTTGTCGGCTTGCTTTTACCTGCAGTGCAGTCGGCGCAGAGGCCGCCCGGCGGATGAGCTGCGCCAACAAGCTAAAGAATATTGGCTTAGCGGCCCTCAACCACCATGAGACGCAGGGGCATTTTCCCGTAAGCAACGGCTACGTCGACCCGCCCGAGGCGCCGGAAAAGAGCAAAACTGTGCCGGCTGGATTCTTCAAACGCTACCGCAACTGGAGCAGCAACCACTTTACGATCGATTTCGCGAGGGTGGCGCTTTCGAAGGGACGTACTTCGTAGGGGTTTGTCGAAACCCTCGCGAGGGTTTCGGGTTGGGTTCAACGAAGAACGGAGTTTCCGTGCCGGAGCTGATGCGGGAGCAGCTTCCCGTCTTGCAGTGTCCTTCTGACGAATCGGTGACGTTGAATTCGCTCAAGCAATACCAGTGGGTCGGTTGCGAAGTATCCCTAACCAGCTACAAGGGTGTCTTAGGCGATACCTTCCTTGGCAGGGTAGATGGCGGCATCTTCAGCAATGACGAGTCGCAGTATCCCAGTGGCGCATATACCAAACCGGGACCCGCGTTTAAGCCCGATCCGCGGGATTGCCACCGCGACACGCGTTGCCGTGGCATCTTCTATCGGCAGACGTTCCAGCGACCGGTAAAGATGGCCCGGGTAACCGACGGCGCGAGCAACACGTTCATGATTGGCGAGGACGTCCCCCTCTATAACAAGCATTCCACCGCATTTTTCTCCAATGGCGATTGGTGTAGTTGCAATATTCCCCTGAACTTCGGGCTCAACGAACCGGAACCCGAGACATTCGCCCTGGCGTGGTGGGATGCGCAGGGATTCCGCAGCCGCCATCCCGGTGGGGCCAATTTCTGCCTGGTGGACGGGAGTGTCCGTTTTGTTTCGGAATCCGTAGACAATACCCTCTATCGAACGAGTTGCACGCGAGACGGTGGCGAATTGGTTAGCGAGTCCTTTTAGGCCATGCTCGGCCGCAGCATATTGCGACTGCGGATTCGACGAAGTGGGAGTTCATCATGAAGCAGGCAATCTATTGGATACCTTGCTGCCTTATTGCGGTAGCGGGATGCAGCGATCTCACGTCGCAGGTCTCCGGTATCGTTTATCTCGATGGCAAGCCTTTACGAGTTGCCGAAGACGAGCGAGGCACCGTAGTCTTCCGTCCGGTGGAAGGTGGTCCGACCACGACTGCGATCATCGACAGGGATGGTGCATACGCGCTCAAGACGGGGAGTGCTGACAAGATTAAGCCTGGGGACTATTTGGTGGCGGTCCGAGTTGTGGAAATCAAGGCCGCTGCTGTAGCTGGCCAGGCTCCTAGCGGCGAACCGCTCACGCCGGCGATTTATGCCAACCCGTTAGAATCGGGTTTACAGTTCACGGTCAAGTCTGGCAGCAATCAGTTGGATCTGGAACTGGATGGGAATGCTGGTCCAGCAAGGGCCATTGAGCTGGAGACCACTGTGGAAGAGGATGGGCAACCGAACGGTGACGGTGGGCAACTCGCAGAGCAGGTGCAAGAATCGCCATTATCGGGCGACTCGGACGCGGATTCTGAACCGCGGGAAGGACTTGATGAAGGGGCGCATGACGGCGCCACCGATGGACCCAGACAGGAGGCACGACCATGAAAAGTGGCGGAAAATATAAGTCCCGTTGGTGCCAGGCAACAGCGCTTGTTGTTGGTGCGATGCTAACGAGCGCAGTGACGGGCTGCGGGAACTCGCTGGCGAAAGTCTCTGGCGTTGTGTCCATCGATGGGGAGCCGATCGTTGGGGGCGAGAACATGCGCGCAACGGTTTACTTCTATCCGGAAGGTGGAACGGGCGCTCCAGCAATTGGACTGCTCAACGGTCAGGGGCGATACGAAATCGCAACGGGATCAAAGACGGGTGTCGAGCCGGGCGCTTACGTAGTAACGATTTCGGCTACGGAAATCATCCTTCCCAAACAGCAGGGCGAGGCCCCTTCGGGTCGGCCACTTACGGCCCGAAAGTACGCCAACCCGAAGCAATCTGGATTTCGGGTTGAAGTCGAACCGGGCGGCAATGTTTTCGACTTCGACCTCGAGTCACAAGTTGCTCGCCGCCGAAGTGGCTGACAAGAGAATCCCAACAGAGCTTAAGGAGTTGAGTATGCTGCGATCGAAGATGTGCATCTTGCCTAGCACGATTGCCCTGCTGTTGGTTCTGGGAACCGTCGTGCGCGGCGGCGATGACGACCTTCCCTCTCCTGCGGGATGGCGTCTAGTGTGGTCCGACTCGTTCGAGCAGTTAGACACCGATCGATGGAACGTGGTTACGAGTCATGAGCCTACCAACAATTCTCAGCATGCGTATCTTGCAACTCAGGTTGCCGTAAAGGATGGCAAACTCATCATCACCGCGGAAGATGCGCCGGCTGGTGAATTGCCGTACCGATCGGGTCAAGTGATTAGCAAAGAATCGTGGCGTTGTGGCCGATGGGAAGTGCGGGCCAAGTTGCCGACATCAACGGGTATGTGGCCAGCCATCTGGTTGCTCCCCGACTTGTCGCAGCACGCATGGCCGAGCGGCGGAGAGATCGACATTCTGGAAAATCGAGGGAATCAGCCTCAACTCGTTAGCAGCGCGTTTCATTACGGTTCGAACCCGCCCTACCGGCATGAGTTCGTGACCCAGGAGTATCATGCGGCCCGTTCGAAAGAGCAGGTCAACTATCACAACGGCTTTCACACCTACGCTGTGGATTGGTCAAACAAGCAACTCCGGTTTTATGTTGACGATGTGCATCATTACACGGTTTACGATGAAGACGTGGGCGGGTTCCTTTCGCAAAACACTGCTCCGATGCAGCTGCTGATTAACAATGCAATCGGCGGCGACTTTCTCCCCAATCCGGATGCGACCACGGTTTGGCCCCAACAAATGCTCGTCGATTGGGTTCGTGTCTACGAGCAGGACGACGAGCGCCTGGTTACGACTCTTCGTAACGGGGGCTTCGAGGAGAATGGAGGAAGTTTGGCCGGGTGGTCGGTATTTGGGAACGCGGTGATCGACAATTCGAATGTGTCGATCGACGGTACGGCTGTCGACCAGGGAACCGCCGCGCTAAAAGTATTCGGTCAGTTTAATGGTTCCGCCAACGAGTCGGGCGTGGCGCAAGGAATCGGTGTGGTGGGGGGCCAGACGATGAAGGCATCGCTCAAAACGCACATTCTGTCCTCCGACAGTATCGCGGGCACCGAAAATCGGGCTGCGCTGAAGGTCGAGTTCTACAATGAATTCGGAGCAAAGTTTGGCACTCCCGCGATGATTGGGGTTCAAGAACTGACGATTGCCAATGCTGAGACCGCGACAGACACTTGGGTTTCGCATTCTATTATCGCCACGGCGCCAAAGACGGCCGTGGAAGCTCGAGTTTCCATTGCATTCGAACAACCGGGTGCCGGGACCGGAGCGATCTACGTTGATTCGGTGGAATTCCAGGAGACCACTCCGCCGCAGGCAAGTGCGGTTCGGCCGCCCAGGAATACGTTGGTAGCGCCGGCCGTGCCGCAGACTGGCCAGGCAGTGGACCGGAGTTAGGTTGGCTTGCCTTGCGAAGGCAAGCATGGGAATGGTGGCATGCATGGAGGGGCCATCGCCGTTGGGCACGCCCGTCGTGTCCGAAAAGGTTGGCATGCTCCCACAAGCGCACGCGGACACTTTCACTTGATTTATCCTTACATTTGTGGCCAAGCGAGCAGTACATGCACCCTATGTCGCCTCCCCGGTTTCACTTCGCCGCCCACCTAGGCGTTTTCGCTCTTGGTGCGCTGGCATTGGTGTGTCCCGACAGCGCGAGGTCGGCTGAAGCGCAAGCGACCGGCCCGACAGATACGACAGCATCTCCGCCCCCGGAGAAGGTGGATACGACGACCGATCCACAGCCAGATCGTTTGCGGATCGACCTGGAATCGGGCGACTTGAAAGCGCGCATTGCGCAGGCTGCTGCAGGAGATGACACTTGCTGAGAAGATTGGCCAAATGTGCCAAATCTTTCCTGCTGCAGGCGAGCAACTTACCAAGGAACTCGCGGACGACATTCGGCAAGGTCGAGTTGGCTCGGTCATCAATGCTGGTAGCGCAACGCTAGCAAGGGAAGTACAGCGTATCGGCGCGAGGAGTCGCGGCTGGGCATCCCTTTATTAGTGGGACGAGACGTGATCCACGGATATCGGACGCTTTTTCCGATACCGCTGGGACAGGCGGCGACGTGGGACCCCAAGCTTGTGGAGCGAGCTGCGAGGATCGCCGCCACTGAGGCGAAGGGGCAAGGAATCAATTGGACTTTTGCCCCGATGGTTGATATTTGCCGCGACCCCCGTTGGGGCCGCGTGGCCGAGACGCTAGGCGAAGATCCCCTGCTGAGCGGAACATTGGCAACCGCCATGGTCCAAGGGTTTCAACAGCCTTCATCGGAGGGTAACGTCCGAGGGATCGTCGCCTGTGCCAAACATTATGCAGCCTATGGGCTCGTTGAAGGGGGGCGAGACTACAACCGCGCTTCGTTGTCGCGATACGATTTGCACAATACGCACCTGCCACCCTTTCGAGACGTGATCGATGCGGGCTGTCACACGATCATGACGACGTTTAGTGAGGTCAATGGCGTTCCCGGAACCGCCCACGACTACCTGCTCAGAACCGTGCTCAAGCGGAATCTGAGTTTTCCAGGATTCGTCGTTAGCGACTGGAACTCCGTCATCGAAATGGTTGCCCACGGCTACAGCGCGGACGAGAAACACGCTGCCCACCGTGCCCTGACCGCGGGTGTCGACATGGAGATGGTGAGTCGAGCGTACAGTAAGAACCTCGCGGACCTGTGTAACGAGGGGCATCTGTCGGAGTCGGTGATCGACGACGCAGTGCGGCGGATCCTCCGTGTCAAACTGCAGCTTGCTGCATCACCACCCACGAACAAGAACACGGATTACGCTTTGCTGCGTCCCCGCGACTTAGAAGCCGCGCACACCATCGCCAGGCAAAGCATGGTACTGCTAAAGAACTACAACCAGACGCTTCCACTCAACATCGACGCCCTCGACAAAGTCGCGGTTATCGGCCCGCTCGCGGACGCGGAGCAAAGTCAGCTAGGCTGTTGGGCTTTGGACGGGGTGAAAGAAGACACGATCACGCCGTTGGCTGCTTTGCAGGATGCGCTGGCAAATCGGGCGGAAGTTCTCAGTGCGCCGGGTGCGATCCATTCTTTTTCCGAGCGTCGCGAAGGGATTGCACAAGCGGTTGCCGTTGCGGAGCAAGCGGATGTCGTCGTCTTGGTTATTGGAGAGGATGCCGTGCTCAGCGGCGAAGCACGCAGCCGTTCGGAATTAACTTTGCCTGGGGTTCAATCGGAGCTTCTCGCGGCGGTCGCTGCCACGGGAAAGCCGATCGTTACGGTAATCATGGCGGGTAGACCCCTGGCGATTGGCACGGAGGTCGAATTATCGGACGCCGTGCTCTACGTCTGGCATCCCGGGACGATGGGGGGCCCAGCCCTGGTCGATCTTCTATTCGGTCGCGAGTCGCCGTCAGGAAAGCTGCCGGTCACGTTCCCAAAAGCAGTGGGGCAAGTCCCGCTCTACTATGCACATAGCAACACGGGGCGACCCAGCCCCTCCGATTTCCGGCCCTTGGTGGGCTCCGACGACACGGATCTACCCGGAAACTTTCAGTACCAATCCCACTACGTCGACCGTGACCCATTTCCCCTGTTTCCATTTGGCTATGGCCTGTCGTATACCACGTTTGCGTACGAAGACCTGGAACTCGGTGCAACGACCATAACTCAGGACCAAACACTAAGCGTGCGGGTCCGTGTGAGAAACACGGGAGATCGGGCCGGCGGCGAGGTGGTGCAGGTGTACTTGCGGGACGTCGTCTCGTCGTTCATCAGGCCAGTTCGCGAGCTCAAGGCATTCCGCAGGATTTACCTGAAGCCTGGTGCTTCCGATGTTCTGGAATTCGCTCTCACGGCGAAAGATCTAGAGATTCGTGGACCAGAAGGCGAGCGAATCATCGAACCAGGAAAGTTCCAACTCTGGGTCGGAGGCGACTGTCGCGCCTCGCTGCAGGCGGAATTCGAATTACGCGACAGTCGAACCGATCGGCCAAGAGGAATTTTGGCGTCGCCGGCGGCCGAGGACGAAGTTGCAACAAAGGCACTTCTGGCTAACGGGGAATGACCGATGGCGATATTTCCCGTCGGTGGCCCCAGCGGCGAAGAGCCCGCCGCCTTGTGGAAACCAACAGGAAGATATCCCCAACCTCTGGTATCCAGCTAAAACTATGCAAGTTCGGTCAAGCCACGAACTTTGCCGACGACCGGTTATCGTTAGCACACTCAAGATTCGTACCAATGACTTCGTATCGGAGAGAAACCACTCCGCATGGTCGGCTTGGCTGCCGATGCCACTCGGCACTTTGAAGTGCATGTCGTCGAAATCGCAAACGATCTCGGCATTTCTTCCGCTAAGTCGGTCGTACAAGCTGATCGCCAAGTCTGGCTAGGTTATCGCTTGTCCATCATCTAGTATGAGACTGCTTCAAGTGAGTGAAAGCCAGAAACGGTGCACGCTCGCCGCACTCGCTACTTGGCTTAATGGTTGCGAACGCTCGATAGCCCGCCATCAACGTTGAAGACAGAACCGGTGATCCAATCATTCTCAGGCTTCAGCAACCATAAAACCAACGAGGCGACATCCTGCGGCTCACCTAGCCTGCCGACGGCATGCATCTTCTTCGCGTAGTCGGCGGATCGATCCTTCGACCAAATGGGCTTGGTCATTTTCGACTTCACGAGTCCAGGGGCAACAACGTTAAAGCGGATTCCCTTGGCGGCGTAGGAAGCTGCTGCCGATCTTGCCAGTCCAACGACTCCCGCCTTGGCGGCAGCGATCGCTTCGTGACTGGGCAGGCCTATTTCGGCCGCTGCGGAGGAAAACAGCACAACGCTACCCCCCGACCCCTGCATCACTTCGCAAGCGGCCTTCACGACGGCAAACGAAGTCGTCAGATTGGTTGCAATGGTGTCGTGCCATTCAGCTTCGGTGGTGATGTGTGCCGGCTTGATGAGTACGGAACCGACACAATTCACAATGCCTTGAATGTCGCCCAACTCCGCATGAGTAGCCTGTGCGCACTGAGCGACGGCGTGGATGTCAGTCGCATCCACAACGGCATAGGTGCAATCCAGCTCTGCACCGAGGTTCGCCAGTTCGCTCTCATTTCGACCAGCGAGATAAACCTGGTGGCCACTTGCCCTGAGCCCACGACTCACCTGCGTGCCAACTGCACCGTTGGCCCCGAAGATCAAGTAGTTCATGTTGCCACTTCCACCGGAGGGGTACGGCCGTGTTCTTTCTGCAGGAAGAGGCGCCCGTCCGCCACCCAGTCGTCGCGTGTGTAAATGCAAACGGAGGTGTCCGTCTCTTGGATCTCCAATGTTTGCAACCGCAGACCGAGATCAACGATCTCTCCGAAGAGTTGGTAAGCCAGATTCTCTACGCTCGTGGGACGATCGAATACCTTCATCCGCAGCAACTCACCGTTTCGTTTGCAGTGCTCGGTGAGGGTCGCGAACAGCGGATCATGGATGTTTATCAGAATCGCGTGGTCGTATTCGTTCTTGAGCAGGGGATCGACCCGCGCGTCAAAATCGCTGAATAGGGTGGTGATAGAGCCATTGCGCTCGGCCTCAAAATGGCATACGATCCCGTACCGATGGCCGTGAAGATTGCGGCACTTGTCCGTCAGCTCTTCGTTTCGGTGGGCCGCGTAGAACTTATACTCTTTGCGAATAATCATGGTTGACGAAATTTTCGGTTGGAGTTCGATTTTACTTGCCATGAATCAGGGACATTACTTCAGCGCGGCTCGCTTGATTCGTCTTAAACACACCTCGCAGAGCGCTGGTCACCGTCATGCTTCCTGGCTTGCGAATGCCCCGAATAGACATGCAGGAGTGTTCGGCTTCGATCACAACAGCTACGCCCGCCGTCTCGATTTCTGACTCAATGAGGTCGGCGATGGTACGAGTCATCCGTTCTTGAACTTGCGGTCGTCGGGAAACTTCCTCCACCACCCGGGCCAATTTGCTGAGCCCCGTCACTTTGCCCTTGGGAAGGTAGGCGACGCTGGCCACACCATTGAACGGAAGCAGGTGATGTTCGCACATGCTGTGAAATGCGATATCACGGACAAGCACTAGTTCGTCGTATTCTTCGGGAAACGTCACGCGAAGATGTCTGCCTGGATCGCTGTGCAATCCAGCGAACATTTCGCGATACATCTTGGCCACGCGTCTCGGCGTATCGACCAAACCAGGACGATCTGGATCTTCTCCGACTGCTTCAAGAAGCATCCGTATCGCCTGCTCCATCTTCCGCAAGTCGGCATCGGGAGAACGCAGGTCGTGCCCTCGTTGGTCGGTTTGCGTTGCTTGTTCTACCGCCGACACGACTGTCTCACGCTGTTGGTCATGACGACCGATTCCTGGACTGGCTATCATAATTACCTCAAGGCTTTTCGGACTGTTCCCGCATGTTCTCGAGTATAGTTTTGAGGCGGAATTCGGCAACGTGGACGAGGCCAGAATTCTATGCTTCACGCTGCGTGAGTGGAGCTTGCCAGCGCGCTTCTACCGCCTGCCCGAAATGGCCGCTGCTGCGATACGCGGCGGATTGAAAAATCACGCCAGCGGGTGGATACGGTGCAGATCGCGCGCACCACGCTGGCTAAGCAGGGCCCGAACCGAAGGCGAACGACCATTGAGCCGGATCAAAACGCAGTCTCCCACAGGTCGCGCAGCCGCAACCGGAAGATAACCCCCGTCAATTCGGCCATTTACGACCAAGATACTGAGCGCGTGTTTCGAAGATTCGAAACCAAGCGATTCATGGGACGGGCGGCCGGTGCAAGACTACCGTCCTTGGGTGCCGCTGACAGGGTGATTCCTCGCCTAGCGAGTAGCGACGCGATGAGCCGGGTGGAGGCCTCGTGGCTCCGCAGCGATTAGAAGTTACCGAGGTAGATTAGCTTGTCATTATGGCCCGATTGCGGGCCTTGTGACGCAGATAACCGGGTACTTTCGGCTTAGCTGCCATCGTGTTCCCCTTTTGGTTGTACATGTACAACCAAAATCAGGGTTCGACAGGCTGCACGGCAAGAATGCCGTTTACGCTAAGTCACTTCTGCCAAACGGTTTACATCAGTGGGCACGACAGAACTCGAATCTGTGACCTCTTGCATGTCAAGCATATCGAGAACGCGAGTCAACGCCTATAAGCGTAGTGACTTACTAACGATTGCTTATGATACTGAAAGACAGACCTATTGGCAAGAATTGCCGAGCATTAGCGGCGGTTAGCGGACGCATTAGGGTAACGTACCCTAGTTTTGGAAGTCGCCAAAATTGCCCATCAAGACAGGCATGTGTGCTGAACTGTGGTAGACACGAATCGAACAAGCCAGCATTGGTGGCAGGGCCAAGAGGATGGGGGCTTCGGTGAGTTTTTTTCCCGCACCCCAGGGGTCGCGCGCGGATCCTGGACACGTATATACCCGCGCGAACGACCATTCGCTCCGAGCCGAGGAAGATTAGCGGAACCTATGCTCTAGAAAGCTTGTGCAGCGGTAGAGTGAGAACCGGGCACGCTGCAGGGGCGTGGGCCTGGATGGCACCTAAGTGAGCAGGGAGGGGCGTTGTGTGGGACTGACTGGGGGTGGTTCACCCTACCCTAGGTTTCATCCGCCGATTCCATTCCGCCTCGACTTCGTCCCCGATCTCACGATCCACCTCGAAGTACATGGCCTCCTGAGTGTCTTGTTCGAGAGACGACTGGGAATAATCATCGACCAGCATGTTGGGCCGAAACAATAGTCCGGTGCCGGCGATTCGACGGAATCCTAATCGTGCCAGGTCCGATGGCGGGATCTCGGTCGTGTTCTCCCACATCACCATGGCCGAACTCTCACCAAGCAGGCGGGCGGCATGGTCGATAATGAACATGCGCCAGCGGTCCATCGAGGGGTGGAAGATGGAACAATACAAGAACAGGATATCGAAGATGGGCTCGTCGAAGTTGAGTTCGGATTTCAGCTCGTCAAAATATTGGCCCGGTTGGAGAAGAATCGAATAGACCGCTTCCCACCCGCTGGAATCGGCGTCGCAAATGTTGTAAACGCTGACGCCCGCCGTAGCGGCCCGGGTAAGATCCAAGTGGTCGATGGCCAGCTTGGCAATCAAGTGCTCGGATCCGTCGGTACCCCAGCCTAAGACTTCGACGGTGACCGGATTGATGTACTGGTCGTCATCATTGGGTGCAGGGTGGTAATCGAATGCACACGAGAAACGCATGGTTGGACCTATAAACTCACTTGGGTATCGCGGTGCTGGTGATTGGTCGGTGAATGCTAGTACTCAATAGTAACGCATCGGAGAGCCGGCGGGGCAGTCTTGCCAAAGGTCTTTTACCCGAACCCCTAGGGGCGCGATTGGTTCCATGAGTTATTGTTTCCGTGTGCGAAGTCGCAGCAGCACAACTCGTAGGTGTTCATTTGTGTCTAGGTGTCCGTGTCACATGCAACGCCGGTAGACGTTGCTCATTGCTCACCCCGGGCCCTTGCTTTCAGCCCCTCGTACAAGCCCAACTGCGTCAGCAGGATACGCTTCAAGCCTTCGCGGATTTGTTCGGAGTTCAGCGCGCGGGTGCTGATTTCGGCTTGGGCGTCCATGCTGTCCATGATGGCGGTGAGGATCGCGCTGGTCAAATCGGGGGAGTTGGCAAACTGTTCCTCGGTGTTGTTGGCTGCTTGCTGCTGGAGAACTTCCGATTCGAGCGTCTTCTCACTCACGGTGCGGGCGTAGGAGAGCAGATCGCCGTCGGTCATATCGACTTGCTATCCCTCAGGAACTCGACCGATGAAGTTCGAGTTGCGCAAAGAAGGTTGCGTCTGGATATTGCCTATGGGGAGGGTCCCGGCGGCGACCCGAGCGAGCAACGACGCCTAGGCCGCAATCATTCGTCCGACTCGATCGATTTTCGCACGCGGTCGAAGCCAGCTTTCATTTCCTCGGCAGCGAGGCGCAATGCGGCAAAGACGTTCTCCGCCGTCTCCTCGACTGCGTGGCGGGCCGGTTCGTACTGCTGCAGCAACTCGCCGATGCGTTCTGCAAGTCGGTCGTACTCCTGCTTCGCCTCTTTGCCGGCAAGATGGAGCTTGACGCCCAACTCGTCCCGCTCCTGTTGGAGTGTGCTGATCAGTTGGTTGACGTTTTCGCGTTCGGACATTGGGGGACTCACGGAGTTGGAATTGGTGGCGAGAGGGGGGACCTATGAAGGCTGCCTCATCTTAACATTTAGGAATCCGTTTGCGGAACCAGCAAGGGTGGGGATTTGCGAATTGGCACGATGGCAAACCAGGGTACACATCGGCGGTAAATTTGTTCAGAGAACTGAACGTTATCGTGGTCATATCGAAGTAGATACAATCCGCGTTGCCGGCCCAGCATGGTTCTCGCCGCCGCCGTTGATTGACATTTGCACAGTGTAGCGAGTATGCTCTACCGCTTCTTCTTTTCTGACATTGCTTACAAGGCGGTCACCATGAAGCGAAGCAACTGGCTAAGTGGACTTAGAGCTCTCTATGGTGTTCAGCCAAGCAAGAAGACGCGGCAACGATCGCGTCTACAACAGGTGAAGCGCGGTGCAAACTTCGAGGTTCTTGAAGACCGCCGATTGCTAGCAGTCGATTTCGGAGACGCGCCGGACGTCGGCATTGGGACCGGCCCTAACGACTATGCAACAACGGTAACAGACAATGGCCCGCAGCATACAATTGTCGTTGGCCTGCGACTGGGAGCCAATGTAGATGGCGACAGTGGCACGCTGCAAAACGAAGCGGCGAATGCAGATGATGTCGATGCTGCGCTACCCGACGACGAAGATGGTCTCGTCAATCCTGCTGCCGACTTGGAGTTGACGGTCGGCACCCAGCCTACTGTCAACGTGTGGGTCACCAACACCGTCGGTGCATCGGCCAGTTTGTATGGTTGGATCGACTTCAATGGGGACGGCGTTTTCGACAACGCTACGGAGCGAACATCTGTTCAGGTGCCTGATGGCACCAATTCCGAGATCGTGACACTGACGTTGCCATCCGTTCCGGTAGGCGCCGAAGGCGTGACCTACGCTCGGTTTCGTTTGAGTACCGACGTGAGCGCGGCAAATCCTGTGGGGGCTGCGACAGATGGAGAAGTAGAAGACTACCGAGTTACCATAACGTCCGCCGGGGCCAGTGAAGTTAACGAGGCAAAGACGGTTAAGTTTGCCAGCGGCAGCGGCGTTACGCTGTCCGATTCCGACAACTTCGGTGCGTCGACCTCCGCAATCGGAGACCTCGATGGTGATGGCGTAACCGACTTGGCGGTCGGTATACCTGGAGACGATACCGGCGGAGCTGATCGAGGTGCGCTCCAGGTGATCTTCCTACACGCGGATGGCACCTTAAAGGGACAGACTAAGATCGCCCACAACACCGGGGGTGGCCCGACGCTCGCTAATGGCGATGCGTTTGGCACTTCGGTAACGTCCTTGGGTGACTTGGATGGCGACGGGGTTCCCGATCTGGCTGTCGGCGCCGGTCGGGACGACAGCGGAGGGACCGATCGGGGGGCCGTACATATCCTGTTCATGAACTCCGACGGCACCGTCAAGAACTTGCAAAAAATCGCCCACAATTTTGCCGGAGGTCCGTCGCTCGTCGATTCCGACCTTTTCGGTTCGTCGGTTGCGTCCATTGGCGACCTGGATGGCGATGGGGTAACCGACCTGGTCGTCGGCGCCCAGCAAGACAGTACCGGCGGCACCGACCGCGGAGCGGTGCACGTGCTCTTCCTCAATGCCACGGGCACCGTCAAGAATCGCCAAAAGATCGCGCACAACTTCAGCGGAGGTCCGTCGCTCAACAACGGAGATAATTTCGGCGCAGCGGTCACGGCGATTGGTGACCTCGATGGTGATGGTGTCACCGACCTTGCGGTCGGAGCGGTCTACGACGATACCGGTGGGACCGACCGCGGGGCCGTGCACGTCCTGTTGATGAACACCGACGGCACTGTGCTGAGCACACAGAAACTCGCAAGTGGTTTTGGCGGAGGTCCGAGTTTGGCAAACAACGACCTTTTCGGTAGTTCGCTTGCGGATGCTGGAGACCTTGATGGGGATGGTGTACGCGACCTGCTAGTGGGCGCTCGCGAAGACGATACCGCTGGCGCAGATCGGGGCGCGGTTTACGCCCTCATGCTGAATACCGACGGTACGGTCCAGTCGAGTTTCAAGGTCGCCAGCGGCACGAACGGAGGCCCGACGCTAGCGGATGGCGACAAATTCGGTTCCGCAGTGGCGCCGCTGGGTGACCTCGATCAGGATGGGCTCTTCGACTTCGTCGTGGGAGCGTTTCACGACGACGCAAGTGGGCTCGACCGTGGGGCGGTCTACGTCTTGTTCTCGGATGGTCCAAACGCCGATCCGGTGTTCACTTCCCCGGCGTCCCAACAGGTTCCAGAGAACACCACGGCGGTAATGACGGTAACTGCGTCTGACTCCGACCTGCCACCGCAAGACATAACGTTCTCGATTGTCGGTGGGGTCGACGCGAGCCAGTTCGACATCACACCAAGTGGCGAACTCTACTTCGTTACCGCACCCGATTTCGAGATGCCTAGTGACTCGAATGGCAACAACGTCTACCTCGTCAGCGTGGAAGCCAATGATGGCGATGGAGGCGCCGCGACGCAGACGATCAGTGTGACGGTGACCCCGGTCAACGACAACGTGCCCTACTGGACTTCACCGACTGCGTTCAGTATCCCGGAGAACAACGCTTTTGTTGCCGTATTGACGACGGCGGACGACGATCTGCCAACGCAATCACTTACGATCGAGATTGTTTCCGGCAGCGACGCGAACAAACTGACGGTCACGCCGGAAGGAGTGCTCACATTCGTTTCACCACCCGATTTTGATGTGCCTGGGGATGCCGATGGCAACAATGTCTACAACTTGCTGATTCGAGTGCGAGACAACCAGGGGTCTTCTCGTTCCAGTTCGTTTACCATCACAGTTACCCCAGTCAACGACAACGACCCTGTGTTCACATCGCCGTCGGTCGCGAACGTCGTGGAAGGGACGACCAACATATTGACCGTGACCGCCACCGATGCAGACCTGCCGCCGCAGTCGATCACCTTCGCCCTTGAAGGCGGAGCCGACCTGAGCAAGTTTTCGATCGACGGTGGCGGTCAGCTCTCCTTCGTTTCGCCCCCCGATTTCGATGCTCCAACGGATGCAAACGGTGACAACATCTACGAGGTGTTAGTCACGGCGAGTGATGGAGAAGGTCGGTTTGCCGCGCAATCAATCAGCGTCAGCGTGGTATCGGGCACGGACTTTGGAGATGCGCCCGATATGGGAGCTGGCGTAGGCCCACTGAATTATCAAACGCTCGCTGCCGACAACGGTCCGCGGCACACGATTGTGACAGGACTATTCCTCGGGGGACGAATCGACGGCGATGATGGCACCCTTGCCAACGACGCGGCCGACGCGGACAACGTAACAGGTACAGCAGACGACGAGGACGGAGTCGCCAATCCGGCGATCGATTTACTCCTGGCTATTGGGACGCAGCCGGTAATCAACACCTGGGTTACCAATACGACTGGTTCGACGGCGACTCTCTACGGCTGGATCGACTACAACGGGGACGGCGTGTTCGACAATGCGACCGAGCGAGGGAGTGTGTCGGTGCCCAGTGGAGTGAGTAACGAGCTTTTCGGCCTGCCGATGCCGCTGGTTTCTGGTGAAATCGCTGGGCCCACCTACGCACGTTTTCGCCTCAGCACGGACGCCGCAGCCGCAAACCCGACAGGACCAGCCGCCGACGGTGAGGTGGAAGATCATCGGGTCACGATAACCGCACTCAGCAATGGAACGGTCGATTCTCCCGCCACCAAAAAAATCGCCAGCGGCCTGAACAATGCTCCGGACCTGCAAGGCGTTGACTTGTTTGGTCGGGCTGTGGAGTCCCTTGGCGATCTCGACGGCGACGGCGTGATCGACGTGGCAGTCGGCGCGGTGGGAGACAGCACTGGGGGCGTGGGGAGCGGCGCGGTCTACGTGCTCTTCATGAATGCGGACGGTTCGGTAAAGAGCAGCACGAAAATCGCGGACGAGACCAACGGAGGTCCGTCGCTCAACGGCGCCGACCGCTTTGGCTACGGGATCGCGTCCCTGGGAGACCTCGATGCGGATGGAGTGGTCGACATCGCAGTCGGAGCGCTCGGTGACGACTCGGGCGGTTCCGCTCGAGGCGCTGTGCACGTCTTATTTTTAAATCAAGACGGCAGCGTGAAGAGTCATCAACTCATCGCGAGCGGCGTTGGTGGCGGGCCGGCGCTTTCAAATGGCGACTTCTTCGGTGCGGCGATCTCGTTCGCTGGAGACCTCGATGGCGATGGCATCCAGGATTTGGCGGTTGGGGCGAGCCTCGATGATACGGGGGGGACCGACCGTGGCGCCGTCCACCTGGTTTACATGAATAGCGACGGAACGGCCAAAGCAACCCAGAAGATCGCCAGTGGAATCGGTGGTGGTCCGGTTCTCGCCAATGGCGATATGTTCGGGCGATCGGTTGCCAGCTTGGGAGATTTGAACGGCGATGGACGCCCAGAACTGGTAGTCGGAGCCACGGGCGACGACGGCGGCGGCAGCAACTCGGGGGCCATATATGTCCTGTCCCTGAATCCCGATGGCACCGTGCATGCGTCTGAACGCATCGCCAGTGGCGTAGGGGGTGGACCTGGACTCCCGGGTGGCGCTGAGTTTGGGGAGTCGGCAGCCGCGGTCGGCGATCTGAATGGAGACGGAGTCGTCGATCTCGCCGTAGGGGCACGCTTTGATACTACGGGTGGAATGTCCACAGGTGCCGTACACGTACTCTTCATGAACGCCGATGGGACAGTAGCGTCCAGCCAGAAGCTGGCCAGCGGCCTTGGCGGCGGGCCGGTGCTCAGCAGTGGTGACGAGTTCGGCGCCGCGGTCGGGCCGGTGGGCGACCTGAATGGCGATGGCGTCATCGATTGGATTGTGGGCGCCGCCAACGATGATACGGGCCAGGCTAACCGAGGAGCGGCATATATCCTGTTCCTGAACGGATTCAACACAGACCCCATCATCGCTTCGTCGAGCGCCGTAGACGTTGAGGAAAATCAATCGACCGTCCTCACCGTCACCGCAGTCGACTCCGACCTTCCGCCCCAGACGCTGTCCTATACGATCGTCGGCGGTGTCGACCAAGGTCGCTTTCAAATTACGGAGGGCGGCGGGCTGAGTTTCCTCTCTCCGCCCGACTTTGAAGCGCCGACCGATAGCGATGGCGACAACGTCTACGTGGTCGACGTGGAAGTCGCCGACGGCCGGGGTGGCACCGATTCGCAAACCATAAGCGTTAGTGTCACTCCCGTAAACGACAACGACCCCGTATTCACGTCCTCGGCGACGGCTAACGTTACTGAGAACACCACGTCCATTCTCACGCTAGAGGCCACAGATGCTGATCTGCCACTGCAGATGGTCTCCTTTGCTGTCATCGGGGGTAACGATCAGGGGCTAATAGACGCCACTCCCGCCGGGAATCTCTTCTTCGTAGTCCCCCCCGACTTCGAATCCCCTGCCGACTCCAACGGCGACAATGTTTACGAAGTCACCGTTGAGGCCGACGACGTTGCTGGCGGCACTACCCTGCAGATGATCGAAGTCACGGTCACGCCGGAGAACGACAACAACCCGATCTTCACGTCGCCCTCCCAGGTAGAAGTGCCAGAGCGCACGACAGACGTCCTGAGTGTGACCGCCACGGATGACGATCTTCCGCTCGAGACGATCACCTATTCACTGGTGGGCGGTGCGGACCAGAGCCTATTCACGATTACACCTGAAGGGCAGCTCTCATTCAATTCCGCGCCAGATTTCCAGAATCCCACGGATGCCGATGAAGACAATGTTTACGAGGTGATCGTCGAAGCGAGCGACAACAACGGCGGCCTGACGACGCAAGTGATCAGCGTCACGGTTGTCTCGAACACGGACTTCGGCGATGCACCGGATGTCGTCGCCGGCTCTTCGATTGGAGATTACCGAACAACGATCGGCGACGATGGACCCCGTCACGCGATCGTGCCAGGCCTACACATCGGCGCCAGTGTCGATGGCGACAGCGGACTACTGCAGAATGGCGTCGCCGGTGCCGACGATGTGGACTCTGCGCTGCCGGACGATGAAGACGGTCTTGTTTATCCTGCGGCTGACCTGTTGATGACCGAAGGGACCGAGCCCAAGATAGACATCTGGGTGACAAATACCACCGGCACGCAGGCAACTCTCTACGGCTGGATTGATTACAACGCCGACGGGGTATTTGACAGTTTTTCGGAGCGGGCGAGCGTCGCCGTTCCAACCGGCGTATCTGACGAGATTGCGACCTTGACCTTCCCCGCAATCCCCTTTGGCGTCACCGGCGCAACATACGCTCGGTTCCGCCTCAGCACCGATGGGTCGGCTGCAAATTCCACCGGGTATGCCGATGATGGCGAAATCGAGGACTACCAAGTGGCTATCGTCCGCCCGAGCGACGGTACGGCTGATTCAACCGAGACCGTGTTGATTGGAAACAATCTCAACAACGGGCCTGCTCTGTCCGACAGCAGCTACCTGGGAAGTTCGGCAGAAGCCATCGGTGATCTCGATGGTGACGGCGTTGCCGATCTGGCCGTAGGCGCCATTGGTGATGCGACAGGCGGCAATCGAAGTGGTGCCGTGCACATTTTGTTCATGAATACCGACGGCACGGTCAAGGACCGAACCAAGATCGCCCACAACACCTCGGGTGGCCCGTCGCTTGCTGCGAACAACGATTTCGGGGCGCTCCATTGCGGCCCTGGGGGACCTCGATGGCGACGGGGTCACAGACTTGGCAGTCGGCGCGAATGGCGACGGGACTGGCGGCGCAAACCGTGGCGCAGTGTACGTGCTAAACATGAACGCGGACGGCACCGTTAAGAGTAGCACCAAGATCGCCAGCGGCCTGAACGGCGGGCCGGTCTTGGCGAACAACGATCGCTTCGGCTGGGGTGCGACCCCGCTCGGCGATTTCGACGGCGACGGTGTCGCTGACATGGCCGTTGGTTCGCTCACCGACAGCACCGGCGGTGCGAGCCGTGGCGCGGTGCATGTCATGCTGCTGAACCCGGACGGAACGGTGAAGAGTAGTCAGAAGATTGCGAGCGGAGTTGGGGGTGGTCCTGTCCTCGCGAACGACGACCTGTTCGGTCGTTCGCTCACTGCACTTAGCGATCTCAATGGCGACGGCGTCACCGATCTGGCCGTCGGTGCTGCAGGGGACGACACCAATGGTGCGGAGCGGGGAGCCGTCTATTTACTCTTCATGAATCCCGACGGGACAGTCGACAGCCATCAGATAATCGCTAGCAGCATTGGCGGCGGACCGGCACTCGCCGATGGCGATAACTTCGGTTTCTCCGTGGAAGCGGTCGGTGACATCGACGGCGATGGGGTACAGGATTTAACTGTAGGAGCTGCTTACGATGACACGGCGGGGACCAACCGCGGCGCTGTGCACTTACTGTATCTCAACGCCGACGGCACGGTGAAAAGCATCGGGAAGATTGCCAGTGGCGTATCGGGCGGGCCAACGCTCGTCGACGAAGAAGCCTTCGGAAGCGCGGTTACGTCGCTTGGCGACCTCGACGGCGACGGGGTGATCGATCTTGCCGTCGGCTCCGAGCAAGCCGATGTCGGCGGTACGGATCGCGGCGCTGTTCGCATTCTGTTCTTGAACAAAGTGAACACCAACCCGGTTTTCACCTCCACCGACGAAGTCGAAGTTCCAGAGAACACCACAAGCGTACTCACGGTAACGGCTACCGACGCGGACCTCCCGCCGCAAACCGTGACGTTCTCGATTGTTGGAGGAGCGGACGAAACGCGTTTCGCAATTACCGAGGGGGGCGAGTTGTCGTTCCAGTCAACCCCCGATGTTGAGGCTCCGAGCGACTCGAATGCAGAAAATGTGTACGAGGTCACCATCGAAGCTAGCGATGGAGATGGTGGGACGAGCACACAGACGATCAACGTTACCGTAACTCCGGTCAACGACAACCTGCCGATGTTTACATCGCTGGGGGCGGTCGATGTGCCGGAGAATAGCACGGACGTGCTGCTGGTCACAGCCACCGACGACGACCTGCCTGAACAGTCGATCGAGTTTTCCATCGTCGGCGGCGCCGATAGCGACAAGTTCTCGATCACCAGCGGAGGCGAGCTGAGCTTCATCGACCCACCCGACTTTGAAACGCCAGTGGATGCGGGTGGCGACAACGTCTATGAGGTGACGGTACAAGCCGACGACGGGGCAGGCGGCATGATGACGCAGATGATCAGCGTCACGGTCACCTCCCTCAATGACAATATTCCCGTTTTTACTTCGCCGGATACCGTGGATGTTGCGGAAAATGAAACGGCGGTGCTGACGGTCACGGCCACAGACGCCGACCTCCCCGAACAGGATTTGACCTTCTCCATCGTCGGTGGGGCGGACCAGAGCAAATTCGACATCACGAGCGATGGCGAATTGACACTAGTAGCGGGCCTCGACTTCGAGGCGCCGACCGATGGCAATGGCGATGGCATTTACGTCGTCATTGTGCAGGCTACCGATGGTTTCACGCCCAGCTTCCAGGCGATCCTGGTCACCGTCACCCCAGTCAACGACAACGACCCGGTCTTTACGTCTCCTACCTCAGTCGATGTGGATGAAAATACGACCGAGGTGCTGACCGTCACCGCTACCGACGCCGACCTGCCGTCGCAGGCCGTGACTTTCTCGATCGTGGGAGGTGCCGACGAAAGCCGCTTCTCGATCACGAGCGGCGGCGTGCTGACGTTCAGTGAAGCTCCCGATTTTGAGTCGCCCACGGATGCGAATGAAGACAATGTCTACGAGGTGACCGTTGAGGCGAACGATGGCCAGGATGGTACGACGACGCAGACGATCCTGGCAACAGTACAGAATGTCGAAGAGCCTTTGACAGGAGACTACAACCGCGACGACCGCGTCAATATTGCCGACTACACCATATGGCGTGACGCGCGAAACAGTACCGTTTTACCCCACGAGGGTGCCGATGGGGACGGCAGTGGAGTAATCGACGACGCAGACTACACCGTGTGGAAGGAAAACTTCGGGAATACGGCGCCAGACACGCTCGCGGCCTCGCAGTCCTTGCAAGCTGCGGAAGTACAGCCGGTGCAAGGGTCTGCCAATGGTGATCGAGTGGCGGTGCGAACTAGCGCCCACGCAACGCTGGATGCAGGCTTTGCACGTCTAGCCGGCGGCTCGCAGGCATGGACGCGGTGGCGAACCGCGCCCGCTCTGCGAGAGGCACTGCCGATACAGGCCACGAACGATCTGCTACTCCGGCCGGAAGAGGAACCGATCGAGGAGGAGTCGAACCTGCCATCACTTACGCGGATGGCGTTCGACGAAGCTCTGGCAGCGGATGAAGCTAGTGCCGAGTTGGACCAAGAGCTCCAGCACGTACTTGGCAAGCGATCTCGACTATAGTGGCGCCGATTCGCGCCGTGCAATGTTCGGCCGGTTTCACACCGGCATCTTCCCCGTCCAGCGTGGATTCACGTGCAGTGGGCGATTATGATATGTGCATGGCATCTGCAAACGGTGCGAATGCAAACCAACCGGTGGGGACTCGGCGATGAGATCAATGTGTGGTTGATCACTCACGACGCTAGTCGTGCTCCTGATGTCCTTGCTTCCCGCCAACGCGGTGAATTTCACGTACACCGGCAATGGCAGCGCGTCCTTGGTGGGATCCAGCACACAATCGAGCCGCTGCAAAACAGTAATCGGCAAGATCACCGGCCCATACTCCGACTGGTTGTAATCGCCGCGCAACAAGTCGGCCACGGCCCAGATGAAAGAAGAGAGGTTTTGCTGAGACATGAGGCGGGTGGCTTACGAAACAGGGTGATACTTAGCCAGGACGATTCAAAGATTCATGATGCCCAGTCTAGCGAATAGGCGGTCGACTCGGTAAGCGTTTTCTCTGATAGCAGCGGTCAGGTTGGGCGTTTTGGCGAGACGGAGTAGGTTCATCGCGGCATTCCTGATGGCCGCCATATTATGACCACCGCGTGGGCTCTTGATGCGGCATCGGTCTTCCTGCCACAACGTATCACGCACCCAATGGACTCGGTTTTCGATGCCCCAATGGTTTCGCCACAACGAGAGAAGCTTGGCCGCATCAGCACATCGCGGCGAAAGGCTGGTGATGGCGTATTGAACTTCCGTGGTCGTCTTGCCATCGCGCCGAGTAGTGCGTTCCAGCCGAACGACTTGCTCCAGACCTGGCCAGCGAGTGAGAAAAGGGACGATGCGTGTGCTGGCCGTGAGACAGCGCGTGACCACGCGCCCATGCTCCTTAGCATGGGTTCGAGCTATGCGTTGATAACGCTCTGCTTCACGCTGAGTAGCGGGGGGCCACTTTCCCTTGGAAACGCGGGGGACGAATGAAGTCCCCTTCAATCGCCTCTTTGAGTTCTTTCTGATTGTCTTTCACCACGAGCAAGTAGTCGCCACCCGAATCGACGATGGCCCTGCAAATCTCGGGTTGAGCGAACATCGCATCGCCGGTCACCACACGGCCTTCGAGCACCAACGACTTGAGAATCTTAAGCGCTGCCTTGGCTTCGTTGGTGTCGGTGGGAACTTGCATCTGGCTGAGAACACAGCCGGTGTGGTTGTCGAACAACGACAGCAGTTGAATGCTGCGTCCATGCTCCGCAAGCGTACTGCAGAGCGTCTTGCCATCAATGGCCAGTGCATCGAGCTGGTCGCCATCCAGATCGGTATTCTCCCGAACCCAAACACGCAGAACTGCTTCCAATGCTTCCGGATCGACTTTCGACATCAGGTAGCGATACGCCCCGCCAGTTGGTGGGCGTCTGAAGTAGCCCAACAGATACCAAATGCTCTTGTCCTGAGCATGAATCCACTGGGCAATCGCTTCGTAACCTCGTGCACCGCACAACACGGCACAGACAATGGTGGCCAGCATGGCCGAAAATGAGTGTCGCCGTCCATGAGCCCCACGCGGATCGGGAACCTGCTGCAAGCATCGCAGCAAACTCCCCGCGTGAGTGGCATTCACAACACAAACCTCCGTGATTAGCAGGGCGAAAACGTTAATCCATTCATCCCTCCTACGTTTCCCGACATCGATAGGTTCAATTTTTCAGTAGCCCTGAGATTTGTCCGCACGGATTGGACCTTCGGAAGGCGATCAATTAGAATCAATATTCGCGAACACACTTGTCTCTCGGACGTCTCTCCTCCGCTGCCCAAGGAGCTTTGACATGCCACGCTTTCCGCAGATTCCCGCTACAGAGGCCCCTCCCGAGGTCCATAAGATCTACCACAGATTCGCCGAGAAGATGGGATTCCCGGAAATCCCGTCCTTCATCACCACACTGGGTGGCTCACCGGCGTTGGCCGCCGGCACGGCATGCTTGATCGAGCATTTGATGCTCGAGGGCTCGTTGCCCCGTAAAACGAAGGAGTTAATCTTCCTGGCCGTGTCCGCTGATCGGGAGTGTGAGTATTGCACGGAAGCGCACACTGCCTGCTGCCGAATGCTCGGCATTGAAGACGAGATGATCGAGGCGGTTCGCAACGGTTTGAGCGGCGAGCTTCCCGACGCCATCCGCGAGATACTACTGTTCGCCATCAAATGCGCTGCGGCGCCGGAAGAACTCACGGAGGAAGATTTTGGGTATCTCCGGCGACAGGATCTGACCCAAGAGCAGATCCTGGAGGTGATTGCGACATCGGCACTGGCAGTTTACGCGACCATTGTTGCGGACGCCACGCTTCTGCAACCCGATGCGATGTTTGCCGCCCAAGGAAGAACGTAGCTCCCAGCTTGATCGACGACAGGAGAAGAGGTGGCAGTCTGTGCCGCTGTAAGCTGACGCAAGCCGCTCTACAGCATCCATTGACCGGATGAACCGCCTTGGATTGCTGAGTGTACCCCCTCACTCTTCCTTCGATCTACTTGACTTCAGAATCTTCACGAGTCCGCACCGCGGTAGCGACACTCCCTGTTGACCTTGCGTCGAGTAGTCAAGTTCTAATTTGTGGGGGCCATAGCTGTCTATCGAAACGTGCCCACCCAAAGCAGTTTCGATATGGAGGGACTCGATCAATGATGCTTCACGACGATGTGCCTGCTACATTTGCTGCTACTTTCACACCCGCTTATCGTAAGGCCTCTAGAAAGTCATAATACAATTGATGCGATGCTTCCCGTCATGTGCACAATTCCGGTCAGCACAAGCGGTTTAAATAGAAGCACTAGTTGGGATTGGAATGATGGGTATCAACGACTGGCTGAGTCGTCGGCGACAATTATCTGCTAACTGTGAAGCAGTTTTCGACGAAAGCATGGGCCGAAGATATTGCTACGCGGAGCTTGATGAACGAGCAACTCGTGTCGCTCTGCACCTTCTCGACCATTTTGACATCGAACCGGGCGACCGTGTGGCGTGCCTTTCGACGAACCGAATGGAGTACCTGGACCTGTACTTCGCCTGCGCCAAGATCGGCGCCATACTAACGCCGCTAAACCACCGTTTACCAGCCAGTGAGATAATCGAACTCTTGGACGACTGCACACCAAAGGTATTAGTATTCGAATTGCGATTTGCGGACGTGGTTGATGCTGCCCGGCCAATTCGGACTAGCCTTAAGGTGTGGGCCATTGACGCCGCGGGGGAAGAGCCTTCGCCAGCCTGTATGGCAAGTGTGTTGTCGAAAGAAGAAACCATGTCCGGCAAGTTTCAGGCGTATGACGCGGCTGAAGACGACGTGGCGATGGTCCTCTATACTTCGGGCACGACGGGGTGCGCGAAAGGTGCCATGATCACGTATCGGCAAATCCATTGGAACGCGCTGAATACGATCATCGGCCTGAGTCTGACAGATGCTGACGTTTCCTTCCTCAATATGCCACTGCACCATACAGGTGGCTGGCACGTCTTGTTCACGCCGTTGATGCTGTTGGGCGGTCGGGTGGTCCTCCAACCACGCTTCGACGCCGAGCAATGCAACCGCCTGGTTGGTCGAGAAGGCATCACGATTCTGTTTGGGGTACCCACGACCCTGCGGATGATGGCAGAGGCGACGAATTTCGCGGAGGCCGATTTGACAAAGGTTCGATTTGCCATCTTCGGAGGGGAGTCTTGCCCGTTGCCACTCATCGAGGCTTATGCTGACAGAGGTGTGGCCATGCGACAGGGCTACGGACTGACCGAGGCCGGCCCCAATTGTTTCTCACTGCCCGCCGCCGATGCGACTCGCAGGCAGGGCTCAATTGGCTTCCCAAACTTCTTCGTCGATGTGCGATTGTGTGGCGAAGACGGTGTGGTGGTTGGTCCCGGCGAGGTGGGCGAGCTCCAGATCCGAGGTCCGAATGTGTTCGCGGGGTACTGGAACAACCCGCAGGCGACCGCACAGGCGTTCGACGAAGATTGGCTGGCGACGGGCGATCTGATGACGCGGGATGAGGAAGAATACTACTATTTCGTCGGGCGGAAGAAAGAAATGTACGTTAGTGGCGGTGAGAATGTCTATCCTGTCCAAGTTGAACGAGTCCTCCAGGAACACTCGGCAGTAGCCTTGGCGGCCGTCATGGGCATGCCTGATCCCAAATGGGGCGAATGCGGCTGGGCGTTCTTGCAACTTCATGAAGGTGCAACCGCAGGCGAGGCCGACCTTCAAGCATGGTGCGAACGGCATCTCGCTCGTTTCCAGTGTCCAAGCAAATTCGTTTTTGTCGATGAGATGCCGCTAGGCACTTCCGGCAAATGCGACAAACTTGCTCTAGCCAAGAGGTCGCTGCCAAAACAGGACCGATGAGTACACCGAACAGCCATTTACCCGGCATCGAATCGGCATTCATGCGAACGAGCCGTCTTCGGATGCATATCTTGAGCAGTGGTCCGGTGCAGGGTTACCCCGTGCTGTTTTTGCATGGCAATCTGGCCACCTCGACTTTCTGGGAAGAGACCATGCTATCGCTGCCGCCGCAGTTTCGATCGGTACGCGCCGGACATGCGCGGATATGGCTTGACCGATTCTGCGGCGGGCAACGACGCCACGCGCGGTTTCGCCGACTGGGTCAATGATGCGGTGGCTCTTGCCGATGCGTTCGACTGGCAGCGGTTCCATGTTGTAGCTCACAGCTTGGGAGGGTGTGTAACCTGGGGTATGATCGCGCGGCACTGCGAACGGATAGCCTCCGCAACGCTTGTCGCACCAGGACCACCCTGTGGTTTTGGCGGCGCGGGGAGCCAGCGGCGAATTGAATCACGCAGACGGGACGGGATCCGGCGCTGGACTTGCACTGCAGGTGTTAGTGGAGTGCTTGATAGCTGGGGAGCCCGGTGAAGCATCCGAGATGTTCTCTCCCCGTGGAGTGATCAACCGGCTGTACTGGAAACCTCCGTTCCGTCCGCCCCGCGAAGATGATCTAGTGGCGGCGATGCTGCAAGTCCACCTGGGGGACGAACGGTTTCCCGGCGACAGTCGGCAATCGCCGCATTGGCCGGGCTTCGCTCCCGGTATCCACGGCCCAATCAACGCGATGTCACCGCTCTACAACCAATGGGTGCTGCCTCAGTTTGCTGAGGCAGCGGTCAAACCTGATCTACTGTGGGTATACGGCGCCGACGATGCGGTGATCTGCAATAATTCGCCTTCTGATGCGGGCACGCAAGGCAAACTCGGGCTGCGAAGCGATTGGCCCGGTGACGAGGAGTTCCCGCCCCAACCACTGTTGACACAAGTCACGCATGCGCTGGATCAGTACGAACAGCGCGGTGGAGTCGTTAAACGTTTTGTCATGGACGATGTTGGGCACTCTCCGTTTTTGGAACGGCCCGCTGAGTTCCAGCTGGCACTAACCAACCATTTGTTGCGACAGGATGAGTGATGGAGGCGTTGACCGTTCGAACAGTAGCAATAGGCTCCAGCCTTCGCCGTGCCCAACTCTGCGCGTACGTCCGAAATCTAAGCTGCTGAGGGTGCATCACCCGCCAGCTCGAAGGGATTTCGCTAGCGCGCAGAGGTGTCAAATATCGGACAAGACCTCAGCGAGTTTGGCCGGGCGCAAGTTGCTGGTGTTGGTCCATCCGCTGTTGGTTAGAGCTTCGCGCAACTGAAGGCGGTGTCCACACCGAAGCGAATTGGCTGAGTGGACCATACCTCCCCCATTAGTGTCTCGCCATGCGGTTACGACATGCCATCGCTAGCGCGAAAAGCATAACCAATACGCCGGTGCTCGGTTCGGGCACGTTGGAACTGGCAAGTGAGCCTGACGGCGTTGTGGTTGCGCCGAAGTTTGCCTTCCAGGTTGCATATTGACTAGTGCCGATCGGACCGCTGTTGGGGTCGTTAGACAGCGTCCCCTCGGCAGCGCCAAGATTGTCCCGCCAGACAGTGTAGTCGGCCAAGCCCACCACACCATCGTCGTTGTAGTCGCCGGCGAGGTAGGCTTCGAGGGCGACGATTGTCTCGCCGTACACGAGGCGAAGCGCGCGGCCGCCGGCGAGTTCAGGCAACACCACGGTGTCGAACGAGTTAAAGACACCTCCATTGGCGACCAGGAAGACCAGCGAATCGCCAATTTGCAGATCAACGTTCGGATCGGCGGCAACCTGAAGTGTGCCGCCAAGGTCCGCCACTCCGGCGCCGAGAAGGTGTTCGATGCGGTCGAATTCACCAGCGGCGTCGCCTTCGACTTCAATTTCCAGCAAGCCAGCATATTGCACGCTGCCACGCACGACGGTCGCCGGCGAAAAGCCGGGGGCATCCGTTCCTGTGATTATCACGTTGTCCAGCGTGCCCACGCCCTTTACGTAACCAGTCAGAGTTATCGGTTCATCAGGCAACGAGTTACCGGCTATGTGACCGTTGTTAATCAGCGGTTTAGTTGGATCATTCGGCGTACTGACGGTTCCAAAGCCGGTGATGTTGCCGCCGAAGTCAAGCGTCAGGCCGTTGGCGGCGGCGAGGGTGGCGTGGCTGGCAGCCTCGCCGAGAGCCACCAGGATGCCGGAGTCGAGCACCGCATCGTTGGAGTCTTCGAGCGTGAGCGTGCGGCCACCGGCCACCGATATGCTGCCGCTGCCATAAAAACCATTGACCGCCGTCGCGTCGCCGATCGTCAGATCACCGCCGGTCACGTTGATGGAGGAACCCGCCAAAGCCACTACGGGAGTCGTGATCGTCGAGGAGCCGGCGGTGCTGACCACCGCTCCGCCAGGCTGCACCAACAGCGAGGGGCCGGTCAGCGTCCCACCGCCCACAGTAAGCTCCCCGTCCAAATCGACCCGGGCATTGCCGGCCAAGTTAATCGTCTGCCCGGTACCAAGAACGAATGACGAACCGAGCACTAGGCCACCAACTGTGTTATTGGAACCGCCCGCGATCAGCACCTGTGTGGCATCGTTGACGTTCATCACGCCGCTGGTGAAATTAAACGTGCCGCCGCCGTCTTCGAGCGGCCCGTTGAGTGTGAGCGTTCCCCCACTGAGATTCACCGCGCCGTCGGTCCAGATCTTGAATGTGGCGTCGACCTGCGCGAGTCCGTTATTAACTACGTTGAGCGATCCGGTACCGCCAGCAGTGTCGGTCGATCCGCCAACGTACAGACTGTCTGAAGTCGTCCAGGTGGACGGGTTGCCTGTGCCTCCAATGGTTGCCGTACCAATTGAATCCTCGAATTTGGCAATGAAACTCAGCGAGTTGGAAACCGTCCCGCCATCCTTGACGATCAGTGTGCCTTCACCACCCGAGGCGACACGTAGCTCAGCAGCAATGGTCCAGGTGCCGCCATCGATGGTTGCTATGCCATTCGAGTCGCCGCCAATGAATCCTGGGAATTCGCCGATGGCTCCATCGTTGCTGGAAACCATTCCGCCGTTCTGAACATTCAGCTCGCCGTCGCCGTGTCGGCCGACAAACAGACTGTCGGTATTGGTCCAAGTGGCACTGTTGACTGTCACCGTACCGCTGGCGGAGTAATTGTCACCGACTAACCCGACTTCGTTGGAAACGTCCCCACCGTCAAGTATATTCAACGATCCTTCGCCTGAGTTGCCGACTGCCAGATTACCGGTAACCCTCCACCGTGAATTTACTCCGTTGACGTTCACCGTTCCGGTCGAGCCCGAATTATTGCCGATCGTACCGCCGCTGCTGGAAACCACGCCGCCGCCGGAGACGGTCAACTCACCCTGGTCGAAAGTTCCGGTGCGTAAGACGCCGTCAAAGTTCGCGGTCCCGCCGGCGCCAATCACGAGATGCGGCATGTCGGCTGGCGTGAGCCCGTTCACGTCATAGTCGTCCGGCGCACCGCCGGCGTTGGGAACGAAGGCGCCACCGGTTACGGTGAGTGTGCCGTTAAAGAGTTCCAGAGTGCCTTCGGCCGCGTTGTCGAGCCCGGCGCGAGCGTTGAGTGCGCCGCCACTGATGAGCTTGAGTGTACTGTCACTAGTCATCGTGACCGCGCCGTCGGCGTTGAGCGTACCGCCGGCGAGGTTCACGGTACCGTCCGGCCAAATCTTCAATGCGCCGCCCACCTCGACGACTCCGTTGTTTTGTGCGTTGAGTGTGCCGGTCCCGCCGGCCGAAGTGTCGTCCCCGCCGATAAATAGATCACCAGAATTCGTCCATGTCGAGTTGGTGCCATCGACAGTGACGGCGCCGGTCGAAGCGGTCTCGACGCCAATAAAGCTATCAACACTAATGACCGCACCTTCGTTCAGGATATTCAGCGTACCGTTTCCAAGATTGCCGACACTTAAAACAAGAGTTGAATTCGTCCAGGTCGAACCTGGGCCGTCGATCGTCACCACGCTGACTGAGGGGGAATTAAAGCCGACTGTGCCACCAATGCTAGATACCACTCCACCGTTTTGAATCATCAGTGTACTCTCACCATAGCCGACTCTCAGTTCACCAGAATTCGTCCAGGTGGATGGGTTTCCCAAACCATCCGTGCCGTCGACCGTCACGACACTAGTTGACTGATCGATCAGAAATACGCCGCTGACTGTACCGGATGTGTTAGAAACCACTCCGCCGTTGAGGATATTCAGCGTGGCACTGCCTCCGACGCCGACCCAGAGAGTTTCAGAATTCGTCCAGGTAGAAGGATTGCCTAATCCATCCGTGCCATCGACCGTCACCACACCAGTCGAGTTGCTTGACCAAGCGATAGAGCCGGCTGTGTTAGAGACCGATCCACCGTTGAGAATACGCATTGTGTTGTCGCCAGAGTAGCTTACAGCCAGTTTACCAGAATTCGTAAAAGTGGAGCCTTCGCCGTCAACGATCACTGTACTGCCCAAGGGAGAGGATCTAAATCCAATAAATGTCCTGTCATTTAATATCGTCCCCCCGTCTCGAATTTCTAGCGTGCCGTCGCCATAGTCACCGACATAGATTACATCCGAAGTCCAGCTAGAGCCCACACCAGAGACAGTCACCGTGCCAGACGACCCACTCCCTTTGGCGATATAGCTAGTCTGGCTGACTGCCGTCCCACCGCCGGTGATAGATAGCTCGCCTTGCTTAACGTCACCGACGTAGAGGTCGTTGCCAATGTTCGCCGTTGCTCCGGCACCAATCACGAGATGAGGCATATCGGCTGGGGTCAGCCCGTCGATAGCATAGTCGTCCGTGGGCCCGCCAGCATTGGGGGCGAAAGCACCGCCGGTCACTGTGAGCGTGCCGTTAAAGAGTTCCAGTGTGCCGCCGGCCGAGTTGTCCAGCCCAGCATTGGCGTTGATCGAGCCGTCAGAAAAGAGTGAGAGTCTGGTGCCACTGCCCATCGTAATCAGTCCGTTGGCGTTGAACGTGCCACCGGAGACGCGAAGATCGCCGGAGTTTTGAATCGTGATTGCGCCCGTGCCGGTGTCGAATTGGCCGCCGCTAGAAACAATCACATCGGCTGTGACGTTGGGATTGGTTTCATCCCCGATGTTGAGCGTCGAGGCGCCAGTCATCGTCAGGTGAGAACCGGTGCCGTGAGACTGTGAGCGTGCCTTCTTGAACAGCACTCGCCGAATTCGACAAGCCCACATTGATGCTGGCCGTCTGCAGCGATGCCCCGGAGAGTACACTCAAACGGCCCGTGCTGTTCGTAGCGCTAGATCCGCCAATGAGCTGCGTCAAACCGCTAAGACTATTGCCCACCGAACCGTTCTGAAATGTTAACGTGCCAGTTTTGCCGAATCCGCCTATGCGGTTCGTTCCGGCCACTGCGAGCGATGAGCCAACACCGTCGACAAGTATTGTGCCATTTCCGCTACCTGTAATTCCCAGGTCGAGCATGTTGGCTGTCACCGCAGCGCCTTGGGAAACCGAGAATGTGCTACCGCCGCCGACAAGAAGTAGGTCGGCAATGTTGAGGTTCACGTCGCCTGTGGTTAAGAACTGCGCTAGCATCAGATCGCTTTCGATTAGTGCGTCGTCCGAAATGATGAGTGTCGCGTCGCTCGCTCCGTTGTTGCTGAACGTCACGACGCCATCGCTTGTCAACAAGATCGTCGATCGTCGTTGAGCTGGCCGAGTTAAACGTGACTCGGAAAGTGTTGGCCAAATCAAATTGCGCCGTCTCGGCGGCCGTATTGGGCACGTTGACCGGATTCCAATTGCTGGCTGTCCCATACGCTCCTCCGGACGAGTTGTTCCAGTCGATGACCTGCGCCAGCACGGTCTCTGAAGAGATCGTCGAGGAAACGAGAACGCACAAGAGGAAACAGTGATGAGTTGACGATCTCTGCACTATATGCGTCATGGGAGTCACTTTCGCAGTCGAGGATGAGAAGTTTGTTGCCTCCAAGCGAGCGTCACCGTAAGTCAGTGTAGTTGATTTACCACCGGGGTTTCCTCTCAAGTTGGACCAATATCCGAAACTTCTTCAGCACCTAGAACGCTGACAGTCTAGGAATGGTCACTTATTCAGAGCGTGCTGGTCTCTGCGAGAAGGTATCCATGCTCGAAATGAGACAAGATTGGCGCGATGTCGGCCACGATTTTGATATTTCCCGACCCTTTCACTCGAGTCGAGTTACTACCACCCCCCCAATCCCGAATCGGTCTTGCCAACCCGCAAGGAGCTTCGAAACAGCGGCTAATGTTCGTTCTATGGCGTCTTCACGCAATTCGAGTGGACTGTTGCGGGAGGCATTTTCCTACGCGTGCAACCTGGGTGGCGGTTCCTACACCGCCCCCCCCAGAGGTGGCAAACGGGGCTCCGCTACCGTGCAGTGGGCTTCGCATCGCAGCTATTTCGTCCCCGCTCCAAGCCGCGGCGGGTGCATCATCCGCGTTGACTTTGGGATGCCGCTGGCGCACTGAGGTTTCAAATCCCAGACACGACCTCAGCAAGTTCGGAGGAGCGCAACTCCGCGAAGGTGGTCCACCCGCCAGCTCGAAGGTGGACCTCAAACTGAACGAGGATGTGCACACCGACGCTGCCAAGAAGTCCGCGAACCTGCACGAGGTGTGTCATCGAGACGGACACCTCTGTAAGTTGGCATCGGACGCGACTCACTGGTGTCGGTCCAGCCGCTGCGCTGTACCAAACGGGCAAAATCACATCAGGCCCTGCCACCGAAATAAGTTCCTGACTGAAAGAAGGTGCATCGTGGCATCCCAGTTCTGAAGCACGGATTCTAAAACGCGAGAACTAGGCTGCCGCTCTTTGCCGCTTACATCCACATATCACTAACGCGGCGATGCAACAAAGAATCACTGCCGATGGTTCTGGAGTGGCAGTTTGTTCGAATGTTGCTGCTGTCGTGGCACCAAGGTTATCCCGCCAGACTGTGTAGTCCGCGAGGTTGACTGTGCCGTCGCCATTGCCATCCGCCCCGCTTCCCGCCGCCACCGACGTACCGAAATCCATTTTCCATTCACCGTAATCGTCTGCGTCCACATCACCGTCGCTGTCATAATCCCCTGCCAATGGTTCGGGCAAGTCGCCAAACCACCATGCCAACGCAAAATCCTGTTGCTGATCTAGTCCTGTAAAACTGGACTTATGCTCAACAACTATCTTGTACTCACCAGAGACGATATTGTTCGAGAAGATGTGCTCTACATTATCCTCTGTTGTTGTTGATCTTGCAACTGCTTGTGATAGGTCCGTCTCGTTTACCTCCATGAGATAGATGTTGAGGTCGCTCAGCGTGTCTTCTAGCGGTTGATTAATAAACGTATCGCCAGACTTGTAGCCGCCGCTCGTCGTTTTTTCGTTTTCTCGGTCCCATGTCAATGTGATTGCAATGTATTCGCCACCCGTAAGTGGCTCATCGAATACATACTCAAACATATCGCCTTGCCCTCCAGACTCACCTATATCCCATCCAATCAAAGGTACCATCCCTGGCCCATGCTCGCCCGGTTTAAGCTGCTCTAACGCCCGTCCTGCATTGAGGTGTCCCGCACCCACTTCACGGTCAAGTGCGATATCTGGATTGCTGAACGCCGGTGACTGTGTCCAATCCCAATCTACCGAGTCTAGATCCTCGATCGTCCGCTCAGATCCATGGACGCCATCGAGTTTGTCGGCTGAATTCAAGATAACTGCCTTCATTAGTTCATGCCGACGAGAGCGACCGGGGTGGAACCGTGGGTTTGACGCGGCAATTTGCGTGTCGGCGTGCTGATGAAGCAAGGCGACGGTTCCTGTAACATGGGGTGCCGCTACACTCGTTCCATCAGCCAATTCTGGCATATTGTCCAATCCGAGGACTTCAACGAAGCTGCCGGGAGCGAGAACGTCGATGCTGACGCGATCGCCCGTCGCATCCGTTGTGTTATTCACGTCCTTGTTAGAACCGTCGAATTTATCGTAGGTGATCCCCATAGACGACATCGACGAGGCGACGGTAATGCCGTTGAAGTTGTCGCTGGGAGTACCGGCATTGAAGCGATCGCTGTTTCCCCACGCCGCGACGTACAAAACATCGTGAAATGTGGCTGACCAGTCGACGAACTGCGTAAAAAATGAATTGCCGTTCGGTTCCTCAACGAACGGCGTCAACTCGAAGTCGAAACTGAGATTGATGGCGACGATCGTCCCGTTTTCCGTTGCCGACTTCGGTAGGTTTAGATCGGCAAGAGCGTCCAACGCGATTGCATTGTCTTGCAGATTAGTTCGTAGAGTCGCTAGCGAATGCAATCGGGCGTTAGGAGCTACACCAACAAATCCTTCGTCAGGCTCATCTTTGCCGACCATTACTTGGGCAACAATTGTAGCGTGTTCACCAGCGTTCCCGGAGTTTGCTAGATCAATTCCCGCACTGTTGCCGAAGCGGACGTTAAACGGATCGGTGTTTGGTGAGGTCACCGGGTCATTGTCGTAGTCGACTTTCCCGGATCGCATCTCTTCGTATTGGCCGATGAGGACGTTCGACCCATCCAGTCCGGTTCCCAAGGAATTAATACCTCCGGCACCATTGGACAGTTCGCTAGCAAATGCGTTAGTTGAGAGTGGGAGAAGCAGAAACAGAAACAGCCGTGTTCGGAACCTCATCGTCCTGTACCTCGAAGTTGAACGACTGGCATACTCTTTTATGGCCGTCATTCAAAACAGTGATACGTTCGCCGTCCTGGTGAACGGGAGGTAACCTCTCGACCAGCACTTTGCCCGGACCAGGTTCCAACCTTCCGACCGGTATAATGGCAAAGTGGCTGGTTGTATCGGTCGAGATATGTCCCACGTAACGGTAGTCGATTAAGAAGCGGTTTTCGTTTCTCACTACCCGATCTAGATGAACGTATCGCCCACAGGCGTAGGAGAAGAAGACAAGAGATAGCTCGACATTCGCAGGAACCGTTATCTTGGCGGGTACTTTATATTGCGGGTTCGTGCGGGCTTCAAATTCGGAAACAGCGTTTTGCAATGCTTGCAGCTTCGTGCCTCTCACAAAGAACGCCCGTGGAGCAACTTCATCTTTCTCCAACCGCTTCATCAAGAGCCGTTGAAACTTGATGCTTTGCGACTGTTCCAAGAACTCTCGCGAACTGACACGGTCGGCAAGCGGCGCTCCAGTTCTCGGACATTCCTCGTTCCGGGCATCTTGTACGCCCAAATCTCATTAAGTGGTATTACCCGCGCATTTGCCGCTCCACGTTGAGGCGGAACTTCGGCACACGCCATTCCGGTCAGTAACGCCACGACGAGTACTGGGCGAAACATGGCATCAACCTCTGATGAATTTGAAGGCCCTGCAAGCATCCTACCGCAGTGACTGCCCCTGTCAATAACGCAGCGGGCCAGTCACCATCGATGCTGATGCTGGCAGTCGCTAATGTGACGATTTTCGGTGGGACAGCAATTGGCGCTGGTTTCGGAATCGGTTGACCGATACGACAGCGGGACTGAGCATTTTTGCCCAGCCGAGACAACTCGAAGACGCGGTGCATGCATCAACCGACCGCTGGACGAGATTCTTCTACGACGCAGAGGTGGCCAAGACCGACGCGCCGGAGCTTGCCGCTCAAATGAGCGAGGTTGTCACAACCGCTGTCAGGTACGGAACTTCCGAAAGCCGCAGCGGTGCACCAGACCTCGCTCAGTCCGGTGCTGGCCAACTGACAGAGGTTGTGCACACCGCCGGCAACTTGGCAGGTCCTACTCAAAAGCCGTCGAACGTGAATCTCGCCCCCTGCCGGTTGCGGTTCGTCGCAGTAGCACGGGACTCAAACCAGTGCCAGCAGCACCACGGTCGCCGGTTCGGCACCGCACCGATGAGCGTCACTTCGCCGGTGGTGTAGAGGCGGCCCGTGTTCCAGAGCAAGCCGTTCTGCGTCAGGATGTACTCGAACTGCCCCTCGGGCTCGACGCCGGTCCAGTCGAACAGCTGGTACGTCGTGCCGACGAGGCTCGCCGGGTTGGCGTCGTCGTCGAACAGCAGTTCCAGCGTGCCGTCGAGCGCGACGGGGATGCCCGGCTCGAAGGTGATCATCGAGCCCCACTGGTCGTCCTCGAATACGACCCGTAGCGTGCCGGCTGGGTCGATCGACATGAAGTCTTCGACGAGGATTGGGATGTCACCGATTGGTGTGTCTAGGTATACTCGAGATGAAGTAGGTCGAATCCCAAAACCGCATCACTTCGGCAGTGGTATATGGAGCCCCTCGATGTAACCGTTGAAGTGTATGAAATTGCGTTTCGGTGGCGGTGGGGGACGTAAAGTCGGCCAGCCAGCCGCGGCCAGTCCGAACCGCTCAGGTCGGCACCGGTCAGGTCGGCATACTGGAAGTCTGCGTTGGTGAGGTTGGCACCTCTCAGATCGGCGCCGGTCAGCGTGGTATACTGAAAACTGAGCGTCGGCGAGGTTCTGCCCCGCGAAGTCCCACCCGGTCAGGTCGTTACTATCGAGGACAATGCCCGAGAGATTGCCAGCCTGGTGGCTGGCCGTCGAGTAGAGCTGCGCTGCCGTGAAGCCGGAATCGGTGGTGGAGTAGAAGCCGGCCCCGCGAATCTCGCTGCGCCGGTGAAGTCGGCGCCGGTCAGTGTAGAGTATCTCGAATCCGGCCCCGGTGAGGTTCTGCCCGGCAAAGCTCCAGCCAGTTAAGTCGTTATTGCCGAAGTACACTCGCGTCAGGTCGCCCGCCTGGTAGCTAGCGGTGGAATAGAGCTGCTCGGCAGTGAAGCCGGTGTCCGTCGTGGAATAGAAACTCGCCCCGCGAATCTCCGCGTCGGTGAAGTCGGCGCCGGTCAGCGTGGCATTCTGAAACGATGCGTCGGTGAGGTTCTGGCCGACGAAGTTCCAGCCGGAGAGATCCATACGGTAGAGACGTTGTGCCAGAGAGCTCGGCCGCCTGATAGCTGGCGGTGGAGTAGAGCTGCGCGGCTGTGAAGCCCTTTGCAAGCCAAAAGTTCGCCTCGCGTATCTCCGCGCCGGTGAAGTCGGCGCCGGTCAGCGTGGCATACTGAAATTAGCGCCGGTGAGGTTCTGCCCGGCAAAGCTCCAGCCAGTTAAGTCGTTATAGCCGAAGTACACTCGCGTCAGGTCGCCCGCCTGGTAGCTAGCGGTGGAATAGAGCTGCGCGGCAGTAAAGCCTGTGCTGGAGTAAAAAATCGCCGCGCGAATCTTCCGCGCCGGTGAAGTCGGCGCCGGTCAGTATAGAGTCTTTGAATCCGGCCCCGGTGAGGTTCTGGCCGGTGAAGTCCCAGCCAGTTAGATCGTTGTCAGAGAGGCCAATAGGTCCGAGGGTCGCCCGCCTGGTAGCTGGCGGTGGAGTAAGCTGCGCGGCAGTAAAGCCGGAATCCGTGGTGGAGGAAAAACTGGCCCCGCGAATCTCCGCGCCGGTGAAGTCGGCGCGGGTCAGCGTAGCAAACCAAAAAACAGCGCCGCTGAGGTTGGCAGCGCTCAGGTCGGCGTTCGTCATTGTAGTGCCTCTCAGAACTGCGCCGCTGAGGTTGGCAGCGCTTAGATCGGCGCCGATCAGCGTGGCACTCGCAAAACTAGCGTCGGTGAGGTTCTGGCCGGCGAAGTCCCAACCAGTCAGGTCGTTACCACTGAGGCGAACGCCCGAAAGGTTGCTCGCCTGGTAGCTGGCAGTGGAATAGAGCTGCGCGGCGGTGAAGCCACTGGCCCCGTCGAATTTCGCCTGCTGAATGGTTGCGTTGGTGAAGTCCACGCTTGTTAATTCGGCGTTAGAGAACGACGCCTCGGAGGCATTCACGCCGGTGAGGCGAGCTCCTGTCAACAAAGTGTCGTCGAAGTTGGTGTTGGTGAGGTCTGCGTTGGTGAAATCGGAGTTTGTGAGTGTTGCGCCGAAAAGGAAGCGGTAGTGAGGCGTGTCCCGGCGAAGTTCCAACCCGTGAGGTTGTTGGCCCCAAGATCCATTCCGCTGAGATCGCCCCCCTGGTAGGTAGCGGTCGAATAGAATTGGGCAGCCGTCAGACCGATAACTGAGTTGAGGTCTGCGCCGTGAACAGTGGCGCCTGAAAGGTCCGCATTGGTCAATGCAGCGCTTCGCAAATCTGCGCTGGAAAGGTCGGCACTAGTAAGCTTGGCATTCTTAAAGGCTGCGTTCCTGAGATTCTGTCCTGTGAAAATCCATCCCGACAAATCATTGTCTGAAAGATCTATGCTGCCGAGGTGGCCAGCCTGATAGTTGGAAGTCGAGTAGAATTGCGCTGCCGTGAAACCGGAATGCAGTGGTTCCTCTGAAGTTAGCGCGAGTGACCCACGCGTTCGTAAGATCGGCACCTCCCATAATGGCGTTCGCCAAGATAGCCCCGGACAGGCTAGCATCAGTCAAGTTTGTGCCAGCAAAGTTCCAACTGGTCAGGTCGTTGCCCTCAAGGCCAATGCCCGAAAGGTCGCCTGACTGGTAGCTGGCAGTGGAGTAGAGCTGCGCGGCGGTGAAACCAGAGTCCGTGGTGTAGGAAAAAGTGGCCCCGCGGATCTCCGCGGCGCAGTTAGGTCAGCTCCGGTTAGCGTAGCACTGTAAAACGATGCGCCGGAGAGGTTCTGTCCGGCGAAGTTCCAGCCGGTCAGATCGTTGTACCAAAGATCGATGCCAGTAAGATCGCCATTCCTGATAGCTGGCCGTCGAGTAGAGCTGCGCGGCTGTGAAGCCCGTTGCAAGGAAAAAGGACGCCTCGCGTATCTCCGCGCCGGTGAAGTCGGCGCCGGTCAGCGTGGCATACTGAAAACTAGCCCCGGTGAGGTTCTGCCCGGCAAAGTCTGCGTTTGTTAGGTCCTGCTCTCCAAGACCGATTCCGGCAAGGTCTCCGGATTGGTAGCTGGAGGTGGAATAGAGCTGGTCAGTCGTGAACGAGTAGGCTCCCCCAAAGTTGGCCCCACGGACTTCCGCGTTTGTCAGTATAGCACGCACGAGAATAGAATTCCGGAGATCCGCATCCTGCAGGTTAGCGTTGATTAGCGTTGCGTCCCAGAAGCCCGCACTGCTGAGGTTTGCACCGGCCAGATTGGCGTTCGTCAGTGTCACGCTAGAGAATTCTGCGTCGGACAGGTTGGCGCCGCTCAAGTCAGCATCTGTCATCGTGGAACGCCAGAATTTGGCTTCTTGCAGGTTCTGCCCCTTAAGGTTCCAGCCCGTCAAGTCGTTGTCGTTTAGGCGTATACCGTTCAGTTCCCCGTTCCGATAGCTTGCGGTGGAATAGAGCTGTTCAGCGGTGAATCCGGAATCCGTAGTCGAGCCGAAGGAAACCTCACAAACCTGGGCATTTGTGAAATCTGTGTTGACCAGTGATGCGTTGTAGAATGTAGCATCCGTTAGGTTTTGCCCGGCAAAGCTCCAGCCTTTCAGGTCGTACGCTTCCCAAGATACAACTCCGCTGAGGTCGCCCGCCTGATAGCTGGCAGTCGAATAGACCTGCGCAGCTGTTAAGCCGGTGACGTCTACGGAAGTTAGCTTCACGAATCGTTGCGTTGGTGAAGTCGGCGTTGGTCAGCGTGGAAACCCAAAAATAGCGTCGGTGAGGTTTTGTCCGGCGAAGTCCCAACCGCTCAAGTCGTTGTACGCGAAGCTCGATGCCAGTAAGATCGCCCGCCTGATAGCTGGCGGTCGAGTAGAGCTGCGCGACGTGTAAAGCCCGAATCGGTCGTGCGACTTGAAGTTAGCCCCGCGAATCTCCGCATCGTGGAAGTCGACGTCGGTTAGATCGGCCGTGGATCCCTGCATTCCGAGAAAAGGACGCTGCCGACAAGATTAGCGCCGGTCAGTGTCAGCGCCAGTGATGGGTCCGTATCATGCAGAAATTTGTGTCCTGCAAATCCATTTCAGTGTAGCCACGCCATCGTCAGGTCGAGGTTGCTTAGATTTGCCCCTGGAACGCCGTCCATGTCCCGCCCCGTCGGCGCGAGCGTGCTGGATTGCTGCCGGCCCAGCTCGGGGTGCAGCGGGTCGATGTATTCCCACTGGTAGATGTCGCCGCGGGCGGCGGTGGCGAAGAATGCCGCCAGAGAAAGAATCCCAATCGTTAACCATCGCATCGCACACCTCCCTTGATCGAGACTTTCGTCCCCATAGGGGTACTGGCAAACAGGCCGGATTACCCGACACCTTTTTTGCCTGTTTTGGCGGCGATTTAATAAATGCCCTTCTTGTTCTCTTGTGTCACTCTGTCCCACTAGGCGTGCGTTTCCGCACGCGCAGCCGCCAACTCAGGCCCACTGACCGGGTAATTCGGCCCCTATGGGGTCCGAGGTGAAAGAGGGGCAATTCTTGTTCCAGAAGCTACCTGCCGAGCCGACTTCGGCCCCTGGCAAGGCTCGCTCGACGCGCAGCGGTGCACCAGACTTCGCTCAGTTCGGCGGTGGGCCAACTGAAAGAGGGTGCATCACCCGACCACTCGAAGAAATGGCACTTCGGCGCGTCGGTCGTGACCACCTCTGTCGATAGCTGCGTGTTCACTCCCCTCCGAAGCAGGGCACAGCGAGCACCAATCGAAGTCCCCCAATGCGCGTCGGTCAGCTCACCTCGGCAAGATAGAGGACCGCGAAACCTACCTCGGATTCATCGTCCGGCGCTAGTTCGCTAAAGCCCACTTCCGCGCTGGCGGCGTCGGGTATTGGCCGTATTGTCGGATCTATCCCGTCATCCATTCCAGAATGATTGCGCAAAGACCCAGCAGTCCAATGACGCTGCACCCCAACGGCCGGCTTCGACCGGGATTATCGAACTGGACTTGCTCACCGCACAGCGGGCAATGATCCACATCGTCGGGGATGTCGTAACCGCAGTGCGGGCACGGCACTTCGTCAAACGTGGCGAATTCGTCGTCGAAGTCGTCGTCGTCCATCGTACCTGACCGCCTAGGCGTTTCGGCTTCTAATCGATGGGGCAAAGTTGCTGCTCTCGAATCAGTCTGTCGAATAGCCGTTCAACCGTTGCTGGCGTAGCCCCCCCACGCACCAGCATCCCCAGTTCCATGTTGATGGTAAACGCTTGCTGAGTCAGATTCGCTGAAGACAAGAATAGCCATTCACCGTCGGCCACCGCACACTTCACGTGCAGGATGCCCGGCTTGTTCGTCGCACTCAGCTTTCGCTGCTCAACCGGCCAGTAATGAACCGAGGAACAGGCTTCCACCTCCGGCCCAAGTGCACGCAGTGTGCTGTATTCATTTTCGCCGCCAATCCTGTCGGGCGTCTCCACGATGACCGTCAACTTCACGCCCCGCCTGGCAGCCTTTACCAGAGCGGCTGCAATGTTGGGAATCGAGTAGACGGCAAAGCTCACCAGGGTGATCCGGTTCTGCGCCGAGTCCAACAGCTGCAAAATCGCCTGCTCGGTGCGGCGAAGTGGCACGTTGCCTCCCTCTGGCCCAGTCCACACCAACTCGACGCTCTGCAAATCACGATGTTTCTGTTGACTACTGCTAGCGGTCAGCAGGGCCACGGCGACGACGTTGGCATCCAAGTTGGGCGACATCGTCTGCCATTTGTCCACGAAGGTGAGGGCTTGGCCCCGATGGTGGTGGTGAGGGACTCGCTTGGCAATCTCTGCCCTGAGGCTTGCTGGGTCGCTCGTCGCAATCGCTTCGGCCACGCTCTCGACCGTGCAGGTGGGGAGCCTGCTAGCCAGGTCGGTGGCTAGTTCGGCGATCTTACGATGCGAGCTCATGAGTCATCCAAAAAAGGCCACGTCGGAGCGTTCCATCGTAGCCACCAAGGCAGCCCGGTCCAAATACTTGTTGCCTCGCTCGCAAGACGTCTCGGGCAGGAACGAACACGCATGGCACGAAGCGCCATGCAGCGTGTCGCCTCCACCGATCTCATGCTCCGAGCACAACGGGTCCGACGAACAGAGGCTCACCTTCTCGAGCGCTCGCTTGATATGGCGGTCCAGCTTGTCTGGTTCTCCGAGGGCACAAAGTCCTCCCAGCGTTCCCTCACTGTCGGGAGCGGAGGTGTAGATCAACACCCCGGCCATCGGCTCGCCCCCTTCTGGATTGCGGGAGTAGATGCGTTCGGAGATCGAGGCCGACGTGTAGCCACACTCGATGGACAGCTGCCGAATCAGGGCGTGAGCAAACGAATGGAGCAGGACGAAGCGGATGCCGGGATAGCCCCGTTCTGGGTTGGGGATGTTCTTCGCTGCCCTCCAGGCGACATGCGCTCGCTCAAACTCACGCTCGTAGGCATGGTGGGCCGTGACCCATGCCTGGACCTGCTTCGTGAAACTGGAAGAAGATGCCTTCGCCTCGAGTTTCGCTAGCTGGCAGCCAGCTCGGCTGCCGACGAGAAATCGATGCCCGCCGCTCTTCGGGAAGGTCTGCTGGATTATCGAAATCTCGTGGTGACATCAGCCTCGTAAAGCCGACCAGTGCCCGTACCTCCCGTAGTTTTTCGACCAGCACGATCTTCTCGAAGTGGCCGGCAAAGTCAGCTGGTGGGTCGACCGAGCGGAGCTTGAAGGTGCGACTTTCTATGGCCTTCGCCGGGTTCGTGAAGACTTGCCACTCGGGGCTCTTCAGGTCATCGGGCGCCTCTTCTACAGCACCCGCTCCAGCCCGCTTCTCTTCCAATCGCTGCCAGATCTGCTCATCGGTGTACTTGCCGAAATCCTTGAGTTGGCCAATTTGCCGAAAGGCCTTCAGCACGTCCAGCGTGGTTGCTTTCTCGAGCACCGCCCAATGTTCCTCGATCAGGCGTCCAAGGTCGTCGGCTGCTTGAGGCACGGACAGTGCCGAGATAATGACCGGGAACCACAAGTTGGACGCACCAAGTGCCACCGGGCGAACAGTGTCGCAATCGCAACCGTTCGGATCGTAGTCTCGCAGGTGAGGGCGGCGGCCGTTGCAGGCCGGCATGTTCTTGGCACCCGCTGGCCCAACCACCTCCGCTAAACGGCGACGGCTCTCGCACTTCTCGCAAGCTACAGTAACGTCGGCCATCTCACCCGAGGGTCCGAACTCGAACAGCCGCAACGGTCCGTTGCACTCGGTGGGGCCACGGTGGACAAACTCCAGCCATGGGAAGTCGTCGAGATGACCACGGTCGCAGGTGACGAGGAAGCGTGATGGGACGGCCATCGGTGCTCGCCCTTGGGTCGTGCAATTGTGGACGTAACAGGCTCGGTCGGGCCGGTACGGAAACACTTTCGCCTCAAATAGCCCCGACTTCAGCGGAGCCAGCAAGCGGCAGCGAGAACAGACCATCCAGCGTGGAAAGGGCGCCACCGGAACGCCGATCTGCCGAGACTCGTCGAACCAGTTCGTTTGCGGCCCCACTGAATCTGGTGCAAGTGGCGGTGTCAAGAACTGGGTGACTTGCGGTCCCAGAATCGACTTGAGCGGACAGTAGCAATCGCTCTTCGGCAATTTCATTCGAGTGAGCGATGGGCCAGTCATCCAAGCCCATCACAAGGACCGACAGATTCGGCAAATCGACCAGTGATCCAACGCCATAGGTGGTCAGCGTTTGACTCGGCCGCACTTCGCCAACTTCCGACCGCCGCATTTGGGACGAGGTGCTCATGCCTGTTCCTCCTCTGCCTGCGGACTATCGGACGCCACCTCTTCCTCGTCGTCACCACCATCGAGCCCGCCGTCGCTGACGATGAACTTCGCTGGTGGCTCCACCTCTCGGAGCGAATTCAGGCAAGTGAATTCCTCCCAGCGTTCCAAGCCTGGGCTATGAAGCAAACTGACGGTCGTTCCCTTTTGGGCACCCTCGCCGAAGGGTTCTCGGTAAGTCAGCGAGCGACCACCGGCCGTATTCTGAGCTTCTGACTGCCATAGGTCGGCCTTCTTCGAGAGTTCCGCACGACAGAAGTCTCCAGTCGCAGTCCCATCACCAATGACTTCCGCTCGTTTCACAATTGTGTCGATGGCGTCGAGAACATAAGGATTGTGTTGGTTATTCTGCCTGCGGCCTCGTTGGGGTTGAACTCGGTGCCGCGCAGGCGAACCATCGACACCAGCAATCCTGCCAAGCCCCGCTGCAACGCGCCCGGTGAAAAGGGTGTCACCGAAAGTGGCTCCACGTGCTTGTAGAACGTGGCGTGATAGTGCTCGAAGGTCTCGTAGTGGGACACGTCCCGAGGCCGTGCCCAGTTGAATACCGTGCAAACCAGACCAGGGAATGCACGACCAACACGGCTCGTGGCCTGGATGTACTCGGCGGTGGCCTTGGGCTGACCGGCGACGACCATCAGTCCCAAGCGGCTCACGTCCACACCGACCGAGATCATGTTCGTGGCGAGAAGTACATCGAGCGGTTTCGGCGGGACATTCTCGAAGTTCTTGGTCTGGAAGGCCTCGCTTTCGCCGCTCTTCCAACTCCGGATCGAAGATCGCCTCCAGATGGTCGAGAATCTGCGGGATCTCCTCCGACCTCATGCGGCTGGTCAACTCAGCGAGGTAGTTCCCGCCTAGGTAACGCTTGGCGAGTCCTCGTCGATCCTGCTTACGGCAGCGGCTGAAGACCTGATCGTCTACCAGACGCCGCATTCCCCCTAGCTCTCGCATGGAATTGAAGTAGCCCACCACCGTCATCCACGGATCGACCGCCTTGCCGTACTTCTCGTAGAGGGCCTGGCCGAGCAGAGCATCGAGACGTGACCTGAATGAGTACCGCCTTCAGGCGACGGCCCGGCGAGCAAACCCCGATGTAACGTCGACCAAAGTCTTCGTCGGTCGGCTCCCGTTGCACGGAGAAGAAGTTGTCCTGCACGTCGAGGCCGGGCGGCGGGAAGACGTTCACGGTTCTGCAGGAACAGGCTCCGCACCTGCACGTCGGCATTCTTGATCGTCGCCGTCGAGGCGATGACCTTGGGACGCACCGGCTTGCCGTCGACTTCCCAAGTGCAGAGCTTGTCGATTGCCGTCTCGTAAAGACCGACCAGCGTGCCCAGCGGCCCGCTGATCAGATGCAACTCGTCCTGGATCACCAGGTCTGGCGGCCGGAGCGGGGAATGGTCCAGCAGCTTCGCAGCAGGAAGCCCAGCCTTCGATCGAGGATGGAACGTTGAGTCCTCGATCTCGGGCGACTTGAAGCCATGACGCTCGCAGACTCCGTTGACCTGGCCGAACAGCATCTGGACTTCGCCCTTCCACGGCATCTGGGCGAACTTGTCCACCGTGGCAATCAGCAAGGTGGGCAGGCGGCGATAGATTTCCTCGTCCACCACAACCACCGGCAATCCTTCGTCGGGTGCCTGCCGACGGCTGAACAAACACTGGCCGAACTTGTCGCCACAGTAGGTCAGCGTCCGGGCCGAACCGTGTGGGTACGGCTTCGCATCGAGATGCTTGCCACCTTCGATCGCACTTCCGCACCAGGGGCAGGCGGTCAATTGATAGGGCGAGCCAAGACCCGGCCCCTCCGTATTGATTGCCACGCAGCTTGTTTGATCGCTTCGGCAGCATCGTCGGTTCGGTTGGGGGTCGTTCGGCGTCCGACCCAGAGGCCGATGCGAAACGGAGTCTTGCCCCAGCGATCGTCCCCTTGTTCCAAGCACTTGCGGCGGATCGACTCGCAGGCACAGATCAAGGCCGTGGCCCGCTGGAACTGTTGGATGGTCAGCAGTCGCAGCGTGTACCGCATCAGCACGGCCATGCCCTCGTCGCCGACTCGGCCGGCGATCACGCCTTGCAGCCGCCGCAGGCCCATCGTGTAGGCGGACAGACCTAGATAGGCTTCCGTCTTACCACCACCGGTCGGAAAGAATAGCAGATCGGCGATGGCATCGGCACCTTCGCCCCGCTCAGGGTGATCGAACTTGGTGACGCCGGGAATGTTGAGCAGGATGAAGGCGATCTGGAAGGTCCGCCAGCTGCGGTTCTTTGGAATGTCGATCTCTTTGTCGAAGTCGGGCTGGGCCCCACGACGAACCGCTCGGAGTAGATCGAGTGCGTGCGCTGGAGCCACATCGCCCGGTTCATGAACTGAAACGCTTCGAATGCTTGGGCGTCTTGCTGCAAAAGTTGCAATCCGGCCTCGATCCGCTGAAGCGTTTGGCGGCAGTTCTCGATGGCGACTTCAGGAGCGGCACCGAATTGACTCAGCCCCTCACTCGGGTCGCCGAGCTTCTTGGCCTCGCTGTCGATCCAGTCTCGGTAGGAAGCGACCAGCGGGCCGAGCATCTTCGGCAGCTTTCTTGTGTCGGCCTCGGCCAGTTCCTTCATGTCGAGCACCAGCCCCTTAGCTTGCCGAAGGCCGGGTTCTCCTCGGCATCCGCCTCGGTCGGGGGCGTGGTGCGAGGCACCTCGTAGCGAGGGACATGAACTCGGTGCGGATCAGTGTGGCCCGGTCGGAGATTCCTCGGACACCTCGGCATGGACGCTCACGCCGTGGCCCACGGCGAACTCGACGTGATGCCGGTACAGCATCGCCATCAGGTGCTCTTCGAGGTCGTCGTTCGAGCCGACCGTCATGCGCTTACAGAAGATCGGCTTGCCATCGACAGCCTCCACCGTGATGACCGGCTGGAAGACGTGGAACTCGTCCTTCGGCTTCCTTCTTCCTGTGCGTTGATCAGGAACACCGTGATGACCCAGTGGGTGTCTCGCTTGCGAATCTGCCCTTGGATGTAGATGTCGCGAAACTCGACATCAGGAGCGGATGGCCTTGATCGGGCCATCCTCAAGCGGAATTCCTTTATTCCGCCACGAGCGTATCGCTGCCAGACTCGGATCGGCTTGCCGGTCGTTCCTCAATCTGATCTTCTCGCACTTCTCGCTTGTACTGCCCCCAGAATGCCGAGACCTTGATTGCCTTGGCGTCGTCCTCGACCGAGAACGTCATCCCGATGGACGGAGGCAGATGGCCTAGCAGCAACGGGAACATCCTTGTCGGTCGTGCCGTCGTCGGCGGTATCGCTGCCGCCTTCAGCCAGTTCGTCGGGGATGAGCGGTGCCTCTTCGTCCTCGTCGTCCATGGTTGCACCTTGTGGTCTGCTCGCCGGCCCGACTGCGGGGCGAGAACGCCGACAATGTATCGATCACGCACGGTGCGTTCGGTGAGTTCCTCGCTCTCGCCACCCGCTGGGCCGAGCAGATCACCAATGACCATCGCTTCGAGTTCGGCTCGAAGCTCGGCTTGGCTGGGTGGTTTCGCTAGTACAGGCAGGTCGCTCATGGTTCGTGCTCGGTTGACTTGGTTCCGTATGCCTGTTGGGGATGGTTGGGTTCGTCAGGGTAGCGGAGCACCAACTCCCCATCCTGGACCATCCCTCTCAGGTAGTTTTGCTGTAATCCAATCGGCTGGCGGTCAAGCAAGGTTCCCAACTCTCTGGGCGTCAAATACTGCTTGCTACAAAGGTCGATGATTAGCTGCCTCATCCTAGCTGTGGGGAGTTTGCGGCTCTTACGGGCAGGTTCTGCAACAGCCCAAATCTCCGGGGAAAAGTCACTTTGTGCGGAGTTGTCTTCGCCAATGTGTGGAGTTGTCGGTTCCTTTTGTGTGGAGTTCGCATCGGTTTGTGTGGAGTCCGTCTCGTTATTCTCCGCAGTCCAAAAAATCTCCCCAAGTTGGTAAGTCGCCCCCCGCTTCTTCCCGTGCTGAACCAACAACTGCTTCCCAACGAGTCCCTGTAGAATCTGCGTGATGGAGGCGGGGTATGTCGCCGACAACCATCGCTTCGAGTTCAGCTCGAATTTCGGCGTGGCTGGGTGGCGGGGCTAGTACGGGTTGGTCACTCATGTATCACGGTTCCAATTGCTAGCTAATTCTCAGAATGTGAAAAGCTGATTCGATGGCTAAGACATTTTCTTTGTCCCTGCCGTATCCAAGTGGTTTCCACAATGGCCGATGATGATCTGCCCAGTCTCGGGGATAGTGGCGAAATGAATGCGTAGATACTGCGGTTTCTTGTCAAACTTGACGTGTGGGCTTATATCATACTCAACACCGTTGAAGATGGTTTTACGCATTGCGGCCAACTGCTTCTCGCCCTTTGTCGTGCTCCCCTCCGACAAGGCCAACTTGAATCCACTAACTGAGTGAAAGTGATCGTCTTTTGCCGTGATCTCCTCCGAGAACATTGCTTCCACACCTGTTGTTGCTAGATGTACCAACATCTTCCAGGCGATGACGCAGCCATCCGCTTTTTGCCAGTACTTGTCTTTCTTCTGACACGAACGTGCCGACTGCTTCGCCTCATCAGTAAATACAAGACGACCGGGGAACAATTTTTCGATTAGATTGACGACTTCTTCTAAGGACTTTGGAAACTCTGCCAAAGAAGGAAGCAAGTCAGAAATATGCTGTAGTTCCTCGACTTGCTTTCGCAGATCGTCAGCTTGTCCAGCCCTTGCAGACAGGTCGTATTGCTTCTCTCGAAATACATTGTTCTCTTCCTCAATTGCTGCAACCATATTCTTCAGTTCTTCAATCTCGTCATACAGATAGATCCCCTCCTCGAAGTATTGGTTCTTCTCAGCCTCATAGAGGTCAGCCTCCTTAGCGGCCTTATCCGCAGCATCGGTTGCTTCTGCTACTTCAGCCGCCAATTGACGAAATCGATACCTGCGTCGCGCAACATATATGTCGCTCAGATCAGTAATGTCGTCCTTGTCGAAACAGGCTCCGTTCTTCGCCAGTCCATTCGCCAGCAACTCAATGGCATGATACCCGCCTCGCTCTGCGATAAATGTCCTGTCGAAAAACCTGTGAATTTTGGGATTGTCAATTCGGTCACGGTCGAATCGAGTCTGGTAACATCGGACTGTCCCCATTTCACAACGATACTGATCGCCGAGGTAGTAATTCATCTCCTCCAAGGCGGCGGGATCGAAGAAAGCAAAAACGTTGGCATTTCCGATTAGGTATCGCTTAAGCTGAACCGGGTCAGCCGCTAATTTGCCTTCTTCCTCCGTGCCACCCAGGAATACAAAGGGCAACCCTCGGTCTTGGTCCGCAACCTGATTATAGATACTGCGAGCGTTGTCAGTCGTTACAGGAATGAACTCTTGGAGAACTGGAACCGATCCCTTTGTACAAGCTAGATTCGAGTCCCAGAGAATGTCACGTACGTAAGCTGGAACAGACATGATTGGTTGCTCGGGATACTCACCGATGAAGTTGGGAAGCATCCAGTAGGAGACAATTGTCGAAAAGCGAATCTTTCCATTCTCTTGCTTCCGCAAGAATACCTCCGCACACCAGCGACGTGCCGACTCGTCGGAGTCGGCATGAATTAGTTCAAGTCCCCAGGCTGATGGGGCACTTGGGTTGTCGCTGGGTACTGTTGCCACCCGAAGCTGATTGCCACCAATCCACTGGTACTCACCGCCGTGATCTCGATGGGTTCCTAGGTAGAACCAAGGTTGTAGGATCGTCTTCGACTCATCTCTACATCCCTTCTTTTCAGTACACCACTTACGCACTAAACGGCGTAGGTCAGACATTGGCTCTTCAAGTTGCCCAGGATCAATATCGAAGGCACACTTGAACTGCGTTTGAGCACCAATTGGTTTGAAATCTGGCACTTCTGGTCCCCCTAGTTCTCAGCTACCTGTAAAGTCCACTCAATTTGCCCCTTCCGTTGCCGACTCTTACCTCCCGTGAGCGGATACCACGCAAACGAATTGTTGTCGGCGTCGGAATTGGACACAGCATCGATCGCATTGCCTATGAAGTAACACGCCGCGAGGTTTCGCAACTCGTAGATGCGCAACCGCGAAAGTACGGAGGACCGCCTTCGTCCTCAGTTGTCACACCATCCCAGAAGCGGACGAATCGATCTTGGCCGTACACGAGGCAGTTGATCGGAATTCCGCTCTGGGTCGCCCCTTCCTTCACCCTTGCCAGAATGTTTGTCCACTCAAGGTCTTGGAGTTCGCCTTCGTAGTCAAATACTCCGAGCCAAGGAGTTCGCCCTGATTCAGCAGCGATCTTGCCGACTTCGCCGATCTTGGCGCATGCGTCGGTTACTGAGGGACCATCGTCGAGAGAAGTCTTCGCCTCGATGGCAGCCAACACGGCATCGGGGGTGACGAAGTATAGGTCGCCATCACGGAAGAGTACCGGCTTACTGCGATCCACTATCAATATGTCGACCTGCGTAGATGTCTTTTCTTGCCCCACGACGAATCCACGACCGATTGCCACGCTGTCGGGTAGATGACGACGCAGGGCGGCCCGGAGAATCGTCTCCTTATACTCACCATCGGTTAGGTGGTGATCGGCGAGATTGTGAATGCGGTCTTTGAGAGCCTGGAGTTCCAGGTTGAGCGACCTGTGAAACGCTTCAAGATTTCGTGGCATCACTCGCCCCCCAAATCGAACAACGTTGCATCCTGCTTTGCAGGCGCGTTCTTCTTCGCCTTTTTCTTCGTAGAAGAATTCTTCCGGCCCTTTTTCTTTTTGTCGTGAAGACCCTGGGCGACTTCCTCCTCGTGACGCTCGTGATTAAGTTTAAGGAGAAGTTGGAGAGTCTGTCGGCGAGCCGATTCGCAGATGGTATATCTCGTGCCCTGCGTCGTTTCGTGAAAACCGTGATTTAATTTGACACCATTCCATTCATAGACACGTGCGACCGCGCAATCCAACTGCACGTGGAGGTCTCTGAACTCATTAATCACGGTGGATGATTCTTTGGGATCATGGAATCGATTGTATATTGCTGTCAGCCCTTCCTCGAAGGTGTCCATTGCCAGCTGCCTGACTGCATGAAGGCATTTGCCAACATCTGCGAGGGCGTTGCGTTCTTCGGGAAATGGAAAAGTCTCTCCACACTTCCTGGGTGTATATCGCAGCGTTTCTCCGAGCGAACTGGAATATTCCCGTGCCCACTGATCGTAAAAAGTACTCGACAGCACAGAAAATGAGCCAAAGTCGGATACGAAGAACACGACCATTCCATGCGAGAAAATGGTTGGCATACCGATGAATTCAACCGACCAGTACTTGGTATGAAGTGCACCAGCCAGCACTTTTTGCTTACCCTCCAACTTCGCATAGCTCGCCAAACGTTTATCCCAAAACTTCCAGAAGTCAGACTCGTGAACCTGTTTGGTCGTGAGAGACTCTCGAAATGGCTTGACTTCTGCTTCCAAAATCGAAAAGCAATTTGTGTATGACGACGAACGCTCAAAATCCCAATCATGAAAGTTGATTGCCCACCTGGATGCTCTCTGCTGGTGGTTAGTGTTAAAGTCTTCGGCTCCTAAGAACGGAAAGAGTATGTCGCGATTCCGGCTATCAGCAGAAATCAGCTGCTTCGCCTTGGTCGGTGATATGAGGAAGCCAGTGCCCATCGTAAATGTACCGATGAATTCCCGCCCTTTGCTGTGTTTGAGCGCAAATGGCTGACCTCGAAACTCAAGAGCCTCTTCAAGATTTGATCCAATTGCATTTACCTGTGTGCCACCTAAAACAAACACTCCTTCCCATTCACCTCTAATGGCCCAAACCAATGCAATATGGACGCTCGCACTTCCAGGCCAAACACGGCTTTTGACTGCACGGAAGAGGTTAAACTTGCGATCAGTCAACTGCTCCAGACATACATCACGTGTGCCAGCCTGCGAGATTGTTTTGGTTGCAAGAAAACCAAAGGCACCGCCTATCCGAATCAGCTGAGTGGCTCTGAGTAAAAAGAATGCGCAGAAATCGGGGCTACCTTTTACATCACTGCCGATTTGAGAACTGTTCCACTGGACGGCAGTGGGCCCAATATGCGCTGAAGTCTGTTTCCCACCCATGAATGGCGGATTTCCAACAAACGCATCGAATCCACCCCGCTTCACAATCACCTCGGGGAACTCCAGTGGCCAGTGAAACATCTTTTGGCCTCGGCGTTCCTTCTGCGGCTTTCTCCTCAAACTCCTCGGTCGGTCCGTTCTCGACGTAGTGTCCGGCGACGACGGCAGCGTGACGCACCTTCTCCTGTTTGTCCTTGGTTCCTTCTCGCCCCAGAACTCAGCCGCCACCAGCAGTCGGCCGCACATCGCAGCCGAGCGATCTTGTCCTTGGCCTCCCGCAAGAGTTTCTCCTGAGCCTTCACATCCTCGACCGTATTGGCAGGCATGTCGCTCCGAGCTCGAAGCCGCAGCTTGATCGCCTCATCCACTGCTTGTCGAGCGGGCCCTTGAACAGCACGGCGTCGTCGGCATCGGGCTTGAGACTGAAATGCCGCAGTTGCTCCATGATCGTGCAGACCGACCAGCGAATCGCCACACCGGATGGCATGGTCGAGGAACTCGAACGGCTTGTCCTTGGCCAGCGTCAACAGCCACAGCGACAGCTTCGCCATCTCGGCGGCCAGCGGGTTCACATCCACGCCGTACAGGCATCGCTGGGCGATGATCCGCATGGCGATAGTCGTGCGTTCGGCAGGATCAGCGGGGATCAGCGACTCGTTCGGCTCGCCGGTTGATGGCTCTCCTTCGGGTGTGATGCCGGGCACATCGGGATGGGCCTCCTGCGCCGCGTCCCATGCTTCGATCAATCGCTCGGACATGTACCGGGCACGCTTGGACCAGAAATGCCCGACCCACAGGCCATGTCGCAGATCTTCAGGTCGAGCAGTTCGGCAGCCGACTTCAGCTTCCACTCTCCTTGGGCTTCCTTCGGCTGGGCCAACGTAGACCAGCGGCTCCAACGTGTACTGGACGATGGGTTCGGTCAGGCTCGGGGCGTGTAGTGTGTGCCGCTGGTGCGGCGGTCGGTCCCCGCCGTGACGAACACGCTGCCCTTGGGGATCACGACCGGGTAGCCGAAGGTGTCGTGTCGCACCAGTCCAGCAAACGGCTCGACTCGCTCAAAGTTCGTCGTCGCCCTGGCAGGCCGTGCGGAATCGGCTAGCATCCTGGCTGTCGAATTCGGCGTCCAGATGCCTTCTCGACGCACTTCGCGCGACCGGCCTGTTTCCTTCTTCAGGAACTTGAGCAGATCGTCTTCGCCCTTGTCCCGCTCCGTCTCCAGTTCGGCCAGCGGGATCTCCGGTTCCTTGTCTCTGTGCCCGACCAGTCCCAGGAACGGCTCGGTGGCACGCTTGGCGGTGTGGTCGAGCAGGCCTTCGTAGACGTGGCCGATCTGTTCGATGTCGAGCGCACGGAAACTGAGCCGCCGGGCTTCGGCAGGCCCGCCGCCCGGTACCTTCACCTGAAGAACTGCAAGGCTTCCAGCAGGTGCAGCACCGTGCGGTTGTTGACCGGCAGCGGATTGGCCTCGGCGTGTCCTGCCATGTTGTGTCCGGCTGTGCGACCTTCGAGGAACGGGAAGCGGTCGGGGTCGAACAGGCTGCCACCGTAGGCGGGCATATGGATCTCGTCGTGCTGGACGCCGCCGTAGACCGCCCGGAAGTGGCCAGCAGGCGGGGCCAGGCATCGTGGCGGCGTTCCAGTATTCTTCGCCATGCTGGTCGGCGATTTCCCGAAGCTGCCGGGAGATCGTCGAGACGGAGTAGTTCTGGTCGTAGACCGGGAACGGCTTAGTGGGATCAGTTCCCGCTCCTCGGCACAGAACAGGAACACCAGCCGCATCATCACCGTCAGGGCCGCTTCGTAGAGCACGGCCTCGCTGACGCCGGCCAGCAGTTCTCGCCCGTGGTCCTGATCGGCCCGGTCGAGCGACTGGATCAGCACCTCGACCGCACGGCGAACCTGATAGCCAAGCTGGTCGGTGACTTCCTGCTGGTTGGAGGCACTCTTGGCCAGCAGGGCTTCGAGGGTCTCGTCGTCGGGCACGCCGAAGAACCGAGTGACCGACAGCAGGCTGCGGAATGCCCGCAGCGTGATCTGCTCTTCCAGCCACAGCGAGGCATACCACGAGGCGTAGCCGGTCGTCTCGCCCTTGGGGGCATCGACCAGCATCCAGTGTTCGCCGTTGGTGACCAGCCCCAGCCGGACGCCGGTGGCGTGCAGCAGTTCCGTCATCCGGGTGTCGGGTGATGCCTTCCACCGTGTCCCGGCGACGTAGCTGGTCAAATCCTGCGAGCGGGGATAGGTCTGGATCAGCAGTCGGGCCTTCTTGGTGGCCGGATCGTTGACGACGATGCTAGGCCTGAGCAGTTCGCCATGCTCGGGCACTTCCACCTGAAGCGTCTGCGGAATCGCCTGCCCTTCGGCCAGCAGTCGTCATCGAACTCCAGCGTCTTCGTCAGCACGAACTTGATCCACGCATCGTGGACTGCGGGATCGGGCCGTCTTCTGTGCGAAGTTCTCGTCCCATTCCTCGTAGGCCAGTCGCAGCAGCCGGGCATGTTCGGGATCGTGGGCATCGAGTCCTGCGGAAATGCCTCCATCAGCACCGGCAGGCTCAGGAACGGCCCCGAGACCGGACGAGCGAAAGCCATTCAGCGTGGTGGCGTGCTATGGACATGGCTACGTTGGTCCTCAGATTCAAGATGAGTCGAGTTTGCGTTGCGATTTCGGAGCAGCACATAGAGTTCTGATCATTGATCAGACTGGATCGCTCCATCTTCGTAATGCTGTCCCAAGGTCGACAGGAACATGCATGAAACGCTCATGTCGCCGCTGAGCAACAACTCCGATGTCCAGCATACGATTGGCGTTGCAGATGCCACAAGCGATGCCTACCAACTCGTGTAGTTCGACTGGTAACATGAGCGAGCCCAGTGATGCGATTCACGTCTTGCAGATCGTCACCGATCAACTCGATCGTCCAAAATCGAGCACACCTACCATCGTCAGGCTGATCGGATACCGGCGAGGAGTCGAGGTCGTCAGTAGTAATTCTCGACTTGCAGATCGATGTCATCTGCGATCAATGGCAGCTTGCCACGTCTTGCACCACGGCGCGTCCAATACGTCCGAGTACCATTGCGAATGTGTGACGTCCGCTGCAGACTTCGTCGCACACGCTGCTCACCGCTTCGTTTCTCATCTAACCGTTCAGATCGCAGTAGTTTATGGAATCTCGAGACGCACCATGCCACTCGAATCCATTCGTACTCGCCATGAGAATGCGAGCATTGCTTCGCAAGCAAGTTGCAATCGTTCGATGATTGCGAAGCCAGCTCGACTTTGCCGTGTTGGGAGTTCGACGAGCCACACTGAACGACACCCAAAACTCGTTCGCAACTCTTGAGCATGACGATATGTCAAATCGGGAGAGAGACTACTTGCGGCTATTCGTCTTCAGCACACTTCCATTGCCTGCGACGACGATACGCTCTGATATTGCCGATCGTTCGAGCACGATTAAACCGTTGACGAGAATTCTGACCTACGTCTCGACGAAACATCCTCTTCGAGTGCCGACGTCGCTCGCATTGCAATGTAGTCAATCACGTTCGTATCAAGATAAACCGTTATCATGCTTACTTGCCCAGACTTCTCAGGAACCAAAAACGTCACCGCCACGGGGAACATCCGTGCCTGCGGGTCGGCAAACCTAGCCCTGATCGCCTCCGTTTCCCGCTTGATTTCCCCGGGAATCTCTCTGGCCCTTGCTCGCATCGCATCCTTGTTCCGCTCGAACTGTTCCTGCTCGGGGTCGTTGAATAACTCCAACTGCTGATACTCCGGTTCGATCCAGTTCCGCCTCGATGGCCTTCTTAAGTTCGGTCAGGATTGCCTCGATGTCCTTGGCTTCCTTGTCGGCCCGTTCTGCGAGTCGTTTTTCCAAACCGCTGACTCGATCCTTGATGCGTGCTTCCAAGCACGCCGCCAGCGACGACGTCAACGATAGGGTAAAGCTCCAGCAGCTTCTCTTTCACCGCCGCCGATGGCTCCTTCTCCGTTGCCTGCCGCCAATGCCGTTTCGGTCTGCCCGACATTCAGACGACCGCCCCACTTGCCTTCCTTGATGAGTCCACCAGCAGCGATGATCTCTTCGTGGAGCCGGTAGCTGTCCCCGCCAATGACCACCAGCCGGGCGTGGGCAATCATGGCCGGTGTGTCGAGGATGTCGTTGGGAACGACTCGGGCCGTCACCCGCTGGAGCTTCGACCGGCCTTTTTCGGCCCACACTTCGGCCCGCAGCAGCCGCAGGCACATCTGGGGCAGCCGATGATTCAAGTGGACCAGCACCACATCGTCACGGCCCTTGCTGCACCGACTCATCGAACGTGATCGGGCGAATCTCTTTGGTGTGGGGATGTTCCAGCCCTTCGGCACACGCCGCCCAACTTCCACGCAGCGGCGGCAACTGGAAACAAGGCTTGCCGTCCTCGGTCTTGGTCGGGATCAAGCGCTGGTTGGCCGGCCAGTTGCCAGAGCCACCTCGACAACCTTCTGGATGTTGTCGGGTGACAGCCGCAGTTCCCGTCGTGTTTCCCGGTACTGCTCCATCAGGGCCTGGACCTGTTTGCAGGTCACGCTCGAATCGAAGCATCTTGCGGATCGGCTGGCGTCACGTTCGGCATCCTCGGTGTGCAGAGCCGTGCGGCGGCCGAGCATGGCCTCTTCAACCTGCTCGGCGATCACCGGCCCGACTTTGCCAAGGTCTTCACGGATCGTCTCGATCTTCAGGGCCACCCGCATCAGGAACTCAAGGTCGGCTTCCATGTCGCGACGTGGCCGCTGAATTGCTGGTTGGCTCGCTCCTTGTAGCCCTTGCCGACGAAGTGGTAGACCAGCACCTTGTCGGCCTTCTGGCCGTGCCGGTCCACACGCCGTTCCGCTGCTCCATGCGGTTCGGATTCCACGGGATCTCGTAGTGGATCAGCCGGGAGCAGAAGTTTTGGAAGTCGAGGCCTTCGGAGGCGGCGTCGGTCGCCAGCAGGATGCGAACGGGACTGCTTCCGGTGATCGGTCTGGAATGCCGCCTTGACCGCTTCCCGTTGCTCGCTGTCCATGCCGCCGTACATCGTCATCAGCCGGTCGCCGCCGCTGAATCCCTCGGTCGCCAGCACCTCTTGCAGCCAGTTCTGCGTGGCCCGGTACTCGGTGAAGATGATGACCCGCTCGTTCGACCATTTGCCGCCCGGCTTGAGGTGGTCCTTCAGCCACTCAATCAGTTGCTTGGCCTTGGAGTCCCGCTGGGCACAGGCCGCTCGGCCCACTTCTTCATCTGCTTCAGCAGGGCATCTTCCTGTTCGGTCGGTTCGGCGAACAAGCGGGTGGCCGAGTCCAGGGCATCGGCGGTGGCCTCGTCGTACTCGGAGTCGTCGGCGTACTCCTCGTCCATGCGGTCGAACTCACGCTGGAGCACGCTCATCGACGGTTTGGCAACGGCCTTCTTCCGTCGCCGATCGCAGCGATTCCTCATGACGCTCCAGCGTGGTAAGGAATGCCGCCGGGCTGGAGAACAGCCGCTTCTTCAACGTCTTCAGCACGAACTCCGTGGCAAACCGTTCCGTGTTGTCGGTGGCCCGTTTAGCTCGTAGCTTGGTGTATTCGCGGAGTGCGGCATGGATCTCGCGTTCTTCGTCCGATGTACGGCACTTCGATGGGTTCCAGTACACGCGGCGGAAACCGAGGCGTGCCGTCCCACTTCTTGGCGAAAGTTGGATCCGTCTTCAGGCGGCGGACCATGATTGCTTCAAGTTGCTTGCGATCCGGGTCCGTGCCACGGGAGAAACGCTGGTTGTCCAGCAGTTCCAAGAGGGCACTGAAACTCTCCCGGTAGCCGTTGTGTGGCGTGGCCGTCAGAAATAGCTTGTGCTCAAAGTGCGGTGCCAGTTCACGGAGAGCTTGCGTACGGAGCGAATCCGTGGCGTACTTGCCGCGGCCGGACGGTGCGCAGTTGTGGGCCTCGTCGCAAATCAAGAGGTCATACTTGCGGGGGTAGATCGGCTCGCCATGGGCAGGCAGCGTTTCACGGAACAGCCGCAGTGGTCGCTCTCGTTTCAGGAAGTCGATGCTGGTGATCAGCCGTGGGAAGTGGCTCCAAGGATTGACATGGATGCCACGTCGCCGGCGCAGCTCACGCATCAGGTTCGTGTCGACGATGCGGAACTCCAACCCAAACTTGTCCCGCATCTGTTCCCGCCATTGAATTTGCAGCGATGAGGGTACAACGATCAGAATCTTCCGGGCCCGGTGGCGAATGATGAGTTCGAGGGCTACCATCCCGGCTTCGATAGTCTTGCCCAAGCCCACGTCGTCGGCAATCAGCAGATTCACCCTTGGCATCTGGATTGCGCGGACCACCGGATCAAGCTGATAATCTTCGATCTCAATGCCGCTACGGAACGGAGACTGAATATTCTTCAGGTCGGCGGTGGAAGCTGCACCCCAACGGACGGCATCAAGGAAGGCGTCGAGCTTGTCCGGGGCGTCGAAGCCAGTTGGCTCCGGCAGGGCGACCTTTTCGATGACTCGGGCACCGGGTTCGATCTCCCAGACAACCTGGAGCTCTTCGCCGAGGCCGTCGTCCTCCACCGAGGAAAGGGTGAGCAAGTTCTGCGGACCGGCAAACTCGGGCTTCAGGGCAACTGCGGGAAGGCTGCTCGGTTTGACGTTGTTGACGACCCACTGGCGGGATCGCACTTGCACCAGTTGTCCCTGTTCGGGCAAAGAGGGTGTTGATACTAAATCCATTAGAGGAGCATAGTGTGAGTCGATGGAATGCCATGGAGAAGTCGCTAGCGTTAGCATAAGGCTATGATTCAAGCGCAGCAATCACCCAGCGATGCTGGCAGAGGTGGGGAACATGCGGTGCCAAAGAAATCCGACCCACAATTGTGTGGCCTGCATTTCCCCCAGCGGAGACGTCGTGCCGGGGGCAATGGCCACCAACAAAGTAGAGATACGGCTGGGCTTGGTTCGCCTGGACTTAGAGGCTTGTGGCTGCACCAGCTAGGCGTCGGCGTCGCTGGGGGCTGGGATCTGGGGCAAGTAGCCGGCTTCGCGGAGCGACTGCTCGTAGGCCGCTTGCTCTTCGATCAAGTGGCCAAGATGCGCGAGAAACTCTTCATCGATCTGGGAAACCGACGCGCCGGCCACGCGGAATTCGGATTGTGCTTCGACGTCAAGCATGCCCTGCTCGATGCTAAGGCGTTGTTGCGGTGCCGGGCAGCATTGTTGGATCAAGACCTGGGCGGCCCGCAGGCGGTCGCTTGGCCTAGCTTCGGGGTCGGTGGCCATCCCATACACGGCCTCTATGATCTTGGCGAATCGTGGCGGCGGTACGGACCTCCGTAATTCGCGCAAGTAGCTGGCTTCGGCCACAGCTGGCGGCCTTCCTGGCCCGCCGCTGTTGCCCTTGGTGAATTGGCCATTGGAGGCTCTGGCAGGCTGCGCAGCGGCTTCTGGCTCGTTTCTGGTCTTCGGCTCGGTGGATTTCTTGGCCATGGTGGGCTACCGATTGTTGACGGTTAAAACGGATCTGCTGAGGGTGGGTGCTGCGGGCTGCTGGCGGCCAGGTCAAAACGTGACGTTGTCACGTCCGGGGTCTTGGGCCAGCAGCCTGGCGCTGCGCCATGGCTACGCTGGCTTCCTCGCGGTGGAACTGGCGTTGGCCGGCATCGGCTACGCGGGTGGCTCGATACTGTCCGCCTAGCCGCTGGTGCAGCGGACACTTGGGACGCTTGGGACGGTTGCGCCTATTGTGCGCCGTACACACACAGAGTGTATTCGTTTCATTTGATGGCGCCTTACGCGATGAACAATGCGCACCAAGCGTCCCAAGCGTCCCAAGTGTCTCCGATTCTTCTTGCCTACGCATATCCAGCCCCCCTATTTTGGCGATCTGCGGAGCAGTTGGCCTTCATGGTGAACCAATTGTCGATGGACTCGCCTTGCACGTCCGCGGCGGGTCCGGTCCAGATAAAACATCGCCCGTGCTGCCGCGACGGGTCCGGCGCGAGCCGCTTGAGTGCGTCCTCGTCGGCCATCTGTCTGAGCCGTTTGCTTATCGCCACGGTCTTGGCTTTGTCGTTGGTCGCCCACCCGTACCAGGTCGCCACCAGCGAAACCGGTAGGCGATACTGTCCGGCATGGGGATCGCGGCCACAGCCGGCAATCTGTTCGGCGAAGAAGTCCTCAATGATGCCCGCTTCGTCCTGCTCGCAGTCGGCTTCGCCTTGCCGCTCCAAAATCACACGCTGGGCCTCACTCGGCTCTGCTAGTCGTGAGAGAATGTCCTTTTCCCAGGCGGCCCATCGGCTGTACTTGGCCAGTTCGTGCCGTGGGCCGCGCAGCCTTGCGATGATGTCGCCGATGATTGCCTCGCGGTTGGCGTCAATGTAGCCGATCAATCGCTCGTACCAGGTCCCGTCATTCTTGCCCTTCACCAAATTGACGATGACGGCCCGCTGAGCTAGATCTGTGGCGAGTGACACACCGTTGAGCGTCATCATCCAGGTGATGTGATTCGGGCGTTGCATTTCGCCGATATACATCGCCTTGCCGCTGACTATAGGCGTCGTTATCAGCGCTTCCAGTTCCGCCCAACTGAACTTGAGCGACTTCACGTTGTCGATGATTGCCACTCGTTTGGTCAGACCCTCGGGCGACAAGAAACGCTGCTTGAGGGTCGATATGTCCTCCCCAGCGGATACGTCCAGGAATCCGCCGGCAAGATGACTGATCGATTCGGCCAACTTCGATTTCCCCGCGCCACGGCCTTGCGTAGACGTAAACACGAATGCTGGACGCGAACCGGGCGGGCCACCCCAGAATGCCGTGAGAATCGCCGCTTCGATCAAGTCGCGATCGATGGTCGTCTCGGGCCTAAAGAAATCCAATAGCTTGCGCAGATGGGAACCATCGCCCTCGATTGGTATATCGCAGCGGTAGTAGACTTTGGCGATCGGTGGTTCGTGGGGCAGTAGCTCTACCGCGTCGTACGCTGTAGTGGTTCGCCGCAGCTCGGCCACGAACTCGGATTGTTTCACAAACTTCGGCTTACGGTCCTGCCAATTCACCAGCCCGAAGTTGGACAGCCAGCCAAATACCTCGGGCGTTTTTTCGAACCATCCAAGGCCGTGTTTCTTGTCGTCAATGAAGAGCGCCTTGTGCATCCGCCGCGGCCAGTTGTTGGTGATCCGCCGGACGCTGGCCTGCAATTCACGCATCGACAACGGTACGATGATCGTCTTGGTTTCCCCCTCATCGTCCTGGACTTCGATCTCTCGCCCGTTGGTGACCTCGACACCACTGCCGCGTTCGACATGCTTCTCCGCATCGCGGATGCGCTGACGTATCTCCGCGTCGGTCCACGCTTTCGGGAATGGCTGGATGGCAGCGTAAGCGCTGATGGTGGCCACGGCTTCCGCGTCGGTCAGGTCGAACTCAACCGCGCGGCAGGCGCTGGTAAACAGCCGCTTCGAGCCATCGTTGCCATCGTCCTGGTTGCGAGTCGATCGACGCATCGCTGCAAGCGCTCCATCGTGAACGTCGATGCTGTTCGTCGTGGCCGACTTGTTTTTCTCCGCATGTGAGGCAAGCAGTTTCTCGACTACTTCATCGGGCAGCTTGCCGAGTCCACAGTCATCGATGGTCGCCCGCCACTCGTACCGCTTGCCGGTCCACCGCCAGCGGTCGGTTTCCTTATCGGCCAGTTCGCAGTGGTGCGACGGTGGAACGCACGAATGGGCCGCCGCGCCGTTTCCTCCAACTCGGACGCCCAGCTTGGCGCCGTTCGAACCGACGTAGTTGATGACGCCAGCGCCCGTTGCATCGAGTCGCTTATCGGCAGCAAACAGCCAGTGAGCCCCACGACCGGACGAATAGTTGGCGGCTGTTGGTGGTTCACGGTCGAACAGTTCGAGGAATGCCTCTCGCTCTTCGTCGGAGTCCGGCTCGGCGTCTACGATCCCGCCCGCTCCACCCTGCATAAAGCCAATGGTCGGCCAGTCGGCTTGATCGATCAACCGATTGGCCTGGTCGACCGTGAGTCGCTTCTTCTGCCATCCCTTGCCCATCAGCCGTTGTGGATTCTTGCCGTTGCACACCGTGATGCGCAGCCCGGCTGCGATGTACTCCGCGGCGGCTTGTTTCAATTCTTCGCGGTATCCGTCCAGGTCGGCCGGGCCGACTTTCACGCTTCCGTTCGCTGTCGCATTCATCGCTTGGATTCTCCCGCCAGTTCCTTCAGCAATTCTCGCCCACGATTGACCGCATTCATCGCTTCAAGAAAAGCGGATGTCGGCGATACCATCGAGGGACTGGGCAACATCCCGGGCATGCGCACGACCGGCGTCGTCGTTGTCTGGCACGATAACGACATCCCGCCCCCTCAAGTACTTGGAGTGCTCCGGCTTCCACTTCCGGGCGACGCCGCTGTTGATGGCCTCGAAAACGACACTCATTGCAAGTTCTCCTGGGCCACAAAAAAACGCCCGGCACCACTGGCCAAGTGGTGCGGGCGAAGTGAACTAAGAATTGCGAGCGTCGTTGACGGCTTGGAGCCACGCACGATATGTCGAGCACTTCGTCATCCGGCGTCCGCCGGCCAGAATACTCGGCAGCTTGATGCCTTGAGCGCCACGACCGCAGTGCCGCACGACGGTCGTCGGATGCGGGCGAGTGCCGGTGTAGGATTCGGCAATCTTGGCGACGGGCTCGAGGGGTTCGTCGGTGGTGATGTCCAGCTCGGGAAGTGTCAATGGTGTTTGCGGCATTGCGAAACCTCTTGCACGTGGGAAACAAAAAAAGCCAAACCCCGTAGGGTCTGGCTTCATTGTCCCAATGCGGGCTCTAGTTAGCGATCCAATAGCGCTTGCGACTAACTAGTTACCCGCAATAAATTGCCTGCGACTAACTAGTTACCCGCAATTAGTCCGCGTCGTACTAACTCATTCTTCACGGCCTCTCGACCAAACTTTCGTTCGCTGGCGTCCCTTGCCTTGTTCAAGTGGTTGACGATACGCGCGATGTTGTCCGTACCATATAGGCTTACTGCTTCGTCAAACCACTTCCTGCATTTCCGCTTGTCGAATCGAGTTTTCATTCCGCCCCTTTTGGCCTGTTCTCTCGCCTTCACCACCCTCTGCGCAAGGCTAAGAACATCGTTGTCGCTATCGCCAACAAACAGCATGAGAATGCTCGTCAAGGTCGCGAGTTCGATCAGCCGAGAGGGCAGGCGGTCGTTATTGACACCGGTTTCAAGGTAGTCCGCTTTGATTTTGCGCACTGCGCGCAGATCGACCCACCCAGCATAAAACACAGAAAGGGCCGTAATACCTTGTCGGGCGACGCGGAGGCAACGTCGTCAAATTCCTTCTCAATTGCGTCTGGATCGTTGATATTCTCAATACTGGCTTCAAGCTGCTCCATAATCGTACTGAAGTCACCATCGAAGACCGTTACAACCACACTGACAACTCGCGCCATTAGCCGGTCAAGATATTCCGCAAGCGTCTCGTCACTTCGCATTAGCAGCGGGCCGCTACCACCTGCCGTGAGGGTAGCGTCGTCCGATAGGAACGGCTCGCCTATGGATGTTTCAAATAGGTATTCCGTAACCACTTCCTTCAGTTTTGACACAACAAGCTCACTTTCATTTAGAGCCGGGCGACCGACGGCTACCGTGGCGAAAGTGCGAGCCACGATGAACCGCTGGTCTGTGCGGTAGCGAACCGCAAACCCGGCAAGTGGAGTAACACAATCTTAGCCAATTTGGCGACACCACTTCGATTCCCTTGGCGACGTCACGCTCAGCGTAAAGCTCAGTTGTATTTGCCTTGCTGTGACCTAGCACCACTTGGACTGTCTCAAGTCCGAACCGCTTGCGAACCTCGGTTGCGGCAGTGTGGCGTAATTGGTTTGGCGACCAGTGGGGCACACCAGCACGCTTAGCAGCACGCTTTATTGCCTGGCGGTACGAGTCCACCCGATACCGTCGCTTTGCCCTGGGGACCGGCGTATGTCGCTTGGGACGAAAGCAATACTCCTCCTCAGGACGTAGCAGATACGGCGTTAGAATCGCCTGTCCAACGGGACCGATGAATACCGTACGGCGTTTACCGTGGTGTTCCGTCTTGTGACCATCGACGTTGTACTCCCACACTTCGCTGCTGCGGTCGATATCCACGGGGCGAATAGTGCAAACCTCATCCGGTCGCATGCCAGTCAGCAATTGCAGCTTGACCATATCGGCGACGATGTTGTTAACGCGCTTTACGGTCGCCTCCACGACATCGACACCCACGGGCTGAACCGGAAGTGTTTCCTTCGCTGCGGTTCTGCCTGCCTTCAAGCCGGGGAGCAGCAACAGAGCATGGGGCACCGATGCGGGGACTAGTTCTTCGGTCGCTCCCCAGGTAAATGCCCGCTTGATGCGTCCGATGTATTTGTTGGCAACGGTCCGCGAAACCCCAGTTTCGACGATGGCTTGGCGGACTACCTTTAAGTCACCGATGGTGAACTCTGCCACCGGCAGTCCGGCGTGATCCGCAAGCAGGAACTCCATCGCCCTGCGAACGATGTAGACCTCGCTGGTGATGTCGCCGCCCTTGCGATAGTAGCCCTCGGCGTACCTGCGGAATTGGGCCGCCAATTCGGCAACGGTGATGGTTGGAAGTAGGGTAGGATTACCCTTTTTCGGTGCCGCTTGTGGCGTGATGGGGCGACCAGCCAGCAGATCCGCGATGATGCGGGCATAGGCTTCACGGCTTTCGTCGGAGCCGTACTCGCCGAGGTAGATGGACCGCTGCTTGACCTTCACAACAGCAAGTCCGGATGGCTTGTGAAGCGAATAGGCAGGAATTTTAGGCTTGCGTGGCATGCCTGCAACCTTTCTAGGGTAAGACTACCCTTAAAAAGCCGCTTATAGGCAGCGCTACCGAACGTCGGTAGGTTTCGCTAAATGCCGAACGCCAAACGGTTTACAATGAGTGGGCACGACAGAACTCGAATCTGTGACCTCTTGCATGTCAAGCAAGCGCTCTAACCAACTGAGCTACGCGCCCTCGGGTGGAGGAGTTGCCCCAGTGGGGGAGGCCTCCAAGTCGTTCAATATATCATCCGGCTCGCCAGTTGCCAGGGGTTCTGGACGCCTTGCTTGCAAAGCGATTGGAGGTAACTCGCGTAGAAGAAGGGGCTTTCTGAGTGATGGCGGTTGTTGTTCCCCTCATGGCCCAAGCGGCGTGCGGAGCGGTGCCTGGCTCGGGGGCCTTCAACGCAAGGTTTCGTCCTGCGCGGCGTCGCGGCGGAAGGAGCGGAGCTTTGCACGCAGGGCTGCGTTGGCGGGCGAGAGCGTTTCATGAGATTGCTCAACCGTACGTTGAGGGCTCTCCGACGAAGGGGTTGGCGGAATTGGAGCGTCGGACGTCGTGTCGACTCGGGCCATGATTTTGGGGCCTGGCGAATCGACTTCTTGTGCAGGAGCCGCGACCGGCTGCGGCGACGGAATCGAGGTCGTTTGGGCAGACATTGGGTCATCCGCTGTGGCAGCTCTATCGGACAGGTCGGTAGGCGATCGACGGGCGGCGGGAAAAAGCCGACCGATGGGGCCCACCAACATGGCCGGCAGCAGCACCAGGTCGCCGATGAGCGCGGCGGTGAGGATGGTGACCATCAAGTAGCCAAACTGTTGCGTTGGTGTAAACGTACTGAATGCAAACACGGCAAGACCCAAGCCGGCAATCAGCGTGGTTTGCACCATGGCCGTTGCGCATCGCTCGTAGGCTTCGATGGCCGCTTCGTGTCGCGATAGTCCCATGCTTAATCCGCGGCGGAACCAACTAACGAAGTGGATGGTATCGTCGACAGCGACGCCAAGCGCCACGCTGGCGGTCATCATGATGCCGATGTCAACCGAAATGCCAAGCCACCCGAGTGCGCCGAAGACGACGATGATGGGGAACAGGTTGGGAATCATCGAAGCCAGCCCGCCGCCTAGGCTGCGAAGCAACACCACCAGCACGCCGGCGATCAGTACGGTTGCCATGGCCAAGCTTTGTTGTAAGCTGACGAGTAACTCGCGTTGTGTCTTATAGACCAGCGGAACGACGCCAGTAAACACGGCCGTGAGCTGGGCACCGCCTTCACTGGCTTCGCCAAGCAGCACGACGGGATCGACCTTACCTTGGGCGAGTTGCTCCGCGACCGCTGGACTGAGCGTGACAATAGCATCGCGTGTCGCCAGTCGCGCACGATCTTCGGCCGTTAGGTTGGCGAGGTCTTCGACACGGACGGTCGACATTTTTCCGCGGCGACCATCAACAACGGTATTAACGCCTGCTTCGCGGAGCAACTCGGCAAACAGGGCGTCGGCAGCGGTGAAGTCGCTCGGCACAATGAACAACACTTGTGCGCCGGCGAGCTGCTTACCTGCCGCCGCGAGATTGGCGACAAGCTCGCTGCGGGCCTGGTACGCAGCAAGCACTGGCGCAACAGCCTCTTTCAATTCGGTGACAAACTGGCCGTAGTCGATATCGTCGAGCGCGGCGATTCGCGCACTCGATCGCCACAATTCGCGTGCGCCGGTGGCGATGCTGGGTGGGTCGGTGCGTTCGTACGCTAAAAATTCAGCCAGTTGTGCTCGATTCTTATCGATCGCCTGACTAACAATGTATTCATGGGTGCGGCGATTGGACGGCGATCGCGAGTCGAATTCGCTCGGCGCAAAAGTCGACGCGTTGAGCGCGCGGCTGACGGGAGCCAGCACTTCGAGTTGGCGGCTCACACGGCGGGACAGCATCATTCGCTCGTAGGTGGTCATGCGATAATGCGTTCCACCCGCCTCGGGATGTTCGTTGACACCACGTTGCATCGCCGCAGGCACGGCAACCACGACTTCCATGGGCACCAGATTTCCCAGATGGGCTTCGAGCCACTGGTAGTCCTGCACCAGATCGGCTTCCGGATGAAGGAGTTTTATGAGCTTGACCGACGACTCGATCCTGGGCAAACCAAGCGCGAACAGCACCATGACGGCTCCACCACCCGCAGCGACCCATCCATGGTGGCGGCATATTACTTCGGCCATGCCACGCGCCCAACCGGGCAGGCGGCCCGGCGCATCGCCCGCGGCGGGTGCCTCGGTTGGCGGGGCGAATCGATGCAGGGCGACTGGCAAGAGGCCGAATAATAGCCCCAGCGCGAGCATCACCCCAATTGCGCTGAAGACGCCAAATTTTTCGATGGGTAGGATGTCGCTGCTGGCCAGCGATGCCAAGCCAATGGCGGTGGTTAGGGATGCGACCGCGCACGGCACGAGTGCCATCCGCACGGCGCGTTCCGCTGCCCCCCGGCGACCGCCTGCCTGCACGGCGTCGCGATAGTAATTCACCAAGTGGATCGCGCCGGAGAGTCCCAGCACGTAAACCACCGCTGGCATGGACATTAAAATGGCGTCGAGTTTGCCGAGTCGTGGCGTTACTGCGCCCATCACGAGCACTTCGAACGCGCCGTAGTAGAACACCATCGCCAGGCTGGCGCCGGCGGCGAGTATGGCGACCACAAGGACCATGCCCGTTAAACGGATATTGCGAAAACACGTGTAGGCAAGCAGTAGTCCCACCAAGCCAGACAAACCGGCGAGCGAGCGGAGGGTCTTTTCGCCCTCGATGTCGATTGCTACGTTGTCGACCGGTGGGCCACCAAGGTGAATGGCGTCGGCCGTTACGCCACATTCGGTCTTAGCGATCTCTTCCAGGCGTTCGATGGCCAAACGCATCGAGCGATTGTTGATCGTCGCCTGGGGGCTGAGGTAGGCCATCAGGCAGGTTGTACGACTCAGGTCGTCACCCTCGGTCAGCGGCGGACCGACGAAGGCACCCTCAAGTCGGGCAATCGCCTGCTCGCGGTCGAGCCGCGCCGGCCCCTCGGTCAACTCGTCGATCATGCCCGGGCCTGTGACGACCCGAGTGAATAATCGCCGATCAGCATGGGGCGTCACGCGGGCGGCGCTTGCGATGGCAGAGGTTAGCGGCTCTGCGGTGAGTTTGTCGGCCAGCAGCCGCAACCGCTCGGCGTTGGCGAGGGTGCAGCCTTCCCAGCTCGCGACAATAAATGCTTCGTTGCCGAACTGTTGACGAAACCAAGCGAGGTCGAGCGATTCGCTATAACTGGCCGGCAACCAGTCTTCGACCTTGTTTGTGTTGGTTTCCAGCGCCTTCCGCGCACCCCGCGGAATGACCGCCACCAGCATGACGGCCACCAATGCAATCGCCAAGTAATTGGGGATGCCAAGCGGGCGGCGGTCGAAGAAGGTGGGGCGGTCCATGCAGGCGGACAGGTTGGAGGGACGTCGGCGGGCAAACGGTGCAGGCAGCTAGTCGCCGGCTGTTTGCTCCCATGGCGGAGCAGAATAACTGCTTTAGCCTACCAATAACTCTCCAAACCGAAAATGGCACCGTTGTAAAATGGGTCGCCTGAGTAAGGGAATCGCCCCTCATCGGGCGAAAAATCGATTTGATTGGGCGCCAGAGCAACGCTGGTGATGTACATCATCTGCCAACCGGCTCGCAGCGAGACGTTGGGCCGCAGGTGATAGCGGCCGATCAATTGGAACTCGCCGACAAAGGCGAGCGATTTCTCGCCATTGTTCTTCACAAAGCTGTCTGTCGGATCGTTGGTAATGGTCATCGCCGAATCGGCCCGGATGTCGTTGACGTACGGCCCGCCCTTGCCACCGACTTCCAGGTTCCAGCGGTCGTGCTCGAAGAGCAGGCTACAGCCCAACTGGAAACCAAACATGTCGTTGCTCGTATTCACCCGGTAGGTACCGTCTTCCCCAGCAAAGGTGGCGATGTTGGTCGCCCGCCAGATGAGGTCGTCCTCGAGGTTAAAATACCGCAGGCCTGCAAGGTACTGCTTGGTAACGCCGTGGTTCGCGGTGCGAACCCATTCGCCGCTGGGTGTGAGCACCATGCGGTCGCGCCGCATCCGCTCTTTCACACGATAGTTGATCTCGAAACTCTTAAACCGGCTGTCGTAGTCGATGTGCATCGTCTCCGCGCCGTCGAACGATAGATTGAAGAAGTCAATCCCGAAGGGGACTTCGAGCGTTTGGCCATCCACGGCGCTGGTGAGGGTGTCGTCCTGCGACGCTTCTCCACCGCCAAAGGCGACGAATTCCATGGTGTGATCGCGGTTGCGGACGTCGCGGAACAAGAATCGGCCCAACGTCAGGCGAACCGATCCTTCTGCACCGGGATCCGTACGCATCAGGTGCAGCCGACGGACCGCCGTGGTATCGCTCGCCAGCACCTTATCGTCGCGGTTCCACATACGATTGAGCACTACCGCATCGAGTTCCGCGTACCAAAATCCGCGGCGGAGCCAGCTTCCCGTACTTTCGGTCAGCGCGGGCTGTCCTCCCCAGATGTCGTTGTTACACTCGCTCAGCATTTGCTGATCGTCGTAGTCGTGGAAGTCCTGCGGGGCGGGTGCCAACATCGATTCCCCGGGTACGTACGACAACTCGTCGCCGGCTGGCCCAACGGGAATTGCCTCGGGCGATGCCAATGTAGGCTCCCCTCCCATCGCCGTAGGCGGCATGGTGAGATCCTGTGCGGCTGCCGACGAAATGGCCAGCAGCGCAGCGATAGCCCACGAAGTCGAAATAGTTGTATTTGTTTGCCTGGTCACGGATTGATTCTCCTGTCGTCCCGTGCCCTAATTCAATCAGGCCGGCGAAGATCGTCTGGATAGGACACGGGAATCTCGGCAAGTACGAGCCGAGACGCCTGTCGCCCTTGATCTTCGAGGCCCCCCTAGGGACGCGCGGTGAGTCCACCTGCAAGGGATCATCGTCCTTTCGCAATCCGCAATGCAGGAATTACTGCTAGAATCGTACGAAACGCCTAAACCGGCAGGATGCTTAAGGTCGCCGATGGCTTCCCAGCTTACCTGGACGCACGTGGCGACCACCCTGCCCAACAAATGACGACAGCTTGCAAGGAGTTGAACGATGCCCTCGCCCCTCGAATCGCTGATTGCCTGCGGAACAAAACTCTGGCTTGATTCCATCGACCCCGAGCTCGTCCGCGAAAACCATGCAATGGGGGCTACAGGTGCTACGTCCAATCCGATTATCGTCGCCGACCTGGTAAAGTCGGGGCGTTTTGACGGCCAACTTGCCGAGTTACTCGGCCCAGGAGAACTGGCCGACGACGACGTGGCGTGGCGACTTACCGATCAGATGGTTTCGGCCGCCGAACGCGTGTTCGCCCCCGTCTGGCAGACGACTGCTGGCAATGATGGCTACGTGAGTTTCGAACTCGATCCTCTGCTGGAGGATCCCGAGCAAGACATGTCCTCGAGCGAGCGGGTCGAGCGGTACATCGAGCTTGGCAAGCGGTGGAGCAGCGAGCACCGCAATCGCATGATCAAGGTGCCGGCAACGCCGGCCGGTATCGAATCGCTTGAATCGCTGGCCACTGCCGGAGTTCCGTTGAACGTGACGCTCATTTTCACGGAGCGCCAATACGAACAAGCTCGCGAAGCCATTTGGCGTGGTGCCCGGCATCGGCACTCACTCGACCATTTCAAGAGCGTCTACAGCATCTTCATCTCCCGCGTCGACGTGTACACCGAAAAGCATGTGCCCGAGCTATCGGCTGCTGCCCAAGGGCAAGTGGGCATTGTGAATGCCAAACGGATGTGGGCCAACAATCAGGCTTTCTGGTCTAACAAGCGGCTTCCGCTCGCCCAGGAAATGGTGTTTGCTAGCACCGGCAGCAAGAGACCCGAAGATCCCGCCTGGAAGTACGTCGCAGCGCTGGCCGGCAGCGATATTCAAACGAATCCTCCTGCCACGAATGTAGCGGTGCAGGAAAGCGGACTTGAGTTCACGCGAAGGGTCGACAAACTCCCCGGACGCGACGTGCTGGCCGAAATCGATGCCAAAGTCGACATGCAGCACCTCGAAGCAACACTCATGGCCGAAGGCATTCAGAAATTTGCCGATCCCCAAAAAGCGCTCCTGCAACTCATGGGGGCGAAGCGACGCGATTTGGCTGGCGCCTAAGTGCGATTGCCGACCCCGAAATATGGTGAGCGCAACTCTTGGGCACACCAGAGAACATCCGCTAGCACAACTGCCCACACAACTCGTCAACCCGCCACGCCCCGGGGAACCTCCGTGCGAAGCATCGAAAAAACGTACGACGATCCCCTGACGCTTGTCTGGATCCATGCCGCTCGGCAAATGAACATGCGAATTGCACGCAGCGCCGAGGTCAACGCCTCGTGGGATGGAGAGGGAACCCTTACCATTGGTACGCCGGAGACGTTGGATCCCGACGACTGCCTGGCCCAGATGATTCTGCACGAAGTATGTCACGCCCTTTGCGAAGGGCCCGATAGCGTGCATCGTCTGGACTGGGGTATCGACACCTCCAACCTAGAGGCGAAGGTCCACGAACATGCCTGCCTGCGGGTGCAGGCAGCGCTAGCGGATCGGTACGGCATGCGCGAGTTCTTTGCCGCGACCACGAGATTTCGATCGTATTACGACCGGCTGCCCGCCGACCCGCTTGCGGCCACCGACGATGCCGGAGCAGGCCCCGCCATCGCGCGGGCCAGGGCTGGTTGGCATCGGGCCCGCAGCGGGCCATGGGCCACGGCGCTCGACGAAGCACTTCGCCTTACCGCCCAGATTGCGCGTGCGCTGCAGGGGGTGACCACCGAAGCCTCGTTGTGGCATGGGCAGGGACACAAGCATTGAGCAGGCGCGGCAATCACGCCTCGGGGGTGCGGCAATCCGAGTGTGGTGCACCGGGAGTGCCTTGGCGGGGTGCAGCTGGTTTCATCGATACGGGTTGCAGAATCGTGCGATTAGGCCGATGGAGTTCTATAGTTGACTTTGTTTAGCAACTTACGTAACATTAGGGCCGCGCCACGCATAGCTGGCTAAGATTCGATTTTGGAGCCTATCGCGATGAGCCTTGCCACAGCGAATCTCACGACCCCGTCGGCTACTGACGCCATGGTAGAACCTACGCCCGATTTCTTAGCGGAGCTAGCTGAACACAGCGCCCGGCTGGAAACCGCCTCGCCCGAGGAGATCATTTCCTGGGGAGCCGAGCGGTTTGGCAGCGGGCTGACGATGGCCACGGCGTTTGGGCCGGAGGGATGCCTAATTTTGTCGATGCTTGCCAAGGTGGCGCCGACGACTTACGTCTTTAACTTGGATACAGGCTACCAGTTCCAAGCAACGCTCGACCTGCGCGATCGCATTGCGGAGCAATACGGTATCGAGGTGGAAATGCTTAAGCCGGAGCTATCGGTGCCCGAGTACGAGGCCGAGCATGACGGCCCCCTGTACAAGACGAATCCGAATCAATGCTGCTTCGATCGCAAGATCAAAGTGCTCCACCGTGGACTTGCAGGGCGGACGGCGTGGATGAGTGGCATTCGCCGCGATCAAAGTTCCGACCGTGCGGCAGGCGGCCATTGTTGGATGGGACAAGAAATTCAACCTGGTGAAGATCAGCCCGCTCGCCAATTCGACCAAGCAAGAGGTTTGGACGCGCATTGTCAATGAGAAGATCCCATACAATCCCATGCATGATCAAGGCTACCCGAGTATTGGCTGCTGGCCTTGCACGCGGGCGGTGATTGACGGCGAGGGTGACGAGCGCGCCGGTCGCTGGAGCGGAACGGCCAAGACGGAGTGCGGGCTCCACTCGGTGGAGCAACAAGGTAGCGGAATTTGATGGAGCACGTGTTATCTAGGAGCCGGGTGCGCTGGCGGAAGCTCTCCTGTGGTCGCGAAGCAAAAAACTCTCGTAGTGCGGTCTTGGGTCAAACCGATATTTCTTGACGGCATTTTCGCGGCTCGAAGTTCTCTTGGCCGCGTTGGCGAATCGATTATGAAACTCACTGCAAAGACCGAATATGGCTGCGTCGCGATGCTCCACCTGGCCGAGCAGCATCCAAGCGGCGAGCCCGTGCAGATTCGCAAAATGGCGGCCGACCACGACATTCCGTGGCGGTTCTTGGTGCAGATTCTGCTAGAACTCAAGCGGGCCGGATTGGTGGCAAGTACCCGAGGCGCGGCGGGCGGTTATCAGTTAGCGCGGCCACCCGACGAAATCACATTAGGCGATGTCGTGATGGTGCTGGAAGGGGGCGCGACGGATCCGAGCGAAGATCCGCCTCCCGGCGGACTAAGGGGGGCACTCTACGCCGCCTGCTTGGAGGCCCAGATTGCTCAGCAAGAGCGACTTGCGGGCATAACGCTCGCTGACTTACTGGAATGCGCTGGCGGCAATCGCGACGCCATGTGGTACATTTAGGGTGGATTCATTGTATCGACTGGCCCCGCAGTGAATGCGTGGTGGAATGCCAAGGTTCGTTTCGAGCCATTGCTGAACGGCGCGTTTTCCACCGCCATCGCCCCTTGCCGCCGAACGCAGACACCCGGTTTCCGCTAGGACTGCACGCATGCTACGAACCCTGCTAGTATCCCGATTGCTGCTGGCGATATTGGCCCTGTTGCTGACGGCCGCGCCGCGCGGTGACGCATGTTCGGCCCTGTGGCTGCGGCTGACAGGTCGGCCTTTCATGGTTCGTAATTACGATTGGCATATCGGAAATGCCCTCGTGATCATCAATCAGTCTGGCATTGCCAAGCGGGCGTTGTCGTTCGACAACCCTGCCGGGTGGACATCGAAGTATGGCAGCGTCACGGTGAATCAGTACGGCCGCGAGTTGCCGTGCGACGGCATCAACGAGGCGGGGCTGGCGATCGCTATTTTGTGGCTCGACGAGAGTCAATATCCGCCGGCTGACGAGCGACCTTCGGTCAATACGGCTCAGTGGGTGCAGTACCAACTCGACACGGCACGGTCCGTGGCAGACGTGATTGCCAGCGATAGCAACCTGCGCATCACGCCGTTCGGCGGCGCCAAAGTGCACTACTTCGTAACCGACGCGTCGGGCGATTGTGCCGTAGTGGAGTTCCTTGGCGGACAACTGGTCGCCCGCCGCAACGATGATTTGCCACACAAACTGATTACCAACAGCACGTGCGCGGAAAGCGTCGGGCACTTGGGCCAATATCGAGGGTTCGGTGGCAGTCGCTCGATTCCAACAGATACGCAGTCGCTGAGTCGCTATGTCCGTCTGGCATCGATCGCCTCGGCGGGTACCCAGCCAGATCAACAGCCACTTCACTTGGCGGCGCTCGAAATGGTCCAACGGGTGCGGCAACCAACGACGCAGTGGCAGATTGCCTACGACTTGGAAGCCAAGAAAATGTTCTTCCGCACCGCAAACCATCCTCCCGTCCGCGAAATCGATCTGGCCGAGTGCCCCTTCGATAGCGGCCGCCCGGCCATGGTGCTTGATATCGAGGCTCCGCTAGCCGGCAATGTTGTATCCGACTTCCGTGAGTACACCCGCGAGGCGAACAGGCGGCTGGTGGAAAGTTCTGTCGCCGCCACCGAATTCACACGCAATCTTCCGGCCGCCGTAATTCGCATGGCCATCGATTATCCGGACGTGGGGTGCAGCCCGGCGGCTGCCCCGGCGGTGATCGGCCGGTAGTTGTCCGCGAGTCTGGCAAACATTGCTGGCGCGGAGTTCTAGCTAAACGGCATAATCCGGGTTGGTTCGTTGCCCCAGCCTCAAGATTCGTCCACAAATAGGCTACCGAACTTGCATCGGAGTGAACTCGGTAGATCGGTGGCAATGCGTCGATGCCTGCCGCACGCGTAATCGATGAATTGGAACGGAAATTCAATTCACCGATTGGGGAGCTCGACGAGCGCGGGCGTCGTCGCTGGCCAGCTACCGAAGCGATGGCGTTTGGCTCTCGTGGCATTACAGCCGTTTCGCTTGCTACGGGGCTTTCTGAACGAGCCCTGAGCAACGGCATCAAAGGGCTTCGTGGGCGACGCCTTGCCCCGGGACACATCCTTGCGCCCGGGTTGCATGAGACGCCGGCTGCGGTAGTGCGGGCTACAGCGAGCCAATCCGCGCTCGATTCATGGTATCCGTACCTCGAGCCAAGCCGCGACGCGAACAAGCCGGAGGAGACTTGCGGCAGGGGTGTGGCCAACCCTCGCCAATGCGGTGTGCAGCCCGCGCGGCGCGGATGCTCCGCGCGCTTCCAGACAATCGTTACCTTTCCGGCTGTTACTCCACGGACGGAGGCGTTGGAAATTCAAACGCCGATTCTGCAATTTGGTCGTACCGCTCGGCACGTTGGGCGACGTACGTTTCCCATTTGGCACGGGGCCAAATCTCCACATGGTCTTGCACTCCCACCAGCACCACTTCGCCCGCAAGTTGCGATAGCTGGGCAAGCTCGGGCGGCACACGCAATCGGCCCTGTTTGTCGATGCGGACTGCCGCGGCACGCGCGAAGAACAGCCTTGCGTACTCCCGAACTTGGCGTGCATTGGGAGACGCGGCTTGAAGCCGCGCACCGAGCTGTGCAAACGTTGTTTGCGGGTACAGCGCGAGGGCTCCATCGGTCGAGGGTGCCAGGTAAAGCATCTCATTTTCGCCGGTTTCCAGGCTTTCGCGGAGCGGTTTTGGAATGGCGACACGGTGTTTCTCATCGAGCGTTCGGTGGTGAGTTCCCGTTAGTAACATGATGCCCCATTTCTTCCCACAAACCACCACATAGACCCAAAATGTATCGATCTTCGCTCGTTGGTCAACGCCGGACAACCGATGCTAGCAGTTGAGATTTGTTCAGCAGTGCGGCCCCGGAAATGCACAGTTCCCGCGGATTTGAGTGCGGCAGATCGCGTAAAAAAAATTCCCGCTTTTCTTGATTGGCTCCCCCGCTGCTGACAAGTGTTTCAATCTTGAAACATGCCGCCGAGGTCGGCGTGAACCGCCAGCTGGATTGGCTGAGGGAGGAGGGGCTAAGCGGCAAGGGCCAAGTTTCGTGGGAGGAAACCCCATCGCAACCTCCCCGCAACCCTGCATGGTTCCTCGGTGCGATGGCCGGTATGATACTAGGTCCACGCTGCCAGCCACGCCCGATTGAGCCTCTGCCTGCCATGGCCACGCCTTCGCCGTTCTTCGATTACGATTTGCCACGTGAGCTGATCGCCCAGCAGCCGCTCACCAATCGCTCCGACGCCAGGCTGATGGTGGTGGATCGCCAGCAGCAGAGGATCTCGCACTGGTACGTGCGCGACCTGCCCGAAATGTTGCGCGGCGGCGATCAGCTGGTGCTCAACAACACGCGTGATTCCCGCGCAGCTGTATGGCCGGCGGAGAACGACGGGCGGGCAATGGCAGGGACTCTTCCTGCGGGCCGACGAGGAGGGCCACTGGCGGATTGTGTGCAAGACCCGTGGTCGCTTGGCACCCGGCGATGCCATCGAGCTGGTGGATCGCGAGGGTCGCGAGTCGTTAACGTTGTGGCTGCTGGAGCGACTTGAAGGCGGTCAGTGGCTCGCCCATCCCGAGTCGGACGAGAGAACGGAGCAGGTGCTGCAAAAGGTGGGCCGCGTGCCGCTGCCCCACTACATTCGCGGTGGCCGCATGGTCGATGCGGACGTCGCCAGTTACCAAACAGTGTTCGCTCGCGAGCCAGGGGCAGTGGCCGCTCCTACCGCCGGCCTGCATTTCACTGAAGACTTGCTAAAGCAGATCGCCAAGCACGGCGTTCGGTTCCCTTCGGTTACCCTGCATGTCGGCCTGGGAACGTTTCGCCCCATCACCGTGGAACGTCCCGAAGATCACGAAATGCATAGTGAGTGGGGCCAACTGCCCGAAACCTCGGCCGCCATGCTCAATCAGGCCCGTGAGACGGGTGGACGGATTCTGGCGGTGGGAACCACGTCGGTGCGGGTACTCGAGTCGGCGGCGGCCTTCGCAGGCGCCAAACAGCCATTGTCCGCTTGGCAAGGCGAGACCAACTTGTTCATCCATCCCCCCTACGAGTTCCTGGCGGTCGATGCATTGATGACGAACTTCCACTTTCCGCGGACTACACTCTTGCTGCTAGTGCAGGCGTTTGGCGGTACCGAGCTCATTCGCGAGGCGTACGCCGAGGCGGTCCATGAGGAATACCGCTTCTACAGTTACGGCGACGCCATGCTCATCGTGTGACTCGCCCGCTGCCCCGAGCCCCGTGGGCCACGGCCAGATGCAGCTACGGCACCACCCCGTCGCCGAGCCACGATGCGTCGGTGAGCCACTCCTAGGCAGAAGCCAGCATGGCAGTTGTTGGCGATGGACGGCAAAACGCACCCCGAGCCGAGCTACATCGGGCGATCGCGCAAGGGGGTATTGCGAAGACCACCAGACGATGCGGACAGCTCAGGGTGTGGACGCGGAGGTCCACACCCTGGTGCATCGTCCATCATCAAGATCGAATTTTGCGCTGCGCGCTGTGCGCAGCACAGCCTTGCGATCGACCCACCTACGTGCTTGCTGCCAGGGTCGCCCTTACGAACCCAGCACGCCGGCTAATTCGGTGGCGGAGTTGTCGAAGCTGTCCGCCGTGGCGTTTGACATCGACAATACCGATCCAATGCAGGCAAGCACAATCAATGCCAACAGTACCGCGTACTCTACGGCGGTTGGCCCATCGTCTCGATACAGGAACTCTAGAATTTTCTTTAACATGACGGCACCAGGGGAGGAGTATCGTAAGACACCCTATCACGGGCATCAGAAAAGTAGGGACAGATGCCGCTTCTTGCAGGCACCTGCCGGTCTACTAAAGTCTATGTCACGCCCGCCTGGCGGTGCGCCCAAATTTGTGGGTTGCCGCTGCCGGCAGCGGCGCGACTAGCGGATTTGCCGGTTGTGGCGATTTTTCGCATGGCGGGTTAACCCGACCACGAAGGCCGCTCGGGGCTCACTCACCGCGCATGAAAAACGGCCGCCAAGTTCGACTCGGCGGCCGTTTTCGGATTCTCGCAGCTGTAGCGTTTAGGCCTGGAACGAGCTGCCGCAGCCGCACGACTTTACCGCCGTGGGGTTATCGAAGCGGAAGCCGTAGCCTTGCAGGTCGTCCTGGAAGTCGACCGTCGTGCCCTCTAAGTACAGGGCGCTTTCTTGTCGACAACTACCGGAACGCCGTGGCTATCGTACTTGCTGTCGTCCGCGTCGTTGTAGTTCTTATCGAACGCCAAGGCATAGCTGAATCCACTGCATCCGCCACCGGTTACGGCTACGCGGAGCATCATGGCATCTTCCATCTTCTGGTCTTCCATCCGCCGCTTGACTTCCGCAGCGGCTTTTTCGGTGAGGATAACGGCCATAACGCATTGGCTCCTTTACAAAAGGTATATAAGGGGTAGGTGTTGTCAGCTCTGGCGGACCCCCGGCAAGCGCAGCTCCGCTACCCCCAAATTATAGCAATGGGCCGCCGAAGGGAAGGGAAAACTGCCCCTTGCTGCGACGATCTCCGCGATTTGCCGCCCAAATCAGCCCGGATCGGGTGCCTTCCGGCTCGACCGGGTCGTGAGGCCCCTTGGGTCGATACCGCTGGCCAGCACGCAAGGCATGACCCACCGTGGCGGCGCTTCGGCGACTGCGGGCTTCCGGCCGCTAAAATCCGAAGGGCCCCCGCCAGAACTATCTGCCTGCCAAGCTGCCGACTTCGGCCACCGCGGCAACCACGTTGCTCGCGGCCTGGGCGATCTGGTCGTCCGTCGTAAATCGCCCCAATCCAAACCGTAGGCAACTCCGCGCCTGGTCGGCCGACAGGCCCAGCGCCATCAGCACGTGGCTCGGCTGGTCGCTCATGCTGCTGCAAGCGGCGCCACTACTCACCGCCACGTCGGGCATTGCCAGCATGAGCGATTCGCCATCATGGCCCGGGAACATCAAATTCAAGTTGTTCGGCAATCGCAGCGGGGTATCGCCCGAGTTCCACTCGCCAAGCGCAGGGCCAACGAGTTCGGCGCCTTCAATCCGGCCTAGCAGACCCTCAGCCAGCGTGTTACGCAGCGCGGCGAGACGTGGCATCTCGGTTTCCATCGCCTCACTTGCCAGGCTTACCGCGGCAGCGAAACCAACGATGCCCGGCACGTTGAGCGTGCCGCTCCGGCGACCCTGTTCTTGCCCACCCCCCGTCGCTTGTGGCTGGAGCCGCACCACCGGATCGCGGCCGCGAATGTACAACGCACCAACGCCCTTCGGCCCGTGCAATTTGTGAGCGGTGAAGCTCATCAGGTCCACGCCGAGTGCGCCGACATCCACGGGCAGTTTGCCCACCGCCTGGGTGGCGTCGCAGTGTAGCAGCACGCCGTACGACTTGCAGATGGCGGCAATCTCGGCAATCGGTTGCACCACGCCCATCTCATTATTCGCAAGCATCACGCTTACCAGGCAGGTAGCGTCCGTTATCGCATCGGCAACGTGCGCCGGATCGAGAAACCCGGGACGTGACGAGCCATGCGGTTCGACATCGAGCAGCGTGACGTCATAACCATTCGCTGCCAACTGCGCCATGGGGTCGAGCACGGCGGGGTGCTCCGTCTGGACAGCTATCAGGTGATCGCCACGCCGCCGCCGCCGTTCGGCAATGCCACGGATCGCAAGATTATTGCTTTCGGTCGCGCCGCTGGTAAAGACGATTTCCGTCGCCTGAGCGCCAATCGCATCGGCAATCGTGCGGCGGGCGGAGTCCACGGCGTTGCGGGCCTCCTCCCCAAAGCAGTGAATGCTGCCAGCATTGCCAAACTTCTCCGCGAAATACGGCAGCATCGCATCCACGACGCGGGGGTCGACGGCCGTGGTTGCATGATTGTCGAGGTAAATGGGCAATGTGGAACCGTCTGCTGCCAAGGGGAAGTGTCTATTTGTCAAGTTTCAAGTTTCAATGTTCAAGTTTCAATAAGCAACGATCAATGTATGTGAAGCTTCCTCACTCCACGTCGTTCTGAAGCAGCGCCGAGCGCGTAAATCGTCAACTTCCAGAACACGATTCGTTGTCGATTTACGCTTGCCTCTCCGCGACCCTCAAAGTCGTTGCACCACAGGACCTTGCGCCTCCACGCCCGCCAGCCGGCAGCGGAGTAAATCGACGTATAGATCACCAGGTGTCGATTTACTCCTGCGGGTCGCCGGTAGCATTGGCGAATCGATCCACTACCGCACCGCTTGTACGCCGATCGTGCGTTGGTGCGGCAAAGCGTTGACCGCCATCCTGCGGCAACTCCATTAGATCAAATCGCCGCACCGTTTCCACCTCGATTTTTGGTCGCGCTGGAAATGCGGCAAGCGGCATTGCAATCGCCGCACGCTGAGGGAACGCAGAATCAACCAATAGCGTCACGCCGACATTTCGCAGCTGCCGGGAGTAACTTGCGTAGCTGTCCCTGCCAACAGGGCACCTCTGCGAGTTCGCGTTGAGCCCCAGACGCTGGTGTTGGCCAACCTCGGCGAATTGATGGCAGGCGAGATCTGCAGCGATGTGGCGACCTTAGCAGCGTCGGCTGGGTTCTGAGGCAACTTGCACAGGCAGCATAACGTCTACGATCACCCGGCCGCCGGAGAAGACTTACCATTGGAAACCGCATTGTCGGCGGCTCCGCGTTCATGCCTTTGTTATCCGACAGTCCATTCGTGCGGAATTTCCCCTTTTGAGCAAATCTCGAAAAAAACCTCGATTGAATAGTGTCGGTCTGAGACCACTATTTCTTGGCGAACAATCGTTCAAGCACTGTTCCAACAACTACGCAGCCTCCGACAAACACCGCCATGACAATCCATTCAGTGATTCCATCAAGATTGAGCAGGTCCGCAGGTTGATTAAACCAAGCAAGCACTCCGAGCATCCCTCCAAGGAATCCGCCATTGCGGCCGGTCTTCTTGTCTGGTGGGGCAGCTTCATCGATCATGATGGGCTTATGCAGTCTGCAGCAGTTTAGAAATGGGCGGATAACGTTCAGGATCACCCGGTCGCCGGAGAAGACTTACCATTGGAAACCGCATTGTCGGCGGCTCGGTGTGCATCGCATTGTTCTGCCTGCGTACCTGGATCGATGATGCGGTGCGCGACCTCGGATCGACGCTCGTTGATCGTGGCAATCAATTTACGAATGTCATGCCCTGCTGCCTCAGACATTGCATGGCGCACGCGGCGAACTTCACTGTAGCTATCCATCAGGTAATGTCCTCGTTAAGCAACTCGAGCGGGGTGACCAAAGTTGGATTGCCCAAACCCAGTATCAGTAGTTCCCAATACGGTGAATCAGCCTAGGTGAACGCAAGGCCCCTCTGGATAATGATTTGTGTCAAAGCAGATCAATCTCCAAGGAGGGGACCATGCGTTCACGGCCGGATTATATCGTTACCAAAGATGAAGTACACGGCTATGCCAATCACTGGCTCGCCTCGGCGTTGAAGCTGGAGTATGAGGGTCGAAAATGCAATGCCAGCACGCTCTTGCAGGTTCTGCTGCTTGCCGCCAGTCGGGTGGCCAGCATCTTCGCGGTATGTCGCGACCTGTCCGACGCGCCGTGCGACCAAACGATTCGCAACGCCCTGGGCGAAGCATTGCCCGAAATGGCCGAACTGGAGCGACGTTTGAATCGTTCGCTCTCGACGGAACTCCCCAAGGCGTTGTTCAGCAAGTCACGAGTCGTCGCCATCGACTTGACGCTGATCCCTTATCACGGCCAGCCGCTGGCGGACAAGAAGGAGGTTTATCGCAGTTCACCCAAATCGGGGACCACCCACTTCCATGCTTACGCCACCGCGGCGGTGATCCACAAAGGCCATCGCTACACGCTAGCTTTGACGCACGTGGAGCATGGCGAGAAGATGAAAGTGGTTGTGCAAAGGCTCATGGCAATCATCCGCCGTCGAGGGGTAAGGGTTCGTTTTCTCCTGATGGACAAGGGTTTTTTCAGTGTCGAAGTGATTGCTTACTTGAAACGAGCCGGGCTTGGATTCATCATTCCCGCAATCGTTTGTGGACGCAAACCGGGACGGGGTAAGCAAGTCACTGGGCTGCGAGCCTTGAGGAAGAAGAGAAACGGTTACTATTCTTACACGCACCGAGGCAAGGTGGAGGGCAAGGACCGCACGTCCAAGGTGACCATCTGCGTCGCCAGCAAAGGTTATACGGACAAGAAATCGGGCAAGCGGAAGACGAAGAAGCTGATGTACGCCATTTGGAAAGTTCGACAGACCCCCAAGGAAATCCGCGAAACGTACCGCAAGCGATTCGGCATCGAGACCAGCTACCGGCAGATGAACGAGGCGCGAATCAAAACCTGCACCCGCGATCCAGCACTGCGACTGCTCTTCGTAGGCGTCGCCCTGGTCCTGCGGAACGTCTGGGTCTGGTTGCACTTCAAACTGGCTAAAGGAAAATGGGACGACGAGCCACAACTGCTTCTCGAACTACTCCGCTTCCGTGAAATGCTCCTCTGGATCGGACAAGTCGTCGGGCGAATGTTGGGGGCTGACCAAAATCAAGGCATCGATCGTGGTACTTACGACCGGCTGGCCGGAAACGCCTGAATGAATACCTATTTGGAACTACTGAGTATACCATTTACGCGACGAATGTGGCCAAATTTGTTTGCATTCGCGATGTGTCGGCAGTTCCAAGTCACGAGAAAGTCACAACGATGAAACGATGCGACGGCCAAGTGAAGGGCATCACCGCCGGGATCGTTTGGCATCACGTGATTTGCGATGTATGCCTCAACAGCTTCCGCGACGGAATCATTCAAGTCCAGAAGCGGGAACTTACCAGCCAATTCGAGCATGTCCGATTGGTTCGGGAATTGCCCACCGTACAACTCATTTTCAACGGCAAGGCTGGTGACTAGTTCATCAGACGATGCAATAGCAGCGTCAAGCCAGCGCCGAGTCCAATTCTGTCGGGAGACCATCTCGGGTTCAGGCCGTGCGTTGAAGTAGAAGCTGACGACAGTGGTCTCAATATAAATTCTGGCCATCGTGTTGAGTCTCAATTTCCAATGGCAGAACGTCCAAGGTAACCCGGCGGCGGCCAAGAACCTGTGCTTTCAGAATCTGCCCGAACCGCCGCTCGGGTTGACCACCTTGTTCGGCATTGCACGCAGCTGTTTCCGATCGATCAACGCAAAGTTAATCGATCACTTTTCCCCCATACTAACCCATTCTTCAATAGGACTGGCAGGGCCTCCTCAAATTCGCCGACATCCACGGCGAGATAGGTTGTGATCTGCGACGGGTAGCGGTGGCCACGAAGAACGGCAAGGCAGATCGCTCGTTCGATTGAAGTACGATTCTGCCAATCACTTATGTGCAGCTTCAATGTTTCAGATTCTGCAGCCGAGGGTTCTGGCACCTGCTTTTCCATCTTGATTTGTCCATGCGCCGCGTGGTTTGCCACAAGACCCGTGCCGTGGAATTCAGCGCCCGATGGCGCGGTACAAGTAATTCACAGCGACGCCGATGAAAATCGCCGGCAAAAACAAATCCGCGTCTGTCTTGGTCCAGTCCCAAAGCTTCGCAAGCATCCCCGAGCCCGCAATGAGCAGACCGACTACGTATCCGAAGTACTTAGCTCGCTCGTTCCGAGTGGCAATTGCAGTTTCGTCAGGAGCCGGAGGTTGGCTCAGCATCTCGTCGCTCATATTTCAATTCCCAAGTACGGGCTCAGGGGATAACGTGGTGGCCTCCATGCCGAACGTTAGCGTTGACCGGGCCGCCGCCAATCAACATCGACTTCACGAGCGGCGGCTCCGCGTCCAACGCATTGTTCGGCCATTCGCGGTTAACTGTAGTTCCACCACTGAGTATGGATAAACGCAAGCGAGGCGACAAGCTCACGAACCATTGTACCGGGATTCAATAGCACGCTCCATTGCATTTTAGACGGACCAACTAAGACCCAGATGCTTGGCCCCAAGTCCGTATCTCCCCAGAATCGCAATGTGAACAGTGGCAGTCGAAAAGTGGATGACGGGTGTCCATCGAGTAGGATTCGATATTTGATGCCCAGAATACTCCGCAAGGCAATTTGGCCGATCGATTGTTCTTGATCCGTGATCTGAAAGACTGAAGGTATGAACGACACTCTGCGGATCACGATTTCGATTTGTCCATCCGTGTTCGTAAAAACAAAGTCAGGCTTGTTTAACGGATTTCCCCATCTACGTCCGTCGGGATTCGTGCGGGGTCCGTACTGCCAACAAATCTTTCCTTCTTCGTCGTATATCTTTCCTGTTCGATTGAGGCCACCACGATCGATGACGCACGTGAATTTGGCGCCATGCGCGATGGTGGTCTCGTCAGGAAGTGAGACTCTATTCAAACGCACATGTTGTCTCATCGGCCGAACAAGTAGTGGGTGGGGTTTACCTTCACCTATCTAAGTAGTCTAGCAATCCTTGCTGGCTGCGCAAAACATTTCTGGGCAATAGGTTACGGCGGTTCTGGAACTTCGGCTTCAGAAATAGGCCGGGAATCTGCTTGCATACCTCGGGAAGTGTACGTAGGTTCACACTCCATGAAGCTCCTCGACCAAGTCCGGCAGCAGCTCCGCGTAAGCCATTACGCATACCGCACGGAGCAGGCTTACGTCCAGTGGATCGAGCGATACATCCGATGGTATGCCAATATCCACGGACAATGGAAACACCCGGCCCAGATGGGGGCTCCAGAGGTTGAGGCCTTCCTCACCTTCCTGGCCGTTGAACGAAAGGTCGCCAAGAGCACGCAGAATCAGGCCTTCTCGGCGTTGTTGTTCCTCTACCGCAAGGTGCTCCGAGTCGAGTTGAAAGAACTCAATGCCCGTCGCGCGGTGCCTTCAAAGCGATTGCCGACCGTTTGCTCGACGCACGAAGTTCTCGCAATACTCAACCACCTCCGGGGTCTCCAGCAGCAGGGCGGCGTCTACTGGCTGATGGCCAGCATGATGTACGGGACCGGAATGAGGCTGATGGAGTGCTGCCGACTGCGGGTGAAGGATGTCGACTTCCAACGCCGGCAGCTAACGGTTAGGCAGGGAAAAGGAGACAAGGACCGCGCGTCCCCTTGCCGGACTCGCTCGCCGATGGAGTAATGATGGCGTCATCACGCGTCAGTAACTGGGCCGCACGAATCCGCTCGATGGTCTCGTTCTGCTGCTCTTCATTGCGTATTGAGTGCTCCGTTAACCGGGTAGAGCAGCACATCCTCACGGAACATGAGCGCATAGATCAGCGCTCCGCGAGACTGCTCCAGCATGATGGCGATAGGCTGCCCGCCGGCGAGCTTGAGCATCTCGGCGACCCAGGCGTCGATGCTCTCGGCCGAGTGCTCGAGCTGTTGGTGGAATCCCTTGCCCTGACGATCGATGACATAAATGTCGTGCTTCTGGTCGGCCCAATCCATACCGATGAAGAGGCCAGGTTGTGCGGTTGGTTGATTCATAATCCGACTCCTTCGTACAATTGCGAGCAGGTAAACTGGTAGTCCATGCTTCGTCCGGCGGAGTCCTTATAGAGAGCTTTGCTGAGCGTCATCTGAGTGATCCGTTTGGGGCGAAGCAAGCGGGGCGTTCGGAGGTCTGAGGTAAGCCGTCAGGCGGCTAGCGAGTTCATCCGTAACGCCCCGCTGGCTACCGTTCTCACAAAATACCGCGCGCGGCTTTGTGATTCCGCCTCCCAGGACCTCCAGGCCGGTGAAAGGCCACCGTTCCTGCGAGACGCACAAAGCCGGGGTCAGTGGAATGCTATAAGCGAGTTTGGGGGAAGCCCAACTCAGCGAGGACGATGCATCCGCCTTCAGTTGGCAGAACGCCAAACTGCAACCGGTGGGCGCAACCTCCGCAGAGGACCAAACCTATCTTTCACGCTTCAACACTCTCCCCCCTGCCTCCAGCTGACTACTCTCGGCCGAGGCAATCAGTGCTGGAATTCCGTTTGCGGTAAGGCCTACCAACGAGAGTTGACTGTTCCCCGTTCGCGACTCCTATTTGTGTTTGTTTCGCGAGCAAGTGCCAATTCGTATATACTGCAAGCAATTACAATGCGCAGGTGCTGAGGCCGACGCACTCGCCCACTCGATTTTGACCTATCCATACGGATACCAACAATGTTCTTCAGACTTCTCTTCTGTTTACCTCTTCTGCTCTGCCTCTCAGCCACCGCCAGCGAGCGGCCCAATATTGTCCTGCTCATGGGCGACGACCACGGTTGGGACGAGACCGGCTACAACGGCCACCCCTATCTCAAGACACCCAAGCTCGATGAGATGGCTGCCAATGGCCTTCGAATGGATCACTTCTACTCCGCCCACCCCTCCTGCTCGCCCACCCGGGGAAGCGTTCTTACCGGCCGGCATCCCAACCGCTACGGGACCTTCGCGCCAGGTTGGTCCATCCGGCCCGAAGAAATCACTATCGCTCGTATCCTCAGTAAAGCGGGCTACGATTGCTCCCATTTTGGCAAGTGGCATCTCGGCCCGGTCAAAGCATCGTCGCCGACCAATCCCGGCGCAATGGGGTTCGATCATTGGTTGTCCCATGACAACTTCTTCGAGCTGAATCCTGTTCTCTCTCGCAACGGTGGTCCGCCAGTGGAGTTTACTGGCGAGAGTTCTGAAATTCTTGTCGCCGAGGCGATCAAGTATCTGTCGAAAAAAGAGCGACGCAACCAGCCGTTCTTTCTGGTCATTTGGTATGGCTCTCCCCATGAACCTTACAGTGGCCTACCGCAGGACCTTGACCTCTACGAAGAGCTTCCCCAGGCCTACAACGACCGTTCCGTCCGACTGACGTCCAACGAGACTGGCGAGCAAGTCCAACGCCCACTCGGAGACGTACTGCAGGCACGCTATGCCGAGATAACGGCGATGGACCGCTCGATCGGCCAACTTCGTGATTGGCTTGCTGAAGAAGGACTTCGCGACAACACGTTGTTGTGGTACTGCGGCGATAATGGCAGCTGGAAGGATGGCAGCGTGACCTCGCCACTGCGGGGATACAAAGGGACCGTGTACGAAGGTGGCATCCATGTGCCAGGCATCATCGAATGGCCGGCCCGTATTCCCAAACCGCAAGTCACTGATAGGAACAGCGTTACGAGCGATATCCTCCCCACGCTCTGTGATCTGCTTGACTTGCCGCTTCCCGATCGACCTCTTGACGGCGAAAGTCTCGTGCCGGCCTTTGCATCCCCCACTACGAAGCGACAAACGCCGATCTGCTTCTGGAATTTCAGTACCGGCGGAGAGAAGCTCAGCGGGCTCGAGCCCTACATCGAATCGGAGTTGCAGCAAGGCACCACGCCCCTGGTCAAGAAGACGGGGGGACGCCTCACTCGCAACTTCAAGAACCTGCGTATTTCTGAAACGAACGAGCGATTCATCATTGGTTCTCGGGCAATACTTGACCATCAGTACAAGCTCGTGGTTCAGGGCAGTTCCGGCGGAGGAGCGCTGCAGCTCTTCGACCTGGACAGGGATCCGGGAGAACAACATGATCTCTCCAGCGAAACGCCGGAAGTCGCCGCAGAGTTACAGCAAGAGCTACACGATTGGCAACTGTCGGTACTGAACAGCCTCACGGGGGCTGACTATTGAAGCTAACGCCTGGAACTTGATGACATCACGCGCCAACTCGGCGGTAGCCATTCAATGCATGAGCTACAGGGCGGTGAGCAGTCCGGTAAGTGTAAAGGTACGTGGACCACCGGACTGTGTAGCACTCTGCAAAAGCACAAGTAGATTAGCGGCCAGCACGGAGTACGCCTGGGAACCTGCGTAGGTGGAGTACACATCGCGTATACCGACGCCAACTAGCGGGTCATCTTCAGCGCCGAAGCTGGACCATTCTCAGCATCTTGGGCTCGAAGCTAAGCTACAGAGGTGTCCTCGGCGAAATCACACCGATGCGAGTTTGGCGGGTTCCTTAGCCGCACAGGCTGATGCAACGAATGGCACTTTAGATAAGACTGTTTACACGATTGCTGTCACAAATTGTGGGGGCTATTCGCGAGGACCAACTACCGCTGGATGTGCTATCGGTATGGATGTCTTCGATATCTAATTGCCATTCGCTGATGCAGCCTCAGCAGATTTGATTTTGCCGAATTGCGAAGGCGAATCCAGTGGCCAACGCCAGAATCAAGAATGTCGGTGATTCGGGGACAGGATTCTCAGCTGCGATGGCGGCTGCCAAAGGTCTCCCGCGATTTTCGGGGTGGTTCGGAGTCGTTCAAATGGTTCCGTCTCTCGGAGTTTTGTCTTGCGTCGGCTCATATTTCGAAACTGAATGTTTCGGCCGGGGTTGATACAATAATTGGTGTATCTCTGGCTGAGTTCCTGTTCTCCTTAGGTTTTGGTGATGACTATTTTGTTGCGATCAACACTAACGTGTTTGACTCTTCTCTTGGCGATATCCGCGGTCGGTTCGGCGGATGAGGTCGAGCAGTTGTTTTCGGGGCCACAGGTGGGCGAAGAGCTCACCCCCTTTGAAGCGCAACCAGCCTTTGGCGAGGCGGAAAAAGTCGCAGTGCTCGACGGCACCATGGAGGGACCTGTGCTGCTGGTATTTGTCCACCAAGTCACTCGCCCTTCAATTGGCCTCACGCGATTACTGATGGACTACGCGGCGACCAAGAAGAAAGCAGGACTCAATCCCCGACTGGTCTTTCTGACCGAAGATCCGACCGACACAAGAGCCTTTTTGCAGCGGGCCCGCCGAGGCTTCCCCAAGGGGTGCAGCCGAGCATTTCGACCGAAGGCATCGAAGGTCCCGGCGCCTACGGATTGAACCGCAAGATGACGCTCACCGTGCTGGTGGCCTCAAAAGGCGTGGTGACGGCGAACTTTCCCCTAGTTCAACCGAGCATACAGGCGGACGCTCCAAAGATTGGCCACGAAATTGTGAAGGTCCTGGGCGGCGCCGAAGCACCAACGTTGAAAGAGATGGGCTTTGAGGAGCAGAGGATGGGAATGGCTCGTCCCAACAGGGCTCGCGGGCAGCAGGTCCCCGAACACGACGCGTTGTATCGACAATACATGGCCCCGGTGATTCAGAAAACGGCGACGCCCGATGAAGTCGAGGCTGCCGCGAAAGCAGTCGAGGATTTTGCTGCCGCCACACCCTGGTTCAAACAACGTGTGTACGAAGCATCAAAACGCATCTCCGGAAGTCCGCGACTCACCGAGTATGGCACGGCCAAAGCTCAGGAGTACATCAAGAAGTGGGCCACGGAGTTTGCTCCTAGCGACCAACCGGCCGCCGAGGAACAGCGCAGCAAAGCGGCCGCTGCAGAGTCGACTGACGAATCGACCGGTTCATCGACCGGAGAATCGCCTGACGACAACAGGTAACCATGCATCACGCCCTCTCCATTCTCGCGCTCGTTTGCACTTGCGTCACCGCCGTGGCTGCCGAGGCAATTGATTTCGATACGGAGGTCGTCCCGCTGCTTTCCAAGGCCGGCTGCAACGCCGCCAGTTGTCATGGTAGCTCGGCCGGCCAAGCCGGCTTTCGTCTGTCGCTGTTTGGTGGGGACGCGGAATTTGACTATCGCTCGATTGTCAAAGAGTTTGAGGCAAGGCGGATCGACTACACTTCGCCGATCGACAGCCTGCTGCTCGCCAAACCAACCGGTACGCTGGATCATGGTGGCGGCGAAGTGCTCGACGCTGACAGCAAAGCTGCACAAACCATCGTGCGATGGATCAAGCAAGGCGCAACGCGTCGCAATTTGCGAACGCTCAAGAATATCGTCGTCACGCCAACAAGTTTTGAAACGGACCAATTGCCCGCGGAGTTTCAGCTCAAGGTCGTGGCCCACTTCGACGACCGCAGCGTACGCCGTGTCACGGCAGACACTGTATATGACAGCCAAAACGACGATGCCGTGTTGGTCGATGCAGCCGGGCGCGTTGCCATCCGAAAACCAGGACAGCAAACGGTGATCGTCCGCTTTGCCGATCAGGTGCGGGCCGTGACGATCGTTTCACCACTCGGAACGACCGTGCCAGCATTGCCGGAATCGTCGCGAAGGAATTGGATCGACGAAGAGATTAACGCCAAGCGGGTGGCCCTCCGGCTCGCTCCAGCTGCGCCTGCCAGCGACAGCGCATTCTTGCGACGGGTCTCACTCGACCTCACCGGCCGGTTGCTGACGCCCGATGTCGTCGAGCAATTCTTGACAGACAGCAACCCGAACAAGCGAGCACACCTCATCGACGAGTTGCTCGACTCCGACGAGTTCATCGACTACTGGACGCATCGATTGGCGACGCAGCTCCGCGTGCAAACTCCGGGCACCGATACACAAGCGGCCGCAGCATTTTACGATTGGTTGCGGATGCAGGTGGCCAACGAAGTCGGTTGGGATCAAGTCGCCCGCGAGCTCGTCCTCTCAACCGGCGACTCGCATCGAATCGGTGCCGCGACGGTCCATCGGTACTTTCCGACTGCTCGCGAAGAGGCGGAGTACATGAGCGAAACGCTTATGGGCGTTCGCCTCCGCTGCGCGAATTGCCATAACCATCCGCTCGACCGCTGGACACAAGACGACTACCACGGCCTCGCAGCCGTGTTCGCCGGGATCGAACGGGGACAAGTGGTGCGGTTTACTGGGGGGGGTGAAGTTGTCCACCCCCGCACCGGCGATGCCGCCGTCGCGAAGTTACCGGGCGAGGGTTTTCTAACTGGCGAGGGCGACTTCCGCGAGGCATTCGCCGATTGGCTGACCAGTCGCGACAACTCCTATTTCGCCAAAGCGATGTCGGGGCGCGTGTGGGAGGCCCTGATGGGTCGTGGCCTCGTGTCGCCGGTCGACGATCTGCGTGCGACCAATCCGCCAACCCACCCCCAGCTTTTCGATCGCTTGGCCGACGACTTCGCCACGGAAGGATACCGGCTCCGGCCACTTATCCGTACCATCTGCAATGCCGCTGCCTACCAGCGCGGTCGCCACACTGGCGATACCAATTCGACGGACGACCGCTTCTACTCTCATTCGCTTTCCAAACCGCTGTCGGCTGAAGTTCTCGCCGATGCGATCAGCGATGTGACCGGAGTGCCCGACAATTACGCCGGCACCACGCGGGCGATCAATGTGGTTGATCGAACCGTCTCCGCTGCCAAACTCGAATTTCTTGGCCAATGCCTACCAGGCGAAGCGTGCCAAGAAATGCAAATCGGTACTCGGGGAATTGCCGCTCAATTGCACTTGATGAACGGCGATCTCGTGAACAAGAAAATCCAAGACCCCGGAGGTCGTCTCTATTGTTTACTGCAAGCGCAAAGCTCGACGGAGCAAATTGTCCGGGAGTTTTACCTTCGCACTCAATCGGATGCCAACTGACGAGGAGCTAGCCAGCTGGGTCGAGCAAGTTGACTCGGCAGACAACAAACAATTGCGGGCCACGCGGCTCGAAGACTTTCTCTGGGCATTGCTGAATTGTCATGAATTCTCCACGAACAACTAGTGCTCGACCGTCGTCCCGCAACTTAGGGCGACGCGACTTTCTGCAGGTCGGCGGACTTGCGGCCATGGGGCTTGGACTTGCAAGTTACTGCAAGCGCTCGGCCGCTGCATCGACAACAGCACGTGCCAAATCGTGCATTTTGATTTGGCTCGACGGCGGGCCGAGCCATCTCGAAACTTTCGATCCTAAGCCGGAGGCCAATCGAGAAGTCCGTGGGCCGTTTGGTTCCATCGCCACATCGGTACCGGGCATCCACGTCAGCGAACTCATGCCACGCACGGCGGCAGCTATGCAGCATTCGACCATCATTCGCTCCATGACCTCGCCGCTCGGTGAGCACAACTTTGGTACGCACTATCTATTGACCGGCTTCAAGCCCACCCCCGCGCTCAACTACCCTGCGATCGGGTCGGTGGTGTCGCATCTCCATCGCCAATTTGGCGATATCCCCTCGCACGTTGCCATTCCCGACATGCGCGTGGGTGGTGGCAATTTTATTGCCCCCGGCTATTTACCAAAAGGTGTCGCTCCCTTCGAAGTGGGTGGCGACCCGGCCAAGCCCGACTTCCGCGTCCGCGATCTCGAAATGTTTCCCGGCATCGTCGACGAGCGGCTCGAACAACGCCGTCGCTACCTCGACCAACTCAACGGTGCGCAGCACCCGGCCGAGATCGCCGCGCCTTCCGATCCTGCGTTCGAGCAAGCCTATCGACTGATGACCTCCCCCGCCGCCAAGCGGGCTTTCGATCTGGCGGCCGAGAGCCCCAGCACGAAACGTCGCTACGGCGACAAATCGATCGGCCAATGTTGCCTGCTGGCGCGGCGGCTCGTCGAAGCTGGCGTGCCGTTTGTCACCGTCAACAACCGGGGGTGGGATACACACAACGACCTCGTCACGCGGCTTAAGGAAGGTTACACGGGTGCCAAAGTTCCGGTCGGTCTCGTCCCTTCACTCGACATGGCCTACTCAGCACTCATTACGGATTTGTACGAACGGCAATTGCTCGATGACACGTTGGTGGTGGTGATGGGCGAATTCGGGCGCACTCCGAAACTGAACACACAGGCTGGCCGCGACCACTGGCCGCGTGTATTCAGCGTGATGCTGGCAGGTGCTGGTATTCCAGGCGGACAGGTCATCGGTGCCAGTGACAGCATGGGCGAGAGCCCGATCGAACGACCTGTCACACCATCCGACTTGGCTGCCACCATCTATCAACTGCTTGGTATCGATCCGCAACACACGCTGTATACATCCGACGGTCGCCCCGTGCAGGTCAGCCACGATGGAACTCCGCTAAAAGAACTGGTGGGATAAAGAGTTTTATGTCCGTCGTCGCGAAATCGAGTCTCGCAATAACCCTGGTCGTTGTCATTGCGCTGGCGTGCACTCCTGCCCGGGCGCAGGCGCCTGTCACAGCACTGGCGTTCGCGCCTGAGGAAACGCAAGTCGTCGCCGGTTCGCAATCGGGCATCGAAATTCGCCGTTGGCCCGAATTACAAAAGGTCGCCAAGCGAGATGTCGAACTTCGCAGCATTCACGATCTGGTCTTCTCGCCAGATAGCCGGCAGCTGCTCATCGTCGGCGGTGCAGCAAGCGAATATGGCGAATGGCAAATCGTCTCCTGGCCATCGCTCGAGGTCGTCGCCAAGAGTATCGCGCACGACGATTCAATTCACTCTGTCGCCTGGCTCGCGAACAATCGTTTCGTGACCGTCGGTGCCGATAACAAGTACATTGTTTGGGAACTCAATGGGATGAATGCAGAACAAGTCGTGGGACTCGCCGGCCATTCGCGGAGCGTGTTATCCGTCGAAGCTTTGCGGGAGAATGATCTATTCGTTACAGCGGGTGTCGATCAGATGCTGCGCGTTTGGCCAGCAGATTTGGCTGAACACGAGCCGCCACAATCATTTCGCAATCTCGGCAATCACACCGGTGCCGTTTGCGATCTCGCCTTGCGTCCAGGCCACCAGTCGCTTCCGCTGCTTGCTTCGGCGAGCGTCGACAAGACAGTCCGGCTGTGGCAGCCCACCATTGGCCGAATGGTGAGATTCGCGAGGGTATCAGTCGAACCCACTTGCCTGGCTTGGAGCCGCGATGGGAGCCGACTTGCCGCTGGTTGTGCGGATGGCAAGTTGCGAATCATCAATCCGGCGACTGTGCAAATCGAACAAACGTGCCACGGCATCGACGGCTGGATCCATAGTGTCGCTGCCTCGACCGACGGTAGTTTCGCCGTTGGTGGAACGGCGGGCCAGGTCAATCGCGTCGTGCTGTCGAGTGATTAGTCGCTCGGCAATTTGTCAGTTCGAAGAGGGTGTACAAGAGATCTTCGCTATGGAGGTGCTACCTGGCGTCCATTTTCCCAACACGACCCGGAGATTGTCGGACGTATCTATGTCTTGGGCAACGACGCGTTGGCCGAACTTCCAGAGGATCTACGGGCGTAGCCTTTCCCTCTACCGTGAAAGCCACAGGAAACGCACGCAGCCAAACGCGGACTTAAACTGGTAGCAGAAACGCGCAGCGGTCGACACACGAATGGCACTTAGATTTCCGTAACCCCTTTCCTCATCAAACGTTTCAGTTCCCAACGAGGCTTGGTCATCTTTTCTGCCTTCCGTGGATTCCGTTTTCTCTTGCGTGGTTCGAATCGATCGGGACGGTTTGCTACGCGATGGGTGGCAACGGCTTCTAATAGCTGCCGGTAGAGCTTTTGGCGAAAGGCCACGCCTTTGTTGCCTTGAAAACTTATCAGCGTCTGGAATGCTTCCAAGGTTTGCACGGTGCCTTTGAAACTGATTTCTCGGGGTTGGATCTCATGCTGATGCGCCGCCTGCGCCATGATGGTACGAATGAGGTTGTAAGCCAGGATGTGAGTCCAGATTTCCTTGCGAACAAGCTCCGGCGTCTTGCAACGCAACACATCCATTTGCAAACTCAGTAGTTCCAAATAGGTATTCATTCAGGCGTTTCCGGCCAGCCGGTCGTAAGTACCACGATCGATGCCTTGATTTTGGTCAGCCCCCAACATTCGCCCGACGACTTGTCCGATCCAGAGGAGCATTTCACGGAAGCGGAGTAGTTCGAGAAGCAGTTGTGGCTCGTCGTCCCATTTTCCTTTAGCCAGTTTGAAGTGCAACCAGACCCAGACGTTCCGCAGGACCAGGGCGACGCCTACGAAGAGCAGTCGCAGTGCTGGATCGCGGGTGCAGGTTTTGATTCGCGCCTCGTTCATCTGCCGGTAGCTGGTCTCGATGCCGAATCGCTTGCGGTACGTTTCGCGGATTTCCTTGGGGGTCTGTCGAACTTTCCAAATGGCGTACATCAGCTTCTTCGTCTTCCGCTTGCCCGATTTCTTGTCCGTATAACCTTTGCTGGCGACGCAGATGGTCACCTTGGACGTGCGGTCCTTGCCCTCCACCTTGCCTCGGTGCGTGTAAGAATAGTAACCGTTTCTCTTCTTCCTCAAGGCTCGCAGCCCAGTGACTTGCTTACCCCGTCCCGGTTTGCGTCCACAAACGATTGCGGGAATGATGAATCCAAGCCCGGCTCGTTTCAAGTAAGCAATCACTTCGACACTGAAAAAACCCTTGTCCATCAGGAGAAAACGAACCCTTACCCCTCGACGGCGGATGATTGCCATGAGCCTTTGCACAACCACTTTCATCTTCTCGCCATGCTCCACGTGCGTCAAAGCTAGCGTGTAGCGATGGCCTTTGTGGATCACCGCCGCGGTGGCGTAAGCATGGAAGTGGGTGGTCCCCGATTTGGGTGAACTGCGATAAACCTCCTTCTTGTCCGCCAGCGGCTGGCCGTGATAAGGGATCAGCGTCAAGTCGATGGCGACGACTCGTGACTTGCTGAACAACGCCTTGGGGAGTTCCGTCGAGAGCGAACGATTCAAACGTCGCTCCAGTTCGGCCATTTCGGGCAATGCTTCGCCCAGGGCGTTGCGAATCGTTTGGTCGCACGGCGCGTCGGACAGGTCGCGACATACCGCGAAGATGCTGGCCACCCGACTGGCGGCAAGCAGCAGAACCTGCAAGAGCGTGCTGGCATTGCATTTTCGACCCTCATACTCCAGCTTCAACGCCGAGGCGAGCCAGTGATTGGCATAGCCGTGTACTTCATCTTTGGTAACGATATAATCCGGCCGTGAACGCATGGTCCCCTCCTTGGAGATTGATCTGCTTTGACACAAATCATTATCCAGAGGGGCCTTGCGTTCACCTAGGCTGATTCACCGTATTGGGAACTACTGAATTTGGCCACTTTGAAGGGTGGGTCACCGAGCATGAGTAGTTCCGAGATGTAGAGATCGCGGAACGAATAGGGCGTAATGTGATCGCGTACGACGTGACCGGCCGCGGCCGCTTGTAGCTTAACACTCCGCAAGCGAGCGTTGACTAATTCCTGATTCCAAGCCTTGCCGCCGCCATAGGTGAAGAGCGGAGCATCGCTTTGCTTCCCGCGACAATTGCATCGCAAGACATCCGCCAGTTCGACATCGACCTGGATCGTGCGGACGGTCGGATTCGCTTGCGTCCGCGAACGCTTATGCTTGCCGAGAATCAGCTGCCGTGTACGGGGCATAAAGTCACGCACCCGTACTAAACAAAGTTCCGAAGTCCGAGCGCCGGTGGAGTGGTAGCAGCGAATCAGATCGGCAAACACCCGGCTGTCCGGGGTCGCTTGCTCGGCCGCCGTTCGCGGTCGCCAACTCCCCGTCCCGGCCCGAATCTGCGACGGCTCGACCGCCGACCACTTGAGGAGAATGGCAATCTCTTCGTCGGTCGGCAGATCGGCTTCGCTCAGATCCTTGGCCTGGATAAAGCCACGCGAAAGCTTAGCGAGGGGACGATGACCGGCCGGTAACAGACTGGCCCCGCCATCTTCGGCCGTGTCGGCTCCCCAGTTCCAGGTCGCCTTGAGGGCAATGACGTGCGCCCGGCGTGCCTTATCGCCGAGGGGCTTACCAGTCGAATCGCTCGGATTGGTACAGCGATGGTGCAGATACTGCTCGACATGGGAACGAGTGATCACTTCGGCCGCAAGACGCCCCACGAGCTGGCCATGCCCCGCGAGTTGCTGCCCGTTCCACGCACCAAGCGTGTGATTACACCAGCTATTGAGAATGCTCTTCCGCTGCTTGAGGAGCGCCGCTGAACGTTCGGTGCGAACCCACTTGAGGTGCCAGTCGCACAGCTCGGCAACCGAGACGCGCGAGGAGGGGAGTAACGCCGCAGGCGTGGGAGCACGATGCAGGTCGGCAAGATAGTCGCGGAACTGTTGCTCGGCATCGTGGTAGGGGACTTGGTCGATGCGACCGAAATAGACGCCGCCAGCGCTACCGGCTTGGGTATACCAGTAGCCTTTGTGCTTGCGCAGCTTGGGGGGACGGGCCATCGGGGGCCTCCTTCATCGGGCTGGTGTTGCGAAGCTTTGCTCGCCGGTGAGTTGGCGCTCCCGAGCGATTCTGGCGACTGATTTGACTGCTTGGCGGCCGTCAATCCAGTACGCAATCCAGTACTGGGTACTGGATGGGCAAGTGGCGATTGTTGTAAATCCTTACTGAATAGCCACTTACAA
>CAVWDV010000002.1:1152500-1167905 GCA_963753855.1 Lacipirellulaceae bacterium | reverse complement strand
GCGCGCTTGATGGCGTCCTTCTCGTCCTGCCAGGCACGCCAGAACAATTGATTGGGCTCGGCACTGCGGCGAGCTCGGGGCTCTCCAGACTTGTTCGTGTACTGATGCCAGGCGCTCCATTCGAGACTGTCCTGCCAAGTTGTGCTGTCGTCTATTGCTGCGTGATCCCGCATTTTATCGCTCCAAGAATTTGAGTTGAGACTCACACGTCGTCGGCGGCGGCGGAGGTGCGGTGCACCCAGGCGGAGCGACGTGCCCCGCGATAACGTCAGTGTAACCCTCTACTGGAGATCGTAGCGCTGGAGATAAAAGGGTTGAGTTTCAACTACTATGTAAGAGAACACCTCCCCCCCCCCGGGGGGCCGCGCTGCCGACGGCCTCCGGCAGGCGTCGATTGAAATCATTTTCATGTTCATCTCCATCTTTGAACTTCCCAGACTGCAGCAGCATTTAAGTTTCGCTGCGTGGCTTTTGGCGTCAGGCAATAGAGGTTGGCGTTGCCTTTGCCGATGCCACGTCGGACGCACTCGATATATCCAGCATCAAGGAGAGCTTTTGCCGTGTGTTTGTATTGGTGCAGGGTCCAGCCAGGGAGACACTGGTCACGTGCCATGGCGTCATATACCAGCATAAAAGGCTCACCACGGGCATGCCGCGCTGCGTGCTCGGCCAGGAGCAGGAAAAGCAGCATGCCCGCGTTGCCTGACCACTTGTTGTCTATGTCGGCAGCGATTTGCTTGATGAAGCTTTTGGGCATGACCACTTGCGCCTCGGAGCCGACCCAATTCCTGCCCTCGGCTTGCATCTGCCATGCTGACCATGCCGTTTTTGCAATCTCAGCATCGCTCAGGGGGTCAACGAAGTAATCGTCGGCGAACGACTGGGCGCAGTCAATCAACGTCTCCAGGTCGTCACAGTGAGGGACCTCTCGCAGGCACTGACGAAAGAGCGTTTTGTTTCTCAGACCAACGTCAATTGAGCGACCTTCCGCCGTCCTCGTATCTGGCACAGTCAGGGAAGACAGGTTGATCTCTGGCAGGCGCCCCAAATCATCTAAGCCGCCCTCTATGAAGCTGTAGTCGCCCTTCTGCGGATTTTTGCTCGGCGGGGCAACGCAGAGTGTACCCTCGCACTTGATCTCAACAGGAATGCCCTCACTGTGGCGCAGGTCACGACTGGCGATGGGACGACGCCCTATTACCAAAACGCCCGATTGTCGCTGCCTGTCCGAACTTTGATAGGCGTTTCGCCAAATCGGTTTTCCACTTCGCGATGCACTGCTTTGTCTTGAGTATCTACGTCCACGACGATCAAGCAACCACCGCCGCGGAGCCTCGATTTGGCCGGTAGAATACCCAAGTTTGCGTCTGGGAACTGCTGCGCCAGCTCCATGATCGCGTCTGGGCCGATCTGGCGTTTGTTGAACCCACGGATCAGTGGGCGCTTGCCGTCGTCGCCGCCGAGGGGTCGTCGCTATGTCTCGCTCAAAGTACTCAAGGGCGTAATTTGCAAATGCGCCAGACATCAGATCGCCTCCACCAACTGAGTGCGACCCGATCCGGTCAAAGCAGTCCAAACAGTTTGTTCGAGCTACAAAAGATTGGTCCATCAAATTTTTGCGATAAACTGCTGTCAATAAAGACTTTTATTGGCTCGGCGTAGCCTGAATTCTCTTGACGTTTGCTGTCAAATGTAGTTTTTAGAGGTGGCATATTTGAAGGCTCCTTGGGCCCTTAAGTGTGTGCTTTGACCTGCAGCTTGTTCGCAAAAACGTGGCCGTCAGGTTGTCTTGTCGGTTCTCATTGGCATCGGCGGGATGGGCCGCTAACCCATCTTGTCCCGCATGCGCCGCCAGAGTTGATCGCTCCGGCATCGCACAAAGAATTTCAGGCTCGCCTTAACCGGCGGGCCTTTTTTTATGCAGTTTCGAGCTCGGTGGTTTTCTGAGCCTTCTCGGCCATTAGTCTCTGAACAGCCTGTCGGCGCTCAGCCGTCTTCGTCTGCGGCGGCCGGTATCGGTCTGCTCTTGGAGGATCTTGAGGCAGCGCTCAGCGTCGTCGCGCCACCAGGCATATTTGCCTGTAAATCGGCCGAGGGGAGGCGGCAGCTCTCCACTCATAATCCAGCGCTTCGGCGCCATGTTTGACACATCAAATGCGCCGCACCAGTAGACGGTGCTGGCCGAGCGTTACGATGTCTGCGTCGATATCTGACTTAATCACCTTTTTCTCCTAGTATTCGTTACAATGAGAACGGTGACTGATTTTTTCATAACTGTAAAGCCAAGCTATATCAAAATTGTTGCATGAAAAACGTGCAAACTGGTGTAGTACAGTGATAATATCTCCCTATATATATACTTCGTGACATCTTGAACCGGGAGATGAGCGCGCGCAACCGGGCATCCAACCACGACAGTCGGTTAGGTGGCATACACACCAAAAAGATCTCTTCCTCGAAAACCCTGTCAGCGGCCAAATCATGAACGGCAGGGCGTGGCAATGCCTCCGAATTCCGCTCTTCTCCCGAGGGCTGCTTTTGGCGCACCGGTCTCCGATTCACGAACTCTCGACATCCGGCGGTATCTCGACCTTCGAAAGCAGGATCTCGCCACAGCAGGCGCAGCGCTGCTGGTTGACGTAGTGGTCGTTTTCGCTCTGGACCTCGTGACCGATGCCCCAGTTTTGCTGCAGCCCGGCACAGCGCGCATCGCGGTAGCGGTTTGGTTGCGCCCTGCATCCCAAACAACCAGTCCAGCAGTCGTTCAATAATGGTTTCCCTGATAACTGCGGTTCCGGTAGTAACGGAAGTCAGCTTTCTGGAGGTTGCTTTATTGGAGGGTGCTTTATTGGATCAATCTGAAATTGCTGCCGGAAAGATCGAGGCCTACCGCAGCACTCACTACCGAGTGGGCAGTGGCGAATCCGCATTTTCACTCAAAATCGGCTCTCGATCTGAAGAGCTGCTTCGGCTCTACAAGCTAACCGGACTTGATTGCGGCCTCTTTATCACGGCTTTCAATCCGCATGGCGAGGAGCAGAGTGACGAAGCCAACGCCGCTGCCCATGCTCAGCTTGGGCAGGATCTGCGCGCGACTTTTCAACACGTGAAAGAGGGCGCTGGCGCTGATCCGTCCGGCACTTGGCCGGAAGAGAAAAGCTACTTCGCTCTCGGTGTGGACGGGCAGCATGCGCGCGAATTAGGAAACCACTTTCTTCAAGATGCGGTCGTCTGGACGGGACCGGACGCAATACCACGGTTGCTCCTGCTGCGCTGAGACGGCCTCACTGTTCCCGGTCATCAATTGCCGGCTGGGCGATCTCAGTGTTGCGGGAGAATGGCGCATGCGGCTTTTCATCGACTTGGCGTCGATGTTTCGAGGCGCGTTTACCGCTAAACAACTGCGCCACGGTCAGCGAAATGGAGGCCCCGCGCGAGTGAACCGGACTTTCTGTTCTCGTGCTACTCGAACCCCAGTACCCCCGAAGTTTTGCGAACCGACACGATTTTAATCGCAGGTCGCAAGGACGCTGTTTTTGCGGGTTCCTGATTGGTGGTTTGAGCCGGTGGTGGAGGGCTTCCACCGCCGGCACTGCGTCACGGAAAGTGAAGGAGTGCCCATGACACAGATTCCGAGGAGCGCACGCATGGCGTCCTGAAACAATTAGTTTCGCCGCTGTGGTTTTGGCGGCCATATCTCAATATCGGAGTTCATCGAAGCACGCGGTGCCGCGTTTGTCAGCACCAAACTTCGCGCGGTGCAGGCACGGGTTACCACGACGAACACATCGACAATCCGTTCGTGATCATCTTCCACGACACCACTGCTCTGAGCCCCCGCAGTCGAATTGGGGTTTGAAGCCCAAAGGAACGATAAGTTGCGCTAAGGTCCAGAAACACGACAGCAGCACCCCCCGAAAGCTGCCAAAGCGGCTTCGGCAACTATGGGCCAACTTCGGAATTATTTGCGTCGATTGATTTGTCCGCGGGTTGCGCAGTTTCTACGCCAAATTCTGCTCTCTCCACAGAAGTTGAGCCTGTTGCGCGTTCCCAGAACCTCACTCGTCTGGTAGCTCATTCTTAGAGTGGGGCAGCGCGCACACATTACGCTGCATTCTCACGTCGGGTGATGGAGCCAAGAATGCTGGATTTGCTTGCAAGCGGCCAAAACAAGCTGCGTGATCCGATCCTGATGAAGTGGGCGCTTCGTCGTTTCCAGCACGCCCAGTCGCTCGGCTCGGAGCGCTGCCACGACATGGAGCGAGCTTGGTTTCACGACATCTCGCTGCGCCACTGGATCAACTCGGATGACCACGATGTTCTCACAGATTTATTCTATATTTTGCCACCCAGACTGTTCGTCAATCTCAGACCGGCAGTGCTCTCGCGCTGGAACGGGTGGACCGGCGAGGTTGGAGCACACGCGACGAACGTGCTGAAGGAATGCCCGCCGGAGCAGGTTCTGCCTATGCTCGCCCGCCATTTCGGGGCGGGCTTCTCCGATTTGCGGAAGACCTCCGCAGCCATTTCTTGCCTTGCCGATCTGCCTTCGGATGGCGGGCAGCAGCTTTTGGATGAGGCGATCGCGCGCGTAGACGCACTCCCGAATGGAGACCTTGCACGAGCGATCCTCTTGCAGGCGCTGTTGCGTCCGGTGGCGGTCCGCCATGAGAGCGCTTTCGTTTCGCTTGCCGGGACTTGCGTGCGCACCGAGCTCGCCGGTGACCGCACGATTCAGATGCTGAGATCAATGTGCTCGGCATTGCTCGGAAACGATGCCTTGATGGACAAAGCGGAGCGTTCCATCACCGGCGAGGGCAAGGCGATTTTCGGTGGCCTGCGTGCGTTGTTCCATCCGGATGCGCCGTTGGACGAATGTGACCGTATTTTTGCGGAGGCGAATTTCTGGCCAAAAATTAAGAGCCTGCTAGAAAGGCATCGTGGAGCTACGCCCGCTGCCGAAAAGGCGGCCATCGTCTGCGCTCTCTTCGAAGCGCACACAGATGCTGATCCCGCCGACTTGGCCAGCTTTGCCGTCGCTGCTGTACTGAGCCCCTTCGAGCGCGTTGACGTCGGTGCCGACGCCTTATCGATGGAGGAAGTTCTCGACGTACTCAGTTTGAATGTCGCCGTATGTCGTCACTTCGGGCAGCTGGCACAGCGTCTGCGGTCGTTCGAGCCCGGCATGGTCGCTCGGGCGCTAGACGAACGCCTGCGGATGCGGGCTGAGGAATGGGGCGGCATCCATCTCGCTGCCATGGCCGGAGAGTTGCGCCTCGGCGCCGCGGTGCCGGCGTTGATCGATTGCTTGGCCGACCAGAAAGGGGATTATCTTTGCGAGGCGGCGGAGAAGGCTCTCGCGCGGATCGGGACGCCGGCGGAGCAGGCCGTGATCGAGCATTGGGACGATCTCGACCGATCGCAGAAGATTTATGGCCGTAGCATCCTGGAAAAGATCGGCGGCGAGGCAAGCTGCCACTTCGCGCTCGATCGCTTCGAGCAACTGTTTCGCGAGGATCACGAAGGCTGGTGCTCTCTCATCGAGGCTTGTCCGGACGATCGGGCCATCGATCTGCTTGAAACTCAGACTCGGGCGTAAGCAGCCCGGCATCGACCGGTGCTTCTATCGACTGTGCGTCCTCGCCGACCGTCACCACGCGGGCATCGACGAGGTCCGTCATCGCATCGAGGAGCATCGAAGGCACCTCCTCGATCATCAGTCCAGCTTCGAGGTCGGGGCCCTCGACAACTTGTTCAAAACGTTGACGCTGAAGCTCCGCTGCGAGAAATGCGGCGACGTCAATCGGTACGATGTCAAGTCGGTCGTGGTCGGCAGCAGCAGGTCCCATTCCGCCTGCTTTGTGCGCGACGACTTGCGGTGTCTCTCCTGCGGTCAGTGGGCCGATTTCGATCTCACGGCCGAGGCCCACATGCAGATGATGGCTGCCTTGCTCGTTCGCTCTGCCCGACCAGAATCAAAGCAGGTTTCAAACGGAGATGAAGGTCCATTTCAGCTCATCGATGTTACCTACAGATGGGAGGAGCGACCGGCACCGGAAGTTATGGCCGAACTCAAATCTGCTGTACAGCAGCAACCACTGAATATCGTCAATCATCTGAGGTTGGCGCGCATGCAGTATGTCTTTGGAAGACGCGGCCGGGCGGAGGAGTGCTACCGCAGAGCTCTGCAGATCGAGCCAAATTCTATGGAAGCCGGACTTGGCCTTGCTCAGACCTTAGCCGATGCCGGGCAGCAGCGCGATGCCTTCGACGAGCTCGACAGGATGCTCCAGCACAAGAGCAATTGGCGCTTTTTCCGGACCGACGAGCTGACGCCGAATTCGCTGAGCGAGGAGTTCGCTAATCTCTTCAATAAATTGCATTCAAATCTCGGGGTGCCGGATCGCCCGCTGCTGCACGCAAACAGTGTGCAGATCCATTCGAAGGTCGGCCGTAATGCTTCCTGCCCGTGCGGTAGCGGGAGGAAGTATAAGAAATGCTGTGGCGCATCCCAGGCTGCGCGCTTGAACTAACTGGCAGGACAAGTTTTGACGTGAAAAGACCAACCTATCCACTTAGCAGCAGGTACTAAACATCAACACTATGTGTCCAACCTGCACCACAGCCGCTCTGGGTCACCTGCTGCCGGTCGTGGCACGCAAATCACGCCAGCTACACATTCAGAAGCAGCCGATCGCAGCTTAGCGCAACTTATCGTTCCTTTGGGCTTCAAACCCCCAATCCCTTCGATCCGGCGTCACTGTAACCTTTTCATAACCGAAACACGGCAGCCTCTGCATTTTAGGAGGCTCGGTTCGATGGATACTCATACGAGAGACGTCTTGCGCCCGTTGGAAGCGGCGATTGAGAAATTACGTCAATCGCAGATGCGATTAGCTGTGGCGCAGCAAACGTCGGTCATTAAATCACTGCGTGAACCCGGAAAGATCGTTCAAATCCAGTTCTCGCGGAGTTCCATGACCGACCAACAATGACACCTGCAACGGCCCGGGAACGACTGCTGACAACAAGCAACTGCTGCTCCACTCACGCAATTCATAGGTTGGTGATACACCAGAAATTTCTTCGTCGAAAACTCACTGTTAGGGCGTTTGAAGGAGCTTCACTCTTCACCACTCTCCACTGCTGCACTCCAGGCTGGTTTCCGCGCAGGCCGCCTCAGCCGCAGCCAGTGCGCGCCGTGAATTTCCGGTGTCCCCTCGACCTCTTTCTCGGAAAACCCTGTCAGAGGTGAATTCTGGGGGCTGGGTTGCGGGTTTTCACCAGGTTGTTACTAGAAACAAATCTAGGAGAAGCGCTTTGCTCACTGCCTGCTGGCATCAGATGCAAACAATCAAAAAGAGACCGCCGTTTCGGAAACTCTCGGCGCTGAGTTGCAGATGGAGCCATGAGCTCCAGGCCTGGCGCAGGCCGGTCAGCACGGAATGTATAGAGGTTGGATGTCTGGACCTCCATTGCCACGTCCAGGCGACGCCCGGTGATTTGGCATAGGCGACTGACGATCCGAGATGCGCGTCGGCGGATGCGGGCGATCAGGCCAGCGTTTACGAGAGCCCGCAGTGCCTGCCGGATCGTCTCATTGCAGTAACCGGTGTGCTCGCGGATCGCGGCGTAGCTGGGAAAACATTTGCCGGACCGACCGAACCGCAGCACCAGCGCCCGCAGGATGTCCACCGCAGGCCTGCCCAACGCCCCATTGCGGCGTCCTGGCTGGCGTGTGCTGCGCTCGATGTCCTCAGCCCGCTGGACGATCCTGGCCCGCTGGCGCCCCGTGAGGCCGCTTTGATTGAGATGCGAAAGATGATCCAGCGCGGCGGCATCGAGGCTGCCCTTCCGGTATTTTTTGGCCGATGTCGTTGGAGGTGCGTTGGGTATGGCGGCGGCAATGCGTGCGAAATCGGCGTCGCTGATGAATGACATGCGTGGTCTCCAAGCACGCCGCCCCGTGTCCCGACCGTTTGGCCAGACGGTATCGCTCTCAGAGATTGACCAAGATTCGCAAATCAGCGTATGCAGGAGTCACCACAACTTCTCTGCACTTGATGTGCGCATTCTGGCCGTCTCATCCGAGGCGGCTTTTTTGCGTTTGGGCTTCCGCCCGATGATTTACGAGAAACTTGCGCAACGCCACGAACAGACGCATTTTGCCGATAGCGCAAATTGCGCTACGTTCTGTACAGCACACGAATCACTTGTGTGCATATCTTGTGGATAGCACACCGTGGGCACCATGACGACAAGCGTCAGACAACAGCCATTCATCAGAGCACGCGTGCCAGCCGACTTGAAAGAGCGCGGCGAAGAGATCCTGCGCCGCGAAGGCATTAGTCAGCAAGCAGCGCTGCGCATGTTCTGGCAATCGATAGTCGATCGTGACGGTTTTCCGTTCGAGATCAAAACCAAATCCAAGCAGGCAGCGGAATAGCGCTCACATATCGCTGTACCAGCGCATCACTGCGTTCATATTTCTCGACCTTCAATCTAAGACGAGATGCCAACGCACCATCTCGTAGCCGCCGCCGCTGCTTTACTTTTCAGCATAACGACCGCCTTCGCCGCTGATCCAGTTGGCAAATACGCGACCGAGCGTCACAATTCTGGGGCAGTGACCGGCCCCGCGACTTTGGCAGCGAGACGTGGAAATGGAAATAAGCAGATCTGAAAATATGCATACGGCGATGCCACGGTGACAAGGGCGGCCAAGATGATCGTGCTGAACATAAACGGCAAGCGGACCGTAGTTACCGGTTGGAGAGCATGGCTGGTCTATGCCGCTGCGACCTTGGTCATGTTGGTGTTCTTCGCGGTTTTGGCATTCCTGTTTATCGGCTTCAGCCTCACAATCGGCGTGGCCCTGCTGCTCATTATTCCTGCTGTTGGCGTGGTGGCACTTGTTGGCGCTCTAATTCAGCGCAAAACCTAAAGCACACACTTGCGCGAGGTATATACGGGAAACGTCTAGCGGAAGCTCTTCGGCGTAAAAGCGCAGGCCGCCCAATAGGGATAATCTTGGAAGTGAGGATCCGGCTGAATCGGGCAGGTGTCGTCGCGATACGGTGCCCTTTGGGTCGGTAAGTGCGGTAAGTCTTGCCGTGTTCCCGCTTTGACTTCGCACCGTGCGGATGCGCTGACGCCGGCACCGCGAATGCGACCAACACGAAACTAGCCGCGATCAGAATTCTCATATCTTCTCCTTGCCTACCAGGCACTTGCGGACAGGTCGCCAATGGATATCCCTGCAGTGTTGGCTTAGCGAGCATACCGATCTTTCGACCCGGTGGCCGGATGCAGATCAGATCATAGTTATCACCTTTTCGGCACCTACAGCCGCTCCAGGCGCAGCCCAGCATTGTGCTTCAGCAAGTGGTCGACCTCGGCGACCTGCTCGGGCGTGTCCGCCTCGACCCGATTGGGCAACATTGTCGGCAGCTCGTCGCCGATCTGCTCCTAGCCAAGCCAGATCGTCTCAGAGAACGCCAGCGGCGAGCAGGTGATCGTCTGCAACCCAGCCTCGCCGCCTTGTCGGGTCACCGCCACCGCACATGATGCGTCCGGCTCCGCCAGCTCCGACGCCATCACGAACGATTGCGCCATGTGCACGAACATGTAGGACGATACGAGTTGCATGCGCCGATTACGTTGTTCGAAGTCATCGGGCAGCTGTACAAAAATCAGCGTCTCACCTTCTGGCGTAGTGATGCGGAAGCGCAACTTTTCGTTCCGTTGGGCTTCACACTCCGCCACCAACGCCAAAGGTGGCGCGCCACCGTTGCCACCCTGCCCGGCATGCTCCGGCGGCGGCAGTGGCACCCTACGCCATGCCCGCCTGCGTGCCGTCATGCATCAACTCAAAGGCAACGCGTTGCATGAAAGTCATGCGTTGCATGAAAGTCATGCGTTGCCTTTGAGGCAATGCATTGCGTCACGGTATCCCCGATAAATGTTCAATCGTCAGCCGCTGATCTTCGCGATAATGCCCGTATTGCGTGCCTTTTTGTCAAATGCAACGCATTTTTCATCTGCGTCACGCACCCCCAAAGGCAACGCATTTATTCCATGCGTTGCATAATTCAAATGCGTTACGTTTGATTAATGCGTTGCATATATATATTGCGTTGCATTTGATTTTATGCAATGCATCCCATCAAAAGGCGTTGCATTGGGCGAAGGGCTTCAGCATGTACAAGATCGCTTTTCTCAACGGCAAGGGCGGAGTTGGGAAGACAACTCTAGCCACCCAAATCGCGGTGCGCGCCTGCGAGAATTTCAACATGGTCGCCATCATCGATCTCGATCCCAGCGGCGGAGCTCGCACGTGGTTCCGTGACCGCGAAGGCAACGACATGGGCGATCGCCCGGCGCTCCTAGTCGGCGTCTCTGATCCGATCGAGGCGCTCGATGTTGCAGAGCGCGCGGGCTACGACTTTGTGGTGCTAGATGGATCGCCGGGCACCATCGATGCGACGCGCGTCGCCGTCTCCGCCGTGGACGCCGTCGTCATCCCAGAAAAATGCAGTCACCACGACATGAGCAAGGCTGCTGTAGTCGCCAAATTCTGCGCCGACGCTGGTACGCCCGCGATCGGGGTTGTCAACGAAGTCCCAATGCCGGGAGAACGGCGACCGTACCAAAAGCAGATGGCGACGGAAATCATCGCGTCAATCAAGGAGTATGGCTTGCCGGTCGTGTCCATCACCGACCGCGAGCAATTCCTGCGGGCAATGAATGGCGGTGTCGGCGTCCATGAGATGAAGGGCAGCGGCATGAAAACGCCACAGCAGGAGATCGACGACCTTTACGAGCAAATCATCATCGCCGTAGGCCTCGCCAAAGCGGAGGCAGTGTAATGGGGATACTCGATGCGCTGCCCAAGATCGTCGGCAAAAAGCGCAACGTGCTCGACGAGGACAAGGCTGGTGTCAGCACTGGCGCAGAATTCGTCAATGCATTCAAGATGAATGTACAAAACGTAACCGAGATAGAGATTGCGGCTGTTGCCGCCGAAGAGCGCGCCGCCGCAAAGTCCAGCAAACAACGTAAGAGCAAGCGCACCAAGACGCGGACTGATAATCTGTCATGCCGAGCTGACCCCAACGTGCGTCACGTATTGATAGCGCTCGCCAAAAAACATGGAGGGCGGACACTGGCCGATGGCCTGCATATCGCCATCGATCTGCTGGCACAAATTGAGGGCATTGATCCTTTGGAGGCTGACGTCGATGCTTAGGCTGCTTTGCTTCGTTGCGGGCCTTTGTGCGCTCGCCGCCCTGGCTCATAAAACCATCGTCTCCGGCGACGGATACGCCTCTCCTGATGCCTACGTGACGATCGCGGCGGCAGGCCTGGTTGTTGCTCTCGCCGTCGCAGTCGGCCACGTATGGCGGAACGGTCACTACATCATCGCGTTTGGCATGATGATCGCCCTGATCGCAGGTGACGTCTATCAATTCGGGCGCACGGTCGACCAGGAAATGCAGCGGCGGGCGGCAGCGCAAGCGCCCCTAGTTGAGGCGGACAGCAGGCGCACAGAAGCCGCCCAGCGCGTCGCCAAGGCCGAAATTGTAGCTCGGGGCATTGGTGCGTCATCGCCAAGGTTAAAGGCTGCTACAGCGGCTCATGAGGTAGCCCTGAAAGCGTCACGGGATGACGCATCCAAACGCGGTTGCGCCTCGAACTGCCGGAAACTGCACGAGTCCGCAATTGCCGCCGCCCTTGCCGAAGTGCAGAACGCCCACGCCGCCATAGACGCCCAACGCCAAGCGGCGCAAATCGAAGTTGATCATGCACGCGCAGCTCTAGCAGCAATTCCGGTGCCGCATTCTGCATCGTCTGCGGCTGACTTGCTGGGATGGTCTGCAATCGTGTTCAACGCCTTGCTGGCCGCCTTAAAGGCGTCGGCGCTCAATATCGGCGCAATCTTTGCACTGGCCTATGCTGGGCATGGACGTATCAGCAAGTTCAAGCCTACGGTCCAGCCCGTCGCGAACCACCGCGATCACGTCGCCCGGTTCGCCTTAGATTGTTACGACAAATCGGCGAGCGGGACGCTGAAGCTGGCCGAAGTGCGTGCCGATTATGTTGGCTGGTGCCGAGCCTCCGGCGCGCGTCCTTTGCCTGTCGGGAAATTTGAGGAGGAGTTAGCCAGCCTCGTCTCTGACGCCAAGCTCCCGGTCGAATGCGGCGAGGATGGCCGAGTAATCATTAAAGGCATGGCCCCGCGTAAACTTCTGGCGGCAGCATAACCACCAGTCCGAGCCCAACCGAGCAGACGATACAACCTTTGGGTCCAAGCTAGTCCGAGTAAGTACGTGAGTGAACGAGTGTGTCGGTGTGTGTGCATACTCAGCGCATCAAACGCTCACTGAGCGGCCTCTTTGTTCACGCTGCCAGCGGTGTCGCTGTTGTGTCCAGCCGCAGCGTCCTGATGTTCAGCTGTGCCGTTAGCGTTTGACCGCACGTGAAACATGATCTGCCACAGAAGATCATCATGAAATCGCTAATCAGCGCCGTCGCAATTAGGGCAGTCAAATGGAAAATTTTAATCCGGTTGTGTTCGGCCCGTTTTTTGGGATCGTCGGCGCCGTGGCATGGCAACAACGTCGCGAGATTTTCCGCATGGTTGCGGGGCGTGCTGGGCGTCAAATTGAAGGCCGAGCGAGAGCGCGAATTAGACGAGAAGGTTGCCGAAGATAGGCGGAGGGCCATCGCGTGGGAGGAATACAGATCCAAGGCGGCTCTGCTCTACAAGTTCGATTATGGAGTGGGCCGCGCTCTATCGAATTTATATGGGCTGGGCAACGATATATCGGAGGACTTGATATCGGAGGGATTGTCTCCCGCGTGCTTTGCTGACGTCCGCAGAAAGGTTTTCTCCATGGCTCACGTTTTATACCCTGACGTCCGGGAAACTGCACAGCTTTACCACTACGGTCCAGGCTGGGAGCCCACCGAGGAAGACTGGAAACAGCTCACCTCTCGAGGAAAGAATAGCCTTCCGGCGAGCTCACGAGGTTAGGCAGATCCTGTTGACAGAGTACAATAAGAGACTGGCCGAGGAAGAGCGCCAAAAGACAGCACTCAAGGCAGAACGCGAGGCCAGGAGGCTGGAGGCCCCGAAGGGCAAACACTGCGTCTACGTCATCAAGCATGGGGACACGGTCTATGTCGGGAGGACGGAGAACTTCGAGACCAGGAAGAAGCAGCACCTCGTGAGCTCCCACAATACTATAGTGACGGCCATGATCCTGGATGGGGCTGAGCCAAAGAAGGTCAAAAGTGGACTCTCTCTGGCCCTTTCGAAGGAAGAGGAGAAGAGGCTGATTTCCTACTACAGAGGTAAACCCGGAGTTCTCGTCGCGAACAAGTCGGGTGGTGGCGAGTAGAACAACCGCGAACCTGTAGGCCCCTAAGATTTGTAGACACCATAGGTTTGCGTTTTGTGCCGCCGTTCGAATGCGGGGGGGGCACCGTCAAATGACTTTCTATTTCGTGGGCTGTCACACAACAGGAGACGTAAGCGGTGCGGGGATCACACGTTGACAACGGCGTCGTGAGCCCATGGCATCAGCTCGTCGATGCGGCTTTGTGGCCAGTGATTGACCAGTCTGGTGAGCGTATCGGTAAGCCAGGCATGCGGGTTCACATCGTTGAGTTTACATGTCTCGATAAGTGAGGCGATGATGGCCCAGTTGGCGCCACCTTCATCGGAACCAGCAAAGAGTGCATTCTTGCGATTGAGTGCAAGTGGCCTGATTGAGCGCTCGACGATATTGGTGTCCATCTCGATGCGCCCGTCATCAAGGTAGCGGCTGAGCCCGTCCCAACGCGTGAGGCCGTAGCGTATGTCCTCGGCAATCGTCGAACTTTTGGAGACACGCGAGAGCTGCCCTTCGAGCCAGTCCTTGAGGTCGTTGACGAGGCCCTTGGCGCGCGCCTGCCGGACGGAGCGGCGCTCTTCTGCGGAACCGCCGCGGATCTCCGCCTCAATGTCGTAGAGTGCGCCAATCCGCGCCAGGATCTCTGTTGCGATTGGTGCGTTGCCGCCCTTGGCGATGTCATAGAACCGGCGCCGGAAGTGCGACCAGCACAGCGCCAGAGTCACATCTGGTTGCAGTTTGTTGTAGGCAGCATAGCCATCGACCTGGAGGATGCCGGTGAAGCCGGCAAGAATGCGTTGAATGTGCTCGCCGCCACGTCCCGGTGCATATGTGTAGGCGACCGCCGGTGGGTCGCTGCTGCCCCCAATCCCCTGCCGAGGCCCCTGCCAAGGTCGGTCATCGCGGGCAACCGCCCACAGATAACCTTTCTTGGTTCGGCCGCGGCCTGGATCGAGTACAGGGCAAGGCGTTTCATCGGCGAAGAGTTTCGGTGATGTTTTCAGGATCTCCAGCAGGCGTTCATGCAAGGGCGACAATTCGAAAGCTGCGAAGCCGACCCAATGGGCAAGCGTTGATCGATGGATCTCGATGCCGTCTCGCGCAAGAATTTGGCTCTGGCGGTATAATGGCTGATGGTCGGCATATTTCGCGACCAGCACATCGGCAACAAAGGCTTCGGTCGGCAGGCCGCCGGTGATCAGCCGCGCCGGTGCCGGCGCCTGAGTGACACCGTCTGTGCATGACCGGCAGGCATACTTCGGCCGTCGCGTGACGAGCACTTTCAGCTTTGCCGGAATGCGGTCGAGACGCTCTGACACATCTTCGCCGATGACGTGCAGTGCGCCACCACAGCACGCGCAGTCTTTGTCGTCCGGCTCGATGATGATCTCTTCACGCGGTAGATGTTCTGGCAGGTGCCCGCGGTTTGCTCGGCGGCTCGTCGTGTTCCGGGCCTGGACCGCCGTGTCAGCTTGCTCGTGTTCGGCCTCAATCGATGCGGCGGCGGCCTCCAGATCTTCCAGGGCAAGGTTCAACTGATCGGGTTCGAGCTTTTCGGATTTGCGTCCGAACTGCAGGCGGCGAAGTTGACTGACAATCGCCTCAAGGCGCACATTCCGCGTCTGCAATTGATTACGCTCAATGGCGTGTGCTGCGCATTCAGCCGCGTGGACGTCACGCTCGGCGAGAATGAGCGCCTTGAGGCTCTCAATATCATCCGGCAATGTTTGGAGTGTCGCCATGGCCAAAGACTGACTGATTTGCCGGCCACTGCGCACCCGCAGACCATCTCAGCGAACACATCATTGCACGGCTGTGGGCCGGGGGACACGGCGGCTGTGGACACGTGCCCAATCGATGCCTTCAAGCAGTGCGGATAACTGTGCCGGCGAAAGCCGCATAACGCCATCGGCGATCCGCGGCCATCGGAACTTGCCCTCATCCAGGCGCTTGTAGATCATCACCAAACCGTTGCCGTCCCACACAAGCAGCTTCACGCGGTCAGCAC
>CAVWDV010000002.1:0-1145000 GCA_963753855.1 Lacipirellulaceae bacterium | reverse complement strand
GGTCCAGGTCCGCCGCAACAACCGGCCCTTCATCCAGATCCGCCCCTATTTGCGCATCTCGATGCGCCTTGTACCCGCATCTCCGACCAATCGCGACGTCATTCCAAACTTCAATCCGATGGCGCTCTATGCCTCAACCGGCGAAGAAAGCGCCTCAAAAGACGACGAAGACACCACAAGCGGGCGCGTCGATGCCCGCGTCGTCGAGCTGCTTGGCGGAATCCTCCCTGGCGCCGATGGCCAGGAACTCGACACCGAGGAAGTCCGCGCCATGGTTCGCGAATTACGCGCCACCAATACGCCCTCCGCCGATCGCCAGTCGCCCAACCTCGACCGCGTCGGCGTCCTCCCGGGCAACCTCACCCCATCCTACATCTCGGCTGGCAATACCTTGATCGAAGGCCCCTCGATCGCCGATGCCATCTCCACCATCGAGCGTCGTGTCACCACCGCCGATCTGAACGACGCCACCCTCGACCGCAGCGAAGTGCGTGTCATCCGCGTCGGACGGCCGACTGAATTGACCGAGATCCTCCAGCAACTGGATGCGCCGAGCTGGCAGACCCGGATCATGGTCGAGGCCGCTCAAAGCGTGCTCGGCGACACCACCCTCCCACAAGGCAATGAGGTCCGCGTTCGCCTCGTCCCCCACGACAACAAGATGGAACCCGAGGCAGTCGCCATCTTCGGCCCCCTCAACCAGCATCTTGCAACTGTCCGGCGCGCCGATGACGGCGAGTTCGTCGCGGATGCGAACTTCGACCCGAACATCTTCATGACGCGGACCAATTTCCAGAATGCCGCGGCCGCCGATGCCTCCCTCTATGCAAGCCTTTACGACGCCGCCCTCACGCAGAACATTCCCCCCGACGAGATCATGAAGATCTTGCGCATCAACGCCTACAACATCGATTTCCGCAAACGGGTCCGCGACGGCGATCAGCTCGAACTGTTCTATGAGCTGAACCAGAAGCCCGACGGTACGACGAGCATGGGCGAACTGCTTTACGTGGCCATTACCGCCGGCGGCGATCGCCATCGCGTCTGGCGCTTCCGCTCCCGCGACGGCACCGTCGAATTCTACGACGAGCGGGGCGAGAACTCGAAAAAATTCCTGATGCGCAAGCCCGTACGCGGCCCCAACGTCCGCCTCACATCAGGCTTCGGCTACCGCCGCCACCCGATCCTCAAAGAACGCCGCATGCACACCGGCACCGACTGGTCCGCCCCGACTGGAACCCCCATCTTGGCCGCCGGCCGCGGCGTGATCGAAGAAGCCAAGCGCAAGGGCGCCTATGGCAACTACGTGCGCATCAAACACGCCAACGGCTACCAGACGACCTACGCGCATATGTCCCGCTTTCACCCTGGCATTCGCCCCGGCGTGAAGGTCCGTCAGGGCCAGGTCATCGGCTACGTCGGCACCACGGGCCTCTCCTCCGGCCCCCACCTCCACTACGAGGTCCTCGTCAACAACCGCTTCGTCGACGCCATCAAGATCAAGGTCCCGCGCGCCCGCAAACTCGTCGCCAAGGAACTGACAGCCTTCCACCGCGAACGCGAACGTATCGAAGACTTGATGCGCCGCTCCCCCGTCCAGACCGCGAGCCGCTGACGGCAACACGGCAACATTGCTTGCCAACCCACAACCCGGCCAACGCCCGATATGCGCCGCCGGACCGACGCGTGACCCGCCTCCAGCGTCACCCGGTCACCGCTCGGCCGGCCTGAGCGAGGTCCGTCCCGCGCTTGGCCATTAAGCCCCACACGCCGCTCTCAATTCTCCGAAACAAACCAAGACCCGGCAGATCACCGCCGCACACCGTTGCGCGCGAAAACCCCCTCTCAAAGGCAAAGATCGATCCAGGCGACACCCGCCATCGCCCGAGACATGCCGCGGCACGGCGGCGCGCATCCCTTCGCAACGCTGTCATCGTTCAGGCGACAACCTGGGCACATCGTAAGGCAAAAATTACACGATATGCTGTCAGTTTGAATTGACACGCTGTTGGGCAGTGCCTAGGCTTCGGTGCCCGAATTTTATTCAACCGGGCACTACGGTCTCGATTTGGAGAACAACAAATGGCCTACGAAAAACAAACTGCCGATCTGGACGATCCAGACCGGATCTGGCCCACAGGACTGACGATCCGGGAATTGGAAGAGCTGCACAAACACGTCATTGACGGTGCACGCGTCTTCTTTGTGATCGCGCTCGTCGCCCACTTCCTCGTCTACGTACTTTCACCCTGGAGCTTCTAACCGTCAGGAGAGTTCATCATGAACCAAGGACGAATCTGGTGTGTCGTGAACCCCACGGTCGGTCTGCCGCTTTTCCTCGGTAGTGTCGCCGTGATTTCGCTAATCGTGCACTTCAGCGTATTAGCCAACACGACGTGGTTCCCCGCCTTCATTCAAGGCATTGTGAAATAAGCTGGACCATGGTCAGAGCCTGTTTCTGACGGGCATCGTACGTCGCGAAATCCGTTCAACGGCCAAGCACGTTTGGTGCCCGCCAACCAGGCCTCTGCCCGATAATGCTCCTTCGCCTTTACGGGGCCGAAGCTATGACACCCAACGTAAGATTTTACGCAACTGAGCAGGGCGCAACCGACGTCGAAGCCAGACTGAAGACCGACGGCTTCAACGAGGTCTCGCTCCTGCTGCCAAGCAAGCTCGCTGGCAAGGAAGACGAGGCGATCAGGCAGGCAATTGGTCAAGAACGTCTGCCGGAACGCATGAGCAAGCTTTGCGCCCGTCACCTCAAGGAAGGCCACGCCCTTGTCGCCGTGCGCGCTCCCTTCTGGCACGCTCGCGAAGCACTCGAAATCATGGAAACCGCTGATACCGTCGATAGCGACCTCATTAAGCGCTACGAGTTTTCAAATCCCTCGCCGCTCTCTGACATGATGCGCATGCCGACCCTGTCGAAGGGACGGTCATCGACACAGCTGCTCAGCTCAAGCTGGAGCATGTCCTCGATGTTCGGCCTGTCGCTGCTCTCGAAGGACCCGGCTCCCTTGTCGTCTTCCGTTGGCATGAGTGTTCTCTCGCCACCGAAGAAGAACTGGCGCTCGAGCTTCGGCCTGCCGCTCCTGGGTCGCAGAGCTGACCCGCTCTCATCGATGCTCGGCATGCCGCCACTCAAACGCTCGAGGGGAATCAAGGAATTCAGCTTCGGCATGTTCCCGCTGATCATGCGCAACCCGACCCCCTTCTCCAGCATGTTCGGGCTCAGAGTGCTGCGTCGCAAAGACCCGAAGGATCGCGACTAGGCATGGCGCGCACGCAGGTCTGATCACTGGGTTTAAGGGTCTGACAATGGGTCCATTGAAGCAGAAATTGACCAGCTTTTACGCTTCACTGGGCTCGCGCTACCTGCCGTTTGCCGACGTAACGACACCTGATCTGCCTCTCAGCCGGCTGTTGCGGCTATCCCTGTTCCAGATCTCAGTCGGCATGACGCTCGTGCTCTTGGTTGGCACCCTCAACCGCGTGATGATCGTGGAACTGGGGGTGCCGGCGACCGTCGTCGGTGTCATGATCGCCTTGCCGTTGTTGTTCGCCCCGTTCCGCGCGTTGATCGGCCACAAATCAGACACCCACCGCAGCGAGCTCGGTTGGCGCCGCGTCCCCTTCATCTGGCGCGGCACGCTCTTGCAGTTCGGCGGCTACGCCATCATGCCGTTCGCCCTGCTCATCCTCGCAGGTCGCGGCGAATCCCATGACGCGCCGCTGTGGTTGGGACACGGCGCAGCCGCACTTGCCTTCCTTCTCGTCGGCGCTGGTGCGCACACCGTCCAGACAGCAGGCCTGGCGCTGGCAACCGACCTGACGCCGCCTCAATCACACGCGCGCGTCGTCGGACTGATGTACATCATGCTGCTCGTCGGCATGATCGTCTCAGCCCTGATCTTCGGCTTCATCCTCTCCGACTTCGCGGCCCCCCGCCTTATCCAGGTGATCCAGGGCGCGGCCGTCGTCTGCCTCGTTTTCAATGCCATTGCCGTTTGGAAGCAGGAGCCTCGCGACCCGCGCCGGCGCCCCTCCGCGGCAAACCAGCCCGATCCAACCTTTGCAGAAGCCTGGGCCAGCTTCTGCCGTGGGCACGATACGGTAAGGCGCCTTGTCGTCGTCGGCTTCGGCACGATGGCCTTCTCCATGTCGGAGGTCCTGCTCGAACCGTACGGCGGTGAAGTTCTCAAATGGACGGTGGCGAGCACGACGCAACTCACCGCACTCCTCTCTCTCGGCAGTCTCGCAGGCCTCATTTTCGGCTCCTATGTGCTGCGCGGCGGCGTCGATCCCTACCGCATCACCTTCCTCGCAACAGCGATCGGCGTGCCGGCGTTCCTGTTCGTTATCGCGGCGGCTCCCCTCCAGTTCGACGCAGCCTTCCTCGCCGGAAACGTGATGATTGGTTTTGGCGCAGCGCTCTTTGCCCACGCCACGTTGACCGCAACCATGAGCCAGGCGCCCCGCGATCAGGCCGGCATCGCGCTCGGAGCTTGGGGCGCGGTGCAGGCGACGGCAGCAGGCCTTGCCATGGCGATTGGCAGCATCGTGCGCGACCTCGTCGACCATGTTGCAGGGAACTGGGTCGCAAGCCGGATTCTTCGCCCGCGAGGCGAATGGCTACCTCGTTGTCTACTCGATCGAGATCGTCCTTCTTGGCATCACTGTCGCAGCCTTGCTGCCGCTTATTCGCCGCCGGACCCGCGCCGCAAAGAGCAGCCGCACCGGCACGCACCAGGCATCACGCGAAGCCGTTCCAGTCCCGGCCCCGAACCCATCCGCCGAAATGACATCCTGAAGGCGCTCGCAATGGCAGTATTCCCGAGTCCTGGAACATCCCGATCCCCGCCTCAGGCAGCCGGCAGACCCGGTCACGGCCTTCGATGACGACCTTGCGACACTTGTCGAAGACATGCTGGAGACCATGTACGCAGCCGACGCAATCGGACTGTCCGCCACTCAGGTCGACGTCCACCGCCGCGTCCTGGTGATCGATCCGACCGTCTCTCGCGACGCACCGCAGCTCTTCATAAATCCAGAGATCCAGAGCCGGGCCAAGTTCGCCATCGTCGAGGAAAGCTGTTTGTCGGTCCCGGACATCATCGGCAATGTCGTGCGCGCAACCGAGGTAACCGTAAACGCCTTTGATCGCGACGGCGCAAGCTTCCAGCGCCAGCTTTCAGGCATGGCGGCGGTCAGCCTGCAGCACGAGATCGACCATCTCGACGGCACACTTTTCATCGACCGGCTCTCGATGCTGGAGAAGTTGCGCATGCGCGTCTTCGCCCCCACACTCTTTCGCCGAACGCGAGACCTGCAGCGCGCCGAAGCCGGGCGGCGCTAACGACCGCTTCGCGCCCGCCAGAGAAATAATTAACCTCGGGCCCCCATAATCCGCCGGTCCACACGCTCCATCGAGATCTCTCAAATGCGCCGGCTCATTGCCCTCGGCCTCGTTATCCTGACAGGCCTCGCAGTCGTATTTCCCCCTGAGTGGATCAGGGGACATGAGCGCCGATGGGTCGGTCAGCTCGTGTTGAGCGACCATCTCGCAACGGCCCGTAGTCTCTATGGCGCTATGGCTTATGTGCAGCGCGACCCGGTAGCCCTGAACAATTACCACGCCCTCACCTGGGCCAACGCCGTGCCGGCCGGCGGCCAAGTCCGCAAGGATGCCTCAATGGCAGCGGACCAGGCATGGCGCGAAGCAGGAAAACAGGGTGTTCCCGCCGCCTACTGGAACCTGGCGATGTTCAACATCAAGCGAGGCCGGAAATCCAAACGCAGCGATAGCAACACGACCGGCTGGCTGAGATGGGCGGCACGATCCGGCATTGCCGAGGCGCAGATCCTTCTCGACGCCGGCGATGGCGAATACGATCGCATTCGCGAACTGAAGCAGTTGGGTGATCGCGGCGCCGCCGCCACGATGGCAAGCGTGCTTTGGCACAAGCAGCGCCCCGCAGAAAGCCGCACGGCATTGCGCCAGGCAGCCGAGGCCGGTCACATCGCCTCCATGGCGCGCCTCGGCTTCCTCCTTGCAAATCAACTCGGCGGGGACGACAAAGCTGATCCCGAGCATGCCGAAATCGCAGCGGAGGCAGAAAAGTGGCTCACCCGCGCCGCGAAAGCCGGCCACGTCCTTGCCGCCTATCGTCTCGGGCAATGCCACGCCGAACCGGCATTCTTTTGCGAAACCCGCGACCCAGAACAGGCCCTCACCTGGTTCACGCGCGCAACCCGCCCCTACCCCAGATTCCAGCCGCCCGAAATGAACCTCGACAGCCAGCACGCCATCCGCCTCGGGATGATGCCGCGCTGGTTCGTCAACCAGTCCGACATCGCAGCCCAGGCGCAGCAGGCCATCGACGAGCTGCAATAGTCCCGCCCAAAAACCAAACGTTAAACGCCAAACGGCCGGCCCCTGCCGGGACCGGCCGCTTCGGACATCCAAGATGCGAGATCTTAGCGTTAAGCCGCCTCGCGGACCGCCTCGCCGTTGATAACAAGACCGCCCTCGCCAGCCGTCACGCGCACTGTCCCGCCGTCCCGGATCGAACCGCCAAGCAGCATCTCCGCCAACGGGTCCTGCAAGTAGCGCTGGATCACCCGCTTCAGCGGCCGGGCACCATAGGCCGGCTCATAACCGCGTTCTGCCAGCCACGCCTTCGCCGCTTCATCGAGTTCCAGCACGATCTTGCGATCCGCCAGCAACGCTTCCAGGCGCTCGAGCTGGATCTCGACGATTTGCGTCATCTGATCCCGCTGGAGACGCTGGAACAACACGATATCATCCAGCCGGTTCAGGAACTCCGGCCGGAATTTCGACCGCAACTCGGCAAGCACATAATCGCGCACCTGCTCGACGTTCTCACCTTCCGACAGCGCAACCAGCATCTCCGCGCCAACGTTGGACGTCAGGATGATCAGCGTGTTGCGGAAATCGACAGTGCGCCCCTGGCCATCCGTCAATCGTCCATCGTCGAGGACCTGCAACAGGACGTTGAACACATCCGGATGCGCCTTCTCGATCTCGTCGAACAGGATCACCTGGTACGGCCGCCGCCGAACGGCTTCCGTCAGCACGCCGCCTTCCTCGTAGCCGACATAACCTGGCGGCGCCCCGATCAGACGCGACACGGAGTGCTTCTCCATGAACTCGCTCATGTCGATGCGCACCATCGCCTGGTCATCATCGAACAGGAAGCCGGCCAGCGCCTTGGTCAATTCGGTCTTGCCAACGCCGGTCGGCCCAAGGAACATGAACGAGCCGATCGGCCGGTTCGGATCCTGCAAGCCGGCCCGTGCACGTCGCACCGCCTTCGAAACCGCCGTAACCGCTTCCGTCTGCCCAACGACGCGCTTGGCAAGCTCGTGCTCCATCCGCAGCAGCTTGTCGCGCTCACCTTCGAGCATCTTGTCGACCGGCACACCCGTCCACCGCGAGACAACATAGGCAATGTGATCCGGCTGCACGGCTTCTTCGACCATCGCCGTGTCGTGTTCGGCGCCTTCGAGTTCGGCGACCTTTTTCTCCAGATCCGGGATCACGCCATAGGCAAGCTCACCCGCCTTCGCGAGATCACCGCGCCGCTGCGCCTGCTCCAGTTCGGTCCGCCGCTGATCGAGCTCTTCCTTGATCTTCTGCGCATCGCCGAGCTTGGACTTCTCCTGCTCCCAGCGTTGCGTCAGCGACTGCGACGTCTCCTCGAGGTTCGCAATCTCCGTCTCGAGAGACTTCAGCCGGTCCTTCGAGGCGTCATCGCTTTCCTTGAGCAGGGCTTCCCGCTCGATCTTGAGTTGGATCAGCCGCCGGTCGATCTCATCCAGTTCTTCCGGCTTCGAATCCACCTGCATTCTGAGCCGTGAGGCCGCCTCATCGACAAGGTCGATCGCCTTGTCCGGCAGGAACCGGTCCGAGATATAGCGGTTGGACAGAGTTGCAGCTGACACCAGCGCACTATCCGTGATCCGGACGCCATGATGCAGCTCGTATTTCTCTTTCAGTCCCCGCAGGATCGATATCGTGTCTTCGACCGACGGCTCATCAACGAAGATCGGCTGGAACCGCCGCGCCAGCGCCGCGTCCTTCTCGACGTGCTTGCGATACTCATCGAGCGTCGTCGCACCCACACAATGCAGTTCGCCCCGCGCCAGCGCCGGCTTCAACAGGTTCGAGGCATCCATCGCCCCGTCCGACTTGCCCGCGCCGACAAGCGTGTGCATTTCGTCGATGAACAGGATGATGCGCCCGCTCTCCGACGTCACTTCGTTCAGAACCGCCTTCAGCCGCTCCTCGAACTCACCGCGATATTTCGCACCCGCAATCAGCGCGCCCATGTCGAGCGAGAGCAGTTTCTTGTCCTTGAGGCTTTCGGGCACATCCCCTTTGACAATCCGAAGCGCCAGGCCTTCCGCGATCGCCGTCTTGCCGACACCCGGCTCACCGATCAGGACGGGATTGTTCTTCGTCCGCCGCGAGAGCACCTGCACGGTGCGCCGGATCTCTTCGTCGCGCCCGATCACGGGATCAAGCTTGCCCTCGGCGGCCTGCGCCGTCAGATCGTGCGCATACCGCTTCAGCGCGTCATAGCCCTCTTCTGCACTCGCCGTATCGGCCGTCCGCCCCTTGCGCAATTCATTGATCGCCTGATTGATGCGGTCCGGCTGCACGCCGCCCGCCTGGAGGGCCTTCGAAGCCTCGCTGCCCGTCTCAAGCGCAATGGCAAGCAGCAACCGTTCGGTCGTAATGAACTGGTCACCCGCCTTCTCGGCGATTTTTTCAGCCTGATCGAACACCCGCGCGAGTTCCGGCGCGAGATACAGTTGCCCGGCCCCGCCACCCGACACTTTCGGCCGCCCGGCCAGCGCCAACTCGACATCCTGCAGCACCCGCGCCGGATCGCCGCCGGCGCGCTTGATCAGGCCCGCCGCGAGCCCCTCGCCATCGTCGAGCAGCACCTTGAGCAGGTGCTCCGTTGAGAATTGTTGATGATTTTCTCTGAGCGCAAGGCTTTGCGCAGATTGCACGAATCCCCGTGCACGGTCCGTATACCGTTCAAAATTCATGATGTCCTCCACCGACCGGACCGATCCCGAAGCGATACGGACCCGACGTGATAAATGCTCTTGTCCAACGCCTCTTCGAGGCCGCCGGACATAAGTAGATATGGGACGGTCACGCTGATATTGAAGAGGGCGTGATGCCTCAAAGCGCACTCAAGGCGGAAGGACACCGAAATGACGGATCAGGCCACCACCCCCGCCGGTTTGCCCCGGATTGAAGCCCTCTATCGCTACCCCGTCAAAGGCATGTCGCCTGAGGCTCTGGAGACGGTCCGCCTCGATCCTGACGAGTGCTTTCCCGCGGACCGCAAATACGCCATCGAGAACGGCCCCGGCCGCTTCGACGCGCTGGCGCCGCGCCATCTGCCGAAGATCAACTTCCTCATGCTGATGCGCAACGAGCGCCTCGCGACCCTGAGGTCGCTTTTCGATCCCGAAACCGAAACGCTGACGATTTTGCGCGACGGCAGCCCCGTCGCGACCGGCCAACTCTCGACCCCGCTTGGCCGCAAGATGATCGAGCAGTTCCTCTCATCCTATTTTTCAAGGGAATTGCGCGGCGCCCCGCGCATCGTCCACGCCCCCGGGCATTCCTTCTCCGACATGCCACTCAAGTGTGTCCACATCGTCAACCTCGAGACCGTCCGCGCACTCGAACGCGTCGCCGGCCGAACCCTCGACCCGCTGCGCTTCCGTGCCAATATTTATCTTGAGGGCGCCCCCGCCTGGTCCGAGTTTGACTGGATCGGCCAGCAGTTCGACATTCGCGCGGCCCGCCTCAAGGTCTTCGCGCGCACCGAACGCTGCGATGCAACCAACGTCGATCCGCACTCAGCCGCACGCGACGCCGATGTGCCGGCCATCCTGACCCGCCATTTTCGTCATTCTGATTTTGGTGTTTACGCGACCGTAAAATCCGGCGGCGACATCAAAACGGGTGATGTCATAGCGCCTGCGCCGGAGTAGATGCGCCTACGCTGGAATAACCCAGCCTGCGCCGGAATAATCCGGCGACAGGCCAGCCGCCTATCCAGCCGCCCCAAGCGAGTGAATCGCGTCTGTGAGCAGGCTGCATCACTCAGCAGCCTGCATCAGCACGCAACCGTCAGACGTGCCAAGCTCAGTCGACCGCTTGATCCGCTTCGAGCGATGTGTCTCCGGCCCCATCGCCGTCGTCAGTACTCGGACGACGAACGGGACGCTTCAGAAACTCGGGCTGATCGTCGTTTTCCGCGTACCGCGGTCGCCGCCCGCCTCGGCCACCCTCGCGGCCATTGCCCCCGTTACCGTTCGCATCGCCGCGCTCACCGCCCTCGCTGCGGCCCTCGTTGCGACCCTCGCTGCGATTACGCTGACGCCGTGGCGGCCGCGAATCGTCTTTCTGCTCAGGGCGGTTCGGCTTTGGCTGCGATGGTTGATCCGGGCCACGAGCCTGCTGTCGCTCGCCACCCTCAAAGTCATCATCCTCATCACCGGCATCGTCGTCCTGACTGTCTCTGGGGCGGCCGCCAGCGCGATTTTCTTCAAGCAACTGCTGCTCGCGATGCGCCATGATGATGCGGTTGTAGTGCTCTGCGTGCTGGAGATAGTTTTCAGCAAGCACGGGATCACCCGACGACAGCGCATCTCGCGCCATCGAGACGTACTTCTCCGCGATATGCGATGGAGTACCCCGAATTTTGACGTCCGGCCCATTGGACTCGTACGTCCGCGTCAGGGGATTCTGGCCTTTACGATTGCGTCCGCGGCCTCGGCGGTTTTGCTGTGCTTGCCTCATGGGCTCCCGTTCTCAGTCACTGCAAAGTTCATTCATGGGAATAGAGTTGTTCGACCCGTGTCCAACGTCGCACCGTTATTGGCTGCGACCGCCCCATGACGAAGGTCGATACAAACAGTGGCACCAGATGCCTCAATCGCGGCTCACAATTTCAGCTGGAGCACTCGCCCAAAGCGGTGCAAATTCGCCGTTAGCCCAACCCGGTTAGATTAAACGGGCAAATCTTTATCGGCCAGCTACGAGCAGTGTACGTAGGATAAGTCCGATTAAGATGTCGCCGAAGCTTTGCTGGTTAAAGGCAGCGATCACGCGCGCCAAGGTTTGTAAATCCTGACCAGCCCTCTATTTCATCAATACTAGCGCGTCCGAATCGCTTTTCCAAGCATTATTCGTAGACCTCAGCTGAATGAGTCTTTCGGGACACACATCGATCAACACCGTTGATATCCTGCCACACCCTCCAGTCAGCGGTCGATCCGAGCGCCGCGTCGAAAACACCGCAAACATCGGCCCGCATGCCCATACCGATCTCGAGAAACACCCAACCATCCGGCACCACGCCGCCCGCCTGTCCGGCGATCTTCCGATAGACATCAAGCCCATCCGCCCCGCCATCAAGCGCCAGGAGCGGATCATGGCATCGCACTGTGGCATCGAGTGCTGCGATATCAGCACCCTTTATGTAGGGCGGGTTCGAAATGAGAATGTCGAACGGCCCCGCCACCCCCGCCAACCCGTCCGCCACCACGAACGCCGCCCGGCTCTCGACCCCGTGCCGCGCCGCATTCCCCCGCGCCGCGTCCAGCGCCCGCGCCGCCAGATCGCTGCCAACCCCCGTGGCTGATGGCAATTCCGCAAGCAGCGAAATCAGCAGGCATCCCGTTCCCGTCCCAATGTCGATAATCCGCAGCGGCGCCTCGATCAGGCCCGCATCGCCCAAGGTCTCCAGCACCGCCGTAACCAGTGTCTCACTATCGGCCCGCGGCTCCAGCGTTGCCTCATTGAGCGCGAACGAACGGCCATAGAAGCTCCGCTCCCCGACGATCCGCCCGATCGTCATCCCATCAACGCGCTTGGTCACTGCCCCATCGATCGCCTCGACCACATGCCCGGCAAGCGGCGTCTCGGGCCGGATGATCAATGTCTCCGGCTGAACGCCCGCGATCTCGCAAACCAGCCGGCGCGCCTCCACGCCCGCGTCTTCGACGCCGCCCGCCCGAAGACGCCTTTGCACATCCCGGACACAGTCCCCGATCATGGCCACGCAGCCGCCCTCCGAAGGCTCAGGCCGACGCGGCATGACCATCCCGCTCGCCGCCCATCTGCGCCAGTTGGCCCGCCTGGTTCTCGGTAATCAACGCATCGATCAGCTCGTCCAGACCGACGCCTTCCATGATCTGGTCCAGCTTGTGGAGCGTCAGGTTGATCCGGTGATCGGTGACACGGCCTTGCGGAAAGTTGTACGTCCTGATCCGCTGGGAGCGATCCCCGCTGCCGACCTGGTCACGCCGCTGATCTGCGCGCTCCTGCGCCGCCTTCTCCCGTTCCATCTCGTAGACCCGCGACCGCAGCACATCCATCGCCAGACGCCGGTTCTGGTGCTGCGATTTCTCCGCTGAGACCACCACGATACCGGTCGGCAGATGCGTAATGCGAACCGCTGACTTCGGTCTTGTTGACGTGCTGCCCGCCGGCGCCCGAAGCCCGCATCGTGTCGATGCGCAAATCTTCCGGCTTGATGTCCAGATCGACTTCCTCCGGCTCCGGCAGCACGGCCACCGTCGCAGCCGACGTATGGATCCGCCCGCTCGCCTCCGTTGCCGGCACCCGCTGCACCCGGTGGACACCGGATTCATACTTCAGCCGCGCGAACACGCCATCTCCCCGGATCGCGGCCACCACCTCTCGGTACCCGCCAAGCGCGTTTTCGGAAAAATCGACGATCTCGACCGACCACTTGTGGGCTTCGGCATATCGCGAATACATCCGGAACAAGTCAGCCGCGAACAGCGCCGCTTCATCTCCCCCCGTACCCGCCCGCACTTCCAGGATCACGCTGCGGTCATCCGCGGCATCCTTGGGCAGCAATTGGATCTTGAGCGTCTGCTCGACCTCTGCGAGCTGCGGCATCAAACTGTCGAGTTCGCCCCGCGCCAGCTCCACCATTTCCTTGTCGCCATCCTCCGCCGTCATCGCCTCGAGGCCCGCGATCTCTTCGCGAAGATCGTCCAGCCGCTTGATCGTTTGGACGACAGGATCAAGCTGCGCAAATTCCTTGGAGAGCCGGGCAAAGCTCTCCTGATCGAGCGGATTTGACAGCTCGTGCTGCACGGCAAGCCAACGTTCAGTCAACTTGTCGAGCTTATCTTGCGGTATTCCGGTCATGGATCTCGATAACATGCTGCGCGTGACACCAACGGTTCGCTCCCCCTCGCCGGACCTCCGGCAACGCGGGCCTCCCGTCGCTAGATTTCAATGCTGTTCAGTTCAGCGAAGCGTCGCAGATCATCGCGCAGATTGCCAACTCTGTCAGGCTCCAGCCGCTCCACGATAAACCCGTGAACGCGTTGGCATTCCAACGAAAGGATCATCGTCTTCACCGGACCGATCGCGGCCGGCGCCATCGATATGGAGCGGAACCCGAGGCCGATCAACGCCATCGCCCCCAACGGATCTGCGGCCATTTCCCCGCACAGTGTAACCGGCACCTTGTGCCTGTCCCCCACCTCCACGATACGCCGCAGCGCACGAAGCGAGGCAACACTCAACGGATCATACCGCGACGCCACCAGCGGATTGGATCGATCCGCGGCAAACAGGAACTGCAACAGGTCATTGCTCCCGACGGAGACGAAATCAACGCGCTCCATCAGGGCATCGAGTTCCATCAGGATACTCGGAACCTCAACCATCGCGCCGACAAGCACACGCTCGGGCAGCGCATGCCCCCGCGCCGCCTGCCCGGCCCATTCGGTGTCGACCAGCTTGCGCGCCTGATCAATCTCCGAGACCGTGCTCACCATCGGGATCATCACCCGCAGCTCACGCCCCGCGGCCGCCCGCAACATCGCCCGGACCTGCATCCGCAACAGCGCCGGCCGGTCAAGCGCAAGCCGCACCGCCCGCCAACCGATTGCCGGATTGTCTTCCTTCGGCTGCCGCAAATACGGCAACGCCTTGTCGCCCCCGATATCCAGCGACCTGAAGACCACGGGCCGGCCGTGCGCCGCATCCAACACTTCGCGATACGTCTCGGTCTGCCGGTCAAGCCGCGGAAACGTTGACGCGATCATGAATTGCAGCTCGGTCCGGAACAGCCCGATGCCATCTGCGCCACTTTCCTCCAGATGCGGCATGTCGACCATCAGGCCGGCATTCATCATCATCTGAACCCGAACACCGTCCTTCGTGATAGCCGGCGTCTCGCGCAGCCTCATGAACTGCTTCTGGCGCCGTGCCCTGAACTGCACCTTGTCGGCATACGCAGCGACAATTTCCGGCGACGGACGGACGTGAACCTCCCCCCGCTCCCCGTCCACGATGATCGGATCGTTGGCCGAAACCCGCTCGATCACGCGCTCGATCCCGCCGACCGCCGCAATCCCCAGCGCCTTCGCGACGATGGCAACATGGCTCTGCGCGCTTGCATCCTCGACCACCAGCGCCCGGATGCGGCTGCTGTCGTAGTCGATCAGTTCCGCCGGCCCCATGTTGCGCGCGACCAGCACCGCATCATCCGGCAACTCCGCCCCCATCTGCCACGCATCCGGTCCCCCTTGGAGAACCCGCAACAGCCGGTCGGACAGGTCATCCAGATCCTTCAGTCGCTCGCGCCAGAATGGATCCTGCTGGCGCAGCATCCGCGCCCGCGTCTCGTTGTGGACGCGCTCGACAGCCGCCTCCGCCGTCAGCCCATCCGCCACCGCATCACGCATCCGCTTTGCCCAGCCGCGGTCATGCGCAAACATCCGGTAGGCTTCAAGCACGTCGCGATGTGCACCGGCATGGCTGACCGTCTCGCGCGCCAGCATGTCGTCGATGCCCTTGCGCAGTTCACGCAACGCCACCTCGAGCCGCGCCGTCTCCTCCTCCGGGTCTTCCGCAAGAAGCTTGTTCACCACCACCCGTGGGGCGTGGATCACGACATGGCCAAGCGCAATGCCATCTGAAATCGGCCCGCCCGTCAGCGTCACCGACAACGTTCGCCCGAGTTCTTCGTCCGCGCCCGTCCCCGCGATCTCGCCTGAAACCAGTTGTTCGGCAACCAGCATCGCCGTCGTCTCGAGAACTTCGACGTCATCATCTGAATAGTGCCTGGGCGTTCGGTTTTGCACCGCGATCACGCCGAGCACGACCCCGCCACGCTGCACCGGCACCGCCAGCATCGAATGGTAGGCCTCTTCACCCGTCTCGGGCCGAAACGAGAACGCGGGATGGCTCTGCGCTTCGGGCACATTGATCGCCACGGATAGCTCGGCCGCCCGCCCGACCAGCCCTTCACCGCGGTTGAGCCGGGTCCTGTGCACCGCCTCGGGGTGCAACCCCTCCGTCGCGAACAGCTCCAGCGAACCATCCTGACGCTTGAAGTAGATCGAGCAAACCTCCGCGACCATCAGGCCGGAAATCTGCCGCACGATCTTATCGAGCCGCTCCTGACCACTCCCAGGCACCGACATGATTTCACGAAGACGGCGCGTGATGACCTTCAGGGCCGGCTCTGCCTGCCCCAGGTGATGCGGTTCATCTGTGCGCCTCGTCGCCATCTGCGACCGTCCATGAGTTGTACGTCATTAAAAACTGGAGACGCCATGCATCTCCATTGCCGTCTTGAGCAAGCGGAGCCATCGCGCCGGAGTGGAACCAGATCGGCCATCGCATCGAGCCTGCTGCCACCTCGCCCAACCGGCAAACGCCAGCGCTACTCTTGATCCAGCCCGTAAACCGTGTGCAGCGTTCGCACCGCAAGCTCGGCATATGCCGCATCGATCAAAACGCTGATCTTGATCTCAGAAGTAGTAATCGCAAGAATATTGATATTCTTCTCGGCAAGGGCTTCGGAACATCTTGGCCGCAACGCCGGCATGAGACCGCATCCCGATCCCGATCACCGAGACCTTGACCACATCGGCCGAGCTGTTGACTTCCTGATAACCGATCGCGGCCCGCGCGCCGTCCAGGACATGCAGCGCCCGATCCAGCTCCGCTGCCTGCACCGTAAACGTCATGTCCGTTCGAAGCCCATCCGACGACAGGTTCTGGACGATCATGTCCACATCGATGTTTGCCTCGGCCAGCGGCCCGAAAACCTGCGCGGCGACCCCCGGCTTGTCGGCCACCCCGAGAATCGTCACCTTGGCCTCATCCTTAGCATAGGCAATTCCGCTGACGACCTGGGCTTCCACGATCTCATCCTCGTCACAAACAATCGTTCCGGCATCCTGCCAGTTTTCACCCGCACCAACCGGCGTCAGGCTCTCCGGCGGAGCAAAACTTGAAAGCACTCGTGTTCGCATACCATGAACCATGGCAAGCTCAACCGAGCGCGTCTGTAGAACTTTTGAGCCGAGTGATGCCATTTCGAGCATCTCCTCGTAGGCGATCTTATCCATTCGCCGCGCTTTCGGCACGATCCGCGGATCGGTGGTATAGACACCGTCAACGTCCGTGTAGATATCGCAGATGTCGGCATCAAGCGCGATCGCCACGGCCACCGCACTGGTATCCGATCCGCCCCGGCCAAGCGTCGCAATCCGCTGGCGCTCCGGTTCGATCCCCTGAAACCCGGTGATCACGGCGACTTCGCCTTGCGCGAAGCGTTCCTTGATCCGCGCGCCGTCGATCGCATCGATACGGGCTGCCCCATGCGCCGCATTCGTCTTGATCGGGATTTGCCAGCCCTGCCAGGACCGCGCCGAAATACCCATCGACTGGAGCACGATCGCCAGCAGGCCTGCCGTGACCTGCTCGCCCGATGCAACCACCGCATCATATTCGCGCGCATCATGCAGCGGCGACGCCGCCCGCACCCACTCGACAAGCTGGTTGGTCGTCCCCGCCATGGCCGAAACCACGACCGCGACGCTGTTCCCGGCCTTCACCTCGCGCTGGACATGCGCCGCCACGTTGCGGATACGCTCGATATTTGCGACGGACGTGCCGCCGAATTTCATGACAACGACAGCCATGGACTTTCCGGGAAATTGGACTGGCGGCAGATTGGGAGGGGCATTCTGACCGGCCAGGGACGCAATCCTGGACCGCATCATGCGCCGTACACATATATGGATAGGCAAAAACCTGCAACTCGACCGATCGAGCAACCCCGTCATTAATTGGATGTATGCCACCCCGCTTCGAGGCTCCCGGAACCCACCCTGATGCACAGCGAAAGCCACAACGTCGATCCCCGCGAAATCGCCCAGTTCGAGGCCCTTTCCGCCGAATGGTGGGATATGGAGGGCCCGTTCGCGATGCTGCATCGCATCGGCCCGCCCGCCTCGGCGTCATTCGTGACGCCGCGGCCCGCCATTTCCCCTCGCCGGACCCGGCGCGCCGGATCCTCAATGGCCTTAGATGTCTAGATGTCGGCTGCGGCGGCGGCCTCGTCGCCGAACCCCTGGCCCGTCTCGGCGGCACCGTGACCGCGATCGATCCCGCGCCACAGGCAACATCGAGGCAGCCCGCCTTCATGCCGAAGCCGCAGGGCTCACCATCGACTATCGCGCAACCACCGCCGAAGACCTCGCCGCGACCGGCGCGACCTTCGATCTCGTCACCTGCCTCGAAGTTATCGAGCATGTCCCGGACCAGAAAGCGTTTGTCGCGACCATCGCGGGCCTCCTTAAGCCAGGCGGCCTCGTCGTCTTCTCGACCCTGAACCGCACGCCGAAATCTTATGCCCTGGCCATCGTCGGCGCGGAATACGTGCTCGGCTGGGTGCCGCGCGGCACCCACGACTGGCAGAATTCGTCACGATCGGCGAATTGAGCGACTACTGTTCGGCAGCCGGCCTGAGCGATTTTCAAAGCGAAGGCGTCGTCTACGACATCATCCAGGATCAGTGGCGACGCGCCTCCGACACCGGCGTGAACTACATGGCCATTGCCAGCCGCCCCGCCCTCGTCGCCTGATCCCACCTCATGCGGGCAACAAAAAAGCTGCCGCACAAGGTCGGCACCTTTGATCATCAGCACGCGGGTCTCACTGGAACCGGCGGCTTATTTGGGCTGCGCCTCGGGCGTCGCGGGCTTGGCTGCATCTTCCGCCTTGGCCGCGCCCGGTGGCAGCGTCCTTCGCCTCGGCTTCCACCTTGTCATACATGTCGTCGAGCCCCTTGAACGTCTGCCGCGCCCGCCATTCCGCAATCCGGAACGACCAACCTTGCGTGTCCTCGGCCACCGCCTTGGCGCTTCGCCGCATCCTTGCGTCTTCCGGCACTCGTCACCTCGACCGTCATCCAGCGCTCTTTGTCATCTGTCCCATCGCGCTTCATGCCGACCGCATATTTGGCGCCATCCGCCATAGTGAGAACCGCGACACGATCGGGCTTGCCGTCCTTCTCCGTGCGCTTGCGCACATCCAGCATTTCCAGCGTCCGGACGCCGTTGATCGTCTCATCGACCGGAAATCCGTTCTTGAGCGCGTGCCCGCTCGGAATGTCGACGACCTTGAACTTGCCAGCCTTCCCCTCGTCGGGCACGACCTTATAAACCGTCGTCTCTCCCTCGCTGACGACCAGCGACGTGATCTTGTCCTTCGCGACGCGGAAGAACACCGGCGCGACCCAGTCACTGACATCCATCGGCGCTTTCAGGTCGAGCTTTGCCAGCCAGGTCTGTTTCTCGCCCGGCTTCCTCAGATACGTTCCCGACTGGCCCGTGCCGAATGCCGCATATCGGTTCTTGCCCACGACCACTTCGGCGATCGGATTCGCCGACTTGTCGAGAAACCGCACCAGCCGCGAACTCGCGTCCTTCGCTTTCGGATCGCCGAGATCAAGCTGCCCGTAGCGCTTCGGGTCACGCGTCTTGGGCTCGATCAGCTCTGCCTGCGAAAGCTTGACCACGATCTCGCGAACTTTTTCGCATCGACCGGATATCCACCGCGCTCGACAATCGCCCCAACCCTTGCCGTCATCGGTTTTCTTGAGCGTGATCGTCTTGCCGCCCTGCTGCAGGACAACCTGATGTCACATCGCCCGACCGCTTTCGAGCGAGGGAAACACCTTCTGTCCCGTCACAACCTCTTGATCGAGGCTATTGTAGGCGCTGTGCACGACGCCCGCTGCGATCAACGAAATGAGCGCAGCGAGCGCCAGCAGATTGAATTGCCTGGTCTCCATCGTCTCTCTCCGTTGGCCTAATTGCGCTTGGCGGACTGACGCCGCCGCATAGCCGCAAACGCGAACCCGCCCGCCCCGATCAGGATCGGCACCAGAGCAATGTTGATAAACTTCACCCAACCCTCGAGCTGCTCGATGTCGGAACGGAGCGCATGCTGCACATTGCGCAGTTCATGCCGCGTCTTGATCATCTCCCGTCCGCGCAGTCTCAATCATCTCTTTGTCCTGCTCCGTCAGCGCAAGAGTCACCGCGCCATCCTGCCCGGTGCGCTGCTGGCACTTGCGCAAGCTGCTTCTGCAGCCCCTCCAGCTTGGTCATCAGTTCCTGTTCGCTCTTGCGGTACTTCTTCTTCCGCCTCGCGCCTGAGCTCATTCACCACCGTGAACGGCCGGTCATCGACGCCACGCCCACGCAGCCCGGAAAGCGCTTCACCACCAGATAGGTTCTCCAGCGCATTCATGACGAACACCGCATTGTGCGAGTTCGGCATCGCGAGTTGCTGGCCGAACACCTGCCGCACCTGTCACCCAGAAATCATCGTAGAGCAGGTCGCTGTCCCCAACCAGAATGGCGTTGATCGTGCCCGACTTTTGACTGCTGCACTCGCTTCTGCTGGCTCGCGCCGTCCTTGCTGTCATTCGTCATCGGCCTTGCGCCGCTGTCATCTTTCTTCTCTGCCGCCTTGTCCGCCTTGCCGGGCTCCCCGTCCGGGAAACGCCGTCTGATATCGGTCCGGTGACGCGCGCCGCCAGAACCAGTGCCTTGTCGCCGGCCTTATAGTCCCGCAGCAACCCGACGATATCCGGCGTCGATCCGGCAAACTTCACCGCCTCGATTTCCATCGCCCGATTGGACGTCGCCATGAACGGCTCGAACTTCGTCTTCGCGTCCGTGATCGCCTCGAAATGGCCCGGCGTCGCCAGGTTCACGCAGCTTGACGCCATCGGTGACGACTTCTTTCTGGTCGAGGCTCTTATCCGTCAGCCCCAGCCACGCGACATAATCGGAGACGACACCGCTCGCCCCGCCCGACTGCACGCGCCGCGCGTTCTCGTCATCACCAACCACCTTGGTCGGGTCAAATTTGACGCCCCACGCCGTCAGCAACTTCTTGAGTTCATCGTTTTCGCGTCCGCCGCCCAGCGCCGGATTGGACAGTGCCCGATTTCCGAAAGCGGATCGAGGAACGCGAGCACCCGCCCGCCGCGCAGCACGAACTGATCGATCGCATAGGCGCCCTTGTCGTCGAGCGCGATCGGATGGACCAGCATCACGACATCAACATCGGCCGGGATCATGTCCTGGCTCATCGTCAGCATCTCGACATCGAAGAACTCTTCGATCTGGCTCATGATCTGCCACGGCTTGATCTGCTGCCCCTGTGGCGTCATCCCACCATTGATCTGCAGCCCCGCAATGATCCCGATCTTCGGCTTCTTCGGGTTCGACAGCTTATGGACAAGCTTCGTCATGTCGTATTCGAGGAAGCTCTCACGCTCCGGCGTGAAAAATGGCACAATCTCCTGGTCGTCCGTGCTGTTTGTCGCAACCAGGCCGAAATAGCCCTTCTCACCCTGCGTCCCAAGCCGCACCCCGGATAGCCCGGCTGCCACCGCGCGGTCCTCCGCATCAGAAAAAGGCGCAGGATCGATGAACGAGACGTTGAGCTTCCCCCCCGTCATGTTCTGGTAGCGCTCGAACAAGCCACGCACCCGGTCGAAATAGCGCTTGTGCTGGGCCGACAGTTCACCCAGCCGATCCGAGAAATACACCTTCACGTCGATCGGCTCGTCGATCGTCTCCAGCACGCGCTCCGTGCCTTGCGAGATCGAATAGAGCTGCGCGTCCGTCAGGTCCGCCGTCGCGTTCTTGAACATCGACGAACCGATGATATTCACCGCCAGCAGGATGACGCCAGCAAGCGCAATGCCGATCCACGCCAGCGTCCGCGGACTTGCCCGCTCGGGCAGCGATGCCGCCTCCCCGGGCGCCAGCAGCACCCAGCCGCCGAGCTTGTCGAACCATGTCACCGGCTGCGCGGCGGTCTGATTTGTCTGCTTGTTGTCTTCTGCCATGACGCTCTCCTCACTCGGCCTTTTTCTGCTCGACCGCGAGCGTGTTCGCGAACAGGAAGAATGCGATCATCGAAAGATAAAAGATCACCGACGGCAACCCGATCAGCCCTCGCGTGATCTGATCGAAATGCGACAGGAAGCTCATCGATTCGAGACCTGAGACGATGAACGCCGGCGCCCATTCCCGGAAGAAGCCGAGCACCAGATTCAGCCCCGCCATGATGAACAGGAAACAGATCAGCGCCGACACGATGAACGCGATCACCTGGTTCTTCGTCAGTGCTGAAATGAACGAGCCGATCGACAGATACGCCCCCGCCATCAGGAAGCTGCCGATGTAACTGGCCAGGATCACCCCGTTATCCGGATCACCGAGCATGTTGACGGTAATCCAGATCGGGAACGTCAACACGCAGCGCGACGCCAATGAAGGCCCACGCCGCCAGAAACTTGCCGACAATCGCCTGCCATGGCGCAATCGGCAGCGTCATCAGCAGCTCGATCGTCCCGGATTTGCGCTCCTCCGCCCACAGCCGCATCGCCACCGCCGGCACCAGCATCAGGTAGAGCCAGGGGTGATACTGGAAGAAGGGATAGAGATCCGCCTGTCCTCGACCGAACATATTGCCGACGTAGAACGCAAACGCACTCGTCAGCGCAACGAAGATGACGACGAAAACGAACGCGAGCGCCGTATTGAAATAGCCGGCAAATTCGCGCTTTGCGATGATCCAGACGTTACGCACCGGCCCCTCCATTGTTTGCTTGCCCGATCACGTTGCCAGCCCGCGCTCTCCGCATGGGTGTCATGTGTCGTGATCTCGCGGAAGACATCATCGAGCCGGCCCCGCTCGACATAAATCTGGTCGACCGTGATCGACTTGTCACGCAGCGCCGAAGCGACCTCGGCGACGATCTCGTCGGTGCCCGCTGGCAAGCGCCCTGAACTGCACATGCCCGTTCACGCGCGCCACTTCTTCGACGCCGCTGACATTAGCGAGCCCCTTGAGCACGGCCTCTGCCGGACCCGATGCCGCCTCTGGCACATCGACCGTAACCGCGTTGTGATACGGCAACCGCTTTTGCAGCTCTTCCGCCGTCCCATCCGCAACGACCCGGCCCCGGTCAATGATCACGGCCCGCGTACAAACCGCCTCGACTTCTTCGAGGATATGCGTCGAGACAACGATCGCCTTGTCCGCCGCCATCTCCTCGATCAGCGAGCGCACATGGTACTTCTGGTTGGGATCGAGGCCATCGGTCGGCTCATCGAGGATCAGGATTTCCGGATCATGCAGGATCGCCTGCGCCAGCCCGACGCGGCGCTTGTAGCCTTTGGAGAGCGTCTCGACGCGCTGGTCCATCACGCCGTGAAGCCCCGTCTTCTCGCCCGCCACCTCAACCTTGCGATCGCGGTCAGCGCCATCAAAGCCGCGGATCTCGGCGACAAACTTCAGAAACGATCGCGGCGTCATGTCGCCGTAGGCTGGCGCGCCCTCTGGCAGATATCCGATCCGCCGTTTCGCTTCCAGCGGACGCTCGCGCCATATCGGTGCCACCAATCAGCACGCGTGCCCTCATCAGGCTCGAGAAAGCCCGTGATCATCTTCATGGTCGTCGATTTGCCAGCCCCGTTCGGGCCCAGAAAACCCAACACCTCGCCGCGCGCGACACTGAGCGAAATCCCATTCACCGCGGTAATATCGCCAAAGCGCTTGATCAGGCGCTCGGTCTTGATCAATGCTGGTTTAACCGGTTCCGTCATGAATTCCCTGTATCCTGTCTCAGCCTGGAGTCTGGTCCTAGCGATTGCCGCCGCGCGTCTTCGTCGAAACGCTGGGATCAGTCTCCAAATCGAACGATGGGCGCAGGCTCCCGGGCATGGATCTGCTGTTGGTGTGTCCGGCCGCGCTCCCAACCTTTGGACAAGCTCGGAGTTAGTGCAGCCGCTGGCACTGTCAACCTTCGAGTGCCAGTCGCAACGGTCGAAAGTCAAGGCCGACCGCAAAAAGACATGAAATTCTAAAGCCGTGAGGCATGGCCGCCGAACCAACCTTAACGTCGGAAAAGGCGCGCATCCTGGGGCGTTGGGTCGTGCGGCAGGCGCTGGCGGGCGTTTTCGCTCAGCGCTTCTGCGATCAGCTTGTCGAGCAGTTCCGAGAACAGGATCGGCTCCGCCATCGCCTCCCAGAGGAAGTAGCCGAACGATCCGGGACACGGATTGACCTCGTTGAGCCATATCTCGCCGGTGACCTCGTTACCGATGAAATCGATCCTGGGCGCCCCGGTCCCATTGACCGCCGTGAACGCCTCGTCTGCCCAGGGCCTGATCTTGCCTTCAAGTCCTTGCGGCAACGTCGGGTTGAGCTCCCGCGTCAGCGACAGCATGCCCTCGCTGCTCTGCCCGGGTGTCTTCGCCCCGCCCGTCTTCTTAGACCCCGCCGGAGAGGTATTTCTCCTTAAAATCCAGTAATTCTTCTGTCCGCTTCGGCCGTTCGATCGCGGACGTCCTCACCGCGCCGTCGATCCGTGCGACAGCCACGTTGTATTCGATCATGTTCTCGACGAACGGCTCGAGGATCGCGCTCGTGTCGTACTGGAAGATCGCCGGCAGCACTTCCGCCAGCTCCTCCAGGGTCTGAACCTTCGCAACACCGATGCTCGATCCCAGGATGCGTCGGCTTGATGATCCAGGGCCCCTTGAGATCGCCGACGATCGTGCACGAAGCTCGGCTTGCCGGGATCAATAACCCCTCCTGCGGCCGCTTGATTTCGCGAAACGGCAGCATCTCGATCCTGCGTCCCCGCCAGCATCCGTTTCGTCGCGACCTTGTCCATCAGAACGGCCGACGCCATCGTCCGCATGCCCGTATAGGGCACCTTCGCCGTCTCAAGCGCGCCCTGCACCTGGCCATCTTCCCCGACAAGCCCGTGGAAACAGGGAATTGCCACGTCGAAGGCGATGCGCGACGCCCCGCCCGACAGCCCAAGCCGCCCCAGTCCGGCCCGCGCAGCAGCCCGGCATTGACCTTGATCAGCCCCGGCTTCTGGTTCGCCGTCAGATCGAGCGTCACCTGGTCGAGTGTCTTCAGCGTCTCCTCCGACGGCAGATACGTCTCGCGGCGCGATCAACGCCTCCCCCGTCCACCATCGCCCATCCGTCGCCAGATAGACCGGCACAACCGTGATAAAGGCTCCGGTCGAGCGCCCCCATCACCTGCAGCGCGGAGACCACGCTGACATCGTGCTCCGGCGAACGCCCCCCGAAGAGGACGGCAATCGTCTTTTGAGCCATCACCCGCTCCCTCGATCCACCCCGCAGCGCCCACTGACAGCGCCCGTCTATCGTCCGGCAGAATAAGCGAATTCTGCTGACTGCAGCATGATTTAACCAATCTCAACAAAACCAAGCTACGATTATCCAAATCAAACCGTCTGCCCCGGCACTGACGCCATACTGCAACCCTGCCGGTTTGGCCAATGCCGGCTCGCCGTTTTCCAGCTTGCCGCCCCGGCGACGTTTACCACGCTTGCACCGATCCCGCTGCCATCCGATAAACCCGCCCGATGACCACCGAATCACCCAACACCGCCGGCTCGCCCGTGTCCCCCGATAGCGGACCGGACTACGACCTCGCCCGCCTCGCCGTCGACCGTCTCGGCGGGCCAGGCGGCCGCTTTCATTTCGTCTGGGGCCATGGCTGGGGCCAGAACCGCGACGCCATGAAGGGCCTCGCCCAATCACTATTCGCCCTCGGCACCCACGATTTCCTCGATTTTCCAGGCTTCGGCGCCTCCCCCCGCCCCGCAGCGACCTGGACCACCGCCGACTACGCCGACCTTGTCCACCGCTGGCTCGCGGACAACACAGACCGGCGCCCCCGTCGTCTGGGTCGGCCATTCCTTCGGCGGCCGCGTCGGCATCCAGCTCGCAGCCCGCCACCCCGATGCCGTCTCCCACGTCGCCTTGATCGCAGCAGCCGGCCTGCCCCGGCAACGCTCAGCGATTGAACAGGCACGCCTCAAGGGCCGCGTCTGGACCTACAAGAGCCCTTAAACGCCTCGCCCCCCTGGCCGGCATCTCCGAAGACGACCTGCGCCGCAAATTCGGCAGCGCCGACTACCAGTCCGCCGGCGCCATGCGCGACATCTTCCTCGAAGTCATCCGCGAGGACCTCACCGACCAGGCCCGCCGCATCACCTGCCCCGTCCAGCTCATCTACGGCGGCGCCGACACCGAGACCCCGCCCGAGATCGGCCGCCGTCTGGAAGCCCTCATCCCCAATTCCCGGCTCACCGTCCTCGATGGCCTCGACCATTATTCCGTCCTCGGCGACGGCCGCCATCAGGTCGCCAAACGCCTGAAAACCTGGCTTGAGGAGACCGCCGAATGACCTGGGCAAGCCTCTCCGCGCTCTTCGTCCTGTTCGCCGCCATCGTCTTTGCCGCCCGGCGCACTGTTGCGCTACCTGCACATCTTCCAGCAGGAAGAATATGACGCCGGCCGCTTTCTCAACTGGCTCTTCTCGTCACTGACCTTCGACAAGAAGCTCACCGCCGCCCTTGGCCTGCTGATCATCCTCGCCGCCATCCACCAATGTCGGTGCGATCACGCTCAACCTGGCCTTGGGGCTGGCCTTCGCACTCAGCGCCACCTTGGAAGCCGATCCCCGCGCCGACGCCAAGAAAAAGCTCGTCCTCACCCAGCGCGCCACCCGCATCCTTGGCACCACCTTCCTGCTCGCCTTCATCGCCGCCTGCCTGCGCCCTCACGTTCGCCGCCCCCTGGTCATGGCTCGTCTTCGTCCAGCTCCTGCCCTTCATCCTCGTCGCCGCCAACGCCCTCCTCGCACCTTACGAAAAGCGCATCCAGGACGGTTTCCGCCAAAGCGCCGAAGCCCGCCTCGCCGAAGTCGACCCGACCGTCATCGGCATCACCGGCTCGTTCGGCAAGACCTCCGTCAAGCACATCCTCGGCCACGTCCTCGAACTCAACACCAACACCCTCTACACCCCCGGCAGCGTCAACACCGTGATGGGCATCAGCCGCATCATCAATGAACGCCTCGCCGACGACTGCCGTTATTTCATCGTCGAGATGGGCGCCTATGGCGTCGGGTCGATCAAGCGCCTGACGGATTTCACCCCTCCGAAACACGGCATCCTCACCGCCATCGGCGCCGCCCACTACGAGCGCTTCAAGGACCTCGAAACCGTCGCCCGCGCCAAATTCGAACTCACCAACGCCGTCCAAGCAGCCGGCGGCAAAATGGTCATCGACGAGCAGATCCTGGAACGCGCCTACGCCCGCGAACGCGTCGACGCGGACCGGGAAAGCTTCATTATCGTTGGTGAAAGCGACGCCGCCGACCTGAAGATCCGCTCGATCACCCAGACCGAGCGCGGTCTCACCGTCACTCTCGATGAAGTCGGCGAAACCGTTGAACTCTTCGCGCCCCTCTACGGCACCCACCACGGCCGCAACATGGCGCTCACCTACGCCCTCGCCCGCCATCTCGGGCTCGACCGTGACCGCATCCTCACCGCGCTCCGCTCAACACCGCAGGTCGCCCACCGCCTCGAAGTCAAGCGCCCGGCCTCCGGCGTCATCTACCTCGATGACGCCTACAATTCGAACCCCACCGGCTTCGCCAGCGCCCTCGACCTGATGCAGATCCTGAAGCCCGACACCGGTCGCCGCATCCTCGTCACGCCCGGTATGGCGGAACTGGGCGAAAAGCACGACGAGGACCACCTCACCCTCGGCAAGAAAGCCGCCGCCTCGGTCGACATCGCCCTCATCGTCAAGCCCGAACGCATCCCCACTTTCCTCGACGGCCTCGCAGCCAGCGCCGCCACCCACCCCGGCCCAGAAGTCCACACCTTCGACACCTTCGCCGCCGCCCGCGCCTGGCTCGACCAGAACGAAAAAGCCGGCGACGTCGTCCTCATCGAAAACGACCTCCCCGACCTCTACGAACGCACGTTTCCAACTTGAAACTCATCAGCGCTGTGTTAGCCGCTTGAAGCCGAACGCGCCTCACCCATAAACGTCATCCCAGTGCTTGTCACACCGCTATCCCGTTAGGCTCGCTGTGGTGAAGCAAATTTAGGTGTCATCCCGACCGACCGTAGGGAGAGCCGGGACCCAGGGCCACTTGCCGAAGCCTCGAAGTCTCCTGCCCTGGGTCCCGGGTCTGCGCTGCGCTCCGCCCGGATGACACAATTAGAATCGGCACGGGTCATAACTGCAGCCACCACCCGTAGGTCAGGCCTTTTCGGCCCGACATTCGGCACTCGCTCGCAATAACGGCGTGCCGGAATGGACCTATGATGTTCGTCCCGCTACACGCGCATGCCACATACCTCTCTGCTTTAGTCCGGCCACATAAGAATGCTCTATGGATATCAAGGAGATATCCAAATGACAAAGACCCATCACGAGGTGCTGTGCAAGGTTTCCCCAAGACGTTGCTCTGAGTTTGAGGAACGGCTCGCGACCGAGGAAGCCTGTCGCGAATACGTTGCCGCGTGCCGCTGGAACGGACGGCCGCGCTGCCATCAGTGCGACAGTGACCGCGTTTGGTCGACGCGCGGCGGCACGCTTTACGAGTGCGCGTCATGTGGCCATCAGACGAGCATACCTGTCCGCTTTGTCCGCCACATAAGAAGCTCTACGGATATCAAGGAGATATCCAAATGACAAAGACCCATCACGAGGTGCTGTGGCACGGTTTCCCCAAGACGTTGCTTGAGTTTGAGGAACGGTTCGCGACCGAGGAAGCCTGTCGCGAATACGTTGCCGCGTGCCGCTGGAACGGACGGCCGCGCTGCCATCAGTGCGACAGTGACCGCGTTTGGTCGACGCGCGGCGGCACGCTTTACGAGTGCGCATCATGTGGCCATCAGACGAGCCTGACGTCTCGCACGTTGTTTCACGGCACGCGCAAGCCACTGCGGCTTTGGTTCCGGGCGATATGGGAGATCTGCGTGCACCGCCATGACATCTCGGCGGCTGATCTGCAGCGCATTCTGGCTCGCTCGTATGAAAACGCCTGTGCATGCGCGCAAAGCATTCGCCCTGTCGATCGTTCACCGAAATAACGACGGTTTGCGGACAGCTCGTGCAGATCGAACGAACCTTTGTCGACTAACAATAAAAGCGATATAGCCACAATTTTGTGGCCGCTGGGTAGGCGGGCGGTTGCGCTTGACCCATGCGCCAGGCAACCACGAGGACTGCATCAAGCATATCGCCGACGAAACCATCGAGACGGATGCCGCGGTCAAGACGGACGGTCACGCCGCCTACAACGCACGCACGTTGGCGGCACGGCAACATGACGTGAAAGTGCAAAGCGCGACTGAGAAGCAAAGCGATGATCATGTCCAGCTCTGTCACTGGGCGGCGGCCGGCCTCAAGCGTTGGCTACTCGGCACCCATCACCGCCGTCAGCGACAAGGATATAAAAATATACCCCGGCGAACTGCCTTTCGACAAAATCGTCGCAAAACCAAGGGCTTTGCCGCCTTGTGCGCCATGCCTCAAAACAAGCACAAAAAACAACAGCTCACGATGCGCCAACTCATCCATGACACCCACGAATGCCGCCCATTCAAGGGCCCTTACTAACCATCGAAGCGGAGAGGTATGCGCATGCCATGAAGCGCTGTTGTCGGGCCGAAAAGGCCCGACCTACCTGCTATTTTTCGAGGCAATCTTTTCTTCACATAACCCAACATTCCCACAACAATTTTGTTGGGCTACGCGTGGGGCTAGTACCGGGTCTCAAGGCGAATGCTCAGGCCACGCTAACCCCACCTACGGCCTGACACATGCTACGGGCTGCTCCTATCGAGTTATTGAACTCCAACGCTGCAAGCGCCTGCGGTCCGATTGGAGATCCGACCCCGATGCCGAAGCCGTTCTCCATGTCGGTCCAGGGTCCCGGAGCGAATGGATCTGCCAGAGCGAGTGATGGAAGCGTAAAATCATCATCGGTGCCGCGGTAGCCGATGATTTTCGTGCCGTCGCTTAACGTGTATTCCTGCGCGAAGAAGCCGATGTTTTGATCGGTTTCGGGCGCCGAAAGTCCAATCAAGGCTCCATTTTGATCACTTGACGAACTCCCTAGAACCGCATCGCCAATTTGCGTTCCTTGGACACCCAACCCGACATTGTAGCCGCGATGATAAACATCAAGTGCCAGAACAGCGCGAAACAGATCATCTTTCAAAATCGTAGCATTAGACATTACTGTCTTCCTACCTTATCAGTTTCAAATCGACCGATTGGCAGTTGTTGGTCGATCGATCGAGAATTCTTACGATAACGGCGTTTATCCATGATCGATTTCGACACCGCGGGTCCATCGCGGTAAGCCGCTAGCCATAGTGGACCATTCGGAAGTCTATTTATTAGTTTTTCGTCGGACTTCTCGATTGAGAAAGTCATCAAATCTAGGCTTCGTCCTGAAACGAATCGAGCATTACTTGGTCCAATAGGTGTTCCCATTGGTGGCCCAAGCCTTTGGGGAGGAACCCACCAAAGAAGAGGTTTTATATTTTTTTTGGCTTCGACCGACGGAAAGGAAGCTCTTGAGGGGGCGTTTCAATTGGCATTGGGATCAGCGACCAATTTTTGCCCGAAGTATCGGCCGCTTTCCCCCATTCGTGGACGTATATTGACCACGGCAGTCGCGCAAGAGAAACGCCATCGATGTCATTGTCGCCACCATGAACGAAGCCACAGAGATTGCCGCACATGTCCGCAAAGATCACCGCGCCATCAGGGAGCGTGATCATGGGCGCAACGCCCTTGGCCGAAAATAACGGTAAGCATCCTCCGCTTGCCCCGCTGCCGCTGAAGCCCCACCATGGACACGAGTTTACTTCCTGCCTCGCCTCGATCACCGACGATGCTGAGTAGGGCGTTCCATCGACCCGCACATTGATCGTCAGTTTGTAGCGGAACGTCTCGCTGGTCGGCTGGCCGTCACCCCAAAATAGATATACGCCCACCATGAAGGCGAGGATCAAGAAGACGGGGCCAGTTCCCTTCAGACCCATGTTGATCGGCCTATATTGGCTGCGCAGTCTACTGCGGTGACTTTCCTGCAGCTCGCTCGTGACATGTCAAACCTCGGCGTTCTCAATTGGTCTGACCCCAAGCTTGGCCAATGCTTCGGGTCCAACCAAGCGCGTGACAATCGGATGAATGCGCATCTGCGTGTCCTCGGTAGTGGGCCTGCTGGTCGCGCTTACCACCCGTAGGTCGGAACCCTTCGGCCCGACACGCCTCGTCACGCTCCCCTCGCAGCCATCGCCTCAATCCGCGGTGCCAACGCCCTCAAATCATACCCCGCTTCAGCCGCCTGACGCACAATCTCCGCTGTTTCCATCTTCCCCGCCTGCGACATCGCCCACAGCATGATGCACCGCGTCCCCGACCGGCAATACGCCAGCACCGGCCCCGGCAGCCCATCCACGATCTCGCCGAACCGCACGCCTTCTTCATCCGACATCTGCCCGCTGATCACCGGCTGCCAGACGATCTCAATCCCCTTGGCCTTCGCCGCCGCCTCGATCTCGCCGAACGCGACCTGATCGCCCGACTCCCCATCCGGACGGTTGCACACGATCCCCTTGAACCCCTGGGCCGCAATCGCATCCACATCCGCCACGCTGATCTGCGGCGACACCGAAAAACTCTCTGAAACCCGGCGTACCTGCATGAACCTGTCTCCTGTTCGTAAGCCCCGGACCCGTCCACAATGACCGGACCACGTCTACCGAGCCATGATCTAGCTGTGGAGTCTCATGACGTTGTTCCCAGTCAAACCGAGGCGGCTGATTGGTGGCATGCCTGCAAGGCTAGCATGCGGGCGATGCCAGGTAGCGATGAAGGAAGGCGTCGAGTTCTGCGTTGCGCTGATCTGAGTTTTCGAAAGCTGTTGCGTAGGCCCATTCGCGTAAGACGGTCTGAATGAAGCGTTCGGCCTTGCCGTTGGTTTGCGGCGTATAGGGCTTGGTGAAGATGTGCTTGAGGCCGAGCCGCTTGCAGGTTTGCGCGAAGGCGCGCGAGCGATAAGCCGATCCGTTGTCGGTCATGATACGGGTCACGGTCACGCCGAGATCCTTGTAGTAGGCGATGGCCTTTTCGAGTGCGGCAATGACGCTCTCCTTCTTCTCGTCGGGATAGATGTCGATCCGTCCAACGCGGCTATGGTCGTCGATGGCGACGTGAGCGAACTCATAGCCAGCACCGATACTGCGCTGATGGCCGGGGATGTGGCCGGTGATGCGATGTCCAACTTTCTCGAAGCGGTTCAGGCGCTTGATGTCGAGATGGAGGAGTTCGCCGGGAGCCTGGCGCTCGTAGCGCGGACGCGGCTCCGCCGGCTCCAGGCTGGCGAGGAGGTTAAGTCCGCGACGCTTCAAGATGCGGCATACGGTTGCCGGCGAGAGGCCGAACTCGCGGGCGATCTGGTGTCCGGTGTAGCGTCGGCGTCGCAACATCTCGACCTCATCGCAAATGGCCGAGGTTGTCTGGCTTGGCGATGAATGAGGCCTGGACGAGCGGTCACGCAGTCCCTCGACGCCATGCTTGGAACCGTTCCACCCATTTGTGTACGGTCCTCCAGGATGTGTTGAAGCGGCGCGCGGCTTCGGCCTTCGTCAGGCCGTTGTCCACGACTGCACGCACCAGATCCTCTCGACCGCGCGGCACACAGCCTATTCGCGCCGAAATGTGCCCGCCCGCCGCAACGCGACTCCCCTGCGTTGACCGCCCCGCCAATCCATCAATTGACGCAGCCCCGCCAAGGTGCTCCGTTCTCGAAAACCTCATCCCACCGCCTCGCGACAGAGCACCCCATATGACCGATCTCACCGAACGCCCGATCTCCGCCCACGCCGCAAGCTTCCGCACCGGCGAAACCACCCCCACCGACCTCATCGACGCGACTCTCGCCAACATCTCCCGCCTTGAGGACAAACTCGGCGCCTTCGAGATCGTCCTGGCCGACACCGCCCGCGAAGCCGCCGAAGCGGCCACCAAAGCCATTCACAGCGGCCACCGCATCGGCCCCTTCCACGGCATCCCCTTCGCCCTCAAGGACCTTGTTGACGTCGAAGGCCACAGAACCACCGGCGGCACCCGCCACCGCGAAGATCATGTCGCCGAGACCTCCGCCACCATCGCCCGCCGCCTCATTGCCGCCGGCGGCATCCTCGTCGGCAAGACCAAGACCGTCGAAGTCGCCTATGGCGCGTGGGGCACCAACCAGGTCCGCGGCACCCCCTGGAACCCCTGGGACCCGGAGACACACCGCATGCCCGGCGGCTCATCCTCCGGCTCCGGCGTCGCCGTCGCAGCCCGCATGGCAACCTGCGCCGTCGGCACCGACACCGGTGGCTCCGTCCGCATTCCCGCCGCCGCCTGCGGCCTTGCCGGCCTCAAGGTCACCGAAGGCACCCTCCCCCTCGACGGCATCGTGCCGCTGTCCCACACCCTCGACACCCCCGGCCCCATGGCCCGCTCGATCGAGGATGCCGCCATCATGTTCGAGGTCATGGCTGGCCGCCACCCCGCCGATACCGACCGCGACCTGACCCAGCGCACCGGCCTCTTCGCAGAGATGGACCGCGGTGTTGCCGGTCTGACAATCGGCTGCCTCACTCAAGCCGACCGTGACGGCATCGACGCAGACGTGCTGGCCCACTACGACGACGCCATCGCCCGCCTGAAAAAGCTTGGCGCCGAAATCGTCCCCTTCGCCCTCCCCGTCCCGATCGAGCACATGAAGCGCGACGTCGGCACCCTTATCTCGGCCGAAGGCTACTTCCACCACGGCGACATGTACGAAACGCCCTCCAACCAGGTCGACACCGACGTCGCCCCGCGCATTCTCTACGGCGCCAAGATCCCCTCCAAACAGTACATCCAGGCCCTCGTCCGCCGCCTCACTCACAAGGCCGAAACACTTAAAGCCATGGACGGCCTCGCAGCCTTCCTCACACCCACCATGCCGATGCTCCCCGAACCGATTTCCGACGTCGACCAGTCCGGCACGCCGGCCGTCTTCACCCGCGGCATCAATTATCTGGGCTTCTGCGCCACGGCCCAACCGATCGCGCTTACGGACGCCGGCCTGCCAACCTCCATCCAGACCGCAGCCCGCCCCGGCGACGAAGCCATGGCCATCCGAATTGCAGCAGCATTCGAGCGCGACGCCCCCCCGATCGGCATCCCGCCAATGCTCCGCAGTTGACAAGCCGCCGCCCAAGCCATCGCAACTCGCACCGCTGGTTGCTATATTGGGAAATGAGACCAATCTGCCGGGCTGACACCACCCCCGTCGCCCGGCGCACACCATTGCACGCGTCGAACCAACCGGAACCAGGCCCGCCATGACCGAACCCGCAACCTCCCAAACCCCCATCCTCGACCAGGCAGCCCACTGGCTTGGCGAAGGCCGCAACGTCGCCATCGCCACCGTCATCGAGACCTGGGGCTCCGCGCCTCAACCCGTCGGCAGCCAGCTCCTGATCGACGCCGAAGGTAATTTCGAGGGCTCCGTCTCCGGCGGCTGTGTCGAAGGCGCCGTCATCCTCGAAGCCGCCGACGTCATCTCCAGCGGCAAGCCCACCGTCATGGAATTCGGCGTCGCCGATGAAACCGCCTGGGAAGTCGGCCTCGCCTGCGGCGGCCGCATCAAGGTCTACGTCGAGCCCGTCATCCGCGACTGACCCTGCCCCGCCCACCTTGGAAGAATAACGGCCCGTCCCATGAAACTGAGCGACATCGAAAAACTGAACGCCGCGATCGCCGCCCGCCGCCCGATGGCGCTGGCGACCTGGGTCAGCGCCGGTCGTCAAGAACTCTTGGCCCACCCCGACCTCGGCGATACGGCCGAGATGTCAGCGGATCTGGCCGACACCCTGCGCGACCGCTTCCGCACCGACCGCAGCGGCATCAGCGAAATCGCCGGCGAACCCGTCTTCATCCGCATCTACAATCCCTCACTGCAGATGATCCTCATCGGCGCCGTCCACATCGCCCAGGCGCTGATCCCCACGGCAAAGGCGTTGGGCTACGCCCCCCTCGTCATCGACCCGCGCACCGCCTTCAACAGCGAAGAACGCTTCGCCGACGTCCCCCGCGACACCCGCTGGCCCGACGAAGCGTTGGCCGACCTCGCCGTCGACGCCCGCACGGCCTTCATTGCCCTCACCCACGATCCCAAGATCGATGACCCTGCCCTTGAAATCGCACTTGCCGGAAACCCGTTCTACGTTGGCGCCCTGGGCAGCCGCCGCACCCACGCAAGCCGCGTCGAACGCCTCACCGGCCAAGGGCATCAGCCAGGATCAGCTCGCTCTGATCCACGCCCCCATCGGCCTCGACATCGGCGCCATCGGCGCGCCCGAAATTGCGGTCTCCATCATCGCCGAAGTCACCGCAGCCCTGCGCGGCAAGCAGACCCGTCCGGAGCCGGCATGAAGTTTGGCCCCCGCCCTCCCCGTGACGCCGAAGGCGCGATCCTCGCGCACTCCGTGCGCCTCGACGGCGGCACGATCAAGAAGGGCACTCGCCTGACGGGCGAAGACATCGACCGGATCACCGCGGCCGGCATAACCCGGATAACCGTTGCATCCCTCGATCCCGGCGACGTCCTCGAGGATGAAACCGCAACCCGCCTCGCCGCCGCCATTACCGGCCCGGGCATCATCGCAGCCCCGGCATCCACCGGCCGCGTCAACCTCTATGCCGCCGCCGCCGGCCTCCTTGAATTCGACCGCGCAAGCCTCGTCGCCCTGAACCTGATCGACGAAGGCATTACCGTCGCAACCCTCCCCCACCATGCCCGCGTCGAAGAAGGCCGCATGGTCGCGACCATCAAGATCATCCCCTACGCCATCGCCGCTGCCTCCCTGGAAAGGGCCCTCGCCGCGGTCCAGGCAAGCGAACCGTTCATCTCCCTTCACACCTTCAAGCCACACCGCGCAGGCCTCATCCTCGGCCGCGCCCCCGAAACGAAGTCGAAGCTGATCGAGAAGCGCGAGATCATCACCCGCACGCGCATCGAAGAACTCGGCAGCACCCTCGACAACACCGAAACCGTCGACCAGGACGTCCCCGCCGTCGCCGCCGCCATCACCCGCGCCGCCACAGCCGGCCTCGATCCCATCCTCGTCTTCGGCGCATCGGCAATCGTCGACCGCGGCGACGTCATACCCGCTGCCATTGAGGCCGCTGGCGGCGAAGTCCGCCACTTCGGCATGCCGGTCGATCCCGGCAACCTGCTGCTGCTTGGCGACCTCCACGGGCGCACCATCATCGGCGTGCCAAGTTGCGCAAGCTCACCCAAACTGAACGGCCTCGACTGGGTCCTCGAACGCACGCTCGCAGGTCTGCCGACAACCTTCGCCGATCTCGCCGAAATGGCGGCAGGCGGCCTCCTCATGGAAATCACCTCCCGCCCCCAACCGCGCGAAGCGCCACTTGATCCCGCCGATGGCGCAAACCCGCCCCGCATCGCCGGCCTCATCCTTGCCGCTGGCCGCTCGACGCGCATGGGCGCCGCCAACAAGCTCATCGAGGAAATCGACGGCAAGCCCATGGTCCGCCACGTCGTCGACGCGGCCGCAGCAAGCGGCCTCGCCGGGCTCTACGTCGTCACCGGCAACGCCCCCGAAGCCATCCGCAAGGCCCTCGATGGCATCCCCTTCGAGGAAATCTCCAACCCCGATTTCCGCGATGGCCTCGCAACCTCCCTGGCCGCCGGCGTCCGCCACCTGAGCGAGAAGCAAGGCCTCGACGGCGCCATCATCCTGCTCGGCGACATGCCGCTCGTCACCTCCGGCCTCATCAATCGCCTCACGGCGGCGTTCGACCCCCTCGTCGGGCCATGCCATTTGCGTCCCCACCCACAACGGCAAGCGCGGCAACCCGATCCTCTGGGCCGCTCGCTTTTTCCCAGACATGGCCAAGGTTCAGGGTGACACCGGCGCCAAGCACCTGCTCGGTGAAAACGCCGAATGGATCATCGAAGTCCCCGTCGACGACCCCGCCATTTTCCGCGACATCGACACCCCCGAAGCCCTCGCCCGGCTGAGATCCGGAAACTGATCCCTTCGCGACCCTTCTGGACACTGATCTGGACGCTGGAGCGATAACCAGTTCACGCGATGACGCCTGCTCTCCGGCCGCAACCAAACTATAATTATAGCAGTCGGAGTCAGTTAACCGTCGTCGCAAGACTGCGCAAACCGGCACGGTTGTTTGCTGCCAGCTGCTTGGCCGGCGGCCGGTTGGGCTTTGCACATCCTCACCCGCCAAAATGGCTTGGCTTCGCTTGCCCGGCGACGCGTCGCCACACGCTGAACTGTTCGTCACACACTCGAAATCGAAGTCCCTTGCGATGCTCAACGACGTAATGGCCACCACTCAGCCAGGCGATGAAGACCTCGCCGCCTGGGACGCATTCGTCGAGAGCGTCCCCTATGCCGATGTCACACAACTGACCTCTTGGGCAAAAATCCGCGCAAGCGCCGGCTACACGCCCGTCTATGTCTTCGTGAAACGAAACGGCACCCTGATCGCCGGCGCCCAGTTGCTCCGCCGTCGCATACCCATCATCGGCTGGATCTACTATCTCTCCGGCGGTCCACTGGTGGCACCGGACATCGAGGAACGTGCCGACCTGATCGAGAAACTGACAGACAGCCTCAAGCGGATTTTCAAACGCCGCGGTCGCCTGATCTTCATCCAGCCGCCACTCGGCGCACCAGACGTGAGCGACGCGCTTCGCGCCAAAGGCTTCAGGCCCTCCAAAGCCGCCATCGCCCCACCCGCCAGCCTGCGCATCGACCTCACCCGCGACGTCGAAGAAATCCGCGCCGGACTGAAGCGCAAGCTACGCAACTGGTCCCGGCGTTGGTCGAAATCCGGCGTCACGGTCCGCATCGCAGACGCCTCCGAAATCGAGACCCTCGCCCGTCTCATCCGGAAATCGGCAGCCGCCAACAGCTATCAGCCACTCTCCGCCGACTACATCACCCAGATGTACAAAAGCCTTGCCCCCACCGGCAATGCCATCCTGTTTGTCGGCGAAGCCGACGGCGTCCCGGTCGCAGCCACGCTTTACACCCGCTGCGGCGGCGTCCTGCGCGCCCGCCTCACCGGCTTCGACCGCGACAGCAGCGCCCTCAAGCTGAACGTCCCCTCCGCCATCGCATGGAACGCCATCTTATGGGCACGCGAGGCAGGATTGCAGTGGTTTGACCTCGGCGGCATCCGTCCGGCAACCGCACAAGCCATGCTGGCGGGTCAGTCACTTGATCAAACCAGTGCCGGCGGCAATGACTTCTTCAAGCTGTGCTTCGGCGGCGAACCCATCCTGATGCCGCCCGCCGTCGAGACGGCCGCGCCGCGCCTCATCCTCGAGACCCTCGACGTGGTCCAGAGTTCCACCTGGGGCCGCTCCGTGATCTCGGATCTCCAGCGACGCATGCGCGGCGGCATCGCCACCACCCGTTGACCGCCGGCCCGGCCGGGTTTGGCCTAGACCTGTGGCGGCCTCGGCTCCCGCGCCAAATGCCCTGACTTGATCCACACCCGCGCGCCAGTCTCCCCCGAGACAGCCTGCGAGTGGCCCCCTTTCGGCAGTCTGAGCCACGACTGCTCCACAAAATCCTCGCCGCCTTCACGAAATCCACCGGACAACACCAGAACCTCCAGTCCGCCTGCCGCATCGAGGTCGACCGTCACCCCCGGCGCCCACCGCTCGAGGCGCACATCCTCGTATCCATCATTGAACAGCGCCATCGCCTCGACCCCCGCGCGCGCGACATCGTCGACGAAGACGCCGCCGCCGGTTTCGATCCTCACCTGCTGCCGGTCAGCGAGATCGAACTGCCAGAGCTTCACGAAAATCGTACACCCGGGCTCTGACCCCGGTGTGTGCTGCGACTCTGGCGGGTTGCGGATATAGCTCCCCGCTGGAAAGTCGCCATGCTCATCCTGAAACACGCCATCGAGCACCAGGAACTCTTCACCGCCCGTGTGCACATGCGCCGAGAACTGGCTTCCCGGCGCATACCTGACGATCGACGTCGCCCGCGCCACCTCATCCCCAATCCGGTCCAGCATCCGCCGGTCCACACCCGGCATCGGTGACGCCTTCCACGGAATTTCAGCGGCATGCACCGCGACGCGCTTCGAAAAATCAGCGTTGAGTTCCATCACTTGAAGCCTTCCAAAAGCTGCCCCGCACCAGTCAACCGCCACTCATGATCCAAGGCGTGCGAGCGCCCTCAATTCATCCGCCGTGGCCGTCTCGTACCCGAAGAACTCAAGATACGCCGGGATCATCTCATAGAGCATATCGAGCCCGGCCTGCGTCCGGCAGCCCCGCGCCTGCGCCGCCGCCACCAGCGGCGTGACTTCCGCCTTGAGAACAACCTCACCAACGAATGTCTCCGGCGCCAGCCGCGACACATCAAACGACATCGGATCGCCCTCGTTCATGCCAAGCGGCGTCGCGTTGACGACGATATCAAAGCCCGCCGGATCATTCCCGCCGACCACAAGCCCCAACCCGGGATAGTGTTTCTCAAGCCGCCCGGCCAGTGCCTCCATCCGGCCGCGATCAACATCGAACACGCCAAGCGCCGCGACACCGGCCTTCGCAAGCGAGCCCGAAATGGCCGACCCGACGCCGCCACTGCCAACCACCAGCGCCCGCCGCCCCGCGATAGCACAGCCCTTCCCCACCGCACCGCGCACGAACCCTTCGCCATCGAACATGTCGCCGATCAGCCGCCCGTCCGCCCCCGCCTTCACCGCATTGCACGCCCCGGCGATCGCAGCCGTCGTCGACAACTCATCGACAATCCCCGCTGTCAGCCCCTTGTGCGGCATCGTGATCAACGCGCCTGCAATATTGCGCAGCTTGAACAGCAGCCTGAGAAAATCCGGAAAGTCTTCCAACTCACATCCCATCGGCACGACGACCGAATTGATGCCCCGCGCTTCGAAATAGGGGTTGTAGATCATCGGCGACTTGAACGTCGTCGTCGGCACGCCGAGATGCGCAATCAGCCGCGTCTCACCATTGATCATCTCTTCTCGCCTCGCAGTCCACGCCCACCCCGCCACGCGTCATGCCACGCCGCAGCCCGCGCGTCACCCGCAACACACTCCCCTTTTTCATCACCCGTCCGATTGCCAACCCCCGCCCCCCGTGAAATCCTGCCACGAAACAAACCGAGGAAATCCGCCACCCGGGAGGCACGTCCATGAAATTCGGCATCTTCTACGAACTCCAGCTCCCCCGCCCCTGGACCCCCACCTCCGAGCTCGACCTCCACAACAACGCCCTCGACCAGCTCGAACTCGCCGACCGCCTCGGCTTCGACTTCGCCTGGCAGGTCGAACACCACTTCCTCGAGGAATATTCCCACTCCGCAGCCCCCGAAGTCTTCCTCGGCGCCGCCAGCCAGCGCACCAGGAACATCCGCCTCGCCCACGGCATCATCCAGCTCACCACCAACGACCCCGCCCGCGTCGCCGAGCGCGTCTCGACCCTCGACCTCGTCTCCGGCGGCCGCGCCGAATTCGGCATGGGCGAAGGCAACACCTGGACCGAACTCGAACCCTTCGGCGTCGAGTTCGAGGACAAGCGCGAACGCTGGGAAGACGCCGTGCGCTGCGTCATGCCGATGTTCAAGGACGCGCCCGCTGAGTACGACGGCCCCTACTTCAAGTTCCCGAAGCGCAACGTCGTCCCCAAACCCCTGCAAAAGCCCCACCCGCCGCTCTGGGTCGCCTGCTCACAACTGCCCACCATCGAGATGGCCGGCCGCCGCGGCATCGGCGCCCTGGGCTTCCAGTTCGTCAGCGCCGACGCCGCGCAAGCCTGGGTGCACGCCTATTACAACGCCATCACCAAGCACCTCGACCCCCTCGCCGACTACCAGATCAACCCCAACATCGCGCTCGTGAGCTACTTCATGTGCGCCAAGACGGACGAAGAAGCCCGCCGCCGCGCAGAGGGCCTCACCTTCTTCCAGTTCGCGCTGAGAAAATACGCCCACGGCGCCCAGAAATACGCCCCCGACGCCGGCGCCACCAACATCTGGCAGGAATACCTCGACTGGAAAGCCGAGAACCCCGAAACCGCCGCCAAATCGCTGTCCGGCGGCCTCGTCGGCTCCCCTGAGACGATCGCCAAGAAACTCCGCAAGTTCGCGACCTCGAACGTCGACCAGATCATTCTCCTCAATCAGGCCGGCAACAACACCCACGAACACATCTGCGAAAGCCTCGAACTTTTCGCGACCGAGGTCATGCCCGAGTTCCACGCCATGGAGCCCGCCCACCAGGACTGGAAACGCCAGGTCCTCACCGGCCAACTCCAACTCGACGAGATCGACACGTCCCCCTACCAGGACCGCTTCGGCAAACTCGCCCAGATCGCCCCTAAGACGGCGGCGGCGGAGTAGGTTGGATTTGCAGAGATTGCGGACATCTGCGTTAGCGCTATTTTTAGTGCCGTTCTCGTTTGGCGAGTGTCCGAAACGCATCCGACACCGGACGTCCACAAGATTTTCCACGGAAATATTCGAGCGGTCATACTTCTCTCAACGTGAAACTGCATCCTTGTCAATGTATCCGGACTCCGGAGGAGAGAGCTGTGGCGAAAAGATTTATTTCGGTTGGGTACGACCTACCAAGTCACGACGTGGAAGATGTGGAGCTTACCAGCAAGCAATCGCTTCTAGATGCTGATGTGATTCTATTCGAACCAAATATCTGGGCCGGAAGTGATGACGAATATCAGGGGAAGCCAGCCCTATCGAATACAGCCTCTCATACCTGGAAGGAAGCAATTCAACATTGGCGTCAAGAGATCAGTGATGCGGTGGCCGCGGAGAAACTCGTAATCGTTATGCTGACCGCTCCAGATGAAGTCTTTGTTGCGACCGGCGAGGTAACACATTCAGGAACAGGGCGAAACCGAGCCACTACGAGACATGTTACTCCGCTATCTTCGATGGATTCTATTCCAACAAAGTTCAAGTATCGAGAAGCAGCTGGGCGGGAAATGGTCCTCGATGCGAAGGCACGGGTCTTTGCGCCACTCTGGTCGAAGTTCTCTGAATACGCAAAATACGAGGTTCGTATCGAGGACTGTTCCTTGGCACCTTTGCTGCGAACGAAGGCAGGAGGACGACTTGTTGGCTGTTATTTGGTGAAAGGCAAAGGAGCGCTCGTCTTGCTCCCGAAGATAGATTTCAATCGGGATCACCTCACCGACAAAAAGACTGAAAACGGCTCTACCGTTGAGCTTTGGAACGACAAAGCAATACAGTTGGGTCACGAATTCCTAGCAACTGTGGCTGCTCTCGATGATGCCATAAAGGCAGAAGGCACCAGATCGCCGCCGCCGGATTGGTCATTGACGGACAACTACCGGCTATCTGCAGAGGACCGCTTGTCCAAGGAGATTGAAGGCTTGTCCACCAAGATATCCGAATTGGAGCAAGAACGGCGTGCTGCCCGCGAAGCACTCGACGAAGCTAGTTACATGCGGGCTCTGCTATTCGAGCAAGGCAAGCCTTTAGAAGCAGCTATCATTCGGGCTCTTGAATTGTTCGGTTTCGACGCAGAGAATTTTGACGACGGTGAGAACGAATTTGACGTTGTATTCAACTGTCCAGAAGGGCGACTCATTGGTGAGGCAGAGGGACGTGACAACAAAGAGATCAATGTAACGAAGTTCAGTCAATTGGAGAGAAAGATCTCTGAGGACTTCGAACGAGACGAAGTTGAGCAGCATGCTAAGGGCGTCATGTTCGGCAATCCTCACCGGCTAATCGCGCCAGAGAAGCGCCCCGGCCTGTTTACAACCAAGTGTTTATCTGCCGCTGCGCGAACGAATGCGGCTCTCGTGCATACCGCTGATATGTTTGCTCCAGCTCGATATCTGAGTGATAACGACGACGAGGCGTTCGCTGAGAAATGTCGGAATGCCATACTTGTTGCTGAGGGACAGGTCGTTACTTTCCCAGAGATCCCTACCTTAAAGGAGTAATCTGGTTCACTACGATGTTCCTAGACAAACCAACGTCAAATCACCGTCATTGACTTGCAGTCAACTGAAATTTGGACGGGCGAACGTTTCATCGAGTCCAATAAACGGTTGCGCAATCGATCATCGGAACACCTTGAAAAGCGGAAGTCGTCGATGGGTAAAAATTACCATTGGGCGTGTGAGCTATTAATGTCCGCAATTGGGATGAAGCGCCTCCCACCCACCACCCACGAAAACTTATCCCCCCTCCCCGCACCACCCGCATACTCCCTCTCAGTCACCCCCATTGGGCACGCATGCGAGCTGGGCATGCCGGGGGGTGGCCGTGTCGGCTGGCGAGAGCGGTACCCATCAGCTGGAGCGATACGGCGGGGCCGCCGCGAACCTCTGTTCGCGGCACGGCTGCGAGCCGGATGATCGCAGTTGCCCCGCACATACTGGCGGACACGAGGGACGGCGAAGGCGTCACCAAGCGCGCCCGCCGGCCGCGACATCCCCATTTCGTTCAGGCACGCGGCCGGCCCGTCCCTGCCCTCTCCGACAGCCCGCCCCAAAAGTTGTATCAACCAAAAATCAAACAGGAGGGGGTTCGGGGGACCCGTCCCCCGAACGGGTCCGGGCCCGTGGCCCGGTCGCGCAGCGAACCATCAAGCCCCGCGTCAAACCCAGCCGAAACGCTCAACCAGCGCTGATCTCCAGATCCACCGCGCCGTGCCACAACACGTGGCGGCCGAGTTCGTAGAGCCGTTCCTGGCCGCTGGTCAACGTCAGGAAATGGTTGCCCGAAAGCTGCCCGGCCTTCGAGGCGAAGTTGACATAGCCATAGGCCAGCAGCAGTTCCGTCTCACTCACGCCGCCCGGATAGAGGATCATCTGTCCCGGCGTCGGGTAGCATGTGTTATTCTCGAAGCCGACACCGAAATCGAGATCACCCAGCGGCGCCCACACCCCTTCACCGCTCCACCGCACATGAATGATCTTGCTGGTGAACGGCAGATGCCGCGCGAACGCCGCACACGTCACCGGCGCCAAATCCCATTCCAGCCGCGCCCCGAATGCGAAGTCACCCGCCTTGATGGCAACCGTTTCAGGTCCACTCATTTCAGCGTCCCCCGCGCCATCTCATAGGCATGCCCGATCCGCAAGGCGAGCGGATCATCGAACCGCCGGACCACGATCTGCAGCGACGTCGGCAGCCCGGCCGGTGACAGCCCCATCGGAACCGAAAGGCCGGCCAGCGCCAGATAGTTCGCAAACCGGGTGTAGAGCGAAACGATGTAATTGTCCTCATCGACCTCACTGATCGGGATCGCGGTCAGCGGCACCGACGGCAGAATGACGGCATCGAAACGGTCGAGCCAGGTCAGAAAGTCATCGGTCGCCGTCATCCGTTCGCGCTGAATGAGCACCCGGTCCTTGGCGGCAAGCGACTTGCCCACCAGCATCCGCTTGCGCGTCGCCGGGTTGAGCGGCGCGTCCGGATCATCGGCAAGTGCAGAGTGAAACGCATACGCATCGCTCGCCGAAATCAGCGAGGACCGGTTCTGATATTCCTGCATCGAAAGCGGCAGGCTCATCTCTTCAACGACCGCCCCAAGCCCCGCAAGCGTTGCCTTCGCTGCCGCATAATCCGCCGCGACATCCGCCGTCAGGCCCGGCAAGTCGTCCAACGGCACGGCCGCAAGCCTCATGCCCCTGATGCCTCTCTCAAGCCCCACAACCGGGTCCTGCCGCGCAATGCCGACCGTCGTCGGGTCGTCACGGTCCTCACCCTGCATCACATCGAGCATCTCGGCCGCAAGCCGAACCGTATTGGTCAGCGGGCCCACCGTGTCGAGGGTATCGGAGAGCGGCACCACGCCGGCCCGGCTAACGAGACCGATCGACGTCTTGAGGCCGACACAACCGCACAGCGCAGCCGGAATGCGAACAGACCCACCCGTGTCCGAGCCAAGCCCCCCCGGCACCAGGCCGCCACCCACCGCCGCCCCGGTGCCGCTTGAAGACCCGCCACAGGTGTGCGGCACATCAGGCTTCCATGGGTTGCGCGGCGCGCCGATATTCGGATTGGTCCCCCACCCGCCGAAGGCATATTCAACGGTGTTCGATTTCGCGACGATCACCCCGCCCGCAGCCCTGAGACGCGCCACCACAAAAGCATCACGCTCGGCCGGTCCAACATCCGCGCGCGTTAACGATCCAGCCTTCGTAGCCAGCCCCGCAACATCGATGATATCCTTCACGACTAGCGGCACTCCGTGCAGCGGGCCAAGCGACACGCCGCTGCTCTTGAGTTCATCCAGATAGCGCGCGGCATTCGCGCGCGCTATCCGGCATGATCTCGGCAAACGCATGCAGCGCCTCACCCCGCTCCTCGCATTGCACCAGGGCGGCTTCGGTACGATCGACAGAACTTTCGGGCATGGGCACAAAACCGTTGTTGAATGGGGTGGAAAAGTCAGCAGCTCTCGATCAGCTCGCGGATCGCGGCCGGATCGCGCGTGTGGTTCAGCGCCAGCGCCACGAAAATGCGTGCCTTCTGCGGATTGAGATTATCCGCGCCGATCATTCCCGCCGCTGCATGCCGATCCATCGTCGGCACCCGGCCGCTGCCGGCACGCGACGACTGGACAACAACCAGCCCCGCCGCAACCGCCTCCTCGAGCGCCTCGAATTCTTCTGGCGCCACCATCCCTGGCGCGAATCCGGCACTCACAATCCCGGCGGCGCCGGCAGCAATAAACGCGCGCACCGCCGTCCCATCGACGCCGGCATAGCAATACGAGATGTCGACGCGCGCCGGCGATTTGAGATCCTCAAGCGAAAACGGACCGTTTGGCGCGTGCCGGCGGGCCGGATGGCGATAGATCACGATCCGGTCCGCATCCGCATGCCCCAGCGCCCCGAAATCTGGCGTGCGGAACGTCTGCAGCCGCCACGTCGAGGTCTTCGTCACTTCCCGCGCCGCATGGATCTCATCGTTGAGCACCACCAACACACCGAGCCCGCGCGCTTCTTCGCTGGATGCCACCCTCACCGCATTGGCAAGGTTCATCGCCGCATCCGTCGAAAGCCCCGTCGAGGGCCGCTGCGCACCGGTCAACACCACTGGAATGTCGACCTTGACGGTGAGATCAAGCGCGTACGCCGTCTCCTCCATGCTCGCCGTACCATGCAGGATCACGATGCCCGCGAGATCGCTGTGATCACGCACCAGCCCATCGATGATCTCGACCAGTTGCGCCCATGCAGAAAACGTCATCTTCGTCGACGGGATCGGCGGGAACGCAACCGGGATCATTTCGGCGAAGCGTTGACCCTCCGGAAACTTGGCAATCATCCCTTCCGCATCGAGCATCTTGCCAAGTGCGACATAGTTCTGCAGGTCGAACTCATCACGCCCAACAGACGAAATCGTTCCCCCAGTCCCGATAACGGCAACCTTCTTCAACTTGCTCATGCATCTGCCTCTTGGCTCTCCAGCGTCTCATCCGGCGCGAGTTTGACGAGACGGCTTGCATTAATGCAAGCCGCAAAATGGCGTGACGCCAACCGTCTCGGTTACCGGATAGTCACTGAAACAAGTCGCCTCCGCCAGCCCGCATCGCGGCGCAAAGGCACAGCCCTCCGGCATCCGCGAAAGATCCGGCGGCGACCCGTCAATCGCCTTGAGCCGACGGCCGCGCATCGATCCCTTCACCGTCGAGGCCATCAGCCCCCGCGTATAGGGATGCGCTGGATGGCTGAAGACGTCGCGCACCGCGCCCGTCTCCACAAACCGGCCCGCATACATCACCGCGATCCTGTCGGCGATTTCGATGGCGACGCCAATATCGTGCGTCACGAACACGACCGCCATATCAAGTTCCCGCTGGAGTTGCCTCAGCAGCAGCAGGATCTGGATCTGCACCGTCGCATCCAGCGCCGTCGTCGGCTCATCCGCCAGCAGCAGGCTCGGCCGGCACGACAGCGCAAGCGCGATCATCGCACGCTGGCGCATCCCGCCGGACATCTCGAACGGGTAGTTGTCGAGCCGCCGGTTGGCTGACGGGATCTGCACGAGTTCGAACAACTCAAGCGCCCGCTTGCGAGCCGTCTCGACCGACACGTCCTCATGTCGCCGGATCGCCTCGACGATCTGCTCGCCCACCGTGAACACGGGATCGAACGCCGTCATCGGCTCCTGAAAAATCATCGAAACCGTCGGGCCGCGCAAATCCGACATCGCGTCATCGCTGAGTGCAACGATGTCGTGACCGTCGACCTTGATGTCGCCAGTGATCGTCGTCTTCTTGGCGGGCAGCAACTTCATGAGCGCGCGCATCGTGACGGACTTGCCCGACCCGGACTCACCAAGGATGCACAGCACTTCACCGCGATCGAGCGTAAAGTCGACGCCGTTGACCGCGTTCACCGCACCATCATCCGAGGCAAACGCAACCCGCAGGTCCTTGACGTCTACCAGCGTCTTGCTGCCGCTCGCTTGTTCTTCGGTCGTGCCACTCATGCGCTCGCCCCCACAACGTTGTCCCGCGCCGGCGCCGCGCTATGCCCTGATCCCGCCTGCGTCATATGGCAGGCCGCAAGCTGTCCGCTCGCCGCATCTACCAGCGCGAGCGACGGTGATTTCTTCGTACAAACATCCTCCGCGAACGGGCAGCGTGTATGAAAACGGCACCCGGAAGGAGGGTTGATCGGGTTCGGCGGATCCCCGGAAAGCGGCGGCTTGTCCGCCCGGTTGTCCGGGTCCATCGACGGCATCGCCGACAGCAGCGCCTTCGTGTAGGGGTGCCGCGGGCTCGAATAGATTTGATCGACCGGACCGATCTCGACGACCTTCCCGAGATACATCACCAGCACCCGGTCCGACACATAATGCACCACGTGCAGATCGTGACTGATGAAGATGTAGGTCAGCTCAAAATCCCGCTTGAGATCCATCAGCAGATTCAGCACTTGCGCCTCGACCGACTTGTCGAGCGCGGACACCGCCTCGTCGAGAATGACGATCCGCGGCTCCAGCGCCAGCGCACGTGCGATGTTGATCCGCTGGCGCTGGCCGCCGGAAAGCTCATGCGGATAGCGCCGGATGAAGAGATTGGGATCAAGGCCGACCTTGCCCAGCAGATCACGCGCCCGGCCCCGCGCCTCGTCCTGGGAAACGCCGTGCACCATCGGACCGAACGCGATCGTGTCCTCGATCGTCAGCCGCGGATTGAGGGATGCAAACGAATCCTGAAACACCATCTGCATTTGCCGACGCATATCCCGCAGCGACATGCCGTCGGGCCCGACGCGCTTGCCGTCGATGATGACGTCTCCCTCATCCGGCGTAATCAAGCGCATCAGCAGCCGCGCCGTCGTTGACTTGCCACAGCCCGATTCACCGACAATCCCGAGCGTCTCGCCTCGTTTGACCTCAAAGCTCACTCCGTCGACAGCCTGTACATTCGCAACCGTCCGGTTCAACAAGCCGCCCCGGATTGGAAAGAACTTCTTGAGATCATTGACCGAGACGAGCGCGCGGCGATCGTCCCGCGCCCCAGGTTTCGCTCCGCTGTCACTCCCTGTGGGCGTCGTCATGACATTCACCGCATCACGAACCATCGTCCCGCCTCCTCAAACCTTGATGTCCATGGCCGACCGGAGGCCGTCGCTGACGAGATTGAAGCTGAGCGATGTGATGAAGATCATCACGCCGGGCAGCGCCGCGAGCAATGGGTTTACATATATCGCCTGCCGAAGCGTGTTGAGCATCAAACCCCACTCGGGTTCCGGCGGCTTCGTGCCAAGCCCAAGGAACGAGAGCCCCGAGGCCAGGATGATCGACACGCTGATGAGGCTCGTCGAATAGATAAAGATCGCACCGAGCACGTTGGAGAGCACGTGGACGCGAATGATCGTGAGCGAATCCGCCCCCGATGCACGTGCTGCTTCGACATAGTCGAGATTTCGCACCTGTGTGGTGACGCTCTCCGAGACGCGCGCAAGGGGCGGAATAAAGACCAGCGTCAGCGATATGATCGCGTTGACGATCCCCGCCCCGAGCGCGCCTGAGATCGCGATTGCCAGCAGCACGGAGGGAAACGCGTAGAACACGTCCATCGAACGCATGATGATCATGTTGGTGCGCCCGCCGACGAACCCGGCAATGATCCCGAGCGCCCCGCCGATCAACAGCGCATTCAACACCGGCATGATCCCCATGAAGAGCGACAGGCGGGAGCCATGGATGAGGCGGCTGAGCATATCGCGGCCCGTCTCGTCGGTGCCAAGCAGATGCCCTTCCGTCCCAACCGGCTTGAGGCGCTTGATCATGTTTGCCTTGTAGGGGTCCTGTGGCGCCAGGAAATCTGCAAATACGGCGATCAGAATAACCGCCAGAACCACTCCACCAAAGAACAGCGTCACGCGATCGCGCTTGAGCCGCTCCAGCACCGTCGCCCAATAGCCGCGCGACTGCACCGCAACCTGGGCGACGTCGATATTCGCTTCCGGTATCGGCGTGTTCATATTCATGTCCCTCAGCCCCGCCGCATTCTTGGATCGACCAACGTTTGCAGGATGTCGACGATCAGGTTGAGGAAGACGAAGAACATCGCCAGCACCAGGATCGTGCCCTGCAGCGTGGGGATGTCCCGGCGGAAGATCGCATCATTGAGCAGGTAGCCGGTGCCTGGCCAGTTGAACACCGTCTCGACGAGGATCGAGCCGCCCAGCAGATAACCAAGCTGCAGCCCCATCACCGCGAGCACCGTCGGCGCCGCGTTCTTGATGATGTGCAGCATGATGCGCCCGTGATGCAGCCCCTTCGCGCGCAACGCCTGGATGAACTCCTGGTTCAAAATCTCGGCGACCGTCGCGCGGACCGTTCGCGTGATAATTCCGCATGGAATAACCGACAGCGTAATCGCCGGCAGAACGATGTGCTGCAGATGCGCCCAGTCGAATTTCCATCCGTCCGACCCGCCGGGACCGATGCCCGTCGCTGGCAACACGTTTAGCTCAACAGCGAAAATGATCACGAGCACAATACCGAGCCAGTAGTGCGGGATCGAAACACCGGCAACACCAAATCCCGTCGCGAACTTGTCGATCCAGGTGCCCTGATTGTAGCCGGCCAGGCCGCCGAGCAGAGCGCCCAGAATGAAGCCGAGCAGCGTGGCAACAATCGCCAGCATCAGCGTGTTGGGAACCGCAATCGCGAGCTGCGACGTCACCGGCTGATTGTTCACCACCGAAAGCCCGAGATCACCGCTCAGCGCCCGGCCCAGCCACTTTATGTATTGGATCGGCAACGGCTGATCGAAGCCATAGTCCTTCTTGAGCTTTTCGACCACCTCAGCGGGCGCATCGGCGCCGACCACGGCATTGAGCGGATCGCCGGGCGCGATGTGAACGAGGGCGAAGACCAGGATCGTGACGCCGAGAGAAATGGGAATGACATAGGCAAGACGTCGTATGACGTATTCGAGCATTTCGCTGCCTTCTTGATCGCCTGGATTAGAGGACGCCGCAGATCGCTAAGCATTTTCGATGACGCGAAAGTGCCGGCCGGCCTCGGGAATGCCACATGGCGCACTTGGCGCCATGTGGATCTGTCGTGTGCCCCGGTCTATTCCATGTAGACGGGCGAGAGGCTCTGGAACCAGTTCCGTGCCGGCACGAAGCCTTTGACCTTCGGGCTCATCGCGCGCGGCGCAACGTCATGAACGACCCACAGGAACAGCGCCTCGTCGACTTCCTTGGTGTGCACCTTGGCCAGAATCTCATCGCGTTTGGCAGGATCGAACGTGAGCTGGCTTTCCTTCAGGAGCTTGTCCATCTCCGGATCGGAGTAGTAGCCGAAGTTCACGCCGTTGGGCGCGGAGAGATCACTACGCAGGAAGCGGGTAAACGTGCTGTAGGGATCCTGCGTCGTGTACGACACGTTGACACCATGCGAACCGGCGGCCTGCGGAGATTTCGCACCCGCCCGCCAGATGTCGAGCAACGCCTGCCATTCGACCACGTTAAACTCGACGTCGATGCCGATCTCTTTCAGGTTTTGCTGGATGTACTCATTCATCTGCAGCGGCAGCATCTGGCCAGAGCCCGACGCCGAGATCGACATCTTGACCTTGACCGGCTTGTCCGGACCAAAGCCTGCTTCCGCCATCAACTTCTTGGCAGCTTCCACGTCACGCTTGATCTCGAATGTCGGCGAGCCATACCAGGCCGAACCCTTGACCACATGCCCGGTCGCAGGGACGCCGTAACCGCCGAGCAGCTGCACGATGCCGTCCCGGTCAACCGCAAGGTTGGCGGCCTTGCGGACCCGTTCATCGTTCCACGGCGAGCCTTCGACGCGCGAGAAATGCCACGGCCAAACGTGCGGATAGACGTTCGAGACGATCGTCATGCCCTGCGACTTGATCCGCGGGATCGCGTCAGGCGCCGGCGCTTCGATCCAGTCAACCTGGCCGGAAAGCAGAGCAGCCGTCCGCGCGCTCGGGTCCGGCAACGGCATCAGGATCACCTTGTCGAGCTTCGGCACACGCGACTTATCCCAGTGCTCCTTGAACGGCACCAGCTCTGCCCGCTCACGCGCCGTGATTTTCTCAAGCTTGAACGGCCCCGTGCCGGATGGTTCCTGGCTGAACTTGTTCCAGTCTTTGGTCTTTTCCCATTGCGCCGGCGAAGCCATCAGGAAGTAGCAAATCTGGAACGGGAAGAAGCTATCAGGCTCCTTGGTCGTGAACTCGACCGTGTACTTGTCGATCTTCTTGACAGACTTCGAAGCCCGGCATCCGGAAGTTGACGAGTGAAGCCTGCCGCGCGCTGTACTGCGGCGACTTTTCATCGAACAGCTTCGCGAAATTGAACAGCACCGCGTCGGCATCGAATTCAGAACCGTCGTGAAACTTGACGCCCTGGCGCAACTTGAACGTCCACTTGCGCTTGTCGTCTTCATTGACCGACCAACTTTCAGCAAGGCCCGGAACCAGATTGGACGGCTTGTCCTTCGATGACAGGTCCCAGTTGAGCAAACCGTCATAAAGCTGAAGCCCGACGAAGCGGAACCCTTCGAAGCCGTTGTCCGGCTGGCCCCATGTCAGCGGGATATCGTTGGCGGTCATGCCGATGCGCAGTGTGCCTTGGGCAACGGCGGCGGGCGAATTGGTTGCCGCCAGCGCCAGACTGAGCGCAGCGGCGCCAAGAGCGCGACGTAAACTTCCTCGTTTCATAGAACGGAGACCTCTCTTGCAGTTGAACGCGATGCATTTCGGTAAGCAGTCGTTAACCAGCGCAAGGGCCATGCCAGAAAATAAAAATTATATATATCAATGCACTACGAGGATATTCAGAGTATCTGATGAAGAACTGTGCAAGCTAATTGTGCAGCGCAGCACACTGATTGATTAGACTTTGATCATGCATCGGCCGACCGCGAGGCGTAAGACTATTAAACTGGCGTCGGCGCGCTGCCGAGCTTCGTTTCGGCCGTCCACCGCCATGACGCCACACCCAGACAGCACGCGCACCAGTCCAGACAAAACGCGCCGGCGCGAAGCAACGGAGTTCCATCACCCATGATCACGATCAACGCCGAGCGTCTGCTGGCTGACCTCTACGACCTGCGCAAGATCGGGGCGTTCAAGACCGGCGTTCACCGTCCGACCCTGTCGGAAGACGACATGATCTCGCGGCGCTGGCTTTGCGACAAACTCGAAGCCTTCGGTCACGCAGCCGAGATCGACGGCATTGCCAACGTGATCGGCCGCGCTCCAGGCAGCGGCCCCATTGTGCTCGCGGGCTCCCACATCGAAAGCCAGAACGAATCCGGCTGGCTCGATGGTGCGCTCGGCGTGATCTATGCGCTCGAAGCCGCCCGCGCCGTCCACGAATCCGGCGCCTTTCCGAACCAGGGCGTCGACGTCGTTGCCTTCTCGGATGAAGAGGGCCACTTCGGAAACTTCTTCGGCAGTTATTCCTTCCTCGGCGAGCTCAGCGACGAGACGATCGACAACGCCAGCGACCGCACCCGCGGCACGCCGCTTCGAGAAGCACTCGCCGCCGCCGGCCTCGCCGGCCGCCCCCGCACTCTGATAGAAAAATCGCGCTACTGCGGCTTCCTCGAAGCCCACATCGAACAAGGCGACTGGCTGGAAGCCAACGACCTGACGGTCGGCATCGTCACCAGCATCGTCGCGATCTGGCAGTATCGCATCGTCTTTGACGGCACCCAGAACCACGCCGGCACCACCCGCATGGCCATCCGCCGCGACGCCGGCGTTGCACTGACGGAGCTATGTCACCGCATCAAGGAAACATTTCCCGATGTTGCCGGCGAGCGCAGCGTCTGGACGACCGGACGCATCACCCTCGAGCCCGGCGCCCCGAGCATCATTCCAGGCCACGCCGAAATGCTGTTCCAGTTCCGCGACGCCGAAGTCGAAACGCTGCAACGCATGGAAGCCCACCTCGAAAGCCTCATCAAGGAAAGCAATGCAGCCGGCCCCTGCACCGCACGCCTCGAAGTGATCAGCCGCGCGACACCGGCCAGGATGGACGCCGCTGTTCAGGCAGCAATCGAGACGGCCGCAGCAGAAATAGTGCCCGGCAAGCACACCCGTATGCCAAGTGGCGCCGGCCATGACGCCCAAAACCTCGCACGTCATATGCCGACGGGTATGCTGTTCGTCCCGAGCATCGGCGGCATCTCTCACCACTGGTCGGAAAACACGAGCGACGAAGACATCGTGGCCGGCGGCCGCGTGTTTGCAGCAGCCGCTGGCGAACTACTCAAGGCCGCGCAAATCAAGGCCGCGCAAAAGCGTTGAGCGTTGCGCTCTTCGCTAAATGATCAAATGCGTGACCGTGGCCGCGATCTCGCCGAGCTGGACGCCGACCACCGCTCCCCTCGAAATAACGCAACCTGAGCGAAGCCATCGGCTCCGCCCAGATCCAATTGTCACACGCTACTTCCTAATCAGCGCCGGTCTGGTTTTTTTGCCCATCGCCCTGCCGACCGAGACGCATTGCATCCACCTGCCGGCGCTCCCCCTTCCGCAACTTTCCAGCATTGGTCCGAGAGACTTGGCGGCGGACGTTGAGGCAATGGCGCGCACCTGCTTGAAGCCCCGCATGCAGCGAATGGAACGGCTGGCCGGCTTGGCAATCTTGATGCAACGGCGATTCTTGAGCTTGAACCCACGCTTGCACCAGATCGAGACCTTGCCACGCTCGCCGGAACAAACCCGGATCAACCCCAATAGTTGCACCGACACACCGCAACGCGCCCCGGCAACAGAGCGCCTTGGTGGCCACCCGCATACCCGGCCGGCTCGCGTTCACCCGCAATTCACCATGTTGAAACGGCTCACCGCTATAGTCCCGCACTCAGGCTCAATCGGAGCGAAAGGCTGAGCGGTGAAAAACCACGAAACGATCATCAAGAGTTGCGCTGCGGCAAGTATCGACCGCGATGAATTATGGAGCCGATTTCTTCGCCGAACTCGGCATCGAGACCTTTTGCGAAGTCGGCGTCTACAAGGGCGCGTTTGCACAGCGGCTGCTGTCCGATTGCCCCACTATCCAGGCCTACTACATGATCGACCCCTGGGAGAACCTCGACGACTGGAACAAGCCCGCGAACCGTTCCTCCGCCGAATTCTCGACGATCTACGAAACCGCCATGGCCGCCACCGCCGACCACGCCGCCGTCAGAAAAGTGCTGCGCGGCAAGACCAAGGATCAGGCCAGAAACATCCCCGACGCTTCCCTCGACGCCGTCTATATCGACGGCGATCACACCTTGCGTGGCATCACCATAGACCTGAAGGAAATGCTCCCGAAGGTGCGCCCCGGCGGCGTCATCTGCGGTGATGATTTCTCCAAGACAATCTGGCAGCATGGCACCGACTATGACCCGACAATGGTCTTCCCCTACGCCCTCTACTTTGCCGAAGCGCACGACCTGCCGGTTGTCACCCTGCCCTATTCCCAGTTCCTGATCATCAACACACCCGCGGCTGGCTTCCGCCTCGTCGATCTTGCCAACTATCAAAACCTGACGGTGCGCGAGGTCTACGTTCCCCCCGTCTCCCTCACCGACAAGATCAAGAGCGTCGTCCCCTCCCCCGTCAAACGGATCATCAAAAGCGCCATGCCCCGCCTTTGACCTGATCACCGCTGATTTCGTCGCAGCCGCTTCATGATGTGCTGGAGTTTGTTCGCTCGCGTTCTCCAACGGCGGCGAGCGCCATTTGCGCGCGAGATCGGCCCCACAAGCTCGAAAACGATGGTGGTGCCGATCACCGTTGTCAGCAGAATATCCTTCATCTGGGGCAGGACGCCGCCGGCAATTAGCGCCATGCCGAGCGCCACGCCGGCCTGCGGCACCAGCGCCGCTCCCATCCAGGCGCGATGAACACGGCTGCTGCCAGCCAGCCAACACCCGATCCAGCCACCGGCAAACCGGGCCAAACGCGCAGCGCGATATAGCCGATTCCGATCATCCCGATCAGGTCCAGGCTCGCGATTTTAAACGAGGCCCCGGCCAGCACGAAGAACAGGATCATGAACGGCCCACTCGATGTTCTCGATCTCGTGAAACGCTCGCTCATGATGCGTCGCCAGATTGACGATCACCGCCCCCGCCACCATTCCGGCGAGCAGGAACTGACACCTCCAGCCACATCGCGACACCGGTGCACAGGAAGACGATGCCGAGCGCCTCGGCCTGCATCCGGCTTCCCCATCCTTCAGCCGCCCCGTCAGGAACGCCGCCGGCACGCCGATCACGCCACCAACCAGCACCGCCCCGCCAATCTCCCAAAGGGTGACACCGAAAATCGCGAAATTGCCGTCCCCGGCAATGGCCTTGGCAACGGCAAGGCACATGCTGAAGGCGATCAACCCCCACGCATCGTCGATCGCCACGATGCCCAGCAGTGTCCGCGTAAATGGCCCCTCCGCCCGCTCCTGCACGCACTGCATCCTGTGTCGCGGCCGGATCGGTCGCCGTCGCAATCCCGGCAAGCAGCAACGCCAGGATCACGGACGTCCCGATCAGCATCAGCCCCACGCCGACAACCAGGACAATGGTTATAACCACAACGCTCAGCGAGATCAGCGCAATCGCCCTGCCATTTTCCTGAGCGCCCCGATCGACAGCTTCCCCCAAGCAGGAACGCCACCATCGTGAGCGCCACCGTCGACAGGAACCCGAACCATTCCTGGAACGCGAGGGCAGCAAATCGAAACCCGATTGCCCTGCAGCGAAGCCGAACAGGATCAACAACGTCACGCGTGGAAGCCGCGTCTTTCGCCCGATCTGATCCGCCACCAGCCCGATCAGAAGAAGACAGCCAAGCGTAATGAAGTGGCTCGCGTGTTCCATGCCCTCGCCACCCCCTGACCGGCCGCCAATTCATCCCGCCTTACTGATCCACCGGCGACCCATCCCTGTGGAGCCGCATGATCACCGGCTTCGACAGCGGCGGCCGCACCGCTGCCGATCAGCGACCAGATCGATCCCGAGCCCCGCCCGGTTGGGGATCGCAACAAACCCATCGACCGCTTCCGGAGCTTCATCCACGATGTCGTGACCGAGATGCTTCGCCGTGGTCGTAAAGGTATTGGCTTCGAAGCCAGTCGAATATTCCTGAATGGCAAAGTTCGGTATCGAGGCGGCGATCTGCAGGCACGCCATCAGGCCGACCGGCGACAACGGATTGTGCGGCACCACCATCACATTGTGCGCCTCCGCCATGGCAGCCACTTTCTTCGACCCCGTGATCCCGCCGCACAAACACACATCAACACGGGCATATTCAACCGCCTGCCGCGTCAGCAACGCCTGGAACTCATAGATAGTCGAGAACCGCTCCCCCGTCGCGATCGGCACCCGGATTCGGTCAGCGATCCGCGCCATCGCATCGGCGTCCTCGTAGCGCATCGGGTCTTCGATAAACATTGGATGATAGGGCTCGATGCCCTGCGCCAGCACGATCGCCTCCGCCGGCGTCAGCCGCCGGTGGATCTCGATGCAAAGATCCATGTCATCGCCGGCGACCTCGCGCATGCGCCGCACATTGTCGGTCGCCTTGCGGATCTTCTCGATGTGCGGCTCGAAATAGACCGCATCCTCGCCCTCGTCGAGGAACGGATTGATGTGGCCGACGGCAGTAAACCCGCGCTCCTTCTGCCGCTTGAGCAACTCGAGCACACCCTCGATCGTCTTCTCGTAGACGTGTCCGTAGACCCTGGCCGACGTCCGCACCGCCCCGCCCAGCAGTTCGTAGACCGGCACGCCCAGCGCCTTGCCCTTGATATCCCAGAGCGCAATGTCGATCGCCGAAATCGCGGCGTTGATCGCATGCCCCTGGAAGTAGGCGAAACGATGCATCACGTTCCAGTGGTGCTCGATCGGAAAAGGGTCCTTGCCAACGAGATACGTCGCGAACTTGTCGACCGCCACCTTCGCCGCCTCAACGTGGCCCCACACGCCCCCCTCGCCCACACCATGAATGCCGGCATCGGTGTGAATGCGCACAAACAGAAACTGCCCGGCGTGAATGGAGTCGATCTTGGTGATTTTCATGAGATTGCTTTGTCCATTAGGGGTCCACTAGGGCAGAGGCCTTTGCACGCGCCTCATTGCTTCCGCCCTGTCCACCGCACCACCTGCGCGAGTCCCCGATGCTTGGTGCCTTCATCGAGTTGCACAAACCCTTCTAGGCGCTCAACCAGCGAGAAGTCGGGCAGCCACTGATCAAATTCGTCCGCATCATAAAGCAACGCCGGATCAGACGGCCCCATTCGGGGCCCTTCCACCGTTTTCGCCGCGAAGCCTTCCGCAATGAACCAGCCGCCGGGCAGCAGATGCCGCCCCGCAAGCTCCACCGCGCGCTTGCGCACCGCCCGGTCGCAATGCAGGTAAATCAGAAAGACCGCTTCCCAGACCCGGCCCTCACGCGGTGACCAATCCGCCAGATCGCCCTGCACGCGTTCGACCCGAACGCCCGCACTCTGGTCCTTAGCCCGCGCAAATCCGATCGCCACCCCTGACAATTCGACCGCCGTCGCCTGGATGCCGCGCCTGGCCAGAAACCGCGCGTTGCGCCCATCCCCGTCCGCGAGGCTCAACGCCGACGTCACCTGGAAGTCAGGCCTCGCCATCGTCTGCACGACGTAGTTGTTCGGATCGTCCCCGAACAGCGGAGCGCGGGCCTCGGAATACCGTTTGTCCCAGTTCACCATTCCACACCATACCGGCGCCATCGAAGCGATAATCGCTCCACACAAGCGCGGACTTTACATGTCTGCCGTGCGAATTCGATAGGCCTCGAACCCTTGCCGAACCCAGCCGGTCATTCCGACATCCAGCCGGTTCGGGATCGCATCGCCCGGCGAACCGGCCGGCACACATAGCCAGCCTGGCCAACCGGCCAACACATCGAGGCATCAATGTCGATCGCATCGTCAGCCAACGCCAGCCCCCCGGCACGTCAAACCCTATGGCACATTATCACTGCCATATCCGTCACAGTGCTTGTTGCCGGCGAACTCCAAGTCGTTCTTACCCTCGGCGAATGGGCCATCGCACGCTTCCTGGGTTTGCCCGATATCGTCACCATCGCCTTGTACGCGATCAGCGCCCTTGGCAGCTTTGCCATTGCCATCGTTTTGTTTGTTCGCGTCATGCGTACCCAAGCAAGACACGCGGCCAACCAACCAATCGATGACATAGGCTGGCATCCCTTTGCCCCCAACGGACACCGGCCGGTCAGCCAGCCCGCCGAAATCAGGCATCCATTGCCGCTAACAACCCCAGCGGCGACAACTTAAGGCGATGAAGCCGCCGGGAAGCGTATGCGACCCGGCGGCTTGCGCCGCCGCCGCGGAGACCCGGCCCGCAGGGCCGGAACTGCCGTGAGCGAAATCAACTGTTCCCGATCGCATGCTCGGCAGCCGCAATGCCCGCGCGCCGGCCAAACACCGCGCCGTTCATAAGCCCCGTCCCACCCGGATAGTTGTGGTAGAACAGCCCGCCAACCATCTCGCCGGCCGCCGTCAGCCCAGGGATCGGCTGATAATCCGTCGAGAGCACCTGCGCGTCCGTGTTGATGCGAACACCGCCGAACGTGAAGGTCACGCCGCACGTCACGGCATAAGCCTCGAACGGACCTTCTTCGATCGTATTGGCCCAGTTGGTCTTATCGAATTTGAGCCCTTCCGTGCGCCGGCCATCCTTCACCGTCGGGCCGAACGCGATGTCGGTCCGCACCGCCGCGTTGTATTCCTTCATCTCCTTCAGGAACGCTTCCTTGTTGACCCCGTCCATCCGCTCGGCGAGTTCCTCGAGCGTATTGCCGGTCACCTTGGTCATCTGCTTGATGCGATATTCATCGCGCAGCAGATGCAGCACTTTCTGGTCAAATACCTGCCAGGCGAAGCTACCCGGCTGGTTCAGGATGACGGCGCCGTATTTGGCATACGTGTAGTTCCGGAAGTCCGCGCCCTCATCGACGAACCGCTCGCCGTTAGCGTTGACCATGATGCCGAACGGATAGGAGTGCTTCTGGAAGTTGTCGCCAACCGCGAGGTCACCGAACTCCGGCGCATTCATGTCCCAGCCGACCGCATGGCAACCCGACCAGTTACCCGCCGTGGAAGCGCCCACGGCCAAGCGCCATCTCGATCCCGCCGCCAGTGTTGAAGCGCGTGCCGCGCACCTTCGCGATGTCCCAGCCTGGACCAAGATAGCGCGTCCGCATCTCCGGGCTCGACTGGAACCCACCCGCTGCCAGCACGACCGCGCGTGAGGGCACATCGATGATTTCATTCGGCCGCCGGACCTTGACGCCCTTGACCTCGAACCCGTCGAACAGCAGCTCCAGACCGCGCGCCTGATACCAGACATCAATGCCGAGCTTCTCGGCGAGCTTGAACCACGTATCAACGAGGCCCGGACCACCACCCCAGGCTTCCAGCGATAAACCGCCCCAGAACTGAAAGCGGCCATCGGGCAACTTGAACGCCTGCCGCCCATAGCTCGGCTGGAACCTGATGCCGGTCTCACTCAACCACTTCATCGTATCGAAGCTGTTGCGCACCAGAACCTCGACCAGATCCGGATCGGCGCGGTACTGCGTCACCCGGAACATGTCGTCGAAATACTGGTCTTCCGTATAGCTGCCAAAGTCCGTGTTTTTGGCTTCTTCGTCCGAGATGTCGGGACACACCGCCCGAACATCATCGACGCCCTCGAACGCGAACCGGATCGCCCCCGCCGTATACCGCGAGTTACCCCCCGCCTCATCCTCCGGCGCAGCCTCCAGCACCAGCACGCTTGCGCCCTTCTGGCGTGCGGCAACAGCCGCCGAGAACGCAGCATTCCCGGCACCGACCACAATCACGTCATAAGCCTTTTGAGCCACGGCACTTCCCTTTATTTGGCATCGAAGAAAAATCAATTCGTTGCAGTTTGTATGCGATTGGATACAATCTGCCAATGCGAAACGTAGAAGTCAATTTGTGAAGAGCTTGTCCGATGAAAGCCACCCGGCCTGACATCTTCGAAGCCCTTCAGGCAGAGATCCTCGAAGGCGCGATCCAGCCCGGCGACCGCCTCAAGGAAGCCGACCTTGCCGAGCGCTTCGGATTGAGCCGCACCCCGGTCCGCGAAGCGCTCCGCCGCCTCGAGACACGCGGCCTCCTTGTCCACGAACCCCATAAGGGCATGGTCGTTGCCGAGTTGGAACCAAGCGCCGTCGGCGAACTCTACGTCATGCGCGAGATCCTCGACGCCGCCGCAGCAGCCCTCGCCGCCCAGCACGCCACCGAAACCGAAATCGCAGCCATGGAGGCACAGGTCGCTCGCGATCGCGAAATCGAAGGCCGCCCCGATCATCTGGCAGCCTCGAACCGCGCTTTTCACGCAGCCATCTATCGCGCCGCCCACAACCGCTTTCTCGTCAAATCATCCGACGCCCTCGCCGAGGCTCTGGCCCTGCTCGGACCGACGACGCTTTCAGCCGAGGGCCGCGCCCACCAGTCGGTCGACGAACACGCCGAAATCGTCGCCGCCATCAAGCGCCGCGACGCCGGTGACGCCGACCAGGCCGCCCGCCGCCATATCCGCAACGCCTTCAAAACCCGCCTCCTGCAGCTTGACCAGCGCACGATTGAGGACGAACTGGCGACCGATCGCGCCGCAGTCGACGGCGATGCCTCGCCCGACGGCACTGACAGCACCGCAAACGCCGAGGGCATGAATTCCGCAACTGAAGCAGATACTTGACCTCAGATAGACAATTTTACGTCCGCCAAGTTCAATTGGCGCGAGAGCCACCGCTCCGCCCACAACTTGTCCCAATTCCCCACTACTCCCGCCCTGCAACCGCAGCGATTTGCCGGATCGCCAGAAACAAGGCATCCGGCTTGCCGCAGAGCGGATTGTTGCCCTAAGACGAGGGGGCAAATGAGGGATCGATTTGCACCAGGAGCGTTTCGGCAACGCAAAAGCGCTGAGGCTTTGCCAACGCGGTTATGCTGGACGGGAGACGCAGGGAATGCGGCTGTCGAGAAACATTGCGGTTGTCTTGACGCTGGCGGCTGGTCTCCTCCTCGGCGCTTGCGCCAGCGTCGAGCTGACGCCGCCGCACAAGGCCCCGCTGCCGAAGCACGCGATGATGCTCCTTGGCAAGAAGGGTATGACCCAGAGCCAACCCATCTTCGTGCGCATCTTCAAGGCTGAATTGGAACTTGAGGTCTGGAAACAGCGCGAAGACGGCTATTTCCACCACTTCAAGACGTATCCCATCTGCCATTGGTCGGGAGAACTCGGGCCAAAGCGCCGCCAGGGCGACAAGCAGGCCCCGGAAGGCTTCTACACGGTCAATAAGTACCAGCTGAACCCGAACTCGCAGTTCCACCTCTCCTTCGACCTCGGCTATCCCAACGCCTACGACAAGGCCCACGGCCGCACCGGCGATTTCCTTATGGTCCACGGCAAGTGCAAATCCGCCGGCTGCTACGCCATGACCGACGCCTTCATCGAGGAAATCTACGCCCTTGCCCGCGAAGCCTTCGCCGGCGGCCAAAGCAAATTCCACGTCCACGCCTTCCCCTTCCGCATGACCGACCAGAACATGGCCCGCTATACCAACGCAAAGGGCAAGAAGCGCAACCCCAACCTCCCCTTCTGGACGACGCTCAAGGCAGCCCACGACTACTTCGAGCTCACCCGCAAGGTTCCCGGCATCGAGGTCTGCGGCATGCGCTATCATGTCAACGTGGCCTGGGACGGCCCCCGCCTCGACCCGCGTGGCGCCTGCCCAAGGTTCCGCTCCGGACCAACAGAGCCCTACATGGCCGTCGCAAGCTTCCGCCAGACCGTGACGGAAGTACCAGCACCCCGCCCTGCAGCGCCGCCCCCCGCGCTCGAACCCCGCATGAACCTCATGCCGCAGCTCTCACCTGCGCCGAACCATGGCCCGGACCCGATCACCCGCTTGCTCCAGAAATTGTCGGATTGATCCCGACCGCCCCCCGGCGCTACGCTGATACCCATCGCACAGGCTTTCTCGCTTCAGCCCGTGCCCGCCAGTGGGGACTCCATTCATGACGCTCAACGTAGCCATCGCAGGCCTCGGCGCCATCGGTTTACGCCTTGCCAAAATGATCGACTCTGGCGCCGTGGAGGGCGTCAAACTCAGTGCGGTATCCGCGCGCGATCTTGCCCGCGCCGAAGACCGCGTCTCCGGCTTGACCGACCGTCCGCGCGTTATGACGCTGCGCGAATTGCCAGCTCACGCCAACGTCATTATCGAGTGTGCCCCGGCCAGCGTCTTCACCGAGGTCGCCCGGCCCGCCATCGAGCAGGGCCGCATCTTCATGCCGCTATCGGTGGGCGCACTCCTCGAACACATGGACCTTGTTGACGAGGCGGTTCACACCGGTGCCCGCATCATCGTACCCACCGGCGCATTGATCGGCCTCGACACCGTCCGCGCCATGGCTGTCGGCGAAATCACGGAGGTCCGCCTGCAGACGCGCAAGCCGCCCGCCGGCCTAGAAGGCGCCCCCTATCTCGTCAAGAACGGTATCGATATATCCAACCTGACGGAGGCCAAGCGCGTCTTCCACGGCAACGCCCGCGCCGCCGCCAAGGCGTTCCCGGCAAACGTGAACGTCGCGGCCGCCCTCGCCCTTGCCGGCCTCGGGCCCGACAAGACAGAAGTCGAAGTCTGGGCGGACCCCGCCGTCAATCGCAATCACCAGACCGTCACCATCCGTTCCGATGCTGGCGAGGCGACCATGACGATCGCCAACATCCCCTCAGCCGAAAACCCGCGCACGGGCCGTATCGTCGCCCAGAGCGTCATCGCCACGCTTCGCCGCATGACATCTCCGATAACCGCCGGCACCTGAAACGCAAGCCGTTACGACACCGCTCCCGGCCGGCCACCTAACCCGCTTTGATATCCGCCCCCTCGCGCGCGATCAGAAGCTCAACGAGATCTTCCGCCAAAGCCGACGACTTGTGCGTCGCCTGATTGGTATAAACCCAGATGACCTCTCCGCTCGCGCGAAGGTCGTTCTCGTCTGCGCCATGGATCTCCAGATCCAGACGGATCGATGACCGGCCGATTCGCCCGGCCCGGACCCAGACATCGACTTCCTCATCGAACTCGATCGGCTTGGCGTATTCAACCAGCGACTTCACCGTATGGAAGTCATGCCCCGAACGCGCGGTCTCCGCCTTGTAGGCGTAGGGCAGCCATCGGAAATACTCGGTGATCGCGGTATCAAAGTAGGTCAGGTAGTGAGCATTGAAGACAATGCCCTGCCCATCGATCTCGGAATACCGCACCCGGAAACGATGCGAGAACGAGAAATCGCCACGCGCCATATCTTACCCCTCCACCCGGGTTCCGATCCGCCAACCAATCATCATTGCGGTTTACGCCCGACAACCAGCTTCGTCATGCCCGGAATGAGATCATCCGCCGTTTCGATCTGGAAGCCCTTCTGGCTCAACCGTTCCGACAGCCACGTCGTCGAGATCGACTGCGCATCCGGCGTAAAAGCCATGTGCTGAAGTTGCCAGAGCGCTGCCAACGTCGGTCCCCGGCGGTTTTGATCGACCATGAAATCGTGCACCATCAGCACGCCGCCAGGCTTGAGCGATTCCCACGTCCAATCGACGAGATCTGATATCCGATCCCCAGGCACGCCGCTCATGAGATACGACATCAAAACCGCATCCTGCTCCGTCGGCCACGTCGATTCCAGCGCATTGCCCGGAATATACCGCACCCGGTTGACAAGATCGGCCTCTGTCACGAACCGCCAGCCAATCTCAGCCACATTGGGGAAGTCGATAATCGTGGAGTTCGAGCTCAGGATAGGCGTTGCACAGGCTTATCGTCATCGCGCCCGTCCCGCCCCCGACGTCGAGCATCGAGCGCGCATTGGAAAGATCAACCACCCGCGCCAACGTCCGCCCGGGTCCAAGCGAACCTGAATGCTGCGACTCGCTGTAGAGCGTCGCCTGCTCCCCATCCGACATCCAGTGCGCGTAGGAATTGATCTCCTCCGGCCCCAGCGTGCCATCAAGAACATCGTTGAGCTGCTGCAGGAACGGGTACATCTGCTTGTCGATCTGGTAACGCAGATAGTCACCGAAATCATACCTCGCCCCGCGCACCAGAAACTGCTCCGCCGCCGGCGAGTTAGCATAATTGCCGTTCTCGAACTTGAGCGCACCAATGCTGGTCAGTGCGGTCACGAGCGTCATGATGCGGTTCCGCGGCACCTTGGTCGCCGCCGCCAGATCGTCAATCGTTGCGACCCCTTCCGCGATCCGCGAGAACAGGTCGATATGCAGCGCTCCAAACAACGCTTTCGACGCCATGAAACCAAACGCCACACGCGACAATTCTTCTGATGTTTCCAGCAGCGTTTCGCTCGACATGAATTCAAGGCCCTTTTGTTTGACGATTTCAGGAAGGTCGGAATTGAGACATTCTGCGTCGCTTTTACGGCATTTAGCCCAAGACACAAAATCCGCCGAACAAGCAGGCGGTTCGCGCGCGAACATGCACAGCGAATGATCAATTCAGGGCGTTCACCACCAATCGCCACAGATCTCCCACGGGCTCAGGCGATCACGCAGGCGGTCAGGCTCGCTCGCCGTCAGGCCCCCGCCCCCCGAACACGATCGGCGCCTGTCCCGGCGCCCACCGCGCCACCTTGTCCATCACGTCGAGAAAAACCGGCGCGGCAAGAAAACCCTCAAGCCAGGCCGACACGCGCGGAAAGCCCGCCGCATCGAACCAGGCCTTGTCGACAAACGCGAACTGTCTGACGAAGGGAAAGATCGCAATGTCACCAAGACGCGCGCTGCCATCGAAGAGAAAATCGTGGCGGGACAGGCGCTCTTCGAGAGCGGCGAGAAACACGCAGGCCCGCTTGCGCGCCAAAAGACGCTGAGCGTCATCACCCTTCGCACCATACTTGTAAGCATCGAGATTCGGCTTGAAATCCGCCTCACACGCTGAGATCAAATCCAGCATCTGAGAGCGATCGACCGGCCCCGCCAGCCAACCCTCCGGATCGTTCCGCCCCAGCGCCCACAGCATGATTTCCAGGCTCTCCTCGATGACCGAGCCATCACTGAGAACCAGAACCGGCACCGTCCCTTTCGGCGACGCCGCCAGCATCTCCGCTGGTTTGTCGCGAAGGACGATCTCTCTCAGGTCGACCACCTGCCCACTTGCCAATATCGCCATGCGCGCACGCATCGCGTAGGGACATCGCCGGAAACTGTAGAGGATCGGCCGGCTGGTTTGCATCATGGTTGCAGGTTCAGCGTCACCGCTCGATCAGTGCCGCCCGTGACAGTGCTTGTACTTCTTGCCGGACCCGCACGGACACGCCGAATTGCGCGCAACCTTGCCCCAGGTTGCCGGGTTTTCCGGATCCAGCGCACCTGCCGCCTGACGCGTCCTCACCGGGGCAACCTTTTGCGCGGCCTCTTCCGCATCGAGATAAGCGCGACTCTCACCCGCAATCGCGGCATCCACCAGCGCCAGTTCCTCATGTAGCGATTCCGGGATCTGATGGGTCGCAACCATGCCTTCCGGCATGCCGCCATCATCCTCGTCATACATCTCGCCTGCCGACGGCTCGAGGTGCATGAGCTGCCCCGTTACCGCTTCGCGCAGCTTCTCCAGCATCGCCTCGAACAACACGAACGCTTCCGTCTTGTATTCGTTCAGCGGGTCCCGCTGACCGAACGCCCGGAACCCGATAACCTCTCTGAGGTGTTCCAGCGTCACGAGATGCTCGCGCCACAGATGGTCAAGCGTCTGCAGGAGGACCGATTTCTCGATCTCCTGCATCCGCAGCCGCCCAATCGCCTTTGGCGACCTATCGTCCGCCTGGTCGATCTGATTGACCAGCGCCTCGGCCGACAGATAGTCGGTCACGAACTGATAACCGATCTGTCCCGCTTGTTCCCGTGCCGCTGTCTCGACATCGACCCCGTTTCTGCGGACCTGCTCGGCATTCTGATTGAGGAGATAGCGGCCGATGTTTTCAAGATTGGCCACGGGGTCCGCGACGAACTTCACCAGCTCCGCATCTTCCGCAACGAAGGCCATCATGCCCTTCGCCGCTTCATAGCCTTCAAGCGTCGCGGTCCCGACTTCTTCCGCCTTCGCCTCGAAAGCCTCTCGCGCCGCCGCTGAAAGCCGCTCGCGGATTTCCTGATCCGCGATGCCCTCTTCATCGGCCCAATCCTTCAGCGGCAGATCGAGCGCGAACAGCTCCTGGACCCGCTCCTTGAGCCCATCGATGTCCCACTGCTCCGCGTAGGCCTTCTCCGGAATATGCTTGGCAACCAGCGCCTCGATCACTTCGTTTCGCATCTCGTCAACGGTTTCGCTGACGTCATCCTCCGCCATGATATCGAGGCGCTGCTCGAAGATGACCTTGCGCTGGTCATTCATCACGTCGTCGTATTTGAGGATCTGCTTGCGGATATCGAAGTTACGCGCCTCGACCTTCTTCTGCGCCATCTCGAGCGACTTGTTCATCCACGAATGGCTGATCGCCTCGCCCTTCTGCATGCCAAGCTTGCCAAGCACGCTGTCCATACGATCCGAGCCGAAAATGCGCATCAGGTCGTCTTGCAGCGACAGGTAGAACTTCGACCGCCCAGGATCGCCCTGACGCCCGGAACGGCCGCGCAACTGGTTGTCGATTCGACGGCTCTCGTGACGCTCCGTTCCGATCACGTAAAGCCCACCCGGCCGTGTCACCGTCTTGGCCGGCCGCTCCCCCTTCGCCGGTTCGATCTCGATGACCTCTTCCGCCCCCAACACCTTCTGGCGTGCCGCCTCGATCTCCTGTTCAATCTCGGCGATCTTGGCCGCGCGCTCGGGACCTTCCGGCACGTCCGCCAGTTCGTCCTCGGCACGCATATCGAGGTTGCCACCAAGCTGGATGTCGGTGCCGCGGCCTGCCATGTTGGTCGCGATTGTCACCGTGCCGGGCACGCCCGCTTCGGCGATGATCTTGGCTTCCTGCTCGTGATAGCGCGCGTTGAGGACCTGGTGCTTCACGCCCTTCTTCTCGAGTAGGCCGGACAGCAATTCACTCTTCTCAATCGAGGCCGTGCCGACCAGCAACGGTTGTCCGCGTTCCTGGGCCCGCTCGATCTCTTCGATGATCGCGTCCCACTTCTCTTCTTCCGTCCGGTAGATTTCGTCGTCTTCATCAAGCCGGGAGATCGGCCGGTGGGTCGGGATCTCGATCACATCGAGACCATAGATATCCATGAATTCCGCTGGCTTCCGTCGCAGCCGTCCCCGTCATCCCGCCAAGCTTCTCATAGAGGCGGAAATAGTTCTGAAACGTAATCGAGGCCAGCGTCTGGTTTTCAGGCTGGATCTCGACCTTTTCCTTCGCCTCGATCGCCTGATGCAGACCTTCCGAGTAGCGCCGTCCCGCCATCATGCGGCCGGTGAATTCATCGATGATCACGACTTCATCGTTGCGCACGATGTAATCGCGGTCACGCTGAAACAGCGTGTGCGCCTTCAGCGCCTGATTGACGTGATGGACGATCGACACGTTCTCGATGTCGTAGAGCGTCCCCGACATCAGACCTGCTTCACCGAGCTTTTCTTCAATCCACTGGTTGCCGGTTTCGCTCAGCGACACCTGCCGCTGCTTCTCGTCGAGTTCAAATCGCTCCCGATCCGCGATCAACTCCGGCAGAAACGCATCGACGGCCGAATAAAGCTCAGCCTTGTCGTCGATCGGCCCGGAAATGATCAGCGGCGTCCGCGCCTCGTCGATCAGGATCGAGTCCACCTCGTCGACGATCGCGAAATAGTGACTGCGCTGGACCATCTCGTTCTTCGACATTTTCATGTTGTCGCGCAGATAGTCGAAGCCGAATTCGTTGTTGGTCCCGTAGGTAACGTCACACGCGTAAGCGGCTCTACGCTCCGCATCATCCATTTCGTTGACGATCACGCCAACCGAAAGACCGAGGAACTTGTACACCTGCCCCATCCAGGCCGAGTCACGCCGGGCGAGGTAGTCGTTCACCGTCACAACGTGCACGCCCCGCTCCGTGAGCGCGTTCAGATACACCGCAAGCGTCGCAACCAGCGTCTTGCCTTCGCCGGTCTTCATTTCGGCAATCTTGCCTTCATGCAGAACCATGCCACCGATCAGCTGCACATCGAAATGGCGCTGGTGCAGTGTGCGCTTGGCCGCCTCCCGCACCGTCGCAAAAGCAGGCACCAGCAGGTTCTCGAGCTTTTCACCGCCGCGCAGTTGCACCCGAAACGCTTCTGTCCGCGCCCTCAACTCCTCATCCGAGAGCTGTTCAATCTCCGCTTCGAGCGCGTTGATCGCATCGACGCGCGAACGGTAGTTGCGCACCTGCCGGTCATTGGCGGAGCCGAAAATCTTCGAAGCGATCGTCCCGAACGAGATCATGTGACGTCTTTCCCAGTCTCCCGCCTCGGCGGGCGGCAACCATGGTTATATGAAGCAATGCCGGCGATATGCGGCTGCCACGAACAATATTGCCGCCGCCCCATCGCCGAAACGGGGCGGTGCCGGCAGAACTCTGAATGTGATGGACGCGAACGGACACGGAAATCGGATCGAGTTATCCGACGCCTGAATAACGTCGGAATTGACAACCTGCCTGTTTGGCGCCCGACTTCCGGTCAAATAAGAACCGGGAGGCCCCATTGTCAATGAACCACGAGAGAGCTCCCGACGAGCCCAGCGCTTGGCCCGTGCGCTACACTGCCCCTATATAACCGCGCAATGCCATGCTACGTCGCAGCAAATCCTCACCACCATCTTTTCGCCAGAGAACCCGACAACCCTCCCAATCATCACCCCAAACGGCGGGCGGCCGCAGCTTTGCCGATTTCCGCCCCATCCCTGAGATCAGCGTCTTTTCAATGCGCTAGCAGAAACCTGAACACTCCGAACCTCCACGAATCCAACAAACCCGCGAAGGATCCCCTCGTGCACAAATCACTCAACACTGCCATGGTCATGGCTGCCTTGTTGCTGGCCGCACCGGCGATCCAGCCAGCTCTCGCCGCTGACGACGCCGCGAAAGTCGTCGCCAAGGTCAACGGCCAGGTCATTACCGAACGGGATATGGCCATCGCAGAAACCGAACTTGGACCAAGCCTTGACCGTGCCCAAGTGCAGGACCCGGCCCAGCGCCGGCAAATTCTTGCGGCTTTCCTGGTCGACAACCAGCTTTTCGCCGAAGCGGGCGAGAAGGATAAGATGGGCGACGGCGCCGATTTCGCCCAACGAATGGCGTATTGGAAGCGCCGCGCGATGCGCGAGACCTATTTTGACAAAGCCGTGAAGGGCCAGGTCACAGAGGCCGAGGCGAAGTCCTTCTATGACGAACAGGCCAAAAAGGCCCCCGGCGGCCCGCAGATCCGTGCGCGCCACATCCTCCTGAAGACCGAGGAGAAAGCCAAGGAAATCTATGAGATGATCGCCCACGACGGCGATTTTGCCGAACTCGCCAAGACCCACTCGACGGGCCCTTCCGCCAAGAATGGCGGTGACCTCGGCTTTTTCGGCGAAGGCCAGATGGTGCCGGAATTCTCCAAGGCTGCCTTCGCTTTGAAGGTCGGTGAAGTCTCGCTGCCCGTAAAAACCAAGTTCGGCTGGCACTTGATCAAGGTCGAGGATCGCCGCGACAGCAACTTTCCGCCGTTCGCGGACCTGAAGGATCGCATCGTCGACCACCTCGCCCAGCAGAAGGCACAGAGCGTTGCCGCAGAAATGCGAAAATCAGCAACTGTTGAATATGTGGATCAGAGCTTGCAGCCGCGCTAAGACTGCGCGCAACGCTTCTTGAATCCCCCCGGCTTCGATCGGAGCTGGACCGCATCAACATGTGCCGGGCGATCAGCGATGTTCGCCCGGCTCCTTTTGGAGGACGCTTGCCGTGGCAGGCTTCATCAAGGTCTCACCCTTCGCCCCATCCGAACTGGCCAAACCGCCCGCCATCGCCGGCGTCCGTTTCGCCACCGCTGAAGCTGGCATCAAATACAAGGGCCGCGAGGATCTCCTCCTCGCCGTCCTGCCCGAAGGCACCATTGCAGCCGGCGTCACGACCCGCTCGAAGACCTGTTCCGCGCCCGTGCTGTGGTGCCGCGATCAACTCGCCCACGGCCACGCTCGCGCCCTCGTCGTCAATTCCGGTAACGCCAACGCATTTACCGGCCGCAAGGGTGCCGAGGCCGTCCGGATCACGGCCGATGCCGCCGCGAAAGCCGTCGGCTGCCGCCCTGAGGATGTCTTTATCGCCTCCACCGGCGTGATCGGCGAGCCCATGGATGCCGGCGCCTTCTCCCACCTCCTCTCGGAACTCGCCCCGAAGGCGACGGAATCCGCCTGGGAGCGGGCCGCACGCGCCATCATGACTACCGACACCTATCCAAAGCTGTCGACGGCAACCGCCAAGGTCGGCGGCGAAACGATCAATATCGCAGGCTTCGTCAAAGGTTCCGGCATGATCGCCCCGGATATGGCGACGATGCTGGGCTTCATCTTCACTGATGCCAACATCGACCTGCCGCTTCTCCAGAAGCTCACCCGCGATTTCGCCGACAAGACCTTCAACTGCATCACCGTCGACAGCGACACCTCGACCAGCGACACCGTGATCGTCTTTGCCACCGGCGCCTCCGGCACAAAGATCACCGATGCGGGCGCGCCCGAGGCACAAGCCTTCGCCGCAGCCCTCCATGGCGTCATGCGTGACATGGCCCATCAGGTCGTCCGCGACGGCGAAGGCCTTTCCAAATTCATCGAGATCACCGTCACCGGCGCCGAGAACGACACTGCCGCCCACAAAATCGCCATGACGCTCGCCAATTCGCCGATCCTCAAGGCAGCCTTTGCCGGCGAGGACCCCAATTGGGGCCGCGTCGTCATGGCCGTCGGCAAGGCCGGCGAAGCCGCCGACCGCGACAAACTCGCCATCAAGTTTGGGGACATCCTTGTCGCCGAAAACGGCCAGCGCCATCCCGGCTATGCCGAGGAACAAGGCGCCGCCTACATGAAAAACGCTGAACTCACGGTCGCCGTCGATGTCGGGATCGGGGCCGGCAGCGCCGTCGTTTGGACGTGCGATCTCACCCATGATTACATCACGATCAACGCCGATTATCGTACCTGAGGACGCCTTCGATGGATCCTGAATTCTGGCACGATCGCTGGCAAAACGCCCAAATAGGCTTTCATCAGCCGAAACCAAACGCCAAGCTCACCGCCTACTGGCCGCGTCTCGCGCTCCCCGCCGGCAGCACGGTCTTCGTGCCGCTGTGTGGCAAGAGTCTCGACATGGTCTGGCTCGCCGATCACGGCCACCACGTCATCGGCATCGAGTTAAGCGAACGCGCCGTTGATGAATTCTTCGCCGAACAAGGCCTGGCACCGGCCACCCGCGCGCATGGCGAGCTGACCCTCAAGTCATCCGGCCCCTACGACCTGTGGTGCGGCGACTTCTTCGACATGACCGCCGATTTAGCCGCCGGCGCCACAGGCCTATACGACCGGGCAGCCTTGGTCGCACTGCCGCCCACGATGCGCCAGCGTTACACGACCCATCTCCTGAGCCTTTTTCCTGAAACACCACCGCCACCCGGCCTCCTGATTACACTCGAATACGACCAGGCCCGGGTCGATGGCCCGCCGCATTCGGTGCCGCAAGACGAAGTCGACCGCCACTTCTCGGCCAGCTACCGCATCGAGGAATGCCACCGGGCCAGCGATAGGGCTCCGCCACCGAAATTCATCGATGCGGGCCTCACTGACGTGACTGAGGTCGCCTACCTCCTTCATCCCCGCACTGAGGGCGCCTCCGGCGGCCACGCCTGATGTCCAAACAGCCCAATCCACCCGATTCCAAACGACTCGTGCTCGTTGTCGCAGCCGCCCTGATTGACGCCGATGATCGCGTCCTGATCGCCCGCCGCCCGCCGGGCAAGCCGATGGCCGGCCTTTGGGAATTTCCTGGCGGCAAGGTCGCCTCGGGTGAAACGCCCGAAGACGCTCTCATTCGCGAACTCCGCGAAGAGCTCGCCATCGAGGTTTGCGACGATTGCCTCGCGCCCTACGTCTTCGCCTCCCACACCTACGACGACTTCCACCTCCTGATGCCGCTCTACATCACACGCCGCTGGGAAGGTGAAATCGAACCCCGCGAAGGCCAGGAACTGAAATGGGTGCGCGCCGTCCGCCTCGCCGACTATCCGATGCCGGAAGCGGACCTACCGCTGATCCCGTGGCTGCGCGACCTGCTGGCCTGACGCAGACGACCTTTAGAGCTTCTGCTCTTTCGTCTTGAGCGCATCGGCAAGCCGCACGGTCGCACTGCCCGGCTTGAGCGGTTTTTGCTGGCTCTCGTCTGGCGCCCATCCCGTCAACGTCAGCAATTCGAACGTCGCCGCGATGCGCCCCTCAGGACCATCATCAGCCGGGAACGCCTCAGTGTATCGACGCGACGCCTCGAACAGAATCGACCGTCGCATCGGCACCCGCGAGCGCTCATGCAGCACATTGCCCGCCCCCATCGCCTTGAGGTCCCGCATCAGATGCAACGCGCTTGGATACGTCACCGTCAGCCGCTCGACATCCGTCACCGGCAATGCAAAGCCCGCCCGCTGCAGCAGACCGCCCGCATCCCGCACATCGACGAACGGCTGCACCCGTGGCGATGCGCCCCCCGTCACCTCTGCTTCAGCTTCGAGCATCACCTGACGCAACTCCGAGAGTGTCGCGCCACCGAGGAGAACGCCGACAAACAGGCCATCCGGGCGCAACAAACGGCGGATCCGCGCCAGCACCCCCGGCAGATCGTTGACGTACTGTAGCGCCAGCACCGACACGGCGAGATCAACCGATGCCTCATCGAACGCCAGCGCCTCTTCGTCCGCGACGATTTTGCGTGCACCAGCACTGAGCGCCGACAGTTCCTGAAGCGGTTCGACCTCAATGACTTCTGATACGCCGTGCGCCTCGAGCGCCCGCGCCACGACGCCATGATAGCTGCCGACGACAACGGCCCGGTCGAACGTCCGTTGGATCATGCCAAGCCGGTCAACGACATCATCCCCCGCATACCGCAACAGGAAATCCGGCAACGCATCACCGCCCGCCGCGGTTGCCCGCCGCGCCAATCGCCGCCGCCGTTCATGCAGCAGCGCCCTGTCGAATATCTCTCGGTTGTCACTCATCACGCTCGTACATACCGGGTTCCGAAGCTGTATGAAACCAGCCCCGCCAACCCGCCGCAATCGCTTCCCCGTGGCGCAACCCTGAAGGTTCCGGCTAAGATCATCCGAGCCGTCCAAACCTTTGCGGGCCCCCAATGAGCGAAGATCAGTCAGAAGCCGCGATCGCGCCGCCTCCCACACGGATCTTGGCCGTTCGCGATCACCTCAAGGCCCTCGCCGCACGCACACTCGACCTCATCATTCCGCCCTCCTGCCTCGCGTGTCGTGAGCCCATCGCGACCCACGATTCGATCTGCGCGGCCTGCTGGCGCGAAATCCGCTTTGTCCGCGCCCCGCTGTGCGACCGCCTCGGCCTGCCAATGCCCTTCGATCCCGGCGGCACCGTCATTTCTGCTGCCGCCATTGCCCATCCCCCGGACTATGACCGGGCACGCGCCGTCGCCCTCTTTTCCGCCGTCATGCGCGACCTGATCCATCAGTTCAAATACGCAGATGCCCATCACGCCCGCACCCGCTTCGGCAAGTGGCTCGCCGGCGCCGGCGCCGAACTGATCGCCGATTGCGACTTGATCCTGCCGGTACCGATGCACCGCCGCCGCCTGCTCACCCGGCGCTACAATCAGGCAGCCATTCTGGCCCGCGAACTTGCCCGTCAGGAGAATATGCCTTTTGCCCCCACGCTCCTTGTGCGCAGGAAAGCCACCCGCAGCCAGGTCGGCCTCACCACCCCCCAGCGCCGCGCCAACGTGGCTGGCGCTTTTCGTCTGGCCCGCGGCGCGGAAAAGCGGATCGCCGGCAAACGCATCCTCCTGATCGACGATGTCATTACCACCGGCGCCACCACCAACGCCTGCGCGCGCACCTTGAAGCGCGGCGGCGCGACCGGCGTCGACGTCCTCGCCCTGGCCATCCGCCCGCCGGGCTCAACCCTCGAGTTGTAGGCCCGGCTGCCAACTGGCCCGCCTCGGTCGTGCACGAGGGCCTTTGCGTCCACGCCCCCGGCACACTAGATTTACCTGACCAGCGCCCAACCACCCGACACGGCGCCCCAAGCGCCTATCATGCCAAGCCAACGCGACAATCAACCCGAGCGACTCCATGGCCAAGATCACCATCTACACGTCGATGTTCTGTCCCTACTGCAGCCGCGCCAAGCGGCTTCTCAAGGAAAAGGGCGTGGACTTCGAAGAAATCGACGTCACCATGAGTTCGTCCAAGCGCGCGAAAATGACGGAGATGGCCGGCGGCCGCACATCCGTGCCCCAGATCTTCGTCGACGGCGAACACATCGGCGACTGCGACGGCATCCACGCCCTCGACGCCGAGGGCAGGCTCGACCCCCTGCTGGGACTCTGACGACACCGCGCCAAAGCCAACCCGGCTCAAGCCAAACCGGAAAGCCCGCTTCATGTCCGACGCCACCCCAGCACCCGACCCGCGCTCCTTCACAGCCGCCCTCATCCAGACCTGCTCCAGCCGCGACGTCGACCGCAACATTGCAGAGGTCGGCGCCATGATCCGCGAGGCAGCCGCCGCCGGCGCTGACTATATCCAGACCCCGGAGGTGACGACAGTCATCGAGACCGACCGCACCCGCATGGCCGACGTCATCCAGCCGGAAGCCGGCAACCGCGCACTTGCCGCCTTTAGCGACCTCGCCCGCGACCTCGGCATCTGGCTCCACATCGGCTCGATGGCAATCGCAACCGACGGCCCCCGCTACGCCAACCGCGCCTTCCTCTTTCACGCCCAATGGCGATATCGCCGCGCGCTACGACAAGATCCACATGTTCGACGTCCAGATCGGCGCCGGCCAGACCTACCAGGAAAGCAAGCGCTATCAACCAGGAGAGCAAGCCGTCCTCAGCGATCTGCCGTGGGCAAAGCTCGGCATCACGATCTGCTACGACATGCGCTTTCCAGCCCTCTATCGCGCGCTCGCCAAGGCCGGCGCCGAAGTGATCGCCGTGCCCTCGTCCTTCACGGTGCCAACCGGCAAGGCCCATTGGCACGCCCTCCTGCGCGCCCGCGCCATTGAAAGCCAATGCTTTATTCTCGCCGCCGCTCAGGCCGGCCACCACGAGTGCGGCCGCGACACCTACGGCCACTCGATCGCCATCTCGCCGTGGGGTGAAATCCTCGCCGAAGCCGACGGCGAAACCACCGGCTTCATCACCGCCAAGATCGACCTCGAGCAAGTTGCAGACGCACGCCGCCGCGTCCCCTCCCTTGAGAACGACCGGCCTTTCGAGATCGTCCAGGCCGGCGCGCCAAACGCTTCCGCCGCCGAATAGGCCGAAAAACCATGGTTCAGGGGCTAATCTGACGGATCTCCATCACGACGCTCTTTACGGATCGACAACCCGTCACCAATTATTCATGATCACGCCCCGACACCCAACACCCTGAAACCCATGATCAAATATCAGCTCGTCTGCGACAAGGATCACGACTTTTCCGGCTGGTTCCGCTCCAGCGACGACTTCGACAAGCAGGTCAAGCGCAAACTCGTCGAGTGTCCCGACTGCGGATCGAAAAAGGTCGAGAAGGCCCTGATGGCCCCGAACGTCGCAACCAGCCGCAAGAAATCGGTCGACCTGCCGCCGGAAAAGCGCGCCGAGTTGATCAAGGCGATGCGCGAGATCCGCAAACAAGTCGAACAGAACGCGGAATACGTCGGCCCCCGCTTCGCCGAGGAAGCCCGTCGCATCCACTACAAGGAAACCGACGAAGGCAAAGGCATCTACGGCGAGGCAACGCTGTCCGAAGCCAAGGAACTCGCCGAAGAGGGCATCGACTTCCTGCCGCTCCCAGTGCTACCCGAGGATCAGAACTGAACTGACCTGACGCAACGCGAGGTGGCCTGACATGCGAACCGCTCCTTTCGGCAAATCAGGCCCCGCGGTCCCCGTCATTGGCCAGGGCACTTGGTACATCGACGAAGCCCGTCATGACGACGCCGTCGCAGCCCTGCGCCACGGCCTCGACCTCGGCCTGACCCACATCGACACCGCCGAGATGTACGGCAGCGGCGCCGCGGAAGAAGTCGTCGCCGACGCGATCTCCGGCCGCCGCGACGAGGTCTTCCTGGTCTCGAAAGTCCTGCCCTACAACGCCTCACGGCACGGCACGATCGCTGCTTGCGAGGAAAGCCTCGCCCGCTTGGCGACCGATCATCTCGATTGCTACCTGATCCACTGGCGCGGCCAGCACCCCCTCGAAGATACCTTCGACGCCCTTGAAGACCTCAAGGCAGCCGGCAAGATCAAGAGCTACGGCGTCTCCAACTTCGACGTCGACGATCTCGAAGAAGCCCACGAAATTGTCGGCGACGGCAAGCTCGCCTGCAACCAGGTCCTCTATCACCTCGGCCAGCGCGCCATCGAGCATGCCGTCCTGCCCTGGTGCGCCGACCACGGCGTCGCCGTCGTCGCCTACAGCCCCTTCGGCCACGACGCCTTCCCCGGTCCGCGCCACAAAGGCTGGGAAACACTCCAAACCGTCGCCCTGAAGCACAGCGCCACCGAACGCCAGATCGCCCTGGCTTTCCTCGCCCGCGACCCCGGCGTCCTCACAATCCCAAAGGCCGCCAACACAGACCACGTCACGGAGAACGCCGGCGCCGGCCGGATCACGCTGGACGCCGATGACGTCGCGGCCCTCGATGCGGCGTTTCCGAAGGGGCGAAAGCCTGGCCATTTGCCGATGTTGTAGGCCGTCCCTCGGCGCAGGCCAGAATGTCCAAGCCGGCGACGCCACCCCCACCGATTTAGGGCACCAGATGACTGAGAACTCTGCAGACGCCGATGTAATCGTCACCAACGGGAAGATTGCGACGCTCGACCCGAACAACACCATCGCGAGCGCCGTTGCCATTTCAGGCGAACGCATAAGCGCCGTCGGCTCCAACTCAGACATTGAAGCCCTGGCCGGGCCGACGACGAAACGTATCGATGCATCAGGGCGGCTCGTCGTACCAGGGTTAATCGACGGCCATGCCCACATGGATCGGGAAGGTTTGAAGGAGACGCTGCCTTCGCTTGCCGGCTGCCAGTCGATCAAGGATGTCCTTGAGCGCATACGCGAACTTGCTGCGCAGACTGCTCCGGGCGAATGGATCGTCACCATGCCGATCGGCGAACCACCCTTTTACGAGGGCGTGCCGGCGAATCTCAAAGAGAACCGTTTCCCGACCCGTCATGAACTCGACAGCGTCGCACCCGACAACCCGGTCTATATCCGCCCCATCTGGGGGCACTGGCGCAACACGCTCCCCCTCGTCTCGGTCGCCAACACCCGCGCCCTGGCCGAAGCCGGCATCACGCGCGACACATTGCCCCCCGTCCCTTCGGTGCAAATCGACAAGGAACTGACGACCGGCGAGCCCTCCGGCATCCTCTATGAATTCACCTACAAACCGATCGTCGAGAAAACGCTGATGCGATGCATCCCGCGATTCACACTAGAGGATCGCATCGCCGGACTGCGCCGTTCCATGGAAATCTACAACAGCTACGGCACCTCCAGCGTCGTCGAGGGACACGGCATTGCGGGCGAAGTTCTCGCTGCATATCAACACCTGCGCGCCGAAGGGCCATTGCCGGTCCGGTCGTTCCTGATGTTCAGCCCCGCCTGGACAAGCACTGATTCAGAAACCGTTCGCGACTTCCTTGTCGACTGGGGCCGCTGGCTTGGCGGGCGCGGACTCGGCGACAGCTTCCTTCGCATGGCCGGCATCTATACCGAGTCGGATTACTCGGACGAAAACCGCCTCCGCGCACTTTGCGGCCCCTACACCGGTTGGGCAGGTTTCAACTTCGACAGCTGCCTGCCCGAGAACGTAATGGTCGACATGATGGTCGAGGCCGCCAGGAACGGCATTCGAGTCGGCTCCTTCTCACCCAATATCCTGAGCCTGTTCGAGACCGTGAACAGCCAGGCACCAATCACCGATCAACGCTGGCTGATCGAGCATATTGGAATGTTCAGCGCCGATGAGGTCAAACGGATCCGCGATCTTGGCCTTGTACTCCAGGCCTATTCGACGAAATGGATTGAGCAGGACGGAGAGGCCTTGCGCGACAAACACGGCGAGGCCGGCGCCGAACGCATCCTGCCCATGCGCGATCTGATCGACGCCGGAATTCACGTGTCGCTTGCGACTGACAACGTGCCGCCGACACTGTTTGTGCCAATCTCCCATGTCGTCTCGCGCAAAACCAGTGCCGGTCGCACACTCGGAGCCTCGCAGGCCATCAGCCGCATCGAGGCACTCGCATGCGCCAGCCGCGAAGGCGCATGGCTGAGCTTCGAAGAGAACGACAAAGGAACGATCCAACCGGGCAAGTTCGCCGACCTTGCGATCCTGTCAGCGGACCTGCTGGAAGTCCCTGAAGATGAGATCCCGACCATCGTCGCCGATCAGGTCATCACCGCCGGCACGATTGTCTACGACCGTCGCCGGCATAATAGCGCATTGAAATCGGCGTCCAAGCTCGCCAGCGCCGGATCGACCACAGCCTTGATCTTGCGCAGCGGATGGCGCGCGGGAACGCGCTCTTCAAGGTTCACGCAACTGAACAGCGAGCCGTTCTGCTCATCCGGTCCGCGCATATCCGACCCCCTCGACCTGGAGACCGAACGGAATCATATTCGCCGGATGACGTCGAGTGGTGGGTTTTTCAGCGGCCTGCTAGAACTCCAAATTTGAGCAGCACCCGAATAGATAACGACCGAATAAATCGGAAGGCCAATTACACAGAATACAATAAATTAGTTGTTTTATTCTGGGTGGACGGAATGATAATTTTCTGCTTCTTGGCCTGGAGCTTTATTCTACCATCCAAAAAGTCAATATTTTCTAAAATCTTATTATTTGCGATAATCTCACCACTTTCTATCTTCACACTCATTATTCTGAATGGCAGGCGTCGCGCATATGCACATAAAATAACAATCGGCCAAAAAGACATTCACGACCCGAATGTATCTAAATCCGAGATAAGCTGGACTTGCATCATTCAGGTATCTGTATTCTCCGACCGTGGCGCAGATCCACCACTCCATGATGGAATCGACGTCCGCCTACACCCTGATTGTCTGGAAGACATAGATTTGTTGCCGCTCGTGCGATGGGCGCACCGAAAAAGGGGCAGCATCGAGATTAGCTGCGTGGGTCACGATGCCGCAGAATTCGCAACAGCAATCGGTAAATTCGCGCCAGAAAAGCTCACAGCAAACGACATGGAACGACCCGTCAAAGACTAACATAGCGGAATTGGAGATCGGCTGATGCTAAAGCCCATAACCGCACGGTGTTTGCACCAATCTCGCTATCGTCATCCCGGCGCTTGTCGCCGGGATCCATCGTGCCGCAAATTCGGAAGCGTGACGTCGGGACAAACATGGCCGATTGCTCCGCCACTCTTGCAGCTCTTTAGTCGGCGAAAGATTGATTCTAAACGCCACGGCGCAATAGCGGACTGTTCAATGCCATTGTCAGCAGCGCAGCAAACAGCGCCCCCGTCACAGCGCCAGCCAGTCCACCCAGTACACTGAAAAAGATCACATCTTCAGGCCGCCGAGCAAGCGCAAAGTAAGGCAGCAAGTCGAAGGTCGCGGCAAGATGGACCGCCGGTGTAGCGAGCGATCCCGCAATCACGCCCCCAGACGGTGCTACCCACCATATCGCTCGAATGGACCGGCGGCAAAGCACCGCCAACAAAGGCAGCACGACGAGCGTAACGATCCAGGAGCCAGCATTCAGTCCGACCATGGCCGGCACGCCAAATATCACTTTTAGTCCTTCAAACACCCGGCCGTGGAAGATCAGCGACTTCCCCGCAAAGCAGATCAAGATAAACATGTGAGGAACGAACAATGCACCGATCACCCCCGCCACCGGCGTCAAAACTCCACCGATGGCGGCAGATATCACGTATAGTCTGATGCTGTTCAAATGAAAGGATCTCTCATGCCGGAAGCGTTTCGTGCCCCTCCTATCAATACATGCACCAAAGATGTTTCCATTTAACGCCACCGAAAGCGTCGAAACAGGATTAATGCTTCAGGTCACATCGACATGCACCAGGACGACCATCGAAGGCGCATCACCTTCACCCACGGAGTCATCACCCCCCTCAAACAATATGATCACCGCGCTCCAGCAGCTCGATCGAAACGCCTTCCGGCCCTTCGACAAACGCGATCCGGATGCCCGGCCGGATCGTCTCCGGCCCGCGCGTGAACTTGGCGCCCTTTGCCTTCAACGCATCACACACCTTGTCGATCTCTGAAACCGTCAATCCGAAATGGTCGAGCCCGCGATGCGGATGCGCCGGCCCCGCCGCCGCTTTTGGATCGCCCGAAACATCCAGGAGAAAGATGTCGGCGCCACCGAGCTTCAGGTCGATCCGTGGCTTGCCGCCCTGATCGGAGCGGATAACCTCGGCCCCGAACATGGACTCGAAATAGGCCGCCATCCCGTCCGGGTCAGGCGTGAAGAGATGGATATGGTCGAAGGTATATTGCGTCATCAGATCGTCTCCGTTGGCAGGGGCCGGCAACCCGGCTGGACTAGTCAAAGCAGAAGCGTCGCGGCGACCGACACGAGCAAGAGAGCAGCGAACGCGACATTGATCACCCGGCTGGATCGCGCATCGCGATGAAAGCGCGTCAGCGCCGAACCCGCAAACAGCCAGCCGATATTGACAGTAAACAGAACCCCGAGCACCGCCCCCGTCTTGACCAGACCATCGAGCACCGGATCGCCAGCCGACCAGCACGAAACCCGAAAACAGCGCCCCCATCGCGGCATAGGCCTTCGGATTGACGAGCGAAAGCAGCGTCCCCTCGAACCATCGCGGCCGGCGTCCGCCCTGACCACCGCCATTGATCGGCGGCGCGGTCGCGATCCGCCACGCCAGAAACACAAAATACATCGCAGCCAGCACCACGACGACCGGCCTCAGGCCCGGCACCGTAAATAAAAGCGCTGAAACGCCCGACCCGATGATCGCCATCACACCGACCATCCCGAGGACAAGCCCGAACATGTAGGGTAGCGCCGCCACCCGCCCGAAGGCCGCACTGACGGCTGCAATGCTGAGCGTGTTCGGCCCCGGACTGCCGGCAAGTGCGAACGCCGCCAGGAGAAACGCGCCGAGCTGATCCATCTCTCACCCCGGCCTGTCAGCCAACAGTTGCAGGCTCGATCCGGCAAAGCGCAATCCCGCGCTCGCCTTGCACCACATAGGCGAGATAAACCGCGCCATCCTCATCGACGAGAATATCCGGATCGCGCAGCTGGTTGACCGGCTCATTGATCGCGCCGCGTTGCGACGCCACCACGGGCAGCCCCGCCCCCTCGTAGGCATGCTCCGGCCGCAGCCGCTCACGCCGATCGACCGCCACCCAGTCGCGCCAGTCCCCGACAAGCATCAGATCGGCCGACCAGATCACCTCCGGCGCTTCCCCGATCACCGTATAAAATACCGTCAGCCGGTCCCCGCCTCGCCGCCACAACCCGACATGGCGGATGTCCGCCGGCAGCCCGGCCGGCACACCCGCACTCTCAAATGGTTGGAAGCCGTCCTCAGAGCGCAGCAATTCTCCGCTCCGTGCCAGCGCATAGAACGCCCCACCGTGCTCGAACACCCGGAAATAGGACGGCCCGAGCAGCGGCTCACAAACGTCGAAGCGCACGCCGTCACCCGACACCGCAACCCGCGTCTGCTGGACGAATTCGCCGTCATCCCCCAGGCGACCGGCCCATGAAAATAGAGCCGGAGCTGCCGCGCGCCCGCGTCGATAAAGATCTCGGGCGACGCAATGTGGTCGATGAACCCGCCGCTGTCAGCCAGATCGAGAACACCCGGCTCGTGCATCCACCACGGTCCCTCGATCCGGTCTGCGAAAGCGAGGCGAAGGTACGTCCCGTTGTGGTCGGCGAAATAGAGATAGTACCGCCCAAGTGGTGACACCACCCAGTCAGGCACCCGGATCAGCGACGGCCCGTTGATATTCGAGCCGATTCGTCCGTCCATGTCGGGCGCGATGATCGGCCCGTCCCCGAGCCGCATGACTTCGAAATCACCGCGATGACCACCCACCCAACTAGCCCTTCTTCGCTGCATAAGGCGGCGCAACGAAGTATGGCGGATATTTCCCGATCTTCGTCATGTCGACATCAACCATCGCCGGCCCGTCAACCGCGATCGCTTCAGCCAGCTTCGGCCCGAGTTCGTCGACCGACGAGACCCGCCAGAACGGCAGCCCGGCCAGCGCCGCAAGCCCCTCGAGATCAGGCCCCACCGGATCGGCCGCGAAATGCCGTCCGCCATAAAGCGTGTTCTGGATGTCCTTGATGACACCGTAACCCTTGTCGTTCATCACCATGATGACGACGTCGGCGCGCTCCTGCGCCGCCGTCCAGAGTTCTGTCAGGTTCAGCATGAACCCGCCATCACCCGTCATCGCGATCGTCTTGCGGTTGCCCTCCGCGAGCGCCGCCCCGATCCCCATCTGATAGCCGGGCCCGATCGCAGCACCCACCGGATAGATGTTCTGCTCCGGTGACGACAACGGCAGATAGCGATTACCCCAGGTCGAATTCGAGATCGTGATGTCGCGCACCCAGTACGCATCATCCGGCATCGTCTCCGCGATAATTTTCGCGAAGTCCGCATAGGGCCCAAGCGTCGGCCGATAGGCTTCGTGCGCCGCCTCCCGTGTTTGCTTGATCCGTCCGGCCCAGCCGCCGTCGACGTTCATCCGCCCCTCGAGCCGGTCCGCCAGCGCCGCAAGCGCGGCCCCCGCCTCGCCGACATGGAAATGGTCGACTGTATAAGTCCGCCCGTTGGCCTCCGGGTCGATGTCGATCTGCACCCGCCGCTCAGGTAGCTTCAAGGTCAGGTCGCCCGTCTCGTGGCCGCGCATCCGCCCGCCGGCGACGATCATTAAATCGACCTCGCCGTACAGCTCCTTGACCGCCGGCACCGCGTTGAACGCACCGAGCGTCATGGCATGCGTTTCCGGGATCACTGCCCGCCCATTGATCGACGTGACGACCCCGAACCCCATGTCAGCCAGACGGGCAACAGCCTCGCCCGCGAACTTCGCCCCGGTTCCACACCACAGCAGCGGCCGCTTCGCACCGGCCGCCATCTCCGCGATCCTGTCGAGGCTCGCGCCATTCCCAGCTTCCGGCGTCGGCACCGGCAGCACGAGATGGTCAAGCTGGTCGGGCCGCGCGATTTGCGCGCGCTGAATGTCGATCGGGATCTCCACGGAGACCGGCCCCATCGGCGGCGTCAGCGCCTCCGTCGCAGCCTTGATAAGAACCCCGAACGCCGCCTCCGGACTGCGCACCCGGTACGCCGCCTTCGAGACAGACTTGAGCATCCCCAACTGATCCGGCACGTCATGCACCGCGCCGTGCGCCTGATCGAGATCCGCCGTCGCCGTCTGCCCGGTCAGATGCAGCACCGGCGCCGACCCGAACCGCGCTTCGACGATCGCCCCCGGCGCATTGGCCGCCCCCGGCCCCGTCGACGTCACGAAACAGCCAAGCCCGCGCCGCGCCCTCGCATACCCATCCGCCATATGCCCCGCGCCCATCTCACCGCGTGCGCCGACGACACGGATCGTATTGCGCCGCCCGATCCCGTCGAACATCGGGATGTTGTGCACCGACACCACCCCGAACACGACCTCGATCCCGGCCTGATGCAAAAACTCGGCGACCAGATCACCCACGTTGTAGTCGGCCATGACGGGCCCCCTTCATATTTGACTTCCTTCTCCGCGATTATGGGTCCAGAGCCGCCGACAGCAAAACCCGTGCGTGATTTGTCACGCCTCAGGCCTATCGATCCGTCTGCACGCCCAGCCCTTGGGCACGCCGGATGAGGCACCCCATAAAAACCGTAACGTCGACCGGCAGATGTTCAGTCGTACACCGACGGTATTCGTCGCATTTCTGCAACGTTGCACAGCCCATCAAACCCCGCTGACGAATGGTTGCTGCATCCGCTTCTGGCACGGTGCAGGCTGAATGGCCTTTAGGATCGGACAGCTTCCCTGCAGCGCAAGACAACTGCGCCCGAGAACTTCTTGTGGCCGTCCCGCGCTTAAGGCACGCCTCCCTGCGCATTGGTCGAGCGCATGCCCAAGCCTTGCAGTACCGCGCAGGAGAATGAGTGTGAAAATTTCAACATCCCAGGTCGTCAAAGAAGACATGGCGCAACTGGGTATTCGCAAAAGTTCTCGCCTCCTCCCCATCCTCTCAATATTCGCTGTGTTGCTGACCGTCATGTTTGTCGCGAGCCGGTTCGGCGACAACTCCGTCGACACGCTGTTCGTCAACGCATGCGCCAACATTCAGGCCCCACTTGAGCGTGAGGGCCTCGAGCTGTCCAACGCGCAACGAATGGCGCGCGTCCAATGCCTGCAGGCCGCGCAGAACGGCGACCGCGCTCAGATGTACAGCCTGATCGAGGGCAGGACCGTCCTGGAGAAATCAGAACTCCTCACCGCTTTTTCCAATAGCAACAAGGCCTTCGAAAACATCGTGGCAGACCTGCCCGGCGTTGGCGTGGGTTTCGTGAAGAACTACACCAACGAGCTTATCGATGATTTCGGCGTGATGGGCTGGAACCTGCTGGCGACCATTCTGCTGATTTCGCTTGCAGCATCGGTCAGCGGCGCGTTCGGCATGATTTACCGGCGAGACTTCTGGTCGTGGTTTTTCGCGGCAGCCGCCGTGCTCGCAGCGTTCAACTGGTGGATCCCCTTCTATCCCACTGAACAGAAAATCGATGGGACCTCGATCACCATCGGCCTCTTTGCCCTGACACAGATCGCCGTGCTCGTTCTGGCGTTTCGCCTCAGGCGCTACTCGAAAAAAGTGAGCGCTGTCTCCGCCGCAACCCACAACACGATCCTCGCCCTTGTCATGACGCCGATCGGCCTCGCGATCGCAGCCGGTCAACCTGAAGCGCTCTGGCAAAGCCTCCCGGCTTCCCTGTCATGGCTCGGACACTGGTTCTTCCGCCTCGAACTCGCATTCCTTGTCTTCGTCCTGTACACGTTGCTTCGGCGCACCGATCTGTGGAACGGGCGCGAGCCGAAGAATATCGTCGTCTGCCTCGACGGGACGACGAACACCCCCGACCAGCTCGAATTCGGCCGCCTCGCCCAGACCAACGTCTTCAAGCTCTTCAAGATGTTGAAGGGAGACGTACCAAAGCTCGGCCAGACGGCCTCTGGCCTCAACGCCAGCATCTCCAAACGCTACGCCAACAAGCAGATCGGCCTCTACTACAGTGGCGTTGGCAATCGCTTCGAGTACAATCCGATCATCCAGACACTAGGCGGCGCAACCGGGCTCGGCGCCTCCGATACGGTTGATCGCGCCTATTTCGACGTGATGCGCCTCTATCGGCCCGGCGACCGGGTTTATATTTTCGGCTTCAGCCGCGGCGCTGCAATCGCCCGCCTCCTCGCCCGTGCGCTCGATCAACGCGGCGCCCCCAGGACACTATGGACCTTGCGCCTGCTTGGCCGCGATTGGACGCTTTGGGAATCCAAGGACGAAAAAGTCTATGAGGTCCCCATCGCCTTGCTGGGTTGCTGGGACACCGTCGCCGCCTTCGGCCTTGCCAAAAACCTCTTCGGCATCGACTTCCAGAAGCTCGATCTGTTCAAGGATCTCACCGTCCCCGATAACGTCCAGCGCGCCCTCCACGCCGTCGCTCTCGACGAGCGCCGGGTCGAATTCCGGCCGACGTTGATGGAGCCGGACCCGACCCGCCCAGAACAAATTCTCGAAGTCTGGTTTTCAGGCGACCATGCCAATGTCGGCGGCGGCTGGGCCACCACGAAGCTGTCTGACACAACCCTCGACTTTATGCTGGCACAGGCTTCAAGCGGCTACGCCCACACCGAAGGTATGGTCCCAGGCAATGAGGACTGGGGCATCTACCTCGACGCCATCAACCAACTGAAGCTCACGCAGCAGCCGGTGCCCAATGCGCGCGCACCCTTCGCCTTGAGCCCGGACCCGCTTGGTCTCCTGCGCCAGTGGTTCAGCGCCGTCTACGAATACCAGCCGCGTGTGCTCCCCCATCACGCGATTATCTCTGAAACGGTTTTTGCACGCATGACCGGGGCCAGGCCGCTCTATGCGCCACAAAGCATCTTTGATCTTGCAGACGAGCTTCGGGCCAAGCGTCAGACCGTCAATGCAGCAGTCGAGCGCCTCCACGAGACCGGGACACTGACCGCGGAAGAAAGCCGCGACATCGTCAACTTCGAAGCCAAGCTCAAGCTGACCCGATGGCCGACCGACTTTCACGCCACGATCGCATCCGACACCTTCAGGCAATCAATCTCAAACCGCACGGCCCCCTCTGAACTGCCCGCCTGAGCAGCGCTACGTACGTTAGTGACGGCACCCCATAAAAACAGCGCACCGTAATCGCGCCCGGAACCATCCTCGCCTTGCCACTCATCATGCCGCCCCGAATGCGTGTCATGAAGTTGACATCCGTCGCCCACAACTACCCGGTCCCAACCGTGCGCCGTCCGCCCAATCCTGAGCCGATTTGCCGAATTGGCCAAATCGCCTTACGATACGTTCATGCTTGTTGAGATCCTCAGATCCGCCGCTCATGCGACCCGTGCCTCCTGTCGCAGCGCCAAAGCACCTCCGTGACCATCCGACAGTCCTTCATCTGATTGCCGGCACGGCCCCACCCAGCCGCACCTCGGATCATTTGGCAATTTAGACCAAAAACCAAACCGTAGGCTCGCGCGCACAATACCACTCTTATAATAGACCGAGACATCTGACGAATGACATCTACGAATAACAGTCCCGACCTCGTAGCCAAAAATGGCTTTTTTACTGGTTTGCATCCTGGAATGGGCCTGGCGGCAAAAGGAATGGTCGCCGCCTTTGTTATATTCACCGTCCTCAACGTTGAGTTCGCCGGCAGCATTTACGGATCGATTCGAAGCTGGATCGAAACTGGGTTGAGCTGGTACTACATAACTACAGTCACAGTTCTTTTCTTGCTGTGCATTTATCTGATGTTCTCGAAATGGGGCGACATACGGCTTGGAGACGATGACAGCCGGCCCGAGTTTAGTAATTTCTCCTGGTTCTCAATGCTATTTTCCGCCGGCGTCGGCATCGGCATTTTGTTCTTTGGCGTGGCCGAACCCATTTTCTATTTTGATAACTCCGGCGGCTTTGGCTATCCGAACAACCCACACGCTGAAGCCCTCGGCCATAGTGACATGGACATGCGCCGTGCCGTGGATGCGATGCGCGTCACTTACTTTCACTGGGGCTTTCATGGCTGGGCCGTCTACGTCATCGTCGGCCTCTGTCTGGCCTATTTCAGCTTCCGCAAGAAACTGCCACTCACCTTTCGCTCGGCGCTCTATCCGCTGATTGGCGAGAAAATCTATGGCCCGATCGGCCACGCCGTCGACTTGTTGGCCGTTTTCGGAACCGTCTTCGGCGTCGCCACATCGCTGGGGCTTGGCGTCAGTCAAATGGCAACCGGTCTGAACGTCTTGTTCGGGATCGACCCTGGCGTATTCACGCAGATTATTTTGATTGCTGTAATTTCTGTTATTGCGACGATGTCCGCAGTTTCCGGCGTAGGCAACGGCATAAGAATAATATCCGAATGGAATATTTGGCTTTCAGTAATATTGCTGTTGGCCTTCATGGTATTTGGACCGTTTAAGTGGCTGATGAGCTTCTTCATCACGTCGCTTGGGGACTACCTATGGAACGTGGTTCCAATGGGTTTCTGGACGGCAAATGAGAAGGGCAATGTCGCCTGGCAGGGTAGTTGGACCATCTTCTATTGGGGCTGGTGGATTTCATGGTCGCCATTCGTCGGCATGTTCATCGCCCGCATTTCACGGGGCCGGACCATCCGTGAGTTCATGCTTGGCGTGATGTTCGTCCCAACGCTGATTGCCTTCTTCTGGCTGTGTATGTTCGGCGGCAACGCAATCTGGCAGGAGCTCAACGCTGTCGGTGGGCCGGGCGCCGCAAACGGTGCGGGCATCATCGAAACCGTCCGGGCGTGGAACCTTCCAAACGCTCTCTACGGTACGATCGCGAATCTTGGCCAGACATCATGGATGGGCGAGATCGCGTGGCTGCAATGGCCGCTCTCCGCGCTCGCCACGTTCCTCCTCGCATCGTGGTTCATCACGTCATCGGATTCCGGCACGCTGGTCATCACAACCATTCTTTCGATGGGCGATGATGAACCACCAAAGGTCTTCCGGATCATCTGGGGCCTGGGTGAAGGATTGGTCGCAGCCGTGCTTCTCCTGGCTGGCGGACTGAAGGCCTTGCAGACAGCATCCATCGCAGCGGCATTCCCAATCTCATTCGTGCTGCTCGCGATGGCCTGGGGACTGGTGAAGTCGCTGTCCGAAGATCCATCCGCATCTCCGATATCGACAGAAGAGTATGCGCCCGATGGCACGCACATAACGCAAGACCTTCGCGCGTAATCGCTTGAAAGGCATCGAACCCATACCGGTTCGATGCCTTTCCTGTTCCAAGCGCCAGCCAGAATGCGACGGGCGCCGCCAACCTCACCGCGCCCGCAATCCTCCGGCCGCCGCCCCATTCACCACATGCACGGGCCGCACGCCCATCGAGACATCCACGATCGACTGCAACGCCGTGCGCGCGATGTCCTCAAAACATTCATCCGTCCAGCATAGCGCATGCGGCGTGATGATCGTGTTGTCCATGGCCAGAAGCGGACTGTCCGCCTCGATCGGCTCCTGCTCCGTCACGTCGAGACCCGCGCCCGCAATTGTCCCAGCCGCCAGCGCCTCGGCCAGCGCCGCTTCGTCGTGGATCGGCCCGCGCCCGACGTTGAGGTAATAGGCGGTCGGCTTCATCTTGGCGAAGGCCGCGGCATTCATCAGGTGGCGCGTCTCGTCTGTTAAGAGGCAGCACACGACAACAAAGTCCGACGTCTCAAGAACCTCGTCGAAGCCCGCAAGCCGTCCCCCCGCCTGGGCCACCTCGCCCGCATCCGCGAACGGGTCGTACGCGACGATCTCGCCGAAGAACGGCCCGGCGAGCTTCATGATCTCCTTGCCGATGCTGCCCGCCCCGATCAGCCCCAGCCGCCGCGTCGTCAGCCCCGTGCCCATGTAGTCCGTGCGCGCATTCCACTGGCCGGTTCGCACCAACCTGTCCTTGGCAAAGAGCCGCCCGGCGAGCGCGAACAGCAGCGTCATCGTCGCAACCGCCACCGGCCGGCGAACCGCAATCGGCGTGTTGGTCACCACCACGCCCGCCCTCGTCATCGCATCCAGATCGACCGTGTCATAGCCGACGCCATTGCGCGCGATGATCTTGCAGCGCACGTCCCCGCCCGCGACGCATGACGCCTTCACCAGCGGCAAATTCACGTGCAGCCCGTCGTATTCGGCCATCAGCTCCGGCGTAATCTCCGGAATATCTTCCGGCAGCCATTCCCACGAGATCTCCGGATTGCCCTTCAGGACATCGAACGCCCGCGCGGGAAAGCACGGCTCCCCCGCCGCCGTCATCAAATCCCGCGTGCTCGCGACCTTGAACATCTGAGCTTATCCCTTCTTGGACGACTTCTTGGACTTCTTCTTGCCCTCGTCTTGATCTTCCACGCTCGCAACGATGCCCCTGACACCGGCCATCAACAGGCCATGATCCGTGCCCGCCGCCAGCATGTTGAAACCAAGCGCCTTGTAGTCCTGCGCCCACGTTGCATCGCTCGCCATGAAGCCGAGCCCCTTGCCGTTCTTGCGTCCAGCCTTCACGACCCGCTTCAGCGCATCCTTGTAGATCTTGCTCTCGAACTCGCCGGGAATACCGAGAAAGTTCGTAAGGTCGAAGTGCCCGACCCAGAGCACATCGATCCCGTCGACAGCCGCGATTTCCTCGACATTGTCGAGGCCATGCTCCGTTTCGATCTGGGCGATCACCAGGTTGTTGGCGTTGGCCTTCTTGATTTTGTCGATCGGCGAGCCGGCCTCGTAGTGGTCGTGCGCGAACCCGAAGGCGGCGCCGCGCCGTCCGACCGGCGGATACCGCGTCGCCGCCACGATCTCGCGCGCTTCTTCAGCGCTGTTGACCATCGGGATCATCACGCCTTCACAACCGACATCAAGTGCGCGGGCAAGAAACGAATAATCCGACCGCGGCACCCGCACCATCGGGGACACGTCAAGCCCCCGGCAATGTGAAACCTGCGTCTTGATGGTCTCGTAACCGGTGCCGGTGTGCTCCATGTCGTAGATGACATACTCACACCCTGCGAGCTTGCAGATCTGCGCGATCCCTGGCGTAAAGCACTCGAAGATCATCGCCCCAAGCACCGTCTCGCCGTCCATAACTCGTCGCCGCAAACTCATGAAACCTCCTCCACACGCTGCGCGTTCCTGGCACACTCGCCGACCATCGCCATCTGCTCAGTCTGCGCCACGGTGTTCACCGGTTTCAAGCACACTCACCCCGCCACAACGAAAAACCGCCGGGAAATCCCGGCGGTGATGGTTGGACTATGTTCCAAGGCGCGCCGCAGTGGACACGCGCACCACTTGGCTTAATCGGTGAGGCGCTCAACAACCGCGGCGCGCGCCTTTGGCAGGTCGAAGCTGCCACGCTTGATTTCCCGGGCAACCGCGCCTGCATCAAGACCAAGGTCCGCAAGCTGCGCGTAACTCAACCTCGCAAGCTGGCGACGCTCGCGCCGCACCTGGACGACCAATTCGATATAGGCGACCGCCTTCAGGAGCGAAAACCGGCTCCAACCAAGGGTCTCGGCTAGATCGCGCGTCGAAAACGTCGAAAGAAAAGTCCGGCTCATGACCATCCCCTTCCTGGGTAGATGTCTCTTGATCATCGACCGCGCCGTTCTGCGACGGCTGCGGCGGCATGACCAAATACGTAGCCGAACCTCTTGCATAAATAAATCGAATATAATTTATTCGTAGCATAAGATATGCTTTATCTGACGGACCAACCGGAGCGGACGGCAGAACGCTCCACCGACACGACTTCCCCAGGAACCGAACCCATGCACAAGGATATCGACACGTCGATTTTGAGAGCCTTTGTCGCCGTCGCCGAGACCGGCAGCGTCACCGCGGCTGCCCGGCTCCTGAACCGCACACAGGCAGCCGTCAGTCAGCAGATCAAACGCGTCGAGCAGCACTTCAACGCGGACCTGTTCCACCGCGAGCACAAGCGCATCAGCCTGAGCCTGGACGGCGAACGCCTGCTTGGGCCGGCGCAAAAGCTCCTGTCGATGAACGATGAGACCTGGGGCATGATGACGACGCCAAGCTATCAGGGCGAAGTCTGCCTCGGCCTGCCAACCGACCTCGTCGCAACGTACGCAGCATCCATCCTCCGCCGCTTCAATTCAGCCTGGCCGCAGGTCCGCCTCTCGATCGAAACGGGCAATTCCCGCGAACTCGTCAAGGCCGTCGACAACGGCGATCTCGAGCTGACGCTGTCGACCGACCAGATGATCGACCGCCCCCACACGACACTCTACCGCGATCGCCTCGTTTGGGTCGGCGCGCCGGACAGCGACGCCCACCTCAATCGCCCCCTGTCGCTTGCAATCGGGGGGCGCTCCTGCCGTTTCCGCCCGATCGTCCTCGATGCCCTGACAGCGGCCGGCATCGAGTGGCGCACGGTTATTGAGATCACCAACCACGAGGCGATGTGCGCCCCCGTTGCCGCCGGCCTCGCGGTCACCGTCCTGCTGGCCGACACCGTCCCCTCGAACCTTACCATCATCGGCCCTGACGTAGGCCTGCCGCCGCTGCCGGATTTCGACATCAACCTCCATTTGACCCGCGGTGACCTGAGCGAACTTGGCCGTGAACTGGCACAACACGTGCGAGCCGATTTCGCCGCCCGCTATGGCTCGACCCTGCCGCGCCCGGCACACGCCAGCCCAGCGGCTTGAACCCCTCCGACCCGGCCGGACAAGAAAGCCCATGAAACTGATCGATACTTGGCTCCGTCGCGCGTGGCGACCCGATGAAACGGCCCTGCAGGCCTTATCCGGCACCCGCCCCGCCCTCCTTGTCACCGGCGGCTCTGACGGCATCGGGCGCGCCATTGCCTTGAAGCTCTCCACGCCGCAAAGGACGACGATCCTTATCGCGCGTCACAGCGAACGCCTCGCGAAAACCGCCGCCGATGTCACCACGCATACCGGTACCGAATGCCTCATCCTCGCACTCGACGTCCGTCAGCCCGACGCGCCGCACCAGATCCGCGCCCTCCTCGAGAGCCATGACCTCTACGCTGATATCCTCGTCAATTCCGCCGGCGTTGGCACCACCGGCGAATTCGCAAGCACACCCCCCGACGACCTCACGACGATCACCGACCTCAATGTAACGGCGCTCACGCGACTGACCCGGGCGTTCCTCCCCGACATGCTCGTGCGGGGAGAGGGTGGCATCATCAACGTCGCCTCGCTTGGCGGCTTTGTGCCCGGCCCCTACCAGGCCGCCTACTATGCCTCGAAGGCCCACGTGATCTCACTCACCCGCGCCTTGGCCTGGGAATACCGCGGCCGGGGCGTGCGCATCACGACGGTCACCCCCGGCCCGGTCAACACCGAGTTCCACGCCCGCGCCGACGGCGAAACTTCTCTCTATCGGCGGTTCCTGCCGGCGGTTTCACCCGAAACGGTCGCCCGCTGGACCAGCCTTGGTTACGCGCTCGGCCTGAGCATAATCGTGCCCGGCATCCTGCCCAATCTGCTGGCCCTCAGCGTCCGCATTCTGCCCGGCTTCCTGACCATTCCCGTCATCGCAATTCTGCTGAAGCCCCGCCGCTGATCTGGCCGAACGGCGGCATTTGGCACACCTCGCCTGGCCGCACCAGCGAGAATTTACCGTAATCGGGACGCGCGTTTGGAATTTGGAAACGCTTATCGGATTGAATGATGAGCGCGGCAGGTCATTAAGTTGTGCGTTCCTGCAGCGTGTTTAGGGGGATGGGGGCCGCGCTTCTCATCCCCCAATTCGTTTTGACTCTTCGGCCGCATCCGCTCCAACGCTCTCTTCGGCCGAAGCAGCCTCTGCGCGTTTCACCTTCAGCCCCGGTTGCCTCAGCGCCAGGCCCCGCAGGACCAGACGCCTCACCATCATGCGCCATATCCGCCGGCGCTTCACCTTCCTCGGCTAGTCGTTCAACCGCCCGGCGCAGGCGTTCGCGGAACCTGTCATAGATCTCACCTGCCCGCGTACCGAGATCCACGCCGCTGTCGAGATCGCCAATGAACGTCTCAAGCTGTCGCCCAACGAACGTCGACGCGCCGCCCCCGGTGGTCCTGCCAGCCGCGATGGCCGCTTCCTCGATGCGCACGTACTCACTGAGCAGCCGTTCGTAGGCATCCCCGGCCTCAACCTCAACGCTGATCGGCGCGCGATCCGCACGCCCGCCAACCACCGGTCTCGCAACCACGCGCGAAACAGCGCCACTAAGCCCGGCGGTAAACGTCCGCCGCGTCAATTCCCAGGCCATCGCCTCCTCCGCGCTCCATCACACTGATGCGCAATCCATCCCGACACCCTGTTATATAGTGCCTCCAAATCAAAACTGCCGCGCCGCATCCGGCACCAACGGCACCACCCCCGAAACCACGTCGAGGAATCCATCATGAGCCAGAAAACCGCGCTGATTGCGGGCGCAACGGGCGCCGCCTCGATCCGCCTCGTTGACGTCCTTCTCGCAGACCCCGACTGGTCCGTGATCGGCTTGAGCCGCAACCCGCCGAAATCGGCGCATGACCGCCTCGCCTACATTCGCGCCGACCTCATGGATGGCGCCGACACCCGCACGGCGCTGAGCGCTCACTCCGGCATAACGCACGCCTTCTACACCTCTCGCGCGCCCTTCAAGGAAGGCGGCCTTGAGGATGTCGAGGGCAACGTCGCGATGCTGGAGAACCTCATCGACGGCCTCGAAGCAGCCGCACCGAACCTCGCCCACATTCATCTGGTCACCGGCTCGAAGTGGTACGGCATCCATTTGGGTCCCGGCCAGTCGCCGGCCCGCGAAGATGCCCCGCGCCACATGCCACCGAACTTCTACTACGATCAACAAGACGTCCTCGCAGCCCGCCAGCAGGGCCGCCAGTGGACATGGTCGGCCTCACGCCCCAACGTCATCTACGACTTCGCGCCCGAGCGTATCCGAAACCTCGTGCCAACCATCGGCGCCTGGGCCGCGATCTCGAAGGAATTGGGCGTGCCGCTCGACTATCCAGGCCACCCCCAACTCGTTCAACGCCTTGACCGACATGACCGACGCAACCCACCTCGCCCATGCCCTCAAGTGGATGGTCACCGCCGACACCGCCCACAACCAGGCCTTCAACGCCACCGACGGCGATTTTTTCCGTTGGCGTCATCTCTGGCAGCGCGTCGCGGATCACTTCGAAATGGAATTGGGCACCTGCCGCCCGGTCTCGGCGGAAGCCTGGATGGCCGACAAACAACCCCTCTGGGACCGCATCGCCGAGCGTCACGGCCTCGAAGTCAAACCCCTCGGCGACCTCGCCGCCTGGGGCTTCCTGGATTTCCTCACCAACCAGCGCTTCGACGTCGTCTCCTCGATGGTGAAGATCCGCCAGGCCGGCTTCACCGGGACGGTCTCCTCGATCGACAAGTTCATCGAGCATCTCGCCCGCTATCAGGATGCCCGCATCCTGCCGCGGTGAAATGCCGGCGCGAGCACTCAGCGCCCACAACGGCGGCAGCGAACGCGATCGCAGTCTCAGAACGCGCGCCGCAATCCGATCATGACGTGGTTCGACGCGCCGGTGACACCGCCGAACAGCGCCGTGTCACCGAAGATTTTGCCGCCACCTGAGCGGTGATGATAGCGCATCACCAGGTCCCACTCCGGCACATCGGGCAAACCCAGGCTCAGCTCCGGCGCGAGATAGTGCAACAGATGCGCGCCCGCCCGCCGCCGGTCGTTGCGCCGCTCCCACGCCTCGATCCGCGTCGCGTAATTGAGCCCCGTCGAAATCCCGACACGCGTCCGGAGGGTCTCGCTCCAGGGAAACGCATGCCACCTCAGATAAAGAGCCGCCCAGATTTCCGTGGCGCGCAAGTCTCCCATACGCTGGCCGACACCGGCCTCAACGGTCCCGCTTAGCCAAGACCCAACCGAGAATACTTGCCGCGAAAGGGCAGCAGAAACGATGTAGCTGTCTTCAAAATCATATCGCCACGGCGCCACGAAGGCACCGCCGTCCGGCTCCAAATCATCATTCAGGCCGAACGACGCCGTCATGTCTTCATCGACCAACCGGCCGAACGCAAGATGAGCAGCACACTCACCGCGGCACGCCTGAATCGGGTTGAACCATCGGATCGTCGCGGACGACGTTTCCGCGCTGGCTGTCCTGAACGTCGCCGCGACAAAGACCAGAAAGACCGCAGCCAGCCCGATCAACGCCACCAGCAGCGGCCAGACCGGGTCGCCGACCAGACAACCTTTCGCAACGCTTGGCTGTCGTGTCGACACGTCCCGCTCCCCAACCGCGCCCCTTCGGCTACCAGCCGCCACGGGGCATCAATAGTTAAGTCGGAAAATATCAACAACCTTAGATTGAATTAATTGGCCACTACCTACCGTCCCTTCCAGTCCGGCTTGCGCTTCTCAGCAAAGGCTTTCGGCCCTTCGATCGTATCCTCGCTGTTCATCAAGGCGATCTGCGCCGGGATAGCGCTCGTTCTTGAGCGCCACTTCCAGCGCCGGCACATCCAGCGACCGCATGACGACCTGCTTGGTCGCACGAATGCTCATCGGCGAACACTCGAGGATCAGCCCCGCCCAGCGCCGCGCCTCATCCATCAGCTTGTCGTGCTCAACCAGCGCCGTCACGAAACCGAGGCCGAACGCCTCCTCGGCCGGCACATGACGCCCCGTCAGCATCATCCCCATCGCGTGCTTGAGCGGTATCGAACGAGACAGACGCTGCATGCCCGCCCGCGCCCGCCGTCAAACCGACCCGCGGCTCAGGCAGCGCGAACCGCGCCTTGTCAGACGCAATGATGATGTCGCACGCGAGCGCGATCTCGAACCCGCCCCCCATCGCAACACCATTCACCGCCGCAATCACCGGCTTGACCATATCGACCCGCCGCGTGATCCCACCAAAGCCGCTCGCCCCATGGTTCGGCCGCTTGCCGGTCTTCGCCCGCATCTCGGCGTGATACTTGAGGTCGTTGCCGGCACAGAATGCGCGGTCCCCTGCCCCGGTCACGATCGCCACCCACAGATCCGGGTTCTCCTCGAACTCATCGAAGATCTCGCCCATCTCCTGCGACATCGGCGGATGGCACGCATTCATCACCTCCGGACGGTTCATCGTGATGATCATCAGGTGATCTTCGATATCGACTTTCGCGAATTCAGGCATTGCTCAGGCTCCTTGGGCTCATTGTCCTTGGGCTCGGTGTCCTCTGTCGCGAGGAAAGTCCATTGTGCGCGGTCTTGTCCACCTCCTTGCCCGCCGTCAGCGACGATGATCGCGTGGACGATCAGCCCGCTGCGCCCTACCGCATCACCCCGCGCCCCGAACGCACAAGTTGCCTCACCCCCGCACCCCCCGCTATGCCAACATATGATCGAGCGATTCCCTAAGTCCGCGAGGCCAAGACCGTGACACTCCACCTCTTCGATCTCACCTGCGCCAACCAGCGCATATTCTTCTCGCCATATTGCTGGCGCACGCGGATGGCGCTCCGCCACAAAGGTCTCGCCTTCGAAAGCCTCCCCTGGCATTTCGTCGAAAAAGACCGGATCGCAGCCTCCGGCGACACCCGCGTCCCCGTGCTGGTCGAGGATGGCCGCCAGATCACCGATAGCTGGGCGATCGCCCGCCACCTCGATGCGACCTATCCCGACGCCCCGCCGCTGATGGCGGACACCGCCGCCCGCGCACGCGCCAAATTCATCTCGGGCTGGTGTGCCACAGCGCTCTTCCCGCTCATGGTGCCGCTCGCTGTTCCGGCCGTCTTCGACCTGCTCGCGGAGAAAGACAAAGCCTACTTCCGCGAAAGCCGCGAGGCGCGCTTCGGCTGCCGCATCGAGGACCTTTCGAAAGACTTCGACGCCGAACGCGCAGCCCTCGCCAAGGCCTTGACACCAGCCACCGAAGCCCTTGGCGAAAGCCCCTACCTCGCCGGTGAAGCCCCGGATTACGGCGACTACGTCCTGTTCGGCACGTTGATGTGGCCCTATACGGTCTCGCCCAGGAAATTATTGATTGGGACAGCCCGGTTGGCACGTGGTTTGCGCGTCTCCTCGATGCCCACGGCGGCTTTGCCCGCAGCGCCCCCCGCGCCGCCGGTTGATCAGCGACCCCGCTGGAGCGCGGCGCATACACTCGGAGGATGTTCACCATTTCGAGACTGTCGACCCCACTCTGGGACGCCCAAAGCGAAGTTGCAGCCGAAACCTTCGACGTTCTCATCGTCGGCTCCGGCTACGGCGGTGGCGTCTCCGCCTCGCGCCTCTCCCGCGCTGGCCTGAAGGTCGCCGTGCTCGAACGCGGCCGCGAAGTCGTCACGGGCGAATTCCCCTCCCGCTTTCCCGAGATGCGCCACGAGATGCGCGTCACCGGCAAGAAAATGAAGGTCGGTTCGGAAACCGGCCTCTATGACGTTCGCCTCGGCGACGACATGCATGTCCTCGTGGGCTGCGGCCTCGGTGGCGGCTCTCTCGTCAACGCCGGCGTCGCCCTGCGCCCCGACCCCCGCGTCTTCGCAGATCCGATCTGGCCCGGCCAGATCGCCCAGGACGGTCTTCTCGACAAAGGCTATCAACTCGCGCGCAAATGGCTGCAACCCGCCCGCGATCCGGAAGCCTTCAACCGAACCAAGGCAAAGGCCCTCGCCCAAGCCGCCGAAGTAACAGACACCAAACCCATCGCCCCCGAAGTGGTCGTCAGCTTCGAAGACAACATCAGCTCCGGCGGGATCGCCCAGCCGGCCTGCACGGGTTGCGGCGATTGCTGCGGCGGCTGCAACATCGGTGCGAAGAACACCGTCGCATTGACCTACCTGCCCGACGCCGTCCGCCACGGCGCCCGCCTCTTCACGCACGCCCGCGTCTCCCACATCGCCCCCGGCCGGACCCGCCGCTGGCAAATCGAGGCAACCCCCGTCGGCGCGGACGCCAGGAACGCCGCCCCGCTCACCATCGAAGCCGACACCGTGATCCTCTCCGCGGGCACCCTCGGCTCAACCGAAATCCTGCTCCGCTCCAAGACGAAGGGCCTCTCCCTTTCCGATACCGTCGGCCAGCGCTTCTCCGCCAACGGCGACATCATTGCCTTCGGCTACGACGCTGACATCCCCGTCCAGGCCGTCGGCGTCGGTCATCCCATGAAGGAGGGGCTGACACCGACCGGCGCCGCCGTCACCGCGCAACTCGAAATCAAGGATGATCAAACCCTCGACCATGAACTCTGCGTCCAGGAAGGCGTCCTCCCTTCGAGCCTCGCCCCCATGCTGCCGGTCATGTTCGTCCCCAACGGTCGCCTCCTCGGCGCGCTCAAGAGCCTGATCAGCGGCGTCTATTCAGGCCCCCTGAGCCGCCTCCAGACCTTCTTCGCCGTCTCGCATGATTCAAGCTCTGGCCGCTTCGAGCTCGAAGGCGACCAACTTGCCCTCAAGTGGCCCAACGCCGCCGACGAGCCTGTCTATAAACGCATGGACAAGCTGCTTGACAGCCTCGTGACCAATGTCGGCGGCTCATATGTGAAGAACCCGCTCGCCGGCTCCGTCATGGGCCACCAGCCCGCCACCGCCCACCCCCTCGGCGGTTGCGCCATGGCCCGTGATGCCGGCGGCGGCGTCATCGACCACAAGTGCCGCATCTTCAAGGGTGGCGCCGACGAGACCGCCGTTCACGATGGCCTCTACGTCATCGACGGCGCCATCATCCCGCGCTCGCTCGGCGTCAACCCGCTGCTCACGATTACGGCACTCGCTGAACGCGCCATGCTCCATTATCTGGCCGACCACAAGTTGACGATCGACCACGAACCGGTCGCCATCGAGACAGCCATCCCCGCATCAGAACCGGGCCGCGTTCGCCAAACCGCCTGACACGAGACCGCCTGACACGAAACCGCCTGACACGAGACCGCCTGACACGCTCACGACTTTCTCGGCAACCGCGCCAGCAGGCACAGCGGAATGCCGGCCGCGGCAACCAGCGCATACATCAAGAACGCGTTGACATAGCCGATCATGGTCGCCTGCCGCGCGATCTCGCTGGCGACCTTGGCAATCCCCTGCACGGAATCGATCGTCCACGCCCCCGTCGCCCACGGCATGTTCCAAACCTCGTTGAACGGCGACACCTTCTCGGTCATCCGCGCATAATTCGCGCTCGTCGTCCTTACGATCTCCGCAACCGCGATCGAGATAAACAGGCTGGAGCCAAAGTTCCTGAGCAGATGGAACATGCTCATCCCCTCCGCCCGATACTCGGGAGCGAGCGTCGCAAACGTCACCACCGTCATCGGCACCCACGTGAGCCCGATCCCCATGCCCTGGATGATCGAGTTGGTCGCAAGCAGCGTCTGGTCGACGTTGAGGTCGAACTGCATCATCCCGAAACCGGCATAGGACTGCGCCCCGAACCCGATGATCATCATGATCCGGGGATCAACCCGCGTCGTCAGCATCGCCAGGAAGAAGCCGAGCGCCGTGCCGAACCCGCGCCAGCCAATGAACACCCCGATCGCTGAATCGGTATAGCTCGCGTAGTTCTGCAACAACGGCGGCAACAGCACCACGGGTGCGAAATTGAGCATCCCGAAGATGAACACCAGCACCAGCCCCAGCGCATAGTTCCGGTCCTTCAGCAGATAGAGCCGGATGAAGGGCCGCTTCGCCGTCAGGCTGTGCGCGAAGAACATGTAGAACGCGATGATCGTGACGAACGTCACAACCACGATCTCACTCGAGTTGAACCAATCGAGCCGTTGCCCGCGCGAGAACACCAGCTGCGCTCCCGCAATCCCGATCGACAGCGTGATAAGCCCGCTCCAATCGAGTGACGGCCGCTCACGGCTAGGCCGCCGCGGCAGGATGAACTGGAAACCGATCGCCGTAACAACCGCCACCGGCACGATCATCCAGAAGCCCCACCGCCAACCATAGAGCTCCGAAATCTCACCACCGACCCATGGCCCCAGCGCCGGCCCGATCATGTTGGCCATGCCGAAGATCGCCGTCACCGTCCCGTGCTGGCGCTTGGGATTGGAATCGAGCAGCAGCGTCTGGCCGAGCGGCACCAGCGGCGCCCCTGCCGCCCCCTGCACCACCCGCCACAGGATCAACTCTTCCAGTGTCGTCGCCGTGCCGCACAGGAACGTCGCGGCCGCAAAGATCGACGCACACCAAACCATCGTGCTGCGCCGGCCAAGCCGGTCCGCCAGCCACCCCGTCATCGGTGTGACCACCGCCGTCGCAACGATATTGAACGTCATCGTCCACGATACTTCGTCCTGCGTGGCCGAAAGCGCCCCCTGGAGCTTGGGCAGCAGCGCCGACGCGATCAGGATCGACGACGCATATATCGTCGCCGCAAGCGTCACGAAAACGAGCACGAGGGTGCGCTGGAAGAAGTTCAGCTTATAGACCGCTTCTTCATCCATAGAGGCTGTGTTAGCCAACCTGCCCTCTCACGACATGAACCAGTCATTAACCGGCCGAGGCCCTTCGCCACCCGCATTTCAGCCATGCAAAAAGTGACTGCCGGGACAGAAGAGCCCGAATTGTCAGACATTTAGCGGCGCATCGCCCGCATTCATACTGCCATTCCCCCACCCGGAAAAGCGTAATTTGGCCTTGACGACCATAATCTATGCGATAGTAACTAGAGTTACCATTTTGCGCGAGCAGATGCAGTCGATTTTCGCGCGTCGCCGAAGCCCACCGGCATCACGGACGCACGAGATCGCGGAAACAGAGTTGACCAAACCCATGTCGCCAGACGACGAGCACTATATCGGCTACACGATGACGGACGTGGCGCGCCTCCTGCGCACCGTATTCGAACGTCGTGTGCGCGCCGCTGGTCTGACGCGCGCCCAGTGGGTCATCATCGCCAGGCTTCATCGCCGTCCGGGCCTCAGTCAGTCCGAAGTCGCCGACCTCCTCGAGATCGAGAAGGCAACGGCGGGCCGGTTGATCGACCGCATGGAAGGCAAGGGTTGGATCGAACGGCGCGCAGACCCGCTTGACCGCCGCGTCAACCGGCTACATCTGACAAATGAAGCAAAGCGCATCCACGCACTGATCTGGCCGATCGCCGAGGCAACAGTCGATGCCGCCCTCGACGATCTGAACGCCAGCGAGCGCAAGGTGTTTTCAGGTTTGATGCAGCGCGTGAAATCGCGGCTGCTCGAACTGGTTGAACACGATCCGGATGTCGATGAAATCGAGTATGAGCCGCCCGCGACCCTCGCGAAGGACGGTAAAGATGAACAGAAACGAGAGCCAATCTCAGTCTAGGAATTGATTAGCCATGTCGAAGCGTTGGGTTAGACCTGTTCTCCTGGTGCTTGTTCCCTGCCTTGCAGTTGTCGGCGCAGTCGCCGTCTGGCTTTGGGGCGGACGTTATGTCAGCACTGAAAATGCCTATGTAAAGGCAGACATCGCCCGGGTCGCAGCCGAAGTCACGGGGCGCATCCAATCCGTCCGCATCAAGGACCACACCCGGGTTGATCGCGGCGACGTCCTCATTGAACTCGATCGCCGGCCGTTCGAGATCAAGCTCGCTGCCGCAAAGGCCGATGCCGACGCAGCCCGCACCGAAGTGCGCACCATGATCGCCCAGTGGCGCGAAACGCAAAGCGAACTCCATCAGGCCGAAGGCCAGACCACTTATTGGGACGCCCAGCTCGAGCGCAACACCCAACTCGAGCAGCGCAAGGTCGTCTCCTCCAGCCGCCTCGAAGAGGTCCAGAATTCCGCCCGCGAGGCCCGCGACCGCGTCGCCGTGATGCGCTCCAAAGTCGGCCGCATGCTCTCCCAGATCGGCGATGTCAACCGACCGATCGACGAGCATCCGCTCGTGCGCGAGAAACTGGCGGTGCTTGAGGAAGCGACCCTCAACCTACAGCGCACCATCATTCGCGCCCCCGTCGACGGCACCGCCGTCAACGTCAAGATCCAGCCAGGCGAATTCGTCGAACCCGACAAGCCGCTGTTCGCCCTTGTCGTCGCCAATCGTCCCTGGGTCGAGGCGAACTTCAAGGAAACCGAACTCACCCACATCCGCCCCGGCATGGAGGCCACCGTCGTCCTCGACATCTATCCGGACATCGAGTGGAAGGCCAAGATCGGCTCCATCAGCCCGGCCACGGGTGCTGAATTCGCATTGCTGCCGCCGCAGAACGCGTCCGGCAACTGGGTCAAGGTCGTCCAGCGCCTGCCGGTCCGCATTTATCTGGAACCAATGCCCGGTGAACCGCCGCTGCGCGCCGGAATGACGGCTGCCGTCTCCGTTGACACCAAGCGCGAGCGCAAGCTTGCGAGCCTTCTGGAAATCTTCTCGACCGCCAAGGCATCCCGTGATCTGGCGCCCTATGAAAACCAGCAGCTTGTCAACGAGAACACCTCCAAGCCGGCCAAGGCAGCCAATTCCAACTGACCCGGCTGCGCCACCGCAGCGACCGCAATGGATTTGAAAAAGGCCCGCGCCAAATGCGCGGGCCTTTTTCATGGGACGCACCGGACCATCGATCCCCACCCTGCGCACCGCCCCATTCCAAAATCGCGCGCGTGGTGCCACAATTCGCGCCTTATCGGGAAAGGGCTACGACCATGCGATTGGGACTGTCGATTGGATATTCAGGCGCCGAGCTGAAACTGCCGCTTGAACGCGTCAAACGCGCCGAGCGCCTCGGCTACGACTGCGTCTGGACCGCAGAGGCCTATGGCAGCGATGCCGTCACCCCGCTCGCCTATCTCGCCGGCCAGACGAGCCGCATCAAGCTCGGCACCGGCATCATGCAGCTGGCAGCCCGCACGCCTGCCAACGCCGCCATGTCGGCTGCCACGGTCGACGCCCTCGCCGGCGGCAACCGCTTCATCGCCGGCCTCGGCGTCTCCGGCCCCCAGATTGTCGAAGGTTGGTATGGCCAGCCCTGGGGCCGCCCCTATTATCGCCTGCGCGACTACGTCGCCATCATGCGCAAGATCTTCGCCCGCGAGGCTCCCGTCTCCCACGACGGCACGGAGATCTCGCTGCCCTACACCGGCGACGGCGCCACCGGCCTCGGCAAGCCCCTGAAGTCGATCCTGCACATGAACCCATCGATCCCGATCGTCATCGGCGCGGGCAACGAAGCGACCGTCCGTCTCACCGCCGAAATCTGCGACGGCCTCCTGCCGCTCGGCCTGACGCCGGCTTCCGCACCTGAATACCTCCCCTGGATCGAGGAAGGCTTCGCCCGCGCAACGAAGAAAGGCACGCATAAGAGCTTCGATAATTTCGACGTCACCGCCTCCGTCCACGTCGACATCGACGACGATGTCACCGCCGCCTTGGCCCGCCTCAAGCCCGAAGTCGCCCTCTACGTCGGCGGCATGGGCCACCGTGCAAAGAACTTCCATAAGGACATGATGACCCGTCGCGGCTTCGGCGACGCCGCCAACCGCATCCAGGAACTCTACCTCGCCGGCCGCAAAAAAGAAGCGACCGAGGCCGTCCCCGACGAATGGGTTGACGAAAAATCCCTGGTCGGCCCGCCCGACCGCATCAAACAACGCTTCCAGCGTTGGGCCGGCATCGACATCGTCGACAGCGTCTACATCCGCACCACCCAGGACGCCGCCGTCGACCTCATGGCCGAAGCGGCAGGGTTGGCAGCACCAACATGACCTCGTTGAAACAGCAGAACCTCACATGCCTGAAAAACCAGACATCGACTGCGTCGCCATCTTTCCGACACTTCCCGTCCGAGATGTCCGCGAGACGGCTGAGTGGTACCAGAACCGGCTCGGATTCGCCCTGCGCTTCTACTATGGTGACCCGCCAACACATGGTGCAGTCGAACTCGGCCAGGCAACCGTGCACTTCTACCCTGGCGATCCAAATCCGGACCGGCATTGGCTCTATTTCCAGGTCGAAGACATCGACGAAACCTACGAATGGTTCCGCGACAACGGCCTCGCAACCTCGGACTCGCCGACCGACCAACCCTGGCAGATGCGCGAATTCAACCTGCGCGACTTGAATGGCTACCACCTGCGCTTCGGCGCGGCACTCATTCGCTCAGGCGAGCCAATCCCGATTGAGCGCGTCGCAATCGACGCCCCCATCGAGAAGCGACTTGCAGCCCTCCTCACCGACCTCGCCGCCCATAAGCGTATGACCTTGAGCGAACTGCTGGAGGAAACGCTCCTGCACAGCTTCGAAACCGAACCGTCGGTCACCGGCAAATGGGTCGCAAGCCCCCACACCGCTCGCAACCTTCGTCACATCGAAGACCTCAAGGCGACCCACGGCATCGACTACGAAACCCACGACGCCTACCGCTTCAAAGACGATAACGCGCCGTGAGACAAAAATGCTTGAGCCCAGGGAAGAAACGGTGAATTCGCGCCCGTCCGGGAGCAACCGCGACCCGGCGCTAAGCGCCGCCCGTCGGAGGCGCAGCGTGATTGCACCGCAATCGCGCGGTGCGCGCCGTGAGATGTCCGACCCGAGACATAGGTGACACTTCGTACCGGACACATGGGTAACACTTTCCGCATTTTGTGGGAGGTGTTGATGCCGTGGAAAGAGAGTTCGGTGATGGACGAACGTGTCCGCTTCGTTGCCCGCATCCTCGAAGGCGAGGCGATGTCGGATGTCTGCCGCGAGTTTGGGATCTCCCGCAAAACCGGCTACAAGATCGGCATGCAGCACCTCGCCTACAACGTGCGCCGGCTGGTGACGCTGGAGCGGATGGCAAACGCATGACGAGCCGGAGTCCGCCCGGAGTGCTCACGATGGGGCAACAGGCGGACGAAGCAGAGGCCCGCGCACGACGAAAGCGGGCAGAAATCGCCGAAATCAATCAGACAGCGCTGCGTCGGCACCGGAAAACATCATTGTTCGAGGTGCCCTTACTTGCTTTAATTTCATACCCACAAAGCTATCTTCTCAAACCAACTCCAGCACCCTCAGCGAGGAGATTGCAATCTGCAGGCCCAGAGCCACCTGGATTACCCCAAGAACAACGCCGAGAATCTGCAGAAAAGTACCGAGAAGTAGTGGAAATTTCGGCGTCAGGATCATGACTATCAGGTTCAAAATCAAGATCGCCAACACAACTAATCCTATCATGAGTTGACCCTGCAGGTCTTGAGAGAATGCTAGGAAAACGACTAGCGCTGCTATTCCATACGGCGTAACGATCGTAGGGAAAGCCAGCGGCGTCAGCGCCATACTCATTGTAGGTTTGGGATCAGTGACAGTGTCACTCTGAACAGGCGCGAACTGTCGGATAATGTTCATTAGCGCCACCAGGAAAAGAATGATGCCAGCAGCAAGACTTAGAACTGGCAGCGGAATACCATACCTGGCCAGAAAGAAGTCACCCAATATGGCCGCTAACAAGAGGGCGAGGCTCGAATACAGTGTCGCCCGCAGAGCCAATTGCCGGACGAAATCGGCATCCGCATTCTTTGTCATTTTTGAAAAGGGTCCAATTATTTTGAACGGCCCTATCATTATGAACATAAAGGTGAAAACTTGAGCCAAAGGAAATGGCTCGATCTTGAACGGTTTAATGCCTAATTCAGCGGCCAGCACCACACTTGCATCAGTCAGAATGACCATGCCGGCGATAATCACAGCTAGCAGTCCAGCCTTCTGTCGGAAGCAATTGTTTTCATACCTTCTGGCAGGGGCGCTATTTCGCATCATATGAGACCCTCTATTTTATCCGACATTCCTCAAGTGGCCTGCCAGCTGGCGCGAAGATCGCCTGATCAGGCCTGCGGATCAAGTGCCTTTTGCCTCTGAGGATCTCCACAGTTGCGGAAACGCCCGAAGGCGGGTGCCTCATGCTTCGAACCGGTGCCTTGCCGGCCCGGAGGCGAGGATTCTGAGCGCGACAGACAGACCTGTCCTGCCGCGCTGAAAAACAAGGTCGACGGGCAAGGACGCCGCAGCTACGCGGCCCAATCCGCCCAATTCCAGCCGCTGGCGCGACCGCAGACGCCGTTCGGGGTGAAAAATACTTGCTCAGCAAGCAGCTTCAGACGATCCTCATGTCACACGGAACGACACATGGGGAATGCGGGCTTACGGATCTCGGGTAAACACATGGTGTTCACTGTCCGTCGTCAGGTTTTTCTGGACAGTTGAGCTTGTGAACCAAGAGAGGATCCGGCTCATCTGGTTGGTTTTCATGCTGCCGCTTTGAAGTGGTTGCGGCGACGCTGTTCAATGGTACGTCGTTTGATCTCCTTTCGCATGTCCAGAATGGTTTGGCCGCGCCCGAAGTAGACGTCAGCCGGCGTGAGGTTGTCGAGGCTTTCGTGGTATCGGCGATAATTGTAGTGATCGACGAAGTCTGCAACTGCACGCTCCAGATCACCGGGCAGATAGTAGTTTTCGAGGAGTATCCTGCTCTTCAACGAGAGATGCCAGCGCTCGATCTTGCCCTGCGTCATCGGATGATACGGCTTGCCGCGCGTGTGTTTCATGTCGTGCTCGCCGAGCCAGTCTGACAGATCGCTTGCGATGTAGGATGGGCCATTGTCTGACAGCAGCCGTGGACGGTGTTTGACGGTGACGTCGTCGAGGCCTGAGGCCTGCAATGCCAACTCCAGCGTGTCGGTGACATCGGACGCGGCCATGCTGGTACACAGTTTCCAGGCCACGATGTAGCGTGAGAAGTCATCGAGCACCGTTGACAGGAAGAACCAGCCCCAACGCACCACCTTCAGATACGTGAAGTCGGTCTGCCAAAGCTGATTGACTGCGGTTGTCGGGTTCTGGAACTTGTCAGCTGCTTTCATGACGATGAATGCCGGACTGGTGATCAGGCCATGTCCCTTGAGAAGCCGATACACGCTCGCTTCCGATACGAACGAGCGTTCCTTATCGGTGAAGGCGACAGCCACTTCACGCGGGCTCAGTTCCGGCTCATCCAGCGCGAGTTCGAGGATTTTCTCGCGCACGTCATCGGGAATGCGGTTCCAGACACGACGCGGCCTTGGCCGATGGTCTTCCAAAGCCTCCAGGCCGCCGGTCTGGAAGCGGTCGTACCAGGCGTAGAAGGTCGACTTCGGGATGCCGATCTGTTCGAGCGTACGCCGCACTGGCAATGCAGACTGCTCGACCAGACGAATGATCTCCAGCTTCTCGGACGCGGGATATCTCATTCGATGTCCTCCCCATCCGCGCGCACGCTTTTTTTGAGCAGGCGGTTCTCCAGCGTAGTCTCGGCCAGCGCTTCCTTGAGCTGTCGGGCTTCGGTTCTGAGATCCTTGACTTCGTCCGAGGTCGCCTCCCGGACAGCATCGCCGGCGAGCCGCTTTTTGCCTGCCTCCAGAAAGTCCTTCGACCAGCGATAGTAGAGGTTCTGGTTGATGCCCTCCTTGCGGCACAACTCGGCGACTGTCTCCTCGCCCCGCAGGCCTTCGAGCACGATGCGGATCTTCTCTTCGGCCGAGAATTTGCGGCGTGTTGCTCCGCGGATATCCCGGACGGTCTTGTCTGCGCTGCCCGGACGGCGCTCATTCCTGTCGGTCATCGTCTCCCTCCTAGGGGCTACGATGAACCAGAAACTATCTCTTAGACAATCACCTCAAACTGTCCCGTGAGTGCTGACGGGGAACATGTATACGATATAAAGGGCTCCATAGCCGTCACGTTCAAATCCGGCACGTTACTGCGCGTCTCAGCTATGCCCCATTGTTGGGTCACCAATGCCCCCCAAGTCCAGCCCGACTCCTGGAACAAAAAAACGCCTGTAGGTCCCAGCCCCCAAGTGCCGGAGCCAAGCAAGCGATTGGTGCTTGTTGCCCACGTCAGCGCTGGCCCAAAGCCATAGGTAAGCTCTCCCAAAGACGTGCTCCGAGAATTTGGCACCAGAAAGAAACTCTGTAGGGTGTCACCGAGGCCGAACTGCACTCCTGAGTCGCCGGCGATATCATTCTGCCAGGCTATCGGTAAGATCGTGCGCGTCACGAGAGCCAGATCATCGGAAAGTTTGAAGGGGACAACGGGCTGGAGGCTGGTCGTGACGTTGTATCCGTCCTTTGATCCATATCCAGAATTGTAGTCGGTTTTTATCGGCACGCTGATCAGCGACGCAACTGGGTTGGCCAGCTTCTTGGACAAGTCGGCTTCGCTGCCCTGCGCAAGACACTGGCCGATGCCAACTGATCCGACACAGAATAGCGCCATGATCATGCGGAGCATAACGGGCATTGTCATTTTGACCGATCCTTTGATGGGCGCCATAGTTGCGACTGATGGTATTGATTCGTTTTGTTTTCATACTAGCCATGCTGCGCCAACGTGCAGATCGCTCTGCTCGAAATCATCAAGTCATAGCCCCAATGTTACATGTTTGCCACGGTGCGTTTGGCCGACTTCGAAGTCATTCGAAATCCATACCCGTCCCTTTTGACCCGTTTCCTCGGCCAAAAAAAACTCTGGGCATCAACAGGTTGACGACATTGATGCGCAGTCGAGACTCACTTCAGCCCGCTGATGAAATTGGGCTTTCTGGCGCGGTCCAGATTTTAAGGGGGTAGGCATACAGTGAGAGTGTGGCGATCTCGCTACACTTCGTGCAGTGCCAATGGAGCTCCGTGAGAACAGGTGGCAATTCTCTGCAAACGAACGCAATCTTTGCCGTGATTCTTTATCGCTTTCGGGTAAGCGACATTTGCCTAGATCGGAGCTGCAAAATGCGACGTTGGAGTGGAACCAATCTTGCCACTGCTGGTGCGGTGATCTCAGCCACGGTTCTGATCAGTCTGGCAGCGCACGCCGACGACCCGCCCCATGCGGACCTTTGGACGCGCCCAACGTTGCTTGAAGGCGCAGGCTCGCCAAAAGCGACGCTGCGCCAACGTGGAGTCGCGGTCGATACGTGGGTTACCCAATTCTATCAAGGCGTTGTTGCAGGAGACGCGGAGAAGGATTGGCAGTACGGCGCTAAAGCAGACGTGCGGGTCAATCTCGATGGCCAAAAGCTTGGTCTTTGGCGAGGTTTTTCCGTGCATTTTCACCAGGAATGGGTGTTTGGAGAAGACGTCAATTCACTCGACACGGGCGCCCTCATACCGGTAAATACCGCTATCGCATGGCCGCGCGTGGGCGGGAGTGACAGCGACACCTCGCTCTATTTTAATCAGAAATTCGGCGACCGGCTCTCAGTCAGCGTTGGCAAGTTCAATTTGCTCGACACGGTCGCACTTTCTCCCATCAAGGGCGGGGGTGGATTGGATACGTACTGGCACATGGGACTTGGGATTCCATTCACAGGTCTCACCCCACCCTACATTCTCGGCGCAATTTCAAACCTTAAGACGGATTGGGCGACCTATTCGCTAATGGTTTACGATCCTCGAAATGCGCAGGATTCCGATGTCCTCAGGCATCCGTTCTCCGAAGGTGTCACGATTTAGCCGGGCATTTCGGTGCCCACCCGTTTCTTCGACCTGCCAGGCTCTGTTGGCCTAAAGGTGGCATACAGCACGAAAGAAGGTTTCGATCTGTCCAAGATCCCCGAAGCTGCAGCACTGCCGCCGGAGTCCCAGGCCCAGCTCACGCAAAAGGGCTCATGGAGCGTGGCCTGGAGCGGGGATCAATATATCTGGCAAGATGCGTCTAACCCTGAGATTGGGTGGGGCTTCTTTTACGAACTCGCAATCTCGGATGAAAACCCCAACCCCTTGAGCGGACACTATTATGTGGGAGTTGGAGGCAGCCATAAGTATTTGGGTCACGGGCTAGACCGCTGGGGCATCGGTTATTTTGACTACCGTCTGAGCGGTGATTTGACGGACGGCCTGGCGCAACTCGGCATCGACTTGCGTGGCGGCGAGCGCGGCGTCGAGCTATTCTATAATGTTGGCATTACCCCATGGCTGAGACTGACCGCTGACCTGCAATGGATCGAACCTTTCAAACCTGATCGAGACGATGTCGTTTTAACCGGCTTTCGTTTGCAAACGCGGTTTTAATGGGTTGCGACCTGCTTCCGTAAAACTCATTCCGGCAGCGCGCGGTCGCCGGAAATTTCGCCTCTGGTTGCGTTCGCCGTTTGGCGCCCAATCATAGGCACGGAGTTAGCCCTCCTGTTTTAAGCCTTGAAGCGCTTGGGTCCGAATACCGTCGGGTAAAGGGTCAGGCCTGCGCGTATCGAGATCGAGATGAACACCGAGTTGCCCCAAGCGTGCAAACAATTGATTGTCGTCCTGGTTATAGAGTTCATGGACAAACCAGAGTGATGTGCGTCCGACATGCACGACAGCGCTCTTGGACACCATGTACGTTCCGATCCCGGGCGGCATTTTAAAAATCTCCAGCTGATACTCAGCCGTTGAAAAGCCTTTTCTCTTAGATCGCAGGTACGAAGGGCTCATGCCGATTGCGTTTTGCGCCTGGATGTTGGCCGCCGTGAATTGTTCTATTATTGCGCCTAGTTCGTAACGGCCAGACCAGTCGGCCTGATCCGGTCTCACGATCAACGCGCTTGACTGAAGCCAACTTGAAGCCTTGTCCGCATCGGGTCGTCGCTCAAATTCACGGTCATCCCAACTCATCATCAGTTGAGACGTATCACCTCGCGCGGCAGGACTGACTTCTTGGAGAAAGGTCGTGCAAAGCTCGCCGGTTTCGGAGTTGAACAGGCGATGGCCGAGGATTTGGCTACCGTTCCTTCGGATCCTGCGAACATCCAGTTCTTGCATCCGATGGCCACCGGTTTCATGGTCCGCTCGACGGTGTTGTTATCGAGCTCCAGATGTCTCGTTGCTAAGATCGTGGCCGCGCCTTTGGCATTCAGCCCATGGCGTTAGAGGATCATCCAATACTGTTCCAAGGGTAACTTCCCGGATATCTTGGGCCGAACTGCGCGTGAAGCCAGTCTTCCAGCGCGTCAAAGATCGGCTTTGCCCTGGCTTGTCGAATGGCGGCACGGTCGTCGGGGGCCATGCCCCTCATCTCTTTCTCGACGGCGTAAAGCTCAGCAATTCGGCGGATGGCTTCGATTTCGGAAGAATTCATGAGTTGGCTCTTCCCGTTCGCCTAAGAAGCTCATGCGGTCACCTGCCAGAAGGCTAGCTTGGCAGTCTTCGCGCAGATAACCCGGCCCGCAGTCTGGTCTGTCTGTTCGGCGACGTTGAGAAGTAAATTGCACTGAAGTCCAGGCCTGGGTCGACATAGATGCCCTCATGCATGTTGCCGTGCTTGAACATGGCGCCATCGGCGAACACGCTATCCCATTGGGTCGCTGTTTCGTTTGCCCGTGCTCATCCCAAACCATTGTGATGACAGGTTTCCTCTGCGCTCGATCGATAGGCAGCCGGATCGCCGAGTGTCTGGATGCGGCGCACCAGATCGTCGCTAACGACGCGCTCGGTGGATACAATGTGCCAGCTGGGTGTATAGATCATCGCATAGCGCAGCATGTCTTCCGGCGTCGACAGGTTAATACCGCCGCCGAAGGCGGTGCCATCCACAGCAAGAGCGACCATGAACTGGTTCTTGCAGCCGATCCTCGACCAGATACGGTCATTGAAAAGATCGATATACCTCAGGTTCGATGCATTCTGCACCGCCAGGACAAGCGCCTGCGTGATCGCTGTGGAATACCGAAAGCGAGATCCCGGCGCCTCGCCTGCAATAGGCGTCGACTCTCGCAATTCATCGATCCAGGCCGTCCCTTCACCCTCGAGCAGCTTCCCGAAGAATTGTTCGATCCAGCTTTGGGGTCCAAAAATGCCGCGGTCGTTTCCTCGACATCGAGGCCGGACGCCATGTTGAGCGCATTCCTGACGGAGACCGCGTCCCACGCAGTGCCCGCGAGTTCCTTTGCGTAGGTCGTGATGGGTTGCTCGATGTCGATCAGGCCCTCACGTTCCAGGATCAAGGCAAGCGTACCGACACATGTCTTCGAGGCCGACGCCCAGATATGATAGTTCCAAGGGTTCATCCCGGGATAGGCCTCGTAGACGACCTTCCCCTGATAGGCCATCATCATGGCCTGTACCCGGTTATCTCCGTAGACATGGTCATCGAGGCTGCTCGATCGCCTCACCCATCACGTCCACATCCTGACGATGAACGGTGACAGCTACCGGCTGAAGCAATCCGTCACCAGGCGCCAGTCGGCCATCACCGTCGCAGAAGAAAAAAACAGAACCCGGCCGCCACCAAAACAGGCGACCAGTCCGAAGCTCCCCCGACCAATCCACAAACCCGCTGACAGACAGACAGCCCGACCCAGACGGCCGCTCGCTCGCTACAGCGCTATCGAAGGCGCGCTTCGCGAGCGGCCTGTGCCGAGCTCCAATGGCCTACTTTTACTCCGCCAAACTGGCCCAGAATTGCTCCGCCGTTGACAAGGTTGACGTCATTATCACTTATTGCCTAGCCTCGACTTGGCGCAGAAGGCCTCGGCGTGGTTTTGGGCGAGTGAAATGGAGATGACGAATATGTTCGATGACGACGCGTCCAGCCTCGCGCGGCTGTGCGACACCGGCCTATCCCTAGACTCGCAGCGAGTCGCCCTCATCCAGGGCAAGCGGTCGATGACGTATGCAGAGCTCGAGCAGCGCATCAATCGGGTCGCCAATGGGCTGATCTCGCTCGGAGTCGAGCGGTTCGAGCGCGTCCTCGTCATCTTCGAGAACGACATCCGCTTCCCCGAAGTCCTGCTCGGTATCGTCAGGGCCGGCGCCGTAGCGGTCCCGGTCAACTTCAAGTTCCAGCCGCCGCAGCACATCGATCTGGCTCGAGACTGTGGGAGTCGCATCGTCTTCGGCAGCGCCGGGACGGCCGAATCCGTCCTCGCCTGCCTGGCCGACGGGGTTGCCGAGGTCGGTATCGTCGTCGATGCCGACCGGGGTCCGCTTCGAAGCTATGAGGACTGGCTGGCCTCATCTTCGCCCGAACGCTGCGATCATGGGTCGGCCGGCAGCGACGTCTGCATCCAGGCGTACACCTCGGGCTCGACCGGACGGCCCAAGGGGGTTCTTCTCGCGCACCGTGGGCTACTGCGTAACGTTCAGCTCCAGGCGGAGTCCAACCGGATCGACGAGAACTCACGGGTCTTGTTGTCGACGCCGCTCTTCCACATGAACGCCACTGGCCGCGGGACTCCTCCCGTGCCTGAGCCAGGGCGGCTCGGTGGTCATTCTCAAGGAGTTCGACGCGGAGCGCGTGATCGATGCGATCGAGACGCACGGCTGCACGTACACCACCGGTGTACCGGCCACGTACAAGCTGATTCTGGCTGCCGCGCGGCAAAGAACGCACGTGGATGCCTCCAGCCTCGAGTTCATCGCAGTGGGGTCTGCTCCCATGACACGCGCGCTTCTCGACGAACTGGTCCAGACCTTGCCTGGTGTCGATGTGATCGAAGGGTACGGGCTGACGGAGTCTGGGCCCATCATCACCCTCAACCCACGCGGCCGAAACAAGCTGGGCACGATCGGTCCCGCTCTTCCGGGCTTCGAGTGCAAGGTCATCGACTCCGACGGGAACATTTTGCCACAGGGAGAGGCGGGGGAACTTGTCGTGCGGAGCGAGTGCAACGCCCTCGGCTATTACAACCGGCCGGACGCCCAGGCGGAGCGCTTCCGGGACGGCTGGGTGTATACCGGGGATATCGTGGCGTGCGACCCCGACGGCTGGTTCACCTTCAGGGGGCGCGTCGACGACCAGATGAACGTGGGAGGCGAGAACGTCTTCCCGGCCGAAGTCGAGAACATCCTCGCCACTCATCCGGAAGTGCGGGACGTCTGTGTCGTTCCTGTCCCCCACGAGGTGAAGGGCCAGGTTCCGGTGGCCTTCGTCGTGCGCAACGTCGGGTCGAACCTCGGCGAGAAGGAACTCATCGACTACTACATAGCGCGCGGACCCGCGTATTCCCATCCGCGCCATATCTACTTCATCGACGAGATGCCGCTCTTGGCGACCGGGAAAACCGACCTGCAGGCTCTTGAAAGGCAGGCTCGCGAGCTAGGCCCGTAAAATTTACGGCGTTTCAGAGCGTCATGTCTTGGTGCTTACCGAGGCGGGACGTAAATAGCGTCGAAAGATGATTTCACTTTTAAAAAATAGGAGAATAACATGGCAAACAAAATCGTACCTAAAGATGAGCTAGTCAATTACATTGGGACCAAGGTTGAACCAACCGGATGGTATGAAGTTACGCAGGAACGCATCAACGAATTCGCCCACTGCACAGGCGATAACTACTTCATGCATGTTGATGTCGAAAAAGCGAAAAAAACTGATTTGGGTGGAACCATTGCTCACGGCTTGTTGACGCTGTCGTTGACACCTTATCTGATGGATAACTTTCCAGTACCTGAGAATATGCCACATGGTCTGAACTATGGGTATGACAAGGTTCGTTTCCTGGCCCCGGTACGCACAGGTAAGCGGGTACGCATGCACGGCGAGGTTCAGGATGTCCATTGGAAGGATGAGCACAACTGCAAGTTCAAGGTTGGTGTGACCGTTGAAATTGAAGGTGAGGAAAAGCCAGCACTCTACGCCGAATGGATACTTTACTACGAAACCGTCGACTAAGATTACCGCCGAATCTGCTCGCTCACCCGATATTACAGGGTGAGCGAACCATCATCTAACCATCATCTAAGGACACATACATGACAGATACTTCCAACCTTCCGTTAGACGGAATTCGCGTTATTGATTTCACACAGGCCGAGCAGGGCCCCGTTGGCACTCTACAGCTCGCTGATTTTGGTGCCGATGTGATCAAAATCGAGCGCCCGGGCGTGGGTGATCTGAGTCGGCATACGGTTGGCGGGACTTCTATAGAGGCGACGAACAATCCAACCTATGTAGCCATGAATCGCAACAAGCGTTCGATGGAACTTGATACGAGAAGCTGAAGAAGGAAAGAAGGTTATTTATGAGCTCGTCAAAGTGTCGGATGTGGTCGTAAACAATTTTCGCCCCGGCGTGATGGATAAGATGGGCTTCAGCTATGAGAAGCTCAAAGAGATTAATCCACGCATTATTTTTGCGTCCGCAACTGGCTACGGACCTGAAGGACCAAATGTCAAAAAACCTGGGCAGGACATGGTGGCCCAAGCTGTAACGGGCTTTATGTATGAGACCGCGGACCCTTCAATTCCACAATCGATAGTTCCAACAGCTATCTGCGATTATACCGGCGGAATGCATCTCTGTCAGGGCATTATGGCCGCGTTGATTGGACGGGAAAAAACCGGTGCCGGTCGAAAAGTAGATGTGTGTCTTTATGATTCGATGATTCATACGCAACTGCAGGAAGCGGCCTACTGGAGCAAATACAAACAAGTGCTGAACTGGGCGGCAATGCCACTCGCTATTCACTCCGAGGCCAAGGATGGACCAATTGTGGTGATTGGAGCGTTCATGCCCAACCCGCTGAAGGCCATGTGCGCTGCATTCGAAATAGATGATCTTACCATACCCTATCCGGATATGGCTTCTCAGATCAAAAACAAAGCGCTTATACAGGACACACTGCGCAAGGAAATTGCCAAATACACCATGGACGAAGCTTTGGCACGTCTTGAAGGGCAGGATGTACTTTGTTCCAAGGTCCGGAAATTAAGTGAAGTAATGGAAGACCCACAAACGAAGATCAACAATATGCTACTCGATATAGATCACCCGATTCTTGGTAAAATTACGACTATCGGTTGCCCCGTTCATATCAGTGACGCCCCTTGTACTACAAGGATAATGGCGCCACAGCTCGGTGAGCACACCGAAGAGATCCTTAGCGAACTTGGTTTGGCCGCAGATGGCAGTAAGAGCGCCGAATGAGTGCGCTGTTTGACATAAGTCACGGCGTAGCACTCGGGTCACGATTGATCGCTCAACGAGGATGAATGCAATTGATACCTCCAGCCGCAGACGCGGCTGGAGGAAATCCGAGACGGGCTTAAGCCAGCAGAAAAACAAACAATTAGACAAACAATAAAGAAAGACGGAAAGACATGAGCACTAGCTACAAAACAATCAATACATTTGAAAAAGATGATATTTTCTATCTGGAAGTAAACAGGCCTGACAAGCTGAATGCACTGAATAAAACGGTGTTGGATGAAATGTTGGATGCGATAAAAAGTATCGATGTTTCAAAATACAAAGGCGCTATTCTAACAAGTGTTGGAGAAAAAGCTTTTATGGCAGGTGCAGATATAACTGCGATGTCTGAAATGACTCCGGAAGAAACACAAGTCTTTGCTGAAACAGGACAGGCCGTCACCTTGGCCATGGAAGACTTGGCCCTGCCTCTTATTGCCTGTGTTCAAGGCTTTGCACTCGGCGGTGGATGTGAAATGGCAATGTCTTGCGATTTCATTTATGCTTCGAAGCAAGCAGTTTTTGGACAGCCTGAGGTTAAATGGGGTGTGTTACCTGCTTTTGGTGGAACCCAAAGACTTCCAAAATACATTGGTCGAAACCGGGCAAAAGAGCTGATCTATTCGGGCACTTTTATCGATGTTGATAAAGCCTATGAGTGGGGATTGGTGAATAAAGTCACAGATGATAAAGCAAGCTGCCTGGAAGCAGCAGTTGAGTGTTTAAAAGTTATAGGAAGAAATGGTCCACTTGCCGTTGCAAGTGCAAAGCAGGTCATGAATGCTGGAAATGACATGTCAAATAAAGATGGCATCCACCAGGAAGCATCAGTCTTTGGAGTAGTTGCTAATTCTAATGATAAGGCGGAAGGAACCAAAGCATTTGTAGAGAAAAGACACCCAGTGTTCACAAGAAGCTAAAACGATCAGCGTGTAGCTCACATACGACTTATATCTACTAGAGGAAGAAAAAAATGAGTGACCAAAAAGTACGCGTGGAGATCGATGGCGGCGTGGCGACCGTGTTCCTGGTTAACCCGCCGATGAACGTGATGACACTGGATATGAGACGCGAGTTGGACGAGGCCCTGACCAGCCTGGAGGCTGACCCAGCGATAGGGGCGATTGTACTCACAGGCGACGGTGACCGCGCTTTCGGTACTGGCTCCGACATCAAGGAATTTCCTGGACTTTTGGCGGACGGTACCGTCGTGTCTACCAAGCTCGGTCCTGAGAACGAAACATTCACCAAATTCGCCAATTTCACGAAACCCACAGTCGTGGCCATTGAAGGCTATGCGCTAGGCGGCGGCATGGAACTCGCAGCCGGCGCCGACATCATCGTGGTCGCCGAAAATTCAAAATTTGGCGTACCCGAAATAAACCTTGGCGCCATACCCGGCAGTGGAGGCTCAGTGCGTATAACACGGCGTATCGGTATTGGCCGCGCCAGTGAGTTGTTTTTGCTGGGCGATATGATCGATGCGCAGCAAGCGCTCGCGTGGGGCTACGCCAATCACATTAAGCCTAAGGGCGAGGTGCTCGCACACGCGCAAGAAATTGCTGCAAGGCTTGCAAGCGCTCCGAAGCAGGCCATTTGTGCCGCCAAGCAGGCGTTGCGGTATGGCATGTACTTGCCCGAGGAGCAGGCAATCGCGAAGCTGCTTGACGTGCTCGATGTGCTACAGCGTACGCAGGACCTCCGCGAGGGAGCCGACGCCTTCATGAATAAGCGCAAAGCGAATTTTCAAGACCCGCTGGACACCTCAAAATTCGTTGGCTGCATTTTTCCAAAATAAGCTCGCCCCGTACGAAGCGGGGGGCGACTCAGGTGGTGAGGCCTGAGTTGGCGAACGAATTGCACAAGAAGGCCGAGGACCTCGGCCTTTCAGGTGCTAGGACGACGGTGTTTCTCACTACTAGATAGTGTTTTGAGTCTTGCGGAACGCGAGTTTCACCCATGTGATTCGTAGACTCCAACAACTGAACCTCTTACCACCAGTCCGTCTGGTTGACGAATATGGACATCGCAAGTATCGCAATCCTGTTGTTGGCTACCATTGGGCCGACTCGTGCTGCGATCGTTTTCGTGGGGATGACGAAGTCCGCCGATGCTAAGCTGAAGCGAAAGATCGCCCTCAGAACGGTGCTCGTTTCCGCCATCGTCTGCTGCATCTTTGTCGTGCTGGGATCAGTCATTCTTGGCGCGTTGAAGATTTCTATTCCTGCACTATTGATCGCCGGTGGAATCATTCTGTTTGCATTCGCACTGCCGATGGTGATTGGCGAAGATAAGCAAAAAGAAACGGACAGCCCATCGCCACCGCCTTCGATCGAAATTGCCACGTATCCGCTGGCCGTGCCGTTGATGGCGTCCCCCCAAGGCCTGGTCGCCATCGTGTCTATTGAAGCGACGCTACCAGGGATCAGTGGAACGGCGCTGCTGCTCGGTCTGGTCCTCGGTATCATGCTGGTTAACGTCCTGTTCCTGCTGGCGGCTGAGAAGATTCTCAGCAAAGTACCTCCCGCAGCGTTGAAGGTGACATTGCGGATCATTGGCCTCCTATTGTGTTCGCTGGCCGTTCAACTCGTCATCATCGGTTTGCAGAAGCTTGGCGTCATCGCCGAACAGCTCACCTAAAATCCCCAAATCTCAGCGACAATGGCGGCAGCCGAGGCAATGCCGACCACATCGCTTGGCGGCTTTATCTTTCGAATAACCAAACTCAGCACCGGGCAACAGGAAAGTGCAATTTAGTTTAACGCCGTATTGTGCTGCTGAAGGTTGAGAAGTGAATCCGCTCGGTGTGTATTGGGGTTGAACAAAGATATTGATCGGTTGCTTGCCGAACTTAAAAACTTTTCCAAAACGAATGCTGAGTGGAATGTTGTAGTTGCCGTCCTGGTCGTCCAACTTCATCAGCAGGTCACCCGTGCCAATGTAGCAATCATTGGGTAATAGACGTGTCACACCTGGGTTAAATAATATACTGTAGGCATCGCTTTCCAGGGAAAAAGGCGCTTCGAACAACGCCGCAAACACCCAATTCTTTTTGGACGAATCCACCACTGCGAAAGTAGGCCCCAATTGCCATTCGCCCAATCCGGTTTGACGATTGCTGGAGGTCGGAAAATTGACGACAGGGCCGACACCCCAGATCAGCCCCTTCTTTTTCGTTTCGTGAACGTAGACATCGATCAACGTCAAATCGCCAATCCCTCCAATATCTCCGATAGGACCATCCGGGTCTGGATTGGGTTCGAGAATTGGCAGCGTGGGGCGAACCACGTGGTATTGGAAAAAGGATCCCGGTTTTCGATTGACCGAAAACACAGGTTGGACAATAAACTGGTTGGAGTAGCCGGATGCCTCATAGGACTCGGGGACAAACACATTTTGAAATTGAATCTGGGACAACGGTGCGCCGGGATTAACGGCATCTCCCGCGCCGGCGCCACCACCTCCTTCGGTAGCCGCGCTGCCTCCCGGTCCGGCACCGGATGCCGCGCCAGCCTGTGGTTCTTGCCAAGGATCCCAGTTTGCACTGGGATAAGGATTGGACGGTTCAACTGGACTCGCAGAAAGGCTGTTTTGAGTATCAAACTCAATCCAACGGGGCGGCATCTGGCCGTACGTGACAGACGACATGCACAACATGGCAAGTGCAAGTGCAGTACAAAGCTTCATTTCCCGGCCCGTGTTATTAATGTTTGCAATTTGCGAAACTAAAGAGGAAGCCCGTTCCATTCTGAGACATTGCATTGACCAGCTGGCCACGACGTCTGTTGGAGATCCACAATCCCATTTTTAAAACACGTTCTTAGCTTTAACCCTGCAGTTTCATTACAGTCCGAATTGGATGGTGAACTGGATTCGATGGTTATCTCCCGATCGTCAGGTCCCGAACCTCCCGCCAATTGTAGTTGTATTCGATTCCCACTCCGAAACCGGGGCGCGGTGACCAGATCAGGTTGATCGCGGCGTTTTGAAGATCGCGGGCTGCCGTTGAAGCCATCAGCGAAGTCGACTCAACACGCGTCAGGCCGTAATACATGTTCGTGCGGAATTCATCCGAAAAAAAATGCTGCAACGATATATAGGCTCCCGTTGCCCCCAGGGTTCGGAAACCGTCCACATCGGGCGCGGCCGCGGACTGCGTTGCGGCCAGTCCCAACATGTATTCTCCGATGCCTCGTCCGCCAGTGACACCCATCCGGAGATTGTCTTTTCCGGTGAGCTGTACCCGAGAAGTCAACGCGACGCCCCAGCCGGTCCGCAAGTGTTCATCCCCGAACTGATCTTCATACCCGATGCCCCGGACCAGCGAAGCGATTTGAAACGTGCCGATATCGTTGCTGGCGAACTGGATCCTCGAAACGAAGTCGGGCCAGCGTTCCAGCGGCTGATCGTTGATGGGATCCGGCAGCGTGAAGTCGTTGGAGCTAGGGTCTTCAAAAGCACACGCAATGTTGACACAATCATTGACGCGACGAGTAACGCGAAAGAGCCCTTGTCGAACGAAAATCGAGCCAGGCTGTGCCGTTTCAGGAAGAGCCTGAGGCAAGGTGGCGGGGTCCATGAAGGTTGACCAAGTCTGTCCGGCTATTAGATTAAAGTTGTCATAATCCCATTCTCCGTACGCATGCCGGAGTCGCGGTTCTGTTGCTTGAGGCGCATAGAAATCAAATTCGACAAACCCACGTAGTTTGCCAAAATCTGTACTGGCATGGGCGTCAAAATTCAATCGAGAATGATTCGCCGTAAGCGTTGTCTGGCCTCGCCTTTGCGCTAGCGGTGACCCGTCAAGGGCGATGGTGCTTGGCACCAGTAACGTCCCGGACGCAACATATCCAGTATCGTAGATCATTTCCCCGCGCGCGTAGCCACCAATGCGAAGTGAAACATCCGTTCCGGGTAAAAGAATGGCTCCACGAGAATCACCTGCTTGAACCAATCGTTGTGGATCGATGGGCGGCTCAAGCAAGTCCTGCGTAGAAACGTTGCGTTCAGCTACCAGTCTGCGCAACTCTTCGACTTCCGAACGCAGTTCTTCAACGTCGGCGTTTTCCGTCGGTGACAAACGTGTTTTGGCATCCGAGTCTTGTGCGAGTCCTTGCTTGGCCAATGGCACGCCCAGAATGCCCAAAACCAAGATGAAAATGAACAGCCTCCACATGACGGCGATTCTTGCAATGAGTCCTTGGTACATTGCAAGTCCTTGAACTGCTTGGTGGCTGTACCTTTTCGGCACGATTCGATTTTCTAGAAGAATCGGCACGAATGAGGTCTTAACTTTAACGAATAGGCAGTCTAATTCGATTATTCCACGGCTTATCCAGAGATGCCTAGTGTACTGCGTCACTCAGCCCTGATCTTATCGAGGGTGGCTTTGGCGCGGGCGACTTTTTCGAGGATGTCGTCGGCGGTGGCCTTCCACTCGAAGCCCTCGGTGGTGTCGTTGTGGTGCTCGACGTAGCCTTCGATCGCCCGGATCAGTTCGGGGACGGCCGGGAACGAGCCGCGTCGGAGCCGCTTGCTGGTGAGGTCGGCGAAGAACCGCTCGACCAGGTTGAGCCAGCTGCTGGAGGTGGGGATGAAGTGCATGTGGAACCGCTTGTGCCGCTTCAGCCATCGCAACACCTTGGGATGCTTGTGCGTCGCGTAGTTGTCGGCGATCAGGTGCAGATCGAGCCCCGGCGGCGTACGGGCGTCGATCTCTTCGAGGAACTTGATCCACTCTTGATGCCGATGACGCGGCATGCACTTGTCGATGACGATCCCCTCCGCCACGTTGAGCGCCGCGAACAGCGTGGTCGTCCCGTTCCGCTTGTAGTCGTGCGTCATCGTCCCGCAACGACCCGGGTGGATCGGCAGCCCTTTCTGCGTCCGGTCGAGCGCCTGGATCTGCGTCTTCTCATCGACCGACAGCACGATCGCGCGCGGGCGGGTTGAGGTACAGGCCCACCACGTCACGGACCTTCTCGGCGAAGTGCGGGTCGTTCGACACCTTGAAGGTCTTCACCCGGTGCGGCTGCAGGCCGTGCGCCCGCCACACGCGGGCGACCCGCGTGTCGCTCACCCCAAGCTCCTTCGCCAGCGTGCGGGTGCGAGGCCACGCCGAGCGGTCGCTGTCGACCGTCCGGCTTGGGTAGAGGGAAGACAAAAACCTTCTGCCGCCGAGCTATCCATGCTACAGCTCAGCACAGGCGGGCGACGAATAGCAGTCGGATACCTGTTGAGTCAAGATCACAGGCTCTTACGTTGCTATCCTTACATTGCTAGCACCTGGGGATACCTTGACCTTAAAAGGCAGCGTTTATAGGGTCTTCGACCCAAGGCAGGCCTCGTTGCATGAGAGCACGCAGGGCATTGTACGTATCACTCAGGTACCGACTCAGCATGAAAACTACACACGCGCCAGGGGATGATCGCCTCGAAGAACTGGTGATTCTCATTCACGGCACATTCGCGGGCGCCGATGCCGACAGTGGCGAAAAATGGTGGCAATCTGGCAGCAGAGAAGTTACCGAATTGCAGCAACGCTTGCCCGACAATGCACGCATTGCCACCGGCAAAGAAGTCTTTCATTGGTCGGGTGATAACGGTGAACGTGCTCGCAGCAAAGCGGCTGCCCAGCTGATCGAACACCTGCGCCCCCTGGAGAAGGCTGGTCGGTCGTACCACCTCGTGGGTCACAGTCATGGTGGCTCGGTCATCTGGAATGCTCTCAAGCTGAGCACCCTGTCGAAAAAACCGCTTGCAGGCCTGAAAAGCTGGACCTCGGTGGGCACGCCCTTTCTCCATCACAGCAGCCGCAAGCCATGGCACTTTTGGAATTTGATCGGCGTTTTCATTGGACTTGCCCTCGTAAGACCCTCATACAGCGCCGCGTTAAGTTTGACGACCTTGGTTTGGAACGCCGCATCTGGCGGTGGTTTTGAATTCATTGCCAGACCCGATTCGGAAGTCGGATACCTGGCGGTGCTGAGGGCGCCCTTCATTGCCCTGGCAGAATGGATGGGCGTGGCAGTGGAGCGAACCAGCGAAGGCATTCGCCTTGGCAGCTTTGATCCGACAGGTGACCAATCGGCATTAATGTACCTGTTCGCCACACGCGAAGGACTCATTCTACTAAGCCTGACAATCGCGCTAATCTATGTATTTTTTCACTTGGCAATACTATGCGTCCGTCCCGTTATCGAGTCTTGGCGAATTCATGCCGAAGCTCGCTTGCAACGACTGCGCGTTTGATCGTTACGGTCGCGGCTGGCTGGGGCTCTGGTCGGACGACGATGAAGCGATTAACGGTTTGCGAGCCACGCTCAATTTATCGATGTCGTTCATCAAGGAAATTGCCCCCAGCGACCGTGTCTTTCTCACCGACAACCTCGCCCTGATTTCCCGGCCCTACTTCTGGCTGTTCGCTCCGCTATTTAATCGCGTGCTGCGGCCGGTAGTCGAATCGTTTATCAAGGGCGTATTGACCCGTTCTGCCCAAGGTAATGACCGTCCGGCAGCACAAGTGGTGGCCGTACTTCCCGCTCCTGTTGACGAGGCACGAGATGTGCCGCCTTTACCTGCTGAATTGCAGAACGAAATTCTTCGCGAAGCGGATCGACACGCCGGGGGAGTTGCGCCCAAGTTGCGCCAACTCTTGGCTAGCCCGTCGTTTAGCAATGGCCTGGAGGCGTTCAGCGCCCAGCTTTCCGGAAGAGAATTGGTTCACACCTCCTATTTTCACCACGGCGAAATACTCGATTTGATTTCGCTTAATGTTGCCTTGTCGGCCCCGAAAAGCGAGAATGTGGCGCTGAAAGTAAGAGCCGATCGCTCGCTTACCGATTGGTTCTGGGATTTCAAGAGAACGATTACCCCGCCTACTCCAATACTTACCGCTTCTGAAGAGCCGCTGTCGCCCGACCGCCGAGGGTTCATGCCGCCCGATCGAAAGGTGGCGTAAACTCCTGCTTGCCCAAGCCCTGGGCCGTCTCTCTGTCTCGTGCTGCCTGGGTTGCCGCGCGAAGCTACCGCAACTCGCCGTAGACCAGCGGTAAGAGCTGATCCGCGGCGTTTGGGTCGCCCGACGCGATCCGCAACAGAATTTTGGGTGACGTCGGCCATCGCCGACTTCTTCAAGCCTAGGCTCTTATTCGCCAGACCCCAGAATCGAGGCCGGAATTCTCGCTCTACTTGGGGGGCTACGTCGGGGTACGAAGTGACCGAGGTGGGGCAACCTCTGCGACTTTCCAGGCCGTGTTCCTGCTCTCGGCAGGTTCGGCTTCACCGCAACTCGCAGCGGGGAAAACGACCTCCGTACTTAGCCGGCCCGGCGGACCCACCTATATGGGGCATAGTGAGCCCGATTCACTTCTTCCCCAATCTGTGGCGACCTCCGATGTCTCTTGCGAGGAAGCGGTTGCATCGACACCTCATCGGTGTGGCATTTAGGCTAGGTCGCGGCGGTTTCTCTTTTCAATAGACAACTCTGTGGTTAGCTCTGCTGCCGTCCAGCGGGCGGGTGCCCTCTTGAGACATCCTTCCTGCCCATTTATTGCCTAGGCGTTGCAACCTACAACCTCCCGCCCACCCTACGGCATTTGGGTTGGTTGACTGGAACTGCACGACCACCTCTTGGGCCTTCAGTACTGCCATCAGTATTCATGTGGGTGTTTCAACATCCTGATCGTATTTGGCAGAGAGATGCCCTAAATCTGTCGAACTGTCGACCAATCGTCGGAACGGAAGGCACGGCTTTCCGTACCGTCAGGACTGGCACGATGGCATCCAATCCAGCAATACACCGTAGAATGCTGGACACCGCTTGGCAGAACCTTGGCCAACATCGCCTGCGGGCTGTTGCGTTTCACCCGCGTCCAAGGCTTGCGACGATCATTAGGCAGGCAACAAGTCGTCACGAATCGTGTTATTCCACGAATTCGCCCCAGATGACTTGCAATTTGCTGGACACCGACCGTCCAGACTGATAGGATGACGCCGTCTCTTGCGACTGAGGACGCTCCTAGGCTGACCTTGCTAGGAGACTTCTTCTTTGTGCCTCCGTCGCGTCCAAAATGATTGGACGATTTCTCTTTTGTTTGCTTCTTATGAGGTGTTCAATGACGATGAAGTTTATGTACCTGGGCGGTTGTTGCGCGCTGCTGGTTTGTCTGCACCACGGGCGGGTCGCGCAAGCTGCGGATGTTAACTTTATTAATGGTGGCGACTTCAACTCCGCCGCGAATTGGGACGATGGCAACTTGCCGGGGGCGATTCCCGCTGACTTCCATTTTGTCCAAGACGGACTGACGGCAGACTTTTCCGCCGGTACGGTGACGATGGGCCCACTAATTGTGAGCGACAGTTCGGCCGGCGCACTCAACATGTCCGGCGGCGATCTTACGGTTGGCGGTGGTAACGACACCTTCGCCATCGGCCGTAGCGCTGGGGGCGACGGTGCGGTAACCCTTACCGGTACGTCGATCTTGCGAACCGACATCAACGATTCATCGTTCGTCGGCGTGCGCAGCAACGGCGTGCTCGATGTCGGTTCCGATGCTTCGGTCGTCGGCAATGCTGTATGGCGAGTCGGCCAATTTGGTCCCGCCGCTGGGGCAGGACTCGATGGAGTCGGGCTACTGGACGTGAAGGGCACCTTCACCGGCAGGCTCATTTTTCTTGGCGTTGACGATGGCAAAGGCACGCTCCGCATCAGCGGCGATGGCTCTGTGACGCTCACCGACAATTTGGTACCGAACGTAAACACGTTTTTCCCCAATCGGTCGTCGCTGGTCGAGATGATTGGCTCCAGCGCTTCGTTAACGATGCTAAACCTCGAATCCGCCAACGGAGCGGGCGAGAACCGGAATAGCTATCTGTTCGAGGCGGACGCGTCCGGGGTGTCGCCAATTACGCCCAACGATGCGGTGAATATCGACAACAACCGACTGACGGTCGATCTGACTAGCTTTCCGCTCGCGCCAAACCAGGTACTAACACTATTTGACGCCGCGCCGGATCGCGTTTTCGGCCAGTTTGGCGAAGTGAATGTCATCGGCCTGACGGCCGACCAGTATAAGTTGGTCTACAACGTGCCGCTCGGCGACATCCAACTGGTAGGAGTACCTGAGCCTTCGTCCGTGTTGCTATTGGTGGGCATGGGGCTCGCGGTTGCAGCGGTGCGGCGGAGATAGTCTTTAGTTGACGCGAAAACTGGAGTCGTTCGCCGAGTCAGCTCGGCGGCCGATTCCGGTGATTTGCGAACGAGCAGAGGATGACAATAAGAGGCAGGACAATGTTTGCCGCATCGCAATTCGGCAGAGTGGAAGATGGTCGCCCGAGGTGGCTGTTACGTGGTTTTACGCTCGTCGAACTATTGGTGGTGATCGCCATAATTGGCATCTTGGTTGCGCTGCTGCTGCCGGCGGTGCAGGCAGCTCGCGAGGCGGCGCGGCGCTCGCAATGCAGCAACAATTTAAAGCAAATCGGCCTGGCAATGCTCAATCACGAAAGTGCGATTGGAACATTCCCATCCGGCGGCGACGTGCCCTGGCCGCTCATCGAAAACTATCTGGCCGACACCCGCTCCGTTCCCAATGCTGCGGACCGAAAGGGACCGCCCAACGGCGCGGAAACCCAGGGGCTGGGTTGGCCCTTCCAGATATTGAGTTACATCGAGCATGGTGCGGTTCGCGACATTTCGACCCAGCAGGAGCTCAATGTCATATCGGTGCCAATGTACAACTGCCCTTCGCGCCGCGGGCAAACAAGATGGGTGGGCTCCGCGAGTTTAGGGACATGGCTCATCGACTACGCGGCCGTTACGCCAGGACGGACCGTGCCGGCTGTCGTCACCGACAGCAACCTCAAAGAGGGTGACTTCTGGGGCTGGAGCGCCATCAATCTGTGCGACAATGGTGGCGAGAACAACCCTTGCGTCAACCGGGTGCGGGCCAATTTGACCTTTCATGGGATCATCGTACGGGCGAACTACGACTTTCAGAAGAACCCGCCCGGACCTGTCGGCAATACCAAGCCAACCCGCATGGCGCAGATCACCGACGGAACCAGCAACACGATCGCGGTCTCGGAAAAACGGCTCCATCCCTCGCTTTATGAAACGGGCGACGATTGGCACGACGACCGCGGTTGGACAGCGGGCTGGGACGGCGACACTGTGCGGGCGACCTACTACCCGATTGGCCCCGATCAGGATTCGACAACGGCGAACATCAACAACCGCAATTACGGATTCTGCTTGGGCTCGGCGCATTCGGCCGGCGTGTTCGCCCTATTCGGCGATGGGTCGGTGCACACGATCACTTACGACGTCGACCGCGTAGTTCTCAACCGGCTCGGCCATCGCGACGACGGAGAAATCGTCGATGCCGACGCGTTCTGAATCTAACTCACAGCGTTTTTAGAATACAACATGGTGGCACTATGGCGATCGCACGCTCTTCCTCAATTCCGCTTGTATTATGTTTCACGCTGTTTGGCTTCACTGTCGACAGCACCCCGTGTCTAGCCCAGGCGGACGTCAATTTCATCAATGGCGGCGAATTCACCGCTGCGGTCAACTGGGACGATGGCAACGTCCCCACGGACGACTTCGATCGCCACTTTGTTCAAGACGATTTAACCGCGAGTTTTTCGACCGGCGAAACGCTCGTTTTTCAACTCACCATTGGCGATACGTCTCGGGGTGTGCTAAACGTGTCGGGAGGAAATCTGGAAATCAGCGGTACCGATCGCTTTGAAGTCGGCCGCAGCACGGGGGGCGAGGGGATCGTTAATGTCGCTAGTGGCGGAACCTTGACCGCCGACGGCGCCATTGTCGGCACACGATCTCTTGGCGTGGTGAATATCGCCCCTGGGGGACTGTTTGACCTCAAAGAGGAAGAAGATGGCGACCGCGACATTCGCATCGGCACCTTTGGCCCCGGTTTCAATCCTGTCGGCGAACCCGACCTCGACGGCGACGGACTGGTAGTGGTAGAGGGCACGCTCGACGGAGCCACCGCCATCATTTCGCAAAGCGGCGCCCGCGGCGAACTGCGGCTCGTCGGCGGCGGAACTATCGATTTGGTGAATGGTATCACGATGAACCTTTGCGAGAACTGCGCCAACAGCGTCGGACGGCAAGCAAAAGTTTCGGTCATAGGCTCCGGCGGCACGTTTAATGTCGGTGGCCAGGGCATTCGCGCGGACTTGCCGTCGGCGATTCTGTCGTTTACGGCCGATACGGCGGGCGTCACCCCCCTAGTGGTCGCTTCGTCAGTGGAGATTAACAATGGCACCCTGGAACTCGACCTGGACGACTTTCAGTTTACTCCCACCTCGACGTTAACGCTGATCGAGGCTATTCCCAGCTTGCTTGACGGGGAGTTTCAAACGATCAACTTTCTGGGGAGCACCACCGCCGACGTGAACTACGACAACTTCGGCACAGGTCGCGTGTTCCTCAGCAATTTTCAATCCGTTGCCGTCGCCGGCGACTACAACGGCAACGGTATCGTCGACTTGGCCGACTACACCGTCTGGCGCGATACGCTCGGCTCGACGACCAACCTTGTGGCCAACGGCGACAACACCGGCGCAAGTGCAAATAAGATCGACGGGGCCGACTATATTTTCTGGAAGTCGCGATTCGGCGCCACGTCGACGGCCGGGACGTTGACGACCAATTCTATACCCGAACCAGCGAGCTTCTTGCTTGCGGTGTTTGCCGTGCTTGTCGCATCTCGGCACATCGGCAACGACGTTGTGCGTGCTCTCTCGTTGGGGCAGAACCGTGCCTGAAGTTTCAGGTCAGGCGAAATGGTCCGCACCATTGCTGCTGGCCACCGCCATGTTGGGGATGGTTGAAGTTTGCGTCCCGACTTTGCATGCGCGAGCCGGCGGACGGCAGCTTTCGCTTGCCCCTATCGACCTGCTCCCCAATGCGCCTGCGACCTACCAGATGCGCGACTGGCGGCAAACGGCGGCAGATTTCGATGCCCTGGCGTTCGACACCACCGCGACGGGCCAGTTCCTGCCGCTGATGCAAATCGACGCCACGCCGGTCAGTTCGCAACTCACCACGGCGTTTGGACTGCCGGCGTACGTGGGCGAGACCCGCACCTTTGGCGAAACGGGCGAGCCCGTGCACGAGGCGATCGCCTCGCTCGGTGCCGTGCTTGGCGGCACACTTGTCGGCGTCGACAAGTCGCAAGGTCCCTACAACTGGGTAGAGATGTCGCGCGAGTACTATGTCAACCGCAACAACCAATTCGTCGTGCTAAATACGCCGTTTTCTGTCTCGGGGCAATCGGCTTGGTACGAAGTGTTTCCCAATATACTGTTTTACAGCATTGCCGATCGGTATCCGGACGAAGCGGGTCTGCAAAGCGCTGCAAAAACAATCGACGCCAGGTTTTACGATGCCGTGAATGTGCTTACCGCCGGCGGCACCAATGCGAATTTCAACTATACCGCTTACGACTTTCGCACTCGGCAGCCAGTTTACAACAACATTTTTCGCGAGCCCGACATGGGCCTCGGCATGGCGTGGCTTCAGCACGCGGCCTACCGGCGAAACCGCGACACCAACCCGGCGCAAGCGGCCAGCCATCTGCAGGCGGTGGACTGGGCTCTGCAGTACTACGAGTCGTCTTCGTCCAACCCTACGTACGAAATCCTTACCCCGTTCGGTGCTTACACCGCGGCGAGGATGAACGCCGAACATGGCGGCAACTACGACGTCCCCAAGTTTCTCGACTGGGTGTTTTCGCGAAGCGACGCACGCCAGGATTGGATCATGATCAGCGGCGAGCAATGGGGGGGCCAGGACGTCGGGGGACTGATGGGGGGGATACGTCCCAATCAAAGCGAAGTGCAAGGCTATGCGTTTGCGATGAACACGTTCGCCAGTGCCATGCCCGTTGTGCCGCTGGCCCGTTACGAGGATCGCTACAGCCGCGCGATCGGCAAGTGGATGCTCAACGCCGCGAACGCCGCTCGACTGTTTTATTCCGACGCTCTTCCAGCGGAGAATCAATCGTCGGAGTCTTGGGCGGGCGACCCCAAAAACGCGGTGGCGTACGAAGGATTGCGACACAATTGGCTCCCGCAACATCTCCTCGCGTCAGGCGAGAGCGAGGAAATCTATGCTGCGGGTGACCCACTCACTTACGGCTGGGGGCCGCTCACCGACTACGGCCTGTACGGATCGGGGTTCGCGGGAGTGTTTGGCTCGATCGTCAAGACCACGAACGTCGAGAAGATTCTGCAACTCGACTTACTGGCCACCGACATCTATCGCGACGCCGCACACCCGACCTTCCTTTATTACAATCCCCTTGGTAGTACGCAATCGGTTGCCATCGACCTCGCGGCCGGCGGTTCGTTCGATTTGTACGATGCCGTGGCGAATCGCTTTCTAGCTCGTGGTGTGGATGGCCCGACTTTGTTCGATATTGCGAGCGACGAGGCGGTGATGCTGGTGGTAGTGCCAACGGGGGGTGCCGAGACGCTTGTCGGGCGAAAGCTGTTTGTCGACGGCGTCGTGATCGACCACAATGCCACGCTCTTGCCCGACAATCTTGTCAGGAACCCGGATGTCGACGCGGCAACCGCCGGCGGCGATCGGCCAGAGTTTTGGCACTACAGTTCAGGAGCCACGTGGTCGGCCGACCAAGCGCTGAGCCCGACACATTCGCTGGAACTGGTCGACACCAATCCGGCTGCCGCCGACGAATGGAGAAGCTACGCGACGGAGATTCCCACGGGCGTAGATCGTACGCTCCAGGTGCGGTGGTTTTGGAAACACGATATTCCCGCTGGCGACGCATTTCGCGCTCGGCTGCGGCTTTCGGACGATGAAGTCGCCTCACTCGACCTGACGAATCCAACGGGTGAATACAATTTCACAATTGCGGGGCAAACCGACGAGTTTACCCTGTTTGAGGCGATGATCGACTTGCCAGACCCAGTCCGCTCGTTCGATCTGACGTTTATTTCGGGCGGCGCTCACGGCGCTGAGGCACTCTATTCATCGACGACATCTCGGCAGCCCTTGTCGTGAATCCGGGACTGCCGGGCGACTACAACGATGATGGCATCGTCAATATCGCCGACTACACCGTCTGGCGAGATAAGCTTGGCGCACCTGCCAGCACGCTAGACAACGACATTGACGGCGGCACGATCGACACGCGCCAATATCTGACGTGGAAGAATCATTTCGGTAACACTCAACCAGCAGCGGCTGCGGTCGAATCGACCGTGCCAGAGCCTGCCGCTGTTCTGCTATTGCTGCTTGCGGCAGGGCTGTGGCTCTGCAGCGGATCCAGTGTTATTATCGACTCCATTGAGTGAACCTGTACGAATCAGGTCGGCGCTGCTTCTCCGTAATGACCTGGGAGCTTCAGTCAGTGTACATCACCTCAGCGACTTTCGCCATTTGGCTAACCCGCGTAGGAGTGAAACTTCGACGCACTTACGACGCCTCGCCCAAGTGCTGGCGGTGGAACTCACTTCGTTCAATTTGGTGACCGGCCAATTGAGCGAAGTTGCATCAACCGCCAGCTCGAAGAGATTCTCCCAGCGCACTGAGGTGTCAAATCTCGGGCAAGACCTCCGTACTTAGCTTGGCGAGCTTAGCCGCAGCGGATGGTCCATCGAATGGCACTAGTTTAAGCCTAAGTCGATGGGACGTTTGTAGTTAACAATGCTGTCGCGTCATGCATTCATGCACGTCATTTCGCCTTGAGCATATCGCGGAGAAGATAGGAAACCGACCCGATAAACTGAGGTGCCTCGCTTTGGCCGACAGCGGTGATGCGATAGCGTGGTTAAGTTCTTTTCACTAGATGGTTTCCGCTTAACCTAGTGCCATTCGATGGTCCATCCTCGGCGTCGAACGAATCGGGCGAAGTCACATCGGTGTGCCCACCGATGCGAGCTGGGAAAATGTGCTCAAGTGCACAGGTGCGGCACTCATCATGCACGTAGCGATCAGAAGCTCATGCTTCCCTCAGGTCCCCGTCGGAGCCGCACACCATTGGCCATAGGGGATAAAGCAGGCTCGCGCACTGGCCATAGGAAAGTGTTCAGAACGAGTGCGGACATCAAGATGAAGATGCCCGCAAATCACGCTCCTGCGAGCGACGTCACCTTGGCCCTTTGCCTTTCAACTCGAGCACCACATCGTTGGGCTTGTCGAGCGACACGTCGGCCGAGAGTCCGCTGGAGCGAGTCCGCGTGTATTTCAGCGGGATGAGCGATTTGCCGAGCCACATGCCTCCGCCGGCGTCCTCTTTGGGACCGGGGCCGTTGGGGTCGTGGGCTTCGTAGCAGAGTACGCTGATGTTGTACGTGCCTGGCACAGCGCCGTCGCCGGGTTGGAACGTTGACAGCGAGAAGGTGCCGTCGGACTGAATGATACCTTGGGCGATTTGCCCCTGGGTCGGTTGGAACATAACGATGCCAAAGTGTAGCGGCTGGTCGTTGTATAGTACCTTGCCCTCCACCGGCGCCATGTCGGGCCGTGGTTGGCAGCCGCAGATCATGGCGGTGGCCGCAACGAGCATGACGGTCAGGTTAAAGTCGCGACCTCGATGCCTACCGTTCATAGACGACTTCCTCGCCATTGACTGTGGCGAACCCCTGGTAGACAGCAAGCTCGGTGTCGTCGGCAATCGTGCGAACGCTACCGTCAACGAACACAAACTGCGTTATGCCGGGATGATAGCTGCTCATAGGCATGCGATTCCAGCCTTGCGCAGCGCGCGTCAGACCTTGTGTGTTGGGTCCGTATTCGAGTTCCTTAAACGCGTATACCAAGGGGATCTTACCGATGCCGTCCTGGAAGCCACTCAGGTACCACGGACGAACGTTGCCTGGTGGGTCGTCACAATCGTCCAACAGTCCACAATCGCGATGCACGAACTCGCCAATGAGGAACGTCTGGCTTTGGCCGTCGACAATCTCGCGGCCACTCCGCTGGTGGCCGACGATGCGGGTGGGCGACTCATGCTTGAGGGCGAACGCGCCGTTGTCGGGATACTCGCCGCCGACCAGCGTCACATCGTCGCTAGTAATCGCGCCACCGATGCCAGCGTAGGTCACCAAAGCGCCATTACGGCTGGGGGTGCCACCGCGAATCACTTTCTCGTCTTGCCAGCTCGGGCAAATGTACGACGGGACGACGATTTCGCGGACCGGGTCGTCAAAAGCCGTAGGCGAATTGGTCTGGTCGAACTGGATTTTATCGTACACCTGCTGCTGTTCGATAAAAGGGAGGAGCGAGGTGAACAGGCCGACTTTGGGAAAGCTCCCTTTGTCGCGAAGGTAGCCCGGCGGCAGGCGATCGGAATTGGCTGACATGTAGTTCTGCGCGCCCAAGCCCATTTGCTTGAGGTTGTTGGCACACTGGGCTCTGCGGGCCGCCTCACGCGCTGACTGCACGGCTGGTAGCAGCAACCCCACAAGAATGCCGATGATGGCAATTACGACCAGCAGTTCCACGAGCGTAAAACCCCTGCGCGAGCTGCGCCGGTTGCTCCAGGAAGGAGACGGACGATGGATAACGCTGCGGCAAGGAACTGATCGATCGGGTGGCAGTTGCGTGAGCATATGAATATCCGTGACTGTTATCGATACGACTGTGCAGCAGTCTCGGCAGGGGGCCCCGCCGTGTTGGCTTCGCCGGCGACAGCCCTGGAACGCCCCAGCACGTCAATGAGCGTTCGCGAAACCTCCCGCACCAAGTCCGATCGGTTCGCTGCTTGCAGCATCGCACCCGAATCGGCGGCGGCTGGATTTGCTTCTTCCAGCACTTTAGACACACGTTTGCGGGTTTGCTTCAGTTCGCCTTTGGTGATGGTCTTCGATTCGTTGAACTCGCTGCCTGAATATTCCCACACACCGTACAGCGACGCCAACTGCACCGCTTTCCAAAGCTCGGTCCCATGGACGACGTCGGGGAACTCATCGAGCGAAAGAGTACTGCCCGCATCGAGCAAGGCCTCCTGCACGAGGATTGGCGGCACAGCACGCGGCTGGACTTCCAGCTGGCACGCGATCGCGGCAATCGCCCCGGCTGCCTGGCCGGTGAGCATGGTGCTGGGTTGCAGGCGCATCGCGCCGCTGGCGATGCGCGACTGCGACAGATTCTTCTCCGCCGCCACCAGACCATCGACTTTCGCGGGGATGAACGCTTCAAAAGGCACCTGGAACGGACCGTAACCCCATTGGATCCACCGCTCCGGCAAATCGGCGGGTTCGTCCAAGTCCAGTTCGACCTGCAAGTGACGGTCGACATGCTCGCCGTGCAGGTCCACCGGGTAATCGCCAATTGCCAAGGCCGTGCTAAACCGTACCGGTTCGTGGGGCGGCTTGCGGCGGATTTGCCGCGCGGTGAGCGTGTCGACGCCCACGATGCGGCGGCTTTCGCGGACGTACGGCATGACGGGCATGTGATTGAGAACGGCGCCGAACGGCGCGAGGTCGGGATGGCGGCGGATGAGCTCGTTATTCTGGCTGCGATTGTAGGGCGAGTCGTAGCCCACGTCGTTGGCCACCGACCAGTCGCGAATGCCCATGTCGTGTTGGATGTAGTACAGCGCGTTGAGCGTCCGCAGCCGGGCCTTGTATTCCGCCTCGTAGCGGGCCGCGCGATCTTCAATGCCCATGACAGTCATCGCCTGGTCGTTGGGCGGGAAGTTAATGTGCGTCCGCGTATGCGTGAGGCCCGAGCCGTTATGGGCGCTCAACGAGCTGGTGGAGTCGGGCATACCGCGGTACTTCAAGAACCGCTGCCACGACCACGGAAAGCCCGGAGCATTGCCGTCCACGGCCAGGAAGGCTCGAAACGCTTTGGCGTTGTAGCCCGGGGGCGGCTGGCTGAGTCGCAACTCCTCGGGGCAGGAGCCGGCGTACTGCTTGATGACGGCGGTCCAGGTGATTGGCTGCACCGGTGGAGTCTCGCCGTCGCGATCGTCCGGTCGATCGCTCCGCCAGACGCCCACACGATACGCGGCGCCGGTCAGAGGAATTACGTCGCCGTACTCGGTAGCGTCGACGATCACCTTCGTGCCGATGCGGGCTTCGTAGGTGGAGTCGTCGTCTCGTTGACCACGTAGGATCACGCCACGAACCTTCAGGCCGTGGCATTCCACCGACTCGACCTCGGCACGCAGCAGAAGGTCGAGCACGACCGGCCTCCCGGAAGCAAGCGGGGTGCGTCGGGTGTCGCGGATCATGTCGTACAGAATTCGCTTCGCGACCGACGGTTCGACGGCGAAATGATCTTCGGTCACAGCGGGTGTGTCGGTCGACTTGCCGATGGCACGATAAAACGCCCGTGCTCTTAGGCAAAACTCGCCATAAATGCCCCGCTGCCGAACCCGGTCGCGGGGCGGATAGCCTTCGTCCATGCTGGTGACGCCGGCCGCGGCCAATTGGCCGCCGATCCAGTCGGTCTGTTCGACCAACAGGACTCGCGAGCCGAGCCGAGCGGCCTGCATGGCGGCGGCAAGCCCACCGGTGCCCCCGCCGGCGACCACCACATCGTACTCGTTTTGCAGCGGACGACCTGACTCGCCGGCCACGCCGGCGCACTTCACACTACTGGCTCGACTGAGTTGCGGCAGGACCGCGGCGACGACTATTGTCAAGCACGCGCGAAGTAGCGCAGGTCGAGAGACAATGCTACACACGGTGGCTGCCCGGCGAAACGGTTGCCGCGTTCGAACGTGTTTTCCGCGAATCTGTAAGGGTGCCATGCATTCAACCAAGGGGGAAGAACTCAACGCGATACTTGCGGATGGGGGTGAACCGCTTTCACCCGCTGGGCGATTTCGTCGATCGACAGCGCGCGGTCGTACACGGCCACTTCGTCCAGGTCGCCCACAAATGGGCGGACCGTTCCAAACGAGAACAACTGCCCTAACACCAGGGTTAGCTGCCGGGGAAACGTCGAGGCATCGGTTTGCTCGGCGGTCACTTTGCCGTCGACGTACAGCAGCATGCGATCGTTGTTGTGCACGGCGGCCACGTGTTGCCACGACCGCGTCAAGTAGGGCTCGGCGGAAAAGCACGAGGTGCCGCCCAACATTTCGTGCGGCGGGCTGCGGTGCAGGAACCGTAGCGCCTTGGGCCGCCCTTCCTTGCCGGCTGGCAACGGATGGGCAGCATTGGTCTCGAGCAACAAGCCGTGCCTCTCGACACTACCATCGCGGTCGCGGTCTTGCTGCACGACGGACACCAGCACCCCGCGATGGAAATGGCTCGGCCGCACCCACATCTCAATTGTGTATTCGGGCGACGCGAATGCGTCCAGCGGCTGGCTAGCGATGAAGGCTCCCGTTTTGTCGCGAAGCCGGAACTCCGCGTAACCGTTGCCGGTGCCGCGGACGACGCGGGCTGCTTTGCCCAGCGCGTGCAGGGCATACTGCGGACCGACTTCGTTCGGTACGACGGGCGACGTATCGTCCTCAAACCGCCAGTAGGCCACCGGTCCGGACTCGAGTATCAGGTCGTCGTAGGCCGGAGAAATCGCCAATAGGTCGGCCGATAGAAAGTCGCAAAACTCGAAGGCAACGACATCCGCCTCGGTAGTATGCACTTTAAGCTGCGAATGGGCATCGGTTCGCAGGCGTTTGGCCACCCCCGTCGACACGGTAACGGACTTGGCCGCTGGTACATCAGGTACCAACTGAGCATCTACTTCAAACGCGTGGACCACAACTTCGTCGCCAAACGCATCGACACCAATCAGGCTTCCGGGAGCCAAGAACGACGTGGCCATGGGAAGCTTGATTTGCGTCTCTTCTTCGTCGGCGTTGTGAATCAGGGCTTTGCCGTACTTGATTTCGGGAACGCCCAGCGGGCTGAGCGACAGGATGGCGGGGCCGGACACCCGGAGATTCAAGCCGGTATCGAGCTGGATTTCGGCCGATCCCTCAAACATGGCGACAGAGCGTCCCGGTTGGATCGCCGCTCCGGGAGTCATCGCCACGCCCGCCTGAGTGTCCCACATTTTCGAGGTATTGCTCACCAGCGTGGCGATCGGCACCGCTTGGTTTGACTCCGGCACCTGCAGAGCCAGCGGAGGCGACCCGGACGGACCCGCGGTGGGCGAACTGGTGGCCAGCCACCAAGCACAGCTTGCCCCCAACACGAACGAGGCCGCAAGTCCGCACCAGATGTACGCGGGTCGCCGCCAACCGCTTGTGCGGCTGTCGCGATGCGCGGCATCGGCTACTAATGCGTGGGCTATCGCTGGTGTGACCGCCGCAGAGCCATTGGAATCGCTCGATGTGCGGTGTTCCCATTCCAGGTCGGCAAGGTGCACTAGGCCATCGACCACCAGTTGGCGGACCTCGGGGTCAGCGCGCACCATTTCGTCGAGCCGTGTGTAGTCGCGTTCCGAGGCATCGCCGGCAGCCATTTCGGCCAGCATTTGCAGCACTTCGTATTGTTCCTTCGAATCCATAGTCGCTTTCACGAATCCGCCGCTAATTCGTTCTCGATACAGTTCAGCAGCCACTTATGCGTCCGCGCCAACCCGCGATACACTGACGCCAACGATCGCCCCAGTTCGTCGGCGATGGCTTGCGGCCTGCGTTCGTGGTAGTAGCGTTGCTCGATGAGCCACTTCGACTCGGGAGGCAACTTTTCGATACACGTGGATAGCGATATCAAGCGGTCCGATTCCTGTCCGCTTCGCTGCTCATACTCGGCACAGAGCGTATCAAGGGCTTTGTCCGACAGCATTCGTTGCCGCTTTTCTACGTCACGCATCTTGCAGATTTCGTAGCGCGCGATCTGGCACGCCCATGCCAAAAAATTGGTACCCGGCTTGTACTCGCCTAGCTTTTTCCACATCACCACGCTGGTGGCCTGAAATACGTCGTCCGCATTGTTGCGGTCCGGCACCAGCGTGCGAATATACCCGTAAAGCTGCCGCGAATGCCGCGCAAACTCGCCGATAAACTCCTCGTGCATCTCGCACCGCCTTCCTGCCCGAATCCCGTCGGGCCGACGTAGAATCACTGCTACGCTGCTGTCCAACACCTTCGGCACCGCCGTGTGGCGGTCGGTGTCAGCAGCCCCAGCAGCAGCCACGCGGCCGATGGTTCCGGCACCGCACTGGCGTAACCCAGGAGTTGTCCGGGTGTGGGCGTGGCGAAGTTGGCTTTCCAGGCGTCGTAATCCGCCGCCGTAAACGCGCCGCCCAGATTGTCCCGCCATACGGTGTAGTCGGCCAGGTTCGCAGTACCGTCCAGGTTGAAATCGCCCGGCGGCAGGGGCACGGCGTCTTCCCAAGTGGTGGCCAGCCGTGGTTCGTCGAAGCTAGCCGCCCGCGTGTAATCGACTCCCGTGAGCGTCAGGTGCGTGATGTCGGCATTGGTGTCCAGGGCAAATGTGCGGAACTCCAGTGGGGTGCTCGATGCCGTGGCGGCTGCCTCGGAGTGAGAAAAGGCCGGGTCCTGCCACACGGTAAGCATTGAGTTGCCGTTGGGATTGCCCGGATCGTCGTTGAAATCGAGTCTTACAATGGTAAATCGAGTAAACGGCGAGCCGGAAAGAGGATCGTTTTGCACAATATCGTTGAGCAAGATGTCGTTCTGTACGTTTCCCGAAGAACCGACGTGGCGGATCACGTAGTCGGTACCCGCCACACCATCGCCAGCCGCACCGACCAAGAAACCCCGCAGGCCGTCGCCGCCCACAATGTTGGCATCGGCCGAAGCGATGATTTCGGCGTTTGTCGCGCCCGTGCCGGTATTGGTGAAGCCAACTCCCACGAAACCATCCAGGTCCAAGTCATCGGTAAGCACCTGCGATGAAATCGAAAAGTAGTAGGTGTCGCTTGGCGAGTAGCTGTCGAGTTGCCGCTGTACTCGCCGCTGCAGGTTTTCGACGCCAGTCCCACCTCCGTACCGTACTCGGCCGCCCTCATGGAACGGCAGCCGTTCCGTGAGTCCATCTTGTTCGGCCGTCCATTGGGCGACACCCAACGAGCCCGACGTGACGTTGCCAGACCAAGGATCGACAAAGCCAGCAACGGTTGGATTCTGCCCGCCGCCGTTGGCCTCGCCGCGGCGGAGTTGGTTCTTAAACGTGGTCAGATCGTACTCGCCCATCAAGGGATCGCCTGGAACGCCCCCCAAAAAGTGGTCGGTGGCGATGAGCACGGCCTGGGCGGTAGTAGCGTGCCAGACCAATCCAATGGCCACGGTCAGAACCAACCAGCCGACTCGGATGCGTTTAAAAGTGCCGCCCTGAAGGACCATCAGAAACTGCTCCGCGTTGTGGTTAGCTATATGTGAGTTGAGGGTAAGTCAGAGCGGTGCGGCTGCGGCCTTAGGGTCCGCAGCCCACAACCGCTCGATGCTGTCGATCTACTGAAACTCAAGTCGCCCTAGCGTCTACGTCGCGTACGCACTAGCCCGGCCAGTGCCGTAGCCGACAGTGCCATCCACACGGTCGCAGGCTCAGGCACCGCAAGTGCCCCGTTCCACGAGGTGGCAAAACGCGGCTCGTCGAAACTGGCGGCCCTGGTGTAGTTGACACCCGTCAGCGTCAGGTGGGTGATGTCGGCGTTGGTGTCGAGAGCGAAGGTGCGGAATTCCAGCGGCGTGACCGACGCGGTGGCTGCCGCTTCGGACGAGTAGTCGGCCGGGTTCTGCCACACGCTAAGCTTGGAGTTGCCGTTTGGATTGCCTGGGTCGTCGTTGAAGTCGATGCGGACGATGGTGTGGGTGGGGATGATATTGTCAATATTGGCTTGGATCACATCGTCCTGGACGACGCCGCTCGAACCGACGTGGCGAACGACAAAGTCGGTGGACAGCCCATCGGACGAGGCGCCTCCGATCAGCAATCCACGTAGCCCGTTGCCCCCAACAATGTTGGCGTCGGCATTGGCAATGATCTCACCAGCTGTAGCGCCGCTGCCCGTGTTGGTGAAGCCAGCACCCACAAAGCCGGGCTCTCCGGCGAGGTCGCCAGTGGCGATCTGCGTGATGATGGATATGTAATAGGTGTCACTGGGCGTGTACGACGACAGAGCACGTTCGACACGGCGTTGCAGCGTATTGGTGGCGCTGGAGCCACCAAACCGGGCACGCCCCCCTTGCTGGTAATCAACTGTAGTGCCTGTTGGGGCCGATTCAGCGGTCCATTGAGCGACGGCCAGACTGCCACTCGTGACGTTGCCCGTCCACGGGTCAGTGAATCCTGGAATTGTCGGGTCCTGGCCCGCACCGTTGACCTCTGAACGCCGCAACTGGGTTATGCTGTATTCACCGGCCGACGGGTCAGCGGGGTTACCCGTCAAGAAATGATCCGTCGCGATCAGGTTGGCGTGCGCCGACGGCACGCCTCCAAAGGCAAGAGTGAGCGCGACAAGAGACAGTACCGATGCCGCTCGTCGCAAAATACGGGTCGGCGCAGCCTTTAGCTGGTGCCACATTGAAGCATTCATTAGACGTGTCTCCCACAGTTATCAGGTCAAAAGAAGCAGCCCATCAGACGCGTGTTGGATACACCGCTCGCCATTATCATACCCGTCCCTGCCACCAAACTTTCGCAACAATCTGGCAATTTTTTTCGAAACTAAATATGAGCCTGCCGAAAGCTGGACCTCGGAATGTTTTTGGTCCATGATGGTTGGGCCAAGCTCTCTGCGAAGTTCGCATTTCTTCATTCATTGCTTCAATACGAACAAATGTCTCGACGCCCCTATCGGCCGAGGTCGTTCGAACTACTTGAGAATCGCTGCCTGCTCAACGCGACTCCCCTCGCGCTCGACGGCTTCGATCAGGTCGACTACGCAGCCGCTTCGCCACTGGTGGGCGCCAACCCCGCTGTTGCCGGCTTCAGCGGCGAGTGGAGCGGTTCGGGCACGACGCTCGTCGAGGCAACCAGTCTGGAGTACGCCGGCTTGGGCAGCAGTGGGTCAAACCACGTCCGACTCGACGCCACGGTGGTGGCTTCGCGGCTGTTTGGAACGGGCACATCCGACCCGCTGGCAAATTACGTCGACTCGAATGGAGATATTGGCACCTCGCAAGATGACTCGCCACTGTACTTGTCGGTATTGATGCAGGTCGAAGGGGCGACTCCGCCGGCGGCCACGTTTTCCCTTTACAATGACGGCACATCGTCGACCGAGCGCGAGCTGCGCGTCCTCTACTCGTCGAGTAACGGCAACTACCAGGCGATTGCTGGCCCGAGCGGCACGGCGGCGAACCTCGATCCGCTGAACGACTCGGTCAACTTATTTGTCGTACGCATCGACTTTGCTGCGGGCAACGACACGATCAGCATCTGGCAGAACCCGATGGCCGGCCAAGCCGAGTCAGCCCCGGATGCCCAATTTACAAACTACGACATCGCGTTCGATCGTGTGGCGTTCACGCGGTTTTCTGGCAGTGGCGCGGTGCGGTTCGATGAACTTCGATTGGGCAACGAGTGGCAATCGGTCACCAGCCAAGATGTGCTCCCGCTGCTTCCGCAACCACCAATCACTTCTGATGGTTTTGCTGCGGGCGATTATGCGCTGGGCCAGAACATCCATGGCACGTTCTCGTACGTGTCCGCTTTCGACGGTCCCTGGTCGGACCTCGGCCACAACGCGGTTGTCGCTGGCAGCCTCACCTACCCAGGGCATGGAACCGCCGGCGAAAATCGCATCGACCTCAACGATACCGACGTCGTCTCGCGGCGGTTCCTGGCAGGCAACAATGGGCCCCTGGCAGACTACCTCGACTCCGTGGGCGACGTAAGCCTGTCGGACGACGGCGCGCCGCTGTACCTGTCGCTGTTGATGCAGGTGGACGGCGCCGCCCCGCCCGCGGCCACGGTCTCGCTGTACAACAACGGCACATCGTCTGCCGAGCGAGTGTTTCGCATCGCCTACTCCGGTAGTCAAACGCATTTCCAGGCCATTGCCGGGCCGGGCAACAGTGTGGCGGACCTGGCGCCGCTCAACAATGGTACGAACCTGTTCGTTATCCGCATCGACTTTGCGGCGGGTAACGACACGATCAGCATTTGGCAGAACCCGACGGTGGGCGGCGGCGAACCGATGCCCGACGCCCAGATCACGGATTACGATCTGGCGTTCGATCGGCTCGCCTTCACCCGCTTCGCCGGCACGGGCTCGGCGCAATTCGACGAGCTTCGCATCGGGTCGCAATGGTCGGTCGTCACCACGGCCGAGGCGCTCGCACTCGTGCCCGGGCCGCAGGAGATTGTCGGCCTGCAGGGCAATCCGCCGTCGCCACTGGGCGATGGGATGTTTCCCGCTGGCTTTTTCCCTATCATCGACGAGTTTGGCCAATACCGCTTCACCGACTGGCCGGAGAAGATTCACTCGACGGAAGAACTCCTGCAGGCGGCGGTGAACGAATCCGCCGACTTGGCTGCCAATCCGGGGCCTGCCGACTTCGACCAGTACGGCGGCTGGCTGACGGGGCCGCAGTTCCAGGCAACGGGCTTCTTCCGCGTCGAAAAGGTCAGCGGCACGTGGTGGCTAGTCGATCCCGACGGCCGGTTGTTCTTTTCCAACGGCATCACGGGCGTGAGCGACGCCGATCGAGAGACGAGCACCAGCATTGCGGTGAAGACGGGCATCACCGGCCGGGAGGACTACTTCGCCAACCTCCCCGAACCGGGCGAACCCACTTCCGAGTTCCTGGCTACCGAAACATCCACCGTCACCAGTGGCTACTACCAAGGCACGCGGCCGGTGACGATGAACTTCTACGCCGCCAACGCTTTGCAGAAGTACGGTGCTGGTTGGGAGACCGAGTCGCAAGACATCGCCCACGCTCGGCTCCGCAGTTGGGGCATGAACACCATCGGGGCGTGGTCGGACGAAGAAGTCTACCTGCAGCAACGCACGCCGTACACAATGGTTATTTTCCCCCCCAACCCGTCACTCATCAACGGCAACGGCACGTTTCCCGATTACTTCGACCCGCAGTACCGTGTGCTACTCGAAGGACGCCTGCTGCAGGAGACGGGCAAGAGCCTCGACGATCCGTACAACATCGGGTACTTCATCAACAACGAACTCGGCTGGACACGCTCAAACACCGCGGACACCGATGCTGGCCTGACGACGCTCGCCGCGGTGGCGACGCAGCACGCCAAAATCGCCCTGCGCGATCAGTTGATCGCCAAGTACGGCACCATCGCCGCACTCAACGCCGAGTGGCAAACGTCCTACGCCTCGTGGTCCGATTTTCTGAACCAGCGCAACGTGACGCCAGACGCCGTGGGGGCGAATGACGACCTGCTGGCATTCGATCAGTTGTACGCCAACCAGTACCACAGTGAAACGCTTCAGGCGCTTCGCAGCGTTGCGTCCAACCACCTGTACTTGGGCACACGGTTCACCGGTGGGGTGCGTTACTCGGCCGCCGTGGCCGCCATGACCTACGCCGACGTGGTGAGCATCAATCGATACGGCCCGGACGTCTCGGTGATACCGGCGGGCATGGAAGGGGACAAGCCGTTGATTTCGGGCGAGTACCACTTTAGCGCGAACGACACCGGCCTGTGGTCTGACGGGCTGAAGACTTCCACCGATCAGGCGGACCGCGCGGCCGAGTTCGCCACCTACCTTCAAAGCGCCGTGGCCGACGACCGCTACGTCGGCGTGCACTGGCTACAGTACTGGGATTACCCGAGCAGCGGCAAGTTGAACAGCAACAACAATAACAGCAATCTGGGCTTCGTGACCATCGCCGACCAGCCGTATGAAGCGATGGTGGCCGCGGCCCGGGCGATTGGCGAGACGCTGTACGTCACTCGGTACGCCGACGTGCCGGCAAGCCCGCTGGCCGGCGACTACAACTGGGACTTTGTAGTCAACGACCAGGACTATACCGTTTGGAAAAAGCACTTTGGCAGTTCGCATCTCGCAGCCGACGGCAATCGGGACGGCACCGTGAACCTGGCCGACTACACCGTGTGGCGACACAACTTGGGGACCACCTACGTTGCACCGCCGGCGTTTGCGGCAGCGACCCGCGCGGCCCCGCAAGCGGTCGAACTTCAAGCCGAGCCACTGGCGACCACTGCACTGTTTCTTTCACCGGACACACGAGCGGAGACCGCGAGCAAGAGCAACTCAGCGTTTTCGCCGCGGGCCGGCGCAACGGCCACAGTGGTTGATCCAAGTGCGACTCGGTCCGACGCAGAACTTCGCGAACGCGACGCCATCACCCGCCCGGGTCGCGAGGGCCCGCGCGATATGGCGATTGCCGATTGGTCGCTCGACCACGCCATCGCGGCCGATGCGCTCTGCGACTTGGATGCGCTAGGGTGGAAGTGGCGACTGCCGTAAGATCGATCCGGAGGTAAATGCATGTGGTTCAGTAGTCAATTCTTCCTGCTCCTCATCGCTTTCTGCCTGCCCGCGGGTTTCGCGTGCGGCGAAAAGCACCAGGCAGATGTGGTGATCTACGGCGGCACGTCGTCGGCCGTCGTGGCGGCCATCCAAGTGAAGCTGATGGGGCATTCGGTCATCGTCGTCTCGCCCGACACGCATCTTGGCGGGCTCACGAGCGGGGGGCTCGGCTGGACCGATAGCGGCAACAAGCGGGTGATTGGCGGCCTCGCACGGAGTTTTTACGGCGAGATCTACAACCACTACCAGCAGCCTGAGGCCTGGAACTGGCAACCGCGCAACGCCTACGGCAACCGCGGGCAAAACACCCTGGCCATCGACGATGCCACGCAAAGCATGTGGACCTTCGAGCCTCACGTGGCGGAGGCGGTGTTCGAACGGATGGTCGAGCGGCATGAAATTCCGGTGCACCGCGACCGATGGCTCGATCGCAACGCCGGCGTGGAAATAAAGGGGCCACGGATCGCAAGGATCACCACGCTCGACGGCACGATCTACAAAGGGCGGGTGTTTATCGACGCCACCTACGAGGGCGACCTGATGGCCGCCGCCGGCGTGTCGTACCACGTCGGCCGCGAGGCCAACTTGACGTACGGCGAGCAGTACAACGGCGTACAAACGGGCACACTGCATCACTCGCACCACTTTGGCGTACTCACCCGGCCGATCGATCCCTACTTGGTGCCGGGCGACCCGACGAGCGGCGTGCTCGCTAAAATCAGCCTTGAACCACCCGGGGAATACGGCTCGGGCGACCATCGCGTGCAGGCCTACTGCTTCCGCCTGTGCATGACGCAGCATCCGGAAAATCGCGTGGCGTTCGAAGAACCCGCCGGCTACGACCCGGCTGACTACGAACTGCTGGCCCGCATCTATCAGGCGGGCTGGGACGGCACGTTCAACAAGTTCGATCCTATCCCCAACGGCAAGACCGACACCAACAACCACGGCCCGATGAGTACCGACAACATCGGCATGAACTACGACTACCCCGAGGCGACCTACGAGCGGCGGCGGGAGATCATCGCCGAGCATGAGCGGTACCAGCGGGGCTGGTTCTACTTCATCGCGACCGATCGACGCGTACCACGTGGCGTCCAACAAGAGATGCGCAAGTGGGGACTCGCCAAGGACGAGTTCGTCGACAACGGCAACTGGCCGCACCAGATCTACGTCCGCGAAGCGCGGCGGATGATCGGTTCCGTGGTGATGACGGAGAATCACCTGTTGAAGCGGATCGAGACCCCCAAGCCGGTCGGAATGGGTTCGTACAAGATCGATTCGCACAACGTCCAGCGGTACATCACCCCCGAAGGCACGGTGCAGAACGAAGGGGACATTGGTGTCTCGACCCGCGGGCCCTACCAGATTTCGTACGACTCGATCGTTCCCCAGCACGCGGAGTGCGACAACCTGCTGGTGCCGGTGTGTGTTTCGAGTTCGCACATCGCGTTTGGCAGCATTCGCATGGAACCGGTGTTCATGATTCTCGGCCAATCGGCGGCCACGGCGGCTTGCCTGGCAATAGAGTCGGACATCGCCGTGCAGGAGGTCGCTTACGAGGACTTACGACGGCGGTTGCTCGCCGATGGCCAAGTACTGGACTCCCTAGTCGCTGAGCCGCAGTAGACCGGCCGATACCTCAATTGCAACCGCGCCTGCCGTCTCTGGTATATTGCACCAACCTATCTTTGCCAAGCTTCTCCCCTTTTATCGAATCTATCCGACACTGCGGAGTAGTAGCACATTTGTAGGCGACCACGAACACATGACGAGCATTTCTGCAGGCTCGACATTAGCTTGAATGCATCACACCCGTGCTCGGAGTGGCCGCTTGTATCCCTAAGATGGTTGTCTCAGGATTGCTCTGTCGAGGACATTTAGTCGAACATCCGAGTTGCCTAAGGACCCATCCTGGGGTGCGAAGAGCCACTCTTCAAACTGCAGCGGGGTCAACACCGCCCGCAGTTGCGTCCTGCTCAATCTGCGGGCGGTTGCATCAGTCTGTGCTTCTAGGGGTCTGAGCGAACTGACGGAGGTGTTCCCGCCGCAAGGACACCTCAGCTAAGTTTCGAGCCCAACTTGCTGAAACTGGTTCGGCCATTGTTAGGGGTAGTTCGCTATGTGGCGGCGGCTATGGACTGCCACGAAGCAACGGTTTTCGTATTACAATGGCTGTCCCCGTTGTCCGTTTATTTAAACTTCACCACAGCAGGCGTTATCCATGAACCATCGAGTACAGATTGCTCTGGCATGTAGATGCGCATAATAAGGTAAAAATCCTGCTTCGGCGTTGGCAACCAGTTGGACCGTTCAACCGGGTCGGTGGGCTCATCATGCTGCATCGTTATGGTGAGTGCCCCGTCTTTGTCTTTGATCAAACCCTCGGCTTGATTGTTGATGAGATAGCGGTTAATCGGATTTTCTACCAGGAAGCCGCCGGTACCATCCTTCAGCGTGTTGTACATGGTTACTGACCAGAAAGCGTTGTTCGGGGGCGGCTCGGTAAACGTTAGGTGATATTTGTGGGTGCCATTGAGTGGCTTACCATCCGCATCCACACGGAGAACCGGATAAGAGGCTTCTTCAGGGTCGTTGGCCAGATAACCGACCGTAGCGGCAGCAGCCTTGAGGAAATAGTCGCCTTTGAAATAGGCCCGGTCGCCAAAGCCGGTAAGTGAACGCCAGCCGTTAACACTTGGTGATAGATTAAGTGATTTTTCAGCCATATTCTTCTTTGCAGTGGCTATTCCTTTTCTAATCGCATCGAGTTGCTCTTTGCTGAGTTGGTCAGCATGAAACTCTGCTCCGGGCGCAATGCCAATACTGGCCATTTGTTCCAAAGCTTTTTGGTCTTCAGGATTTGGTTTGCAAAAGGTAAGAAGGTAGCTGGTCATGGGAATAAAATTTTTGTAATACTTCAGCTATCTGAAGCGTTTCTTGAAGGTAGTGGTGGCAGTTGATCGGTAAGGAGGAAGTGTTCGATGGCGGTGACGACGGTTTGGATGGGGTCGTGGCCCCGTTGTTTGAGGGTCTGGAAGACGCTCATTAGCACCGCCTGGCAGTCGGCGCCGTGGTCGCTGCGATTGCCATAACTGTTTTTGCGTAGGATGACTGCCGGGCGAATGGCTCGCTCGGCATGATTGTTGTCAAAGGGAACTCCCGCTTGGTCCAAGAACGTGAACAAGTCGTCCTGATGTCGCCGCAAGCACTTCACCAGCCGCTTGGCATTCGCTTCGTTCCAGTCGGTGTCGATCATTTCCGTCAAGCGTTTGGTCAACCGAGCACGGCGCGAAGCATACGTTCCCTCGGGCAACTCCGCCTGCTGGCGCCACAGCCGAATCGCATCCCCCAGCAGGCGGCGCAGCTTTTTGGCGAATGCCGGCCAGTGTTTGCCGGGCGATTTGTATTTTTCCGTCTGTTCCAGTTCGCGCAGCAGATGCACCAGGCACATCTGTCGGTCGCCGCAGGCGACCGCGTTGTACGCGCCCAAAAATCGGTGACCAGCGTCCCCTGGAACTCTTCGGTAAAAAACTTCTGAAGCGCGGGACTGCCCCGCGAGCGGTCGATCATAAAATAGGTAAGCTGGCGGTTGCCAAAACACCACAGCCAGTGCGTCTTGCCACTGACGCGCCAACCCGTTTCGTCGCCGTGCAGCACGGCCGATTGCAAGGCTTCTTGCTGAATCTCTTCGTACCAGGCAAACAGGATCGCTTGCAACCGTTGCCACATAGCGATCAGGCCCCCCTCGGAAAGCTTCATCTGCAGGTGGAAATTGAACACCTCGACGATTTGCGACAGCGTGTTGCCGAGCGCATAGTGCAGCCAGGCACTGAGGACCAACACCCGGTTGCCCAGTTGCGCCACCGGCAAGGCGTCCACCACCGGCGATTCGACCTTTTTCTTGCACTGCGGGCACCAATCGCGATGGATCGTGTGCTCGGTCACCTCCGGCTGGATGTCGGGAATGTCCTCGGTGTATCGCGTGCGGGTATCTGCGCACTGCTGGAGGCGACCGCCGCACTCGGGGCAGTTGTCGGCGCGATGCTCCGCTTGCCAGTCGATCCGCTCGGGTGGCGGGCGACGCGAACCAGGATGGCCCGATTTCGCGCCGGGACGCTTGCCACGCTGCTTGGCGGGAGGTTTTTCGTAGACGGGAATCATGCCCGAAGGGGCCGCGGGCGACGTCTGGGCCTTCCCCTGCGCCTCGGCCAGTTGCTTGGCGAGCGTCAGCAGGGCAAAAACGACCGCTTCTTCTCCCTCTCGGAAAAGTTCGCGGGCTTGCGCTTCGTTCAGCGATGCGGTGACCAGCGCGCTGCGTGTCGCCTTGTCCAACCCCTTGCACGTTGACATGCCCTATAGACATAAACCAATACGACCATTTCAACCAAGATCAACTTCAGATGGCTGAAGTGTTACGAATCCTTTTATTTTACTTTATTGATGGGAGGGAAATCGACGGTCCCTTTTGGTTGATAAACGCGCATTACGGCGTAGTCAGGCTTCTTCATTGTCGGAATTGCATTCTCGCCTTTCCCATCGGGATTGATTCGAACCGTGTAGGTGCCATCCGAATTGGCGATGGCTGTGTAAGACGTTATCGAGTAGCGGTCCAGTGGGTTGGGGATCAAGTATCGGTCTTCCATGTTGTAGACAGTGATCGACCAATATCCGCTCTCATCACGAATCAGTCCTTTGGGGTTAATTGTAATCGTGTAAGCTCCCTCGCCACCAACCTGCTCGCCGTCAGCTGTCGCGACATATTGGGTGTATTGCACGAATTCTGCCGGGATGCCGAGCTGCCCCAGAAACACCCCTGCAGCACGATCGAGATCGCCCACACCCTGAGAGGTATTGCCAAACATCTTGTTTCCGGTTGGTTGTTTGAGGGCGTACCCCTTAATGATTTCAAGGGCGGCAAGACGCTCCTGTTCCGAAAAATCAGGGACGATGAAAGGCTTTTTTCCGGCACCGCCGGTGGTCTTGATTTTCTTTGCCAGCTTGATGACGGCCGCATTATCAGCAGGTGTGGGAATGACCATGCGCAGAAATGCGAGACCGCTATTCGTTTTCAGTACGACATCATAGGCATCGGCAAGAGGTGATTTCTGATTCGCCAACCGAATCACAATGGGTTTTTCAGCGCCTACGATGACATCCTCAATGAAGTGATTCATGTCGAAGATGCTGAGCGAGCTATACCGCTCGTATTTCGGTAATTCGATCACCATTGGTCCGTCAGAAATATTGAACCAGCTGTAGCCATAGTTGACGTCGGCCTGAGGTGTGATGACCGTTCGATCGTCAGCACCAACACGTCCAGAATGCGTCCACGTGCCCAGCTGATGCTCTTTGAGCCATTCGCTCATCATCGTTTGTTGTTCGATGGCAGGGTACCAGTCGATGTACTCAGTCAATCGGAACTGGCCGAACGTGGTCAGCGAGCTGTTCTGGCCATCTTGCGCGATTGAAGCATTGCAAAAGAGAAATGCGATGGCGATGAACGTAATGGTTCGAAACATGTTCACTCGTGTAACTCCGGTTGAACTGTGATGTTGGCAGATAACTTGTTTATAGGATGACCAACGTAACACCTGTAGGCTGCAAGGTTGTCAGCCTAACGCGCAGGCCGCCGATCCCCGTAAGTCACAGTGTAGCAACGGTTTGTGTCTATACCAATCTTCCTGCGGCGTGATAGGCTTTTTCCGCCTAGCGCTCATTGGCTCTTCCGGCTGGACCTTAGGCCGCGCTGAGAACGTGGAGGAAAGTCGCATCGGCCGTGACAACCTCTGGAGTTAGCCAGCCCGCCAGACCGACCGTTGTGGGGGAGTAGCGAGTCCGATCAGAACTTTAGCCAAGTGCGGTCGGTGCAGCTCACCTCGTGCAGATTGCCGCCAGTCCAACTCGCAGCGGATGCATCAACCGACTGCTCAAAGGGATTTTTCTACGGCGCGGAGGTGTCTTTTTTGGAATGACACCTCCGCAGATAGGCCAACCGGCTAGCTCCGGGCGGTTGATTCTATGAAAGAGGCTGAAGTGTCAAGTGACAGCGGTGGCGACCCCGACGCGGTTTGGCGATCCGCAGATCGTCGCAGCGGATCGCTCCTGAAATCGCCAACGCCGATGTACGGTTATGCCGTGACAACACAAGCGGCTTTACGGGGATCAGCGAACGTTGATGTTCTTCCCTGCATGCGGCGGCGCCAGAATACGCGGCTCAGCATCGTCCGTTGGAATACGGTAACTGTCCAGCCACTCCGCACACAACGCACGGTACTCCTCGGTCGTTAAGCGTGTGTTCAGCACGGCCACCTCATAAAGGTCACCCACAAAGTGGTTCTCGTTCGCCAGGTTCGCTCCAATCACTGTTGACGTCCCTGGGACGTCGAAGCCGTCGCCTCCCCAGGAGTCAACGAGCGTTCCATTCAAATACAACTTCGCAAGATTCGCATCACGATCGTAGGTGCAGCCAGCAATGACGATCCGATCGTCAAGCAATGTCGTCACTGCCGGGTGATCAAGCTGCAACCGCGCTGGCCCGCCAAGGTCGAGCATCGTAGCCCCTCGCGTAGCGTCTCGAAATCGGAAGGCGCAAAAAAAAGTAAGGTCGCTCGTGGCTGCAAACGGACTGATTTCAAGGTGATCATCTCCATCGAACCTCAACGCCGGACGACCAGTTCCGTCGTCCCGCACGTACTTGGGACGCGACTTAGCGTCCACCTGCCAAGCGTGGCGTTTTTGTTCACCCGATCGAATCAAATTGCCCCATACGACCACTTGGTCTGCCTCGTCGAACTGAAGTTGCCGACCCGCGTGAAACCAAGCGTGAACGTCATCGCGTCCTGCAAGACCGAGCATCGCTTCCCCGCTCGCGGGACTCGGGATCGTAAACCGATCGGCATGAATAAAGGCCTCCGGCCGGGCTGCGATGCGATGGGATGCTCGATTCGCCTTATTGAATTGAATCGCTTCACCACGGGCAAGACTCAATTTCTGACGTGCTTCGCCCTGCTCCCCTGCGCGAAGCTCGATGCTACCTTCGAACACATGGGCTTCGCACGCCCCAGTTTCGTCCACCAAGGCGCCAAATCGTGTCCCCAGATCAACGAGTTCGACGCCTGGCATGTCGATAGCGAAACCGCGGCCACGTTCGTCGACATGAGCCGTCAGCTTGCCGCGATCGAGCCGGCCTCGACTCGCGGTGACGACGGCAAACCGAACTGGCGCCTCTAGCATGACTTCCGCACCGCTAGCGAACTCGACGACCATCAATCCCCGTTCCAGTTCAATCTCTCGTCCGACGTCCAGCAGGTTCGACTTACTAGCTCCCCATTGGTCTTCGCCCCAATTGCAATCGATCTTCTCGACAATTCGCGCGGTGTAGTCCAGTTCCTCTACCCGATTCGTCAGCCACACCGTCAATCCTACGAGCAACACCGCCGCGATCGCCGCAAGGCTTTTCTGTTGCCGACTGACCCGCGACCACCAACTCGCAGGCCGGCCCTTACCAATTTGCGAGGTCGTCACCTCCATCGGGGCCCTCAATTCCTGGCTGAGGTCCAGATGCAGCGAGGTGATGGCGCAGTAGGTGGCGATGTTGTCCGCGTTCCCGTGAAGCAGGGCCGCAAGTTCCTCCGTGTGATCGGCGTCGATATTTTGATCGCACAGTTGCGAGGTAAGCAACTGCAGGCGTCGTGCTTCGTCGTTCGAGGGGATGCTTGGCATGTTGATAATCAGGTAGCAAGCCGCTGCTGCACGCACCGCAACAAACGCATGCGAAGCTTGGCAAGCAGGTCGTGCACGGTACTAAGGGGACGACCACAGGCGGAGGCAACTTGTTGCACCGTCTGGTCGCGATGATACCGAAATTCAAGGATTTGTCGATCCGCTGGCTTTAGCGTTTTCAGGCACTCTCGCAGGGCGTCGGTGGTGGCCTCGAGCTTTCGCTGGGCACAAATGGCGTTCATCGCCGAGTCGGCAATTTCGTTGAGCACCGCTTCGTTCATCAGCAACGCGGTGCGGCGCTTCTCCCGCAGCATACGAAACACTTCCAGTCGGGCGATGCCGCACGCCCACTTCACGAAGTCACGATTTCGGTCGAACTGCGACCATTTTCTCCATAACAGGACACTCGTCTCCTGCAAGATGTCTTCTGCTTCGGGCCGATTGGGAACGAGCGTGTGGATGAAGCGTAGAATACGATCCTGACTTTCGGAGTAAACGCGGACAAACTCTTCTACTTCGCTTTGGTCCATGGCCTTCGATCTCCACCGTCGCCGTCCAACTGTCGATTACCAATACCTCTCCAGGTAAGTATCGCGCAGAAATCGGTCCGTTTCCGACAATTCCGGGCAGAATAACCAGATTCGTTGCCACTCTGAATGGGAACGTTTGAATCGGTCCGGCCTGGGGTTGAAACACTCTGGTTGTTGTGGTGATTATGTTGGCATGCGGAACAAGAGTGGAATCCGCGATCGTGTCCTCCTCCCGGCCGTTTGTCGAGCCAATCATGCACGCGTTAGCTACTTCGGCGCAGCACAGCAACCGACTCCTTGGGGCGGCGATCGCCATCGTTCTTTTGGCCAGCGGCATGTCGAGCTACGTGCAGACAAACGGGGGCAGTGTCTCGGTCCAGTCGGTCAAGCTTCCCACGCAAAATGGGCAGTGGGTGGTTGCCGACTTGCTCAAACCGAAATCGGCAACACAGGAAACCCCCGCACCGTTGGTTGTGGTGGTCCCCGGCTTTCAGCGGTCGAAGGAAACACTGTCGAACATCTCGCTGGAGCTCGCGCGACGCGGCATTGTCGTCCTTGCCATCGACCCTTACGCACAAGGGGGATCGAGTTCGTCACTAAGTCCGCCGCAGCCACCACCGAGGGATACGGCATGTTTGCGATGGTCGACTACGCCTATGATACTCCGAATCTGAACTACGTCGACAAGAGTCGAATTGGCGCTACCGGGCATTCCGCCGGCGGAAATGCTGCTATCCGTGGAGCTCAGCATTTTGGCAAACTGGCAAACCGATCGGGCGAACCGAGCAAGTTGCACTCGGTGTACGTGTCGGGGTACGTGCTGACGTTAACCAAGAATGTCCTCAAGGACGTTCGCTCAAATGTCGGCATCAGTTACGCACTCTACGACGAAGGCGCTTACCGCAATGAACTCAAGAATGGCGACATGCGACAAGCACCGGAAGCCTTGCGACTGGTGAATTCTGCCAAGGCTACTTCAGAGCCAAGTATCGAGGAGGTAGAGATTGGGCATTACTACGGCAATTGCTACGATCGCTCGCTACGCATCGTGCACAACGAGCGGTTACTGCACCCGTTTCAGCCTTACGACGTTACCGCAACGGCTAATCAAATTGAATACTTTGAGCGCGTGTTCGACATCCACAGCGGATTATCGCCGCGCGATCAGGTCTGGTACTGGAAAGAACTATTGACCTTAGTGTCGACCGTTGCGGCGCTGATCGCGATCGTACCGTTCGGGCAAGTAATGCTGCGATTGCCCTTTTTCCATTCCCTGGTGCATCCCATCCCCGAGCCACTCCCCCGCCCGCGGGGATCGGGTAAGTCGATTTTTTGGGGCGTGTTCGCTTTTTCAGCCTTGGTTGCGTGCTTCACGTACATCCCCCTAGCAGAGCTTTCGCAGAAGCTGTTTGTCGACGCGTCGAGTCGCGAAGCGACGTGGTTTTTCCCGCAGCGGATGAACAATGCCGTCATGCTGTGGGCGGTCTTGAACGGACTCGTAGGGTTCGTCCTGTTCTTTCTCGTCTATCGTTTCGTGGGCAAGCATCATGGCGTGCGAAGCGACATGTGGGGTGCGCAAACAACTCCTCTAGAATTGGCCAAAACGTTTTTCCTTGCGTGCGCGATCTTTACTTTCTTTTTCGGCCTGCTCTTCACGGTCTACTCTTTCTTTCACGTCGACTACCGCTTTATTTTCTTCGGTGCGCGGGTGTTTCAACCGGTCATGTTCCTGCTATTGTGTATGTACGTGCCGATGTTCTTCGTGTTCTTTCTAGGTAACTCCCTGCGCGTCAACGGCGCCATGCGATTTGTCGGCCAACCGGAGTGGCGGAGTATGCTGCTGGCGGGTATTGCCAATTCGCTAGGCTTGCTGCTGATTCAGGTCGTTCAGTATTCTGTGTTTGCGTCGACTGGCACCGTCTATTGGACCGACGGTTGGTTGTACGTGAATCTGCTGTTCGCGGTGGTACCGATCATGTTTGTCTTGCCGTACTTTCAGCGATACTTCTTTCAGATGACTGGCCGGATTTATCTGGGTCCGATGACCATGTGTCTCATATTCATCATGATTCTGCTTTCGAACACCGTATGCTATATCCCACTATGAAAATGATCGCGTTGCTTCTCGCGACGCTCGCCGTGGCGATGGCCGCCGAGGGCGAACAACAGGCCGCTTGGCCCGAAAAGGGGCTTTACAAGTTCGACCGATGGGCGGGACGGGCGATCAGCGTGCACTATAGCGTGCCCCCGGATGCGGGGCCGCTCTCGCCCATTCTCATGGTCGTCCCCGGTGCGCAGCGGAATGCGGGCGAGTATCGCGACGCATGGCACGGCCTGGCCCTGGCCAATACGTTTATCGTGCTCGCTGTGGAAGCCCGCGAATGCGATTTCCCGACTGAGCTGGACTACAACGCCGGGGGAGTGGTCACGCCAACCGGCGTTGCTGTGCCACAAGAGCTATGGATCTATTCGGCGATGGAGCCGTTATTTGATGACTTCAAGGCCCGCTTCGGGTCGCAGCGACAACGCTACTCGTTGTACGGGCACTCCGCGGGCGGCCAGTTTGTCCATACCTTTCTGCTCTTTAAGCCAGACGCCCGTGTTTCGCGCGCCGTGGCGGCGAACCCTGCGTTCTTCATGATGCCACGGTCGAAAGACGAGTACCCATTTGGGGTCCATGGCGCCCCGGTCACCCCAGCCGCAATCAAGCGTTGGTTGGCATCGCCGCTGGTGGTCGTGCTTGGCGACCGCGACGTCGGTCCCCGCACGAGGCCGTTGAGCAATGGACCGCAAGCCCACGCGCAAGGCCCCCATGTGCTGGCACGCGGGCTGCGCTTTTATCACGAGGCATTGGTCACGGCATCAGAAATGGGCGTACCGCTCGCCTGGAAGCTCGAAATACTGCATGACGTGGGACATAGCAATGTGCACGTCGCTTCCCATGCAGTAAAGCACCTATTTCCGAACGAAGCGTTGGGCCCCCAGTGACTTCCAAGGGCAGAACCGCAAAAACGTATTTGAAACTCCGCGGCCGGACAGTTAGAATCACAGCGGCAGCTTTTCCAACCCACCTCATCACGAATCTGAACCCCATGGGCGGTCGCGCAGATACTCGATCGATGGCTCGCGTGTCATGCGCCTATACGCTTGTCGAACTGCTGGTAGTTATGGCGATTATCGCCACCGTCGTGTCGTTGCTGCTGCCTGCCGTGCAATCCACGCGGGAAGCTGCGCGACGAGTCGAGTGCTGCAACAATCTTCGCCAAATCGGCCTGGCCGTGTCGAATTATGAGTCGGTTCATTGCCGCTTGCCACGTGGCGATTGGCGGCAGCGCACCGATCGCACGGGCATCGATTCCTTAGGCACCTGGGTTTCGCTGACCCTGCCTTACCTTGAAGAGGCGGCGATGCACGACGAGATCGACTTCTCGACTCCCTTCTTCGAACAAGCCGAGGGAAACGTCGGCCGCCCACCGCACCACGTGTTTTTCGACACCCACTTGTGCCCTTCGAACGAGCGGGTAGGACTCATAGCCTGGAACGACGCCCACTATGGCGCGCGTGGCAACTACGCCGCCAATGCGGGATGGGCCGGACCGGACAGCGGCCTGTGGATGAACGATATCGATTGGCGGCAGCTTGGCAACGATGGTTGGGGCCACCCCAACAATCCAACCGGCGTTCGGTTCACCAAGCCTAACGGGCGAAAGATCCACTCTGCTCTATCGGGATTCGGACCGATGCTCATCAATAAGGGTATTGCCTTGCGGGAAGCGATCGACGGAACCAGCCATACGGCGATGGTGTCGGAAGTCCGCAATGTGCCTGGCAACGACATCCGTGGTTCGTTACACTTCGGAGGCGGCGTAATGTACTTGCATAGCGAGATTCCGAACTCGCCGATTCAGGATTTGACGCGGCTCTGCGTCAGCACGCCCGAGGCTCCGTGCGCGTCGACCGAGCGGACATGGCGAGGCTACCACAAACTGACCGCCCGCAGCGCCCATCCTGGTGGCGTCAATCTCCTCCTGCTCGATTCCAGCATTCGGTTTATCGACGACAGTCTGGACTGGTCGGTTTGGAAAGCCCTGTCGACGTTCGCCGGCGGCGAAGCGGCAGGTAACGCACGTTGAATGCCGCCATGGCTCGAGTTGTTGGCTGCCTCAGCCCGCTGTGGGCCCCGAAAACGATCGATTCGCGCGCAAATCTGGAAAATCGCTGGGAATTGTTCGGAAATCCGTGTGAGACGGCGCGATGCGTTGGTGGAGAGGCAATGCCCGGAGGCCTGCGGTTATCCTCATGCCGTGATCTTCTCTGCGAGTCCTTGTCAGCATTCACCGTTTGACGGGCAGCTTGAACACTGCCCAATGGAGAGTTCCAATGATCTGCACCCCTCGTATTTCGACTCTCGCAACTGTTGCCCTGATTGGGGCGATGGTCGCTGCCTCGCCTGGTCGGGCGGACTTCAGCGGCCGGCACGTAACGCTTACAGGGGAGTCGGCGACGGGCTTCTCCTATGTGGGAATGGGCGTCGATGGCCTGCCGGGCGTTGATAACCCCGACTCGAGGCGTCGTCCCAAGATCTACAACGACTTTGCCTCCTTCGACGCCTCGACCGTGGGTAGCACGCTGTCGATGACCTACGACATCCTGTGGGGTGGCGACGCCGACCCCTCGAACGAAAGCCAAGATTGGCGATTCGGTTTTGTCAGCACCACCGCCAACGGTGGCAAAGGGCTGTCGCTGGGTGCAAACTTCGACATCGGCGATCTGGCGGGAACCACGGCCTATGAGTTCTTTGTCGATACGGCGGTCACGTCTGACGAGTCGGGAAGCGGCGAGATGGACAGCGGCTTTACGGATACTCTCAACGGACTGGGCGATGGCACCGCTCGTTTAGCTCAGAGCAACGACGATCCATTTGGCGACGACGTCGCCTTCAACGACCGGACCGACACGCATCGGGTCACGCTGACGCTCGAGCGGATCGTTGATGGCTACGACCTAAGTACGGCGTGGCAGAATTTGGAGAGTGGCAACACGATCAACCACATGGCCACGATTACCACCGCCGACTTCGACGTCAGCGCGGCGCTGGCCGCTGGTGTGACCAGTTGGGATCGGTTGGGATTCTTCGTCAACGACGACAACATCGATGGCGGAGGTGCTTGGACCTATTCGCTTTCAAACGTGGCCATCACCGGCAACGCTGCCGCACTGACACTTGCCCCCAACTGGTCGGCCAACGAGTACCAGACGATTCCCGAACCCGGATCGCTGGTGCTGGCGATGCTTGGGCTGGCTGGCGTGGTGAGCGCCACGCGGTGCGCACGACGCTAGATCTTCGCTGGTGCCATGGAATGAAAAGTGGAATAGACATGCCCACGCCGTGTGCAGCAGTCCGCGGCGCTGGCTGTAGTTGATGTCCGAGAAAGTGATACCAAGATGCGTCTCCAAAAGTATTCCCTGCAGGTAGTATTACTAGCCTGTGCATTCCTGGTTGTCCTCACGAGCGGTGTTTCGGCGGCCGTGAAGCCGCTGGCCATCGCCATCGATGCCGACACCATGATCGCCTTCGACGCCAACAGCAATGGCGCCCCGCCACCGGTTGGCAGTAATGGTTCGGGGGCCTTTGGCACGGGCCTCGAACAAGCCAATCCACTGGATGGCTTGCCGCTGACAATCCGCGGCGGTAATGCGTTCGATTCCGGCAGCCTGACTGCGAAGCCGCTGATCCGCTTCGACCTGGGCCCGACGGCGAACGTCGATATCGACCCCTCGCTGCCGTACTTCCTGGAGCTGACCACCCAAACCGACGCGAGTTCGAACGACACTTTCCGGATGTATTCGATCAACGACCCGGCGACCCGGAGCTTCAACGAAGCGACCCTGACCTGGGACAATGCCCCACCTGCCGCAACCACCAGTTTTCAAGATTTTGAATCTGCCGGCAGCGAAGTGGGTGTCTTCTTTCGGCCCAACAGTATCGACGTAGCCGGTACTTCCATCGGGCACCCGGTCATGGGTTCGCAGCTCAGCACATTCGCCAGCGGCCCGAATACCTTCGCAACCTTTGGACTCGCCAGCACCGAAACCAACCGCTGGATCGTTACCGACCAGTCGTCGCCCAAACCGCCGCGACTGATTACTTACGACGTGATCGAGTCGAGCAGTAGCGGTTCGCTCACCGCGGAGGGCACCTGGGCCGGTGCTGCCAACCAGGCGGACACGCTATATCGCGTCGGCAGCGGACATACGGTGACGATTGACGGTGCGAGTTCGTTTGTTGGCAAGGGTATCGTGGTGGGCGCGTCCGGAAGCTCGGGCTTGCTTGGCGACTACGACGGCAGTGGCACCGTTGGTGCCGGCGACTACGACACGTGGAAACTGGCCTTCGACACTTCGGTAGGTACGGCTGGCGAGGGCGCAGATGGCAACGGCGATGGCGTTGTCAACCTGCCCGACTACGCCATCTGGCGCGAGAACCTGGGCGCGGCATCCGCCGGCGGCAGTAGTGTGCTTCGCTTCACCGCGAACAACGTGAATCTCCCACTGATCGTCCTCAATGGCGGCGGTTCGATGCTTAACGATACCGGCACGAGCCTGGCCATTGGCGATCCCACGCTTAGCAACGACCAAGTCCACGCCGGCGGGGCTTCGGGTTCAACGGTCAACGGCACGGCGGGCGGACTGATCATCAACACCAACTTGACCTACGACGCAACGGTAGGGGCCGAGGACCTGACCATCAACATGCCGCTCATCAGCCGCCACGATTTCACCTTCAACGGCGTCGCCGAATCGGACCTTACGCTCCGCTTCCCGGCCGGACATCGCGGCACCATTCATTTCAACGGATCCGGTGACGATGTCGTGATTGGCGACTCCAATCCAACCGTCGAGGACGAAGGCATCGGCGGTACGCTGGTAATGAATTCCAGCGGTGCCAACCGAGTTGCCTTTTCGGGTCGCGATAGCGAACAGGAACAAGACAAGGGCATCCTCGTGTTCTCCCAGCCGGGGACAGTGGATCACCGCAGCGACGACGACGGACTGCAAGGCGTTGGCAACCTGGTAGCGAATGCTCCCGTCACCATTGATTTGACCAAGACGTTCCCGATCGCCGGTCCGCAGGCGGACGAGCGGCAGTTCCGGGTGACACGAAACTTGAGCGGGGCGGCACCGATTACCGTCGCTGGATTCCCAACCGCGCCTACGGGTACGGGCAACACAGAGAACCGCTTCGAAATTGGTGTCGATGCCGCCGACTTCACGGATGTGTTGGAAGTTGACTACCAAGGCACCATCTCCACCCAAGATTTCGCTCTAGTTGAGGCACGTGCCGGAATGCCAAACGCCAAAGTGATGGTCAACGAAAATGGCATCCTCGCGACGGGATTCGAGCCGCACGAGAGGGTCCCACACCACCTGGCGTCGACGACCAACTTTGGTGAGATTGAACTGGCAGCCGAATCGTCAGTCGGCGCCGGGGACGGTGGCACCTTGCACGTGGGATTCATTGTGCCAACCACAGGGCAGGGCGATCATGCCCCGCAAAATCTCAGGCTAACCACCTCCGGCGGGCGTAGCGGCAATCTGACCCTGGCCGCTGGATCGCATCTGGTCATGCAGATCAACGGCACTCCAGATCATAGTCCTCCACAGCCAGGCGATCCCGGTAATTGCGCGAGTGCATTGCAGTCTTCTTGCTCTTACGATGGACCGGTGTTCGACACCATTGAGGTCGAGGGCGTGGCGGCCTTGGACGGCGAACTAGTCGTTCGGCTCAACGCGGATGTGTCGTTTCAAGTGGAGCCGAGCAGTACGCCGCCCGCCGACCCCGACTATTTCCCGCTGAACATCGGCGACACATGGGACATTATCCGAGGTGTCGAAGGTGGTACGATCACCGGCATGTTCGACACCGTCACGGTGATCGACACGCTCAACGATCTGTCGGCCACGCAAACCTTCGAAGTCTTGTACACCAGCCCCACGCTGGTGCAATTGCGACTGGTCGACAGCGCGGCCTTTCAGGCAGTTAGCGTTCCCGAGCCAAGCTCGTGGTGTCTGGTCGTTGCGGCTGCCGTGTTTTGCTATCGGCGGCGACCAATCAGCCCGTACCGCGAGTCCCATTGAAAATGGAAGCCACGTTCAACGACGGACGAAAGACAATGAACAGAAACCGTAGCGCGACTTCAAGAGTCGCTTTTACGCTGGTCGAGCTGCTAGTCGTGATCGCCATCATCGGCATTCTGGTGGCGCTATTGCTGCCGGCGGTGCAGGCAGCACGCGAAGCGGCCCGACGTTCCCAATGCACGAATAACCTCAAGCAGTTGGGGCTTGCGACGCTCAATTACGAGTCGACCAACAAGCATTTCCCTCCAGGACACCGCATGACCAAGAACGGAAGCGACATCAACTCGCTGGGTGCTTGGGTAACGCAGCTCATGCCCTTTCTGGAAGTAGGCAATTTGTTCAGCCAGATCGACACCGATCAGTTGTTTTTCGAACAGTCCGTGGATGTCGGCAAGGGGCAGTTCGAAAAGACTCATCACGTGTTTATTCCCTCGATGGCCTGTCCGTCCGACCCAGCGGGCACCGGACAGCAGTTGGGTTTGATCGACGACCACTACGGTGCCCGCGGCAACTACGTTGGTAACGCCGGATGGGCCGATCCCGGGCCAGGCTTTGAAGAGTGTGGCATCTGGATCAACGACCCCAACTGGGAACTGTTTGGAGCTAACCGCGCCGGTCATCCTTCCTGCCGCAACGGTGTTCAGTACGGCGGCTCGACCGGCGGTCGCCCAGTGAAGTCGGCGCTCGCTGGTTACGGCCCGTTCATGATGAACCGTGGCGTCAAACTCAGACAGGTAACGGATGGCACCAGCCACACCGTCGCGTTCGCCGAACTGCTCAAGGTGCCTGGCCGCGACATACGTGGCTGCATGCACTGGGGCGGCGGCGCGATGTACTTGCATTCCGAACCACCAAACAGCAGCTACCCCGACTTGTCGCGGTTCTGCGCCGTCGACTCGACGGACCCCACCGCGCCGTGCGACGACTCGGTGGCAAGCTGGACCGCGCGCGCACAAGCTCGCAGCCCGCAGCGCGCACACCGGTGGTGTGAACGTGGCCATGGTCGATGGCAGTGCGCATTTTGTGGCCGATAACGTTCAATCCATGCAGCACGGCGAGGATATCCCAGGTGTGTGGCAGGCGTTGTCGACCTATGCGGGAGGCGAGATTGCCTCGATCGACAGCTATTAGTCGTAACGTTGCGTTAGCGGGAACTTACTGATATGTGGTCCTGTCGCCTTCTTCTTGCCGCCGTTACGATACCGTGGTGCTCGCTGCTGGTCGGGTGTGGCAACTCGTCCTGCGCGGTAAGCGGCAACGTGTTGGTGGACGGCCAGCCGCTACCCGAAGGACGCATTGCCTTGCGCCCCGCCACCAAGGCCAAGGGGGTCCGAACCGTCCAGGCCGTCATTGCCGACGGAGCCTACTCGTTCGCCAAGAATCAAGGAATCTCGCCCGGAAACTACAGCGTGGTGATCACCGGAAGGCGAAAAACGGGCGACGCCCTTCCTCCCGAGGAGGGAAGCGGCGAAGTCATCGAACGCTACGAACAGTATCTACCAGCCAGGTACAACACCAACTCCGAGCTAACAGCCAATATCATTAGCGATTCGAGCGACCTCAACTTTGAACTCCAACTCTCCAGCCGGAAGCGACGAAAATAGCGTCCGACAACCCCGCACGGCTTGGTTGATTGTCGTTGGCCCCATTGTTGCCGCGGTGACCGGCTATGGAGTTGCGACTGTCCTTGGTTCGTCAGCCTCAGGCTGGACCACCGGAGTTGCCTCGCTTTGCGCGATATGGTGGGTCACCGAGCCAGTGCCAATCCCCGTTACATCGCTCCTTCCGCTGGCCCTATTCCCGCTGGTCGGAGTACTTTCGCCAGCCGAGGTCGGGGAAGCGTACGGGAGCCCGTTGATTCTATTGATGCTCGGCGGCTTCATTCTGTCGACGGCAATGGAGCGCAGCGGCGCACATCGTAGAATTGCCCTCTACATGGTCAATCTGTTTGGTAGTTCCAGCAGCCGCCGATTGGTATTTGGCTTCATGGCGGCCTCGGCTCTGCTCAGTATGTGGATCTCTAACATGGCCACCACGCTCATGATGCTGCCGATTGTGATGGCTATCGTCTACCAAACGGACGATCACCGGCTGGAGGTCGCCCTCCTGCTCGGCATTGCTTACGCCGCTAGTATTGGCGGCATTGGCACCCCCGTTGGCACTCCGCCGAATCTCATATTCATGGAAGTCTATTCGCGTACCACAGGTAGCGAGCCTACGTTTCTCGATTGGATGAGGTGGTCGCTGCCGGTGGCCGCGGTGATGCTGCCAGTTGCCGCCATGTGGCTAACGCGAAACATTGGCTCAGCGGCATGCGTTCAACTGCCCAAGGTCGGAAAATGGCGGACGGAAGAGACGCGTACCCTGGCCGTCTTCGCCCTCACCGCCCTCTTGTGGGTCACTCGCAAGGAGCCCTTTGGTGGCTGGAGCACGTGGGCCAACTTGCCGGCAGCCAACGACGCAAGCGTGGCCCTGCTGGCGGTCGTGACGATGTTTCTGGTCCCCAACGGTAAAGGTGAAAAACTTCTCGACTGGAACACCGCTGTCAAAATTCCGTGGGGAATCTTGATCTTGTACGGTGGTGGCATCGCGATCGCCGAGGCGTTTGCGGCTTCCGGGGTTAGCGATGCGCTAGGTCAGTCACTCTCGTCGGTTACTACGTGGCCTGTACTGCTGCTGGTAGGAGTGGTTTGTCTGGCCGTCACCTTCTTGACCGAAATCACCAGCAACACCGCGACCACCACGTTACTCATGCCGATCCTGGCGTCCGCCGCAGTGACGGCAGACATCGAGCCACGCGTAATCATGCTACCCGCCGCCCTGAGCGCGAGCTTCGCCTTCATGCTCCCGGTAGCAACGCCACCGAACGCGGTAGTTTTCGGTACCGAACGGATCGCCATGCGAACGATGGTACGCGAAGGCCTGTTCTTGAATCTTGTCGGCGTCGCCATCGTGACGTTCGTGGGGATGTGGGCATTTCGCTAGCGCGACACGGCTCCTCAGCCGTTCCGGAGGCCCCTTCGCGTCGGGTCCTTGCCGACCCTGTAAGCCATAGCGGTGAACTACACCGACCGCAGGGGCAGTACTTGCTTCGTGCTGGCGATTGCATCAACCGCCCGCTCGAAGGGAATTTGCCAAGGCGCGGAGGTGTCAAATCTCGGACACGACCTCTGCAGCTAGCTCGATGAGCTAAGCCGCCGAGGCTGGCCCAACCACTGTTGCTTCTAACTGAAGGCTGTAGCGAGATTGTTTCGCTCTTTGATCGTCGACTCGGTGGCCGACCTGTGCGACACGAAGGTGCTCTTGCACCAGGTGCTGCCGACGAACAACCGCGAGGACGATACCCCGCTCGATATCGACGCCTGGTCCACGGCGGATACGTGAGGCGTTTGCCGGCAAAGCTCGAACGATAAGGGCCGCTGGCGCTAATACACGGCGGCCGCTCTTCGCACCCCGGGTGGACCGAGTCGAAGGACCTCGCGAACGCGGTCGACTGCTACCGTTAGCATCAGTTCGATTCCAGTTCCGCACCGTTCCGCCAATAGAGGTTTTGCGAACGCAAGTTCGCGGCATTGGGCGAGTCGCCCTCCATCGGATAGCGAATCGCCGCAGCGTGGTTTTGCAAGAACGTGTTGCGCGAAACCTCGAGGTTGCCCCCCGCACTAAGTCCGTAGGTGCTATCGGCGATTGTATTGCCGACAATCTCCATGCGTTCGGGAATCGGTGCCGCCTCGTACTCTTCGCGGGTATTGGCATTGCTCATGACGCCGATTCCCGCCATCAGGTTTCGCGCGATAAGGTTGCGCTCAATCCGAATACGGCGATTCGATTTCCCGGGGTAGTCGATAATTTGGATACCATCTTCGGCATTTCCCGCGATCACGTTCTCCTGCACCACGATTCGCAGCATCTCGCCCGCGTGCGGATGGAGGCGGATTTCGATTCCATCGTCCAGGTTGTGAAGCAGGTGGTTGTGCCGGATCGTCACATCGCAGTCGCGATCCAAATCGATGGCATCGTCTTCGTTCCGCTCAAAGTAGTTGTGCTCGCATAGTCCGCCACCTCCTTCGTAGTCGATGGCATCCACGTTATCAATGAAGCGATTATTGCGAATCGTAATGCGTGCATGGCACGAAATGCCATCGTCGCCGCCGCGAATTGTGAAGCCGGCAATCTCGGTATCGGGATCGACATTCGATTCAATCAGAAGTACTTGCTCGGCACGACCTTCGTTTTCATCGATCTCTAACACCTCACCACTAAGTACGGTCTTGTGGACCAGCCTCTGGTCGCCAGTTGCAACGAACTGCGAAACTAGCTTGACCCGCTTGCCGGAAATCACGAGCGACTCGTGATAAATCCCAGGCGCAACAACAATGGTGGCACCGTCGCTGACGGCGTCGATCGCCGATTGAATTGTTGCGTACTCGTCGGGTACTCGGATGGTGGCATCACTTCCCAGAGTACCCCCCTCTTGCGCCAGCAACGCTGTCGAGGCCATTCCCCCCAATACTGCCAACGCGAGTGTGATGAGACGAGTTCGCGCCTCTCGGAAAACTAGCATTCGAGACTCCTTTAATTGGCGGCCTGCGGAACCACTGGCGCAGGAAGTGTCAAAGTTTTCGAGGGAATTGTGCAAACAAGGCGCGACGGAAGCAAGGTGCGTAGACGACGAGCACATGTTGCTGCATCGTTCGATTGCAAGTTGCATGGCCTGGCAAACAATGTGCATCCACGCGTAACAGCACAGAGTTTTGATGTTAACAAACGAGCTACGTAACCCTTCGCTGATAAAGGTCGCACATGTTTATGAATGCACAATGAAGATTCAATGAATTTACTGGACGCATGCTAGGCATGAGTCAATTCGCGGATACGATGTCGTCGGAAACTTCAGCACAAGGCACCTCCGCAAGTTACAACGTCGAGGTTCACAGTAGGAGCTAACGGTGTTCAAGCAGCTTACCTTCGCGAGTCCCGTGTTATTGTTAACTTTGCTTTGCCCCTATTCGAATGGCGAGGTCGTCATTTTCCAGCAGGGGGTTAACGGTTACAGCGGCACGTTGGACGTGGTGTTTCGGGGCAATCCCGGTTTGGTAGCAGGCGTTGGGACACCAGCGTATCAGACTCCATTTGCCAACGACCCCTTCATTGAGGTCGAAAACGACTCTGAGGATGAACTCTTCCCTGAGCAAGGCGCTATCCGATTCGATAGCATCTTTGCGGCGAACGGCGGGCCCATTCCTGGCGGCGACGGAGGGTTGGTTCCAGCTAACCAGGCGGTCCTCTTCGCGGAACTGGAGTTTGTTCCCGATGACGATACCAGCGAGGATGCAGAGATCAGTTTCAATCGCGTTTTGGGAAACGATCTAAATCGCAATAGCGGATCGGGGCCCTGGTCGGCCAATGATACCTGGAATTCCCTGGGCGGCACGAATCCCAGCAGCGGCGGCAATTTCACGGGCGGCATTCTGAACTTGCCGAAACCAATCAATGTCGCGGAAACTGGTGATGACGAATTCGGCGACCCCGAAGCCGAACCGGCTGGTCAAACCTTTGACGCCGACGGAAACCCTCGCGGTATCCTGCCTTCCGAGCTGAATACCGTAAACATCAACGACGTCATCGCGGGGGCTCGCATAACCATCGATGTGACCGACTCGCTGCAAGCATGGCAAGCAGGTGCACCGAATCTTGGCTGGGCCATCAACAACACCGATGACAGTAGTTTCGAGTTCATCAGTTCCGACTTCTCCATCAACGCTCTCACGGACGAAAATGGCGACCCAGACCTCTTCGAACAGGCGCTCTGGCAGTCTCGATTAAACGCGCTGGGCCGGACCGAGGAACAGGTAAGGCCCGTGCTGCGGGTGGCTTTTGGTATTTCCGGCGACATCACGGGCATCGGCGACCCGGCCCCTGATGGCATGGTGACGACGGAGGACTTCGACCTATTGCGAAGCCAGTTGGGCAATACCTTTGCGACGCGTGGCGAACCGGGCGATCTGGATTTCGATCGAGATGTCGACTTGGACGACTTTGTGCAGTTCAAGAATGTTTGGGAGGACCTGAACGGGGCAGGCTCGTTCGCCTTGCTCGTATCACGGCAGGTCCCAGAGCCGTCCAGCTTGGTGTTGGTCTTGGGAATTCTGCTAGGAACTGCCGGAGTTCGTTCCATGCGATCGACCCGCGTTGCTAAATCCTGAATCGTATTAAGCATCAGAAGTTATTCATCAGTAGAATCTGCCCTGAGGAGAATAAACGTGTTCAGGAATTTCGCTCAAGCGACATGCACGCTCACCTTGTTTGCCATTGTGTCTGGAGTCCATGCTCAACCTCAGTCGGGCAGAGTTGTCTTCCAAAATGGCGTGACGCTATTGCCTGGCGGTGGATTTTACGAAGGCACGGAAGATACGGAGTTCCGCTCCGCATCCCTCACGGACCCTCCCGGCTTCTTGGAGGAAGAAGAAATCTCAGTCGATGGCAATGACAACGGCAATCAGACCCAGGGTGCCATTCGATTCACTGAATTAGTCGAGAGTGGTCTTCTGCCAGCAGGGATTGCCGATGGAACAGTCCCAATCCGTCGTGCCTTTTTAACGCTGTACAAGACGAGCCCCTCCGATGATGGGCTCATCGAGTTTCATCGAATTGTTGGAACCGATCTCTTCAAGGGCTTGACTCAACCCACGGTGGATCCCCGCTGGGAAGAAACCGACGCTTGGGGGGAGATGGAATTCAACATTACACCTGGGCCCGATGGAAGATTGATGGCCTATCCCTTCTCGGGTGAATTCCGCGATGACGACGGAGATGGATTCGACGAATTCCACGGCATTGTCGTCCCGAACGTGCCGCCTGGCGTGAACCCAGGCGGCGCCCGCGAAGTGGCAGAAGATCGCGACTTTGCCGACTCGAATAGTTCTGAGGTCCGACGTCTGATTTCCGACGAAATCCCCGCCAGCCCGGTTTCGGAGCAAGTCGAAATTACCTACGGTGCCGGCTTCGACTCCGAAGACATCCTGAACGATTTGCAGGACTTCTACGACGCGAACGACTACGAGCTCGACCTCGATCTCGCCTACGCCGCCTACCAGGCATCGTTCTTCAACTACGATGTGACCGACGCGGTCACCGACTGGCTTACCGATCCTCAGAGCAATCCCAACCTCGGCTGGGTCATCAACAACAACAGCGACGATGGTTGGGACATGTTTACCAGCGAAGCCGAGGGACTGGACGACGGCGAATCGTTCCTGGATGGCGAAACAGCCGTCCGAGGTGCGCCCGTCGATATCACGGGCGACTGGACGGAAGACGCGAACGACGACGAAGAGGAAGAACTAAACTCGCGCGACCCGGAGTTCCTTAAACCTCTCACCACAGCCAATTACCCGGAATTGGCCCGCGACTATCCTGGTTTTGCCATTGGCTTTGATACTTTCGATACGGATGGTGACGAAGAGGACGACACCGGCTCTCTACTTCTGGACCAACTTCATACGCGCCCTCAATTGACCATCATTTTCGGCCTTGCCGGAGATCTCGACTTCGACAACGACGTGGACGAGGTCGACTTTGGAATCTTCCTCGAAGCGTACGGCAAGGACATCAGCGAGTCGATTTCGCTCACCGAAGTTGCCGATCTGGACTTTGATCGCGACGTCGACGCGGCCGACTTTGTGCAGTTTAAGCAGTCCTACTTGGAGTACCAGCAGGCCAATGCGGCCACCTTTGACAGCTTCGCCAGTGGCGGATTCTCGGCCCTCCATAACGCTTCACTACTTGCCGGTGGTACGACTTCGGTTCCCGAACCAAATGCTGGGCTGCTTGCGTTCTTGCTGTTTGCCGGACTCGCACAGTCCTATCGGTCGGTTCGCGGGCGGCAGTCGGCCGCAACCTAGCCACTGGCTTGACTAGGAATTCCAAGTCCGTTCATCACATGCACCCCCATCGCTCCGCCTTACCATTCAGCCACGCCGTAGGATGTACTACCATGAGAATATGCATCGTCTGCCTGTTGGTTTCCTGCTTGTCGTTCGTGACGGTGACCCCACAAGTTCGCGGCGATGAAGACTTGACCGTCGTCGTCAATCCACGGATCGGCACGGCTTCCCTTCGCAATGACACCCAACAGTCAATCAGTATTGATGGCTACTTGTTTGTCGGCGACGACGGGGAAACAGTCACCTTCAACCCTGGCCCAGGAGGATGGAGCAGCCTGACTGAAGCTTCGACCCCTGGGTGGCTGGAGGGCCAGGCCACGACGACCGTGTTGAGTGAAGTCAACCTTTCGCAGTCGCTTACCATTGCAGGACAGTCGAGTGTGTCGATTGGCCTCCCGTACGAGGTGTTCACGCCGGGCACCATTGGCGAGGCGGAGCCTTCCTTCGTGTTTACTTACAGCGAGACCGGTGTTGGCGTCTTGCCCGGGGATGTTGAATTCGAAGTCGACAACGATGTGGTGCTTGTGGTCGATCCAATCACTGGGGATGCCATTCTTCAAAATCAATCGATTTTTGACGTCAACATCGACTCCTACGTCATTCAATCAGCGCCGGGTGTTCTCGATCCGGGTTCGTGGGTCACCCTGCAAACCAGCCAAGGCAGCGGGTGGATCGCGGCCCCCGGTAATTCCTCCTTCCTGTCCGAGGGGAGGCTACTAGGCTCTTCACTCCTCGTAGCGAATGGCGAATCGCTTCCGATTGGAAGCCCCATCGCCCCGGCCTTGCTGGACGATGAATCCGACCTGATCTTCCAGTACTCGACCGCCGCGGTGGACGGATCGCCCGCCGAACTTGGACTCGTCGGAGGAGTTTTATTTCGGTCGCTGGCTGTCGGCTTACCTGGCGACTTTAACAACGATGGAACGGTGAACCTTGCCGACTATGGCGTTTGGCGGGACAACCTGGGCGCGGCGACCGACGCAGCGCTAAACGGAAATGGAGACGGTGTCGACGGTGTCGACCAAGACGACTACGACTTGTGGAAGTCGCGCTTTGGTTCGGTTGCGTCGGCCTTAACTGCGGGTGGACCGCTTTCCGCAAGCACGTCCAGCGTACCAGAACCCGCAACATGGTTGTTGGCGGTTGCTGGAGCTATCGCTGGTTTACGATGCCGACACGGGCGAGCGACATCTACCTAGCGTATACGATTGCGGCGAGTATTAGGAAGGATTGGGCGCAATGGAAACACGAGTAAGGCATCGACCGGGTTTTACGCTGGTCGAGCTATTAGTGGTGATAGCAATCATCGGTGTATTGGTAGGTCTGCTCTTGCCAGCTGTCCAAGCAGCCAGGGAGGCGGCACGGCGCGCCTCGTGTCAAAACAATTTGAAGAATATCGCGCTTGCTGTGATCAACTTCGTGGACATCGAAAAGCAGTATCCCATTGGCGTAGCGGGTGGCGATCCGACCAAGTCCGACACGCCGCCCGTCATCGGAGAAGAGGGAGAAAGCACTGGTTTTTGCGAAAAGGGATTCGGCTGGGTGACCTACATCTTGCCGTTTCTCGAAGAACAAGCGTTGCATGACCACGTATGGGACGATACCGGCGTCTTCCTCAACCCTGGTCAATCGTTTCCGTTTCCGGACATCCTCCGGATTGGACCCGTTTATTTGGATCGATCTGGGAAAAATACCGTGTGGCGTGGTGGTGAGACCGAGTTGCCGATCTTTCGTTGTCCCTCTTCTGAACTAGAATCGCGAGCCGTCGGCCATGTTGGCGAGTTGGCATGGATGAACGGTTACGCGACCAGCGACTACAAGGGCAATGGTGGCAACAAGGACCAAGGTGTCTTCCAGAATCGCTGCGATAACGCCCGCGCGCGACTCGAACGCTTGGCAAATGGTAGCTTCGCCCTCGGAGCAATCACCAAAGTGCGACCGGAGAACATCACCGATGGGCTCACGCAAACGATCCTGCTGGGCGAATCGTCCTACTATGTTGTTGAGAAGCAATCGGGCCAACTCGGCCCGAAGCACTGGCCGATTTGGATGGGCGGCGGCAGCGGCGACGAAAACACCATCTTCAAGACCGAACGCAATACCCCCATCAATTGCGACCTAGCGCCAAAATCGAAGGACAACTTCTCTATAGAATTCGACGGCAATAGCGTGAATCTAGGGCCTGTCGACAATGACTGCGCTTTTAGCTGGCACGCAGGGGGAGCGTTTTTTGCTTTTTGCGACGGGTCGGTCCATTACCTGGACGAAACCATCGATCAAGACGTTTACATGAACCTTGGCTCGCGCAACGATGGGAACATCGTCAATGGATACTAGAACTTTGATCCAAAACTCAGGCAGGCAGTCTGGTAGACGGAGGAAATGTCGACGCATGTTGCCAATCATCGGACTGGCGGTGCTTGCCATCGCAACGGTTGCCTTGAGCGGATGTCAGGATGGCACCGTCGTCGCAAATGGCATACTTCGCGTAGAGGGAGAGCCACCCGCCCCGGGGCGGTTGTCGCTGAATCCAATTGGGGGCGGAACCAGGGCGTTTGCCGTGGTTACCGAAGACGGAAAATTCGCTCTGCGAACGGCAGAAACCGCGCGGGGAGCCTACCCGGGCGAGTACCTGGCCGTCTTTCAAAATTCTTTGGATGAGAAGACGAAACAGCGGGCGGCCAAACTTACTGGACCGGGATTCGACGCGAGCGGACTTACCGTGATCTACGAGAGTCCAAAGGACACGCCGATCGTGATTCCGGAAGAAGGCTCTGAGGAGTTGAGCATCGACATTCGAGACAAACACGGCTGGAATTTCTCGCTGACGGAGTAGCGGTCGCTAAGAAAAGACTAATGACAACTGTGGCATCATTGAACTAAGAGGAAGAGCTAATGTCTTGCATCCCACTTCGACCCGTTGTTGCCTTCGCTTCTTTAGCGCTATCCTGCGCTCTCTTGTCGACCCCTGCACGTACGGCGGAAATCATCAATACAGGTATGGTCGTCGAGATTGGTATTCCTAAAGTCGACATTGAGGTGTTCGACAGTGGGGATCCAGCTCCCACAACGGTGAACCTTGTTGCCGGTGGCCAGATTGGTTACGCCCTCAACGGCGACGGGACCATCATGATGGAGGACGACGGCGAGGGCGGCATGCAACCGGTCCTATCCAACGAGGACCAAAGTGTCGGGCTTTTCGACAACTCGGTCTTCAACATGACCGGAGGCGATACTGCCAGCTCCGTATTGGTATCCGATATGGCCGAGGCCTCCATCGAAGGGGGGACCATTGGCGGGGACCTGATTGTGGAAGGTAATGGCAAGGCATTCGTCACCGGGCCCGAGCCACCGGAAGGCGAAGATCCCGAGACGCTGGTCGCAGGCGCCTGTCCATCGAAGACGATGGCATGGCAACGCTGACTTTCGCAGCCTTCGAAGAAATCGGCCTGAGTGGAAACGGAGTGCTGGTTGTCGAGGAGGGCGTCCTGGTGGCTGACGTCGTTGAGTTGCTGGTTTCGTCGAGGATTGAGCTGAACGACGGCACACTCGACGACGACGTGCTGCTGTTCGACCAGGCACAGATTGTGATGACGGGGGGTGAAATTGGCGGCGAGCTTGCACTCAGAAACAGCAGTCGGGCCCTCATCGAATCGGGCGAAGTCGGTGAGTTGACGATCGTCAACAATGCAATGGCCCGAGTCGTGGATGGCGAAGTAGGCGAGGTCGGTATCACCGGAGCGTCCGAACCGTTTGAAACCGGGTTCGTGGCAAGACTGGACATCGAGGGGGGTGAATTTGGCCCCATCGTCGTCTTCTCACCGGATGAAAATTTCACCGATGCCATACTGCAAATCACGGGAGGGACATTCTCCGAAGGGGTCGAAGTCTCCGGTCCTGGTGCCGTGGGGACCATGAGTGGAGTCGAAGTCGAGACATTCGACATGGGCCCCGAGTTGGTTGCCAAGAACTTTGGTGACCTGACGATCGATGGGGGGACAGGAGAAGAAGTGCAGGCGGTCGCCACGTTCCTGGGAACACTCACAATTAACGAACTCTCGTCCATTGCACTTTCTGTCGACGCGATCAGTGGAAATGCGCTGATCAACGGTGGCGATGCGGCATCTTTGGACATCACCGCCGACCGGGGAAATGTGTTCTGGAGGGGAGGTGACTATACTACCGCGGACATCGAGGCCAAATTGTTCGGCTTGGTGGAAGTGTTCGGATCCGCCTTCCAGGTCAACGGTCAACCGTTCCTTGGGGGAGACGTGCTGGATGCGTCTGGAGAAATCAGTGGTATTCTTGCAGACGGCACGCCGTTCTATACAACCTTCCTGCGCGACCCGACTTCCAGAATTGTGCTAACGGTTCCCGAGCCTAATTCGATAGCAATGGCATTGCTCGCTGTCTTGGCAATCGCCGGAAGGTCGTATTGCCGTCGCGAGGCGACAGGGCCCAGCTGATCAAGTTCTCAAATCCAACGCGCAAAGTGCGGTGGCAACAGCTGATCGGTCGGAGAGGAGTCGCCTTGCTCGATCGGGAACAGGATCTGCGTAATGCCAGCCACGAAATGAGTATAGCAGATTCCAAACTGGGGCTCAGTCCGCAAAAACGACATGCCAGATCGTGCTGAGGTCGCCCCCACCGTCTGCAATTTGCATCCGCTCAACCTCGCAGCGGGTGCATCAACCGTACGGCCTTTACGAAGTCCCGGCAGCGTGTCGAGAGCTTGAAACACCGAGACGGGCGCGAGTTCCTCGCTCACGCCCCATTTGAAGATCTTCTTGATGAGGGCCGTCAATTGATTGACGTATTTGCGGCAGAGAGGTTTGCCCGTGTGGGCGTTACGACGGTCGATCAGTTGTTGCCGAACCGCTTTGAGTTTCTTGGGGCTAAACTCATCGACGGGAAGCGAACCATAGAGTTCAACCAGTGGCGTGATGGCTGCCTTTATTCGGTAGCGTTCGTCCGAGTTGCGGCGGAAGTGTTCCGTTGCGAACGCCACGTACTGGGCAACGAGTTCGGCGACGCTCGTTCGGTCGCATTCGACGAGCCGAGGTTCCACATCCGCTTACCTCGAGGACAACTTTGCCCTTTTTGGAGCCAGCGCGTTTGGTCGACTTGGCCGCCCCTTTGCCAACTTTGACGACGATGCTGCCGCCCGCTGCGGTCAAAGCGCGAACCAGCTGGTCCAGCGAGACGTCAGAAGCAGCGCGTTCGATCTTGGCAACCCGTGGCTGGGTGGTCTTTAGCCTCGTACCGAGTTGCTTCTGAGAGAGCTTCGATGCCTTGCGTTGATCGCGAATCGCCAGCGCCAGCGCAACTCGGGTGTCGAGCAGCTGACGTTCCTCATCGCTCATTTCTAGGAAATCAGCAGCGTCACCGACCTTCCAGCCGGCAGCTTCAATCGCCTTGCGTTTTGCAGCATCCATTTGTCGATCCTCTCTATTTCTTCTTGGCCGCTTTGACGGCTTCGTCGTAGTCCTTCCATCGCTGCTGGCACCGATCGATGACGGCCTTCGGTATCGTGCGCGTCTTCTTGGCGTAGACCTCCAAGATCAGCACGGCGTCAGGGTCGACCCGGTACATGATCCGCCAATTGTGCTCCGCGTCTCGGACACGTAACGCGCCGCAGCGGGGGCACACATTCGTCAGTGGCTCCGACTGAGGCATGTCCAGACGCTCGCCTCGCTGGAGGAAACGCAGGAGCATTCCAGTTTCCTGACGCCCTTCCGGCGTGAACGGCGGCGTCTTGACCTCGCCGTGCAGCCAGACCAGGCGCTTTCGAGTTGGCTCGTCAGCCTTGCCTCCCTACTTTTTGGCCATCTCGGACGTCTCCTTCCTGCTATAAGAATATATCGGATACGGCATACTTTCAAATCAGGGATTCCGAAAGGAGTCGGTTCCCGGGCGGTCCCCAACGTCCCCATGGCACGTCTTTTCTCAGGGATATCGGCGAAATCAGGGGCGGGGCGTACATCGCCGCCGGGAAACGGCATAAGTAACTGTGGGAGGCCAAGCTCGGCGGACGGCTTCCTCCCTCTCATCAAATCCGGCCGCGCCAGAAAGTTGTGTGATAACGTCCTACGATCATGCGCACATTGTTTGTAAGCACCACCAGCCCCATCATTGACGCGTCTGTTAGCTTGGCAAGCGTTATCCCCGCATTCCAAGTTTCAGGAGTTTGACGATGGCTTGCAGTTCGGATCCGCAGAAAGTTGCCGCTTGGCGTGAACGGTTTGTTCGGTTGGAGGCTTCGGGGTTGAAGACGGCCGAGTTTTGTGCCGCCGAGGGGGTCAGCATCGCGAGTTTCTATGCCTGGCGGCGCAAGCTGGGGCTTTCCCCAACCCGCCAGCAAAGCACCAACCCCGCGTGCGTCGGGATCCCAGCCAGAGCGTCTTCCAGCAAGTGCTCGTCCACTCGGCGCCGGCGTATCCGTCCGTCTGCCTGGCGGCGTTCAGCTTGAAGCCTCCGCCGCCGACGAGCAGGCGTTGCGGACCATCGTCAGCGAATTGGTCCGCGTCACCCGAGAGGTGGAGACTTCGTCATGCTAAACTTTCCGGCGGGCGTGACCATCTATCTCCACACCGAACCGACCGACATGCGCAAGGGAATCGACGGGCTCTCGGGAATCGTCCGAGGTCAGTTCGCAGAAGACCCCACCGGCGGCAGCCTGTACCTGTTCGTCAATCGACGAACCGATCGCTTGAAGATGCTGTACTGGGATGGGACTGGCTTTTGGGTTTTTTACAAGGTGCTCGAGCAAGGGACGTTTGAAGTGAAAGCATCCGACGAGCGGCGACTGGCAATCGACGCGACGGAACTGGCCATGCTGTTGGGGGGCGTGTCGCTGGTCGGCGTGAAGCGCCGCAAGCGCTACCAGAAGTCGGCGTAAAAAGTTTTCTCGAAAACTTTCAGAGTTGGACTTGCGCGAAGCTAGTGAATCGTTATGTTGACGAGCATGACGATTCGAGCCAGCATTATTGCGATTCCCAACGATCTTGGGGCGTGTCAAACGCTCGCCGCTGAGTTACTTCGCGAAGTCGACGCTGAAAAACATCTCGTCGAATCGCACGAACAAGCGATTGCCGACCTGGCCGCGAAAGTAAAACGACTCGAGCAAGAGAAACAAGCCGACCAGCTCACGATCAAAGAACTCTTGCAACGGGCGTTCGCCCGCCGCAGCGAACGGTACCTGGCCGACCCCAATCAATTGGCGTTAGATTTCGGGGAAGAGGCGGCAGAGGCGGCAGAGGGCCTGGCCGAGGCGATCTCGGAAGCCGGCCTGACGGTCAAGACGCACGTCCGTCGCAAGAAGAAAAAACGTCGCCATGAGGGCTTGCCGGAGCATCTGCCGCGATACGAAGTCGAGGCCCAGGTTCCCGACGACCAGAAAGCGTGCCCCCAGCACGGCGCACGGGAACTCATTGGGTTTGACACAACAGAAACGCTCGAATTCGAGCGACCGCAACTGAAAGTGCGGGTGACGAAGTATCCGAAGTACGCCTGCCAGAACGCCCCAGAGTGCGGCGTCGGTTCGGCCGACAGGCCGACCGGCCTTGTCGAAGGCGACAAGTACGATGCCTCAATCGCCGCGGAGATCATCGCGAACAAGTACGGCTATCACTTGCCGATCTATCGGCAGCAAGACCTGTTCGCCGGTTCGGGCTGGACTCCTAGCCGTTCGACGCTGTTGAACGTTCTTCAGGCGTCGGCGTTTGTGCTGGAGCCGTTGATCGCGCACCTCCGCCAGACGGTACTGGCCAGTTCGATTCTAGGAACCGACGACACGAGCGTGACGCTGCTGGTTCCGAAGGAGATACCCGAAGCCACGCCTGGCGACGCGAAGAGCCAGCGGGCCTGCGAAAAACTTCGCGAAGCGCGGGAAAAGAACAAGCCGAGCGTGACGGCCAAACTGTGGGCTTATCGGAGCGTGACGGTTCCCCTGACGTTCTTTGACTTTACGGTCAGTCGCCAGCGGGCCGGCCCCGATCTGGTCTTGGAAGACTTCTCTGGAAAACTGATGGCCGACTGTTATTCAGGCTATCAGCAGATTGCGCTGCGGACGGGCGGTCGGATCGAGCGGGCGGCGTGCGTGGCGCATGCGCGACGCAAGGTGTTTGAAGCGCGGGACAACTACCCGCGCGAAGCGAGCGTGGCGCTAGCCAAGTTTCAGCAGCTTTACGATATTGAAGACCGGGGCAAGACCATGGAGCCCGAGGCGCGGCTGGAGCTGCGCACCCAAGAAGCGTTGCCGATCTGGCTGGCGCTAGGCGAGTGGCTGGAAAGTCCAGCGGCGCACGACGTGCTGCCCAAGAGCAAGTTCGGCGGCGCGCTGGGCTACTCCGCAATCACTGGACGCCGTTGCAGTTGTATCTCACCGATCCCTGGTTGCCGATCGACAACAACGATGTCGAGCAACTAATGAAGCAGGTGGCGCTAGGCCGCAAGAATTGGCTGTTCGTTGGCAGCCTCGCGGCCGGCGACCGGGCGGCCGGCTTTTTCACGCTCGTTTCCAGTGCGCTACGCAACGACTTAGACGTGTGGGCGTACGTGAAAGACGTCTTGGATCGGCTACTGGCCGGCGAGACCGACTACGCCGCGCTCCGCCCCGATGTCTGGGCCGCCGCCCACCCCGAGTCCATCCGCCAATACCGCCAAGCAGAACGCCGCGACAAAGCCGACCAAAAACAACTCCGCCGGGCAACCCGAAGAGCCCTATCCAACGCCTGAAGACTGTGGTGCTGGTCGGCAGCTTACCATTGTTTGGGCAGCCCCTGCTTGGTAGGAATTGGATTGTTGAGATTCATTCCCCAAGCGAAGGAGACTGCCACGATGGCAAGTTTATCAGGAAGCAGCGCAAGCGGAAGCATGGTTCAGGTTGATGAGGAGCGGATTCGGGGCCACGTGGACGAGGTGGTTCGCCAGCGCGTCGAAGAGACGCTCAATGGGCTCTTGGAAGCCGAGGCGGACCAGTTGTGCGGCGCGAAGCGGTACGAGCGGTCTGCCGACCGCGTGGACATGCGGGCCGGCTCGTACGATCGGGGTCTCCAGACGAAGGCCGGCCAGGTGAACCTCAAGGTTCCCCGACTACGGAGTTTGCCGTTTGAGACGCAGATTATCGAGCGGTATCGTCGACGCGAGTCGTCGGTCGAGAAAGCATTGATGGAGATGTATCTGGCGGGGGAGTTGGACCCGAATACTGTTCCGCGTCTGGAAGACACGAGAGCCATTTGACTGTGATCGCTACATCGCCAACCTGAAACAACGCTGTCCAGAAATCATTCCCTACCTCAAGCAAGAAAACTGACAATTATTGCCAAGACCCCTTGCAGAGAACTCAGATGTCTGCGCGTTGGGATCATGCGCAAGTCAAGTCGGGTTGTCTTAAGCAATCAATTCATCGATCACCTTGCCGCCGAACTGGCTGAGCTGCTTGAAGCGGCCGGCGTGATAATAGGTCAACTTATTGTCATCGAGACCGAGCAGTCGAAGGAGAGTGCAATGAAAATCACGCACGTGATGGACATTCTCGACCGCAGTCATGCCCATCTCGTCCGTCGCTCCGATCGTATGCCCGGCATTGCAGCCGCCACCAGCCATCCAAATTGTCATCGCGTCGGGGTTGTGATCGCGTCCATACTTAACACCGCCGCGGACGCCGTTATCAGGCGTACGACCAAACTCACCGCACCATACGATCAGCGTGCTATTGAGTAGACCACGTTGTTTCAAATCTTTGATCAGCGCAGCGATCGGCTGATCAACACCGCGAACGAGGTTTCCGTGAGCACGCTCGATGTAGTCATGGCTGTCCCACGATCCGTTATAGAGTTGAATGAATCGCACTCCTTTCTCGACCATCTTACGAGCCAGCAAGCACTTTCTACCAAATGAGTCTGTCGCGTCGCCGCCGATACCGTACATGTCCAGAGTCTTTTCGTCTTCGCCAGACAAGTCAATCGCTTGAGGTACCTCCATCTGCATTCGGAAAGCGAGTTTATAGCTTTCGATCCGAGCTTCTAGGTCATCGTGCCCTGGATGTTCGGCTGCATGGTCCATGTTGATCCGACGTAGAAATTCAAGATTCGCTCGTTGTCGCAATGAGGTGACGCTCGCCGGCGGTTGCAAGTCCAAGATCGGAGAACCTTTGGGACGAAGGGGTGTGCCCTGATAGAATGCGGGAAGGTAGCCGTTACTCCAATTTGCCGCGCCGCCTTGCGGGTAGGAGACTTCGGGAAGTACCAAGAATCCCGGCAAGTTTTGATTCTCGCTTCCGAGTCCATAGGTCAGCCAAGCACCCAAACCGGGATCCCCACCAAAGCGATTGCCGCAGTTCATCTGATACATCGCCGTTGGATGATTCACGCTGTCGACTTGGCACCCACGATAGAAGCACAAGTCATCAGCGACCGCCGATAAGTGTGTCCAATTCTCTGCCATGTCGGCACCGCTCTCGCCATGCTTCTGAAATCCGAACGGACTCTCGACGTAGTAGCGTTTCCCACTTTCCATCGCCGACTTCTGCTCGCCCTCACGAGTAAATTCTTTAAGATGCATTTTGCTAAGCGATGGTTTTGGATCGAACGTGTCGATGTGCGAAGGCCCACCTTCCATCATCAGGAAGATGCAGTTCTTGGCCTTCGCCGGGAAATGCCCTTCCTTGGGCGTCATCGGACCGGCAGGCTTCCCCGCATCCACATCGTCGACCGCTGATGCTTCGTCCGTAAGCATTGCAGAGAGTGCCACGCTGCCAAGCGAAGTGCCAAGCGAGTAGAGAAAGTGTCGGCGATCAATAGACATATACAAACTCATTACTATTTATTAATACCAGACATACATCGGTCAGCGCCGCGTTTCTCTTGTCAAATCGCTGGGCGCAATATCGGGTTCAAAATCATTGATGGCGTAACGGGTTTCGACGAAGGTAAACCTTTCTCCAGTATTTTCTTCCACGGCTTCGCGTACAACTTGGCGGCGCGGCCCCCAAGAAGGCTCTTGGCCAAGCGGTAGCATTGACTTGATTGCTTTCCAATGCGCAAGACACCGCTCGATCTCCTTACGCGTGCCCTCACGACTGAACAGTCGTCGATAGATGTCGCGAATTGCTTCTGCTGGATCGTGGTTGTTTTGCATTACATCGATGGCGAGTGCCGTTGCTCTTGCGTGCGTATCGTAGCTATTGAACATCGCGAAGACTTGTGGTGTCACCGTGGACGTCTCCCGGCGTTCGCAGGAAAAGTCTGGAGATGGTGCGTTAAAGACCTCTAGGCCAGGATGGGTGAGGCCACGGAGTCTCAGTACGTAGATGGAACGACGATTCCGTTGATGCGGCTTCGGGTTCGGTGTCCAAGCCGCTGCGAAGGTGCCCATGACCTGACGTGGCTGCAACGCAACCTCGGAGTTAATGACTGGACGACACGGGATTCCGCCAACGGCATGATTCAACTCCTGACTGACGCTCAACATCGCATCGCGAAGTTCTTCTGCACTCAATCGCCGAGGTGTAAACGCGGCGTACGATGCGTTGTTTGGGTCCACCTCGGCAAGCTGTTCACGATCAGGATGGTTCGTGCTACGGCAGTACGTATCCGAGTTCATGATCTGTCGATGCAGGTTCTTCATCGACCAGCCACTATCAACTAATTGACCAGCCAGAAAATCGAGCAACTTGGGGTGTGTCGGACGCTTACCGGTCGATCCGAAATTATTCGGGTTTCCGGCAATGGCTTGGCCGAAGTGCCATTGCCAAATCCGATTGACTATCACGCGAGTCGTGAGTGGGTTCTTGGGGTCAGCGATCCAGTCGGCCAACGCTGTTCGGCGGCCATCCAGGGAGTCTGGGATGTCGATCGAGACTTGATCTTCGATGACGCTCAACACGCCCGGTTCTACCGGTTCGCCCTTGGTAAACGGATCACCTCCGGTGTGAATGACAGGCTCTTCTAGTTGCCCTTCACTGCGATCTCTTGGAAGCCGGAGCGGTTTGTAGACCGACTCCATCGTTGGTGTGTGGCCGTTATATACAGAATGAGCGACCGGCTCATAACGGTCGAACTCCCACCTGAGACGTTCGATTCCTTTTTCGGCAACCCGATTCAGGCCGAATTGCTCGGGCGTGAATCCAACATTGGCCGGTGGCAGTTGTTCTTGCCTCACCCCGGATGCCATCAAAGCGTTTCGAGCGAGATTAAAGACTCTGCCCGAAGGTGTTTTTTTTCTAGCATTGGCGACGGCTTGATTCCACTGGTTCGGATCACGTTGGTTTGCCACAAACCATTCATTGGCATTGTCCAGCAAGACTTTATCCATCCGCTGTTTTATTTGCTCATATTCTTTTTTCCTCGCGTCAAGGTAGGCTTTTTCATCGAACCCGCTGGTGTTGTCGTCTGTCGAGAATTCGACGCGTCGGTCCGCCAACTGGGTCGTTGCAAACACGGCTTGGACCCTGTAGTAGTCACGAGTCGGGATTGGATCGAACTTGTGGTCGTGACAGCGGCAACACTGAAGCGACTGGCCAAGAAACGTTTCGCCGACACTGTTGGTCACGTCATCAAGAAATCGCATTCTCGCTACCTTGGGGACTTCCATGTCAGTCAATTCCCACGGTCCCATGCGAAGGAATCCAGTGGCAACGATGCCTTCGGTAATGTCTGGCACGATTTCGTCCCCAGCAATTTGCTCACGGATGAACTGATCGTATGGCTTGTCCTCGTTGAATGATCGAATGACATAGTCGCGGTAGCGCCAAGCGTTGCCGCGTGCGTAATCGTTAGCAAAACCAGCGGAATCCGCGTAGCGAGTGACATCGAGCCAATGTTGGGCCATGCGCTCGCCGTAGTGAGGGGACGCGAGCAGACGGTCGACAAGGGAAGCAAAGGCGGTTTTGTCGTCGGTCGGGTCGCGCAAAAAGCTTTCAACCTGATCGGGAGTCGGTGGCAAACCTAGTAGGTCGAAACTTGCGCGGCGGATGAGGGCTCGCCGGTCTGCTCGCGGAGCGACATCAAGCACACCGGGCATCGCCTTGCGAATGAAATAGTCGACGGGAGAATCTATATCACTGGGAAGGTCAGCTTGTCTGAGCGGCTGGTACGCCCACAGGCTCGCCGGATCATATCGACGGTTGGTCCAACTGCCGTCTAATCCGCCCGACGTTTTCACGTTCACGCCATCTTCGACCGACCACTCGTCAGCGTATTCTGCTTCAATCGCGCTGACGCGATTCTCCAACGGCCATTTTGCTCCCGTTTCAATCCATCGTTTTAGCCACTCAAGTTGTTCGCCGCTAAGTGCTTCGCTTTCCTTGGGCGGCATCGCCGAAAACTCTTCCTCACTCCGGGCCGCAGCCAAATAGATCGAACTGTTCCGCGGCTCTCCGGCAACAATCCCAGCTGCGCCACTATCACCGCCGGCTGCAAGAGGCTCGATGGCCCGAAAGTCGATGCCGCCCTCAATCCGTTCCGGATCTTGGCCGTGGCAACCAAGGCACTTTTCACGAAGGAGCGGCGCAACGCGACGAGCGAACATCACCTCGCTTTCGTCGAACAACGTCCGCTCATCGGCCGTTACAGTTCCAGCGACAAGCAGCATTAGTAGCACAGCTTGGGGCAACGCTTGATAAGTACTCAACAACGTTGAATCTCCGAGTCGTGCAAATTCGCAATCTCCGCACCGGACAAGGGTTCCTAACAGCTCAAGAACCCGTCCACAATTCGCTTCAGGCTGCTGACAGGGCGCAGCACAACTTCCTGCCTGCGCTACTTCGAACCGTTCAGGTTCGATGCGATGCCGACCATTGAAATGAGGAATTTATAAATTCGCAGTTTCGCCTCGCTATGCCGGCCGACACGTTAAATGGATGCGCTGCGGAGCGCATAGCGCACGGTCGACGGGGCCTACTCTTCAAGCATTCGAACCATCGCCTTGCCCATGGCTTCGCCCACGTTCATGTACGTCTCGGCATTGCCTCCGTAGTGTCCATTGGAGCTGCCACCCATGGTGATAGGATTTGTGTACACGGTGGCGACATTGCCATTGAACTCCGGGTAGTTGCCGCTATTACCATCAACCGCAAGCATCGCATCAAGTATCATCCCTTCGTTGCCGTTGTCACCCTTCTTAGTCTGCCCGAGTGTGGCACATACAAATCGTGCGTCCGGCGCATCGAAATCCTTCCGCAGCATCTTGATCAGCTGCACAAGGTTCTGCTCGTAGCGGCGGGCGTGTCCGGCGTCGTAACAATCCTTATCGCCCTGCCACCAGAAGAACCCGGCAACCTCGTAACCGTTGGCCCCAGGATAATACTTGTCGAGCTCCGCGAGGACCTTTTTGGCGTTGGCAACGTCACCGTCGTATTGCATGCCGGCGTACCATTTGATCGGTTCCGGCACCGCGCCTTTTTCCCATTTCGAAGGCGAATCCTTATAGCCGGCGTAGACAAAGGTCTTAGTTTCTCCAGTCTTCTCGTCCATTTCGTCAACCTCGTAACGCTCAATGCCCGGTGGTAGCAAGTCCCAGCCGAGGCTGCGGTTGCCGATGCAGCTCTTGAGGATGAGCAGCGACGCATCTGTGGCGTGTCCGACGTAATGCCCGATGCCGTATTCCGGACCGATTTTCCCGCCGATGATGGTCATCCATTCGTTATTGAATTGCCGCATCTTACCTGTGCCACTTCCCATCACCCGCACATATCGAACATCCTTGCGTACGGTCCAGTTGCCTTCGTCATCGACTAGGTAGGGATACTTGTTCTTGCTATGCACGGCGTAGGTCAGGGAACCTTCCTCGTCTCCCGTGATCTTGCCGGCACCGACCATGTTGGACTGGCCCAGCAGGATGTACACCAGCACGGGCTTGGTCATGTCGGCCGGCCTACCATCTGGGTCGGACAGTTGATCGGAAATGTCAACCGCAACGCTCGGCTTAGGCGTACGCGCCCGGGCGGGTGAGACACTAAGGCACACTATCACGAATAGCAGCAAGAACGACCGTGGAAACATAACTTGCTCTACCAAGGAGGATGTTGACAAACTGGTCGCATACATAAATCCGCTCGTGCCCCAACTCTTCGTTATCTTCCCACTTCCACGGACGGAATTCTAAGACCACAGTCCGTGATAACTAACGCGGTTCGACCGACGGCCCTTACTCGCTTACCTTGCAAGAGACATCATCCACCGAGATAGTCAGCGAACTGCCGAAGTTACCCCATCCGTTGAGCTGAACATACCACTTCCATTCTCCGTCGTAGGGTGGGATGTGTGTGTACTCATAAGTTACCCAGTCCTCGGTTGTTTTCAGGTATTGGTCGATGGGCCCGTACCAAGTGTTCGATTCTTCATGATACATGCCAAGATTGACGATCAAGTTATTATCGCCTTCATTGTAACTATCCCAGCGTAGCTGGCATGAGACCTTGTATCGCACACCCTTCTCAAGGCTAATCATCTGCCATAGCTGGGCAGATTCATAATTCGTGGTGTTCTTACTCATTTCAATTTGGAAGAACTTCTCGCTCTGTTCCTGGATGAGTTGTCCGTTGATGCCGCTGCCGCCGAGGTTGGCAAACGACCACGGTTTAGCAAGCCCTCGCGGTCCCGCCTTCAGTTCCGTGAATTCGCCATCAGCGATCAAATCGCTTCTTTTCTCCGGCTCAACTACCGCTTCTCGACGTTCGGTCAGAGTGAAGTCATCGACGTATACGGTCGTCTGGCGTGGAGACTGGTTGGGCAGCAACGAAACGTAAACAAACGTCTTCTGGTCGGGACGCGTCGCCCGGAACCGAAATGTCAGTTTCTTCCACTGACGGTCGAATAGCCAAACGTCGCGACCGGCGAATTCGCCAGCGCCGTCCTGATGCCTTGCCCAGAACGATACAATGGCTGATGGATGGCCCGATGTTGCATTGGCCTCGGTGGGCGCTTTTTCGGGGCCATCCGGCCAGCGAACCGAAATGGCTGCTTCGTAGTCGCAGTCGCCACGCAGCTTCAGCCGTTGTCCAATCGTGACGAATTCGAAGCCGACGGTGTTCTCCGGCAGCGCCAGTTTAGTCGACTGTTGACCGGAGCGTGCCTGCGTTGTGTCTGCAACGCATTCGGCGATGAGGTTCCCCATGATTGTCGGGCGCCCGATCCGTTGGACTTCCCATTCCTGACTGCTCGCGATGCTATTGAGGCTTCCCGGTTGAGTTTTCTCGAACCCTGCGTCCTCCAGTCGTTGGACTGATTCCGAAGCCGCCCCAGCGTCGCCATACGAGAATGCGGTGATCGCACAAACGATGAATAGCCGCCACATTTGAATCTCCGCGGTTGAGGTGCTGTCTTCCCGTCGTAAGTTTGACCTGCCCCATCGTCAAACGCCTCCGAGCGTGTTCTTTGCAGATTTGCTCGTACGCGTGGTCCGAACCATCGCATAATTCAATGCTCGTCACCAGTTTCCAACCATCGGACTTCCAGGTCCAAATACGAGTTACCTGGTTCAAAATCTTGGCAAAATACTCCTTCATGGCTGAGCAGGTCACCTTCTTGAAGCCGAAGGTCGGTGTTTAAGGCTTGCTCTACCAACAATAGAAGTAATGCGTCATCCGCCGATCGGTAGGGCCTTGCGCTATGCTCGACGGTTGTGTCGGCAATCTGCAAAGCTGGACTACTTCGCGACGTCAGCGAAGTAAATGCGGTGTCCGTTGCAACGAGCTGCTTGGTGGATACTCCGCTATCTATTTCGAGAGCGTGATTCGCGCTCGTGATGCCAAAAGAAGTCTTCGCGATGGCCCCGTAGTTTGCCGTAGCGAATGTGGCCGAAGAAGCCAATGCAGCTGCCGGCGTTAGCGTTTGGCCAAAGTTACTCTTCCAAATATCGTGGTCAAGCTGCGCCATCTGGCCGTCACCGTTCCCATCCGCGCTGGTGTACACCGCGACCGTCGCACCTAGATTGTCGCGCCATACGGCGTAGTCGGCGAGATCCACTGCGCCGTTCAAGTTATAATCACCCGGTAAAGCTGGTGAAAAGTCGAGTTCGAATTCAGCAGTCGCCATCGGCTTGCCAAGGTTCCCCTGGCCATCTATCGGTGTCACCCGAAGCTGGTAGGAATCAGGCGGCAGGGTTGAGGTTTGCCATTCGAATTGGTCCAACCAACTCGCCCGGCCTGTCGATGTATTGTAGCTACTTACGGTCGTATTGCTTTCGTTCTCGATTATCTCGTCGAGGATGTTCCACGTGGTGCCACCGTTGTTCGACCAGGTAAGTTGCACGCGTTTGTTCGCTTGCTCGCTCCACTGGTCGGTCAAGCCAGTAATCCAATCGTCGGTAACGTGCCAGCTGATTGTGACGGAACCTTGGCCGGGGTTGATATTGGCCGAAACCGACTCGACGGCCGGTGGCAACAAGTCGCCAAAGTCGCGCAGTACCTGGACACGATCGATGGGTACATTGCTGCCTAGCAACCGAAAATCAGAGCCGCCGTTTTGCCTGTTTCCAAAAAATACGTCGTCGAGATAAAAGCGCGCTATTCGCCATTCTGCGGTGTTCTCCAGCGACACCGGACTGGCGAATTTATAGGGCACAGAGGTTGAGTCGTATTGAAGCCTTAATTTGCCAGTGCCAATGTCTTGGTATACGACCTCGACAATCGCGTTGAGCCCCGCCTGAACCTCATTTGTAAAATCGTCATCAACCCGAAAGTACATGTAGAGTGATGAAGGTGAACCAGCGAGCAACCGCGCACCACGCTCAGCAATGACCACTCCCGTTGTATTTCCGTCTCCATGCTCGATCTGGTGCAATCCGTTCGAAATGTTCGCTGATCCCAGGTCGCTGCTGACGGTCAGCACGCTTTCCTTGATGACACTGAGACGGCGGACAAAAAAGGTTCCGCCGGACTTCACGAGCCGAAAGTCACTTCCACCATTTTGGCCATTTTCGAACGCGGCGTCGGAAAGCTCAAAGCGGTGGGTCCGCCATTCGGTGCTATCGGTGATGGGGGCTGCATCGCTCGATTTGTAATCTTGAGCGACGGTATCGTACTCCACGGAGAACTGCGCGTTGCCAGAATCTAGATACTCGATTTCGATCGTGACATCGCGACCATCTGTCGCGTCTCCGAAGAAGGCATCGTCCACCGCGAAGTACAAGTACGGATCGAGTGAGTAGATTGCCTCGAATTTCTGGCCGTCGACCGTGAATTCGGCGAGTTCAATCTGGCTATCCATCGTTTCTTGTATGGCCAGACGGTCGCTCTGAGAGGGCTGCCAACGCGCTTCGCCGCCTAGATTAGATCGATTTTCTAAATCCGCTTCAGTGGGGATCGAATCATCGATCGCAACCTTGCCGAGAAGGGCTTGCTTCGCTGCACCGGTGAGCGCCATCCACCAATCGTTGGGCATGGGGTCGCTTGTCTGGAATGTGAGAGGCTCACCATTCAGCCCGTTGTCTGGGATGGGAGGATCGTCGCTGGCGGGAATCAGATTCGTCGCTTCGTCGTATTCATCGAACATGCCGATGAACAGCCATGGAGCATCTGTTTCATTGACCGCATCGCTCAGCATCCGCCAATAGAACAATCCATCCTCTCGGTCTACCGAGGCACCAGCACTATCGTTCTTCAAGTGAGTCCACGAGAACCCAGGAAAAACGTGTGGAATGTGTTCGGTGACGCCTGAAAGTGCGGCGTCCGCGGGGGAATAGGAATCGCTGCCCCACCAGTAGCCCTGCCAGGGAATGTAGGCGTCATGCAACCCAGCGTTCGCGACCTGCGAAGCCGATTGCGTGTGGCGCCCTGCACCCACCACATACACACCCTGTGATTTGAACCAGTTTACAAGTTCCGCTTGCTGCGCGTTGGAGTACAGGTTATCAGAGCTTAAGAATAACCCGAAGATGGCGACTACTGGTTTACCGTCCTCGCGCTGATAGTGCGAGTCATTGGTAATGTCCATCCCGTTCGGGTCGGTCAGAAATTGCCAGTCTTCCTTAACACGAGCGATCATCTGGTCCCGAGCCGCCTCGTCTCCCGCCCTCTGAATGTCGTACTCGACGGCCCAAGTCCGACCTTCGAGGTGTGCGGCGTCGCGAACGTTCGTCAGTTGCCACTGCACCGGGCCGGTAAACGTGCCGTCGCCGTTGCTAGCCATGAATCGCGACTGGAACCTCTGCACAAACACACCATCAATGTCATGCTGCCGCATCCACTGAAAGTGCCGGCGGACGACGGAATTGTTCGCCGATGAAAAAAGATAGGCCTGCTCGCCACTTTGCGTTGTTACGCCGGGGACAGCGAACAGTTCCGAAGCGTCGTAGTCGTTCGGGTCCGGCCACTGATCGACGCTCCAATTGCCAGGCGTGCCCCAGTGGTTATAACCGCCGTCCGCTGTGTCGTTCGGGGTGTTGAACCAGCCCTGGTATCCGGCGAGAACCTTGCCCGAAAGCGTGGAGGCATTTACCGCACGACTCGGCCCATTATAGGGTGACGTCCATGGAACATCTGACGTCCATTCGAGTCCGCTACTGGGGAATGGCTGATCCGAAATCTCCACGGTCGAAATGGGAATGCCATCGGTATCAATCCGAAAGTCATTGCCGTTGGTCCCGTTAGAGACCTGGGCATTCTCTAGGATGTGGTACGAGCTGACGAACTGCTGCGTGTCGGCGGCGCTTGAACGCGTATGAAAATTCGTCAGAGCAAAATTGCTATTAAAGCTGTCGTACTGCACCCGCAGATATCCTGTCCCTTCATCGAAATAGTTGACTTTGACGTATAGCGGATCCCCAGCCTGAAAACTTGGAAACACCGTCGCAGGGTTAATGTTGTAGTAGACGAACGCTGGACCAACGTGCACGTCAACTCCCAGCCGCTGTTCGAGAACCCATGTTCCGTCCCCCGAATTGGTCGAGGGTGTGTCCAAAGCAACAATTGCAAGAGGCAACCTAGCTTCGAGCCGCTCAAACGTGGAGCCAACTCTGTTAGTGCGATTCGATGCAATTATGCTTTTCGACTTACGTTGTTTTTTACTGAAGGGAAGAATCATAGGGAGGTATCTAGGTTGGCTCGTCGAAGTGGTTGATGCGTGAAGTCCGAATAGAGGTATTTGAGCACCAGCACAGGCGCAGTGCGCGCAGCGCTAGTTCTCTTCATGCGCCGCAATCATCGACTGCGTGAACTCACCAAATGGTCGATCGGGGAAGGACCGCAGGTAGCGGCGAAGCCTCGCTCGCATTTCTGCTAATTTCTCCGGATACTCATCCACCACATTCTTCTCTTCCCGTGGATCATTTATCAGGTCATACAATTGATCCGACTCAAAATAGTTCGGATTGTACTTTGCCGCGTGAAAACCGAGGTGGGAGTTCCTTGTCAAGAAAGGAAGTGCTTGTGCAACGCCATTCCATCCAATAAAAGGCTTCTCCCGCTCAATCTGTGTTTGTGTCCTTTCGTCGTAGCGTACGGCAATATACTTCCATTGTTTCGTGACAACGCCTCGCGAAAAGCCTAATTCGAAAAATAGATCTTCGTGCAATGCGTTGTTATCTCCGCGTAACAACGGTGCAATGCTCCGGCCATCACATTGAAATTCGCTGGGAGGTCGAACTCCCGCCAGTTCCAAAAGTGTTGGCGTCAGATCGATGTTTTGCACTAGGCTGCTACAAGTTCCTGCAGCCTTAATGCCGCGAGGCCAATGAATTACGAGGGGCACCCGAACGCCACCTTCGTAGAGAGTGGTCTTGCCATGTCGCCATGAACCGTGGTCGGACGTAACAACGATAATCGTGTTTTCCAGTTGTCCGAGCTGTTCCAATTTGCCCCGCATCTCACCGACATTCAGGTCCAACCACGTCAACCACGATGAGTTTGCCTTCGCGCCGGCGTCTTTGACCAACCGCTTCGCCAAGTCGCGTTTCTGAATTGCGCGGTCGGTCAAGTCAGGCCGAAAGCCTTCGCCGGTAATGCGGGGGTCGGAATCTACGGACTTTAGGTATTGACCGTTTTCATTCGTCCAAGGTTCCGGGCCATGTGGCAACGTAGTGGCGTAGTACAAGAAGAAAGGACTATCCAGTTCTTGATCCAGGAATGTGAGTGCTGCCTGATTCGTCCAGTCGATGTTGTGGATGCTCGCCTTGTCATTAAAAAGTTCTTTTAGATTCGCCGTATACACGCCACCAGCCCAGTCGAAGCCGAAGTCATTTAGTCGCTGACATAAATGCTCGTGATTGAAGCGCATTTTCTTCGTGACGGCCGGATCTGCTGGATCATCGTTCTTCAAGTAGTCTTGCAGGCCATTTTTCGACCATGAGGCACGATGCAGCAGCGTATCATGATCGACAAGGTGACACTTACCGACGAAGCCGGTTCGATAGCCAGCGCTTCGGAGCGTGTTTGCAAGGTTCGGCAAGTCGGACTCTAGCTCCGTATTGTTCTCAACCCTCGTCATAGTTCCGGGAGGATGGAGGCGAAGAAAAGACGAGCCACGGCATCGCCCAGCAAAGCGACCGGTTAATGACGCGTAGCGACTTGGCGAACAAACCGAACTGCTTACATACGCTCGCGACAATTGTAGCCCGTTGGCCGCTAGTCGGTCGATTTCAGGTGTGTGAACACCTGGAGAATCGCAGTAGCCAAACGCAGGAGCGGATAGATATCCGTCTGCGGCCCAGGGCATGGGACTTTGATCATCTGTTACAAAAAAGAGGATATTAGGTCGATCGTCATCGCGCACGGCCTCATCGCCAGCAGCGGTGGTTGCGAGTGAGAGCAACGACGCGACACACGCTCCAGCTATCATTGTAGTAGCGTGCAGCTTTTGACTTCCGCTGAGAACGTGTTTCATAACTTTTTCCATTTGCCGAAAGGCCCGCCACGTATAGGCGTGCGGTCCCGCCTACCGGCGTTGGCCCTCGGCAGCAAGCAATATCCCGCGAATGCTAATAGCGCGATACTCCGTGATGCAGTCGATTCGGGAACGGCTAACGACACAGAGCCGGCGTTAGAAGCGATAGAATCACCAAACGCATTACGCCAAACTTGGTAATCCGATGCAGATACAAGATTTGGCGTCGGATCATTCGGAAGCCTAGCGGTAGTCGAGCCAAGATTGTCTCGCCACAAGGTGTAATCGACTAGGTTCACCGTGCCGTCGTTGTTGTAGTCTCCTGCGAGAATGGGAGAGATTTCGAGCGACAAGGCCGGTAGTCGCTTGTAGAAGGGCTGCCCCGAATTACTATTGAGTACATCGGCGTTGGCAACGGTCCACGCACGGTTCACGTTCCCAAAATCACTGTCGGGATTGAGTCGGACCTGAAGGAAACTTCCGCCTGAATAGTCAAGGTGGTCAGCGTAGAATGCCCTTAGATAAGAAGCCAGAGCATCTGCTGCGGCTTCGTCGGAGAAAGTTCGGCTGAAGTGATTGTCTTCCGTGATAATGTTGTCCTGAAGCTTTAGATTATCGCCACGATTGCGCAACAACAACTCGTCATCCGCCTCCAAAAATTCAATCAGCGGCGTGCCGTCGTTCACGCCAATCGCCCATAGATCAATCTCGTGGGCGGAAGTCGATCCTCCCGGGTTATTGATGATTTCGAAGGCGACGTATGCCTTGTCGATGCTCTCGGAATCGGCCAGCACCGGCAACTCGAAGGAGAGCACTAGGTTACTACCGCCGGTGTCGCTTCGCGCCCGACGTAAACGTTATCCGGGTTGTCCACGATGGCACCGCTTTCGAGGATTCGAAAGTCTTTCGAGTCGCCGTGTACGAGCTTTCGCGTGAAGTTATTCGTCGAATCGATATTCGATAGTTCTAAATCAAGTTGACGCTGCAAGTCTGTACGTAATTGCGTAATTGCTTGCGTAGGCGTTGTCGGCCCGAGCAGATTGTTCAACTGGGACGGGTCCGCTTGCAAGTCATACAGCTCCTCATATTGTTGGTCGTATTCTGGATATCGAACATACATGTACTGGTCCGTCCGCAGTGCCTCCCAGCGAGGAACGCCAGGGGAGATCACCTCTTGGTAATACTCGGCGACAAATGCGTCACGGGTCTGAGTTGCATTACCCTGCAGAATGGGCAAAAGCGAGGTGCCTTGCATCCAATCAGGCTTAGCGATGCCAGCAGCCCCGAGGATCGTCGGTGCGATGTCGATATTCAGTGCCATCGCGTTGGACGAGCTAACCGGCGCTGCTTGCCGTGGATCGTGAATAAGCAGAGGCACACGTATGGATTCTTCATACGCCGCCCGTTTGTCGCCACGTCCGTGTTCACCCCAAAAGAATCCATTATCACTGGTGAACAAGACGATGGTATTGTCGCCGAGCCCGCGCTGCTCAAGCGTGTCGAGAACACGACCAACTTGGAAGTCGATGTCACGCATCATCTCGATTTGACTTCGCTGCTGAGTAACGCCCTTATCCAAAGAGGGGGTCGGACCACTGAATCCCGGTCGGTCAAACACAGGCTTCTCTTCATGGACATCAAAGCCGCCGTACGCCGGCGTTGTTGAAACTGGCCGATCCACCGTCTGAGACGCGAAGGCTCCGCCGCTCGCGGTCTGCCCACTTCCGAAGGGTGCATGCACTGCCTTAAATGAGAGCGTAAGTGCGAAAGGCTCGCTACGCGATCCATCGAGGCCATAGTCGTCGAGGAAATCGATCGCGTAGTCGGTTAGGGTGTCTTTCGTCCATCCGGTCGTTTGAACCGTCTGCGCTGGACCGCCGTCGGCCTGGACTTTCAACGTGATGTCACTGTGCGAACCTTGCCCGGTGAACGAAGCCCAGTAGTCATATCCTGGTCGGGCATCGTTGTAACCGTCGCGGTGCCACTTGCCGACGTGACCGGTGCGATAACCGGCTGATTGGAGCAGCGAGTGATAATTGGGTGTGCTTGAGTCGGCGACGTAGTTGGGTGCCTCGTTCACAAAGTAACCATGAGTCCGCACATACTGACCACTCAAAATGCTTGCGCGGGATGCTGAGCAGACTGGCGTGGTTACGAATGAGTTGCGGAATACAGTTCCAACTCCACCAATTCGATTGTCAAGGTTAGGAGTTTCGGCGAAGGGATGACCGGTCACACCGAGACCGTCATGCCGTAAATCGTCTACGTAAACTACGATGAAGTTCGGAGCGTCTTGGGCAAGCGACACTCTTCCCAACGACAATAAGAGAGCGACGACCCCAATAATCGTGTGCGACATATTGCTGCTAAACTTCCGGACAAAAGGGATGGAGACATAGTATTCCTGCATTTTTTCAGTGGTCGCTGCTCGCCTCGTTGGCGGCCACAGCGAGTAGGGTTCGCAACGTGGCTTTAACCGACTCCAATTCTGGGTCATGTGTCCGATTGGGCTGCCCGGTCACGTCCAGCAGTTCTGTGACGTCAGGTCCGTCCCATTCTGTGTAACGCCAATGGGCCGTTCGAATAGATCGCGCGAGGTGCCCGCCTCTGCGGACGATGCTGTAGGCCGACGACTTGTGCTTGCTGTGAGGGTCTTTAATTACCGAGGCCAATGAGCGGCCTTGCACAACATCCGGAGGGTCGATCCCGCACCAGTCGCAGACGGTCGGAAATAGGTCAACCAGTTCACAGATCTTGCTAGTTCGGCCAGGCCCGTTTGACCAACCGGGTGCCGACACAATGAGCGGGACCCTCGTGCAACCGTCGTACAGCATGTCTTTCCCCCAAAGACGATATCTGCCAAGCAAATATCCGTTGTCTGCGGCTAAAATAATTAGCGTATCATCAGCTACGTTTGCCGACTCGATCGCGTCCAAGACAAGTCCTATTTGCGCATCCACGAAGGACACAGAACTGAAGTACGCTTGTAGGTACTTCCGCCGCAGCGCCACGTCATCTCCATCAGATCGAAAACCGAACCTCTTATAAGTCATTGTCGCGGAGTCAGCCGTTGCCTCGTCGACAGTTCTGGGAACTTCTGCTGCAAATAGTAGCGAATTGGGATCGTATAGCTCGAAGTAGCGTTGGGGTACAACAAACGGCACGTGAGGCTTTTCAAACCCGACTGCGATGAAGAAAGGGCGATCGCCCCAGGCTCGGTTGTTGATCCAATCCGCTGCGCACGATGCATTTCGCCCATCAGCATGCCCACGATCGTCTAAACCAGATGGGCCATATCCCGGCGGTACCTGGCCCGATGTTTGGGGAGCTAACTTGGCAAGTGTCTTTCGCCACAGCACGCGCGATCCGGGTTCAAAGAAGTTGCTGTGCTCTGCTATGAATGCCTTTCGTGCAGCTTTTACCATGGGAAGTTCGAAATCCGGCAGACGGACGACTGCATCCCAGTTCAACTTATCCCCATCGTGCGCAGCATTCGGATATACACGCCCAGCACTTGCCGTCCAATATCTGTTTTCCTTCAGATGCCGAGCCATTGATGGAGCGTTGTGGTAACCGCCCTCGGATACGTCTTCCCATGCGGTAATGCCCGAACACTCTGGATAGAGCCCGGACAGCATCGAGAGGCGAGACTGCCCCTCCGCAGGCTGTTGACAGTACGCGGAATCGAACACGATTGAATCCGCGGCAAGATGGTCCATGGCCGGCGTCAACGCGACGCTTTCATTCGGATACTGGTCCGTGTACGGTCCAATTCGCTGACTCAGGTCACTACACAACAGCAGCAGGACGTTGCGAGTAGCCTCTGCCTTGCTGCCGGAAACGCACGCGAGCAAGAGGATCACGAACAAGGTGATAGAAACGAAGTACCGCATAAGGATTCAGGGCAGTATCCGACTTAAGGGAATGAGTTGTCGAAAATGAGGATGCCAACGTGCTCGTTGTAGTAACCAGTACTTAATCTGAAAGACAATCTAGTCGACGGCCGGTTGCGCGATGATGCTGTACATCTGCGTTCCAAGTAATCCCGTTTCTGTCGACCCAAGCGTCACCACGCCGACAGCAGGTTCTCGTCGACGCCAAACAACGGCAACGCGATCAACGCTATTTCCCGGCCCCACTCCGTTCTGATACTGATCGCCAGTTTGGCCATCCCAAGGCCCCATATCGAGACCAATACGATCGCCGGTACGGTAAAAATCGCTTTGCAACCAAGAAGGCGCCGGCACGGTTTCATCAAATAGTATGTAAAGGTCGGCGCGGTCGCTCAGCGTAACACGGACCTCGAGATTGCCGAGGATTTGGTCCCCTTTGAACATCCTTACGTAATCGCCACCCAATAAATAACCCGGCATACCGAGTGTGGTGAGACCGTTCCACTCGTGCTCGCGCTCGAGATCGTTATATGCCTTTGCGTCCTCTCGCATGCCGCCACTTACGATTTCATAGTACTTATTCACCTGCTGCAGGTTATCTTCCACGCTCACAATCAATGCTTGCTGGACTTGCGCGCATGTCCGACTGTTTGATGACAAAAATTTGTCGCTGTATATCGACGTCAATCGACTCACTGTCCCGCCACTGGCTATCCGTACCGCCTCGCCCACCTTGAGCGATGTCCGCAATCTCTCATAATCGTTGCCAGAGCCGGAGTCTATTTCCACCGCACCATCGTAGACCACCACATCTGCCTCGCCTCGTTGATCGACCTCTACCCCAAATTCCGTACCGAGATCGATCACCGTCGCGGTCGGCGCATCCAACTGAAAGCCCTCGGCCCCGGGGCAGATCTTCGCGCAGCACTTCCCGTACAAGAGGCGTCCGCTCATCGGGCTGACTGCACTATACAACGCCTTGCCAATCAAGTTCACTTGGACGCCATTTACAAATTCAAGGGTCATCTCGCCATCCATGACTCGAATGATCGAGCCCGAGTGGACTGCCGCTGGGTCAACAGCGTTCTCTCGCGGAAGACTACTGTGGTCAAACATCCAAACACAGTCGCTGGATACCGAAACGACCTGTGCTATTGGATTCGTCGCTGTCGACATGCTCGAGTCATCCACCGCGGGTCCAACTCGTGTTTGCACCGCCGAGGGCTGCCCGCCTTCGTCACGACTGAGACCGCCGCGAAACACCATCAGCGAAATTAGCAGCATCGCTGCGATGGCGCCTCCGAGGAACCCAATGTTCTTAATATCCCAAGAACGAGGATGAGAGGCGGCCGACGACTTTTCCTCGGCATCTTTGCTCGGCAGCACTTTTGTAACACTTGGATAGGTAGACGCGAGTCTGCGGCTTACTTTTTCGAGCATTGCAGCCAGATCTCTATCGGCAAGGTTATTCGCACGCAATGCAGCGTGCAACTGCATGTACGCGACAAACGTTTCCAAGGCATGATCATTCGTGCGCAACTCGTGACACAATCGCTCAAACGCCTGTTCGCTGAGCCTATCGTCGCACCACTGTGAAATCATTCGTCTTAGCTGAACGTCTGTCATCGTTTTGATTTAAATGCTTCCATTGGAAGGGCTGTATCCGGCAGTTTCATGGCTCGGTGCTATTAACTCAAGCACCGCGTTGACGCTGGGATATCGTTCGTTCGATACATCTGAACAATGACTCTCGGATCCGGGCAAGCTTCCCATAGATGGTTTTCGCTGGCTTAGCAGCCGCTGAAGCGATTTGTTCCACTGACACTTCGTCGCTATAACGGGCTTGGATCAGACTTTGTTCATCCGGGTTGAGTTGACTTAAGCATTGACGCAGGGCTTCTTGCCGATCGTTGAATAGATCACCCTGACTCACAAACTCTTCCGTGATACTCTCCAGCATCGCCGCATCGAACCGCAGTCGTTCAGCAGACAACTTTCGCCGAGAACGCAGCACTTCGATGTAGGCGATTCCGCACGCCCAAAAGAAAAACGGCCGAGAATGGTCATAGTCATCTCGCTTACTCCACAAGACCATGTTTGTCTCTTGCAAGAGGTCGTCCGCTTCATGCTCGGACCGAACGGTGGCGATTAAGTAGGCCCGCAGCCGATGCTGGTGCGAAGCGACAAGTTGTACGAAAGCGCTCAAGGCGTCATTCGTCTTTCTTTCCGAGTCGCGTTGCACCTCCCGTTGGCGATCGCCGCCAGAGTTTGCGTCCTGCCGCGACGGAACATCGTTGCCCATGCCTGTTGACTCCCATTTACTGTCGACCGTGGGCTGAATGAATCATCCCCTTTAGCTTCGTCGCCTTTGGGGTTTCAGCTGGCTTATTGGCATCGCAGCAGTTCTGCGCAAACATGTCCACGCGTTTGTATTCCGCCTCGATGCTAGGTTGTTCTCGTTAAATCGAGCAAATTTTCGGAAAATATCTGCGCGGCTCCGAAGATCATTGCATGCGGGGAATCGCAATTTGGGAAATCTATTTGGATTTCGCAAGAATCGCGGCTTGCAGCGGTGGAATACGAGTGCAGAGCGAGCAACGCTGGATCACCGCCCGCAGAATGCTTACTTGCTCATCCTTAGATCCCTCGCAAAGCAATGCGTAACAGCCCACGAATGTCACCCATTTATCACCGCGACTTTGATTCGGATCGCTGTGCGACTTCCATCGCTGCGGCGTACCGCAGTCTTGCAGTGGTTAGTACCGTCCTGTTTGTCTGCGCTGGATGCAATCGAGGCGGGGTTGATCGGTACGGTGTCTCGGGAGCCGTCACTTATCGCGGTGAGCCAGTGCCGTCTGGACAAATTAGATTCATGCCTGACCGCGAGAAGGGCAATCAAGGACCCGCGGGGTTCGCGGAGATACGAGACGGGCAGTACGAGATAGACTCCGATCGTGGAACGGTCTCAGGCCCAGTGCTGGTCGTCATTTCCGGTGCGGATGGGAAGGATATCAATGACGAGCACAGTCGTCCGTACGGCAATTGGCTCTTTAAGAACCACCAGGTCGCCGTGGGTATCGACAAAGGAAAGGAGATTGACTTTGACATTCCCTGATGCACCACGATTCCAAGCAGGCGTCGTTCGCCCGGCATCTCAAATTTCGAGCGGCGCTGCAACCGTTCGTAATGGCCAGAATTTGCGAGTTGGGAGCCAGCGAGCACAAGTCACTGGCGGGCAGCGTGACTGCTGCTCGCGGCCCCTACACGGCTTTACTCTCGTGGAGTTGCTCGTCGTCATTGCAATCATTGGCATCCTGGTTGCCCTGCTTCTCCCCGCAGTGCAGTCGGCACGTGAGGCAGCACGACGAGCTCAATGCACCAACCAAGTGAAGCAGCTCATCCTTGCGATGCACAACTACCATGACGCACAAAACCATTTCCCGCGTGGGTTTACTGGGGAGTGGACGGCACGACCCACTGGTGGCAGATTCGGCGGCAGGAGTCGCGACATGCTCGACCTCTTTCGGGATACCCAGGGCGGGCACGACTTCGCGTGGGGGGCGCGCCTCTTGCCGTACATGGAGCAAAATGCACTAGCTGAGCGACTGGAGGTCGATAAATTCGCGAACGGTACCAAAGGAGAGCGTGATCGCCAACTATCGACGCTTCGGAACTCTCAATCAAACCCCGATCGCCCTCTCTCAACGGTGCTGCCGAGTTTTCAATGCCCCAGCGAAGGATTGACGAGTTCCTGGTACGAAGATGTCGGTCAGCCGACCGGCGGCAATTACAACTATGCCGGCTCGACCGTGGCCGAAAATCCTATTGCGCCGGCTAGCTACGTCGGTGTGGCGGGCTACTACTGGCAAGGGTCGATCATGCCCAACGACGGTGTCATCTTCGGCAATAGTGATATGCGGATTGCTGAGATCACGGACGGAACGAGCAATACTTTCGCCATCGGCGAACGCCGCTACCAGGACAGATGTTTCGGTGCGTGGTGGGTCTCTTCGACCAACGTACAGTCCACGAATGTAGGCGGGGCCGCACGCGTCGTAGGCTACCTGAGCGTACCGTTCAATGAGTGTACCGCTGCAGAGGCGTCTCGCGGGTTCGGCAGCGCTCATCCTGGAGGCGCGATGTTCGGCATCTGCGATGGGTCAGTCCGGTTCATCGGCGATGATATCGACTATGGCCTGGATCCGAATGTCGAGTTTGACTCGCCGACGGCCTATCCCGGCAGCAAAACCGACCAGTACAACCCGAACTTGCTTGGCGTTTTCCAGCTACTTGGTATCCGTAACGATGGAGTGCCAACCAATTTCTGATCCACAATTAGCCACTACCGTTCAATCGTGAGTTCTCTTTTCAATTGTTTCTTCTTGATCTGGAGGTCCGTTCTAATGTCTTGCACCTGGAATATCTCTCTCGCTTTCAAAACCTGTTGTACAGCTTCTGCTTTGATGACGCTGATGGGCTGGTCCCAAGCTGGCTTAATTCAGCATCTCGATGCTACGGTTGCTGGTAGTGTCGTCACCGACGAATCTGGCGTAGTGACGCAGTGGTTCGATCAATCGGGGTCGGGCAACAATGCCGCTGACCTCGCGATTGTTGGTGCACCGACGTATCCCAGCACGAATACATCGGGCACGGGCCTCCAGGGGGTCGACATGGGAGATAACAGAAATGGATTCCGACTGTTTGACGCAGGAGAGCAGGATGCGTTCCTCGACTTCACCGGCGGTGCGGCGGCCAACAGTGGCTTTGCCGTGCTGGTTGCATTCCGCGCCGACTCCATCCAGGGCGGTAACATCCGAGATACCGTATTTGTAAACCATGGCAACGCGGCTAATGCGAACTCATTCGGCTTGAGGTACCAAGGCGGCATACCTGAGTTTCTCGCTCTCGGGGCCGTGACCCAGCATGCCGGAGCAGCAGTATCGGCCGGTGATTCGGTAGTGTTGGGTTTTAACTACAACGCGTCGACGGGTGACTACGAGTTTTTCAGTTCCACAGACGGCACGACGGACACGGGAACGATTGCGGCGAGTGGCAATTTTTCGTCAACGCAACCTCTCTACCTGGGCACGAGCGAGAACGGAGGTCAGTTTATGGACGGGATGGTTGGCGAGGTCCAGGTCTACAACATGGTTCTTAGCTCGTCGGAGTTTGCTACCAAAGCTGAGCAGCTAGTTGGCAAATGGGTTCCAGAGCCCGCTACCACCACCTTACTCGCGATTGCCGCGGGGCTTTGTGTGACGTTCCGAGCCGCTCGACATTTTCGCACGACCAGTGCCAGTGACTAGAAATGTCTCTATTGATGGATGAATGATGGGCACAGTGATGTGTAATAGCACCTTGAGTCACGAGGTTGCCGCAGTGCCTAAAGTGCATCGAATTTCCGCCACTTAGTTTCATGTCTACCTAAACTTTTCTTCTAGCGAGTTCCTTCATGACATTATTTCAGCACCCGCGATTCTTTGGGAATTTTGCCACGAGCTTTGGGGTCATCTTGCTTTTTGCTGCAAGCCCAGCCCACGCGATTCTCTTTCAGCACCTCGACGCAACGGTCGAGGGAAGCGTCATCGCCAATGAAAGCGGCGTCGTCTCGAATTGGATCGATCAGTCCGGCCAAGGGAATGACGCCGCGGCAGTCGGTGTCGTTGGCAGCCCGATTTATCCTGGCCCAAACCTGTCAACGACTGGCTTGGCGGGAGTCGATCTACTCAATAGTCGAAATGGATTTGCCATGTTCGACCCAATCGCGCAGGACAACTTCCTCGATTTCGGTACAACGGCGGCCGGAAACAGCGGGTTTTCTTTGCTAGCTGCCTTCCGCGCCGAATCCATCAAGGGCGGTGCGATTCGAGATATCGTCTTCGGCAATCATGGGAACCCCGGAGGGATCGCTAACAGTTTCGTTCTAAAATACGAGGGTGGGCGGCCACAGTTCTTCGCGGGTGGAGTGCTAACCAGCCATTCGGGGCCGGTCGTTTCTCCCGGCCAAACTGTGGTGCTCGGTGTGAACTGGAATCAGTCAACTTCCGAGTACGAGTTTTACAGCTCGCTGAACCAAGACGTCGACGTGGGTAATCTTGGACTGGGCGCCGGCTTCGATTTGTCGTCTGGTCAAAATCTGTTTCTTGGTACCACCCTGAACGGTGGGCAGTTCATGGATGGGATGATCGGAGAAGTCAAGCTTTGGAATGAAAACCTCGACGCCACCACCTTTGAGCAAGAAGCAGACGCTTTGCGTTCCAAATGGGTCGGCGACCCCGCCAAGCTGACGGTCGACCGAGATAGTGGGGAAGTTTCCTTTTTTGTTGGGAATCCCTCAAGCACCATCAGCAGCTATGCGATTAGGTCGCCAGGAGGGCGCCTCGATCCTTCGCAGTGGGATTCAATCACCGACGGCACCAATAATGGTGCGCTCGACTCAGACCCGTGGATTCGTATTTCGGACCTATTGACCGACGACACCGAAGTCGCCGAAGGTGAGCTCCCTGGAGGCGATGGAGGGGTGAGCATTGCCGCGGGGGCAACCATCAGTTTGGGCAACATCTGGCGTCGGGGCGCCCTACAGGACCTGCAGATGCAACTCCTGGACTTGAATGGCAATGTCTCCTTCCCATCAATCGAGTACATCGGCAACGCCGTGTTCCTCGATGGCGACTACAACAATGACGGAATCGTCAACTTGGCCGACTACACAGTGTGGCGCGACAACTTGGGAGCCCCAGCCGGTTCGCTTCCAAACGATCCTAATTCTGAGCCAATTGGTGCGACACAGTACCAGACTTGGAAAGGTAATTTTGGGTTGTCGCAAAACGGTTCGCTTTCAGCAGGTGCTGCCTCAGCCGCCGCCGTACCTGAGCCCCAGGCGTTTGTGCTGCTGATACTGGGCATGGTGGCACTCGCCCTAGGCCAACGGATCGGCATCGCCGGTCAGTTCGCACGACGCCCAAATTTCGCTTACCAGGAGATCGCCATGTCGATGAACAACAGATCCTGCCGGACGATCCTTGGGCTCGTACTGGCGTTCAGCCTGACATCGGCGGTCGCTACTGCCGCGACACCCGACCGGACCTACTTATTGGGCGACAATAGCGATCTGTCGACGGAGAATGGCGATACCAACCTCGGCGGCGTTTTGGGTACGTCCGCGGGGGCTTCGGTTGCTGGAGTCACGCTCGACCATGCGATCAATGACGACGTGACCTTTATCGACGCCCAGGACTTGACGGTACACACGAACCCTGGCAACGACCCGAGGTATATCGACGTTGGCAGCGCAGGGCTCGGACGCCCAGGCGCCACCGGCGTGTCGGTCGGGGCCGATTTCGACGGCGATGACTACGTGTCAGGGGCTGAGTTTGGCAATCCGGCCGACGGCGACAGCGGTGGAGTCGTCAATAACTACAACGACATCACGACTCGTTACATGCAGGGCTGGATTCGACCAACTTCCGCTGGTTCGCCAGGTCAGCGTCAGGTAATTGTCCGCGACACGGAGCAATTTCAGATTCACATCGACACAGGTGAAACCGGTACACCTACATGGGGATATCGCTACGCAGCCGTCGACGCGACAACCGATGTTGAGGTCGCTTTGAATGAATGGTCTCATGTTGGGCAGTATGCCCGAAACCGCTCGATCTTGCACATCAACGGCGTAGCAGTCGCCGTAGAAGCTGGCCCCTATGGTCAAAATGCCGGCGGCGAATCGTTGTCCCTCGGTGCAGAGGAGGCTGGCGGAGTCGGTGGCACGCCTGCCAATTTCTTTACGGGACAATTGGACGATTTCGACGTTCGCGTGGCGGGTGACAACTCCGGTTTAATGAATGGCGCCAACTGGGGCGAGTTCCTGCTGGAGGAAGACAACGCGCACATCGCTAACTTGGTCAGCAACGGAACGCTGGTGGCGGGTGACGTGAACGGCGACGGCATGGTCAATGGCAATGGCACAGGTCTTGCCGCGGAGGACGACGTCCGATTCTTTCTTGAGCACTATCGTGACCAAAGGCTCGTTGACGGCTTCGTTGTCGGCGACCTCGAGTCGCGCACCATGATGGGCGATTTGGACTACAGTGGCACTACCGACCTTCGAGACTGGTACCTCTTGGTCCAAAACCACGAAGACTCGACTGCGGCCGCAGCAATAAACTTTGCAGCGCTTGTTGGCGGCACACAGGTGCCCGAGCCGACATCCATTGCACTATTTCTCACTGCGATCGGTGCACTCGGCGTTGCCCGCCGCTGCAGGCGACCGCTTGCGATCGCATGAATGTTGTGTTACTAGCCTGCGTCCCCCTGAAGTTGCTTGTGCTTAACCACACCATGTGATTGATCTTGATGAACGACGTCCACCTGCCAGAAACATCATGGGCAGCGGCGGGTGGGCGTTGTTTTTCTTGCCCCTGAAAGTTGGACGCAAGTGTGGCATTGGTGATCAAGTGACACAATGAGCGATCATGTGGTCGCTCAAGCCAACGACGAGACGTCGTTGCTTAGCGAGAAATGCTAACGAATGGATAGTTGTTGTCGGTAGTGACTGAGATCGCTCGCAGTTGCCGTTGACCCTGTTGTGAAAGGTGAGGGAACCAAACACAGATCAAAGCGATAACGAACAAGCAGGGGACGCGTTTGCTCGGAGTTGTCTGCGGGTAAGAACGCCTAACAGCCGTGGTGTGTCACTGCGGCAAGACAAGGTTTTCCTCAATACGGAGATTTATTGATGTTGCGTAGCCAAAGTCGTTTTCATGCGCACGATGGGCGTTTGACTCGCGAGCGATCTACGAGCGGGTTCACACTCGTGGAACTCTTGGTGGTGATCGCAATCATTGGAATTTTGGTGGCGCTGCTACTGCCCGCGATTCAGGCCGCTCGCGAATCGGCTCGCCGCAGCCAGTGCACGAACAATTTAAAGCAATTGACGCTGGGAGCCATCAACCTGGAATCGACATCTGGGCGATTACCGGCTTCGGGCTGGCGGGGCAGTTGGACCGCCGATCCCGACCGTGGTTCCGGTGCCGATCAGCCCGGCAGCTGGTTCTTTTGCATCCTGCCCTATATTGAGCAGCAGCAGGTTTTCGACATGGGCAAGGGGTTGAACGGTCAAAATCGCCTCACTGCCATCCAGCAAAGAGATCAAATGCCCTTGAATGTGGCCAACTGCCCTTCGCGGCGTACCGGTGGCCCCTATGCGCGCACAAGCAACTGCCTAACCGGGGATGGTTCGGGCGGGGCGACGACCTTCACGCAAACCTCTTTCGCGAGGGGATTATGCTGCCAACGTTGGTGATGAAACACAATTTGATGAAAGGTGCCAGACGCTGAGTCCTAGGGACTACAACGGCAAGGCTGGCTTCCCCCCGCCACTGTCCTCATTCTCTGGAATATCGTTCTGCGGAACTGCCGTCAAACTGCGGCAGATCACTGATGGCTTGACCAATACGATTGCGTTTGGCGAACGCTGGATTCCCCAGGATGCGATTGACGGAGCCATTACGTGGAGGGCTGACGATTGGGGTATGTACAGTGGTTTCCAGGACGATACCGTCCGATCGACCTACTACATCGGCTACTCGGCGTCAGGAGTGCCGCGTCCGGCAACTCACCTGCCACTTTCAACGGGTGACACGCTGAGCAATGTACAGGCAAGACTTGGAACGAACGCTCGCCTGGAGGAGCTGTTCGGCAGTTCTCACCCAGGAGTGTGCCTGTTTTCCATGTGCGACGGATCGGTGCAAGGGGTTTCGTTTGACATCGATCCCGAAACCTATCGCAGGATGGGAGCCCGTGCTGATGGCGGCATTAACAAGCGTGCACCCAGGTGAGGCTGGGCCTAGAGAGTTTCGCCTCTGCGTTGCGACGCGCTATTCTTATGTGTTCACTGAAGCGGAAGGTATCACTCACAGCGGAGGTTGGTTCAACAAACCTACAGCGCGGCGGAGTTTGTTTTTGCACCGGGACTTCTAGATTTTGCGCGATACTTCCAACATATGGAGGAGCCGGGGTGCGCCGTTCAGTCGAATTATACATTTCCACATAGATGGCTTTTGCTATGTGATTTCATCTCTGAAGGGAGGTCGTAGGTCCACAGGTCGAACGAATTTACTCTTTGCTGTTTGGTAATCGTTTTGCAAGCAATGAATCGGGAAGTTGCCGCCGACAACGACCCAGATTGCTCGCAGTTGCCGTCGACCCCGTTGTCAGAGATAAAGGAACCAAAGATAGATTCGATCGAGAACCTCCGAGCGAAGCAACCATTCCGATCTGGGTGGCAGTGATGGAAGACACTGACAAATCGTGTCAAGCCACTACGGCAAGAAACGGTATTACTATTAGAATGGAGACTTTTTAGTGTTGATATGTCGAAGCACTTTTTTTGCACCCGGTGATCGCTCAGCTCGCGAGCAATCCACCAGAGGGTTCACCCTCGTAGAACTCTTGGTGGTGATCGCAATCATTGGAATCCTGGTAGCACTGCTTCTGCCGGCGATTCAAGCCGCTCGCGAGGCCGCGCGGCGATCGTCATGCAAGAACAATCTGAAGCAGATCGCTCTTGGCGTCTTAAATTATGAATCAACCCGGGGGACCCTGCCGTCAGCAAGGGTCGAAACTCCTGCATTGCACAACTGGGTAGCGCAAGTGCTGCCTTATGCCGAGCAAAACGCTGCGTTCCAACTGATGGATTTTACTAAAGACTGGACCCATCCGGACAATCAGCCTGCGGTGAACACGGTTGTACCTGTGCTGCTCTGTCCGTCGACTGGCTTACGCCCCGAACGTAGGGACCAGATTCTGCCGCCTGGCAGAAACACTCCCAATGGCATCACCGCGGCGATGACTGACTACGCTGTACCCAGTGGCGTTGATGGAACGTTTGTGGCGGCGGGCTACGTTGACCTCAACATCGTTAACATCAACGCACGTGCGGGGGCGATGTCCTCGAACAAGAGTATCGAGCTTCGACAAATCACGGATGGAACGAGCCATACGCTACTGCTGATGGAGGTGGCAGGAAGACCCGAACATTGGATATCTCAGGGAAAGGGCCCAGACACAAACAACAACGGCTGCGGAAATCTCAACGTGAGCCAAGGCCGAGTTGCTGGAGGCGGCTGGGCCGATTGGGATAACCACACGCCGATTCACGGCTTCGCGGCAGATGGACTTAAGTGTACCGGGCCCTGCGTCATCAATTGTACCAACAATAACGAGCCATACGGTTTTCACCCGGGGGGAATGCAAATCGCGATGGTAGATGGCAGCGTACAGTTTTTACAGGAAGACATCGATCCTACGTTCTTTGTTGCATTAATCACCCGAGCGGGAGGCGAGATCATCCCGGCTGACGCCTACTAAGAACCTGCGCCGACGAATCCATCGTTTTCTGGAACTGGGTGGTCTTCAGGTTCGCAAAATACTAGATGTCGGCTGCCGATCCATAACGCAGTGCTAAGTCCAATTCGTAAGAGCAAGAGTAGTACGCCGTTCACATGCCTGTGCTTGCACCTATTGTTCTTGCTTGTCGTAAGTGCAACTTCCAGATGCCATGCCGTCTCTAGGCATTCGTCAACTTCTAGCTATCCCGATTATCGAGGCTTAGTGATGTGCGGGTACCAGGGCTGGTTCCGTGCAGAAGGTGACGGCTCGGGTCAAGGGTGGAAGCACTACGGCCACGGCAAGAAATTTGGCCCTGGGCACGTTACTGTCGATCTCTGGCCCGACACCTCCGAATACGCCAAGACGTATGCGGCGCCATTCAAGCTGAAAAACGGCGAGCAGTCGCGAGTGTTCAGCAGTTGGGATAAGAGCACGATTGACTTGCACTTTCGATGGATGAGAGAGTACGGCATCGATGGCGCGTTCATGCAACGTTTCTACGGTGTCACGCGATCACCGAAAACACGCGCTGCAGGCCGAGTGATACTCAGCCATGCGATCGAAGCGGCGCAGCAGCATGGGCGTGCCCTAGCCGTAATGTACGATCTCTCGGGGCTTGCCCCTGGCGAAGAAGACTGCTCCTCGATCATCGAAGACTGGAAAGAGCTTGTCGATGAGTTGCAAATTACTTCGCGGGGTGAACGCCAACCTTATCTATACCACAAGCAGAAACCACTCGTTGCAATCTGGGGATTAGGATTTCCCGATCGACCGTACAACATTCGCAAGATCGGTGTCGACGGGCTTATTGACTTCCTCAAAAACGATCCGGAGTATGGTGGATGCTCCATCATGCTAGGCGTTCCGACATATTTTCGCACGTTAGAACGCGATTGCAATTCTGATCCTTATGTGCATTACCTCATCGAGCACGCCGACGTCGTGATGCCTTGGATGGTGCAACGTTTTACTTCGTCATCCGATCAGGAAATGCGACGCTACTACCAACACGTGAAGGCAGACCTAACGTGGTGCCACGATCGAGGTGTTGACTACGTGCCGGTCGTTTACCCTGGTTTTAGCTGGTACAATCTGAGCCAGCGAAAATTCGACGGACGGCACCCCCTTGACCAGAATCCCCGATTGAAAGGGAGCTTGTATTGGGGCTTGTTTCACGGTGCTATCGAAGCGGGTGCGGAAATGCTTTATGTCGCGATGTTTGACGAGATCGATGAAGGAACCGCCATCTTTAAGTGCACAAACAGTCCGCCGGTCGATTTCCCATGCCTCACATACGAGGGCCTTTCCAGCGATCATTATCTTTGGCTGACCGGACAGGCTGGCCGTATGTTGCGCCGTGAACTCCCACTAAGCAAAGAAGTACCCGAACGGGCAGCCAGCCAGTGACGGAAGTTCTTTCGTAAAAATCGGTCGCCTTACCTCACTTTTGTGGCTATGGTGGCAACGAATGCGATCAAATAATCCACCCAACCTTTTGAGTAGCAATCCATGAAGCACCTCTCGACTTTTTCATTGGTCGTGTGTCTTGTAGCGGTGTCATCAACGAACCACGCATCCGATCCAACACGGTTTGTGGATCCGTATATTGGCTCAGGAGGTCATGGGCATGTTTTTGTTGGCGCCAACGTACCGTTCGGTGCAGTACAACTTGGGCCAAACAATTTCTTCCAGGGATGGGATTGGTGCTCCGGCTACCACTATTCCGACAATGTAGTCGTTGGTTTTTCGCATCTACATCTCAGCGGAACTGGAATCCCTGACCTGGGCGATGTGCTGATCGCGCCTTACACAGGAGACCTTAAGATATCACCTGGTACGCGAGAGCAACCCGACACTGGATATGCGTCGCGATACTCACACGATCGTGAGTCGGTAAAGCCAGGCTACTACAGCGTCGAATTGCTCGACTACGATATCAAGGCCGAATTGACGACGACAGAGCGAGTCGGTGTCCACCGTTATCGATTCCCCGAGACGGACAACGCTCACGTTGTCATTGATCTAGTCTATGAAAATGGTGGTGGCCGTGCGGTTGAGGCCCACATCAAGCAAGTCGATGATCACACGGTGGTAGGATATCGGAAGTCGACTGGCTGGGCGAAGGATCAAAGGGTTTACTTCGCACTGAAGTCGTCGCACGCTTTCGACGACTTCCTGATCTTCGACGGAAAGCAACAGTTCGATTCACAGCAGGCAACGGGACCTTCGATTCGTGGAGTCATTTCGTTCGCCGCACCGCCCGACGAAGTGCTGCTGAAAGTTGGTATTTCCCCAGTCAGTGAAGAGAATGCGGAAGCCAATATCGAGGCCGAGGTGCCTGCGTGGGACTTTGATTCGATTGCTGCGGCGGCACAAGATAAGTGGGATGATGCGTTAGGAGTGATCGAGTTCCAAACGGACCAAGAAGTAACCAAGCGAGTATTCTACACGGCACTGTATCACACGATGTTTGCACCTGTGCTATTCAATGATGCGAATGGCGAGTATCGTGGTACGGACAACGTGGTTCGCGAGGCGAAAGTTTTCGACAACTATTCGATCTTCTCACTATGGGACACTTATCGGGCAGCACATCCGCTATTCACACTGACGTACCCAGACCGAGTTAGCGATTTCGTCGAGTCGATGCTTAGGATCTACGATCAACAGGGCAAACTGCCCGTGTGGCACCTGCTGGGCAACGAAACGGATACCATGGTGGGCTACCATGCTGTTCCTGTTATAGTCGACGCCTACTTCAAGGGGCTAATCAAGACAGATCCAGGGCGCGCGTTCAAGGCTATGAAAGCGTCTGCAATGCGTGACGACCGGGGAATGAAGTTCATTAAAGAAATCGGCTATATCCCAAGTAACGAAATGCACGAGTCGGTTGCCTTGGCGATGGAATATGCGATCGACGATTGGTGCATCGCCCAGATGGCGAGCGCACTTGGCAAGCAAGAGGATCACGAGTACTTCAAACGCCGGACCAGCTTTTACGCGAATTATTTCGATCCGGCCACTCAGTTCATGCGCGGCAAGCTGGCCGATGGGTCGTGGCGCGAACCGTTCGATCCGTTCGCCTCGTCGCATCGTCGGGATGATTACTGCGAGGGAAACGGCTGGCAGTATCTCTGGCTTGTCCCCCAAGATCCGGAGGGACTGATCGACCTGCTCGGTGGTGACGAATCCTTTGCGACAAAGCTCGACCAACTTTTTACGCTCGAAGCGGTCAAGACCGAGAATGCCTCCGCTGATATCTCCGGCTTGATTGGCCAGTACGCCCACGGTAACGAACCCAGCCATCACACGGTTTACCTTTTCGCCTACGCAGGCCAACAGTGGAAGACTGCGGCGTTAGTCAGGCAGATCCTCACAACTCTGTACACCGACCAACCAGATGGCCTATCGGGGAACGAGGACTGTGGACAAATGTCCGCATGGTACGGTTTATCGTCCTTAGGGTTCTATCCCGTCAATCCAGCGGCCGGCATCTACGTATTTGGGAGCCCGTTGCACCGCGAAGCCACTCTCTCGGTGCCGGGTGGCAAGGCGTTCAAAATCATCGCTGAAAATAACTCGCCGGCAAACGCGTACATTCAGTCGGTACAACTTAATGGCAAGCCCTACTCAAAAAGCTACATCCGTCACAGCGACATCATCTGCGGTGGCGAACTGGTATTCTACATGGGCCCTGAGCCCAATCGTAGCTTCGGTGCGGCACCGGCCGACCGTCCTGAGTCGCGGATTTATTCCCATTAATACTTTGTTCAGAAGACTTGGAACATAAGCATGCGAATCGACCATCCAATGGCGTCACCTCAATCCCATTCGAGATATAGGCGCGGTATCCTTTTCTTAGTCATCGCTTTGCTAAGCAGTACGGTCACCGCTGATGATCGACTGTCGCGTCCCAACATCTTGTTCATCTTCTCCGATGACCACGCCACGGACGCGATCGGTGCCTACGGCGGTCGGCTGGCTGGGCTCGACCCGACGCCCAACATCGATCGTCTCGCAGCGAATGGTGTTCTATTTCGGCGCAGTTTTTGTACCAACTCGATCTGCGGGCCCAGCCGTGCAGTGCTCCTAACCGGCAAGCACAGCCACATCAACGGTTTCTACGCCAACAGCCAGCGGTTTAATCCGAATCAGCCCACGTTTCCTGTAGCGCTACAGGCTGCTGGGTATCGCACTGCGATTATCGGCAAGTGGCACCTCGGCTGCGACCCGGTCGGGTTTGACTCGTGGTCTGTGCTGCCAGGACAAGGCGAGTACTATAATCCACGATTCCGCACGCCGGACGGTACAATCACCGTGGATGGGCATTGCTCGAATATCATCACCGACATGGCGATCGACTGGCTCAAGACCCGAAATAACGATCAGCCGTTCCTCTTGATGTGCCAGCACAAGGCGCCACATCGCAATTGGATGCCAGCTCCAGAGGACCTGACCGCCTACCAAGACGTGACGATTCCGGAACCTGATTCACTGTTTGACGACTGCAGCGACAATGCGAACCCTGCCGCAGCGGCCGAAATGAGCGTCCGCGACCATATGCATCCGCGGTTGGACCTGTTCTTCGACGCAGAGGCAACGCTAGCCGAGGACAACTCGCAGGCCGTAGACAAGTCGGGCATACACAACCTGAGCCGTATGTCGGCGTCGCAAATCAACGCCTGGAATGAGTCGTTCGCTGCGACCAATCGTGAGTTCGCCTCGGCAAACCCTGCAGGCAAAGAGCGTGTCCGCCTCAAGTATCAAAGGTATGTCAAGAACTACCTGCGATGCGTCCGGGGCGTCGATCGTAGCGTTGGTCGACTGCTCGACTACCTCGACGCCTCAGGCCTAGCCGACAACACGATCGTCGTCTACTCCTCCGACCAGGGATTCTACCTCGGCGAGCACGGCTGGTACGACAAACGGTGGGCCTACGAGCCGTCCCTGGAGATGCCACTCATCGTTTGTTGGCCGGACGTAACGCCCGACGGCCTGGTCGTGGATGCTATGGTGCAAAACCTCGATTACGCACCGACTTTTCTCGAAGCCGCTGGTTTAGAGATTCCGAATGAGATCCAGGGAGAGTCGCTGGTGCCTTTGCTCGGGGGACAGACGCCCGACGGGTGGCGGCAATCAATCTACTACCACTATCACGCCCACCCTGATATCCACAATGTGGCCCGGCACCAGTGCGTACGCACCCACACCCACAAGCTCATACGCTTCTACCAGACCGACGAGTGGGAGTTGTACGATTTGAAAAAGGATCCAACCGAGATGCGAAACGTGTACGACGAACCTGCGTACGCCGAAGTGCAGGCGCGGTTGCACGCGGAACTTGAGCGTCTCGCAGCAGAGGCGCTTGACAACAAAGCCGATCCCTAACCAAGTCCCGAAGACTGATTGATTTCGAGGCAATTCCAAGTCACCCACTTCCTCCGTCACCAAAGATTGCCGGGATAATGAGTTTCGCACCCTGGCGATGATTTTGGATTCGTACCGCAACCCACCTAAACCTGATCGCTTGACGAGTTATTAATGGACGCAGGAACTATTAGCGAATTGACGGACGGCGACCTAATGCGGAACGCCCCGCCAAATGCTGCCTCTCCAACCGGACCATTCGCTACCGTTACTCTACTTTTTTTCTGCTGGGGATTCATCACTGTCATGAACGACGTGTTGATTCCTTTCCTCAAGCAGAGCTTCGCACTGTCGTACTTTCAGGCTGGTCTGGTGCAGTTTGCGTTTTTCGGCGCGTTCTTTGTTGTATCGCTGGCGTACTTTCTCTTGTCGGTCGGCAGCGGTGACCCCATCAATCGCATTGGCTACAAGAAAACGATCGTATTCGCCTTGCTGATATGCGCCTCCGGCTGCGCGCTTTTTTCCCCGGCGGCAGGGGCCCAGTCGTACGGTTTCTTCTTAGGGGCGCTATTTCTGCTCGCGACGGGGGTAACGCTCCTGCAGATCGCCGCAAATCCTTACGCCGCGATACTTGGAAAGCCGGAGAATGCATCGGCACGCCTGAACCTGGCTCAGGGTTTCAACTCGCTAGGAACTACGCTTGCACCGATCGCCGGCGGACTGCTGCTGTACAAAGTCTTCGCCACCGGCGGAGAGGTGACGCTTGACGCGATCAAATTACCCTACTTGATCTATGGTAGCCTGTTCGTAGCGCTAGCGATCGTCGTCGGTTTCTCTAGTTTGCCGTCGATCGGGGATGGCCACACGCAGGCGGGTAGCGGTGCTCTCGCCTTTTCGCAACTAAAGCGTGGAATGGTCGCTATCTTTCTCTATGTCGGTGCTGAAGTGGCGATCGGAAGCTACCTGGTAAGTTTCATTGCTGAAGGCCAAATCATGGGATGGGAGGAGTCGCTCGCCAGTATCTACCTCGCCTTCTACTGGGGTGGTGCGATGATCGGTCGTCTGTGCGGCGCGATTGCAATGGCTACGACTTCCCATCCTGGACGAAAGCCATTTCAAATAGCAGTGACCGCCACCGTGCTGTTCGCGGTAATCTACTTGGTTACTGCAACCAGATTCGAAAGGGGACAACTTCAGCTTTCCTTCTTGCCTATGTATGAGCTTTGGCCATTCATGCTGCTGATCGCGTTGTGTCTGGTCTGCTTCGCCCTGGCGCGGGGAAAGCCCGCAGCGGTACTCTCGTTGTTTTCTGCAATGCTCGTAGCGCTGCTTGTAGTTGCAGGTATCTCGAAAGGGCCTCTCGCCATGTGGGCAGCTTTGGGGGCAGGTCTCTTTAACTCAATCATGTGGTCGAACATCTTTACGTTGGCGATTGACGGTCTCGGCAAGCACACATCGCAAGGCTCTTCGCTTCTCGTGATGATGATTGTCGGTGGCGCGCTATTCCCGCCAGCGATGGGATACGTGGCGGATATTACCGGGGTACAAGCGGCGTTCTTGGTTCCCATTGTAAGCTATGCCTACATCGCACACTACGGTTGGTGGAGTCATCAGCGAATCCATCGCGCCGAGGTGCCCAGCGGATGACCTCGACCCAACTTGCTCCCACCGTACTCACCCTTGATGCCGGTGGCACCAACTTTACTTTTGCGGCCGTGCAGGCGAGCAAGCTCGTTGCTGGTCCCTATACGCTTCCCGCGGAAGCCCACGACCTCGAGCGGAGCCTCGCCAATTTGTTCAAAGGGTTTGAACATGTCGCGGCAGCCGCCAATAGACCGCTGTCAGCTATTAGCTTTGCCTTTCCTGGCCCCGCCGATTATCGCAATGGGGTAATCGACAATGTCGGGAATTTGCCCGCCTATGCCGGCGGTGTGCCACTCGCCGATATACTACAAAATCGGTTCAATGTGCCAGTGTACATCAACAACGACGGTGACCTGTTTGCCTACGGAGAAGCCGTCGGAGGACTCTTGCCAAAAATCAATCAGCGATTGGCTCAGTGCGGCAGCAGTCGCTGTTACCGAAACCTGATTGGGTTGACACTGGGCACCGGATTTGGCGGAGGTATCGTCGTAGATGGGCGGTTGCTCCGGGGCGACAATTCACTGGCGGCTGAGGTGTGGCTGCTCCGTCACGGAGGCGATACCGAGCTGAACGCCGAAGAAGGAATAAGTATCCGGGCGATTGTTAACGCTTATGCCGAATTGACCGACGACCGACATCCAAAGCAAATGACTCCGCAGGATATTGCCGGCATTGCCACGCATGAACTCGCTGGCGATCAGAAGGCAGCCGTTGTAGCGTTCGAGCAGTTTGGCCGCAACCTGGGGGAAGCAATTGCTACATTGATTACCCTGGTCGACGGCGTTGTAGTAATTGGTGGCGGTATCGCCGCAGCGCACCGGTTGTTCATGCCGACCGTGCTCGAAGTTGTCAACGGGCCATTTTCGCGGCGTCGGCATGGACCATCGCGGCTCTTGCAGTACGTGTATGATTTGACGGAGCATTCATCCTGCAACGCGTTTTTCAGCGAAGGTTCCACGGAGCGCAACTTCCGCGAGATACTTCCCGGTGTGGCACGTGTTCCGGTGCCTGAGAGGCGAGTCCCAATCGGGGTTTCTACGTTTGGCGCAGATCGAGCAGTTAGTTACGGTGCCTATGCGATAGCGGTTGAGCGTTTGAATCGGGCTGCGATCGACTTGGCTTGATTCTTCGGTAGTGTACGTCAAGGTGCGCACATTTGTTTTAGGGCTCTGCCCTGCCAGACAGGTCGGTCGACATTGCCCCTGGCCCTGTAATGCAAGTTAGCCAATTGTCGCGAATCATGTACGAAGAGCTAGGACGTTATCCTAGGAAGCGATCAACTGCCAGACGCCATTGATACCCATAGCCGTAGTTACAACCGAGAACAGTAGGATGGCGCCGAGAAAAATATTGGTACCGGACGTGTGCTTGTATTCCCCCATCAAATCGCGACGATTGCCCAGATAGAGAATGCAGAGAACGGTTACCGGCAAGATTATAGATTGGAACGCCTGCGAGACGATCATCACGAGAACGGGGCGGGCCTCGAAGATCGGTACGACCAATCCCAGTAGAGATATCAGAAACACCATAATCCGATATTTAGGAAGCGTCATGTTCCGTTTCGAATGGCCGTAGTCGCACAGTAGCCAGGGGAGCATCAAGATGTTCGGAAACTGTGATGACACACCTGCTGCGATAATTCCCACAGCGAAGATAGAGGTCGCGAAGGACCCCACGAGGGGCTGCAGTAGCTCGATCATCTGAGACGCATTAGTTAGGCCAATTCCTTCGACATAGAGTGTTCCCGCCGCAGCCGCCATGACCGCCCCACTGATGATGAACATCATGGCGACCGATACGATCGCGTCATTACGCTGGGCTGCCAGGTCCTCGATAGACCATCCCGCTTCTTTGACCAGAGTTGTCCGTATTATGAACAACCCGGAGAAAACGGTAGTGCCGACCATTGATGCGATTACTAGAAACGGCCCCTTATCCTGGTCCGCGGGACTGTGGGGAAGATTGGGAATCAGTCCCTTGAGAATTTCAATTGAGGGCGGCATCATAATAAAGAAAGTTAGAACGAAGCAAGCTGCCATAATTGCGACAACGACGGCAAGGCTGCGTTCGAAGAACTCGGTTCGACCGTTCCAAAAAATGTAGTAAACCAGCGCGGTGTAGAACATCGCAAAGTAGATAGGAGCGATTCCACCCTCGACGATCGTCTTAGACCACTCGAAACTGATGGCGGCCACGATTCCCATGACGCCCATCACGCTACCGCTAACCCCCGCAGTGAGGGCGACGATAAAAAATATGCCTACAGCAGGATGGATATGGGCTCGAAATGCTTGGAGAGCCGTTTCGCCGGTAACCAGTGTGTACCGGCCATAGACGGTTATCAGCAAGTACGTGGCTAGACAGGAGGCCACAATCGTCCAGAGGAGCGACATGCCATAAGTCGCTCCTGCCTTGGCCATAGTCGTAACGCTGCCAGTACCAATGTTGAAACCCAACAAGAAGATTCCTGGAAGAAATAGTCCCAGTCCCTTCCAGAACCTACTGCGTGCGGAGCTATCCACAGTAGAGTCGCAGGCGTGGGGAGAAGAATCATTCATCGTGTGACAGTGAACCGAGTGATTTGGTGTGAATTCGCCGGTCCCTCAGGCCTCTCCTGCCAGATCGCATGCCGTCTCGGTTCAGCGGAAGCCAGGAATTCGCCTGAAGACAAGTTTCAAGACGCTTGCATTAATTCGCAGTCAACGCTCGATGCTTCAATTTCAGGATATTCTCTTGCAACGCGTCAATCTGAAAAGTTCGCTTGAGCGGATCGGCATTTTGATACCATGTTGAGAAGACACCGTGCTGAGCTTCATTGAGATATTGCTGCGCGCGAACTGCCTCAATGTGGGCTAGATCTAGATGCCTAGTGAGCAGATCCGTCTTGGCTTGATGCTTGTAAGCGTACAGGTAGTGGTAGAGCGACTTGCTAAGGTGTGTCATGTAGTAGCTGAACACGCGCAAATTGTCGTTGAAGAAAACCTGTTGGTCGTCGTCGAGTTGAAGCATGATCCCAGAACAACGATTAGCGACTGATTCAAACCGTGGGATGGTCTGCTGCATGCCATTGAGGATCGCATCGACCTCGTTTTCGGCGTCGTTATGTTGCAAATCAATACGAAAGCTACGTCCGGGCGTTCGTTCATAGCCGATATCATGCAACGGGTTCAAATTGGGTGCCTCAGTCGTAAAGAACTGCGGATAGACTTGATCGAAGACCCTTGCGTACCTCAAGTCCTGAAACAGAAATTGCCGCTCCATGTCGTCGAACTCCGTTGCCTTGGGCTCCCAGAAGGCGTCGTAGTAGTCCTTGTAGAGTTGTGCGATCGCCGTCGCGTGCTTTTTGCCGAAATACAACTCGCAGTACTCTAGAACAAATTCGTCGGAGTTGTAACTATCGTAGTCCCACAACATGTCTGCATTTGCAGAGAGCTCAAACAGAAATTCACGCATATTGCCCACATTCACCACTGAAAAATAGAGAGGCGATTTACCGTTGACGTACCGGTAGTTGAACTCCATTTTCCAGGGGCCTTCTGCCGGAGCGACATGAGCACCCGTGGAAGCGAAACCGAAGTTCATATAGTAACCAAGTTTAACCGGTTTGGCTGGATCAAATTGCACGATATCGTCATAAGGGTAGTGATCACGTCGGGCTGCGACAAAGGTCCAGATCATGTTCTGGCTCGCTGGTGGCTGGATCAATCCTGCAGCTAGCAGGTCAGCCATCTCGTCATAGGCCGTAATCCGCGCATACGGCTCGTCTTCGCCGGTCGCCTCCCTAATAAGGTCATATTGGATTTGCAACATTTCGTTGATGATGGCAGCTCTCGCTTTATCCTCCTCAGGCGCATCGGTAAATATGCTCCAGAAGGGTTGGTCTACCTCACCTCGAAAGGCGATCGTCCATAGGTTCTCGATGCCGCTTGCCGCTACGGTTTCAGCATTGTGTCGAAAAAATTCTAGAATCGCCTGCTTGTTGGAGAGCGTATACTCTGGCGGATCCATGTTACGGACTTTCTTCCAATAGGCTCGCCAAGTGGAGAATGAAGTGTTGAGCGCGCAGATGTGATGAGACGTCAGCACCAAGCCGTACTTATTAATTAAGCGGGCGTACTTTGTCATTTCGAAAGGAGGTTGGATTGTATTATACGCTTCTACTGTATTTAGCTTCAGGCGGAGTGTCGTCTCGAGCCAGATGTCCTGATGTTCTTCAGATGCTTTCTTCCACGGATCGAAGAAATCTTGATCCCCAGGCAACAGGCTCCGATACCGCACCTGAGGGGATGCAAAGAAGATATCCGTATCTGACGGCACACTGACCAGGTCTTTAGTAACCGGAACCCATGAGACCCAGTGGTGCAACGGCGGCACGCCTAAGAAAGCTTCCGAGAAGGAGAACATCCCGTAAATTGTGCCACGGTGATCATAGCCCTCGATATAGATTCGATTGGTGTCCGCGTCCGCATAGATGCGGTGAGACTCAAACCCATCGAGTTCTCTGGCCTTATCATGCGGCACTGACAGCCCTTTCGATGCACGGTTAATAATCACGATTTCTGGCCGCGACCTGTCGGCATCCATTGCTGTCGCTACCGAGGGTTCGGCGCCAAGAACACTGACAAAGTCCCTTATGAAAGCTTTTAGCGCGATAGATACAGAATTGGGCTCCTGATCCGAGATGACGATCCTCAGATTACCCTTTTCAAGAAGTATGGCCGCCGACTCTGGCTCACTCGCGACACACACAGAAGTTAACGACAACAGCGTCGCCACGGCCATCAGTGAGGCATACAGAATCGTCGAGAGTCTCTTGTCTGCGTACATTGTTAAAGCCTCTGCTGGCGATTTTGGGAAGTGAGTTTTGGTGGTTGCATCCGCGCTACGTCAAGCTGGATGACGATTGCTTCCGGCGGCACTTTGCATTGAGCTGCGCACCGGGTCAGTCTTTGAAGAACCTTGAAGTTAGGCAAGCAATTGCGTTAGGGGCACAAAGAATACCCAAGGCAACTTTGCAGCAAGCAAGCTCTCTCAGACGCGATCAGCCGTCGGACAAACGAACCCGTCTCGGTAGTTGCGTGTCAGCATTTCATTTGCCTCACGCGAGTTCAGGAACGCTTCTTGTTCGGGGTCAAATTTGAGTACAGGACTCTTTGAAATCACAGCGTTCGTCAGATCGACGCCATTGTCGCTTAGATGCATAATGGTTCGATCCAGCGTAGCAAGGTTGTTATCGAGGCTATCAACGCCTTCGAGTGTGGCCCGCAACTGGCTTATCGACACCTTCTCTTGCTCTCCGACAAAATAGGCAATGTTTCCTAGGTGGCTCATCGCCGCGGAAAGGTGTCCTTCGCGAACATCCGCATTGAGCTTCTTAGATTCGTGACTCACGACCGCATCAACAAAGTTACTAAAGTGATTGCCACCGCCAACAAATTCCCTGATGACATTGAAGTCTTTGTCGTAGGCGACAAAATGCTCTTCGGTCAGTTCGACCACGTAGCCCGAAGTGCCGTAGAACACCTCGCCCATCTTGTTGCCCTGGGTGCTGCGGAACAGGCGATTCAGCACCTCGTCGTCTGAATTGTCAACCGACAAACCCCGCGTCTCAAATACTATGCACTTGTCGCCGTAGTCGTAAATCGAAACCTCGGTGTTCGCTGTGTCTCCGGCGTCAACGTAATTGGGATCGTCGCGTTCCGCTTGATAGCCGAGTCGCCCACCGTAGGTGAAGACGCGGTGGGGGTGCGTATCGATACCCAGCCCCCAGCGGCACATGTCTGTGTGATGCGGCCCTTGGTTTCCCAGGTCGCCGTTGCCGTAGGCGCGTTGCCAATGCCAATCGTAATGGAATTGTTCACGAGTCAGTTGCGGGCTGGTGTAGGGAACTGGACCACTCCAGAGATCGAAGTCGACTTCCTTGGGAATGGAATAATCGCCCAGCGGTCCGATGGACTTTCGCCGTTTATAGCAGATGCCGCGGGCGAAGTTGACTTTTCCGATACCGCCGTCCCGCATGAATTGCACGGCATCTATTGCTGCTTTATGCGATCGACGTTGCGTGCCAACCTGGCAAATGCGATTGTATTTGCTCGTTGCTTCTACTAAGGCCGCGCCCTCGGCAATCTGATGACAAAGAGGCTTCTCCATGTAGAGGTCTTTGCCAGCTTGTAACGCCCACACGCCACTCAGTCCGTGCCAGTGATTGGGAGTCGCGACACTGACAATATCCACGGACTTATCATCAAACGCATCCCGCATGTCGCGCACGAATCTCGGCTTGCGGCCCTGTGCCTGAGCGACGTCATCGGTCAAGCTCTGCCCAACCTTTTCATCGACGTCGACTACGTAGAGGATCTCGACTCGCGGGTCAGCCAGAAACGCCTTCGCATGGACCTTGCCACGCGTTCTTGCTCCAATGACGGCGACGCCAAGAGTGTCATTGGCGGCTGGTTGAGCCAAACCGGTTAGCGGCGAACAGTGGAAGGTAAGTCCACCAAGACCAAGTCGCCGATAGCCTAATGGCTTCACGACGTGTGACAGGAGAAAATAGATTAACCATGCGATAACTCATCTACTGAACGCGGCGATGGCCGTGGTAGGTTTGAAAAGCAATTGTGCGGCAACGAACCGAATTAGGCTCCGAGCCAAAACTGATCTGGGCCGCGTGACTTCCTATCACACGGCCCAGATGTCGTACTACGAACAACTCGGAAAGGATTAGGCCCCCCGTCTCCGCAACCTTGTTGCAATTAACATCGTAGGAATGGTGAGCAGCAGCAGGCTGCTGGGCTCGGGAATGCTGACAATGTCAAAACCGATCGCGTTTAGGCGAAAACCAGAGTTCCCACCAGATACGGTCTCCGTCACCATCACGGCATCCGGCTGACTGATGGCAATGGTGCCGGTCGAACCACCAGCCAGCAGATCGCCGTTTACTATCGGGTAAAACGACGGCGTGGGGTTACTCGTACCCGCCGTAGTAACGTCTTCGGTCAGGTGGAAGGTGTTGTCGAAGTCCGTAACACCCAGGTCGGGAACAAACGGGCCAATATTGTTGGAACCGGCAATACCGATGGTCTGCAGTCTGACCTGTTGGCCAACTAGTAGCGCGTCAGTCGCGTCGAACTCGACGTTGATTCGTTCGTTGACTGTGCTAGTACCGTTGTCGATTCTTCCACTATTCCCATTCCTCATGCCGATGCCGCCGGGGTTTCTTCCGAGGATCGCCCTGGAAGCAGGGGTTGCATCGGTGCTAGAAGTGTCGGCTTCGCCCCTGAGACTCAATGTGACCGTCGATCCGAAACCGCCAGTTGCGGTTCCAGAGACCGAGAAGCCCGCCGCGTAGGCGTCGCCCGCCGCAGTCGCAGTACTAATCGAACCGAGCGACGGCGTGCCGTCCAGCCCGATGTCGACTGTAACTACGAGGGGGGTATAGGGATCTGGATCAACGGCTTGGGCAAGCGTCGCATCTCCAGTAAAGGTGCCGGCGAAACTGACGATGATGCCCGCCTGTGCGGACGCGGCGAATCCGCCTAGTACCAAGACCGCACATGCAGCCCTCACCATTTGATGTGTCTTCCAGTTGTAAAACAATAGCATTAGAAACTACCTCCAAGAAAAAAGCCAAACGCGAAAAGAAAAACCTAGTGAACAACTGCCGTCGCGTGCATACAATTGCGAACGACTTATGATGTTCGATAGCGGGTAGCCATCGCGGTCGCGGCTACCAAGCCCAGCAGAATCGCCACGGACGAGGGCTCTGGGACTTGGCTCGCCGCCACGGCGCCGGCCCCCGGCCCAAAATTGCCCTTCCATGTGTTGTAGGCGTCCGTTCCCACGGGACCCGCGTTGGGATCGTTCGGCAACGGATCGGCCGAACCCAAGTTGTCACGCCACACGGTGTAGTCGGCGAGATTTACCGTGCCGTCGTTGTTGTAATCCCCATCAGGATTCGCCGCGGCGACTACGAAATCAAACGTAAATGATGCCAGGGAATAGCCGACGGCCCCTATGCGGACCGGGGGTTCAAAAGCGAGCACTTCTTGGCTTTGGGAGAAACTGAACAAGCCAGTCGAACCGCCGTTCAACACCACGTCGCCTGGCGTCGACAGCAAAAACGCCCGCGCTAACGGCCCCCATCCCGCCCCCATTGCGAATGTCTTCAAAAGTTGTCGTCGCCCCCCCAAAATCGGTGATGACGAGATCCGGATCGAATGACGGCAATGGCATTTCGGGAGTCGATTCGGGATTCGACAGAGAGTTGGTATTGGCAAATCCAACTCTCCAGCAACTGAAACTGCAAGCCACTCGGAACACTGGATAAATCAAGGCTAAAATCCAGGAACTCATCGACGCCATCCTCAGTGACGCGATCCATTCTCCCCGAGTTTCCGCCGTTGGTGCCAATTCCCTGAAAGACTCGCTGGTAGACAAGCCCACCATCCCTTTTAAGAGCCGAGAAAGAGATCAGCTGGTCGATCCCGAGGGCGGAACTCCCGGTGACTGACCAATTGTCGCTGATCGCTGGATTGAGCTGAAGTGATCGTAGTGCCGCCTGGATCGACGTTACCCGAACCATCGGTGTCGACCGTGATCACGATCGGAACTTGTGAAACTGGTGGTACAGCCGCAGTATCCCCGAATCTAGCACTGGTTCAGTACTGCTAGTCACCGTCGACTCAAAGCTGATTGTGATCTGGGCGGTCGCGGGGTAGCGATCGTGAGACGAACGCAACGACGAACACGAGTGTCTTGCAGGTAGATGTGCAACATGGGATCTTACTTCCTTTCTGATGAAATAGTGAGTGCACGGTCGGACTGAGGTGAGTGGCTCTGTAGCCACAACGCTAGAAACTCAGCTTGAGTCTCCAATGACGGCTCCATCGTTGCGGATGCCAAGCAACTGGAAAACGCCGAGCAGGCTCGTGTCATATGCGCCATCTTTGCTGCCGGGATAAGCCGTTGGCGAATCATATTGGATGTTCGGGTCGAGGCCGTAATCGATATCATCCTGGATAAATTGGACCGAGCCATCGCAGAATCCAAACATCGCCCCCCCGGATGAGCGCTTCCGAATCCGCGCGACGCTTCAACGGCGTTGCATTGATTGAACGGTACGCTGAGGTAGCCAACGACCCGAGCGGCACCGCCGACGTTTGTTGACTGGACGTTCGACGACGTGACCCACCAGGCGCCGCGGCAATATTTCAGGAAGCGGCGTTCGCCAATGGCAAACGTGTTGCTCGTTCCATCGGTAATCTCCGCGATGCGGATGTCGCTGTTACCGAAGATAACGCCGTCGTTTGGCATCCGCGAACCTTGCCAGAAATAGCCCGCCACGCCGACGTAGCTAGCTGGTGCGATCGGCTCGTCGCTCAGATGGGAATCCGGCATAGTTGAATTGGCCGCCATATGGCTCGCCGCTACTTCGTACCACGAATTACGTCCATGGAATCGCTCGGACACTGAAAACCTTCAAGCACGGTCGAGAGCGGTCGATCGGGACGCTCGCTGGGGTTCCGCAGTCTGACAAGCTGGCGGTCACGATCGCCTTTTGAGCCGTTCGCATTGGCGTCCACTTGCAGGACTTCGGCTAGTGCGTCCTGTTCTATGTAAGGCAGCAGCCGGGCGCCCCAGGCGAAATCGTGCCCTCCCCTGGTGTCCCGGAACAAGTTCAGGCTGTCTGCAGGGGCAGTTGAGTCTGGTCCGCCATTCTCCAGTAAAGGCGCGGGGAAAGTGCTTGTTAGAGTCGTGATACGTGTGCATCGCCAGAACGAGCTGCTTCACTTGATTGGTGCATTGAGCACGGCGGGCCGCCTCACGAGCAGCCTGCACGGCTGGCAAGAGCAAAGCGACAAGGATGCCGATGATCGCAATGACGACCAGCAACTCAACAAGTGTAAATCCGTGCAGGGGCCGCGAGAAGCAGTCACGCTGCCCGTCAGTGACTTGTTCCCGTTGGCCCCGTACACGGAGAACTGAATCAGCATGTGGAACAACGGTTCCGCAAGATACTCGACCTCGAAGAGGTCGCACGCGACCGGGTCAGCTCCCTGCGGCATCCATATCAAGGAACATCGAAATCCATCTCCTTTCCGCCGGGTTCGATATCAACGGCGATCTTGTGATTCTTGAAGAGCCAATTGCCGTAAGGTCGGCTACGCTCATCATCGCGATCTTTCCCATCGGCACCAGAAATGACGACCAGCACTGGGCCGGCGATCGTCCCCTGCTCGGAATCAATCTCGTACTGTCCATCTACGATTTCCGCGAACCCTTGGGGCCCCTGGTTGCCTCTTGACCGATCTGGCATGAACCTGATTTGCCCCGATGGCACCGGTTCGCCACGGTAGGAAACAGAACCAGAGACTCCGTATCGATCGATTTGGCCGTTCTCGCATCCGCAACAAACCAACACGCCCAAGAGTGCCACCACACAAAGGCGACATACCAAATGGGGTATCCTTGAATAGTTCATCGGTTGGTTTTCAATTTAGGAGGCATAGCATGGCCACGCTTTGAACCGCTGACTGCAAGATAAGGCTGATAAGACTTTGGGTACTGCTGTTGCACGGGCGTCGCGTGCCCGCCACACTAGTAATCCGCATTTTGCGCCCGCTTTTCTCTAAAATTCCAGGAAAAACAAGCAGCAAGGGGAAAACCCGCGCAGTATTCCAGTTCAATGCCAGCAATTTCGAGATTTCTTGCGCGATTTGCCGGAGAAATGTCACGCGTTGCACGGATTTTCATAAGACTAGCTGGACCGCTCCTTGCAAGTTGGTCCAATTGCAAGCGGAAAAACTCTCGATCGGATGGGAATGTAGAAGTCAATGGCTGACATGGAATCCGAAGGCGATGCCGCCGGGGGCGAACACCCGGCGAGTCGGGATGCAGGCGACGGAACGCAAGCCAGTGCGCCTAACGAACAGATTGCTGCGCAGCAGTTTGACGAAGCCTCGGACCAGTTTGTTCGACTTGCTCACCGCCCATCAGCACCGCATTCGGGCCTATTTGATTGCCATGGTCCGATCTGAGCAGCAAGCAGACGACATCTTGCAAGAAACAAATATGGTGCTGTGGAAGAAAACGCTCTGCCTACGATCAGGAGCGGTCGTTCTATTCGTGGGCATGCGGGATTGCGTTTGTCGAAGTCATGCGGTCGAGGCGGAAGATTGCGACCGACAAGCTTCGCTTCGATGTGGCGACTTCTTGAGAGCTATTTCGGAGGAATTCGTTCGGCAGGGCGATCTGCTCGACGACCGGAAAGAGGCACTTCGCAATTGTTTGGCTCAGCTAGAGGATGTAGATCGTCGGTCTGATCGAAACCCGGTACATAGAGGCGAGTTCGATTGATGAACTTAGCTCCACTGTTGGAAAGCCGCCAAAAACCATTTATAAGGCTCTGGCGCGGATCCGAGAGTCGTTGTATCGATGTATTGAACGATCGATAGCGCAAAGTCAATCACCCGCGGCTAGATCCATGATACGGCTTCTCAGCAGATCCTTCAGTTTCATCTATCTTTTTGCAGTACTGATTCCGATGACCGATGTTCAGTTAAGGCGAACGATCTCGCAGTGGTGCGACGGCATCACTGGACGAGCAGGCGTTTGAGCGTCTATGCGACGAATTACGTGCAGAGCGATCACGCGCGAGCGATCTTCGTAGCCTACATGCAGTTGCACGCTTCCCTCCGCGAATTAACGTTGCTGACGAAGATTTGGCTGCGTTGCTCGAGCGAGCGAGTCAGAGACTGAAGACAACTTCGTCACGATCGGACATTGATCTCTTCGACGAAGACTCCGCAGTCAACAGATCCGACGATCGATGCAGCTTACTGGCGAGTCGGAAGCTTGCTTTACTTTGGGAGTCGCATTGGCAGCAATGGTGCTCGTCACGGTCGCCTGCTTCCAAGACCATAATTGAAGGCAGCGACACCGAGTCCGATTGCAGCGAACTTTCCCCAATCGAGCCGACGCTGATGGTGCCAATAAGCCCGTTCGCGAAGAAGTCCCATCGCACATGTCGTTTCGATGTCTGACGACTGTAAGTGGATATTTGACCGCAAGGGCAGGCCACGCGAAAGCAATGATGATCACTTGGCGGTCCGCCCTGGGGCGATTGTCAGAGTAATGGACAGGTGAATTGACGCTTGAATTCATCAATGGTGTTCAGGTGAAGTTGGTGGGGCAGGCGCTGTTTGGTGCGGAGAGCACCATGAGGGGGCGTGTGTTGCTAGGCAAGTGCCGCACGACCGTCAGCCCAGGGGCGGAAGGTTTCACACTGGAAGCACCTAACGCGAGCGGTGGTTGATATCGGAACGGAGTTCGGGCTGGAGGTCGACCAAGGCGGAGAGTCAGACGTTGTCGTTTATGAGGGCTCAGTTGAAGTCGATTCTGATGCAAGTGGCGACCGCAGTGAGCTTCGCACGTCGCTCAAGCAAGGCGAAGCGATGCGTATTGAGAATGGCGGGAAATTGAGTCGACTCGCATCCATCGTTAGCGACAAGTTTGCACGTCCAGAGCTCAACCAGAACATGAGCGAAGTCGGCAACCATTGATTCTAAAGGTCGACGATAATCTGCATCGTGTCTGGAAGTATTACGAAATTGTGCATGGCGGAATGCGCGAAGACGTCAAAGCATTTCTTGACAGAGAGAAGCAACATGAGTGGAACGGTCTCACGAGGCTTGGCATGCCTGCCTACTTGGTGGGGGGCGACTACGTGAAGATGTTTAAGGGCGATCAGATCCGCGACGATATTGAGATTCGTGTGACACTTAGCGGCGCTCGCCGACGTCTATATCTTGTTCGACGAGCGAGTACCGACGCCGGCTTGGTTGGAGAGCGATTTTGTCCGTACTGGGGATCGCATCGGACTCGACATGGGGCCCTGGGAGGGCAAGACAGGCGATCAATACGAGAACGCGTTGGGACCGGGAAACAGCGTTGACCGTGTCGCCGTCGTCTGGCGACGCCGAGAGCCTGCGGAGGGAACCATCATCCTAGGCGCTACCGAATCGGGAGTGTTGGGCACCGAGATGTATGGAATTGTTGCGCAGCCTGCCGCCAACTAGTCGCTTCAGACTTCGCCGTAATGCTTCACTGAAGTCAACGCAGCAAGCAGCTTTGGCATGTCGTCGATTTAACTCATGTTTCACAAGCAGAGATTCTCCTGGATAGCAGCTGCGGTCGTTGTTGCTCGCAATTGCCTCGGGCAATTGCTTGGCAAAATCGCGCAATGTTCTCCTGCTGCTTTGCCACGACATGAATCAACGAATTGGCCCGTATGCCAATCGATTTCCGGACGACTGCGTGGCGATAACTCCAGCCATCGATCGCCTCGCGGATCGCTCGATCGTCTTTGAGCGAGCCTACTGCCAAGTGCCGATGAGCGGACCTTCGCGACTCTCCATGCTTTCGGGGCTTTACCCGGAGTCGACCGGGGTCATTCGCGGACAAGGATAAGATCCGCGAGCTTTGCCCTGAGGCACCTTCCTTGGCTGGATATCTCAAATCGAAGGGCTATTGGACCGCCAGTGCCGGGTGGGTCTATCCTCGCGCTGTAGACGACGGCGACAAGCTCAACTGGGATGCCGTCGTTCGATTTCCAGATGAGGAGTTGCCAGTGGCGAAGGAGGCCCGCACAGAAGTTTATTGAACAACACGGGAGTTTTGGCGAACCAGGTGTGCGTGAGCGATGGCGAAAGACTCTCGCCGGCCTGTGTACACAGACTCGCGGGGAAGAGATACCAGGCTACGGACCTTCAGGATTGCAGGACAACGGGCATGCAGATGGTCTGAATGCGCACTGGGCTGCTGAGTTGATCGAACGCCGTGCTTGGGGATCCCAAGCCATTCCTGATTGCGGTTGGGTTTCGAAAACCTCACGTTCCATTCGTGGTGCCACAAGCCGTACTTCGACTTGTACGATCCGGAATCGCTATTGCTACCGCCGCGGGGCCCGAGGATTGTTCGACGCGGCTTCCAAGTACTGCGCGTAACAAAGCGCTACCGCGCTTTTGGATTTGACTACGAGCAGGAGAATCTGCCTCTACGACGCGCGTATACCCATGCCTATCTTAGCTGCCTTTCGTTTGCCGATGCCCAGATAGGCGTCGTATTAGACGCGCTGGAGTCGGCCAACCTAACGGAAGACACGCTGATCCTCTTGGCGTCGGACAACGGCTATCTACTCGGTGAGTATCGCCTGTGGGGCAAGGACAATCTCTACGAAAACTGCGTGCAGGGTGCCACTCATCGTGTCGGCGCCAGGCTGGATGAAATCACCGGGCAGGACCAATGCGATCTGTGAACTAATTGACATTTTCCCGACGGTCTGCCAGTGGTGCGGCGTGGAACCGCCCGCAGTAGTGCAGGGCAAATCCTTGGCTCCCGTCCTTCAAGACCCAATTGCCGACCACCGGTCGATGGCATACACCATCGCCAGGCGAAGTGCAGGCCTGGGAAGATCAATTCGAACGGAGGATTGGAGATACACGGAATGGCCGGGGCCGGGGGCTGCCGAATTGCTCGACTCCACTGAGCAGATCCAACCGGATTGACGACGCTAGTTTGCAGGACGTGATCATCGAACTTCGAGAGAGTCTAGCTTCCGCAGCTCGGCGTGCGCAGAGCATACTAGGGGAATAGCCGTATGCGTTCGACTGGGTACCCTCGAGTTGTTGGCAAACACAGTTTGCGGAGCGTTTTCCGATTCGCTCGCGGCCGAAGGGCTCGGTATGCGATTAGCGTCGTGGTATTCGCCGGCCTACTCGGCATCTTGCTGATCGGCGATCGGTCAAACGCCGAACCGGCTAGGCAAGCCCACCAACCTTTCATCAGAGCGAATCTGAAACCAATGCAGTTTCCATCCATCGTTTCACGACGAACAAACTCGTCACCACAGGCCAAGCACAACCGAACGCAGATCGGGACAAGGGTTTGAATGGCTTGAAGACTAGGCTTGCTTCTCGCGACTGTTACTTTTCGACACGCCTTCCAGGAATTCAGGTGATGGTTCCTGGGTTCTTGAGCAACGAGAGGGAACCGACGTCTTTGTCAGCTCCAACTTACCTTTACTACAACGTTAATCTGCCGTCGGCTTCTCCTGATTTCCAAACCGGAGACACGCTCTACGTTAAGGTCAACTACTATGACGAAGGGTTGGGAACCTTACGAGTTCAGTACGATAGCTTGGATGCCAATTCTGATCGAACGGAATATCATTCGCGAACGAGTTTGGTCAACACGCAACAATTCGTCAGTTCGCACCACGTGTTGACCAACGTTGAGTTCGCCGATGGGGCTTAACGGTCACGACTTCCGCATAGATACGGACGGGCTCCGATCACCAGGTCGTGGTGTCCGACCAGCCGTTTCAGGACAGCGGTCTCGAATGGGTTTCCGCCATACCGTGGGAGTCGCCTTACTCGGGGCACTAGCCGCGATGACGTCGATGCGTCGACTTTGGATGGGAAGATGATGGTCGGATATCAGGGCTGGTTTAACACACCGAATGATCTGGAAGACATCGGTCTCCAGCACTGGGGCGAACCTGGGGATTGGGATATTGATCAATGGCCCGACCCCAACGACTACGACGCATCAGAGCTGTTCGCGGTCCCCGGTGTCTCGACGGCCCGCGGTGACCAGGCTTATCTATTCTCTTCGAACGACGCTTCGGTAGTTCATCGTCACTTCCAATGGATGCGCCAGCACGATATCGACGGCGTATTTTTGCAGCGTTTCAAGTCGAGCATGCTGACAAAGAACAGTGACGGAACCTACTCAGGGCCCACACAATTTCCACTCACGAATGTTCGCGACAGCTGCCCATCGTGAGGGACGCACCTGGGCGATTCGAGTACGATATTCAGAAAGGGGGCAACGAAGCTGAGCGAGATGCAATGATCCAGCTGTCAAGGACGATTGGGAGTTTCTGACTGACGAAAACGGCTTTGATCTGCTAAACGACTCGCACTATCAGCGCGAGCACGGAAAACCGGTCGTGGCTATCTATGGTCTCTATGTGACCGCCGAGAATAGCTTACAGCAACGCACAACAACTTGAGCTGATCAATTTCTTCAAGTCTCGCGGAATCTACTTCGTTGGTGCCGGTCGGCATCCGCAAGCGGCAAGTCAATTGGCAAACGCCGGCTTGCATGATGCCTATATTCCGTGGCAGGGATACTGGGTAAACGGCAATTCTTTCGCTCCGAACGAAACGAAACTTAACGGCGTCACCCAACATATACCGCAGGTATTCCCGGGTTTCTCTTGGACACACAAGCAGGACGATAGCACAGCTACGTCACGGGACCGTGAAGATGGGCTGTACTATTGGCGAATGCTGAGCGACGCGGTCAATGAAACGGAAGCTCCGTGGCTATTCATCGGCATGTTCGATGAGTACGACGAAGCGAACCAACCTGATCCCCGCTAGCGACGATCCACCAACCCCTGACACCGATCCAGGTGGCCACCCATTGACGTTCCAGACGAGCGACCCGAGGCCCAATGATTGGTGGCTTGCATTGACGGGAGCAGCGAAGCAGGCCTTGCAAGACAAGTCCACGATTAGTGACGCGATCCCGACGGAGTCCGGATTGGAAAACCGGTCCAACGTGGGTGGAGAAGTGCGATGGCAAGTGAATGAAAACAATGGACTGGCGATCGTGGAAACCGCCGACAGCCAAGTCGAAACTGCCCAATACACCGTCGACGGCAAGACGTTCCACGCCAGCTACTCAAATGACCCGTACCTGTATTTTCGCGTTGACGACCACTTTCTACCGCAGGAAACAGACGGTCGAGACGTGACCATCGAGGTCGAGTACCTCGACTCGTCGAATCAGACTTTTCGTATCGCGTACGACGGAATTGCCCAAGACTTTGAATTGAGTGACGTTGCCCAATTGTCGGGGAGTGGCCAATGGCGGACACACCGCTTTGAGATCAGCGATGCCCAGTTCGGCAACGGTCAAAACGGCGCTAGCGACTTCAGGATCGAGAAGGCCGGCGGAAATCTGATGGTCCGCCGAGTTGTTGTGGTCAAGGAAAGCGTGTTATCAGTGAGTAGCAACTTTGGCGCTATGAACACCGATAGTGGCATGCATCAAGTTATCCCCGCCGACGGTCAGACGGTATCGACCAATCTTGGCGGACGCGATGCCAGGATGCTGACGGGCGCAACTTCCTCGCGGTACATGTACTTTCGCAGTGACGATGACTTCGCGAATCAAGTCAATGCGGGGCTAAACGCCATTGTCGAAGTTGTCTACTTCGACTCAGGCACTGGGAGCCTCAACATCCAGTATGACTCTACTAGCGCGGCGTACAAACCTGCGAGTCCGATTTCGTTACAAGACTCCGGCGAATGGCGAACAGCCCGGTTCTATTTGGACGATGCCTACTTCGGCAGTCGCCAGAACAGTAACGCTGATTTTCGAATCCTGGGCGACGATATCCCTATCGATCAAGTACGGGTACTGCGCGACTTTGGCGACTTGTTGCCACCGGCCGTCGAGTCGGTTTCGGCCAATATCAACCCCGGCCAAGGTTCCGTCACAATCAGCTGGCACGTTACCGACGATTGGATTACTGGCTTGACCGACCAGTGGAGCGAGCAAGCGAACAAACGCGTGCAACTTACCTGGTCGAACAACGGTGGCACCACGTGGAGCGTCGTCGACGACGTATTCGAAGTTGCGAGCCCTTCGGCCGTTAGTAGCTACGACACGTCGACCGGCCAGGCTGTCTGGTCTGACCAATACGAATGGGATACCTCCAACCTTGCCGCAGGCTCTTATCATATCCGCGTGACGCCGATCGACGGTCGGGGTAACCTCGGAGTTCCATCCGACAAGCAAGAGGTCACCTTGAGCGACGCGCCGGCGCTGCTAGGCGACTACAACTCAAGCGGTGCCGTCGATCTAGTGGACTATACGGTATGGCGGGCCAACCTGGGGGCGTCGGTCGAGCCCTACAGCGGGGCCGATGGAAACGGTGACGGCCAGATCACCCAGTTTGACTACAGCGTTTGGAAGAGCAACTTTGGGGCTACGCTGACGCCACCTCCTGCGATTAGCTCCGCATCAATCCTCCATGCTGCTGTAAGCTCAGAGCCAACCCAGGCACCGGCTCACGAAGAGTCGGCGGAGCGGTCGCGCGATAGCGACGCCGGGTTTGCTTTGTTCACGACCAAGAACCGGCCGAACTCAAAGTCCGCACGCGTTGGCCTTAGCGTTCTGGGAATTGCGAATAATCCAACCGAAGAGGAGCTACTCCTCCTGCTAGGTACCGAAGTCGCACAGGTCCGCTCGTTGGGCCAAGAGCTCGCACTTAGAGCGCACGACGAAGCATTCTCTGAAGAGAGCGGATTGGCTGATCTGTTATACGATCCGGCACAAGTGTTTTTGGCCCTACTCGGGGGCATGTGACGGGATGGCGATACATTGGTCTGAGCCAACTCGTTGCTTCACGCTTCAATTGCCCTAGGCGCAGCAAATGGAGCGCGGTTGAAGTGTGGAAGTGTATGCGATAGGCGTCAGCCTTTAGAAGCCAACTAGCGACTGCGTGTTTACGCCTGGACGACCGAGTCAAAAGGAATACTACATGCCACTTAGGCTATTCCGCAACATCGTTGTGCTCTCGCTTTGTGTCGGACAGTCGATTGCCGCCGAGCCAAAATCTAACGTGTTGTTTCTTGCCGTCGATGACATGAACGACTGGATTGGATGCTTGGAAACAACACCACGTGCCATCACGCCACACATCGACCGGCTCGCTGCACGCGGTGTCAATTTTACGAACGCACACACAGCGGGTGTATTCTGTGCGCCGAGTTGCGCGGCGATTTTTTCTGGTCAGTACGCTTCAACTACCGGTTGTTATCAGACGCCCTACTACTTCGTCGGACATCCGGAAATCGACGCGCTTCAATTGAGCTTCAGTAAGGCCGGCTACGCAACACTCGGGGCAGGCAAGCTGTTCCACCACCTGGCTGGCGCCGTCGACCAGCGAGGCTGGAGTCATTTTTTTCTCCGCAACCAGTTTCAGCGGGAGAGCGGTTGGCCGCTAGAGTCATGGTGCGAAGGCACGCCGGTTCCGAATCCGTTCCCTGCAAGTGTTTACAACAAGGGTAAAGAGGTCATTCCCGGTCTTTTTCTCGAATCGGGCGCGATACCCAATGAGCAGGAAGAAACCATGGCCGACACCATTCGAATCAACTGGGCCGTTGAACAATTGAAGAAACAACACGACCAGCCGTTCTTCCTGGCGTGCGGCATCTACGCCCCACACTTTCCCAACTACTGTCCGCAAAAGTACTTTGACATGTATGACTCGGCAAGCATCGACTTGCCCCCGATAAAAGACGACGATCTCGATGACCTGCCACCTAAAATTCGCAGGCAGAAGGAGAATCGGAAGCGTCTGCACCACGAGAAGCTTGTCAAACTAGACGCCGTGGACGACGCAATCCACGGCTACCTCGCCTGCATGAGTTACGCCGATGCGATGATGGGCCGCGTGCTCAGCGCGCTAGAAACGAGTCCGTATGCGGACAACACTATTGTCGTATTTTGGAGTGACCACGGTTATCACCACGGCGAAAAAGGTGAATGGGGAAAACATACGTTGTGGGAACGCACGTCCAATGTGCCATTCATCTGGGCTGGTCCCGGAGTGACACAAAGTATGCAGGCGGATGTGACCGTCAGTCTAATCGACATGTATCCTACCCTTCTTGAGATGTGCGGCCTCCCAGCGCCTCATCAGACACTCGAGGGTAAATCACTCGCATCCACGTTGAGCAATCCATCAGCGGCAACCGATCGCAATGTCTACCTGCCGCATATGAATCCGGGTGAGTACGCGATCATCAATCGCGATTGGCGTTACATAAGTTACGGCGACGACGGGGAGGAACTCTACAACCTTCGTGAAGATCCAAACGAGTGGAACAACCTCGCGACGGACAAGAAATATTTAGACTTGAAAGCCCAACTCCGGAAGTCCGCACCGGAGAACTTTGCCGCACCTGAACCGTCGCTCCACCCACAGAAAGACCTTGTGGTCGAAGGCGACACTTTTCGCTGGAAGAGAGGCAACGGGAATTACACGCCGCTGCCAAGATACCTGCCATATACTTCGGCGGATGATTCACCGTCCGAGGCAAGCAACTAACGGAGAAATCATTGCCAAGAGAGCTCGAGGCACCCGCGTCGCGAATCATTCTGGCCTAAATCACTAACCCTTTACCACCTTCCCCGCATGCCATTTCAAGAACGACATCCCATGCCCATCAACCTCACTGATCGAACGTTTCGGCGCCGTGATTTCCTCGCCTTCACGGCCGCCACGATGGCGGCGGTAGCCGTCGATGCTCAACCTTTGACCGCAGCCGATTCCATCGCGTCGACCCGTGTGCCACTTGGCCTGGACGGCCATTCGATGCGGGCTATGCAATGGAAGGCGCCGCAGTTCGTCGAGTTCGCCGCCGAGCAGCAACTCGACGCCGTGCTAATCAACAATCTGCATCTTTTCGAAAGCCTGGAAGAATCTTATCTTCGCCCTCTCAAGCAAACTGCTGATGGGCATGGACTGGATATCTACTTGGGGGCAGGGAGTATTTGCGAAAACGGTTCGTCGTTCAAAAACAATTATGGTGATGCGAAAACGTTTCTCGGCAAGGCCATTCAGGTTGCCTCAATCGTCGGGTCTCCGGTTGTCACAGTTCGCATTGGCAGTCTGGACGATCGCTACCTGGAGGGTGGGATTGAGCCTCGTATCAATGCTTCCATCAAAGTCCTCAAGGCCCTCCGCCAGCGCGCCACTCGATGCCGGAGTCAAGTTCGGCTTCGAGAACCACGGCGGAGATCTTCGCTCCTGTGAAGTTCTCGATATTATCGAAGAAGTGGGGGCCGACGTGTGCGGCTCAATGCTCGATCCTGGTAACTCGCTGTGGGCTATGGAAGACCCCATGCAGCAGATTCAAATCCTCGGCAAGCATGTCGTCTGCACGAGCGTACGCGACTACATGATCTGGGAGTCTGACGATGGGGCCACGTTCCAGTGGACGGCTATTGGCGATGGCTTGATGGATGTACCAGCCTACGTCCAACATTTGGAAACATTGTGTCCCGGGGTACCGCTGTTCGTGGAGACAATATCTAACTCACCTCGCCCAATTCCGTTCTTACAGGAACAGTGGTGGAGTGGATTTCCAGACGTGCAAGCAGCCGAGATTGTTGACTTTCTTAGCTTGTGCCGCCGGGGACATCCCATCGATGTCGATGCTCCACCGGAAGGTGCAGATCAGAGGGCGTTTGACCAGCAGCATCAGCGGGCAGAGTTCGTGAAGAGCATTGATTACCTGCGCGGGCAAGGCGTGGGCACAAAAGTCTAGCTGGAGATGATGGGAAGGTAGTCTGATCGACGCCTGCCGCCCACCACTGCTAGATTCGTACTAACAGTCGGTGTCTCGGCGGTGATCGTACACCAGAACCGTTGTAGGCGCGTGGGTTAAGGTTGGGTTTTGTGTTCTCGTTTGAGCAGGAGTCCCTTTGATGAATGACGATTCTCGCCAATCCGCTCGCTAGCCCTGGGCCGAGCGACTCGATCGGTTGACTTCGACAAAGAGGCGTACCGTCGGCGCAACATCATTGAGCGACTCATCGGCTGGCTCAAGGAAAACAGGCGAATCTTCTCCCGTTTCGAGAAGACAGCGAAAAACTTCGGCGGCATGATCACACTCGCGTTCATCCGACAATAACTTCAGTACCAACTGGTTTGACGCTTTTGGGACAAAGCCTAATTCGGCTAACTGCACTCTTATTGGAACCAGCGTCGTTATCCCCCCATGACCGTCGAGGCGTTTTGTAGCGAGCCAGTCGCCCAACTTGTCCCGGACCAAGCCCACCTGCACCTGTGGGCCCCCAGTTCGTGCCTGCCCGCTGCTCTTGATGTCATCGAGGCATGGGGGTTCGAGCCGAAGTCCTGCATTGTCTGTATCGGCCCTCCACCGGGCGAGGGCGACTACTGGCGAGACGCGACGGAGTTGCTGCTGCTGGGCGTCCGAGGTCGACTTCCGTTCGCTAGAACACCACGCCGGAGCTTGCTCAAGAGGAAGTCAGGCCGTGAGGAGGGCCGCCCCGAATCGATTCGCAAGCTCATCCAGCAAGTCAGTCCGGCCCCTTACCTAGAGATGTACGGACGCCGCCTTCCACTCAGCCGCGAATGGACCGTCTATGGCAACCAACTCACCTGACAAAGACGCGGTCTACCAAGTTTGCCGGAGATGTTCGGCGAAGTGGTTCACCCAATTCGCTCTGCCGTGCTGCCCCCGTTGCGGCTCGGCAGAAGTGCAGGCGACCCATGGCCGACCTCCCTGGCTAGATCGAGCAAATCATCCACCAATCCAGGAGCGACGATCGTGAACACCTGCAACCACACGCTTCACGCCCTCAACTCGGCTGGGCAACCAACCGGGAGCTGGGTCATTGAAGAGGAGGGCGCCGCCCGCCGCATCGTGTGTGGCGTTTGCGGAAAAGTTTACGGACGACTTAGCGTCGGCAACGAACGGCAGAAGATGACCGCCCACGAGGCCTATCTACAGCAACAACAACGCCGTGCCTGCCCAGGCTGCGGTGAAGAACCCTTTCTCGGCTAACCCTACTATCCACCACGAAGGAGACGACGATGGCGAAACAACCGGCTCATGAAATCCGCTTCGGTCTGATCAAAGCGCTCGTATGGCACAACCAGACGAAGGTTGGCGACCGCTACAACGTCACGCTGACCCGGCTCTTTAAGAATGGGGACCTTTGGAGCGAGTCGTCGCACTTCGGGAGGGACGATTTGTGCCCCATCAGAGTAGCAAGCGTCACCGAGTCGACGCCGTTCATCAGCCCGTTGGTTGCATAAGTGTGCCGGATACCGTAGGCACAGAGATCACCGACGCCAGTCTTTTCTCTCAGCCTCTTGAATCGGCAACTCATCGCATCCCGCGTCCAAGGATTTCCCAGTCGATTGCGGAAGATGGGACCAAGAGGGTTCTTCGCGACCGCTCGCTGGCAGATTTCTACGGCTGCTTGGTTAAGCACGATCATTCGCTGGAAACGCTTCCCCTTGCTTTCTTCGGTGGGAAACACGATGAGTCTATTGGTAAGATCGACATGCCGCGCTTCAAGTACTCTGGCCTCCAGCGGCCGGCAACCCGTCTCGTAAAGGAATGCGATCAGATCGCGGAAGTTGTTGTCGGTGACAGCCCCCAGGACGCGACGCCAGACCTCAGGAGGATAGTACGTCTCGCGTCGCAGTCGGGGAGGCTTGCCCTCGATCCGCTGCAAGCAGTGGCTCTCGATCAATCGCTCACCGACAGCCCACGAGAACGCACGCTGCACAATCGTCACCGCGTCGTGTTTGGAACTAGAGTTCCACGTGTCAACCGAATCGACCCAATTCATGACATGGGCGGGCCTGGCTTCCTCAACCTTCATTCTGGCCGGAAGCGTTCGCACGAACGAACGCAAATAGAACTGGGCAGAGTAGTAGGTCGATTCGCTACGATGCCGATGACACCACTCCAAATAGCGAGCAGCCAGCTCACGCACCGATGTGACCGCGGCCTTGAGAGCCGCCCGATTATCGAGCAGCTGTCGGCACTTCGTTTCGGCAGCAGATCGGTCGCGGCCAAGAGCAATCTGTTTGCCGTCGATCTGACAATAGTACGAGCGGGTTTGCTTGCGAAAAAAGGGCTTGATGCCGTTGCGTGCCATGTCGGGATACCTCTCCAAACGGGTCTGATGGAAACACCCAGAGCGGACGGAGAGGTTCGCTCGGCCCCCACCCATGGCAGTGGGTGGGGGCCTCTTATTACGCCGTATCGAGACGACCCAAATTGCAGTAGTGCAGACTAGCGAGCCGTTTTAGTCTGCACTTTACTCTGCATTGTACCATTTTCGGGCCGTTAGGAAGCCGCCGCGTTGACGTAAGTCGTTGCGGCGCTTAGTCGGGCTGAAAGGATTTGAACCTTCGACCTCTGCGTCCCGAACGCAGCGCTCTACCAAGCTGAGCTACAGCCCGTGCGCGGCGGCGGCGAATCGCCGCTGCTTTGAACGTGCTTTTAAGCTATCAGGCAGACCTCCGCTACGCAAGGTCGGCGCGGGGGCGGAGTGCTGGCGAATGGCTTTTCGGCACTGGCCATAACGCGTCGCGCCGGCGGAGACTTGCCGTACGCTGGCGTCGGGTTGCCTTAGGTTGCCGCCGCCATGGGGGTCTCGTTTTTGCGCCTAGTTCGGTCAGCATGCCGCGGACCTGGTTTTCCACTTCGAGCGTTACCTGCAGTACCGTTTCGCGCTTGTCGTGGAGGTAGGCGTCGTAATAATCGCGGAGGTCGATCGGTTCGCCCACCTGCACAATTGCCTTGCGCGGTCCCCACACGCGCCGCTGCCCGAGCAGTTCGTTTTCCAGCAGGCTGAGGATGTCCATCATGCGTTCGACGGTCATCGCTTCGCTCACGTAGCCATCGTACACGGCCACAAACTGCAGTAGCCGCCACAGCTCGTCGTACAGGGCTTGCGCCATTCGTGTCCGCTCGGTGGCCAGTTGTTGCTCGTAGGGCGAAGGGGCGGGTTCTTCGTGCACGATGCGATCGACCGTGTTGAACAGCGTACGAATGCGGTCGAGCAGCGTGCTGCCCGCGCGCGGCGTGATGTCGAATTGATACTCCAGCTTCGATATCACCAACTGCTTGATCTGCTGAATGCGATCGTCCAGCGTGGCGGCGGCTGGCGGTTGGATGCCGTGGGCCGTCTCGTTGGCCGAGAGCACGGCGGCCGAAATGCGGCGCAATCGCTCGTGGGCATCGCGGGGGGCCTGGCTGACGGGGAGCGATAGCTGGGCTTCGAGTCGCCCGAGCGACGCCTGCATCTGGCCCTGCATGCCGCCCGTAAAGACGTACTTGATCGCCATCGGCACGCAGTACAGCGAAGCGGTTGGGTCCAACTCCCGAGCGTCTTCGTAGGCCTTGAAGGCGAGTTGAAACACGCCCTGTTGAAAAGGCACCAGCGTGCTGTTTTGCCAAATCGCTTCGCCTTCGGGAAAAATCACCAGCGGCCGCTCGCCCGTGGCTAGCAGCCTGCGCGTGGTGGTGAACGACTGCCGATCGACCGCCCCCCGCAAGATCGAGTAGCACCCCAATCGTGGCATGCACCAGCGATTCATGGCCGACTGTTCAAACACTTCCAGCGCCGCAACAAAGTTAAAGTACGTGTCCAACTGCTTGGCGACCCACATCAGCACGTGTGGCTCGAACCCGCCCGAGTGGCTCGGCGCCAGCAAGCACCGCTCGCCCGCGGCCGCGCGGAGCCGATCGAAACCATCGCCCGTCATCTCCAGCTGCGTTACCTTGAGCTTCCGCCGGATCGAGCGACGAATCGTCCACTGCACAAAGCCTATTAGCAGCCGGTTGGGTTGCGGTGGATAAAACGAGTTCGGCTTGGGCCGAGCGTGGCGATCGTGAGCGTTCTTCGAGTCCATAAGGCGGCGGGGGACGGAGGAGTTCGATGAGTCGTGTGCCGGCGACGAGACATCCATCATCCCCCCGCCAGCCGCAAACATAAATCCCCAGCCGCGCGATTATCACCCATTTCCCAAAAACGATTTGTTGTCGATTTACTCGCTCCTCAAGCATTTGCCGTAACGCTTTTCCTGGCAACGACTTCCGTCGCGGCGCCTCTTTTTCGTGCGACACATAGATCGACAAGTAAAGCATCGGGTGTCGAAATACGCGGAATGTTCAATGACCAAGGTTCAAGGTGTGTGGGCTTTGGGCTGTGAGCTGTGAGCTGTGAGCTGTGAGCTGTGAGCTGTGAAACTTGAAACTTGAAACTTGAAACTTGAAACTTGAAACTTGAAACTTGAAACTTGAAACCCTGTGTCGTTCAGCCGGAGCGTCCAGCGACCGAGCGATCTCCCCTCCGGCCCACAGCCGATAGCCGATAGCCGATAGCCTCTAATCCCGCGTGCCGTCATTAGACCCGAACGCGTGGCCCGTTTTCAACCAAAAAATGTTTCGTAGGGTCGGTGCGTGTGGGCGTCTCGAAAGTAGGTAGGAAATTTGCTCTGTTGGGCGAGCTGTCCAAGGTGGTCGTGGTGTGTGGCAACGACGTTACTACGAGCGAACCATTCGTGACGAAGACGACCTCAGGCGGCGGCTCGACTACATTCACATCAACCCAGTAAAACACGGGTTCTGTCGACGTGCGACCGATTGGCCATGGTCGTCGTTTCACCGCTACGTGAAACTTGGCGAGTACGACCAGGCGTGGGGCGGCTCGTCGGAGTTCTTCAGCGATTAGTGCCTAGAGTGCGAATGCGTGGCGAAGCCAGCGGTACGTGCGAGCACGTACCCTACGCGACCTCGACGTTTACTTCACTGCTCGCTTGTACCACTTCACCAAGTCCGCGCGGAGCTGCTTGGCAGCTGGGTCGAGGATGTACATCATGTGGCCGGCCGGGTAGTGGTCGACCGTCACGCGGCCCTGGTACTCGGGCACCAGCATCAGGTGGTCGGCCGTGTAACGCATGGCGAACTGGGGCGTGGCGAGGTCGTAGTAGCCACAGGCCACGAACAGTTCGAGGTGCGGGTTCTTGCTCATTGCGTCGCGTAACGTTTCGCTGGCGTCGACGTAGCGATTCTCGAAACTGCTGTAATTCCACTTCCGCACGGCACCGCCGAGTTCGTACACGCGGTCGTCTTCGTAGTTGAGCACGCGGCGGAGGTAGTCGTTCATGCCCGCACCAAACGCACCCGTCATTGCGCTACCGCTGGGGTCGTAGCCCGGCAGCGTCGCTGGCGTTGTCGCGATCGATACCGGTAAAGCGACTATCGAACCGGCCGACGGTCTTGCCCTCGTCGCGCAACAGCTCTTTACCAAACTGTCTCATCGAGATGCGGAGGTTGCTATCGCGGACGTACTCTTCGGAGAGGCCGGTGAGCTTGGCGTAGCGGGCGACCACTTTATCGCGCTGCTTTTCGGGCAACGATGTCCCCAATAGCAGCGCTCGAGCGTACGGGCCGTAAGCGAATTTTTCGGCGCGGGCGACTGCCGTTTCGAGTGGCAAGGCTTGCAGGTCGCCCGCGAGTTGCTGGTGGTACCAGGCGGTCGCCGTGTAGCTGGGGAGGAACAGGACATGCGGAAGGTCGTTGTTCTCGGCGAAGCGGAGCGTGCTGAAGTCGACCACCGGCGAAATCATCACGATGCCGTTGAGATACATGCGGTAGCGATCCTGCAGCACCTCGCTGAGCCCGGCCGAGCGGACGCCGCCATAACTCTCGCCGAGCACGAACTTGGGCGAGGTCCATCGGTTGTGCTTGGTGGTGTAGTCGTGGATGAACTGGCCGACGCTTTTGAGGTCTTCCTCGTAGCCGTGGAATTGCTTTTCGTCCTCGTCTTCGGCGGGGCGACTGTAGCCGGTGCTCACCGGGTCGATGAACACCAGGTCGGTCACGTCCAGCAGCGAGTGGGGGTTGTGCTCGGTTCGGTAGGGCGGGGCAGGGGTGGTGGCGTCGTCGGGAATGCGAACGCGCTCGGGTCCCAGCATGCCCATGTGTAGCCACACACTCGCCGAGCCGGGCCCACCGTTGAAGCAGAAGGTGATTGGCCGGGTGGCGACGTCCGTATCGTCGCGGGTGTAAGCCACGGAGAAAATCTCGGCCTTCACGTCGCCCGAGTCATCTTTCATCTGCAGCTTGCCGGCAGTGGCCGTGTAAGGGAAGGTCTCACCGCTGAGCGTGATTTGATGGTTGGTGACCGCCGGCGGGGCGGGTGCAACCGGCTCCTTCTTGTCTGCCTTCTTGTCGTCTTCAGCGGCGTGTGCGATGGTCGACGCAACGAGCAGGCAAAGTGTGAGCGTTAGGCGGGGCGTAGGTGCGGCATGGTTTTGAATTAGGGGCAAGATCGAGGGAGAGCCATTGGGGTGGCGACTGCTGGAGGGAGCAGCAGCCCCGCGCAGGAGGGATGAGTCCATTGTAAACGACGGGCCCGGGGGAGCGAAAGCGAAGTGGCGACGTCCGCGGATGTGGTGGGCACGCCGGTGTAGCATTCTGGCGTGATTCCGACGATAATCGAGAAATTGGGTATGGACTGCGCGGAGTGGAACTTCAGGTGTACGCGTACTTAACAATGTTATCCGGCGACAGCGCCGGTACGAATTTCGCGCTCGACCCGACCAGCGAGACGCTCATGGGGCGGGGCGTGAATTGTCAGATAGCGCTGCAAGACGCGCTTTGCTCGCGGGTGCATGCGCGGTTGCTGGCGTGCGAAGATGGCTGGTTGCTCCGCGATTCGCAGAGTCGCAACGGCACGTTCGTGAATGGCCAGAAGATCGACGAGGCGATGCTCTCGCCGGGGCACGTAGTGCGGGTGGGCGATTCGGAGCTGGAGTTTCAGGTATCCGACGAACCCCCGACCGCCGGTGCCGAGGAGGGAAACTTCCACAAGCAGACCATCGTGCAGGACGTGTCGGTGGGGGCGCAAAGCCACCATGGCGATTCGCTCATCGGGCTGCCCGATGCGGAGCAAGTCAAAGAGCTGATGCTGCTGTACCAGTTGTGCATTAAGCTCTTAGGTTGCAGCGATCCCGAACAGGTGGTGCTCACGTCGCTGGACCTATTGCAGAAGCGGACCGGCGCCGCGGTTGTGGGCTTCTTGTGGATGAGCGACGACGGAACCTTGAAGCCAAAATTCGTGCTGCCGGCGGACGCTTTGCAGCGGGCGACACTGAGCCCTTCGCTCACCAAGCTGGTAAGCGAGCGCGGCCATGCGGTGTGGGTGGCCAATCAAACGGAGGAAGACTCCCGGGTCGACCATTTTGCCGATGCTATCTGTGCTCCCTTGGTGCGTCGACTTCCGCAAGGAGAGCGAAACACTTTGGGAGCCATCCACGTATACCTCGAAGATGGCCGCTTTCGGCAATCGGATTTCGACTTCATCATTACGGTTGCCAACCTGGTAGCCATTGCGCTGGTCCGCGCACGCGAAATAACCAGTTTGCAGAAGGACTACCAGCGTCTCATGCAGGCCTCTGCTGGCACCGACGAATTACTGGGCGAAAGCAAGCCGATGCTGGCGCTCAAGAGCAAGATCGCCCGCGTTAGTCGGGCGGCCGGTTGCGTGTTGGTGCGCGGTGAAAGCGGTGCTGGTAAAGAGCTGGTTGCCCGCGCCATCCATCGGGCGAGCGGCCGCGCCGACCAGGCGATGGTGAGCGTCAACTGCGCGGCGATTCCTGCCGATCTGATGGAAAGCCAGCTGTTTGGTCACAAGGCTGGCGCTTTTACAGGTGCCGATCGCGATCACGATGGTTTCTTCCAGCAGGCGGATCTCGGCACGTTGTTCCTGGACGAAGTGGGCGAGCTCACGCTGGAAGGCCAGGCGAAGCTACTCCGCATTCTGGAGGGGCATCCCTTCCTGCCTGTTGGCGCAACCAAAGAGGTAACGGTGGATGTGCGGGTGATTGCCGCCACGAACCGCGACTTGCAGACCTACGTGGGCGAAGGGAAGTTCCGCGAGGACCTGTTTTATCGGCTGAGCGTGTTCGAGTTGCACCTGCCGCCGCTCCGCGACCGGGCAGGCGACATCGAGCGATTGGTAGATCACTTTTTCAATCATTTCTGCCACGAACATGGTCGCCCCCAGCTCGCTTTGAGCGCCGCGGCACGCAACAAGCTGCTGGCGTATCGCTGGCCGGGTAACGTGCGGCAGCTTCGCAACGTGATGGATAGCGCCGTGGTGATGGCCGAGGGCGAATCGATCGAACCCTCGGACCTGGCGCTCCGCGATACGGGGAGCGATAACCTCGACACGCTGGCCATCGACCAGTGGGAGCGCAAGCTGATTATCGAGGCGCTCCGCCGAACCGACGACAACGTGCCCGACGCCGCCAAGCTGCTTGGCATCGGCCGCGCCACGCTGTATCGTAAGATCGAACAGTATAAGATCGAGCGATGAGCTGTGGGCTGTGAGCTTGTGAGCTTGTGGGCGGTGGGATCTGGTCGTTGGTTTGGCTCTATGGGGCGGAAGGAATTCAATGCAGCATCGATTGGCGTTCCTATTGGCGATGGTGGCCGGTATAACTGGCATGGCCGACGAGTGGCCCCGCTTTCGCGGCCCGAACGGCGCGGGCCTTGCGCCGGCGCTCGACATTCCGAGCGAGTGGAGCGATTCGGACTACGCCTGGGAGGTCGATTTGCCCGGCACGGGGCATAGCTCTCCGGTGGTTTGGGGCGAGCAGGTGTTTGTCACCACCGGCACTGCCACCGGCGACCTGCATCTCGATGCGTACGATGTTGCCACCGGCGCCCGCAACTGGCGGACGACGCTGCCGTGCGAGAAGTACGCGATGCATGCCTCGAATAGCTACGCATCTGCCACGCCCGCGGTCGATCAGCGGCACATTTATCTCGCTTACTACCTCGCAGGCGAAGTAAGCGTGCTGGCCGTGGATCATGCGGGCGACGAGCAGTGGCGGACGAGCCTTGGCGAGTTCGCATCGCCACACGGTTTTGGCGCTTCGCCCATGGTGATGGACGACGTGGTTTGCCTGCAGGGAGACAATACGGTGGGCGGTTACCTGGTGGTGCTCGACGGGCGTACGGGTAACGAGTGCTGGCGGACGGAGCGGCCGGCCGGCAAAGAGTCGTACGCTACGCCCGCGATCATCGATCGGCCGGGCGGCAAGCAAGCGATTGTGGTCACCAGCATGACGGGCGGCATCCGAGCGGTTGAACCTGCGAGCGGCGACCTGTTGTGGCAGCAGGCCGACGCGCTGCCTGCCCGCACGGTTAGTTCGCCCATTGTCGCAGGCAACCTGGTGCTCGCCACTTGTGGTGGCGGTGGCAACGGCAAGCAGTTAACTGCCGTGCGAATCGCTGCGGATGGAACGGCGGCGGAAGCCTTTACGCTCACCAAGAACGTGCCTTACGTGCCAACCGGAATCGTCTGCGACGACTTGCTTTTTCTGTGGCACGAGCGGGGGACGATTACCTGCATCGACCTGGCAACCAGCGACCCACTGTGGACCAAGCGCATTGGCGGTAAGTTTTTTGGCTCGCCGATTTGCTTGGGGAATCGCTTGCTGGCATTGTCGATCGATGGCCAAGCGGTCATGGTGGCGGCCACCCGAGAGTACAAGGAACTGGGGCGCACCGAATTGGGCGAAGGTACCGAATCGACACCCGCGGTTGCGGATGGCAGGCTGTTCCTACGAACCGAATCGAAGCTGCGGTGTTTGGCCGAGTGACTTCCCATCTGCCCCCGCCGAACAAATTGCCTAGGAAGAGGTCCTGATGCAGAGCTACGCCCAGCGGCGCCAATTTGAAGCGCTCGATCGCCACGCTATCGAGGCGCATTCAGCTCGAGCGCTTGAATCAATTGCTGGCCAAAGTCCTGCCACACAACGCACTCTATGCGGCGAAGCTTACGGGAATGCCGACGCAGCTTGACCGCCTCGATCAGCTCGCTGAGTTGCCGTTTACTAACAAAGACGAGCTGCTACCATCGGGCGAACCGCCGCTCGCGCCGGCTAACCTTACGTACCCGCTGGAGGACTACGTTCGATTTCACCAGACCTCCGGTACGCGGGGCCGACCGCTGCCGGTGTACGACACGGCTGCCGACTGGCAATGGTGGATCGATTGCTGGCATTTCGTGCTCGACGTAGCCGGCATCACGGCGTGCGATCGGGCGATGCTGGCGTTCTCGTTTGGTCCGTTCATCGGATTCTGGACCGCGTTCGATGCGCTCATGGCACGCGGTGCGCTGGTGGCCCCAGGTGGCGGGCTCAGCTCGCTCGCGCGAATCGACTTGATGGAGCGGCTGCAAACCACGGCACTCTTCTGCACACCCACCTACGCGTTGCACCTGGCGGAAGTTGCCGCGCAAAACCAAATTGCGCTCCACCATTTGCCGATCGAGAAGATCGTGGTTGCTGGTGAGCCGGGCGGATCGATGCCAGCGGTCCGCGAGCGGATCGAATCGACCTGGAATGCCAGGCTGATCGACCACGCCGGCGCGAGCGAAATTGGAGCGTGGGGTTACGCCGACCGCGATGGCCGCGGGCTGCATGTACTCGAAACGGAGTTCATTGCGGAGTTTTACAACGTCGAGTCGGGTGAACCTGCGGCGAGCGGCGAGCTTTCGCATTTGGTGCTCACCACGCTGGGCCGCACTGGCGCGCCGCTCGATTCGCTACCGCACCGGCGACCTGGTCCGCCCGGTGTGGGACGCCGACGCCGAAAACCGTTTTGTGCTCCTCGAAGGAGGGGTCCTGGGCCGCAACGACGACATGCTGGTTGTCCGCGGCGTGAACCTCTATCCCTCGAGTATCGAACAAATCCTCCGCAGCTTCCCCGAAGTGGTCGAGTACCGTCTCACGGCCCGCAAGCGGGGCGAGATGGATAGTGTTGTGATTGAAGTCGAAGACCGTCTGGAAGAGTCGAGCCGCATTGCCGCCGAACTACAAAAACAGCTCGGCCTTACAATCGACGTGCACCTAGTGCCTGCCATGACGCTGCCACGCTTCGAGGGCAAAGGCGGGCGGTTTGTGGACGAGCGGTGAGATGATTTGACCACGAAGGCACAAAGGGCACGAAGAAGTGCATCGAACCACGACGGAACTACACGACGACGTTTTCAATCGAGTCCAACCAAACGTCGCAGCTGTTGTTGCTTAGTTGCGTTGTGGTTCCTTCCTCTTCGTGGTCTTCGTGGTCTTCGTGTCTTGGTGGTTCCCCTAAACCGCCACCTCGTCAATTGACTCCGCGCCTACGGCAAGCATCAGCAGTCGATCGAAACCGAGGGCCACGCCGGCGCAGGATGGCAGGCCGGGGTCGGTCATCGCCGCGAGTAGCCGCTCGGGCAAGGGCAGGGCAGGGCGGCCCTCTGCAACTCGTATGCGGTTCGCCATTACTAGTCGCTCCCGCAACTCGGCGGCATCGGTCAGTTCATGGTAGCCGTTGGCTAGCTCCACGCCGCGGTAATACAGCTCGAATCGCTCGGCGACCTGCGTGCCATGCTCGTCGACCGTCGTGGTGGCCAGCGCCGATTGGGTGGCCGGGTAGTGGTAGAGGAGTTGCGGCGAAAGGGCACCGAGCGTCGGTTCCACCTGCTGCGCCAGGAGCAAATTGAGCAACTCGTCGCGGTCGGCAATCGTCTCGCCGGCTGCACTTTGGAGATCGTCGAGCGGCGCGGCGTGGGGATCGAGCCCCACGCTCTGCAGAAAGGACTCGCGGTAACTTATGGCCGACGGGCTACGCTTCGTAGGAACTTGCAGCAGCACGCCGACGAGTGCGCCGAGAAGCTGCATGCCGGCCCGCATGTCGTCGCCGGGGCGGTACCACTCAATCATGGTAAACTCGGGCCGGTGTAGCTTGCCGACTTCGCCGCGACGGAAGCACGTCGCGACTTCGAAAACCGGCCCACTGCCGGCGCACAAGAGTCGCTTCATGTGCATTTCGGGCGACGCCTGCAAGTAGCCCAGGCCTGGCACTTCGAGCGGATCGATGTGCGCTTCGGGGATGATCTCCGTATCGATGCGCGGCGTCGCGACTTCGGTAAAGCCGCGCAGGACGAAGAACTCGCGGAGCTGACCAAGCAGCTCGGCCCGCCGCTGCAGCATGGCATTGGTCATCCGCTCGCAGCTCCGCCAAACATCGGTGCCGGCGCCACAGGCTGCCCGGCGATTAGGGGCGGAACGGGGCAATCCAAGAGGTCGGCAATGCCCCGCAGCAGTTCTGCTTCGGCCACTTTCACCTGCCCGTCGGCACAGATGACCTCGGCGCAGGCGTCGAGCACGCGGCCACGGTGCTTTTCTGTTGCGCGACCAAGCGTATCGAGTGCCTTGCGTAGTTCACTCAAACTACACTGGCCGCGCGAGAGGTAGGTGAGCTGGACGTCCGACAGCAGTGGTTCGGCCGTACGGAACGCCTGCTCGGCTTGCTGGGGCGAGTGCCCCACGTGGGCGAGTGTCGATAGCAGCATCGAGCATTCGGCTTCGAGCTTTTGCAGGCCGTAGTATAAGGTGATCACGCGCCGTCGTTTGCGGTACTCAGGTTCCAAGTGCCGGGCGATCATCCGCCCGAGCGTCCACTCGAACAGGGCGAGATTTTCGTCGGCGGCAACCAGGGCATCGACGCACCTCACAAATACTTCGAACTGGCGGGCCGACATCGAGCGGAGGGCGGGCATGCACATATCGACCAGCGGCAATCGTCCCCGCGCCTCCACGTTGGCCACGAGCGATTGCAGCTGGCTAGCCGCATGTAATACGGCAGGGTCGGCCGATTGTTTGATCGCGGCGACCTGCTTTTGCCGCACCTCGCGGCGATCGTCGAGCAACAAGCAGTATACCACCGCGCGGGCCGAGTAGGGGTCGCGGGAAGCGTCGCGGACTTGGGCAGGGAGTTCGGCAATCACTTTAGCGGCGTACTGGCGATGCACCTCACGGGGCTCGCCCACTTGGTGCACCGCGTCGTCAACAACGTGCAGGTCGGCGATATCGCCGGCATTTACGTCGCTTGCCTCCCGTTGATTGGCGGCGCTGTTTTCGCCAGCCAAGGCGGACATTCCAATGGCACCAGGGAAGGGAATCGCTCGCCCGGCACGACGCCGGGGAGGGGTCGGCGGTTGTTTTTCGCGCGTGTCTTGGCGGCAGCGGCTGGGGGAAGGTTCCATCCCAGTGGGGATCGATGGCGCGGATCCGCTTGGGGAGCGGTGGGTGCGTAGCCATCAATCCGGTGAATCCCTCCCACACACCCTGTGCAAAGAACAGGTGACTCGCTTCGGTGGCCGAGGGCGCTTGATTTGCGAACCGGAGACCGCAGCGCAATCCGCTCGAGCGCCCCCGCAATGCCGCCTGGATTTCGTGTGAACTGCACCGCGGAGGCGTCGGCCAGGTATTCCCGCTGCCGCGACACGGCGGCCTTCATCAGGCCCCCCAGAAAGGTTCCGACAAAACCCAGGATCAATAGCGCGACCCCGATGCCAAGCATCAGGAGGATGCCATTGCCACGATCGCGGCTACTCCCCCGACCGCTATAGGCCATGGAGCGAAGCAGTATCCTTCCCGTCAGCCCGAGCAACAGGATGCCATGCAAGATGCCGATGAGTCGAATGCTCATCCTCATATCGCCATTGAGAATGTGGCTAAACTCATGGGCGATAACGCCTTGCAATTCGTCGCGCGAGAGCTGCTCGACGGCCCCGCGCGTGACACCAATTACCGCATCGCTGGTGGAATAGCCGGCGGCAAACGCATTGATGCCCGATTCTTCGAGCAGGAAGACGGGCGGCACCGGCACTCCCGAGGCGATTGCCATTTCCTCCACCACGTTCAACAGCCGCCGCTCACCAGCCTTGGTGTCACCCGGATCGAGCCGGTGGCCACCCAGCCGCGCGGCCACGCCCGTGCCACCGCTGGCACGCAGTTCGACGACCTTGAACAGCGTGCCGCCGGCCACCATGGCCAGCGCTCCGCCGGCGGCCAGCAGCGGGAGTTCTAAGCCGGGCGAGTTGTTTGGGCCACCAAGTGCCCGGCTTGGCCCCTGCAGCTGCTGGGTGGCAAACAGCACCACAACAAACGTGGAGGCAACAATGGAAAAGGCGGCCAGCAAGAACATGGCGATCAACCATGCCGTGTTCCGCCGCGCTGCCGATTGCCGTTCAAAAAAATCAGTGGCCATGAATTTGCTGCCCTCCCCCGGGCCCCTGCCAGGGGAGGGGTTCCGGCAGAGGCCTTGCTCTTGCGGCTAGTTGAACGAAACCTTTGGAGGTTCGGCAATGGCCGCCGAGTCGAACTGCAGCAGTTCGGCATTCATGGTGTGGCCGAACATGTTGGCAAACACCACCGGCGGGAACGATTCGCGATAGGTGTTGTACTCGGTGACCGAGTCGTTGTAGTGCTGGCGGGCGAAGCTCACTTTGTTTTCCGTAGCGGTGAGTTCCTCAGTGAGCTGCATCATGTTTTGATTCGCTTTGAGGTCGGGGTAGGCTTCGGCCACGGCAAACAGCCGACCCAAGACGCCGCTTAGCCCTTTCTCGGCACTGGCCAGATCGGCCATGGCTCCGGCTGCGCCGGGATGCTCGGCAGCCGCCTTCAAGCTGCCGACCGCCTGGTTACGCGCTGCAATCACGGCTTCGAGCGTATCGCGCTCGTGCGTCATGTAGCCTTTGACCGTTTCTACCAGATTGGGAATCAGGTCGTACCGTCGCTGCAACTGAACCTCGATTTGCGAGAAGGCGTTCTCGTAGCGGTTCTCGAGCGACACCAAGCGATTGTAGATGCCGGCGCCGTACATCAGCGCGAGCACGCCGACGCCAATAGCGACCAACAGGGCAATGAGCCAGGGATCCATGCGTCTGCTCCAATTAGATAAAAGAGGAAGAGTTGATCGTAGGATGAAGTGGGGGGATAGCAGGTATTCGGTACTCGATCGGGAATCTTGGTTCCCGGGCCGGAAGCCTATTCTTCGGGTGCGGTGGTTCGCTCGATGTACTCGCCGGTGCGGGTATCGACACGGATCCAATCGCCGGAGTTGATGAAGGGCGGTGCGCCGATTTCGGCGCCGGTTTCCAGGCGGACGGGCTTTTGTACGTTGGTGGCGGTGTTTCCCTTGGCAGTTGGTTCGGCGTACTCCACCTGCAGCACCACATGGTTGGGTGGCGTGACGGCAATCGGCTGGTTGTTGAATGTCATCAACTGGCAGTCGAGGCCTTCCTTAATGTACTTCGCGGCATCGCCCACCTGTTCTTCGCTCAGCTCGTACTGCTCGTAGTCGGAATTGTTCATGAAAACGAAGGCGTCCGCCTGGCGGTAGAGGTACTGGGCGGTGAACTCGGAAACGTCGGCCGCCTCGAGCGTTTGGCCGGCGCGGTAGGTGCGATCGACCACGGTGTTCCGCAGCAGATTCTTGAGCTTGCACTCGTACAAGGCGGTGCCCTTGCCCGGCTTGCGGAAATTCATTTCGACCATCTGGTAGGGGGTGCCGTCGATTTGGACCTTCAGCCCCTTTCGAAAATCGCTGGTGTTGTAAGTGCTGGGCACAGGATCGTTCCGTTTAAAGTTGGTGGGGAATGCGTTACTTTATGGGAACCGACGAGGCAGAGCTCGTCGGCTAGATTCAATTCAAACCGCAGCTATCGAACTCGCCATTCTAACTACCACACCCCAACCTGTCCGCCCCACTCCCATGCCGGGAATTGCCGGCGATTGGCGCGATGCGTTGCGAACGGCCATTCGCACATCGGCCGAGCTTTGCGAGCTGCTCGATCTGCCGCGGGAACTGGCCGCCGACGCAGGCGATTTCCCGCTGCTGGTGCCCCGGAGCTACGTGGCCCGCATGCGGCCTGGCGATGCCGCCGACCCGCTGCTCCGCCAGGTGCTCCCGGTCGCGGGCGAGCATCTACCCGTAGCCGGATTCGTCGCCGACCCCGTGGGCGACCTGCCCGCCGAGCAGCGGCCGGGCCTTTTGCATAAGTATCACGGCCGAGTACTGTTGGTACTCACCGGGGCCTGCGCCGTGAACTGCCGCTACTGCTTCCGCCGCCACTTTCCTTACGCCACCTCGACGGCCGGACCACGGCAATGGGCTCCAGCGATGGAGGCGATTGCTGCCGACGATTCCATCCACGAAGTCATTCTGTCGGGCGGCGATCCGCTAGTCCTCGACGACCGGCTGCTGGGCGAGTTGGTCGAGGCTGTCGAGCGCATCGAGCATGTCCGCCGGTTGCGCATTCATACGCGACTACCGATCGTGATTCCTGCGCGAGTGACCGAGGCATTCGCCAGTTTGCTTGGCAACACGCGACTCGCCACTGTGGTGGTGCTGCACGCCAATCATGCGCACGAACTCGATAGCACGGTGGCCGCAGCCATCACGCCGCTCACTGCGACCGGCTCGCTCCTGCTGAACCAGGCAGTGTTGCTGCGGGGTGTGAACGACTCGGTCGAAGCGCAGCGCGAACTTTGCCAGCGGCTCGTCGATCTTCGCGTCATGCCCTACTACCTGCACCAACTCGACCGCGTGGCGGGGGCGGCCCACTTCGAGGTGCCGGTCGCCGCTGGCGTGGAGATCGTTCAGCAACTACGAACCGAACTTCCGGGCTACGCCGTACCGCGTTACGTGCAAGAAGTTGCTGGCGAGCCGAACAAGCGAGTGCTGGCGTGACGAACCACATTTCCCTCTACGATACCGCTGCGGTCGACGCGCTGCGAAGCGAGCTGGCAATCGATCCGCATTTGATGCATCGCGTGCGGACAGTGATGTTCAAGAAGTTTGCCGGCCGCACCGCCGCGCTTGAACAACTCCCACCCGCAGCGCGAGCTCGCTTTGCCGAGCAGGTGGAATTCCATCCCTTGACGCTCGAAACGCGGCTCGACTCGGAGTTGGACGGGGCCACCAAACTCGTATTCTCCACAGGCCGCGACAAACGCATCGAATCGGTGCTGCTCCGTGCCGGCACCGGGCGCACAGCGCTCTGCATTTCGAGCCAGGTTGGCTGCGCTGCCAATTGCGATTTCTGCGCGACCGGAAAAATGGGCTTCCACTCGAACCTTTTGGCCGCCGAAATGCTCGACCAGGTTGTGCAGGCCAACCAGCAAATTGCTGGTGAAGGCCGCCAAGTCCGTAACATTGTGTTGATGGGCATGGGCGAGCCATTCCACAACGAGCCGGCCGTGTACGAAACGCTCGACACGCTCATCGCTGGCTGGGGCTTTAACCATCCGCCAAGCCGCATCCTGGTTTCCACCGTCGGTATTACCGACGCCATGCTCCGCTGCGCAGGCGCTATCCCGCGGTGAACCTTGCTCTCAGCCTGCACGCAGTGCGGCAAGACATTCGGGAGCAATTGATTCCGCTCGCCCGCAAGTACCCCGTCGACCGACTCCGCGAAACGATCGCCCAGCTCAACTCCATCCAGCCGGGAGCGGTGATGATTGAGTACCTGATGCTAGCCGGCGTGAACGATTCGCGAGAAGATGCCGTCGAACTGGCGGAATTCTGCGCGGGACTGCGGGTTCACCTGAATCTGATTCCGTACAACGCCATCGAGGGTGCGCCGCATTTGGCTGGATCGAGTCGCCAGGTGCGCGACGCCTTTGCCGCCGTGCTCAAGTCCGCCGGACTCACGACCACCATCCGCTACTCCATGGGCGCCGATATCGAAGCGGCCTGCGGACAATTGGTACAGCAGATGGAGCGTGACCGTGCGCGCCGGTCGTCATCAACGATTCGCCGCTAGCGTAGATTCCACTCCGGGTCATGCCGCGCAGTGAGGTTGACCTTGAGCGGGCGCGGTACTCGGCGCTGGGCAGATCGCTCTCTAGAATCACCGCGAAGCCCGTAACGGTGTTCTTGGTCGCCGGGGCGGTGGCGTGGGTTGCTAGTCGCTGGCCGAGGTCGAGTGCCTCGCCGACAAACAGGGGCGTGCGACCTTGGCCGGTGAGCAAGTACACGCCCGCCTGGCCATTGAGTTTCTCCGCGGCCCGCGTGGTTAGTTTGCGGGGCGGGGCAAATTGGCGAGTGGCAAACACGTAATCGTAGGCTTTGGCTTCGGCCGCAAGTGAGCGGCGAATCTTACGGAAGTCGAGCGCGGCCCAGCGATATTCGTCCGCCGCGAAGCCCCTCGCGTAGCGCGAGGCCTGGCGGTCGAAGTACGCGGCGTGAGCGGGCGAGATAAGCAGTTCGTCCAGCGATTCGACGCCAAACTTATCGCGGGTTAGCCGCCAGGCAATCTCGGCGGCGAATTGGTAGCGGTCGAGTTCGGCAGTGCTTACCGGTGCGCTCTTCGCCTGCGGCGGCTTTGGTAGTTTTCCGGACTTGCGCAGGCGGAGCAGTTCGTGGTTCCAAATCTCCGCGTTGCCAAGTAGCCCCGCCGTCTGGCAAGCATCGTGGAACGCCGCCTGCAGCTGCGGACTCGCCAGCAGCCGGTCGACCGACTGCCCGGCCGCCGCCCGACGAAACGCTTTACCAATAGCGGCCCGCTGCATCTTGCGCAGATTAACCTTCAGGGGGGGAGCTGGGGCCGCCGCGGTGGGTGGTGAGCTGGTGGCTACCGGAGCCAGGTTGGTGGCGACCTCGGGGCTGGCGACCACGGGGGCGGCCGCTGGCGGGATCTCCACTTCGGGCGGGGCCACTTCGTGGATTTCGGTGGCGGTTGCCGGCAGTGGCTCGAAGTCGACTTCGTCGAACAATGGCAGCAGCGGTTGCCTCTTGAGCCGGCGGCCATTCGCGGTTGTCGGCGCGCTAGCAATCGCATCGGCCGGACCATCGAGCGGAGCGTTCTCGCGGACCGATTCCAGTCGCTCGCTGGCGTAGCGGACGTACTCTTCCGACAACTCGCAACCCTTGAACTGCCGACCCAGTTTCTTTGCCACCGCGAGCGTGGTGCCACTCCCGGCAAAGGGATCGAACACCAAGTCGCCCGGATTCGAACTCACGCGGACGATGCGTCCGAGCAACTGTTCCGGCATCTGGCAGCCGTGGAAACCTTGCCGTTCTTTGAAGGTACCTGCCACGCGCGCAAAGTACCAAGTGTCGTCGATGGCGTCGAAGCCGTAGCGATCGGACTGAAAGTCTTGCGGCCGCAGAATCCAAGTGTCGTCTGGCAGTCGCCCTTTCGGATTGGCACGTTTATCGCCGTACACCAGGGCTCGGGCCGAAGGAATGCGCACGGCAGGGTCGTCCGCATTGAACGTGAATTTGTCGGGGTCTTTTACGAAGTGAAACAGGTGCGCGTGGGAGCGACTGAACTTGCGCTTGCAGTTCACGCCAAACGTGTAGTACCAGATCACCCAACTCCGCGTAGTGAAACCGATTTGCCGATCGGCAATCACTTTCAGGTCGGCGGCGTACTCGTCGCCAATCGCCAACCAAAACGTCCCGTTGGGCGTCAGCAATCGGTGGATTTCTTCCATCCAGGCCCGCGACCATTCGAGGTAGTCGTCGTCCGTTTGTTCGTCATGATACGTGTCGTACGCGTAACCGATGTTGAACGGCGGGTCGGCGAACGCCAGGTCGATCGACGCGGCAGGCATCTCCCGCATCAGCTCAATGCAATCTCCCTGGCGAATGGCGGTATCAACGGCGGGCATCACGTGATTTTCCTCAAGAAAAGTTGAATTTAGGGAGCTCTCAACTTATCCTGGCGACAACCAGTTTTCAAGGATTAGCAGTCGTTATTCAGCGCGGCCTCACGCACGGGAGCGGCGAACGGTATCGTAGAGGCACACGTACTTCATCCAATCGATACAAATTCACAGGAGTTTCAGTCGCCATGGACTTTGCCCTCTGTAACGAGATGTTTGGCGACCTGCCGTTCGAGCAGGTGTTTGCCACCACGCGGAAGCTTGGATACACGGGCGTCGAGATTGCGCCGTTTACGCTCGCCCAGGGCGCGACGGTCGACGTGCGCGACGTGCCCGATGCCAAACTTGCCGAGGTCAAGCAGCAAGCGTCCGACGCGGGGCTTGCCGTTGTTGGGTTGCACTGGCTGCTGGCGAAGACCGAGGGGTTTTACCTCACTAGCCCCGACGCAGCGGTTCGCAACGCGACGGCCGACTACGTGCAGGCGCTGGCGACCGCTTGCGGCAAGTTGGGCGGCACGATCATGGTGCTCGGTTCGCCTCAGCAGCGCAACTTGCTACCGGGTGTCACCTACGACGAGGCCGAGCAGTACGCTGCCGAAGTGCTCCGGGCGGCGATGCCGGCGTGCGCGGACAACAACGTGACCATCGCGCTAGAGCCGCTCGGCCCCGCCGAGGGCGACTTTATGAACACGGCGGCCTCGGCAATTCGTCTGGCCGAGCGGGTCGACTCGCCCCACTGCAAGTTGCATCTGGACGTCAAAGCGATGTGGGCTGAGCCCGAGCCCATTGACGAGGTGATCCGCGCCAGTCGCGATTGGGTGGTCCACTTCCACGCCAACGACCCGAATCTCTTGGGTCCCGGCATGGGCGAGGTGGAGTTCGCGCCGATTTTTGCCGCGCTGCAGGAAATCGCCTACGACCGATGGGTATCGGTCGAGGTGTTCAAGTACGAGCCGAGCCCCGAAGAAATCGCCCGCGTAAGCATGGAGAACATGCGAAAGTTTGTGTGAGCCCGCACGTTACCGTCATCCGGAGAAACCCTAGGCGACCAGAGGATCTGGCCAGTCCTGCGCACGGCGACTTTTAGGAGCACGACTCACAAACCTCACCAATTCGCTCACGGGCGGCGTAAGGCGGGGCAGATTCGTAGCGGCCGCGACTGCGTCCGTCGGAAAGTACAAGCTCCAGCGGCCGAACGAAAGTCAGTTCCCCGGGATCCGCTCGTGACGAATCAAATCGTCGAGCGACTGCCGCTCCCGAATCAAATGGGGTTGGCCGTGGTCGATGAGCACCTCGGGACACAGCGGTTTCGAGTTGTAGTTGCTGGCCATGGTGTAGCCATAGGCTCCGGCGCAGCCAATCACCAGGAAGTCGCCAACTCGTGCTTCCGGGAGCGACCGCCGGCTTACGAAGCCACCATCTTCCTGGGTGAAGATGTCGCCCGACTCGCAGAGTGGTCCCCCCGACCACCACTTGTTCATGGGGCCGGCTCTTATCGCCATTCACCGGGCAGACAGCCATCGGATGGTAAGAGCCGTACATGATGGGGCGGGCCAGATTGTTGAAACCTGCGTCGAGCAGGTAGTACTTGTTGCCACCCATCTGCTTGATCGCCCGGATCTCGGCTACCAGGTAACCACTCTCGGCAGCCAGGTAGCGTCCCGGTTCGATCTCCAGCGAAACGTGGTGGCCGAATTCCTCTGCCAGTCGACCGCGGGTAGCGTCCCACTGCTCGTAGTACGCGGCGATGTCTGCCACTTCGTCTCCGGCGCGGTACGGCGTGGGCAGCCCGCCGCCGGCACTGATCGCTGTTGATGCTCGATCCAACGGCTAGGGCTGTCTTTTCGAGTGCCGCGCAGACCTGGCTCAAGTGCTCCATGTCGGTGCCTGAGCCGATGTGCATGTGCAGTCCGGCGATGGAGAGGTCGTACTCGTTTGCCCGTTCGATGCACTCTTCGATCTGTTCGTGCCAGATACCGTGCTTCGATTGCTCGCCACCGGTGTTGGTCTTCTGACTGTGGCCATGGCCGAAACCGGGATTGATCCGCAGGGTGATCGGTTTGCCTGGCACCCGCTCGCCGTACTGCGTGATCATGTCGGGCGAGCCGCAATTGACGGGCAGGTCGAGTTCGACCACCAGTTCCAGCGACTCGCGGTCGAAAATATCGGCCGTGTACACAATTTCGGGCGGTTCGCCGAAGCCGGGCTTGTAGCCAGCGGCCAAGGCGCGGTGGATTTCGCCACCACTCACGGCATCGACCACCACATCGTGCCGCCGGGCAAGATCAAGGATCGCGATGTTCGAACACGCCTTCTGTGCGTAGCGCACAACGTCGAACGAAGCGAGATTGTTGATCCGCTGGACGATGGTTGCCGCATCGTAGACGTAAAACGGCGTGCCGAACTCGCAGGCGAGCTCAGGGATCGCGAGGCCTGAAATCTGATGAAGGAGGGGAGTCATTGCAGGGGGTCGGAGGCCAAAGGTCAGGGGGGGCAGTGTTTTGGGTCGGCAGCGGCGCAGGGGGTTCATTTGCCACTGCTAAACCGTAAACCAACACCCTGTTGGCGACCAGGGTTGTGCACGCAAAAAGGCGGTGCCGGACACCTCTGGCTGAGGCGTCCGGCACCGCCGAATTGGTTGCCGCTTGTGCGAATCGCGGGCTTAAAATCTGGCGGCAGCACCTTGCTGCCGAGCACTTTGGGCCGCGGCACCGATGGCTTCGAGAACGCCTTTTTCCAACTCCAGGCGGGCCCGAAGCTTGCCGTCGACCGCCTCGGCGGTCATATGGACTTGATCGTTGCCATCGCTCTTGGTCACCAAGGCGTCGATCATGCTATCGACCAAAGGGTTGGGAGACGATTGGGCGGCCAACTGCAGGATGGGTGTTAGCGCAATGGAAAGTTGCATCGGCTTGACCGCGGTGGACGAGCCCCCGGATCCGTCCATCGCTTGCTTCAAATGGCTCAAGCACCCTTCGCCGGCGGCCACGTACACCACTTCGGTGCCCATCGCTACGGCGACGTCGAGTTGCTCGCCTAGCATCTCGCGGGCCTCGGCTTCGTCGGCGGGAATCGGAATCGACATGGTGTGAATCTGTGCCCCGCGGTGCGAATCCGCGTTCCACTGCACGCCTGGGAAGCTCGGGTCTTCTTCCACGAGGGCCGCCAGTTTCTTAATGGCCGACTCAATCTTGCTGGTGTCCTTGGCAAAGCCACCAGCCACCATGCTGATGGCCCCCTCACGCATATCGACGTGGCCCGCCATGTCGATGCGGCCCGCCATTGCGGTTGCTTCGAAGGCGTCCATTAGTTCATTGGCGGCGTCCTTTATCGTCTGGCGTGCTTCGTCGTTCGGCAGATCGGCTTCCTGTTCGATGGCGTTCATGAACTGTTGCCGCAACGAAGCCATTTGGGCCTTCATCTGGTCTTGGTGCTGCGATACCAGCTCGGGTGGGCTGGTGACCGACATATTGAAACGCATTGCCGCGTTATCTCGCATGCAGCCAGCGAACTTTGTATCCGCCGCGGCGTAAGCTGCAATCGACTGAGCGACTTGCGTGCCGGGCAGGCCACTGTAGATGAAGTCTAAGTGCGCGCCGCCGTTCTCGGCATCGGCGCTAAAGCCAATCGCTAGCTCATCGAGTTCATTGATCGCTTTGACAATCTGCTCGATGTTGGCCTCAGTCATTTCCTTGCGTGCTTCGAATGCTTCGTCGGTCTCGCCGTCCTGCTGCTCGAGGCCTTGCTGCGCCGGCCCGCATCTGCTCGATGGCAATAGAGCGGTACATCTCGGGCACGTTCTGCAGCATAACCCGGGCGGCCACGTCGTAGTCGGCCGTCAGCTTGTCGAACATTTCGCCGGGGTTATCCGGTGTGGTTTCCAGCATTTCTGGCTGCTGGGCCAGGAAGGCCCAATTGCCATCTTTCTTAACAAACACGCTTTGGTTGGGGATTTCAATCTCGGTGATGCCGTCGCCGATGTCGGAGGTGGTCATGGCAAACATGCCGGGCAATTGCAGCAAGGCATCGAGATCGCTCACGGGCAGGCAGACGACGGGCACGAATTGAAAGCCGTCCGTCTGGACAACCGCGCCCATGACTTGGCTTTATCGAGACCCTGGAGTCCCTTGTTCTGGGTGAACATGAGCAGCATGTTGTTGAGTTGCTGTCCGGCTTTCACTTGGCCGCCGAACTTTCCCAGATAGTCGATGTCGGACAGCAGCTGGTCGTAGCTGGTGGCGGCAATGACGGCCATCGGTTTCATCTCGCCCGACTGCGCCGTAGCGACAGGGGCAAGCGTACCGAACGACGCGAAGCCGACGGCAAGAGCCGCGGCTAACCGCGATAGCGTCGCGGAGGCGAAAGGACCAATTTGCACGGTAGTGCTCCTCTTCGAAGGGTAAGTAACAGTGTGTGGTAGGGTTTTGCGAGTGCCAGCACCGAGGGCCTGCCTGCGGGCGGTCGCCCAATTGGCGGCCCAGCGACGGGCACCCTCTGCACGGCCCCCTCTACAATGCGGGGCAGCCCAGCGAGCCGATTACTAAGCGTACGCCAGAATCTTGCCGATGGATCGCCGGCATTCGCCAAGCGCCGACTCGCGGGTCGCTGGCCTTTGCCGAGCTTCTCTGTAGTGGGAACTACCCCGCCCGGGCGGCGGAAGTTTTGCCAAAGTTCGGGATTATAGCGGCTCGCGTGCCGCACAGGCAGCCACCATCGAGCGTAGGGAGCGGACCGCTCTTGGGCCAAGGACCGCGCATGGACCCGCCGCCACAGCACGGTTGGACCTGCTGGCCGAACCGCCGGGACGCAAGAGATGGCCGGCAACGATTACCGTTCGCGGTACGTAATGCGGCCTTTGGTCAGATCGTAGGGCGAGAGTTCCACGCGGACGCGGTCGCCCGGTACAATACGGATGAAGTGCTTGCGCATCCGACCCGCAACGTGGGCGGTCACAAGGTGTCCACCTTCGATTTCGACACGAAATCGGGTATTGGCCAGCGCCTGGGTTACGGTGCCCTCCACTTCGAGGGCCTCTTCTTTTTGTTTCGACATATAAGCCTGCATGTCCCTTGTCGGTGCAAGGGCCTCCGGTAGGTAAGTAGGCCGGGCACGCCTAGCTAGCTTACGCTCGGTTGCCTGGGCCGTATAAAATTACAATCCCTAATACTATCACTCACGACCCGGCCGAGTCCAGCCGATTGACCAAGGATTGGCTTTAACGACTGGGAAACAGGTACGGTTTGTGCCGATTGGCCATCGGAATTGGAGAAAACCCGCGGCTGAGCGGCTGCTGATGCTCCCGCGGGGCGGAGTTTGCGATACATTTAGAAGTCTGTGAGCACCGAATATTCCAATCCGCCCCGGTCCAGCGAGTCGTCCCTATCGGTCGACCCGGAGGACGTGCAGCGCCAAACGCGAGATTCAGGGAATCGTGCAGCAGATTGCCGAACTTTCGCGGACCGATATCACCGTCGAGCAGTTTTACGACGAGTTTCTCAATAAAGTGGTCGCGGCACTCGCCGCCGCTGGCGGCGCGGTGTGGACACTTTCGGCCGGCGGGTTGCAGCTCACCTACCAAATTAACCTTCGCAGCACGGGCCTCGTGGAAAACCCCATTGGGCAGGAACAGCATGGCCGGCTGCTGCAGAAAACGCTCGCCAGCGACGAGGGCCTGCTGGTTGCGCCGCATTCGGGCTCGGCCACGGGCACCGACGATGCCGATGAGCATGCGGCGGCCAACCCTACCGATTACCTGCTGGTGCTGGTGCCAGTGCATAACGACCAAGGTCCCCAGGGCGTGGTCGAGGTGTTCCAGCGGCCCGGGTCGCGGCCCGCCACGCAACGCGGGTACCTGCGATTCCTGCAGCAAACTTGCGACCTGGCTGGCGAGTTCTTGCGTGGCCGGCGGCTCCGCCACCTGGCCGAAAAGCAAAGCCTGTGGGAACAGCTTGAGTCGTTTACCCGCACCGCGCACGAGACACTCGATGTCCGCGAGGCGGCGTACACCATTGCCAACGAAGGCCGCCGGCTGATCGGATGCGACCGCGTGAGCGTGGCCATCCAGCGAGGGAGCCGTTGCACGGTGGAGGCGGTGAGCGGGCAGGATACCTTCGACAAACGATCGAACGTTGTCACGCTCCTCAACCGAGTCGCCCGCGCCGTGACCAAGACGGGCGAAGACGTTTGGTACACGGGCGACACGTCCGACATGGCGCCGCAGGTCGAAAAGACGCTCGAAGCGTACGTGGACGAGTCGAACACCAAGAGCATGGCGATCTTGCCGCTGTTTAAGACGGATCGCGACGCGCAGGAAGGTCAGCCGAACGAGCGGAAGCGGCGTGAGGTGATTGGGGCCCTCGTGGTCGAGCAGATGGTCGACACGAGTCCCTCCGAAGGTTTCGCGCAGCGGGTCGAGGTGGTGCGAACGCACAGTGCCACGGCCATTGCCAACGCCCTGGAGCATGGCAGCCTGTTCTTGATGCCACTCTGGAAGACGCTGGGGAAAGCAACGTCGCTGTTCCGCGGACGAACCAAATGGAAGACGCTCGCTGGGTTAGTGGCAGCCGGAGCGCTAATTTTTGGCGCCATTTATTACCCAAAGGATTTCAATCTGGAAGGCCAAGGGAGTCTCAAGCCGTTCACGCTGCGTGGCGTTTACGCCCGGATGGATGGCGAGATTAGCGATATTCACGTGGGCTACAACGACCCGGTCGAACAGGGTGCGTTGCTCATTGAGCAGCGGAGCCTCGACTTGGACCAGGAGATGCTCAAGCTGCAAGGCCAGCTCGAAGAAATCGGCGAACAAATCATTGGCGCGCTGCGTCAACAAAACGGGCGCCTTTCGCCGGCCGACGATAGCGAATTGAAGTTCAAAATCAGTGAGCTGAAGGCCCAGCAAGCCAATTACCAAAGCCTGATCGACAAGCGGGCCGAGCAGATCGAAATGCTCAAGCTTTATAGTCCCATCACCGGCCGCGTGATTACTGGCAAGAGTCAAATCGAGCAATTGCCCAACCGGCCCATCACGCGGGGCCAGGCGCTGCTGGAAGTGGCCGACCTGACCGGCGACTGGTACCTTGAAGTGCTGATGACCGAAGCTCACATGCGATTCGTTACCGACGCATGGCACGAAGCCGAGGCTCAGGGTCGCCCCCTGCAGGTCACCTTTTACCTGGCCACCGAGCCGGGTGAGCTATTGACCGGCTATATCGAGAGCGAAGACGACATCGACACGACGGCCGAAGCCCGCGGCGAAGATGGCAACACGGTGCTGCTGCGCGTGAAATTCGACGATGGCGAACTGGCCCGCTTGCGCGAAATTATCAGCGGCAACCCAAAAGTCGGCACCGAGGCGATTGCCAAAGTTCACTGCGGCCAGAAGCCGATTGGCTACGTGTACTTACACGACTTGATCGATTTTTTGAAAGCCAAAGTGTGGTTCCGGTTGTGGTAAGTGAGAGACGAGTGTTTCGTTCAGGCTAGAATGCGGGGTTCTCTAGAGTGAGCCTTCGGCGCTAGCCTCGGGTTTTCGAGAGTACGCCCGACGCTAGCGCGTTCGGCTCACCCTAAAATCAAGCTGTAACGCTGCACGAGTGCTTTGACAGCTCGTTAGCAATGATAAAGCACTCGCGGTTAGCGGTAATTTTTTAGAGCAAGAAGTGCCATGAAGTATTTTCTTATTGCAATCGCCCTGATGGCCACCAGCACGTCGCTGCTGGCCCAGTCGGCTGATCGCGGAAATCCGGTACTCAAGGATTGCCAGATTTCGCTATTGCCGGAGAACTACATCGAGATTTCCGCCGACAAGGCGGGGACGCTGCGCCAACTAGCGGTGCGCGAGGGGTCGATCGTCGAAGAGGAGCAGATGATTGCTCAGATTGACGATGAAGAAGCCAACATGCAGCTCCGCGTTTCCGATCAAAAGCTCCGCGGAGCGCTCGCGCGGGCAACCGACAAGATTGAGCAGTTGTACGCCGAAGCCGCTGCGGATGCCGCCGAAGCCGATTTCGAAGACCTGCAATCGGCCAACATCGGCGCGGTCGATCGCGTGGTGCCCGAGACCGAACTGCGGGCCAAGCAGCTCGAAGTCACCCGGGCCAAACTGCAAATCGAGAAGGCGAAGAAAGACCGCGAACTTGCCAAGTACGACTACTACGTATCGAAGGTCGAGAAAGAAGCGGCGCAAATGGAGATCGACCGCCGCGCGGTCACGGCCCCGTTTGGCGGGCAAGTGGTCGAGTTGTTCCGCAAACAGGGCGAGTGGGTCGACCCTGGCGAGCCGATTTTGCAGTTTGCCAGGTACGATGTGCTGCAGTGCGACGGCAACGTCGATCTGTCGAAGTACGATCCGCGTGAGGTAGAAGGTTGCGAAGTTACGATCGAGGCGACCGTTGGCCTGGGACGCACCGAGAGTGCCAAGGGCCGCATTGTGTATGTCGAGCAGCAAGTGTTGTACGACGGGACTTACAGCTACCGAGTCTTGGCCGAGATCCCCAACCGCGTCGACCGCGGTCGCTGGGCCCTGTACCCCGGCCTGCCTGCCACGATGACCATCCATTTGGGCACCGCAACCACCAGCGTCAGTCGGATTGAATGACGAATGCCGAATTCACCATGACCAACGACCAGCTAGCTACTGCTGGAACCCTCGTTGGTCGTTGGTCCTTGGATATTTTCCCTCCATATGCCCTCCACCACACTTGCCGATAGTCTGGTCTCCAGCTCTTCACGGCCGCTGCCCATACGGGTGCGGCCCGATCTGGAATCGCGCCGGCAGCGGTACCAGGGGCGCATCTATTGGGTGGTCAAAGACCCAGTTGGCCTGCAGTACTACCGCTTTGAGGAAGAGGAATTTTCCATCCTGCAAATGCTCGATGGCGTCGCAAGCCTCGACCAAATTGCCGAGCAGTTTGAAGCGGAGTTTCCTCCACAGACCATCCGCACCGAAGAACTACAGCAGTTTATCGGCATGCTGCATCGCAGCGGCCTGGTGATCACCAGTGCCAGTGGCCAGGGCGAGCAGCTCAAGAAACTTCGGGACGAAAAGACCAACAAGCAGCGGCTCGCCTCGATGAGCAACGTCCTGGCGATCCGCTTCAAGGGCATCGATCCCGAGCGGATCCTCAATTTCCTCGATGGCTACCTCGGGTGGTTCTGGACCAAGCCGATGCTGGTGATCAACTGCATCATTGTCGCGTCGGCGGCCCTGTTGATCCTCGTGCAGTTCGATTTATTTCAGTCGAAGTTGCCCTCGTTCAATTCGTTCTTCGCAGCACAAAACTGGCTGTTGTTGGGAACGGTGCTGGCATGCACCAAAATCCTGCACGAGTTTGGCCACGGGCTGTCGTGCAAGTACTTTGGCGGCGAGTGCCACGAGATGGGCGTTATGTTTCTGGTGCTCACGCCGTGCCTGTATTGCAACGTATCCGACTCGTGGATGTTGCCCAACCGCTGGCATCGAGCCGCCATTGGCGCGGCGGGCATGTACGTTGAGGTGGTGCTCGCTTCGATTTGCACGTTTATCTGGTGGTTTACCGAGCCGGGATTATTGAACTACATTTGCCTGAACATCATGTTCGTCAGCTCGGTGAGCACGATCCTGTTTAACGCCAACCCGCTACTGCGGTACGATGGTTATTACATCCTGAGCGACGTGCTTGAGATCCCCAACCTGCGGCAAAAGGCGACGAGCATCCTCAGTCGCAAGCTGGGAAAATGGTGCCTGGGCATCGACCCACCGGACGACCCATTCCTGCCACAGCGCAACCAGGCGATGTTCGCGTTCTACAGCGTGGCGGCGGCCATCTATCGCTGGGTGGTGGTGCTCTCGATTCTGTACTTTCTCAACAAGGTCTTCGAGCCCTACGGCCTGCAGATCCTGGGGCAGGCGATCGCCCTGATGTCGATCTACGGCCTGCTCATTCAGCCGTTGTGGAAGCTCTACAAGTACTTCAAGGTTCCCGGGAGGTTAGGCAAAGTGAAACGCTGGCGATTAGCCGTATCGACACTGGTGGTGGTGGCAGCCATTGCGGGCGTGATGAGCATTCCCCTGCCAACTTACGTTTATTCCAACCTGGTGGTGCAGCCACGCGATTTCGAAGGCGTGATTGTGGCCGTCGACGGCGTATTGCTCGAAGTGGCCGACGACATCCGCCCCGGCGTACGCGTCGAGGAGGGGCAGGTGCTTGCGCAATTGCAAAACCTGGAGCTGGAAGCTTCGGTACTCGAACTCGAAGGCCTGCAAAGGGTGTATGCCGAACGGCTCCAGGCGCTAGAGTCGCTGAGCCGCACCGGCGAAAACAAAGATCGTAGTGCCGTCCGCAGCGAGATTGCCTCGATCAAGAAATCGATCAAGACCAACGCCTCGCAGCTGGAGGTACAACGCAAGGACTTGGAGCGACTCACACTACGGGCACCGCGCTCGGGCGTGGTGATTCCCCCCGAGATTGTGCCCGAGCCTAAAACACGCGACGACGAGTTGCCCACCTGGTACGGCACGCCGTTCGATAAGCGAAACCTTGGCGCGACGCTCACCACGGGCACCAAGTTTTGCAGTATTGGTGATCCATCGAAGCTTGAGGCGCGACTATTGGTCGAGCAGGACAACTCGGCGGAAATCACGCTGGGCCAAACCGTGTACGTGCTCCTGAACCAATCGGCGGCGCATCGCTACGTGACCCAAATCACGGGTGCCGAAAGCGACGAAGTGCCCGTGGCACCGGCCCGGCTGTCGAGCCTGTCGGGTGGTCCGTTGCCAGCACAGATGGACGATAGCGGCGTACCAAGACCGCTGACGCCCCACTTCTACGCCTTTGCACCGCTGCCCAACGATGGCGACCGCTTGCGGGTTGGGCTGCTGGGTGAGGCGAAGATTGCGATTCCCGATCGCACGCTTGGCCAACGCCTGGGCCGATACGCGGCACGTACGTTTAACTTCGACCTTTGATTTCGGCCCGTAGTTCACCCGAGCCTTGCGGCCGGCGGACCTTGCGCGGCGCTGCTATCGCCGCTAGCTAGGGCGTTGGCCGATCCTGATCGCTATCGCATCGCGCCCCGCTGGCCATTACACTCCCGCTGCGCAAAGTTGCGCATCCGGAAGATAAACTGGCAAGGCTTGGAAATGTTGTTAGCAATGGCTCACCGTTGGCGCAGTGCGCACTCGCGACCCGGTACGGCGAAACGTCGGCTATTGGTACTGCTGGTCGTGGTGCTCGCCCTGGTGATGTTCGCCCCCTCGCTCGTGCTGCACACGCCGCTCCGCGGACGGATGCTGACCGCGGCGATTCCCCCCGAAGTTGGTAGGGCAACGGTCGACACGCTCACTGCCGGTTGGCTGACACCTGTCGCCGCAACGGGCGTCACGCTGTACGACACGCAGGGCAACCTGCTGGCGGAAGTCGAGCGCCTGTCGATCGATCGCACGGTGGTCGGCCTGCTGGCCAACCATCGCGACCTGGGCACCATTCGCCTGGAAGGCGCTACGATTTACGCACTGGCCCGCCCCGATGGGAGCAACTTGGAAGACGCCCTGGCCAAGGCGGTTGCCAGCGATCCGGTGGTTGCGGGCGACAGCCAACTTGGGCCGGCTAGCAGTGGGCCCTCGTTTCGGCTTGAAATCGTGGATGGGAAGCTGTTCTCGCGAGGCGCTACCACAGGCGAAACCTGGTCGGCCAACTCGCTGGCCGCTACGATCGACCACCCCGAACGGGGACCGCTCCGCATCGAAGCTGTCGGCATCGTACGACCGGGCCCGGTCGAAGTTGTCGCCCCGGTGGGCGACGCGGCGAAAACGATTGCCGGACGGTTTGAACTCAAATGGGGTGGCGACGAGAGCGGACAGCTCCAAGGCCTTCGCTTCGTGTGCCAGGACCTGCCGCTTGCCGCGCTCGAACCATGGCTCGGGCGCGGCGATCCGCAGTTGCGACTCACGGGTCTAATGACGGGCGAAGTTTCCGCGGCTTACCCGGTGGCCGGGTACGATTCGCTTTCCGGCGATACCTCGGGCCGCGTTACGCTCGCTGGATTCACGTTAACCGGTACGGCTCTCGCTGGCGAACAGCTGGCGGTTGAGGATACCAACCTCGCCTGGAAATGCACGGCCAGCGGCGGACACGCCTCCATCGAGAATCTTTCGCTGGCGAGCGACCTGGCCATGTTCGACCTCCATGGCACGATCGACGAGCGGGCTGTCCGCGGCGTGGTTGCCGGCACGCTCGAGCCGTACGCACTTGCCACGCATGGGGAGTTGGAAGCCGAAGGGAGGCTGAACCTCGCACGGTTAGCGCAGCGACTCCCGGGGCTGCTGAAAGTGCGCGAAGGAACCACCATTACCTCGGGGCAAGTCCGGTTCAACGCCCGATCGCTCCCTCAGGCCGACGGGCATCAGGTTACCGCTTCGCTGACCACAACGCCCATTGCTGGTGCTACCCGAGGTCGGTCGATTGAATGGGACACGCCGCTGGACGTCAATCTGGTTGCCAAGCACACGCAGGGCGAGTGGCGGTTTGATCGCCTGGCATGCCAATCGCAATTCCTCAAGATTTCCGGATCGGGCAGCGCGCGGCAAATGAAGTTGGGGGGCGAGGTCGACCTCGACGAACTCGCGAGCCGGCTCGACCAGTTCGTCGACCTCACCGATTGGCAACTGGCCGGACGCGGCGAAGTGACCGCCACCTGCCGCCGCGATCCAACCGGGCAGTTCTTGGCCGAAGCAGCAGGGACGCTCTCCGACTTTGTGGTGGCGTACCGTGGCGATCAAATGGTCACCGAACCCAAACTCGAGTGGTCGACCCGGCTCGAAGGGGCTTCGCCGCCCGATGCGTTGTGGCCCAATAGTCTATCGCGTGGCGAACTCTCCCTTACCGCGGCGGGCGACAAGCTCGGTATCCAACTCCTCCAGCCTATGGTGGTCCAAAGCACCTGGAGCGGCACCGATTGGCCCTTGAACATTACCACCGTGGGCCGGCTCGATGGCTGGTCGCGGCGGCTGCGCCCTTGGGTCAATCTCTCGGCATGGCAGATAGGCGGGCAACTGGAGCTTTCTGCCAGGGGACGCGTGAAAGCGACCCCGCTCGTGGTCAACATCGCCGACTCGACGCTCGCCATCGATCAGCTGCGGGCCGTGACCGCCGACTGGATGATCGACGAGCCGAGGCTCGAGTGGTCGGGCGACATTGCCTGGGACAGCACTTCCAATACGCTCGGGAGCCGTAGCGGGCAGCTCGTATCGAGCAGTGTGGCGGCCAGTTTTCGCGATTGGTTCTGGACTGCCGATCCACTGCAAACCGGCCGTGTCGGCGGGTTGGCGGCGGTGCGGCTCAACCTGGGCCGGATGGCACGCGCAGCGAAAGCCCGCCGGCAGACCACCGCAGTTGTTGCCCTTGGGCGAGATGAGCGGGCAGGTAAAGCTGGCGGCCCAGGCGGGCCAGGTAGTGGCCGCCGTCGATGTGAGCGGCACCAACATTCAGCTGCAAACGCAGCAGCCGGTGCTCCCGGGTGCCGCGCCCGCCATGAAAACCGTTTGGCAGGAGCCAACGCTCCGTGTGGTTGGGACGGTCAGCTACTCGCCCGAGCGAGACGCATTGAGCTTCGACGGCTTGCAAACCCAGTCGTCGACGCTGGCGCTCGCCGCGAGTGGCGGCATCGACCGTTTGCAGAGCGATCGGCTGGTGAACATAGCGGGCACGTTGGACTACGACCTGGCTCGCCTCACGCCCATCCTGGCGCAATACGTGGGCGATGGGCTTACCATCGTCGGGCGCGAGCAAGCTCGCTTCGAAGTCAAAGGGGCGCTTGCCAACCTGGGCAGCACGCCGGTGCCCGCCGGCCCGCCGCACGTACTGCCTCCGGGGATGAACGTTTCGCAGGTGTCCAACTCGCTGCAGTCGCCCCCACAGTCGCCCCCGCAGTGGTCCGCTCGCTTGCTAGCTCCATGGCAGAGCGCCACGCTCTACGGCTTGCCGATTGGGCAGGGCCGCATTGCGGCCGAGATGACGGGGGGCCAGGTGGCGATTGAGCCGCTCGATTTTGCCGTTGGGGGGGGGCGATTTACCGCTGCGCCATCGATCCAGACCGTGCCGTCGCCGGGCCAGTTGATGCTGCCGCCCGGTCCGCTACTCACCAATATTCGCATCACGCCCGATGTCAGCAACCGGTTGCTCAAGTACATCGCGCCAGTCGTAGGGGGGGCGACCCAAACCGAGGGCGTGTTCTCGCTGAACCTGAGTGGCGCGACCGTCCCGCTGGGAAATCCACCGGCGGCCGAAATTGCGGGGCAACTGGCGGTGCAATCAATCCGCGTGGTGCCGGGGCCCGAACTGGCCGGCATGCTGAACCTGGTGCGGGAAATCGAACGATTGGCCAAGGCGGGCGACTTCCTGTCGGCCGGTCAAAGTGCTCCGATTACGCTGGTTTCCATGAGCGATCGCACGATCGATTTCCGCCTGGTCGATGGCCGTGTGTATCATCAGGGGTTAGAGTTTCAATTAGGCACCTGGGTGGTCCGCTCGCGCGGCTCCGTGGGCCTGGACGAATCGCTATCGCTGTTGCTGGAGCTGCAGGTACCGCAGCAAGATTGGGGCCGCAAACTGCAAGCGTTGGGTATTACGCGGCTCGAAATTCCGGTGACGGGAACCTTACGCCAATGGAAGTTCGATACCGGTTCTGTCTTCGAGAGCCTCCAACAGCAAGCCGTGGGACAACTCCTGAATGAAGAAACCATTGGCAACGCGCTCGATAAGCTATTCGGTCGGGGCAAGTAGCCGCAGCCAGCGAAGCGGCGTAGCGTGGGCCGCGGTTGGCGTGGCCTTGCTGGCCCTCCTCGTGTGCCTGGCGGGTGACCTGCCCGCGCAAACCGCGATTGCCCGTCGCGATACGGCGATTGCCCAGTGGGGCCCGCCGCGGTCGATCGACAAAGCACGGCTCGTGCGTGGCGGCTTTCGGGTGCTCGACGGTCGGCACATCACGCTCGTCACCGACCTGCCTTCCACCACGGCGGTGGACGAGTTGCCCCAAGTGGTCGATGCGGCCGTGCCACTATTGGCCGCACGATTCGGCATCGACGCACGGCAGGTTCGCGACTGGCGCGTGCTCGCCATGGTGATTAGCGACCGCGAGAAATTTGCCGCGGCGGGCCTGATGCCGACCGGGAACGAGGCGTTTCCCGATGGTCTGTCGCTGGGCTACGAAGTATGGGTGGCCGATCAGCCAAGCGACTACTACCGCCGCCACCTACTGCTGCACGAAGTGGTGCACAGCTTCATGGCTACGCAGCTCGGTAGCTGTGGGCCAGGGTGGTACATGGAGGGCATGGCTGAGCTGCTCGGCACGCACGCATGGGATCCACGCACGCAGAAGCTCGCGGTCGGTGTCATGCCTGGCGGTCGCGACGCCTATCCGATGTGGGGCCGCACTAAATTGGTCCGCGACGCGGTGGCCGACGGCCGATTGCTGCCGATTGCCAGCGTGATGCGCATCGACAACCGACAGGCACTCGAAGTCGAATCGTACGCCTGGGTGTGGGCGTCGCCAAGTTCTTGGATACCCACCCTCGTTACCAGCGGCGGTTTCGCGAATTGCAGGACCACACGCTCGATCCGCGTTTCGACCATCGCGTTGAGCACCTGTTTGCCGCCGACCGCTCCGACCTGGAGACCGAGTGGCGGCTGTTTGCCGCCACCTTGGATTACGGTCACGACATCGAGCGGGAAGCGATCGCGTTTGCTCCTCGCTGGGAGGGGGCAGTGCGGCTCGATACTCCCAAGCGGGTGAAGGTTTCCGCGGCGGAGGGCTGGCAGAACACCGGCTTGATTCTGGAAGCCGGGAAACGCTACGAGCTCAAAGCCAGCGGCACGTACGTGATTGGCGCGGAACCCGATGGAACGCCATGGCCTTGCGAACCCGGTGGCATCACGCTGGAGTACCATGCGGGTGAGCCGCTGGGGAAACTGCTGGCGGTTGTCGATGACCGACCGGTCGCCCGTCGCGAGCCCCCGCCCCCCGCCACGAGCCGCTTCTTGCATCCTGAACCGATTGGCTTATCGGCGACGATCACTCCCCAGAAAACCGGTGTACTCTACCTGCGATTGAACGACTCTCCGGCAGGTGGCGGCGACAATCGTGGTGCCGCGAGCGTGAGTATCCGCCGGGTGCGATAGCGGTCGCCTTGGGCCCGGCGTTTCGATGAGCGAGGCGGCATTTTCCGCCATTTCTTCGCGCTGGCTGGCACCGCTGGCCGGCCGGTTGGGTATTTCCACCTAATTGACAGCCCGCCATCGTGGCTCGACAATACTATACTCTAACGGAACCCACCTCTTTCGCCCGAAGGACAACCTGTAGAGTATGAATTTCATCGAAGTGCAAGACCCCGAACTGTGGGCCGCCATGGCAGGCGAAATCGAGCGTCAGCAGGATGGCCTTGAGATGATTGCCAGCGAGAACTACACCAGTGCCGCCGTGATGCAGGCCGTCGGTAGCGTGCTCACCAACAAGTACGCCGAGGGTTATCCCGGCCGACGCTACTACGGTGGCTGCGAGTACGTGGACGTGGTGGAAGATATCGCCCGCGATCGTGCCAAAGAATTGTTTGGTGCCGAGTTTGCGAATGTGCAGCCGCACTCCGGGTCGCAAGCCAATACCGCCGTGTACCTTGGGCTGCTGGAGCCGGGCGATACCGTGCTCGGGCTCGACCTGGCCCACGGTGGCCACCTCACGCATGGCATGAAGCTCAACATCTCGGGCATGCTGTACAACTTTATTTCGTATGGCGTCCGCAAGGAAGACCACCTGCTCGACTTCGATCAAATAGTGGCGCTCGCCCGCGAGCATAAGCCAAAACTGATTGTGGCGGGTGCCAGTGCTTACCCACGGGAGATTCCGCACGACAAGTTTGCGGAGATTGCTCAAGAAGTTGGTGCCAAGTTGATGGTCGACATGGCCCACTATGCCGGCCTGGTTGCGGCGGGCCTGCACAATAGCCCTGTGCCGGTGGCCGACGTGGTGACGACCACCACGCACAAGACGCTTCGGGGACCGCGGGCCGGCTTGATTTTGGCAAAGCGCGAATACGCCAAGGTGCTCAACAGCCGGGTGTTCCCCGGTACGCAGGGCGGGCCGCTGATGCACGCCGTAGCGGGCAAAGCCGTTTGCTTCCACGAGGCGCTTCAGCCCGAGTTCCGGAGCTACATCGAGCAGGTGATCGCAAACGCCAAGGCGCTCGCCGAGGTGCTGGTTCGTGGCAGCCTGAACCTCGTAAGCGGTGGTACCGATAATCACCTGATGCTGGTGGACGTCACGCCGCTCGGCATTGGCGGCAAGACGGCCGAGGAAGTGCTCGACCGGTGCGGCATTACCGTCAACAAGAATATGATTCCTTACGACGAGCGCAAACCAGTCGATCCCAGCGGCATTCGGGTTGGCACGCCGGCCCTTACCACGCGGGGGATGGGCACCGACGAGATGCAAACCATTGGTCACTGGATGCTCGAGGCGTTGCGGTCGTCCGACGACGAGTCGGTGCACGAGCGCATTCGCGGCCAAATTCGCGAGCTATGCATCGACTTTCCCGTCCCTGCCGTGGCGACCGAAGCCAAGGTGTGAGGCCAGTCGCCCGATTAACGATCGCTATCCCCTAACCTCCGGCCTCCGACTACGAACCCATGTCCGAAAAAAGCCGAATTCTAATTGCCGACGACAACGAGCCGAACGTCGAGTTGCTCGAAGCCTACCTGGCCAACCTTGATGTGGAGACGGAAATTGCCGTGGACGGGCAAGATACGCTCGACAAAGTTGCCAGCTTCAGCCCGCATTTAATTCTGCTCGACGTAATGATGCCGAAGATGAGCGGGTTTGAGGTGTGCAAGCAGCTCAAGAGCGATCCGGCCACCAGCGGCATCATGATCTTGATGGTTACCGCGCTGAATGAGTTAGGGGATATCGAGCGGGCGGTCGACGCAGGGACCGACGACTTCCTCTCGAAGCCGGTCAATAAGCTGGAGTTGACCAAACGCGTGGAGAACATGTTGCGTCTATGTAGCGTGACCGACGAAGTAGAGCGACTACGTCGCTATATCGAGCAGATGGAGCAGCGGACGCCCGCCTGATTATCGCCCGATGGCAGGCAAAAGAAGCAATGAAGGGGATTGGCTTGACCAAAAATCAACTGAAATCCGTCGCGTGCATCGCCAGCTTGGCGATTGCCGCGCTGCTGGCCGCGCCGGAATCGAGCGCCGATTCTGCGGTGGCGTCCACGGGACCGGCAACCGTTGGTGCGGCCGCTAGCGCTGCATCGCAGACGGGGGCAGCGGTAGCTACCGCTGACGATTTGCGGGTCGGTCGCCTGATTCAGGCGCTGGGCAGCCAGCGCTACGTCGAGCGCCGCGAGGCGGAGCAAGCGCTGCTGGAAATCGGCATGCAGGCCTTCGACCAGATTGACATGGCTACCGATCATTCCGATCCAGAGATCTCCGCGAGCTGTCGATTTCTGGTAAGCGAGCTGACGGTCCGCTGGACGCGCCGCGACGACCCGCCCGAGGTCAAATCGATGCTGGCGAATTATGCCAGCGAAGACGAAAGCCGCCGCCTGGCGATCGTCGAGGCGTTGGGCTCGCGGGCCGATCGTTGGGCCATTGGGCCATTGTGCCGGATCGCGCGGTACGACGCGACGCCGGTGGTGGCGCGGCAGGCGGCCGTTGAATTGCTCCGCACGGACGACTACCTGCTCGGGTACACGGCCGACGACGCCCTCACGTTGCACCATGAGATCGGCACCAGCGTTCGGCCGCAGGCCGAGTGGGTTCGCCTGCTTGCGGCGCAGATCGACAACCCCCAGGCAACCCGCGAGGCTTGGTTGGCTGCCATCGAGCGTGCCGCGGCGGCAGCTGCGGTGCAAGCGGATAACCAGCCGCACTACGCACAGATTGCGGAGCTGCTTCGGAATTTGGTGCGCATTGAGTTCGGGAGCAAGCGGCTGGACAACTTGGAGCTGAGCGTCGACCGGTTGCTGAATCATCCCAACATGGCGATGGTCGACGAAATTGAGCAACTGCTCACGTGGGCTGCGGTTGCCAACGCGCCGCAGGTGATCGACCTGATTATCGAGCGGTACAACGACCGCCTGAGTCAGACCAAGTCGGGCCTGTACCTAATCGCCCGCACGCGGTTCGCCCAAGGCCAGCAGGAACTTGCCGACAGCCTTGCGGAGCGTGCGTTTGGGATGTCGGCCGAGGCGAGCTTGGCTGGCGGCGCGCAGGACCGGGTTGCCGAAGCCAACAAGCTTGCCGAGGCAGGTCGGACCGAATGGGCCCGCCGTGAGTTGCGGGCTGCCATTGCCGAAGTGCCGGAAGCGAGCGACACGCACTCCCGCGCCGCGATTGCACTGGCCCAGTCTCTGCACGATTGGCAACAACATGCCGAGTCGGTCGAAGTGCTGGCTGCGCTCACCGGACCCTTGCAGGGCAATTCGGAACTCACCAGTCAGTACGAGCATCGGGTGCGGCAGAGCACGCGGGGCCGCAACGATCTGGGGCGGTTGTACACGCTGCCGGAACTAGAATCGTACCAGTACTATTTCGACGCCTGCCGGCTGCATGCCGAGGGAGACCGCGACGCCGAGTGGCAAGCTTTGGAGAAGGCATACAAGCTGGACGACTCCAACGCGGACATCATCATCGGCATGTACCGCGCCAGCGAAGAAAACGGCGAACGCCGCGAAGTGGCACGCGAGGCCGTTCAGCGGCGCTGCCGGGCGCTCGAGCAATCGATCGACGATTATCCGTATCCTGCCTACTACGCGAGCAACTTCTACAACGAGTGGGCTTGGCTCGTGAGCAATACCGAGGGCGATTTTGCGAAGGCGGTGCGTTACTCGCACAAGTCGCTCGAATTGTTTGCCGCACGAATGGCGGTGGATCGTGATCTCAAGACCGAGGATAGTGCGGGGCTCCTCGACACGTTGGGGCGTTGTTACTTTGCAGCGGGCGACTACGAGGCGGCGATCAAATACCAAACCGAGGCCGTCGGGTACCAGCCACAAATGCGGGTGCTGCAGAGGCAACTCAAGGAGTTTCAGGAAGCATTGACAGCCGGCGGTAGCTAGCAGGCTGGTCGAGTGCAGGACGTTGGTTGGCGATTGTCGCGTTGGTCGTCCGACTGGGGGCTGCTCCGAATCGCTCGGCAGCAATATTCGTTGGAAGAATCGCTCGCAGGCGTAGCGACCGTATCACCGCGCAAGGGAAAGCCCATGCGAGACAAATTGCATGCCATCGACCAAGGATCGGGACCGCCTCTCTTGTTGGTCCATGGTTTTCCGCTCGACCACACCATGTGGCGGCATCAAATGGAAGCGTTTGCGTCCGAGTGCCGTGTGATCGCACCGACCTGCGTGGATTTGGCGATTCGTCCATTGAGCCGATTGCCGCCAAGACCGGCGTATCGATGGCCGACTACGCCGACGATCTGGCGGCCCTGCTGGAGGAACTCGAAGTGCATCAGCCGGTCACGCTGTGCGCAGTTCTCCATGGGCGGATACATCGCCTGGCAGTTTTATCACCGCCATCGCGCGAAGTTGCGGCGCATCGTGCTCTGCGACACGAAGGCGGCAGCCGATACACCGAAAGTTCGCGAAACACGCTATAAGATGGCCGAGAGCGTCGAAGGCTGGGGCGCGGCGCACGTTGCCACGCTCATGGTAACCAAGCTGTTTGACCCTGCCACGCTCAGCGACGATGCAAAACTGGTCGACGAAGTGCGGCATGTGATCGGACGTACCAACCCGGTGGCGATCGCCGCAGCGCAGCGGGGAATGGCCCACCGCGAAGATCAAATCGCGGCGTTGGCTGCTATCGACGTGCCAGTACTCTACGTGGTTGGTAAGGCGGACCAAATCAGCCCGCCCGACGAAATGAAAGCCATGGCCGACGCTACCCCTGGGGCCGAGTACGTGGAGGTTCCTACGCGGGGCATCTCAGTCCCCTGGAGAATCCGCGCGTCGTTAACCGGGCGATCGAGGAGTTCTTGCGGCGGCTCCCATAGGCCCTTCGTATCACGGGTGGCAGCGTCGCAGGTGGGATGGCCAAGCGGTCGGAAAACGCGTGGCCGTCGAGCGGAACCTGTGCGACCGATTGTCGCCAATTCTTGATCCAGACCCACGCAGAGGGGAGCCGTAGGCACTGGCCTTAGGTCTTCTAGATCGCATCCAACGCGAGCGGGTGCGGCTCACCTTAAACTCGAGTTCGGATGCCGTGCTAGCCGGGCAAGCGGAATAACGATTGGCTCTTGAGAATCACGCCGTCGTCGGGGAAGGTGTGCAGCGCTTGAATGCGGAACGCCCGAGCTCGCGATTCGAAGTGGATATAGCTGAACGCACCCAAGCCAACGCGACCGCCCGACTCGAACTGATACAGCAGGCTATGTTTCTCGCCCGTGAGCTGGAGTTCCTGGTGGTAGCTGCGGATGGTTGCCGCATCCACCGTTTCGAGCATGAGATCGGTTTCGTACACGAGCCCGCCGGCGCACTCAATGCGGTCTTCGTGCTCGCCCCGCATGCGATGCGACATGAGCCGCCGCTTGATGGGGAGGTCGTGCAACGCGGACGTGGCCACTTCGGTTAGCAGCAGCCCTTCGGGTTGCTGCCAACAAATGGCGTGTCCCGTGCTGGTGATCTTCAGGGTTGCCGTGTAGGCGGTCCGCTCGATTTTCCGCTCCCGGCGGACCTCAAATAATTCGGGGTGGAGCGATCGCCCATAAAACTGAAACACCAGGTCGGCAATTTTGGGGCGAGCGGAAAGCACGGTACCGAAACTTCTTATTCAAAGGGATAACTAAGCGGCAGGGGAACCTTATTGGATGCTGGCACCGCGGGGAGCCGAGCAACAGCCGAAACATGGGTGGCGGCGTGTTGCCGTCCCCACATCCAAATTATACATTGCGGGCGCGAACGCTACAAAGGTCGATTCAACACGGCCGAAAAAACTCTGCTTTCGCTATTGACGAAACCCCACGTGGAACTTTCATTCTCGTGCCCCGCAAACCACCACCGTTGATGGAAGTGTACGATGAATTGCTTCAGGCATTCGGCCCCCAGTCTTGGTGGCCTGGCGACAGCCCTTTTGAAGTCGTCGTGGGAGCGGTACTGGTGCAAAATACGTCGTGGCGCAATGTGGAGCGCACGATCTTTAATCTCAAACGACACGATCTGTTGGACATCCATCGGCTAGCGCGGGTGACTACCCCGCGACTTGAGCGGCTGTTGCAACCAGCGGGCTATTTTCGTGTCAAAGCCAAGCGGCTGAGCAGCGTGCTCGAGTTTCTCTTACGCGAACATGGTGGCTCGCTCGATCGCTTGTTTCAATTGCCGCTAGAAGTGGCCCGCGGGCAATTGCTCGCCGTCCACGGTGTTGGCCCGGAGACGGCCGACTCCATCTTGCTTTATGCTGGCCAGTTACCCAAGTTTGTGGTTGACGCCTACACGCGTCGTGTGCTGGTGCGGCACGGTTGGGTGGCGCCACCGGCAAACTACCAGGCGATGCAGGAGTGGTTCGAGCGGCGGTTAGACGCGGATGTTTCGCTGTTCAACGAGTACCACGCCTTGATCGTGCGGCTCGGTGTCGAGTACTGCAAGCCGACGCCGCGGTGCGACAACTGCCCATTGCAGCATCGCTTGCCGCGTGGCGGCCCGTGCGAGTTGTAGCAAGGCGGGTACCGCTACGACTACGCGCCGCCAAAACGCTGCTGGAGCTTGCTGCGAAGTTCCTTGATGTTGCGTGGATTTTGGCCCAAGTCGCCTCGGCCGATGCGCGAACCGCTTTGCATTCGGACGATCGACTCACCTGCGACGGAATTGCCGACGGTGAGTGTCACGTCGTCGCGAAACTTCATAAGCCCAGTAACGTGCACCAAGTGAATGATGCCGCCCCTATCGGCGCGATCGGCCTCCACGTACTCCCAGTCCGCGTTGGCTGCGGCGATTGCTCGCGCGGCTTGATCGATTTGGTCGAACGTGGCAGGTAGCTGCAGAGGCCGGAGTTGTGGGTCGATGGCATCATCGCTGGTTTGGGCCGTATTGGTCGTAAGATCGCGGCTCCAATCGTCGACGGTCGTCACCAGCACAAGCAACGGTACGAGCAGCAGCGCAGTGATTACGGCGGCTAAAATCCAAGTCATCGTGCGGCGGGTGGTTGGCATCACTCGATCGGGGAACAGGAATGTATTAGAGTAACGGAGCGGAATCACGAAACGCCACCCCCACGCGTGCCCCCACCATGGCCGATCTCTTTGCCAGCCAGGAAGCCGACCATCTCGCCCGGGTGCGTCCGTTGGCGGCGCGGATGCGCCCGCGATCGCTTACCGAGTTTGTAGGCCAGCAGCATCTGGTTGGCGAGGGGCAACTGCTGTGGCGGCTGCTCAAGGCTCAAAAACTGGGATCGGTGATTTTTTACGGCCCGCCCGGCACCGGCAAGACGACGCTCGCCCAGCTACTCGCCGATCACCTCTCGTACGGGTTTCGGCAACTCAGCGCGGTCACCAGCGGCGTGAAGGAGGTCCGCGAAGTGCTGCTGGAGGCGCGCGACCACGTATCGACTGGCGGCCCGCCGACGCTCCTGTTCATCGACGAGATCCACCGCTTTAATCGTTCGCAACAAGACGCTCTCTTGCCCGACGTCGAAGAAGGCGTTGTGATTCTCGTGGGGGCGACCACCAGCAATCCGTTCTTCGCGGTAAACTCGGCACTCGTGAGCCGCAGCCGCGTGTTCGAGTTTCAGCCGCTCTCGCCCGACGACATTACGCAACTGCTCAAGACCGCCCTGGCAGATCGCGACCGAGGGCTAGGAGCGTACGCGATTCAGGCGGATGACGATGCGCTGCGGTTCCTGGCCGATGTGTGCGATGGCGATGCGCGGCAGGCGCTCGCGACGCTCGAAATTGCTGTGCTCTCGAGTGTGGCCGACGCCACGCCACTGCGGCTGACCAAGGAGCTCATTGCGTCGGCCGTCCAGCGGCGAGCGGTGGCTTACGATACCTCGGGCGACGAGCACTACGACTGCGCCAGCGCGCTAATCAAGAGTATCCGGGGCAGCGACCCCGATGCGGCACTCTACTGGCTCGCGCGGATGCTCGAGGGAGGCGAGGACGTACGGTTTGTAAGCCGGCGACTTGTGATCCTGGCGAGCGAAGACGTCGGCAACGCCGACCCGCAAGCTTTGCCATTGGCCGTGGCGGCGATGCAGGCAACCGAGTTCGTTGGCCTACCGGAGTGCCAGCTAACGCTGTCGCAGGCGGTTACCTACCTGGCCTGCGCTCCCAAGTCGAACGCGGCGACGCTGGCCATTGCGGCGGCGCGGCCGATATCCAGCAAGGTCGGACGGTACCGGTGCCCCGCCACCTGCGCGATGGCCACTACGCGGGGAGCAAGCGGCTCGGTCACGGCCAGGGGTACGAGTACAGCCACAATGCGGAAGGTGGGGTTGCGGCGCAAGACTACCTGGGGGTCGATCGCGAGTACTACCAACCGACCGATCGCGGGTTCGAGAAGGAACTCGCGGAGCGGCTAGCTGCGATTCGCGAAAAACTCCGCGCCGCGCCGGGGCAATCTTGAAGCGTGCTGGCCAGATTGTGGCTCCTGACGCAGCACTCAAAAAGCGGAGACGCCCTCGGTAAACGGATTGTGCGGCTTGAACGACGAAAGATTGCCACGAATAGAATCAAGAGTCACCAAAAGTGGTCGTTGTGCAGGGCGTTGTGGTAAGTCGTTGCAGCCCGAACCTGCAACGACCCCATTACTCCTTTTGCCTTTTGGTTCCTTCTTGTGGCGATCTTCTGGACGATCCAATTCAACCGGCGTGCCAGCCAATCATTGGCCACCAACAGGGCGTCGTAGGTGTTGCTAGCACCGCCAGCTTTCGCAGTGCATTTGGTGTGGCGTGCGCAGGCCGATTTGCCTACGATCCGCGCCGCTGCCTACCAAGGGCCCACTGCCTACGAGAGACTCAGTGTCACCACCGTAGCGGCGATGCCCATAAGTCCAAGGAGGATCCACCACCACGATTTGCCGTTCCAAATGGCCGTGCTCGCGATGAGGTACTCGCCGCAGATCGGGCATCGCACCGAATCGGCAGCGATTTCGGCATGGCAGTTCGGGCATGCGGTGAAATCGGAGTCGTCCCAGTCGTTGTCCGGTTCGTAGTCGTCGGGATACTCGTGATCTTCGAGTGGTTTGTCGGCAGAATCGAACTCGAACATTGGAACCTAAGCAAAATCGTTTTTGACAGAACGTCGCGGAACCTAACACCGATCGACTACGCACCGTTGCCAGTACGTGGCCCATCGTAACCCAATCAATCAACCCACGCATGCCCAGGCGACTGGGCGACAGAACTGCATCGGTAATCGACGCTTGAAGGTTGCCGATGGTCATGGAGGACCAATCGATGAGCGCTATTCGACCGCTTGCTACCATCGCCATGCTAATGGTGCTTGGCTACTTCCTATGGACCCGCATCAATACGCCCGGCTTGGAGGCAACAACCGAAGGCGAGCTTGCCGCGATCGACTTGCCGCCGCTGGCGCTGGATTCGGGAGGCGCGGCACCAACCATGGCCGCGAGTCCACCTGCGTTTAGCCCCGCCACGGCAGCCGCTGGCGAATCGTCGGTGCCAGAATTCGAGTTCGGTCCCACGCCTGCTACCCAGGCGCGGGCCAGTAGTGGCATCACTCCGCTGACTCCCGCGGACACGGTTGCGATGCCCGACTTGCCGCCGCTACCAGCGGAGGTACCCATAGCCAACTATGCGGACAATCAGCCGAGCAGTGGCTCGGTGAGCGGTCAGGTCCCGTCGCTTGGCACCGCGGTTCCCTCCAGCGCCGTCGCGACGCGCAACGCGCTTCCTCCACTCGATGCTAGCGATCCCTTGGCGGAAGCCGCCACAGCCACGGCGGGCGAGCCACCGATGGGCGTCCGCGATGAGTTTGCGGCCAGCGAGTCGGCATTCGCCGCAGCCCGTACGGCAATTCAAGCCGCCCTGGAACGAGGCGAGCTGGAGCGAGCGCACTTGTTGCTATCGGGTTGGTACGGCGACCGATCGCTCACGGCTGCCGAACTACAGGAAGTGGACAATCTGCTCGGCCAACTTGCTGGCACCGTGGTTTACTCGCCCGAACATCGCCTTGAAGCTCCCCACACGGTCCAACCTGGCGAGACGCTCGAGACGATCGCACAAAAGTACAACGTGCCCTGGCAGTTGCTGGCGAAAATCAATGGAGTGTCGCAACCCTCGGCCGTAGCACCGGGACAGGAATTCAAGGTTGTTCGCGGACCGTTCTCGGCGGTAGTCGATATCGAGCGGCAGCAACTGGCGCTCATGGTGGCCGATCGTTACGCAGGTAAGTTTAGTGTCAAAACGGAAGGCGATGCGGCAAGTGAAGGTGAGTGGATGATTACGCAGAAGCAAATGCCCTCGGGCTATAGCTCGGCGGCCAAACAAATGGTGCTGGAGCCGACCGGTGGCGCCGGTGGCACTTCGTTAGTGCTGGGCACGGCGTCCGATAGTGCGCCGGCGGCGCAGGGAGCCATTCGCGTTGCTCCCACCGATCAGGAAGACTTGTTCGACATTTTGTCGATCGGCTCCAAGGTAATCATCCGCAGGTAGCGCCGCCTCTTGCCAGCTACTGCTGATTCGGGCAAGTTAACGCAGTCCATTTCGTTCGTCCCGGGAGTTCCACGATGTACGATCGCGAAAAACTGCAAAACCTGATACGCGAGCATGCGCTGAAGTTTGGCGAGTTCACGCTCGCATCGGGCAAGAAGGCCAGCTATTATCTCGACTGCCGGCAAGTCACGCTGCAAGCCGAGGCGTTGCCGCTGATTGGCGCGGGAATGCTCGAGCTGATGGAAGCCGATATGCCCGAGTTGGTGGGCGGCATGGTGATTGGAGCCGATCCCATTACCGCGGCCATCCTTACCATGGCAGGCGAGCAGGGTCGGCCGCTACGTGGCATCATGGTCCGCAAGGAAGCCAAGGGGCACGGCACCAAGAAGTTTGTTGAAGGACCGTACAACCCGGGCGAACGCGTGGTGATTGTCGAGGACGTCGTGACTACCGGCGGGTCGAGCCTGCAGGCAATCGAACACTGCGAAGCGGTGGGCCTGAAGGTCGAGCGAGTGCTTGCCATCGTCGACCGCCTGGAAGGTGGCAAGCAGGCATTCGCCGAGCGAGGGTACAAGCTCCAGACGCTATTCACGGTGGAAGATTTCGGTATCGAAGTGAGCGGTGGAAAGGAATAGCTGGCGGGCTAACTCGCGTTGCAGCAGCATGGAAACCTCACTCCACCAACAACTCAAGGCGCTCTACGCCGGCGACCATGGCCAAACGGAGGTCAAGCTCGGCAAGTATCGTATCGATGCGGTGGTGGCTGGTGAACTGGTGGAGGTGCAGCATGGCGGACTAGGGGCCATTCGCGACAAAATTCGCCGCACTCCTTGTCGGCCACTCGGTCCGTGTTGTCAAGCCAATCGTGGCGAGCAAACTGCTTGTGAAGCGCAAGAAGCAGGGTGGGCCCATCGTCTCGCGCCGGCGAAGCCCTAAGCGCGGGACATTGCTCGACATCTTCGACGACCTGGTGCACTTCACCAGCGTGTTTCCGCATCGCCGACTCACGCTCGAAGTCCTGCTGGTCGATGTCGAAGAGTACCGCTACCCAGGGCATGGCCGGCGGCGACGCTGGCGGAAGAACGATCACCAGCGCGAAGATCAGCATCTGGTCGAAGTTCACGAAACACACACCTTCCGCACTGCCCGCGACCTGTGGCGTCTTGTCCCGCGCGGTTTGCCTCGGCCGTTCCACACCGGGCACCTGGCCGACGCCCTGGGCGTCGACCGCTGGATTGCGCAGCGGATGGCCTACTGTTTTCGGGAGATGGATGCCATACGACAAGTGGGCAAACAGGGCAACGCCCTGTTGTACGAACCGGTGACCCGCCGCCGCAAATCGGCGTAGTTCTGCAGCGCTAAGTCATGAACCACGGATCACACGGATTCGAGTGTGCAAAGCCAAACCGAGAAGGGCGGCGTGAGCGGCACCACAGAGTGAAAGGATTGCCACAAAGAGGCGCAAGAAACTCAAGAGCACTCCACTGGTGGTAGCAAGCAAACTTGGCCCGTGCGACCCACCCCCTTCGCGTCTTTTTGCGCCTTTTCGTGGCTTCGGCTTGATATTGGCGCGAGCGCGAATTGCAGGGCTCCCGTCCGCGGCTCGGGGACTGCGTTCATGAATGTTTGAACCACCGAGTCCACGGAGGACGCGGAAGATTTTGGAGCAACACGCATCGCCGCGAATCATCCCTGGCAAGGGACCCAAACGAGTTGCCGACGGATGGAGTGTCTTGCAACACGTGATGGGGTTTTTGGGAGGGCCTTTCCGGCCATCGCTCGTATCGAGATCCAGTATTCGTTTAGCGACGATTACTGTCCCACGTTCGTTGTATTCTCTGCGAACTCCGGGGTAAACTTTGAATTGCATGCCACCGTGCAAAAGCCCAAGTTGTTCTTGAAGCGATCCTTAGCTTGGAAGTGGTGTCCTGCGATGCTGCGGGAAAGCGTGCGTCGCCCAACTGCAGGGCCCGAAGGCTCGCTGCTACGCTTGCCGGGGTTGCCCAGTTTGCCGCTAAGCCGTACGCTGCGGAGACGTTTTTGGGCAACGACAAATGCTTTAGCGAAAGGGAAGAGCGTTGGGTGCATCTAGTGAACCGGCCCTTGGGTTACGCCGGCCGCCACTGCGGCAGCTGACCGGCGTGCAGATCATTGGCACCGGCAGCTACGTGCCCGACAACGTGGTGACCAACGACGACCTCGCCTCGCTTGGCTGCGATAGCGACTGGATTATCCAGCGTACGGGTATCCGCGAGCGGCGGCACGCTCCGGCCGACATGTGCACTAGCGATCTGGCGACCCGCGCCGCGGAGCGGGCGATCGAAGCGGCTGGCATCGACCGGAGCGAAATCGACTTGTGCCTGTTGGGCACGTTCTCGCCCGATCAGCCCATTCCGCAAACCGCCACCACGGTGCAAAAAAACCTGGGGCTCAACTGCCCGGCTACCGACCTCGCGGCGGCGTGTGCCGGCTTTGCTTACTCGCTGGTGTTCGGCGCAGTTTGTCGCCACTGGCTGCAGCAAGTACGCCTTGGTAATTGGTGCCGACACGAACAGCCGGTTGCTCGACCCGACGGACGTGAAAACCTACCCGCTATTCGGCGATGGGGCCGGAGCGGTGATCCTGACGCGCGGCAGCGACGAGCAGGGCATGCTTTCGTACACGTTGGGTGCCGATGGCAATGGGTCGCAGCTATTGGTTTGCCCCATGGGTGGCTCGAAGACACCGTTTACGCACGACATACCCCAGGGCGAGTATCCCTGGCTCGTGAAAATGGAAGGCCGGCCGATTTTCAAATGGGCCGTCCGCCTGCTGGAAGATTCGTTTGCCCAGGTGCTCGATGGCGCGGGCGTCGCCCAGGAAGACATCAAGCTGTGGCTGCTGCACCAAGCGAACCAGCGGATCATCGATGCCGCGGTCAACGCCTGCGGCATCGACCCCGCGCGGGTGCCGATACACCTCGACCGCTACGGCAACACCTCCGGCGGCAGCATCCCACTGGCGCTCGACGAGAGCTTTCGCGCCGGCCAAATTTCCGCTGGTGACGGCTTGATGTTCTGTGGCTTTGGCGCAGGGCTGTCGTGGGGCACCATCTTGTGGCGGTGGTAGCTAGGACTGGATGCCTGGATTGGACGTACTTGAAACGGAATTTGTTCCGTTCATGCCGATCCGTTAACGGAACGATTCTCGTTCTCCCGGACGGCACCCTACATTCCCTTGCCAGCTGCGGCTAAGCTTGGGGGCTTCCTTTCCCCCGTAACCCCCGAACCTGCACCACCGATGGCCACCAAGAAACTTCCGCCCCGCTCGAAAGTCAAAACCGCCGATACCTGGGACCTCGGCAGCCTGTTCGCGTCCGACGACGAGTGGGAGGCCGCGTTTGCCAAGTGGCAGAAGCAGATCAAGAAGTACGCACCTTTTCGCGGCACGCTTGGCGATGGGCCGGCGCAACTGGCCAAGCTACTGAAGTTCGATAGCAAGTTCGATCGTGATGGGGAGCGGCTCGGCAGCTATGCGTTCTTGAAGACCGCCGAAGACACCGCCAACAGCACCTACCAGCGGATGGTTGGCAGGTACCAGAACGCTGCCAGTCAGGCAGGTCAGGCGACTAGCTTCGTCCGTCCCGAGATCCTGGCGCTATCCACGGCCAAGATCAAGAAGTACCTCGCCGCCAAGGAGCTAGCTCATTACAAGTTGCTGCTGGAAAGGATGGTCCGTTACAAGCCGCACACGCTCTCCGACAACGAGGAAAAGCTGCTCGCTATGCAGGCCGAGATGGCGCAGACGGCGAGCAAAGCGTTTCGGCAACTGACCGACGCCGACATGAAGTTTGGCGAACTGCAGAATGAAAAGGGCGACACGGTCGAACTTGGCCACTCGTCGTTTTCGGCGTTCTTGAATTCGCCCAAGCGGGCAGTCCGCAAGGCAGCGTTCCACCAGTATTACGACACGTTCGTCGATCACGAAAACACGCTTGCCGCAACTTTGTCGGGTTCCATCCAACAGGACGTTTACTACGCCCGAGCTCGCGACTTTCCCAGCGCTCGCGAGGCGTCGCTGTTTGTCGACAATGTGCCTGTGAGCGTGTACGACAATCTGATCGAGGCGGTGCATAGTAAATTGCCGGCGGTACACAAGTACCTCGATGTGCGACGGCGGAAGATGAAGCTCAAGGATATTCACCAGTACGATACTTACGTGCCGATATTGAGCGAGCTGAACGTTACGCATACTTGGGCCCAGGCGGTCAAAAAAGTAGTCGAGTCGCTGGAACCACTCGGCGATGAGTACTGTCGGGTCTTGGCCGATGGTCTCAAAGGTCGGTGGTGCGATCGCTACCCCAACAAGGGCAAGCGAAGCGGTGCCTTTAGCGCGGGATGCTTTGACGGCGATCCGTACATCCTAATGAACTACCAGCCCGACGTGCTGAACCATGTGTTCACGCTCACGCACGAGGCGGGCCATTCAATGCATAGCTACTACTCGTCGAAGCATCAGTCGTACGAGTACTACGATTACACGATCTTTGTCGCCGAAGTGGCGAGCACGTTTAATGAAGAACTGCTAGGCAAGTACCTGTTCGACCGTGCCGAGAGCGACAAGGAGAAGGCGTACCTGGTAAACCGGGCGATCGACGACATCCGCGGCACCATTATCCGTCAGACGATGTTCGCCGAGTTCGAAAAGATCACTCATGCCTTGGCCGAGTCGGGGGAGCCGCTCACACTCGAGTGCCTAAAGCACGAGTACCACCAACTGTTGGAACTTTACTTTGGCCCCGACTTCGTCCTCGATCCGCAACTTGATCTGGAGTGCCTCCGAATTCCGCACTTTTACTCCGCGTTTTACGTCTACAAGTACGCCACTGGCATGTCGGCTGCGATTGCCTTGTCGAAACGGGTGCTGGAAGGGGGGAAGCAGGAACTCCGCGACTACCTATCGTTCCTCCAAGGGGGCTGCTCAAAATATCCACTCGACCTGCTACGCGACGCCGGCGTCGACATGGAAAAACCTGCGCCAGTGCACACCGCGCTGGCACATTTCGAGTCGTTGGTGGAGCAATTGGACGAACTGCTATAAGAAGTTGCGTCGCTCTTTGAGACCCGCGCGTCGGGAATCGCCCGCTAGCGCTATCTAATATCGCGCTCAGGTTGTTGGCTTCTTCCGCTTTCGCTTGGGCACCGGGAGCGTGACAAAAGCGGTGAGCAGGGCCCCCATTAACAAGCCGGCGATCAAAATGCCAACGGTCACGAGTCCATCGGTTGCTTCCGAGAGTCCCTCGATCGGATTGTGCAGGTTCATGCCAAAGATGCCGGCCAGCGTGGCGAGCGGAAAAAAGAAGGCCACCAGCAAATTCAGCCGGTGGGAGGCGGCCGCCATCTTCTCGCTGTTTTCGGCCTGCTCTTCGGCACGCATCGCAATGCGGTAGTCGAGCGCGTGGCGGGTATCGGCCGCCAGTAGTTCGACTCGGCGAGCCATAGCGTACGCGGCGTCGCGTAGTACGATCAACTGCTTGTCGTCCGGCACCGCTTCGCGGGCCAATTGCAGGGTGTCGTGCAGATTGTTGGCCGAACGGACCAGGGGGCTCAGGTCCTTGAGGATGGCGAAATACTCGTCGGGCGCGTCGGCACGCTCTTCGCGTTCATCGAGTCGATCGATCGTGTGGTCGTATTCCCAGAGGAGTTCGCCCACCGAATGGTCGCCGTGCCGCATCGCCTTGGGCACCCAGTTGCCCGCCACATCGCGCCAGAAGACGCGGCCTACCCGTACGGTATCGTCGGCATCGGGTGGTTCGTGCAACACGACGAGCAGGTGCCCCTCGGCCTCCATGATCCGCTGTCGTCCCGGCCCTTTACCCAAGCGATCGCGAAACGGTTGCGGCACTTTCCAGTTGGCGGGAAGCAGCGGCGTGTCGGGCGTTGTTTTATTGCTTTCCATTTACGCGATTATTCGGTGCAGAGGGCGAAGTCTTGGAGCAGACAGAGGAATAAGGGAAAACTTCATGTGGATGGCGATGGTTCACTTGGCTCGATCAACGTTGGGGGCATCCGCCAACGCGGATCTGCCACCGGCCCAACCCAACCCTTGCTACCTCGAAATCCAATAGAATACGGTGCCCGCCTCGTCGACTTTTAGTTCGCCACGGAGTCGGGCCTGGAACAACAGCCGATCGATGACCCGTCCAAGCCGCGTCTTCTGGCGGGCGAGTTTAACTTTCACCTGCGTTGGGTCGATTTGGTTGGCGGCGAGCTTTTGATGGTCCCAGTACACCGGAACTCCCACCCGCGGTTCGATCGATGCCATCGCTTCGGCAAGCGTGAAGCCATCGACCTCCGCCGTGAGTGTCTCGATCAGTTTCGGAGCCAGCTGGCTCGGCTGGCGATTGGGCTTCCAGCCAACCGGCCAGGTTTCTAGATCATCGTCGCTCGCCTTGCCAGCCTTGATGTCGCTATGGCGGGCAATGCGGAGCACCACCTCCGCGCCACGCGCTTTGCTCGGCACCAGTACCAGGCTGTCTCTGAGGAGCAGCAATGCAAGCGCCGTGCCCATGGTGATCGACTGCACTTCGTCGGCCGCGGGCGGCGCTTCGCGGACCACTTGCCACGCCGCTTCGTCCATGCGGACGGCCAGTCTGGTCGCGTTGTCCACCGCCTTCAGCACATCGGCAAGTGGTACTCCGGTAGTGGAGAACTCTACCGGCCGCGCAAGATCGTCATGCACTTGGGCGATTTGTTTTTCGGTGAGTCCAAACGCGCCGCGGGGGGCCGTTACCCCTTCGTTGCCGTCGGCGGCGAGACGATCGAAATAGTCGCGCAGTTCACTCACACTCCGCTGCTTGAACCGCCCGCCAGGCAGCGTGAGGATTCCCCGTCCGTCGAGCACGCCCACCAGGCGGTACCGCGGCCGCTCGGCCGTTCCCGACTGGCTGAGCGCCGCCTCGTCGCCCGGCTGCTGGGAGCGGAGCCGTATGTCGTCCGCACCGGCGCGCGTCAAGAGTTGCAGCCACTCGCGCTGCGCGGTAGCTTGCACACCCTGCTCGGTGGCAACTTCCACCGAAATCCAGGCGTCGTTGGCGTTGGCGCTCGGTGCGATGATCGCAATCGTCGCGGCAACTTGCATTGCCAGGTAGCAGCGGATATTCATGAGCAAAGTATAGCACAGGGGAGCCGGCCGCCCCCACTGCAAAGGTGGCCGCATCGAGCCGCTGGAAAGCGAGACTGAGTCCCGATTTTCCCAACGCTTCGACCCTCCTTATTCCCTCCACTCGCATAACCCGAAGGATTACCCCGATGTCTCGTCCCGTCACGCTATTTACCGGCCAATGGGCCGATCTGCCTTGTGAAACCTTGTGCCAAAAAGGCCGCGACTTTGGGTACAGCGGGCTCGAGCTTGCCTGCTGGGGCGACCACTTTGAAGTCGACAAGGCGATGAGCGACCCAAACTACGTTTCCGCCAAGCGTGATCTGCTGGACAAGTACGATATGGAGTGCCACGCGATTCAGCGCCACCTGGTGGGGCAGGCCGTCTGCGACCCGGTGGACGAGCGGCACAAAGCCATCCTGCCCGACTACGTGTGGGGTGACGGAAACCCGACCGCCGTCAACGAGCGTGCCATCGAAGAACTGAAGCAAACTGCCCGCGCTGCGCAGAAGTTTGGTGTCGGCGTGGTGAACGGCTTTACCGGCTCCAGCATTTGGCACATGTTGTATTCGTTCCCACCCGTGCCCGAGTCGATGATCGACGATGGATTTCAACTGTTCGCCGATCGATTCCACCCTATCCTCGATGTGTTTGCCGAGTGCGGCGTGCGGTTCGCGCTGGAAGTGCACCCCACCGAAATCGCATTCGACATCTACACCGCCCAGAGGGCGCTCGAAGCGATTGACCACCGACCCGAGTTCGGATTTAACTTCGATCCCAGCCACTTGCACTGGCAAGGAGTCGACCCGGTGGAGTTCATTCGTGCGTTCCCCGACCGCATCTACCACGCGCACATCAAGGACGCCATCGTTACGCTCAATGGCAAGAGCGGAATCTTGGCCAGCCACCTCAATTTCGGCGACCCGCGCCGCGGTTGGGACTTCCGCTCCCCAGGTCGCGGCGGTGTGAATTTCGAAGAGTGCATTCGGGCGCTCAACGCCGTGGGCTACGATGGCCCACTAAGTGTCGAGTGGGAAGATTGCGGCATGGACCGCGATCACGGTGCCCGTGAGGCGGCAGAGTTTGTCCGCAAGATGGACTTCGCCCCGTCGGATGTTCAGTTCGACGCCGCGTTCGACAAGGCATAGCACAGCAATTCGAACGAAACCCCAGGCCGTTTTGAGGTGGTTTTTGGCCGCGGAATCAATTTCGCTCTGCCGCCGCAAGCTACAATGGAGCAGTGACGCGCCTTTTGCTTGTTCGCCGGTTCCCACCCGCACTGCGCCCCGATGGTTTTCGTTTTTCGATTCGTGTTGATTGTTGCCGCGCTGGGCGCGGCGTCGGCACTGCATGCGCAGTCGCTCGCTGAAGTTCGTGGCGAATGGCGGGCGCTGCAATTGGTGGAGCCACCAGGGATTGGCAAGGTGCTCCGCCTTGCGCCGGACGACTACACCGGCGCCACCACGCGTCGCCCCGCCGATCCAACGCGCGCCCAGGGACTGTATCGGCTGGCCGAACAAGCAGCCGAGCTTGGCCAGGCAGCGCTTGCCCTTCGGTTAGCCACCGATGCGGTGGATGCCGATCCCGATTGCGAACCGGCAAGATTGGCGCTTGGCTATCAGCGGCACCAGGGGCGATGGCTCACTGCGTACGGCTTGCGGATGGCGGGCCGCGGGCTGGAGTGGAACGCTACTTACGGTTGGATCGACCCGGCGGATCTGCCGCGCTACGAAGCGGGCAAGCGGCGTTATCGTCGACGGTGGGTATCGGCCGATGTCGACACCCAACAACATGCAACCTTGGAGCAAGGCTGGCAGGTCCGCACCGACCATTTCAACGTCACGACCAATCACAGCCTGCAAGCGGGAGTCGAGCTAGCGGCCAAGCTCGAGCAGCTTTATCAAGTTTGGTACCAGTTGTTCGCCGATTTCGCCTTGGACGAGGGGGAGCTTCGCGATCGATTCGAGCTCCACCGTGTCCCCGGGGTGCGATCGCGGCCGTTCCAGGTGGTATTTCATCGCTCGCAAGCCGAGTACAACCAGGCGCTCCTCCGTCGCCAACCACGCATCGCCGAGACCGTTGGCATCTACTTCGATCGCCAGCGCAAAGCGCATTTTTTCTACAACGACAATGCCACCGCAGAGGCGACGCTGTATCACGAGTCGGTCCATCAGTTGTTTCAGGAGTCGGACCGGGCGCGGCGCGATCCCGGCAGCAACGATAATTTCTGGGCCATTGAGGGCGTCGCCTGTTGGTTTGAGTCGCTCGAGCGGCAGATGACCGACGCCGGCGATCTGTTTTTTACCGTCGGCACCCCCGGGGCGGGTCGCCTGCCGGCCGCTCGGCGACGGCTACTCATGGATGGCTACCGGGTACCGCTGGCCGAATTAGTCGCCCTGGGAAAACGCGATTTGCAAGGCCGCGAAGACCTCGGCCCGCTGTATAGCCAGATGGCGGGTCTTGCCAGCTACTTGATGGCCGACCCGGAGCGGCAGGCGGCGATGGTGCGGTATCTGAGGAAAATCTACGCCGGGCAGGGGGAGCCAGCGACTTTGGCCATGCTCACCGGCCAGACCTACGCCGAGCTGGATGCCAGCTACCGGGAGTATTTAGAGCAATTGCCGCCCTAAAACTGCCGACATCGACTAGCGAAAACGTCCCCAATCGGCTATCAATAACGGACGGTTGGTGCAGGAACCTTCCACCCGCAGCATGAACCATTTATCCGCCCGAGGGGTCCCCAAAATATGAATGTGCTTGCCCATCTCACTGCCGTCGAGTCGCCCTCCCTGGCCATCGCCTACGCACTGGGCATCGTCACAGGTATCGTTGTGTCACTCGCCCTGATACACCTGCGCACTCGCTAGCGGCTTGCCCTACGTCCAGGCAGCAAGTTACGATCGGTGCACAACAGGTTCAAGGCGTTGGAACCTGTTGCGAATATTACGGTGGCTGTAGCTCAGTTGGTTAGAGCGTCGGATTGTGATTCCGAAGGTCGGGGGTTCGAGACCCCTCAGCCACCCTTGTTGTCTTGCCGGCAACGCTTTTTGATCAACGCGTGTAGACCTCGTCGCCTTGCGTGGTGCTGGCAGCGCGCCAGGTGGCTAGCTCAATGTCGTCGTTGATCGACTGGACGGAGCCATCGCACATCGCAGCGATCACGATGCCCGGGTGACGGCTTTGCGCCGCTGCCTTGAAGAGGTTGGGGCCGACGGCTCGATCACAGGGCGGATTGGGCTCAAGCGGATTGCAGTAGTCTCGGTTCTGCATCCGATCGGGCTCCGTGCTGTTGGGCGCGGCAAACGTTTCGAATCCCGCCGACCAACCCCACCACGTGAGACCGCGGAGGTCGCCATCACGCCCCTGCACGGTTTCCGTTGCGAGCAAAGTGTTGCTGAGCCCATCGGTAATCTGCCGAAACTTGGTAACGCGACCATGGTCGGGTTGGCCATCTTGTCCGACGAGCGGACTCCCCCGAAACTCGATGAAGGCAGGGCTCGATGCATTCAGGTAATTACGGCCGACGTGATCCGTGTTGCCGTAATTAGCAACGTAGTTGTGTTGCGTCACCGCGGCACCCTCGCCGGCCAGCGCATTCGTGACCTGCGGCTCATCGCTGGGGCACGTGAGCGAGGCGATACGCGTTTGCACAACTTGCAGGTTGCGGATGGGCGGGGACGCCGACAAGTCTTCGGCAAAGTACCAATACTGCGGATCAAAGAATTCGAGGGTTTTCGGCTGCCAGGTGTAGAGGTCGGCAAGTGACTGTTGTTCGATGAAGGGCAGAAGGGCCATTTGCCACGTCCCGTTGCAACAACTGTAGTTGCCAACCGGAAGTTGCTTGAAGGTGTCGTGATAGTTTTGCATCGCGATGCCCAACTGCTTGAGATTGTTGGTGCATTGGCTCCGCCGCGCCGACTCTCGCGCCGCCTGCACGGCCGGTAGTAGTAACGCCACCAGAATTCCGATGATGGCAATTACTACCAGCAATTCCACCAGGGTGAAACCTCGACGCGTCGTATTGTTCATCGGCCTATTCAACCTACTCGCACTAAACAGAAAATCGCCAGCCAACATCTACGGAGGCATGACGGTGAAGTTATTAAGTCACTTGCTGAGGATGTCGAAATCAAACGTATTTCGCTCGCCAAGAACGACCTCCACCTGTTGCTCAGATTCAACATTGTAGGCAGCTGGAATGCGATCGACCGCTGTTGGGATACCAGGCTGGTTGCGATCGTTTCGCTGATAGACCGGTGCAGCGTCTTCATCGGGGGAACTGATTTCAACGCGGTAAATCCCGGGAGTTAGTCCCTTTTCTTTGGGGATCGAGTAACGGCCATCGCGGATCAGTGCGCCCGTAGCCAGCAACGATTCGCCAAGCGAGGTGAATCGAATCGAACCGTTGTCCAACGGCGATCCATCCAGACTCACTTGCCCACTGACGGCTAAACGATTGGTCTGCGGTCCGCAGCCAATGGCACTACCGCATACGAGGGCAATCGCCGCGCTGGCTAGCCACCTTGCGTCTTGATGGCCTTGCAGCGGACAGCGACGTTTTGGTTGGGGCCGCATACGCGGGGTGCCTCTTTTAACGCGAGGTTGGCTCGACAGGCACGCCAACCTCCGCGTACATCGGATTTGAGAGAGCCACTTGATTGCCAGCGTGACATCTCGCAGTAGCAACCAGAGCGGTAATGGGGACAAACGCCAATTGTTCCCGCCTGGGACGTCATCCTATGGGATCGGGGCAGCCAGAGTCAAGCAATCTTCGTCAAGCAATCTTCGGCCCCCCGCGACATTCCGAGTTCGCGCTGCTTGCGTTGCCTGTCGGTCTCCGACTGCTCGATGTCGTTGTGCGGAAGTCCGCGGGGTCGGTGGCCCCTGTGGGTTTCCCCGTTAAGATTAGTCAAGAAATAAGTTTGCAATTGGACATCAATTCATTTCTAATGTCCCGCAGTCGAGCAGTGGTGCTGATGGGGGAAATAATGAGATACGACGATTTCGTCTGTGCAACGCGATAAACCTTCTAGGAGTTCGGAGCCAATGACGCGGATTGATTCAGTAGATCGACGCCCAGCGTTGCCTCGACCGAGGCTTGGCTCTTGCCTCGCCAGTCAGCACTTTCGATTTGCGACACATCTTGGAATCGGTATCTTGGCATTGGCCGTGCTGCCAACCGTAGCGGCGCAGGGGCCCCAACTTGCCTATTCGTTTGAAGACGGATTAGACGGGTTCGTGCCGAACGGGGGCGGTATCACCGTCACGCAGGACTCCATTGGCGCAACCGAAGGCACTAGCTCGCTGAAGGTCGACATCGTACAGCCCGCGACGTTCGTCGGCGCGCTTGCCGAAGAGTTCGACCCTGAAATCATCGGCAATCCGCCCGGCATTGACTACTTCTTGATGGATCTCACGGTCACCGAAGCGTTTGCAGGGACGTTTGCTAATTTAGGCGTGGCTGCGTTCGGCGTGTCGCAGCCCGACTATCCGGGTGGTCAGCAAACCGGTTTGCAAGTCCAGTTCATCGACAACGAGATGCCGCTGGGCGATTTGGAGGTAGGCACGCACTTGAACTTTCGGATGGACTTGACGGACGGCAATTTCCATCCGCTCACGTTCGCATTTCCGGTCGCTTTTAACGACGTGTTTGGCGAACTCGGCAGCGGTCCCGACGACCTGATTCTTACCGGCTTTCAGTTCTACATTAACAAGTCGGCAGATGCGCCAATCACCGTCTACTTGGATAACATCCGCGCCGGGATGTCGGTCGACGGCGACTATAACCAGGATGGCGTAGTGAATCTCGCCGATTTCACCATTTGGCGGGATAACCTCGGACTTCAAGACGTCGCGACCGTAGCTGAGGGCGATGGCGACGGTGACGGCAGCGTGACCGCTGCCGACTACACCTACTGGAAAGAACGGTTTGGCGGTAGTCCGACAGCCCTTTCTGCCAATACGAACGCCGTGCCCGAGCCGCTTAGCGTCGTTCTCTTGGGTTTGGCGGCTCTTGGGTTTTGCGGGTGGCGTCGTGGCGGGTGTCCGGTATTGGGGATTGACTGATCGCGGCGGTTTTAGAATCTAACGGTGGAAAAGTCGATTGGCGATGCGCGCGTTCGGTTCAAGCAGGGAGATGGCGAGTTCTTGAGATGTAGGTGGAATTGTGCATGACGCGGCGCTCGGTGCGCGGTGTTCGAAACAGGCACCCTTGTTTTTCTTCGGAGGTTGTAAAATGAGAGTTGGACTATGTTGCAGTGTCGTTGCCCTAACCGTGGCGCTCCTGGGGGCCTCGGCGGAGGCGCTTCCGCTGTATTCGTTCGAGGGGGACCTGCAAGGCTTCTTTGGCACCGGCGGGTCGACCGCGGAGCTCTCGACGGTGGGGGCGACCGATGGCGTAAACTCCGTGAAGTACTCCTTAATCACGCCAGCGACATTTGAGGGGCTGCGGACCGAAACCGTGTTGCCGGCCGCCTTGAACGACCCCCCAGGTGTCAAGTCAATCGTCTTCGACCTAACGCTCGAAGAAGCGTTCGCCGGTGGATTCGCCAGCCTGGGCGTCACCATGTTCGGCGCCAGCCAACCCGATTACCCCGGCGGGCAAAGGTTTGAATCCGTGCAGTTTGCGGACTTCATCCCGTTGGAGGCGTTTGCGGCCGGTACGTACTTGAACCAGAGCATTTCTCTTTCCTCGGGGACGCACCCGCTAACCGGCGTCTCAGGCAGTTCCTTTAACGATATTTTCGGTGGATTCGGCACCGGGCCCGATGACATGATTCCAACGGGCTTCCAGTTCTTCCTTAATAAGTCGGGAACTGCCCCACTGGCGATTTATATCGACAATATCCGCACGGAAGTTCCCGAACCAACGTCATTGGCCATGTTGGCGGTGGCCGGGGTTACGCTGCTTGCCGGAGCGCGACGTTACCGCAAGGCGGGTTAAAAACTGGTTGGCGGTTAGCAAGTAGAGAGAGACTAGGGGGTGGCCAAGAGATTTGGCCACCTCCTTTTGTTTGCGCGAGCCTTGTGTGGCAAGGCTTGGCGAAGTGCGCGACGTGCCACCGCAAGGCCCGTTGTGCATCGCGCCGAGAGCGCCGAAAGCGGTTGCCTGGTTCGCAGGTCATGCCCGCCGGAGCGAAACAGCGGCCGGTTTCTTGACCAGAAGCGTCAGGCAAACCAGCAGCGCGGCGATTTTGGCAGTTGCAGGCTCGGGAATTGCTTGCGATGCTGGCCAATCGAGCATTGTTAGATCCCGTTGATCGCGCCACACGGTGTAGTCCGCGAGATCGACCGTGTTGTTCCCATTGCCATCGGCACGCAGGTCGCCGTCGATACTATTCCCGAGTGTCGATTTCCACAACGCGTAGTCGCCCGTGCCAATGGTGCCGTCGCCGTCGTAGTCGCCCGGTTTCGCGGTGAGCAACTTCGACCGTTCGTAGGCAGCCCGCAATAGCGAGTCAGGGTTGGTTGGGCTCAGGTCTTGTCCGATCTCCCAAATAATGATGCTCTGTAGGCCATTGTCGTGCGCATACTGCACGCGTTCGGCGGCCATGTCTGGGTCGACTGCCCACACGTTTCCGCCGGCATAACTGTAGTAGTTGCCGTCGGACGTCGTACCGCCCGCCACCAACTCGGCGTAGGTGTAAGCAACACCATTGGACACATTGCGACCGTAAAACGGCAGCGCCACGCCGAGCTTATCAGCGGGAGCGCTATTGCCCCAGTTGCCGAACACCCAAGGCCGATCGTTCGGTGAGCCCGGGGCCTCGGTCCAGGCGTTGGAGGCATCAATCACGTACTCGGGCAGCGAGTGCTCGCCCGTATTGGGGTTCGCTGGATCATTGCCCCACCAACCCAGGTCGTACGTCATGAGTGCGACGCCGTCGATGGCATGTTCGCCAGCAAAAACCGAGTTGGAGATCACTACTGAAGGGGCGACCGTCGCATGCACACGTCGTTCGGCCCCGACCTGCTGCTTGATGCGCTGAAGTAGCGCTGGATAGTGGGTGCTGCGTTGGATACCTGCCGCCGGGTGTTCCCAATCGATGTCTACCGATTCGGCCATGGTTTGGTCGAGCAGCGATTCGACATTCGCTGCAAGGCTATCGCGGAGTGTGGCACTAGCGGCAACAGTAGCAAAATTGGCCGCTTCGCCCGCCCCTCCAAGGGTGATGTTGAGTCGCGGTTGTTCGTCGACCGGTAAGGTAGCGATTGTTTCGCGAATGGTGGCAATACGACTGAGGTGATTGCTCAGGCTTCCGCTGCCCGATCCGAGCGGCACAATGTTGCCGCTGAAGTCGACGGTCAAGCCAAAGTAGCGGACCTCGTCAAGCATGGAGAGTTGTGCCGGCAGCGTATTGGTATTGTACGAGGAGTTCATCCGGTAGTACGGCAGGTAGCCGACCAGATCGACAGCCAACAACTGCGCGGGCCCCATGAGTGCAAGGCACAGTAAGCCCGCCAGTTGCAAACGGACGCGAATCACTTGACGATCCCTGCAGGGTGAAGTGGTATTGAGCATTGAGGGCCTATCATCTCGGCGGGAAAGGTAACTGGAGGGGGTGTTTGGCAAACTTCCTGGCTGAAAGAAACGTGCGCACTTGCTTAGATCGTTCACGGTGGAGCGAGCCGTACTCGCCCCGCACTTAGGCCCAGCATATCGCAAGCATCGCCTGCCGGCGACACCTTTGGCGGATGTTTGGGTTGCGAGTTGCCGTAGCTTGCTTTGGTTTGCGAAAACCATCCTTGGCAGCGACGGGCACGAGAAGGGCAGTGGAAGCCGCCTGAGAGCGAAAGAGCAACGTGGATGGCATGCAGCAAGCGGAGGAGCGATGTTCGTTCCGTTCAACTCGATCTCAACACGCTCGTTGTCGAAGGAGAGCCGACGTTCGTGTCGCTTGGCGCGGCGGGGACGCCGTGGCGCTTCGACCGGTAGCCGAGGTTGGCTCGGTAGGCGAACGCTTTGCTTCGATAGCAACAATCCTGCATCTCATGCACGGCACTCGGCAAGTTGCCTATCGTCGATTCGCTAGCCGCGTCCGATTCGAAACCAGCCGCTAGCAAGCGGCGATTCATGCCAGGCTGTCCGATCGATGTGAGTCCGATCGGCGTGAAATCGACGCGCGATTCACATGGTGGCGCGAGCTTGGGCCTCTTGGAATCGAGGCTCGTGGGGCTTAAGTTGGTAGCTGCGTCTTCGAGCCGCTAGACGCTCGATTCGGTAATCAAGCGTTGCGCCAAATGCGAGCATCAAGTTGTACGAAGTTTGCTCAGACGCCGATCTTGGTAGCCAACCCCGTGAAACGTCGCGGATGTATGGGTTGCTAATTGCAGCTGGCGTGTGCTGCTGCGTGATCCTGGGCGGCTGCGGTGTCGGCGGGTTCGCCTCCAACGATGCCAATCTGGCGGCCGATGCTCAGCCAACGCGTCTAACCGTCAATATGGCTCGCGCTGAGTTGAGCCAGGATGTTTACGAGACCTCGCTGTCGTTTGGTACGGTCAAGCCCAGGCGGTCCGCCTCGCTTGGTTTTGCGCCGGTGGTCGTGTGGCGGAGGTGCCCTTCCGCGTGGGCGAGTTTGTGGATGAAGGCGAGACGATTGCAGAGCTCGAGCAAGGCGACTTGGTCAATCGACAACAGGAAGTCGACGAGGCATTGGCGGCCGCCCAAACGCAGCTTGCCGCGTATCAGTCGCAGAATAACCGCCAGCAATTCGCGCGAGTGCAGCAGGAGATCGCCCAGTTGACTGCACAACAGCAGGAGTTAGCGGGCGAGATCGAGAAAGGCTCCATCGTTTCGCCGTACCGCGCACAACTTGCTGAACGGAACGCGGAGGTTGGCGATCTGGTGCCCAGCGGCCAGCCTTTTTTTCGTGTTCTGGAAGCGGCGCAACCGATCGTCGAATTGCATGTTCCCACGCAGGTCGCCAGCAAGATTGAACTTGGGCAAGGTGTTTGGGTGAATCGCAACGGCAAAGTCTTGCAAGCTGCAGTCGATAGCAAGTCGCCAGAACTCGATCCCTCATCGCGAACGCAGCGGATGACCCTACGCCTGACCAGTGCCGATGCCAACGCCGATTGGGCCTATGGCGACGTCGCCGAAGTGCGTTTCCTGGTGGCGACCAAAAAATGGGGCTTCTGGCTTCCGTACTCCGCTTTGCAGCGCGAGGCAAACGGTTTGTGGTCGGCCTACGTGTTGGAGAATCAAGGCGAGGAGCAAACCGTCGGTCGACGCGTTGTTGAAGTCTTGCAGCTCGAAGCGGAACGCGCTGGTTCGCGGTGCGATTGCGGAGGGAGATTTTTACGTCGTCGATGGACTGAATCGATTGGTGCCGGGGCAACGGGTCGAGCGGAACCTGGTCGACAACGAGTTCCGCCAGCCGCGGCCACCAGGAACGGCGGAATGATTGCTCGTTTTCTGTTCAAGAATCCGCGGATACTGCTGTTAGTCGTGGGCCTCATCGTTGTGGCGGGACTATCGTCGTTGGAGTTGATGCCGCGACTGGAAGACCCTGTGCTTGGCCAACGCGTCGCGGTCATCAGTACCATCTACCCTGGCGCCGACGCGCAGCGAGTCGAGGCGCTCGTCACGATTCGACTGGAAGAGCGGCTCCAAGGCATCGCCCAGATTAAGGAGATTCGCTCGAACAGCCGGGCTGGCACCTCCAACCTCATTCTTCAATTGAGTGACGATGTCGACGATGTGAACGCGATCTGGTCGTTGGTCCGCAATCAGCTGTCGGATGGGGAAGCCGATCTGCCGGATGGCTGCTTGCGCCCGACCTTGGAGGTGTTTTCGCTCAAGGCGTTTGCGGCAATCGTCGCGGTCAGGTGGCGTGGTACGGAGGGCCTTCAGCTATCGATTCTGCGAAAGCTGGCGCACCAACTCCAGCAGCAGATTCGTAACGTGCCCGGTACCGAGGAGGTCCACCAATTCGGTAACCCTGGCGAAGAGTACCTGGTCGAAGTCGAGCCCACGGTTCTGGCGGCGCTGCAGAGTTCGACCGCGTCGATTGCCGGTCAAGTGGCTGCCAACAATGCGACGCAGCCAGGAGGGTACGTCCGTGGTGCCGACACGCAGTTGCTCGTGGATCTGAAACCGGCCGACTCGAACATCCAGCGACTGCAAGAATCGACCATCCGCTTCGGTCCGATCGGCGAGACGGTGAAGCTTTCCGAGATTGCTACGGTCGCCAAGCGCGCTATCACCCCCTGGACCGACATGGCGTTGGTTGATGGAGAGCAAGCAATCGTTCTAGGGGCCTACTTTGATGACCTCCAAAGGATTGATCGCTGGTCGAGGGAGTTGCGCCAGGTGGTGGCAAAGTTCCAGCGCGACTATCCGTCGGAAGTCGACGTCGAACTTATCTTCTCCCAGCAGGAATACATCGACGCGAGATTGGATACGCTGCTGAAGAACCTCTTGCTTGGCGCCGCAGCAGTTGTGCTGGTCGTTCTGTTGTTGATGGGATGGCGGAGCATGATCGTCGTTGGCGTGACGCTCCCTTTGTCGGCGCTCATGGTGCTGATTGGAATGAGAGCGTTAGAGATTCCTTTGCATCAAATGTCGATCACAGGACTGATCATCGCCCTCGGACTGCTGATCGATAATGCCATCGTGATTGTTGAAGATGTTCGTGCGAGGATTTTCGCCGGCTCGGCAACCGAGCAGGCGATCCGCCGGGGAATCCATCACCTCTGGGTGCCACTTTTTGGCTCCACGCTGACCACTGCGCTCGCATTCATGCCAATCGCAACGCTACCTGGTCCGCCTGGCGAGTTCGTCGGCACGATCGCGATAAGCGTGATTCTTGCGATTAGTTCCTCGTTTTTGCTGGCAATGACCGTCGTGCCGGCACTCCTTGGTCTCATGCGCGTGGATGCAACTCAGCGCGGACTCTTTGCATACGGCATCACGAACCGTTTTGTACGATCGATTTATGTCTGGTCGCTCAACTTCGTCTTCCGCGCTCCGATACTTGGTGTCTTGCTCGGCATTGCGTTGCCAGCCCTCGGATTCCTGGTGGCGCGCGACTTGCCGCAGCAGTTTTTTCCACCCTCGGATCGGAATCAGATCCAAATCGAGATTGAACTGCCCGCCGCAGAGCAGGCCACAAGAACCCAGGAAACGATTGCCGCCCTCCAAGCAACGGTGGCAGCCAACCCAGCAGTGGAGCGGGTGCACTGGTTCGTCGGTCGTAGTGCACCGACTTTCTACTACAACGTGGTGCCGAGCCGACGTGGCACGCCGTTCTACGGACAGGCCATCGTTGAGCTTGGCGACAACCACGACGTCATTGCCACGGTGCGGGAGCTGCAAACGCGGCTCGACGCAGGCCACGCGGAGTGTCGGACCGTTGTTCGCCAGCTCGAACAAGGCCCACCCATCGATGCGCCAATTGAACTGCGGGTGTTCGGTCCGGACCTGCAGAAGCTGCAGCGCGTGGGCAATCAGCTGCGGTTGCTACTGACGCAAACGCCCCACGTGATCCACACGCGGTCCGATTTAGAGGAGACGATTCCCAAGCTTGTGATCGACATCAACGAGGAGCAGGCCGCCCGCGCCGGCACCAGCCAACGGCACGTCGCCAGCCAGCTTTACACCACGCTCGAAGGCGCTCCAGCGGGAAAAATGCTTGATGGCGAGGAAGAATTGCCCGTTCGTGTTCGCATGGTTCGTCGAGATGTGGCGCGACTGGATCGACTGGCTGCATTGCAGATTGTTGGCAATCGGCCGCGTCTGCCGACTGGCCCGCCCGAGCTACCACCTCGGGCGAACCTTCCTGCTCCGCTGGCGGCGATCGCCGATCTGAAGCTCGACTCCGACGTGGCAGCCGTCGTGCGAATTGATGGCGAGCGCGCCAACGAGATTAAGGCGTACCTGACGGCCGGAGTGCTGCCGGCCACCGTGCTAGCAGACTTCAAGCAGCGGCTCGCTGGGGCCGACTTCCGTTTGCCACCCGGCTACCGACTCGACTTTGGCGGGGAAGACGCCGAGCGCACGCACGCGGTGCAGCGGTTGGTTGCCAACGCGGGTGTGTTGTTTACCTTGATGATTCTTACACTGGTTGTCTCGTTCCGTTCGTTTCGTTGGCGCTGATCATTGTGATCGTGGGAGGCTTGTCGATTGGTCTGGGGCCACTCGGGTTGGCGCTGTTCGGTTTTCCGTTCGGTTTCATGGCGATCGTTGGAACCATGGGATTAGTAGGCGTCGCCATCAACGACTCGATTGTCGTGCTGGCAGCGATTCGTGAGAATCCAGCAGCGACGTCCGGCGATGTGCAAGAGCTGACGAACGTGGTGCTCGGTTGCACGCGCCATATCATTGCCACCACTCTCACGACAATCGTAGGCTTCCTGCCGCTGATTCTAGGGGGCGGTAGCTTTTGGCCACCCCTGGCAGTGACGATCGCGGGCGGCGTGGGCGGTGCGACCTTCCTGGCCCTCTACCTGGTGCCATCGCTGACCCGCTTGTTGCGAATTGGTTAGCACAGCCACCTATCGTGCGCCTACACTTCGTGAACCTGCGAGCCGACATCCCTTACCGCTACGCTCGTCCCTTTTTTCACGCTAGCGAGCCGTAAGCGCGGCGGCCATCTACGGTAGAGCCCCAACCTTTGCGAGGGCGACGCCTCTCAAAGGGGTTGGGTCGGGTTGGCCCAGGTGGTACCCGCCGCCAGATGTTCGCGTCCTGCCTGGCAGCTTCGGTTATCCCCAGCAGTTCTCCGGCACCTTGCGGGCACCGTGCTGGGCAATCGCCGCATCCCCCGAGCGATTCGGCTTCTACCGACCCCCATCCATGGATATGCCTGCGAAGTCCCCTTGATTGACGTTTCCTAGACTTCTCGCGCTCGTGCAGCTTGCTACACTGATCAGCGTGGGCTGCCGGTCCAGCAGGAAAGAACCCCAAAACAACGATTACCCCCACGCGTCAGCCATTTTCGGGCCGTCTCGGTTAGCGGTTGTGGTGGGGCCCTGTCGTGCGAGCGGTTGCGGCCAACCAGCCATTCTGTCTGTCATTATCCCGAGAATTTCACTAAAATCGCGATCTTCCGATAGGACACCCAGAGCACCCACGTAAAATGCCGCCCGCCGTAACACCATGGGTCGCTGATCGCAGCTGCGCTACAATCGATGGAAGTCCACTCAGCATCGAGCAGGTTTCGGAAATCGGTCGGGGCCATAGCACACTGAAGGTCAGCGAGCGCGAAACGCTCCGCACCCGCATGGAAGCTGCGACGCGACTCGTCGAGCGGGCCGTCGACGAGGGCTGGCCAGTCTACGGTGTGACCACTGCCTTTGGTGGCATGTCGGACGTGGCGATTCCCAGCGATCAAGCGGCTGCATCGCAGCACAATTTGCTCTCGTTTCTTGCCACTGGCGCTGGTGCACCGATCGAGCCGCGGCATGTACGAACGGCAATGGCGTTGCGTGCCAATGTTCTCATGCAAGGCTACTCGGGCGTTCGATTGGAGATTATCGAACGGCTAGTTCGATTTGTGAACGAGGGAGCCACGCCCATGGTGCGAGAGCTCGGTTCGATTGGCGCCAGTGGCGATCTGGTGCCGCTGGCGGTGATCGCGCGCGCCATCACGGGGCAAAGTAAGTTTGTTCAGGTTCAGTTCGAGGGCCGCACGTTCGCCGGGCCCGCGGCATTGCGACAACTCGGTTTGCAGCCGCTCGAGTTGCGCCCCAAGGAAGGCTTAGCACTCGTTAATGGTACTTCGTTTAGCGCCGCGATTGCGGCCAACTGTGTGGCGGAGTCGCGCAAGTTGATGGCCCTGGCGTTGGCCACCCAGGCGATCATGCTCCGTGCGCTCAACGCACAAGACGAGGCATTTGAATCTTTTGTACACCAGCGCAAGCCGCACGCGGGACAAGTGTGGACCGCCCAGCTGATGCAACGGTTGCTTAACGAGGGGCGACCATCCGTTGCGGAGAGCGGATGCACCGAAGGACCTGCCGACCCCATTCAGGATCGCTACTCGCTGCGCTGCCTGCCGCAATACTTCGGCCCAATCGTCGAAGGGCTAGCGCGATCGATCGAAGTGGTGGAGATTGAGATGAACGCCGTCTCGGACAATCCGCTGGTCGACGCGGATGGCGAACGGTTCTATCAAGGTGGCAATTTCCTTGGGCAGTACGTTGGCATCGCCATGGACGACCTCCGTAGGCACCTTGGCCTGATGGCGAAGCATCTCGACGTGCAGATTGCATCGCTGGTGACTCCCGCATTTAGCAACGGCTTGCCCACTTCGCTGCGTGGCAACGATCGGATCGCCTACAACATGGGCCTAAAAGGCCTGCAAATCACCGGCAACTCGATCATGCCAATGCTCACCTACTTGGGTAATCCGCTCGTCGAACACTACCCGACCCACGCCGAGCAGTTCAATCAAAACGTCAATGGCCTCAGTTGGGGCGCCGCCAACTTGGCGTGGAAGTCGGTCGAGCTATTTCAGCACTATTTGTCCGTTGCACTATTGTTCGCGGTGCAGTCGATCGACTTGCGCCGAAGGTCGCGCTCAATCACTATGATGGTCGTGCGTTGCTCGGTACGCTACTCGCGCCGCTCTATGCAGCGGTTTGCGAAGCAGTTGATCACGAACCTAACCGAGAGCGTCCCTTCCTCTTCGACGATGCCGATCAATGGCTCGAGCAGCACCTTGCGACGCTGCATGACAATATCGAATCGCACAGCACGATCGTGCAGACCATTGAACCGATTCTCGCTTCGTTCGACGAACAATTCGTCGACTGACCGAGGGAACACTATCCCCGATGCTCTCGGGAACCACGATCGTTATGAATATCTGCGAACATCTAACCGCGACTGCCAAGCGACTGCCCGACAACGTGGCGTTGGTCTTTGAAGGTACATCGTTTACGTACGCGCAGATCGATGGTCTCTCGGCACAAGCTGCCGCCCGATTGAAGAAGGCAGGCGTTGGCCGCGGCGACCGTGTTGCCATCATGTTGCCTAATGTACCGGCCTTTGTGGTGTGGTACTACGCTGCGCTTCGTATCGGTGCGATCACCGTATCGATCAGCACACGATTGGCGGACAAAGAGGTTGCCTTCGTCGTTTCCGACTGCGAAGCGAAAGTCTTCGTCGGCGACGCACAAGGGTTCTCGACGCACCTGCCCACCTGCGTCGGGCAGACTTTCGATGTCTCCGATTGCGGCGATCGTTGCAATGGCGAGAGTATGGGCGGTGCATCCCTCGTCGGTAGCGAAGCTTGGGTCGACGCCGAACCGGACGAAGCGGCGTTGATTCTTTACACCTCGGGAACGACCGGTTTCGCCAAAGGCGCGACGCTCACTCACAGGAACGTGCGGTCGAACGTGTTGGAGTTCAATCGCCTGTGCGACATGCAGCCCACAGATCGAATCTTACTCGCGGTGCCGCTGTTCCATTGCTTTGGGCAAAACGCCCTGCTTAATTCCGGGTTGAACGTTGGTTCCACGCTCGTGTTGCAGCGCAGTTTCGACATCAACGAGTCGAAGCAACTTATCAGGGAAGAACAGATATCGCAGCTGTACGGCGTGCCGATGATGTATCAGCTGTTTTACGAGAGCTGCACGCCCGCGGATCTGCTGACGGTTCGCTACTGCTTTTCCGCCGCTGCTAGGTTGCCAGTGCAAGTGAGTCGGCGCTGGCAAGAGAAGTTCGGCCAACCAATCTACGAGGGCTACGGCCTCACCGAAACCTCGCCGTTTGCCAGCTACAATCATCACGAACAATACGTGACTGGATCGATTGGCACGCCGATCGAACAAGTCGAGATGAAAATTGTCGACAGCGAGACAGCCGCACCATGCCCGCCAGGTGAGTTGGGCGAAATTGCGATCCGGGGCCCCAACGTGATGCTGGGGTATTGGAATCGTCCTGAGGATACCGCCACTGCGATCCGCGACGGCTGGTTCTACTCCGGCGACATCGGCCGCATGGATGATCGGGGCTTTTTCTACATCGTCGACCGTGTCAAAGACATGATTTCTGTTGGTGGCTTGAAGGTCTACCCAGCAGAAGTCGAGCGGATCCTGCTGGACCATGAGGCCGTGTTGCAGGCGGCCGTGGTTGGATTTCCCGACAAAGTCTTTGGCGAGCAAGTGGTCGCGTTTGTTGTGACGTCGGACGCCGCAGAAAATTCCGCCGACGATTTCCATGGTAAATTGCAGCAGCACTGCCGCGCCAGCCTGGCAAATTTTAAGGTGCCAAAACACTTTGTGCCAATCGAGGAACTCCCGCGCAACCCAGCGGGTAAGGTCCTCAAGACGGTACTGCGAGAGTATGACCTCTCGGCGCCGGAGGCCGCCAGTAGCAGCACCGTTGCGGAGTTAAGCGACAATTTGCCGACCTCTCCATCCGCCACTCGTCCGCCGACGCTGTGGAACGACTTGCAGAAGACTTACGCCGCGAATCGCCCGCAGGTAGCCTTGGCATTTGTCCAGGGACTTGTTCAGCTGCTCAGTGGCGAGGAGCGAATCATCGAGCCCGACGCGCGGTTCTTGGAAGCTGGTCTCGACTCCTTAATGATCGTCGAAATGAGCAGCCAAATCCAAGCGGAAGTGGGCGCTACAATCGACATCCCAGCCACCCTGGTATTCGACTACCCGCGGGTAGTCGATTTGGCGGAGTTCCTTGTCCAGACGTTCGCCGCGACCGGCCAGCAGTCGCCATTGGAGCGTAGCAATGGCTCGCACGCGCTATCGACATCCACGTACACCCCCACGTCCGCTGCTCTGCGCGCACAGGTAGTCGCGATGTCGGAAGATGAAGCGTTCGACGAACTCATGCGCGAATTGGAAAGTAACTGACATTGCTCGCCAACGACGCAGGGCTCGACCAGCCGAGCGAACAAGCAAAACACCCTTGAAAAACGAAGATGACTGCCCAACCGCACAACGAACTGTCGCCCAACAAGCAAGCGCTACTCAAGATCCGTGAACTCAAGCAGCAGCTCTCGGTCGCGCAGCAAGCGACCGGCGAACCGATCGCGATAGTGTCGATGGCTTGCCGATTTCCGCGCCGTTCGCGTACGCCGGAGGAGTTTTGGAATTGCCTCATGCAGCAGACCGACGAGGTGAGCGAGATTCCGAACGACCGCTGGGACCTCGACGCATTTTATAACGCCGACCCGGACCACCCTGGCAAGATGTACGCCCGCCGAGGCGTTTTTCTCGACGATCTGGACCTGATGGATCCCGAGTTCTTTGGAATCTCGCCGCGCGAGGCGACCTGGGTCGATCCGCAGCAGCGGCTGCTGATGGAGGTTAGCTGGGAATCGCTCGAGCGCGCTGGTTGGACCGCGGAGAAAATTGGCGATAGTACCGGTGTCTTCATTGGCTGGATGCACAACGACTATCAGAATGAAGCAAGCGACTCGTTTCTGAATCTGAACCCGTACATCGCCACGGGAGCCGCCGGTAGCTTTTTGTGTGGGCGTCTGGCTTACTATCTTGGCCTGCAAGGGCCGAGCATTGCTGTCGATACGGCTTGTTCCTCCTCGTTGGTGGCGCTGCATCTGGCTTGCCAGAGTTTGCAACGCGGCGATTGTGAGCGCGCCTTGGTCGGAGGGGTTAATGCGATCGTCTCGCCGACTACCAACATTCTTACTTGTAAGCTCAAGGCGCTTTCGCCCAGCGGGAACTCGCGGGCGTTCGACGCAGCAGCCGATGGCTACTTACGCGGCGAGGGCTGTGGCGTTGTGGCACTCCGCAAGCTGGAGGACGCCCAACGTGCCGGCGATCCCATTCTGGGTATCATTCGCGGAACGGCCGTCGGGCACAATGGTGCAAGCAGTGGGCTCACGGCACCCAATCCCAAGGCACAAGAAAAGGTCATTCGTCAGGCGCTCGAGCGGGCTGGCGTCGCGGCTTCGCAGGTTGCCTATCTGGAAGCCCACGGGACCGGCACCGAATTGGGCGACCCCATCGAAATGATAGCGGCCGCTGCGGCGCTCGCGCACGAACGCGATCCCGAGAACCCGTTGCTTGTTGGCTCCGTCAAAACCAACATTGGTCACCTCGAAGCGGCGGCTGGCATGGCCGGGCTCATCAAAGTGCTGTTGGCCATCGAGCATAACAAGATTCCGGCTCAGTTGAACTTCGAAGACCCCAATCCGCACATCCCGTGGGACAAGCTCGCGGTACAAGTCGTTACGGAACCGACCGACTGGCCCAGCACCGACGGCAAACGAATCGCTGGCGTTAGTGCCTTTGGCATGAGCGGCACCAACGTGCACGTTGTCGTGGAAGCGCCCATCACCAGGGCAGCTCGGGTTCAAAACGGCTCGAGTATGCCGGGCGAACGCACAAGCGATCCACAATTGCTCGTCCTGAGTGGCAAGAGCGACGAGGCGCTGCAACAACTTGCGGAGGGTTTCGAGCGGCACCTGTCCGCCGATGCCGATGACCTGGCCGACATCGCCTATACGACCTGCGTTGGGCGCAGTCACTTCGACCAGCGCGCGGCACTGGTTGTCCGCAATCGCGAACAAGCCGTGGAACAGCTGAATCGGTTCGGGCGAGCAGGGAATGTCGAGTCGCTGTTTCAAGGCAATGGGCGAGTTGCCCCCAAGCTGGCGTGGCAGTTTACGGGACAGGGCTCGCAGTATGTTGGCATGGCGCGTGGCATCTACGCGAGTCACAAGGTGTTTCGCGATGCCATCGATCATTGCGAGCAAAGGCTGCAAGAGTGGCGGCAGGCTTCGCTGGTGGAAGTCTTGTTCGAACATCCCGACTTGGTTCATCATACGAGTTGGACGCAGCCGGCGATCTTCGCCGTTCAAATGGGGCTGGCGCAGTTGCTTGAGAGTTGGGGACTGCAGCCCAACGCCGTGATCGGACACAGCGTTGGCCAATACGCGGCAGCATGTGTCGCGGGCATCATGACGTGGGATGAAGGCTTGCGTCTGATCAGCGAGCGGGGCCGCCTGATAGGCGAATTGCCTCCCGGTGGGCAAATGCTGGCAGTGTTCGCCTCGCTACCGAAGGTCGAGAAGGAAATCGCCCGAGTTGAAGGTGTTTCACTAGCAGCGCTCAATGGCGCCCACCTGGTGGTGAGTGGCCCAGCAGCGGCAGTCGCAAAGCTGGAGGCTCGCTTTGCCGAACAGAGCATTCGGACCAAGGCACTAACTACGTCGCACGCCTTTCACTCGTCACTAATGGATCCCGCTCTTGCTCCATTCCAGGCAGTTGCCGACACCATCCGTTTTCAATCGGGTCGGTTGCCGTTGGTTTGCAATGTCTCGGGAGAGGTGCTGGCGACCGACGCGGTACTCGACGGGGAGTACTGGGCAAAACACATTCGAGAACCGGTTCGTTTCTCCGAAGGCATCGAAGCGGTCCAGCAGCTGGGGTGCGACGTGGTGCTGGAGCTTGGCCCCCAAGCAGTACTGACGCGGATGGCCGCAGCGAACTGGAAGCATCGTCCTGCCGCGCTGATTAGTTGCTTGCAACAAGGCGTCGACGACGCCGAATCGCTGCTGCAAGCAATCGGGCAGCTTTACGTTCACGGCGCAACGATCGACTTTGAAAGGCTCCACGCAGGCGAGAATCGTCAATGCGTTGTGTTGCCAACTTATCCCTTCCAGCGGCGCCGGTTCTGGGGGCCGGACAAGCCGCGGGCGTTCCACGCCGAGTACCATACGGCTCATCCCCTGCTTGGCAGCAAGCTCTCGCTCGCCGGTATACCGAACGAAACGCGTTACGAGAGCTTCATCGAATCCGATAGCCCACCTTGGCTGCCCGATCACGAAGTGATGGGGCAAGTGGTAATGCCTGGCGCGGCGTACGTGGAGATGGCACTCGCGGCTGCCGGCGCCGCTCAAGTGAAAGACCTTGTGTTCGAACAGCCGCTACGCCCTGCGAGACGGACGGCACTGCAAACCATCGTGTCGAAAGGCGAAGATGGCGAGCAAACCCTCGAAGTCTTCTCCGCCCCCGCCGGCGATTTCGACTGGACTCGGCACTTCACCTGCAAACTCACGGGTGCCGCTGCTGCAGCGACCCGAACCACTCGACCGCGGCAAGCTCGCAGCAAACTGCACCGAGACCACATCGCCGGACGAGTTTTATCGCCAGCTGCGGGATCTTGGTCTCGCCTATGGAGCAAAGTTCCAAACCATCGCTTCGCTTCGTTACTCAAAAGACGAAGTACTGACGCATTTGCAAACCGTCGGCGATATCCGCGGTTTTACCCTGCCGCCCACGTTGCTTGACGGTGCGCTGCACTCGTTGGCCGTTGGATTGTTGCGCGACGGCGATGACGATCTCTATCTTCCGGTTGGTATCGGGCGCGTGGCTGCCTACCAAGCAGTGGAAAGCGAAGTGTGGTGTCACGCACGTTGGAGGAAGAACGAGGGCAAGCTCCGCACCGCCGATATCACGCTGTTCACGGACGCCGGCCAGGTCGTCGCCGAGATTCACGACTTGCAAGTCCAACGAGTCAGCCGAGCGGCGCTCCGTCAACTGAGCGGTACAGGTTCGGAACGACTGGTGTACGACCTGAACTGGCAAAACCTTCGACTGCCAGCAGCCACGAACAAAAAGACCAACTGGCTCCTGGTGGACGTGGATCAACGCCATCCCTGTTTGGCGACGAACGTTGCTGAGCGGCTTGCCGAACAGGGGCACGAAGTCCTCCGACTGTCGTTGCCGCATGGACCCGAGCGAGAGCCCGACTCCGCTGCCGATGCCATGATGTGTCCGGCGACTCCATCGGCTTGGGGGCAATTATTCGACCAGCTATCTTCCGCCGACGCGCCTTTCGCACCGGATGGAATCGCGTGGCTCTTCGACACCCCAGATGCCCAAACTGCGAACGGACAGTTGCCAGACGCAACAAGGCGGCACTGCACGGGCCTCCTGAATCTCGTCGCGACACTTCAGCAGCGCGGACTACGCCGGTTGCAATGCGGGATCCAATTGATTACCCACGATGCGGTAGCGATCGACCGTGATTCGAACGTCGATCCCAGCCAATCGCAGTACTGGGGTCTCGGTCGTGTGCTCGGCGCCGAGCACCCAGAAATGCGGTGCCGGGTGATCGACGTGCAGGCTGCGGAGTCGGCGACACGGGAAACTGCGATTTCGGTAACTGACCTGTTGCTCACCGAGACTCACGACAACCAACTGGCAATCCGTAGTGGGCAGTTCGTGGTGCCGCGGCTAAAACCATCCGCGATTCCGCGAAAGACTGGCACCGAACTCGTCTGCAGCCCCGAGGCAAGTTACCTCGTTACGGGCGGCCTCGGTATGCTGGGTCGCCAGGCCGCGAAGTGGCTCGCGGAGAAGGGTGCCAGGCAGGTGGTGTTAGTATCGCGGCAGCGCGCCCGACAAGGCGACGCAAGAGTTTCTCGGCGACCATTGAATCGCTGGGCTGTGAGGTGATTGTGCACCCGGCCAGCCTAAGTTCATCGACCGACGTCAAAAAGTTGTGTGCACGGTTCGGCAACGATCTCCGCCCGCTTGCCGGCGTGATCCATGCCGCGGGCGTGCTGGATGATGGGTTGATTGGCGATCAGAATTGGGACCGCTTCGCAAAAGTGCTCGCTCCCAAAGTGATTGGCGCCACCCTGCTGCACGAGCACACAAAAACGCTGCCACTCGAATTTCTTCATTCTCTATTCGTCGGCCGCTTCGGTGCTTGGTTCGCCAGGTCAAAGCAACTACGCGACTGCCAACGCCTACCTCGACGGACTGGCGTGGCATCGACGGTCGCTAGGTTTGCCGGCACTAAGCATTAACTGGGGACCATGGACGGAGGGCATGGCCGACGACGAGCGGATTCTCAAACGGCTGGACCTGCAAGGCATCACGCCGCTGACGGTAGGCGAAGCCCACGACGCGATGCAAAAGATGTTGGCAGCGAATCTCGTTCAAGCGACGGTCATGGATGTCGATTGGCAGCGCATGGGCAGGGGCCTTGGCGGAGAGTCGCCCGCAATGCTCGACGAGCTGGTATCGGTGAAGCAAAAATCGCAGGCAGGCGAGTCGGAGTTGGTTGCCAAGCTCAAGCGGCTCAAGGGTGGTGCGCAGCGTGAGCTGCTGGTCAAAACGATTCAAAACACGCTGCAGACAATCCTCTCGACGCCGGAGTTGCCCGAAACGGATCGTCCACTGATCGAGATGGGCCTCGACTCGTTGATGGCGGTCGAGTTTGGCACCGAAATGCAAATCTTGCTCGGGGATCAGCTCGGCATTAGTCCAACGATGTTGTTCGACCATCCGACGATCGACGCGATCTCGGAGCATCTGCTGGAGCTACTCGCTGGCGATACGGGCAGCGTGATTCCCGACACCAACGAGCCGGTCGAGCCGGTTGTTGCCGATTTGCGGGCCGAGCGCGAGGATGTCGCGATCATCGGCATGAGTTGCCGTTTTCCGGGAGCGCAAAACATCGCCGAGTTTTGGCAGAATCTGCTCGACAAGGTGGATTCCGTTGGTGAGATTCCGGACGACCGATGGGACGTTGATCGCTTTTTCAGTGCCGATCGCGACCCCGGCAAGATGTACACGCGTGAAGGCGGATTCCTGGAGGATATTGCGGACTTCGACGCTGCGTTCTTCAATATCTCCGATCAAGAAGCTTGTTGGATCGATCCGCAACATCGCATGTTGCTTGAAAACAGCTACCGTGCCATGGAAGACGCGGGCATTTCTCCCCATCCTTTGGCGGATGCGAACGTCGGCGTGTTCATGGGCATCATGGGACAAGACTACGCATTCCTTCCAAGTCTCGACGACGAGGAGATCGTGCAGGGGTTCCAAGGTGCGGGGCTTTCGCATAGCGCTGGCGTTGGCCGCATCAGCTATGTCTTTGGATTCGAGGGCCCGAGCATTGCCGTCGATACGGCCAGCAGTAGTTCGCTTGTCGCGTTACTCCAAGCGGTGCGGAGCTTGCAGGAAGGCAACTGCAACATGGCGCTGGCTGGCGGTGTCAACGCGATATTGGCGCCGGTTAACTCGCTGCTGATGTCGAAGGCCGGGCTGCTTTCGCCAGACGGCCGATGCAAATCGTTCTCGGCGGATGCCGATGGCTTTGGTCGCGGCGAAGGCTGCGGAGTTGTTGTCCTCAAGCGTTTGAGCGATGCCCACCGCGATGGCGATCGCATCATGGCTGTCGTCCGCGGCGGGGCGGTTGTCCATAACGGCTTCAGTGGCGGCATCACTTCGCCCAGCGGCAAGTCGCAAGCGCGGGTCATCGCGGAGGCGCTGAAGGATGCACAAGTTGCACCCTCGCAGGTGCAATACCTCGAAGCGCACGGCACCGGCACCGAATTTGGCGATCCCATGGAATTGGCTGCCGCTGCGTCGGTTTATGGCAAAGGTCGCAAATCGGACGAACCGTTGCTGGTCGGCTCGGTCAAAGCGAATATCAGCCATCTCGAAGCTGCCGGCGGCGTGTCGGGCTTGATCAAGACGGTCCTCTCGTTGCACCACGGCGTCATCCCTCCGCAGCAGCACTTCGATCAGCCAAGTCGACACATCCCGTGGGCGCGAATGCCAGTGCAAATTGTGAACGCGCCAACTGCGTGGCCGGAGACGGCCGAGCGCATCGCTGGCGTTACCGCGCTTGGACTGGTCGGTACGAATGCGCACGTGATATTGAGTGCTCCCCGCCCTGAGGCGATGCAGCGGCAAGGGGACGTTGAGGGTCGCGAGCTCACTTGCGTTACGGCCTTCGCAGTCTACTGGTCTTGAGTGCGCGCAACGAGTCGGCGCTCGCACAACTGGCTGTGGACTACTCGCACTACATCGCGAGCCACCCGGACATCGATCTGGCCAGTGTTTGTCATACGCTCGCTAGCGGGAGACGTCACTTCGAATATCGCTTGGCAGTGACGGCGGCGTCGCGAGAAGAGATGTTAGAGCAGCTCGCGAAAGTGGACGTTAACAGCGCAGCCCATCCAACAGTCGAACACAACGACGCCAATCAAAAGAATGGCCGCCGGCACCTTAATGGCGCCGCTGGAACGGGCCCAAGCAGTTGCCAGATTCCGTCATCGAGTGTGATGACAAATCGGGCCGACTTGACGCCAACTATTGCCTGGGTGTTTGGTGATAGCGGAGCCACCGACCTCGCGAAAGGGCGCGAGCTCTATGTGGTAGAACCCACATTTCGCGACCTGATCGACAGCCTGGACGAGCGGCTTGCCGATCACGCTGCGGCGAGAAATCAGCCAAGCGAGCCACTGCGAAACTGGTTCGCCGCCGAGATCGAACCCACCCATTCGAGTGAAGTTTACCTTTTCGCTCTCCAAGCTGGGCTTGCCAAAGTTTGGGAGTCGTGGGGAATTGAGCCGGAAATCGTACTCGGTCTTGGCGTAGGGCAGTACACCGCAGCATGCGTGGCTGGCGGACTCTGCTTCCGAGAGGCAGTAGCGCTCATTGTCGAGCGGCAGGCGATCGTTGGCCGCGTGCGTGAATGGAGGCAGGAATCCAAAACGAACGTTTCCAACTCCGATCTCCCCGCCGATCTGCAAGCGTCGCTTGATCAATTCGAGTCGTTTGCCGATGCCATCAACTACTATCCGCCCGCCTTGCGACTCATTTGCAGCTTGAGCGGTGCGCTCGTACCGGTACATCGATCGCTGGGTGGCAGTTACTGGAGACAACACTGCCTTGACCTGCCTCAAGTGGCGGCAAGCCTGCAGACGTTGGCGCAGCAAGAGCCCGATTGGATCATCGATTGTGGGCCACCCGGCGACTTTGCCGCCGAAAGCCGCGGCAACGCCGACTGGCTGCGATGCATGACGGACAAACAGAGTGTAACGACGACGATGCTACATACCCTTGGGAAATTGTATGTGAATGGAGCGTTGCCAGACTTTAAGAGGTTTAACAGTCACTGGCAGCACCAGAGACTGAGCATGCCGACTTACCCCTTTCAAAAGAAACGCTACTGGATCACAGAGATTTCCGATCATGTGGTGCAAGCAGTCGAAACGGTTCAGGGCTAGAGGTGCAACTGCAATGAAAGAGCACGAAAGTTACGATGTGGTGATTCTCGGTGGTGGGCTCGCTAGCTTGACGCTGACGAAACAGCTGTTGATGCGGCGTCCTCAGACACGGATTGCGGTCATCGAGAAGCGGACGTTTCCGGTCGCCGAAACCACCCACAAAGTGGGGGAGTCGTCGGTCGAAATTGGCGCCCACTACTTCGGCGAAGAGCTGCAACTGAAGAAGCACCTGACCGACCACCAACTGCCAAAGTTTGGCTTGCGTTTCTTCTTTAAGGACGTGCATCAATCGTTGGCGGAAGGTACTGAAGTAGGCGGAAGCAGCTTCTTCTCGGCACCCAGCTATCAAATTGATCGCGGACGCTTCGAAAACTACCTGGCAGAGGTCGTCACGAGATGGGCGCCGTGGTGCTCAGCGGCTCGCAGCTCAGAGAGGTGCATCTCGAGTCGGCTGAAGGCGGGGCGGCACAAGCGGACCATCGCGTGACGATCATGCGTGCGGGCGAGCAGCAATCCCTCAACGCACGCTGGGTCGTCGACGCCAGCGGACGGGCCAGTTTCTTGAAGCGCAAGCTAAACCTCTCGGAGGATCTCAACACGACATCAACGCCGTCTGGTTCCGTATCGAGGAGACGATTCAGATCGACCGGTGGTGCGACGATCGAGCTTGGCAAGTGCTGACTGGCAAGGTGGCGCGGCGGTGGCTTAGCACGAATCATCTGATGGGCGAAGGCTATTGGGTATGGTTAATTCCGCTAGCGAGCGGATCGACGAGCATCGGAATTGTGGCGGATCCACGAGTGCATGCATTGCGCGACATCAACAGTGTCGATAAAGCGCTGTTGTGGCTCGAACAGCACGAACCGGAGTGCGCCGCTAGCATTCGAGCGCATCGGGAGAAGGTGCAGGATTTTCTCGCGATTAAGAAGATGTCGCGCGGGTCGCGTCAAGTGTTTTCAGCCGATCGCTGGGGACTTGTTGGGGAGGCGGCTGCGTTTCTCGACCCGTTCTACTCACCCGGCTCCGATTTCATCGCGATTGGTAACACGATGGTCGGCAAGCTCATTGAAGACGATCTGGCCGGCCGCTCCATCGAACACCTTGCTCCCGCGTTGCAGAGTGTCTTCCTCACGTTGTTTCAAAACAACCTGCTAACCTATCGCGATCAGTACCCGCTGTTCGGCAACCCACGGATCATGGCCCTCAAGTTCGTATGGGACTACGCCGTGTACTGGGGATTCCCGGCCTTGCTCTACTTCAATGGCAAGCTGACGGATGTTGGGTTCATTCAGTCGCTCGCAAAAGGGATCGAGGAAATTCGCGAGATGAATCTCAAGATGCAGCAGTTCTTTCGCGACTGGCACCAAGCCGACCGCACCGTCCGCGCCGAACCAGCGTTTGTCGACCAGAGCCAGATCGAGCTAATGACTCGCCTAAACGCCGAACTGCGCGATAAGTTGGACGACGCCGCACTCAAAGCACGGTTTGCTGACGAACGTTAACGTGATCCGTGACTTAATGTACGAAATCACCGACTCGCATTAACGCGCGCAGCCGGATCGTCCAAGCCGATATTCCCAGCAGCAAGGCAGCCGCGAGCCGTCTGGATGACGTCTTTGAAGTGCTGAACATCTGAGGGGAACTTCGGGATGTCTCCGCTGCAGCGTGAATTGGCGAATAGACCACACCAACAACAAACATGAGACCGACGATGGACGAGCAACCAACCGATCTAACCATCCTGGGCGGTGGACTGGCAGGGCTCTCGCTGGCCTTGCAGGTGACGGCAGCAAGCCCCCCACGCCAACATTACGGTGTTGGAAAAGCGTTCGCATCCTGTGCCGGAGGCAGCGCACAAAGTCGGCGAATCGACCGTCGAGGTTGCGGCCCACTATTTCGGACGCATCCTCGGACTCCGGGAGCACATCCTCGACCAACAGTTGCCAAAGCTTGGCTTGCGATTTTTCTTTCCGTCCGGCGACAACTCGCGAGATCGAAGATCGACTGGAACTTGGCGGCAAACGCTACGCTCCGTGCCCAAGCTATCAGCTCGATCGTGGACGGTTCGAGAACTACCTCGCTGATCGCTGCCTGGAGCAGGGAATTCGCTTTCTGCAGCAAGCGACGATCAAAGAGATCGACGTCCAGCGGCGGGGACCGCATCGCGTGCATTACGAGATTGCCCGCGAACCGCATTCACGTCGCTTCACGTTGGGTTGTCGACGCAAGCGGTCGGCGTGCGTTTTTGAAGCGCAAACTTGGCCTTGCCAAGAAATCGCCCCATCGCGCGAACGCTGCCTGGTTTCGGTTCAAAAAACACATCAAGGTCGACGACTGGTCCGACAACCAAGACTGGCATCAAGGCCATGAGGGCAAGACGGCCCGTTGGTACAGCACGAATCACCTGATGGGCCAGGGCTACTGGGTTTGGCTGATTCCTCTGGCTTCAGGATCAACCAGCATGGGCATTGTCGCAGCGGAAGAGTTTCACTCCGCTGTCGGATATCAATTCGATGGAGAAGGCTGTCGCGTGGCTGGAAAAGCACGAGCCGCAATGCGCCGACGGCCGTCAAGCAGCATCTTGACGAGTTACAAGACTTCCGCGCCATCAAGCACTACGCGGTCGAATGCAATCAGGTATTCTCCAGTCAGCGTTGGGGCATCACCGGCGAGGCAGGATTCTTTCACGATCCGTTTTACTCTCCCGGCAGCGACTTCATTGCGTTCTCCAATACGTTTCTGACCGACCTTATTCAGCGTGACCTGGCTGGTAAAGAATTTCGGATTCGGGCTTTCTCGTACGATCGGATTTTTAAGCGATTCTATTACGGCACCACCACTGCGTATCAGGATCAGTATTGCATGTTCGGCAATCCAACCGTGATGCCGGTGAAAATTCTGTGGGACTATCTTGTCTATTGGTCGATTACGGGGTTTATCTTCATGCAAGGTCGCATGTGCCAGCAGACGATGTACCTCCGCAACATGTCCAAGCTGTCGAAACTTGGCAAGTTGAATCACTTTATGCAGGCATTCTTTCGCCAGTGGCATCACGCGACCGAACACGACCAGGTGCGTGGCTTGATCAACATATCTGAGATGCCGATTATCCGTGAAATGAATACGCGGTTGCTCGATGACATGAGCAACTCGGAATTCTACGGCCGGTTCCGCGGCAACCTCATGCAGTTGGAAACTCTTTGCAGCGAGATTGTCGAACATTCCGGCTTGGAGGTTGCCTGTCCGTTCCGCCGACAAACGAGTTCGATGGTTCGCGCGAACTCGTTCGAGCAGGTGTTCCATCCCAAGCTCCCTGCTCGCGAGCCAAAACTCGTTGGTGCAGCGAACTAGAGATCGCCCAGTCGGACACGATTGATCGAGTCCGGTCGTTTCGCCAATGCGAGCGCCGCAGTAGTGATCGAACGGAGGCAAGCCACCGGAGTGCTGGTCATTTTCGCGCCACGGTTCGTGGTGCAACTCAATTCCCAGCCGCAAAGGACCGCCGGGCGGCAGAACTGACGGTTGCCGCTACGTCGGCACGCTTGCGGGTGGGGGACTGTCGCGGTCGAGTCGCTCGCGGAGTAATTTCATGATGGTGTAGAAGAATGCGGCGACGATCGGGCCGACAAAAATGCCCCACAGGCCAATCAGTTGTAGGGCGCCAATCGCGGTGATGAGTACCAACAGCGGATTCATCTTGGCCTCGGTGCCAATGACGTAGGCGCGGATCAGGTTGTCGCAGGTGGCGACGACACCCAGGCCGTAGGCCAGCAGCAGCCCCCCCGCCAGGTATCGGCCATCGAGCACAAGCCAAACGGATACCAGCGTCACCGCAGTGCCAGCGCCTACCATGGGGATGAAGGCGAACAAAATGGTGATCACGAATAGTAGCAGCAGATGGGGCACCCCGACTACCGTGAAACCAATCAACGCGAGCGTCGCTTGCGCGAGCGCAGCGACCACGGTGCCAAGTACCACGCCGCGACAGACCTTGCCGAACTGTTCGGCCAGTTCCTGGACTTCATGCTCTTCGAAGGGCAGCATGCGCTTCACGTCGCTCAGGATGGCTTCGCCGTCGGCCAGGGCGTAGTAGAGTGCCATGCTGATGACCACCACGCCAATAAAGAATCCAGCCACGCTGCTTACCACTCGCATGGTGTTCTGATACAAGTCGTCGACGAATCGCAGCATCGCTTGGGAAAAATTCTCTACGATAAAGGTTCGCCGCTCCTCGGACAGGTTGCCGTACTGCTTGGTGAGCCACTGCGCGACAACCGATCGCTTAGTTGGGTTTTCTTCCAACGCGGCTTCGATTGCCTCGGGCTCCAATAGCACCGCAGTCTCTTGCTCCAGATCGCTGCCCTCTGGCGGCATCGTTTCTAGGGTGGCGGTGGCCTTCGCCGACTTGGTGAGTTCTACCATGTCGCGCGTGAACTTCTGGATCTCGACGCCGGCCAGCACCATGGCGATCGCCAATGGAACGATGACCGCAATGCCAAACGCGGCGGTAATGGCCCACGCCGCCAGTCGCTGGTGCCCATTCCATCGCCGTGTGAGTCGTACGTGCACCGGTTTTAGCAGTACGGCCAGCACCACCGCGAACAAGAGCGCAAAGATAAAGGGCTCAATTACTCGATAGAACAACACACCAATGGCAATGGCGGTGGCCAGCAGGCCATAGAAGGAGAGCTTGCGAGACATGGTTCGGGACGTGGAAATGGCAGCACCGTGGGTGGAGTCGTGGGGCAGGGGGTGAATAAGGTGCGCGGCGAGTGTTGAGTGGAGGGTCAACGCGTAAGTCTCAAGTCTTCGGATGCAACTTGCAAGCCACGGAAGGCAAACTTTCGCATTTCGATGCCGGGAAGTCTCGCGAACTGGCGATTCGATGCCTTTGCGCGGTTGCCGAGAATCGGTAGTTTCGACTATCCTGCGACTAACCATTTACCCACCCCTCGACGCGCCAACTCCGTTGACTCCCGCATGGCCGACATCGAAAAGCTTGGTTCGTTTTACTTAGGGCGGGAGCACGATCTAACCTCTGGCGAGACCTCCAACCGTCCGCTGCTTTACAAGAGCAGAGACCTGACGACGCATGCCGTGTGTGTCGGCATGACGGGTAGCGGCAAGACGGGACTCTGCCTGTCGCTGCTGGAAGAGGCGGCGCTTGACGGCGTGCCCGCGATTGCCATCGACCCGAAAGGCGACCTGGGCAACTTGCTGCTGGCGTTCCCGAAGCTCGAGTCCAGCGACTTTCGCCCCTGGATCGACGAGAGCGAAGCGGTCCGCAAAGGGCAAACGCCCGACGAGTACGCGCAAGCGACGGCCCAACTGTGGAAGAGCGGGCTCGAGGAGTGGGGCCAGGATGGAGCCCGGATTCAGCGATACTGCGACTCCGTAGAGCGTGTGATCTATACTCCCGGCTCGACGGCGGGCATCCCGATTTCGGTGCTCAAGTCGTTCGCCGCGCCACCCAAGGAAGTGCTCGACGATGGCGACGCAATGCGCGATCGCGTCCAGTCGGCCGCGTCGGGCGTGCTCGCGCTGTTGGGAATTGATGCCGATCCTGTGAACTGTCGCGAGCACATTTTCCTTTCTAACATTCTGGATACTTCTTGGCGGGAGGGGCGCGATCTGAGCGTCGCCGAGTTGATCCGTAGCATTCAGAAGCCGCCGTTCGATCGCGTCGGCATCATGGACCTCGAAACGTTCTACTCCGCCAGCGATCGTACCGACTTGGCAATGAAGCTCAATAACCTGCTGGCATCGCCGTCGTTTGCTGGCTGGATGCAGGGCGCGCCGCTTTCGATCAAGGACCTGTTGTACAGTACGCGCGGGTAAACCGCGATTGTCGATCCTGTCGATTGCCCATTTGAGCGACGCGGAGCGGATGTTCTTTGTCACGATCTTGCTCAACGAACTGCTTGCTTGGGTTCGCACCCAGCCTGGCACCAGTAGCTTGCGGGCGCTCTTGTACATGGACGAGGTGTTTGGCTACTTTCCCCCCGTGGGCGAGCCGCCTAGCAAGCGGCCGATGCTCACGCTGCTAAAGCAGGCGCGGGCGTACGGCTTGGGCTGCGTGCTGGCGACCCAAAATCCCGTGGACCTCGACTACAAGGGCCTCTCGAATTGCGGTACCTGGCTGCTCGGCCGACTGCAAACCGAGCGTGATAAGGCGCGGGTGATCGATGGACTGCAAGGTGCATCGGCCGAAGCGGGAGCCAAGTTCGACAAGCGCGCGATGGAGGCGCAACTTGCCTCACTCGGTAGCCGTGTTTTCTTGATGAACAACGTTCACGACGATGCACCAACCGTATTTCATACCCGCTGGGCGATGAGCTACTTGCGTGGGCCCTTAACGAAGGCCGCGATCAAGAAGCTGATGGAACCGTTGCGTGACAAGTACCTGTCGCCGGCTGCAGCCGCGTTGGGCGGCGACGCTATGCAATCACCACCCAACGCGGCTGCGGTCCGCCCTGTGCTGCCGGGCGACGTGGAAGAAAAGTTCGTGGCGACCGAAAGCGTATTGCCCGAGGGGAGCAAGCTTGTGTATCAGGCGGGTGTTCTGGCCGATGCTCGGGTGCACTTCGTCAAGGCATCGCGCGACGTCGATTGCTGGCGGGAGTACCACGCCTTGGTGGGAGTTAGTGGCCGCCTGGGGCGCACTGTATGGGACGAGGCGTACCTGATGGAGCGGGCTCCACTGCTGCGCGACGAACCGGAACCGACCGCCGGCTACGACGAGGTACCTGGCGAGCTTGCGCAAAAGAGCACGTACAGCCGACTCGCTAGAGACTTGGAAGAACACTTATATCGCACTCAGCGACTCAAAAAGTGGCACGCCTTATCGCTTGACGTGTATTCCGAGGCAGCTGAATCGGAAGGCGATTTTCGGGAACGGATTCGGATGAAGGCCCGCGAAGCGCGCGATGCAGAGATCGACGACTTTGAAACACGATACAAGAAAAGGCTAGCCGCAGCCGAAGAGCGCGTCGCCAAGGCGGAGGCCTACTACGACGAACAGAACACGCAGTTTTGGGGTCGCGTAGGAGGATTCGTCTGGACGGTGGCCGACCTGGTCCTGGCCACCGTTTCTGGCGGAAGGAGTAGTCGGCGGCGATCCTCCAGCGCCACGGCGGCTCGCCAGGCCGCCACCGAACGTGGCCAAGCGCAGCGTGCGAGAATCAAACTCGATGTAGCGATCGAGGCGCTCGACGAATTGGAGCGGGACCGCGATGCGTCCATCGAGCGGCTTCGTGAGCAGTACGATCCCGACCGCCTGGAATTGGACGAAGTGGAGGTGGCGCCCAGGAAGAGCGATATCGACGTCGATCATGTCAGGCTCGTCTGGCTGCCCTACGCCGTGAATGCCGAAGGAAATCGCGTGCCGGCGTATTGAGCCTGTCCGCTGGGGGCGGTGGGAATTAGAATAAGTGGCCAGTTGACCCGCCTTATTGCCTCCCGCCCGATGGGACTGCCGTGAATCGTGGAAGTTTTTTGTTGTGGATGCTTGTATGCCCGGCCATCCTGCTGGCCGGTTGTCAGCAGTCGATCACGAGCCGTCTGGTGGGTGAATGGACAGGCTGCCCCGACACGGCTTCGGCAGCGGCGGCGCGCAGCGCCAAACGCAAAGCCCAGCAGCAGTCGGAGCCCGACGCAATCGCCGACGCGCCCACCGATGCGAAGGCAACTTCCGAATTGGGCAAGACGGAGCTCGAGCAGCACGATGTGACCATCAACATGGCGCTTGCTGCTGATAAGTCGGCCCGCATGTCGCTCGGCGATGGCAGCGAGCCGCTCGCTGGCGTCTGGCGCGTGGTGACGACGTTGCCGCCCGATGGAGCGGAGATCGAAATCAGTCTGAGCCACTCTAACGCCGACCCCCGCCCCCAGGAGAAGCGCCGGTTCATCATCGACTTCCAACAGCACAACGACGAAACCGGTTTCACGCTTGTTGAGAAGGGCGCCGATCCAATTTTCGGGCGTCTCTATTTCGTCCGTCAGGGGGCAACCAGCGGTAGTTAACGAGTGGGCACCAAAGCGCTAACGTTCCTTTGGCCCAGGCTTCTTCTTACGGCTCGAGTTCCCAATCCCGATCACGGACCCCGAAAACATCATGTCTGAACGCGAACGTTGGATCGTCTACCCATTGTTGTTCTTGGCTCTAGGGGCGGGGCTCGCGATAAAATTATCAAGACCACCGAGAGCCAGCGCATTAAGTGCCAAGGGCTGTACGTGTTCGACAGCGACGATCAGCCACTACTGATTCTTGGCCCCGAGCAGTTCCCCGAACTACGACCCACGGCGCCCAACCTGCTGAGGATCGACGAATTGCAGGCCAAGCGGGTTCGGTCGGATGTGGTGGAGGGCAATCGAGTGGAGGGCGTGCAGTTTGTCGCTCCGCAAGACCGAGTGGGTAAGTTGGTTGCCAATCAGGTGGCAGCGGCCACCGTGGTGGCCAATAATTTCGTGCTTACCGATGGCAAGAACAACTTGCGGATCGATGGGCGGCTGACCGTGCCCATCATGCGGTTTATCGCGGGTCTTGCCGCTCGCTATCAGTCGAGCCAACCGGCCGCCGCCGCCGATGTCGATGCCGACGGCCAAGGTGTCCAGCCCAAGGGTACGCCAGCGACCGAAAGCGGCGACTCCCCCCCGTCGCCACCCCCGGAGGCAGTGGAGCAGGAGATTCGCCCAGCCACCGAGGAAAAGGGTGCAGCTTCTACCGATTCGGCGGAAGCGGCACCGCTCGCTGGCAGCGAATCGCAAGAGGAGTAATTTCGTCTATTGCACCGAACGAGAGTGCGCGAAAAAATCGTGCATTACGTTCTCCGCTTGGCCAGTCGTGGCTGGGCGTCGTTTTCTCTCTGCCCCTTCGATCCATCCTGCAAATGATTCTTCCATTCGACCCGCTGTACTTCCTGTTCCTCGCACCCGCGCTGATTATTGCTTTTTGGCGGGGCGCGTCAAAGCGAGCTACGCCAAGGCTTCGCGTGTGCCGGCGCAACTATCGGGCCGCGCCGCCGCACGGCTGTTGTTGGACTCCGCCGGCCTGCAGGATGTCCCGATCGAACCGGTTGCTGGGCAGATGACCGACCACTACGACCCTTCGCACAAAGTGTTGCGTCTGAGCGAGGGCGTTTACAATCAGACGAACCTGGCCGCGGTGGGCATCGCTGCCCACGAGGCGGGCCACGCCATTCAGGACGCCACGCACTACGCGCCGCTGGTGATTCGCAACCTGGCGGTGCCAGCTGCCCAATTTGGTGGTAGCTTTGGGATGATGATGCTGTTCGTGGGGCTCATCGTCGCCCAGTCGTCGACCTCGCCTCTGGGCGGCGTGCTCTGCATTGCAGGCATCGTGCTATTTGCCGCGGTCGCCTTTTTCCAGCTGATCAACCTGCCCGTGGAGTTCAACGCAAGTTGCCGGGCGAAGCAGCACTTGGTCGATTATCAGATCGTTAATCCGCAAGAGATGGGCTACGTTGATGGAGTCTTGGATTCGGCCGCCTGGACTTACGTTGGCGCAACGCTGCAAGCGGTGTTGACGCTCGTTTACCTGGTCGTGCGATTTGGCGGAAACCGCGAGTAGCCCGGCGGATAGCTAAGCCCAGGGCGGTCCGCCCCCAGTAGCGGACCACTGCGACATGCTCGCACCCGGAGGTGGCGAATAACTCCGGGTCGCGGTACGATTAAGAGGGTTCCAAGGGCCGCTTGGGGCGGTACACCATTTGTAGTCGAAGGAGCACGAAGATCATGAAGGCACTCCAACTGGGGCGACTTGCGCAGGGGCGTTCCACTTTTCTCGCCGTGGGATTGGTGGTGGGCCTTGTCGCAGGACTCAACATTCAAGGCTTATGGCCCAACGTGCCGCTGCATGCCTCGGCCACCCAGGGCTACGAGAACTTCTCGATCGCTACGGGTTTGGTCGATAACGGGGTCGAAGGTCTGTACTTCCTCGACTACCTGACGGGCGACCTGGTGGGCGCCGTGGTCAACCCACAGACTGGCAAGTTCAACGCCAAGTTCACTTATAATGTGTCTCAAGACTTCACCAGCGCCGGGCGCAATGCCAAGTACCTGATGGTAACTGGCTTGGTCAACATGCCACGCGGACGCGCTGGCTTCCAACCGGCGAGCAGCATTGTTTACATCGCCGATGTTACTTCTGGACAGGTGGGCGCGTACGTCATGCCTTGGAATTCGTCGATGCAGGCGGCCAATAAGCCACAAACCGGAGTCTTCCAGGTGCTCGACTTGCAGCAGTTCCGCAGTACGGTGATCCGCGACTAACTGTTCGTCCGGCCGAATGCCGGTAGTGCCGTTGGCCGTGGCATGCCAGTAGGTTCGACGGGTCGCTCTCGCGCCCATCGGTTGAGCAAAATACGAAGCGCCGCAGCACGCGGCAAGAGACTATGGAACTTCAAGTCAATGGTGAGCCGCGGACTGTTCCGCCCGACCGCAGCATTGCCGAACTGCTCGCCGACCTCGGCGTCACGGCCAGGCACGTTGCCGTGGAGGTCAATCAGCAATTGGTGCCCCGCAGCGAGCATGCGACGCACTTGTTGGCCGATGGCGACCAGCTCGAAATCGTCACCTTGGTTGGTGGTGGATAAGCGGCAATCGTCCTGCGAACGGTTGCTTCAAGGTTCCGCTGGCATTCTTGTAGCTACGACAGAGAAATCCGTTTCACTCGTACCCCTCCCAAAACATGGCGAGTTCTACCGTCGACACTATCGCCCACACGCCGCTGAACATTGGCTCGCATTCCCTTCGTAGCCGGCTGATCGTTGGTACCGGCAAGTACGCCACGTACGAACTCATGGCCGAGGCGCTGGAGCGATCGGGAGCCGACTGCATTACGGTGGCTGTCCGCCGCGAGCGGTTGATCGACGCCGCTGGGCGTAATCTGCTGGATGCCATCGATACCAACCGCTACACGTTGCTCCCCAACACAGCGGGCTGCTTCAATGCGGACGACGCGGTGCGCGTCGCCCGCTTGGGTCGCGAAATCCTGAGCGGACTGGAAAACCCGGGGGCGAGTTGGGTAAAGCTGGAAGTGCTGGCCGATACCCGAACCCTGCTGCCCGATCCGGTGGAAACGGTTCGCGCGACCGAGCAACTGGTCGCCGAAGGGTTCGAAGTGTTGTGCTACACCAGCGACGACCCCGTTGTTGCCCGGCGACTGAAGAACGCCGGCGCGGCGAGCGTCATGCCAGCTGGTAGCCCCATTGGATCGGGGCAGGGCATCCTGAATCCCAACAACATCCGCATTTGCCTGGAATACCTTAAGGAAGACGACCCCGACTACCCAGTGATCGTCGATGCGGGTGTTGGTGCGGCCAGCGACGTGGCGGTCGCCATGGAGTTGGGCGTCGACGGCGTTCTGTTGAATACAGCCATCGCTCATGCTGCCGACCCGTTGTCGATGGCCGACGCCATGCGGCATGCGTTGGTGGCGGGTCGCTTAAGCTACCTCTCCGGCCGCATTCCCAAGCGCTTGTACGCCACGGCTTCGAGCCCCGACGAGGGAGTGATCAGCCTTAAGGCCCGGTGATGTTGGTGAATTAGCTAGCGACATTTACGGAGTCTTGTGAATTGATCGTCGCCCAAAAGCTTGGTACACCCAGTCGGCACCATCGCGCTGGCATTCATGCAATGCCGAGTCGTTCCGCGGGGGCCGTCTAGTCCGACTGCCCGTAGGAACGATAGGCTACGTAGATGGAACTCACCACCGCCGACATCTTGGGCCACGATGGACGCATTGCGCGACGGCTCGCCAATTACGAAGACCGCCCGCAGCAACTCGAAATGGCTGAGGCGGTGGCGCGGGCGATTGCCACCAAGTCGCATTTGGTGGTGGAAGCGGGTACGGGCGTCGGCAAGAGCTTTGCCTATCTGGCACCAGCCATCCTTGCGGCCACCGAGCCTCCCCCGCCCGATGCGCCGGACGACGCCCCGCCGAAACGTGTCGTCATATCGACCCACACGATCAGCTTGCAGGAACAGTTGATCGCCAAGGACTTACCGCTTCTTAATAGCGTGATTCCCCGCGACTTCTCGTCGGTATTGGTGAAGGGGCGCGGCAACTACATTAGCTTGCGGCGGCTGGGGGCGGCGATGACGCGGTCCAATAGCCTGTTTAATCAGGATGAGGAATTCGCCCAACTCCGCGAGATCGATCGTTGGGCCAGCGATACGCATGATGGATCTCTGGCCGACTTGGCAAATAAACCCCTGCCGAGCGTTTGGCAGGAAGTGGCCAGCGACAGTGGCAACTGCATGGGCCGCAACTGCCCCATGTACAAGAAGTGCTTCTACTACCAAGCCCGTCGCCGGGTTCAAAACGCCCAGATTTTGGTCGTGAATCACGCGCTCTTATTTAGCGATCTGGCACTGCGGCGCAACGGGGTGAGCATCCTGCCCGATTACGACATCCTGGTGCTGGACGAAGCGCACACCGCCGAGGCGGTTGCGGGTGATCACCTGGGCCTGCGCGTGACCAATGGTCAGGTGGAGTACACGCTTGCCAAACTGTACAACGACCGTACGCAAAAGGGCCTGCTACTGCACCACGGCTTCAAGAACATCGCCCAGCAGGTGGAGCGATGCCGATTGTATGCCGACGAGTTCTTTGGCGATTTATGGTTTTGGTCCACGAGCGAAGGCCCCAAGAACGGTCGTGTGAATACGGCGGGGCTGGCGTCGGGTGCTCTAGCCGAGGAACTGCAGAAACTGGCCCGCCAGGTGAAGAGCGCAGGCAACCGACTGGAGGAAGTATCGGATCGGCAAGATTTCACCTCGGCCCACGATCGCTTGCTATCGCTAGCTGGTGAGATCGAGGCGTGGCGCATGCAAACCGCGGCGAACACTGTTTATTGGCTCGATCGTTACGAGGGGTCACGCGGGCGGCCCCGCATGTCGCTCATTGCCGCACCGCTGGAAGTGGGCAGTACACTTCGCGAGCAACTGTTCGACCAGGTGCCAACGGTCGTACTAACCAGCGCGACTCTGGCTGCCGGTGGCGACCGCGAGGGATTTGAGTTCTTCCAGTCGCGCATCGGGCTCACGCAGTGCGAGGCGCTACGGCTTGGCAGTCCATTCGACTACGCCCATCAGGCCACGCTGGTCACTCTGCCCAAGATGCCCGATCCATCAAGCCAGCGCGACGACTACGAACGCCAGTCACTCGAAGCGATCAAGCACTACGTCGCCGAGTTCGATGGGCGGACGTTTGTACTGTTTACGAGCTACGACGCCATGCGGAAGGCCGGCGCCGGGTTGTCTCGCTGGCTGGCTTCGCAGAACCTGCGGCTGCTCTCGCAAGCCGATGGGATGCCACGCTCGCAACTGGTCGAAACGTTCAAAGAGAACCCCCGCAGTGTGCTGCTAGGGACCGACAGTTTTTGGCAGGGGGTCGACGTACCGGGCGATGCGCTGCAACTCGTGATTATCGCCAAGTTGCCGTTTGCCGTGCCCGATCGTCCGTTGCTCGAAGCCCGGCTTGATGCCATCAAAGCGGCCGGCGGCAACCCGTTTCGCGACTATCAACTGCCCGAGGCGATTCTCAAGTTCAAGCAAGGCTTTGGTCGACTTATCCGCACCAAGACCGACACCGGCAAAGTGGTGTGCCTCGACCCTCGCCTGGCAAGCAAAAGCTACGGCCGGCTGTTCATCGAAAGCTTGCCGGACTGTGCGGTAGTGTCGCAGTAATCGCTTGCGCAGTGGTGCACAGGTGAGCGATTCCGCGCGATCGCCAAGCTCTGGCAATGTCGCGCGACTGCACCGCAGGAGGGAACATGCTTTTGGTATTAACGCGGTACTTCAAGCACCCTGTGGGGTTTCGTGGGTAGGGTACGTGGCTGCCAGTTGGTTTCCGCGTCACCACTATAGTTCCGGTCAATGGAGTCCAACTTAAGAGGTGGAGCCATGTTAAGGCGAGTGCGTTTTCTTCTGCTGATGTGCGTTGGGCTCATGGTGGTCGGTGAGGCAATGGCTCAGCGCGGTCGCGGCTATGGTCGCGGACGAGGTCCGATGGCGAGAGGTGGGCCGGTAGGCGATTCGAGCTTTGCCGCCGATCGCGAAACGTTTCAATTCTTGCTGGAACATCACCAGGATATCCGCCGCTCGGTGAGCCAACTTGGAAACGGCGTGAAGACACTAACCGAGTCGGACGACCCGCAGATTGCTGCGAAGCTCAAGGAACACGTGGCCGCCATGTACGAGCGGGTAAAGGAAACGCAGCCAATCCGCATGCGCGATCCACTATTCGCCGAAATCTTCCAGCATGCCGATAAGATCGACATGCAAATTGAGGAAACGGAAAAAGGCGTAGTTACGATCGAAACCTCCAGCGAGCCACGCGTTGTGCAATTGATTCAAGCTCACGCCAAAGTGGTGAGCGACTTTGTGGAACATGGCTTCGCCGAGGCGCGGAAGAATCACGCCGTGCCGCCAGGGAGCGAATCGCCCACGCCGTCGCCCAAGTCGTCGCTCAGCCAGCAGCAGCTGAGCGTATTGCTGGCCGCGTCGGCCGACTTCGACCGACTCTTCATCCCCGCCCTGGCACTTACCAACGATGGGAAGGCGAAGTCCGCAGCCAGGGCCATGGAGCGATTGTGGGAAGGGTATCCGCCGATCCAGCAGCGCGTCGAAGAGCAGTTGGCCTTGCCTTCGGGCACGAAGCGAGACCCGGTGATGACAGCTATTACGTCGGCGGCGCAATTTGTTGCCTCAAAAGACTTGAAGCGCGCCCATGAAACGCTCGAGCCGATTCGCGATATGGTCACGCAGCGGCGGAGCGATCTGGGCATCGATTACCCGCTCGACACACTCAACGAATATCACAGCATCATGGAGTCGATCGTCCAGCCTGCGGTCTCTATGACGCCGGTCGACGTGGATGAATCCTACCTCCGCAGACTTCGAGCATCAGCGGCCGCCGCGTCGAAGGCTTGGGCGACGGTAGAGCAGACTCACTTTTCACCCGAGCTGTTTCCATTCGACGATCAAGCTGCGGTTTCCCTGGATGCCAGGCTCGACCAGGAGCGGGCCGCAATCACTGCCCTTAACCGAGCGCTGGCGCAAGGCGATGCGGCAACCGTGCTCCAGGCGGCGCGGGGTCTGAAGCCGCCGTTTGCCCAAGTCTACAAGTCGTTTGGCGATTTTGAGGGACTACAACCCGCCGCACGCGGCAGTCAAGATTAGACCGACATCGCGGGAAGTTCGCCGCTGGCTCGATTGGCTCCAGCCGGCAGACGTTCTGGGTAACGCGGCACGCGTGTCGCGCCTCACCGTTGAAGCAACTTGTTCACGCGATCCAAATCGAACGCTTCCGCATCGAACTCTTTACCGTGCCAATTACTCAAGTCCTCATGTTGATCGTGCTTGGGGTCGGCCATGGCCTCCACGAAGTCCGCATATCCCCAGACGCCACCGATATCTTCGGGTGGGCACGCGCGCTTGCCCGTGGTGCATACGGGGTATTCGACGCCGGTCGTGGGCTGCAGGGTCTTCTCGATTGTGATCGTGTGCCACCAATCGTCGCCAAAGTCGTACCAGTATTTCATTTTCTTGTGGCCCGCCTCGACCAACTCGCTGAGCAATACGTCCGCTTCGCGTCGCTGGCCAGGATCCACTTCGCCGCACTCTTGCATGGCTACGGAAGAAAATCGCTCCTTACCTGCGATAAACTCGTGCAGATGGCAGTCGTGCCAACCCATCGCGTCTTGAACGACTGCGTGCAATTCCTCCAGCGTGCAATCGGGTACCTGCAAGCGGCGCCAGATGGGCGGCCGGATACCGTCGAGCGCTACCTTAAGTTGATAGATGCTTTGAACTTTGCTGCGCGTCGCGGGGTTCTCGCCACCGCTGCGTGCGACGCGCTCATGCACCAGGGCGTAGGTATCCCCCTCATCGTGTTGGTCAGCGGGGATGAACGGTATTACGCCTTGCTCGAAGGCCGCCTGCTGTATATCCCGGGGCACCAAACGCAGGTCGACCATAAATCCATTGACTTTCACCATCCAGATCAGCGGGTTATTGGCTAAGCGACTCTCCACGGTGAAATCCGGATCGAGTGGAACCATTTCGAGCCCTTCGCGGATAATCTTCGACTTACTCTGCATGGTGGCGGTTGAAACGCCGAACCACTTTGCAATCTCCTCGGAGCGAACGTGAGGTTCGAAGCTGGAGTCGCCCAAGAAATTTACCCGACCCACGGAGTAGACGATGCCGCTGGCCCAGCTCGCCCGCTTGCCGCGTACGACAGGCGATCCGTCCTGGCAAAGCTCAATCGCCACCTCCCGGCACAACTGCTGGTACTCGTTGTCGAGCAACTCATTGCAGAACTCGTCGGTCAGCGATACCAGTTCCGAGTAGATGCGGCGGAATTCCTTCGGCACCTCTTCCGATCCATCGATCATGGGGACGTCGTCTGCTGCCAGCACCTTCTTGTTCGACATGCTTCGTCTCCTTACCAACGAGGGTCCTCACCAACGAGGGTCAACTGGCCGTTCGCGACACTGAATTCTGACGGATTCTGCCAACTGCGAAAAGCGACCAAAGGGGAAAAACGCTGGCCAGGAATTTCATGCGGACGGCACACTTCCCGCTGCTTCGTCATCCCACGCATTCTGCTTATTTTACAGTGGTACCTTCGTTATTGAGATTCACTGAGCCGCTAACGATTTCCACCAGCCCATGAATATCCTCAGCCAGGTGATGTCCGCCCTCAAGAAGAAGAGCCCTCCGCAAACACGAAATATTTTCGCGCGGCATGGCGCTCCGCACCAACTGCAAAGTGCCACTCGCCACCGAGCAAATCGCCAAGGTCGAATCACTGGGCCGGGTTAGCAGCAAGCGAAAAACGCCCAAGGGCTCGGCTAGGCCTTGATCGCTTCGTAGTCTTCGACACTCGCCCCATCAAGGCAGGCCTGGATGATTTGCTTCCCAAGCGGGCGGAGGTCGTCGACCAGGAACTGATTCAGTTGGTTGTGGAAGAAGTCGGTCAGGATTGCCGCTCCCTTGTCGTACGCCACTTCGCCCACTTCGGGTTGTTGCGAAACGTCGAAGAACCAAGATCCAATGGTTTGGCCCTCCACCTGCAGCGTGTGCTTGGTATGCCCCAGTAGCGAACACCGCGATGGTACCAGGTCGCCGCTCCGAAACGGAACAGCGCCACGGCGGGCCAGGTACTCGCGGGCAATCCATTGTGGTGCGAAACCAACCTTCCAACAGCCAATGTGCTGATTGGGAATCAGTACGAAGAGCGTCTTATCAGTTTCCATCACTTGATCGAGCAGGATGTTGGCCTGGTCGACTTTGCGTCCGGTGGCAAACGGCCAAAACGAGCCGACGCCCTCGGACTGCATCCCCCCCTGATCGACAATGGACGGGTTGCCGTGGCCACGCGGAGCTACCAATCGCCAGAGCCAGGCCAGCGACGGTGGCAGAACGTGGAACAATCCCAAGATGCCGTAAGTTGGCAACTCCGCCGTGCAGGGCGGGCAGCGGACTCCGAAGCTGCGGATATCAACCGTCACCGGTTCGTTCACAATGCCTGGCATGTACTGCCGTGGCATCACCAATCGCGGATTGGGACAAGGCTTGCCAGGTTCGTCCATGGTGTGTTCCCAAATCAACGCGGTGGCCCCCGGCTTGGCGTCGATATTCAAGAACAACAGCGGTCCCGGCGGTTCGCAGGTGATCTTTTCCAAGTGCGGGTCGACGCCGTAATGCTCGATGTGATTCACGCGAATGAACCAGGCATCTTCCGCATCGGTGAGCGTCACCTTTCCTTCGTTGCCTTCACCGTTCTGAAGATCGGAGTGACACAAAGCCATGTCGTCGGTCACCGGTCGCAATTCGCACCCCCGCGCCAGGGTCAACTTGCGGACATCGCCCGTCACGGTGTTGTTGCCCAGCAGCAGGGTGCCATCGGCTTCGCGGTGCATTTGTTCGAGCATCTCACTCTTGCCACCGCCCGAGGCACCTTCGTGCATGATGGTGGTTACGTTCTCATAGGGAGTAATCACTTCGACGGTCGAGCAATGGGCGGTTGTCCATGGATCGGCGTCTCGCTCACCCAGCGTGAGCAGCATGCCGTACACGCCCTTTTTTGCCGAAGGACCCGGATACAGATTGTAAGAGAACAGTTCGTGTAGGTTCAGGTCGTCTTCGAAACGACGATTGTGAACAACAATCTGTTTGCCGTCGAAGTGCGTATGGCGAAACGGCGGAGCCACGTAGAGCACGGCACCATGGTGGTAGTTGTGCGCCCTCGGCACGGATTTCATCCAGTGGCACAATCCCCTGCAGCATCGCTAGGCCCAGCGCGAAGAATCCCGCATTGGCGGGTGCGATGGCAATTGCATTGAGTGGCTTGTTGGGCAGACCCGTACGAAAAAAGAACGCTGCGATTGGCTGCGCCTTTAGCCAGTCGATGGTCTCGCTGCGCAAGTCGCCAAACGGCTTACCAAACCGCTGTTGATAGGTTGGTTTGTCGGTGTGGGTTGCGTCGCCCACCACCATGCAGTCGGGGTCTCGCCGACGCATGTAGGCTTCGACGTAGTTGGCCGCCACGCCATTCTTGGTTTGGCAAACGTGGGCTTCGGGAACAAAGCCGCGGCCCGGTACGTCGTACCCCACCACGTACCGCCCGTCGGGGCCCACTTCGCCCAAGCCAAGCGAAGAGTCGGGTGTTGCCAGCGATACTAATTCGTCCACGCTGCCGGCCAGGTGCAAACGTCCCGCCTGCTCGGCGGCTTCGAGAATGGACATCGCGGTGTGCGACAGGGTCAGTTGGGCAAGGGCTTGAAGCGGCATCGGATTCCTCGAATGTCTGTTAAATGAATCGCCTAGTTGCTCCCGCGTGTAGTCTAGGCAATCGCCGCGACAAAAAAAAGGTTCGCGCACCAAACGAAATTGCCGGAATTACCGCAAGCATGCTGCTATCAATTGACCCGGCAGACCCGGCCGCCTAACTTGGAAAGCATGCTTGCCGCCCGCGTGATTCCCTGCCTTGATGTGAACAACGGCCGTGTCGTTAAAGGAACAAACTTCGTTAACCTTCGCGACGCGGGCGACCCCGTGGAGGTGGCTGCCCGCTACGAGGCCGAGGGGGCCGACGAGCTGGTGTTTCTCGACATCACCGCCAGCCACGAAGCGCGTGCGATTACGCTCGACATGGTGCGGCGAACCGCTGAGCGAGTGTTCATGCCATTCACCGTTGGGGGTGGCATTCGCACGCTCGCCGACGCCAAGGCGCTCATCACCGCGGGGGCGGAGAAAGTAAGTATCAATTCCGCCGCGGTCAAAACGCCGGAACTCGTCAGCCAGGTTGCCCGCTGGTTCGGCAGTTGCGCCACCGTGGTGAACATCGACCCCAAACGCGTCCTGCGTGTGGATAGCGCCGGCAACGAGCGCGAAGTGTTCGAGGTGCACATCAATGGCGGCCGTCTTTCTACCGGGCTCGAAGCGGTCGCTTGGGCCCGGCGTGTGGAGGAACTCGGCGCGGGCGAAATCGTGCTCACGAGCATGGATTGCGACGGCACCAAGGATGGTTACGATTTGGAAATCACCCGCGCCGTGAGCGAGGCGGTTGGCATTCCTGTCGTCGCCAGCGGCGGGGCAGGGCGGCCCGAGCACTTGGCCGATGCGATTACCATTGGCAAAGCCAACGCCGCGCTCGCCGCCAGTATCTTTCACTTCGGCGAGTACACCATCGACGAGACCAAACGCGTGATGGCCGAACGCGGCATCCCGGTACGCAGGCTCGTGTAGTGCATCGCCCGAACCAGAGCGATCCCCTAGCCGGCGACCTACGTGTCGCCGGAACGCCGTGCCAAACACCTCCAGTCGGAGCCGCGACCGTAAGGGAGCACCAACTTGGCGCTCCCGAGTCGCGGCTCTGATTCGCGCTGATTCGCTCCTATTTGACTCCAATAACGACAACTGCCAAACAACGATTCGTTGTCGATTTGTGCCGGCCTCTTCGCGATACTCCAAGTCGTTGCACCGGCTGTAGTTACGCCGCCGTCCCAACCATCTCGCCGCCGCGTAAATTGACAAATAGATCGACAGGTGTCGATTTACGTTGAAATGACCAATGACCAATGAGCAATGAATAAATGACGCAATGACAAATGACCGAGTAACAAGGTTCAAGGACCAGCAGGAACGGCACATGTTGCGTTGCTTCATGTCATCCCCGACCGAGCGCCCCGTGACCCAAGGATTTCGCCGCACGATGCATCGTCCTCTCCACCACTTGCGCACCAACCAGCCGATGCCAAATCACAGCTCGGCGCGTAGCAGCGCAGCCTCCACCTATTAGACCGAACCAGCCGGTGATATCTACCGCGATTTTCGGCCACCATCGGTCGCGGAACGATCCAACTCAGCCGCCGGGAGGTGCGGCCCGCTTCACCACCATTTGCCTCCTGGCTACGGCATTTCTCTGAGGATTTCCTTGATTTGCGCTCCGTTCGTGGTGCTGAGGCCTCTGAGTGTCTTGTCGGTTAGCAAAGACTGAAGCGTACCACGGGCGAACACGTAGTCGCTGGGGCTTAGCAGCATCTGCTCCAGGTCGAACCTCAGTTGTCCTCCATCTCCCAGCCGCGCAAGAACGATGAGGGCCGCCGCGCGAATTGCTGGATCGGCCTGGGGGTCGTGTACTAGCGTGCGAAACGTGTCGACGGCATGGTCATTGTTCAGATAGCAGGGCGTGGTGCTGCGTAGGTAGTGATCGTATAGCCGCACGGTTTCAATCCGCACGCTGGGGTCCTCATGCCCCAGGCCTGTAAGTAGTGCTTGTCGACCCACTGGTGTTTCCAGTTCGACGGTCAACGCGTCCGCAGGTCCGTGAATTGCTCGCGGGCCTGCGCAATCGCTACTGGGTCGCCCGCACCGCACGCCTGGAGCAACTCGAGATAGCCACTCACCGCTTCCTGGGGAACCTCCGCACGAAATCGTTCCCATGCTTGCCTTGCTGCACGCTGCTCGGAAACTCGCTCCCAAACGGGGCGGGCATCGAGCGCGGCGGCCACCACCGGGGGTGTTGCATCCATCGCAGCGGGCCCAAAATGCCGCCTGTCTGCAGCGAATTCATGGGATATCGCCCTTACCTTTCACGGCGAACGCTCCTGTTTTCCCATGCCTTGTAATGGTCCGCTCATGGTATCCTTAAGCAAGTGGCGTTATGCTAACTGCCCGTTGAAAAAGCCATTCGGAGGGAGGTTTCCCGATTCGGCCGATTGCTGCGTTGTAAGCGTTGCAAGATCCCGACGTATCTCGCGGAGCTGCCTGCGATTTTACGCCTTGCACTCGAATCCATTGAAAAACCTCCATTCCAAAGTCCTTGTTCAACAGACGGCTAACCCTCCCCCCGGCACGACTTCAGTTCCGACGGAGGCAGCACCGCTTGCGGCGGATTGGTTGGCGCTGGCCACTACAACAGGATGCCCTCGAATCATAGTTGGATAGGGAAATGTTTCGAAAATGAGAACCGCAAACGCCGCTTTACAAAGTGTCGCTAGCCATTTGCTGAGATCGGCACGCGTCGTCCTCTGGCTGACTGGCGTCTTCGCGCTCTTCGGTCTTGCCGCGACCTCGCTGCCATCACCCGTGTGCGCGCAGGAGGAGAAACAGCTGGTCCTGTTTTGCTGGCCAGGTTATGTGCCCGAAAGCGTGATCAAGGCGTTCACCGACGAGACGGGTATTCATGTGTTGGTGGAGTACTACAACAGCAACGAAGAACTGTTGCGGCATCGAATCGCAGGAAGACGATACGATCTGGTTCAGCCAAGCGACTATGCAGCCGAAGTATTGATCAATCGTGGTGCGCTGGAACCACTGCGACTCGATCGGTTGACGAATCTGAAGAATATCGGCGCGGAGTTTCGGAACCTGCCGCATGATCCTGATGGCAAGTATTGCGTTCCGTGGTTGGCCGGTACTGTGGGGATTGTTGTAAACACGGATCGCATTCGAGATCCCATCGAAAGCCTCGGCGATGTTTTTTCGGGTAAGTATCGCGGCCGGATTGTGGCCTTGAACGATCCTCGCGAGTGGCTGAGTTGGGCCCTTTGTCATCTTGATCTTCCGGTCAACGAAGTCACCTCATCGACACTGCTGGAGGTAAAGGAGGTGTGGGAAGATTGGATGCCTCAGGTGAAAGTATTCGACTCGGATAACGCGGCCAAAGTGATGTTGAGCGGTCAAGCGGATATCGCGCTGACTTGGAGCGGGGATGCCGCGTCGCTGCTATCCGCGTCGAAAGCTTACCAATTCGTTCTGCCAAAAGAAGGTGCTCACCAGTACGTTGATTGCCTGGCGATTGCCAAAGGAGCACGACATCGTGACGCGGCGGAAGAGTTCCTCAACTTTATCCTGAGGCCCGACATTAGCCTGATGATTTCGGCTGCCATTCCCTTTACCAACCCGAACGAAGTTGCGTTCGAACAATTGCCCGAGGAAGCTAGGAAGAATCCCGCCAGCTACCCGCCGGGTAATCCGAACCTCAAAGTCCATCGATCCATCGGCGAAATGGCCGAGGAAGTCGATAAGATCTACTACGAACTCAGGTACGGTCCGATTAACATCAAGAATAGCACCAAGGCCAATTTGCGTGCATCCGCAGGCAAGTAGATGCCCCGGCGACGGTAGAATTGTGCTACCGCTCAGGTGCCAGGCAAGCTGCAGTCGCACCGGTCGGAATTACCAACGGTTGAATGCCAATGTCGATAAATGAGATCTACGATCTTCCGCTTAAGCCGTTGATCACAATTTCAGCGATTGTGTTCGTGGGTTACTGCTGGGCTGGCTGTATCTTCTTGCGCCCGTTTCTGCGAATGTTCGTTAAGAACCGCGATGGCTCCAATGACGTCGTCGGGTACGTGCTTTCCTGCTTTGGTGTGTTCTACGGATTGCTGCTTGGTTTGATTGCTGTTGCTTCGTATCAAAATCTGTCGGAGGTGGAGAGCAATGTTGCCCGCGAGGTCGCGTCGCTGGATGCCTTGCATCAGGACGTGAGCACCTACCCCGCACCGCACGGCCAGAACCTGCGCTGGTTGCTTCGCGATTACTGCCGCTATGTGTTCAAGTACGCCTGGGATGAGTACGCACAAGGCAGTATTTCGTCGGGCGAGCAGACTCGAATCGCGGCGTTTCACGAACGCTTGCTCGCATTCGAGCCGGTGACCGAGTCTCAGAAAATCGTGCATGCGGAAACCATTCGACAGTTCAATGTGTTTCTTGAGAATCATCAAGTGCGTGAAAATTCGGTTACCACCGGTATCCCAGCGGTCATGTGGTACGTGGTATTGGTGGGTGCCGCACTCAACATTGCCTTGATCTGGTTGTTTGATATGCGACTCGTATCGCATCTTTTCCTGGGGGGAATCCTGGCGTTCTTTCTGGGAACCATGATCATGTTGATCGGTGTCCTCGACCGCCCGTTTCAAGGCGACGTGAGTGTTTCGTCCCAGCCGTTTGAGAGCCTGTATTGGGCCAAGATGAGAGATTGATCGGGAATCATGCCTGAACGTCCGAAGACAATGTTTGCGAACCGCACTGGTGCGCCCCCGCCCCGCCGTGAGTTTCTGAAACGCGCTGGTTCGACCCTGCTTGGTGCGGGGGCCAGCAGCACGCTTCTTACGAGTGGCTGTGCTCAGAAAGTGGAAGCAGATCCAATTAAGGTTGGCATCCTCCACTCGCAAACCGGCACGATGGCAATCAGTGAAACTTCGCTGAGAGATATCGAGTTGTTTGCCATTGAGGAAATCAATGCCGCTGGTGGTTTGTTGGGACGGAAGATCCAGCCAGTGGTCGAAGACCCACGTTCGCGGAATGACGATCTCTTCCCGAGGCGTGCGAGAAAGTTGCTGGCCGAGGACGGCGTCTCGGTCCTGTTTGGCTGCTGGTCGTCGGTCGGTCGCAAAGCCGTCGTGCCAGTTGTTGAAGAGTTTGGTAGCCTGTTGTTCTATCCAGTGCAGTACGAAGGCAATGAGTGCTCGCCGAATGTGATCTATACAGGGTCGGTCCCCAATCAGCAAATCTTGCCCGCGCTAGACTGGATGCGGAGCCTTTCGGGAGGTCGAAAACGGCGATTCTTCTTAATCGGCGGCGATCTGATATATCCCTTAACGGCGAGTCATGTCATTCGCCAACACTTCGAGGCGACCTATCCGGATACGCAGATTGTCGGCGAATCGTATTTTCCACTGGGCCGGACCGATTTTGTTGAAACGGTTCGTGAGATCCTATCCAGTGAGGCGGATGTCGTGGTCAATATGATTGATGGTGACAGCAATGTCCATTTTTACGATGAGCTGAGTCGACAGGGCGTGTCCGCTCGCGACCTGCCGGTGATCGCTACCAGCATTGGTGAGGACGAATTGCGCGGGCTGTTACCCGAAGTCGTCGAGGGCCACTTTGCCGCTTGGAACTATTTTCAATCGCTGGAGTCCCCGATCAATCGACGCTTGATTGAGAGTTTCCAGCTCGAGCATGGCGAGGATCGTGTTATGAGCGACCCGATGGAAGCCGCCTACGTCGCCGTGCAACTGTGGAAGCAGGGGGTGGAATCGGCGGGCTCTGCCGATCCAATGGCGGTTCGAGACGCTTTAAGAAGCGGGGCGCAAATCGCTGCACCTAGTGGGAACGTCTCGCTCGATCCGAGAAACCAGCATCTTTCTAAACGCTGCCGCGTTGGAAGGATTCGTGCGGATCGTCAATTCGATATCGTGTTCGAATCTTCGCGAATGCTCGGCCCCGATCCGTTTCCCCAGGATGCGTTTCCCGGTTGGCGTTGTGACTGGACCGGGAGCGGGCTCGTCGAGGGACCGGCCGTCGAGATCAAAGAGCGATGACCTTCTCAGGGTTCCGCGTACCGGAGTATCATTCCCCGCCTCAACCATCCTGGCCTGCACTCGTGCTACAGCGCCAACTCCCTGGTCAGGCAACCACGGATTTCGCGGATGCATCGTTCCGGCCATGAGTTGCTGCGGTCGTCATGCTCACGCCCTCCCGTAACGGGTTGGCTTAGCATGCTGAAAATCCGTAGCATCCGCGCGATCCGTGGTTCATGACTTAGCGCTGCAGTAGGAGGTTGCTGCGCACAGAGTTGTTAGCCACGAACACGGTGAAAAGTTACAAACAGCCTCCCCGCAGCGGGTACTCACCGGGCGGCGGTGGCGAGCCGTCTTACGGTTTAGCCTTCGACCTTTACCCCGCGATAAATCTCCGGCAGTGCAATCGAGCACTCCAGCGCCGGTAGCTCCAGCGAACCGGCGGCATCGGCCACGGTGGTTTGCTGCCACGTTCCATCTTTCTGCCGGGTGAAGCGGTCGATCGCGGCACGGTCTTGGGCGACCAGCACGTACTCCTGGAGCGACTCGATGGTCTTGTAGTTGGCGAACTTGCGGCCACGGTCGTAGGCTTCGGTTGACTTGGAGAGGACTTCGACAATTACCAGTGGATTAAGTAGGACGTCGTCGTGCTCGTCCTGAAGATCTGGCTCCCCATAAACCACCGCCACGTCGGGGTAGGTCCATAGCCCTGTAGGAGAAGTCACTTTCATGTCGCTGGAGATGACGTGACAAGCTCGTCCCTTCATGGCATTGCGAAGTTCTCCAGCGATGTTGGTCGCGATTGCGGAATGGGCGAATGTCCCCCCCCCGCCATGGCGAAGATCTCGCCGTCGAAGAACTCGTGCTTGGTTTCGCTCTTGCGCTCGAACTCCAGGTAGTCCTCGGGACTAAGGCGTTTTTTGGCTCCGGTGGACATGATGGGGTGCTCCTCAAGAGCCACCACGGGGGTGAGTTGTTCCGCGGGAATTATAGCACGAATCCCGCCGCGGGAGCCAACGCTACGGGCCCGGCAAACCTTCGCATTTCTTCGCCCCGGGGGTGTCCCCGCCACGCGGGGTTCTGTGTAAACTATAGGATTGTCGAAAATCAATTGCCCCAGCGGCATCCCCGCCTGGGAATTCGGAACATTTCGTGCAGAGGATCCCTTGCCATGGCTGAGCATGACGACGTCAAGAGTAGTCTCATGCATGCGCGACCCAATTTGGAGGTCGACAAACTGTTTCGCGCCTGCGTGAAGACCGAGGCGAGTGACTTGCACCTGAAAGTTGGCAACGCGCCGATGGTGCGGGTGGATGGTTCGTTGCGGCCGATGAAGCGGGCCCCGATCGAGCGACGAGGAAATGGTGCGGCTCTGTTTCCGCTGATGAACGAGCGGAACCGCAAGATTTTCGAGCGCGACGGCGGCGCCGACTTCGCCCACACGCTCGATGTCGATGGCACGGTGTGGCGATTCCGTGTGAATCTGCTGCAGCAACTTGGCCACATGGGTATGGTTGCGCGGCGGGTGAGTAGCTGGATTCCCGACTTCGAGGGGCTCAACCTGCCGCCGTCGATCGAACGCTCTGCACTTACGATCAAGGCATGATCCTGCTGGCTGGTGTGACCGGCTCGGGCAAGAGTACGACCATCGCCTCGATGCTCAACTGGATTAACGCTAACTACCGGAAGCACATCCTGACGCTCGAAGATCCTATTGAGTTCGTCTTTACCGAGGAGAAATGCCTGATCAATCAGCGGGAGATCGGCCTGGATGTGATCGACTTCGAAGTGGGTATGAAGCATGCCGTGCGGGAGGATCCCGACGTGATGCTCGTGGGCGAAATGCGCGACAAGGAGACGTTCATGACGGCCATCCACGCGGCCGAGACGGGTCACCTGGTGTTTGGCACCATTCACGCTTCGAGTGCCGCCACCACGATTGGTCGTATTCTCGACCTGTTTCCGCAGGACATGCACGGCGCCTTGCGGAGTGCCATTGCGTTCAACATGCGGGGCATCGTCGCCCAGAAGCTGCTGAAGAGCGATCAAGCCGGACGTCGGACGGGTGCCAACCGTGGAGATCATGAGCTTCACCCCAACGGTCAGTAAGCTGATCCTGGAAGAACAAGACGACAAACTCCCCGACGCCATTCGGATCGGTGCCGAGGATGGCATGCAGGACTTTACGCAGAGTTTGAAGAATCTGGTGGACGAGGAACTCATCGACCGGACGGTGGCCATGGAAGTGGCTCCTAACCGCGAAGCATTGAAGATGGCACTCAAGGGTATCGACGTAGCGCAAGGCGGAATTCTCTGATGCAGCGAACTTTTGGGATCTTACTGTTATGCGCTACGGTGGTATGCGGTGGGGTGACGGCACCGCGCCTCTACGCCCAGGAGGAGGCGGCCGTAGCCGATGCCCCCGCCGAGGAAGGCGTGGAGGCGAATGCCCCCAACGCGGATGCCCCGAGCGACGGGCTTGGCGGCGATGAGGCTGCCGATGGCGACGCGCCACCGCCTGCAAATACGGCGGCCAAGCCATGGACCGCCAAAGACGTGGATGCCAATCGCCGTTCGGCCGATTTGAGTTGGCTCAAGCTGCTGCCGGTGCTGCTTCTGGTCTTGTTGTGGACCGCCACCGGCGATTGGGTGAACCGTAGCTCGCAAATTCATGGGCTCAGTTATGCCAAGTGGAATCCGATTATCTTCGTTCCATTTGTGTTGGGCCTATTAGTGCTGGTGGCGGTGCCTAATTACATCGTCGGCATCTCGGTATTGGCACTCGCCTACATCGGCCCCTTCATCGCCTACACGGTGATGCACAACAAGGCGGTCGAGCCACATCAAAAAGTGTTCACGTCCGACTGGTTCCGCTACACGATAGCCGAATCGCTGAGCAAAGTTGGCGTGAAGATGGATGCCGAGCGAAAGGCCGACTACGAGAAGGGAGTCCCCGTCGAGCTGAACGCCTTTGGGGGCGACGAGAAGGCGAACCAAGCCAACCTGATCACGGCCCGCCAGTCGCCTGGCTACCTGCTGGTCAAGGAATTGGTTGCCGACATGGCCAATCGGCGGAGCGATCGCCTGGTGCTCGACTACTCGCAGAGTGGCGTAGGCGTGAAGCACTTGGTAGATGGCGTGTGGCAGAACGGCGAGACCCGCGACCGCGAGAGTGGCGACGTGATGCTCGCTGTGATGAAACAGCTGGCGAATCTCGACATCACCGAGCGGCGGAAGAAGCAATCTGGCAAGTTTGCCGCCAAGTACGAGAACATCAACTACCTGTGTCCGTTCGTTAGTCAGGGCGTCCAAACGGGCGAGCGCGTGTTGATGGAGCTGTTGGGGGGATCGCAGGCCAAGCTGGTGACTTACGACGACCTGGGGATGCGGGAGAAAATCAAAGATCAATGGTCGGAGTTAATGGCCCTGGACGAAGGCCTTCTGATCATTGCCGCTCCGCCTGAAGGGGGCCTCACCACGCTGACGGATGTGTCGGTCATGGAAACCGACCGCTTGATGCGTGATTTCGTATCGATTGAAGATGTCCATCATCCCGAGCGGGAGATGGAGAACGTGGCCCTGCACAAGTACGATAGCAAGCAGGGCGAATCGCCCGTGACGCTGCTGCCTAAGTTGATCCGTACGTACCCGAACGTCTACGTGGTGCGCGACGTGGTGGATCGCGAATCGGCGAAGCTGCTGCTCAAAGAGGTGGACGATAACCACTTGCTGATCACCACCGTGCAGGCGCTGGAAGCCCCCGAGGCCCTGCTGCGGATGCTGCAGAAAAAAGTGCCCCAAAAGGAGTTCGCCCAACTGGTAACGGCGGTGCTCTGCACACGCATGATTCGCAAACTGTGCGACACATGTAAAGTGGCCTACGAACCGACCCCCGATTTGCTCAAGAAGCTCGGCATCCCGGCCGGCAAGGTCCAGCAGTTGTACCGAGTGCCCAAGCCCGAGGAACTCGAGAAGCCTTGCCCAACGTGTAACAACGTGGGATACGTCGGCCGCACCGGCTTGTTTGAACTGCTGGTGGTAAACGACAAGGTCCGCGAGGTGCTCATTAAGCAGCCGAAAATGGACCTGTTGAAAAAGGCGGCTCGCCTGGCGGGCATGCGAACGTTCCAAGAAGAAGCCATCCTGCTGGTTGCCCGAGGCGTGACGAGTATTCAGGAGGCTCAACGTGTGCTCAAGGGCGGCTAGGCCCATGCGTGTCTCTCGCTGAGCCGTCGAATAGAATTGTTGCGACATCGACTACCCCGAAACCCCTTTCCCTTGAAGTCTACCCACTATGTGGCTTTACTACGTTATTGTTGGCGTCATCTTCTTTGCCACCTTTGCCATGTGCATTCAGCAAGGGTTGTGGAACAACACGCTCACAACGATTAATATCTTGCTGAGCGGTGTGATTGCCTTTGGCTGCCACCTGCCTATGGCGAAGTGGCTAGCCGCCAGTGGTGGAGGTGGGTTCACTTACTTGCTCGACTTCCTCATGTTGTGGGTACTTTACGTCATCACGTTTATTGTGCTGCACCGGGTGTTTGGTGGCATGCTGTCGAAGACCCGCATGCGATTCAAGCATCCCATCGATACGGTTGGCGGCCCCCTAATGGCGGCGGTAGCCGGGTTTTTGATGAGTGGTATTGTAGGTGCGTCGCTGCAAGCCGCGCCGTTTGAACGCGATGCCTTTGGCGGCGTGTTTCTTGAGTCACGTAGTCCGATCACGAGCCCGGATGTATTTTGGCTGAATATTGCCGAGCGGATGCTGGTGCCCGAAAACTTGGGAACATCGAAATCGAAATTCACGCAGAAGAAGTATCAGTCCGACTTTGCGAAGCAGCGCGCAGGCGCTCGAAAAAGAAGAGAGCTTGAAGGTGCGGTCGTAACCGTCGACACCTGAGCCGTTCCCTTTGGTACTGTCGGTCGAGAAGGATCGCGAAAACGTTATGAGCGAGAAAACGGAGTCCATCGTTCCCTCCGACTACCTGCACGACGACGTGCAGGCGGTTGCCGAGTATCGCTCCGTCAGTCGGCTGGCGGTGCTGGCCGCCGTACTGGGCGTGTGTTCGGCGGTGGCGCTCGCCAGCTCGCAGTTGCTGGTAATCCCACTGCTGGGCATCATCTGCACCTGTTGGCCCTGTGGCGGATCGCGGCCAGCGACGGCCAACTGGCTGGCCGAACCGCCGCCCTGGTGGGGCTAGCCTTGTCGCTTGCCATTGGCACCGGCGTTTACGTCCACAATAGGACCCTGGAGCGATTAATCGCTACCGAAGCCGAGCAGTGGGCGCTCGAGTGGTGCGACCTGCTGCTGGACGATCAGGTGCTCACCGCGCTTGAACTGAAGTCGCCGCTCGAGTCGCGCCGACCGTTCGACGATTCGCTCGCCGAGTACTACCAATCGAACGATGCCGCGATCGAATCTCTCGATGCATTTCGCGATAATCCAGTTGTCGAGCTGCTTACCGCTGCCCCCGATGGCGCGAAGGTAGTCGCGGGCGACGTGTTGGGCGTCGTGCCGAGTGCGCGAGGGGGTTACACCGTGGGGCAGTCGTTCGAACTGATTCCGGCATCCGGCAAAACGCCCGATTCGCCTACGGAGTTTCGTCTGCAGCTGACGCGTTCGCCGGCGGGTAGTCCTGCGGGGGCCGGGTGGCACCTGGGGGATCACGTGTTGGGCGAGTAGGCCCGCCGTGCTTGCCCGCCGTGCTTGCCCGCTGCGCTTGCCCGCTGCACTTGCCAGCTGCACTTGCCAGCCGCTTTGCTCTTGTCTCCAGCTACGGGTTGCCGCTCGCGGCCCGCATTTCTTCGGGCCTTCGCTGGTGGGGGTCGCTAAAGTTTGCCTGCTCGTCACGACCCGTCGCCGCCATAAATTGCCTAACCCGCAGGCTGTGGCCCATGCAACCGGCGGGTTTTCGCTAGCCGGAACAGCTTTCCAACATTTTCCGATTTCGAGTGTTTTTCCGTCGAAGTTTGTCTGCTGGCTTTGCACGTTGGCGGCAGGTCGTGTCGATACCTCCAGCGAGGCGGTTTTGTCGTTAGCGCGAACTACGACCCGCCAGCGGCGTAGTTCGCCGTCGAATACTCCCCGTTTCGCGTGCATACGAAAGTGCCGCGATAGTCCCCAAAGAAGGAGCTTAAAGTGAACGTTGTAAAGTGGACGGTGGGCTGTGCGATGCTCGCCCTGGGCACCACGCCAGTGCTCGGGCAATCCGCAGTTCAGACCGCATTTAACTACGACCTCACGGGCTACGAGTGCGGCGAGCCTGCCTGTGGCTGTGAGGAACCGAGTTGTGGATGCGATGACGATGCGTGCTGTGGCGATGGATTTGGCACCGCCGGTTGCTGCGATAGCGGCTGCTGCGGCAATGCGTGTGGCTGCGGAAGCAGCTGCAGTCTGTTCGACGGCTGCTGCCTGTTCGACGATTGCTGCCTGGGCGATCCTTGCACGCTCAAGGATCACATGGATCCCTGTGGTTGCTGCGCGATCAACTTTGGTGGTTGGACACAACTTGGTTACCACAGCGACAACACGCGATTGTCGTTCAATCGTGGCGATCTGCTCGCGTTCAACGACGTGCCGGATGGCCTGAACCTGCACCAGCAATGGTTCTACGCCGAGAAGGTGGCCGAAGCCGGCGCGTGCAGCGCCGACTGGGGTTTCCGCTTCGACATGATGTACGGTACCGACGCCCAGAAAACGCAGGCGTTCGGAAACGATAGCCCCGTGTGGGATGCCTCGAATGGCTTCGACAACGGAGTCTACGGTTGGGCCATGCCACAGGCTTACTTGGAAGCCGCCTATGGCGACTGGAGCGTCAAGGCTGGTCACTTCTTCACGCTGGTTGGCTACGAAGTAGTTACCGCTCCGGATAACTTCTTCTACAGCCACTCTTACACCATGTTCAATAGCGAGCCATTTACCCACACCGGTGCTTTGGCGACCTACAGTGGTATTGATGGCGTAGACGTCTACGCTGGTTGGACCTTCGGCTGGGATACTGGCTTCGATCAAGCACTTGGTGGTTCGAGCTTCCTAGGTGGTTTCTCGACGAGCCTGACCGACGACGTAGCCTTCACCTACATCGCGACCGCGGGCAACTTTGGCCTGCGTACCGGTGGACGTAATGGTTACAGCCATAGCGTTGTGATCGACACCACGCTGAGCGACGATCTGAACTACGTGTTCCAGAGCGACTTGGTAAGCTACGACGACTCCGACTCCGGCAATGCCGGTGGTGCTCAGGTTGGTGTCAACCAGTACTTGTTCTACACCATGAGCGATTGCCTGGCCGCTGGTCTGCGTGTCGAATGGTGGAAGAGCGACGGAATCGTAGACGCCAACGACACCACTTCGCAGTACGGTATTACGTACGGCCTGAACTACAAGCCGCACGCGAATATCGTGATTCGTCCCGAAGTGCGTCACAACTGGTTGCCAGCCGAGACCGCCTTTGCCAATGCAAACGGTACCGACTTCAACCAAACCGTGTTCGGTGTCGACGCTATCTTGACTTACTAAGTATCGAAACGAGTTGACGGTCGCCTAATCGACTCTGACGAACGACACCTTGTAACAACCGTCAACGAAAACCAATTCGATAACCTTAACGCCAGGGCTCCTCCAAGTGAGGGGCCCTGGTTTTTGTTTACCCCCGGGACCGAGGGCGCAAATCCGAGTCGCCTTCGTCGCAGTCACTTGCGTTGATGGTGCGGGACAATCCCGCGGGCCGATTTGCCCGGCCGCCATTTTCGACCAGTCGACTACTCTTCGATGCAGAACAGGTGGTTCTCGCCGCGGATGAAGAGTTGATTGTCGACCGGCGCGGGGGTGGCATCGACGGTTTCGCCAACGGAGTTGGTTGCCACCAGCTGGTACTCGTCGGCATCGCGGATGACGATGGTGGTGCCGTCGCGATCGGTCAGGTACACGAAGCCGCCCGCCGCCACAGGCGAGGCGTAAGTAGTCCGGAGGCCGGTCCGCTGGGTCGTGTAATGGGGCTCGCCCGTTGCGGCGTCGAGGCAGGTGAGCAGGCCTGTCTTGGCCTTGTAGAAGTACAAGCGACCGTTGGAGAGTAGCGGCGAGGCGATATCGGGCGTGTCGCGACCGAGAGTCCACACCACGTTATCGGTCCCTTCGATATCGCCCTGGCCAATCAGCCGAAACGCACCTAGGAACGAACCGCGGAAGCCACTGGCCACGTACACCGTACCGCCTTGGGCGACGGCCGATGCCGCGGGTCGCTGCGTCTGGCCATCGCATCGCCATAGTTCGCTGCCGGAGTCCAGGTCGTACCCGCGGGCCGAGTTCTGACCATTCATCACGATTTGCTGCTTGCCGTTATGTGTTACCACGAGCGGCGTGGCCCAGCAGGTGGGTTCGTCGCGCTTGGTTTGCCACACGACGTCGCCGGTGCGTTTGTCGAGGGCAAACAGGGAAGAGGGGCCATCGTGATCCCAGGGCACCAGGATCTTGTCGCCGGCAATTGTGGGGGAACTCCCTTCGCCAAACTCATTGCGGGTTTGCATGTCGCCAAAGTCGCGATCCCACACCCGTTCGCCATCCAGCGTGTAGCAGTAGAGTCCCTGCGAGCCGAAGTGGGCGTACACGTGCTCGCCGTCCGTGGTGGGCGACGCCGATGCGTAGTTGTTGGTATTGTGGGTGCCTTCGTGTGGCGTTGCTGTGGTTGCGATGCGCTCCCAAAGCGTATCGCCGGTGGTTCGATCGAGGCACATCAGCACGAAACGCAGCGCCTGCGACGCGCCATCGGCAGACGCGTCGGTCGGCACGCTCGTAACAACGAATACCCGATCTTCCCACACGATGGGGGAGCCCGATCCACGGCCCGGGATGACGACTTTCCACTTGATGTGGTTGGAGTCCGACCACTCCGTTGGCGGGTTCGCCTGGCTAGCTACGCCATTGCCACCCTCGCCGCGCCAGTGTCCCCAATTGTCGGCAGAGGTCGTTGCGGTAGTAAACGAAATGGTGAATGCAATGGCGACCGCGAGAGAGAAGCGTTGGGCAAACATGGGCAGGTTCCTTGTGGGGCGCGAGTCGGAGTTCAGGGAGCGATTCGTGTCCGGCTGTGGTGCGCCGATTATAGCGAAGCAAGGCGGCTATCGATACACGCTTAAGGGGACACCCCTCCAATCGGCAGTCGTTCCACTGCGGGAAGCGGCCAAGCGATTGTTGAAGTCCGAACGCTATCACCACGGTCGTGCTCCGGGCGACCGTCACCCTGGCGTTCTTGCGAAGCACCATGTGGAGGCGGTGTTCGCCAGGCAAAGGATCGCGCCGCCCCGCGCCGTTGTATCGGGCACGTTGCCCATCGTGGGTGTTGAGGGTACCATGGCGCGCGGCGGTGACGCTGGATCACATAAGCAATGGGTGAGCAGGACGACATTCGATGGCTGATGAAACAATGGCGGACGGCCCCAAATGGACGCAGCTTGAGGCGCTAGAGCGGCGCGTGCTAGGCGTGCTCGTCGAAAAAGCCAAGACCACGCCCGATGCCTACCCACTCACGCTCAAGGGTCTGGCGACCGGTTGCAACCAGAAGAGCAACCGGTTTCCGCAGGTGGAAGTAGACAACGATCAGGTAGAAGAGGCCATCGATCGCTTGCGTTCGGTCGGCGCCGTCGCGGTGATCCAGGGCGATGGCCGCGTCGAGAAGTACCGGCACCTGGCTTACGAATGGCTCGGTGTCGATAAGTACGAGATGGCCGTCATGGCCGAATTGCTACTGCGCGAGCGCAGTCGATTGGCGAACTGCGGGGCAGGGCCGCGCGGATGGAGCCGATCAAGGGCATGGCGGAGTTGGGGCCCTTGCTCGAAAGTTTGCGCGCCAAGTCGCTGGTGGTCTACTTAACCCCGCCGGGACGTGGCGCGGTGGTGACCCATAACCTCTACCAACCGCGAGAACTCGACAAAGTGCGGCGCGAACATGGGGTTGCTATGCCGGTCGACGCGCACCCGGTGCCGAGTCCGGCCAGCGGTCCGCAGCCTGCACCACCTAGCGGTGCCCTGCGGCCCACGCCCGCCGCGGCACCCACCCCTGCGGCCACGGCGTCGCCTGCAGCAGCGGACGAAATCCAGCACCTCCGTAACGAGGTTGCGCACCTGCGAACCGCGCTTGCCGCACTGCGTGACGAAGCCGAGACGAGCATCGAACAACTCAAGCACCAGCTCGAAGACTTGAACCGCCAGCTGGGCAACTAACGGAGCAGGCTCTGCCCCATTCCATCCCGCCGGTCGCGGTTGCAGGTCGGGCAATGCCGCACGCCTCCTAGCGGGCAGGGCAGCTCAAGTTGGGAGGCCGGTTTGCTGCGGGTGCCATCGTTTTTTGCTGCCATCGATCGCGGTGGCAAGGAATATCCCTTACTTTCTGGGCGAAAACCAAGGTGGCGGCCCATGTTCCTCGGCTGCTACACTTGCCAAGCCGCTGCTGGCAATCTGAATAGCAGTGGACTTGGCACCCAGATTTCCCGACAGCCTCGAAGTGGTTTCTTGGATGACGCAGCGTTTGATCTCCATGTTTAGCGAGGCGGTACGGCGATACCTGCCGATGCTGCTTGCGCTGTGCTACGTCCTGGCACTCGTTGTTCCAGGGCCTGGACAAACCATTCGCGCGATCAGCTTGCCAAGTGAATGGCCCGAAATCCTACGGCCCAGCATGTCGCAATTGCTGGTGGCGGTGCTGCTGTTTCTAGCGGCCTTAGGCGTAGAGATCCGCCGACTGCCGCTGGTTTCGAGTCGCCCGGGGCTCGTGATTTCGGCTTTGGCGTCGGTGTGGCTCGCCCCCGCGGCGGTGGTGCTGATGGCGTGGTGGGTGCTTCCGTTGACGACCGATCGAGAGATGGCCTCGAAGCTGCTTGTGGGCTTCGCCCTGGTGGCTGCGATGCCCGTGGCCAACTCGGCCGCGGCGTGGACACAGCAATCGCGGGGCGAACTCGCCTGGGCCTTGGCGCTCGTGGTGTTATCGATCGTGGTTTGTCCCTGGATGATTCCGCTGGTGCTGCGGCTGCTCGGGCTCTCGTTTTCTGCCGGCGAAGCAAACGCACTGGAGCAACTCACCGCCAGCTTCACGGGACTGGAGTTTGTGGTGTGGGTGCTGCTTCCCACGGCGGTTGGCATGATTGTCCGCTGGGCGGTGGGCGCGGAACGCGTCACCAGGCATCGCAGTGGCGTCTTGCTGCTGAGTGCCGTAACGCTGTTGGTGCTCAACTACGCGAACGCTGCCTACGCGTTGCCCCAGATGCGTGACGAGCTGAGCCTGGCGTCGCTCGCTGTTTGCGTTGTCACTGCGCTCGTGCTGTGCTTCGTTGGGCTGGTGGTGGCGCAATGGCTGGGACACATGTTCGCCGCAGGCGAAGAAGCGATTACGGCGCTCAACTACGGGCTAACGATGAAGAATACCGGCCTCGCCATTGCGCTGGCGAGTAACGTGTTGGTCGATCACCCGGTGCTGCTGCTCCCCGTCTTTACCATGACATTGGTGCAGCACTTGTTCGCCAGCGCCCTGCATCGCGGCGTTGTACGTCGCAGTGGCGGCGAGGGCGTGACGACTTGAGTGAAGTGCGGGCGGCGCGTGGCGATTGCCTTAGCGCACGAAAAACCCCTCGTCGCAGTTGTGCGACGAGGGGTGAAAATCACCTAGGTACAGGTGGAACCGACGGTTAGGCCGTCAGTAGGTCCGAAATCTTGGTGAACAGAGCGTTCAGCACGTTCTTCAGGATGTCGCCAACGCCCGGCTTCTCGAGCACGGCGGCTTTCTTGGCCTCCTGAGCTTCGTACTGCGCGAATCATCTCGGCGATAGGCCCCCGCACGTCGGCCGGTACCTTATTGTAGGCGGCCGACAGGGTGTCGAAATTCTTGCTCATTTCCTGCAAGGTTGGCAGCATTTTCTCAGCCGAAGCCGCGTCCGTGACTCCATCGAGGGTGCTGTCCATCTTGTTGAAGTAATCGCGGAAGCTGGTGGTCGTGTTGGTGACCAAGTCGACCGCACCATCAACGCGATCGACACCTTCTTCGACGGTCTTCTTTACGTCGTCGACAGCCTTTTCGCCTTTGCCGCTCATCATCGACCACAGCAAACCACCAATGGCGAGCACGCCAATGAGTGGCAAGAGCCAGCCCATGGGAGACGACGCTTTCGCTGGCGTGGAATGCACGGCTTGAGTCGCAGCAGGCCGGGCGGAACCCGAACCCGGCAAAAAGCCGGCCAAGTCGCCGAGGCCGCTAGCGCCGCTCAGGGCACTGGCAAGACCCGAGGGCATGGCTTGCGAAATGTTGTTCTTCTGGCCCATGAGCAGATTGACCAGGCCACCCTGATTGAGGTTGTCCGCCTTCGTTTGCTTCTTAAGCACGCCCATCACGACGGGGGCGAGCAGCGGCAGCAGTTTGGTAACCAAGCTGGTCTTGCCGCCCAGGAAGCTGGCAAGCACGCCAATCAGCGAACTCAACATTCCTTTGCCAAAGATTCCTTCGAGCATTTTGGTGCCGATGCCGCTCAGCATCGACTGTTGTCCGCCACCCAGCATGCCTGCCAGGTTGCCCAACAGCGAGTCGTCGGTCTCTTGGACAGCACCCCACAGCTTTTCCGCACCTTGGGGCTTGGAGGCCACCGCGCCGAGTCCACTCAGCAGTGCCGGCACTGCAGCGCTGAGTGCTGAGTGCGTTTCCTTCTCATCGGCGCCGAGTGCTCCGGCCAACTTGCCAAGCGTATCTCCGCCCGCCGATTTCATAATCATTTCAACGAGATTCATCGTAACTCTCCTATGGATAAGTGACGCGCACTGTACTCAGTCGACGTGACTGGCGAGTCAATACTTGCCTTCGTAGCGCGATACCGCATCGATTCTAGGCTTATGTTCCCACTTCTACCATCCTCCCAACAGCACGATTCGACGCATTTTTTGCAGGCGCAGCCCAGACGCCATGCCCTGGTGGTCGCGGCCGGCCCCCGCGCCATGGGCAGGTGGCTCGTCGCCCGCGGCATTCTGGGTGGAAAAGCATGGTGTGACCAAAGGCATTTCCGCGTAAGTCTCGCGGTTGTTCGCAGCAGGCTGCCTTGTGGCCCTATCGCTGCGCATTAGGATACTTGGGTAAGAAACGACGGCTGTCGCTGGTCTTCCATGGGGGGCATATTGGCATGGCGAACCCTTTGGCACGGGGTGGCGTCCGCTGCTGTGGACCGCCCCCAAAAAGTCATCCCCCCGCGCAAACCCATGCCCACGCGTCTTCGATCCACTGCTGCAGTCGATTCTCCGAGCGAATCGCCGTCGTGGTGGGGCCGCCCTGCCGGCGGTCGCGAGGTGCTCACCGTGGCACTGCCGCTCGTGATCTCGAGTTTGTCGTGGACCATCATGACCTTCGTCGATCGCGTGCTGCTCAAGTGGGAATCAGGCGACGCCATGGCGGCCGCGTTTGCGGCCGGCACCGTCTGGTTCGCCGCGCTCTGTTTGCCGCTGGGCATCGCCATGTATACCAGCACGTTTGTGTCGCAGTACTTTGGTGCCGGCCAGCACGAACGCATTGGTTTGGCCGTGTGGCAGGGGGTGTGGCTGTCGCTCGTCGTGGGCCCCCTGTTGCTGCTGGCCATCCCGCTCGCGCCTCGATTTTTGCAATTGCCGACCACACGCCCGCGGTCCAGCGTTTAGAGGTCATCTACTTTCAGGTCTTGCTGTGGAGCGCACCCGCCATCGTGGTGAGCCAAGCGCTCTCGTCGTTCTACAGTGGACGTGGCAAGACTTCCGTGGTGATGGTGGTCGATACAGCCGTGGCACTCGTGAACGTGGTGCTCGACTACTGGTGGATCTTCGGCGGCTACGGCGTTGCCGCCATGGGCATCGCCGGAGCCGGGTGGGCCACCGTCGCTGCGCTATGGCTGAAGGCTCTCGTCTATCTGCTGCTCGTCCTGCAGCCGAGGCACCGCACAACGTTTGGCACGCTTACCGGGATGCGGTTCGACAAAGCGCTGTTTGGGCGGTTAGTCTACTTTGGCGGGCCGAGCGGGCTACAATTGGTGCTCGACGTGATGGGCTTCACCGTGTTCATTCTGCTCGTCGGGCGGCTTGGCGCCGTGGAGGCCGAGGCCACTAGCATGGCGTTCTCCATCAGCACCCTGGCGTTCATGCCGATCTGGGGAATGGCACTTGCCGCCAGCATCCTGGTTGGTCAGCATCTGGGAGAAGGCCGCGACGATCTGGCCGCCCGGAGCACCTGGACTTCGCTGCAGGTGGCACTCGCCTACATGGCCTGCATCTCGCTGCTGTACCTCGCGGTGCCCGATTTGTTTCTGGCGAGCTTCTTTGCGGGCGATCGTTCGCCGGAGACCCGCGAGGCGGTCCGGCATCTGGCGGTTGGGCTGCTGCGATTCGTGGCGGCGTACAACCTGCTGGACGCCGCGCTCATGGTGTTCTCTAGCGCGATCAAGGGTGCTGGCGATACCCGGTTTGTGTTGAAGGTGAGTTTGGTGATGGCGACCGCCCTGTCGCTGCTCAGTTGGCTAGCCGTCGAGAAGCTCCGCCTCAGTGTTTACGGTTGCTGGGCACTCATCACGTTATGGATTTGGGTGCTTGGCGTCGTTTTTCTCTGGCGATTTCTTGGCGGAAAGTGGCGTTCGATGCGGGTCATCGAGCAACCGCCGCCGGTGCTCGATGAGGGCTTGCCCGACTCACCGGCGTACTAGCCGGCCGAGCGTGCCATGCTTTAGACTGCGTGCGGCGTGCACCACCAACGACCCCAACCACAGGACCGCAAAAGTATGAATGCCACCGACGTGATTGCTGCGACGCTCGATACCAGTTCGATGGTGCTCTCGAGCTATTTCCAAGACCTGACCGATGCGGAGCTGCTCACCCGTCCAGCGGAGGGATGCAATCACCTGGCCTGGCAGCTTGGCCATTTGATTTCGTCCGAGGCAATGCTGCTGGGAATGGTAGCGCCAGCGCGTCGCCCGAGTTACCCGAGGGGTTCGCCGAGAAGCATTCCAAAGAACAAACGGGCAACGACAACGCGGCCGACTTCTGTACCAAGCAGGAGTACCTGGACTTGTTCGAAAAAGTCCACGCCGCCAGTAAGGCAGCGCTGGCCAGCGTGAGCGAAACGGATCTCGATGCGCCGGCCCCAGAGAAGCTCCGCAAGATGTTTCCCACCATGGGGCACGCCTGGATCCTGCTTGCCACGCACGACATGATGCACGCGGGGCAGTTCGTGCCGGTCCGCCGTCAGCTCGGTAAGCCGGTAGTGATTTAGTCCCGTAGGGTAGGTGGTTCCGGCGGCGAGAAAATGGTGGGATGGACAGGCAATGGTTGCCGCCGCCGGGTTCACCTACCGCTTCGCTACGTTGCTACCGCTTCGCGGCGCGCTGATCAAAGGTAGGTGAACCTGTCGGCGGCCTGACTCATCGGCTCTCGAGGCTGGTTTGCCGACAGAACCACCTGCCCTACATTGCTACCCGCTACCAAGAAGAGACGCAACGGCGCAAGCATGCCGCGGCTCGCTTTACAGCTGCTCTTGAACCATCACGACCCAGTCGGTGGGAATGACTTCGTCGTTGCCGCGGCGGACCTTTACCGGGGCAACCGCCGACCAGTACCTGGGAGGGCTGCCTTTGCTCTTGCGGTCGAGCGGATCGGCGTGGTCGCTCACCACCATCACCTTGTCGCCGCCGGCAAGGGCCGCTTCGACGCGGGTGAGTAAATCGTCCGACAGGCGGGCGAGCGTTCCGGTTTTGTTGCGGTTGGCCAGTTCGTTGTGATGCAGAATCAGACCCCGCTTGGGAGTGCCTTCAATCTCGTCCTCGCGCAAGTCGACCAGCAGCACTTCCTTGCCCTTGGGCAGCTCTTCCTCCAGCGCGAAGAAACCACCCAGATCGACGCTCATCGCCAGCACGCCGGCAACCTCACTCGTGGATGTTGGATTGGGGCTATCCCACACCGGGACACTGAATGCCACCTTCAGGCGGCGCGTGGAACTGCTCTCATAAACGGCTGAGCGATGCGGCGCTTCGAGCGGGTCGACCCCCGTTGCCCCCTCTGCCAGGTCGGCGCCTTTGCCGTGGAAGTAGTCGCGGTGCGCGTAGTTGTTGCCTACCGAGCGGGTGTGGGGCTCGCGGGCAACCTGGGTGCCATTGCGAATCACAACGAACCAGCTCTCGGAGGGCCCTTTCTGATCGTAGGCCTTCTTCTCGTTGGTAATCCACACGGCCAGCGGGGCCCACATCTGGCGAAACGCCCGGTCGTCGATCGCCGGGTCTCGCGAGGCGGTGTCGACGCGCTCCAGGTAGCTCTGGAACGTTGCCGATTCGCCGGTGAGCGTTTCGACCGTTCTCGCCCGCGATTGGGCCAGTTCGATTAATCGATCGAGCCGATTATTGATCTCTCGGGCAAAGTTGGTGGCCGCGGTCCGTGCGGCGAAGTCGGTAGCCTCGCGCTTGGCGGTTTCCAGTCGCTTGGCGCCTTGCTTCACTTGGTCGGCCAGCCAGACGCCGGCGCCAATCGCCAGCACCAGGGCCGCCAGCGCGCCCCACAGCCACCGCCGTGTTGCCGCCGGCGTTGCGGTGAGCGTCGAACCGGGCCGTCGGCCGGCGAGTTGCGTGTCCGACTGCGTGCGGTTGGCGGCCAGCGTGTCGCTGGCGTGCCCCGACCCGGTTGGCTGGTTGGTGGGCTTAAGCCGCGACTGCTCGACCACGTCCACCAGCGTATTGCCCACGGCAAACGGGGCCAGTGCGTCGGCCAGTTCGGCGGGCGTTGGATACCGCTCGGCGGGATCTTTTGCCAGCGCCTTGCGGATGACGTTCCACAGCGGCCTGGGAATTGGCTTGCCGCCGCGGATCGGCGGAACTTTGCCCTTTTCGTGCGCTTTGTCGGGCCGCAACTCAGAGTCGAAGAACGGTGGTTTGCCACTCAGTAGGTGGTACAGCGTGCAGCCCAAGCTGTAGATGTCCGAGCGGATGTCCACGCTGGTGGTCTGCCACTGCTCGGGGCTCATGTACATGGCGGTGCCCATCGCGCGGTGATCGAGCCGCGTGAGCCGTTCGTGGTCGTCGCCCACTAACAGCGCCAGCCCTAGATCGAGGATCTTAATCAGCGGTTGCTCGGGCGCCATTGCCGGCGTACCGCCAGCCAGCAGGTGCGGCGTGGCCACCGTGGTAATCATCAGGTTCGATGGTTTGATATCGCGGTGTACCATGCCTTGTTGGGCGATGTAGTCGAGCCCCACGGCCGTCTGCCGAGCCACCTCACACGCGTTGGCAATCGACATGGGACCGAACCGGTCGACCAGGTCGCCCGCGCTGGTGCCATCCACGTACTCCATCACCAAGAAATGGGTCTCGTCGTCCGGCGTCGAGGAGTCGATAGCCACCACGATGTTTGGGTGCTCGAGCCCTCCAATCGCCTTGATTTCCTGGTAGAACCGTTTGACAACCTCGTGCTGACCGGCCGCTACCAGGTGGGGCTTAATGACCTTGACTGCCCGCAGCCGGCCGAACTGCGAATGCCGCGCCTTGAACACATCGCCCATGCCGCCCGCGCCAACAAGCTCGCCCAGCTCGTAGTTGCGCAGTTTCAGTTGCCGCACGGCGGTCGTGCTGGGCGGAACAACCCCGTCGGGCGTGAGCCCCGCGACCTTTGAGTACGTAACCGTCTCGGTGTGCACGGTCCATTCGCGCGGCTTCTCCGCCGCCGGCTTGCGTCGCGTCTCTTGCGGCGGGCGACCATCGAACAACAGTTCGTGGACTTCCACTTCGCCAATGCCTTTGAGCTCGCGCACGCCATGCGCGTGAAACGCCACGCCGTTGAGCCCCGCGTCTTCCAGTATGGCCCGCGCAGTGCGCGACAGCAAGACTTGTCCGCTGGCGGAAAAGTCGTTCAATCGCGGCATAGTCCACCGCTTTGCCAATGAAATTGTGTGGATCGCGGGGGTCGATCTGGGCGAGCCCAGGTGCATGCTCAGGCGGACCTGGGCCCGACTGCCGCTGCTGCTGGCCAGCGGATGCTGCTCATGGCTGCGCACGATTTCGATGGCCCACCGCGCCGCCGAGGCGGCATCGCCGAACACCAGGAAGTGCCCGTCACCCGCGGTCGATACCACCCGCCCACCAAAATCGGTAGCGAACGTCTCGATCCGTTCGCGGTGGGGCGAGAGGATTAGTGTCAAGAAGGCTGCGTCCCGTTCGGCATCGCTGCTTCCGGGCATTTCGCTCTTCAGGTCGACCGACCCCACCAGGTCGGTAAAGACGAATGTTCGCAGTTCGGCCAAGGCAGGCAACCGCTTTGGGACGGGGGACAGGGAGAGGGCTTGCGGCGAGGCCCGGCGACTCGCTTTCGACGAGTGTACGCCTCCGCGCGACAAATTCCCACTGCTGTTGAGCGCGGAAACCGTGCGGTGGGCCGACCGACCCGGGCGAAAAAATGCTTGAGAGTTCGGTAACCGCGAGTACACTGAGGGAATGGAACAGAGAAACCGCACCGCTGGCCGCCCGCATCAGGCGGGGCCCAGTGGCAAGGCATCTCGCGCGTTACCGGCTCTCGCCGTGGCATGAAGAAGCGTCGTTTTTTCCCTGCAATTCCGCCGAAAGCGGGCGATTGCTCGGTCGCGCTCAGGGGCTGCCTGGCGTCATTGGAGAGGTGAATCTGTGCACGGCATCTTGGAATTTACACCCAAAAAAATCGTAGTAGTCGCTCGCTGCACGGTGCTGGCCTGTTGCGCCATGCTGCTGGCACTGCCCAGCGGTGTGGTTGCCCAAAGCATCGACGTCAGCTTGAATCTCGATTACGCCGACAATGCCGACCTGAGCTCGGGCGGCACCTGGCAGTTGGCGGTGAAGACCAGCGACGCCGGTCTGGCAGCCATCTCGCTGGGCCTTACCGGCATTGCTCCCCCCAATGCGGAGAGCATTCGCACGCCCAGTGGCATCGTGAACAATGGCGACGCGGCCGGGCTGTTTGGCGAGGTCGCCACCTTTCCCACCGCAGGATATTTCGCCTTCACCGCCGGCTCGCAAGCGCCGGTGGCAGCGGGCGAACAGCCGTGGATTTACGGCATTGGCTCGATCGTTGATCCCGCTGGCGGAAGCCCCAACTTTCCCGGCCAGGACCCCGAGACCACCTCCATCGGCCCGGAGCTCACCACCTTTGCCCAGCCAGAGTTCGTACCGTGGGGCACCGGCGATTTCCTCAACGAAGTCCCCTGGCAACACGCGGCCATCCTGTTTGGCGGCACCTTCGCTGCGGGCCAAACCCCGGCGTTCTACGCCGCAGACGGCTTCGTGAACGAGGGCGGCGTGTTCCTCACCGCCCCGAGCATGGCCGACGAGCTCGGCACGCTATCGGCGTCCTTCGAAGTAACAACCACCGTGCGTAGCGATTTTGGCGTCTTTGTCGCAGGCGACTACAACGCCGATGGCACCGTGAATCTGGCCGACTACACGCTGTGGCGCGATAACCTAGGAGCTACGGTCGACCCCGGCACGGGTGCCGACGGGATGCCCGACGGCCTGATCGATTCAGCGGACTACACCGTTTGGAAAAATAATTTCGGTGCCAGCGCCGGTAGTCTGGTGGCAAATAGCCTGCAGACGAGCCGCGTCCCCGAGCCGCAAAGTGTTACGTTAACGCTATTTGCGGCAATGGTAATCGGCGTTGCCAAGCGTCGCATAAGCGATGCGGGCCAGCAAAGATTTACGGTTTGAAACGAATTTCCCTAAAAAACTCTTTCCAAAGGAAGAAACTGCTTGACAGCCTAGAAACCTGCCAACATAATGCGTCCATGTTGACCATTGAACTCGCTGCCCGTTTGGTGGTCACCAAGTAGTTGTGTTATTGGTTCGGACTTGCAATTCCAGGGCGAGAGCCTTGGTGTTGCTTGCTTGCACCACCACTCATCTTCTACGGGCAATGTTTCAGCGGTTCGGTTTTCTAAGCAATCAGCGACAAAAATCGAATTCCCGTTCCACCTGTGTGGGACACAGCTGAAAGTTCCCCGTAGAAGAGGAGTGGCCAAGCGGCCGTTGCACCGATGACGAAGCAATCGACGAGAGTTACATTGTTAATTAATTTTTGTGATCGTCTTTCAATCAACGAGGGTGGAGAGATAAGAATGTCCTGGACCAAAATTACTTGCTTGTTTTCCTTCTGTGCCTTGCTGGCAGCACCTGTGATGGCTCAACCGTCCCTTTCGGTGGAGCTGTCTGGCGGCGCCACACCTACGCTTGACGCCAACGGTGGCTTCGTGTGGAGCATCGGTGTCAACCCCGATGAGTCGCAGTTCGCTACCCCCGCCGATGGCGATAACGCCGGCGTGCGTGGTGCCTCGGTCGCCTTGGATGTCGGTTTCGATCTGACGGGTGGCCTGAGTGCTAACGCAGCTGCTCGTACGGTCTCGACCTTCGATACGGCCACACCTGGTAACTCGTTCTTCGGCGACGAAACGGCCGACGGCGACGGCGACTTCATCGGCGTTCAGATTGGTAGCGATGTAGCCAACGTGTTTGCCTCCGCAGGTAGTATCTATCTCGCGAGCGACAGCACGACCGACCTGGCTGACGTGACCGAAGCCCTCCGGATTACCACCGCAGCCGTAAATACGGATAATCTCACCACCTCCGTCTCTTGGGGTGGTGCCTACGACGCAACTGGTGCGGCTGGTAGCACCCACGGTGCGGTCGCCCAGGGTGGTTCGTACAACAATCAAATTGGCGTGCAGGGATCGGCTGACTTCACCGCAATCGTCGGTGATGTTAATCTCGATGGAGTGGTCAACGGTACCGACCTCGGTATTCTTAGTGGCAACTGGCTAGGAACCGGCGGCTTCTGGGGACAAGGTAACTTCAATAACCAGACCGACAACGTCGTCAATGGTACTGACCTTGGTATTCTTAGTGGTAACTGGCTTGGCACCTCTGGTGCAGGTGCGGTTTCTGCGGGCCAAATTCCTGAGCCAAGCTCAGTAATCTTGGTTCTGATGGGTCTTGCAGTTGGGGCTGGCGTTTATCGCGCCCGCAGCTAAGTAACCCCTCCCATCGGTCGTGGACCGTAACGCGTCCTGGGTTTCGCGGAGGTACTTGCTAGTGAAACGATGTGGCCGCAACTTTAACCGATTGAATTAGTCGCGATCCCTTGGCGATTCATTACGAACGAGCCATGAGAAAAGCTTTAGGGAAGTGGCGATAAGAGCTAGTTTGTGTTCCGAGAAATTTCAATAAGACTAAACTAAAGGATAGTGGATCCAATGATTAGACGAACTTCTGTGACAATGGCGATTGCCTTGATGGCGATCGGGTGTGTAACCGCTAATGCGGGCGTGATGGTTAACGTCCTTCCTCAGGCTTCACCAGGCAATGGGATTGAGTCGTACTTAGTCCAACTGGAAGGAACGGAAGGTGCAGCTGTTTCGACAGTACGTGGTTTCACTCTAGAAGGTGTTCACCAAGTCTGGACCAACCCACTTGGAGTTGGGGAAACGCCGCGCCAGGGCGATACAAACGGTACCTTCGGCAATGCCGCTTGGGAGCCTGTAGATTCGCACCTGTTGGCCCTTCCACCAATCAACACATCGCCTGGCTTTACGATTCTTGAGTCCAATGATGGGACGAATCCCGCCGGTGTCGATTTGGCACCTTCGAATCCGGGTTTCGCTGCTTTTCCGGGCACGGCAGGACTGGGTGGAATAAGGTTTGGCGACTCGAATAACCCAGATAACGACCTCGAAGCAACCATTGCCTTTTTGTGCCTCAGCCATCTACGGTTGATTTCTTGCAGGTGATTATTCCTGCAGGTCAGCAAGCAGTTCTGAACATGGTTCTTGAGGACAGCCGAGTTAACCGGGTCGACATCGTCGACCTTGTGATTGGCGGAGCTGTGGAACCGGTACTTGCAGGTCAGGTTCGCCAGGAGATCGATTTAGGTGGCGGCATGATCTCCATGCAAGGCGCTTTCGATAGCCTCTCGGGCGAAGAGCTGGCCGCCATCATGGTGATGATCGACCCCGATGCCGGTGACCTCACCATCGAAGACCTGATTATCACCAACGACACCAACGGTCTGTTCGGTGCCTCGGTCAACGGTGGCGACGGTTCGAAGATCGATTTGACCATCGACCTGGCAGCTGCCCAGCAGCTTCCGCTCGGCACGTTTGTGAGTGCCGATCTCGAAGTCGTAACCAACTACGGCAATCTGGTCTACCAGCTCAAGGCCACGGTTCCTGAGCCCTCGTCGGTCGCGCTGGCTGGCTTGGCTCTCGTCGGCTTGGTGGGCGTTGCCCGCCGTCGCTTGGCCTAATTCGGTCGCCATGCAATTTTGAAACTTGAACGCCCTGGTCGCGTAACGCGACCGGGGCGTTTTTCTGTTTGGCGGCCCCTCCTGTCGTCGCGATGCCGGCAAAGCAGTCATGGCCGAGGCCGATCACCGATAAGGTTTCGTTGTTCTGGCGAATTCACCGCCGTGATCTGCCAGAATGGATGGTTCTCTTAGGTGAGCCGTAGGCGCTACGGCCTGTTGATTTAACCCCTTGCGAGTTTTGGAAGCGGGGTTTGCCCCCTTACCCCCGCCGCGTTTGGTGCGTAGCGGGAGCGATGGTGGAGCGTGATTCGGATTGTCTTCAGGTCCTGGGGGATACGTTATTGGGGTCAAGGGGCAGGGCCGGCTCGGCTCCGTAGGAGCCGCATCAGGCATTGCAGGTTGAAGGCGACCGTCAGCCAACGCCACTCGATCCGCACTTGATCGATGCCTCGCAGCAAGAACCGACTGCGCGCCAACGTGTTGCTTGATCACCGCGAAGGGACGCTCGGCCACCTCGCGACGCCGCGCGTACTTCTGCTGCGCCTGGTCGGTCGCCATCCGCTCGGCCAGACGATCCTTGTGAGGATCGTGGTCGTAGCGGCTGATCTCGCGGCCCTTCCGCTTCAATGACTTCGCCTTCACGCAGCGCGACACGAGTGGGCAGGCCGCGCAGGTCGACGCCTCGGCCCGGTAACGCGTCCGCTTCGATCGCCGGCCGCTTCTGGTCAGCTCGCTGGTCGTGTTGCGACGCGTGAGTTGCTTGCTCAGCGGGCAGAAATAGCAATCACGCGCTGGATCATAAACGAATGCCTCCTTGGCCAGAGTCCCTTTCTTGGCCGGCAGCTGGTCCCACTGCTGCTCGGCGACCGGCTTGGTCGGGTCGTCGCGTAAGGCGGGGTTCTTCTCGGGGTCCAGCGATGGGGCCGGCGCGTAGAGCGTCACCCCCCGCGACTCCAACTCGATCAGGTTGTCGCCGTTGGCCATCATCCCATCGGCCAGCACCTCCTGCGGCAGTTGCTCTAAGCCAAAATCCTCTTGCACCTGCTCAAGTTGATCCAGCAGGTGGTAGTCCTCGTCGGTCATCGCAATCACGTCGGCCGCGACGATCAGCCCACTGTGGGCGTCAACGGTTACCAGCGGCGTGTAGTTGGGGGCGAAACCACCCTCTTTGTTGGGAGTTATTCGCGACTCAGGGTCGGTGAGCGGCACACGCGACGGCGTCGTCTCGCCCGACTCCTCCACCCGCTTGAGTTCCTGCAGCGCCGCGTCGACCTGGGACAGGCGACGCTTGGTGTCTTTCAGTTCGTCCGACAGCTTGGCCTCCGGCTGGCACTGACTTTCGTGGCGGTCGGCTTCTTCCAACTGGCGTTGCAGCTCGTCGAAACGTTCGCCCAGCTTGGCGCAACTGGCGGAGTTCTGCAGGCGTGCGCGAGCTGCTCCGGCGGTTGTTGGCCCGCAGCCGCGTGCCGTCATACGCCAGTTGGGTTAGCGGCAAGAGATCCATCTGGCGGGCCACCAACGCCACCTGCACGAACAGGTCCTTCAAGGCACCCGAGTGCCGGCGGCGGAACTCGCTGAGCGTTGTATGATCGATCGAACGCCCCTCGGCCAGCCAGCGGAAATCGATCCGCACCCCGAGCGATTCTTCCAGCGCGCGTGACGAGCGGATACGCTTGAGCAGCCCATACAGCAGCACCGACGCCAGCACCCGTGGGTGGATCGGCGGCTGGCCCAGCCGGCCATGGTAGGCCGCTTCCCACGCCGTCCACTCCAGTCGGCTGAGAATCTCATCCAGCAGCCGCACCGGATGCTCTGCCGGGATCAACTCATCCAAACGCTGCGAGAACAGCACCAATTGCGTACGGTCTTGCGGCGGTTTCGCCCAATAGCTCATCGTCACCTCCTTGGAAAACCAAGGATAGCGCCAACCAGACACTGCTGCAATGCGGGGATTAAATCAACAGGCCGGTGAGCCTCGTGCGTTCCAGCAATACGCGCGACGCTAGCGCGCTCGGCTCACACAAAAATCGGGTCTGGGCGCCGCACTATTTGCGTTGCCCTATTTCATCGCATCGGCGTCGATCGGCGCGTATAGGTGGCTACGTCTGTTTATGCCCCAGCGGAAAACGATTTGACACGCACAGCGGGGCAGGTTAGCATGGAGAAAGTGATGGCGGAGGGAGGGATGCCCGACCTGCAGCGACGAAATCTGCAAGTGCCGCATCCGCTCCTGGACGTCGACCGTGGCGAGAGGGTCTTCAAAAAGACTTGTTTTGCCGAGTGTTTTTGTCGGCAGAAAAAGTTTGCCAGTTTTTTGGAAAAGGTAGTTGCAATTGGGGTCGCCCCCGGTTAATCTACTAAAAGTGATTCGCACCTAATCTCGCAAGAGTAAGAACTACTGTAGACCCCAACAACTAAAGAATCTTCGTCCGCTAACTGCGGCGAGGGTTCTTTTTTTGTTGGGGTTTTTTCGTTTTTGAGGGGCGTGGTTTTTTGAAAATCGCGTGGCGACTCGCTTCTCCGCGGGGAGGAACGCTGCCCGGTCGCCCGCCAGCAATACATCGGTTACCGAAAGTCAGGAAAACGAGGTCTAGTGAACTGGAAAACGTGGTAACGCTCTCCCGCTAACGGGAAAGCCAACATGCGTCGGGCTCTGAGCCCAAAACAAGATTTTGATACTTCTTTTTCAGCTTCTACAAGGAAATTCAACATGCGTAAGATTCTTAGTTTCTCTATGGCTGCCTTCCTATGTGCATCGATCGCCAACGCGGGTGTGATGGTAAATGTTGTGCAGAACGACGATCCAGCTGCTGGCGTCAACTCATTCACCGTGCAGTTGGTTGGCACAGATGGCGCTGCTGTCTCTACCGTTCGTGGTTTCGATTTGCAGGGTGTTCATCAGGTGTTTGAGAATGCCGCTGGCAACGGCGACACACCTCGTGCCGGCGATACCGAAGGGACCTTTGGCAATCCAGCCTGGACTCCGTTCGATACGCACATCCTGTCAATTCCAGCATTTAACTCGTCTCCTGGATGGTTGCCGGTGGAGACCAACGACGAGACCAACCCAGCTGGTATCGACTTGACACCAGGAAATCCAGCCTTCGCGACCTTCCCTGGCACGGCCGGTATTGGCGAAATGCGTTTTACGGATTCTAACAACTCCGCAAACGATCTCGAAGCTACGATTGCCTTCCTGGCGCCACAGCCTGCCACCGTGGACTTCCTGCAGGTGATCGTTCCAGCTGGGCAGTTTGCGACGCTCAACATGATTCTCGAGGACAGCAATGTTAACCGAGTCGACATCGTCGATCTGATGATTGGCACTGATGGCGGCGGCGGTGGCGACCCGATTGCTGTTGGCACTCCCGCCAGCGGTAGCGAGATTTCGATGCAGGGTGCGTTCGACGACGGCAGCGGTTTGTTGGCCCAGGCCATCATGGTGATGAACGACAACCCCCAAAGCGACGATCCGCTTACCATCGGCGACTTGGTGATCAGCAACGAGTCGATTCCTGGTTTGTACTCGGCTCAGATCAACAGCGAAGATCCCACCAAGATCGACATCCTGATGGACATTGCCCTGGCTACGCAGCAAGCCGACGGTGCACTTGCAACTGCCGACTTGGTAGTTAACACCAACGGTGGCCCTCTGAGCTACTCGCTCACCGCGAGTGTTCCTGAGCCTTCGACCGTGGCCTTGGCTGGCTTGGCCCTGGTTGGCTTGGTTGGCTTCACCCGCCGCAAGTAAGCATTGCTTACTAGTGGCAAGCCATCGCTGGATGGCCGCAACCTGAAACCCACAAGCGGGGCCGAGTTCAACTCGGCCCCGCTTTTTTGCTGCGCTCATGGAAACACGCCGCGCAAGCCCACCGCACCGGCGGGCAAGCTTTTCGGGTTGCAGCAGTTGGGCTCGCTCCACAGCCCTTGCCGGCCATAACGAAAACAGCGGACAACGGCGTTCGGGCCGTTCGATGAATACGGCGGAGGCTGCCCGCCGGCAAACGCGTCGGTGCTAGTGGCCGGGGGTCGCCGCGTCATGGAGGGCGGGTGGCCAAATCAGATTAGGAACCATTGGGAAACATCGCCCATCATGCCAAGGAAGGCAGAGGCCAGGCCCAGTCGTGGGGGAAGTCTCGTTCGCATGGCCATTGCCGTGCTGGCGCTGCTGGTGCTTGCACGGACAGCATGGTTAGCGATCGACCCGCCCCAGGCGCTGGTCGCAACCGCCCCCACCGCCCCCACCAGCGGGCCGCGGTACGCCGGGTGGTGCAGGCAAGTCCCCCGCAGCCCGCTGATCGGCAGTCGCCCAGTCGGTCGTCGCCCGAGCGGGACACGGAAGTCGAACGGCTGGTCGCGCAAGTGGCACTGGTTTGCCCCTCGTCGGCCTTACAACTGCGCCGCGAATTGACAGCCGTGGCGCCGCCGCACCAGCCGACGGCGCATCGCAGGCCGGCAACCGGTGGTTCAATCACCCGCATCGACGTGGCGCAGCAGGCCCAGCGGCTGGCGTCCAGCACTTCCACGGCCCGCGGTGCCGGGGCGTGGCTCGTCGATCCGCAATTGTGGTTCGTGACGGAAGACGCCGCTGCCTCGGTCGCTGCCCCGCCGCGGGAGGCCGCGCCCGAGCCGGACCTACCTCTGGCACCGCCCATGGTGGAGACGGAGTCGCCGGTGCCACCACTGGGACCGCCAGTAGAAACTCGCAGCGAAGCCCCCGCGCACGACGACACACCCTACGGCGACGCACCAACATCGCGCGGCAAAACATCGCGCGGCAACGGGCCACTGCCCAACGCATCGCAACCGGAGGTGCCGCTGCCACCTAGCGAGCAGTGGCGTGGCCCGGAGCTGCCGAGTCCGGCGGGCGAGGCGCAAACTGCGCCCGCAGCCAACCTGGGTTCCAGCGGCCAGCCGGTTGCCCCGCGGCCGGCCGAGGCGTACCCCGATAGCTTGCTGTTGGAGGTACCGCCTGCCGCGGCCAAGCGTCCGCCCGCTTTCGCCGCACCGGTTGTCCCGCCGCTTACTCCGCCGCCGCCACCGCCCGTGGTCGACTCAAGCGAGTCCACGGTTCCCGCGCCCGTGCAGGTGGCGCCCGACCGCCGAGTACCCGAGCGCCGAGTGCCCGAGGGTCTGCCGGCTTTCGCTCCACCCGCGCCTCCCGCTCCGCGGCCGAAGCAGTAATCGATTCGCCCCCGGCTAGAACGACAGCCGAAGAGATACCCGAGCCTGCGACCGAACCGCACCAGGCTCCGGTGGTGCTACCCGCTGGTGAACCGCCGGTGGCGCGGCCCGCCACTTCGCCCTTTGCGCCTCCCGCCCTCAGTCCCCACGCCCCCAGCGATCCCGAAGCGTTGGCCGCAGCTCGCGAGAAGGCCAAGGAGGCGGGTGTTGCCGAGGGCGAGGATCCGCACGCCATCCTAGCGGCCGAAGGGTGTTATCCCTCGGCCAAAGTGTGCGCGAAGTGTCACGAGAAGATCTTTCACGAGTGGAGTGCGTCGAGCCACGCGTACGCCTTCGTGTCGCCCATGTTCCACAAATTCGAGCAAAAAATCGCCGTAGTGAGCCGGGGTACCGTGGGCTACTTCTGCCAGCGATGTCACTCGCCCGTAGGCACGAGCCTGGGCTTGCCTCGCGATATGCCGCTGTGGGAGCAGCCCGAAGTGGCCCGCGAAGGGGTTACTTGCGTGGCCTGCCACCGGGTGAACCAGAGGTACGGCAAGAGCAACGGCGAGCGGCACATTGTACCCGGCGACCAGTACGCCCCCGTGTACGGCGGCAAAGGGGGTGCGGGCGTCGCCCAGGTTATTGCAGAGAAAGCAAAATACAAGGTCAAGACCTCGCCCACGGACAAAGGGCCGGGCCAGCCAATTCACACCGAAGGGCGGTACTTCGATCAGCTATCGCGCTCCGAGTACTGCACTACCTGCCACCAGGTGGCGGTGCACCCTGGCATCAAGCTCGAAGTGGTGTGGGAGCAGTACCGCGCGTCGCCGGCCTTTAAGGCAGGCGTAACTTGCCAGGACTGCCATATGGGCAAGGTGCCCGGCGTGCCCAGCGGTTATGAGCATTGCGCCGTTGCCGAAGTCGCCGGCAAGAAGGTCCGCGACAACGTCAAGCACTCCAACCATCTCTTTTATGGGCCGGGGTACTCGATTGCCCACCCGGGTGTGTTCCCGTTTCATTTGAAGGCCGACCGGTGGAAGTTCGATGAGTGGTTGCAATTCGACTGGCGGGCCGGATGGGGCACCGACTCCTTCGAAGACCGCGTGGACGCGGGCGAAATCGCCCCCACCTTCCCCCCGGTGTGGTCCAACGCCGACGACCGCTACGACGCCCGGGAGATCATTGACGACAACCTTGCCAAGCTTGCCGGCAAGACGGTCGTTCGCAAAGCGGTGATGGAAAATGGTTCGCACGTGGATGGCCCCTTTTTCAAGACTCCGCCCTCCGCGGGACAAGATCTCCACCTGCATTACATCGTGGCCAACACCAACACGGGGCACAACTTGCCCACCGCGTCGCTGGGCGCTCAGCCCCAGCTGTGGGCGAACGTCGTACTCATCGGCCCACGGGGCAACCGCCTTTGGGAGACTGGCTACACCGATCGTTATGGCGATGTTTGCGATATCCACTCTCGCGATGTACGCGCCGGGCGAGTGCCCTTCGATGCGCAGCTGTTCAATTTGCAAACGATGTTCCTGATCACGGGGGCCGTGGGTACCGATCGCGAGTTCTTCCTGCCGGTGAACGTCGACTTCGACCAACTGCCATTCCTCCGGCCGGGGGCGGTGCCGATCACGGTGCTCAACCATCCGCCGTTCATTCGGATGGAAAGTCGGTCGATAGCTCCGCTCGGCAAGAAAAAGGTGAAGTACCACATTCCTGGTGAGCTGTTGTGCGAACAGGGGCGGTACCGACTGACCTTCCGCATGCGGAGCCGAGCCGAACCGATTTACTTCATGGACTTTTGTGGCGCGACTGCCGAAATGCAGCGGGCGATGAACGAAGGCGTGATTGACGTGCATCCCTACTCCGTGGAGTTCGACGTGCGCGTAGACGCGACACGCCGGGCATCCCACTTGGAACTTGTTCGACGCAGATGATGAAACAAGGCAACCACCACAACACGCAACGGGGCGCGCTTCGACAGTGGGGCTGTGCGCTCGCGGTGTGCCTGGTTGCCGTGGGTGGGCGGGCGGACGAGCTGGGGAGTTCGATGTTTGCCCCGCCGGTGCTCGGAGTCGAAATCGAGGGGACTGCTGGGCAATCGAGCCGTGGCACCCAGCAGTGTGCGATGGAAACTGGGCAATCCAGCAGCCCGGCCCCGGTGGGTGGATTCGGGCCGCCGAGTTGGTCGAACTCGACAACGGCAGAGCCGATTTACACCGCGTGGGATTGTCGCACCGAAGTCGGTTTTCAGCCGAGTGTGCTGCGGTTTGGTGTGCTGCCTCCACCGCCACTGCCCCAAAGTGTCGCGGAAACAATGGCAAGCGATTTGGAATGTTACGAGCGTGAGCCGGTTGCTGGCGATAAGCCGCAGGGGCATGTCTTGCATCATCCTCCCGCCAGCGACTGCAGGACCACGCTGTCGAATTACGACCCCAGCGATTTCAGCGGCGATCCCATTTACGATCACATCCCGTGGAATACGGGCTGCGAGCTACAACTCTACGGTGGCAAACACTTGGTGCCGACACAGCACCCGCTCATGGAGCTGGGTGTGCCTTTCTACCGCAACGGCCCCATTCCTGCGGCTCAAGATTGCTTGGGCCCCACCAACCTGGTGCAGCAAAAGTTCTACGTGTATGGCGACTATCGCGTGGCGTTTGCGCAGAACAATCTCGTCGGAGGCGATAAGTCCGTGCTCGCGCAGCGGCTGAATCTGGAGCTCGATTACTGGATCACTAGTACCGAGCGGATGCACATGTTTGTGGGACCCTTTCAGGAGGGCACCGACTTCATGCGGCTGGAGAACGGCGAGTTCTTCGACGAGCTCAACTTCTTCGATACCAACACCGACACATTGTTCTTCGAAGGCGACCTGGGGCAGATTCTCGGCGGCATCCGCCATGAGTACGCCACGTTCGACCTGCCGTTCACCGCTGGCTTGGTGCCGATGCTGCTGCAAAACGGCATCTGGATGCAGGACGCCATGATTGGTTTGGCAGCGACCTTGCCAGCCCGTAACAGCCCGGCGCTCGACTGGTCGAACTACGATGTCACTTTCTTTGCGGCGTTCGATAAGGTCAGTTCGCTTGCCTTCCCGGGCGACGAAGACGCCGGACAGCTGTTCGGCGCGACCACGTTTATCGAAAGCCGTGGCGGATACTTCGAGGGAGGCTACGCGTACGTCAACGACACGGTCGACTCCGACCGCAGTTACCACAACATTGGCCTCTCGTACACGCGGCGTTACTTGAACGCCGTATCGAACTCGATGCGAGTGATCATCAACACTGGGCAGCAGGGGTCGCAAAGCGCACGCACCGCCGATGGCGTACTGCTGTTGGCCGAGAACACGCTCATTACACCGTTGCCGTATAACCTGCTGCCTTACGTGAACGTGTTTGCCGGTTTCGACCGGCCACAGCCGGCAGCACGAGCTGGTGCGTTTGGCGGCGTGCTGTTCAACACGGGCATCTTGTTTCAAAGCGATTTGCTCACCGGCTACCCAACACTCGACGCCACGGGCAATAACACCTACGGCGTTGCAACGGGCGTCGACTTGCTGGGGCCTAACTTCGAGCAGCAGCTGATCGTCGAGGTCGCTGCGGTTGGCGTGCGAGGCCCCAACGCGGGCCGCTCGGCTCCTGGCGACCAATCGGGCGTGGGCATGCGCTACCAGGTGCCGATCACCAACGCCCATCTGTTACGCTTCGACGCCATGTACGGCTGGCTCGATAACTCTCGCGATATCAGCGGCGCGCGAGCCGAGTTTCGCTGGAAGTTCTAGCCCGAAAGAATCTGAGCGGCGACCGTGAGGGAGCACCATAGGGTCGCTGCGCTCATGATCGCGACTCTGGCTGTGTCGCTCGCAGGCGCGTGTCTATTGCGACTCAATGTCGGTGGCGATGCCCATGGTGGAGCAGTAGTTGGTAATCGTTTGCAGGAATACTTCGCCATAGTCGCGGAGTTTGGCCGCGCCCACGCCCCGAACTTCGGCGAACGATTCGGTCGACGTTGGGCGACGACGCGCCATGTCGCGCAGCGCGTTATCGCCGAACACAATGTACGCCGGCACGCTGCGTTCGGCAGCCAACCCGCCACGCAGCTCGCGGAGCGCATCAAACAGCCCGCGGTCGACTCCTTCCCAGTTGTCTTCGCTCCGAGACCGCGACGGCTTCACCCGCTTCACGGGGGCCAGCAGCACGGGCGCCGTTTCGCCACGGAGTACTTCGAGGCCGGTTGGCGTGATGTGAAGCACGCCGTAGTCGCCCACCTTCTGCAGATGGCCTTGGCCCACGAGCTGTTCGATCCAGTCGCGGATGGTGGTGCCGTGCTCATGTTTGAGGATGCCGTACGTGCTCAACTGGGTGTGGTTGAACTTGGTGACGTTCTGGTCTTTCGATCCGGCAAGCACTTTGGCCGTGTGGCTGGCACCGAATCGCTGTTCGAGTCGGGCGACGCAGGAGAGTATTTTTTGAGCATTGACGAGCGGATCGGCGGCAAGTTCCATTTCGCCCAGGCAATAGTCGCAGGCCCCGCAGTTGTCGCGCTCGAACTGCTGGCCGAAGTACTCGACGATGGCGCGATGCCGGCAGCCGACCGCCGTGCTGAATCGGACCATCTCGTCGAGCGAGCGAAGTGCCCCCGCGAGCGCGGCTGGTTCGCCTTCGTCGATCATCCGTCGCCAGAGCACGGGATCCTTACCACTGTACAACAGCAGGCATTCGGCTTCGAGGCCGTCGCGGCCGCCACGGCCACTCTCCTGCACATACGCCTCGAGCGACTTTGGCATGCCGGAATGCACCACGAAGCGCACGTTCGGCTTGTCGATTCCCATGCCAAACGCCACGGTGGCAACGATCACGTCAATGCGATCGGTGAGAAAACCCTCCTGATTGCGGGCTCGGGCGGTGTCGGCCATGCCAGCGTGATACGGTGCGGCACGGACGCCCGCCGCTTTGAGCTGCGCAGCGACGTCGTCCACTTCGTTACGGCTGATGCAATAAACAATGCCCGACTCGCCCGGATGGCGGGCAATAACGGTTTGAATTTGGTCGAGCTTTCGCACACCGCGGCGGACGCGGTACACCAGATTCGGGCGGTCGAACGAGCCGATGAGTCGGGCCGGGTCTTGGAGCGACAGGCCGCGGATGATGTCGTCCTGCACGCGATCGGCCGCCGTGGCGGTGTAGGCATGCATGGCAATGCCGGGTAGCGCTTGCTTCAGTCGGCCTAGTTCTGTGTACTCGGGACGGAAGTCGTGGCCCCAGGCGCTTACGCAATGCGCCTCGTCGATGGCGACGAACGATACATCGATCGACTGCAGAAATCGCAGCGTGTGGTCGCGGACAATCCGCTCGGGCGAGGCGTACAGCAGTTTGAGCTCGCCGCTCTTGGCCTGCTCGGTTACTTGCCGCCGCTCGTCGGCCGCAAGCGAACTATTTATAAACGCCGCAGCGACGCCGTTGGCACGCAGGGCGTCGACCTGATCCTTCATGAGCGAGATCAACGGCGAGACCACAATCGCCACGCCCGGCATGGCCAGCGCGGGGGCTTGGTAGCAGAGCGACTTTCCGCCGCCGGTCGGTAAAATCACCAGCGAATCGCGCCCACTGGTCACGCAGTCCATCGCCTCGGCCTGTAGCGGCCGAAACGTGTCGTACCCCCAGTACTGATCCAGTACTTCGGCGAGTGCTTCAGCAGCCGCAGCAGGTCGATCCATCGGTCACGCGGAGAGCGGTTGGTGGTGGCTTCAGGGGTGGTTGGGTGTCGCGACGCAGGAGTGCATTCGCAGGGGGCTACCCACTTTACCCCACCCATTAGACCAGACCAGCGGTGAAATTCTACCGCCGTGTTTACCGGGCTCGACGCCGTACCGCGAACAGTGCAGTGAATCTCCATGGTAAGAATGGTGGCTGGGGTCGGGTTGCAGGGTGGGGGGATGCCGTTGGAAACAACCGCGCTCGTGCAACTTGCCCCCAGGCACCCAATAGAAATGACTGCACCCGGAGTACGCGCAGAAAGCTCGGCACCTAGTGGGGCAGGGCGGGTATACTGATTATGGCGATGCAAGATCGGCAATCTGGCACCGCCGCCAACGCCATCGGGCTGAAAAGAACCATGCCAAGAAAGATTTGCGACTTGGCGAGTTGCTCTACCGTTCGCGAGTAAGGAGACTGCGATCGTTCACCGGCACCAGGGCAGTGGAAGTCGGCTAGACAGGCTCACGGCACTGATTCGCAGCCCGACGCCGGGCGGTACGCTCGCAACCCAGAGCGGCTGCGGCAATAATTCTGCGTGCCGCCGGGGAACTCTTGGCAGAGTTTGCGCGTCGAACCCGGAGTGTCTCTGCCGCACCACTATTTCCTCTTGCTCTCGGAGAATTTCATGACACGTCCAGTAGCGCTATTGCTCGCTTTCGTTTTCGCCTCTGTTGGGTTGGCCAGCAATGCTGATGAAACCGACGAAAACGACATCATCGTCTCGGGCAAGGTTTCGGCGGTGACGGTTTACCAGGGGCAAGCACTCGTGACCCGCTCAGTCGATCTGGCCCAGATGTCGGGGCTTGCCGAGGTGGTGGTCACCAACCTGCCGGCGAATGTGATCGCCGCGAGCCTGTACGCCGAGCCCCAACAGGACGTGGAGATTCGCTCGGTCCGCTACCGCGTGCGGCCGATGGAACTCGACGTGCGGGAGGAAGTTCGCGAGTTGGACACCCAAATGCAGAAAGTCAACGACCAACTGGCGGCCAACGTCCGCCAACAGCAGCTCATGGGCGAGCGGCAGCAGTACCTAGCGAAGCTCGAGCAGTTTACGACCGTCGCCGCCAATCAAGAGCTCAAGAGTGGCGTGCTCAACGCCGAGACACTTAAGGAGCTCACCAACTTCAATTTCGACCAGCGCGCGACGATCGCCAGCAGCGAACTGGAACTCGCCCGCCAAAAGCGCGAGCTGGAGCGGCAGTTGCAAACGCTGCAGCGCAAGCGGAACAACGTGGCGGCCGGTTCGGCGCAGACGCTTCGCGAGGCCGTGGTGTTTGTGAACGTGGGCGAAGCGGCGCAGCCCGGCTTGCGGCTGAGTTACCTCGTTTCGAATGCTACGTGGTCGCCCTCGTACAACTTGCGAGCCAGTGCGGACCGCGACCAGGTGCTGGTGGAGTACAACGCCTCGATTCAGCAGATGAGCGGCGAGGACTGGACCGACGTTGATATGACGCTATCGACTGCTACACCGTCGCTTGTGGCCCAGGCGCCGTCGCTCGATCCGCTGGTCGTGAAACTCGGGCGCGATACTCCCGAATTTGTGGCCCAAGGCGAGGCGGGCAGCAAGAACTACAAGCAGGCGAAGCAGCAGCTCGAAGAACAGCGCCGCCAGGTGGCCGACACCCGGGGGCGGGCGTCCGACTTTTCGTCGCCAAGTTTTGCCGACGGCAACGACTTGTTTGGTGCACCCGCCAACGCGCCACAGCAGCAATCCGCACGGCAAGCGATGGGTGGTGCCGGGGGTGGCGGTTTCGGCGGCGGCGAGTTTCGAGGTGCCCGCTTGAATAACGGGACGGCGAATCCGTTTTCCGGGTCGGAAGGATACGCTCGCGATCGTGAGTCGGCCGATCGTTTCCTCAACGAGATTGCCCAGAAGATGCAGATCCTTGATTACAACACGGCCCGCATTGAGATCAAGAAGCCCGATGAGCGACAGCGGGTCGAGGGCGAAGGCGTAAGCGTGAGCTATCAGTTGGCGAGCCGCATGACGCTGCCGAGCCGGAGCGACCGCCAACTGATTCAGATTTCGGCGCATCCGCTCCAGGCCGACTTTTACCGGCTGGCGACGCCGGTGCTTACCAGCAGCGTGTTCGAAGAAGCGCACCCACGAACTCGAGCGACCAGGTGCTGCTGGCCGGTCCGGCCTCCACGTTCCTGGGCGACGAGTTCGTCGGCCGGGGCGAGGTGCCCACGGTTAGCGTAGGCGAGCAGTTTAGCGTTGGTTTAGGGATCGACTCGTCGCTGCGGACGCGGCGCGAGCTGGTCGACAAAGCCGAACGCATCCAGGGTGGCAATCGTGTGGTCGACTTTACTTACGAGCTCTCGATCGAAAACTTTGGCAAACAACCGGCTGAGGTTCGCTTGCTCGACCGGATGCCGACCGCAGGCGAGGCGGACATCAAGATCACGCTGGTCCGGAGCGATCTGCCGGTGAGCGAGAATCGCGACTACCAGCAGCAGAAAATGGAAGACGGCCTGTTGCGGTGGGATGTGGAAGTGCCGGGCAACGCCACGGGCGTCGATCGGTTTGTGCTTAAGTACACCATGCAGATCGAGTACGACAAACAGCTATCGATCGTCGGACTACCGGCCAAGCGGTAACAGCCAGCTTCATCTATTGTATTGCCGTGGCGAAAAAAAGGGGCGCGCACGACAACAGTCGATCGCGCCCCTTGGATTGTCTCGCCCATTTGTCTTGGCTTAGCGGCTCCATCGTGCGTTACTAGAACTCGTAACCGCAGCGGACGGTGAATCCACCCCAGCCGGCGTCCGACAGGTACGCTTCGGTGGATGAGTCGGCGGTGATCACCACGTCGAGCCATTCTTGCAGTTCGACCCCCGCACCATACACCAGCGTGCCACATCCCAAGCGGGTGCGACCTTCCCAGCCGGCCCCGAGTTCGATTTGCCCCGTCGTGTTATCGATGCCAACGCCAACGCCGTCGTCCAGGCTACCTGCGTCGAGCAGTTCGCTATCGCCTTGCACGATGGACCCGCGGGCGCGGGCATACAAGCGTTGTTCGCGGCAGAAGTGATGGCTAAGTTCCAGGGCCACGGTGAGGCCGATTCCGTCGATCTCGTACTCCAGGTCGGAGTCGTCACGTTGGGTGAAGTCGGCAGCACGGAGTCCGGCGGCTACCTCCATGGTCGAACTGCCACCGAGCGGAATTCGCTTAAACACTTCGAGGTCGAACGTGCGCGCTTCGATGCTCATGAATCCGTTGCCATCGGCTGTGGTCGCCGTATCGTCGAACGACCAGTAGGTGGCACGAATGCCGAGGTTGGCGGGGCCACGGTATCCCGCGGAAAAGCGGGGGGCGAAGTTGAATTGGAATTCGGCCCCATCGGTGCTGCTGACGATTTCCGATGCATTTACAGATTTGACGCCGCCCGACTGATGGAATTTGAGGAACGTCGCATCAAAGTTGAAGAAGAACTCGCCGTAGTCGGCACCATTGCCGCACCCCAAATCGCAGCCGCCTCCATCGCCATAGCAACCTCCATCGCCATAGCATCCGCCATCGTAGCAACCTTCCCCATAACTGGAGTCGCCACAGCCGGAGTCGCCGTAGTACTCGCCGCCGCCGCAATTGCCCAGTTCGCAACCGTTGCCGTTGCATCCCCCGACGCAGCCCACGTCGTGGCATGCTGCAAGCGTCAGCTCGTCATCGGAAATCATCGCGATGCCTTGAGCATCGATCGACGATGCAGCCGCCAATGCTAGCACCACGGATGCAATTGAATATCGCCACATGAGTTTTCCCCCTTCAAAGAAGATTTGAGTCATTGCGTTGGCGAGGGCACCCCCCCCCACGGGGATCTCGCCACGACGCTACCTGTGGATACTTCGCGATCGGCAGCGGTTTCGCCAGCCGCGGTTCACGGATAACCGTTGCAATGGTTATCGTCGTAGCTGACGAGAAAAACCGCGAAAACCGGAGTCAGCCGTTCATCCGATACAATCCGAAAAGTCTGCCAGGAGGCGAGATCGTGCGGGGCACGAAGCGTTGAGGCGGTCTGGCCCAAAAACCGAATGGATGCCGCTTGCGGAAGCACAGGGGTCGGCAACTGGTAGCTAGCGGGCCCGCTGCCAGCTTTCGATGTGGTAGTTGTGGCACTGTGTGCAGTTCTCGCCTACCGCCGTCCGGTTGTGGCACGCCGCGCAAGTAGCTTTCGGCGTGGGATGGAAGTCGCTCGCGAACGCCTCGGGCGTGTAGCTGTTGTAGTTGCTTGCCGTATTGGCGGCATGGTTGACCGCGTGGCAGGCGGTGCAGTCACGAAGTTCGACTGGCAGCAAGTGCGGCGTGTGCGAGAATCGGGTGAAGCCGCGCGGCTCCTGGCGACGGTCGTAAGTGTGCCAGTTGATGCGGAGTTGCCCGGGTGCGTTGCCGGGCGGACTCGTGTCGACATCGCTCCCGCTGCTTTCGGTCCTGGTGCTCTCGATGCTGTGGCACGAGGTGCAGCGGCCAGGCGCGGCTGGGCCGCTAAAGTCGGCCACGAGCGCGGCCCGCAAGTTGGCGTCCGGCTCGGCGACGGCGGCTTCGTACCACGCTTGAAGCACGGGATCGGCGTGGCCCGTGGGTTGGTAGCGGAGCGACAGGCTGGTGGCATCGACTCTCCAGGTGCCATCCTGCGGCGGCACGCCGCGGTTGCCGGACTCGTTGGTCCACGCTTCGCGGGCCAAGTCGACCAGGCCGAGTGGCAGACCGCGGACCAAGGCATCGCCCGTCTTGCCCGCCGCCAGCGAATCGAGCAGTCGCTCGGTGGCGGCCGCCAACTGGGCCGTCGCGCGCAGGTGCGTGGCATCGTCGGGATCGATGTCGAAGAAGTCGAAGTCGGGGCCGAGTACGCCCATCGCGGCGCGGGCTTCGTTATCTTGGGCAAGCAGCAGTTTCATCATGGCGGGGGGCCGGCCATCGAAGTCGCCCGTCGCCCGTGGAGGCCAGCGGTCGAGTGGATGCCCGGCGTCGCGCAGCGCTTCGACATCGAGGGTTGGCATGGCCAATAGGGGCACGCCGCCGGCCGTGCCGGTAGCAATGTCGGCATCGTGGCACTCGGCGCAAGCGACGTCGTAGCCGAGCGTAAGCTGCACGCCGCGAGTGTCGTCTTCCACGTGGCACTGCTGGCAGGCGAAGTCGCGGTGTTTCTCGGCAAAGTGTTTGCCGCTATGGGTCGCGTGGCTGAACGCAATGCGGGTCCGCCGTTGGTAGGGCCACGTGCCGAACTCGGGGTGATCCTTCGCAAAGCTATCGTACTGATGCGTGTGGCACGACTGGCATCGCGCGTTGTCCATTGCAGCGATCGCGTGCGCCGCGCCGTGGTGCTCCTGATGGCATACCGCACAGGCAAGGTCTTGGCTAGGACGGGCTCCAGCCGCGGCGCTTAGTGGGCGAGCGGCGCGGGGCGAATCGGGAGCTGGCACCGTACCGAATTCCGCACCCAAGAACTCGGCAGGCACGTTGTGGGCGACCAGCGCCAGCTGGGGGTCGATCGATTGATCGTGGCACGCCAGGCACTTGGTCGACTGCGTGGGCCCGAGTTGCGTGCCAACAAGTGCCGTGAGCCAGGCACCCACCGGTTGCTCGGCGGCGGCATGGCAGTTGGTGCATCGCTCCTGCCAAGCCGCGCCGTGGAGCACTTGGGCATGGTGCGTTGTGAGTGGCCCCGGCGCGAACCACTGGTTGCGCCAACTGCCGCCAAGCATCATGAGCGATACGCCCACAGCAAACACGGCAAGCGACCGCACGATAGCCCCACGTAGCGATCGCAAGTTGCGGACGGGTCGGCAACTTTGCGTGCGACAGCACTTGCCGTCCGGCTTCGGGCCATCGTCGCAAGGGCCGCCGCGCACCGCTGGTCGGTCGCACTGCCACCCGCCGGCGATTTCCACCGGTTGGCATTCGGCGAGCGCCGGGCACACGCCACTCGGTCCGGGCCCGAACGCGCAGGGGTGCCCCATCGCGGCCTGGCCGCAAATCCATGGCTGATGCGGACGGTGGTAGCCGCTTGCATCGGGTCGTTCCAGCGGATCTCTCATCCGGCGTCCCCTCGGTAGGCCAGGGCGATGACGCCGTGGAGGGTTGCCAGCACAACGAGCACGTAGGTCAATCCAATATGTCCAAAGAGCCACACCTTCAGCAGCCGCTCGCGGACTTGCTGAAAGTCGATGTCGTCCTTCTTGCGAACCATGGCGTACAGTTGCTCGCAGGCGGTCCGTTCGGGTGGCGACAGGTAGCGCTCGAGCCCCTGCAGCTCGCCAAGTAGTTGCTTGCGCCGCGTGCTCGCCGGGCGAAAGAAGTAGCCGAAAGGACGCGGGCGGGCAAAGAAGTCGAAGAGTCGTTCGGTATAGAAGTCGGCCAGCGTGGTGGCGCCTGATGCCGCGACCGATTCCACGACCATCGCCCGCGACTTCTGCGCCAGCGCGCGGCGCAATTGGGGGATTTGCTCGTAGACCACCTGGTTACTTACCCGATTGAGCAAGTGCGGCGTACGTCGCGTGACCACCAGCCCCACGACGCCGCTGACGAACGTCATCATGAAGGCCATGGCCAGAGTCCCTTCGAACCACCCGTTTGGTAGTCGCCAGGCCAGGTGCAGGGCAAACACGCCGCCGGCAACCAGGCCAGCATAGATATGCAATTGCAGCCATGCCGATGCACTGCCGAGCGGCAAGGTGGGGAGCTTCTTGCGGAGATTGAATAGCGCGAGAAACACCACGAGGCCATACAGCAGATAGCCCGAGGCAAATGCTCGCCGGCCCAGCTCCAGGTCGACCCACCGCAGCCAGTAGGCAATCGCCGCAATGGCCCCGATGGCAAGCGCCAACGACCGATAGCGGCGGCGAGTAAGGGGTTTCATAGCGATAATCGTTTCGCTTCCTAAAGATCTCATCGATCGTACACCATGCACGACAACCTCTGGCCACCAGCCTCTTGTTACCTGTCCATCCACGCCGCGGCCGCGTTCAAGTTGGCCAGATCGAGTCGTCCAAGCGCGTCGTGGGCACACGCGCGGACGCACGCGGGGCCGCCGAGGGCGTCGGCACACAAGTCGCATTTGGTTGCCTTGAGAATCGGCAGGCCTCTCTCAAGGTCGATAGCGGGAGTGCCGAACTGGTCGCGGATCTCCACCATCCGGATATTGTTATAAGGGCAGCTGTTGGCACACGTGGCGCAACCCACGCAGGTTTGGTCGTTGATTCGCACCACACCCGTTTCGGTGTCGCGGTGGATCGCGCCCGTGGGGCAGCCAATCATGCAGACCGGGTCGGTGCAGTGCATGCAGGCACTGGCGAACTGATATCGGCCGAACTCGGGCCCCTGCCGGACGAATCGCGGATTGCCATCGTGCGTTGTGGCACACGCGCGGACGCAGTCGTCGCACCGCGTACAGCGGTCGAGGTCGATAACCATGGTCTGCGTGCCATTGATCAAGCGCTCATCCACGAGGAAGTCTACCAACGACGCCGGTGTGGAAGCGGCAGGTGCCACGAGTTGGTCGACGTGCTGCGGCGGGCGGCCGCGACGCGTCGCGGCAAGCAACTTTTGCTTTTGCCCCGGCGACAGCTCGGGCAACACCGTCTGTCGAACGACGTCGACGGGAATCTCCAGCAGGTCGACGTGGCCCACGGCGCGAAGCGAGTAGGGGTGTGTTACCGCTTGGTTGTCGTTGGCGCCGAGCAGTTCCGCAAACCCCACCGCCTGACCTTTGCCCAGGTACGCCAATGTCCGATGCCCCGCGCCATATCGCTCGCTGAGCCGCACGAACCCCGATCGGACCAGCATAACGCTCGCGAGCGGTGCCCCTTCTTCGGCGATCATTGGCTCGCGGGCGAGGCGTTCCAACGGCGAGAGCGAATCGGCGTTGGCAAAATCGGTATGCCAGTCGAAGCTGCCGTACGAGGCAAACTGTGTGGCGGCGGCCACCTCGTCGAGCTTTGCCGCGGGCAAGTCGGCCAGCAGCGGTGTTTCGCGGAGGTGCACCCGCAAACTGTTGGCGCGGTACAACTCGTCGATGTGTTGCTTGAGCGCTCGCGCACAGCGCATGATGTCGCGGAGTCCTTGCCATCGAATCTCCAGCACCACCGCCTTGGTTTCGGCGAAGATGCTCGCCGTGCGAGGCGACCGCGAGAGGGCCGCCAACTCGCCGAAGAATTCGCCAGCGGTGAGCTTGGCCGTTCGCGTTTCGTCGAGCACTCGCGGCACGTCTTGCAGGAACACGTGGGTCCGCTGGCCTTCGCCCCGCAAACCGATTGGACCTTCGACGTTGGCGGCGCGGAGGTTACCGCGAACTTCGGGCAATTGGTGCGATTTGAAGACCTGAGCGATCGCCCCCAGCCAGCTCTTCCGCGGCTGTGGCGGATGCCCTATTGCCTCGGGCGCAAGGCTCTGGAGCGCTACGCGGACGGTGCCGTGCAGCAGCATGAAGGCACTATTGCCGTAATCTCCTTCGCGGATAACCAGATCACCCGGTTCGAACTCCACTAGGCGCGCATCGTTTCGTAGGATGCCATGGAGCGGGAGCGTGGCCGGAAACCGCGTGATATCGATGCGACAGAACGGTTCGACGCCGAGCAATCGCTGGACGTCGCGATCGTTCATTGCCTCACCGAAGGGAACATCCCAGCGCTGGGGTCGGGCAAAGGTAGCTTCAGCAGTGGACATGCAAAGAACGTTGGGTGGGTGGACGGCTCGCTAGTGGCAATAGGTTCATCGAAGGCGAGCCTCGGGTGTTCACTTTTTGTAGTCGCGCGGCGTGGGCAATAGTTCGTCGATGGTGATCAGCGTATTGCCATCAACATCGGCAAACGCGTAGGCTTCGGCGCCTACCTGGTCGGCTGCGGTGAGAATGGCCGATTCGTTGCCCAACGTCAGTTCGAGCGAGGCGACGGCGGCCAGCGCATTGGCCACCCGCGGGTGATCGATCCGCCGCTGAACCTCCCAAAGTCGCTGCTTGGCGCGGGCCGCACGTGCGGCGCTTGCCTGGCCGAACTTAGCCAGTTCGGTTGCTTTGGCAGCGGCTCGCAAGCTGGCTTCGAGGTCGGCCATGATGCCCACCACGTACATCACGCGTAAGCGGCCGGCATCGCTTGGGGCGTTGGCCATGCCGCCGGAACGCACGAAGTTGTGGCGCACGGTGCCTTGCGACCAGGCAACTAGCTCGAACTCGTCGGTGCCCGCTTGGTGGCCGCCAACGTTCACTAGCCGCTCGTCGGGCACGGTGTGGCAGCTCAGGCACTGTCGCGCCATCAAGTACAAGTTGGCTGGATTATTCATGCCCGCAGCGATGCTTGCGTCCCGCCGCTGTTGGCGATGCGCGGGAGTTTCCATTTCGCGGGTCACTTGAGGACCGCCGTAGTCGGCATGCAGATCGAGCCACCGCTGGGCTCCTCCGTGGCACGACTCGCAGCTCACGCCAGCTACCACGCGGAGGCGGGTGCCTTGTTGTTGCCGGGTGTAGTGGCACGTCACGCACGTATCGTTACGCTTGATGGATCGCAAACCCATTCTCTCGGCAATTTCCTTTGCTTCGGGTGAACGATGCAGCACGTCGAACGTCCGATAGTGAGGGGTTTGCATCCACTGTTTGAGTTCCGCCTCGTGGCACTTGGTACAAGTGTCGTGTCCCACGACCGATGCGGGATCGCATTGTCGTGGCGTATACACGGGGGGCTCGGCGGTACCAGCGGCAATGAGCCAGCTGGTGCCCGTTGCTGCGGCGAGGAGGGCGGCTGCCAGCGGAAGTTGGTAATTGATGCGTCTAAGTTTCATAACAACGGATGCCAGTAACTACAGTTCCAAAACCAGCGGTGAGGTGGGCACACTGATGCATGCCAGGCAGTATCCATCCGGTGCTTTGGCACCGGGTTGCTTGACGGTCGCCACGTTTCCTTCGAGCACCCGCCGGCGCACATGCCACAGTTGCCTGCTCGGCATCCTGAATCGATTGCAACGCCCAGCTCTTCAATCAATTCCAGCAGCGACTCGCAGGTGTCGTCCCAATCGGCTTGCTGCGCGCTGTGAGCCAATCGCACCGTGGGGGAAGGGCCCACCCGCTTCGCGGCGGCAGCGGCTGGCGGCTTGGCGGCGCGGCGAATGCTTGCGGGGCCGAACGCTTCGTAAGAGATGCAATCTTCCGCAACGCCGGACTCCAGCAGTCCCGCCACCAGGTTCTCCATCATCTGGCCAGGTCCGCACAGGTAGTAGTCGTACGCACCCGGCGGCACGACGCTGCGGACGTAATCGGCCGTTATGCGACCAGCATGCTGGTAGTCCCGAGGCTGTTGGTCGCCAGCCAGCGGCTGCGAATACGCGATGAACCGGTGGATGTTCGTGTTGGCGTCGACAATGTCGTCGATTTGCTCGCGGAGCGGTTGCTCATGGCTATTGCGTGCACCGCAAAAGAAATAGACCTCGCGTTGGTCGCCCGCCTCGGCGAGCGCCGCCAGCAGGCTGACCAATGGAGTGACACCAATGCCGCCGGCGATCAGCACCAGCGGACCGCGGCGGCGTGGATCGAGAAAGAATCGACCGCGTGGTGCACTCACCGGCAACGTATCGCCCACGTTGAGCGCATGCATACGACTGCTACCGCGGCCAGCAGGGTGCTGCGGTGCGGTGGCTGAGGGACCACAACGTTTGACGGTGAGGCGATAGTACTCTTCCCGAGGGCGATCCGAGAGTGAGTAGCATCGCACCAGTGGCCGTTCCCCCGGGGCGGTCTCGAAGTGACAGGTGAGATACTGTCCTGGCTCGAAGCTTGGCAGCGCACCACCGGCGGGGTCGGTAAGGTAGATCGATTTAACGTCCTGGGCTTCCTCCACCACGGCCGAGACACGCAACTTGCGAGTTCCCTGCCAGCCGAGGTAGTCGTGCCGGTCGGCGCGGCGCTGCCCGAGCGGTGGCAAGCACGGTGTCGACAAAACCTTGCCTGTCCGCGGTGTGCTGCCGCTGCCTTTCGCGTAGCCGCACCCAGCCTCCGAGCGCAAGGAGCACCACCCGGCTTGTGGCCAGCAGGCAGAGCGCAACTCCGGTGTAAAATAGCAGCGGGTCGATCGGCCAGTCCTTCCTTGTCTGACGCCTCAGAGCCAGCAGTGCGCAGCGGCACCGCTGGGGGATTATTCCGCAATCGTGCGGGATTGTCCATAACAATCGACGCGGTGGTGCTAGCACGATTGTGCCGGTTTTAAGTCGCCGGCGGACGCCCTCCCGCTCGACTGGGGGCGAAGCGAGGCCGCTCGCTGAGGTAGGTTTGTACGAACCTTGCCTCCACCCCGTTGCTGCTCGCCATGCTGGATATCACCTGTTTCCATTCGTATCAACACCACCAAACGAGCCATCAGGGACTCGTAGCGGTGGCAGTCGACGCAGCGGGCGCGTGGCACGTGATCGAACCGTCGGATGTGCCGCCCGACTCATCGGACATGGGCGAAAGTCTGCAGTGCATCCCCACGGCCAGCGGCTACAACGTGCGCGTCGACTTCGCCCAGGCGGCTTGCGCCGCGACCGGCGAAGCGATATCCAAGGGCACCTTGCTGCAGGTAACGGATGCCGTGCATCTGGTGATGGGCTCCGCGCACGTGGAGATCCGCTGCCGCAACGACGACGCCAATGTTGCCCGCTCGCTAGAGCCGCTCAATGCCCAAGCGTATGCCAACGTCCGGGACGCGCACCAAGGCGGACCGGCACCCGCGACGTTGGGCCGCTGGTTCGAGGCGCTCGCCACGCTGCATCGTTGGTCGGCCCATCGGGCGGAGTTCTTTTGCGATGCGGCGCGGTTCGTGGTCGACCCCGTGGGCCTCGACGGCGGCATGATTCTCCACCCTGGCGATCAGGGCTGGCAGATCGTCGCGAGCCACCTGCCGCGGCCCGAACTGGGAGTGGGGTTTCGCGCCGAACTGGTCGAGCAAGCAGCGCGCCAGCGGCAAACACTGTTTCACACCCAGCATGACGACGGGCCTTCGGTCGTGGTGGCGCCGCTGCTGGATGGCGGGCAGAACGTAATTGGTGTGGTGTACGGTTACCGAGCCACCCACGATAACAACGGCCGCCGTGGCGTGCGCTACCTCGAAGCGCAACTAGTAGAACTGCTTGCCGAATCCGTGAGCTGCGGGATGCGGCGAATGGCCGATGAGGCGGATGCCGCGCGGCAGCGGGTCGTCTACCAGCAGGCGTTCGCGCCAGGCGTGGCCGAACGCGTGGCGCTCGATGCCGCGGCGCTAGCCGGCAGCCAGCGAGAAGTAACGGTACTGTTTGCCGATCTTCGCGGCTTTGCCGCGCTGTGTGAGCAGTTGTCGACAGCCGATACCTACACGCTGCTAAACGAAGTGATGGACGCACTCACCGCGGCCGTGATGGATTGGGGCGGCACACTCATCGACTATTGTGGCGACGGATTAGCCGCAATGTGGAATGCCCCCCTTGATCAGGCACGCCATGTGGTACGCGCGTGCCAAGCGGCGGTGGAGATGCGCGACAAGATGCCGACGGTCTCCGCGCGATGGCAGGCGGTTCTCGCCGCGCCGCTCGAACTGGGGATCGGCATCCACACGGGCAACGCACAGGTGGGCAATATCGGCAGCACCCAGCGACTCAAGTACGGGCCGCGCGGATCGACCGTGAATCTGGCAAGCCGGCTCGAACAAGCGACTAAGCAGTTGGGGATCCCCATCGTCGTATCGCGGGCAGTTGCCAGCTCTCTAGCAGGGGAGTTTACCAGCTTCCGGGTTTGCCATGCCAAGTTGCCGGGCATGGAGCAATCGGTCGATTTGTTCGCGCTGTGCCCGTTGGTCTGCGGCGAGCATCGGCTTGATGCGATGGAGCGATACGACGAGGCGCTCGCGCATTACGAAGCGGGCGAATTGGAGCAGGCAAAGCAAATACTGATGGCCGTCAAGCGACGCCATGGCTTGCCGACCGATTTTCTCCACCGGCAGATCGATCGCGAGCAGCACCGCCGCCTGGGGCCGCGCAAGCGACCAGCGAACCAGCCCAGCCGCGGCGATTTTGTTGACCAAAAAGTAAGCGGGCGAGCTGCTGTGCGTCCGTTGGGCCCGCTACCGCTGCATCGCACGCGGCAATCGGGCGACCACCTCGGCAGAATGCTCGGTGCCACAGCGGTCGAGTACCGTAGCTACCCCCGTAAGCGATGCGCAGTAGTGTGGCGGTCCGAATAGCGCCTGCTCGTCGGCATCCAGCACGCATGGCGCGGCTTGGGGGTCGGCCGAGGGGCACGCTCCCCAGAACGAGAGTGACTTATGGTCGCACACAAACGTCACCGCAAGCTGGGCGAATTCAAGCGATTCGGCTTCGCCTACCTGAGCACCAGGCTGGGGGTGCTGAGGTTCGTAGAGCAACGGCTGCAACATTCTCGCTAAACTGCCGGCCATCGATCCAGGCCCGGCGCGGCACGATGCCCTGTGCGCGGATCAGCCGACCCGAACTCCATTGCGCTTGTAGGTTTTCGATACGAGCCCTGGTGTCGATGGGTAGTTGGGTCGCGACGGCGAGCGTTACATCCGAGAGCGTGCCAGATAATTCGCCGCTGGTATCGCCTGCGGTGTGCGTGATGGTGGCCTCGCCGGCGAACGACGCCTGCTTTCCAGCAGCCACCATTCCGCCGAGCTGAGCGATCCAACCAGCCGGTACCAATTGACCCGCCGTATGGATGCTAATCCGCGTGGCAGTTGGCACCAACTGGCGATTGCGCACCGCGGTGAATCGCGGGCCGCTGGTGGCGTCACCCAGCCGAACGGCCAGTTCTCGCCCTAATACTTCGCCTTGATGTTGATTCGTACGGAGCGTGAGGGTCAGCGGTCCGCTGGCGAGCAGCGCTGCGCCAGCGGCAGGTGATTCGCCCAGCCACGCAGCGTTGGCGACCTGAATCCGCACGTCGCCCGGCCAGTCGACGGCGAGCGCTCGTTGAACGGTGGCGGCCAGCAGCGGTAGTTCGCCGGCGGCAACTTGCACCCCGCTTAGTTCGACGAAGGTCGCGGTGGTTTGCGGCCGAATCGTCGCCAGCCTGGCCAACAACACCTCGGCACCGGTCTCGACGTTGGTCAACGTGACTTCGGAGGCGCGAAACACGCCGGGCTTCGGCGTTTGTATTGTTTCGGCTGCGACATGCATGCCGAGCAAATGCTCGACTGCGGTGAGCCGCGCCGCGGCGGTGCTCGGCAATCGCTCGACGGTGGCCCACGCCATCACTGCTAGCGTTGGCAGAATGCACCCAATGAGGAACACCAAGCGGCAGATTCGGCGCTGAGTCGATTGATGCATGAAGGAAGAAAGTGGCTAGAGGTTCGATGCTGGATGCTAGTGATCCGAGACTAGCCTCTCGCATCTAGCATCGTTTCCGTCACCTCTTCCTTGCCATTTGTTGGAAGAGTTCGTAGCGGGCTTGCATCTCCTGCAAGCTGTCTCCTCCGAATTTATCGACCAGTGCGGCGGCAATCTCGAATGCAACCACGTTTTCGACAATCACGCTAGCAGCCGGCACCGCGCACACGTCGCTCCGTTCGTAGCTCGCAGCATCCGGTTTCTTGGTGTCCAGATTCACCGATGCCAGCGGTTTGGCGAGCGTACTGATCGGTTTCTTGGCGGCGCGGATCACCAGCGGCATGCCGTTGGTCATACCCCCTTCGAGCCCGCCGGCGTTGTTACTGGGGCGGACGTAACCCATGTGGGGCCGATCCTTTTGCGATTCGTCGTAGTGAATGGGATCGTGCACCGCGGAGCCGGGCCGGCGGGCGGCTTCGAAGCCCATGCCAATCTCAACACCTTTAATGGCCTGCACCGCCATTACCGCCTGCGCGAGCCGGCCATCCAACTTGCGATCCCACTGCGCGTGGGTGCCCAAACCAAACGGCAACCCGTCCACCCGTACCTCCATGATGCCCCCCAGGGTATCGCCCGCCTTACGGGCGGCGTCGATCATTTGCTTGATGTCCGCGTCGCGGTCGGGGTTGAGCGAGTAGATTTCGCTCTTGTCGCGCGCTTGACGCAGCGCGAGGTAATCGCCCTCGATCGGTTCGATTCGTTCGCCCCCCAGCTCCACCACGTAGCCGAGCGCCGTAATGCCAAACGGCGCGAGCAGCTGCTTGGCCAGTGCGCCGGCGGCAACTCGAACCGCCGTCTCTCGGGCGTGGACCGTTCGAGTACGCCGCGAATCGAGCCGAGGTACTTCATCGAGCCGGTGAGGTCGGCGTGACCGGGCCGCGGGCGGGGTAGGTCGTCCAGGCGTTCGAGCTTGTAGTCGCGGTTGGGCACTTCGAGCGCCAGCGGGCTGCCGAGCGTCACGCCCCGCCAGATGCCAGTGCGGATGTTTACCTCGTCGGTCTCAATCCGCTGCCGCCCACCACGCCCATAGCCTCCCTGGCGCCGCTTGAGCTCGACGTTGATCGGCGCGGGGTCGACGGCGACTCCAGCGGGAAAGCCATCGACCAATGCAATGAGCGTTTGCCCATGCGATTCACCAGCAGTCCAGTAACGTAGCATGTTGAGCGAGGGGTCGGGGGTAAGGGGATCGGGGACGGGTAAACTGATAGTATAATCGGAAAGTTTCCCCGACGACACGTACGTCGTTGGCTAGGGACACTTAGCTGAACGCCTGTCATGCAGTGCAGAGGTAACCGACAACCTACGTGTCGTCGGAATCCCACACAACGCAAACACGAAGAATTACTTCCAAGCAAACTCCGCACCGGTAAGTCGCTCGAAGGCTTCGATGTACTTGTCGCGTGTCTTGGAGACAATCTCTTGGGGAAGCTCTGGTGGCGTGCTGTCGCGATCCCAGTCGCTCGCAAGAAGCCAGTCGCGAACAAATTGCTTGTCAAACGAAGGTTGCGGGCCGCCGGGCTGATATTGGTCGGCCGGCCAGTAGCGGGAGCTGTCGGGAGTTAGCACTTCGTCAATGAGAATCAGCTCGCCATCCACGTGCCCGAACTCAAATTTGGTATCGGCCAGCACCAGGCCACAACTGGCCGCGTGGCGGGCGCCGCGCTCGAACAACTCGATGCTGCGGGTGCGCAGCTGTTCGGCCAGATTGGTGCCGATATCGCTCGCCATCCGCGCGAAGCTGATGTTCTCGTCGTGCGCGCCCATTTCGGCCTTGGTCGCCGGCGTGAAGATTGGTTCGGGTAACCGATCGCTTTCCACGAGGCCCGCGGGCAGCTGGACGCCGCAAACCGTGCCCGACTGCTGGTACTCCTTCCAGCCCGAGCCGGCCAAGTAGCCGCGGACCACGCACTCCATCGGTACCACTTGGGCCTTCCTGGTGAGCATCGATCGCCCGCGGAGCGGCTCGCGGTCGATGTTGGCCGGTAGTTGCATTTGGTCGACATCGGCGGTGATCAGGTGGTGTGGCGTCGCTAAGTAGTCGAACCAGAATTGGCTCACGCCGTTCAGCACGCGACCTTTGTCGGGAATCCCGGTTGGCAGCACCCAGTCGAAGGCGCTAATCCGGTCGGTGGCGACCAATAGGAGGGAGTCGCCCAAATCGTACACGTCGCGAACCTTGCCACGCTGCACCGGCAGGTCGGCGAGATGAGTTTCGGTAAGGGGGGCAATCGACATGGTGAAACTCCGGTTCGCTGTTGGAGCGGTAGTTTGCTGGAGAGTATACTGCCCGCCCGCTTCGCGGCGCAGTGCTTGCCCTCGATGCGGGATGTCAACTAGACTGAACGGACGATAGTGGACGTAATCGGTGAAGCTGATCGGTGAGGCACTGTCGGCGGGCACCCGTGCTCGCGCCGCAGGGGCCGCGTTTGTTGCCACCCACTTCGTGCAAGCTTACCGCCGCCGGCTGCGTTATTCCTAGCCCCAAAGGTCCGCTCCCCCATGGGAATGATGCGACTGTTTGTGCACGATGCTGGCCGCCTGGAAGGTCTCGACCCGACGCGCGTCCACATGATCGGCTTCGAAGAGCTGCCATGGTTCAGCAGCGTCTTTATCTCCGATAAGCAACTGGTGGTCCAGCGGGCCGAAGACGAATCCGGGGCCGTGTGCGTGCCGTGGCACGTGCCAGGAAGAGGCGAACTGTTGTTGTCGACCGCCACACTGATGGAGCGGGAGCAGCCGTATTTCCTGGACGTCGAACTCGCGCGCGGATTGGTGTACCGCCTCCGGAATCAGCTCGAAACCTGGCGCCAGCTTGGCCTGGAGGTTCCCCCCGAATTGGAGCAAGAAGTGCTCACCGCCACGCGAGAATTCTCTCGCGCGGCCGCGCGTCAGCACGAGCCGGCTACTGCTGCGAACCATGCCGCCACCGCCATCGAGCAAGCGGTGATAGCTGGCGAGCATCTGGCGTGCATCTATGCCGAGCAAGCGCTCGGCTTGCGAACTCGGTCGACGCAGCTCCACACGTTGTTGGGGGTCGACCTGAGCGGAACGCTACCTCAGGAAGATTTGCGGGTCTCGATTGTCGAGACGTTCAACCTGGTTAGTTTGCCCATGTCGTGGCGCGATGTCGAGGCCAGCGAGGGACGCCGCGATTGGGATAGTATCGACAGCGAACTGCGGTGGGCGCAGAAGAACAGTTTGAAAGTCGTTGGCGGGCCGCTGCTCGAGTTCGACGAGCGCCGCGTGCCCGATTGGACTTACCTCTGGGAAGGTGACTTCGAGACGCTCTCGTCCTTCATGCTCGACCACGTGCGCCATGCCGTTAAGCGCTATCGGGGCAAAGTGCATTTGTGGCACGTTGCGGCGCGGATGAATCGGCCCCGAGTGCTGTCGCTCAACGACGAAGACCGTTTGCAAATCGTGGCCTCAGCAATCCATGCCATCCGCGAAATCGACCAGCGGACTCCCATCGTGGTGAGCTTCGATCAGCCGTGGGCCGAGTACATGGCGACGCAACAAATCGATCTGGCACCCATGCACTTTGCCGATGCCTTGGTGCGTGCCGACCTGGGCCTCTCGGGGCTCGGGCTCGAACTGAACATTGGGAGCCAGCCATTCGCCACCGCTCCCCGCACGCCCTTGGCCTTCAGTCGGCTGGTCGACCAGTGGGGGCTGTTCGAGTTGCCGCTGTTCTTGATGATTACCGTCGATACGAGAACCACCAAGGATCGTGAGACAAACGGCGACGACGGCAGCGCACGAGCCCAATGGGTGGAGCGCTACGTTCCGCCGCTCTTAGCAAAAAACTGCGTCCAAGTGATCGTATGGAACGAACTCTCCGACAAAAGCGCGGAGTTCCCTGGTGCCGGGCTGTTCGACGAAGCCGATCGGCCGAAGCCCGTGCTCAATGCACTCGCAGCGCTTCGTAAGCAATATCTTGCGTGATTTCCTCGCGGGCGCTTCCCGCAGGTTGCCCACCCGGCAATTTCGAGTCCGCACAGTTGTCGCCAAACACGGCCGCGGCAACCGTCGAGTGACTCGTTAACCGTGCCCGCAGCTTCGATTCGTTACAATGCGACTCCAGTCGCTGGGCGCACGTGCAGTCAAGTCCGCACACGCGCAACGCGCCGTCGTGCGTTTCGAGCCGCTGGCGGAGGTCGTCCAACTGTTTGATGACCTCGGTGGAGAGCGACTTGAAGTCGGGGCCGAACTCCAGCACCACGCGGTACACGAAGTGTTTGGTGACAATGGCCTCGACCTCGTCGGCCAGCGAATCGGCCGCTGCCAGTTCGCAAGGGTCTAGCCGCAGGAACAACCAGTTGGGTCCGCGACTGACTTCGATACGTATTCCGCTTGCTGTGCTATCCATTTCGAGGCGCTCCGTCTTACGAGTAGAAAAGCCACGACGCCAGCTAGAGGTCACAAGCACTCCATCCCTCTAATACTGGACTACCGATTCACACGAACCGGGTGTCGTTGACTTGCGGAGCTAAAGAATCTCGTCTGTTCGATAGATGCACACCCACTCCGCCAGTTAGTGTATCTTATGGCGCGCTATGCTGTCTAAGCAAGCGCAATTCTCTAGTTTTCGATTTGCTAGCATGAGTAGCGCCAAGTTGCGTATCGATTCGGCGAATGCGGGTGCCCAGCCAGAGCTGGCGCGATGGTAAACACGACGGCGGTACGGCTCGCTGAGCAAAAGCAGGGCCTGGCGTTCGCAGCGTGGATGGCCCCCACGAGGGATCCAAGAATCCGCGTCCTCAAGCGACACACTGAGATTTTTGTGTGGGATCGTCTCGACACCTTGGCGTGGCTGGCTTTGAACTAGCGTCGACGTTCGGTCGCCAACGCTCCGACGCTCGGTCGCCAACGTGCCAATGTGTCAACGTGTTGGGGCCGGGCAGTGGCATGAGGCCCACCGACTCGACCTGCTGTGCTACGCGGGCCGATCTCTCGCCGAGCGGCAAATACCGCTCTCTCCAACCAGGGTGTCGGTACCCCGTTTTTCGGATCGTGGACGGAGAATTTCCTTACCGGCCTCACGAACGGTCCACCCGCTGGCGGCAGTTGGTGGTCGCTTCGTTAGCCGAGCATCTTGGCGATGGTCCGGCGGGCGATTTCGAGCGCTTCGGGTAGTTTCTCAGGTTGCTTACCACCCGCCTGGGCCATATCGGCTCGGCCACCCCCGCCGCCGCCAATCGCCTTGGCTACCGGGCCGATCCATTTTCCCGCGCTTGCCCCCGCTGCTTCCAAGTCTTTGGAAATTCCGGCGATCAGCGTCACTTTGTCGTCGCCTTCGCTGGCAGCGAGTAGTACAGCAACGCTCGGTTGCTTCTGGCGGAGTTGATCGATGAGCTGCCGCATCAGGTTTTGCGGTGCCCCGGGTGTTTCGGCAACGACGACGATCGTTTTGCCGACGGTTTCCGCCGATTCCAATAGCTTGTCGGCCGATAGGGGGCCAGCCGCATCGCGTTGGGCGAGCTGCTGTTGGATCGACTCGACTTCGGCGCACAGCAACTCGACTCGCTCCGGCACCGCCAGCGGCGCTACGGAAAGTAGTCGAGCGGCTTCGGCGAGGGCCGACTTCGCTTGCTGGTAAGCAAGCTCTGCCGTGGCGGGTGGCAGCTTGTCGTTGGTTGTCTCGCCTCCCGGTTGGCCGCTCGAGAGCTGCTTCTTGAGCGACCGCTGTCGGGTGATTAGGGCAGCGACGGCCGTCGGCACCTGGGCAGGAGCGCATTCCAGCGTTTTGGCGGTTTGCGCTAGCGCCTGGGTCGTCTCAATTGCCTGCTGCTCGGCCCGCTGTCCGGTGAGCGCCACAATGCGTCGCGTTCCGGCCGAAACGCCTTCCTCGCTAATGATCTCAAACTGCGCCGACTTCTTGGGTATTCGTGAGGTGGGTGCCGCCGCATAGTTCGCGACTGCTCGCGCCGCCGGCCAGCGGTCCCATCGATACCATTCTTACGGGGTCGGGGTATTTTTCGCCAAACAGCATCATCGCACCTTGCTGACGGGCCTCCGCTAGCGGCAAGGTTTGCCACTCGACCTTGGCGGCGGTCGCCACGTCTGCGGCGACATCCTCGGCAATCGCGGCGAGTTGCTCAACCCCAACCGGGCTAAGGTTGGTGAAGTCGAACCGCAGCCAATCGGCGTCGACCTTCGACCCCTGCTGCTGGGCGTGGTCGCCCAGGTGCTTGTGCAGTGCGTGATGCAATAGGTGAGTGGCCGAGTGGGCTCGGCGGATGGCGTTGCGACGCTCTTCGGAAACGGAGGCCACCACGGTATCGCCCTCGCTCATCACGCCGCTCTTCAAGTGACCGAGGTGGATGAAGAGTTCGCCATCTTTTTGGGTGTCGATCACGTCGAACTCAAATCCCTCGCCAACAAGCTTACCGCAGTCGCCTACTTGTCCGCCGCTCTCGCCGTAAAAGGGAGTGCAATCGAGTACCACCCGCACCGGGTCCTTGTGGCCTACCTCCTCCATTTTGTCGCAAAGGTGATCGTGCGGCGGGGTTCCCGCGACAATGCCAATGATGTTGGCGGTAGACTCGGTGGTGTTGTAGCCCAGGAACTCGGTCTTGTGATGGGCCTGCTTGAGCGAATCGATGGGGCCCTTTGAACCCATGACGGTGTGCGTCAGCTTACCGGAGAGCTCGCCGTGTTCTTCCATGGCCTGGCCGTAGCCTTCCCAGTCGAACGCCAAGTTATGCTCGGCGGCTAGGGCCTCGAACAATTCGGGCGGCACGCCATAGGTCTGATACAACTCGGCCGCCACGTGCCCGTCGACCGTGGTGCGATTGTCCCTGCGCATCTCGTCGAAGGCCCGCTCAATGCGATTCAGGCCCCCATCGATGGTGCCGAAGAAAGTGGCTTCCTCTTTCTTAATCACACTCGCGACGCGCTCGACGGTCTCGCGAAGTTCGGGATAAGCTCGTGCCATGACCTCGACAACCTTCGGCACAATTTGGCAGAGGAACGGGTCGCGCATGCCCATTTGGTGCCCGTCGAGTACGGCCCGACGCAAGAGTCGCTTGACGACGTACTTTTCCTTATTAGCACCAGGGTAGACGTTTTCATGCACGGCAAACGTACAGGCCCGAACGTGGTCCGTAATCCGCCGCAAGCGGCGGCCCGTTTCGCTCTTGTACTGGTAGGTCACACCGCATACTTCGGCCGCCGCTTCGACAATTGGCAGCAGGTTATCGATGTGGTAGTTGGTCTCGACGCCCTGCAGGGTGGCCGCCGTGCGCTCCAGTCCCATGCCGGTATCGATGTTCTTCGAGGGCAGCGGGCGGAGGTTGTCGGGCGGATTGCCCACGCGGTTAAACTGTGTGAACACGAGGTTCCAGATCTCGACTTCGGTGCCGCCGGGCGGGTGGTAGTAGATTTCGCTGCAAGGTCCGCACACGCCGTCCGGTCCTTGGCTCGGCGCGCTGGCGGGCCAGAAGTTCTCGTCCTCCTCCTCCCGGCTGATGTGGCTCATGGGGAGCTTGATGTCGTCGTGCCAGATGTTGGCGGCCTCATCGTCGTCTTTGTAGACAGTTACGGTGAGCAGCGTGGGGTCGATGCCGAGCCACTTCTTGTCGGTAAGGAACTCCCATGCCCAGTGGATGGCCTCCCGTTTGAAATAGTCGCCGAAGCTGAAGTTGCCCAGCATCTCGAAGAACGTGTGGTGGTAGGCCGTGCGGCCCACGTTGTCGATGTCGCCGGTGCGAAGGCACTTCTGGCAGGTGGTCGCCCGCGTGAAGTCGAGCTTCACCTTGCCGAGGAAGTGATCCTTGAATTGGTTCATTCCGGCGGGGGTGAACAGCACGCTGGGGTCCCAGGTGGGCACCAGGACGTCGCTGGCAACGCGGGTGTGGCCCTTGGTCTCGAAGAAAGCAAGGTACTTTTCGCGAAGTTCGTCGGTTTGCATCGCCGGAGGGGTCGGGGGTCGGGGGTCGGGAGGGGCAGGGGCCAGGCGGCACCCAGGTCGACGAGTTACGCTTCGTCGGAGAAAACTCCTAAACCTCGAATAATAACGAATTTTCCATCGCCAAGGCAGGCCTCGCAAAGTGATTGCTTTGGCGACTCGTTCCGCCCATAATAAACGAGTGCCGGCCAACCATCCGTGGAATGGTCGCTTTTTACTACCCCAAATCCGCTACCCCAGCCCCGCTGCCAGTGAAACACGCGTAATCGGCCCGTAGCCAGTCGCCCGCCACAGCGGGTGTTTACGTCTCACTTTCCTCCCGGGTAGCTTCTCGATGCTGTTTTTCTCGTGCCGCTTTGTTGGCTTGGTTTTTATTGCGTGTGCCGCGTTTTGGTCCATTGGTATCGACCGCTCTGCAGGGTGCGACCTCTGTCGGCATTTCGATACGCCGCTCTGTGCGACATCCGCGGCCGACGAAGGGCCCGATCCCAATCTGGTCGCCGCCTTCGGCACCCCCGTGAATGGCTGGCCGCAAGCGAGCCCAGGCGACCCGGTGTACCTGACGTACAGCTACCAAAATCTGCTCGATGGGGGGTTGCTCGATCCCGAGGGGAACTCCGTGCCGGCAACGCAGATTCGCACCGCCGTTGAAGAAGCGTTTAGCGTGTGGGCCGCCGTTGCGCCACTCCATTTTACAGAAGTACCCGACGATGGCTTGCCGTACGGGCAGTCGAGCGTCTACGGCACGATCCGCATGCGCCACCGTTACATCAACGGCCCCGATCCACCCACCGGGAACCCCACCACCAAGGCGCGTGCCTACTTTCCCGGTGGCGGGCTGAATGCAGGCGATGTTGAATTCGACATTGGCGACCCCTGGGCGCTCATCGGCACCACCCGCGAGCCGGACATTCTCGGCGCTGCGATCCACGAAATTGGGCACACGCTCGGCCTCACGCATTCGAACATCGCCGGCGTCAATATGTTCTGGATTTTCAAGCGACACACCGGCCCTGGCAGTGGCACGCTGCTCCCGGACGACATTGCAGCAATTCAATCGGTCTACGGCGCGGGCGTAGGAAGCGTTACTCCCCTTTCGTTACCGATTCCCGAACCCGGCAGTGCAGCCTTGGCGCTGGTTGCGGTGCTGGCGTGGTGGCCGATTGCCTGCCGTCGCAGAGGGCGCCACCGGCCGGCCGCGAGTGCTAGCGCGAACCCGTTCGTGCCAGCTAGTGGGCGGTGCGTCCGCGGGCATCCCACACTAGCCAGCATAAAACCACGGTACAAACCCAAAAATCAGGCGAAAACCCCATGCGAAACTCCCAATCCCTATGTGCGCGAAAAAGAACGCCAGAAAAAATGAAACTAGATACCAGATAAGCAACGATAAGCAGCGTCTCTCTTCGTCGGTCGGTGCCAACGAACAGCTATACGCTAACCTCTACCGGTCGGTTCGTTAAGTCAATCGGTTGTATTGCAATCTTCATCGTTTATTCACGGCGCCGCACGGCCTGATCGTTACTAGCCGCATTCTTTCGCAGCACGGTCTCCCTTTTCGTACGAGGGATCGCGCAGCTAACTTGCTTGGAGAGTAAGAGCGCAGCAATCGGGTAGCGCAGCTGACCACGCAGAGAATCCGGCAGGCCGAAAAAGAACTTGGTTTCTGCGGCGGAGGACGGGTCAGTCGACTTCGTCCGGCCGCATGGTGAGCAGCGAGCAGGCGAGATCGGGCAAGAGTTTCTGAGCCGTCGACCCAATCACCATGCCCGGTACGCCCGCCCAAGCCACGGTGCCGAGCAACAGAAGGTCGACTTCCAGATCCACGGTTTGCTGGGTGATGACGGTACTCGCCACCCCGTCTTCCAGACGAACGACGAGCGGCTTGTTGAGCTCCGCGACATCGTCGCGGAGGCGTAACGCATCGAGCTGTTTTTGCGCCGCGCAACCGCTTCGTCATGCGCCATTTGAATGGATTGCTCGTCCACCTTGCTGAAGTGCAGGAACGGCCGCTTCGCGGGTTCCACCACGTGCGTGACATAGAGTTCGGCATCGAACAACTGGGCCAACTCGACCCCTCGGTCGAACAGTGCATGGCAAACGGGAGAAAAGTCGGTCCCCACAAGGATGCGTTGAGGGCAACCTGGTGTGTGCGGCTTGACCACCCAAACCGGGCAGCTGCTCGTCCGCAGTAACTCCAGCGCGGTGCTTCCCATGAACATGCCGGTTAGGAGTCCATGTCCGCGGGTACCAATCATTACCAAGTCGTAATTGCCGTCGCGTGCCTGGCGTGCAATCTCCACGCGACTGCGGCCTAGCATCACGGAACTGCTTGCAGTCACGCCCTCTTTGGCCGCCACATCGACCTGATGACGAAGTGCGTGCTCCGCCTGCTTTACTACGGTGCCTTCCTCGTCGGGCGATTGTTCGAGTAGCCATTTGGTGCGCTCGTCCAGGTCGAGTGCAGCAAGGAAATGCACCCTGGTGGGATGGCCAGCCGCGTTGGCCGCCACGGCGACGTCCACCGCCTGTTCGCAGGCGAAATGCGAAGGCGTCTCCCCATCTGGTGTGGCGAGCCAGTCGCCGTGAGACAAATCGACACCGACTAAGATGTTCTGAAAAAGCGCCATACTTGCACCTGCTCGAAAAGGCCAAACGATTCCCTTACTACTGCAATTGTCGGGTAATAGCGGCGCGACGGCAAGACCGCCATGGGCCAACGATGCCTTTTGCCATCTCCGCCGTTTGGGAAGCGCGGTGCGCCGTTTATGCGGCGGCAGGTTTTTTGCGCGGGCCGGTTTGGAGACAAGCGACCGAGCTATTTTCTTGTGAATTCGGTCTTGTGAAGTCCTTGTGAAGTCGAATTTCCAGAAGAGCAATCGGTGTCGCTTCGGTTCATGCGAGAACTTGCGCGGATCGCTAGCCGGGAGCAGGCGTTTGACGAAGGACTATTCCTTGCCTTTCTTGCCCCCGCTGCTCTTCTTTACCTCGCGGTCCTTTTCCCCGCGACCGCTTTTGTTGCGGGATGCACGGTTATCGCCACCACGCGAGTTGCCGCGGGCATCGCTCGACGGCCCACGATTGCCCTGGGTCCGCTTGGCCGACTGCCTTCTGGCGTTGCCATTGGAATTACTTCGGGCGTCGTCCGCTCGCTGGCGGCTCCGCTGCGACTCGCGAGCCGATCGCTGCCGATCGCTGCGCTGCCGATTTGTTTGCTCCGCCTGCGGCTCTCGGGCATTGCCTGGCTGGCGTCGGTCCCGCGATGGCTGGCGCTGCAAGCCTTGCGAGAGGGCCGAGCGATTACGGTCGAAGTCGCGCGGCACGCGTTGGTTCCCGCCGCGGTCTGGCCCATCGAGGCGTTGCCGCATGACCTGCTGCTGGTACTGCTGGTAGCGTTCGCGCGACTGGCGGCGAAGCGCTTCGACTTGAGCGGCCGATTGCAAGCGCAATGTCGAGGGCCGAAAATTGCGCGTTGGGTTGGTGGGGTCGCGATTCCGTTGATCGCGGCTGGCGTCGATCGATTGAGTCAGGCGATCGCGATCGCCGCGACGGTGCTGCGACTCGAACTTGGCGCGGGCTTCCCGGTATTGCTGCAATTGTAGCGAGCGCTCGATCGCACGGCGCTGCTCGTCGCCGGTCAGCTTGCGGAACTGGTTGCCTGGCCGGCGCTCAGCACCGCGTTGATCTCGATCGCCATCGGGATTACGCCGCTGGCCATCGGCATGGAAGCGCCGAAGGTCATCGACGGTTCCGACAATCTGCGGGTACGCATCTCGATCGCGCCTATCGCGGCGGTTGTGGAAGTCGTCGCGGCGCCGCTGATCGGAGCCATCGAAACGTGCACGCCAATCGTTGCGATCGTGTCCGTATTGCCAAGAGTAATAGCCCTGCATGGGGCTGTCGTACCCGTTGCGGCTTCGGCCCGTCGCGTACCAGGCGCGTAATTGTTGTGTCCTGCGTAGCGGTTGCCGTAGTAGTAGTTGCCGTGGTTGTTATCAACGAACAGTGAGCCAAGCAGCAGCGCCGTGTTGATCACACGATTCGGGGTATACGAGTAGCCAGCGCCGTAGTGATATCCGCCATTCCAATAGACAGGCGCATAGAGCAGGCCGCGGCGTTCGATCGGATAATCCCAATAGCCGCGCACCAGCACGGCACCACGTGGCGTGTAGACGTAGTGATGAGGCACCCACAGCCAGTTCGATTGTCCCGGATACCAATGGCCGGGCCGCCAAGCGTATTGATCCTGCTCTCCCTCCCACTGCCAGCACCCGGGAATCCAAAAATGATTGGCATCGGGCGCCTCGGAGCGAGATTCTTGTTCGAGCGATTCGGGTGGGTAGGGAAGGTACTGCAACTCTGGGGTGTTCCCATCGCTCCAGAAGCCGTTGATCCAACCGTAGCCGTCGTCGATGGTTGCCCAGTGACCGGGGGTCCAGGTGCGTCCCGGCGGAACGGCGCGCCACAGGCCACTCACCCAGACGAAGTCGTTTTGCTGCTCAAGCCACATCCAGTACCCGGGGATCCACTCCAGGTTCGCGGCCTCGGGGCGGTACGCGGGGGGCGTCTCGTCGATAGGTTGCGGCGGCTCGTTGCGAACCACGATGCTCGGCTCGACGTTTGTCGAGAGCGGTTCCAGGAAGGCCTCGTGAATGGGCCCAGCGTTCAATGCTCGCGCTTCGGCGGCGGCCAGAGTCGTGTTGCGGAGGGCAATGCCTTGCGGCGCGTAAGCACCGCCACGGTTGGTTTCCGCTGATGTTTGACTCAGAGCCAGCTGGGCAAAGCCCAGCGAGAGTGCCGTCGAGCCTACCAGCGAAAGAAGCCAGCGAATTGTGTGCCAGAGCGTCATAGCTGCCTCGGTTCGGTCGTGAAGCAAAAAGGGTTCGACGGGTGCTCTCCCGCTGCTGGGCCAGCTTCGAACGAAGCGGGCGCCCACCACTATAATCCTAGCCGACGTGGCAAGAATGTCCGCATAAATCGCACCGATCTGGCAACTTATTTTGCCGATATCGCTGCGGTGGTGGACCGCTGGCCACCTGCTGGGCCGCCCAGGGCGGTCACTTGCAAGCTTTGCGGCCGAGCCGACACAATGGCGGATTGTCCGCAACTCACTGGAGTTACCTATGACCCTCTCCGCGAAGATTGCCACCGTCGGCCTGACGTTCGACGACGTTTTGATCCAGCCGCGCTACAGCGAGGTAGTGCCATCGGAAGTGGATGTGAGCACTCGCCTGACTGCCCGAATCGGGCTCAACCTGCCGTTGCTCAGCTCGCCGATGGACACCGTCACCGAGCACCAGATGGCGATTGGCCTGGCGCAGGTGGGCGGCTTAGGGGTGATCCACAAGAATCTGCCGGTCGACGTGCAAACCAAAGAGGTCGACAAGGTGAAGCGTCGGCCAACGGCATCATCGTCGACCCGGTCACTTTGCCACCCAATGCTAGCGTTGCCACCGCCCGCCAGACGATGGCGCAATCCAACGTGTCGGGGGTTCCCATTACCGAGCCGAGCGGAAAGCTGGTGGGCATTCTTACCCGGCGAGACATGCGTTTCTTGGAGGGAGATGAGCTGCCGATCGCCGACGTAATGACCAAGGAAGGCCTGGTAACGGCTACGGGGGCCGTGACGCTTGAAGAAGCTGAGAAGATTTTGATGGCAAAAAAGGTCGAGAAACTTTTGCTGGTTGACGAAGAATACAGACTGACAGGCCTGATCACCATCAAAGACATCGACATGATGCGGCGCTTCCCCCACGCGGTGAAGGACGCCCAGGGTCGATTGCGGGTGGGTGCGGCCGTTGGCGTGTTCGATTTCGACCGGGTAGAGAGCCTCATTGCCAAGGAGGTCGACTTCCTGGTGGTCGACAGCGCCCATGGCCACTCGGGCAACGTGATTCAAACAGTAAGAGACATCAAGAGCCGATTTGACATTGATATCGTGGCAGGTAACGTTGCCACGTTTGAAGGTTGTCGCGACTTGATTGCAGCGGGTGCCGATGCCGTGAAGGTGGGTATTGGCCCCGGATCGATTTGCACGACACGAATCATTTCGGGCATCGGAGTGCCGCAAATCACCGCCATTAGCGAGGCGGCGCGAGCGGCCGAAGGCAGCAACACGACGATCATCGCCGACGGGGGAATTCGTTACTCGGGGGACATCACCAAAGCGATTGCGGCGGGAGCCGACGTGGTGATGATTGGTGGCCTCCTGGCCGGGCTGGACGAAAGCCCCGGGCAGCGGGTGTTGTACCAAGGACGAACCTACAAGGCGTATCGCGGCATGGGGTCGCTTGGCGCCATGGTGCATGGATCAAAAGAGCGGTACCGGCAAGCCGACGTCGACGACGATGACGGCAACGGCAAGCTGGTGCCCGAGGGAGTTGAGGGCCGCGTACCCTACAAGGGTCCGCTCGGGCCGTTCATCTACCAGTTGGTAGGCGGACTACGAGCGGGTATGGGGTATTGCGGCACGCGAACCATCGCGGAATTGCGTAAGGATACGCAGTTCGTCCGGGTCACACCGGCTAGTGTTAGGGAGAGCCATCCGCATGACATCGCCATCACGCAAGAAGCACCGAACTACACCACCGAGTACCACGGGGGAGATCCTGCCTGAGGCGGGGCGGCTCCACGTGCTCATCGGAACCGACCAACGTCGCGTTGAGCCCGACGAACCGCAGGACCTGTCGTTCGTTCTGCGGCAGCACTCTTTCGAGAATTCCACTTGGCTACCCGCCGCCCTGTTGGCCACGTTGGTGCTCCTGGCGAGCACGCTGCAGGCGTTTGGCGGCGAGCGTCCGCCGCTTGAGTGGCGCCCGCTTTTGCCCCGGCAAAGAAACTGGCGCAGCCACCGCGGCGCACCGTTCGGCAGGTTGCCCCTGGTTGGCAAGAGGTCCGCGACGCGGCGGTGGTGCAACATGCCGTGGTACAACATGCGGTTGTGCAAGTGGCCTACGAAGACGAGGGCGCCTGGAGCACCACGTCGAGCTCGACGCCAGGTTCGGCACGGATGGATACCTTGGTTGTGCATCCGCGTGATCCCCAGTTCGAAGGTACGGGGCCAGCCTATCGTGTTGCCCAGGATCCGTTTGCCAACGACAACTTGGACGCTGAGCTGAGTCGCGACATCAATCTACCGTTCGGCGATAACCGGATGCCTGAAGAGTTGCCCGAACTGATCGCCGACCAACTGCCCACGCCTGTTGAACCGGAATTCGAAGACGATCTGGTCGACGACCTGACCGACGACGTGCAGCAGGACGACCTGCCGTTCGACGAACCTGAATTGGACAAGCCCGACCTGGACGAAAACGATCTGTTCAACGAAGCGGACGAAGCACGCGCGCAGCACGGGGTCAGCAACGCGCGGCCATCGACTGCACCAAATCCGCGGCGAAACCGCCCGCCGGTGACCGGAGGGCGAAAAGACGGCCCGACCAACATGGAGCAGTTTGAAAAGGATCGTCGTCAGGCGGCGGAGACTTGCCAGACCGAGTTGGATCGCGTCCGTGCCGACTTGCTTGCCGACATCGACCTCGGCATTAGCACCAGCGGTGTCGAGGGATGGGATTATCCGTTTGAATGCTCCATCGACGATGGCTCGCCTTACCCGGGTCGGCATTGGCCTGAAGTGACCTACATGTGGAAGGCGGCGGCCAACTGCCACAAGCCGCTGTACTTTGAGCAGCATCACCTCGAACGGTACGGCCACTCGTGGGGGCCGTGCGTTCAGCCGCTGGTCTCGGGTGCCCACTTCTTCACGCGGCTGCCGGTGCTGCCCTACTGCATGGGCATCACGCCGCCGAACGAGTGCCTCTATCCGCTGGGCTACTACCGCCCCGGCAATTGCGCACCGTACATGGTCGATCCCATCCCGTTCAGCTGGCGTGCGGCACTGTTCCAAGCCGGTGCAACGGTCGGCACGGCAGCTTTCCTGCCGTAGTGTGAAAAAAAACAAGGCCCTAAATCGCGATGGCCAACGGGTGCTACAATGCCCGTTGGCCATTGTCGTTTTGTGGCGTAGGTTGAGGGGCAATCGTGCAGCGGATCGCACTTGCAGTGGTGGCGGTGGCAGCCCTGGTGGTTGCGTGGGCATATCTGCTGCGCACGACTCACCTCCTCTTCCGCCGCGAATCGGTGCTGCCTAAGTCGAAATCCAAGCAGGTGCAGTTGGTCGATTTACTGGCAATCTTCGTACTGGTGATGCCTCCGCTGAGTTTTCTATCGGCTGTGCGAGATACATCGAATGTCAGCCTGCCGCACAAAGTACTATTTGGTGGTCTGCTCGTCGCACTATTCGTGGGCATGTGGTGGCGCGGTGTCGAAATGTTATCGATACTCAGTGTCGAGGATGGTCGTCGCCGATTCGTGTTCCTGGCATTCCTACTACCCGGCCTGCTTGTCGGAGGATTGTTTGCGGGCGTGGCGTTGCTGGTATCCCCGGCGGCGCTCATGGCACCGACTTTTCCCTTTTCGTCATGGCTCCCGATCACCTTTGCAACGGCAGTCGGGGGCGCCATGGTTGGCCTAGGTAACCGGTGGGTGCTGGCGGGGGCGACGGATGTTGAAGCACCGCTCAGGTTGAAGGAGCCCGGCGATTGACCTCCCATTTCGGATTCTGCTGCTATTGATTGGCGCCGCCGTGCTTGGCTATGGGTGTTGGCGGGCGATTGTAAGTATCAATCTCAAGTCGCGGTGCCGAACTTGGCAATAGTGGGGGGCCGCGGTTCCTGCTCGTCGATTTTCTCGCCCTGTTCGCCATGTTGCAGATTCCTCTGCTGCTCTTAACCGCGGCGATACGCGCCTCGGCAGTGCCGGACGGAACGCTCTTGGTATCGGGCGGGCTCTATTCGCTGCTCTACGTCGGCATTTGGTGGTGGGGCGTTGGGGCGCTCACAGCCATCGATGTCACCAGCAGTTTACGCCGGGCGGTGTTTCTTGGGCTGTTGCAGCCACTCGGCATGGCGTTGGCATTCGCCGCGTTCTTTTTAGCCTTCGGTGGGCCGATGTTCATCCTTACCGGGACGCCGCGCGAGGCAGCCCGTGCGGTTGCGGCGCTGGTTGTTGTCGGCCTGGCCGCTTGGCTCTATAGTTGGGCGTGCGACTGGGTCCGCGGCGGCGCGACGCCTTTGAACCACCAAGAGTCGCAGAGTGTCCACGAATCAGAGCCGCGACCGTGAGGGAGCGCTTTCCAACGGTTGCGGTGTTGGCGGGAAATGCCCCCGGTCTGGCGCGGCGATTTACCGACGGGACTCACCTTGACACCGCGCCAGCGGCCCGGCCAGAATCGCCACGTAGTCGCAGCTATTTCGTGCGAATTCGCAACGTCGTGCCTGAGCGACAAGACGGGAGCCCCACTACATGCCGCTAACCGATGAAATTCGCGATGAAATCAACAACGCGATCTTCGCCGGTCGCAAGGTCGAAGCCGTTAAGCGTTACCGCGATGCGACCGGGCAGGGGCTGCTTGAATCGAAGGAATTCATCGAGCAGTTGACCAAGAGCCTGCGGAAACAGCATCCCGACCTGGTGCCTGCCGAAGCTTCCGGGTGTGGCTCCGCGGTGGTGCTGCTGGCGGTGGTATTTTCCGCCGCCGTGTATTGCTTGCTCGCTTGAAGGGCGAATCGCTTTCGTGCCGGGCGAGCTGGCCGAAGCTTGAAATGGCGCAACGAAATGCTGCAATCATGAAGTGCTATCCCACGCAACTCGAAAAACCTACCGACGACCGGTTGCGAATCACTTGGTCGGACGGAATGATGCGCGAGTACGGTGTCCGCGATTTGCGCAACGCGTGTCCCTGTGCGACGTGTCGCGAAAAGCGAGATGCGCCGCCCCCGCCACCCAACGTGCTGCCGGTAATTCCACCCGGAGCGGGCGGGCCCATTACCATCGCCAGTATGCGTCCCACGGGCACCTACGCCTACAACATCGCGTTCAGCGATGGACACAATTCGGGTTTGTTCACGTTTGAGTTGCTACGAAGTCTGGGCGAAGAATCGGGCGCGGCTGGCGAGTTGCCACCTCACGAAGCTTGAGCCAACGCGGTGTGGGCAGCGAGCGATAAACTCCACGTAGCCGTACGAGAGCCGGTCGCTCAACACCGTGATGCAGCAAGGCCGCCATCAGCATGGCCACCATGCCTGCGGCCGCAATCGCAACGCTGGGCGCGACGCCTGCCGCTTCGAGGTGCTGCATGATTACGTAGCCAACGTTCTGGTGGGTAAGATACAGCGGGTAAGAAATCGCCCCAAGGTACACTAGCCACCGCCCGCCAAGCCACGGCAATCGGCCCTGGACTGCCAGGCCCAGCACCAATGCCAGCATGGCCACCACAGGCACCGCGGCAGCGCTAGTGGTGATTGCCGTCGTCGCCAGGCAAAGCGCGGCGGTGGTGGCCGCCGCTCGCCCGCTCACCTGGCCCGTGCGCCAGACGTACAGCACGATGCCCAAGCCGAACAACGGAATAAACTCGAGGCTGGCAAGCGTGACCACCTTGCTCACCTGGGCAGCCGCGGGCGGCAGCCACTGCGCCTCGGCGGCGTAGACGATTGCCTGCGCTAAGACGGCGACGCCTAGCCAAATGCGGAGCGTCCGCAGCGGGCGGCCGAATCCACCCAAGCAATGCAAGAGCAGCATATTGGCATAGAACAGCACCTCGGCCTGAAGCGACCAGTAGGCCCCGTCGATATGGCGCGCCCCCAGCAGCGATTGCACCATGGTGAGGTTCAGCAGTGCCTCGCCGGGCGAAGTCTCCTGGCCAGGCAAGCCACACCTGGCGACCACCACAAACGTGAGGGCTGCCGCTACCCAGTAGGCGGGGTAGAGTCGCGAAAACCGTCCCCAGGCAAAACTGCCCCACCCGCGACTGCGGTCGAGCGTCATCAAGATCACGAACCCGCTCAGCATGAAGAACAAGTCGACGCCGTAGTGCCCCCAAGCCACGTTCCACCTAAGCGGCTGAGCGTGGCCGAACAGCTCGTCGTAACGCGTGGTGTAGTGGAACGCCACAACCGCCAAAGCCGCCAGGCCGCGGAGGGCATCGAGTTCGACGATGCGTTCGGACGCAACGGGGGTGGAGTTGGGCAACCGAGCGATTCCTAACCAAGACATGCGGGCAGAAGTCAGGTAGGTAACGCAACTGGCGTGCCGTGCGCCGAGTCGAAGCGAATTTGCGGTCGTCGGCCCCTGAGGCGTTGCCAAAAAACAACACCGAGTGCCCCTGTGGCGACATGCCGAGCCATGCCCCGCACGCTACGTGTCCGACAAATATTGCTGACAGAAAGGGAAGCCGCCAAATCGGCCACGCGGGTTAAGCTCAGGGCTCCATTTGCTCACCGGAGGGAATGCCACAAAAAATGCAAGAAGCTCAAAAACACTCCACGATTGGTAGGAAGCAACCGTTGCCCGTGCGCCCTGTCCCTCTTGAGTGCTTTCGTGACTTCTTGTGCCTTTTCGTGGCTGCGGCTTGGTGTTGGAGCCAGTGCGAATCGCGGGCCGACCGTCCGCGGCAGGGGGGCGGCGACCATCACGCTTCTCGGGGCGTTTGGCGGTTCACCAATAGAGCGGCTAGGAAATCTGGTCGCACACCACGCTACCGTTTCGGACCAATGCATGCCAATCGGCTTCCGCCGGTTGATGCGTAGCAAGCCTCTTCGCACGCTCTAAACAAAGATAGTTGGTGCGTCGTAGTGCTTGTGGATCTTATTGCAAAGTTGGGGATCCATTCGCAGGCCTTCGGACAGTTGCTGCAGGTAGAGAGCTTCCTTCTTATTGTTCAGTTCGATGGCCATCAGGCTCATGGCGTACACTTCTTCCTCCATGCCTCGGGGGACATCGCGGACGAACTCATCGATGTCTACTGGCCGAGCGAATTCTTTCTTCAGGAACTCCACTTCAGTGGCACCCAGCTTTCCAACGCGTTTCAGAACCGCCTGTTCTTCCTCCGTATCGATCTTTCCATCGGCCTTGGCGGCATTCAGCATGGCTCGAATCAGGACCACGGCTCGTTGATTCAACTGAGCTTCATCGTACCCGTGCCGCGGCTTGGCTTTGGTTTCCGCTTGTTGGCGACTAGGGGTCGAGGGTTCGGGGGCGGTACTGGCTGGCTGACGAGTTTGCTTGCGTCCGAACAAATCGTGGAGCACATCCTCAAGTGTTTGGCCGCCATGCCGAGGGGTTGCCTCGGGCGCGCGTTGCGGAGGCTGCTGCGCAGCTTGCTCGCGGCGCTGTTTTTCGAGCGCCCGCTCAAGTACCGATCCACCCATGCCGGTGTCTTCCGACTTGGGCGAACGCTTCGACAACAACTCACCTAACAGTTCCACAGCATTCATCGTAAAATCTCCGCAAAATAAAATCGAGAAAAGCCTCGCCTTCTGGCAGCGAACGATCTGGTCACTATAGCATTCACACCCCGAATAGAATAGCACTCCGCGCGGCGTTGCGCGTCAGGCGTTTGATTCGGCGACTCGGTCGATTGCATCGACGAGCGCTTGCTGGCCCTCGAGGAATTCGATCTCGACCACCACGGCCCACAGCGGTATTTCACCGAGCCGCGGCGTGCGCAGTTTTACCAAGTCTTTTTGGGTGCAGACGGCAAGTTCGGCACCCGAACTTACAATGGCCGATTGCAGGGGCCCGATGTCGTGGGCGGCATACGCATGGTGGTCGGGAAACTCTTGCCAACCAACCAGCTCCGCCCCCGCCGCCTGCAAGGTCTTGCGGAACGCCGCTGGGTTGCCGATGCCGCAAAAGCCAAACACGCGCGTCCCCGCCAGGTGCTCGAGTGGCTGCGACTCGCCTGCCGAGTTCAGCAGTGCCGTAGGGGCGTGGGATACTTCGCACCACGCGGCCTCGGGGGCGAGCCGCCTGCGCGCTGCTGGATGGCCGCGCGCCGCGACGGTTCGACCAGATCGGCTCGACTTAAGCAAACTACGGCCGCCCGCCGTAAACCGCTGGCCGGCTCGCGGAGAGTGCCGCGGGGGAAGACGTGGTCGTAGCCAAACGGCTGGGTCGCATCGAGCAGCACGACATCCAACTCGCGGCCGAGTCGTCGATGCTGGAAACCGTCGTCCAAAAGGAGTATCTGGCTGGCGAGTTCCTCGACCGCCATCTCGGCGATGCCAACCCGGTCGGGCGACTGCAGGTGGGGCACGTCGGGCAGTGCCTGTTCGAGTTCGAGCGCCTCGTCGTTCTTCGCCCCGTCGGTGGCCCCGTACCCGCGGCTCAAAATGGCGACACGAAGTTGTTTACCCCGGAGGTGTCGCGCCATCCACTTGACCATGGGTGTCTTGCCGGTGCCGCCCAGTGTCAGATTGCCGACGCTGATGACAGGCACGGGCGCGCGGTGAATCTCGCTGTTGCCACGGTCGTATCGCCGGTTGCGGAGACGAACCACCGCGGCGTAGGGCACTTCGCCCATGCGGAGCACCCCCCGCAGTGCCGCTGCGGCAATCCCTCGCCGCTTGCCGCTCACCAGGTCGTAAAAATCGCTAGGGTCGAACACGCGGTGAGCCTGGGGGGCTTGAGAAACAGAAAAATCGGCGGAAATAGCGGCCTCGCGCGGAATCGTGAGCCACCGGAGCGAAGAATCGTATAATACGTAAGCACCCCGGGGAACGAGAGCCCCCGGCGGGGCGTCAAATCCTTTATTGCCCCGTGTTGCTCCCCAGTGACGATCCATTGGCCACTATTGGCCGCCAATCGCCCTTTCCGCCCAACTCACTACTGCCGATGTCGACCGCCCAGCCACCCGCTGCCACCCAGCAGACGCCCCGCCGAAAATCCGACGTCGAGTACGTCGATTACGACAAGTACATCGACCGCCAAGTGCAGCGGACGCGGCGAGCCGTCAAGCTGGTCGACTTATCGCAAGCCCTCCTGGTGTTGGTGATCGGGTTGTTGGGCTTCCTGCTTGTCGCGGCCGTGATTGAGCACTGGATCGTCGTCGGCGGCTTGGGAACCGTGGGGCGAACGCTCTTATTCCTCACGATGCTCGGCTGCGGTGCCTATTACCTGGTGCGATACGTTTGGCCGCTGCTGGCCCAACCCATCAACCCGGCCTATGCGGCGCAGGCCATCGAACGCGAGCACCCGACGCTCAAGAACAGCCTACTGAACTTCCTGCTATTCCGGACGCAGAAGCGCGAGATGCCGCGGGCGGTGTTCGACGCGCTCGAAGAGGACGCCGCTCAGCGGTTGTCGACAGCAACGCTCGACGACTCGGTCGATCGCTCCGCGCTCGTCAAGTTGGGCTACGTGCTGTTGGGGGTCATTACGGCCGCCATTGTGTACGCGATGATTTCGCCGAAGAGTTCGCTCACCACGGCGGCGCGGATCCTGATGCCATGGGCCGATATCGTCGCGCCCAGTCGGGTGCGGATTGAAAAGGTGGAACCAGGGGACATCGAGATTGTGGAAGGGGACACCGTTGAATTGAGCGCCAACGTGAATGGCCTCCGTGAGGGCGAGCAGGTAGCGCTCTCGTACGACACCGCTGATGGCCATCGCGTCGATCAGCTGATTGCCATGCATCCGGCAAACGACGCCGGCAAGTATACATGCACACTGCCCGCGGGGGACGATCCGTATGCCATGTCCGGCATCGATCAAGCGTTGCGTTACCGCATCGTGGCGGGTGATGGTCGCACCGTCGACTACGATATTCGTGTGCAAACCGCGCCCACCATTCGGGTTCGCGGTGTGTACTACGATTTTCCCGAGTACACCGGCTACATGGATCGTCAGATCGACGATCGTGGCGACATTCGCGCAATTGAAGGGACCAAGGTCAGGATTGTTGCCGAAGCGAATACCGATATCGAGTCGGCGTATGTCGACTTGGCTTCCGACGGCAAGAACGATACCCGAATGCGAGCCGAGGGAAGGGCCGCGCAGGTGGAGATCGACCTGCTGCTCGACGACGCGCGGCGGACGATTAAATCGTCGACCTACATGCTGCGCTACACCAGCACCGATGGCCTTGCCAACAACGAGCCGCCACAACACGCGCTGGAAATTTTGCCCGACTACCCGCCGGAGGTGGAAATCCAACAGCCCGAAGAGTTGCTGCGGGACGTCCAACTGAATGAGACGGTAAGCTTGGCGATCGAAGCCCGCGATCCCGACTTCGCCCTGCGAACGGTGACGCTCAAGTTCGTCCGACCGGAAGGCGACCAACTACATGATGAGGAGTTGCTCACTGGCACGCACGAAGGGCGATTCACGGGCGAGTGGCAATTCACGCCCAGCGATTACGGTCTCCAGCCGGGGGACGTGGTCGAATACTGGGCCGAGGCAACGGACGTTCGCGCACCGCAGGCGGGCCGCAGCGTTACCGAGCGTCGGCGGTTGCGGATTGTCGGCGGGCAGCAAGAGGGCCAGCCGCAAGGCGAAGGTGGCCAGCAAGGCGAGGGCGGCCAGCAAGGTGAAGGCGGCCAGCAAGGTGAAGGCGGCCAGCAAGGTGAAGGCGGGCAGCAAGGTGAAGGTGGCCAGCAAGGTGAAGGCGGGCAGCAAGGTGAAGGTGGCCAGCAAGGTGAAGGTGGTCAGCAGGGTGAAGGTGGCCAGCAAGGCGAAGGTGGTCAGCAAGGCGAAGGTGGCCAGCAAGGCGAAGGTGGCCAGCAAGGTGAAGGTGGCCAGCAAAACCAAAACGGAACCGGAATGCAGGGTGGCGAGCAGCAGGGGGACGGGCAATCCGATGCAGGGCAACAGGGCCAAGGTGGCGCTGGTGGCAAAGAATCGGGCGGCGGCGAAAACGCCAGACCCGTTGCCAACGATGGCAGTAACGATGCCGAGGCTTTCGAGAGATTGCAGGAGCACCTGAACGACGGTGGGTCACGAGACTCCAGCAGCGATCCTCAGACGGGCGGTCAAGGCGAGCGTGCGGGGGCCGAATCGAACGACAACCCCGCGGGCGATGCAAACTCGGGCGACCGGCAAGACGGCACGCAACAAGACGGTAGCCCTCAGGATTCCAACGCTACCCAGGCAGAAGAGAATACCTCCGCAGGAGGGCGGAGCGACGAAGCAAGCTCGGCGGAGTCGGCTGGCGAAACCAAATCCGCCGCCGAGCCTCAGCAATTGGAGGAACAAGCGACCGATGGCGAGCCAGGTTCCACAGCGGAGCGACAAGCCGATGCGAACGGTGCCGATACCAAGGCGGGCGCCGAGCAAAGTGAAGGGGGCGAGCAGGGCGAGAACGCGCCCGATGGTGCGAGTCAGTCGTCGGGTGGCGAGCAGCGGAACGATTCCGGCGAAGCGGGTGCCGGCAGTGAGACCAAGCCCCAAGGTTCGCCAGAAGCTCAGCGCAACGCGCAGCAGCGAGGTAAACGTCCCGATACTGAGAGCCAGGAGTCGGAAAGCGACCAAACCGAACCCCCTGCGCCGGGTAATAGCCGGAAAGAAAGCGACTCGCGTGGCGAACAAGGCGGCACGCAAACCGGTGGTGGCGAGGAGGGAGGCGGACAAAAGTCGCCCCGCGAAGGTACCGGCAGCGATGGGCAGAACCAGGCCGCCGACGAGGGGGGCGGACAGTCGGCTGACCAAGGCCCGGGCGAGGCAGGCGAGCGCGGCGGCGACTCGCAGCAGGCCGAGGGCCAGACCGGTAAGCCGGGCGAGCAGCCAGGCGACGGCTCGCAATCGCGCGAAGGTCAAGGTGCGGAGCCGGGCGACCAACAGGCCAGCGATAACCAACCGGGCGGCAACCGTGAACCAGCTAGCGATGCGACCAACCAAGCGCCTCGTAAGCAGCAAGATGGCACGCAGGACGGGCAGCCCAACGACCCGAATCAAGATCCAAAAAACAAAACCGAGTCGTCCGGCACCAAGTCGAGCAGTTCCACCGGCACACCCAGCGGTAACGATGGTGTGGGCGAGGGGACGCTGCCCGATAATTTCGACGGCACCCTTGCCGAAGGCGACAAGGCCAACTTGGAGTACGCCCGCAAGCAAACCGACCTGGTACTCGATCGACTTTCGGAACAACTCGATGAGGGGAAGGTCGACGAAGAGATGCTCGACGATCTTGGCTGGAGCCAAGAGGACCTGCGCCGGTTCGTCGATCGTTGGAACAAGCTCCGGGCCTCGGCCGAGCGTCCCGGCGCCGAAGCCGCGCAGCAGGAACTCGACGACCGCTTACGGAATCTGGGCGAGTCGCTCGGCGCAAAGAACGGCACTACGCGTCGCGCAAAGGACGACTTCCGCGATCTGCGCGAGGGCTATCAAAACAAGGTGCCGCTGAAGTACCGCGACCGCCTGAAGGCCTACACCGAAGGGGTTTCGCGAGGGCAGGGCGAGGAGTGAAGTGGGAGGCTGGAGGATAGATGCTAGATGCTGAAGGGGAAATTGAACCTTGAACCTTGAACCTTGAACCTTGAACCTTGAACCTTCCTGCACCGCGGGTGTTTGCCGCACCTCGACGCACGCTATAATCGCCGCATGAACTTTTCGCCGCCCCGCTATCTGGTTCCGTTTCAGCCAAAGCGAATTCCGCATCACTTTGTCGACGTGATGATCATCGGTGGCGGCATTGCGGGCTTGCGGGCCGCCATGGAGATCGACCCGCGGTTGTCGCTGCTGATTGTTACCAAAGACCGCATGCGCGAATCGAGCAGCAGCTACGGGCAAGGGGGCATTGCGGGTGTTCTCGACACGGCCGACAAGTTCGAAAACCACGTGGCCGATACGCTCACCGCGGGGGCCAATCTGTGCGATGAGGAAGTCGTGGAGATGGTTATTCGCGAAGCACCCGCGCACATTCGACAGCTTATCGAGTGGGGGACACGTTTCGACAAAGAGGAAGGGGGCGATTTGATGCTCGGCCGCGAAGGGGGCCATAGTCATCATCGCATTGTGCACGCCATGGGGGATGCTACGGGGGCGGAGATCATGCGGGCGATGATCCGCCGGGTGCGCGACGACCTCAAAGCCCAAGTATGGCCCAATACGTTTACCATCGACTTACTCACCACCGATGGCGAGTGCCGCGGTGCGCTGGTGTGGAACGCCGCGCATGGCAAGACGTTTGTCTGGGCCAAGCAAACCATCCTCTGCACCGGTGGGGCAGGGCAGGTCTATCGCGAGACAACCAATCCGCCTGTCGCCACGGGCGATGGTCACGCCATGTGCTACCGGGCGGGGGCCGTGCTGGCCGACATGGAATTCATGCAGTTCCATCCCACGGTGCTTTACATTGCCGGATCGAGCCGCAGCCTAATTACCGAAGCGACACGCGGCGAGGGGGCGCAGCTCGTTGATGCCACGGGCCACCGTTTCATGCCCGACTACGATGAGCGCGGCGAACTTGCCCCCCGCGATATTGTTAGTCGCTCGATTGCCGAACAGATGGCTAGTACGAACCATCCATGCGTTTACCTATCGATGGCGCATTTGGACGCCGACTTTGTCCATCAACGGTTCCCCAGCATCGCCAAGGTTTGCAGCGGATTTGGCATCGATATCGCCCGCGACCCGATTCCCGTACGGCCCGGGGCGCATTACATGCTGGGTGGCGTTCGCGTCGACCGCGACGGACGCACCTCGGTCCCCCGTCTATGGGCGGCGGGCGAGGCAACAGCCAGCGGACTGCATGGTGCAAATCGCCTGGCCTCTAATAGCTTGCTCGAAGGGCTGGTATATGGCGCTCGACGCGGGCCGAGCTACCAGCGCCGCCGCGCTGGAAGAGCCCGACACGTTTCAGGCCATCCCGCTTGAGAACGTGGAGTTGCCGCCGGGAGCCGCCTTCCTCGATACCACCGACATTAGTAACTCGCTGAAGAGCGTCATGTGGCGGGACGTAGCCGTGTGGCGCGACGCCACTCGGCTGGCGGAGGCGGCGCGAAACATCGATACGTGGATGCGCTACGCCCTCGGCCGGCAGTTCACCGACCCCACAGGATGGGAGCTGCAAAACCTGCTGACCGTCTCCCGCGTGATGGTCGAAGCGGCGCTGCTGCGAACCGAGTCGCGCGGCGTCCACCTCCGCACCGACTATCCCGACCCCAACGACGAGCAGTGGCGGCAGCACATTTTGTTGACCCGAGGCGCGGAGGTCGCTTACACACCGGTGTAGCCGATTCTCATGACATGCCCATTCTGCCGGCGAGTGACTGCCGTAGGCTGTCCTCCTGGGGAAGAATCGGTGTCCCCGCTGGGGTACGGCTGCGGGGGGCGAGGGAGGTCTCTCGGAAAATACCCCCGCGGGCGAACCCCCTTCTGTTTTCGCCCGTAGCCACAAGTACCGCGTGGTATAGACATTACGGCGGGGTGCGGGTTACCTTGTTGAGTCGGGCTGTCGGAGTTTTCGGCGGCTGGCGGCGATTTTGCCGCTACCGCAGTGCCTTCCTTCCGGCGGTCCTCCCACCTGCTTAATTCTCCCAAGTTCAATCCCTACAAGGCTTTTCGGCCACAAGCGGAGCGATCGACGATGAGCGATACCCCCCCTGCGAATTCCAGCGACACCATGATCGAGGCGATCCGACTGTCGAAGTACTACGGTCAGTTCGCCGCCACGCAGGACGTCAATTTTCAAATCAAGCGGGGGGAGGTTGCTGCATTCCTGGGGCCTAACGGCGCCGGCAAGAGCACGACGATGAAGCTGCTCACCGGCTATCTGGCCCCATCCACCGGCAAGGCCAAGATTGCTGGCTTCGATACCCAGACCGAGCGGCTCGAAGCCTCGAAAGTGCTCGGCTACCTGCCGGAGAACGGGCCGCTTTACCCCGATATGACGCCCCGCACGCTGCTCAAGTTCTTTGGCGAGGCCCGTGGCATGTCGGCGAGCGAAATCAACAGGCGGATGCACGACGTGATCGACCTGTGCAATCTGCACGAAGTGCTCGGCAAGCCGATTGGCAAGCTGTCGAAAGGTTATCGACAGCGTGTCGGCATGGCGCAGGTTTTGCTGCACGAACCAGAAGTTCTGATCATGGACGAACCGACCTCGGGCCTGGATCCGAACCAAATTCGCGACGTGCGCAACGTGATTCGTACGCTTGGCGAGACCAAAACCATTTTGCTGTCGACGCACATTCTGCAGGAAGTCGAGGCAATGTGTAACCGCGTGATTTTCATCGACGAGGGACGCGTAGTATTCGACGGTCGCCGGCCGATCTTGGTAGCAGCCCCAGCGAACTCGATCAGAAGTTCCACGAACTTACCGGCGCCAACTAACGCCTTAGTAACTCCCGACGAGGTGTAGCTCGTCGGCTATTATCCCCCACCCCCAGTCCTTAGCCCCTCGCCCCACCCAAATGAATTTCTCCGTCATCAAGGCGATCTTCAAGCGCGATTTCATCAGCTATTTTTCGAACCCAACGGGTTACGTCTTTATCTGTGTATTCGTGATGCTCAGTGCCCTGGCGGCGTTCTGGCCGCCGGAGTTTTTTAACAACAACCTGGCGAACCTCGATCAGCTCAGCAAGTGGATGCCCTTCATCCTGCTGGTGTTTATTCCTGCCATTACCATGAGCACCTGGAGCGAAGAACGTCGCCAGGGAACCGACGAGTTGCTGCTTACCATCCCCGCCACCGATATGGACGTGGTGCTTGGTAAGTACAAGGCCAACGTGGCTATTTTTACCGTCGCGCTGTTGTTCTCGATGTTCTCCATTTGGCTCGTCTTCAGCTGGGGGCTCGGTACGCCCGACGCCGGGCTGTTCCTGTGCACGTATCTGGGCTATTGGTTCCTCGGTATCGCCATGCTGGCAATTGGCATGGTCGCCTCGTTCCTTACCAAAAACCTGACCGTGGGCTTCGTGCTCGGCATGTTGCTCAATGCCCCGCTCGCCATTTTTGGTGTGGCCGACTGGATTGTCAAAGACGCGGGGGCCGCTCAACTCATTAGCCGCTGGAGCGCTGATGCTCAGCTGGCCGACTTCGAACGCGGTGTAATCAGCCTGTCGGGCGTTACCTACTTCGTGAGCATCGCCGTTGTGATGCTCTATCTCTGTATGGTGCTCATTGGCAAACGACACTGGGGCACCGGTGAGGATGGCGATAGCCGCTGGGGGCACTACCTCGGCCGAGCGCTAGCGCTATTGGTTGTTTTTGGTGGGCTGAACGTCTTCTTTTCCAACTACAACTCGTTGCGGGCGGATGTTACTACCGAGCAAATCAACTCCCTTTCCAAGGGCACCGAGGAGTTGCTCGGCGAACTGCGGAACAACGACGACGTCGACACCATCGTGGTAGACGCCTACGTCAGTCCCCAGGTGCCAAGCGAGTACGCTGCCCATAAGCTGAACTTGCTTGGTACGCTCCAAGAACTGGAGTCGATGAGCGGAGGTAAAATCCGCACCAACATCTACGAAATTGAGAACTTTAGCGAGGAGGCGGCCACCGCCGATACTGCCTTTGGCATCGCGCCTCAGCGGATCAATGCCATGCAGCGCGGCGTGATGACTCAAGAGGAAATCTTCATGGGTCTCGCCGTACGACACAAGCTTGATAAGGTGGTGGTGCCGTTCATCGACAAAGGTATTCCCATTGAGTACGAGTTGGTTCGGTCGATCACCACCGTGGCCCAAGATACACGCAAACGGGTTGGAGTGATTAAGACCGACGTCGAGCTCTTTGGCGGCTTTAGCATGCAGGGCCCCAGCGAAGAGTCGCAGCTGGTTACCGAGCTTCGTAAGCAGTACGACGTGGTGGAGGTCGACCCGGAGCAGCCGATTACCGACGATTTCGACGTGTTGCTGGCCGTGCAACCATCGGCCACCAGTCCCGAGGCCATGAACAACATCGTCGCGGCCGTACAACGGGGCGTGCCGATTGCGGTATTTGAAGACCCCATGCCCGCCTTTTGGGGTGCTCCAGGCACCGGCCAGCCACGCATGGCCGGTGGCGGTGGCCCGATGGCCATGTTCGGCGGCGGACAGCAGCAGCCCAAGGGCGACATCAATCAACTGTGGAAGCTGCTCGGCATCGAAATGTACCCCGACGAGGTCATCTTGCAGGAATACAACCCTTACAAGGACTATCCCTTTCCCCCCGACTTCGTGTTCATCGACGAGGGCCTCGCCGCGTACGGCACGCCCCAGCCGTTCAACATGGACCAGCCCCTCTCGGCAGGCATGAGCCAGGTGCTCACAATCCGGCCAGGTGCGATTCGGCACGACGACAGCTCGAAGCTCAAGTTCGCACCGCTAGCGGTCACCGGCACGCTGACTGCCACGGTGCCGTTTGATGTGCTGCAGCGGATGGAAGACACGTCGAACATCCCGCTGGAGCAGGTGAGCACGAAGGAGTCGTACGTAATTAGCGCCCTGATTGAAGGCGAGTACGAGAATACCGACGATCTGGCGGGCAGCTTGAAGTTAGAGGAGGATGCGAGCGACGCAGGTGGCGCGGACAAGCTCGCCGCCGTGGTTAAAACCCCCATCAAGGCAGTGGTGGTTTCGGACATCGACTGCTTGGCCAACGCCTTTTTCGAGATTCGCGCTCGTGGCGAGCAAAGCATGCCGAACTTCTCGGACCTCGATTTCCAGAACGTCGCGTACGTGCTCAACACGCTCGACTACCTGGCCGGCGACGATCGCTTTGTCGACATTCGCAAGCGAACCCGCCCGCACCGCGTGCTGACGAAAATCGAAGAAGCGACTAAAGAGTCACGCGAGACATTTCGCGAAGTGATCGACAAAGCCCGCACGGATGTCGATGATCGCAAGCAAGAGGCGCAGCAAGAATTCTCGCAGAAGATCGCCTCGATTCGTGACAATCCGAATCTCACCGAGCAGGAGAAGGGGATGCGGGTGGTGCTCGAGCAGGAGCGCGGCAGTCGCAAGCTGCAGCGGGAGATCGATCGCATGGAAAAAGATCTCAATCGAGAGATCACGCAAACGCAGCGGAAGCTGGACCGGGTGGTCCGTGGTGTGCAAGACCGATACAAGTTGTATGCCTTTATCTTGCCACCGATTCTGCCGATCCTGCTTGGCATATTGGTTTACTTCCACCGTCGGAACGCCGAACGCGAAGGGGTGGCAAAGACCCGGCTTCGCTACAATCAAGACGACGCTGCGTAGCACCCCGCCTAGCCAGGGTTTAGCCCGAGGCAAGTGGAGGCTGGCTATCCGTTGTAATTCGAACGACTGACCTTTTACGCTATTTACCATGTCCGAAACTACTAAGACCACGATCCTGTTTGTTGCCGCCTTGGCCTCGATCGCACTAGCGCTGTTCACCCGTCCTTCGGCCGAGGAGTACAACGTCGATGAGTTGCGCGGCACAGAACTCGTAGAGGAGTTTCCTGTCGATGCTCCCAAGCGGCTACGAATCACCAATATGGATGAGGAGACCGGCGACCTCGACGCGTTCGAAGTCGCCGAATTGGATGGCGTGTGGAGTATCCCGTCCAAGAGTGGATACCCGGCCGACGCCAAGGAGCAAATGGCGGCGGCCGTCGAAGGAGTGGTGGGTCGCGAAATCCTTACCGCGACACCCATCGGGGCTGGCGACCACGCCACCTACGGCGTGGTCGACCCGTCGGACCCGTCGGCCGACGAAGGCTTCGGCACGCACGTACGACTGTTGGGCGACGACGACAAGGTGCTGGCCGACCTGATCGTTGGCAAGGAAGTCACCGGCGCCGAGGGGCAGCACTGGGTCCGAAAGGCCAAGCAGGACGTCGTGTACGCCGTAGAACTCGACCTCGACAAATTCTCCACCGACTTTGCGGAGTGGATCGAGAAAGACTTGCTCGGCCTTAGTTCATTCGACGTGTCGCAGGTAAAGATCGACGACTACACCATTGAGACCGAGACCTACCTCACCCGCAGCGGTTTGGCCAAAGGTATTTCGGGCGAGGACCGGCGGGCTCGGATGGAACTGGTTTTCGACGACGATACCAGCAAGTGGCAGGCGGAGTCGCTCAAGACCTACGACCAAGTGAAGGAGACCTACGAAGATTTCACGCTCGGCGATAACCAACAACTCAACGAAGAGGCCTTGCGCGAACTCAAGAACGCGCTGGACGACTTGGAGATCGTCGACGTGGAAAAGAAGCCCGACGGCTTGAGTTCGGACCTGCGGGCGGGCGACGACTTTATGAATAACAATGAGGCCCTATCGAGCCTCATGCGGCGTGGATTCTTGCCGGTCCGCGAGAACGCCAATAATCCGGCCAGCGAGATCGTGCTGCTTTCGAGCGAGGGCGAGATTGTCGTCACGCTCAAGGATGGCGTGGAGTACGTGCTGCGGTTTGGCGACTTGCAGCTCGATCCCTCGGCCGATACGAGCGACACCCCAGGCGACGACGCGGCAGATGAGGCCAATACGTCCGATGACGAAGGGCTGAATCGGTACTTGTTCGTCATGGCGCAGTTCAACGAGTCGGCTGTGGCAAAGCCCGAATTGGAAGAATTACCGGCACTTCCCGCGGAGGACGATTCGGCCGAGTCGGAAGAAGGCTCCGCAGGCGACGCGGACACCGCCGAATCCGATGGCACCGCCGACGAGGGCGGTGACGAATCAGCCACTGGCGAAGCGGGCGAAGAGCAACCTTCGCGTGAGCAGATTGAAGCTGAGCGAAAACGGATCGAAGAGAACAACAAACGCGCCGAAGAGGAATACCAGGAGAAGATCGAGGCGGGAAAGAAGCGGGTGGAGGAACTTAACGTCCGATTTGGCGACTGGTACTACGTGATCCCAAACGACGTGTTTAAAAAGATCCACTTAAGTCGGGATGAAGTGATCGAAACCACCGAGCCCGACGCGGACGATGCTAGCACCGCGGAGAGAGCCGATGAGTCGCTACTGGGTGCGCCGGGGGCGGCGATTCCTGGGCTGCCGAGCATCGGGCCGGCGATCGACGATTCGTCAGCAGCGACCGACGACTCAGCGACCGAAGACGCCGCTGAGCTTGGCGATACCGAAGAATCTGTCGCCGAAGAAGCGGCTTCCGAACAACCTGCCGACGAAGCATCTGCCGACGAATCGGAGTGACGCTGGGCCGCCGATCGCGGCAAGGCGTCTCCTGCGCGTCTATTGCGTGAGAACTTGAATGCGGTTTTCCAGCGGCTCGTCGTTCATTACGTCGAGCGCCGCGTGCTGAGCTAGCTGCTTGGTGTGAAAATTCGCGCAGCGGCCGCTGATGATAATGCCGTTGCCATTCATTTCGACGTCCAAATCACGGACGCGTTCACGCAGTCGAGCGCGGATTTGTTCGCGAACCGCGCGGCACAACTCGGTTTGGGGGGCAGGGGCGTCCGTGACAGTATCTCCGCGGTAAAAGGCCAGGGGATTGGCTTCGTCGGCCAGCTGCCAACCCGTCGGCTTCGTACGTGATGGCATTCGTCCTGCCATGATCGAGGTCGCCTCCTTGGACCGGCGCGTCGCAAGAATTGCGAACGCTGGCCGTGTCTTCCTAGCGGTGTGTTGGGCGAAGCCCGTAACCGCGTGCAACTCAATGAAGGGTGAATCAGAAGCCGGCTGTCACTAATCTAGCGCGTCATGCCGGCAGGTGTCAATGCGAATCGGCCCGTTTGCGAAATTTAGCTTTGCTCCAGTTGCGGCTCGCACAAATTTACATGCGGCTTGCCACCACAAGAGTTAGCTGCCCAGTTTCCCTGCGGTGCGCAGATAGTCGACAACCCGATCGGCAAGTTGCGTTGCCGGCAGGTCGCCACCCGGTAGAGTTAGCTCGGCAGCGGCCGGCGACTCGTAGGGATCGTCGATGCCAGTGAACTGCTTGATTTCGCCCGCTCGTGCTTTCTTGTAAAGTCCCTTGGGGTCGCGTGCTTCGCATACCTCCAAGGGAGTATCGACAAACACCTCGACGAAGTCGCCCGGTGCTAGCATCTGGCGGACCGCGTCGCGATCGCGGCGGTACGGGCTGACAAACGCCGTAAGGGTCACCAGACCCGCCTCGCAAAAGAGCTGGGCTACCGCACCAATGCGGCGAATGTTCTCTTCGCGATCTTGCGGGCCGAATCCTAGCCCGAACCGCTCCGCGAACTCCGCGCCATGTCGCTCGGCCAGCATGGGGGGCGTTGCGTTCAGGCCGTGGCGGACATTGTCGCCATCCAGCAGGTAGGTCCGCACGCCGGCTTGGTAGAGGCTCTGCTCCACCAGGTTCGCCACGGTGCTCTTGCCCGAGCCCGATAGCCCGGTGAACCACACCACGCACCCGCGGTGACCGTTGAGCCGCTCCCGCTGTTCGCGCGTTACCGAGTGATCGTGCCATACAACGTTAGGATCGGACATAAGAGGCTGCAGAAGGTAAATTTCGGATGGCGGAAGGATAAATCGAGCGCAGTTGATTCAACGCACGCAGCTCACAATACTTATTCGGCAGCAACTACTCGGCTCCCAGGCCAGCCAGTTCGCACAGGTTGGCGTTCATTACCGGCTGGGGGCAGCTCCAGACAAGAAAAACAGCGCTTCGCGGCACCAGCGGCCGACCGGGTGACCGGCCACATAGCCGGCCCCTTTGGCTGCGGCCAGCGCGGCTTGCGTGCTGCGGAGCACCAGGCTGTTGGCCCGCTGACGCAGCGACTCATTCGAGCAAACCGTGTTGCCCGCCGCAATTGCTAGCAGGTCGCTTACCACTTCCTGCAGTTCGGCATCGAGGGCCGCGTGGGGGGCGCGCAGTTCCTTGCGTTTTTCCGCTTCGCCTGCCATGTACTTGATGGCCGCTGCAGCGAGCCCGATCGCAAGGGTCGAGGTCTCGTGCCCGCCCGGCCGCGATGCCCGCCCCGCCAGCATCACGTTCTCCACAGGACCTGCCACCAGCCACTCGGGCGTCACACGGAGGCTATCGAAAAACACCCGGCCCGTATGACTCGACGACACGCCCACCAGTTTCGCGGGTTCGTCGGCCCGTACGCCCGGATGATCGGTCGGTACACAGCACAAGATCTGCTCGCTGGTGGCGGTGTCGCCCTCCATCACCTGGGCCCCGGTGAGGATGCACTGGGCTTGGTCGCCGCCGGTGACCCAGGGGGCGAAGCCGTCGACGATCCAAGCGTCGCCATCCGCACGGGCTTGTAGCACGGGCTGGGCGAGGTGGCGGTGGCTGGTAGTGAGATGCGAGATGCCAACCGTTGCAAAGTTGTCGCCAGCCACCAACGCTGGCAACATCCGCGACTTGAGCCCTTCGTTCTCGCCCGATGCCACCCGCCGGCACGCCCCCGTCCGCTGCGTGATAACGAACGTAGTGGTGAGGCACGCTGCGGCCAGCGCCAGGTAGCCCCGCACCACGTCGAGGTCGCTCCAATCCTGACCGCCACAGTGCTCGCCATCGATCGTGGCCGGCAGGAACCATTCGTAAACGCCCGCCTTGCCACACAGCCGCAACTGCTCGGCGGGCCACTCGCCGGACCTGTCGGTCGCGTCGGCCAGCGCCGCAAGCTCGGCGCACAATTGGGCCAGGGCAGGGGAGTCGGGCGAGGTAATCCGTGAAATGCTCATACACACATTCTAGCCTCATAGCGGGAGCCAGGTTAGGAGCCCGTCGGCACCCTATTTTCCGATTGCTGGGGCGATAAACCTGCACAAACCAATTTAAATCCAGGGCCGCGATCGTAAGGGAGCACCAAGTTGCGCTCCGTCACGGTCGCGGTTCCGATTGGCTTTCTTATGGCTACAATATCGACAACTCTCAATACACGATTGGCTGTCGATTTACTCCTCAATCTCCACTCGTCGCAACACTCTATCTGACAACCACTTCCGACATGCCACCACCTGTCGTACCGCAGAGTGAGTCGACAAATAAAACAACAGGTGTCGATTCACGAGGAAGGAGCGGTGAGCTGTTTGCGATGAGCCATGAGCCATGAATTTGAACCTTGAACCTTGAACCTTCCGCAAGAGCGACCAGCGACCAAAGAAAGCCCACCCACCGCCCACAGCCGATAGCCTCTAACCCACTACCCACCCACCGCCGCGTGACGTCATTAGACCTTACCCAATGGCCCAATTTCCAGCGAAAAGTGGAAGGGGCGGTTGGATTCCGCCCATGAGAACTTGCTGGGCAGCGAACTCAAAGGGCTGGCCCCCGACGGCGGGCCCTCGATGCCGTTCGCGCAGCCCGAGCCAAAACAATGAGTCCTGACCCCTTTGGACGACCCCAAGCACTACATCGACGTGGAACACGCGGCCAAAGAGGCCCAAGTGGCGCGCGAGGCATCCGGCGATTCGTAGCAAGGCACGGCTGCGCCGCGCGTCACGCAGGAAACCTGCTACGATGCAGGCGACGTCCGCCTGCCGCCGATCGAGCTCGAACCGTAGGAACCAAGTCATGCGCGACCCCCGTTTTGTTGCCGTGCATCGTGGTGGGCCGCTCGATCGCGACAGTCACGCCCTGCTGGCGCGATGGGCTGCCGATGTTGCCGAGCGGGTACTGCCTTTGTTTGCGGAGGCCAATCCGGGTGACGACCGACCGCAGCGCGGGATCGAAGTGGGGCGGGCGTGGGCCGCTGGCGACGTGAAAACTGGCACTGCGATGAAGGCCTCCGTGGCCGCGCATGCCGCCGCCCGTGAGGCGACGGAACAGGCCGCCATCGCTGCGGCCCGCGCTGCAGGGCATGCGGTGGCCACCGCGCACTTTGCCGATCACTCGATGGGCGACGCTACTGTACGCGATCGAGGCGCTTGGTTGCGCCGGCATACCGGCCGAAGCCCTGATCGAGGCAGAGCTCGACAAACTACCCGATCACTTGCGCGAACAGGTGGAGCTGGGTGTCCGTGATCGATTAACCCAATGGAAACATCCCGACCGAAAGAACCGAGACTAGCGGCTGCGGCGGAACTTTCACTGCTACACTTCGATGCCGTGCGACTCGAGGAAGTCGTCGGGTATTTCGCCGCTCTTGCGGCCGATGAGGGCGTAGTAGAACAGCGGTGTGCCCTCCATGCTGAGTCGGTGGCGATATCGTTCCAGGTGAAACACATCCAAGTATTCGCTAAAGATCAGTTCGCGGATGAACCGCGAAAAGCCAGTGTTGTCGGAGGCGTCGAGAAAGGTCTCTTTAATGTTGAACGCCACCCAGCCCCCCTGGCGGACGAATTGCAAGCCTTGCAGGAATGCAGCGGCGGGAATGTCGCCAAAGCCCAAAGCGGCTACGCTCGTCAGGCAGTCGATGTTCCACTCGGCAAGCTTCTCGGCGGTGTCGTCGTCGAGCTCGGTGAAATCGGCCACGTAGTACTCGTCGTACAGTTCAGGCCGATCGCGGAACGTGGCCTCGCGGGCTTCGGGAATGATGTCGACGCCCACGAGCCGCGCAACGCCATGTGCCTTGAGCTCTTCGCCCATCATGCCGTTGCCGGCGCCCAGGTCGAGCACCCTTAGTTCCGTGGGATTCTCTCCTAGCGCAACGAGGGTTCGCTCAAGGATGCCAGCCACCTTGGCAGGCGACGAGCATTTCAGGCGGTCGTAAAACAGCTGCTCGTAGAGCCCGTGCGCTCGTAGATTTGGTCGTAGTCGTGCAGCAGTAGCTTGCGTTTCTTCCGCTCGGGTCCATCGACGACATAGAAAAAGGCTTCGTCTTGGGCGAGGTTGTGCGAACCGGCGGGCGGGAATTGAATGCGATGGCGCGTGGCAGGCATTGGTCTCCAAAGGGGTTGAGGGACATCAACGGACACGAACGCCGAACGCAAGGCACCGGCGGACCGGCATTCTACCACATTCGCCGCTGGCCTGTAGACCGCTAGCAATGCCGCGTTTTTTCGGTGCCAACTACACGACCACCGCGTCGGCTTCGATTTCAATCAGCGCTGCGTCGTCGATCAGTCGGGCGACCTCGACAATGGTGGTGGCGGGGCGGATTTCGCCGAACATCGAGCCATGCACCTGGGCCACTTCTTCCCACTGGCTCACGTCGGTCACGTACATTCGCGTACGCAGCACACCGGCGAGCGTGCCGCCAAGCGACTCGATTGCCATTTGGACGATGGCCAGCGAGCGGGCCGTCTGGTCGGCGAGGGAGGGCGAGTAGGTGCCGTCCGCATTCACGCCCACCGATCCGGTGACGGCAATCTGGTTGCCGATTCGCACGGCGCGACTGTACCCCATCACGGGTTCCCACTTCGATCCACTCGAAGCGAGCGTGCGATGTCCCAACGTGGAGGTCGTGATTTGAATATCGGACATGCGGAGGGCTCCGGTGGGGCAAAGAAAAAACCGCGGAGGATGAGTTCCGCGGCTATAGGTGATGGATGAATGGGGCGCAGGCCGACAGCCAATGGCCAACGGCAGCGAGCCATTTACTGCATGTCGCTGCTTAGCCCGCCGGCGGCGGGCACGTAGCAGTGGCGGACGTAGTCGACCACCATGCGGTGCGAGCTAAATCGGTCGGCCAACGTGGCAATCGACTCGATCATCATGCCGATCCAGGCCGAAGGCAAGCCGTCCGCGTCGCGTTCGTAGAACGTGGGAATGACCTCGTCGGCCAGCACGTTGTAGAGATTCTCTGCATCGCGCTCGTCGGTGATGCTATCGTCGACGTGCTGCGTGCCGTTGCCAATGGCAAAGCCGTTGCGGCCATTGTAGGCCTCGGCCCACCAGCCATCGAGAATCGAGCAGTTGAGGCCCCCGTTGAGTACGACCTTCATGCCACTGGTGCCCGAGGCTTCGAGCGGCCGGCGGGGGTTGTTGAGCCACACGTCGACGCCTTGCACCAGGTGCCGGGCGACGTTGATGTCGTAATCTTCCAGGAAGACCACGCGACCAGCAAACCGGGGGTCGCGGCGGAGGTTGGCAATCTTCTTGATGAAGGTCTTGCCCCCTTCGTCGGCAGGGTGAGCTTTGCCGCTGAAGATGAACTGTACGGGCCGTGCCGGGTCGTTAATCAGTTCGGCGATCTCTTCGAGTTTTTGGAGGAAGAGGTCGGCCCGCTTGTAGGTGGCAAATCGCCGAGCGAAGCCAATGGTCAGGGCGCTAGGATCGAGCGCCGAGCGAGCGGCCTCGACCGACGCTTCGTCCTCGCTACGGCGACGGCACTGGCGACTGAGGCGGCGGCGAACGAACTCCAGCAGCCGGCTCTTGAGCGCGTGATGCGTCTCCCAAAGCTCGCCCGGATCGAGGTTGTAGACCTCGCGCCACGAGTCGGGCTCTTCGAGTCGCAGCCGCCAGGAGCGACCGAACTTTCGCTCGAACAGTTGCTGCATGGGATGGGCAATCCAGCTAGGTACATGCACGCCGTTGGTGATGTGGCCGATGGGGATTTCCTCTTCCACGCGCCACGGCCAGAGGTGCGCCCACATGCGTCGCGAAACATGGCCATGCAGCGAACTAACGGCGTTGGCGCGGCGGGAGAGCTTGAGGCCGATGACCGTCATGCAGAACGTTTCGTGCTCGTTTTGAGGCTCGACTCGGCCCAGTCCCATGAGTTGCTCATGCGAAATGCCGAGCTTGTCGCGCAGCGGGCCCAGATGCTCCTCGACGAGCGCCGCGTCGAAGCGGTCGTGGCCGGCCGGCACGGGCGTATGGGTGGTAAACACCGTGTTTTGGGCCACTTCGCGGAGGGCGTCGTCGAAGCTCTTGCCATCGTCTTCCATTCGCTCGTGGATGACTTCCAGCGGCGCAAACGCGCTATGGCCTTCGTTCAGGTGATAGCAACCTGGCGTAATGCCAAGGGCGCGCAGCGTCTTCACGCCACCGACGCCGAGCACGAGTTCCTGACGAATCCGGGTGCGGCGGTCGCCACCATAGAGCCGGGAGGTGAGTTCTCGGTCTTGGGGGCTATTGCCTTCCACGTCGCAGTCGAGCAGGAACAGCTTGACGCGGCCGACGTTCATCTGCCACACCTTGGCCAGCAGTTGCCCATCGCGGGTATCGATGGAAACAAAAATGGGCTTGCCATCCGGGCCGGTGGCCGCCTCCATGGGCAGGTTCTCCACCTTGGTGTCGAGGTATTCTTCCTGCTGGTAGCCCTGCATGTCCAGGTGCTGTTTGAAGTAGCCTTGGTCGTAGAACAAACCAATGGCCACCAGCGGTACGCCCAGGCCGCTCGCGCTTTTGATGTGATCGCCCGACAGCACGCCCAGGCCGCCCGAGTAGATGGGCACCGACTCGTGGATGCCAAACTCGGCGGAGAAATAGGCCACTGGCTTCGATCCCAGTACGCCGGCGTGGTGCCCGCCCCAGGTGTTTCGCACGTCGGCCATGTAGTCGTTCAACCGACGATGGGCCTGATTAATGCGGGTGTACATCACCATTTCGCCCGCCCGCTCGGCAACGATCTCGGGGCTCATTTCAGCCAGCAAGGCAATCGGGTTGTGGTCGACCTGCCGCCACCGCACCGGGTCGAGATCGCGGAACAGGGCAACGACCTCGGGATGCCAACTCCACCACAGGTTGTTCGCGAGCGTTTGCAGCTTGTTATAGAGGGCAAGCGGCGTGATTTCGGTCCAATTCACTCGTTCCATGGCGGCGAGCGATCCATTTTCGATTTGAGTCATGTTTGTTTGTGCTCACTTCTGTGGTAAGTGAATGCCTGTATGGTTATCCCCCCGGCAGGGGCGGAGGTAGGTCGGTACACCACGCGCGGCGGTAGCACTCCGCTGAGTGCGTGCGGGGCATTATAGCGTCTTGTCGCTGGATTGCGACGCCGTTTTGCGGGCAGCGCAACCGGCCAGGCAAACGGGGATGGTTTACCTAAAGGTGCGCAAAACACGCACTTGCGGCGTATCGCAGTTGCGGCGGAATCTTGCCGAGGTTCACACGTTCCGGTGGGCGGTGGCAATCAAGCGTTACCAGCGTCCGCCACCACCTCCACCTCCTCCACCGCCATGGCGTCCGCCCCCACCACCGGCGGGCTTCGGGCGGGCTTCGTTGACGGTTAGCGTGCGACCATCCAGTTCCAGGCCGTTCATGCCTTCGATGGCTTGCTGACCGTCCTCGTGGTTGACCATGGTGACGAAGGCGAAACCGCGGGGACGGCCCGTCTCGCGGTCGTTAATAATGGCCACCTCTTCCACCTGCCCGTAAGCGCCGAACTGCTCCTCTAAGGAGGCTTGTGTCGTATTGTACGAGAGGTTTCCGACATAAATCTTCATCTCGAAACTCCAGGACTGTTCCTGCGGCCGGTACGGCTGCCAACGAGGTTGCCTGCGCCGCCGCCGATACAAGGGGCATGCCGCTCGCGCATTGTTTCGGGGCGTTCAAGAGCCAGCGCCTGAAGATTCTCGAAAGCGTCACCGGGCAGCGGGAGCGCACAGATAAGCTTACCAGATTTGAGAAAAACGCCAGCATTTAGCTGTTGGGAATCGCAAAATTCTCCCCACTCAGCCCCCCCCAATTGTGGGAAGGACCCAGGCGGCGCACGGCGCCCGCGACGCTGCCTTTGGCAATGCTAGCGTTGCATGGGCGGGGCAAGCTGCGCCTTCCCGCCTCATCCCGATTCCGGCGTGCTGTCCCATGGCGCTTCGATCGCCGGCATGGCCGCGCCGTCGGCGAGCCCCACAGGCGTGCCGGTCGCCTGCAGCATGTAGGGCCGACCCTCGGCAAAGTACAACAGCGTGGGGTTCGCGAGCGCCGGTTGGTGGTAGTAGCCCACTGGCCCCCGCGTGCCGGACCAGCGCGCGAGCCACTCGGTCAGGGCCATGAACGGCATGTAGAACGCCTCGGCCGTGGCGTGGCCGGCGATGGTGACGCGCGATTCGACCAGTCGTCCACCCGTCGCCAGGGCAATCACGTCGCCCGCCGCCGCCTGCAGTGCCCGCTCATCCGCCTCGGGCAGGCCCTCGGGCATTTCGCCCCGGGTAAGCTGGGCGAAGAACTCGCGCACCGTCGGCGGGCAATCGTCGGCAAGCTCGAACGACAGCAGGTAATCGTAGTAGGCTCATGGGCGGGCGTTGTACGCTATCTTGGGTTGGGGGGAGTGAATCGGGCTCTTTGAGGCGTCGATCGACAGTAGGGACGAAAGGGCAGTAGGGACGAAAGGGCGAACTCGGCTGACCATCGGTAGGCGAACACCGCCCAGACGCCGGGGCGATTTTTGATTCTCCCTGCACGCGTTGTCCCTGTCGACGGGTGTCGGAGCGCAGGCGGATTGCAATGGTTTGGTAGCGAGCGTCTCCGCGGCATGATCTAATGGCAAAGATCGTGCTCTCCTCACTTGCTGTCGCTTTCATTTCCCACTCCCGTTGGAACCTATGAAACGAAATACTCTCTTCCTATTGGTCACTCTTACACTGGCCGGCGCTGTAGATGTGGCGTCGGCCACGACGCTGCAAGGGTCGCGGCCCAACATCGTCCTGGTGATTACCGACGATCAGGGGTATGCGCCGGTCGGTCGGCATGGGCATCCGTGGATCGAGACGCCGCATCTCGACCACCTGTACGACACCAGCACCCGCTTCGATCGGTTCCTGGTGAGCCCCACCTGCTCGCCCACCCGCTCGGCGATAATGACCGGCCGGCATCCGCTGCGAAACGGCATTACTCATACGATTTTTGAGCGCGAGAGAATGACGCTCGACGCCACCACGTTGCCACAGGTGCTGCGCTCGGCGGGTTACACCACGGGCATTTTTGGCAAGTGGCATCTGGGCGACGAAGACCCCTACCAGCCGCAACACCGAGGCTTCGACGAGGCGTTCATCCACGGCGCCGGCGGCATCGGTCAGGCGTACGATTGCAGCTGCGCGGATGCGCCGGGCAACAAGTACTTCGACCCCGTCGTGCGTCACAATGGTCGGTTCGAGCAGACCCGCGGTTTTTGTACGGACGTGTTCTTCACCGCCGCCCTCGGTTGGATGAGCCAGGTCAAGGAGCGCGATGCACCGTTCTTTGCCTACATTGCGACCAACGCCCCGCATTCGCCGTTCGTCGCGCCCGACGAATTTACCCAGCGGTTTCGAGATCTCGGATTTGGTGACGACCAGGCGGGCTTTTACGGCATGATTGAAAACATCGACTCCAACGTCGGCTGGATGCTCGCCGTGCTCGACCAGTGGCAACTCATGGACAACACCGTGGTGATCTTCATGTCCGATAACGGCATGGCAGGTGGCGGGTCGGGCGAGCCCGGTAAGCCACTCGGACATCGCGCGGACGCCACCCCGCTCATGCCTTTCAACGCGGGCATGAAGGGGCTCAAGGGCACGGTGCACGAGGGGGGAGTTCGAGTGCCAATGTTCCTGCGCTGGGACGGTCGCCTGGAGCCTGACCGCCAGATCGACCACGTGGCTGCCCACATCGACCTCTTCCCAACGCTCGCCGCGCTTGCCGGAGCCGATATTCCGGCGGGGCAAGTCGAGGGCCGCAGTCTGGTGCCTCTGCTGGAAGATGCCACCGCGGCCTGGCCCGACCGCTTGCTGTTCACCCACACCGGTCGCTGGCCCAAAGGCACCCCGCCGGATGGCTATCAGTGGAGGCAAGCCGCGGTGCGTAACGGGCGATTCCGTTTGGTCAATAACGTCGCCCTGTACGACATCGAGCAAGACCCTGGCCAAACCACCAACGTGATTGCGGACCACCCGCAGCTGGTTGCCGAAATGCGGGCTGCCATGGATCCGTGGTGGCAGGCGAGCCTGCCGCTGATGGTAAACGAAACGGTGCCCAACGCAACGGTCCGCCCGTTCCACGTGGCGTGCGAAGCGCAATCGCAAACCACCGGCATCCCCGCCTGGCAGCCAGCCGAGTTACCGCCGCGACCGTAACAGCCGCGCCATCGGGGCGTTGGGCGCGCGAGCCGTCGCAAAACAAATCGGGTGCCGCTCCGGAAGTCAACCGATTGGCACGCCGGAAGGAGTCTCATCTGTGCCAGTCCAGCGTAAATGGGGTCACTAGACGTTCGGGACTTGCGCAGTTAGTTGCGCCGATCGATCGCCGCAGTGCCACCACGAATTCAAGAGTTGTCTGACGACCAAGGGTAAATTGGGGGGCAGCCATCCGACCTCGCGTTTTCGCTGGAAACCGAGCCCACTATTCGATCTAATAGAGCGGTAAGCAACGCCTTTGGCCCACAGCCCACAGCCTTGGAGTTGAACGGACCCCCGGGAATCGTGTTTTTGACTTGGGGTTATTGGGGGGGGCTACGCACGAGAGGCGAGGGGCGACGACCGAGCGATGTGCGATCGAGCCGGCACCACGCGGTGTCTGGGACTCAAAAACCCAATATTTTGAAACCTTGGGCGAAGCACTTGAGTACCTTCTATTAGCACCTGGTTAACCTCGGTAGAGCCCCTTGCCCGACACCGATTTGCTACCTAACGAATGGGAAACCGACGACCGTGGGCTTGCGGTGCGTTCGCTCCGTGGCGACCAACTTGCGATGCGGCAACTGGTCGAGCGGCATGAGCGCGTGGTGTTGCGGGTGTGCCAGCGGATGCTTGGCAACCGGCACGACGCGGAGGACGTGGTGCAGGAAACATTTGTACGGGCGCTCAAGAGCTTGGCGGGCTGGGACCAGGCGCGGGCGTTCCGGCCGTGGCTGCTCGCGATTGCCGCCAACCGCTGTCGCACTGCGCTCGGCAAACAGCGGGCATTTGCGTGCGACACGCAGGCGTTAGCCGATGAACTTCCTGCGCGGCACGACGGCCGCCAGGCCCTGGGCCACCTTGCCGAGGAAGTTGCTTTGGCGCTGGGGCAATTGCGGAGCGACTTGCGGCAAGCGTTTGAACTGTTTCACTACGAACAACTAGCGTACGCGGAAATTGCGGACGTGCTGGAAGTGCCCGTGGGCACCGTCAAAACGTGGATTCACCGTGCGCGGCAAGAAGTGGCCGCCCGGCTTATCCAACGTGGCGTGGTAGAGAATGTGAAGACTAGCGAGGACCAACATGAATTGCAGGCAAACCGAGCAGCGACTGCACGAGTTGCTGGATAGCCGCCAGGACATCGAATCGGACGACCAGCTCCGTGCGCATTTGGACGACTGCAGCGAGTGCAACACACTGGCAGCGGCTTACGATACGCTTGCGCACGCAGCTCCCCGGCACGAGGAGCCAAGCCCGCTCCGTGGGCTGGCGAATCGCGTGCTGGCCGAAGTCGGTACCACCTCCCGAGCCCCAGGCGCGAGTGTCGTGGCGGGCACGGAGCACGCTGGCGGTTGCCGCCAGTTTGTTGGTGGCCGTGGGAATCGCGGTGAACGAGCAAGGCGGAGTGGCCCCGACGCAAGCGGATGACCCGCTGACAGAGAAACTGGTAGACAAAACCGAGCCGGCAGCCAAAGCGATGAGCGAAGCGGTGGCCACGGAAATGGTGCCCCCGCCGAGTGTTGCCCCCGCCGGCGAGGTTGCCCTTACGCGAGAAGTTGCCGGCAGCCAGATGTGGTACCGCACCGGCAAGAACCTGGCAACCATGTCGCTGGCCAGTCTGCGGTGGCAACGCACCGCGGCGAGCGATAGCGAACCGACGAGCGACGACCAACTGCTCGACCGGGCACTGAACACGTTCCGCACGCTGTGGCCCGGCGAAAGCGAAACCACAACGCCCACCCGAGGCGAGACCGGGCAATTCGAGCCTGGCAGCGGCCTGCTGGTGGCGTAAACCCAGCCGCGCAGCAGAGGAGAACCCAGCCGCGCAGCAGAAGAAAATCCAGCCGCGCAGAAAAAGAGCGGAGCCGCTACCCGTAGGCGCGGCCCCGCTCGCAATGCATGCTGGCGAGCCAACTTGTTAGTTAGCGACGAGTTCGGCATCCAGCTCCGCTTCGTCGTACGACGACTCGTCGACCGAATCGGTGGTGTCGTCGTCCGCTTCGCCTCGCGCGGCCAGTTCGGCGGACGAGAGCTGCACGTAACCCAAGCCGCGGATTACTTCGAGCACTTCGCTACAGGTAGGGAACATCCGCCCGCTGGTGCGTTTGTAGTCGTCCAGGGCGTTCATGAAGGCCACTTCTTGATCGCTGTAATCGCGCTCGCAAGTGGTGGGGTCGATCTGCCGGCGGCGGTTGACTTTCTTGCGGCGCTCGAGCTTTGGCTCGCTGCTTGCAGTTGGCTCGTTGTCGCGACGCTCGTCGCGACGGCGATCGATGGTCACTTCCTTCTCGCTCACGGCTTCGGCCGCTTTCGGCTTGCGTTTGGCCGGCGTCTTCTTCTTGGTGGACGTTTTCTTCTTGGTGGTGGCGCGGCGTCTTGGTGGTCGGTTTGGCAGAGGCCCGCTTGGGGGCCGCCTTCTTGGGGGTCTTTGACTTGGTGGTGGTCTTGCGGGTTGGCACGACGACGGTCTCCTGTCGAAACGGGGGACAATGGGGAATGCCTGCCGAGGGCGGGGGGTACCGGCAATGCGTGGCGACGACCTCCGTGTGCAATTGGAATCGGAATGCTAGCACCCGAAAATATACCACTTAGAAAAGAACGGCGGATTGAGCAAAACTAACCGTTTTCCTGCATGCAACGGCTGGGGTAAACCGTGCGGGCTCTGCGGCCGGTAGAACCTCGTATTGCGTTCGATTGTGCAGGTTGGTACGGTTCTCGCGCCTCCCATCGAGGCACCAGCGGAACGGTGTACGGAAGCACCAACCGCCAACAGGCCGCTCTCGCCAAGCGGCCAACACTCGTCCCCGACGCGCGAGGCCCCCTACGTGTACTCGAATCACTTGCGAAGGATCGCATCCGCTGCCGCCAGCGTAGTCCTGCTTTCGCTACTGAGCGGCTGCAACAACCTGAATAGCCAGGCTCTCAACTCCGAGGGCGTGCAGCTCTATCAGCAGGGCAACTACCAACAAGCATCGGTGCGGTTCCAGGAAGCGATTGCGCACGATCCTGCCTCGGCCAATGGCTACTACAATCTGGCCGCGTCGCTGCATAAGTCGGGCACCATGTACAACCGGCCCAACGACCTGCAGCAAGCCGAGGTGCTATACAACCAGTGCCTGGAGCGCGATCCGGTCCACGCCGAGTGCTACCGCGGCCTGGCCGTGCTGTTAACCGAAACCAATCGGCAGGACGAAGCGTTCCGCTTGTTATCCGGCTGGATCCAGCAAAGTCCGACGTCGCCGGATGCCCGCATCGAGCTGGCCCGACTGTACGAGGAAACGAGCCGCCCCGACGACGCCAAGGCGACTCTGGTCGAGGCGCTGCATATCGACCCAAACAACGCCCGTGCGCTCACCGCCCTGGGCCGGCTCCGTGATGAATCGGGCGATTATGCCCAGGCGATGGCCAACTACACGCGTTCGCTCGAAATCAATCGCTTCCAGCCCGACGTAGCCGCGCGGGTGGCAACGCTGAGCGCCGCCAGTGGCACACCAGTAACGCCCATGACCAACACCACGCAGCTTGGCCAGAACGTGTGGCAACCAGCGGTGAAGTACTAGCGGGCTGTCCAACCTCTCTGCTCGGGTGAGCCGCACGCGCTACGCGCCGGGCATCCTGCTCGAAGACCCAAGGCGAGCGCCTTCGGCGCACCCTTCGTCTAACGACGACCAACCCCTAACGGCGCGCGCCGACTGCTTCGAGTAACTCACACGCGCGAGCCAGTGCAGCGGCGCCGTCGCAGCGCAACGCCACTTCCTTGCATCGTCGGTCGACCGTTTCCGACGTGGTGAGCCGCCCCATCGCTGCCGCCACGCGCTCGGGCGTGAACTTCTGCGGAACGAGTTGCTCGGCGACACCCAGCCGGCATAGCCGTGCGGCGTTATCGAATTGGTCGAACGCCAGCGGACGCACGAGCTGCGGAACGCCGGCTGCCAACCCTTGCGAGCTCGATCCAACGCCGCCGTGATGGACGAATGCCGCAACGTGCGGCAGCAGCTGCGTGAGCGGCACGAACTCAAAGTGCCGCACCGAGTGGGGCAGGGGGGTAGGCAACTGTGTGGCAAACTTCGTCAGCAGTACGCCCCGCCGATCGAAGCGCCGGCAGACCTCGACGGCCACGTCGAAGAACGAAGCCGCCTGGACGTTCGCCGTACCGGGAGTAAAAACGATGGGCGGCTGGCCCCCGGCGAGAAATTCTTCCAGGTCGGCCGGCAGCGGTGTCCGATCGCCTGCGTCCCAGAGCGGAAAGCCTACCGCTTCCACCGGCCGGGGCCAGTCGCACTGCAGCGGGGCGAACCAAGCGGGGAACAGGCAGACGTTCATGTCCGAGGCAAACCACCAATCGGGGAACAAGCGTCCTGCCGGCGGTAGCCCCTGAGCGTGGCGAAACTGGTTGAGCGGGCGGCGGAGCACGGGGTCGATCACCGTCCAATTGCCAAGTTGGAACAGCAGGTTGTTCCACCAATTGGGATAACCGGGACCAACGGGCACCGCTCCCATGACGGGGGCTTCGTGCCGGCTCCACATCGCCTGGGGCGAAAAGGTCACGGTCGCCACGCGGGCGCCCACCTTCTCACGAAACACGCGACTTGCCGCGTCGAGCACGTGGGCCCCCACCACGGTTTCGCCTTCGACGTAGTGTTGCTCAATAATTTCGTAGAGCGGTGCAAGCAGGTTGGCGATCGCTTCGCGGAATAGGAACGGTACCGCCCTGATCGGGTGCCAGACATGGGGATACTCGATCAACCGCAGGTAGTCGTCGACGGTCGAGATCGGCAGGAGTTCGAGGCCTGCATGGGCCACCACATCGGCGAAGTACGGGTTAGCAACGATTGAGACGCGGTGCCCACGCCCCGCCAGTGCTGCCCCCAGGCCGACCATTGGGTGGACATCGCCGTAGCTCCCAATAGCGGTCAGGATAAAATGCATGGCGTCCGAGTCGATGGGGGCAGCGTCGCACAAGAGGCTGGTTTGTTGTACGGCTGGCTTGGGCGACCGACAATCCCCAACGTGGCGGACGACTTGCCTGAACCGGCCTGTTTGCAGAGAATAAGACCTATGCCAGACCGCCCCCTCGATGACGAGTTCGATCGCCAGACCTTCTATCGCGGCCACGATCCCGAGGCCGACGCGGAGGACGACTACGAACTCGAACCGCCGGACGCCGAGGTCATTGCCGGCGAGAAGCGGCGGGCCGACGAAGCGGTGCAGCATGCGTCGAAGGCGGTGGACCTCGATGAACTCTACCGCGAAGAGACATCGGTTACCGCCCAGGACATTGAGGAGTATCTGAAGGACTTCCGCTTTCAATTTGGCACCAAGCACCTGCTGATGGCGATGACCGCCGTGGCGATGTTGTTCGTGTTGGGCCGATTCGTGTTCGGAGGCTTCGCACCCCTGCTGCTTGTGCTCACGTTCACGGTGCTGGCGTCCATCTACGGTTGGTTCAGTTGGCACGAGCATAAACGCCGCCAGGAGTGGGAGCGTAAACGGGAAGAGCTCTACCGGCGTCACCAGCAGCGGCACGACAAACGAATTGACACCAACCACGAACAAGCCGCCGCCGACGACGACTGGGGCAGCGTGAATCGGCTCGCCAGTATCGACGCGCACGATCACCCGCTCGTGGCGTGGGATGCGGCTGCTGCCAGCTTGCCTGTGCGGCTGCAATTCTCCACCATGGACATGCTCACCGTCGCCACGCTGCTTTGCACGTCGATCGTGGCAACCATGCTGTGGGGGCTCCCCGGGGCCACGTTGGCATGCGGCGTCTTGCTGTTGAGTGGCATCTTGTGGCACCTATTCTTGGCGAGCCCCCCGCCCGGTTTGGCTTCGGGCTTATGGGTACTGGTGGTGTTTTACGTGGGACTCAATCTGCTAACGCTGCTGGTTGGTTAGCGCGGCCTGCGCTTGGGGCCGGCCATCAGGATTCAAGAGTTTCACGTTCGCCTCGAAGGGGGGAAGAGGCAAGATGCCGGGAATGGCGGGGATGAAAACGGATGACGCCCCCCGAGGCGAGCCGATCGCACTGGTGCCGGACGTACGATAGGAAACCCGAGCTGAGTGCTTTGCGATTGCTAGGAGTTGAGGCGCTATCTGTCCGAATCTGTCTCAATTCAGGCGGTTCCGACAGTTAGCAGGCATGCGTGTGCTCTGGGGCTTTTCACTTAGCGCTGCAGCATAAAAAGGCGCGTCGCACGCCGCTCGCGGATTTTTGTGGGGCCCCGATGCATGGGTGGGTAAGGGTGCATGTTGCGTAAGGGTTCGGTACAATTATGGGAGTCCCACCTCCCGCGTCGCTTCCCCGCCTCCCCCCGCGAGCGACTAGCATGTTCGGTCTACATGCCTTTAGGCAGAGCCTTGCCGCCACCACGGCGCTCGTAGTCGCCGCAGGTGTGTGCCCCTTCGATGCTTGGGCCGACGACCTCGAGCCGGTGCCATCTTACGAGAACTTTGCCGGCCCGCTCGCCGAGCAGTATTGTTTCGACTGTCACTCGGGCGACGAACCAGACGCGGGCCTCGCGCTCCATCGGATCGAAGGTGGTGAGCAGTTTCAAGCGGACCGCGCGGATTGGACCAAAGTGCTGGCCCGACTTCGCGCCGGCGAAATGCCACCGCCCGACTACGACGCTCCCACCGACGAGGAGCGGGCAAAGTGGGTCAGTTGGATCGAGGCCCGGTTGGCGGAGCTCGATTGCAGCGGGCCGCACGACCCAGGTTGGGTCACGCTGCGAAGGTTGAACCGCCATCAATACCAAAACACCATTCGGGACCTGTTGGAGGTGGAGTACCAGCCGGCCGACTCGTTTCCGCCCGACGAGCTGGCGTTTGGATTCGACAACAACGCCGACATGCTGTCGCTAACCCCCCGCCTGATGGAAAAGTACCTTGCTGCGGCACGCGACATCTCGCGCGCCGCGGTGCTGACGCCCGAGTCGCTTACCGAAGGTTGGGTGAGCGTGCCAAAAGATCGCTGGCAAGGGGGCCAGCACGATCACGAAGACGCCCGCGACCTATCGATCGAAGGGGCGATTGAGTTTGCGTACGATCTGCCGCGTGCCGGCCGGTACGCAATGCGGGTGACGGTATCGGCCTCGCAGGGGGGCGACGAGCCGGTGCGAATGGCGCTGCTCGATGGCGGCCAGGCGGTACAGGTAGTGAGCGTGCATGCCACGTTCGAAGAAATTGAAACGTTCACTGTTGCGCTCGATCTGCCTGCGGGCCGCCGGCGATTGGGCGTGGCGTTCTTGAACGACTACTACGCCGACGGCGAAGACCGCAACTTGTACGTCCGAAAGTTCGAGATAGTGCCACTGGACGATGCGGAGCGTACGGCACCGCCCGCGCACCTGAAGTGGCTAACTGATGGGCCTTCGCCTGCAGATTGGCGCGACGACCAGCGATGGCGCGGCAAGGTGCAAGCGAAACTAACCGCATTTGCAAACCGCGCGTATCGCCGGCAAGCGCCGGCGGCGGAAATCGATCGTTTGATGTCGCTGGTCGACGCGCGGCGAAGGACCGGCGACACTTACGAACGCGCGATGCAGATCGCGCTGCAAGCGATGCTCGTCTCGCCGCGTTTCTTGTTCATCGGCAACCTGGACGAAATACCGCGAGAACGGGCCGGCGATGCCAAAGGTTACCCTGTCGACGATTACGAACTCGCCGCCCGACTGAGCTACTTTCTGTGGAGTTCGATGCCCGACGCGCAGCTGCTCGCCATGGCCGAAGCAGGTGGGCTCCGGTCGCGACTCCCTGACGTGGTGTCGTCAATGATCAAAGATCAACGCAGCGACCAGTTTATTAACAACTTTTCGGGGCAGTGGCTCGGTACGCGGCAGTTGGGAGAATTGGAGCCGGACGAAGCGCAATTTGGCAAGTTCGATGCCGCGCTCCGGAGCGCCATGGCACGCGAGGCGGAGATGGTGTTCGGCGAAGTCGTGCGGAGCAACCTGCCCGTCACGGCCCTATTGAATGCCGATTTTACTTACCTTAACCACCGCTTGGCGAAGCATTACGGCATCGAGGGCGTCCGCGGCAAGTTTTTTCGCCGTGTCGCGTTTGCCGACGTGCCCGAGTTTGTCGGCGTGCGGGGTGGCGTGCTTACCATGGCGGGCGTGCTGGCCACTACGTCGAACCCCGATCGCACCTCGCCGGTGAAGCGTGGCAAGTGGGTACTGGGCGAACTCCTGGGTGCCGAACCGCCCCCGCCGCCTCCAGGCATCGAAGGCTTGGAAGACGTGGCTCGTCGGCATGATCGCCAGCTATCGATCCGCGAACAAATGGAACTGCACCGTGCCGATCCATCGTGCGCGGTGTGCCACAAGCAGATGGACGCCATGGGGCTGGCGCTGGAGAATTTCGATGCGGTGGGGCGGTGGCGCGACAACGATGCGACCGGGCCGGTCGACGCGACGGGCCAGTTGCCCACCGGCGAGAAAATGGACGGCGCAGCGGACCTCCGCCAAGTCCTCCTTGCCCGCCGCGACGCCTTCCGCCAATGCCTTGCCAAGAAGATGCTAACCTATGCACTGGGCCGAGGGCTCGAATACTACGATGAGTGCGCCATCCGGCAAATCGTCGAGCGCGTGGAAGCCGAGGGCGATCGCATGCAAGGCTTGATTACGGCGATCGTCGAAAGCACGCCGTTTCAAGAGCGCAGATGGGGTGGGGAATGACGAATGTTCAATGTTCAATGTTCAATGTTCAATGTTCAATGTTCAATGTTCAGGGCTCAGGGCTCATAGCTCATAGCTCATAGCTCATAGCTCATAGCTCATGGTTTGGTGAAGTGGGGTGTTTGCGGGTGAGAGTTTGGGTAACGCTTTACGGAGGATGTAGATCATGAATTTCCGACCCCTGCCACGGCGTACGTTCCTCCGCGGTCTTGGTGCTGCGGTGGCGCTGCCCGCGCTCGAATCGATGCTGCCCGCGGCGGGCGCTTCGTCGGCCGTGCCGACAGCGCCGCGGCGTTTGGCGTTTTTCTACGTGCCCAACGGCATGCACATGCCCGATTGGACACCCAACCGTGTGGGGCATGACTTCGCGCTGCCAAAGATTCTGGAGCCACTCGCCGAAGTCAGGCAGCATGTCTCGGTACTTAGTGGCTTGGGTGTCGAGAATGCCTACAGCCACGGCGATGGGCCGGGCGATCACGCCCGCAGCGCCGCCGCGTTTCTTACGGGTAGGCATCCCGTGAAGACCGAAGGGCGCGACATTCGGGCCGGCATTTCGGTCGATCACATCGCGGCCAAGTACATGGCCGGCGATACGCCGTTTCCCACGCTGGAACTAGGCTGCGAGCCGGGCAAACTTGCCGGCACCTGCGACAGCGGGTATAGCTGCGCGTACTCCAACAGCATTTCGTGGCGGTCGCCCACGCAGCCGGCCGGCAAAGAGGTGAATCCGCGGCTGTTGTTCGACCGCCTGCTGGGCGGCGGCACGGCCCGCGACGTGGCCGAAAGCCAGTACCGCCGCCGCGAGCGGCAGCATAGCATCCTCGACTTCGTGGCCGACGATGCCAGCCGGCTGCAAAGGCAAGTTAGTCAGTCCGATCGACAGAAGCTCGACCAGTACCTCGAGAGCATTCGCGGTGTCGAACGGCGCATCGACGACCCAGCGAGCCGCGACGAAGCTGCCGGCATTGCACGCCCCGAGGGTATCCCGGACGACTACGCGGCGCACGCACGATTGATGGGCGACCTGCTGGTTCTCGCGTTTCAGGCTGATCGCACACGGGTAAGCACCTTGATGCTCGCCAACGAGGGGAGCAACAAGCGGTACCGTGAGCTCGGCATTAGGGGTGGCCACCATCAGCTGTCGCATCACCAGCGCGACCCCGACAAGGAAGCCGACATCAGCAAGATCAACCGTTACCAAATGCAGCAATTTGCCTACATCCTGGGACGGATGGCCGAAGTCGAAGAGCCAGGCGGAACCCTGCTCGATAACTCGGCCATTGTGTACGGCAGCGCGATCCGCGACGGCAACCGTCACGACCATCACGATGTCCCGGTGCTGCTGGCTGGCTCGCTCGGCGGCCGGCTGCCACACGTGGGGCACCAGATCTTTGCGGGCGAAACCCCCATCATGAACCTGTTTGTCACGTTGCTGCAAGAATGCGGCGCGCCCGTGGAATCGGTAGGCGATAGCACGGGCCGGCTGTTGCTGGTGTGAAGTGGTGCTGTTGCCCGAATGGCACGCTTGTTACGCGGCGTTACTGCTGCCGCTGCCACTCGTCTGGCAACTCGCGCAGTGACCGAACCGCCGCGTGTTGGCCGGAGCAACTACGTCGATCCCCGCGGTGTGGGACGCGCGGCTTCATGGGGCTTGATGGGGAGCCGGCTGCGATCGACTACTACGCGCCGCTTCGTGATAGAGATCGATGTATCCTTGCACCACCCGCTCGGGATCGAGCCAGTCGTAAACGTACTGGCGCCCAAGGGCGCCGCGGTTGGCAAGCGCTGGCAGGTCGGCAAGCAGCGGCATCAGCGCATCGGCGAGTGGCTCGGGTCGGTTGTCGACGATCACGCCCCCCGCGGCTTCGATCTCGGGCCAAATGTCGACTCCCCGCGTCGTAACGACGGGCGTGCCGCACGCCATTGCTTCGGGTAGCACGAGCCCAAAATTCTCCTGGTGCGTAGGCAATACAAACAGGTCGCACGCCTCGTAGAGCGAGAGTTTCGTTGTGCCTTGCACCAGGCCCACGAAGTGCGTTTGCTGCTGGATATCAAGCTCTGCTGCCAGGCGCTTTAGCTCGGCTACGTAACTTTGCTCGCCCGGTCCCGCCACCATCAGTTCGTGAGGGGTTCCTCGCGCGTTAACCAGGGCCGAAGCCTGGAGTAGCACGTCGACTCCCTTCTTGGGATGCAAGCGGCTGAGGAAAAGCAACTTGGGCCGGTCGCTGGCGAGCGGGCGGAACGCATCGACGGCTACTGCCGCGCCCGGCAGCGTGCCGCGATCGGGCAGGTCGACCACCAAGGGCAGCACAACCGACTTGCCCAGCGGGTACCACTTGCCCGCCTGTTGCGCCTCGCCTTCGGCCGTGCAATGGACACGGTAGGCACCCTCCAGCAACCGCCTTCCCGCAAGCCACAGGTAGGCGCGCTTCTTCAGGCCTTTTTGGTCCATGCACCAATCGTCGAGCATGCCGTGCACGCTCACGATGTAAGGCACGCGTGGCGATCGTAGTAGCCCGGCGATCGAAGCGTTCTTGCGGTCCCATGGTGTGTGCAAATGCACGACATCCGCCCCGTACAGCGCATTCTCGAAGCCCACGCGATCGGAGTGAATGTCGACCACCTGCGGGCTGTCGGGCCGGTTGCTCCACGCGGCCGGCACGTCTTTGGTATCGTACGTGGCGAGCGTAACCTGTGCGCCGTGGGTGGCGAGAACCTGGCATAGATCGATCACGCATCGCACGACACCGCCCGCTTCTTCGCGCACGGCGTCCAAGTAGTGCACAACGCGGAGTGGTTTTAGTTCGGGGTTCGACATGGCGTTAAAGACGCAAAGCGGTTTGGGGGCACAGCAGCTGGCGTCGCGGGCCGAACTGGGTGGATGGGTGCCGTTCAGGCTGCTTGTGGCACCAGGAAGCTGAGATGCATCTCGGCGTGGCGGCAGTGAAACTGGTGCCAGTCTTCGCGGCTCATCTTGCCGAAGGTGGGCGACCTCGCAGGCAAGTCGGCCGACTTGAATCGCTCGACGGCCGTTCGCAATTGGGCGAGCCCTGCGTTGGTTGTCGTACCAGTGGCGGGCATAAAAATCGGCTTCATCTGCTCTGGCATGCGAAAGCCAGCGGGAGTGGTGGACGAAATCATCCGCTTTCTGAACATGGGACCAATCAGACGAAGCAACAGACCCGGCTGAAACTGGTTGTCGTCCGTGGCACTATCGAGCGATCGGGCCAGATGTTCGCACATTTCGCCGAGCGACCAGTCGCCAAGCTGTGCGTAGGGGCCGTGGGCCAGTTGCTCGGCGTCGGCGAGCGCTTCGTCGATTGTGTCGAAGTGCAACTGCCGACGACCGGCGACCGCTTTGGTGTTGACTTGGTCCGCCATGCGGCTACGAATCCTTTCGCTTAGGTGGAGGCCGCCGCTTGTTGGTCGGCTGGCTTCTGCTTCGCTTCATCAGCGGGTGCAGCCGGCTTTTCCTCGGCCGGTTGATCGAGCGCTTCGAGTTCCTTCTTGATCTCCGCCGCCCGCTCCGTGGTTGCGGCTTGCTCCGCCTTGGCCGCGGCAAGCGCCTTCTCGGCTTCGGTCACCGCTGCAGCCGACTCGGTCGCGTTTGCCTCAACCTTCACCAGTTCGGCGTTCAACCGCTCGCGTACCACGCCGGGATGGTCCCATCCCAGATTCACTTCGATGCCTGGCGATGCCTTCTCTAGTGCTTTGGCCGCGTCGTAGCTTACGGCGGTTTGCCAAAGGTAGAGTTTTTCGAGACTCGGCAACGGCGTAAGCGACGAGAGCGCCGCATCCGTCACCTTGGTGCTATGCAGGTTCAAGTAGTTCAGGTACTGCATGCCTGCGAGCGCCGCGACCGTGGTGTCGCCAATTTCGGTCTTCTCCAAGTGCAGCGAATCGAGGTTCGTCAACTGCTTGAGCGACCCGGCAGCGGCATCGGTGATCTTGGTACCTGACAGATCGAGCTCCACCAGTTGTCCGGCGAGCGGCACCAGCGAAGCGACGGTTTCGTCGGTGACTTCATCGCGCGATGAAGGAAAGCTGACGCGCAGTTCGGTGGACCCAGCATACAGGGGAATCACCAGCGCGCCGGTCTTCTCCACTGCGGCGATGGCATCGGGTGCGGCGGGTTCGAGTTCGGGCCGCTTGGGTAGTTCCTTCTTGGGGGTGGGCTCCTGCTTCATCACTTCGCCGGCAGGGGCATCGGCCGCCACTTCGAAGACGGCCCCCTCGGCAATCCACTTTTTGATGGTGGCAATGTCGCCTTCGGGTAGCGGATCGGCCCCCTTGGGCATCAGCTTCTTGCTATCGGCCGGCAGCACGAGCCGCGTGTACAGTTCGCTTTCGTCGGGCTTGCCGGCTGCCAGTAAGTCGTCGTGCACCCCCAACGACTCTTGGACAGCTGTCACCGAATGGAGCCGCAGCCGCCCCAGCCCCTTCTCCTCGCCATGGCATCCGAAACAGTTCGCCTTGAGGATTGGCTCGACGTCCTTGGCATAATCAACGGACGTCTCGCCACGACTCGTCGAGGCAGCAGCGGAGAACAACGTGAGCATAAGGATCGATATGGGAAAACGCATCGATAGACTCCAGAGGTGTAGGGTGGCAACCGCTCTTGCTTAAGTAGTGTAACCTCCCACAGCTACCGACTCTAGCAATGCGGACGACGTCGGTGGCCGTGCGGCCAGTAGGTGATATCATGGCCTCACTTCCTTGATTGTAGCATTTTGTCCGGGAGAGTTCCTCGATGCGACTATTTCAGTACTTTGCGGGCGTAGCGCTCGGTCTCACCCTTTCCCCCGTCACGGGAGCCTCGGCCCAGACGGCCACCCAGCAGTTGGGTGCCTTGATTGAGGAAGCGTGGCAGTACCGCCTCGCCGAATCGCCCGAGTTGGCTACCTCGGTAGGCGACCACCGGGCGAACGACCGGCTCGATTCGGTCGCCATCGACGACATCGAACGCCGCGCGGCAAAGAGTGCGGAGTGGCTCGACCGCCTGCACGCAATCGACCGCGCCGAACTTGCGGGTGCCGATCGCGTGAACTACGCCGTGTTCGAGCGACAGCTCGACGACGGCTTGGCTGAGCATCGGTTCAAAAGCTACTTGATGCCGATTAGTAACCGTTCGGGCTTTCATATCGAGTTCCCTGAACTCCGTCGCCAAGTGCCGCTGGCGACGCGGCAAGATTTCGAGAACTACATTGCGAGGCTTCGTGATTTTGGCCGATACACGGACGAGCACATCGCGCTCATGCGGGAAGGGGTCCGGCAAGGCTACACGCCGGCGTCGGTCATCATGGAAGGGAGCCAGGAGTCGGCCGCAGCCCATGTGGTGGCCGACCCCGAGAAGAGCCTGATGTACGAACCGCTCACCGAGATCCCGTCGACCGTGCCACAGGCCCAGCACGAGAGGCTACGGCTCGCCGCGCGAGAGGCGATTAAGAGCAGCGTGGTGCCCGGCTACCAGCGGCTCCTGGAATTCATGAACGATGAGTACCTGCCCAATTGCCGCGGCACGATTGCCGCCCGAGCTTTGCCTGATGGACGCGACTTCTACCGCTACCGCGCCCGCAAGTTCACAACACTCAACGACATTACCCCCGAGGCGATTCACGAGCGAGGACTCGCCGAAGTGCGACGGATTCGTGGTGAGATGGACGCGATCATTAAGCACGTGGGATTCGATGGCGACTTCACGGCGTTCGTCGCCCACCTCCGCAGCAGCCCCGAGTTTTACGCCCGCACGCCCGAAGAGCTGCAGCAGGCCACCGCACTCATCTGCAAGCGGATGGATGGCGAACTGCCCAAGCTGTTTACCCACTTGCCGCGAACGCCCTACGGGTTGCGGCCGATCCCCGATTACATCGCCCCCAAAACGACCTCCGCGTATTACCAACCACCAGCGGGCGACGGTACCCGAGCGGGTTTCTACTGCATCAACACCTACAACCTGCCGAGCCGGCCGTTATACATGCTCGAGGCGCTCTCACTCCATGAGTCGGTGCCTGGCCATCATTTACAAATCGCATTGCAACAGGAACTGGAAGATCTGCCCGAGTTTCGCAAGTTCGGCGGCTTTACCGTCTTCATTGAAGGCTGGGCGCTGTACGCCGAACGGTTGGGCTTAGAAACCGGATTCTACCAAGATCCGTACAGCGACTTCGGCCGCTTGTCGATGGAAATCTGGCGGGCTTGCCGGCTCGTCGTCGATCCCGGCATGCATTACCTCGGCTGGTCGTGCGCCGATGCGATGGAGTACATGAGCGAGAACTCCGCCTTGTCCGAGCACAACATTCGCGCGGAAATCGACCGTTACATTGGCTGGCCGGGCCAGGCGGTCGCCTACAAGATGGGGGAACTCCGAATTCGCGAGCTCCGCGCCATGGCAGAAGAACAACTGGACGAGGCATTCGACGTTCGCCAGTTTCACGAGGTGGTGCTCGGCAGCGGCGCCGTGCCGCTGGATGTACTGGAAGAGAACGTGAAGGATTGGATTGACCGTGTGCAGGCGAACCATGAGTAAGAGGACTTCTGCCTCCGTACCACGGCGCGGCCTTTGGCGGGAATAATGAGTCAACCACCTGTCGACAAGAGCGTCCGCACGAGGATCACTGCCGCCGATAAGCCCGCCACCGCGAGCACGGCGGGACGCATGGTTTTTTGGTCGAGCAACGGGGCCGTGTAGTGGGAAATCGCAAAGCCGAGGAAGATGCCCGGCAGTAGCAGCAGCCCCAAGGCGATATCGTGCCAGCCGAACTTGCCAACCCACCATAGGCAAGTCATCGAAAGGGTCGACCCAATGGCGAAGATAGCTGAGAGCGTCGCGCGAATGTGTTCCCCGCTTTGGGTCTGATAGACCAATGCCATGGGCGGGCCGCCAATGGCCGAGATGGTGTTCGAGATGCCCGACACGCCGCTAGCGAGCACCAGGTTCATGCGGTTGAAAGGGAGGACGTAGCCACTAAAGCTGATGCCCACCACCACCAGCACAGCCACGGCGAACAGAATGCTGAACGCACGTTGGTCGATGGCCGCGACGACGTACGCCGTCGGAACGGTGGTTGCCAAGCGAGCGACCGAAGCAATGGCGACTTCGCTAGCGACCATCGAATCGCGCTCCCGCAAGAACAGCAGCAGCGTCAATACCGTCGCCGCAAACAGCAGCGATCCCGGTACGAACTGCGGTGCCACCATCAGCAGGATCGGCGCGGCCACCACTGCCAAACCAAACCCTACCGAGCCTTGAACCGTGGCGCCAATCGTAGCGGCGGCAATGCCAATCAATAGGCTTTGCACGGGGACTTCAAACAGTTGCACAGCAATACGCGTGGTGGGAGGCCAATGGCAGGAACGCTGTTGTAGGAACGCAGTATTGCGGGCGCAGCGGTGGAACCGCCGATTGTCGCCCCCCAACCTGCCGCCGTCAAACGGGTGGCGATCACTCTCCATTGCTCCCCAACGTGCCCTGCGCGACCTGGGTAGCGTCCCTTCGTGCTACCGCGATAAGTCATCCATCACGGAGCCCACCAATGGAAGCATGCCAATCCAACCCGTTACCGGGGGGGGAAGCGTGACTACAGGGTGACCTTATCGCAGGGACGAGTTGTCCGCCAATATTGGTGGAATCGGTCGTTGTCTGGAGTCGGAGTTGGCGATGTCGCTATCGCCGATAGGGGGATGTTGGAGGTGGTGGGGAGCGGGGCCCGTGCGATGCACGCCTGCCAGGCCAATCCACGAACACCGACCCGCGTCGATCTTCCAAGAGCGAATCTTGCCCCTCCCTTAACCGCTGCGACAGGGTCTGTTGGACCAGGCTCAATCGCGGGTTGCGACCGCCGACATCGCGTTGCGGAGTTCGTCGCACGCTTCGAGTACGAGCGCGGAGTGCTCGTCGGCAGGGGGGGCGGTCCGCTCGTGCCCAGCGGTTTCTGCCCCCGGCGACTCGGGTGTCGGCTGCCAGGCGGCGCCACTGGCCAGTTCCTCGACGAGTGGCTTACAGAGGGTGCCATCGTGCAAGTAGATTCGATTGCGGCCGTTTTGTTTGGCCATGTACATGGCGTCGTCCGCGCGGCGGATGAGCGACTCGACTTCCTCGCTGGGATGGATCGACGCTAATCCACCACTGGCGGTTACCGGACGATCGAGGTATTCGAATTCGCCGGCCAGATCGCTGAGTCCTGCACACGCTTTGGCGGCGGCGCGTTGTGCCTCGTCGAGCGAGGTGTGGGTGAAGATCACGGCAAACTCCTCGCCACCAAAGCGGGCGACGAAGTCGTGCTTGCGCAACGCCCCGCGGAGTGCGTTGCCCATGCCCACCAGCACTTCGTCGCCTGCTGGGTGGCCGAACGTATCGTTCACCTGCTTGAAGTGGTCGACATCGAGCATCAGGAGCGAGAAGGGCGTGCCATGTTTACGGTAGTCTTCCTGCCGGCGGGCCAGTTGTCCGTTGAGCGCGCGGCGGTTTGGCAGATTGGTGAGTGGATCGGTAAGCGACGTGGTGACATGCGAGACGATCTCGGTTGCCTGCGCGGCAATTTGCTTCTCCGCGGTGGCCAGCTCGGCTTGCAGCTGGCGATTGGCCGCCAAGATCTCGCCCACCACGCCTACGACCAAATCGGTGGTGGGGTGATGCTTGCCAGCAGGCACTTCGCGGAGCCGCGCGTCGGCCGCCTCGAATCGCGCCCGATGCGCGGCCACCTGCCCACCCACCCGTTGCGTCAGCCCGTGCAGCTCGAGCGCCACCGTGCGCGCGCGACGCAAGTCGGCATCGCGCGACTTGGTATCCGGGAGTCGGTCTCCGGGCCGGCGGAGCCACATTCCTAAGGCCACTCCGGCCCCCAGTTGTAATATGCCCAAGAGGCACCCGGCGACGATGAACGGTAGCGTAAGACTCATGCAATGGGGTCGTGGGTTAAACGTCGTGGGTTGAACCAGTTGTGGGCAGGCCTTTGGAGGGTCTCCGCACTAGGTTAGGTCGACACCCGGCGTTCCACCCGCCGCCGACCGCAAATCGCGCCCCGCAGCCCGGTCGCGTTGCCGGCTGTACGGGTTGTAGGGGCCCACCCACGCCAAGTCGGCAGTGGTTTGCTAGAATGCGTCGCCACCAGCGATTTCACCACGCTCGGGTGCCCGCCGGCCCGGGTAGTTTCCCTGTGTTTGCTCGCCAGTGTTTCGTTTAGGCTAAAACATAGGGTTAGCTAGGGTAAGCCGTAGGCGTTGTCCTCGGGGTGTCTAGAGTACACCCGACGCTAGCGCGTTCGGCTCACCCTAAAATCAAGCGGTAACGCTGCCCTACTGCGTTGTTCGTGCCCTGCAACCCTCGATCCGTTCCCCCTCGCTCCAGACCGAAGCCTGTCGCTCATGTCGCTTGCCGCTGCCTACCCATCGGGCCAACTCGGCCTGTCGTTCGAATTGTTCCCGCCCAAGACCGCAGCAGGCGAGCAAGCCTTGTTTCGCCATGTCGAGCGGCTGGTCGATTTCGCCCCCAACTACATCACCTGCACCTACGGTGCCGGTGGATCGACCCAGAACAAAACGCTCGACATCGTCGCCCGCGTTCGCGAAATGAGCGGCTTGCCAGTCGCCACGCACCTGACTTGCGTGAATCGTACGGCCGACCAACTGGCCGAGTACCTGGCGGAGGCCCGATCGCGGGGCGTCGACAACGTTGTCGCCCTACGGGGCGATCCGCCTCAAGGCGAGACGGCGTTCACCGCAATCGACGGCGGCTTCCGCTACGCCAACGAACTGGTGGCGTTCGTCCGCGAGCAATTCTCCGACATGGGCATCGCCGTGGCCGGCTATCCCGAAAAGCACGTCGAGGCGCCAAGCCTGGACATCGACCTCGATAATCTCCGCCGCAAGGTCGACGCCGGCGCGGACGTGGTGATTACGCAACTCTTTTACGACAACGCCGACTTCTTTGCCTTCCGCGATCGCTGCACGGCGCTCGGCATCAATGTACCCATCATCCCGGGTCTGTTGCCGGTGACCAACTTCGCGCAAATCCAGCGAATCACCTCGCTCTGCGGGGCCAAGCTGCCGGCCGAGTTCGTCGCTGCGCTCGAGTCGGCTGGCGACGATACCGAAGCCCAGTTCCGCGTGGGGGTCGACTTCGCCACCCGTCAGCTACAAGAACTCATCGACGCGGACGTCCCCGGCATCCATCTCTACGTGCTCAACAAGTCGGAAGCCGCTAGCGAAGTGCTTGAGAACTTGGGCATGCAGCGGTAACGCACGCGAAGCCAATGCAAACCAAGCCAGACGAGGGACGGCGGAGGCACGACAAGGCCGTACCGCTTACGACGCCGTCGGCTCACGGCACCGGTGGCGGCGGCGGCAATTGCAGTTGCGACGGACTCGCGGTGAGCGTGCTTTCGTAGTGTCGGAGCAGCCCGTAAGTCGATTGGAAGGCCGGCAGGGCAGCCAGGTCGCGATAAGCGGGGTTGTTCAGAACCATGTTGTAATTGCGAAGCGAAGCGGCGATTGCCTCGGCCGAGGGATTCGACTGCCCAGAGAACACTTCACCCGGCAGGGCGAGGAACGTACGCCACTGCGGATCGAGTTGCTCGAACAATTCTGGCGACGTCCTGCTCAATTGTTCCCGGAGCACGTCCGATTCTTGGGTGGCGTATTGCTGAGCGAAGGCCGGCGATAGCGGATAACCGGGCGCCGCCGCTTGCGGAGCGGCCGCCTGCGGCGGGGCAGCCGCTGGCGCAGCGGGGCTGACCTGCGTGGCGCTGTAGGCGTTGACCACTTGTACGAGTTGCACGGCCGACGGCGGCACTACCACCGGCTGCTGAGGACCGGGGCTGCGGTAGTAAGCGGCATTCGCCATGCCGTCGACTTGGAGCATCGAACCGTCGAGCGCGGCACCAAGAAACAGCCCGCGACTGCGTGCGTACGAGTAAACCTCGGCTTGCAGTTGCACGTCGGTGGCGGCCGATGCCTGGCGTCCTACCGGTCCGGCGGCAGCGGCGGCATCGACGCCGAGCGTGAATTTATTGGAGAAGATGCCTTGAACGCTCTTCTTGGTTTTGAATACCAGGATCACATCGGTCGCTTGCACGCCCGCCTGCCAACCGACGCTCCCACCAGTCAGCGTGACAAAAACCGGTGCGTGCCAACCACCATTGTCGTCGCGAACCAGCAGCGTGCCCCGCCCGTGCCGTGCGCAATCACAAAGCCCCCTTTTAGCATGTTGGGGATGATGGCAATTCCTTGCGCACCGGATAGCAACCGCTCGGGAATCGCCTGCCCGGGGGTAACCATCATTTCGTTGAGCACTTGAATCGAAGCGCGAACCTCCTCCTCCTCGCGGACCTGGCCATGCGCCGGGCCAGCCATTCCGGCGGCAAACGCCAGAGTGAGTGCGGCGGCGTAGCGAACGGGACTGCAGGTAGGGAGTTTCATCGTCGGCTGCTCCAAGGGGGCAATTAGTTGCGAATGCCCAGGAATTCTGTCCCAAACCGACTTGGGGAGTCAATATCGATTCGAGCCCTCTGTCAACGGCGGGGGCAGCCACGTTGTTGCAAGCAATGAGGCGGAAGGAGCCTCAATACGGTCCGCTGGTGAAACTTTGCGGAGTCCTGTGTTGCTCGGGTGAATGCTGACACTGCTAATGGTACAATTTAGAACAGGAGCAATCAGTCACTTGAATCAGTCACTTGGTCAGGGCCACCCATCCGCAAACTCGCGCGAAAGGTTGCTTGATGCGAGGCTTCACGTTACAACCGAAAGTGACCTGGGCGGCGTTTGGGTGCTGCTCAGGAGCAACCCAAGCACCGACCAAGCGGCCGCGACCGAAGTGCGGGTGGTTGACGCTCATCGACTGGCCACTCGCCTTCCACTTCGGGATTGGCACCAAAACACTGAACTTTTACCGCACGAGGCCAGGACTCTTCGGCAGGAAGCTGCCTTTCAGCTCGCTAACGCCAAACTGTCCGAATTCCGGTTCACGGTCAACCAAGGCACCATGGCGCGAGTCCTCCCAGGCGCTTGACGCGTAGGGTAAGACTATAGGACTAGAAGTCGGGCCGAGCCTTTACTCTGTTTGTGACTAAATTCGATAACCACCTACCAAAGCCCAAAATACATGCCTGCATCTTCTCAGCTGCCCTGGTACCGTCAGCTCAATGGCTATCACTGGTTTGTCTTTACCGTCGCATCGGCGGCATGGTTCTTCGACTGCCTGGATCAGCGGCTCTTCTCGTTGGCACGTGTGCCGGCGCTCACTCAGCTTACGCTGGAACAACCCGATGTCGACGTGCAGGGACTAGGCAAGTGGGTCACGGCCATCTTCCTGATAGGCTGGGGGATCGGAGGGCTGATCTTCGGCGCGCTGGGAGACCGTTACGGCCGAGCCCGGATGCTAACCATCACGGTCCTCATCTATTCGGTCTGCACCGGCATGAACTACTTCAGCAATTCGCCCGAACACTTTGCTGTATTCCGCTTTCTCACCGGCATCGGCGTCGGCGGGGTGTTTGGGCTGGCCGTTGCGCTTATTGCCGAAACCGTGCCCGACGGAGCCAGGGCAGGCGCACTGGGAATGCTGCAGATCCTCTCCGTGTTCGGCAACATCTCCGCCGGGCTCGTGAAGTACGGAATCGATTCCCTTGAAAGCTCGGGCGTTATCGAATCGGGCGAAGGGTGGCGCTGGCTTTTCCTGGTGGGCGCCGTGCCGGCCATGCTGGTCGTGCTGATCCAAACGCGGCTTAAAGAGCCCGAGCCGTGGCTCCGCGCAAAAGCGGCGGGCGAGTTGTCCCAAGGAGGCATCCTTTCCCCTTATGTTGGCCTGCTGACCGATGGTCAGTGGAGGCGCAACCTGATTGTCGGTGCGATATTGGCCTCGACCGGTGTGATCGGGCTGTGGGCGATCGGAGAGTTCGCGGTCGACGTGCAGAAGATCGTATTCGCTCAGTACTACGAAGCCGAGGGCGTGCCGGCGGATGAGATCAATGGAAAAGTTGAGAGTGCCAGAAACTTTGCGTTCATCCTCCAGATGCTAGGTGCGGCCATCGGCATGTGGGCGTTCTCGAAAGTAGCCGTGCGGATGGGGCGGCGTCAGGCTTTCGCAATCGCGTTCACGCTCGCACTGCTGACGACAGCGGGTACGTACTGGTTCATGGAAACGCCGATGCAGGCGTATTTTTTAATGCCGCTCATGTTTGCGTGCCAGCTCGGGCTTTTCGCCGGCTACGCAATCTACCTGCCGGAGTTGTTTCCCAGCCGCATGCGGAGTACTGGCGTTTCTTTCTGCTACAACCTGGGCCGATTCGCGGCTGCTGGCGGCGGGTTTGCTTCGGCATGGATAGCCACCTCCCTGTTCGGCGATATGCCTTCTCCCCTAAAGGAACGCGCCGCGGCCGTAACGATGTGTACGATCTTCCTAGTAGGTCTCGCTGTATTGCCCTTCGCGCCGGAGACGAAAGACAAGCCGTTGCCTGAGTGAGAGTATTGGGAAGATCATTGGCCAATCGGTATCCACATTATCTGATGCGGCACTTGCGATTGCCTGCCTCTCTCAAAGCTTTGCATGAAATGAAGCGCTCGAGTCGCAACGAGGCTAATGGGGCGTACGGCGGCCTTGTGGCGAAACGCCAACCAAGGCGTTTCGCTCCCTAACGGTCGCGGCTCCGGTTAGGCTGGCTCGGACTAAACGGACGCTTCCTACTCCAACTCAAAACACCCGAGCGACGTTTCGCCACGCACGTACAGGCGGTTACCCACCAGCGCGGGGTGGGCGTAGAGTTCGGCTTCGCGGGTCGCTGAGTCGGCGAACAAGTGGGTGCGGCTCACGATGTTCAGCTTATCGGACGCGGCGTCGACGAGCAGCAGTGCGCCGCCGTGGCCGAGGATGAGTAGGTGCTTGTCGTCGGCAATGATCGGCGCGTAGTCGCCGAGCGCCGGGTCTTCGCCCATCCACAGCATGGCCAGATCGTTTGTTAGGTCCAGGCAGTACAGCTTTTGGCACACACAAAACGCGCGATCACCCACAATCACCGGGGTGCTCATGTCGGGCGCGAGCTGCATTTGCTGCGCGGCAGGCTGTTCGACAATGGTGCCGTCGCCGCTGAACGCATAGAGCCGGGTGCCGTTACCTTCGGTGGTAACCAGCAACTTGCCATCGGTTTCGAGCGGCGTGGGGACGTTGAAGTCGCCATCGCGCGGCGGCGTGAGTGTCCAGAGCCGCGCGCCGGTATCGATGTCCCAACCACCGAGCGTGGTGCGATCGTGCCCCACGATCTGCTGCTTTCCACCCAAGGTGGCAACGTTGAGCGAGCCGTAGCCGGCGGTGCGGCCGGGCGTTTGCCAGATGGGAACGCCGGTGAGCGGATCGAGCGCCACGAGCGAGGCGGCGGGGGCGCCGGGGTTGACGATCAGTTTGCCATCCACCAGCAGTGGCGACGAGCACATGCCCCACACCAATTCGTGCGTGGCGGCAAACTCGTCGCGGAGGTTCTTCTGCCAGTAGACGATGCCCGTGGATAGGTCGGCGCAGGTCAGCTGCCCGAAAGCGCCTTGCAAGATGACGCGCGTGCCAAGTTCGGTTTCGACCACCAGCGGCGTAGCGCGGGTGTGTTGTCGTAGTCGAGGTGCCCTGCGGCGGAATAGTCGACCATCCACATCAGATCGCCGGTCGCCGCGTCGTAGCAGCGGAATTCGTCGCCCGTGTTATCGAGATTGCGATCGCCCAGTACCACGTACTTTTCGGTGGCCGTAATGCCACCCAAGCCGGCGTGCGCCAGCGGCACTTCCCATACGGCGGGCATGGTTTCGGGGAGGCGGGTTGGCAGAGCTCGCACGCGGCCATCGCGGTGCGGGCCCAGCCAACCGGTCCACCCGAGCGGGGTACTGGTTGGCGGCCCATCGGCGGGCGACGCCGCCCCCGGGGGGCGCCCCCCAGCGTGGCGGCCGGCTTGGCTTTGGGTTCTTGCCGTGGGTATCGAGCCTTGTAGTCGTCCGTAAGGGGCACGAAGCCTTGCAGAGTTTCGAGCGAAAGCAGTAGCTCCGGCTCGTCCATTACGGTTAGCAGCCCTTCGCGAATCGCCTGCTGATCGGACTCGGAGAGTTCCGTATTCACGAATGCAGCAACAAACGGCACCGGCTGGGTCTCCGCCACAACGCGCAGATCGCCCTTGTTGATGGTGCCGCAACCTTCCAGCAGCGGAGCGGCGTAGCTGGAGATCACCGCCGCGGCGTTTTGTGTGTCGCCCCATTCGATAATCTTGCAAGCGCCATCGCTGCAAGCGGCGCTGGTTTCGGCCTGCTCGGCGGCAACGACGTCGATGCCCGCATCCCGAAGTAGGCCTCGCGGGGCGGCGAACTTCTCGTCGCACTCGGCAGGACCGTAGAGAATGCGATAGCCGCCGAGGTCTTCGATCTTCGCTGCCGAATCGCCACTGCGGACCACGATCAAGCCGGTCTGCGTGGTCGAGCCATCCTTGCCGGTGAGCTGCGCGACGGGGGCGACCTGCATGTGGAGCTTGGCGGCATCGGCACGCACGACCGAGTCTTTGCCAATGACAATGTGGGCGGTACCGATTTCCGCTTTGTCGAGTGCGCCTTGGAGTGACTCGCCAAACGCGACGGTCACCTCGCGGCCCAACTGCTGCGAGAGGTACTCGGCCAGCTTCTCGTACTGCCGCTGGGCGTAGCCTTCCACGCAGGGGCACGACAGCGGCGCGGCCAGCGGGTCCATCACCACCAGGTGCAGCGTTTCGCCCTGGCCCGCTCGCACGGGCGACGCCCAAGAGAACGCAACGCCTAAGGCGATTACCAGCGCAATCAATAGCCGCATCGATTTGACTCCCAAGAATTGGAGAAGCAACGGTTGGGGTTCCAAGCAGCAAGGTTCAACAACCACGAGAGCCGTTGAACCTTGCGCTGGAAAACTTGCATGAACGCTCAGTCGCCGATCCTGAACGGGCTGGAAAGCACGCGGACCAGCGCGCTCGCGGTGGAACGGCTTTGCGGCGGCGCCTCGGCGGCCGCCTGTTCCGAAGCTTGGCCTTCCTCTTCGCTCGCCTCGGTTTCTGTAGCATCGCCGCCGGCCGCCGCCTTGGCTACCATTTCTTCACGTTCATCAGCAGGGATGGCGTCCATCATCACAATGTGGTCGCGCGTGATGTCGAGCATGAACACCCGACTGCCGTCGCTGCTCACGCCAATGGAAACCTTCTTGCAACCGGGCACCAGGTCGGCCGAACCGACCACCTGCAGCAACTGCCCGTCGTGGCTGTACTGCTTGATGCGGCCCGTGCCGCTCTCGGCGGTGTAGACCGTCTCGCTGGGACCGAACGCCACGTTCATTGGGTTGCAGCAACTGCCGAACCCACGAATGCCTTCACGGGCCGAGTGCCCCCAGTGGGTCACTTCTTCGCCCTGGTGGTCGTAGCACACCACGCGGTCGCGCGAGTTCTCGGCCACATAAATCCCCTTGGCGTTGGCCTGCACGTCCATCTGGCCGCAACAGCCACGAAGGTCGCCGACGATTTCTTCGCCTTGCTCAAATTCGTCGTCCACGGCCCACACGCAGTACCCGTAGCCCACCGCTTCGCTGCAGGCGACGTACACCTTGTTGCCGACGGCGCTAATCGACGCGACGGCCATCTTGCGGGCAACTTGCGACTGGAGTTGGCGATCGATGTCTTCGTCGCTCGGCTCGGCATCGCCCAGTTGCTCGATTCGTTCGTTCCACAGCTTCTGGGTTCGCTCCAGGCTGGTCTTGCTGCGCTCGAGCTGGGCAACTTGCTGTTCGATCATCGTGCGCTGGCGATCAACCACCGCGTCGTCATTTCCATCGTCGTCATCTTCATCGTCGTCGCGCTCGTCCAACTTGGTTGTGAGCTTGTCGATTTGCCCGCCGATGAGTTCAATCTGCTGGTCGTAGATCTTCGCCTGCTGGCGATACATGTCGACTCGTTGGGTCATTTGCTTTACGACCGCTTCGCGCATCTTGGCGGCCTGCTCTTTGCTCACCGTCGCATGGGGCGATTTCTTCTCGGTAATCAGGTTGCCGCTGGCATCGAGCTTGGCAAGGATTCCATCGCCAGCTACGAACACCATGCCATCGCTAGCGCGGACATTCACCGCTTCGACCTTGCAGGGCGTCGACCAGGTTTCGACGTACTCGCCACTGGCATTGAACACGCGAATCTCGCCATTGCTTTTACTCGTGCCACAGCCTGCGAGTAAGCGGCCATCTTGAGTCATCACAAAGCAGTTGAGCTTGGTCTTGGAGAGACCCTCTTGATTAGCCTTGATGATCTTGGTTTGGCGGTGGGTAGGAGTGGCCAGCCGCGCTTCGCCGGCAGCCGACGAAGCGACTTGCGTTGCCGCCGCGCTGGTTGCCTTGGCCTGCAGCGGGCAGTTCGTGCCGGTGCAGGTGCCCGCTTCGCAAGCGGGGCAGGTTGCCGCGGTGGAAGACGCGGTTGCCGCATCTTCGCATTTGCCCTCGGCACACGCCTTGACGGCGCAGTTGGCATCGGTGCAGGTGCCTGCTTCGCAGGCTGGGCACTTGGCGTCGGTACACTTAGCGGCTGGTGCCTCGGGATTCTCGGCCTTGGCGGGCGGAGCGTAGCTGTCGAGAACGACCTCGTCCGCAATGGCGCTGATCGAAAGTAGGGCAACCGCTGCCGTGCCGGTTATCGCCCATGTAAATAGCCTCGCCATCGTTCACTCCCTGTTTGAATGGTAGAAGTAGGTGGAGCCGCCAGCCGATGGAACTCTCAAGCCGGCCCCCAATGCGCTCGTCTTCTGGTACCCCATGTACGCACCATGGGTTTCGCCGATTATCTCCCCATCTTGCTCGGAATACCATGCGAATCGGCGAAATCCGGCCGTTTTATTCCCCGGAGGCAAGCTTCGTAGCCACGGGCACAAGCTTTGGCATCTATGGTTGCAAGCGTTCGTTGTTCGACGCAGCTTGCCACAATAAAGTTTCCTGCATTTCGGCGAATTTGGGCAAGGAGCGCCTAATCTGCCACGAACAACTCGTTTGAGATAGAATAGTATTGCCGCACGCACGGCGAAGGCACAACGCTTTCACTAACCCGCCTTGCAACACCTACCTCCAACCTTTGTCTTGAATCCTCTCCAGGCTCCGGCATTGACCGACCTTACTGGCACGCTGCTGAACGATTACCGTGTGCTCCGCCGGCTTGGCCGTGGTGCGATGGCGGAAGTTTACCTCGCCGAGCAGCAATCGCTGGCCCGGCAAGTGGCCCTCAAAGTGCTATCACCCGAGCTTGCCGCGCAGCCTTCGTACGTGGAGCGATTCAAGCACGAAGCCCGCTCGGCCGCTGCGTTGGTGCATGCCAACATCGTTCAGGTGTACGAGGTGGGGCAGTCGAACGGGTCGTACTTCATCGCTCAGGAGTACGTTGCCGGACAAAACCTGGGCGAGTGGATGCACCGCCATGGCCGCGTCGAGCCGGGCCGAGCGCTCGACATTCTACGGCAAGTAGCCGCTGCGCTATCCAAAGCGCACGAGCGATCGATCGTTCACCGCGACGTGAAACCTGAAAACATCATGCTCGCCCGCAGTGGCGAAGTGAAGGTGGCCGACTTTGGCCTTGCCCGGGTCACCACCGATGATAGCGCGCATCGTACGCAGGCCGGCGTCACCATGGGGACTCCGCTCTACATGAGCCCCGAGCAAATCGAGGGTCGGCCCGTCGATAGCCGGAGCGACATCTACTCGCTTGGCGTGACGGCCTACCACATGCTAGCAGGCGAGCCACCGTTCACGGGCGACACGCCGCTGGCGGTGGCGGTGCAGCACATCAACAAAACGCCGCCGCCACTTGCGGAGCGAGCGCCCGAAACACCGCCGGCGTTGGTGGAAGTGGTAGAGGGGATGATGGCCAAGGCGCCTGAGGACCGTTATGCCGACCCCATGGACTTGCTCCGCGCGCTCCGCGGATTGGCGAAGCAGGCTGCCGACGAAGGTTGGGCAGAAGGGCCCGAGAACTGGTCGCTGGGCGACTTGGCCGCCGTCGCGCCGAGCATTGCCGCCACCGGCGAGCTCGATCAGTTAATGCGGGGCACTCGGCAGTTGGAGATTCCGAAGCTCGACCGCCGGCGGACGCTGCGTTTGATTTCCCTGGCCGTGCTGGGCGGCGCGGCGCTCGCCGCCATCGCCCGCCGACCGTACGTACTGGCCGGCGATCAACCGGTGGTGCTGGAATACGAGACGGCTCGCGGACAGTTGTTCCATGCCAAGATGCACAACACGCCCGCGGCATGGCAAGCCGTGCTCGACCGCTTCCCCAGCGCCGATCCGCTCGTTCGCTACCAAGCCTTGCAGGGACTCGCCCGGTTTTATCTGAAAGCAGGCGACTACACCGCGGCCCTCCCTGCACTCGATGCATTGGCGGAGGTGCCCGCCAGCCAGCGGACGACGCGCAGCTTTGCCCTCTTGGCACTGACGGTGGCTCACGCGGAACTGGGCAATCTCGACCAGGCACAACGCTACAAGCAGATGCTCGCCGCGAGCGATATCGACGAATTCGAAACCGACCCCGAACTGGTGCAACAGTATCGGGATTTGGATTTGTAGCGTGCCGAGGGTGTCCTCCGTTCGCCCGCCGCCGCCCGGTTTGGCGTCCGAGGGACGTGCGCCGCTGGCCCACCGCACCGACCGGTGGGTCGGAATTCAGCCCGCTTGCTACGCATCCCCCCGCTCGATGAGTTGCTCGGTTTCGCGGAACCGCTCGGCGTAGAGCCAGCGCTCCCACCATCGAGCTGGCCGGAGGTTGGGGTCGTTGAGCGAGACGGTGTGCTGCTTGCCGGTTCGCGTGACGAGTAGCACGCGATTGTCCTCCAATCGCTGCTTGACGACCCAGTACTTGTCGACCACGTAGGCGTAGGTTTCCCCCATGGGCGCAGCGGCCACCTCTTTCGCACGGGGGCCCGGCGAGGTGCTGTATTTTTGCTTACGGTATACCACCCAGTCGCGCTGCTTCAGGTCTTTCACCGGCGTCCTTTGCTCGACACGGTTGCAAATGCCATGCTGCCATTTATACTCATCTCCACCCTAGCTCCTTAACCAAAACTTCACAATCCACCTCTTGGGCGGCGGCCAGTTGAATCTATCGTCCTTGGCCCAGCTGATTTTTGAGTTGATTGGCGGATTGGGCATCTTTCTGTTGGGCATGAAGAACATGTCCGAGGGGATGCAAGCCGTGGCGGGGACGAGCCTGCGTAAGCTGATCGGAACGGTTACCGGCAATCGATTCTTCGCCATTCTTGTGGGCGTGATTGTCACCTGCGTCGTGCAATCGAGTTCCATTACCACCGTCATGGTCGTTGGTTTTGTCAACAGCGGCGTGATGACCCTCGTGCAAGCGGTGGGTGTGATCATGGGCGCCAATATCGGCACCACCATCACCGGTTGGATCTTGGTACTCAAGATTGGCAAGTACGGGCTCCCATTGCTGGGCGCCGCTGCGTTCGTCTACCTCTTTTCACGAGGCGACCGGTGGCGGTACTGGGCGATGGCCGTCATGGGCATCGGCATGGTGTTCTTCGGCCTGGAACTCATGAAGGACGCCTGCGCGCTCATTAAAGAAACGCCCGATTTTGAATCGTGGTTCCAGCGATTCCAGGCCGACACGTACGTGGGGCGTCTGCAATGCGCTTTGGTGGGCTGCGTGTTGACGACCCTCGTGCAGTCGTCGTCGGCGACGTTGGGCATCACCATCTCGCTGGCCTTCCAGGGGGTGATTTCCTACGAAACGGCTGCCGCTCTCGTGCTCGGCGAAAATATCGGTACCACCATCACGGCGCTACTGGCCTCGCTCGGTGCGACCACCAATGCTCGCCGGGCCGCCTATTTCCATGTGTTGTTCAACCTGGTCGGCGTGTTCTGGATCATGTTGCTCTTTGGCTGGTACGTCGAATTCATCCCGTGGTTGCTTGATATGGATGTCCACGCCGCCACCATGGTCGACGGCCAGGCGACCTATCCCAGCACCACACCGGCCATCGCCGCCACGCATAGCCTCTTTAACGTTGCCAATACGCTGCTGTTTGTGCCGCTTGCCCCAATGGCGGTCCGCATGCTCGAACGTTTGGTGCCATCCAAGGCGTTCAAGGAGAAGCCGCACCTCACCGACCTGGACATCCGGATGCTCGATACGCCTGCCCTGGCCATCCAGCAGTCGCGTACCGAACTACTACGCATGGGCGATGGCTGTGAAAAGATGCTGCGGTGGCTCGCCGAGTTGCGCAACAAGTTGATCCCAATCGGGAACTAGCCGATCGACTCAAACGTCGCGAGCAGGTGCTCGATTCGATTCAAGATGAGATTTCGGTATACATTACCAATTTGCTGTCGGGCAATGTCCCACACAAGGTGGCCGACGAAGCGCGGCGCCAGTTGCGAATGGCCGATGAGTACGAATCGGTGAGCGACTACCTCGCCAACCTCGATACGTTCGACCGAAAACTACGCCGCGACGGCTATCGGTTCACGGCGGAGCATCGAACTGGCTTGAACGAGTTGAACAGACACTTGCTGGAAAACTTGTCGCAAATTAACCGCGCCTTGAAACAAGGCAATCGCAACGTGCTCACCGAAACGGGGGCCAACACCAGGCGGATCAAGGGCCAAATCAAGCAGCTCCGCCGCTCGCACCTCGACGAACTCTCGAGCGGCGCCATTACCCCGCTGGTAAGCGTTGCCTTTCTCGCGGCGCTCAATGCGTACGCGCAGCGTGCTCGACCACTCTCAGAACATCGCCGAAGCCGTATCGGGCGAAAAGTAGCACGCGGCGACGCCAATCTGCAGTGCCAATCAAGCAGCAGTGCCGATCAGCTGTTGGGATGCGGAGGCGTATCGCTCGCGGCATCGAATCGGAGTTGCCGCGCGTGGTCCAGCGACTCGCGGGCCATCATGCCTCCGATAAACACCCAGGCAATTACGAAGCAAGTGCCTAGCACCTGCTGAACAACATCGAATGACATAGCGGAACTCCAAGAGAGCGTGCGACTTGCAGCAGCACACTTCCGTGGTGCGGTAGCTTGGCATTCCATGCCATAGGGGGAATATCGAGCGACAAAGCGGCAATCTTTAACGTCGCCATTCGCGTCCCGATGCTGCCGATTGCAACGCTTCGAAGGGCCTACCAGGCGGGGCACAAAAAGTACATGAATTCTTCCAGTGGGGAGTGGTTTTTGGCCACCCAGGTCGCTAAGTTCATGTTATGAATAGTGAACACATGAACACCAATTGGCCGGCGCAAATTCCCGACGACGCGTGGGACGTCTTCCTCCCCGAAGGCGAGGACGAACCGCTGCCCGACGAGGGCGACTTTTGGTTCGAGCCAATCGACAGCGACGAAGACTGATGGCCGGCACGTGACGCCAGCCGCCATATTGGAACTTCCGCCGCCGTAGCCTTTACCGGCCCAGTCGCTCCCGGCGCACCCGCTCCCCTCCGCAACGCCCGCCGGCGTACCAGTCCTACGCAAACAATCCGTCATGCTCGAACAATACGTGGTCAATCAGATTCTAGAATTGCTCGCCGAAGGTGGCTGGAGTCGCCGGCAAATCGCCAAGAAGGTTGGCGTGAGTCGCGGCAGTGTGAATGCCATCGCCAACGGCAATCGCGGGCACTTTGGCCGGCAGCCGATGGAAGGTTCGGATGCGGGGCCGCAAGTCGCCCGCTGTCCCCAGTGCGGGGTACGCGTCATCTTACCGTGTGTGGCGTGCCGAGCCCGCGACTACCGGGGGCGGCAGCACTCAGGTAGTGCCGACACGCGAGAGTTGAAACTACAGGGGGCGAGCGGAACTGCCAGCCGCACGAGGGTGCCCGATTCGCAAGTGGCGTGAGCCCGCTTGGCGTGTCGCACAAAGCCAGCGCGAAGCAGATCATGCAGCCCGCTCTGCGCTGGCGCCGCTAGGCTTCAAGGAGTTAACGCGAAGTCGCGTACGTTATGGGGCGCACTTCGAGGGGCTGCCGTTCTTCGCCCCGCAGTGCCTACCTACTTGGCGGGTTACGGAACCTTTGTGGGGCTACCGCCAACGCACCTTGCCGCATGTCTGGGCCAACCGGAACAATCGCGCAACGCGGGCCATCAATTTCGGCTAATCTTCGCCGTTATGCGGTGCACGAGCCTATTTGCGGGTCATGATTCATCGGCTTACCACTTGGCCACGATTGGCATGCTTGCCGGCCAGCGAGGCACTCTCGCTGGCCGGTGGCGGCCATCACGCCCGCGTGTCCGGCTACCGCCCACGCCTTCTGCACGTTCTGCTGCAAAATCTACGGCAAATGCGCTGTGGGACTGGCGATCCGCCAATTGCTGGCACTCGACATCGCGGCTACACTGCATTGAGTGCCTGTTGGCAACAACGGGCCGCTTCGGCGCTGCCGATTATCGGTCAACGGGCCACAACGTTACCCGTTCGCCCGTTCCCGTTTAGATAGTCCCCATACGCATCCTATTTGCGAGGCCCTCGATGAGCGAAGCAGCCAAGCTAACTTTCGATGACAAGGAAGTAGAAATTCCCATCATCGTCGGAACCGAAAACGAGCGCGGGCTGGATATCTCGCAGCTTCGCGGTGAAACCGGCTTGGTGACCCTCGACGAAGGATTCGTAAATACGGCGTCTACCTCCAGTAGCATTACTTACCTGGAGGGCCAGAATGGCGTGCTCCGCTACCGCGGCTATCCCATTGAGCAATTGGCTGCCGACGCCGACTTCGTGGAGATAACCTATCTGCTCATGCAGGGCGAGTTGCCTACGAGGTCGCAGTTGGAGGAAGCGCAGGCCGAAATGCGGCAAGGCCGCAACATTCCGCAGGGCGTGGCCGACCTGATTGCCAGTTTTCCTTCGCATGCCCACCCCATGGCGATGCTGGCCGCAGCCGTGGTGGCGCTTTCCGATTACTACACCGATTCGCTCGATCCATTCGCACCCGACGAAATCACGCGCGCCTCGCGGCGACTGCTCGCCCAGTTGCCTACGATCGCTGCCTACGCCTATCGCCGATCGGTTGGCAAGGCGTTCGTCGCGCCCACCGAGAACCTCGACTACTGCCACAACTTCTTGCACATGCTGTTCGGCGAAGGGGGCGAAACCGAGTACGATGTCGATCCCGTGTTGAGCAACGCCCTGGACATGCTGCTCATCGTCCACGCGGACCACGAGCAAAACTGCAGCACCTCGACCGTGCGGATGGTTGGTTCGAGCGATGCGAACATTTACGCTTCGATTGCCGGTGGCATTTGTGCCCTATGGGGTCCGCTGCATGGTGGTGCTAACGAGGCCGTGGTGAACATGCTGGAGCAAATCCAGGAAGACAACGGCGACGTCGACAAGTACGTTGAGATGGCCAAGGACAAGTCGAATCACTTCCGGCTAATGGGCTTTGGTCACCGTGTTTACAAGAGCTACGACCCCAGGGCAAAGATCGTCAAAGCCGCGTGCGACCCGGTGCTCGACAAGCTGAACATCGACGACCCGTTGCTAAAGATTGCCAAGAAGCTCGAAAAGGTGGCGACGACCGACGAGTACTTCCTCGAGCGGGATCTTTATCCCAACGTCGACTTTTTCTCTGGCGTTCTCTACCGCGCCATCGGCATCCCCTCCAACATGTTCACGGTGATGTTCGCGCTGGGCCGACTGCCAGGCTGGCTGTCGCACTGGATCGAAATGCGTAACAGCCCCAACAAGCGGATTGCCCGCCCCCGGCAGATTTACACCGGCGCCACAACGCGCAACTTCGTGCCGCTCGACGAGCGGTAGGTCGCATCATTTGGCGACTGCGGGGCGTCCTGGCCTGCATTTCCCCGCCGCAGCGAGATGTTCGCTTGTTTGCTCCGCCGAGCAAGAGCTTGGTCCGCCTTTTCGCCGCCCGTGCATCGTCCGGGACTGTTGTTCCTGGCAAGGCAGGTGAACCCGGCGGCGGCAACCGTCGGCTGTCAATCGCGCCGATTTCTCGCCGCCGGAACCACCTGCCCTACGAAACTGGGCTTGCAAGCGCCGTTGATTACAACACCACTAAACTATCTCAGCGAGGATGACTCCAATGGAACCTGATCCGCTACGCGAAATTCGCGGCATCCGATGTCAGGTTTCGAAGGAATGCGGTGGCGATTCTGAAAAGGTGTTTGCTTACTACGTCGCGCACCAAGATATGACGAAAGCGTCCGGCAAATAGACGTTCGTGACTGAACCAGTGGCTCGCGTATCCGCGATAATGGCCACGGAACAAACGGATGGACCAAAGCTGGAATAGCGTCGCCCGTTCGCTTCGCTTATCAACTCCCAGGAGTAGCTGCGTTATCCGAAGCGTTAGCGACTTGCGGTCGACACCAGCACTTCGCCGCGGCCCCCCTCCAACAAGTCGCCGTTGAAAAGAGAGACTTGCGTGTCGATCGTGCAATCCAGCTCTCGCTCTAGCTCGAGTTCGCGGAGCAGGAGTCGCAGCATCACGGGCTCGTACGCGCATGCGTAGCGAAACGTCGGTAGCAGCTCGGGCGTTTCGCCCAAGAGCGCGATGGTGCCCCGCCGCATGCCCGCCCCAGGCCTCGCGCCGCACGCGCCCAGCACCAGGAGCGTGCCAGCCCGCATCCGGTAGCCGGCCCACTCGCCGCAATTGCCGAGCACGGCGACCGAGCCGCGTCGCATGCTGGCCGCCGCGTGGGTGCCGGCATTGCCGTGGACCCGGATCTGCCCGCCTCGCATGCCTACTTTCGACCCTACGAGCGCTCCGCCGGCGTGATGTCCCACGTTGCCACGAACGTCGATCCGCCCACCGCGCATCTCAGCGCCAAGCCAGTCGCCCGCATCGCCCGCCACGGTGAGCAATCCGCCTCGCATCGCCTGGCCTGCGTGCCGGCCGAGGCTCCCCTCGACGCGAATCTCGCCCCGCTCCATCCCCGAGCCAATCCCGTGCACGGTGGAGAAATTGCCTTCGAGTTGCCACGTCATGTCACTTGCGTCGCCGGATACGCCAAGCAGTTCGGCAAGCGGCAGTTCCCGGTTGCCCTGCCAGACGAGTGTTTTCCGTATCTCCGCCAGCGACTTCTCGGCGAGCGCAGCAGGTGTTATGCCAGCCAGTGAGACGGGCGTCGAGTCGAGCGATCGGGATTGCAGGATGAGGGGCATTTCGGGAACACAGGTTGGAACGAGGGTGCACGGCTAAGCCGCAAGCGGCCGCTTGCGGCTTAGCCGTGAAGGCGGTCCACTATCCTACCTGGGCGAGTTCAGTCGTTCCCAGTCCCCAACCGATGAACCGACGACCCAAAGCCATTCGTGCGTCATGCCCTCCGACCGTGAGACCCCGAACCCTTTCCAGTCGCCGCGCACCTTGGCAACGCGAGGCGACGCGCCCGTGGTACGCGAAGCGGGCGCGAAGGTGCGAGATCTCAACAACCAGACTGTGGGGTTTGCGGTGATGACGTTCACCGCCATCGTTGCTGTAGTGGTGGGCGTGGGTTCGTTTTGGTTAGGCGAGTTGCTATCGGGCCAACCTGGCTGGGGCTTTCTCGACTTCTGCCTGCACGCTACGGGCTTGCTCTTGGTTTTTTCGGCCGCTCCGGCGATCGTCGTATTTGCCGGTTGGACGTTGCTCTCTGCCGCTAAGTGGGCCATGCATGCCCGAACTGGCTCTACCATCAAGAGCGAGGCGGTAGAATGAACCTGGTAGCCGTGATTCTTTGTGGCGGTACGAGCCGGCGGATGGGTGCCGATAAGGCGATGCTCGACTTTCGCGGCGAGCCAATGCTATCGCGCGTGGTACGATTACTCAGCGAAGCGTCCGGCATGTCGACCATCGCGTGCGTTGCGGCCAAGGGGCAACAACTGCCCCCGTTGCCGCCGACGGTGCAAGTGGTCCAAGATCGCACGGACGACTGCGGCCCCTTGGAAGGCTTGGCCTCGGGGCTGGCCTCGATATTGGCCTCGCTATCGACCTCGGGGCAGCATGCCGAGGCGGTGTTTGTCACCACCTGCGACGCTCCGTTACTTGTGTCCGCGGTGCCACAGTATTTGGCCAGTTTGCTTGGCGACCACGATGCGGTGGTACCCAAGATCGATGGGCAGCTCTACCCGCTGACCGCCATCTATCGGCCGGAAGTTCTTGAAGTTGCCGACGCCCGGCTTTTGCGCGGCGCACGGCGGGTGATCGACTTTGTGACAGAACTCAACGTTCGCTACGTATCGGCCGACGAACTACGCTCGGTCGACCCGCAACTCTTGAGCCTCAAGAATTGCAACACGGTGGCAGAGTACGAGGCGCTATTGGGGTTGGATGCAAAGACCAGGGAACACTAATCGGCGCTAATCATCGCTGATGCCGATTCGCCATCCGTTGCTAAGGAATCCCCGCCGCTACCAGGCCAGGGCAGACAAGGCATGGATGCGCCGGTCGATGTGAACTATGCAGTTTGCGGAGTTTTTGAATCTGCCGAGTTGGGCAACTTCGGCGTCGCATTCAATCGACTCCCCACGCTCTAGCGATCATCAGCACCAACTGTCGCGCACCATCCGCGTCAATCCGCGGCTAGTTCTTCTTCGCTAATGGCAAAGTTCTCGAACTCAATCGAGTAGCGCTCGTTGAACCAGGCGGGCAGTTGCGCGAGACGGTCTTCGTCGTACTGGGGCGCGACGTGCAGCGTGCGGCCGGTGGTAGCGGTGCGGATCTCGCCTTGCTCGACCAGCAGTTCGCCCCCTTTGAACACCAGCCGAGGCAGCTGGAACATCTCGGCGTAATTGTCCGAAGGGGTGTAGAGCGTGATGTCGGCATCGGCGCCGGGGCCGAGGTGCCCCTTTTGCGTGAGGCCCAAGAGCCGCGCGGGGCCGGCGCGGGTGATGATGGCAATCTCGCCGAGCGTGTACTCGCGATCGAGATCCGCTAGCGCTGTTCGCTCGCGCACGCCCTGCGGACAACAGGCGAGCACGTCGCGGCGGTAGGTGCGATCCATCAATAGCCGAATGATCTCGGGATAAGCCAGGAACGAGCCGCCGTTGGGGTGGTCGGTGCTCATTACCACGCGCCACGGATCTTCCACCAGCAAATACCACTCCAGGCCAATGGCCCACTGTAAGGCATGCACCAGGTTCTTGTTCTTGTATTCAATTGGCATCACGCCGCAGCCGGCTTCGACTTCGGTATCGGCCGAATACCAGCGGTCGCCGTAGATATTGCGGAGGTAGTAGCCTAGCGGGCCGTCGCCGGTCATGCTGGTGGTGTTGCCGAATAGCACCTGTCCCACGTCGACGGAAATGTTCGCGTGGGTATTCACGTATTCGGCCAGCCGGACCACCTGGCTATCGAGCGATACCTCCTCGCCATCCCCACCGCCGTAGCTGTGGAACTGGATGTGTGTCAGGTGCGCCTTGAACCCTTCAAGCGCTTGCATCGTTTCGAGCGTGGTCCGCCAGTTGCCCGGCATGCCGAGCTGGTTGCAGTGGATGTGCACCGGATGGGGCAGGCCTAGCGAGTTGGCCGCACGAGTAATGCCCTGGATGATGGCCCGCGGTGTGATGTCGAACGTAGGCACGACATCGTCGAGGCCGGTGGAGTGCCCCGCGCCGAGCTGCTTCCACGTTTCCACGCCGCCCGGATTCACGAGCTTGGGGGCGTAGCTCTTGGTTGCAGCGAGCAGCCACGCCAGGTACGCCTCGACATGCGCGGGCTCGCCAGCGGCGATCTGCTCCATCAAGTAATGATTGTTGCCAACCAGCGTGTAGAACCCGCGATCGATCGACGGCGTATCCGCAAGTTCCTGATGGGCCTGGCGGGCACCGAGCGGCGGCACCGCCGCGTCGAACGCCGCGGTGTAACCCAGCCCTGCGTACTTGTAGGCTGTGGCGAAGGTCGAGGGGACGCTGCCGAGCGTGCCGCTGCGCGTCCAACCACCATCGGAGCGCCTGCTCCGCTCGAGCGCCTCGGCGGGGGAGCGGCGGTCGTCGCAGCGCAGCTTGCGGGCCACGTTCACCTTCGGCCCCGCGATGTGGCAATGCATGTCGACCCCGCCCGGCATCACCACGAGGCCGGCCGCGTCGATCGTGCGATCGGCCCGGCCGTCGGCAGGTGCCGCGACGATCGTGCCGCCGGCGAACCAAACGTCGCGCACCGCGCCATCGATCCCATGTGCTGGGTCGTAAACCGTACCCCCGGCAATTTTGGTGAGCGTCATGCGAGGAATTTTAGAATGAGTTGGGAGGTGAGTCTACCGACGCTGGCGGTGTGCGGAGCACAAGAGGTTGCCCCGCCTCCGACCCCAGGGGGACGGGTGGCTGGGGCCGAGCCCCCCGCAGCCGACCTAGCCGATCGTAAGTCAATGGTTCTCAAATGAAGTCGGGGGTACTAGAATCAGGACGTCCAACCCTCCTTTCTTGGTGGGCAGTGGTCGACGTATTCGTGCGGCGCTCGGGGGGTGTCTCTCCATCGCGCACCCCGCAATCAATTACCGTGAGTAAAAACTCTCTCGTTCAATAGTAGGAGTTATGAAATGGCTAGTCTTCTGGAAGCCTTGTTATCCAATCAACAACAAACCGTAGAGAAGGTGCGTCCGCTAGCCGGCGACGACGCGCAACGCGCCGAGCAAGCGGTGGGTGCCGCGATTGGGACCTTGCTGCGCGGAATGGAGCAAAAGGCCGAAACAAAAGAGGGTGCCGAAGGGCTGTGGGACTTGCTGCGAAAGCACGCAGAAGGTGGCGACATTCCCGCCGAGGCGCCGTCGTCAAGAGGTGGTGTTCAGGTCCGCGACATGGACCCCACCATGGTGAACGACATTTTCAAGACCATTTTTGGCGACAAAGCACCCCAGGTGGAGGGGGGATTCGGCAAGGTGGTGACGCTCGATCCGGAGACCACCCGCCAGGTATTCGCCAAGGTCCTGCCGGCCCTGCTTGGCACGATCTTCGGCGCCACCAAAGAGGCGCCGGAACCTGATCGGGATGCGCTGCCGAACGTGCTTGGTGGAGCCCGCCGCGAGATCGAGCAGCGGCAACCCAAGTCGGCAGGCATTTTCGAGGCGATCTTGGATAAAGATCACGACGGCGATGTCGACCTGAGCGACCTGATTGGTATCTTCGCCGGCAGCAAATAGCGCCGGCGAAGTGCCGTTAGGCGTGGCGGATCACGATGCTTGCCACCAGCTAATTATCAGCGACAGCAGGCTGAGGATCGCCGCGATCAGCAGCATGTAGTACATCATTCCGTACTTGAGATGGAGCGCTCCGAGGGCGTCCATCAGGCGGGAGATGTCTTGTCCTTGTGTGCGCACAATTCCTGCGAATCCGCTCGCTGCTTGCCGCGTCCACACGCCTACCAGCAGCAAGATGAGGCCCGCCAAGGCGAAGGTGATTGCCGTGATGGTGAGGGGCGACGACCAAAAGCCGCCGGCCACCGCCTGCTGCAACGCCTCGACTTGCGCGGGCGGGACGCCTGCCTTTTCTGCCGCGGCAACCATGCGGTCGGGATCACGGGTCATAAGCAGCGAGCTGACGCCGTTGATCATCTGCAGCGCCGAAAAAGATCATCACCATGCCGACAAGGCCCATCTTCTTGGCAAGCCCACCGATGGTCTGATCTTGTGTCTCGGAGAACTCGTACTCTGCCGCGAGGTCCGTTTGGGAGGTCGACATCCTTCAGCTCCTGTTGGGGGTCGGGTAGGCAGTGCGGCTTCCGATTGGTAGAGCCATTTGCCAGCAGCAGTCCGTAGTGTTCCGCTTCGCTTTGGTAGTCTATCCGATGAGCCAACGCGCCGGAAGAAGTCACCTAGAGCGGCGTTTGGCCCACAACGGGTAGCACCGACAGTCGGCCGGAGAAGACTTGGCCCTTGCGCGAACCGCTTTCGGCCGATTGTCGGTGTCGCTTGCGACAGGTGGCTTGGCCGGTTCACCTCTTGTACTTCGTACACGGACAATCGGCCGAAACAAGATCACTCGATGGCAGACTTGTCTCCGGCTGACTGTCGGTGCCACCCAGATTTATCCTTCTGGCCCACAGCCCACAGCCAATAGCCGACCGCTCCCACGGCCCTCAATCCTCCAAGTCAATAACCCGCATTTCGCCGTGGGTTACCCAGGCGTCCTCTTCGCGGTAGGTGACGCCGGTGTAGCTGTCGAGGCATTGCACGACTTCGAGAAACTGCTCGACTTGCGGCTTGAACATGCCGGTCATCATCACCACGTTGCCCCCTTCGTCGCCCGACTGCTCGACCGTCATTTGGATGCCGTAGTCGATCCAAGGTTTGGTGGTTTCGATGAATTTAGCGAACTTGAAATGCCCCGCCGAGAGGAGCGGGCGATCGAAGTCGGCTGCCGGGCCGTCGACGGCGGGTTTAGAGCCGGCGAGCAGCGTTTCGCCGATTTCGGGCAGCAGGCTCAGCACCAGCACCGAATCGCTCAGTGCCGCGTTAGGTGCAAGGCGGTCGTTGGCTCCCCACTCGGCTGGGAACTCGTACGAGTAGGTGGTGCCCGCGGAGGTCGACGACTCGTTGGGCTCGGGCAGCGTGTAGGACGGGACGTCGTCGGGATTGGCTTCGTGCGCCTTGTCGATGATGTCCTGCACAATGGCAAAGTACTCGGTGGCGCCCTGTTTCACGGCACCCGCGTCGCTCACGCCGTACACGAGCGCGAACGTTGGTAGCGACAAATCCTTATTGGCCACCGGCATGAATTCGCACCACGCATCGGAAGCCACGGTGGCGTCGAACACAACGGCTCCCTGTCCGTCGGCGAAGCCGGGGATCATGTGCTGCCGCGTCGCCTTGTCGAGCCGCGCCAAGAGCGGCATCGCCTGCTCGCGCACCGCCTCGTACTGCTGCCAGTCGTCGGGCGTCGACTTCGACTCGGCAATCGCCTCGAAATGGCCGAAAGCGCGGCGGCACCACTTGGTGAATTGTTCGTATCCGTCGAGCGATTGCTTCCCGCGGGCGACGTACCAGCCGAGCGAGTCGGTCCCTAGATGGTTGACCAGCGGTAGCGGCTTGGTGGCGTCGAGATTCGCCGGCATGCCGCCCCAGTTGTAGCTATAGGTTTCGTACCCACGTTCGGTGGTAAAGGTTGCTGAAGCGATCGCGCCAGGCTCGGGCAGCAACTCCACGACGTCGTCGGCAAGTTCGTCGATGTCGTCTTCTATCTCCTCGACCTGCTCTGGCGACAGTTCGGCCAGCGACAGAAAGCCCTTGGCCATGGTTGCCATGTCGCCGAACGAACGCTGCTGCGAACCAACGGCTTGCATGAGCCGCTCGCTGGCGTACCCGATGGTAATGATGTTCTCGCTGGCATGCTTATCGAGCCGCTGGAATTCGTCCGTATCGGCGAGCAAGTCGGAGCTACCGATGCTGGCAAACGAATCTAACGAATCGCTTACCGTCATCACCACAAAGTCTTCCACCACCCCCAAGGCGATCACCATCTGCTGGCCTTCGACCGTGTCCTGGATTGCTTCGAACAGTTCTGGATTGTCGGCGAACTCCTCCTCGATTTCATCCCACGGAATTTGCGAGCTCGTCACCTGCAGGGTCAGCAGTTGGTGGCCGTCCACCTGCGTGCGCTCCATCTGGTCGAGCACCCACTCGGGCACTTCGGGATTCACCAACAATTGGCGTAACCGCGCCTCGGCAATGTCCAGTACCCGGACGGCGCGCTCCGCATCGCTCACCTTGAAGCCAAACACCAGGTTCGGCACCCGCAGTTCGTCCTCGTACTTGTCGAGCAACTCAAGCAGCTTGGCCTGGATGGCGTCCTTGTTTTCCAGCGCGTCGGCATCGCCCGTCTCGCGGAGCGCATCGAACTGCGACCGCGTCACTTCGGAGTTCATCTGCATCCCTACTTCGATCAACGCGGCGAGCGAACTATCGGCGTACATGAAGCATTCATCGCTCATCATGTCGATTCCCAGCTTCCAGACATCCTGGCCTTCGGCGCCGTCGAACCACTTCTTAAACGCGATAAGCCGCGGGTCGGTGGGAAACTGCCACTGGGTCTCGGCCTGCATCCACCCCATTTGCAGCGCCGGGATGGAGATTAGCTTCTTCCAAGCGTTGGTTTCTTTGATCGACTCGAATTGCCGCGGTTCTTCAGCCAGGCGACATAAAGCGACGCGTCCTCGGGTACTGCCGCGAGCGAGTCGGCATGGTCGCGACATGCCGGAGGCCAGGCTCGTGCGGTTGGCAAGTCCGACGCTCACCGCAAGCATGCTTAGCAGGACAATCCGCAGCGCGCGGTGGGAAATGGACGTGACCATGGGGGGAGTCTCCTCGGTTGGGGCTAGGTCGGTGCAGGCGGGCAGCAACGCCCAACGCTGCAACACGTTGGTGGTTGCCGAAAACTGTTGTAAGGCAGCGGCCCGCCGTTGCAAACCACTACCTTCCGATTTTCGGCTTTGCGGGCTAACAGGCTCTACCCCTGCTTTCGCCGGCTGGGTTTCGTTCTTGCCCCACTTGAGAGCCAAATATGGTAGAAAAGCAGGCCAAGCCACCGGCCTTGCGCCGGCAACCACCCATCTTCAACCTCTGGGAGCCTTCCACAATGAAAACCCGCTTTGCCGCCGCTGCGATCGCTTGCTGCCTGCTCGCCACGCTGGTGCTCGCCCAGGATGAGGTCGCTTCTGCCGGCCCAGACGTCCAACAGACGATTCGCCACGTGGTGCTCTTTGAATTCAAGGAAGATGCCCCCGCCGACAAGATTCGCGAAATCGAAGCCGCGTTTGCAGCGCGCTTGAGGGCAAGATCGACCAGGTGGCCGACCTGGAGTGGGGCACCAACAACAGCCCCGAGGGGCTGAACCAAGGTTTCACGCACTGTTTCCTGGTGACGTTTGAATCGAAGGATGACCGCGACGCCTACCTGCCACACCCGGCTCATCAGGAGTTCGTCACGCTCCTGCGGCCCTATCTCAAAGAAGCGCTGGTCGTCGACTTTGCGCCGACGCGCACTGATGCGGGCAAGCAGATTGCGGCTTAGCCCATTGGTTGAGTATTGAGCCGGTCCCGTTGCACTGTGATTGCCTGTAGTACCGACTCAACGGTCGGGCGGTCGGTGGGGCGGCATGCCCGCATGGGCAGCGCAACCCCATCCACGCGATAGGTGGTGCCGGCGCATTCCACGCCAGGCCGGGCGCAACGGATGGCAACCTGAGCTCGATCCATTGTGTCGGTGGCACGCCAGTCGAGCGCGATGGTGGGAATCGCCGCTAGATGATCGGCCGCTGGCGGGGCGAGCTTGATCGCTAAGTTGTCCATCACCACCACGGCTGCATCGACTTCGCCGCCGGCCAGCAGTTCCCGCGTGGTTGTTTCGCCTGGGCCATACTGCGGGTAACGTTGCGCGAGATTCACGCCGAGCGGGTAGCCGGTTTGCCACGCCAGAACGTTTGCTGCGCCGGTGGCGTTGCCGGCACCACCCGCGGCAAGGGCAACCCACCGTGTGGTGGCCGTGAGGTCGGCCATCAGCTCGGCGAGCGCGACCAACAGCTCGGTGGTGGCGAGCCGCTTGCCACTAATCGCCGCGCCAAACGTGGCTTGGCGCATGCACTCAGCGAGTTGCTGCCACACGTCGATCGCCACTCCGGTTTGCCGCTCCACCTGGCGGGCGTCCAATTCAATGCCCGCGACCAGCGATCGCAATACGAGGAGCGCTTCGAAATCGGCCCCCGGCGTAATGGTGATTGCGGTGTTGGCCTGCTTCCCGGTCTCGGTGGCGTGGTCGTCGATCACGATCAGCGTGCGATCCGAGCGACCATGGATCCACGGACTCGTTGGTTCGAGCGAATACCTCTGGAAGTGCCGGGGGTGCGTGACGGCCAGATCGACGCCCCACAAGAGCACCACGTCGGCCCGCTGGGCCACCTCGCCAAGCGTTGCGGTCACGCCACCTGCCGTTTGAAGCGCAAGAGTCGACGCGGCGTCGGCGGGCGATGTGGTCCAATCGATGCACGCTCCGCTGTGGTCGGCAAGCTCGACGGCCGCGCGAATGGCCTCGGTCGTGGCGTGCTCGAAGCCAGTCACCAAAGGAAGGCATGCTGCGGAAAGGATGTCGGCGGCACGTTTAATCGCCTGATCGAGCGTCGCCTGCTTGCCATCCACCACCGCGGTAGGACCCACCGCAACCGGCTCCATGAACCACTGGCGGCCGAGTTCGCACGCCTGCTCCGCCGTGACAATGCTTCCATCGCGTGCTGTAGACAGGCGAATATCGTCGCAGGTACAGCCGCAGGCAGTGCAAGTGGTAAGCGTAGGAGGCATGTTAACCAGTTTAGCGTAGGAAGAGGCCTGTTCGTAGTGCGAACAACCTTGCGAAACGTCGATTCCCCCGTTGTTCCCCTGCTTAGGCGACGTTGTGACAAAGAGATGCGGTGCGGCACGGCAAGGAGATGGTAGGGAATAGCGGAGACCGCGGGGGCAGATTCCGGTTCGTTCCCGCAGCGGCGTCCGTCGCCGCAACTCGCTATCGTCCATTGTGCTGGCAGTGCTGGCTCGGACCGGGACCAAAAGACTTCAAGCCGGTCGCGTGTGGTAGCCGATGGGACTGAGGAAGCTCTACTCTTCGTTGCTCGCTCCTCTTTTTGTCATCGCCTTCTCATCATCGACCGGTGGAGTATCGCGCGGATGTATGCGTTCGTTCACATTGAAAAAACGGCAGGCTCCACGCTGCTATCGATTCTGAGGAATTCGTTCGGCACGCGCCACTGCGACATTCGCCTGCCACTCGACAAGCGGCACAACGAAGACCGCGATCATCGCGAGTGCGTTGTGGCGGCTAACTTAACACGCGTGCGTCGCCTCTACCGCAACGTGCGGGGTATCTCCGGTCATAACGTCAAGGCGTACGCCGATTTGCACACGGCGTGCTCTGCCATCGAGTTTTTCACCTTCTTGCGCGACCCAGTGAAGCGGTTCTTGTCGCACTTTCACAATCGCGGACCGGGCTGCACGCCCGAGGCGTTCAAGGCTTGGGTCTCGGCCGAGTGGACCAACAACTGGCAAACCAAAATGGTGGCCGGCGAAGCCAGCGCTGAGAAGGCCATCGAGCTGCTCGACGCACGTTTTGGTTTCGTCGGGCTTACCGAACGATTCGATGAGGGGTTGCTGCTGTTGGGCGATTGGCTGAGCGAGCCGAGATTTTGTCCGGAGTACAAGTCGCGCAATCGGATGAGCGACAAGCAACGCCCACGCGACATCGCTCGCCGCAATAGCGACATGAGCTATTTGAACGAGCCGTGGGCCATTGCAGCGCTGCGGGAAGCGAACGCCGAAGACCAAAAGATGTACGACTACCTAACCGCGACGCTGTATCCCGCGCAAGTGGCTCGGTACGCGGGCGACCTGGCCGCCGACACCGCTGCCTTGAAGGCTCGCAACCAGCAAGTCGAACGCGTGCGTGAACCGCTGGCTGGCACCGTCCTGCGAAACTACATCTACAAGCCGCTGCTGCATCTGCGGGCAGTTTGAACGGAGGGCGGGGCTCGCCACCATGGCGCTAGCTCGCTTCGAATATCTCGCGGCGCAAGATGCGAACGGTAGTCGACGAAGCGCTATGAGAGCACGTCCGCCAGCGTGTCGCGGAGCTCCTCGCCCGAGACGTCGCGCAGCGACTTTCCGCGGCTGTCGAGCTTTTCGGTAACACGAATTACCGTCTCGCGGAGCATGCCGTGGGTCTCCTCCGATCCGCCCGCCAGCAGGAAGTCGCTGCTACGCGTGATGCGCTTGTGGCCATCTTCGGCATCAAACGCCAGGCCCAGCAGGACGGGGGCATTGGGAGATTTCGATTGTGGCAGGCGGTTCTTTTGGGGCATGACAATCGGTCGCGGTAGAGGGGGAGACTCGGGTGCCGGCGAACAATCCGCCGATCGGCTGGATTATAGAAGCTGGCAGCTTGGCGGCTAGCGGTGGCGTATCGGCCCCGCTTGCATTCATCGAACTACGATAAAGTTCGGGGCCGTTAACGGCGACGCGTCATTTCGCGAAGGATGTCGGCAGCCGCCTCGCGGCTATCTTTGGACTCCTTCTTGGGGACCGGAGGTAGCTTGCCGTAGGACTTCTTGCCCGCGTCCTTCGACTTGCCTTTTGCTTCGCCATCGCCATCGACATCCACTCCCGATTCTCCCGGTTCGGCAGCCACGGGTTCTTGGGGCGGAATCGCTGGAACATCCGATAGGGTACGGGTCTCATCCAAGCGAAACGATTGCGTTTCGCGGCTGGAAGCCGTATTGTCCGGCTCGGGGCCCAACAGCCACCGGCTGATGTCGTCCTCGATCTCGTCCGATTCATGATCGGACCCGGTGGAGCGCGACACCACCTCGGCCACGTCTTTGGCCTTTGGCTTCTTTGTCCGGTTGATGTCGTGTTCGGAATCGAGGCGAAACTCCAGCGTCCCAACGCGCACGGTGTCGCCGCTGCTGATCGCCGTCTCCCCCTTGATCCGTTCGCCGTTGACGTAGGTGCCGTTGCGACTACCGAGATCGCGTACCGAGAGCCCACGCTCGCCACGAAGGATGGCACAATGGTGGCGACTGATTGCTTCGCTGCCAGCGCGGAGCGTGCAATCGCTCGCCCGACCGATGACGAACTTGTCCTTCTTTAGGGGAATTTCCGTTCCCTGCTTGGCACCTGCCAAAACCACTAACTTCATCGCTTGCTCCTGCCTGCTCCGTACCTGGTAGATAAATGACCAAAAAATAGTCCGGGATGGTACACGCACAGAGTCACAGTGAGGCCACTCCAATCGGGGGGATTGAGCCACAGCCGGAAGGGCGAACGCGTCGCCTTCTTCCTACATCGGCACGCTTGCGTTGATGGATGATAACGAAAAGATGATTGAATACCCATACGACGCAATCGCTACTCTAAATTCTACCTGAAAACCGTCTAGTCGGCCTTAGGGAAATTCTCGCATTTTTCATGATTCGCGGGACACCACAAGCCAGCCATTTCGGGGGGAGGGGGGTGAGCTAACCCTCGTTAATGCCGAGTTTATTGCCGCCCAGAATCGGTTGCCATAGCGAGCAAACGCCGTGCCTACCGCCGCCGCGTCCAGCCCCGATCGGCAAACCGGCCAAGCTCAATCGCCTCTATTTCCCCGCAGTCGCCCGCTGTGAGCGTCTCGCCCCTGGCGAGCGTCAAACCTAGTTGGTCGGTCATTGGTCCTATCCAGTGTTCGCGGAGGTCACGGGCCGTTATTTCCTGCTCTGCGACTTCCCGAATACCCTTCAGCTCGGGCGCATGTGGCGAACCTGCCAGTAGCACGCCACCATGCTGCAGTACCGCACCACGCTGCCTTCGCTGGGCACTGCCGCAGATCTTATCGCATCTGGCGAGGGCGTGCGAGGTTGTTTCGGCAGTTTGCGCGAAAATCACATCCCCTTGCGCCCTACGAGAGAAGCAGAGAAACGGTTCGCCGGTGCCGCGCGATTCGGTTTTCCCGGCGCGACCAAATTCGCCCAGCGTTGGTTGGACAGTTGTCGCGAGCACCTCCACCAGCGAGCGGTGCGCCGCGTCGTACAGGTCCTGGGCGCGGGTGGCCAGTGGATGCCCGGGCGGGACGGCCAGGCTGTAAGTCAGCTCGTGGTGATGCACCAGGGCGCCACCGCCCGAGGCACGCCGCACTAGGGGCAGATCGAGACTCGCGGCATGCGATTGGCGGTCGCCGTACGCCTGAAAATAACCAAGCGACAGCGTCGGCTCGGCCCACTCGTAAAACCGCAGCGTCAGCTGCCCAGTCTCTGCTGCCCGCCGCAGCAACCACTCGTCGACCGCCATGTTCCAGCTACCGCGTTGCGGCGGGTCGACAATCAGGCGGCAGGGGGTGGCAGGCATCGTCCAGAGATCCGATTGCCAAACGTTAAGTACCAAGTCTCAAGTACCAAGTACCAATGCTCGGGGCTCTAACTGAGCATTGAAAACTGAACCTTGAACCTTCTCCAGCTACATGCACGCCAAGCAAGGATTCCGCGCCGCGGCGACTTCGTTCGGCCGGCTAATGCGGGTCGAGTGCGGGGCTTCGCGGAGTAGCTCGGGGTCTTCCTCGGTGATGCGGAACAGCGTTTCGGCGAACGCGTCGAGCGTATCCTTGCTCTCGGTCTCGGTCGGCTCGATCATGATCGATTCCTTGACCGTCATCGGGAAGTAAACCGTGGGGGCATGGAAACCGAAGTCCAACAGTCGTTTGGCGATGTCCATCGCGGTGACACCCTTCTCGCCTTTGAGCTTGGAGGCCGAGGCGACGAACTCGTGCATGCACCGCTCGCCCTGCGGCACGGGCAAGAAGTGCTTGACCCGCGAGAGCAGGTAGTTGGCGTTCAGTACCGCATTTTCGCTCACCTCGCGCAGCCCGTCGGGGCCGTGCGTGCGGATGTAGCAGTAGGCCCGCAGCAGGACACCCGTGTTGCCAAAGAACGCCCGCACTTTGCCGATGGACTTGGCAGGATTTTCTAGTGAGTAGTAGGCTTCGCCATCCTTCCCCGACCCTTTCGCAACCACGGGTCCCGGCAGGTAGGGCGCGAGCTTGTCGGTCACGCAAATGGGCCCCGCGCCGGTCCGCCACCGCCGTGGGGGCCACTGAATGTCTTGTGCGGGTTGTAATGCTGCATGTCCGCCCCGAAGTCTCCCGGCCGGGTAATGCCGAGAATGGCGTTCATGTTAGCACCGTCGAGGTAGATCAGGCCCCCGCGGGCGTGTACCTCGTCGGCCAGCGTGCGCATGTGCGACTCGAAGATGCCCACGGTGTTGGGGTTGGTGATCATGAACACGGCGATCGAGTCGTCGAGCTTGGCGTGGAAGTCGTCCATGTCGACGCCGCCATCGATGTTGGTCTTCACCGTCACCGCCTCAAAGCCGGCCATCGCGGCGCTTGCCGGATTGGTACCGTGGGCGTTGTCGGGCACCAGCACCTTAGTCCTTTGTTCGCCGATGTCTTTGAAGTAGGCTGCCGCTACGAGCAAGGCAGCAAGCTCGCCATGCGCCGGCCGCCGGTTGCAGGCTGCAAGCGTCGAGTCCGGAAATCTCTTTGAGCATTTCCTGCATCTCGTGCAGCATTTCGAGCATGCCCTGGATGGTCTCTTCGGGCTGGTAAGGGTGCACCTCGGCGAAGCCGGGCATGGCGGCCGCCCGTTCGTTTCGCTTGGGGTTGTACTTCATCGTGCAGCTGCCGAGCGGATAGAAGTGCGTATCGACGCTCATGTTCTGCTGCGACAGATTCACAAAGTGCCGCACCACTTGCGGCTCGGTTACCTCGGGCAGGGCAGGGGCGCAGCGGCCACCGCGCTAGCCGGCAAGAGGCTTGTGATTTCCGCTACCGGCACGTCGCATTCCGGCAACACCGCCCCGCGGCAACCAGGACGGGAGAGTTCGAAGATCAGCTTGGTGTCGCGTGTGTTTTGCATGAGGGGGAGAGAGGTGCTAGTTGTTGGTAGCTAGATGCTAGTGTGCTTGCCGCGCCGGAAGCGTAACCGGCGCAATGGTTGTAGGGGTTCATCCCCTGGTATTCTTGCCAGTTCAAATGCCCGCTTGGATCAATTCGTCGCCTACCACTTTCGCGGCGCCGGTTACCAGGACGTCGACCAACTCGTCCATTTCGGCTTTGGTTCGCTTCTCGGTGACGCAGACCAGCAGGCAGTCGGCCAGGTCGGGGTACCATGCGCCGAGCGGGATGCCGGCCAGGTAGCCTTCTTTCGCCGCGTCGGCCACCAGGGCTTCCACCGCGTTTTCCTTGTCGCGGACCACAAACTCCTTGAACGTTGGTGTGCGGAACGCTAGTTCGAAGCGGCTAGTATTGTCGAGTTGGTCGGCCAGGTAGCGGCTCTTCTGCAAGCACAGGTTCGCTACATCCTTAAGGCCTCCCGGGCCCAAGAGCGACAGGTACACCGTCGCCCGGAGTGCGAACAGTGCTTGGTTACTGCAGACATTGCTAGTCGACTTTTCGCGGCGAATGTGTTGCTCGCGGGTTTGCATGGTGAGTGTGTAGCAGGGATTGCCGCGGCGGTCCGTGGTGGCGCCGACCACCCGGCCCGGCAGGCGGCGGACCAATTCCTGCTTGCATGCCAGGATGCCGAGTACGGGGCCGCCGTAATTCATTGAGGTGCCCAGGCATTGGCCCTCGGCCACCGCGATGTCCGCTCCCCAGTCGCCGGGGCGTTGGAGGATGCCCAGGCTAATGGGGTCGAACACGCCAATCATGAGGGCCCCCGCGTCGTGGGCGACCTGAGCGACCGCCTCGGCATCTTCCAGGCAGCCGAAGAAGTTCGGATGCTCGAGCACGACGCACGCCGTCTGGTCGTTGACCTCGGCCAGCAGCTCGGTCACTCCAACGGTTCCTGCCGGTGTGCCAACGGTCACCATCTCGATGCCTAGGTTGGTCAGGTAAGTGGCAATCGTTTGGCGATACTCAGGGTGCACGCTAGCGGCCACCACCACCCGGCCGCGACGCTTGGTCATATCGACCGCCATCAGCACGGCCTCGGCCGCGGCACTGCCGCCGTCGTAGAGGCTGCAGTTCGATACATCGAGCCCCGTGAGTCGGGTGATGAGCGACTGGTACTCAAACATTGCCTGCAGGTTGCCCTGCGACACCTCCGCCTGGTAGGGCGTGTAGCTGGTGTAGAACTCGCTCCGCGAGCCAATGGTATCGACCGCCGCCGGGATGAAGTGGTCGTAGCTGCCGCCACCCAAGAACGACACGGCGTTGCTGGCATGCAGGTTCTTGCTGGCCAGCTCACGGATGTGCTGCTCCAGTTCCAGCTCGCCGAGCGCACGAGGAATGTTCAATTCTCGGTTAAGCCGCAGAGCAGCGGGGATAGGGTTGAACAGTTCGTCGATTGACTCGGCGCCAATCGCCGCGAGCATCTCCGCCCTATCGGCGGGCGTATTGTAAAGGTAAGGCATAGGTAAATGTCCAATGGCGAATTAACAACGACCACGAAGGAGAATGTCCAAGGACGAATTAACAATGACCAATGAAGTACGACCTTGGTCATTGGTCATTCGAAATTGGTCATTTCCTTTCTAGTGGGCTTCCTCGGCACACACTTTTTGGTAGGCGGCGTGGTTCATCAGGTCGGCGATGCCGGCTTCGCTGGTGAGTTTAACTTTGCAAACCCAACCGGCGCCAAACGGGTCGGCGCTCAGGGTTTCGAGCTGGTCGGGGAGCGTTTCGTTCACGGCAATCACCTCGCCCTCCACGGGACTATAGAGATCGCTCACCGCTTTGACCGACTCGATCTCGCAAATTGATTCTTGCGGCTTTACCTGGCGGCCGACCTGCGGCAGTTCCATGAACACCAAATCGGTGAGCGCTTCGACGGCAAACGCCGAAACACCCACGGTGGCCACCTTGCCGCCCTCTTCGTCGGCCAGCAAGATCCACTCATGGGTCTTGGCGTAAAGTAAAGTCTCGGGATTCATGTTGGATACTCCTTTAAGGGCAGCAGGGTGTCACGCAGAGTCGCGGAGGAGAAGGACTACTCCGGGGCACTTTTAGCTACGCGTGTGATACCGTCTCTACATTAGGGTGACATTAAAGTTTAGTAGCAAACCGACCTTTCTCTTCGTCAGTCGGTGGTAAGTGAGTAACTGCTTCCTGTGGACTGGCACAATATTTTCAACCGATTTCAGCTCCACAACGACTTGGTCTTCGACTAGCAAATCAATCCGAAATCCAGCTTCGATTCTCACCTCAAAGTAAGTTACCGGTAGTGGCAGTTCTTCGGCTACTTTTAAATCACGTTGTTCCAGCTCGTAGGCGAGACATTGCAGGTAAACCGACTACAGCAGCCCTGAGCCCAGGTGGCAATGGACCTTGATCGCCGCATCAACAATCACTCGGGTTATCTCATTGATCCCCAACATCTCCTCCGCAATCCCTGCCACTCTGCGTGCCCCCTTATTTACTTTCCGCGTTCGTAAAATGGCAGCGGTACCACGGTGGCGGGGAGCTGCGTGCCGCGGACATCCACAACCAGGGGGGTACCAATCGCGGCGGCAGATGGTTTCACGTAGGCCATCGCTAGTGGCCGCTGGAACGTGGGCGAGAACGTGCCGCTGGTGACGGTGCCGACGGGTTCTTCTTCGTACAATACGGGGCACGTCTCGCGTGCCGCGCGGCGGCCTTCCATTTGCAAACCAACCCGCACGGGCCGCGCATCCGCCGTACTGGCAACCAGCGCGTCGCGGCCGATGAAGTCGCGATCCACCAGGTTAACCGCAAAATCGAGCCCGGCTTGCAGCGGGGTAATGTTTTCGGAAAGCTCGTGGCCGTACAGCGGCATGCCAGCTTCGAGCCGCAAGGTATCGCGTGCGCCAAGACCCACGGCGCGACCGCCTGAATCCGCGATGGCCTTGGCCAGCGTTTCCCAGATCTCCACCGCGTTTTCCGCGGGGCAGATGATCTCGCAGCCGTCTTCGCCGGTGTAACCGGTGCGGCTTAGGTAGGCATCGTAGCCAAGCACGCGGGTGGCGATGCCGCGATAGTAACGCAACGCGGTGAGCTCGCAGTCGACCAGCGGGTCGGTCTTCTCGATGGCCAAGGGTCCCTGCACCGCGATCATGGCGGTCGACTTCGTGAGGTCGTCGATCCGGGCAGCAAACTCCACCTGCCGATCGGTAAGCCAACCGACGATTTTTTGCCGGTTACTGGCGTTCACCACCATGTGAAACGCCGGCGGGTCGGGCATGCTCGATAGCTCACCATCCCAGCGATACACGAGCACATCGTCCAGAATGCCGCCCTCGGCGTTGCAGACCAGTCCGTAGCGAATCTGCCCAGGCAGCATGTCGTTAATGCGGCGAGTCACCATGCAGTCAAGAAACTTCGCCGCATCGGGCCCGCGAATTCCCAGACGGCCCATGTGCGAGATGTCGAACAGCCCCGCCGCGGTGCGCGTGGCGGTGTGCTCATCGACGATCGACTGGTATTGAACAGGCATGCTCCAACCCGCAAAGTCGACCATGCGGCCGCCCTGCTGAACGTGCCAATCGTGGAGCGGCGTTGGATCCAGGTTTGCAGTGGTCGCCATGGCGTGAAACCTCGGGTGGGGGCGGGTGCCCAAGGGCAAGATCCCAGAGACGGGGTCCGAGTGAATGTCCTATTCTAGGACTTGAACGCCGACTTGCCAGGGGACCGCTTTCGCGGAAAAGTGGCTGGGGTCAGGTTGCACGGATTAGCATTGCCTTTGCCACTTACGTTAAAGGCAACTTGCCCCCAGCTTAACTCGCGAGCTCCCTTGGTGGGGGCGAGTTGCGGCATGGTTTGCTCGAGTGTGCCCCGCCAAGGCGTGCAACTCGACCCCAGCCGCGGCCTCACCGTTTCCGGCGTTTCTTCTTGCCGCCGCTATCGTGTTTGCCTTTCCCTTTTTTCTTGTCTTTCGCCTTTGTTTTGCGGTTTTTGCTACCCGAGCTATTCTGCGGCGATTTGCCACCGCCGATGTGGCCGAGCATTTTGAAGTCGAGTTCACGGGCATCGACATCCACGGTGGCCACCGCCACGCGGACCAAATCGCCCAGCCGGTACGAATTACCGGCTTGAAAGCCAGTGATCGAGTGGCTGTCGCGGTCGAACTTGTAGTAGTCGTCGCCCAGGGCGGATATGTGGATAAATCCCTCGGCAGGAATCTCGCGCCCGGCCACGAACAGCCCAAACCGCTCGACGCCCGTGATGATGCCCTCCATTTCCATGCCGATCTTGTCCGACAGGTAATTCAGCAACTTCACCTTGGTTAGTTCGCGTTCGGCGCTGGTGGCGCGCTGCTCGCGGTCGCTGCAGTGATCGCCCCAGATGAAATACTGCTCCATCGACTGGGGTGGCTTCTTGCCCGAGTTGAGCGCATTAATCAGGCGATGGATCGTCAGGTCAGGGTAGCGGCGAATGGGCGAAGTGAAGTGGCAGTAGCAGTCGGCGGCCAGGGCGTAGTGCCCTTCATCCTCGGGACTGTAGGTTGCCCGCTGCATAGAGCGAAGTACGGCGTAGTTAACAGCATGGCGACGCGGGTCGCGCTCCACCAACTTGAGCAGCCGCTGCAGCTCGAACCGGCTTTCGAGGCTTTCGACCTGGAACCCCAGCTCCCGGACAAACGTGGAGAGTGTCTTGAGCTTTCGCGAGTCGGGATCGCCATGCACGCGGCGCAGGAAGATGAGCCCGGCGTCGCGCAGCTTGGTAGCCACCGCAATGTTGGCCGCCAGCATGAACTCCTCGATAATCTGGTGGCTCTCGGTGCTCTCCTCAACGTGGGCGCCCGACATCTTGCCGTTGTCGTCCAAGTCGATTTCCACCTCGGGCATCGAGAGTTCCAGCGCGCCGGCATTAAACCGCCGGCCGCGAAGCACCATGGCAAGTTCAAACATGCCAGCGAGCAGTGTGTCGACCTCGGGCTTGAGTTCTAGATGGTCGATGCTTGCTTTCTCGCCGCGCTCCACGAGCCCCTTGGCCGATAAGTATTCATCCACTTCTTCGTAGGTGAATCGCCGGCAGCTCTTAATGGCGCTTTTGAAGACGTCGACCGCCACCGGCACACCTTCGGCCGACAACTCGATCTCGCACGTCATGGCGTAGCGGACCTTGTTTGGCTGGAGGCTTGCCAGGTTGTTCGAGATGATCTCCGGCAGCATCGGAATCACCTCGTCGGGCAGGTAAACACTGGTCGCCCGGTCGTAGGCCTCGGAGTCGAGCGTCGTTTTTTCCGGCACAAAGTGACTCACGTCGGCTATGTGTACGCCTAAGAGCCAATGGTCGCCGTCGCCATACTTGCTTTCGATACGCTTGAGCGAAATCGCATCGTCGAAGTCGCGGGCCGTTACCGGGTCGATCGTGATGATGGTCTCGCCGGTCAAGTCGCGGCGATCGGGGCCAATCGATTCGTCGAATAGATCGGCCTGGTGGCGGGCATCGTCGAGCACTTCTTCGGAAAACTCGCCCGGCAGACCGAACTCGTAAACAATGCTCAAGGTATCGACGCCCGGCTCTCCCTTGCTGCCAAGCACCTGGATGATCACCCCTTCGCCATCGCGGACATGCGACGGGAAGCGGACCATATCGATCACGACTTTGTCGTCCGGCTTGACGCCCTTCGCGCCAGGGTCGCCAACGTACACCGCCGAGTTGAATACCTTGCCATCGACCTCCACGAGGCCCATGTCCGCCCGCTCGAAGTAGGTACCAACAAACCGGCTGGTGGCCCGCTCCACGACGTCAATCACCCGCCCCTCGGGCTTTCCCTTGTAGCCCGACTGGGTGTCGATCTTGATGCGGACCTTGTCGCCGGTGTGGGCATCGAGCGAGGCCTTCTTGGCAACGTGCACATCATCATCGCGGCCGGCACTCGCCTGCGTCCCTTCGGGACGCACGAACCCATCGCCACTCGAAACCCGACGAAACGTGCCAATGACCTGGTTGTCGGTATTTGCCACGTTGGCTTTCTTTTTCGGCACCAGGTTCTCGCGCGCGGGGTGGTCGTCGACCGTTGGCAGCACCAGATGGTTGGGCCCGTACTCGAGCTCACCCGCTTTGACCATTTTTTTGATCGTCCGCCGCACGGCGAGCACGCGGTCTTCGTCGATCAGGCCCAAACGCTCGGCAATCACGGCCGGCTTGACCGGCTTGTACGCCGGCTGCCGGGTGTAGGTAAGAATCGCAGCGCGAAGGTCGGCATGCATGGTGAGGGAGGGGACAGGATTCAGGGGTCGGGGGTCAGGGACGCAAGCGGAAATCACTTGCCTCGCCGCTACAGGCCCTCATGTTACTCTTAATCCAGACCCCATGTTAGCCAGCGAAGTTCACCCGGCGTAGTGATACCGCCAATGACGCCAAAAGACGTTACTAACCACGGAGCCACAACGCACACGGAGCCAACTACGAAAGTTGGCCAAGTTCAATGACTTTTAAAGCATTCTCCGTGCTCCCCGTGACTCTGTGGTTACTGTCCCTTGGCGCTCATGGCGGCCTTGGCGGTTCAATCACGAATCACGTCCCGCCAACGCTCATCGGCCGTTTGTTTGCTGGCTTCCCGTTGCTCGCGTTGTCGTCGCTCTTCGGCACTCGCGCAGCGCATGAACTGCACGAAACACGCCGCTGCGACCATCCACACCGTAACGCCCACGGGTTTCATCCATCCGTATAGTAGAGTGCCGCCAACCAAGCCCACGAACGACGCAAGCCACCAACCGAAGCCCGGTAGCGCCGCGGTCGAGGAGGAACGCGTGCCACTTCGGCCAACGACCGTTCGCAGTACAACCCAAAAGGGCACCAGCACCAGCAGACTCGGCCACCATTTCCAGCCGTCGAGATAGATAAGCAGACCCGTCAACGCCGCGGTCGGCACCAGCATCCAGGCAAACAGTCGATCGATTTGCCGACGGGTGAGCAACACTGTCTTCGTTTCGTCGACCGGCTCCACGAGTGGCAGCGCCCACCGCTGGCAAAACGCCTCCCAGCCGGTTTGTTGATTTGGCGGCAGTGCGTTGTGGACACACGAGATGATTGCTACCCGCTCGCTAGGTTCGTAATCATTCAAATCAAAGGCGATACGCCCGCGGGGCGAGCGGACCACAATCGAACCTCCCTGCGGCCAGATCCGCCACTTAATGCTCGCCGACTGATCGAACAGGATTTCCTGGCTTCGGAGAACGCCTCGGCGGGTGAGCGTCTTGCCATTCAGTTTCAGCAAGGCGTTAAAATAGGCGAGCAGCAGGTAGCCGCTGAGCGACATCCAGCCCGTCCAGAATAGGGCCATCGCTAGCATGGGCGTCGGATGTGGCGCGTCGAGAAAGCTGCCGATGACCGCCGCGAAGAACATGCCCGTAAACAACACGCCCGTCCACAGCCCGAGCAGTAGATAGCCTTTGCGAAGTCGAAACGTGCGGTTCATGGCCTGGAGTCTCCAAGTCGTATTCGCCGGGGCATCACAGATATTGCCGACCGGTATATTTGCGCAGACTGAGATGTGGCGTCGGGAATCGGCTCGATCACATTGATGTTGATGATCGAAATGTACTTGAGTAGGTGTTTTTGCCTGTCTTCGTTATAAGCAGCGATGGCGAGCGCTTCGTCTCCTACCGCCGCCACTTCTGGATGGGCAACGTCAATGGACATGCCGTTAGAAAGGTGAATGCGAAACGGGATGAATGGTTGTGAGCGAAGGCGTTCGCGAATCTCGTCGGGTGATATAGACGGTCTCCAAAATCGGAGCGGAAGAGCCACTCCCCAAATTGCAACACACCCGGCCCACTGGCAGCCACCAGATTCCTCACGCCCCGTGGCGCATCTCGGCCTCTTTTGCCGCCATCAGCTTTTTCTGATAGCGCCCCTGAACCAGGTCGACGACCACCAGCACGGCGATCACAAAGTAGAAGGTGCTCTTGGCCATCGGCTCGACGATGTAGCCAAACAAGTGCAGGTGCGCGAGGTGGCCTCCCTCCGATACTAACAGCACGCCGACGATGAAGAGGATGAACAGCCCCAGTACTTCGTACAGCCGGTTCTTTTTGAGAAACTCGGCCACGTGGTCCGCCATCACGATCATCAAGATGCCGCTAATGACAATGGCTACCGCCATGATCCAGAAGCTTTCGGTAAGCGCCATGGCCGAAAGGATCGAGTCGAACGAAAACACCAAGTTCATGAGCACGATCCAGAAGATCACGTTGGCTACGCTCTTTCGCCCACTGCCCTCGACGTCGTGGCCGAGGTGGTCGATGGCCATCAGATGGTGAATCTCTTTGATCGCGGTGTAGAGAATGAACGCGCCGCCGGCGAGTGTGATCAAACTGTGAAAGGTGAACTCGCCCGAAATATCAGCGCCGCCCAGAAGGAACTTGAACTTGAACAGCGGCTCCTTCAGGTACTCAATGGCGCTCATCACCACAAATAGCAGGATGATTCGCAGCCCAATCGCCAGACCGATGCCCAACCGCCGAACGTACTGCTGTTGGTCCTCGGGGGCGCGCTTCGACTCGATGGAGATGTAAAGCAGGTTGTCGAATCCCAGAACTGCTTGCAACAGGATGAGCATGAGCAGCGTGAAAAAGCTTTCGAGCGTAAACAGGTCCGCGGTGCTAAACATTTCCATCGTCGTTTGTCCGTCGTCCGTTGCGAAAAGGTGAGAAAGTCAACTAGCCGATGAGTTACGCCTCGTCGGTGAGGCAATCCATGTCATCCTGTGTGAGCCAACCTTCATTCCATCCTAAAGGAGCCTAAGCGATGGAAGGATCTCGTCGGAGCAAGAGTCGATCCTTCCGTCGCTGGAAGCTCCGTCAGAATAACAAATACAGCGGTCACTCCTCCCCCGCTCCCTTATACAGCTTCCGACCCAGGTTTCCGAAATACTGCGTCCAGTTGCTGTCGCTGTTGGGGCAGTCGGTGATGAGGCCGCTGAAGCTGGCGAGTTTCGCATCCAGGTTGTCGAGCTGATGCAAGGCGACTGCTTCCAAGGTCATTGGCAACTTGGCGCTGCCGTAGGCGTATTCGCCATGGTGGCTAATGATCATGTGCTTGATTTCGGTAACGAGTGCTTTGGGGATCGGCTCGCCGCTAAGCCGCTCCGCCTCGGCTACCTTGGCATCCAAGAGGCTCATGGCCATCACCATGTGGCCCAGCAGTTGACCTTCGTCGCTATAGCCAATCTCTCGTTCGTACGTTAGCTCGTCGATCTTGGAGGCGTCGTGCAGGAACGCACCAATCAGTAGCTTGTCGCCATCGAGTTGCGGATACCGCGGGGCCACCAGCAGCACTAGTTCCATCACGCCCGCCACGTGCTCCAGCAGGCCCCCTTTGTAAGCATGGTGGTTTTTCATGCCGGCCGGTGCGGTGGTGAACTTGTGCATGAACGCTTCGTCCATCAAAAAGCATTCGGCCAGGTTCCGCAGTTCGGGTGTCTTGATGCCCCGCAGAATCTCCGCCAGTCGCGTGGCGTACTGGTCGATCTCTGCCGGCTGACGGACCATGAAGTCGCCCTCGTCGACTTCGTCGGGGCGTGCGCGGCGGATGCTGTTGACGATGAGCTGCATGTTGCCCTGGAACAGCTGCGTGCTGCCATCGACCATCACGTAGTCGCCGTTATCGAAGTCCTTGTAGTCCTTCTCGCTGGCGTTCCACAGCCGAGCGTCGATCGACCCGCTGCGATCGGCAAGTCCCAGTTGCAGGTAGTAATTCCCGTTACGATTGGGCCGCAGGTTCTTATCCGAGGCGATAAACACCTGCTTAACCTGCTCGTTGTGGGCAAATTGGGTCGCGTAGCGTCGGGACATAATCGAGTGGCAAGGGGTCAGGGGGCGGGGGGCAGGGGGCTGGGGAACGAATGGTAACACGAGATGGCAATTTGCGACTAGCCGACGAGGGCGAGCCGCCTCGGATTTAACAGAACATCCACGTACTCTAGAATGACGGGACTTGAATCCCTGCCCACTGAACCCCCGACTCATTTCCCCATGAAGACAGCAATCACGCCCACCCGCCAGCAGGACTACCCCGAGTGGTACCAGCAAGTCATCAAGGCCGCCGACCTGGCCGAGACGTCGGATGTCCGCGGGTGCATGGTCATCAAGCCGTGGGGTTACGCCATTTGGGAGAACATCCAGCGGCAGCTCGACGACATGTTCAAGGCCACCGGGCACGAGAACGCTTACTTCCCGCTGTTCATCCCGATGAGCTTCCTGGAGAAGGAGGCCGAACACGTGGAGGGTTTTGCCAAGGAGTGCGCCGTGGTGACGCACCATCGCCTGGTCGACAACGGCGCGGGGGCCTGATGCCAGACCCCGGGGCGAAGCTGGAAGAACCGCTTGTCGTCCGCCCCACCAGCGAGACGATCATCGGCGCCACGTTCGCGCGCTGGGTGCAGAGTTATCGCGACCTGCCGATTTTGATTAACCAGTGGGCCAACGTGGTGCGGTGGGAGCTGCGGACGCGGATGTTCCTGCGGACCACCGAGTTCCTGTGGCAGGAGGGTCACACCGTCCACGCCACCAGCGAGGAGGCACAAAGCGAGACGCGGCAAATGCTGGACGTTTACGCCGACTTTGCCGAGAACTGGATGGCGATGCCGGTAATCAAGGGTCGCAAGACCGCCGGCGAGCGATTCCCCGGGGCGGTCGATACGCTCTCGATCGAGGCGCTGATGCAGGACCAGAAGGCGCTGCAAGCCGGCACGAGCCACTTCCTGGGGCAAAACTTCGCCAAGGCGCAGGACATCAAGTTTCAGGATGAGTCCGGCGAGCTGTCCCATGCCTGGACCACCAGCTGGGGCGTCTCCACCCGGTTGGTGGGCGGGCTCATCATGACCCATGCCGACGACGATGGCATGGTGGTTCCGCCCAAGCTCGCCCCCGCGCACGTGGCGATCCTGCCGATCTACAAAAGCGACGAGGAGCGGGCCGAGGTGCTGCCGTATTGCGAGTCGCTCAAGGCCGAACTCGAAGGGCAAAGCTACGACGGTGTGCGCGTCCGCGTGAAGCTGGACGATCGCGACATCCGCGGTGGCGATAAAAAGTGGCAATGGGTCAAGCGCGGCGTACCGATCCGCGTGGAGATCGGCCCGCGCGACGTGGCCGGTTGCGGGGCGTTTGTTTCGCGGCGCGACATCGGTGGCAAAGGCCAGGGGACCCGCGCGGTGAGCTGGTGGCGGGGATTGCCGGCATGCTCGCCGAGATGCAACAGAACCTGTTCGACCGAGCCGCCAAGCTCCGCGAAGAATCGACGAAGCAGATCGACACGATGGCGGACTTCGAGAAGTTCTTCGCCGCAGGTGCGCCTGGCGGCCTTGCTTACTGTCACTTTGTCGACGGGCCCGAGATGGAGGCCAAGCTCAAAGCGATGAAACTCACCGCCCGCTGCATTCCACTCGACGGCAAGCAGGAGCAAGGCAAGTGCATTTTCACCGGCGCCGATAGCGATCAGCGGGGCGTATTCGCTCGGGCCTATTAAGTTGACGTGGGCTCGTAAAAGGCTCGCTAACGCGCGCGCTTCGTTCAAGATTCGTATCCCAAAAATGGTTCAGCGAGGGCGGTAGTCGAAAGCGAGTGCGGGATCGCAAGCACTTCGACTATCTTGTGGAGTCTTATCTCTCGTCGCATCGTGGAGTAAAGTGGCATTGGAAGGCGGGGTTCGTCCAGTAGTCGCGGAGGGCGTGGCCCTCCGGCTATTGAGCGCCACCTTCAATAGCTGGTCCGCGACCGTACTCCGCGCAAAGTGTCACCCATGGCCGCCATCCGCCCGCTACAACCCGTCCTCTGCCTTGTCGCTATCGTCAGCCGCTACGATGAGGCCCTTGCCTCGGCGCGGGAGCGGATCGAGCGAGAGCGGGGGCCGCATGCACTGGTGAGCGATGCGTTCGTGTTCGACGATACCGACTACTACGACAAGGAAATGGGCACCGAGCTTCAGAAGCAGTTTGTGGTGGCGGAGGCGCTCATGGATCCCGGCACGCTGGCCGACGTAAAACGCCAGACCAATCTTTGGGAAGCGGAGTACGCGTCGTTTAGCAAGCATCCCGAGCCACGTCCGCTCAATCTCGACCCCGGCTACATTGCCGAGTCGAAGCTGGTGCTCGCTTCGACCAAGAATCACTCGCATCGTATCTATCTCACCCGGGGCATCTATGCCGAGATAACGCTGGGATACAAACGCACCAAGGGCTGGATCGCCATGCCGTGGACCTATCCCGATTACCAGCGGGACGACTTTCAGGCCTTCTTTACCGAGTGTCGTGGGTTTCTCCGCACGCAGCTCCGAAGCCGCCCGCCGGGCGAAGAACTCGCCATTGATTGACGGTTGCCTCAACTGCGGCCTAAAATTATGGTAGTTCACCAAACAGGTAGCCTTCCTGTTGTCCTTCCTCTTTCCCCCCTCAGTTCGTCATGCGTGCATTTCCGGTTGCGATTGCGTCCATCCTGCTTGGTGCCGGCCTTGGTGTGGCATCCGCTTATCGAACGGTGGGGCCTCAGCAGTTGGGCGAGGAGATCGCCGCCATTCGTGGTGATGCTGGGTCTCAGTCGGTCGACTATCCGAAGTTTGTGGTCGACGCGACTACACACAACTTCGAAACCATGCAGCGCGGTAGCTCGAAGGAGCATGCCTTCAAAGTTACGAACGAAGGGGCGCGGCCGCTCACGGTCGAGGTGCTCAACACCACGTGCAAATGCACGGTGGGCGACGTGGCCGACGCGCCGATTCCCCCCGGCGGAACTGTTGACGTGAAGCTCAGTTGGGTGGCCAAGGCGATGCCCGGATCGTTTCGCCAGACGGCGACCCTCAAGACCAACGACCCCCGCGCGCCGCGTGGAGCTCACCGTCGAGGGAATGGTGACCGACGTAAGCGGCATTGAGCCGAAGGAGTGGTTCTTCGACAAGTACCGTCCCGGTCAGCAGCGGACCGAGTCCGTTTACGTGATGTCGTACCAGAGCGACGACCTCGAAATCGCATCGGCCGAACTCGATCACGACGATACCCGCGACGAGTACCGAGTGGAGGTGGTGGAGGTGGCTGCCGACGAACTGCCCGATGCCAGCGCCAAGGCAGGCGTGCGGGTAGATGTTACGCCGCTTGCGAACGTACCGCTGGGGCCGATGCAGGATTGGGTTGTGCTGAAGACCAACATCCAGGGCGCCGAAGAACTCCGCGTGCCCATCTTGGGTAATGCCGTTGGCGATATCGAGATCCGCGGTCCAGCGGCTTGGAACGAAGCGACCGGCGAGGTGCACTTTGGCGATATCCGCAGCGAACGGGGTGCCGAAGTCAAGCTGTTTGTCACCGTGACCGGCGAGCATACGGAGGAGGTGCAATTCGAAGTTGCAGAAAAGGACCCTGCAGAGTTGGAGATCGAGTTCGGCGAGCTCAAGCGGCTTGGCCCCGAACGGGCGATGGTGCCCCTGACGGTTCGCGTGCCCCAGGGCTTGCCGCCCGCGATTCGGAATGGCACCGGGCAAGGCGAAGCGGGCCGCGTGGTGCTCAAGACCAATCACCCACTCAATTCCGAGATTAGTTTTGGAGTTCGCTACCTGATTCGCAGGCCAAGCATCACCAAGTAGGGCGGCGTGCCCGCTACAATGGGAGTAGTGAAGCGGAGGCGAGGCGGACGTGCGGTTACGATCGGTCGGCGGATGACCGCCGCTGACTTTTCTAGCTAGCTGGGGTGGGGGTGGAGAACTTCGCCGCCAGCACCGACAATCAGAATACGCTGTGCCTTTGCCCTGCGTCTGGGCGGCGGTGAGGGTGGCGGCGACGTTCCCCAAAAATCTGGCCCCCCGAAAACCCGGCCCCCAATCCATAGGCCCCATGACGAAGCACCCTGCCATCCGCCGCTCGCGGCCGTTCCTGGTTGTTCTCCTGCTGTTTGTGGCGCCCATGTGGGCGACGCTCGTCATTGGCAATCGCGCGATTAGCGAACCGCCGCCGCCGACCATCCGCATTGGACCAAAATTCGAAGCCCGGTTTGTCCGCAAGCCAGTTGTCGATGGACCCGTGTTTCGCGTGGCTGCCGGCGGCGACAGCCAGGTCGATCCGATTCAGGCCAATGGCCGGATCTTTGTCGATTGGCCCAAGCCCGATCTGGCGTTGCTATTTACGGGCGAGCAAATGGGTTTTCTCGAACCATGTGGCTGCGCGGGGCTCGACAACCAGAAGGGCGGTTTCAAACGGCGGATGACCTTGATGAAGGGACTCCGCGACGAAGGCTGGCCGATTGTTGCCATGGATGCCGGCGGGCTTGTTCGCCGCTATGGTCACCAGGCGCAGATCAAGCTCGGCAAGTCGCTCGAAGGTTTGGTCGAGATGGGCTACGAGGGGGTCGCGTTTGGCGATAAAGATTTGCGGCTCGACATGCTCAGCGAGGCGGCCAATCTCGATCCCAACCCACTGCTCTCCGCCAACATCGGGCTGGTCGATTTCGATGCTGGCTTCACGCGGCGGTTTCACGTGGTCGAGCAAAACGGCATCAAAGTTGGTATGACTTCCGTGTTGGGCAAGCAAGGCACCGCGGCGGCTCAGGCGATGCGCGATTTGGTAACGCTCGCGCCCGAAGAGGCAATCGCTCAGGTGCTCCCGCAATTGCTGGCGGCCAACTGCGACGAACTCATCCTCATGGTGTACGGCGAAGTGGAAGAAGCCCGCGCGCTCTCGGCCAAATTTCCTCAGTTCCGATGGGTGGTAGCCGGCAAGGGGGGCGACGAGCCACCCAAGACGCCCGCACCCATTGCCGAATCGGGAGCGACGCTCATCGAAGTGGGCCACAAGGGTATGTACGCCGTGGTGATCGGCATTTACCTGCAGGGCGAACCTAAGTACCGCTACCAGAAAGTGCCGATGGACCATCGGTTTGCCGACGCGGAGGAAATGCAGCAGCTGCTCGTGCGGTACCAAAAGCAACTGCAATTACTCGTCACCGCGGGCGAGGGATTCGAGCCGCTTACCGGTAAGCCGTTGCCGCTCCCCGATCAGGGAGGTGGGTTCGTTGGAAGCCAGGCGTGTGCCGATTGTCATTCGACCGCCTGCGAGATTTTCATGGAAAGTCCGCATGCGCATGCCACCACAACGCTGGTTGAACTCGACCCGCCCCGTCACTACGACCCCGAGTGCCTGAGCTGTCATGTGACGGGTTGGAATCCACAGGCGTACGCGCGAATCGTTACCGGGTACACGAGCCTCGCGGATACGCCGCACCTCACCATGCAGGGCTGCGAGAATTGTCACGGCCCGGCGAAGAACCACTACGACGCCGAGATGGGCAACATCGACGCCACCGACGAGGAGATGGAAACGTACCGCGCAGCGCTCCGCATGACGATCGTCGATAACGAAGGCAACATGGAAGGGCAGGTGCTGGGCGATACCGTCAAGAACTGCCTGGAGTGCCACGACCTCGACAACAGTCCCGACTTCGACTTCCAGCAGTACTGGAACGTGGAAGAGAAACCGGTGAAACACTACGGCAAGGACTGAGCCGCTACGGCGCTAGAAGCACCGAGCCGCTGCGGCGATAGTCAAGCTACGCTGGGTTACGCGCTACGCGGCGAACCGCCGCCGGCGGGGGACGGCCCTTCAGCGGCAACGCCACTTACTCGGCCGGCCCCATCCCAGCGCCAAGGCTGCCAGCAGCATAGCCACCGTGCTCGGTTCGGGGACCGGTGCCGATTGGACAGCCGCCGCAAGTGGCGGCAGCGTCACGATCCAGCCGTCGCCATTGAGATTGGGGTTGTCGCTGTCAACGCCTAAGCCAAAGAAGGTCCGTCCGTCGGCACTCATGCCGGTGGGATTGTTGAAATCAAAATTGTCGGAGTCGCCATCCAGCACAAATCCCTCGGTCAGAAAGTAGTCGACGAGTGGCGTCAGACCGATGCCTTCGCGCCATATCCAGGGGTCGTCCCCATCGCGGCCGAGGATCACCGAGCCATCCTCATTGACGTCGACCGCCACGCCAATCTTCTGAGCAGGAAACCGATTGCCCGAGCAATCGTCCAGCAAGCAACCAAGCGATTCCATCCCGGTTTCCGCGCCTCCACCGCCAGGCCTCGCCTGGGTTGCCGGTGGGGCCCTGGTTTGCCTTCCAGGTGTCGTACTGTGCCTGGCCAATCACGCCGCCGTCGGTATCGTTCGACAGCGTACCGGGGGCGGAGCCTAAGTTGTCGCGCCATACCGTGTAGTCGGCCAGGTTCACCGTGCCATCACGCTCGGCGTTGTAGTCGCCCGGGCCGGACCACCAGTCGCTGCCGATCATCCAATTGCCATCGCCTGAGACCAGGGGGGTGCCGGTTCCCAGGCCGTCGCCCACTTCCAGCACAACGGCCAACTCGCCATCCACCCACATGGCGGCATCTTGCTGATTTACCATGCCAACAACCACGCTACCATCGTTGCTGATCGAGCGGGCACTACCGGCATCGCCCTCGAACACGTGAAACGACTCGGGCGTCGGTTGTCCGCTGCCGTCGTCGGTCCATTGAATGCCCTGCACACTGAAACGATCGACGCCATCGATGTAGGCGTGCCCCAGGATCCGCGAGCCATCGGCCGACATCGCGTAGCCGGTCGAATTCTTGTAAAGTCCAGAGCCGGTCTGCTCTCCGAAGCCGAGATTGGTCCACACGTTCGTCGCCCGGTCGAGGTACGACATCTCGACGACCGGCACGAGTTGCGGCACCCCATCGATGTCGTACGGTTCCGGCATGGGGGTCAGGTTGTTGTAGTTGAACATGATGCCCGACACGCGGCTGGCGTCGTCGGTAATTTGGGGAATCCCACCGAGTGAGTTGCCCGGGGCGACTCCCAAGATGCCGATGACACCTCCGCCGTTCTCCGAGGGGCGTACCCAGTCGAAGTATTGCCCCTTCACGACCGGCGAGATGAACCCGTCAGGCACGATCAAGTCGGGGAAGGCGGTGAGACTTTGCTGGCGAATACCAACCACCACCTCGCCATCGGCGGAGGCGTCGGTCGGAATGAACCCCCCGCCCAGGTTCTGAAACTGGGCGTGCGCGGGCACCGCACACGCACCTAGCAACGCCGCCAAGCCGGTAGCCAAGGCAAGCCTGCGGTGGGCTGGGAAAGCAGAGAGAAATCCGTTCGCGGACATAGGGAAATCCTAACTTCACTGATACTGGTTGATAGAAGACCAATTGTCTCGATAACGCCACGCGCTTAGTATCGCGGCGACGCCTATCGCCATTACCAGCGCGGAAGGTTCAGGAATGGTGGCTGTTTGCGACGCAACGGTTAGCGGCGGCAGGGTGACGATCCAGCCGAACTCGCCAGGTTGATCCGGGTCCTGGCCTTTGCCAACAAACGTCCGGCCATCGGCCGACATCGCCAAGGGAAGCCCAAAGCTGAAGTTCGTGGTTTCCGCATCCAGCATTAGTCCCTCGGCGACAAAATAATCGCGCAGTGCGGTCAGCCCAACGCCCGCCTGCCAAATCCAGCCATCGCCGCCGGCGATGCCACCATCGTTCCCACCCCGGTCGAAGCCGAGTATCACACTGCCGTCGTGGTTCACGTCGACCGCCCGGCCGAACACGGCGGTCGTAATGCCCGAATTACCGCAATCGTTGTTCAAGCAGCCAAGCGCTTCGATGCCAGTTTCCTTGCTCCACCGCCAGGCTTCGTTCGGGCCAAAACTGTTGCTGCCAATATGTCCCGTGCCGAAGTTGGCCTTCCAGGTATCGTACTGGGCTTGGCGAAGAACTCCGCCGTCGGTGTCGTTCTGAAGCGTGGGGGCTGCCGAACCCTTGCTGTCGCGCCACACGGTATAGTCGGCCAAGTCGACCCGGCTGTTGGTGTTGTAGTCGCCCGGGTAGCTGTGCCAGAGGCCGCCCACCATGAAGTTTCCATCGCTCGATACCGCCTGCGCTTCGGTGGTTTCGGTAAGCACAAAGGTTTGCACGCCGTCGACCCAAACCGCGGCGTTGCGACCCACGCCGTCCTGGTAGCCAACAATCACACTGCCGTCGTCACTCACGGCGCGGGCCTGCGACGCTCGATCGACTACCGAGGAGCCAAGGTTGGTGACCTCGGCGTCCCCTTCGCTCCAGCTAATCGCTCGGCTGCGGATCCGATCGATTTCGGGGACCAGAAAGTACGCCGATCCGACGATGTGCTCGCCATTAGCGGAGACACCGTAGCCATTGGAATATCCCTGGTCCAACTTGGCGCCGAGCCCGCCGAGGGACGTCCAGGTGTTGGTGGCCACATCGAAATACGAGATCTCTGGCGCCTCGACCGTACCGCTGCCAAACGGGATGAGGTTGTCGGGGTTCCGCCGTGTGCCGGTGATGCGCGTTCCGTCGTCGGAAATGCGGGCCGTCCCGCCAATGCCATTGGCACCGGTAACGCCGCCGATATCCCGAATGCCACCCCCTTCGGGTGTCGGCGGGATCCAGTCGAAGTACTGGCTGGTGGCTGTGTTGTCGCCCACCACCACCGAGCCATCCGCCGAAACGTCGGTGGGCGTGTAGTTGCTATTGAGCACGTAGATTTGTGCCTCCGCACCGCTGCCGCACCCTATCGCCACCGCGATGGCCAAACTACCTGCCAGCGAGCCAGCGGTCAGGCAGCCACTAGTGCGGACCGCGAGTGGTAACAAACGCTTACGTGGCATCATCGAATCGATCTCGTTCAAGGTCCCAGGCAGGAGTCGGGGGGGGCGGGGAGACGCTGAATGGCCGCAACGTGTTCGGCGGGTGGGGGGTAAAAATTCACCGGCCGGAGGAAGTGGCCCCCCGGCCGGTGAGTACATTCTACGCATCGAGTCGCAGTGCGTCGCGTTATTTGCGCCGGCGGCGGACAAATATCAGTCCACCAACAGCAGCCACCGACCCAATCGCAAGCGAAGCAGGTTCGGGCACGAGTTCGATACGAATCGTTGTGCCGAATCCATTAACGTTACGAGTTGCCCAATCGCCAGCGAAGAAATCCACGAAGGCAGAAGAAGTGAAGTCGTCGGCATCGAAGAGGACTTGAAAGCCGATGGTGCCATCCGCGTTAAACAGCGGCGTAATGGGATTGCCTGCTGCAACCGAAGACACACTGAAGTTGGGCGGAAGCCCCTCACCCGACAGTCGGATACTCGTACCCGCGTCGATAAGGCTGATCTGCGCGGGGGACGAGACTTCGTCGAAGGCAACGCCACCGCCACCAACACCAAAGGATACCAAGATTTGGTTGATCGTTTCGGGGCCGTCGAGCGCGGAGCCCTGCGGAATAATGGCTTCGGTGTAGTAGGTAGGATCATTAAAGGGGGGGCCGCCCGGAGTCTGGCTACCAATACGAATACCGATGTCGTATCGTGTGCCGCCGTTGGGGCCCACGAGTGGCGGGCTAACGGTGTAGTCGGTGACCACAGGGCTAGCACCAAGCGAGTTACCAATGTCGGTACCCGGAACGCCAAAACTAGTACTGAGTGGCGATAGTCCGGCGGCAAGTTCCGTGGTGGCCGTGCCAGCGTCGTTGTTCATTTCCACCGTCGTTAGCACGGTGTTGCCTACGGGAGCGGCCTGAGCCGTTGCGCTGCTAAGCAACATTGCCACGCCGACCATCGGCGCGAGCGTAAAGAGATTTCTCAAAGTAGTTCGCATCATTAGAACCCTCTCCTGAAGAAGTACGTAGCAACCACACGTTGCTACCGGATGGTAGGCGGAGCGCTTACCAGATAACTCCGAACCTACCGACGCATCTTAGTTCCACCAAAGTCGGCCCACAAGTAGCGGGCCACAAATCCTTGCGTTTTTTTCGGTTTTCCGTGACGTCGGTGCGTGATGGGGGAGGCCGGAAAAGCGGCATTAGCCGCGACAAATGGCGTCGCTACTCTGCCTTTGCGGGCGATGAAAATCGATGCCAAAGGGTTGAATTTTCCGGTGCGGTCGCCTATTATGTCGAGGATCGGCGGGTAAGCGGTACGGCCATTGCAATGCGATTGCCGCGACCTGTAAATCGACTCCCGCCTTCGAGGAGTCCCTGCCCGGCTTCCCCCCGCATAGGTTTTCGATTTTCAGCGAGGAACGCATGGCCGCAGTTGTTGCTTTTGCCTGCCACCGACCACGATCGCGTGCTGGTTTTACCCTGGTCGAACTGTTGGTGGTGATCGCCATCATTGGCATCCTAGTGGCGTTGCTGCTGCCGGCGGTGCAGGCGGCCCGCGAATCGGCCCGCCGCGCTCAGTGCATGAACAACGTCAAGCAGCTTGGCTTGGCCGTGCTCAACTACGAGTCGGCCAACAACCGGCTGCCCCCGGGCTACCTGGCCGAAGGGGGGCTCGTAGGCCGGGCTACCTCGCAACCGGGCAACCCACGACCCAACATGCAGGACAAACGGCATCAACTGGTCGGTTGGATCCTGTTCGTCATGCCGTACTTCGAGAATGCCGCGGCGCAAGAGTTCATCTCAGACGACCTCGTGCTCGATCGCAAGAGAGTGGCACTGCCGTTCTTCGACGAGAGCAATCCGGCTGCGTTTACCGCCGCACAATGGCGGTTCACCACACTCGAATGCCCCACGAACCCCGATGAGACGCCGCAGCTCGCCTACAACATTATCCACACCACCGACCCCTACGGGCCCACGAACAGTAAGTACCGTTACAGCCGTGGCTCGCTCCCTTCGGCCGACGCACCGCTCGGCCGCACCGACTACCTAGGATGTGCGGGTAAGTACGGCGCGGTGAACGAACCGGACGCCGACCTCTACGCGGGTGTGTTCACCGTGCGGTCGGTCACACGCATCGGTCAAATCCTCGATGGTACGTCAAACACCCTGATGATTGGCGAATCGGCCGGCTGGACTGCCGATAACGCGAAAGTCGATGTTGTCGGGGCCGATGGCCGCAGCAGCAAGCGGACGGTCAGCGGGCTGCTCAAGCAGGCTGCCTGGATTGGCGGGGCGGCCATCCCCGTGGGATTTGGTTTCTCCGATCGGGTGGTCGGGGGAGCCATTGGCAACACCACCGATACGAGTGGCTTCTTTGGCAGCGTTCACTCCGGTGGCGGCGTAAACTTCTGCTTCGCGGACGGATCGGTTCGGCCGATTCAACCCGATATCGAACAGCAGGTTCTCGACGCATTGGGCGGCATGCAAGACGGAGTGCCAGTTGACGGCTCCGATTTGTAAACATCGCGGTCGGGAAGCGCGTGTGCCGACTGACAAGCATGCCGATCTGCCCGATTCATCGGCCCGCGTTGCGCGACACCCTTTGCCGGGCAAGCGAACCGCGGCCGCCACGCTGTTGTTGCGGCTGCTCGTCATTCACGCCGTGCTCGTTGCCGGGGGCTGCGGAAGTGGTCGCGACAAGGTAACCAAGCCCACCAATCCGGCTCCTCCCCCAGGCATCGATGCTTTCGACGACGGGTCGGGCGCGAAGCCGCGCAGGTAAACCCGCTGCACGACGCGGTTTCCCTGGATCTACGCCGGCGCGTTTTCTGACTTCCGCCAGATGGCCGTTCAGTGCCCGTGCTGCTTGCGATAGTCTTGGAGGTACGCCGCCCGGTAGGGGTAGTCGTCGAATTCTACGGCACCGTCGATGCCAGCTGGAGGTCGCCGGCCAATGGCAAACTGCCAAACGCTACCCCGCCATGGAAACCGATTTGTGAGGGAGGAAACTCTTATAGAAGAGAAGTGCGCTTTATCACCACTGCAGTGCCTAACACGTTGTTAAGGCCGCAGAAAGTCGGCCAGATTCGTTCGCAGTGTTGTTAGACGCGTTGGAGCGACGCAACCTAAGCGCCCCACGAACGAGGCGGCAGGTAGCACGGCGAGGTAGCCCAGGCGAATGACGGAGTCCGCCTTCAAGCCACTTCTTGCGAAGTCTCCCTCGGTCGAAGCAATCACCTCATCAAAACGCGGGACCGCATGCTTAAGTTGCGTGCTGATTCCGCACACGAGCAAGTCGCCGAAGGGAGGCATTTTCGCCAGGCAGAGCACCGGTCGATGTTTCGTGTTGCCATCCGATTGCGGTAGCGTTGCTAAGAGCACATCGCCTTCACTCATGGCAATACATCAGCGGCTGAATAATCGGGTTCGTCATCGCCGTAGGCAGCGGCCAGGCCCTGTCCGCTGACATGCGACCAATCTCGGTGCAAGCCATCAGCATCCGTAGCGGGTGATACCGTAACGATAAGTGGCACGTTGGTCGGCAAGTCGACCGTCTCGTCCAGTTGAATGCTCGTGCCGTCGAAATGGGCTCGTATGTTGAGACTGTCCATGATCGCTCCAGTGTTGGAAGTGGCCCCCCCCATTCTACCCTCGGGGGCTGGGCCGTATCAATTGTAGCTAAGCGAGGTGTCGCTGGACGACCTTCGTGGCACCTTGCAGACGGGCCGTCGATGGGGCCGCCGTCAGGGCAACTGCGAAGTCGCCGCTCAGTGCCCGTGCTGCTTGAGATAGTCTTGGAGGTACGCCGCCCGGTAGGGGTAGTCGTCGAATTCTACGGCACCGTCGGTAAAGCGAGGGTCGGCCGTCTCTTGTAGGTAGGCGAGGAGTTGCTGCCGTAGGCGGTCGACCATTGGTGCCAGTTGGGGGTCGCTGGCCAGATTGTGGATTTGGTCGGGATCGTTCTGGCAGTCGTAGAGTTCCATCGCCGGTCGCTTGGCAAAGCACTGCCGGTAATGTTTGGCGACATCCGGATCGTCTTGGTGCTCGATCAGGTACGCTTTGGTGGGGCCAGCGTCGCAGTCGGCAAATTGGTCGATGGGGTGCGTTGCGCCACGAGGCACTCCGGCCGGCCAGCGATCGGGCTCGGCGTTGAGCACCAGCAGCCAACGGTCGGTGCGAATCGCCCGCGCAGGGGTAGCCCGCCAGCGAAGGCATGCGTTGTGCCGGCACGTGCCGTTCGCGGCCAAAGACAACAAAGCTGCGGTCGACAACGCGATCGTCGACATCTGGACGAGCGCTACCCGGCGCGGTCAGCAGGGGCAAGAGCGAGTGGCCCGTCATGTTGGCGGGGACGGCGACACCGGCCGCCTGGAGAAAAGTGGGCGCCAGATCGGTAAGCGATACAAAGTTGTCCAATTGCCGGCCGGGCGCCACTTCGGCCGTCCAGCGTACCGCCAGTGGCACCCGCGTGCCCCAGTCGTAGAGGTTGCCTTTGCAGCGCGGGAACGGCATTCCATGGTCGCCGGTCATCACGATGATGGTGTTTTCCAACTCACCCGCTTGCTTCACCAAGTCGATCGCCGCGCCAACCTCGCGATCCCACCGCTGCACTTCCCAGTAGTAGTCGGCCATGTCGGAGCGAATCTCCGCAGCGTCGGGATAGAAATCGGGCACGTGGATGGCAGCCAGATCCATGCCCGACTTGGCGCCGTTGCCAGCTTCGTAGCCGCGATGCGGATCGGTGGTGCCGAACCAGAAGCAGAACGGTTTCGATGGATCGCGTTGGGCCAGGAATTGGTCGAAGCTTTGTCGCTTCCCGACCGGACTCTCGCGGTAACCTAGCGCTCGAGGCTCGCCAGGCCCCCACGCTTTTCGCCAATGCCCCACTTGGTAGCCGGCGTCGCGAACCAGGAGTAGGAAGTTCGGGTGGCGGGGATCAAGCGAACTGTGCAGGTTGGCTCCTTGGTCGAGCCGATAGAACTGCTGCCCGGTGAGCGTGGCGTTGCGGCTAGGTGTGCAGGAAGGGCTCGAGACGTAAGCGTGGGAAAAGAGCACCCCATCGCGGGCGAGCGCATCGAACGTGGGTGTCTGGACGACCGCGTCGCCGTAGGCACCCGCGTGCGGCCATCCCCAATCGTCGGCCATGCAGATCAGGATGTTGGGCCGATCCGCCGCCGCCGCGAGCGTGGTGAACAAGAGCCCCGCTGATACAAGCCATCCGCGGGTGAGCATGATCGATACTCCTGGAGTGGGTTACTCGTCCGCGTCCAACTCCGCCATGACTTCGTCCGATATATCGAAGTTTGCCGCAACACTTTGCACATCGTCATGATCGTCTAGGCGTTCGACGAGTTTGAGCACCTGGCGGGCATCGCTGGCGGTCAGTTCGACGGTGTCTTTCGGCATCCAAGTGAGTTCGCGGCTTTCGGTGTCGATTTCTGCAGCTTCAATCGCATCGCAGACAACCGAAAACGCATCGGGTTCGCATACAACGGCAAACGACTCGCCCGCGTTTCGCACGTCGTCGGCACCGGCTTCAATGGCGAGTTCCATGAGCGACATTTCGTCGGCCTTATCGGCGGCGATGACGATGAGCCCCTTGCGGTCGAACATCCACGCGGCGCAGCCACTGGCGCCGAGTTTTCCGCCACACACCTCGAACATCTTACGAATTTCCGGTGCCGTGCGATTGCGGTTATCGGTCAGGATATCGCACATGATGGCCGTGCCAGCCGGGCCAATGCCTTCGTAGAGCACTTCGTCCAAATTGCCGCCGTCGAGTTCTCCGGTACCTTTCTTGATGGCCCGTTCGATGTTGTCTTTGGGCATCGAGACCGCTTTGGCGTCGTTAATGGCGTAACGCAGCTTGAGATTCGCATCGGGGTCGCCTCCGCCCAGCTTGGCGGCGACGATGATGGCCTTCGAGAGCTTGCTCCAAAGCTTGCCCCGCTTGTTGTCGATGGCCGCCTTCTTGTGCTTGATGCCGGCCCAGTGGGAATGTCCTGCCATGTTGGCGCGTTGGGGGGTCAGGGGTAAGGGAGTGAACAGAGCGATGGAGGTGGAGGGAGCGGAGAGCGCCTACCGCGTCGCGTGGCCCTGCCACGCGAGTGGTGCCTCTTTACTTTGGTTTGCGCTTGGTGATTTTCTTGCCGCTCTTGGCCGTGGCTTTCTTGGCCACCTTCTTCTTCACCTTCTTGCTGCTGCTGGTCGTCTTGGCGACCTCTTTCTTGACTTTCTTCTTGATCTTTTTCTTTACCTTCTTCGTCGGTTGCTCGGCGTTCTTCGCGACGACCTTCTTGCCGTCGCTCGGCGCGGTCTTTTTCGTCTTGGCTGCCGGGGCAGGGGGGGCGGGCACTTCTTCTTCACTTTTTTCTTCTTCGGAGCCGGCGGCTCGGGTTTCTTTGGCAACCGATCTTTGCAACTCGGGTCGATCGATTGCAGCAACTTCCGGGCATTGGTGCCGTACGGATTCTTGCCGATTTCGACACCCAACTGATGCAGGATGGTGCCGACTTCCACACCCTTGCTTTTCGGTACCGCCCGTTCGAGTCCGGGGATGTGCCAAGCGGCAGCTTCTTTCTCGCTAATGATGTCGAACGCCAGGAACGCGATCAGCAGGCCCTTGTTGGCAGGAATCGCGTGACCGCCAAGGGCATTTTGCGTAACGTACGCCACCGTGAACGGCGATGTGCCTTCGTACTTTTCGATGGTCTTGGTCGCTTGACCCAGGTTCTGCTTTTTCATCACCTCCAGGTCGTAGGCGTAAACTGATTCGAACACGCTATGCAGTGTCCGCTTGAGCCGCTCGGCCGCCTGCTCGGGATCGGCAAGTACTTTAAGGGTCTCGGCTAGCTCGCGCTTGGTGCTTACCCGCACCTCGTTCCAATCGAAGTAGTCCGTCTTGAGCCCCGCGAAGGCCTCCTCGGCAGCCGCGTGGGGAGAATTCTCCAGCAGGCACGCAAAGAGCAGGTGCTCAATGAGTGTTCGGCTCGGCGGAGCGTCGACGGATTTAAACTGCTTTTTGACTTGCCCGAGCAATTTGGTAATGCGGGTGCCGCGATTTTGTGCTGCCATAGTTCTGTCTGATTTACTTCGATCTTCTCTGTGGTTCGCGCCAATGCCCGGCCAACTCGTTGCGGGCAACGAGTCGCAGCCGCCACGGCGATTCATTCATCCTGGTTCAGGGTGTTCTCGTCAGGCATTTCGGCTGCGTCGGTCGTTTCGGCGGCCGGCTGATCTTCGGGCAACACCTCTTGTAGCATTTTTGCAATCGCGATCGATTGCTTCACGCCTTGATCCAACTCGAACTTGAGTCGCGGCGTGTAACGCGTATCGATTCGCTGCGCGATCTTTGTTTGCAAGTACCCGGCCGAACTTTGCAGCCCGCGGAGGCATGTATTCTGCTTTGCCTCGGTTCCCATGATCGAGACATGCACCTTCGCACCTCGCATGTCAGGAGTTACCTCAACGTAGGTGACGGTAACGTCCTCGATACGAGGGTCGTGCAAGTCCGTGAGAATCGCCATACTGACGACCTCGCGAATGGCTTCGGCGGCTTTGAGAACTCGGCGGGACGGCATGGCGACATGGGCGACGGGGATGGTTTTCGGCGGGGCGAGCTGGGGCTACTCGTCGAAGGTGCGACCGATTTCTTCGACCTTGTAAGCTTCGAACAAATCGCCTTCTTTTACGTCGTTGAACCCGGTGAGCTTGATACCACACTCGTAGCCTTCGCGGACTTCCTTGGCGTCGTCTTTTTCCCGGCGAAGCGTGTCGAGCGGGTAGTCGCCAATGATGGTGCTGTCGCGAATCACGCGGGCTCGGGCGTTGCGTTCGATGACGCCGGCCAGCACCCGGCAGCCAGCGACGGTACCTACGCGGCTAATGCGGAATACCTGCTGTACGAGAGCCCGACCAAGTTCCACCTCGCGTTCTTCGGGCTTGAGCATGCCCTCCAAGGCGAGCTTGAGGTCGTCGGTAATCTTGTAGATCACGTCGTAGCGACGAATCTGCACGCCGAGCTGGTCGGCCAACTGTCGTGCCTTCTCGTCGGGCACCACGTTAAAGGCCAGGATCACGGCGTCCGATGCGTGAGCCAATTGCACGTCGCCCTCGGTCACTCCGCCCACGGTCGAAAGCAACGTCTTGAGCTTTACTTCGGGATGATCGAGCTTGGTGAACTCTTTCTTAATCGCTTCGATCGAGCCCCGGACATCCGCCCGCAGGATGAGATTGAGCGTCTGCACTTCTTGCGTGTGCTCGAGACGGTCGAACAGGTTCTCGAGCGTCACGTGCACGGGGCCCGAGCTGCCGAGCGAGTCCTGCCGGCTTTGATCGCTGCGCGCTTCGGCCAACTCGCGGGCTTTGGCAATATCGTCGAGCACATAGAAGTGCTCGCCCGCGGCAGGGGCAACATTCAGGCCGAGCAGGTTGACCGGCGTGCTCGGGCCGGCGGCTTCGATCGCTAAGGTCGGGTTCAACGTATCGAACATGGCCCGCACCTTGCCAAAGGCTTCGCCGCAGACAACGTTGTCGCCAACGCGAAGCGTGCCGTTTTGCACAATCACCTTGGCGACCACGCCGTGGCCCGCTTCCTGCTGCGCCTCGAGCGCGGTGCCGAGTGCCGGACGATTGGGGTTGGCCTTGTATTCGTGCAGGTCGGCGACGGTGAGCACGGTTTCGAGCAGTTCATCCATCCCTTCGCCAGTGATTGCACTGCACTTCACCACCTCGATCTCGCCGCCCCATTCACTCGGCTGCAGCCCGTTGGCCGACAGATCGGCCATCGCTTTATCGGCGTCGACCCCTGGTAGGTCGATCTTGTTCAGGGCGACCACAATCGGCACTTCTGCCGCCTTGGCGTGGCTGATCGCTTCTTCGGTTTGCGGCATGACGCCGTCGTCGGCGGCAACCACCAGCACGGCAATGTCGGTAACGTTGGCGCCGCGGGCGCGCATTTCGGTGAAAGCTTCGTGCCCTGGCGTATCGACGAACGAGATGCCGGCACCGTCCTTCTCGATTTGGTACGCGCGAATATGCTGGGTAATGCCGCCACTCTCGCCGCTCACCACGTCGATGCCAATCAGGCGATCGAGCAGCGAGGTCTTGCCGTGGTCCACATGGCCAAGGAACGTAATGACGGGCGGTCGTGGCTCAAGTTGGTCCTCGGAGTCTTCGGCATCGCGGATGGCGGTGAGCAACTCGTCTTCGAGGGTCACCGCTTGCACGAAGTCGACATCGACACCCAATTCGGCGGCGACGAACTCGGTGAGTTCCTCGTCCATGATGTCGTTGATTTTCGCCATCACCCCTTCTTCCATCAGGATCCGTTGGATCTGCATGGCGGGGATACCAGCGGCCTCCGAAAGGTCGCGAACGGTGCATGGGAGCTCGAGGCTAACGCGTTCCTTACGCGGGGCAGCCGTGCTGGCGCCGCTGCGACGGTGCGGGCGGCGACCCCCACGGCGATAACTCCGACCGGAGTCGTCGTCGTCCGAACGAGGCGAGCGACGACGGCTCAGTTGCCGTTGCTCGCGGCCGCCCAACATCGAGCGACCTTCTTCGCCAGCCTTGCCACGCCCTTTGCCGCGGCCGCGTGCTTTGGATTCGGCGTCGTCGCCGCCGACGAAGCTGCCGGTCTTGCGCCCTTTTCGGCGTCGAGCGACCGTTCGGCCCGCGCCATGTGCGCCGCCAGTGGCTTACTGCCAGCCTTGCCCGCGCCGAGTACATCGGCGGGGAGCTTCATGTCCGGTTTCTGTGCGGGCAAATCCTCGGCAGGCTTCTTACGTACCTTGGGAGCATCGCTGGGGGCAGGCATCGGCGCCAGCTTTATGGCCGGTCGAGCGCGACCACCCGCACCCCCTTCGTTCTTTTTCGGTTTGGATTTGCTTGATTGGCCCACAACCGGCGGCTTGCCTGCGGCGGCACTACCGGGACCAATGTAATCCTCGCGACGTAGCATCCCCGCCAAAGGACCGGCACCCTCGGGCGATGGCGGCTCCGTGCCGGTCGAGGGGGTCGCAGCCGCTTCGCCGCTTGCTGCGTCGGCTGGCGCGATCTCGGCCGACGCTGCGTCGGCTGGCGAGGTCTCGGCGTCAGGGGTCTCGGCGGCAGCTTCGGCAGCTTCGGCAGCTTCGGCGCCGCCGATCGTGGCTTGCCGGGATGCTTTCACAGCTTCGAGCGGCGTGGCGGCCTTGGGGGTGACGATCACTTTCAAGCGATCTTCGCCGCTCGCCGGCGCCTTTGGCCGTTCCATGGCAGGGGCTGCGCCCGACGACTTGGGCTTCGCGGGCTTCGAGCCGCCATCGAGAAACTGCTTGACTTTCTCGACCTCGGATTCGGTCAAGCTAGCCAACGCAGAGCCCTTGCCGGGGATACCAGCACGCGTGCAGATATCGACCAGATCTTTGCTGTCGAGCTTTAGCTCTTTTGCCAGAGCGTAAATACGAACCGCCAAAATATTCTCTCCATATAGTCCACCCGGCGGGGCAATGCTTCACCAAGCATTCGTCGCCCGCGGCGTGAGCCGTCCATCGGTTACCGAATCATAGCCACGTCTCCCGTGATGATTGCGGAGGAAATACAAAACTAACATTATAGTCAGGCTGAAAACGGCCGGGCGTCGTTCTGCCGCTCGGCCGCTTGCGGCTGGCAAGCATTCCGAGGGTGAGGGCCGAAAAACGCCGGCGTTTCTACTGCCGCCAAGCCCTGTACTATTGACTACGCGGGGGGGTCCTGTCCAGCGTCCGCCGCCTGGCGAGCCGCCTCGTCGTCCGCCGATTCTTCGGATCCATTCGAGTCGACCTCAACATCGGCAGCTGCGGCTTCGCCCGGCTCCTCTGTGGACCCCTCAGCGGGGGCCGAAGGCGTGTCTGCAGGTGGTTGCTCTGCGGCCTGCTCGCTGGCCGGTTCCTGGCCCTCGGCCATCTCCGTACCGGCTCCTTCTTCGTCGGGGGCCTCCTCGCCCTCGCTCGCATCGCCACGCGCTTCGGCGGCGGCGGCTTCGGCGGAGGCGACCTCGGCTGCCAGGCGTTCTTGTTCTCGCTTATTGCGTCGCGCCTCGGCGGCGGCGGCCTCGGCGGCCTCGGCCCGTGCTTCGGCCTGTTCGACGATGTGGTTCACCTGCTCTTCGCTGAGGCTGCCCATTTGCATGAGGTCGTCCGGCTCGATGATCGAGAGATCGTCATAGCTCAAAAAGCCCTCTTCGACCAGCTTCTCCGCCAGTTCGATCGCCATGCCTTCCAATTGGCTGAATCCGTCGACCGCCCGATCGATCGATTCGGCTAGTTCCTCCTGCGTCATGATTTCGATGTCCCAGCCGGAAAGCTTGCTAGCGAGACGCACATTCTGGCCTCGGCGGCCAATGGCCAGCGATAGTTGATCTTCGCTCACCAGCACGATGGCCCGGCCCAGCATTTTGCAAAGGATCACCTGCTCGACGGTCGCCGGCGACAAGGCATTGGGAATCAAGACCTCCAGGTCTTCGTCCCACCGCACGATGTCGATGCGCTCGCCCGCCAGTTCGTCCACAATGTTCTTGATGCGGTTGCCCCGCACGCCAACACAGGCACCCACGCAATCGACCCGGGCATCGCTACTGCTGACGGCCACCTTCGACCGGTACCCTGGCTCACGAGAGATGCCTCGGACCTCGATGACTCCGTCGGCGATTTCAGGGATCTCCTGCTCAAACAACCGTTGCACAAGGCTGGGCGACCGGCGGCTGAGAATCACCTTAATGCGGCTTCCGGCTTTGCGGACCTCGTACACCGTGGCGCGGACCCGCTCGTTGGCGTGGTGCGTCTCGCCGGGGATCTGCTCGCTCCGCGGCAGAATGGCTTCGACATTGGTCAGCGCCACCGTGGCGGCGCCCCCTTCGTACCGCTGAATGATGCCGCTCACCATGTGGTTTAGCAGATCGTCGTACTCGTCGTACAACGCGTCGCGCTCGGCCTCGCGGATCTTTTGGATCATCACCTGCTTGGCGGTCTGGGCGCCAATGCGTCCAACGGCTTCTTCCGAATCGAGCACTTCGCCATCGATGCTCGCTTTGATCGACCCATCCTGGCGATCAATGGCTACGGTGATGTCCGCCTCTTCGCCGTAGTGCTTCTTGGCGGCAGAGACCAAGGCTGCCTCGATGCCTTCGAAGACGATTTCCTTGTCGATATTCTTGTCGCGGTGGATAGCGTCGACAATTCGGAGTACTTCGGTGGCATTCATGGCAGTCCTATTCCCGCGGCCAATTCGCCCACCGCGCGAGGCAATTCGAGTTGTCAGGTTGTGTGTCAGATTGTGACCACCCGCAAAATGCCAGCGGCCCAGCGGCAGAAGCCGTTACTGGGCCACGACTTAAAGCCGGCGGTAATCCGCTAGCCTAGCTCGGATAATCGGAAGTGTCAACCGGCTGACGGCGATGTGCCTTATCGCGATTGCAAAGTCCTGGCGATGTCATACTGAGGGGACCGCCAGTAATACGGTAGCAAAATGCGATTACAATACGGCGGGATGGAAGTATCTGTTGGGTGGCGAGGTTAGCCGTCGCCGGAATGACCAAGCTTAAATTCGTTAGTCGCTTGAAGCTCCCGCGGGATGATGGGATGACACAGTCCGCCGCTTTGCAATTGTCCGGAGCTCACAGCGATCCCGCGCGGCTAACTGCCTGTACCGGACGACCGCAGCGGCTCACCTCGTCCGCACGGCCAGCACACTCGCTTGCCCCTGCGGCGTGACGCTCAGGTTCAAGAAGCTCGCGCCCGGCGACTGGGCGCCCGTGGCGACGTTCAGCTCGCACTCGGGATCAGGCGTTTGGTAATTGAGCACGCCAGGCAGTTGGCCATGCTGCATTGCTAGCAAACTGGCGGCAAGCTCCACGGCGCCGCTGCCGGCGCCGAGGTTACCGAAGTAGCTCTTGAGCGCCGCAACAGGAACGTCGCCGTCGAGCGTCGCGCGAATGGCCGCTGCTTCGGCGCGATCGCTTTGCCCTGTTGCCAAACCATGCGCGTTTACGTGACCAACTTCGCTAGCGGCCACCTCCGAGTGCTTGAGGCAGGCCGCCATGGCGCCCGCGAGTGCCTGCTGAGTGTCGCCACGCAATTGGCGATCGGCCACCATGCTTGAGCCGATGCCGAGCACTTCGCCATAGATGGTCGCGCCTCGCGCTTCGGCACGGCTGCGTTCTTCGAGCACGACGACGCCCGCGCCCTCGCCGGCGACCATGCCGAGGCGATTCTTGTCGAACGGGCGACTGGCGGTCGCCGGGTCGCAATCGTCGTCGGCAAGTTCTTCGGTTTGCATGGCATGGATTGCCTGCATCGGCAGAATGCGGGTGCCTGTCGCGCCGGCGAGCATCACATCGGCGTGACCTCGCGCGATAGTGGTAAACGCCTCGCCAATGGCCATGTTGCTCGAAGCCTCGCGCAACGTGAGCGAGTTGTTCGGCCCGCGCAGGTCGTTAATAATTGCGATGTGGCTGGCAGGCATGTTCGGCAGGTACTTGAGCATCCACAGGGGAGTCATCTGCCCCAGCCCGTCGGTGCCCCAATCCTCGAAGTCGAACTCGCCATCCGCGCCCGTACACTTACGCATGCCATCGACGTAATCTTCGGGAATCGTGAGCATGTAGTCGCTACCCAAAACAACGCCCGACCGCTGGGGTTCGAGCGCGCCTTCGCCCAGCGCGGCGCTGGCGAGCGCCAGTTCGGCGGCGGCAACCGCCATTTGGGTTTCGCGGCACATCATTTTGAGTGCCTTGCGGATGGTTTTCTTCTTGCCTTTGTCCAGGTCGCCAAAGTCGTCGATGTCGCCGGTGAACTGGCGGCACTCACCCGCGTAACGCAGCGACATTCGCGCCGCATCGACAGGAACGCGCCGTGCGCACCACGCCGCTGGTGCCACTCGACAGCGCGTCCCACATCGTGGTCAGCGAACTGCCCACGGGAGAAATCACGCCAATGCCGGTAATCACTACCCGACGATCTGTAGCTGGGGAACTACTCATAACTTGGGCAACATAGCAAATGGTTGCGGCTGGCGTGAGGGGCGAGCCATGGTGGAGCGGCCACCGCTTACGGCTTAGCCGGGGCAGCCAATGTCCAATACCGATTAATCCAACAAAAAATTAATACCGGCCATGAAAAGTGGCCGGATTTCGTTGGGCGGTCGACGCCGGGACGTTGGGCGCCGCGGGCGGAAGCACGCTTCCTTTCGCTTCGATAAACAGCAACGCATCGGCTCGGGGGGCCGTTTTCAGCATCGGCAAAGCGGCCGTCAGGGCGTTATCGCGTTGCGGGCCCGGCGTGCCAATCACGCCCATCGAAAGCAGCAGCACTTGGTTGCTGGGCCAACGAAAACGCTCGTGGATATCTGCCATCGTCATCTGCGGCACCTCGACCTCCATCCGCTGATTCGCCGCCACCGGAGTCGGAATGTCGAGCGTCACAGGTACCATTTTCTCCACCTGCTGCAGCCGCAACTTGATCACCGCATCGCACGTGGTTCTATCGAGCGACAGCAGCGGGCTAAATTCCAGCGAGAAGCCTTCTTCCAGTTGTCCCTGCTCGGGTTGGAAACCGGGCCATACGTTGGGCGTTGGCATCACGCCTTTGATGTAGCCCCGCGGCCGCATGGTACTGATGAGAATCGACTGCCCGTTGCCCACCAACTGCGTTGGCGAGTTGTACTCGCGGTAATCGGTGCGGCGCGTCAGATCGGACAGCAGCATCGCGACGTTCTCTTTGGCCATCATCCAGCCTTGAACGCCCGGCGATTGCACGGGAATCGGGGTCATCAGTGGCAGCGCCTTCGCCCGCCAGTTGGGACTAGTGACCGAGGCGACACGCATCGAAAACGCCTCGCTTTCGGATTGCTGGTTCACGAATCGGTCGACGATGTCGGCCACCATCGATTGCATTTCGGGCGAGTGATACACCCGCAGCGTGTCGCGGTTGGCACTCAGGATGCCCAGCGGCTCGGAGTGCCACGCTTCGTAGCCGGTCTCGCGGAGAATCCAATCGACCAGCATTTGTTCTGGTTTGGTCGTGCTATTCGCGCGCGACGTGTAGGGGCGAATGTCGTATTCGCGCCACACCTGACCATGGTCGCGTGGCAGCGCGCCCGACCCCTTGGTCACCCGCGCCCGCGTGGGCGCCGACCCCTGAATGGGGGCCAACTGCTGAGAGTTGCCGCCCGATGCTGGGGGAGTGGCCTGCCCCTGCGGCGCAGCGCCGATTGGCGTAATGGGCTGGGCCATCGGCGTGCCGCCCGGTTGGTCGCCATAACGGCCCGCGGTCGACGATTGCCAACTGCTCGGCGTCTGCGCGAGGGTAGTCGCGCCCCCAACAAGGAGGGCAGCGACAAGAGTGAGTGCTCGATTCCGCGCGGCCATCATAACGTTCTCCGTCCATGGAAAAAGTGCGTGGTCCGCGCAAGTCGAGCCACGGCTGGCCCAGTCCACGAGTGATCCAGTCCAGCAGCACCTATCTGCGCGGGCGGGGAGTATAGGATCGCGCCGCGGGCAACACAAGGTCGACGCACGCATGTCGAATCAGGCGGCAGTGCTAGCGTCCGCGACGCCACGGCAGCAAGAGCACCGCACCAAGTGCCAGCAAGAGCGTACTCGGTTCGGGAACGTTGCCAATATCCGTTATGCCCGGACCGACGTCGACGGCGAATAACCCAAAGTTCGCCTTCCAAGTGTTGTAGTCGCTCTGGTCGACGACCATGTCGTTGTTCCCATCTGCCGCCAGGCAAACGCCTCACGCGTGCGCTGCGGACCACGCGTCGATATCGAGCGGGGTGTCGTCCTCGCGGTTGTTGGTGGGCAGCACCTGGTGCAGGAGCACGTTGGTGTCGCACAGGTCGGCCACCGAGTCGACGATCAAATCGGGCTGGTAGGCGAAGTTTGCCAGGTCCGCGCGCTTGGTGCCGCCCGAGAGCACCAGCACCGTGCGGTAACCCATTTGCACGCCGCCCAGGATATCGGTCTCCATGGTGTCGCCCACCATGATCGTTTCGCTGGTCGCCATGCCGAGTTCCTTACGAGCTTGCCGCATCATCTCAGGGCTTGGCTTGCCAACGCTAAAGGCCTTCACGCCGGTTGCCTCTTCGATGAGCGAAACAATCGCGCCACAGCCGGGGCGGGTGCCACTTTTGGTGGGGCAATTGGGGTCGAGGTTCGTGGCGATCAGCTTCGCGCCGTCGAGCACCATTTGCACGGCAATCTCCAGCATCTCGAACGACAGCGTGCGACCTTCGCCCACCACCACGTAGTCGGGCGACTTGTCGACCACGGCATACCCATTCTTATGCAGGGCCGTTTGCAGGCCCCCTTCGCCAATCACGTACGCGGTGCCTCCTGGCTGCTGCCGCGCCAGGAACCGCGCTGTGGCCATCGCGCACGTGAAGATGTGTTTCTCCGTTACCGGGATGCCCATCCGTTCGAGCTTGATCGCGACGTCGCGGCGGGTCCGCTGGCTGTTGTTGGTGAGGAACATGAACGGTATTTCGCATTGCCCGAGCGTGGCAATGAATTCCCGCGCCGGGAATCAGCTCGCTGGAGCGGTAGATGACGCCATCCATGTCAATCAGAAATCCTTTTTTCATCGTCTCAGTTCGCTGGGGTGGGGGGCGGGAACCGGTCGCATGGCTAGCTCAAGCTGCCGCGACCAGTCGTTGGGGGTGGGACCAGCGAGAGTTGCAACCGGTGTGCCATCGCCGGCAAACCGCCGGACATCCGCGAGATTGGTGCGTAGCAGGCGCAGTTTGGAGCGTCTGCGCAGCCCGGCGAGGGGGGGGCAGCGATGCCAGCTTCTCGCCCACGGGGCAACGCGTGCCTGTTTAACGGGCAGGTGCCGTCGGCATGGGCAGCGAGCCGATCGCCCCCTTAGCCAACCGTATTGTGCCGCAAGCCAAAGGGGGCCAGCCCACACGCGGCGAGCAGCAGTAGCCAGGTGCCAGGCTCCGGCACACTCGTGGCTTCGAGCGTCGCTAAGCCTTCCGCCACCGCGCCGAAGTTGCTCTTCCACAAGTCGTATTGCGCGGTGCCGATGGCGGCGCCGTATTGTCGTTCATTAGCGTGCCGGTGGCGGCGCCCAGTTGGTCCCGCCATACCGTGTAGTCGGCGAGGTTCACGGTGCCATCGTCGTTGTAGTCGCCGGGCAAACCGCCGACGACGGAGAGGACTACCAGATTAACGTAATAGGTGATCTGCCATGTCAGATTGCCGGGCAATGGAGGGAGGTCGGCCGACGTGGTGGCGAATTGGCCCGTGATGCCTTCGCTGGCATGTAGAATTTCGAACGTGTTGCCAGCGACGGGAACGAACGGGCCATTGCCATCGTCTACCAAAGCGACATGCAGACTGCCATCGAGCACGGCGCTTCCGAGCACTTCCAGGCCATCGTACCCAGTAGCAGGCGTGGTGCTGGCGAGCTCGATCGCTAGCGTACCGAACGTGGTTTGCTCGAAATGACCATCGACGACTATGCGGCCGACCCCGTCACCGGGTGCGAGTGTGCCGCTGTTTTGGAAGAGGTCGTCTGGGTCATCGTCGAGGTCAATTCTGCCGCCCCCCGTGACCAGTCCGTCGCGGTAGTTCTTGAGGGACGAGATCTCAAGCCGCGAGCCGCTCTCGACAACAATCTGAGCATCGCGCAGGTTCTCGACAGGCGGACCAAGGGCTGTGAGGGTGCTCTCCTGAGTCGCTTCGAGCACACCGCGGTTGGACCAGTTGCGGAAAATTTGCAGAACGACCCTCGCGCCCTCTCTCGCCGCGATGAGCCTCTCTTGGACAAAGCTGGCCTCGGAACCGATCCCAATGATGGAGCCTCCCACATTTCCGAGGATCGTGCCGCGATTGTGAAACTGTCCCAGAGAGATGTTGATATCGACATCGCCCGTGAGCGAGTGGCCGGATTCGTTGAAGAGGTAGCTACCGCCCCCGCCGTTGAAACTGTTGCTCAACGATCCCCGGCCGGTGAATTCGACGGTGCCGTTTCCGGCTAGCCCGCATATTTCATCCGCCCATGGAGTCCCTTGTAGCGGGGGCTTCTTAGGTGGAGGGTCTCGGGTAGCGCAGAGGCCCCCTTACCCCCGGTTAGGATCGCTGGCCATTAAGAATTTTCAGAGGTTGGGCGTGCGGTAATTTCGAGACGTCATCCGGGGGCGGCGGCTAACCCGGCAGCGACCTGGCGGAAGAGTTGCTGGTGTGGATAGCTGCTTGCCAGGTGCAGCACCACGCGACGCACCGAGAGGGTGATACGGGCGGCGACTTTCAATAGCGTCAGCCGAATGCGGCTGACTTGCGCCGGCGCCAATTCGGTGCTGGCCAACTCCGTGCGACGCAACTCGTGCAGCAGCACATACGCGAAGCTCGAAAGCAGCAGGCGAAACTGATTCGCCACAAAGTTGTGGCAACTCGTGCGATCGGCGAAGAGCATCAACTGCTGCTCCTTGATGCGATTCTCCATGTCGCCGCGCTGCGTGTAGATGTCGTCGTACATGGCTTGCGCGTCGCCCGCCAGGCTGGTCACGACGAAGCGGCGATTCGGCCCTGCTTCTAAACGCTCGGCTTTCATGATAACCCGCCGTGGGCGGTCCCACGTTCCGGCCTGATACTCCGTTTCTCCAAAGAGGCGCTGCTTCTGGCCTGCTTGCTCGAAGGCTTCTTCCCCCTCGGCCATCAGCGGTGCGATACGACGCTCCAAGACCTTGTTCCGACCGATGCCGAAAATGTAATCCACCCCCTGTTTCTCGCACCAACGCATCAATCGCCAGCGACAAAAGCCGCTGTCGCCGCGAATCGTGATCCGGGTGTTGGGCCACGCTTGACGAATCCGCTGGACCAGCAGTTTCGTCAGCGCGAGGGAGTGTTTCGCCGGATCGATGTTGGCCGGCCGCAATAGCGAGACCAACAGATGACCCCCGCAGAACACGTACAACGGCAGGAAGCAGTAATGGCGATAGTAGCCTTGATAGAATCGCTCCTCTTGTTGGCCGTGAACCGGGTCGTCGGTGGCGTCGAAGTCCAGCACGATCTCTTCGGGCGGGCTATCGTGCGCCGCCAAGAAACGTTCCACCAGCAACTTCGACATCGCGACCAACGCCTGGCGACTGACGCGATTCTCCAAGCGGCAGAGGGTCGGAGGAGAAGCCAGCGGCTTGTCGGGGTCCGCCGCCTTACCGGCGGCAAGCTGCAACGCGGGATCGTCGCGCAGGGCCTGCTGATCGTTGAGGTCCTCGTAGCCCAATGCCAGCGAGAAGATACGCTGGGCCAGCATCTCGCGTTGGTGGTGGATCAGGTATCGCGGGTCACGCGGATCGGGCAGGCAATCATCGATCGCGTCGAGCAAGCCAATTCGTCGATCGACCTCACGCAATAGCACCACGCCCGCGTCGGAGGTCAGTCGCCCGCCATCGAAATTGGCCACCACTTGCCGCCGACCGACCGCTGTGAACTGAATCGCCGTTTCGCTACACTCTGTCATGCGAGGGTTCCTTGTTCTGGCTTGTGCGGGAGTTGTAGAAACCACACAAATACCAGGACTTGGGCCCTCGCGCTAGTGCCCGCCGTGAACCAACGGATGAAATATCCGGGCTAGGGTCGACAGGCCTCCCAGCAAATTCGTCGGCGAGAGGAGCCACGGCGGGCAGCCAAGAGCACGAAGAGGAGCACAACAAGGCGGGCCATGCCGACCTCGGCGACTTCAAAGGGGAGTGGAATCTTGCATTCCCCACTATCCTAATCTCGAAGGGGGAGACGAAGCCAGCACAACGCGAGAAAACGGGCCGCTTTCACCCTCCACCCGCGATGCGCCGCACGCGATGCGTGAACTGCCGCTGCGTCGCGCGCAGCCAGCGACCAAGAGTCCCGCTAACACCAGTGCCGCAGCGGTTGGCTCGGGCACGTTGGATACGAGCGCCGCGGTGGTCGTGCCGGCTGCCAGGTTCACCTTCCAAATGGCGTAGTCGTTGCTGTCGACCGTGCCATTGCCGTCGGCATCGGCAGCGAGTAGATCGCCCTGTTGGCCAAACGTATCGCGCCACACGCCGTAGTCGGCGAGGTTCACCAGGCCGTCGCCATTGAAGTCGCCGTCGGCGGCCGTCGGTAGCGCGAACAGCTCGGCCGCCGTGCCAAGCCACACGTTGCTTACCGTATAGTTGGCTTCGTATAGGCTTTGGAACTGAAGCGTCGTAAGCGTGGGGTCGAACCCTAAGCTGCCGGTCGATGTGAGGGTCCAGTCGAAGTCGTCCGCGGCGTAGTTGCCAACGCTGCTACCATTGGGAAAGAGCATGCCTGAACGGTGTTGGCACCAGCACCATTTCCCGAAATCTTGCCGACCACCAGGTAGGTGGCATCCGATCCAAAACCGCCGGTCGTCACGTCGCCCGCCGCGGTGTCGGCTTGGCTACGGATCGAAAGCTCTTGCTGCAGCCCATGCAGCGCCACGTCGAACTGGTTCTCGCCGGCAGCATCGAGGAATTGCAGCGATAGCTCACGATGGGGAGAAACTTCGTGCTGCGACAATAGCGGCGCCGTGTTCTCACGTACCAGGAAGGTGAAGTACGCGCTCGTCGGACGTGGCCAAATCGATGGGCGCCGCAAGCGCGACGCTCAACGTGCGCGGTTCCGTGTTAAGCGTGTCAAAACGCTCGGCTGCGTTTTGGTTGCGAATGGTTACCGATGCGGTGCTGTGCTTGGCTGCTCCCGCACCATTGCCAGCAAAAGCAAGGTACCCAGGGGCGTGCTGCGTGAAGTTGCCGGTCTCGTCGAGGTCGGTTGGCGAGTCGCGCCCAGCTTCCCAGCGTCCAACGCTGCCCCGGCCATCGGCAAAATTCTCGAATGTGCCCGTGTACGCCAGGCGGTCGGGCAACTCGACGTCGAGCGCTGCGAAACGCGTGGCGAGCCAGTTGGCGTCGGCCTGATTCACGAAACCATTGCCGTTGTGGTCGCCCCGTTCCCAGTTACCGCTGATGTAGAAGTCCTCGAATCGGGCGGCCGTGTTGGTGCCGGTCCAGCCGGGAACGGTGCCCATCTGATCGGCGAGCGCGTTGGCGTCCTGGGCGTCGACCACGCCGTCGAGATTAAGGTCGGGGATGTCCCGCTGAAACATCGCGTAGTGGTGCACCACCCGATGCAGGCTCAATTCGTTCGTGGCATCGTAGTGCAGCGTCCACGACATGACTCCCGGCATGTTGCGATCGATGGCCAGTTGCACTTTGTCGCGGACCATGTAGCGACTTTCAATTTCCCAGGTGCCAGTACGCAGCGTGCCACCGAGATCGGCGACCGTACCGGTGAACGTGGTAGCGTCGGCCGCCAAATTGGGCTGGGCGGCGACGATGTTTTTGAGGCTCACGGTGGCGGGCCCATTGTTGCCCCAGGTGCCAATGCCCAGCACTAACTGCTCATCCTTAAACGCCTTTTCGGCACCTTGCCCGGTGAGATTCCGCTTGGTGGCGGCAAACGTTTGGTGATCGAGGCTCGTGCCGTCGTCGGCCGGGTAGTGGTAGCCCATGATGAATAACTGGTCGTACGTCCTGGCGTCGAACACCGGCGTATCGTCCCACAGCGAGCTGGCGAAGCCGAAGTCGTCGACCGAAACTTCCCGGTCGGGCCCCAGCGCCGCCTTCAAATCTTTGGCAAGCTGCGTGTAGTTGGCCCACTCGGTCACTGTGTTCGGGCGTTCCCAATCGAGGTTGAAGCCCAGCATGTCGTTGGCGTCCATTAAGTCGACGATGTTGGCGACAAAAGTCGCCCGGTTCGTGGCGTTCGCCGTAACCGAGTTCCAGACCTCTTCCACGCTTCCGCCAGCCGTATCGAACATGCTCATGTGAAAGTCAAAGTCGTGCGCCGCCGCGTGGCTCTTGAGCGTCGCCAAGTGCTGAGCGCCGTTGGGGTGGTAGTTGAGCGCGCCGGTCGCCGTGGGTCGCACGCCGCCGAAGTACAAGACGTCCGAGACGTGATCGTACACGCCGTCGGCCGGGAACGCGTTGAGCTGCGATTGGGGCGTCCAGTAGGGTACGAATCCCCAGATCCGAAAGTTGGCCGACTCCCAAGCATTAACCGCCACCTCGGCCCCCTGCACCGGAGGCGAGCAGCAGGCAAGCGCAGTGGTTACGAGGCTGAAAGCGGCAAGGGAGAACCACGGTGCCGTGCTGCGAGAGTTCGGATTCATGAAGCTATTATGGCCGCCATCGCCGCAACCGGCAAAGTCATTGCACGGGCAAATCAGCGAAAATTTCCGATAGTGCACGATTTCGCGCGAAGGTGAGAACACGCTGCGCAAAACACCCAATGCCGGGCAGCGATCGACCAATGCTGTGGGCGGTGGGCGTCCGCTTGCGATACACTGGTGCATGGACAACCCTTGGCACCTACAAAGCACCCCGCGGCATGCCCACTGCCGATCTCACGCGAACCGACCATCGTCCCTGGCCCTTGCCGCCGGCGGCGTGGACGTGGCAGCAGTCGTGGTTCGACTTGCTGTTCGCTCATTGGCCGATCGACGCCGCCGTGCTGCGGCCGCTCATCCCAGCGGAAGTCGATATCGATACGCACAGCGGAACCGCCTGGGTGGGCGTGGTGCCGTTTCGCATGCACATTAGGCCCCGCCACTTGCCGGGCATTCCCACCGCGTCGAACTTTCCCGAGCTGAACGTCCGCACGTACGTTTGCTGCAATGGCAAGCCGAGCGTGTGGTTCTTTAGTCTCGATGCGGCTAGTCGGCTGGCCGTATGGGGGGCGCGGTCGCTGTTCCATCTGCCGTACTACCATGCCAACATGAGCATCGCCTGCGATGGCGACGCCGTAGAGTACACCAGCCATCGCCGCGGCAGCACAGCGGCGCGATTCGCGGCCCGCTATCGTCCACTTGCGCCGGTTGCCCTTGCCAAACACGACAGCCTGGAGCATTGGCTTACCGAGCGGTACTGCCTGTTTTGCCAGTCGCGCGCCGGGGCGACCAAGTGTGGCGAGATCCACCACGAGCCGTGGCCACTTCAGCCGGCCGAGGCCGACATCACCGAAAACAGCATGCTCGCGCCACTGGGCCTTACGCTGCCAAACTCGCCGCCACTGCTGCACTTCTCCAAAGCGATCCACGTCGCCCTCTGGCCCCTCACCCAACTCGCACTGGCAAGCGAACAAGCGGAACCAGCCTGCGGTTACGCCCGCATCTCCGCATCTCCGCAAGTTCAGTAGGGTAGGTGGTTCCGGCGGCGAGGAAACGGTGGGATTGACCGCCGGAGGTTGCCGCCGCCGGGTTCACCTAACTTTTCCCGGCCGGATGAACGTGGGCGATCAGGCAAAGGTAGGTGAACCTGTCGGCGGCCCGACTCTTCCGCTCGCAGACCTGGGTGGCCGACAGAACCACCTACCCTACGGTGCTTACCACGATGGCGACCTCAGCCGCTGGATGCAGTGGCTCTTGACGTCGCACGTCCGCCGCTACCATCGTCACTACCAGTCAAGCGGCCACGTCTGGCAGGGCCGGTTCAAGGCCTTCCCGGTCCAGGACGACGAGCACTACTGGACGGTGCTGCGTTACATCGAGCGCAACCCGTTACGTGCCGGCCTGGTCCAGCGGAGCCAGGATTGGGAGTGGTCGAGTTTGAAACCAACCGCGCGGAGCGGACCGGAGGGGCTGTTGCCGGAGGGACCACTGGCAAAGTTTCGCGGCTGGACAAACTACGTTAACGGCGTGGAGACCGAAGCGGAGTTGGCCGCCCTACGCAAAAGCATTGCCCGCGGCACGCCCTATGGCGAGGGTGATTGGCAGCATAAAACAGCGAGAAAGCTCGGCCTGGAGTCGTCGCTCCGCCCGCGAGGGCGACCTCGGAGGACGGAAAAGTAGAATGTCCCCTTTTGTTCCTCCTGAGAGAGGCAACGCTTAGCGGCGCACGCTGGCCGGGGAGGTGACTGCGATGAGGATTGTCAGCGCTAGCAAGTCGATTGCGCGTGGCTCAGGGATTGGCTGCGAGGCGACTTCGACGGTACCAGCCGAATTGGCAAATTGGCTTTTCCACACGGCGTAGTCGTCGGGTCCGACGCCGGGGGTGTCGTCGTTGGCAAGCGACGCGGTGCTTCCGAGGTTGGCACGCCACACGGTGAAGTCGGCAAGGTTCACGAGGCCGTCGTTGTTGTAGTCGCCTGCCAAAATGTCGGGTGCGGTGAGGAAGTCGTAGATCGCGTCGGCGAGCGCGGCGTGCATGGTGGTCGTGGGATGGACCTCGTCCCAAAACAAGTACTCCTCGGGATTCGCAACCACGTTACCGCTATTGTAGAACCAGTCGCCCGGTTCGAGGCCGGGAGCCGCCGGGCTGGTAACGTTGGTGAGGCCCAAGTCGGCCGGCGTGGCGAGCACCTGGTCGAACAAGGCGGCGACGTCGAACCGCTCAATCGAGATTTGTGCCAGACTGTTTTCGAGACCAGTGAGCCCAGCATTGAGTTCGGAATTGAACGCCAGCGAGCGGTTGTTCCAGTCCGCGCGACTGGCGGCGGTGCCGTTGTAAGCGGGCGTGGCGCCGAGCTTTGGCAGGTTCATGACCAAGAACTGCCGCGCGCCGTCGCCGTAGAGTTGTGCGATGTCGCCGGTGATGTTGCCGACGGGGATCGACATATTGAGTTGCCCATCGAACAGATCGTTCGCGCCGGCCCAAACGATGTAGAGCGCGTTGGGGTCGCCCGTGCGGTTGGTGGTGTAGTCGTCGACCTGTTCGCCGAGATCGTTGATGAATGCTCCCGAAATTCCGCTCGTGCCAGAAGTTTTGGCGCCGCCGTACGCGAAGTTGTCGCCGCCGGCGGAACTGCGCGTGAGCGTCCCCAGCTCCAACTGCTGCGAGAGCAGTTCGGAGTAAACGGGGCCATCGGAAAACCGCCCTTGGTAATAGGAGGAACCGGGGTAAACAAAGAAGAGGGTGCTGCTGGTGGCTGCCCGCGTGTTGCCGACATCCGACAAGCTGTCGCCAAAAACGAACAGATCGCTAAACAGTTGAGCGTGAGCCGAAAGTGGCAGCGCAATGAACAGCGCCATAGACAGCGCGACCGCCAAATTGTAGTAGGCGGACGTCACCGCCATCGCAAACGTCGGCGGGCGAATCGCAGCGTGGTGGCCGTGGTGCATGCAACAAGAATCCATAAGCTGGCAGGTTCGGGTACGCTGGCCTCTGTTATAGCAGAGATGCCCTGCGCACTGCGCCAAAATTGTTTTTCCAAACCGTGTAGTCCGTCGAGTCGACGCCGGGGGTGTTATCGTTGGCAAGCGCCGCGGTGCTACCCAGGTTGTCGCGCCATACGGTGTAGTCGGCCAGGTTCACCAGGCCGTCGTTGTTGTAGTCGCCCGGGAGGCCGGCGGCGGCGAATTGCAGGATCAAACTTGTCGGCGTGGTGAGCAGTGAGAAGCCCGCCGAGTCGCCACTCAGCGAAATGCCCGAGTCGACCAGCGCCGCCGCGGTGAGCACCTCGAACGAGTCGCCCGCATTGGGTGTGTAGCCAGAGGAGAGATCGATGGACAAGACGCCCGCCAGGTTAGCGGTTCCGCCAACGGACAGCGAATCGAAATTCGTCAGGCCGCCGATATCGATGCCCAGCGACCCACCAATCAACAACGACAGATCGCTTGCGAACCCCGCAGTTTTGACGATTTCGATATCGCCATTATTCACCACATCGCCTGCAATGGTGGCATCGATGAGCACGAGGTCGCCGTTGTTGGTGAGGCCCGAGCCGTTGTTGTCGGCGTCGCTATTGAACGATGAGGTATTGGAAACCACCATCAAGCCGGAGTTCGTCATTTGGGCGGCGGAGACCGTTCCGCGAATCACATTCAGATCGTTGCCGGGGTTCACTTGCACGAGATTGTTTGGCACTTCGAGGATTTGATTTTCGTCGATGATAACCGAACTGCCGAGGATGCCACTGCCCCCCACGACCACGAGATTTTGGTCGGTGATGCGGAGCGTGCCGGAGTCCCAGTCGAGGTTGTCCATGCTGTCTTTATCGGTGGTGCCGAGGCTGAGTGTTCCGCCATTGAGACGAAGCGGGGCGAGCACGTTGAGATCGTTGACGATTTCGAGCGTTTGTCCGCCGAGCAGCGTTGGCGCGGGTCGGGATTCGAGGCCAACAGGTCCGCCAGCGTGTCGGCCGAGAGATTGGTGCTAGTCGGATGAGTGAAACGGAACGTGCCTTGATTGAAAACAAAATCGCCCTGCTCGACCACGTCGAGCGCCTCGGCTTCGATCACGCCATTGCCGCTGAGGGTGGCCGTGGCGTCGTCCCAGACTTTGAAAGTGTTCGTGGCTTTCACGATGCCGCCCTGTTGTACGAGGACCGACCCACTGCCGCCGGCGGCAGTGGCCGAGCCACCGACATAGATCGAGCCGCCCGCCATGAGCGTCGAGCTATTGAGGCCATTGCCCAAGATCGAATCGCGGACAATCACCTCGCCGACCGATGTGCTGGCTACGCGGGCGATGGTGATGTCGCCCGTGGTGGTGGAGACGATACCCCCGTCGTCGATCGTGAGCATGCCGTCGGCGGTGCCCTCGTCGCCGATCGAGAGGAAATCGCCTGCGGTGAGTGTCGAGCCGGGGCCGGTGACGGTGGCGATGCCGGTACCGCCGCTGAAGGCGGAGATTTCAACAAAGCCCGTGGCACTCGTCGCTACAGTTGCGCCACCGGAGATGGTCATCACACCGTCGCCGTTGTCGCCCATCGCAAGGCGGGCCATGCCCGTGAACGTAGAGCCTGGCCCATCGACGATCAATTCGCCGGTAGAAAGTGCCTGATCGGCGACGAATACGGCACCCGCGGCGGTGACGGTGCCACCGTTCTTGATTTCCAACAGCGGCGACGGGTGGGTTCCATCGTCGGCGAAATCGCCGATTGCCAGTCGTTCGGTGCCCATGTGGTTCCAAGTGGCGTTGTCGACCACCAACTTTGCTCCATCGGCGTTTCCTGCAGCACCAATTCGGGCCGCGAAATTGCCCTGCGAACTGGTAATGAAGAGCCCTCCGTTGGAAACGGTGAGCGAACCATCATTCTGGTCGCCAATATCGGCCTGCCCGGAGACTTCGAGCTTCGCGCCGGGCGTGTTCGTGCTGTCGATCGTGACAACGCCCATGCCGTTGTCGTCGTTGCTAACAAAGAGTTGCTCGGTGGTAACGACGCCGCCGTCGCGAACTTCCAGGGTTCCCGTACCATTGTTGCCAACCACCAAAAAGTCATTAGCGGGTCCATCATTCTCACCAATGGTGAGGCTAGAGCCGGTGCCCAAGACTTTGACGGTTCCATCTGCAGTGCTGACACTGCCGATGAACAGGTCGTCGGCAACGGTCATGGTGCCGCCCGCCGTGATTTCGACGAGTCCGACGGCGCCAGCACCGGCCGAGGCCGATCCGCCAATGTACGAGTCGACGCTGTTGCTTGTGATGGCGAGCGTCGAGTTCGCGTCCTGCACTTTCACGGTGCCGACGTTGTTACCCGTGCTGGCAGCTACACGAATGTCGGGCGAGCTGACGACCGCGCCGTCGGCAATCCGGAGTTCGCCCTCGCCGCCGGTCGTGATGCCAACGTCGAGCGCGCCGCCGGTGGCGAACGAGAGGTCCCACCGCGAGCCGGCCCCGGAGACGACCACCAAGCCGTTTCCTCCGGCTCCGTCATAGATATCGAGCCGCGACCCGGTGATCGTGGAACCCGACCCGACGCGATAGACGCCGTTGAGGACCTGGGTGTCGTTGCTGACGTTGGTGGCCCCGTTGGTGAGATGAATCTCGGGACGATCGGTTCCATTGAGCGTGTACGTGGAACTACCATTGCTGAAACTGCCTCCATCAATCTCCAACACGCCGCCGGTGTGATCGAAAATACTCGAGGCGTTGCGAACCCAGCCGCCGGCGGTGATTTGGCCGCCGTCGAGGTTCACACGACCGGTGGTGCCAATGGTCACCACGCCGGAGACAGTAACTTCGGCATCGTCATCCACATTCAGTTGATCCCGGCTGCGGTTGGCGTTCTGGTTCGTGACGCTGCCATTGCCCAGATTCAGGGCACCAGTGATGTTCCACGACGAGCCGGCACCGTTGACGTTCGCGATGCTGTCGGAAACGAACGAGATGTTGCCGATGTTGGTGGACCCCGAGGTGACGGTACTGCCGCTAGCAATGTTCAGCATCCCGTTGTCGCCTGCGCCGGGGCCGATGGTGAAGGTGCCGGCCGGCGCGAGTGCCATGGCGGCCCCGTTTTCGAGCGTGAGTGTCGGCGTGCCGAGGTTGGAGGACAGAGTGAAGTCGTTGCTGCCAGCGAAGGGGATGAAAGACCCACCGTCGATGGTGAGCGTGCCATCGCTGAAGCTGGGTGCGAAGACCGAGGCATCGAACGTGTTTACCGTGACATCCGCGCCTGCCAGGCTTACATTGCCGGTGTTGGTGAACGTGCCATCAATGTTTACGGTACCACTGTTGGCGTTGATGGTGCCGAAGAGCGCGGTGAGGTTGCCGGCCTCGACGGTTCCCCCATCGATATTGACGATCACCGAGGCGTTCACCTGCAAGGTATTGGTGACGTCGAGTGTCTTGCCAGCGCCGATGGTCACGGGATTGCCACCCAGGGCGCCACCCAGATTAACGTTCAAACCACTCGCGCCGGTCACTTCGAGCGTCCCGCTGTTCCAGTTAAATGCGGGGCTGCCGCTGAGTTGCGAGATCGAGTCGACTTCGAGCGTGCCGCCATCGAGGTTCGTCAGCGCCGGTCGGGTTGAACGTAGCGCCGGTGTTGAGCCGCAGTCGGCCTTTATCGCCAATGTTTGTGTCGCCGGCGACGTTGAGCGTACCGCCGTTCGGCACGGTGATGCGGCTCGAACCATTCTGCCCGATGAACACTTCGTTGGACACGGTGAGGCGCCGGAAGCTTGCAAATTGAGACCCGTTGTGCCAGGGCCCGTGTTGTCGACGGTCAGCCCGGCGACGTTGGTCGCCGCGGCGGGACCAATGACATCCGCGCCGTCCAGCGACGAGACGTACACATAGTCGGCCGCTGCTGGAACCGCGCTACCGGTCCAGTTGGCGGCGGTGTCCCAATTTCCGCCAGCGGGATTGTTGAACGACTTGGCGAGCGCGCCGGTGAAGAACTGCCCGAAGTATTCGTTTTGATTATCGTTTCCCACTTCGCGAATCTCGACCCGATCGAACGCCTGCGTGGTGACGAAGCCGTCAAACAGGAGCACGTTCTCTGGTCCCGAGAAGTTCATCACATCAATGATTGTCCCGCCTACGCCGCCGCTCAAGAACGTGGCCGTGAACGTGGTGTCCGCGGCGGCTTTGTCGACCCATTGAAAGCCAAGCGAGGTGATGGGAGTCGCAAAGTCGATATTGAAATCTTCTACCCCGCTGATCGCCAGGTCGTTGCCTGGCGTAAGGGCGGTCAGGCCGCCGTCGACGAATCCAAAACTGAGCGTCGAAGGCGGATCATTGGTGAACGTCATGGCCCCAACAACCTGAGAAGTGGTGGAACCACTGGCCGGCATCGCGGCTTCGGCCGTCGAGCCGGAGGCCGACAAGAACGTGTCCAGGTCGGTGTAGGACAGTTGACCAAGTGCCGGTTGAGTGACTCCAGCAGCGGCGAGTGCCAAGAAGAAAGCCAGGGAGGGACAAATGCTACGCATGGTGTCGCGGGACATGGTCGTACCTCATTGCGGTTAGGTGGCCAGCAAGAATTGCGAAGTGAGCGTCGATGGCTTGGACGTTTCCATCACCTTCCTCGTTCGATCCAAGGGGAAGGGCTCGTGGTAGGTAAGTCGCGGCTTAGCTGCCACGATTGGAAACCTATCTGGCGCCTGCGGACGCTGCGTGCCGACGGATTTCACCGTTTCGGTTTGCCGAAGGGGCCACATTATGGCCGGATTCGCGCGGGGCGACAACCATCAAGAGGAGAAGACTGGCCGAATTGCGCCTTGCCGCCACGCAGCAGACGCCGAGCGAGGGACCGCTCGCCGAGGCCGCCTAAACCCGCCTAGCCAAGATACTTGCGTTATGGCCACCGAAGCCGAAGCTGTTGCTCATAACCACGTTGAGCGGCTTTTCTTTCGGCTCGTTGGCGGTGTAATCCAAATCGCACTCCGGGTCGGGAGTTTGCAAGTTGATCGTTGGCGGGCAGACGTTGTGCCGCAGAGCCAAGATGCTGAGAATTAGCTCGACTCCACCACTGGCACCCAGCAGATGGCCAAGTTGGCTCTTGGTGCTCGATACGCTCAACTGGTAGGCGTGATCGCCAAACACGTTCTTGATGGCGGTTGTCTCGGCCTTGTCGCCCAGCGGCGTGCTCGTGCCATGGGCATTGATGTAGTCCACCTGATCGCCACCAAGCTCGGCATCCTTGAGAGCCTCGCTCATGGCCCGCCCTGCGCCGGTGCCCTGGGCGTCGGGCTGGGTGATGTGCCCGCCGTCGGCAGTCGCACCATAGCCAAGAATCTCGGCGTAGATGTCGGCACCGCGAGCCTTGGCATGCTCGTACTCTTCGAATACCAACAACCCGGCCCCTTCGCTGAGCACAAAGCCATCGCGGTCCGCATCGAACGGGCGGCTCGCGCCCTGCGGGTCGTCGTGCCGTTCGCTAAGCGCCCGCATATTAGCAAATCCGGCCAAGCCCATTGGGGTGCAGGCCGCCTCGCTTCCGCCGGTGATGATGACGTCGGTTTCACCAGAGCGGATCGACTGAAATGCCGAGCCCATGGCGTTGGTGGCACTTGCGCAAGCCGTCGCAACGGCAAAGTTGATTCCGCGGAGGCCGTAACGAATGGAGACGTGGCCGGACGCGGCGTTGACCATCAGCTTGGGGATAGTGAAGGCGGAGACCTTATCCGGCCCCTTCTGAATCAGGCGGCCCACCTGCTCTTCAATTTCGTTGAGCCCGCCGATTCCCGAACCCACGATGACGCCACAACGAAAGGGATCTTCCTTGGCGAAGTCGAGTCCCGAGTCGTTGACGGCGTCCACACCGCATACCAGGGCGAACTGCGTGAAGCGGTCGAGTCGTTTGAGTTCTTTGCGGTCGATGTAGTCGGTAGGGTTCCAATCGTAGATGTCGCCACCGAACCTCACCTTGTGATTGGTGGTGTCGAAGACGCGCAACTCATGGATACCGCTTTTTCCGGCAAGGATCTTCTGCCAGAGGTCGTCAACCTTCAAACTGAGCGACGTAACCGCTCCCATTCCGGTAACTACCACGCGCCGTTTCATGGTCCTGTCGCTTTCCGGTGAGCCGAACGCGATAGCGTCGGGTAATTTAGGGTAGTTGTCTGGCAAGTCATTGCTGCTTGGACCAAGGCTTGCGCCCGCGGCTCACTTCCGGCGGGTAGCCCAGGACCAACAAAAAGGGCGCACGTTGCATAAGCGTGTCGCCCTTGAATGTTTCGCGCACCGCAACGAGTGGATCGGCGCGGTGTTGGTCGCCGGTGGAGGCAGTTAGCTGCTGCTGTTTGCCTCGATGTAGTCCACCGCTTGTCCGACGGTTTGGATTTTCTCCGCGGCGTCGTCAGGGATGTTAATGTCAAACTCCTCTTCCAATTCCATGACCAACTCCACGGTGTCGAGCGAGTCGGCACCCAGGTCGTTGACAAAGGAAGTTTCGGGGGAAATCTTGTCTTTGTCGACACCGAGCTGTTCGGCAACGATGTCGGCAACGCGCTCCAAAATTGAGGCCATGGGAGGTCCTCCTAAATGTCCGCTAAATGATGTCGAAGGCGAGGGTCGAGGAACCGGTCCGCCGCGGCCCTTTTTTCCGGTCGATGCCGGCCTCGGTTAGTTAATTGGTTCACTTCTGCGTAGCTCCTCAAGATAGAGTGTCTACACAAGAGTGGTCAAGATATAACGGGTTTCGTCCGGAGTGTCTAGCCGTCTTGGCCCACGGGCCCGCGTCGCATAAATGCCGACGGGCTAGGCGGTTAGGCCACCATCGACGGTGAGCACCTGCCCCGTGATGTAGGCGCCGGCGTCGCTGGCCAGGTAGAGCACCGCCTGGGCGATCTCGTCTGCCTCGCCGAGTCGCCCCAGTGGGATCCGCTGTTTCACCATATCTTCCAGGGCGGAGCCGAGTGCTTCGGTCATGTCGGATGCGATAAAACCAGGGCAAATGGCGTTCACCGTGATCTGCCGCCGGCGACTGGCAAGCTCGCGGGCCACGGTTTGCGTAAAGCCAATAATGCCCGCTTTCGATGCCGAGTAATTCGCCTGGCCTGGGTTGCCCATGATGCCCGAGACGCTCGATATGTTTATGATCCGGCCTCGCTTGGCCCGCACCATCGCCCCGGCTCCAGCGCGAGTATAGAGAAATACGCTTCGCAGGTTGGTGGCGATCACCGCGTCCCAGTCGTCGTCGGTCATCCGCGGAAGCAGCGTGTCGCGGGTGATTCCGGCGTTGTTAATCAGAATGTCTAGCTGACCCCATTCCTCCACCACCTTGTCGACCGCAGCCTGGGCAGCGTCGCTGTCGGTGGCGTCGGCGGCAATCACCATCGCCTCGCCTCCCGCGGCCTTTATTTCGTTGGCGGTGGCCTCCAGCTTCTCCGCATTCCGCGCCAGGCAGGCGACTCGGGCACCGCTTGCACCCAACGCCAGGGCGATCGCCTTGCCAATGCCTTGCGAAGCACCCGTAACGAGTGCTGTTTGTCCAGAAAGGTCGACCGAGATAGCAGGCATAATAATGGTTGAGCTTGGGGGTGATAGTTCGATGGAAATGCGGCCCCCGGAATTAGGCGGCGGCCCCACGCGATTACTTGCAACTGTTTGGTGACGCCACTGAAGTCATCAAGTGATGCGGCCTAGCGCTGCTCGGTGGTTTGCACCCCGCGATTCGGGACCTCGCTGCCCGGCGAGCTCGCAACCGTGCCGCGCGGGTTAGGCCGTTGCATTTTCGCAAGGCATCTTGCGATCGATTCGCTTCAGCAGGCCTTTCAGGACACGGCCTGGGCCAATTTCGTAGCAGGAGTCGATCGGATATTCGGAAAGCAGCAGCCGCATGGAGTCTTCCCAGCGTACCGGGTTAACGACTTGCTCACCCAAGAGTCGTCGGATTTCGACGGGGTCGTCATGGGGTTGAGCGTCGACGTTGGAAATCACCGGAATCCGCGGGGGACGCAGATCCACCGATTCCAGCACCGCTTCCAAGCGCTCGACCGCCGGCTGCATGAGCGCGGTATGGAAGGCACCCGCCACAGCGAGTGGAATCACTCGCATCGCCCCCCCTTGTTCGGCCAATTCCGCGGCCCGCTCGCAGCGCTGATCGCCCCCGATACAACAATGTTGCCGGGGCACAGATAATTGGCGATGTTTAGTACTTCGCCTTGGGCCGCCGCTTGGCATATCGCTTCGATGTCGGCCGGTTCCATGCCCAGGATGCTGACCATGCCGCTGGGCTCGGCCTCCGACGCGTCCTGCATGGCGGCGCCACGCTCAGCGACGACGCGAAGTCCATCAATAAACGACAGAGCCCCGGCGAACGCCAGCGCCGTGTATTCTCCCAAGCTGAGTCCTGCAGTGACGATGCACGAGTCGACCGCGTTCGGGTTCTCGGCATCCAAGCGTTCCATGGCCGCCAAGCTTGCCACGTAGATCGCTGGCTGGCTGTGGGCGGTGGAGTCGAGTTGCTGGGCAGGGCCCTTGGCACACATCTCGAGCAGGTCGTAGCCCAGTTGCTCGCTTGCCTCGGCAAACCGCTCGCGTGCGGCGGGGAAGGCCTCGCACAGTTCGGCAGCCATGCCAACGCTCTGAGCGCCCTGTCCCGGAAACAGAAATGCCGTCTTGCCCAAAGTTAACTCGCGAACGGAAAACGAAAAGAGGAATGCATGACGATCCGCGCAGGCGACAACTTTCCGTCACGCCTGGCTGCTTGCGACGCTAGGTCGCCGACTGCACCATCACGCGGCCCATGTAGTGGCCACAGTTTTCGTTGGGGCAGACCACATGGCTCGGCATGAGCGATCCGCACTTGGGGCAGGGATGCAGCTGCTTGCCCCTGATTTGGTCGTGCGAACGGCGCTTGCCGGTTCGCGAATTCGAATGTTTACGCTTGGGGACAGCCATCGGGGGGCCTCACGAGGGTATCATGCAGGGGCTTGGGATTCGTCGCGAAACCAATGAGAATACCGCACGAACGCCCAAAGTGTCAATGGGCACGCGCGGCAAGGAACATGGCTCAAAATTGTGTAATCATCGGACTTTGGGCGTCCGTCCGGTGCTTTGACAGCCGGCGAGCTACGCTACGCGGGCACCGCGTGCGACGATGCGATGCCCCTCATCCCGCCGAGGTACAGCTCGGCGGTTACCCTCCATGGAAATACCATTGAACTCACCAGCACTAACCGTCCGCCAAGTTGATTTCACTAATTCGGCCGACGTCGAGGCGATGGTGGAAATGATCGACGCCTACGCTCGCGATCCGCTGGGTGATGGTGCGCTGCTCGGTCCGCAGGTGCGGGCCGAACTGCCAGCACGACTGGCCCAGCATCCAGCGGCCCTTGGCTGGGTGGCACGCCTGGCGAACGAGCCCGTGGGCGTGCTCACGGCATTGTGGGCGTTTAGCACGTTCGCAGCCCGCCCCCGGATTAACATCCACGACGTCGCCGTGCTTGCTGGCCACCGTGGCATCGGCATTGGCCACCAGTTGCTCGAAGCGGTGGAGGGCTATGCTCGCGGTACCGACTGCTGCGCGCTGACGCTGGAAGTGCGCGGCGACAATCGCGCCGCCAAGCACCTGTATAGCAAGCTCGGATTCGTGGGGCCGGCTGACTGGGCACCGCCCGAAACCATGGCGTTCTGGAAAAAGACGCTTGAATGAAACACATGAGCGACTAGTTGGGGTACACTGACGTGCACTCCGAGGCGGCTCGCTTATGCATCCCCCCGAACCTCATCAGCGCGATCATCGCCTCGCTTCCTATAGGGAGTCTCGTAAGAAGTTTGTCACCCTGGTCGCTTCGCTGCCGCTCGGTATCTCCAGTTTCGTAGGCTTGGTGGCCAATTGTTCGACGGGCGTGTGGAGTCGTCCGCCGTCGCCCGACACTTTGTCCGAAGTGCTTGTTTCACTCGGCGCCGTCACCCGCGTAGCAAGTGCGGCCGGCTTGCTCGTGCTGCTAATCGCCATGCTGCGACTTGCCAGCCTTTGGTGGCGTGGGTACTGGCAACGGATGGAACGCCGAAAGGAGCGACGGCGATGAGCGACCAGCAGCAACCCGCCGCCGAGCCGAATTCCCATAAAGATCCGCAAAGTTCGACAGCCGAAAGTTCCGTGCCCCGCTGGCGGCGGGCTGTGACCGTTGCGTTGACGCTGGTGGTTGTCCCCATTGCGTCGGTGATCGCCTACTATGGCTGCTATTGGGCAGCGGTGCTGGTCGGGGGGGCGGGGTACCGAGCGATGCATGCGGGTGCGACTTTAGGAGGCGTGGCGGCGGTGTTAGTGGCGGTGACGATGATTGGCGTTGTTGCCCGCCGTCTATGGGGCGATGTTATGCGGGATCTTTTTCTGTCTCCCACAACACCGTCCGCAACTGGCCAACCAGGTCACGTCGGCTGGAGCCGTACCAATAAGCGGATTGTTCTGGCGGTGGTGGCGATCGTGCTGGTGCCGGTGACAGCTTACATCGCCTTCTTCAGTTACTGCTTCACCTTGATGGGCACTTGGGAACTATTGAGCTGGCACAGCGACCAGTTGCCGTGGATCGTGGCTTCGGTAACTCCGATTCTTGTGGTCGTCGGCGTGACCTGGCTCTTCTTCCGGTTGGCCAAGAAGTGGATGGGCAGACAATGAGTGATCGCACAAAACCACCCTTGGAGTCGAATCGGTACGAGGTACCGCAGGAATCGCCGCCAATGAGCGACCAGCAGCCACCAAACGAGGAAAACCCCTTTGAGCCCTCGCAGGCAGAGCATCTTGACGCCCGCGGGACGCACCCAACCGCGCGGCGTCTGCTGCTCGTCTTGCTCGGAGTCGTTCTCGTACCCATTGCAACAATCGTGTGCGGGTTTGTGTGTTGCCTGGCGACGGCGGTGTCCACGTCAATGATCTTTGGCGACGATGCTGCCTTTGCCTTTGGTTTCTTAGCCGGTGTCGCCGGTGCAGCATTTGCGGCTTGGGGCGTGATCCGCGCATTGCGACGAATGGGAGATCGGCCCTGAACGGGTAGGCGACCATGCATCCAGATACGCACAATCCAGCGGAAGAGAATCCATTTAGAGCGTCCCAGGCGGCGGTGCAACGAGAGTATCTGCGACCAAAGCGGCCTTGGTGGCGATTGCCACTCGCCTCGCCTGAAAGCGAGCAAATTCGGCTCCGCAACGCATCGCCGTCTGTTCTAATGAACAGGCGACTAGAGATGCAAAATTACACAACAAGTGATATTTTGACGCGGTTGGTCAATCATTCTCTCCAACGAGCGCGTCATTGGATTCATGGCGAGGGTGTCTGGTGAACGACGATGTGCGTACCTCGGCCGATGACAATCCCGATGACGCGCCGCAAACGACGGGTGTCGACATCGAGGGTTACGACCGTCACGTCGCCATTCGCCGCCGGCGGATCGTACTCGTGCTGCTGGCCCTGGTAGTAGTTCCCTTCGCCTCGTGCCTGGCGTTCTACTGTTGCTGTTATGCATCGGCTGTCATGCTGCAAGGTGGTCTCGCAACGCTCGGATACGCTCTTATCATTGGCGGCATCGCGGCTCTGTTGGTAGCCGTGACGATGGTCGTGGTCGTCGTGAAGAAGTATCGGAGGCTTGGCCGATGAGCGAATCGAAAGCCAACCCCATGGGCGACGACAACGAGAAGCCAAACCCATACGTATCTCCGAAAACGGTGGTGCCTGCGTATTTGAGAAAGAGTAAGGCGGAAGTCTTTCGCCAACGCCTTCGCCGAAGCCTGGTCGTATTAGGCGCAATTTTTCTGATCCCACCGGCAAGCGTGATAGCCGCGGTGACAACTTGCACATTCGCCCACGCGGCATTGCAAAGCGAGGCCTTTGCATTCTTTGTTGGATGGAGTGTACTGGCAGGAGTGGCCGCCGCATTAATCTACATCTCCTATCGTTTGTATAAGTACCTATGAAATTCCGCGATTATCAATTCCTCGGTACGACACAAAGTCTCTGTCCCCAGTGCCTCGCACTCGTGCCGGCGAAGATCATCAATCGCCTGGGGCGGGTCTATTTACGCAAGCGGTGCGACGTGCATGGCGTGCGTGAGGACTTTGTTTGCGGGGACGCAGCGTGGTTCGATCGGCATGTCGGGAGCACGCCTGGCAAGGTGCCGTTGGAGATGGCCGTGGATCCGCGCGCGGCTGTCCTTACGATTGTGGGCTGTGCACCGAACACGAACAGCACACGTGCCTCGGCCTGTTGGAAATCACCGCCAACTGCAACCTCGAATGCCCCATGTGTTTCGCCTCGAGCGCGCCGGGGCTCAAGCACTTGAGTTACGAGGATTGCATTCGGGCAATCGAGCATCTGGTGGCCGCCGAAGGAGAGCCGGAGCTGTTGCAACTCTCGGGGGGCGAGCCGACGATCCATCCGCGGTTTCTCGATATCTTGGCCTACGCCTGCGACCAACCGATCGACATTGTAATGATCAACACCAACGGCGTCCGTTTGGCCCGCGACCGGCGGTTCCTGGAATCGGTGGCCCAGCACCGTAAGCGGGCCGAAGTGTATCTGCAGTTCGATGGCTTCGACGATGCGATCTACGAGTCGCTCCGCGGCGAACCGCTACTCGAGACGAAGCTCAAGTGCATCGAAGCTTGCGGTGAACTCGGCGTGAACGTCACGCTGGTTGCAACCCTCCAGACGGGAGTCAACTTCCGTGCAAACACTTCAGTAGCCGAGGGCACACTTGACTCCGCGAATGATCGTGAGAATGGAGAATGGCTGGGGCGACTCGTCGACTTTGCAACCGAGCGACCCTGGATTACCGGTATCAGCTTTCAGCCAGCCTGCTATACCGGCCGGCATTTCCTGCCGGACGAACTGGAGCACCGCGTCACATTCCCCGACATCATCCACGCTATCGAGCGAGAGACGAAGGGCAGGTGGAGCGAGAGCGACTTCACACCGCTTCCCTGTGCGCATCCCAACGCACACACGGTCGCCTACGGTTACCGCGCGTAGCGGTCAGACCACTCCTCTGGCACGGCTGGTCGACATTGCCGAGCACATCGACTTGCTTTCCGGACGGATTACTTACACGCGTCCGCGCGCACGCGATCTGATCCAGCAGGTGATGGATCGCCAATGCTGCGGGGCAGGGGGCTGTGGCAATGCGAATGGCAAGCAACGCCGTGAGCCGAACGCGGTAGCGGCAAGCGGCCTGCCTTTGGTTGACATAGCGCAAGGACCCGCGGCTAACGACGTCTGCGCACAATCATTGGAACCTATCGGTCAGGAGTTCATCACCCGCGCACTAGCCGAAGACCTCAATCCCTGCGATATGTTCCGCATCACCACCACCAGCTTCATGGATGCGTACAACTTCGATGTTCGCCAGTTGATGAAGTCGTGCGTACACTTCGTCCTGCCAAGCGGGCACATCGTGCCATTTAGTGCTTACAACGTACTCTATCGCGAAGGCCACGTACCGCTACCGGAGATTGAGAAGCTAGAAGCTAGATGATTCTTCATTTGAATTTGGCCATTTGTCCTTCATGTATACCCTCATCATGATCGCCGCGCTGGTATCCGGAGCAGCGCGATTGAAGCTCTCGCAACGGACGCTCGCGCTCGACTGGGAAGACAAGCTGGCAATTGGCGTGGGGGCCTTTTGTGGGGCAATGCTCGGAGCGAAGCTCCCGTTCGCGGTTTTCGGCGAAGCGGGGTTTTGGACCGCCGCGGCGTGGTTTTCCAACGGCAAGACCATCCTTGCAGGACTGGTGGGTGGCTACGCGGGTGTGGAGCTGGTGAAATGGATTCTCGATATCCGTACCAAGACGGGCGATACGTTCGCCGCGCCCGTGGCGCTCTCGGTGGCCATTGGCCGCCTGGCGTGCTTCGAAGCGGGTTGCTGCTTTGGCACGCCAACCAGCTTGCCGTGGGGCGTGGTGTTCCCGGCCATCGATTCGGTGCCGCGCCACCCGACGCAGCTGTACGAATCGGCTTTTCACCTTTCCGCGGCTATCGCGTTGCTCATTTTGCAGCGTAGTGGTAGGTTCCGCGGTCAATTGATCAAGCTCTACATCATTGTTTACGCGGCGTATCGCTTCGCCACGGAACAAATCCGCCCCGAGCCAGAAATGTGGGGCAGCCTGACCGCCTACCAATGGGCGTCGATGGGGATTATCGCCTTGTTCAGTTACTTGTGGTGGCGCGACGCAGGGCAATTGAGGGACGGCGAACGATAAGACGCGCACCCGTTGTATTTACCCCGCTACGCGCGGTGCTTCGTCGGGTGGAGACTTGCCCAAATGCTCGTAGCCCTTGGTGGTGAGCTTTCGTCCGCGAGGAGTACGAACCACGAGTTCCGATCGCAACAGGAATGGTTCTACTTCGTCCGTGAGTGTGTCACAGGCAAGGTTCAGCGTATGGGCGACAGCCTCGACGCCCACGGGCCCGCCGTGAAACACGCGGAGGATGGTCTCTAGGTACTTGCGGTCTTGGGGGTCCAGCCCCAGGTGATCGACCCCCAGCATCGAGAGTGCCGCTGTGGCAACTTCGCCCGTCATGTCGCCTGTGGCGCGGCTGGTCGCGTAATCGCGAACCCAGCGGAGGCGGTTGTTGGCAATGCGGGGTGTACCCCGACTGGCGCGGGCGATTTGCTGCGCCGCGTCGTCATCGAGTTCGGTGCGGAGCTTGGCGGCGTTGCGACGGACGATTTCCATTAGTTCGTCGAGCGAATAAAAGTCGAGGTGCTCGCGTATCTGAAATCGATCGCGAAGCGGCGCGGAAAGCAGCCCGGTCCGCGTGGTCGCACCAATCATGGTGAATGGTCGCAGGTTCATGTTCACAGTACGGGCATTGACCCCTTCGCCAAGCGTGATATCGATGCGAAAATCTTCCATCGCAGGGTACATGAACTCTTCCACCGCTTTGGGTAGCCGGTGGATCTCGTCGATGAACAGCACCGAACCTTGTTCGGCGTTCGTTAGGTAGGGGAGCAGGTCCTTGGGGGCGGCGAGGGCCGCGCCGCTGGCAATCTGCAAACTCACGCCCAGCTCGCGGGGGATGCAGGTGGCAAACGTGGTCTTGCCGAGCCCTGGCGGTCCGTCGAGCAGGATGTGCCCCAGCGGTTCGCCACGTTTGGTGGCGGCATCCACCGCAATCCGCAGCCGCTCGGCCACTTGCTGCTGCCCCACCATTTCGCGCATGTGCTTCGGGCGGAGGGCGATGTCCTCTTCGGCGACGCCGGCGGATTCTGCGGGCGGCGACTCACCGTCTTGAGGATCTTCGGGCCACGAGTCGTCAGCGGACAGGATGGTTTCGCGCGGCATCGTCGTGTTTCTGGGTGGGGAAGGGTGGTTTTCGCTCGATGATACCAAAAGTTGGGCCGAATGCGCAATGCGTATTGTGGCCAGGCGAAACCATTTTTCTCAACTTGGCGACAATGGCGAAGCTGCGTCCGGGTTCAGGGGGGAACGCAGGTCGACCCCATCGCACCACGTTGGAGTTTGCCGCACTCGGCCTCATTGGCACCGGTCTTTGCAACACGAATAGTGGCTCTGCCTAGCTCCCGAGATCCGCACCCGCCCGCTGCGAAACGCCTGGTTTTTTGCCGCGAACGCCCTTTGGAAGCTTGAATCGCTTGAGAATTGTGGATTGCAGAATCGGCAACTACGGGCGATAACCGCAGTAAGATTCATTTCTCGGGCCAATTCGGCCTATTTCGAACTGTGCATCTTTTATGCAGCTTGCATCCTACCTGAGACTCAAAACGCGGCAGCCCGAATTCATCTGGCGCGTGGTGGCCTGCATCCTTGTATTGGGGGCGGCGATCGCCTTTCTCGTGCAGTCATCGCCCGACGCCGTCGTCGACTTGAGGGAACCGATTTCGCACGAACACCAAGAGCATTACCAACGCCTGGAGCGTTTGGCTGCAAATGGCGAGTGGGGAACGCTTTGGTGGCAGTTGCCGCGCAGCATGTGGCTGGGTGCCCTGCCTGGTCCTACGGTGTTGGCACTGATAACAGGCGCAAGCTGGTTGGCGTTTACGCTGCAGGCAGGCCAGCCACATCGGCCCACCGGCATCCGTTGGCAGCTAGCCGTGTTGGGCGTGGTGCTCGGCGTGGTGAGTATCTGGCCGACACTGTTTGCCATCTATTGGCAGGAGCATGAATGGGGACTTCGCTCCGCCAACGATCTTGCGGGCGGGCTGAGGTTCTTCATTCTGGGAGTAGGGCTCCGCGAAGAACTTGCCAAGCTATTGCTGTTCTTGCCGCTCGTGCCGTGGATTATTCGCCGCGGCAGCGAACGCGAAGCGCTGCTCGTAGCGGCCTGCGTTGGCTTGGGGTTTGCGATGGAAGAAAACATCTCGTATCTCTTCAGTAGCGTGGGGAGTTCGTCCGGGCGATTCCTCGTTGCGAACTTCTTGCATATGTCGCTTACCGGGTTGGCAGGCCTTGCGGTGTGCCGCGGTATTTGGAATCCACGCGAGCGAGGGGCCGAAGCGGTAGCCGTCGTGCTCCTGGCGATCCTCGCGCATGGCATGTACGACGCGCTCATCGTGCTGCCGGCACTCGCTCAGTACGCGGTTGGTAGCTCGCTCGTGTCGATCCTGCTGGCGTACCAGTTTTTCCACGAGCTTCGCCACTGGTGGCAGCCACCTGGAGAAACGATCAGCCTGACGGCCACGTTCCTGGTAGCGGTTTCGCTGGTAGTTGCTTCGTCGCTGGTGTACCTTGCGTCGCTGGTTGGCTTCCGCGAAGCGATTGGCGGCGCGATGATCCCCGCGGTGAGTCTGGGGGTGATGGTCTACCTGTTTTTGCGGGAGATACCCGAGTCGATTATCGACGTCTGATGCCGTGGTTGTACCGGGGATCGTGGCAAGCGCCGCGACCGATTAGTTGGTCTGCAGTAATCCCGCTGCGTCGGTTGAGGTGGTGACGATCGGTGCAACACGGTCGGCATCGCGTCTTTGAGACGCCCGAGCGAGAAAGGCTTCGAGAGCCGTGTAATAATCGGGCGGCAGCGGTTCGTTGTGACGACCGCTCGGGATTTCGAAAAACTGCTTCAACTCGCAAGGCGCACGTTCGGTGAGTTGCCGCGCGAGTCGAACGGGAACGACTTCGTCCGTGGTGCGATGGCTTTGGAACACGGGGCCGTGGTACTGCTCAATGCGAGCGAGCGAATCGTACCGGTCGCGCATCAAGGTTCGCACCGGCAGCCATGGATAGTTGTGGGCAGCGGCGTCGACCATTCGTGGAAAGGTCGCGTCGAGTACTAAGGCCTTGGCACCCCGTTGGGCTGCCACCGCGACACTCACACCGCCGCCTAGCGAGCGGCCCATCAGAACCACGTCGTCTGGGGCCAGGCCGGTACGATCCAGCAGCCACTTGTGGGCAGCCAGGCCGTCCGCAATCAGGCCTCGTTCGGTCGGCCGGCCTCCGCTGCGTCCGTATCCGCGGTAGTCGTAGACGAACACCGTGGCGTCGAGCATCGACTGCAACCGAAGCAACTGGTTGACTTGATTGCCGACATGCTCGCTATTGCCGTGCGAGTAGAGAATCACATGCTTTGGTGTTGGATGCGGAACGAACCAGCCATGCAATCGCGTGCCACCCACCGAGGCGAATGTCACGTCTTCGTTCTCGATCCAACGGGGGGACCAATCCCCTTTCGTCGTCGATGGCGCTGGATAGACGAGAAAACGCTCGAGGGCGCGGAGCATATTGAAATTGAAAGCGGGCATGGGGCCTAGGCGGAGCCAGGGGCGGGAGGTCGTACGCAGGGGGCGGGGCCGAGTTGCCTAAAGCGCCTATCGGCACAACGCAACGCGACTCCATAGCCTAGCTTGCCGAGCGATCTTTGTCGATCGGGTAAAGTGGGCGGTTTTTGCCGTTTGCGGCAGACCGGCACCCACTGATCCGCTATTCTTTCAGTAGTATTTGTGCGGGGAGCCGTAGTCGCTTGCCAGAGCATTCCGGGCGACGCCGCCTTTGTCGGACACCCCACCGTTTGGCGCCTTCGGCTTAGCCACGATTGCGGGTCGACTCCAGGAACCTCCGCAGCTGCTCGTAGTACTCCCGCGGCTGAGGCGAATTGTGCGCGCCACCGGGCACTTTGATCCACTGCTTTAGCGGCGAGCGAACCGCCTCGAACAGCTTTTGTGCTTGATGGTAAGAGACGGTTTCGTCGGCCGTACCATGGCTTTGCAGCACGGGCCCATTGTACTGCTGGATGTGGGCTACCGAATCGTATCGATTTCGCATGACCAGCCGCACCGGGAGCCATGGGTACAACTCCGCAGCCGTATCCACCATCCGGGCAAACGTGCTCTGCAATACGAGCGCCTTGGCACCGATATCGGCGGCCGACGCAGCTGCCACGCCGCCTCCCAGCGAGCGGCCCATTAACACTATTTGTTCGCTCGCAATACCGGATCGTTCGGCTAACCACCGGTGTGCCGCTTTGCCGTCGGCCACCACACCCGCTTCGTGCGGCCGCCCCTCGCTCTTGCCGTACCCGCGATAGTCAAACACCAGCACGGTGGCGTCGAGCACATGCCGCAAGTGATTCATGAGATCGGCGTTGTACGCCACGTGCTCTCCATTGCCGTGGCAATAGAGCACCACATGTTGCGGTTCGGGATGCTCGAATAACCAGCCATGCAGCCGCGTACCGTCGGCCGACGTGAACCACACGTCTTCATGGTGGAACCCGGCTGGATTCCAGTCGCCGTCGGTGCGCGGGGGGACCGGGTAGACGAGCCAGGTTTCGATGAAGGTCATGATCAGTACGACAAGTAAGTACGCGACGGCTGTAGGCCGCCCGATTTGCCAACCCCATTTCCATACCTTCATCCTACGCAGCGATTCCATTCTGCCCACCGTTCACGTTTGCAGGGCACGACGCCTTGATTTGCACGCCGTCGCATTGTGCGCCGCAGTGGGGCAACTAAGGAAACCCTCGCCCCACCTTAGCGGTCGGTCGCGTAGGAACACCTGGCTCCAACATGGACGATCCCATCCTATCAGACATCCGCAACGTTGGCCGTCGGAAAACCACCCGATCCTACCAAAAGTGTGGGCACGCAGAGCCGCTGCGACGGCACGCGGCATAACTGGCTACATGTCGCGGTTTTCATAAACCGCGTGCAGTAGCTCTTCGACGTTTTTGTATTTCTTCTTCCGACCGATCGCGTCGTCCAGCAATCGCCGGGCGTCGGCTTCGCTGTGCCCCAAAGCACGCAGCGTCTCAAACGCTTCGCTCGCCAAATCGCGTTCGCGAGGTTCTAAATCCGGCGTGTCGCGGCCAATCAAGAGGGCAAACTTGGGTACTTTTCGCCGCAATTTGGCAATTACCCGTTCGGCGGTCGCCGGGCCGATACCGGGAAGTCGCCGCCAAGCCCTTGGCGTCCTGGTCTTCGATCAGCATGGCGACTTCCTGCACCGGCCGCACCATCGCCCGCAGCGCCTTCTTCACGCCAACCCCGTCGACCTGACAGAACAGTTCGAAGAACTCGCGTTCAATGCCACTGGTAAAGCCGACCATTCGCGGGGTGAGCCGACCGCGCGTGGGATCCCCCTCGAAGTACTCGATGGTGTGTAGCGAGGTCTCCTTGTTGATCGAGTCCTGCAACTGCCGCCGCGTGAACTCGGGTATCAGTACTTCGTACTCATAGGCACCCACGGCAAGCGTCAAAGTGTCGCCAGCAAGGGCAACCAATCGTCCAGTGATTTTCGTGATCATGGTCTATGGGCAATCGTCCGTGGTCTGTTGTCGATGCAAACTCACCATCGTAGCCTGACCGCCACGCGATCCGCGAGGGGACCAATCGCGTCACGAACCACCCATCACCGGCAGACGGCTCAAATACCAATGCGTCATCGCAATCGCCAGGGCGTCGGCCACGTCGGCGGGTTCGGGCGGGGTGGGGAGGCCCAGTTCGTGCGCGATGGCTTGCTGCATTTGCGTCTTGGGCGCACGGCCGTTGCCGGTGAGGGTCTTTTTAATCTGTGTGGCAGCGTAATGCTTGACCGCCAGCCCACCAAGCTCCCCAGCAAGGATGATTGCGCCTCGAGCGTGGCCCATCAAGATGGCGGTCTTCGGCCGATCGTAGTGAGAGTACAACTCTTCGATTGCCATGACAGAGGGAGAGTGCGACTCGATGACTTCCGACACGCCGCGATACACCTCCGCCACGCGTTCGGCCAGCGTGCGATTGGCAGAACTTCCACCTGCGCACCACGCCGGCTTCGACCACGCGCACCCGCTTGTCGGAAGTTTCAATGACTCCGTAACCGGTGGTGTTGAGGCCGGGGTCGATGCCAAGGATTTTCATCTATCCGCGCGTCCACTCCGTCCCACCGGCGCGATCTTCCAGCGTGACCCCTAACTCCGCCAGTCGGTCCCGGATGGCGTCTCCGGTAGCGAAATCCTTGTTCGCACGCGAAGTCTGTCGCAATTCGATGAGCATTTGCATCACGCCATCGAGCGACCCCTCGTTGCCGCCCGACCATTCGGTGCCGACGGCCCGATCTTCCAGCACGATGCCAGTGGGCACGAGCCCATCGCGGACTGCGTCGGCGGTGGCAAAGTTCTTGTTCGCGCGGGCCTCGGCGCGGAGGTCGATTACCAGTTGCATGACCTGGCTTAGCAGCTCGTCGGAACCGCCAGCTTCCGCTGGCGGCTGGAGGAACAGCCCGAGAACCTGGGCAAGTTCCTTAATCGTTTCCATCAATAGGCCGAGCGTTGCGATGCTCGCCGCATCGCCGCGTCCCTCCCCTTCGAGGTTGGCATCGTCGCAGTACTTGTTGGTGAGTTTTGCCAGCTCAAACAGTTCACCAATCCCTCCGCCGGTGTTGAAGTCGTCGTCCATCGCGGCGAGGAACTTCTGCTTGTGGGCGGATGCCGCGGAGAGCGCTGCGTCGCCTCCCTGGTCGATGGCCGGTGCGCCGCGCCTGGTCGGCGCGGTGAGGGCATAGAAGTCGGTTGATGTGATCCGCTTGTACCGCTTGAACAAACGGTAGAACGTTTCGAGACCCACGGCCGCTTCCTCGATTGCCGGTTCGCTGAATAGCACAGTGCTCCGGTAGTGCGTCCGCAACAAGAAGAAGCGAATCCGCTCGCCCCCTTGCCGTCCGATGAGTTCCTGCAAGCCGCCAGCGCCGGCACTACGGCTCATCTTGCCGCCTGCTTCGCCGGGCACTGTCGCTTCCGGATCGCTGCGATCGCTCTTGCCGCCGATTTTGCCGGCGGCCGAGTCTTTACGCAGTAAGCCATTGTGTGCCCAGTACTTGACCATCGGCTTGCCATGGCAGCACTCGCTTTGGGCGATTTCGTTTTCGTGGTGTGGGAACACTAGGTCGAGGCCACCACCGTGGATGTCGAACGTTTCGCCGAGTATTTTCTTGCTCATGGCCGAGCACTCGATGTGCCACCCTGGCCGGCCTTTCCCCCAGGGGCTGTCCCAACTCGGTTCGCCCGGCTTGGCCGACTTCCAAAGCGCGAAGTCGGCAGCGTTTTTCTTCCGCTCGGCGGTGCCACCGCCCTCGCCCTGCGTTGCTTCTACCGACCGGTTCGAGAGCTTGCCGTACGCACGGTCTTTGCCGACATCGAAGTAAACGTCGCCATGCGAGGCGTAGGCGTAACCCTGCTCCACCAGCGAATCGATGAACGCCATGATCTCGTCCATGCATTCGGTGGCGCGGGGGAATTCGTCGATCTGGTCGACGCCAAGCGCTGCGAGATTGCGGTTGTAATCGGCGATGTTTTCCTCAGCCACTTCGAGCATGGTGATGCCGCGCTCGTTGGCCTTGTGGATCAGCTTGTCGTCGACGTCTGTGATGTTCACCACCCAGTTGACATCGTAATCGTTGTACACCAAGTACCGCTTGATGCAATCGAAGATAACCGGTCCCACCATATGGCCAATGTGAGCCTCGGCGTAGACGGTTGGCCCGCACAAATAAATGCCAACTCTTCCCGGTACTACCGTCTCGAAGGGGGTCTTCTTTTTGGTCAGCGTATCGTAGACATGCAGGGTGGGGTGGGGGGCGGTGCTAGCAGCGGCAGTCATGGTTTCGGTCGCGGTACTCATGGATGGTCAGGCAGTTAAGGGGCAAATGGGCCCGTTGTGGGCCGTGGCTGAATGATTACTTCCCGTAGGTTAAGGCCTGAGGGTGGTTTGAGGAAAGGGCGAATCAGCCAATCGGCCGACGTGTCGCCCCCCGGAGCAGCGAGAGCCAACACTCGGGGCGCTAACGGTTTCGGACCTTAAGATTTTCCCAGGAGCACCACGGCGTGCTTCGATTGCTTCGCCGCGACCAACCGGGCCGACGCCCTCGCCCGTTTTCGCCTTAAGGCCAATATCGAGTGGGTTGACGGCCAAAATACCCGCAATCTGGTGGCGGATCGCATCCTTATAGGGGCTCAGCTTGGGAGCCTGGGCGCTGACCACGCAGTCGAGATTGGCCAATCGATATCCGGCCGCTACGACTTTTTCGTTCGCCAGGCGGAGAAAATCGGCCGAGTTGCGATCCCGGTTCTCCTCGCTCGAATTGGGAAATAGCTCGCCAATGTCGGGCAGGCCAACTGCACCAAGCAGCGCATCGGTAATGGCGTGCAACAGCACGTCCGCGTCGCTGTGGCCCACCAGATGGTGATCGTGTGGCACCTCGACCCCACCAATCAACAACGGCCCGCCGGGGGCGGTGCGGTGCGTGTCTTCGCCGAGTCCGATTCGGAACAAAGGAGTAATTGGGGGTCGGAGGAACGAAAGGGAGGCGGGCGACGGGACGCGAAGGGGTTGAGTTGGCTGATCAACTCCATTACCCCTTGCTCCCGGCCTCTGCACCCTCTACATGATAGGCGGCGACTTCCACCGTCACCGTTACTGGCTCGAGCGACGCCTCGTCGAGGTCGACCTCGACCTGGGCACCATTGTGAAATGCTTGCACCACTTTGGCTATTCCCGGCGGGCCTTCGATCACCTCCGCTTCCACCTGCGGCAGTGCGGCAAATGGCGGGCAGAAGCCTACGTACAGCGTGGTCCGCCGCTCGCCTGCCCCCAACTCGCCCCGCAGCGTTGCGTGGATGTACTCTTTGCCGTCGCGATCTCTCACCCGGACCACATGTTGCAGCACCACCTCGCCCTCTTCGCCGGGGTCGAGCACATCATCACCAACCGGCAGGTCTTCGGTGTCAGGCGTAACGGTATTGGCTGCAGTGCTCGCCGCCGTCAAGGTGACGGGATGCAGCGTTGCGGCCGCGGCCAGGGAGGTTGCTGCGCGTCGGGCGGCCAGCAGGTCGATGGCGATCGCGCCACCCCAAATGGCCCAGGCGGCGACTTGAGAGCCGGGATACGAGCAAGCGAGCCCCCACGTTACCAGAACAATAGTCGGCAGCCAGAGTAGTAGTTGTCCGACCGTAGCTCCGCGTATGAAGTACAGCAACAGCAGCAGAACGATCGCGGTGGCAACGGTGGCCGGCAGGGCAAGCGGTTCCGCCTGTTCGATGGCGACGCGTCGCATGGCGATTATTAGTCCACACGAAACGAGGATGCCTATCGCAACGTGCGCAACTGGACGGAGCCAGACGAAGGGCGTCGACGTCGCGGAGGGGGCGGCGAGTTGTGGCTGGGCAGCATTCATCAAGCGGGCAGCACTTGCTCTTGGCCGGCCGAAGTGTCGCAGTATGCAACACCCAGACGACAACGGCACAGCCACCAATGTCGTCGCTGCCGGCCCCGGTTTCAATCAATTTTTCGGAAAAAGGCCGATTTTAGGTTGTTGCCGCCACACCTTCCGCGGCCTCGGCCAAAGTCTTGGCGAGATCGGTCTTTTCCCAGGTGAACTCCGGCTCGCTGCGACCGAAGTGGCCGCCGGCGGCCGTTTTGCGGTAGATCGGCCGTCGCAGGTCGAGGTGCTTGATGATTCCCGCCGGGGTGAGCGGGAAGTGTTGCTTTCACCAATTCGCAGATCGCGCGCGTCGTCGATTCTGGCCGGTTCCCTCGGTGTCGACGTAGACGCTCACCGGTTCGGAAACGCCGATCGCGTAGGCGAGCTGCACTTCGCAGCGGTCCGCCAATCCGGCGGCGACGATGTTCTTGGCCACGTAGCGGGCCATGTAGGCGGCGCTGCGGTCGACCTTGGTGGGATCCTTGCCGCTGAAGGCACCGCCGCCGTGGCGGCCCCAGCCGCCGTAGGTGTCGACGATGATCTTGCGACCGGTCAGCCCACAGTCGCCGTGGGGGCCACCGACGACGAACCGTCCGGTGGGATTGATATGGTAAGTGATGTCGCCGTCTGCCCAGCTCGGCCGGCAATACCGGCTTGACGATCTTTTCGATGATGAATTCGCGGATTTCTTCGTTGGACACGTTCGGGGCATGCTGGGTCGAGACGACGACCGTGTCGATCGCGTACCGGCGTGTCGCCGTCGTACTCGACCGTCACCTGGCTCTTGCTGTCGGGACGCAGCCAATCGACTTCGCCGTTCTGGCGGGCCTCGGTCAGTCGATTGAGAATGCGGTGCGACAGGGCGATCGGCAGCGGCATCAGTTCGGGAGTGTCGTTGCAGGCGTAGCCGAACATCAGGCCCTGGTCGCCGGCGCCGATGTCCTTGCCTGTTGACTGCGTCGTCGTCGACGCCCTTGGCGATGTCGGGGCTTTGCTCGTCGATCGCGACCATCACCGCACAGTGGTCGGCGCTGATGCCCATGGACGAGTCGGTGTAGCCGACTTCGCGGATCACGTCGCGGACGACCTTCTGCATGTCGACAGACGCCTTGGTCGTGATTTCGCCGGCGATGACGACCATCCCGGTGGTGACCATCGTCTCGCAGGCGACGCGGCTGTGGGATCCTGCGCAAACAGGGCGTCCAGCACGCCGTCGGAGATCTGATCGGCCAGCTTGTCGGGATGGCCCATGCTGACTGCTTCGCTGGTGAACAGGTACTTGCCAGATGCCACGAGAGATTCTCCACGATAGATGGGTGACCGACCGCTAAAATGGGTAGTTCCACAGTATAAATGGGTGACCGAATGAATGGCAAGCGACCTGTCCGCCGAGCCTCGCTTGCGTTGCGTAAGCGAGGCCGCCCAATTCGCGTTGAATCGCCCCGTTGCGAGCACGCCGTCCCGCAGCGATCGCCGTGGCCTAAAGGAGGACGAACCTGCCGCACTAGCCAGGAGTTTGCCAAGCGTGTGATAATTAGGGGTCGTTGAACTGTTTCATTGTCCTCTCCACTACGCGTAAGTCATGGCCCCAAAAGACCTTCTTGAACGCTACCAGTCGTTTGACCAAGCCCACGTACTGGCGTTTTGGGAGTCGCTTTCCCCCGCCGAGCAGGCACGGTTTCGCCAACAACTCGATGCCATCGACCTCGAGCTGGTCGACTCGCTCTTCAAGGGCGATGTCGACCAACCCGATTGGGACGCCGAGGCTCGTCGGGCGGAGCCGCCCCCTGCCATGCGATTGGCCGACCGTCGCGGTACGGGCGACTCGTCGCTCGGCTTGTCGCCGGCGGAAGCAAAACGCGTGGGGGCCGAGGCGGTGGCAGCAGGAAAGGTCGGCATTTTGCTCGTCGCAGGCGGGCAGGGCAGCCGGCTGGGCTTTGAGCATCCCAAAGGCATGTACCCGATTGGGCCCGTATCCGGCGCCACGCTGCTGGAAATCCACTTGAAGAAGGCCCTGGACTCAAGAAGAAATACGGCATCAGCGTGCCGGTCTACTTGATGACGAGCCCCGTGACGCATGAGGAGACGGTGGCGTTTCTTAAGGAACACAAGAACTTCGGCGTGCCCCACGACGACATGTTCGTGTTCTGCCAAGGTACGATGCCTGCCGTAGACGACACGAGTGGTAAGCTGCTGTTGGCTGACAAAGGGGCGTTGTTCCAGAGTCCCGACGGTCATGGTGGAACGGTGGCGGCACTGGCAAACAGTGGTGCTATCGATCGCATGAACCAGCGTGGCATCGAGCAGTTGTTCTACCTGCAGGTGGACAATCCTATTGTCCCTATCGGTGATGCGGAGCTGATTGGTTATCACCTGCTGGCAGATTCGGAGTTGACTTCGATTGCCGTGGCGAAACAGTCGCCCGCAGAGAAGCTTGGCAACTTCGTGATGCTGGGCGATCGGCTGCACGTGATTGAGTACAGCGATTTCCCCGACGACGTGGGCGAGCAGCGCAACGAAGATGGTTCGCTCAAGTTCTGGGCTGGCAGCATCGCGCTCCATGTGTTCAGCGTCACCTTCCTGGAGCGGATGCTCAGCTACAAGGACGCCTTGCCGTTTCACGTAGCTCACAAGAAAGTGCCGCATCTGGACGCTAAGGGCCAATTGGTCGAGCCAACTGAACCCAACGCGCGGAAGTTTGAACGGTTTATTTTCGACCTGCTACCAGAGGCTGCGCGACCGACCGTGGTGGAGTACACCGAAGAGGAGTGCTTCGCTCCGCTCAAGAACGCTCCCTGTGCTGAGAAGGATACGCCCGAGTACGTCCAGCGATTCATGGTCGCTCAGCACCGTGCGTGGCTCGAAACAGCGGGCGTCGAGGTAGCCGACGGGGTGGAGGTGGAAATCGATCCCGCGTGGGCCGTCGATGCGGATGAAGTCTGCGCGGTGCGTGGAGGCAGGCATGTCGATCGACGAGCCGAAGTACTTGGGCGGTTGAGACCCTGCCTGTCGTGGCCGACCCGCACCGCAGGGAAGTTCGTCCGATCGTGATCTCGGCACTTGTAAAGAACGAATCACGCCGTTGCCTGACTGTGTAGGCGGATAGGGAGTTTGCATGCAGCTCGAAATTGAACAGAAGTTTGCCATTGCCGACGCCGCAGGGCTGATTGAGCGACTGCAGGCGCTTTCGCCAAAGTCCCTCGGTACCACCGAGCAGCAAGATACTTACTACAACCATCCGGCCCGCGATTTCCGCACGACGGGCGAGGCGCTGCGGATCCGGCGGACGGCGGGCCATGCGGTGGTAACCTACAAAGGCCCCAAGCTGGACGCCACGGTTAAGACGCGGTGCGAAGTGGAACTCCCGCTCACAGAGCCCGAGGCTTGGCACGAATTGCTGGAGACTCTTGGTTTTTGCGAGGTCGCCTCGGTGGGCAAGATTCGCCATCGTTATCAGCTTGCGCGTCCGCCGTTTACCATGGAAGTCGATATCGACACCGTAAAGGACGTGGGCCAGTTCGCCGAGGTGGAAGTCCTTGCCGACGAGGCACACGCGGCTGCTGCCCGCCAAGCGGTCGTGGATCTGGCCCATGAACTAGGACTCCAAGAGCCCGAGTCCCGCAGTTACCTGAGAATGTGGCTCGAAAAATCGGGCAAGGCATAACTAAATTTGCCGTTTGCCCCCGCACGCCTGTTGCTCCGCCCGTACCTGCCCGCCACCTTTCGCCCTCCAGGCCCCGATGCGCTATTCCGACGAACTGCCGGTCGATGTCGAGCCCTACGACTCGCGACTGAAGGCGGATCCGCGTGAAGAACGCGTGGAGGCAACCAACTTCGCCCTCCTGGTGTTGAATCAGGTGTGCTTGCGTGTGGGTTGGATCTTCAAGACCGAGAGCATTGTGATGCCGGTGTTCATGGATTTCATTGGTGGCGGTCCGGTGTTGCGGGGGATGCTCATGGTGCTTAACCGCATCGGGTTCAGTGTTCCACCGGTAGTCTTCTCCCGGCAGCTCAAAATCGCGAGGCGGAAGAAGTGGCTTTTCGCCGGATGCAGTCTTGGTATGGCCGTACCGTTTGCGTTGCTCGCGCTATTGTGGCAAAGCGGCGCATGGCGCAATGCGGAGGGTAGGCCACTTTGGTGGATGCCTGTTGTATTCTTGGTGCTCTACGGCGTGTTTTTTTGCGCTAACGGGCATGAATCAGCTCGCAGCCCACGCCCTGCAAGGCAAGGTTGTACGCAAGACGCGGCGCGGGCGCCTGTTTACTGCGAGCATCGTAGTGGGAACGCCGCTGGCCATCGGCGCGGCGTGGTGGTGGATGCCGGCATGGTTAGAGAATCCCGATTCGGGCTTCGCCGCGATCTTCGCCTGCTCGGCAATTGCCTTTGCCATTGGCGGAATCATTGCGCTGGGCATTAGTGAGGAGCCCGACGATTTCCGCCAGGTTCGTTCGCCGTTGTGGGAGTACTTTCATCACTCGTGGCAGGTTATTGTGCGCGATATTAGCGCCGAGCGCTGGCCATCCTGGCAGTGTTGTTCAGCGTGACGTTCATGTTGTTTCCCCACTACGTGGCGGTTGTCCGTGAAGGGAGTGACTTCGACCTGCGACAAGTGACCTTGTGGGTGTGCGTGCAAAATGCGGGCACTGCCGCGCTGAGTCTTGTGGTGGGGCCGCTAGCCGATCGGTGCGGCAATCGAGCGGCATTGCACTTGGCGATGGCTGGCGTGGCGCTCGCGCCGCTTATTGCCGTGATCGGGTTGGTGGGGCCCAGCGTGCTACGGGTCGATCACTCCTGGGTGATGTTCGTGGCGATTGGGTTCACGCCCGTCACGATTCGTCTACTGGCCAACTACGCGCTGGAGATCGCTCCGCGACACGACCACCCGAAATACGTCAGCGCCCTGGGTTTGTGCCTTGCGGTGCCGGTGGTGCTGGGAGCCCCGCTGGTTGGGCTCGTGGCGAAGTGGATGGGGTACCTGCCCGTGTTTGCGGCCGGGTTTGTTCTGCTAGTGCTGGCGTTTTGGCAAACGTTTCGCATCGCCGAGCCGCGCCATGGCGAATCGCACTTGCAGCTAAAGGCCGCAGATTGACGGGCGAAACTGCGGTTTGCCCGCCGTGGCGATTCTGGGATACTCCGCGGACGCGAGTTGCTATCGCTGTTGACTTCTGCGCGATTCCCAGTCGAGCAAGTTGGGCAAGACGCTCGATCGGCCCGCCACCAAATATTGCTGCTTCGACACTTTACGCACATGAAAATCTTCTTTTCTGTCGGCGAACCGAGTGGCGATTTGCATGGCGCAAATCTCATTAGGGCGATCCGCGCTCGTGAGCCGGAGGTGCAGTGCGTTGGATTTGGCGGCCCCAGGATGGCGGCAGCCGGGTTCGAGATGCATCGCGACCTCACGCAATTGGCCATCATGTGGTTCGGCCGGGCGCTGTTGCATTTACCCGAGTTCTTCCGCTATCGCCGCGAGGCGGACGAGTATTTCGCGCGAGATCGCCCCGACGCGGTCGTGCTGATCGACTACCCTGGCTTTAATTGGCACATCGCTCGCAAGGCGAAAGAGCGGGGTATTCCCGTGTTCTACTATGGCACGCCGCAACTTTGGGCCTGGGCGGGCTGGCGGATTAAGAAGATGCGCGAAACGGTCGACCACGCCCTATGCAAGTTGCCCTTTGAAGAAGACTGGTTGCGCGAGCGGGGCGTCAACGCCACGTACGTTGGTCATCCCTACTTTGACGAGTTGCAATCGCGCCAGCTTGACGCAGCGTTTGTCGACGAACAAACATCACAGCCCGGCCCGCTGGTCGCTATTCTTCCCGGTTCGCGGACGCAAGAGGTGAAGAGTAACCTGGCCGAACTGCTAAGGGCGGCCCGCCAGGTGCGGGAGCAAGTACCGAACGTGCGTTTTGCCGTCGCGTCGTTCAAGGCGAGTCAGGCAACGCTGGCACGTCAGCTAGTCGCCAAGTCGTCAATGCCAGTGGAAGTGCACGTCGGCCGCACACCAGAGCTCATCGAGGCGTCGACGGCGACAATGGCCGTATCGGGATCGGTTTCGCTCGAACTCCTGTACCATGCCAAGCCAACGGTCATCTTGTATCGCATTTCGAAGTTGGCCGACGCTTTGCAGCGGCGATATCGCAGGGTGCGGTACATCACGTTGGTCAACCTGCTCACGGCGGACGACCTGTTTCCCGCATCGCCTGCCGTCTACGACCCGGCAAGCCCCGCCGATGCCCACGTGTTGATGCCAGAGTATTTGACAAGTGGCGACCGCACTACCGATGTGGCACGGCACGTTGTGGAATGGCTAACCAACGACGCGGTGCGGAGCAAGCTGGTGACGCAAATGCGCGAACTTCGCGAGAAAGTGGCCCACGGCGGCGCATCGCAGCGGGCCGCCGAGTATATTGTGGAAGAACTCACCAAGCACCGCGCCGCTGCGGCGTAGTGCCCTGCCGGGCGGTCGTGCGGAGGCGAATCGCCTGCGCACCAGGCCGCTAGTCGATGCTCGCAACTATTGCTCATGCTCGCTGAACCACCCCCAACTCAGGCCGACCTCCACTTTCAAGTCGCCGGGTTTCCGATCCGCGTGCATCCGTTGTTTTGGGTGATTGCCCTGGTGATTGGCCTCAACTCGTTTGATGGCGAGCCAAAGGGGGCACTGCTGACGGTGGGCGTGGTATTTGTTTCGATTGTCGTGCACGAACTGGGGCACGCCTTTTTGCAGCGAAAGTATGGTGGTTGGCCGCGCATCGTGCTGCACGGATTTGGTGGCTTAGCAATATGCGGCGACTGCGACCGGTCGCCACGAAGCCAGATTCTCATCTCGCTGGCTGGACCCGCGGCAGGCTTTCTGCTTGCGGCGGCCACAGCACTGCTCGTGGCTTTCACCAGCGGCTACATGCAGTTCATCCCCAAGTGGGCTTCCTATCCGCCCGCTACGAACGATTTGCTGAAACAGGGGCAACTCACCGGCATGGGGCTCGTCTTTGGCGACTTGCTATTTGGTCGCTACGCGTCGCCGGCGGTCAACGACGTTGTTCGCATGCTGTTGTGGGTGAACATCTTCTGGGGACTGATGAATCTGTTGCCTGTCTATCCATTGGACGGCGGACAAGTGGCCCGCGAAGTGATGTCGCTGGGGCCCAATCCGCACGTTGGAATCGTGCGTTCGCTGCAGGTGTCGATTGGCGTTGCCGTCGCCGTTGCCTTTTGGGCATTGGTGGTCCAACGCGAGCTGTGGCTGCCGATCTTGTTTGGCTTCTTGGCCTACAACAACTACCGCACGCTGCAAGCCTACACAGGCCGAGACTCCGGCCTTGGCTGGAGGTAGTTAGCCACGTGACGAGCCATGCAGAAGTGCCGCCAACACCCACCGCTCGGGTGGTACTGTTGGGCGCAAGTAACCTACGACTGGGCCTCCGTGTTGTAGTTCAGCACGCGCTAGCAAAGCTTGACGGCCCCCTTGAATTTTACGTCGCACACGGTTTTGGACGTTCATACGGCCGATGGTCGAGCATCCCCGGTCGGGCGCTACCGGGCATCACTCAATGCGAGCTTTGGGGCGACGTGCAACGTTCGCCAAGTTTACCCACCTTCGCAATGTTGACGGACGTTGGTAACGACTTGTTGTACGGCGTGAGTCCCAGTCAGTTGGCGCATTGGGTGGGCGAATGCGTTGATCGATTGTGCGCGTGCAACGCGCAAATCGTGATTGCGGAACTACCGATGGATTCCATTTTGCGTACTTCGAGCCTTCGTTTCAAAATTTTTCGCACAATTTTTTTTCCACCGTCGCAACTATCTTTCGACGACGCGTGTCAACTTGTGCGCGACGTCAATAGTCGACTTCGTGCGCTCGCCATGGAGAGCGATTGCACGCTGGTGGCTACTCAAAAAGAGTGGTACGGCATGGATCCGATACATATCCGTCGTCGTTTTCGCCGCACGGCTTGGCAAACCGCTGTGGATGCATGGAAGAGTCCGGGCAGTGATTGCGAACCGCGATATTTCTCGATGAAAAACCACATTTCCGTCGAACTGGCCACTCCGCAAAAGTGGCGCATCCTAGGGTGCGAGCGGGGCCGTGCGCAACCTGTTGTGGTGTTGAGTGACGGCTCGACGCTTTCGGTTTACTAACAACGTGCGCAAGGCAAGGCGCCGCGACGCAGGGTCGTAAACAATGCCCGCCAAGACGTCGTTGATCACTCTCTAAGCGCCGCAAACCGTACTGAAGATGTCGCGCGCCGGGCGTGATGGTGGATTTTTTTGTGCAAAACGTGTTGCATAAAAAGAAAGTTTACGTACAACTACCGACTAAGGAGTAATGGTAGCTAGCGTGCGCTCGCGGTGCGATCTTTGGATCGTTGTTAAAATTGGGTGTATCGCAACTGCCAATGGCCGTCGTGGAAGGACGGCCAACTATTAAGACGGTGCCGTTTTGGGCGGAACGCGACTAGCAAGTTGCAGCTGGTTCTGCCCGACGCACTGGTTCCCATTAATGGAGGATTGATTGTGGCCAAGAAGAAGCGTACGGCGAAGAAAAAGACCGCCAAGAAGAAGGCGGCGACAAAGAAGGTCGCCAAGAGAAAGGTCAAGCGAAAGGTCAAGAAGGCTAAACGCAAGATCAAGAAGAAGGTAGCCAAGAAGAAGAAGGCTGCCAAGAAGAAGAAGGCCGTCAAGAAGGCCAAGCGCAAGGTCAAGAAGAAGGTAGCCAAGAAGAAGAAGGCTGCTAAGAAGAAGAAGGCCGTCAAGAAGGCCAAGCGTAAAGTCAAACGCAAAGTCAAGCGCAAGTAAGAAGTGCGAGCGCAAGACTACCAAGCGCAAATAATGCGTCGTGCCTTGCCTCATTATGCAGGCGCTCCAAGCAGTGACGAGAAAAAAAGCCGACGGCTCGGGCAGCAGTTGCCCGGGCCGAGCGGCTTTTTGCTTCTCTCCCGCCAACAGGCTTGCGGTAACTCGCCGAGTGGGCGATTAGGTCCGGCCCTCCGATCCACGCAGGCGCCCGGTTACCGGCAACTCTAAAGCACCGGCAGCGCCGACATGGCGGGCTCTTCGCCCCTTTGCTTGACCAGTTGGTGCACCATTTGTGCGGCAATGGTTTGGAAGTAGCGGCTGGTCTCTGCGTCGCGGAGGTTTGTTTCCGTCTCGCCGGCATCGCCCCGCTCGCGAATTGCAATATTGATGGGCACTTCGCCCAGGAATGGCACGCCAAGTTCTACGGCTTTGTCGCGTGCGCCGCCCGAGCCGAAAATATCGTACCGCTTACCATTTCGGGGCAGAGGAAGTAGCTCATGTTCTCGACCACCCCAAGCACGGGAATGTTTACCTTGCGGAACATGGCGATGGCCTTCACGGCGTCCAGCAGTGCCACATCCTGCGGCGTGCAAACGACCACGGCGCCGGTCAGTGGCAACAGCTGCGACAAGCGTCAGGGCGATGTCGCCGGTGCCCGGCGGCATGTCGATGATCAGGTAGTCGAGCTCGCCCCATTCGGTGTCGCGCAAGAATCTGCGTGATCGCGCCGTGCAGCATCGGGCCCGCGCCACACGACGGCCTCGCCTGGCGGCAACCAGAAAGCCCATGGACATGATCTTCATGCCGTCCTTGCAGCGATCGGCTGGAGCCGTTTCTCGATGACTTGCGGCCTTTCGTTGACGCCCAGCAGGTGCGGAATGCTGGGCCCGTAGACGTCGGCGTCCATCAGGCCCACTTTGGCGCCGGCTCTTCCGTAACGCGTAGGGCCACCGAGGCGGCGATGGTGCTCTTGCCCACGCCCCCTTTGCCCGAGCCGACGGCGATCACGCTCTTGGCGGCCAAGCCGATTTGGCCGATCTGCTCCGCCGGGCGATCGTGGTCGACAATATCGACGTCGATCGAGGTAGCACTCGCGAGGCGACCACGCAGATGTTCGATGCAATCGGCTCGGACAGCTGCCTTAATCGGCCCGGTCCAAGACGTGAGGGCAAGCTTGATTCTCACGCCCCCGTCAACGATTTCGATCTGGGCGAACTTGCTCCATCGGAACGACACTGCGGCCCGTTTCTGGATCGTTGAACTCGGCAAGTGCCTTTTCGACGTCCGATTTTTGGATGGCGCTGTCCGCCATAGCGAAACTCCACGGTTGAGGGGCAAAGGAACGCGCGGCTTGGGGGTGGCCGCGGCCGGCAAAGGGTAGGGTTAGCTACACAACCCTATGCGCCGTCCGGGCGATTGCCAAGCGGGGCCCCAGCAGGGGAGCGGCAATTCGTCGAGCGGGTCCCGCTCCAAGGCAGCCAATCGGCGGCAGCAATGGTCGAACACCTTTAGCAACCGGTAGGCGTCCCGCGGAGTTGTCAGCACGCAGTTTGCCCCGGCCTCGGCCAGCAGGGTTGCCATCGCCGCGCGTTGGTCAAAGGGTAACCCCTCGGTGCGGCAAAGCAGCAGGACGATCGGCCATCGCCGGGGCCGCAGCGATTTCAGCCAGTCGGCCGTGTCGAGCAGGTGCTTTTCGTCGGCTTCCATTACTTCGATGGACGAGTCGGAAAATTGGCGGCCCGCGTCGCATTTAACGATGGGCAACTTCATCGCCCGCGAAGCTCGCCACTGGAGCACCTGCTGTCGGATGCTGGCGATCCATACGGGATCGTGCGCCGCAAGCCGCACAGCGAGTCCAGCGACATCGTCATCCCGCGGCCAGGGAAATTGCAGCGAATTGCGACTTGGTAGTAGGGGTTCGACCATCTAGTCGTCGCCTTCCACGGGCAAGAATTCAATGCTGTCGTCAGCCGGTGGCGGAGACTCCGAGTCGGCCTGCACCGCCGGTTCGGCGTCGTGCTTTGGTGTTGGCCGACCAGGGGACATGCCGCCCGCCGGTTCGCCCAGTTGTTCGAGCTTGCGATACAGTCGCGGCCGCGATACGCCCAATAGCCGAGCCGCTTCGGCCTTGTTGCCGCGGGCTAGTTCCAATGCCCGCTCCACGAGCCGCGTCTCGACACGGCTCAAATAGTCGTCGAGGTCGATCGGCTCGGGGCGATCAGTTGCCAGTGCGACATGATCCACCGCGTGATGCAAAACCTTGGGCAAGTCGCGGGCGGAAATTTCGCCGACCCTGCGCCCGTTGATGTGCCGAGGCGACCACCTGGGCGAGTTCCTGTCCTTCACCGGGCCATGTGTGGATCATCAGGACGTCGAGCGCATCGTCCGCGAGCCCGGTAACGGCATCGGCCGCATCGCGATTGAGCCGCTCGATGTGCCACTCGGCAAGCGGCAGAATGTCCTCGGGGCGATCGGCCAGCGGTGGCACCTCGATAACGATCGTCGACAGTGCGGCGGCGAGTTCGTCGGACATACCGACCCTAGCCGGTTCGCGGGCAATAGGACGCGTCGCCAGGACCTGGGCCTGCCAATCGGCCGATGCCATGGCCGTGAGGATTTCGACCTGCTGATCGGCGGGCATTTGATCGATGGATTCAACGAGCAGCGTCGCCGGGCTCGAATCACGCAGCAAACCGCCCAGCGCTCGGGCGAGCTCACTCGGGAGTGCCGCATCGAGGTGGACGCGCCACAACGCCGCTTCACCGGAGGAATAGCGACGATAATGGATCGCCTCGGCGATTTCGGCAAGCGATTCAGGGTCGTGGCCCGCAATCAGTACGTTCGCGGCGCTAGCTACTGCGGCATCTACCTGCTGCTCGCGCGCAGGCCATTGCCGGACTGATCCCTACGAGCGCATCGCTCCCGCCACCGGCATAACGACTCGCCTGCTGCTGGCGAAATTGCTTCAAGGCATCGATTGGCGAATTCTCGCTCACGGCAGCTCGCACTAAAGTATCGGTCGGACATCAGCATTCGATTATAGCCACTCGCCCCACCGAGAATGCTTCAATGCGTCTGATTCCTGCACCCCAAAAAGCGAAACCGCGACACCCGCCCCAAGGCAGGTGCCGCGGTTATCACGGTCCCTCATTCGCTAAGTCGCTTGTTGTCGGCGGTTCGGTGTCAGTCCCCCCGAATTGATACCGTCGCCGCGTTCGTTGCAGTGATGCAACGAACGGCCAATCAAAAGACGTCGAGAATGAAGTGGTGTCCGGAGTGGTACTTCCGTGGGCTTGGATAGTAATTGTGCCACCGCTTGTTGTAGACCGGAATCCGCATTTCGGGCGGATAGCGGTAGTACAGGCTGTCGGCACTGCGGTAGTACTCGCTACCCCAGAAATTCTGAGGATAGTAAACGTACGGATAGTGGTAGAAACGGTTCCAGTCTTGGGTCGAATAGGTATTGCCCCAAGCCCGCCCGTAAGCTTGCTGCGCGTTGGCCGAGTCGGCCGCCAGGCCAGCTAGCAGCATCGCCGCCGAAACGGCGATGATAGCAAAGCGGCGATGCATGGTTTCCCCCAGGATATGCGATGGCAGTGCGGGTAAGTCGCCAGCCGCTTGGGTGCATGTCGAGGGCATCCTAGCGTCCGGTGCCATAAAGATCGGCTATCGGTGCAACCGGAGTTGAGAGAAAAACCGGAGCAACCGTTACAATTGGAACCGCCGCTCGTGAGTGAACCGCCGGCGCTAGCCGCGGGCTCGGGGAGACAGATGAGCCACGGACCAACACAGATGCGCACCTACGGTATATCACCCAGTGGCGGCGCGCCTATCGGTGGAGATAATTGATAGGTCGTTCCGGTAATTCGTCGGCGGGCGCAAAGCGAAGATGATCCAGGCCACCTGTAAGGCAACCGATGTACACTTTCTCGGTACCCTTCGTTAGCTCGACCATCCGGAGTGCTACCTTGCCACCGATCGTAACCTTAAGTGTTGATGGATCATCATTTGTCATCGACCACCCCATCGACATTTGGTCATCTACTAGTTCGCCGACGTATGGCAGGCCTGCAGAGCGGGTAACGACGTAGGTCACCTGCTGATCGAGGTCGAGCAAATGTTCGGAAACTGCATCATCCAGGCGTAAGAAGGTTCGTCTACCGCATTGAATCAGATAAAGATTGATAGGGTAGCCACCGCAAGTGTCGATCAAAAGCGGTGTGGTCTTTCCAATGTCGCCATTATTGATATAGGTAATATCACGTTCGTACTCGGCCATCATTGGGTGAATGCCGATGCGTGAGTGCGCGAGTTCGAAGGGCGTATCTGGTATTCGGAATCGCGCAGCCTCGCGGACCGCGGTGTGGCGATTCCCAAGGGCGAAGAGCCAAAGTACGGGCCACACCACTAAGCCAATGAATAGTAACAGGCCCCCCAAGAGGATGGCGGTGCATCCTATTTTGACATTTCGCTGCATGGATCAGTGTGCGCCAGGACGCCTTACCTCAAGCCGCTTCTCCACCCTGACTCTCCGTTACCTTGTCCATCAATTCCTGTGCCGCGATCGCTGCTTCGGTGTCGGGGTAATTGGCGATGATCTTTTCTAGCATGCCGACCGCCCGTTTAATGGCTGCCGGGGTGTTCTTTGACCCAGGCGCGGATGGCAGCGGCCACTTTCTTGGCGGCCGCTTGCTCGTTCTTCACGGCGTCCATCTGGCCGACCTCTTTGTGCTTCTCGGCGACGGCCGGGTGCATGGGGTAGCCGTCAAAGACTTCAAGGTATTGCGTGAGCGCCTTGTAGGCTGGCCAGTGTTCACCGGCGGCTAGTTGCTGTTGGATCTCGGCCAGTTGCTCGTCCATTGCCAACTTTACGGCGTCGTACAGTGTCTTGGCCGCCGCTTTGGTAGTAGCGTCACCCTGGCGGCCCGCACGCATGATGATGGGCGACGCAGCCGGGTAGTTACCAATCTCGGTGTAGGCCCATGCCGTGCGGAGTTCGTCGGGAATCGTGGCTGGGTCGACGCGCCACTTACCACCCTCGGCGGCGGCCGATGCGACGGCATCCAATTCCTCGGTGCTGGCGCCGTGCCACTCGCCCTTGGCCGTCTTGACGCAAGCCGCGTAAATGCGGTTGAGGCTAATTTCTTGGCCGAGCGTCGCCTTCTCGAACGAGCGATCGGGATCGACGATCACCGGCCAGTTGATGTGGTTGCGTTTCAGATAGCCGGCAATTTGCTGCGGGGTATTGCCCGAATTTACGGCAACGAAGATCACGGGCTCGTCGCGATGCCGCTCGGCGGCCGCCAATCGTTCGGGCCAACTCTTCTCGCACGAGGGGCATTGTTCCTCGAAATAGAACAATACGATCCCCTTGCCGTCGAGCTTGTCGAGCGACAACGGTGGACAATTGATCCACTGCTCGGGCGACTGCGGTAGTTCGGTCAACTCGCCGTTGGTACGATACCAATGAACCTTTTTGGGCGCCCTGCGTTCCTCCTCTTGCTCTTGCGCGATGCCGACATTGGTAGCGAGCAGCAAGGTGGCAGCAATTTTCGTGAGCAGCGCGGAATTCGATCGGATCATAGTACCGACTCCTGAGAAAAGGGATGGCGGCATCCACCACCGCCGACGAAGCGACCATCCTACTGCAGCAGCGCGGCAGTTCCAACCAAAAAACTACGGAGCCACACCAAAGAGGCGACTATTCTGGCGTTTTGCCTTCCAGCAGCTCTTTCTCCCAATCGTCCATCAGTGGCCAATCGATGGCGCAGGTGCCGAAGTCGGCCATGTGAAGATAGGTCTCCAGGCGGTCGATGGTCCGCTGGATCATCGCATTGTCCTTGCGGAACACGGGGCCATGGCTGGGAAGCAGCCACTCGACATCGCTCTGCTGAATACGCTGCAGGGAGCCGATAAAGTCGGGGATATTGCTGCCGTGGTGCGCGTCGATCGCTCCGACCGACCCGTCGCGAAAAATGTTATCGCCCGAAAGCAGTAAATTACCCAAACGGAACGAGAGCTGCCCGTCGGTATGACCCGGCGTGTGCCACGTTGCGAGTTCCAGGTCGCCCACTTGGATGGTGGCACCCTCGTCGATGCGGTGCTCCACCTCTACCTTGGGCATATCGAGATCAATGCCTTGGGCTTCGATAGCGGCAAACGTGGCGATGCGATCGCCCGCCTCCAGATGCACGGCCGCCGACGGGTGGCAGGAGATGGACGTCTTCAGGACTTGCTTGGCCTTGGCCAGCCCCTGAATGTGATCGACATCGGCGTGCGAAGCAATGAGCGTCACGCACTTGTTAAACGGGAAATCAAGCTGCCGAATGAGCTCCAACACCTCATCCACCGCGTCTTCGTACCCAATGTCTACCAGTGCCCAGTTGTTCTGGTCGTCGTAGATCAAATAGACACTGCAGGTAATCCGCCGACGGGCTTGCTGATTGAGCTCGATAACATGCGGGAAAATGGGGTTACGTTGAAGCATTTCACGACGCTGATGGATGAACGAATCGAAGGACGGCGGGCCTTTGATAATAGAACTCTAGGGGCGAATGAGCAACGTGCGAACCGTTAATGCAACTGGATCTCAACAGCCACCCGCTGCTCCGTTCGCCGAAGATGATTCGATAATAGAGCTCAATCCCTCACGATAGGTCGGATAGAGCCACTCAAGGTCGAGGTCGGCCCCGATCTTGGTGCTGGTTACCCGCTTGTCGGCCGCTGCGCGTGCGCGCGCGGGCTGCCGGCGGGCGGATGGGTAAAGGTGGGCTCCGGTGCGCCCAGCCGTCGAGCGACCTCGCGGTAGTACTCGCCACGCACGACGGGGTGACCGTCGCTCACGCAGTAGGTCGTTGGTCCTTCGACTTTTCGTGCGGGGTCGCTTAGGAGTTGGACAATTCGTGCGGCGTCTTGAACATGAATGAGGTTCAAATAGCCCGTTTGCGATGCCTCGATTGGCTCCGCTTCCTTAAGTTGCTTGAGGTAGGGCAATCGGCCGGGGCCATAGATGCCGGCGAGGCGGAGAATTACCGCGCGGTCGGCAAAGTGGCTCGCTCGGATGAGCTCTTCGGCCTCCAACGAAGCCTTGCCACCAGCCCTAGTAGGGGCCGGCGGAGTGGTTTCGTCGACCCACTCGCCGCCAGCGTCGCCGTAGACGCCGGTCGTGCTGATGTAAATGAATCGACCGATGTCGGCGGGCAAGGTTGCGAGGACGTTTCGTATGCCGTCGACGTAGACCTCTTCAATCGGTTTAGCCGAGTTGCGGTCGTAGCCCACGGCGAACAGCACCGTGTCGACCGTGGGTAAGTTGCCGAGCGTTTCGGCGGCAGTAACGTCTGCGACGATGGGTGTTAGCAGTAGCGATCGCTCTAGTGCAAGAGCGCAGTTCGCTCGTACGGGTAACGCCGAATATTGTGCGGCGTTCGTCCGCCCAGAGCTTGCCGACTATTCCACCAAGGTAGCCGCAGCCGAAGATGAGTGCAGAGTGGGGCATGGCGTAGCTTTCAGCGGTTAGCGATCGGTGATCAGCTTTCGACGATTAACGAGAGTTTGGCTGAAAGCTGACAGCCAATAGCGGCGGGCCTTTTCACCGAAAATCGCGGGAGCGGTGTTCCAGCCCTTCCATCTCCGCTTGCAAATCCTGGATCTCGCGAGCGATAACGTGGATCACGATGCCTTGGCGTTCCAATCGGCCGGTGACCAGCATGGCGGTGGCGCGGCGGGCAGTCAGTTCGTATCGTTGCCATGTTCGCAGGTGGACAATCAAGTTGATAGAGCCGGTTTCGTCTTCCAAGGTGACGAACGTAATGCCTTTAGCGGTACCGGGCCGCTGCCGCATGAGCACCAGTCCCGCTACGGTTACCCTACTACCGTGGCGCAGTTGGACAAGCCCGGTGGCGGTGGTGGCGCCGAGGTGATGGAGCTTTTCGCGATAAAATGCGAGAGGGTGGTCGCGGAGCGACAGGCCCGAGGTGGCGTAGTCGGCAAACACCTGCTGCTGACGGCTGAGCGGCGGAAGCTCTGGCAGTGGGGCCGGGTCGTCGGCCTGGGCAAACAGCGGCATTCGCTCGGTGCATAGCGGCTGCTCGAGCGCTTGCCACAACGCGGCGCGGCGATCGTGTTGGAGCGAGTTGAGCGCACCCGCGTCGGCTAGCCGTTCCAGGGTGCTCTTGCTTAGGCCAGCGCGGGTGCCGAGTTCGGTTGTGGTGCGATAGGGAGTTGTGCGTGCTTGGACAATTCGCTCGGCGTCGGCTTGGCGTAAACCTCGTACCAGTCGCATGCCAATCCGCAGGGCCCCCTCGCTGCCCGCGCCCGTTGGTTCGAGCGTGCAATTCCAGTCGCTATGATTGATATCGATCGACCGCACTTCCACTTGATGATCGCGGGCGTCGCGGATGAGCTGCGCGGGGGCGTAGAAACCCATCGGTTGGCTATTAATTAAACCAGCGGCGAACGCGGCCGGGTAGTAGTGCTTCAGCCACGCCGACACGTACACCAGCATGGCGAAACTGGCGGCGTGCGACTCGGGAAAGCCGTACTCGCCGAAACCGCGGATCTGGTTGAACAGTCCCTCGGCAAACTCGTTGGGGTAGCCCTTGGCCAGCATGCCGGCCATGAGTTTTTGGCGGTAACTGTCGATGAGCCCTGGCCGCCGCCAGCCGCCCATCGCCCGCCGGAGCTGATCGGCCTCGCCCGGCGTGAACCCAGCCGCGACCACAGCCAGTCGCATGGCCTGTTCCTGAAACAGTGGCACGCCGAGCGTCTTCTCCAGCACCTGCTGGACCTCGGGGTTGGGGTACTCGACCGGCTCCTCGCCCGTTCGACGGCGCAGGTAGGGATGCACCATGTTGCCCTGGATCGGCCCGGGGCGGACGATCGCCACCTCGATCACCAGGTCGTAAAACGTCTGCGGTCGGAGGCGTGGGAGCATACTCATCTGTGCCCGACTTTCGATTTGAAATACGCCCACGGTGTCGGACCGACAAATCATTTCGTATACCGCTGGATCTTCTTGCGGTACGGTGGCGATGGATAGCTGCCGACAAGTTTGCTCGGCAATCAAGCCGAAGCATTTACGAATGGCGGTGAGCATGCCGAGGCACAGGCAATCGACCTTCAGGATGCCAAGTTCGTCGAGGTCGTCTTTATCCCATTCGATGACCGTGCGGTCTTGCATGGCCGCGTTCTCAATGGGTACCAACTCGCACAGCGGACCACGGGTAATCACCATTCCGCCGACATGCTGCGATAGATGCCGCGGGAAACCTAGCAACTCGTTCACTAGCAGTATTAACTGCCGGCCAACGCGCGACTTGGGGTCGATGCCACTTTGCTCGCACCGCTGGGGTAGGAGCACTTGCTCGCCGCGGTAGTCGTAGTTCTTGGCGAGCGTGTCCACGCGGTCGCGCGATAGCCCCAGCGCCTTGCCAACATCGCGGATAGCACTTCGCGGCCGGTAGGTAATCACCGTGGCAGCGATGCCAGCCCGTTCGCGGCCGTACTTTTGATAGATGTATTGCAGCACTTCTTCCCGTCGCTCGTGTTCGAAATCGACATCGATGTCGGGCGCTTCGTTGCGTTCTTCGGATACAAACCGCTCGAACAGTAGTTGGTGTTCGGCGGGGTCGACGGCCGTCACGCCCAGGCAGTAACAGACCACCGAGTTGGCCGCCGAGCCGCGACCCTGGCAAAGAATATGTTGCGAGCGAGCGAAACGGACGATGTCGTAAACGGTGATAAAGAACGCCTCGTAGTGGAGTTTCTCGATCAGGGCGAGTTCGTGTTCTAAGAGTCGGCAGACCTTTTCGGGCACGATGGTCGGGTACCGCTGACCCGCGCCTTCCCAAGCTAGTTGCCGCAGGTACTGAATCGGCGTTTGGCCTGCCGGAGCTAGCTCTTCGGGGTACTCGTAACGCAGGTCGTCGAGCGAGAACGTACATCGGTCGGCGATTTCGATGGTACGGCGGAGGAGTTCTGGCATGCAGGCGAATGCCGATTCTATATCATCGAGCGACCGCAGGTGCCGCTCGGCATTTGCCAGGCACCGCTCGGCAAGTTGGGCCACTGTGGTGCCATGCCGAATGGCGGTGAGGGCGTGCTGCAGTGGCATTCGCTCGCAGGCGTGGTAATGCACATCGCCCGCGGCAACCAGCGGGACTTTGGTTATGTTGCTTAGCCGCGTGAGTTCAGCGAGTTGCTGTGGGTCGTCGGTGCCGTAATGCAACTCGGCCAGTAAATAACACCGATCGGCAAACAGCTCGCGGTAACGCTTTAGGTTATCAAGAAGGGTGCCACTGCTGGCTTGCCCAGCAGTGCTACCCAGCAGCAGTGAGTTTCTCTCCGGAGTTACCAGCGCAAGCAGTCCTTCGTGATGGTGGGCGATGTCGTCCAGGTTGAGTAGGCACTCGCCTTTCGCCGCCCGCCGCCGTCCGACCGTGAGCAAACGCGCGAGCCGTCCATACGCGGCGCGATCGGTCGCCAGCAGCACGACGCGCCGAATCGGTAGGGGTAACATCAGCACCGATGAGAATCTTGAGTCCGCACTGCTTGGCAGCCGCATGTGCCCGTACCACGCCGGCTAGGCTATTGCGGTCGGTAATTGCAATCGCCTGATAACCGAGCTCCGCAGCCCGTGTCACCAGTTCGTCGGCATGCGAAGCCCCCTCGAGAAACGAGAAATTCGTGAGGCAGTGCAGCTCCGCATAGCGAATCCAGGGGTGTGCTACGGGCTCACGCACCTCGTTGGCATCGAGCGGTTTGCGTTTCTGAAAGTAAGGCGGTTCGGGCATAAAAGCTATCAGCATTCAGCTATTGGCAAATCAGAGCCGCGACCGTTAGGGAGCGCTAGAGCAAGCCGCCATCATGAAGGAGCCAGCTATTTGTCATCCTGAGGAAGCCTAAGCGACTGAAGGATCTGCGTTGCCTTACGCCAAGCATTGTGATTTCTTCATGCCAACGCCCCGCCTTCCTCACTCAAACGCTCCGTGCAAAAACCATTTCTGCCGTCGCAGGCAGCGGAACAGCCAGAAGCGGCGGCCTTCGGTGGTTTCGACGCGGTAGTAATCGCGGCGGACGCCCCGCTTTCTCCACCAGCCGGTCTCGATCCGCTCGGGACCGCGGTGGTGGGAGACAATATGCTGCTGGCCTTCGAGTACGAATCGGATGGGTGGGCCTTCGTGCAGGAATGCAAGTGTTTCGATTTTTGCCGGGCGGGAGAAAAATCGCAGTGGCCGGTCGAGCGGTGCGAGGCCTGATTGCTTGGGATCGGAGGTTTTCGTCGCCCGCCGCTTCTTCGTTGCGATATTACCCACCAGCGAATGCTCGGTGAACGCAAACTCGGCTTGCGCTTCGTGCTGCACTCGGCAGCGGACGACTGCTTCGACGCCGAGCCGCCCGGCAATACGCTCGACCAGGTTAGCGATGTGCACGGAGTGTTGCCAGGAGGTTTCTTGCTCGAACAGTACTCGCTGCTGCCGTGCGAGCGGGGCATGCCGTGCGACGTGCACCTTGATGGCAGTTACGGGGCTAGTGAGCAGGATTCGTTCGGTTTTCAAGCCAATAATTTCCATCAGGTGCGCCGCGTCGCTTGTGGGGCGGAACAGCCGAGTCTCGAACCGTACCTCCGCTCCCGACTGGCACTCAAGCTGGCAAACTACCGCGAGTGCCCCTGTGTCGCGCGCAACGAGCAGATGGGCGAGTTGTCGGAGCAGTCGCTCGATGACTTTGTTGATATGCGTCCAGCGCGTGAGTGGCGATTCGAGTAGCCATTGCATGGTGAGCTTCTCGGAGTGTGGCACCGCGCGAATGACTTCGGCCCGCTCGCCCCCCGCTTGGTGAATCCGCAGGAGCAGTTCGCTGCCAAACCTTGAGGCAAGGCTGTCGCGAGGAAGTAGCAAGAGGTCGCCAATGGTGTCGATGCCCAGCCGCGCGAGCGTATCGATGGTAGATTGGTCGAGCCGTAAGGCAGTAATGGGTAGCGGATTCAGGACGGCGAGATTCCCCCCCGGCGGGATGATACACGAGTATTTTCTCTCCTCGTCGACTGGCCGAGTACTGTGCGCTGCGGCCCAGGCGGTGGCGATGTTATCGGCCAGGGCCAAATGAGCTTGCAAACCTAATCGCGCGAGACCTTGCGAGACTTGAGCCACCAGCGCTGGCTCGCCACCATACAGCGGGGCGAGATTCGTGGTGTCGAGCAGCAGGGTGTCGGGCTCGGTGGTATCTTCCAAGCCTACGGTGGGGCTAAAGCGGTGGCACCAGTCGGCTAGCTTCTCCAGGCTCCGGCGATTGGCATCCGCGTCGTGCCGTTCGCATACCAAGCCAGCACCTTTCACCGCACTCGCCTCGGCCGACAGCATGCCGGGTACGATGCCTAGTTCCATGGCTGCCGGCGAACACGCCACCACGCGCCCGCTGCGCGACGAGTTAGCTTCAAGCATTAGGGGACGATCGCGCAGATCAGGCCGTTTGCTCACAAGCCGCTGGATCGGCCAATTCGGTAGCCAGATGGCGAGGACGCGTTGCGCCGCTTGTTGCTGATTCATAAATAGTCCCCGTGGCGTGATCCACATCCAGTTGTACTTGTCGTCCAGTCATCGAACCGCGACTCTTGAGCACGCTGACCTTGAGTCGCCAGCGGGTGGGTAGCTCATCTTCTTTTTCAGCGGCCGATGGCAGCGGCGACACCATAAGCCGCGCGGCGGCCCACGTTGGTTCGCGATGGGCCCGAGCAGGGCGGACCAAGAGGCCCACCGCGCCACTTGCTTCGGCGGCCAGTTGCAGGCGGCGGAACGTAAAGCCATCGAGCTTTGCCGGCCAGGCAAGTACCGCGGCAACGTCCGGCGAGCGTATTGCCTGATCGATGGCCCACAGTTCGTCGGCTTCGGACGTGGGGCGGATGACAATCGTTTGCTCCAAATCGATGCCCCACGCCGAAGCGGCAGGTGGATAAAAGCAGCCCTTGCGATCGACCACCACGATGGCGCCGCCACTCGCTTGTTGTATCTCGCGCAATGCGACCACTGGCAGCACGCTCGCGCCGCTCCCCCGGCCTTCCGAAAGCCACTCCACCAGTATTCCTCCCCGCAAGCCGCGGTGCGGCAACAAGCGATCGACCGCCACCGACCCGGTCGAGATAGTCGACCGCTCTTCGCGGTGCTGGGGATGCTCGAACCGTTGCAGCAGACCCCGCAAATTGGGTAAGGCTGCAGGAGTGGTCGTAGGGGTGGTGGTCTGGACCATGGTGCGTGCTAGCAAAGGGGTGAGGTGGGCTCGCCTGTCGTTAAGTATACGTACGTACACTAAATCTGCAAGGCGCAGAATGGGTGGCAAAAATACCGGAGATTGTGTGCCGCAACGAGAGTACAGCGAGGGGAACGAAACGAAATGCGCGCCGGCCAACAGCGGCAGTTACCGGCCGTGCAGGAAGTGCCCGATCACGCTGTGCGTATCGAAAAGTTCTCCGTGTTGGCGTCGCCTGCCGAAGCAGCGGAAACTGAGACCCTCGACCGCCTCACCAAGATCCACACTGTCGGTTGCAAGAGTGCATCGGAACGGAGCACCTTAGCAATACAGTGCTGAGTCATGAACCACGGATCACACGGATTCCAGCATGCAAAGCCAAGCGGTGACGGGCGGCGTGAGCGCGACAACAGAGCGAAATGACGGCCGGAACGATTCATCCGTGAACATCCGGTGGCATCCGTGATTTTCTGCATTTTGAGTTAGCGCCGTAGCATTCGATTCCCCATTGGTTTTTCAAAACAGCGACTGTTGCTTTGGAACCGCCTTGCCAGGCCAGGTGGGCAGCGGCGGAAGCTTGGGGACGAGCTTCGAGAGCCGCGCGTGGAACATTTCGGCAAGTATCGGCGCATAAGCATTGTTGGGTGCATGGGTAAAGAAATAGGGCGTTAGGCCCCGTGCAAGCCAGCCGGCCACGACCTCGGCCCACTCTTCGAGCCAAGGCGCGACGAGCGATACGTTGTCGCGGCCCACCAGGCGGACGACGGGCGTATCGCTCGTGGCGACAAACCTCGCCGGCAGCTTTGGCTTGCGGCCTTGCGACTCGACCTCAAACTCGTCGGTCGCCGCCGCGGAGAAGAGTGGGCGGCTGTCGAACAGCACGCGATTGATCTTGTGGTTCGCGAGCAACGCGTCGAGTGTTTGCTCGGTGGGTCCGGCGGCAAAGAAGTCGGCGTGGCGGACTTCGCAGGCGAAGCGAAACTCGCGCGGCAGCCGCTTCAGAAACGCCTCGAGCGAGGCCAGTTGCGACCCCGCGAAGTACGGTGGCAACTGCAGCATTGCGGGGCCCAGTCGGTCGGCCTCGTGCAAGATGGCGAGCAGTTTCAAGAACTCGTCCGTCTCGCGCTCGACGGCCAGCAGTTGTTTTTCGTGCGTGACTGCTTTCGGAAACTTCAGCACGAACCGAAAACCGTCGGCCGCTTCGTCGGCCCAGCGGCGCACGGTATCGGCTTTCGGCAGGGCGTAGAAAGTGCTATTGCCCTCCACCGCATTGAAGGCCCGTGTGTAGTCGCCAAGCCACCGCGAACGCGATTTGCCGGCATACACACTTCCCACCCAAGCGTCGCACACCCACACCGGACACCCAAGATAGTAAGGCAGACTGTGAGACATGAATTACCGAGGAGGGAACTACGGGTGCGGAGTATTCGTGAGAGAAAAACTAGCCGATCGAGCCGGGATCGTCGTCGCTCCTCGCCCCCGCCTCAAGATAGGCGGCGAGCATGATTTGCGCGGCGAGTGCATCGATGCGAGCCTTACGTCGCTTCTTGGTGAGGTTGGCATTTTGCAGCATCTCTTCCGCTTGGGCCGAGGTATACCGCTCGTCGAAATAGTCGACCGGCAGCTTGGTCACTTCGGTAAGCCACTTGCCAAACTCGCGCGCTTCATGCGACTTCTGGCTCTCCTCGCCGCTCAGATGGACCGGCAGGCCGACGACGAACTTTACCAGCGCCTCGCCTTCGGCCAAGCGGCGGAAGTAGCGAGCATCGACCTCGGTGTTTTGCCGCTGGTACGTCTCCAGCGGCGAAGCAATCGCCACCGACAAATCGGCAATCGCAATGCCAATGCGAACCGTACCGTAATCAATGCCAGCGATGCGTTCAGCCAAACCCAATATTCCTATTCGCGCCCATTCGCCTTTTTCACTAGCGGTGTACGGGTTTCGGGCGATTCAAAGTAACCATGCTTCAGGAACTGGGTAGTCATTTCCTGCACTTCGGGCACGTACATCATCGTAGCGTGGATCACATCGAGCACGCGGAAGTCACGGGCTCCCGCAAGGCGTGTTTCTGCGACGCCGACGATCATGTCGTCGTCGCCGGGGATCAAAGGATTGTGGCCCGTGTCGTCGCCCCGTCCACCGGCCAGGATGCCGAATTCGCAGGGCGGCACCGCCAGCGTGGGGGCGAGATCCTTCCAGCTGCCGTTGAGTTCTTCGCCCGCAATGCCTGCGATGATCTTATGACGGTCGATAGGCACCAGAGTGCGGGCGAGGGCAGGGCGGTGGTTGGGAGGGCCGATCATAACCATGCGGCCCAGTTGCATGGCGAGGGCATCGGGCGTTTGCGCTTTTTCCAGGTTTTTGAGCCACCGCCGGATGACCAAATTGCCAAGGCTATGGGCGACAAAATAGAGCTCTTGAACGCCGGACAGGTGGTCCACCACTTCGCCGAGCATCGCGGCGTGATCGGCCACCGAACCGCGGGTCGAAGGATAGCCTAAGACGATCGGCTGCCAATCGGTGTGCTCGGATACGTACTGAGCGATCCGCGACATCGACCACCGGGTGCGAAACAACCCGTGCAGAAAAATCACGGCGGTCGGTGAGTTGGTGAGCGCGAGATTCTCCCGTCGTATGTCGGACAGCGTTGCCTCGCAGGCCTTCAATGATCCCCAGCCAGCGCGTTCGTATTGGGGATTCAGCAACCGATGATGACCGGTCAGCGCGTGTCGCTGAATACGGTAGCCGGCATGGTAGCGAACGTCGCCCCAAAGTTGCTGCCCGCCGGTGGTGGAGGTTTTCAGGTTGGGCAGCGATCTGGGGCGTCGCGGCTTACCAGCCGCCGCCGCCAGCGGCGCAAGACCTCCCCCGGCCAGTAGTCCCCTAAAGGCGGATTGGAATTCGCGTCGATTCATCCTGTAACCTGTCCTATGACCCTCAAAACCCGACTCCGTTTGCTTACAAGTGTTCGTTCCAACCCCGCCGCTCCAACTCCTTAACTACCTTACGTATCGACTCCTCATCATGTTTGTTCGCCACCAGTGTCGCGTCGGGGGTGTGTACTACGATGCAGTCCTCGATTCCCAGCGTGACCACGAGGTGATCTTCGGAGGTGCGGACAATCGTGCCACTTGTGTTGAGCCCAAGGTGCTTGCCCACAAGCGTATTACCATGATCATCCGCACCCAGTCGCCTGGCGAGCGACTGCCAGCCGCCCAAGTCGTCCCATTCGAACTGCGATTCAATCACTACCACGTCCTGAGCATGTTCCATCACGGCATAGTCGATCGAAATGCCGTCGATGGCGGTGAACTCTCGCTCGAACACTTGCTCTTGCTGGTGGGTGCCCCACGCGTCGGCGATCGTTTCCAGGTGCGCGAGCATTTCTGGTTGGTGTTGTCGCAAGGCGTCAAGAATCGTGTCGGCACGCCATACGAAGATTCCGCTGTTCCAGTAGTACTCGCCGGATTGCAGGTAATCGGCGGCCGTCTCGGCATCGGGTTTTTCGCGAAACTCGGCGACACCGTACGTGGGGGCGAAGTCCGTTTCGGTCGACAAGCTCATGGGGGAATCGCGGTGGATATAACCGAAGATCTCTGCCGGATAGGTTGGCTTGATTCCGTACGTAACAATTAACTTCGGGTCGGCTTCGATCAACTGCACTGCTTGGCGAATGGCCGCTTGAAAGGCTTCGGGAGGTGCGATGACATGATCGGCTGGCATGACGGCCATAATTGCGTCGGGGTCGCCAGCGACCTTGGTAACCAACAGCGCGGCCAGCCCAATGCAGGGCGCGGTATCTCGCTTGCAAGGTTCGCCCACCACGGCAACGTCCGGCAATTGTGGCAATTGTTCGCGAACCGCCCCAACGAGTCGCTGGTTGGTGACCACCAGGCACCGCTCGGGAGGCGCAAGGTCGCCAAGTCGCTCAACCGTTTGGGCGATCATCGATCCACCCGGTACTAGCGACAAGAGCTGTTTGGGAGTAAGGCTGCGACTGGCAGGCCAAAAGCGGGTGCCGGATCCGCCGGCCATGATTACGGGATGAAGCATAGGTGAGCGTACAGGGACTGAGGGTGCGAATGATAAATGGGCAGCTGGTAATGGAGGACCTGATTTGTGGTCGCCATCAGAAACCTATCATAACCGAGAAGCCGGTTTGGCCGGAGGCGCGTTTTTGAGGGCACTCTGCAGCGCTTGAGCCGCCGAGGCGGGATCGCTCGCCCCGGTGACGGCCCCTGCCACGGCTACGCGTTGAATGCCTGTTGCCAGCACGTCTGCTAGATTGCTGGCCGTAATCCCGCCGATAGCAAATGTGGGCAACGACACCTCGTCGGACACTTGGCGGAGATAGTCGAGCCCGGGGAACTTGGCGAATGCCTTGGTGGTTGAGGCAAACGTTGGCCCCGCACCGAGATAGTTCGCTCCCTCCAGCACCGCCTGCTTTGCTTGTTCCAGGCTATGCGTCGAAACGCCAATGAGCTGGCGGGGCCCTACGATTGTCCGCGCCTCGCATACCGGTAGGTCGTTCTGACCAAGGTGTACCCCATCGGCGTGGGCAGCCGCCGCGATGTCCGGCCGATCGTTCACAATGGCCTGCGTGTCCGACTGCCGTGTGGCAGCAACGAGTTGTCGGGCGCGAGCCAGCAGTAACCGATCGTCGCACCGCTTATCGCGCAACTGAATTGCCCCCACGCCTGCTTCGACAAGTGCCGCAACCTGTTCACAAAAACTATGATCGGAGTCACCCGCCTCTACCAGCACACAGAGCCGTACGCCCGCGAGACGCGTTAGCGTTTCGCAGGTCAGGCCCGTTGCCTTTTCAAGCGTATACAAGCGATACCGGAGCTGCTCGCATGTGGCGGCCAGCGTCTCGTCGATCAGCTTGCCGTACTCTTCAATGGTTCGCAGTGCCTCGGCTGTCCGCCGGAAACTTGCGGTGGCCACGTCCGCCGGGTCGCGGCGTACCGCTTCGCCAGGTGTCGTGTTGGTGGTGCCGACGTCGCCCAACGTGTTGCGCGAAGCGTATCGTTCGGCCGACGAGACCCGCTGTGCCGCCAATGCCAGGTCGTGCCGCAATTGCTTGGCCAGCTGCGAAAGATGCCCGTCGCTGAGTACCATCCGTTGGTAGTCTTCCACCACCCGGAGTCCTTCGCTAGCTCGGTTTAGCGCCGCATCGACGATGCGGAGTTCGGGAGTTGGGGAGGAGGCATGCATTGGCTTGAACCCGACGAGGTCTGTCTCGCCGACCGTTCGTATTGTGGGTTTGAGATTTGTGCCCGATGGGCCGGGCAGCCGCCGCAGGGCCGCCATAGCTAGCAGCAATCGATCTCGCTTGTGTTCGCTATAGCCAGTATGTTCCACATAATACGTCGTGGCGATGGCCCTGGGCTGGTGAGCGATTATTCATCCTTCGCGGGTTGAGGCCGACTGCCGGGCGGACCAAGTGTCGTAAGTGGTGGCTGCTGATCGAGTTGCCTTGAATCACCGTCCCGCGCACCTAGACTTTCGCAGACCCGGCGGGTGTGCGAGACTCACACCCATGTGGGTGGTGCGACGGAGCATCGGAAAGGGTATGTGTTGTCCCGTCGTCCGTCCAAAAAACGAGCTCCATGGCTAGCCTATTTGTGGCCCGGATTACCCCACTTGTGGGTCGAGGGGTCTTGGGCGGGTCTGGCACTCGCGATAGGATTTACTGCACTAGCGAATCTGGCGATCGTCAACCTGTTCATATGGCCCGAGTTGCTGGAGCCTAGGGCAAAATGGGTGGGCGGGGTGGCACTCGCCGTGCTGTGGTTGGCCGCGATATGGGAAACCCGTGGCGAATTACGTCGCCAGTCCCAGCGCCGTCGCGCAGAGCGCGAGGACCGTGTCGACCCCGACTCGGAGCGGCAGGCGGAGCAGCAAGCCGAGGCCGATCGTCAGCTGGTTGCCGCGCAGCGGTTGTATCTGGCGGGCGATTGGGTCGAAACGGAGCGACTGCTGCTCGAACTAACAAGAACCCACAAGCAGGACATTGAATCGCAGTTGCTTCTGGCCACGGTGTGGCGTCACCTGGGTCGAACGCGACATGCAGCCCGGCGGCTGCGTCGGCTTGCCAACCTGGATGCAGCCGCCAGCTGGAGGTTCGAAATAGAGCGAGAGTTGGCCCTAATTGCTGCAAAACCCTACACCGAGTTGCCCCCCACCACCACTTCCGCCGCATGATTCCGACCCGCGTAACGTACTGCGATTGGATTCTTTGCCTCAAGATGCCTAGAATTCCGCAGGTCCACTGGATCCACTAATCAAACATCGAGACAACGGGTAAGCCGGAGTCGCTGGACTTCGCGCATCAACCAAAATTCTGACGAAACCAGCTTTGCGGCTGGTTCGCAGCAACGGAGAAGGCAATGTACGAAAGATTCACCGATCGCGCACGCAAGGTGATGCAGCTGGCCAACCAAGAGGCCCAGCGGTTTAACCACGAATATATTGGCACCGAACACGTGCTGTTGGGTCTCATCAAGGAAGGCAGTGGCGTCGCCGCCAACGTGCTGAAGAATCTGGATGTCGATCTGCGTAAGATCCGTCTGGAGGTGGAGAAGCTGGTCCAAAGCGGCCCCGACATGGTAACCATGGGTCGGCTACCCCAGACGCCGCGTGCCAAGAAGGTAATCGAGTACTCGATGGAAGAGGCTCGCAACCTGAATCATAACTATGTTGGTACCGAGCATATCTTATTGGGACTGCTGCGCGAGCAAGAAGGCGTAGCCGCTCAAGTGTTGATGAATCTGGGCCTAAAGCTCGAAGAAGTTCGCGACGAAGTACTCAACCTGCTGGGCCACGGCCTGGAAGGTGGCGAAGGCGAGCGTGGTGGACGTGCCCCCGCGGGTGGCGAAGAAGAAGGCGAAGGCCGCGAGGGGGGGAAAGGCAAAGGTAGCCGTAGCCGCACGCCAGCCCTGGACAGCTTTGGCCGCGATCTGACCGAGCTGGCTCGCCAGCAAAAGCTCGACCCCGTAATTGGCCGCGCCAAGGAAATCGAACGTGCGATCCAGGTTCTTTGTCGACGGACCAAGAACAACCCAGTGCTGTTGGGTGAAGCTGGCGTTGGCAAGACGGCCATCGTCGAGGGTTTTGCGCAGCGTGTGATCGATGGCGACGTGCCTGAATTGCTGCTCGACAAGCGAATCGTAGTGCTCGACTTGGCCATGATGGTCGCCGGCACCAAATACCGTGGTCAATTCGAAGAGCGCATCAAAGCGGTCATGAATGAGGTCCGCCGGGCGAAGAATACGATTTTGTTTATCGATGAGCTGCATACCTTAGTGGGTGCCGGTGGCGCGGAGGGTGCGATCGACGCGTCGAACGTGCTGAAGCCCGCGCTTGCGCGTGGCGAAATACAGTGCATTGGTGCGACCACGCTCGACGAATATCGCAAGTACATCGAGAAAGACTCGGCGCTTGCTCGCCGATTTCAGGAAGTTTTGGTTGAACCCACGTCGCCGGTCGACACCATAGAGATCCTGAAGGGTCTCCGCGATCGTTACGAAGAGCACCACCGCGTGCAAATTACTGACGATGCGATTCGCTCGGCCGTTGAGTTCTCCGACCGGTACATCACCGGCCGCTGCTTGCCGGATAAGGCGATCGACGTGATCGACGAAGCGGGTGCAAGGGTGCGGCTCAAGAGCATGAGCAAGCCGCCGAATCTCAAGGAAATTGACGAGGAAGTCGAAAGCCTGAACAGCCAGAAAGAAGAAGCGGTTGCCAGCCAGGACTTTGAAAAGGCCGCCGCGCTGCGTGATCAGGCCGACAAACTAAAAAAGAAGAAGCAGCAGATCCACAAGGAGTGGCGGGAAAAATCGCGCGAGAATGGCGGCGTTGTGGACGAAGACGTCATCGCCGAAGTCGTGTCGAAGATGACCGGCATTCCGCTCACCCGTATGAGTACCGAGGACAGCCTGCGGCTCATGCAAATGGAAGAAGAGCTGCATAAGCGAGTCATTAGCCAGGACGAGGCGATCAAGGCAATCAGCAAGGCGGTGCGTCGCAGCCGAAGTGGATTGCAGGATCCGAAGCGGCCGACCGGTGCTTTTATCTTTGCCGGTCCCACGGGTGTCGGTAAGACGCTGCTGGCCAAGGCCCTGGCAGAGTTTATGTTTGGCGACGACGACGCGCTCATTCAGATCGACATGAGCGAGTACATGGAGAAGCACAACATCAGCCGCTTGATTGGCGCGCCTCCGGGTTATGTTGGTTACGAGGAGGGTGGCCAGCTTACCGAGCAAATTCGTCGCCGTCCGTACGCGGTCGTGCTGCTCGACGAAATTGAGAAGGCGCACCCCGAAGTGTTCAATATGCTTCTGCAGATCATGGAAGAGGGCCGCCTGACTGACAGCTTCGGTCGCAACGTCGACTTCCGCAACGTGATCCTCATTATGACCACCAACGCGGGTGCCGAGGCGATTAAGAATGAGTCGGCCTTTGGTTTTCAGAAACCGGATGGCGATGCCTCGTACGATGCGATGAAGGCCCGCGTCAACGACGAAATCGAAAAAGTGTTCCGCCCCGAATTCATCGGAAGATGCAACGATGTGATCGTGTTCCGGCACCTGCAGAACAAGGATCTGCAGGAGATCGTGGACCTTGAGCTCGCGAAGATTACGAAGCGACTCGCCGAAAAAGGCTTGGTGCTGAAACTCACAGAAGAATCGAAGCAGTTCCTCATCAAGAAGGGGTCGAATACCGACTTCGGTGCTCGTCCGCTACGGCGTGCCATCGAGACCTACGTGGAAGACCCGTTGGCTGAAGAACTGCTCAAGGGCGAGTTCGTCGGCAAGGACACCGTTCAGGTAGAGATCAAGAAGGTCGGCGACAAGAAGCAACTTGTGTTCGAGGGCCTGGAAACCAAATCGCATGACGACACCGAACCGGTTGGCGCCGGTGTAGCGGACGCCGGCAGCGACGATGGCGGGCAGGACTCGAGCGACGAGGGCTAGCCCCGGCCCCTCCGAGGTCGCCCCAGCAACAAGAAACAACCCCGTCGTTGGTAGCAACGACGGGGTTGTTTCATGCACGACGCCAAAGTTGGTCACGAACGGTGCAGGGTTCGGGTACAATTCGTTGCATGTCCCAGCCGCAATCGCCGTTCGATGAGCCCGCTGAACCCATTGCCAAAACATCGGATGGCTGGGGAATGCCCCAGCGTAAATGGAGCTTTGTCGCACTGGGGGTGGTGCTGTTCGTGCTGGTTTGGATCCGTGAACTTGTCCAGATGCCGCCGAGCGTGACGATTTCGGTCGCCCTGCTCCTGCTCATCGGCTGGGCCATCTTCCACACCTTCGTTTACACCGACTGGCCCGCGCGGCTGGCCACCATGCGAGAGTCCCGGCGCTACGCGGACGACGAGCAGGCCGAATTGCCACGCCGATGGAACGGTCGTGGAATCCGGGTCACGGGGCTGTTGGGGCTCGTTGCCGGCGTCTGGTTGCAAGACACGGTCCCATTATCTCCCGGCAGCCTCACGCTTGTCATCCTGCTGGTGACGGGTTTCGTCTACGGCAGCGCGCAGATCGCGTCGCGGTTGTGACATCGACGGACGCTAGCACCAGCAGGTTGCCCATGCTGCCTGGCTCATGCAACCGGTAGAATTGCCTCAAGTGGCAAGGTCGGCGCAGTCGATCTCTACCGAATAGGACCGCCGCGCGTGCGCGGTCCCGTTTTGCTTCCCCGACGAGCGACCATTTCCATGTCTTCCGGCACTGCCAGCGCTCGTCGCCCATCGCCCGGCTTTTTCGGTCGAGTCTCCGAGGGCGTTGCGGATATTGGCGAAGTGACATTGGCTTGGATAGAGTCGGTGGGCGATATCGTGCTATTCGCTTGGCAGACTTTTGCCTGGATGTTCACCCGGCTGCCACGTCGCGACACGCTGATCGCCGCCTTCTATCAGATTGGAGTCCGCAGCCTGCCGGTAGTCGCGCTCACGGGCACGTTCATCGGCATGGTACTGGCGGTGCAATCGTATTCGCAATTTCGCGCCTTCGGACTGGAAACACAACTTGGCGCGGTGATTAACCGGTCGATGTTTCGCGAGCTGGGCCCCGTGCTCGCGGCGACCATGCTGGCTGGCCGAGTGGGAAGCTCCATTGCCGCCGAACTGGGTACGATGCGCGTTACCGAGCAAATCGACGCCCTCGTTGCGATGGGGGCCAACCCCATCCGCCATTTGGTCGTTCCCCGGTTCCTGGCGTGCCTGTTCATGATCCCTTCGCTCACCATCATGGCGGTGTTCATGGGCGTCGTGGGAGGGGGGTTCTACTGCACCTATGTCTTGCATGTCGACTCGTTCTACTACGTCAGCAATGCGCGGTATGCCGATGCGAATTGGGACCTGTGCTATGGCGTATTCAAGAGCGTGTTTTTTGGCGCGGCGATCGCAGTGCTAAGTTGCTATCGCGGTTTCCACTGCATGCCAGGGGCCGAGGGCGTGGGACGGGCCTCGACTTCCGCGTTTGTGCAGTCGTTCGTCGTTATTTTGGTACTCGATCTGTTGCTAAGTATCGCGCTGGATAACGTGTACTACTTCATTTGGCCGGAGTTAGCGCTGTGAGCGAGATGGATGAAAAGCGAAGTCATCAGCGTGAGCCGATCATCGCGGCCCGAAACCTCACGGTACGGTTTGGTCGTCAAACGGTGCTGCGCGACGTCACCTTGGAGGTGCCGCGCGGGCAGACACTTGCTGTGATTGGGGAGAGCGGATGCGGGAAGACGGTGCTATTAAAGTCGCTCATTGGACTCGTCAAGCCGACGAGCGGGCATGTGGTTTACGAGAACCAGCAGCTCCATATGCTTAACGACAAGCAACTGACGAAGCTACGTACGCGATTCGGCTTCGTCTTTCAGAATGCGGCGTTGTTCGACAGCCTGACCATCGCCGACAACGTCGCTTTTCCACTGCGAGAACATCAACGTATCAACCTCGAGCAGGCGTACCACCGCGTCCGCGAGGCGCTCGCGGTGGTGGGTTTGCCACCTGGAGTGATGGTTAAACGTCCAGCGGAGCTGTCCGGCGGCATGCGGAAGCGTGTCGGCCTGGCGCGAGCGATCATCATGGAACCGGAGATCCTGCTCTACGATGAGCCGACGACCGGGCTCGACCCCATCATGAGCGACGTGATCAATGAACTCATCATTCGTACTCGCGAACATGCGGATGTCACGAGCATCGTCGTTACGCATGACATGACCAGTGCGTTGAAGCTGGCCGACCGAATCGTGATGCTGTATCCCATACGCGCGGCTCGGTTGCGACGAGCAACAGCTCATCTTCGATGGCACCGCCGAAGAGATTGAGAGATGCAAGGACAAACGCGTCGCGCAGTTCCTGCGTGGCGAGGCGGGAGAGAGGCTGGAGGAAATGCGCCACCAGTTCGAGTCGTCGCGGATGCACGCTGCGGCCAAATAAACTTCGTTTGCTGGCAGGAGTGCCCTGCTGGGGAGAACAATAGTTATGGACGAACAACGAATGCAACGACTGGTGGGTGCAGTGGTGCTGTTTACCATCACGTTCCTCGGCGTGCTGCTGGTGGCCAACAATCCTGCCTCTTCGCCATTTCGTTCGGGTGGATACACCATTTACATCGACTTGGACCGTGCACCAGGCGTGGCCGTTAACACGCCGGTCCGCAAGGATGGTGTGCTGGTGGGGCGCATGACCGACGTGGCGTGGACCGATGAAGGAGTCCGGCTTGAGGTGCGGATTGACCGCGAGGACGTCTACATCTACGAGAACGACAAGCCGCAAGTGGTTCCTTCGTCGATCTTCGGCGATGCGGTGGTGCAGTTTGTACGCCAGCCACCGAAGCCCAGGCCGCCAGGAGGCGCGCAATCGGGTCGTACTTCTGCATCTGAGCAGCTTAGTTCTACCGTGCCTTTGGGTGTTCTGGCGCAAATGATGCCTCAGGACCAAGCCCAGGGGCTGCCAGGACAGCGGAGCGACCGTGTACCGATTTTGGCGGGTTCGGTAATTGAGGGGGAAGCGCTCGACGACCCGCTCACGGCGATTGTCAAACTCAACCAAAACCTGAGCCCGTCCATTGAGAAGCTCGGCGAGGCGGGAGAAAAAGTCGCGCAATTGGCGGACAAAATTAACCAAGCCCTCGGTGACGATATCAGTGGCACGCGTGTCGCTAAGGTGCTCGATGAGTTAACCGTCACACTACAAGATTTCCGCCGCACGACGAACAACTTTGACCAGCTGATTGGCGACGATCAGATTCGCGGTCAACTCAACGAAGCGTTGCAAGAGTTTCCCGCGTTGATGACGGACGCACGAGGCACACTACAGCAAGCGGGCCAAACGCTCGAAAACTTCGACCAGGTGATTGCCGGCGCAGAACGCAACTTGCAGAATATCGAAGGCATTACTCAGCCGTTGGGCGAGAAGGGAGAAGAGCTTGCCGACCTGCTCATTTCATCCATCGATAATTTAGACGTAGTGATGGCTGATCTGTCGCGTTTCGCAGGCTCTCTGAATACGGGCGAGGGCCTGCTGGGCCGATTGGTGCGAGACAAAAAGCTGAGCGACGAAACCGATATCCTTCTAAGTAACGCCAACATATTGATCTATAACCTCAATGAACGAGTGCGGAAAGACTTTGAACCAATTATCCGCGACCTCCGAGTATTCATGGACAAGATCGCCAGGAACCCTGGTAGCTTCATCGGCGGGGCCATTAACCCCACCATTAGGAAGTAGAAGCCAGCCGTTGGCATCACGTGACCAGAACCCTTGCCCCCCATGACCTATCACAAAGCACTTTGTTATGCGAGCTAGTACGGCGTGATGCGTGCTAGTACGGCGGCCTCACCGGAGTTGGCTGCGGCGCAAAGCCACCCGGCGGCGCGAGTGTCGGGACGGAGGGGGGCACGGCTGGCGGACCGCTGGTGGGTACGCCCGTGGCGGCAGCTGGTGGACCCACGATGCCAGATGCGGGCACGACTGGTCCCGTGTTGGTGCTTCCGCGCAGTTGCTCGCCGCGGCGGATGATTTCTTCGACGGGTACCATCATCTGTGGCTGCAAGTTGAAGCTTACCGTGCGATTGTCGCGGATCTTGTGCAGCGCAAAGTTGTCGCTAATGAAGTCGAGCGGCGGTATCTGATACCATGGTGTAGGGATCGGTTGGTCGACGGTGAGCGTCTCGAACCCGGACTTGACGAGCCGAATCTCGCGCGTGCCGTAATAGGTGAAATCGACCGAGCAGGGTGTGGTGCCGATCTGCTGATTGTCGACGTACACTAACGCGCCCGGCGGGTTGCTACGCACGGTGAGCCGCCGCCGCACGCAACCCGTCGCGGATATTGCGACAAAGACCAGCAGCAGCACCTTGGCGGCGAGCCGACGTGTCGATGGCCATCGGGTAGGGGGCAATTTGGAAGGGCGCATGAATGGGCCAGGAGACGAGCGAAAGCGAGGCGGCGAAGTATAGCGGCCGGAATCGATGACCTCCATAGAGATCTGCTTGAGCGATGCTGCCTCCAGCTAGCAGCGCATGGTCGAACGGGGGCAGGTATCTGGCGGATTTTGCAATCGCTATCACTTGACGTGTGGAGCGGTTAAGATGGGAGACAGCACTTGGCCCCGTTGCCCTTCGCTGCCCCGGTTTCGCTGCCCCCTGCTGATGTCTTCCCCTGAAGAGACGACAGTCATCGACCCGCAATTCTACGTCGCGCACGCTGCGCTGTCGGACCTGGGGATGCGGCGCGCCAACAATCAGGACGCCCTGGCGGTGCAAATGGGCGATGCCTCGCAGTGGCACGCCCGCGGACATTTCTTCATGGTGGCCGATGGCATGGGAGCCCATGCGGCGGGCGAACTTGCTAGCAAGATGGCGGTCGACAACGTACCACACACCTACCAGAAACTCCGCTCGCTCAACCCTCCGGCGGCCCTTCGGCAGGCCGTGCATAAGGCGAACAAGCTGATTTACCAGAAGGGCCAGTCGGCACCCGAGTTTAACGGAATGGGGACCACGTGCAGTTGCCTGGCGTTGCTTCCCGGGGCGGCCATCATTGCCCACGTCGGGGATAGTCGGGTTTACCGACTACGGTGCGGCGTGCTGGAGCAGCTTACCTTCGATCACAGTCTCGTGTGGGAAATGGCGGCTGCAAGCGACACGTCCGACGAGAATGTTCCGGCTTGCATCCCCAAGAATGTGATCACCCGCTCGCTCGGCCCCCACGCGACGGTAGACGTCGATCTCGAAGGGCCTTTCGATGTTTGCGAGGGCGACAAGTATTTGTTGTGCAGCGATGGATTGACGGGCGTGGTGGAGAACGATTTGATTGCCGCGGTGGTGCAGTGCATGGGGCCGGACGAAGCGGCAGCCACGTTGGTAGACATCGCCAATCTGCGTGGTGGGCCCGACAATATTTCGTTGGTGGTGACCGAAGTGCCTGGCGGGAAGCCAGCACCTTGCGCTGAAACGCACGCCTCGAACGGTTCCCGCACAGGCGAGGGTGCACCAGGTTGGATGGAGCGCTTGTTCGGTTGGGTGTTCGGGTCGGGGGGCCCCAAGGCCGAGTCGCACGATCTCGTCGGACCGTATGGCAATGGCCCCTACCGCCGCTACGAAAGCCATTTAGCGAGCGCAGCACTCGACATCGCGGGGCTATGCCGCGAGTTGGCCACTTTGGAGACGGATGCCGACTCCCCACTTGCGAATCACCAAAATGTGGATTGGCCCGCTTTTCATCACGGGTGCCAACTGGCCGAGGCTGCCAGCGAGCGGCATGAACCCCAGGTGTCGCTCGTTGCCTACGCCGCGGCTATCCGCCGTTTGATGTCGGAGGTCCGCACGAAAGTTGGCCCTAGTGATTCGGGTGTGCTCTGACTTTTGCCGCGTTGCCGTCTGAATCCCCGTGCTGCGGCAACGGCTCCCGTTGCTAGCATCGCCCGCAAACTGTCGTTTGCGTCGCGCGGCAAGCCTGCTAAGTTCCCGCCTCGCAGTTCAATCTCGCGATGCACCACTTCGTCGGACACCCGCGTGCGAATTCTAACGAAATACGTGCTGAGCGAACTACTTAAGGTCTTCCTGCTCACGTTGGGCGTGATGACTTTGATGATGTTCGTCGGCTTGCTTGGCAAAAAGGCGGTGGACTTGGGCCTCGGCCTGGGTGGCTTGCTGCAGTTAACGCCCTACGTACTGCCAGAAGCGCTGCAGTTTACCTTGCCCGGAGCGCTGCTGCTCGCCGTGACGGGCGTGTACGGCCGCGTGGCGAGTTCCAACGAGCTTGTAGCCATCAAGTCACTGGGCATCTCACCCATGGTGATGGTATGGCCGACTTTGATTCTGAGCGTCCTGGTAAGTTTCACCGCCGTTTGGCTGAACGACATTGCCGTCTCCTGGGGGCGGCTGGGCCAGGAACGGGTGATTTTGGAGTCGATGGAGGCCATCGCCTACGGGCAGCTTCGCACCAAGGGGAGCTTTGAGCATGGCAACCTGACCGTTCACGTTCAGGAGGTTGAGGGTCGCACGCTTATCGAGCCAACCTTGGTGATTAAGGAGAAGGGGAAAGAACTGGCAACGGTTGTTTCGGCCCGCGCCGCCCAATTCGCTGCCAACATCGATGCCGGACAGCTCGTACTGCGGATGCAGGATACGGACGCTATGGGGTCGCTCGACCTGATCGCTCCGGGTGTCGAAGAGTATATTTTCCCACTCGACGAGCTATTGGGGAGCCGCGATCGGAGTCGCAGTCCGTCGAGCTACGCACTTGCCGAAATCGGCCCTGCGAAGACGGAAGAGTTGGAGTCGATCCAGAGGACCCAACAAGATATGAGCACCGAAGCAGCATTCGCAATGCTTACGGGCGAGTTTGGTGCCCTGGGCGAAGATGCCTGGAAGCCGCAGGAGCGGTCGATTCGGAATGCAAAGAGCCGGTTGAATCGGTTCTATACGGAGCCCTACCGTCGATGGTCGAATGGGTTCAGCTGCCTGGCGTTCGCCGCGGTAGGTATTCCCGTCGCCGTCATGCTTCGTAAGGGCGAGATGCTGGCTAGCTTTTTCGCTTGCTTCTTACCCATTCTCATCTTGTACTATCCCATGTTCATGGGCACCATCATCGGTGCCAAGAAGGGCAATCTGCCTCCACAATGCGTATGGCTCGGCAACATCGTGCTGGTGGTGATCGGACTGTACTTGATGCGCAAGGAAGTGCGGCACTAACAAAGGATCGAGTGCGGTGCATGGAGCTGCGCCGCGATGGGCGACCCAGCTGCTAAGTTGCTGTTCGCGTGCTAGCGTCTTCGTTATTCTGTCTTGTGGGCACTTGTCGAGGGCTGGTACACTCCGCATTGGTGGGCTCATGGACGAGCCGTATCCGCGTACTGCCGGGCTGGTGTCTGCCGGAACCGCCGCTTGGCTCGTCGCAGCGACAAGGAGGTCGCAGGTGATTTCGCACTTGCCGATTCGTGTGAAACTTCGTGTCGGGCTTGGTTCGATGGCCGTGAGCATCGGCTTGCTGTTTGCCGCTGCGCTCTACGGCCTTTACGCATACCGCGGATTAGTGAAAAGCCTTAATGCCCGCTCGCAAGAACTTCCACTTGCTGACCAACTTAGTTCGCACGTAGGCGATCTGAAAGTGATTCTTGCCGAAGCCCGAGAGCGGATGCACTCGCACAACGACGTAGAGATCGATGGGCTGCAGTCGTTCTTGGAGGACGAAGGCCTATCCGACGTCGATGTTAGTGAGCTAGCCAGCTTTCGCGAACGCTATCGCAAGGAATTCGACGAATTTCGCGGTACATTGGACGCCTATCGTAAACGACTCGATGCCAGTTCGATTCGAGCCGGCTCACGAATCGGTGACGACCAGCGCGAACGGGCCACGCTCAAGCAGATCTCGGCCGTGCTGCAACGCATCGACGACGACCAGCCACTCGAAGAATGGGTGCATGACGATCTTGGATCGTTGGAAGCCGAGGTCGATACCCTGCGGCAACTTGCCGGCGAACTACCTAGCCACTTGCATCATCGTCTAACTCGCTTGGCGGGCGAGGTGCGGTCGCAGTATCGCTTCGCTATTCCTTTGGCTTGGACCATGTTTGTGCTATCGGTGGGGGTCATGGTGATGGCGATCCTCGTATTTCGCCGCACTATCTCCAGGCCACTCGGTACCTTGGTAGCTGGTTCGCGGCGGGTCGCGGCCGGCGACTTCGATCATCGCATTGCACTCGATACACGCGACGAAATCGGTGAGTTGGCCGTAGCGATGAACGATATGACGGCCCGCTTCCAGGCCATCCGCGACGACCTCGACCAGCAGGTGCGCGAGCGGACACGGGAAGTGGTGCGGAGCGAACAGCTTGCCAGCGTCGGTTTTCTGGCCGCTGGCGTGGCCCATGAAATCAACAATCCGCTAGCATCGATCGCGCTCTGTAGCGAGTCGCTTGAAGGACGCATCCAGCAGATCTTTGCCGATGGCGCGATTGACGAGTCGCCTGAACGCGAGGTGGTGCAGAGCTACCTCGAGATGATCCAAAAGGAAGCGTTCCGCTGCAAGCAGATTACCGAGAAGCTGCTCGACTTCTCGCGGATGGGCGACTCGCAGCGGCATGCGACCGAACTCCGCGACCTGGTAGCAGGCGTGATCGAAATGTTGCGGCACTTGGGCCGTTACAACGATAAATGCGTAGTTCTCGACGAGGGCGAGCCCGTCATTGCGGACGTCAATCCGCAAGAAATGAAGCAAGTGGTGCTGAACCTGATCACGAACGGCCTGGATAGCGTCGACGCTGGTGGGCAGGTGATAGTATCGATCGATCGACGAGGAAGCGATGCCTGTATTGTCGTGCAAGACAATGGTTGCGGGATGACGGACGAGGTGATCCAACACTTGTTTGAGCCCTTCTTCACCCGTCGTCGAGGAGGGCAGGGTACGGGCCTGGGACTCTCGATCACCTACCGTATCGTCAACGAGCATGGCGGTAGCATCGCCGCCCAGAGCGCAGGAGTCGGGCAGGGCTCAAAGTTCGTGGTAACGCTGCCCACGGCGCTGAACTCACAGCGATCGTTTGCCGCCTAAACAGGCGCCGACAGCCCCATAGCCCATAGCCAACAGCCCATAGTCACAACGGAATATCTCCCTATGAAATCGACCGCTGACGCCCACCAGGGACTATCGATGTTGTTTGCCGACGACGAACGGTCGTTGCAGGAGTTAATGAAGCTGGAATTGCCCAGGATGGGACATCGCGTGACGGTGTGCCCCGACGGACTAACGGCCGTCGCCGCTCTGGAGAAGGATAGCTTCGACTGCGTCTTGGTCGACCTCGATATGCCTGGCATGAGCGGCATCGAGGTGATTGCCAAAGCGAAAGAACTGTCGCCAAGCACCGAGGCCATCGTCCTTACCGGCAAGAGTTCGACCGACACCGCCATTGCCGCATTGCGACACGGGGCGTTCGACTACCTGACCAAACCGTGCAAGTTGGTGGAAATCGAAGCACTACTCAAGCGTGTGCAAGACAAACGCGAGCTCACCAACAAGTACTACGCACTCGCCCATCGGCTCAATTGCATTGAGGGATCGGCCAAGCTCATTGGCGATACGCCCAGCATGCAACAGGTGCAGAAGATGATTGCTAAGGTGGCTCCGACCGACTCGACCGTACTAATCTTGGGCGAGACCGGTACGGGCAAGGAGTTGGTGGCCCGAGCGGTGCACGACGGTAGCACACGGGCGGGCAAACCGTTTGTTGCCATCAATTGTGGTGCATTGCCAGAGAGCCTCATCGAAAGTGAGTTGTTTGGTCACACCAAAGGGGCGTTCACCGGGGCCGACGATCACCGTGTCGGTCTGTTTGAAGTGGCCACCGGTGGGACCATTTTTCTGGACGAAATCGGCGAGCTCCCCAAGAGCATGCAGGCCAAGCTGCTGCGAGTGCTCGAAAGTCGCGAGATTCGTCGAGTCGGCGAAAACAAGACCGTGAAGGTGGATGTCCGTGTGGTGTGCGCCACCCATCGAAATTTGGAAGAGATGGTGGCCGACGAAGAGTTTCGCGAAGATTTGATGTATCGCATCAACACGTTCGAAATTCACTTGCCAGCTCTGCGAGAGCGGGTGGACGATATTCCGCAATTGGCCGCCCACCTGCTGCGTCGATTCCGACCCGGCGGCAAGGGGTTCGACCATGAACTCTCAAGCGATGCGGTCGAAGCCCTCAAAACGCATGTTTGGCCTGGTAACGTACGCGAACTGGCGAACGTGATTGAGCACGCGACGATCTTGTGCGACTCGGGACCTATCGGCGCCGGGCATTTGCCTCAACACTTTAACCGCCGACAGCTTACCGGCGGCGCGAAGCGCAGTTGGGGCCGATGACGCTACGCGACTTGGAGATGGAGGCGATTCATCAATCGCTCGATCGCCACGGCGGCAACAAGCCGAAGGCGGCCGAAGAGCTCGGCATTAGCCTCAAGACGCTGTACAACAAGCTGAACCAAGTTGGCACGCTCGATAAATCGGCGTGATCTTCGCCAAGCTCTGCGGGATAGCGCGATGCCCGCGAATGAGACCGTCGCGTGTCTGCGGCTCGTTCAGACTTTTCGTACGACCCCTGTCACAATGCCGAGCACCTGGACATTGCGGGCGTAGATCGGTTTCATACTGCTGTTGGCCGGTTGCAGACGGACGCGACCGCACTCGGGGAACCAATACTTGAGCGTTGCTTCCCCTTCATCGGTCATGGCGACCACGATGTCTCCCTTGTGGGCGGTCTTTGTCTTCCTGCAAATGACGATGTCGCCATCCGCAATCTGAGCCTCGATCATCGAGTCGCCCCGAACGCGTAGCGCGAAATGGTTCTTCTTTGGTGGGAACCACTCCTCAAACTCAAATCGCTCGGCCTCCTCGATCGCTTCGGTCAGGCTTCCAGCAGCAATCTGGCCAAGCAGCGGCAAACCTCGGTCGGCCTGCGCCTCTTCGGTCAGCTGAATGGCCCGCGACATGTTGGGCTCGCGGGTAATCAGGCCTTTCTTCTCCAGGGCCTTCAGGTGGCACATCACGCCATTGGGCGACGCAATCTCGAAAAACTCGCCAATTTCCCGCACCGTCGGACCATATCCCCGGTTGTCGATCTTATCGCGAATGAACTCGAAGACCTCTTTTTGCCGGTGAGTCAGTTGGTCCATGAGCATGAAGGGAAGCCTTGTGTGGGGAACCGCGATAATGGTTGCAAGCGGCAAGCCGGCGCCCTGAACGGCCAATTTGCCAGGAAAGCTGCTGGGATCGGGCGGGAAAACTGCCTAGAATACGGTAGGCGTCTGGCGCGTCGAAACCTGAGCTAATGGCAGCCTATGCTATACGGGCGTACATGGTCAAGTCCGCCGAGGTGTTTTTTGCAGAAAAGTGGCCCTGTTGCAATTTGTCCCGCCGCGACCATGACCATAGAATCAACAGGGTTCCAAGATTTCGTTGAGTTGGCACTGTCGGAGTGAATTGATGAAGTGGAAAAATTGGTTACTTCTTGGTGCGCTTGCACCCATAGTTGCGAGCGGTGCAACAGCCCTAGGCCAGCAGGCTGACGCCCCAGCTGCCGAAGTACCGGCGCAGCCGCAGGCCGCGGACGGCAGCTTCGACCGATGGCGGCGAGGCTCCGGCGGCCGAGAAGCAGCCGCCAGCGGCCGACGAGCAGCCACCGCAGGAAGCCACCCCAGCGGACTCAGAGGCTTCCGAATCCACCGATAAGCCTGGCGGCGCACCTGCCGACGAGTCAGCCGAGACGCCGCCATCCGAACGGGAGGCTGGTGCGAAGGACGCTGGAAAGCCCGCACTCGCCGTTGTGGAGTGGGACGAGAAAATTGAGGCGGTGCTCGATAAGCGGTATCCGGAGACACTCGATGAATTGAAGCTCATCCAAACGCAAACCAAGCGGGTGATTGACCATGCGATGCCGGCGACGGTTGCCGTTCAGGTAGGGGGGGCGTTTGGCAGCGCCGTCATCGTAAGCCCCGATGGACTCGCGCTCACGGCCGGCCATGTGGTCGGGCGGCCAGGTCAGCCAGTAACATTTATCTTTGCTGATGGAACGACCGCCAAAGGCAAGACGCTTGGTATGTACCGTGAGATTGATAGCGGCATGATGCAGATTACCGAGAAGGGCCCGTGGCCCTACGTCGAGATGGCAAAAGCCGGTGAGATTGAAACGGGGCAGTGGGTTGTAGCGATCGGGCAGCCGGGAGGGTTCGATCGTGAGCGGACACCGCCTGTGAGGCTCGGTCGCGTGTTGTTCTCGAATGACGACGTCATTAGTACCGACTGCACGCTGGTTGGTGGCGATTCGGGTGGCCCCTTGTTCAACATGCGTGGCGAAGTGGTCGCGATCCACAGTCGCATTGGCCGCCGAATCACCGATAATTTTCATGTGCCGATCGCCACCTACCATGATACCTGGACGCGACTCGTCGCCGGCGAGTTGTGGGGGGCACCACTCAGCTCAGAGAATGTTGCCCAAGCTCGTCCCCTGCTGGGAGTGGCCGGCAATCCGAACTCGCGCCGCTGCGAACTCACCGAAGTCCATCCGCCTTACCCGGCCTACAAGGCGGGCATTCGGGTGGGCGATATTGTCACCAAATTTAACGACAACGACATCGATACTTTCGATGCCTTGCGAAAGTTGGTCTACAACACCAAGCCAGGCGAGCGGGTAAAGATGGAAGTTCAGCGAGGCGATGAGACCATTGAAGTGAAGCTACGGCTAGGCGTCACGCGTAAACCATTGCCCGGTAGTGCCGAAGTACCGAAGAAGGCGAAATCGAGCGAACCGGAGGGCGAGCGATGAGGAAACGCAATTTGCAGCATTGTGCAGCGGCGCTGGTTGCCGCATTGGTGGTTGGACTGGCAGCAGCGACGGCGTCCGCGCAGGAGTCGAGCCCGTTGAAGCAAGCTCGTGACGCGTTTCGGAACGCAGTGCAGCGGGTCATGATTCCTTCGTCGAGCTTGACCGACGGTCCACAGGTCCGCGCGGCGTTTCGCGACGTTGTGGCTGAAGCGTCCGCAGCTACTGTGGAGATTCACGCCGACGGAAAGCGTGTGGCGTTTGGTGGTATTGTTGGTAAGGAAGGCTGGGTCGTCACTAAGGCCGGCGAGCTCAAGGGCACCATCACCTGTCGACTCAAAGATGGCCGTGACCTTGAAGCGCGGGTGGTCGGAGTCGACCGGCCTTACGACCTGGCGATGCTTAAGATCGACGCCAGCGACTTGCCAGTGCTTAACCTCAAGCGCGACGACGACGCCGAAGTGGGCGAATGGGTCGCCACGGTATCGACCGCTCGTGATCCCATTGCCGTAGGCGTGGTAAGCGTCGACACCCGCAAGATCCGCCCCCAGCGTGGTTGGCTGGGCATTCAGTTGGATGTCTCGACCACCAACCCCCGCGTCACCCTAGTGTTTGAGGGATCCGCCGCCGAGGCAGCGGGCGTGCAAGTGAACGACTTGATTGTTGAAATCAACGAAATCGCTACACCGACCCGCGACAAGCTATTCCGCACCATTGGCAATTACGCGCCGGGCGATCTGGTTGAGCTGGAGATCGAGCGCGGCCGTAAGAAGCTATCGATGCGAGCGGTGCTCACACCACCGGTAAAAGGCATGGGGATTAACGACCGCAGTCAGTTCCAAAACAGCCTGGGAAGCGAGCTAAGCGCCGGCGATTTGGATTCGACCACGCGTTTCAGCACGATACGGTGCTGAAGCCGACCGACTGTGGCGGACCGCTGGTCGACCTCGAAGGCCGCGTGGTGGGCTTTAATATCGCGCGAAGTGGACGGACCGAGAGCTACGCCGTTCCCGCGAACGTAGCGATCGGTCAGTTCTTCGACCTGATGTCGGGTAACCTGGCGCCTGCCGAAGGAGTAGACGCGGCTGACGACGCGGACGAGCCCGCGGACGCAGATCCCGCCACGGCCGAATAGCTCTTTGCATCCTGATCCTGTTGTGGATCGCCATCACAGGCAAGCCGCTTCGCCGGCGCTCCGAGCACCACGGCGACGCTGGCAGTCCCTTCCCGGCATCGGGCACGGGAGTTGGAAGGCGGCTTCGATTCCGACGGAAACTGCTTTGCCTCTGGCGATGGCTACGCGGCCACCGCCCGTTGAACCTGGCGGTGCATCTGCTCTAATTGCGCTGGCCAACCGCCTTGTTGGCGGCTGGCGATATCCATTGTCCTTGTTACCTTTAGGAGCAGCCGTGATTCACGTGATCGCCACCTTGAGTACTGCGCCTGGCAAGCGCGACGAGCTGATTGCCGCCTTTCAGCAGCTTCCGCCGAAAGTGCGTGCCGAACAGGGATGCATTGAGTATGGCGCCACCATGGACGTGGCAACCCCCATCGCCGCGCAGCAGCCGCTGCGTGACGAAGTAGTGGTTGTCGTCGAGAAATGGGAAGGCATCCCTGCGCTCGAAGCGCACCTTGCCGCTCCGCATATGGAGGAGTTCCGCTCGGCGATGAGCCAAGTGATTTCGGGCATTGCGTTGCAGGTTCTCCAGCCAGCGGAGTGATCTCGGTCAAGTAAGGAGGTGGCATAAGGCGCTGATTCCAGTCGCTTGTCGCTTGTCGTTCGAAGTATCGGTTGAGCGTCGCACCTTCGCTGTAATGTCCCTGTGCCGCCTTACGAATCGTTGATGTCCTCACCTAGTCGCCAGTCGATTGCCGAGTCCGCTCACACCGTCGTCGTGAAGGTGGGCACGCGCGTCCTCACGAAGCCGACCGGTAGGCTCGACCTCGATCGCATCGCCAGCTTGGCCCACCAGTTGGCGCAAATCGTTGATAGCGGCCGGCGATTGCTGCTCGTCAGTAGCGGGGCCGTTGGCGCGGGGCTGGGGCGATTGCAACTCACCCAGCGGCCCACCGATCTGGCCGACCTGCAGGCGGTTGCCAGCGTTGGGCAGAGTTGTTTGATCGAAGCGTACAACCGCGCGCTCGAAGAGCACGGCCACCATGCGGCCCAGGTGCTGCTCACCGCCGACGACTTTAACGATCGGTCGCGATACCTGAACGTTCGCAACACGCTGTTCGCGCTTTTCCGCTTGGGAGCGGTGCCCATCGTAAACGAGAACGATGCCGTACGAGTTGATGAACTGCAGCGCAACTTCGGCGACAACGACCGCCTGGCTGCCATGGTCACCAACCTGCTGCGAGCGCCACTGCTGGTGCTCTTGAGCGACGTGGATGGCGTGTACGACATGCAGGCCGCTGCCAGTGGCCAACAAGGTTCGGGCGATGCGCGAGTCGTCGTGCCCGAGATCGACCTCGGCGCAACCGCTACGGATGCGTACGTCCAGCAGGGGCTCGCCACGGGCCGCACCGGACCGCAGTTGAGTGTGGGTGGCATGCAAAGCAAGCTCGAAGCGGCCAAGCTCGTCGCCACTGCGGGCGAGAGCGTGATCATTGCTGGCGGACGGCGCGAGGGCGTGTTGCTCGATATCCTGGCGGGCAAGCAGGTCGGTACGCTGGTCGTTGGCGCGTCGGCATCCATTCCGTCGCGAAAGCGGTGGATCGGAGCAGCGGCGCGATGCGCCGGCCGGCTGATCGTCGACGGCGGTGCCGCCAAGGCGCTTCGCAGTCGTGGCAGCAGCCTCCTGGCGGTGGGAGTTACCCAAGTGGTGGGGACTTTCGAAAAAGGGGATGCGGTTGCCATTGAGGACGCTTCCGGCAGCGAAATCGCACGCGGACTTTCCAACTATTCGTCGCACGACCTTCGGCAAATCGCCGGCGCCCAGGCCGACCGCATCGCCGATCTGCTGGGGCATTGTCCGTATACCGAGGTGGTGCATCGAGATAATCTCGCGCTCGTGGGGTAATCGCCTCCGCCTTCACTCCGCCTTCACTCCGCCAGCAACGCCTCCTGCAGCCGCGCGAGCGTAATGAAGCCGACGGTTTGTTTCTTGCGATTCGTCACGCGGGCGATTGGCGTGTCGGCGGCCAGTAGGTGCGATATGGCGGCCAGGAACGATCTTTTTTCGCTCAGCTCCAGCAGCGGCCTCAGTGGCAATTCGCCGCCGGCTGCCAGCACGCAGTCGGCCACACGCACATAACTGGTTGCCTTTCGGCTGCCATCTTCCACGGGGAGCAGGGTTTGTCCGCTGCGGGTGGCAATGGTCACGACCTCGCTCGGCTTGGTCCGCTCAGAAATGCGGGGGAAGCGGGCCGCCGGCTCGACGAATCCCGCGATCGATTGCGCTCCGAGCGACAACGTCGCCTGGGCTAGCGATTGCTGCGTTGGTTTCAGGAGCCCCACGGCCTGGCCTTCGTCCAGTAGCTCGCCAAGCTCCCGCCGGGCCAGCACCATTTGCCACGCTTCGGGCGACTTACGACCAATCGTCTCGAGCGCCTTGTTGAATAGCCACAGGATGAAACTCACCGGTGCGAATAACACCGCCGCGACGCCGAACGGGATGCCACACCGCCTCAGCATCTGATTGGGGCAGCCAGAAACACGTTCTTCGGCAGCAGTTCGCCATAAACGAAGATGAACGGAGCCAGCAGCATTGGCGCCACCAGTTCGGCCGAGGCCCAGCCGGCCGCCAGCGTACTGGCGGCCATCACAATCGCAGCCGACGTAATGTAGTTGGCCACGTTGTTACCCACTAGCGCGGTGGCGACAAATATCGACGGGTTGTTCGAGGCCCACAGCAGCCCACGACTAATCCAATCGCCTTCCAGCGCGTTGATCAACAGGCGGGCGCGGTTCAGGCGGTAAAAGCCGGTCTCCGAGCCGCTGAAGAACGCGCTGAGCGTCATGCCAACGGCAAACAATACCAGGGCCATGGTCATCGTCCACCTCCGTCGACCAAGTCGTCGCTGCCCGTTCGCGGGTCGGTGAGCCGCTGCACCGTGGCCGACAGTAAGCCCTGCCGGGGCGAATCGATCACTTGGAACCGGCAGTTGCCCCACTCCACTTCGTCGCCCGGTTGTGGCAGTCGCTGCAGCGACTCTTGGAGCATGCCAGCTACGGTCACGCTCTTGGCATTGGGCAGGGCCAGATCGAGTTGCTTGGCGAGTCGTCGCAGCGTGATGGCGCCATCCACCCGGTAGATGCCATCGCCCAGCGGCTCGATCGATTACGCGCCACCGCCCGCGAAGTTTCGCGAATCGTTGGGTTGGCAAACAGCGTGTGCATCACATCGTCTAGCGTCACAATGCCAATGGTCTCGCCCAGCTCGTTGATCACTACCGCCAAACCACCGCGGCTGTGTTGCAGCACATCGAGCGTTGCGGCACCCGATGCGCACCACGGTACGTACGGTACGCGTTCGCATTCCGCTTCGAGTGTCGTCGCGCTGACACCCGCAAGTTGCGCCAGCGGCATCGCGCGATCGAGTTCCTCGCTGTCGGGCTCTGCTACCAGCAAGTAGTCGCAGTTGGGAGGGCTCGCGCAAAGGTCGGCGAGAGTAACCGGCGCGTGGTAGAACGTTAGCCCCAGCCGCGGTCGCATCAACTCTTCGGCTTGGAGCTCCGAGAGCGACACAATCTGCTGCAGCACCAGCTCTTCCTGCTGGGCGAGCGTCTTGTCGGGGGTACTGAGGGTGATCGCCCGCTCGATGTCGCGGAGTTCCAGGTAGGCTTCGCGGCGGAACGAGGGAAAAATAGTTCGCAGCGAGATGCGATTCGCCGCCTGCAGAGTGGGAATCAGCGGCGATAACACGCCGATCGCGCCCGATAGTGGCAGGCTCACGTAGGCGGCCATCGCGCGCGGCCACAGCACGGCCAGGTTCTTTGGCAGCATCTCGCTGAATAAGATGATCGTCAGCAGTGCCCCCACCGAGAACAGGGCGGCCGGTTGGGCGTGTCCATCGCGATCGAGCGTGAGCCCAATCTGCGAGGCGATCGCAAAATACGCAATGTTGATCACCAGGTTCCAAAACAGGATACACGTTAGCAGTCGCTCGGGAGTCGAAAGCAAACCCACCACCCGGCGTTGCGCCCGATTGCCATGCACGAACCGTTCGCGATCGTCGCGCGTGAGATAGAATCAGCGCCGCCTCGCTGGCCGAGAAAAACGCCGACCCCACCAGTAGCACCACCATGGCGGCCAACAGCGGGGCGAACTGCATTACGAGGGTCACGGCGGGTCGATGGGCGAGGCAAAGGGACCGACAAACGGGCTGCTTGCAGTATAGCTGCCGCCCCTGCGCTGTCACAGATGCTCCCGCTGGTCCGCAAGGTCTCCAACTTTCGGGAAAATCGGATCCGTCGCTTCCCGAGATCACGACCGTAACAATGCGCCAAACAACACAAATCGGAGCCGCGACCGTAAGGGAGCGCGAAGTTGCGCTCCCTTACGGTCGCGGCTCCGATTAGCTTTCTTTGGCAACAACGTCGACAGTTCCCAATATACGATTCGTTGTCGCTTTACTCCTGCACCTCCCAGTTGTCGCAACACGCTATCCGGCAACGACTTCCAACATGGCACTGCGTCTGGGTGCGTGAATAGGTCGACAAATAAATCAACAGGTGTCGATTTTTGCGGAATGACCAATGTCGAATTAACAATGACCAATGACCAAGTTTCAATGTTCAAGTTTCAAACTAGCGTCCAGCAACCAAACAATCTCCCCACAGCCCACAGCCCCCACCATTTGACCCCACGCGGTGGCCAATTGCGACAAGAAAGTTCAGTAGGGTAGGTGGTTCCGCTGGCGGCGAAGACGCAACTATCATCTGTCGTTCTGTCCGGCAGCGGGTCCACCTACCTTTTCGGGCCACATCAGGCAAAGCTAGGTGAACCTGTCGGCGGCCGCGGCGAGCACGGATTCCAAACGCCAATTCGCCGGCAGAACCACCTTCTCTACGCAGCTCACGTACCCACCTTGCTCACCAATGGCAAGTCAAGCGCCATTCACCCTTGCTGCCGCCGTGTGTTACGATGCGACGCATTGTTAGGGAGGAAACAGCCTTCGGCGTAAGCATCGAATCGTAACAAGACCATGCAGAATACCAATCGGCCCGGGGACGAAGGCGTCGCCAATCAAGAGCCGCCCGATCCGCAGTCGGCTTCATCGCAAGTGGCCACCTTACACCCGACTGGCCAGCTACGCAGCGACGACCTGTGGGCCATTTGGTTGGGCTGGCTCGTACTGATCGTGGCGCTGGCGGCCACGTGGTGGGCGCGGCCCGCCGATAACGACGCCCGCCTGGAGCGTTACGCAGCGCTCACCGCGCAGCAGGATGCACTGCGCACGAGTGGCGACAGCCCCACGCAGCTAGCGGAGATCGAAGCGGAGCGGAAGCTGCTTCGCGACCAACTGGCGGGCAATCCACTGCAGCCGTATCTTGCGAAAGTTGGTTCGTGGGACGCGAATCCGCTGCGGGCGTTTGTCGATAGCAAGGGCAACAGCCGCGTGTTTGGGTTGGCCGGCGTCTTTCTGGCGAGCCTGCTGCTATTTGGTTTGGGGCTGCTAGGCATGGGCGAGCGGCTGGGCACGTTCCCCCTGGCGTTCCTGGTGCTGTTCTTGCTGGCGGTGTTGGCCTACGTGCTGGCGGGGCAAAACGTGGTGAAACACTACAACCTGGAATACGCGCTCTGGGCGTCGTGGTGGGCCTAGTGATTAGCAATACCGTGGGCACGCCTGCCTGGTTACGCCCCGCGGTGCGGACGGAGTTCTACATTAAGACCGGGCTGGTACTGCTGGGGGCGGAAGTGCTGTTCCATCGCCTGCTGTCGCTTGGCGTGCCCGGCGTGTTCGTGGCGTGGGTTGTTACGCCGGTGGTGCTGATTTCGACGTACGTGTTTGGGCAGCGGGTGCTGAAGATTCCTTCGAAGTCGCTCAACATGGTGATCAGCGCCGATATGTCGGTGTGCGGTGTGTCGGCTGCCGTGGCCACTGCGGCTGCGTGCCGCGCGAAGCGCGAAGAACTGACGCTGGCCATTGGACTGTCGCTGAGCTTTACCGTGATCATGATGGTGGTGCTGCCGGCCGTGATTCAAGCGGTGGGCATGGGGCCGATACTTGGGGGTGCGTGGATTGGCGGCACGATCGACTCGACCGGCGCCGTAGCCGCGGCGGGTGGCATGCTGGGCGACTCGGCGCTGGCGGTGGCGGTGACCATCAAGATGATTCAAAACATCTTGATTGGCGCGGTGGCCTTTGGCGTTGCCGTGTACTGGGTGACCTACGTCGACCGCGATGCCAGTGGGGCGCGACCGAGCTTGATGGAAGTGTGGCGGCGATTTCCCAAGTTCATTCTCGGATTCCTGGCGGCGTCGCTCTTGTTCTCGGCAATCGCCGCGGGTAGCGAGGAGGGGAGCGCCGTAGTTGCCGCGGCGACGTCTGGCACGTCGAAAGTGCTCCGGGGTTGGCTGTTTTGCTTCGCCTTCGTAAGCATTGGACTGGAGACCAACTTTCGCGAGTTGCGGCCTTACCTCGAGGGTGGCAAACCACTCGTGCTCTATTTGTGTGGCCAATCGTTGAACCTCGTGCTGACGCTGGCCATGGCGTGGCTCATGTTTGTGAAAGTATTTCCCAATGCAACCACCTGGTTCGAATAGCGAAGGTCGCCGGCACCGCCTGCAATTGGCCGCCGCGGTGGGCGTGGGGGCCCTGGTGTGGCTCGTGGTGTTGCCGCTGGTCGCCCGGCAGCCTGCAGTACGAGCGACCATCGACCGCAACGAGCAGCTGGGCATCGACCCCACGGCAAAGTTCTACACGGAACTGCCTGCCATGCCCGACCTATACGAGCGGGTGACCTCCGCCCGCCGCGTTGCCGAGCGGACCGAGCGACCTTGAGGCGATGGTGGTATTCACGAGCCAGCTGGCTCTCGCCCCCCGGGGCGGATGTTGATAGCCGCAGTTCTGCGTAGGGCCCGGGGCTCTCGCTTTCTTATCGTCGCGCGGCTGAGTAGGATAAAGGGGTCACCTTCTTGTGGCGACTCAAACGCCCCCGCCCCCGCCACGGAACCGCCATCGATGTCACGAACTGCGCTATTGCTGTCTTCTGCTCTCAGCATTTGCTTGCTTGCCGGTCCCAGTTTCGGAGCTGGTTTCACGTTTTACGGTCGCTCGGGCGACGGCATTGAGATCGATTTCGGTTCGCTGCCGGGAGTTTCCAACGGCGCGTCGTTTAGCGGGTTGTCGCTAACCGGCTTTAATGGGCACACGGTGCTCTCTAGCAGTACGCTCGACCAAGGCAACTTTGCCAGCGATGGTCGGTTGTGGGTATTCGCCAACCCGGCGCTCGATACACCGGGCCAGGGCGACACCGATGCGGCCGCGCGCGGGTTTCAAGGGCGGCTCGCCGGCAGTTTGCTGATCAACGGTCAGCCACGGACGTTCGACGTGGTGGTGCAGCCTGGCTTCACGGGCGTAGGCCAAGGGGCGGTAGGACAAAGCTTGGAGCGGGTCAATCGGGCGGCGAACAATCCGCTGTTCGTTGCCCAGCAGCAACAGCGCCTCCGCTACCTGGGATTCGTGCGCGAGGGGGGCGGGGCTATCGCCGTTGATGGCGATTTTGGACCCAACACGGACGCGGCCCTCAGCACATTTCAAGCAGTTTTCACAGCGGGCAACAATACCACCCAGGCGGATGTCGATGGAATCATCGGGCCCAACACGGCGGGATGGCTCAATGCCGGTAACGCACCCGTGTGGCAAGAACTTATCGATCCCAATCCACAGTCGCCGGGTAGATTCTCGGTGGGTTCGATGATTGGCGACTTCGATATCCTGCCCGGTCGCGACCCTGGCACCGGACAACGCACCGGCCTGACGCCGCAGTCGGAGCGGTTCGGATCGAATTGGGCGATCAACCTGTTCACCGAGGGGGCTGCCACAGCGAAGGCGGCCACCGGCCGCACGCAGTTGATGAACGCCATGTCGACCGACGACGGATACGGCTCGGCGGGGGCCCATAGTACGCATCGCGTCGGCACCGACATCGACCTGCACGTCGACGGCTCGACGTGGGATTTCGGCAGCGGATCCGTCGACAGCGAGGAGCAAAAGGTCATCGATCACGCACTGGCCATCGTGAGCGCAGGGCTCAGCGGTCCCGCCGATAGGGGGTTTGTGCAGCGGATCATCGCCTCGAACAACGACATCCGCCAGGGGATTAACTCCGTTTACCCGGGGTTAGTGATTTCCGACTCCTCGGGCGTTCATCTCAACCATCTTCACATCGACGTCGGCCGGCCCGACCAGGTGGCAGGCCTGGCGAAGCTGCCGGGCGATTTCGACATCAACAACCGAGTTGACCTGGCCGACTACGCCATCTGGCGCGACGGCCTGGGGTCGATGTACCTTTCCAGCGACTACAACACCTGGAAGAGTAACTTCGGAGCTTCGCTCGCCGTCAGTACCGCCACGCTCGTTGCACGACAGGCGGTTGCCGAACCCGGCACCGGGTGGCTAGCGTGGCTGGCGCTCGCCGCGAGCATTGGGATGGTTCGCTGCCGGTCGGCGATCGGCAAACACGCGTAGCGCACCAACCCGCCACACGGGGTCGGCTAGGTGTTGCGGGCAATTGTGCTAGGCTAACGAACCTCCAGCGTGTGGTTGGCGTCTACGCTGGCACTGGCTGGTCCCTCCCCAAGATGCCCGCCCTCGCATGCTCCGCCTTGCCCTTCAACGCTATCGCAATGCCTTCACGGGGCTTTCCCGCGAGTTGTGGGTCATGGCGCTGGTGATGTTTGTGAATCGGAGTGGGGCAATGGTGCTGGCGTACCTGACGCTCTACCTCACCATCGAAATTGGCTGGGCCGAGCGGTCGGCCGGGCAGATGATCAGCGTGTTTGGCCTGGGGGCAATCGCCGGGTCGTACCTTGGTGGGCGGCTGGTCGAGTTGGTGGGTGCGGTGCGATTGCAAACCGTGTGCATGCTGGCTGCCGTGCCAGGGTACTGGATGCTACCCACGTGGCGCGAGCCGTGGGCGATTGCGGTGAATATCTTCCTGCTGTCGCTTGCCACCGAGGCGGTGCGGCCCGCCAATGCCACGGTGATCGCCAAGGTGGCCCCACCCGAACTCCGCGCCCGCGCGTTCGCGCTGCAGCGATTGGCGGCCAACTTGGGGTTCGCCTTTGGTGGCGCGATGGGCGGGATGCTGGCCGAGATCGACTTTCGGTTGCTGTTCGTCGTCGACGGAAGCACCACGCTGGCAGCGGCTTGCATCTTGATTGCCTATTTTCGTTTCCGACGACTACCGGGCGAAGCGCCGCGGCACGATGCGATCGCTGCCGCCGGGCCAATATCCGACCGCGTGTTCCTTGGGTTCCTCGTGCTGTTTACGCTTAGCACGCTGGTATTTTTTCAGTTCCTCTCCACGTACACGTTGTACCTGCACGATCACTACGAACTCAGCAAGCAGAAAATTGGCTACCTGTTTGCCGTTAACACGCTCGTGATCGTGGCGTTCGAGATGTTGCTGATTGACTACGTGAAACACTGGCCGCTCGTGCGGACCATTGGGTGGGGGAGTTTTCTCTCGTGCCTGGGCTTTGGGCTGCTGCCGTTTGGGGCTAGTTTTGCTTACGCGGTGTTTGCCATGCTCGTGATGACCATGGGCGAAATGCTCTCGATGCCGTTGTCGGCCGGCTACGTGGCCAACCGCGCCCCCGCTGGGGGCGAAGGACGCTACATGGGCTGGTGGGCCATGTGCATTTCTATCGCGTTTGTGCTCGGACCCATGTTGGGCAGCGCCCTGTATGGCGTGTGGCCCGAGATGGTGTGGTACGCCAGTCTGGCCATTGGCGGTGTGGTGCTGGTGGGGTTCTACTGGCTTCCCTCCGCCCACCCGTATAGCCGTAGCGAGTTGGCCCCGGCCACCGAGCCGTTACCGCAGGCCGCGCCGCCAGAACGGTTGGCCGAGTCGGCCAGTTCGTGAGGTCGACCGTGGTCGGCGCGTGGCCCGGGCAGGCAGGTACGTGGCGGCCTCAACCTTGCGCATTCTCCCAGTCCTAGCGACCGCCCGGCTTTGGCTGGGGAGGCGTTGGCCTGGTCGTCGATGACTGCTAGCAGGGAGTGGTACGCGCGTGCCGCTCGCAAACTCACTTCGCAAGCAGGACGACCATGAAAATCGATAAGGTTTACCAATCGGCTGCGGTGCTCGCCTTGGTGGCCGCATCTGGCCTGATGTGCCCGGTCGCCGCGAAGTGTCCCGTGCTGCTCGACCCGGCGATTCGGCACACCAACGGGATACCAATCGCCTCGAGCGAGCCGCATCGCAATAGTTCCGTCAACTGGACCTGTAATCCCGACAAGCTGGGATACTGCGGCGGGCGATACTACTGGCCCTGCTGCGATTCGGTCCATCTGCGGCAACTGGCTGCCGCGGCCCACGGATGTTACACGCCCCCCTGCACGCGTTACCAAACCCACGTCGGCAGCGTTTGCCCACCAGGGCAACTGCCCGCTGGCATGGAGGGGATCGAGTCGGTGGGGATGACACCGCTAGGGGAGTTGCCGAACGATGCGATGGGGATGGGTGGCCTTGGTGGGCCGAGCGTGCCGGCCGTCCCGTGCTGGGAGCAGGGCGTTAGAACGTGCTGTCGCAGGCGCATACCGAAGACTCGACCGATTCGGTTAATGAAGCACTACAGGCAGAGCCGATACTCATGGTAGGATGAGACGGGAGGGCGAAACACAACTGTGTTTTGCTTCAGGATAGAGGTCATGGCAGGACGACGGATCGACCTGCCATGACCTTTTTTTTGCGCTACGCCCGCTTGCGATTGGTAGCGAGTGCTACTTGATGGACTCGAGCAGCGCTTCGCCCTCGGCCCGGTTAACGAAGATGCCTTGCTCGCGTTCCAGGGCGTTCTCGAGCAGGCCCCGGGCCACGTCGCTTCGATTTTGTTCGACCAACAGTTTGGCAACCAGCAGCGTCGAATCGGCACTCAGGTTACCGAGCTGAACGCCCTTCTGATACGCTTCGGTCGCCTCGGCACCCTTGCCGGTTTGCCGAAGTACCCAGGCCAGCGTGATATTGACATCGGCGTTGTTGGGATTCAATTGGGCGTTGAGTCGGGCAATGGCCTCGCCCCGCGCGGGTCGCTTGGTCGTCGCTGCCGATCAGGACCAACGCGAGTTGATTGTTCGCATCGCGATTGCCGGGGGCCAGCGCGTTGGTTTGGTTATAGAATTTCTCTGCGGCTGCGGCGTCGCCCGTCATCTGGGCATGAACTCCGCTGAGTAGTTGGATTTGATGCGAATCGGGCTCGCGCCTTGCGAGCGGCGTTGAGCACCTGGGCCGCCTTGTCCATTTGGCCTTTGCGAATCAGGTATTCGCTGTAGGCAATCAACGTCGTGGAATCCTTGGGGTCGGCCTGGTAAGCGCAGAGAAGGATTGCGCGGACTTCGCATCGTATTCCTTCTGCTTGGCCTCGTCTTTGGCGTCGTTCGCCAAGCGTTGGTACATGCTCGCCGCCGAGACGTAGGGCGAAGGCAGCTCTTTGTTGAGTTCTTTGGCTTTGGTAAATGCTTCGTAGCCGTCCTTTTCGCGGCCCTGCATGAAGAGCACAAGCCCCAAGCGGTTGTAGGCGTTCGCTTCGTCCGGAGCGGCTTCGATCCACTTCTGCAGGTCGGCTTCCGCCGCCTCCCAATCTTGCCACCGCTGCAGCACGGCAGAGCGGCCAGCATACGCGCGAATGATGAACTTCCGCTTCCGCCGCGGATTGTCTTCGTACTTATCCACCAAATCGATCGCCTTGTCGTACAGGCGCTGGCTTGGATGGCTTGCTGCGACGAGATCGCCTGATCGGCCAGCAGCAAGTACGGTTCCGGATCGCCTGGCACCTCGCGTGCTGTCGCTTCTAAGGCGGCGAGTCCGGCTTGTGTCTGGCGGCTGAGGAAATACAGTTTGGCCATCATCAGGTTCACCGGCGGCAGACGGTCTTCTTTACGTTTGGCCGATTCGAGGAACTGCTTGGCTCCCAGTACGTCCTTGTTGCTGTATCGCTTGATTGCCTCGGTGACGTCCGAATAGCGCGATGCGTCGGGGTCGCTTACCGAATCGCCGATGAGGGTTTCGGCCGTAATTTGTGCGGTGGCCCGTTGGGCGGAGAACGCCGCCACCACCGCCACGAGCACGATCGTCGCGACACGGCGGGCAGGCACGCCGCGGCCGAGGGTGAGAAAAGTCCGGTCGAAAATCGCCATCGAAGGAGTCCTTTGGTGGATATGGGAGTTTGTAGAGTACAAGCAAAGCCCGTGGCTTATCCTGCCGCGGGGCCCTTTTGCCGCCGGGCGGTGCGGTGCAAAACGCGCGACCTAGCCTCGATTCTAAGCGAACAGTGGCGACTTCGCACCCGTCGGGGCGACCGGGTAGGGCGAATTGCCGGTTTCCGGCAATGATATACGGATTGCAACGGTTATCGGTTCGCGCCGCCGCTCGACCCCCCGCCATGTGGTGCCTATATTTGGAGCCATAGGCGTGCGCCCCCTCTACATCGCAGGCGGCGATACGTCCGCAGCAGTCGCCGCTAGTTTTCGAGGTAAACGTTGTTCATTGGGCCGGTCTTCACGCGCGAAGCGATCACCGCGCCGCGGAGTGCGCGGTTTTACATGGTGCCGGCCGTGGCGGTCGGCACGCTACTGGTCTTGCTGTGGACCTACTGGCAAATTGTCACCGGCAATCAGCCGCTGCAAACGGCGGGTACCTCGGCTCGGTTCGGGTCGGAAGTTTTCGCCTTGCTAGCGCCGCTTGAAATGGCTGTCGCCACCCTCATGGCGGCGTTGCTGACCGCTTCGGCGGTGGCGCAGGAAAAGGATCGCAAGACGCTGGTGCTATTGCTCCTGACTCGGCTTTCCAACAGCGAGCTGGTGCTGGGGCGTTTGCTCGCCAGTTTGCTGGTGGTTCTCCTGGTGGTGGCCGCAACGGCGCCCTTCTTCTTTATTCTTGTACTGCTGGGTGGCATTTCCTACGGACAAGTGGCGCGGGTGCTCGCCGTTACGGTAATGAGTGCCTTGGCTGCCGGCAGTTTGGGATCGACCGTCGCCTTGTGGCGTGAGAAAACGTTCCAAGCCTTAGCGATGACCATGCTGCTGTTCATGATGTGGCTCCTGGTCTGGGAGGCCATCGCCCGAGGTGCGCTGGGCGACCGCATCGCGGGCATCGACGCCGCCGCGCTTGCCACCGCTATGAGTCCCTGGCGGGCGGTGCTCGAAGCGGCCAAAAGCGACCTCTATACCGGGGCCAGCGCGGCGACCATGCTCGGCCTTTCGCCAATCGTCGCGTTCTTGGTGGTTTCGGCCACGGCCATCGTCGTGCTCAACGGCATCGCGATTGCCATGGTGCGGGTGTGGAACCCCTCGCGCGAAGCCCGCCATGAAGAGCGCGAACCGGAGTCGCGGGCGATTTGGAGCCAGGCGGCGGCCGATACCGCCACCGCCGAGGCGGCACGTGCCGAGGCGCACCGCGCGCCGGATCGGTGCGCGAGGTGTGGGATAATCCCATTCTGTGGCGCGAGGTGCGCACGCTGGCCTACGGAAAGAAAATCCTGCTCATTCGCGTCGCCTATTGGGCGATTGTCGCCCTCTCGGCAGCGGCGCTGGTGGGCCTGCTGGCCGAACAGGACGACACGGCTCAGTTTGTGTCCGATATTCCAGCAGCGGCCAAAGCATTGGTGCCGCTCTTGGCGCTCAGCATCGTACTGGTGAACGCCCTGGCGGTGACGTCGCTTACCAGCGAGCGCGATAGCCGCGCGCTCGACCTCTTGCTGGTGACCGATCTGACACCCAAGGAGGTGATCTTTGGCAAACTGGGTGGCGTGATCTACAACGCCAAGGAGATGCTTTTGCTGCCGATTCTGTTGTGCGGCTACGTGTGGTGGCAAGGCTACGCGAGTACCGAGAACCTGGTGTTCATGGTGATTGGCTATCTGGTGATGCAACTATTCGCGGCGGTACTCGGCTTGCACTGCGCGATGACCTACCTCAATTCGCGGCAGGCGGCTGGCGTGAGCATTGGCACGATCTTGTATCTGTTTGTCGGCGTCATGGTTTGCATGCGGATGATGGTGGCGGTGGGGGGCAACTTCACGGCCCAACTGCCGACCTTCATGGGATTTATCGCCGGTGGTGGCGTAGCACTCTATGCGGCTCTCGGCTGGCGACTCGATTCCAAGGCAATGGCCTGGGCCGCGGCACTGATGCCGGCCGCCACGTTCTACATCATCACCAGCTTCCTACAGCAGCAGTACGGATCGGTCTTCCTGGCAACGCTCTTGGCGTACGGTTTCGCCACGGCCGCCATGTTGGTGCCCGCGGTGGCGGAGTTCGATGTCGCCACCGGGCGGACCAGCGACCGCAAAGACTAAACGCCATGCCCGCCAATGTGTTCGTATACGGCACGCTGCTTGCGCCGAGGTGATGCAAGCCGTAGCGGGTCGCGAGCATGGGTCGGTGCCGGCCAAGGCGAACGGATATGTTCGTCGCTATCTTGCCGGCCGCATTTACCCGGGCATCGCGGTCGACCTCGCGAGCAGTGTTGAGGGCAAGGTTTACCTGGACGTCGACGCCGCGGCGATTGCCCGGCTCGACTACTTCGAAGGCCCCGAGTACGTTCGCCGGAAGATCGATGCGACGCTCGCCGATGGCAGCACGCTGGCCGTCGAGGCGTACATCGTCCCCGCAGAAAAGCGGCACCTGTTAACCGACCGACCTTGGCAACTCGAGGAGTTCGTCGCTGCCGGTCTCGACGATTTCTTGGCCCACGCCCGGCAGTGCATGGTCGACTTCAAGCCAGGAGCGCAGGTGCGTAGGTGAGGGAGAATTATTGCAGTGCCTGCTGCCGCCTGCCGATCGCCCGCAAGCGTCCCCGCAGAGGTCGACCGCCGTATACACGCCGGCAACTTTCGAGAAACTAAGCCAGACCCACTCAAAAAAATGCTGCTCCTACAGCCACCGCCTTGGCTGAATGCCCCCGAATGGGTGGCCGCTGGCGTCGCTAGCGGCGTTTCTTCGCGGCGCGCTATTCGCGCTTGGCCGCGTTTCGCTTGCGGGCGACTTCGTCCCGAGCGGAAAACTAACCATTCGCAGATTGACAACTGGGTAGCCATGGATATACTGAGTGCGCGTCGCGATTAGGTGCATGTACGACTCTTCAACGCACCAGAGGAAGGGGGAGATCAGGCGGTGTTCTGCCGGCGCATTCGTTGCCGGTCGTTGTGTAAGCGGGAATCGAGAAGCGGAGGCCGTTGGTGTCTACGTTGCCGCAGCAAAGACACGAGGCGGACGAAGTCATTTTTTGCCCTGCGGCGACTCAACCTTGGGAGCGACTAATGAGTAGATCGACTTGGGACTCGCGTTGTGCGTTGGTCAAGCTCGTCGCAGCACCTCTAGCCGTGATCGCCGTGGCCTGCTTGGTCTTGGCTTCTCCGCTGGCTGCTCAGACGACTGGTACCGTCGTGACTTTCCCGTGGGATTGGCATGTCTCGGCGTCACCGAACCTTGGCACGCCTGGAACGCCCGACGTACCGGGCGAACCCGTTGAGATCTGGCTATGGGGCGAGGCCACGTTTGACTTTGGCCAGCCCCAACTCACCGGCCTGTTGCCCGGTGCGACGAGTGCCCCCGAAACATTCGATCTTGGCCCTGGTGGAGGCCTGGGTGCTCCCACTGCCGAACCAGTACCAGCTGGCGGTATCTACACGATTCCGATCCAGCTAGTCGCCATGGAGTTGCACTCGATGGGGCCGGTGCAGTTCCCCGGTGGCACCTCGGACGTGATTATGAGCCTCGATCCTAACCAGACGAGCGGTGGGGCCCTGCAGAACGTGTCGAGCAATCCCGATGGCACGATCAATGTCGATAGCTTTTTCGACATCTCGTTGGACATTGCGCTACCGGAGGTGGGCATGGAGTTGAAATCCGGGCCGGTGGGCGTAGGCATGAGCTTCGGCAACACGCCGGGCCTGCCAACCGGACCCGAGTTGATGAGGGGCGATCCGCTGCCGGAACTCGACGTGCTTTGGGCACCGACTTGGATTTGGCGCGAGTTTCCGCCGGGCCAGTCGCCGCCGTGGGTCGACTCGTCGCTGCATCCATGGGATTGGTGGGTAACCATCCACGGCCACGTCACCGTCCCTGAGCCCGGCACCGGCGTACTACTCGGTGCGATGACCGTGGGTGCAGTCGTGCTGCTTGGCCGGCAACGCCGCCGCAGTTGAGCTTGCTTGTGGACAATCGCAAAGCGATTCACGCTAACGGGGCGCAACTCGGCTGACTGGCTGGGTTGCGCCCTTGGTGTTTACGCGGCCTCCATCCTGCCCTCGGGAGTCTTCAGGTCGAATAGCGAGAAGAGCTCCTCCCGCGACAAGCCCAGGTTGCGTGGCGAGCCGCCATGGTTGAATACTGAGTCGAACAGTTCCCGCTTCTCATGGAGAATTTGGTCGATCCGTTGTTCGATCGTTCCGGCGGCAAGGAACCGCGTGACCGTCACGGGACCCGCGCAACCGATGCGATGCGCGCGGTTGATCGCCTGGTCCTCGACGGCGGGGTTCCACCAGCGATCGAATAGAAACACGTAGCTCGCGAATTGCAGATTGAGCCCCACGCTGCCGGCCCCGTAGCTCATGAGGATCACGCTGCATTTCGGATCGCTACGAAACTGCTCGATCACCCCATCGCGACGCGTGTGCGGCACCTTGCCGTGGTACTGCACGGGGTGAAATGCAGCCAGCGAGTCGGCCAGTTTCTCAATGGTGTCGACCCATTGGCTGAAGACGATCGCCTTCCGCCCGCTCGCCGCACACTCTTCGAGTTCGGCCAGCAGTTGGTCGCGTTTTGAACTTTCGCCGGTTACGGGATCGAAGTTGCAGATCTGCTTGAGCCGCAGTACCAGTTGGAAGACGTGCTGCAGGGTGATCGACTCGCCAAGGTCGCCGAGTTCCACCACGCCTTCGTTTTCGGCCCGCTGGTACGATTCCCACTGCTCTGGGGAAAGGTCCATTTCGGCGTCGCGAACCAGTTTGGGAGGCATGTCCTGCATGACGGTGTCCTTGGTTCGCCGCAGGACGACATCGGCCACCGCCCGCCCCATCTCGCGGGGTTTCATGCCGGGCGCAGGTCGCCGGGCGAGACGAAATCGAAAATGCCTACCAGGTCGTCGGTGCTGTTCTCAATGGGCGTTCCGGTCAGGGCCCAACTTCGTTCGCGAACCAGGTTGCGGACCACCCGGTTGGTTGCCCCGCTGCGATTCTTGATGCGTTGCGATTCGTCGAGCACCACCAGGTCGAACTCAAGTTCGAGCGACTCGACGATCGCTTCGTCGCGGACCAGAGTTTCGTAATTCGTCAGCGAGACAACGGCCCGCTGGCTCCATAAGAACTCGCGGCGAGCGCTGGGCCCCGCGATCACCGTAATCGGGAGCTCCGGTGCCCACAGTGCAAACTCGCGCTGCCAATTGGTTACCAGCGGCTTGGGGCACACCAGCAGCACGCGGCGCACTTGCTCGCTTCGCACCAAGAGCCGCGTGGTTGTTACCGCCTGCATTGTCTTCCCCAGACCCATTTCATCGGCCAAGACCGCGTGATGTCGCGGAAACAGGAACGCGATGCCATCTAGTTGATAGTCGAACGGGGTGAATGGCAGTTCCACCATCTCGTCGGCCAGTAGCGTTTCCAGTGGCGGCTGCAGCAAGTAGCTCAGTCGATCTTCGAGTCGGACCACATCGCGTGGCGCGCGAATGCGCGTTCGCTTGGCGCTGGGTTGGCGCGAGGTTGCCGCTGGCGGTGCGCTGCGATTTTCCTGGTGGTGCGGTTTTGGGTCGCGGGGCGTAAAGCGAAAGCTCTTTACCGGCACCTTCGTCGACTCAAGTGGTACGGAGACGGTTTCGATGGGAGCTGCCGACCCGAAGCGCGTGGATGTCACGCGCACGCCGCGGTCCGGGGCGTGGCCATCGACGATGCGATGGTTCAACATTCCAGGCGTCAGATTGGTGAGCGAGACGACCACGTTGGCCCGGTCGTGCGGCGCTTCAAGCGGCCTGGTCATGAATGCCCTCGGCAACGGCGGGCTCGTCGGTCGTGGCGCCACCCAACAGTCCCGCCTCGCGGATGGCCTCGGCGATCCGCTCAAACGGCTCGGCAAGCTCGACGTACCGCTGCAGATCGCCAAGCAGTTGCTCGACGGAACCGCGCTGGACCGGATCGAGCCGGTCGAGGCACGCATTCGCCGCTGGGCGCGGCGCATCGCCCATGACTGGTCCCTGCTGTTGGGCCGAGCCAGGGTCGACCAGCACAACCGGCACATCCGTATCGTCGGCGATCGGCCAACTATCGAGCTGATTGACGGCGAGCAGCGATAGCTTCGCGCTCGCTTTGGCCAATCAGCGCCGCTCCGATGCGTTCGCAGTACAGATGAGGCTTCAGCGTTGGACCGAAGAGAATCTCTTCGGCCCGGCTCGCCGCGATGGGGGCGGTGCAGTGGAACTCCAGCGGTCGGCCGCGGCGATTCACGAGCAGGAGGCCCCCGAGCATCGCTCCGGCAGGGTCTTCCAGGATCGTCAGGAATCCGAAGGTTGGTTCGATGGTTGCGGGACGGGTGGTCATAGGAGCGTGGCAATGGAGCGAGGCGGCAGGGCTTGCTAGCAGTCCGTCGTGGGGGGCGGAAACGAGCCCCCTTGGGAGAATCGGGACCGGGATGGCCGGCACTTGAATTCGTCAGAATCATTACAGCCGCGCGGGCAGGGCAACTCAGCCGCCTCGAGCCCGAATAAGAGAGGATTTCTGGAAGAATCACTTCTCCAGATTCTAGTTTTCGCTACCATTTTCCATTACACTAAAAATCTGCCAGGCGGCATGGTCGCTGCCAATTGCTAGCGTCCGAGCCGTTTGAACCAATCGATGCCAGCATCATGGAGCGGCGGTGGTTTCTGCCGTCGTTGCCGTAAACTAGACCTCGTTCGCTACTCATCCCGCTGAGGACAAAGCTTCGTATGAGCAATCAACAACCATCGATGTCATCGATGTTTTCCCAAGTCGATGTAACCCCCAGTAGCCAGCCCCGCCCTGTGCTTTCGCAGAATGAGGAGCAGGTCGAGTTATTGCGCGAGGTGCTCTCGCGCAGGATCGCACCAACGAATTGCTGGAAGAGATGGTGCAATCCATGGCTGCCAATCAGAAGCAGCGCAACCAGGAACTCAACCAGTGGAAGAAGGCCAACCCCGATTTGGCCGATGGCTGTCGCGAAGCGGCTGAAGTGCTAAGCAAAGTGCAAGTGGAGTACCTCGATCGCTTAACCGAGGAAATCACCGACAGTCACGACCACCTGATTGACGGCGAGTTCATGCTCAACGAGTTCATCGACCGCTACGGTCCCCGCCTGGCACACCTGAATGGCGTGATTCAAGTGCTCGCCCAACTCGGCGCATCCGGCGCCCAGGCCGAAGCCGAAACACAGTCGTAGCATCCAATCAGGTCGCCTGCTCAATTCAATGAGTTCAACAAGCCCCCGCCATCCCTGGCGGGGGCTTGTTGCATTGAGGTTCTTGCGAAAGGCTGCAGCTTGCCATCGGGCGGCACGTCCGCTATCGTGCAGAGTCGGCTAATGGCGTTCCAATTCGTGGGTTCTCGCCATTCTCGAAAGCCATTGCGGCTTGAATAGTCTCACCCACCAGGTATTCCTTCTAGGTTGGTTTTGTCCGATGTCCGATTCACTCGATGCGTCGATCGCCAAAGCGCAGGGCGAGCTCGATGCCCATACGGTCGAAATCGTCCACTGGCACTTCAGCGAAGCGACCGGTTGTCCGTTTTGGCTGGAAAAGAAGAAGGAGCTGCCGTTCGATCCATTGACCGACATCAAGTGTTTCGAAGACCTCAATAAATTCCCCGACTTCGAGGACGAATGGCTTCGCGGCGGCCCAGTCCGCAGGTGGGTACCGCAGGGGCTGGCCGACCAGCCGGTGTATGTGTTCGAAACCGGTGGCACCACGGGCATTCCCAAGAGCCGGATTGCGATGGACGATTTTCGCACCGACTACTCGCAACTTCAGCGATACACTACCCGACGCCTACTTCCCACCCGGCAGCAATTGGCTGATGCTCGGCCCCAGTGGCCCTCGGCGGTTGCGTTTGGCTGTGGAGCACCTGGCGCAGCACCGTGGCGGCATCTGCTTTTGCATCGACCTCGATCCGCGGTGGGTGATCAAGCTCATCAAAAAGGGCTGGATGGATCACCTGGAAGAATATAAGAAGCACTGCATCGATCAGGCGGTTACCGTGCTCACCGCCGGCCACGACGTAAAGTGTCATATTCAGCACGCCCAAACTCATTGAGTCGCTTTGCTTGGCACTCGAAGAGCGTGGCACGTCGCTGGCCGAGACCGGCATCACGGGCATCTTTTCTGGCGGCACCGAGTTCACGCCGCAGTGGACCAAGTTCTGCGTCGAGGAATTGTTCGGCGGCCCGCCCGAAAGGAGCGGCATCTACATGACCCCCACCTACGGCAACACGCTCATGGGTTTGGCGTGTAGCGAACCAGTTACCGCCGAGAATAAGTACAAAATCACCTACCACGCCCCGCAGCCCCGCGCCGTGCTGCAAGTGGTCGACTTCGACGAAACCGACCGCGTGGTCGGCTACGGTGAAACGGGCCGGTCGAAACTGACGACCCTCACCAAAGAGTTCTTCGTGCCAGGCTTCTTGGAGCGCGACGAAGGCGAACGCGAACCGCCGTACGAAAAATACCCCTGGGACGGCATCAGCGGAGTAAGACCGTTTAGCCGATTGGCGGGTGGCACGACGGTGGGAGTTTACTAACCACAAAGACACGAAGGACGCGAGGCACTAGAACTTCAACCGCACCTACCCCGAAGGGGCTCCGATACCGTAGCCCAGGGTTGCATGTGGGCGAGTAACACGACCCCAAACGCTTCCCTGGGTTGGTTTTGATTCGCCAGAATAGTTATCGGATAGCCGCGTTCATCTGCGCCCATCTGCGGCTAAATCCTTCCCCGATTCCCCACCTCCCGACCCCACCCTGAAATGATTGAACTCCAAGCTATCCGTTGGGGCGAGTCGTACGAGTCGCTCGAAATTGACCAAGTGAATCACTTCTACACCGGTGAGCCGGTGGCCAAAGTGCATACCGTTGGTGCGGGCATCGTGCAGCGCGACGCCAAGAAGGCGAAATTCGCCCGCCGCGCGTTGCAGGCGATGTCGCCGGCCGAGCTGATCGAAAAATGCAAGAAGGCGGGCGAACTGTTCGAAAGCGGAACGCTCACCGTGGGCGATAGCCAACAGTCGCCCGAGGATTTTATCCAGCAGCAGTCGGCCACCACCGGCATGCCAATTTCCATGTGCCAGGCGAACGTTGCTAAGAATGCGTTCGTGCTAAAAAACATCGATACGATTCTCGACGCCCTCACGCGGGGGCTCGACCTCAACATCTTGGCCCGCGGATATGGCGAAGAGGGCAGGGGGGTCACCGTAAGCTACCAAGCGCAATGCGACGCGCTGGGCGCGGTGCTGCCGAGCAATTCGCCGGGCGTGCATACACTGTGGATTCCGGTGATCGCACTACAGATGGGCCTGGTGCTGAAGCCAGGCTCGTCGGAACCTTGGACACCCTACCGGGTTTATTCTGCTATGGTCGAGGCGGGCATTCCACGGGAAACGTTCTGTTTGTACCCCGGCGCGGGTGCGGACATCGGCGGCGCGATTCTCGCGAGTTGCCGCCGCAGCATGATCTTTGGCGGGCCACAAACGGTTCAGCAGTATGCGGGCAACCCGAAGGTGCAGGTGCACGGCCCCGGTTTCTCAAAGATCCTGCTGGGCGACGACTGCGTCGACAACTGGGAGCAGTACGTCGACATGATGGTCGACAGCGTTTATCGCAACGGTGGTCGCAGCTGCCTGAACGCTTCGAGCATTTACGCATCGCGACACACTAGGGAAATCGCCGAGGCTGTGGCTGCCAAGCTGGGCCCCATCGAGGTGTTGCCGCCCGACGATCCAGAGGCGGGTCTGGCTGCATTCACGATCGAAGGTGCCGCCAAAGCGATTTGGGGTGCCATCGAAAACGACGCGAAAGCCGCACTGGTGACCGACATGACCAGTAAGTACGGCGAACGATTAGTAGAGCGCGACCCGGTGGCGTACCTGCGTCCGGTAGTGCTGCATCACGCCTCGGTCGAGAGTGACTCGCGCAACAAGGAATACATGTTCCCCATGGTCAATGTGGTGGAGTGCCCCCAGGCGGCGATGGTCGACACCATCGACTACTCGCTGATCTGCACCGCCGTAACCGAGGACGAAGCGTTCCGCCGCGACCTGATCGCCTCGACGGACATCGATCGCCTCAACCTTGGCCCCATCCCTACAGGCCAGGTCGACTGGCTCCAACCGCATGAAGGAAACCTGATTGAGTTCTTGTACAAGAACCGAGCATTGCAGGTTGGGTAAAGATACTTACATTAGCCACTGATAAACACGGATAAGCACAGATGAAACCAGCTGCTTATCCGTATTTATCAGTGTTCATCCGTGGCTAACAACTATGGCCTTCGACTTTCACTGTCCGACGAAGATTGTCTATGGTCCTGGGCGGGTTGCCGAGTTGGGGGCGCTCGCAGCGTCGTTGGGGGCGCAACGTGTGCTGGTGGTTTCGGACCCGGGCATTGAGAAGGTGGGCCATACGCAGCGGGGCGTGGAGTCGCTCGCGGCGGCCGGAATCGATATGCGCGTGTTCGACGGATTGCAGGAGAACCCCACGACCGCGAACGTGGACGCTGGACTAGCCTTGGCAACCGACTTTTCGCCCGACTGCATGGTGGCCATCGGTGGCGGTAGTAGCCTGGACTGCGCAAAAGGAATTAACTTCCTCTATTCGTGCGGCGGGCAGATGCGCGACTATTGGGGTGTTGGCAAAGCCACGGCTGACATGCTGCCGATGATTGCGGTGCCCACCACTTCGGGCACCGGCAGCGAAACGCAGTCGTTCGCGCTGATTTCCGACGCCCAGACGCATGTCAAAATGGCGTGTGGCGACAAGCGAGCCGCGTTTCGAATTGCACTGCTCGATCCCGAACTCACGCTCACGCAGCCTGCCCGAGTGACGGCGCTCACCGGCATCGACGCAATTGCCCATACGCTCGAAACGTTCGTCACTAAGAAGCGAAACGCGATGTCGCTGGCCTACAGTCGTGAGGCCTGGGCGCTGCTCGCGCCGGCGCTGCCGCGGGTGCTTGCTGAGCCCAATAACTTGCCCGCCCGCAGCGATATGCAGCTTGGTGCCATGTTTGCAGGCCTAGCGATTGAGAACTCCATGCTCGGATCGAGCCACGCCGCGGCCAACCCGTTGACGGCCGCGTACAGCGTGGCGCATGGCGAAGCGGTGGGACTGATGCTGCCACACGTGATTCGCCACAACGGCCAAAGTGTCGGGGCCTGGTACAACGACCTATCGGGGCGGTCGGTCCAGGAACTGGCCGCCTTCGTATCGACACTTCGACAGCAAGCTGGCTTGGTTGGTACACTACAGGAGTGCGGTGTCGAGCGAGATCGATTAGAGCATCTGGCGGCCGCCGCCACTCAGCAGTGGACCGGCACCTTCAACCCGGTGGAGATGAGCCAGGATGACTATTTGCGATTGTACGAAGCGGCGTTCGAATAGAAGCCAGGGACCGGAGGTCAGAGGCCATGGACTTGCGATTCTTGTGGCATTCGTACTCCTGGCTTCCCATGGCGCTGCCGAAGATTGGCTCTTTGCGCGGAGGTGTGGAGTCGGCCGGCGTGGCAACAAGTGTGCTTGCCGCGTCGCCCGAGGAACTCTGGCGGTACGAAGTCGAAGAAGGGTCGTTCGAAGCCACCCCGGTAGTCAAGGATGGCGTCATCTATTTGGGCGACGTCGACGGTACGTTCCATGCCGTCGACTTGGAAACGGGAGAGCGGGTTTGGACCAAGTCGTTTGACGACACGGGGTTTCTCTCGGCCGCAGCAATTGACGGCGATCGGCTATTTGTAGGCGACTACAACGGCGTGCTCCGTTGTCTGGCGCTTGCCGATGGTGCGGAGCGATGGCAGGTAACACTCAAGGCGGAGGTGATGGCAGGACCGCTCGTGCATAGCGGCCGCGTGCTGGTGACCACCGAGGGGGGCACGTTCACCATGCACGACGTCGAGACAGGCGAACAGCAAGCCGAGTTTGCTATCGACGCGCCGCTGCGATGCATGCCCACCATTGTGGGCGGCCGTGCGATGCTGGCCGGCTGCGACGGAAAGCTTCACGCCATCGACATCGAGTCGGCCAAGGAGGTCGATGCGGTGGAGATCGATGGCCCCACAGGTAGCACGCCTGCGGCGCGGGGGACGCGGATTTATTTTGGCACCGAACAAGGCACCTTCTACGCCATTGAGGCCGCCAAGTCGCCGCCCGAAATCGCTTGGCGATTTGCCGACCCAAAGCGTCGCCAAGGTATCCGCACGGCTGCCGCGGTGAGCGATTCGATTGCCGTATTCGGCAGCCAAGGTAAAGCGGTGTTCGGAGTCGACCTCGCGACCGGCGAGCCGAAGTGGACGTTCCCCACCCGCACCCGCGTCGAAAGTTCGCCGCTAATTACTGGCGAGAACGCCATTGTGGCTACGCAGCGCGGCCGGCTCTTTACGATCGATCTAGAGAGTGGTGAGAGCGGCTGGGAATACGAAGCCGGCGGCAACTTCGTCGCTTCGCCCGTGGTGGTGGACAATAGACTCATCATCGGCAACGCCGACGGCACCCTGTACTGCTTTGGAGAGAAGAAAGAATAGCCGCAGATGGGCGCAGATAAACGCAGATATCGATCGGTTGACGAACTCACCGAGCAAGTGATAGGTGCTGCGTACGCGGTTTCCAATGTTCTGGGCACAGGCTTTTTGGAGAAGGTGTACGACAACGCATTAGCCCACGAATTGAGGAAGCTTAAACTGAGTATAGTACAGCAAGCGCCCATTGAAGCGATCTATGACGGTGTTGTTGTCGGTCAATACTATGCGGACATTTTGGTCGAGGATACTGTGGTGATCGAGCTAAAGTATGCCAACCCGCTCAATGATTCCCATGTCGCCCAGTGCCTGAACTACTTGAGAGCGACCGACAAGACTATTGCTCTCTTGCTCAATTTCGCGACCAGCCGCGTGCAAGTGAAGCGAGTTGTCTTGAATCACAAGTGAACATCGGCGTTTATCTGCGTCCATCTGCGGCTATAATGACAGCATGTCTGAAACTACCAAAACTGAAGTTGGCTCGTATTTCATCAGCAACTACCCGCCGTTCTCGCAGTGGTCGCGGGACAACGTGGGCGACGCGCTCGCCGCGCTGAACGCTCCGCCGGCCGATGTGCCGCTGGGGTTGTATTTGCACATCCCGTTCTGCCGCAAGCGGTGCAAGTTTTGCTACTTCAAGGTTTTCACGGACAAGAACGGCGGCGAAGTCGAGCAGTACCTCGCGGCGCTATCGCGCGAGATCGAACTGGTGAGCAAGTTGCCGGCGATGGGGGGGCGGCCATTTCGGTTTGTCTATTTTGGCGGTGGCACGCCCTCGTTCCTCTCCAGTCGTCAGTTGCATCGGCTCGTCGAACGCCTGCAGGCGAACATCGACTGGAGCCTGGCTGAAGAGGTCACGTTCGAGTGCGAGCCAGGCACGCTTTCGGAGGCGAAAGTCGAGACGCTCAAGGAAATCGGCGTTACGCGTTTGAGTCTGGGTGTCGAGCACTTCGACGACAAGATTCTCGAAGACAACGGCCGCGCGCATCAGTCGCCCGAGATCCGCAAGGCATGGCCGTGGATCAAGGCAGCCGGGTTCGATAGCGTGAACATCGACCTGATCAGCGGCATGGTGGGCGACACCACCGAAAAATGGCAGGACGCCGTGCACAAAGCGATTGACATGAATCCCGATAGTGTAACCATCTACCAGATGGAGCTGCCCTTCAACACCGTGTACTCCAAAGACATCCTGGGTGGCACCATCGAAACACCGGTGGCCGATTGGGAAACCAAACGCGCCTGGCTTACCTGGGCATTCGATCGGTTGCTCGATGCCGGCTACGTTACTTCGAGCGCCTACACCATGGTGAAGCCGGGTGTTGAGTTCAGCTATCGCGACAATCTGTGGCGAAGCAGCGATCTGTTGGCCACCGGCATCGCCAGCTTCGGCCACGTGTCGGGCGTGCACTACCAGAACGAACCGGAGTGGGGCGAGTACGTTGGCCGCATTGATGCCGAAAGCGACAACGGCGAACTCCCCATCAGCCGCGCGCTTAAGATCACGCCACACCAGGCGCTGGTGCGCGAGATGGTGTTGCAACTCAAAAAGGGCTGGCTCGACCCTGGCTACTTCCAAGAGAAGTTCGATGTCGACATCGTCGACCACTGGCGACCAGTGTGGCAGGGCTACGTGGACCAGGGCTACGCGACGCTCGACAGCGACCGTATTCGCCTCACTCGCGAAGGGCTATTACGGGTCGATAGCCTGCTGCCGGCGTTCTTTGAAGAGGAGCACCAAGGGGTGCGGTATACGTGATCCGTTGCGCGAGAGGCGATGCCGCGTGCGGGCGCTGGTGTCGTCCCCCCCACCTGCGGTCAAATCCGCCAAGTCTGTTCACTCTCGGTATGCCCCACGACAATCGCCGGCCGCTTTTCACCCGCTTCGATCTGGAAGTTGAACGGGATCACTTCGCTGGCGAGCAAGTCTGGCTTTTCGATGTTCGAAGTGCCAACCGATGGAAGTTTGCCATCGGCCAGTCGCAGTAGTTCGACCTGCCAGGGGTCGCGGTCGACGATCAGTAGTTCGCGCACGCCGACGTTGGCGTAGAAATCGACTTTATCGCGGGTCATGTCATTCTTGCTGACGACCTCGACGGCAAAGTTCGGGCCGCCCTTCCAGAAGGTGCCACGACAAGTTGCCTGGGTCCCCGCAAGGTAAACCGCTACATCGGGGATGCGAAAGTTGTAACTCCAGTTCTCGTCACGGTCAGCGACGTTCACGCCAGGGCGCACCTCGGCCCGCCCTGAAAGGGTGAGAATCATACCAAACGCTAACTCCAGGCGATGGATAATACCCTGATGCTCGTCATCCGCAAGTGGTGACATCATATAGACCCCCTCCCAAACTTCATCATGCTGGTCGATGCCGCGTTCTTGGCGCTCCTTGATGAGTTGCTCGGACAGTGCGGGGTCGAGCACCAGCGTTGCCGTGCATGCGGTCGCATCGATGTGAGTCGTCGGCAGATCGGCGGTCGACATGATGAACTCCAGTAAGTATGCGCCCAATTGAGGCACACTCTACATTCCCACCCACATTGTAACACACCCGCCGCCCTCACACCCGAGCTTCGGCGCTCTCGTAGGTTCGCACCGTGGTGCCGTTAGCGTCGTTGGCCAAGGCAATATCGTAGAGGCCTTGGCCTGCGGGTGTGGGGTACTCACCCGTGATGCAGGCTTGGCAGAGGTCGCTTTGGGGGCGGCCCACGGCGCGGGCAATCGAATCGACTGGTAGGTAACGCAGCGAGTCCGCGCCCAGTTCCTTGGCCATGGCGGCGAACGTTTCCTCGGTGGCAGGACCCGAGCCCATAAACTCCGGTGCGAACAGCTCGCTGATGGTCGACATGTCGATGCCGTAAAAGCAGGGGGCCACGATCGGCGGGCAGGCAACACGGACATGGATTTCGCGAGCCCGGCCCACCTCGCGAATCTTGTCCAAGAGCACCCGCATGGTGGTTGAGCGGACAATCGAGTCCTCGACCAGCAGCACTCGCTTGCCTTCGAGCACTTCGCGAAGCGGTGTGTACTTGGCGGCCGCTTTGTCCTTGCGGCCGGCGCCCCCTTCGATGAAGGTGCGTCCTGTGTAGCGATTGCGGATTAAGCCTTCGACGCTCGGCACACCGAGTTGATACGCCATGGCGTCGGCGGCCCCTTTGCTGGTATCTGGCACGGGGACCACGATGGTGTCTGCGTCGATGGTTACCGTTTCGATCCGAGCCAGCTCCTCACCGAGAGACTTTCGCGACAGATAGACGCTCCGTCCGTCGATGTCGCTGGCGACGTTGGCAAAGTAAATCCACTCGAAGAAGCAATGGGCGCGGCGGGGGCTGTCGGCGAATCGCTCGATCTTAATTTGGTCGTCGACAATCGTAATCGCTTCGCCCGGCTCCAGCGACTTGATGCTGTCCTGATCGAAGCCCAGGTTCAACAGCGCCACGCTCTCGCTCGCCGCAGCGAACAGCGGCCCTTCGATGGCGTAACTTACGGGCTTGATGCCGAGTGGATCGCGGGCGACGAGCATCTCGCCCAGTGCGTTGACCAGCGCCACGCTGTATGCGCCATCGAACTTCTGCGCCACGCTGCGCATGATCTCCACCAGCGAAGGACGCAGGTCGCCCGACATCTCGCGGCTTATCTCGTGCATCATGATTTCGGTATCGGTGGTGCGGGCCAGATGATGATCGTCGTCTGCCAGGAGCGACTGCCGCAGTTCGCTGTAGTTGGCGAGTTGGCCGTTGAAGCCGAAGCTAAACCATTTGCGCTTTTGCAGGTGATGCCGCTCGAACGGCTGGGCGTAGCTGCGATCCTCGGCTCCGCACGTGGCGTAACGGACGTGGCCAATGGCGGCCCGGCCTTCGTACTGCTGCATCAACGCTTCGGCCTTGCCGCGGTGGCTGAGCCGAAACACTTCGGCTACGCTGCCCAGCTCGCGGTACGTATCGATCAGCTGCGAACGGCACGGCGAGAAGCTCGTCATGCCGGCCGATAGTTGCCCACGATTCTGGATGTCCAGCAGCATGCGCGGCATTAACCGCGAGACCGCGTCGGGACCTTGCTCGGGGCAGAGCGGGCTGGGGGAATTCGATGGCAGGTGGTAGATCGCGGCGATGCCGCATTCGTGACGTAGGTCGCTCATCGAGGGCGTGGTTTCCGTACGAGGGGGGGCTCCGCAACGCGAAAACCGGCCGCACCCATCGGTGGGCCTCAGAGCTTCGCTTCCTACGATTGTACGAGCCGGCCACGATCGACTCAACCGACGGACGCAGCGGCGCGGCGGGTGGTGCTCGCATGGAGGCCGGCAAACCCCAATCGCCGCGCGAGCCGCCGCTTTCAATAACCGCAGTCCCCTAATAACCGCGGCTATGCACCAAGTCGAACCGCTCACGCTCCAGGCGGTCGAGGTCGAACTTTGCTTGCATGAGGATCAACCGCGTATTCTCCATGGTGATCAAGAGCGGGCGGCCATCGCGAAAACGGTCCAGCGGTTCCCAAGCTTCGAGGTGCCGCTCGAGCGCGGCGATTTCCGCCTCGCGAACTCGAATCTGCTGATCGAGCAATTGCACCTGGCGATGGTACGTGGTGTAGCGGTAGTAGTACGGTGCGGCGGGCGAATGGAACGCCGGTTGGGCCGACGCGTGGCCCTCGGGAAGTACGAATACAGCGCACGCGACGACGCACAGCAATTGGCGGAGCATGGTGGGAATCTCGGCGGGGTGGGAAAAGCGGGGCCACGCGGGGCCCTACCTTCCATGCTAATCACCACTCGTGCCGCATACAAACGGCGAACCCATTGACGAATTGCGGGTCGTACCACCATCCTTTCCCGCCATGGAGCGTACGATCATGTTTCCCAGCCCTATTGAAACCGCAAGGCTCGTGCTGCGGCGTCCGGTGCTGGCGGACGCTGCAGAGATCTACAAGAACTACGCCTCGAATTCCCGCGTCACGCGGTATCTGAGCTGGCCGACGCACCGGTCGGTGGCCGATGCCGAGCGATTCCTGCGTCGCTCAGGCGAAAGTGTCGAATGCCGGGAGGAGTTCTGCTGGGTAATCGTCCAGCGAGAGTCGCGGTGGTTGTGTGGCATGATTGGCGTGATGCTGCAGCCGCCCCGCGGGCTGCTAGGCTATTGCCTGGCCGAAGAAGCTTGGGGCACCGGCTACGCCAGCGAGGCGGCCAGGGCCATCGTGCCGCTTGTTTGGGGTCGGCCTGATGTCGAGCGGCTGGAAGCGTACTGCCACGTTAGCCACGTCCGCTCGGCCCGTGTGCTTGAAAAAGCCGGCTTGCGGTACGTTGGTATCGCACCAGGGCACTGCATCTTGCCTGCGCTTGGAACCACGGTGCAAGACATGCTGCACTACGCCGTCGATCGGCCGAAGGGATTCGGCTCACGCATGCACTTCGAAGCAGGGAAAGAGATTCGAGCCCCAAGCAACAGCGCGAGATAACTCGCGCTGCCACTTGGGGCTCGGTCGCGTTGTTTCGGAGTGGCCTGTTGGTTTCGGAGGGGATCGTCGCTGCGCAACGGATCTCTAGCGACGGTCGATGGGCCATCTACCCCTTCGTGTAGCCGAGCGACTTGACGACGCTCAGCACTTCCTCGTAGTTGATAAACCGGCGACGGTGCCGGGCCTTGTACTCGTCGATTGTCCGTGCGAGTTCGGCTGCATCAGCCGACAGCTCGGAATGGCTGTTGGTGAACTGGCGACGCTCGCGGACGGGCGCATCGCCGGTAGGTGCCGCATTGCGACGGTCGACGAACGGCGGTTCCATTTCAAATCCAGTGGCGGTTTGGGAAAGCGTAGTGGCGTTCACGGTAAATCCTCCGAAAACGAGTAGGGTGCGGCGTTAGATCACGGCGTAATCAAGCTCGCCGCACTGAAATCTACGTCACCTACTATGGGTTGCCGACGCGGGGCAGAACGTCCGCGCACAATTGCTTTAATGGGGACGGGTGGTACCGGTTGTAGCGGATTACTTGAGCTGCGAGCCGCCTTCCGCGGGCCGAATGCTGAGTCCGGCACCCATTTGGGTGGCCGCCTGCGCCTGCAGCCCTGCGAGGTCGACCGACGTGCTGCCTCGCTCGGCAGCCAATGCCAGGCGCTCTCCGGCAAGTCGTGGCCGGCCGAGCACCAGGTACGTCCGGCCTTCCAGCTCCAGCACGTCGGGCGACTCGCTTCCGGGGGTCGAATGGTCTTGTAGTCGGTGCAGCGTTGCGAGGCAGCGCTGGTGCTGTTGCTGGCCGTGGTACAGACGGGCCGTTTCTAGCAACACTTCGGCCGAATTGGGTGCCAGTAGCAGCGCCCTCTGAAAGTCGGCCAGTGCCCGGTCGGTCTCGCCCTCGGCCGAATGGGCACGGCCCCGCATCGTCCAGGCGGCGGCCAGGTTGTTGTCGAGTCGCACGGCGCGGTTTCCCTGCTTGATGGCGCGGCTGGCCTCGCCCGCATCGAGCAACATCTCGCCGGCGCGGACGGCCGTCGTGGCGTCGTCGGCGTCCAGCTTCGCGGCAATCGAAATATGCTCGAGCGCATCGGTCGCCGAGCCGCGGCGCCATAGTGCCTCGGCTAGGTAGCGGCGTGCCTCGGCGTCCTCAGGCGATTTCTCAACGGCCGAGGCAAACAGTAGCTCAGCCTCATCCCACCGCTCGACTTCCATGGCGGCTACGCCTTGCCGTGCGAGTCGCCGCCCCGCCGCCACCGATGGAGGCACCGGCTGAAGGGCACGCCACGAAACGCATCCCGGCAGCATCACCACCGACACCAGCGACCAGCGGATGGCTTGAGAGATTCGGATTGGCAGGCGATCACGCATGACCATGCCGGGGAAACAATGTCGAAAAGCAGAAGCCGAAAAGCGTGGCGGATGATAGCAATCGCAGGCAGCCCCGGCAACCGCGATCGGCGGCTCGCGTTTCGGGGAAATCGATCGCAAAAGGGGGACTCGCCAAGTACGCCAAGTACGCCAAGTTCAGGGCTCCGTCTGCTAAGCGGAAGGATTGCCGCAAAAAAGGCATAAAAACACTCCACGTTTGTTAGGAAGCCGACGTGGCCCGTGAGCCCCTTACGTTTGTGACTTCTTATGCCTTTTCGTGGCTACGGTTTGGTGTTGGAGCTAACGCGAATCGCGGGGGGCTCCCGTCCGCGGCCGTGTGGCCGGCAGCGCCCCTCAGCGGTACAATCGTCGGTCGGAACCCTCAGCTAGCAATCCCGGAGACGAGCGAGACCAGCCATGCCTGGACTTTATGAAAAACACGGACTGCGGTTCGCTTACCCAGATAATTGGACCGTCGACGAGGACGAAAATTCGCAGGCGGATGCCGCCGCGACGGTCACCAGTCCCAATACGGCGTTCTGGTCGGTCATGTATTACCGCGGTGAGCGGGACGTCCAGCAGTTGGCGACGGTGGCGCTCGACGCGCTGAAGAGCGAGTACCCGCAGATGGAGGTCGACGAGGCGTCTACCCATGCCGACGTCGGTTCGGCATGCGGCTACGACCTTAGCTTTGCGTACGTCGACCTCCTTAGCACCGCCACCATCCGCGCCTTTCAACACACTGGCGGCACCTACCTGGTGCTGAGTCAGGCGGAAGACCACGAATTGCCGGTCGTCGAGCCCGTATTCGAAGCGATGACCGAGAGCCTGGTGCGCGAGTTCTAGCGATTGAGTAGGCGCAGACCACTCTGTAGTCGTTCCCGCTTTGTAGAAACTACAACGCTTCGCGCCCGCCGGTTGCAAACTTTACGGCCCAAGTCTGCTAGCGGATAACCCCGGTTGCTGGGCCATCTTGGGCCAAAATGGCCGTGACCTTCAGTGGTCGAAGAAGTTTTCTGAGCAATTGGCACGGCGAGTGCACTAAAGATTGGCCAGCCTCCAAGGCCAAGCTCGGCCGGCCGGTGACCCGCACCGGCCGCCGGTGCTCGGCTGCTCGGGAGACTCAGGGGAAACTCCTAGTTGCGCGACAAAGCCGTGTCTACTTGCAGGACTTGCCACCAAGGTACGGTGGCCATTGCCCGCCACGGGAATCTGCACCACGCGGCCAAAAGAGAACCCGGTTGGCACACTCGCAGGGCCAACCGGGTTCTTTGTTTTTCTACCGGGTTTTCTCCCAGCAACCTTCATCAGTCGCGTAGGGTCGTTGGTTCTGTCGGCGGAGGAGATGTGGCTGACAGCGTAGACGTTAATCGCCGACAGGCTCATCTACCTTGCTCCCGCGAGAGATCAAGGTAGGTGAACCCGCTGGCGGAATTCGATCACCGGCCTCTCACGCCTGCCGGAAGCCAGCGAAACCACCTGCCCTGCGCGACTCGCTTTGCGTCGGGACATTCCGTCGCTAGCGAGAGCAAGCAAGATCCTTCCCAGCGGTTGAAGCAGCCGCAGAATGGCACTATTTGCGACATGGCAATCTTCCTGATATTGAAATCGCGTTCATTGTGTTTACCGCTCCGGTGAAGTAGAACATGATGGCGGTAACAATTTTCAATTTCGGCGTTCTGTCGGGAGATCAGTAGCGATGAAGACAAGCAACTTTCCAACCCTTGTTGCAGTAATTTCGGTTGTTTGGGTGGCGGGTTGCCAGCAACGCACGATGGAGTCGACGGCGCAGGCCGCCAAGCCGGCGGCGGCCGCGGCCAAAACGCCACCAATGCCAATCACAAGAGTGGCCTACACGCCAGAGGTCACCGGCGAGCTCGGCTCGTCCGGCGCCACCACGACCATCGACGGCAAGCAACTTCCCCCACCCGCTCCGAAGTTCGGCGGCGTGATTAAGGACGACGCTCTGCAATCGAAGCAGTGGTGGCCACCCCGCATCGTACCCCCGAAGGAATCGCCCAACATCCTGCTCATTCTCACTGATGACGCGGGCTTTGCAGTGCCGAGCACGTTTGGTGGCGTGATTCCGACGCCGACCATGGATCGCATTGCCAAGAGTGGCCTCCGCTATAATCGCATTTGCTCCACGGCACTCTGCTCGCCTACACGCGCGGCGCTGATCACGGGGCGCAACCATCACTCGGTCGGCTTTGGTGTGATCGCCGAGCAGGCTACCGGCTTCCCCGGCTACAACAGTGTCATCGGCACGGACAACGCCACCATCGGCCGCATCCTCCGCGACAACGGCTACGCGACATCGTGGTTCGGCAAGAACCACAACACGCCGACCTACGAAGCCAGCCAGGCCGGGCCGTTCAATCAATGGCCAACCGGCATGGGCTTCGACTACTTCTACGGCTTTGTTGGCGGCGACGCCAACCAGTGGGGCCCAAACCTGTTCCGCAACACCACGCAGATCTACCCTTTCAACCAGCACAAGGGCACGTTGAAGTTGGACCGTTCGGATCCCAATGCGAAGATCTGGCCGGTCACTGGTGAAGAGAGCGATTGGAACCTGATCACCGCCATGGCCGACGACGCCATCGCGTGGATGGACCGGATTAACCAGACCGACCCCAGTCAGCCGATCTTCGTTCACTACTGTCCCGGCGCGTCGCATGCGCCGCACCACCCCACGAAGGAGTGGGTGGACAAAATCAGCGCGATGCACCTGTTCGACGACGGTTACGAAAAGCTCCGCGAACGGATTTTCGAGAACCAACAGAAACTGGGCGTCATTCCCCCCGATCAGAAGCTAACACCTTGGCCGAAGGAAATCCTCTCGCCTTGGAACGAGCTCTCGGACGAAGCGAAGAAACTCTACATCCGACAGGTTGAGGTATTCGCCGCCTACGTTGCCTACAACGACCACGAAATCGGCCGCGTGATCCAGCACTTCGAGGATCTCGGCAAGCTCGACAACACACTTGTCATCTACCAGAACGGCGACAACGGCACCAGTGCCGAAGGCGGGCCGGAAGGCACTTTCAACGAGGTGGCATTCTTTAACGGCGTGGCTCCGCCGGTCGACGTGCAGATGAAGTTCTACGAAGCCTGGGGCACCGAGTTCGCCTACAATCACATGTCGGCAGGCTGGTCCTGGGCCTTCGACACGCCGTTCGACTGGTTCAAGCAAAACGCATCGCGGCTCGGTGGCGTGAATCAAAATATGGTCGTGTCGTGGCCCGCACGCATCAAGGATGGCGGCGGCCTTCGCGAGCAATTCATGCACGTGATCGATCACGTCCCCACCATCCTGGAGGCAACCGGTATTGCTGCCCCCGAGATGGTGGATGGCATTGCGCAGAGGCCGATCGAGGGCACCAGCTACGCGTACACATTCGATACGGCGAACGCTAAAGCGCCCTCGAAGCACGTGACCCAGTACTTCGAGATGATGGGCCAGTGGGCCATGTACCACGAGGGTTGGCTCATGAGCACCAAGGTGGACCGCGCCCCATGGGATGCGTTCTCGGCGGCCAACCCAGACCCGCTCAACAACCAGGTGTTTCAGCTCTACAACCTGAACGAAAGCTGGAACCAGGCCGAAGACATTGCCGCCGAGCATCCGGAGAAGGTGAAGGAAATGCGGGCCATGTTCCTGGAGGAAGCAAAAAAGTATCAGGTGCTTCCGCTCGATGCGTCGGTGGGTGCCCGCGTGGCAGCCGCCCGCCCGAGCCTCACGGCTGGCCGTAACGAGTATGTCTATACCGCGCCCATGACCGGTCTGCCGCAGGGAGATGCGCCGTTCCTGCTCGACACCTCTTATACCATCACCGCGGAAATCACGGTGCCGGACGAGGGGGCGGAGGGCATGATCGTGACTTCTGGCGGCCGTTTCAGCGGCTTCGGCATGTACTTGCTCGAGGGCAAGCCGACGTTCTGCTGGAACCTGCTCGATCTGGAGCGTGTGAAGTGGGAAGGCCCGGAAGCCCTCGCGCCCGGCAAGCACACCATCGAGTTCGAATCCAAGTATCAGGGGCTCGGCGCAGCCACCATGGCGTTTAACAACTTCTCGGGCATCGGCCAGCCAGCGGAAACCACTTTGAAGGTGGACGGCAAGGTGGTTTCGACCAAGAAGATGGAGAAGACGATCCCCATTATTCTGCAGTGGGACGAGAGCTTCGATATCGGCTCCGACACGATCACGGGAGTGAACGACGCCGACTACCAGCCGCCATTCCCGCTCACGGCAACGCTCAACAAACTGACCATCAAGGTCGACCGTCCCCAGCTATCGCCCGAGGAAGTCAAGAAGCTTGAGGAAGGCTTGAAGAAAGTGGAAGCCGGCCGGGAGTAATAACAAGACCAGCGAGTCGTCGAGAGCAAGGATGTAGATTCGCACCATGGAACATCACCTGCAAGCGATCGTCACGCTGTTGGCGCTAATCAATCCGGTGATGTGCGCTACGATTTTTGCCCGGGTCACTAACGGGCAGCCACGCGAGGCCAAGCTGCGATACGCCACCAAGGCCGCGTTTACCGTACTGGTGATCCTGTTCTTCGCGGCGCTAGTGGGGGCCAAGGTGCTTCACGCGTTTGGCGTCTCGCTCGATGCATTTTCGGTGGCTGGTGGCGGGGTGCTCGCCTGGATTGGGTTTTCGATGCTCAGCGGCAACTCCTCCACGAGCAATACGGCAAACCCCGGCGGCGGAGAGTCACAAGTGTCGCTCACGCCGCTGATTCTGTTCGCGGCCAGCCCGGGAACCATTACCGGTGTCATTACCCTGGCGGTCGCTCATGCCAAGTTGGCGCTGCCCGTGACGGCGCTCGTGGCGGTCGGCTTGGCTACCGCCACCATGTGGCTGGTGCTCGTGGTGACGATCTACCTGGGCGGCCGACACCAGGACGGCGGGCCACCGGCAGGCCATGGCGACGGTTTCATCCGCGATACCACCACGCGGTTCATGGGGCTTATCGTGATTGCGATGGGTATCCAGTTCGCGCTAACCGGCATTCAGTCGTTTTTCGAGCACACGCACACGCTGTGACCGGCCCAGCCGTGCACTCCGGGTCGTTTGTGCTAGAATTCAGGGATTGCGACATTTCCGGGCCCCGTGTACGAGCGACCACGAAATGGTGGATATCGACGCTTTTGACTATTTTGCCTTTGTAGTGCTTGCGGTGCTGCTTTCGACGGTGGTGGTTGCCATCGTGCTGCTAGGAGGCCTACCGGGACGCATTGCCGCCGGCCGCAATCATCCTCAAGCTACCGCGGTGGCGGCGGCGGGGTGGATTAGCCTGGTGACACTCGGGGCGTTGTGGCCAATCGCTTTTGTGTGGGCCTTCATGGCGCCGCGCGGAAGATCGTCAGCAAGCGATGGGGTACCAGCTAACGACGGGAGGCAAGCCGAGTGATTGCTTTCCTGACCATCATCTACGTTGCTTTGGTACTGCTCGTATTCCGCGTGTTGAAGGTCCCGCCGCGGCCTTGGCCGATCGCGCTAACGGTGACGCTGGGGGTTGTGTTGCTGGCGACGGTGGTTGTGTTATGGACCCTCGCCGCGCCGATTTCGACGATGGCCGTCGTCGGTCGCTATTCCGTGGAGCTTGTGCCTTGGGTCAAAGGCCGCGTGACGAGCATACCGGCGCAGCCCAATGTGCCCCTCAAGCAAGGCGACGTGCTCTACACGGTCGACCCAGCACCCTACCAATACACCGTCAGTCAAATCGAGGCTCAACTGGCCGCAGCCAAGGGCACGGTCACGCAGTTGCAGGCCGGCGTGCGTGTCGCCGAAGCGGCGGTCAAACGGGCGGAAGCCACGGTTGCCGCGAGCAAGGCCGCATTTAGTGTGGCGGCTGCGATTGAAAAAGAAAACGCGCAGGCGATTTCTAGGCTCAAGATGGTGCAAGCCAAGGAGCAGTACGCCGCCGACGAGGCATCGCTCCAGCAGGCACAAGGTAGCCAGGAGCAAGCCCTTGCCGCCGTCGCGGTGGCCCGGGACAACCGTCTGGGCATCGAATCGCAGTTGGAATCGGCTCGATTCGATCTAGAGCAGTGCACGGTACGTGCGCCAGCGGATGGGTACGTTACCAACTGGGCGATCCGCGAAGGGACGTTTGTTGTTCCGATGCCGTTTGCGGCCGCGGGCACATTCATCGACACGTCGGAAACTTGGGTATTCGCGCCGTACTCGGCTCAATTGCTTGTGAATGTCCAGCCGGAGCAGCAGGTGGAGATGGCCTTCAAGAGTCGGCCCGGTCAGCTATTTCGTGGGACGGTAAACAACGTTCTTCAGGCCACCGGTGAAGGGCAGGTCGTCACCACGGGAAAACTGCCATCGGCGGCTTCCATTGGTTCGGCCGGCTACCTGGCGGTGAAGATGAAGATCGAAGGCGACGACGCAGCGAATGCGTTGGAGATGGGGTCTGCTGGCGCGGTCGCCATTTACACCGATTGGGGAAAACCTTTTCACATGATTAGCAAAGTGACGATCCGCATGAAGAAGTGGCTCTATTTTTTGCCGCTTCCGGGCTGAGGCGGTTGCCACGCAGCGGCGGGTGGAACGCCGCAGCTGTACTCGGCATCCACGCACGGCCAGCCGAGCTTGGGTAAAGGCTTCGGGCAGTAGCTGCCGTTACAGCAGAAGGGTCCCGGAGGTCGTAGCCAAGGCAGCGGCTTGCTGCAGTAGCAGTCGGGCCCGAAGCACACCCGCCCGCACGTGAGCCAGGGCAGTGGCTTGCTGCAGTAGTCGTCCGGGCAGTAGAGCCTTGGTCCCGCGGCGGGCTGGCACACGCCAGCGGTGCATGCTGCCTCTTCGGCGACGCTCGGTCGAGACATTGCCGCGGAGCCCAGGAGAACCGCCAATAAGATGGTGCGCCGGATACAGGGCATTAGGGCGTATCTCCTGGTAGTCGAAGCACTTCTGGTAGCGGTACCTCTTCGGTTGGCTCCGCGAGCTCCGGGTCGTCGGCATCAGCAGGCTGAGGCGGGGCGACAGCGGTGGCAAACTGCGCCGACGAATCGAGTCGAATTTGCCAGCCCCCACCGAGTGCCCGATACAGCCGAATCAGGTTGAGGGCGATATTCCCCTCACTAATCACGAGGTTATCTTGCTGTACGGTTGCTTGGGCCTGCACAACGAACAAGCGGTCGAAGTTCGTTGCGCCGGTATTGGCTTGGGTAAGCAAGATGTCCGTCAGCTCTTCAATATCGCGGACGGCCAGTTGCAGCTTCTCGGTCTGTTCCTGCGCTTTGAGGAATCCGACCAGCGCGTCCTCGGTTTCGCGTTGCGCTTGCAGCACCGCATCCTGATAACTCAATACGGCTTGATCAAACAGGGCTTGTTGTTGACGTACGGAATTGAGAATCCGCCCGTAGTTCAAGATGTTCCAACCGAACGAGGGCCCCACGACGCCTCCCGAGCTGGGGGAAGTGAACAGGTCGTCCAGGTCTTCTGCTTGCCATTGAATCACGCCGTTGATCGCGAAGCGGGGATAAAAATCTGCCTCGGCGATACCAATTTGGGCGCATTGAGCTGCTGCAATTCGCTCCGCCTGCCGCACGTCGGGCCGCCGCCGCAAGAGCTCGGCCGGAATGCCGATAGCAACATCTTTGGGGGCGGTGGGGATCGGCCCTTCGCCCAGTTCCGCCACCAGATCCCGAGGAGGAAGTCCTAGCAGAACGCATAACGCATTGTTTTGCTGACGCAGTGCTGCCTCGATTGCGGGAATGAGCGACTCGGTCTGCTCCACGTTGTTTCGCGTCTGCAGCACGTCGGCCCCGTTCGCCTGTCCCGCACGGTACTGGGCTTCGGCAATCGCAAGCGACTGTTTCTGCGAAGCCACGTTCTCTTGGAGCAAGCGTAGTTCTGCCTGGAGTGTACGAATCTGTACGTAGGTGGTCGCCACATCCGCTAGCAGCAGTACGAGCACGTTGTCGTAGCCTTCGATGGTGGCGTCGAGCGCCGCATCGGCCGACTCGATCCCGCGTCGAAACCGCCCCCAGAAATCCAGCTCCCATGAAAGATTGAAACCGGTGGCCCATTGGTCGAAGTTCTTGATGGGCGGCGAGTTGGCGATCGTCTTGCTGACTTGGACGCGATCGTAGCTGCCGAACGCCTGCTGCACTTGCGGAAACAGGCTGCCCACCGCAACGCCACGAATGGCCTGCGCTTGCTGGATTCGCGTGCCCGCAATCCGCAGCGTGAGATTCTGTTGTGCCGCCGCTGCAATCAGCCCATTGAGCTGCGGATCGTTGAAAACGGTCCACCATGCGTTCGCGTCCGCAGGCGCGTTGCTGATGCGATCGTCTTGCTCGAAGTCGATCCAATGCGACTCCACCGGCGCCGCCGGCCTGAGATAATTCGGCCCGACTTTCAGCCCGTTGGCAATCCACTCACCCGGAGTCGTGCAACCAGTCAGCGATACCATCAACGCGATGGCTAGCAGCCAGCCGCCTCGCGGGATACACCCAGCGGGGCCTCCGCGGTCCCGAGACCAACCAGCTGTTAAATTCTTCATGACGCGGGAGTCCCTTCCAGCGGATCGACGACCTAGCGTCACCATCGGCAGAATACGTCCGATTGACAGAACCAATAGCCCAACGAATCGGCTAGGTAGGCTGTGACGATTGTACGATCAAAAGGCGCGCGGTGAGTACGGCCACAGGCGATGGGCCAAGCCTGCTAGGCATTGCCATTGCTAGCACGTTGCTCACCGGCTTGGTCGGCTGAGCGGCCAGTTAGCCGGTCATTTTGCGGAGGAGCCAGTCGCCGATGCCGGGGTGCATCTGGTTCAGCACGAACAGTAGCCGCGCCCGGCGGGGCAGAACCAACTCGGCCTTTCGCCCTTGGCAGGCCTTGAGAATCTGGTCGCACAATCGGTGCGGATCGAGCTTGCCAACCTTCGCGCCGCCTCCCGGCTTCGATGCGGCATCGGGCAGGCCTTGCTCGGCCGCCGAGTAGCGATCGCTCGGCTCCTGCTGACCCGTACGGGCGATGGGGCCGGGGCATACTAGCAGCGTGTGCAGTCCCGCGGGACCGCGCTCCAGACGCAGTTGCTGGGCCATCGCGGCGAGCGGGAACTTACTCTCGCTGTACGCACCGATGAATCGCGGTGCCACGCGGCTTGCCAGCGAACCAATGAGTACCAGATGGCCGCGGGTAGCGGTCAACGGATCGGCTGCAGCGCACGCTAGATCGAATGCCGCGCGGCTATTGATTTTCCAAAGTGAGTCGAAGTCTTCGCGACTGGTGCTGACGAGTTCGCCCCGCATGGAGCGACCGGCGGCGTGGCAGACGAAATCGAGTTCGGCGAACGATTCGATGGCGGTGGCAACCAATTCGTGAGCAAAACCACGCTCGGTGATGTCGCCCACGATGCCCGTCGCGTCGCCTCCCAGGGCTTTGAGAGCCGATACGGTTTCGGCCAGTCGCGGTCGATCGCGTCCATTGACAACGACGCGAGCGCCGCGGCGGACGAGCGTCTCGGCGAGCACGCGCCCCAGCCCAGCCGATCCGCCTGTTACGAGGCAGGCTTTGTTGTTCCAATACGCCATAAACGAACCATTCCGCGGAGCTAATGCATCGTCCAGACTTGGCATTGGGGTGAGCCCAGCGTGCCAGCGTCGGGCGTACTCTAGGGTACCTGCGGCGAGCACCCTGCGGCTCACTAAAGAGCCCCCACATTTTTTGGCCTGGACAAGACGCTAGCCGCCAGACAAGCGAACCCGAGGTCATTTTAGTCGAGCGTGGTTGCCAATGCCAACATGCCTCGACCGGTTGCGCCGATGATAACGGCTAATAGGCGAGCTATGCTTAGCGAGTGCCCGCTTGGCGTGCCGTGCGACCCCCTCATTCCCATCGCTTGCTTCGGGAGTCAGAATGGGTGGCTACCGGTTCGCCAGGGCGGATCGAATGTCACCCACACGCCAGATCATCAACATGCAGTCGCCGCAAGATATTCGCCAACGCGCGTACACGAAGATCGTTGCCACGGTGGGCCCCGCCTCCCAAACTCCGGAAATTCTCGCCGATTTAGTGCGGAGTGGTGTGGACGTATTCCGCATAAACATGGCCCACGGAGGGCCCGAAGAGCAGCAGGTCCGCGTCGACATGATCCGCGCCGTCAGCCAGGACCTTCAGCAGCCGGTGGCGATCCTCGTCGATCTGGCGGGTCCCAAGATTCGGCTCGGCGAGGTCGAAAACGGATGCATTTACTGCGAGCGGGACGCCGAGTTCTCGTTCGTCGATGGCGATACCACCGACGACCCGCGCGATTTAACGAGCACCTATGAGCCGCTGACCAGCGAATTGTCCCCTGGTGATAGCGTGATGCTGGCCGATGGGTCGGTCATCATGCAGGTGATTCACAAGGAACCTGGCCGCGTCCGCATGAAGGTGACCCAGGCGGGCGACGTGCGGTCGCGGCAGGGCATCAACCTGCCAGGCGTCAAGCTCAGCGTGCCTGCGATTAGCGTTGCCGATCACATGCATGCCATTTGGGCGGCCAAGGCAAAGGTGGATTTTGTAAGCCTGAGTTTTGTTCGCGCTCCGGACGAGGTCAAAGCCCTCAAGGACATCATGCGGTCGACCGGCTCACAGGCCAGTGTGATCGCTAAGATTGAGAAGCGCGAGGCCCTCGATCGGCTGGAAGAGATTGTTGCGGTTAGCGACGCGATCATGGTCGCCCGCGGTGATTTGGGGGTGGAGATCGACGTGGCGGAAATGCCGATCGAGCAAAAGCGAATTATCCGCGTATGCCATCGCTACGAAAAACCAGTGATTATCGCCACGCAGATGCTCGAGAGCATGCACGAATCGCAGCGGCCCACCCGCGCCGAGGTGACCGACGTGGCCAACGCCGTGCTCGATGGCGCCGACGCTTGCATGTTATCGGGGGAGACGGCCATCGGCCGATTTCCGGTCCAGGCGGTCAAGATGATGAACAGCATTGCCCAGGCAACCGAAGCGTCGATCCCCGAAATGTTGTATCGCGATGCGGAGCGAACCGAGTACGCCACGCGGCACGATGTGACGCGGGCAGTTGTGAGCGGTGCGGGTTTGATGGCCAAACAGCTCAAAGCCAAGACGCTGGTGGTGGCAAGTCATTCGGGCGTCACAGCGCTGGCGCTTTCGCAGCAGCGGAATCTCGTGCCGACCATTGGCGTCAGCTCCAAAGAGTCCACGCTCCGCAAGATGTGCCTGTACTGGGGTGTGACGCCCGTGATTGGAGTGCCGGCCCAGGACATGCAAGAACTCATCCGCCACGCCGACGGTTGGGCCCGTGGTGTGGGCCTGGCCAAGAAGGGGGACCGCATTGTGATTGTCGGTGGGTCGCATCTCACCGCCGGCCCTGCGGCGGCCGACATGGCCGAGGGCGTGCACGACGTAGTGGTCGTGCACGAGTTGGAGGGCGACTAGCGAACGAGTTGCGCGGGCGGCGTTGTCAGGGGGGCGTCCCCTTTTGCCACTCCATTTGCGGTACCGCGCCATCGATCGACACGATGGGGCCAAGCAAAGGGGTGACCGTAGCGAACGGCTAGCCACGACGACCAAACCTGCGGAGTGATTGAGTCGTCGGTGTTAGGGCTTGGCGGCTACCTCTTGCTTGTCGCCGTCCAGCAGTTCTTCTTCCATTTGCATGACGTAATGCATGGTGCTCGTGGGGCCAGCGAAGCCGAGGACCCGCTGGTCGACGTCCATCCGTTGGCTCACGACGCGGCCAAGCTCGATGTCGAACTTCGTTGCCCCCTTCATTAAACGCTGCACCAACTGTGCTTCGATGGCCGGGTCGACCGGAGAGAGCACCTGGTAGCTGACATCGATCGTCGCAATGCCGTTCGCCAGTTTGGTGAGTTCGTAGTGGCGGCGGGTTTGGATCTCGCGATTGGCCCCGTCGGCCGTTTGCACGGCCACCGTGCGTGGTTCGTTCCATATGGCGCCCACGGCAACGGGCTTGTCCGGCAGCAGCAGCGTGACGGGCGCTTCGGCGTCGGCGGCCGGTTGACGGTGTTTCACCTCGCGGTCGATCACCTCGCCTCGCGGCGTCATCCGGATCACACTTAGCGGCACGCCCACGGCGGCAGCCGCATCGGCGAAGCCGGGCGGAGGCGTCTTATCCGTTTCGCTGTCGTATACCATCTCGGCCCGGTCCGGCAAACGGTTGGTCATCCGCACGCAATCGACCATGTGCATGAACTCGATCTCGCCATCCGGCATGACGTCGATCACTTTCCACACCTTGATCGACTCGCTCCGCGTGATGGCCTTTTGCGTGGTGCCTTCGATCGTGCTCCGGACACTTGCCCGATGATCGATGCTGTAGCGGAGTGTATCGCCCGGCTTGAACTTGTACGCGAGGGTGACGGTTTCGCCGGCAGGCTCGGCAGAGTCGTCGGCGGCAAGGGCTGGCGCTACAAACAGCGCTGCGGCAATCATAACAGGAGCAAGTTTCATGGTGGCATCCTTTCCACATAAACCTAAGTTGAAAATTGTTTTCGCATGCAACCAAAGGTGGGCTCGTCAGCGGCGCCTGCATGGCAACTGCTACGCGCGTAGTTGCCCGCTCCAGCCGAGCTTCTCGCGGAGCGTACGGTAATATCCTTGTTCAGGAATGTCGAGCAGCTGGAAGGTGGCCTTGCTGCGCTCGATCCGGACCCGATCGTTCGACTGCAGTGTTGCCATGACTCGGCCATCCAGCACCAAGGAGGTTCCCGCATTGGGTTGGGGCACCGCGAGTTCGAAGACGCGGTCGGCGGAATCGACAACGGGTCGGTTCGTCAGGGTGTGGGGACTAATGGGCAAGATGACAAAGGCGTGCAGGTTCTTCCGCAAAATTGGCCCGCCTGCCGACAGGCAATGGGCCGTCGAACCCACCGGCGTGCTAACAATCAAACCGTCGCAACTATAAGTGGTGGCAAGTTCAGCGTCAACGTAAAGCTGCACATCGAGCATGGAGAACGGGGGACCTGCTAGCACCGATGCCTCGTTGAGCCCTAATCGCGATTCCACCACCTTGCCGTCGCGAATAAGCGAACAATCGAACATCAAATGCTCCACCACGCACGCTTCGCGGCTGCAGACGTTGGGAAGTGCCGTTTCGAGCTTGTCGGGACGAACATGCGCCAAAAAGCCAAGCTTGCCCAGGTTGACACCCAAGACGGGAAGTTGTTTTTCCCCCATCAATCGGGCCGAACGCAGGATGGTGCCATCCCCACCAAACACAATAGCGAGGTCGGCCTCCTCGGGCAGTTGGCCGTCCTCCAGATCGAGAACGTGTCCGACGATATCCACGTATTGGCCCACCACCGGTTCCAGCCGCCGCAGCTCGTCTACGATATCGTGCCGATTTCCGTCGGCGATTAGTACAGCACGTTGTCGTCTCATGGGGATGGCTGCATCGGGGGATGGGGGCAGAACTGGCAGAGAAGGTCTCAGTTTCCCGGTCGCGGCGGTTAAGAGCAAGTCCGAAACCTGCGTCTCCGGCCACTTTTCCGGTATAAACGGAGCAACGCCCCGAACTCTTACCGTGTGACACCGACAATCGTCGCAGTCCGAACAACAATTCGCGAAGGTTATGAGGCTTGCCGCATGGCAGGAGGTAGAGTTTTGGGCTGGACTGCCATGGGGGTGGATCGGTGCTGCACTTTCACGCGAGACTAATTGATGGGTACGCTTGCTCCGCCACGCACGCGCGCTGCCGAAAAGCAGGGATTCGTGCCGCTCGCGCCAGGCATGCTGCGGTGCGCCGGCACCGCAAAATGGGACCTGTACGTGTGGAGCCCCCAAGCCGACTGCGCGGTGCTCTTTCGCGAGGGAAATCTGGAGCTGAAAGAATCTCGCATCGACGACTTGATCGCGAAGTGTGGAGATAGCCTCTACGTACGTGTTCGCGACTACGCCAGCATGTGCGACCACATGTTCTCGCAGTGCGACGCGATCGTGGCCGACGAGAGTATTTCACCGGCCGATAGATTTAGCCTCATGCAATCGGCCATGGCATGCGAAGTCGAGCGTCGACTCGCGCTCCAAGAGGCGGACGACTACATCACGTTGGTAGGCCATGTAGGCAAGCAGATCCACAAGTTGGTTAGCGAGAATGCCTTGCTGCCAAGCGAGTTGTTTGCCATCGCCAAGCACGACGACGCAACATTCGCTCACGTTACGAACGTTGCCGCCTACGCCACCCTCTTGGCGAAGCAAATTGGTCTTTCGGACCCCGCGGAAGTGGATGAGATCACCGTCGGGGCGATGCTGCACGATATCGGCAAGCGATTCATTAACAAAAACATTCTAGCCAAGCAGGCTCGACTCACGAGCGACGAGCGGGCGATCATCCAGTCGCACCCACAGTTAGGCTACGAGGAACTGGTCGACAACAGCGACGTGACCCACGCCCAGCGGATGATGGTCTACCAACACCACGAGCATGTAAGTGGCGGTGGGTATCCGGTACGCGTGTTGGACGACGAAATCCATCCGTGGGCCAAGTTGCTAGCCGTGGTGGACGTATTCGATGCCCTGACGGGATGCCGGCCCTACCGACGTCCGATGTCCATGAGCGATGCTTCCGACTACGTGTTGGATCATGCCGGCAAGCAATTCGATAAGGAGATGGCTAAGTGTTGGGTGTCTGCGATCAAGATCAATTAGAGCTCCCCGAGTGGACCACACTCAAGCAGCGTGCGCGGTTACCCGTGTCGCTGCCCGACTTCCTGGCCAAAGCGGGGCCGCTACCCATGTTGCCCGATACTCGGCGTGGCTTTCGCCGCATGTACCTCCGGATTCAAGCCGTACTCAGTTATCACGAACAACTCTACGCGGTGTACGTCTCCGACGTCTCACGTACGGGGGCTGGGTTCTTCTCGCCAGTGCAACTGCTGCCGTCGACCCCCATCAAGATTTGGCTTCCTGATGGTCGGCAATTGGACTTGGTATCGAAGTATTGCGTTCGCCTCGAGCCTTGTTGTTACCGCTGCGGAGCCAAGTTCGCGATAAGTCGGTAACGCACAGCGCCGCTCAGGTGTGTCTGACAGATATCTATCGCAAAACGCGGAACCGCTAAGTGCGGCAAGTACAGCACTCCGTTTGCCGAGCGTAAGGATTACCGCGAAAAGACACAAGAAGCACGGAAACACGCCACGATTGGTAGGAACCCGAGGTTGCCCGTGAGCCCCGTCCGTTCGCGCCTGCTTGTGCCTTTTCGGGGCTACGGCTTGGCGGTGGAGCCCGGGCCACCCGTTTGCGGGTCTGGGACTCCGTTCCTAGCGATTCTTAGTGCTCTTGGCGTGCTTGGCTGCTCAAAATAGAACGGCCAGAAAAACTGGGCACACTCACTCAGGACATCTGCGTGACAACGCCCTTGAGATTGGCTATGCTGAGTCGTCTCGCACGACTTCTCTTCGAGCCAACTCAACTGGGGCCTACCATGTCACGATCCAATCGTCCAACAACGGATGTCGAGCGTCGAAGCTTCCTGAAAACCGCCGCCGTGGCAACGGGTGCTGCCGCTGCATTTCAAGCGCCCTTGGTCCATGCTCAAGCGGCGACGGACGACGTGATCCGAATCGGCGTGATTGGCTGTGGGGGGCGGGGTAGCGGAGCAGTGCTCGACGCGCTCGGTGCGGCAACCGATATCGTCTATCCGCAACTCGGATTCCATACCGAAATGGTGCAAGCCGATGCGAAGGTGGCGAACAAGAACGTCGAAGTCGTTGCCCTCGCCGACATGTTTGGCGATCGCATCGAAAACTGCGCAAGGGACCTGGGTAAACTCGGGATTGCGATACCCGAGAGCCGTCGCTTTACCGGCTTCGATGCTTACCAGAAGCTGCTCGATATTCCCGAGATCAACTACGTGATCCAGGCCACGCCACCCCGGTTTCGCCCCGACCATGTGCTGGCCGCCATCCAGGCAGGCAAGAACGTATTCATGGAGAAACCGGCGGCCGTCGATGCGCCCGGAGTGCGGACGATCATGGAAGCAGGGCGGCTAGCGACCGAAAAGAATTTGGCCATCGTCGCCGGTACCCAGCGACGCCACACGCAGAGCTATCGCGACACCATCGAGCGAATCCACAACGGTGAGATTGGCGATATTGTTTACGCGAAGGCCTACTGGAATGGCGGCGAAATTTGGGTGATCCCCCGCGAGCCGGGCTGGAGCGATGTCGAATGGCAGATGCGCAACTGGAACTACTTCACCTGGCTCGGTGGCGACCATATTGTCGAACAGCATGTCCACAATCTGGACGTCATGAATTGGGCGCTTCAGGCGCACCCCATTAGGGCCGTTAGCGGACTTGGCGGTCGGCAGTCGCGCACCGGCGAGCGCCACGGCCACATCTTCGATCACTTTGCCGTTGAGTACGAGTACCCTGGCGGACTTCGCATGTTTAGCCAGTGCCGCCAGATCAATGGATGCAAGGCCATGGTGGGGGAAGAAGTGATTGGCACCACGGGCTGGAGCAACTGCGAAAACGAAATCCGCCCCCACGATGGCAAGCGGTGGCGGTTCCGCGGCAAGAACACCCGTGGCCTGAGCATGGAGCACGCGAACCTGATGAACAGCATCCGCACCGGCGAGCCACTCAACTGTGCACAGGACGTCGCAGAAAGCACCCTCACTGCCATCATGGGACGCGAAGCGTGCTATAGCGGGCGCGAAGTGACCTGGGACGATGCGCTGCAGTCGAAAACCCGGCTAGGCCCCGACCCGGTCGCGTTTGGCGACTACCCCACTCCGCCGGTGGCGAAGCCTGGGACGTATAAGTTTACCTGAGCAGGGACCTATTCAAGGACTTCGGCAGCAACGTAGATGATCGTCGTTGCATGCTCTGAATCGGACCGTCCCTCGTAGCTCATGGCGACAACCGCTCCGCCGGAGGGGCAAGCGAGCGTGGAGTGGAACGTTCGCTGCACCACTTGCGGTGCATTGACGGCCTGGCCCTCTTTGGTGACATGGATCGCGGCCTTGGATTCTTCGAGGTAGGAGGTTTCCAGCTGCATTTCCAGCGCGACCAGTGAGTCGTTTTCCAGCCTGGACCGGGCGTTGAGGATGGTTCCGACAGACTCGTAGACCAACGATTGGGAAACTCCGAATTGCGTCATGGTCACAGCCTGCACGCGCGGCTCTCGCCTACCCATTCGTACTACCACTTCTTGCCCTTCCAAGGTCGTCGCCATGAAGTGATGCGAACGAAGAATGGTGCCACTCTTTTCCATTTTAAGGATGCGATCCACTACTGCACCGCGATCGTCGAGCGGCGCGCTGGCGGAGTTGATCACATCGTCGCCAGCCTCTCGCGATAGCGTGACCATCCAAGCGTCTAACTGAATCACGGCCAGACTCTTGCCAGGTTCTCCTTTATCTGCCGCGGTATCACCAGAACCTACTTGGGCGTGCGATAGCGTGGCTGAGCACGTGACGGCAACGAGCGTGCACAGCAGCAACCAATGGAGGCGCATGGCGATTCTCCTCGAGAGGTGATGCGATCAGTAGCGAGCAAGACGGCGTCGATTACAGCACGACCCAGGGACGGTCTGTTGATGGAGTCGTCCTGGGCCTGTGCTTTACGCCAACTGTTCCGCTCGCACTCCCTCGCGGCACGCGTTGGCGATGCCCGCCGCGTCGAGTCCCAGGTCAGCGAGCAGTTCACCCCGTTCGCCGTGCTCGACGAACGCATCGGGGATGCCCAGGCGGCGGAGGTGCGACGTATCTAAGCCTTCCGCATTGGCCGATTCGAGTAGGGCGCTGCCGAACCCACAGGCGAGCGCCGCCTCTTCGACGGTGACTACCATGGGCGTCTCGCGGAGAGCCCGAAATAGCGTGGCCTCGTCCAGCGGTTTGATGAAACGGGCGTTCACCACGCCAAAGTCGAGCCCTTCGGCGTCGAGCATCGCGGCAGCTTCCAGGCAACCCGCGAGCATCGCACCACAGGCGACGATGGTTCCGTCGCGACCCCAGCGCAGCACCTCGCTGGTACCAAGCTTGATGGGAGCGCGTGGCTCGCCCTCCGGTTTGGCTACCGTTACGGCTGTTGCCTTGGGGTAACGAATGCCGCACGGCGCGGGTTGCTCCAGCGCAAAGTCGAGCATTGCAGCCAGGTCGTGTTCGTCGCCGGGTGCCATGACCACCATGTTTGGCAGCAACCGCATGTACCCCACGTCGAACACGCCGTGATGTGTCGGGCCATCGGGTCCCGCGAGGCCGCCGCGGTCCATCATGAACGTGACCGGCAGGTTTTGCAGAGCCACCTCCTGGAAGATTTGGTCGAACGATCGCTGCAGGAAGGTACTGTAAATATCGACAATCGGCTTCAGGCCCACCTTCGCCTGGCCCGCGGCGAACGCCACGGTATGTGCCTCGCAAATGCCCGTATCGAAGAATCGGGTGGGGAACTCTTCGCGGAGCGGCTCCAGTTTGTTGCCTTGGCACATGGCGGCCGTCATTACCGTCACCCGCTCGTCGCGGCGCATGGCATCGGCAATGGCGTCCCGTGCTGCGTGGGTGTACGCCCGCGATGACGACTTTTGCATTTCGAGCACTTCGTCGTCGCGGCGGCTGAATTGGGGCGGGGCGTGGAACAGCACGGGATCTTCGGCTGCCGGATGAAATCCATGCCCTTTTTCCGTGACCACATGCAGCAGGATGGGACCATCGAGCTTCTTGGCCATTCGCAGGTACTTCCGCAACAGGGCGATGTTGTGGCCATCGATGGGCCCGAAGTACCGCATGCCGAGATCTTCGAAGAACATACCGCCGCTGAGTCCTGCCTTGGCGGCTTCCTTGACTTGCACCAGGAATCGTTCGACTGGGTCGCCCAACACCGGCACGCTCGCAAGCATCCTCGCGATCTCGTCCTTTAGCCCCACGTAGCCACGATTCATGCGGAGGCGGTCGAGGTAGTCGGCCATGCCGCCCACCCGCGGGCAGATGGACATTTCGTTGTCGTTGAGTACCACCATCAACCGCCGCCCCTGCTGCTTGGCGTTGTTGATTGCCTCGTAGACTACGCCGGATGGGAACGCACCGTCGCCAATCACCGCCACGCTCCAACGGTCGTCGCCCGGTCGCGCGAGTTCGTCGCCGCTCGCCAAGCCAAGGGCCGTGGAAATGCTAGCGCCCGCGTGGCCAGTGCAAAACAGGTCGTAGTCGCTCTCGGCGGGGTTGGGGTAGCCCATCAGGCCACCCTTGGTACGGATGGTTTGGAATTCGTCGTAACGACCGGTGAGCAATTTGTGAGGGTAGATCTGATGGCCGGTATCCCAGATCAAGCGATGGTGCAAGAAGTCGAACGTTTGATGCAGCGCAATCGCCAACTCCACCACACCAAGGTTCGAAGCAAAGTGCGCGCTGCGGGCCGCAACCAGGTTGCACAGGATATCGCGCACTTCGTCCGCCAGGCGTTCGAGTTGGGGGAGCGAGAGCTTCTCCAAATCGCGCGGCGAGGCGAGGGTCGGCATTAGGGGGTCAGGCTTCTTCATCAATGGCACTATCTCAAGGGCGAGTTGCGAATCGCCAGAACAGTTCACTTACTTCGGTCGACCAGCATCCTGGCAAGGTATCGCAGTGGCTCCGCCGCTTCGCCGAATACATCGAGGTTGGCTTGAGCTTCGGCCACCAACTGCGCGACCAGCCGCCGGCTTTCGTCGATGCCTACCAAGGTGGTATACGTCAGTTTGCCATGTTCGGCATCCTTACCTACCCGTTTGCCGACGTGCCGCTCGTCGCCATGAGCGTCGAGCAGGTCGTCGGTGATTTGAAACACGAGCCCGAACCGTTCGCCATACGCAGCTAGTGCCGCTAGCTGTTCAGCACTTGCCTGCGCGGTGAGGGCCCCCAGCTCAAGGGAAACCAGAATCATGGCGGCCGTCTTGCGGTGGTGGATCGCTTCGAGTCGCTGACGCTCATCGCCGGCCTCCGCACCTTGCAGGTCGTCGGCCTGGCCCCCCACGAGCATGGTTGCCCCTGCTGCGCGGCCCACAGCCGCGCAGGCACGGGCCGCTACACCGGCTGGCGTGAGTTCGGTTGCCAGCACCTCGAACGCAAGGGCCTGCAGGGCGTCGCCCACCAGGATGGCCGTGGCTTCGTCGAACTTCTTATGACAAGTTGGCAGGCCGCGACGCAGATCGTCGTCGTCCATGGCGGGTAGATCGTCGTGTACCAGCGAGTAGGCGTGAATGAACTCCACGGCGCAGGCAGCCGGCATTGCCCGGTGGTTATCGCCACCGCACGCCCGCGCGGCGAGCAGCGCCAATAAGGGACGCAACCGCTTTCCCGGTGCGAGCACCGCGTACCGCATTGCTTCGGCGAGGCGATGGGGGCAACCCCTGTCGAATTCGAGTCGGGCTGCGAGTGCCTCGTCGACTTCGCCGCGCATGGCTTCCAGTTCGGCAAGCAAGTCGGCGGCGGTGGCAGGTGCGGGCACGAAGGGCAGTGGGGCAGGGGGGAGCGGGGGGCGAGGTTGTAGGCGGGGTCTCGGCACGCCTGTCTCACCTGTATTGTATTCTAAAACAGCGTGGCCCCATCGTCCACGCCGGCGGAACCGCCTCGTCGGCGGGTCCGTGCTCCCTTTTTCTCGTCCAGCGAGGAGTGCTGCTCATCGTCAAACGGCTCGGTAATCGGATTTCCAGCAGCGTCGATGCCCGAGAGCAGCTCAATCTTGCGGGTTGCGCGTTGCAGTTGTCCGTGACACTGCTTCAGGTGCGAAATCCCCTGTTCGTACCGCGCGAGGGCCCGCTCCAAGCCAAGTTCGCCGCTCTCGAGTTCGCCAACAATGGTCTCGAGCTCCGCGAGGGATTCCTCGAATCCAAGATCGCTCTCGGCAGCCGGCTTGCGTTTGACTTTTTTCTTCTTCGCCATGATGGACTCTTCTAGTGTTCCGTGGTGAGGTAATTTCGTGTACCTAAGAAGGGGGAGTTCGCGAAGAGGGTTTCTCAACGCGGGCAGGCGTGCCTCTCAAGCTGCACCCTCGTCCTCTTTTGATTGTACGACGCTTGTGACCTTACCATGGGCGAGTCGCGTGACCAGCGCCTGCCCCACGTTAACCTGCGAAGCGGTGCGGATGACTTGTGCGGTTCGGGCGTCCTGCGTAACGCTGTAGCCGCGTCCGAGCACAGCAAGCGGGCTAAGCGATTCGAGTTTGCCGGCCAAGTTCGCCATGCGGTGCTTGCTTTCGGTGGCAGCGCCAATCGCTGCCCGCCGGGCACGCGCATCGAGTTCATCCAGGTACCGCGCGCGGTCTTCCACCGGCGCGTGCGGATGCGGCAAAAGGTCGCCGTGCGGCAATCGCGTCGAGTCGTTGTTTACCAAAGTTTATCTGTCGCCGTATGGTGCCGTGAAGTCGTTCGCCGATTTGCCCCAAGCTGGCAGCGACCTCGTCGGCCGACGGTACCACGCGCTCGGCCGCTTCGCTGGGCGTCAGCGCCGGATGTCGGCGGCTAGGTCGCTTAGCGATACATCGATCTCGTGGCCCACGGCGGTTACCGTTGGTAGACGCGAAGCGGCCACCGCGCGTACGACCGGTTCTTCGTTGAAGGCCCATAGATCTTCCAGGCTACCGCCGCCACGACCCACCACCAGCACATCGAGCGATGGGCTAATCTGGTTGGCGGTGCGGATGCCGGCTGCAATCTCTGCGGCCGCGCCGTCACCCTGCACTCGGGCCGGAATTACGAACACCTCAACACCGGTCCAGCGGCGGCGCAATACTTCCAGGAAGTCGCGAATCGCCGCGCCGGTGGGGCTAGTGACGAATCCGATTCGTTTAGGAAACTTTGGGAGCGGTCGTTTGCGTGCGGGGTCGAACAGTCCCTCGCCAGCGAGTTTCTCGCGCAGTTGTCGCAGGGCAAGCTCGAGCGACCCCACCCCTTGCGGATGAGCCTGATCGACGACTAGCTGATAGCTACCGCGCGGGGCGTACACATCGAGCCGGCCATGGCATACGAGCTCCAGGCCGTCGGTCATGTCGAAATTCAACTTGGTGGCCGTACCCCGCCACATGACGGCGCGGATCTGCGCCTTCTCGTCCTTGAGCGTGAAGTAGCAATGCCCCGATTGCGGCCGCGAAAAGTTCGATACCTCGCCAGCGACCCATACGCCGGGAAAGCTCTGTTCCACCAATCCTTTGATTTGCGCCGTCAGTTGGCTGACCGACAAGGCGGACTGGTCGGACGTGCCGGGAGAGGCCTCGCGATTTGCGGAGCTGGTAGTCATGACGGAGCTAGTCCATTAGCGCATGAAACGATTGACGTGGACGCCAAGAATCGATTTACCCGACGCCTACCACATGGCAGACACCCTATTCTGCCAAGAAACAACGGGCCGCACAGCCCCCAAGCAAATCGGGCAGCGTCTGCGCGGGAGGCGCGAAAATAGGCGGAAAAATTTGCTTCCACTCGGCGGGCGACTCTCTCGATTTCGATACTGGTATCGCGAAGATCATGGCCATCCCCGTGGGGGGAGCAGCATGCGATCGATGGCAGCGTCCACGCAGATTGGGGCGTGAATGAGCTGTTTTGGTGACAGAAGGTGTCGTCGTGCCGCACGAGATTCGGCCGAGAAGGCGAAACGCATCAGGCGCGTGGTCATCGGCCTTGGGCTAGCGGTTGATCCATTCTCCACTAAAAACTTCGTTGGCCGGCCCCGTCATGTACACGTGATTGTCGTTTTCGTTCCACTCCAACTCGAGTTCACCACCCCGCAACTCAATCACCACCTGGCGGTCGGTGCGGCCGGTGAGCACGCCGGCCACGCACACGGGCTCGCTCCCGTACCGCATGCGAGCGTCTCGCCACTGCCCCGTTCCCAGGTGCGTTGGCGGAGCCGCCCGGCTGCCAATTGTTCAACGAACTCCACGTTGACGCGGTTGGGAAACGCCTCGTGCCGCTCGATCAGCGGGCCCGTGCCCAACACGAGCAGGTCGTCGGCTCGGTCGACGAACAGCACGCAGTGCGGGTTACCCATCGACACGCTGGTCACGCGGTACAGCATTCCGTCGAGCGCGAGTGGCACTTCGACAACCGGGCTTCCCGGCAGCAGCGTGGGAATCTGCTCCGCGGCGAGAATAGGTTCGCCCATATCGACGCGGACGCGATCGACCAAACCCCCCGACGTCGACAAGTCCAGCTTGAGCAACCGCCCCCCCGACTCGACGTGCAGCGTATCTTTCTTGGCCAAGCCGTGGTCGTACAGGTACTTGGCGACGCAGCGAATGCCGTTTCCGCACATTTCGGAGTACGAACCATCGGCATTGTACATCCGCATTTCCGCGTCGGCCTGCTCGCTGGGACAAATCAGGATCAGTCCATCGCCCCCCACGCCAAAATGGCGATCGGCCACCTGCCGCGCGCAGCGCTTCGATGTTATCTGGAATCGGCTGGGCGAAACAATCGACGTACACGTAGTCGTTGCCTGCGCCGTGCATTTTTGTAAAGCGCATCGGTGTGTTCAAAGCTCGGAGTTGGGAGGCGAGAGATAACGCTCACTATTCTATCCCATCAGGTCCAGCGTGTTACCCGTCTGCCCGGTGGGGTCCTTGCTTTTGGGCGGCTCGGCGGCTGGACTGAGCTGCGTTGTGGCTTCGGTGTCGGTCTGCTGCGAGCCTTCCTCCGCATCTTCGTACATCCGGCGGCCGTCGGCGTCGCGGTCGCCGGCTTCTTGATCTTCCTCGGTGGTGCCAATGCCGGCGGCCTGCTCCGATTTCTCTGCCGCGGTAGCCTGCCGCTCACTGCTGGCAGCTTGCTGCTGGGCTTTTTCCGTTTCGCTACCTTTGGTTTGCGACAGCGGCGCACCCGCTGCACTGCCTTGAATGCCGCCGAAGGATCCGATGCTCATAGCTGGGGCCGGGGGCTGGTGGTTTAGGTTAGAGGAAGGACGAACGACGAACGACGAATGCGATTTCCCCCGTCTGCACTTTCCCAGGGTTGGTTTCACGCCCGGCCCCCGGTTGGTTTCACGCCTGGCCCTGGCGACCGTAAAGCTCAGCGACTCCAAAATCCTCGGGATGGTTTTGGCGTTGCAACGGCCTCGCCTCCCAGCTGTTCAACGAAATCGTTCACGGCCGGTAATGGTTCGCGTTCCACCACGGCATTTTCTATCGGACCGGTGACTTTGATCAACAGCAAATTGGCGCTCGCCTGGCCGATCATCGATCGCAGCAGCGGCACATTAAAGTCGTTTCGCCCAACGGTGGAGTGGAACTTTAGGTCGAGCTGGCGATCGAAGGTGGCGAAGCCTTTGCCGTACAGGCTAACCGCATCGCCCAGCAGATTGAGTTCACTAAATTGCAGGTACTTGCCGTCAAGCGTAAACTGGGCATCGACGCCGGTGAACGCGGTTTTGTCGGGTACCCGATTGCGGAGCACTTTGAGCAATCGTGCCATGACCGGCAATTCGTACATCTGTGCGTCGCGAATTGCCATGCGACCGCCACCGTCGAGCAGTTCGACCGATCGCCCCATGCCGTTGAGGGTTGCCTGGCCCGATAGAGTGCCGGTGAGATCGACGGCTCCGCCGAAGTAGTCGGTCGACATTCGCTTGAGGTCGCACTGATCAACCGCCAGGTCAATTGTGTAGGGCGATCGGCTGGTGAGCTGGACATTGGCGTCGAGCGCGAGGGTGCCGCCATAAAGGTTGGCCGCCACGCGCTGCAGCGGATCTTGCTTGCGGTTGATGTAGTTCATCCGCTCGGTCGCGCCCCGACCCAACCGGCACTCCTTGGTATCGACCCACAGCGGGCCACGAACACCCGTGAACTGCATGCCGTTCCAAAACACGCTATCGAGGTCGAGTTGGCCTGCAGTGAATCGCAGGTTACCCTCGTGGCGTCCGGCCAGTTGGACGGCTCCTGAGATGCTCTTCAGAGGAACGCCGAGTTCCAGATCGTTTTGCTGGCAGCCAAGCGTTACGCGCCAGTCGCTCCGCAGATGAGTCGAACCGGCGGTCTCGCGAGAAAAGCGTACCATGCCGTCGTACACCGAAAACGTACCGACCGGCTTGAGGTACTCGATGATTTTGCCCACGGCTGCTGGTGCAGCGCGTTTGAGATCGTAGTCCGCAGCGAGTCGGTCGACCGTGAGGTTGTCGAATTGCAGTGTCCAGCCCCCCTGGTTGTTGGGGACCCATGTGCCGCGGGTTTCGAACACGGTAAGGCCATGCTCGGCCCGCAGACCGGCAAGCGTCACTTTGTCGTTATCGATGGCGATCGTGCCTTGTAGGTTTTCCAAGCGATAGGGAAAACATTGAGGCTCTATGGAAACCGTCTGGGGCACCGGTTGGAGATCGAGGTAGAGCTGAGGGCGTCCGTTCGAGCCAATGTTGCAGGCAACGCGTGCCGTAAAGTTGACGCGACCGCTCTGCGGACGGATGGCCGCCCAGGTTGCCTGGTGTGCCGGGGAGAGCGCGAGGCGGAGCGTGTCGTCCAGTGGAATCTGCTCGCCCTTGAAGGTGAGGTCCAGCAGGTGACTGCCGTCGCCTAGCTTCGTGCAGGTTCCCTCGGCGCGAACGTTGCGCGTCGCGTTGGGTGTCCGACTCACGAGATTCTCAAAACGCCAGTTGCCATCCTGTTCGATCGCCTTGCCTTCGATGTTGGTGAGCGGATAAGCGAATTTTTCGTATTGAACTCGGGCGTCATGGAACGTGAGTTCGGTGTGGGTGTGCGGGTCGGCCACCGGGTCGGTTCGCTCGAAACGCCACTGAACCGACATCCGCCCCTTTGCGTCGAGACTGTCGACAATGCGTCGGACTCTCGGATGCAGGGCGTCGACGAGTGCATCGGTGATGGCGAACCGCTCGCCGGAAACTTCCAGCCAGCCCGTCGCCGGTAGGATTTCGCCGCCAAGCGTGCGCCGCTCGCCGAGCCCGGGAAGTCCTGCGAAGCTTCCGTTGATGGTTGCCCGCGTGCCTCCCACCGACGCGGTGAGCTGCTCGATGTCGAGAACCGGTCCGCGGCCATCTCCACGATCGCCGACCTTGAGCATGCCTGTGCCACCAATCAATCGGTAATCGAATTTTTCCTGGTCGGTAAACGACACGTTGTGGCACTCAATCGCGAGGTCGGGCTTCCACTGGCGACCATCAAATTGCGCCGCCAGCGTGGCGGTGACTTCACCAGCCGGTTGGAAGCGGTCCCACACGTTCGCCGCACCCTTGGGCAGTAGCTCCAGCAGGTTTTCGTCCAAGATCAGGTGGTTGGCCTGGGCGCGAAGCGCCAGCTTTGCGGTGGAGTCCCAGCCGCGTCGATCGAGCGCGAGGACGACGTTCGCCTTGCCAAACTTAGCGGCAGCCTTGCGGATAAGCAGTTGGCTTTCGTTGGCGGTGCCTTCGACTTCAATGCTGGAAACCGCGCGGGGACGCTATCAATCGCCAGGCGACCGTCCGCGACGCGAAAATCGGCTTGCCAAACAGGGGGACCTCCCGCCGGTCGTCTGGCGATTAACGACATATCCGCTTTGCCATGGATTCCAGAAATCTTGGCCAACGATGCTGTCCCGCCGACAAGCGACGCAACCAATGGCGACGAGAGGTCGAGTCCTACGACCTCCACTTTGCTATCGAGGGCACCTGTACCCGTTTGCACCGTACCGCCCACCGTGAACTTTTCGGCCACGTCGCCTCCCACGGCGGCCTCGACCTGATACGTCCGCAATGCAGGCGCCGTTGGATCGGCAGCGGGCGACTGGTCGATGCAATTGGCCGTCAGGCGAACTTCGCGAAGCGTAAGCGGTCGTGCTGGGCTTCTTGTCGAATCGGTCATGACAATAACGGCACCCACCACTTCGATATCGGCCGGATGCTTGCCGGTTGCGGGCGGCGGGAAGAGCGAGGCAACATTCCAGTTGCCGCTCGCGTCGCGGACCGCGTAGACGCGGGGCGAGCGCAGTCGGATCTGGTCGATGGAAGGTTTGCCAGTGGTCAGCGATTCGAAGTCGAAGGCTCCAAGCAACTGCAGTTCGTCCACTTCCGCTAGGGTCGTGAGTTCGCCACTGGGGTTCGGCTGGCTAACTACCAGGTTGCGAAGTATCACTCCTCTGCCCGCTTCAAACCGGGCGCCGCCAAGCTGTACGTCGAGATGCTCATAGTGGTTGGCAAGCACCGCTTCCGCGTAGCGCCGCACTTCATCATCGAGGCGCAGGTAAAGGTAACCACCCAGCGCCACCACGGTGGTTAGCATCGCGACGATGCTCCACTTGAAAACGAACCAGCAGGTGTTGACCAGTCGCGAAATAATGAGGAGCGCTTCCTTGCGCATGCAACTTAGACCGATTCGAACGCTGCGTGTTCCAATCGCTCGGCAAATAGGCATTTGGGCGGCAGATACTAGGCCTCGCAGGCGCGTGGGGTCAAGGCCGGAGGCTCCGCCCGGTGCCTGCTAGCAGCGCGTGCCGACGAGGCCGCAGGTAGATGGGATGCTGTTCGCTGCTTAGTCACGGAGCGCGCAGCGTTGCTAGCACCAAGAGCGAGCCCTCGCGGCGAACTTCTATTCCCCCGGGCAGGGTGAAGGGTGCCGACATTGGCTCAGCGACGGCGGCTGCCAGCCGCTGCCAGTCGGGCATTCGCATCGCTTGCTGGGGCCAACCGGCCTGCTTCCACGCATGGCGACAGGCTTGCTGGAGCAGGATGGGAGGTTCGCCGCCCAAGTTGCCGCAATCGATCGTCAGCTGCGGCGAAGTGGTTCCCGGCGCGACACGGACGGCGTTGCCCGCCATCTCGGCGGCCAAGTGCTCGATCGCGTCGCGCCACTCACCCGCCTGCTGAGATAGCCGCAGGAGAGCCCCGTCCGGGTCGCCGGCCATGCGGGTGCGGACTGCGGGTAGCAACTCGTGGCGGATCCAGTTACGCGTGAATCGCGATTCGAAGTTCGTGTCGTCGGTGCAAAAATCCTGGTTGGCTGCTCTCAGGTACGCCTCGATTTCCGATCGACGTGCCTCCAGCAGGGGGCGAACAAGCGTCACACTGGGGCTCAGAGGCCGAGCGGTTGGGATGCCTGCCAGCCCGTCGATGCCCGAACCTCGCAGTATTCGCATCAAAACCGTTTCCACTTGGTCGTCGGCCGTGTGAGCGGTTGCCACGAATCGGGCCCCGATCCGCTCTGCCTGAGTAAGGAGGAAGTCGTACCTGGCGGTCCGGGCCGCATCTTCGTTCGTGGTTTCGCCAGGCCGTTCAGCGTGGCCGAACACCGATTGCAGCCCGAGTCTTGCAGCAAGCTGGCCGACCCAGGCTTCCTCCCGATCGGAGTCGTCGCCACGAAGGCAATGGTTGAAGTGCCCGACCACCAGCTCGCCATTACCAGGGTTCTGCCGGCAAATCTCCGTGAGTGCCTGCAGCATAGCAACGCTATCGGCCCCGCCGGATACGGCGACTAAGACGTGGCAGTCCCGCCACCCGTCGGCGGGCCAGCAGCGGAGAATCTGGTTGGCGAGCTTCATAAGAGTGCCAAATAGTAACAGAGGGGGCGAATTTGGCTATTCGTGAATCCGCCCCAGGACCGGCTCCGGGGCCCCTCTGTTCTGCCCTGAACCCATGTTGCGATTTGGCAAGTATTTGTTAGCATACAAGTTACAGCAAATCGACTAGGCACGGTCAGCCGCATCTAGGTGGTTTGCTAAGAAGGCGAATACGGACATCCGTTGTGCTGCAAAAAGTTGGCGAATGCCGCCAACCGCGGCGCTATCGCTCGATAGGTACTACGGTTGATGAACCAAGGCACGATTGTAAACAGTATTGCGACACGTTCGCAGCCCGTGTGGTTGCTAGTCGTCTTGGCCGCTGCTTGGCTAGGTCGACGAGCCCGCGACGGCCAGGTTGCCGGGGCAAAGCGAACGACAACTAGGTGGACGGAGTTGCCAGCACCATCCCTCCGGCACGCGGCACATGGGTGCGTAGCGGAAATTTCGCGGGGAATTGGCCGCGGTGTACTCCATCCGCCCCTGTTCCTGCGACCCGCCGATAGCTGGCTCTACGGCTGGCTAGCCCGAACGCTTGGCGACCGGCACGCCGTCGATTGGCATTCCGTCGGCTGGCATTCCGTCGGCTGGCACCTTGCTGAGGGGGGTGCACGCCGCTGGGCACCTTACCGGCTCGGCTTACGCTTGGCATCTGTTTAGCAATCTCGTAGGCAATTCAACCGAATACTCCGCTTGGCCGGCAGCTGTTGCTGGCCCCGCACAGCGGAGATCTATCTTGCAGATGCGCGACGCTGCATTCTCGGCACTTCTGATTTCGTGGAGTAAACCAGTTGTCGCCCGGAGTCGCTACGACCCCGGCGGACAGCGTTCGATATATCCGTTGCAAAGACGAAAGGTTCACGCATGGCAGACCTCATGCCTTTGTTGGCCGTTAGCGAGGGCTGGATTCAGCTAGCCATTGCGGTGTTCGCCGTAGTGGCAGGCGCCGGGGCGGTGAAGTTCCTGGACTACCTCCGCCGCCGCGACGTCGAGAAGGAAGCCGCCCAGATTAAAGCCAACGCCCAGCAGGAAATCGCGACGCAGCGAAAAGAAGCGTCGATCGAGGCCAAGGAGCTGGCGCTGCAAGAAAAAACCCGCATCGAGGAGTCGCTTGCCGAAGTTCGCAAGGAACTGCACGAGCGCGAGCGGACACTCGACAAGTCGGAGGACGGATTGCAACAGCGCTCCGAACATCTGAATAAACAAGAGAAAATGGTCGAGAGCAACCAGCGCAAGCTGAGCGAAAAGCTCGACGATGTCACGCGCCGGCAGGCGGAGCTCGATAACCTGCTCGACGTCCAGCGGCAAACGTTGCACCAACTCAGCAGCCTCAGTCCGGAAGAGGCAAAGCAGCAATTGCTAGCCAAGCTCGATACGGAACTGGCCCACGAACAAGGGGTGCTCATCAAGAAGCGCGAGCAGGCCATCGCCGAGGCTGTGGAGCCGAAGGCCCGAGAAATGCTGATTACGACCCTCCAGCGATTCGCTGCTGCCCACACCGCCGAGGCAACCACCAGCACGGTCGATATTCCCAACGACGATATGAAAGGTCGCATCATTGGCCGCGAAGGGCGAAATATTCGTGCCTTCGAGAAGATTACCGGCGTCGACGTGATCATCGACGATACGCCAGGTGTGGTGATTGTCAGCGCGTTCGATCCCGTCCGTCGCGAAATAGCCCGGCTCTCGTTGTCCAAGCTGATCGCTGATGGGCGAATCCACCCCAGCCGCATCGAAGAGCTAGTGGAGGAGACCGAGCAGGAAGTCGAAAAGCTGATTGTTCGCTACGGCGAAGAAGCGGCTCAGGAAGCCGATGTCCATGGGTTGCACCCCAAGGTCATCCACCTGCTAGGCCGACTGCGTTATCGCACCAGCTATAGCCAAAACGTCTTGCGACACAGCATCGAAGTTGCGTTTGTCTCTGGCATGCTGGCGGAGGAGATGGGACTGGATGGCGACCTGGCTCGGCGAGCGGGGCTGTTGCACGACATCGGCAAGGCGGCCGACCACGATACCGAAGGGGGGCATCCCAAGATCGGTGCCGACCTGCTCAAGCGGTACGGCGAGAACGAAGTCGTGGTACACGCCGCACTCGGGCATCACGACGATATTCGCCCCGATATGCCCTATACGGTCATCTGCGCCACAGCCGACGCATGCAGTGCTTCACGTCCGGGCGCACGACGCGAGACGCTCGATCGCTACATCAAGCGGATGCAGGAACTGGAAGCCATTGCTACCGGGTTCCAAGGCGTTCATCAGGCGTTTGCCATTCAGGCGGGCCGCGAGGTGCGGGTGATTGCCAACACGAACCTGACATCGGACGAATCGGCCGCCAAGATTTGCCGCGATATCGCAAATGCGTTTGAGCAGCAATTGACCTACCCCGGCGAAATCAGAGTGACCATGATCCGCGAGAGCCGATTCTCGGAGATGGCAAAGTAGCTTCCTAGGCGGCAAGCGGCAGGCAGGATGTCCGCGTTCGATTTCCAAGTTTCCAACCTGGTGCAGCCACGGTGCGAATCCTATTTATTGGCGACATTGTTGGTAAGCCGGGGCGAGCGATCGTCGAGCAAGTGGTGCGTCCGCTTGTCGAGGCCGAAGCGCTGGACCTGGTGATTGCCAATGCCGAGAATGCGGCTGGCGGATCGGGACTTACGCCAGCGATCTATCGCGAGCTGTGCAAGGCGGGAGTCGATGCCATTACGCTGGGCGACCACGTCTACCGCCGTCGTGAGATCTATAAGGTGCTCCAAGCCGAGGCGAACATCGTGCGGCCAGCCAACCTGCCCGACGAGGCGGTCGGTCCCCGGTGGGCCTCGGTAACTACTCAAGGTGGCATTCGGGTTGGCTTTTGCTGCTTGCTTGGCCGATTATTCATGAATCCGATCGACAGCCCCTGGCGGGCGGCCGACGCCGTGCTAGCCGAAATGCCAGCGGACCTGCACGTTCGATTTGTCGACTTCCATGCCGAGGCCACCAGCGAGATGCAACAGATGGGGCGCTACCTGGATGGCCGCGTCTCGGCGGTGCTCGGCACGCATACCCATGTGGCGACCGCGGACGAGTGCATCCTACCAGGCGGCACTGCGTTTCAGTGCGACGTCGGCATGACGGGCCCGCATGAGAGCATCATCGGTCGTCGGATCGACCGGGTGCTTGAGAGCAATCTAACCGCGCGCCCTGTGCCGTTCGACGTAGCGACCAAAGACGTCCGGCTGAATGGTGCGATTCTGGACATCGACGAAGCTACCGGCCTTGCGACGGCCATCCGTCGCCTATGTGTCGACGAAGCACGCGTCCAAGAGCTGTGTCGCTAAGATCAGTTGTCGCTATGTGGATAGGTAGGGTAGCCCGTGCGATGAAGCGTTCATCACCCCCCTCCGACGCACGGCTGTCGATCGCGCGGCGAACGATGCTTGCAACAGCTTCTCTCGTGCTCATTGCATTGCTCGCAACCGCCGCTACGCTGACCCCAAGTTCCCGGGGGTTCGGCACCCACGCGCAACTAGGGCTCGGCGAGTGCTTTGTGGTTCGCCAGTGGGGAGTCCGTTGTCCCTCCTGCGGCATGACCACCTCCTGGGCTCGGCTCTTGCATGGCGATCTCGCCGGTGCCGCGGCGGCTAATGCTGGGGGGCTGGTGATGTGCCTGTTGGGGATTGCCGCGGTGCCCTGGTTGCTAGCAACCGCTGCGGTTGGGCGGTGGTGCTATTTACGCCCCGACGCGGGTTTGGTATTTCCCCTCTTCGCCGCGGTGGCGCTGCTGGTCCTGTTGGACTGGACGCGGCACACCGGTCTCGCGTTATTCATGGAACGGCTTCCCTGAAGCACCGCGAGCTAATCCGATGAATCCAGTTGCCGGTGCGTTGCAGAAGAGCTCTCTGCGCCGCGCTGCTCCTCCGACCACTCAGGATAACGATGGAACGTACTGGTCTTTCGCGCCGCTCGACGACGTTGCTTAGCCTCCTGCTTGCGCTCGCTACGCTAGTTCCCTCGACTGGGTGCCTGCATCTACTGCTGGCTACGGGTTTCTACATTTGGGATGGCGGGCATATGGTGCCTGCGGAGTGCGAAGCACTCGATGGGCAACGGGTCGTGGTGGTTTGCCGTCCCCCCGCCTCGAGCGAATACAGTCATGCCGGTGCTTCCAGGCAGTTGTCGCGATTGGTCAGCAATCTCCTCCGCGAGAACGTTCCCAAAATTGAAATGGTCGACCCCCGCGAGGTCGACAAGTGGCTTGATGAGAGTGACTGGGGCGACTTCCTGGAACTGGGCCGGGCGGTGAAGGCCGATCGGCTGGTGGTGATCGACCTGGCCCATTTCGACCTGTACAAGGGCAAGACGCTCTACCAGGGTAGCGCCGAAGTGAACCTTACCGTCTACGACATGACCGAACGGGACGAAATTGCCTGGGAGCACAGCCTGGGCGACGTGCTATTCCCCCAGAACAGCGCCGTCCCCGTGCAGGACAAGCCGGTCAAGCAGTTTCAGCGTGAGTACGTCGACATCTTGGCCACTCAGATTGCCGTGTACTTCTACAAGCACGATCCCAACGCCAGTTTCGCCATGGACGCGCTCGCGAATCGCTAGCAGGGGGTTTCAACCACCGGCATCGCATCGCGCAACTCGGCCAACCAGATGCAGCCACGACCGGCGTCACAACTTCGGCACCGGGCGTAAAGGCTTCTTGGGCGGCATGTTTTCCATGCGGGGAGGGCGCGGATTTCCATTCCCTCGATTCTCCCGGCGACCGGCAACATTGGTAAACGTTTCTTGCCACTCCCAACCAAAGGGCGATTCCAGTTCGCGCGAGGCAAGATACTCCCACGGCGTATTGGCATGCCCTTGTACCACTCGCTCCAGGTACATCCGGGCCAGGTCTGCTTCCTTCGATAGCACGCTCCCGGTGGTCACGCGGTCGCTCGCTGCAAGTATCCAGGTGTCGTTCTTCTCGTTTTCGAATTTCATTCCTTGCTTCGCTTCGGCCAGCATCGCGTTGTAGCCTTCGGTGCGGACTTTCGCGGCTAGCGATCGGCCGATGGCCAAGTCGTAACCCGCTTGCCAGCGTGGTTCGGTGATGGCGTCACGATCCTTTTCGCCCTGTTGGAGGATGTCGGCAAGCCTTGCGAGCTTGGGTTCGAGTTTCGCCGCCTCGCGTTGCGCCATCGAAAGGTCGCGGGCAAACTCGGCTTCGTCCACCTTGGGGAACCGCAGGCGAATATCTTCCATCGACTCGGTCCAGCTTTGGCTCGCCGCTTGCACGAGTGCCGCCTTCGCAGCGTTGCCAGCCAATCGGCTACGGTATTCACTCTCGGTGACGTAATCGGGACGATAGTTCCGCATCACCAAGGGGTCAAAGAACCTCGCAATGTGCGTCGTCATTGCATCGGTTTGGTTGCGACCGACGTACCCATTGCGGCGGTTGGGGTGTACCGAAAAGTAGATGCCGCCGGTGTCGTAGGTGAGCCGCGACAAACCAAACGGGCCGAATCCCGATTCGAGCCGGTCGTCGCCGTCATTGCGCCCCAAGAACCGTAGTTTGATTCGCTCGGGCATGAGCGACTCGGGGCCCTGATCCACAGGGACAAACCGCGGCGTTTGGTTAAAAGCAGGGTCCGGGTCGACGTATTTCACCAGCGCTTCGCGTCGTCCGAACGGCGCGGGGACGCCCACCACATACACCGGAATGGCGTTGCGCTTGCAGATTTCCACGGCTCCATCCAGGTTTTGATAGTCGTTGCCCGACTCGTCGGTGAAGACCACGATCATCACATTGCGGCGCGGGGCCTTGGTGCGGTACTTGCGAAACTCGGCGGCAACCTGTCCGACCGCGGCGAACACGTTTTCCTGCCCGGTGGAGTCGTTCTGATCCTGGTAGATCCTTGCCGCTTTTTCGTCGATCGCCCGCATGGCGGCTTGTACGTCGGCCAGGTTGCCGGTTGGCTGTTTGGTATGCAGTGTGGTGGTGGCTTCAAACGACGCCACAGCGGTGAGCAGCGGTTTGTCCTCGTCCTTCTTGAACGCAGGATTACCGGCTGCTTCCAGCACGCCCAGCTCTTCGTAGATGCGATCGAACCGTTTGGCGATCGCCTCGCGCTGCGGCTGCAGACTCCCCGACTCGTCGAACAGCCACACAACGAGCGTGGGACGTTGTTCGAGTGAGAGCAGGACCTCGTTGGTAATGCGGTCGACGGCACCCACGGCGGCGGAGGTGCCAATGTTGCCGGTACCTTTGACCAGCATGTTCTCATTCACATTGGGTGCCGTGAGCACTGGCACCTCAACGTTCATGGCCTGCAGCTCCGAGACGAGACTCACGGGCTCGACGTCCGTGAGGACCTCGGAGATTTCGTCGAAGTTGGGCGCGGCGGCTTCGGCATTCGTCACCGACTGGCTGCCCAGGGCGCCAATGTCCATTGGCGAAAGCTCGGCGAACTGGAACTCTTCCGGCAACAGGTCCGAGTCTAGTTCGGGAGGCTCGGCGGTGAGCAAATAGCTATTGTTGGTGGGCACCAAGAATGCCAGTGTGGCCAGCAGCACAAGCACCACAAGGTGGATGCCCAGACTCAGGAGCCACGACGCACCTTCCCCATCCAGCGGCAATTCGTCGGAGCCGGTGTAGGCGAACCACCAATTTCTTAAGCGTTCAGTCAAGTTGATTCAGGAAGTGGGATGGATGAAATGGAGCAGTTACGCACGCAGGGGTGTCTAATAGCCATTGTCGGCAAATCGGGGCTCGCCGGCAACTGAAACGGGCCAAATGAGCGACGGTTTCAACTCCTCCGGGCCGCCGAGTCCTGCTATAATAGACGGTAGCTAGCTCGTTTTTGTTGCAATGCCCGGCAAAATACTGCCACCGGCCTGGATGCAACCCTATTCTTCAACCCCTGTCGCCTGCGATTCGGACCGCAAATCCATGATTCGAACCAAGTTGATGCCTGCGCTTACCCTGGCGGGATTTTTCGCCGCTTTGATTCTTCGCGCCGACATTGCGTTGGCCCAGCGCGGAGCCCCGCAGCCCGAAAAGCCCACCGTAGTCTCCATGAAGACCAAGGACGGCGTGGAACTTTCGGGGACCTACTATCCCAGTATGGCCGGTAAGAACGCGACACCCGTGGTGCTGATCCCAGATTGGAAGGACTCTCGAGCGGTTTACGACCAACTTGCCAGACGCATGCAGGGGACGGCGGCGGGACGAGATGGCGCCGATGGCGATCAGCAGGAGTCGTTTGCCGTGCTGACGGTCGACCTCCGCGGCCACGGCGACAGCACCAAACAGCGGGGCCCCGGTGGCGCGACTCGGGAACTTGACGCGGCAAAAATCGACCGCGCCGCTCTCGCCGCCATGGTGCAATTTGATATGCAAGCGATCCGTAGCTTCCTGGTCGACGAGAACGATGCAGGGAAGCTGAACATCAATAAGTTATCGATCGTGGGGGCAGGTCTTGGCGCGTCGGTCGCTGTGAACTGGGCCGCATTGGACTGGAGCTATCCGCCGCTAGCGGTCGGTAAACAGGGGCAAGACGTCAAAGGCCTGGTGCTCATCTCGCCCGAGTGGTCTTACAAGGGCCTGCTGATGACCCGAGCTTTGCGTCACCCGGGCATCCGCAAGAAGGTAGCCTTCCTCATCTTGTACGGTGGCGGCGAGCGATCGAATACGGCCGACGCCAAACGCATCGAAAAGCAACTCGAGCGCTATCACGAGCGCCCAGACTCTTTGCCGGAGGGCGAGCCCAACTCGCTTACCTTATCAGCGCCCGAAACCAAATTGCAGGGCACCACCTTCCTTACGCAGGCGGGCGCTCCGGCCGAAGACGCGATCATCAAATTCCTCACCGTACACGTGGCGGATAAGGATTTCGAGTGGACAAAACGCCGGCGCAAGTGATTGGGGTTCGTAGTTCTTAATGCGCTACAACGCAGTCGCCATGGCAACCCCACCTTTCCGTCGCCAGTGGGCGACTCCCCCCGTGGTTTGCCCGGCGAACGGCGCACAGCGAACGACGCACAACGAACGACTATGGATCGACGGCCAAGCTCGCGCTCACAGGGCCTTGCAAGTGAGCACGCGGAACCGCGCGGGCCGAGGCCGGCAGGTCGGGCAAAGGCACCAGGCGGCTTTGTGGCTGGTAGCTGGCTGCACTTCCCCCGCTCGCGTCGAACACTTGAAATTCGGCCGGGGCCGCGACGGTTTGCGGGATGCGAAGTTCGGTACCAATGGGAAGCAAATCGGGGCTATCCAGTACGTCGCGATTCAGGTTGTACACTTCGCGGGCGCGGGTCGCATCGCGCAAGTACCGCTCGGCGATCTTGGGTAAGCTATCGCCGTCCGCTACCACGTGCCAAATGGGTTCGTCGGGAAAAGTGACTGGCGGGCTGGGTTGCAGGCTGGGTGGCGCCGCGGGTGCATTCCAGGCATCGAAGTGCGAAAAGCTGGGACCCGTGACGGGTGGCGCCTCGGCGGGGGCAAACGCGCTGGGAGTGGGAGTGAAGACGCTCGACTCCGCAGCCGATGTAACCGGACGATCAGGGAATGGGGCCGCGACCATGGCGCTCGCTGAATGCTGGCTGGGCAACAGCGGGGGGGGGGCCAACGACCCGAATTGACTGCCTGTAGCCGGGGAACCTGGCGGCCAAGCAGTTGCAACCGAACTTTGTTGGGGGGCCGCCGCTGGCGACTGACTCCGGATCTCGGGCACCGCGACCGATGTGCCAGCGGGTGGCGCCGCGGGGCGGTCGAGCCAAGTGGGCCGGGCCACTTGATGCGATGTCGCGGAGCTTCCATTCTCAGAAGCATTCGGGTCGCCACTGGTATGCGTGGCCTGCGCGATGTTGCCATCCCACGTCGATGGGGCCGAAGTAGGCATGAGCGTGTGATTGTCGATGGGCTCGAGGCGTTCGGGTGGTTTTTCACCACGGGCGCCGCTTCCGCCGCTGCTTGAATCGGGAGAACCGAACAGCGAAGCGCTGTAGAAGCCCGCGGCCAATAAGCCAACTGCCAGAAACATCTTCGTAATCTCAGACACGGACGATCCTCGCTCTCACCCCATGCATGCCAGCGAGCGCGTGGTGCGCATGCGGTGCAAGGGGATTGGGGGTGCTAAACAATCGTCCGTGAAAAGTATGTTGCGTGGCGCTCCCGCCGCGCATGCTTCCGTCACCCATTATTCGACATGGAGAGCCGTTTGGTTCACGCATTCACCGCTAGCTGTCGCAAAATTCGCCCCTCCTGAGCATGTGGCAGCGACCAGCGAGACCCTGCGGGTTGTTGAAGATTTAGTGCTGATTGCGAAGTTTACCGCAAACTGCCCAATTTTGCGTCGCTATCCGCTGCCTTCCGCGATACGATGCTCCGCAGCGGTTGGCCAGCAGGCCCGGGTTCTTCGCAGGCGTTGGACACCAATTAATGGCTCGTTGTAATTCGATTTTGCATCTTTGCGGCTGTGGCTTGGCGCTTGCGCTGGTGGCTTCGCCTCCGGCTGTGGCGCTTGAGGCTTTGGTGTTTAGCCGTACCACCGGTTTTCGCCATCGGTCCATCCCAGCGGCGGTGACCGCCTTGGACGCCCTTGCCAGCCGGTTCGATATGGCGCTCACCGTGACCGAAGATCCCACGGTGTTCACGTCCGAGTCGCTTGCCAATTTCGACGTGGCGGTGTTCTTACACACCACCGAGTCCGCGGGAAATCCCCTGCTTTCGGCCGCACAGCAGGCAGCGTTTGAGCAGTTTATCGCCGCGGGCAATGGCTTTGTCGGAATTCATGCCGCGTCCGACGTTACCAACGATTGGCCCTGGTTCGTCGACCTGCTCGGCGCGCGGTTTCAGCGTCATCCGAGCGTCCAAGACGCGACGGTACGGGTGGTGAATCCGGCGGACGTTTCTACCCGCCACCTTGACTCCGCGTGGGTTCGTCTCGACGAGTGGTATGATTTTCGGCAGCTCAGCCCCACCATCGAGGTGCTGTTGGAACTCGACGAGTCGACTTACTCCGGCGGCATGATGGGCGAGTTTCACCCCATTAGCTGGAAACAGGACTTCGGCGGCGGACGAAGTTGGTACACAGGCATGGGCCACGTCGACCAGGCTTATTCCGAGGTCGATTTCCTGAATCACCTCGCCGGCGGCATCCTCTGGGCCGCTGGCGCTACCGGCGATTACAACAACGATGGCCAAGCCAACCTCGCCGATTACACTGTCTGGCGCGACCAGCTGGGGGGCCAACTAACGGCAGGCGATTACGAAACCTGGAAGCTGTTTTATGGCATCGAAGCCGCCGACGCGCAGCTGCCCACCGCGCGTTCCGCCGTGCGCGAACCGCCAAGCGTCTGGGCTTTGCTGGTAGTTGCCGGGCTGCTCTCTTTCAAGTGGCGAACAGGCCCCCACCGCAACGCCGTGCCGCTCGCCACGTAGGCGTCGCCAGCGCGTTGGTTTGGGCTCTGTTGTGGTAGAATAACATCCGCGCCGGCGGCGAACTCCAGCTCAGCCGGCGCTTACCGATATCCACCGGCACGATGAATCCTTGCTATGAGCGACCGTCCGCTGTTTGAGCGACTCAGCGAACTTACTGCCGACGGCACGCCTTTGGTGTTGGTGACGCTTGTCGATGCGGCGGGCTCCACCCCGCAGGACCAAGGGGCGAAGATGATCGTCACGGCTGAGGGGCTGGCGTGCGGCACCGTTGGCGGCGGCCGCGTCGAGCACCAGGCGATTGAATTGGCCCGCACGATGCTGCTTGACGGGCCCCCGCGGCAATTCGTCGATTGGAACTTGAAGGCCGACGTCGGCATGACCTGTGGTGGCCGCGTCAAGCTGTACTTCGAAGTGCATGGCGCCCAGGGCTGGCCGATCGCCATTTTTGGCGCTGGCCACGTCGCCCAAGCGCTCACGCGGCTGTTGGTCACGCTCCCCTGCCAGGTAACATGCATCGACCCCCGCAGCGATTGGCTGGCCCGATTGCCCGAGGGCGCACGCCGTATTGAGACCCACGACCCGACCTGTGAGGTCGAACGTCTGAATGCCAATACTTTCGTGCTTTGCATGACGCAGGGGCACCGCAGCGACCTGCCGGTGCTGCAGAAAATGTTTGCATTACCGGTGGTGTTTCCGTTCGTCGGCGTCATTGGCAGCCGGGCCAAGGCGGCCGTGCTCCGTAAAGAACTAGCCACGGCTGGCATCGAGCCCGAGCGGTTGGATTTTCATTGTCCGGTGGGCCTGCCGATTGGGTCGAACCACCCGGGTGAGATCGCCGTGAGCATCGCGGCGCAGTTGCTCCAGGTGCGCGACGCGAAAGCCACGGCGGTCCGATGAGCGTACCTCCCACAACAGGATGGCTGGTCCGCCCGCCGAGTGCGCTGACAGTCGTCCGATTCCTGGCAGTACTGCTAATTATCGAGACCGCGATTGCCGTATTCGTGTCGTATGGCGACTATTTCCCGCCGAACTTCCGCTCCCACTTTCTGCTCGGCCGCCGCTCGTATTTTCATGGTGCGTACAGCGTGGCGTTCTACGTTCACATACTCACGGGACCGATGACGCTCCTGGTCGGCTTGGTTCTGTTGAGTAACCGCTTTCGCCTGCGGTGGCCCATGTGGCACCGCCGATTGGGACGCTTGCAAGTGCTCGCCGTGCTGCTGTTGCTGGCGCCAAGCGGGTTGTGGATGGCTTGGTACGCAGCCACGGGCACCGTTGCTGCCACGGGTTTCGCGGCACTCGCAATCGCTACAGCCGCGACCGCCGCCATGGGCTGGCGAGCAGCGGTCGGCCGGCGGTTCGACGATCACCGTCGCTGGATGCAGCGCTGCTACTTGTTGCTTTGCTCGGCCGTAGTGCTTCGCGTGATGGGCGGCGGGGCGGAAGTGCTTGGCGTCGAAGGCACCTATTCCTGTGCGGCATGGCTTTGTTGGCTCCTTCCGCTGGTGGCCTTCGAACTGGGTGTCGGTGGGCGAGGCCCTATTCTGCCAGCTCTTCACCCCCGGCGATCGTTAGCATGCCGCGTAGCTTCTCGCGATCGATCTGAAAATCGATGAAGTCGACGTGCCCATCCAGATACGCCGCCATGAATCCGCCCGGATGCCCGGTCCGCGACTCGGCGTCCATGGCGAGCACCACTTCCAGATTCGTATCCTGGGGCGACATCCAGTGCACGGTGCGGTCGGTGGGCCCTTCGGCCAGGTAGATGGTGGTAGATGTGCCATCGGTCGCCTCGGCGATACTCCGCCCGTCGGTGCCGGTGAACATGCACTCCGGGCCGACGACCGCAAGATAATTGGTATCGCCCAGCTCAAAGGGGCCACTGGGGCAGGTATAGCATTCGACCAACGTCTCCCGTGCTGCGGCATTTGCGGGATCGTCCCAGGCTTTGGCGAGGTCGATTTGATCGTAGAGCTGTTGCTGTTCGATGTACGGCAGGAGGAGTGTTCGCCAACTGTGCAAGCGATTGCCGTCCGCATCGACGGTGTAGGCGGGCGGGAACGTGCCGTGAATATCCTCGTAGTTCATCAGTGCAAGACCGATCTGTTTGAGATTGTTCAAACACTGATTCCTCCGTGCCGCTTCTCTTGCTCCCGTTCCACCTCCACGAGTCAGCGGGAGCAATAGCGCGATCACCAGCGCGATGATTGCCGCATAGATCATCAGCCGGCCGAGAAACCACAGGGGTGATTTCTTGGGAGGGGGCAGTTTGCCGTCGGGGCTTTGGTAGGGATTGTCAAGCATGGCGATGTTCACCCTGTCCTAGAGTATCGGCCGGTCACAACACTCGTGGCGTTCCGCCTGCAACCTAACACATCCGCGGCCCCGATTGCCACACGATTCCCGGGTAACAACCGCCCGCAGCGCGGGGCGAGCATGCGATATGGCGTCACCCTCTTCGCCCCGCTTTGTTTCCCCGCCCATCGCCCCAGAGCCGTAAGTCGCACAACGCCAAAACAGCGATTCTCAACTAAGTTCGAAGGGCGGGGGAGTCAAACAGCATGGGAGAGCGACAGCGTGCCAATGATTGAATGCTCCCCATAGTGTCGAGTTCGTGAGGGCCAACGTGCCCCAACTTGCCGATTTCTGCTCGGAAACCCCATTTCGTGGGCATTGTGAGATGGGGCTTAGGAAGGTAAATTTAGAGATTCGAGAAATTTTGCCAGCGTAGCTTCAATCGGCAGAGCACCGCATTCGTAATGCGGGGGTTGGGGGTTCGACTCCCCCCGCTGGCTCTCGCGAGCGCCAGGCGCGCGGCTTTGGAAGCCGACACCGAGCCCTACGCCTCGCAAGTGGCGTTCCATACCCCTCCCCAAAGGTACTAAGCATGTCGATGCCTCAGGCACCTACAGCCGGAATCAAGTCGATGGTGGTTTCGACCACCGCTTTTGGCCCCCGCGAAATCGAAGAGATCACGCGCGCCATTTCCGAGAATTACGCGAATTACCGCGAATTGCGTGAGGCGGTGCAGGAACTCGAGGGCCAAGAGAATCGCTCGCCGGCCGCTTCGGCACGGATGGGTGTTTGCCAGTACCTGCTGGGCCGCTATTCCAGCGCAATCGATACCCTCACGCGGAGCGACGGCGGCGCGCTCACCCACTACTATCTGGGTAAGTCGAACCTGGCCCTCGATAAATACGATGAGGCGATTGAATCGTACGACGCCTCGTCCCGCGCTGGTTACGATCGCGACATCGTTACGCTTGCCAAGGCCGAAGCGTTGCGGTACGCCAAGCAGCCCGAGGAAGCGCTCAAGTTGCTTGATTCGCTATCGGGTGCCATCGAGCAGACGGCAGACTACCTCTACCAGCGGTCGGCCACCGTCCAGGTGCTGGGTGGCAACCGCGAAGAGGTGTTCGCTTTGTTGGAGCGGGCCGTGCAGGCCGACCCCGAACATGGTGGTGCCTTGTTTGGCCTGGCGCTGGAGAACGATCGTCACGGCAACGACGACTACGCCCGCGAGCTCTACGAGCGGCAGTCCAAGCAGTTTCCCACGCATGTTGGCACGTTGCTCAACCTGGGCATTCTGTATGAGGACATGCAAGCTTACGATCGAGCGAAGCAATGCTACGATCGGATTCTCGATATGTTCCCCAGCCACCAGCGGGCCCGGCTGTTCTACAAGGACGCCGATGCATCGCGGGACATGTACTACGACGAAGAAGCCCGTCGCGAGCAGGACCGCCTGGGCCAGGTGCTCAGCATTCCGGTAACCGACTTCGAACTCTCGGTTCGCAGCCGCAACTGCCTGCAGAAAATGGGCCTCATGACGCTGGGCGATCTGACGGAAACCACCGAGTTGGAACTGCTTTCCAGCAAGAACTTCGGCGAGACCTCGTTGGTGGAGATTCGCGACATGCTCTCCTCCAAGGGCTTAGAACTGGGGCAGTTTGCCCATCAGCGACGTGAGGAAGAGCCGGTTTACGACCCCGAAGCCCTATCGGACGACGAGCGGGCGCTGCTCGATCGGCCCATCTCCGACCTCAATCTTTCCGTGCGGGCTCGTAAGTGCATGGTGCGCCTGGGTTTGACAACCATTGGCGAATTGGTGCGGCGAACGGGCGACGATCTGCTGGAGTGTAAGAACTTTGGCGTTACCAGCTTGAACGAAGTTCGCGAAAAGCTCACGCAGGCGAACCTGAAGCTGCGTGGCGATTGAGTTCCGTGGCCGGCTGGCGCGGTTGGCAACGGTCTTTCTGGGCAAAGGGCTCGTTGGGCCACTGATTCGCGGGAGGGGATAGCGTGCCTAGCGAGATTCCCACTGCCCATGCCGTGCGGTACGAACTGTTGCATACGGACGCAAGCAGCAGCGCTCGGTGTGGCGTGCTCTCCACCCCGCATGGCGAGTTGCCGTTGCCGACGTTCATGCCGGTTGGCACCGTGGGCACCGTCAAAGGGCTGACCATCGACCAGGTGGCCGCCACCGGCGCGGGGATCATCCTCGGCAATACGTATCATCTAGCACTCCGCCCTGGCGCGGAGGTGGTCGCCCAGCTAGGTGGCCTGCACGCCTTCAGCGGCTGGGAGGGCCCCATCCTCACGGACAGTGGCGGCTTCCAGATATTCAGCCTCGCCGACCGGGTGAAAATCACCGAGCAGGGGGCGACGTTTCAATCGCATATCGATGGGGCCAGCCTAAGCCTAACCCCGGAGGAGTCGATCGCCATCCAGGAGCAACTGGGTAGCGACATCGCCATGCAGCTCGATCACGTGATTGCGCTGCCGGCCGACCGCGATGCGATTGCCGACGCGATGCTCCGCAGCGTCCGCTGGGCGGGGCGGTGCCAGCAGGCGGCCCAGCGTGGCGACCAATCGATTTTTGCCATTGTGCAAGGTGGGTTGGATGCCAAGCTGCGGCAAGAATCGGCCGAGCGGCTCGTGGAACTCGACTTTGCCGGCTACGCCATCGGAGGTTTGAGCGTTGGCGAGGAGCCAGCCGAGATGTACCAGTGCCTGGAGCACACGGTGCCCCACCTGCCCGCCGACCGGCCTCGTTACTTGATGGGGGTTGGCCGTCCGCAAGACCTGATTGAGGCCATCTACCGCGGGGTGGACATGTTCGACTGCGTGATGCCGACCCGCAACGGCCGCAATGCCTTGGCATTTACCGACGAGGGGCCGTTGCGACTGCGGAACGAGTGCCACAAGACGGATTCCCGCCCCCTCGACGAGCATTGCTTCTGCCCCGCGTGCCAGCGCAGCCGCGGCTACCTGCGTCACCTGTTCATGGCCGGCGAGATGCTAGGCCCTGTACTGCTTTCGATCCACAATCTCACTTACTACCAGCGGCTGATGGTCGAAGCGCGGGAAGCAATCGCTGAGGATCGATTTGCGGCGTACCGGCGGCAAAAGCTAGCCGGCTGGGCAGCGGGCTCGCAGAAGTCCGAATGACGGAGCATCCGTGGCGAATCGGATGCACTTCGGAGCCGCGATCGTCAGTAAGCGACCATCGAACCGCGTCCCAGTGGGGCGCCTCATAGAAACCCCGCCCGCCGCGCGGCGAAATGGGGCATGGGTCCCCCGGCGTGGCGATCGCCCAAATCCCCCTTCCCCGTTGTGGCGTAAGGACTTATGATACTCGCTTCGGTCCGTGGGCCGGGGCTCGGCTACGAGGGTTGCCGGGCCGTTTCTGTTGATTTGCAACACCCTTCAGAAGGCCTTTTGTAGCTAGGCGGTCGTGCGGTGGACTGGATCTCGTCGTTAATGCTCTTGGCCCAAGGCGATGGCGGTGGTGCTGCGCCGGGTGGGAATTGGCTAATCGACATGATTCCGATGGCGCTCATCGCGCTGTTGGCCTACTTCATGCTGTTCCTGCCTGAGAAGAGGAAGCAAGAGCAACTCAAGAAGCTCGAAACTGTCAAAGAGACCGACCGCGTGATTACCAGCGGCGGCATCTATGGCGTGGTGACCAATGTGCAGCGCGACGCCGGTCGGGTGACGCTTCGCGTCGACGACAACACGGGCGCAAAGATCAAAGTGAGCCTGGCCGCCATCTCCCAGATTCTGGGCGACGACGATGAGGCAGGCAAGGACAACGCGAAAGACAAGTCGTAGATATGAACCAAAATAACAACTCGCGGTGGCTCGCCGCCGTTTCCATTCTGTTGTTCGCCATGGTGGTGAGTGCGACGGCCGCCCCTGGCCGGTTGTTGGCGCAAGACACCGGTTCGGCAATCGCCGACGCCGCTTCCATAGCGGAAGTAAACGACGTCAGCGAACTAGCCGACTTGGCCGCAGAGCGGGCCGCCAGCGAAATGACCATCGGTGGCGATATCGCCGCGGACGGCGAGGCGGTCTCTGGCACCGCCACGGTGCCAGCCAAAGGCAAAGTGCCCGCCGCGGCGGTTGCCGATAGCAACGGAATAACGTCGTGGGCAATGGCCGCCATCATCGTGGGGCTGTTTGTCATTCCGGGGCTCATTGGTTCGACGCTAGGCAAGAATCTCGGCATGCCCGACCACGCCTGGAAAATCGGTGTCGCGATCGGCACCATTGCCGCGGGGCTGTTGGCTATTTGGTTTGCCTTGTCGCGGGAAGACGGCTTCAAGCTAGGGCCCGACCTGGGTGGCGGCGTGACGCTCATTTACGACCTAGCCGATCCCGACTTGGTGGTAACCGAGGATGGCGACCCACTCGATGCGGGCGCAAACGCCGAGGCAAATCGCCGCAGCGAATTCAGCATGGACGAAATGCTCGCCGCGCTCAAAGAGCGGGTCGACCCGAGTGGCACAAAGGAAGTGACGATCCGCACCCGTGGGAAGAGCATTGAATTCATCATTCCCAAAGCGGGGCAGGCAGAACTCGATTTCATCAAGAAGAAGATTACCGACCTTGGTCAACTGGAGTTCCGCATTCTTGCCGATCGGACGCGGGATGAGCACAAGAATCAAATCGAGCTTGCCGAAGGGCTACCGCCAGGGCAAACCGTGGTCCGCATCGGCGGCGAGCCTCAAGCCCGGTGGGTGCCTTACGATGTCGACGAGTTCGGCCCAGTAGATGAGCCAATAGAGGAAGGCGATGTCCGCAGCGAAGCGGCCGTCAAACGCATGGGGGTCCACTCGCCCGAGATTTTGGTGATCCTTGACCCATTCAATGTGACCGGCGAGTACCTGGCCGGCGCCAGCAAGGATGTGGGGCCTGAGGGATTTGAAGTTCGGTTCCGTTTCGATAGCCAAGGGGCGAATCGATTCGGCCGACTGACGGGCAAACACGTCCCCAATCCGCGGCCCTACTTCCTGGGCATTATCCTCGACGAACAGCTCCGCTCCGCTCCCAGTATCCGTTCGCGCATCTCCCGCGAGGGCACCATCAGCGGTCGTGGAATGGACGAGGTAGAGGTCGATCACGTTGTCAGCATTCTCGACGCCGGTAGCCTGCCCGCGGCGCTCAACAAGACCCCAGTGAGCGAAGCCCAAACCGGACCTGAAATTGGCGAAGTGACCATTCAGCAAGGCAAGCGGGCCATGCTGGTGTCGCTGGGGCTGGTGCTGCTGTTCATCCTGTTTTACTACCGCTTTGCCGGGCTGGTGGCGTGCTTGGCGCTGGTGGCTAACATTGTGCTGGTGATTGGTGCCATGGTGCTCTTGAACGCGGCCTTCACGCTGCCAGGGCTTGCCGGTTTGGTGCTCACCGTGGGTATGTCGGTCGACGCCAACGTGCTGATCTTCGAGCGCATCCGCGAGGAACTCGCGCGTGGTTCGACGCTCCGTATGGCGATTCGCAATGGTTTCGGCCGGGCGACCACCACCATCGTCGACGCGAACGTTACCACTCTCATCACCGGTGTGGTGCTGTACGTGATTGGTACCGATCAAATCAAGGGTTTCGCGGTCACGCTGATTCTCGGCATCGTGATGAGCATGTATACGGCCATCTTCTGCTCGCGAATTCTCTTCGATATTGCCGAGCGTAAGGGTTGGATCACCAAGCTGAGCATGATGCAAATGCTGACCCGGACCGACATCGACTTCATGAGCAAATGGCCCGTAGCGACGATGCTGTCGCTGGCGGTTATCGCACTTGGGCTTTTTGGGGTCGCGTCGCGGCAAACGAATCTGCTCAACATCGACTTCACAGGTGGTACTTCGGTAACGATGGTGCTCAAGGACGAGGCGGCCATGGATATCGCCGAAGTGCGGGAGACGCTGCTGGACACGGAGCTCGCCGACAAGAACCTGCTGGTGGTTGCTCGCAATCAGGATGGCACCGAGGGAACCACCTACAAGATTGATAGTAGCGTGCTCGACGAAGTGGACGAAGCAACCGGGCAGCCTATTTCGAATGCGGTCGAGAACGTAGAAGGCATTCTGGCCGACGCCTTTGCGGACAAGCTGGAAACCTATCAGATTTCGGCCGACCAGTTGCGGCCGTTCTCCGAAGGCGGGGATGGCGAGAATCAGTATACGGGCTTCGAGACCACGTTGTACTTTGGCGAAGGGGGCGCCAACGAGGCGGTCGTGGGTGTATCGCACGATACGATCCTTAGTGAAGTGCGGGCTTCCCTCGACCGAATGGGGCGAACAGGTATCAATCCCGTTGTGACCAATCCCAGCTATACCGATGGCAGTAGCCGTCGCTTCCGCGACTGGACCGTGCGGCTCGGGGGCATGGAGCAGAGCGAAGCACAGCAAGTGATCGACGGCGTGCTTAGCAATGTCAATGGCGAACCGATCTTCCCGCTGGCCAACAAAATTGGTGGACGCGTGGCGGGCGACATGCGATTGCAAGCGATTTACGCCATTTTGGTCAGCTTGCTGGGCATCATTGGATACATTTGGATTCGTTTCCAGAAGATCTCCTACGGCCTGGCGGCCGTGGTGGCACTGGTGCACGACGTGTTGGTAACCCTCGGTGTGATTGCCTTGAGTGCCTACGTGGTGCAATACGCTGGGCCGCTGGCTACGTCGCTGCAGATCGACGCTTTTCAGATCAGTTTGCCCATTGTGGCGGCTTTCCTCACCATCATTGGTTACTCGCTGAATGATACGATCGTGGTGTTCGACCGAATTCGCGAGGTCCGCGGCAAGAGTCCGACGCTCACGGCCGACATGATCAATACGAGCGTCAATCAGACGTTGAGCCGAACGTTGCTGACCTCGCTCACCACGTTGCTAGTGGTGGTGATTCTGTACTTCTTTGGCGGCGACGGCATCCATGCCTTCGCGTTCGCCTTAGTGGTAGGTGTGATCGTGGGTACTTATAGTTCGATCTTCATCGCTTCGCCCGCACTGTTATGGCTCAGCAAGAAAGAGCAGGAGTGGACGGTGTGAGACGTCCGGCCGCTGGCTTGGACATTCTTGCAGTGGCGCCGCCGGGGCGTCGCTTCCCGAGTGCGTCCGCTCGGGCACCGGCTTCCAGCGTTCCCCGCTGCGGTGTTTTGGACCGTCATCTCGCGTAGGTCCAGGGGCTGAGCGACAGGCGAAGTGTCCTGTTTCGCGGGGGAAACGCGATTCTCGTACTTCTCCAAGGCCCCGCCGCCGACCGGAAGTGGGCCGCGGGATGCGGTAAGGCTCGCTGCCATTGAATCTTCCCAGGATCGTAGTTGCTAGCACCCACGGCGACCGGCGGATTGCCTATAATACTAGACTTGGTTGGACCCACCACGGGGTCGGGCCCCCTCAAGTCTGGAGCTGGCGTAGGTGAATCGAGAGCGACTGGTCACATTCTTTGCCACGAATCCTGCCGTACGACTATTGCGGTCGCCGCATGCTGCGCAGATCGCCTGCTTCGTGCACGAGCAATTCAAGGCCGACCGGCCGGTAACCATTCCGCACGGTGAGTTGGCCCAACGCTTGGGCGACTACCTCGATCGTTTGCACGCCACGGATCCCGAGTGTCTAAGCGATCGCCCCGAAAATTACTTTAGCCATTGGACAAGCCCCGAGTGCCGCTGGCTCCGTCGCTATCACGATGCGGACCACGCTGAGCCAGTGTACGAGTTGACGCCGCACACCGAGGAGGTACTGAAGTTCCTTGATCACATGCTGGGGCAGGGCGCAGGGTTTGTTGGCACCGAGTCGCGGCTCAAGCGAATTATCGATGCCTTGTCGGATATCGTGGTGCGGGGCTCCGACGATCCCGAGCGGCGACTCGCCCATCTGCGGGCGCAGCGCGACGAAATCGACCGTGAGATTGCCGATATTGAGTCGGGCGTAAGCGTGAAGACCTACACGGCGACCGCGATTCGGGAGCGGTTTGCCGATGCGGTGGCCGACCTGACATCGCTGCAGGGCGATTTCCGGGCCGTCGAGGAGTCCTTCAAAGCCATCACCCGCGACGTCCAGCAACGGCAGGCTCAGGCCTCCGGCCAGCGGGGCGAGATCCTTGGCTACGTGCTGGAGGCGGAGGATCGCTTGAAGACCGACGACCAAGGGGTGAGCTTCCACGAGTTCGTGCGGCTGGTTCTCTCGCCGGTCAAACAGGACCAACTCGAGGCGATGGTCGAGCAATTGAGCCAAATCGAAGCCCTTGCCGCCCAGTCGGGTGGAATGCAGCGCATCCGCGGCATGGTGTCGCACCTGGCCGAAGAAGCGGAGAAAGTCCTGCGGACCACGCGCCGCCTGAGCTCCACGCTGCGCCGTCTGCTGGATGCCCGATCGAGTGTCGCCCGGCAGCGGATATCCACCGTACTACGGGACATCAAGGCCGCTGCTCGCCAACTGGCGGACGCTCCCCCCACCGACGTCGCGGGCTTGCAGATCGAGGTGCAGCATGGGCTCACGAATCCATTTGAGCGGACATTCTGGATACCGCCTTCGGAGTTCGACGTGGGCGACCTTGCCGAACACAGGCCGGACGAACTCGACCGGTTTGCCGCGTTTCGCCACTTCGCCGAGCTCGAGCGACTCGATTGGACGGAGATGCGCGACCACGTGAATCGGCTAATCGAGGGGGACGATAACCGTGTGACACTACAAGAAGTGGTGGACGCGTTCCCGCTTCCGGTAGGAGCGATTGAGCTACTGGGCTATCTGCAGTTGGCTCACGACGAAGGACACGAAGTTGACGCGCTCACCACCGAGGTGATTGAAATCGCAACAGCTGAGGGCCGTCGTGCGCGGTATGAACTGCCGCGTGTGGAGTTTGTTTCCCAACCCGCAAACCGTACGAGTCGGCCAACCGCCATGGGAGCTACGGACGCATGAGTACCGAGATAGTCAGCCAACACGACTTGCCCGAATTCGAAGAGCTTGGCATTCCCGCCGTCCGCCTCTTGCAGGGGGTGATCTACGACGACGATATCGAAGCGTGGGACATCCTCCTGGCCCGCGAGTCGGACCTGAGCACTTACTTTGCAAGGCTGGGACTGGTGCTCGTGGTCGATCGCACCGAGGGCCTGGCGCACCTCCGGCAACTCGACGACGACGGGCGAACCGGAGGCTACGAACGATTGCCACGTTTGTTCCGAAGGGCGACCTTGGGTTACACCGCGACACTCCTCTGCGTGATGTTGCGGGATGAGTATCGACGGTACGAAGACGAGGATCTCGACAACGAGCGGTGTGTTGTTGATGTCAGCATGCTGCTCGAGGACTGGAAGCAGTTCTTCCCTGCCGAGTCGGACGAAGTGCGGCTCCGTAAACAACTGACCGCTGCCCTGGCGAATCTTGAAAAACTGAAGTTCGTCCGCAAGTTCGGGAGCGGTAGCGATACGTGGGAAGTTTGCAAGCTCCTGAAAGCTCGCCTGCCGCTCGACGAACTCGAAGCCTTGCGCGACCGCTTGATCGCAGCTTCGCAAAACCGCGTGTAACACGGCAGCACCCCGCATTCCACAGCAGCCATCGCTCCAACTTGTGGCTACGAAAACTTACCCCCTCCGTCTACTCATCTGCAACCCTTCGCCCCATGCACTACTTATTCGAAATGCGTCCCACCCGCCCAGGGTACCGGCTGCAGCGGTTGGAGTTATTCAACTGGGGGACTTTTGACAGCACCGCTGGCCACGTCTTCCGCTTCGAGCCCGCCGGCCGGACGGCGCTCTTGGTGGGGCACAATGGGTCGGGTAAGTCGACGCTGGTCGACGCCATTCTCACGCTCCTCGTGGAGCCTCGTAAACGCAACTACAATGTGGCGGCCGGTGCCCGAAAAACGGAGCGAACCGAGAAGAGTTACATCCGTGGCGCCTACGCGCGGACCAGCGACGACGCGAATGCCGCCATCGTTAAGTACCTGAGGCCGCAAGGCTCGAACCTGACAGCGATTTCGGCCGTGTTTGCTGACGAACAGCTGGGCACCGCGTTTACGTTGTGCCAAGTGCTGCATCTCACGGCGGACGGAGCAACCACCAAGCTGTTTGCGGTGGCCGACGAAGCACGTGAGCTGAAAGACGACCTGGCGGGCGTCCGACAATCGGACGCCATTGCTGGTCACCTGGAGCGGTTGGGCTACACCACCACCAAGAAGTTCGTGCAGTATCGCAGTTGGCTGACCCGGCGGACCGGCATGTTACCCAAGGCGATGGACATGTTCAATCAAACCGTCGCTGTGAAGGACATCCAGAGCCTGAACGACTTCATTCGGCAGCACATGCTCGAACGGCACGACTGGCAGGAGAAAGTCAGTCGGTTGCTTTCGCACTTTCACGATTTGAGCGTTGCCCACCAGGAACTAGTGCGGGCCCGCCGCGCTGCTGAACTACTGCAGCCTGTCGAGAAGCTGGGGCTCCGCTATCGCGACCAGTCGGCGGCGCTTGCGAGCCGCGAATTGCAGCTCGCCGCGGCCGATACTTTTTTTCGTGAGCAAACCGTCGCCCTGCTGGAACCGGAGATTGCCGCACAGCAAGCGCAACTGGCGATTCTCGACGGCACGATCGAACGTATCAAGACCGAGCAGCGGACCACTACCGAGCAGTTGCGGCTGCTGCGAAACGAGTTGGAGCAGGCGGGAGGCGAACGCCTGCGGGCGATTCCTCAGCTGGTGGAATTGGAGCGAAACCGTCTCGACCAGAAGAAGATCGAGTTCGACCGTTACCATAAATTGCTCAAGCGGGCCGACGTCGATCAAGTGGTGGGCAGTGCCGAGAAGCTGGTAGCAGTTCGCGCGGAACTGCGGTCGATTGTCGATCGTAGCGACCAGCAATTGCAAACGCTGCATCAAAAGTACGACGAGCTGGTGATCGCTCGCGGCACACGGCGGGATGCCCGCCGCGAAGAGCAGGCCGAGCTGGAAGCATTGGCAGATCGAACGACGAATGTTTCGCCGAAGCTTGCGATGCTTCGCGATCGCTTGTGCGCCGATTTGAACCTCAAGTCGGCCGACGTGCCGTTTGCCGCCGAGCTAATTTCGATCGACGTGGAGCATCGCCGCTGGGAAGCATCGGCCGAGTTGGTGCTCCGCAGCTTTGCGCTCAGCTTGTTGGTGCCCGAACCGTACTATCAGCGCGTGCGCGGCTACATCAATCGCACCAAGCTCGCCGATGGGCGGGGCGAGGGGCAGCGACTCGACTACTTGCTGGTTGGCCGCGGCGCCGAAGCAACGGGCGACCGGCTCCACGCGCAATCGCTATTGCGAAAACTTAAGTTCCGCGATCGGCACCCACTCGCGACATGGGTTCGAGGCGAGTTACGCGCGGCGATTCGACTACCGCTGCTGCGAGACGCTCGACGAATTCAACCAGACACCTCGGTTGGCCATGACCGAGAACCGGCACATTAAATTCACCGCGGAGCGACATACCAAAGACGACCGCCCCCGCTCCATCGACCGCCGGCATTTTGTCCTTGGTTGGGATAACCGGGAGAAGCGACAACTGATTGCCGAACGGATTGAAACGCTGAACATCGAAGTTGCAGCGCTTGACGAGGCGATTGCCACGCACGAAGTGGCACTTGAGCAGGTGCGAGATGTCCGGCTGTCCGCAAGCGAGGCCGTGGCGGTTGCCGAGTTCGACACCTTGGACGTCAGGCGTCATCAAGACGAGTTGGCTGCATTGGAGCAGGAGCGTCGTCAGCTCGAATCGGCGAGCACGGCGGTCCAGGCTCTCAAGCAACGGATGTCGGATGCCGAAGCGACGGGCCTGCGGTTGCAAGGCGCGTACGACGACGCCATCCGCAGCCACGCACGGCTAGTCGACAACACAGCCGAGGCCGAGCAGTTGGTTGCTGCAGCTCGGCAGCAACTCAAGGCGGTTGCGGATCCGCAGGCGTACGGGGCTCATGCTGCGGCCTTCGATTCGATTGTGGAGTCGCTCGGCGAACCGCTGAGTGTGAAGAACTTATTCGCTTGCGAGCAGGAGTGGACAAGACGTACGCGGGTTGAGATCGACCGTATGCGCCAGCCGCTCGAACAACTCGGTGAACGGATGGTCGAAGCGATGAATCGCTTCCTACGCGAGTTCAAGGAGGAGCAGGCCGATTTGGATGCGAGCCGGCAGTCGCTCGATAGCTTCTTGGGACTCCTCGCACAGATTCGCGAGGAGGACCTGCCACGACACGAGCGGAAGTTCAAGGACCGGCTCAACGACAAGGTGACCCAGGAGGTAGCGCTGTTCCACACCTCGCTTAAGGAGGAGCGGCGCCGCATTGAAGGAAAGATCGGGCAGCTCAATAAAGCTCTGGCGCAGCTCGAATACCGCCCGGGGACCTTCATGAAACTCGAGCCGCGGCCCGTGGCGGATCGCGAGATCGAAGACTTTCGCCGTTCCCTTCGTGAGTGCCTGGACCACTCGTTCGATGGAAGCAGCGAAGCTAATGAAGCACGCTTCCTGCGAATCGAAAAACTGGTTGCCCGACTGGGAGATAGCGAGAAGACTCGATGGCGCGACAAGGTGATCGACGTCCGCAATTGGTACAACTTCGCCGCCCGCGAGTTGGATAAAGCCACGAACGAAACACACAGCTTTCACGAGGGGAGTAGCGGGCAGTCGGGCGGCGAGAAGGCGAAGCTGGCGTTTACTATTCTGGTTGCCGCAATCGCCTACCAATACGATTTGGACCCCACCGGCATGACCCCCGGGCGGTTTCACTTTGTGGTGGTAGATGAAATGTTCTCGAAAATCGACGACCAAAACGCGGAATACGCCCTTCGCCTGTTCGAGCAGTTTGGCTTGCAGCTCCTGATTGTGGCTCCGCTGGACGCCAAAGCGCGAGTGACGGAACCGTTTGTCGATAGCTACCTTCAAGTGGTGAAGGACGACTCTACGGGACGGTCGCAGCTCTTTAGCATGACGGCTCGCGAATACGATGACGTCGTGCAGCAGTTTTCCGTCACCAGCGAGCAGGTCGCGCGGCGCGTGACTGCCAAGTAGTTGGAAGGGTAGTTGCGTGTCGATTATTACGCCCGAGCAAATCAAGGAAAAGGCAAGCAACCTCTACGCAGGCTATTTGCGAGCCTGGGTGCGGGGCGAAGGCGAGGGGTTCTTCCCGCGGCGGTGCCCGCGAATTTGGCCGCGAACAAGAGCGATCTGCCAGGCACCATCCGGGCTTTTGCGCTGCTCGACGAGAAGGCAAAGGCGACGCGGGGTTGGGGGTACTCGGTGGAGAAGCAGCAAGTGGACTCCCCTGATGGGCATGGGCCTCGCCCTAAACGCATCTGGATCGAAACGGAGGACGACCTGCTGCGACTCGCAGGCAAGGCAAAGGAATTCGCCGACATCCAGTACGTTGCCGAGCGGCTTCGGTCCGAACTACCCGGTGTGGAGAAATGGGTAGTCGATACCGTTTTGCGGCTTGGACGGCATCGACAGGTGCTCGATGAGTTGATTGCTGTGGCTAAGTACCTTACCACGCATCCCATGCCTAGCTGCTATCTCCAGCAATTACCCGTCGAGGTCGATACCAAGTTCATTAGCAAACACGACGCGGTGCTAAAGGCGTGGCTCAATCGGCTTCTGCCGGCGTCGTCGATCGTGAGTCATGAGAAGAATTTTGCTCGGCGTTTTGGCTTTCGCGAGCGACAGAGCTTCCGTGGCGTGTGGTTACTCGACGAGGCAATTCAGCATGAATTCGGACTTCCGTTTGCCGAGTTCGCGGTACCCATTCGTTCGCTTAGCCAACTTGCGATCGACGACGTGACGATCGTCGTGGTCGAGAATAAGGCCATGCCGATGAGCGTGCCCCACGCCCCGCGTACGGTAGTGGTGACTGGCGATGGGGCAAGTGCTCCCGCGCTCGCCACGGTGCCGTGGATGAGGCACAATCGTCTGATCTACTGGGGCGACATCGACGCGGCGGGGTACGCGATCCTGTCGCAGTTGCGGACGCGATTGCCCCACGTTGAGTCGGTACTCATGGACGTCGAGACCTTCGAAATGCACAAGCGCTTTGCATGCCGTGGCCCGACTGTCGCGCGGCAAGCCGTACCAGCCCTCACCGAGTCCGAACTGCAAATGTACGAGCATTGCCAGAGCGAGAATGTGATGCTCGAGCAGGAGAAACTGCGACAATCACACGTCCATGCGAGATTCGTCGACGCGTTTTCACTCGATGATGCCTGATCTTGCGGCAGTCGTGAAATACGAGGAAGATACGATCGTCGAAACCGTCTGCTCTATCGCGAGGTAATCTGCGGTGGTTAACGATAGCCAAGCGGCGCGGTGACCCTAGCGATTGCCAAGCAAGGCGGTCGGATGGTCGGGCAAACGTTTTGGGCGGCACGATTCGCAACGGGAGAGAGGTCGATTGGACATTGCTGGAGGGATCGCTCGGTGGCATCGCGAAATCTTGCTGGTCGCCGGTGCGCTGGTTGTGACCAGCTTGGTGGCGCTTTGGCGCCCCGGGTTGGCGGACGACTACTCACTTCGGGCACTGGCCGGGAGTAGTACCAAGCAATTCGACGAGTTAGAGCAGTTTGTGGGCGAGTTCGCGGGCGTTGAACTTGCCCTGGTGGTGGTCGAATCCAAGTCGGTTCTTTCAGCGGCCACGCAAGCGTGCCTAGCGCGAATCGTCGAGCAAGCACAGTCATTGCCGGCCGTCGACAACTCGGCCTGCATTTCGCAATCGCCCGCGTTTTTCCGGGGAATTCTTGCGCAAAGCGAGATGGTCAAGGGGCTTTTGGTAAGCGACGATCTGAAGGCTGCCAGTGTCATCTTACAGATGCGCGACGATGCCGATGTGCCGCGCATACCTCGCAGCGAGACGATCGCCAATTTGAAGGCGATCGTCGCTCGGGCGAAGGAGGACTACGCGGGGCACGAAATAGTACTCACCGGGCCCTACGTTCTGAGCTACGAAATGACGCACCTGGTGTGGGACGACCTGGTGACGTTTGGTTTGCTGGGGGCCGTCGCAGCCTTTGTGGTGCTGGGGCTATCGCTGGGCACGCTGCGGCTGGCCCTCTATCCGCTGCTGGTGGGAGTCGCCAGCGTCGCATTGACCTTGGGGGCATCGATTGCCTTGGGAATCAACACGGCGCTCAATTTGCCCATGCTGGTGCTCCTGTCGGCGGTGCTTACGATTGCCAATTGCGTGCACCTGGCGGTAGGTCACGACGAGACACGTGGCGACGCCACCGCGACGATCCGCCGCCTGCTCCGGCCATGTTGGGGTGTTGTCGCGACAACGATTGTTGGCTTCGGCGCGGTGGGCGTCTCGGCGCTCGAGCCGGTGCGCTGTTCGCGCTGCTCCATGGCGCCGGGGCTCTCGGTAGGGTTGTTACTAAGTCTTGCGGGGGCCTGCGCATCGCTATCGCACGCCGCCACCCGGCCACTGCTTGCCCGCCCGATTGCAGGTCTGCTGCGAAGAACGCTGGTGGCCGCGACGCGACGCCCTAACTTGGTCGTGGCGATGTTTGCCATTTTGGGCATCATGGGCGCCGCGATGACGCTGCAATTGGAATTCAACCTGCGGTTTCTCGACAACTTTCGACCCGACGATCCGATTCGGACCAACTACGAGTTTGTGCAGGACACGCTCACCCCGATGCAATCCATCGAGTTATTGATCGACCGCACCGATGCGCCTCACCCATTACACCCGAGGCAATGTCCGCCGTTGAGAAACTTTCCCGCGAGTACGAAGGCCGCTTGCCGATTGCACGGGCGGTGTCGGTCGTCGATTTTCTGACGTTTGGCGGTTGGCAACTACCCGGGTCGCAAAGTGCCCTCGACCAGCGAGTGAACTTCCTCCGTTCGTCGCTTGGGGTGGTGCTCGGTGAAAATCCGCTCGCAGCGTTCGTGGGGCCGAAGACGGGGACGCTGCGGCTAAGTTTTTTTGCCCACGAAGGACCCGACGCTGCGGAGAAGATTCGATTGGGCGACGAGATCCGTGCCCGGGCCGAGGCGCTGCTGGGCGATGCGTACAGCGTGCGGGTTACGGGACTGTACTACTTCTATGCCCACGTGGCCCGCGAATTGCTTCGCGACCAGGCCTTGTCGTTGGTGGCCAGCATTTTCGGTGTTTTTGTTACTATGGCGTTCGTCCTTCGCTCCTGGCGGTTAGCTTTAGTCGGCATGGCACCTCCTCTGTTTGCTGGGGCATCGTGCGTAGGGCTGATGGTGCTGTTTCATGTTCCGTTCAATACGGTCACGTCCATGATGCTGGCGATCGCCCTCGGTATTGCCGTGGACGATACCATCCACTACCTGTGGCGTTACCGTCGCTACCGTCAGCGGGGCTGCGCCGTGCGACGCGCGATTGCGGCGACGCAATTGTCGGTTGGCCGTGCTTGCACTCTCACCAGCGTGGTGATTGCGGCAGGTTTCGCCGTGATGGGGTTCTCCCGTTTTCTCCCGATTGCGTACTTCGGCTACGTAATCAGCGCCGTAATGGCGATCGCACTCGCAGCGAATCTCGTTCTGCTTCCGGCGCTATTGATCGTCGTTCACCGCCTGGTGAGCCGTTGGAATCTGGCACCCACCGTGCCTGTCGTCGGCGGTGAGGCTCGGCACGCTTCCATGGCTGTTAGTTTGGCGGTGCAGGACAATTAGTTCGCGCTACTCGTATTCCCACTTCATGACCCAGGGGTCGTCGAGCTGTTTTTGCTCTTCGCGAAGTAGCGATTGGTATTTGGAAAGTTCTGCCGCATAGCCCGGGTCGGTAGCCAGATTGTGCACCTCGTTGGGATCGCCGAGCACGTCGTACAATTCGAACTCGGGCCGATGCAGGTACGCGCCCACGGTCCGTTGTCCATAGGGGGCGTCGAGTCCTTGCTGGTACTGAGCTTGCCAACTGGAGGCCACCCATAAGTCGGTTGCAAAGGGGTAATCGAGCGGGTGGGCAATGTTCCAAATCAGTTTGTAATGCCGATCGCGGATGACTCGCATTGGGTAGTACATGGTGATCTCGTGAAATGTGTGCGACGCGAAAATCGCCTCATGATGCGCTGCATTGGGGTGGCCGAGCACGTGTAGCCAGCTTTTGCCCTGGTAGCTGCGAAACTGATTGCCACCGCTGCGATTCTCTGCTGCGACGGCGCCGCGCTGCCGCCAGTAGCGATCGGGATGCTGCCAGTTGCTCGGCCCATTCGTCTCTTCGTCCAGCGCCTCCCGCAAATTCGACCAGCGTCGGCGTCAGGTCGACGTGGCTCACTACGCGCATTGCTCACCACGCCGCGTTGTGGCTCATACGGATTGCGGACCACAAGCGGCACATGCAGGCCCGGTTCGTAAACTGTGGTTTTCGCGCCGGCGAACGCCATGCCGTGATCGGACGTAAAGACAACGAGCGTCTTATCGTACAGACCCGAGGACTGGAGTATTTCGATCAGCCGCCCCAGGCCTTGGTCGATCCGGGCACACGATTGGTAGTACTGGGCGAGTTCCTCGCGGGTCTCGGGTGTATCGGATAGAAACGCCGGGATGGGGACTTCGTCGGTTGCATAGAAGACTTCGTCGACGCCGAGATAGCTGCCGCGGTTGGGTTTGTTGCCAAACAAGTTCGGTTGGAGGTTGCGTGCGGAATTACGGTCGTTACCATTACCACGGTGTGGATCGTTGGTGGCGAAGTACAACAGAAATGGCCGCTGGTCGGAACGATCTTCCAAAAACGAGCGGCAGTTCTCGGCCATTTCAACCACGTTGCGATCTGCTCCCGGCAGGGTGGTTTCGAAGTGGTAAACCTCCTCAGGAGCTACGTGAAACTTACCGCACCGCGCCGTACGATAGCCGGCCCCAGCCAGCACGCGCGGCAGGCTTAGGCTTACCACGTTGTGGTACGACGCAAACTTATGGTAGTGATGCTGGTGCCCGTACTGTCCATTCTTGTGGTTGTGCAGGCCCGATAGCACCACCGAACGGCTGGCGCTACAACTGGCCGTGGTAGCGAACGCGTGCGTGAACCGTGTACCGTCGGCCGCAAGCTGGTCGACATGCGGTGTCTTTGCCGCGGGGTCGTCGTAGCAGCCGAGCGTTGGTCCTTCATCGTCGGTAATCACGACCAAGATGTTTCGCTCAGGTAGCGCATCCACCTGGGCGGTTGCCACGCGCGGGTTCCCAACCGCTGACCAAAAGCAGCAGGCAACAACAAGGCAGGTCGACCAATTGGTTGGGCTCGAGATCATCATGACTTGGTCTAGTGGCGGCAGGGCAACGGACTGGATTTGGATAGCTGGATGCTCGCAAAGGCAACCAGCTTCATACGCGCAGTTGAGCACTAGGGTGCCGTGGTCCGAGGCGCAGGCCGACGGGTCTGGCGGCCCGCGCGAAGCGGACAACTTTCGAATCCACATGCGCGGCGGCCATCTGTTGCGCGATCTTCGCTACGATATCGGGGTGGTCGGCCGCCACGTTCTTCGTTTCTCCGAGATCGGTGCCGAGGTCGTACAATTCAATGGGGCCGTTCAGGTTGGTGCTGACGTTCAGCCGTACACCTTTCCAGTTGCCCCACCGAACGGCTTGTTTGCCATTTCGTTCGTAGAATTCCCAATACAAATAGTCGTGGTTCGGCTGGTCGGCACCTCCTCGCAATGTGGGTAGATAGCTGATGCCGTCCATATTGTCGGGTACGCTTACGCCGGCTAGCTCGCACGCGGTGGGGGGGAAGTCCCAGAATGCCGAGACATGGGCCGTTTCGCTGCCCGGCGGCACCGTTCCGGGCCAGCGGGCAATCGTGGGAACGCGAATGCCGCCCTCGTACAGGTCGCGTTTGCCTCCGCGGAGCGGGCCGCTGCTATGGAAGTTCGTCTTGCTCCATCCCCCTTCGGACATGGGGCCGTTGTCGCTGCTAAATAGGACGAGCGTGTTGTCGTCGATGCCCAACTCTTTGAGTTTGGCGAGTACCTGCCCGACGGTGTCGTCCAGATAAGTCACCATGCCGGCGAACGTTGCCTTGGGGTGGGCTTCGTCGCGATAGCCGCCACCCTTGATCGGCCGATCGACGAACTTGTCCAAGAACGGCTCTTTCCATACTTGTGGCACCGCTAGGTCGGCGTGGGGCTGCTGTAGCGACAGGTGCAGAAAAAATGGCCCGCCGGCATGCTGCTCGAGATACTTGATCGTATCAGCGAGAAACAAGTCGCCACTGTAAGTATCGCCGCTCTTGCCAGAGTTGCCTGGATAATCGATGGATGCGCCGTCCATCCAAAGCAACTTCGGATAGTATCGATGCGCATCGGCGTGGCCAATGTAGCCAAAGAAGTGCTCGAATCCTTTGCGGTTTGGCAGTCCGCCATCGTCGCTTCGGCACGCCAACCCGCTTTTGCCAATCATGGCCGTGTGATACCCGGCATCCGCCAACCGCGTGGCGATGGTGATATCGAGCGGGTCTTCGCGGAACTGGACATTGCCATTGAATCGCTGGTACACGTGCCCCGTGTGCATGCCAGTCAACAAGCAAGCCCGCGATGGGCGCAAACCGTGCTGCCAGCGTAGTGGTCGGTAAACCGCATGCCTTCCTTGGCCATCCGGTCGAGGTGAGGAGTCGCAAAGTTCTCCTGGCCGAAACAGCTCAGGTCGCCGTAACCAAGATCGTCCGCGAGGATGAATATGATGTTTGGCCGCTGGTTCTCGCCGGTTGCGGCGCCCGTTGACCAGACCCACCCAAAGACGCAGCTAACAATCGTCAGCGATACGGCAGGCGATTTCCAAGGGTTCATGGCGTTGATCCGGCGATTGGGGAGAATTGGCATGGCGACATTTATTATGGTGCCGAGCTGTCCTGCGGTCAAAGTGCGTGGAATTGCGGCCAAAGTCGGCCGCGACGACCCGCGACGTCGTGGAGATGATTTGTTAAGCTAGTCCCATTCCGGTGAGTCTAATTCAGTTCGCCTGTCGCCTCGCATGGGCGTTGCTGCTTGGCTTGCCATGTGCAGTCGTTGCCGTTCGATGCTGGCCGTTGCCGGCAGCAGCGAGATTGCCAACTCAACTCAACTCAACGCAAGCGAAGGGAAGGTTACGCGTGCAAATTGAAAACAACGCGGTCGTCGCCATTGACTACAAACTCACCGATGACGCGGGCGAACTGCTCGATACTTCGGATGGGCGCGAACCGCTGCACTACTTGCACGGTAGTGGAAACATCATTCCAGGCCTGGAGCGGGAACTCGAGGGCAAAGCAGCGGGTGACCAGTTGCAGGTTTCGCTCGCTCCCGACGACGCCTACGGCGAGCGAAACGACTCGCTTGAGCAGCAGGTGCCACGCGAACAATTCGACCAAGTCGATACGATTGAAGTAGGAATGCAATTTCAAGTCGACACGCCTCAGGGTCCGATGGTGTTTACCGTCATCAAGGTGGGCGACGAGATCGTGACCGTCGACGGAAATCACCCGCTGGCAGGGGTGCCCCTGAACTTCGACGTGACGGTCCGCGAGGTGCGCGAAGCGACGGCCGACGAGATTGCCCACGGCCATGTTCATGGACCCGGTGGACACCACCACTAGCTGGTGAGCCCGCGGGGCGGGGCGAAAGTGCCCGGTCGGCGATGCTGTCAAATCCGTGCTAGATTCAGATTTCCGCAACCGCTAGCACCCCCAAATCGCCTTCGTTTAGGGCGTTGAGAAACTGGCCGCGCGGGCTTTCGGCTGCTAACATAAAAATACCGGAGACGGCACGCCGATGGGGATTCCGCGCGCTGCCGTTGTCGGGTGAGGGGCGACAGGAATAACACGGAAGGTGTCAATCTGGGGCAGTCATCGCGCCGGTTGATTGAGGAAGAGCGTTCATGCATCCAGCGAGTCATAGCATCGTAGGCGTCCAGTGGGCGATCGTGCTTGGCGTGGCTGGCCTTGCGGCCTCGGTGCAGGCCTACCAACTGGGCAACCGGTGGACGACCACCGCAACGGACGGCGGAGGGCTGTCGCAGGGCGATCCCGCGACCATCACGTGGGGCCTGGTGGACGATGGCGTCAGCATCAGCGGTTCGGAAGGGACCTCCGACAGCAGTCTCATCGCGTTCTTGAATACGCATGTCGGCACCATGGATGTTTGGATGCCGCTGTTCGAGGATGCCTTCAATCGTTGGGGAGAGGTGTCGGGCCTCACTTTTGCACACGAGCCAAACAACTCGCAAGCGGCAATCAATAGCACAAGCTCTCCGTTCGGTAGCATTGGTGTCGTGCCGGACATCCGCATCGGTGGGCATTCAATCGATGGATCCAGCGGACCGAACACGCTTGCCTACAATTACTTCCCTAACCATGGCGACATGGTGATCGATACGGACAACTCCAGCTACTTCGGCAACTCGAGCGGCAACTACCGACGGCTAAAGAATACGGTGATGCACGAGTCGGGCCACGGGCTGGGAATCGAACACGTTGAGTCTAACAATAGTGGCGCGCTATTGGAGCCCTTTATCAGCACTTCTTTTGATGGGCCGCAGTTCGACGATATCCTCGCCATTCAGCGCTTGTACGGCGATGCTTGGGAGAAAGGCGATGGCAACGACGACTACCTGAACGCCACCGATCTCGGTTTGCTTTCGGCCAGCACGGTGTCGATAGGTACCGACGCCAACGACACCGTCGTTGGGGCTGACGACATCGATTTCATCAGCATCGACGACAACAAAGACCTCGATTTTTTCTCCTTTACGATCGACGCGCCTTCGCTGCTCGCAGTGAACCTTACGCCGATGGGGCCCACTTATAATCAAGGTCCGCAAGATGGGACTCAGGCGGAGTTCGATGCCAGTTCGCAGAGCGATCTCAGCTTCACCATTTACGACATGGACGGCACAAACATCCTCGCCTCGGCCAACGAGTTCGGTTTGGGCGACGCGGAGGCGGTCGACAGCCTGCTGCTCGGCGTGGCGGGCACCTACTACGTTGGAGTTTCGGGAAACGCCAACACGGCGCAGTTCTATCAACTCGACTTGGAGGCCAGCACGTACTACCTGCCGGGCGACGTGAACCTCGATGGCGAGCTAACCCTCGGAAGTGGCGATGTGGCAGACGACGACGTTGCCGCCTTCGTGGCGGGCTGGCTCACCGTGTCGCCTGACGACGACGACCTCGCCGCCTGGATGAAGGGCGACTTGAATTTTGATCGCGTCAGCGATTTGGCCGACTGGTCGCTCTTGCGGAGCGCCTTTATCAGCGCAGGGTTCGGCCAACAACTCCAAGCTTGGCGAGCCGTGCCGGAGCCAGCTTCGGCGACATGCCTGGTACTGCTGCTTGCCGTGGTAATAACTGCGCGTGGCGTGCTCGGCCACGGCTAATCGGTCGTGGCGCCGGGCCACTGCCGATACTTCTCGATGTCGCCCTGGATCAACCGCAAGCAGAGGACCAGTACGGCTGCATCGTCGATGTACCCAAAGCCCGGAATGAAGTCGGGAATCACGTCAATGGGCGAGGCAAAGTACAACACGGCCGCGGCAATGGCAGCCATCGAGCCGAACGGAATTTCGCGGTAGTTGCCCTGCACGTAGTCGCGGAGCAATGCCAACAGAACCTTCAACTCCCGCCACAGCGATCCGAGCGAGTGCGGCACATCGTGCTCGATTCGCTGCGCCTTTTCATCGCCCAGCCGGGACGCCTCAGCAATCTCCTTTTCAGTGACGTGCGCGATCGATTCTTGAAAATGCTCCTCCGCACGCCGCTTGTGGGCATCGTCGAAGGGCTGGTCGGCGTTGGGCATGGATTTATCTGCTTCCGCTGGGGTGCATAGTGATTCTGCGCGTCGAATTATACCCGTCGCCGCCGGGCGGGCCACCCACGCGACCAGCCCTGAATGGCCAAAGTGGGCCGCAAAATCGCGCCAGGCCGCGAAAATTGCTGCAGTCGGCATTGCTGGACGCGGCGGCCCTCGGCTTACCGAGGGCCGCGAGCGACCCAATTGTTTGTGCGATCGGGCAAGGGCGTTCATACTGGTGGTTCCCGCCTTCCGTTCGCCGCCCATCCACCGTAGTCGTGCACCACGATGAAGCTTCCCCAATGGTTTACGCGGTATCGCCGCCCGGCAGGTCGCCGCCCCGCCTCACGCCGATTTGGCTGCCAGCACCTGGAATCGCGATGGATGATGACCGTCGATACGGCCGGGGCAGAATCGCTGGTGAACGATTTGGTGGTCCGCACCCAAACCACCGAAGGCGCCAGTACGGCCGCAGCCCTGTCGAGCCTCAACCAGGTGGTGGTATTCAGCGGTAACGGGGTCCAGGACGACTCCGGTGTTTATGCAAAACTCTACGATTCCGCAGGTGCCGTGCTACGCAGCGATTTCTTGGTCAACTTCACGCAACGTGGCGATCAGCACTCCGCCTCCGTCGCCAGCGACTCTGGCGGTAATTTTGTGGTGGTTTGGGCTGGCCGCGGAGTAGGCGATACCGAAGGCATCTTCTTCCAACGCTACAACGCCTCGGGCGAGGCCCAAGGCGACGAGACGCTGGTCAACACTACGGTGGCAGGCAAGCAAACCCAGCCGGCGATCGCCATGAACGGCGAGGGTGCGTTTGCCATCGGCTGGAGTGGACAAAGTGCCGACGATCCAACCGGCGTCTACCTGCAACGCTTTGCTGCCAACGGTGCGACGGTGGGTGGCGAAGTGCTGGTCAACACGACGACCGTCAATCATCAGTCTGGCATCGCGTTAGCCTACGACACCGAGGATCATCTAGTAGCGGCATGGAGCAGCCTGGGGCAGGACACTAGCGACTGGGGCGTTTATGGGCAGCGCTTCGATACGGCGGGCGACCGCCTGAATGGTGAGTTCCGGTGGAACGCAACTACCGCCAATAGCCAATTGGGCGTAGCGCTGGCGGCTGGACCCGATGGCGAGCTCGTGGCGGCTTGGCAATCGCGGGCACAGGATGGCGACGACTGGGGCGTTGTCGCACGCCAGCTGGACGCCGACGGCGTGACCCTGGCGGATGAAATACTGCTCAATGACTCCACCGCCGGACAGCAACTCAACGTCCGCCTGGCCGTCGCCGAGGATGGTCAGTGGCTCGCCACCTGGGCCACAGCGGAGCCGGACGGAGCGGGTTGGGAAGTGATGGGCCGCACGTTTGAGCCCGACGGCACCCCAGAGGGTTCGTCGTTTGCCGTGAATCAGGCAACCTCAGGCGCCAACTCCAGCCACCAGCAGTACGCTTCGGTGGCCCTGTTGGGCGATTCTGCGGTGGTGGTGTGGTCGGGCAGCGGGGCCGAGGACCGCAAAGGCGTTTACCGACAGGCCTACGAGATAGAACTGATCGACGATGGGCCGCAGCAATCGCCCAATCTGGCACCGATTGCGGACACCACCGCAACGGTGAGCACCGAACTGGAAGTAACGGTGACCGCCACCGACCCCAACTCGCAAGACACACTCACCTTCCAACTCGATTCGGACAACTCGCCTGCCACTGCGACGCTGGAGCAGACCGGCGAAGGAACTGCCATTGTCCGCTGGACCCCCAGCGCGGCGGACGAAGGGAAGGACTTCGCGTTCCGTGTGCTGGTGGTCGACGACGGCGAGCCGCCGCTTGCCGATTCGCAGGACTTCACCGTCACGGTAGGCAATACTCCGCTGCAGGTCGACTTGAGTGGCGACGTGGTCGACGGTACCGACCTGTCCGCCGCGTTCACCGCGGGCGGTGGTCCCGTGACGATTGTCGACGAGGCGATCCAAATCGCTGGCGCTACCCGATGGAATGGTCAGTACGGCGATTGTGCAACTTACCGCCGCACCCGACGGCGTTGCCGAGTTGTTGGCCGTCGATACGCTGGATACGGACATCTCGGCCATTTACGACCCCGCGACGCGTGCGCTTGTGCTGAGCGGGGCCGATACGGTAGAGAGCTACGAACGCGTGCTACGCACGCTCACCTACGATAACAGCGCTAGCAGTCCTTCCGGGATGCGTGAAGTTACGCTACGTGTTGTGGACGCGATGGAGCCGAGCAACCTCGCAACCATCAGCATTGCCATTGGCCAGGTCGACTTCGTCGCGTTTGCGCAGGCCATCGATGCCAGCGAGGCGCGGTTCTTCGGTGCCGCGTGGTGCGAGTTCTGCACCCAGCAGAAGGAGTTGTTCGACGATGGCGGCAAGTTGTTGCCGTTCGAGGAGGTAACGAACTCCGACCGCACGCTCAACGATCTGGGCATGCAGCAGGAAATCACTAGCTTGCCAACTTGGCTGTTCGCCGATGACACGCGACTCGAGGGCGCTCAATCGCTGCAGTTGCTCGCCGCAGCCGCTGGCATTTCGATTCCGGTATCCCAGACGCCCTACCTGGCCGAAATTGCCGACGACACGCTGTTGGTCGGCTCGCCACTGCACGTACCCCTCGATGGATACGACCCGAACGGCGCGCCGCTATCTTATACCGTGACCACCAACAACCCCGACGTCACGGCCCAGCTATTGGTCAATAATCGATCGATGCGAATCGATGTTTCCGGGTTTGGCGACATGGTGTTCGAGTTGTTCGAGCAACGCGCTGTTGCGCGACGGATCGCGTGATCGATCTGGCGATGGAAGATTTCTACGACGACGTGATTTTGCACCGGGTCGTCAATAACTTCGTCATCCAGGGAGGCGACCCCACGGGCACCGGCGGCGGGGGCTCGGACAAGGGCGACTTCGACGATCAGTTTCATGCCGATTTGCAGCACAATCGCACGGGCCTCCTGTCGTACGCCAAGGGGGGCGACGACACCAACGATTCGCAGTTCTTCATCACCGAAGGGGAAAGCAGCACGCTGCGCAATCTCGACTTCAATCACACCATTTTTGGCATTCTCGTGGAAGGCGAAGCCAATCGCGACGCTATTAGCAACACGGCTGTCGAGCCTCAAAACTCAGCGCCGGATGCCGAGGTGTCACGACCCACAATTGATGTGGTGATGGAGAGCGTCGAGATTTTCACCGACACGGAGAATGCGACCCTGCTGCTCAAGGCAGCCGAGGGGACCAGCGGGCCGGTAGAGGTGACCGTAACGGTCACGAATCAGGCGGGCAACAGCTTCGAGCGAACCTTCACCGTGCAGGTGGCGAACGATACGTTCAATAACCGCCCCTACCTAGGCGATGTCGCTCCGGTGACCATCGAGGCGGGCACTTCGGCGCAAATTCAGCTAACCTCGACCGACGTGGAGGGCGACGCGGTGGTGTACGAAGCGGGTAGGTCGGGCACCGTCGACTATACGTTCGATCTCACCGACGAGGGGCTGTTGACGGTCACGCCACCCGCAGGATTTACGGGAGAAATGGAGATTGGCGTGCTGGTGCGGCGTGAATTTCCGCAAAACGGGAGCGACTTCGACGCTCAATTGATCGCTATTCAGGTAATCGATTCTTGACCGCGGAGCTGTTCTGCGTAGCGGTGAGTTCGTACGTGCAGGCCAGCGGTTTTCTCGGTCCCCCGCACTCGCGGCGGCATTATTTGTGACAAAAAGTCGCAGCCTTTACTTGCAATAAGGTGAGCGAGGCAAATAATGGTCCGCAGGTTTCCTCACTACACTGCACCTGCAAGGAATGACAACCGTGGCACAATCGAACAATGGTGGTAGACGAGCTTGGCAAGAGAATTCGCGGCGTCGCCGGGTGCACGACGCCGGAATCGGGCGGTCGTTAAAGCTCGAATCGCTCGAATCGCGCATCGTCTTGGACGGCACCGGCTTCCCGGGAAATGAGTGCCCGCCCGACCTCGATCTATCGGCTGTCGCCGTTCAGCAGGTGACGGTTGGCCAAACACTCAGCTTCAATTTGCTCACAGCCGGTGGGACGGTGACCGACCAGGACGCATCGGGCACGCCGACAGGCGACGTAATTCGCCTGCTGCTCGATCCGGATGTGCCTGAAGATACGCCGGTGGGCGCCGCGCTCACCGCAGCGGGCGACTTCACGTGGACTCCAACCGCAGGGCAGTTGGGCACCTTTACCATCGTGGTGATTGCGGTTGACCAGGGGACGCCACCCTTGGCCGATGCGGAAACGTTTACGGTGGAAGTGGTGGTTGCCAACGCGGCGCCGTCGGTCGACCTCAACGGTCCGGCAACGGGGATCGACTTCGCCACCACATTTACTGAGGATGGCGGTCCTGTAGCCATGGTCGACTCGGCTCAATTGGTCGTGTCCGATGCGGACAATACGACCATCCAATCGGCAACCGTCACCATTACCAACCCGTCGGACGGTAACCTCGAAGTGCTGGATGCCGATATTGGAACCACGGGCATCACGGTCGGCTACAACGATACGACGAATGTGCTAACGCTCTCGGGCGAAGAGACACTGGCCAATTACCAATCGGTGTTGCGGGCGTTGACCTACAACAATGTGTCGGAGGATCCGACCGCTGGGCAGCGGACCATCGAAGTGGTTATCAACGATGGTACGTCTGACAGTTCTGCAGCCGTATCCACGGTAACGGTCGTACCGGCCAACGATGCCCCCGTCGTCGATCTCAATGGCAGCGACGCTGGAGAAGACTTTGCAGCCACCTTCAATGCAGGGGGTACCGCCGTCGCCATCGTTGGCGCGGGACTTACCGTGATGGACGTCGATAATACGAATCTCGTATCGGCAACCGCTACTATCACCAACCTACTGGACGGTACAGAAGAGTTGCTAGCCGTCGATACGGGAGGGACGAGTATTACGGCGAACTACAGCCCGTCGACGGGAGTTCTCACGCTGTCGGGCGAGGATTCGGTGGCCAACTACCAGTTTGTCCTGCGGTCGCTCACGTACGGCAACTCGGCGACGAATCCAGCGACAACCGCTCGCACCGTGGAGGTTGTTGCCAGCGACGGAGCCAATGCGAGCACCGTTCGCACCGCCACGGTGAACATTGCACTCACCAATCGGCCGCCGAACCTTTCCAACATCGACGACCAGTCGGCTTTTGCCGACCAGGAGCTAGTGGTTCAGGTCGTGGCGAGCGATCCCGATACGGGCGACACCCTGACGTTTAATCTCGACGCGGACAACTCGCCCGCTGGGGCGACCATTGTGCAGACGAGCAACACCACGGCCGAGATCCGCTGGACACCCACCACCGCCGATCGGGGGAATACGGTTGGATTCGTGGTGCTCGTGACCGACGACGGCACGCCAGTTCGCGCCGATAGCGAGTCGTTTAGCGTCTTGGTTGCAGCCGCGGCCCGGCCGGTGGTCGACCTCAACGGCGATGGCGCTGGCATCGACGCCGCGGCGGCGTTCGCCGAGGACGGCGGTCCCGTATCCATTACCGAATCCGACCTTAGCATCACGACCGATTTAAGCACCACCATTGCCGGTGCTACCGCCTCGCTTACCAATTTGCAGGACGGCGATGCCGAACTGCTGGCGGTCGATACCAGCGGGACCTCGATCACGGCGGACTACGCCTCGGGCGTTCTGACGCTGTCTGGCGAGGACTCGGTTGCCAACTACACCGCAGTGCTGGCAACGCTAACTTACGATAACACCTCCCAGGACCCCACCGAAGGCAATCGTACGGTGAGCGTGGTGGTGAACGATGGTACGCTCGATAGCTTGACTGCGGTATCGACGGTGACCGTTGCGGCAGAGAACGATCGTCCGGATCTTACGTTGAATACGTCCATTTTCGACGGGGGAGCCGCGGCACCTGTCGAACAAGGCACACAGAATCTGGTCTTCACGGTCTCGGTTTTCGATCCCGACCACGGGCCGGCCGAACTGTTCTACCAAATTGACGCCGATAGCAGCGGGCTACCCGAGGGCGTAGCGGCACCCACCATCACGCAGCCCGATGCCGCGATGCCGGGCACGGTGAGCTTCACCCCTGCTGCGGTGGGTACGTTTACGTTTCGCGTGATCGTTACGGATGCCGAAGGAGGCGTCGACCAAGAGTCGTTCGCCTATCAGGTGAGCGCGGCGGTTCCACCAACGGTCACGGCGGCACCCAGCGGGACGCTCAACGGGGCGATCGATTCGCTAACGGTAAGCTTTAGCGAGGCGATGAGGTCGCAAACGTTCAACGCGGCCAACTACACGCTCACCATTGTCGGTGGGGCGAACGACGGCATGCTCGTGCCGATTAGCGATGTCACGACATCGACTTTCACCGACGCGCTGATTAGCTTGCCTGCGGACCTTGCTTTGGAAAGCTATCGATTGTCGCTCAATGCGGCGAATATTGTCGATTCGGCTCTCAATGCACTCGCCGGAGCCAGCACGTTCGACTTCACCGTCGAAGCCGCGCAGCAGGCGGCATTTGCGGAGTTCGGTGCCGAAAGCTAGCATCAGACCGCCGGAAAAGTCCGGATAACTGGATATCTTTGCGTAGCTTGCCGATAACAACATCCGACACCGCGTGCGATGGCGCACGGTGTTCGGACCTATCTGCGTATCTTATCGAACTAGGGGGCTAGGCAATGGATTGCCATCCGGACAAAGCTATCGCAACCGTATTCGCCGCGCTACTAGGGGCCTGCGTTCTCGCTTCTTCAGCCACTGCCCAGCGAGTGGGGGGCAGCCGTGCGGCGTACAACCCTATCAGTGGTCAGACGGAACTCGACACGCGGTATCATGGCCGCCGTACGGCACCGGCTAGCTACAAAAAAGTTCCGCGTCCAAGCGATTCCGGGCAGGGCAACGACCGTCTCGTCCAACCCGCTTCCTACTGCGAGTGTGGCGGTCCAGAGTGTGGTGGCTGTGATCTCGAGCTAGGGTACGCGGCTGGCTATGGCGACGAACCATGCGGCGGCTCAGGCAGCGGCTGTGGCGACGTGCTGTGCGGCGATGTAGTGTGCGGCAGTTCGATTGGCGGCGGCCCTTGTTCGCTGGGCACCTGCTGGTATGCGGGCTTCGAGGCGACCTTCGTCAAGCCTCATTTCAGCGATAACGTGGCGTTTACCGTTACCGACAATGTGGGGACGGCCACCTCCATCGCCGAGACCGACTTCGATTACGATCTCGAATTCACCCCCCGCGTGTTTGTCGGGTGGAACCGTGGTGGCAACGTGGGCCTCCGCGCTACCTGGTGGCAGTTCGACCATTCGGCTCAAACCGCAGCGGGTAGCCCGCCAGAAAGTGGTTTGGGAGAGCTTACACCTCCGCCATTCGGCGCCGTCGACCTTTCGTCCTCCACGCCAACGGATGTCTTCACGGCAAACACGGCCCTCAATGCGTACACCATCGACCTGGAAGCAACCAAAAACTCGAACTTCTGCGACTGGCAGTTTGGCATGGGCTGGGGCTTTCGTTACGCATACGTGCAGCAGGGCTACCTCGCAACACTCGCCGATGGCAACTCGGACACCCTCGGCCGCATTGATTATCGCCAATCGATTGAGGGATTTGGTCCCACGGTCTCGATCGAGGCCTTCCGGGCTCTCGGCTGCCAATCGGGCATTTTCTGCAAGGCTCGCGGTTCGGTGCTGTTCGGCGACTCGAAGAGTAGCCTTGTAGCCGGCGAAGACTTGACGCTCACCACGCCGTTTGAAACCACGCAGACAACTGCCAGCGACGACCTACTCACGATTGGCGAGTTGCAGGTCGGTTATCGGTGGTACGCTGCGCCCGTCTCCTGTCGAGCATGGCAGCCGTTCTGCTCGGTTGCCATGGAGGGACAGGTGTGGGACGGAGCGGGCAACGCGACGAGCCAGGATGGCGCGCTTGGGTTCTTTGGCTTTAACTCTGCCGTCGGCATCAACTGGTAACCGCAATCGGCTGGCTGGCGCTTGCCAGGGCTGCAGTGGCCAGTTCAGCGGGAACTTCGAACTGCCCGCCGATATCGTAGAAGCGTCCTACGGGCCGGCATCGCGTCACTCGTAGCGGCACGCGGAACGTACTGCAAGGCAACGTCTCGGCCCGCCAGGCCAGCACCATATCCGTGGCTGGAATGGCCCGCGTATGCATCATCCGCACGCCCGTCACGGAGACATCGCGGATGATGAGCCTTACCGGCGTGTCGGTGGCATGAAAGCGCTGGTCCACCTGAATGGCGGTTGCCACCGTGCGGCACTCCGCCCGCTGGCTTGCACGAACGTTGGCCGCGGCGGTTACGTCCGCTGCTGACTCGGCCCGTTCCTCGGTTGCTAAGCGTTCGACAAAGTCGCAGATTGCCGGCGGCAGTTCGGGCACCGCGTACTGCATTTCGAACAGCGGGATGAGCTGGTCGGCATAATGCGAACTGATTGTCTCCAGCTGTTGCTCGATTCGGCCCAATAGGGTGTCGCGGTCCATTTCTGCGGGTGCGATGTCCGCTGCCTGTTGCCCTGCCCGCCACTTGTCGAGTTCGAATAACGCCAGCAACTTCATCGCCAGCAACTCGCCAGGCAGCGATTTATGCAGGTAGTCGTCAATGCCACGCGATAGTAGGTCGCGTACCAGTCGCGGGTCGCACAAGTCGGAAAGTACCACCGTTCGCGGTGGAACCTGCATCTGCTGGGCACGAAGAATGAGCGTATGCCCGTGCAGTTTGGGGAGCACGACGTCCGTCAGCAGGATGTCGTAGGGCGTGCGGCCGAGCATTTGCAGTGCCTGCTCGCCATCTTCCGCCGTGTCGCAGGCGAATCCGCGTTCGGCCAGCGCACGCAGCGAACGTTCCCGAGATTCGGAACTGCGATCGGCGACCAGGACACGGTAGCGGCGCGCGGACATACAGGAACGTACGTCGAATTTGTGACCATTGCCGCGAACCCGTGGGAGACGGCGGCTAACCGTTGAAGGCCCCGCCAATGCATCCGCAACTTGCCGTCAACCGTTGCAGATGTCGCGACCGTGCTAGTCGCTACCAGTGGAACGCTCGTTCCAATCGAACGCAGCTGGCCTCCATCGATATGTTAAGGAGAGGGCTGTCCTGAATAGGCAAAACCTCAATTGACGTCGACAAACTACGACCTAGATTTCTGCGGTTGCGAAAGCCGCTATGCGGCTCTGCGCAAGAAACGGCGCATCGTTCCGATAACGATCCCACCGCGACGAAATTCGAATGCACCCGGTTACCTCGATGGAAATGACAATGTTGGCATCAGCAGACTCGATGAGCTTGCTCCTAGTTTTGAACCTGGTATTTGCCGTGGTGGCCCTAGCAGTGGGGTTTGTTGCGGGCGTGTGGTTTCACAGCAGTCGCCACACGTCGCAAGGCAACGCGCCGGATGCGGAAGCGGAGCGGCAAAAGCAGATCGAGCGCGAGCGTGCAGCACTGGCGACCGATCGCCTCCGCGACTTGGCTGGCGGCGTAGCCGGCGACGTGGGGGAACACTCCGCTCGCGTTAGTGAGATTACCGACGCACTTCGCGCGCTCGACACTTCGGACGTGGAAGCTACTGGAGCGGGCCTCATCGATGCCTTGGGCAAGATCGTCACCGCCAATGAGTCACTACAGGAAAAACTAACCAAGGCCGAGGAGCAGATCGCTGCCCAAGCTCGCGAGATCCACTTGCACGAATCCGAGGCACGTACCGATTCCCTCACCGGGCTCGCAAACCGCCGCGCATTCGATGACGAAATGAAGCGCCGGTATTCGGAATCCACCCGCCAGGGTCAGCCGCTCTCCCTGCTGATTATGGATATCGACTACTTCAAAAAGTTCAACGATACTCACGGACACCAAGCGGGCGACGAAGTGTTGCGTGCGGTTGGCCAGCAGTTGGTCGCTACGTGCCGCGATATGGACCTCCCATGCCGGTACGGCGGCGAGGAGTTTGCCGTCGTGATGCCTGCCACGACCGTCGCGGAGGGTACCATCGCGGCGGAACGCATTCGCGAGTCCGTAGAGAGCATGACCGTTCAGTTCGAGGGGCGGGAGTTGAAGGTTACCACCAGCGTGGGACTAGCGCAATTGAGCGACTTCGACGACGTCGCTCGCCTCCTGAAGCGGTCCGATGAAGCCTTGTACGCCTCCAAGGGGGCAGGACGCAATTGTGGGCATTACCACGATGGCAGTCACTGCCTTCCCTTCACGCCCGATACAGCTCCAACCAGCGCCAAAAAGCCGGCAAAGCAGTGCCAAAGCGTGACCACGACAACGCTCGACCGCCTTCCCAACCGCACGAAATTTGCCGAGGAATTACGCCGTCGGATGGCCGAGTCGAACCGCACCGAACAGCCGATTGCGGTGTTGATTATCGAACTCGCGAGCCATTCTTCCATCCGCGAAAAAATGGGTGCCGAAGTCGGGTGTGCCGCACTCGATGCCGTTGCCACCGTGCTTGAGCAGTCGCTTCGCGACATGGACTTGCTCGCTCGAATGGGCGAAAACCGGTTTGCCGTGATGCTCCCGGGCAACGACGTCGAAACGGCGATCATTGTTGGCGATCGTGCCGACTCGCTGCTCGACAAGTTCCCGCTCAAGATCGAGGACACGATCGTCGATTTGCAGCTGGCGTTCGGTGGTGCCGAATACAAGACCGGCGACAGCGTCGAAGTGCTTGTTGGCCGCGCCGAAGCGGCCCTTGCGGATACGCGAGATCATCTCGTCGCCAACTAGCCAAGCATTGCTGATAGACTGCGAATAATTTGGTAGCCGGCCCGCCACGCGGGCCACGTAAATCGGCCTCCTTCACGCAGTCTGAGTCGTCAAATGAGCGCTACGCAGCCACCCCCAATCGCTCCCGACTCGAAGTTGCCGCGGCCCCGATTGCAATTCAATACCGCAACGCTCTTGGGCATCATGGCGCTCGTAGCGGTGGCATGTGCGGTCGGTGTCACGATGCCGACGTTGTTTGCATTCGTGGTGGCATGGATGTCGGACGCCATTTTGGTTGCCTATGGGGGATTCCTGCTGGCAGGAGTCTGGCTGGCTGGCGGCAACCGGCGATTGTTTTGTTTCGCCACCCTGGGTTGCCTTGTGCTCGTAACATTGGCGAGCATGCGAAGCACGACCATCGGACCGTACTTCTTGGACCGCGGCGGTCTATCGCCAGCATTTGCCTACTTTGTGTGGTCGCTCCTGACATTGGCAGAACGCGTCCTCCTCTCGCTCCTCGGTGGTTGGATTGCGCTGCGGGCAGCGACGTTCTGGCAGGCCGATTCGCCCGGAGGCTCTGCCGAGAGCTGACGGCCGCCACCCTAACGGTTCGGCAGTTGGCCGCGAAAACGGCTGGTTTTTCCGGTAGTTCTTGGCCTATTCGCCTGTTTAGCAAAGGTTTCTTTGCACCCCCTTGTCCCCGCCTCAAGTCGGCGTAGAATTCTGGCCGATAGCAATTTCTCCGCCCTCTGCAAAACCCAGTGGGCCTCAGTTGCAAATGGTCGCTTCAGGAATCTGGTAGAAAATTTCCTGGAGGCCCTTGAAGACCTACTGCAGCGATGATAGATTTTGCGTTTCCCTGGTGCTGAAAGGCGGAGGCCTGACAGCTGCATCCCAGGGGCCGGCAGATTGTGGCCGGTTGGTTCTTGAGTCGCTTGCGACTTAGCTTGGACCGCTCTTTGACAATTTGGTGATTTAAGCAAGAGTGGCATCTTGATTTGGAGATAGCCGCGTCCGTTTTGCAGCGGACGATGGTAATTCTCCATTCCGAGCTCTTTGTCCTTAGACAAAGCTTCTCTCCTAATTAGACACCTCAATATCGTTGAGGAGGAGGGAAGTAAAACAATGTGGATCTAAAGTTACTCGCCACCACGGACTCGCAGGAGTTCATTCCAAGTGGTGGTTCAGTACGCTAGACGTATTGATCTCTTGTTCTCGCACACGCACTTTGCGAGCTGGGTCGTCCCCGACCCCGGATCTTCTTTCTGTTCCAACGGCTGCACCATCTGCAGTCGTCCGACATTAGGGTTCTTCCGGGGATAGGATTCCCTTCTCGGGTGTATTTTTGCAAGAGCGCTGGATTAATGTGGCCAAGCTACTAAGGGCGTATGGGGGATGTCTTGGCATTAGGTGAACAGGCGTGGAAGTCTGCGAAAAGCTCGGGGGAGTTGACAAACAAGCGATGATCCCGAGATACCTGGTTGAACGCGGAGAACTGAAACATCTAAGTACCCGCAGGAAAAAAAAGAAAAATCGATTTCGTCAGTAGCGGCGAGCGAACGCGAAATAGCCCAAACCGTGGGGGTTTCCCCCGCGGGGTTGTAGGGCCTTTCAAATGAGAGTCACAAAATTGCCGGCTAGCAGAACTACTTTGAACGGTAGACCATAGAGGGTGACAGTCCCGTATGCGAAAGCTAGTAATCTCTCGAGAGGTACCTGAGTAGGTCGAGCCACGTGGAATCTCGACTGAATCTACGGGGACCATCCCGTAAGGCTAAATACTACCTAATGACCGATAGTGAACTCAGTATGGTGACTGAAAGATGGGAAGAACCCCTGCTAGGGGAGGAAACTGAACCTGAAACCATACGCCTACAAGCGGTCGGAGCACTATGTCCTTTTAGGAAATGTGTGACGGCGTGCCTTTTGCATAATGATCCGGCGAGTTACCGTCTGCGGCTTGGTTAAGGTCTTACGGACCGAAGCCTCAGGGAAACCGAGTCTTAATAGGGCGACATTTGTCGTTGGCGGTAGACGCGAAACCGGGTGAACTACCCATGAGCAGGTTGAAGCGCGAGTCATATCGCGTGGAGGACCGAACCCACTTGGGTTGAAAACCGAGGGGATGACTTGTGGGGAGGAGTGAAAGTCTAATCAAACCCGGAGATAGCTCGTTCTCTCCGAAATAGCTTTAGGGCTAGCCTTGAGCAACTATGCGTCGGGGGTAGAGATACTGATTTGGTTTGGGGCCCTTCGCGGGGTACCCTGCTGAGCCAAACTCCGAATACCGACGTAACTATCTCAGGAGTCAGTCCGCGTGGGATAAGCTTCGCGGTCGAGAGGGAAACAACCCAGACTATCGGCTAAGGTCCCGAAGTCGTACTCAGTCACTAAGGAGGTTGAATTGCTGAGACAACCAGGATGTTGGCTTAGAAGCAGCCATCATTTAAAAAGTGCGTAACAGCTTACTGGTCGAGCAATTCTGCGCCAATAATGAACGGGAGTAAGTACGACACCGAAGCCGTAGATGTGCCTTCGGGCACGTGGTAGGAGAGCGCCGTAGGTCAGATACAAGCCGTACCGTAAGGAGCGGTGGTGGGGCCTACGGGTGATTATGCCGGAATGAGTAACGATAAGGCAGGTGAGAATCCTGCCCGCCGAAAGCCTAAGGTTTCCTGGGGAAGGTAATTCCGCCCAGGGTTAGCCGGTTCCTAAGTCGAGGCCGAAAGGCGTAGACGATGGACAGCAGGTAAATATTCCTGCGCTAGCTATGTGGACCGATGGAGGGACGGCGTCCGAAAAGCGATCGGGCGATTAGAAGCGCCCGTGGGTGCTGGCAAGGTGGAAGGTAGGTAAATCCGCCTTCGTAAACCAAGCCAGTGCGCCGAACTCAATTTACAGAGGTAGTCGCTGGAAGGACGTCCAAGAAAAGCTTCTAAGGGTTGAAGCATAGCTAACCGTACTAAAACTGACACAGGTAGGCGAGACGAGTAGTCTAAGGCGCTCGGGAGAACACTGGTTAAGGAACTCTGCAAAATGATCCCGTAAGTTCGCGATAAGGGATGCCTACGAAAGTAGGCCACAGTAAATCGATTTCTCCGACTGTTTATCAAAAACACAGGACTCTGCAAACACGCAAGTGGAAGTATAGAGTCTGACGCCTGCCCGGTGCTGGTAGGTTAAGGTAAGAGGTTAGTTTAACTACGAAGCTTTTGACCGAAGCCCCAGTAAACGGCGGCCGTAACTATGACGGTCCTAAGGTAGCGAAGTTCCTTGTCGGGTAAGTTCCGACCTGCATGAAAGGCGTAACGAGAGGAATACTGTCTCAACCAGTGACCCGGTGAAATTGTAGTCGTGGTGAAGATGCCACGTTCCCGCAGCTAGACGGAAAGACCCCGTGAACCTTTACTGTAGGCTGATATTGGGCTGTGCTATGTACTGTGTAGGATAGGTGGGAGGCTTTGAACCCCGCACGCTAGTGTGGGGGGAGCCGTTGGTGAAATACCACCCTGTTCATGGCTTAGTTCTAACGTTGATTCCTGTGAATCCAGGCAACGGACAGTGTCAGTTGGGCAGTTTGACTGGGGCGGTCTCCTCCTAAAGAGTAACGGAGGAGCCCAATAGGTACCCTCAGCCTGGTTGGCAATCAGGCATCGAGCGCAAAGGTAGAAGGGTGCTAAACTGCGAGACTTATCAGTCGAGCAGGTACGAAAGTAGGGCTTAGTGATCCGGTGGTTCCGTATGGAAGGGCCATCGCTCAACAGATAAAAGGTACTCCGGGGATAACAGGCTTATCGCTCCCGAGCGTCCATAGCGGCGGAGCGGTTTGGCACCTCGATGTCGGCTCATCACATCCTGGGGGTGGAGAAGCTCCCAAGGGTTTGGCTGTTCGCCAATGAAAGTGGTACGTGAGCTGGGTTCAGACCGTCGTGAGACAGGTCGGTCCCTATCTACTGTGGGCGTACGAAACTTGAGGAGGTTCTTCTTTAGTACGAGAGGATTTAGAAGGACGACCCTCTGGTGTTCCTGTTGTCGCGCTAGCGGCACGGCAGGGTAGCTAAGGTCGGAAAGGATAAACGCTGAAGGCATCTAAGCGTGAAGCCCGCTCCGAGATGAGGTTTCGTAGAGCTAATAGCTCGAAAGTCCCCTGGAAGACGACCAGGTTGATAGGTCGGATGTGTAAGTACAGTAATGTATTCAGCTAACCGATACTAACGGACGAATGCTTGGCCACATTAATCTTTCGCTCTTGTTGAGAAAACAAGTGCGGTCAAAGACTAAGGCCGAAGAGGGAGAGCAATTCTCCATCCACTCTTGCTGATCACCAAGTCAATAAAGCCAGGCGCGGTTTCGCAGCCCGTCTGGTTTCTTCTGGCGACCATAGCCGAAAGGAAATACCTGTTCCCATTCCGAACACAGTAGTCAAGCTTTCGGTGCCGATGATAGTGCCTACCAGTGCGAAAGTAGGTATCGCCGGATTTTTATTTCTCTTCGGAGAAGTGACAAAACCCCGCTTGGACTTCGGTCCAAGCGGGGTTTTTGCGTGGGGTTCCTGCAACGTAACCCCGCCTGGCTTCGGGGTTCCGGCTGAGCCAGGTGGCGGGGAGGAGCGGCAGCAGGTCATCGCGGGGCGGTTGGTCGCCTAGCTCGGTTTGTCCCCCGATCAGCGACTTGCACCACGCCCACGGCTCGACGCTGTGTGTCTTGGCGGTCGCGAGCATCTGTTGGGCTCTGCACCGCAGGAGGTCCGTTAGCAGGTCTCGGCTCCGAGGGCCTGGGGAACGCTCGATCTTCATGGTTTCGTTCAGGAGGATTTCCATTGCTTGTGCTCTCCCGTCCAAGCCCTTAGTGGCGAGGACTTGGACGAGTTCTGTGAAACGGCTAGATTCAATTTTGTGGGTAATGGGAAGGCTGCCTTTCGAGTGAGTAAGACAGCACGAATAGGAAACCAACTCGGGCCCACCCCTTCAAGCGGGCCCCACTAGGCTTCGCCTTTTTTGCTACGCAAAAGAGGGAAGCTGGCTTTCTTGCGAAAGCTATTTACAGAACTAACGGTACGCTAACCCGTCCAAAACCATGCCCACATTAGAAACCACCGTCGACGGCCTTTCGCTTCCCAATCCCTTTGTGATCGGTTCTGGGCCTCCTGGTACCAATGCCAACGTCATTGGCAAAGCGTTCGACGAAGACTGGGGTGCTGTAATCTGCAAGACCGTCAGCCTCGAAGCGGAGAAAGTTGTCAATGTCCAGCCACGGTACGCGCGGCTGCGAAGCCGCGAGAGTGGTGAGATCTACGGCTGGGAGAACATCGAGCTGATTAGCGACCGGTCGTTCGATACCTGGATCGACGAGTTCAAGCAAATCAAGGACAAGTACCCCGATCGCGTACTGATCGCTTCGATCATGGAAGAGTACAACAAGGACGCTTGGCACGAGATCGTCGGGCGGTGCGAAGAGGCGGGGGTCGATGCGTTTGAGCTGAACATGAGCTGCCCCCACGGCTTGCCTGAGCGAAGGATGGGCGCCGCAATGGGCGAGAACCCGGATATCCTCGGGGAGGTTTGCGGCTGGGTGATGGAAGTGGCGAAAAAACCGGTGTGGGCCAAGATGACGCCCAACGTCACGCACATCGAAGACCCCACGCGGGCGAGCCTCCGCGCGGGTTGCCAGGGAGTCGCGGCGATCAACACCATTCGAAGCGTCCTGGGCGTCGACCTCGAAACCCTGCGGCCCGAGCCCACCGTCGAAGGCTACACGACGCCTGGCGGCTACAGTTGCCAAGCTGTGATGCCGATCGCACTCCGCATGTGCATGGAGATCGCCACCGTGATCCGCGATGAGTTCCCCGGCCGCTCGCTCTCAGGCATCGGCGGCATCGAAACCGGCCGCGACGCCGCGCAGTTTATCCTCTTGGGCTGCGACACGGTGCAGGTATGCACCGGCGTGATGAAGATGGGCTACCGCTGCGTTCACCAGATGCAGGAGCAATTGCTCGAGTTCATGGAGCACCACAAGTTCGAGCGTTTGGCCGACTTCAAAGGCCACTCGCTACCGTACTTTACCACGCACGCCGATTTGGTGAGGCGCCAGGCCGACGCCCGCGCCGCCAAGAAGGCTGAGCACGAAAAGAAGGTGATCCGAGCCGATGCGGAATGGGACGGGGATGATTTTGTGGATCAATCGGATGCGCTGTCGCGGGGGTAGGAGCGGTAGGGTGTTACGCGCCGAACCGTGAAGTGTTCCTGATTTGTGAAAGAGTGCGCAGGGCAATGCCGAGGAAGGTTAGTGAGGCTCTGAACTACCGACCAATAGAGCTAGCTAGGGAGGAAGTATCTTCGCTTCGCAAGGATCAAGGACGAACACACCGCGAGTGTAGTGAGTAAAACTGCAGCAGGCTCGGGGATCGGAGTTACAGTCACCTCAAAGTAAAGGTCGGCCGACGTGGCACTTGGCTCGAAGGGACTTCCGTTTTGGCTCGTTAGCAAGCTGCCGTTTGGATACGGAGAACGTGAATCACTGCTGAGGTAATACCCTTGAATCTGATAACGCGCATCCACCACGTTTGTGGAGAACACCATGGCATATTCGGTTTCCGGAGCCAATGGTACATGCTGTGACGTAAAGTCCGCAACGGAAGTATATTCCGTAGGACGAAATCTATAATCCTCTCCGAACGCTATAGCTTCCAATTGGGTACTCGCGACCTCGATAGTGGGCTGACCATCCGATATGGTGAAGATTGACACTCTGATGTCCCCCATCGTGCCGGAAAAACGTCTAGCTACGAACGACGCGGTTGCAAGTCGTCCTTCCACCTCCGTAATAAACGTTTGGGCAACTTGTTTGTCGTACAATGTGCCGCTGTCGATAGCCATCCCTGCCTGAGCGCCCGTGCCGCGAAAGCGAAAATCATCAAAGTCAGGCGGGAATTGATGAGTGGCGGTAACGATAGGCGCACACTGAACAGGGGGCGCAAGCGACAGAATTAAATATCCGACAACGGCACAACGAAGTGGGCAAGACATTCAAATAGTTTCCGCTCTAGGCTAAATAGTAGTTGCCAATACCTTCAGTCTACCAGCTGCCGATTGCCGATGCTACGACGCACCGCGTGAAACGCCGAGGCAGCAAGTAGTCGTCGTTAAGAATAGATGGTGGGTCGGCGTCGCTGTCGCTCCTGGACCCACCCTACAGCGAACCCCCATGCAAGCCGTCACCTTCCACCGCTTCCGCGGCCCGCTCACCGTCGCCGACGTCCCAGAGCCAGAGTGCCCGGCCGATGGCGCGGTGATTGAGGTTCGGGCGACCGGGCTGTGTCGCAGCGATTGGCATGGCTGGCAGGGGCACGATGCCGATATCAAGCATCTGCCGCATGTGCCGGGGCATGAGTTTGCTGGCGTTGTGCTTGAAGTCGGCAGCGAGGTCCGCCACTGGCGGCCGGGCGATCGGGTGACCATGCCGTTCGTGGCCGGGTGTGGAAAGTGCCCCGAGTGCGCCGGGGGCAACCCTCAGGTGTGCGACCATCAGTTCCAGCCGGGCTTCACGGCGTGGGGCTCGTTTGCCGAGCGGCTCGCGGTGCGTTACGCCGACGCCAACCTGGTGCGGCTGCCCGAGACGCTCGACTACGTGACCGCGGCGAGTCTAGGCTGCCGGATGGCGACTTCTTACCGCGCGGTCACCGCGCAAGGCCAGATGCGGCCGGGCCAGTGGGTGGCCGTGCACGGGTGCGGCGGCGTGGGCCTGGCGGCGGTGGCAATCACGGCGGCGCTCGGCGGCCGGCCGATCGCCATCGACATTCGCGATGAGCCGCTCGAACTGTCTAAGGCGGATCGGGGCGGAACACACGATCAACGCTCGCGCCGTCGACGATGTTCCCGCCGCCGTACGCGAACTCACCGGTCGCGGAGCGGACTTGTCGATCGACGCGCTCGGCAGCCGCGTTACCGCGACCAACTCGATCCTCTCGCTCCGCAAGCGCGGCCGGCACGTGCAGGTGGGGCTCTTGGCGGGCGACCATGCCAACCCGCCGCTACCGATGGGACCGGTGATTGCCAATGAACTCGAAATAGTCGGCAGCCACGGCTTAGCGGCTCGCGACTATCCGCAGCTGCTCGACCTCGTGGTTACAGGCCGCTTGGGCGCTGCTAAACTGGTGACCCGCACGCTACGGCTCGGCGATGCCCCAGCGGCATTGGCGGCGATGGACCAATTCGACGAAGTCGGCGTCGCGGTGATTGATTTTCGCCGACACGTCGTTTAACGCCCAGCCGAAGGCGCCGGCTTGCGTGACGCTGACGTAGCCGGCGCCTTCGGCTGGGCGTTAAACAATGTCTTGCGCTCGGCAAGCCAGATTCTTCAGTCGCTGGAAGCTCCCTCAGAATGACATAAGCGGCAGGTGCCAACTCCCATCATGATCGAACCCGTCGCTCAGATTCCCGACAAGCCACTCAGCGAAGCGCTCGCCGCCGTTGCCAAGGTGTTCGATGCGCCGGCGATTGCTTCCCGCGATGTGGGGGCAGCCGACGTTGTGGAGTACTACCGGCAAAGCGAACGGGCCTACCGCATGTTTCACTCGGGCGAGGGCGCGCTGCACATTGGGCTAAGCACCGCGGCCACCGACTCGGGCGACCTAGGCCATGCCCGCCACCCGCAGCTCTTCGCAGAGCAACTCAACGCGATTGGCGCGCAGCGGGCTATCGAGTTCGGCTGTGGCCTGGGGTACAACGTCCGCACGCTGGCCCGTCAGATGCCTGGCTGCCACTTTGTGGGTGTCGACCTCTCGCCAAACCACATTAAGTCGGCGCGCCGCGACGCATCGGGGCTCGAAAACCTAGAATTCCGGGAGGCGAACTACCAGCAGCTCGAAGTTGCCGACGCTTCGTTTGACGCGGTGCTGGCCATCGAAACGCTCTGTCAAACATCCGACCAACGGCTTGCCCTGGCCGAAGCGTTCCGCATCCTTCGCCCCGGCGGACGGATGCTAGTGATCGACTGTTTCCGCAAACAGCCGCTCGTGGAGTTCGACGAAGAATTGCAGCAGGCCGCAGGGCTGGTGGAGAAGACGGCCGCGGTCGATGCGTTCGCCTTGCTCGCCGACTGGCAGCGTATGGTGGAGCAAGTGGGATTAGAAATTGTCAACATCACCGACCGGTCCGCCGAAACCTGCCGCGACTTGGCTCGACTGTACCGACTCGCCAGCCGGTTTTTCAAGATGTCGGTGGCGGTGAAACTCATCCGCCGCGCGATGCCCGGTTTGGCCCTCGAAAACGCCGTGTGCGGTTTGCTCATGCCGTATACGGTGGGGTACGGTGCCCACGGATACTATAGCATCGTGCTAGAAAAACCACCTTCAAGATGATTGTTCCACTCTCCCGGACCCTCATCTCGGAGTGAGGACACGGGAGAGGGAGGAGTAATACGCGTTCATGTCCGAATTTCAAACCGTCGCCAAAGTCGGCAGCATCTCCGAAGGAGAAGGGACCACCGTCACGGTGGGTGAGAAGCTGCTCGCGGTGTTCTTGCATCAAGGCAAGTACTACGCCATCGACGACCTTTGCCCGCACCAGGGAGCATCACTTGGCGCGGGCTACTTGGACGAGGAAGGGGCAGTGACCTGTCCCTGGCACGCGTGGCGATTTAGCGTGTGCGACGGCACGTGGTGCGACAATCCGCGGCTCAAGGTCGACACGTACGAACTCCGAATTGAGGGGGACGAGATTCAGGTACGGATGCCTGAATGATGCGTTGCCTCACTTCGCCGTCACCTCGATTGTTTGCTTCATGTTACTCACCATGTCGCTCCCCATCAGCTGGCCGGTAAGCTGGAATTCGATGGCAAGCCTCGAAGTCGTTAGTCGGCCGGCGTTCTCGTCGAACTCGGCTGCTCCCTCACACGACTCGGCGATCATCGACGGTGCGACGAGCGGTTGCGGTTGGGTGCTATCGTCGGGGTCGACCGACGGCGCCGGTTCGATCGCAAATTTCATCGCTGGGGTGTACCGGGCGACACCCGCCTCGTCGGACTCGGCTGGCGACCAAACCACCTCGCCTTGCAGGGTGCCAAGCACACGGTTTTCGACCACCAGCTTGCGAACCGCCTGGCCGTCGCCATCGGCCAGCGGCAGGGCAATTTGCTCGGCCACCTGCCGCACGCCGGCGGCCGTCACCAAGTAACTCATGGCCCGGGTGGCGGGCACGCGGGCAAGTCGCTCGGCCATGGGGCCTGGCATTTCGCATTCCAGTACTTCGCCGGTAGGCGATATCCTCATCGGCACTTCATTTTCTAGAATCGCTTCGAACAGCGGTGTCAGCATGGCCGCGATGCCCGATGCCGACTCGTCGACCTGCGAATCGTAAGCAAGCGCGAGCCCTGAAGGCATAGTAATATTGAGTTGAATTCGCTCGATCTTCTGCCGCCCCGTCGCCACGCCAGTCTCGTCGACCTCGTCGATTTGCCATACCACTTCGAGTATTTGCATTGCGTCCGTGGCAAAGTCGCCCGCCTCACCCGCGTTGACCCTCGTGTTGGTCGCTTGCGATACTTCGTAACGCAACTGGTCGCCTGGAGAAAATTTCCAGCGCTGGGCCTCTTGAGCCAGTAGCGGCGAACAGGCAAGCAGCGCGGCGACCGCGAGTGAGGTACACAGTGTAGGTCTTGAATGCATGGCTTTTACCTTTATTACCAACAACTGGCCCATTGCAGCACGGCTCCCCGAGTCGTTTCTTTACGAGTCGGAGACTCGTGCCACACTAAAGGTCGATCGACTCACCCGGGTGGAGCACCACCGGTTCGGCGCTGGTATGCCGCTCAACGCTCTCGGCCCAGGCGGACGCGTCTTGCTTGATGGGCGGGAATGTATTGTAGTGGCAAGGCAATACCTTTTTAGGTGCCAGCAACTTAATGGCCTCCAGGCTTGCGTTGGGTCCCATGGTGAACAAGTCGCCAATCGGCACCACGGCCAGGTCGAGTCCAGCGGCCCCGATCAGCTTCATGTCCAGGAACGCCGCGGTGTCGCATGCAAAGTAAACCCGACGGTGCTCGGCCGCAATCACAAACCCGCCCGGATTGCCACCGTACGACCCGTCCGGCAGGCCCGAGCTATGGTGGGCGATGGTGTACTCCACGCGGCCGAACGGCAGGTCGTACCCGCCGCCGTGATTCATGCCGACGACGTTGGCCTCGGCCAAGCCTTGCCCGGTGAGCCAGTTAGCAATCTCAAAATTGGTGAGCACGGTTGCACCGGTCCGCTGGGCAATGGCAACCGTATCGCCCACGTGATCGAAATGCCCGTGCGATAGCAGGATGGCGTCGGCCTCGGCGTCGACTGGCTTCATCGGAGCAGTGGGCGACTCGCTCAGGTAGGGGTCGACGAGCACCTGCTGGCCGCCGATGTCGAGTTGCCAAGCGTTGTGGCCCAGCCAGGTGATTTTCATAAGGTTGCTCGGGGAATTCTGCGAGGCGACGGACTGAACGGACGTTACGGATGCCATGGATGATGGATTTTCGCAGCGCGGTGGGCGTTTCGCCAGGGTGACGCGGGGGCAGCACCGAAAGTGGGTTGCGACATGAATTTGCAATCCATTCGCAGCGAAGGTAAACTACCGGGGGTCTTTCTGGAGTTCGCTAATACGTTTGCATGCAACTTACCCAAGTCTCGCAGCCATTGCCGCGGGGTCTTGGGTTTTTTTGTGCATCGCGCCGGGGCATGACATGGATCCAGGAAAATGCAAGGTCAGGAAACCAACATGCTTTATTTACGAGTCACCACCGTCTTTGTCACCCACCTAGCTGTGATATTGCTCGCAACAGTGCTTGCTGGGGAGACGGATGCACGCATTATTGATGACTTCAGCTTGGGGGGCATTGTCGTGGAACGACTTGGCGACACTGCGGCGACCGCCGAGCAGTCGGGGCTCGATCCGGTGCACGTCGTAGGTGGCGGACGCTCGTTCGTAGTCGGCGACTTCGGCAGTCCCACACAAACACTTGCCCTCGACGACGCAATGAGGGTCCTAACCTTTGAGACAGGAAGTACGCCTGGCTATTTCAGCATCAACTATGGCTCAAGCGATTCGCCACTCGGCGTTGATCTTACCGCCAATGGTTCGACTGCATTCCAGATCGACTACAGTTTCGACGGCGATAGCACGCTTGTTCAACTTCGATTCGACTCGCCAACCGGAGAAGCAGGTGCACGAATCCCGCAGTCTGACTCCCAGGTGCTCCCAAACGGTCGCCGTCGCACGGTAGTCCCTTTCGCCGACTTTCCATTCGTCGACTTTACGAACATTACGAGCCTTGCATTAACAGCGGGGCGGTTTCCCGGCAATTCTAGTATTAAGATTTACGGTATAGAAACGGTCCCCGAGCCATCGGCAGTATTGCTCATGGTCGCTGCAAGTTCGTTCGTCCTCCAAGGTGCGCGATGTCGGACAAGGTAGGCAGCGGACCAAGGGCAGGGGGCTGGTAAGCCGAGGCTGCCGTTCAAGCCTCTGTTGCGCAGCTTTTACGCGCCTCTGGCACCTCCATGGCTTGGCGCCTCTGCTAGGGCCCGATCCTGCCCCACGCTGCGAACCAATGCTATGATAGGGCGTCGTGCAGAGTGCCCAGAGAGGTGCAGCCACTGACCTGCTATGTTCCCAGTTTTCCCGAGCCCCGAGCCCCCAACCTCCCGACAATGCTCAACAAATACTCCAGCCATATCACGCAGCCTAAGAACCAAGGTGGTAGCCAGGCGATGTTGCACGCCACAGGTCTTTCGGACGACGATCTCCAAAAGGCCCAAGTTGGCATTGCCAGCGTGTGGTACGAAGGCAACCCTTGCAATATGCATTTGCTCGACTTGGCCGCCAAGGTGAAAGAAGGCGTGTTGGCGGCCGGATTGGTCGGAATGCGGTTTAATACCATTGGCGTCTCCGACGGTATTTCGATGGGCACTCGCGGCATGAGTTTCTCGCTGCAATCGCGCGATTTGATTGCCGACTCCATCGAAACGGTGATGGGTGCTCAGTGGTACGATGGCCTCGTCACGCTGCCGGGTTGCGACAAGAACATGCCGGGCTGCCTGATCGCAATGGGCCGCCTTAACCGGCCCGCCTTGATGATTTACGGGGGAACTATCAAGCCGGGGCACACGCACTTTGGTGGCGAAGTCCAAAAGCGCGATATTGTCTCCGCCTTCCAGTGTTATGGCGAGTACCTAGCCGGCACCATTAGCGAGGAAGAGCGGCAGGAGATCGTTCGCCACAGCTGCCCCGGTGCAGGCGCCTGCGGCGGCATGTACACCGCCAACACCATGGCCAGCGCCATCGAAGCGATGGGCATGAGCCTACCCTACTCGTCGAGCATTCCCGCCGAAGACCCCGACAAGCTGGGAGAATGCCTAGCCGCCGGCAAGGCCCTATTGAATCTGCTTGAGCGCGACATTAAGCCACGCGACATCATGACGCGTGCCGCGTTCGAGAACGCCATGAACCTGATTATGGCCGTCGGCGGGTCGACCAACGCCGTGCTGCATTTGCTCGCCATGGCACGCTCGGTAGAAGTCGACCTCACGATCGACGATTTCCAGCGGGCCAGCGACCGCGTACCGCTGCTAGCCGACCTCAAGCCGTCCGGGCGGTTCGTGCAGGAGGAACTGCACCAGGTGGGCGGCACGCCAGCGGTGATGAAGCTGCTCATGGAACACGGTCTGCTCGACGGAACCTGCATGACGGTGACCGGTAAGACGGTGGCTGAGAATCTGGCCGAGTTGCCAGGGCTCAAAGAGGGGCAGGAAGTTGTCCGCCCGTTCGACAATCCGATCAAGCGAACAGGTCACATTCGCATCATGCGAGGGAACTTCTGCCCGGACGGGGCGGTGGCTAAGATTACCGGCAAAGAAGGGCTGGTGTTCACGGGCATTGCCAATTGCTTCGATAGCGAAGAGGACATGCTGCACGCCCTGGAAGACAAGAAAATCAACAAGGGCGACGTCGTGATCATCCGCTACGAAGGCCCACAGGGCGGCCCCGGCATGCCCGAGATGCTCACGCCTACTAGCGCCATCATGGGCGCAGGACTTGGTAAAGATGTCGCCCTCATCACCGATGGCCGATTTAGCGGCGGCTCGCATGGTTTCATCGTGGGCCACGTCACTCCGGAAGCTCAAGCCGGCGGCCCTATTGCGCTGGTGAAAAACGGCGATCGGATCACGGTAGATGCCGAGCAAAACAGGATTACGGTCGACGTGAGCGACGACGAGCTAGCAAAACGCAGCGTCGAGTGGGTCGCGCCGCCGTACAAGGCAACCCGCGGCACGCTGTACAAGTACATCAAGAACGTAAAAAGCGCCAGCGAGGGTTGCGTGACGGATGAGTAAGGCGTCCGATTCCCTCTCCTGGGCCGATTACTCCTCCCGCACGAAGTGCCCAAAACCGGTGTTTACGTCACGCAATCTCTGCGTGCCACGCCATACGACTTGCGACGGTTCTTCGTCTTGCTCGTCGACGTCGTGCAGCACGACCGTACCTTGGACGCTCTCCCACTTCTTGCCTTGCACTTCCTTGACCAGGTTCAACGGAATGGAAAACTCGACATCGTAGCCAGCATCGGTCCGCTTGGCCGCGGATTGGACATCGCTGTAGTCGCGATTGTTGCGGAGACGCTTGGCGGTGGTTCGTGTCGCGCCCTCTTTGCCAGGGGCGGTCGTGCTAACTGTCAGGCCCGTGCGACGATACTGCGGGTCGCGGCTGCGAGCCTTGATGCCACGCGGATCAATTAGCAGTTCGATTCGGTCGCCCGCCATCACGCGGTCGTCGGTCACCCGTGCCGCAACGTACACGCGATTGCCCACCTGCCGGGCGTAGAACTGGGCCGAGGCGTCGCCCATTCCCTGCCAGCCCTGTAGGTTGCCAAGCACGAGCGGCTGGTCGCTCGTCGCGTTGGTGCGATCGCTTGGCCACTCGTCGACCACGCCGTCGATCGGGGGCAGCGAGGCAAGTTGCGGCAAGGAGAATCGGCGATCGATCACCACAGGAACCACCACTTCGGCTGAAAGCGGGTCGTCGCCCAGCGAGCGCAGCGTTGCGGTAAAGGTAGTGCGCGTGAGCGTGGCAAACGGCACCGGCTCGGTAAATTCTACATGGATGCGATGCTCGACCGATTTGCCAGGTCCCACTTCGCCGGTGAGTTTCGCAGAGTCGACGGTAATGCCACGCAGCGGCATGCCATCAATCTCTCCTTGCATCGTCACGGGTTCGTCGAAGTCGTTCCGCAGTCTTAGCACAATCTCTCCCTCAGAAAAGACATCCGTCATGTCGCCTTCAATCAGGATAGGCGCAATTTCTACGCTGGTGCCGGCCAGGAACTTATTGAAACGCTGGATGCTTTGCTCAGTGACCACACCGGGCGTAAGAATGCCATCCAAGCGAATGTTGGCAACGTGCGGTCCGTCCGACTCCATCGTAAGCCACGTAATGTGGTCGAACTCGCCGTACGCATTGCCACGCAGTTGCGATCCGCCCCCCGTGGTCGCGAGGGAATAGTACTGCTGATTGTTTCGCTGGTACTGCACGTAATGATGAACGTGGCCGGCAAACACCGTGTGCGGCCGGTCGACGAGCAGTTGCTCGACCTTTTTCCAGTTCGTGCGATCGGCGTTGCCGGCTGCCAGGTCGCGTTCGGCGTAGGTCCAAAGCGGCTTGTGTAAGAATACCAAGGTCCAGCGTGCGTCGGCATTTTTTCCCAAGTCGTCGCGGATCCAGTCCAGTTGCTCCTCGCTAATGTGCTCCACTGGATCTTCGCTACAAAGGCATACGAAGTGAACATGCTTATAGTCGAACGAGTACCATTCGGGCCCAAAGTGCTCGCGCCACACGCGATGCATCATAGAGTTGGTCAGGTCGTGATTGCCGGCAACAAAGAAAAATCGCATTTGCATCTGGTCGATGAAGCCAAGAAACTCGGTCCATTGCTGTTCGACTTCCTGGCGGTTTTCCGTGTACCCTTCGATCAAGTCGCCAACCGATACCACAAACTCAGGGCGGAGCATGTTGAGCTTACGAACGGCATCCATCCATACGCCGGGACGATGTCCGCCAGTTCGGTCCGTCATAATGGCGATTTGAAACCGCCGCGGGTCGTTCAGCACCGGCTTATCGGACCATGGCTTGGGGCCATCGATGTCGGGCAACGCGATAGCTGGCGACCGTTGCGCGGCCGTGCTACTGGTTGGCGTGGCGCCGTCCGACGTTTCCTCATGGCCCGGATGCGCCACAAGCGACGAACCACCACCGAGTGCACAAATTACCGCGAGTGCAGCCCAACGCGAATGACACATGAATTCTCTCCTGGATGAACGGACCAATCGTCGGGTCCGATTGTAACCTTTATCCTGCGCTTAGAAGATGAAGATCATGAGAAACTTGTAACCGAGAGCAGCAGGCCCACCCGCAACCGTCTAGCCACCGATAACAGCTCCGCCGCCCATGTCAGCCGCTGATGACATGGGCACCAGGGCCCGGTCGCGTTGTGAACAACGTGGGCTCGATATTCAAGGTTGTCTGATAGGTTTGGCCGATGCGCTGGGCGACGTCGTCCACCGCGTCGGATTCAACCAGTGTTACGGTGCAGCCGCCAAAGCCTGCCCCGGTCAATCGGGAGCCGATCACACCACCACCGGTGCCAATCTGGTGGGCCGTATCTACCACCAGATTCAGTTCGTCGCAGCTCACTTCATAGTCGTCGCGGAGCGAATCGTGGCTGGCGTACATCAACTCGCCCGCTTGCACCCAATTGTTCGACTCCAGTGCCATCGCCATGTCCTGGACGCGCCTGTTCTCCGAAATTACATGCCGGGCGCGGCGGTAGACGACCTCTTCTAGTTGATCGGCCAACTTGTCAAGCATTGGCAGCGTGGCGTCTCTAAGGGCCGTCACCCCCAATTGCTTGGCGGCAGTTTCGCACTGCCCGCGCCGGATGGGGTAGGCATTCAAGGCTAACTCGCGACGTACGTTTGTATTGATGATGAGCACCGTTACGTCGCGGTTGCTAAAAGGCACCTGCTTGGTCTGGAGCGTCCGACAGTCGAGTTGCATGAGCCGGTCCGCCTCGCAAACTGCCGAGCTGAACTGATCCATGATGCCGCACGGCATGCCCACATGGATGTTCTCGGCCCGCTGGCAAAGCTTGGCTTTCTCGGGCCCCCCCATGGATTTACCGGTTGCCGCCTCAACCAAGGTCGCAGTAGCGACTTCTAGGGCAGCGCTGCTCGACAAGCCCCCTCCGAGAGGCACATTCGCGTGAATAACCGCTTGTAACGGCCCGCATGGATAACCTGCCGCAAGCATCTCTTCGAGCACCCCTCGAACGTAAACGCCCCATTGGGGCAAGGCGTCCGCTGCCGCGGGATCGCCCACCTGAATAACACACTCCTCGCTCATCAAGTCGCTAAAAACACGGAGAAAGTTGCCGGCACCCTCTGCTTGGCCGCCGGCGATCACTACGTACCGCTCGATAGCCATGGGCATCACAAAGCCATCATTGTAATCGGTGTGCTCGCCAATCAGGTTCACCCTGCCCGGCGCCGCCACCACCCATTGTGGCTCAACGCCGAATCGCTGGGTGAAGGCCTGGCGCGCTTCGGAGGCCATTTGATCGAGCGATACGGAAGTCAGCATGGGCCTAAGAACCGGTTGGAGGGTGGGCAAGCGTCGCACCTATGAGGTGCCTGCGAGACGCGAAAAAATAAGAATAAGGACGTAATCTAGCTAGAAGAGACTCCTGTCACTAGGTGCTATCGAAGCAGTGGTCTCCCGCGGTCGTCCCGTGCTCGGCAGCAGAGCAGCATTTGCGGTTCGGTTTGCCGCATGCGATGGCACATTAGACGTTTTGAACGTTTTGAACGTTTTTGTTCTTGGCAAGCGGTCACGCAGGGGGTACAATTTGATGAATTGAACGTTTTGAACGTTTCTAGGACCTACTCCAAGGGAGCTATCGATGCGAGCTACTAAGCGTCAAGAATCGCCGTCATCTGCCGCACGCCCGAACACCCGGTCCAAGAACTTGAAACAACGGGCCGAGCAACTCCGCAACAAGCAAGTTTCGTTCATCGCCAGTGAGCACTTTGGTGAAGCATCAGAGCGGATCGTCGAACCGCTGGTGCAAAAAGTCGAAGCAGGCGAAGACGTGATTAGCTCGGAGGGAGGACAGGGGCTCCCGCCACACTTGCGGAGACTTTGCGAAACTCCGTTGCTCAGCCCCGAAGAAGAGCACGACTTGTTCTTCCGGATGAACTACTGCAAGTACCACGCTGCCGCAATTCGGGCCACGCTTTCGCCCAACCGCCCCGCGCGGGCGAAAGTCGATGAAGCGGAAGAGTATCTGGAGCGGGCCGACCGACTCCGAAACTACTTGCTACGGGCAAACACACGTTTAGTCATGTCGATTGCCCGTAAGTTCGCCGATGCCAGGAACTCGTTTGACGATTTGCTTAGTTCTGGTCTCACCTCGTTGGTTCGGGCGGTGGAAAAGTTCGATTGCGATCGGGGCTACCGCTTCAGCACTTACGCGACATGCGCCGTGCGCCGGGATCTGAACCGCATGGTAATGAACGGCCGTCGCGATTCGCAGCGATTTGCCGCAACACCCGGCGACGTGCTGGAGAGCGTTGCGGAAGAATCGTTTGAGCATCCGGGTAGAGCCGTGAATCGCTGGCGTGCCTTAAGTAAGGTTCTATCGGAAATGATGGAGAATCTCGACGACCGCGAACGGCAAATCATCCGTGCCCGATTTGGGTTTGACGAGGATGGCAAGAAAACTTCGTTCAGCTATCTCGGCAAGCGCATGGGCATCTCGAAAGAGCGGGTTCGCCAATTGGCTAACCGAGCACTTGATAAGTTGCGGGAGCACGACGAACTTCGCAATCTCGAAATGTTTTGCTAGCCTGCCACGTCGGAGTTTGGTCGCTGACGAGGGACAGTCGCTGTAATCATGTGACGTGATCAAGTAGATTGATTCCTATCGAGGAGAGGTTGGCGATTGTCAACCTCTCCTCGCTTTCTATGCAGCTACGCGTCTTTGAACGCAACCTATTCCCAGCACTTCCAGCTTCAAGACCATCGGTGGAGCGCTTGCGAAATTGGTTGCACGTCGTTGTTTGAGTTTGGGGGTGAATGGTTCTAGTTTCCAAAACAAAAACCAGCGGCGCAAAGAATAAGCCCGGCCAAGCTCGAATGCTCTGCCGGGCTTCTTCTTAATAGGATAAATCGACGGGGAACTAGGCGGCCCGACGACGAGCGATGTAACCCAATGCGATTGTCATGACGAATCCAGCCAGGGCAATGCTCGATGGCTCCGGGATCTTGGTGACGTCAACGCTAATGGTCGATTGCTGTGTCAGCGACACGTTCAGCGGCACGCCCAGTGGAACAGTGATGGGGATGGCGAATGGCGTTGATGCTTGCAACGTCGAGTCGATGCCGCCGACAATACCGGTGCCAGCCTGCTCGGAAATCACATTGGTGTTGATGATTACAGCACCCGTGTTGCTATTGGTAATACGCAGGTTCAAGTTCACGTTTGCCTGCGAATTACCCGAGAGCGTATCGGGGCCGGGATGCAGTTCGGCATACACAAGGAAGTCGGCGATGCCGGTGTAAATGATGTCGCGGGTATTGCCGGCGCCCATGAAAATTCCGCTAACGGTGCTATTGCCTTGTATGGTGCCGGATGCGTTGCCGTTACTGGTACCATTCAGGATGGCTTCAGCGACGGTCGAGCTATCGAAGAAGTCTTCGTTGGCACCGCCCGTACCATTCGAGGTAAGATCGATCACCGAGGCAGTTGTAGGCGTTCGGCCAGTCGCTAGCGAATCGCCACGTACGCGGGGAGCATCGACCAGCGGATTGCCCTGAGTGAAGTCGTTCTCGCCGGGACAGGCACCAACACAGGCCTGGTCGGCATCACTTTCCATTCCAACGTTGGCCAAGCCGAAAATCGGGTCTGTGGCGAAATCCACGCCAAGCAGGTCGTGGAAGGCGACGTTCGTCGTGGTGATGTTCAGCGAATTGACCTGAATGTCGGTGCCTTGCACCAACTGCGCTCCAACAACGCCGTTCGTGTTATCGCGGAACTGCGAGTCCTTGACATTGATATTCGCAAACGCGATCGCACCTGCATCTGCCTGACTGACAGGGAGAAGTGTCGATACGGCCACCGCGAGTCCAGCAAGGCCAGACATGAGGGCCGAGTAAGTTGTTCGAATCATTATGCTACTGCCTCGATGTGACTAGATGTGACTAAAGGTGTGGTAATTCAATCGCGAGTGCCGGCGGACAACCTAGTCCCTCGGGCCGTCGCACTAACCTACAGTCGAGTTCACGTCTCCCGCTGCGGAATCCGTTCTACTTCGACAACAACTCCAGCAAATGTTGACCTAAGCTGTTTGGTGGGGTTCGCGTCAGAGAAGGTGAAAGCCGCCTACCGCTGTTTCGAGCCCCCTCGACTCGTGTCTGTACAATCTATACGGTCGACCGAGCCGGCACAATGATATTTTTCAGAATTGGGACGATCCGGCAAGAAATCACTCGACAAAGCCCACCCTGAAGCTGGGGGAATGGGAAGTAGGGGTAATTCAGGGATGCACCGAAGGCCCCCTGTGGAGGGGGCATTTATGGTCACTCCCACTCGATGGTCGCAGGAGGCTTGCTGCTGATGTCGTAAACGACGCGATTCACCCCTTTTACTTCGTTTATGATTCGAGTTGCCATGCGGCTTAGTAGCTCATGCGGAAGGTGGCTCCAGTCGGCAGTCATGAAGTCGTCCGTGTTCACGCTGCGGACACAGATCGCGTTATCGTAGGTACGGCTGTCGCCCATTACGCCAACGCTTTGCACCGGCAGCAGAACGGCGAACGATTGGCTTGTGGCGCGGTACAACCCCTCGGCCTTGATCTCCCCAACCACAATTGCATCGGCCTCCCGCAGCATTTCGAGCTTTTCGCGGGTCACTTCGCCCAGGCAGCGGACCGCCAGCCCCGGGCCAGGGAACGGGTGCCGCCAGACGATTTCTTCAGGCAGGCCCAGTTGCAGGCCCAACTGCCGGACTTCGTCCTTGAACAGATCGCGGAGCGGCTCGATAAGCTCAAACCCGAGCTCGGCTGGCAATCCACCCACATTGTGGTGCAGCTTGATCGTATCCGCAGGGCCGTCGGGCGCCGCCCCACTCTCAATGACATCGGGGTACAAGGTGCCTTGGGCTAGGTACTTGGCATCGGAGACTTTATCGGCCTCAGCTTTGAAGCAGGCGATGAACTCATGCCCGATGCGCCGTCGCTTCTCCTGCGGATCAACAATTCCGGCAAGTTGATCGAGAAATCGGTCTTCCGCCTTCACAACCCGAAGGTCGGTCTTGAAGTGGGTGGTGAACTCTTCGACAACGGCCCGTTCTTCGTCTTTTCGCAACAGCCCGTTATCGACCAAGATGCACGACAATTGGGGCCCGATGGCCCGCGCCAGCAGGGCGGCTACCACCGATGAGTCGACCCCGCCCGATAGTCCACAAATCACACGATCGGTGCCTACTTGCGCGAACCCGGGCAATTGTCTCGTCGGCGAAGTCGCCCAAACGCCAACTGCCACTGCATCCGCAGACGTTACGCACGAAGTTGGCCAGCAGTGTCTTACCTTCTACGGTGTGCGTCACTTCGGGGTGGAATTGCAGGCCAAACACGGGCAATTGCTTGTGGCGGACTGCCGCGTACGGGCAGGTTTCGGTGTGGGCCAGTGGCGTAAAGCTCTCGTCGATGGCGGTCACCTGATCGCCATGGCTCATCCAGACTTCGGTCTCGCGGTGAACCCCCGCGAAGAGGTCGCTGGAGTCGTTCACTTGTAAGTGGGCGCACCCGTATTCGCGGCTCGGTACGTTCTGCACCTCGCCCCCGAGCGCCTGGCAAGCGAGCTGCATGCCATAGCAAATACCGAGCACAGGAATGCCTAACTCGAACATTTCGGGGTCGCACTGGGGGGCGCCTGCGTCGTAAACGCTGCTGGGGCCGCCCGATAGGATGATGCCCCGTGGTGCGAGTTCCCTGAGTCGCTCGGCAGTAATGTCGTGGCGCACGATCTCGCAGTACACGTGCTGCTCACGCACCCGCCTGGCAATGAGTTGCGCGAGTTGCGATCCGAAGTCGAGAACGAGAACACGCTCGTTGGCGAGGGATGACATAGGGGCGGGATTCGGGGGTCAGAGGTCACACGGGGCTCAGGGGGCGAGCCCCGGAGGAAAGCCCAACATTGTAGCGACTCCGCGATTAACGACTATCCGCACCGTTGCTTCGGGCGACGCGGCTGCAATATAGTAAAGGTGCTACCCAACACTGGGACGCACGCTCACCACTCCACTCCCGATCGATCATGCTGATCCTGCTGACCAACGACGATGGCATCTACGCTCCTGGATTGGCGGCCATGGAGCAGGAACTCTGCAAACTGGGCGACGTGGTGGTGGTGGCCCCGGCCACCGAGCAAAGTGGAGTCGGCCACTCGATTACCTTTCTGACGCCACTGATGGCCAAAGAGACATACGATGGCGAGCGCCGGCGGGGTTGGGCTGTTGAGGGAAGCCCGGCCGACTGCGTGAAACTGGCAATCGCCAAGTTTTGCCCGCGGGAACCCGATCTGGTGGTTAGCGGCATCAATGGCGGGCTGAACGTGGGCATCAACGTGCTCTACTCTGGCACCGTCGCCGCAGCCACCGAAGGGGCCCTGTATGGCATCCCCAGCGTGGCGGTGTCGCTAGAATACGACGACCACGCCCGCTTCGACCGCGCGGCCACGTTGAGCGTTGGCGTGATTCGGCAGTTGCTCGATCGCGATGCGTTCGCCAATCAGAAGCTCTACAATCTCAACATGTCGACCGCATCGACTACCCGATCGAGTGACGATCCGCCCGAATTGCACATCGTCCCCATGGGCGTCGCAAGGTGGCCGGCAGAGTTCCAGGAGCGCCGCGATCCCAAGGGGCGACGCTACTACTGGGCGGCGGGCACCCCACCGTTGGAATTCCCGCAGGAAACCGATCTGAACGCCATCCTCCAGGGCCATATGACGCTAACGCCACTCACGGTCGATCGCACCCAGGTCAGTCATTTATCGGAGATGCAGTCATGGGACATTCAGGTTTGAAGTCTGCCAGCAGCAGCATCAGCAGCATTGGGGCGGCAACTGCACACCAGCGGGCGTGGGCGAGGGTTTGGCTGTTGGCAGCCGTGCCGTGCGCTTTGGGCTGCGAGCCATCGGCGAAACTGGAATCGGCACCGGCCGCTAATCAGCCCGCTACGGAGCAGACGCACCCGGCCCCGGTGGCCGATCCACCTGCACGGCGCGTCGCTGCCGATAAACCAGTGAACTCCAAGCCCGGCACGGGTTACTTGGGCGCTCGTCGCCGGCGGATATCGTAGTGCAAGAGAACGCATCGAGAGTCTCCCGGTGGAGCAAGCGATCAAGTTCTGGCATGCCGAGCACGGCCGCTATCCGAAGTCGCACGAGGAATTCATGGAGAAGGTTTGGAAGCCACTGCAGACGCCGCTGCCCGAAATCGAAGAGGGGTACGAGTACCGCTACGATCCCGAAGATCACATTGTGTATAAGGTGCTCGTCGAGCAAGAGGTCGACAAGGACGAGTAGGATCGCCACGACCCGACGGGTTGCGCCTGATCGGAATCGGCGCTGCACGAGCGCTACGATCGTTAGAATCGTCGCGGGAAGGGCGCAAATTCGTCCGATTTTCTTTCGGCCGACGGGCTCGGTGATTAAGGTGGAGGTAGGTTCCCGCCTTGCTCCTCTCGCCCCAGCGACCCACCATGCTTGCCCCGCACTTCTCGTACGTCGCCAATCGATTTGCCTGTCTCCTCAACGCAGCTTTTGTGGTTAGCGCTGTCCCAAGTTCGGTTGTCGGGCAGGATTGCTGCGAGCCGGTGAGTTGGGTCTTCGACCGCAGCACCTACTCGCACGATCCAGCGACGGGCGATCGTGTTGCCCAGTATTCGCGAATCGCCCCTGTAGAGGAACTCCCCGATCCGCGGCTCGTGACCAGCGGTTACCGTCGCACGCGGACCAACATTCGCGGTGCCGACGGCAGCATCGATTCGTACTATCAGGTGCAGAGCTACGGCAATGGACGGGGCGGCCTCGATGCGGAGTGGGAGCGATTCCACGATGCGTGGCAGCAGTCGTACTTAAGTGGCGGGTATTTCAACAGCGGACCCGCCTACGGCCAGGGTGGTCCCCGCTATGGGTACGGTGGGCCCGGATACGGTCCAGGCCACGGTTATGGCCCAGGGACAGGGCACGGCTTTCGCCCTCCGGTCGGACCTCCGCACGGGCCGCAGCACGGGCCCGCTGGCCCTTGGCCACGTGCTGGCTACGAATGAGCGGTCTGCTGCCGTGGCGGGCCTTCCCGCTCACTTCATCAGCTTGGCAGCTTGGGCCTCAAAATCGTCGCTAGAGCGGAAGTCCTCAATCATCCAGCGGTGTCGATCGCGGACCAATTCCACCGTCACGGGGAACGGTTTCCCACCCGCAAAACCGCTCTTGTGCTTGGCATGAAAAAAGCCGCGAAACTTGGCGGTTGCATGCTTTGGGTTCTTCTCGTCATCGAGCGTGATCTCCACCTCGCCCATGACGTTGGCCTTCGTAATGTCGAGTTCCGGCATCAGCTTCTCGGCCATTGCCCGCGTACGCGTTGCTGTTGGCGCGAGATACTGCTGGACGCGTGGCAAGTCGTTCGCTTCGGCGGCGTCAGTAATACCTGTAATAGCGACCTCAACAAGCTCACGCTCGGTGTAGACGATTTGCTCCATCACCAAGGCTGAGAGGGTCATCACGGCGACCAACACGGCGGCGATGAAGGCACCGGTGCTGCGCGTGGTGGCATACATTACTGCAGTGAACGTGAACAGCACGGCCCCGATCATGAGCGTCGGAATCGGATTCTCAAATAGGTATTCCATGGCAACATTCTAGGGCAGTCGCTTCGCCTCGGCGAGCGAGGGCTCCCCCGAACCCAGCAGAATCCGTTAGAGCCGCTGGATTCGGCCCCACGCGGCGCGAACCGTAGGCGACGACAACAACGCGAAAGCAAACTGCCTTCGTATCGCCGATTTTCTTGTTGCTTGCCGACGCAAGCCCCCCACGGCATGAAAGCAGCAAACCGCTAGCGGTGGTTTTAGTCGGACGCTTTCTCTACGGGGTTCTCTTGGGGGAATCGACCCAGTCGCAAGGCCACTTGGCAGGGAGGCGCGGTGCCGCTGCCAAAACGGCATGAATACGTGTAGGATTGCGGAGTCGAGCGATCGCAAAGCGCGCCGACGTTGTGTGACCATGGTCGCGACTCGCCCCCCAGCGTGTCGCCCCATCGGGTCGGAACCCGCTTCCTTCCCCGCAGTGTCCGCTTGCCTTACCACTCCCATTGGCCACTGGCCTCCGACCTCCAGCCGCTCCCCGAAATGTCTCAGAAATACATCTACCAAATGGCCGGTTTGACCAAGAAGATTGGTCAACGGCTCGTACTCGACGACGTCTACCTGGCCTTCTATCCTGGCGCGAAAATCGGTGTCCTCGGGCGCAATGGGTCCGGCAAAAGCACGCTGCTGCGAATCATGGCCGGCAAAGATCAGGAGTTCGATGGCGAAGCCCGGCTGACCGACGGGTTCACCGTCGGCCTGCTGGAGCAGGAGCCGGCCCTTGATGTCACGAAAGACGTCCAAGGCAACGTGGAACAAGCGGTCGCCGAGACCCGCGCGATGCTCGCGGAGTTCGAGGGCTCGGCGACAAGTACGCGGAGGTTGCCGACGATCCCGATGCGATGGAAAAACTGATGAACCGTCAGGCGGCGCTCCAAGACCGCATCGATGCGGTGAACGCCTGGGAACTCGACCGGCAGATCGACGTTGCTATGAACGCCATGAATTTGCCGCCTGGCGACGCGGAAGTTACGAAACTCTCAGGTGGTGAGCGGCGGCGAGTGGCGCTCTGCCAGTTGCTGCTCAAGAAACCGGACCTGTTACTGCTCGACGAACCAACCAACCACCTCGATGCCGAAAGCATCGCGTGGCTCGAGCGACACCTGGCCGACTACCCCGGCACCATTGTTGCCGTGACGCACGACCGATACTTCCTGGATAACGTCGCCGGCTGGATCCTCGAACTCGATCGTGGCAAAGGCATCCCGTGGGAAGGCAACTACACGAGTTGGCTCGAACAGAAACGCAAGCGTCTGGAAGTCGAGGAAAAGCAGGAGACTGCCCGGCAGCGGACACTCAAGCGCGAACTCGAGTGGGTCCGCATGGCGCCGAAGGCCCGCCAGTCGAAGAGCAAGGCCCGCATCTCGGCCTACGAGCAACTGGCCTCCGAGGACTTCGACGCCAAGGAAAAAGAACTCGAAATCCACATCCCGCCTGGCCCCCGGCTAGGCGATTTGGTGATCGAGTCGCACGACCTCTCCAAGGCGTACGGCGACAACGTGCTGCTCGATAACGTCAACTTCCGCTTGCCGCCCGGCGGCATTGTCGGCATCATCGGCCCCAACGGCGCCGGCAAGACCACGCTGCTCAAAATGCTTATGGGAATGGAAGAACCCGACAGCGGTTCGCTCACCATCGGCCCCACCGTCGAACTTGGCTACGTCGATCAGTCGCGCGACGCACTCGACGCCGGAGCCACGGTGTACGAAGAGATTTCCGGCGGGCACGAGCTACTCGACATGGGGGGCCACAAGCTGAACGCCCGATCCTACGTTTCGCGATTCAACTTCCAGAAGACCGACCAGCAGAAGAAGGTCGGCGTGCTCTCAGGCGGCGAGCGAAACCGGGTGCACCTGGCGAAGCTGCTCCGCCGCGGGTCGAACGTACTGCTCTTGGACGAACCGACCAACGACCTCGACGTCGATACACTGCGGGCGCTCGAAGAAGCGGTAGCGAACTTCGCCGGCTGCGCGGTGGTGGTAAGCCACGACCGCTGGTTCCTCGACCGCCTGGCGACGCACATCCTGGCTTTTGAAGGCGACGGCTACGTCCACTGGTGCGAAGGCAATTTCGACACCTACGAACGCGAACGCCGCGAGCGGTTGGGGGAAGACTTGGACGAGCCCAAGCGATTCAAGTACAAGAAGCTGCACGCTTAACGTTCCGAAAGCAGCGTTATCACTCGCAGCCAACCGCCGACGCCACCAAGCACACTTCATGCCCCGCGTTGTCTACTCCCGGCATTTCAACATCGGATTCTACGGCCTGGAGCGGCTGCATCCGTTTGACTCGCCTATTCAGGCTGGTATCGTTTTAGCCCCTGAATCACATCAAAGTGAGGATCGATTGTGTAGATCGTCGCATTCAGTCGTAGTGCGATCGTGGCGACGACCAAGTCGGTGAGAGGGAGTCGATGACCTCGTGCGACGAGTTCGCGACCAAGCTGCGTAGCATGGATGCCAATCGTCCCACGTAGTCTCAACATAGTGCGAGAGTCGCAGTCTCGAAGCAATTCAATCGGCTTGTTCGGTGCGCCGAAATCCAAGTAGCACTTCGCTAACAATCGGAACGACTAGCGCAATACGGTCGCGATCGATAAGGCGGTCGACCGCCCGCTTCTCGCCGGAGCCGGGCTTGGTGAAGAACTAGGCCCAGATACAGGTATCAACGAATACCCAGTCGCGCATATCACGGGCCTATTGAGGGAGTTCCCCTAATTCGAGCGATTCCAACCCTTGCCAGTCGAGGTGGAAATCTACCTGCCCCGACGCCGACTTCAATTGCTTGAGTTGACTGATGCGCAAGAACTCCCTGGCAGCAGCAGTGACCGCGGCCGTGGATCACTGGCAATCGTGGCTTGCTTGATCTGGGCAAGCTCGTCGTCGCTCAAGTCGATAGCAACTGTCATCGGGAGCTGCGCCTAAGAAAGTAGCACGGTTCTTACCTCTCCATATATTATCGACCCTCAACTATCCGACGACAAGCTGTTAAGTCGCGTGCATGCCGTGATTCGAGCAGCGAGCGATATGCGTAACCCTAGTCAACTTGCCTCCCCGCCCCGGAGCTCCTCCGCCAGGTCTTGCAAGAACGACACGAACGAATCGCTCGCGAGGAACGACAATATCTCGGCAAGCACCTGCCGCATGGCCTGCTGGATGGGGCCCGAACCACAGGTCATCTCTTCGTCGTCCGACGACTCATCGTCCGGCGATTCGTCCGATGGATTCTCATCGTCGGGTGTTTCATCGTCCGGTGTCTCGTCATCTGGTGTCTCGTCATCTGGTGTCTCGTCGCCAGGAGTTTCGCTATCGGGGATTTCGACCGCTACGATGGCGTCGATCCACGCGGCAAACATGTCGACGCGGGCGTTAAATGCCCTGTCGCCTAGTGAGGCATCGGCCTTGCTGCCGCCGCTGGTGATGGTGGCAATAAACATCTCGCTGGCAACTTCGATGAAGCCGGGACCGCCCGAGTCGCCCGGCGCGGTGTTCGACTCGGCCGGGTCGTCGAAGTCCCAATAGACGAACAAGTCGTCGACATCGTCGACGAAGGTCATACCGACTTGCTTGGTACCAAACGTGCCGGTAGCCCCGCCAGCAGCGGTGCCGCCTACGCCGAAGCCGACAATCGTTAATTCATCGCCGACAAGCGGCTCGCCGCGAAAAATTAACGCAGGTTCGATGTCGGGCACTGGCTCGGCCAGTTCGAGCACCGCGATGTCGTTCTCAAGCGTTATCGCATCGAATGCCGGGTGAATGTCAACGCGCACCACCGCGTAGACCTCGCCGCCCACCTCGAACGTGCCAGGCGCATCGTCATCGATGAACTGCGCACAGTGCCCAGCCGTCAGGACATGAAGCCCAGAGACAAGTGTCCCCGTACAGAAACCGCCCTCCGTTGTGCTGCCGACAATGCCAACTGCGGCGAAGTCGCCCGTAGGCTGGCCGTTGATGATACGGGCGATGGGGTTCTGAGCCGCGCTTCCCGCGGTAAGCACAAAGCAACCGAACAGCGCCCAGCCAGTAGCATAATCTCGCAACATCGTTCGCACTCCTTCGACGTGAGTTGCCGCACCACTTTCCTGGCAACTAAAACCCCACCCGCTGGTCGCGGTTCCGATTTGCGGGCAGTTCGTTTTCAAATTGAGCGAAACGGTTGTCGCGGTTGCCGATGAGCCTTCCATTCTTTAGATTCGAGGGACTTCGTGCGTTTTCTCGCCGGCCACGCGGTCGGCACCACAGCTGGCAAGTCAAACCAGGAGCCATTGACCGATGAGCGTTATGCGAGTGGGATCGACGAAAAAGTTTTCTGACGGTTGGGACAAGATCTTTGGCGGGGCGAAGAAGCCCAAGAAGGCTGCCGCCGGATCGAAGTCGGTGGCGAAGAAGAAGACGGCCAAAAAGAAGGCTGCGAAGAAGAGGAAAGGTACGAAGCGATAGCCCACGTGGGGGGGCGAGGCTACGCAGCGGCCGCTATTCCGCAAAATCGGTAGGGTTGGGCCATTTTGTCGCTCAACTTTGGCCGGTTTCTTTATCCAACCCTCCCTTTTTAGCCGATTCCACTAGCTGGCTCCTAACCCAAGCGCTATAATGTGGGGCTGCGTAAAAATTTGGCGGCTTACTGCCCGCCTGCATCAATCCAACCAATGTACGAGGAGTGACAATTATGGGAACCGTTCAAGCTGCATGGGAGGATGAAGAAAACAATCGCCGTGTCGATTTGGTAGTTGCCTACCAGATCGCCCAGGGGCAGGTTGAAATCGACCAAGTCACTCCCCACCGTGTTCATTTTGCGTGCCCCGAGACCGGCGGGCATCTCCGTACCATTCGTGTTCACACCGAGACTGGCAAGCAATTGCTACTCGAGCGGGCGCTGGCTGCTGGCGCAGTCGACCGGATTCGCCACCATCTTGGCGAGTCGGACGTACACGAAATTCGCCACGAAGCCGACACCATTCACGATCCAGCCGAGACGCCCAGCGTAACTGTCTAAGTTGGATCCAGAAAACAAAATCTACATCACAGGTCGCTAGCCCCCGTGGCTAGCGACCTGTTTTGTTATGCTGCAGCATGCTCGACCATCAACTCAGGCGACTTGGAATTAGCGACCAGCGTGTCCTGGCCGCCATGCGGCAAGTTCCCCGCGAACAATTCGTGCCACCTGCGTTTTGCAGCGCCGCGTACGATAACCGGCGCTTCCCATTGGGTACGATCAATCGATCTCGCAGCCTTTGGTAGTCGCCCAGATGACACAGGTCGCCCAGCCGCGCACAGATTCCAAGGCGTGGACATTGGCACCGGTTCCGGCTATCAGGCGGCCATCTTGTCGCTGTTAGTCGATCACGTCTACAGCATCGAGATCGTCGAGCCGCTTGCCACCGCCGCCCGCGACCGGCTCGCGCGCCTTGGGTACAACAACGTGACGGTGCGGCATGGCGACGGTCGGCGGGGTTGGCCCGAGCAAATGCCATTCGATCTCATCCTTGGTGCCGCAGCACCGCTCGCGATTCCACCAGCGTTGATCGACCAACTCGCGCCGGGCGGCCGCTTGACCATGCCCGTCGGCCCTGCCAGCGGGCAACGGCTGATGCTGGTGGAAAAGCGGGCCGATGGTTCGATCCACGAACAAGCGATCACGCCGGTATCATTTGTGCCAATGACGGGTGACGACCAAGCTTGAGTGGCTTCAGGCAAAGCCTACTCGTTTTCGGCGTCGCCTTCAGCGCAACGCCTTTCGCGCGGCTGGAACTCCACTGCTCCCAGCGGGGTGGTGGCCATGCCCACCATGGTCTCGGGCCTGGCGGAATGAAGGTCCTCCAAGCCAAAAGTGATGTTCTCGACATCGTGGCGCAACCTAATCGTGCCGAACATCCAATCCCACCAGGGTGAAATCGAACCGTAGTTCGAGTTGGTTTCCTCCCTTCGCTGGCTATGGTGCACCCGATGCAAGGCGGGCGACACGATCAGCCGGGCCAGCGCGAAGTCGAGCCACCTCGGCAGCCGGATGTTGGAGTGATGGAGCAAGATAATCGGTAGCAGGATCGCCTCGTACACGAACAGCTGTGGTATCGATACTCCGAGGAGAGGCACCACAACCAGTCGCGCCAAACCCGATAAGAGTATCTCACCCGTGTGAAACCGGACGCCCGTCGAGGTGTCCACCTCGCGATCGCTGTGATGCATGCGATGAAATCGCCACAAGAACGGTACGCTATGGTTGATGCGATGCCAGGCGTACATCCACAGATCCAGCAGCAGCATGGCACCGAGCAGCTTGAGCGGTAGCGGCAGGGCCACTTGCCTGAGAATTCCCACACGATTGGCGGCGGCCCATCCATCGACCGTTACCAAGAGCGTGGACACAAAAAGTGCCCCCACCAAGAGGTTGATCAGGCCCCAGGCAAAATTGCGTCCATCATGCTTCGCTCGCTCATAGGCGTTGCCCAACGGATGCTTGAACGGCCAGACCGTCTCCAAAACGATGAGAACCGCGAGCGCTATCGCAGCCGATACCGGTTTCAACGGAAGGTCGGTATAGCTCACGCCCGGCCCAAGAACTCATGCGTCCGGGTGTCGACCTTGATCTTCTCGCCTTGTTTCAAGTACTCGGGCACCTGAATCTGGGCGCCGCTTTCCAGGGTGGCTGGTTTGGTACGGCCGGTGGCGCGATCGCCTTTCACGCCGGGGTCGGTCAGCGTAATGGTGAGTTCGACGGTTGTTGGCACTTGGATTCCAACGCACTCCCCGTCGTAGATGAGCGCCATCAATCCTTCCAGCCCCTCGGCGACGTATTGCATCTCGTGCTCCACATCCGCCGAGGGAATGGAGTACTGGTTGTAGTCCGCGGAGTCCAATAAGTGCACCGCATCGGCATCGGTATACATCAGCGTAACTTCGCGCTTCTGGAAGTCCGCATCTTCCAATTGGTCGGTCCCCTTACAGCTTAAATCGGCCTTCTGCTTGGTGACCAGATTGCGGGCCCGGAACTTGTACAGCGTATTGCCGCCGCGGGCAGAAGGGGATTGCACGGTCATCGTTTCGAGGATGTGCGGAGCGTCGTTGTACTTAAAAACGGTACCTGGTTTGAGATCTTTGGCGAGCATGTTGCGAAACGGTGGAGAGGTCGGAAGTGGTAACGGGATACGGGCCGATACAGAGCATACCAATAGGGCTGTGGGCAGGGGAAGCGTGGATAGCAGCAGGGAGCAGCCCCTTGCGGCAAATTTTGCCACCGTCACTTGCTAAGCCATGAGGTCGCCGCTGGCGGGATCGAAGGCCAGCCCACCGGTGAGGTTCGCGAGCGCTTCGACCACGGTAATGAGGCTGGCAGGGTCGAGCGCCTCGGTCAGCAGGTCGTCGTCTTCCTCTCCACCAAGCCCGAATCCATCGTCGGTGGCATCCTCGGCCAGGTGCTCGAAGTGCATGACGTCGAGTCGGGCGTCGGCCCGTAGCAGTTGGGCAAGCTGGTCGCCCTCCAATTGCTTTTGCAGCTGCTTGGCGAGTTCGGCCGACTGCTCGATGACCATTTCGCCCGCTTCAAAGCTGATTTCCATTGCCGCATTGTCTTCGGGGGCCTGAACCACCGCCGAGACGAATAACCCATCTTCGTTGGCTTCTAGGTTGTCAACGGTCAAGCGACTGCTGGCGTCGGTAATGGCGGCTTCCACCTGCGCGAGTGTGGGGCGGTCTTTGCCCGAGAACAAGACGAAATACGTTTCGCGCCAAGCAAGTTGTTCGCCATCGCTGGACATAGTTTACATCCGTGAGAAAGGATTTAGCGGTCAGTTAGGGGCAATTGTCGAGAGGCTAGGTCGATAGGCAACACGCACCGCCTCTGGCGTCGCTCACCATTCTTCGTCATCTTCGGGGATGCCTTCGCCACCTTGCCAGGCTTCGAGCTTTTCGAGCATCTCGTCGCGTTCCCGATGATTCGCCCAAACGCTTTCGCCCTGTTCCAAGCGAATTTCGTAGTAGCCTTCGCGTACGCAATCTTCCTCGCCGCAGTAGTGAGGCGTGGCCGCCACCCACATCACCCGGTACAGCGGTATTTGCTTATCGTCGACAAGGCAGAGAATCGACATCGCCCAAGACTCCAATGCTGATGAGTTAAACGTCCCAATGAACCGGCTCGACTTGGGTCGAGCTAGGCCTGTCCTAGTTCGCGCGACCGCTCCGCGGCCGCCTTCACCGCAGCGATTACCGCCGCCCGCATACCGCCTTGCTCCAGTGCTTCAAGTCCGGCGATGGTGGTGCCACCAGGGCTGGTGACCGCTTCGCGAAGCTCGGCGGGGTGACGCCCGGTTTCGAGCACCATGTCTGCCGCGCCCGCTACGGTCTGGGCGGCCAAGCGGTGGGCCACCTCGCGCGGCAGTCCCGCGAGGACGCCGCCATCGCTCATGGCTTCTATCATAGTATACACAAAGGCGGGGCCCGACCCCGAGAGGCCGGTCACTGCGTCGAGCAAATACTCGGGCACCTCGAAGGCAATGCCTACCGACCGGAGCAATTGGTCCACAACCTGCAGGTCCGCATCCGTCGCCCGTTCGCCACCGCTGTAGGCGCTCGCGCCGCGGCCAATCAGGCACGGCGTATTGGGCATCACGCGGACCACTCGCGCTGCGTCGCCCAGGCCACTTTCGATCGTGGCAAGCGTTACGCCCGCGGCAATGGAAACGATGAGCGGGTTGCCGCCGCCGAGAGCAGTCAGCCCCTCGAGAACGGTCCCCATCACCTGTGGCTTGACCGCCAGAATAATAGTGTTGGCCGCCGCAGCCACCTCTGCGTTATCGGCCGTCACGGCGACGCTGGGGTTTTCCGCGGCGAACTTGTCGCGGATTGCTGGGCTCGGGTCGCTCGCTATCACTTGTCCGGCTTCGGCCAGGCCGACCTCCACCAGGCCGCCCGCCAGGGCCGTCGCCATACGGCCAGCGCCAATGAAACCATACTTGTACACTGCCATCCGTATCCCAGGCGTAGAACTGCAAAATAAGCAAGTCAGGCAAGCTGGTGAGCTTGCTGCAAATTGGCGGAACTATCTGTAGCGTCGCGCCGTTTCCACATTACGCTCAGGCGCGGTGCGGCACAAGCGAAACTCACTGGTTCCCGTCCAATTCGCTGCCTTTCACCTCATGTTCATGGCGGTCGCGACTGCCATTGGGAGTGGAGAGCAAGAGATCCTGGATCAATTGGGCCGAATCCATGGAATCGTTCGTCCCCAATTCGGCGCTCGCTGTTCCCCCTGCTTGCCCCATGGCCCCCAAGTTGTCTGGGCGATTTCCACGAAGGGTGCAACCAACTGGGGTGGACGAAATCGGAACGGCTTGCGACACTTCGCCCCGAATTTTGGATGTGATTTCCCCCTCCCAGCTTTCACAGGTTTCGAGCGATGATCGAACTTTCGCACACCCGAATTGGTAACACGTCCGGCGCGTCGGCAATCCAGCCCTGGCTGCGGTTGGTGATCGCAACTCTTGTGTTGGTCGCTTCGCCAGATGGCGCTGGCCGCTGAGGGGGGCTGGCGCGACTTCTTTGGCCTTGGTGCCGACGACACGGTGGCAGAGCAGGGGACCGCGCCGGCGGATCCACTGCTTAGCGAAACATTGACCGCGCCACCGGCCACCGAGCCGGGCGACGACGAGGGTTGGATGGTGACGTCGCCACTGGGAAACGTTACTTGGCCCGAGATAAAGATGCCCAAGTTCGAGTTCAGTCCCCCTTGGGGTTCACCCGAGAGTGGCGAAGAAGGGTGGTTTGCGGCTCCGATTGCGAGAACTCGACTTACTGCCAACAACGCCATGCAACGGACGCGAACCGCCTGGAATGGCACCATCGAGCGGATGAAATTCGCGCTGCCTGGCAGCACTAAACCCGACGCCGCCGCGGCACCGCAAATTGCTGCCAAGCCGCCCGGGTTTTTACAGCGGATGCTCGGCCCACCCGAGCCCGAGCTCACCACGGACGAGGTGGTGGAGATGATGGCACAGGAACGCGCAGCCACTCAGCGGTAGGTCGCCGGGAGGGGGGCAGGCTCTTTTCTTCTCTTTCATGCGATTGGCGATTGGATAGTCATGAAGCCCAAGGTATCGCGTAGCACCCTCGTACTCTTTGGTGGCATCGCTATCCTCCAGGTGGGGTGTCAGATGTACCGCGCCCCGGCAGTTTACTGCCGAGTTTGGCGGCGGCTCGAGAAGACCGCTCGATTGCGGAGTACGCCCAGCAGAGTTCGTTTCCGTCGCCCGCTGAGGTGGGACTAACGAGCGACCAACCATCCGAGTGACCTGCGTCGGCGGCGCAGTCAACGCGGCGCACTCCACGAAGCTCCGCCGTTCGCCCGATGATCGTTTCGCCCGAACCATTTCGCTCGATCTATCTTCGCTATCGGCGGCGACCCTCGCCGATGCGGGTTGTTGTGGGCTACACTTGCCGATTGGCGTGAGCGGGCGACGTAGCAGCTGGTGCTGCATGAAAGGAAGCGTTCCGCCCTTTGTTGCCGCAACACTGGGCAAGAGCGTCGCCGCTTGAGAACGCCGATGCGCAGCTTGTACTCAACCCGGGGCAACCACTTTCTTGGAAATCTTGTTCGGTATTCTGGGTGGCTTCCTGGCATTGATCGCTGGTGGCGAGTTGCTGGTGCGCGGCGCATCGAACCTGGCTGCCGCGGCTCGCATTTCGCCACTGATCATCGGGCTGACGGTCGTTGCGTTTGGCACTAGCGCTCCGGAACTCGCTGTATCCGTGATGTCGTGCTACGAAGGCAAGACCGGCCTCGCGGTAGGGAACGCCGTGGGCAGCAACATTTCTAACTTGCTGTTGATCCTTGGCTGCTCGGCCCTGGCGGCACCGCTCGCCGTTAGCTTGCGACTTTTTCGGCTAGACATACCGGTGATGGTCACGGCGGCGTGTGCCCTGTGGCTGTTTGGGCGCGACGGCGAGTTAGGCCGTGGAGAAGGCGTGTTTCTATTTGTATCGCTCATTGCGTATCTGGTATTCACTGTCCGACAGGGCCGCCGCGAGTCGGCGATCGCAGCTGCCGAAGCGCAGATTGCGGAGAATGAAATCACTTACGACCCCAAGACCAGCACTTGGCAGTTGCTGGCACTCGACGTCGTCAAGCTCGTCATTGGACTCGTGCTATTAGTCCTGGGGGCCGACCTGCTGGTCGACGCCTGTGTCAAGTTGGCCGTAGGTTTTGGAGTGAGCGAACTCGTGATCGGGCTTACGGTCGTTGCCATCGGTACCTCATTGCCGGAACTGGTAACATCGCTCATGGCAAGCTTGCGTGGACAGCGCGACCTAGCCGTCGGCAACGTGGTCGGGAGCAACATCCTGAACATTCTCCTCGTGCTCGGCATATCAGCCGTAGTGGCACCGGCAGGCATCGACGTCGACCCGCAATCCTTGGCGTTCGATATTCCCGTGCTCATTGTGCTGTCGCTGGCGGCGTTGCCGGTGTTCTTCACGGGGCTTGGAATCACTCGCGTCGAGGGGGTCGTGATGGTATTGTACTACGTGGCGTACCTGGCCTACCTGGTGTGGCACGCCATGCATGCGGGGGGAGCGGTGACGTCACCCACCGAGTTGCTGCTATTCTTAGCACCGCTGGTTCCATTGGTCGCCATGGCGGTGTACTACCGCCCCCCTAAAGACGCCTGACCTGGTCGCCCGTACCTTAAGCTACCTTTTCCCGCCTGGAGCCGACGTTCAATGACTAGCGTACAATCTCGCCTGCAAGTGATGATGTTCCTCCAGTTCTTTGTGTGGGGTGCCTGGTTTGCAACGCTGGGACTCTGCCTGGGTGCGAATGGTTTGGGAGACTTTATCGGCGCCGCCTACAGCACCGCGCCGCTGGCAGCCATCATTGCTCCCTTGTTCTTGGGGCTCATTGCCGATCGATTCTTCCCCTCCGAACGCGTGATGGGCGTGCTATTTCTCATTGGCGGCTTGTTCATGTTCGCTGCCCCTAATTATGTGGTCGAGCGCAATAGCAGCATGCTTTATTGGTTGTTTCTGGGGCATCTCCTGTGCTACATGCCAACGCTCGGCTTGAGCAACACCATTGCCTTCTCAAATATCCCCGATCAAAACGATTTCCCCAAGATTCGTGTGTGGGGAACCATCGGGTGGATTGTCGCTGGACTGGTGGTTGGGTTCTCGGCGTGGTCGGCTACGCCAAACATTTTGTGGCTGGCAGGAATTGCCTCGATTGTGATGGGCATCTACAGCTTCACGCTACCGCACACACCACCTCCCGCTAAAGGTAAGCCAGCCGACCTCCGCACGGTATTCATGCTGGATGCCATGCAACTGCTCGCCAATCCACCTTTCTTCGTGTTCATCCTTTGCTCGACGCTCATCTGCATTCCACTAGCGTACTACTATGGGTTCACTTCCAACCTGCTTGGCCAAGTTGGGTACCAGGCGGCCGCTTCCACCATGACACTCGGCCAGATGAGCGAGATCTTCTTTATGTTGCTCATCCCATTCTTCTTTCGTCGCCTTGGCGTGAAGTGGATGATCCTTGTCGGCATGGCCGCATGGGTTGCCCGTTATTTGCTCTTTGCGTTCGCTGCGCCGGATCAAGTTCGGTGGATGATCCTGCTCGCCGTGTTACTGCATGGCGTCTGTTACGACTTCTTCTTCGTGACCGGCTTCATGTACACCGATCAGAAAGCTGGCAAGGACATTCGTGGCCAGGCCCAAGGCATGTTGGTATTCTTCACCCAAGGCGTGGGAATGTATTTCGGCTACATGATTGCGGGAGCACTGTTCGGTTCGACGATGACCAGTTACTCCGCGCTCGATTTGGATACGCAGGTCGCACGGGCGCAAACGCTCATCACGAGCGCCGAAGCCGATGCGCCCACCGACGCCGTACAACAAGCCATCGCCAATGCCGAAGCGGCCATTGCGGCAAGCGATAGCGATTCTATCAAGGCAGCCGGGGCTGAGTTGAGCAATGCCGTCGGCGAGCTAACCGGTGCAGCTGGACCGACGTTTGCCCAGCAGTTGGGTCAAATGTTTACTGCCGAGCTACCCGAGGGCATCGATCAACAGCTGCTCTCAGAAACCATGCAACAGTGGAAGCGATTCTGGCTGGTGCCAGCCGGCATGGCTGCCGCCATCTTGGTGCTCTTCGGCTTGACCTTCTTCGATCGCGAGGCCTCGGCTGAGGCCGTCAATGCCGTGGAATCATAAGACGGAGTGCCAGCGCTTGCCAAGAACTGGCCCAGCGCCTTCCCGCCGCAACTGTAAATCAGGCGATACAGGGCGGCCCTACCTGCCGATCCGCTACTCTTGGTCCTGCCGCCTTATCGTGGGCCGGGCGTTCCGAAACGGGTGCGCACGCACCATATTTTGTCGGTGTTCATGGCAGTTTACATATGGGACGGAAAAGGCCTTTTTTTCCTGCGCAGCTCTTGTGAGAGGTTTTCGGGTAACTATGATTGGTTTTTAAAGGGGGGTATCCCTGCTCGCCCTTGAACCAGGTATAGGCTCGCCAAATGGTTGCGACGCCATGCCCCTCCCGCCTCCCCGGTCATCGCTACCGGTAACCCGATTTCAGGAGTGGATTGCAGTGCGTTCCGCCACACCCTCGCTCGTTTCCCCCGCCGCGTCCCTCGACATTCCTCGTACGCTCTTGAAGCGCTGGCCCATCGTATTGTTGGGGTGCATCATCGCGGGTGTGCTCGCGGCCCTCTACTGGCTCGTTGCGCCACGCGTGTACGAAAGTACCGTAGAAATTTTGGTCATGCGTAAAGATCCGGCGATGACGGCCGTTACCGACCCAATTCCGAGCGATGGCCGCTCGGATGTAGCGGAAGACGTCCTGGCTACGCACATTCGTTTACTGGGGAGCCGCCGCGTTGTGGCCGACGCCATTAAGGCAGGTGAACTCGATCAACTGCCTGGCGTGCAGCGGCACCTAGATCGTGAGACAACGGTTTCCGACTACATCGTCGAGCACCTCGACATCGGCCGTGGCGGCAAGGGGCAGGCTGCCGGCGCCCAAGTGCTTCATGCCGAGTTCCGCCATACCGACGAAGAAGAGACGCAACTAATTCTCGCCACCGTGGTTGACGCGTATCAGAAGTTCCTCGACGAAACCTTTTGCAACGTAGGCTCCAATGTCTTCGCACTGTACGAGAAAGAGCGTGAGCAACTGGCCGTGGAGCTACAAGAAACGCAACAGAAGTACGCCGACTTCATTGCCGGCACGCCGGTGATCCTATCGAGGTCGGAAGCTTTGGACGTATACGAGAACCAGCTTGTGGAACTCACCGAAGCACGCAGTCTCATCGAACAGCAGCGCGATTCAGTTGGGTCTCGCCTCGACCTGCTGGTCAGCTCGCTCGACGGCCCGGACGCCAAGGACTTCACCGACGCGGATCGTCTATCCCTGGTGGACGAGCAACATGTTGAAAGACTGGCCTTATTGGTAGATGTCGAACGGGGCGACAGCATTAGTGAGGCTTTCCAAGCCGACCAGCCCGCCCGCACGGAGATGGCAAACGTCGAGTTCGGCAAACTAGTGAGCCTGCAATTGGAAGCCGATGAGCTCAATGCCAAGTTCGGATCGGAGCATCCCCGTGGAAAGGCGTTGGCCGATTCCATCAAACAACTTGAGCGTGTGATCCACCAGGAGGTGAAAGAGGAGCAGTTTCGAGTTCGCGACATTGCTCCGTCGACCGTAGTGAATAGCTACAAGAAACTGCTCGAAAACGACCTCCGGCACAAAGAGCGGCAGCTCGAGTCGCTCGACACGCAGATCGAGCGCGTGAGCACGCAAGCCCGCGAAGCCAACAAGTACGAGTTGCAGGACCGGGTGTTGCGGGTTGATCTTGAGGCCAAGCAAGCGTCGCTCGCCGCGCTCGCATCACGGATGCCAGAGCTTGGCATGACCACGCAGAACAGCGGCTTCCTGACCGAAATCATCGCTCCAGTATCGTTGGCCGAGGTGGCATGGCCCCGGCTGTTGCAACTCGGTAGCCTGGCGCTGGCGCTCGGGCTATGTGGCGGCGTGGGGGGCGCCTTGTATCGCGAGATGACGGACAAGACCTTTGAATCGCCAGCGGAAGTCGCCGAGCGACTCGATACCCCCATCCTTGGCGTGATGTCGAAGTTCGCGGCAACTAGCCCCAGTCAGGGTTCGCCGCTAAGCGCCAAGTTGTTCTCAGCCGTTGCCCCCAATTCGCTGGACGCGCAGACCATCCGGATCATTCGCACTTCGCTGATGCATTCCGGAGTAGGGCACGGCGGCTCACGCGTGATCCAATTCACCAGCCCCACAATCGGTGAGGGAACAAGCGTGGTCCTGGCGAACGTGGCTGTGGCAATCGCCTCCACAGGAAAACGTGTGTTGGTGGTCGATGCCGACATGCGTCGCGCCGAGCAACACAATCTATTCGGTGTAGCGGCGACCGCCGGGTTAAGTGAATTGCTTGACGAGCGGGCAGAATCTCCGGATGTGATCGTTAGCACCGGTGTAGAAAATCTCGACTTGCTCCCCAGTGGCAGCTTGCCCTCGCATCCAGCTGAACTGCTGGCGATGCCAAGGTTCGAAAATCTGCTTGCATCGCTACGCGATCAATACGACTACATTTTGATCGACACGCCTTCGGTGTTGGCCGTGAGCGATGCTGTATCGGTGCGCGCAACATGCCGATGGGGTTGTGTTGGTGCTGGAAATGAAGTCCGACGCGGCACCTACGGCACAACAAGCTGCCGAGCTGCTCAAGCGATTCGATGCCAGATTGCTGGGGGTTGTTGTGAACGATATTGAAAACCGTATGACCCATTCCCTGGGGCAATACGCGAACGGGTACGCATCGCGAAGCAACGGCGATAAGCAACTGCGTCGGCAAGCGGTGGATGCCGTTCGCGAGCCCGTTGAAGTTTGAGGCAGGCGCGGAGTTGATGGAAACGACAAGAGACTACAGCCGTAAGTTAGTAGCTGGGCGACGCTCGTAGGACCGATTGTCGCAAGTTCTTCGACAGCTCGCTGTGCCGAGCGGCACCAGTCTCAATGCAATGACAACCGCAAAGGTAAGACGAAAGCCACAACAATGGATTCTGACAACTCCGCATCGGCTGCTATAGTAGCCGACTGCGAGACTGCGGCGGCAGCCGTCACCCACGTCGCCCCACACGCCATCGCCTCCCATCAAGCTCCCCAGCTCGGGAACGAACAGCAGGACCACCAGTATTCGCATAGCGAACGCGCCGAGCTGCGCCCGTTCCGGGTGGAGTTTCGTCGCCAGTTCGTGAACACCGCGCCGCTGGCGTTTACCGATCTAGTAATTGGTGCAGCCGTGTTGTTTACATCGGCAAGCCTCACTGGGTTGATTGCCACGCCAGCGTTGCATGGGCTGCGACTCGCGGTGGTGCTACCGTCTTTGGTGGTGTCGCTGTGGTTGGCCGGCACGTACCCTGGTATTGGTATTGATCCAGTGACCGAGCTACGCCGCCTGTGGATTGGCACGACCGGCCTGATGACGGCGTTATTGGCTGCGTTTGTAGCCCAATCGCCGTCCATCCCCGCAGCCAGTGGATTCGCAGTCCTCTCCTGGGCTCTGCTGCTTTTGCTCTTGCCGCTTGGACGAACAGCGATTCGATCGTGGTTAACCCAGGCTCATTGGTGGGGTGAGCCTGCGCTCGTCTTGGGTGCAGGCGCGGCCGGCCGCCGCGTCTACGACGCTCTGGTGAAGGAAACGAGTCGCGGAATTCGCCCCCTCGGTATCGTCGACACCGCCGACGAAATGTGGCGCGAGAGCGATCCCAACGCACAGGCGAATCACGACAGTCGGAATCTTCGCATTGGCCTTGCCGAAGAACTGCCGGCCCTTGCCGAGCGACTGCGGATCAATTGGGTCGTCATTGCCCATTCCGACGATCCCAATCATCCAACCCGCCACGACTGGCTAAGCTATGCCTCGGGTATTCCGCATGTGATTATCGAATCGCCGGACCCGGCAACAAGTGTCTGGAGCGACTCGCGCGAATTAGGAGGCTGCCACGCACTCTATCGCCCCGACCAAATCGCCCAGAGGTGGACAACCTCCGTGAAGCGCACCATGGATATCGCCTTGGTGTTGGCGTTTGCCCCGATCGTAGCGCCGCTGGTCGCGGTGCTTGCGCTCCTTGTGCGATTTCGCTCGCCCGATGGCCCGATTTTCTACGGACAGCGGCGCATCGGACGCGGTGGCAAGACGTTCACGGCATGGAAGTTTCGCACGATGGTGCCCAACGCCGAGGCGCTGCTGTCCGAATCATTGGCTTCGAATCCAGCGCTTCGCGAAGAGTGGCTACGAGTACAGAAACTGCGGAACGATCCGCGGGTGATTGCCGGCGTGGGAACCTTCCTCCGCAAGTCGAGCCTCGACGAACTACCACAACTGTGGAACGTTTTGTGCGGGGAAATGAGTCTCGTGGGGCCTCGGCCGCTGCCACTGAGCGAATTCAATGTATACGGCGCGGACAACGTTTACGGTCACTACGCGTTGGTGCGCCCGGTATCACCGGCGTGTGGCAGGTTTCTGGCCGGAACGATCTCGATTACGAAGCCAAGCCGGCACTCGACGAATATTACGTCCGCAATTGGTCGCCCTGGCTGGATATCTACATTCTCGGCCGCACGATTCGCACCGTGCTGCTTCGCGAGGGTGCCTACTAGTTCCGAAGAGGCCATCGAGGCCACTCGCCCGTTTCATCTCCATTAGCTCGTGTTTCTTGTGTCGTCGGCAAATTATAAATTGAACAGCGTTTACGCTCTGCTTGCTAAGGCAAGCGGAGCGGTCGCTGCGCTGCTGACGACCATGCTGTTAACGCGCAGCGTTGTCCGAAGCCGACTTTGGTGGTTACGTCTTGGCTTACACCTGCGTCATGCTCGGCAGTATTCTTGGTCCGCTGGGAATGGGCAACGCCGTTTTGCGTTTTGCCGGATCGTTCTTGGGCGGCGGAGACTCCGCAGCCGCACGGCACGTAACCACGCGATGCGTAATGATTGGCCTTGGTGGTGTGATGGCGTTGGCACTGCTGCTGGTCGCGCTGCATCCTGCTGCCGAGCACTTTCTTTCCGCTTGGCCGACCGGCATTGTCAATGCTACTTTGATCGCCATTTGGCTGGGCGCTGCCGGTGCCGTGCTGCTATTCACTTCGTCGCTACGGGCATTCGGCAGAATCGGCGCGGGAGCCGTCGCGGAAATCACGCTACCTCGCATGGCTTTATTGGCAACCATTGGGGTGTTGTATTGCGTCGATGTCACGTCGCTCACCGCCATGCTGGCGGCCGCGGCAAGCGTCAACGTGTTGGCGGCGGCTTGGTCGCTGTTCGCACTAGTCCGGGCGATGCCGGCCGAAGCGTCACACGATCAAGTTCCCACTCCGGTCCCGACGGCCCGTATTTTCGACTTTGCCGTCCCGCTGCTCGGGTCAAATGTACTGTTCCAATTGATGACCGACATCACTTTGCTGTTCGTCGCCTGCTATTGCCAGGTAGAAGAAGTGGCGCTTTACGGCGCCGCTTACCGAGTGTGGGGTTTCTTGGGGTTGCCACAAAACGCCGTGGCTAGCGCCATTCAAGGACGTATTGCCGAGTTGCATGCTGCGAACGATCGACGCGGCCTGGAAGACATGGTCCGAAGTTCGGCCAACCTGGCGACGCTGCCGACCTTCCTTATTACGTTGATTGTTTGTGTCGCCGCGGGTCCTCTGCTGGGACTACTGTTTGGCGAGTTCTACGCGGGCGGCCATGCCGCTTTGATGGTGCTGTGTTTGGCGCAGCTGGCATTCGTCGCCATTGGCCCATGCGAACATCTGCTAGCGATGTCGGGGAAGCAACGTACGGTGCTGTCCGTCACGATTGTTGCAGCGTTGCTCGCGGTTGCCTTCTCTTGGATCCTGACTCCCACCTGGGGAATCGTCGGCGCAGCGGTGGGCGCAGCGGTGGCGACCGTTGCCTTCAAAGTATTGCTTGCCTGGCAAGCGTATAAGCAGATGGATATTCGCTCGTGGGTGACATTGTCGCCTCGTGGCGATGCAGATAGTCCGACGCTCCTGCCTTCAGCCGCGGCTCGTGATACCCGTCGTCTTAAGGGATAAATGTTGTTGTTGAGCGCATCTATTGGGCAACCACCGCGCGGCACACCCAGCACCAAATTCGCCATGTCCTACCCCGTAGCTAATCCATTGTTTGCCAACAGCGCGTCCGACGCCGAATCGGTTGAGTACGCTGGCGTTGCCCCTGCCACGAAGCTGTTGGGGTTTACGATTATCTTGTTGCTGCTCACTCAGCGGCTTGCGCTGCCCCTGGGGGCACTAGCCCTGCCGCTTGCCACGCCGCTCGTTTTGGCGGTGGCTGTTTGGGGCCTTTATACTCGCATTCTGGCCGTCGATCGGCGACGTCTTCTCGCCTACTTGATCGCCGTTTCGCTTTTAATTGTCAGTTCGATCTTCGTCAGCATTTGGGGCAGCTTCAGTGTGTCGTCGCTCGTATATCTTATGGGTCTCTACACCATTTTGGTGCTTGCCATTCCCTCTGGCGATCCAACCGGGCTGTTTCGTATCCATCAGAAAGCGATGCTCGTATTTGCGGTACTGGGCGTGCTGCAGTTTGTGGTTCAGTTGGTGGGCGTACCGTTCATCGATCCGTTCGCAGGTGTTCCCGAAGCGCTCATGCTCCCGAACTACAATACCATTCAACCACTTTCGTATGGTGCCGACCTCATCAAGCCGAATGCTGGATTCTTCCTCGAGGCGTCGCACCTGTCTAAGGCACTCGCATTCGCCATTTTGATCGAATTGCTCTACTTCCGTCGACTTACTTTCTTGGCGATCTTCTTGTGTTGCTATGGCTTTACCTTCTCAGGCACGGGGCTGGTCGCCCTGGCGGTCGGTGTTGCCACAGGCCTTCGATACATCCCGAAGCAGTGGTTGCTGGGAGGGGCCGCGCTCTCAGTGATGATGGCCATCGGTGTAGCGGCAACTGGCCTGGGCGACATCTGGGTCGAGCGTGCTACCGAGTTCAACAAGGTCGAATCAAGTGGTTCGATTCGGTTCGTAACTCCTTATGCGAGATTGTTGGATGTGCTGAAGCACGACTTCCGGTTCTTTGGCAATGGCGCTGGGAGCGTGGAAGAAACCTTCACGCTGGATGGCGGTGTCATTGCCTTCGATCCTACGCCCGTGAAACTGATTTACGAGTATGGCATCATTCCCGGGGCAGTGTTCATGGCGTTCATGCTCTACTGCCTCTATACCGGTTCGGCTCTGCTGCCGCTGCGGCATCTGGCGGTGGTGGTGCTTTTCTTTCTGACGGGCGGATTACTCGAAGCAGTTACCTTGTATTACTGCTTCTTAATGGTGGGGGTCATGGTGCCCGCGAGTCGGCTCACTATCGAGTCGCCGGTGCCCAACTCGCATGCGCCGGCAATCTTCGAACGGAATCGCAAGCCAATGGCAACAAACGTTGCTACCTGACTTTCGTTTTGTTCCTCTCCTTTGCGACGCCCCCACACCTAGCATGCACAACAATCGCCCCACCCTGTCGGTCGTCGTACCGAACTACAATTATGCCGAGTTCCTGCCCGACGCACTCGATAGCGTCCTGGCCCAGCGAGAGTCGTTTCTCGATATCATCGTGGTGGACGATGGCTCGACAGATGGTTCGCGGCAAGTGCTCGACCGGTACCGCGACCGTGTAACGGTGATTGAACAGGAGAATACGGGACAGATCGGCGCGTGCCTGAAGGGGCTATCCGCCACTACCGCCGACTACGTCTACTTCCTCGATGCGGACGACTACGTCGACCAGTCGTTTGCCGCCACGGTGCTTCCTGCCCTCCACAGCCTGCCCGTCAAAGTACAGTTTCAATTGGAAAGTGTGGATCGCGAGGGCCAATCGTTCGGATCCGTGTTTCCGGCCTACCCCCAGCCGTATGTCGCTCGACAGATGTGCGACGACAACCGCACGATGGGCTTCTATCAGTGCCCGCCGACCTCGGGAAACGTATTTCGTATCGCAGCCTTGCAGACGCTCGACTTACACAAGCTGATTCATCCACCGTATATCGATGCCATGGCAGCGCTTGTCATGCCGCACCTTGGCGAAGTCGTGACGATTCCACAGCGGTTGAGCTACTATCGCATCCACGGCTCCAACATAAGTAGCTGGGGAAACCCGACTCCAGAACTCTTGCGTACCGAACTGGAGGTGTTTCACTCCAACTGGCGCGAGGCGATTGAGGTGTTGGACCTCGACGAACCACCCTTCGGCACGCAGCAGCCACTGTACGTCGCCGAACGCGAGTTGATGCTGGGGGCGCTCGAGAACGATGGCTCGTTGCTGCCGCGGGTATGGCGTTATGTCCGCCAGCTATGGACGGCGCATCTGCCGGCTCGCAACAAAGTGCTACTCACCGGGTGGGCGATAGGCCTGTTGCCACCGTTGCCGGGCCATCGTGGGTCGTTGGTCCGCAAGCGGCGATCGCCACTTGCACGCTCCCGACTACTCCAATCACTCATGAATCAATTACTCCACCGTGGTGCGGCATCCACTAGTCGCTCCCAGACTCTCCAAACTAGCAAGCCAAGGACGATTTCGTGATTTCCTCGCCTCAAGACACTGTCAGCGTCGCATTGACGCAACCATCACCGCGTGCGGCGCGGCCGACGCGGATTTTGGTACACGACTACGTGGGACATCCGTTTCAAGTACAACTAAGTCGCGCCTTGGCCGACAACGGCCACGAAGTGATGCATGCTTTCGCTGGCTCGCTGCAAACACCGCGAGGCGAATTGGTTCGTCGCGAATCCGACCCGGTAGATTTCAACGTTACAGAAATCCCGATGAACAGCGACTTCGCCAAGTACAAATACTCGTTCCGCCGACGCCGTGGTATGGAACTCGAATACGCCCGCGCAGCGGGACGATTGATTGCCGAGTGGCAACCCGAAGTGGTGTTGTCGTCGAATACACCTACTGAGGTGCAAAGTGCCCTGATCGATGCGACGCGTTCGCTCGAAGGCCAATTCGTTTACTGGGTGCAAGACGTTTACAGCGTAGCGGTCGAGAAGATTCTACGCCGTCGAATCCCAGTGATAGGATCGCTCGTTGGCAAATACTATCGACACCTCGATCGCCAGCACTTCCGAGATAGCGACCACATTGTCGCCATTACAGAAGACTTCGTGCCGTTGCTGTCTCGCGAGTTCGACGTCGATGCTCGCCGCGTGTCGGTCGTGCCCAATTGGGCACCCATCGATGCGCTTCCTGCGCTCGGCAAAGACAACGAATGGGCACGCGCGAACGACTTGCACGACAAGTTCGTCTTCTTGTACACCGGCACGCTGGGCATGAAGCACAACCCGGAATTGCTGGTTCAACTCGCCGAGCAGTTCCGAGAAGACGACGAAGTTCGGGTGGTGGTGGTATCGGAAGGTTTAGGGAGCGACTGGATTCGCAATCAGGCTGCCACACGTCACCTGGAGAATATCGTGCTGCTACCTTTTCAGCCGTTCGACCAGCTCGCAGAAGTGCTGGCGACTGGCGACGTCCTCGTTTCGGTACTCGAGGAGGATGCCGGAGTGTTTTCGGTTCCCTCCAAAGTGCTGAGCTACCTATGCGCTCAACGCGCACTGTTGCTGGCGGTACCAGAGGTCAATCTGGCGTCGCGAATCATTCGGCAGCAGGAGGCCGGGGTGGCAGTCCGTCCTGGCGACGTGGACGAATTTCTGTCCGCCGCCCGGGCGCTGCGTTCCAACGCGTCGCTCCGCGCCACGCAGGGCGACAACGCACGGGCATACGCTGAGGCAACGTTCCGGATGCCGGAGATCGTCCGCAGGTTCGAGTCCATTTTATGCCATTCTCCGTTCGTATCGTCTGTATGATTGTGGTTTCCCTCCGAGGGTAACATCGCTGACTATGCCGGGGCAATCGGCCACAATTTCAACTGGTTCCAATGACTACTTCGTCTCTAAGTATTGAGCCTCGCACCGCGGATTCCGGGAACGTGTCAGACGACCGGTCAGCCATGCGTTGCCTATGGATTACGCGACAGGATCCGTTTCCCGCCAACAGTGGCGAGTTGATCTATTCCAGCGGCTTGGTGAAGGCGCTAGCCGAAGCAGGTGCGGACGTCACCTTGGTAGGCCATTCGGCCCCGCTTACCGACCCCCCGGCAAAGCAGAACACCTTTGATCGTATTCATGTTGCCGCCGTCGGCCCCATGCCCGATCGTACGATTCGTAATTTGCTAGCATCGTGGCCCAGCGATGCGGACCGCCTACGGAGCGTCGCGATGGTCGGCGAGATCGAGCAGCAATTGGCGACGACGCGTTTCGACGTTGCCGTCATCGACCACGCCGCTCTCGGATGGGCGGGGGATGTCGTACGGCAGCAGCAACCTGGTGTGCGGCTGGTCTACGTGTCGCACAACTGCGAAGCAGTCGTTCGGCAGCAGGTCGCCGCCCAGTGTGGTGGAGGCTTGGTTAAGCGTACGCTGATGAAGCGCGATGCTCGCAAGTATGCGAACCTGGAGCAACGCGTGTGTCGTGCCGTCGACCTAATCACCGCCATAACGCCGGAGGATCGGACGGCGTACGAAGCGGAGTATCCCGACAAGCCGGTGATCGATCTCCTACCCGGCTACGATATCCCTCCTGGCAATCAGCGCCGGTACCCATTGGTCCCGACCTGCCACGACGCGTACTGATGGTTGGATCGTTCGAATGGGTAGCCAAGCGTCACAACTTAGAGCAGACACTAGCCGTTGCCGATCCCGTGTTTTCAAGCCAAGGCATCGAACTTCAGGTGGTGGGAAAAGCCAGTCCCGCCTATGCCGCGGAGATAGAGCGTCGATTCGATAGCGTTCGCTTCCACGCGAATGTGCCGGAGGTTGCGCCCTACCTGCAGCAGGCACGATTGGGTTTGATTGCGGAAACGATCGGTGGTGGCTTTAAGTTGAAGACCTTAGACTACGTCTTTCAGCAGGTACCGATTGCAGCACTTGAGACCGCCCTGGCGGGAATCGAGCTGCGACCTGGTAGGGACGCGATCATTGAAGCGACGCTGCCGGCTCTGGTTGCTAGCATGGTGCGGGCCATCGACGACTTTCCCTTTCTCAATACCGCGGCTTCCCGTGCATTCGCGTTGTGCGCTGACCGATTTCGCTGGTCCGATCGCGGATCGGCGATGCTCCAGGCGATCTACCGACTGCAAGCACCTTTCGGCCGTTAAGCCGCTACGACTCCGCCCGGCGTGGCGCGGGTCTCCTGGGGGTGCCTTCGTAAGATGGCAAGCCTTCGGCATCTAGGAAAGCTCTAGCGCCTGTAGCGATGATGCGGCGCGTGCTCGCCTTACTGGAGCGTAAATCGCGTGCTGCACATCACTTGGGTTATGCAAATCGTGCAGTCGGTGTCGATCTTACGGTGGGATTCGGAATATGCCGCGGTGGCACGGAATCGCCAACCACACATCATTTTTGCCCTACGGACAAGGCCCAATGGACTGGAGCTTCGGCATGACGCCATGCATTGGTGCAGCGCAAAGCGATCCAGGTGCCTTAGGGCGACTGGAATCGACCGAGATACCTTCCAACGCCAGCCTGCGGGTTCTAATCGCGTTTGCGTTCGTTACTATGATTGCAACGCTATCGGGATGCTGCTGCTATAACGACTGCGTGGACGTGGCCCTCAAGCGCACCGAGGCACGTCTTGCCTTCGACGAAGCGTGTAATCCACACGTAGCTAAGGACTTAGAGGTCGATTATAAGCGAGGTTGGCGGGCTGGTTACGTGGACGTATCCGAAGGCCGATCGGGCGCGCCGCCCGCGGTGCCGCCCCACCGATATCGTACCTACCCGTACCAAACCGGAAGCGGCAAGCACGCGACGGTTGCGTGGTATCAGGGTTTCGCAGCCGGTGCCGCTGCCGCCAAGTGCCAAGGATTGGACCTCGCCAATCGAGTTTACTCCGTGGAGACGCCACGCTGCATATGCCAGGGCCCGTGCCATTGTGGAGCTTCCGCCCAGTCAGGAATACTGCCTTCGAGCGAAGCCATGCTTCGTCGGCAGGCCATGCGTCGAACCCAGGTTGTCGACCAAGGGCCTGTGTACCAGGGACAGATTATCGAGGAGCGCATCATCGAGGATCGTCCCATGATCCCGATCCCGGCACCCGCACCCACCGAGACTCCAGTGCAGCAAGGCGATGGCTCTGCATCAACACCGCAGCCCTACGAATCACCCCGCGCGGATAACGACCAAGCGACAAGTGATGCTGGTGGGCTGGTACAGCGCGAGATTGCCCCGCCGCATGCCGTTCGACTGCCAAGCAACGCCCATCAGCTGGAGGATAACCTGCGAGTTCCCAGTGTGCAGCAAACTGCTCCGGCAATTGTCGAATCGGAACCGATGCCGAGTCGACTGGTGGTGAAGCCTGGAGTCGTATCTGTGGAACCGCCGCAGGCGCTACCCGCTGCGGTTGCACCAGCAACGCCGGAGCCGACTCAACTATCTGTGCCATCGATCGTTGCAAGCCGTGGGCCGAGTTTGCCGACCCCGTTGCCGCCGGAGGTGCCCAGCACGCCGCCGGCCTCGCCACCCCAGGTAGCTAAGGCACCAATCGTGGCCCCGGCCCCGGTGTCGGATCCCTACCGCTTCCAGCCGTTTGTCGATCGTGCCCGAGAATTCAGCCAGCCGCAGGCGGCTACACCCCAGTTTCCGGAGATGCCGCAACCAGAGACTCGTGTAGCGATCGATCAACCTGGTTCCATCCTGATGCATTCACGGCGTTCGCAAGGCGCGCACACAGCTAATGCCCCCGCGCCGCGGGCCTTGGTGCGGGAGACTCCGCGTCCAGTTCCTGCGCCATTGCCGGCGGTCTCCAAGAGGGCCGTGCAACCGCCCATGCCGCTGCCACCGTTCGCCATGTCCGAGCCAATGAGCACCCCCCCGGTGCGGGGTGTACGTGGGCCCGTCGACGAGATCAACATCCCCGATGTGATTGGATTCCCCGCAGGCCTGAAACCATCGTCGCCGTCGGCCCCGTCGTCGGCTGAGAGAGTGACGACGCGTCCCCAACCGCCTACACCAGTCGCCATGGTCCGGATTCCACCCGAAGCCAGCAAGGCTCCGCCTCTGGCTAAACTACCACCGTTTGTAACGTCGAGCCGGCCCAGCAACGATGCATCGATTCCCAGCACATTGATGCAACCACCCGGCGTCCGCGGTAACTCCGGCGTCGCGCCGCAGCCAGTGCATTCGCCGACTACCCAGCCGCACGAGCCGAACGAGCAACCGCGTGTATTGCCACAAAAACTCGTGCACGTGGCGGACGATCTTGAGATGCCGCAACGCATAACACCCTTCGTGAGCGAACCCGAGCCGTTCACGTTTGAGCACTTCCTGCTACCCTCGATGAGCTGCGATTTGACCCAGCCGACGAATCTGCAAATCCCCTCGCAGTCACCGGTGGAGTATTTGGAGCCCGACTCCGACGCCGGTGAACTCTGCTACCCGGGCGATCTTACGTTTTCGCTGATGCGTCCTCCGCTGGAGCGCGCCGCCGTGCATGCGCCTGTGGTGGAGCCGACCGGCGTCGAAACTCAGCGACCGTCGAATGAGTTGTTCGATATCCAGTTTCCCAGGCTAGTATGGCCAACGGCCTACGAGGTCGAAGTTCCCCCCGTAGAACAGCGACAAGATTGAAACCGTGGCGAAATCAGCAAGCCTATTGCAACGTTCCGCGCGATACACGACGACGATGAAGGCCTAAACACCATGATACGAATCCAATCACATGCCTTGTTGATGATCCTGGCAGTCATAACTGCCACGGGTTGTACGGGTATTCGATCGGGTAAGAAGGGTATACCTGTGGGGCAGGTTCAACCGCACTGGTTGGCCGCGCCAAAGGTGTGCAAACGTCCGATCGACTTTACGCTGCTGCGAAAGGACCCGGCCGTAGAGCATATTGCCGGCCCCCGCGATATCCTGGGCGTGTATGTCGAAGGCATTGTATCCGGCGATGAAATCTCGTCGGGCGGAAGCGAACTCCCCAAGGTGGAGTACTATCTTCCTGAACCCGCGCTGAGGCGCTTCCTGTCTGGCCGGCAGTCGGACAACCAATCACGGTGCAAGTCGATGGCACGCTGCATGTGCCGCTGATCGACCCCGTGTTCGTCGAAGGCTTGACACTGCAGCAGGTGGCGGATCGCATCCAGCAAGCCTACATCGATGCCAACTTGTTGAAAGACGACAAGCTCAAGTCGTACGTGCAGGTTACGCTTACCAGGCCGCGTGTTCACCGGGTGATGGTGGTGCGTGAAGATAGTGCGATGGTAACACCCACGTTGATTCAGCGCGAGCAATACGTGCTCAGCAAACGGGGCGATGCCGCCGTTGTTGAGTTGCCACAGCAAGAAGCTGATCTACTCCACGCGCTGATTGCCACCGGAGGTCTACCGGGGGAAGATGCCAACAACGACGTCTGGATTCTCCGCGGTACGTCCTGGAACGATGCGGCGAGGCAATTCGATCAGGGCATGTCGCCCTGCGATATTGGCTGTGGTAGCACCCATACCGTTATTCCATTGCGCTACGCGTGTGGTTTGCCCTTGCCATTCGGTCGCGAGGACATTGTGCTGCGAGATGGAGATGTTGTGTTTGTCGAAAAACGAATCGAAACAAGCTTCTATACCGGCGGACTGCTCAACGCTGGCAAGATTCCGCTACCGCGCGATGAGGACATCGATATCCTGGAAGCCATCGCACTGTCGAACACCGGAGTCGGCGGGCTATCAGGGCAAATCGCCATCGGTCAGCAGGGGCAGTTTAGTAGCGGCCCGGGCAACATCTGCCCGCCGACGCGAGCGCGCGTCATTCGCAAGATTGAAGGGGGGCAGCAAGTGGTCATCGACATTGACCTCCGTATCGCTATCGAGAATGCCGAAGAACGCTTGCTCATTCAGCCCGACGACTTCGTCATGCTGCACTATCGCCCGCACGAGTTGGCAGCCAATGTGGCGCTAAACGTGGTGAACTTCAGCTACATTATTCCAAACAATTAGGCCCGCTGGTAAGCAGCATTGGGTCGCTTGCCGAGCCGAACGGCACGCGCACGCTCTGGATGATTTGGCCGTATTCACCGGGGTGTAAAACTATCCGTCGACAACCACTTGGCGGCGTTAATCATTCTGAACATGTGCTAATCCGCCCGTTGCCGGCTCCTCCCCTAGGCCTAGCTCGATGGGATGACGGCACAGCGTGGAAATTCCCCTTAATTTGTCGACATAACGTGCTTGCCGCGGTATTGGCCATCCCGCTGCGGCCATCTCGTTTTGCGGTACATAACCGCCCGCCGGCCGCCCTTGTTCACCGCCCGCCTGCGGCCTGTTAAGTCGGTGATACGCCCCGAAATAGGCATATCGCGATCTGTAAAGATTACTGCTTCCCCTTGGTCAACTCTCTGACTATTCTGGGGTACGGGCGCAGCACGCTGATGTGATGTTAGGTTGCGCCTCGTGCCATGTTTGTTGGAGGAAGCATGGCATGCCCCCCCCACAACGTCAGCGGGTGCCGGCCCGTAGTCGCCGGCGACGTTCGTTCGCGAATGCCGCCGAAGCGACGTCGCGTGCCTGCAATCGCCTGCACCTCACGATGGCAACACGGACGTACGACAAAGTGTTGTCGCCGCAATCCCTTAAGGCATTGGCCCTTCATTCCTCCGGCAGTAGTTCCTTCGGCAATTAGTAGGGAGTTTCATTCGTGTCTGCCGACGTGGACCACAACTCGTGGGCTGTGCCTCGAATTGGTGAGTTGGCTCATCAATCGTTTCGCGTTGCGGCACCCGACGTACTGGCGTGTCTCGAGCGGCAGGCAACTGCAAACGCTCGACTCGGGCGTTTGCTCGTCGACCGTGGCTGTCTTACGATCGAGCACCTCGATTTGCTGTTGGCCCAACAAGTGGCCTGGATCGCCAATCGGGTGAATGAGCGAATGCCAACGACCATGTTTCCAAGTCACGTGCCACTGTCGATCTGCTTGATTGACGACCAATCTACGTCGCCCATGATCGACGACCTCTCTGGCATCATGAAGGCGCTCCGCGAAAGTTTCGACGAGATCGAATTTCTGATGCTGCCGAGCGACCGCATTGCGGTTACCCCACAGGCCGTGACTGCCTTCGAGCAGGGAGGCGGTCGATGGTTGGACGCGCCGCCGGCGGGCCAGCGCAAACTAACCGCATTGCTCAAGCAGGCCACGGGAGATCATGTTGTGGTCGCTCGCTCCGATGCCATCGAATCGCTACTGCATTTGCCCCGCCTGTTGATGCATGCGAGGCAAGCAGATGTGGTGTTTGCGTACCGCCAAGCCTCGTGCTCGCGCCGCCAACCAGCAACGGCGGTTAGCTCATTGAGTTGGGCCACACGGTCCGCGGCCGGTCTTCGCGGCCGACGCTTGCAGTACGACCTGCTGATGTTACCACGTTGGATCATCGAACAATGGGACGAATCTTCGGTGGTGGTCCCGCACTTTGCGGAACTCTACGCGCGCCTAGCACGCTGTGGCGCAAGTTGTTGCGAGGTTGCGATTGGCGCACCCAATAGGTCGAATTTCACCGCTTGGAATGCGGCCCGCGAACGATGGCAGGGTTGGTGGTCTTCGACAAGTGCGAGGCGTGGACCGTCGAGTCGCCTGACGCGCCCGCCCTGCCCACCAGCGCCTGAAGGACTACTGGATACCGAGGCGACGCCAGCTTTCACCACGAACCGTTAAACCTAGACAAAAAGGCAATCCTTTTGCAGTGGAGCTTGCCACCACTGCTAATTCGGTAAAGGACATAGGAACGATGCAAAATAAGAGACGATATCGCCAGCAACCAAACCGCCGCGACCGCCGCCCACTGTCCCCGGAATTACTTGAATCGCGCGTGATGCTCGACGGAGCCGGATTACCAGGCGAGGTTTGCTACCGCGTGAACGTGGGAGGCATGTCGCTACCAGCGACTCCATCATGGACTGCTGATAGCCTGGCTTCTCCGTCTCCCTACGTCAACTCGGTCGGTGGAAACTCGTTTGTATCCACGACAACGCAGCCCGTCGACCTCACCGATCTATCCATTCCACAAGGCACGCCTGCGGCGTTGTTTAGTTCCGATCGGTTCGACCTTGGCGGCGGGACCGAAATGCAGTGGGACTTTACCGTCGAGTCCGGATGGTACGAAGTCCGGCTTTATTTCGCCGATACCTTCTCCGGCACACAAGCCGTGGGTGCCCGGCAATTCGACGTGGCCATTGAAGGCGATGTGCTGCTGGACGACTACGACATCGTTGAAGATGTTGGCGGCTTTACGGGGGTCATGAAGTCGTTCTTGGTCAACAGCGATGCAAACCTGGATATCGATTTTATCCACGTGACGGAAAACCCCACGCTCCGCGGCATCGAGATTCTTGTTGCAGCACAGCCAGATGGTGTGCTGGCGGCATCGACAAGTGTCGTCGATTTCGGCGTCGTTGAAGTGGATGCGATATCGCAGAGCGTGCTCACGCTGACGAACTCGGGTGGCGCAAGTGCATCCAGCATTACCATCGATCCGAGCACCGCCATTAGCCTCCCGAACGGGAGTCCATTCTCCGCGTTGTTTGTGCAGGCCACGCCCATCGTGCTCGCTCCAGGCGAGTCGACCGATGTTTCTCTTACCTACGCGCCGCTTGCCGAAGGTAGCGCTGCGGCGCTGCTCTCCATCGCTCATGATGGCACGAACTCGCCAGTGGAGATTTCGCTCACGGGTGTCGGTGTCGGCGCCGGAGCAGGGCAGGTGCTCTACCGTGTCAACGCGGGGGAAGATGCATTGGTAGGTAGTCCTTCCTGGTCGGCGGATACGTTCAGTTCCCCGTCGGTCTACTTGAGTTCGTCGAGCACGAACATGGGGACGTACGCCGTTGCCCAAGCCATCGACATGAGCCATCCGTCGCTTCCCAGCGACGTACCCATGGCACTATTTCAGAGCGAGCGATTCGATCTGCCAGGTAGCGGCGAGATGAGTTGGGCATTCGATGTTGCGCCCGGTACTTATAACGTGCGGCTCTACTTTGCAGAGATATTGCCCTACCTGCAGTTCGACGGGGGGCGCGTGTTTGACGTGGCAATCGAGGGCGACATCCTGCTGGACGACGTCGACATTTTCAACCAAGTGGGCGCCAACGCGGCGATCATGAAGTCGCTGGTCGTCACCACCTCGGACTCCAGCTTGGATATCGACTTCTTGCATGTGAACGATAATCCGTCGATCAAGGGTCTCGAGATCATTAGCGTATCCAGCGAATCGGTGGACGTTTCCACCACCGCGCTCGACTTCGGTTCCGTGGATGTGAATGCCACGGCCGACTTGCCCGTGGTGATTACCAACAACACGTTGGACGACCTGACCATCGACCCCGCGCAGTCGGCGATTGCACCCGGTGGCACGCCGTTCACGTTCGCTTACCCACAAGCAACACCCATCGTGTTGGCGCCGGGCGAAACCACCACGGTAACCGTAAGCTACGCGCCTACGGCTGTGGCTACCGATAGTGGTCAGTTGTCAATTGTGCATAGCGGCAGCAACTCGCCGCTGATCATTTCGCTCGACGGCAGCGGAGTCGACTCCACAACGGTCAACTTCACGAAGTCGACCCTGACGACTCTTGGTGCTTTATTCGATCCCACCAAGCTTGAGTTTGGTCCGGACGGCCGCCTGTATGTCTCCGAGCTAGGTGGAACGATTCAAGTCATGACAGTGGTCCGAAATGGGCCCAACGATTACGAAGTGGTTGAGAATGACACGCTGTTCGACATCAAGAACACGCTCAATCACAACGACCAAGGTATAGCCCAACCGGGGCAGTTGGGCCGGTTGATTACCGGACTTCTAGTCACCGGTACTGCAGAAAACCCTGTAATCTTCGTCTCGCATAGCGATCCGCGTTTCGGCGGCGGACCCGATGGACTGGACCTGAATCTCGACACCAACTCAGGCATGGTCTCGCGCCTGACATTTAACGGTAGTTCGTGGGATCGGCTCGACTTAGTCCGAGGTCTGCCGCGATCGGAAGAGAATCACGGGACCAATGGACTGGAGTTGGACCCTGTGGAAAACATTCTCTACCTTGCAGTTGGCGGCCACACCAACATGGGGGCACGGTCGACCAACTTCGCGCTGCTTCCCGAGTACGCTTTGTCGGCAGCCGTCCTGTCGATCGATCTCGATGCCATTGGCGAGACAACCTACGATCTGCCAACGCTCGACGACGAAACCCGTCCGGGCGTGACCGACTTCAACGACCCCTTTGGTGGCAACGATGGACTCAACCAAGCCAAGTTGGTGCCGGGCGGACCGGTACAGGTCTACGCGCCTGGTTTCCGCAATCCATACGACATCCTCTTAACTACCGATGGATTGTTCGTAACCATCGACAACGGACCTAACGCCGACTGGGGCGACGTGCCGGTGAACGAGGGGCCAGCCGGCAATGCCACGAACGACATCAACGAGCCGGGCACGTCTTATGGCGATGGTTTTCACATCATCACGGGGCAAGGCTATTACGGCGGTCATCCCAATCCTACGCGGTCGAACCCTGCCAACACGTTTAATGCGTCCAATCCCCAGTCGCCCGTCTCGGTTGGCAATCCCATTGAGTCGGACTATCTGATTCCGGGTGTCGAAAACAACGCCTATCACGTTTTCGGTTCGTCGACCAACGGCTTGGTCGAGTACACGGCGACAAACTTTGGTGGCGCACTGACGGGCGACGTTCTCACCGCCAGTTACGATAATACGATCTATCGCATCAAGATTAACGCCACCGGCGACGGCGTCGATCTCGTGGAGCCGCTGTTCAGTAATGTGGGAGCGGTACCACTCGACGTGACGGCTCCCATTGGCACGTTCGGTGGAACCGTTTGGGTCACCGATATTGGTACGAATCAGGTCTACGTATTCGAGCCAAGCGGCGGCGGAGTTGGGAACCCCGATGATCTCGATGGCGATGGCTACACGAACGATGATGAAATCGCCAACGGCACCGACCCGCAAAACGGGGCGGACGTTCCAGCGGATAACGACATCGACTTCGTCTCGGATCTGTTGGATGAGGATGACGATAACGACCTCATCCTTGACGTGGACGATGCGTTCGCGATCGATGAATTCAACGGATCGAACATCCCAGTGGGCACGTTGTACACTTGGGAAAACGATTCACCTCCCGCCGGCAAGCTGCTGGGCTTGGGCTTCACAGGCCTCATGCATAATGGCACCACCGATTGGCTCGATCAATTCGACAAAACGGCGCTCACGCCGGGTGGTGCGGCGGGCGTGCTGACCATCGACTCCGCGAATAGTGGCACGGCTTTCGGAACGACGAATACCCAAGAGCAAGCGTTCCAGTTTGGCGTGAACGTCGGTGGCGAGACGCTCCCGTATGCCGCCCGCACGCGTTTAGTCGGCCCCTTTAGTGGGCTGACACCGGTGGCTGGACAGCAGATGGGTATTTATGTCGGTACGGGCGACCAAGATAACTACGTGTCGCTCACCCTAACGGGCGACGCTGGCGGTTCGATCAGGTTGATTCGAGAAGTCGCCGGAGTGGTTACCGACGACCTGACGACCCCGCTTGGCGTTGCGTTGCCGGGACCTTCGGCTATCGACCTTTGGTTATCGATCAACCCGCAGACCAATCTGCTGCAAGCGAGTTACAGCATCAACCAGGGGGTACGCACCAACGTCTTCGGCGAGTTGGCGGTGCCCCCAGCATGGATCGCTGCGAGCCTGGCAGTAGGCTTGATGTCGGAGGATCCAACCGATTCTGGAGAGATGCCCGTCACGTGGGACTTCTTGGGGGTGGTAACCGAACCGCTGCCGCCTACCGACGCATCGGCTTTGGTTGAGGTGGACTTTCCAACAACGTTCGCCAGCGGTGCCTTCCGTATCACCAACACTTCTCCAAGTGGTGAGATGATCGAGTCGGTAGTCATCGATCTCTCGACAAGCTTTATGCCTGATGTCGTCTTCGATCCCACCGGCGACGCGGGCGACGTAACCGGTAAAGTGTTCACTCCCGATGCGGGCGAGGTGGCTACTGGATTGCTTTCGCACAGCTTTGCCGCACCGCGGGGCGGTGGTTTCGATCAAATCGAAATCTTCTTCAGCGACTTTGGTCCAGGCGAAACGTTTACGTTCTCCATCGACACCGATCCAACAAGTATCAATGGCGCCGCCGTGCCCGGACCGTCGGACACCGGGTCCATCTCGGGCATGGAGCTTAGCGGAGCGACCAGCACGATACTTTTCGACGACAATGCCGTGCTCTCGGGGCAACTGTTCTCGGTGGCAGGGAGTCAGTTCACTTCCCGATTGACTTTGAACGACGACTTGCCTGCGGCGCCATCGATCGCGCTGGTGGGGCTCTCGGCGCTGCCAGCGGTCGTGTTCGACGAGATGCAAGTTGTCGAGGTAAGTGGTCCGGTCGGAGCGGACGTGCGGCTGCTTGTCGCCGAGGGGGGCCTCTTCCTCGCGGGAGTGCCAGGTGGTGGCTTCGACATCGATCCGTTTGAGATCAACACGGTGCTCCAGTTCACCGAGTACACCGGTGTCGTTGGACCAGGCGGAACCGTGGCGATTCCCGTCACGCTACAAAAGTCGGCCCCCGAAGCGGGCTACAACTACCTGTTTGCCGTTGTTGAGGATACAGCGGGCGCTACCAGCGAGCTGTCGAACATAGCGGTCGTCGAGTACAACGACGATCCGCCGCCCGAGGTGCTATATCGCGTAAACGCGGGTGGTTCTGCTATCGCAGGCACCCCTGGTTGGGTAGCCGATCCCGTTGGGGCCCCCTCCACGTTCAATAACGCTGGGGCCGCCTTATCCTTTACAACGGACATTACCGCAACGGTAGATACTTCCGCACTACCGCAAGGCACGCCGGCGGAATTGTTTGCCACGGAGCGATGGGACCTGGACGCCGCCGAGGAGTTGATGTGGGAATTCCCCATCACCGCCGGGCAGTACGAGGTCCGTTTGTACTTCGCCGAGTCGTTTGACTTCGGTCAGCAAGACGGCTTTCGGGTGTTCGACGTACTGATTGAAGGCAATCCGGTGCTCGAAGAGTTTGACATCTTTGCCGTTGCCGGAGGCTACACAGCGATCATGCGGTCGTTTGTCGTGACGAGCGATGCGGTGCTGAATATCGACTTCCTTCATGGCGTCGAGAATCCGATTGTGAACGCGATTGAGATCCTTGCGGCAGCGGGTAGTGGACCCAGCTCTGCGATTGGGTTCGGCTCGACGGCCCCGCTTGCCAGCTTGCTGGTGAGTCCGCCAACCGACGAAACCGAGGCTACCAGCACCCAGGCCGTCACCGCCGAGTCAACCATGGCGATGCCGTTTATGGTAGAAGAACCACTTGCCAGCGAACCGGAGGCCAACGACCAGGCTGTCGAGTCGCTTTTCGCAACCGAGAGGTCCGAGGACGAGAGCCCCGACGTGGCGGACGAGTCCTTGAAGTTGGCCTTTGCCTCGCCATGGTAGCTGTGTGGTGAAGCGGCCCGTCGTCGCCTGGGCAATCGTCTTGCTCGCGCGGCGGCTTCTTTGGTAATCTGCGCCATCGAACGAAGTTTCGCACGCGGAGGAACAGCCGTGCCCGGCGAGAATCTGGATCTATCGAGTCATGGCCCGCGAGTGCCACAGTCGGCGGGCGGCGGGCGCCGCTACGTGGGCGTCCATTTCGTTTGCTGCGACGTTTATCAGCGAATCTACGTCAACCGCGACCAAACTGCCTACGCTGGCCATTGCCCGAAGTGCGCCCGTCGGATTCGGTTCAATATTGGCCCCGGCGGGACCGACTCCCGGATCTTTCAGGCTTCGTAACCTTCGTTGCCCTCTCGTTCCACCCGATTGCTAGCATGGTGCGCAGCTCGCGTTGCGTTGGCGATGGCAATTCGGTACGTTCTCGCAGCCGTTCTTGCGTTACTTCTTGCCCCCAGGAGTTCCTCTCCCGTGCTGGACTTCGAAGTGAAACGATGTTCGCGTCGCTGCGCGGCCACCGATGTCGAGATGGCGCCGGGCGATACCTACTACTCCGTACTTGAAGTCGAAGGCGCGGAAATTGTCCGCCGCGACTACGGTTCGGCTATCTGGCAGGGCCCGCCGGACGCGGCACTCGGGTGGTGGAAATCATGCATGCCTACCGACGCCACCGCCAAGCCGAAGCTTGCCCCCAGTGAAGTAGCACTGGAGCTGTTCGACCGTTGGTCGGATGCCCACGAAATGGCCGATGCGGTGTATGTGCTGGCGCTGTTTCTTGTTCGCAAACGCGTCTTTCGGTTCTCCGAATCGACCTTCGGCGGTGGAGACGAATCCGTCGAAGTGTTGCGGCTGTATTGCCCCAGCCGGGGGATGGAATACGACGTGCCGGTCGTGGAGGTAGGCGCCGAGCGTGCAACGCAAATCCAAGATCAGCTAGTCGGCCTGTTGTACTCCGAAGCCGCTTAGCGACATTGCCACCCAAGAATAAATCGCTTGATACAGATCCAGGCTCACCGATTGATAGGCATCGTACTGCTGGCGACAATGGTCGCCAGCGGATGCCGTTCGATGCAGGGACAACTCTTCCGTGCGCCCGGCCCCGCTGCGCCGGTCGTGCTTCAAGGCACGCCAACGGCCGGGCAACTTGTCGCCGCGGTCAATCAAAATACGGCCCGCGTACGTTCGTACTCCACAACCACCGCCAAATTCACGGTGCCAGGGATGGCAGGCTTGCCGCTGTTGCGGGGGAACATTGCGCTGGAGCGTCCGCTCAATTTCCGTCTTACAGCAGGAATTGCCCTCACCGGTGGCAACGAGATCGACTTGGGCAGCAACCCCGAGATGTTGTGGTTTTGGGTAAAGCACAATACGCCGCCGGCCATGTATTACTGCCGGCACGATCAATTCGCCAGCAGCGGTGCTCGGCAAGTGTTGCCAATCGATCCGGCATGGATTGGCGACGCACTAGGGCTCGTAGAATTAAATCCGAGCGCGGCGTATGAGGGCCCCATTGCGAGGCCAGATGGCATGCTGGAACTGCGTTCTGCCATTTCGTCGCCCAGCGGCCCGTTGCGACGCATTTTGATCGTGGATCCCACGCGAGCTTGGGTGCTCGAGCAACACTTGTACGACACGGCGGGTGGACCGCCGGTGGCTAGTGCCGTGGCAGATGACTTCCGCTACGACGCGACGGCCCAGGTGTCTTTACCTCGACGGGTGACTATCCGGGTACCATCGTCTGAGTTGTCGCTTACTATCGATGTAGGTCAAGTGGCCATCAACCAGCCGGTTGCCAATCCGGCGCTGATGTGGTCGCCACCGGCGCTAGAAGGCTATCCGCGGGTCGATCTTGGCAGTTTGCCAGCAGGGGTAGCTCTCGATAAACGTACCATCCCGAACTCCACGGTGGTTCCGACCACGTCGCCGCTCACGTCGGCCATGTGGGCTCCACCGGCCGTCCCTGCTCCGGTGGCCACCGTGCAGTATCGGGCGTCGGCACCGGTAATTCACCAACTGCCACGCGGCGGCGTTGCGCTGCAGCCGGGCGGAACGCTGCCTTGAGAAGAGGTGCCCCCCCCTTGCCGGCACGGAAAACGATCGGCGTGGTGCGGTGCTAACGCCCGAGGCAGTACAAATGCTTTTCGCCCCGCAGTAGCAGCTTATCGCCAACGATCACGGGGGAGGCGTCGACGGACTCACTCAGCCGATTTACGGCCAAGACTTCGTATTCATCACCCTCGCGGAGCACCATGGTGGTGCCGTCGCGGCCCACAATGTACACCCTACCTGCTGCGCCCGCCGGCGACGCGTAGATGCTGCTGATGTCGCCCAATCGCTTTTGATCGATGAGGAACTTGCCTGTGCGGGCATCGACCATCGACAGGATGCCATTGTTCGACTTGGTGAAGTAGAGGTGGTCGCCGTCGACGAGGGGCGAGGGCACGTACGGGGCTGCTCTGTTTGCGTGCCACGTCAGCGTGTCGCTGTCGGTTACGTCGCCCTTGGAGTCGAGCGGAATCGAGTAGATCGCCGCGCCCCGATAGCCACTCATACAGATCACGTTGTTTTCGAATACCACGGGGGTGGGAATCGGATTGCCGACTTGCCCGCCACACTCCCAGATAACCTCGCCATTTTCGAGGCCGTAGCTGCGGGTTCGGTTGGAAGCATTGACGATGACTTGTGTTTTTCCCGCCGCCTCGACAACGAGCGGGGTTACCCAAGTGGTTCGCTCATCGCGTTCTTTTTGCCAACGTGGTTCACCATTTGTCGCGTCGAGCGCGGTGACGAACGATTGGCCTTCGTGATCCCAGTTCACCACTAACGTATTACCATGCAGCGCCGGCGAAGCCCCTTCGCCAAACCCGGCGCACGTTTGCATGTCGCCCAAATCACGGCTCCACACGCGCTCTCCGCCCATTGTGTAGCAAAAGATTCCCTGAGACCCAAACGAAACGTACACATGCTGGCCATTGGTCACGGGCGATGCCGAGGCGTGCGTATTCGTCGAGTGCCCGGCCTCGATGGGTACCGCCTCGATGGCCACGTCCTGCCATAGGGTGTTGCCCGTGCCGAGTGCCAGGCAATGCAGTTGGTACTGGACGAAGTTCTGTGGCGGCTCGGCGCGACGGCGGCCATTGCGCTGCGGTTGTGGCGGCGACGGCGTTGTCCCGTCCTCCGCAACCGCTACGGTACGATCGGTTGGAACCGCCGTTGCCACGAAGACCCGGTCGCCCCATACGATGGGTGTCGCACTTCCTCTGCCTGGGATCTTGCTCTTCCACACCACGCCGCTGTCTTCGCTCCACTCCGTTGGTGGGTCGCCATGAGGCGCAAAGCCATTGTGCATTGGCCCACGCCAGGCAGGCCAATGATGCTGCGCATCGTCACTCGGCTGGCCAAACGAAAGGTGACAAATTGCGGCAAACGCGGCGGCCGCAGCAAACGGATGTCGAGTCAAGGTTCACTCCACGGCAATAAGCGGGCATAAAGATCGGCTCCCCCACGGTCGCATATTCTACCGCAACCCGACCGGTAACGCCAATTTGGGTATAATGCGACCGGGGCTCCAAAAGGTTTCACCGGCGACCATCGTGGAGTCTCTTAGAAGATGGCAGGGACAATGGAGATCGCAAGGGTACGCAAGAGATGATGGCTCGTGTTTCGTCGAGGCGAAGCTATGCGGTCCACCCCAAGGGGGCATTATCGCATTTCATCGCCCCGTCCGCCCTAGCTCCTGCATCTGTTTTTCAATGCGTACTTTGAACTCCTGAATTGTCCCTGTAAAGTGTGACGAGTACGCGTCGAACGATCGCTGGCGAAATCTACCACCCCTTTAGAACCCAGGAGTCCCGCCTTGCAAATTGATTGGCCGAAACTTACTACCGCCGCCGAGCAGGCGAGCATGCATGCCTACGCAAAATATAGTAACTTTGCAGTTGGCGCGGCCGTGCTGACCGCCGACGGACGGATTTTCTCGGGAGCGAATGTCGAGAATGCATCGTTCGGACTGACAATCTGTGCCGAACGTGCCGCCGCATTCGCGGCCGTCTCGGCGGGTGCGACTGTGTTCGTCGCCGTGGCGATTTACACCCCTACTGACGAGCCCGTTGCGCCCTGCGGTGCCTGCCGGCAGGTTCTGGCCGAGTTTGCACGCGACATGCCCGTGCACAGCATTTGTAAGGCGGGTGTCACTGCCGAGTACTCCTTCGCCGAGCTGTTGCCCCATACCTTTCGCTTCGATTGAGGTAGGCAAATGGAAGAGCCGAAGCGAAAGACGCTACGCACCTCGGGACTCCCAGACTCGGACTTCGGGCCTTTGGCTCACTCTACGGGTTTAGTCCACGGTCTGAGCTGGATCGCTTCGAGGGGCGAATCGTCGCGGGCGAAGAAAAACACGTGCTGCCAGGGTAATTCGTCGAACTGTCCCACCAGCTTGAAGCCATTGGCCTGATACTCTTTCATTACCTGCCGCTGACTCATCTTGTGGAGCCGCTTGATCGGCACGTCGGGATCTTCCTGACGATACTCTACGAGCGCGACGCGGCCGGTTGGCTTCAGGCTCGCGCGGACTTCCGCGAGCATTTGCGTGGGGTGCGAGAACTCATGGTACACGTCAACCAGGAGCACCAGATCGATGGTCGCGGCAGGCAAGTTGGGCGATGTCAGCCCGCCAAGCGTTGGCTTGAGATTGGTGACGTTGCGTGCGGCCGCTCGTTCGGCAAGTAGCTCAAGCATCTCTGGCTGGATGTCGACGGCCCACACCGTGCCCTGGGGGCCAACCAGCTTGGCAATTTTCAGCGTGTAGAATCCATTTCCGCAACCCAAGTCGCAAACACTCTGCCCGAGTTGCAGCTCCAGCGCAGCGAGCAGCTTGCTGCACGCCTCTTCCTTCTCGCGCGAGTTGCGCGTCAGCCATTCCGCACCAAGAAAGTGCATGGTCCGCGCAATGCGGCGGCCCATGTAGTTTTCGGGGGCGGGCGGCACTTCGCCCGCCGGTTGCGCGGTGCTGGCAGGTATGGGCGGAGTCGCTTCCTGGCCTCGGCCAACGATTGGCCAGGCGAGCAGCATCAGCCATCCACTAACGAGTGTGCGTTGAACGATCGAAATATGGCGATGCATGACGCGTCTCCTGAGATTCCATCGTAGGTAGTCGCCAAGCCGCCGTACGCCCTAACGCCGCTTGGCTTGGGAATGGCTCAGCGGCCGTTGCGTGCCGGCACCGCGCGACCTACCACCAGCTTAGCTTTCGACCAAATCGCCAAACGGAGTTTGGCGTCGAGGCATGAACTTGCACAGCGCAATACCACCAAAATACAAGAACACCAGCGGTACCGCCATCAAGATCATACTTTGGGGGTCGGCTGGCGTGAGAATGGTCGACACCACGCAAATCACGATGACCGCAATTCGCCACTGCTTAAGGTAATTACTTATCGTGAATACGCCGATTCGCTCGAGGAACAGCATCACTAGGGGCAGTTGGAAACTGATGCCAAAACCTAGCGGCAGAATGAGGATGAAGCTCATCCAGTCGTTGATCACCGGATACGGCGCGATGTCCAGGATTTCGTAGAACCAAAAGAGGAAGTCCAGCACAAACTGAATCGCCCCAAAAAACGCCAACGCGGCGCCAGCCAGGAATAACCCCAGGCTGAATGGGAGGAAGATGTAGACGTAGTGCTTCTCGTGCGGGTAAAGGCCCGCCGCCACAAAGTGCCAGACGAACCAGAACACCCAGGGGCTGGCGATCACCAATCCCAGCACGAGCGCCGCCTTGATGAAGACCATGAAACCTTGGGTAACCCCGGTACCGATAACACGGCGTGGGTCGTCCTTCACGTATTCGTAAACCGTGATCGGTACCAGGTCTTCGATGCCTTCCAGCGACTCCATGGATTCGTCGCCGAGCACATCTTGCTCAATATACACGGTTCGCGGCGAGAGCCCACGATCGACCAGCAGATCGGCCGCCGCCTCAAAGTCGGCTGGCACCTCCTCGCCGGCGTCCTTCCGCGTCTGGAGTTCAAGAATGTAGTTCTCCTTCGCCTCGCGGAGCACGTGGTTATCGACGGCCCTCTTGAGCGGCTTTTCGACGAACCGCACAAACGCGGGGGCGAACCACAGGCCAATGACGAATCCTATCGTGATGGCGATGAGCGATTTTAACAACGCCGCCCGCAACTCTTCGAGGTGCTCCCCGAAGGTCATTTTACTCTTTTCAAACAGATCGTCAGGCTCAGGCATGCAAGGCGGAGGGCGGGGCAGGGCGGGGGGCCGCCTCAATCGTAAGTCCGAGTGGCGGTTCGGTTTGGCGAACGCCACGGGTTCGCCAAACCTTCAATTCTAACAGCCCCTGCCGCCCACTCCCACTGCCAGACCGCTGCTTCGCCACAAGGCCACGCGGCCCGGTAGCGAAAACACTGGTAGTTCCGATAATGGTGTCGCGACAGCCACCTGCCAGGCGTCAACCCCATGACCAGGACCTGCCATGCCCACGCTCTACCCGCTCCGCTTTCAACCATTGTTTAAGCAGTATCTTTGGGGCGGACGTCGGCTGGGGACGATGCTCGCCAAACCTATTGGCGATGCCCCCACGTACGCGGAGAGCTGGGAAGCGGTCGACCACGGCGACGACCAAAGCATCGTCGCCGCCGGCCCCCTGGCCGGACGCACATTGCACGCGCTGGTTACCGAACAGGGCGAGGAGTTGTTCGGCCGCGACGCTCCCCAGCCGCTGTTCCCGCTGCTATTCAAATTTCTCGACGCGAAGCAGACGTTAAGTGTGCAAGTGCACCCAAACGACACGCAAGGCGCGAAGCTCGATCCGCCCGACCTCGGCAAGACCGAAGCATGGGTGGTGCTGGCTGCCGAACCGGGAAGCCGCATCTACGCGGGCCTTCGGCCGGGCGTAACTCGCGATGAACTTGCCGCCGCGATCGCAGCCGGCACCAGCGACCAATGTTTGCACGCCTTCCAGCCAGCGGTGGGCGACTGCGTGTTCATTGAAGCGGGCACAGTGCATGCACTCGGTGAAGGGCTCGTGATTGCTGAGATTCAACAGGCGAGCAATACCACGTTTCGCCTGTTCGACTGGAACCGTGTCGACAAGGATGGCAACGCGCGCCCGCTGCACATTCAGGAGTCATTGGCGGTAACCGATTTCGACCGCGGGCCGATCGCCCCCCAGACCCCTCAGCCCACCGGCGAGGCGGGAATCGAGCGACTTGTGGCGTGCGACAAATTCCTCCTCACGCGAGCAACCCGCTCGGATGCCTATCACCTGGACCTTGCGGATCGCTTTCACTTGATTTCAGTGATCGAAGGCGCCCTGACGCTTGCTTGGAACGAGCAGACGTGGGAACTCGCCAAAGGCCAAACCGTCCTTATTCCGGCGGTGTGCAAGAGTGCAAAACTCACGCCCAGCGGCACCGCCCAATGGCTCGACATGTGCCTGCCCTAGTTGCCCGGTTCTCGTAGTTCACTCCGTGATTCGTGCCATCCGTTGAACCCAAACGCCAAACTCGCCGTAAACCGAACCATCGCTGCAAAGCCCATGGCGGGCGTTTTTTGGCGGCGCATGGCCGGGCAAGGCCACGGCGGCCGATGCTAGCGGTGAGGTACGCCGGTCTTGGCACGGAATCGCCGAATACTAGCATCACCTTCCTATTGGCGGCTCGGGCCACGAAGCCTACAATCGCCGCCCCTGAATCTCCCTACGTGCGAGGACGGATCCTTGAACCAGCTGGCTGGCAAAATTGGCGTATTGATGTTGGTGCTCTCCCCCGGCATCGGTTGCAGCTCGGCGGTACGCATGCCGCGACTCTTCAACCCGGGGCCGGCCGGCTATCAGCGTTTCCAGGCATCGACGCATGCCGACCCCTACCCGATGCCCGACTTGGGTCCAGAAGTTGTAGGTTCCCGCCCGCGTGAATTCCGCGTTCCCCGTCCGCCAGTGGAACGATCGCGCGAGTATCTCAAGCAACGGCAGCAACCGCAATTCGTTGCCCCAGCACCGCAGCCAACCGTCTATCGCGGCGGTTGAGCCAAGTCGCTAGGGATTGCCCCGTCGACCGACAGTCCGGCTCCGCGCCGCCATGCTGTTTACCTTTCGTCAAACATTCGCACCGATGATGTCCCTCGCCGTGGGGCTCGTTGGCGATGCGACGTTGCGTGCCGATTGGCCCGCGGGAGTGGAGTGGGAGCAGGTGACGCCGGACGAAGCGGGAACCGACGCCGATCGCACGTCGCCGGCCCTGAGCAGGTTCGATGCGGACTTCCTGGGACGCGTCTGCGGAAGCCTGGACGCCAAGCGCCAATAGTTGCCGCCAGACGCTTTCGCCCACCAAGGCCGGAGCGACGCAGACGGCTTGCCACATGAAAATGGCATGCCATTGGTGTACAACTATTAGTGATCCGTCGGGCAAAGTTGACGCGGCGGCGGCATCCCCTAGTGGCGGCTGGGGCGGCTTGGCAAGGTGAGTTTTATCCTGGTAACCACACCAAGGCGAGCGAACTCTATCGGGCCAAGCACCGGTTAGCCGCGGCAGTTAGCCACGCTTTGCCTTGTCCGCGCCGCGTCCACAAGAGATCGCCACACCACCGCTCGCCCGCGGTTAGAGACACGCACCACGTTCCCACTTTCAACTTCCCACTTCCCACTTTCAACTTCCCACTTTCCACAGCCGCTGCCCCATGCCCCGCAAACCAACACGCCGACCCGCTGGTCCCCCCAAGGGACGCAAGCCGGGACCACCAAAGAAGAAGCGGGCACCCACCAAGCCGCCGCGCGCACGGGGGCGATCGGCCACGCAAAAGACCAGCGATCAGCCGGGCGAGCGACTGCAAAAGGTGCTCGCCGGGGCGGGTATAGCCAGCCGCCGCGAGTGCGAAGAACTGATTCTAGAAGGTCGCGTGCAAGTCGATGGCGAAGTGGTGACCGAGTTAGGCACCCGCGTGGAACCCGAAACGCAAACGATCCGCGTGGATGGCGAGCCGCTTCCCCAGCCCAAGCTTGCGTACTACGCGGTCAACAAGCCAACCGGCGTCGTGTCGACGGCCAGCGATCCATCAGGTCGGCAACGAGTGATCGACTTGCTGCCTCCCAGTTTGGGCCGGCTCTACAACGTCGGCCGGCTCGACTTGGCGAGCGAGGGCCTCATCCTGATGACCAACGATGGCGAGATAGCCAACCGCCTGACGCATCCGCGGCATGGCATCGAGAAAACATACAACGTTCAGGTGGCCGGCCATCCAGGACCGGAAGTGCTCGACCAGTTGCGCAAGGGGGTCTACTTTGCCGAAGGCAAAGCAAAGGTGGTGCGGGCGAAAGTCAAAAGCCGCCACAAGCAATCGGCTATCATCGAGATAGTGCTCGACGAAGGCCGCAATCGAGAAATCCGCCGCATGCTTGCAAAAGTCGGGCATAAGGTGCAGAAACTGGTCCGCGTCGCCGTGGGCCCCATCCGCCTGGCCGACATGCCTCCGGGTGCTTACCGCAAACTTAGTCCGCAGGAAGTGAAAGCATTGCGCGAAGCGGCGCATTTGAAGTAAACGGCTCGTGCCCCACCCGGCGAGGCGCCACTCGTCGGCTACTTAATCCTCCTTTCGACGAGGCGTAGCTCGTCGGCTACTGTTTCCAGCCTCACGCCCCATGCCCTTTGCTCACCAAGCTACTCAGGCTACTGTCACCGTCGTTGAAAACGTGCAGATTGCCACGCGGACGTATCGGGTTCGCTTCGAATGCCCCGCGATTGCCGGGCAGATCGTGCCGGGCCAGTTCCTGATGCTGCGGCTCGCGGGATGCGACGACCCACTGCTGGGCCGTGCTTTTGCGCTCTACGACACGGTGGACGAGCCCAGTGGGCGGACGACCCTGATCGACATCGTCTACTTGGTGATGGGCAAGATGACGGCGCGGCTCGCTGAGTACCAGCCGGGCCAGGAGTTGGAGGTTTGGGGGCCGCTGGGCAACGGTTTTGGCGTCCCCCACTGCGATCGCCTCATCATGGTGGCCGGCGGAATTGGACAGACGCCGTTTCTCGCCCTGGGCAAAGAGCAATTGGGAAGCCGCACCTATGGCCAGCCGCCACGGGAGATCGACCCCATGGAACAGGTCACGCTGCTGTACGGCGTGCGTTCGGCCGATCTGCTCGCCGGCGAGCGCGACTTTCGTTCGGCCGGCATGGATTTGCGAGTGGCCAGCGATGACGGTAGCGTGGGGCACCACGGCTTCGTAACGGAGCTGCTATCGCAGCTGTTGGAAGAAACAGCCGGTGAGCAGCGCCAAGTCGTTTGCTGCGGGCCAGAAGTCATGATGGAGCGCACCGCCGCGGTTTGCCACGCGGCCGGAGTCCCCTGTCTTGTTTCGCTCGAGACGCCCATGGCCTGCGGCATCGGCATTTGCTTCAGCTGCGTAGCCAAGGTACGTCAAGAAGATGGTACGTGGGACTATCGCCGCACATGCGTCGAGGGGCCAGTTTTCGATGCGACATGCATCGAATGGTAACATCCAGCATCGTAGGAGTGAGGGCAAGGTGCGTTGAGACCAATCGGCAACGCCGAGAGAATCGATCGGCGGCCCACGCTCAATTGGAAGAAGCAGCTACTTGTTCTTGATGCCCTTGATTGCCTTCGACAGGCGACTCTTTGTCCGAGCCGCAGCGTTGGCGTGGATGATGTTCTTGGCAGCTGCTTGATCCAGCTTCTTCGCCACGTCGCGAAACGCCGCCTCGCTCTCCTCCACATTACCAGCCGCTATGGCAGCACGGACCTTGCGAATCTTGCCACGCACGTTCGACTTGATTGCCCGATTACGAGCATTGCAGGTGGCATTTTGACGGAGACGCTTTTTGGCGCTGGCAGAATTTGGCATGTTTCGTAGACCGTTGGAACTCTCGAACTCACTAGCTGGCGGACCACGCCCGCCGTCACAGCACTCCCCGGAAGGAAGTCGCCAACAAGGGCGAATCGCTAAGTATTTCGCATCTGGGCCAGTTTGTCCAGCCGGTCGGCGACGTCGCGGTACCCAAAATCGGCGGCAGCCAGCTCCGTAAGGTGTTTTTCCGCCTTGTCCAGCTCGCCCAGCCCCGTAGCGAGCACGCCAGCCCGATAGCGGGCCAGCTTCTGCAGCTCCGAATTCGCCTCCGGCGCCGCGGCCACGGCTGCCTCGTAGCTGCTCATAGCCAGGCGAAATTGCTCGATTTTCTGAAAACATTCGCCCAAATGAAGCTGTGCGTCGGCGAGCCGCTTGGCATCGTCCCGCGCTACCTGAAACGCCTGAATCGCTTCGCGATACTTGCCGGCTCGTTTCAGGCGCAGCCCCAACTCAAACTGATACTGCAGATTGCTGGGATTCCGCGCCGCCCGCGCGGCAAACACCTCCAGCTCGGCTTGGTTGGCCTGAGCGTGCATCCGCTTGGCGAGTTCCGCAGTCTCGGGGGTCGCTTCGGCCTTGGCCCGCCGATCCGCCACGGCCGCTTGCTGGTGCACGCGCCGCAGCCTTGTTTCCTCCAGCCGCTCACGCGTATCGAGGTCGCCACTCGAAACCGAGAGTGCCTTGGTCAGCACCCGCTCGGCGTCGCGCAACCGATCGTCTCTTAGGTATTCGTCGGCCAAGTCTTTGTAGTGTTCAAGATCCGTCGGGTAGAGACGGAGCTTTTCCAGCAATTCCTCCTCGCGTGACGGAGCCTCCTCTGAGGGCTGCGGCGCGTGCTGCGTGTCGCCGGCTGTCGCCTTCTGCTGCTGTTGCAGCAATTCGGTGGCCGCTGCGTCCGGCTCGGCGGTTTCGCTTGCACCCTTGCGAAGCAAGTCCTGATTGTATCCTCCTTTGGAGATGGTCTGCTCGACACTCATTCGCGAGATGGTACGGGCCACCTCGTGATCGGTGGGTTTGAGCTGCTGAACCCGCTTTAGGCACGCGATCGCCTGCTCGAACTGGCCAACCGCCGCCAAGGCATCGGCCGCTTCGCGGTTAGCTCGTTCGTGCTTTGGGTCGGAGTCGAGCGCCCACTTCAGGTAATAGAGCTGACACTCGATGGCTGAAATGACCTTCGCTGCGGAGGCCAGGTCGAGTAGCGTTGTCACGTCGTGGGGCGCTGCGTCGAGCGCCTCGCAGCCGGCGGCAAAGGCTTCCTCCCACACGCCCTTGTCTACGGCTTTGGTTAGCGTCGACCGCGCCCCCTTCAACTTGCGATTCATGCCGCCGAACATCGACGACTTTTTCGCGTCGCCATGCTTCTTGGCAAGGTTCGCCCGCAAGTGCTGAAGGTAAATCAGATTGGCGGGATCTTCGGCCACGCATTGCGAGAACATGTCGTGCGCATACTGGCAGTCCCCCTTATCGAAGCTCTTCTTGCCGTGCTCGAACAACTGTTGGAGCCGCTGCCGCACCGCGGCGGTGATGGGTTTGGCGGAAGAGGAAGGGGAAGACATAGGGCATGCAGGTCGGCAATCGGGCGGTGATTCAGACCCTCCATTTTAGCTCAAAAGCGGCCGCGGAGGAATGTTGCACAGCAAGGCTCACGCAGTCAAGTCCCGTGTCCGACCTGCGGTCGATCATGACCGGACCGGCAAGATTGGCAGCTGGAGGCTGCCGAAGAAGTTAGTCGTTCCCACCGCCACGTTCACCTTGTGCCCGGGAGCCATTGGAGTTGCCCTTGCGGTTGCCGCGTCCTGACCTTCCTTCGGCTTCCCCTTCTCCTTTCGGCGGGGTAGCTTTATCAGGCTTGCCACCTACCCACGGAGTGCCGAGCGCCTCGGCCAATGCCTTCTGCAGTGCCTCGGGCGAGATACTGCTGTTTACCGAGTGTACCGCCACGGTGGTTTGCGGCATGGCGGCTTCGTCCAGGCTCTTGACGATCATCAGCACGCTTTCAAACAGTTCCTCCTGCACCGAGATGATGATCGTGTTAGATATATCGTCGACACCTACCGATAAGGCGCCTTGGAATCCAACCTTCACCGGTGTCGGCTTCTTGGCGGAGTCGTCGCTTGAGCCACCCCCCTGACCGTAGCGGATGATCGTCGTCGTCTCGCGGGCAGTCGTGGCGCCCTTTTTGTCCTCGGTTTCGAATTCCTTATCGCGAACTCAGCAGGTCGCGATACACTTCTTTCAGCGCTGCGGCAACCACGGTCGCCCGCGAGTATTTGATCTTGATCGCCGCGGTGCGTCGCGATTTCGACTCGTCGTCGCTCGTAGGCTGGTCATACGACTCAATCAATCGTTCAATTTCCCGCAACTGGCTCGGCGATGCATTGGCAACCAGGATCGTGTTGCTGCCCGTATCCCAGTCGAGCTGCAGTCGCTTGCGCTTGGATAGTTGCGCCGCTGGCGATTTCGATTCCCCGGGCCTGTATTCCCAGTAGTAGGGATCGAAGTAACCGTCCGTCGATTCGCCCTTCAACTCCTCGGAGTATAAGTTCTTCAGTGTCAGGTAGATGGAATAGGCCGTAACGTAGCGGACCTGAACGATCTTGAATCGTTGCTCGGGTGGCGCAGCCGACTCGATGAGTTGTTCCAAGCGGTCGAGTGCTGCGGTGTCTTCGCTCGACAGCATCAAACGACCATCGGGAGTGATCTTGATAACGACCGGCGGCTTGGACGGCTTCGCGACGCCACTGGTTGCCGTGTCGTCCGCTCCCGCATTGGTTGATGACTCCGCGACGAAATGAAAGTGGGAACGCCCGGACCGAAGTGCAGCTTCCCGGTCCAGAGGCCCTTCGTCTTCGCCGGCTTGGGGCTCGGGGGCGGTTGCCTCGATGGGCCCATCTGGGCCTTCAATCACCAGTTCGTTGTCGCCCAGCGTTGGCCACGCTTTCCGCAACTGCTCAATCAATCGCGCCGTCGACTCGGGGTCGCGCATCTCTAACACGCGAATCCGGTTCGCCCGGTCGGGCTCGTCGAGCGGCTCGCCAATCTTGATCAGGAAGTCGCGCACTCCCTCAAGCTGCTCTGGCGTTCCGCGGACGATCAGCCGATTGCTTTCAACATCCGCATCGATACGAATATCTGGTACCTTCTCTTCTTCCTCGTCATTGCCATACCAACTGTAGTAGCGGTATCGCCTTCGCGATCGTGAGTCGTCCTCGTCCTTCTTCGGTGCGAACATGGTCCGCAAGGTCCCCGCCACGGCGTCGGCCGGATGCTTGCGAAGCGAAAACACCATGGTGTCCATGCCGGCCTCGTCCAGTTGCTCGATCATCTTGGTAATCTTCTCATGATCGGCATCGGTTGCCCGGGCGAACAGGATGTCCGCTTTACTATCGGCACGCAGTTCGGTGAGCGGGCTCAAGTCGCCGATCTCTTCGAGCGTGGAGAGGAGCGTCCGCGGATCAATCGTTTCGAGCTTATAGCTCTTGGGGACGCGGCGGCCCGTCTGGGCAAGCGTCTCCGCCGGATACGCACCACCGGCGGGCACATCGAGCAACTGGATGGTCCGCGTGATTTTTTTCAGTTCGTCCGGCGGGGCATTCACCAGCACGCTGTTGCGATGTGAGTTGTAGGCCAGAAACACCTGCGGTCCGTCTTTCTGCAGCATGGTGGAGACGTCCTTGCCGGCACCCTGCATTTGCATCAGCAGTTGCATCTTCTGCTGTTGAACGGCCAGCTCTTCCTGCGATGGCCGCGAAGTCGGGTCGAGCCCCAGAATCACGTACAGAATATCGATGATCTTTTCCGCGCGGCGGTGCTTGAGCACGATTTCGGCCGGAATGATCTGCCCATCGGCGGCGAGCCGTTCTTCGTTGAGAATCATGCTCACCAGCCGCGCATTGGCTGCGGTCGATATCATTAGCAGCCGTTTGGTCGCCGGCAGCGGGATGACCTTGGCATGTTCGCTCGCCACCTTCTTCACGTCTTCGGCCGCGGCCGCCACTTCCATCCCCTCGGGAAGTTGAAACGTGATCTTGATAAAGTCGTGCGGCGGCAGATCGTAGAGGTCTTCCTCTTCCACCCGGGGAATGAGGCTTGGGTCGAGCTTCTCAATTTTAAACACGCTCAGCACCTCGCCCGTCAGAATCATCGTGAAACCACGAGCGTGCAACTGCCGATTGATGAGGTCGCGGGCCTCGGTGAGCGTGTAGGGATGCTGCGTCGAAAGATTCAGGTAGCCGGACGGCAGCTCCGTCCAGTCGAGGCTATACCCCGACACGTTCGCGAGCCACTGGAGTACATCGGGCCACATTTGGCCGTTGAAACTGAACGATACCCGGTTGTTCGAGTCGGGCTTCGCCTCCAACTCACGTGGGTCGGCAACCTTTGGCGGCTTGTCGGGACGCTTGACCGGACTGCTCTCCGAACCTTCCTTGCCCTCTTCTGATTTTTCTGAGTCGCCCTCTTTCTTTTCCTGATCGTCGTCCTTCTTCTCGCCGTCGGCGTCCGGCGACTCATCGGAGGATTTCTCGCCACCCGCAGCAGGCCGATTGCCGGACGAGGGCTGCGCGACGACTCCCCCCCGACCGATTGGAGACACCTGCCCCCCCTCGAGCACCGCCGGCCCATTGACCGGCTGCGCCGTGGTGGACACGTGCCGCCACTGCGCCAATGGCGACGCCCGCGATAAGCATCCGCCAGCGGAATGGATTCGGGCCTCGCGTTGGTTCCCGTCGCACGTACTCGCCTTTGTAAAGAATTTCGTTACCGGCAAAGGAAGCTCCCTCTCCCGGGCCCTCACCCGTGCGAGGGCCCGGGAGAGGGAGTCCAAGAACGCCCTCCCCGTCAGTATAAGCGCAGACCGGCAGCGTCCACAATGTTTTTAGATGCCAACAAATCGCGCTAAGGGTCCTCAATTCCGACAAGAATTCGGAGAAAGCACCGGAATTATTGCTGGGAACGCCACCGCGCCTCATGAACCACCCGGCGTACACTGTCGCCTACCCCAGCGCCGCGATCACCGCCTCGGCGAAGTCTTGCGTGCCTGCGTTGCCGCCGAGGTCCCCCGTGAGGTGCTCACCACCTGCAATCACCGCCCGTACGGCGTGCTCCACACGGTCAGCCGCCTGCTTTTCGCCCAAAAACCGCAGCATCAGCACCGCGCTTTGGATCAGCGCCGTCGGATTCGCCAAACCTTTGCCGGCGATATCGGGCGCGGTGCCGTGCACTGCTTCGAACACCGCCGCGTCGTCGCCCACATTCGCGCTCGGCGTGACGCCCAAGCCGCCGACCAGACCGCTGGTCAGATCGCTCAAAATGTCGCCAAACAGGTTTTCCATTACCAGCATGTCGAACTGATGCGGGTCGAGCACCAGTTTCATCGCCGCCGCGTCCACGATGCAGTCGTCGTACTCAATGTCCGGATAGTCGGCGGCGATCTTACCGCACGACTCCAGAAAGAGCCCGTCGGAGAGCTTCAAGATGTTCGCCTTGTGGACGCAGGTCACCCGCTTGCGGCCTTGGCGGCGGGCCGTGTCGAACGCGAACTTGGCAATCCGCTCCGACGCCTTCGCGCTAATCACCCGCAAGCTCTCCACCACGCCTGGTACCACGGTGTGTTCCAGCCCGCTATAGAGTCCCTCGGTGTTCTCACGGATTACGATCAGGTCGACGTCGTCGTAACGCGACTGGATGCCAGGGATCGAGCGGGCAGGGCGGAAGTTGGCGTAGAGCTGCAATTTCTGCCGCAGCGCCACGTTCACGCTACGAAAGCCGCCGCCACTGGCCGTCGCCGTGGGGCCTTTTAGAGTTGCGTCGGCCCCGCGGATCGCATCGAGTGTCGCGTCTGGCAGCGGATCGCCGGTGGCTTCGAACGTCGCGAGCCCGGCATGGGCTTCGGTCCAATTGCACTCGACGCCGGTGGCGTCGACCACTTTCATAGCGGCGCTCACCACTTCAGGACCAATTCCGTCGCCGGGGATGTAGATAATGTTGTACATGGTATTGCGTGAGCCGACGGCGCTAGCCTCGGACGTTGGGTGATTTTGGCGGCCTATTTAAGCGATATTCGGAGACCTACTCGTCTCCGTGTTTTCTACTCCCGAGCATCCATCGGTACGGTCAGCGCCGATGCACCGCCGGCTGTGATACTCACCACCAAAAAACCATCTTCGGGTGGCGACTGCTCGAACACCGGCGCGAGGTACTCAAACGTTTCGGGGACTTCGTGGCGACTTTTTTTCCAGCTGGCAGCGCGGGCGTAGACGGTGGTGTCGCTGTCGGTGTTGTTGGCCACCGCGTCGTCTACCACGTCGTCGCCGAGCCACGTCGCGGGCGATCTGGCCGCCGATTTCGTCTTCGCAGTCGACGAGCAGTACCAAGGGCAACTTCATGCCGTCCTTGACCGCGGCATCGTAGGTTTCGAACAACAGCGGCAAGCTCGACTCGGCGAGCAGTTGCTGTTGTTCGAGGGGGTCGTCCTGCTCGGAAGCCATGAAAGTTGAACCACTAATGGCGCGGATGACACGGACGAAAACGCTGATACAACAATCCGTGTGATCCGTGGACCTACAGAGTACCTTGGCGTGATCGCAAAAAACAAGGCTCGGCCACCCCATGGGGGCAACCGAGCCTTGCGGTTTGATGCTCTAAGGGAGGCCGATCCGACGCATCGGATACGGCAGCCGCTCAGAAGCAGGTGGTGGCTGTCCTGTGGGGGACAACCCGTCGGTCATCGTCAGGTTAAGCCACCTCGCTGGCTACTAAAACAACTGTCGTACAAAGTACCACCTCCTTCCTATATAAAACCTGGCGCGACTCACGGTGAATGCCAGAGACACACGAGCGTCGGGCCAAACTTGTCCGTCGCACTGCGTCAGTGCGACCCACTAAAGCCTACTATAGTCAGCGATTGCGAAAACCGCAGCGCGAAAAAAGCGGGTATTTTGGGCCCTTGCGGGAAATTCACCCTCCACACGCTGGGGGGCAGGATGCGCTACGTGGGCGAGGTTTCCTAGAAAACGGGACGAATCGGAGCAACCCCGTCCGCAAGCTATGTTTGTATCGGGTCTCCACATGCTTCTAAACCCAATGAATACCTTGCTATGGTCCGCAAAATCCTGGTGCATCTGTTTCTGGTGTCGGTTACGCTCACCAGCGTGGCCGCCGTTCTGATTGGCGTCGTCTGCTATCTGGCCGTTGACACCCCCAGCGAATACGCTCAACTAATCGACCGGCAGTACTCCGACGCCGAGCAGGCGGCCGCCGCGATGTACGTCGAACAGAGTGAATACGGCTTCGCCAATTGGCTAGCGCGTGAGCAGGGCCGGCAACAGCCGAGTGCGCATACGGTGCGATTTACGCAGCCGCAAATCAACGCGCTGACTCAGCATGGCTGAATGGAAGTCGGAGGGTGAGTTTCAAGACCTGCGCGTGCGTGTGCTCGCCAACCGGGTACAACTGGCGGCCCAAGTGGTTACGTCCTACGCCACGTGCGTTGCATCGGCCACGTTTGAGCCAAGCCTCACCCCCGAGCGCGACTTGCGATTCGACATGGTCTCGGCCAACATCGGCCGACTGCCGTTGCCAATCGGCACGCTGCTCAAGTACCTGCCTCAGCCGGTCCAGTTCAAGAGCCGCGAAGCCCAACTGAACCTCTCGAGCCCCACGCCCTACATGGTGTTCAACCTGCCCGGCCAAGGCGATGGAAAACCCAAGTTGCAGTCGTTGAACCTGGCGGAGGGCCAAATCACGCTAGAGTTTCTCCCGCCCGAGCGTGAGAGCGCCCCGCAATCTGGCCGCCAGCGTGGGGTCTTGAGCGGTGTTCGTTGACGCGCCGCCCAAAGCGCATAGGTGCGGCGACCCTGCCCGCCGACCACGGAAGCAGACAAGCCAAGGATGTAGCCCCTTGCGGAAACACTCGCCAGGGGGCAGGACGCGGTGCCGAGGCCATGGGTTTGTGGGAAATTGACGAGCGCGGAATGCGATCGGCGCCGGGCAATATGCCTCCGTTAGATTCACATCTCTCCAGACCAGCCTTCGTCGCGTTGCAGACGCTGGTGGCTCCGGGTGCTACAATTCTTAGCGGTGGGGCCAGCACAGCGCTCGCCCAAACAAACTCGGTTAACGAACCACCGTCGGCGTGCAGTGCCAGGCATCTTGGTTCACATTTATGGGAGAGTGAGACATGGGCGATCGAGGAAGCAAAGACAAAGGCAAAAAGGAACAGCAGAAGAAGGCGCTACTAACCCCCAAGGAGAAGCGCAAGATGAAGCAAGCGAAGAAGAACAGCTAGGGGGCCTCTGCCCAATAGCCGGAAGCGAAAGTGGCGCAGGGTGCCACGGCTGGCTTGCCTAGCCGTGCCGACGGTTAATGATCCGCACCAGCGAATCGCTTGCCAGTGGGGAACTGGATGAGTGACCTCCAAAAGCCCGTCATTGCCAATGCCGTTTGTCGCTTCCATGCCGCCGGTAAACGTTAGAGCGCCGGCTCCATTTTCTGTTAGAAACCGAGCCACCCCATCCGCTGCAACAGGGCGACGGTCGCCGCGGAGAACCCGCTCGGGTTCCCTAGCGGCGCCTCGCCAGCGCCGTGCTTGCGTGAATCGTGCGGGCCGGCGTTGTGACCCTGGGGTTGGGTCGTTATTTCGGGTTGCGACGAACCACTTACGAAGATGGCGGGTGAAGAAATATCGGCACCTACCGTGGCAGCGCGCTCACGCGTCGACCTAAGTCGGGCCAATAGTAATGACCCAAGGAATCGTTTATTTGGGATTGGGGTCTTTATCGCGGTGCCTGACGTTACAGGCGATCCCACTCCCGGCTCCGAACCTCCGAGCACCTATCACTCTCTCTAAGGCTCTCCAACTGGTTCTAACACCGAACACCCAAAACCCAACACCTCCCAGCTATGAACCGCAAGCAACTCCAAAAACTTGGCGTGCCGCCTCGCTGCGTGAAGATCGCTACGCAGACCCTTAGTCGCGCTGCGCAGAAGGGTACCGGGTTTGGGCTTAAGGGCAAGCAGGCGAAGGAGCTGATCGCTGGCGTGCTGGAGAGTCCGGCCACCTACCTGCACGACCCGGTGTGGGGCGACATGGCGCGGGAGCTAATGACCCGCGACATCGAGCCGCTGCGCGAACCGATTGCGTACCAGACCTGGGGCGACGACATCGACGACGGCGCGCACGCCCAAATGCGCGACGCCTGCCGGGTACCAAGCGCGGTTGCGGCTGCGCTGATGCCCGATGCGCACATTGGTTATGGCTTGCCGATTGGTGGCGTGCTGGCGTGTGAGAATGCCGTGATTCCGTACGCGGTGGGAGTCGACATTGCCTGCCGCATGAAGCTGTCGGTGCTCGATATGCCAGCCGAGGACCTCACGAAGCGCCGCAACCTGTTGGAAGAGGCACTGATGGGTGGCACGCGGTTTGGCGTTGGTGTGGAGCACAAGCCGAAGCAGGATCATGCCGTGCTCGACCAGGATTGGGACGTTACGCGGATCACGCGCGAAAAGAAGGACACGGCGTGGAAGCAGCTTGGTACTTCGGGCTCGGGTAACCACTTTGTGGAGTTCGGGCTGTTGACGCTCGCGGTACGCGACGACGAGCTCGACCTCGACGCGGGTGAGTACGTGGCGCTGTTGTCGCATAGCGGCAGCCGTGGCGTGGGCGCAGCGGTATGCAGTACGTACAGCGCGATTGCGCAGCGAATGTTGCCACCAGGCTGCAAGGATCTGGGCCGGCTATCGTGGCTTGCGCTCGACTCCGAAGAGGGCCAGGATTACTGGGCCGCCATGAGCCTGATGGGCGACTACGCAGCGGCCAACCACGCAGTGATCCACCGAGTGGTAGCGAAAATGGCTGGCGCGAAAGTGATTGCCGGGGTGGAGAACCATCACAACTTCGCCTGGAAGGAGTTCCACGCGTTGCCTGGAACCGAGGGCCGCGAGGTGATTGTGCATCGCAAGGGGGCGACGCCAGCCGCTGTAGGGGAGTTGGGAGTGATCCCCGGTTCGATGGCCGCCCCGGCGTTCGTGGTCCGCGGCAAAGGCAACCCGGTGAGCCTCACCAGCGCTTCGCACGGCGCAGGTCGCCGCATGAGTCGCAAGAAGGCGAAGGACACCTACCGCTTCGGCGCCGTGAAAAACGGTTTGGCGAAGCAGGGTATCACCGTGTTGGCTGCCGGCAGCGACGAAGTGCCCGGCGTGTATAAGGACATCCGCCAGGTGATGGCCGCACAGCAAGACCTGGTGGACGTCGTGGCTCAGTTCGACCCTAAGATCGTCCGCATGTGTGGCGATGGAAGCAAAGCGGAAGATTGAAACAAACCAAGGCGAGCCGGAAGCGTCAGCGCCCGGAGATTTCCTGTTCTACACGATAGCTCCGGGCGCTTACGCTTCCGGCTCGCCAAAGGAGTGCACAACATCATGCAAGACGATCCCTCGTACACCTGCGACAGTTGCGGTGAAGAGATCGTGATTCCGGTCGACTTGTCGCAGGGTATGTCGCAGGAGTACGTGGAAGACTGCCCTGTGTGCTGCTGCCCGAACGTGATTCGGGTGGAGATCGACGAGGATGGCGACGCGCGGTGTTGGGCGGAGCGGGAGTAATTTGGCGGCGTTGGCGTTTGCGTGACAGGCTGGCGGGCCCCGCTTATACTGGGCGTTCACGTCCCCAGCACTCGAAACTGCTCGTACAATATGCCTACGCACGCGCGCCGCCTTCGCCTCGAGCCACTCGAAGACCGGCGGGTGCTCGCCACAATTGTGGTCGATACTCTGCTCGACAACACCACGCCGAGCGACGGGCTGACAACCCTCCGCGAGGCCCTCGCCGAAGCGGACGACTTGGACACCATCGAGTTTTCGAGCAGCATCGTGGGTACCACGCCGCGGGTCGTCTTGTTGACCGAGGGACCGCTGGAAGTCGAGTCAGCGGTTACCATTAGCGGACCGGGGGCGGAACTGCTGACCATCGACGCGAGCGGCAACGACACCGCACCCGAGATCATTGGCTTTGGTGGCACCACCGTTTTCGATGTGAATCGTAGTTCGTTCGACATTCTTCCGGTCGTGATATCGGGACTCACGCTTACCGGCGGCGACACATCGGGTCGCGGCGGCGCGGTCGATACCACTTCGCCGGTTGAAATCGTCGATAGCGTACTCACAAACAACCACGCCGTGAACAACGGCGGCGCCATCTCGTCGACCAAGCGGCTCACGCTTACGCGAACCACCATCGAGCAAAACGCTACGCAGGCGTTTGGCGGCGCAATTTATGCCGAAGATTTCTTGACGCTCATCGACTCGCACGTGGTCGACAATCAGGCACACAATAGTGGTGGGGCGATTCACCTGGTTAGCGGGCAACTGAATGCGACCGGCGGCGAAATCTCGCGCAACACCGTACCACTCGGACAAGATGGTGGAGGCGTGCACGCAACCAACAGTCCGATCGTGATCAATGGCACCATGGTCATGGACAACGCGGCTGGACGCTCGGGCGGGGCGTTCTACCTAAACGGGGGCAGGCTGACCTCCATCGAGAGTACTCTGGCCGGGAATCATGCCAATGGTGATAGTGGCGGAGCGATTTACGCCCAGAGTGCGCTAAACGTGTTCTTCATTGATAGCACGGTGAACGACAACTCGGCCTTGGTGCGCGGTGGTGCCGTGTTTGCTAATTTCTTAACCACGGTGAGCGTTACGGGAACAACGTTTGACAACAACAGGGCCGGGTCGCAAGGCGGCGCGATTTACGTAAAGAACCTTACCAGCACGCTCTACCTCGCCGATAGCCTGGTGCTCAATAACTCCGCCGGTTCGCAGGGTGGCGGCTTGATGGCCGACGAGAACTCCAAGTTCCAAATCAGCGGCAGTACGATCGCCGGCAACCATTCAAATAGCGGCGGCGGCATTCACGCCTACCGAACTTCGGTCTCCTCCGTGGGCGAATCGCTGCTGGTTGGCAACACGGCCGACTACGGCGGTGCGATGAGCATTCGCGAAGCGACCAACTTGGAGTTCACGCGGAGCACGATTCACGGCAACCATTCCACCGGCGATGGTGGCGGCATTGCCACCTCCGGCGTCGATATCACCTTGTCGCAAAGCACGATGACGGGCAACCGCGCCGACAGCGACCGCGACGGCCAGGGATCGGGTGGCGGCGTGATTGCCTACGACGGGGCCCGCATCTCACTCACCGGCAGCATTGCGGCTGGCAATCAAGACAGCGGCGTGGGGCCCGATGTCTATCTATTCCCGAACTTCGACCGCCCAACCGTTCTTGTCTACTATAGCTTGCTTGGTACGAACGTCGGCACCGAGCTTGTCGAAACGGCTCCTGGAGTGCCCACCGGAATCGGTGGCCTTATTGGCGGTGCGACCAACGGGCCAATCGATCCGCGACTCGGTCCGCTCAGCGACAATGGGGGACTCACCCGCACCCGTGCGTTGCTGCCCGGCAGCCCGGCGCTCGATGCGGGCGACCCGAATGTGCCTTTTGTCATCGACCATTTCGATCAGCGTGGCGACGGCTATCTGCGCGTTGTCGATGGGGGTGGCGGTTTGCGAATCGACATTGGCGCCTACGAGTCGCAGGCCGCGCCGGACCGCTGCCTGCCGGCGACTACAATCAGGACGGTATGGTTAGCCAGGCCGACTACACCGTGTGGCGCGATGCGCGTGGCAGCTCTGTGGCCATGGGGACCGGCGCCGATGGTAGCGGCGATGGCGCCGTCGACGCGCTCGACTACCAATTATGGCGCGAACACTTCGGAGACGTTTTCGTTGCGCCAGGCCCGAGCCAGTCGCCGCCGCTCGCCGCTATGGTCACTCCGGAACGAGGTGCCCGGGGCACGCCGACGGACCCACCGCCGACGCAGAGCACCGCCACGACCCCAGCCGCCGCCCACGATGCCGCGCTGTTGCTGCTGCTTGAATCAGAGGGTCCACGAAAATCTGCTTCCGACACCGAATGGCCCACCGCGATTTCGCCCCAGACCGAAAGAGAGCAGCGGGACAACTTTGCCAAGGTTGCGCCGCTCGTTTTGGATGCTTGAGCCAATAGCGGGGCGCTGCAGTAGGCCGTTTTGAAAAGTTCAGCGACGCTGCGTGGCGTGAGCTAGTTTATAGTGAGGGGCGATGGCGCGCCCGACGCAGCTAGTCCTTTGCAACGGGGGCTTTGGCAGTTGGCCCAGAAAAACGGGGGCCGCAGGCAGCCAGTTTCCAGCCCATCGTCGCCTTGCCCTACGGAAAACAGTGCCATATTTGTATCTCTCGCCCCGGCTGGGTACGCTGGATAGGAGACCCCAAGAGCCACCCCCTGAGCCCCCACCATGTGCCACCCCATCACCATTAAGCCTGGCAACAAAGTCAACTTGTCGAAAATCGATCCTCGCAAAGTGGATGGCGATTGGGACAAGGAGTCCGCGTACGATCAGATTGCCGAGAACACCCAGCGTAGCCGTGACCTGGCGTACAAGCTGTACGCGGAGAATCGCCGCAGCGTGCTGATCGTGCTTCAAGGCATGGACACCGCGGGCAAGGATGGCACCATTCGCACGGTGCTAACCGGCATCAACCCACAGAGTTGCCAGATTGTACCGTTCAAGCAGCCGAGCATAGAAGAACTCGACCACGACTTCCTGTGGCGGGTACACAGAGCCGTGCCGCGGCGTGGCAACATCGGCATCTTTAATCGTTCGCACTACGAGGACGTGCTCGTGGTCCGTGTACACAATCTGGTACCCAAGAGCGAATGGAGTACGCGATACGATCGGATTAATGAGTTTGAAGAAATGCTCACCGAGGGTGGTACGGTGATCGTCAAATGCTTCTTGCATATCAGTAAGGAAGAACAGCGCGAGCGACTCCAAGCACGGCTCGACAATCCTGACAAACGATGGAAGTTCTCTAAGGGCGATCTGAAGGAGCGGAAGCTGTGGGACGATTACCAGGAGGCGTATCGCGTGGCGGTGGAGTCCTGCAACACCAAGCAAGCGCCGTGGTACATCATCCCCTCGGATCGCAAATGGTACCGCAACCTGGTGGTCAGCCGCTTGCTGCTAGATACCCTTGAAAAGCTGAACCCAAAGTTCCCCAAGGCGGAAGAAGGCTTGGACGATATTGTGGTGAAATAGTCGTGACTCAAGATTAGGTGGCACCATCCAATGGTGAACGGGCCGGCGGGCAGAGGCCGGCGAATCAAGAACCGGTCCGTGGAATAGTTGGTCATTTCGTCCACGAAGGTAGGTCGATTAGCCCCATCCACGACAGTGTTGGAAAATGCCCCAATACCGAACCCACTACCTGTTGTGGTCACTTCTGCTGCTGGTCGTCTCGTCGACGGTCGTTGTCCTCGGTACGCTTCGTATGAGGGCCCTGTATGACCTTTACGATCTTGAGGTAACGTCTTGGACCGAACAAGTCCTGTCGCCATGGTATCAGGCGACGGTGATCGGGGTGGCAGCGCTAGCCTTCGTGTGTCAGGTGCGGCCGCCTCGTCGGCTGCGATACTTTCCAAGTGCGGCGAGCTTGCTATTGGTCACCGGCGGATTGCTATTATGCCTGGCAGTCGGCCTCCTATTGCCGCTCAATTTTGTCGACGACGGCCTGTCTTGACGACGGTGGTGCCTGTTCAACTTGGCAACGCTCAATCGCCGATCGCCTATTCCACTTGTAGCACCTGTCGCGTCACTCCCAAGGCCTCGACGGCCGGCCGTGAGAGCGGGGCAGGGTGCATCTTCCGCTCGGTCCACAACTTGATCGTGCTGGTGCGTGACTCGGCCCCGGGCCGTTCCGATTGGCCGATCGGCAGGATGCTCTCGGCCAGGTCGGGATCGTGCATCGGCACCCACTGCGTGTACGACTGGGCGGTTTGGCAAGCGATGGTGCCGCCATCCGTTACTTACAATGCCGGCATTGCAAGTGCCTCTGCCCGGTCTAGGGCAGGAAAGTTGTCGAGGCTTTCGTAATAGCCAAGTTGCTGGCGCCCAATGGCTTCGCGGGCCTGCTGCTGCCAGGTGGTGGGGTCGTCGCCGTACTTGTCGACGCACGTTTCCCATGCCGTCGCAAGCGATTGATCAATAAACTGGCGTTCCAACTCCGTCAGCTCCGCGGTGGAGTCGTCGGCAATACGAGCGGTTGCTGTTTTCAAGAAGTAAGCAAGCCCCGACTCGCCGCCACCGTAGACGTGGGCCAGATGAGTGCTCACGAAGCGAAAAAACGTGCTCAACTCCAGAGCCACTGCCGATCCTTCCTTTCGAAGCGACGACGACGCACCGTCCTTGTGCCACTGCCTTAGAATGTCGAGCGAGCGCAGTGCGTCTAACGAGAGAAGTGCGCCGTCTTGCTCTTCGAGATGCAACCCCAGGGCGACGATGTCGCGGCGCGCGGGGTTGGTTGTCTCAAAGTGAATCGCCTTCACCTGGCCTGGGGTGAAGCGTTCACGCCGCTCAAGGCGTTCGCGCAACCGCCAGGATCGCACGGTATCGCCACCGGTGCCCGTCATCGCTCCAATCGGGATGGGATACCAGCTTCCGATGGTGCGATGATTACCACTGTACAGGTAGCCCGCCGCGGGATTCATGACATGTGGTTGCAGCTGGTGGGGAACCATCTCCTGCCAATCGTCGTCGGCGTTTTGCCCGTAGTGCGCCCTACGACCATGCGATGGGTCCTTGGGCGACCGCGCCGGCATGGCGCCGAGCGCCCGGTACCCAATCTTACCGTCGACGTCGCCGAACACTACATTGGCACTGGGAAACCGCCAGCCAGTTAGCGCTTCGTCAAACGCTTTGGCGTCGCTGGCGCGCATCATGGCCAATGCGCCTTCAATCGTATCGCGGTCGGTCTCGCACAGGGGGATTCGCTTGAGCGCCACCTCACCATCGCCGGGGCGTGCGAAGCAGTACGCCGTTGCCACCGGTCCAAGGTGCGTTTCGCGGACTCGGAAATCGATGGGCTCAGCGCCTTTGACTTGGATCGATTCCTCGTACACCGTCATTGGTCGCCACCGCCCGTCGAAGCGGTAGGCGCCAGGGTGTTCGCGATCGGTATCGAGCAGGAACAGGTCAGCCTGATCGGCCCCTAGCGCGGTCATGCCCCACGCCACTCGGTCGGTGAAACCAATCAAGATGATCGGACTTCCGGCGACCCCCATCCCACGTGCGTTGAACGACTTGCCGCATATATGGAATTCATAAAACAGCGATGGATTGCGGACAGGGGTCTGCGGATCGCTTACCAGCACGGACGACCCGGTGGTGGTTTTCTCGCCCCCAACCACCCACGCATGGCTGAACTTGGGGCCGGCGGCCGCTTCGCCGACTGCGGTCATGCCATGCTCGTCGGCGTATCGCTCCACTTGCTGCACCCACGCGTCTGATACATCCGCCCGCTGCACCACGGCGGGGGCTTCGTCCGGTGGCATTTGCGGCAAATCCGCTGGAGGCTGGGGAAACTGCGCACGCATGCGAGCTGTCCTATCGCGACTGGCGATCAGGTCGCGGGTACCATCGGTTGCAAAGAATTGTCCGATGTGCCACCACGACGCCAGGCAGTCTGCGGGCGTCCAGGGCTCGTGCTCAACGCCTGTTTGCAAGAACATCGGCGGCAGGCGATCGCTATTTTCGGTAAACCAGGCGTTCACGCCATCGCAGTAGGCCTGCAAGAGCGCGAGTTTATCGGAGTCCAAATTGCCCGCCACGCGCTCCGCAGCGCGGTGGAATCCAAACGTCCGCATCTTCTTGTCGTGGTCGATGGAAGTTTCATCACGATGGAGCTTCTTGACCTTTCCAACGACTTCCGCCAGTCGACCCTGGATGATTCGTAGCGAGTAGGTCATTTGGAAAGCGCGATCCTCGGCAGTCGCGTAGCCCAAGCCATGCAGGGCCCCTTCATCGCTATCTGCAAACACATGCGGCACACCCCACGGGTCGCGCAAGATCTCGACCTGCTTCGCCGCACATGCGGCTTGAAGTCCCACGGCCAACGTAACCAGTACGAGGCAATTGATCATGAGTTGCGCGGTCTTCATCGCCAAGATATCCCGTTGGAGCAAAGAAATGCAAAACAGACGGTGAGAAATCGATGCGCGGACAGGATAGTATGGCGGTGCTCGAAAGGCAATCGTTCTATAGCGAATCGGAGACAGCGCACAAAAAACGGACCTTGCCGTGACGGCAAGGTCCGATTGCGAAGCATCAAGTGGGGGGAGGAATTAGCGAACCAGCAGGCAGCAGTACCAGCCATCGCGGCCCTGTACCATGGCGGCTCCGCCGTAGGTGCCGGGCTCATCGAGGCAGCAGCTAAGAAAGCGGCCGTTGGTGTGCCCCACTCCTTCGCAGGCGGCCCCGCCCAGCGAACCACCGATGTGGTTCTTATGGCCTCGTTGAGCGGCGATCGTCGCCTTGCGGAGGGCCAGTGCTTGGAGTTGGGGATCGGGGACGAGGGCCCGTTGTCCATTGCGAGCCCGCTCTGCGTTGGCCTTTTCCAGCGCGGTGAAGCCGGCCGAATGACTGAATGGCTGACCCGACTGTACCAGATTGCCGACAATGTTGCGTGCGTGGGCCGCGGGCCCTTTGCCATGCCTGGGCTGCCTCGCTGACATCTCGACCGCTGGGCTACTTCCAATCGGGACGCCGTTGATGGCCACCAAGGTTTCACCCGGATTCAGTTCGATACCGTGCAGGTCTTGTGCGACGGCCGGCTGGCCACGAGCGTAAGCGTTGCTGCGGCAAGTAGAGCGTGTTTCTTGTTCATCGAGTTCTTGTTGCCTCCGCTAGAAAAACCACAGGGGGGAGTTCCACCCAACGTTGTTCCCACGTGGGACGGAAACCAGAAAGGATCCGATCGTAGGCATGGTTCAGCGGCGGTCAACTACTGAGCGGCTTGTAGGCGGCAAACCGTCGGCGCCTAGGCTTACTGAATTCGCCAAACCCACAGGCATGGCAAGCTGGGCGATTGCGGGAACGGGCTGGACTCAAATGCGGGGCAATCGAGCAGGCCGGCGGAATGCCCCTTACCAATTCTCACGCTGCGAGTTCGAGGCCGCGCTAATTGTGTTCGGCCTTCTTGCCTTCGCCGCCCAGGTGGCGGCGGAGATAGGTCGCACGTTCGATATTGCGATCGGAAGAATCGAGTTCCATGCCAGCCAGTTTTTGTAAATGGGCGGGCTGAGTGTGGACAAACAACTTGTTCACCGTGGGAATGGCCACGTCGCCAATCAGTCCCAGGTTCACGCCCATGCGTACGCTCGAGAGTAGGTGCAACGTCTCTTCGCTGCTGATGGTTTGCGCGTTGCGGAGGATGCCGTAAGCACGGCTCACCCGATCGTGCAGTGTTTCTTGGCTTTCGCGAACCAGAAACTCACGGGCTTGTCGCTCGTAGTCGATGAGCACGGGCACCACATCGGCCACCTTCTTGATGAGTTCCTGTTCGCTCAATCCCAGCGTGATTTGATTCGATACCTGGTAGAAGTCTCCCATGGCCTGCGAACCCTCTCCATACAGCCCCCGTACCGCGAGGTTGATCTTCTGCAAGCTGCGGAACACCTTGTCGATTTGCCGCGTAATTACCAGTGCCGGCAAATGCAGCATCACGCTAACGCGAATGCCGGTTCCCACGTTTGTTGGGCAGGCAGTCAAGTAGCCGAGCTTCTCATTGTAGGCGTAGGTCACCTGTTCTTCGATCAAATCGTCCAGGGCGTTGATCTGATCCCAAGCCGACTCGAGATCGAGCCCACTATGCATGACTTGCAGGCGTAGATGATCTTCCTCATTGATCATTACGCTGTACTGCTCGCCGGAGTCGATAGCGACGGCTCGCGCGCCCTCGCTTTCCGAAAGTTCCCGGCTAATCAGTTGGCGTTCGACCAGAAAAACTCGATCCACTTCCGGCAGTTGGCCAACATTGACGTAGGTTAACTCGCTAGGGAACTTCTTCGACTCGTTGAAGGCCGTTATTCGGGCGTGCAGAATTTTTTCGACTTCGGCGCGGTCGGCATCGGTAGCGCGAGCGATGAAGGGAAACTCCGCCAAATTGCGCGCCAGCCGAATGCGGCTCGAAATCACGATGTCCGACTCGGGGCCAGATCCCTTGAGCCACTCGCCACTTCCGCCCGCCAGTTCCTCAAAGTTCAGTGGCATGGTCGATTGATTTCGCTGCAGGACAAACGGAAGTGGATACTAAAGACGCCATTCTCAATCGGCATCGCCCGAGGCAGCCTCTGCTCTTGCGTTTTCGATCTCGCGAATCTCATCGCGCAGCTTCGACGCTTGTTCGTAGTCTTCGCGGGCGACCGAATCCTTCATTTCGCGACGCAAGCGGATGAGCTGCGTCTGCTGCTCGGCATTTGCGCCAAATCCCTTAGGCACTTTGCCCACGTGGTGCGTTTCGTCGTGGATGTTCAACAGCAGGGGCTCCAACTCTTCGGCAAAGCAAGTGTAGTCGTAGGGGCAACCCAATCGGCCTTGCTTGCGAAATTCGCGAAAACTAATGCCACACACGGGACATACTTGCTTATCAAGCTGCGCAAGTTCCTCGGCCGTCTCGCCAACGGCCAGTTGTTGTGCGAGCAGACCGGCCATGGCTGGCATCACTTCGGAGACTTCATTGGAGGGCGGCGCCAGGAACGACTGGGCACAGTCCTCGCACAAGTGCAATTCGTTGGGCTCGCCATCCACCATGTCGGTAATGTGGAAGGTTGCTTGTTTGTCGCACTTTTGGCACTTCATAACGGTAAAACGACTGTTCGTGGGCAAACGGATGGACGGACCCCGCGCTTCGCATTGGATTCTATCGGTGCCCTGCAGAGTGTCAAGGTGAGTGAACGCCCTGGGCAATCGCACCAAAGCCTTGCAGGCCAACAACATAGGGTCGCAAGAGCGACGCTTGCAGCCGTGCCACACCTGGTCTACTCTGAGGTTGGATTGCTTTCGACCATTCGCCTTCGCCAGCCCCTGCCGGCAAGCCTGCGTTTGGTACCCTACGACAGTCATCGCCCCACGCTCAGGAGGCGACACGGACGCCTTATTTGCGGCGGGTTCGAGTCGCGACCTGTTCTCAACTATGCCCCACCTTCCTGCCTTCGACGACTTTGCCCAACTCGCCACAACGGCCGATTACGTACCGGTTTGTCGCCGGCTGATTAGCGATTCGCTCACCCCCGTCTCCGGGTTTCGCGAAATCGACGACGGCAAGACCGCTTGCCTGTTCGAAAGCGTTATCGGTGGCGAGAAGGTGGGCCGATACAGCTTTCTTGCTAGCGAACCCTACCTGCTGCTCGAGGCATCGGGCACGACGGTTACCGCTACGGAATTTGGCCGGCCTGCCGAATTGAACGATGGCGGCAAGGCCGCGACGCCCAACAGCACCCAGTTTGAATGCGACAATCCGCTCGACGAGCTCCGCCGCCGGGTGTCCGCCGTACGTGTGGCGAAAGTGGCCGGCCTACCGCCGTTCGTCGGCGGCGCCGTGGGGTACGCTGGCTACGACACCGTGCGGTACGTCGAACGGCTACCCAACGCACCGGCGGACGATCGACACTTGCCCGACTTGGCGTTCGCATTTTTCGACCACATGATCGTGTTCGACAACGTGACCAAGACGGTACTCGTCATCGCCCTGGCGAAGGTGAGCGGGGGTGACGCGACCGTCGATCTCCGCCACGCCTTCGACGAGACGTGCCGCCGCGTTGACCGACTGGTAAGCAAGCTATCGACTCCCGCCGTGGGATTGAGTCCCGTAGACATCGAAACGCGTGGCGACGTCGACCTCGCCTACAAGGCGAACTTCACGCCTGCAGAATTTGAGTCAGCCGTTGAGAAATGCGTCGAGTACATCCGCGCCGGTGACATTTTCCAGGTCGTCATCAGCCAGCGACTGGAAGTCCCACTGGCGAGCGATCCGTTTGAGGTATACCGCACACTACGAGTAGTGAATCCCAGCCCGTTCATGTTCTTCCTGCGGACTCCCAGCTCGACCCTGGTTGGCAGCTCGCCGGAAATTATGGTTCGCGTCGTGGACGGCAAGGTGACCGTGCGGCCCCTCGCGGGTACCAGACCTCGTGGAAAAACCGAGGGCGAAGACCAATCGCTGGGTCAGGAATTGCTGGCCGACCCCAAGGAGCGGGCCGAGCACGTCATGCTGGTCGATCTGGGGCGTAACGACGTAGGACGCGTTGCCCAGTACGGCTCGGTGGAACTGTCGGACGTGATGGTCATCGAGCGTTACAGCCACGTAATGCATATTACGTCCAACGTGACCGGACAGCTCACCACCAATCGAGACGCCTTCGACGCCTTGGCCGCCTGCCTGCCAGCTGGTACGGTGTCGGGCGCTCCGAAAGTTCGGGCGATGGAGATCATCGACGAGTTGGAACCGCACCGTCGTGGCCCCTACGCCGGTGCCGTTGGTTACGTCGATTTCGCCGGCAACATGGACACCTGCATCGCGTTGCGCACGCTAGTGGTAGCCGATGGCAAGGCCTACATTCAAGCGGGCGCCGGAATCGTAGCCGATAGCGTTCCCGCAACCGAATACCAGGAAACGCTTAACAAAGCACGCGGCCTACTCAAAGCGGTTGAGATTACCGAGCACCGGGCACACGGCTCGGTGGGGTTGGCGAAGGTCACCAGCTAGCGGGTCCTTGGAAGTGGTAAATCGATTGTGCTTAGCCATTGGTTGTTTGGCTAAGAAGAGTCCTTCTTTCACTATAGTGGTTATCGTCTCTCGTGTCCTTCATCGCTGGAAAACTGCTGGTTGCATCGCGACAGCTTGGCGATCCAAACTTTGCGCACACCGTGGTGTTGATTCTCGAGCACTCGCATGAAGGGGCGTTGGGCGTGGTGCTCAATCGACCGTCGCCCAAGAGCGTCTGCGATATTTGGGAATCGCTGGGCGAAGGTTTGGTGGAGAACGACGACCCGGTGCTGCTTGGCGGCCCGGTGCCTGGCCCGCTGATCGCCTTGCACGCGATCGAAGAGCTAGGCGAAAAGACCGTGATTGCTGGCCTGTTCATGTCCGTGCAGAAAGACGTGATCGAGCAACTGGTGCACACACCCGATACCCGACTGCGGCTCTATAGCGGCCACTCCGGTTGGGGCAGTGGGCAACTCGAAGAAGAGTTGAAGGCGGGCGGCTGGCATACAATTGCCGCATGCACTGAGGACGTCTTCGGCGATCTCGAGCAAATTGATTTGCTCTGGCAGCAAGTGCTCAAACGAATTGCCCTGAAAATCATGCTGCCTAGTATTCCGCCGGACGAACTACCCCCCGATCCTTCCTGGAATTAGCGCGTCAGGTTAGCGGCGGTACTCAAAACCGGCAAACGCGCCATGGAATATCAGGTCCCGGGTTTCGACGTTGCCCAGGAATGCGTCGTCGGCCAATTCGAGTCCGTTAATCGCGAGCACTTCGTAGCCAGATCGTAGTGCACAGCAACGATTGATCTTCCATACGAGGGTCAATGAGGCTTCGGCCGCGAAGGACATTTCGGTGCGTTCGGTCTTGACCCGATTGCCCGTAGAATTCGTGAGTGTTTGAATTTGCCCCGTTTCGTCGACGTCTTCGGTGTCGGGGTCGTCTTCCAAGATTTCGGTGCTGGTGGTTGTGGAGGAGGTGGTGTCGATGCGATTGATCAAATTGCAGTACATTCCCGCATTGGCGAAGCCTTGGAAGTAGACTTTTCGAGCCACCCTCCACAGGTCGCGACGCACACCGAGTTGGAACCCGATGAGATTGTTATCGACCTCGATTGAATCGAGGACGGAGGTCGTAATAGCCGTTTGCGTTATGGCCAATGGCATCGAGGGATACTGGTGAGTTCGATCCTCAATCACCTCGTCCAAGGAGAAGTATCGGATGCCGGCGTACGGTTTCCAAACGCTGGTGTTAACCGCTTGGAAGTTGACCTCCAAGGCATGCAAGCTGGAGTTGTAGTTGAGGGTTCGCTGCTGATCGACTCCCACACTGAGTGGCGGGAGGACGACTGGAGGCAGCGACTCGACCGGCAGGACGACGTTGGCGTTCCACTCCTCAACTCCAACATAGCCGATTGACAGCTCGTAGTTCTTGCATTGCGGCCAGAAGGCAGTCGCTAGTAAGCGAGCGCCACCACCGTGATCGAAGTTCTCGTATTGATCGGCGTCGGCAAGGGTGGTTCCGATAGCGGCTGCCAGCGGTACGAGGTTCGTTTCCTCGCGGTACATCATGACCCCATCGAGCAAAATCCGCCACCGCGGCCCCACGCGGTAGTCGTCGCCACAGCCGGGGCCAGTACGGTAGGGCGAACCGCCGCATCCCCAATGGTCGCCACAGCCAACTCCGCACCCGCCACCTTGTCCTCCTGCAGCGCTGAGTTGCTGGTAGAAATCGCCATCGGGATAGGCCGTGGAAGCGCCCGCCACTGGTTGTGGCGCATCGCCCTCGAAATAGGCCTCGCCGGGTTGCAGGAGTACTTCCTGCGCTGCAGAAATGGTACCGCCACCCATCGCCAAAGCGAGTGCGACCCGTTGACACGTAATGACTAACTGCCGAAGCATGCTATGCGCCCCCACCAAATTACCTGCCCCTCGACACCACAGTGCCCGCCGGCAGGCCGATGATGCCGCTGCGCACGCCCCACGCGCGCACATGCTGCACCTGCTACGCAAGTGAAATCGACCGGTGAGGGGCCGCACCGCCAGTACGATCACTAGAAACGCTAGAGTTTCTCCGGCGAGTCGCCCCAATGCCAGCAACGCTAGTGCTACAGCATGGCCAGACACGCATCGACCTGGTCGTCGTTACCGACGGTAATGCGAATGCCTTCGGGCCAGTTGGGGTAGGGCATGTACCGCACAAACACTCCGCTGGCCTTCAGGTCTTCGTGCAATCGCTTCAAGTCGCGTTTGGGATCGGTACACCACACAAAGTTGGCTTGTGAGTCGGTTACCGTAAAATGTTTTTCGCCGAGCACCGCAGACATTCGTTGTCGGGTGGCAAAAATCTTGCCCCGATTTTCGTGGAGCCAAGCCTGGTCGTCGATAGCGGCCGTGGCGGCTGCAATCGATAGGGCATCGCAATTGTACGAGTCCTTCACCTTTGCCAGTTGGGCGACGACGTGCGGCTGCGCCACACAGAAGCCGAATCGCAAGCCAGCCAGCGCGTACGACTTGCTCAGCGTCCGGGAGACAATCACGCGCTCGTTTTCCGCCACCAATCCCAAGCAATTCGTATCGGCAAAGTCGCCATAGGCTTCGTCCACCACCAGAGGGCAGGGCAGGGCAGTGGCAATCGACCTCATTGCGCCGGGTTCGATGAGCGTACCGCTGGGACTATTGGGGTTCGCGACGACCGCCAATCGAAGCCGGTCGGCAGGTGCGGTGAACGTGGGTGGGAGCGACCAGTCGGGGGCAAAGTCGACCACATCGCAATTGGCTCCCTGAATATCCGCAAGCGTCTTGTAGAGGACATAGCTCGGACTGGGGTATCGCAGCCGATCGCCCTCGCCGACGAATGCCCGCGTGAGGATGGTTAGAATGTCGTCGCTGCCATTCCCACACAGAATCCAATCGGGGGTAATCTGCGGCAAGTCGGCGGCCAGTACTTCAGCCGCCCGCTCGCGAAACGCGGTGGCCGCTGGGTCGGGATATTTTTGCAACCCGCCGCTAGCTGCCTGCTTGATGGCTTCCAACACCCGAGGTGAAGGGGGATAAGGATTCTCGTTGGTATTGAGCTTAATGACTTTCGCCCGTCGCGGCTGCTCGCCGGGCTCATAACCAGTCATCTGTTGGATAGCGTCGCGAAACATCGGCGGATAACGGGAAAGAATGCTGTGGTGGGATTTCGAGCCAAACGCGATTCTGCTCAAGACAAGTCGAGCGGCAACGTTTTCAGTGGCAGGCTGCCTGCATTATGACCAACCCACGCCCGCTGCGGAATGCGCCAACGGTCATTGCCGCGGGTGTGGCTACCTGGCTCGTGGCTAGCAAATCAACCGTGAACGGTTCGCAGTTCGTCTGCCAGGAGGCGGATACCGTCGGCCACGACTTCTTCCGCCTGCGAAAACGTAAGGCGAATGCATTGCTGCGTGTGGGGCCAAGCATCGCGGTCGTCGAGCCCAAAGAAGAAGTACTCGCCCGGCACAATGAGCACGCCTCGCTGCTTGAGCCGCGTGTAGAGTTCGCGGGTGGTAATCGGCAGTTCTGGGAACCACAGCCACAGGAAGAACGCCCCCTCGCTACGATGCACTAGGTAGGGAAAGTCGTCGGCAAAATGTTCGGCCACCAACGCCTGAGCCGCTAGCGACTTGGCCCGGTAGTAGGGGCGGATCACGTCCTGCGAAAGCCCCAAAAGCTGGCCGCTGGCGAGCATCGGTTCGACAATGGCTTGCCCCACGTTGTTGTTTGCCAGACCAACGATGCCGGTCATCGACCGGATGCGGCTGGCGATTTCCTCGTCGGCCAGGACGATGCCGGTCCGCGTGCCGGGCAGCCCGAGCTTCGAAAGGCTAAAACTCATGACCATGCTGCGATTCCAGACCGGGGCAATCGATTCGAACACCGCGCCGGGGAATGGCTCACCATAAGCATTGTCGATGAGCAAGGGAATCTCACGTTCCGCCGCCAGGGCCGCTAGGTGGGCGATCTCCCCGTCGGTCAACACGTTGCCGGTTGGATTCGTAGGGCGGCTTACACAAATTGCAGCGGTATCGTCGTCGACGCGAAGGGCGTCGAAGTCGATGTGGTACTTGAACGTATGCTCATCCAGCTTGTCGATTCGAGGGTGGAAGCTCCGGAACGTGTTCTCCGTGAGTCCTTGATCCGAATAGCCGATATACTCGGGCACCAGTGGCAGCAGAATTCGGCGACGATCACCGCCGGGCATTTCGCCAGCCAGAAGTGCGAACAGAAAAAAGAAGGCTGTTTGCCCACCATTGGTCACCACGATGTTGTCGGGGCCGATGTCCCAGCCGTAGATGTCGCTTAGAGCGGTCGCAAACGCCTGGCGGAACTTTGGACTCCCGGCCGGGCTATCGTAGTTGGCGAGCATGCGGTCGCAGTACTTGGCGTCGGCAACGATTTGTTGCAGGCGCTCTCGCCACACCTCTTGGACCCCGGGAATGTGGGCCGGATTCCCGCCACCCAACATACGCATGTTGCCACCGCCGGCCATCGCGGCCCCCAAGTCGTCCATCAAATCCACAATGCCGCTATGTCCCGACAGCCGCTCGCCTATTTTCGAAAGCTTTAGATTCATTAGTATGGACAGATTGGTAAGGATCGGCGGGACGTTGGTCAGTGACTGATCATTCCGTATTGAGTCGATCCTGTAAATCGGGTCCAGGTTCACAAGGGTGCCGAATAATCGATGAAAATCATTGCTGCGATGAGCGAATCCCGCGTAATTGGGCACACCGATGGCATGCCCTGGGAAGTACCGGAAGAGTTCAACCAGTACGTGGAATTCGTCCGCGGTGCCACGGTACTGATGGGCCGGCCAACCTACGAGATATTCGGCCCCCTCACCACTTCGGCCGCCCATTTTGTGGTGCTGAGCCGCTCACCCCAGCTGCTGCCAGGCGCAGTGGTCTGCCATAACCTTGCCGATGCGTTAGACACCGCCAAGGCCTATGGCAGGCCCATCTTCAGCTGTGGCGGCGCCGAGGTCTACCAGCAGACGATCTCCTTGGCGACCGAGATGCTGCTTTCCACTATCAAAGGCGAATACGAAGGCGACAAGTACTTCCCCGAGTTCGACGCCTTCGAATGGCAGGTTGCCGAAGAACGGGACGAGCCGCGGTACTTGTTCCGCCGGTGGGTGCGGCGGTAGGGTCCAGCACGCTGCTCGCCGATTACACGCCGCGTTTGGGTTTGGGAATCCGCCCCGTCGATCGGCGGGAGCCTCCTTCGCCATCGTCCGCATTGCGCTGCTTTGCCCCACGGCGGCCACGTTTCACTTTGCCCTTTCGCTCCTTCACCGAGTCGACGGGCTGACCCATGCTATCCTGCATCTGGCCGATGCGATCGCGAATCGCAGCCGCGCGCTCGAACTCCATTGCCTCCGCCGCTTCGTACATTTCTTTTTCCAACTCCGAGATGTACTCCTCGGTGATGTATTGTGTCTCGTCGCTGCGACCCACTGCCGCGTTGGCGGCGGCATGGGCCTCTTGCTCGGCCTCAATGCCGGCCCGAATCGCCTTCTTGATCGTGGTTGGTGTGATGCCGTGAGCCTTATTGTATTCCTGCTGCACCTGCCGCCGCCGCTCGGTTTCGTCGATCGAACGCTGCATGCTGTCGGTCACTTTGTCGGCATACAGAATCACCTTCGAGTTCACATTTCGCGCGGCTCGGCCAATGGTCTGCATCAGCGAGGTTTCGCTCCGCAGAAATCCTTCCTTGTCGGCATCTAAGATCGCCACGAGCGAAACCTCGGGTAAGTCGAGTCCTTCGCGTAACAGATTAACGCCGATGAGTGCGTCGAACCGTCCTTGCCGCAGGTCGCGAAGCAACTCTACCCGTTCGAAGGCGTCGAGTTCGCTATGCAGCCATTTGCACAGCACGCCTTGCTCGCAAAGGTAGGTGGAGAGGTCTTCGGCAAGCCGCTTGGTGAGCGTGGTGACGAGCACCCGCTCCCCCGCCGTCGCCCGTTCCTTGATTTGCTCGAGAAGATGCGGCACCTGCCCGCGGGCCGGCACAACCTCGATAACGGGGTCCAACAGGCCGGTGGGCCGAACGACTTGCTCGACCACTTCGCCGCCCGTTTGCTCGAGTTCCCACTTCCCGGGCGTTGCCGATACGTACACCACCTGCTTAGCCCGCTCCTGCCATTCCTCGAACTTGAGCGGACGATTGTCGAGCGCACTGGGCAAGCGAAAACCGTGCTCCACCAGCGTGGTCTTGCGCGCGCGGTCGCCATTGTACATGGCCCCGATTTGGGGAATGGTGGCGTGCGACTCGTCGATAAATAATAAGTAGTCGTCCGGAAAGAAATCGAACAGCGTATTCGGAGGCGATCCGGGGGGCCGGCCGCTAAGCGGCTGGCTGTAGTTCTCGATGCCCGAACAGTACCCCATTTCCAGCATCATTTCGATGTCGTACCGCGTCCGCGCATTCAGTCGCTGGGCTTCGAGCATCTTGCCTTGTTCTTTGAACAAGGTTAAACGACTCGTGAGTTCCTTTCGTATTTGATCGACCGCGTTCTCGATGCGTTCCTCGGGAAGCACGAAGTGCTTGGCCGGGTAAATGTAAATCTGCTGTAGTTTGTCAATCACGGTGCCGCTCGTGGGATCGATGATCGACAGTGCCTCGATCTCGTCGCCCCAGAACTCTACGCGGTAAGCAAACTCCTCGTAGCTCGGCCAGATTTCGACGGAGTCGCCCCGGACGCGAAACTTCGCTCGTTCGGGGTCGTAGTCCTTGCGTTCGTACTGGATGTCGATCAGCCGAGCGAGCACATCGTCGCGCTCTACCACTTGCCCAACCGAGAGGCCAATCATCATCTGCTTGTAGTCTTCTGGCGATCCGAGGCCGTAAATGCAACTCACGCTGGCCACCACAATCACGTCGCGACGGCTCACCAGCGAGCTGGTGGTTGCCAGCCGCATGCGGTCGATCTCTTCGTTGATCGACGCGTCCTTTTCGATGTAGATGTCCCGCTGCGGAATGTACGCTTCGGGTTGATAGTAGTCGTAGTAGCTCACAAAATAGCTGACGGCGTTGTGCGGAAAGAAATCCTTGAACTCCCCGTAGAGCTGCGCCGCAAGGGTCTTGTTATGCGACAGCACCAGCGTCGGCCGCTGGACCTGCTGGATGATGTTGGCCATGGTGAAAGTCTTGCCCGAACCTGTGACACCCATTAGCACTTGTTCGCGGCGATCCTGCTGCAATCCTGCGACCAACTGGCAAATCGCCTCGGGCTGATCTCCAGCGGGGTCGAACTCCGATGTGAGCTGAAATTGCGGCATGGGACACCTTGTTGCGGATCGAGCGGGGAGGACAGCCCCGTATTCTACCGCGAGCGACGCCGATCAACCACCAGTTTCGCCGGCCGTCGAGCGGCTTCGCGCGGCGGCTCGGAGGTTGAGCATTTCGACGAAGAGCGAAAAGCCCATCGAAAAATAGATGTAACCGCGGGGGACGTACGAATGCAGTCCCTCGGCAACCAGTACCACCCCAATCAGGATCAGGAACGATAGCGCCAGCATCTTAACGCTCGGATGCTTGTTGACGAATCGCGAAATCGGCCCACTGAAAGCCATCATCACCGCGATAGCGAGTAGGACGGCAACGATCATGATCGCCAAGGCGGCCCAATAGTGGCGATACTCGTCGGGGTTCACCATGCCGACGGCCGTCAGCACGCTGTCGAGCGAGAACACCAGATCGATGATCAATATTTGTAGGAGGACAGCGAGAAACGCCTTGCTGGGCGTCGGGCTTACGGGGTCCTTGTGTCCTTCGACGTCGTGGCCAATCTCCCACGTACTCTTGGCAATCAGGAACAATCCTCCGGCGATGAGAATCAGATCCTTCACCGACAGCGGTGTCTCCCCCTTCGCGGCCTCTGCGATTTCGTCTCCATCCGGCTGGTGATCGGAGGAAGCCGCGCCCGGGAGGTCGAACGGGAGGGTGACCACGATGTAGCTATCGAGCGTAATGACCCAAGAGATGGCTAGCAACAGGGCAATGCGTCCCGCAGCGGCTAGCAACAGCCCCACAGTCCGCGCCCGAGGCTGTTGATCGGTTGGCAGTTTACCGGTCAGGATGGCAAGGAAGACGATGTTGTCGATGCCCAGCACGATCTCGAGGATCGACAGCGTTGCCAAGGCAGCCAGACTTTGAGCGGTAAAGAGTTCTTCCATGAGATCTTCGCGACCAGGGGTTGAGATGGCCCGTGTTTAGGTGGCCTGCAGATCAATTTCGCCGAACTCGGAGCACGTAGGATGGCCCTGGTTGGGGTCGACCTCTGCGTTGCCCGGTCGTAGACATAAACAGGTCTGCATTCCCGCCGCGCGAGCCGCGTCGAGCTCCGCGACGACATCGCTGAGGAACAAAATGTCACTGGGCCGCCGTTGCCAATCGTCTGCAATGCGAAGGTAGCTGTCTACCTCGCGCTTGTTGCCGATGGTGGTGTCGTAGTGCCCCGTAAAGGAGTGCAATAGGTCGCCCGCCGTGGTGTGACCGAAGAACAACTGCTGGGCGTGGACGCTGCCCGAGGAGTAAATTCGCAGGTCAAACCCTGCTTGCTGCCACCGGTGCATAGCTGGAGCGACATCGTCGTATACGTGGGCGACCAACTCGCCGCTGTGGAAGCCCGCCTCCCAAATGAGGCCTTGCAGTTGCTTGAGCCCAGTGGCTTTTACATCGGCGTCCATCAAACGACGGATCTCGGTCTCAAACGTCGCCCTGTCGTTTGCGGCAGCGGGGCACTGCGTGTCGCTCGCCACTTGATGACGGACTTCCACCAGGGCCGGGGAATCCCACTGTCGCTCCAAAAAGGAAGGCAAACCGGTGCGGGCGAACGGAAACATTACGTCGTACACGTAGGCAATGGCCGACGTGGTGCCCTCGACATCCAGCAAAATGCCGCGACCGTTAGGCTCCATCACGGGTCAACCACCGGTTTCACCTTGGACTTGCCTGCCATGTAGGTCGTACCCCAGCAAACGGGAGGATGTGCTGCGTGGAGACTTCCTTTCACGTACTCGGGCGTCCATCCCGAGGGGTCTTCAAACAAACGGATGCAGCGGATGCGGCGGTCGTCGCACAGATGAAACCAATGCTTAGTGCCGGCGGGCACGTTAATCAGGTCGCCCGATTCCACCTCAATCGAAAACACGGGGCTCTTATCGGGGTGCACCCAAAAGACGCCGCGCCCTTCAACCGTAAATCGCACTTCGTCTTCGCTATGAGTATGCTCTTTATCGAACTTAGCCAGCATCTCGTCGAGGTGGGGCGTCTCCGGGTCGACGTTGATCACGTCGGCCGTCACGTAGCCCCCTTGCTGCTTGAGCCGCTCGATCTCGGGGGCGTACTCGGCCAGGATGTCATCGGCGGTGGCGTCGGCCGCTAGTCGACCAGCGACCGGCCAGTTTTCGTACCAAATGCCAAAAGGGGCGAGGAACTGTTTAATCGCCTCTGCGTCGTCAATGTGGCGATCGGTACCAAATACGGTTAGGGTGGCCATGGCTGTTGTCCGTGGTGGGGTAACAGGAGTCAGGTCGATTGGCCAAACTGCAAGCGGCCAATACATTCAAACAGGAACTCAAAGATTTCCACGTGCCTTCGGGCGGCCGCAAGATTGCGTCCCCATGCATACAAGCCGTGCTTGCGGATCAGGAATCCGTGCTCCAGTGGCTGCTCCGATGCGTGCAAGCTGGTTCGCAGTTGGTCGGCCAGTGAGGCTATGTCTTGGGTGTTTTCAAAAATGGGTACCCACTTCTTCGTCTGATGGGTGGTGATTCCCTCAAGGCCCTTGAGCATTTCGAAGTCTTCGATTTCTAGCCCGCCAGCGGGAAAGCAGCGCTCCGATAGCAGGGTGCCCCATACGGAGTGGGTATGCAGCACGGCTCCCACGTCGGGCAGTTCCGCCAGGGCGACGTGCAGCAGGGTTTCGGCCGATGGCTTGTTGTCGGGTGGGAAACTGTCGCCGGCCCGATGCACACGCTCACCTGCGGGGCCAACCCGCACAAAGTCGTCAGCAGTAAGCCGGCCCTTGTCCTTACCGCTGGCGGTAAGCAGTAGCTCCAGCGGCTCCCGCTCGAGCACCACGCTGTAGTTACTGCTGGTGCCTAGCGACCAACCACGGTCGTGAAACATGCGGCCCGTTTCGCGGAGCTCGTCCACTTGTTTGCGCATGGTCTCCGCGTTGGCAGCAAGTTGCCGCTCCAACTCGTAGGGGTCGATGTCGACGGTAGTACTGCGTCCAGACATGGGCAAGTTTTCCGAAACGGACCGGCGCAGGCGCACGTGGCACTGCAAGACTGTCTCCGAGTATAAGCATTTACGCTACTTTTCCAAAGCGGACCCCCCATGTTTGGCGGGGCCACCGAAATGCATTGTTCGGCCATGGGGATCACTGCTACACTACCGAATAGGCGGCATGCCGAGCTGCCTTTGCCAAGGGCCCCCATGGCTCGGTCCGATTCCACGGCAATCGAGGAGCTGGAGAACATCATGTCGCTGGGTATTTGGGTCGATCGAACCGCCGCGGTCGGGCTGATTGTAATAGCCGCGGGCCTAGCCACCACGGCGAGGGCCCGCGATTACTTCCTCACGATTGGCGGCGGGTACGAGCCTCAAGGCAATCAGGTTTCGCTTGAACGGAACGTCGCATTCTTTAGCCAGATCCTAGCCGAACAGCGCCTCCGATGGACCCCCGCACGACATTTACTTCGCCGATGGGACCGATAAGCACCGCGACTTGCAGTACCGCGACGCGAACTTCGATTGCACGGCTGGCCGCCGAATTGCTATTGAGCTGTTCGGCGACATCGACGATCTGGACATTGCCTACCGCAACCACACGGTTTCGGGCGTCCGCGACGCCACGTCGCCCCGCCGCATCCGCGACCGCCTTCAACGGTTGGGGCAGCAGATGGCTGGCGACGACCGATTGCTGATTTACGCTACGGCTCATGGCGGATCGGGCGACGACGATTCGCCCCACAATACTTCCATTTACACATGGAACCATCAGCGATTTACGGCAGCCGAGTTGGCCGGCTGGCTCGACAAGCTACCCGAATCGGCGCCGGTCGTGATGGTCATGGTGCAGTGCTATGCCGGTGGCTTCGCGCACACGATCTTCAACGACGCCGATCCCGCCAAAGGCCTTTCGCGACAATTGCGGGCTGGTTTTTTTGCCCAAGTACACGATCGCCCAGCCGCCGGTTGTACGCCCGATGTCGACGAAGAATCGTATCAGGAGTACAGTTCGTTTTTCTGGGCCGCGCTCGCTGGTCACGATCGAATGGGCAAGCCGATTGAGCCGGTCGACATCGATGGCAACGGCGTCACCTCGTTTGCCGAGGCCCATGCCTATGCGGTTTACAAGAGCGACACCGTCGACATTCCCTTGCGGACGTCCGATGCCTTCCTGGCCTATTACAGTACCGACGGCAGCACGAGCGATTCGCCTTACACCCAAGCTCGCAACCCCAACGAGCCACGCCGCCTCCCGTCGGCCGACTTGATTCGCGCCCAAGGAAGCATTCCCGACCTGCTGGCCAAAGCGGACGTCATCGACCGAGCGTTGGTGCTGAAGCTCCTTAGTAAACTGCAATTAGACGGACAGGGAAATCTGGGGCAAGTCGCGCAAGCGATCGAGCGTGCAAAGCAAAGCCACCGCATGGCACGCCGCACCGCGGGACGTGCCGCGCAGGCGGCTCGCAAAGCACGCGATCGTGTGAAACGCGAAGCACAGCGAGAATGGCCCGAGTTAGATGCCGACCTCTCGCCGATGCTCGCCTCGCTCATGGCTGAGCGAGCGGCGGAGTTCGAGCGCAAAGTAACGATGATGTCTGGCTATCGGACCATGGTTCGCCTGACGCAAGAGGACGCCAAGGCAAGCGCCCAATCGCTCAACGCGAAGAAGGCCGAAGCCCTTGCGCTACGTCTAGAGCATGCCGTGAATCGGGTTGTGCTCAATGCCAACCTGCCTTACGTCGCCTCACCCAAAGTCGTCGACCGCTACCACGAGTTGTTGGCCTTGGAATCGGGCAGCCTTCAAGCAACCAGCGTTGCGTCTCCGGCGACGGCCCAAAGCTCCCGAGGCACACGCCGAGCGGCGGAACCCCGAGTCCGATAGCCGCGAACCCACAACTGCTTGCCTTAAGGCGATTCACCACGGACGTAGTTTTATGCGAGATCAACCGTCGCTCGAGCAGATTGGACAGCTACCGGTCTCGCCACCGACAATCATTCCGGCGGATTACCTGGATGAGATGGGTCACATGAATGTTATGTGGTACACATTTCTATTCAGCCAAGCGGTTCGCCAGTTGCTGGAGCAAGTGGGGTTCGACGCCGCGTACATCGCGACGCATCGGGCGGGTACGTTCGCCATGGAGAAGCATATCCGTTACCTGGCGGAGGTGCGGGTCGGCGATCAAGTGTCGGTTTATTCACGCATCGTTGCACGTGGGGGGAGCCGATTTCATTTAGTGCAATACCTGGTCAACGATACCCATCAGCGATTGGCCGCCATCATGGAGACTGTCAGTACCCACGTCGACTTGGCCGCTCGCCGCAGTGCTCCGATGCCGCCGGAAATTGCAGAAAAACTCGATGTGCTAGCTACCCGTCATCAGGCGCTCGACTGGGAGCCCTCGTGCTGCGGCATCATGGGGGTGCAGACATAGCAATTGGCCCGAAAATCGGGTCCGCCGCCTGCGAGTGAGCGTGTTCTATACTTGTAGAGATCATCTTCCGTTGCCCACCCCCGTCGTGGACACCACTCCCAAAGCAGCCATCGGATCCATGCCTGGCCCCATCGAAACGCTACCAACGCGAGAAATGTCGCAAGACAATGCAATCGCCATTGCGAAACTGCTCGTGGGTGTCTGGCCCAAGGTGGGCATTACCGTGGCGGACCGCGCGGAGATTCTGCGTACCAACCGTGGCGACGCCGATGCCTCCGACCCCGTCGCGAGTCGCTCGATTGTTGTTCGCGACGGCCAGCGCGTCGTCGGCCACGCAGTGGTTTTTCCACGAACGATCGGAACCACGGCAGGCGACATGACGATCGCTGGATTAGGTTCGGTATGTACCGCGTCTGATTTTCGAGGCCATGGTATCGGCGAAGCATTGGTGAAGGAAGCGTTTCGACCGGTTGACGAGGGATTGCTACCGTTCGCCCTATTTCAAACTAGCAATCAGGTAAGCAAGTTCTACCTTCGCATGGGATGTGCGTTCGTCGAGAACCCGATTGTCGACTCCACGGCAAACGAACCGACGGCAAACCCATTCAAAGACCATCATGTAATGCGGTATCCTGCCAACCGCGAGCCATGGCCAGAAGGCCAAATCGACCTCCGCGGCCCCGGCTATTGAAAATCGATACGAGGCGCACGGCGAGAAGTCGTGGGAGGGCTTATCCACCGATTCGGCGATTCCGCCCCCGAGCACGTCATTGTTCCAGCTGACCCGACACCGTAGGGAGCCACATCGAGAGGCTCGGCACGAACGTGATGATCAGCAGCGCCACGACCATGGCCGCCAAGATCGGTAGCAGTGGGCGAGTGGCGGCCGCAATGGGGGTCTTGGAAATACCGCACCCAATGAACAAACACGCGCCCACCGGCGGCGTGCAGAGTCCGATGCACAAGTTCACGATCACGATAATGCCGAAGTGAACAGGATCGACCCCCAGGGCGACGGCCATGGGGAGGAAAATGGGCGTGAAGATGAGCACCGCGGGCGTCATGTCCATGAACGCACCGACAATCAGCAGCAGCAAGTTGATAAGTAGCAGCAGCGCGACACGATTCTCTGTCATCGATAACACGGCTTCGCCAATTGCCTGGGGAATGCCCTGCGATGCCATGACCCAACTAATGGCCTGGCTGGTACCAATCAGCAGGAAAATTACCGCGCTGGTGATACCCGACCTGACGGCAATGCTTGGCAGGTTGGCGAGCGGGATCTCGCGATACACCACGACCGCCAGGATGAAGGCATAAAGTACTGCAATGGCCGCTGCCTCGGTGGGCGAAAACGTGCCGGTCAGAATCCCAACCAGCACGACAACCAGCAGGAACATGCTGGGAATCGCCGCGAGGGTCGTGGGGCCGATCGGGAGCGAGTCGCTTGCATCGCTCGCCGCCGGTTCGACTTGGGGTACGTAGCCGCCAAAACGCGCCGCAATCATGATCACGATGCCAAGCAGGATGCCAGGAATCACGCCGGCCAGGAACATCGCAGCCACCGACACGCTACCAGAGACCACCGCGTACACAATCATGATGTTACTTGGCGGAATCACCAGTCCCGTGGTCGCGGAAGTGGTGGTGAGCGCGACGGCGAATGGCTTGCTGTATCCGCGGCGGGTCATTTCGGGGATTAGCGTACCGCCGATCGACGAAACGGCCGCAGCGGCTGAGCCGCTGATCGAACCGAACAGCATGCAGGCGAGCGTGCAGACGTAGGCCAGGCCCGCTTTGCGATTGCCGATCACCGCTGAAGCAAACTCGATGAGCCGCCGGGCCATGCCCCCTTCACTCATCAACATGCCGGCGACGACGAAACAGGGGATCGCCAGCAGCGGGAAACTGGCGATGCCCGCACCCATTCGGTGGGCGACAATGCAGGTGGCGGGAATATCACCTAGCGACAACAGCGACAACAGCGCACAAATACCCAAGGCGAATGCCACCGGGACGTGCATCATCAGCAAGACGAAAAAGCCAACGATAAGAATGAGGAGTTGTGGATCCATGACGGCGTCAATCGGGTGCAGCGACTTCCTGTTGCGTGAGTTCGATTGTTGAGAGATCGCCCGTTACTAGCCGAGCGATCCGTTCAATACCCGCGAGCACAATGGCAAGTCCGCCAATCGGAATTGCCGCGTACACCCAGCCCATGCGTATCCCCAAGGCGGGGGTCACTTGTCCAACGTCCAGCAGGCGAGTCATCAGCAGTCCGCCGCCGTACACCATGGCAGCCGCTGCAAAGGCGACGACGCAGAGTTCGGCGACCACCATCACGAGCCGCTGCGCCGTGGGATCGAACTTGGCGACAACGTAATCGACGCCCAAGTGTTCGCGGCGGTAGTCGGCTACGGCTGCACCGATCATGGTAAGCCAGATCATGAGCAGCCGGGCCGTTTCTTCTGTCCATTGGCTAGGGTCGGCCAATACAAATCGGGTGGCGACGCCCCACAGTACGACCAGTACGAGCGCAGCGACAATCGCACCCAGCGCCGGCACCAGCACGTACTGGATCGCGGCATTCAGCCTGGCGAGTGCGTTGATCATGGCGCGGTGGTTCCCAAGGCTTGGATGCGTCGGACCCACTCGCGCAATCCACCGATGGCCATTTCTTCCTGCAGTGGAACTACCTGGCTGGCGAAGGGCTTCTTGTCAGGCCGCGACACCGTGACACCCCGCCGTTGGACCTCGGCAAGCGCTTGGTCCGAGCGCTCGTGCCACAATTCACGCTGGCGAATCGACGACGTAGCCACAGCATCGGAAAAAATTTCTTGCTCGTCTGCTGTCAGCGAGTTCCAGACCTCGGTATTCATCACCAGCACATCGGGCACGCGGGCGTGCTCGTCGAGGCTGTAGTGCTTGCAGACTTCAAAATGGCGATCGGAAAGAAAGCTGGGCGGATTATTCTCGGCACCATCCACTAAGCCCTGCTGCAAGGCGGAATAAAGCTCGCCAAAGTTCATCGGGGTAGGCGAACCGCCCAGTGCCTCGACCATCTTAATGGCGGTAGCACTTTCCTGGGTGCGAATCTTGAGGCCCTTGAGATCGCCGGGCTGAGTAATGGGGCGATCGACCGTATAGAAACTGCGAGCACCCGCGTCGTAGTAACACAGGCCCTTGAGCCCTTTCGCCTCGCCGGCTGCCAACAAATCGGCACCCACCTGACCTTCCAGGACGCGCCAGCAATGATCCTCGTCTTCGAACAAGTAAGGAATGCCGAGCACGGCAATCTCGGGCACGAACCCTTCCAGCGCGGCGGCCGAGGCTTTGCACATAGGAATCGCGCCAAGCTGGACCAGTTCCAGGCACTCCACCTCGTTGCCAAGCTGGCCGCTAGGCGAAATGGCAATCCGCAACGCGCCGCCCGACCGCTCCGCTACCAATTCGGCCATCAGCTCCATGGAAATGTGCACAGGATGGCTTTGATCGAGCCCGTGCCCCAGCCGCAATATCTTGCCCTCGCCGCGCGATGTGCCGCGAATGGCAAATGCGTACGCCACGGTGGTGGCCAACACTCCAATCAGGAGCACGCCTAGCAGGAGGGATAGCTTCTTGGAGAACATGAAAGCAACACGACCGAGGGTGACGAACGAGAATTCGCGAACCAGCAAACCGATCAGATATTATAAGCAGCTGCTTCCCCAGGCCGAAAGTTGCCGAGAGCTAACAATCCACCAAGCTGGTGGAACACCACACAAGCAACCTGAGCGGAATCGAGGAGTTCCTATGCAACCGTTGGTCCGATCGCTGCAATTGGCGGTCCTCCCAACCCGTTTTATCGCCAACATCGCCATGCGCGGCACATGCTTGCTTCGCACTTCCGCCAAACTTGTGCTACTTTTCACTAAGTTCCGTCCATTCCTCGATCGACTTTCTCGCAATCAGGTTGCCACGACGTGCGTGCACTTATCGCTCTCGCCGCTATTATCATTGCCGCTACTGGCGTGACACCGTTCGACCTTACGGGAATCGACATTGGTGCCGATCCGATTGGCGAACTAACGCTCACCATTGTCGTATTGATTGGCCTGTTCTTTGTGGTTGAGTAGCAGTCAGAGGATTAGCTGGCGTTGAACTCGCCAGCCTGCACCAATCGCTGGGTGCCGGACGAAGACTGCAGCAGAAGGGTTGGTTGGTAGACGATGAAGTCTTGGTGATAGGGCACGCTCACGTTGCCGCCAAAGCCGGCGTTGTCGCCTACCGCCAGGTGGACGGTGCCGAGAATCTTTTCCGATTCGAGTACGCTGTCGCACGGCTTGGCCTTCTCGTTGGTGCCGACGCCGAGCTCCGCGAGATTGCGGGCCAGGGGGTGGGCTGCGAACACCTCGGCCAGCGCACCCGCGAAGGGGGGGTCGCCAAGCACCTCGACTAGGTTTCCTTTTTCGAATCGGAACCACCACTTGCCTGGCTCCTCGGGCGGGCCAACCGACAGCAGGCCCTCGGCGGTGCCCTCGATCGGCGCAATGAACCCTTCGCCGCCAGGTAGGTTTCCGAACTGGCCGGCCGTAGCGATGATGCCCGTATCGGCGGTGCCGTCGCGACCCGCGAGCGAGAACTTCAGCACGCGGCCCTCGGCACTGTGCACTTCGGCGGTCTCCGCCAGGGTGAGCGCGGCGGCAGCCGCCTGGCTCCGCTGCTCCACCAGATTCCAATCGGCGGTCATCACGCCCGCAAACATTTCAAGCTCCACTCCCGGCATGGTGGCTGCCCGGGCAAGCTTTGTGCGAGTCAGCAGCCGCCGGAAGTTGGTATGCGAAATGCTCGAAGCCGATAGTACCAACAGCACATCGATTCCATCGTTCGCGGCAGACAGATATCTCTCGAGGCGTTCGACTTCTGCTGCCGCGACGGTCTTGTCGAGCAACGGTTGCTTGAGGCCCGTTTCGTCGAGATAGGCGGCAAAACCTGTTGGGTAGACTGCCTCAAACACAGCGAGCGGAGGCTCGGCCCCCGACTCTTGCCCGCCCGGGTAAGTGGCCACCAAGGTTTCGACGTTGCGGTGGTTCGCCTTCTCGGCAATCAAGTTTGCGAGTGCAATCCGCGAGGGCACTTCGGAAGTGCTCGTCTGAAATGGCGCATCGTCGGTAACAATGGCCAAACGCTCACCTGCTTTGCAGGCCAGGTTGGTGTCGAGCAATGAATCAATCGCTTGATCGTAAGGCATCGCGGTTCGGCTCCGTGGTAAGTCGTCGGCAGGCGGCAGAATAGCGGACCGCGTCGCGGCCACTTGTTCCAAGATGGCGATATTCGACGACAACTTCAAGAGTTCGCCAGTGGCGGCAGACCGTCAATCGTCGAATCTCGGTGCGCGGCGATTCTGTTTGCGCTCGGCCCGCTGCCGTTTCTCGGTGAGTCGCTTGGCATTGGCGGCGGCCGACTTCTTGGGGCGTTTGCGAACCGGGGGAATAACCGCGGCGGCCAGCACCAAATGCTTGAGTTTTTCCAAGCAGTCCTCAACATTCCGCCGCTGCTCTCGATAGCGGCTACTCGACAGTACTAGCTCGCTGTTGGCGTTAATTCGCTTGGCAAACAGTTTGCCAAACCGACGTTGCACGTCCTCGGGCAACCAGGCCGATTCGGCATAGAGCCACTTCAGCGTGGCCTTGGTATTCAGTTTGTTGACGTTCTGCCCGCCAGGCCCTGGGCTACGCGAGAAGGTGAAGTTCAATTCACCGCGGGGGATCGCGATGCGATCATTGATCACCAGGTATTCGGCCACGAGACTTCGTCAATCGATTCGGTCGGCGAGTGCGGCCGACATTTTGCATTCGGGAACGCATGCCGTAAAAGCTTGTCGCGTTTCCAAGAGCAAGTGTTCGTAATTGGCCACTTCGATTTCGGCGCCCATCAACTCCACATCAAACGTGCCAGCATAGCCTGCGGCCCGCAGCGCCGCGACGGTTCGCCACACGGGTAGCACTCCCTCGCCTAGCGGGCAGCGCTCCTGTTCGATGCCGTGCGGCAAGCGGGTGTCGCCCAGTTGAACCAAGGCCAGGTGAGGAACCAAGTCGGCCAGCAGCGATGTTTCGTTGACGAGTTCGGGGAAATGATAGTGGTCGTAAATCAGTTTGAGATAAGGGGACCGGTACAGCGATACGAGTTCCAGTGCTTCTTCCAAGTCGTGTTGAAAGGTCCAGTCGCCGGCGCAACTGGGGTGCATGGGCTTGAGGGCGAGCGGCACCTCGGCTACTTCCGCGGCCATCAACAATTCGTCGATCGCTTGATGGAAGAGCCGGTCGCGGTGGGGGCGAATGTGATTGTTTTGGCCACCAGCCACCACAATCAGACATTGGGCGTTCACCCGACCTGCGGCGCCTACGGCCGCCAAGCCATCGCGAATGCTATCGTCCAGCGATCGCCCGTCGCACCCGGTGAAGCCACCCGCCCACCCCAGGCAGCTCACCTGGAGCCCGGCATCCAGCAGCAGGTCGACCGCCCGTTCTTCGCCAAAGTCACTCAGCTTACGTCGCCACAACCCGATTGCCTCGAATCCCGCTTTCTTCGCGAAGTAGACGTCTTCGTCGAGCGTCCAGCGATAGGTAGTGAGTTGGTTGATCGACAGCGAGGGCATCGGCGGCATCGGGCGATTTCTGGTGATCAGGGACGGATATGAAGACTACCGGCAACCGCGGTGGCCAAGTAGAAGGATGATGAAAAGTATGTTGAATTGGCTCGTTACAAGCAACAGTGATCTACCGGAACCAACAGGAATCACCGTAGACTCCCCCGGCACGCCACCTGGGCTTCGTGGCGGAGAAACATTTATCTGGTAGCGAGTGGTTGCGTATAGCCGCACATGTGGTAGGTTGGTACTAGCATCCGTGGGCAAACTTCGAGCTTCGCTGAGAAGCTCTGGTGAGGCGTGTTTTCTGCTCGTAAAGTCCAACGCGTTGGCTCCCAGGCCCCGTTGGACGCGGCCCGCTCGGCGAAGGATCAAGTGCCATGGCGATCAAACTGCTGGTGGTCGACGACCATCCGGTTGTGAGAGTCGGCGTCAAGCAAATGACGTCTTCGGCCGACATCCATGTGGTTGCCGAAGCGGAGAATGGTGCCGAAGCGCTCGGGTACGTCAACAAGATGCAGCTCGACGCTGTCCTACTCGATGTCCGCATGCCCGAAGTCGACGGCCTGCGATGCTTAGGCGACATCAAGAAGCTCAAGCCACAACTGCCGGTGCTAATGTTCTCGGCCTACGCCTTGCCCACCTATATCGCTCGAGCCGTCGCCCTGGGAGCGTCGGGGTATCTTACCAAGGACGTCAAGCGAGACGCCCTGAACACGGCCATCCTGGAGGTAGCTGGCGGCGGCACGGCGTGGTCGCGTGAAGATTTGCGTCGCGTTTCGGGCCCCATTGGCGAAGCGGACACCAAGCTGGACATCGAGGTTCCGCTCACCAAACGCGAGCTCGAAGTACTGAAGCAGCTTTCCTTCGGATTAACGAACAAAGAAATCGCCGAGGCGCTTGGCATCAGTTACGAGACGGTCAAGGAGCACGTGCAGCATGTGCTGCGCAAGCTGGGCGTAAGCGACCGGACGCAAGCTGCCGTCTGGGCGGTCCAGCGCGAGATGGCGTAAGTCGAGCCCGACCACCGCAGCTGGCAGCAGAGTGTCCTCTGGGGAGGTTTCCCTAACGATGCGATTTTTCCAGCTCGCGACGCATTTGATCCACGGCCCGATGGATCTCCTTATCGAGGCCGAGCTTCACGCCAATCTTGGTGGCAGTGGCGGTGAGCGTCTGGACATTCGCGGGCGACAGGTCGCCAATCACGTTGGCGAGCATTAGATCGTTTCCTTTGCCGGCGACGATCAAAATTCCGCTGAGCGACTCCCCATCGCGATGCACGAACACGCGAACCATATCGCTCCCATCACGCACGCGTACCGCCGACTCCCAGCCTTCGCCAGGAAGTTGCGTGTCGAAGTGCGCGAAAAGATTTTCCGCCAGTTGGCTCTCGGGAGCCAATTTATCCCACGCGCGTACGTGAATCTCGTGCACCACTTCACTTACCACGTCGCCCAATTCGCGTGCTGAAGTAAGCTGCTCGGCCACGAACTGGGCGTTCTCGGACGATTGCGAGTCGGGCGCAGTCATGAGGCCTTCGAGAAACCCTGCGACCGCAGCGTCGCCAAGGCTGAGAGCGTGGCGAATGAGTCCCTTGCCAAGATCAATTTCCACCGTTGCCGGTGGCAAATCAGGAAGATCAAACGAGACTCGCCCCGACGACGTGGGTACGGCCGACGTTTGTGCGACCGCGGAGTAGCCGGTTGCAATCACCGCCAAGGCGACCCCTAGTCGCCGACAGACCGTCGCGCGACCCACCTGCCATGCGATTTGATTAGCGTGCCACATTACCCAATCTCCTTGCTGCGAGGAAGAAAAACAGACGGCCACACCGGCCACCGTTAAGTCATTCGCACAGCGAGTAAGGATATTGGCTGGCCGCGGACCGAAATGTTCTCCCTAACGGCAAATACACGCTCCAATCAACGCGTGTGCCTACGTTTTGGCGGCGCTCATGCGTCCTATGCCAACGCCGCCGATGGAATTCACGCGGCCACGCGGTACGATTTCGCCGGGTACGCGACGCCATCGAAAGCTGCGCGGACCCGCGCGGCGGGGTGGGGTCGGTCACAATGGCTCGAACTTGAGCGATGGCGTATCGCCGGCATTCGCTGCGAATCGAAGGTAGCGCGACCGCAGCAACAATGAGCGAAGTCAGCACGACGATGAAGCCTGTTTGCTGTACCCCACACGCGATGAGTGCGAAGCCCGTTAGCACGAAAACCACCGTGGCCTCAATGGTAATCCAAAACCAACTCCACATGTCGAGCCCGCTCGACCAAGAGCTCGTCGATCTGTGGTTGTCGGCCGCTGACGAACTCGTAGAACCCACGCCGCATGATATCGTGCCGGTGGCGGAGCAAGAGTTCGTCGGGCACGGCTTCGGTGTCGATGCCCACGCGCAGAGCCAACTCGCGAATAATCACATCAATCTCGAATCGTTCGCGAATGCCGAGCCAGTCGGCAATCTTGTTATGAATACGATAGACCCGCGAGAGGAGACCAATTGCCAGGGCCGGTACGAGGTAGCCGCCAGGGACGGGAAGAATCCGCTCGCCTTCCAGCTCCAGGGTAAAGCTGAGCTTTGCGAGAAGCGAGTCGAGTTCTGGCAGGTTTTCCCGTAACAGCCATACGGCCACCAGCGCCGCACCGGAGGTGAACCAGAAGATGCGGTTCAGCATCGACTGATAATCGGAAACGGGACTGAGGGGGTTGAGTGACATGGCGAGCAGAGAATACTCAAATCTAGGCAGGCTGCGAACGCCACTTGCGTGCTAGCACGTCGCAGGAGCGCGGCTACCTACCGCGTGAGCCGCTCGATCCGTTCGCCGTGCTGTGGGAACCTGGCGCAGTCCGTCGCGATCAGCCATCTCGAAGTCGGCGAAATCGAAGCCAGGGGCAACGGTACAGCCAACCAGCGAATAACCCTCGGCGGCGTGAACCGACGCCCCAAACCAACTGCCCGCCGGAACCACCACCATGGGGCGCTGGCTCGCCGCGATGTGGCGGCCTACGAGCAGGGTCTCGGCATCGCCGCTAGGATGGATTACTTCGACGGCCAGTGGTGCGCCGTCGTAGAAGCGCCAGACTTCGTCCTGTCGAATGCGGTGGAGCGCTGAAAAATCGCCCGCTCCCAGGAGGTAGTAGATAGCCGTGGAGAACGTGCGATCGCCCGTAAATCGCCGCGGGAGTGCCGCGTGCGGAATGAGTTCCGTGGCGCGATACACCTCGCGATACCAGCCACCTTCCGGGTGGGGTTGGAGGTCGAGCTGGCGAATCCATTCATCGATCGCATTGAGCATAGCGGCATCGGAGGGTTGGGGGCGGCACAGGGCTAATTCGCGCGGCGCCTTTGTAACGATTTGGAAAGGTGTTGCAATTCCTACTCAGCAAACACTGACGCCTGGCGACGGCACCGCTTGTGTGTCCTCCTTTTTTTAACACATTGAGGCAGGATATTCTGCGTGGTCGACGCAGATTAACGGTTTGTGTAGTTTGACGAGGACTCTTCCGCCCAATATTGCGTTTTCTTTGCGCGACACCTGGCAATTGGTACTCCGTTTGCTCTGTTGGGCTAGCGTCGAAAAAATGCTTGCACCCATGGATCGGGTGGGCTCTTCGGCGACGCAACGTTCAACGGGTTGGCTCTAGCGCCAACCAACGACTTCATGGAGGAAGCCAATATGGAAGGCGCTCTTCTTCTAGCCGGAGGGGCGGCGATGCTCTCCACTCTAGGAGCCATCGAATCGCATCTGCACAATCGCTTGCTTCGCAAGATTCCTTACCGTATCCATGTGAACGGGACACGCGGTAAGAGCAGCGTTACACGGCTGATCGCTGCCGGACTGCAGGCAGGGGGAATTCGTACCTGTGCCAAGACAACCGGCACCGTGCCACGAATGATATTTCCCGATGGCAGCGAGTATCCCGTTTACCGGCCTTCGCGGTCGAACATCATTGAGCAGCTTCGCGTGGTTAAGGCGGCTGCGGCCTGCAACGCCCAGGCATTGGTGATTGAGTGCATGGCACTCAACCCACAGCTGCAAAGCGTGTGCGAGCTAAAGATCGTGAAGAGCACGCACGGAGTAGTGACCAACGCTCGACCCGATCACCTGGATGTGATGGGGCCTACTGAGACCGACGTGGCGCTCGCCATGGCAGCGACCATGCCAGTGGGTGGAAAATTCTATACGGCCGAACAGGACCACTTGGGCGTATTCGAGATGGCGGCCCGCGATCGCGGGACCACGGTTAACGCCATCGGCGACGAGCAAGTCGCTCAGGTTACGTGGGACGACCTGAGCGGCTTTGCTCATATCGAACACCCCGACAACGTGGCCCTTGCGCTGAAGGTTTGCCAAGACCTTGGCGTTGCGCGGCAAACGGCACTTGCGGGAATGTGGGCCGCCACGCCCGATGCCGGTGTGCTGCAAATGTATTCGGTGCGGGAGCAGGAAAAAGAAATTGCCTTCGTCAATGGTTTCGCGGCCAACGATCCCGAGTCGACGGGCCACAACTGGAACATGGTAGTCGACCGCTTCACGCAATTCGACCAGCGAGTGGCGCTGTTCAACTGCCGGGCCGATCGGACCGATCGCTCCATCCAACTGGCGGATGCGTGTCTCAAATGGCAACCTGCCGATCGTTATGTGTTGGTTGGTTCGGCGACCGACGTGTTTGCCAAGCGGGCACTTGCCAACGGCATGAACCCCGCGCGGTTGTTGAGTGCCGAACGGCTGCCAACGCAAAACGTGCTGAACAACATCGAACAGCAGGCCAGTCACAGCGCCATGGTCATGGGCATGGGCAACATCGCCGGACCTGGCATGCAAATCATTAACTACTTCCGTGAGCGTGGCATTCAGTCCCGCCGCAGCACCCCCAGTTATGCGGAGGCCGCCTGATGGACCCACTCACCGTTGCCATTGGACTCGGGCTCATCGTGAGCTTGCTGTTCACCGAAGCCTTTGGCCTAGCCGCCGGAGGAATGATCGTACCGGGATACTTCGCCCTTAACTTTCATCGACCAATGGACATTGTGCTTACGCTAACCGTGGCGCTGGCGGCCTACCTCGTGGTGCACTACGTCTCCAAGTTTGCCATTATTTACGGCCGTCGCCGCATCGTGCTCATGCTGCTCACTGGTTTTGTGATTGGCCACTCCGTGAGAATGCTGCTCGCACTTCCAGCTATGGGAACCACCGAGTCGAGTACGGCCGACACCGCCATTGCGGTGATTGGCTACATTGTCCCCGGATTAATTGCCCTGTGGTTTGATCGGCAGGGCTTGTTTGAAACACTTGGCACCGTGCTAACGGCCTCGGCCGTGGTGCGACTCGCGTTAATTGTAATTGGCATGGAGGTGGTGCAATGAAGCGCGTTTACTGGCGACCCCAAAAAATATCCAAGGCAGCCCTGTTTGCGATCGGCCTGGTGGCCGTAGGTGGCACGCTGGCTGTCGAACACTTTCCCATCACCCATCACTCGGGCGACGTACAAACGAAGATGGTGGCCGCCCAGCTTGCCGACCGTGGAATGAAGACGATTCGGGCGGCGCGGGTCGCGCTTGGCCATGAGTTCGCACCACGATTCGATCCGACCGATTCGGGCATGATTGGGGCGGCAATGTCGCAGGTTACGAGCTTGCCAGGGCACCTCGACGCCAAGCAAACGAGCGTGAATCCGAACTTTGCCGCAGTGGCCACCGAGTTGCTACAGCGAGCCGGCGTGGGGGAAGGCGACTTGGTTGCCGTTGGCTGCACCGGGTCGTTCCCGGGGCTTAACACCTGTCTCTACGCGGCGCTCGAGGCCATCGGCGCGACACCCCTGATCGTTCACTCCGCGGCGTCGTCGCAGTTTGGGGCCAACGAGCCCGACATGATGTGGCTCGACATGGAGCGCGTGCTGTATGAAGCAGGCATTATCTCGTTCCGCTCGCAGGTAGCCACTTTAGGTGGCTTCGGCGATCGTGCCCGTGGTATGTCGGACGATTCGGTAGCGCTGCTCACCGCATCGCTGGAACGCAACGGCGTCGATGCAATCGGCATCCGCAGCTTGAAGCAGTCGGTCGAGCAGCGGATGGAAATCTATCGTAAGTCGGCGGCGGGCCGACCGGTAACAGCTTACGTCAATGTGGGGGGCGGTGCCGCTTCGATTCACGGTGAAGACGGCCGTGAAGCATTTGGCAGTGGCTTGACCGTTAGCTTGCCAAGCGGGGCTGAGCAGATCGATTGCGTCGCAACTCGCTACGCACAGCAGGGGATACCAATCGTTAACCTGGGGAATGCCGTGGCGTTGGCCAAGGCCCATGGTTTGCCAGTAGCCCCCCAAGTGATGCCTGCCGTCGGTCAGGGAGCCGTATTCACCGCCGCGCGTCCCAGTCGATTGCTCGCCGCACTGCTGCTGATGGGCGTGCTAGGATTGGTAAGATCCTACGTATGGACCGACCTGTGGGCCCGAGTGAAGCAACGTTTCACCCTCCTGAGTGCCACGACCGACGAACAGACCCTGCGACTTTATCAAACGCCACAAGGAGCGGAGTTGATGGTGTAGGCGTGCCAGCAAGACTCAGCAACCGTTTTGGTGGTGGGCACCGACCGGACGGTAGTAGCGGACTCAGGCGTCGACCGTAGGTGTTGCCGCTTAAGGTTCGATTGCCACGACAGGCAGTTGCACTTCGCTCCACCGTTTGCTGGACCGAACGTCTGGGCCGTTATAGCCCATGATTCGTGGATCGCCCGCCACGCGCCACTTTTTCGACACAGCCAGTGCTTCTTGAAGTTGTCCGAGCGTCGAGTCGATCTTTTCGCGCGTTGCGTCGCCGGAAAGTCCCATCGCTACCACGGTTACCGGGGGAGCATCTTCGACCGTGATGTTGGCGTACGACTCGGTTGGACCCAGCTGTTTGCTGCGGTATAGGAACGACATGTTCCAGCCTTCAATGCCATCCTTGTCACCCGCCTCCAGGCCTCGATACTCAATTTCCACCGGTGCTGTCATCGCAATGCCGCGCGACTTGATATGCCCGAACAAGGGCCAAAATCCACCCACCGTGTTCTTCATCCCATCCGGTCCACGACCTGCACCATCGAACTTAGCACGGCGCACTTCGGGGTACTGCTTGATTTCGATGTTTTCTGGTGGCGTCGGCCGGGGATAACCCTCGGGTAGCGGCGTCGATACGCGATACACTCCCGCCCGGTAGAAGGTTGCGCCATCGTCTTGCGGAAGTTCTTCGACTTCCAGGTCGCCACGCAGTCGCTCCACGACTTGACCTGCCGCGGGTGGATCGGTGGTTGCAGGCTGCTCGGCACGAGCCTTTGTCGCGGTAACCAAACCGAGGGCAACAATCCATAGCGTGCGAAGTATCACCGTTAGGCTCCATGTCGAAAGGCAGAGTGTCGAAGGGCAACGTGTCGCAAAAGATTATCGCAGGGCAGGGCGTATTGGCAAGGTTTCGATCCCTCCAGTCGCCCACGCCGACCGCTTCAAAACAGCGCCCGCTGGCGCATCGCATCGGCCGAATACCGCTCGATGTAGTTCTTGACTTTGACCTTACGGGCCGTATTGTCGCTGCTCATGTAGCGGATTTTTCCGAAGACGGGTCGCTCGGGGCCCCAAGCGCGATCGTAACGACCGAGCACCCAGAAGATACCGCTGTAGCTATTGGGATTGCGCCCATCGAGCGCGTACTTGTTATTCAGTTCGACCATCGTGGCGAGTGCCTCTTGCGGCGTTGCGGACCATTCCAGGATTTTCTTGCCCCACAGCATACGCAGATAATTATGAATCCGACCTTCCACCAGTAGCTGCCGTTGGGCGGCGTTCCATAGTTCGTCGTGGGTGTCGGCTCGCTCAAAATCGCCGAGCGTGTAAATCGGATCACGGTGGTCGGACGCATGTTCGGCCAGCGTTTGCTTCGCCCAATCGGGCAGCGAACTGTAGCGGGCGTAGTCGTGCTGCTGGGAGCACATGTTGAAGCCAAGCTCGCGCCAGGTGATCAACTCGTCGAGGAACGACTCCGTCGACTCGTCGGTGCCCCACCAACCACTCCGAGCGCCGTTGACTTTCATCGAAAGCTGCCCCGGCTCCCAGGCGATCTGCTGAGCCAGCTCCGCGAACACCTGATGCACGGAGAGGTGGCCGAAGTGCAGGTAGGGCGAAAATCCGCTCGCCGCATCTTTTTCTGGATGGTTACGTTCCTCGCCATAGCGTGCGAGTTTTTCGTCAAGGAAGTCGCGACACCGCTCGACCGCCGCCATTTCGCCACCGGGCATACCCGCAACAATCGCCACCTGGTGATCGACAGGGAACTGCGACAAACGATCCGGGTACTTCGCTAGATCCTGCACATCGGCTGCGGGCCAGCGGGCCTTAATTTCCTGGGGTAACTCCTCCAGCACCGGAAGCTTGACAGCCGCGAGCGGGTCGCTGAGCGGAAAGTGGCGGAGGTGCTCGGGGAGCGCCTTCTGCAAAAACCTGCGCAGGTCGAAGGCACGGGTGTAAACCTTGTCGGCCGCCCGCATGGGGAGCAGCCCGTTGGTGTCGACCGCCTCCATCCGCACCGGCACACGGCGGGCGGCCATCCTCAGCATGCGCGGAACGAAGAAGCAGGGGAAGTCGTCAGTCACGACAACACACGCCCTCGCCGCCAAGGCTTCGAGCAACCCTGCACCGTCCCCCGGGTGCGGCTCCAGGTAGGGATAATAGGTGGCCGGTCGATCGTTCAACGCCGCGGCGTTATCCGCCATCCCTTGGATCACAAAATAGTGCAGCCGGTCGCTTGCCCAGCGATAGCTAGCGCAAAGCGCTTCCAGCACCACCAACGGCTTCCCCAAATCGCGGGCCCACTCCGCGGCTTGCTGAAAGCTGTAGTTCCAATGCGTCCGCCGATTGGCAACCATCCAGTACAACACAAACTCCCCCCGCTCGTGCACGGGGTGCTCGTTGAGCGAGCGCAGGCGGAGCGCAGGTACCGAGCGATCGTCTTGTGCGGCGGTAAGAAAGTTGGTCATGCTGGCTGGCGAATACGCTGTTGGGAGCAGATTCGATTTTCAGATTTAAGGTAGCGGCAACGCTGCATCATAAGCACGCCGAGTCGAACAAAAAAAGGCCGGCCCTCCACGCACCGTAATGGCGTGGCGAGCCGGCCTCGGTCAAAAATGCAAAACTTCGTTTACTGATTCAAGTCGCTGTAGGCCACTTCCAAGCCCTTGCGAAGCATCCAGGCCCGCGAATTGGCGCAACTGGTCGATTCGGCCTGTTGCAGCACGCTGTCCATCTGCGAAACGGTATGTGCCGAGAGACCGTCGTGGTCGGTCGTCAGGACCGTCTTCATGGTTTCGTGATACAACGAAGCACAAGCTTCCGCGTGGCCATCATTGTAGAGCTGGGAACCCTGGGCGATAGCATGCTCAATCGCTTGCTTCGGCGAAGTGGACGACTGTGAGTCGGTTGGCGGAATGAGCACCTTGTCAATCACATGAATAACACCATTCGAGGCGTCGATGTCCGTGCTCAGCAGTTTGGCATCGTTCACCATGGCGGTATCACCGTCGACGGCGATTTGCACGGATCCACCTTGAAGGGTCTTGGCTGAACCAGCTTCGAGAGCCTTATCACTGTAAACTCGTCCTGGAACCACGTGATATTTCAAGATCGAAGCGAGCTGCCCTTTGTTCTCCGGCTTCAAGAGCGATGCAACCGTGCCCTCAGGAAGTGCAGCAAAAGCGGCATCGGTAGGTGCGAACACGGTGAGGTTGTCCTCGCCCGAAAGTGCCGGCACCAACCCAGCAGCCTTCGCGGCGGCGATCAGCGTCGAGAAGCTTCCCGCGGCATCTGCGACTTCGGGGAGCGTCTTCGATTCGGGCAGAATGACCGAGTCGATTACGTGAATCACACCGTTGTCGCATTGGATGTCGGTCGCAACTACTTTGGCGCCGTCAATCATAACGGTGCCATCCTCTACCTTGATGTCGATTCGCTGGCCGTTCACCGTCTCCGCACCGGTCAAGTTGACGACTGCGTCACTACCGACCTTGCCGGCGACGACGTGGTACAGCAAGACCGATTGCAACTTACTCTTGTTAGCAGGCTTCAGCAAGTCGGCCAAAACTTCTTCCGGCACAGCAGCGAACGCTTCATCGGTGGGAGCGAGAACCGTGAATGGGCCTTCTCCCTTCAGGGTTTCGACCAGGTCCGCTGCCTTGACGGCGGTTACCAAAGTCTTGAAGTTGCCAGCTCCAACGGCGGTGTCGACGATGTCGGCGGCCCGCAGTTGGGTTGTTTGGAACAGTGCAAGCACTGTTAAGGCCATCACTGACTTGAGACTTAGTTTCAACATCACTTCAACTCCTTGCTACAGTTTAATTGGCGGATCGGAGGAACGTCGCGATCCTGTAATTGAGTCAAATCGCCGGGCCCGACGAAGACCGGCGGTTTTCCGTGCCTTCGTCTAGTAATCTCTAGGAGGCCAGCGAAGAAGTGGCAACAAGAAACATGCGAATTATCGCAGGTTCGTTCGTCGCGTTGCCGAACGCTGCAGAGTGCCTACGGTGAAGAGGGGAAAGAAATCCCGTGACGAGCCGCTTTTGCGTCGTGCCTAGCCTACCCCAATTAACCCTTCCACAATAATCACTTGCAGAAACGAGGTCTTCATGACTACCGGGAATAAAGGCATCATCTCTCTCCTCACCACCGCCTACTGCATGGAACTGGAGACGGTGATGAACTATCTCGCTAATAGCGTTAACCTCGACGGAGTACGTGCCGAGGAGATCAAGAAGTCGCTATCGGCCGACATTGCCGAGGAGCTGGCCCATGCCACCCAGTTGGGGAATCGCATCAAGCAGTTGGGCGGTACCTTGCCGGGGTCGAGCAGCGTAACCGTCGGGGGGCAAATCCAGCCGCCCGACGACACAACCGACGTGGTGGCGGTAATCAAGGCGGTGATCGACGCGGAGGAATCGGCCTGCAAGCACTATAAATCGATCATCAAGGCAACGGATGGCGACGACTACGTAACGCAGGACCTTTGCATCCGCTTGCTAGCGGATGAAGAAGAGCACTTGGTCCTATTCAAGGGATTCCTCAAGGAGTACGCCAAGGAGCAGTGATCCCCCGAGCTGCTGGTGGCGGGTCACGCCTCAGCGCTACCCGCCTTCCGCTGGCGGCTGAAACGGAAGTGTCGACGGGCGACTGCTACCATGCCAACCACCAGCATCGCTCCGCCACCGAAAAGGCACGTGTAAAGCGCCCCTTGATGCAACACGTTTTCTGGGGAAAGTGCTCCGAACAGGGGGATGCAAAGGGCGACGCCCAGGTTGCCGTTTCGCATTGCTACCTCGATGGCTAGCGTGAAGCCTTCTTGCGATGGGTAGCCAACCGCTTTGCACAGGCTGTTCGTGAGCAGGATGCTCATCACAATGAATCCCGTCACCAGCGCAGGAATGCGCCAGCCATAGTGCAGCACATCGATGCGACCTCCGCCAATGGCGCCCACCACCACGCATGCCAGCGCCACCATGCTTCCCGCTACGGCCAGCTGCGAGAGCGTCCGGCGTGTACTCGGCCAGCGGCTACCAATCGCCATGCCAACGGCCAATGGCAACAAGAGCAGTAGCGTGATCTGGACGATCGTCTTGTCGAGCGGTACTTCAAAGCTTGCAGGCAGATGGCGCCGGCGAATACCTTCAGCACCAGTGGCGTCGCAAGCAGGCAGAGTGCCGTCGACGCACATGTGGCGGCAATCGATAAGGGAACGCTGCCGCGCCCAAGAAAAGTGAGAATGTTCGACAGCGATCCGCTCGGAAGCGCCATGAGCAAGATCAGGCCAATCACAATTTCACTCGGCATGCCCGTTAAACGGCCGAACGCAACGGCCAGCAGTGGCATGACCAGAAATTGCAGGGCGAGCACTAAGGCAATGTTGCCGGGCGCACGCAGCACGTCGCGAAACTGCTGCAGGGTGGAAGTCGCCCCCATGCCGAGCATGGCCAAGACCAGTTGTGTTGAGTAGAAGACAGCCTCGTGCTCGTGGTAGAATTCAAAAAAGGCGTTCATGGGAAAATTTCAAGTCGCCGGCGTCAGTGTTCGGTCCGCGAATGCCGAGGTATCGGAGCAACCACCATAGGGGTGCTTGGCGGATAGCCATCGTCTTCGACCGTTAGGTCGACCGTCGTTTCCACTCAGTAGGTGTTGTTCGGGTAACGTCCCGCACTAAAGGTTGGAATAGCAGCCACGGATTGGACAGATGCTCACGGATCAATGGCCACAAAGAGGCACGAAAATGCACGAAGCGGCCCTGAGGAACGCTTGCCGGCTCCATGGGCATTTTCGCTACTTCATCATCATAGACTATTTTTTCCGTGAATGTTTGCGGGCCTTCTGCCCCTTCCTGTGGCTATCCAATAATCCATGCGACCAACGGATGACGGCTGTGCACCGTGCGCGAGTATTTTTAGGATGTGCTACGCGCCCGCGGGCTCCGCGTCGAACAGCTGCGATCCCATGCTTCGACCTCCCGCCATCGCTGGCTTAACGGGCGTGGCGGTCGCTACGAAGCGCAACTAGTTCCAGTTGTGCGGGAACTGGCGACCCTCTTGAGTGCAGCCGTCCCGCTTGCCGATGCCCTCCGTACCGTGACGCGACAGCAACGTGGACGGCTACGGACCAAACGCCTGCTCCGCCGCTTACGCGAGTCTCATGGACAACAACTGGCTCCGCCGGCGGTCGATCAAACACGGATGGCGAGCTAAGCCCAGCAACCAACAAGACCGTGGCTTGCTCCAGTCGATTGCAATTAGCGACCTACTGGGGTGGGACCGATTGAATTCGCTCGATTTTCCCCACCTGGCTACGGAAGTTGCTTCACAGAAATGTTGCGGAATTCTACCGGGTCGTTGTGCCCGGCGAAGCCAAAGTAGCCTTTCGTACGACCGAGGCCGGGGTGGTCGTGGCCCCCCATGAATTCATCGACTTCTGCCAAATCGGCGTCCAAGATGATCGAGCCATTGAGTTCGACCACAATCCGACTGCCGTCGATCGTCACCTGCTGGAAGTTCCACTCTCCCGTGGGCCGCAGGTAGCCCCGCTTCGCGGCCACCATGCCATACGCCGAACCGTGCGCTTGCCTGGGGTCGAGGTCGTTGTACTTGGGGTGTTCGTTGTCGAGTACCTGCAACTCGCACATTCCGTTGTAGGCCACGTCGCCCGTACCGGGCGAGCGAATTGCCAATCCATTATTGCCGCCAGGCGGCAGACGGAATTCGACGCGCACGATGAAATTGGCAAGTTCCGGGTCGGCCAGTAGCAGTCCGCCATGGCCCGGCTTGCAGCGGATCGCACCATCTTCCACTTGATAGTCGTCCACCGCTCCCTTCCAGCCGGCGAGGCTTGAGCCATCGAACAACGGCTCAAACGCTTGGGCCTCGTGCTCGCGGAGCACCGTATTGGCATCGTCGGTCGAAAGACGGCGGATGAAGAGATTACGCCAACGAATCTCGCCACCGTGTGTTTGCAGTTGAATCGGCCCCGACTTGCGGAGCGGCGCGCTGCGATCCCAGTAGTTTTCCATCGTCGCTTGGTCGACCACCTGGCGATCGTTCAGCCACACCGAAGTTCGCGCCCCCACTTGCCGGATACGAAAGCGATTCCACTCGCCAAACCGTCGATCGGCCAGTACGAACGGATTCTTGCCCGCCGCCCCGGCGCTATTGTTCCACAGTCCGCCGCTTCCCAAATTGGCATCGAGGTTGAACTTATCGATCTCGGTATAGTCCCAAATCTGTACTTGTGGCGAAGCCTTCAAGTAAATGCCGCTGTCGGCCAGCGGTACGGTCTTGTATTCGAGCAAGAGTTCGAAGTCGGCAAAATCGTCGTTGGTCGTGAGGAACACGCCGTTGCCGTCGTTCACCAGTTCGCCGTCTTCAACGGTCCAGTGTTGACGCGCATCCTCCATCCACGCGGCGAGCTTCTCCTCGCGCTCCGCCTCGTTTAGTGCGTCAAGCTGAGCGGGGTCGAAGTGGGGACGACCCGTCCAGCCCGAGAGGTCGCTGCCGTTGAACAGCGGAGTAAACCCATCCGGCACGTCGGCGGCGAGTGCCGTGGTCGGCACGAGGGCTAGTAGGAGAGTCGCCAACGGTTTCATCGGTAGATTCCTCATGGAAGTGGGGCGGTAAGCTGTTCACAATAGGATGACGATCCGGTGTGGTGGAGTCAAACCATGTTCGAGTTGTCATTCCGGCCAGCGGGCTCGAACGGAGCGGCAACCCAGGCCGTTACGCTCGTGGGAGGCTCCGCCCCCGCCGTGTCAATTCCTAATGCAAGCCCTTTTCCATCGACTGGTGGGGGATGCCCACCTCCAGAAACTCGTTTCCCACCGTCGCGTAGCCGAGCTTGGCGTAGAACCCCACCGCCTCGATGCGGGCGTTCAGCGTGAGGTGTCTCACGCCGCGGTCCAGCAACTTGCCTTCAACCGCTTCGAGCAATAACCGCCCGTGGCCGGCACCTTGCTGATTGCCATCGATCGCCATCTGACGGATCTTTGCAACGTGATTATCGAGAGGTACGACGACAACGCAGCCTATGAGCAAATCGCCATCGAATAATCCGTAGTGCCACTGGCCGCGCTCCAGCTGCAGGTCTTCGTCGTACACATCCAGGCCCAACGGCATACGCAGCAGCCGGTTGCGAAGCGCAAGCTCTTGTTGGTAGGCGGGCGAGCCGTATTCGATAATGCCAACTTGCATGCGTCGTGCCCTGCAATCTAACCGCTGTTGGGGCGTGCAGTAGCCAAGTCGGCAATTGCCAAATCGGTGGCGGACTCGACCGCTTGCTGCCAGTCGCCTTTGCCGGCAAACTCGTCGCGGGCGTGGGCGAAGATGATGGCTCGTGAGCTGTTGACCACCGCGCCGAGGCCATGCGCGTCGAAGGCCGGTGCGACGTCGGCCGCCGTCCCGCCTTGGCTGCCGTAGCCGGGCACCAGCAGCCAGGTATGCGGCATCGCCGCGCGGAGTTCGGCGAGCTGCTCGGGGTACGTGGCGCCCACCACCGCACCGGCCACGCCGTAACCCGACTCGCTCGCCGTCTCTGACGCAATACGTTCGACTAGGTTGGCGACGTGGTTGTAGATAGCGGTGCCGCCCGCCGAGAGATCCTGCAGGAACTTGCCGCCAGGGTTCGATGTTTTCACAAGCACGAACAGCCCCGCATCGCGGTCCTGTGCGACTCGCACAAACGGCTCCAGGCTGTCGTCGCCCAGGTAGGGGCTCACCGTTAGCGCATCGCCCCGCCACGGCGACTCGTCGCCGAGCCATCCCGCGGCATAGCCCTCGGCCGTGGATCCAATGTCGCCCCGTTTGGCATCGAGGATCAAGAGCACGCCTTTCCTCTTGGCGTGCGCAATCACCTCGTCGAGCGCTCGCATCCCGTGCCAGCCGAGCTGCTCGAAGAATGCCACTTGCGGCTTCACGGCCGGCACCAGGGGGGCGACGACGTCGAGAATGCCGATCGAGAAATCGCGATACGCGGTGGCTTGGTCCGCCAGCGACTCGCCGCCACGAACCGCCTCAGGCAGCGATTCCCAGCGGGGGTCGAGCCCGACCACCAGCGGCGTGTCCTTAGATTTTACGGCAGCAGCGAGACGATCGAAGAAAGCAGTCATGGGCTATGTGCCAACAAGGGGTGTGTATTCATCCGCCCTCCCCATACTACTTAACCGTCCCGCAAGCGGGAGGGTCGGACGCGGTAGCGGCCGTGGAGGGCCGGACGGGTGGAGCATAACGGGCCGGCCGCCAGATTTCGAAAAGCGTAGGCGTGCGGCTCTTGTCTGGGGGTAGCTGGGCCGCTAAAATTCGTGATTCCCTGGTAGTCGCCGGGGCAATTCCAGGTTGGTGTCGCCGTCGTCGATGGCGCGAGCCAACTTGCCGCACCAAACCAAATCAGCCATCGTCGCGGGCCCAGGGTGGGCCATCCGACCGGAGTCGCAATCGCCATGAAACAAGGCATTCATCCCGAATACATCGAAACGCACGTGCATTGCGGTTGCGGAAATACCTTCACCACGCGAAGCACCCGCAAGGAGCTGAAGGTTGATATCTGCAACGCGTGCCACCCGTTTTTCACGGGCAAGCTGAAGTTTGTCGACACCGCCGGCCGAATTGAGAAATTCAAGAACAAGTTCTCGAAGGCCGGTTACGCGAGTCTCGGCAAGGGCAAGAAGAAGTAGCTGGAGGATCCACCATGCCGGGGGCGTGCCACGTTGGCCGCCGCTGGCAGCTGCCGTGGTTGTCCTCCGTAAGCTACTCCTTTTTGGCCCAACACGATGCGCGAACTTCTAGAATCCAAGCTCGCCCGGTTTGAGCAACTCGAGAAAGATCTGATCAATCCCGAGGTGCTGGCAAACTCCGACCGGCTTTCGCAAACCGCGCGCGAGCATGGCTCACTCTCGCGATTAGCCGGCAAGTATCGCCGGTTTAAGGAAATCGTCGACCAGATGAACGAGGCCCGCGAAATGGCCGATTCGTCGGATGCTGACATGCGCGAACTGGCCGAGGCGGAAATTGAATCGCTGCGGCAAGAACGCGAGGCCGTGTGGGACGAACTGCTGGGCATGACCATCGGTGGTGAGGACGCCAATCGAGCCCGCTGCATCATGGAGATTCGCGCCGGCACAGGCGGCGACGAGGCGGCGCTGTTCGCCCGCGACTTGTTCGAAATGTACAAGCAGCACGCCGAAGCCAAACGCTGGAAATTGGAGATTATGGACGCTAGCCCCACCGAGCTTGGTGGATTCAAGGAGATCTCGCTCGCCATGGAAGGCGAGGGCGTCTATCGCGAAATGGCTTACGAAAGTGGCGGCCACCGCGTGCAACGTGTCCCCGAAACCGAAACGCAGGGCCGCGTTCAAACGTCGATGGCCACCGTGGCGGTGATGCCCGAACCCGAAGACTTGGAGATTCAACTCAAGCCCGACGACTATCGGGTGGATAAGTTTGGCGCGTAGCGGACCTGGCGGTCAGCATGTGAATAAAACCGAGTCGGCCATCCGACTGACGCATCACGAGACCGGTATTGTGGTGCAGTGCCAGGATGAGAAGAGCCAGCATAAGAATCTCGCCAAGGCTGCGCCGCGTGCTGAAGAGCCGCATTTACGACTTCCGCCAGCGAGCCGAACAGCAGAAGCGGGCCGACGAGCGAAAGAGCCTGGTGGGCTCCGGCGACCGCAGCCAGCGGATTCGGACCTATAACTTCCCGCAGAATCGACTCACCGATCATCGTATTGGGCTGAACTTATATAAGCTCGATCAGATTGTCGGCGGTGAATTGCAGCCGGTGACCGATGCGATGATTGAATACGATCGCCAGCAACTCCGCGACTCGATGGATGGATTGGAAGAGTAGCGATGAACTATGAGCGATGAGTAATCAACGATGAGTGGCTGTCGGCTGTTAGCTATTGGCTGGCGGCCAGAAAATCTTGCAATCCAAGCCGATAGCCAGGTCCCATGTCGACGCAAGGCGAACAGAAACCCGATCCCGATGCTTGGACCGTTGGTCGGCTGCTGAACTGGACGACCGACTTCTTTGCCGAGCATGGCGCGGAATCGCCCCGTTTGGACGCCGAGGTACTGCTGGCCCACTGCCGGGGGTGCCAGCGAATCTTGCTTTACGCCGCGTTCGACGAACCGGCGAGCGACGACCTACGACAAAAGTTCCGCCAGCTCGTCAAGCAGCGGGCCGCCGGGACCCCGGTTGCCTACCTGGTTGGGAAGCGCGAATTCTACTCGTTGGAGTTCGACGTCACGCCGGACGTACTCATCCCGCGGCCCGAGACCGAGTTGGTGGTGGTAGCGCTGCTGGACCACGCGAAGGCGCAGGGCAGGGCGGGGGACCCGCTCGCGGTAGCCGACATTGGCACCGGTAGTGGCGTGCTGGCCGTGTGCGCTGCTAAGCATTTGCCCAAGTCGAGCGTCACCGCCGTCGACATCAGTCCGCAGGCACTGGCTATCGCACAGCGGAATGCCGCCCGGCATGGAGTGACCGACCGAGTGGCGTTCGTCACCAGCGACTTGTTCGCGGGCTTGCCAGCCGATGCAACGTTCGACTTCATCGTTTCGAATCCGCCTTACATCACCAGCAGCGAACTGGCCGCGCTCGATAAGACAGTACGCGAGTTTGAGCCGATGCTTGCCTTGGACGGTGGGGAGCAGGGTACCACGGTGATTGAGCGACTGATCCCTGCGGCCGCTGATCGCTTGCGACCTGGGGGCGTGCTGCTGATGGAAATCAGCCCTATGATCGCGAAGCGCGTCGAGTCGCTCGTAAACGACTCGCCGCTCGAACTACTCGAAACCGTTAGCGACCTGGAAGGTCGAGCCCGCGTGGTACAGGCAGCAAAGGAAGGCGACGCATGACCCCAGGCACTTGGCTGGCGCTCGTCGCGCTCGACTCCGCAGAATTGCCGAATCCCGAGTCGGTGCAAGAGTTGTGCAACACGGCCGCGCCAGATACGGCTCCGCTGGAGCTATCCAGCAGCACCGATCGCATGGCCACGTTTCGCTGGGGCGAAGCGACCATTGCGTACACGCTGGTCGACCAGCCGATCCCCGCAGCACAACTTGCCGGCCCAGCGGCACGCGCGTGGTACTGGCCCGAGGCGGCCAAAGCGCTGCGTCGCCACCAGCGCATCTGATCGTGGCGCTGGTGGACGAAGGCCAAGATCGTATTGCAAAATGCATGCGGCTCACACGATTCATGGCCGCACTGTTGCCAGTGTCGCGCGCGGCCGGGCTGCAATGGGGCGGCAGTCGCGCGGTGCACGAGCCCACCGCGTTTTGCCAGGTCGCCGCCAAAATGGCGAGGGACGATCTCCCGCTGCACTTGTGGATCGATTTCCAAGTGGAAGCCGGCGAACAAGATTGCCTGCGATTGTACACCACGGGACTCGCCGCGTTTGGCAAGCGGGAGATCGAGATTCCAAGCTTCGCCGGCCCGCCGCAGGACCTGATGAACCATGCCTACAATCTTGCCCACTACGTTCTGGAAAAGAATGCGCTCGATCAAGGAGGGCGAAGTGGTAGGCCTGCCCGGCGAGGTGCAAGTAACCGCCCACGAGGCAACCACCTTCCTCGATGGCGACGAGGCGGTGCTGGCGTTTGAGTTTGAATAGTGGCGGCTATTGTTCCTCGCCTTGTGCCGCCGACTTGCCGCGATAGATCGCCAGCTTGAGCGCGTTCTTCTTAGAAGTAAACTCGCCATCGCCCGGTTCGTCGGTAATCGCGGCGGCCATCATTTGGAGCTTGGCATCCAGGTCGTCGGCATGGTGGACGATCAGCGCTTCGGGAGTCATCGGCGGCTTGGGCGCGCCCCACTCGGGCAGACGCTGGTGCGAAACGATAATATGCTCGAGCCGCAGCAAGGTGTCGGGGGCGATGTTCGAGCCCAGCGCTGCTTCGCGGAGAATATCGCGCCCTTGCAGCACATGGCCCACGAGCGTGCCGGAGGGCGTGTACGTCGTGCCGGCCGGACCGGTCGCAAGTTCGCGGAGCTTGCCGATATCGTGCAACATGGCCCCCGCCACCGCGACTCCCGCATCGATCGGCGGCTTGAGGTCTCCGTAAAGCGTGGCGTACTGCTCGGCGAGCAGTCGGGTGTGGCGAGTGACATTGAGCACGTGTTCCAGATAACCACTGAGATACTGATGGTGGTTGAACATGGCCGCTGGAAGGAGCAACAGCTCCTCGCGATGCTCGTTGTAGATTCCGGTGACAAGCTCCTTGAGCAACTCGTCCGCAATAACCTGGTCGGCGATGGCGAGCAGTTCGTCAAACATCTCTTCGGGGTCGAATCGCGACCTCGGTGCGCACATGAGAGGATCGAACCCGTCTGCAGTGTCGGCGTCTTCCACCGGGCGGATGCGGTGGATCTCGAGTTGCATGCCAAACTTGCTATCGCGAAGTTCGCGCGGAGTTTATAGAAGGAACCCACCTGCCACTGCTCACGGCACGCGGTGGCATGCGTCGCGTCGCTCCAGATGGGAAAACTCACCTCGCGCTCCGCGTCGCAGAACGTGACTCGATAGTAGGGCTTGCCTTCTTTGGTAGTAAGCACCTGCTTGTCGGCGAGCAGAGCAAAAAAGTCTCCCTCCTCTCCGTCAGTAAGTTGGTGCAGTGGCGTGATGGAATCGGACATGGGGACGAGGCGAGATGCTGGAGGTTAGAGGCTAGTTTCTAGATGCTAAGTACGATAGGTGAAAGGTGGCCGACTCGAGCGTCGGTTGGTGGGTGGACTATCGCCGCTCACGCAGTTGCTTCGGCCTCGATCGTCTCGGCTTCGGGGTCGACGTCGCCGCCACCTGGATAGGGGTCGGGCCGTGCGGGAGGCTTCTCGGCCACCGGCGTGCGTTCGGCGGCCAACGCATCGAGCATCGCCTGCAGTTGCTCGCCCACCTGGGCCATCGCCGGGTCTTGCTTGGCCGATCGATCGCGCTGACCGTCGACCACCACAGGCTCACCGACGTCAATCGTCACGTGCAGCGGGCCATGATACACTGCGTATCCGTAAAATCCTCTTCCAACCGCTCCACGGTCTCCAGAATGCGCTCTGGCAGGTTCGGCCCGTCGATGACATAGGGCCGTGGGTAGTGTGCCATTTGTTGGGCGTAGTAGCATGCGCCGAATCGCGCCATCGTGCCGCCCGCTCGGCCTGGGAGAGATTGCCTTTAACCATGGCCGGCAGGATCGCGGTTCGCAAGTTCTTTCACGCGTCCGACGATCTCCTCCGGAACGATCTTTGATGCTCCATTTGTCTTCGAGCCAGCTCGAAGCGTCTTGATCGCCAACTGCTCGGCGCGATCGAACGGGTCGCCCGCGCGAACCTCACCCAGGTATTCCACCCCCTTCACCGCCAGAATGGCTTCGCCCAGCTTTCGCAGTCGGCGGACGGTCGACAAATGGGTTTGTGGTTCCCATGTGAAATTGCGCTCTAAGCGGGCGAGGTCGGGGGCCACCGCCGCGTAGGGGTCGCCGTCGTACGAGTAGCGAATGGCCACGGGCTGCACGACCACCGGTTTCATCCCCTTTTTTCGCGACGTTTGGTTGCCTGGCGAGCCATGAATCCGGGGCCGTCCATCAAGTCCATCACCACGTCGCAGTGGCGCGAGACGGCTCCCTCGGGAAAAATCACTAACGGCCTCCGTCCCGCGACCAGGGTGTCGATGGCGTAGTTGACGCTTTGGCGGTCGGTTCCTTCGCGATACACACTAAACGCTCCGAGGCGTCGCAGGATAAATCGCTGGTACCAACCTTCCTTGAACAGGTGCCAGCCGGCCATCGTCAGTACGTTGCGACCGAGTTCGCCCGTGAGCAAGCCAATCACCATCGGGTCCGACAGCCGGGCGTGATTCGGCGAATGAGCACGCTGTAGCCTTCGTCAATCGCTTTGCCATGCGATCGACATGCGCCACCTCGTACGACTCGACCGAGAACTTCTTCTTAAGAAAACCTTTCAGCAGGAACCGCAGCAGCCATACCCAAGTATCGGACTCGACCGTAGGAACGAACTCGTAGTTCTTCTTCAAAGATAATGTTTTGCATGATCGATTCGTGAGCTTGACTTGCAGAGTTCTTCCGAGGCCTTCGTGAACCACGGAGCAACAGGCGGCGATGCTACAGCGGCCACCACTTCTGGACTTGTTGCCGCTTAGCGAGCGGGTCGAGCACATCCAGCAGCAGTCGCACTAGGGAAATGTCAGTCCACGTTGGTATAAATGTCGTTGCATGGGTTCTGCCGCCCTATGGTTACTGCCTTAATGGTCGTCGAAGCCTTTGGGGTGCGACTCGTGCCATGCCCAGGCGCTGGCGACGACCTGCTCGACGGTGGTGTACTTGGGTTTCCAATGGAGCAGCGATTGAGCTTGCGCTATTGGCTACCAACTCGGCCGGGTCGCCCGGGCGGCGGTCGCCGACGACTGCGGGAATGGCGTGGCCGGTAACGGTGCGGCAGGCTTCGATTACTTCGTTTACCGAGAAACCTTGCCCCGTGCCGAGGTTCAGTTTTAGCCGCGTGCCAGGCTCCAGTCGCGCGAGCGCCGCTACGTGCGCGCGTGCATAAGTCTTCGACGTGGATGTAGTCGCGGACACACGTGCCGTCTGGCGTGGGATAGTCGTTGCCGTAGATGGTAACGTGTTCCCGCTGGCCCAGCGCCACTTGCAGCACAATGGGTATCAGATGCGTCTCGGGCGAGTGGTCCTCGCCAATGTCTCCACTGCCATGGGCACCAGCCGCGTTAAAGTACCGCAGTGCCGCGAAGCCAAAATCGTAGGCTGCTGCGTACGAGTCCAACGCCTGCTCAATCGCAAGTTTGGTGCGGCCGTAAGGATTGATCGGCAACTGCGGTGCGTTCTCGAGGATGGGCGATGATTCCGGCGTGCCGTACGTGGCGGCGGTGCTGGAGAAAACCAGTCGCCAAACCCCCGCGGTGCGCATTGCATCCAACAGGTTGAGCGTGCCGACCACGTTATTCTGGTAATACTTGGCAGGCTCTGCGACGCTCTCCCCCACCAGCGACAACGCCGCAAAATGCATCACCGCTTCGGCGGCCGTCTTATCGAGTGCGGCAGCCAGATCGTCGGGCCGCATCAAATCGCCCTCAATCAGCCTTCCGGCAGGCACCGCGGCGCGGTGCCCTTGGCACAGATTGTCGAGCACCCACGCTTCGTGGCCCGCTTCCTTAAGCGCCCGCACGGCGTGACTGCCAACGTAACCCGCACCACCTACAACCAGCACTTTCATCAGTTTTTCTCGCATTCGTTTGGTCGGATCACAAAACCGGTGCGACCGTTCAACTCAAGCGACAGCATAGCGAAAATCGAGTCGATTTGGCAGGCCTGGATGGCCGGCCGAGTGAATGGCTCAGTGGGGCATGGCGAGATGACGATACTAGCCGAGGGCACTAGGTGGCACTTCAAGCGTCGCTGTCCATTCTAGTCCGGGGTGGCTGGCGGCGAGTTGTACGAGGCCCCAGCAACCAATGGGCTGAGGGGCGCGTACAACTCGACCTCAGCCATCCAATGTCGTCTTGTTCGTCCTTTCATTACAACTTTCCGTCGCACGCATGGCAGGGAACCGAAAACTCATTAAGCCGCGCCGCGAACGCACGGCGAGCGAAATCAAGGAGCGCCGCGAATCGTTCCTGCGCTACCTGCGGAGCGAATGCCATTTGGCGGAAAACACCGTGAAGGCCTACGGCCGCGATTTGGAGCGTTTCGTGGTGTGGCTCGGCGGGCGGCGACTCGCCGGACTGAGCGTTGCCGAACTTGCCGGCTATCCGGCATGGCTTCGTGAACAGCAGCTCGCCCCCACCAGTGTTAGCCGGCATGTCGTATCGCTCAAGGTATTTTTCAAGTACCTGCAACTCGAAGGCGTACTGAGCGATAACCAAGCGGCGCTGTTGGCTTCGCAAAGGTTGTGGCAGCGGATCCCAACCGTGCTGTCGATGCGCGATGTGGAGCGCCTGCTCGCCGCCCCACCGAAAGGCGAACCACTATGGCGCCGCGACCGAGCGATTCTTGAGATGCTTTACGCGACCGGTTGCCGTGTCTCGGAACTAGCCACGGTGAAGCTAGCCGACGTGAACCTTACCGAACGCACGGCCAAGTGTCACGGCAAAGGCGACAAGCAACGCATCGTCCCGCTGGGCGAACCGGCGTGCCGCGTGATTGCCGCCTATCTGGAAAAGGACCGGCCCCAACTCGTGGAGCGGGCGAAAGGTGAGCCCGCCGAGTTATTCCTCTCCTCCCGCGGCGGGCCACTGCGGCGCGAAAGGATTTGGGAACTAGTCAAGAAGTGCGCCGCGATCGCGGGAGTCAATGCCGACATGAGCCCCCACTCGCTCCGGCACAGCTTCGCTACGCACCTACTCGCGGGCGGTGCCGATCTTCGGCACGTGCAGGAAATGCTTGGCCACGCCAGCATCGCCACCACGCAGCTGTACACGCACGTCGATCACACCCGGCTCAAGAAGGTGCACGAGGCTTTTCATCCGCGGGGGTAACAAGGCGGGCATTCAACACCACCCAGATTGCCAGCAACTCTACGCGAGCAGCCCGCCAACTTGGTGCGAGCGTGGGCAGGTTACGATTCGTAGATTCGCTGAGAAACGACGACGCTGGTTCACATCCAGAGGTGGCGTTGTTGAACCCTGAGCCTGCTTGTTCCAAGAAACGAGCGTGGCTGGGAGCCACGTCGGAGGGCTTACGAAGAAGGCGAATGCAATCGAAGACGCAAGTGGCACCTCCTGCTGCGACCGCCGCCTTTGAAGACATCGGTCCCAATAGGTTCCTAACGATCGGTAGGCACGCGCGACAAAGCTGGGGTGCGAGCAGGGAAGCCTAGGGCGACTCTGCCGAATTGTCGCCGGTCGAGGCAATTCCGTGAGTTTAATGGTCGGCGATGATTGAGCGCAATACCAGGGGATCAATGATCATGCAGCTTTTCGATGCAGTTGGCAATCAACGCCGTCCAGCCGGTTTGGTGACTCGCGCCAAGTCCCTCGCCCGTATCGCCGTTGAAGTACTCGTGAAAGAGCAGCTCGCCCTGCCAGTCGTCCGGGCATGCCTCGGGAGAGTGCGACCGAGCCAGGCAGGGACGCCCCGACATATTCTGGGGAAGAAAAATCCGGGAAAGCCGGCGATTGAGTTCATCGCTCACTTCATCCAGAGTCATCTCAACCCCGGAGCCGGTAGGGCACTCCACTTTGAATGTGTCGCCGTAGAAATCGTGGTACCGTTCGAGGGCTTCGATCAGCAAGAAGGTCGTCGGAAACCAGATCGGACCTCGCCAATTGGAGTTGCCGCCGAACATGTACGTGTCCGATTCACCCGGGATATAGGCTACGCGGTGGTTCTCTCCTCGCACATTTAGTTCGAAGGGTTCGTGCTCATGTCGTTTCGATAAAGACCGCACGCCATAATCGGACAAGAACTCCGACTCTTCCAATAGCACGCTGAGGACGCGTTGTAGTTTCTCTCGCGAGGGGATGGCCAACAGCATCCGACTTCCCCGCGTTTGGCACTCGCCGAACGAGATATGCTGGGTGAGATCATGGCGATTTTTGAGGAACCATGTGAGCCGCTCACGAAAATCAGGCAGTCGATTGATGAGCTGCTCATCGAGCACTTCGACCGCAATGAGCGGCAACAGACCGACGAGCGATCGCACGCGCAGGGGGACGAGTTCTCCATCGATGTGAAGGTGATCGAAGTAGAATCCCTCCTGCTCGTCCCAGAGACCCGATCCGCCCTGCGTGTTGATGGCGTCGGTGATTCTGACAAAGTGATCGAGGAATTTTGACGCCATGTCTTCGTAAGTAGGGTCCTCACGTGCAAGTTCCAGCGCCATCGATAGCATGTTTCCACAGTAGAATGCCATCCACGCTGTGCCGTCTGATTGTTCGAGGCGAGCACCATCGGGCAATCCCTTGGAGCGATCGAAGAGGCCGATATTATCGAGCCCCAGGAAGCCTCCTGCAAAGACGTTGTCGCCGTTGTCATCAATGCGGTTCACCCACCACGTGAAGTTCATTAACAGCCGCTTGAATGCCTTGGCCAAGAAATCTCGATCCCGCTTGCCGGGCTGGCCACTCATCTGGTAGACGCGGTAACAGGCCCAAGCGTGAACCGGCGGATTGACGTCGTGAAACGCAAAGTCGTACGCCGGCAACTGGCCATTGGGGTGCATGTACCATTCGCGAAGCAACACCAGTAGCTGTCGCTTGGCAAACTCCGGATCGATTCGCACCATCGGGATCATGTGAAACGCCAAATCCCAAGCCGCGAACCAGGGGTATTCCCATTTGTCCGGCATCGATAGCACGTCTCGGGCATACAAGTGTTGCCAGCGATGATTCCGACCGTGTCGTCGTTGCTGCGGTGGCTCGGCGACCTTGCTATCTCCCTTAAGCCAGTCGGCGACAATATAGTGATAGAACTGCTTTGTCCAAAGCAATCCTGCGTACGCTTGTCGCGAAACGATCCGCTGTTGGTCGTCGATTGCTGAATCGATCACAGCGTCGAAGAAGTCGTCGGCCTCCGCTTGGCGTCGCTGCCGGACGTGTGGATCATTTGCTTCGAGCGGCGCATGAGGTTGATCGTCGGTCGATGGGGTGACTTCAACGAGGCGGAACGCGATCTCTCGGCTTTCGCCTGCGGGCACGCTGAGTTGGTAGCAGGCGGCAACCTTGGTGCCTTCGGCGTTGGGGTTGACTGCATCTGCTTCGCCCTGGATCACGTAGCGATGAAACGCATCCTTGACGTACGGTGTTTCTGATGGCGTGTTGAACAGCAGTTCCGAATTGGTTTCGTTCTCCGTGAACAGCAGCTCACGCTTGCCACCGCTAGGATGATCGTCGAAGTAGGCGTGAAACTTGCCGAGCGATTCATGGTGCAACTCTACTGCCCCAGGGCCTCTCTTCTTGATCGAAGGTTTTTCCGTAGAACCTTCGTGCCTGCATCCCCAGATCCACGTGTTTCGGAACCAAAGGGTCGGTAGCAGCCACAGCTCTGCTTCTTCAGGGCCGCGGTTTGTGACGGTGATGCGGGCCAGCAGGTCGTTGGGGCCAGCTTTCGCGTATTCCGCTTGCACATCGAAGTAGCGGCCCTCATCAAAGACCCCGGTTTCGACCAACTCGAACTCTCGCTCCTGCTTACCGCGACGAGAATTCTCCTTGACCAGCTTCGCGTAGGGGAACTCCGCTTGTGGGTAGCGATAGAGCGCCTTGGCGTAGGAGTGCGTAGGAGTCGAGTCGAGGTAGTAGTAGTATTCTTTGACATCCTCACCGTGGTTGCCTTCGGGACCCGTCAGTCCGAACAGTCGCTCTTTGAGGATAGGATCGCGACCATTCCAAAGGGCGAGCGAAATGCACAAACGACACTGCCGGTCGGCGAAGCCGAGCAACCCATCTTCACCCCATCGATATGCGCGGCTGCGGCTCTGCTCATGCGTGAAGTCGCCCCAGGCGTTCCCATCGGCAGAATAGTCCTCGCGGACGGTTCCCCATTGCCGCTCCGACAGGTACGGCCCCCATCGCTTCCAATTATGGGTGCGGGCGGCATCTTCAGCGAGGCGTTGATGTTCGGGTGTGGTGCCCATGGAGATAAATCGCTTGTGCGTTGGAAATGATAGGACTTGAGAGACTCGTCTGCTGAACAACGTTAGTCCGTCAGCTGGACTACATGCTTGATGCCGGGGGGAGGATCCTGTAGCAATTGCGCGGCGGCGTCTAGTGGCCAACGTTGTGAGATCAGCGAGCGGACAGTTGCAGGCCAGCGAACAAGCATGCGATCGAGCCGTTCGACGGCACTAACAAACGCATCTGCGTCTGCGTTGACGGTACCAAACAGCACCTGATTCTTTAGCACCAAGTTGCGCATGAGTGTGCCGGCTTCGATTTCGGCCAGATGCTTTCGTCCGGGAACGCCAGTGAAAACGAAAACTCCATTCACGCCAAGCTGTCCCAATACTTCAAAGGACAGCCCAGAAGCTCCGGTTGCCTCGTAAACCAAATCGATTCCGTCGAGTCGCTTCGGCAACTCAGCGACGGTGATCGACTCTGCCGAGAGATAAACACCCCCGAAGCTCTCAACGAGTTGGCTGCGTGGGCCACCCTCCGGTTCTCGGGAGTAGACAAACGTATGGAATCCACTCTCGGCAAGCGCCATCGCTCCCAATATTCCCACGGGACCCGCACCGAGCACCAGCGCTGTACAGCCTTGCGAGGGAAGACCTTCGCCATGCATGGAGCAAGCCCAAGGTAGGCGCTGCTGGACTTGCCAGACCTGAGCGAGCGCCTTCTCGGCAATCGTTAGCGGCTCAACAAGAACGCCGACGTCTCGTAGATGGGCGGGTAAACGAGTCAGATAGCGCTCGTCTTCTAGGAATCGCTCGGCCATGAAACCGTGCTGCCCCTTGATGCCGCGCTCCGTGAAGTCGCCGGTGTAACAGAAGTCTTGCCGGCCTGCCTGACACGCAGAGCAACTTGCGTGTGGGCAGGGCCGTCGCACGGACGGGACAACCAGGTCTCCCACGCTCAGAGTCGTGACGCTTGGTCCGACCTCCATCACCTCGGCTAGGGCCTCGTGTCCAATCACGAGTTGCTCTTCGCCAGGCGGAGGAGTGCCGTAGTGTTGGTCCGCGATCTCGCGATCGGTCCCACACACGCCAACCTCGAGCGTGCGGAGCAGCACTTCACCGCTTGCAGGTGGACCAAGTTCAGGCAAGTCTACAATGTCGGCATGACCATTGCTTGGGTTAACGGCAAACGCACGCATTGCAGTGTTGTCCTTTGTCAGCGAATCGATTTTCCAGCGAACAATCGACTACTTCTTGGTTGGGTCGCCGCCTTCGCTGTCGATCGTCGCGCGCGGCGGGACATCCCTCAATTTCGGATTCGAAATACCTGCTCTCTGCGGCGCAAAGTTTCGACTCTCGTAGTCTACGTTAGGTCCAAGCCAAGTGGCAACGACCGACAGTCCACGTTCCGCCAGCGAACGGTAAGTCGTTGATATTCGCGGGACTCTCGATGGATTTCATGCGGAAGGCCGCGGGTTACGATGTGTGGTAGCCTGGCCAACCGCGCAGCCGCGCGGTGTTCCATTCCCGCCGTGAGGCAGTTCCACCTTTGCAATGACGATTCCTCCGCGACAGTTGCGCTGTCGCGACCGCTGTTCAAGCCTGGACCGCCGCGTGGCATCTCATGGCTAACAGATGAAGCATGACGGCTGTTTCCGCTTGATGGCCGCAAATGGTCGACGCAGGCCACCGCGTCGCAACCTCGCCGTACCACAACTATGTCCGAAAGCTTTCTCAACGTCGTGCCTCGAAGGACCATCGATGTTGGTGCCGTGCGCCGAGGAAGGTTCTGGCAAGCGTCTCGACACCTACGGTCGGTCGAAGATCGAGAAATTCCTCAAGCGTGTTGCGATCGCATCGTCATGCCGCGATCCGCTTGAGTTGGAAGCGGCTGCCTAGGCCTCACCGCTACACACCGCACAACTTATCCGGCCTATGATGCTAGCAAGCGTTTTGCAGGTAAACGGCTTCGAAGTGCGGTTGCTGTGTGGCCGATGAATGACCGTGTCGATCAACCGCTGCGCTTCTCCCGAAGCACCTCCCCCCCTCGCCTTGCACCCCCGGCGTGCGAATGGAACCTACCCCCGATCCGCTCGACGAGATCGAGCATCGTCACGCCCAATTGCTTGATCAACTGGACGAGTTGAACAGCCGCATCGAAGTGGTGCTGCAGGAGCACACCGCTGGCAAGGGAACGCCGCGCATGTAACGCATGCATGGGACTTATTGCTTGCGGTCGAGGTGTCCCGACTTGTTGATGGCGCGGAGCAGGCGAATGCCAAGCATCGCACTAAGGATGATGCCTGTCGCCCCGGGGATGGAAACGCCGTGCAGCGGCCACACATCGCGGCTTAGCATGAGCGACGAGCCCAGGAAGAGTGCGCTGGTTAGTAGGCCGAGCACCAGTCGATTCACCGAAGGCTCTAGTCCACGGTGGTCGAGGTGCACGTCGAACTTTCCGCGCTGGATCTGCTCGAGAATCTCGCGCAGGCGACGTGGCGCGACTTCGGCCAATTGCTCGACTTCGCCCAGCATGTTGCGTAGCTTGCGAGATTGCCGCCGGGGCGAAAGCCGCCGGCGGAGGATGTTGCTGCGATAAGGTTCGATTAGTTCCATTAACGAAAAGTCGGGCTCCAGCATCCGCGCCATGCCCTCAAGCATTAGTAATGTCTTGATCAGCATGGCCACCGAGCTTGGTAACACGATGTTGTAGCGACGTACGATTTCGATAAACTCCGTAAACGCTCCGGAGAGGTCGAATTGATCAAGCGGCTGATACGCGTACTGCTCGACGAAAGCGGTGAGGTCTGTCGACAGGGCGACGTCGTCCAAGCCGAGCGGAGTCGCGCCAATTCGCAAGACCACGTTGGTGAGTCGTTGCGAATCTCGGGATGAAATGGCGATCAGCAGGTCTTCAACTTGCTCACGCAAGGAGTCGTCCAGCCGGCCGACCATTCCGAAATCGAGCAACCCAATTGCCCCGTCTGGCATGAGCATCAGGTTTCCGGGGTGAGGATCGGCATGATAGAACCCATGCTCGAAGATCATTTTCAGGTAGATCTCGGCGCCGCGATGGGCGTAGTCCGGCAAATGACCATCGGCCGTGGATTCAGCGGCCAATGCTGAAAGCTTATTGCCGGCGAGCCACTCCATCGTCAGCACCTTGCTGGACGAAAACTCGGGAAACACACGCGGAACTTCAATGCGGGGGTCGCCATCGAACATGCGGGCGAACTGCTGCTGGTTTCGCAACTCGCGGCAGAAATCGAGTTCGCGGCGCATCATCCGCTGCAATTCATGCATCATTGCGCTTAGCCGATAAGGCTGGAGTTCGGGAAGCCGCTCGGCAAGCTGCGCCAAACCAGACAGGATCTCGAGATCGATACGGACCTGTTTCTCGATGCCAACGTGCTGCACCTTTACGGCCACCGGCGTACCATCGTTGAGGGTTGCACGATGGACTTGCCCGATCGACGCCGAAGCGACCGGTTCATGGTTGAATGTCGCAAAGCACTCGTCGAGCGGACGGCCGAGCTCGCTCTCCACCAGTTCGACGATCTTATCGGCGGGGTCGCAAGGTGTGTTTTGTTGTAGGTTGCTTAGCTCATCGGCCAGAGCGAATCCCACCTGATCGGGCCGCGTACTGAGTACCTGGCCGAGCTTAATGAAGGCGGGCCCCAATTCTTCAATCGCTAAGCGAATGCGTTTTTCGTGCCCCGCGTCGACAAGCGTTTGCCCCTGCGGGTTGCGAAGCAAGGTCGAGCCAAACGTCAGGCCCAAACGGCTGGCCCAGCCAGCGAGGCCGTACTTGCTGAGCACCGCCAGGATCTCCCGCCAGCGATTGAGATTGCGATAGATCTGGGGAATTGTCGAGATCTTCATCGCGAGAAAGGCGTAGGGAGGAGGTTGGCAGGGGTAGCTCCATTCTAGTTGCGCTGCCGGCCCGGAACAAATAGAGCTCATTGCGGGCGGTGGCCGGAGGGCCCCTAGCACAAGGACCCTTACCAGTCGCTAACCCTTCTCCATTGCCTCGAGGGCCTTCGCCGCAGCCCTGGCGACGCTCTCGGGCTCGGCGGTGGTGCTCGCCTTTAGCTGGGCGCGGCAACCGCGGCAGCTGGGCCGATACGTCCCAGTGCCCAAGCGGCACGTTCACGGACAGCCGGAGCAACCTCGCTTGCCACCAAGTGGCCCAACAGTGTCGCGTGCTCGGCTGCCGCCACGCCGGCGCGCCCCAGCAAAGTAACGGCCCAATACGCTACGTCCGGGTGCTCCGCGCCCGCCAGACTGGCAATGGCGTCGAGCTGGCTCGCGGCAGGCGGCCCGAGTTCTTCGAGTGTGGCGACACAGTACTCCGCCACCACCCGGTCTTCGTCGCCGACGTGCCGCACCAGTTCAACGGCGACATCAGCCGCAACCTCTGCATTTTGGCTGAGCAATTCGGCCGCCTCGCGACGCTTGGCATCGTCGTCGCTAGAAAGCATGTCACTAAGATCGGAAATGTGCATGGTGGAAGCGAGGGGTTGGTGGTGAGTGGCGAGAAGCGAGCAACTAGCTCCCCGAAGGTCGTCCTGGTGTCGCTCCTCTCGGTCTGCATCTGCTACGGTAAGCGTCCATCTTCAATTCGTTTTTGCTGCGACAACGTGTCAGCAAGAGCCTGGCTGTGGGTGACTACCACCAGTAACGAATTATGCTCTTGTTGCAGCTCGACGAGCAAGCGGCCAATCGTGTCGGCCGTGGTCGCGTCGAGGTTACCCGTTGGCTCATCGGCTAACAGTAAGGCTGGCGAGCGAATCAGGGCGCGGGCGATGGCAACCCGCTGGCGTTCGCCGCCCGACAGTTCGCTAGGCCGATGAGTGGCTCGCTGGGCAAGTCCCACGCGTTCGATCAAATTCCGCGCCCGCTCGACATCGCTTTGCGCTGGCTTGCCATCGGCCAGCAGCGGCGTCAGCACGTTCTCAAGTACCGAGAGTTGTGGCAAAAGATGGTGATCTTGGAATACAAAGCCAATGCGGTCGCGCCGAAAGTGGGCCAGTGCCGTCGGATCCAGTTTAAAGGGATCGACGTTGCTCAAGGTCACTGTGCCCGATGTGGGACGATCGAGCGTACCGAGGATGGCCAACAGTGTGCTTTTTCCCGATCCACTGGGGCCGAGGATTGCGAGGCTCTCCCCTGTTGCGAGCGAAAGCGAAACACCTCGCAGCACGACCAACGGATCCGCCGGTGTCGGGTACTCCTTGGTCACGTTGTCGATCGTCAGCATGTCCATGCGATAGCGGTGCTGGTGTGCTACGCGACCGAGTACGGCGAGAATAACTCGACGAACTCCGGTGGCAACGGCGTCGATTCGGGAGGTCGATCGTGATAAATATGACAACACACGCAAGTGACTTGACCGGTAGAAACCGGCTCTTCGCCACGTGAAAAATCAATTTGGTAAGTAAGACTCTTGTTGCCGATACGATTGATCACGAGGGCGGCGTCCAGCACGTCTTCGCACTTGGCGGGTGACCTAAAGTCGCACTTGGCCGAGACGCGCGGGAAGCTAATCGCTTGGCCATCGATTTGCGTGAAAACGCTCAGACCCAGGCTGCGTATGAATTCGTGCTCGACCGATTCCATATAATGGAAGAACGACGCAAAGTGCATGATACCTGCCATATCGGTATCGGCAAATTCGACCATTCGCTCTGTCCTGAAGACCTTGGGCATGGCAGTGGAGATCCCCCAAACGAAACTAGCCCTCGACCGACGGCCGAGGGCTAATAAAGTGTTCTAGGCTAAGACGGGCGCTCGGCCGCCATCAGTCGCCAACGTAAGGCATGAGCGCCATAAAACGAGCACGCTTGATCGCTTTCGATACGGCGTGCTGGCTGGCAGCGTTGCAACCCGTCTTACGACGGCTCACGATGCGGCCATGCCGATTGGTCAGCTTGCCTAACAGTTCCAGATCCTTGTAGTCGACGTACATCGGACGTGGTCTCACGCCATCGATGTACAATGGATCTTTCTTGGCTACTTTCTTGGCACTACTGCGACGCTTGGCCATCGAATCACTCGAAATTGGTTGCGGGGGTATATTTATGGGGCAGAGCAAGCTTCCCCAGCGAGCCCCATATTCTACCCGTGCCAGGGCATCATGCAACCCTGTGCGGTTCGGCATTTCAAATTCGCCCCATTCTGCGGTGCCTCGTGGAGCATTGGCCGCAGTCTCTAGGCCGTGGCGGTGGAAGCCGGTCCTACTCGGCAAGCAGCCGATAGACGGCCAGCGTCATTTGGGCCATTTTTGCCGCATGGTAGCGGTCCACCACTGCACGTCGGCCAGCCGTTGCCAGTTCCGTCCGCAGATCCGCATCCGTGAGGAGTTCGGCCAGCCGACCGGCAAGATCCTTGGTGTCGTGCGGAACGTGGAGCAATCCACCCGCGGTATTGGCCACCATTTCGGCGAAACTACCGTGATTCGGCAGCAGTACCGGCACGCCGTTCGCCCACGCTTCGAGTACCGGCAATCCCTTGCTTTCGGCGTACACGGTTGGCAGGGCGAACACGCTGAGTGTCTGGAAGAAGGCAATCTTCTCGTCGCGGTCCAGTTCGCCCAAATAGGCAAACTTGCCGGCGAGTGGCCCGTTCGCTACCTGGGCTTCGATTTTGCGAAGGTAGGGCCCGTCCCCCTTACCCAGGTAACCAGCCGCGTGGAGTTTGAAGTCGAGCTCGGGTGCCATGGTAGCCAGGTGCTCACACGCTTCGACCAGTTGATGCAGTCCTTTGTCGTGACAGATCCTGGCAAGGTAGCCCACCACTAACTCACTTGGAGGCGATTCGGCGGGTCCATGCCCATGGAGATCGAGTCCGTGAGGCACGACATGCACCAAGGACCGATCAACCGATAGGTAGTTGGCCATGAAGTTTGCGTAATACTCATTGAGCGCTACAAACCCTTGGACATCGGCGGCACGCTCGCGCAGCAAGGCCCGCGCTTGCTCGTAATACGGTGGCACGAGCTTTTCCAGGAAGATGTCTTCGCCCGAAAGCGAGCAAACCACCGGCGGGCCCCCCCGTTCGGCAATGCGCCTGGCAAAGCCAAGCAGCATGGAATTCGACAGGTGCACGACATCGGGCTGTACTTCGTCGAGGAGCCAGTCGACCAGTTTTTCCACCTCTTTACGCTGGTTGCCACTTTCGCCTCGTAGCATGGAGACGGTCATGTCGCCAAGCTTGGTGGGGTCGACACTCGGACCACCACGGGTCGCCATATTCAGCAGCAGGGGGCGATCAAGCAGCCAGTCGACCCAGCGGGGCGTTTGCCTAAACAACGACCACTTTTGCTGCAGGTAGACGTTGATGCCCCCCATGAACACCCGCGAAATGCTCACATCCTCTTCGTCGGTACGGACAGGCGTATACGTGGGAACCAGTAGCACGTCTTCGCCGCAGTCCATCAGCGCACGGGCGAGCGTGTTGTCGTGCAGGCAACTGCCGCAGTACATTCCTGCCGCCCCGGCGGCGATGTAGGCGATTCGCATGGTGGCTGATGGTGTCGGCTATTCGGTTGGCAAACGCATATTTCGGGGCGCGATCCGCGCGATTCTTGAATGTGACGACAACCGCTGCGCTCGGTATCGGGAGATTTCGGCCCGACCGAAATCTAATGCAAGCTGCCCATCCGCTCTTTCACATAGCGACGGATTTGCTGGTTGCTTTTGTGGAAGGCAATGGCTAACACCACTGGAGAGAGCCAAACCGGCGCATTCCGACGACCCAATGGACCAGCGACCTCAGCCGCCTCGATGTTCTCTTACGCGAAGAACCTGGCGAGCGTTGCGTCCGACGGCTTGGGAGTTACCAGCGAAACGAGCACCAAAGCAAGCGTTGAGGCCGCGAAAATCGCCACGACCGGCATCAGTTCGTAAGTCAGCGCCGCCCAGCGTGACGTCCAGCGTATAGCTTCCATTCTGGCCGTACTCGGCTTCCCGGAACAGGTAGAGCCAGGTGGCAATGGTGGCAATGACACATGCGTAGGCCCCTGCCTTGGTGAGGCCCCGCCAGTAGAGGGCCGCCAGCACCAGCGGGAACAGCGACGCGAATCCGCTGAAACACCAAATGCCGAGCGTAAACACACTCGGTGGGTCGAACAAGCTAAAGAAGTAGGTGACCGCGACGATGGCAATGATAAAGCCGCGGGTAATGTAGACCTGCGTCCGATCGCTATAGCGATCGTGTCCAGCATAGTGCCCAACGATGTCCGTGCTGAACATGGTTCCCAGGCAAAGGAACTGGCTGTCGAGACTCGACATGATTGCCGCCAGGATGCCCGAAACCAGGAATCCCGATAGTACCGCGGTAGTTTGCGATTTGACCAGGAACACGAGGACACGATTGGGATTATCGGCCACAGCGGGTGGCAACGGAATAATTCCCGAGGCGGCCCACACGCCAATCAGCACGCACGGCACCCACACGATCATGATAAAAATCGGATGAGCGACGACCGGTAGCTTGAAGCTGCTTGCGCTCTTAGCGGTGAGCCAATGCTGGAATAGGTGGGGAAACATGCCTACCGATAGCGGAATTAGTAGGTAGGTGAAGAATTTTGTTTGCGACATATCGATCCGCGTCGCCTTAGACTCAGGGATTTGTCCCGCAAGCAATCGAAGATTCTCTAATAGGGTGCCACTATCGCCCACCTTTGCCGCGAGCTTGTCGGCCAAAATGTAAAATGTAACTAAACCGAGCACCATAAACACAATGGTTTGAAACGCATTGGCCCAGGCCGTACCCCGCATGCCACCGAAAAATACGTAAACTAGGACCACCGAGCAAACGGCTAGGGCCCCAAGCTCACGTGGCACGCCGCCATTGGTACTGGCGAAGTAAGGGATCGCGCCGAGTTCAGGCTTGTTCGGCGGGCCGGCGGTAATGGTCTCGATCACGCCGCCAGCGGAGATGACTCCAACGAGGAGGTACGGTATTACCAACCCCACCAGGATGGGAAAGAGCAGCAGGCCGATGCCGTCGCTATCAAGTCGATCGCGAAAGAACTGGATTTGCGTTGAGTAGCCATTTTGTTTGCCGAGCGACCACAGCTTGACACCAATCACAAAAAAGCAAAGCGAATGGATGATGCCACTACTAGAAGCAAGCATCCCGTAAACCCCAATGCCTTCCTTGTAAGCTTCGCCACTGGAACCAACCAGGGCAAAGGCAGTCATCGTTGTTCCAAAGAGCGACATCAACAGCAGGAAGGGGCCAATCGAGTGGCTGGCCAGTTGGTAGTCTTGCTTGGTACCCGTAAAAAGTCGGCTAGCAAACATCCCAAGGACTAAAAGTAGTCCGAGGTAAATGCAGATAATGACCAGTGTGATGAAGGGCGAAGTCATACCAACCGCTCCTTCGCTTGGGCGATGTCAGCCGGCCAGCAGAACTTGGTCGCCAGATACCACGTCACACTAGCGGCAACGGAGATGCAAGCGTGGTAGAACAAACCCAGCGGCATGAAGCCGAACACCAAATAGTCGCTGTCCCAGTTCCAGTTGTCTTGGTGGAGCACCAGCAGCAAGACCACCAGTATCCAAAGTCCCAATTTCATGATGCAGAAACTCCGGAGGGGCAGGGCATACCGCAGCGTTACCCGTGGGCAGTCACTGCCGATTTGCGGGGAAGTGTACCATACCCGCCGCCAAGACTAAACAGCGTCCGCCCCCACCGTCGCGGCTAACTGCCGCTCGAGCCATGGCTCCAGATCGTCGAACATCGACGCGACTCCCGGCTTGAAGATCCGGCCAATCAGCAGGTCGGTCAAGTTGCCCTGGTGCTCAGGGTGATCCATGACGAAGCGACCGACACGGAATTCGCCGGAATAAAAGGCATTCACCAGCTTTCGTACCGAATCCGTCGCCGTCTTGAATTCGGATCCCCATTTGCCCAACTGGGCAGCCGACGTATCGCCCGCCGCTAACCCCTCGATCACACAGTCGGCAGCCAGAGCGGCAGATTTTAACGCGAAATACACGCCCGATGAATAAACTGGATCAATGAACCCCCAGGCATCGCCCACAAGCACCCAGCCGTCGCCAGCCACCTGATCGGTCGTATACGAAAACTCTTTAGCCACGCGCAGGTCGTTCAGCGGCTCGGCACCTTGCACCCGTTGCAACACCCCTTCGCACTTGGCGAGTTCTTGTTCGAAAACTTGCTCCGGACTGCCGCGTCCCTTTAGTAAGTAGTCGTTATCACCAACGCAGCCAACGCTCACGATGTCGTCGGCTTGTGGGATGTACCAAAACCAGGCTTGCTTGTCGCTGGTATGCAAGATGATGGTCTTCACGCCGCCGCCCGACTCGTCGCGCTCCGCGCCTCGGTAGTGTCGCCAAATGGCGGACTTCCTGAGATCGGGATTGACTCGGCGAATACCTAGTTTGTTGGCCATGAGGGCCTGCTGACCGGTCGCATCGATCACCACTTGCGACGCAACACGATGCTGATTACCTCCGGCGTCTACTAGGACGACCCCCGTCGTTCGATCACCATCGAAGCTTACCTCCGCAACCCGCGTCGCATCATGGCAATCGGCACCCTTCACTGCGGCGTTCTCGAAGAGCATCTGGTCGAACTCTGCGCGGTCGACGTGCCAAGTCTCGCTGGATGGACGCGGGTCGTGCGAGCGAAAGAAGAAGGGCTGCGATTCCTTTCCGGTATTGTTGACGAATTGCACACCCACCTTTCGGGAGAAACGCGAAGCGGCGAGCCTTTCAAGCACGCCGAGGCGTTCGAATATCCAATACGATTCGGGCATGAGCGATTCGCCGACGTGCTCCCGAGGCATCTTTTCGCGTTCGACCAGCAACACGGAATGGCCACGGCTGGCGACAAGGGCCGCCGCGGTCGATCCCGCCGGTCCCCCGCCAATAACCACACATTCGTAAGAGGGACTCAATGCTGTCTTCATGGCGACTCAATCAGGTTTCGAGACCGGGGCGACGGGCTGGTCGGTGACAATCTCAAGTAAATCAACCGCCCGCCTCCCTGCCAGGTGGATTGCTGCAGAGCGACCGTAAATCACCGCTCCGGGGCGGGTGCGGAGCGGTTCAGCCAGGATGCGGGACGGTTCGATCTGCCATAATGCCCGTAGTTCTACATGCCGAAGCAGATTGTTCTTGATCAGGATTCGCCCGAGCGGAGCGGCGTGCGATTCAATGGCGGATCGCACTAAGGTTGGCAGTCCGGACACATCAATCCGCATGATTCCGAATTGTACGACGGCTCCGTCCGAATGACGAGCCAAGAGACTTTGGCGGGCGTACCATTCGGTGCCCGGGCGCTCCACCACCACTTCGACCCGCACGAGCGATTCGTAATAGGCCTCGAGTGTCACGGTCATATGGTCGTGATGGGCCAAGAGTCCGGCAAACGTCGGTGGCAAGTCGCTCTCGCCCACTGCCAAAAACTTGCCGAACGCGTCGATGCCATCCGCGAATATTTCGACCAGGGCTTCGAGTTCGGAGCGTTTCGACTGGCTGATGCGCTGCGTTATGCCCGTCGAAGCCGTCATCCGAAGCGTTCCCCGTCAAATCTAATGGCACTCGACAGTGTCTTGCAGTTGCGAGGCTGGCACCGCGGAACCCCAGCTTCCATCACCGCGGACCTGGGCAAACAGATACTCCACCCCGCGGCGCACGATGGGGCCGGTATTGTGGCCAACGCTGGCGAGGCTCATCAGAACCACGCTGGTCGTGGGCACCGAACCACCGAAGCTGCCATCGGGGGATTGAATGTCCGATAGCCACTCGACTGCGGTGCGGCACGCCCGCGCACGCCTCCAATGCGTTAGTGGATTGAGCGGCCTATGCAACGAACAAGCGGCGATACCGAACGCCACAATCGCCGGCAATACAGGCTGGCGATTCATCCAAAACTCCACGCGCGACGGCCCGACTCCAAGGGTGGCTCGCTCGACTGGAATGGCCGGCAATTGTTTCCAATCCACCACTTCGGCGAGTGCCGAACAACCGCGGGCTAGCAGCGTTGCACTAGCAAGGGACCCGTAAGTGGACTTTAGCCCGTCGGCTCCCCCTCGTTTCTTGATATATCCGACCATCCGATCGCCCAATTCAGGATACGCCGCCGGGGCGCCCGTCAACTGAAATGCGGCGCGAACAATCATCGAAGTAAACAGGTCGGACGGCTGAGCGAGGTCTGCTTCGTAGCTATTCCAGCCACCGTCGTCGTGTTGGCGCCGGGCAAGCCAGTGCATGCTCCCGACGATCAGTTCACTGAGGTCACCTTGATAGGCCGAGTCGATTTCAGCGGGGGCACCAATCTCGCCAAGCACGCTACCATGTTGCTCGGAGAGCACCAACGCACTTACCGCGGTGGCGGTGGCCACCACCGGCCCATCCCATTGATCGAGCCAGCCGTTGCTAGCACCCCGCGAGTCACTCGCGGGTACGGGCGTCAATGGGACCGAGTTACGCTCGGTACCTGCCAACTTACTGGCCGCAGGGGAAAGGGTGTGGGGGAACATGAATGTTCGCTGCGAGGGGAACGCGCTTTTAGCCCGCGCGTCTGGGGCAAGGCCAGGTGCCATCGGCGACGGTTGTCGCCAGCAATAAATCCAACGCGCAGCATAGGCACGCCATCGTGGCCTGTCGAGGGGCTAGCAGGCCGGCGTCACGGCTGGGAGGGGGGAAGAACTCCGTGACGCCGGCTGCATAACCAAGCCTCTAAATCGTTGCTAATAAAAGCTTTACGATCGCAATCTCCCAACCGCACGGCGGTCGGATGCGGGAAACTGCAAAGTGCTCTGCGGCCCCCGGCTCTTTGCGTGCCGCAGCTCAGGCATCGATAAAGCCGGCCGCTACGCAGGCCCGCGTCAGTTCGGCCACGGACTGCACGCCCATGGTCTTGTAGATGCGGCTGCGACGCGCCTCAATCGTGCGAATACAAACGCCCAATTGACTGGCGATTTGCTTGTTGGGAACACCGTTAAGCACCTGAGCCAGGACATCGCGCTCGCTTGGCGAAAGTTGTTCGAGCCGAGTTGCCGCCTCACGGCGATTGGCCGATTTCCGCAATTGCTTCCGGTCCTGAGCCAAGGCGACACCAATCGCGTCCCGCAACTCGTTCTCACAACAGGGCTTGTCGAGCACGTTGACCGCGCCCATTCGCATCGCGTCCACCGTCATCGACGTAGTGGCGTAAGCGGTTACGAACACCGCCGGAAGCGGCACCCCTTCGCTACGCAATTGCCGGAGCAACTCGCATCCGCTAATGCCTGGTAGTCGCTGATCGAGGAGCAAACACCCCGGGTTTTCGCGTTGATACGCTTTCAGAAACTCTTCCGCCGAGCGGTAAACTTCCACTTTGGCACCGGTAGGGCGAATCAACTCGCCCAACGCCTCGCGGGTGCTGGCGTCGTCTTCCACGATGTAAACGGTGTCCGTGGATTCTTGCGCCGTGGTGTGGCTATCGCCACTCATGGTAGCCTGTAGTATCATCTCGCTATGCCTCCTTTGCGGCGTGCCATGGGCACGCCTTTCCGATTAGTAATTGGCTGTCCTGCCGTTGCATCGCCCGCTACGACGATCGGTCTCCATGCGGGCAACACCGTATTGATGAAGTCGGGAGCCCTATGGCGTCATGGCCGGCTCGACGATCATGGACGCCCGCCAGTAGTCGCTGCGGCCGTCTGTAGTAAGAATACGAATCGGTATTCTGCAGAATAGATGGGGAATGCCGCGGAATACTGCGACTTCCCACACCCCGTTTGTGGCCACCCGCCCGACCGTTCGGTCGGTTTGCCGCATTTACGATGGCGGCTGTGCCTGGAGCACCATTTGAACCAATTCGGCGACGGAATTCGCCTGCAGCTTCGCAAAAACGTGCTGGCGCCGCACCTCTACCGTCCGGACGCTAATATCAAGTCGCGAGGCAATCGTCTTGTTCGGCACCCCCGCGACGATCAAGTCGAGCACCTCTTTTTCGGGAGGGGTGAGCTTCTCGAATCGAGCACGCAGTTCGTTCTGGCGCATCTCCTGCTCAAGGTTCTCCGCGTCTTGGGCAAGTCCCTCGCGGATGGCGTCCCACAGTTCGTGATTGCGACAAGGCTTTTCCAGCAGGGTAACGGCACCGTTCTTCATGGCACGCACCACTACCGGGGCATCGGCGTAGGCGGTGACGACCACTACCGGCATGGTGATCTTCCGGCGGGCGAGTTCCTCCTGCAACTCAAGACCGCTCATATCGAGCATGCGCACGTCCGTCACCAGGCAACCTGGCCGCCCACCTTGATACTGCTCGAGAAATTGCTCAGCAGATCCGAACGACTCGTAGCACACCTTCATTTCGGTGAGTAACATTTCCACCGCCTCGCGCGAGGCATCGTCGTCGTCGACGATGTAAACCGTATGCGGATCACTCATCGCGTTTCTCCGGCTCGATGGGAAGCGTAACAGAAAAAGTCATTCCTTCTCGCTCGTTCGATTCTCCCCAAACCTTGCCGTGATGGCCAGTAATAATCGTCCGACACAGGGCAAGCCCCATGCCCATGCCTTCCTGCTTGGTAGTCACAAAAGCATCGAACACTTGTTCCATATCGGTTTCGGGAGCCAGACCGGCTCCGTTGTCGGTCACTTGCAGCAACGCACGACCTTCGCATTTGCTGGTTCGAACGATCACCAGCGGTTTTCGTTTCGTAAGGGGATCAATGGATTCAAAGGCATTCCGCAGTAAGTTTACAATGACCTGCTGAATTTGGATACGATCTCCAATCACGCCAGGCAGGAACTCATCCAGATGGAATTCGACACGGACACGCTTGCGTTTCGACTCATGAGCTAGCAGTTCGGCCGACTCACGGATCAAGCCGTTCAAGTCGAAACGAGACATGTGAACTTGGCGAGGCCGAGTAAACTCACGCAATCGGCGAATAATGTCGGCCGCGCGATCGATCTGTACGGAAATCTTGCCCACCATCAGCATCGCACGTTGGCGGCTACCTTGGTCGTTCGACTCCAGCGCCGTGCAAACGGCATTGGCGAACGTCGCGGCGGCATGCAAAGGCTGATTCACTTCGTGCGCAATGCCCGCCACGACCTCACCCATCGTAGCGACACGGGCTAAGTGGGCTAAATGGGTATCGGCTTCCTGCAGTCGTCGGTGACTTGTTACCTCTTGAGTAATATCGCGCTCGGTGCCAACCATTCGCGACGGCGCGCCCTGTTGGTCGCGTTCGATGACACGACCGCGATCAAGAATCCATCGCCACGATCCATCGGCTAGCTGGACCCGGTATTCGCATTCGAAGGTGTCCGTACCGCCGGACAGGTGTTGGGTCACGCATTCGTCAAAGTCCGCTCGGTCGTCGGGGTGGATCGACGACCGACAATCGGCGATTTCCCAGAGGTTTTGGCTATCGGTAATTTGCCTGCACGCAAGCCAATTATCGCTCACAAAGACAAGGTCAGAAGCGATATCCCAATCGTAGAATCCATCGGCCACCGCGTCGATCGTCAAACGCAAGCGCTCCTCACTTGCAGCCAACGCTTCCTGCGTCGACTTGCGTTCCAACGCGTTAGCAAACACTTCGCCAATCAGCCGGAGCAGCGCCGTGCTATCCTGCGACCAGCTGACGCCAGCTTCACGGCGACTGATTCCCATGAAGCCGATCAGTTGCTCTCGAAGCTGGATAGGGACGATGACGAGGGAAGCAACTTGAATGGAGATGAACACATCTCGGAGAGGCAGAGCGTTAGGTGGCAACGCATGCAGGTCCGAGATAGGCATGGGTTCCCCCTGCGCAAGCAGTTGCATGCCCCAGTCGTGCTCCAGGTTGGTCACGGTCAGCAGTTCGGGTGGGGTCGCCGGAGCGCCATCTCGAACCCATTCGAAACGCAGAGTCGCCGAGCTCGCGCGATTCGTTGAACAAGTAGATGTAGCTCCGGTCTCCTGTGACAAACTCGCCCACCTGCCGCAATGCGTCGACGATCTCCCGCTCCATTCGATCGGGAGGCAAATTAATGAAGCGGGAGGTGATCGTCAGAATCAGATTCTCCAGCCGCTGGCGATACTCGACTTCCTGGCGAGCTTCTTTCTGCGCGGTAATGTCGCGCCCTACGGACTGGTACTCAATCAAGTTGCCCTGTTGGTCGAACAACGCACGATTCGACCACTCCTGCCACCCGATTGTCCCATCCAACCCGACCAGCCGATACTCGCCCGTCGTCGACGGCGCTTCCACCGAAAGCTCTGCTACCTTCTTGCGGGCACGGTCGACATCGTCCGGGTGGACAAACCTCAGCACATTTACTCCGATCAACTCCTCAACCGGAACTCCTACGAACCGCGAAAAGGCCCCGTTCGCGAATGTCAACGTCTCGTCCGGGTTCCACCGCAAAATGAAATCGGTTTGGTCCTGCACTACCGACTTGTATCGTTCGCGACTAACCTGCAGGGCGAGGTAGTCGTCTTTGCGATCGACGGCGTTTACCACGATCTCCCCAACCAACTTAAGGAGGTCGATGCTCTCTTCCGACCAAATCTTCTTGTGGTTGACACACGAGAATCCCAGCATGCCTGCCCGCGTCCGCTTGAAGAACAGTGGCACGTAGACCGCCGAGCGGACGCCCAACTCTTGGTAAAGCTTTCCGAGCGGAGCGGCCTCTTCGGGTAGCAAGGTGGTGTCGGGGACGTGCACAATCTTGCCAGAGGTCAATTGACCAACGACCCACGCTAGCGGGGCCAGTTGCACCTCCTGCACGCGGTGCTGAATCGTCGCAACGCCGGAGGCGCACCACTCATGACTCAAACGGGCAGATCGCCGGGTGTCGTCGACGTATTGGTACACGAAGCAGCGATCCACTCTGGTATAGCTACCCACTTTACCCAACGCTTCGACAATGCCAGCATCGATCGATTCAATGGGAAGGTTGATAAATCGCGTGCTGAGCGATGTGATGAGTTGCTCGAATGCGGAGCGATACTGCGAGTGACGCAGCATGTCGGAGAGGTCGGAATGGTCGTTATCAACGGGCGTTGCCATGAACCAGTTACATCAAGAAAGTGAAATATCGCACGCCAACGAATTTGCCGACGGTCATCCCCCTGGCTTGGGCCGGGGCTTGCTATAGTGTAGACAGCTTTCGTTGCCACAGGCAACGTTCGTAACTCGCTGGTAAAGCGCTGCGGCAAGAGGCTTTCCGATGGGGCCGATTGCTGAGTCGTTAAATCTCGATGGCACTGGCGAATAGGCCTGCGAATTCCCCTCTTGCAATCGACCCCATTGGAAGACTCCGATTCCGACTGCCCTTTTTCAGTAGCCTGCTAGTTTCAGTAGCCTGCTAGAACTACGGCGCTAGGTCAGGTACCTCGAAGAAAGATTGAAACACGGATCTAAATGGATGAACCACACGGATATTTGAGTGAAGGGTAGCGCGACAAAGGCTGGAAGTCCTACAACCTCACCACGGGCATGCAAAAGCGCCGAAAAAGTCCCTACCGATCGATGTTCAATCGTGGCTAATAGAACCCGGCAGTCAGCGCAGTGGTACTAAATCGCCCGCTTCACAAACAACGACCGATAGATTGGCAGCCCGTCCTGGCGTTTGCGTCGTTCGAAATGGGTGCGGTAGTCGAGGTCGTGATCGGGTACTTTCTCATCGACCGCTTGCGGGCCATCCAGTGCGGGCACGTTGCCAAGCAGCTTGAGCGTCGACTGGAAATAATCTTCGACATCTGTCCAGAAGTGCAATTTCCCTTGTGGCCGGAGCGTGCGGGCCACGTCCGCTAGAAAGGCGGGCGTCAGCACGCGGCGTTTGCGATGGCGCTGCTTCCACCACGGGTCGGGAAAGTAAACGTGCACCGCTGCGAGGCTCGCATCGGGCACCAACTCGCGAAAAATCTTGAGTGCGTCGCCCGATACCATCACGGCGTTGGCGAGCTGCAGCTTCGCCAGGCGCGCGGCCGAGAACCGGGCGTATTTGTGCGCGACCTCAATGCCCAGGAAATTGTGGTCGGGTTTGGCACGCGCGGCGTTCAGCAGAAACAGCCCTTTGCCACTGCCAACTTCGATCTCCAAAGCCGCTTCGCGTCCGAACACGGCATCGTTCGCCCACGGTTGCGGCAAATCGTCGAACGTCTTGAGGTAACGACTTAGGTCGAGTTCGGCATCAATCCGTGGTACAGCCCGGCGACCCATAATAATGCTTCGATTGCCAACGTAAACTTAGACGGAACTGACGGCAAGATAATCTTAGGCAGCTAATTTCGATCCGTGAGCTGCTTAGGTGCATCGTACTTGAATAACTCGTCGGTTTCTTTTTTCCAGTCATCACCGTCGGGCGAACGGCCCAGCGCAAAGAGCGGCATCAACGCGAGTCCTGCAACAAAGCCACCGATGTGGGCCCAATGGGCAATGCCGCCGGCCGCACCCAAATGCAGGTTCAGTACGCCGGCAACGGTTTCTCCAATCATCCAGAGGCCCAGCACGATGAACGCCGGGATGTCGAACAGCAGCGGAATACCCACAAAGACCAAGGTGCGTATTTTGACCCAAGGATAAGTGAGCGCGTAAGCTCCCAGTACGGCCGCAACCGCCCCGCTGGCGCCGATGACCGGTACTTCGCTTTCCGGCGCTACGACCCAATGACTGAGCGTTGCCAGAATGCCACCCGATAGATAGAACAAGCCGAAGACGAAATGCCCGAGGCGGTCCTCAATGTTGTTGCCAAATACCCATAGCATCCACATATTCGTAATCAAGTGGAGCCAACCGCCGTGCAGGAACATCGTACTCAGGAACGTTCCGTAAACTGCCGCCGCGTCGGTCGGCAGGTCGACCTCCATCCACTCAACCGGTTGCTTTGGCTGCCCCGGTATCTGCCGTTGGGGAAGTTCATGGCGAATCCGCAGAGGCTGTGGATTGTCGATGCGAGTTAGTCGCTGGGGGATGAAACCTCGTTCATACGCGATCTCTGCCTGCCCCCGTTCGGGCAACAATGCCATCTGCCACGTAATCCACACGTTGGCCACGATCAAGAGAATCGTAATCAGCGGAAAGCGATGATGTGGATTTCGGTCGTAGAGCGGGAACATGGTGCGTGCGATGGGTAAGGAAAGGGCAGCCCTGGGCCTATTGTAGCTGGGAACCAGCCGGCGACGACCTTGCGGCTAAGTATTGCCGTTGCCGCACTTAACCTTCGCTGGGGCCAGGCTGGCGCACCTGATCGACGGGAATCGCCACGCCAACCAGTTCCCCCTCGCTCACCATGGTGGTCCCGACAAATGCTTGGAAACCGCAGCGAATCATCGCACGCGGCCGAAGCGCCAGTCGCTTGCACACCAGTAGCAAACGATCGCCAGGGCGAACCATGCCACGAAAGCGGACTTTATCCAGGCCGCCGAAGCCCATCATACTTACGTCCATCGCCCCGTGCCGCTGCACCTGGTAGGTGCACAGTTGAGCGGCTGCCTCGCAGATGAGGACGCCCGGCATCAAAGGCATGCCAGGCATATGGCCCGCGACCCAAAACTCGTCATCGGTCAAGTCTCTGTAACCGGCTACGACTCCAGCTTCGACGTCATCGTACACGACGGCCGTAAGCTGCTCCATGGCATGGCGTTGCGGAATGTATCGACGTATCTCGTCCAGATCCGCCAGCACGCGGGTGAGATCGAGGTCCGTGGGGTCGAGGATCAGGTCCTTTTCGGGCACGCCGAGGCCTCTGCCAGAGGAGGGTGGCGAAAGAAATCAGCCAGTTTACGAGCATCCACCCGTGGCTGGATCAGCACTAGGTCTTGACTTTTTGACGCCGCTCTTTGCGGGGACGACTGCAGGCGGGACGCTTACCGTGATTCGCCTTCTTCACTTTTCTACCGGGCTTAGCCATGGAAAACTCCGTATCAACAATCGAAGGAACGCAGCGACGCCGCGTTGGATGGGGGTTTCTAAGCCCCGCAGTTTATCAAATGAGCACCAGCGAAGAAAGCCGCCTGGGACCAGCCGCTAAAACTGCTGAAACCCCAAGGGGAGCCGGCGTTACTGCACCGCCCGTACCGAACCCAGTCGTCCGCTCGGGGTGGGCAGCGTCACTTCGACCGGCACCTGGGTTTGGTCCGTAGAAAGGTTGCCCGCAAGGTCGCGGATTTCCAGGCGTACGTAGAAGCTGCGGGGCATATGACGGGCCAACCGCCAAGCGTAGCGCCCGTTATTCGCTAGATTCGAAACCCCGGTTACCCACGGTCCAGAGGGGTGGCTACTGTAGGCGAGGCTCACGGTCTCGTCCGTCGAAAAGCTGCCCGTGCCTTGCCATTGGACCATCAGGTTGTCGGCATTGGCGCCAGCGCCTTGGGAGATTCCCGTGAGTTTCGCCACCGGCGGGGTCGTGTCGATACGTACCCGCATTTCTGGTCGATCGCCGGGCCGCGGGCGGACTGGGTCGATTCCGCCCGCGGTCTCCACAACGATCTTCAAGCCGTAGTCACCCGGCGCTGGTACCGCAGCCGTGATCGGGCTGCGATTGTCGGTATCGACTGCCAACCGCTGCCAACTTTGGCCACCGTTGGATGTTCCCCACAATTCGACGCGGGTGACGCCGAACGTGCCGGCGGTGTCGACTTCGTAGCCGATTTCAAAGTCGAGACTGTTAAGGTGCTGCATGGCCTGCTGGCTTGGCCGGGGGAGCGATCTACCAGGTTGGCTCCCCAACCCACCGAAAGTTTGCGGTGCGGTGCCCGCTGGCAATGCGGGAAGATTGTTCCAAGCGGGCTGGTTCGCAGTGGCCGCCGCTGCCGGAGGTGCCGAATTGCCGAACGGGCGGGCCGATGCGGTTCGGGTATTGGGCAGGTTGGACGCCGAGCTTGGCAACCGAAACGGTGAGGTGAACGGCTGGCTCTGCCCCACGTTTGGCGAGGTCGCGGCTAGCTCTCGACCAAGCAGGCCCTCGGACGATTCCGGCGACGTAGTACGCGGACCTACGTCGCCACGCTGGTTTTGCGGAGCAAAGGCCCCTAGTGGAGGAGCTGCTACCTGGTTGGACGCCATTGTCCGTGGCGCCCCAAGTGGCACAGGCGAGGCGCCATCGCTCGGCCAGGTTTGCGGGGCAGCAAGCGGTGTCGCAGGGGCCATCGATAGAGACGGTGCACCATTAGTCAGGAGCGGCCCTGCTGAGTTATTGGGTGCTGCCGTCCAACCCACCGACGGCGAAGTCGAGTTAAAATTATCGGCGGCGTAAGGCAGACTTGAAGTGACACCAGCATCACCCGCTCGCGGCAACTGCATGAGGTTGGCCGATGAGGCAAGCTGTGCACCAGGTGTAGCCCCCATGCGGGCTTCAGCGCCCGCCTCGCGGCCGTTGCCGGCGCGGTCACGCACCGTAAGGCGAACCCAAAGACTTGGCGTGCCTGCCGGCACCTGCCAGGTAGCGTCCCCTTGCGCAAACCCTACGGACGGCGTCCGCACTGCGCAGCTTGGTACGTCGCGCGATGTATCGCCCTCGGGGGTCCGATACTGCAGCTTCGCGGTGGTGGTGTCGATGTTCGCATCGCTGGCTTGCCACAATGCAATGGCCGTGCCATCGGCCCGCAGTTGGGCGTTGAACGTGGTGACCGTGGGATTCTGTGTATCGACAATCACCCGCAATTCGGCTTGATGCGGACCATCGGGCCATGCCCGGCCGGTCGCATCAACGGTACGCATGCTAAACCAGTACTCGCCATCGCCGGGTGCGTGATAGTTAAAGAACTGTACCTCCGGCTTGGCATCAGAAATTTCATTCCACGTCTGACCGCGATCTTGCGACAGGTAAAGCTTCACGGCCGAGGCTCCGGTAGCCGTGGTGCCGCTGTCCCACTTGTAGGGAATGAGAAACACCTGCTGCGACCAGTGAACGGGATCGGGCAATGCGGCGTTCGTAGCAGCCCGCGCGGCAGGAAATACCGACTGCGCGACAGCCGACGGCACGACCGCCGTGAAAGCGGCAGCCAAGAGGAACAAATTGCACGCCGTAGTATGAGTTCGCACAGCCAAGTCGCTTCGAGCTAGGCCGGAGTCCGGCCCCTAGTTCGTCGCAGATCGCCAAGGCGATCCACTTGCTGCCCGAACGCGCTGGCAGCCCCCCATGCGACTTTATCGGTTGGGCGAGGGCTGCGGCTTTGGTGGAATTTGGCGGCCCACGCCCGGGCCCGCTCGCCGGCCGCGAACCCCCGCCCACTTTTGTGCGACTCTTTGGGCATCGTGTGCACTCCGCATTTTTCGTCGCTCGGAGGCGAAACAGCCCAGTTGCCGATTCTTGATCGAGGCCCACGAACGTATCGAGCCTGAACAGCAGGAAAATGCTGCCTGCGGGAAGGCTCCTGGGTCGGCGGAACTCCACCTGGGCGGCGACCGTTGCATCCGACAGTTGCTCAGGTGTTAAGACAGGTAATATGGACTCGGGAGTCGGAATTAGGCATAATTGGAGCGTCGGAGGTAGCCAGTGGCTGCCACCGCCGGGGAGCCAACTTGCACCGGGTGCCTGGGATCGAATGTGCTGAGCTTGATTGCGTCAACTTGGTCGGACGAAGCGTTTGGTCTGGTCACCGCCGGTTTGTGGTTCGCGGCGATCTTTGCGCTGCTGGCAGGCGCGGTCACGCTGGCGCAAAGATACCGAGAGCGCGGATCGATCGCGCGAAGATGGCGCGATAACACCACCCAAGACGAGGAAGACCCCAGCCAATTACTCACCAAGTTCCGAGATTTGCATTCTCGGGGTACGCTCAGCGACGGCGAATACCGAACAATAAAATCGAAGCTAGCAACGCAGATTCACACCGAGTTGGGAAACGACAAATCATCGCGATAAACGCAACGACGGGTTGCGAGTACCACTGCGGTAAGAGTGATCGACCAGCCTACTTGTAAGCATTGCGACTCCCTCGGGTAGCCAGACCACCTACATCGGTTGCGCCCGGCGATGAAAACGAGTTGGCCCCGCTAGCGTTGAGTGGTCGATGAACGAATTCGATTGGTAGTACGTATTGGAGTTTGAACACTGCTCGACAGAGCGTGGACATGGACGCCTCGCCTCGCGTGAAGGCACGAAGAACCGCCAAGCCAAGAGTCCAGCCCTCCCAGCAACGCCTCGTCGGGATGACGAGATGTGGGCTCACCGGCACCGGCGATTCGATTCGTGTCATCGAGTGAAATCTTTAGGAAGCACCCTGCTAGCAACGACTGCGGTCTAGTTACAGGGCACCCGAGACGGGGAAGGAGCAACCATGCCCTCAAGCAGGGATTTAACCAGCACACGCCGTGGCGGTACTTCGAAGAAGAACGCCTTTTGTTCGTTTTGTCGCAAAAGCTATCGCGACGTCGGCCCTTTGGTCGAAGGTCCGGGCGACGTTTACATCTGTGGCGAGTGCATTGAGCTATGCCAAAGTCATTCTCGACCAGGAGCGTAAGCGTCGCGGTGCGTAGCAAACAGCTGTTCACCAAGATTCCCTCGCCGCGAGAAATCGTTGCCGAGCTCGACCACTACGTCATCGGGCAGGAGTCGGCTAAACGCGTGCTGGCCGTTGCCGTGCATAGCCATTATAAGCGGTTGATGGTGGCCGATGACGAGTCACGATATTGAAATCGATAAGTCGAACATCTTGCTTGTTGGCCCCACGGGCTGCGGCAAGACGCTCCTGGCGCGCACCCTGGCTCGCACCCTGAATGTGCCGTTCGCCATTGGCGACGCAACGACGCTGACCGAAGCCGGCTACGTGGGCGAAGACGTCGAAAACTTGCTGCTGAAGCTGCTGCACGCGGCCGACTTCGACATCGAGGCCGCCCAGCGTGGCGTCTTGTACATCGACGAGATCGACAAGATCGGCAAGACGAGCCAAAACGTCTCCATCACCCGCGACGTGTCGGGCGAAGGCGTGCAGCAGGCGCTGCTCAAGATGCTCGAAGGCACCACGGCCAACGTTCCGCCGCAGGGTGGCCGAAAGCATCCCGAGCAGCAGTACATTCAGCTCGACACCACGAACATCCTGTTCATCTGTGGCGGAACTTTCTCCGGCGTCGAGGATATTATCCGCAAGCGGCTTGGTTGCCGCAGCATCGGCTTCAGCGCAATGGCGACGCATGCCGGCAGCGAACTGAGCTTGGGCGACGCCCTTGCACAAGTGCAACCGGACGACCTGATCGAATTTGGGCTGATTCCCGAGCTGGTTGGCCGGCTACCGGTTGTCAGTGCCCTGCAGCCACTGCCCGAGGCCGTTCCCTGGTCCGTGTGTTGACCGAACCAAGAAATGCACTGACTCGGCAATATCAGCACATCTTTGCGATGGAAGATGCCGATCTCAAGTTTACCGACGAAGCCCTTCGCGCCATTGCCCACCGTGCGGCCGAACGCGAGACGGGTGCCCGCGGCCTGCGATCGATCATCGAGAACGTGATGCTCGACATCATGTTCGACCTGCCCGATCAACCGCGTGGTCAGCGCTATGTGATCACCGATGACATCGTCGAAGGCCGCAGCAAATTGTTCGACACCGAAGAGCCAGTAAACAAGAGTGCTTAAAGTGAACGATGTAGGATAGCCGGTGAACAACTGCCATGCGGCGATCCGTCGTGTGGGACGAAGTTTACCACTCATTTCATCGTTGTAACGTATCCACGGATGGGCGACGTTCAAGCCCGAGGCTTCGGCCGCGGGGGTTAAGTCTCCATCGTTAAGAGCGAGCCCGGGCAATCGTGCCCGGGCTCTTTTTTTTGTAGGTACGAACGTCTCTGCCCGCATGGCCGCCGCCCGGCACCTCGGCACACGAGCCCCACCCCAACCCAGCAAACAAGCAGCCATCCTGGGGGCTCTGGCACGGCGGTTGGCACCGCCCCAGTTCGTGTAGCCGCCTGGGCTGCCGCTTCGAAGCGCTCCTTCCACCATGGATAGTCCAACGAATCGACGCCCCCGGTGTTGGTTCCGTTGCCACCGAGTGCGGTTTCGTCCGCGGCCCCCAGGTTGTCTCGCCAGACGGTATAGTCGGCGAGGTTCACTGTGCCGTCGCTGTTGTAGTCGCCCGGGAGAGGTTCCATGTCGTCCGGTGCCAGAATTGCGTGACGATAGTCGGTTCCACTCGCAGACGAGATGCTGTAGTCGGTTACCTCCGCCTCGGATTGGTCGACGACTTCCAATGCTCCCATCCATTGAAATGTATTGCCGAGATCGACCTCTGCGAACGTAGCCATGTCGTCAGCTTCTACTCGCGCACGCGCAAACATGAATACTCGAAGCTCAAACGGCTGCCCAAAGATAACGGGCTGCGTAAACTCGCGCGTCGCGTCGATGTTGGTACCGAATGCCTCGCCATAAAAGTCGTTCGCAAAAGTTGTCCCCAAACCGGGATTGGGCGAGTTGATAGCCGCCTGAACACCGCTTGCCCCCGCTCCCCGCGATACGAATCCGTCCACGTGGTAGGCAAAAGTGGCGGTGCCCGCTTGATTCATTAGCGCTGGATTGGTTGGTATGACAGTGACCTCGTCGACGAACTCTCCCACTGCAATGGTGTCCAGGTACCCTTGGGCGAAGCCCATCGGAACGGTCGAATCGGAGAAGGCGTTGAGCCTCATCCACCCTAGGCCCGTGCTGGCGTGTCCGACGCCCCCAAGTACCCCCACGCCCGCGTGCTTCGTGGCACCGACCGCCCCGCTGGGGTCGAGGACGGTTGTCGAGTCGGTCTCGTCGAGCATTCCATCAGTGGTATCGGCGAGCACCTGAACTGCGGCAGTGACTTCCACCGCAGCCGTCTGCGAGAATCCTATTCCAAACCGGAGTACCACGAAAACCGCAAGGCAAACCGCCACCATTTTCGCCTCGGGAAGCCAACGGCGGATGTTGCTGCGGGGTTGGTCTCGATCTTGAAAATACACGGTGGCCATCCTGGGGTCGACGTCGAACACATCAAAAAAGTGGCATTTAGCCACTTTGAGCAACGCCCTCTCGGTTAAATCATCCAGCACAAATCATCCAGCACCAACGGACCCTCGGAAACTTCCGCGACCGGCGTCCGGAATCGCTTGTCGCGGCAGCCAGGTTTTTAAGGCAACGATCGCGCTCAGGCATAGCATCACCAGCCCCCCAGGCTCGGGCACCAATCCGGTACTCAGGGCGGCCGGGGCTGCCGCTTCGAAGCGTTCCTTCCACCACGGATAGTCCAAAAAATCGACGCCCCCGGTGTTGTTTCCGTTGCCACCGAGTGCGGTTTCGTCCGCGGCCCCCAGGTTGTCTCGCCAGACGGTGTAGTCGGCGAGGTTCACTGTGCCGTCGCTGTTGTAGTCGCCCGGGAGAGGTTCGTTGATGGCAGGAGTGAAGACGAACACCCCTTCGACAGATTCGCCATTGCCCGACAGCGGAAGTAGTTCACCCAGAATCGAGAACGCGACTTGCCCAGCGTTGTTGAAGCCGTCCGCACCCGCGATGTCGAAGGAGCCGCTGTAGCCTGCGAACTCGATTTGTTCGACGAGAATCGTGCCGATGTCGGTCGCCAGCAAGTCGTTGTCCGCGACCACTTTTCGAATCACGCCGCCTGCGTCTGCAGTGAAGATACCGGAGGTGAAATCGTCGAGTTCTGCCCGGAACGCTAACGCCCCCGCGTCGTTCAGCGCGATCCCCTGGAGGTTGCTAAAGCTGGCGGAGGTGCCGGGGGCGGCGGCGCCCGTGAGCACAAGCGGTGTTAGCTGACCAGCGGCCGTTTGCCGCCAGAGGCCTTCGCGGCCATCCGCCAAGTCGGCCAGAAAGGCCAGATCACGGGCATTATTCAGTAGTGGGTCGATGCCAATTCTCGCGAACGTGCTCCCGGTTGTGGGGGCAGAATCCATCTCCACGGCAACACTCGTGAGCACCTCGTCGCGTTCGACCCAAATGCCTGCGTTGATGTTGCCCTCGAACTGCAACAGCGTCGCGATGAAGGCGATGTCACCCTCGTTATTGATTTGGGGGTTGCTGCTGGAGCGGAGCGGACCAAAAAACTGGCTAAAAGTGGTTGACGTGCCCGGTGCCGCCTGACCCTGCAAAGCAACACCCCGCAGCATGCCTGCTGGCGAGGTGGTCCAGATTCCCGCTGCGCCGATTGCACCGTTGCCCGTGGAAGTGTTGGTCTCGCCTCGAAAGGCAGTTCGCCCCGTGTCGTTGATTGTGGGAGCACCAAACCGATCGAACTGGGCAATCCCTCCTAGGGAACTCACCGTATTCGCCGCGTCGTCGCCACCGCGAGCAAGTGGAGAGAGTACCACGTTGAGTCCCTCGGAGTAGAGTACGGCCGTCGTAAAGGTGTCGAGGACTCGGGACGAAAAAGCAGTACCGCTGTGACTGCCGCCCATGGTTCGCAAATTGAGGCCCAACTGGAAATTACCTCCGCCCGGCGCGGGATCGCCTTCGAGTGCAATCTTGGTAAGAGGCTGGCCAAGATTGCGTTCGCGATCCGTGAAAATACCCTCGCGACCGTCATCGAGCTGCGCGACAAAGGCAACGTCCGAACCGTTGAACAGCGGAGTTGGCGAAATCACTCCCACTTGGGCAAACAACCCGCCGTTGGAGTTGGGTGCCAAATCGCCTGTCAGCACGACGGCCCGTAAGTCGCCAACTCCGTCGCCTTCCGACCAGATGCCCGAGGTAAAGTCGTCATCCTCCAACTCAGCCGAGAATGCGACCTTTCCCAAGTTGTTGAGGACCGGAGCACCCAAGAAACCGAACACCTCGGAGCTCCCCGGTGCCACATCGCCCAGCATCGCTACGGCGCGTACATCGGCCCTTGCCGAGGCGATTGCCAGCCATGCACCCACGCAAGCGAGCGAGAGGAGCCTGCTGTGCGATGCACAGCTACCCTTATTGGCACTTTGCGGTAGATGCGGCCCCATGCCTCCAGCCCTCCCCAGGCGTAAGTATTCCCACCAGTGCGCATTCACACGGCTCCCTTGGGCTAAAGATACTCCCGCCATACACGTGCCGTCAATGAATTTTCGCTCGAATACGTGAGTGCGCCACAACCACCCAAAGGGGGCAAGCGGTCAATCGAAATACGAGTCTGACCGTTGGTAGCGGTGGCATGCGATACGCCCTGTGGGCGGCTCCTGGGGCGAGCAACGCCAAGCGAAGCCTCAGCTATTTTGGGTAGCGGACCGGTTTTGCGCCAGGAAGTTGTGGGCGAGGGCTCTTGCGATAGCGGCCAAGTTTGCGACGATTAACGAACCAACTCCTGCTCCATGGGCCCCAACCACGATTGATACCATGCTCCAATATCGTCTTGAAAACACACTCATTGGCAATGGCGGCCTCGATGCGGCCGACTTGGAGGCACTAACACAGCCACTAACGAGCGTCCGCGAGGAAGTGCTTGCCGACGCGGACTTGTGGGCCGCGGGAGCAAATGTACCGGAGGTGAAGCAGCCACTCGACGCGGGCTTTCACTTGCTGCCCAACCGTTTGCTCGATGAGTTGGCCACGCAGGGCGATGCGAGCGAACTGGCCCGAATTCAAGCCTCTGCCGACCGGCTCACGCAACTCGTCGATCGTGTGGTGGTTCTCGGTATCGGCGGCTCGTACATGGGTGCGCGGGCATTGCTCGAGGCGTGCTGCCATCCGTACTACAATCAGGTAGCACCGACCCTCCGAGCGGGCCGTCCAGAGATTTACTTCGAAGGCAACAATGTCGACAACGATGCGCTGCAAGGGCTACTCGACTTGCTCGCCGGCGAAACCGACGACTGGGGAATCGTGGTGATCTCGAAGAGTGGCGGCACGCTCGAAACGGCAGCCGCCTTCCGCATCCTGCTGCGCGAATTGGCCGAGTCGGTGGGCGACGCTGGCGAGTTGGGTAAGTTCGTCGTGCCCGTCACCGGCACGAGCGGCAAGCTGTTCGATCTCGCCACGGCGGGCTCGATTGCCCCGAATTGTTCCCCGTGCCCGACGGTGTAGGTGGTCGGTTTAGCGTTCTATCGGCGGTAGGGCTGCTGCCTGCCGCCCTGATGGGGCTCGACATCGAAGCGCTCCTTGCCGGTGCGACCGAAATGAATGCCCATTTCGAATCCGAACCGTTCGAGAAGAACATCGTGCTTCAGTACGTCGCAGCCGCCCATGCGATGGAGGCCAAGCACCAGGCCGACATCCGCATTCTTTCCACTTGGGGCAAACGGCTCGAAGCGGTCGGTTTGTGGTACGACCAATTGCTGGCCGAGAGCATTGGCAAGCAGGAACGTGGTGCCATGCCGCTTACGGTCGTCAATATGCGCGACCTTCACTCCCGTGGTCAACAGCACCAGGAGGGAAAACGCGACAAGTACATCACCAACCTAATCGTTCAGCAAGGCACCCGCGAGCCGCTGGCCGTGGGCGAGAGCGACACCAACCAGGATGGGTTGAACGAATTGGCCCAGAAGACGCTGCCGGACATTCTTTCGGCCGCCATCGCAGGCACGAATCAGGCGTATCGCGAAGACAACCGTGCCACTGCCGACCTGGTTCTCCGCAAGCTCGACGAGCAGCACCTGGGGCAGCTTCTGCAAATGCTGATGCTAGCCACCGTCGTCGAAGGCCGGTTGCTGGGCATCAACCCCTACGGCCAACCGGGCGTCGAGGCGTACAAGAAGAACATGAATGCGTTTTTGCGAAAGTAGCCGCCGCTCGTGCTTGCTTGTCCATGAAAGGAAGCAAAGATAGCCACCGAGCGATGGTGCGACTCGCGAAGCAGTAACCTTGCTCGCCCCCAGTCCCGCGATCCTCAGCTGTACCTAATGCCCACCAGCGACGTCAACTATCTCGACCCTGCCGTATTGGCCAAGCTCGAAGGTTTGCAATCTGCGCCGGCTCGCATCGTGGAGGGCTACGTATCGGGTTTGCATCGCAGTCCCTACCAGGGTTTTTCCGTCGAATTTGCCGAGCATCGCGAGTACGCGCCCGGCGACGACCTGCGGTACGTCGACTGGAAGGTGTTCGGCAAGACCGATAAGGTCTACCTGAAGCAGTACGAGGAAGAAACCAACCTTATTTGTTATCTGGTGCTCGATACGAGCGAGAGCATGCAGTATCGCAGCGCCGGAGCGCCCCTATCGAAACTCGAGTATGCCCAATGTGCCGCCGCGTCGCTGGCGTACCTGGTAATCCACCAGCAAGACAGCGTGGGCCTGGTCACATTCGACGACGCCGTGCAACAATTCGTGCGGCCCAGCTCGGCGCGACGCACTTCTCCCAGTTGGTGCAGGTGATGGACGCAACCAAAGCAGCACGCAAGACCCGCACGGGGCCCATCTTCCACGAACTGGCCGAGCGGTTCACGCGACGTGGCGTTGTGTTTATTTTGAGCGATTTGTTCGACGATGCCGAGGCGATGCTGGCCGGTTTGAAACACTTCCGCCACCGCCGTCACGACGTGGTGGTGCTGCACACGCTTGACCCGGCGGAACTCGACTTCCCGTTTCAGCACGCTACGATGTTTCATGGTATGGAAGAGCTAGGCGACTTGCTGGTGGAACCTGCTCAATTGCGTAAGGCCTACCAGCAGGAGATCGAGCGGTTTACTTGCCAAGTCCGCGGCGGGTGCTTGGCGCAACAAGCCGACTACGTGCAAGTGAGGACCGACACACCGCTTGACATTGTACTTTCGACCTACCTGGCCCACCGCCGCCGTCGGATACGGTAAGTTGATACCAAACAAGTGTGCAAAGGATAAACAGAGTTGACCGAAGGCCACGCCAGTACCACAACACGGTGTAAACAGAGGTCAGCCGGGGTAAGCTCCGTACGCAATCGCGGATCGTGTGCGCGGTGCCTGTGGTGTCGTGTTGGATCGCCAGCCAAACTCCTTCCGATCTTGGTGCCTCCGTGGTTGCTCTGATACCAATCGCCTTTGGATTCGGCAACCTCGCCATGCTTGGCTGGTTGGCCGCGGCGGCCGCGCCGATTCTCATCCACCTTTGGATGCGCCACACGCACCGCGATACGCCTTGGGCGGCAATGGAGTTTCTGCGCGAGGCAATCAAGCGTAACGCTCGTCGTCTGAAACTTCAGCAGTGGCTGCTGCTTGCTGTGAGAACACTTTTGCTATTGCTGCTCGCCCTGGCTGCGGCGAAACCTTATCTGAGCGGCTGGAATCTGTTTACCGGTGGAGCTGCGGTGCATCGGATTCTCGTGCTCGATGCGTCGCTATCCATGCAGTATGTCGCTGGTGACGAATCACGCTTCGAGCAAGCCAAGCGACTCGCGATCGGAGTGCTGGAAGGAGGCAACCAGGGCGATACGTACTCGCTCTGCTTGCTCGCCGAACCGCCCGAAGTGATTGTGGCCGGACCGGTGGCCGATGTTCGAAGTGTCCGCGCGCAGTTATCGGCACTCCAGCCAACCTATGCCACCGCGAGTCTCGCCAACACGCTGACGACGATTGAGGAGCTTGTGGCGGAATCGCCACGCACCGATTCGGCTTGCGAAGTTCTTTTCTTTACGGATCTCGCCGCCCACACCTGGCAGGCGGCGGGCGATCAAGCTGCCATATCCGCCCAACTCGATCGAATGGCCAAGATTGCGAGGATGACCATTGTCGACGTAGGCGAGCGGGCATCTACGAACGTAGCGGTGCGCAACCTTCGCTTAGCCGGTTCGCTTGCCACGACGGCGGAGCCAGTCCGACTTGAGTGCGAAGTGGCCAACTATGGCGAAACGCCCGTGGAGAACATTCTGGTGCAGATCGTCGCCGACGGCGTGGGTGCCGGTGAGCAAACCGTCAGCCTGACGGCGGGCGGCCAGGCGACGCTCGACTTCGAAGTGCAACTTCCCGAACCCGGCTGGCAAACGATTGGCGTTCGAACATCTGACGATGCGCTGGCCGCCGACGACCAGGCGTGGCTTGCTCTCGACGTTCGCCGGCAACTTCGGGCGCTGCTGGTCGAGGGCAAACCGGGGGCCGCGCGTTACTTGCGACATGCGGCTGGATCCCGGCGGTGGCAAGTCGCCAATCCAAGCGTTGGTTGTGCCGGAGGGCGGCGCTGGTGGAAACGCCGCTCGACGAATTCGATGTCATCTTCCTTTGCAACGTGGCCCGCTTTACTGCGCGCGAGCGGCTGTTGCTGACAAAGTACACGGAACTGGGTGGCAATCTGGTGTTCTTCTTGGGCGATCGCGTGCTGCCCGAGAGTTACAACGAAGTGCTTGCCTGCCCGCTTCCGGGTGAAAATATGCCGTTCTTGCGCGACACGGCGCGGCTGCCGCGTTTGCAAGTGCCAACGGGCACGCCGCTGTTGTTTACGAGTGAGGCGCCCTTGCTCAGGCTTGCCCGAAATGCTGGACAAGCGGATCTTGGAGAATCGCTGATGGCGCTGCTGCCGGCGTCCATCGGCGTGCTCAAGACATCCACGGAGTTTGGGCTCAACCCGCTCGATTATCGCCATCCGATTGCGGCTGCGTTTCGCGGCAGCGAGCGAGCCGGCCTGCTATCTACCCCCGTCTCACGGTACTACGAGCTGACGCCCATCGATGGCGCGGAGGTAGTGCTCGCCTTGCCGGACGGCGAACCGTTCATGGTGACCGCCCCCTTTGGACATGGTATGGTGACGGTGGTGGCAACCTCCGCGTCGCTCGATACGGTCGACGCTGCGACTGCGCAACCGTGGACCATGCTTCCGGCGTGGCCAAGCTTCTTGCCAATTGTCCGCGAATTGGTGGTGTATGGTATCGAGCACGGGCAAGCGAAGAATCTTGCAGAACCGGGCCTGCCGATCAGTGGTTGGCTGCCGAGCGGTTTTAGCGGGCTGCGTGTCGAGGTCGATCGACCCGATGGTCGCGTCGACACCATCCCCGTCGAAAGAAGCGCAGCGTCCGTCGGCTGGACCTATGCCTCTGCCAATTTCCCGGGAGCCTACTCCATCATGCCAGCCACAACCGGCGGTGCGATAAGCAAGGTCGCGGTGAACGTCCCAGCCAGCGAGAGCAATCTTGCGCAAGTGGCAGTCGAGGCACTTCCAGCTTCACTGGTCGTGCAAACTGCTGCGCCCAATGCTACGGGCACGGCCCGCGAAGTGATCGCGGAAACGGCTATCCATCGGTGGCTATTGTATGCGGTGCTGGCCCTGCTTCTTGTAGAATCGGTCATGGCCTGGGCGTTTGCCGGGAGGGCCGCGTGACGCAACTCGCATCCAACTCTCCGCCCATCGTGTGGCAACTCGAATCCAACTGGCCATGGTCACCCTGGTTTACGGTGCTGTTCGTGCTCGCCGTGATTGCGGGTGTCGCTTATCTTTACAGCCGCGAGTCGTCTCCCGCCGGAGTGGGGTACCGCACACTGCTGGCCGTACTGCGGCTTACAACCATTGCGTTGGTGCTGGTGATGCTGAGCGGGCTGTTGTTCTCGGCTACACGGAGCGGCCTGCCGCGTTTGGTGGTGCTCATGGATATCTCGGGCAGCATGGGCTTAGAACAACCAGCTGGCAAAGATGATGGCGTGTCCACCACCAGCGGGCTAACACGTCCATCGCGGCTCGAAACGGCGCGCCAGCCATTTATCGAGGACGACGCCCAGCTTATCTCCGACTGGCAAAAGAAATACAAGGTGGAGTTTGAGGCCGTGGCCGATGGGGTCAAGCCGATCGAGGAAGAGTCGTCCAAGCACGTTGCCGACAAGTTACGGGAACTCTCGACCGATGGGCCCTTATCGACCCATTCGCGGTTGGGCGATGCGGTGGTAGGTGCCATCGACCCAAGGCGGGGACCGCTGCCTGCTGCCGTGGTGTTGCTGAGCGACGGCCGCACTACCGCCGGCCGCTCGCTGGACGAAGCTCGCGAGGTGGCCCGTGCACGGGGCGTACCCATCTATGTCGTCGGCTATGGGCCGACCACCGCACCGCCCGACTTACGACTGGGAAACCTCCTAGCCGATCGCGCGGCGTTCGTGGGCGACCTCGTCGCCCTGAACCTCACGCTCGAAGCGACCGGCGTGGATGGAAGTGTGGCGACGATCCAAGTACGAGAGTCGTCGACCGACAAAGTAGTTGCCGAACAATCGGTCGATATCACCAGTTCGCCGTTTGCGGAACAGGTTCAACTGATCGTTCAACCGGATCGACAAGGTACGTTTAATTACTCGATTGAGGTTATCGCCCCAACCGATGAGCGCGACACCGCCAACAATCGTATCGCGCACACGGTCGAAGTCCGCGACGAACAGGTCCGCGTACTGCTTGCTGCGGGATATCCCAACTACGAGTTCCGGTACTTGAAGAATCTGCTCGACCGCGACACTTCGTTTGCGTTGCAGAGCTACCTACAGGAGGCCGATGTCGACTACGCACAGCAGGACGCAACGGCAATACCGCAGTTATCGATCGATGCCGAGGCGCTGGATGCGGTGGATGTCGTGGTGCTGATGGACCTTAATCCGCGGCTGATGCAACCGCGGTGGTGGCAAAATGTCGAACGGCATGTGGTAGAGCAGGGGGGAGGATTGGTGCTGGTGGCCGGGCCGCGGTACTTTCCGTGGGAGTACGGCAACACGCCCACGGTGGGCACGCTTTCGCCAGTTGGCCTTCGCGCTCCAGGCCAGACCGGAGGCGTGTACGACCAAGGCTTCCGGCTGGAGCTCACATCGCTGGGACGTGAAACGGCGGCCCTGCAACTCGGCCCAACGGCCGCCGAATCGCAGGCGATTTGGCAACGTCTACCACCTTTCTACTGGTACGCCGAGACCGACAAACTCAAGCCGGCTGCACGCGTGCTCGCCACGCACCCCACGGCGCGTGCGTCCAGCGGCGCCCCGGTTCCACTGGTTGTCACGCAGTACGTTGGCGCAGGTCGAGTGCTGTACCACGGTGTCGACTCAACGTGGCGATGGCGCTTTCGTGTCGGCGATGTGTTCTTCGCGCGTTATTGGGGGCAAACACTGCGTCAATTAGCGCGATTGAAGTTGCTAGATGACGACAACGCGGCAGCCCTTCTGGTTGAACACGATCGGTACGAACTTGGCCGACCGGTGCGGCTTGCGTTGCGACAAGGCACACGCAAACCAACGGGCGGCCCGACCGAACTGCTGCTCACGGCACCAGGCCAGCCCGATCGTCGCGTAACGCTTTATCCCGACCAGCTTGTGCCTGGCGAGTGGAGCACTACGCTCAGCGACTTGCCGCCAGGCAACTACCGCGTCGCAACCGGGGGCGGAGACCTGAACGGCGCGCCTTCGGCGGTTGAGTTCCGCGTGGTGGCGCCACAGGGCGAGTGGAGTGATTTGACCATGAACAAGCCGGCGCTGGAACAGTTGGCCAAGGCGACCTTTGGCAAGTTCTACACGGCAGCGACGGCTGACGAGTTGGCTATCGACCTTCCCACGGGCGATCGTGTCCCCCTTGAGGAGTTGCCACCACTCGAATTGTGGAACCAGTGGTGGATGCTTGCTGCCATTACAGCGTGTCTGACAAGCGAGTGGATTTTGCGTAAACGCCGCGCCATGCTGTAGGATGATGGTGTGATCCTGCCATCGTATGCTTGCTTCTCCACTTTCACTTTCCGACATCCAACTTGCCCCACCCTTTGCAACAACGTGTTGGCCTCGTTCGCCGGTGGTGGAATCGTCGGACCGCGTGGGAAGTCGTCGGTTGGCTCGTAGCCGTGGTGGTGGCACTTGTAATGGCCGCCGCGATACTGGACTACGCAATCCGCACGACCGATCGTGGCCTGCGGATCATGCTCACCGGCGCCATGATGGCAGGCGTATTTTTCGCCATTTGGAGACTAGGTCGTTGGTGGCGACGTCAGCGGTGGAGCGAGGCGGCCGCGGCGCAAGCCCTGCAGCACGCGTTTCCCGCGCTTGGCGATCGGGTGGCCAGTTCGCTCGAATTCCTCCGGCAGGACGAAGGCGATCCGCTGGCTGGATCGGCACCGCTCAGGAGGGCCGTCATCGCCGAGGCGACGGCACGGCTCGACGAATTGCCCGCCGAAGAGGTGGCCCAGCGACGGAGCGTTCCCCAGGCGATCTCCGCGGCACTAGCGGCGCTGCTGGTAGCGTTTTCCTTCGCCATCGTGGCTCCCACCGCAACACAAACGGCCCTCGCGCGGCTGGCGGCCCCCTGGAACAACGTCGAGTGGCCCCGCCGCAATAACCTCGAGTTCGTCGACCCGCCGCTGCTACTTGCTCGCGGCGATACGTTCGAGGTAGCACTAGTCGACGCGGGCAGCTTGCTACCGAGCGAAGTAGCCATCGAATACCGAGACGATGCCGCGGGTCACCGGCGGACCGACAAGACCTGGATGCAACGCGTGGGCAACACGATGGTCGCCCGCCGCGAGAACGTCCGTCGTTCGTTCGAGTTTCGCGCGTCGGGCGGCGATCATCGCACCATGTCTTGGAAAGCGGTGAACGTCGTCGATCGCCCCACGGTGGTGGACGCCCAAATCACCATCGCGCCACCCGACTATTCTGGCTTACCGCAGATGAAAGCGACCAGCCACGCTCGAGCGCTCGCTGGCTCCCAAGTTCGCGTTGCCGCCACGACCAGCGAACCGCTGAACAGCGCCAAGCTGCTGCCGACGCCTGGCGACGCAATCGAAGTGAACCTGACGGGAAGTTCCCTACTGGTGCCGGCCGAGCGGTGGAAATTAGACACGGGGGAGCCTGGCGTAATACTTCGGCCACAAGTCGCAATGACCGCGCCAACAGCTTTGCAGGGACTTGCAATCCTGCCAACGATCGAAGTGGTGCCCGACCAAGTGCCGACGCTCACCTGGAGTCGTCCCGCGGACGACCAATTCGTGCTGGCTGCGGCGCGACTCCCGCTCGAAGTCATCGCGCGCGACGACCTCGCCCTCGCCAACGTACGATTGATGGTCGCTGCAAGCAATGTGGCAGCTGGTGAGGAAAACGGCTGGGAACTACGTGGCGATACGCTACGCCAAATTGAACTCTTCGCAGGCCCTCCGTTACCACCTTCGCGCGATGTTCTGCCGCAAGAGGGTGAACGGCTCGCTACCCGCATACTCACCTACGAACTTGATCTCGCACCGCTGAACCTCGTGGCCGGGAATGTGCTGGAACTTGCCGCGACCGCCGAGGATTACAAGCCGCAGGAAGGAGCGACTCGCACACGGCGACGGGTGACGATCATCACGGATGCTGAGTTGCGCTCGCAACTTGCGGCTAGCCAGGCGAACATCCTGCGTCTGCTGGAACAGGCGCTGGCCGACGAACGTGTGGCACGTGAGCAGTCGATGCGGGCAGTGACGCGCGCCGGTTCGGGGGAGGTGATCGAACGCGAGTCGCTCGACGACCTGATGTCCGCCAGACTCAGCCAACAAGGGGTCCGCCGCACGTTGACCGGTCCAAACACTGGCGTCGTCGACCTGACCCGGACGGTGCTGGACCGCATTGCCGTTAATGGGGTGCAGCATGCGGCATTGGTCGCGCAGCTTGAAAATATCCGCAATACGATTGCCGACCTTGACGAACAATCGTTAACGGCCGCCGAGCGTCACCTGACGGACCTCCGCAAAACGTTCGAGTCGCACTTGGGGCAGGCAGCGATCGACGAAATGGCCGCGCCGATCGCCGCCCTCGGCACCGAGCAGCAACGCATCATCAGGGTCTTGGAGGAGCTGATCGATCAGGCAAGCGCCTGGTCCGATGCGGAGCGCTTTGTGCGGGAGCTGGCTCGACTGGAACGGGAGCAACGCGAGCTACGCGAATTGGCAATAAACCTAGCTCGCCAGAATCTACTCGCGGAGGCAGATCGCAATCGGGAAGCGGTTGAGCCCGCCGAGTTGGCGCGACTTGCCTCCGCTCAGGCCGATCTTGCGAGGCGGTTCGACAAACTCACGCAATCGATGCAGGAGATGGTCAACGCCGACAACACGGAGGCCGAGGGCGCTGCTCGCCTGAGCGATGCCATGGCTGCGGCCGCATCGATGAACCTCTCGGCCCGACTGGTAGAGGCCGCGCGCGAGATTAGCCAATCGCAACTGGGCCGGGCTGCCGATAGCCAGCAGGCTACCGCCAACGACTTGCGTGAATTGGTCGAGCGGCTCCGTGACCGAGCGCCGACCGACCCGGGCGAGATTGCCGAGCGGCTCCGGGAAATACAGCGTCAACTGGCCGACCTCCAGCGGCGAGCCAGCGACGCTGCGGGGCAGGCCAGTCCGACGCGGCAAACGGAGTTGCGGCGAGAACTGGAGCAGCAGCTTACCCGTGCGGCTCGTGAATTGAAGCGTCTAACCGCTCAGGATGCCAGCAACAGCGCCGCGCAAGCGGGCAGCAGCGCGGCTCCCAAGACGGGCCAGTCCCCCGGGCAGGTGCAAGACGATCTGCAGCAGGCGGAACGTGCCATCGAACAGGCACAACGGGAACTTCAGCAGCGCATTGCAGAGCTCGAAGGCGAACGCCAGCAGCGACTACTCGACCGTTTGGCAGAAGTGATCGCCGATCTCATCCCCCGGCAGCAGCAAACGCTCGAAACCACCCTGAAACTGGAGTTGCTCCGCGAAACGCAAGGCCATCTTGCCCAGTCGCAACAGCAGCAGGCGCAGCAGCTCTCAACCAACGAGGCCATGCTGGCCACCGAACTAAGTGAGGCGATGGCCGATGTCGAACGACGAGCCGTCTTTCAGTTGGCGCTGGGTGGTGCTGCGGAAGATATGCAGCAGGCCGCCCGAGACTTAGCGGAGCTGAAGACCGGCCGGGTAACCCAAAGCCTGCAGCTGGGCGCGTTGTCGCGGATGCGTCACGTACTGGAGATCCTTCGCGAACCGCCCACGCAGCCGCCCGCAGGCGATCAGTCGCCCTCCGACCAGGGGGGTGGGGGTGGGGGAGGAAATGAACCGCAACAACCACCCCTGATCGAACTGGCGGAGATAAAAATGCTACGCTGGTTACAGCTCGACCTGAATGGGAGAACTCGCCTGATGGAAGCCGATAGGGCCGATAAACCGAGCGAAGCTGCCCAGAAAAGCGCAGCGGCACGCCGACTGACGACTGAGCAGCAAGCGCTTGAGGAACTGGTCCGCGAGATGATGCAGCGCAATAATAGTAACGTTCAACCCGCCACCAAGCTGTAGTTGCCCACCTTGCTGGCTGCGAGTGTCGCAGATTAAGGAATACACAATGCCTTCACGCCTTCATCCGATTGCCTGGATTACGCTGGCCTGCGCGGTGGGCTCAAGCTGGCAGGCGATGCACAGCTCAGCTGCACCACGGGCAACGGGGCAAAGTGCTGGCGAAGATCTGGGAGGCAAACTGCTCGATGACGGACTGCTCGAGCGACTTATCGAGTATGGCAAACAAGCCAAGCCTAAGGACGGCATCCCAGCGGAGGACCAGCCGCAACTGTTACCGAACGTTGAGGAACTGCGACGGATGCTCGCACCGCCAGATGAACGTCCGTCCGGTGGCGAAGACCTGGGGCAGGCGTCCGAGTCGCCACTCGCACGCATTTCAGGCCAGATGGCTCAAGCAAGTTCGCTGATTGCCCAACAAAGCGCCAGCGGACAAACACGCGTTGTGCAAGAAGCGATTGTCTCGGAACTCGACAAACTCATTGATGAACTCAATAAGCAGTGCCAGCAGTGCCAGGGCGGGCAGGGTAACAAGCCAGAAAGGCAGCAAACGCAAAAATCGACCCCCAAGCCGGGCGACGCAAAGCCCTCCAACAGTGGCGGATCGCAGGCCGGCCCACAGCAGTCGCAAGTCTCCTCCGGCGGTGGCGGCGACGCACAGCCTGGGGAGTTATCCGAGCCCGACATGGTGCGAGAGTTGTGGGGGCAACTTCCCGAGAGACTGCGGCAACAGCTTCTGCAATCGACGGCCGACGAGTTCCTGCCCAAGTACCGCGAAGAGTTAGAAATGTACTTTCGTCGGCTTGCCGAGGAGCAATCGCCGGGCGACACGAACCCGTAGGGTGGTCCGCGACGCGATGTCAAATGGGCCCACACCCGAGGACGACGATGATACGAACGGTCGCTGCCAGCTTGTGCTTGACGATGTGCGTCTTCGCGCCCAGCGGTGCGGACGAGGTGGGACCGGAGCAGTCAGCCGCCGAAATGATGGCCCCTGCCGCCGAGGCGATCGATCGTGGCCTGGCGTATCTTGCGAAGCGCCAGAACGACGATGGCTCGTTTCCCTCCAACAGCATGGGACGCAACCCGGCGGTTGTCGGCCTGAGCGGCATGGCGTTCCTGGCGAGTGGCAGCACGCCCGATCGTGGCCCCTACGGCCAGCAAGTGAGCCGCGCCATTGGCTACCTTATTGCCAACACAAGGCCGGACGGCTTCATCTGCCCGGCTAATGCCCAGAGTCATGGGCCGATGTACGGCCATGGCTTTGCAACCCTGTTCTTGGCCGAAGTTTACGGTATGTCGCCGCGCGATGACCTGCGGGATAGTTTGGATCGGTCGGTAGAGTTGATCGTGCGGACGCAGAACAGCGAAGGGGGCTGGCGTTACGAACCGGTGCCACGCGATGCGGACCTCTCCGTTACCATTTGTCAAATTATGGCTCTTCGCGCCGCACGCAACGCGGGGCTGCACGTTCCCAAGGCAACCATCGATAAATGCGAGCGGTACGTAAAATTGTGCCAGGAGCCGGATGGAGGATTTAGCTACATGCTCAACAACCGCGGCAGCATGTTCCCAAGGTCGGCGGCTGGTGTCGTGGCCCTCTATAGCGCTGGCGTTTACGACGGCCCAGAGATTGAAAAGGGCTTGTCGTATCTCGATCGTTTCTTGCCGCGACCGAATCAAACAGGGCGCGAGTCGCACTACTTCTATGGTCACTACTATGCCGTGCAAGCAATGTGGCATGCTGGCGGCCCCCGCTGGCAACGCTGGTATCCCGCGATCCGCGATACGCTGCTTCGCGCAACGCCCGGACGGCTTGTGGGAGGATTCGGTAGGTCCTGAATACGCGACGGCAATGTCGTCCATCATCCTGCAACTACCCAATAACGCCTTGCCGATATTCCAGCGATGAATCTACCTATGCTGAATTCTTTGGTTGTTGCGCTCGCCCATCTGTGCTGCACTGGTTTCGTGGCGGATGGTGCGGTAGGTGAAGTGGTTCTAACTGGCGGCGAGCGATTCGCCGGCCAAGTGGTTGGCTTCAGTGATGGGGCGATTCAGGTCGCAACGGCCGCGAGCGAACCACAAACCATCGCCGCCGGTGACTGGCTACGGTGGCGTCATCCGGCGGACGTCGAGCGACGACCCACCGTCTATTTCGGCACTCGATCGATGCTTGTGGCCAAGCAAGATTGGACAGGCAAAGTCCCCATCGTGATTGCAGGCGATGAAGTGACTGTCGACAATGCCACGTTTGGAAAGACGCGACTCCGACGATCGGACGTTCGTTGTCTGCTCGTCGAAGCGGCGAAGGAGCCGGCCACGGCGCAGCACCTACTCCGTGAGGCATTGATCGCTGCCGCAGCAGATCGCGTGTGGCTTGTCGAGGGAGATTTGCTCACCGGTCGGATCATCGGATTCGACGGAACGCATCTTGAACTGGAACTTGCCGGTCAAACGCTCCCGGTACTTGCCAAGCGGGTCGCCGCATTGGCGTTTAAGCGGCCGAGTGAATCGACCGAAGCTGGTAACGGTGGCTATCTGGTTGGGCTCGAAGATGGCTCCGTCGTTGAGGCAGCCAGCATGGCACTTGCAGATAACCATTGGTCGCTCCGATCGTCCGGCGGCCACGACTGGAAAACTTCGAATGGGCAGCATCTCTGTTACCTGCAATCCCTGGCATCAACGATCAACTACTTGTCCGATCGCGATGCCATCGATTTCAAACACACACCGTATTTTAGCGGCCAATGGCCGCTGGGACGCGACCAGAGCCTTGCTGGCGGTCGCCTAAAAGTGGGAGGTCAATACTATTCTAAAGGACTCGCCATGCACTCGGCTTCCAGGGTTGTTTACCAGGTGCCACTGGCGGCCACCAAATTCTGCGCCGATATTGCCCTGGACGAAAGCGCGGGCAGTCGAGGCAGCGCGGTTTATCGCGTTTACCGCCTCACCGATGCGGGAATCGAACCTGCCTTCGAGAGCCAAGTCATCCGCGGCGAAGATTCACCTCAGTCGATAGAGGTCGATGTGGCCCGCGCCAAGGCCGTTGTGCTTGTCGTCGACTTTGCCGACCGTGGCGACGAACTCGACCGAGCAAATTGGCTCGACGCCCGATTTGTGCATTGACCAGGTAGCGCCTACAATCCACGATCATTCTGGCCCGTTCTTCCCCCGCACAAGGATTTCGACGTGACTCGACACCTCTTGACGACGATTGGCCTGGCATGGTGCACAATGGTAACCGTTTTGATTGCCGAGCAGGTTGCTCCATGGCCTCAGTGGCGGGGGCCCATGCGTAATGGGGCGATTGAGGAAGCCGTCAAGTGGCCAGAGTCGCTCGACGAACCGACCCTGCAACTGAGTTGGCGTCAGGAGTTGGGCCCAAGTTACTCGGGCCCCATCGTCGACGAACAGCTGGTCTACACGACCGAGACTCGCGATGCGAAGAGCGAAGTCGTGACTGCGTTTGATCGCAAAACAGGCAACAAAGTCTGGTCCACCGCATGGGAAGGCTCGATGACGGTGCCGTTTTTCGCCGCGAGCAACGGTAGCTGGATCCGGTCCACACCTGCAATCGACGATAAATCGATTTACGTCGGCGGAATGCGTGATGTGCTGATTTGCCTCAACAAGGCGACGGGCGACGAGCGGTGGCGGATCGACTTCACCGAGCGTTACGGAAGCCCGCTACCCTCCTTTGGGTTCGTCGCATCGCCACTCGTCGCCGACGGCGCGGTCTACGTTCAGGCCGGTGGCGGAGTGGTAAAGGTCGATGCGGAGTCGGGCAAGTCAGAATGGCGGATTGCTGATGAAAGCGGCGAAATGGACAGCGCGTTCAGCTCACCGATTATCGCGGAAATTGCCGGGAGGATGCAGTTACTTGTGCAGGGCCGCGATAAACTCATGGGTATCGATTTGGCCAGTGGCGAGGTGCTGTGGTCGCAGGCCATCCAGGCGTTTCGGGAAATGAATATTCTCACGCCAACGCTCTACAAGGGCAATATTTTCACCAGTGCGCACTCGGGCACGTCGCAGTTGTGGAGCGTTGCGAGCGATGGCGGAGTTCGCGAGTTGTGGAAATTGCAAGCGCAGGCGTACATGTCGTCACCCGTCGTGGTCAATGGCCACGCCTACCTCCACCTGAAGAACCAACGGCTTGCCTGCATCGACCTTGAATCGGGCGAGCAAACCTGGCGTACCAAGCCATTCGGAAAGTACTGGAGCATGGTCGTCAACGGGCAGCGCATCCTGGCACTCGACTCCAGTGGCGCACTGCGCTTGATCGCGGCGAATCCGGAGGAGTACCAACTCATCTCGGAACGCAAAATTAGCCAAGCACCCACTTGCGGCACACCTGGCTCTCGCCGGAGACCAGTTGTTCGTTCGCGAGCTTGAAGCGCTTGCCGTTTATCGCTGGGGAAATTCAGCCCCTAATCCTTGAGCACGAAAGTGACCAATAGGTTGACACGATACTCGACGATTTTGCCCCCATCGACTTCAACTTTTTGTTCCTTTACCCACGCACCTTTCACGTTATCGAGCGTTTTGTGGGCCCGCGAAACGCCTTTTTCAATGGCGTCTTCAAAGCTCTTCTTCGACGACGAGATGATTTCTGTTACTTTGGCAACGGACATCGCAAACTCCATTGGATGGGAATAGACGAACGGTTTCGGTAAGGTGTCGTGAACTGCGTGTAGCCCGCAGATTTACAACAACCTTGAACGCTTGCCAGGATAGCATGTTGTTTGCCCTTTCGCACTCCTCCGCAGGGGCCGCGCGAAGCTGATTGCCAAGTCGCCAAGGGTGCCGTTCTAAGAGAACGCCCGTCGCCGCAGAATCTTGCTGAGTCCGTGCACGGACTCGGTTTCAAGTGAGATTTCATTCGTCCGCTCCAACTCCGGCAGCGCGACGAGCGTCGGCATAAGATTGCCAGCAACGATCTTTGCAATCGGCTGGAAGATCGAGTAAGTTCGCATGTAATCGTGTGTCGTATGCCTACAAGCCAACGTGCAAGCCGAACGAGCAGGCGCATGCTACAGCCATTCACGTGGACTGGGCTGGCTGCAGTTGTCATGGCACTTGGTTTGGCGGCAGCGACTGGCGCCGCTGAGCCAAGCGCGACAGCCTCCCATGCCCAGGTGGCAACCAGGAGTCCCGTGCCGCTTACGTGGGACGGCTTCCACAATGTCTTCAGGCTATCCGCCCGCATCACCAGTGGTAGCGGGCCGGAGAGTCACGAGGCTTTTGCCATGCTTGCCGAGGCTGGCATAACGACCGTCGTCAGCGTGGATGGCGCACCGCCACACGTCCGACTAGCACGCCAGCACGGCCTCCGCTACGTGCATATTCCCGTTGGCTACGACGGGCTGTCGTGCGCGGCGGAATTAGCCCTTGTGCGTGTGGTCCGGGAGACAAAGGGGCCCATGTACATCCATTGCCATCATGGCAAGCATCGCGGTCCGGCCGCAGCGGCGGTCGCATGCCTCGCCGAAGGTTCCGTCGATGCAGAACAGGCCACCCTCATCCTCACAATGGCCGGCACCAGCGACAACTACCGTGGGCTATGGCGCAACGTCGCGGCGTTTGAACTGCCGCAGCCCGGCGAGTCGCTGCCGCAGTTGGTGGAGTCTGCCAAGGTCGCAGGCATCGTGCAGGCGATGTCGCAAGTCGACTTGGCGTTGGGACACCTTACGGCGCTGCATGCCAACGATTGGCGCCCGCTTGCCGAACATCCCGATGTGGCTGCCCGACCCGCAGCGGCCCTACTGTGGGAAGGCTTCCGCGAGGCCGCCCGCCACACGCGAGATGGCAGCCATGCGACACTTCGCCAATCGCTGGAGGTCGCCGTCGACGACGCTCGCCAGCTGCGCCGCACGATCGAAGCGGGCGACTTCGCCACCGTCGCTCGCCAGTTGGCAACGGTCGAGTCGCGCTGTAGCGAATGTCACGCCCGCCACCGTGACAACCGGAATTGATCAAGTCGCCCTTGGTGCGACCGCGTCGCGAGCCTAGGCAGTGGGGTTGTCCGCGAGGCCGGGGGAGCAATTCGTTGATTGGCCGCAATCTCGGTCGCCGAACCCTCTGGACCTCGTGGGCGAACGCAAGCGAGCGCATCCGCGCCATGGCAGCGGGCTAATGTCGGGCGGTAGGTTCGGTCAGGCGCCGAACTTGTTCAGGCGACCAGCGTTTGCTAGAGCGAGCGACATCAAGTACTTGGCTTCGAACTGCCCCAACCCGCCGCGCACGCACTCTGCCTCGCCGAACGACTCGCACGCGTCGGTACGGCAGTGCTTGGCCCACAGCAGAGTGGGTACAGGATGCCAGCTATGGCTGGCAAGCATGGCTGGTGTGGAGTGATCGCCCGTGCAAATGAACACGTCGGGACCGAGGTCCATGATTTTGGGAACGCAAGTATCGAGTTCTTCGGTCCGCTTCGTCTTGGCCTCAAAGTCCCCGTCCTCGCCGGTGGAGTCGGTGTACTTGAAGTGAATGAAGAAGAAGTCGTACTTATCCCAGTTCTGTTTCAGGATTTCCATCTGGTCGTCGAGCGTCGCCGCATCGCCTATCACGTCCATGCCTACCAACCGCGCGAGCCCCTTGTACATGGGGTACACGGCAATGGCGGCCGCCTTCAGCCCATACACTTCCTCGTAGCTGGGGAGCGATGGTTTCGCAGCAATCCCACGCAGCGTGCATCCATTGGCCTGCGGCTGACCTTTGAGCAATACGGCTGCCTGCTTGAGAAACTCGCAGCACACCTGGGCAGTTCTTTCGCTGCCCGGATCGTTGGCTGTTGGAATCAGTGGCGGAACTCCGGTCGCCTGCGGATCGGTATCGTCGACATTGTCCTCTAGCCCTTCGCCACGCAGCACGATTACAAAGCGATGCTCCTTCACCGGTTCGACGAACACCTGGATGCCGGGAATCGAGACCTCGCGAAGCTTGATGGCCAGTGGCGCGCTCTGCTCGGTGGGAATCCTCCCGGCGCGGCGGTCGCTAATGTTGCCATCGGCGTCGAGCGTGCAGAAGTTAGCGCGGATGGCGACGTCGCCCGGTTGCAGTTCGAAGCCGATACCGGTCGCCTCGAGCGCACCGCGCCCGATGAGATACTTCAGGGGATCGTAGCCAAACAGGCCTAAGTGCCCCGGTCCGCTTCCCGGACTGATGCCTGGGAATACCGGCAGGCTTCCCCCCAGCACTCCGTCTTTCGCGAGCTTGTCGAGGTTGGGCGTGGCGGCGGTTTCTAGCTCCGTCTTGCCGCCTGGGTGTTGTGGCAATCCGCCCAGACCGTCACCCACCAGGAGGACGATTTTCGAGCCATTTTTGGTGTGCAATTCGCGGGTGAGGGTATGGATATCCATGGCGCTGCGGCGGGGTTTGGTGAGAAACAACGGGAACTAAAATGCGAAGTCCCGTCAATCTTACCGCCACGAGCAGTGCGATGGCAGGGCGGCTCCTGCCACTCGCCCAGGGGCCCTAAAGGTCCTGGCGATTCGCTCGGGCTACTTTTTTCCCTTGGCTGCGAGATTCCAGGCATTGAGCCAGATGACCTCGACAGGCTCGAGTTGGAACTCCTCTTGCAGCCGATCGTCCATGTCGGCCAGGTGCCCTGCGCCGTAGAAGATGCCGACGTTTTTCTTCCCGGCGTCGAGTTGCTCGCGGAGTACCTTGAGGGCCGCTTTGTTGCGCTCGGTAATCAAGGTCGATCCCTCCTCGCCACCAAACGCGGTGAGCAGCGATTCCATCTCGGCCAGTTGCCCCGCCATGGCAATCTTGAGCTGCCGGGCACGATCCCTGGCAAACAGGGCTTTCATCATGTCGATGTCAGGCGTGGCGCCATTGGCAGCCATCGTGCTCTGTTGGGCAATCGACTGCCCGACCATGCGAAAATACATCTGCACGAAGCTTTCGCCCCGGTTGTCCATGCTATCGAAGAACTCGTCGGGCGACATATCGGCGTGAACAAAGTTATCCTTGGTGTAGTCCACCAATTCGAGTTGGTGCTCCAACTCCAGCATGTTCTTCATGCCATTCTGCAGGGCCCCCAGCGCGTGGCGGTTCGACGCCTTGGTACCCGGCTCGATGATAGTTCCCTGGGGCGCCACCAGTTCATAAAGCAGTGAGTCGTAGGCCTCGAAGCGCTTGTTGAGTTCGGCGTAGTAGTCTGCGTCGCCAACGTGCACCGCTCCCACCAGGTCCACCACGACTGGGGCCACGCCATCTCGGGGCGCCGCCGGGCGGTAACGGACAATTGCCACCTGCATAGCCAGTGGACGGCCACGGTCGTCTTTCTTTACCCGCACCCATTCGTCGCCAGGGATGTCGGTGGCCAACGCCTTCGACTCTGCCAGTTTGGTCGGTTCGGCAACCGCTGGTTCGGCAACCGCTGGTTCGGCTGCCGATGGCTTCGCGGGCAACCACATTCCCGCGAGTACTACAGGCAAGACAAAGCGAACCGCCTGACGGATCGGCAGTCGAAGACGAGCTGAAGGTGACATCACGAGTGTCCTGGTGAACTAGGGGACTTGGAAGAACGGGGCCATGCCAAAGCGACCGCAGAGCGAGGCTCCCGCCGCTAAGTATACGCTGCCCAGCACATGGGGGGCAATTCGGTGGCCCTCCGTTCCAGGTGCTTTCAGGAGGCGCACTGCGCCGGAATGAGGTGGTAGCAAGGTGCCCAACTGGCCCGCCCCGGCTGGAAGCGTCGCTCGACACGATCCCGCGCCTGCTTTCCCCGTTCTCCTCAATGCCCCGTTCTCCTCAATGCCCTGTTCTCCTCAATGCCCTGTTCTCCTCAATGCCCTGTTCTCCTCAATGCCCTGTTCTCCTCAATGCCCTGTTCTCCTCAATGCCCTGTTCTCCTCAATGCCCTGTTCTCCTCAATGCGAGTCCCTCCCCGCCCGCTTTGCCAAGTTGGGGAGCTTGGGGAGCGATAGCGAGCTACTGCTAGCAGAAACCTCTCGCTGCCGCCCGCGTCACGTCGGCTGACATGAAAGTTGCGTTTTTCGCTACTCCTTACCAAAGTTACTCAACTACTACGATCGGCCTTTCCGATACTACCCACACAGACAAGCTCCAAATCGGGGCGGGTGCCGTACCTACGCGCTCCTGCCTACCGTGCCTCAGCAAAAGGGTAGTAAACACAAATGTCTGCCTCCAGTATGAAACAATCGTGCTTGGCCATTCTCCTCGCCTTTGGCGCTAGTTCATGGGCCCAAGCTCAGCTCGACGATCCGTGCAGCCCGTTCTACGGTTGCTCGAATGACCTTCGGTTCTTCGAGCCAGTAGACCTCGACCTCGACTGCCGCGGCTGTTGCGGGCCTTGCGGCTTTTACTTCAACTACGACAAGATCTGGTGGGCAACCTCCGGAGAGCGAGCGGAGATCGGCGATCCCTACACGGAGCAACATATGTTCCGGCTTTACAGCGCGATTCCGCTCGATCCCAAGACCGGCGATCCGATCAATCCGCCGATCCTACCCAACAGCATTACCAGCGCGATTCCGCGGGCCACTTTCCATAACGGCGATCGGTACGAATTTGGCTACTGGGGCGAGAACGGCCGCGGCTGGCTGATGAGCGTGCTCAACGGACCAGACCAAGTTCAGTCGTTCACGCTTGGGTCCGATGGCGGTGTGCAGGGTGGATTCCAAGACGGGAACCGGCTGCCGATTGGCGATGTCTATGTCGCCTTTCGGACCGATCCGGGGCTCCTCGCGGGCTTCATCGACCTTGATGACGGCCCTCCGGGACCGGATGGCAATATTCTCGGTACCGACGATAACGACGATGGCACCCTGGACGGCGACGGATTTACCGACGACGTGAACGATAACGGCCAGCACGGTGCCGATGGCTTCGATACCGTGGCCCCGTTCAACGAGCCCGATACCAACTTCGTTGGGGCGATTCCCGATTACGGCGATCTGGTAGTCATTCCCATTTCGTTTGGTACGGTGAACCTCCGGAATTCCTTGTCGATCAACGGCTTCGAGTTGATGCATGGCCACCGACTGGACAACTCGCACTTCAAGGTGGCTCACCAAAATAACCACTTTGAGTTGAGCTACGGTGCTCGCTTCCTGCAACTGGACGACCAGTTCGTGATGGATGCCCTGGGAGTGACGAACGCCAACTGGTCGATCGGCGACACCTTTGTGAATCAGACGATTGTCAACAACATTGTTGGTCCTCAGGTGGGCTACAAGTGGGCACACAGCCGTGGCCGCTGGTCGCTCGACTCGGTAGGCAAATTTATGTTCGGCTACAACATTCGGGATTGGGAGCAGACCGGTACGGTTGCCGAAGATGCCACGCCAACGCGGTACAATCATCCGCTGTATATCGTGCCCCACTCGTTCTCGCGTGGCCGTAGCGACAGCGGGTTCTCGCCGGCGGCGGAACTACGCCTGAACCTAAATTACCGATTAACGGACAACATCAAGCTCCGCCTTGGCTACACGGGAACCTTTGTCAACAATATCCGCCGGGCTTCTACGCACATCGACTACGTGCTGTACGAGGACGGCAACGTGATGGGCTTCCGGGACGTAAACGAGGGCGAAGACATCTTCAGCAACGGCGTGAATCTGGGTGTCGAGATTACCCAGTAGCCGGCGGGATAGACGCGTCAGGCGATAAAGCCAGCAAAAGCCGCCACCTTGCCGCCAGCGACCCACGCGTCGCTAGCGGCAAGGTTTTTTTGTAGGTATCATATGGATTATCGTTAATTTCAGAAGGGATACTGAGTTTTGGGGCCACGTACCGCTGTTGTCGGTGTAGTTTTCGCGATGGTACTGACCCCTAAAGCCGCCAGAACTCGATGGTTCGCCTGCCTTGGGCATGATGCAGAGGTACTCGGTCGATACATGAGAAGGTGTTCCATCCTTGGCGTCGATCACCACCTATCGATCCGTCCTCCCCGCACTCATGCCCCCGTTCTCCTATGAATCTTCCCCAGGCCATTAATTCGGCCATTGCACCGCGGGTATCCCTACCCAGCTGGGGCAGTGGTCGGCCGATCGCGAACCGTAATCTCCAATCACCACACGCTGGTGGTGCCGGCGGTTCGAGCATTGACCTGTCGCCGGCCACCCTGGTCGACCTGCTGCGCACGCGGGCGCTTGAGCTGCCAAGTGTTCGCGCTTACAGCTATGCCGTCGACGGCGAGCAAAAATTCGATCACCTGACCTACGGCGAGCTCGACCGCCGGGCCCAAGCCATCGCGGCCAGGCTCCAGCAGGCGGGACTCGCTGGAGCGCGGGCACTGATGCTGTATCCTTCGGGACTCGACTTCGTAGCGGCATTTTTCGGTTGTCTCTACGCCGGGGTCGTGGCCGTGCCGGCCTACCCGCCGCGACGCAATCGCAATGCCGATCGCATCGAACGCGTTGTCCGCGACGCGGGGGCGAGCATCGTGCTCTCGACGGAGCATGCCCTGAAACGAACCGATGGCATGCTGGATCACGATGCGGAACTGCGGCAACTTTCGTGGTGGGCAACCGACAGGGTGGGCGACGCCGAAGCCGCCGCCTGGAAGCCGCCCATGGTAGCGCCCGACGATCTCGCTTTCTTGCAGTACACCTCGGGTTCGACGGGGGACCCGAAAGGGGTCATGCTCAGCCACCGCAACCTGCTGGCCAATGCCGCGGTGATTCGCCAGGGATTCGAAACGGCGCACGACGACCTTGCCGTCTTCTGGCTGCCCCTGTACCACGATATGGGGCTCATTGGCGGCATCATCGAGCCGCTATTCGCCGGTACTTACTGCACACTGATGTCGCCGGCCCACTTCCTGCAAAAGCCGCTGCGGTGGCTGGAAATGATTTCGTCCATTGGCGCAACGGTCAGTGGCGGGCCAAATTTCGCCTACGATTTGTGCGCGGAACGCGTCACCGACGAGCAAGCGGCCAAGCTTGACCTTAGCCGCTGGTCGCTCGCCTTTAACGGCGCCGAACCGATACGCGCCGAAACGCTCAATCGATTCGCCCAAAAGTTTGCCATTAGCGGCTTCCGCCGCGACGCCTTTTATCCTTGCTACGGACTCGCCGAGTCGACGCTGCTCGTTGCGGGTGGAAAGCGGAGTACGCCGCATCGCACGCGTACGGTTGACGCCGCCCAGTTGCAGGCGGGACGAGCCATCGAGCCCGATCCGGCGAGCCCCGTCGATCAAATGCAGACGCTCGTGGCATGTGGACATGGTCTGCTCGACCAGAACGTGAGGATCGTCGATCCTGAGACAAAGGTCGAATGCGTGGCCGGCGAAATCGGGGAGATTTGGGTTGCCGGCGACAGCGTGGCCGGCGGATACTGGAGACGGCCAGAACTCTCCGCGGAGGTGTTCGACAACTCATTGCCCGGCGACTCCAAGTCGTACCTTCGCACGGGTGACCTGGGGCTGATTGACTCGACCGGACTCTACGTCATGGGCCGATGCAAAGACCTTGTGATCATCCGCGGCGTTAACTACTACCCGCAAGACATCGAAGAGACCGCTCGGTCCGTCGACGCAACGCTTGTTGGCACCAATACGGCGGCGTTCGCCGTGGCGGGCGACAGCGGCGAACAGTTAGTCGTTGTGCAGGAATTGGCCCGTCGCCAAAGAGACCGCGCCGCCCAACTCGCTAGTTCCATCCGCCAGCGTGTGTTCGAGGTGCACGACGTGCTACCGGCTGATGTCGTGCTGGTCGCTCCGAACTCGCTGCCCAAGACCTCCAGTGGAAAACTGCAGCGCTATGCCTGCAAGCAAAAATATGGTGCGAGTCAGCTCAACGTGGTTGCCTGCGCCAGTAAGAGCGTCGATCGTGCCGAGGCGTCGACCGCGGAAAGTGGGGTCTCGCGTTCGTCAACTACCGGGGTTGATGTGGCGTCGGCCGTGATGGAGATCGTTGCTGCCATCGGCAATGAACGTGCGCGGAACTTATCGCTCCACACGAACCTGGTCGACGTAGGACTCGACTCGCTGGAGCGGATGGAAATCGTCGCCAAGCTGGAAGATCGTTTTGGTAGTCGATTCGCCGAAGAGAAACTGCTCGATATGCAAACACCTGCCGACATCGTGCGGGCCGTTGAAACCGAGTTGGGCTCGGGAGGATTGCAACCCTCGGGTTCGCAAGAGATTGTCCCCGGCGATTACGACTTTTCTCAGTCGCCTGAATACTTGAACTTGCAACAAACACTCGCCCTCACCAGCACCGAGGGTCTGCCAAACCCCTATTTTACGGTGCACGAAGGGGTGACGAACGACCGCACGATGATCGACGGTCGCGAACTAGTGAATTTCTGTAGCTACAACTATCTGGGCATGTCGGGCGATCCTCTTGTCGTCGCCGCAGCTCAGCACGCCACGGCGCGGTACGGAACCAGCGTTTCAGCCAGTCGCCTTGTGTCGGGCGAAAAGCCGTTGCACGGACAATTAGAAAATGCCATCGCCGAGTTCCTGGGCGTCGAGGCGGCTATTACCTTGGTGGGCGGCCACGCGACCAACGAAACGACCATCGGACACCTGTTTGGCCCAGGCGACTTGATTCTGCACGATGCGCTCTCCCACAACAGCATTGTGCAGGGATGCAAACTGTCGGGTGCCCACCGGCGAGCGTTTCCTCACAACGATCCACTGGCCTGCCGCGAGCTCTTGGCTCGATATCGTAGCGAGCATCGTCGCGTGCTGATCGTCATTGAGGGGGTCTATAGCATGGACGGCGATATTGCACCGCTGCCAGAGTTTGTCGCTCTCAAGGAGGAGTTCAAGACCTACCTCATGGTAGACGAGGCGCACTCGCTCGGAACCATCGGCCCTGGTGGGCGAGGAATCGCGGCCCATTACGACCTCGACCCGACGCGCGTCGATCTGTGGATGGGCACCTTGAGCAAATCGCTTGGTAGCTGCGGTGGATACATTGCCGCCCGAAGCGAGATTGTGGAGTACCTCAAGTACACGGCGCCCGGCTTTGTGTATAGCGTGGGGCTCTCGCCGTCCAACACGGCGGCGGCGCTCGCATCGCTCAAGCAGATCGAAACCCAGCCGCAGCGGGTCGAACGGCTACAAGAGAATTCGGCGCTGTTTCTCGCCTTGGCCAACGATGCCGGCCTCAACACGGGCGCCAGCCGTGGCACGCCTATCATTCCGGTAATCACGGGTAGCTCGCCGGCTGCACTGAGGCTTGCGGACAGGCTATTCCGGTCCGGCATTAACGTGCAACCTATCCTGCACCCCGCGGTGGAAGAACAGGCGGCCCGCCTGAGATTCTTCATCACGAGCGACCACACGCACCAGCAGATTCGTCAGGCGGTGGCGCTCACGGCCAAACATACGCGCGATTTGGCGACGGGAAACTCGGCGGCGTAGCAGAGAAATCGTGGCGACCACGAAGCGGCACGATCGGTCGTGGCTGGACATGCAGGCGTTGGTTGGACGTTGAATCGCACCTTCGCCGCTCACGTTACTTGACGCATTACCTGCCATGATGGTCACGTTGATTGCGAATGTACTCGTGCGAGTTGCCGCAATCGCATATACTGAGGGCGTAGCGACTTGCTCCCCATAAGCTGAGTACCTGCCATGTCCCAAGCCATTGTCGATCCGAACGAACTACGCCGATTTGCTGCAAATCTCCAGAAGTTCAATGCCGAACTTGAAGCGGGCCTCACGGCACTATCGGGGCAGCTTCACGGGCTGAGCGCTACTCGGCGCGACCAGGAACACAAGAAATTCGTCGAAGACTTCGAACAGCACATCAAGGCGATCGCCCGCACCATGGAAGCCACTAACGAGCATGCCCCGTTCCTGATCCGCAAAGCGGAGCGGATTGAAGATTACCTGTCGCAGCGTTGAGCAGCACTGGATGGGCTGGACCGCGATCGGCGCCAGGCGGAACTTGGTCTGGTGTTGCTTGGTGTTGCTGCCGCTGCCTACGACGAGCTTCCGATGACTGCTCGCCGAGTGGCTCGATCCTTTCATCGAGGCGAGTAGGCAATTATCCACGGTGGCAACCTGACTGGAAGAAAAGCCTCCGCCCCCTTGACGGTAAACTGATGCCTGGTCCCGCCTACGTTCACAACACCGACGCCATCGAATCCGTCAAAGCGGCACTGGCCAACTTCGCTCACCAGGTGGACGAAGGACTGACGGAAATTGGCGCAGAGTGCCGGCGCACGCTCGACTGGCTCGAGCATGATCGACCCCGATTTTGGAAAAACCAGGTTCGCTTAGCATGGGACGAAGTCGAACAAGCGAAGAAAGAACTGCAGCGGTGCTTGATGTTCCCGGTTGGCGATGAACGCCCCAGTTGTACCGAGCAGCGGGCCGCGGTGAAAAAGGCGCAGGCGCGGCTGGGCTACTACGAGCAGAAGGCCGAGCGGTTGAAGAACTGGTGTCGCGAAGTTCGCCACGAGTTATTTGAGTACGAAGGCCGCATCTCGCAGCTCAAGACTTGCGGTGAAGTGGACACCGTACAGGCAATCGCCGTCTTGAGTCGTATCCTCGCCCGCATCGACGAGTATCACGCGCTAGGATCGCCCTCGGTCGTGCCACGGCTGGACATCGCCGTGATGGGCGAAGCTGAGCAGGAGACGCCGGGGGACACGGCTAAGGAGGCAGCAAGCGAATCGCGCGACAAATCTGCCGATAGCGAATAATTGGAGGCGAACAAAACGATGAAGACTTGCGACTTGGAATCTGGCGCCATCCGTATTCGTCGTGCGCTGGAGCACCTAGAGCTGGCGTGGTCGGAGGCCGCAATCGATTGGAACGACGAGGTGAGCCGCGCCTTTCAGGAGCAACATCTCGAACCGATGCTACCTGTGGTCAAGACAGCATTGAACGCGATCGGCCGCATGGACCTGCTATTGAGCGAAGCGCAGCGTGACTGCGAACAATAGATGCACTCAGCTAATGAGGCATAGCTTGTCGTCGCTTAAACCCCTCACCTACACGGACCACCGGTCTTCCGCCTTGCTTTCCACCCGTCGCCAACTTGAACTGATGCGAGACTTGCAGCAGGTTGCTAACGAGCGGCAATTCGCTGAGGAGCGAATGGTCCGCGAGCATGAGACGGCGATTGCCAATGCAAATGCGACCTACCATCAGCAGCACGCCACGTGCGACAACCAGTACGAGCACGCCAAAAACGAACAGCAACAGGGCCATCGGGCCCGCATCAACGCGCTCAATACCACTTACGAAGAGCAGCGCAGCGCCACGCAGACCGAATACCGGCGTATCCGCGACGAGGCCGAACAACGGTACGAATCGACCGTACGCGATGCCAAGGAAGGCAAGAAGCAAGCAATCTGGCAGGCGCTTGCCGTATTCGACGCCGCAAGAAACAATCCCCGCGAAGCACTCGAGGCGGTCCAACAAGAGCTTGCCAGTTTCCGGAAGGAAGCCGACCAATTGGACATCGATGCGGTAGAGATGCTGCGGATGCGGCGACTCTGGAAGCCAAGTTTTGCCGATCGAACCGACACGCCGTCCACCAACGAGGCAAACTCTACCAAGCCGGCCAACACCGCGGAAGCAATAGCAGTGATTGCCGAGCGGCTGGCGACTGCACGAGATCGCGTGTGGGCAATCAAGAGCGATCGGGCGTTGCGGTTGTTTGAGGACGCCGTTCCATTCGTCGTATTGCTAGCAATCTGGCTGGTGCTGTTGGTGGCACTCGGATTTGCCGTGGGATGGCCGAACGTCGCCATCTGGCTTGGGGGCAGCCTCGCCGGCACCGCGATCATCGGCGGAGTCGGCGGCTGGCTGATGCACAAGCGAATGACCACTCGGGCCGCGGCTACGTACAAAGAAGTGATCGACGATCTGGCGGCCGCCAAAGGGCAGATTGAGCTAGCATCGATCGTGGCTCGCGACCAAAGCCGCCGCGAGGCGGAGCAACTCATTGCCACCCGTGATCGCGATCTGGCCGATGCAGAATTGCAGGCGTCCACTGCGCTAGACAACATCGTGTGCTGGAAAGAACGTACACTCGCCGATGCGAACGACACGTTTCCCGCGCGGCTCACCCAGATGCGTGCCGAGCATCAGACGGCTACCACGCAGGAAGAAAACGCCCATCGGAGTCTGATGACGGCCCTTACCGCCAAGCATCAGAACCAAATTCACGAGGTCGAAAGCACTAAACGGGAAGCTCTATCGGCGGCAACTAAGCTGCAATTGGCCCAGCGGCAGACCCTTCGCGAGAACTGGTTCAGAGATCTTGAAGAAGTAGAAGCCGCCTTCGAGGCGATGCGAGTTGCATGCGCTCGATTGTTTCCCGATTGGAATTCTACCGACTACGAGCGGTGGCCCAAACCATTGGAGCCCGCTGAAGCGATTCAGTTTGGCTCCGCGACGATCGATCTCGCCAAGGTGAAACATGCCCTCGCGGCCGATCCCGATTTGCGGCCGGCCAATTGCGAAATGGAAGTGCCCACCCTTGTGACGCTGCGCGAACAGCCATCGTTGGTGATCACCGCCGACGGGGAAGCACGTCGTCGTGCGATCGATCTGCTGCAAACGATCATGGTCCGGTTTCTCACTGCCATGCCACCTGGCAAGGTGCGTTTCACCATTTGCGACCCAGTGAGCCTGGGCGAGAATTTCTCGTCGTTCATGCACCTGGCCGATTACGACGAGGGTCTGATCAATGGCCGTATCTGGTCGGAATCGCGCGACATCGACGAGCAACTCACCCGTCTTACGGAGCACATGGAAACTATTCTGCAGAAGTACCTGCGGAACGAGTACGAGTCGATCCACGAATACAATGCACAAGCCGGTGAAGTGGCGGAACCTTTTCAAGTGCTGGCAATTGCCAACTTTCCCTATGGTTTCTCCGACGCTGCCGCCCGCCGCTTGTTGAGCCTGGTAACGGGCGGACCACGGTGCGGTATTTACGTGGTGCTTTCGCACGATAGGAAGCAACGCCTGCCCAACGACTTTGCCCTTGAAGACCTGCTGGCGGTGTCCGTTCATCTGGACTGGGACGCCGCGCGACAACGCTTCGTCTGGCGGTACCCGGCCTTCGAGCACATGCCGCTCCGGCTCGCTGAGCCGATTGTGAGCGAAGCGCTGGTGCGACTCATGAAACAGGCGGGCAAGGAGGCAAAGGACTCAATTCGTGTCGAAGTGCCCTTTGAAGTTGTGGTGCCCGACGCCGACTGCCAATGGACGGAAACATGCGACCGCGAACTCGCCATCCCAATTGGCCGTGCAGGCGCCAACCGATTGCAGTACGTGCGTCTTGGCAAGGGCACCGCTCAGCACTTGTTAGTTGCTGGCAAGACCGGATCAGGCAAGTCGACGTTCTTGCACGCGCTGGTAACCAGCGGAGCGTTGCACTTTAGCCCCGATGAGTTGGAGTTCTATCTGGTCGACTTCAAAAAGGGGGTCGAATTCAAGTCGTACGCTACGCACAATCTACCGCATGCCCGCGTCATTGCGATCGAAAGCGAACGAGAATTCGGCCTCAGCGTGCTGGAACGCCTCGATGAAGAACTCCGTCGCCGCGGCGAGAAGTTCCGCACCGCGGGTGTGCAAAGCCTTGGCGACTACCGAGCCGATCATCCCAACGAACCGATGCCGCGTCTGTTGCTGGTGGTCGACGAGTTCCAAGAGTTGTTTGTGGAGGACGACAAACTGGCTCAGGAGGCAGGGCTGCTACTCGACCGCCTGGTGCGGCAGGGTCGTGCCTTTGGTATGCACGTGCTGCTCGGCTCACAAACACTCTCGGGTGCGTACTCGCTCGCCCGAAGTACGCTCGGGCAGATGGCCATTCGCGTCGCCCTGCAATGCAGCGAGGCGGACGCGCACCTGATTCTCAGCGACGAGCGCAATCAGGCAGCACGGTTTCTCAGCCGCCCGGGCGAGGCGATTTACAACGATCAAAATGGCTTGGTCTCGGCCAACCAGCCCTTCCAGGTAGTTTGGTTGCCCGATCGCGAGCGGGCTGGCTACTTGGCAAAAATCAACCAGCTTCGAGAGCAGCGGGGTATCGCCGAGCGCGAACCGATTGTCTTCGAAGGCAACGCTCCAGCCGATCCGCAAGAGAACCGCGAATTGATGACAGCGCTAGCCGCGAACGGAATGCCCAATTCTGCCCAGCGGAAGCCATCTGCCGCCATCGCCTGGCTTGGCGCCGCCGTAGCAATCAAGCCGCCCACCTCGGTCACGTTTGCGCGTCACGGCGGAAGCAATCTCATCGTGGTGGGCCAGCAGCCGGTTGCCGCGTTCGGCTTGCTAGCGACGGCCGTCGTTTCGCTCGCCGCGGGCTCGCCGGACGCGTCCTTCGTCGTGCTCGACGGTACTCGGCCGGGCGACATCGGCGAAGGGGAAGGCGTATGGCAAACGATCGTCGGTGCTATCGGCCCAAGAGCGCAGCTCGTTTCCAAGCGGGACGTGCCTGCCGCAATGGAACGACTGGCTGCCGAGCTGGCGCGTCGTGAGGACGAAGGAGACGAGTCCGCCCCTCCCATCTACGTTGTTATCTTCAACGCGTCGCGATTCCGTGACCTGCGTAAGAGCGAGGACGACTTCAGCTTTTCGATGGACAGCGCCAAGCCGATTGCCACAGACAAGCGGTTGGCGGAAATTCTAAAAAATGGCCCGTCATGGGGGATCCACGCGCTCGTCTGGTGCGATGGCTACAACGCCGTTACTCGCCTGTTCGACCGCCTAGCGATGCGCGAGTTTGAGAGGCGTGTGGCCTTCCAGATGTCGGCTGCTGATAGCAGTAACCTGCTCGATACGCCCGCTGCTAGCCAGCTCGCGCCCATCGGGCACTCCTGTACAACGACGAAACCGGCGAGGCAGAAAAGTTTCGTCCTTACGGCATGCCGACCGACGATTGGCTTGCCGAAGTTGCCGCACGACTCCGCCAAAACGACTCCGTCGACCAGGCGGCGGCCGACCAGGCGTAAACGGCCTCCGATCTTCTCTTGCGCTTCTTGCTTCGTGCCGCACTCCGGTCGAACCGCAACAGCATTCGCCAGTATGCTAGCGATAAAATGGGGTAGATGGGTCGGCTTTTCTGAGCAGGACATATATTACGGACCTAACGAACACACCACGCACAACGAATTATCCGTAGGTTCCTTAGGCAAGGATCCGATCGGTTAAAACATGGGGCCCATGACTTGGACCTCGCGAATCGCTCCAGCGCAGCGTTGCTGCTCGCCGAACGACCTTCGATCGCGGCGAGCCTGAACATCGCGGGCGTACAGACGTCTGCTCGAAATCGCGCCACCCAACCCTTCAATACGAGGAACTCAAGGATGACGTTTCCAAGAACATCGCTATGGAATGGCACAAGGCTGGTCTTAACGCTGGTAGCTTTTTCGGCATCGAGCATGGCGTTTGCGGACTCGGCGGAAGACTTTTCCGTCCTTACCAACTTGGGAGAGTTGGGCCACACCGTCAGCGACTCGGCGAACAGTATTGAGGCATCGATCCAACCGATAAAAAATTCTGGAAGAGTAGAGATATTTCGTGAGCGATACCCCAATGGGGACGTGAGGATCGAGCGCGAGGTTACCGTCGACTCCGATGGCAACTATGTCAACAACGGTCAGTGGAAGATGTGGGACCCCACTGGACTACTGATCGCCGATGGGCAGTACAGCATGGGCAAGCGAGTCGGCAGTTGGACTCGAATTCTGGATCGAAAAGATTCGGCAATCCTTCGTCAGGCACCGTTCAATCATTTTAAGGCGCCCTTTACGTCGAACGTGACGTTCAAGGACGACAAGATGGATGGCGACTGGCTGATGCTCGATATGGAGCAACGCAAGTGTAGCCAAATCAGCATCGCCAACGGCGTTCGCCACGGCATGGCCGTCACTTGGCTGCCGAATGGCAACGTGCTCCGCCAGGCACAGTACGAGCAAGGGGTACCCACTGGAGAAGTGCTGCAGGCGAACTCGACGACCGGCGAACTCGAACGCGTTGCCACCTATCTTGATGGCCGCCGCATTGCATCCAACGTCGACTACTTCACGCGCGCCAAGCGGCAAAAGAAGACCGAAGAAATGTTCCTCGCACCCAAGACCGTACTGGCAACTCCCGATAAGTTTTGGGAGAGCGAGTTCGCCACCTACGATCAAGATGGCGAACCATTGCGCCATGGGCTTGCGAAAGCCTGGTACGAGAACGGACAGCTTCAGTCCGAAGGACAATATGAGTACAACAAGCGGGTTGGCCACTTCCGGTTCTGGCATCCTAATGGCCAGATCTCTGCCGAGGGAGAATTCGAGAACGATGGATACACCGGATACTGGGTCTGGTGGTTCGAGAACGGCCAAAAGGCGATCTACGGAAGCTACGAGGAAGGCCGCTATGTTGGCGAGTGGCGTTGGTGGAACGAGCTGGGACAACTCGCCGACCGGCAGGTGTACGACGGCACCGAAGGCATCGCCCCCGCAGAAGTGGAACGAACCAGTCAACAGGATCTTCCCCAACTGCGCCTCACCAAATAGATGGCCCGCGCGCAACGCATTGACGGAGCTGGGCAGCGCCACCGCGGCCGCTAGCGATACTGCAGCCTACAGCTAGGCGACACCGGTTGGCGGAGGGCGCTCAACCGGCAATGCCCCCCTCGCGCCTCCTCATTTTTCGCTCGAAAGTGGGCCGCCCGCTGGGGTCTAATGGATGCACGCGGTGGTGGGGGAGTAGAGGCGGTGAGCTGTCGGCTATCGGCTGTGGGCGATGGGCTGAGAGGGAGATTCTTTGGTCGCTGGACGCTCGTTTGAGACTTGCACATTGAAGCTTGAACATTGAAACATTAGTCATTGGTCATTGGTCATTGGTCATTGGTCATTTCGTATAAATCGACACCTGTTGCTTTGTTTGTCGATCTATTCGGTGTACAGGAACGCCGTGCCACGCCGGAAGTCGTTCTCGGATAGCGTGTTGCGACAACCGGGAGGTGGAGGAGTAAATCGACAGCGAATCGTTTATTGGGAACTGTCGATATTGTCGCCAAAGAAAGCTAATCGGAGCCGCGACCGTCGCGGTGTTGCTGGGGGCGGCTCGGGAGCTACTTACCGCTGCTGCCCACTGCCTAGCTCCGCGTAGTTGAACAGATCGAAGTAGAGGTTCCACCGGTCGCGGACCTTCGCTTCGATTTCGGGTGGCAGTTGGAAGCGGTTGGTTTTGTAGTCCGCCGTCTCTTCCAGATATCGGTCGACGCCAGGCTCGACGCGGGCGAAGTCGCCCAAACTCAGTTCGTCGTAGATGCGAGACATCTGTGCTTTGGGGTCGGCCACTAAATCCTCGTAGCGAATTTCGCACAAGTTCCCCTCGGGTACGAGCTCGCGCTCTTCCTGATAGGCCCGGTACATGACAACCAAGTTGCTGAGCACTTCCTCCTCAAGCCAGTCGTACTCGGGCAAATCGGGTTGCAGGCCTTGCACGTCGGCGAGTGACTTCCATAGCCGTACGGTACTGGGGAACAAGCGGAGTGGGTCGCGAGAGATATGCACGAACTTGGCGTTGGGAAAGATATCGAGCAGCCAACGTACGCGAGCGGTGTGCGGAGGGCTCTTGAGCACGATGCGGCGGTTGCGTGAGACGGCGAGCGATTTGACGAACAGCTTGAGCAATGCTTGCCAGCGGCGGCGGGCTCGTTTGGGAACGGCGCGGAGGTCGAGGTACTCCGAGTGTACCGGGCCATTATGCGGAAAGGCCCAACACAAATAGGGCGACGGCAGGCCCAAGTTGCAGAGGGCGAACTCCTCCTCTTGTGGCTTGTCCCACCCGGTGGGCATGTTGTCCATCGGCCGCTTCTTGGGCAGCAGCCACGAGGTGAGCGGTGCCATCCATTTTTGTGTCACCAGATGGTGGTTCGGTAGCAGGCACTCGAATGTGTTCGGAAAGGTGTGCTCCGGGTCGCGAATGAGGAGTTCGTGCAGCAGGGTGGTTCCGCTCCGCCAGTGGCCGAGTACAAACAGCGGCGGCTCGGCAAGCACTTGGCGGTGAATTTGCCTGCCATACCGAGCGTTTTGCACTACGGCAGCCAGCGAATTGAACGCGGCGGTCGGCGTGATGGTAGCTGCGGTAAGCATTGAGCGGGGGGTTAGCCGGCATTGCCGTGTGGCAAGTAGCTTGAGCCAGGTGCCGAGCCCCATGCCATGCCAAAATCGCGGCGCGAGCAGCCCATAACTATGCGTGGGGTCGTCCGAGTAGCGTGGTTTAGGCGGTTGTGGCGACATGCGGGTTCACTGGCGGAACGTACAAAGGGACCACCAAGCCCCGTCGAACCTATGGCGCGACGGCTTCCCAGAGCGAATGCACGGTGGCGTTTTGCCCTCATTCTATCCGAGGACTCCAGCAACGCTACTCGGAATCGGGGGGTGAGAGGTTGAGGTCGACGTCAATGGGATCGCTTGGACCCTTCATGCGGGCCAGGGTGCTTTTGGCAAAGGCCCGGTCGGCGCTCGATCGCCGCCACGCAGCAATCCACAGTACCGCGACGAGCCCCACAAACCCGAGCCCCGCAATCCACCCCCAAAAAGGCTCGTCGGGCGGGGGGACGATTCGTAGCGGCGATCGGCCGACAAACAGGGGGGCAATACGCAGCCGCTCGCCACCCGTGCCATCGACTTGCCGGCTCGTGTATCGCCAACTCTTGAAAAAGAAGCCGGCCACGTGCGCCGGTGTGCGAATGTTGTCGCCCTGAGGGAACTCGGGGGGGAGGTCGAGGAGGGCAAAAATAAGAGGGTTGTTTTGCGAATCGTCGGTAAACAGCGCGAGTTCGTAGTAGTGATCGATTCCCGCAGCGGTGGCGTCCAAGTCGTCGGCAACTTCCACTCGAATCGCCCGACGCACGACACCATCGAATACCGCCAGGTCGCCTACCTGGGTGTCGGGCAAATTAAAGTACGGGGCCACCGAGTATTGCTGGTCGTCGGCCAGCCGGAGCACTTCACGAGCGAGCGACCGCTGCGATGCGTCATCGGCATCCATCGTCTGTTGCCAGGTATCGACATGCCGTGGCAATTGACGCTCGGCCCAGTGGATGAGCTGATCGCCGGTGGTTCCGCGCATGCCGGCGAGCAGTTGGTAGAATGCGCTGGTTTCGTCCCGCCCCAGCGGCTGGCGATGATGAACCCGATCCAGTAGCGCAACATCTACCCTCAGGATACCGAGCACACTCATGCCATAGGTCACCGCGGGAGGATTCCACGCCTGCGGATACCATGCAAGTCGCGGCGCCGCGATGAGCGGTCGCCGCATATCGCCGTCGTTTTGGTCGTCGCCGACGACCTTAAGAAAGACGCCGTCGACGGCAACCGGCTGGTTGGTGGCCTGCGTGTTGCGCCACAACCGAGGTACCTCCGCGGCAATCACCTCCACTTCGCCCGTTGCATCGCGCAGCGAGACGGTGAACGCTGGTAGTGGCTCGTGGGGACGGGCGCGCTGGTGGCTGGGCGACGCGACGTGGCTCGTCGAGCCTTGCATTCGCACCAGTTTGCCTCGATACGCGGCGGGAGTCTCGAGCAATTGCTCGCTGGTGATTGGCTTGGCGGGAGAGGCGAGGAACACGCGGCGGTCGAAACTCACCAACCGAGCCACGAGCCGTTCGGCCTCCAGTCGCTCGTCGACAGTCAGCGGCACTCCGTCGGCGAACGTGGCAAACCGGCTTTCGTCCCAGTAGTCGAGGGCAAGCGATTCGGTAAGTGGTGTCGTCTCGACCGCAGCAACCAAGCAAACCTGTGGTCCGAAAACACCAAAAACGAAGGCAAACGCGGCACCACGCCACATCACCCAGGCGGACCGCATGACCAGCGTTCGTCCGGCCCATCGCGGTATCGGCTGATTGCCTGCATTCATGGCCCGTCGTTCCCTTGGCCGATTTTCAATCCTCGCAACTCCTCGGCGATTTCGTTTGTAGGGACGATCGGCCGCGGGACATTGGTGCGTCGGAAAGCAATCCACGCGACCACCACTCCCGCGGCGATGGCGGCAATGCCGATCACTTGCCAAGCGGGGAGCGCCGGCGTGCGATCGACCAGGGTGTCCGCGACGGCAATGGGCGAGAACGACCGACTAACGAACACGGGGCTGAGGTCCACCCCGAGGTCGTTGTTGTAAACCCAGTTCTTGAAGAATAGTCCCTCGGCCGTCAGTCGTCCGTCGTTGGGGGGCTGTTCGCCGACCGTCCAATCGGCTGGCAAATCGACGCAGTACAGCGTATAGGGCCGCAAGAGGTCGCGGCCAGGCTGGATGATGATGCGGAACAACTGGTCGACGCCGGCATTGTTGGCGGCGGGCGTTATGGCTTCCACCCGCCTAGCGTTGCCGTCAATGCGAACCACTTGGCCACGGTAGAACTTAGGTTGGTTGAGTAGTTGGGCGTAAGCGATCTCGCCCAACGATGCGGACTTGAGTTGCCGCGAGTCAGTACGACCGACAACCTGGAGCAGGTGGAACCAAGCTTCCGACTCCTCGTCGCGGAACGTGGTGTTGTCCTCAATCGTCTCGAGGAGCCCCAGATCGACCGCTGGCAAGGGACCATTCAGGTGTTGCGGCGTGACGGGTTCGGTGTCTTGGGCGGCGTTGCCGAACAACTGGCCTAGCTTCTCGATGGTGCCGGGCGACTGAGCAATCTGCATTAGCATCGCCACAAGTCCTAGGCCCATGGCGAGCGACAACAGCCGGAGCCCAGCGCCACGCATCTTCGCCCGTCGCGGTGGAGATTGGCGAGATTGGAAACGAAGTGGCATAAGTATCGAGGGGTATCGGATTCGCAACGATCGAGGCGAGCCGCCGCATCGGCCGCTCGGGTGTAACGTACGAGTGGGTCTGCTGGCCGGCGCCCTACCGGCCGCTGCCTTAATTCTAGATGACGCAAAGACTTGCGACAAGAAACAGCAGGAACGTCGAACATTTAAAGAAAACTGGGGCGGTGGGAATAACCCAACGCCCTGGCAACGAAAAAGCTCGTGGACAGAGACAACTCGTGTTATATTGCGCGAGGAACAACTCCACATTCAGCACGGAACAGGCTGAGAGGAGAGGCAACGGTGGCACTGACGCGGACCGACTTTCACGGTATGGTTTCGGACCACGCTGAGGCTTTGTATCGGCTCGCTTACCGCATGGTAGGCAACCCTCACGATGCCGAGGACGTGGTGCAGGAGACGCTGCGCAGTGCCTGGAGAAGCCGCGATCGATTTGATTGCGGACGAAGCCATCGTGCGTGGCTCGCCTCGATCTTACGCCGCCGTGTGATTGACGGTTGGCGCCGTAAGGCGCGCATACCGTACCCTGCGGGGGAGCATGGGATCGAGGTAGCGGTGGATGGCGTGGATCCATTGGCCTCGGAGTTTACCGACGAGATGCAACACGCCTTACAGCAATTGCCACACGACCTCCGCGAATCGCTGCTGCTGGTGGTCGTTGGCGATTTGACCCACCAAGAAGCGGCCGACAGCCTGGGAATACCGCTCGGCACGGTACTCTCGCGCGTTAGCCGCGCCCGCCAAAGACTTCGCCAGTATTACCTTGCCGAGGCCAAGCGTTGAAGGACGATCAGGCAAAAAGTTCAGAAGTATCGCAAGTGGTTTTGTAGTGCGAACCACTTCGTAGGGTGCATGCAACGTGCCACCGCATTTTTGGGTGGTGCATGGCGTGTATCCTCCATGAAGCCCCGATGGCCAGTTGGGGTGATTGAATGTCAGGGGACCATAGCAAAATTAGGCTTTCGATGATCCGCTGTGCCTGTGTGCGCTGGGGTCACGCTTGCCATTTTAGGAGCCGACGAGATGGATGGAGAATCTCACCGGTCGCGTAGCGGTCAACGTATGTTCACGGAACCCAACAACAAGACCCCGTTCGGCAGGTTGCGGTTCGATGTCGATTCGCTGGTTAGTCCGCTGGGAGGCGACGACCCACGATCGGCGGGTGGCCCCCTTTCTTCTGGCGGCGCGGTCGCGGATGGCGAGGGCAATGGTCGACGCTTTGGCATGCCGGCCGATCCGCTGTTGGATGATTTTTTGAAGTATTCTCCCACCGTGCCCTTAGCATTTGCCGACCGGTTGCATCAACTGATTGATGAACTTCCCGAAGACACCGTTGAGTGATCGGCCTACGCGATGTACACGATTGAGAACTGCGGCGCCCTTTCTATTCTATCCATAGATCCATCTATTGAGCCGGACGACGAGATCAACGGCGCGTGCCAGACGCTGTGGATCCTTGAGCCCCTTTAACGATTCTTTCCGCTAGGCGGCAATACTCTAGCCTCCAGTCTGCGTACCATTTGAAGTGGGCGTTCGCGCATCTGCACAATCGCCAAAGTCTGCCAAGACCTTCGCAGATTCCACCCGCTGGCGGGTGGAATCTGTCCACTCAGGTGAGCTATGATGTGGGGCGAAGCCGCGGCAGCCTCGCGCGGCCTTTGGACCACTTGATCCGCGACCAGCCGTTAGCCACGGCCGCAATCGTTACTCCATCGCCTCCCAAGGAGAGGGATGTTCAATCGCTCTTGGTATTGGTTGTTCTTTGCGCTGGTAGTAATACCTGGGCCATTTGCACGCGCGGCGGACGACACGGCGGCGTTTCTTGACGCCATGCGCAATCGCGGCATGTACGACTTGGCGATCGACTTCTTAGACACTGCGGACGCCGATCGACTGGCCACAGATGCGTTCAAACAACGGATTCCGTACGAGCGAGGTGTGACACTAATCGCCAAGTGGCGGGAGACACCGAGTGCATCTGAGCGAGAGCGACTGGCAGCGGAGGTCCGAAGTGAACTTAATCAGTACGCCAAGGCCAATCCCAACAGCCCGCTCACAGCCAAGGCCCTGCAGCAACTGGCGATGCTGCTCACCGAGATGGCAACCCGCTCACTCACTCTGCTCGAGCAAAAACCAGGCACTGCCGCCGACGCAATTCAAACGCGGTCCGCAGCCCGCCAACAATTGGTAGATGCAAGGCAACTGCTAACGGATGTAGAGCAGTCGCTGGAAAAGCAGCTTGCAGGATTCCCTAAGGTGCTCGATCCAAAAACACAAAGCGATCAGATCGATCGGCGCCGTGATATGCGGGCTCGATTGTCGCAAGTCCGCGTGTTGCGGTCGCTTACTTTGCATCAACAGGCAGGCACCTTCGACGAGCAGGATCCGCCGTTCACCAAGCTCAACGAAGACGCCGCTAAAGAATTTCAGGAGTTGTACGACAAGTACGGCACCTTCTTGGTCGGGTTTTATGCGCGCGTTTACCAGGGCGAGTGCTACATGGACTTGGGTAGGCTAAAAGAGGCATCGGGCTGCTTTGAGGATATCATCATCCAAGGTGGTGAGAATCCTTCGGTGCGATCGCTCGTAACCAAGGCGATTGCCCTCCAGGCCGAGATTCTGCTCGCCGAAGGGCAGGTTGATACGGTCCTTACCAAGCACGCTGCTTGGCTTGATTCGGCCCGCGGCAATGAGCCTCGGCAACCTGATTGGCTGATGCTGGCCTTCCAAGTAGCCGAAGCGAAGCGTCAAAAGGCGTCCGCAGCGGGCACGAAAGATGGGGAAAAGCGGAAATTGACGACCGAAGCACGCGAGCATTACCGCGGCGTCGCCCAGCGACCAGGCAAGTTTCAGAGTGCGGCTCGGCAGATCCTGGCAACCGATTTCGCGGGCGCCAACACCGAGCCCGAGCGGCGCGACGTGAACACGTTCGACGACGCCTTGCAGGCAGCCAAGGACGCCATCAATTCGATGAACGCCGCTCGTCAAACGCTCCCGGCCGCAGAGCAAAACAATCCTGATGGCGTGGCAATGCTCGAACAGCAAGCCGAAACAGGCTTTGCGGACGCAATCTACTATTTGGAGACGGTGCAGACGCTGGTTGACGACGATACTACGGTGAGCCAACGAAACGAAAGTCGCTGGCTCACCAGCTGGCTCTTGTGGCAGGACGAGCAGTTTTACCGTTCAGCAGTACTTGCGACGTTCCTGGCCCGGCGTTATCCGGAAGATCCTACCGCATCCGGGGCAGCACAGGTGGCGCTAATCTCCTACGAAAAGCTCTACCAGCAGTCGCTTAGCGAGGGGGGCAAAAACCCAGGGGTTGCGGAGGCGCAAAAGCTCAAGGACCTAGCAAGCTTCATCACGCGTCGCTGGAGTTCTACGGCGCTGGCAGACACTGCATTTGGAGTGCTGCTGAACTTCTCCATCCGCGACAAAGAGTTCGACGTCGCGCTCGATCTTGTGGAACAACTGGCAACTGACGAGCAACCGACTTTTCGCGCTCGAATCGCTAACGCTATGTGGGAGGCACAGCTGCGAGCGGCGGTGGAGAAGGATACGTCCGTTGATAGGGAAGCAATGCGATCGCAAGCCATTGCATTGCTAGAGAGCAGTTTTGATGGACTGGCGGCTAACGCGGCGGTGCGCGATACGCTGGTGGCAGCGTCGCTTTACCTGGCACAAGCGCGACTTGACCAGGGGCAGTACGGCGAGGCGATCAAGTTGTTGGAAGACCCTCAGTTAGGTGCGATTGCCCTTTCTAAGACGAGTAATCCTATCGCTTCGCGGCAGGCGTACGGAATGGAAGCGTATAAGGCTGCCCTGCGGGCTTACGTCTCGGTAACGCCACCGCAGTCGGATAAGGCGGTCGCCACCATGCAAGAACTAGAAAAAGTGGCCGGCGGCAACGATGAAGACAAGTTAACGCGGGTCTACTTGGGCCTCGGCGTGCAGTTACAGCAGCAGATCAGTGACTTACGGGTTGCTGGCAAGCTAGACGAGTCAAAACGCGTGAGCGAGGCATTCGTAGCATTTCTCGACAAACTGAATGAGCGCGGGTCGAGCGATCCCGTAGTTCGGCAGTGGATTGCCCAGACCTACTTCCGTCTAGCCGAGGCGTTGGAAGACGACCCGGCAGCAGCCGACATTCGCACCACCTACTACAGTCGAGCTAGCGATGCCTTCCAGGCGATGCTGGAAGAAGGATTGGACGGTAGCGATCCCAATCGTACGCTCGCGTTGAAACTGCAGTATGGACAAACCCTTCGCCGCGCTGGCAAATTTGCCGCCGCACTGGCGATATTCGAAGATGTCCTGGCGGACAATGAAATGATGATCGCTGGGCAAAAGTCGGCGGCCTACACGCTGCAGGAGTGGGGAGCCGCCGAAGATACCGACAAGCTGAACGAGGCGATCGCCGGTAGCGGACCGATGAACGAGAAAGGAAAGCACGTTGTCTGGGGATGGAACTACCTGGGCAAAGTGGCGGCATCAGTCGCTCGCTCCAAGCCTGAGATGCGTGATCGCTATAAGGACCTGTTTTACGAATGCTGGCTAAATATCGCCCGCGTCAGTTATCTGAAGGCAAAGAACGCGAGTGGAGCGGAGAAGTCGAAATTGCTTGACAAGGCGCGCTCCGTTGTGAAGTCGATGGTCGAAATCTACCCCGACTTTATAAATACTCCTCGGCGGGACGATTTCGACAACCTAATGAAGGAGATCCAGGTCGCCGAAGGGAACCGCCCCACAGGCTTGGATGAATTAGTAGGCAATGATGGGTAGCCATTTCCAGGGCCTCGGAAACGCGGATCAACGATGTAAGGTAAGAACGGCCAACGTCGATATGTATTCTTTTTCAGTTGCTGTTTCTTGAGGACGAAGTATGTCTGGTTGCGTCAATTACCGTTCGCTGGCACTTGGTGTCGCCATTAGTTGTGGTTGCTCTTTGACGACGCTGGGGCAATCGACCGATCGCATCCGGACAACGCGCGGTTCGGAATCGGGCGAGGTGGTGAAGATGTCGCCGATTGCGGTCACCATTGAACAGAGGAGTGAAACCACCGATGTGCCTGTAACCGAGATACGCAGCATTATTTTCCGCGGCGAGCCTGCCGAGTTGACGCAGGGTCGGCTGAATGCCACCAACGGCGGCTACGAGGCAGCCCTTAATCGCCTTGAGGCGATTAATGTTCGCAATATTCGGGGCGACTTCATCAAGCAAGAAGTCGAATTTTACAAGGCCTACGCCAAAGCTAAATTGTCGCTAGTGGATCCAAAGTCGATTCGCGAGGCGGGTACCGAACTCAACAGTTTCGTAACTAGCTATCCCAACAACTACCATTTTCTTGAGGCGACCGAATTGCTGGGAGATTTGCTGGCGAACATGGGAAACTACAACGCCGCTCAGTCGAAGTACCAATTACTCGGAAAGGCACCGTGGCCCGAGTACAAAATGCGGGCCGCCGTACTCGTGGGCCAGGCCCTGCTCGCCCAAGAAGAATACGACAACGCGCTGGCTCAATTCGACGCGGCATTGAAGATCGAAGACGATAGCCCGGGCGGCAAAGCACAGCGGCTGGCGGCCCAGCTCGGGAAAGCAGTCGCTACGGCAGCCACGGGCAACGTGGCGGCGGGTCTGCAATCCGTGGAACAGGTAATCCGCGACGCCGATCCAGAAAATGCCGAACTCTTGGCGCAGGCGTACAACGCATTGGGTGCGTGCTACGAGCAGTCGGGGCAACCGAAGAATGCGCTCTATGCCTACTTGCATACCGACCTACTCTACGGCCGGGTGGCCGAGCAGCATGCCGAGGCCTTGGCAAAGTTAGTGCCGCTTTGGGAGTCGGTAGGCCAGGAGGGCGAAGCTCGGCGTGCCCGGCAGACGCTGTTGGAGCAATATCCGGCCAGTCGCTGGGCCCAACGTTTGGACCAGTAGGTGGCTGCCACAACAAGGGTTTTGCCAGCGGCAGGACGGGTGGTTAGACTAAGACTCCTGAGATAACACTCGCAATTGCGTGGCGGCCCACTAACAACGAAACCTAATTATTACTCCCTATTGGCGTGGAGGAAACGTTCGATGCAGAGAATTGCTTTGGCGGGAGTAGGCTCACTCACCCGGTCGGTTTTTGGCTGCCTGGCGCTGGCGATCACCCTAGGCTGGTGCATCGCATCGACCGCGCCGGCGGTCGCCCAGGACGAGGGCGCTGCGGTCGCTGACAATGTCGGCGCCGCCCCGGCCCCCGCAGCCACGCCGACCACGACGGTTCCCAAGAAGATGAACTACCTGACCTGGGCCTACAAGTCGCTTGGCCTGGGTTACAGTTTGATCTTTCTGGCTCTCTCGTTTACGCTCGTCGCGCTGTTTGTGATGAATCTTCTCCAGGCACGTCGCGAGAACGTGTTGCCAACGGAGTTGATCGAGGGTTTCGAGGCGCACCTGAACGCCAAGCAATTCCAGGAAGCGTACGAACTGGCGAGTGCCGACGAATCGTTTCTCGGCAAGGTGCTATCTGCAGGCTTGGGTAAGGTATCGAAGGGCTACGATCAAGCCATTGAGGCCATGCAGGAAGTTGGCGAAGATGAGACCATGAAGCTCGAACATCGCCTGAGCTACATGGCGCTTATTGGGTCCATCAGTCCGATGATTGGGCTGCTAGGTACGGTGCAGGGAATGATTGCCTCGTTCAATGTCATCGCGACGGCCACTGGCGCACCCAAGCCTTCGGAATTGGCTGAGGGCATCTCGACCGCCCTGTTTACGACGCTTGTCGGCTTGGCGGTGGCAATTCCCGCAATCGCGGCCTACAACATTCTGCGCAACCGCATCGATCGCCTGGTACTCGAAGTAGGCATTGTGAGCGAAGGACTGATGAGCCGCTTCCAAACAGCCGGCAAGAAATCGGCCTAGGGCAATCGCACCTCCGCCTACCAGACACCCCAGCGAGCGTACCATGCGAATCAAAGCCAAACGTAAACCGATGGCCGAAGGGGACATGACCCCGATGATCGACATGGTTTTTCAGTTGATTGCGTTCTTCATGGTGCTCATCAACTTCTCTGAAGTGGAGCAAGACCAACGGGTGAACCTGCCGCTCAGCGAGTTGGCAAAGCCGCCGGAGGTGGCCTACGAAAAGCCGATCACGCTGCAGATGACCGAAGACGAAGGCATTATTCTGAACGCCGGCGGGGCAGATCTGCTATCCATTGAGGAGCTGCGAATTGCCCTGAAGAGGGAAGCTCAGATTATCCGTGCCGCTGGAGAAGACGTGCGACTTTCGGACGTAACCGTGATCGTTCGTGCTGATAAGAATGCCCGTACTGGCAAGGTGCAGGAAATGATCGAGGCGGCCCAGGAGGCCGAGTTTGAAACATTCGCCCTCCGCGGTCAACAGGACGATGTGCAACTGCGAACGGAAGAATAACGGCAGCGGCTAGCACCCCAAACACCCGGCAAGTTCCACAATGAAGATTCGCAAGAACCTCCGCGAAGACGATACGGCGCTGCAAATGACGCCGATGATCGACATTGTGTTCCAGCTGTTAGTCTTCTTTATTATGACATTCAAGATCGTGCTGCCGGAGGGGGACTTCAACATCCGCATGCCTCCCCCTGCGACGCAACAGAGTCGTCCGCCCGACGAGTCGCCGACGCTAACACTCCGTATGACGGCGGGTGACGAAGGTCGGCTGTCGAGCCTGCAGCTTGGGGACAGGTCGTTCGATGACGGTGGGAGCAGCTCCGCGTTCGACAAACTCCGCGGCTACATTATTGGCTTGGTGAACGACGGGGGGGGGCCTGGCACCGCCAGCGACCGCGAAGTGGAACTCGAATGCGACTACGACCTCGACTACGAGTACGTTATTCAAGCCATCACGGCAGTATCGGGCTATATTAAGGATGGCCAGCGATACAAGCTGATCGAACGCATACGATTTGCTCCGCCAGTGGAGTAGAACCTCGATTCGCTCTTCGGTCGCGTATCGTCAGCCTTGGCGATCCTGGTCGGCTACGCAGCCCGGTTGCGCCTGTCAGGTACCTTGCGCCCCTTGAGCTGGTACACGTATGCGAGCACCTCGGCCACCGCTGCGTAGCTGTTATCGGGAACGGGGTGGTTCACTTCGACTTCTTTATAAAGAAGTTGGGCGAGTGGTTTACGCTCAACGATCGGGATGTTATTCTCCAGCGCCAGCCGGCGAATGCGTTGAGCGAGCACACCGGCGCCTTTGGCCACCACCACGGGTGCAGCCATCGCGCCGTGGTCGTACTTGATGGCAATGGCGAGTTCCGTAGGGTTGGTAACGACTACGTCGGCCTGCGGCACGGCTCCCGACATGCGGTTCATGACCATTTGTCGTTGAACCTGCTTGCGCCGGGCAGCCACGTGCGGATCGCCCTGCATGTTCTTCATTTCTTCTTTGACTTCTTGATGGGTCATGCGGAGATCTTGTTCATGCTTCCACTTTTGGAAGGCGAAGTCGAAAAGTGCAAGCAGCATGAGTGCTAGTCCAACCCAAAGTAGCGTGGCGACGGTAACCTCGACCAGCAACGCCGCGATCTTACCGACATCGAGAGCCCCGGCCAGCATGATTTCATCGCGACGCAACCAGATGGCGACGCCCGCCACGGCCGTGACAACGCCTACCTTTAACAGGCCGAATCCAAGGCGGGCGAACCCTTGCATCGAGACAATTCGTTTCACTCCCGCCAGTGGGCTGAGGCGACTGAAATCAGGAACGAGCCGTTGGGGCACAAACAGGAAACCAATCTGAAAGATGCTGCCCGCCGCGGCCGCGAGCACCAAGAGCATCAAGATGGGCAGCATAGCGAACCCAATGCCCTGGAGTACATTCTGCACCTCGCCCACCAGCAGGCCCCCGTCGCCAGTAAGGTCGCTCACCTCACCCAAGTTGCGGTGCAGCAGATTGACTGCCGAATCAACGACTCTCGAACCCATACCCCACAGCAGGCCGGCGGCAACCAGCAGCAGCGCTGCGGAGCCTAGGTCCTGACTGTACGCAACTTGACCTTTCTCGCGGGCTTGTTGCCTGCGATGCGGAGTTGCGTCGAAGCTCTTTTCACCAGATTGTTCGGGCATCGGGGCTAGCGGTTCTTGGCTACTGGCTCCAGTGGGTCGGCCTCGATAGGTATGACTGCCTCTTGGAGGCGGTCAAGGACATCAGCGAGCGGCGTTTGAAATGTCCAGGCGACGCCGCCAACGGAGACCAAGATCGCACCAATGGTGAGCATCGAGTTGAGGCCGAATCCGACTGCCAGCACGTTGATTTGCGGCAGCGTGCGACTAACGAGCCCCAGCAGTAACGTCGAGAGCAACAAGGCAATCATAATCGGCGCAGCGGCACGGATGCCGAGCTGGAAGCTCTGTTGAAGGATGCTCACCATCACTTGGGCAAACGATTCGCCAAACATAGCGTGGCCAGGGGGTGCCCACTGGAAAGTATCGAGGAGCGCCGCCATCACCATGCGATGCCCGCCGAGTGCCACAAACACCGCCAGCGTCACGTAGTGGAAGATTTCTGTAAATACGGACGTCCCTCCATCGAACGACGGGCTAGAGATTTCGGCAAGCGACATACCGCTCAAATGGGCAACGATTTGTCCTGCAACCTGCACGCCAGAAAACAGAACTTGCATACCAAGGCCCAGTAATAGTCCGATCAAGACTTCGTTGACCAACAAACTACCAAACGCCAGCAGGTTCCATGGACTGGTATAGCTGAGGTGCGCGTACAGAGGCATCACCAGCATCGAAAGCGTGACGGCCAGTAGCGCCCGCACGGTGACCGGAACTGTTTCGAGCTTTAGCAGCGGCGCCGTGGCTAGCAGCGATCCAATACGGGCGAGAACTAGCGCAAATACTGCTACTTTCGTCAGCAGAATCGCTTCGAGCCATTCCATGGGGGACACCTTGATGCAACGGCGGATCGCTCACAAGTAGAGCGGAATCTCGCTAAACAATTGCTGGCTGTATTCGATCAACCGGTTGAGCAGCCATGGCAGCGTCCATGCCATGACGAGAATCATGGCGGCAAGCTTAGGTACGAACGCCACGGTTTGCTCCTGGATTTGCGTAAGCGCCTGTATCAGGCCGATAAGTAGTCCCACCAGCATGCCGGCAACGAGTACGGGCGCAGCGATCAGTAAGGCGATCACCATCGCTTCGCGGCTGAGATCGACGGCGTCTTGTGGGTTCATCGGGGCGAGAAAGGCTGGATTGTGCGGAAGAGCTGGCTAAATGTACGGTTGAAAGCTTTCGAGTAGCATCTCCACTACGAGTCGCCACCCGTCGACCAGCACGAACAGCAGCAATTTGAAAGGGAGTGATATCAGCACCGGCGGCAGCATAAGCATTCCCATCGAAATCGTTACGCTGGCAACCACGACGTCGAGAATGACAAACGGAAGATAGATCTGGAATCCAATAAGGAATGCTGTCTTGAGCTCGCTGAGCATGAATGCCGGCAGCAGTGCCTGCAGCGGCACAGAACGTTCGTCGGGTTGAACGTCGTAGTAGGCATAATTGTCGGGTAATTCACCCGTAGCGGGATCGATTTCGCCGGGCATGTAGCTAAGGAACAACTCAACGTCGCCGTGGTTGTCGGTACGCTCGATCTGCTGTGCCATGAATTTGCGAATGGGTGCTACGCTACGAGTAAACGCCTCGTCGAGGCTAAGTTCACCATCGGTATAAGGTTGGATTCCTTCTTCATAACTTGCATTCCAAACGGGCATCATCAGTAGTAGAGTGACAAACAGCGCAATCGTCGTGATGACTTGGCTAGGAGGCAATTGCTGAGTACCCAACGCCTGACGGAGTAGGCCCAGTACGACCACAATCCGTACGAAGCTGGTGGTCATCATTAGGATTGCAGGTGCGAGGCTCATCACCGTGAGCATCAACATCACTTGCAACGTCGATGTCAGTCGCTCCGGTTTGGTCCAGTCGCTCGGCCCACCAACCTGTTCGATGAGTGTTGATCCGATCGCCGATTCTTGTCCCGTTGCCGCGGACGCCATCGTTACGACTGCCAGCATGGCGCAAGTAGTCGTCCATTGTCGCAAGTTCCTAGGCATATCGGCCCCCTTCCGTCGAATCTGCGTCGTGCGACCGGCTGAACAGGGAGGCTTCGCTACCGAGAAATCCCGACTCAGGCTTATCCTTTGCGAACTGGCCGAAGATCTCGTCGAACTCTTTTTGGCTCCCCTTCGACGAGGTCTTCCCGCACATCGTCACGAGCCGCGCGACCTCCTGGGGGTCTTCGATCTCCGCCAGTTTCTTGACGCCCGTCGGGTTAATCGAAACCAGAACAAGTTTATTGCCGAGCTGCAGCAAATGTCCGAACTGCCGCGACCCGAGTGGCACGCGGCCCAGGATGCGGACTGCCTCGGCAGGCAACATTTGCGAGCTTCTCGGCAAGCTGCGTTTCGTGGCCCAGGCAAGCAGCATGAAGAGTCCGACCACAAACGCCAGGGCAGCCAGAGCGGTGACGCCCGAACTCTCGGCCCAGCTAGTGAGCATCGCTGTGCCTCGGTCGGCCGCCGGACGAGAGGCATCCGCACGGGCCGGAGCCTTGCCACTAATGTTGAGCCGACGACCATGTTCGCTGGGGGTTGGCGTCTCTGTTGATTGGTCCCTCGTTTGATACGCGGAGGGCTCGCGCACGCTGCCCCGTGACGAAGGTCCCTGGACGCCTATTGGCTCGATGGTATCGCCGTCGGCACTTGCGATACCGAGCAGGACGGCAAGTATGGTGGCGTAAAGAGGGCTGCGCATTGACGAGTCCGTCCAAGCTAGTAAGTGATTCGCCATGGGAATAGGCAAACGAGCGTAGGGCCGTTCGACCGCTGGGTACGACCGCCGTACTACCGTGGTGACGCCCGCACGCAACTTATAGAAACTCGGGGCCAGATGGGCCAGTCCGATTGTCGCGCACCCGCTCTACCGCCCACTACGCGCAAGCACTATCCCCGATGATAAGCTCGGTAACTCGCACGCAGAAGTTGTCATTTAGCACTAAGACCTCGCCGCGGGCGATCATCCGGCCATTCACATACAGGTCAACTGGGTCGCCTGCCAGCTTGTCGAGCGGTACCACCGCGCCTTGCCGCAACCGGAGGACGTCTTCCAGATGCATGTGCGTACGGCCTAGTTCGATCTTCAAATCAAGCTGTACGTCGCGGACCATCTCTAGCGTGGCCGACTCCGTGCTAGCAGGCGTTCCCCCGAAATCGTCAAGCTGAAAAGGCTTCACGCCTGGCGGTAGCTCCACCGGCGCTTCGATCGACGCAATGGCTGCCTCGGCTTGGTTGAGCAACAATTCGATATCGTTCTGCGAGACCGCGTCGCAATCAGCTGCGTTTGCAGTGGTTGGTTTGGATGCCGAGGGAGTCGCCGATGGCGGCGGATTGGCAGCTGCACCTGCGACGATGGCGTCCAGCTCCTTCTGGTCGAGAGTAGAACTTTTGGGAGACTCTTCGTCCGCCTCCGACGCAGGGAGAGGCGAGGCGCCACTCGCCTGCTGCGCCTCGGCCAGCAGTTGTTCGATTTCGTCTTGTCCCAATTTTTCTTCAGCCATGGGATTCCCTTCCCGGAAACGCAAGTCGTCGCATGCTAGCGACCTGTTCGAGCCTTACCGTTCCACGAAGTTGAACTTGCTGAACAGTACCTCCTGCACTAACGGCTTACCGAGAGCACGATTGGTTTTCTCCAATATCCGCCGTTTCAGCAACCCCAACTCGGCGTCGGTCAGGTCAGCGGAGTCGGCACCCCCGAGTGTCATGATGACTTGCTCCCGCAGCCTAACCTTGTTTTTCTCGAACTGTGTGTCGAAGTCGGTTTGCTCATCTGCTAGCACAACGCCGAACAGCTCAAAGTCGACCACTAGTGTCGAATCGTTCTCTGGGTTGTACCGCGTGACATTGAAACGGCCGAGATCGACTTCGAGCGTTTCCTTGCCTGCCTGTGGCGACGAGTCGTCAGCCAAGTTCGCGGTGGGGGCGATGTCGTCTGCGTATTCGCCCTGCTCGGCCGCTGCTAGCTGGCGTGCAGTCGATTCAGCGTCGTGAGCGTTTGGTACGAGCATGGAAGCCGCTACGACTTCTACAAGAACGACGACCGAGATGAAGGCGACCGCCTTCAGAAGCCCGACGAGCCCGATGCCGCGGTTGCTGCTCTCAGTTGTAGGAGTTGGATCGTCAGCCATGGTGCATTTGCCGCCTAATTGTTGTCGAAAGCTCTGCCGCCCCAGCCGCTGATGCCTGCGGCTTCTGCACAAGGATAGGTCAGAAATGGTCGTCCAGCGTCGATCCGGGCGACAAGATGTCACTCTTCGGAGGGGGCCAAAACCCTTTCGTCCCACATCAACACTTCAACCCTTGCATTGCGTTTGCGTTCTTCGGGGTCGAGTCCCATATCGAGTGGTTCGTACGCACCCGCTGAGCCTAACCTTATCCTATGTGGATCGATGCCTTGCCGGATAAGAAACTCCATGGTGTTGTAACACCTGGCGAATCCAAGATCCCAATGATTGCGAATTCCGTTGGCGGGATCGATAGGGCGCAGCGACGTATGGCCTCGGATTTCCAGCTTTTGCGGCTTACCTGCCACTTGTTTCGCAATTTCCAAGAGTGCTGCCTTCGCCGCATCGGTAAGCTCGGACGAAAGCTCATCGAAATAGATGACTCCGCCGGTGGTCGAGTTGCGACCCTGGCGTATGGTCTGCACGCGGTTGTGTTCCCCGGTCACCGCTTGGACGTCGTTGCCGCCATCCTGCAAGTTTTTGCGGAGCGACCGTGATTGGCTTGGCGCAATGTACGACATGCTCGAATTGGCTTGCGAGTCCCCAGGCATCACGGCGGCCATCGCTGTGTCGTGTCCGAATTGGCGGCGCATCGACTCCAGCATGGCCTGAAAGCGTTCCTCTTCTTTCAACTCGCTCATGGAAACCAGCATGATGAAGAACGTGAGTAGCAGCGACATCATATCGCCAAACGTCACGACCCACTCTGGGATCCCAGGATCAGGTTCTTCTTCAATGGCCACGGGATGCTTTCAGTGTTGGCAAGGCGTCATGCCTTGCCTCGTAGTGAGTGATTTCAAGGTTTCGCGAGCCTAGTTTCCGTTGCCTGGCGCTGTAGGATATCGCATCATTGAATGCCAAATCTTGAAGCCGGACCACTCATGGTTACGCAGCTTCTTCGCTGGTCCGTGATTTGGGTGGCACAAAAGTATTGAGCTTTTGCTCGATGATTCTTGGGTTCTCGCCCGATTGGATCGCCATGATGCCGCGAATCACAATCTCCATCATCAAGAGTTCTTGTCGGTTGGTGAACCCAAGCTTCTCGGCAAATGGCAGGAACATCACGTTCGATGCAATCGCACCGTACATGGTTGTTAGCAGAGCGACCGCCATGCCTGCGCCAATTTTCGATGGGTCACTCATGTCGCCGAGCATGATGACCAAGCCCATGAGCGTGCCGATCATGCCGAACGCTGGGGCAAACCGGCCCATGCAATCAAACAGCGCCTTTCCATCTCGGTGCCTAGTAGCAACCGCATCCAACTCGGTCCGTAAGATATCTTCCATTACTTCCGGACGCGTTCCATCGACCGCCATTTGCACGCCCAAGGTGATGAACGGGTTTTCGACCTCGGCTAGCCTGCTTTCGAGGGCCAGCAAACCATCACGTCGCGCGACTTCTGCCAGTCCAACGATCGTCTTGATGACTTCGCTAATGGGTTCCACTTTCCAGAAAAACACCTTCATGACCACGCTGAAGATGCTTAAGAAATTGGGCAGTGGAAAACAAATGAGCGCAGCGGCAATTGCCCCCCCAAAGACCACCATCACGCTAGGCGCGTTGAAGAACGCTCCGAACGAGCCCCCACCAATGATGATGGCCCCGGCGATCAATGCGAGTGCGACAATCACTCCTATAACGGATGCTATGTCCATGGACGCGTGAAACTACGATAACGGTGAGTCTGGTCGTACGACCGGCTAACGGGCGATAGCCATCGTTGGTACCAGGTGTTTATGTTGATGGTACTCCATCGTGCGGTGAACCACCTCTTCGGGCGTTTCGGTCACTACGATTCGCTCGCCCGTAGTGAGCGTAATGAAGGTATCAGGTAGCGCTTCGACGTACTTGATAAGTTCGGCGTTCAATACGAACGGTTCGCCACCGAGCCTGCTTAAGGTGATCATTGGTACGTCTCGCAAATTCGTCACAGCCTGCACAGCCGGCCTCGCGCCGGCAGAGCACGTCTGGAATACCGTAGCTCATGGTTTACGGGTTGGTGGCATCGAGTGAACTTCGGCCAGGTTTCATCGTTTCTTTCATGTCGTGGCGGTCGGTAGCAGGCGGCTAACCGCTATCTCCTTAACGCGAGCAACTCGTCAAGTAGTTCCTGGGAAGCACTGATCACCCGGGCGCCGCCACGGTATTGTGTTGAGGCCAAGATCAGTTCGATTAGGTTTTGGCCGATGTCCGTATTCGAGAGTTCCACTGCGCCGGCTGTCAGCGTGCCAATGCCTGTCTCGCCAGGCCTCCCGAATACTGGTTCGCCCGAGTTCACGCCAACGGAAAACATGCTATCGCCCACTTGCCGGAGACCGCTGTTATTGGCAAACCGTGCCATCACTAGCTGGCCGACGGTTCGCTGGGTGCCGTTGGAAAACTGGCCTTGGATCAATCCATCTTCGGAGATGATAAAATCGGTAAGTACACCGGGTGGGAAGCCATCCTGGCTGGAGACATTCAGCGAGCTGATGTTGTTCCCGAGGGCATCTACCTCGCCGAGCGACTTGACCGATGAGAAGTCGAGCTCGATCTCAAGTGGCGATTCCGAGGCCGTCGCGTTCCGCGAAACGCTTACGCGTGCGGACGTATTCTCGTCGAGGTCACCGTTTTGGTCGAACACCAACACGCCGTCCCCAATCACCGTCGACAAGCCGGCAGCAGGCTCATTTTCGGCGCTCGTGGCGTACCAACGGTAGGTCGTGCTATTGGCATCTTTTTCTTCGAGTACCGTGGTAACCCGTACGCTCAGGGGAAGTCCGAGGCTATCGTATACAATGAACTCGGTCGACGTACCCGGCCCATCACCCGTTTGTGTAGACCCAAAATTTAGCGCCACGGTTTGGTTGCTAATCCCCCCTGTGGGAACGAGTTTGAGCGCCGTAAGCGGCACATCAATCGCGTTCTCCTCACCGAAGTTGCTTGTAATCTTCAGACGCCCATCGGCGGTGATTTCCACACCCGCGTTGGGATTGGGGAATGGATTGGTTCCGCTAATGCCCGACTGCTGACTCAGCCCCATTGCGTCCTCCATGAAGCTCATCAACTCGCCAAGTTGGGTGGTTGAATCAATATCCAAAAACTTGGTTTCCAGTGACACTCCGTCCTTCTCGGCTTCAAACGACAATCGACCCTCTTCAAATGGCGATGTGTAGACATCGCCTTGCCGCACCAAGAGGTCAACCAGGCGGCTCGTAAGAAGTGGGGGGGGACCATTAAGATTAATTTCCGCGTTGGTCGCCAGGGCGTCGTTACTTAGTGTGTCGATATATGAATCCTGAAAGGTTCCGGTCCCCGGTGCCGGAATCGTATCGACCAATCGGTGATCGGCGCCACTGGCATTCGATCGATAGATCCGCATCTGATCGAATTGCGTGTCCGCAGGAGCGGGGAGGTCGGAAAAGTCCAGCCGTATGCGTCCTCCACCAGTTTCTGTAACGCCAACGGGTCCGATTTCGGCGGTCGGCCGTGTCTCTTCACCAATCGCGCTGTTGTAGTAGGTGACGTAGTATCGGTAAGAGCCCGGTTCGATGACGTCCTCGTTCAACGTTGGGTTGGCCACCAGTGCGCCGTCTACCACGGTATCCGAAAACGTGGTATCAGTTGCGTTGAGGGTGGCTACTTGGTAGTAGCCCGTCTCAGCAACGTCCGAACGATAGATGATGCGGTTTGTCCAATCGCCGTTGGCTTGCGGAATGTTGGAAAGGTCGATCGTCGTACCATCACCCGTCACGGCGACGTCGGTGGAGAAGTTGCTCTCCAGCCCGTTGGCATCCGCAAAGACAATGCGGTAGTTCAAGGCACCGACTTGGCCCGATCCTGAACCAGATGATGCAGCCGTGGCGGTTGATGGCGTAACGCTAGGTAATACATCGCTGATGTCGAAGTTGGTGTCGTCGGGCGCTTCCACGTCGGCAGTGCCCAACACGACGGATTCGACGATTTCTGGTTGCGTGCCTGCCTGCACCGCTGGGTTAAGCACGCCCGTGAAGAACGCATTCTCGGTAGCTTGCGCCACTCGTTCTTGTCCCAATGGGATCGATAGAGGCACGAACTGATCGGTGGCCAGCTCGTAGTCGTCGGTTACGCCGTAGCCCAAAACCCGCTGGCCCGTGGATGTCACTAGCTCGTTAGTCGCGTTGAGTTGCAACTGGCCGTTGCGGGTGTAGAGCCGTCCCGTGCCGCTTTGGACAATGAGAAATCCGTCGCCCTGAATCGCCACATCTAGCGGATTCGAACTAATCTCGATGGTTCCTTGGGAGAAATTCGGGTTAATTGCAGCAACCTTCACGCCCAATCCAATTTGACGTGGGTTCGTTCCGCCTTGGTTCGCGTTGGGCGCACCGCCGATGCTGATCGTCTGCAGGAATTGAGTGGCGAAAACCGCTTCCGATTCCTTGAATCCGACGGTACTACTGTTGGCGACGTTGTTGCCCACCACATCGATGGTGGTTTCGGCTGCTTGCAGGCCGGTGAGTGCCGTGGTGAGTGCAGATTGGAGCCCCATGGTAGTTTCCTGTTCTTAATAGGTGGTTCGAGCGGAGTGGATCGGCAGCGGGGGGTTACTCAGTGGGCGGTTCGATTTGGGCAACGTTGTTGAGCGTCACCGTCACACGTCGGGCGACCCCCAGTTTCTGCGGCTGAATATCAAGAGTGGCACCACGTTCGCCTGCCGACTTGTAGTCGGTAAATGTCGACGTCTTGCCATTGGCAATGGTTCCTACCAGTTTTCTCTCGCCTGTGCCGGAACGGTCGGTACGATAGACGCGTTTCTCGCCCGTGGTGTCCGGCAAGTTTGTTACTTGAATTGCACCGCTGAAGTTTGCCAGACTATCGGTGTCGACAGAAACATCGAAGCTAAAGTTCGCCCCCTCGGGCCCATCCCACACCACTTCGTAGACGTATTGGCCATCCTCGATGTTGCCTTCGGAGTCTCCGGCAACCGCAACCGGGCCAACCGCCAAGTCTAGCTTCGGCTGACCACCGTCGATGGTCACGCGCTGCACGTTACCACTTACGCGTTGGCCATCCTCGGTCAGCGCGACGACCTCGGCACCAATTAGATTGGTAGCACTCGCAATGTTTTGGCCAAGCAGTACCGAATCGAGTGTCTGCGTCAGGCGTTCGGTGGCACCCACTTCGCGAATCTGGCTGATTTGCGCGAGTAGCTGATCGTTTTCCAATGGATTCAACGGATCCTGATTCTGCAATTCCGCGATCATCAGGTTCAGAAATGAGTCGAGATTCAAGTCATTCAGCGAGTTGGCAGCTCCAAACGCTGAATCACGACTTGGCGTATTACCGGTGACGGAGATTTGACTCATGGGACTTCCTTGAAGTGGATTGGCGTGATCGTCACTTTAGGCGATAGCACTAAACTGGCCATCGTGATTGGTGTCGCCGTGGTGGGTGCTGGCGATCGTGTCGTTTGACGGGTGGGTCGATGATGCTGTACGGCGGATAGCAGTTGGCATACTTCGCTGTCTTGCTTCTCGTTGGTCCTGCTGTGCCTGCCAGTCGGGTTGGCCATTAGAATCGTGTTGACGCACATCGACTTCAAACTTGTCCACGCGAATGTCTTGTGCCGCTAGTCGCTCACGTAGAGCAGGCAGGTTGTCCAATAGTACATTCTTGGCAGCAACTGTTTCCGTCTCGAGCGTAGCGGTTAGACCACCTTGCTGGACGTTGAGTTCGATCTTCATCGCACCAAGCTCCGGAGGGCTTAGTCGAAGGTGAACGATGCCGCCGCGCTGGTCTGCGGTGTCGAATGCGCGAGCAACTCGGTTGATGAAACGCGAAGTATCGACTCGACCCGAGTTCGTATTGAGATGCTCGGGCTGTTCGGCAGCGCGAGTGCCAGAAACGGTCGAACGCTCCAGTAGTGATTGGAAGTTCGATGAGCTTTGTGACGATTTGTCGCGTAGTCCTTGGTTACTGGCATCCGCAGTCGATTCCGAGTCGGCGTCGGTACTTGGATTGCCGGTATCCAATAGCGCAGGCAACGATTCTTGCGGCGTCTCCGTTGGTACGGTTTCGATTTGTACGCCGTGCTTGGTGCTGCTTGTGGTAGCTGCCGAATCGACAGTTGTCGCGATTGAAGCAGCAGTCGATGACCGAGCGTTATCCGTCTTGTGCGGCAACGGTCGGTCGGTGTCTAGCAACTCATTGGATTCGCTCTCACTATCTTGAACCCTTGCGGTCGATGCTGTGGTGGCCGCAATTCCGGAGTTTGACGCGGTCGCTGCTCCCGTTGCAGGCGAAGATTGCTCGAACTTGGTGGCGGCGTCCACTTGCAAGTGGGATTCGTCGAGTGCCAACTCATCGGCTCTCACATCACTTTCGCCCTTCGACGACTCTGTTCGTGCTGGTGGCATCGGGGGTGCGATAGTATCCATGGAATCTTGCAATGATGCGCCGTGCGTACCATTCCCGGGGTCAACCTGACCCATCGGAGCAACGCCTTCGGCAGGTTCAGCCGGCAATGTGGCTCCCGTTGCCCCAAGCTCAACTGTCAACACCGGATTCTCATCGGTTGGCGAAGTTTGTCCGGCGACCTCCGTCGACAACTCAAGGCTGTCGGCAGCGACGTCTTGTGTTTGCTCTTCTTCTGATTTGGGTGCAGTGCGTGAAGCTGGTTCGAGTGGGCGTTGCGCTGATTCGCCATCAATGTCGTCTCGCTCGTCCTGTCGCCGTTGCTGGTCGTCTGCACGCGGCTTGGCTGCAGGATCCAGATGCGCCGGCCTGTCGTTGGGGCGTAAGCGATCTTGCGCAGCAGAGTGTCCCGCCACCAGTTGTTGCAGTGCCTCAGAAAATCCCGCAGGAGGGCTTACCTCACGGGCAGCAGGCAATGCGGTGGAACGCACCAGCGGTAGTGGTGGATGAATAGCAGGTGTTGGCATGGTATTACCCAATGGCTTGGAATCAGCTAGCTCGTGTAAATTAGGAGTCGTCGTCCAGCACGCGGACGCGCTCAAGCATGGCGTCCAACTCCGGGCCTTCTGGGTAGCCGTCAAGCATCAACTGATTAAGCTTGTGGAACTGCTTCAGGTCGTCGGCGGTCTTGAACTGCTGCAGTATGCCCTGCAGTCTGCTTGGCTGCATTTCCTTCATGAGTACGATCACGTCGCGTTCACCACCTGGTTCGTCCAAGAACATCAACAGCAGTTCTTTGGCCTCGGCCGGCTTGATCGATTGCAGGTTGCTGACCACTGCCGCCAGATTCTCTTTCGACGCCAGTTCCTTCTGTTGACTCAGTCGCTTTTCGAGTTCCTGAGCCATATCGTCGAAACGTTGTCGCCCTTCATTGATGTCACGAAAGCTACGCTCGAACTCTTGTGTACCAACAACCAGGGCGTTCATCTTTACTTCGTGATCGCGTAGCTTCACTTCACGAATTAGGGCAATATCGTCGAGCGATACCTCTTCAGGGGGAATGTCGTTCTCGCTGACTTGCTCCTCGGCGGCAATGGCGTCCAGATCGATGTCATGCAACATCGCAACCATGCGAAACATCTTTTCGTTACTGAGCATCCGTGTTTGCCAGAGGTAGCCCAAACCCACAGCCAACGCAATCATCGTTGCCGTCGATAGGTAGCCAATCAGTCCAATAAACATTCGCATCGCGGTGCACCACTGTTTGCTACGGTCGAGAAGCGGTCTTTTTGGTCCCTGCGAAATCGACCTTACGGAGGTACTGTTGCGTAGCAACCTCGTCGAGCCTCATTTGCTCGCGACGGCTCTGCTGTTGCTCGAAATCACGCCGTCGCCGCTCATCAAGTTTCTCAATCACACGCACCTGTTGTTCTGCTGCGGCCAATTCGGCACGACGCCGCTCAATCTCGCTAGCCACGACCACACGCTGCTTCTCGATGGAGGACACTTGGGCGTTTAGGAACAGTTCGTAGCGCTCGAGTTCTAGCAGTTGGGCAACGTTGAAGTTCCCCGTTCGCATCGCGCGGTGGTGGGCCTTCGCGGCATCGATTTCCGTCCGCACGTTCATCGTTTGCTCGCCTAGGGCGGCGTCGGCGCGAATCGCGTCAGCAACCCGCTCTCTCTGCGTGTCGCGCACGGCGGTACGTAGCTTATGCAGCGAAGTCAGGTTGGATCGGTATGTTGACATGCGACCGTGAAGATGGGTGGATAGAGTTAGGCGGCTGAATCGGTAGGTACACTCGCCGGCTGCGGCGAAGAACCGGCGAGATACGCTTGGCAGCGTCCCCCGAGGGCGAGCAGCATCGCGGTGCTTTGTTCGAGTGTGCAACGTTCTTCAGGCGATTGTTGCAATACCGCTGCGATAGCCTCTCGCATTTCAATCGATGCGTCGATCGTTCGGTTGCTCCCTTTGCGATACGCGCCGACAGAAATTAGGTCCTCATTCTCACGATAGACGGCCATGAGTTTTCGAATCGTCATCGCTGCGGCGAGCGCGTCTGGGGGCGTGATGTCGGGCATCAGTCGACTGATACTCTCCAGCACATCGATTGCCGGATAGTGGCCGCTCGAAGCGAGCGACCGCGACAACCAAAGGTGACCATCGAGCAAGCCACGCATCGTATCAGCAACCGGGTCGCTGGGATCGTCACCTTCCACCAGCACGGAGTAGAAGGCGGTGATACTTCCGTGCCGGTTACGTCCGGCTCGCTCAACGAGCTTCGGCAGCGTCGCGAACACCGATGGCGGAAACCCGCGAGTGGCGGGTGGTTCGCCCGACGCCAGCCCAATCTCACGCAGCGCCGTGGCGTACCTTGTCACCGAGTCGACCAAGAGCATTACTTCTTTGCCGCGATCGCGAAAATGCTCGGCGATTGCGGTTGCAGTATGTGCGGCTTGAACCCGAGATATTGCGGGTTCGTTGCTGGTGGAGCAAACGATAATGCTCCTGGCGAGACCCTCGGGTCCTAAGTCGCGTTGGATAAAGTCGTTTAGTTCACGCCCGCGTTCGCCGACGAGCGCGATTACATTTACGTCCGCTTGCGTGTAGCGGCTCAGCATGCCAAGAAGGACGCTTTTGCCGACACCGGCACCAGCAAAGACGCCTAGCCTCTGGCCTTGCCCGCAGCGAAGTAAGCTATCGATGGCACGCACACCGGTAGCGAAGGGTGCATCGATTCGAGGACGCTCGGCGGGATTTGGTGGCTCACGCTCGATCAGGGTGCGGTGACTCAACATGGGTTGAGCCCGCCCATCGACACATTTTCCATGGGCATTAATCACCCGCCCTAGCAACTCGTCGCCGATTCGGAACTGCCGCATGGTGCTCACCAGTTGCACTTGTGCTCCGCGACGAATGCCCGCCATGCTTTCGTACGGGAAAACGAGTGTCCGCTGGTTCTGAAAGCCAATGACTTCAGCACGCAGGTGACCACCAGAACTTCGCTCGATCTCCACTACCGCTCCGACGGGCGCTGGGAAGTCGGCCACGGCGGCAGTAGCTCCGGTGGTTTCCATGACGCTACCTACCAGCCGAGTGGGCAACGCGCGATCGAGTGTGTCGAGATAAAACTTCATAGGAAAGCAATTTGCTTGGTTAGTGAGTAAGCTCTTGTGTGAGCCGCTCGAGTTGCGACTCAAGGCGTTGGTCGATTTCGCCGAACTCGGTCTTTACGATGCATCCACCGGGAGTGACCGTAGCATCCGCGATGATTTTTGCAGGCGCCAGTTGCTTGAGGCTTTCCACGATTTCGGCAGATGCTGCACTTAGGTGTCGGCAGTCATCGGGACTCAGATGAATGGTGATGTTCGCTGAACCGGAGGCCAGCTCGAGCGATTCGCGAATCAGCTGCAACGGGGCTTGTGGTTCATGGGTCAACTCGTGACGCAAGATACGCTCTGCCATTCTTGCCGCCAGATGGACGGCCGACGTTTCCCATTCGCTGAGCCATAACCCGCGGGCGTCCGAAAGCTGGTGGGCAACACTTTCCAGGGCAGGGCGGAGAGTGCCCATTTGCTGCGTTATTTTTTCGTCGAGCAGGCGTTCAATGGCGGCTTCGGCAGCAGCGCGGCCCGCGGCTTCGGCTTGACGATGGGTTTCCTCAGCGTCGCGATGCGCTTGTTGCACAATTTTTGCCGCTTCGCGACGTACGCCTTCCAGGTACTCGTCGGCTCGCCCCGCCATTTCTTCGAAGCTAAACGCAATCGGCCGTACGGCAGCGCCGCTGCCGACTTCCGATTCGGATCCTCGTTTGATGATGGTAGCCAAGGCAATTTCTTTGAGTGTTGGGGGCTGGAATCGAAAGAGTGGTGGACTTACATCGGGTGAGTCCCGAATAGACGACTCGCCGTGCGGGTGACTTCCTCCTGCGCGGCCGAGAAATCGGACAATCGGACCGCGGAAAGCGCCAGCATCCTACGCCGAAGCTCCCTGACGATCCCTTTTGGCAAGCGAGTTTCGACGTGACGGGTTACGCGTTCGCTAGCGCCTGCCAGAGCCAAGACAACGCAATTGCCGGTGCAGTTGCGGAAGAGTTCGGCAAGTTGGCGATCGTTGAGTTCCGTCAGGCGTTCGAAATCAAATGTTGGAGGTGTCGGTACCTTCTGCGGCGGAGCCGGTGTCGGAGTAGCTGCCGTTGCCGAATGGCGCGGTACTCGTGGAGGCTTGGCATTGGGTTCTTTCAAAGCTGCGGCCTGGCCACCAACCTGCCTTGTTGGGGAGGTCGAAGGCGGACCGGCAATAGGGGAGCGTACGGCTCCAATTTCACCAGCTAGCGATGCATCGTGTGCCGCGATTTCCGCCAGCACCGATTCGCAGGTCCCCTGCGATGAATGCCGCAAGATCGCTTGAATGGAACGTAGGCGATCGGCTCGTCGTTGCCGCTCAGCCTTTTGGGCAGTGATCCAGTCGGCCAGTTCCCGTTCAATGACTTCCAGGCTGGCGCGGTCGGACTCGCCCAGATCGGCAAGTCGCTCGATGGCTGCAGCCCTTCGGTTGGGTGGTAGTGCCGACAGCACCGCACTAGCGCGGTCGGGTGGCAAGTGCGACAGCACCACGGCCACGGTCGACAAGTGTTCGCGCTCGAGCATCATTGCCAGCGACGGCATGTCGCCTCCTTCCAGCCAGCCGAAGGGCTGATTCGTTGGATGCGAGGGAGCCGATGCCACCTCCGTCGTTGGTGGAACTGTATCTATCGTCGACGGTTCGGTCACATCGCTGGAGAAAGCGATTTCTACACCAGCGTTGCTGGTCAATTCGTCGCGCGGGTCGACTTTGCGCAAGGCTTTGCGGAGTTCCTCTTGTTCATCGGGGTCTACGTCGCCCAATTCGCGAATCGCTTGCCGAACGGCTTTGGCCTCTTTCCGCGACAATTGGGAAAGCAAAACGGCCGCCGATTCGGCGTCGAGGCTGCGGATCAGTACAGCTGCTTTTCGGAGCGTGGGAGTTGGTGTCGTGGTCATGTGCGCCTAGTGTTTAGTCATGAGTAGCCAAAAAGGGTTTCACGTATTCGTGCCTAGCCCGCGTTGTTGATCCACGCCCGAAGGATATTCGCGGCGGCGTCAGGATCTTCGCGAACCATTTCGCTCAGATCTTCTTTCAGCGACTCGCTCTTCTTAATCCGCAGCTTCGGCCGCTCCTTTTCTTCGGGCGGCGGCTCTCGTTCGGCGTTCGCCGCGGCGGCACCGAAATCGACTTGCAGCGTGCCGGCATCTGTGGTTCCAGGGACACCGGTTGCAGGCCGAATTGCTGATCGCAACATGAGTAGGCTAACAACGGCCAAGCCAATCATAGAGAGCGTACTCCAGTACTGGCTCGCCCAGGCAGTAGCGTTGTCGGCCAACGACGGTTCGGGGGGGAGCGGGCGTTGGAGCGAGTCAAAGAAGACCACTTCCACTTGGCGATACTCATCTTCACCAAGTGACAGCCGCGGTAGAATATTCTGCACGAACCGCTCGACATCAATTTTTAGTGAGTTTTCCATGGTCTGCATCTCCGTGTCGGTGAGTGCAGTAGGATCGCCTTCCGGATTTTCTTGCCGCCAGATTCCCATCACGTAGTCGCGTGGGATGGCGATCGACGCGTAGAGCTCCTTCGGCTTGAAACCGAGATATTCTTCCTCCTTCACGCTGTTTCCAACAGCGTTCTCCTCGGTTGAGTTTTCCCGTAGCGTGCTTGTCCGATGCTCGTTCGCGAGTCCCTCGCTCAATCCATTGCGACCAGGGCCCTGCGCAGGGTGGCCTGGTTGCCCTCCCCCATCCGCTACCGACGACTCTTCCTTCTCCATCTCCGTTTCGCGACGCAATACCTTGCCTTCCAGTGGCGCCGATTCCGTAACGCGGCGTGCTGTCATGTTTTCAAGATCAGCACTCACTTCCACCCGGACCCCAGGGATGTAGTCGAGTCCCCGCATGATCCGCATCTTATAGCCTTTTTGAAGTTCTTCTCGGGCTTGAAGGTACGGATCGTCGAACCACGGTTCGTCACCCCCTAGCATGTCGCCGCCGCCGCTAGTGATACTCACGTTGTCGATCGACAGGCTTGTCAAGGCACCCGCTACAAGCTGTTTGATATTTCGAGCTCGGACCTTGTCGAGAGCTTCGTCAGGTCGGGGGGTGACGACGACACTTGCTGAGGCGTCGTTCTTTCGGTTGAACCCTCGTCGCTCCTGGATATCCAGCATGACGTTCGCGTGTTCGACCCAAGGGAATTTCGAAATGATGAGTGACAACTGATTTTCCCGTGCCGTCTTAGTCCGCACCTCGAACTGTCGGCGCCCTTCCATTGGCCCACCTTCGGAAAGGGCCTCGTTCATGAAGTTAGCGAAATTGTCGGGCAGAGCGCCGAGCTAGCGATTGCCGCAATGGCATCTTGCTCGATAGCGCGGGGAACGCTAATTCGATTCGAATCAATCTTCCAGCCCGATAGTCCGCCTTCGGCCATTGCAGCCGTCATGCGCGTGATCTCGGACTGCGAAAACCGTTCGCCGCCAAATAGGAAGGAGTCGGGGCCAGCCGCCGAATTCTGGAACAGAAAAGCCACGCTCACCACGGCCACCACGAGCAACAAGCCAGATGTGATGCGTGCACCAGGAGTCATCGATGCAAACAGGTCGCGGATCTGTGCAACAAGCGTATTCACTTCAATCCATCCATGGAAGATTGCGTTAATGGGCGCGATTCATTCGCGCCCGATGGTCCGTTTGATTCTCAACATCTTCGACTATCGCCGCCGGTGAGCTTCAGCCACCACCGTCGGCTGCTAGACGAGGCCAACTAACCCAGCCGTCAAATTCTTATATCACGCACCTCGCGATAGACATCCATAGCCTTGTTTCGCATCTGCATGGTGAGCCGGAACGCGAGGTCCGCCTTCTGCACGGCCGTAAGTACTTCGGCCGGATTGACGTCTTCGCCAGTAAACATTGCCTCGACTGCCTGATCGGCCTGATGTTGCATGTTGTTCACCTCCTTGATGGAGTTGGCCAGCATGTCCTTGAACGACGTGGAAGTCGTGCCACCAGGCGCCTTAAGCGGCGACGCCATAGGGATCGAAACGTTAGATTGGATAGCGTGGATGCTGTTCATCGTCGTTTAGTTCAGGGGGAGGGCAGGGGGCTAGGCAATGATGCGTAACGATTGTCGACCAAGGTCTTTGGTAATCTCCATCACGCCAATATTCGCTTCGTAGGCCCGTGTGGCCTGCATCGCGTCGACCATTTCGCTAGTCATATCGACGTTGGGATAACGGACATAGCCCTGGCTGTCCGCGTCGGGGTGGCCAGGTTGGTACTTCATTAGCGGTGATTTGTTCGACATTTCGACACTGCCGATTTTCACTCCTGCGCCACCACCAGGAGTGTTGATATGGGTGTCCGTCTGGAACGTAACGTGGCGCGGGCGATACGGCTCGGCTTCGCCGAACTCGTTTCGCGTGGTTGACATATTCGCCAAGTTCGAAGAGATCGCATTCAGCCGCATCCGCTGCGCGACCAATCCGCTGGTGCTAATGTCGAAACTGCTAAACATGGCGTCGGGTCCTAAAGGTTGTTGACGCTAAAAAAGATCGGCCGCTAACCTACTCGCTCCGTGACCGCGGCCTCGAGCAAACGAAACTGCTGGGTGAGTAGGCTGATTGCCATGTTGTGCATGCTTTGATTCTTGGCCAATTGTGTCACTTGAGACTCTAGACTTACGTCGCTTTGGTCATGGTACAGGAGATGCCGCGTGGAATCGCGCACCTCCGAAAAGGAATCGAGTTCGCGTGATTTGTCTCGGGCCGTCATCATTCCGGGCGATATCTCATGCGAGGAACGATGCTCCCGTTGTTCGAGCGCCCGTTTCAGGCTTTCCTGAAAAAGATCTGGCGATAAGTCCCGTGTCTTGTAGCCGGGTGTATCGATGTTCGCAATGTTGCCTGCCAGTACGCCATGCCGCGCCTGAGCAAAGCTGACAGCCTGTTCCAGCACTGGCAGCGTCGTATTATTAAGCATGGATGGTAGCATGCATGGCCTCCGTGACGTGTGTTCTGGAAGTTTGTTGAACTTGCGCCGACGATTGTTCCTGCAACCGGCGTGCCAGCACGATGGTCGATTTCTGATCGCAAGTGGCTGCTTCGTAAATCTAAGTGTCTTCTGCTATTTGCCTACCTTGCCAACCGTCCACTTAGTTTTCCAACGCCCCCAAAGCATTGCGCCAATCGGCAGTTCTTGCCGATTGTCCGGCGAAGTTAACCGCTATCATCGAACTACACAGCGTCCTGCAGATGCTTTTCCCGCGGCGCCACCCCGTAGTTTCGTAGCTTGCCACTCAAGGTGCGGACACCAATTCCCAACGCCGCGGCGGTGCGGGCACGGTGCCCGTCAAAGCGTTCAAGGGTCGTTAGGATGACTTGGCGTTCCATTTCTGCAAGGGTTACTCCGAGAGTGTGATCGATCGTAGGTGGCGTAGTTTCGTCGGCTGCTTGCGTCAGCCAGTCACGAATCTGAGTAGCTGAGATGGCATCCGAGTCCGCTAGCACGCAGGCCCTTGTGACGACGTTTTGTAGCTCGCGAACATTTCCGGGCCAATGATAGCTCGTCATTAATCTCATTGCGTCGCTGTTGATCGTCCGCTCCCCTCCAAGCCGCTGGTTGGCGCGATGCACGAAATGCTCAGCTAGTTCAGGAATGTCGTCACGGCGGTTGCGAAGCGGCGGCAACTCAATTGGCACAACAGCCAGTCGGTAATACAAGTCTTCGCGGAAGCGACCGTTGGAAACTTCCTGTTGCAGGTTGCGGTTGGTCGACGCCAGCACACGAACGTCCGCATCGATACTGCTGCTCGAACCTACCGGCTCGAAACTGCGTTCTTGCAGCACACGCAGCAGTTTCGCTTGGAGCGGCAGGTTGATTTCGGTAATCTCGTCGAGCAGTAACGTGCCACCTTGTGCCAGTTCGAAACGCCCGATGCGATTCTCTTCGGCTCCAGTGAACGCACCGCGGCGGTGGCCAAATAGCTCGCTTTCCGTCAGTTGTTCTGAGAGAACAGGGCAGTTCAGGCTAATCAACTCCGCTTCCGCACGGCGACTGGCGGCGTGGATGGCCCGGGCCACCAACTCCTTCCCAGTACCACTTTCGCCACAAATCAGCACGGTTTCATCAGTCGGCGCAATCCGCTCGATCTGCTTCCGAAGCGACTGCATTGCGGGGCTATTGCCCACCATCGCATGCCCGCTACCAAGGTCACCGCCCACGGTCATCACTTTTCGGCGGGAGCAGGCGCTCGCCACTGCATGCTCTAAGCGCTCGATGTCGAATGGCTTTTCTAGATAGTCGAACGCCCCATGGCGCATGGCTTCGACCGCAGTTCCAATGCTGGCGTGGGCGGTAATCATTAGCACCTCGGTGTCCAGCCCAAGCCGCTCGATTTCGCGGATGAATTCCAGCCCATTCATGCCTGGCATCTGGAGATCGGTAATCACCACTTCGCAGCCGTTGAGGCGGAGATGCGCCAGACCTTCCACCGCACTTGCGCATGCCTGCACCTGGTAGCCTACTCCACGCAGCGCAGCGGCTACCGACTCGCGAGAGCGGGCGTGATCGTCGACAACCAATAGGCTTCGGGTGGTCTCAGGCAAGCTCATGCGGCAGCTCCCATACTTCGGCGACGCGGGAATCGGAGAGTGAACGCGGCTCCGCCCTCCGGGCAATTGGCGACCGCTACGGTGCCGCCATGGGCTTGTGCTACGTGTTCGACGATGGCGAGTCCCAAGCCAGTGCCCGTATCCTTGGTACTGTAGAACGGCTCGAAGAGTTTTCGGCGATGTTGGTCGGCTACCCCCGGCCCACTGTCGGCCACTTCTAGCTCGAAGGCAGCTGGGCCATCATAAGAAGTGACCACCAATTCTCCACCGGCAGGCATGGCGTCCAATGCGTTGAGTACCAGGTTAAGCACTGCGCGACGGACCATTTCGCGATCGCCCTCGAGTACTGAATTCGGCGGCACGTCGATGTCCACGTCTACCGCCTGCGCTTCTAGCTGCGGAGCCAGAGAGTCGATGATTTCCTCAACAAGTGTGCCAACGACAAAACTATTCCACTGCGGCTGGCGATGGGCGGTGAAGCTCAGTAAATCGTTCACGGTAGCATCCAGGGATTGGAACCCTGCCTCGACTTGGGAAAGGGTCTCGAGCGCCACGACGTCGCCACTCAGGCGCCGCCGCAGCAGACTCAAACTAAGGGTGACTGGGACTAAGTTGTTCTTGACTTCGTGCGCCACGTGCGACGCCATCTGACCTAAGTCGGTCAGACGATTCTTGCGGGCGAGTTCGCGGTTCTTGCGTTCTAGCTCGTCGCTCAGACGTCCAACTTCCGCATGCAGTGCAGCATGGGTTTGTTCGAGTCGCAATGTAGCGGTATTCCACGCTTCCAGCAGCGTTTCCAGTTCGGCGTCATGCGACATCGACTCGCCTTCTGTGAGAGACTCCGCGAAGATGCGGAGCCGCTGCGGGTTGTTTGCCGACAGATCGCTCGGTTTTGGTAGGTTGCTTGCGTGGTCATTCATGGGATTCTGGTGGCTCAACCATCTCCGGCGGTAAGGTCGATGCGCGTTCGTGCGATTGGTGGGTGGTTCGTCCCAACCGGTCGAGCCGTCGCACGGTACTGGGCGTAGGCCCCAACCGCCTGATGGGCGGCGCCCGCTCGTTGCAGTTGCTCGGCCGCTTGGTCGCGACGCTCAACCATCCTGGCTTCCTGGCGTCGTTCAAGTTCCATGACATCGCTTAATAGTTGCTGGCATTCGGCTGCCCGCTCCGCACACGCCGCTCGTTCCGCGGCGGTTCGCCACTGGCGTTGTTCGGGATCTTCGGCTTGAAAAGGCCTCAAGTTGCGCTCTACCATCTGTAGGGCGCCGATGAGGTGCTGCTTTGCCCCGAGCAATTGCAACAATCCGACGGTCGCCGATTCGTCGACGAGTTTCTGCTGGCGTAAGCCGATCTCGCGCAATTGTGTCAAGATCTGATGCTTCTTGCGAATCAGCTCTGCCAAGTTGTCGGTGGCCAGCGTGTTCATAAACGGACGGATGTTCGAGGGGCCAAAGGTTGATACGCTTACCAATTTCGCATTTCAGTCAGCATGAGCTTCCATTGACTTCGACTGAAGCTAGTCGACGCCAAAAAGTCAGCATCCTCCGGTAACTGCGCAAGAAGTTGTAGTGCTTGGTCAATGTTCAATCGTGCCTTTACCGGCTCCTGCAGGCGGCGTTGGCAATTGGCAATCTGCACGAATGTTTCGAGTACGAAGGGTTCATTCTGATAGAGCGTCGAGACATTCGAATACTCGTCGATAGCGTCCTTGAACCGAGTGGGCGACCGTTCGACACGACCTAGGTCGAACAGCACCGAACCTTTGAACATGTAGCAATTCCGCAGCATTGCTCGGTCGAGAGGCGAGACGGATTCGCTGTTCGCTATTTCGCCACGAACTTGTTCGTAATGGCGCAACGCTTCGTAAAGGTATCCCTGCACTTTCCTCGTACTGCTTTCACGCTCGTTGGCAGTCTTCGCTAATTCTAAATCGGCGAGTGGCTGCTTTGCTGCATGACGAAACGACTCGGCGATGAGATAGCTTGCCAAGCGGCTCCGCGCTCGGTCGATGTCTCGCTCGACCGCTTCAGCGAGTCGGTCAATCGCGTCTTCATAACGTCCGACTTCGTAGAGAAGGTGTCCTAACTCGAAGAGCGATTCGCGCCACTCGGCGGAATCAGGTGTTTGGCCGCCGTGTAAGTTCGCCAGGAGAAGCTGTTCTGCCTCGCGTACCTGGTTACGATTGCGAAGTGCGCGGGCACGATCGAGACGTGCGCGAAAGACAGCGGCGTCCTGCGGGTGCAGTTCGATGCATTCTTCCAAGGCGAAAATGCCATCTTCCGCGTTCCCCAATGCCAGATGGGCCTGACCTAAGCGGAGGAGGGCTTGGGCGTTGCGTTGAACCGGTTCGTTGCGAAGGTATTCGTTGAGCATGCGAACAGCACTAGTGAAGCTCTGCCCTTTTAGGTAGCACTCGGCGCTTCTCCAAACGTCGTCCGGGTACTCCGATGTCGCGAATTGGCGGCGGGCAAGTTCTTCGTAGTCGGCCCCAGCCGCTCGAAGCCGCTCTCGTCCTTCGCGCCGCATGGCGACGATGTTTCCACGCCCCATCAACGAGGTTGCAATCCGGTCGGCACCCCAATCATGAAGCGTCGCGGCGCGAAGCTCGATCTGTTCTGTTTTTCCCAAAAGCGTTCCTAGCTGCTCGACCAGTGTCGAGGCGGCGGCGTATTCATCGCGACCAAGAAATCAGCGTGCGCGGCAAGCATTCGTTGACGAAGCTCGTTGAGGGGCAGGAAGCGATTGCGGTATGCCTGCGGAGAATCTAAGGCAGAAAGGCTCCGCCGATAAGCAGTTAGTGCTTGTGCGTCGTCTCGTCTTTTCTCGCGGTAGAGGTCGCCCTCGGCCACCGAGGCGGCGATGCCTGCCGGAGTCGAAGCAAAGAGCTTTCGGACACGTTCGTATTGGCGAATGGCATTGTTTGTCTTCCCAAGTAAGCCCTGCGCAACACCCGTGAGGTACATGGCTTCTTCGGCGGCCTCATCGGCTGGCGAGATTCTTGCGAGCTTAGCGATCGACTCTTCGACTGCGTCGTAGAGTTTTTGGGGCCGCTGCTCGGTATCTAGCTGATGGGTAAGGTGGTGCCTCAATTCGTCGATGTCAATACGGGCAGCTGCCAGGAGAGCTTGACTGGGCGATACCTGATCTTGTTGAGTCGCTTGCAATGTCGCACGGGCTTCGTTGAATCGCCCAAGCTTCGAGAGCACGTCGAGTCGGTCGAGAAGGGCACGAACGCGGCGTTCGCCGTCCAAGCTGGGGCTGTCCAGCACCGTATCGATGTGCCCCAGCGCGGCTTGGTACAACGGAGGGTCGCCTTGGACGTACGCAGAGGCCAGTGTTAGGTGCAGGTCGAGATGGTCGCCGTCCGATTCCTCCAAGGCCCGTTCGAGGACCTGAAGTCCCGCCATGTTGTCGCCACTTTCAATCATGCTGCGGCCGAGCAGGTAATTCCCTTCCGCCTCGCGCCCTGGTGGGAAGCCAACCGCCTTGGCTTCCTGAAGGTACTTTGCCGCAATGGAATACTGGCTTTGACGCAAAAGAGCCGACCACTGCTCATCGGCTTCAGTCGCCTTGACAGCACCCAGCACGAATAGTGGTCCACCATATTCGTCCGGCATGAGCGAACCATCTTCGGTCATGCGGACCACCAGCAAACGGGCCTCATCGAATTCGTCAGCGTCGTAGGCTTCCAACGCGTCGGCCAAACTAGGGAGGTGCGTGGCGACGGTCAGCGTCGCCAAGTACAACCAGGTACCAACCGTAGCGAGTACCACGACCAACAGACCTGCCCCTGCGGCGATGCCTCGAAGCCGGCTTGCAGCCGTCCATTCGCGTAGCGCATTCAGTCGGGTGAGAACCGACTTACGCGACAATTGTTCAGTGGGTGGAACGACTTCTTCTGCCACGGGGCCTATCCTAACCGACGACCAACCGGCGGCCTGCATCCATGCAAGGCGTCTACGCGCTGTTGGCCCGGTAGGCTTCTACAAGAGCTATGGCAGAGCGTCAATGTTGGCTGCGGAGCGGAAGCTAGCACGGAGATGCCGTCGAGAACTTGCTAGCTGCCGCAGACTTGGTCCATTACCCAACGATTGACGTCTGTCAGCATGCAAGTAGTCAGATCGTCGTCGCCAGGATACTGCCGTAAGGAAACGCTGCATCCTGCGGCATGCAACAGACGCAAGTCACCGCAGACGTGGGCCTCTGGATAGGAGTCGCAACTTCGAGCGGAAGCGAGAAAGAAAGGTAGTTGCCGCAGGCAGTGCATATTCCGTAGCAGGCTGTGACGGCGCGGTAGTCGTCCACTGATGGATGCGACCCCGGCGTACCGTTCGGGCGACTGTGCTGCTAATCGAAGTGCCATCGTGCCACCGTCGCCATGCCCCACCAGGAATACGCGTTCGTGGTGAATGTTGAATTCGTCCTTCGCCAAGTCGACCGCTTCGATAACCGCCTCGTCAGCCGCGGCAATTGCATCGGGCTGTTGAAGCCAACGGTACCCGCGTAGCCTGTCATTACAATCGTGCGAGCCACGTGGAGCCACAGCGACAAAATTCTGCGTGCTCAAGTGTTGCATTACCTGCGGCAAATGCCGTTCGCTACCGCCCGAATGGTGGAGCCATACCACCAACGGGTAGGCGTAACCTGATTCGTAGTTTAGCGGCAGGAAGGTGGCTACTGGCGCTTCCGTGGCCTTACGTACACGGCATTCGGCAAGTGCCGATTCGATGCCACTGGCGGGTGGAGTTGGGATGAGATCATGCCAAGAGTGGGTGCTTGCTTCGGGTGCGGCAAGTCGGTCCATGGTATCAAATCTCAAGAGGGACTATGGGGATTGGCAGTAGCACGCGCTACAACAAAACGGGGAAGCACTAGCAAAAAATGGCGCAGCTAAGGCGGGAACAATCGGCCGTCTTGGACGGGCGATGTCACTAGCAGCGGATTGAACAGCGGTGGTCATCAAAGCCGGCATTTTCGACAGTGAGATTGGCGACGTCGACCAGATGGACCTGGTCGAGAAGCCAAAGTCTTTCAGCCTAGTGCTTTGTCATTGCAAAAAATTAGAGTGCCATCTTCCAGAACCGCTTGCTTCAAAACAGCTTCTGACCGATAGCACGCTATTCTATGGGCTGTCAAAGCACTACGAATGGGGCAACAATCGCTACGATGGTTACCTTTCGAGACTCTAAACGAATCGCGGGGCAAGTGTCAACGCCGCACGGATTGGGCGTATTCTTGACTGCTAGCAGTCAATGCGCCTCATCGGGCATTTAGACCAATGTGGCCATGGTTTCGACCAGCTCTTTGACCGCAGCGACACTGTTCTTAAAGGCAGCCGACTCCGTCTCGGTGAGCTGCAACTCGACAATTCGCTCGACGCCCTCAGAGCCTAGGATAACGGGCACACCTACATAGAACCCACCAACCCCATACTCTTTGTCGCAATAGGCAGCACAGGGGATGAGTCGCTTCTTGTCGCGAACCACGGCTTCGACCATTTGTGCACTAGCGGCGGCGGGGGCGTAGTAGGCACTGCCAGTCTTGAGCAGCCCCACGATTTCCGCACCCCCTTTGCGAGTGCGGTCGACGATTTCTTCCAGACGCGCTGGCTCGATTAGCTGGGTAACGGGGATGCCGCCCGCAGTGGTGCAGCTTGGTAAGGGGACCATCGTATCGCCGTGTCCGCCCATTAGGAGTGCCGAGATGTCCTCCACACTCACGCCAAGTTCCATCGCCAGGAACGTGCGATACCGTGCGGTATCCAGAACGCCTGCTTGGCCAATTACGCGTTGCGGGGGAAAGCCTGTGACTTGCAATGCCCGCTGTACCATGGCGTCGAGCGGGTTGCTCACCACGATCACCACCGCCTCGGGGCTTGTTTTCTTGATTTCTTCACAAACGGCGGTCATGATTTTTGCATTCGTTGCCAGCAAATCATCCCGACTCATACCGGGCTTTCGAGGCAAACCAGCGGTAATCACCACCACGTCACTTCCAGCGGTGTCTGCATAGTCCGACGTACCGGTCACCGTAGAGTCGAACCCGAAGATGGGAGATGCTTGCATCAAATCCAAGGCCTTGCCCTTGGGCATGTCGCCAGCCTGCGGAATGTCAAGGAGGAAAATATCGCCCAATTCGGCGGCTGCGCACCAATGAGCCGTGGTGGCTCCCACGTTTCCCGCTCCGACGACTGTGATTTTTGCTCGACGCATCGTCCCTCTCCCAATTTAGAAACCGTTCGTGCACGAATAGCAATGAATGCTTCGACTCTTCTCTACGTGAGTATCTGCGCGAGGCCCTCTCACCGCAAGTAGCCTCCATTTGTTCGGGCATCTGCGGCCGCGTGCAGGTTCGAAAGTTGACGAAGCTGTCATCATTCATCATTCCCAATGACGGCCCACCATTGACAAACGGATCGCCGCCGCGTCGACCTGGACAACCGCCAGCAGTTTCGCTAACGTCCGCCCGCTCGTCAGAGCATCATCGATGACGCCACTATTGCGGCGACAGTCATTTTGTACGCAGTATCGAAGCATTCATGGCAACCGATTCACCTACTACCTCTGGATGGCTACAGCGAGCCCTAGAGTTGATCTTGCCGGTGGCGTTCATCGCTAGCGTGCTCGTGATCATGGTGCCGCTGCCACCGGCGCTAATGGATGTGCTGCTGGCTGGCAACATTACGATTGCAGTGATCGTGCTACTGACAACCATTTACGTTCGCTCGCCACTCGACTTCAGCATATTCCCGTCCCTGCTGCTAGCGACCACCTTAGCGAGATTGGTGCTGAACGTAGCGACGACTCGCCTGATCCTCACCCGCGCAGGCAGCGATAAGCTCGAAGCGGCGGGCGGCGTGATCACGGCGTTCGCCGACTTTGTGGCAGGCGATGGCAAGATCGTTGTTGGGCTGATCATCTTCATTATCATCGTGGTGATTCAGTTCGTGGTCATCACGAAGGGTGCAACCCGTATCAGCGAAGTAGCGGCCCGCTTTGCCTTAGACGGAATGCCGGGCAAGCAGATGGCCATTGATGCCGACCTAAACGCTGGAATCATCGACGAGAAAGAGGCGCAGCAGCGGCGCGAAGAGATTACCCAGCAAGCCGATTTTTACGGGGCCATGGACGGTGCCAGTAAGTTTGTCCGTGGCGACGCGATTGCGGGTATTGTGATTACCGTGATTAACATCGTCGGCGGGCTCGTGATTGGCATGGTGGAGCTCAATATGTCGCTGGCTGAAGCGGGTAGCTTGTTTACCCGACTCACGATTGGCGACGGTCTGGTGAGTCAGGTGCCGGCCTTCCTCATTTCGCTGGCCGCTGGTCTGTTGGTGACGCGGAGTACCCAGAAGACCAACATGCCGCAACAGTTCCTCGATCAACTGTTCTCTCGGCCGCAAGCTCTTGCGGTGGCAGGCGCATTCTTGGCGGTGCTCATTTTCACTAGCTTGCCTCGCATGCCACTCCTGACATTGGGCCTCGCCTGCTTGGGCATGTCGCGAATGCTGACACAAAAGGAAAAGGCGCGACTGGCAAGACAATCCGAAGCCGATCAGCGTTCTGCTGATGAAACGCCTGAAGAGCGAGTCGAAGACTTTCTCGCGATTGACCCCATGGAAATCGAACTCGGTGTTGGGCTCATTCGTCTGGCCGACCCCAATCGTGGTGGCGATTTGCTCGATCGTGTTGGCCGGGTGCGTAATAACGTGGCGGCCGAAATTGGCCTGGTAATGCCAAAGGTACGGATCCGCGACAACATGCGACTGGAGCAGAACGACTACCGCATCAAGATAGCCGATATGCCAATCGACCAGGCAACGATCGAACCAGGGCTGCTGCTGGCCATCGATTCGGGAATGACTACCAGCGAGATCGACGGAATCGCAACAACCGACCCTGCATTTGGGACCAACGCGAAGTGGATTCAACCAGGCTTGCAAGACCAAGCGGAGTTATACGGCTATACAGTGGTAGAGCCAAGTGCCGTGCTAGCCACGCATTTGACAGAAGTTTGCCGCCGCCACGCCGACGAGATACTCACGCGAGACGCAACCAAGCATCTGGTGGACGAACTGAAGAACGTATCTCCAGCCGTAGTCGGCGAACTGATTCCCGATACCATGTCGCTAGCCGAAGTGCAGACGATATTACAAATGCTATTACGCGAGCAAGTGTCCATAAGGCAGTTGGCGTTGGTTCTCGAAACACTTGGCGATTACGCACCGCGGTCGAAAGACCCCGTGCTATTAACCGAGTACGTTCGCCATCGCTTAGCGCGACAGATTTGCACCCGCTACCGCGACCAAGACAGCCAGCTGCATGTCGTCGCGCTGGATCCGACGGTGGAAGATCGTGTCCGCGCTGGATCCGAGCATACCGATCGTGGATTATTCATTCGCATGTCGCCCCAGGCGGTAGAAGTAACCTGCGGTCGTATCAAATTGGAAATCGAGAAACTTGTAACGCAAGGGCATACGCCCATCGTACTTGTGAGTCCGCAGATTCGCGCGGCTCTCAAGCAGTTGACTGAGAACCACTTGCCAAACTTAGTCGTGATGAGTTTCAACGAAGTCACTCGCGATACTAAGGTGGTTACCCATGGATTGGTAACCGACGCAAGTTCATGAGCTACCAGATAATGAGGCCAAACGGCCTTCGCTACGTAACCATTTGGAAGTGAAACACGATGGAATTGAAGTCGTTCCGTGCTAAAACAATGCAGCAAGCCTTGGACCTCGTCCGCCGTGAGTTTGGCGCCGATGCATCCGTGCTGCATACGCGCGAAGTCAATAGTAGCCTGCTCGGCCGATTGGTACTCGGCCGGCAAATAGAAATCGTTGCCTCTGCTAGTGCTGCGAATGTTCCTAGCCGGCTACAAGAACGGGAAGATACCGTACCGTGCATTGCTGCGCACTCGCCCGTACAGGAGGATTGGGACTACCGAGCCAAGTATCGCGCCGATCTTGAGGTAGACCTGGCCGAGCAACTTGGAAGCCTGCACTCGATGGTCGCGGAACTCTGCGCCAGCAAGAGCGAGCAGCCAAGGCACGATGTGCCAGGCGACCTCTTTGAAGCTTACACGGACCTGATCGAGGCGGACGTCGACGAGACGACGGCGCGTGATTTGATCGACCATCTTTCCGACCAGGGCCTTGCCGAAACATCGGCAAGCGATCAGCTACATCAGTTGGTGGAAGGACAGATCGCAACTACTGGCGCCATTCAGGTTACGCCGGGCACCCGGCGACTTGTCGCTCTCGTCGGTCCGACTGGTGTCGGTAAGACGACCACGGTGGCCAAAATTGCAGCAAATTTTCGCCTTCGTGAAAAACACCGTGTAGGACTTATCACGGTCGATACCTATCGGGTGGCAGCGGTAGAACAGCTGCGGACCTACGCCGATATCATTGATCTCCCCATGGAGGTGGTGGCAACGCCACGCGAAATGCGCGAGGCGGTCGCCCGAATGACCGACCTGGATCTCGTGCTGCTCGACACCGCCGGTAGAAGCCCACGAGATGAAGTGCAGATTCAGGAACTCAAGTCGATGCTCGCCGAAGCCCAGGCCGATGAGGTTCATCTCGTGCTATCCAGTACGTCGGCTGCGAAGGGGCTAGTAACGACCGCAGAGCGATTTGCCGAGGTCGGTACCACAGCACTACTGCTCACCAAACTGGATGAAGCGATGAGTCTCGGCCACTTGCTGGCATTGCTGCGAAGCTGCCGGCTGCCAATCAGCTACCTGACGAACGGACAGAATGTCCCCGACGATATTGAAATGGCCGTCGCTCGGAAGCTCACCGACGAAATTCTTGGAATTGGCGTGCGCCACTGAAGTGTAATTGGCAGGGGCAAAACACCGAGTTCCACGCGATGGACGATCAAGCGCAAAAACTTCGCCAGCTCGTGCGAACCGTCCGTCATGCGGCAACGGTAGCAACGGGGCCCCCGTCGATAGTGGTGTTCACGTCGTCTGATCTCAAGCTTGGGCGCGACTGCCTGAGCTCGTTGTCCGACATCTGTCGCTTTCGCGGCATCAGCGTGAACATCGGTGATCGAGCGGGGGCGGCCCGACCGAGTGACTGGCACCTCATACTGCTGGTCGGACCGTATCGGATCATCGACTATGAACTCTGGCAGCGTGCTTCCGCCGCCGTCGTTGTTACCTTGGCCGACAACGATTCGATCGTCGAAAGTTATCGATCGCTCAAACTCGTAGCTCAACATACACCGCTACCACCTCTGGAATTGATGGTGCTTAGCGACGCGAACCATGCAGAGGTCGAGGTTGCCGCCGCTCGCTTTCAGCAAACCTGCAAGAAGTTCATGCAGTGCTGCATTGCCGGAGTGACGCATGGGTCACCCACAGCGCCACTGCCAGACATCATGGCAAGTTTGGTCGATCGGCTGACGGTGATGGCACCAGTAGCATCCACGAACCTTAACAGTCCTCTTGCCGTAAACGACAGTTAGTCGCTATAAGCTCCCTTCGCTCGGGTGCCGGCGGTGCCGAACTGTTGAGCCCTGATGCGATCCCTTTTCAATAAGTTGCTCATCTCCTTTTTCTGCAATCGCGGCGGCAGTCCGTTCGGCTGCCTAGCATTCCGTATGTTCGCACGCAAAACCATCTTTATTTGGAATCGGTCTGAAGCCCAGGCCCACCCGACGCCGATAGACAACGACATAGCCATCTCGCGCACTTGTGCGTCAAGATGGTTGAAGTGGATGGACTTTACCGGCACAACGAGGTGGATTCATGGGTCGGGCGTATGCCGGCGTGCTTGGCTACTTGGCGGCGTCGCTGACTCTGGCTCGAGGCTCCCTTGCCGAAAGCGGCGCGGAAGCCACGTTGCTGTCGGCGATCGCGGCGCTAGCCATCTTTGCTGTGATTGGCTGTGTACTTGGCACAATCGCAGAGAGCACCGTCGATCAGGCAGTACGCCAGAGACTCGAAGCAGAGCTCGACGCGACGCAAGCTACCTAGGCGATTTAACGCCACGCCGAGTATTCATCCGCGACAATCCAACTCCCTAATCTCTCATTCTAAAACGTCAAATGCCACATGAGGTGGCATTCCAGTGGAATCACGGAGGACTGAATGGCCACGACGACTACCGCATCGAAGGAAGAAATTGCCGAGGTTTGGATTCAATTTAAGGCCGATACCGAAAATAGGCTCCTGCGGAATCGCCTTGTTGAACAATACCTGCCATTGGTGAGATACAACGGCGAGCGAATTTGGTCGCGACTACCGGATGGCGTGGACCTGGACGACTTGATCTCGGCTGGCGTATTCGGACTGATGGATGCCATTAACGCGTTCGACATGAGTCGGGGCGTGAAGTTTGAGACCTATTGCGTGCCGCGAATCCGTGGTGCCATGCTCGACGAGCTTCGTACCATGGACTGGGTACCGCGGCTTGTTCGTAGCAAAGCGACCAAGTTGAACGAGGCGATCAAACAACTGGAAGCCAGGCTCGGTCGCTCGCCCAACGAAAATGAACTCGCGGAGCAGATGGGTATTAGTGTTAAGGAACTGGAGAAGCACATTACCGATGCCAATGCGGTGAACCTTGTGAGCCTTAACAAGAAGTGGTACGAGACAGATAGCTATAAGGACGTCCGCGAGATCGACATTCTCGAGGACAAGAAAGGCGAAGATCCCACGAAGCGGGTGCAGAAGTCGGATCTCATGCGTCTTGTTACCAAGGGCCTGAATCGTAACGAGCGATTGATCATCATTCTGTACTACTACGAAGAACTGACGATGAAGGAGATCGGCGCCACGCTCGATCTTTCGGAGAGTCGCGTGAGTCAAATGCACAGTGCCATCGTCAATCGGCTGCAGGGTCAACTTGGTCGCCGCCGCCCCGAGTTCGGGGCGACCGCGTAACCAACGGTAGCACCCTTGGCGGACTTTCTCGCGGGTGAACAATAGTCGCAGGGCCTTCGTCGCAAGTGCATTGCGGCGAAGGCTCGACTTCTCATGTGCAGGACGCAGAAATCATGGCGCCATGTGGCGAGCAGGTAACTCTACGTAGCCGAATCCGCGCGTTTTCTCGCCTGCCCGTCGTTCGCAAGACGAAAAACAACTTGCGAACGCTGCGGCAGCTGGGACCGAGGGCTTGGCGAACGGCTACCAGCAGCCAGCGTGCGTTGCCAAACTTAGTCATTGTTGGTGCACAAAAGGCTGGCACCACACAACTGTATGCCAGCATGGTACAGCATCCTGCGTGTTTCGGCGGGATCACGAAGGAAGTGCAGTACTTCTCTAAGCAGTCGCACCGCTCGCTCGCGTGGTACCGCGGCGCATTTTGTACCGCAAAGCAAGTTGCAAGCAGTGAACGGGATTTGCATCGAAGCGTCGCCCTCGTACTTTCCTTCCCCCGATGCATTGCAACGAATGCACCGGGTCATGCCGGACGCGCGGGTGGTGGTCCTACTACGCGACCCGGTAGCACGTGCGTTCTCCCATTACCAGCACTACAAGACACGGCAAGTTGAAGCTCGCCCGTTCGCGGTAGCCGTCGACGAAATCCTCCGCGAGCGACCAGCCGTTGTTGCGGGGGATTGGTTCCGGCACGCTTGCCCTGAGTTGCTCTACGACTATGTTGCACGTGGCTACTACGCATTGCAACTCGAAGAGTTGTGGCGGCTCTACCGACCCGAGCAGACACTCGTACTCGACAGTGCCGACCTATTCGATGACACCGACCAGGTGACGCAGCAAGTCTTCGAATTCGCAGGACTCCGTCGCTACCCCGTGCCGCCGAAAAAGGTGTACAACCGGGGGCACTATCGCGAGAGGATAGACCCTGTCGTCGCGGAGCGTTTGCGCGAGCACTATCGACCGCACGACGAACGGCTCATGAGGCTGCTGGGTCGACCGTTGCGGTGGATGCGCGAAGACGCCATCCCACGCCGCGAAGCGGGCTGACTGGTGGTTGGGTTATACCCGTAGTTGCTCGGCAATCTCGCCATTTCCGTAGCGAGATCGCAGCGGTTCCACGACGTCGCGTACGAACGCATCTACCTGCTCGGGTGCGCGGCCTACGAGCGACCGGGCATCGGCCGCAGCGGCAACGTCCACCTTGGCGAACGCCTCGTCCCGTTTCAGCCGTTTCAGCAGGTCGTTCGGCTTGCCCTCTTGTTTGACGATCGCCGCAGCGTCTTGGCTGTGCTGGCGGATGCGCTCGTGCAGTTCCTGACGATCGCCGCCGGCAGATACCGCTTGCATGAGGATGTTCTCGGTGACCATGAACGGCAATTCTTCGCCTAGGTTCTTCGCAATCACCTGCGGATAAACCACCAGCCCGCTCGCCACGTTGTGGTATATGGACAGAATGGAATCGACGGCGAGGAACGCTTGCGGCAACGTCAACCGGCGGTTGGCACTGTCGTCGAGCGTACGCTCCATCCACTGCGTGGCGTGAGTCGCAGCGCCGCTCGACTCCAGGCTCATGGCAAAGCGAGCGATGCCGCAGATCCGCTCCGATCGCATTGGGTTTCGCTTGTACGCCATTGCCGACGAGCCGATTTGTTCTTTCTCGAACGGCTCTTCCATTTCCTTGCGATGCGCAAGGATTCGAATGTCGGTTGCCGCTTTGTGGCACGTTGCAGCAATCCCAGAAAGCGTACTCAGAATCTGGTGGTCGACCTTTCTCGGGTAGGTTTGGCCCGTGACGGCATAAACGTTCGCGAATCCAATCTTTTCGGAAACCAGTCTCTCTAGCTGGTCAACCTTCTGCTGATCGCCATCGAATAACTCTAGGAAGCTGGCTTGTGTGCCGGTGGTGCCCTTGGTGCTTCGCGATGCAAGGGTTGCCAGTCGGTGCTCGACCTCCTGGAGGTCCAGAACCAAGTCGTAGGCCCATAACGTCGCCCGCTTGCCCACGGTGGTGGGTTGCGCTGGCTGCAAATGGGTGAAGCCAAGCGTAGCCAAGTCGCGATGCTCAGCCGCAAACGTGGCCAGGGCATCAATCACAGCCATCAGTCGACCACGCAACAGCTCGAGCGACTCGCGAATGAGAATCAAATCGGTGTTGTCGACCACGAAGTTACTGGTTGCACCCAGATGAATAATGCCCTTGGCACGCAGGCATTGGTCGCCATAGACGTGGACATGTGCCATCACGTCGTGCCGGAGCCGTTTTTCGTAGGCCGCGGCGGCGACAAAATCGATATCGTCTACCTTAGCCCGAAGCTCATCGAGCTGCGCTTCGGCGATTGGCATACCGAGTTCGGCCTCCGCCTCAGCCAGCGCTACCCAAAGCCGCCGCCAGGTGCTGAACTTTTTTTGATCGCCCCAAATCGAAGCCATCTGGCGCGACGCGTAACGCGTGATCAGTGGGTTGTCGTAGTATTCGTGGGTCATGCTGGGGAGGAGTTGTCAGGTTTACAGATGGGCAAGTCAGAAAGCACTGGGCCGGGGGCGTTCTCGCTGCCGGAGTCCAGCCAATTGGCGACGCCCCGACCTCTTAGTTTTGGCCTCTTGTACTACATGTTCGTTAGATCGTCTTCGCTCCGTGTCCCTACGATCGCGTCGAGCGCCGCTCCCACGGCGCGCACTTGGTCGGGTGTGTGCATTTTGCGGAGGTACACACGGCAAGCACGATGAGCGATGGGGAGCTGCGCGAATAGTTGGTCGTCCGTTAAGGGGTAAACCCTATCGGTCGACGGATTGTATTGAAAGTTCTGCCCAGCCGTGGCCGCGAGTGCGTCGGGGCGATAAATGTGGCGGGGCAGGTCGATTTGCATATCGAGATCTTGCATCTCCGCCGGCAGCTTGGCTCGAATAGCCTGCTCCAAAATGCTGGAATCACTAAATACGCTGGCTGCCTCGCTGTCGCCCTCCTTGATGGTTTGATTGCGATCCTCAACGGCAATCCAGTCGACCTGCCGGCGCAGAGCGCATCCCATCGCTCGCCAAGACCCTGGATACGCGGGTCGTCGCTACGGTTCCATCGCGAGACATCGATCAGAAGCGACCACTCGGTGAAGTGCTGGTATTCGTCCAGGTGGTCGGCGGGGTTGCCGGGAAACAAGAGGTCGCGGCTATCGCGAAACAAATCGCCCAACGTCTTATCGATGGCGCGCACCGTGCGATGGAAATAGACCGAACGAAACAGTTCGCTCTTGGTTTGCATGAATTTTACCAGGGCATTCATGCCTTTTTGGTGAATCGTGAGACCTCGTTCACTAAAGAAGCTGTAACGTAGCAAGCGATCGAGGTCGTAGGCCCGGGTGCTGTAACCGGACATGTAAGCATCTCGCATCACGAAGTCCATGTTGTCGACCGTGTACAAGCCGCAAAACAGGCTGCGCATGAGGACCAGCCACCGCGGATACTGATCGCTATCGTCGGTCTTGGGCCGCTGAATGAGCATGGCGACCTCCGCCGGGTCGAGCCGCTCGGCGTCGCGCATTCGACTATTGGGGCACTCGCGGACACCGCTCAGCACGTCGCCAAGCTCGTCCGTAATAATCTTGGCACCCAGCGTCTCGTGCGTTAGGCCATAATGCGTCAAGAAGTGGGCGTCGAAGAAGTGCCCAAACGGGCCGTGTCCCACGTCGTGCAGCAGTGCGGCGGCGCGGGCGAGGCACTCCACGTAGCCACGGCTGGGTACCTCGCCTCCGCATGTCTGATGAAGGCTGTCGTACAACCGGTCGACGACGCGACTGGCCATATGCATCGCGCCGACAACGTGCTGGAATCGCGTATGCTCGGCAGAGGGATACACCCACCAGGCCGTTTGCAGTTGGTGGATCTGCCGCATCCGCTGCACCCACGGATGGTCCAGGAGCGTTCGCTCGGCGGTCTCGCCACGGGGCACCACCGACAAGAACGGGATGTAACCGTGAATCGGGTCGTGGCACAAGCTCTCGCGATGAAAATCCTTCATACGCCGTATTGTGGCGTATGGCTGGCGGTGTTGGGTAGCCCCGAACCAACCAGCCAAGACTCCTTCGTCTGCATTCGGCTTTTCGCGCAATCCGTGTGCTTGCCTAAGGCTCTTTTCCATCGCCGTCGCGTACTACTTCCACCGCTGCGCCAATTGCCAGCGCAGCGATGTTTACCATCCAAAGCACCAAGCAGGTCCAGCCAATCGACCGCACGACGGTTGCCCCGGCATCATCGTTGATTGCCGTCAGCAGTCCCATCAGGCCGAACAGGACCGCCACGAGCATGGGAAGCAGGATTGCCGGCACCAGCAGCCAGCGGAGATAAGGTAGCAGATTCATCGCAGCAACTCTCATGGGGAATACTCATTGGCAGACCTGCCAGTCTATCATAACTAGAACCACCGGCGAAAACCTCACAATCGCGGGAATTAGCAGGCCAAATCGTGGTCGGAACACGGCCATGGTTTGACCCTGCAGGCCAATGGGCGAGAATACAACAAGCGCCCGTGCGCCAAAGCCACTTTCGCCCCCTCAAGACTCGCTCCACGTGCCGATTCGCCTTCTAATATTGATTGCAGCGGGCATCGCCGCGCCGGTGTGGAGCGCGACGGTCCGCCTAAACGACGGACGAGAGTTGACCGGGAAAATCGTAAAAATCGCCGGCGTGGCGGACGACCCGAACGACGCCCGACCGCTAGCCGGCGAAGTAAAGGTAAGCCCCATCCTGCTGGTCGACGATGGTTTGCGGCGAACCTATGTCGCGAACGTCGACGTCAAGGAAGTGGTACCAGGTGACGAAGGCCGGCAGGTGAAGATTCGTCCTTGGCAAAACGTCGCTGATAATGGCGGCGGCATGCTGAGCGTTGGTCCGAGCCTGGCGATTGAACCATGGGACGTGTTCGGCCGGCGTACGTTTCACATGCAAACACCCGATGGGCCATTGTCCATTATTCAGGGCATTTCCGAGATAACGCCCCGGTACGTTCGGGTCCAGGGCCTCAACGGCGCGCGGCGGCCGATTCAGTGGGATATGCGACTGGCCACCAGCGCGGTTCCGCCCGACCAGCTTGCCGCCATTTTACACCAGGCAGTTGATGCACAGGACTACGAAGCACGATTGCAAATCGTGCAGCTCTACTTGCAGGCCGAGCGCTATCCAGAGGCGGCGAAGGAACTTGCTGAAGTGCAGGCCGATTTCCCGGAACGGAAAGAGCTCGTCGACAACCTCCGTCAGTTGCGGCAGCTGAGCGCGCGGAGCATTTTGAACGAAATCGAGGTCCGCCGTAACGCCGGGCAACACACACTCGTTCAAAACTTGCTGCCCCGTTTTCCTGCAGACGATGTTGCCGGAGAGACATTGCAGCAAGTTCGCGAGGTACTCGCGGAGTATTCACAACTGGATGCCCGCAAACAGCATTTTCTTACGCTGTTGGATGCAGTTATTGGCAAGGTTAACGATCCAGTGCATCGTGAACTGGCACGAGCCTTCGAAACCGAAGTCGAGGCGGAGCTCACCTACAACACACTGGACCGAACCGCGTCGTTCCTACAACTCGCCGACGATCAGTCGTTGCAACCAGAGAGCAAGGTCGCACTTGCAATGAGCGGCTGGCTGTTGGGGTCCACGGACGCGATTGATAATTTCGCCGTCGCCAGCTCATTGATGCAGATACGCAATCTAGTTCTCGAGTTCTTGCGCGAGGATCAGGCGGTTCGCCGGGCCCAGCTGCTTGCCGACATCCGCGATCTTGAAGGAGGAACTCCGGAGCGGGTGGCCCAGATTCTCAAGTTGGTCCAACCTCCTGAAGAAGTGCCCGAGGGTAGTGAGCGTGGGCCTCGGTTCTATGAGATCGGCATCGAGCTTTCGGCCCCCAGCGGGCCGGTGCGGTACCTCGTGCAATTGCCCCCCGACTACGATCCACTACGCACGTACCCCACCATCGTCGCGCTCAATGGGCACGGGTTCCGGCCGGAGCTGCAACTCGACTACTGGGCCGGCGGGCCGCACCCCACACGGGGGCGGTCAGGACAGGCCATGCGGCATGGCTACATCGTGGTGGCCGTGGATTGGCTTGAACCCCATCAGGCGACATACAACTATTCACTCCGCGAACATCAGGCCGTGCTTGGTGCGCTGCGAGATGCCATGCGTAGATTCTCGGTTGACACCGATCGCGTATTCCTTACCGGGCACGGCATCGGCGGCGATGCTGTTTGGGACATTGGCATCGCGCATCCGGATTTGTGGGCAGGCGTGATGCCCTTCCTGGCATCGGCCGACAAGTACGTGCTTCGCTATCGCGACAACGCCTCGCACGTCGACTGGTACTTTGTTGATGGAGAACTCAACGGTGGGAACATCGAAGAGAATGCAAAACAACTGGACTTCTACCTTCGCCCGGGAATTCCTGCGACGCTTGTGGAGTATCACGGTCGCGGCCATGAGCCCTACCATGACGAGGTCCAACGATTGTTCGACTGGATGAACCGTCGCCGCCGCCGTCCACCGCCGGAGACTTTCGACTGCAAAATCATGCGGCCTTGGGATAACTTCTATTGGTGGCTCGAAGTGGGTGGATTGCCCGAGCGCTCGATGGTCGCCCCCGCTACGTGGCCTCCGAAGCGTGGAACGCGACCGACGCAAATCCGCGGGCGACTTTACCAAAACAATAAGCTCGATGCGTTCCATCAGGCCGCCCAGACCACCGTGTGGCTGAGCCCCGAGGTAGTCGACTTCGACAAGCCCATTACAATCGAGCTGAACAATCGACGCATTGGTCCCCGCGACCGCTTTATCCGTCCCGATTTGGGTGTCTTGCTGGACGACGCGCGGACGCGCGGCGACCGCCAGCGCCCCTACTGGGCGAAGGTGAGCGACCCGTGATCATTGGCACTACCCGGTCAGGGTAGGCCACACGAGTCCCTCAGTTTTCTGCTTTGTTTAGCAGCACGCCGGTGATAAGCCAGCCGTCTTCGTCGGCTTGTATCGTCCGCCCGCTGGGGCCAAAGTAGCGGCGGGCCAGCTCGTAGGCAGGAAGCGTCTTGCCATCCAGCTTTTGCTCGCGAAGCAGCTGGTTTTTTTGCTGCTGGGGCGTTGTCAGCAGTTCGTTCAGCAGTCGCGCGAAGAACGACTCGGATTCTGGGAGGCGATTTTCCCGCAACAGCACATAAGTCGGTCGGAAGGACTCGTCGGTGCGGGTAAACGACCAACTGCACTGTTTTGCTGGAGCTAGCTTGGCCAAAGCTTCGGAAACAGCGAGGTAATCGAAGCTCTCGGCGAGCGACTCGTTCTCTGGGGCTTGCTGGAACGCGAGGCGAAGGAACTCTACGTCCGAGGCGATAAACAGGTGGGCTTCGGTAACGCACACCGCCGATCGTGTCAGCAGGCGATCGTTGTCTTCCTCTTCGGCAATCGCTTCCTCTGGAAACAGTCCGCCGTCGTTGAGGCCGATATCAAAGTCGTCCTCTTCCTCGGGTTGAAATTCCCAGATCTCATGATCTTCAAGTTCCTTCTTAATGTATCCATCTTTTTCAAGGTACTTTCCGATGGCTACCTGGAGCGGCTTCAACTGGTTTGGCTTCACATCAATCGCCACCAAGAACCGCTCGCTGTCGGTATCGATCGGCAGCGTGTAATCGGTCATTGCGGTAACGCGGGTACCAAGATTGGCAATGATGTCGTTGCGAAAGTCGATCTTCGGTCCGAACGGATCTTCTTTGAATCGTTCCATCGCTGTGTCGAAGGCGCCATCGTACCCGGCGACGATCTCGTCGAACACGCTACCCACGTTGTCAAAGGCGTTCAGCAGGTCGATATTCAGCGTCGTGTAACGGGCGATCATCCGAGGTGTCCAATGATCCACGGCAAGCGCCGTACTATTGGGCGTGCGAAAGAGGTTCATGCCCAGACGGTACTTCTGTCCGGCAGGAGCCCCAGGTATCGGTGGTGCATAAATCGCTGTGCGATGGACGAAGTCGTACTTCGCCTCCGAGCTCACCCATACTAGGCCGCCGATCGCCTGCGCGGCGTCGAAACCCTGGCCGCGGAGTTGGAGAACGCGATCTTCGCCGTCACGGGTTCGCGGCCGAATGGTCCGCAAAGCATCAACAAACGGAAATGGCTTGATGAACCAGGTCACATCCGGCTTTTCTTCCGCGGTTGAGGCATCCGACGCCGAACATTTGTTGATGACGGCGATGTAGGCGGGCAGCGACTCGAGGGTATCTTTCGCACCATTCGACAACCTGCCGGCAAGTTCGGCTACCGCGGCGCGATGGTCGGCGACGCACAAGAGATCTTCGTGGACGAAGTAGGCGACGGTGTGTGCCTTCTCCTCGTTCTGGGGCGGGACGTCGAAGCCAGTGATCGAGATTCCTTCAACCACGTCGGACGTTTTCTTCGCATCTCGTTTCGTAAGGTAGTCGTCGATCTTCGTGATCAGCGCGTTCGCGGCCTTGCTCGTTGCCCGACGTATCGACCAGCAGTACCGATGCCGCACGCCCTGATTCACGAGCGACGATGGCCCAAGCGAGTTCGCCCCCCGCTACGCCTTGCAGGTCGTCGAGCGAGATGCCCACACGCTCCTGAACGTTGGCCAGCCGTCGAGGGATCGTATCGCGAAGGTGGTCCACGAACGGCTGGAGACTTGGGTCCTCTGCAAATTGGCCGATTTGCGTCCGTTTCAGGCGTGCGTCCAGGTCGGCGGGGTCGGCAACACTTATGTAGCCGACGGTCGATACTGGTAGTAGCTGCTGGCTCTTGGGTACCGCCGCCGCGAGAACCCCGGTCGCTGCGATGCACGCCAGCCAAGCGCACGCGCGCACTGCTTCTAAGATTATCCCTTGCTTCACGATTGGCTTCCTCCACCCGTGCTTGGTCGTTGCTCCCACCTGCGGGGCGTATTGCCGGCCATCCGCATGCAAATAGACCTCCGCCTCTTCATTTACTTCGGTTGAATCTTGCCAAGAATTTGCCATCTTTCTTGCAATGGGCCCGATCGGCGCCAAAATGCGAAAGTGATAGGGCCCGCGGCCTTTCCCAAGACTTGGCAAAGTGCGCAATATATCGCAATCGGATGAATTGCGGAATTCGCAAAATTCGCGAGTGATTAATTGGGGGGAATGCGTCACCTGGGAAGACCTGGTTGCGTTCTTGCGTCACGACCTAGGCTCTAGGCCAGAATGTCGCGCCTTCTCGCGAGGTAATCCCACACCACGTAGCGGTCCAGGTCCCGACCTGCGGTGAAGAACACGCGGCCGCTCGTCGACTCGGCCAAGCGATAGGCGAATCGCACATCGTCTTCGGTTTGCGACCAACTCGGCAGGAGGAACAGGTTGATGGTAATGCCTTCCCGCTTGCACAACATGCCTTCTCGCAGTGTCGCCGACTCGGTGCGGGGGTCGGGCGGATAGAGCAGGTAGAGCGTCTCTTGTTCAAAGTGTGCCGTCGGCAAGCCATCGGTAATGAGTACGATTTGCCGGTTGGGCGTGTCCTGCGTCGCTAGCAACCGACGGGCAAGCGACAAGCTATGCTGGATATTCGTAAAATGTGGCGGCACCATCGCCTCGCTCATGTCATCGCGACTCATGTCGGCCTTTAGCTGCACCACCGGTTGCGTAACCGTGACGGGCTTCGGCATCAGGTTCACCAGGTTGCCGGGCTCAACTAACTTCGCGAAGCTATACATCTGTATGAACGAGAGGTAGTCGCCGGGATACTCGCTGCGTAGCAGACCTTGCAGCGCCAGCGCCATCCTTTTCACGTTGATGTACTGCCCGTCGTAACGCATCGACCCACTCATGTCCATCACAACTGTTGTGGCACACTTGGGGGAGTTGCGTGTTTTGTGGATTTCGATGTCGTCGCTGTGAAGGTGGAACGCTCTACTTTTAGCGGCGGGAGGTTTTTGGTTGGAAGTAGGGCTATTCTCCTCCGACGCGCCGGCGTGACGCAGCAAAGCGTTCGTGAAAGTGGACACCACGTCCATGTTGGCGATCGAGTCACCGAACTCGAAGGGCTTGGTCGACTGCAATTCCACCGCCCCTTCACCGACAATCGCACCCTGATGCCGACCGGTCCGCGAGGCAGCGAGATCGCTAAACAATCGCTCGAGCAACTTGCCTTGAAACACGCGGTACGCCTCGGGTGTGAGGTGAAACTTGCCGCCCGCTTGCGACAAGCCTTGCTGCTCGGCCACTTCGCGCAGATAGTCCTGTACTTGTTGTTGCAATGCGCTGAGCTGGTCGACATCGCCCGGCTCAGCGAATTCGCTGAGCATCTCCAAATCGATCACACCGATTTGAGCCGTCTCGGCAGCCTCCTCCAACTGCGCAAGCAGCTCGTCGATTTTTTCGAGTTCTTCCTTGACGGCTAGCGCCTCGGGCACCGTCATGTTTTCGCGGCCGGTGAACTCGTACTTGCCAGCTAGTTCGTCCACTTGATACTTTTCGCCCAATCGCTCAATCAGTTGCATCATCTGCCGGGCGAACGGCGAGTTGTCGTCGTCGGCGGCGTACCATATCCGCTCCAGGTCGCGGAGCTGCTCGGTCGCAACCGCCCGCTGGAGGCGATCGGCATGCTGTTTCGGTGGTCGCGCGTCGGCCGCCGCATTGTGGAACGCTTTGCGGGCTCGCTTGAGCACTTTGCGTGTCTCGTATCTGGCCAGGATTTTGCGTTTTCGCTCCTCGAGCATCGCCCGAAGCGCGTCGATGCTAGGACCAAGGCCGGCGATCTGGCTCGGATCGAGTCGCACGGCCCGCGCTAGCTCTTCGTCGGTCAATTCGCGATGCTCTCCGAACATCAGCATGTGTTCAAAGGCACCGCTTACCAAGTCGGGCGGTGGCGTCGTGGGACTCGGGAACTTGACCGGGTCGTACTTCTGATAGGTGTGAATCACACCGCCAAGCGTATTACGATTTGCCATAAGTTGGGCGTCGGGGAGGCAGGGGACGGAAGGGGACTGGCTATTGATTACCATAGGCGCAGCAGCGGGAAGTTCAACGGCAGCATCGTAAATCTCCAAGTCGATAAACCCGCGTGCGTAACTCCTTACCGCACAAGGCGTTCGGATAAGTCTGCAGCGGCCGCTGCACGACATCGATTCGTTGTCGACTTACGTGCCGTTTTGGGGCTTCCTCTGGTTGCCGTAACTTATTGTGGCGCAGTCACTTGCGATTCGAGCGCAGCGCCGGGAGCCCGGCGTAAATCGACAAGTAAATCACCCACTGTCGATCTACTATGACGCGATGGCGTATGATCCGGGTCGCGAAGTTGCCGCGTGTGGGAGCGCACCGGTCGCACAAGCGTGGCGGAGCGAGTCGCGTTGCCAGAGAGCCGACGATGGCACGATGGCCACCCGTCCATTGGGTCCTACGCGTGGCTCGGTTTCCAGTAAGAAATCGAACCGCCATGACGGCAAAAAACGGCGAAGCAAAAAATAGCAACGACAACGCGACAGCGATTCTCCCGGCGTCCCTGACGCTAGGTGCTGACCCATGATAGCCAAATTGGTGAGCAGCTACTTCGCCGCGTTCTCTGCCTTCGCTACCTCACGGCCCTTTCGGCGACCGGCGACGGCATCGAGTTCCTGCCGCTGGCCCCACAGGTAGAACAGGAAGCCGGTAATGGCCCCCACGGCTGTGGCAGAAAGCACAGCCGCCGCGCTACTGGTGAAACTGGAGTTTTCTGTCGCGGCCTGCGTCGCTAGCACCAAGCCCAATAGGCTGACAACGAGTCCCAGGGCGTCGCTGAGGATCTCAGCTGGACTGAAGCCGCCCCGCGTGAGCGCGATGAGTTTGCCCAGCGTCAGCTGTAGGGCAAAGCTCACGACACCGGCGACCATGATGGCGAAGCCGAACCAGTGAAATGCTGGGTGCGAGATGGTCTCCGCCGCTTGGTAGATTGGATCGAGGATGCCCGCCGAAATCTCCTGGGCTTGTGGAATACTGTCGATGGTTTTGGCGGCTTTGTCCGCGGTTTCTTGGGCAATTTCGAGTGTTTCCGCAGTTCGGGCACCCATCTCGCTGCCGACCTCCTCGGAATCCTGGCCCCAGGCAGGCGGGGCTAAAATGGCGGCGACAAAGCCAACGATAGCGGCCATGAGTAGACGGTTCATTATTGATTTCTCCCTTATTTTATCGAAAATTTTCACCGAATGGGTTCGCCGATCCTCTTTGAAGATTCGCCAGTATGGCAAAAGTCTTGGGGCCCTGGCAGCCACGGGAATGAGGTTATCGTTTGTTGACCGCAAGACCGCCTGGCTTGCCTGCCAAAACTGCAGGCCCGGCCCTTGCGGCAACCGGGTAGCATGATACACTCGGAAGCTTGGCAGCGACGTGTTATCGAATGTCAAGTGTAACCCAATGATGACAAGGGCAATTGGGCCCTTGGGAAAAGGAGTGAAACGCACCCCCACTCCGTGAGTGATGAGCCGAGAGGGACCTGCGGCGTGAGGCCGGCAAGTTTGCCCACTGGCGAGTTTTGCAATGCGGGGGGGTGGCCCGACGCCACGACACGAAGCACCGGCTATTATTTTTCAAGTTGCCCGGAGATATAGGTTTAGAGAATGCCGCTTACCAAGGAACGGAAAGAACAGCTGATCGGTGATTTTGGACGCGAGGCGAACGATTCAGGTTCGCCCGAGGTCCAAATATCGCTGCTTACCAACCGCATCAGCGAGATGACCCAGCACATGCAGCTGCATCCGAAAGACTATTCGAGTCGTCGGGGCCTCCTGCGTATGGTGAGTCGTCGCCGTCGCCTATTGGATTACGTCAAGCGGCACAACCCCCAACTGTATCTCGATTTGCTACGCCGGCTCGAAATTCGCAAGTAAAGCCTCGAGTCCGCAAGCCTACGTGGCGGCAACCTTCGTTGCCTGGTGTTTCCCTTGTCCGACCCCCGTGTCGGCCGAGGTCCTGACGGCTGGCCATTTCTCTGCTGCCTACCTCGTCTGCAAGCTGTTCGCCTGCCTTGAGTGCCGCCCACTTGCGTAGCGACACCTGAAGTCGTTCGCAGCGCTGATCTGGGTCTCAAGGGCTCTCAAATGGTTCGCCATTTCATGGGGATGCATTCCACTCCTGTTCCCGTAGCCAATGTGCCCGCAGTAAAAGTAGAAAGAAAGTATTGTGAATCGAGTTAAAGTAGAAAAGCAAATTGGTCGTCAAGTCCTTTCCATCGAAACCGGAGCACTCGCAAAACAAGCCGCTGGTGCATGCGTGATGCAGTACGGTGAGACCGTGGTCTTGGTGGCGGCGGCACACAGCTCGCCGCGCCCTGGAATCGACTTTTTCCCCCTAACTTGCGACTACCGCGAGCGGCATGCCGCGGCGGGCAAGTTCCCCGGCGGGTTCCTGAAGCGTGAAGGCCGGCCGACCACTAAGGAAACGCTGACCTCCCGCCTAATGGACCGCCCGATCCGCCCCATGTTTACCGAAGGGTTCATGGATGAAGTCCAAATCCAAGCGTTCGTAATGTCAAGCGATCGCCAAACGGACGGCGACATCCTGGCGATGAACGGCGCCAGTGCAGCACTAGCGATTTCGCACCTGCCGTTTCACGGCCCGCTCGGCTCGGTTCGATTGGGATTGGTGGATGGCGAGTTTATTGCCTTCCCCACCGCCGACGAACTGGAGGTCAGCGAACTGGACATGATTGTGTCCGGTACGAGGGACGCCATCTTGATGATCGAGGGATTCTCTCGCGAGATGCCAGAAGAGCGCATGGCGGAGGCGCTAATGGAAGCGCACAAGTACGTTGTGGCACTCTGCGATCTGCAGTTGGAGTTGGTCGCCAAGGTGCAGCCCGAGAAGATGGACTTCCAGACACCGCCGTCGGACGGATTATGGGAGAAATTGTGCGAGCAGTTCTACAACAAGCTGCATGCTGCCAAGCAAACCGAAGGGAAACAAGCCCGGGCCGACGCTAGTCGGGCAGTGAAGGAAGAGGCGCTGGCAGCGACTTATTCCCGACCCCAAGGCCGAGGGCGCGTTTACCATGTCGTCGTTCGGCAAGAACTGGCACGATCTGGAAGAGAAGGTGATGCGCGACCTCGATTCTTGCCGGTACGCGGTCGGATGGCCGCGACTCTAAGTCGTTGCGTGCGATTGAGTGCGAGGTGGACGTGCTGCCGCGTGTGCATGGTTCGGCTATCTTCCAACGCGGCGAAACACAAGCGCTCGTGACGATTACGCTGGGCACGGGTCGCGACGAGCAGCGTGTCGACGGGTTGGGTGAGGAGTATTCCAAGCGATTCATGCTGGACTACAACTTCCCATCGTTCTCGGTGGGCGAATGCCGGCCGATTCGGGGTCCGGGACGCCGCGAAATTGGTCACGGCATGTTGGCCGAGCGGAGCGTGAACCCGGTGCTGCCGGATCACGACGCATTCCCCTACACGATTCGCGTGATTTCAGACATCACCGAGTCGAACGGTTCGAGTTCAATGGCCAGCGTTTGCGGTGCCACGCTCGGGTTAATGGCAGCGGGCGTGCCGATAAGCAATCCGGTAGCGGGAATCTCGACTGGCTTGGTGAAGGAAGGCGACAACTACGTCCTGCTGACCGACATCATTGGCGATGAGGACCACTTCGGTGACATGGATTTCAAGATCGCTGGTACACAAAACGGCATTACCGGCATCCAACTCGACCTGAAAATTAAGGGCATCAGCGAAGAGATCATTCGCGCCACGTTGGCCCAGTCGAAGGAAGCGAGAATGGAAATCCTGCGTGCCATGCTTTCGGCGATTCAGCGTCCCCGCTCCGCGACGGCCGCCTCGGCTCCTCGCCTGGTGCGGACCAACATCGTGCCCGACAAGATCGGCATGCTGATTGGCCCGGGTGGCAAGAACATTCGTTCCATCCAGGAAGATACCGGCTCGCAGATTGACATCGATGAAGACGGCACGGTGACCATTGCGGCGGCCAACGAGGAAGCCTTGAAGGCTGCCTTGTCTCGCGTGGAGGCAGTGACCGCTACTGTGCAGGTGGGTCGCATCTACGACGGCAAGGTCACCAGTATCAAGGATTTTGGTGCCTTCATCGAAATCCTGCCTGGCAAGGATGGACTTTGCCATATCAGCGAGCTCTCGAACGAGTACGTCTCGAGCGTGGCAGATATCCTCAACGTCGGCGATCCCATCCAGGTGAAGGTGATCGCTGTAGACGAGCAGGACCGTGTCAAGCTCAGTCGGAAGGCCGTGCTTGCCGAAGCCGAAGCCAATGGCGAACCGGCGTCGGCCGAGTAAGTGACAACCACGGCAAGCGGCAATACGTAACCCATAACGGGCCTCGCTTGCGAGGCCCGTTTTTTTAGGGGCCCTTTCCGTGACCCCGACCCCAATCCTCACTTACCTGCGATGCCCGAGCAAACGACCACCGCCGTCCAGCGACTGATGGACCAGTACACCGAGATCGCTCGGCTCGCGGGGGCCCTTGCGCATGAGATTAAGAATCCGCTGTCGACCATCCGGCTTAACCTGCAATTGCTGGCCGAAGACTTGGAGGACGAACCGGCGCCGCGCCAGCAACGCTCGCTTCGCCGAGTGGAAACCATGCAGAAAGAGTGCACCCGCCTGCAGGGGCTGCTCGACGACTTCTTGAATTTTGCCAAAGTGCGGCAGCTCACGCTGAGGCCGACAAACCTCAATAGCGAGTTGGATGAACTAATAGACTTCTTTGCGCCCGAAGCTGCCGCTGGCGGAGTGGAAATCGTCCGCTACATGGATTCTGAGTTGCCAGCCGTGCTACTCGACCGCCCATCGTTTCGTGGGGCCGTATTGAACCTGTTGATCAACGCTAAGCAAGCCATGCCGGACGGTGGACTACTCACCGTGGCGACCACCACCGAAGGGGAGTGGGTGCTGCTGCATCTGATAGATACCGGCGTCGGCATGGACGACCAGACAGCAGCGCGGATGTTCGAGACATTCTATTCAACCAAGCCTGGCGGCTCTGGCTTGGGGCTCCCCACAACCAGCAAGATAATTGAAGCGCACGGCGGCGCGATCAGCGTTGAAACGGAGTTGGGCCGAGGCACGCACTTCACCATCAACTTGCCCGTGCCACCTCGGCTGCCGCGGCAGGGAGAAGTGAAACGCGAAGTGACGATGCCGCGATAGCCGAGGGGTCAAGTGAACATGCTCTACTGGTATTCCGCTCCACGGAAATGGTGCCGGTCCCTTGAAGTAACGCCACGGAACCTTGACACTTGAGCTCCCCACCCTGAACACATTCCACACCTTGCATCATGGCCAAATCGACCGTTGCTCAACCTGGTCCGCCGATTCATGTGCTGGTGGTCGACGACGACCAGGCGCATGCGGAGACCATTGCCGACTGCTTGAAGAGTCAGGGCTACGAATGCACGATCGCTACCTCCGGCGAAGAAGGTGGCGATTGGATGGAGCGGCGCTCGTTTGAGATTGTGGTCACCGACCTCAAGATGCCCAAGTTCGGCGGACTTGAGTTGCTCGCGAAGGCCAAGGACGATTTGCCCGATGCCGAAGTGATTATGGTCACCGGGCACGGTACGATCGAGTCGGCCGTGGAGGCGATGCGCGAGGGCGCTTCGCACTTTTTGCTCAAGCCGCTCGACCTGGGCCAGCTCCGCAGCGTGGTGGACAATGCCGCCCGAGCGCAGCACTTGCGACGGGCGAATGCGGAGCTGAATCGCCGGCTGGACGAAAAATTTGGCTTCGAGGGACTCATCGGCAATAGTCCGCCAATGCGCGACTTGATCGAGCGAATGCGCCGCATCGCTCCAACCGATGCCACCGTGCTGATTGAGGGCGAGACAGGGACGGGCAAGGAACTGGTTGCCCAGGCAATTCATCAAAACAGCCCTCGAAAGAATCAGCACTTCGTTGGGCTCAATTGCGCGGCCTTGAGCGAGCACATTCTCGAAGGGGAGCTCTTCGGCAGCGTGCCCGGCGCGTTCACGGATGCCCGCGATCGCAAAGGCAAGTTCGAGTACGCGGACGGGGGCACTTTGTTCCTGGACGAGGTGGGCGACATGCCTGTGCCGACGCAGATCAAGCTCCTGCGCGTGCTCGAAAGCCGCGATATCACTCGCGTGGGTTCCAACGAGACGGTGAAGGTAGATGTACGAATCCTTTCGGCGACGAACCGGAATCTTGAGGATGCGGTTGCAAATGGAGAATTCCGCGAAGACTTGTACCATCGGCTCAAGGTTATCAGCCTCAAGCTTCCGAGTCTGGCCGAGCGAACCCAGGATATTCCGCTTCTGATCGATCACTTCATGAAAATCCATGCCGCGCGCCACGGCAAAAAGATCAAGAGCATGACCACTGCCGCCCGTCGGCGATTGATGGCGTTCCCTTGGCCCGGCAACGTTCGGCAACTTTCTAATACGGTCGACAGTATGGTGGTGGTGGACTACGACGACGTGTTGGACCTCGACGACCTGCCGCCCGAGTTCAGCCCGCCCGACAGCGAATCGGGTGGCTCCGTCACCGATGGCCTGCACACGCTAGTGGGCAAGCCGCTGGCAGAAATCGAAGGCTTGTTCATCGCCGAGACGCTTAAGGTGACCGGCGGCAATCGCGAAGAAGCGGCCGGCATGCTCGGTATCGGCGAACGAACGCTCTATCGAAAGATTAAGGAATACGAGCTGTGAGCGACTAAAAAGGTCAGAGGTAGGAGATATCGGGCGGAGATCGCGGTTCATCCATTACTTTCGATAGGCTGGTAGTCGAATGGCAAGCAAGCCTGTTGAGGGACCACGCACCCTAGCCCGCCCTGTCGAGCGACGCTTGCGTCGCTGATTACTGGCGTACACCGGAACGGACGACGGACCACGGGCGAACACACCATGCCAAGTATTAAGCAACTCACTGCCTCGGTGGTAAATAAGATTGCGGCCGGGGAAGTCATTGAGCGTCCAGCCAGCGTGGTGAAAGAACTGCTCGAAAACTCCATCGACGCCGGCGCGAATCGGGTCGACGTGCGGCTGGAGCAAGGTGGCCGGGAACTGATCCGCGTGACGGACAACGGCTGTGGCATCGCAGCCGACGAGCTGATGCTGGCCGTATCGAACCACGCCACAAGCAAGATCACCTCGGCGGACGACCTGTTCGAAGTGGCCACCATGGGCTTCCGAGGCGAGGCGTTGGCATCGATCGCCGAGGTGAGCCGTACGCTCCTCCGGACGCGAACCGCGGCGTCCGAAAGCGGCGCCGAACTCCGTGTTAACGGTGGCAAGGCAGAGCCGGTTCAGCCAGCCGGCTGCCCGGTGGGTACCACCATTGAAGTCCGCGATTTGTTCTTTAATACCCCGGTTCGACAGCGTTTTTTGCGAACTCCGCAAACGGAAATTGGCCACGCAACCGAGGCCTTCGTGCGGATCGCGCTGGCGCATCCACAGGTCCATTGCCGCTTGGAGCATGGCACGCGGGAGGTGCATGATCTCCCTCCCACCAACGATTGGCGGGTGCGCATTGCCCAATTGTTTGGCAACGAACTAGCCGATGCTTTGATTGAGGTCGAGAGTGTCGATCCGCCGATCGCGCTCAAGGGGTACGCAGCCAACCCACAATACAGTCGGGCGAATAATCGCTTGCAGTACTTGTTTCTCAACGGCCGCAACATTCGCGATCGGGTCGCTGCAGCACGCCTTGGGCGAAGCCTATCGCGGCCTGCTGCTTACAGGCCGCTATCCGATTTGCTTTCTGCGGTTCGACATGCCGGCCAACCTGGCCGACGTCAACGTTCATCCCACAAAGCTGGAAGTCCGCTTTCAGGATGGCGGGCGGCTCTACAGCCAGTTGCTCAGTACGTTGCGCAATAAGTTCCTATCGACAGACCTTCGTGCTGGTCCACGTGGCCAGGGAGTCTCGCCGACCCGCGAAGAGGACATCGCCACGGCGGGGCGGAGCGAAATCGTGGAGTGGGCCCGCGAGCAACTGACCCAGCGTCGACTCGACGGCGCGACTACGCCGAGCCCCACCAATCGGCCCGTGGGTGAACCCTTGGTCATGCACCGGGTGCCGCAGCCCTTCAAGCCCTTTCCGGCGACTGGTAGTCCAGGGTTGCCACCAGTCCGCCCCGCGGGCGACGCCGAGCCGGAATCGGCAGCAGAATTGCGACCGCCCGCGAGCGATGCACCGCTCGCGGAATCGGTCGCCAAGGCCATACAGCTCCACAATCGCTACTTAATCGTGGAGACCGACCATGGCATGGAGATCATCGACCAGCATGCGTTGCACGAGCGGATCCTCTACGAGCAAATTCGCGCAAAGGTTGCCGCCGAGGGATTGGAGACGCAAGCGTTATTGGTGCCGGAGCCGGTCGACCTCACATCGGACGAGGCGGCTGCCGTAATGGAGCATCGAGATTTGCTCAAAAAATTGGGTGTCTCGGTGGAACCCTTCGGCGGCGACACGGTGCTAGTTTCCAGCTACCCGGCGATGCTCGCAAACCTGCCACCCCGCGAGGTCTTGGGAGAGATGGTCGAACGGCTCGTATCAGCCGATCGCCTGCCGGAAGCGAGTGACTTGTACGACGAACTGCTCCATACCGTTGCATGTAAGGCCGCGGTAAAATATGGCGACCGGCTTTCCGCCGCAGAAATAACGGCCCTGCTGGAGTACCGCCACCTGACGGAAAACCACCACCACTGCCCTCACGGCCGCCCCACGGCACTCGTCTTCAGCTGCGACGACCTTGACAAGCAGTTCAAGAGGATCTAGCAGCCGATCGATCGAGGCCACTTCGGGCGTCGCCGAATTGCAGACGAAGGCGAGTTGAATCACACTGAAGAGCTTGGATACTGCTGAGGTTCGCCTGACAAGCCCTGATCCCCGACCCCTGAACCCGAACCATGATTTGCGTTTCTATAGGCCGAAGTCGTCACAAGCACTTGCTTGCCGAGTACCATGAACTCGTGAAGCGTGGAGCAAAGCTTGTGGAGCTGCGGCTTGATTACGTGGCGAGCCGACTCAACCTCCAGCGGCTGCTGAAAGATCGTCCGTCCCCGGTAGTGATCACTTGTCGCCGCGAGGTGGACGGTGGCAAATTCAGTGGTAGCGAAGAGCAGCGGCAGATGGTGCTCCGCGAAGCGATTGCTCTGCAGGCAGAGTACGTCGATCTGGAAGATGATGTAGCCGAGAGCATTCCGCGGTATGGAAAGACCAAGCGAATCATCAGCTACCATAACTTCCGCCACACGCCGGACGACCTGGGCGAAATCTACACGCGGCTAGCGAAGCTGGATGCCGATGTGGTGAAGATCACCACCATGGCCCAGAACCCGCACGATAACGTGCGGATGCTCGAGATGGTGAAGGCGGCCGAGTTACCGACGGTCGGCATGTGCATGGGCGACATTGGCACCCCATCTCGGATCCTACTTGCCAAGTACGGAGCCCCATTCAGCTACGCGACGTTTCATCACGAACGGGCCCTCGCACCAGGGCAATTGGCCTTCGACCAGATGACCGACATCTATCACTACGAGTCGATCAACTCCGACACAGACGTATTTGGCGTGATTGCCGACCCGATTGCCCACAGTCTCAGTCCGCAAATTCACAATGCGGCGCTTATTGAGCAGGGAATGAACGCGGTTTACGTTCCGTTTCGCGTACCGGTCGACTCGCTTGGCAAGTTCATCGAAGACGTACCACGACTGGACATCAAGGGGCTAAGCGTCACGATTCCGCATAAGGAGGCGGTAGCCAAGTACGTTACCAAGGTGACTCCGGCGGTTAAGGGCATCAAGGCCGTCAATACGCTGGTGTTCCGAGACGGCGAAATCATTGGCTGCAATACCGACTGCAGCGCCGCGATGGATACCGTCGAGCATGGACTATGCGGTACGGCTGGCCAGCAACCGAGTCCGCTGCACGACAAGCGGGTCTTGGTGTTGGGCGCGGGGGGCGTATCACGGGCGATTTTGTTTGGCCTTAAGCAGCGAAGTGCGCGAACTATTGTGGCCAGCCGCACCCGCGAGCGGGCCGATAAGCTGGCTGCGGAGTTTAACGCGAAGGCGGTCGATTGGAACGCCCGCCATACCGTGCCCGCCGACGTGGTCGTCAACGGCACGCCAATCGGCATGCACCCGAATGTGGATGAAACGCCCTACAATCGCTCGCACCTCAAGCCATCCATGCTGGTGTTCGACACGGTGTACAATCCCGAGTCGACGCTCCTTATTAAAGAAGCCCGCTCGCATGGATGTAAAACCGTAACCGGGGTCGAGATGTTCGTGCAACAAGCGGGGCTGCAGTACAACCTGTTTACAGGCAAGGAGCCGCCACTGGACGTGATGAGGGCCACGCTCAAACGGGTAACCGGGCCGGTGAAGTATTGATTGGACGAACGTAATCGACGGAGCGGTTGGCATCGCTTTGCTGAAGGCCTCATGACAACGGATGGTTTCTTCATGACCTTGGATCGATGTGTCTTATTGATGGGCTATCGTGGGACCGGCAAGACAACGGTTGCCCGACGGCTCGCAGAACTGTTGCGGTGCGATTCGGTCGACTCGGACGATTTAGTCGAACAGCGCGGCTATCGCACGATCGCGGAAATATTTGCCGAAGAGGGCGAGCAGGCGTTTCGCGACTTGGAGCAACAAGTCGTCGTCGAATTGTGTGGCGGCCCTGCACGAGTCATTTCGCTGGGGGGAGGGGCCGTACTTCGCGAGGCAAATCGGCAGGCCATTGGTGGGCATCATGTCGTGTGGCTCATGGCGTCGCCCGCCGTCATTGCCGAGCGTTTGGCGGCCGACCAGTTGTCATCGGCCCGACGACCGAGTCTCACCGGTGCGGGACTTCTCAGCGAAATTGAACAAGTGCTAGCTGAGCGAACGCCGATTTACCAACGGTGTGCAACGATGGAAGTCGATACCCAGGGGCTCTCACCACAACGGGTGGCCGACGAAATTTACCGCCAGCTTGTTATCTCGTAACCAAGCGACGACATGCAGCTCTTGCTCGCTATTCCCCTTGCTGCACGACTGGCGATTGTATTCGCCGTTGCGGCGTATGCGGCGTCGCTCGCGAATGCCGCCATCTACCAATTCGCCTGGCACCGCCGACTGCGCTCGCCGTGGCAGAAAAAGCACGAGACAGCCGGCCAGCGGAACTGGCTAGATTATCTACCGGTCGTCGGGTGGTGGCGACTACGCCGTGAGTCGAAGTTGCACGGCAGTGGCTACTGGGTGCGTCCGATGTTCATCGAGTTGGCCTTTCCGCTGACTTTGGCCTGGCTCTATTGGTGGGAGACCGAGGCGTTGGGATTGATCGCCGCCCAGTTGGCATTCGTTCCCGGCGGAGTGAATACAGCGCCGCTCGTGGGACCGGTTCATTGGCAGTTTCTTGCCCACGCAGTGTTGGCGTGGTTCATGTTGATTGCCACGTTTATCGACGCGGACGACCGAATTATTCCCGATGTCGTGACGGTGCCTTGCACATTGCTCGGGCTGTTGATCGCCACATGCGTTCCGATGGCGCTGCTACCGCAGGTCACCCAGCCAGTGATTGCCCCAGTGGTGGGCATTCCTCTGGAAGATCGCGCCGGCAACGCCACCTCGTTCTTCTTGGAGCCGGTACACCTTGCGGCGTCGAGTGAGTGGCCGGCCGCGCTCGCGCCGGCACCGAATCTGCCCTCGCTGCTCGTTGGGTTGGCTTGCTATTGGCTGTGGTGTTTCGCTTTCGTAAGGCGAAGATGGCTTCGTGGCAAGGGCTTGGGCCGGGCCATCCGCTTCTACTTCGCCCGCATTGTCCGCGATTGGTGGAGTACGCCGCTGAGGGAGGTGACCGCCCTGGGAACTCTGGCCGTGGTTGGTGTGTGGTGGTGGGGTGGCGGCCCTTGGGTCGGATTGCTTACGGCACTGGTGGGACTAGTCGGCAGTGGAGGCGTTGTGTGGCTCATTCGCATTTTTGCCGGCGCCGCGCTACGCAAAGAGGCGATGGGTTTTGGCGATGTGTTGCTGATGATGATGGTTGGCACGTTCGTCGGTTGGCAGGCGGGGGTGATGGTGTTTTTTCTTGCCCCATTTGCCGCACTCGTTTACGGTCTCGTGCAACTCGTCGGTCGGCGAGAGAACGAACTGCCCTATGGGCCCTTTCTTTGTGCAGCGACGCTATTCGTGTTGATTCGCTGGGACACCATCTGGCTGAAGGTCCAGCAAGTGTTCCAAGTGCCGTGGCTGGTACCCGCCGTGCTATTGGTTTGCCTGGTTCTGTGTGGCGCGATTCTAGCGGTTTGGCAGGCGATCAAGGATTGGATTTGGGGTCCCCTTGAGGCAGAGTGACCTAGGTTTGGGGTGCGGCGCCCGTTCGCGGACTCGCCCATCGACCCCCCTAGCCGACGTGACGCTGCCATGCCCTTCTGCACTACGATTCATGATTTGCACGACGATCGCGATGCGCTCGTGCGCGGTCACTATGGCGTTATCGAAGCCACCAGCGGCCAGTTCCGCTCGATTGTGCTCCGCCCAGTGCCGAAGCTGATTTCCTGGCCCGAGGTGTGGCCGGTGCGACTGAAGTTCCACGCTCGCGGGCCCGCCGACCGCTGCCGCATTTACTACAATCAGCCCCATCGCCTGCCGAACTTTCTGGCCCTCAAGTACATTGTATCGACCGAAGGGACTAGCTACGCCACGTTCCGCGCGGCGCTTGCTGTGCTCGACGCGGTGGCGGCCATGAAGCGGACTGATGCCATAGTTTGCGACGCGGCGAACGTCCGCTTGTCCGATCGGCTGATGCAACGTTGGGGTTGGGAGCCCCACAAGCCACAGCGGTGGCATCGCAACTTTATCCGCCGGTTCTATGGCGAGTACCCAACGACCACCGCTGGCTTGGTTTGAACCTTCAGGCCGCACGGCTACGTTCGCCTGCAGATGGTCGGACAACGCAGATTTCGAGTGGCCCCACGGTATCGAGATGCATGTTCCTCTGCGGATCGGCAACGATGATACCCGCCTCGCGGAAGCGGCGAGCGATATCGAGGCGAATATACGAATCGTTATGGAACTCAATGGCCGCGGAGAGCGTCCTCTGTTGATCGCTGAGCCAGACTACGTGCGGAGTCATGGTGAACCCGGGTGGGCAGGTGGCGCATGCGGCAATGAAGGGCGAAAAACGAGCGAATCGTCGGCGGCATCGTCAATTGCACTCGGCAACTCGCAAGCTGTGCTAGCGGTTGTAGGCAGGCCCAAAGCTCCGAAGTATCTGTCGTGCGAGGGAATGCTTGCTCTTGTGGCACCATGTCCACGTTGCTACGATTCGCCGCGATTATCGCAGTAGCCGTCGAGCTGCGATACGAAGGTCGTAGTCCCCCGACAGAAGGTCATGTTGCCCGCAACCCTCATACGCTCGGCCATATTGCTAGGCGCCCTGCTCCTGACGGCAGGTTGCGGTCGGGTGGTGTTTACGCCTCAAGGCGGGCCGCCGGGGCCACAACCGATAGCGCTCTCGCCGCAGCAACAGCAGACGCTAGCCGCGCAGCAACAACAGTTGCAGCAACGAGCCGACGCACTCGATCGCGATAACCAGGAGCTCGAGGCGCTACTCGCGCAATCACGGCAGCAAATGCAATTGATGCGCGATCAAGTAGTGGTAACGCAGGATCAGTTAAGGGCCACCACCGATCGTCTGGCCTTGGTACAGGCCGATAACCAGCAACTGCAAAATCGTACTCAGGCACTCACGGCTAGCGTTCAAACGCCCGTTGGTGCCGAGATCCGCGCTAATAATACGCTACTGAGGCCGTTGCAGGTGGCCAATATTCCCGGCGCAAGTGTCCGCCAAGATGGCGATACCATTCGCGTCACCCTGGCAGGCGACCAACTGTTCCTGGCAGGAAGTGCACAACTCAAGCCGGATGCCGATCAGACGCTCCGCATGGTGGCGTCCGACCTGTTAAACAACTACCCCGACCACTTGATCGGCATCGAAGGGCACACGGACAATAGCATGGCACTCGGCCAGCAGTACCCAACACCTCATCATCTGGCGGTGGCCCAAGCGACGACAGTTTACGAACAACTGCGGCAATCGCTGGCGCAGCACCCGAGCAGCTGTTCGTTATCGGCCACGGAGCCAACCACCCACTAGTTTCGAACGCCACGCCGGCCGGACAGGCGCAGAATCGGCGGATTGAGTTGGTGGTGTATCCCGAAACGACCCGTCGCCGCTAGAGGCACGGTAGGCTAGGGTCTCTCCGCAAGTGCGCAGGCGGTGGTTACAATGAAGGCGTGTGAAGCCGCCGATTTGGTGCGGCGCAACAACTGCCCTCAAACATCGATTCTCTTTGTGATTGCTATCGTCAACTACGAGATGGGTAACCTCCGCAGCGTGCAGAAGGCGCTGGAGAAGGTCGGTTATCAAGCGACCGTTACCGACCAGGCGGACGCGATTGCCGCAGCCGACAAGCTGATTCTGCCAGGCGTAGGGGCTTTTTCGGATGCGATGGCTGCCCTCCGCGAGCGAGACCTGATCGAGCCAATCCGCCAGGCCATCGCCAGCGGCAAGCCGACTCTAGGCATTTGCCTCGGCATGCAACTGTTGTTCGAAACCAGCTACGAGGACGGCGAGCACCAGGGATTGGGCATCCTGCCGGGCAAGGTCGTGAGGTTCGATTTGCCACACGAGTACAAAGTGCCCCACATGGGCTGGAACCAAGTGGCGTTCAACAAGCCGTCGCCACTCTATGATGGCATCGACGAAGGGGCGTACGTTTACTTCGTGCACTCTTACCACGTAGCACCCGCCGACCCGTCGATCGCCGCCACCACGACCGACTACGGCATTGAGTTTTGTAGCAGCATCCAGCGAGAGAATCTGTACACCACGCAGTTCCACCCCGAAAAAAGCCAGAAGGTCGGGCTCCGGTTATTAGGGAACTTTGCGGCGATTTGAACGTTGCAGCCGTCTCACTCGGGTAACGGCTCTTGCGAGTCCCCCACTAAGAATGCCATTAGGTCTGCTAGGTCTTCCACGCTGATGGTCTTCTCCATCCCATCGGGCATGATGGATTTGTTGGAGGGTTCGCGGAACTCCACGTTCTCGCTCTGGAGGTCGAATCGGTTTCCTTCGCTGTCGATGTACGGCTCCGTTCCCCCATCGCCGCCGAGTGGCAGGCGGAGGCCGACGTGCGTTTTGCCATCGTCGGTTTCCAGAACCCAGGGGACGTAGCGTGGCGCAATGTCGCGGCTCGGTTCAAGTATGGCAGTGAGTGTTTGTCGGCGGTCGTGCGTCGCGCCGTAGCGGGTGAGGTCGGGGCCGTAGTCGCCGCCACGACCGCCAACGGCGTGGCACGTTCCGCAGCGAGGACCCACCGCATTGTGAAACAGGCGTCGCCCGGCCTCGGCGTCGCCACGGTCGGTGGTGAGTGCGAGCCACATGTCGATTTCGTTTGCTGCTGGTCGGAACTCCTCGGGCGCCCCGTCCTGCGTCGTCGGCTGCAGCAATCGGGTCGCCTCCTTAGCCACCGCTGGCAGGTGGCTTGTGGAGAGTCGTTCGAGCAATGGTTGAAACTTGGCCGCCTCCGCAGCAAGGCCAGCGACTGCATCCGCGCATTCGTCTCGTTCATGGTTTCGTCCCCGGCCACCTTGGCCAGGTAGGTGAAACGGTCGGGGTGAGCGCTCACCCCCAGCGTGCGAATGGCTTCGGTGCGCAGGTCGTTGTGCGATCCTTCGATGTACTCATTGAGCACTTCGAGCGTCAACTGTTTGTGCGTCGGCGAAATGAGCCGAAGGGCCAGCGATTTGAGGTCGTTTGAGCGTCGCGAATTGCGTAACTCGCGGGCCAGCAGACCGTCGACCACGCTCTTGGGTGGCGTTTCGCGGTTGCTGTCGAGCCAATGGATGGCCGACAGCAGGCAGAGGTAGTATCGCTCGTTCGGAAGGTCGCCGTCGAGCAGCGCCGCGACCTGTTCGCGGTACTCAGTGAGGTGATAATCGGCCACCCACCGAACTGCGTAGAGTCGGACGTTAGGATCGTGGTCTTTCAAAGCAAGGCGCAACAACTCGTCGCGTTTATCGGAATTGTGCCAGCGAAACCATTGCAGCCCCACCAGCCGCGTATCTGCTAGCGACGTCCACTTTGCCGCGTCGTCTTCGGTGCTTTCGGCGACCGCCGCCTGCCGCGCGAAGAGGTCGGGTGATAGGGCAGCATCGAGAATTGCAAATGCGGCCGCCGCCGCTTCGACTTGGCGAATCGCTTCCCACTGCGTTCGTGGCAACGGCAACTTGCGGACGAGTCGCCAAATGCGACCTTGGCCATGCACCGGGTAGCTTCGCGAAACCCAATCGGCGAAGTAGAGCGAACCATCGGGCACGAACGGCGCAGCCGGTCGGCCGAAAGTCGGCATCGCCTTGTACGACGACGTCTCGTTTCGCAGAGAACGACTGTCCTTTCGCATTCAGTTGATATCGCTCCAACCGATGGTCGCCCCAACTGGTGACCCACAAGTGATTCTCATGCGGCACAACGGCGCATGGCGATTCCCCCGTGCCGCACACCATGGGCAGTGTGCCAGGCAATTCGCCATCCCAAGCCTGCAGCGGATGGACGCCAGCGCGTCCGTACTCCCAGCGGTGGCCGTAGTCGCCAGTAGAGACCACATGAATCAATCGGCAGGGCGGGCTCGCGTCGGGGTCGTTGTCTACCGCGAAGAGCGTGTTTTGCCCAACGAGACCCAGACCGAACGGGTTCCAGAAACCTTGCGCGACTTTCGTAAGCCCCGAACCGTCGCCAGCGAAATGGAACACCATGCCAGTGCCACCGGCATCAGCAAACGACTTTCCGTCGCTCCCTACCAGTCGGTACGCGCCACCAAAGTTCTCGCCCAGCCCTAGGTAGAAGCCACCTCTCCCATCGAAAGCAAATCCTCCCAGCGCAGTTGTGGGGGTAGTCGATTCGAGTCTCTAAGTGAACGAGTGTCTGGCGATCGTCGGCGACCGAGTCGTCATCGCGGTCGTGCAACAGAAACACGTCGCCGCGTGTCACCACCACGACCGCGCCGTCGTCGCGCACGACCACGTTCATGGCATGTCGAAAGCCCTCGGCGAAGGTCGACCAGGTATCGAACTGGCCATCGCCATCGGTGTCGGCCAACCGACGAATGCGGTCGCTTGAAGGGCCCGCGTAATCAGCGGGGCGTTGATGCGTGTGCGATTCAATTACCAGCAGCGCTCCGCTCTGGTCGAATGCCAGGGCAACCGGCGTTACGATTTCAGGCTCGCGGGCCACCTGCTGCAATTCGTACTCTTCTAGAATCGTCCGCGGTGGTGCTGCGTGCGACACGGCGACCAACGCAACCCATGAAGACACGACGGTAAGGAATCGCATTGCGAGAGGCATAGAAGGGCTCGTGTCAATGGTTTGATTGCGGTTTGATTGCGGTTTGATCCATTGGAAATCGGCGGCGAGTTCGAATTGACCCGGTGGTTTCTCGCTACTTGAATCGGCAGTGCTCATTTGCGATATTTGAGAGACTAAACCTAGGAGCAAACGGGCGACGGGAGCGATGTGAAGATGCAAATTTGGCCGGCCATCGATCTGCGAGGAGGCAAGTGCGTACGACTCCGCCAAGGCGACTACGCGCAGGAAACCGTTTTTAGCGACGACCCGGTGGCGGTGGCGCTCGGTTTCCAGGCCTCTGGGGCCCAGCACCTGCATATCGTCGACCTCGACGGCGCCCGGGAAGGGTTGCCCGTCAACCTGCCGGCTGTTCAGGACATTTTAGCGGCAGTCGACATGCAATGCGAGCTTGGGGGGGGAGTTCGTGACGAACAGTCTATCGCCGAGTTGCTCGGTTTTGGGCTGAGCCGTTTGGTGGTCGGCACCTCTGCCATTAAACGACCGGAGTGGTTTACCGACACCTGCCGAGCTTTTCCGAATCAACTGGTGCTGGGGATCGACGCCCGGGACGGGTGGGTAGCGACCGATGGTTGGCAGGAGACGAGCAGTACTTCGGCGGTCAAACTCGCACAACAATTTGCCGGTGAACCGCTGGCCGCCATCGTGTATACGGATATCGCCACCGATGGCATGATGGCGGGCCCCAATGTTGCTGCGATGAAGCAAATGCAGGACGCGATGGAGTTGCCCGTGGTCGCGTCGGGCGGCGTAACCACGGTCGACGATGTACGAATGCTGGCCAAAGCAGGACTGGCGGCCGTCATCATCGGTCGAGCATTGTATGAGGGAGCCTTCGAGCTGAGCGATGCGATTGCCATTGCCGAGGAGGCGAGCAGCAGGACGTAACGACCTATCGCGGCGATTGCCTTCGGGTGGTCGTAGCGACAACGTACATGAAAGCGTAGCAATCGAGCGAACCAACCATCCGGCACGATGTGGCCGGCTTTTCTCTTGGAAACAACGGAGCGATTAATGTCCAAGCATGTCGACGATCTAAGGAATATCGCTGTTTGCGGCCACGGTTCGGCAGGGAAAACCTCGCTGGTGGATCACCTCTTGGTAAAGACGGGAGCCGTGAAGGGCAACCCGAGCGTCGACGACGGAAATAGCATCTGTGACTTCGACGAAGAAGAGAAGCATCACAAGCACTCCATTGAAGCCGCAATCACTCACTGCGAGTACGCCGGCAAGCAGCTGAACATCATCGATACCCCGGGTTACCCCGACTTGATTGGGCAGACGATTGGCGCACTGCGAGGTGTCGATAATGCCCTGATTGCCATTGACGGCCACGCCGGCATTAAGGTGAACACTCGCCGGGTTTGGAAGGAGGCCGGTGAGCGAGGCTTGGGTCGCATCTTGTGCATCACGAGAATCGATGACCACAGCTTTGATTTGCCGAGCCTCATGGACGCCATTGCGGAAGTATTCGGCTCACAGTGTGTGCTATTCAATGTCCCGGTCGGCGCGGGCGACGATCTGAAAGGCGTCGCGAGCACGCTCGACCCGCCGCAGGATGCCGAGGGTGCGGTCATGGATCTCGGTGCGCTGCACGAGCAGGCGGTCGAGACGATCATCGAGATCGACGACGCGGTGATGGAGAAGTATTTCGAAGGCGATGTACCGTCGCCGCAGCAACTAGTCGAATTGGCGGCCAAAGGCCTGGCGGCTGGTACATTGACACCCGTCGTTTGCGTATCGGCTAAGAAGGACATTGGCCTCAACGAGCTGCTCGACTTGCTTGTTAGCGTTTCGGTGCCGCCGACGGCTATGGAACGCAGCGGTAAGAAGGATGGCGACACCGTAACGCTCAGCGCCGATGCCGAGGCGCCCCTCGTTGCCCAGGTGTTTCGTACGCGGATCGACCCGTTCGTCCAAAAATTGAGCTTCATCCGCATCATCACGGGCACGCTCAAAAAGGATGACACCGTTGCCACGCCAGAGGAACGCAAGGGGATGAAGGTGGGGCAGTTGCTCCGCGTCCAGGGAGAGAAGACCGAGCCCGTCGAATCGGCTGGCCCTGGCGATATCGTAGCCATTGCCAAGGCCGAGTCGCTGCATACTGGCACCACGCTTGGCGAAGTGGAACTGCCGCCGATTCGGTTCCCCAAGCCCATGGTCGGTCTGGCCGTTTCGCCCAAGACTCGGGGGGACGAGACCAAGCTCTCCGCGTCGTTGCATAAACTGGCCGAAGAAGATCCCACGATTCACGTGGATCACGACGAAGAGACCCACGAAACAGTGCTCACTGGCATGAGTGAGTTGCACCTACAATTGATTCAGGAGCGGCTCAAACGACGCGATCACGTGGAGATCGAAACGCACGAACCAAAAGTTCCCTATCGCGAGACGATCCAGCAAGATGCCGAAGGAATGTATCGTCATAAGAAGCAAAGTGGCGGGGCAGGGCAGTTTGCCGAAGTACATATCCGTATGTTTCCGTTGCCTGAAGGGACGGACATCGAGCAGTTCGCGGTGAAGGCCCGGTTTCCGCAACTCAAGCACGTCCATTACCACGAGGAACCCAACTTCCTATGGATTGACTCGGTGGTAGGCGGATCCATTCCAGGCAACTTCATGCCCGCGATTGAGAAAGGGTTTCTCGAACGCATCAAGAACGGCGTGATTGCCGGCTGCAAAGTGCAAAACGTTTGTGTCGAGGTGCACTTTGGCAAGGATCACCCCGTCGATTCCAACGAAACGGCGTTCAAAATGGCTGCGGCCAAGGCGTTTGCCGAAGTTTTTCAATCGGCACGGCCGGCGCTGCTGGAGCCAATGGTCAATCTACACATCACCGTACCCGCCGATCACGTGGGCGACGTATCGAGCGATCTGGCCGGCCGCCGCGGACAAATGGTCGGTATGGGCTCGGCCGGCGGTGGCATGACGACCGTAGAAGCAAAGGCCCCGCTCGCCGAAGTGACCACCTACGCCCGCGCGCTCAGCAGCATGACGGGCGGCCAGGGGAGCTACAGCATGGAGTTCGCCAACTACGACCCAGTGCCTGGCAACGTGCAGGCGGAGGTCCTGGCCAAGGCGAAGGTAAAGCCGGACGAGGAGTAGTCGACGCTCTGCGCGGTGGCGGGGTCCGAGTAGAGCACCATGCAAGGATGATGGGTGTCACGACGACCCGCTAGGGGCTCTCCTTGTTAAGCGGTTCTTGCGCGAGCGCGTTGTTGAATGGATCGAAGCGGGCGATACTTTCCGCGGGTCAGTTGGCAATTCAATGATTGTTGCCGGCGGCGGATTGAAGGCCCAGGATCAGGCTATCAGAGGTTTCGCTAGCCGCTGGGCGTGCGCGTTCCGGGGGGATAGGTAATCGTCTTCCAACAACTGGCGCGGCAATCGACTTTGCCGGTTATAGCCAAGTCGACCTGCTTGGCCTCCATTCGGCGACGCCCCGGTCGTACTCTGCCGCCGAACCCTCGACACCCGCCCCGCGGGCCCTAAAATGGCGGACTCCAAAGCCATCGTGCTGGCTGCGGAACGTCACCACCGGCAATACCGCACTTCGCCTTTCAAACACTTCCGTACACGAGGTTCCCATGTCCACCATTATCGACATTCACGCCCGCCAGATTCTCGACAGCCGCGGCAATCCCACCGTCGAAGTCGATGTGACGCTAGCCGATGGCTCGACCGGCACGGCTGCCGTTCCAAGTGGGGCAAGCACCGGCGCTCACGAAGCGTGGGAACTCCGCGACGGCGACAAGAGCTACTTTATGGGCAAGGGCGTGCAGACGGCCATCGCCAACGTGAACGAGAAGATTGCCGACGAGCTGGAAGGGATGGACGCCCTCGATCAGATTGGAATCGATCAACGGATGATCGAGCTGGACGGCACGCCCAATAAGAAAAGCCTCGGCGCCAATGCGATTCTGGGCGTGTCGCTTGCGACGGCTCACGCCGCGGCCAAATACTGCGATCTGCCGTTGTTCCGCTATCTGGGTGGATCGAACGCGCGGCTGTTGCCGGCCCCGATGATGAACATTCTCAATGGTGGCGAGCATGCGGATAACTCGGTAGACATTCAAGAGTTCATGGTCATGCCATTGGGTTTCGACAATTTCAGCGAGGCACTCCGCTGCGGTACCGAGATCTTCCACCATCTAAAGAAAGTGCTAAGTGACAAGGGGCTCAACACGTCGGTCGGCGACGAAGGTGGCTTCGCGCCCGATCTCAAGGCAAATGCCGAAGCGTTCGACGTGATCCTCACCGCTATTGAAAAGGCGGGTTACAAGCCGGGTGAGCAGGTTTGGTTTGCCATGGACTGCGCGGCCACCGAGTTCTTCGACTCCGATAAGAATGTCTACACCATCGATGGCAAGGAACTCGATCCCGCCGGCATGGTCGATTTGCTCACGAGCTGGGTCGAGAAGTTCCCCATCTGCAGCATCGAAGACGGCTGTAGCGAAGACGACTGGGCTGGTTGGAAACTGCTCACGCAAAAGATCGGCGACAAGTGCCAGCTGGTAGGGGATGACTTATTCGTGACGAACGTCGAACGGCTCCAGCGTGGCATCGACGAGGGCATCGGCAATTCGATTCTCATTAAGGTGAACCAGATCGGTACGTTGACCGAAACGATCGACGCGATCAACCTTGCCCATGGCAATGGCTACACTAGCATCTCCTCGCATCGTAGCGGCGAGACGGAGGATAGCACGATTGCCGATCTGGCGGTGGCCTGCGCCACGGGCCAAATCAAGACGGGTTCGGCGAGCCGCAGCGACCGCATGGCCAAGTACAACCAGCTGTTGCGTATTGAAGAGATGCTGGGATCAAGTGCCCAATACGGTGGACCAAAGTTCGCCGCGAAGCTATAGCGGGCCAGTGCGCGCGTCCGATTGAGGCCACACCGTTTGCCATATCGCCAGACGACGCACCCGATGAACAGAAAATAGCCCCGGGCAGCAATGCCCCGGGGCTGTTTGTATTCCCACTCACACGATGATGCAGGCCATCATTGTGGTTGTTCGGCCATTGCCAGCATTTTCTCTTGCTCATCCTGCGTCCGCTTGATGTGCTTGTGGATCATGTCCACCACGGCGGGCTTATCGGCAGTGATGAGCGTAACGCTACCGAACCCGGTCTTCACTTCCTCAATGCTCGCACCGGCTTGTATCAGTTGGCCATAGCTTTGGCAGAAGTTGCACATTGGCAGTTGCTTGCCGCTCGTCAGCTCATCCTCAACGCCCTTCATTTTCTCGCACACCGCATCCCAGCGATCCTTATGCTGCTTGGGGATCACGGCCGTCATCATGCCACCCTCTTCGATGGCATGATTCTCCCACTGGATGTCCATCATCATGTCCATGTTCGCGCCCATGTGCTTGCAGCAAGCGCAGTTCTCCATGTCGAACCAGGGGGCCGACTCCTGCGCGTTCGTGATGATCGGCCCAAGCGAGCGAACCGACTACCAAAGCGACCAACGCCATTCCAAGACTTGCTACCGACTTCATCATCTGCTCCTTTGCAAGTAGAAAACTAGGACACACAACTCGCTAAGTCTAGCCAGATTTTACCGATCGCTGATAGCATCTTGGCGTAATCACTCCAAATTCGGGAAAAAAATTCCCTGGCTAGCGTTGAATCAGTTCGCGTAGCACCGCCACACCCCGCTCGATGGTGGCTTCGGTTGCCGCGTACGAGATGCGGAAATGCGTATCGCGGTGGCTGAAGATCTTACCGGGAATAATCAATAGCTCGCGGGCAATCGCTGCGTCGACGAATGCACTGCCCGTTCCGTTCGGTGCCTTGGGGAAGACATAGAACGCTCCGTTGGGCTGGGCCACTTCGTAACCGGCGTCGCGGAGTCCGCTGAGCAGGAGGTCGCGGCGGGCGCGATAGAGGTCGACGTACGGCTGCATGTCGACATCCATTGCGGCGAGCATTGCCCACTGCAGCGGCTGCGGTGCGCAAACGTAGGTGTACTGCTGCAGCATCGTCAACTTGTCGACGATCTCGGCTGGTCCGTGAACAAAACCGAGTCGCCACCCGGTTACGCCATAAGTCTTGCTGAAGCCGTCGATCACAATCGTCTGGTCGTTGTACTCCGCCGGACTCACAAGCTCGCCATCGTAGCAGAAGCGGCGGTAGATTTCGTCGGATACCAGGGCGATGTTGTGCCGGGCCGCCAGTTGAGCCAGGCCCCGGACTTCGTCGCGGCTCGCCAGCGCCCCTGTGGGGTTGGCGGGACTGTTAAACAGAATTAGCTTGGTGCGAGGCGTGATGGCCTGCTCGACCTTGGCCAGGTCGATGCGGAAGTCGGGGTAGGTATCCACCGGCACCACGGTGCCGCCCACCATGCCGGTGAGCGCCGGGTACATGACAAAGTAGGGATCGAAACAGATCACCTCATCGCCGGGGTCGACCATGGTCATCAGCGCCAAGACCAACGCGCCCGAAGTGCCCGAAGTGATCAGCACGCGACGGTCGGCGTGACCGTAGCGCTCGTCGACTTCGGCTTGCAAACGCTCGCGAAGCGCCGGAACACCTTGCGTGAGACTGTATCCATTCTTGTCGCCATTGATTGCATCGATGGCCGCATGCTTGATGGCATCGGGCACGGTGAAATCGGGCTGCCCAATCGAGAGGTTGATTGGGTTTTCGAGCTTTGCGGCAAGATCGAACACTTTGCGGATACCAGAGCTATCGACGTGCGCGGTACGTTTGGCAATCCAATGATGCATGTTGATATGGAGTCGAGAGTGGAATGTGGAACGCTAGTAGGGAACCTACATGTCGCGGAGGAATGCATGGAACCGAGATTCTCCTCAAAAACCGGGCCGGCTCCTAGCCCGCGGCCATTGGGTGGATGGGATTCTACCCTCAAGGTCCCATTTCCGAGAGGAAAGCTTCGACGCGAAACCTACGCCAACGCGGCGAACTCGCTGGGTAAGCGTGTGGCGGACGGGCGAGCTCATTCTCGGTCTCCCCCTACCACCACCTTGCTTATAGCCCCTACCACCACCTTGGTTATAGACAGTTCCCGGTGGCCGATCGTTCGTTGCCCCTGGTCGTATTACACGCCGTGGCCCGCGTGGTTAGTTCCAGCGTGCGATAGATGCCATTGCTCAACGGAATCGCGATGTCCCAGGTGTTCGGCGCTGGCAGGAAAGCTATACTAAGGGTAGGTGTACCATGCCTCGCGGTGGTCGGCGTTGGCCGTTCGGTGGTCCGATTTGGGCCGCCACGGGAGCCGTCCGAATGCTGACCACTTGCCGCCCGGCCCGTGGTACAGCGCAAGAGTTCTCGATTCCTACTTTTGCCGCAAGCCAGGGTGTTTTTCTTTCCGTGAATGCTTTCCACTCTTTGAACCGTGAATTTTTGACTCTTTGAATTTGAATACGAGGAGACCGATGATGATGAGGTTCGCTAGTCTAATCGTGCTGGTTCCATCGACGACCGCAGTCTATCTGGAACTGCCAAAGCGACGTTGTTTCGCAGCAGGTACTACTTGGATTCTTGCCTTGGCCGTTTGCTGGTGGCTGGGGGTGGACGGCGGCTTCGTGCGTGCCGCTGACGCCCCGGCCACGGAATCGCCAGCGGCGAAAGTGAGCAAGTGCCCGGTAACCGGCGCCATGCAGTACTTCACAGCCGTAGCGGACTCCACCTCAAGCCCTGAAGTAGAGGGTACCTACGCGGAAACCGGTGCGGCGGACCGAAACAATACGGTTATGGCCATGTCGAACGAAGACTGGTGGCCAAGTCGTTTGAAGCTGCAGATGCTCCACCAGAATTCCCGCAAGAGTAATCCTCTTGGTGAGAATTTCGATTACGCGGAGGAGTTTGAGAGTTTGGACCTGGAGGAAGTAAAAAAAGATCTCCGAGAACTGATGACAACTTCTCAGGATTGGTGGCCAGCCGACTTCGGCCACTACGGCCCGCTGTTCATCCGCATGGCTTGGCACAGCGCTGGTACGTATCGCGTTACCGATGGTCGCGGTGGGGCATCAGACGGCACCCAGCGTTTTGCGCCGCTCAATAGTTGGCCCGACAACGCTAACCTCGATAAGGCGCGTCGCTTGCTTTGGCCCATTAAGCAAAAGTACGGCAACAAAATTTCGTGGGCCGACCTGATGGTGCTCACCGGCAACGTCGCCCTTGAGTCGATGGGTTTCGAGACCTTCGGATTTGCTGGCGGTCGTGAAGACGTGTGGGAACCTCAGCAAGATGTCTACTGGGGACCAGAGAGCGAATGGCTGGAAGATAAGCGTTACACAGGCGACCGCGACCTGGAGAATCCGCTCGCTGCGGTGCAGATGGGCTTGATCTACGTCAATCCGGAAGGCCCCAACGGCAAGCCAAGTCGCGCTGGACGCGGCCCGCGATATTCGCGAGACGTTCGGCCGTATGGCAATGAACGATGAGGAGACCGTGGCCCTTATTGCAGGCGGCCATTCTTTCGGGAAAGCGCACGGCGCCGCCACTCCCCAAGGGCACGTCGGGCCCGAGCCAGAGAAGGCCGGTCTCGTGGAGCAAGGTCTCGGCTGGAAGAATTCCTTCGGAAAAGGTAATGGCGACGACACAATCACAAGTGGTCTGGAGGGAGCTTGGACTTCTACGCCCACGAAGTGGTCGCACGGGTACTTCGATAACCTGTTTGGCTACGATTGGGATCTGGTAAAAAGCCCTGCAGGCGCGTGGCAGTGGACGCCGACCGACCCCGCAGCCGCGGGCACCGTGCCAGATGCTCACGATCCTTCCAGGTCGCATGCGCCGATGATGTTTACAACGGACTTGGCCCTGCAGCATGGACCCCATCTACGAGAAGATTTCCCGACGCTTTCATGAGAACCCGGACGAATTTGAACAAGCCTTTGCCAAGGCGTGGTACAAGCTGACGCACCGCGACATGGGACCCTACACGCGATGCCTGGGCCCGGAGGTTCCCGAGCCACAATTGTGGCAGGACCCTGTGCCTGAGGTCGATTATCAATTGATCGACGAGCAAGATATTGTCGACCTCAAGGGCAAAATTCTGGCTACGGGGCTGTCTGTTTCCGCTACTTGGTCTCGACCGCTTGGGCTTCCGCGTCCACGTTCCGCGGCACCGACAACGGGGAGGGGCGAACGGCGCCCGTATTCGCCTTGCACCGCAGAAGGATTGGGCCGTGAATCAGCCGGCGGAGCTTGCCAAAGTGCTGCAGGCTTTGGAGAAGGTGCAAAAAGATTTCAATAGTTCGCAGTCGGGTGATAAGCAGGTATCGCTCGCAGATTTGATCGTGCTGGGTGGTGGTGCAGCCGTAGAGCAGGCTGCGAAGAAGGCTGGTCACGACGTACAGGTTCCGTTCACTCCCGGGCGGACAGATGCGTCGCAAGCAATGACCGATGTGGAGTCGTTTGCCGTACTGGAACCGACTACGGACGGATTCCGCAACTATCTTCAAGGCGAACACGATCGACCGCGCCGAGGAGCTGCTTGTCGACCGCGCGCAACTATTGACACTAACCGCTCCCGAGATGACCGTGCTGGTGGGGGGCATGCGAGTGCTCAACGCGAACTTTGGACACTCACCGCTTGGCGTATTCACCGCTCAGCCCGAGACGTTGACCAACGACTTCTTCGTGAACCTTCTGGACATGAGCACCGATTGGCAGAACGCCGATGATAGCGGGCAGCTGTTCGAAGGGCGAGATCGCGAAACCGGCGAAGTGAAATGGACCGCTAGTCGAGTCGATCTTGTGTTCGGTTCGAACTCGCAACTTCGCGCCATTGCAGAAGTGTACGGCACGGACGACTCACACAAGAAATTTGTCGACGACTTCGTAGCCGCTTGGAACAAGGTAATGAACCTCGATCGATTCGACCTCAACTAAGTCTCCACTGTCGATCCCAAGGACTACACGCTTCGCGAGTGCCTTTGCCCAGGCCACGGTGCCTGGCAAAGGCTGGGAAGCGTCAGCTTCGAACGGTCATCGCTGGCCCCGCAGCGCCAGGATCGCCGGCAGCAATCGTGCGCCTCCTAGTAACGCTTCACGGCGTAGTTAGCTTGGCTTGACTGCACGAGTGCGACCATGGCTAGCAGGCCCACGATGGCTACCAGCTGGACGCTGGTAATTACCTCGCCGTCAACGTAACCCCACAACAGGGCGACAACTGGCACAACGTAGGTGACCATGCCAGCAAACAGTGGACCACGGTCCTGCACAAGTTGGACGAACAAGCCAATGCAAGCGCCGGTGCCCAGCAGCCCCAGTAGAAGCATCGCCAGGATCGCTTGCCGCCAGGTCGACGCGTCGGCGTCGGGTGGATTGGTGACAACTTCGTACACGGCTAGCGGCAGCAGGATCGCCCCGGCGAGCGTCAACAGGTAGGTGGAGACTACGATCGATGGCACACCGTGCAAGTTGCGACGGAGAAAAGTGTTGCCAATGGCGTAGCTCAGCGGGACGGTCACTGCAATTGGCACGAGGCTGAGTGCCAGATGGTGCGACTCAGCGTCGCTCGTGATCCAAATCAGCATGGCAAGGCCACCCAGAACGCCTGTGATTTGCTGCCAGGTGGGGCGTACGCCGAGCATGGGCAGGGCCGCCACGATCGTCAGCAGTGGCGTTAGGGGGACGAACATCGCCAGGAAACTATGATCGGTACCGTGGCTCAGAATCCACGGCTGCACGGCGAACGGATAAGCATTGGCCAGCAGTGCTACGAACAGAATCTTGGTGAGCGTTTCCCTGTCGACCGTCAGTTTCTGTTTCGAGATCAGCAGCACTACCCACAGTACGGCGGCCCCCCCCAGCAATCGGCCGACCCCCACGGAAAACGGCCCCAACGCCTGGGACGCATCGTCCATCAGCTTAAAATTCGAGCCAAACAACAGGCAAATGATGGCGAAATACAAATAAGCCATACGCGGAGACGGACAGGGCAGGGGAGGGCGACCGAACGGATGGTCGATTCTAGCGGCCGCAGCGACCATCGGCGAGTGACGCGGAGGTCAGCAGCCTCGGACGATCTACTGCAATCGCCATTGCCTACCGTTAGCGAACCCGCGTCTTGAAGGTGAGCACGCCCCCTTCGCCCGGTTTTAGCGGCTTGGCGATTTCCCACCGAAGTACCGACGAACCGCCTTCATTCGGCGTGCTGAAGAACTCGGCATCGACGCTGGCCTTTGCCGAATCGGCGACATATTCCAGTCGCGTGGTGAGGTTGTCGATGATCGTCACGTTGCCAATGGGTTGGTCGCCGACATTGTCAAATCGGAGAGTGAATTCTACTTCTTCGCCAAGAGCCGCGGCGCCCGTCGACGCCAGCTTGATGAGGCGGATTTGTGGCGAGTCGGGTAGTTCGAGCCCAAAAATTTCGCCGGCTTGGGTGCGTCCGATTTGCTGGGTGCCGCCTGCTTGCCATCGATCGTAACCTGTGCCGATACATCGGACGCCCACTGATAGGCGGAGACAATTGCCTTGGCGAGTCGCGGCTTTTCCGAGTTATCGATGATGCCAACCTTCACGACCTCCAGGGCCATTTGAGGCGCCAGAAACGTCTCGAGGTCAGCGGCGGCAAGTCGAGTACGAATCGCACCAGCCTGAACTCGCGCACGGAACAGGTTGGCCGGTTGATCGCCAAGGCTGGCAATTGGCGCGAGCTGTTCGAGCGACGTAGTGGCTTCATCGACTCGCCCGGCGGCCACAAGCCCCATCTCGTCGATGATCCCACCAGGGCCGACGCGATGATTATTGACCACCAAGTTCTCTACGCGGCGGACCGCGTTGAATCTGGGTGCGTAAATGCAAACCCGATTGCTTGGCTTCACAATTACGCGACCATCGAGCGTATCGTAATGCGAGATCGTGTCCTCTTGCTCGACCCCCTCTACTTGCCAGTCGTGGCGTACACCCGCTGGAGTTTGGAAGTCACCGCCGTCGCATAGGTACTCGTCCGTTGGGCCAATCACAGCGCAACTGTGGCACCCGCCGCAGTCGCCGGTTGGGCAGTCCATCATGTTTGGATCGTGGGCCGGATAGGGATCCTCGACAGCGTACGGGTTTTGCGCAGTAGAGCTGCTTTCGCAGCCGTGGCAGCTACATGGCGTGACTTCTCCGTGGTAAGGCTGTGTCGCTACGCTGTCGACCCACTGCTGCGATGCGAATTGAGCCTGTTGGACGGGTAGCGTGGGAACCGCCCCGTGCTCGGCCCCGACCTGAGAGTATCCGCCAACACGCGGGTGAGGCGCCGTCGGCGATGTGGATTGGCACGCACAGAGGATCACCGTCGCAAGCACGATCACCAACGCACGAAACCAGCGCGGCAAGAACATTGGCGTCGATTTCGTGGACGGTGGAGTCATGGCACTAAGTGGCATGGGCTATCGACCGGTACATGAGAAGAGTTTGTTATGCGACGTTGCTCGGCCACGGGCACGTGCTACGGTAATTCGGTCATTCACTGCTTGGTTTTCGCCCGTACTCGATGACTGGCGGGCAGCCGTACGTGGCGAAGCCTTCGCCGGCGGCCTGCATCAAGTCGCGTCCGCCGAGGCGGAGGATGGCAATCGGGCGACCTGCCGAATCGGCGACTTCAAGTGGGTCTTCGCCTTCGCCCGCTTCGTACCAAGTGGTTTTGCCGTCGACTTCAGTTACGGGAAGCGCCTGACTAGGATCTTCGACGTAGATGACGCGAGTGACGTACTGACCCTGAGCCGCGAGTTCGAGGTCGTCGGCGGTGATGTCAATCGGCACGGGAAACTTCAGTCCTGCACCGGGTGGCGGATAGAGTCGATCGATGAGCTCGATGGTGGGAAACACCTCGACTCCCGGGGCTCGAAAAGGTTAGCTACACGCAAACGGTAGACGTGCCCAACCAGCAGACCCACAAGTGGGTTATCCATTTCCGGAGCGGTAAGCTGCCCGTCGATGGCCAAGCCAACCTGCACGCCCAATGGAACGCGAATTTCGGTTGGCTGGATGTATCCCGACAACGGTCCACCTCTCAGCAGCCGCTGGCTACCAATCGCTCCCGGTGGTAGGCCGCCAGCATGTAGCGGGTGCCGGTCAGGCCCTTGGGCCATGACCATAGTGGCTCCCGACACGCATAGCGTGGCGACCAAACCAAGTCTGCCGACGGCTATCGCTTGCCGTGAGGCAAAGCGTTTGAGGCGGTGGACCGTTGTCGTTGAATGTTTCACGTTAAGTACGCACTTGACGGTTAAAAGGTTTTCGGACCGATGAGTAGGTGAACTGCTGAACAAGTAGGTGGGTGACAGCATGCGACAACTACTTACTCAGCAACTCACCTACTCGCTCGGACTCGAAGTTGTTTACTACTTGCCTACGAGATTAGCTCACTGGCAATATTCGCCCTGTCCGGAACCACCACCGTGGGCCGCGGACTTCAGGTGGTTCCACGACTTGTTCAGTGCCGAAGGAATCAAGCCTGGTACGGTGCCACCAAACAGTTGCTTGGGGGCACGATTGACCTCGTCGATGTGAACCTTGCTCACAGGGGCGGGATAGTTCATGCCAGGACGTTGCTTGACAGACATCTTGAATTCCTCCACAGGTCCGGGCAGCACGACCCGCGTGCGATTTCGCATGCTGTGCTTCTTCAAACCAGCGGGAACTCCCAACGGAATGTGCGGCGGACCAGGTAGGCCAATCGGCGTGCCGGTGATGGGCATTCCCCAACCCGGAGCCATGTTCGCAACCATGTGTGGCGGAACACTTCCGGGCGCATTGCCCGCGGTCGGTGCACCCATTGGCATATTGGCCATACCGCCGTAGCCGCCTCCGCCGTAGCCACCACCGTAGCCGTCTCCACCGTAGTATTCGCCACCACCGTAGCAGTCGCCCGTTGGAAAGCCATTACCTTCGTAGCCGCCCTCGTATCCACCCTCAAAACCAGGGGCGTATTCTCCCGCGTATTCTCCCGCGTACTCCCCGCCGTAATCTCCCGCATATTCGCCTTCGTTAGTGCCCATGTACTCATCCTCGATGGGGGCCGGTACATGCTCAGGGCCCACGACATACTCGCCTTGCTCATATTGCGCGGGGATGATGCCGCAATCGCCGCACATGCCTGCGGACTTGCTGAGGTCTTTATTACCCATCCGCAAGATCGCCAGAATCGAGCCGCGACGGTCTGCTTCCGAAATCGGGTCGACCCCCGGATCGAGTCGGGTGCTTACCAGCGTCTCGACACCGGCGAGCGCTACTTCGGTAAACTCCGGATCTGGAAGATAGATAACTTTGGTAACAAAGTTGCCGCTCAGCACCTGATCGAAGTCTTCTTCGGTGAACTGCACGGGAATCGGCGCGTGTGCCAGGTACGCATCCGTACGCGGCGTGACGGGCGCCACTTCCAGCGATGGATACAGTGAAATCGTTTCGCGACCGGGCAAGTTCGAAACCCGCAGGCGGTAGACGGCGCCCTGGGGAAAATCCTGCTTGCCGGGAACGAATAGTGGATTGCTGTCGAAGCATCCTGCACCGCCGACATCCCACGAAACCTGCAAAGGCTCCTCGCCGAGGAACGAGATCTGCGACGTGGCAGGCATTCCGCCCATTCCGGGCATACCCATTCCAGGCATACACCCGCCGCCGTCATCGTAAAAACCGCCGTCTTCGACAAACGATGCTTGCATCGCGCCCATTCCGGGCCCACCCATGGCTGGGCCACCCATCCCGTAGCCGCCCATTGCGGGGCCACTCATTCCGTACCCTCCCATGGCAGGTCCACCCATTCCTCCGCCACCCATTGGAGCCCCTCCCATGCCGGCATTTCCGGGAACGGGAATGACGCCCGGACCGGGGCCGCCGACGCCGGGGCCTGGTTCCATAAGTTGCGCCGATGGAGGTAGGTTATGGGCCATTCTGGCACCTGTGCATCCGACGGTGGTCAGTGCTGCAAGGAGCGCAAAGCTCGGCAGCCAATTCTGTAAACGCATTGTGTCCCCCCTTGGGATTTGTCTCGCCGGTACACCTGCTAGCACCGGTCGCGAAGTGCGGTGGACGCTGTTCCAGTCGGGCGACTAGAATCCGCGACCCTGGTAAAGGGTGCTGCTGGTGCTGGCAACCATGCACGTATGTTGCACGACCAAAGCCAGAGCACGCCCTCTGGGAGTATGAAGTCGGCCCGTTACGATGCGATTCTTTGGTAAAACCGATAAAACCGGCGCATGAAGAATAAACTCCGCCTTTTGACAAATGCCACGCTGGTGCTCGGCACCATTGTTGCGGCTTACCTGTTGGCGGAACCAGCCATTCAGCGTTGGCGGGCGGAAGGCCGCCAGACAGATGCTGCCAAAGCCGACCAGCGCAAGGCGAAAAACCTCCAACGGGTGATGGCGGAGAACATTCCGGTCGACCCCTCCGGTGATCACCAGTTGCTATTGGCGATTGCCCGACTCGAGCAACGGGCGAGCGTCACTGCCCGCATCCAGCATCAGGCGCACGTTGGCGGTCTGCGACTGGACGGCAAGGGCGAGTACCTGCAGCAGGGCAGGGGCACCAACCGCCACGTGCGATGGTTGCTCGAAAGCCAACACGGTGGCGTGCGGGCGTCGCTCCTGCAGACAACCGATGGCCGCTTCTTGTGGACCGATCGCCACATTGCCACGGGACGTAACATCGAGCGCGTCGATCTATGGCAACTACGGCGGATGAGCAAATTGATCACGGACGAGAATGCAGACGGTCCGTCGACTGAATCGGCACCCTTCGCGCCGCAATTGGCAGGTAGCTTCGGCGGATTGCCGACCTTGCTGGAATCGCTGCGCACCCATTTTGAGTTCACTGCTCCCGGCGCCTTCCGAGCGCCGGAAAACCTGGGCCTCGGGAGTCAGCCGGTGCTGGGACTCATCGGCCGTTGGCGGCCCGAGTCACTAGCCACGGTAATGGCCGACCTGACTGGTATCGACGAGCAACAGCTAACTCCAGCGACGATGGCCGAGCGGCTCGAACAGCAGCTATCCTTGGGGTCGCTTCCGAAACAACTACCGCTGAACGTAATGGTCTTACTGGGTCAGCAAGATCTATACCCATATCTTATCGAATATCGATCGGCCGACGACCTCTTGGCCAGCAACGAGTTGCCCGCGCAATCGTTATTTCAACTCAGTCGCGAGCCGCTTGCGCGGCTGGAGTTTCACGATGTTGTGTTCGATCGGGAAATCAGCACGGTAGAATTCATCTACGAACCGCCTGTCGAGCCTGCCTGGTACGACGGCACCGATTCGTACGTGGAACGCATGCAGCGGCACCATTCGATCCATGTGGTGCAGCAACGAGGCCGACGACTCGCTACGGGGCAAGATGTTGGATTGCGTTCACGGTAACGATACTCGTTTTCTCCGGTCGCCACTTCACGAGGCTAATGCTGCAGTTGTCTTGTGGCAGACGCCGCCGCAACGCGATGGGCACGCTTAAGAGCTCACCCAGGTACAGTCGGTTGACCACGCTGTGCGCCACCACCACGATGTGCTCGCCTGGGTGGTTCGTCGCCAATTGGTCGATGGCAGCTACGACGCGGTGCGTGACTTGAGCCAGATTTTCACCGCCTGGGTAGCCCGACGCTACTGGATTGTCGCGAAACGCCAAATAAGCCGCGTTGTCGTTCGCTTCGATGTCGACCCACGAGCGATCCTCCCACCGCCCGACGTCCGCTTCCGCCAGATTTTCCACCTGCAAGGGCATCAGCGCATGCTTGGCAGCTATTGCTTGGGCCGTTTGGAACGCGCGGCGAAGCGGGCTGGAATACGCGGCGGAAATGGGCTGGAGGGCGAGCGCCTCAGCTGCCGCAGCGGCTTGTTCGCGACCCGAGTCGGCGAGGGGTTCGTCGATGTGCCGCCCTTGCATGCGAGGTGGATTAAGTAGGTTGTGCGCCGTAGCACCGTGACGAACCAAATGGATATGGCAGACGTTGGACATATGCTGAATCGCTCAAATATCCGGACCGCTATGCGGCTCGTGGGAAGGTGGTTTGGTGGGATACACGCCGCGCGGAACGCGTGGTGGGTGCGGGCAATCAATCGCTCGCTCGGGTCGCCGCCAGTTTAGCGGCGGTTTCGATCGCTGCGACCATTCCGGTGGTCTCGGCCTTGCCCTGCCAGGCTAGATCGAACGCCGTACCGTGCGCGACGCTGGTGCGGACGATGGGCAAGCCCAGCGTGACATTCACCGCCGCGTGCATGGCTAGCAGTTTAAGGGCAATATGGCCCTGGTCATGATACTGGGCGACCACCGCGTCGAAGGCTCCATCGCGCGCGGCAATCATCAACGTGTCGGCCGCCAACGGTCCGGCAACATCGATGCCAAGCGCTCTGCGCCTGTTCAACCGCGGGCGCAATGATTCGCAACTCCTCGTCGCCAAACAGGCCTTGCTCACCTGCATGGGGATTGAGTGCAGCGACACCAATCCGCGGTGCCACTAAGCCAAGCCGCTGCATCATGCGATGGGCCAGCCCGCATTTTTCCACTACCGCTTCAAGGGTGATTTGATCGAGCGCTGTCCGTAGCGAAGTATGCAGCGTGACGTGCGCAACTCCGAGTCCTGCCGGCGAATAGTTCGCCACGCCGGGCGGCAGGTACAGCATCATGGCAAAATGCGTCACGTTGCATAGCTCGGCCAGCAGTTCTGTGTGCCCGGGATAGTCGTAACCCGCGGCATGCAAGGCGGCCTTACTCAGCGGCGCGGTCACGAGGCCGTCGATCTCTTCGGTAAGTGCCAGCTGGGCCGCGTTGAATACCGCCTGGTAGGCCGCCTCACCGGTGCGGGCGTCGTGCTGGCCAATGGGGACATCGAGCAGGCGATCGTCGCCAACTGGCAAGCAGGGCAGCGTTGTGGGGTCGACCGCCAAGCGTTCGAGATCGCTCACCGCGTCGATCGGCACGATCGCCAGATTGGCGCCACGCAGCTCGCTTGCCCGCCGCAGCACCTCGGGGTGGCCGAGCACGAGCGGGCGGCAAACATCGTGAATTCGTGTGTCGCTCCAGCACCCGGCGATTACCTCTGGCCCCACACCCGCGGCGTCGCCCATCGTCAGGGCCAGAATCGGCAGCCGGGCGGTAGGCATGACTGGGAGCCGGGGGGAGTTACAGGGGGGCAACGAAAACGTGAGTCTACCGCGCCAATGCGCCGGACTAAACGGGCCGGCGATCGCACAATCATGGAAGAATTGCCTCTGCAATCGCCGAATTCGATTAGATCGCCGCCACTTGGCGATTTTGGCCACAAGATGACAGAATCTCGTGCCCTACCAACGGGTTACAGAGATTACGTCCCACCAGGAGCCGTGACACAGATGCCGATGTTACCGGTTGTAACGGGTGGGGCTGTTAGCAACACTAGGTGCTCACCAGCACCCGGGCAGATGACAGGCGGTTTCTGGCAGCTATACTATTAACTTCCAGCGTATTTTACCCAGCTTAAGCCACTACCCTCAATTGATTCGCGGATCGCAGGATACCAGCACATGGCCAAGGTGATGACGTTTGGCGGCATGGCCGTGGCCGGATTGACGCTGCTTATCTTTGGGTTGGACCTGGTCATTGGAATCCCGTTCAGCCGCGCCAATGCCCTGATCGACATCGGTTTTGTCTTGTCCGCTGGGATTCTTGGCTACCTTAGTTGGAACGCCTTCCGCGACGTCTAAGCAGCGTTCAGGCCGCCGTGCGGTTGGTAGCCAGGGAAAGCTGGGCTGCGGATTGCCCCACCGTTTCGACGCGAATCCACCCCCGCGCGTGGTAATCTGCCGCCAGGCCGAAGAACCGCGAAAGTGCATTGATGGTGGCGGTTGGCATTTGCTTACCCAGTTTAACGACCACGTGAATCTCCGTTGACTGACGAACGGCCGCGTCCAGGCCCTCGGCGAGTCGTTCTACCTGTGGCGAGTCCCTTGATACCGTCGTAGTAACCGGGGCTTCCCAGATGTTCCAGGCGACCGCTCGTAGGGTCCCTGTGCGACTTCGCACTTCTGGCCGGATGGGTACCACCGCATTGACTTCGAGCTGTGCAAGCAGCGACGGATGGAGGCCAGCAGACTCGGAGACCATCGTCCTGAGCGGCAATTGCACCTGGCTGGCAATGGCCGCTTGGCGGCGGAACTCGGCTACCATCGGCGCAATGTTCCCCTCTCTATCGACAAATCCGAGTTCGTGGGACGCTTGGCCTGCCACTAGTTGGTTGCCTAGCACCCACGGCGAGCAACCATCCACAATGGCCCACGTGGTCGGTAGTCGCCGCGAATCGACCAAAGCGAAGACTTCGTCCCACTGCTCGATACATGCATCGGAGCTTATGCTATGCTCAGCGGCTCGGGCGAACGTGATAGCAACCCGCGGTGCGGCGAGATTTCGAAGTCGGCGGCTCGACCATCGCATTTGCAAATGCCTGGCTAACAAGAAAGAATAGGCTGTGGGCGACGCGCGGGAGGCTAGTGCTGATTTCGGCGCACCAAAGGCACTTTCCCCACCCAAATCATCCGCCGCGATAGACAGCCGAGGGCGACGAGGGCCCCACGCCCGTGAAATCGGGCAAACCCGTACCTCCCGCTTTAGGATCATCACGCGATAGGATTTTCGCAAAGAGAAGCAAGAAATCATGCATTTTCGGCCCTATCCGCTGCTGGCTGGCGGGCATCGGCAAACGCTCGCCGCGTGCTATATGGCGGCGCGAGCAGAGCTGACATCGACGACCCAGCAGCATGTCGAGCTGGAAGATGGTGACCAACTCGTGCTGCATGACGATAGGCCCCCGCAGTGGCACCAGGGTCGGCCTGTCGTGCTCTTGGTACACGGGCTGTGCGGCTCGCACCAGAGCCGCTATGTCGTCCGGATTGCCAGCAAATTGTATTGCCGCGGGGTGCGAACCTTTCGCCTCGACCTGCGGGGCTGCGGGGCAGGGGAGGGGCTCGCGCGAACTTCGACGCATTGCGGCCGCTATACCGATCTCGATCCACCTATCGCCCGCATTGCCGAACTTGCGCCGCAGTCGCCACTAACCGTTTGTGGCTTCTCGCTGGGCGGCGCGCTCACGCTCAACCTGGCGGCCGCCGGGTCCACGGCACCCAACTGGGCCCGCGCCGTGGCCATCTGCCCGCCCGTCGATTTGTTTTCCGTCGAGCGGCTATTGTCCCGTCCTGTCAACCGGCAGTACGACCAATTCTTCGCGCACGACTCTGGAAAAAAGTGATTCATCAATCGCGTACCGTCCCAGGCGCACCCGTGGTCGATCACCTCCCCCGCCCACGGCGACTCCGCGAGTTCGACGAACGTTACACCGTGCCATTGGGCGGATATCGCAGTGCCGACGACTACTACCAGCAAACGAGCGTCCTGAAGCGACTGAGGTGTATCGAACTGCCCACCCGCATCATCGCCGCAGCCAACGATCCGATTGTGCCCATTGAACCGCTGCTTACCGCCGAATTGGGCAGTCAATCGCACCTACTGGCCACAGGCTGCGGTGGCCACCTTGGATTCGTGGGCCGTCGTGGCGACGACCCCGATCGCTATTGGCTCGACTGGCGCGTGATCGAGTGGGTGCTTGGCGACCTCTCGGCAAACTCCTCGGCCAACGAAATGCATAAGCATTCGCCCCTGTGGATGGCGCCGGCGACCGGCAGACCGCTTCGCAATAAACGCCACCCGCCGGCGAACTTGCAAGTATTCCTCCAGTTCCAACACTTCAGTGCCGCACGTGAATACGTCCAACCATTCGCTGGCCAGCCACGTCCCGGCGGACTCCGGTTGGTCGCGGCCCGATAATCGTTTTCTGCCCATCCGCGCGTGCGATCTCACCAAGGCCCTCACGGCCGATGTGGACCGATTCGGCATCGCCGAAGCCGCAATGCGTGATTTTGCCAACGCGCTGGAGCAAGTCATCGATCGCGAAACCGGCACGTTCGAGCGACGGCTGTCGGACGCTTACGCCCGCTTCAATCCCGATCGCGACACCTGCCCGGTGGACGAAGATCCCCGCCTGACCGACGACGACTACGCGTTGCTCAATACGCAGCTCGGTTTTCTGCTCGACAAGGCGAATTACGAAGAACTCGACGACGTACAAATTGCCAAAGCGGTCATGCGGGCGCGAACCAGGAATCTCTCCGTTCGGGTCGATCCGAGTCGGGTTGAGCTGCTCCGCATTTGGGTGCGGGGCAGGGGGGAGGTAACCAAGGTCGAGCGATGTCGCTGGCGCCCGTGGCGGACCGAGTCGTTCGAAGTGCCCATCTTCAAGCGGCTGGTGGTGGTCGCACGGCTCAAGGGCGAGCCTCACGTCCTCCTCAAGCTGTTCAAGGACATTCCCGAAGCCGAGGCCGAAGCCCTCTTGCCGCATGCCGAAGTGATGATGAGCCTGTGGGACCGCATCAAGCTGCTCGGCACGGGGGCCGGCACCTTGGGCATCACGGTTAGCAAGGTGCTGAAAATCGCCATTGGCTTTGCCGCGCTCTGGAAGCTCGCGTGGATCTTGCTGATCGGGTTGGCGACGCTGGGCATCCGTAGCTGCGCTCGGCTATCGCAACGCGCGGATCAATCGCAATTGGCAGCGGACACAACATCTCTATTTTCAAAACCTGGGAAACAACGCCAGCGCGCTGCAACTACTGGTGGCTAAAGTGAAGCAGGAGGAATACAAGGAAGCGCTTCTCGCCTATGTTTTTTCGCTGCCGGCCTGCGATACCGACTCGGCAACACTTCGCGACCGCATCGAGCGCTACCTGCTGGAGCGATTTGCGGTGGAGGTCGATTTCGATATCCACGACGCCTGCCAAAAGCTCGAGCGACTGGGCCTGAGCGATAGTGCGGCCCCGCATGCCGTGCAACCAATCGACCAAGCAATCCAAACGCTCCACAACCACGCCTTGGGCGAACAACAGGGCATGCGGATGTTGGAGTGCGGGTTAAGCGAATGACGAGTGACTAAGTAGCAAGGTTCAAAGAGGGACGAGCGACGTCTGTGGAATCTGACCATGGAAACTTGCTACTTGAACCTTCGTCACTGCATGTCACCCTGAGGGAGCCCCAGCGACCGAAGAACCTCCCGTCTGGCCTCTTGCCTCTAGTACCCAAAACGCGCGAGTAAATCGCCAACTCCGAAACAACGATTCGTTGTCGCTTTACTCCTCCACCTCCCGGTTGTCGCAACACACTATCCGGCAACGACTTCCGACATGACACCCCGTTTCGGTACGCCGCATAGATCAACAAATAAATCAACGGGTGTCGATAAACGGGCTGTGGGCATTGGGCTGTGAGCTGTGGGCGATGAATTGGAACCTTGAACTTTCCGCAAGTGCGTACAGCAACACAAGAATCTTCCCATAGCCGATAGCCTCCAGCCTCTATTCCTACCCCCCCGCGCTCCCTTCATTCGACCCCATGCGGTGGCCAATTGCGACTAGAAAGTCGCTACCAACCCCTGGGAGGGTCAGACGTGGTAGCGGCCGGGGAGGGATGCCATGCGGGGCGGGCCGCAGTGCCGTAGCGTACATGGTTCTGTCGGCGAATCGGTGCTTGCAATTTCGTGATTGCCGCGGCCGCCGACAGGTTCACCTACCTTTCCGCCTTGGGATGAGGTAAAGGCAGTTGGACCCGCTGCCGGACGGAGCGACCATTGGTCGGAGCGTCTTCGGCAGCCAGCCGAACCACCGACCCTACATTCCTTTGATTTGGCGTTCGGCGATGAGTGGCAAGAGTGCGAATGAGTGGCGACGCAAAAGGTACGTGCAAGCACGTCCCCTACTTCGCTTCGATCATTCAGCGGCACTTCTTCGTATTGCGGTAGCGCCCCAACTACGGGCGCTCCATCTCAGCCGGTTGTGGCGGAGCGTCGCTACTGGGGGCGTGTGAGTGGCCCTCGAGCCGGCCGGCGGCGTACGCCACGGCTAGGCCCAGGATGAGGGCGGCGGAGAGCTTCCAGCGGTCGTGGTGGTGGAACTGCAACTCCGGCAGCAGATCGCTCCCCGCGATACAAAGGAACACTCCGGCCGAAAACGCCAGGGCAGGGGGGAGGGCGAACCACGTGGGGCCGACGTCGGGCGACACACCGAGCAGGAACAATCCCGCGCCCAACGGTATCGCCAGCGAGAATAGTCCATTCACCAGTGAACGGGCAGAGAGCGAATACCCGCTGCGGGCCATGAGCGTGCCAATGGTCATCGCGTCGAAAGGCTTGTGCAAGAAGATCACCAAGAAGGTGCCGAACCCGGCCCAGTCGCCTTCGCCGTGACCATGCATCACGCTGGCCGCCAAGGCGACGCCCGCCAGCAGGCTATGCAGGGTAAGCCCAACCGCCGCGCCGCTCCAGGTGATGTCGTGCACGTGGTCGGAGTGGGGCGGCGTGCGAACACGCGGGGCCATGCTCGTGATGCTCGTCGAACACGTGCTCTTCGTCGGCGGGCGCTTCGTGATGGTGGAAGCAGAAAAATCGCTCGATGAGGAACATGGCCAAGAACCCACCAACGAACCACAGCATCAGCCCCAACAGAGCCGCATGCATGTTGGCGGGGGCCGTCTGCAGTTCGGCAAGAATCGCATGGGGCAACATATGCAGCATCGCCACGCCAAAAATGATGCCGGCCACGAAGCTAACAGCCAGTTCCATCCAGCGATGCGTCAGATTCCACCAAACGGGAATCATGCCGCCAAATACCGAGGCGAGCAAAATCAGCAGGCAATAAAATGCGAGGAGCGGAACGGGCATTCGCGATCGAGCGTGGGTGGAGTTGGTAGGGAAAGGGGTAGGGTAGGGGGGCGGAAAGTCGCATGCCGGTTGTCAGTCGCCAACCGCGTTGTAGCAGAACCACCGCCAAGCGCGTTAGTATGTTCCGTGCGGCAGCGACTGACAACTGGCAACATTCAGCGGACGATTCGATATGCGAGCCCTTGTGCAACGTGTTTCCCAGGCGAGCGTGACGGTGGCGGGAGAGGTGAGCGGCCAAATCGATCGTGGCCTGCTGGTCCTCTTGGGCGTGGGCCACAACGACACCTCGCAGCAAGTAGTGTGGATGGCCGACAAAATTGTCGGCCTCAGGATTTTCGACGACGCCGAAGGAAAGATGAATCTCTCGCTGGTGGATGTTGGGGGAGCGATGCTGGTGGTAAGCCAGTTCACCCTGTTCGGCGATTGTAAGAAGGGCAAACGCCCCAGTTTCATCAATGCGGGCCCGCCCGAACTGGCAATCGAGCTGTACGAAGCGCTGGTGGCGGCGGTCCGCGAGCGGGGCATCGAAGTAGCAACGGGACGCTTTCGCGAACATATGGAAGTCGCGCTAGTGAACGACGGCCCCGTGACCCTCTGGATTGAGTCGCCCGCGTGACGGCTACTGCAATAGCGTTAGTCTTCTGCAGCAATCAGTCAAGAACCGCGGATCACACGAATATCACGGATTTAAGGATGCAATGCCAACCCGTTACGGAGGGGGAGCGAGACGACAGGGCGGATTTATTGCAAGGAGAATTCGTCCGCGACCAGCTGCGTCATGCGTGATCTTCTGTAGATTGAATTTATCGCCACGGACTCACGTGGTCGACGCACCGACCGCGTTAGGAACCTGAGAACGTGGCGTACTAGAAACCATTGGAGCCAATCGCATGTTGAAAGCACCAATCGCGAGACTGCCGCGAGTGAAACTGGCCAACTTGCCCACACCGCTGGAGCGGCTCGACAATCTCTCGAAAACGCTTGGCATAGAGCTGTGGATGAAGCGCGACGACCTGACCGGATTGGCAACCGGTGGAAATAAGACCCGCAAGCTCGAGTTCCTGATGGCCGACGCGCTGGAGCAGGGGGCCGACAGTGTCATTACGGCTGGCGGGCCCCAATCGAACCATTGCCGGCAAACGGCTGCGGCAGCAGCCAAGTGCAATCTGGCGTGCCACCTCGTACTGGGGGGCGAACCGCAGCCACCGCTCGGCAACCTGCTGCTCGACCAACTACTCGGCGCTAAAGTGCATTGGACGGAGAAGCCCAATCGCAATGCCAAAATGCAAGCGCTCGCCGATGAGCTATCGTCCGCTGGACACCGCCCGTACGTGATTCCCATCGGCGGCTCCAACGCCATCGGCGCGGTTGGGTACGCCGATGCGTTTGCGGAACTTGACGCGCAGTTGCAGGCCGCCTGCATCGAGATCGATCGCATCGTTTTTCCCACCAGTTCGGGCGGCACCCACGCTGGCATGATGCTCGGAGCGCGGCTGGTAGAGTTTCGCGGAAAGATAACCGCCATTAGTATTGATGCCGAGCCAGGCGACCAGGCGTTTCTGGAAGAGGTCGCCGACATTGCCACGCAGGCGGCCAAGTTGTTAAGCAGCGACAAAACTTTCGCACCGATGGATCTGGACGTCGACTACCACTACTTGGGCCAAGGGTACGGCGTGGTGGGCGACTTGGAGCGCGAGGCGATTCGTACGATGGCGCAAGCCGAAGGCATTCTGCTGGGACCCGTTTACAGTGGGCGCGGATTCGGCGCCTTGCTCGACTGCATTGCGACGAAAAAAATCGCCGCCGGCGAGCGGGTGCTTTACTGGCACACGGGCGATGAATCGGCGCTGCATGCGTACGCCGAAGCGTTGCTCAAGTAGCTGCCGCTTGTCAACGAGGTGCAAACGCGTTGGTGTCCGCGCGGTACACGGGACGTGCGCCCGCATTGGGACTAAAGCCATCAGGCGAGGCATTGGGGGGGGGCGGGTTCGGCTGCCAGGGCGCCGGGGCGGGTGCCGGTGCCGGGTAGCTGGGAGGCGCACTGGGCCAGGCCGGAAAGCCGGAGGGCTGCGGCTGGCCCGCCGCTGGGGCGTGGGTGCCAGGGGGCGACTGCGGGACGACGAAGGCATCGTTGCCAGCCGTAACACGCTCGCGAACATCGGTGAGCAGTTGCTCCTGCGCGTGGTGAATCCGCTGGACTTTACCGGCCAGTTCAGGGTATCGCTCCTCCAGGTAGTTCATCACGCTCGATTCGCCCGCCACCATGGTTCCCACAACGGCGAGCTTCGCGTAGCAACTAAAATTGGCCCAGCCATTCTTGCCCCACAGCTTGACCGCCGTGCCAGACGATCGCTTGAGGCGCCAGTTGCCACCTTTCCATTCGACGCTGTAGAGTTCGTCGAGAAACAGGTGCGACATGACACCAAAGAATACGCCGCCGGCCTTCAAGTAACGAACGTACTCGTCGTTTGCGGGACCGCAGATCAAGAACGCCACGCCGGCAAACGTTAGCGCTGCAGGAATGCTGTGGAACATGCCGCGATGCACACTGAACCGGCCGAGTAACGAACCACCCGCAAACCGAATGAGGAAGTACATCGCGGCCGCAACAAGCACCATGCGGTCGTAAGGCAAGCCGAGTGAATGAAACCGGTCGATCAATAGCACAGGGACAATGCCCGCAGCAAAGCCCATCGACTCGCGGATCGGAATTCCCGTATCGCTGTCCAAGTCGGGGAGCATGCCGGCCACACCGCACAGTCCCCCGGCAACGAGCGACGACTCGATGGGAAAACCCATGGTCACTCCCATGCCGGCATAGCCAATGCCTAATACGGAACTCGTGGTGACGTGGGTGCGAAAGTCGGCCATTCGACAGGTCGGTGGTCAAGGGGCAGAGCGTAAGTTTGAAGAGTAGGAGGACTGCCATGCGGAGGCAAGATCGCCCGCCGCCGTGTGCTAGCACCGCTGCTAGTTTGGTCGGCGTCGACAAGGTGATGGTGCGCGCAAAGTTGCGAACGGAGTGCGGAGGCATTGACCTTCGCGTCGTGCGACTGGACAGCTATACTTTCCGCGCGGGCCCCGTTCCCCGCTTTTGCCCCCCCTGCTAGCAACGCTGGCAACGCGGCGTTTGAATTGACCGTTTGAGAGATACCCCATGCAAACTTACGATTTGCTGATGATCGTGGTGCTAGCGGCTGCCACGTTGTTTGGTTTTGTGAAAGGCATGGCGTGGCAGGTGGCTTACCTGGCTTCGCTTATTGTCAGCTACATCGCGGCGGTAAAATTCAGTCCCCAACTCGCCCCCGTGTTCGGCGAATCCGCGCCCTTTAATCGCTTTGCCGCCATGCTGGCGATTTACGTGGGCACCTCGTTTGCCATTTGGATGGTTTTTCGTGGCGTTGCCGGCGCGATCGATCGGGTGAAGCTCAACGAGTTCGATCGCCAGATGGGTGCCCTCGTCGGGTTCGCTCGGGGCGTGCTGTGGTGCATCGGCATCACGTTTTTCGCCGCGACGCTGCTGGAGTCGTACCGGCCCACGATTTTGGGCTCGCGGGCTGGGCACTACATTGGAGTGTTGCTGGCCAAAAGCGATTCGGTGGTGCCGGCCGAGGTGCAGAAAGTCATCCAGCCGTACGTCGATCGGATTGAACAAGGACTCGATCCCAATCAGCCGGCTGGTACCGGTTTGCCCGATTTGGGGGGTTGGTCGCAAGGCGGGCAGGGGGGAGGTTGGCCCCCGACCGGCAGCCCGGCCCAGCCTGCCGCTCAGCCCCCTGCCGGCAACTCGCCAGCGGCATGGCCCGCGTCCGGAGGTGCTGCCGCGGGCGGCAACCAATGGCCTCAATCGTCCACGGGCGCCTCGCCCTGGCCGAACCAATAATCGCGTCGCTCACGAGCGGTGGGGCGTGGCGAACACGGCGCAAAATGGTCGCCGCAATGGCGCGTTCGTCCTACGCGAATCGCACCCATGCATCTGCTCATCAAGTCGGCGAATCGCCTGCATACGCCATCCGCAGGTAATCGTCCGCTCCTTGGGTGATATGGCTAAATCCCCCGGTAAAATAGCCCAAAAACGAACATAACAGCGATTATCGGACGTTAGGGAATCGGACCACCGAGCCCCGCCGGCTGCTGATTGCCTACGCCGATTGCCTACTCAGCAACCAGACGCTGGGCCGCTGATGGACGTGTGGCCCGAGACGCGATTGCTGGCGAGCTGCCCAGCGTGGTTGACGAAATGTGAGCGGGTCGTGGCGGCCGACTCCACCTTGGCCTCACGCCACTCCCAGCCGTGCGGATCACCCCGCCTGCGAGTTCGCACCTCACCCAATTTAGGTGGGCGTCGCCTCCAGAAACTGGCCAATCTTGCGGAACTTCTCGTACCGCTCGGCGACCAATTGCTCGGTCGGCAGCTCAGTGAGCTCACGGAGCGTTTTAACCAGGTACATCTTGAGCCGGGCGGCCATTTGATAGTGGTCGCGATGGGCACCGCCTGTTGGCTCTTCGATCACGTCGTCAATGGCGCCCAGGCGCTTGAGGTGCTTGGAGGTGAGCTTCAGCGCCTTGGCGGCGCTCTCGGCGTAGTCGTGGCTCTTCCAGAGGATTCCGGCACAGCCTTCGGGGCTGATCACGGAGTAGTAGGCAAATTCGAGCACCGCCACGCGGTCGCCTACGCCAATGCCAAGCGCTCCGCCAGAACCCCCTTCGCCAATCACAACGCAAATAATCGGCGTGCCGAGCCGCGACATCTCGAGCATGCTCTCGGCAATCACTTGGGCCTGGCCACGCTCTTCGGCACCAATGCCAGGATACGCGCCCGGGGTGTCGACCAGGCAGACGATCGGCAGTCCGTACTTGGCGGCTTTCTTCATCTTGAGCATCGCCTTGCGGTAGCCCTCGGGGTGGGCGCAACCAAAGTAGCACTCGTTGCGTTCCTTCAGCGTCTTGCCTTTATGGTGTCCCACCATCATTACTTTGAACTCGTCGATTTTCGCAAACCCGGTTCGCAGCGCGCGATCGTCGCCGAAAAACTTGTCGCCGTGCAGCTCGACGAACTCGTCGCACACCAGGTCGATGTAGTCGGTGAACATTGGCCGATCGGGGTGGCGGGCGACACGCACCGTTTGCCATTCATCCAGCTCGCTGTAAACTTCGCGCGTCTTGTCCAGAAGTCGCTTTGCGGGCGGCGCGCAAGTCGTCGCGGGCGGTTGCCGATTGTGCGTCGCCCGACTCGATGGTGGCGATGCGTTCTTGCAGCTCGCGCAAGGGAGCTTCGAAGTCGAGTTGGTAGGATGTGGTTGCCATCTTGGTGTGTCCTGGGATAGTTAACAAAACGAGGAAGCGGCACCGTGCCCGCCTGATGGGCGAAGTCGACGCTTGTCTTACTCGTCTCCTTCGTTTTCTTGTTTGCTGTCGGTCTCGGGTGGCTTCGGCGGTGTGTAAAACAGCCGCTGCGTCCGGAGTTCCATCTGCACGTCCTTCATCGTCGCTGGCCGCTCGTCTGGGTCTTTGGCCATCAGGCGCTTGACGAACGCCGCAAATTCGGGCGTGATGTTTTTGTCGACCACCGTCAGGTCGGGCGGCTTGCTCTTGAGGTGCTTGCTAAGGAGTTCTTGGAACGAGTTGGCCGTGTAAGGTGGTTTGCCATTAAACAGCTCGAATGCCACGCACCCCAGGCTGTAAATGTCGGCCCGCGCGTCGACGTGCTGGCCGCGAATCTGCTCGGGGGCCATGTAGCTGTGGGTCCCCTGCACGGCCGTTTTGCCCGAGAACATCTTGCTCAGGCCCGTTTTGATCTTTCGCGCCAGGTTAAAATCGATGAGGCGTACCTCGCTATCTTCCGACACCAGGAAATTGTCGGGCTTTACGTCGCGATGCACCCAGCCAACCTTATGCATGTGGGCGAGCCCTGCGGCACAGTTGACCAAGATTTCCTTGGCTTGGCTCTTTACTTGGAATGGGTTGCTAACAATCTGCTGCTTCAGGTTCGGTTTCTTGAAGTAGTCCAGCAGCATGTACGCCCCGTTGTTCGTGGTATCGAACTCGTAGGTCTTGATCACTTCCGGATGATCGAGTGTCTTGCCGACCGCGAATTCGTGACGCAGCTCGGTGAGGGCCTGCCGGGTGTACTTTTCGCCGGGCGGAAGCCATTTCATGGCATAAAGCGTGTTCTCCGACATGGGGCGTACGGCCCAGATTTGATACACGCCACCGGCGCGAATCAAATGGAACATGCGATAGTTTCCGACGAACTCGTTTCCGGTCGACACGCTTGACCTTCCCGGCGGAGGGTAGATGACTTGGGGGATACCCGCTGACAGACCAATGTCGGCCGGGTTCCTACAGTTTATCCAGCTGGCGTAATCGGATAAAGTGCGAACCGTACCCATTCCACCCCCGAATCTCCCCTTCTCGACCTTTCCCCTGCCCTCTTCATGCCACGAACGTTAGCCATCCTTTGGGCCGGGCCCAATTCGCTGTTGGGGCTGATGGTTGGTTTACTGACCCTGGCAACCGGGGGCCACGCGCAAGTGCGCCGCGGCGTGCTCGAATTTCACGGCGGACTCGCCAAGTGGGGCCTCGAACGCCTGATGAGCGGCACAATCCTGGCCATGACCCTTGGCCACACGATCATCGGCGTCACCCCCACTGCCCTCGACATCGCCCGCGATCACGAGCACATCCACATCCGTCAATACGAAAAGTGGGGCCCGCTGTTCCTACCCGCCTACGCGTGGTGCGCGGTAGTCGCCTGGTGGCATGGCCAACGCCCCTATCGCGATAATTTCTTTGAACGCGAAGCGTATGGCGATGAGGAGTAGAACGGAATTCATTCCGTTCTCGATGGCCGATTGGATCGGCGAGCGCCGAACGATGAGCATGGCGCAGATTCGGAATCCCCCAACGGTACATCGGTCTTGGTCACCTCGTGCAGTTTAGGCGGGACGGTCCAACTTCCGCGAGTTGCCCACACACCAAAATCATAGCGGTGCTTTCGACATCAGTGGCTTATCGAGCACGCTCAGGGCACTCGCTCCTCAAGTCGTAGGAAGTGGGTAGTCTAGTTGCAATGGAATGCACTTTCTAAAAATGAGAGCGAGCTAGAAAACAGCCTCGAATATCATCGCGCTAGCTGTGTTAATTCCAGCCTCGTTTTGCGACAGCAAGTCGTGGGATCTACGCGATTCGTGATAACGTAGAAGTGCGTCCAACAGTGCTGACCGAAGAAAGAACAGGTAGGCTATGGCTGAGCTAATCTTACGTGGTTTCTTAGTATACGCACTTCTCAGCACGAGTGCGCCAGCTGTTGCACAATCGAAATCCGACATTGAGTCCAGCAGGCCGCGGGTAATCGTAACTTCAGACGGAGAGATCGACGATGAGTGCTCCATGGTTCGGTTTCTCCTCTACGCCAATGAATGGGACGTCGAAGGCATCGTCACTTCCAGTTCCCAGTATCACTGGCAGGGACACAAGTGGTCCGGTGATGATTGGCTCGAACCCTATCTGGATGCGTACGGCAAGGTCTATCCGAATCTGAAAAAGCACGACCCCGAATTTCCGCCTCCCGACTATCTCAGGTCACGCGCTGCCTTGGGTAACGTCAAGTCAGAAGGGGATATGGAAGAGGAGACGCCGGGCTCGAAGTTGATCGTCAAGGTCTTGCTGGTCGAATCGGACGAGCGGCCGATTTGGCTGCAGGCATGGGGTGGAACAAATACCATCGCGAGAGCACTGAGAACGATCGAAGAAGAACATCCCGAACGCATGGCGGAAGTCGCGCAGAAGATTCGCTTCTTCTTCATTTGGGAGCAAGACGAGACCTACCAGAAATACATCCGACCGCATTGGGAAGAGTACGAGATCCCGACCATCATTTGCGATCAGTTCTGGGCAATTGCCTACCAGTGGAACAAAATCTTGCCAGACGACAAACAGGCGTACTTCAAGAGTGAATGGATGAAAACAAACATCCTTTCGGATCATGGTCCGCTATGCTCACTCTACAAGGCGCACGTGCCGGGAAGCCATGGGTTGTCGGGTGATGCGGACTTTGTTGATGGAGATTTTAGATCCGAGGGCGATTCACCGGCATTCTTGCATGTGATTCCAACCGGTTTGTGCAGCTTGGAGTCACCTGGCTACGGGGGATGGGGGGGACGCTATAAGAATATCCGCGGGAACATCTGGCTCGATCCCGTTGCCGAGCCAGACTACCGGTATCCCGAGGGACGGTGGTACACGCATTCGGCCTGGGGACGGAAGTATATGCGGGACAAATACCCCAACGACATGGATCGAATGCGTGAGTATTTTAAACCGATGTCGCGCTGGACAGACGCCATCCAAAACGATTTTGCGTCGCGGGCCGACTGGTGCGTACAGGCCTATGACGAAGCGAATCATCCACCCGTGGTTGCGCTGGGCCACTCAAACGATCTAAATGCTCAGCCCGGGGAAATGGTGAAACTCAGTGCAGAGGGAACAAACGATCCGGACGGCGACGATTTGAGGTATCGCTGGTGGCAATACCGGGAAGCGGGAACCTACGGCGGAACCGTTGACATCCGCGATGCCGGGAATCCCAACGCCTCGTTTACGGTGCCCAACGATGCAGGTACGGGGCAAACTATCCATGTGATCTGTGAAGTCGCGGACGATGGCACACCGCCGTTAACGAGGTATCAACGGGTAATTGTCGAAATTCCGTAATCGTCTATTTCCAGCGGCAATTTCCATGCAGTCGAACAACCAATCGATCCTCTACAGAAGGTATTCTCATGTCTAGCTATTCTGTGAATGTCGCACTTCTGATCAATGTGCTTCTCTGCCCAGCCTGGAGTTACGCCAAGGAGCAACTCGCGTTCCCCGGTGCCGAAGGCTACGGAAAGTATACCGTTGGCGGGCGTGGTGGAGATGTCTACGAAGTCACGAACCTCAACGATTCTGGCGAAGGCAGCCTGCGTGCCGCGGTGGAGGCATCGGGACCAAGAACGGTCGTGTTCCGAGTATCGGGCACGATCGACCTGAAAAAATCACTGAATATCAGGAAACCCTACATTACCATCGCTGGGCAAACAGCGCCCGGAGATGGAATCGCCCTGAAAGGACATTCGCTAGGTCTTGCCGCTGATGAAATCATCGTCCGACATCTAAGAGTAAGATTTGGCGATGAGTCCGGAGAAGACAAAGACGCCATTTCAGGCAGATATGTTTCTAACATCATTCTCGACCACGTGTCCGCAAGCTGGAGTGTCGATGAGTGCGTTTCTATTTATCATTGTGAGAACATCACGGTTCAGTGGTGTTTGATTTCGGAGAGCATGTACAAGTCGAACCACAGTAAGGGCCATCATGGGTTTGGAGGTATTTGGGGTTCTAACCACAGTTCCTACCATCACAACCTGCTGGCGCATCACTCCAGCCGCAATCCCCGATTCGCGTCAGGTTGCGGGAACACCGACTACAGAAACAACGTCATCTACAACTGGGGCTACAACAGTTGCTATGGGGGTGAAAAACAGCAGCAAGGCAATCCGAAATTCAATTTCACGAATATCAATATGGTAGCCAACTACTACAAACCAGGGCCCGCAACGAGACCCGGCGAAGTATCGTATCGCATTGCGAATCCCACAACGCGCGATGGAGCTAATGATTATGGCAAGTGGTACGTCGCTGATAATGTGATGGAAGGCAATGCCACGATGACCGACGATAACTGGGACGGCGGTGTGCAGCCTCAGGGCGGCAGTGATGATATCGCAGTTGTGCGGCTTGAAGAGCCGTGGCCGGCGATGCCCATTGCCCAGCAAACTGCTGGCGATGCCTATCAGTCAGTTCTTGAAGATGTGGGAGCGACATTACCCAAGCGTGACGCGTTAGACGAACGCATCATCCGAGAAGTCTGGTCCGGCACTGCAAATTACGGAGGGCCAACCTACAAAGAGGATAATGCGATGCCGGACAAATCGAAGAAGAGTGGCATCATAGATTCGCAGGCAGACGTTGGCGGCTGGCCAACACTTACCAGCAAAACAGCCCCCAAAGACACCGACCATGACGGCATGCCGGACGCCTGGGAGCGTTCACACGGCCTAAATCCAAACAACAGCGAGGACAGAAACGAGGTTGCCGACGATGGCTTCACCATGTTGGAGAAATACCTTAACAGTATTGAGTAAGGCTTAACCCAATAGACGCCTAGGAAAGGTGAACCTGCCGGCAGTGCATGATTTCGAAGCGTCCGGAGTTGGCAGCGCTTCCAAGTTGACCGAGATGATCCCGACCGATGCAAGTTTAGAGTTGTCCTTCGTGCTGGCGGGTGCATCCCTTGCGCCAAGCAAAGCTTGGGAAAGATGTACCGATGAAAGTCAAGTTCAGTAGGGTAGGTGGTTCCGGCGGCAAGAAAACGGTGGGATTGACCGCCGGCGGTTGCCGCCGCCGGGTTCACCTAACTTTTCCCGGCCGGATGAACGTGGGCGATCAGGCAAAGGTAGGTGAACCTGTCGGCGGCCTGACTCTTTCGCTCACAGGCCTGGTTGGCCGACAGAACCACCGACCCTACGTTACTTATCCACACGTCTTGTAGATAAGCAGGCCCTGTAGGGGCTTATCTACATTTTTTGTGTCGAATAACAAGTTAGGCCAAGCGAGTCATGCCGTACCCCAAGACTTTCTCACACATCGGATTATCTGTACCTGATCTAGACGCTGCGGTCGCGTTCTATCAGGAGGTCATGGACTGGTACACGCTGATGCCGCCGACGGTGGTGGAGGAAGAATCATAAACCGCGATCGGCCAAATGTGTCTCGACGTTTTCGGGACGGGTTGGGATTCGTTTAGGATCGCTCATCTGTCTAACGGTGACAAAATAGGCATCGAGTTGTTCGAGTTCCGCAACAACAAGAGCCCCGACGAGTTCAAGTATTGGAGAACCGGCCCGTTTCGTTTTTGTGTACAAGACCCCGACATCGAGGAGCTGGTCGCACAGATCGTAGCCCGTGGTGGCAAGCAGCGGATGCCAATCCGAGCCTACTACCCGGACGAAAAGCGTTTCAAGATGGTTTATGTCGAAGACCCGTTCGGCATCGTTTTTGAGATCTACACGCACAGTTATGAGTTGACTTACTCGCAAGGTGCGTACTGATTTGATACCAGCGTTGCCAAGCGGCCTAACCAGCGGCTGCAGTTGACCGACGACGCCCGCGAGTAGAATGGTGCTGTCGGTTGGTAGCCTACTTCCGCGGGCGGCCGGCAACTGAGCCGATTTACGTTCCTTCCCGGTCAAACTTGCAGCGGTGCAGCTCACCTCGGGTAGATTGCCGCCAGTCCAACTCGCATCGGCTGCATCGTCCGCTGATTCGAGCGCCACGAACGAAGTTGCTGAGGAGAGACTAACCGACGTTAACTCAGCTAGTCGAAATAAGACATCGAACTAAAACAGCTAACTCTTTCGCAATGCCGCCGCTCACGCATAATCGACCCGCACCAGCACCAAGCCGAGTGCCGGGGCATTCGGGCCGGCGGTGCGGCGGTCGCGGCTGGCGAGCACTTCGGCCACCCACTGTGGATCGTGCGCGCCGCGGCCCACTTCCACCAGCGTGCCAACGATGCCACGGACCATGTTGTAGAGGAAGCCGTCGCCTTCGACGTTGATGTCGATCCATTCTCCTGCGTCCCCCCCTGCCCTACCCCGACTTGCGTTAGCGTGCGGACCGTTGAGCTTCGTTCGGACCCGGCAGTCTCGAAGCAGGCGAAGTCGTGCCGGCCAACCAGGATATCGCCCGCGGCTTGCATCACTTCGACGTCGAGCGGCTGTGGCAGGTGCCAGCGATAACGACGATCCATCAGCGGACGGACGCGCGAATTATGGATTTGGTAGCGATAGAGCTTCTTGAGCGCGTCGTGCGTGGCGTGGAAGCCGGCGGGTGCAGGTTCGACGGTTTGCACGACGATATCCTCAGGCAGCTTGGCATTGAGCCCTTGCCGCAGTCGCTCGATCGGCAGTTCGCTTTCGGTCGCCAAGCCAACCACTTGCCCGAGCGCGTGCACACCCGCATCGGTGCGACCGCTGGCGGTGAGCGTGGGCTGTTCGCCGGTGATGGCCTGCCAAGCTTCGGCGAGCGCGGCCTGCACGGTGCGCGCACTCGGCTGAATCTGCCAACCAGCGTATTCGGTGCCATCGTAGGCAATGGTCAGCTTGAGCCAGCGGCGGGCGTTCGCAGGTGAATTACTCAACGTTTACACCACCGCGGCACTCTTGACCAAAAGCTCCGCGATTTGCACGGCGTTGGTGGCGGCGCCCTTGCGGAGGTTGTCGCTGACGCACCAGAAGGCCAGGCCGTTGTCGCAGGAAAGGTCTTCGCGAATGCGGCCGATGAATACGTTCGTCGTCGCCGTCGCAGTCGATAGGCATGGGATACTGTCCCGCCTCCGAGGTCGTCCACGACCTTGATGCCCGGCGTGGCGGCAAACAGTTCGCGGGCCTCGTCGACGGTGATCTTCTTTTCGGTTTCGACCAGGATGCTTTCGCTGTGGCAATTGGTCACCGGCACGCGGACGCAGGTGGGGCAGACCTGAATCGAATCGTCGCCGAAGATCTTCTGCGTCTCGTAGACCATCTTCATTTCTTCGGACGTGTAGCCCTCGTGCTTCGCCGAGCCGATCTGCGGAATCAGGTTGAAGGCGATCGGGTGGGCAAACGTCGTGTACGTGATACGCCTGGCCGGCGAGTGCGGCCCGGCTGCCCTCGTGCAAGTTCGCGTCTGCCCGCGACGCCCGCCCCGCTGGTCGCCTGGTAGGTGCTGACCACCACGCGGCGGATGCGGCCCGGCGTCGTGCAGCGGCTTCATGGCCAGGACCATTTGCGTGGTCGAGCAGTTGGGGCTGGCGATGATGCCCTGATGGTGCGAGGACCGCTTCGGGATTGACCTCGGGCACCACCAGCGGCACCTTGGGGTCCATCCGCCAGTAGCCGCTTTCGTCGACCACCACGCAGTCCTGCGCTTGACGGCCCAGGGCACGAACTCGGCGGCCACGTCGTCGGGCGTGCTGCCGATGGCCAGGTCGATGTCGTCGAATGCCTCGGGGCGTGAGCTCGACTGACCGGATGCTGCTCGCCGCGCGAATGTCGATCGTTGTGCCGGCCGACCGGGCCGAGGCCAGGAACGTGATTTTCTCGTAGGGAAAATTGCGTTCGACCAACAGTCGACGAATGATTTGACCCACGGCTCCGGTGGCCCCGACTATCGCAATCGACTCAAACACGGACACTCTCCCATAGATATGAAGAATACCTCTCGGGGCGGACTCGGCAACTGCCGGATCGCTGACACGGACCGCTGTTTCCGCCCGGGGGTTCACGCCAAGTGGTGGCGAACTGCACAGTATAAATGGCGCTTGACTCGTAATCCAGCGGCCCTGCGCATGGGTGTGCGACCAGATTTAATGGCCGTTGTATTGCTGAACCGCCAAGAAGCGCCAAGAATCGCCATGAAACGCCGCGGACGGAAGGCCCGCGATTTGCTGTGGCTCCAAAACCAAGCCGTAGCCTCGAAAAAAGCACGAAGGGGACGGGCTCGCGGGAAGAGTTCTGCTTTCTATCCATGAGTGGTGGGTATTTGAGCTTTCTGTGCCTTCTTGTGGCAATCCTTCCTCTCGGCAACCGGAGCCCTGAAGTTGCCCCTCTTGGCGTACTTGGCGGTTCCCCCATCCTGGCGTCGATATTTGATTTGGCAGACACACGCATGGCGGGAGCGCACGTTTCGCGGAGTCTCGAAGGGCGAAGTCGGCTTGGAGCGACTACGTTTGCGATGCTGCGCGTGGTAAACTGCAGGTTGGAAATACGCCGCCCTGCCCGATTGCCGACTATGCCCCCCTCCCCTTCTAGCACTTTCCTGTTTTGCACCTGCCAGCCTGGGGCGGAGCAACCTTTGAAGGTTGAGCTTGCCGCTCGGCGACCCACGTGGCGGCTCGCGTTTTCGCGACCCGGGTTCGTGAGCTTCAAGTGCGAGGAATCGGTCGGCGCCGCCCTGGATGGTCCGCTTCCCGCGTTCGCACGCACGCGCTCGGTGTCGCTGGGCCGGGTAAAGGACGATGCGCTTGCTGCAGCCGCGGCTGGTGTGTGGCAACTCGATGGCACCTGCTACCTGCTGCAAATGCAGCACGTGGTGGGTCTTCATGTCTGGCAGCGCGATTCCCTACTCCCTGGCGAGGGCGACTTCGAACCGGTGGTGACGCCGCTGGCCCTGGCGGCGAGAGAGGCGATTGTGCGAGCGCGAGCGGACACTCAACCTGGGCACGATACCGACGCACTTGGACTGGTGGCTGCGCCTGCCGGCGGGGTGGTGCTGAATGTCGTACTCGTGGAACCGGACGAGTGGTATATCGGCTGGCACCGCGCAGCGTCGCGCACCGAGCGTTGGCCCGGCGGCATGCTGCCAGTCGCTGCGCCGGACAACATGGTTTCCCGCGCTTACCTTAAGATGGAAGAGGCGTCAAGTGGTCCGCGTTGCCGGCCACGCGCGGCGACACGTGGGTCGAGCTCGGCTGTGCCCCCGGAGGGGCAAGTCAGGCGCTGCTGAACCGCGGTTATGAGGTGATGGGGGTCGACCCGGCGGACGTCGACGAGCCCGTCGCCAGTCACCCGCGATTCATCCACATTCGCAAGCGTGCCGCCGAAGTTCGTCGCGTGGAACTTGCTCCGGCAAAGTGGCTGGCGGCCGATTTGAATGTGGCCCCGCAGTACACGCTCGACGCGGTGGAGGACGTAGTCCGCCATCCGACGACCTCGATTCGCGGACTGGTGTTGACCCTGAAGCTCGCCAGCTGGGAAGTGGCAGCCCCCGACAAGCTGGACGCGTATGTTGCCCGCGTTAGGTCCTGGGGTTTCCGCGATGTCCGCTTACGGCAACTCGTGCATAATCGGCACGAGTTGTGCTTGGTCGCACTCCCTAGCCGAGGGCAACGACGCATGAAGCGAAGAAGCAAACAGCGGACCCCACGCATGCCTGGCGGCCCAGACGCCAACGATACGCCACCAGAGGTGCGTTTCGACGCCCCCACTCGCATGGTGCCGCCGCACCATTTTCGTTAACAGTTGGTATTTCCATGGGTTGGCGAAATCCACTATTTCAAAAAAAGCGTGGCGGCGCAGCACGGGCGTGCGGAGCGTGGCGTATTGGAGCGAGTTGTTCTTGAGCGTGTCGCTCGTGCTTGTCGGCGGCGCGACGCTGCTGTTGCACATTTTCCATGTGCTTCTGCCCGATTGGCGCGAGTCGCGTGCCCTCCGCGGGTTCGAGCCAGGCGTCTGCCAAATTACCGACTACCAGATTCACCGCCGCGGCAACCCGTTAGGCGTTATTGAGTTTGGTATCGAGCTGCAGGCGTCGCGGATTGCGGAACAAGGCTTGTTGCCACCGGTTTGGATTGAGCGCGAGTTGGGAAACTTTTCTCCTACCCGCAGCGATGTCGATCACATGGCCCAGTTGTACACACCCGGTACCGAACACGCCTGCTGGTACGATCCGGACGACAACAGCCGGCTGGTATTACGCCGGACGCTTCGGTGGTGGCCTTGGCCGGTGGCACTGATTCCCCTCTCACTATTTTCCGTTGGCGTATGGGGCATTGTCGCCTCGCTCATGCAGGTTGCGACGTCCGCCGAAAGGCGTAGCCTGGTTGCAGTGAAGGCGGCGCGACTCGATCCCTCGCGCAAGTCAGCGGCCCCGTCGGGAACGCTTGTGGCGGTGGGCAACGATGACGAAAGCCGGGGCGTGCACTACGCGCACCGCTTGCCTGTGGCTGGTACCGCCGGTTGGCGAATGGCCGGGCTCATGCTGGTTACAGCCATCTGGAACGTACTTCTGGCCTACTTCGTTTATGTGGCGTCGCTGCAGTACTTGCGTGGGAATCCGCCATGGCTCGTATTGGGCTTGGTCGTCCTATTGGGCCTGGTGGGGGTGTGGTTGGCGTTCAATTTGATTCGCGAGTTTTGGGAACGCCGTGGCATTGGGCAGACGTACCTCGAAATCTCCGAGCACCCACTTGCTATAGGAGGCGAGTATCGCGTTTACCTTTCGCAGACCGGTCGCATGAAGCTCCGCAAGCTCACCCTGGAACTGGTTTGCCAAGAGGTGGCAAGCTACCAGCAAGGTACCGACTCGCGAACTTCGGTCGAATCGGTCTATCGCGACGAGCTCCGCAAGTGGCAGGGCCTCAGCGTCGACGCGGGAGAGCCGTTTGAAGCCGAGATCACGATTGCCATTCCGGCAAATGCCATGCATTCGTTTCGATCGCAGCACAACGAAATTCGCTGGATGCTCGTCGTGCGAGGCGAGACCGACCGCCAGCAAGAAGTACTTCGGCAGTACAACATGAACGTGCGACCTGCATCAAAACGCGACGATTCCGAGCTGCTCGCCTTACATAGCAGCAACGACCTGGGGCCCATGGTATGAGAGCAATCGCATCGAATCAGTCGCCACTGGCCGATATCCGCATTGAGAAGGCGGACCAACCATTCGTACCGGGTGACGTGCTGCGTGGCAGTTTTTGCGTCCGCGCCGAGCATGTTAACGAGGTTCGATCGGCCGAGGTCTCGGTACTTTGGTATACCGCGGGCAAAGGCGAGGAGGACTTTGGTGTGCATTATTTTGAGCGTTACGCCGCCGAGGGACCCGAGGCGGTGGAGCTTTCGCGGCGCCGCGAGTTCCGTACACTGCTGCCGGAGAACCCACTCAGCTACGATGGACTAATTGTGAAAGTATGCTGGTGCGCGCGATTGCGACTGTTCTTGTCGCGTGGCCGCCAGCAGGTACTCGAAGCGAGCTTTCGCCTGGGCCACGTAACGCCCGCCCGGGTACCGACCCTCGTGCCAGCAGAGGACGAGTAGCGGCCCGAAGCCGCGGTTCAGCAACATGATCTCCCCTTCGCGCAACTCGAACCCGTTTGCTACGTGCTGGACGAATCCCCAGGCAATGGAGTGGCTGTCCGGTGCTGGCCCAACTCCTGCATTCTTGGCCGAGAGGCTCGCGGCGCTCTGCTGGCAAGGGCAAATCGTCGGGCCGCATGGCGCGGGAAAGTCGACGCTGCTTGCTACGCTTCGACCGCTCGTTGAACGACGAGGTCGAGCGTGGGTTGGCGTTCGCTTGGGCGCCAACAGGTCCCGCCAGGCGTGGCACGCTTGCAACGGCCAATCGCTGGGGCAGAACAGCTTGCTGGTGGTGGATGGTTTCGAGCAACTCCGCCCAATCGCTCGCCGGTTGCTGCGTTGGCGCTGCGCACGACATGGTGCCGGGCTATTGATTACCACGCACCGGTCGATGGGGCTGCCGACGCTCGTGGCATTGGCGCCTGACGTCGAAGTTGCAAAACGTGTTTTTCGGCAATTGGTTACTAACCACCAGACGAGGGTTACCGAAGTCGACGTGACGAACGCATTCAATGCATGCAATGGCAACATTCGCGATACGCTGTTGGACCTTTACGATCGCCACGAACGCTATCAACGAACCACGAATGTTGCGAACCTACAACGTGCTTCCTTCGTACGATCGGTAGAGCCGAATTCGGCTCAGTAGCCGCGAACCCAGCTGTCGAGTGCTTGCGCGAGCCTGTCGCGGATCGGCCCTCGGGGCGCAACTGGGGACGGGCGAACACTTTACGCAGCATGGGTGCAAGGGTGTTGATTTATTGCATCAAGCCCACTTGTCGATTTCGCTTAGAGTACACTGAAGTGTTGAGCGCAGCGACCTCGGCTCGTACCAGGGCGGCAGTAAGACTTTGCTAACCGGCAAACTTCGCCTAAGGAAAAGTTACTTCCATTTTGCAGGATTGGCTGCACAAGGCGTTGTCAATCGACGCTCCAGGGAGTTAGATGGAGGTGGGTAAATGAACTCTTCTCAAACGAGAACTATTGTCATGAAAACGACGTTGACTAATTATGGACTTGCGTGTGTGGCTGCGGCTGCCTTTTGCCTTGCGGCCTCCAGCGCTCAGGCGCAATGCAGCACTTGCGTCACTCCTCAGGTGGCTTACTCGCCCGTGGTGTACAACAGCTACACGACCTACGATGGATGGTACCTGGGCAAGTACATCGGCCGGATGGGCCAACGCATCTTCGGTACCGCGCCGGCACCGGCCTACCAGGTAGGTTACGCCCCCGCTTATGGTGCCTATCCGCAAACCTATGCGGCGAGCTACGCCCCGACATACTCTTACGCCTCGTACGCTCCGTCGTGCAACACCTGTGGCACCTCGCCTTGCGGTTGCGCTCAAACCACCTACCGGCCGGTCGTCATGCAGCCAGTGACCAGCTGTGCTACTTGCTATGCCCCTGCGTGTAGTCCTTGCAACAGCTGCGGCACGTGCGATACCTGTTCGTCGGGCGTCACGCAGGCCACGTACGACGCGCCGGTCTCGTCGAGTTGCCCCACATGTAACACCAGCAGTTACGTGCAGTCGGATTACGAAAGTTCGGCACCGTCGCTGCCATCCAACGCGACCGCACCGCCGCAGACGTTCCGCGAATCCGACCGCGTCGACCCAATCCCAGTCGATGAGAGTAGCGTTGACGATCAGAATGCGGACTGGAACGCCCCGATGCTGCTTGATCCGAACGATCGGATCACCAAGCGGCCGACAGCTCCCGTGTGGACCGCCGTTTACAAGAAGCCGGCTAGCATCACCACCATTAGCGTTGCCAAACCAGCCACAACGACCCAGAAGTCGCTTGGTTGGACCTCTGGTCGCTAAGCAACTGAGTTGAAGAAAACCAACCAGCGACGTCGCAAACCACCGTTTGCGGCGTCGCTTTTTTATGGGGCAATGGTTTTCTGGGCGATGAGTTCATCGAGTTCTGCCTTGAGCCTAGGCAGGATGGCGTCGTACGCGTACTGGCCCAGCGATTCCTCGCCCCGCTTCAGGTTCACGTAGTTCGGACCGCACCAGAGGCCCAGATCGGCGTCGTCCGTCTCACCAGGGCCGTTCACGCGGCAACCCATGACAGCGATGGTAATCGCGTGCTCGGAGGCGTAACGGGTCATCTGTTTGACGTCCTGTGCCAGTTCGACGAACGCCTCGTTCTCCACCCGACTGCAACTAGGGCAGCTAATGATATTGAGCGTTTCGAGCCCATAGTCGACCACGCTCCGCACCCTGCCCTGGCGAATGTCGTCCAGTATCGAACGGCCGGCCGCGATTTCTTCGGACTTGCGGTCGTTGGGCACGGTGAGCGACACACGAATCGTGTCGCCAATGCCACGGCTGATAAGTTGCTCGAAGGCAACGCGGGTCTTGATCACTCCATCGGGTGGTAGCCCCGCCTCGGTCACACCCAGGTGCAGCGGCACGTCGGGTCGCTCATCAGCAAACCGCGCGTTCACCTCGATCACCTTGCGGGGATCGGAGTCCTTGAGCGATACGCAGTAACGCGTGAAGCCCAATTCGTCGAGTGCAGCGCAATGCTCCCTGGCGCTTTCGATCATCGGCGAAATCGAATCGTCCGCCGCGTACTTATCGCGTTTGGCCGGGTCGACACTACCGCAGTTCACTCCAACACGGATCGCGCAGTCGTTGTCGATCGCTACCTTAGCAAGATAGGCCACCTTCTCTTGCCACGGTTTCGCCCGCTCGTGGTGATACAGGTGCCCTGGGTTATACCGCAGTTTGTCCACGTACGGCGCGACTTTCTCGGCCAGGCGATAGTTCTCCTGCAGATCGATTGCCAAGTTGGCCTTCGTCTGCTGCCGGATTTCCGCAATCGCCTCGGCGTCCTTGGTGTTGTCGACCGCAATCCGCACGACATCCGCGCCGGCCTGCTCCAGGTCGATCACTTGGGCCACGGTCGCATCGATGTCGCGCGTCTGGGTGGCGGTCATGCTCTGCACAGCAATGGGATGCGCAGCACCAATGGTCACCGTACCGATGCGTACGTCGCGGGTCGGGTTGCGATCAATATTTACCATAAGATGTCTCGATAGCCGTTTTGCCACGCGGTCGATGCCCTTGCCAACTACACGGACACGGGGCGCAGCAGCAGGTGAAGGTAAAAACCCCGGCACTATTCTACCGCAAAGGGCCTCATTCGACACCTTGCCACAGTGCCGATCCCACCCGCACGATGGTCGCGCCCCTCGGCGATGGCGACTTCGAAGTCGTGCGACATGCCCATCGAAAGTTCGGGCAATTCGATGCCGCTCGGGAGCTGAGGGCGGAGTTCGGCTTGTAGCTCGCGGAGCGCTGCAAAGTTCTTGGCCGCCGTGGCCAGGTTTCCATCGCCGGCGGCCATCGTCATAAGGCCCCGGATCTCGACCGCCGGGTAGCGAACCAGCTGGGGAAGTAACTCACGCAAGCCGTCGGCGGTAAATCCGTGCTTTTCGGCTTCGCCCGAGCAATTCACTTCCAGGAGTACCTGTGGGCGGAGCTTTTGGTTGCTAGCTGCGTCGTCGATCGCCTTGAGCAGCCGGGGGCTGTCGACGCTGTGAATCATTGCGGCCAGTGGAAGCGTGCGGGCAACTTTATTGCGCTGCAAGTGTCCGATCATATGCCAGCGGACATGGAGCCCGGTGAAGGCTGCGTCGGTTGCCTTGTCCCACAGCTGCTGGGGTCGACTCTCCCCCAATTCGAGGCAACCGGCTCGAACTAGTTCCGCCGATCTTTCGCCCGAGACGTACTTCGAGACGCCCACGAGCCTGATTTCATCAGGCGAGCGACCCACGCGTACGGCGGCGGCGGCTATCCGCTCTCGAACGTGGGCCACGTTTTCGGCGATGGTGCTCACGGTGGGAAGCCTACCAAGAACTCACGATCCAAATCGGCCAACTTCGCGCCAGCCCAACCTGCGTGGTGGCGCCGAAGTTTCAAGTGTGGGCCTACGTACACCACGCGGCACGAAGGGATGGTCAGTCTCCCGGATCGATCGCAAGGAGCTCCTCGCACTCGCCGGTGCGGAAGAACCTCGCAACAAACAGTTCGGCCGCGGTGTTTTGGCCAAGCACAGTTCGATTCGCGGGCTCCTTGAGCGAGCGGTACACGACCCATTGATCGTCGCCACACTGCACGCGGTATCCGACGGCCACGTCGCTGGGCACCACTTCCAGCGACTCGGCGACGGTCAGCCGCGCCATGTGCGCGGCTTGCTAGTGCGGCGCGGCCGCAGGTCGAACCAGAGTGGGCAGCTAAGCCGGGCGCTCCGCGTGCTGTGTGAGCTCGAGTCGATTGTCGACGACCGACAACTCTCCGTACCGCGGCTCGACGCGCCACTCGGCCAGTGCCAGGGGCAAGACGCTTGCCCGCGGCGTGCCCTTGCCATTCACCAGCGACCCATCCCGCGTTTCGTCCTGAGGCGCGAACTGAACGCCTGCAAAAATTGGCAACCGCATGGTGTGACGCCATTCGCCCTTACTTCCAGCGGGGTCATGTAAGATGTCGAATGCCAGCAGGAACCCATCGTCTTTGCCGAGGAAGAGTTGCCTTTCCAGGCGGGCCCCTTCGTTAAGGTCGATCGACAAATCGAGGAAGTCGCAGTCGTCGTCGCTATACCAGCACTGTTGGTCCCACTCGCCCTCCGCGTGCAGCTGCTGGCCATTGAACGAAGTCTCCGTCTCCCAGCCGCCGGAGAGTAGCGTGCGACCGCACGACTCAACTTCTATCCGGACCTCCGGCTGCGAATAATCGACCAGCACGCGCGAGGCCGACTTGTCCCACCCATTGGCCAGCACCGCAAGACTCGACCATTCCGATTCGACACTCGCGTCGGGCAAGTCTTCCTCGTGGAAGTCCGCCTCGATGGTTGGCAGTACTTTGGCTAAATGTGCCGCCGCGGCGACGTCGTCCTGATCGTCACCCGCAAGATCGATCGCCGTGTCGAGCCCGCCGGCAGGCCAATTGGCGAACGGATGCGCGCTGAGCATCGGCGATCCATCGGGCCGCTGCAGCCGCACGGTTTGCCGCACGAGCCATTCGTACTGGGTCTCCGCCGAGTCGGACCACGCTCCCTTTTTGAGCTGCTCGCCCATCTCACGGGCGCGCGTCCAACTGCAGAACAAGGTTGGCAGTACGGGAAGCAGTACGGCGTCCACCAGTCCTTCGCCATCGGTCGCCGCCAGCAAACCTTCTCCCAACGATTGACGCGCCGCGGAGCGCAACGCGCGGAACGGTTTCAATTCTGGCACGAGCACACTCAGCGCCAGCGGCATTTCGCCAGCCAGCAGCGCGTGGACGAGCGTCGGTTCAGGCTGCAGTTCGGGGGAGGCCGCCGCTTGGGTCTCGCTAACGATTTGGTGCAGTTCCGCTACCAACCGCCACCAAACGGCCGCCGTCAAGTGTGGCGCGAGCTTTGCCAGACGGTGGGCCACAACCACCGCTTCGAGGGCCACCGCCGGTGCGATTGGCCCCTGCCGCAAATCGTGAAGTAGCTCGGCCAACATGGCTTCGAGGCTTGCCGTGGCGGGCTTGGCGGGCGTGCGACTCAGGTATTTGTCGAACGTGGCTCGCCACTCCGCGACGCCGGCTAGCGGTGAGCTGTCGGCCGGCAGGCCCCAATCGAGCGGGTCGGCCTTGGAACCCAAGGGTTCGACCAGCGGCCCATTCTTGCGGCTGCCAAGGTACTCCGACCACCTTGTCCACGCCGCCGAACTGTCCCGGCCGGTCCAGCCTTCACGCAATTCGCGCGGGGCCGAATCGTGCCACAGCTTGCCGCGGTGCCACTCGTCCAGCATGGTTTCCAGCTCGGGGCTCGGATTGCTTTGAAAAAAACTTTGCTCGTTGGCCGTGCAATTATGCGGTACTGGAATCGTCGTCGACATCACTTCCCTGTTAGAATGCCTGGTGAGATGATTTCGGCTGCACTCGCCCCGGCGGGTCGGCCATGGACGCAAGCAAGCCCTGGAGAATTTTCTCATGCGGACGGATACATGTTACCGCGACGTAGCTCGTGATGCTAGCCTCGTGAACTGTCGATGGATCCTCTTCGTCGCATCGTTGGCCGTGGTGCTGCTGTCCGCCGGATCGTTGCCGGCAGAGGAAACGACGGCGGTCGCAGACCAAGCGACGCCGGTGGAAGACGCGCTCGACAAAGCGGCCTCCGCCAAGCCAACAGCAGAGGCGCCGGTCTCGCGGCCCGAGCCCGAACTCAAGCCATTCCCGCCGGCACCCCAGGGGGCCCAGTCGCTTGCGAAAAAAGGGCGAGCGTGGATGGATCGCGAAAAGCAGCAAGTGATTGTCGATGCCCGAATTTCGTTGCGGAGGGGCTTACTCGAAATGTTTGCCTGCACGCCCAACACCAAGGAACACGAATCGATTGTTGCCGTCGATAGCCAAGCGTTCGTCCTGCACGCCGGGCTGTTGGCCGTAGGCGCCGAACCTGGCTCGCCCGTTGAGTTTACTCCCCAATACAAACCCCCGACCGGCACACAAATTGACATCGAAGTCCATTGGATGGACGAGAACGGCAAGCAGCAACAGGCCAAGGCGCAGGATTGGATTCGCGACGCTCGCACCCAGAAAGCCATGAACCTGCCTTGGGTGTTTGCAGGAAGCGGCTTTTGGAGGGACGACGAAACCGGCAACAGCGGCTACCTGGCCGAAGCGGGCGACCTGATCTGCGTCGCCAACTTTAGCACGGCCATGCTCGACGTACCCGCCGAACTCACCAGCGACAACGCGGGCCTGTTGTACGAGGCCAATACCGACCGCATTCCCCCACTCGGTTGGCCCGTGCGACTGGTGCTCAAGCCAGTTGTGGAGGGGGCGAAGCAAGCCGAAAGCGTTGCACCCGCGTCCCCGGCACCTGCCCCCCCAGCGGATTCGGCCGGCGAATCGGCCGCCCAGCCGTAAGGCGACAAAACGCGGCGCCCGCTCCCCTTTAGTTGCGGCATGGCCCGCTCGAGCAGCAACCACCCACCCGCTATCCCTTGCATCCCCCCCCTGCCCTGCCCATCACTTACCCACCTAAGGATTGCATCATGCTGTTGGTTCGCGAACTTGCTATGTCCTTCTTCGTTTTGTTTGCTCTGACCGCTTCCGGCTTGGCTGGCGAGTACGACTGGCCCCAGTGGTTGGGCCCTCACCGCGATGGCCTGAGCCAGGAGACTGGACTGCTGGAGGAGTGGCCCACTGAGGGGCCGCCCCTCGCCTGGAAGGTGACGACCGTTGGTTTGGGGTACGCAGGGGTTGCCGTTGCCGATGGCAGAGTTTTTATTCTCGGCTCACGCGACGGCGTCACCCACTTGATGGCCCTCGACGAGACAACGGGCGACGAACTGTGGGCCACTCCCATCGCCGAAGTCTACACGAACGGCTGGGGCGACGGGCCGCGCAGCACCCCTACTGTAGATGGCCAGCGGGTGTACGCGATGGCCGGTTCCGGGACGCTCGTCGTCTGCAATGTCGATGATGGCAAAGAACTTTCGCGCGTCACCATGCAGCAAGACTTGGGGGGCAAGGTGCCCCAGTGGGGGTACGCCGAGTCGCCACTGGTGGATGGGCCACTGGTGATCTGCACGCCTGGCGGGGACCGTGGTGCACTTGCCGCCATCGACAAGACGACAGGCGAGCTGCAGTGGCAGAGCGCCGAAGTTACCGATCAAGCGCAGTACGCCTCGGTAATCAAGGCCGCGCCGGCGGGCCGCCCTCAATACATTCAACTGCTTCAAAAGACCGCGATTTCCATCGATCCCGCAGATGGTCGCTTGCTTTGGAAGCAAGACTGGCCCGGCCGCGTGGCCGTGATCCCGACGCCGCTGTTGCACAACGAGAAGGTCTATCTTTCGAGTGGCTATGGCGTTGGCTGCCGACTGATTGAACTTGGCGAATCCGGAGTGGAGCCGACGACCGTTTACGATAACAAGGTGATGAAGAGCAAGCACGATGGCTTGGTAATCGTCGACGAGCACATCTACGGCTATTCCGATGGTGCGGGTTGGAGTTGCCAAGAGTTTGCGACGGGCGACCGTATATGGAGTGATAAGCGGGAGCTAGGGAAAGGCTCCGTCGGCTACGCGGACGGCAAGCTCTACTGCTTGGCCGAGAAGTCGGGCGAAGTAGTGCTGATCGACGCGACGCCCAACGGCTGGCAAGAACATGGCCGCTTCACGCTCTCTCCCCAAACCGAGCAACGCAATCCCAAGGGCGCCATCTGGTGCCACCCCGTGATTGCGAACGGCAAGCTCTACCTGCGCGACCAGGAGCTATTGTTTGCCTTCGATGTGAAGCAGCAGTAGCAATACGCCACAACCAGCGTGCAAAGGGGAACTGCGACCGTAAGGGAGCGCCTATTGGCGTTCCCCCTTAAGGTCGCGGCTGCGATGTGTGTTGGTTCATTTCTGGATCTCGCAAAACTAAAAGCTCTAGCCGAACGACCTTATCGGCGGTCAGCCCTAGTACGTGAGCACGGCACGCACAAATATCGAGTCGTCAATCTCGATATCGCTGCCGACCGAGTCGTACTCCAATTCTCGATTGAAGACGTAGCCGAACTCCCAGCGGCGGCTAATGGAACCAATTTGCTTACGCTCCGTCCCCACGATCACGCGTAGGTCGCTGTAGTTCAGCGTGTCGGGCGCGCCATTGGCACGCTCGACGGCCCAGATGCCGCCGCCGAAATCGCCTTGAACGTAGAACCAGCGTTCGTTGTAGCCGGGCGCGCCGCTCGACCATGTCCGCCAGGCAATTTTGGGTTGCGGCACGACGATATCGATCTTCAGATCGTCCGTCCAGTAGACATATCCCACGGCGGGCACTACAGCGGTACCGGCACGGTTTAAGTAGACGACGCCGACAATCCACTTGCTGGAGGCAGAGGCTTCGTAGATGCCGAGCGCTCGGCCCGATACGCGGAACGCGTCGTCGGCGCCGAAACTCTGATCGTCGGCGTACCAGCCAACGGTGACGGCCCCGTTGAACACCCACCGATCGTTGAGCCGGCGAATATGGTTGAACTTCAGTTCCGCATCGTTCAACCGCGCGGGCACATCGATAAAGTCGGGCCCATCGAGGAAGCGGGCGGTGTATTCGGGAGTGATCAACAGCGGTTGATTCAGCCGCGGGAACGGCACCGCGGTCACAATGCTGGTATTGACCTCGGTCATGCCAACCGCATCGGCTTCGAATCGCGGCATCCAAGCGACGCCAAAGTTCACCTTTTGGAAGAAGCTCTTTCGTGCGCCGGGCGGAATCAGGTTGCCAAGGTCTTGCTTGGCGGGCGACATCTCCGGCTCGACGTAGCTGCCAGCGGGCCAGCCAGGCTCATCGATCAGCACCACGTCATCCGGGGTAGCGTTAGCCCAGGGATCGTCGCCGTACGGTTCCACGAACACGGGGGCCGCGTCTTGCGGTGTAGAGAGGTAAGGCTGCGCGCATGTAGCTTGACAGCATAGAGGTAGCGCCAAGATTGTCACCAGAAGTTGTATTTTGCCGTTCAATGCGATTTCGCGTTCTATGCTTGCCTTGCCCATGCCTGCTCAAAAGAGCGATGGACTTCGACTATGCTGCTCGAGCCGCAATTCAATCTGGTGGGATAGGCGGTGCCTAAAAATCAATCCCCGCCCGCAACATGAAGGTGTCGTCGGGATTGAAATCGCCAGGCATGCCACTGTTGAATAGGATCTCGCGGTTGAAGACGTAACCCACTTCCAGATGTCCACGGGCCATGGTGGGCGATTCCCACTCAAAGCCAAAAACGGCGCGAATGTCGTTGTAGTCAATTCGGTCGCCGAGGCCTTGCCGATCGACGGTCCAGGAACCACCGCCGTACTCGCCGGACACGTACCACCACCATTCGGTATTGCCAACCGACTGGAAGCGTCGCCGGACCCTGGGGTTGGGGAAAACCAAATACAGGTCCCAATCGGCATTGGGCCGGCAATGCACACCGAGGGCTGGCAAAAGTTTGGTCTTCAGGCGATCGAGGTACACCACCCCGACCAGGACTTCCGTGGTGGGAGTGACCGAGATAACGGCTACTCCGCGACCCAGGATTCGGACCGAGTGGCTATTCACCTCGCTAAAATCGGTCCACACGCCTGTGCGAATGCCCAACTCCGCGCTGAACCACTGGCTCGGCCGTGGAAACCAGGAGAGGTCGAGGTAGGCGTCGTACATCCGCGGTGGCAAGTCTGGCCCGCGAGGTTCGATCATCATCGGGTCGGGTCCGCCGACCGGCCCATCGAGCCAGTTGAATGCGAACCCGGGTGTCAGGAGCAGCGGAGTATCGATGTTGCCCATGACGGGGATGCCAAACGTGGTGGCAAGCTCTAAGCGATCCAGTCCAAAGTCCTGCGGACCGCCGTCGCCGTAGAGGTACGTAAACTCCACACCAGTGCGTTGCAGCAACTTCTGAAAGCGAACGAGGCTACCATCGGAAGCCTGGTAGCCGTAAGTGCCCTGTTGCCAGTCGTACGGCAATCCATTGGGATAGACGCCCTGCGACTGGGGTGCGGCTGTGGGATAGGCTCCGGTCGGATAAGCACCAGTGGGGGAAGCGCCCGTTGGCGGCGGATACCCTTGCCACGCGCCGGGTGCGGTGCCCGGCTGCTGGGGAAACGGCGTGACCGGTTGCGCCGAGTAGTTGTACGGCACGGCAGCGGGCGGCGGTGTGATGCTTCCGCTCACGGAGGAAGGAGCGTAGGAATCGAAGGTGGGAGGCGGGCCCATGGGCGCGCTATACGTACTAGGGGGGGCGCCGTAAGTGCTAGGGGGCGCGCCATACGTGGTGGGAGGCGCGCCATAGACGGGCGGCTGGGCATAAGTTTGAACGGGCGTAGCAGGGATTTGCACACGCTGAGCGCTAGCGATCGGAGAAAGTCCGATCGCCAGTAGTCCTAGGCACAGATATAGGTCCGCCCATCGTTGCACAACTACACTCCTCCCACGAAATTAACGAGAGTCGTTCATTACCAGCCACCGCACGCAAGGGTCAATATCGAAGTCGCCCTCGCTAGCACGCGACAGGGCGTGTCCAACGTGCCGGCGGAGGGCCATCGCGATTGCAATCAACCAAAAAGAGGCTATATAAATGCGGAAAATCCAGGCCGATTGTGATAGGCTGGGCAAGGCCCGCAGGTTGCGATCGGCGTAGTGTTCTATCGCAGCGGGAAACGCACAACGCACAAGGGTTACCCAGGAAGTATGACAAATGAAGCACGACTTGAACTCTGGTGAACTGCGAAGCCGGTTCGACCGCGATGGCTACGTCCTCGTCCCCGCCCTCTTTGATGCTGCCGAGATGGAATGCCTTTTTCGGTACGCACGGGGTGACGATCAGCTAGCATCCGAAGCTTACGTGAAGCAGGATGCCACCGGGGGCCAGAGCCGGCTCGCTTTGCGAAACGATTTGGACGATGCCTCGCCCTACACGGCGGTGGTCCGCGCCGAACGAACCGCCGGCACCATGGCGACTCTGTTGGGTGACGAAGTGTATCACTATCACCATAAGATGATGCTCAAGGAACCGCTCGTTGGCGGCGCCTGGGAGTGGCACCAAGACTACGGCTACTGGTACGACAACGGTTGCCTCTACCCCGACATGGCGAGCTGTTTGATTGCGGTGGACCGCGCTACTCGGGAGAACGGTTGTTTGCAAGTTCTGAAGGGATCGCACCAGATCGGCCGCGTGGACCATGGCAAGTCGGGCGACCAGGCGGGTGCCGACAAGGACCGCGTAGAGGCCGCCATGGATCGGCACGAACGGGTGTGGTGCGAAATGCAGCCTGGCGACGCGCTGTTCTTCCACTCCAACCTGCTCCATCGTTCGGACAAGAACCAGAGCGAACACGCAAGGTGGTCGCTGATCTGTTGCTACAACACCAAGCACAACGATCCGTATCTGAAGGGTGGCCGTCATCCGGGCTATTCGCCACTCGAGATCTGGTCCGACGAGCGGGTGCGGGCAACCCTCCTCCAACAATCTGCGGCGAGGTAACGGTTCGATGGCACGCATTGCCTTGTTGGGCACCGGCCTCATCGGCACGTTCTACGCCGAGTCGCTCCACGCCCGTCGGTCGCGAGACCGGGTGGAAGTGGTGTATTCGCGCACCGCCGAGCGGGCCGAGCAGTTTGCCGCAACGCACGGAATTAAGAAGTGGACCACCGATCTAAGCAAAGCTGTCGGCGATTCGGGAATCGACGTGGTGGTAATTGGACTGCCCAATCATTTGCACGAAGATTGCACGGCGGCCGCGGCAGCGGCAGGCAAAGCAGTGCTATGCACCAAGCCGCTCGGCCGCAATGCGGCCGAAGCCTTGCACATGCTGCGGGTCGTGGAAGAGGCGGGTGTCCCTCATGGTTATTTGGAAGATCTTGTATACACGCCCAAGACGTTGAAGGGCTTGCAGGCGGTCGCCCAGGGTGGGCTCGGCAAAGTGCTTTGGGTACGGTCGCGCGAAACGCACTCGGGTCCGCATAGCGATTGGTTTTGGAGCAAGGAACTGGCCGGCGGCGGAGCCATCGTTGATCTTGGGTGCCACTGCATCGAAATTGCGCAACTTTATTGGCAAGCACGTCCGGCCGGCGGAAGTCATGTGTTGGGCCGACACGCAGGTACACCCCATCGACATGGAGGATCATGCCATTGGGCTCGTCCGTTACGAAAACGGGGCCATCGGACAATTTGAAGTGAGCTGGGTCTTTCGCGGCGGGATGGATCTCCGCGACGAAGTGGTCGGTACCGACGGAACGTTGTGGCTGGACCATTGGCTACGTACCGGCTCGCAGTTGTTCCTTGCCGATCGGTCGAGCCACTACGTGGCTGAAAAGGCCGAGGGTACGGCAGGCTGGCAGTTTCCCGTAGGCGACGAAGCGATGGCGCTCGGCTACCCCAACATGTTCGCCGACATGTTGACGGCCTTTGAGAAGGGCCGCGAGCCACGGGAGACCTTCTACGACGGGTACGTCGTCAATGCCATCATCGATGCGGCCTACAAGTCGGTGACTTCCAAAAGGTGGGAGCCGATTGAGCTGCTGGAATGGCGCGGCGACTCAGTCGCCGACGTGGCGGCTGTACACGAGGAGTACGACGAAGACCACTGGCTTGTCAAAAGGGAGCGGTTGCCCGACGGAAGGTGGCGGACGATTGTCAAGCACAAGCAGTCGGGCGAGATGCGAGCGATAACGACCGACTAGCTAAGTTAACAACGAGGGCGACACAGACGCGGCGCTGAGTTGATCAGGCGGATCGACTGCAGGAATTCCCGGGCCACGTCCTGGGGGCTCCGCTTTTGCTCGTCGACCTCGTAATTTAGACGCTGCATGGTTGCATCGTCCAAGATGCCCGCCAGCGGCGCAAGGGCATCTGCGATCAAGGGGAACTTGCGCAGTGTTTCGCCGTGAATTACCGGCACCGCGTAATAGGGAGGGAAGAACTGGCGATCGTCTTCCAGAAGGACCAGGTCGTACGCCGCGATGCGGCCGTCGGTGCTGTAGGCAGCAATCACATCCACCTCGTTTGCCCGAATGGCGGCGTACATGGCGACCGAATCGATGTCGACCACTTCGCCAAATCCGAATCCATAGCAATCCCTTAACCCTGGGTAGCCATCTGGACGCTCGGCAAACTCGGCGGTCCAACCAGCCAGCAGTTCATCCGCGTCGGCTGCGAGATTGGAGATACTCTGCCAGTCGTGTTGTTCCGCATCCTCACGGCGTACCGCGATGGCATAAGTGTTGTTGATGCCAAACGGTGCGAGTACCTCCAGCCCAAAGTCTTGCCGATACTTCTCGGACACGTGATTGTAGACCGCTTCGGGATCGGAGTTGCCCGGTTGATGGAGCACGACCGTTAGGCTGGTCCCCGTGTACTCGGCGTAGAGGTCGATCTCGCCATTCAGCAGCGCCCCGTGGCAGATCATCGTACCGCCCAGGCCGAACCGCTCCCGGACCTTCAAGTCGGTGCGTTCTTCAATCATGAGCGTCATCATGTGGCTCAGCAGGAGACTCTCGCTGAACATCTTCGAGCCGACCGCAATGTCGGCCGGGGCGCGTAGGTACCCGGCCACTCCGGCGGCGAACATTGCTAGCGGCAGCAAGAGGGCAGCGGATCGGGCCGCGAAGCGGTTGGTTTTCGCGTTGCCAGCAGGGCGCAAGGGGTCGAGGGCCCAGCCCAGGGCACCCATGGCCGCGTCGACCGCCAGCGCCAGCAGCGCGGCTGGAATCGCGCCCAGGAGAATGAGGCGATAGTTGGCGAGGTAGAGGCCACGGTTGATGAACTCCCCGAGCCCACCCGCACCGATGAACGCCGCCAGCGTGGCGATCCCAACGCTAATGACCGTAGCGGTACGAATGCCAGCCATGATCACTGGTACCGCGAGCGGTAGCTCCACTTTCCATAGGCGTTGCCAGGATGTCATGCCGAGGCCTTCGGCCGCTTGCCGGATGCCATCAGGCACGCCCTCGATGCCAATGATGGTGTTTCGCACGATGGGCAACAGAGCGTAGAGCGTCAACGCAATCGTCGCCGGGAGGGCACCGATTTTCCCTAGCACCGCGAGTAGCAGCGTCAACAGGGCAAGACTCGGAACCGTTTGCAAAATGCTGACCGAGGTGAGGATCACTCCTTTGCTCGCCGGCGAGCGGCACGCCAGGATGGCAGCCGGGATGCCTATCGCGATTGCCAGCGCCGTAGAGACCCCGGTGAGCACCAGATGCTCGCCCAGGTGTCGCCACAACTCAGGAAGACGTTCGATAAGAAAGGCGGTCCAAGTTTGCATAGGCCGATTGCGATTCGGGGGTGTAGCTGAGAGTAGTTACTCAAAAACTTCGCGGAACGCAGCGAGTTGGTCCGCCGGTTTGCCAAATAAATCTTTCACAAACGGAGTGGCCGGATGTCCAACCACCTTGGCAGGGGAACCAACTTGCTCCAGGCGACCTTCGTGCAATATGGCAATGCGATCGCCGAGAGCCAGGGCTTCAAAAATATCATGGGTGACAAACACAATTGTCTTGCCGAGTTGCTTCTTTAGCGCAAGAACCTCTTGCTGTAGTGCATCGCGAGTTAGCGCGTCGAGCGCACCAAATGGCTCGTCCATCATCAGGTAGCTTGGGTCGGTCGCCAGGGCCCGTGCCACTCCCACCCGCTGCTGTTGACCCCCAGATAGTTCGCTTGGCAGACGGAGGGCGAACTCGCTTGGAGGCAAACCGACCAGGTCGAGCAGTTCATGGGACCGGCGCGGCGCTGCTGGGCCGCCGTCCCCGCCAGTTCCAAACCCATGCCGACGTTTCGCTCGACGGTCATGTGCGGAAACAGGCCAACCGCTTGAAACACGTAGCCAATCGATCGGCGCCAGGTCACGGGGTCGCGTTCGGCGAGTGGAGCGCCATCGACCAGAATCTGGCCGCTGGTGGGAAGCGTGAGTTGAAGCAACAGTTTGAGGAGCGTCGACTTGCCGCAGCCCGACGAGCCGAGGAGCACCAGCGTCTCGCCATCGGCAATCTCGAGTTCTAAATCGCGGAGGGCGTAGCTATTACCGCCATCGTACGATTTCGAGACGCGGCTAATCTGAAGCATGCGGGTAGCGGATGGAGTTCGTTTTTGGGTCCGGATGGCGCGACGCGGGCCCTGGTGCCTCGAAAAAAGGCCCCGGGAGCCGCCAGCGAAGTACTTTGCTGAGTATACCCAAAGTGGCAGTCGTCGCAGCAAATCGCGGGCAAATTGGGCACATTGGCACATTTGCCCACTAGATTGCCTCCAACATGAGCCAAGAAAGCCGGCCAGCATGGTGGACTTGGAGAATGTGAGCTTGCAATGACAACTCGGCGGGAAGGATTGACTACAGGGGGTTTCACGAGTAGCATACTGCTGGACCAAGGCGGCACTGGGCCACGCCGAAGCTTTTTGCACCTCGCTGGATTCATCCAACAGGTTGCCAATCCTTCGCCGTGTCTCGCGTCGAAAAGAGGGATCCTCATCTTCCAGCATAGAACTATTCGTTCTCGGATTTTCGAGCTTCCAGCGATTGGCATGCCGCTGTAGGTCCAACTGTTGCTCAACCCGCAAGTGCATGGCACGGCTTGCAGGTCGCGTATTTATTTGTTGCTACGTGCCAGGAGTGATTAGAAGTGTCGCAAGGTACCATTAAGAAGCTGACGGACAAGGGATTTGGTTTTATTGAGGGGGAGCGCGGAGATATTTTCTTCCATAGCTCGGCCGTCGAAGGGGAGATTAACTTCGACAACCTCCGCGAAGGACAGCAAGTTGAATACACTGAAGGCCAGGGACCGAAAGGCCCTCGTGCTGAGAACGTGAAAATCTTATCGTAGTCAAAAGACGCGATTAGCAGTCAACGACAAAACCGTCCAGTAGGCTTCGGCTTACTGGACGGTTTTCTTTTGCGCCACGCCCGTAACTTGGCGGTCCGCTCATCGGCCCCTGTTGCAGGTGGTTTGCCCTGCTGTTGCAATTCGCAAGGCAGCAAGCACGCGGTCTTACAAGCGGCCCGCCATGCGAGGTCCACCAAGTCGACAACCAGAGTGGTGGCTTCCGCGCGGAAGTCGAAGACCACGTTGAATCGCGTTTTGCCTTAGGTCCGTTTCCAAGGACCTAGGCGGTCGGTTTCGCCCTGGCCCGAGTCGGTGTGGCGTGCGCGTAGCCGCTCCTGAGGCAAGAACTACCCAGTTCTAGGCAGCTTTTTTAATGGGGCTCGCGATCTCGCTCCACAAGGGTACGACTGCCCCAAGCTCGCGCCGCACTCGATCGGGTCGTTCGTTCACCAGGGATTCGAGCGTGCCGATATCATGGATCACCTTGAGCAATTGCCAATCTTGACTGTCGGCAACCATGATTTTGGGATGCGACGTTGTGCGGTGCGTTTCCTGTTCGCCATACAGTTCTTCGTAGAGCTTCTCGCCGGGGCGAAGGCCGGTGAACTCGATGTCGATGTCTTCGCCCTCGCGAAATCCGGAGAGGCGAATCATGTCGCGCGCGAGGTCGACAATTTTGACGGGTTCTCCCATATCGAGCACAAAGATCTCGCCCCCCTGCCCCATCGCACCGGCCTGGATGACGAGCTGCGCGGCTTCGGGGATCATCATGAAGTAGCGAATGATATCCGGATGCGTTACGGTGATTGGTCCGCCGCCAGCGATTTGCTCGCGAAAAACGGGCACCACGCTCCCGGCAGAGTCGAGCACATTGCCAAAGCGTACCGTGACAAGGCGCGTATCGGACGTAGCCGCTTTGGCTTGGACGTATCGCTCGGCAAGCTGTTTGCACGACCCCATGACACTCGTGGGATTCACGGCTTTATCGGTGGAGATCATCACCAGGCCATGCGCGTTGTGCGCTTCGGCCAGGTCGACGATGTTACGCGTGGCGAGCACGATGTTCTTGATCGCTTCGCCAGGGTGCTCTTCCATGAGCGGCACATGCTTGTAGGCGGCGGCGTGAAAGATGAGGTCGGGCTTGTAGTCGCGAAACACGGTTTCCAACCGCGCGGCGTCCGTTAGATCAGCGAGAACGACGTCGATATTGGCATCGGGCCCGAGCAGCTGCAGTTCGCGCTGGAGAAAGAACTGTCCCGTTTCCGAGCGATCGACAACGACGAGCCGGTGTGGATTGAGGGCGAGCAGTTGCCGGCAGATTTCCGAGCCGATGGACCCGGCCGAGCCGGTGACAAGCACCGTTCGTCCACGAAGCCAATCGCAGATGGCGTCCGTATCGAGCGCGACCGATTCCCGGCGGAGCAGGTCTTCGATGGCAACCGGTCGTGGCTGCACACTCACCTTACCAGCAAGCAATTGCTCGTAACTTGGCAGGACGTTCACCCGGAAGTCGTATCGACTGGCCGTTTCGATCAGCTGGCGGACGGCACGGCCAGGCAGCTCGCCCGAGTAAATGAGTACCTCCTGCACGTCGTAGTGGGCGACCAGTTGCGGGAGGTCGACCGTCCGACCGAGAACGGGGACGCCCGCGATATGTCTTCCCGTAAGGTTGGCTTGGTCGTCGACAAAGCCAATCACATCGTAGTGAATGCGGTGGTCTTGGCGGAGCGTTCGGAGCAGGGCCTCGCCGGAATCGTTGGCACCAACGATCACGACTCGTGTTTGTTCGGCGGCCTTTTTCCATTGCTGGCGAAGGTTCCGCCATACACGGGGGGTCGCACGCAGGCCGCCCACTAGAAAAAGCGACAGGCACCAGTCCATCACGATGACGCTGCGAGGGATGGCGAATTCGGGCACGAGGAACGAATCGACGAGCACGACGCCAATCGAACCCGCCGAAATGGCTTTGGCAATGGCCCCCAGGTCGTGAAATGTCACGTAGCGGTGCCAACCGTGGTAGATATGAAACCAAGCCGCACCCACCAACTTAGCGGCTACCACCCAGGGTAGCGACCACCACATCAAGCGGGCGAATTCGCCGACGGGAAATCCATCGAACCGCAAGCAGTAGGCGGCTACGTACGCCAGGCACATCGTACCGAGGAGCACAGCGCCTGCGACCCATAGCTGGGCGTGGCGGAGGTGACCGAAGTTGGGTGGGGACGATGACGGCATTGGTTCTCGCCGATTAACGACGAACGTTGTCGGATACTGGTGAAGCGGTTGTTCGGCGACGCTGGCTGTGCCGAAGCGTGGCCGCTTGATGCAGGCAATTGCGTATGCCGGCATTCGATGGATCGCGAGCCACACACCACCTTAGGTGGGGTTCTGCCTCGGCGTACCGTTCGTCCTTAAACAGGGCGACGGCGTATGCCTTACGGACCGAATAGAGCGATGGATTGACCTGCATGGCCTGCTGGATGCACTCGATTTGCTTGCCACGATCGCCGGCATCGCCGTGCATATCGCCAAGCCACTGCCACACGTAGGCTGCTGGTATCTCGTGCGGTGCAGGTTGATAGTTTTCGGTTTCCTGCGTGGCGTAGGCGAGTAGCACCCCCAGTTGGGACCTATCGCCAATCGCCAGGTAGCGCTGCCACACGCAGCGAAGTGTCTGCCAATCGGGAGAGAATGTTTCTAGGAATTCAGTGGCCGGGATGTTCCCCGCCAAGGCGGCGACGACCAGCATGCGATGTCGACCGTCGTGCTCATAGCACCGCACCCAATGATCGATGGCCAACGCCAAGTTGCCGGCTAGCAAATACTGCTTACCAATTTCGAATAGAAGCGTGCCGTCCTGTGGTCCGAGTACAGCGGCTTGTTTCAGGAGTGGCTGCGAATGCGTACCGATGCGATTGTCCAAGAAATCGAGATTCGCGAGGTAAACGTACGCGATCCCATCGAGTGGCGCAAGGCGTATGGCCTCGACGGCGTGCTGCTGAGCCGCCCGGAGTATCCGGAGTTCGTCGCCAATCACCACGGCAAGCCAGTCGTCGACTGCCTTGCTGGAGGTAAACGCGTTCGATTGGACGGCCCCCTGCAATTGTCCGAGATTCACCCGGCTTTCGTGCGCCTCGCTTTGAGAATCGAACCATTGCAAGTAGGCTCGCGACAAACGCATATGGGCATCAGCCGAGTGAGGATGGACTTTTAGCGTATCGCGGAGCGCGGCGATTTCCAATTCCAGCAATCCGGCATGGTCGTTCAGGCTTCGCAGCTGTGCGTCGTCGGCAAGGTCACCGTAGGCAGGTTGCTGCGCCTTGTCGAGGCGCGCCGACGACGCAATGTAGCGATTCCAGGAAAAACTCGCTCTTGCGGGCGGCAGGAGTACAACCCCTACGTAGGCAACGGCTGCCAGGATGGCGACCGTAAGCTCCCGTGGTACCGGCAGTTGGCTGGGAAACTGAGCACGGTCCGACTGTTCGTTGAGGGCCAGTCGCCGAAGCAAGACGATGAGCACGATCGCTGTGGTCATGGTAGCTGGGATGTACCAAACGAAGTCGCAGCCGCTATGAACCAAACTAACGGTCAATGCCCCCGTCACCGCGCCTAGGCACGCAGTTTGTTCCCGTGATCGCGTCGACCACCAAGCGATAAGGGTCCACCGCACAAGGCATGCAAGGGCCGACATCAGCAGCAGCACGCCAGCCAGGCCTAATTCGGTTGCGATTTGCAGGTAGCCATTCTCCGCGTGGGTAAAAACTTTGGGAAACGACCGCGGAATGAAAAGCGGGTAAACATCCTGATGCGTACCGGCTCCCGATCCAGTCAACCAGAAGGCCCCGATGGCCTGCAGGTTGGCTGCCCAAATCGCCCGGCGTCCTCCCAGGCGGTCCAGGTTTTCGACGGAGCCGGAAGTTAAGTCTTCCAGACGCTGCGTCAGCCGATCTTCGCTGTAGAGCGTTAAGCCAGTTCCGAGCAGGACCACCGAAAAGCACAGGTAGGCGAACTGCTTGCCACCCCACAGCTTGCTTTTCCAGCCCATTCCAACCATCACTGCTGCACCGGCAACGGCAGCCAATATCCCTCCCCGGGAGGCGGACATGATCATCGCCAGCAAGACCACTGCGAGTCCAAGCGCCGATAGCGCAGCGCGATAGTTGCGTTGCGGGCCGAGCGACTGGCGTTGCATGGGCTGGGGGGGCGATTCGCTACCGATGAGCTGGTATACAATGGCCGCTGCGCCCATTGCCAGAAAGCTGGCAAAGTGATTTCGGTTGATGAAACTGCCGCAAACGTGGTCGTCGGACCGACGAAAGGGATGCTCGAATACCCAGAAGAAGAGGCCATCGGCCGTCAAGTACTGCAGCAACCCAAATAGGGCCATCCCAATGGCGGCCTGGGCGATCCACTTCAGTACCAATCGCACGTCGGCCTTTGTTTGAATTCGTTGAATTAAGACCCACAGAGCCATCGCGTAACACAACAAGACCGCCAGCGAAACGTGGGTGGCCGTTGGATGAAGCGAGAGCGTGGCCCACCTACCGATGCCGAGTTCTGCGAGGTTTTCCTCGCTGTTCCACCACGGTAAATAGTGACGGATGCTGGGCGAGATGGTATCGAGAACGGCTGCCGGAAGTGGTGTCAGTTGCAGGGCAAGCCAACTAGCTGCGATGGCAGGAATGAGCAACACGCGACTGAATCGCAGGCCAGCCCGCTGGCCGATCCAAGAGTCTGCCAACCAAACGAGGACGGTTGCCCCGCAAACCAGGGCGTAGATGGCCCGCGCCCCGTCGCCCCGTCCACCCCACACAAAGGGTGTCAAGACAATGAGTGTCCACAAGCAGCGGTCGACCAGTTGTGGCAGCACTTGGTCCCACCGCCAGTCGGTCGCCAGCGAGACGATCGTGCGTTGGACAGTGGCAGGGAAAGAATACATGGCAACTTATGCACGGCGGCAATGCGCGAGTGTGGCCCCATCGCCCTAGGCGGCGTGGCGGGGTTCGTGATCGGTGGATGCAAGATCGACAATCGATGAATGCTCTTCTTCGTCGTCGCCGTGGTAGCTGTAGCCATAGCCGTAGCCATAACCGGATCCTTGGAAATCGGTCACATCGTTGGCTACCACGCCGAACACGTGGCTGCCGGTGGTGCGAAAGTTCTCGCAAGCCCGAGTCACGAGGCGGCGATGGTTCTTGTCTGGGCGGACCACCAGGATGGCGCCGTCGACCAGGCGGCCCACGATTTGCGCGTCGCTTACCGCGAGCACGGGCGGGCAATCGACCAGTACCTGATCGTATTGCGAATCGGCCCAAGCCAATAGTTCGATGAAGGCCTCGCTGGCAAGCAGCTCGGCCGGGTTCGGACGCCGGAGCCCGGCGGGGATGACGTCGAGCTTCGCCTCCCCCGTTTTGACGATGTGTTGGGGGGCTAGTTGGCCGGCCGGGGCATCGCTCGACAAGATGTCGACCACGCCGGCTCGTCCCTTCAATCCAAGCAGTGTTGTCATCCCTGGACGACGCAGGTCGGCGTCGATCACCAGGGTTCGCTTGCCCGCTTGCGCGAAGGCCACGGCCAGGTTGGCAGCAATGGTCGTCTTGCCATCGCCGGGCTCGGCGCTCGATATGAGTAGCCGATCGGCGACTTCGGCATTGAGTGCAAGGGAGGTTCGCAGTGTCCGGAAGGCCTCGCTGTCCGCCGCGTTGGGCATCATATGCGTATGCAACGATTCGAGGCCCTCACCCTCTAGTGGTTGCAGGCGTTGCACCAACGCCAGCACCGGCACGCCAAGTTGGCCAGAGAGCTCTTCCGGCGAGTTGAACCGATCGTCCAGCACATCCTGCACGTATGCCAACACCACGCCAACCAGCACCCCTCCCATGAGCGACAACAGGGCTACTACCTTCAAACGCGGTGAGACCGGTCGCTCTTCCGGCAACGGGTCTTTGACCACGACCGCTTGGATGGGGCCCTGCGACAAGTAGCTGTTGGTCGTGGCAATGTGGTCGATGAGCGTATCGCGGTAGTTCTCTAGCCGCAGGAGATCTCGTTCCTTTGTCCGTAGTAGCACCAAATCGGAGCTTTGCTTGGTCGCCTCGTCACGTGCTGCATAGAAGGCGACTCGTTTTTGCTCTTCTTCGTAGGTTGCCTGTTTCAGCGATTGCTGCAGTACGGCTTTCAGCATGGGACCGAGCTGCTCGCCCGTCATGCCGACCATCCGCTGGCCGGCCGTGGCGCGGTAGTTGGCAAGGTACTGGCGGATGCCCTCGATCTTGGCAGCCAGGCGCAATCATGCGCGGGTTGTTCGGCCCCAGGTAGGGAGTGAGGCTTTGTACCTCGCGCTCGGCCTCGGCCTGCTCGCGTTCACGGTCTCGAACCGATGCGATGTCTTCGGCCGACATACCGAGCGATGCAACGAGCATTTGCTGCCCAAGCGACTCCTCCAGGGCCATCAGATGTTGCCGCAAATCTTCGTCGGCGGCGATCGAAGCGTCGAGCGAGTGGAGGCGGGCGGTGAGTTCAAGCCGACGTTGCTGGGCGTCGATCCAACTTTCGTTCAGCTTCAAGCGCGCTGCACGATGGGATCGATTGCTTCGTCCTGCTCGCCGAGCGCCAGGTGACCAACACGATTTCGCAGGGTCATGAGTTCTTGTTGGGTGGCAGCAATGTCGGCCTCGGTGCTCGCCAGTTGATCGCTGTTGACCTTGATCGTTTCGCCGGCAGACCCTTCATGCATTCGGTCGACGAACTCCAGATAGGAGTCAACCACGCCACTGACGACCGCGGCGGCGGCTTCGGGATCGCGAGACCGATAGCTCACCTCGACCAGACTGCCTTTGCGGCTGACACTAGCACTCAAACGACTTGCCAGGTCGGTAATCCAGTCGCGACGGGGCACGTTGGATAGGTCGATCAGGTATTGCTGAGGCAGCTCCGACATTGCGTTGCGAATAACGATGGGGCTCACCACCAGCTTTTGCTGGTTAGCCATCAGGTTCTCGTTCGCGATCTGCTCCCCCATGCTGGTGAGTTCGTCGGCCTTTCGTTCGCTAATCATCAGCTCGGCCGTCGAACGATAGTAGCGGGGTGCCGCCAAGTAATACGCGAACCCGAGCGCAACACTCACCGCCACCGATCCGATCACCAGATGCTTTCGATAGGTGAGTGTCCGGCAAAGACCGATCACCGCGTGAACCATGTCCGAAGGCGACATATCGACGCCCGCGGCGTGAACCGGTACCTGCGCGTCTTGCTCAATTACGTGGGACATGGTCGTGGAAGCGGCGGGCGGGCGGAGGGAGCGGAGGCAGGTCAAAGGCAATCGAAGGAAACTCTAGAGCGAGAAAATGTTACCACCCAGGCCGGCTGTAATGCGGAAGACATTGCTCATGGTGTCGACTACCGTCGTCATCATCGTGGCTTCGACACTCACCAGGTCGCCGGGCGCCAGGCGAAGGTTCTCGTTGCCGCTAACCTTTGCATCGGCGATGCTCACCTGGATTACCTTGGGCTCGGACTGTTCGTCCGTGCGGCGGATCACGTACACCTTGTCTGCCACCGGCGAGCTTTGTCCGCCCGCCATGGCGATGGCGTCCAGTACGTGTAAGTCCTGATCGCGTGGCATTTCGAACTGGTTGGGTTGGCGTACGAGACCGGCGACGTGAATGACCCGTTTGGTAGCAGGGTGGACCATCACCACATCGTGATCCCCCACGTTGTAGTTTTGCGGCGCGTCGTCGACCATCGCCAGGTTGATGCGTTCCGACCGCGCGCCGTTGCGGTCGATCGGCGGCGCGGTGAACGACGCCAAGCGAATGTTCGACGCGTCCTGAGCGTCTTGCTGGGCCAAGAAGCTTCGCGACTGCCGTAGTATCTCAACTTCTGTGCCCGCTTCCTCGGTGAACCCACCAGCCGCTCCGATTGCGGCAATCAAATTACTGCTGCTACGTGGAATTGCATGCGTGCCTGGTTCCGCCACGGCGCCAAGCACGGTGATGCTGTTGGTGGCCCGCTCGGCGACGCGCACCGTTACTTGTGGGTTGCGGTAAATGCCTCGTTCGATAGCAGCCGTGCGCACGGTTTCGGCCGCCTGTTGTTCATCGAGGTCAGCCACGTCCACCATGCCGACCAACGGCACATTGATCGTTCCGTCGTCGGCCACGCGTGCGGGCTTGTCGGTGGCTTCGTCTTCGAGCCCGCTCAGTACGGTGATGTGCAGTAGGTCGCCAGCGGCGAGCTTGCTCGAGCCGCCCATCATGCCCGATAGTCGCGCGAGCGACACCACTGGTGCGCCCCCCGTTACGGGCGCACTCAGCTCGGCCGGCATCGATACGGCACGATAATGCGCCGAGTGACAGCCGGTAGCAACCATGCCAGCACAAGCGGCCACAAGCCATGGGCTAGCGGTTCGCAAGGTCGACAATGACCGATGGAGATGCATGATTGCTGGCAAGGATTCACGGGGGCGTAGTGCAAACGGAGCGGTTGCAGTCGGGTAAGTACCTAACCACTGCGGTACTTGGCAAGAGGAATCGTCGCGAACCGCAGGAACGGGGCGGCTTACGTGCTTTGCGGAGAGTGGCCAGGAGTATCCTCCGAGATTCCAGAAATGGCGGAACGCTAGCGAAACTCAGGCAATCAAGGGGAGCTAGGCAATTGATGTCCGCCCCGGAGCCGACGTTTGCGCGTTGACTTGGGAGATCGCTCGTCGGGCAGAGTCGCGATTGCGAGCAGCCGGGACCATGGTGGAACTCGAGGAGCCAGCGTGCAAGATTGGCGATAAGTGTACCCGGTAGTTGCTGAGCCAGGAGTTGGCCCAGCGGCCGAGAAGGGCGGCCGAAGAGCCGACCCGCCCCTGTCGCGTTTACGGCGATGGGGTTGCCACTGCTGCTGAGCGTCCACCCACGCCCTTCGGCAAGGAGTCCCAAGCGAGGTACAATGTGGGGAGATTTTGGATCCTGAATGACGAGAATCATAGTGAATACGACCTTTCAGCAGATCGACTGGTCCGCCGAAGTTGCCGCATCAACTACCCAACTCATTCGCCTTGCGATCGCCGAGGACCTCGGCGACCAGGGCGATTGGACAACTCGCATGCTGGTGCCACCCGAGGCGGTTGGTCGCGTGGCGATTGTTGCTCGTCAGCGTGGCGTCGTCGCGGGAATACCGATCGTGCCGCTGGTGCTGGCCGAAATGGACGCGGGGATCGCATTCGAATCCGCTGTAAGGGACGGTCAGTCTATTTCGGCTGGCCAAACGCTGGCAACGCTTTCGGGATCGGTGGCGAATCTCCTCACCGCCGAACGTATCTTCCTTAATTTCTTGGGCCGCCTATCGGGCATTGCCACGCTTACCCACCAGTACGTCGCGGCGATCGCTGGAACCAGTGCACGGGTGTTCGATACGCGAAAGACCACTCCAGGGTGGCGGCTTCTGGAAAAGTACGCCGTCCGATGTGGCGGCGGCTGCAACCATCGCTTGGGCCTCCACCGCGCGGTGATGATCAAAGACAACCACGTTGCGTTGGCGAAGCAGGTGGGTCTGACACTTCCCGCGGCCATCGAGCAGGTTCGTCAGTCGCTGGCCGTCCATCAGGCCACGGTCGAGGCGATTGAAGTGGAAGTCGATACGCTCCAGCAGCTTGAATCGGTTTTGCCGGTTGAGCCGGACATCGTCCTCCTCGACAACATGAGCAACGACCAACTAGCGACCGCAGTCGAGTTGAAAGATCGCGTGGCGTGCGGTGTCGTTCTGGAAGCCTCGGGAGGCGTGAACCTGGGAACTATCGCCGATATTGCTCGCACCGGTGTCGACCGCATCAGCGTTGGCGCCCTGACCCACTCGGCCGTGTCGCTCGATATCGGTTTGGATTGGCGCGGTTGAGACACGGAATCGGCTGCCACAAAACCGATTTTTCGTTACCTGGATTGGTTTGACATACGCCACCGGCGGCCTAATTTTGCGGTGAGAAGCGTGCTCCGGGGAGGGGTGCCATCTCACCGACGTGGCGGGTTTTAGCTGGGAGCTAGAGGGGACCCCGCCACGTCCCTTTTTCCCACGTTTGGCAGTTGTTAGTAGTCCGCTGTGCCTCGGCCAGGTCGAATCGCTTAATCGCTAAATTGCGAAAAATGTAAAAACTCGTTGACAACGGCGTGGGGCGTGCTTATTCTGCAGTAGTGGCCCGGTGATAGATTCCGGGCCGATAGGTTGATTCCTTCTTTAGCTACAGGGAGCTGTGCTCATGAATGTCGAAAAAGCGGCGGAAAAGTGGCAATGCCGCTTCGCTCGCTTGACATTCACTAGCTGCAGTTCCAACTCTTTCCTGTAGCCCATCAAGTGCCCGTACGCTGGGTTTTGGTGTGCCACCGCGGAAGCGGGACCCTGCAAGCAGTGCGTTTTCCCTCGGGTCTCATCCGTGTTGGGCGCGCTGCCAAGGCGGCTGGCGAAATGGCCTCGTTGATTACTTGCGTTCCCCTGGGGTCCTTTGGATCTTGGGCTCCAAAAGTACCCACAACGATGGAACCTCGAATGTCTGGTGGTGAAGGGCAGCACTGCTAAGTGCGCGGAAGTTCACCCTGGTGGCTCCCGCCAGCGCGTGTGATTGCGCGTCTCGCCGTTTTCATGGCCCTGCCCACCTAGTGCCCCGGCGACGGAATCGTCCCGAGTAGCGCCAGGTAGCAGCTCCGTCGAGCCGTGGTGCATCTGCACCAAACGTAGCGGCCGTCCTTTCAATAACTGCACCTGTCCGCCCGCATGAGGGCGACTGACTTAGACTAAACGAGGGAAAAGATGACGCCTTATTGGCCCTGTTCGAAAAAACTAATTCGTAGCCTAACGCTAACATTAGCGTGCCTGGCACTAACGCTGACCGCGAAGCCTACACTCGCTGCGCTAGGTGACGTAGGGTTTCAAGTAAAGATTTCTGAAAAAGAGATGATGCTTGCGCATCCCAACGACATGGGATACAAGATGTTCGCCGCGTGGGATTCGTCCTACCACCGCATCAGCAATCGCAATATGCCCTTCTTGGAGGTGATGAACCTCCCGGATTCGACGGGCAATCTGACGGAGTTCAGCATTACTATTGGCGATACCGATTTTAATTTCTCCAATGAATACTTCGGTGACTACGCCATTCAAAGCGACTCAACACCCGACCCGGTGATCTCCTCCATCACTTCCACGGGGGATCTGCTGACGCTCACGTTCGGCGATGGCGGACTCGCGCCTGGGGAGATCATTCGCTTCGGAATCGACATTGATGCCGATCCTGGGCTCGACGACATGTTTCCCTATCCCGATTTCCGCCTAGTGTTATTTGACATGAACGACATGGATGGCAATGGCATATCCGACAACTCGATCGTGTCGGCTGAGTTCGCGGACCCGAATAATACCTCAATGACGGCCTCCGCATCCACGCAGTTGGTAGACTACACGGTCACAGGCCCGCAGGCGAATTACTTTAATCAGATCATTCGCCCCTATAGCGTGATGGAGGGTGTCGATACGTTCGAGGCCTCGGCGTTTAGTGGTGGCACCGTGATCCCTGAACCAGGCACCGCAGCATTGGCCATCCTTGCGGTGACCGGAGTTGGCATCTGGCGGCGGCGGCCAAGGAGGATCGGTTAGTGTAACTGCCGCTGCTAGCCCCCTTTACTGGGGATTCTCTGGGGCGACGCAACTCCGCCATAAGACGGTTTTTCGCCCATCTTGAGAATTGCTTGCACGATCGTGGACGACACTACGAGGCGAACGAAATGAAACGCGCCATCCGTTTAATCAGTTGCGCCTGCCGCGGCCGGCGGCAAGCGTCGTGCAGTGGCCAGCGTCGCTGCCGGCAGCGACGTCGCAATTGGCATCTGCCCCGCCGCTGCCGATCGACGCCTTGTCGTCGCCGACGCCGGCGGTGCGCGGCACCGCCAAGGCGGTGATCCACGCGTTTGGCAAATGGCCTTCGAGCGACGCAGGAGCCACATTCCCTCTGGCTTTTGCGTCGTTTTTCTATGCGCTGCGACCTGGCTGAACAATGTGTGAAGGTTTAGCGGTCGCAAGGATATTGCGCATTTTTCGGGATGCGCCTGAAAAAGTCAAAGTGCCGGTTCTACCGGTACCGATGACTTCCCATGCCTTGATCGATTTCTCGGCACGGAGTGCATGCAGGCAGGCGAACGGCCATTGGCCAAGAAACCGCCGCGCTGCATGGTCCGATGAGCACAACATGCTAGCGATGCTGGTTGGTTCAGGTGGGCCGCCCATTCGCTCGCTTTGGATTCTGGGGGGAATCTTGATGAAACGACTATCCTTATTCTGCGCGTCAGTGGCAATCGGCCTGTCTCTATCAGCGATTGCACATGGCCAACAGGTGGTTCAGCAAGCGGACTATCGTCCCGATAGCGACGCCACCACAAATCGGCTTGCAGCAACGCTCGGCTCGTTCGGCGGCGACGTCGAACTCGCCAGTTGTAGTTCTTGCGAAGTTCCTATGGGCAACTACGGTTGCGAAGGTGGCTGCGCTGATGACTACGGCTATGGTCCGTCGCTGCTTACTACGAATGGTTTGCTGCCACGTGGTGGCAGCGGCACACGGTTCTTCGTGGGTGGCGAATACCTGTATCTGCGAGCGAATCCTAGCGAGGCTGTCTCGTATCTTGAGCGGGATATTAACAACTTCTCCGACACGTTTAATCAGTTCAGCTACGACTACGAGGGCTCCTTTCGCTTCTATGGCGGTTGCCGGAACAACTGCGGCGAGGAGCTCCGCTTCACCTGGACTCACTTCGACAATGGGTCCGACTTTGTGAGCCCTACGATTCCGAATGGCAGTGGTGGGGCATTCCAGATCGTTTCGCCGCTCGAAGTCGTTGCGACCATCGACGGGTCGCGGACCCAAGGAACGTCGGATATCAATTTGGACTCCTTCGACCTGGGATGGTCTAAGACCATCCCGCTTGGGTCGCCCCTAGGGTGCGACACCGGCTGCTGCGATGAGTTTGGGCCTTGCGGCGACGGCTGCAGCGACCCATGCGGCAACTACTGCCCTGCCTGGGACATCACTTTTACCGGTGCCGTGCGAGGGGTCGACATGTCCGCTAATCGTAGTTTTGCTTCGATCGGCCCGACCGATGAAGTACTCACCGTCGGTTCATCGGACATGGACTTTCAGGGTGTCGGTGGCCGCGTCGGCTTGATGGGCCGACGGTACTTCGGACGTCAAGGCATCTTCAGCATGTACCTCAGGGGCGACATCTCGGTGCTCGCCGGTGAGTACAGTACGACCCAGTATCGCCAAGACCTTTCGGGTACGGTTCCCGGCCCCATTACCGAACAGTCGATTGCCTGTCGACACGTGATTCCGGTCACTGAAATCGAAGCGGGTGGTACGATGTTCGTCACTTGCAACACGAGCATCACCGGCGGCTACTTCATGTCCGCCTGGCATGACCTGGGTTTCCGTGACGAGTACGACTACGGCCTGCAGGTTTCCTACGACGATGCCAACATTATGGGCTTCGACGGATTCTTCCTGCGGATGGAAACTTCGTTCTAAACGACGCGAAGCTCCATAAGCTGGCAACCGAGTCAAACAATAGACGCAAGACAGCCGGTCCAATTGGGCCGGCTGTTTTGCATAGCGAGTCGAAGTCTGTTCGCCGTGGCTAGAGCGCGGCCAAGCATCCGCTCGCGGCGGTTGCGGCGCTGCGCACGCAAGGCGCGCGCGACGCTTGGTCTCGCTCGGCTTCTCGTAGAACTCGCGAATCCGGATTTCCTTCTTGATGCCGCTGCGTTCCACCAACTTGCGGAACCGCCGCACTGCCTCTTGGGCTGTCTCTCGTTCGCGAAGCGTTAACTTTACCACGGGTACTCTGAACTCCTGAGTGGGGGATTGGTTGCGCCCGGCAGACCCATTCTTGGACCGGTCGAATCACCCAGTCTAGTCAAAATCGGGCAGTTCCGTCCAGCCGGCTCCGAACGACTAACGATACGAGGGTGCCGGTTGGCGGCGGGCGGCTACCGCCCAAGCCCCCGAGTGGCTCGATACGACCGATTAACGACCAGCATCTTGCCGGGCCCGTGTCGCGTATATGCCTGCTTTTCAGGTGGTGTTTTGAGACTCTGCTGCTTGCCAGCCTGCGCGATGGATGCACGGGTTGGGCTCATCTCGCGGACGGGAGGCGCGTCAGCCGGCTTTTCAGGCGCACTGCGGTACCCCGGAGGGCACAGCTCTCGCAACTCGAAAATACGCCAATTGGGCGAGGTCTTGATGCGAAGATGGCATTTCTACCCAGCACCCCAGTTCCTACCCAGCACCCCAGTTAGGTCGACCCAGGCGGGGCCGACTCGTTGTGGGGAAGACCTCGGCTATGGTTAACCGATCCAGGCAGTTCTTCCTCAACGGTGGCACTTCGCGCAGCAAATGCTAGCGATTCGGCGGGCCGACTGATCTAATGATTGGGCCCCAACCAGCCGAAGCGACCCTCATGCCCAAAGCACTCCTCCAACCCCGCGAGCAATCGACCGTTGCGACTCTCGCTGCGGTGGCCCTGGGAGCTACCGTTGTCGTGTGGGTTGCTAGGGGTGGCCTGTCAGGCCGCTTAATCGAGGTCGACCGTGCCGATCAGGTGCCGTACGAATTCCTGGTAGATTTGAATCACGCCGAGTGCTCTGCGCTAACAAGTCTGCAACTATTCGATCCTCTCGAGTTTTCCTGTGAAAACTTGAAGGAACCGGCATTCGATCACCGGACGTCACCTGCGGTCGATGCCGCGGAGAAGATTGCCCTGGACCTACTGGCAAGTGGTCCGGTACCAGCAGCCGACGCGATCTCGGCTATCGTCGATGCCGGCTTCTCTCGGGGAACTGCATTCCGCGTGAAGGCCCGGCACGGCATTGTTAGCGTTGATGGCTGCTGGGTCTTGCCAGTTGCTTTCGCTGGGTGACATATGCGCCGCAACGGTTACCTACACTCTATTGTTGCCTCGAGCCTGTGGGGGCTGATAGCCGTGGTCGTCGGCACGGCCGAATGATGCCCAACACGGCGAGGCCAAGTCCAACCAGCGTCGCTGTTCCTGGCTCAGGGACTGTTGCGACGCGGAATCCCACGCTAAAGAACTCGACCGTTGGGTGGTCGTCGCTACGGGTTGACGCGTCCAGGCTGATGTCGCCACCGTACCACCCACCGCCACGCACTCCGCGGAAGGATAAGCTAGAGTCATTGATCAAATCGGACTCGGTTTCCTCCCATTCCCACACATTTCCCCCCTGCCCCATCGTGCCGTAGGGACTTAGGCCGCCGGCGGATGTAATGTCTGCGGGTCCATGGTTGATGCTCATGGCGTACACCGCGGTATCTGCTGCCGTTCCACTTGAGACCTTTGTCGGCTTGCTGTTTGCGCCTGTGGGGAAATCGTAGTAGGCGCCCGAAGTGGGGTCGTAGTACGCAGCCTTGTACCATTCATCGGCACTCGGCAAGACAAAAATCGCGTGGCGGTTGCGAAACGGGTTGTTTGGGTTGTACCCCGGATCTCCTGAATTCCAGAGGTCAAAAGAATTGTCAACGAATTTGTAGGCAGGCGAGTGGCCGTTGCTCGTGTTTAGCCAGTTCACAAATCTTGCGGCCTCAAACCACGTGATCCCAGTAGCAGGCATTTCGGCTCGCGCTCCCCCAATAACGGAACTCATTGGGTCCATCGAGATGTCGAGGCCGCCCTCCCTGTTCGCTTTTATAATCATATCGCGGCTGATCTCATGCTTGCTGATCCGGTACGGGTAGTTAACCGTACCTGTCGGGTTCGGAATATTACCGAGCGGATTATTCCTGTCCGTGGTGTCGGCTGCGTTCCCCGGATTGCCAATATCTACGAAGTCAATCTCAAAGTAATTCTGACCACTTCCGAACGAATCCGCCCGTGTAGTCTGAGCAATAGCAACGGGAATTGTGAGCAGCAACACCAAACTGATACGACTCATTATTCAGGCCTTTCAGCAGCGGGGGGAGATGGTCTCGAAATCCGAGTCCAGTATATCCGCCGCTCACTGATTATGCATTCCGCGAAGACATCGACGGTGACGCCGCCAAACGACGCATTCGCCAAGGTTGACTAATCGCGGTAAAATGAGCGTAGCACAACTCACCGGGGCGCTGGCTTGATCACCAGCGTGGCCCGGGTGCCTGGCCGGCTTCTCCTAGTCGGCCGCCAGGTGCCCGAGCCGTACCCGGGCTGACTAGGAGGATTTCCGATGGATTTGGTATCGCTGGCGGCGGAGTTGGAATCGCTCGCGCGCGAGTTCGAGCTGCTGCAAGAGAGAGAGCCGAACCCTAGCGTGTATTTAGGTGACTGCGCAAAACGTACCGAGTCGGCCAAATATTCGTCGATTTGCACGACTGCGATCAACTTACAGGTGCGTTGCACAAGAAAGTGCAGCGGGCGCTGGATCGCGGGAAGACTTACCACGGCGTCTTCGAAGTGCTACAGGAATTTGTGACGTCTGGCAGCAAGTTCAGTTATGCACGAGACGCGGAGACCTGCCACTGCCTTGCGGAGTACTTGTGTACCGCGGAGTCCGGCACAGACGAAGAGCACGCGATTGACCGGGTCGAATTGCAAGTCCTAGTGACGCTGGCGGAGGGCAATCTCGCGCTCACCTGTGTGGATCTGTGCGCAGCGATCGACGTTAGCGACAAACCTGTCCGCGACCGGTTGAAACACCTTCAAGAACTTGGCTATGTTTGCGCACCTCCTGGCAGGAAACAACTCGTGCAGCTAACCCCTGCTGGGCGTGCCCGCGCCGCGAAACTCAATAACACGGCGGCGGGCCGGTAGATTCCCGTAAATCTCCCGCAAATCTACCGGTATTCTCCCGACATCGGATTCTGCCGGTTTCTAAATTGAGGGCATGTTCATTGCCCCGCCCAATTTGGTCTCCGCGAAGAGCGCCGCGAGGCTTTTGCGAGTAGACGCGGCTTGGCTGCTCGCTGAGGCCGCCAGCGGCCGAGTTCCCAGCCTCCAGGCCGGCGAAGCGCGGCTATTTTCCGTGCCAGCGGTTCGCGAGGTATTGATTGCGCGAGCGTCGCAACTGCCACATGGAGCACCGCAGTGATCGAGCCCGCCACTACCAGCGACGAACTCAGCGACGAGGCGCTCGAGGCGCTGGCAGTGCTCTTGGTCGACGCCGCGGAAAACGACACCACCACCCCCAAATAGGAAAAGCCCGGTACGCGCGATGCCAACACTGCGCACCGGGCAAAAAGCAGATGCCCAAATCATATCAACCAAAACAGCAACAGCCAAATGGCGAGCCACGCCTTCCCACCGACACCGAGGCCGAAGAGTGGGTCATCGGCAGCGTGCTGCTCGAGCCAGCCACCGCGGCCGACGTGTTCGCGACCGTCAAGCCCGCCGATTTTATCGACGAGCTGTGCCGCGCAGCGATCGATGCCGTGCACGGCGCCTGGCAGGCCGGCGAGCCGTTCGATGAGCTGCTTGTACTGCGGGCCATACGCGAACGCGGCGACCTGTGCGGCGATCAGGCGGCCGTGTTCCTGGCGACCACCGCCGCCGCGATCCCAACGGCCGCGCACGCCAAGTACTACGCCCGGCGAGTGGCCGAGGCGGCAAAGAAGCGGCAGCTTCTGTCGCTCAGCATCGAGCTGGCCACAGCGGCGAATGACCAGGCCCCAGCCGCAGTCGCAGTCGAGCAAGTCTTGCAGAAGGCAAATGAGATGATCGAGATAGATGTGGGGAACGCCAGCCCGTGGGCGAGGTGGAAGCAGTCGCTCAACGAGCGCGACCGCCGAAGCCACTTCGATCACGCGCCGGTTAACAGCCAACTGCAGCGGATCACGATTGGGCCGGGGCTGCTCACGCTCATAGGTGGCAAGCCCGGGGCCGGCAAGACGGCGCTGGCCATGCAAATGGCTGTGAATGCGGCTTTTTTTGACGAGTCGCTGCGCGTGCTGGTTGCCAATTGTGAGATGGACCCGGGAACGCTTCTTGACCGAACGGTCGCCAGAATTTCGCGTGTGCCTTATGGCGTGGTTCGCGATCGCACGTTCGCCGGCGATCGAAACGAAAAGGTGATGAAGTCGGCCGGGCAGCTAATGCAGTTGGAAGAGCGCATGACCTTTGTGGGGCCGCCCTTCACGATGGCGCGGGTGCGAGCGCTGGCGGCCAGCACCAAGGCGGACTTGGTCGTCATAGATTACATGCAGCGATTCGAGTGTGGCGACGATGCCGCGGATCAGCGATTGCAGGTCAGCCGCGCGATGTCGGCCGTGCGCGAATTGGCAATGAGTGGGCCAGCGGTGTTGCTTGTCTCGGCGCTGAGCCGCGCTGGTGAGTTCCGCGAGTCGAGTGAACTTGAGTATGGCGCGGACCAAGCGTGGGTGCTGGAGCGCGACGGCGAGCGGCGCAGCAGACGGGACGGTGCCGCTGGTGGCGAAGTGCCTCAAAAATCGCCACGGCGAAATTGCCGATGTGGAGCTCAATTTTGGCGGCCGTTACCAAGAGCACCTTGCCCCGCCGGAAGTGGAACCGTATGGCGAATTTGCCGATTACGACGGGACCGACGATGAATGAGCACGCCACCAGACATACGCGACAGAGTCGCGCCGTCGCGCAACGGCAAGCCAAAGCCCCGGCGGTGGAAGAACGGCTTCGCAGAGTTCAACTGCTTGATCGATCAGCACCTGGCCAGCATGAAGCCCACGGAGGCCATCGTGTGGATGGTGATCTGGCGGCACACCGACCGGAAGTCGGGCAAAGCGACCCTTTCATACGATCGCATCGGAACCGCAGTTGGCCTGAAGCGCCGCGCCACCATCAACGCGGTTGCCGCCCTAGTGGAGGCCGGCTTCCTGCATGTGGTTACCCGCGGCGGACCCGATCACTCGGCGAATGTATACCGCCCAACCTTACCCCCGAACTAGTGCACGGTGGTGCACCAGAACTAGTGCACGGTGACGACACGAACTAGTGCACCAGAGTGCACCCATACATATAGATCATAGGGCCGACCCGCTTTGCGGGCGGTCGGCCCATGAGCCAAAGCGACCACGGACGCACGATGAATGACCGACGAACCCAGCAATCCATTCGCCCAAAAGCCGCTGGTACCCAAGGCGGTGCTTGCCAAGGCAGCCGAGTTGCGACCGGCAGAGGTGGAGAACCTGGTGCTTGCCCACTACCCCCGACAACTTGTGCTCTGACGCTGCTCGACCAATGGGACGGCTGGGTGCCAGTTGTCGGGGCCATGCGGGGCGCGGTGATCAGCTGCCTGATGGCCGAGGTCAGCGAAGCGGAGGCGAAACGACAGCGCGAGCGCAACCGAAGGTATGAGCAACGGCGACGCCGGCGGCCATGAACGGCCGGCAATCAAGATCCTCAACAATTAGTGATGCCATGAGAATTTCCGAAATCTTCAGCGGCCGATACCTCACTGCGGCGGACATCGGAGAAAAGACCTACAGACTGCAGGCTGGCGGTTGCGAACTTGAAGACCTGGATGGCGAGCAAAAGCCGGTACTGCAACTACTCAACGCGCAAAAGTCGATGGTGCTAAACAAGTCGAACTCTTCCATCTTCGCCAGTGCCTGGGGAGACGATACCGAAAACTGGTACGGCGGCTGGTTTGTGCTTGGCACCATTCCACGCATGGTTGAAGGACGGGCTTGCAGGGGCCTACACGTATGCTCTTGCGAGCCACTACCCGGTGCGCCTGCGCCTCAACAACCCACGACGCAAGAGCAAAGCGGCATGGCCGACTTTAACCAGGCGGCTGCGGCGGCAACGCCGGAACAGCCGAGCGACATCCCGTTTTGAATGGGACACGTGTCTCACTCAAACAATAACTAAACGTTTGTTACCACTGAAAGGATGCACGATGTTTGGAACATTCCCTGAGTTCGTTAGCCCACTCGATCTCGTCCGCGACCCGCTCGGCATAACCCGCCAACAGGTTCGCACAGCCGGATTCGTCGCACACGAGCTGCAGCGACCGACGATGCAGCACAACTCTGCCGCCCCCGCCCCCGCCCCCACCGCGGGCGCATCCGAAGGACTTACTGTGAACAGCTATCAGATTGCCAAAGACGCATGGGACCGCGCGGTCGACGAAGAACTCGCGGCGATGGGGGTCAAACCTCGTAACGCCGGGAGCGTACATCGCGCGAAGGCGGTTTGTGCGGTGGCGCGAAGGCAGCCCGCACTTCGACGCCAGCTACTAACCGCTGCCAACTACCAGAAGTGATCAGCGCGGCCGACGCGCACAGTTGAAGCTGCGGAGATTCGGGGTTAGTCTCCGGGCGCGTTGGTCGCGGTTTTTTCTATCGACCTTGTAACAGTGAGGAACCGAATCATGACAGTTGCCAGAGCAAAAGCTTTTCCGACGCCAAGCGAGGCCATGGAGGTCCGCGAGGGAATTCTCGATCAGCTCGCCCGCGAAGATCGCGGTCCAACGTTCGATGAGCGTGCGACGTTACACCGCCTGGGGCTCAGCGATGATGACGTTGCGGCTGAAATTCGGAGAGTGAAGCGGGTCGCTGTGTTCTGCGACGTGGTCGTCAGTCGCACGGAGATCGAGGCCGCCAAACAGCGCGCTGCCGATGCTCAGTCGAAGCTCCAGGAGGAGGGGCCTCGGCTCCGGGAGGTGATCGGCGATGCTGAACGCAAGTTGCATGAACTCGAGCGCGCCGCGGCGAAGGCCCGCGATCGCCAAACCAACGTCGACCTGGCGGTCGGGCATCTGCGATCTCCAGAGCTGCTGCCGCTGAGCATTCGCCATGACGCGGCGATGGCAGAGCGAATTTTGCTCGCGGCCCGTCAGGAGTTAGCTGATGCCGGGTGGCATATGATGTCGCGCCTGCAGTTGTGCGAGTTCGGGGATCGGTACTGCGCGGCGATCGCCGACGGATTGACCGAAGCTCAGTTCGTTGGGGCGGCGCGGTGGTTTGGCAACGACGCGTACCAGCGGCCGCGGCTGGTGGGCGGGGAGCCCGTGTGGCGCCACCGCCAAATCTGCAAAGCGACATCGACGCGGAACGCGATAAGCCGCACCGTCCGGTCGAGCTCACCCGAATGGCAGTCGAGGCGGTGCGAAACCGCAACGGAATTTTTGGCGAGGTCGATCGTCGCAACAAAAGTTTGCTGGACGAAGCGCCGACGAATTCGGCAGCAAATCGAACACCAGGACAGCGGCAGGATCGAGAGGCAACTGGCGTCCGAGCGGTTGGCCGTGGTTAATGATCAACTTCGCGTACTGACCCTCGCGGATGCTGACGGCCGGCAGTACGTGGCTTGGGAGACGTGGTTGAAGCTCGCGGACGAGATCGAGCCTGAGTTGCCCGCCGCTCAGGAGAGGGTCCAACAGGCTGAAGACCGGCTGGACGAGGCCAAGAGCGTTGCCAGCCCCGACCGCTACAACATCGATCGACTGCCGGCATAAGCGACGGCCGAGCCGTCGCAGCAACGGTGCGGGGGCGGGGACGAGTCTCCCCCTGCCCCCCGCTGCCGCTGCCGTCAGGCGACGCCCTGGTGGCCCTGGGCAGCCCCCCCGGGGGTACTTGGGGTCCTTTGCCCGACCCCCCCCGGGGTCAGGCGAAGCCTGCGATCGAGTGGGTTTTTCGTGCGAGAAAACTTTCCAGAGTAAGTAAGTAAGTGAGACGTTTGCGGGCCACAACACCCGATTTGCCGTCCCGAAAACACAAACAGCGAGGAGTCCCCAGGATGCCCGACTTAACTTTCAGCTCGAAGGGCGATCGACGGGCTGAAGTGATTCACGGCGATTGTCGCGAGCTGATGCCGACGCTTGGCAAGTTCGATTTCGTCTTCGCCGATTCGCCCTTCAACATTGGCCAGGAGTACAACGGCTACGCCGATCGCCGCGACGACTTCGAAGAGTTTACGCTCGACTGGATTGCCAAGGCGTGGGAAGCGTGCGACGGCGTTATGGCGTTGCACGGCCCCGACGAGCTCGCCGAGCTCTACGTGATCGCCAAGCGACGACTCGGTATGCAACGCATCGCATGGATTCACTGGCACTATCGGTTCGGGCAGTGTGGTCGATCAAACTGGATCGATGCCCGCTGCCATTGCCTGCTGTTCGCCAAGCACGATCGATGGACGTGGAACGCCGAGGACGTTTTGGTCGACTCCGATCGGGCGAGCAAGTACAACGATCCACGCATCCACGACACCGACAACGGCGGCAAGCGGTTACCTGGTACCGTTTGGGGCATCCCCAGCGATGGCAAGTACTGGGGGCGAGTGCAAGGCAACAGCACTGAGCGGCGGAGCGGGCACCCCAACCAACTGCCCGAGGTCTACCTTGAGCGGCTCATCAAGGCGTACACCAACCCCGGTGATCGCGTGCTCGACCCGTTTGCCGGCTCTGGCACCACGGCCGTCGTGGCCGCTGCCCTCGGCCGGGATTGCGTGACGATCGATGTATCGGCCGACACTTGCGAATCCGTGCGGCAACGGCTCCAACGCGGTGCAATTCGAGTAAACAACGGGGGTTTCGCTGCCGCAGCGGCAGGGTAGAATCGTAAGCGTCAAACCAGAAGTTGTGTCCATGGGACACAACTTCACAAGAGGAGCATTGAATGTCAAATTCTGCATTGAAATCAGAGCGCGGCGGCGCGCTGGTGTGGGGAGTCCGTAAGGCCCCCGGGCGGCTCAATGCCCGCCTGACAACGCCCGTGCGCCGTTGCGCTTTTCTTTATGCCTGGCACTCTGCCGGGCAGGAAGGAAAGCCACTATGGCAATTCTCTTGTTCAGCGATTCCGCTTGCGCTTTGTCTGGTTGCTTACCCGCCACCGCCGGTTCAAGCCGCTCTACCATGCCGACGTTGTCAATGGCGACCTACTGGAGCAAGCCGAGTTTTTGGCGTCGGCCGGCTACTACGTGGCCGCCGCGATGCTGGCCCGCCTGGCCGTTGAAAGTCGCGTCAAGCGATTGGCGATGATCTCAAAGCAGTGGCGCGAGTTCAGCAAGAATAAGAAGATGACGGTCCCGGCGATGGCTAACAAGCTCGAAATCTACGGGCACCTTGGGAAAGTCGACAAGTGTGCAAGATTAATGCCATTTACGGCATCGCCAGCCGCGTCGCGCATGGCGACCAGGTAGCCGCCGACAAGTGCCTGGAAGTGCTGGCCGCCGCCGCGGCCATCACGGACAAGCTCGACGGTTGCATCGCGAACGACGTCCGTACTGGCTGCCCTCAACCAGTGGCAGCAGCGTAGTAACCCCCGCCCGCCGCGGCGCGTGGCCGCGGTGGCCAATTCAGATTTCCACCAGCCACAGCCATGGCCGAGCCATCCGCCTCCCGACGGGCGCATGGGAGTATCCGACAATAGAAGCTGAGTCGAGCAACGTCGCCCGGCCAACTCAACAACTCATTCTGGAGAACGAACGATGGCAACCAAAACGAAGACGACCGCCAACCACAAGTGGACCGCCAGGCAACTCGAATGGCTCGGCGACTGCGAGCTGATGGGTGCGGAGTTCTACGCCGCATTTCGCAAGCGATTCAAGATCAAGCCCGAGCAGCTCAGCAACCAGGCGATCCGCGGCCGTCGAATCGCGATCTGGAAGAAGAACGGCTGGATGTAGCAGCGATTGCCAAAAGGTGGGGACACAAGTCCCCACCTTTTGCTAAGATTCGATCAACCAGACTAGGAGAACCAATCATGGCGAAGCTAACCCCCGCGGTCGCCTACATCCGCATGTCGAGCGACAAGCAAGAGGCGAGCCCCAAGCAACAGCGTGAAGAAATCACCGCCCTTGCAAAGGGGCGGTACAAAGTTGTGCGATGGTACATCGATGAAGGGATCAGCGGTGCCGACACCAGCCGCGCCGAGTTCCGCCGCATGATCTCTGACGCCAGCGAGCTGCAGGACTTCGAGGCAGTGCTTTGCTGGGATCAAGATCGATTCAGCCGGTTTGATCCTGCAGAGGCGAACTACTATTGGCACACGCTACGAATGTCAGGCGTGAGAATTGAAACCGTCAATCAAGGTCTTATCGATCTGGAAGACCTTGGCGGCTGGCTGACCGCGAGTGTGAATCAGCACGCCAAAGCACAGTACCTCCGCGACCTATCGAAGAAACGTACTGCGGGCGCGGCTGTCCAACGCCAAGCAGGGACGATGGACCGCCAACTGCGCCGCCTACGCCTATCGCTGCGAGGATGGCAAGCTACTGCTGGGCGATTCGACGGCCGTTGAGACCGTGCGGTGGTTGTTCGAACAGTACGCCACCACCGACACCAGCCTCAATGATCTTGCCGACCCGCTGAACGCCCGCGGTCTCCCTGCACCGAGGCCTGGCGGCAATCGGGTTTGGACTCGGTCATCGATCCGTGGGCTGTTGAAGCGTTAAGCCTACATGGGCTGCGCGCGTTCAACTCCGCGAATCCAAGGGGAAGTTTTCGACGATCCGCAACGGCGTAGTTGCACGCAACGTTGGTTCATCCGTAAAGCCCGACGATGAATGGTTCCACGTGGATTGTCCCGTCATCGTCACCCGCGAGCGATTCGACGAGGTGCAACGCAAGTTTGAATCCCGTAGGCACCAGACAACGCCAAAACGCGGATCCAAGCGGTTGTTGTCCGGTCTGCTCTACTTGTGTGCCACTGCGGTGACTACATGGTTGCCGGGGACAACAACTCCAAGGGCAATCAGGGCGACAAGTTCTTTCAGTGCCGGACCTACGCGAAACGTGGCAAGAAACACTGCCACCGGAACCTATTCCGGGAGTCAACGGCGGTCGAGTACATCGTTGACATTATCCGCGAGCGGGTGCTGCAGCCAAAGACCTTTGACCGGCTGGCCAAGGCCATTGCAAAGGAAGCGGCGAAACGTCAACGACGAGAGCCGGCAGCAATTGAAGTCGCTACAGGCCAACGTCGACAAGCTGGCCGCTGAGTTGAAGAACGCCACCGCGAAGCTACTGAAGGTGCCGGATGATCTGCAGGACCTGGCGGTGGAGCACGCCCGCGAGATCAAGGCACGGTCACGCCAAAGCGGTGGCTGCTCTGGAAGCCGCTGAGGCTCGCTCTGAGGCGTCGAGCGGTGGTGTCGACTCGATTGTCGATAAAGCGATCGCTGGCTTGCACAGCTTACGTGAGACGCTCGCAAGCGGCGAGCCGCGTAAGGTTCGGGCGGCGCCGCAGACGATTATCGACCGCATCGATTTGGAGTTTGAGCACGTGCAGGGGCCCAAGCAAACACGCTCGGTTTTCTCGCGTGGAGTGCTTCACTTCCGAAGTTGTACACTTGGTAGCGCCAGGGTGGCCTGAACTTGCGCAGCTGCCAGAGGTGGGCGAAGTGCTGGCGCGACGGATCGTCGAAATGCGGAACCAGCGAGGGGCCTTTCGGACGCAGGACGATCTGTTGGACGTCAACGGCATCGGCCGCGTCAAGCTCTCACGCATCGCGCCGCACCTGCTGCCGCTACCGGACGAGCGGGCCATGGTGGGCCATTGATTCTCCGGCCGGTGAAGTGGGAGTGGGTGGATGGAAAGGATCGGGAGGCTTCACGCCGGACGCCCATCGCCTGCGCGAGAGCTGTAGTCGAACGTCGAGGTGCGTCCGACCAGTTCCTCGAATCTGGCGACAAGTGTCGACAGGATCACCACCGCCGCCGTGCCATACATGGCAACTCCCGCCAGGTAATCGAACATCATCCATGCCGCGTCGTTGTCGGTAAGGAAGTTATCATGCACGATGCCGCCGGGCACGCCAAGCAAGAATGGTACGCACCCGATCATGGCGATCTTCATCAACTCGTCCCCTTCGCCACCGACAACCGCGATCGGCAGGCAGCAACACAGCAGGTAGCCACCACCGACAAAGAATAGCGTTAGCATCGTAGCGCCAATCGCCTTCAGCGACGTCGTGAAGCGGATCGAATAGGCGAGCCCGACAGCCGTTGCAAACAGGCCCGTGGCACCGATTGCCAGCAAATGGAGCGGAATGGCAATAATGAATACCGGGCTCAGTGTGAGTTGTAGCAACCATACCACGGCCAAAGGCAACAGCATCCACCGAAAGGCATAGAGGTTTCCTAACGCTTTGCCCCCGATGATGTCCGCCCCAGTGAGCGGCGTAGAAATAAGCGACAACCAGCAATCTCGCTCCTTTTCGAACGTCACCAGTCCCGCGGCACGAAGCCCCATCAATATAACGGTGCCCACGCCGAGCACGCCGGTCAACATGATCGAAACCACCGAGTAAGCCTCGCCTGCAGACTGCCAGCCACCGTACGCCTGATCGATGGTAACCAGGTAGCTGTAGATAGCGATGCCCATGGTGACAATTAGAATAATGGCGATCGAGATACGTCCCAAGAAACCCAGCTTGGTGGCCGCGGTGCGCACGAAGAGCTCCTTCCAGAGCATGGGTTGATTGCCAATCGGTGGGCGAAAATGGGGCCATTGCCACCGCCACTTTGTAGAAGCGGACGTACCGGGGCTACTTACCGACCGTAAATGCACACGACGAACGGCAAGAATCGCGATGCCGGCAAGCAGCGCGGAAATTCCAAGTTGAAGCGCCACCATTCGCCATAGGCGACTACTATCCAGCCCAACGCCGAGGGCGCCGCCACGGAGCAACTGGGTAGATAGGACATACAGTGGGTTGACTTCCAGGAGCAGAGCAGTCACCTCGCCGACGCGGTCGGCAACCCAACCAATCAGCCCGCCGGCACGGCCGATGCCCATCAGCAGTCCGCTCATAATCATCGGCAGTACAAAAACAACTGCCTCGACCAGGTAGACGCGAAGCATCGCATCGCGGGCGCGAGGGCTCCAAACCGAAATGCACATCGCTCCTACGGTGAGCAGCGTTACGGTGCTAGCCAGTCCGGCAAAATAGAGGACGAGCAGATTTCCCGGGATGCCCCCAAGCAGGCGAAAAATCGCGAGGACCGGAAGGGCTACGAGCACCAGCTTGCCAACCAGCAATAGCTTACCGACCAGCTTGGAGAGCACGATTTCGGCGTTGGATAGATCGGTGGCAAACAGGTACTCAATGGTTCGCCGCTCTCGTTCGGTGGCAATCGCTCCTGCCGAAACAGCCGGTGTTACCACCATCGCAGTCAGCATCGTCAACCAGGCAAACGCTTGAAAGAATCCGGCTGCTAACCGGGAAGCTTCCCGGATAGAAAGTTGCCCGCTGCCGGACTGCCAATTGGCGATGCCCTCGTAGCAACTCCACAGGCAGAGGAGCAGCGCCGAGGCGAACAGCACGCGCAAGGCAAAGTAGCGGCCTCGCCGCGCGTTGGAAACCATCTCGGCTTGGAACACTGGCCCGAGTAACATGCGGGTCAGTGTAGCACGTGCCCGATTTGCCAGCTACGCACGGCAGGCGGACTGTCCAGCGCCCGTCGTAACGCGAAGAGGCTTGATGCTACACTTCGGCCCGGATACGGAGCTGGGGCTTCTCGAGTACTACCGAGGTCCTGGCGTCGACACTCTTGGTGATCCAGACGCTCGATCCAATTACGGCGTCGTGTCCAATCACCGTATCACCACCCAGGATAGTGGCATTGGCATAAATCACGACCCGGTCTTCGATCGTCGGATGCCGCTTTTGCCCGCGCAGCAGTTTGCCAGCTCCGTCGGTCGGAAAGCTAAGGGCCCCGAGCGTGACACCCTGATAGATCTTCACGTGCTCACCGATGTGACACGTTTCGCCAATCACGACACCCGTGCCATGGTCGATGAAAAAGTAATCGGCAATCGTAGCGCCGGGGTGGATGTCGATACCGGTCCGGCGATGGGCCCACTCGCTCATCATCCGCGGTATGAAGGGGATGTCGAGCTCATAGAGCAGATGCGCCAAGCGATAGACAGTAATGGCTTCGAGGCCCGGGTAGCAAAAAACTACTTCGTCGGGGGTTTTGCAGGCGGGATCGCCATCGAACGCGGCTTTGACGTCCGTGGCAAGTGTCGAGCGAAGCTCCGGTAAGCGGTCGAGGAACAGGAGGGTCTTTGCCTGCCCCAAGGCTTCGTAGTCTTCGTCCTCGGTGCAATCATGCGTGGCACCCGCTTCGTGTCGCAGTGCCCTGCCAATCTGTCGAGTCAGGCGGTCGTGCAAGCGATCGACGAGGTCGCCAACGTAAAACCCCACGTTACCGCGGTGCAGTCCTTCGCGACGACGGTAGCCGGGGAACAGAATTTCCTCAAGGTCCCCGATCACGGCAACAACTTCGTCGTAATTCGGTAACGGGCAATGGCCCAGGTGGTTGATACTGGCCAAGCTCTCGTAGGTACCGACGATGCGTCCGGTAATTTCGGGTAGTTGGTCTTTCAATCGGAAATCGGTCGCCACGGTTCGCGATCCTTCCAGAGAGGGTGCTCGCCAAAGGCAAGCAGGTGGGCAATGAACGAAGCAGGGGGCGAGGCTGACCTGAGGGGCCCTAGCCAACGACAGGGGGCGGCAGTCCGGCGTCTACGCCGGGCACGTACAGGCGCACCTTGCGAAGGGGTGCGCGGGTCGTTGCTGCTGACAAAGTTTGCCCATAGTCTCCGCATTCTACGTGGGTGGGGTGGTTCCGGCAAATCTCCCTAGGCAATCTCGGCATTCCGACGGTGCGAAGATTAGGGATTCTCCGCTACGGCTTGGTCCCACCAGCGGCGTGCTAGCGGCTGGACTCGCCTGCAACTACCGGTTGCTCCCAAGTCTTCCCCTTCTTGCGTCAGCCACCAACACGCAGCCCCAATGTGCCTGGTGCGGTGGTTCATGAGCCCTTCGTCTCGTGTTTATTGGTTCTGATGGCCAGCATAGTTTGGATTTGGCGTCGGCATCTGGGCGTCGACATCGTCTCGCCAATCGCAAAGCTGCGTGTAAAGCTCTTGTGCCTTCTTAGATCGGCTGGACGCCAAGTCGTTCTTCTCGCCGGGATCGGATGCCAGGTCGTAAAGATGCAGGTCGCCCGCTTCGTGAAACTCAATCAATTTCCAGTCGCCGTCGCGAATCGCACTGTACGGCTTGGTGCGGTGGTAGTGTGGGTAGTGCCAGTACAACGTTTCGCGTTTAAGGTTGCCCGCTTGCTGCAGCAACGGCACAAGGCTCTCTCCATCGCAGTGCTGGGATGGCATCGACTCCAGGCCGGCGATTTCGAGCAGTGTGGGGAAAAAGTCCATCCCGATGATCGGCGTATCGCATACCGCACCGGGGGCGGCGGTGCCGGGCCAGACGATGCACGTGGGCTCGCGGACGCCGCCCTCATACGCCAGCCCCTTTCGCCCGCGCAGGTCGCCACAGGCGGAGAACAAATCGCCCCCATTGTCCCCTGTGAAAACGACAATCGTATTGTCCTGCTTACCGACTCGCTCGATTGCCGCCATGATCCTGCCGACGCTATCGTCGAGGCTCTTGTGCATGGCAGCGTAGGCGGCAGCATTTTTCTCGCCGGGGGCATCCTCGATTTGCGCGTGCTTTGCGGCGAAGTACTCGTTGTACTCAGGTTTGCCCATTACGGGGCCATGCACCGTGTAGTACGACATGTAGAGCAGGAACGGATCGTCGCTCGAGTCGTCGATAAGCTTGATGGCTTCGTCCGTTAACCGATCGGTGAGGTACTCGCCCTTACTGCCGCCATCGATGCCGGGCATGTCGAACGGGTAGAAATACTTGCCGCGGCCCTTCGGCTGTCCCCACTCACGACCACCGATGTTCACGTCGAACCCGTGCGCCTGGGGCGTGTGCCGCGCTTGCTGCGTCGCCGTCACTTCTTGCGACCATTGATCATAGATTGGCATCAAGTGCCATTTACCGAGAAACCACGTCTGGTACCCGCTTGCCTTCAAAGCTTCGGCGAGCGTGGTTTGCTGCAGATCGATCTCACGCGACCAGTCCGGTATTTTCAGTATCGCTTTCGGATGTTTGTGTCCTGCGATCCAGTCGGTTAGATGCAGCCGTGCCGGATAGCGGCCGGTGAGAATCGCTGCTCGACTAGGCGAGCATACGGTGCATGCCGAATAGGCGTTGGTGAAGCGCATTCCGCGTTCGCACAGGCGATCGAACGAAGGCGTTTCGTGGTAGGTATTGCCATACGCGCTCATGGCACCCCAGCCCAAATCGTCGACCAGGAAGAACACGATGTTTGGTTGTGTCTGGTTGGCCGGCGCCGTCGTTAATTGGACCAGCGAACCGGACAATGCCAAAACGATAAGCAGCATTCGTCGTAGGTACATGAATACTTGTCTCTGTAGTTAGGCAACGGTCAAGAGTGCTATCAAAGATACTGGTGGCTCCCGCCAAACGCAAACTGGAGTCGCCCGTCCAAAATCGGGGGACCCCGAATCTTGGTCGAAAATTGGGCCTAATTCGCGGACACAGCACTTGCGGCTTGCCGATAGGAATCTTACCGGCGCGGCTTCAGCTCGGTTAACACAGCCATCCGTCTACCACCAGCATCAAGATCTCAGCATGCTCGACGAACTGTACAGAATCGTCCACAGGCGACTGCTGGCATCGCCCGGAATCGTGGTGTTGCTGGTAGTGCTGGTGCTGTTGTACGACGTCGGGGGTGCGGTTCGGGTAATCGCCCAGATGGTCGCTGTGCTGCTGGCAAACCTGGTCGGTGGCGGCAATCACGAAGCGGTCGCCAGCGTGCTGTGGCGGACCCTGCCCCTGGCACTGGCCGCTGCGGGGGTTACCTTTGCAGCATGCAATCGCTGGCTACAGTTCGACAGCTTGCACGCCTACGTCTGGATGGCACTTATCGTTCTGACAGGGGCAGTGGTTGGCAACGCCTGCTACGAGCGGTGTCGTTCAGCGGTAGTTGTCGGCACGACGGTGCCAATGACCGCCAGCACTACGTCGCCACCCGTAAGGCGATCCGCTTTAACCGCAGCAACGATTCGGCAGACGCGATCGCCGACACGGACGTACCCGCGAAGCGTTGCGGCCGTGCCAGTGCCGCCCACCGCTTGGCAACGCTTGAACAACGTTCAGTGGCTCCGCAAGCCCAACCTCAGTCGACGGCCCGAGCCAATTCTGCCACTAAACGTGGTTCCCAAAGGTAGTGGCATTTATGGCAGCGTGGCCGCCGCGGTAAATCAATTGCTCGGATACTTGGTGGCCTACGAACCGAGGCTATTCCTTGCGTCGCTTGTCACCGGCAGCTTTGTTGGGTGGCGCATTCAACACAAAGTGGCCGCCGCCCATGTGGTTGTGACGGGCGACTTCCACGGTAACGCCGCACGCGAAACGGAGAAGCGGGCCGCCTAGATCACGCAACGCGGCGGTGGTAGTCACCCGCGCCAGACTCTGCGGCGGTAATTGGCGGCAGTTAGTCGAGTACGATTTGCAGGAATACCGCATCTTGCCAGGTGTCGAACTTGCGTGCGATCTGCGGGAAGCGGCCGACCTCGACGTAGCCGTGCTTCTTGTGCAACTCTAAACTTGCCGTTTGCTTACTGTCGACCACGGCGACAATGCAGCGCAGGGCTAGTTCTCGCGCACGGTCGATTTGGTCGGCAAGGATCTGCGACCCTAATCCCTGGCGAACATGCTGGGGATGCACATAGACCGAGTTCTCGACGGTTGTACGGTACCCGGCGAGCGTGCGAAACATGCCCAGCGCGCCCCAAGCCAGCACCTGCCCGTCGCGTTCGATCAGCGTGACGGGATGGATCTCAGGCCGCGTTCGAAACCAGGTTTGGCGAGCTTCGAGCGACAGCGGTTCGAGCGCGTAGGTACTGGTGGTCGTCGTGACGTAATGGCGATGGATCTCATTAATCGCCGGTAAGTCGGCCTCAGTGGCCAGTCGTAGCTGGGAATTCAACATCGTGAGCTTTAGGCACCCTGCAAAACGGAAGTGTTCAACCGACTATTGTAACTGGATAGGCGTTCCCGCCTATACTACCTGGGTCACAGGTTTCCGCCCGCCCCGCCCTCCCCTGCCCCAAAGCTTATGCCTGCCAAGTTTCTCTACTTCGACCTTGGGAACGTGTTGCTTACTTTTTCAAACGAGCGCGCGTGCCGGCAATTGGCCGAGGTGGCTGGCGTTGAACCCGATCGTGTGGCCCGCCTGGTGCTCGGTCCGCAAGAGCGCGAAAGCCTCCTTTGGAAATTCGAGTGCGGGTTGCTGAGCGAGGCGGAATTCTTCGCTGCGTTTTGCCAGGAACTGAACGTTGCTCCCGACCTTGAGCAGTTCGAACGCGCGGCCTCCGACATGTTTGCACCCATCCCGTCGAGCTTCGAACTCATCGGTCGGCTCAAGGCGGAGGGCCAGCGCATGGGGATCCTGTCAAATACCAATCCCATCCACTGGCGATTTGTGACCGCTGGCCGCTGGCCAGTGTTGTGCACCGCTTTTGCTGAGTACGTCACCAGTTTCGACGCCCTAAGCATGAAGCCGGACCGGCGGATCTACGACCACGCGGTCGCGAAGGTCGGACTTCCTGCCGGCGACGTGTTCTTCGTGGACGATCGCGTGGAGAATGTCGAGGGGGCGCGCGTCGCTGGCTTGGACGCCGTCCAGTACGTCGATCACGACACGTTGCTCGCCGACCTCCGTATTCGAGGGATTGGCGTTTAGCCTCATTCGGCAGCTAGCATGGGTTGGTCCGCTGTTGCCGGCATTTGGGCCGGCAGCTATCATCGGCTCCCCTTCCCCTATGGAGCTTGCGTACGATGCGGCTGGCGGTGTTCCTTCCTAATTGGATTGGCGACGTGGTGATGGCGACGCCGGCTCTGCGTGCGCTTCGCAAACGGGTGGGCGACCACGGCGAATTGATTGGCGTCATGCGCCCCTACGTGGCCGAGACACTGGCCGGCACCACGTGGCTGGACCAAAAGATCCTGTATGAGCCCAAGGCGAAGTCCGGCGAACGAAGGCCGAGCATGGCACTATCCAAGCTCCGAGCTGCCCGGCCGGAAATTACCGTGTTGCTAACCAATTCGCTCCGAACGGGCTGGATGGCATGGCGGAGCGGGGCTCATCAGCGGATCGGCACCGCGCGTAACCTGCGCCGCTGGCTCATGACCACCCGAGTCGAAGAGACCGAGGCCCCGACGATCGACGCCTACTTGCGCGTAGCGTATGCGGCCGGATGCGGGACCGAAATGCCGCATATGGAACTCGCGACGACCTTCGAAGACGAATCCGCCGCCGACGCGGTGTGGCAGACGCTAAACCTGCCAGCGACCAGCCGAGTGGTGATGATCAATTCCGGCGGCGCGTTTGGTGCCGCCAAACACTGGCCCGCCGATAAGTTTGCCGCACTTGCCCGCCGGCTTGCTCACGACCACAACTTGCATATCCTCGTCAACTGCGGCCCTGCCGAGCGGCAGATCGCCCGCACCATTGTCGAGCAAGCAGACGATCGGCGTGTTGTGAGCCTTGCCGACTTCGACTTGCCGTTGGGACTCTCCAAGGCCTGCATCAAACGCGTACGGATGCTGGTCACTACCGACAGCGGCCCCCGGTTTTTCGGCATTGCGTTCGGCAAGCCCGTCGTCACGCTGTTTGGTCCGACATCGCCGTTACGGACCGCAACGCATTACGAGCATGAAACGAAGCTCTCGCTCAACCTCGAGTGCCAACCTTGCATGCAACGCAGTTGCCCGCTCGGCCATCACGCCTGCATGCGCGACCTGAGTGTGGAGCGTGTCTTCGCCGCTACCGTCAAGGGACTTGCCCAGAGCCAACCGGCGGCCGCGTGATTTTCGCCTCCCGCCATGTATCGCCTCACGGGACGGTATTTGGCACCTAACGAACGATCGCGATGAAAGTCTTAACCATCGGCGCAAAGCCCTCGATCAATCTCGCCCTCGCTCAGAGCGGTGGATTGCGGTTGGTGGCGCTAAGCGATGCAGAGCTCGGGGGCCAGCTACCGTACGAATCGATCGCATACGTACGCCGCAGCAAACTCAGCCCTTTGGCGGTGCGGCAAGTCAGGGACGCAATTCGTCGCCACTCGCCCGATGTGGTGCATGCCTTCTATCCGCGACCACTCGCGCATGCGGTGCTGGCCGCAGCTTCGCTACGTAGCAAGGTTCCCATCGTTTCGTACCGGGGAATCACAGCCGTGCCGAAGCGTTGGAGCCCGGAGCAGTGGTTCACGTACCTTTCGCCGCGCGTTGCCGCGCACGGGTGCGAATCGATGGCGGTGGCGGATGCCTTGGTGGCGTCGGGTGTCGCTCGCGAGCGGTGCCATGTGGTTCACAATTGCCTGGGCACGCCACCCATCGCACTCGCCCGCGATGCGGCACGTCGCGAACTAGGCATCGACCGTCACGCCTTCGTGGTGATGATGGTGGCCAACATGCGACGGGTGAAGGGTGCGGACGTGCTGCTGAAGGCGGCCGTTGCTTGTCGCGATGTGCCCAACGCGCAGTTCGTACTGATCGGTCGCGTACTCGATGCGGAACTCGCCACACTGGCTCGTCACCCAGCCCTGCGGGATCGAATTCACCTCGTTGGTTATCGAAAGAACGCCGCGCAATTGCTCGGCGCTGCCGATTTGTTCGTGATGCCATCGCGGGCCGAAGCCTTGTGCGTAGCATTGCTCGAAGCGATGGCGACCGGCGTCTGTCCGGTGGTAAGCGATGCGGGTGGCATGAAGGAAGCCGTGCGGCACGAAATCGATGGTTGCGTTGTCCCCAGCGGCGACATTGCAGCCCTGGCCCGTGCGATCCGAACGCTCCACGACCATCCAGCGCGTCGAGAGCGCCTTTGCCACGAGTGCCCGGGAGCGGGCAGCGAGAGATTTTTCGCCTAAAGCCGTAGCCGAACGCATCGCGGGGATGTACAAAACGGTGCTTGAAAGGGCCGCTTCGCCCATCAAACGAACAGCGGCCTAGCCAGGCCGCTAGAGATACTCGTTAATCAAGTTTTCAATTCGTTCTTGCCGCCCACTAGTATTTGGGGCGGCTTCCCCCTTCTTTAGCATGACGCTTTCGAGCGACGACAGGGTGTGTTTGCCTGCTTCAATTTCGCCGCCCAGGCCGCTCGTCCAACTGGCGTAACGATCGTCCACGATCGCTTGCAGACGGCCATCGGCCCGCATTGCCGCAGCGATCTTCAGGCCGCGGGCGAAGGCGTCCATGCCACCGATGTGGGCGTAAAACAAGTCGACCGGTTCAAAGCTCTCGCGACGGACCTTGGCGTCGAAATTCACCCCGCCCGGCGCGAGGCCGCCGTACTTGAGAAGCGAGTGCATGCACTGGGTGGTGAGGTAGATGTCCGTGGGAAACTGGTCGGTGTCCCAACCTAGCATCACGTCTCCGGTGTTTGCGTCGATCGATCCAAGGGCTCCCGCCGATCCGGCGACCTCCAGTTCGTGGTGCATCGTGTGGCCGGCCAGCGTCGCGTGGTTGGTTTCCAGGTTGAGCTTGAAGTGGTCGAGCAGGTCGTACTGCCTCAGGAAATTAAGGCACGCTGCTGCATCGCTATCGTACTGATGCTTCGTGGGTTCCTTGGGCTTCGGTTCGATGTAGAACTGCCCGGTGAAGCCAATTTCCTTCGCATAATCGACGGCCATATGCAGGAACCTTCCAAGGTGGTCGAGTTCGCGTTTGAGGTCCGTGTTCCAAAGGCACTGATAGCCCTCGCGCCCGCCCCAAAACGTGTAGCCCTCGCCCCCCAGCTCGTGGGTGACTTCCATCGCCTTCTTGACCTGTGCCGCGGCAAACGCGAACGCCTCGGCATTCGGGCTCGTCGCGGCACCATGCATGTATCGCCGATTGGAGAACAGATTTGCGGTCCCCCACAGTAGCCGAATGCCGGTTCGCGCTTGCTCTTCCTTGAGCACCTTGGCCACGGCATGCAAGTGCTGGTTGCTTTCGGCCAGCGTGTTGCCTTCCGGGGCGACATCGCGGTCGTGAAAAGCGTAGTAGGGGGCCCCAAGTTTTTCCATGAATTCGAAAGCGGCCCGGGCGCGGTTCTGTGCATTTCCTACGCTCTCGGTGCCGTCGTCCCAAGGTCGCAAGGCGGTGCCGACGCCAAATGGGTCGCTGAGCGGGTTACGGAACGTGTGCCAATACACCACGCTAAACCGCAAATGATCGCGCATCGACTTGCCCTCGACCTGGGCGTCTGCGTCGTAATAGCGGAACGCCAGCGGGTTGCGGCTTTCGGGACCTTCGTAGGAAATAGCATCGATTTCAGGAAAAGCTGGCATAATCGTTACTGTCCACTGCGCGAGTAGGAAAAATCCCGGGCACCAACCTAGTTTTCGGCGGCCGCGAAACGGCCGATTTTATACCAGATTCCGCCGGATTCCGCGAGTCAGCAAGTCGTAGACAGATTTGGAGGCGGCGACTAATCTGAAATATTAGGAACACAGAAGCTTGCGACAGCAACTGAGGCAAAGCACATGGCACTTGGCGGTCGTTGGGTGGGGGGACTTTACCATTATTTTTGGTCGGCAACAGTCGTCGCGTGCTGCGCAGTCGTGTCGCCTACTGCGCTCGGTACAATCGTTCGCTACGAGACGCCCTTGGGCGACTTTGACGTTCGCATCTACGACACAGCGACGCCAAATAGCGCGGACAATTTTCTGGGGTACGTCAATCGCGGTGATTATTCTGATGTGCTCATCCACCGGTCGGTGCCAGGTTTTGTGATTCAGGGCGGACGGTACCGCTTCGATGGCACGCCGCGGGTCGAGCCGAACACGTTCCCTCAGGTACCTCAGCAGGTGCCGGTGGTCAACGAACCGGGCATCTCCAACCTGCGTGGGACCATTGCCTTCGCTAAGCTCGGCGGCCAGCCCAACAGCGCAACCCGGGAGTGGTTTTTTAATCTTGCAGACCGAAACGCGACGGGGCCGCCGATGCTCGATTCGCAAAACGGCGGGTTTACCGTCTTCGGCCGCGTGATGGGCGACGGCATGCAGGTGGTCGATGCACTCGCGGCGGTACCCAACTTCAACTTCCAGGCCCCCTGGGACGATGGCCCGGTGCGGAACTATACGATTGCCGATTACAACAGCTTCGTACCAGTGGGCGCAGGATCAAGTCCTCCGCATGAGTATTTCCGTGCTCGACTTGCCCGCTGGCGACTTCAATCGAGACGGCATGGTCGACCTCGCCGACTATGGGTTGTGGCGCGACACCGTCGGTTCCACTACCGTGGCGGACGCCGATGGCAACGGCAACGGAGTGGTAGACGCCGCGGACTTTCAGGTGTGGACGGCGTCGTTCGGGCAAACAGGCAATGCGACCGTTGCCGCGGTCAGCGCCGTACCAGAACCGGCGGGGGTCGCAGCGGTGGCCCTGCTGGCACTTGCCGGACTTGCCCTGCGTCGTGTGGTACGCAGCGACGCTGGTAGAGCGCTTTGCCGCTAGAGTGCGGCAAAAAAGCGGGCCTCGAATGAGCCGGACACACGCCGAGCAGATGCCACGGTCAGGGGCAAGTCAACCGTCGCACCACAATTCATTCGAGGCCCCGCGGGCCAGCACGTTGAAGGTCGAATGTGGGGAAAGCCCAACAGATCGACCTGCTCTCTACAACGCATCTTTAGTGCCAATTGGGCGAAATAGAGACGCGAGTCACTTCCGGGGCGGTGACAAAAGTTGTTTAATGGCTTGCACTTAGTGTGAGACGCCGATTCTGAAAGGGACGGGTAATCGCGGTCCACCGATCGCGCCGAACACCGCCGAATCGTCGCATCTGCGCGTAGCGTATTGATCCAAGGTGTTGGCGAACGATACAGGCGGGCACGTTACCAACGATAGCGAGCAAGTTTCGCGCTAAAACGAGACGATGCGTACGTAACAACATCAACACAAATGACTTACCGTCTCATGCCGGTATACGCAGCTAGCCGGTAGCGGTGCCGCGTCCAACGAAGCGACGCGACGCGAATCCCGTTTTGAGAATCCCAACGATCGACCCGATGCACGGCTCAACCACCCCGTCGACAATCATCGAGTCGCCTCGCCGTGCGCGCCGTCTCGACGCGGCAGCCGGGCAAGTGTTGATGGTTGTGAATCGCAAGGCGGGGGCGGGACGCCGTCGAGTGGTGGTCGAACAAGTAGTTGAACGCCTTGCGTCGCTAGGTATGACCACCAAGGTGATTGCCGACCTCAAAGAGTTCGCCGATGCGGCCCATGCCGCGTGGGATTCGGGTGATTTACGTGCTGTGCTGTCTGCCGGGGGCGACGGAACCGTGAGTGCCGCACTCAATGCGGTACCGGGCGACGTGCCGCTCGCCATTTTGCCGATGGGAACCGAGAACCTACTGGCGCGCTACCTGGGCCACCGTCGCACCGCCGACTCCATTGCCGAGTTGATGACCGATGGCGTGGTGGTGTCGATCGACGCAGCCGCTGCCGGTGGTCGACTGTTCGCGATCTTATTCAGTGCGGGGCTCGACGCCGAAGTGGTGCGGCGTCTCCACGCCAACCGAAAGGGTAACATTACCCATCTCGCCTATGCCGGCCCACTGATTCAAGCGATTCGCGGGTACCGGTTTCCCAAGGTCAAGGTTACGGCATTCGATTCCTCGGGTGCTCCGCATTCGACCACCGGTTGTTGGACCTTTGCGGTAAACCTACCCTGCTATGCTCTCGGACTGCCGCTGGCTCCCGATGCGGTCGGAACCGACGGGCAACTTGACCTGTGTCAACTCGAACGTGGGTCGTTTTCGTCCGGAATTTGGTATCTGTGGCACGTGTTGCGTCGCCAGCATCACCTGCTGGATGGTGTCCACACAGGCCGAAGTACGCGGTTGCTCCTCGAATCGGCAGATGGGCAAGAAGTGCCCTATCAGTTGGACGGCGACCCGGGCGGCGTTCTGCCGGTGGAAGTTTCGTCGCTGCCGGGGCGAATGCAACTGGTGGTCGCACCAGCGGTGGCTGCCAAGCTCGGTTTCGTTGCCGCGGACAAGCGGGATTGATGGACGGCGGCGAGTCGGTCATCATTTGGAGGGTGCCGGCGGCGAGTAAGTTCTTACAAAATCGCTTTTGGCACTGATGCTTTTACTTCATCCCCCGACCAAGTCGGTACAACCACCTCACTCCTCGCCGCTTCACTGTGCCGAACCTCCCCGCCAAAATTGGCCCATTTCGTTGCGGTCCTGGTCAGCCGCTGCTCGTTATCGCCGGTCCCTGCGTGCTTGAGACGGCAGACTCAGCGCTTTGGATTGCCGAAAAACTGGCGGCGCTAGCCGAATCACGCGATATTCAGCTCATTTTCAAGGGATCGTTCGACAAGGCCAACCGTACGAGTATCGACGCGGTACGCGGTCCGGGTCTCGAAGAAGGCCTACGGATACTGGAGCACGTCCGCACGTCGACTGGACTGATGGCAACCACCGATATTCACGAGGCGTCGCAGGCGGCCCCGGTGGCGGAAGTCTGCGACCTGCTGCAGGTTCCGGCGTTCTTGGTGCGCCAAACCGACTTATTGGTGGCTGCGGCGCGAACCGGCAAGGCCGTGAATGCGAAGAAAGGGCAGTTCCTATCGCCCGGCGATATGAAGCACGTAGTCGGCAAGCTATCGGCAGCCGGGTGCGAGAACATTTTGCTCTGCGAACGGGGCACCTTTTTTGGCTACGGCCGATTAGTCAACGACATGCGCGCGATTCCGCAGATGCAGGCCCTTGGTACACCGGTGGTGTACGATGCAACGCACAGCGTGCAAGAGCCGGGTGGTCTGGATGGCGCGACGGGTGGCAATCGAGAGATGGTTGAACCGCTTGCGCGGGCCGCGGTGGCGATTGGTTGCGATGGACTGTTTTGCGAGACCCACCCCGATCCCGATCGCTCGCCAAGTGACGGGCCAAATATGCTACCGCTCGATCGACTGCCCGCCGTCATCGATCGCCTGCTTGCGATTCGTCGCACCGTTGCCGACTTGAACTAACCCGCGCGACCAAGCGCCTCCCCTTTCCGCAATTCGCGAACCATGCATTTCGTCCGGCTAAGTCGTTGGTTATCGCCACTGCTCGTGGTTGCGTTGGCAACGGCTGCCGTCGCGGTGAGTGGTTGCAGACGCGACAATCGAACGGTTGGCCAAGTCGGTCGGGCTGGAGTAGCCAGCAGCGCGCAGCGGAGTCAAACCTTACTCGACTCAGCCGCCGGTGAACTGGCGGATTTGCCCGAGCAGTCGATCCTGGAACTCCGCCCTCCATCGATCATTCTCGACGCCACCAAGAGTAGCGACTATCAGGATGTCGAGGCCGAGCTGACCACTCTTTCGACCGACGCATTCCCCATCTACAACATCCTTCGCGTACCGAAGGGAAATGCGCGATTCAAAGCGGTGGGCGTACGTCCAGGCGATCTGGTCAAATGGTACGCCGACCAACAGTCGGAACTGGAAAGCGAGTTCGGCGGCACGAGCAATTTGCTGTCGCCAAAGCAAATGCGCGAAATCATGAAGCTGCCTGAAGGTCAGCGGCAAGAAGTGGCCGACGCCATGCTTCGTGAAATGCAAATCGAGGGCGATATTGTCTCCACCACGGCGTTTGAGTTTAAGGTGGAGCAAGTGCTCGATACCAACACGCTACGTGTCGACCTCCGGCAACTCAACTCCGAGGACCGCGGACGGCTCCCAATTGACATACCGATGCGGATGGAGATTGTGCGATACCGTGATAGTCGATTTGGCGATCTGGTCATCGATCTCAATCGATATGCACGCCGGGGCGTACCGCTCTTGGGGTGGGAGCCGAGTCCCGACAAGGCAGCGACGGAGCAAATTGTCGAGCGACTGAATCAGTGGTTGCGACAAACCAATAGCAAGGTCGACTGGCACGCCACGGAGCTGATTTCGCGGCTACCCGAGTCGATTCGCGAGGCGCCCGACATGCAGGAGTTCTTGTCCGGCGACGCGCTGGAGCGCGCGGCGTTCTCGTTGCCATCCGAAGAACTCCGCCGTAAACAATCACAAGGCTACGAAGGCCGGTTGTTGCAAGAGGCGACCTGGGCTCGCGATATTTCGAGCTGGGTCACCGCTGAGGAACTCGATAGCCAAGCGCGGGTCGACAAGCTCTTCGACTGGACGATTCGCAATTTACAACTCGACGCGCCGAGCGACAATCTTCCCCCGCAACGCCCCTGGCAGGCGCTCGTCCATGGCCATGCCACCGCCAACGGGCGGGCCTGGGTATTCGCCCAATTGTGCCGTCAAGAGGGCGTGCCGGTGGCGGTCGTTCGTCCGGCAGGTGAGGAGGGCCCACTGTGGTGTGCGGCGTCGTCGACGAGCAACTCTACCTCTACGACCCAGAAATTGGTTTGCCCGTACTCAATGCAAGCGGGGGCACCGCAACGCTTGCCGAAGTCCGTCGCAGGCCAGACTTGCTCGATGCTTTGAATCTAGAGGACGCGCTCTACCTGCCCGAAGGGCGCAACTCGATCAGGTCGAAGCAGCGATCGTCGCTGGCCCATTCGCTTTGACAAGGCGGGCGGCTCTGCTCGAAGCGCGATTGACGGGGACCGACGTGCTATTCACTTCTGTCGACGCCGATCGCTTGGCGGCCGACTTGGAGCAGATCGAGGGAATCGAATCGGTGGGGTTGTGGGATCACCCCTATCAAGTGATCGCGGAGCAGTTGGATTTGTCTAGAAGCTTACGCACGCGGGCCGCCATTGAATTCGAGCCGTTTGTTCATAAACCGCAGCTCTGGAAAGCTCGGCTACAACACTTCCGGGGTGCGGCTGGCAGAGCGGTTGACAAGAATCGGGGGAATCTGGAATTCTCGATCAACGACCACCGCGAGGCGGGCCGACTGTACACCGACGAAAACGTTCGGCCCACCGACCGTGTGATCGAGCGGCTGGAAGCGGATGATGTTCGCCGCGCCTGGAACGCCACTAAACAAAACGCCACGTACTGGCAAGGGCTGCTATCCTACGATCGGGGAGACTATCAGGTATCGCATAACTGGCTCGAAAAAGCGGCCCAATTTGAGCCATGGCAAACCGGTGCGCTGTACAACCGGGCAAGGGCGCGAGAGGCTCTGGGCCGCGACGAGGAAGCGATCGAGTTGCTGGAATCGAGCGACGGACCCGACTCGCGCGGGAACCGCATCCGAGCAGCCCGCTTAAAGCAGCAAACGATTGCGCAGGAGAGTCAATAGACGCCGCTTACAGACGCATGATTGTATCTCTCCGCCGCCACTGGTTTCTTTCGCTGCTGGGCGTGGTACTGGTGGCAGGCTTGTCGGCTGGTCCGCAGTTAGCGGATTCTTTAGCCACGTTTCCTCGCGGCTGGTTAGTCGCGGCAGTGATGTTCCTTACCGCACTGCCCATGTCGTTTGGGCAGTTAGCCTCGGCGGCACGGCGCTCTACGACCCGTGAGCGTGGCTCTTGCGCTCAGTATGTTTGTCGCACCAGTCCTAGCTTGGATCGTCGGTCAGGTACTGTTGCCGGAGTCTCTGGCCTTAGGGCTGGTTGTTGCTGCGACGGTGCCCTGCACGCTGGCGTCGGCCGCCGTTTGGACTCGACGTGGTGGCGGCAACGATGCCATCGCGCTGCTAGTCACCCTGGTAACGAACTTGGCGTGTTTCTTAGTCTTACCCGTGTGGCTATGGGTGCTGTTGCGGAGCGAAGTGGAGCTTGACGCCCGGGCCCTTTCGCTAAGGCTGCTGCTGCTAGTGGTTGCCCCGGTGGTTGCGGCTCAATTGCTGCGGTTGTCGAGCAGCGTGGCCCAGGCCGCCAGCAGTCGGAAGCCGCTGCTTAGCTATACGGCTCAACTGGGGGTGCTGACGATGGTCTTCTTTGGAGCGGTGAATGCGGGCGAAACGCTAGCTCAGTTGGATTCGACCAACGTGACAGCTCTCGTCTGGATACTGCTGCTGGTCGCGGTGCTGGCGCTGACATCTGGCCCTATTCGCATTGGGGTGGACAGGCGGCCAGTTGCTAGGTTGCTCAGCCGCCGATCGCCTTGCTATCGCGGTTTCGGGCAGTCAAAAAACCCTGATGATTGGGCTCGACGTGGCCTTGGGTTTTGGTGGTTTAGCCGTACTGCCGATGGTGACGTATCACGTTGTCCAGCTGGTCGTCGATACATTGCTGGTCGATTGGCTTGCCGTGGACAATCCGAATGGCGAATCAAGTCGGTAGTGCATCAAAGCGGATGCGCAAGTGGCTATCGGGACCAGGCGACGACGCATGGAGAATTCGGCCGACGCCGCGTAAAAATCGCATTGATGTCCGTTGCCCCCTCGCTATCCGAGCCCTCCTCTTCGAGGCCACGGGAGCCAAAAGGCTCGGCGACAGGGAGCTCGCAGGGTGTGCGGATTCGCTCGGTGTGCGTTTGTCCGGACGGAATCGCTCATTTGGTTGGCTTGCGGATGCCTACGATTCCAGTGCGGCCAGCGATGAGTCGAACGTCTCATGCACTTGGCATTCAAATTGCACCCTAGGTGCTCGATACAATTGCGTAAACTTTAGGGCCCAACCCAATGCGCGTTGACCTGAGTAGCGATTACCTAGGGCTCCACCTCGCTAGTCCGCTGGTGGCATCGGCCTCCCCCTGCACGGCGCAGGTTGATGTGCTGCGGCAGTTGGAGGAATGTGGTGCGGGTGCCGCCGTACTGCCATCGCTCTTTGAGGAGCAGGTATCCGACGCGTCGCACAAAGCAGCGTTTCTCAGTTCCTATAATTCGGGTGCCCGGAATTACTGCAGGCTGGTTACGGAAGCGCGGGCGGCAGTTGCGATGCCCATTATTGCCAGCTTAAACGGCGTTACCCCAGGCGGTTGGCTTACGCTTGCGAAGGAGATCGAGGAGTCCGGCGCCGATGCGCTGGAGCTCAATCTGCATGACGTTCCGGTAGATAGATTCGAGTCAGCAGCCGATCTGGAATCGCGTTATCTGGAATTAGTGGCCCAGCTTCGGGATCAGAACGATATTCCGTTGGCGGTGAAGATCGGCCCCTGCTACTCATCACTACCCAATTTCGCCCAAAAATTGACGGACGTTGCGGCCGACGGATTAGTCCTGTTCAATCGCTTTCTTGAGCCGAATGTGAACCTTGAGCAACGCACAATAGAACCCTATCTTGAGTTGAGCACGCCGCACGAAGCGCGACTCGCCATGCGGTGGGTCGGGATCCTTCGCGATCAGCTCCCCGACATTTCGTTGGCGGCTTCCGGAGGATTTCACGATGGCATCGACGTCGTCAAGGCCATCGCCGTGGGCGCCGATGTGGTAATGGTTGCTTCTGCACTGCTCCGAAATGGTATCGAACACCTCGATTGCATGCGACGCGACATAGTAGACTGGCTGTCAGGCCAGCAGTTCGCCAGCATTGGAGTTATGCGGGGTTCGCTATGTCGCGGGAGATACGAAACGCCCGAAGTCTACGAGCGGATAAACTATGCGAGGACCGTTGCCTCGTACATCGAGCAGGGTGCACGTTCTTTTTGATTGGGGTAGATTTTCATGGCTGACACGAAGCTCGATTTGCTAATTGTCGACGACGACGCCGAACTGCGCGAAGGTTTGGTTGCCTACATGACCGAACATGGTCATCGTGTGGAGCAGGCCGATTGTGGCGAGACGGCGTTGGAAACGTTAGGTAGTCATAGCTTTGCCGTGGCTGTGGTGGATATGGTGATGCCCGGAATGTCCGGGGTCGAACTCTTGGAGAAAGTCAAAGAAGACGATCCCGACACGGAGATCATCATGCTCACTGGGCAAGGAACCATTGAGAACGCCGTGGAAGCGATGAAACTGGGAGCGTACGACTTCCTGAGCAAGCCGGTCCGCATGAAGCAATTAGAGACCGTCATCGCCAAGGCGGGCGAGTCGGCGAAGATGCGAAAAGAGAATCGCCAACTGCGGGCAATCATCCAACGTGGGGTTCATAAGCACAAGATGGTGGGCGAATCGCCCGCGATGCAGGAAGTGTTTCGGCTCATAGAACGGGCAGCCCCCAGCGAAAAACCAATCTTGATTCAAGGTGAGAGTGGTACGGGTAAAGAACTCGTCGCGCGCGCCTTGCACGACGCTAGTTGCCGGGCCGACAAACCGCTCGTCGTCATTAATTGCGCCGCCTTGCCCGAACCACTGCTGGAGAGCGAGTTGTTCGGACATGAGAAAGGTGCATTCACGGGCGCCGTTAGTTCGAAGCAGGGACTGTTCGAAGTAGCGGATGGCGGCACCTTGTTCATTGACGAAATCGGCGAGTTGGCCCCGGCACTGCAGCCGAAGTTGCTGCGAGTATTGGAAGATGGTTCGCTCCGGAGGGTCGGGTCGCTGAAGGAGATTCATGTCGACGTCCGCATTATCGCCGCAACGAATCGCGATCTGGCTATCGAAGTCGAGGCGAAGCGGTTTCGCGAGGACTTATTCTATCGCATCAATATCATGACGATCTCCTTGCCTCCCTTGCGAGCCCGTACCACCGATGACGTGCTGCTGTTGGCCGACCATTTCCTGGGTGGTGGCTGGGAGTTCGATCCGGAATGCCGCGAGGCCATTGGCAAATACGCGTGGCCCGGAAATGTCCGCCAGTTAATCAATGCGATTGAGCGCGCGAAGATACTGGCCGACGACGAAATCTTGCGCAAGGAGAATCTGCCTCCCGAAGTGCTTGGAGGCAACACGCCGACAGGCACCTCCGTACGCCCGCCCGACATCGACCTCGCGTCGCTTACACGCGCGAGTAGTGCAGGCCCTTCAACGCGAAAGCGGAAATAAGCTGTGCGCCGCCAAGGCGCTGGGCGTTAGCCGCCGCAGCCTGTATCGCCTGATCGAGAAATACCACGTTGAACCTGCGGAATTGGAGGCTGGATAACAAGATGGAACAATATGCCAGGCGACCGGGCGTGTCCGTCGATCTGTCCAGTTGGCGTGAGTCTTGTCCCCATAGCGGTCGATAGCCACGTGCCATTCGCCAATTCCCCATCAACGAGTTCTGCTACTGCCGAGCTTGAGGCGACGCACACTCCCGAGCGCATTCGGCGCCGGCTCCAGTCGCCGAATAACCAAGTCTACCTTCGCGATTTCGTCTATGGGGCCATCGATGGAACCGTTACCACCTTTGCGGTGGTGTCGGGAGTGGCGGGCGCGGGATTATCGACCGGTGTTATTATTGTCTTGGGGTTGGCGAACCTACTCGGCGACGGTTTTAGCATGGCGGCGAGCAACTATCTGGGCACAAAGGCTGAAGAGGGGCTCCGCCTGAAAGCACGCCGCATGGAAGCCGAACACATTGAGCACTATCCTGAAGGGGAACGTGAAGAAGTGCGGCAAATCTTCGCCAACAAGGGCTTCGAAGGTGCGCAACTCGAACACGTGGTCGACGTGATCACGGCCGATCGCGATCGATGGATCAATACGATGTTGGTCGAGGAGCATGGATTGCCATTGGAGAATCCCTCCGCCATTCACGCTGCGGTGGTCACCATGATCGCCTTCGTCGTCGTGGGGCTGATTCCGCTCCTTCCTTTCCTCATCGAGTATTTTGTCACCGGCGCTGGCATGTGGCCTTACGCAGCGAGCACGTTGCTTACCGGCATTGCATTTTTCACGGTGGGGGCTGCCAAGAGTTGGTTTGTCGGTGCGTCATGGGTTCGAGCAGGAGTAGAAACGCTGGCCGTTGGCGGTGCTGCCGCGGCCCTGGCGTACGGCGTGGGGCGGCTACTCAGCGGAGTCGTCGGCGGCTGAACCGTTCACGCCAAATCGATCGAAGTGATCTATTGCCTACTGTCCTTGGGAATGCCCGAATCCCAACTGGACTCTGGCTCGCTGAAGCTCTTCCTTGGTAACGGGCATTTCCTCTTCCGCTTTGCCCGCCTCCAAATATGCTTGGACCAAGTGGGCAATACAAATCTGGGTGTAAATGTGTTTGGGCCCAAACACGGTTCGCGACAGTCGTAGCGTCTGGTCGAAGAGTGGCAGAGCTTCCTCCAACCGTTCGCCGTCTTGGTAGGCCAACCAATCAAAAACTTTCGCTACGCTGCTGAATCCAAGAACTCCGTTCAATCCGACGAGCGAAGTGATTCCGGTTCCCGTCCATGTTACCGGTAAGTACGTGGAAGTCCGGTACGACGAAGCGGGTGGCGTTAGCGCGACGGAGCTGACGAGTTTTCTCGCTTCAGGTGACCTGGCAAGCATCGTCTCGGCCGACCTGGTGGAATTCGTGGTGCCCAACTACGGAGTGAACCTACTAGATTTAGGCGAGAGCCTCGAAGTACGCGATCCCGTCTTCTTTACCGCTACCTTGGATGGGCTGCTGCCATCTCCCGGCACCGTTTACACCGCGGACCCCTACGAAGGAGCAGACTCGCTGCTGCCGGCCTATATTGCGGGCACCGACGTCGTGATTGGTTACAGCACTCAGCGTCGGCTAATCGCTGCTGTACCGGAACCAAGCATCATGCTGGTGCTGACGCTAGAACTCGCAGGCAGCGCAGTCGCTCGTCGATGGCGGAGGTAAGGCCTGCGCAGCTCGTATGGGGGACAGCGTGCTCACCTCCGGGACCCTCCGAATGCCCAGCGTGTTCGGCGACACCGAAGTGACCGCGCTCACCGGCGCAGTGGCTGCTAGACCGGCACAGCTCCCAAAGCGTCGCGTTCGTGTTGGGCGAGCACTTCCGAGTGACAACTGTTGCACTAGACTCGCAGCTTTCCGGGCCCCTACTGATGACCACCAAGAGTCGGGATCGGTACTACTGCGATCCCAATCGCGTATGCTTTACCTTGATCCGATTCTCGACCGTTTGAACGCCAGCAATCCGGCTGGCAGTTTCCTGGGCTACCTGTTTGAGATAGAACGTGGGGACTTCGCCATCGAGAGTCGCCCGGCTGGCAATCACTTCGCAGGAAACGCGGCTCAAACCAGGGTGGCACGGTACGCCGAGCAATGCCGAGAGCGAACCGTTTCGCACCGCATTCGTTCCCCCGACGCTCTGGTCGGCAGGCCGTGTCGTATAGGGTGTGGGCAGTGCCATGGGGTGAACCTCCTCGAAATATAGACGAGTCGTGGTGCGGAGAACTACGGAATCACTAGGCGTGTTGACGCTAGTTAGGGGGTGCAAGTTGCATGCCACGCAACCTGGATTTTTCCCCCGTGCCTTGTGCCCTAAGGGCCGCCGGTGGGGCCTCGCAGCGAATAGTTACCTACCGGTGTGCGATCGAACCGGTGAATGTGCCCAATTGGAAATCGAGTGGGCGGAATTGACACGATCCACCGCCTAGGACCTCGCTAGGCTGGCAGGACGATCTCAAATTCTGCCCCACCCGGGCGTGGTGCCGATACGGCCATGGTGCCGCCGTGGGCCTCGATAATCCGTTTGGCAATGGCCATGCCTAGACCGGTCCCCTTGGCCTTGGTGGTAAAGAAGGGCTCAAACACGCGCTGTGCCTGTAGGGTGTCGAGTCCTGGGCCATTGTCGCGAATGAGAATACGCCAATTCTCTCGGCTACCAATGGGATAAGAGGAGATGCTTATCTCAATTCTGGCGGGGTCTTTACATGCCGCGAGGGAATTCTCAAACAGATTGCGAAATACTTGGCCGATCCGAAAGCGGTCGACGTTGCAGAAACATTCGTCGGTTTCGCCCTGCTCCACTAAATCTACCTGCCGGTCGTTGCAGTGGTGCGCTACAGCGGTCCACGACTTGCGCCAGACCTTTGTGAGCAGTATTGGTTTGCGCTCCAGATGCAATGGTGCTGCGTAGTTGCGCAGCTCTTCGAGCAAGGCGTTAAGCGAATCGTTGGCTCGTTCAATCGCGTTCAAGTGACGTGCTTGGGGCGATTCGGCGTCGCAGTGGATTCGCGCCGATTCAACCGCAATTTGTATTCGCTGCAACGCGTTGCGACTTTCGTGGGCTAACCGCGCCATGGCCTCCCCAAGCACGGCGAGTCGCTCCGATTGAACAAGCCTCTGCTGAGCATCTCTTTGCTCCGTCATGTCTTGCACGATACCTGTAAATAACCGGCCACGTTCGAGCTTGATTTCACTAACGGAGAGATGAATCGGAAACTCTTCGCCCGTCTTGCGACGACCAATGGCCTCGCGGCCAATTCCAATTACCTTTCTTACGCCCGTGCGGACATAGTCTTTCAAGTATCCATCGTGCTCGCGCTTGTAGGGCTGCGGCATGAGTATCGAGATGTTTTGCCCAAGCATTTCAGCGGCCGTGTAGCCAAACATGCGTTCGGCGGCACCATTCATGGATTCGCAATTCCCTTTTTCGTCAATCGTAATAATCGCCTCGACGGCTGCCTCGAGAATCGCCTGCAGGCGTGCTTCGCGTTCGCGTTTTTGCTCCTCGGCTGCAACTCGACTCGTGACGTCGTTAATCAGGCCGACGTAGTGCGTTACCGAGCCTGTCGCGTCACGGATTGGACAGACGGACAATTCGTTCCAGAACAGCGAGCCATCCTTACGATAGTTGCGTAGCAGTGTACGGCAATCTCGTCCTTTCTTAACGGCCTGACGGACCACATGGCGGGCGTCCTGGTTGCGGTCGTCCAGTTGCAAGAATCGGCAATTTCGCCCAACAACCTCCGAGGCGCTATAGCCAGTGATTGCTTGGAACGCCTCGTTGCAGAATATAATGGGCATATCCGGCTGAAGCGCATCGGTAATCGCGATTCCAACATTGATCGATTCGATCGCCTGATGGCGGATCTGCAGGGCTGCTTCGGCGGGGTCGTACTTCTCGTTTGCCATGAACTGCGATTGGTTTGAGGTCGCGGGTCGGAAGGCTATCAACGCCACCGTTTGCGGGCCGCGATGCAGCGGTACCCCGCGTTGGCCGGTTCCTCCAACCATTCTATTGTCGATGTTATCGCAGCCCGTGACAAGGCAACTAATAGCCGCACACTTGAGAGTGCGAGACCGCACGATCTCACGGCCTCCGCCGCCGCGACTTGGGCTCGCCTGCACTTGGTAGGAGGGCAATGTGCATTGCCCTTGTTTCACCCCCTCCGCCCCCCCAAGATCGCTGGAGCCATGCAAACCGATGTAGAAACTCCGACGCCGCTCGCTACAATGAAGTAAGAGGCTCGTAGCATCTTCGCACGAGTGGTCCGTTGTCGTTTTCGCGTTCCGTGTTTCGACCGGGAAGGAAGAGCGATGAAGAATTGGTTTGCAGGCAAGAAGATTCTGGTGCCCGTGGACTTTAGCGACGAGTCGATCAAAGCCGTGGACGACGCGCTCGACATGGCCGATTCGGGGCAAATGGTACATGTGGTACATGTAGCACCCGACCTCGATGTAACGACGCCTGGCGTCGTGTGGGAGTCGATCAGCGAGGATGTCCAGCGGGAGAATGTCGAAACTTCGTTCAATAAGACGTTTGCTGGCGCTAAGTACCAAGGCATCACGTATCATGTGGCCTTCGGCGATGCTGGTCGCGGAATCATCGAGCACGCCGAAGAAATACATGCCGACGCCATCGTCATGCCATCCCACGGTCGAACAGGCTTTCGGCGATTACTGATTGGTTCGGTCGCCGAACGCGTGCTTCGGCTGGCCCATTTGCCGGTACTGGTCCTGCGTCACTAGGCTTTGGTTATGTCTCGGTAGACGGGCGAATCTGTCGGTGAGCACCAAGTAGTGCGGCGACCAACAGAATGCAAGTGGTTATGCAGGCCGAGGGTTCAGGCACACTCGCCAATCCGAATTCGCGTTGCTCGTTGGCGGTGTTGCCGAAAGCGGCCTTCCAGGTGCCGTACTGCTGCGAGCCCACAATACCGCTATGGATAACGTTTGGCAGTGTATCGACCGAACCGACGTGATCCCGCCAAACGGAGTAGTCGACCAAATTGACGACCCCATCGTTGTTGTAGTCGCCCTACTCGCTGGCAGGCGTTTGCGCCATGCGTGCATCGCCAACTGTCGGCAGCCGGTAGCAGGCCGCTTCAAGGTTGTTGCGCACCAAGAGTAGCGACCCCGCAACGGCGGGGTTGTTCCAGGTGATTCCATCGGCGGTAAGCATTTGCATGCTGGCAAGTTCCACGTACTTCGCGGGAGTGCAACTCAGCAGCACACCTTCGCCGGTTTCCGAAAGCACGAAAATCATGCCGCCTACAAGCATGATCTGCCCGTGACCTAATGCTTCGCGGCGACGCTTCTTCCACTGACGCTTGCCAGTAGCGATATCGACACACGACAGCAGTGTGTGATCCAAGCCGTACGCGTAGCCGTCACGCACCACTAGGTTCCCGAGCTTAGTCTTGAGCACGCCTTCCTTCCACAACTCCTTGACGGTGAAATTGCCATCCTCGCCGCGGTCGATCTGCACTAGGCGTGCGCCAATGCCATAGCCTTTGGACACCAGCAGGCGATCCCCAGGCAGCGGGATGGGCTGGGAGCACGAAGCGTTTCCTGCCGAACTGCCAGGTTGTTCAAACTGCCACAACGGGGCACCATCACTTACGCGATATCCTCCGACCGTGGCCTCGTTGACCTGAACTATTTGGGGCTCCCCAGCAATCACGGCGTATACTGGCGACGCGTACGAGGTGGTCGGTGGCCCACCTTGCCACAACAGTTTGCCCGTGTCGCGGTCGAAGGCGAGCAGCGAGTGGCCTTCGGCAGCCTCGGCCCGCCCGCCGTTGATGACGACCATGTTGGTGTCGGGTACGACTAAAGGCGAACCGGCATTGGCCCAAAACAGCGGAGCAAGGTTGTATTGCTCCGGCAGGTTGTGCGTCCAAATTTGCTCGCCTGTGCGAGCGTCCAAGCAGTTGACGATACCGGTGGCACCCATGGTGTAGACGCGGGCTTCGTGGATGGTGGGGGTGGCGCGAGGGCCCACGCCTCCCAGACCGCCTCCCATGGTCGCAGGATCGTGCCGTGCACGATCGGAGTGAGTCCAGATCACATCGCCGTTGCTGGCGCGGTAACAGACGACCAACTCCTCGTCGCCACGTTGCTCCTGCGTAACGGCGTATTCGCCGACAACGGCGAACGCGGACCACCCGGCACCAATGGGTTGTTTCCAAAGAAGTTCGGGCGGACGGGATTGCCAGTCCGCGTCGATCATTAAGTCGTGCGCTCGGGCCAATAGCCACTTCCCAGAAAACGTGGGTAGTCGCCTGGCATTGCTTGCCAGTCGTCGGCCACGTTGCTGGCGTCCAGCGATTCCAGCTGCTCATCGGGATCGGACGCCCAAGCAAAGCGAATGGCCCGCCACCGCGAATCGCCATCGTAGTCGACGTCGATACTGGTGAACGCTGCGGCAACCACAGCGGCAGCCACGAGTCGTAGCAGCCACTTCTTGCCGCGCGGCAAGCCGGCCAAAGGTGGCCAGAAAAACAGCAGCCAAGCGAGCAGGCCTAGCCAGGCCAAGTTTGCCAGCGCGATGGTGGCTACCACTCGCTTGTCGGAGTCCATTCCCTGGGCCGACCAATACTGCACTAGTGCATAGAGAGCGGCAAGCAGTACGAGCCACCACACGGGGAACCAACGGCCCCAAATAGAAGACTTCGCGGGGGGACGCTTGGGGTCCAACGACATGAGGGTATTCACCTTGTATAGTGGAAACAGCAGCAGATGGAGGGTCTCATTGCGGTCCCCCTAGTCATCGTAGGTCGCCAATCGCTAGCCAACAACGGCAACTTCATGAATAAGCCACTGTCAGGGCAAACTCTTGCCGGTAAGAACGCACTGGTCACCGGGAGTAGTAGCGGTATCGGCGCGGCGATCGCCGTCGCGCTGGCTGGGGCCGGTGCCAATGTCCACCTTCACACGCGGGGAAACATCGACGGATTGCGGGCAGTGCGACTACGCCTTGACGAACTCGACTCGGCTGGGGGCGACTTTCCTGTCGACCTAACCGACCATGCATTGCTTGAGACGTTTGTAGAAGCCGCATGGCAGCCGGGTCCGCTCGACATTTGGGTTAACAACGCCGGCGTCGATGTACTTACCGGCAATGCGGCGGATTGGACATTTGAGCGAAAGCTCGCCGCCCTGTGGATGGTGGACGTGCGCACGACGATCGTATTGTCTCGGGCTATCGGCCAGAAAATGAAGCAGCGTGGCACCGGCACCATCATCAACATGGGGTGGGATCAGGCCTCCACTGGCATGGAGGGCGACAGCGGCGAGATGTTCGCCGCGGCCAAGGGGGCGGTAATGGCCCATACCAAGAGTCTTGCAAAGTCGCTCGCGCCCATGTCCGCGTCAACTGCCTTGCGCCGGGATGGATTCGCACCAAATGGAGCGGAGAAGCCAGCAACTATTGGGACCGCCGCGCGACGGCCGAAGCGCTAGTCGACCGATGGGGTACGCCCCAAGACGTAGCCGCCGCCGCACTATTTTTGGCGTCGCCAGACGCCGCGTTCATCAACGGTGCGGTGCTCCCGGTCAACGGCGGATTTGCGGGCACCTATCTCGGCGACTGGTCGAGCTGCATAGCGCCTCCGTCGAAAACCTCTAACCTCTAGCCTCTATTGTCCCGCCCGCATATCCAGTTTGTCACCGGTCGCCTGGCTGAGCCCGCGCTACGCGCGGCGGTTGCCAAATTGGCGGGAGAGCTGAGATTCGGTTACACGATCGACGTGCTTCCCATCACGGTAGCGGCACTGATGACGCCGGATTGGATCGCACGCAAGTTGACCTTGGACCCGCTCGCCACACGGCTTGTATTGCCGGGTTATTGTGAGGGCGACCCGACACCAATCGCGGCGGTAGTTGGCGAGGTACTCATTGAGTTCGGCCCCCGTGATTTGCGCCGCCTGCCCGAGTACTTTGGTCGCCCCCCGCTTGCGGCCGACTACGGAGCGTACGATATCGAAATCATCGCCGAGATCAACAACTGTCCCCAGCTTACTATTGGCGAGATCCTCGCCGTCGCCAAGCGGTACGCGGCCGACGGCGCCGACATGATCGACATTGGTTGCGATCCCGTTGGACCGTGGACAGGAATCGGAGAGGTGGTTGGGGCAGTGAAAGACCTGGGGCTGCGGGTTTCGGTGGACAGCCTCGACCCCCGCGAGATTGCCCCCGCGGTCGCGGCAGGTGCCGAGCTGGTCCTATCAGTGAATTCGTCCAACCGGGAGGCAGCGTTTGATTGGGGCGTTTGTGTCGTCGCTGTGCCCGACGACCCGCGGACGCTCGCCGGCCTCGACGAGACCATCGACGACTTAGCTCAGCACGGCGTGCCGCTCCGAATCGACCCTATTCTGGAGCCTATCGGATTCGGGTTTGCGACCAGCCTTGAGCGATACTTCGCCACGCGGCGCCGATATCCGGACGCCGAAATGATGATGGGCATTGGCAACCTTACCGAGTTGACCGATGTCGATTCGGCTGGAGTGAATGTGATGCTCCTGGCTATTTGCCAAGAACTGGGTATTCGCAGCGTGCTCACTACCGAAGTGATTAATTGGGCACGATCAAGCGTCCGTGAGTGCGACATTGCCCGCCAAATGACGTACCACGCGGTTAGCAATGGAGTGTTACCGAAGCACCTCGACACGAGGCTGTTGACGTTGCGTGACGAGCAAGTCACGCAGCCCACGCCCGAAGACCTCGCGCGACTGGCCTGCGATATAAAAGACAACAACTACCGGATATTCGTACTCGGTGGCAAGGTGCACCTAGTCTCGAGCGGGTTGCATCTGTCGGATGCAGATCCATTCGCGCTAATGAAGCAGCTCCTAGCGAGTGGCGATGACGGTGGCTCACCAAAGCACCTAGATGCCAGTCACGCCTTCTACCTGGGCTATGAAATGCACAAGGCGACTCACCGCCATCACCCTCGCTAAACAATTCCAGCAAGACGAGCCGCTGGACTGGGGGCACTTAACCCGCGAGGAAACTCGTCACTACCTACGCCGCGATCGACGGAGCGAGAACGAATCATGAGCGAAGCGGTAGTGATAGCGGAGTCGACCAGCGACGAGGGTCCCACCGGTGTGCCGGTGGTTCGTCCGCTGCCGAAAAGCATCACCCCTCTGGCGGCGTTTCGCGCGCTGCAGTCGTTGCCGAACGTGGTGTTCTTTGATAGCGTCATGCCACACGACACGCTGGGGCGCTACTCGTACTTGGCAGCCGATCCGTTCGCATGGCTGACCGTTCCCGCCGATGGGACCGATGCCCTGAGCCAACTCGCCGATCAACTAGGCAGCTATTCCACTGCATCGCTTGCGGGCCTGCCGCCGTTTCAGGGTGGCGCCGCCGGACTGTTGGGTTACGACATTTGCCACAGCTTGGAGCAGCTGCCGCGACCGGCATTCGACGAATTTGGTGTGCCGGCTCTTGCCATAGGGTTGTACGATGTAGTGCTCTCGTTCGATCACCAAACGAAGGACGCGTGGATTATCTCGCAGGGCTTTCCGGAGACCGATCCCAGATCGCGAATCCAGCGAGCCTGCGAGCGATGCGATATGTTCGGGCAACTCCTGCAAAGTCCGAAGCCACCTGCGCCGTCGGTACCGCGTGCTTGGATCGACTCGCCGAGCATGGCGCCAATGTTCGAGGTCGGCGATGGCGTCGTGAGCGATTTTTCCTGCGAGGGCTATCTCGAGGCCGTTGCGCGAGCGGTAGAGTACATCCACGCGGGCGACATTTTTCAAGTGAATCTCTCGCAGCGGCTATTGGTTCCGGCGCAAGGCTCCTCCGCGGAACTCTACGAGCGCGTACGCGAGCGCAACGCGGCGCCGTTTGCTGGCTATTTCGACTTGGGCGACTTCCAGATTGCCAGTGCCTCGCCGGAGCGGTTCCTGCAAGTAGTGGGCCGGCAGGTGGAAACTCGTCCCATTAAGGGCACCCGCCCTCGAACTGCACGGCCTGAGGCCGACCTTTTTGCTGGCGATGAGCTTGCACAGAGTGAGAAGGACCGCGCTGAAAACGTGATGATCGTCGATCTTCTGCGTAACGACTTATCGCGGGTGTGTGAGGCGAATAGTGTGCAGGTTACGCAGTTGTGCGGCTTGGAAAGCTACGCCTACGTGCAGCACCTGGTTTCGGTGATCGCTGGCCAGCTGCGGCCCGACCGCTCGCCTATCGACTTGTTGCGGGCGTCGCTGCCGGGTGGCTCCATTACGGGCGCACCGAAAGTGCGGGCGATGGAGATCATTTCTGAACTTGAACCCACGTGCCGTGGTGCCTATTGTGGCTCGCTCGCCTATATTGGTTTCGACGGGACCATGGACAGCAATTTGTTGATCCGTACCATCACAGCTGGTCGCGGCTGGTGGCAGTTGCCAGCCGGGGGCGGCATTGTCGCGGCTAGCGACCCGCGCAACGAATACGAAGAAACGTGGCACAAAGCGCGGGGCATGCTCAAGTCTCTTCGTTAGGCTTATGCGGAAACTTGCATGATTCTGATCATCGACAACTACGACAGCTTCGTCTACAACCTCGCTCGCTACATCGAGCGATTGGGTGGCACACCGGTTGTGGTCCGAAACGACAAGCTAACCGTGGGTGACGCCGAGGAGATGAAACCACAGGCCGTGGTGCTATCGCCCGGGCCTTGCACTCCCTTGGAGGCCGGCGTGTCGCTCGATCTCGCCCGGCAGCTGCACGCGCAAGTGCCCATGCTCGGGGTTTGTCTGGGACATCAGGTGATCGCCCAGGCCCTGGGGGGGCAAATTGTGCCGAACGGTGCACCATGGCATGGTCGGTCGTCTTGCATCACCCACAGCGGGGATGGTTTATTCGCGGGTATCCCTTCACCACTGACGGTGGGGCGGTACCATTCGCTGGAAGTCGAGCCGCAATCGCTGCCGGCGCAACTCGAGGCCACCGCCTGGACGACCAACGGCGCGACCCTGATGGCGTTTGCTCATCGGGACCGGCCCATATTTGGCGTGCAGTTCCACCCAGAGTCGATTTTGACGCAATGCGGCTATCAGCTCCTGCAAAATTTCCTGAAGTGTGCAGGTATTTCTAGCACCCAGGACCCGGCCGTGCTGTCCGCCTCGGAACGCGTGGTGCCGGTCTCTCGGCGGCCGGTACCCAGCCGGCCCGTTACCTTTTAGCATGAAGTTTCCTCCAGTCGCTCAGTATCGCCAACCCGACCGTGTATTATGTCTGACCTGCATCGTTGTGCTCTGCTCGAAGGCGTCGTGACTACCGAAAACGAAACAGGGACAACTCAGGTTTCGGCCATGGGCCCTCGCGTCGACTGGCCGACGACAAGCATCCTCTTGCGGCCATTTCGCACGTCCACCACCTTCCACAATTTGCGCCGCACTCGCCACGGCATCCTGCACGTAACCGATGACGTACTGCTGATGGCCCGCGCGGCAATAGGGCGGTTGCCGAGCCCCCCCCCACCTGTCACGAGTTGGACGGCTATCCGGAGCGACTCGTCGACTGTGTTCGATGGTACGCGTTCGAAGTCGCTGAGATCAACGAGACTCACGACCGCACGGAGGTGGAGTGTCAGGTAACAGCCCACGGGAATGTGCGCGATTTCTTCGGGTTCAACCGTGCCCGGCATGCCGTGATTGAGGCGGCGATCCTCGCCACGCGTCTCCATTTGCTGTCGATCGAAAAAGTAATGGACGAGTACGCTGAGTTCGCGACCATCGTCGATAAGACGGCAGGCGATATGGAACGACAAGCTTTTGCCGAGTTGCAACAGTACCTCAGCGATCGCATGGGGGAGGATGAAACGCGGACGATGCTCGACTCGTGACCGGTGGTGATTCCCAACTGTGGCTTGAAGTGGGGCCTCCCTTTTCTTCCTCTTGCAACCAGGTGCGGATGCCAACCAAACAAACCATCCAGATTCGCTCGTCTGCCCGCCTACATTTTGGTCTATGGGCCTGGGGGGATAGCTACGAACGGCAATTTGGTGGCGTGGGCATGATGCTCAAGCATCCGGTGGTCGTCGTGCGTTGCACGCAATACAGCGGTTTTTGCGCTACAGGAACAGCTGCTGCGCGAATTCGACGCGTTGTGGAGCAGTGCGCACGTACGTGGCGGCTGCATAAGCTACCCGATTGCCAAATTGAGGCGATCGAACTACCGCCACGGCATACAGGCTTCGGCGTAGGTACCCAGCTCGCGCTTGCCGTAGCGCGTGCGGTCGCTGCATGGATTGGCCTCGACCCGGCCAGCGCGACCGACCTAGGCGTTGCAGCGGGCCGCGGAGGTCGCTCAGCCGTAGGAACGCACGGGTTCATGCACGGCGGACTGATCGTCGATGCGGGAAAACGAGCGGACGAGACGGTGGGCAAGTTGCATTGCCGCAACCTATTTCCGGATGAATGGCGCGTGGTGTGTGTCACTCCCAACGGCGATCGAGGTAAATCGGGCGAGGCGGAGAAAGCAGCATTTGCTCGGTTGGCGCCCGTGCCATTGGACGTCGCGAATCAACTCCAGAGCTTGGCGCTCAACCACATGGTGCCCGCCTGCGAAGCGTGTGAGTTCGACCGATTTGCCGCAGCTGTATTTGAGTACGGTCACCTGGCAGGGCGATGCTTTGCCTCCGTTCAGGGCGGCCCTTACGCCAGCGAGCAAGTAAGTGACGTTGTTCAAGGGCTGCGTCGTCTTGGTGCCGTGGGTGTCGGCCAAAGCTCGTGGGGGCCTACTGTCTTTGCAATGATGCCCAGCGTGGCATCGGCCAACGCGCTTGCGGCTGCTTACCGCGCCAGCGTCGACGCGAGCAACATGGATATCATCATCACTGCAGCCCGCAATCGCGGTGCGACGGTTGCCTATCGCTAGTAACGTTTGCCCGCCCCTTCAGGTTCGAATTCTCTACAGCAATCCATAGCCAGTTAGAGTATTGCGCAGCGAAGCCAGTTCACTTTCCTCCAGCGGTGTCATCGGCAGCAGCATCTCACCGGTGTCGCGGCCCACCAATTGCATGGCGGCTTTCACGGGAATGGGGTTGGTTGCCAATCCAAGCATGTCGCGACATAGTCCGAAGAGCTGGTAGTGCCACTTTCGGGCTTGGTCGAAATCGCCTGCCTCAATTGCGGCAACAAGTTTCAACATGTCGCCCGGCACCAAGTTGCCTACCACGGAGACGATGCCGCGCCGCCGATAGCCATCAGGGGCAGAGTTAGGCTGTCGTCGCCAGAGAGCACGGTCAGGTTCGTGGCGGCGATGATCTGGGAGGCCTGGTCGAGGGATCCGGTCGCCTCTTTTACGAGCGCGATATTTTCGAGTTCGGCCAAACGCATAATGGTTTCCGGTTCGACGTTCTTCGCTGCGCGACCCGGTATGTTGTAAATGCACTGCGGCAGGCTCGTCTCTTCGGCCAGGCACTTGAAGTGCTCGTAGAATCCGCGTTGGGTGGGTTTGTTGTAGTAGGGCGCAACTTGTAGGGCGGCGTCCGCTCCGGCCCGCTCCGCGAACTTGGTTAGCCGCAGCGCTTCTGCCGTACTGTTGCTGCCCGTGCCAGGCATGACCTTTATGCGGCCAGCAGCCTTTTGAACCACGTAATCGATCACGCGCTCGTGCTGCTCGTGGGTGAGTGTGGGCGATTCACCGGTGGTACCCACCGGGCACAAGCAGTGGGTGCCCGCAGCGATTTGGAATTCAATCTGCTCGCCAAACGTGTTGTAGTTCACTTCGCCATCGGTTAGCGGCGTGACAAGTGCGACCGACAGGCCAGCAAACGCTTCCCCCTTTGTCGTCATCGTTAGTTCCCTATTGAGTACGTTTTCGCGGTGGAGGGCAGCTTAGTCGCCAGTGGCGCCTATGGCTAGAGGGGCAATCCCTCGCCATGCAGTCATTGCACTAAACGCTTCATATCTCGGACGGCTTGTTCCAGCCCTAGCATCATTGCTCGGGCGATGATGCTATGGCCGATGTTCAATTCGTGCATTCCATCTATCTCTGCAATGGGGCGAACATTACGGTAGGTAAGGCCATGGCCAGCGTTGAGTATCATGCCAGCTTCGCGGACTTGTACGGCAGCCTGCTTCAACTCGGCCAACTGTTCGCCGGCTTTTGTTTGGGCTGCGGCGTGGGCATAGGCTCCGGTATGCAGCTCAATCGCCTCGGCGCCAGTGTGGATTCCTGCGGCGATCTGCGTTTGATTGGGGTCGAGAAACAGGCTGACGGCGATGCCCGCATCCTGCAGTCGCCGAACGGCGTCGGTAACCGTCTGGAGATGGCCCGCAACGTCGAGGCCCCCTTCGGTGGTGACTTCCTCGCGGCGCTCGGGAACGAGAGTCGCCTGCGTGGGTCGGGCGTCACAGGCAATCTTGAGCACTTCGTCGGCGGTTGCCAATTCCAGGTTGGTTGGCACCGCCACCGTTTCGATCAGAATCCGCACATCGCGATCTTGGATATGGCGACGGTCTTCGCGGAGGTGAAGCGTAATGCCATCGGCCCCGCCGAGTTCCGCTAATGTAGCGGCCCAAACCGGGTCGGGCTCATTGGTTTTGCACGCGCCTCGCGAACCGTCGCCACGTGATCGATGTTTACGCCAAGTCGGGGCATCTGCCAACAGCCAAGTAGGAGGGGAGTGGATTCGCTCCGGCCCCAGGGACTGCCTTGGGTTACCGATCGCGTTGTTCAAGGATGAAGCGCTGTTGCTGATCGATTCGGCCATCGCCGTCGGTATCCGATTCGAAATACCAGGTTCGATTGGCAGACCGATAACGAAGTCGATGGTGGATGCGGCCTTCTTCCGTGGTAACAACAAATGGCTTACCCACCCCTTCGATGGCTGCGCCTAGCATGGCCGCGCCGCGATTGGGAGCCACCCGTGGACGGGGGTCGGCCGCCCGCTGTCCTAGCCAAAGCGTCGCGAGACCAGCGACCGCCATCAAGGCTACTGGCCGCCAGAATACCAGATGATCCGGTTCGGAGTCGAGCACCCTACCCGACGCGTCGCAATCAGGCTGATCGCGCTCAAGCTCCTCGGCTTCGCAGCGGAGGATGGTGGTCGCCAGTTCAAATTGGGCCGCAGGCACTTGCAAGACGTACGAAGAGTGCCAATTGCCATTGATGGCGCTAAAACTCTCCGATTCTACAAGCCGTGCGTCGATCTCATCGCCTGCCAAGCGACTCACTAAATATCCAGCCTCTGCCAGATTGGCGACTTTTGCCGCGTTACGCCACTCTGCCTGATTTGCGACGTCGGTCAATTGTTCGCCCAGCTGGCACCGCGGGCAAGCGTCATCGGCGAGCGCGACGGTCGTGATAAACTCATTGCAATGGGGGCAGGTAGGCATAGGTGGCCACGGGACGTTCGAAAGAGGCGGATGCATTGAATACAGCATAGGCACACCGTCAGACCCCGGCGGCACGCCTTGCTCTCCATTGTCGCAACCGGGGCGTTCGATGTCTACAAATACGGCAACGGCCAAGTGTGGGTGCGGCCCGAAAAACTTCAAAATATCTCGTCGCTGACACGCCGCGTTGGTTATGTTGGCAACGACCAATTGTGCCGGATGCCGTGGTCGGCACTGCGACATTCTGCCGCAGGAAACAGGGCATTTTCACGTAATGCCGCCATTCTCCCACCTGGGGGTCGAAACGATGCCACGCGGCGATCCGAAGTTTGTTGCCCTTTTTCAACCGCGCGATGCAAGCATCCCACACACTCCGTTTTGAACGATTCGCCACCCGGCGATCCTGAGCTACGTTTGTGCGTCCGACTCGGTGGCCTAACAATTCCAGCCTCAGCAACTTGTACTGCACCCTGCCGAGCGACGCACTTGCTTCCCATGATAGACCATCCCTTGACTCAGCCCGCAGCACTGAAGGCCTGTCGTATGAACTGTCACCTTCTCGCCCGTCACATCGAAGGCCTACAACCTGAAGCCTCGCCGCAGGACGTAGCTAGACTATGCCTGCTACTGACGAATGAATTCGAGGATCTAGGTCAATTGATTGACCAGGACGCCTTGCAACGCGCTTGGAAAGAAACCGGCCTGCGATTGCAGCTAGCCACTGACCAGCACGCGGCCATGACGCAGGAACTGGAAGACCTCGCGACGAGCGATCCGAAGAGTTTTACCCAAGAGCAGATTTGGGTCCTCATTCGGGCGATCAAGGTGCAGAGCCAGATCCTGCAGATGTACGTTGGCCACCCACTGCTGGACGTATGAGCTACGGCAGGCAGGCAGGCAGACATCCTCGGCGGGCGCACGCAGGCTGACAGGCTCTATCCGCCTAGTGGATCCAGCATGGCGATCGCTACGTTCATGTAGATCACGATACCAGCGATATCGATGATGCCGGCAACAAAGGGATTGCTCATCAAGGCCGGATCGAGCCCCAGTCGGCGAAACAGCATGGGCAGCATGCCGCCGCAAAGCGTCCCGCAAATAACGACGGCCACCAGTGTGATGGGTACCACTAGCATGTCGAATGCCGAAGGCCTTTGGAACACTTCCACCACGGCCCTTTCCTTGGGCTCGTAGGCCGACACCATCCAGAGCGCACCAACGTAACCCGCGGCGGCCAGCATGCCGCCGAGGCAGAGTCCCATCAGTAGTTCGCGTTTCACGACCCGCCACCAGTCGACGAGCTTCACTTCTCCATTGGTCATCGCCGTAATGACGAGCGTTGCGGACTGGCTCCCAGAATTGCCGCCACTGGAGATCACCAGCGGTATGAATAGCACCAGCCACGATACCCGCTGAAAGTCGGTCTCGTACTTCTGCAAAGCGAGCGCTGTGAGCAGTGCGGCAAGGAACAGAATGCTAAGCCACATGCCTCGCTTCCATGCAAGTGTGAACCAGTGGGTTTCGAGGTAACCGTCGTCCAGCGGGTCGACCGCCGCAGCCATGTGGGCATCCTCGGTCGCCTCCTCCCGCAAAACGTCGATGATGTCGTCGTGCGTAATAATGCCCAGCAGGTGCCGCTGCTCATCCACTACCGGAATAGCGATAAAGTCGAAGTTGGCCACCTTGGCCGCAACCGTCTCCTGGTCATCCGTGGCTAGTACGCTCACTATGTCGCGCTGCATTAAATCGGCGATGGGCGTATTCGGTTTGCCAAAATGGGTGACGAGTTGCCGTGCCGAGATGAGCCCCCGCAGACGATTGTCGTCGTCCACAATATAGTTGTAGTACACGGTTTCCAGGTCTTCACTTTGCCGCGCGATGGCGTCCAAGGCTTGGCGGACGGTGAGCATTTCGTCCAGGCGTGCCACCTCGGTGGTCATCACGCTACCGGCCGTTCCCTCGGGAAACTCCATCAGTCGCAGAGTTTCCCGTCGCTCTGCCATGGGCATCAGCGGCAGCATCTCCTCGACCACGTCGGGATGGATGTCGCTGATCAGGTCGACTCGGTCGTCGGCGGGCAAGTCGGCTACCAGGGCCGATGTTTCTTGCGGCGAAACCGTTTCGAGGATTTCGATCTTGAGCCCGTCGGGGAGAAATCCGAAGATCTCCGCCTGCTTGGCTGCATCGGACGCCTGCAGTACTTGCCACGCCTCGTTGGCCGAGAGTCCCTCCATGAACTCGGCAGCCCGGGCAGGGTGCAGAGCGAAGGCGAATTCGCGCAAGCCTTCAGCGTCGCCGGTGGCGATCATCTCGCGGAGTTCGGGTAGGAGCAAAGTATTGATCATCGTCCATCGCTTGTAAGTAGAGGCGGCGGCGGGGCTTAGGCAGTTTACTGGTGGTGTTTCCCGTCGTAAACGGCCATATCCAAACGCCCCAAAGGTGCGATCTTCGCTTCAGTTGACCCGCTCTCTCGGTGAGATTATCCTAATGGCTTGAAGGTTTTCCTGTTTCGGATACTGTTTTGTTCGGAGTGACCGTCACGTGGCTGCCGCAATGGTGCGGCGCAGCTTCGCGACCGCCGCTCCGGCGGGTTTCACACGCATGTCATCGGTTCATACCTCGGGCGGGGTGCAGGCGCACCTCGAAGCGTGCGAAGAGCGTTTGGGTTATACCTTCGCCGATCGCGGTCTATTGGAGTCGGCCCTTACCCATGCATCAGGGGCCGAGAACCGTTTGGCGTCCAACGAGCGGATGGAATTCTTGGGCGATGCCATTCTTGGGGCAGTTGTTTGCGAACGCCTGTTTCATGATTTCCCCGAGTACCTCGAAGGTGAGTTGACGCGGCTAAAGTCGATTGTCGTTAGCCGGCTGACCTGTGCAAAGATTCAGCGCCGCGCTCGGGCTGGATGAATTCCTTATCCTTGGCAAAGGAATGACCACCCATCCGGAAGTACCATCGAGCGTACTCGCGGCTGTATTCGAAGCTTTGGTGGCGGCCATCTTTCTCGATGGTGGCCAAGACGCTGCCAAGACATTCATCGAGCGCAGCATGGGGCCCGAAATCGAACTGGCTGAAGCGGGTGAAATGGGCCGCAACTATAAGTCGCAGCTGCAGCAACTCGCGCAACGCGAACATGGCGTGACCCCCAATTATCGGCTGATGGACGAGAAGGGGCCCGATCATAGCAAGTGCTTTCAAGTGGCAGCAGAAGTGGGCGATCAGCAATTCTCGCCAGCGTGGGGAAAGAGCAAGAAAGAGTCGGAGCAACGCGCAGCGGCCAACGCCATTTACGGACTCAAGGGCGAAGAGATTCCGTACGACGCGGAACCCTCGACGGACAAGCCCTCGACTGGCGAAACCTGGACTGGCGAAGCCCCAAGTGGCGAAGATGGTGACGAGTAGCAGCGACACGCCCGAGATCGTCGTCATCGGGGCAGGGGCTGCCGGACTCTTTACCGCCACGCGTGCTGCCCAACGCGGCAAAGAGGTCGTGCTGCTCGAAAAGAACACCAAGCCTGGCGTCAAGATTCTGATGTCGGGCGGTACGCGGTGTAACTTAACTCATGCAACCGATCGACAGGGCATTGCCGATGCCTTTCCTCGCGAGCAATCCCGCTTTCTGCGGAGTCCCCTCGCCGCGTTGGGGCCCGAAGATCTGGTCGACCTTTTTCATCGCGAAGGGTTACCCACCAAGGTAGAGCCAACGGGCAAGGTGTTTCCTCAGAGCGATCGAGCGTTGGACGTACAGCGTACGCTACTAACTTCGCTCCACCGCAGCGGTGCCCGCCTGTCGCTGGCTGAGGGGGTTCAGCAGGTTGAGAAGTGCTCCCGGGGATTTCGCGTGCAAACCGCCGGGCGAGTGCTCGAGTGCAAAACGCTGGTCATCGCAACGGGGGGCCAATCCTACCCAGGTTGCGGTACCACGGGCGATGGCTACGCATGGGCCAAGTCGCTTGGACACTCCATCGTGCCGCCCCGCCCTGCCCTGGTACCTTTGAAGACCACCGACTCGTGGGCGCATGAATTATCGGGTCTTACCCTGCCGGACATCGAATTATCGGTTCTTGCGTCTACCGACAAACGGCCACAGGTCCGCCGCCGTGGTTCGCTGTTGCTGACACATTTTGGTTTGTCGGGACCGTTGGCGATGGACATTAGTCGCGTCATCACGCTTTACCCCCGCGACGCCGAGTTGCAGCTCCATGCCGATCTGTTGCCGGATCAATCGGAGCAGCAATTACTCGCGCAGCTTGCGGCCCTGGAGGGGCGCCGGCCAGTGGCTAGCCTGGTGAGCCACTGGCTGCCGAAGCGGCTCGTTGAAGCCCTGTTCTTACAAGCAAGGGTACCTGGGGACCGCCTTTCGGCTGAGTTGAGCAAGGTCGAACGCACCGCGCTGGTGCAAGTCATCAAGCGTTGCAGGTTTCACCCGTGCGGTTCGATGGGATTTGCCAAGGCAGAAGTCACGGCTGGAGGAGTCGCCCTGGATGAGGTCCGATCGAGCGATATGCAGAGCCGGCAAACCCCAGATTTGTATCTTGTAGGCGAGGTGCTGGATATCGATGGCCCGATTGGCGGATATAACTTTCAGGCCGCATTCAGTACTGGATGGTTGGCGGGCGATCGCGTATAGCATTCCGCCGAGTATCGCGCACGCCAAGGTACTCATTCGACCCGCTCGACGACGAGCGGCGGTGGCGTGCGCTGGTCTTGGCCGATCTGAATTGCATGGATGATCGCTTGTTTGGCCGCGGCGGCCATTCCCGCGGGTGCGAAGATGGCGACCAACGGTTGGCCTGGTTCAATGCGGTCCCCGAGCCGGACAAGCATTTCGATTCCTACCGATAGGTCGAGCGTATCGCCTTGCTGCCGCCGCCCGCCACCGAGGTCGATGATTGCCCGCCCCAACGCTTGCGTGTCGATGGAGTGAACGAAGCCTGCCGTGTTCGCCACCACCTCATGCCGCTGAGCCACAGGCCGCGGTGCGTCGAGGTCGCCGCCCTGAGCGAGAACCATCTCACGGAATTTTTCGACGCCGAGCCATCGTCGATCGTGGCTTGGAGCCGGGTAGTAGCCGTTGCCAAGTCTGGCGAGCTCCCCGTCGTCATGAGCAGTTCCGCTCCCAACGCTAGCGTAATGTGCATGAGATCGGGTGGCCCGCTGCCGGAAAGTGCGGCGACCGATTCGTCGACCTCCACGGCATTACCTGCCATTCGGCCGAGCGGCTGATTCATGTCGGTCACCAGCGCCACGGTAGGCACATCCATTTGCTTGCCCGTATCCACCAACGACCTGGCAAGCGCGTGGGCGTCGTCCAGCGTCTTCATGAACGCTCCCGAGCCATGCTTGACGTCAAGCACCAGGGCGTCGAGCCCTTCGGCCAGCTTCTTACTCATGATGCTGGCGGTAATCAGCGGAATCGACTCCACGGTCGCCGTTACGTCGCGGAGGGCGTAGAGCTTACGGTCGGCTGGAACCAATGCTTGGGTGGCGCCATTGATGACACAGCCAACGCGATCTACTACGTCGGCGCATTTCGTCGAGCGATAGGTTGGTGCGAAAGCCGGGAATCGATTCCAGTTTGTCGAGCGTGCCACCAGTGGCACCCAGCCCGCGACCAGAAATCATCGGCACCCGCAAGCCGCAACAAGCGAGCATCGCTACCAGTGGTAGCGATACCTTGTCGCCAATACCACCGGTCGAGTGCTTGTCGACTTCCGGGGCGACGGAGTCGGGCCAAGTGAGGGTGACACCTGAATGAAGCATGTGCCTGGTAAGCGAGGCGGTCTCGGCGACGCTCATCCCTCGACAGCAAACGGCCATCGCGAAGGCCGCCATCTGGTAATCGGCCACGTCTCCCGCCACGTATCCACGCACAAGTTGGCCCATCTCGCTGTCGGCGAGTTCGCCACCATCTCGTTTCTTGGCTATGAGGAAAGTTGGATTCATGAGCGGAGCTATTCGTGGGTCTGCGGCAAGGCGGCGATAACACCCTCGACGATGCATTGCAATTTCTCGCTCGCGAGCGACGCTGCGGCCACGACTTGCTCGCCACTCGTTTCGCCAAGCATGTCGGGAGAGCAGGCGTTAGTAATAGTCGACAACCCCAGCACACGCATTCCTTGTTGGACTGCCACAATCACCTCGGGTACGGTCGACATGCCGACGACGTCGCCGCCAAGCTTCCGGGCCATGCGATACTCGGCCCTTGTTTCGTAAGTTGGGCCAAGCATACCGACATAGACTCCGCGATGGCAGGCGAAATCGTTCGTCCGCGCGACCGCCTCCGCCTGCTCAGCCAGTTGCCGATCGTAGGGGGCGGACATATCGGGCCAGCGCGGACCTAGCTGTGGGTCATTGGCACCGACCAGCGGGTTACGAAACATCAGGTTCAGGTGGTCGTCGATCACCATCACGTCGCCAACGCGATAATGAGGGTTCAGGCCGCCGGCCGCGTTCGAAACGATCAGCACACTCGCTCCCAGGGCATGCATGACTCGTACCGGCAGCGCGACAAGATCGATGGAGTGCCCTTCGTACGCATGCAGACGGCCCTGCATCGCGATCACAGGGACTCCCGCCAGCGTCCCGCACACGAAGCGGCCTTGATGACCCATCGCTGTCGGATTTGTCAGGTGCGGTAGTTGGCCGTACGCGATGCTTGTCGGCTTGTCGATACGATCCGCAAGGCTGCCCAACCCGGAGCCCAGGATCATGGCAACTCGTGGTGCAATCGGCCAGCTGTCCTGCACCGCGCTGGCGGCGACCGCTACTTGGGCAAACCTATCGGACATCACGTGTTCACCTGCCCCAAGTGAGCGAGCACACCTTCGAACAGGCGCCGAAGTTTGGGTTCGGCCCTGCCCGCCGTGGCGATGATTTCCTCCACATTGGCCGGCTCCAGGGCGTCGGGCAGACACATGTCCGTCACCACCGCTACGCCGAACACCCGCAAACCGCAATGCACGGCTACGATGACTTCGGGCACGGTGGACATGCCCACCACGTCGGCACCAATCATTCTCAGGAATCGATATTCCGCTCGCGTTTCCAGGCACGGACCGGTTACCGCCACTGCCACGCCTTTGTGAGCGACGAAATTCTGCTTGCGGGCAATCTCTAAGCCGATGTCAATAAGCTCCGGGTCGTAGGGAGCACTCATGTCGGGGAAGCGTGGGCCGAGGCGATCGTCGTTGACGCCGACCAGCGGATTGTCCCCCATTAGATTGATGTGATCATCAATCACCATCACCTCGCCCGCTTGGTAATTTGGATTCATTCCCCCGACGGCCTGCGATACACACAGCACCTCCGACCCAAGTGCCTTCATCACTCGCACCGGCAGTGTGATTTGCTTGAGCGGGTACCCCTCGTATTGGTGGAACCGACCCTCCATCGCCACGACTGGGAGCCCGTTGAGCGTGCCACACACGAGCCGTCCGCGATGGCTCGTGGCCGTTGAGGTAAGAAAGTGCGGGATTTCAGCGTAGTCGAGCGCCGCAGCCACTTCGATTTGCTCCGCCAGACCTCCGAGGCCGGTGCCCAGGATGAGTCCAGCACGTGGCGTTACATCCCACGCTCCGCGAATCTTGTCGACGGCCTCTTGGATATGATCGTAGAGTTCTAGCATTGGTTTGTCGCGTATCGCGCTTGGATGGGTTAGTAGTCCGTATCGGAGGTCGCCCCGGCGGCGATGGTCTCGGTGCCGCTAGTGCCAAGGCGGGTGGCGCCCAACTGGACGAAGCGTAGTGCGTCCGCAAAGTTACGAATGCCACCGGACGCTTTCACTTGCACGGCATCGGAAGTGTGATTGCGCATGAGCACAATATCGTGCTCAGTGGCACCCGTCCCCACGAGCTGTCCCGCTGCATTCTTGACGAAGCCAAAACCGGTTGATGTCTTGACGAACGCGGCTCCTGCTTCCTGGCTTAGCTCACAAAGCTTGATCTTCTGCGCGTCGTTTTCCAGCAGGCCGGTTTCAAAAATCACCTTGGTGATCGCCTCCCGCTCGCCCGCTGCTTCGACGACGGCGCGAATGTCTGCCAGTACGTAGTCCCAATCGCCGGAAAATACCTTGCCCAGATTCACCACCATATCGACTTCCCGTGCACCCGTGTCGCAGGCGGCAATCGTCTCGGCTACCTTGGCCACCGTGGTGGTGCCGCCGTGGGGGAAGCCAATTACCGTACTCACCACCACTGCCGATTCGTTCAAGCTAATGCTGGCGAGCGGAACGTGCGACGGTTTCACGCAGATGCTGGCTACGCCCAAGCGATTACACAACTCGCATGCCTGACGCACATCGTCGTCATTCTGCGCCGGCTGCAACACCGCATGGTCGATCATCGAGACGATGGCGTTCATTCGTTTTCTTCGATGCAAAGACAGGAAAGCGACGCGTGGAGAATCGGGTCTAGAGCGTCGTGACCCGCGAATTATATCGGCTGCTTCGCGCCAGCGACAGGCACTCTTGCGCTGCCACCGCGTTCGTTGCTAGACGAGCCTCGCGAACTCGCATCGTGGCGAAGCACCAACTACTCGGCTGGAAACGACAGGTCCACCACCACCGGGTAATGGTCGGATGTTTCGAGCGTGACGCAGCGAGCGATGAACGCCCGCTCTACGTACGGCATCAATTCCGCTGGCAGCAGGATGTGATCGATCATGGTGAACACGTCCTGCGGATCCCGGGCACCATTTTCGTTCCAATCCCAATGCGACGTAAAACGATCTTCGACACGCGGGATTCGCTCGGCAACGTTCACCAGCTCATTGCCGGGTTGCTCCGAGTCGAAGTCTTTCAGGCTCGCGAGCACGCTTGTTTTTGTTGAACGCGTGTCATCGCGGTCGGGTACGTCGGGGTCGTAGTCGTTCAAATCGCCGAGCACGACGGGGAGGTAACCGCGGCTGACGATTTCGCCGCGAATCAGCCGGCGTGCCACTTCCGCCTCAGCCGTGCGGCTGCATTGGAATACTCGTCGTCCGGATTCGACTTCAGGTGCAACCCCAGGAAGCCAAGTTTGTGCCCGGCAACGGTAAAGAAGTAGACCGAGTTTCGCGAAATGGAGGCGGTAGCCGTCTGCCGGCTGCCGCTAAAACTCGTGAACGAGAAGGCCTGCCGCCACGTGGGGTCGTCGCCATCGGAGAAGTAGGTGCGGATTTGCTTGTCGTCGACCACGTCGGGCTTGATGCGGCTAATGAGCGCTACGTCCATTCCGGTGAACGAATCGTTGCTCTCCACGTGATACCCTTTGTAATCGGTGAGCCCCTTCTCGTGCAAAATCTCTACCAGCAGGTCTACCGCCTCACGGCTCGTGGCTTCCACCAGATTCACGATGTCGGGCCGGAGTATCTCGATCACGTCCGCCACACGCTCATGTTGCTGCCGACGAGCGAAGTCGAACCGGTACTTTTGCAGCTGCCCGGCGCGCACCCGTGGTGCCGTAAGGATCTCGGCATTGAACGTAACAATGCGGAGCGGCGTGGATTGCTGGCTACTGGCTACGCTGCTCGCAACCGAGAGCACTACGGTGCTGAGAACAAATAAGGCTAGGTGTCTATTCATAAGGGGTCCGCGTCGAAGCCACGGCGTTACGTACGTGGGAGCTGAAATTATGGGACTGCGGCCGGGCAAACACTACTCGCGAACGACATCCCCGCCAGCACGCGTAAACTGCGAGATGAAAACGTCCATGTCCAGGTCCTCGGTGATGAAGCTGACCGATCCATCTCCATAGACATAGTTTGCGCCACTGGGGTGAAAGCTATAGATTTCGTCCCAATTCGAGCAGTTCATGAAGCTGGTTAATCCGCAATCGGGCGAGTTCCCCCAGATGAAATAGGCTGAATCATCCGCCCACCGCCATCCGTTCGCAACATTGTCGTTTTGTTGCTCGCCGTTAATGAAGTGAAACGGCCGGCCAGCATCTTCGAAGAACAAAAAAGTCTGCGATAATCCGTCCACCACTTTCCGAGGCGACGAAGGCTGGTCTTGAAGGATGCCAATCAGCGACTCAAGGCTTCGCGGCTGTGCCAAGCCAGAAGCTTCCAGGTCGCAGAACTGCGCCGTCCTGAAGATCCACACAAACCGCGTAGTCCGAAATTGCTTCACCCACTCGATTTGGGGCCGTGGGGCAAACATAAGCGGGGATATCCACCAAGGTTGAGCGGCGATTTGTCCCCGACGACCAGTTGCGATCGAAGTCGATCTGGTCGTACACATTCCCAAATTCGATGTAGGGGAGGATAAACGACAGCACGTAGTGTTTTGTCAGGCCATTGTCTCTAGCGGCCTTCCCTTGCGTGCGTTGGTTGCAACTTCCAGCACCTGGTGTTCCCAGCCACGGCGGTGTGTAAGCGAGTGGAAACTCTGCGCCGAGTCGCCTCATAATTGATGATACCAAGCCCAATTTGCTTCATGTTGTTCGTGCACTGGATTCGGCGAGCCGCTTCGCGAGCGGCCTGTACGGAGGGCAGCAGTAGGGCTACTAGTATTCCGATAATCGCAATCACAACCAACAGTTCAACCAGAGTGAAGCCACGAATCAAAGCTCGGCCATTTCGCATGTTTTGTCTTCCTATCGAGCCGGAGATAAATGCCTGTATTTGATCAGCGCCCATGTGAACGCAACTTGTGCCGCTATGGTTGGAGCGAAAGTTCGAAGGGAGCCAAGTCGTTCTTGCCGCTCTCTACAGTCGCGGTGATTCCTGACTTCTGTGGATGGAAGTATCGCCCCTTGAGCCGATCGGCAGCCCGTTCGACCCGCTCGCTGTCTTCGCCAGGTCTCGCAATCGCTTGCTTGCCGGGCCAACGAATCATCACGGTATAGTCGCCAGCTGGTGCGCCGTCACCGCGATCGAACGTTGTCACGATAAATTGGCCATTGTCGTCGGTCTCGCCCCACGGCCGCTCCCGCATGAATTTTTCCGCACCTGAGGCCGGACAGAAAATCACCGTGGCACCGTCGGCGGGCCTGCCATCCACCAGCACGGCACCCGTCGTGGGGTACGTGCGAATTCGCCCGTCTCCACAGCCGATACAGCAAACCAATGCAACTGCGAACGGAATAAGGCCCAACCTTGGTAGTGGAATCCAACGCGTCGTCATTCGGAAGTCTCAGCTTGAGGCCGCAACGCAAGGCGGCGTGAACCAACGTGCTCGTTGCCACCAAGCATGGCAATCCTGGATGCCCATCTTAGCACTGTTGGCTGCGTTTCGTCCACAAACGGGCCGGTCGGATTGCCAGATTTAATTGTCACGGCTGCTAAGGGCACAACAACCATAGGGCCAGCAACGGCGAGTGCCGTGCTGCAAGAGCAGCACGGCACAATGGTTCCGCGTAATCGCTCGCCGAAAATCAGCCCGCCAGCGCTATTTTGCCGCGACGGATGGCGAGGCATCCCAGTGAAATGGCGACCAAGGCCATGGTACCAGGCTCAGGGATCGACCCGTTGGACGTAGACGCCGCTGTAATGTTGGGGTTCGTACCGAACTGCGATTTCCAAATGGCATAGTCAGTAGCGGTAACTCCACCAATACCGTCCGCGTCGCCGGCAGGTCCACTGCCACCAAGATTGTCACGCCAAATTACGTAATCGGCCAAGTCGACAATTTGGTCGTTGTTAAAGTCTGCGTTTTCGCCCGTGCTTGCAAACCCGGGGCCGGGGCTGCCGATCTCTCCGCCAACGTGGTCGGCTATTTGTTGCCCTTCGGTGGCAAGCATCGGCGACGCGACGAATGCGCCATCGGTGCCCGCTTCGCTGAGGAGCCAATTGAATCCGTCTTGGTCGTCAAAGCTCAAATCTTCCAAGTAGATGGACGCCAGCTCGTTGGACTCTTCCCACACCCCATCCCCGTTGCCGTACAATAACTGGGTGGCAGTAAGTGAAGGGGTAACGGTCGGGTCGTCACCGTCGCCGGCGTTATTGGCCTCCAATTCGTAGTCGGCCAGGCTGGCCCACAGGGCGATCGTCTCACCACCGTTAAACAGGTTGCCCCACTCCGAGACAGCAACATAGGTGTTGCTGGCTCCCCATGCCGCTTGCATTTGCGATTCGGTAACCAATTCGTTGTTGTATAGTATCGCAACGTCGCCGGAGGCGATGGTCTTGCCTTCAACATTGCTCGCCGTCTTTCTCGTCGAGAAGTCGTCGTCAAACACGTATCCGGTTAGGTCGAGCGGCGAACCTGAGTTGTTGTAAACCTCCACCCATTCGAACCCAGCCTGGTCGCCGCCCAAGTTACTGGCGGGGTCGTACATGATCTCCGAAAAGATGAGCGGGTCGGAGGAAAACGTGGAGCCTGTGAGGGAAAAAGCTCCAGGGCTCGCTACGTCGTCCGCATTCAGTCGCTCTCCAACGGCTGGTCCAATAAACGTCTCACGGCTCGCATAAGCGCCATTCTGTCCCAACACGCTCTCTTGCCAGTTGTTTACATCACTATTGTCGCCGTTGCCGGTGTAAAAGATCGTGGGCGCACCATCTTGAGCGTTGTTTGCAATGTTGGTGTAGTCCAATGCAAAAATTGCCGTACTAAAGTCACGGTTGCCGTACTTGCTGAAGTTGTCCCAAATCGCAACCGTGTCGCCATCATTGTTGAAGCCGGGAAAGAATCCCGAGCGAATCAAATTAATATCTGGTCCCCAAGCCTTGGCGAAACGAGCATCCGCATCGTTCTCTTCGAAGTCGAACGTGTCGACGATAACCGCTTTCCCGCCGGCTGGAATCATGCCTGCGGTGATATTGGGGCCCGTACGATTGCCGCCACCATTATCGTCGAGCACATAAGGAGTCACGGAAAAGTCGATGTCCGATCCGCTGATATTCTCGACCTCAAGCCACTCCCAGGTGCCGTCGGTATCGACGGAGTTGTACATGAGTTCCAGAAGCCGCAGCGTTGGCTCATCCCCAACGCCTGCTTGGGCAATAGGTGCCACGGCTAGCAGCAAACTGCCGAGCAACGCGAAGCACACGAATGGTACTCGGTACACCGATTCATTACGGCGAATTTGAATTGTAGCTAACACAGAAGGTTTCTCCTCATTCCAACCAGTGGGGGCATATTCTTGTAAAATGGCTGCCCATCCGAAATACGTGGGCAATCAGTAGTTGACTGACGCAGTGTAGGAAGGGCCACACTACGCGATTCTAGCGTAGCGTGGCCCCCATAGCTCTACCTTCACGCTCCAAAGCCACGCTGCCAGTGGCCATGGAGTTTTCGCTTCCGCGAATTAGCCCAGACGTCGACGCATGCCAACCGCTGCGGCGCCGGAAACGCTCATCAGCACCAGCACAACGCTGCTTGGCTCGGGCACCATGTTGTGCGTGCCGGGGTTAGTAAGCTCCAAAATCAACTCCAACTCTTCGACATCGTCGCCTGTTTCGAGTGAATTTGCACCACCGAACGTCCACTCGCTAGCGGTGAATGTAGTGTTGGGACTCATGATGTCTGGGTTGCGGAAGGAGTAACCGTCGGTGTATTCCCAAACCTCACCGGTGCCGTCCACGCCGATCACTCCGTAAGTGTCAACCAACGTGGCGTCTGTACCGTCGCCGGTCGCAGCACCAAGATAGAGCGCGTAGGCGTCGTCGCCATTGGTAAATCCGCCACCCATGAAGAAGTCAGGAGCGAATCCGTAGGTGTCTTCGAAGACGGAAACAGCCGGCGACTCAGGCACCACTTCGTAGGAAATGACATATACTCCGGCGGGGGCAAGCGAGCCAGCAAGCACGCTAGCCGAGCCACCACCCAGGTTCGTTGAGCCGTTGCTAAAATTGCCGAAACTATGCGTGCTGAGGTCGACAGTCGCCGACCCGACGTTCTTAATTTCGACGAACTTTGGCTGCCCACCGGGTAGTGTGGCGTCAACCACTTCGGTAATCATCAACGCAGCATTCGCTGAAGCACCAATCACTACGGCAAACGATGCCACGAGGCATGCACTCAAGATTCTCATTAGACCATTCTCCTATCCGGCAGCTTCCACTGCCCAAAAAACACAAAGATGCCTGTCGTCGCGGATGAAACGCAACCCGCGCGTTTCCTGCATGGAACGCTTGCAATTATCCTAACCCCGATCTTCAGCCTGCATAGGACTAATGGCAAAGTTTGTTCAAAACTTCACGCTTTTCGTTTTTGCGCACAAGGACGCAGCGTTAAGCGCAGGAACCCGATGTCGGGCAGGGAGTGCTCAGTACGTAAAGTGTTTGATTGTCTCGCCTTTTTCATCGATATCGGTCAGCGACTCGATACCGATATCAAGGTGCACGCTCGACCAGTCGCGGGTAACCGCGGCATCGCTCTTGGACGTTTTCACTCCCTCGGGCGTCATCGGCTTGTCCGAGACCAGCAGCAGTGCGCCGCGTGCGATGTGGTTACGGTGGCCGACCGCGAAAATCGTGGCCGTTTCCATATCGATGGCGATCGTCGAGTATTCCCGCAGCTGCTGCTTGAATTCCTCGTCATGCTCCCACACTCGGCGGTTGGTGGTATGCACGACGCCGGTGCGATACTCGAGGCCATGGTCGACGAGCTTCTGCGATACGTACTTGTGCAACTTGAACGAGGGTAACGCCGGTACCAGCGCAGGCAGGTAGTCGTTCGAGGTGCCCTCGCCCCGGATGGCACCGATCGGCAGGATAAAATGCCCGATTTCTGTCGATTCTTTCAGGCCTCCGCACTTGCCCAAGAACAGCACGCCTTTCGGTACGTAGGCGGTCAGCAGGTCCATGATCGTGGCGGCATTGGGCGATCCGATACCGAAGTTCACGATCGATAGCCCGGCCGAGTTGGTCGACGCCTGCATCGGCCGGTCCTCACCGTACAGCGTGCAATGGAACCGATCGGCAAAGCGGTGGACGTATTCGCGAAAGTTGGTGAGCAATACGTAGTCGCCAAATTCGCTGAGCGGCATTCCCGTGTAGCGGGGCAGCCAATCGCGGGCAATCGTTGGTTTGTCTTTCATGGGCGTTACTTGATGAAACAGGGACTGCGGTAGGCCACCCGCTGCGCCACCGGCGAATGGGGCCATGCCAGTGGACAGCCAAATGCCGCGTTCAATGGATCTTTCCGCGGCCTACCGAACGTTCGTGCACCGCTTGGGGACAACGTCACCACGATGGTGGGCGTTAAGCAACGGCGCGGTGATAAGCCCTTGCAAGATAAAAACTTATGCCGATGGTGCCACTCCGGCAAGGTCATTGATACACTACAAGGTGGCCCAGAAGCCCATGGAGGCCACCTAAATCTACGAAACCAGTTGCGCCGCTTGGGGTTACATTCTAATACCGACCCCATCAGCGAGGCTTAAGGGTGCGTTGATCGGCGGCCAAAACAGCAACATAGGCCGACCAACAACGGGTCGGCGCCGCTTGGAAATAGAATTCTCAATCAGGAGACCCGATTCATGACTGCCGTTAATTGTCTACGTGGTTCTGTGGTTGCCCTTGTTATTGCTTTGTCGTGTGCTCCCGCGATTGCCCAGCCCGGCGGGCGGGGGGGATTTGGCGGCCGCGGCGGCGGTGGCATGGCTGGCTTGTTGATGTCCGACGAGGTCCGTGAGGAACTGGAAATCAGCGAGGATCAGCAGGCCGACCTGCGTGCGATGGGCGACGAGATGCGTGACCAGATGCGGTCGATGTTCGAAGGCATGCGCGACTTACCGGAGGACGAGCGCCGCGCGCGGTTCGCCACCATTCGCGAAGATATGCAAGACCTGCAGGCCGAAGCCGAAGGGCGTTTGCAAGACGTGCTGCTGCCGCATCAGGTTGCTCGACTGAAGGAGATTAACCTGCAGCAGCAAGTTCGCCGCGATGGCCTCTCGGGGGCCTTGCGCGGCGATTTGGCGGAGGAACTGGGAATTACCGATGAGCAGCGCGAGCAAATGGTGGCGAAAGCCCAAGAATTGCAGGCAGAAATGCAGCAAAAGATCGCGGAGCTGCGAAAGGACGCCCAGGACGAACTCATGAGCTTACTGACGGCCGAGCAGCGGTCGAAAATCGAGTCGATGCTCGGCACTGATTTCGAAATGCAAGAACGCGGCTTTGGCGGTCGCCGCGGTGGCGGTGGCACCCGTGGAGGTCGGGGCCGACCCAGCGCTGAGTAGTTGGCGTCGCGGAATCATCGGCGGAAGTCCCGTTGCAGTAAGCTCTTGCGGCGACTGGGTGACTCGCACACACAATAGAGTTAAAATGGGTGGTTTGGGGCGAATTTCGCCGACGCGTTAGCCCCCAACCATCCCCGTAAATTGGTTGCCATTCGACAGCGATTCGTCGTTTTGGCGACTCCCACCCTATTTTTTCCCTTCCTCTTGCAACGGGGCATTCACGCTTGGATACCGGTGCGCTACTCGTCAAACGTGGACTTCTGACTGCCGAACAGGTAGCGCAGCTGCAGGAGTCGCTGAACGGTGGCCCCGGACGATTGGAAGTTGTCGCCGTAGATCGCGGCTGGGTAGAGGAAGATCAGGTGCTTGCGGCTCTCGGCGAGGCGATTGGGGTGGATTTCATCGACCTCGAGCACGCCGACGTCGATCTGAGTCTACTGACGGAGTGCCCGCAACGGCTCATCCACCGGTACGACGTCTTCCCCGTCCGGCGGGAAAATGGGTCGATTGTGGTCGCCACCAGCAATCCCTTCGATCTGTATGCCCTCGACGAACTCGCGAACCACACCGGTAAGCACATCGAACCGGTACTCGCTGAGCGACGACAGATCACGGAGCTAATCAAGAATAATCTCGGCGTGGGCAGCGAGACGGTGGAAGGTCTGCTTGCGGCGCGTCACGACGAAATTCAGCTACTCGAAGAAATCAATGCCGAAGATGCGGAACTAGCAGAAGAGGCTCAAGAGGCCTCGGTCGTTCGCCTGGTGAACGAAATTCTCCTGGAGGCCGTTGAGACTCGGGCGAGCGACGTCCACATTGAGTCGCAAGGATCGGGAATCAAGATTCGTTATCGCATCGACGGCATTCTGCATGCCCAGCCCGTTCCGCCCGAGATCAATCATTTTCATGCTGCGATCGTGAGCCGGCTGAAGATCATGGCCCGGTTGAACATCGCTGAAAAGCGGTTGCCACAAGACGGGCGGATTAAGCTTCGCGTTTCGGGCCGCGAGGTGGATGTCCGCGTAAGTGTGATTCCCATGATTCATGGCGAAGGTATCGTCATGCGTCTGCTAGACAAAGGTTCGATGGAGTTCTCGCTCACGAAGCTGGGCATGGGCACCCAAATGCACCAGAAGTTTGGCCAATTCATTCGCATGCCGCATGGGATTGTCCTTGTAACGGGCCCGACAGGTTCGGGGAAAACCACCACGCTTTACAGTTCGCTGCTGGAGATCAAGAGTGAAGACACGAAAATCATCACCACCGAAGACCCTGTGGAGTATCAACTCGAAGGCATTAACCAAATCCAGGTGCATCCCAAGATCGGCCTGACCTTCGCGCAGTCGTTGCGGTCGATCCTGCGGCACGACCCGGACGTGGTGCTGGTGGGTGAGATTCGCGATCACGAGACCGCCGAGAACGCCATCCAGGCGGCATTGACCGGTCACTTGGTGTTTAGCACGCTGCACACGAACGACGCCCCCAGTGCGTACACGCGCCTAGTGGATATGGGCATCGAACCGTTCCTGGTAGCCAGTACCATCGAAGCGGTGATGGCCCAGCGGCTGGTTCGCCGCCTCTGCCAGGAGTGCAAAAAGCCGTATCGCCCGCAACAGGACGACTTGCCTAAGGACTTTCCGTGGGACGAACTGGAAGAGGTGGGCGGTCAGTTGTATCAACCCACTGGCTGCCGCAAGTGCCGCGAGATCGGCTTCGCCGGTCGCCAAGGTATCTTTGAGTTATGCACCACGACCGACTCCGTGCGACAACTGGCGCATGACCGGGCAAGTAGCTGGGATATTCGTCAGGCGGCCCTCAAAGATGGCATGTTGACGCTCCGCCAGGACGCCTGGTCGAAGGCGATTGCCGGCATTACCACCGTGGACGAAGTGTTGCGAGTTACCAAGGGAGACGTCGTGTAGCGAATACCGAAATCCAGATGAAACATAACGCTTGAACTGGATAGGAACCATCCGTTTGACATGCCTGAGCGGCCATTCATTCCCGCATAACTGTTCACCGTCAATCGAACTTTGCCGATAAGCTCCCGCTCGTATCGCTGAAACAAGCCTGGACTCCCACAGCCATTCACTTGCGTCACGCGTTTTCCCCCATGCCCGACTTTGCCTACATCGCCCGAAGTTTAACCGGCCAACGTGTGGAAGGCACGTTGGTAGCCGGGAGCGAGCGCGAGGCGTTGGCACAGCTTGCCGGTCGCGACTTGTTTCCCGTGAAGGTGTCGGCAGACAAAAAGGCTGTTGCGACGGCGGCCGGTGGCGAAGCGATCAAGGTGCCGTCGCGAATTGTGGCGCCCGTCTACTCGCAGCTTGCCGCATTGTTGCGCAGTGGCGTGCCCCTGCTCCGCTCGTTGCAGGTGATTGGCGAGCAAACGTCGCAGCCCAAGCTGAGGGCGGTGCTCAACGATGTGCGGAGTCGCGTAGAGGACGGGGCGACGCTGGCCGATGCAATGGCCCACAACCCGAAGGCGTTCGACGAACTATCGGTCAGCATCATCCGCGCAGGTGGTGAAGGCGGCTTTCTGGAAGATGCGCTCGAACGCGTTGCGGCCTTTACCGAACAGCAAGGCGAATTGAAAAGCCGCGTGATTGGTGCGCTCGCCTATCCCGTGATGCTCATGGTGATTGGTACGGCGATCGTTACCGGCCTGATGGTCTTTGTGGTGCCCAACTTCAAGGACTTATTTGCCAACCTCGAGCGGCAAGGCGAGTTACCCATGGTCACGACGGGCCTCTTGGCTGTAAGCACCTTCTTGCAGTCGTATGGCATTTTCGTCGCGGCGGCGCTGGTTGGTTTGTTCTTCTTGTTGCAGCGTTACTTCAGAACGCCCGAAGGCCGTCGTTCGCTCGATCATTTCCGCCTAAAAGCACCCATGGCTGGCGACATTTACCTTAGTTTGGCTGTCGCGCGGTTTTGCCGCGTGCTTGGCACCCTGCTGCATGGGGGTGTGCCAATCGTGCGGTCGCTGGAGATCTCAGCCGACTCGACCGGAAACCGAGTATTGATGGAAGCTGTGGAGCGCGCTTCGGAAAACATTGAAGCAGGCGAGAGTCTAGCGCAGCCCCTCGGGGAGAGTGGTCACTTCCCAAAAAACGTCGTAGAAATGATTGCTGTTGCCGAACAGTCCAACAGCCTGGAAACGGTGCTGACTCAAATCGCCGACACGCTCGAAAGACAGACGTGGCGCAAACTCGACCTGACCGTCCGTCTGCTAGAGCCTTTATTGCTTGTGGTGCTAGCGATCATCGTGCTGATTGTGGTTATGGCCTTGTTGCTTCCAGTTATTAAAATGGGTAGCACCGTGTAGTAACATGGCAAAACGTTCAGGACCAGCAACGGGTCGGCCGTCAACGTAGTTAGAATGTTTAACAAAGGCGACGATTTATTCCTTAGGAGCCAAGGCTCGCCCATAAGCGTGCGGCTTTGGTTTTCCCTCCCCCAAACCCTCCCCCACCCTGCTCCCTGGCGAGCAGCCCGCCTTCGAAAGTTAGAAAGAGGAGATCGTACGATATGTCACGTCAACGGAATCGAATTGGTGCCCCGAGGCAAGGTTTCACACTCATCGAGTTGCTGCTGGTGCTCGCCATTCTGGTGGTACTCGGCTCGATGACGGTCGCATTCTTCGGCGGCACCCGGCAGAAAGCGTACCGCGATGCAGCTCGTGGCGAAATTGGCATCCTGTCTGGCGGAGTCGACCGCTACGAGTTCGACATGCGCAACTACCCCAGTAGTCTCGACGAGTTGCTCAAAGCACCCTCGGGCGACGACGCCACCGATTGGGGTGGACCCTACCTAAAAGGCTCCGAAGTAAACGAAGACCCTTGGGGAAATGCCTACCGTCTCGCCGTACCTGGGAAAAAGAATTCGGAGAGCTACGACCTCTGGTCGCTTGGTCCCGACGGTCAGGATGGCACGGACGACGACATCGGTAATTGGGAAAGTTGAATTAATGGTCGCCGGTCAACGACACGTAGCGAAGCCGCAGGCGGTCGCTCGCGACTTCGTGAATTGGGGTAATGCCCCATGACCTTTCCGCGTCCAACCCGAATCGGCTTTACGCTGGTCGAACTGCTTCTTGTACTTACGCTATTGGTCGTGATCGCGGGATTCACGGCTGCCGCGCTCGAAGGCTCGCTCCTTCAGTCGAAGGTCCGTAAGGGCGTTGAGCAGGTGCGCACGGCTTGGAGCGAAGCCCGGTTGCAGTCGGTCTCGAGTGGGCAGCGTTTGGCATTTACTTGTTTGATCGGCGGCCGCGATTTTCGCCTTTCTTCCTGCAACGATTTGATTGTACCTGACGAGGGCCAGCAGGCCGAAAGCGGCGGTGCTAATCAGCTGCCCGAGGGCGTGGTGTTCCAACTCGTTGAGGCCCAGCCTTCTACCATGGCGACGCAGGCCGTTCAAACGCCGCCGGTCACGGAAGGTCAGTGGTCGGCACCGATCGTTTTCAGCCCCGATGGCACATCGTACGATGCACGACTCGTGCTCGAATCGAACACAGGCCGTCAGGTTCAACTTGCGTTGCGTGGAATCACCTGCACAGCCGAGTCGTCTGACGTACCGTCGATTCGCGAGGTGCGTTGATGAGAAGCGACATGCATGCGCGGAGTTCTGGCACCCGTTCGGGTTTTACCTTACTCGAAGTGATATTGGCGATTGCCATTTTGGCACTGTCGCTCGCGGGAATTGGCGAAGTGGTTCGCTCCGCGTTTAGCAACGCCTCGCAAGCTGCCGACGGGCTGGAAGCCCGCATCGTGGCCCAGGGGATCGTAGATCAAATCAAATGTGGCGTGATCGAAATCGCAGACGCGGGACCAATGCCAATGGGCGACACGGAGGCACTCGGTGATTGGGAAGTGCAAATCATCGTTGAGCCAACCAACGTCGAAGAACTACTCCAAGTGAGGGTGTTAGTGGGCCGGGAAATCGATGCCCGGGAGCGACCGTCGTGCGAATTGGTGCGTTGGTTCCAGAATCCAGAATACGCCGTGGCCGCCGCGGCGGCTACCACGAATTAAGCATGTTAGAAGCTCCCCGCCATCACCGCGGCTTCACGCTCATTGAGTTGATCCTTGCGCTGGCGTTGTCGGCCGTGCTGCTTGCGCTGTTGGCTTCCGCGCTGGGGCTGGGCGTGTCGCGGGCGGTTGGAAGCCGTGCCAACGTGGAACGAGCGCGCCTGATCGACGGCATCGTGTCGCTGATCCGGAGCGATGTTCATCGCGCGGTGATCTACGACCCGCAAGATACGTCGTCCGCTATGGAATTAGCTGAAGCAAGTGCCGGTTTCGACGTCGACTCCATCGACGAAATATCAGCAGGTGGAGGTGGCGGGGGCGGCGATCGTGCTAGCGGTGATCCGTCGAGTGGCACATCGTCCTCCACTGCCGAAATGAGTAGCGCCGCCATTTCCCTGCGACAACCGTTGGGCGTCTATGGCACGTTGCAGGAGCTGCAGATCGACGTGTTGCGAGAGCATTCGCAGTACGAAGTCGATGCCGATGGAACGATTGTTGCTCCAACGGCCACGTCGGGCATCACGACCGTCAGGTATGCGTTGGAGCCAGGTGCCGCCTCGCTGGGTTCCACTTCGTCGACACGTGGCGGGCAGCTTACTACCGGCCTCGTTCGGCAAGAGGTCAGTCGCGACCTGCTGAACTGGGCCAACCAAGCGGGTAACGCCGCCTCGCTGGTGGGCACGCCGCAACTGGTGGCGCCCGAGGTGGCGCAGTTGGAGTTTCGCTACTTTGACGGTGCGCGACTCTTGGAAACATGGGATAGCCAGCTACTTGAAGGCCAAATGCCGACGGCAATCGAGCTCCGCTTGTGGTTGGTCGAAGACGAAAACGACGAAGACCCAGCTGCTCGGCAAGTCGAGTCGCGACCTTACGTGGTCACGATCGCCTTGCCCGGCACGTGGAACGCTGCGGCTGCCAACACGGCGACCGCCACGAGTACCGACGAGTCGACTTCCACCGACTCTGGTAGCACGGCGGGAGGCGACCGATGAAGCCTTGCATCGGTAAGTGGACCCGTTCGCCGCGGGGTAGCGTGCTACTCACCGTGCTGATTGTGGTGGTGATGCTCACGATTACTTGCGTGGCGTACTACGATTGGTCGTTCGCAGAATATAAGTCGGCGGGCGTAGGGCAGCGGCAACTGCAAACCAATCTGGCGGCGGAGTCGGGCATCGAATACCTCCGCTATTTGCTGACTCAGGACGAAGCGTTCGTCGCCTCCGAAGGGGGCTTGGCGAATAATCCTGTCGGCATGCAAGCAGGAATGACCGATGCCGAAGGGCAGTACGCCACGCAGCCTGCCCTGCGTTGCCGGTTCTCCATCGTATCCCCGGCAATCGATTCCTACGGGGAGTACGCTGGTATCCGCTATGGGCTGGAAGACGAGTCGTCTCGTTTGAACCTGAACACGATCCTGGTCGCGGATGCGCGGGATCCGGATGCGGCGCTCGGTCGGCGGTTGCTGATGTCTCTACCTGGCATGACCGAGTCGATCGCCGATGCGATTCTTGACTGGGTTGACGAAGACGACGAGCCCCGTGAGTTTGGCGCCGAACGCGACTACTACTCCGGCCTGAGCCCACCCTACGAACCGCAAAATGGGCCGCTGGAGAGCATCGATCAATTGCTGCTGGTCCGCGACGCGACGCCAGAGTTGCTATATGGCTTCGATCGCAACAAGAACTTTCAGATCGACGCTACCGAGGCGCAACTCTACGCGCTGGACAGTGTCGACAACAGCACTGGCAGCATGAATCGTGGCTGGGCGGCTTATCTCTCCTTGCGGAGCGGCGAGAAGAACCTTCGCGCGGACGGCACTTCGAAGATCGATCTCAACTCCGACGACCTCGAAGCGCTGCAACAAGACCTTAGTGCCATCCTGGATGAGGAGCAGGCCAGCTTCATTGTTGCCTTTCGCCAGGGAGGACCGTACGACGAGGATGCTGATTCTGGCAACGATGGGCAGGCCGCTGGGGCAACGGAAGAAACCAAAGTGGCAAGTTCAGTAGACTTCGATTACGAGCAGAATGGCTCGGTACCGATCGAGTCGGTGCTTGACGTGATTGGTGTGAAAACGCGGGTCGTCGAGAAGGGGAAGACCCAGCGAACCGTGGTTGATATTGCGTTTCCCGACGATCCCGGATCGATGGGGGCGTTCTTGCCGATCCTGATGGAGAACTGCACCGCCGGAGGGCAAGCCGTGATTCCGGGGCGATTGAATATCAATCAGGCCCCGCGGGTACTGCTCGACGGCATCAGCATGGCCATGCCCGACGCATTGCCCCCCGAGGCGGTGGAGCAAATCCTCGCCAATCGGTCGTTGGAACCAGCGGTCGACCGACCAGAGCAACTCTACGAGACGTGGCTGCTAACTACAGGCGTCGTAACACTCGAAGAAATGAAGCGACTCATGCCGCTCGTCACCTGCGGCGGCGACATCTTTCGGGCCCAGGTTGTGGGCTATTACGAGGCGGATGGCCCATATACGCGGCTGGAAGCCATTGTCGACAACACGGGTAGCTCGCCGCAAATTACCGCCATCCGCGACCTTTCCCCGCTGGGGGCCGGGTTTAGCGTCGAGCAACTCGGATTTACCGAATAGCCACAATCGTTCGCGGTCTGCCGGGCTAGTGAATAGAATGAAGCGAGCAGCTTTAGTCGCGAAGGGAGATTTATGTCGGAATTGTTACTTATTGATTGGGACGACCAGCAGGCTCGGTTGCTTACCGGTTCCACGAGTGGTGGTTCGCTGCGGGTGCACCACTTCGCATCCGCACCCATCGAGGGCGAAGCCTCGCCATCGTCGATTGCCAGCACCTTAAAGCCGCTGCTAGCCGATGCGCATCACGGCAAAGCGCGAACCGTGTTCGTACTTGGTGGCCGGGACGTACAAAGCCGATTGCTTCGCGTGCCACCGGTACCAGCCAACGAGTTGCCCGACTTGGTCCGCTTGCGTGCGGGAACCGATTTCCCCACGGTCGACGAAGCGGCGGTCATTGACTATTTGCCCTTCGAATCAATGGCGGCAGGCCCAACCAGTGTGCTTGCCGCACGAGTGGCAGCGAGTACGCTGGCGAGCGCACGCGAAGTCGCCAGCAAGCTTCAGCTTACGCCGGAGTCGATCACCATGCGGGGCTGCGGCGTTGCGGCACTCGCCAAAGTCGTCGGCAATCATCCCCAAGAGGGCATCGGTTTGATCGTGGTGCGGCGTGGCGACGCGTTGGACTTGATTGGCACGCAGGATGGCAATGCGGCGGTAGTACGTACGGTTCCGCTGCCAGCCAATGTTGACACCGACGCCGTTGCCAGCACGGCGGCAAGAGAGATGCGCCGGACGATCGCAGCCTTTAGTAGCGAGTTCGGCGCGCACGACGTGGAATCGATTACATGGATCGTGGGCGACGAGGCGGACAACCGCGTCGCGGAGGAGTGTAGTCGAGAGCTCTCACGTCGAGTTACGCAAGTGGAACTAGCAAAGCTGGTATCGAGCGATACCACATGGCCGGACGGATCGGCAGCGCTGGCCGGCATGGTGGGTACGGGCGTCGCCCTCGCCAACCGTAGTTTACCGATCGACTTTCTCGCCCCCCGCAAGCCAACTGAAAAGAAAACGCCGAAGACAACCTATGCACTTGCCGCGAGTCTTGCGGCGATTACGCTGCTTGGCGGAGGGTGGATGTCGTACAGCATTGTCGCCTCGGTGGAAAAAGACGCTGCTGCCGACATCGGGGAGCGGGAGACCATTGATGCCGATATCGAGAAGCTATCGAAAGAAGTACGCGAGTCGCAAGACGTTGAACAATGGCTGGCAACGGACGTGAACTGGCTCGACGAAATTGACCGCATTACCCTGACGCTCCGGCCCGAGCCGCTGGATAACCACGAGGCATTTCAACCCGATCGCGATGTGAGATTATCGTCCCTCGTAACGAAAAAGGCGGCCGGCAAGCGTGGCGTTGGCGGCACGGTGGAACTCGCCGGAGGCGTACGAGACGATGCCGTACTAGAAGACATGGAGAACCAACTGCGCGGTCCAGGTCGTCAAGTGAATCCCAAGTCGATGATCAACGACTCACAAGACGCGCCCTACGTGTGGACCTTTCAAGGCGAAATTGTCGTCACTCCAGACAGTAAGGACCGACGATGAGCCAACGCGAGAAAACACTTGCCGCCGCCGTAGGGCTGATGGTATTGCTGTGGGGTGGTAGCTGGGTTTGGCAGAACTACTCTTCCTGGAAAGAGTCAGCCGCCGCGAGGCGGTCGAGTGCTGCCGCCGACTTGCAGACCAGCCTGCTGGAGCAGCAAAAGGCTCGTGCCGCCGTAAAGAAACTACGAGCATGGCGAGAGAAGTCGCTGCCTGCGAATCTGGCGGTAGCGCAGTCGGAATACCGCGCCTGGCTCGTCGAGCAACTGCAATTAGCCGGTTTGGTCGTCGCGGATGTAAGCCCTCGTCCTACGGGGCAGCAGAGTACCGCCTACCAGGCGCTCGGCTACGAAGTGGAAGCATCTGGTAAGTTAGCAGGGCTCGTTCGCTTCTTGGACACCTTCTACCGCAGCGACCAAATGCACAAGATCGGCAGCCTCCGCCTCGCACCTCAGGGCGACGGCGACCGATTGCGGGTAACGCTCAACGTCGAGGCCTTAGTGGTGACCGGCACAGAGCGGCAGGATGGACTTGCCGAGGGGGCAAGCGATCGCCTGGCCCTCGATTCGGCGGACCAGTACGTCGAGCGAATCGCCGCGCGGAACCCGTTCGTGGCGTACGAACCGCCACCTCCGCCACGTCCTAAGGTAGTGGCACGCCCGCGACCAAAGCCCGTGGAAGAGCCGAAGTTCGACCACGCCAAGCACGCGAATCTGACGGGCGTAGTGAGCGTCGGCAACGACTACCAGGCGTGGGTTACTATTCACACCTTGGGTGAGCGGCTCTACCTGCGAAAGGGAGACGATGTAAAGGTCGGCCAATTCGAAGGCACGGTGCTCGACGTTTACGAGAAGGAACTGCTTATCGAGACGGACGCCGGCGTGATAGCATTGCGGGTTGGCGACAAGCTATCCGACGGCAAGAAGCTGACCACCACTTCAGCCGGCAGCTAGCATTCTTGCGTCCGACGAACACATCTGCCACATGCGCCGGATAAGTGCCGATTTCTTTAATACTTTGCGTGCGGGTTGGCAAATAGGCTGGCCTCGGCTGGCAAATTGTACCGATTAAGCGGGTAGTAACGATTCGGTGGATCGTACGCCTCGATGTGCGCTGTCTCGCTAGCAGTCGTTGAGAGATGGTGCACTCGAGCAGCGCTTCGCTACCTGAAAACACAAGCAGTTGGCACATGGACGGGTCGAACATGTTCAGATGTTGTAGTGCTTGGCCTCGTTGGGCCGCCCTCACGCTTACACTGACGCTCATCGCTCCCGGGCAAATCGCTTTTGCGGAGCAAGTCGCCATGGACCAGCGTGCGTTCGAGTTACGGCATGTCGCGCTGCAAACTGCTTCGGAAGAAGTGCGGCGGCTATTAGGCAGCGACGGTCGCAGTGTCGTGTTTGCCGATCGCGATGCAAATCGACTCTTAGTGCAGGCCGCGCCGGAGCAGCTTGCTGCTGTGGCGCAACTGTTGAGCAATATCGACCGTCCCCAACTGCCGCCAGAAACCAAGGAAGCGATCGATCACTTCTTGCGAGCTTATCCCATTTCCGCCAATCGTCGGGCCGAAGCGGCCAAATGGGCGGGCGCGTTCTCCGCGCCTGCTGGTAGTCGTGTTGCTTTCGACGACCGTGCGAGCCAGATTCTGGTGATGGGCCCGCAACGACTGCACAACTTCGTGTCGTCGCAACTTCAGACACTCAATTCGCCTGCGACACCAGCAGCGGGCAGCACGCATGCTGCTGCAAGTCCACAGCGACTGCCGACTCCCGTGTCGGGCATCGTGCCCCAGGGTGGTGGGGCAACAGTACAGTTATCGCTCAGCAGCACAACGGGCGGACAACTCCATCGCCGTCTTGAGCGACTTCTCTCCCGACCACTGCCGGCGACAACGGGCGGCGCCGGCGATCGTCTGGCTTTTCGCGCCGAAATGGTCCCAGGTGCCGGGGTCATGATCGACGCGGCAGTGAATTCTGGCGACATCGTGCTCTCCGGCGATGCCCAGCAGGTCCAGTCTTGGACGAGCGTACTCAAGGCGATGGACAAGCCTGCCAGCGGCAGCGGAGTCACCCAAGTGGTGGCCACCAAGCCCGATACCGATGCCCAGATTCGCCAGGCACTGAAAGTAGTGCAGGCCAGTTCCTCCCAGCCGGCCGCGAATGTTCGCACGGATCGACTGGCGAGCAGATTTTTCCAGCCACAAGGCAATGTGAAGCAGGACGATTTATTCCAAGGCGATTCCACGGCCCCCGCTGCTGCCGACGATGAAGAAACCGTTGCCGCGGTTCCCTTCACCGCAGGCGATGACGATCCGCAAGGCGACTCGTCGGAAGGTGCCTTGCTTGGCCCCGTGCAGGTGCAGTTTGTCGAAGGTCTCGATATCATTCTTATCCGCGGCAACAAACGCGACGTAGAACGCGTGATGTCCATCATTAACCGCATCGAACAGGTTAGCGCTGAGACGGTTCCCTCCATTGAAGTCCTGCCGTTGAACCACGTCGAAAGTGGGGCAATGGCTCAACTACTCGAACGCGTTTATGCACAGGTATTAGGCCCCAGAACGGGTAGCCTGAGCATTACCGCCCTGGGGAAACCCAACTCGCTGCTACTCGTGGGGCGCCCTGAAAATGTGCAGACGGCCATCGACTTGGTGAAGCGAATCGATGTTCCCGTTGAGCCCACTACCCGGTTCGAGGTATTCCCGCTGCAGCATGCTGTGGCCGGTGACGCGAAACAAATTATCGACGCCTTCCTGACGGAGCAAGACCAGGGCGATGGCGATGCCCCCACCACGGCGTTAGCCCCCCAGGCGCTAGTGGTAGCCGACTTTCGCACCAATTCGCTACTGGTAAATGCGGGTCCTCGCGACCTTGCCGAAATTGCCGCACTGGTAAAGCGGATTGATATCGACCGAGGCGTCGCTATCGATGAGGTTCGCGTCTTTTCACTCAAGAACACACTCGCCACGGAGCTCGCCGATGTGTTGCGGACCGCTGTGCTGGCCCGCGACGAGGGAGATACCCAGGATGGTGGCTCGGCCACCTCGGCGCGAGTCTCCGCGCTTCGATTCGTAACGATCGATCCTGAAAATCAGCGCCGGCTGGAGTCGGGCGTGTTGGCCAACATCCGTATTGGTGCCGATTCCCAGGCCAATAGCCTATTGGTAACGGCCCCCAGCGAAAGCATGGACCTGATTGCCGCGCTCATCGAACAACTCGACCGCGTGCCTGATGCCGAGGCCGAGATCAAAGTGTTTACCATCGTCAATGGCGATGCGGTGAGTCTGGCCGCCATGCTGAACGAGCTTTTCGGCACCGGCGACGAAGGGGGCGATGGCCCTGCGCTCGGAGCAGGCGAGAGCTCGCTCGTGAGGCTGCAATTCTCGGTCGACGAACGAACCAACAGCATCATCGCGGCTGGTAGCCAGGCCGACTTGGCCGTGGTCTACGCTATCCTCTTGCAACTCGATGCGAGTGATATCCGTCAGCGAAAGACGGAAGTCTACCGCCTGAAGAATTCGCCTGCCGAGGATGTGGCAGCAGCTCTAAACGAGTGGCTGCAGACGGAACGCGAAGCCGAGGCGGCCGCCGATCTGGCGATCAGCCCATTCGAGCAGATCGAACGGGAGGTGGTAATCGTCCCCGAGCTGGTAAGCAACAGCCTCATCGTAAGCGCGACGCCACGATACTTCGAGGAGATTGCGGCCCTGGTGGATGAACTCGACGAGCGCCCGGCGATGGTCATGATTCAAGTGCTGATTGCGGAAGTGAGGCTTAACGATACCGATGAATTCGGTGTTGAGCTCGGCTTGCAAGACTCCCTGTTGTTTGATCGTTCGGTACTCGACGTGTCGAACTTCCAAACTATCAATACGACGACTACCAATCAGACGGCGGGTGGCGCGACGGTGACCACGGAGCAGGAGACGATTGTGAATGCACCGCTGGTGCCAGGCTTCAACTTCAACAATCAGAACCTGGGCAACAACGCCAGCGACAGTGCCCTCGCTAATGCAGGCAATGTTGCGGCACAAGGACTTTCTAACTTTGCCTTGAACCGCATCAACCCCGAATTGGGATTCGGTGGCTTCGTGTTTTCCGCCAGTAGCAATAGCGTGAGCGCACTGTTGCGTGCATTACAGGAGAGCCGCCGACTGGAGGTACTCAGTCGACCGCAGGTTACGGCACTCGACAACCAAGAGGCCATTATTCAGGTCGGCCAGCGGGTGCCTCGTGTGCAAAGCACCAACATCACCCAGTTCGGCCAACAAAACTCGGTCGTGTACGAGAATGTCGGCATCATCTTGCAGGTGCGTCCACGCGTGAGCCCCGACGGCATGGTGGTTATGGAAATCCAGGCGGAGAAATCGAAAGTTGGCTCCGAAGCCGAAGGCATTCCAATTTTCACGGGCCTGGATGGCAGCGTGGTCCGCGCCACGGATCGATCAAATCACGGCCTACTCAACCGTCGCAGCGGCTTCGGGACAGACCATTGTCCTCAGTGGTTTATTGGCCAAAGAAACGTTCGATGTCCATCGTCGCGTGCCGATCCTCGCTGAGATTCCGCTGCTGGGCGATCTATTCCGCTACGACGCGGTCACCGAACAGCGTAGCGAACTGTTGATCATTCTGACGCCTCGAGTCATTCGTACCGAGCAGGATGCCGAAATGATCAAGCAAGTTGAGTCATCTCGCATGAGCTGGGTCTTGTGCGACGTGGTAAGTTTGCACGGACCAGCCGGTCTGCGTAGTCGCTGCGATGAATGGACCGAAAGCGACTCCGAGAGCGTCTACCCGACGCACATTCCGATGGAAGGCGAGTTGACGCCGACGCCAGCATCCACGCAGTTCAACGGTGAGTATACCCCCGCGCCGGCACCCACGCAGATCGAGAGTGAGTACGCCCCAACTGAGTATGCCCCAACGCCGGCAGTCGACGGACCACTGATGCAAAATAACGTGGAGTCTTCGAGCGATACCGTTGAGGTCAATGGACCGGATGGTTCGCCGATCCAAACCCAAGTCCGCTACCGGGACGCGGAGCCCGCCAGCTACCAGCGGCCCGCCGCGTCGGTCACGCGCCTTCCGCCGCCGAACTCCAACTAGTTCGGTTCACCGGGGTTGCTGTCTCCCTTTCCTTCACACCACTTCAACTCGCACGAATTCCAATGACGAATCGCATCCGCTTGAATCTGCTGGCCGCTACCGTGGGTTGTGCCGTGGTTGGTGGAATCGTCGGTTGCCAAAGTACCGCCGGCAAGCTGGCCGCCATCAATCCAATCTCAGGCATCGGTGAATCAGAGGCGCCAATTGGCGTACCCGATCGGGTGGTTGCCACGTGGACCGAAGCGGTCTTGCATCAATCGGGTGAAGGGACGCGCGGCTTCGGCGGGCGACTCTTTTTTTATGAGCGCGGAACAGCTGAACCTGTGCGCGTGAATGGCCGATTGGTAGTGTATGCCTTCGCGGAAGACGATCGGCAGGCGTCGGACAATCGCCCGACCAAGCGCTTTGTGTTCCCGGCGGAACAATTTGTAAGACACGAAAGCGAATCAGAGATCGGTACGTCCTACAGCGTTTGGCTGCCATGGGATGCCGCCGGTGGCGCGCAAGCCGAGGTGAGTTTGATTGCCCGCTTCGAGCCCTCCCAGGGGGGCGGGCTCGTTGTGAGCGATCAAACTCGCCAGCGGCTGCCGGGCCGCGCTCGACAACAAACACTCATAGCCGAAGACCAAAAGCCGACAGGTGTCCGGCAAGCGTCGACGGCGGACTCCGGACAACCGAGCGTCAACCAAGCGAACTTTCAGCAATTGATGAAAGAGAACGAGAAAGCACCGAGCAAGAAGCCAGGGCTTACAGCAACCACCATCTCGCTGCCAGGACGCTTTCAGAAACCAGCCGCAGCGGCTCAGCCTGTTGCCCCATCCGTGGCGCTGTCGCAGCTACCACCATCGTCCAAGGCCCCTGAGCCAACACCTGTTGGCACGACCGTCGAATACCTCACTCCTGGGGAGTCGGTGCGACGATCGCTTCGCCCACGGTCATTTGATTCGTCACACGAGTGACACCGGGCTGTTGGGCTAAGAGCTGTTCGACAACCATGCGTTCCCAGCTATCGTTTGCCACGCCCGCGACAGTGACGACGCTGCCATCGTATTCGACGCTTAGCCCTGGTATTTGCCGATCTGCGAGTACCTTCATTGTCCGCTTCTTGAACTCGGTTGTCATCGGGTTCGTCGAGGGATCAGGATAGTTGAATCCGACCTTCAGTTTAACACGCACCTGTTGCTGGCTTCGCTCGCTACTGCCCTGGGTGTCACGGTTGCGGTTCATTGTTCGATCGACGCGGTTCATGAACTGCTCGCCTTGCCGAGACATGCTCTCGAACATTGAGGTGACATCGGCACTATCACGGCCGATGAATCCCGAAGTCGATTGTCCAGACCCACCTTGTCCGCCAAAGCCAGTGGCACCGAAGCCGGACTGACCAAGCCCGCCTTGCCCCAGGCCCCCCTGCCCTAGCCCGCCACCGAACGAACCGCCGCCTAAGCCGCCGGAGCTTCCCAGGCTGTTACTTCCGAAGCCTGAATTGCCAAAACCGAGGCCGCCGGTCAGGTTGGAGCCTGTGGGGCCCTGCCCACCACCAATCGATTGGCCGTAGGCCGAGTTTGCCGCCAAAATGCCAGCCGCCGCGACGAACAAACCAAGGCAACGGTAAGGCAAAGGCATCGAAAACTCCCAAATCGAAGAAACTTGTTGCTGCCCGCCGGGGTAACTCCCACGGACGACCGCCCATCCATTATAACTCAGAGGCGAGTCGCCGGCTGCGACCATTTATCCCCAGAATTCGCTTTCTTGTAGAGAGACCTCCACTCAGATGAAACACCGCAGTTTGCTACTAGTTGCGTTGGTACTGGTCGGCGGCCTTGCACCGCCGGTCCGCGGCCAGGGGGAAGTGGAGCGTCCGTCGGCCATGCGGCTATTTCCGTACGAAACGCTCGCATTTGCCCGTGTGGCCCACGGCCGGGAATTGTACGAGCGTTTTCGGCAAACCGGTTTCGGAGCCATGCTCGACGACCCGCAAATGTCGGGTTTTCTCGAGGCAACGTGGGGCTTTGCCGGCGATCAATATACGGAAAATGCGGCCGAACGAGTTGGCTTTGCCTGGGAGGACTGGTCCCGGATTCCCCAGGGAGAGATCGCCGTGGGAGTGATTGACCGCGACGAGGGCGATATGGGCGTTCTGATGCTGGCGGACTTCGACGAAGCGCAAGAGGATGTCGATTATTTCATCGAGAAATTCGACGAACGGTGGGCTGCTGAAGGAATGGTGGTTGAGCAGCAGGACGTCGATGGCCAAACGATTACCGTTGTCCGCCGGGGCGACGATCGCAGTTCGTCGTTCGGATATTTGGTAAAGGACGCTTGCCTAGTAGGCAGCAACGACGAAACCCTGCTGCGGCACGTGCTGGATCGTTGGGCCGGTCGGGTGCCAGTAGTGCAACCGCTCGTTGACGAACAGGCGGTGGACGCAGAAACGATCAGCAGCGAGCCACTACCCGGCGAGCGCTCCCTTGCCGAGAACACGGAGTTCGCCACCATCTTGCAGGAGTGCAGCACCCAGCTTGAAGAGTCGCCGCAGGTAGTGCTATACACGAGCCCGATTCAACTCCTGAAACGGGCATTTCGGGGCAACACCGGTGCAACAGTCGCGCTCGCCACGTTTCCTGCACTTGGCCTCGACGGCGTCCTCGGTGCTGGGGGTACGCTAACGTTTGCCACGGAGAATTGGGACAGTATTTCGCACTTACATATCTTGCTAGGGAATCCTCGCTCCGGCGTGTTAACGCTACTACGTTTCCAATCGGGCGATAGCACCCCTCCCGACTACGTGCCGGCGAATGTATACGGCTATTCAACCGCCTACGTCGATGCGCCGGGCATCTACGAACGATTGGTGCAGTTGGTCGACCAGTTTCGTTACGAGGGCGCTTTCGAGGATTCGGTGGACAATGGAATATCTGCAGGGTTGGGAGTCGATTTCAAAGAGGTGGTGATCAACAATCTTGCCGGCAGAGCGACCTTAGTCACCAGCTATGATGAGCCGCGACGCGTGCAAGGCGAACAGCGTGCGTTGGCTGTCACACTTCTCGATTCGGAACTGGCTTCGCAGGCTCTGGCCTCGATATCCGAGAAATTCGGAGACCGTTTGGAGCAGCAGGAGTTGGGGGGCGCCACGTACTATGCCTTCGTGCCACGTCGATTCCGCGACCGCCCAGAAGAAGAGCGTCGGATGACGCCGTGCTTTGCTGTGCTGGAAGATACGCTGATTGCCAGCAGTTCGACGAGTCTGTTTCAAGCGATGCTCGAAGCGCATCAAGGTACCCGCCCCCGTTTGGCCGACTCGATTGAATTCAAGGTGATTCAGAGCCGTGTCGAGCGCTCACGCGCGGTCGGCAATTGGTCTTGTTCTACTACGAGAACGCAGCCCAGGTGATGCGTCACTGGCTTGAGGTTTCGCAGACCGATCAGGCTCGCGACCGTTTGGCGTCGATTGGCGAGAATTGGAGTGGTGCCGACAGTTTCTTGCAGGTGCTTGAGACAAACGAATTGCCCCCGTTTGAAGAGCTGGAACGATACCTGACGCCAACCGGCGGGTACATGATCGATACGAACACCGGTTTACACTTCATGGGATTCGATCTGCGTAAAGCGCCGCCAGAGTAACGTGTCCAAAGTGAGACGCGACTCAGCGGTGCTATCAAGCCAGTGGAGCGAACTGAAACACCCTGTGCCAGTCTGCCACAGGGTGCCTGCTCGTAGGGTGTGCGGAACGTGTCTTTGTTGCGAATTCGCAACCGCTGCGTCCCGATCGTAGGAACTTTCTACTTTACGCTTGCGTGCCGTCGTGCCCTCTACGCGAAGGGCAAATCATCGTTTTAGGAGACAGTTCCATGGCACGCTACTCCGCGCGGCAACTTTATTTGGTGGCGCAGCCGTTTTGTGTTGGCCTCAGAACCTTGCCTCCATCCGCCTACCGATCGACGTCTGGTTTTTCGTTGCCTTCCTTGTCGTACCGATTGTAGGCAAAATAGATGAAGATGCCCGGAAGCACCGGGAGCATGACCATGTAGAACCGGGTGACACTCAGGGCGAGAACCATCACCAGGGCCCCAAGCATCAGCCACACCCACCATGTGTCCCGCCACAATCCGACTAGTGGTCCCATATTCGCCTTTTGCCCAACAAGAAAGTTACAACGAAGATTCGATAATAGCCTGCCGGCGATACGCAGCGCTCGTGTTCGCCAACGTCGCGGACCGCCTGATCCGAATTATAGCCGAGTCGATCGGCTTGCGAAAAACCCCTTCGACTCGACGCGCTGCGAGGCAGGTTGTTGTCGGATGTGGATACTATTCCCTAAGTTTGCCGTAAACTTGGGGGGATTCTAGTCCCAATTCGGCTGATATGGAGACCGTGGCTGTCGTGATGCTACAATACCCGTTTGGTCCTTTCGTGACCGAAAAGTAGCAGAGTTCCGGTCTCGAGGGACGTGGACTATCTCGCACACACTTGGCACACATTTGATCGACGAGCCCATTCATGCAGCGAACACGGATATGGGGAATTAGTTGTATTGCGGCAGGCCTGCTGCTAGTAGGCTGGGCCAGTCCTGCATTGGCTGCTACGCCAATGAACCTGCTGGTGCTTTACGCCGACGACTGGCGCTACGATTCCCTGGGTGTTGCCGGCAATCCGGTGGTACAGACTCCTCGTCTCGATCGCCTGGCGAGTGAAGGTGTGCGATTCACGCACAACTATGTGACGACATCCATCTGCGGTGTGAGTCGGGCGACGCTGTTCACGGGACAGTGGATGTCCCGTCACGGTTGCCGAGCGTTTGGCACATTCGATACGCCGTGGCACGACACCTATCCGGGGCTCCTCCGCGAGCACGGCTACTTCGTGGGGCACGTTGGCAAATGGCACAACGGCAAGTTCCCAGCTAGCCGCTTCGACTTCGGACGCGACTACTACGGCCAGCATTGGTACGAGTTGGAGAACGGTGAGCGGGTGCACGTCACCGAGCGCAACGAGCGTGATGCACTTGAGTTTCTCCAGTCGCGACCCAGCGACAAGCCGTTCTGCCTTACGGTGGCGTTCTTTGCCACGCATGCCGAAGACGGCAACCCACTGCAATTCTTACCACAGCCGACGAGTCAAAGGCTCTACCAGGATACGACCGTACCGGTTCCGTCGAACGCGAGCGAAGCATCGTGGGAGCGGATGCCACCATTTTTTAATACGAAAAACGAGGGACGCAACCGCTGGACATGGCGGTTCGACACACCCGACAAATACCAAGAGATGATGAAGAACTACTATCGACTCGCAAGCGAGGTCGACGCCACTTGCGGCCGAATTTTGGACGAATTGGCCGAACAAGGAGGCGCTCGATAACACGCTGGTAATCTTTACCACCGACAATGGCTACTTCCATGGCGAACATGGGTTGGCCGACAAATGGTACCCCCATCAGCCAAGCATTCGCGTTCCGCTCATCATCCGCGACCCTCGGATGGCCGATGCCCGCCGTGGAACGACGAGCGACGCAATGACCCTGAGCGTCGACTTGGCGCCAACGCTGTTAGTGGCTGCGGGTGTCCGGCCACCGGCGCGGATGCAGGGCGACAACCTGGCACCGCTTTATCTTTCGGATTCCCCGCCCACTTGGCGAACGGATTTTTTCTACGAACACCCCACACTGCGGAATGCCGACTTTATTCCGGCCTCCGAAGCGCTTGTGGGCAAGGATTGGAAGTACATGGTTTGGCCCGAGCAGCAGTTCGAGCAGCTGTTCGACCTCCAGCTAGATCCGCTGGAAGAGATCGACCTCGCCCACCGACCCGAACACGAATCGCGGCTGACCGAAATGCGAGAGCGATTCAGAGAACAAAAGGAGGCGGCAAAGTAGTGCGGTCCAGGGTTTTTTATATGCCGCACGGACTCTCGTGACACGTCTGGATCCCAAGCCACGTCATTTGGGATGGCGACCGAGTGGCAGTAAGCGGACGTCGCTGATCACGTCACTCCACGGTATGGCGGTAGATGGGCAGGTGGCGATAGTAGACTTCTAGCATGTAGATCGAGAGGCACGTTACATAGAGCCTACCGCCCTGCGCGCCCCAACGGTCCCCGCTAGGATTCCAACTGCCCCGTTCGCGTCCCCGTTTTTCCTGGTTCTCCGGCAGGACCTGACGCATCACGCGATTCCATTGGTGCCAAGGATCTCCTTCCATATGATGCATCACCTGGGTGGCGTAGTACCAGTGGTACACATTGCGTTCGTCCCACGCTGGCAAGTAGTTGAGCAAGTAGCTCACCCCATCTGCCAATCGTTGATCGTCCCGTTCCCATCCAAGGTACTGCCGGCACAACAAGCCTTCGGCCGTCATGGCCGGCGTTGCCCCCTGCCGCGATTGGTACGAGTAGCGGCTGCCGTATTCTTTTTGCACCGAATCCAAATAGCTGGTTAGCCGCTTGAACACTTCGCTAGGCACTTCGAGTCCCGCCATTCGAGCGCTTTGCAGCGCCATCGCAAACCACCCAGTGACCGATAGGTCGTTGCCACTGCCTGGGTTGTACCGCCACCCACCCTCGCGAGTTTGAATCTTGACACAATAATCAACCGCCCGTTGCGCCGGCTTTCGCAACTCATCGTCGTGCGTCATGGCGTAAAGTTCGCAGAGTGCCATGGTGCATTGTGCGTGCGTGTACAGTCGCGAATCGCCGACGTCCTTAAAGAAGTGCCCGTCGTCGAACTGTTGCGACAGAAGCCAATTCCACCCACGCGCCACCACCCGGGGAAATGGATCGTCCGGCAGTGGTTGATGAGTATGCCCGTGGCCTTGGAATGCCAGCAGCGCCATGGCGGTGGCGGCCTCGGCGTTCTCGTGATTGGCACCATTCGTGTAAGGACCACGAAGGCTCCACGAACCATTTGCGCGTTGATTGCGTGCTAGCCATCGTAAACCTTCCATCACCGCGTCTTCGGTCAATGCCGTCCCCCCATAGGCATCGCGAAGGGCCTCGCGCATGCCGGGATCTCGACCGCTGAGCGCGACACCAACCGCGATCGACGGAGTGTTGCTCGCCAGCAGCTGGGCGTCAGGTTCCATGGGAACCAAGTCGGGCATCGACAGCGGATCCTCGACAACGGGCAGATTGTCCGGCGTGAATTCGGTTTGCTCGATCTGAATCTCGTCGAGCGGTTGGAAGTCGTTGATGTCGTCGAGGTCGATTTCGCCGAGCTCGTCCGCGTACCGTGCTTCGAGCACGAACGGCCCGTCGTAGTTTGAGGCGACGGCCCACAAGCCCAATACAATGAGTGCGGTCATGTGTACGACGGCACTGACTAACCACGGAGGCGAATCGCGGGCAAAACTCCCAATATCGATTAGCGGTACGGCTGGTTGCGATGTATCTTGTTGCGTGCTGGGCACGACGCCCCCTGCCCTTTCCCGCGCAGAAGCATCCAGCGTCGGCACGTTTGCCGAGCGAGTGAGTTCAAAGTCGAGATCGGCGGAGGTCATGAAATTCGGGGGCAGACGATCGATCAACGATGGCGTGTAGACCCTTTTGGATGCAGTCGACACGCACTCTCCAGTATCAAACTATCGGTCCGCCAAGAAGGTGGCAACCAGATCGTCTGTTCCAACTGTTGCGACCCGCCGAACCTGAGTATTTGAAGGGAGGGACGCCCTACAATTCGCTAATTGAAGCTCACGTATTCGTCCTTTAGGAACCGAATCAACAGGAGCAGCGGAACCCTGCATGGCCGTTTTTTCTTCGGAATGGGGGAATAACGGCGCATCGGAGCCGCTGGGCCGTTGCACGACCACCTGCACCGGCATAGAATACGGGTCTTGCAGGCACCCATCGTAACTGGGAACGCCTGCGGCCGCAGTTTTTGTTGCGGCGATCCAATGTCGCGGGGTGGAGCAGCCAGGTAGCTCGCGAGGCTCATAACCTCGAGGTCGTCGGTTCGAATCCGGCCCCCGCCACTTTTCATAACTCTTTAGCCCAAATAGGGTTAGCTACCCGGCCACTTCGGCCGGTGCGGCTCTCTGCCGAAGCCAAAGGGGGAATGCTAAGGGGGAAGATTTCAGATCTTCCCCCTTTGGCTCCCCGAAGCCCGCAGGGAGTCCTCCATGCCACGTCTATTTCACCGACCGCCAAGCTACCGGCGGCACAAGTCGACCAACCAAGCAGTCGTCTCTTTCCTCGGCAAGAAAATCTACTTAGGACCGTATGGCTCGGAGAAGAGCCACGAGCGGTACCAAGAGATACTCAAGCAGTGGGAGAAAGCACGCCACCAACAGCAACAGTCCAAGAAAGCAGACGAGTGGGCTGGTGGGAAGTCGAAGCAAGTAGTCGACGCCATCACCAAAGATAGCCTGCGAGCTAAGCGGCGATCCGGCAAGCCAATCAGCCTTGCGGAACTCATTCTCGTCTACCGACGTCACACCCATTCCTACTATCGCAAGGATGGTGAGGTCACCCGCGAAGCGGGGGCGATCGACGACGCGTTGCGAATCCTCCGCAAGCACCATGGCCTCACCTTCGTGGCAAACTTCGGTCCAGTCGCTCTCGGCAAACTGCGAGACGCGATGATCGACGAACTCGATTGGTCGCGGAAGTACATCAACAAGCAGGTCAACCGGATTCGGGCGATGTTCAGCTGGGCGGCTTCACAAGAAATTGTCGATGCTGAAATTCCCCTCACGCTAAAGACGCTTTCCGGACTGAAGAAGGGTCGTACAAGAGCCCGAGAAATTGAGCGGGTGAAACCAGTCGAAGACGAAGTCATCGACGCCACGCTGGTCCAGCTGCCAGAAGTAGTCGCCGACATGGTTCGGCTGCAACGCCTGACAAGCGCTCGTCCCGGCGAAGTTTGCAGCATCTCACCTAGCGACATTGATATGACGGGAGATGTTTGGATCTATACGCCAGCCCGGCATAAGACCGAGCACTTTGAGAAGGATCGCGTGATTGCGATCGGTCCTCGTGCTCAGGCGATTCTAGCGCCTTATCTGGATACCACTCGTCCGGAGGAATGTTGCTTCTCTCCCGCCGTTTCAGAAATGCGGCGAAGGGCAAAGGCGACTGCAAATCGGAAGACGCCGCTCAAGTACGGGAACAGACGCGGGACGAATTGCAAGCCACTACCCAAGCTGCGTGCTGGTGATCGGTACACTTCGGCAAGCTACCGAAGAGCGATTCACCGAGCAAGCAGTCGAGCAGGTGTCGAGAAGTGGTCGCCCAATCGTATCCGCCATACTGCATCGACGGAGATCCGAAAACGCTTCGGCATTGATGCCGCTCGGGCAGTCGATGGACATGGTTCGGCGAATACGACCGAGATTTACGCCGAACTCGATCTACAAAAGGCAGTCGAGGTGATGAGGGAAGTCGGCTAGACGCGAGTGATATTCAGATTTGCAGAATAAACAGTAACACAGCTCAACAACTACGGAGAAGCCCTCCGGTTTTGTGAAAATGAGTTTTGCATGAATCGTAAAGCGACAAGAACACGATGCCGCCAGTTTGATGGCGGCGAACGATGTTCTGGTGTAGTGCCCTTGCAGTCCTTGGGAAGAATATCACGCGAGCATGTGCTTAGGCAGATACGCCCTCACTCTGGAGCGAACGTCCTGTAGGGTGCCCGCTCCAACATGCCGATGCATTACGAGAAGTAGGCGTAGTGACAAGGAATGCGCTACGGCATTCGCTCGGCATTATGATTCGAACATCATTAGCTAGTTGATGTTCGGAAGTAGTCAGCTTGCAGTTCTGACCTGAAGGGGCATCCGACTGCTTGGTGAGTGCTTCATCTCTCTAATGCTGCGCGTCGCTGCCTCCCGCAAGATAGTGATATCATATGCCTTGGTCTGAAAGACAAGAGGCACTTGGAGCTGCCGGAACTCAAAAAAAATCGGTATGATAGGCAACAGGGCGAATCCTAGAGGAATCGAATCCGCGGTAAAGATGTCACCAAGACGCTTGATTGCATGCGTTCTATGCAACACGTTGTTTTGGCAAACTAGCAAGAGAAGTACTTGGATATTAATGGCAAGCAACAGCGAATCGTCGACTTGCTCTCGCTTAGTCGACTCGGACTGAGCTCGCGCGATATTGCGAGGAAGACTGGTTTACGCGCAAGCGACGCCAACAAGTGTCTACTAGATTTGCAGTCGCAAGGGCTGGTCGAAACGCGCCGAAATGGAGAAGCAAAACTTCGGTGCAGATGGGAGGCGGGCGCGTTACAACGGTTGAAAGTCTCGGCCAAGAAAGACCAGGACTTCAACAGGCTAACACCGCTCGAGTTTCTGTACCGCCAACCCATAGTGCAAAATGCGCACTGAAGGTGGGCAATCGGAAAGAAGAATACCTGCGATTGAAATTGGAGCTTCTCGATGGGCTGACTTTCGAAGGTTATGTCTTTATTACGCCGAATGCGTGCGTCTCGACCAAAGGTCATCGATCCACGCGAAGTCCGACGAAGAGAATGAAGAGATTGTGTGCTTAGATGGCAGGCTGGCCAATTCAGGATCGCTGCTAGTCCGAACGAGCGAAGCGTGGCAGAAGTTCATGCATGGATTGGCGAACTCGGAGTACCTGTTCGTCGGATATCCGCTTCATAGGTATCAGTGGCGAGACACCAACAGCGGACAGACGATCGATTTCGTCTCGCCGGTATTCGTGGTGCCATGCAAGTTTGAGATTGACAAAGTCAATCTCCACATAGAACTGTTGGGGGCTCCAAGAATAAATGAGGGGTGGCTTGAAAGACGACTCAAGAACACTGAAGAGCGAAGGGCATTTCTCAGGCTGATTGGCAATTACTCAGCCAGTAGCGACGACGAGGCGGAAGAGTGGCTCGATTGGAAGCAGGGTGCGCAGCTACTAAGTCACTATTATGGTGACTGGCTAATGGAGCCGCTTGACCCGTCGAGGCTCGGAGCATGGCCGCCGCTCAAAGACCTTGGTAGTGACGGTCTCTATAACCGTGCCGGTCTCTTGGTCCCACGTAAATGGCGTTACACCAACAAGCTGCACGGTGAGTTGATTACCCTGGCCCATGAAGTGCAAGACGAACAGCTTGATGAGACCGCGCTGCGCCGCTGTTTACCCACGAAGAGTCTGCAGGAGGACGTGACGAAGGGGTGAATATTGACGGTGATATTTTATCGATGGCTACCGCGTCACCAATCATGTTAAACGCTGAACAGCTAGAAGGGCTCAGTGCGTCGGCGAATAAGCAATTGTCGGTCGTTGTTGGACCGCCTGGAACGGGCAAATCGCGCGTAGTGTCAGCAACGCTCGCTCGGCAAGCCATCGCAGGTCGCCATGCGCTGTTTGCTAGTCGCAATCATCAGGCGTTGGAAGCTGTTGTGCCTAACGTGAATGCGATCACTGATCCTTGGCCGCTAATGTTACGGCTAGCTCGTCAGTGGGGAGCCGCGATAGATCACTCGATGGAGACGGCATTAGCAACATTAGTCTCTTCTGATCAAGAGGCAGACGTGCGACATGCCGAACAGCTCCGCCGTCGGCTTAAGGATAAGCTTGTGATGCGGGGGAGAGCTGTCCGATCAGCTTGATCGAAGCTATCCGACTCCGCGATGACATCTCTGTTGAACTTTTTGATTGGGAGGACTAGTCTAAAGGCGGTACCGGAGATGCTCCGAGTAAGGTTTTAAAGGGCACGTAGGACGCTCCCTCACTTCATCGGCCTGGAGGATTGCCTCCCGAGCTCATAAGGGAACCCGAAGGAGACGGCCAAGGCTATCACTGGGTTGGCTCGTTTCCTGGATGCGGTTTTAAGCTGGGGTGGCGGAAAGTACTCTTACCTCTGCAGAAGATTTGATCTCCAAGCTGCGAGATTTCTTCGACCCCGGCGCGACAGCTGCCCGCAGCTCCTGGTGGTGAATCGAGATGGCCATTATGTGAGTACTTTACTAAGTGTCTTGAGTTCTGGCGTTTCCGTGCTCGAAGAACCAATCGAACAGTGCTGCAACGCTAGTTGAGATTGCGGGCTTCGCTCTTTCAAGTGCTGCCTGAACTGGATGCCCTGTGCCGTGACCTGCAAGACCTTGTCTGTTGAGGTAGTCCAGTTGACGGACGACTTGTGCCGAGAGGTAGCAGTCGCGACTGGTGCTGGGATCTCAAACGAAGAGCGACGCGATCTTGACGAGGTGCTTAAGGCCATCGCCAACCAAAGTGCGATTGATGATGAATCGGCAAAGCGTCAGTGGGAGAGGGCTTTGCGCAAGGCCATACCGATCTTGCTGCAGCATTTTCCGCTCATGGCAACGACCAACCTCTCTGTGCAACGTGATATTTCCCTTGAATCTGGCATATTTGACCTGCTGATTGTTGACGAGGCAAGCCAATGTGATATCGCATCAGTCATTCCTCTATTGTTTCGGTCGCGACGGGTGATGGTGGTCGGTGATCCAATGCAACTTCAGCACGTGACGTCTTTGTCTGCAGCAACAGACAGACTACTGCGGAAACAGTTTCGTGTAGATTCCGACAATCTACAGCGTTACAGCTACCGCTCTACCTCAATGTTTTCGCTCGCGAACACTTCGCCGTCTGTGGGGCAGCGAACGACTCTCCGACAGCACCACCGATGCCATCCTAGTATCGCGGAGTACTGCAGCAACTCTTTTTATAAGGGGAATTGGATTGTCCTGACCGAGGAGCGTGGTGAACGCGGGATGCAGTGGACGCAGGTCTCGGACGACAGCCAACCAGCTCCCGGTGGCGGAGCGGTCAGCGAGGCGCAGATGGATGCCATTACCGCGGAGTTGCAGCGACTCGGCTCCGAAGGCTACGAGGGGACAGTCGGTGTCGTGACCCCATTTCGGAGGCAAGCGGATTTGCTCCGCGACCGACTCCATCAGTTGCTGGACAAATCGCTCATCGGGAAATGGCGTCTGCTCGTTAACACTGCGGACGGGTTCCAAGGCGACGAACGCGATACCGTGTTGCTAAGCTTGGTCGCCGGGCCGAATTTGACGAGCGGTTCCCTTGGATTCCTAGCAGCTGGTCCTAATCGCTTCAACGTCGCAGTTAGTCGAGCCAAGCGTCTGTTGCACGTCTTTGGAGACAAGGATTGGGCTGCGACCTGCAGCATTGGTCACTTGCGGTTGCTGGCCGAGGCTTGTGATCGCGCCGCCGTAACGCGATCAAAATATGACCCCGAGAACTTCCGCGAGGACCTAGTGGGGCCTGTCTGGGAACCTGCTTAGCAGACGCTATGCGAGAGGCAGCTGCCCGTTTACCAGCAGTACCCAGCATGTGGGCGATATCTCGACTTCGCACTGATGCGGGAAGGACTGAAGCTCAATGTTGAAGTCGACGGCGAGGCCTACCACAGAGGCGCTGCCCGGAGGGCGTGTTATGGAAGATATCCGTCGGGACCAGATGCTGATTTCAGCTGGCTGGAAGGTTAAACGCTTCTGGGTATACGAACTTCGTGAGGATATGGAGCGTTGCGTTAAGGACATTGCGAACTGCTACGCAGACTGAGTCTAATCCGACAGTAATATTACTCTGTCTGCTCGTGGCAATTACAATAGAAAGGCATGAGCAGCTATCCCGAGCTACCTCCTGAAAGTGCTGAGCCCTTCGTTCCGACGGATGAAGCAGATTCTGCTGCGACAGCCAGGAATGAATCAGCCAGAACCGGAGCTTCCATCAAAGTGGTGGCCGCTCGCGCTGGGTGTAATTGGAATCGCCGCAGTCGCGTTGCAGAGTTCCTCCTTAATGACGCTTCTAGATTCGGGAAGGGAGCGGGCTGATTTCGAAGCTAGGGTTTCCGCATGGAACGAGTCTACTGCCAGTCGACAGGATGCTCTGCAAGAGTGGTCGAAGATAGAGCAGGAGGTCCGTGGACGCGTCGAGGATCTGCGTACGCAAGCTCAACGCATCTCAAGCCTCCGTGAAACACTTGAAGCTGAGCACGACCAGCTAGCAAAGACTGTTACGTCCGAAACAAAAAATGTAGAGCTACTGCGCAAGGAACGCGACACAATTGAAACACGACTCAAGGAAGCGGAGGAATCACTGGCATCGACTGAGCTTCAACAGAACAAACTACAATCGCAGTTGAATGCCATTAAGGAGAAGATAACCGAGACTGAGACTGAAAGAGACACGTTGATGGCGAAAGGACGTTCGATCCAAAAAGCTCTTCAGCGTATTAAAGCTACGCGAGAGTCAGCGGAAAAGAGCTTGCATAATGAAGAGGGGGAGTTAGCTGCGGCGGAAGCTAAAGTCGGTGCGACCCTGAAAGAACTGGAACGACTAGAATCCCTACTCTCCCAAAAGGCGGAGGCGCTCGCAGCGTTCAAACAACAGCAAGCTGAGGCTGAGGCAGCAACGAAGGAAGCAGAGCAGGCTCGTGAACAACAAACCGCCCTCGAAACACAAATGAGAAAGCTCAGCGCTGAAAGGGAATCAGCTACGGCTGCGTTATCAGCTTTAAAGGTCGAGGCGGAGAGCGTGTCGGCGTCTACAGAGCGGGAGGCCTCTCGCCTCGAACAGTTGAAAAGCCAGATTGAGTTGGCTGAAAAAGAGCTGGCGGCCAAACGGCTTGCGGAAGAAAAAAGCAGCGCGCCGTCTTTCTGAGATGACTAATACTCTCGCGGATACTGCTAGTACTGCGACCGAGGCACTCAAAAAGATCACAACTTCGGCTTCTGGTACGATCGTAGAGTTGTCCCAACGAGCCGAAGAAGCCAAGCGTGCAATAGAAAAACTCCGCGGAACGCTATTGGAGTCTACGGATACGCCGGAGCCGACAGAGCCTGTCGAGCAAGGAGGCGAGCCATGATGACTGGAATGGCTGCCGTTGCTGTAGGAATGATTGCGACAATTCTTGCTCTGTTTCTGGCGGGAATCGCCTACGGACACCACCGCAAGCAATCCCTTCGTTTTTGGCATCTTGAGAAACGCTTACCAGACGCTGTTAGGTACGAGGACCTTCAGGCTCGCGTGGCAGCATGGAAGCGGAGCACAACGCGCTTCGGGAACGCCTATTCGATGCCAACGAAACGCTCGATGAAGCAGCCCGCAAACAGCAATGGATGGAGACAGTCCGCGAAGAGATTGCTTCTCTCGAGCAGCAACGTCAGGAAGTCGAAAGAATCCAGAACGAGTTGGAAACTAAACAGGTAAGCCTTGCGGAGTTGCAGGAACAGTTGCTCAAAGAAGAAGCCGCCTGCAATGAAATGCAAAAGGCTGTCGAAGAGCTACGTGAAGTCGAGCAGAAACTCACGAAGCAACTTGAAGAAATGCGCAGCGAGAGAGAGAAGTTGGAGGCTATCAAACAGGAGGTTGCCGAGTTAGAAAAAGAGAAGAAACGTGTGGAAGAAGGTATAGAGAAGGTCAAGAGACGAGCAGACCAGCTTCGTGAAGATCTCGAACTGCAGTTGCGGCGACAGAAAGAATCGCAAGAAGCTGAGTTGGCCGAACTCAAGAGACTTGCCGATCAAGAGATTGCCGACCAAGGCGCAAGCGGCCAAGCGACAGAAAGCGGAACTTGAGTCTGAACTCGACGCTCTCAAGCGAAATCGTGACCAAGTGGCTGAAGAGCGAGAAGCGAAGCAAAAGCAGGTCGACGATTTCGAGAAGCGGCTCGGCGACCTCAAGAAGGAGCAGGAAGAGCTGAAGCGGGAACGGAAGCAGCTCAACAACGAAGTGGACAAACTCGAAGGTCGCAAGTCTGCCCTGCAGGGGCAGATCCCGACGCTTGAGTCGGCTTTCTCGCAGCTGTCTTCGTCGCTGGAACGGCACTCGGCGGGACCGGACCTCGCCAAGAGTGAGCTTTGGAGCCCTGTCCTCGTTGCGGGCAGTGAAAAGAGTAAGTGCCCCTCCGAACTCGATGCGTGGAGAACGTCTCAACGGCGCTGACCGAACGCGGGCTTCGGTTCGACACGCGAACGCTACACGCTTTCCACACCGCCCTTAAGTCGACCGTAAGCTCGCCACTTGTAACCCTGGCTGGGGTCAGTGGCACCGGCAAGAGCGAGTTACCACGCTGCTACGCTGACGCACTCGGGCTGAACTTCCTTGGGCTCGCTGTGCAGCCGCGATGGGACAGCCCGCAGGACTTGTTTGGCTTCTACGACTACCTGGAGCAGCGATTCCGGCCAACCGAGCTGACCCGCGCACTACTGCAGATGGACCCCATAGGCCCAGTCGAAGGGCGAGGCTGGGAGTGCCCAGACGAGTATGCCAACGTGCTGCTGGAAGGCCAGATGCTGCTAGTCCTGCTGGACGAGATGAATCTGGCGCGAGTCGAGTACTACTTCAGCGAGTTCCTCAGCAAACTCGAGACGAGACGCGGGATTGACTGGGAAGATGAGGGGCAACGTCAAAGAGCAGAGATCGTGCTCGACGTGTCGGGGCGTACTTCCGCCCAGCAGCCGCTCAGGCTGTTTGTTGGACAGAACGTCCTTTTTGTTGGCACGATGAATGAGGACGAGTCTACCCAGGCTCTGTCAGACAAAGTCATCGATCGGTCGAACGTTCTGCGGTTCGGGAGCCCCCGTGAGGTGACCCCTATTCATGCACGGAATGGCGCTCCCCGTAATTCGAGACCGCCTTTTGCACGAACACTGGAAGAGTTGGTGCAGAACGATGCACGACCTTAGCAACGACGACAGAGACCGACTCTTAAAGTTGGTGCAGCGTATCCGAGGAGCATTGGATGGGATCGGTCGGCCGTTTGCCTATCGGGTCGCCAACGCCATCCTTGAGTACGCCGCCAACTACCCGAACGTTGAGAACCGGGTCGAATTTGCCCTCGCCGATCAGATCGAGCAGCGTGTCCTGCCGAAGCTCATTGGCCTCGACATGCACCAGCCTGGCAGCACAAGGGCTCTGAGCGAGATCTCGGCCGTGCTGGACGAACTCGAAGACGCGAGACTCAGGGAGCAGCTAGCCCGTAACCAACGGGAAGACTACTTCCAATGGACCGGACTCGACAGGACGGCATCGTGACTACGCTGCTGGAAGATTCGACGATTCCCGAGGAATCGGGCCTGCTCGACGTGCTGGAACGTTACGCAGATCTTGTCGACGAAATCCGGCTGATCGTCACAGAGCGTCACAGCGGGCGACTGGCTTGGGAAGGCATCGCCGACCGATTGGCCATCTGTACGTGGGGGCGGCTGCTGAGAAGGTGGCGTCACGCCGTGCGGCCGGATCGTCCGCCGTACTCGTTGGTCGTGAGGCTGTCGAAAGACCTGCCGGAGTTGCTTCGGCAGGTGACCGCGTCCCCGAAACGCGTGCTGCGTCGAGAACGGGAGCGTGAACCGCTTCATCGGATCCGCGAATTCGACTCCACTTGCATGCGTTGGGTCTGTCGCCAGCCCGGTGTCACGCTCGCAGAAAAGGCTGGCCACCAACGAAGCCTGTTGGCGGTGAGGCGGTTTGAGAGCATCAACACGCTCGAGAACCGCGTCGTGCTCACTCTCGTGCGTCGCAGCGTGGGTCTCTGCCGTGATTATTTAAGGCAGCACGCGGAGGCATTCGCCGGCCACGAGAGGGTGTTGGGCGTCCAGGCCCATCACGTCAATGCCGCCGTCTTCTCGATGACCCGATCTTCGTTGAGGTCGCGCAACTCGAGAGTATCCCAACGCCGAATTATGTATTGCTGCACGACGATCGGTATCACTTGCTATGGCGATTGTTTCTATTCGTGATGCGTCGGCAGCGTCGGCGGCAAGTGCTCTGGTTGAACCGATACTCACTACTCCGCGAGATGCTCATAGTCGCCGCCAACGAGCACCTTTCGAGGTCGGCAGATCACCTAGATCGCAAAGCGGGCCTGCGGTATGACGTCGTGTTGCTTCCGAGTGCCAACAGCGGCGGCTTTCTGGACGCCGCGTGTGAGCCACCGTTCTGGGACGGCAGAGCGGAGTCTTCTGCGACGCAGACCAACTGCGAAGCGGTCGATGAAGCGGATGATTGCTTCTTAGTCCGATGTGAAAGGCGAACAGAGAAATCAAACCTGCTATCTAGCGAGTACGCTTTACCCGTAGACCTTATGCGTCGCTGTGACGGGGACCTGCAGGGTTTCCTGGGGGAGGTTCAATGAGCACACTCCTTCAGTCGGCAGAATTCACGGGAGTAAGTATCGGCTCTCGGCATTGGTCGGCTTGCGACCTTGGGCCACATGGAGAGGTTCGGCAACGGCTTGTGGGACTCACAGGATACGCTCCACCAAGCCTGCTTGTTCCGCGGTACACGGGCGAACCGATTCGGTTCGACGCTTGGTACCCGACGCACCCTCGTGGGGCTGGACGTCCCAGCCCGTTGGAATCCGCTGTACACCAAACAGGGGGTATTGGACGTTTCCCGCTCGCTGCCGCATGGAGTGGGAGGCGTATCCCCCATGCAGCTTGGGAGTGGGATTCGATTCCGGAGGAACCGGTTATGGTCGAGCCGATCGATGCGGTCGCAGTAGCATGCCGCTCGGTCGTCGCACGGTATGGGCAGAACAAGACTGCCGTCGTTATACCGAACGACTTTCAACAGAGTGAACAACAGCGGGCGCTTGATGAGATCAACCAGGTCCACCCAGACACCCAGCTCCTTTGGTTGCCGGTTGCAGCGGCCCTTGCTTGGCTTGAGGGGTATAGCAAGGAAGAGTGGTCCGATTTAGCCCACAAAACGCTTGGTGATCTCGTAGTTGTGCATTGTGATCGTGGTAGCTGCAATGCTCGCGAATTGAACTGCGTATATAGAGCGAAGCAACGCGGTCCCGGTTGTGCCTGCTCGGAGGCGTCCGGTCGTCGACGACAAGGCAGTCTGTGGATTCGGATGGACGCTCGTCGAGTCGGGCGGTGATCTCGCAACTCATTGGGGGAGAGTCTTTGCTTCGGAATTGAGCCAACCATTGGAATCGTTCTTCGGCGAGGGCGTCGCCGCACACCAATCCAACCCGCATTCGGAGTGGTTTTAGAAGCTCAGCGGCTGGTTGGTGCCGCAGCAACCTACAGCGAAAGCGTTGGAAGAGCTCGTCGAGCATCTGGAGGGCCTGCCAACGATTCCGTTTGGTGTCGTGGTCGTCGGCGACTTCGGCAATCTTGTTGCTAAAGAACTAAATCGTTCTCTGGAGTCAGGGAGACTTCGCATTCAGCAGCGCGTCGCAGTCTACAGCGGAGCAGAAGGCGAGCGTCTTCTCGCGCACGGGGCTGCTGTGCATCTCGCTCGGCAGGCGGCGGGGGAAGTCAGTTACTATGATTCACTCCCCGAGTTAGAGTTATTTGTAGATCGGCGTGGTGCGTACGAGTGGGGCAGCCTGCTCGGTGATTCCGAGCACTTTGTTCAGGGGGGTGTACAGTGGGAACTCGATGAGCCTATTGTTGGATTCGAGCTGCGGCGTGGATCGTCTCAGGTCAAACTCGTGCTCGCCCACGAAGAGTACCCTGGCGTACGGGAACTAGTTAGTAGCTTTGATGAGAGTCACGAACAGCGAACTCCCGTTACCCTCCACGTCTCATGCACGCCGGCACAAGGTAACGCGAAGTTGAGGCTGGTGACGTCACCACCGCCGGATGAAGAAAGCCACGAAGTGCTCGCGAACTGGCGTCGGTTGGTTGCTGAAAACCACGCTCGAATCAGCCGGTAAACAAAGATGACTACCTAAAGAGCCGACCTTGGGCATTTCCCGAATTGATGCCGAGGCTGCCTAGTGAGGACAAATGGAGAGTCGCCCGTCGACGCCTGCAAGAACTGGCACAGAGGGTCGAGGAAGAGGGGACTGCGAGAGTGCTTGCCGAGCGCCGTTGGCTGCTCGACGACGTAAAGTCGCGATTGATGCAGAAGGACCAGAAGAAGTACCCGCAAGACGCTACCGCGATCGGCTCGGACTTCCGGGCACCCCTCGAATCACAGCAAGACGACCTTGAACACGGCGCTGAATGTTTGCTTGAGATCGGCGAAATCACGGGACCGACGACGTGGTCGGCGTCCCACTTGTGATTCGAGCCTTGGGGTTCTCTCCGTAGACAGCCGTGAGTTTGAGGAGTGGTTTGGTCTGTTCAAGAGTCTCGTACAGACTTGAAGCGCAGGCCATTGAGCATACCTGTGGTCTAACCCTTCGGCAGCCTGAGCACATCGGGCACTTCATCAACCAGATCTTTGCTTCACCCGGTATCTCCCCCGGAGCCAACCGGTTGAAGGCAGTATCACAGATCTTACGTTATCGGGCCGATGCGACAGCGCAGTTGTCTTCTTCTAAGGCGACCGAGATCATCGAAACCTGCTTGAGGCTGTTCAGCCACGGTGTGGAACGCCGCGCATCTTCCTTTGCATTTCGGTGGAGCTGTCTGATTATTGTTTACCTGTTGAGGCGGCGGATGTTCGATCCCGAGTTCCTTGAGCCCTCGAGTAAACTCGCGGTTCGGGCAAAGCGTCTATTGAGCGAGGCCATTGAGAAGTGCAGAACGGGTCAACTGCGGCCCTTGCGAGGGTCAGTCAATCTCCCCGCCGCGTTTGAGCAGATGATTGCCTACATCGACCGCAAAGGGTCGGAAGACATCCTCATGGCTGCGGAAGGATCTCAAGGAGATGATGGAGCAACTAGTTGATAGCCGACAGTGACGGCCGTAAGAGGTCACGTCTTGTCAAAGGCCCGCCTCTTCCAGGTGCTGTTGAACCGCTGCTAACTCAGCATCGAGTGGTGCTGATTTTGGCTTCGCTGGACTGGCAGGCGTTGGAGCAGAGAGAAAACGCTCCAACGCTTCCACTGACGTGTAGCGAACGCCGCCAACACGTACCGTCTCCAAGATGCGACCGCGACTCCTTTGGTGGCCCAACGGTAGACAGTGGAATAGTGAACCTTCTTGCCATTCCGTTTAGGCAGCCGCTTCGGGACATCAGAGAAGACTAGCGGCGTCTCCCGTGCAAATTGTTGTCGATTCATTGCTGGGTTGCCTCCTCCGCCCTTGGCGTCTGCGAAGGGGGGTGGCTCGTAAGTAAACCGGCGTCGACCAGGGTAATCATGGTCTCCCGAACATGCGGCGGTAGCATGCACCAGCGGGCGGCGATGTAGTCGACCGAAGGATTTCGTCGCAAGCTGTCTTTGTTTTCATTCTTCATCGCTCAGTCCTTTCACTGCTCTGCAGGTAGATCCAGGTGTGGGCATGGTCGGCCGCCTTGGCAATGAGCGGCAGATCTGCCAGGCCGTAGTGATTCGACTCGCTCCAGCGGTCGCCGTTCCGGTACAGCCGCGTGAACGTGACGTTGAAACGATCGCCAACTTTTGTCTGGTTGTGCCAGACGGCCGCTTTGATCAGTCCGAATCGGATTTCATGAACAGGTTGCTTAGACATCAGGTTTCTCCTCAGGTCGTGGTGATGGTTAGCCCAAAAACGGTTCCTCCCCGCAGCCAGGGCAGGCGCGGCGCTGTTGTTGCAGAAGGTAGGCTTGGCTGGCGGACAGCTTTTGCCGCTTATCACCGGCGTCAAGCCGTCCATATAACTTCCCGCAGACGCCACAGACGACGCGAGTCACGCCCCCCTCGGTTTGAACGACCCAGCTACCGGTTGGTTGCCCGGCCGAGTCGAGTGCCTCGATGGTGTGGTCACATGGGATCATTGGAAGTCTCCTTGTAGGGGGGATTCGGACGAGCGGCTGACCAGGGCGAAACGCCGTGGGTTGTTAAGACTTTCACAGAACCGCAGCGGGGGCAGCGGTGAACCGCGACCGGGGCGAACCACTTGCTAGAACAACAACGGCAGGTCTGGTAGATGGACGCTTTATTGAAGTTGGTTGCCATAGACTGTCCAATCCGGATTGAGGGGAAGCCGCCGCCCATACATCTCCAGGTAGCGGGGCGGACTGACTAATTCGATGAGTTGCCTGACGGCTTCTGGCTTGCGACTGTGCTGTGCTCGCTTCGCACTGAGCCAACTCTTCTGCCCGCGGTCGGTGAACTTCAGGCTCCCGCGAATTCCGAAGAGCAGGAACTCATGCGATAACCGCCAGTAGTCGCCCGGACCCATTTGGGGCTTGATCCAAACGAAACACGACTTGTACTGAAATCCCCATGCCTCCAAGACATCGAACGCCTCCAACAAGAAAGTACTCGTGGTCCACAGGTGAAGATGCGCGTCCGCTGCGGCCAGCTGAGAAATCGGCTCGTCGCAGATTGCGTCAATCGACATCGTTGGGTAGCGATTGGACGTTGCTCCCCGAGTCGCCTGGTTGTTGTCAGGCCAAGGGGGATCTGCATAGATGGTTGAAAAGGTCTCGCCCAGCTCCATGAGTTGCGAAAGCGAGTTGCATGACCGTGCAGGGCTGTTGCCGTTGGTAACTCCTGCTGCCTCGATTGGCTCGTACTGCTTGGCGAGTCGAAGGAGTCCGGCCATGGTGACCTCGCGCTCTGCTCTGATGCCAAAGTGACGTGCTCTTCAAAGACACCGCTTGGCATCGAGGCGAGACGTTGCAGTCGGGAAGAATCACTCTTTGTCAGCCCCAGACTTTCGAGCGTGCAACCAGCGTCTTCCAACCGCTCCATAGGTCCTGTGTGCTGATTGCCAGGCGAGGAGTTGGCCAAGTCTGTTTCTTGGAGTATCTCGCCGAGACGTCTTTCAGCGCGGGCTCTCACGACCGATGCGGAAACCAGGATTTCGCGTCCCAGTTTGGCTTTGCGGGCATAGGCTTTCACGGCTTCAGCTTTGTCCCGTAGCTCTTTGGCTTGGTCGATTGTGTGGACACTCGCCAGCGCTTGTGAGGCCTGGCTAAGGACGATCAGTTCTTGTGGTTCAGCTGTCATCTGTTTTCCTTGTCCCCACGGCTTGTGGTAAAGAACGCCGGAGAAGCGTAATGCTTCTCCGACGTCCAGGGGTGTGGTCGGACTAGAACTCGATCAGCAATCGTGCGAAATATCGCAGCGTGAGAGCTGAAAAAAATCCAAGTCCGAATACAAAGGCATTCCACACCAGCACACCAGCCGGGCCTTCGAGTGACTGCCACTCGATGTAGCTCTTCGACTTCGGACGCAGCAGTATGCGGGCAATCGACTTGCCTTCATTTGCCTGTCCAGTCGAAGTCAGGACCGCCTCAGGGAGGTTGTCCTTCTCGATGATGTGCATCCGCCCAAGGGCGTCTTGGATCTCCATGCGATGAATCCGGCGAGGCATCACCTTTCCGTTTTCCATGTGAGTCCAATGGGTGTAGTGTTCACTTCCATGTTTCAATGCCATAACGTGGCTCTCCTGGTTGACCGTGTACGTCCGACCCCAGTCGATCCGCACTACGGGCGTTGCTAAAGCCGTCACGACTCGCGGTGCAAGTCGCCACGGCTCTGGGCGAGCCACGTTCTTTTCAAAACAAGAGACCCCAAGGGGTCTCTTGCTCTGCCAGCGCAAAGAAGACCACGGTCTTCCAAGCGAATAGCCAAGGCCATTCCGCAGCACAGACAGATTAAAATGAGCAGTGAACACGTCACCGCGAAAACCTGGATTCACGATCCAGACCCAGCCATTGTTTGTCACTCCTGGTTGGGGGGAGGAAAAAGAAAACTTGTCAGGCTGCTCAACGCGAATCTGTTGATGCACGCGAACAACGGCTTCAATTCGTTGCGCGATCTTGGGCGCGATCAGGCAGGCCCACATCACGACCGCAAAGGCGAGGGCCTGCCGATAAATCGCCAACGCCCCGCCCTTCGACTTGTTGGAGGTATGATTCCTTGCCCAGCGCAGTGCGAACTATCGAGCACAAGGATGCCGAGGATGACGAAATCATGCTGTCACTCGCCTTTCACTACTGGGTTGTCGACTTTGCTGTTGCCCCTATTGAACGCCAAAGGGACGGTCCGTTAGGAGTGTTGTTTCTGATCACTTTCAGGGTCGTTTTGAGGGCTCTTCGGTGGCTTGGCGTCTTTTGGTTTCTTTTCGTTGGCCTTCTTTCGCTCGATCTCACGCACGCGCTCATCAATCTGGGAACTGCCGAGGGTTGTCGCCGCGGGTGGCAACGGTCGTGGCGTGCCGTGCTCGCAAACGATGGTTCCTGGCTCTGCTGGCGGCCAAGGAGTAGATTCGCGGCATCGGTAGGTGGTCTTCGCGATGGGCCAGTCTGCGTGCACTAACACCCCACCATTCAGCTGAGTGAGCCCCTGGTTCCGCTCCACCGAGGATGGCGCTCTCGTTTAGCCGGCGACTCATGTCAGCCAGTTCTTCGATTTCGATGCGTTCCCCTGCGTTTGCGTCACGCCCACTCGCATGACTTTGTCGGTACCGGTGCAGGCGAAACGAGGGTCGATTTGGCCACGGTTGATGGCACGCTGTTTGAGCTGATCCCAGCTAAGGTCAAAGTAGTTTGATTTCCCGGAGGCAGCGGCGACATACTTTTGGGAGTCGGGGTCTCGGAGAGCGTGATAGCGTTTAATTACCGTGTTGGCGAGCACGAGCTCCAATAGCCCCTTTCCGTCTGCTTGCTCCAGTTGGGACATGTTCTGGTGAGCAAGGATGCAGCCCACGCCATAAGAGCGAGCTTGTTCTAAGAGTGGTGCGACGTTGTTGGAAACGAGACATTGCATTTCATCGGCAAAGAAGTAGACGCCCGCTGGTTGTCTCGTCTGATTGCGATAGTCGACCGCAGCTGCAAGTGTGGAGTAGAGCACCAGGCGGGCGATGTGCCCCACCGAAGAGCGGTCGACCATACCGACCAGATAGAAATAGGCGACTTCTCCATCGCGAATAAGACGTGGCATGTGGATCGATTCTTCAAGAACATTCGCGTCAAGGCCCCGTCCGGGAGTGAGGTTGATTTGCTCAAACTCCGTCAAGGCGGCCACTACATAGAGGAGTTGTTGTGCCGCCTGGAAAACTTTTGGGTCGTTCGACGTGTCTCGAAGAATTTCTTCGAGTTGCTCAAACGATTCGATAGGCGGCCTGAGCAGGTCGGCGCCGCCGAAGGTAAACGATGATTTGTAGGCTGCCTGCAAGAGGGCCTTGGAGGCGGCTCCAAAGAATCCCCTGCCGTAACCTTCACCGTGGTACAGGTTGAGCGACTGTGCGATGACCCCGCGGTCTCTGATAAGGAAAGCCCCGTAGTGCTGCAGTGAAGCAGTG
>CAVWDV010000001.1:0-552710 GCA_963753855.1 Lacipirellulaceae bacterium | reverse complement strand
TCCACCCGCTGCTGTCTCGAAGGAACCTGCGTACCTGCACGAAGTATCCACTCCCAAGATAGACCGCTGCATCTACGGCGACTGGCCAATTGCCCAGTGTTGGTCCAGCAGCTGCGGCTTGGCCGTAGTCAAATCTCAGCGAAGAGATGAGCACCTCGGGGAGTGAGAAGCTGCTTGGAAGCTGTGCCAAATACATACCGCTTGGGTGAAGCGACTCAGGAAGGCTACAGGGGCCGCCGCTATCTTGGCGGGCCCCCGCTACCCGACGATCAATTAAATCAAGCTACGCGGCGTCGCCATATCAACAGATATATCCTCCGGTCGCCAATATGCGCCACGCTGGTGGGCTCGGGGATCACCTTGATGGTATGCTAAAGATGATACCGGACACCCCGGAACCCACGTCGCGTTGGTTGAAAAACAAGTGATTCAACCCCGGCGAGACGTTCGCCGTGATGTCAACCGTGTGGGTCGAGGCCTGGGCGAAGTTGAAGGTCCCGAGGTTTGCATTTACCGTTGTCAGGGTGCTGGAGACCGATGCGCCGTTCACGTAGAGGCCCTCCAGGTTCGGGCTGTCGCCCGAGAAGGCGTCTCCGAGCGCATCGTCTACGCCGCCCTCTATGCAGAGCAGAACCTGGGTGAACGATGCGGACTGGATTGTGAACGGTACGGCGTACAGTGCCGAACCTGCCGTGCCAGTATCGAAAGAGTTGTCGAAGTTGACCCATCGTGCGGAGAGGGTCGGAGAGCGGCGCCACCACGCCTCCCATCCACGGGGCGACGGGGTTGATCACCACGGCGCCCTCGGACCCGCCGCAGTTGAAGCGAAGTCGGCGGCGGTGAATGCCGTGCCAAGCACAGGCGCGCCGCCAGGATTCCCCCATGGGTTGTAGGTGACGATGTCGTCCAGTTGGCCCGAGACACCGGGAACTCCGCCGGACTGGCCGCTACGGACTGTGATGGTCTCAAGGCCCGCGCAACCGTCGGCGCGAGTAGGGCGACGCCGAGGGCGCCACAAAGAATTGTCTTCACGAGCGTGCTCCAACAAAGGTGACTATCGGCCCAAACTTACAAGGGTCGCGCGGACCTATGACGCGACGCAACCAGCTCGCGGGGGAGACCCCTCTGGTGATTAAGCCAGCAATCTATCTCTGTCGCGTTTTCGCGCTGAGTATACAGCCGCCGTCTCTGCCTCCACAAGATAATTTCGTCAAGAATTCTACAGATTTCTCCTCCCTCCCCAGGAAGGCGCGAACAGGGTCACAGCGCGCCGCACCCCGGGCGCACCCGGCTGGTGGCAATGCGGCATAGGTGGCGGCACGACGGCAGTGCCACCAGCCGACGGCGGTTGACCGGCGCGGGCCTCGTCCTTGCGCACTGCAGCTTGTCAGGCCGAAGAAAACTTCTGTCCAATCGACTGCGTCCGTCCGCGACCGGCGATATGCTTACGCGACGAGGAGAACCCACCTGCGTGGAATCGTCGCATGAACCTCGAGCTGTTTCGCGCCGAGGCGAAGCAGCGGATCGTTTATGGCGACACTCAGCCGTCGGAAGTCCTGACGGAAGCGACGCCTGTCTCAGCCGTGGTGACGCGCTATTCCTCTACGCGGCGGTCGCTACCTAGTTCAGCTGGCGTCGGCGTGAAAGCCACTGACTGCACCCGATAGGCGGAAAGCGTCACAGCAATGCAGATGTGTCGTAGCGGAAGTATTTCCCGACGGAAGTGAAGGGCACCGCTTACCGGTGCCGCGCTCGATCGGTTGACGCACCGTTGCCACATCATTGAAACCACTGGCGAAAGTTATCGCCTCAAGGACGCCCAGCGGCGTCGCCGAAAGAACTCCTAAGAGTTAATGTACTTGGCCCAAGCGGGAAGGCTCGTTACAATCCCCGCACCCACCTAGCGCTAAACTTTTCAACCGCCAGGCGCTCTGATTTTCGACTGCCATTTACATATGACGCTTGGACTTATGGCGAAGGGCTGGGGGGCGGCTTATGTGCCACAGGATGGCAGACTTCGTCCACACGACTAGGTTGATTGTTCGCGTGATGCCGTTGCAACACTTGAAACCTACTCCGGGACCCATGCGTAAGTACTCGATTGGAGCTTTTCTTGTAGACCTGGACGATCCTTCGCGGTTGATCGGTCGACTAAGCCAGCCACTTATTACACCCAACGAGAATGAGCGGGAGGGCTATGTCCCCAATGTCGTCTACAGTTGTGGGGCGGCGGTCCACAACGGCCAATTGATCATCCCCTACGCAATGTCAGACTACGCCACCACCTTTGGTACCATTCCACTCGATCAACTACTAGCCGCAATGGTCCCGGAGTAGGTTTCAAGTGTTGCAACGGCATCACGCGAACAATCAACCTAGTCGTGTGGACGAAGTCTGCCCATCCTGTGGCACATAAGCCGCCCCCCAGCCCTTCGCCATAAGTCCAAGTAGGGCGTGTGTAAATGGCAGTCGAAAATCAGAGCGCTGGCGGTTGAAAAGTTTAGCGCTAGGTGGGTGCGGGAATTGTAACGAGCCTTCCCGCTTGGGCCAAGTACATTAACTCTTAGGAGTTCTTTCGGCGACGCCGCTGGGCGTCCTTGAGGCGATAACTTTCGCCAGTGGTTTCAATGATGTGGCAACGGTGCGTCAACCGATCGAGCGCGGCACCGGTAAGCGGTGCCCTTCACTTCCGTCGGGAAATACTTCCGCTACGACACATCTGCATTGCTGTGACGCTTTCCGCCTATCGGGTGCAGTCAGTGGCTTTCACGCCGACGCCAGCTGAACTAGGTAGCGACCGCCGCGTAGAGGAATAGCGCGTCACCACGGCTGAGACAGGCGTCGCTTCCGTCAGGACTTCCGACGGCTGAGTGTCGCCATAAACGATCCGCTGCTTCGCCTCGGCGCGAAACAGCTCGAGGTTCATGCGACGATTCCACGCAGGTGGGTTCTCCTCGTCGCGTAAGCATATCGCCGGTCGCGGACGGACGCCATGAATTGGACAGAAGTTTTCTTCGGCCTGACAAGCTGCAGTGCGCAAGGACGAGGCCCGCGCCGGTCAACCGCCGTCGGCTGGTGGCACTGCCGTCGTGCCGCCACCTATGCCGCATTGCCACCAGCCGGGTGCGCCCGGGGTGCGGCGCCTGTGACCCTGTTCGCGCCTTCCTGGGGAGGGAGGAGAAATCTGTAGAATTCTTGACGAAATTATCTTGTGGAGGCAGAGACGGCGGCTGTATACTCAGCGCGAAAACGCGACGAGATAGATTGCTGGCTTAATCACCAGAGGGGTCTCCCCGCCGACTGGTTGCGTCGCGTCATAGGTCCGCGCGACCCTTGTAAGTTTGGGCCGATAGTCACCTTTGTTGGAGCACGCTCGTGAAGACAATTCTTTGTGGCGCCCTCGGCGTCGCCCTACTCGCGCCGACGGTTGCGCGGGGCCTTGAGACCATCACAGTCCGTAGCGGCCAGTCCGGCGGAGTTCCCGGTGTCTCGGGCCAACTGGACGACATCGTCACCTACAACCCATGGGGGAATCCTGGCGGCGCGCCTGTGCTTGGCACGGCATTCACCGCCGCCGACTTCGCTTCAACTGCGGCGGGTCCGAGCGCCGTGGTGATCAACCCCGTCGCCCCGTGGATGGGAGGCGTGGTGGCGCCGCTCTCCGACCCTCTCGCACGATGGGTCAACTTCGACAACTCTTTCGATACTGGCACGGCAGGTTCGGCACTGTACGCCGTACCGTTCACAATCCAGTCCGCATCGTTCACCCAGGTTCTGCTCTGCATAGAGGGCGGCGTAGACGATGCGCTCGGAGACGCCTTCTCGGGCGACAGCCCGAACCTGGAGGGCCTCTACGTGAACGGCGCATCGGTCTCCAGCACCCTGACAACGGTAAATGCAAACCTCGGGACCTTCAACTTCGCCCAGGCCTCGACCCACACGGTTGACATCACGGCGAACGTCTCGCCGGGGTTGAATCACTTGTTTTTCAACCAACGCGACGTCGGTTTTGGGGTGTCCGGTATCATCTTTAGCGCTACCATCAAGGTGATCCCCGAGCCCACCAGCGTGGCGCTATTGGCGACCGGAGGTTGCTGTCTGTTGATATGGCGACGCCGCGTAGCTTGATTTAATTGATCGTCGGGTAGCGGGGGCCCGCCAAGATAGCGGCGGCCCCTGTAGCCTTCCTGAGTCGCTTCACCCAAGCGGTATGTATTTGGCACAGCTCAGGGCAGACTCTTCACTCCCCGAGGTGCTCATCTCTTCGCTGAGATTTGACTACGGCCAAGCCGCAGCTGCTGGACCAACACTGGGCAATTGGCCAGTCGCCGTAGATGCAGCGGTCTATCTTGGGAGTGGATACTTCGTGCAGGTACGCAGGTTCCTTCGAGACAGCAGCGGGTGGACCATCCGCCCGCTGGAGGGGGGCATTGCTATCTGCAGCGGTCTTCCTTCGGCGAGGACACCTCTGTCAGTTCCGCGGGGACCTTAGCCGCTGAGAGTGATGCAACCGACTGCAGATTAAGCGGGGCGAAACTGCCGGCGGTGTCGAATCCGCCGGACCTACAGTTTCCGCTGAGTGTCAATCCTCGGAACGGGACAACCTCGAGGGTGAATGTACCTAAAACTAGGTGGCGGTAACGTCTTGTAGGTGGTAGTCGTCGCTCCAGGCGGCTTTAAGTCGTTTATTCTTGGCACCCATCTTGGCGGTGCATTCGTCTTTTGAGCAGGGCTCAACGCTGTGCGACGGAGAAAGATCGCCACCTTTGACATGGCGATCCCTCAGGAGAATCCGGCAACGACTCAAGGTACCCCCCGCCGTCACGCAGCCAGTTTCTCCAATGACTGCAGATTGCCCAGCGTGGCGCAATCGATCCGCCCAGCCGGCACACGGCAGGCTACCTAAGATGACGACTTCGACTTAAGGTCGAAGTTCAGATCGTCGCGATCCCCTTCGATATCGATTATCAACTCTGACTTCGCATTGTACTTTTCGGGGATTATCTGCACGTATTGGTCGATCATGATGCCTGTTCCTGGATCGGCTTCAATTTTTTTCCCTGATGGTCGCTCGGCTGTGATAGCCACGCGATAGCTGCCAGGAAGTAGACTTTTCGATCGATCGAGTGAGAAACTACCCGCTTCGATTAAGGCGGACACGGTCTTTAGGTTGCCAGCGCGCTCCGCCGGGACAAACATGACCATGCCCTCTTCTAGCGGCTGGCCATTGAATATTACGCTACCGCTAACGCTACAATTCGGGCTGGTCGAGCAACCTGGAGTCAATGCAAGTGCGATGCAGATGCAAAGGGCCCGTTCGTGGAATAGTGAGGACATTGGTGCCCAACTTACTGCGGCCGAGGAAACGAGACATAAACTGCAAGCGGACTCAGATGCCCTCCACTGTTTCGCTGCCGTCGGGCGTACAAAGTGCATGCCACGCAATCTCGGTGATTGCATCTTGAACGAATTGTACGCTTGAATCTACCATCAGTACGTTCACACCGCCCGGGTGCGCACTGCGAGCCGTTTGCTGCCATGCGCCTTGCCAACTTCGGGTAGTCGTCGGTAAACACGGAGCGAATGTTTCGTTCACGCAATAGCGAGTTCGATCGAAGCCACCCGTGTAGTTCGGAGTGAAATCGTGCATGTACATGATGGCGGCGCCATAGTGTAGCGTGCCGCGAGTATCTTCGCCCTCGATAGTCAACAATTCACTGGCTGCAGCAGTCTTGCTGGTGCCGTCCAAGAACTCAGCCATTCGGCGCCCCTTGTTAACCAGGAAGGTACCTTGGGTCAGTAGCGACGAGTTGCTGCCAGCAGAGGCGAGTGGATGTTTGGGGTGGCTGCCGTTATTCTGTGTTGGAGTGGGATCGCTCATCCAGATCATCCCCCTCCCAGCGTTAACAACGTAGTTTCCGCGGGCACCGTAAAAATCGTTCACGATGTCCACCGGCTCGTCACTCGGGCAACGCAGAGTCTCGAAGGGAATGTGATGCGTCGTGTCGCCTTTTTGGTCGCGTTCGGCAAGTGCGCTGTCCCAGTCTGTCAAATCGTATACCTGAGCCTCTTCGACGAACCGTAACACGCTAGCCACCCAACTGTAGAGAGTAGGATTCGTCGATACGTCGAATCGTTGCACGGCTCCTTCGGGAAGTCTCTTGAAGGTTGATTCGTAGTTTGCAAACGCTACTCCAAGTTGCCGTAGGTGGTTAACGCATTGGGTCCGGCGGGCAGACTCGCGCGCCGCCTGAACTGCTGGAAGCAAGAGAGCTACCAGGATGCCGATAATGGCAATGACCACTAGCAACTCAACTAGCGTAAAACCGCGGAAGCGGTCAGCAAAACGGTTCATAATTAAAACCATGGGTAAATACGGCCAGTGCTAAAACTGGCGGGGTCGCCATTCACACGACGTCTAACCTCGGCCTTGCGGACGAGTGACGTTACGGTCTGTCGTACTGAGGACTTTGGCCGCCCGACTCTCCCCACCTTGCAATTCTAAGCAATCAGCTCACCGAACGGCAATAGCTGCGGGGATACCTACTAAGTGATTTTGGACAAAAATTCTCTTGGAATGGCGAATCGGATACGTCTATAATCAGTGTCCGACGGCAGGCGAGACCAATCGTGAACCGGTTGCAGCCATCGCACGACAGGCAGAGGCTACATGTGCTCCCCACCGACTTAGAGCCGAATGGGGGCTCTGCTTTTTTGTGGTGCCGGGCATGCCCTAGCACCTTGGAGGTTCGATGAACTCTCGCTATTCATTCCAAGCCGTCTCGGTTGCGTTGCTGACTATCTCCTGCTCAATTGCTCCCTTGAGGACTCTAGCCGACGAACCGATTGAGGCCGTCCGGTTTGCAGTAACCAGCGGACATCCAGCTGCTACCGTACTAGGAATGCGGGTCCTCGAACGAGGTGGTAACGTCGTGGACGCGGCAGTGACCACCTCACTAGCACTTGGCGTGGCTGCCCCTTTTGGATCGGGACTGGGGGGCAAGATGGTGATGCTGTACCGCGATGGCAAATCCGGCAAGGTCACTTGTATCGAAGCCTTAGCAGCCGCTCCAGAGCAGCTTGACCCCGCCGAGTTCGCGGCACTTTCGCGTTACAAGCGTCGCCACGGGTACGCTCCGGTCTGTGTACCTGGACTCGCCGCGGGACTTTGGGAGGCCCACTCGATCTGGGGTTCGCTTCCTTGGCTCGACGTAGTGGAGCCTGCGGCGGACCTGGCCGAAACCGGCGTAACGTTCATCGACGAACTGACCCCGCTGTTCTCGATGAAGGAGCGAATACTCAACCGCGACGATGAGGCGATGGTATCGTACCTGATCAAGGGCAAAACCCCTCAACCTGGTCAGCGCCTGCAGTTTAAGGATCTCGCGCATACCCTGCGACTCATTGCGGCAAAAGGCGTTGAGCCGTTTTATCATGGTGAGATCGCCGAGCGCGTCGTTGCCGCTGCTCGAGCTGGTGGCTCTGCGCTGACGCTGGATGATTTTGCGAGTTACCACCCACGTATTCTCGAGCCCTTGTCGATCGACTTCCAAGGACACCGAGTCTTTAGCTGTCCACCGCCGCTCACTGGGGGGGTGACGGTACTTGCGGCGCTCAAAATGCTGGAAGCAAAGGAATGGCCGAACGACTTTAGCCGTGATGAGGAATACATCGATGCGGTTGGCCGGGTTCTATTGCAACTATATCCACGGGTGGACAAGCGGATTGCAGATTTCCGCAAAGCAGACTTAGCTGCCAAGGAGTTACTCTCTCCCGCCGCCATCGAAGATCTTCGCTCCAAGGCGCAGGCGTATCGATCAGGTGCCATCGCTACACCAGGATTGACGGAGACGTTGGAAGCGACTTTGGACGACGACGAGGACGCCAGCACTTCCCATTTGGTAGTGGCGGACTCAGCTGGCAACATCGTCTGCCTTACTCAGTCCCTGAGTTTCCATTTTGGAGCGTCGGTTGTAGCGCCTGGGACTGGCATTCTCCTGAACAATAGCATGAACAACTTCAACATCGAGAATCAAAGGTCGGTGAACGCCATTCAGCCCGGCAAGCGCCCTCGGAGTACCGTTGCACCGGTAATCGTCGAACGGGATGGCAAGGTCGAGTTCGCCTTCGGCATCCCTGGCGGACAGCGGATTCCAACCACGACGATTCAATTGCTGATGGACGTGCTGGTGGCCGAGGAGTCCCTGCCGACCGCCTTGGAGAGATGGCGGTTCCACCTTCGTCGTCCCGTGGAGAAAGGCCAGGCTGCCAATATTCTCGATTTCGAAGAGGATGCCCCCGACTACTTGCTTTCTCGGCTAGAAAGCCGAGGCTGGCGTCCGCTGGAAGTCACTCGCGACGGAACCTACTTCGGTGGAGGAAATGGAGTACAGTATCTGAGCGACGGCAGGCTGCTTGCTGTTGCAGATTCACGGCGCGCGAACGCGGCTGGCGGCAAGTAAACAAGTAAAGCAGATTGCAGAAGTTGCACCTATGTTTGTAGAATCCAGGGCATCAGTGAGTCGTTGTGTTGTAGTTTGGTTCCTGGCATCCTCCGCCTCACTGACTGTCCCGGTCTTTGCCATCGAACTGCACGCGGATTTTGATCATGCGTCGCTGGACGTGGCGAATTCGTCGACGATTGGAGCCGACGTCCAGTTGGTGGGGCGGGACAATCACAATCCAGGCGACTGGAAGTGGCTCTACTTTTCTGCCGCTGACGTACTTGGGCAGACTCCCAAATTCGTGATCGGCGACAATTTTGAGACCGGCTCAAGCAGCCTCCTCGGACATAAGATGGTTTACAGCTACGACCAGCAAACTTGGCATTTCTTCGAGAACAATGTTTTGGACACCGCGAGCGACACGTTTACGTTCTGGAATGATAGCCCCTATACGGAGCCCGAGGTGTTTGTTGCGTACGGGCTTCCCTACCCTCTCGAGAGGGTGGCTGCTCACACCAGCGGCATCGCGACTAGCCCGTGGTTGTTCCCCACCAATTCAGCGGACGAGTCATTCGTGATCGGCCAATCTCCGGGTGGCACTGACGACTTGGGGCGGAGCATCGTTGCCCACGATTTGATCGGCTATCGAATAGCCGATCCACAGGGATCTGCCAACAAGTCGAAGGTGGTACTCGCCGGGGGGGTGCATGCAAACGAGACACTCGGCAATTTTGTGCTGGAGGGACTGGTGGATTTCTTAGTAGGTGCAACTCCGGAAGCGGAATTGCTCCGCAAGTACGCAGATTTCTACGTTTACCCAATGATTAACCCCGACGGGCGATTTGCAGGTTACAACCGGAGTACTGTGGCTGACGAGCCGCTCGATCCGAACCGCTATTGGGCGCCGAGTGAGTACGGGGGCATCGCAGAAATCGGCGCGGTGGCCACTGCGATGTTCAATGACGTGTCCGACGCCGATTACTTGATAGACTTTCATTCGACCGTTAATGGCAAAACAGGGCACTACGGGTTTGTGCTACCTTCGATGCAGTCCGACCCTCTGTGGCAGGCGATTTTGGAGTTCGAGCCAGAGATTGATACTCGCAACGCCCTGTTGGTCAATGACACAACTGCCAAGTTCGGCCGTGATCAGTTGGGGGCGGATTTCTCGATTACTTTTGAGACCCAGTTCTTGCCGGACGAGAATATCGATCGATTCTTGGACTTGGGTCGCAACTTTGGCCTCGCTTTTGGCAAGGCATTGACGCTCTTCGGCGATCTAGATCTGAATGGCCAGCTTGGTCTAAGCGACTATGAAATACTGACACAATACGCCGAGAGTGATCTATCCAGTTGGGCGCCCATCGACGCTTATTTGCGTGGAGATCTTGATGGGGATGGTCAAAATAATCTCGTTGATTTTGGCATTTTCAAGCAGGCGCTCGAAGACCTGTCAGGGCTGGGGGCATTTGCCCGCCTGTTGGCAGCGGTCCCCGAGCCCTCGACCGTAGCGTTACTGGGCGTCGCCATCGTGGGATTGGTCTTGCGTAGCAAACGCACCCATCTATCGACCTTCGGAAATACAACTATCGCAAAACGAGTGGGAGCCGATAACGATGATCAACTGTAGTCTTCAGAAATTGAGGCAGGTCTTGAGCGGGGTTGTCCTTTTGTTTGTTGCCGTAACAGCAAAGGGTGTCGACTTGGAACTGTTTGAGTTTAGCGACTCAAACGGCACCGAGCTGAGTGGAGCCCTTAACTCGGTGACGTCCCACATGTGGACCACGTCGGAAACCCAAGGGGTGTCGGACATGCTGCCTTCGAACGTACAGTCCGGCAGCTATCGCGTGATCAAGGATTTTGATGGGCTGGCAGAGAACTGGCTGCAAATCGACGACGTTACAACCGGGAAGGTGTACCTTGTCGCCCGCATGTCGAACTGGGCTTTTCGCCAGGGACTGCCCGAAGATCCCAGCGAAGAGATCCGCTTCGGTTTCTTGAATGATGATACGGGAACAAGCGGTAATACGGTCACCGCGGAAATGCAGATACGCCGCAACGACGATGGTGCAATGGAGATGTTCGGTCGAGCTCTGGGTCCCGGAGCATCCCTCATTTCTGATACTGCTCCGTTGGCCACCGATCAAACGGTACCTTTTACCGCCGTGCTCGAGGCCGACTTCGACACGGATACGTACAAGGTCTTCTATAAAGACGGCAGCAATCCCTCGCAGGTGTTGGGGCAAGGGGCCATGGCTTCGACGCGGGCGGCCAACTCGGTGCGTTTTGCGGCTAACAACAACTTTGGTAGTACGAACTTCTTTCCGACCGTCATTGACGAGCAGTTCAATATCGACCGTATTGCCGTGAGCGACACCAATCCCTTGACTGATCTGGTCGAGGTGGTGATCGATCGCGACGACGCCACGATCACGCTACTTAACAACACTGGGGTCGCGCTGTCGAATCTCGAGTCCATCGAGATCGCCTCGGCAAATGGATCACTGAACGTGTCCGGGTGGAAGTCCGTCGCTGGCAACTACGACAACAGCGGAACGGGTAATGGATTGGTAGATAGCGACGGCACCTGGTCGGTAGTCACCTCTACGCCATCCCTGCTCGAGGAAGTTTCGGACGGTGGAAACGGTGGCGCCTTGGGAGTTGGAGCGGTTGTACCCTTGAGCCTCGGAATTAACGAAAATGGGGCTTGGCTGCAAAGTCCGTTCGAGGACGTAACGGTGACCTTGAACTTCAGCGGCGGAGTCGCTCGCACGGCGAACGTTGCCTTCGAAGGAAATGGCGGTAGTCGCTTCCCCTTGGGCGACTTCGACTTTAACGGCGAAATCACCGTCAACGACTGGACGATATTGCTGGCCAATGGAGAAGCCGATCTCGGAGGGCTCTCCCGAGTACAAGCCTACCAGTTGGGCGACCTGAGCGGCGACAACGCAAATAACATTATCGACGTTGGCTTGTTCAAGGAAGCCTTCGATTTCAACAACGGCGCTGGAGCTTTTGCCGCTATGATCTCTCAAATTCCCGAACCTAACACAAAAGTCTTGCTCTTATTGGGGATTGTAACTGCAGTGCTGGGGTGGCGTTACCAACGACCGCTGCGGAGCATCGCGGCGGTACTTGTGATCTGCTTCCTATCCGCGTGCTTAGCACCATCCGCGGAAGCTGTGATTCTGGAAGACTTCCCGTTTTCCGATGTCAGTGGCGCTACGCTTGGTGAAGTAGACAACGTTGCCAACCCTGGAAACAGCTGGACGGAGGAAACCAGCGTGATGACCGAGTCCGCAGTCGCCAATCCGCCGGGTGTGTTTCGAGTGCAAAAAGCGAACGACGACTTCGGCAGAAACTACCTCGACATCGAAAACATCACTAGCGGACAAGCGTGGCTCGTGGCCGAAATGGCGGGTTGGAATTACTCTTCAATCGTTGGCTCACCTGACTTCGACTCCGGGCAATTAGAAGAAATCCGATTTAACTTCCTTGATAATGATGGAGCAGACATTGGCGGGTCGACGGTCACCGCCGCTGCACGAATCGAGCGGACGGGCGCTGGCGGCCTTCAAATACGCGGACTCGCGCTGGGTACCGGGACGTCTATCGCCGCCACGCCACTCTCGCTCAATCAGACCGACCCGTTCACTGTCGTGTTGGAGTTAGACAAGGACGAGGATACCTACCAGATTTTTATCAAGGACGGGAACTCGCCGTTCACCTCCATCGGTTCCGGCAATGTCGATCCCGGGCGAGAGGGAAATTCACTCCGGCTTGGTTTCAACAACAACTTTAGCGGTACAGGAGAGTTTTTTGATCTCGATCGCCTTTACTTGACCGACGAATCGCCAATCGTCGATGCGGTCGACCCATTGACATTGAAGGTCAATTTAACGTCAGGGCAAACGTGGATCGCGAACGATTCGACTATTGCGTACGAAATCGATTCCTACCGCATCACGGATGATAATCCGGTCGGCGCCCTCTCCACCACGGGTTGGAGTAGCCTAAGCGATCGGAGTGTCGATGCCGTCGATGGACCCGATGGCGACTTGATCGTCGGCAACGGGATTGGCGAAACCTGGGACGAGGCCGGCGGATCGAATCCGAAAGCGCTGTCTGAGTCGTTCCTGTTCGGCAGTTCGATGATCATGCCGACGGAGCAACTCTCGCTTGGCCAAGCAGTCACGCCGGGTAGTTCCCCAGACTTGGGATTTGAGTTTCGCCGCGCCGACACGGGCGCGATTATCCCCGGCCTGATCGAGTTCGTCACGGGAGGTGGTGTGCTGGGCGACTTCAATGGCGACAATGTTGTCGACCTTGCTGACTATACCGTGTGGCGTGATAACCTCGGAGCGGCTGATGATTCCATCATCAGCGACAATGGCGACCAAGTGAGCGGAGTTACTCAGGCGGACTACGTTGTCTGGAAACAGAACTTCGGGTCTCCTGGGTCGGCTGCCGGCTCTGTTGCTGCCTCCGCGACGGTACCGGAACCGCGTGCGCTACTGCTGGGAGGTCTAGCAATGTTTCTTTTTTGCGGCCGGGCATGGCGGTCCTCGCTGTAGCTGACAAATACCCCGCTCCCAGCCTTTACGGGCGGAATTGGCCCAGTCCCGGCAACAAGGGGCCGGTAGTGACTAAGCAAAAACGCCCGAGTTAAAACGCGACACGAAGGGTGGACCTTCGAAAAGGGCGAATCTTACCAGAAAAACCTTTTATGTCCGAAGAGTATTGGTTATTGTTGTAGGTTGGTAGGCGGCGGGCCTGTCTCGAAAGGCAAAGCCTTTCGATCGGGACCCGGCAACTGACATCTTCCGATGTGTTCGTGGAGGAGACTGATGACGAAGCTACGTTTGTTACTTGCCCTGTTCTGCGTGCCACTGCTAGCCGTGCCCGCGCAGGCCAATATTCTGGACGATTTCAATTCCGGAAAGATCGTCACCGACTTTCAGTTCGACGACGCAGTTGGCACCCAGATCCCCGACGCCATCAACTCAGCCGTCGGCGGTGGGGCATTCGACGTTGACACCGACAACGACGATGTCGTAACCAATGGCAACGGACAGTTGGATGCCTCCGCCAAGGCCAACACCGAGTTGGGCAGCAATTATGTCGACCTGGCTTCCTTCACCACCGGTCGAGTCATCGGGCTATTCTACGTATCGTGGGCTTTCGACGAAAGCGTTTACGACCCGGCCCAAGATGAGGAGTTCCGCCTCACTCTCATCACGAATAATCCCCGATCGACGTTCGTGACCTCGGAGATCTTTTTCACACGTACGTCCGCCACGGAGGTCACGCTGCTCGGCAATGGCGTCGGCACTGGCGCGACGGATACTCCAGATACCATTCTCGGTAGCAGCGGCGACCTGTTGACAATGATTGACACCAATCTCGCCACCGGTGTGTTCGAACTGTTTGCCTCGACCGATGGGGGGATCAACTTCTCGTCTCTCGGCACCGGAACGACGGACCCTACACGTGGCATTAGTTCAGTTCGCTTGGTTATCAACGAGGACTACACGGGCGACAGGCTGCTGATCGACCGCTTTGCCGTATCTGTCATTCCCGAGCCCGCTAGCGTCATGGTGTTAGCCATCGGCTTGGCAACGCTCGGAGCTATCAGGCGGATACAACGGGCGTAATCCTCTCGTCCAGCGTCGTCACCCCCACGGGGTTCTACAGCTTGTAGTCTTTGTCGACCACAAAGTGAGTGGGCGGTGAACTCCGCGCCGCTCGCTTCGTAGTTAGCAGTGTAGTTCTCGCCGTGATCTTCAGGCAATTCGCGGTTGTCGACACGAACACAGCGGGACATCCCCAACTCGTTTTGTCATTTCGATTACGTCATGCGACGATTGTGGAATTCCGCCGACTATCGGTGAGCGATCAACCGAAGATACCCCCTTATCCGACACTCAACCAAGCACCGTCAATTGCAGCATCATGCTCGCCCTCAAGCTCCGAAACGTAGCGATTCTCAGTTCCGGCCCGAGGAGAGCGACGGTTCAGAGTCGCCGTCGAGACGATTGACCTCGTAGGCGACGGCGTGGGTTTGGGTGTGGCTTACGCCGATCTGGGGCCACTGAACTCCCACGCAACTACCGTCACCGAACGGACGGGAGCGGCTTGCTGATTCTAGGCAAGCTCGCCTCCGCCGTGCAGTGGTGGCCGTCGACGGCCGCGATGACGGTGCGCCGGTGACCAGCGCCGCTCAGTCGGAGTGGGAACCGAGCCGTTAGAATCCGCGTCAACGGAGTCGAATCACCAGCCAGCTGCTATGATTGCCATCTGTCGTATCTGGGTCTGCATTACAACCAGTTGACAAGCATCGAACCGGGCGACTTTAGCGGGTTGACGAGTCTGAAGGACCTGTAGCGCTCAAGTAAAACAGACCTCACCCTGGGGGCAAGGTCTGTTCGTTGTGTTGGCGACGAGTTCCCGTCGAAGCTACGTCTCCCAGGCCCACCGGGCGGCTGGCAACGCCCACTCCCCTATTCGCAGTACGGCTAACACGGGCAGCCTTCGGTTCACGGGGAAGCCAGAGGTTAAGCGGTCATGTCCAGGCATACGGCGACGGTGCACAGAGGCCCGATACGGACCGGCCTTTTTTTTCCGGGTAGCGTTCGAACAAAACCTCGAACACTGAGTCGAAGGGCTCTTCACCTGCAAACTGGGCGAGATGCAACTCGATGGGGTCCAACTTGTGGTTCGGCCAATCGGTCAGTTCCGACAATCGCTCGCGACGAATGCCCACCTTCAGATCGTTCACCGTCAGGGGACCACGGGTGCCCTCTGCAATTACGATCTGCTCGACAAACCGACACAGCATCTCGTCTTTTTCAACAGCAGTCTCAACAGCAGTAACCATTTATTCTCCGTTCACAAAACGTGGGGTTCCAAGTGGCGGAAGTCTAGCTCCCAAATGTGTCGTTACAATGAAGCTCTCGTAAAGAATGAACGCACACCGGGGCAAGCCTGGCAGGCTTCACCACCAACTGAGGTTGTACTTTGCATCGTTTGGAATACAAGTGACCGGCATTGCTATCTTCCGCGGTTGAGAAGAATTGCGCACTGGTGCTAGCACTCGGATTGCTTTCATTCGCCAGAGGAAAAGCGAATGGCGTGCCGGTTCCGCCAGCTCGCGCAAAACATGCACCGCAACTGCGGAAACCCCCGGAGATTGAAGGGTGCCAACGTTCTGCCACCAACGACAACCTCAGAACGGATCAACTCGGTTTGCTAACGACCTTGGCACGCGGTGCATAAATCGGTGGCAAGGCGACGAGCCGATCGCAAAAGTCCCTGGTAGAGGTTTCACTTCAGCCGGAATTTCTCCTGCGACGGGGCCTGGAGCCGGTCAAAAGGCCCCGATTGCCGCCCCTGGTAACTGCTGCGCCCTCCCCATCCAGGAGCCGCCGCCGACTGATTACAATATCGCCATGAACTGCTGCCACGCTGCCTGCCGAACCGTGATGTATCATCACGGCCAAGTCATCCCCCAGTACACGGGCGATAGGCCCAATCGGGCCGGTCGTGCTCGCCACGGAGTCGCCGGCAAGGGGTACTGTGAAACCGACGGTTCGTAAACGCATGAACGTCGTACTCGATCCGCACGCCAAGCAGACGCTGCTGGAAGCGGCCATCCCCCCGGTGGCTGACCGGCTGCTGAAGCAGTTCGCCTCCACCCAAGAAGCCCGTAATCAAGCTTTGGCGATTAAGGACGACGAGTCGGCCATCCTCACAGCCACTCTCGACAGCATGGACGCCCAGCCGAGCGAGGTTGATGCACCCGCTGCCGGCTTTTAGCGAGGGCGAACAGCCATCGGTGGCGGCGAGATCCGTGGCCACAGGATCACATTGATGCTTGCCTCGACCTGTGGCGTAGATTTGCAGCATTTCTAGTAGCATTTTCGTTGGCGGAGTCTAATATGTTGCTTAGGTTCCTGGTCAACGATCAACGTTGGCCCCTTAGCTGCAAAAAAGCGTTCTAATTTGAAAGGTACGCTCCATGAAGACTCGCTTTTCGCTGCTTCTCTGTGCGGCATGGCTCTTGTCGACGAGTGTAAACGCGAGGGCCGATTTCATCACCTACGGTCCCGCCGTGGATTACAAAGGCACGCCGGGCCCAAGCAATATCGAGATTCCCATCCATACCCAGGGCCGGATATTCCGCTGGAGATTCAAGGACACGATCACCATAATCATTCCAACGCCTTCACTCTCCGATTTATTGGGAATGTTCTTCATCACCAACGACGGCGATGATCCCGAAGGTCCGGTCGTCGTGACCACGATGTACGGTCGCGACCTCAATCCGGGAGGAACTGAACTCTTGATGGACGGATTCGACCCGCTGAATCCCGAGGTCTTGTTCCTCTCCGGGGAGACCATAATCGGCAATTCCGGTACGGAGTACTTCTCGTCTTCCAACTATGGCGGTATTCCAGTAGCGTCGTTGTCAGGCTACTTTCCGGAATTCGACTTATCACCCTTATCCGGTGCCGATCCGGCGTCGTTGGTCTACACGTTTTCTACCATCGTGCCAGGGAACGACATTCTGGTTCCCGAGCCAAGCTCCGCTTTACTGGCGATTACTGTCGCGGCCGGCTTGAGCTTGATGAAGACGTGCGCACGTCGCCGTTCCGCGCGATCGTGAGGGGCAACGGCGTTGACTTCGACCAATCGCACTTTCGGTACTCTACCAAACACGGCGGCTGGACCACTCCACGCATTTTCCGCCCGCCGCTAAGTGCTGAAGTGTCCTGGCGGTGGGGACACCTCTGTCAGTTGGGTAAAGTCTTCAGCCGCCGAAGATGATGCATCGAATGGCACTAGGTTAAGCGGAAACCATCTAGTGAAAAGAACTTAACCACGCTATCGCATCACCGCTGTCGGCCAAAGCGAGGCACCTCAGTTTATCGGGTCGGTTCCCTATCTTCTCCGCGATATGCTCAAGGCGAAATGACGTGCATGAATGCATGACGCGACAGCATTGTTAACTACAAACGTCCCATCGACTTAGGCTTAAACTAGTGCCATTCGATGATGCATCCTCAGCAAGTTGGCCATACGCCAAAATGAGCCAGGTCAGATTCACCTCGGCGGGTTTGGGCGGAACGGCCTCGCCCGAGTGCTTACCGCTTCACCGTGCTACCCGCCGGTAAGCCAGTATTCGCCGTTGGTACTCCGCTAGCACTGTGACATTTTCCTCGGGCGTCGACACTTCTTGGCCGCCGCGCTCTTTTTCAGCGCTGAAGCGAAACACCACCCCACGGCGAGGACTGCAAGCAGCAAGGTTCCAGGCTCCGGCACCGATACGCCAGCCGCCAGGTTGGCGTTCAAACCGTTCACAGATGCCCCCAAGTTATCTCGCCACACTGTGTAATCCACCAGATTTACCGTACCATCCCCATTGCCATCCGCTACCACACTTGTCGAGCCGAACAGTTGCCGCCACACCGAGTAATCGTCGGCGTCTACGACGTTGTCCAGGTTATAGTCCCCCTGCAATGCCGACACACTGGCAAGTACAGCCGGCGGTTCATTTAAACGCAACGTCGTGGTGATGTCTACTTGTGCATTCCCATTTGCATCGTAGCCAGAGTAGGTGGTCACCAACTCTTCAGCTGAGATAATCGTCCCCGAAACAAGGGGGGCCGTTCCTGCACTACTCACTTCGTGCCTCAAGTTGATGGGGCCCAGTAAAGCATTCTTGATCTCATAAGCTAAGTGAGTTAGCTCGTCATATCCATTAAAATAAGTATGCTCGACGAGGATAGAATCAATAAACGTACCCTTGAAGGAGTCAGAAGCGAGGGGCACGTAAGTGCTGTCGACTACGAATGAAAAGGCAGCCCCAAACACTCTTAGTGGCGGGTCTTCCCTGGAACCACTGGGGAGCGATCCGATCGTAATTTCAAACTCTTGCAGATTCGTCCAGTCCTTGTGATTCGGTTCAGTAGCCGCTCCGTCGATCGAGCCAAATTTCGCATAGATGGCGGCCTCGACGTTCGCGGAGCTCAACCCCAGCAGCAACAGGCCGAACATTAAGTGTGCAGCCGAATAAATCCAACCCGTTCGAAACAACAAAAAATCCAACCCGTTCGAAACAACAAATACGTGCCCATAACTACCTCAAGTCAGATTCCGTGAATGACATCAAGTGGCACCAGTTTACCAGCCCAATTTGGACTTTTCCAGAAGAGTTTGAAAATCCGCTGACGGCACGAGACAATTTCAATTTGCCAGCCGGAGTAAGCTCCCTGTTGCAGGCCGCGCCTGCCACCACAACGAACGGCCAAGCAATCGTGCTTAATACTACAGTTGCGCTTTCCAAGAAATCCAGTTTGGAGCACTTTAGTCCCGTCACTATACGGAGGGTTAGGGTGCTCGAATCGACACTTGCGTGAGTTCCTCCCGCAAGTCGATCGCAAGAATAGCTGGCAACTGGCCGAAGCAGCCGGTGCTGACAACCCCACGGCTTTCAGCGCTTGCTCGACAGAGCCCATTGGGATGCCGATGCGGTTCGCGATGATCTGCAACACTACGTGGCCGAACAATTGGGCGACCCACAAGGCGTTTTTTGATCATCGACGAAACGGGATTTTTGAAGATCTCAATGTCGCAATTTTCGTCGAAATTGCGGATTTGAGACAAATCTACTCAGAAAGCATGTGCAAATTGCAAAATTGCACCTTTGTACGGACAACGCCCGTGGCTTCCAAAACGACTGGTAGCTCAAAACGGCCTGGTAGTTTCGGCATTGCCTGCCGTCGCAGCGTTAGGATGCTGCTTATAGCATTCCATTACCCCGGCTTTGTGCGTCTCGCAGGAACGGTGGCGTCTCACCAGCCTTGAGTTTCTGCGATGCGGAATCACAAAGCCGCGCGTGGTATTCTGTGAAGACGGTAGCCAGCGGAGCGTTACGGATGAAGCTGCTAGCCGCCCAACGGCTTACCTCAGACCTCCGAACGCCCCGCTTGCTTCGCCCCAAACGGATCACTCAGATGACGCTCAGCAAAGCTCTCTATAAGGACTCCGCCGGACGAAGCATGGACTACCAGTTTACCTGCTCGCAATTGTACGAAGGAGTCGGATTATGAATCAACCAATCGCACAACCTGGCCTCTTCATCGGTATGGATTGGGCCGACCAGAAGCACGACATTTATGTCATCGATCGACAGGGCAAGGAGTCTCATCAGCAGCTCGAGCACTCGGCCGAGAGCATCGACGCCTGGGTCGCCGAGATGCTCAAGCTCGCCGGCGGGCAGCCTATCGCCATCATGCTGGAGCAGTCTCGCGGAGCGCTGATCTATGCGCTCATGTTCCGTGAGGATGTGCTGCTCTATCCAGTCAACCCCAAACAATTGGCTAGCTATCGAGACAGCTATCCTGGGGGCGGCAAGAACGATCCTACCGACGCCATGTATCTGGCACGGATGCTGCGTGAACGCATCACGACGCTGAAGGCCTGGCAGCCGGACGATGAAAACACGCGGCTGATCGCCAACTTGTCCCAGCAGCGGCGCAAGATCGTCGACGGTCAAACGAAACTTCGACAACAACTAACGGCTGTCTTAAAGTCTTATTTTCCGGTCGTCTTGGAGCTTTTTGGAAAGAAGCACCAGCTGCCCTTGTTGCTCAGCGTGCTGTGTCGGTGGCCCGACCCTCGCAAGTTACGTCGCGCCGACCCTCAGCTCATCCGCCGCGTCCTATGTGAGCACTCCGTACGCAACGAACCGCAGCAGGAGGAGACCATCGAGCGCATTCGTGCGGCCCAGCTGCTGACCCGGGATGACGCACTGATTACTCCATCGGCGATGGTGGCCAAGCTATTGGCCAATCAGATCCAACAAGCTCAGAAGACGATCGAAGAGTTGGACTCCAAGATCGCCGAAGCGATGAAGCAACATCCCGACGCGGACCTGTTCACCAATCTGCGTGGTGCCGGCAGTACGCTGGCGCCGCGTCTGCTCTGCGCCTTTGGCTCGCAGCGGGACCGCTGGGAGGATGCCGACAGCCTGGCGTCGTTCAGTGGGATCGCTCCTGTGACAAAACAGAGCGGCAAACACCGTCACGTCCACCGGCGATTCGCTTGTCCCAAGTATCTCCGCCAGACGTTCCACGAATTCGCCAACAGTGCGCGGCTGTACTGTCCTTGGAGCAAAGCCCGGTACCGCATGTTGCGGGATCGCGGCATGAAGCACCACGCGGCGCTACGAAAGATCGCTCGCAGCTGGATCCGAATACTGTTCCGCGTCTGGAAAACACGAGAGCCATTTGACTGCGATCGCTACCTCGCCAACCTGAAACAACGCTGCCCGGAAATCGTACCCTACCTCAACCAAGAAAACTGAAAATTATTGCCAAGACCCCTTGCCTAAAGCTCAGATGTCTGAGGGCTCATTTCCTCGTGGCCCCCCCCATCATCATGAGTGTCAATTGGTATGGATTTCTGGATCATCCAGTGCGTGCCGGTCGCTTTCCTGGCAAGACAATTCTCCCAATGCTATCATGGCACCGCCGGAATGGGTGGCCACCAGGTTTCCCGTAAGTAAATTTCGCCCAGCCTCACTTAGGCTCGACTCTCTAGCCGGACTAGCTCCATGCTCCGAAATCGCCGCACTAAGCAAGATCGCAACTCGTCCTGTCCGTTCCCCCACCGTCCAGGCCGACGGCCGTTGTTCGAGATGCTCGAAGCAAGGCTCTGTCTAGCAACGTTCTCATTAGAGGGCACAACGGAGGGTGACTGGCTGTACGTGGATAACACCTACACGACGCTCGTCGACGAGTCATCGTCGACAGGTTTTCGCTGGGCTCGTACTGAGATGAATGTGACCGATGAATTCGGACTAACCACGGATACGGACCCTACCTCTGTTAATGAGAGCGGTAACCCAGCTCTCGGAGTCCCATATATCCCCGAGGCGGTCTCGGAACTCTCCTTCACATGGTTTGATCCGGAAGAACAGCAGAACCGTCAATCGAAGCAGTCGCCCTATTTCTTCCGCGGCCCCGAAGTGCGGGCACGCGGCGAAGTACGCATCAATTCAGCGACTCCTCCACCTTTCGGCTCGGTGCCTCCGCTGCTCGACTTCTCGTTCTTCGTTGACGCAATCGCTCCAGCTTCTGAGCAAGATCGTTTTCGGTCTAGCCCGCCTGGCTACTTAGGATTCGCCTTTGGTCCTGAAGGTTATACAGAGCGTGCGTTTGGATATGCGACCTCACGTGCTGTCGCGGATGGGGAGGCAACGCTGGGTGAGATCACCATTGAAGTGCTCGACGACACACTAACTGCAGCTCAACTCGAAGGGATGCTTGTTCGAGCGAATCTCGGGCTATCCCTGAGTGAAACTCCAACCGAAGACCAACCAAACGAGATGTCGACCGCTAGCGGTCAACTCAAAGTCCAAGATGCAAGTGACACACAAATTCTTCTAATCGACTCTCCCGATCAGATCGAAATCCCACTGCCGATCGGCTCGGTCATCACTGCCTCGGGCCAAGTCATGCGCCACGGCGGCGGCGCCGATCAATAACTCGGTCTCTGACGACGCTTTCGCCAGCGCATCGGTCGTCGTCGTGGGTAGAATTAGACCTTACGAGTTGCGGATAGAATCTTTCAAATGGAGCGACGATGAGTCATCGACTGATAGCATTGAACTTGAATTCTACTCCGACTTGGATCCAGAGCATTATGATATCAGCCTCTTTTGGTCACAGTATGACCAGACGTGCCAAGGCTGTGGCGATAACTGGGGAGACCAGGTCTACGCTGATGGCCCAGTCCCAGCTCTCACGACCGAAGCCATTCCGGATTCACTAGTCGAGGACTTTGGTGGCGGAATGTATCGGGTGGTGATCACACCAGACCTGTTAGTTCCCTCGCCGATCGACAAGACGAACCTCGTTGTGCACCTGGGCTCGGGTGATGTGTTGTGCGGGTTCGAGCCCCGCTCCAGCGGAGTTGTCTTCGAGTCATCGGCAAACCGATCCGATAACTTCGCCTCGCTGCTCCCGGACCTCGACATCGATCAACTGACATGGGGGACTAATGGAGGGCTAGAGGGTAACTTGAGACTGCGTACCACAGGTGAGGGGATTGAATTTACTCCCGAATCACCCCTTGACGTCAGTTTTTACTGGCGCACGACAGAAGGTACGGTTCCTGACAAGTTGGCTGGAAAAGTCTTGTACCTGGATGTCCAAATCGATGACAACGATCTCCTCTTGTCACCAAATGGGAAAGAACAGCCCTTTGGGTTTATCAGTGCGCCAAGAGAGTCAGACACGGAGCTGGTTGTCGTAATCGATGATGACGACCAAGTGAAGGAATCAGACGAGGAAAACAACACATTCCCGATCGATTTTCTGTTAGCGTTCCAGCATCCGCATCTTGACGCCCCTGCTATCGTGGTGGTTTTCCTTTCGGAGGAACCAAGCGATGGCGAAGAAAGGTCCGGCCCGCGGCGAAGAGCGGCGGAGTTATTGGCAGGCGGCGATGGAGCTTCAACAGCAGAGCGGGCTGTCGATTCGCAGGTTTTGCCGGCAAGAAGGACTCGCCGAGAGTGCGTTTTATTTTTGGCGTCGCGAGCTACAGCGAGGCGCTGATTCGTCGCTGAAATCATCAACGCCGAAAGCATCAACATCGTCGTCGCCGAATTTCGTGCCGGTCGATATCAAGCCAACTAGCCACCAGTCGACCAGTTCCGCACCGCTAGTGATCGAACTCGCCAGCGGCACCAGGCTGAACGTTGCCGAAGGCTGCTCGCCCGACTTGCTGCGAACCACACTGGAGTTACTCCGGTGCTAACGCTCGCTCCCCCCACCAGTAGTATCTGGCTGCTCGCCACCCCCACCGACATGCGGAAGAGTTTTGATGGTCTCGTGGGACTCGCCCAGGAGTACTGCCAGCGGAACGTCCTCGACGGCGGACTGTTTCTGTTCGTCAACAAGCGGCGTGACCGCGTGAAGCTCCTCTGGTGGGACGACGATGGTTTGGTGATCTGGTACAAGCGGCTCGAATCAGGCACCTTCGAGGTACCCATCTCCGCAGAGGCTCACATCACGCTCACCGCCACGCAGCTCTCGCTGCTCTTGGGCGGCATCGAACTGGCGAGTGTGAAACAGCGAAAGCGTTACCGAAGACCAAAGTAAAAAACTTTCTCCAATTGCTCTTGCGCTATCGGAATGAGTTGTTACAACGGCTGGTATGAGCGAACTGGCCAGCCAACTCGTGCAGCGTGATGCGGTGATCGCCGAATTGCAAGTGACCGTCGAATCGCAATCGAAACAGATCGCCCAGCTCAAGTTTCTCGTCGAGAAACTGACTCGCCAGCAGTACGGCCGCCGGAGCGAACAGCTCGATGATGCCCAGAAACTGCTGTTCGAGATCGAATCACCCGAGCCGGCGCAGCCAACGACAGAAACAACCGTCAAGCCACACAAGCGTCGTCGCGGCGGCGGCCGCCTCAAGATTCCCGCCGACCTGCCGCGGACGATTGTCGATCATGACATCGACGACAAGGCGTGCCCCTGTTGTGGCGAAGAGCGGCAGCGGTTTGGCTTCGAGCCAAGCGAGCTGCTCGATTACATTCCCCCCAAGCTGCACGTGATCGAGCATCGTCGCTGGAAGTATGCTTGCACCAAGTGCGAAGAACAAGTGGTGATTGCTCCGCCGGTCAAAAAGCCGATTCCCAAGGGACTGCCGGGGCCGGGGCTGCTGGCGATGGTCGGCGTCGGCAAGTTCAGCGACCATCTGCCGCTGTACCGCCTGGAAGACATTCTCTTCCGCCAGGGGGTGCACCTGCCCCGCAGCACACTCTGCCGGTGGGTGATCGAGAGCGCCAAATTACTGCAGCCGTTTTACGGGTTACTCAAGGAACTGGTACTCGAATCGAAAACGATTCACACCGACGACACGCCGGTGAAGGTACTCGATCCAGACTTGCCGCGGACCAGAACGGGCCGGTTCTGGGTCTACGCGGGAGATCACCTGCGTCCCTACACGGTGTACGACTACACGCCTTCCAGGAAGCGGGATGGTCCCGCGACGTTCCTCGACGACTGGGAGGGTTACCTGCAGGCCGACGCGTTCGCCGGTTACGACGGCATTTATGCCACGGGGCGGGTGACGCAGGTCTCGTGCTGGGCGCATGCGCGGCGGAAGTTCTTTGAAGCCAAAGAGAGTTATCCGGTAGCGCACGAAGCGCTCGCTTACATCGGGCGGTTGTATGCGATTGAGAAAGAACTAACAAAGCTGCTCGACTTGGTCGACGATGAGCCGTCGATCATGAAGTGGTACCGCGTGCGGCGCGACACGCGGCAACGCTATTCGCTGTCGATCTTACGCGAGCTGGAGGCGTGGCTCAAACAAGTCGATGCCTTACCGAAGAGTCCCTTGGGGATAGCGGTGAACTACGTGCTCTCGCGGTGGGAATCATTCACCCGTTATTGCGACAAGGGTTTCTTGGACATCGACAACAACCTTTCGGAGCGAATGATTCGTCCGGTGGCGATTGGTCGCAAGAATTATTTATTCCTGGGCGCCGATCGTGGCGGCGAGGGGGCCGCCGTGTGGTACTCGCTGATCGCCACCGCCAAAACACACAGCGTCGAGCCGTGGGCGTGGTGCAAAGCCCTCATCACGCACCTTACCGACTTGGGCAACGATCCGGCCCCGGACGACCTGCTGCCGCTCCTCCCCGCCACCTGGCTCGCCGAGCATCCCGAAGCCCGACGGGAATGGTCGCGCTGAGGCGGTGCAGCGGGGGTGTGGATGGTGGGACGGTTACCATCTATCTGTGCACCACTCCGGTCGATTTCCGAAAAGGCTTCGACGGATTGACCGGCATCGTCACCACGACGCTCGGTCGCAACGTGACCGACGGAGCGTTGTTCCTGTTCGTCAATCGCAAGCGGGATCGCATCAAAGCGCTGTGGTGGGAGACCGGCGGGCTGACGTTGTGGTACCGGCGACTAGAGCAAGGCACCGTGGAACTGCCGAAGGATACCAAGGACGCTGGCGCCGTGACGATCGATTCGGTAGAACTGGCGATGTGGATCGCGGGCGTTCCGCTGAAGTCGGCCAAGACAAGACGCAAACGGATGAAGGTCGCCTGATATAGAACTTCCGCAGCAACCATCGCCAACATTTTTCAAAAACATTTCGCCGGGGCCTGTTCCCACTTCCTTCATGATGCGTATAACTCAGCATCATGGATGCGAAGCAATTGCCCGACGATCTTGCTGCTTGCCACGACCTGATTGCCAAGCTGCAATCACAAGTCCAAAATCAGGCGACCGACCTGGCCGTCAAGGATAAACTGGTCGAAGAGCAAGCCCACTCGGTCCTCGCCCTGAAAGCGGCCAGCGATCGGCTCGACGAAAAGGTCGCCGAGTTGAACCTGACGATCGAGAAACTTCTCAACCAGCTCTACGGCCGCAAGAGCGAACGACGCATCGATGGCGCCGGTCAGTTGCTGTTGGACCTTGGCGAAGAAGTCACGCCCGAGGTGGTCAGCGCGCTGGAAGAAGCGATCCAGGAAGCCGAGCGGATCGTGGAGGATGCTGCGGAAGGCCCCACGAAACGCCACTCCAAACCTCCCCGTAAGGACAGCCGCAAGTTTCCCGACTATCTGCCGCGTTACGAACGGTTAGTGGACCTGCCCGAAACACGACGCGAGGGCTTGAAATTCGTCGGCTACGACGAAGTCGAAACGCTCGAACTGATCCGCAGTGAACTTCGCGTACGGGTGACGAAGTACGCCAAGTACGCTCACCCGGTCGATAGTTCCCAGGGCATCGTCAGCCCCGAGCGCCCGACGGGCCTGGTCGAGGGCGATCGCTTTGACGCGTCGATCGGCGTGGAAGTGGTTGCGGCAAAATACTTCTATCACCTGCCGTTTTATCGCCAACAGGATCAGTTCGCCAGCAGCGGCTGGACTCCCAGCCGCAGCACGCTATCCAACATCGAAGCGGCAGTCGAGTTCACGCTGCGTCCGCTGGCGGAATACGTGCGAGACCTGATCAAGCAAGACCGCACCATCGGCTGCGATGACACGGGCGTGCTGTTGATCACACCGAAGGCCATGCCCGACTTACGAGGTCATCCTCGCAGCGAGCGGATTGGCGAGGTGCTTGAAAAAGCGATGGCTGCGGGTAAGCCGAGCATCCTAGCGCACATGTGGGGCTACTACGCTTCCCGACTTCCGGTCGTGGCGTTCGACTTCACGGTCAGCCGTCACCGTGACGGCCCCGATGACGTGCTTGGTGATTTTGAAGGCAACTTGCTGGGAGACTGCTGGTCGGGTTTTCAAAAGATCGATGTTCGCAGTGACTCGCGGATCACGTTCGCGGCGTGCTGGGCGCATGCGCGGCGGAAGATCGACGAGTGTCGCGGGGCGTTCCCGGTCCAGGTGGCCAAGTTGGAGTCGCTGATCCGGATGCTCTACGACGTGGAGGACCAGATCAAGTCGCTGGACGATTCCGAGCGCTTGGCGCATCGGCAGCGCCTGTCGCGTCACGTCCTGGGCTTGATCCACGAGTATCTCGACAGTGCGGCGATGTCGGCGCCCCAGGTGCTGCCCAAGAGCAACCTGGGGCAGGCGGCGGCTTACGTGCGGCGTCATTGGGTGGCACTGGGTCGCTTCCTCGACGATGCCTCGATTCCGATCGATAACAATGATTGTGAACAGTTGATGAAACGGGTGGCCGTGGGCCGCAAGAACTGGCTGTTTAAAGGCTCGTTGGCCGCCGGTGAGCGGGCGGCCAACCTGATGACGATCATCGCTAGCGCGGTTCGTAATGACTTGGATGTGGGAGCCTACTTGGAGGACGTCCTGAAGCGAACGCTCCAGGGCGAGACGGATTGGGCCGTCCTGGAGCCGCGCGGCTGGAAGGCCGAGCACCCCGAATCGATCCGGACCTACCGCCAAGACGAACGTCGTCAAGCAGCCGACCGCAAACGCCAACGCCGAGCCCGCCGCCGTCTTCGCAAATAGTCAACCCCGACTAACTGGATGGCTCTGGTGTACGGTTACGAGCAGTCGCAGTGCTGGATCGCGGGTGCAGGTTTTGATTCGCGCCTCGTTCATCTGCCGGTAGCTGGTCTCGATGCCGAATCGCTTGCGGTACGTTTCGCGGATTTCCTTGGGGGTCTGTCGAACTTTCCAAATGGCGTACATCAGCTTCTTCGTCTTCCGCTTGCCCGATTTCTTGTCCGTATAACCTTTGCTGGCGACGCAGATGGTCACCTTGGACGTGCGGTCCTTGCCCTCCACCTTGCCTCGGTGCGTGTAAGAATAGTAACCGTTTCTCTTCTTCCTCAAGGCTCGCAGCCCAGTGACTTGCTTACCCCGTCCCGGTTTGCGTCCACAAACGATTGCGGGAATGATGAATCCAAGCCCGGCTCGTTTCAAGTAAGCAATCACTTCGACACTGAAAAAACCCTTGTCCATCAGGAGAAAACGAACCCTTACCCCTCGACGGCGGATGATTGCCATGAGCCTTTGCACAACCACTTTCATCTTCTCGCCATGCTCCACGTGCGTCAAAGCTAGCGTGTAGCGATGGCCTTTGTGGATCACCGCCGCGGTGGCGTAAGCATGGAAGTGGGTGGTCCCCGATTTGGGCGAACTGCGATAAACCTCCTTCTTGTCCGCCAGCGGCTGGCCGTGATAAGGGATCAGCGTCAAGTCGATGGCGACGACTCGTGACTTGCTGAACAACGCCTTGGGGAGTTCCGTCGAGAGCGAACGATTCAAACGTCGCTCCAGTTCGGCCATTTCGGGCAATGCTTCGCCCAGGGCGTTGCGAATCGTTTGGTCGCACGGCGCGTCGGACAGGTCGCGACATACCGCGAAGATGCTGGCCACCCGACTGGCGGCAAGCAGCAGAACCTGCAAGAGCGTGCTGGCATTGCATTTTCGACCCTCATACTCCAGCTTCAACGCCGAGGCGAGCCAGTGATTGGCATAGCCGTGTACTTCATCTTTGGTAACGATATAATCCGGCCGTGAACGCATGGTCCCCTCCTTGGAGATTGATCTGCTTTGACACAAATCATTATCCAGAGGGGCCTTGCGTTCACCTAGGCTGATTCACCGTATTGGGAACTACTGAAATTACTTTATCGTGAAAACACAAACATTCCGATCCCCGCCGGAACTCGGCGAATCACTATTGGAATTGAATCTAACAGTCAAACAGGATTGGATGCAGATGGAACGATTGATAATGTGTCGGTGAAATACAAGCTCGGAGTTGGCGACTCCGATGACTGGGAAGTTGGGAATGAAATAATTGTTCCTATCGATGGAATAGACATTGAGATACCAAAGGGCACCGAAGTAACTTTCGATGGTGATATCATCGGTAGTGGTGGAGTATTAATCGGTGGTAATCAAGTTTTAGACAGCAGCGTTATCTTCAACCGAAAGATCGCGTTGCCGTCGATGACCCTTCGCGATATACATGCGACCATTGGCAGTCACGCTTCGGTTGAAAACACCGATTTTGTCGTCAACCAAGGTAGCCTTGCCTTAGGCACGAGTTTACCCATTTCCGTCGAAGGATACAGCAATATCTCGCTTCAGGTCGGCCGGCTGAGTGGTTTTGGTAGCACCCCGCAAGCCGGCGGACTTCCCAACCCGCTAACGCTCGATATCCATCCAGGCGCGCGGTTTGCGCGAGGCCAAAGTCCCGGACTCTTTCACGCCGGCAACACGGTGCTGCAGGCGGGCAGCATACTGGAGGTCGAGTTAAACGGTTCGAGTGTCGGGGGCTCACTTGGCTACGACCAAGTTGACATCGATGGGACCATTGGGATTGGCGGCGCGATCTTGGCAGTCGATCTAGGGTTCCAGGCTGCCGATGGCCAAGAGTTCTTGATCATCGACAATGACGGCAGTGATGCTATTGTCGGCACGTTCGCCGGGCTACCCGAGGGCACGGCATTCGATGTCGATGGCAAGAGGTTCTACATCACTTACGTCGGAGGCGACGGCAACGATGTCGTGCTGCAACGCAATCGCCAGCCAGTTTCTTCCCATCAGGCGGAAACAGTCAACGAAGACACGCTACTTTCGTCAAGCGTCAATGCGACCGACCCCGACGCCGACAGCATGATGTTCAGCGTCGCGACGCCTCCCGCGCACGCCAGCAGCTTCAATCTGAATACCGATGGCACGTTCACTTACCAGGCGAACGAGCACTACTCGGGTTCCGATAGCTTCGAGTACTTTGCCGACGATGGCGACAAGACGGCGACGTTAACTGTGACCATCGACGTCACGCCCGTGGCCGACACACCCGTGCTGAACGTATCCGACGTGTCGGGCGACGAGGGAACGCCTTTCTTGCTGCCCATCACTTCTTCATTGGTCGACATGGATGGTTCCGAGTCGCTTAGCTTCGTGATCAGCGGCGTGCCGGAGAACACGGTTCTCAATCAGGGCTCGCTCGACACCAACACGGGCGACTGGCTGCTCGCATCGAGCGGGATCGACGGCCTTACCCTTGAGTCGCCCGACAATCAGACGTTTACGCTCACGGTCACGGCCACCGCCAAGGAATCGGCCAACGGCGATTTTGCTTCCACCGTGGATACCATGGAAGTAGCGGTGGACAACGTCGCGCCGACGCTCTCGTTTAGTGATCACATCGCCGGTTCGCAACTGCTGCGTGAGTGGACCGACCTTATCACCATCACCGATCCCGGCTTCGACGACGCGGCTCAGGCGACGAGCGAGACCTTCACCTACACCATCGACTGGGACGACGGCACTGCCGTGGACAATGGAACGGCGACCATTGATGCAGTCGGTGCGTTGCCGGTAGGCGAGGATCCCTCCGCGCTTACCCAGGCCAGCTTCGATGCCAGTCACACGTACGCCGAGGATGGGCGGTACGACGTGACGGTCACCGTCACGGATGACGACGGGGGCGTGACCGTCGCGACTTTTGAAGTGCGGGTGATGATTCGACTGCTCGACGTAACGTACGACGACTCCACGGCGGTGCTCACGTTCACCGATCTGATTGACGCCGCGACGGTGACCCACGATTCGGTTCGCTTCACCGGCACGATGTCGGGTTTGCTTAACGACGAGTCGGCCAGCTTCGTGGTTGCTGGCCCGGTGGTTACCGTACCGTTGTTTCATGCCCCATTCGCTAGCGAGCAGGTGTCGCTCATCTTGCCCGCCGATCGCGACGAGGGGAACAAACCGGGCGTCTGGAGCGCGCGAAGCAACCCCATCTATCAGCCTGAGATCTTTACCGAAACGGTCGTGCCGACCGGCGGCACTGGCAACTGGGTGCGGTCGCGGGTATCCGACGACTTCGGTCTCAGCGCCACTGACATCGGCGACCTGAACCGGGACGGGACACTCGACGTGCTCGATGCAACGCATTATGCACTGCAAGAAGGAGAAACTTGGACCTGGGAGCCGGCAGTCGAGTGGAATCTGAATTCCTCGCTAGATATCGTCGACCTGGTCGATTTCGATGGCGATGGCGTGCTTGAGCCCTATGCTGCAGGGGGTTTCCAGTACTCCGATGGCTCCGCCTATGCTGACTTCGATTTGGACGGAGAGGTGGAGCACTTTTCGAGTCCCTACTTCGGTGCGGCCACATTAGTCGGATACGAGGTGGAGGGTGTCGCCATCGAGAACGATGTCGTCATTAATCCGAGTCCATCGACCATTTCTGGGTCGTCGGAATATGGCGACGTTGTCGCTGGCGATTTCGATGGAGACGGCGATATGGATGTGATGCGCGACAGATGGATGTGGCTCAACCCCATCCGCAATCCGCCGGCCGACGGCGTGACGGTCCACGAATTTTCGTCGCCAGCGCTGGTGCCAAACGGTGGCAGTTTCGGCAACGACATTCTTGAGATCGACGTTGCCGATTTGAACGGGGACGGACGCGACGATTTACTGGTACGCACCATCGACACGATTGCCGTTGCACTGGCTCCGGCTGGCGATTTTGTGACGCCAATTGGCATCGCTTGGCCAGAAGTATTTTCGGTGGACGACTTCAGTCCGAATAATCCTTATGGCTCTGCAGTGCTCGACTTCGACGCCGATGGCGATCTTGATTTGGCATTGGTATTTACACCAGAGTCTGAGCCGCAAGGAATCTACTTCTACAATAACGACGGACTAGGCAATTTTGCTCGCCAAAGTTTCTACGCTTATCCCAGCATCTACAGTGACCCCGAGGCGGCCGACATCAATGGCGACGGCGCGGTTGACTTAGTGTTCGATAACAACCAAGTGCTGCTGAATGCTCCGGTTGGCAACGGAGCCATAGAGGGTGAGTTGACGCAGTACGCCCCGACCAACGGTCGCCAATTTGGGGAGTTCGGCACTCAATTCGACTTCGAGGGTGATTCGGGGATTACGGGCCAGTCGTGGCAAAGCGCCGAGACTCCAGACTCTATCACACTGTGGAATCGTGATGGCAGCAACTGGAGCGAAGCCGCCATATTCGATCTATCGAGTGATCCGATCGACACGATTACCGACGTGGCAGCGACGGATTCGGCTGCGGCGGTTACTAGCTACTACAGTCCGCAACCGTTCGAGAGACTGACAACGTTACGTTTTTTCAACCGCCAGCAGGACGACACCTGGACGCAGGCCGAGCAGTTCGACCTGCCTATCTCCGCGATTCGCGGCCCAGTCGACGTCGATGGCGACCGCGCCGTTGTCTACGTGGCCGACGTGAGTTCCGGTGGAGCAGTGAGGACGTACGGGCGTGACGGCGCGGGCATGTGGAGCGAGACTACGACCGCCACCATTGGGTCGCTGCCCGACTCGTCTTACGGCTCGGTTGAACTCGCAGGCGATCACTTGTTCGTCACCCAGCCGCGATCGCTGACCACCATCGACGATACGACCTATCGCGGTAGTGTCGAGGTTTACGAATGGAGCGGAACCGGTTGGGACCACCTGAGCCAGATCTTGCCAGCGAGCGACAATACATATGGCATTGGTAGCTCATTTAGTTACAGCGATGGTCGATTTGTGGCCGACATTGGAACGAACGAAGTGGCCGTCTATTCGACTGCTGATTTTGTCAGCTGGCAGGTCGAGCAGATTCTGCCCGTATCGGCTAACTTTGCCTACTTTAGTTCTGGCAACTTCGGCAGTCTTGCCCTGTCTGGCGACCTTCTTGCGATCGGCGATCAGGCCGACACGGAGCAAGGCACCGGGGCAGGTGCCGTGTCGCTCTACCGTTTCGACGATATCAACGGTTGGCAGTTCGATCGCAAAATTGTCGACACGGCATCCGATAGCTTCAGCTTTGCACCAGAAAAATTTGGCATCGTCGACTTCAATGGCGACGAGCTTTGGATTGGTGCTCCCGGCGACGATCAGGAATTGACCGACGCTGGTTCGCTGTTCCTTTACGTTGACAATCCGGTGGTCGAACCTGTAAACCCCGGCGACTTCAACAATGACCTCGTGGTCAACCTGGCCGACTACACGGTGTACCGCGACAACCTGGTGCTGCCGACGAAACCGTGATCGCGGGTCACGGCGACGGCCTCAACGGCGTCGACGTAGCCGACTACCAATTGTGGAAGGAAAATTTCGGAAACACTTATGCATCGCCAGCAAGTGCGGTAGTGACCGCTCCACTGGCAGCATTGAGTGCGCCGGCTCCAGACTCCCTTTCCGCAATGAACTCCACCGAGCCCGAATTGCCACTTGCAGCAACGGCGGCTGGCAAGCAAGAAATATCGCCGGCCAGTCTTGCCGCATTTGCTGCTTACGAATCGCCCCAAACGCGCCGGTCCTACACTCCGGGCAACAGGGCCACTGCGGTCGTCGGACGATCTGCCGACGACGGAGCCTTGTTGCTCCTTTTGCGCGACCAAGCGGCGGAAGGCAAATCAGAGCTCGAAATTGCTGCTAATTCCGTTGACGCGGCCTCCCGGTCACGAGAGCCTGCAGAGCTAGACTCGTCACTCGCCCTAGTATTTCGCAACTGGCCTAGAGTGAAAAGTGTCCCGTCACTATGACTGCCGCGAACAGGTCGCAAGACCTCATCTGCTTCGCTGGGCTGGTGTGTCGTGAATCCGAAGCGGATGAGTACGCCGAAGCGAGTTTATCCTTCTGCTTGGATGCAGAAGATGGACCAACTTCTGCGAGTTATCGGGGCGGCTAACTTGCAGAGGTCTTGCTTCAGCGGGAACACCTCGTACAGTTTGCCCATCGCACTAATGGACCTCAGCACATTCGCCGGGCTGCATCCTGAACGTGGTGGCCCTATTCCAAAGCGTACAAAGATCCATTGCTTGCTACTCGCAAACCTGGGTTTTATCGGGAGGTAGGTCAAAACGGGCTCGTTGGCTCGGTGTCTCGTATCGCCTGAGCTCTCGCTTTCTCGAAATCGACCAGCGGTTCAATCAGCATTTCGTGGCGGTCATCGGCTATCCGCGCAAGATCACCAACGGCCTCGGGCAATTGAAAGTCGAGCAACCGCGCGTCAACGATCGCCGCGAGGAGCCAGAGCGAGAGAAGTGCACTTCGGAGATCTTGACGTCGTACCTGCGTAAGACCAAGAGCATCGAAGAACTGGTTCCCTTGCTGTACCTCAAAGGGATATCCACCGTCTCCGCGGCACACCCCTGGGCGACTTCGGGTGAGCCGCATGGGCCTCGGTCTGGAAGCGGTTACGTTTGACATCTGGGCGAGCCGTACGTCAAATAGATACACCGGCAGGCTGATGGCTCGATGTGCGTGGTCATGGGCTCTCAGGGTGGGCCTTGGTACTCGCCGTAGGTTGTATGTCAAGCTAAGCCGGCCATTTTGTGGGCGGGATGTGACTAGACTAGACCGCCAAATGTTGGCAGCCCCAAAGTCGCCGAGGTGTGTACCACGAATGGCACGTAGTTCTGACGTAAGCTGTTGCCGTGAATTGATATAGGTGAAAAAGGCCTCGCTTGCTCAGATGGAGTCATCACACACCCATCCCAGGCAAGGAGGCCTCACGATGTCGTTTTCTAACCAAGGACGGTTTCGCCAACAAGTGCGTTTTCTGCAAAGACAATTCCTGCAGGACGGCGAGTTGCCATTCACGGATGTGTTGTCCGAGGGAACAATAACACAGGCATTGAAAGCACTCGATGTCGTCTGGCTGGACCGGATTTATTCGCCGCTGGTGACGCTGTGGGTTTTCTTGAGCCAAGTGCTGAGCCAGGATCACTCCTGTCGTGCGGCCGTTGCTCGCCTGATCGCTCACCGCGTCTCACGTGAAGAGCGTCCTTGCTCTGCAGAAACGGGCGCGTACTGCCAAGCCAGAAAGCGTCTACCTGAGAAGTTCTTCTCTTGCGTCGCTCGTCTGGTGGGAAAAACACTTGACGACAAAGCCGAACCCGCCTGGTTGTGGAAAGGTCGACCCGTTTACATGTTTGACGGCACGACGGTGTCGATGCCCGACACGCCTGAGAATCAAGCGGCTTATCCTCAGGTCTACAATCAGAAACCAGGGCTGGGTTTCCCGATTGCCAGAGTGTGTACAATCATGTCTCTGTCGTGTGGGGCGGTGCTTGATCTGGGAATCTGCCGGTATGCAGGTAAAGGCCAAGGCGAGCTGAGCTTACTTCGAAAACTGTGGCACGTTCTCTCGCCAGGAGACATCCTCCTAACAGACGCGTTAATGTCGACTTGGTACGAGACGTTAACGCTTAAGAAGCGTGGCGTGGACTCGGTCAGTCGACTTAACAAGGCGCACCGACGGGCCGACTTTAGACGCGGCAAACGGTTGGGCAAAGATGATCATGTCGTGCGTTGGCCAAAGCCAAGTCCGATTCGCTCCATCGATTGGACGACCTACAAGAGCCTGCCAGACTATCTGGAGATTCGAGAAGTTCGCATTCGTGTAGAACAAACCGGGTTTCGCACGAAAGAGATCATTGTAGTCACCACGTTGCTCGATCCTGAACAAGCGACCAAGGAAGACCTGGCGGATCTATATCGGAGCCGCTGGAGTCAGGAACTCGACCTTCGGGATATAAAAATCAGTTTGCAAATGGATGTGTTGCGTTGCAAGACGCCGGAGCTTGTTCGCAAGGAAATCTGGACTCACATCCTGGCTTACAACCTCATTCGTACCATCATGGCGCAGGCGGCGCATCAGCATGAGATCCAACCCCGAGAAATCAGTTTCAAAGGCACCGTGCAAACCTTGGAAGCATTCCAGACGCTGATAAGTTTTCAAGGCAACAAAGGCGTGGCCTTTCGCCAAAAGCTCTACCGGCAGCTATTAGAAGCCGTTGCCACCCATCGCGTAGCAAACCGTCCCGATCGATTCGAACCACGCAAGAGAAAACGGAATCCACGGAAGGCAGAAAAGATGACCAAGCCTCGTTGGGAACTGAAACGTTTGATGAGGAAAGGGGTTACGGAAATCTAAGTGCCATTCGTGTGTACCACCGATGCGTCGTAGCTTGCTGCGTTAGCCGCTGAGGTGATGTACACCGACCGCAGTTTGGAAGCATCCAAAACTACGTAGGTCGATGTGGCCAAGGTCGTTTTGATTCTTCGCGTAACCTGCACAGGAGTTTCACACCCAAGCGGATTTCCTGTTCCAAGTTGCTTCCGTTGATTGAATTGAAGACATCCTACCTAATCGCCTGCTCATTTGAGATGTATATAAGAACAAACCACTTCTCAAGGGCCGAAAATTTCGCAGTTGGGTAGTGCTTTGCGTAACTGGTTTACTCCGTCTGGCGTCATCTCCGTCAAATCGACGTCTAATTTCTTTAGGCCCGTCAATTGTGCCAGATAAGGGATAGCCTTATCGGAAATTTTGGTATCCATAAGCCATAGCTCTTCCAATTGCTTGTGCGACACCAGTTTCGCGAGACTGGAATCGACGACCGGCGTACTCTCAAGGCCAAGTCTTTTCAAATTGCGGAGCTTACGAAGGGCATCAAAACCACTTCCTGTGATTTTGGTTTCGGAGAGCATCAGATCCTCCAAATCAACCATGCCTTTTAAGTGCACGAGGCCTTGGTCGGTAATGTCGTCGCAGCCTTCCAGCATTAGGTATTTCACGCCCGGCAGGGATCGCAGGTGGATCAAGAGATCATCGTTTACATTTTCGCTGACAGGGCCGCCAAGCATAAGCACTTTAAAACTAACCATCTCGACATCAGTGAATAATTCGTTGCCAATCCACTTTCGGAGCCACGCAGGACCTGGTGGTTCGGTTGGCCCATTGGCAAGGTAGTCGAAGGTCATGATTACTCGCTCTGCCTGCAATGCCTTGATCGCTTCGCGTTCACGCTTTACCTGATTCACCTTGGTGCCAAGGATGATGCAAAACAGTGTGATCGCGATGAGCAGGGATCGAAGACTGCACCCCAATCGACGACGGGGAGGTTTATTGGCAATCGATGTCATGCCCGACCTGCAAGGAATGATCGAAACCTAGAGAAGTCCACCACCATTGTTGCACAGCGCAGGCTTGAATAGCTAGTGAATTACTCTGGACCGCAGAAGCCAGACTAGAAATAGCCCTTGGTACGCTCGGCTTCATCGTCCGACGTATGTTACAGCCAAGTCATAAGCTACCTCAGCGTGACACACCGAGGAATTTTGGACGCATCCAAACCTGCAGCGGTCAGCTCACCTCGGCGGCTTCGAGGTGGCCGGAAAATGTTGAGGTTGGGCACACCGCGGGCAGATTGATGGGCTGCCGACGAGCCCGATAACATCCAAAATCACCGGGTTGCCGCCAGCGACGTTGATTTTAAATTCGGCCCGATCGGCAACTCCGGTGCATTTTTTTGTTCTGCATCCGCATGTTTTACTTAGCCCGATAGATTGTTTTCCAGTCGTCTTTCATGCTGATGATAGACCAGCCGAGTTTTGGGCCTTCGTCGAGAGCGCGGAGCGAGCGGCCGACGGGGGAGTCGCGGTCATAAGCCCACTCACGCTCGGCGTCGTCGTGGTGGACGATCATGCCGAGGCGACGCCCCTGGCCAGCCGTGACGTATTGGAGCATCTCGAAGTCGCCGTCGGAGTTGCCGATTGCGAGGATCGGGAGCCGGCCGATGTAATGATGGATGCCGACCGGCTTGCCCTCGTGGTCATCGATCAAGTCAAGTTCTGCGATCTTGACGATGACTGGTTTGCCGTCGCGAACCTCAAACTTGGCCTTGATGCTTGAGCCGATGACTCGCTCGGGGGGAATCCCATAAACTTCCTGAGAGAACGTCCGTACGAAATCTATACCTCCGCCTGAGACGATGAAGATCTTGAAGTCATGGTCGCGAAGGAAATCAAGTAGTTCGAGCATCGGCTGGAAGGCCATCTCGGTGAGCGGTCTCTTGGTCACAGGATGCTTTGTGGCGGCAAGCCACTGCTTTACAGAGTCCGCAAACTCGTCCGCGGTAAGCCCAGCGTGTGTCGCCATAGTCATCTCGAGCAACGCCTTTTCACCGCCACTCAGCGCGCCTTTTAGGTTGCCTTTGAGAACCGAGGCAAATGGTTGCTTGTCCTTCCACTCTGGGTGCTCGGGAGCGAGCTTTTTTATTCGATCAAGAACGTAGAGAGCCTGAAAGTAAAGCGGTTGTTCGCTCCAGAGGGTTCCGTCATTGTCAATGGTCGCAATGCGTTCCACCGGAGGCACGAAATCGTTTGAACCTTTGCTGGTAACTTTCGCGACAAACTCGATCAAGGCTTGCTTTGGACCGCCGTCATTCCACGACGGCAGCGGATCGACATCGGCCATTGCTGTTGTCGCAAGCAGAAGAAGCAATGTGAACACGCATAGTTCAACAAATCGATGACTTTTATTCATAAGTGTTTTTTCTCTCGTATTTAAAATTGGCTGACTTGTGGTGCATAACGTCGGGCATAACCGGGCCGCGAGAATGAAAGCAACCATCCGAAAACGCGTTGCCGCCGCTCCGGTGCATCCTATGGTTATCCGTCGATTACGAAGACAGTTCGCTGCTGTACTGTGACTCCGTCCCTACGTTTGTGATCGATCAGCGCAGATGCGTCGACATCGCTCAATATTGTAGCCACCGAACCAGAAGAGCGGCACAGACAATGCCGCAAGAGTGCCGCCGAGAAACGAAACGTGTCTGGGTTCATAGGTGAGGTCACCAGATAGGACCAGGAAACTTCCCAGAAAGAGTAGCGTCCAAGCGATACCGTTCGAGATGCGTTTGTTCATGGTGTTTCCGTAGAGTGAGTTCGGTCGCAGGTTCGTAGAGGAATCGCGTCTTATAGTACAAGGATGCGGCAACAGTCGATGATTTGGAGGTCTTCATTCGGATAACGTTGGCCGTCACCGGGCACGGAGAGACGACCCACCATTTGTGAAACCGCGCAAGCCGTGCTCCGTGTGCACGGCATTGTTCTGCCTTCCGTCAGAAGCCGCTTACCCGAAGCCCAATGGCAAGCGTAATTGCGACAGCAACGAGCCCGAGCGTCGCCTGTATCAATGCAGTACGCCAATCCATTGCGACAGGAAAAGCTCGCGAGTGCGGATCACTGAAGGGCCGGTCGATCGAATTGTAGTCAGCAACAGCGTAGGCACCCAGCGGAACCACGGGAATGAAAAATAGGCACCACCATCGAATGGCGAGGTAGACGTTCGGAGCCAAGCCTGCATCGGTGAGACGCTCGGCATGAGTGCCTTGAAGCCTTCGCTTCGTTGCAGTTCCCATGAACGCAGAATAGCCCGGGCAAGGATCACGTCGCGTGCGATCATCTAGGATTTCTGCGACCAGTTCAGAATCGGGAATGGTGGCAAAGCCACGGAATGATGACGAAGCGTCTACAGCTTCCGGTGTTTTATTGGGCATGCGAAAGACTCCGAATCAAGAATCATGCGTTGAGATTGACTTTTCGTTTGGTGGAGAGATTTCTTGGCAACTCAATGGCAGAACTTGTTATTGGGCAGAGTTTTTCTGCGTAAGCAGGATTACGCAGAGAATTCCTGAATAAGCAGTTTGACGCCGCTAGGGCGGAGGTGTATACAGCCGTACACATTCCCGGCCCCTGAAGACGCGGGTGCAACGATGGCGCCAATCTACCGCGATCCCCAGCGCGGGTCAAACATTCCGCAGCCGCCACGTCTGCTGGACACCCTGCGGGACGTCCTTCGTGCGAAGCACTACGCCTACCGGACTGAGCAGGCCTATGTTCACTGGTCTCGCCGCTACATCTTGTTCCACGACAAGCGGCATCCGCGTGAGATGGGCGTGCCGGAGATCGAGCGGTTCCTGACCCATCTTGCGGTGCACCAGAACGTGTCCGCGAGCACTCAGACTCAAGCGCTCTGCGCACTGTTGTTTCTCTACAAGTAGTTGCTCAAGATCGATTTGCCCTCGCTCGACGCGGTCCGCGCAAGGCGGCCGAAGCGGCTTCCTACAGTGCTTTCCCAAGGCGAAGTCTCTCGGCTCCTTGATGCGATGCAAGGCGCTCACGGAACCCACCGGCTGTTGGCTTCGATGATGTATGGTAGTGGTCTGCGGCTGATGGAATGCTGTCGGCTGCGGGTGAAGGATATTGACGTCGCTCGTAGTGATAATGCCACGAACGTCAGCCGCCCCCATAGATTCATTGAACCGCGGCCGCGTGTGCGTCTGCACGGCGGCCAGTAGCCGGCCGATGCGTTCCGAGTCCAGTCTCCTGCCGAGGTGCGGAAGTGGCCGCGGTGGAGTTTCGCACCGTTCGATAAACCTTGGTTTCTCGATGTTCGCGGATCTCGTGTTTTTACATTTTGGCGAATCGCTGCCGATGCACCGGCTTGTGCGGTAGAACCCATGTCGACTTGCTTCCTTTCAGTTTGCCCCGTTCGTCCTGCCAGACGGCCGGGCAATCGCTCAAGTTATCAAGGATCGACGGGCGGGCACGCGTCGAGATTAGCCGGTTCAACGACCACGCTGCTGTCGCTCGCGGCCGATGCCACGTCCTGCACGGTGTACTTGGGTTTGCCGAGTAGATGCTTGGCCAGCCAGTCCATTGCCTTGAGGTCGCCATCCAGGGCCCTCTCAAGCGTATTGCGAACCAAGCGTCGCCACTCGCGATCGGTGACGACCTCTTCTAGGGCGATGTGGAAGCGGTTGCTGGGCTCCTTCTTGGGGCGTCCTGGGCCACCGGGGTTTCCGGGGAGGAACCGCCCACGTCCGTCTCGTTCTGTACTCATTGATCTCCGATTGCATTCCGTAGTAACGGGTGTTGAGTACCCAAAGAATGGGGTAAACCCCCCACTCGAAGGGCAACTTAGGGTAGTGTTTCACTGTGTTTGGCACCGTTTTCGGCACCGGAAGAGTATGGATTTACCTATTCTTTTAAGTTTGGGTGGTCCTCAGAATGGATTGCTGGGGATCGTGTCTCGACTTGCTTGGCACCGTGCGCGCCTTCGGCCAAGTCGCCCAGTTCTACAATCTCCAAGACGGCCCGCTTTTGATTCGACGTCAGTCGTTGCCAAGCATTGACGACCGCTTTCAGAACGGGGTCGACCTCCCCCAATTCCCCCTCGACTGCACCGGATTCTGCAGTGCGCCAGAAGTCGTCATGACGTAAGTTGTTGGCCACCCAACTAGTTGCGTCGAGTGTTTCGAGTCCCTCCCGGACTACTTTTGCACAGGATATCCCTTAGGAAACACCGCTCTTCCAGTCCTTTATTGCCCTCCCAGATGTTGACTAGGTGGAGAAAAGTCGGGCCGTTTCCGGAGGCTGCTTCTCCACCACCTGCGCCACCTGAACACCCTTGGGCCACGTCGCGGTACGGCTTGAGTTCCTCAAGTATTGGCCCCCCGAAACGCTTTGCCATGCTTGGCCGTCTTGGGCGACTCCACTCGCATGGTGCAAGCCTTTCAGTCGATGTGCGTCCACTTCAGGCGGAGTGTCTCGCTCGGATTCCAGAGCCCCCGCCTAGCGCACCAGGGCGGTGAGCAAACGCCATTGGCTATCGGGGGCTAACGCGATGAGCTGCTCGGCTTCAACAACTGCACCGGCACGTAGAACTTGATGTAATGCTTTCCATCCGCATATCGCTCTCCGTTGCGATCTTCGACCAATACCGTCGCTCGCTTGTTGATTCGGTTGACGATGCCCTTATGTTCAACACCGTCGAATCGAAAGCGGACCGCCATGCCCGGCTTGATGCCGTATTTGACGATCGCCCGTTCCTTCGGCGTGATGAGCTGATGCCTATTATCGGTGTGTCCGAAACATCGCGAGGTGATTGAGTGAAATCGTGGCTTGGCACAGCTCGACTTGCCCCAAAGCAACATCTCGATCAAGTGGATCAGCTCATGCTCCATCACGCGCTGGAGAGCATCCAGGCGACCACGGCAGACGATGCCGCAGGCCGCAAGCGGGCGATGATCGTCTCCACCAAAGCATCCAAACAGAATGGTCGTGGAGACGCTGATTTCGTACCACCGGTTTCCATCCGTTCCGCTGGTGTATTGCGTCGTCTTGCCCCCGGAGCTCGTCATCCGTTTGGAGAGGCCGAAGTGCAGCGGGATCGTGCCAAGCGTTTTCCTGATCTGACCGTCGAAGAAGGTGTCGTCGTATTCCGAAAACAGGAGTTCCAGGTCAGTGGGATGGATCGTCGTGAAGTTAGGTTTGTCGATGTACTTCGACTTGCTCAACACGACATCATGAATGTGCCTCGTGCGAGCAGCTATCTGGTCAGCTCCAAGCGTCGCCCGCTGGACGAATTGAATTAGGTCTACTGACATTTGCAAACGGCAGCTGAAAACCAGTGTACCTGGCGGTCGAAACTCTTCGCGATAGGTGGGTGCGGGGATTGTAACAAGCCCTCCCCTTTGGTGCCAAGCACGCTGCACATGGCAGGACGATTGCAAAGTTCAAGCTGCGAAATATAGGGAACCCGTAACTCGGGCATGTAGTGCCGAAAATTAACGACTTATGTCAAAAATGACGTTTGCCTGAACCGCCCATTCTGCACTTTGCAATCGTCCTGGCACATGGGAGTTCTTTCGACGACGACAATGGGCGTCCATGAAGTGGTAGCTATTGCCCATGGTTTCGACGATGTGACAACGGTGTGTCAGCTGGTCGAGCGCAGTGCAAGTCATTCAGTCGTTCGCTACCGAGGACCTCGGTCCAGCACTCGAACGGAAGATTGGTCGCGACGATCAGGCCCTCCCGTTCGTCGGCCGTGGCGATGATGTCGAACAACCACTCCATACCCACCTTGATTGCCGGCACTTAGCCCAACTCATTGCGCCCGGGCAGGTCCTGCCTGCCTAGCTGTGAATGCATCCTTAGCAGCGTTATCTCATCCCACGCCCCGATCAGGGTGGTGATCAGCTCCGTGACGCGAAAGAATCGAACCTTTTTGCCCGCCAAGCCGGCCGCGATTCCTATCGCCGTGGCCAGGTGCGTCTTGCCGGTAACACTTGCGCCGACGTGGCCCAGGTTCTCTCGCTTCAGGAGATATTCGCGTTCAAGCCCTATAAGCACCCTGAGCAGGACTCGAACCTGCGACCTGCCGATTAGAAGTCGGCTGCTCTATCCAGCTGAGCTATCAGGGCGTGCGTTGACTCGGAAGCTTCCAGCACCACATCCTCTGTTCCACCTATTCCTCCTCCGCTCCCAAGCCGTCCGCCCTTTGCGGTTACTGCTCACCGGGCGTGCCGTGGGCCTTTTATTGACACCCTGCGTCAGGTAGCGGTTCCATCCAGTCTTGCTCAATTCTACTTCGACCTTGTCCGCTGCGATAGTTTAGAACGACCAGCAGTCGGATCCGCAAGCGAGCGATCGCAGGCAATGTTCACCCGTTTTGTCTGACTCCCAACCTCTCACGTTCGTTGCATTTTCGCCTGCCATCCGTTGCGCCACGGATCCACGCGAACCTCGGCGACCAGCCCTCAATCGCCGGTTATCATCGTGGGAATCAGTTCCTGCACTGCGTGGAGAATCATCTCGACGACAAGAGATGCAAGCACCAGTCCCATCAAACGCACCAACAAGTTTGCACCCGCGCGCCCGAGCAGCGCAAAGACCCTACTGGCTTGCAGTAGCGCCAGCAAGGTAATGCCAAGTACGGCAAGGAGTAGCGCAGAAGTAACCGCCTGATCGGCCAGCGAATGCTCGCGGTTGTCGGTCAAGACGACCGCGGCCAGAATGGAACCTGGGCTAGCGATGGATGGCACGGCCAGCGGAAAAATGGCAACGTCGTGCCCTTCTTCGCGCGGGCCATCGACATTCGCTGCGCCCGCACCGAACACCATCTGTAATCCGAACAGGAAAAAGATGATACCGCCGGCCAATTCGAACGAGGCAAGCTGAACTCCGATCGAACTGAGAAATAATTGGCCAACAGCAATGAAGGCGACCAGGATGACCATCGAATAGGCGATGGCTCTGCAAGCGATCTGCCGCCGCTCGGCTGCCGCTCGGCTGCCGACAACGTAGCCGTAAGACCGACGAAAATTGTCAGCGTCCCGATAGGGTCGATGGTGGTGAAGAAGGTGAGGAAATCGGCGACAAGGGTATTCATAAAGATTGTACTTCGATCGTCGGCTGACACGCGGCAAGACGGCTCGATGGCGTCGGGAAGAGTTCGATTTAGGTTCGGGTTTGGCGGGCAAACTTGTTCAAGTAATGGCTGGACGCTGGGGTTGGTTCTTGAGACTCCAAGATGGGACTCCAAGATGAGATTTTTGCCGCAACGAAAGTGGAGGGGGGGAATCCCACCCAAAGTGCATTACACCTGCTATTCCATCAAGTGGAGTCCGCCCATTATGGCAATCAGGGCTTAGTTTCGCCAGCAACCGCCAAGCCTTGGCAGGACGATTATGTCGACGCCACATTACGCATCGCGCTGGGACGGTTACCGACCTTACGTCGCGGATGAGTACTCGTCGTCGCTCACGTGCTCCAGCCAGTCGACTCCATTGCCATCGAGTTTTTCATGGATGGCGACGTGAGTCAGCGCCATCGTGGGGGTCGCTCCGTGCCAGTGCTTCTCGCCAGGCGGAATCCAAACCACATCGCCACGACGAATCTGCTCCACCGGTCCGCCAGCGCATTGCACCCACCCACAACCGGCGGTCACGATGAGCGTTTGCCCGAGCGGGTGCGTGTGCCAGGCAGTGCGGGCACCCGGCTCGAAGGTGACGCTTGCAACGCTCACACGCGCCGGGGCAGGGCGGTCGAACAAGAAATCAATCTGCGTGGGGCCTTTAAACCACTCCGGAGGTCCCGGCTTGGGACCTAACGAATCGGATCGACTGATTTCCATGAAATAACTCCTCGTGCAACGGGTGGTCGACATGCGTTAGAATCGGAAGCATGAAACCATTAGACGAGACAATATGGTGGCACCTCTACCCCCTTGGATTCCTGGGTGCAGAGCCCAACGGGCAAGTTCACACGAGTGCCGGGGCCGGCGAGGCGCGTGGCGATGTGCAGCACCGTCTCGGTCAACTCGACCCGTGGCTCGACTATGCTGCTGAGCTGGGATGCACGGGCCTGCAACTCGGGCCGATCTTTGCTTCGGAAACGCATGGCTACGACACGGTGGACCATCGGCAAATCGATCCTCGGCTTGGCGACGACCACGACTTCGATCGTTTGGTTGCCGCAGCCAGCCAGCGCGGCTTGCGCATTCTGCTCGATGGCGTATTCAACCACGTAGGACGTGGGTTTCCTATGTTTGTCGAAGCGGTTGCCGGTGGCCCCGCATCGGACGCGGCGCGTTGGTTTCAGCTCTACTGGCATGAAGATCGGGAGCCCGATGCCGAGGTATTTGAAGGACATCATTCGCTGGTGACGCTAAACCATGCAGCACCCGCTGTGGTGGACTACGTGGCCGAGGTGATGACGCATTGGCTGGAACGCGGCATCGCCGGCTGGCGACTCGACGCGGCGTACGCCGTTGCGCCGGCGTTTTGGGCCCAAGTGCTGCCTCGCGTTCGCGCAAACTTTCCCAAAGCGTATTTCGTAGGCGAGGTAATTCACGGCGACTACGTTGGAATCGTCGAAGAGTCGGGACTCGATGCGGTTACGCAGTACGAGCTGTGGAAGGCCACGTGGAGCTCGCTGAACGATCGCAACTTCTTCGAGCTTACGGCCTCACTCGAACGGCACGAACAGCTTCTAGGACACATGGTGCCGATGACATTTCTCAGCAATCACGATGTCACGCGGATTGCTAGCCAATTGACTGACGAGCGGTACCTGCCCCACGCGATGGCGGTATGGATGACCGTTGGCGGCGCCCCTTCGATTTACGCGGGGGACGAGCAAGCCATGGGCGGCGTGAAGGAAGACCGCCCCGGTGGCGACGACGCAGTCCGCCCCGTGTTCCCATCGACGCCGGGCGGCCTCGCACCGGATGGCTGGCAAGTCCATGCGATGTACCAGCAACTCATTGCTCTCCGCCGGGCGGCGTAATTGGCTTGCCGACGGGCGGACCGACGTGCGTAGCCGGACGAACACGACGCTCGTCTACCGCACCACCGCAAGAATCGACGCACAGCAGTCGATCGACGTGGCGCTGAATCTCGAGGATTCTCCGCTAGTTCTCCCTGGCACGTCGTGGAAGTGGCTGGCCGGTATGGCTGAGCAGGGAGATGGCGTGGTCCCACCACACGGCTGGGCTATTGGGCATATTCAGGAGTAGAGCGGCAGGCGCATCATCGGAGGGCCATGTGCTGAGCGTTCTATCGCCCCAGCCGGCCGCCCTCCGTACACGTCTCCACCACCATGGAAGCCTTGACCGAGGGGGTAGAATCGGAGGACCGTTATTGGGAGGCCGCGGAATGACAAACGGCTTGCCACAAACGATACTCGCCGCAACCGCTCCCTAACCTAACCATTGGCAGGTCCACACCCGCCGGCCGCGATCTAACGAAGTGCGGCAGGACAACGCGGGTGCGACTTGTCGTTCCTCGCGACGAACAGTCCGTATCATGTGCAATCGCTACGCTCTGGATGTACCCTACGAAGTGCTATTGCAGTTCTATCAGGCGTTCGCGGCCGGACATTGGGCGAGCGATGCCGATATACTGCCGCGGGCAATGGCACCGGGACTACTGCGAAGCGACGATGGGGATCGCGAGCTGACGGCCATGCAATTCGCCTTTTGTCCACCCGGGTGTCCTACGCCCACCAACCCCAAAAGGCCACTCAATAACGCCCGGGTCGAGTCGGCAAGTAGGTGGCCTTGGCGAGAGGCGTTTCGTCAGACGCGCTGCGTCTTGCCGCTAAGCGAGTTTCGTGAGCCGTGCTATTGGGGGGATACCGCCGGCACCGAAGTCTACTTCCGCCGCACCGACGAACAACTATTGCACGTGGCAGGCATCTACCGCGTGTGGACGTCGCCGGACGGCAGTGAGTCGCGAACCACCATGGCTTTTCTCATGCGGCCGGCGACACCATACGTAATGGATCACGGCCACCACCGCCAGCCGTTATTCATTAACGAAGCAGGCATCGATGCATGGACCGATCCCCAGACGATGTCGACCGCCGAAGCCCTCGCGGTACTCTGTGATGTTGCCGCCTCACCCGACCTCACCTTTCGTCACGCCCGCAATATGGCAGACACCTGGAAGTCGCGACAGAAAGCTCGGCTGCGGGATCGCGACGAGCAACTCGCCGCCATGGGATCGTCAATGCTCGGTTTTTGACCAAGAAAGGGCCCGCGCAACTTCGGCCGCAAGGGGAAAGCAGGAAGACCAGCAACGACACCTCGGTTAGCGTATAATGGAGCTTTGGTCCCGCGGGACTTTCAAACAAGATGGGGAGCCGTTCGATTGGCAAGTGCGCACAACCCAGATGCCGAAACCAAGAGCACCGCCGAAGGCGCTACGGCACCTTCCGACGGCACTGAGGGCAGTAAGCGGCCCGCGGCAAGACGCATTGCGCTCGCCTTCCCCCGGGGCACGCACCAAGAGCGCTTCATTCAAGGAGTCGCCAAGTTTGCGGCCGAACACCAGCGCAGGTGGGCGTTTACCGTCGCGCCCGAGTCGTTGCTACTGAACATACGGGAGTTGACCGGCTGGGAAGGCGACGGGGTGCTTGCGGCGATTAATACCCCGGAGGAGGCAGCCTGTGCCGCACAGTTACCGATACCCGTGGTCAATATTTCGAGCGCTCTGGAAGTTTCGCCCGTTCCACGATCGGCGGTCGACAATCGAGCGATCGGGCTGCAGGCTGCCGAGCACTTGCTATCGAGAGGCTTTCAAAGCTTTGGTTATTACGGCCTCGAGGGGGTCGAGTACTCTCGGCAACGGCTCCATGGCTTTCAAGAGCGGTTGGCAGAGCGTGAGTTCACGGTAAACACCCACCTGGCGGAGCCGACGTTTCGTTTCGATGGGGCACGTTGGAACCAGGAGCAGCAACGACTGGCGGAATGGTTGCAAACGCTCTCCCATCCGTGTGCGATACTGGTGGCCTCCGACTACCGTGCAAGCCAAGTGCTCGACGGCTGCAACAAAATTGGTATTTCCCCTCCGGAGCAGTTGGCCGTGATGGGCGTCGATAACGAACAAGTGATTTGCGAACATATGCGGCCAACATTGACCAGTGTGGCCCGCGACGACGTGGGGGAAGGGTACTCCGCCGCAGCAATGCTCAATGCCTTGATGGACGGCGAGTCGCTCGCCAGCCACGAAGTCAACGTACCACCCCTTGAGGTGGTCGAGCGCGAATCGACAGCTTTGTTCGCCGTATCCGACCCTCGGCTGCGCAAGGCGGTTGCCTACTTGCACGAGTACTCGGACGACCCCATCACGGTGGAGGAACTGGCCGCCCAAGCGGAGGTATCGCGGCGCTGGCTGGAGTATGCGTTTCGCGACGAATTGGGCGAGACGCCGCATCAGTACCTCCGCCGCCGGCGACTACTCAAGGCGTTGCAAATCCTGCGGGGCGAGCCGAAGGCTCGTATCTCTGATATTGCGAAGAAGACGGGCTTTTCGACCGTCAAACAATTTCGGGCGGCGTTTCAGCAAGCGTATAACCAGACACCGGGCGAGTTCCGCCGCCGCGCGGGCGAATGACGCGAGGTTAACAGGTCCGCGGCATCGGGAAAGAGCACCACAGCAACGAATCAGGCCAGCTCGTTCAAACGAAGAACGCGCTGGCCTAGTAATCGTATTGTACAGTGTCGAGCGGCGGCTCGTTGCTCTCGGTCTTACGGACCGAAAGGTGGCCGCGGTGGCGGCCGAAACGGACTGCGAACAGGTGGCGTGTAAGGCGGTCGCGAGCTAGAACCAAAGGCTGGGATGAAGACCTCTTCACCAGCCCCTTCGTTAGCACTGCTGAGTTGGCTAAGCGGGGTTACCGCTTCGTTCTCAACCAGATTCTCCACCACGGGCGCGGTCTCAACTACCGGAGCGACCACGAACGGACTGTTGCGGGTAGCTGTAAATCCCCGCAAGCTAAACCCTCGCGCCACGCTGGCTCGCACCGAAAATGGGTTAAATACCCTCCCCGCACGAACTCCACCTGTACGAAATCCACTGCCAGCCTGCTGGGCAACGGCGGAGGCAGCACCCCCGGCCATGACCGCTACGGACAATAAAATCGCAATCTTTCGCATCTTTTTTCCCCTCTCGGCGCCTGATCTTGATGCCTGTTTGTAGAGGAAGCGGACTCCCTCGGACAACCGCATGCTACTTCATCCGCCGCCGGTAGGCAAGAGCTGCGACACCCAAACCGGCCAAAACGAGAGTCGAAGGCTCCGGAATCTTTGAGAAATCGTCGGTCTCAAAGACGAGGTAATTGTCGAAATAGGCCGTGCCTACTGCCATTTGCGATCCAGGGTCGCCACCCGCGGCAATCGCGGCGATGTCGGCGTCGGTGAACTGGTCGATTCCTAGCGACTCAAAATCAGTGGAGAACAACAGGTCGTCGTTCAAGAAGCCGTAGTAGGTGTCTGAAGAGAAGTCGAGCACCATGCGGTAGCTGTTCCACTCGCCAAAGCTCACTACGGTACCGGTTTCGACGAGGCCAGCTGCCATGCTGGTGTAGAGCACATCGCCTGTAGCGGCGTCCACGCCGAGGGTTCCAATTCGGAGTAGGGACGTGGCATCGTCGTCGTACGCCTCGATGCCAAACAGGGGGCCGAAGCTTCCACCTGGCGTTGAAGTCGATGCCTCGACACGCATGTCCCATTCAATGCAGACCAGCGGTTGGGCTGGTGCGCCGGTAATGGGCACGGCCCACCGATCATCGGAGCCACTCGCGCGAGTCACTTCCACTGCCTGCGATCCCGATGCAATAATCGACGACTGCACAACGGCGGTGCCAGTTCCACCCACTGGACTTTGCACCCACTGAGCCGAGCCAAATGTGTGTGCCACAATCGGGCCTGTGTACGAGCCGTACCTGGTGGCCTTCCCGCGTCCCGATGGGTTCTTTGCCGAACTGCTTGAAGGGGAGCGGACGCTGGTCGAAGCCTACTACCGCACCAAGCCATTCAACAGCTGGATGATGGTGCTGGTGGGCGACCCACTGTACCGGCCGTTTGGGAAAGAGTGAGCAGGCGTTCAATTTTTCGTCGGGAGGTCGAAGTGCGTTACGTTTTCTTGTTCGCGGCCGCATATATTTGCATCGGAAGCGAAGCATCCTTAGGGACGATTGTTGCTTCCTGGGATCTGGACGGCAACACCGGAACCGAAACTTCCGTCGCGGCGTCCGTGGGACCTACTGGAGTTACTGGACAGAGTATCACACGAGGTAGCGGCCTCGACGCAGGATCCGCAAGCGGCACGACCGCAGACGGTTTTAATACGTTAAACTGGGATGACGGGACTTCGAACGAGTACGTTACCTTTGGGTTTACGGTCGATAGCGGGTTTACTGTCAGCCTTGATAGTCTGCTTATACGAACTTCGACTACCAACTCGGGTCCGGGTACGCTCGGACTCTACTACAATGGGGATAGTTTTGCCGACGCCATTTACACCTTTAATCAAAGCAACTCAGATATCATTGATCATTCAATTGACTCTTCAACATCCTCGATTGACGACCTGACAAACCTAATAGGCTCTGTCGAGTTCCGAATCTATCAAATAGGCGATACCCAAGCAGACGGCGATGGAACTACAGTTGCTAGCGGCGCCTTTCGCCTATTCAATCATGATCCGGCCGGTAGCATTCAATTCAATGGGACTGTCGCCGCCATCCCCGAGGCGGGCCCGATGCTGCTCGGCACGCTGGTCTGCTCGCTGGTGGGGCTCTCTTACGCTAGCCGCCGGTGGCGGCAGAGTGTGGCTCGCAGCAACGACTAGGCGGCACGCGCTGCACGCCAGTTTGCCTTGGTTCTTCGGCACTTTTCGGGCATCCCGCGGCTATTCCCCGGAAAGCGGAAAGGGTAATTCGGATAATTTTCTATTTTTTTCTTGATCGCTGCCGCGCTGCTTTTTAAGATGCGAAGCAAAACGAACCTCGCCGGAGGGAGCCGGTCACCCAATGCTCCCTCCAGCTAAGGTGTCGTATGCTTCGCTTGCTATCTGCTCTCGTTGGTGCCGCGCTCTTCTTCGCACCCGGTACGAATCTCTACGCCGACTTGGTGGTGCAGTACGACTTCGCCAATGCCACGACGACTCCCAGCGTAACTACGTCCGGTTCCAGTCCGCTTGTCACGGCAGGGAATCTGGCAACCGGTGGCGGTTTGGTAGCCGTCAATGATTCGGAATGGCGCTGGAAAGACTGGCACGAAGGCACAACTTTCGAGACCGCCGTTGAGGCCGGCAATGCATGGACCTGGGGATTCACGCTCGATGCCAGCTCGGAGATGGAACTCGATTTGACAACGCTCGACTTGGGCCTTTATCGCTCAACGGCTGGTCCCGACCGCATGGAGGTTCGGGCCGAGATCAACAGTAGCGATTACTCGGTACTCGAGGTTAATTCGCTTGACGCCACATCTGGCTTCTTTACGGGCGTCGATCTCGCGGCACTACCGGCCGTGCAACCGGGCGACTCGGTCGTGTTCACGCTGGCAGCCTGGGCACCGATCAACTCGTTCGGCTCCCTGGAAATGAAAGGCTTGACCGGATTGGGCAGCACGGCAGTACGGGTAAACGGCGACTTCGCCGTCGCCTCGGTACCCGAAGCGAGCCCCGTGTGGCTGGGGGGACTCGTCGCCGCGCTGCTTGGGCTAGGTCATTTGAGCCGCTCTATCAAGGGTTGGCTAAAATCGCTCTAGCGCGGGAGAGCGTCTCCTTGTCCTCTTCCGTACCGCCGCCGGCGTCGATCACTTTCTGAGCCGCTTGCCGGGCAGCCTCGGGGTGATCCGCGGCAACCTGCTCGGCAATCTGCACCACCGCACTACTCGCCCCCGTGCCAAGTAGCTGGGGGTCGAGTTGCTCTTGGGCAAGTTCGAGTGCCACGGCCGAGGGAATGCGTGCTAGCAGCTCGATTGCGAGTTCTCGCTCATCGGGCCGCGTAGCCAGCTCGAGGGCGCGGCGGCACATGTCGAGCCGAGTCGCTTCGTCGAGGTTCAATTGCCGGGCAATACGCAAGTAGCCACGGAGTGACCGAACGGCAAACGATTGGTCGGGGGCCGCCAAACGAAGCAGTACCTGCGCAGCATCCGGCGTGCTCCAGGCGCCAAGCACGCGGGTGGCGTGGTCTTGCAAATTCCGGTCGGGCGACTCGCCCGCGGCCGATACCACCAGGAGCGCTTGCTTACCGCCAACGACGCGAAGCGCGTCGAAGAGGACCGCCCGATGCTCGGGTGGCCACGACTCCATGCGATCTCCGAGCTGGCTGGCAGCGCCGTCGCGATCGACAACCTTCGAGGCCGCCGCTAGGACTGCTGCGGTAGCGAGTTGCTGCTCTTGCTTGCTCGACAGGCTAGGCAGCAGGTCGACCAACTCCGAAAGCAGTTCGGGCGGGGCAATCGCCCGAAGCGAGTCGAGCGCCGCGACGCGCAGGTTGTCGCTGCCCGTTGCCGCCATCTGCAGCAATTCAGGCGCCGCTGCGGCGATGCGCCGCGAGCCAATGATACTCGCGGCCAACTGCTGCATGCTCGCATCGGACGATTGGAGAAGCTCGATCATTTTGCCGTCGGCATGAGGATCGTTGATGCGCTCGAGTGCCGCTTGTGCCGCATTGCTCAAAGCTGCATCTGCGTCCGTACCCAGTTGTACCAACCGCTCGACATCCGACGCATTGCCCAACGTTCCGAGCGCTGCAATGGCCGCCAATTGCACTTGTGGAACCTGGCTGGCGGTGGCGGTACGTACAGCGGCGATTGCGGCACGATGTTCGCCCGCACGGAGCGCCAGTAGTACCTGTTGCTGCCGCGCCGGTGCCGCGTTGTCAAACGCCGCGACCAAGGCTGCGGTGACCGCTGGATCGTTGTTTTCAGCAGCCGATTGGATGCCCACAGTAAACTTCCAGTCTTCGTCCGATTGCAACAGCGACGCAATTTCTCCCGGCAGGTCGTCGGGCTGGCTCGCGCGGCACAGACCGAACGCCGCTGCGCGGCGAACGGCGATGGGTGCTGCCGAGTCGCGTATTTTCTGAAATAACGCCAGTGCGCGATCCTGGTGGCCCGCGTTCTGCAGGGCGGCGGCAGCGCGAAGCAGGGGGTCGGCCAACATGGCGGTCGACTTGGCGGGAAGTTCATACAACGCGGCGAGCGCCTGGTCGCCACCAATCGCGGCCAGCGCACCAGCGGCAGCGATCGCTACTGAGGGCTCCTCGCCATGCAGCAATTCGATGAGCATGGGCACCGCTTCGTGATCTTGGCGGGAAGCAATGGAGTTGATCACACCGATGAGAAGGTCGCCGTTTAGCCGCGCGGCCGCCGCGCGGAAGGCGTCGCCCGCCGCGGGCGCGGGATTCGTCTGCAAGGCGTAGCGGGCGTAATGAGACCGTTGTGGATCATCGAGCAAACCCGCCAGCGTTCGTATCGCGTCCGCATCGCCTCGGGTTGCCAGTTGCTCGCAGGCGATGGCTTTCTCGTTGGGTGTTGCCTCGGCGGAAGTCACCACGGCGATCAGGTCGGCGGAGGTCATCTCGTCCGCCTGGGCCGGCGATACCACGATTGCCAGCAAAGTGGCAAGCAGGAGCTGGAGCGGATCGCGAATAAAGCGTGCAGCAGTCAAAGGGAATCTCCTCGTGAAGAATGCTCTTGTGTGGCGAAGCGAACGCTCCGTAACGGTGAAAACCTGTGGCTAAATTCGCCATGGTTCGCGTACGGCTCGGGCCCGATGGCGATTGGCCTCCGGGTGATCGACGAACTCATTGCTGGACGGATCGAAACGCAGCTTTTCGCCCAGCCGCCACGCGATGGTCGCCGCGTGGCAGGCGATATGAGATCTGCGCGGCGGTTTGGGCATTGGCCGAGCAGGCAGCACGCGACCGAACGCAGTCCAAGAACTCGCGGACATGATACTTCGGATCGGTACCCCGCATCTTGGGGACTTCTAGCTCAGAACGCAGCGACTCGGGGAAGACAGCAAAGCTGCCGCTATCACCGGTTTCGATCCACCCTTCATCGCCTTCAAACCGGACAGGGCAAGTGCCGAGTCCAAGCCAGCCCGTATCGCGATCGCGCATGATGAGTTTCACGCCGTTTGCGTAGTGCGCGGTAACGTTCGTGTCCCACGGTTCGAAATCGACGGGCGTGGTGTGGTCGGATTGGTTCGCCCACTGGCAAAGGTCAACGGTGTGCGACCCCCATTCGAGGATCCCGCCACTATGAAAGTCGTAGTGCCCACGCCAACGCCCATTGACGTAGCTGGCGTTGTAGGGCCGCCAGGGCGCGGGACCCAGCCACAGGTTCCAATCGACCTCCTCCTTGCTGGGTAACGGGTTTTCCGGAAGCCACTCTCGGGTGGTGGTCGGGTCAAGCGTATGTGCGTGCATCGTGTGAAGTTGGCCAAGTTTTCCGCTATGTACCAGATCGACGGCAAACTGAAAATTGGGAATCGTCCGCCGCTGGGTGCCGGCCTGGTAGATACAGCCGTACTGCTCGATGGTATCGGCGAGCCGCAAGCTCTCTTCGATGGTCATGGAGCAAGGCTTCTCGCAGTAGATGTCCTTGCCCGCGCGGGCCGCCAGGATCGACGCCATGGTGTGCCAGCGGTCGCCTGTGGCAATCAGCACGGCATCGATGTCTTGACGTCCCAGCAGTTCGGTGGGGTGCCGAAGGGTTGCGCAATCATCGGTCTTGTAGTGTTTGTCGACCATCTCTTTGACCAGCTGACGCCGTTCTTGCTGGGCATCGCAAATGGCCACGAACTGAACATCGCCTTCGCTGAGGAAACAGCCTAAGTCGGTACGACCGCGGGGCCCAATTCCGAGTGCGCCGACGACGATCCGCTCGCTGGGAGGCGTCGCGCCATCGAGCCCTAACGCCGAACCGGGGATGACCATGGGGGCGGCAACCAAGGCCGTCGCTTTCGCACTCGCCTTAATGAACTCGCGTCGCGTCGACTTGCTAAGTGAGCTGCTCATCGCAGTTACTCCTGTTTCGGGATTCGGGACGTGGAGCCGTGCATCGCTATTGCTGGGGGGTGGCATTATCTTCACGGAGCCGCTTCAGGCGGATCGACCGAAAATCAATCTGCATGGCGGGCCCTCGATGCAGTTGCAATGCCAGCAGTCCGCGTTCGGCTCGATGCGGGAATCTTCGTCGACCACTTGGGCGGTGGTCCGCCCATTCAGCTTATGAATGAGTTGGTTCCCGCGGGCGATGATTTCGAAGTCTTGCCATTCGCCGGCGTGGACATCCTGAACAATATCTTTTGGATCGCCTACACTGCCAACAACCTCTTTCCTATAACCATCGGGCGATTCGCGCAACACAACGTCTTCGCCACGCAGGGCAAGTATGCCGCGGCCGCGTTCTTCGTAAAGGATGCCCATGTACTTGTTGGTCCGCTCGATGTCCGCCTGATAGCCACCAACGACCCACTCGCCCGCTTTTGGAAATCGCCGAGCTCGGTACTGAATGCCGGAGTTGCCGGCCCCGCGGTCGGCAATGCGGAACTGAAGGCGCAGGACGAAGTCGTCGACGTCTCCCTTCCAGATGAGGAATTGATTCGCCTCGATGGGGTTGTCGTCGGACGTTGCTCCGCGAATGAATCCATCGACGACCTGCCACAGTTGCGGATCGCCGTCCCAACCGGTTAAGGTCTCGCCATCATACAACGGCTCGAAGCCATCCTCGTCGTTGGCGGCCCAACAGGGCGGATTGGCAAAGCATACAACGAAGGCAATCAGGACGCCTACGCGGGGGATGAGCAATCGCATCGGATTTTGTTCCTTGGTGTCGTTTCGTCTTGTTCGCTGCACCGCCTGCGAGGTGCCCGGCTCGCGATAAACAACTATACGTCCATCCACTTCCGTGTGCCAGCACTTTCGAGCACCGCATCGCAAACGCGCTGCGTTTGTAGTGCCTCACGAAACGTGGGAACGGTCATCTCTCCGGTGGCGATATCTTGTAGGAAATCGGCCACTTGATGGACGAAAGTGTGTTCGTACCCAATCTGTAGCCCTGGCACCCACCACTTATCCATGTAAGGGTGGTCGCCGCCATGATCGGTGACATGGATCGACCGCCACCCGCGCGTGCGACTCTCGTCGGCATGGTCGAAGTACTCTAGGCGGTGTAAGTCGTGCAAGTCCCAGCGAATCGACGCATGCTCGCCATTGATCTCCAAAGTATACTGCGCCTTGTGCCCACGGGCGTACCGGGTCGATTCGAACACGCCAAGCGATCCGTTTGCAAAATGACAGAGGAACGCGCACGCATCGTCGATTTCAACGGGCTCGATTTTCCCAGTGGAGGTGTGCGTTCGCTCCTTCACAAACGTCTCGGTGACAGCCGTGACGTCGCGAATAGGTCCATTGAGCCACAGTGCCGAGTCGATGCAATGGGCCAACAAGTCGCCAGTAACACCCGATCCGGCTTCGGCAGCATCGAGTCTCCAGAGAGCCCGCCCACCTTGGGGGACATCCGCCCCGATGGTCCAATCCTGGAGAAAGTTCGCGCGGTAGTGATAAATACGCCCGAGTTTGCCATCCCGGATAATGTTGTGCGCAAGGCTCACCGCCGGAACGCGCCGGTAGTTGTACCACACCATGCTGGCGACACCGCTGCTTTCGACCGCCGCACACATGGCCTCGCCCTCGGCGACACTCATTGCCAGCGGTTTCTCGCAGAGCACTGCCTTGCCACGTTCGGCGGCGGCGATCGCTATCTCGGCATGCAGGTGGTTGGGAACACAGATGTCGACGGCGTCGATGTCGTCGCGGGCAATCAGCTTTCGCCAATCGTGTTCGACTTCTGCATACCCCCAGGTGTCGGCGAAGGCCTTCGTATCCGCGACGTTGCGCACACACCACAGTGAGTTCGGGCTGATATGGCAAATCGAAGAAATTTCCCACCCTCAAAAATGCGTTGGAGTGCGCGCGGCCCATGAACCCGCAGCCAATCATGCCAATGCGATAGCTTTGCTTCATCATTATTGGTTCCACCCGTGTTCGTCTCTTACTTGCACCATCGTTTCCAGGACACGATTCCATGTGGCTGGATCTTCGAGGGTCGGATTGGGAAACATGCAACCGTCCCAGCAGATGTGTTGAATCCCTCGGTCCGCCGCTCCCTCCAGCCAGTAGGCCGCGCACCTGGCGATATCGAGCTTTCCGCGTGGGTCGCCGGGCAGGCAATGCTTGCCTGTCTTGTCGTGCGACCCCGCTCCAAACACTTCGCCATCGTTTTGGGCGATGTGAATATCGATGGTCCAAGGCCGAAGCTTGGCGACCATCTCCTGATAGGCTGCGTAAAACTGGGCTTCCGTATGGTCCTCGTCGAGCAAGGCATGCTCGGGGGCGTTGTAGCCCAGCAGGTACAAGTAGGTATGCGCGAGGTCTGCCTGAAATCCTACGACGTCCGGCATGCCCACCTCTTCCAACAGATCGAGCATGTCTTTCCAACTGTGCATCCCAGCCCAGCAGATTTCGCCTTCGGCTGCCAGTCGTTCGCCATAATCCGCAGCGATCTTGGCGGCCTCTCGAAACGTGTGGGCGATCTTCTTTGTGTTGGGCTGGGGATCTTCACGCCACTTGTCGACACCAAATTCTGCGGAGTCGATGCGAATCACTCCATACTGCCGTACCCCCTGCGCATTCCACACCTTGGCAACTCGGCACGCCGCCTTTACCGCCGCGAGGAATTGCTTCTGCGCCTGCGAGTCGCCCATCGCCGAGTCGCCAACTGTACCGGGCCATACCGGGGCCACTAGCGAGCCGATACGGAGCCGCCTGGCTTGGATCTCATCCGCCACGCGGCACAAATCGGCGTCGCTGGCGCGAGGATCGGTATGCGGGAGATACACGAAGCAGTCGACGCCGTCGAATTGTTGGCCATCAAAAGTAGCGGCCGCCGTTACGTCGAGCATATGGCTCAGGCTGAGCGGCGGCTCTTGGTCGGCACCTTCGCCCTTGCCGACCACGCCGGGCCACAGGGCATTGTGAATTTTTGGAAACGACGGTGGGGAAGAATCAGGCATGGTACTTTTGGAATACGCGTAGGAGGGCAACGTTGTTGAACTAGGCAAGCGTAAAGCGGGCTCACGACTCGGTGTAGCTCCCTACTTCAGGGACCTCGGAGAAGGTGTCGGGCCCGAAATACCGCAGCCCCTCCAGCGGTTCGCTCCCGGTATTCGTCACTTCGACACCCCGGTTGGCCGCTTCATGGGTAATGAACACTTCGTCTTCGGTTTCGGTACCAAAGCGAATCATTGTAGGCGTTTGAAGGTCGAGTTTTCCCATGCGCCCCTTGCCTTGCACCGTGATCCAGCCGCAAGCGCCGGATCGCGGAGCACGCAGGACGCACCTGGTTCGAGTGTCAAACGCTTGGCGGTGAACAGCTGCGTCTCCGTCCACCGTGCCGTAGACCACCCAGTCGTCGGCGCCAACCATCGCCACGATCGGCTGTGATTGGCTGCAGATAATTACTCTGCTTGAAGCTGGGGTCGACGTTTCGCTCCCAGTCGAGCTGCCCGATGATGAAATCGAGGTCTTGGTGCTTTTCGGCTGGCATGTCTTTCACGAGCAGCGACCAGGGGACGACTCGTCCTTCTACCAGATTCTGAAACATTCCAAACACGTCGCTCCCCCATTGGGGTTCGTACGTACAGAGCGAGCCCGGCGCGTGCAGTACGCCCGGGGGGATAAGCCAGCCGGAGCCGCGTCGAGCCGGTACGCCTTCGAAAGGTCGAGAATGCCATTCTCGCCCTTATCCCAGTTCTCCAGGCACCGACGCACTTGATCCTTGGTAGTCCCAGGCTCTAACCCCATGAACGTGTAAGGGAAGTGATTGCCGCAATTGTTGTATTGCGGGGGGAAGTAGTAGCTCTCCGGCTTTCCCTCCTGACCCACCAGTTTCGCGTCGTCAAAACCTTGGTGCATATGGTGTGGAATGGGGCCCATGTTGTCGAAGAATTTCGAATAGACGGGCCAGCGACCGTACCGAGTCCACATGGCCTCGCCGATCATGCGAGTGCCTGCCTCTTCCACGGCATCTTTCAGCATAAAATGCTGACCTTCGAAAAGGACGAAACTCTGGCCTTCATGCCAAACCCGCCCTTCATTGGCAGCGTCGGTCGTGCTGGCGAACCAACGCTCGTCGATGCCACCCCGATCGGCACCGTAAGAGTAGTAGTCGCTCGGATGTAGGCGAATACGCTTGCCCGGATGCAGGAAGCTGCGCGGGACCCAGGTGGGTGAGAGACGCAGCAAGCCTTCCCCAGCATCCAACGCGAGGTCTAGAATTTGACGGACGCTTTCGTTAGACACCACGTTATCCATTCTTGTTTCCCTTTGCGAATTTTCCGTAATTTTTTCCCAAGGCGATAAGCCGTGGCATGATTGGTAAGGTTTATAAGTGCCGCATGGCAATCGCGGTTGCTGCAACCATTGACTGTCCTAAGCACCACATTTTTCTGGTAACGCTATGCCCGCAAAATCCTGGGATTTGTACCATGAGGGAGCGATCCCGACGCACGCTACTTTTGCGCACGCTGAACTTGCGGACGTATCGGTCGTCGCCAACCGTTTGGTGGGTGGCCTGTCCGATGGTGTGGACGTCGTAAGCGTGAGAAATGGGAAACTGGAAATCAGCATCATTCCCACCCGCGGCATGGGCATTGGAGATATGAGCTACGATGGGCAGCGGATTGGTTGGCAGTCGCCGGTGCCTGGGCCGGTCCACCCCGCACTGGTGAATTTGTCCGACCCCAGCGGCCTCGGTTGGCTCGATGGGTTCGACGAATTGCTGGTCCGCTGCGGGCTGGAGAGCAACGGGGCTCCTGAATTCGACGAAGCGGGCACGTTGAAATACCCACTGCATGGGCGAATCGCCAACCGCCCCGCTCAGCAGGTGAAAATCTCCATCGACCCCGAACGCGAGCAGGTCGCCGTAACGGGCATTGTGGACGAAACACGTTTTCATTTTACCAAGCTGCGCCTCACATCAACTCTCACAACACGCGTGGGCGATAAAGGATTTAGCATTATCGATCGCGTCGAGAACCTATCCGAGTCGAGTTCCGAGTGTCAACTTCTCTACCACATCAACATTGGGCTACCATTCCTGGAATCAGGCCCCGAATTGTCGCTCCCATCAAAAAGCTTGTGCCGCGCGATCCAATCGCCGCGCGAGGGGCAGACTCCTGGAATGTGGTCGCGCGTCCGACTGCTCGTTTTGAAGAGGAAGCTTACTATCTACAACTCCTTGCTGATAACATGTCGCAGACGCAACTGCTGCTGCAGAATCGTGCCGCTTCGCAGGGAATACGCCTCAAATACAATATCGCTCAGTTGCCCTGCTTCACGCTTTGGAAAAACAGCACCGCTGTTGCCGACGGCTATGTTGTCGGTCTGGAACCAGCCACCAACTTTCCCAATTGTCGCGGATTCGAACGTGCGCACGGCCGAGTTGTCGAACTGGGCCCACGTTCGGCGATGGAGGTCTCTTTTCGCGTTGACTATCTGGCTTCTTCCGACGAGGTAACTACCGCAACCAAGGCGATACAGGCAATTCAAGGGAATCAGGTTGCGGATTACCACGCCGCCCCCGAACCGCAGTGGTGCCAGTCGCCCTGCTGAGGACCCAATGGGTAGGATTAGCTCATGGAATAAGCCGTCGCGATCTGTGCCTAGGTCGCCGTTCGGCCACTTTGGCAACAAGTCGTACAGCCAGAATTCCCCTCGCCGCCAACCGCTAAAGCAGCGAACGGAACCAGTAAATGTCGCACTGGATCCTGCTCACTCCATCCCAGCAGTACTTTCGTGTGGGGTCTAGCGTCGACTTATGTTACTAAGCTAAGTGGGGAAAACTCAAGGTAACGGGAGCGCAAATTATGGTACAATCGGCTCATGGACGAGAATGCCACTCCATCGTTGCCACCGCTGCAGCAATTCGTCGAGCGAATTGGAGCCGCCGGCCAACTTCTCGGCCTCTTCGAGCACCTGCCGGCCACCTACTTTTACGTGAAGGATGAGCAGGGGCATTTTGTTCATGTCAACAGCGCACTGCTCGGTGTGCTGGGTCTGCAACGAGCCGCTGACGCCATCGGCAAGACCGATCACGACCTGTTCCTCTCCCACGTGGCCGATCGATATCGAGTGCAAGATCACCAGGTGATGCAAAGCGGCCAAGCGATTGTGAACCAAGTTTGTTCCGTGCCCGACGCAAGGGGTGTCATCCACTGGTACGTAGAAACCAAGACGCCACTTTTCGACGCGCACGATCGCCCAATCGGCGTTGCCGGAGTGATGTACGATCTGGCCAAAGCGGGAGCCTTGCTTGAACCTTATGAACGGTTAAGCGAGGCAATCACGCACATGACAAACAACTTCGCTGATCGCATCACCCTTCAAACGCTTGCCGCACTCTCGCATCTGTCCGTAAGCCAATTCAAACGCGTATTCAAGCAGTTGTTTCATACGACGCCCCATTTGTACTTGAATCGCATACGCATCAGCGCCGCATGCTCACTTCTGCGAGAAACGTCGTATAGCACCGAACGGATCGCCGATCAGACGGGATTCTACGACGCGAGCCATTTCGTACGCCAATTCCGAGCCGAGATGCATCAAACGCCCAAAGCGTACCGCGACCGCTTGAGGATAGATGCTGCCGAAATCGCGAAGTCCGGAGGTTAAGGAATGCCCGTTGGCGATTGGATTATGCATGTCGTGGCACGCAGTTCAACTCGAATCGCTGGGGCTAGTTCAGCACTGCAAATTTGCGTTCATTGCAACTGTCGCAGGTTGCCGTGGACGTCTAGGCGGCAGCCGAGCTCGGTGCGCTGGATGCATGGTGCACGGGTGCGCCTGACGACTCGTTAGCCTTAAACGTTTGGGGCCGATTGTCCGCCTGGGATAGCGAGATATCTTTCGTTGCGGCACCAGTTCGGAGGCTTGCCCGACCAAACCAGCCACGTCGCAGGAAGTACACGATCATAACTCCGGCTATCGCGATCATCGAACCGAGGGCCGTAGGATATGCCATCGGATGCGACAGCTCTGGCATGTACTCGAAGTTCATGCCGTAGATACCTGCCACAAAAGTCATTGGAACGAATATGCTCGACATCATTGTCAGTACCTTCATGACCTCGTTGCTGCGATGTGCAACCGAAGACATATAGGTACTGATAAGGGCGGCGGCTGACTCACGATACATCTCCACGACATCTACCATCTGAGCACAATGGTTTAGCGTGTTGCGGAGGTATGCATCGGTCGACGTATTTACCAAAGACGTATCGGAGTTCAGCAGCACCTCGATTGCCTCGCGCATCGGCCAGCTACTTCGCCGTACTTGAATCAACTGAGACCGGAGCTGGTGAATGCTCTTGAGTAGGTCGGGCTGCGGATTCTCCAGGGCTTCGTCCTCAAGGTACTCAAGCCGTTCGCCAAGCGATTCCAACACCGGATAGTAGCCATCCACTACCGTATCGAGCACCGCGTAGGCAAGATAGTCGGGGCCGCTTTGCCGGATGCGGGAATCGGGGCTCTGCAGCCGTTGACGAATTGAATCGAGGAACTTGCTAGGTTGGCTATGCACCGTAATGAGATAGTTCGGACCCAGCACGAGACTCAACTGATCGATGTGTAAGGCATGATCCGCATCGACTTTTAGCACGTGAGCAATCGACAGCAGCTTGTCATCGAGCAGTTCGGTTTTCGGACGCTGAGGCACATTGACGATGTCTTCCATGGTCAGCGACGAAAGTCCAAAACGTCGACCGCCGGCATACAGAACGGCTGGATCATCGATCCCAGCCACGTCGATCCAAAGCAAGTCTCCCTCCGCGATGGGCGCACGAATGTCTTCGGGGCCCGCGACCGGAATCGTTTCGAGTCGATCGGCTGAGTAGCGAACAACTTGCACCCTGGCGGGAATCGACTCGCCACGAAATACCAGCGTGCCCGGAGGGGCCCCGATCTGAGGATGACGTTTGCGGAACATGGCTGTCGGGGAGTTAGGAAGTACGCGGCGAGTGTGGTTTCGAGTTTTGCTGAAGCGGGAGAACGTTAAGCGGCTCTCTCAAGTGCATCCTCTGGAAACGAAGCGATCGCCATGAGTCGCGGAGCGGTAATCGCCATTTCGGAGGCGTCGTCTTCGGCGCCCCAGATTCGTTCGACGAGAGCAAATAGGAGCGCCGTGCTCCAGCCAAATACGAGAAGCCCATTCATTGCTTGAATGGCGCTCAGAAGGCGCCAAGGACCGTCAATCACAATATCGCCGTAGCCAAGCGAGGCAAAGGTGACCGTCGCAAAGTAGGTTGCTTGTTCGAACGAACCGATCGATTGGAGTCCCGGCAGGAGCAGATAGACAGATGCCCAGGGAACTACTTCGGCCATATGCAAGACCAACAGCAATAAAGCGGTCGAGCATAACAACCGCAGCGGTAGCAGCCTGATTTGCCCGCCTTTTGCCCGGTTGGCCATGAGCTTCAGCCGGCCAATCCACCAGGCGGTACCCACGGCATGGATGCCGATGGTCACCATCGTCAAAACTGCACCGAGCAACATGCATCCAATCAACTTGCATACCTATGGTTGGTGTCCGCGGGATGCCCCAAACGATGGGGAGGTGGCCAAACGATAGCGACCGGAATTTCCCGAGTAAAGAGCACTCCGTTTCACCCAGCCGTACCGGGATGGGAGTGCTAGATCGCATCTTGACGCAGGTAGGCCGACCGCCTATTCTCGCCACCCCATCCCCCCTCCAGTAGCATCTTGCACCTTGGGTTGACCCGGACTCACGAGGCCTCGATTCAGCATGCAGACGACACCTACTTCGGATCGCGATTGCCAGGAAGAATTGGTGATTCTCGTCCACGGCACTTTCGCGGGCGACGATTCCGACAGCGGGCAGAAATGGTGGCAATCAGGCAGCAGAGAAGCAAACGAACTCCAACAACGCTTGCCCCAAGATGCGCGGGTTGCCTCCGGCAAAGAAGTATTTCACTGGTCGGGCAACAACGGCGAACGTGCCCGTAGCAAAGCGGCTTCCGAGTTGATCGAACATTTGCGGCCATTGGAAGCGGCTGGCAAGTCCTACCACCTTGTTGGCCACAGCCATGGTGGCTCCGTGATCTGGAATGCCCTGAAGCTCAAGACCTTGTCGGGCAGACCACTCAAGGGCCTCAAGAGCTGGACCACAGTCGGCACCCCTTTCCTCCACCATAGTAGCCGCAAGCCGTGGCACTTTAGGAATCTGCTGGGCGTTTTTGTTGGCCTCGCCTTGCTGAGACCCGCCTATAACACCGCCATCAGTCTAATGGCACTCGTTTGGGATGCCGTAAGTGGCCACGCGGTGAAGATTGTTGCCCGACCCGATTCGGAAGTGGGCTACCTGGCGGTGCTTAGGGCTCCGTTTCTTGCCCTTGGAGAATGGCTCGGCGTGGCCGTGGAACGAACGAGCGAAGGAATTCACATTGGCAGCTTCGATCCGGCAGGCAACCAGTCTGAATTCACGTATCTGTTCGCTACACGCGAGGGTCTCATCCTCCTGTCGCTGATGGTCTCGTTGATCTATATTTTCTTTCACTTGGCCATACTAAGCGTGCGCCCCATCATCGCCTCCTGGAGAATCCAAGCCGAAAATCGCCTGCAAAGGCGTACGTTTGAACTGTACGGCCCCAGTTGGCTGGGCCTTTGGTCCGACGACGATGAAGCGATAAACGGGTTGTGCGCTACGCTCGATTTGTCGTTGTCGTTCATTAAGAAGATGACGCCCGGCGACCGTGTATTTCTGACCGACAACCTCGCACTAGTTTCCCGACCTTATTTTTGGTTGTTCGCGCCATTATTCAATCGCGTGCTTCGCCCTATGGCCGATTCTCTTGTACGCGGTGTATTGATTCGATCTGCCCAAGGTAACGATCGGCCGGCAGCGCAAGTGGTGGCCGTGCTGCCCGTCCCGTTTGATGACGCACGAGAAGCGCCGCCGCTACCCGACCACCTACAAAAAAAGATTCTTCAAGAAGCGGATCGGCATGCAGGCGGAGTCGCACCCAAGCTTCGTCAATTGCTGGGCAGTCCTTCATTCACCAGCGGCATCGAAAAATTCAGCGCACAGCTATCTGGAAGCGAACTCGTCCACACCTCTTATTTTTACCACGGCGAGGTGCTCGACCTGATCTCATTGCACGTTGCCTGGTCAACTGCGGAGCCCGAGAAGGCGACGCTAAGGGGGCCAGCCGACCACGCGCTCTCCGAGTGGTTCCAGAGCTTCAAGCGAGCGATCACCATGACAGACCTGCCGATGACCGCGCTCTACGTCAAGCCTGCGCCCAACCACCAAGAGCCTACGCCCCCCCGCCGAAAAGCTGGCTAAGTTCCCGCTGAGGTGGCTTGGCGTTACCATAGCCGGCGGTGAAAAGTGGTGCTCTGTTGATGCCAGCGAACGTGCAAGGTATCGCTCGAACGGCTGCAATTCGAGCGGATGCCTCTGTGGCGAGCGATCACGTGGACCGGTTCGATGGAACTACCATCGTCGTAGCGGAAGGGGCCCTCCAGACGCTTTGGCTGGCAAAGCAAGGTCCGTCCCCTGCCGGTCGTCATGCACACATGCCGCATGAACGCACTCTCCGACTTCAGCAATCGAGAACCATAGACGGTGTGTGGAACCTCAGCCCCCTTGGACTTCCAAAAAATCTGACGTAAACTATTGCAGTCACGTGACTTGCCGGAGTGGCGGAATTGGCAGACGCGCTGGATTCAAAATCCAGTTGGAGCAATCCAGTGAGGGTTCGAGTCCCTCCTCCGGTACTCTTTGATAGTAAGGACTTACGTCGATTCTAGACGTATTGATTCTTCACCAAGATTGGTCGCTTGGAACCAACTTGGAACGGCAGGGCATCTATGTGGCGCTAGCCGAAGCGGAGCCATCGATTGCCATTCGCAGAGTGGGCGACCCGGAGGCCACGGCCGAAGCAGTGGTCGAACTACGCCAGTCGCATGAGGTTGTTGTCTGTGACTCGCCGGGCCACGACAACGATGTGCCCCCCACGTTGATGCTGCTTGCCGATCTAGCCATCTTTCCTGTGGGACCGTCGATTCTCGACCTGAGGTCGGTGGCCGTGGCCGCTTCGCTATTGAAGTACGCCCGGCAAATCAACGGCGGGCGACCCGAGGGTAGATTGCTACTTAGTACCTATCCCAGAACCTCAGGAATTCCGGTGCAGGATATGAGCGAAGACGAGATGCAACAAGGCTTCGTAGTTTTCGACCTTCTTTTCCCATCGCACCAGAATGCGGCGGTAGCGGTTGAGCCACGAGGCGATTCGCTCGACCACCCAGCGTCGGGCGCGCTGGCCACGTTTCCGCTTCTCGCTCTGTTCTTGCCCACGCGACTTGAGATGGACGCGATAGTTGTTGTCGAAGTTTCGTTTGACCGTCGACGATCTTGCGCCGCTGCTGGGACAAGTTGGCGATCAGCCGCGTGTTTTTGTCGTCCGGCTGCCAGGCCTTCAGCGTCGTGATGCGTTCACGCAGCATCCGTGCCAGATACATGGCGTCGGTAGGATCGTTCTTGCCGCCCCCATGATAGCTGTCTCGATAGCTAGCCAATTGTTTGGGGTTGACTGGATAGAGCAGTACATCCTCACGGAACATGAGCGCATAGATGAGCGCACCGCGAGACTGCTCCAGCATGATGGCGATGGGCTGCCCGCCGGCGAGCTTGCGAGACAGCTCTGCGTCTACTTCTGCCAAGTGGCTACAGCCGCTGCACTCGGGATGCAGACAATGTGCAGACACTTCGGAGTCTAGATCTGGAACCCCTTGGTTTTCCGGTGATTCTGAGCCGTCCGCAGCGGGTTCGAGTCCCGTGCCCTCCTAAAATGCCATACGAGTGCTGGGCGGAACCAAGGCGGTTGGACCATCTCTGAAAGAGGCTGAAAGGTCAAGTAGGTTTTTTCTTGGCTTCCTTCGACATGCGTGCGTATCTCTCCCGGTCACAGGCGACGCTGTGTTTTTCTGTCATGCAAGGGTTCCGGTGAGCCCCTCCGCCGTCGCCGTCGCACCGGCCCTTCGCCCCGCGTCTTGAGGGTCGATGCGACGGCAGAGGCGCGAGGGGCGGGCCCCCTCTGTCGAGCCCGAGCGGAGGTTTGGTGGCGGCCGTCCGGGCTAATTGTTGGCTTGTTGACACGCGTTGGTGAGTGGATTGATTACGGTTCTTATTCGGGTTCGCTTGCAACGTTCTTTTGACGTGCCGATTGCACCCCTAAACATCTCTTCGTGGATCCCGCTCCTCGTTTCGAGGAGTCGCCCGACCGGTTCGGCCGGCACTTAGCATTCTTCATTCGAACGCCCTGGTGGGCCGGTTCGTCTCAATCAACTTCTCGTCAAAGCGCGTTGGCAAGCCAACGCCCCGATCCATGGCCCAACTCAGACTGAACAAGCCCCCAGGGGCCTCTGCCGTGAGGCAAAGCGGTCGATGGAGACGATCTTGGCCACGAGAATCGCGGCCGTGCGTTTGCCGATTCCGGGAATCGTAAGAATCTGCTTGACGGCCTGATCCGAGGGGTGTGACGACCAACGGAACAGGATTATACGCTAAGCGACGAACACTGTCTTGGTTCACCGTGAACTGGAATTCAGCTCGACTCGCGTTAGCGAATGGAAAGGCATCCTGCCGAAGAATCACGGCCTCCTGCCGCGAAGGTTTATCGCTTTGGTGCCAATCCCGGAGTGGATGAGAGGGGAGCGAGACCGAGCGGTGAAGCCCGATCTCGACTCCGGTCTTGGCCCTTGGGTCGGCGCTCGGGTCGGTCCTCACCGTTGCCCTATCCTCCGCCCAGGTCACTTTCGGTTGTAGCGTGAAGCGCTGCATCAAGCAACCTTTCGCACGACTCTGCGCCGCTCGCGTGCCTCTTCCAGCTTGCGATCCTGCTCGACAAAGATCACGCTTTCCAAGCCCGCCAGTTTGTCGGCGGGCGTGACGTAGCCGATCGCGCTATGCAACCGGGCCTGGTTGTAATGCTCGACTTACGAAGCCACCTTGCGGCGCGTTTCCTCAAGCGACTCGATCGCGGCGGGGCGAACGCACTCTTGCTTTAAGCTGCCATACCAATGCTCCAGCTTCCCGTTCGATTGCGGACAAAAGGGACTCGTTCGCACATGGGTCATCCCGCAGATGCGAATGAACGCCTTGAAGTCTTTGGCGATGAACTGAGGGCCGTTGTCGCTGATGATCCGCGGCGTCGCGCCCGGATGCTGTTCCAAGGCCCCGCCACTGTCCGAAAGTCGTGGGCCATCGCACGCCCAGTTCGTCGGCCAAATCGGACACGGCGACTTTATCGCCAAGGTGACGGCGGACCGCTGCGGCCTTCTGCCTGATCGCTAAAATGCCTGCGTTTTCTCGAAATCGAAATCTCTATCGGAAATATATGCTAACGCATACCGCGAGTAATTCCATTCTAAAGAGAAGCATGACACACTATAATGTCTGTAGGTGAGCGGTAAATACTTTGCCGCTCTGACCACAAGACTAAGTTCGACGAATCACAACGACATACTCAGAGTCGTTCTCAGAGTGTCTTCGATTCCACAATTCGGGAAAGTCTCTAGCCCCACCTGTTGGCACAGAGTCGCATAATCCATGGCATCGACTAATCAACAGTTCATTATCCGCCTTTTTGCCGCCGCGATGCTTTTCTTCGCGCCTACTCAGGCCGCTCAGCCAGCGAGCACAGCTGAGCAGGCTGGCCTGACAACCGTTCGGAGCGTTAGCTTCAATCGCGACATCCGACCGCTGCTTTCCGATCGTTGTTTTCTGTGCCATGGTCCGGACGACCAAAGCCGCCAGGCTGAACTAAGACTGGACATCCGTGATGCCGCGATAGATTCTGCAATCGTCGCTGGAGATGCCGAAGCGAGTGAACTGATTGCCAGGATCATCAGTGAGGATCCTGACTTGCGAATGCCACCTGCGGATAGCAACAAGCCACTATTCACGGCGAAGGAGATTGATCTTCTGAAGCATTGGATCGACGAAGGAGCCTCCTACGAGAAGCATTGGGCATTTGTCGTGCCTGCCCTTCCCGAGCCGCCAAAGGCTCGCCTGGAGGCGTGGGACAAACACCCCATCGATCGACTCGTGCTCCGGAAACTCGACGAGCTGGGATGGGAGCCGTCGCCGTGCGCCGATCGGCGCACACTCTTGCGTCGAGCCTCACTCGATTTGACGGGGCTACCTCCGACTAGGAAGCAAATCTCCACGTTCCTGACCGACGATTCGCCGGAGGCCTGGTCACGGGCGATCGACTCGCTGCTCGCGTCGCCCGCTTACGGGGAACATCAAGCACGGTACTGGCTGGATGCCGCGAGATATGCTGACAGCAACGGCTATCAATACGACTTCCAGCGGGACCAATGGGCCTGGCGCGATTGGGTGATCCATGCTTTCAACGACAACAAGCCGTATGACGAGTTCACCATCGAGCAGTTGGCTGGCGACTTATTACCGGAGGCGACACAGAAGCAGAAGCTAGCCACGGGTTACAATCGCAATCACCCCATCACCGTGGAAGGTGGAATTATCGACGAAGAATATCGCGTGGAGTACGTCATCGATCGAACCACGACCATGGGCACGACCTGGCTGGGCCTGACGCTCGGATGTGCTCGCTGCCACGATCACAAGTACGACCCGATCTCGCAACGCGAATTCTACCAACTGACGGCCTTCTTCAATCAAGTGCCAGAGAGGGGCATGAAGGGCTTTGAGCCGCAAGAGCCCATCCCATCGCCTTTTCAAGAACCGCTCGTCGAATCGACTGATGAACGAATTCGTGCTCTGGAACTTCAACTCGCGGAGGCCAGCGACGCTGAATCGCCGAAAGCCGATGAGATCACTAAAGAGCTAGATTCCGCACGTAAGCTGCGAGAGGAACTGCTCGCGGCGATCCCGAAGACGATGATCATGCGGGACATCGACAAACCTCGGGGCGCTTACGTGCTTGAACGAGGCGAATACGACAAGCGAGGCGAGCATGTCCAGCCTGGTACACCGACCATGCTTCCTCCGATGACCGACGACCTTCCACGCAATCGCTTGGGACTGGCGCGTTGGCTTACCTCCTCTGACCATCCACTCACGTCGCGAGTGGCCGTCAATCGCTTCTGGCAGCAGTTGTTTGGTACCGGACTGCACGCAACCCCGGAAGACTTCGGCCTGCAAAGTTCCGTGCCTGAGCAACCCGAGTTGCTCGACTGGCTGGCGGTGGAGTTCGTGAAATCGGACTGGGACGTCAAGTTACTGCTTAAAACGATCATTATGTCGCAAACCTATCAGCAGTCTTCGTGGGTCGCCGACGACAACTACACGCGAGACCCACGCAACTTGTTTCTGGCTAGAGGACCTCGCGAGCGTTTGGACGCGGAAACCATCCGCGACTCCGCCTTGGCTGTAAGTGGCTTGCTGAATGTTCAGGTGGGTGGCCCCAGCGTGTTCCCTTATCATCCGCAGGGCCTGTGGATGGAAGTGAACAATCGGCCGGGTTATTCGAGCGAGTACAAACAGGACTCGGGAGACAAGCTCTACCGACGCAGTTTGTACACTTTTTGGAAGCGAACTGTTCCTCCGCCCTCGATGGCGGTGTTCGATGCTCCGTCGCGCGAGTATTGCCAGGTGCAGCGTTCGAGCACAAACACCCCCCTCCAGGCATTCGTACTCCTTCATGACCCTCAGTTTGTCGAAGCAGCTCGAGCCTTGGCTACGAGAATCTGGTACGAGGGAGGCAATTCCTTGAACGATAGGATTCGCTTTGCCGTGGAAGTGAGTCTGGGGCGGCAGCCAACGGCCGAGGAACTCCAGGCTCTCTCGGCTGCCTATCGCGAGCAACTGGCTTCGTACCGAGAGGCACCAGACAAGGCGAAAGCCCTGCTGGCCATCGGCGATTCGCCCCGGGACCATCGCGTGCCAGAGCTAGAACACGCAGCCCTCACTTCCATAGCTCGTTTGATACTCAATCTCAGCGAATTCATAACCAAGGGATAAACGTTGCAACCGCTTTTCGACCATCTGCTGCAAATCAACCGACGTCACTTCTTCTCCCGCGGTTCCTCGGCCGTTGGCTTGGGAGCGCTCGGTTCTTTGTTGTCGGAAGCCTCGGCAAGCGCGAGATCGCTCGCCGAAAACAATGGACCGGGTTACGGACCGGGGCTGTTAGGTGATCCACACTTCGCACCGCGGGCCAAGAGAGTGATTTACCTCTGCCAGTCGGGTGCCCCGAGCCAGATGGACACGTTCGACTATAAACCGGCACTCGATAAGTTCGATGGGCAGGAGTTGCCCGACTCGGTGCGACAAGGGCAACGACTTACCGGAATGACATCGGGCCAGAAGTCCCTGCCGGTGGCGAGATCGATCGCCAACTTTCATCAGCATGGCGAATCGGGGCAGTGGATCAGCGATCTGCTACCACACCACGCGAAGATCGCTGACGACATCTGCATCATCAAATCGATGTACACCGAGGCTATCAACCACGATCCGGCCATCACCTTCTTCCAGACGGGGCATCAACAGCCAGGCCGACCGTGCCTCGGCGCTTGGCTCAGTTACGGTTTGGGAAGCGAATCGACGGACTTGCCAGCGTTCGTTGTACTGCTCGACAAGAACACCGATCCGGAAGCCCAGCCGTTGTACTCCCGATTATGGGACAGCGCTTTTCTGCCATCCAACCATCAGGGGGTTAAATTACGATCGGTGGGCGATCCCGTGCTGTATCTGCGAGACCCCACGGGCGGCTCGCTCGAGGACAAGCGGCGTTTCTTGGACCGCCTCGCGAAGCTCAACGGCCTCAGGCACGAGCAGGTTGGCGATCCAGAAATCAACACCCGTATCTCAGCCTACGAAATGGCCTACCGGATGCAGATGTCGGTTCCTGAACTGACGGATCTATCCGACGAGCCGAATTCCACCTTTGATTTGTACGGCCCCGACGCCAAGACGCCTGGTACCCATGCCGCCAATTGCCTGCTGGCGCGTCGATTGGCGGAGCGAGGAGTTCGATTCGTGCAAATCTACCATCGAGGCTGGGATCACCATAGCAATCTGCCTGCGCCATCCAAAGATCGCCAGGGAGGTCGATCAAGGGTCGGCGGCTTTAGTTCAGGACTTGAAACTTCGCGGTATGCTCGACGACACACTCGTCGTTTGGGGCGGAGAGTTTGGCCGCACCGTCTACAAGCAGGGTGACTTACGGAAGTTCGGCCGCGATCATCACCCCCGCTGCTTCTCGATGTGGATGGCGGGTGGCGGAATCAAACCAGGTTTCAATTACGGGCAAACCGACGAGTGGTGCTACAACATTGTTGAAAACGGTATGCACGTACACGATCTAAACGCAACGATCTTGCACTTACTTGGACTCGACCATCGTCGGCTCACGTATCGCTTCCAAGGCCGGGACTACCGAATCACCGACGTGCACGGCGAAATTGTCCACGACATTGTTGTCTAGGGAGCACTTCGAGAGGGTAATTGGCTGCTCCTTCGGCAGTCCATGCCAGAAGAGTCAAGTTATTCGATATCCCTATCGTAAGGAATCAGGCAAATGTGAACGTGATCTGAGGCGTGAAAGGGAGACTTATCAAATGCAGCACCTCTTCGAAAAACAATGGTCGCCTAAAGTTCCTTGCGCGGCACTAGCTGTGGTGGCAATGTGTGGCTGTTGTACCGTTCATGCTCAGCTATGCTGATGGTAATTGCCGTAGTGCGCTACTTGCCAGTGAGCAGCCCGTCTTGGTCGTGGCGACTGACCCAAATGCGGCTCATGTTCCGTGAGGATGTACTGCTCTATCCAGTCAACCCCAAACAATTGGCTAGCTATCGAGACAGCTATCATGGGGGCGGCAAGAACGATCCTACCGACGCCATGTATCTGGCACGGATGCTGCGTGAACGCATCACGACGCTGAAGGCCTGGCAGCCGGACGACAAAAACACGCGGCTGATCGCCAACTTGTCCCAGCAGCGGCGCAAGATCGTCGACGGTCAAACGAAACTTCGACAACAACTAACGGCTGTCTTAAAGTCAGTAGTTCCAAATAGGTATTCATTCAGGCGTTTCCGGCCAGCCGGTCGTAAGTACCACGATCGATGCCTTGATTTTGGTCAGCCCCCAACATTCGCCCGACGACTTGTCCGATCCAGAGGAGCATTTCACGGAAGCGGAGTAGTTCGAGAAGCAGTTGTGGCTCGTCGTCCCATTTTCCTTTAGCCAGTTTGAAGTGCAACCAGACCCAGACGTTCCGCAGGACCAGGGCGACGCCTACGAAGAGCAGTCGCAGTGCTGGATCGCGGGTGCAGGTTTTGATTCGCGCCTCGTTCATCTGCCGGTAGCTGGTCTCGATGCCGAATCGCTTGCGGTACGTTTCGCGGATTTCCTTGGGGGTCTGTCGAACTTTCCAAATGGCGTACATCAGCTTCTTCGTCTTCCGCTTGCCCGATTTCTTGTCCGTATAACCTTTGCTGGCGACGCAGATGGTCACCTTGGACGTGCGGTCCTTGCCCTCCACCTTGCCTCGGTGCGTGTAAGAATAGTAACCGTTTCTCTTCTTCCTCAAGGCTCGCAGCCCAGTGACTTGCTTACCCCGTCCCGGTTTGCGTCCACAAACGATTGCGGGAATGATGAATCCAAGCCCGGCTCGTTTCAAGTAAGCAATCACTTCGACACTGAAAAAACCCTTGTCCATCAGGAGAAAACGAACCCTTACCCCTCGACGGCGGATGATTGCCATGAGCCTTTGCACAACCACTTTCATCTTCTCGCCATGCTCCACGTGCGTCAAAGCTAGCGTGTAGCGATGGCCTTTGTGGATCACCGCCGCGGTGGCGTAAGCATGGAAGTGGGTGGTCCCCGATTTGGGCGAACTGCGATAAACCTCCTTCTTGTCCGCCAGCGGCTGGCCGTGATAAGGGATCAGCGTCAAGTCGATGGCGACGACTCGTGACTTGCTGAACAACGCCTTGGGGAGTTCCGTCGAGAGCGAACGATTCAAACGTCGCTCCAGTTCGGCCATTTCGGGCAATGCTTCGCCCAGGGCGTTGCGAATCGTTTGGTCGCACGGCGCGTCGGACAGGTCGCGACATACCGCGAAGATGCTGGCCACCCGACTGGCGGCAAGCAGCAGAACCTGCAAGAGCGTGCTGGCATTGCATTTTCGACCCTCATACTCCAGCTTCAACGCCGAGGCGAGCCAGTGATTGGCATAGCCGTGTACTTCATCTTTGGTAACGATATAATCCGGCCGTGAACGCATGGTCCCCTCCTTGGAGATTGATCTGCTTTGACACAAATCATTATCCAGAGGGGCCTTGCGTTCACCTAGGCTGATTCACCGTATTGGGAACTACTGAAAGTCTTATTTTCCGATCGTCTTAGAGCTTTTTGGAAAGAAGCACCAGCTGCCCTTGTTGCTCAGCGTGCTGTGTCGGTGGCCCGACCCTCGCAAGTTACGTCGCGCCGATCGTCAGCTCCTTCGGCGCATTCTAACGGAGCACTCAATACGCAATGAAGAGCAGCAGAACGAGACCATCGAGCGGATTCGTGCGGCCCACTTACTGACGCGTGATGACGCCATCATTACTCCATCGGCGATGGCGGCCAAGCTATTGGCCAATCAGATCCAACAAGCTCAGAAGACGATCGAAGAGTTGGACTCCAAAACCCGATGGGTGCTACGGGAGTGAATTGGTTCCGGGCTTATCTGGAACAGTTTTGGAACAATGTGGCCCCTGCAAGTGCCATTCGTCATAATTGTGTGTGCCCTTATTACCACGCGTACTTTTGGGATATGCCGGGGAAATCTACACAAGTGTCCTGCTAATGCCCTGTGTGAGACACCAAGGAATCGCGGATTCAAAATCCAGTTGGAGCAATCCAGTGAGGGTTCGAGTCACTCCTCCGGTACTCTTTGAAGGTAACGACTTACGTCGATTGAACCTCGTCCGTGCTGGCCCACGCCGAGCTTGCGTTTTCGAGCGACAACTCGGAAAATGTGTCGGGCTGCTTTGAGCGATCCTCGGCAATCGTGAACTGGGGCCTGCACGCCCACACCTCAACGGCCTCTCCCCATTAGCAATGAGCGCTTCCAATGGATCGCTATCCACCAAACGGCTTTGGGCCAGGTGGCCGTTTCTGGCGGCTCTCCCAAGAAACCTCAAAGAGCGTTGAAAGAAACCCACGCCACTCGCCTGACTGCTCGAGTGACTGGCTGTGGCACTTAGAGAATGTGTGGGGAGCTGATAAGGCGAAGTATGCGTGGATTGAGTACCTCTTTCATGAAGCGGTCCAGCTTCGCAAGAGCCTTCCCAAAGATCTTCAGACAGAAGCTGAGTTTGAGCGGGAAGAACGCTGGCAGTGCATCATCCAGGAGTTTGGAGACCAGCTTGAATCGCTAGAGACAGACGAACAGCGGCTGTTCGTCATGCAAAACCTGCCCTTTGAGATGTCACGGCCTTGTTGACTAATTCCACTCGAACTGTGGTAGCCCGAGGTGGATGAATCGGTTGCTGATCTTACAGCGTATTCTGGCTTCGGTTTGCTGGTTTCCAAAGAGGCGGTTTTTCAGGTGGCCTCCGAACGTTTGTTTCACCCGATATGTGGTCGTTTCCGCCAAACTTCTACGATGGCGAGCGAGGAGTAATTGGGAATCGCTACCTCGGCGCCCAGCATCGCCACCAGTGAACGGCCGAATCCCTCGGTCTGCCGGGAGGGAAGTTTCAGCGGCTCGCGAATCGTCAGCAAGCACTCGATGGCCGAATCGCTGTAAACGAACGGGCGTCCCACCTTGGTTCCCTGATTGGGATGCTCCCAAGGGTCAACCGCCTCGTCGCTAAACCAGATCGTGATGTTCCCACGCTCGACGAGCGATGTGTTATATTCGTTCCAATTCGTGACCTTAAACGTTCGCTTCTGCTTTGTAGCCATGTTCGATCTCCATAAGAAAGGAGCGTGGATCCATTCCACGCTGGTTTTACGGAAGATCGCGATCAATTGTTCAACAAGGCCTCTTTCGGAATTGGTTGCTACCCGTCAGCCCCCCTTGTTAGGAAACCAGTTCTGACAGATTGCACCCCAGTGTTTAGCAATAACAAAGCACTCGGGGGCAAGCGTTTCGAATTGCAGGCAAAAACTTTCCCATAGCGCGGAGAAATACAGATGACAGGAATTCAGATTCGCCCCAATGAGACACGCATCGGCTGGATCGGCCTCGGCGTGATGGGCGGCAGTATGGCGGGGCACCTGCAAACGGCTGGCTACCCGCTCATGATCTACACGCGTACCAAGGACAAAGCGGCTGGCCTGCTCGCAGCCGGCGCAACCTGGGGCAATTCGCCAGCTGCGGTTGCGGAACAGTCGGACGTGGTCTTCTCTATGGTTGGCTTCCCGTCAGATGTCAGGCAAATCATCCTGGGCGACGACGGTGTGCTTAGTCGCTCGCGCGAAGGCAATGTGATTGTCGACATGACAACCAGTGAACCGGCCTTAGCAAAGGAAATCTATGAAAAGGCGAACCAAAAAGGCGTGCACAGTGTCGATGCGCCTGTCTCAGGCGGAGACATCGGCGCTCGCAATGGAGCCCTCTCCATCATGATCGGCGGAGATACTCAAGTTGTCGATGCCCTCCATCCTTGCTGGGAGGTCATGGGAAATACGATCGTTCATCAAGGCCCAGCCGGTGCAGGACAACACACGAAGATGGTCAATCAAACGCTGATTGCGACTGGCATTATTGGCGTTTGCGAAGCCCTGTTGTACGCATACAAAGCCGGCCTGAACATCGAAACGGTGCTGAAGTCTGTTGGCGGTGGGGCAGCTGGAAGTTGGTCGTTGACCAATTACGGACCGCGGATTGTGGCAAACAATCTCGACCCAGGATTTTATGTCGAACACTTTCTGAAAGACATGCGGATCGCGCTGCAGGAAGCGGCTCGGATGAAGCTTGCCCTTCCGGGGCTAGGGCTCGCGCAGCAGCTGTTCACGGCGATGGAGGCGCAGGGCGAGGGCCGTTTGGGCATCCATGGGCTGCAGCTCTGCCTTGCTCGGTTGTCTGGCGTCGACTGGACAAAACGCAACGATAGCAGCTCACCTGCGTAACAGCGAATCCATATGCGGCTGCTCATGAGTTGTCGCTTACCTCCTAAGACTTTCACAACCCGAGTCCGCTAACGACAAGCACAGCAACGACGACAATCATCACGACACATCAGCCCATAGAATTTTTTGCGGATACCTGCGTAGTTGGTTCCGTACATCCGTCGGCAGAACGCGCATCGATACGCTGGCTGCTGCAGTGACCTTTGCCGTTTCCGCGAAAACCAAGCCTTTTCCTTATCACTTGTGGCAGGTTCGAATGTCTACCTCGCTGCTAGCTATCCTGGCACTGGTACCCCTCTTAACCGTTGGGATTCTCCTAGTCGGGTTCCGGTGGCCTGCAAGCCGCGCAATGCCACTCTGCTACATCGTCGCTATCCTCCTAGCATTCGCCGTATGGGGTTTACCTCTCACCCAGATCGCCGCGGCAAGCGCGAAAGGGCTCGTCATTGCCTGCAAGCTCCTGTTCATTGTTTTTGGGGCGGTACTCCTGCTCAATACACTTGAGCAATGCGGGGCGATGTCGCAAATCCGGCGAAACTTCCATACGGTATCACCTGACCGGAGAATTCAGGCGATAATCATCGCCTGGTTGTTCGGATCCTTCATCGAAGGTGCCGCGGGTTTTGGCACGCCGGCTGCGCTTGCCGTACCGCTCATGGTGGGCCTTGGTTTTCCGCCGCTAGCGGCGGTATTCGCCGGAATGGTTATACAGTGTACACCCGTGTCGTTCGGCGCGGCCGGCACGCCTATCTTGATCGGCGTGAATCACGGCCTCTCCGGCTTAGGAACTTATCCCAAAACCATTTGAACCAACCGATCGCTAGCATGCGTAGACATCTTCGAGCATTCTGTTCTTCTCAGCGGCACGGAGGTGACGGGTATGAGGAAGGAGTTTCGAGGATCGAGTTGGCGGATGTCGGATGCATTTTGGCGGGCGATCGAGCCGCTGTTGCCCAAATACAAGCGATCGCCCTATGGCGGTCGTCCACGCGTCGATCGCCGCAAGGTGATGGACGGCATCTTTTATGTGCTGCGGACCGGCATCCAGTGGAAAGCGTTGCCACCGCAGTTCGGCAGCGGCAGCACCGTGCATCGCTACTTCCAGGAGTGGACGCAACTGGGCATGTTCGGCAAAGCCTGGCGGGCGATGTTGAAACGTTACGACCGGCGGAAAAAGATCGGCTGGAACTGGCAAAGTGTCGACGGGTCGATGACCAAGTCGCCGCTGGGCGGGGAAAAAAACCGGTAAAAACCCCACTGATCGCGGTAAGTTGGGGGTCAAGCGGTCGATTCTCACCGACCGTCGCGGGATGCCGATCGGGTTGGCCATCAGTGGCGCCAACACGCACGATCAAAAGCTTCTCTTCGAGACGCTCGACAGTACTCCCGTGCGTCGTCCCCCACGAACAGGCCGCCCGCAGCACATCTGCCTTGACAAAGGGTACGACTCCGATGCGATTCGCGCCCGCCTCAAGCGGCGTAGTTATCGCGTCCATCTCAAGTCGCGTGGGCAAGAACAGAGCGAGAAGCGGAAACGTGGCCAGCGCGCCCGACGCTGGGTGGTCGAGCGAATCGCCTCGTGGCTCAACCGCTACCGCCGCATTCTAGTGCGATGGGAAAAGAAGGTCGAAAACTACGAAGCCTTGTTGCATCTCGTCTTCGCTCATATCCTGCACCGGAATTCCTGAGGTTCTGGGATAGGTACTAAGTGGTGAAGCCGTACGCGAGTACGCGACGCAACTCGGGTTCGCGCCCAACGCGACGGGATGGAACGAATTCCTCGCTCTAATCGGACAGCGTGTAGCGATGATTCACGCAGTCCTCGGCACCCTGATCCCGCTACTGATGGTATGCCTGATGACCAAATACTTCGGCCCCAACAAGTCGTTCCGAGAAGGGCTGGCCGTTGCCCCGTTTGCCCTATTTAGCGCGCTGGCAATGACGGTTCCGTACTTGCTCGCCGCCGTATTTCTGGGCCCTGAATTCCCTTCCCTCCTCGGTGGCCTAATCGGACTCGCCATCGTCGTGTTGGCGTCTTCTCGGGGATTTCTCACACCGTCAGCCGACAACATTTGGGACTTCGCGCCGGACGAACAGTGGGAGGCCTCATGGAGAGGTTCAACTAGCCCACTTTCCAACACGTCGTCCAATCAGCCGGTGGGCACGCTCGCCGCCTGGATGCCCTATGTCCTCGTCGCCGTGCTCCTAGTGGCAACGCGTATCATCCCGAATTTGCAGTCGTTCGCCCTCCGGGCACTCAGCTTTACACTGCCGATTGGGTTCGACGCGGCCAATCCAGGAAGCGGCTTTCTGGGAACATCGCTACACGAAAGCGTGCAACCGCTCTATTTGCCTGGCATGATTTTTCTGATCGTCTCGCTGATCACCTTTGCCTACTTCAAAGCGTTCCATGGCTTCACGAATGCCGAGTACGCCACATCGTGGACTGAGTCGGTACGAACGATGTTCCGCGCTAGCGCCGCACTCTTGTTCGCAGTCACGATGGTACAGGTCTTCATCAACAGTGGTGGCGGAGCGAAGTGTTATCCGGATATGCCTATCGCACTTGCCGAAGGAGTTGCCGGACTCTTGGGCTCTGCTTGGCCGGCCCTCGCACCCATGCTTGGCGGGCTGGGCACCGCAGTCGCTGGAAGCAATACCGTCAGCAACATGATGTTTTCGCTCTTCCAGTTCGATGTTGGGGTCAAGCTTGGGTTCGATCCTGTATGGATGGTTGCATTGCAAGCGGTGGGTGGCGAAGCCGGCAACACGATCTGCGTGCATAATGTAGTGGCCGCTTCAGCAGTCGCAGGCCTTACCGGTCAAGAAGGTGCCGTGATCCGCAAGACGTTTATCGTGTTCCTGTACTATGCAGTTGTGCCAGGCCTCGTGTTCTGGCTATTCGCAAAGCAGCTGCTATAAGTGGGCGATTTCAACCACCTGATGATTGGCGACACTCAAGGCGTCGGTTTCCACATGAGATCCCTGCGATTGAGAGGGCTACGTTGGCACTATCGCACGAGCACGCCATGTGTGCTTACTCCGTCCACGCATGCCGCAGCAGCGACGTTAACTTGCCAACGCAAATGCTAAAGCTCATAGCCAAGGCCGGCCTCGAGTCGTGGCCTCGCCTATGGCATACCCTTAGAGCATCCAAGGCTACCGAGCTCAGCGGCGAGTTCCCATCGCATGTATGCAAGGCTTGGATGGGGCACACCGACGAGGTGGCTGACAAGAACCATCGCATGATGACTGCCGAGCTTATGGGACTCGCTCAGGGTGGCACAGGGGGTGGAGACACAACCCCTCGAAATGGGCAGAAAGCTGTGCCACTTGCTGTGCTAATATTGCATTTTTCCTCAGCAAACGCCGCATTTGTCGGTGTAGACGTTACACAGGAGTATCCCCGGCTGGATTCGAACCAGCAACCTTCGGCTTCGGAGGCCGACACTCTATCCAGTTGAGCTACGGGGACTTGTTGATTACGTAGGCTATCTTGTTCGACAATAAATCGCAATCGGGTGGAGTACGTCGCAACGGCGGTTGTTTGTTGGACCGATTTCGGGCATCCTTGTTCAGAGATTGGCAGCCAGTATTGGGATGGACATAGCAAGCACAATGGAGTTTCCGGGTCTCGACGGGTTTCTGGGTACACGTGCATCGTTGATGCTGGACGTGGTGTTTACGACCATGTTTGCTGTTATTCCCTTGATGCTCGGCAGCATCGCGCTGGCTCGGTTCCGCAATGCATGGCAGTGGCATAAGCGCATTCAGCTGACTCTCGCGACCGTCCTATTGCTGGCCGTGACGGCATTCGAAATCGACATGCAGTTTGTCACCCAATGGGAACTCCGGGCAGAACCATCGCCGTACTTTTCGATCAACAACAAGTGGACCTGCCCGGTGGGTATTGCGACTCATCGTTCACTTGTTCTTTGCCGTGCCAACAGCTCTTATCTGGATCTACGTGGTAAGCGGAGCCTTGAAGCACTTCCCCAGGCCACCGACGCCCGGCGAGTACAGCACCGCCACAAACTGTGGGGCCGCATCGCGGCGGTGGAAATGACCATGACGGCCATCACGGGCTGGGTATTCTACTGGTTGGCGTTTGTGGCGTAGGGCTGTCGGCTCTCAGCTATCGGCTAGAAGGGAACGGCAGCCCAGTGCTTGTATCTTCGCCTTGACAATTAACCCCAGAGGAACGGAGTACACGGAGAAGGAGGGAGGAAGGGACACCACGAAAACAGTACGGGACCCTTTGGTTATGTCTTGCCTCTCTCAAACCGTATCGCGGTACGACACTTGTTCCGTTTCGCCTGACGAGAGCGCGATGCGATTAATCGCGTTCAAAAACGCCAAGGTGCTCGCTTCGATGGTATCGGTCGACACGCCGCGGCCGCGGTACAGGCGGCCATTGTACTCGAGGTCAACCGTCGACTCGCCTTGCGCGTCTTTGCCTTGGCTCACGCTGTGAACGCGGTAGTCGCGGACCACAACCCGCACTTCGGTGATTTTTTCGATGACGCGAAATACGGCGTCCAAAGGGCCGTCGCCCCCGAAAAACGTATCGGTCACTTCCTCGTCGCCACGCTTGAGCGTGACCGTTGCAGCCGGGATGCCATCGCCCGAGAGCTTCAGCTCGTAGCGGACCAGTTGCCATTGCCCATCGCCGGCACTTACCCGCTTGTCGATCAAGGCCGCAATATCCGAGTCGTAGACCTCTTTCTTCTTGTCGGCGAGCTTCTTGAACGCCTCGAACACCTCTTGCAACTTGTCGCCTTCGATATGGTAGCCCAGCGCCCGGCCCGATCGGCCAGGGCGGCGCGGCCGCTGTGTTTTCCGAGCACGAGGTCGGTCTTCTGGAATCCGACGTCCTCGGGCCGCATGATCTCGTAGGTCGTGGGGTTCTTGAGCATGCCATCCTGGTGGATGCCCGCCTCGTGGGCAAAGGCGTTGCGGCCGACAATCGCCTTGTTGCGTTGCACTTCGAGGCCGGTGACGCTCGAAACCAACCGGCTGGTGGGGACCAAACGCGTGGTCTCAATCCGCGTGTCGCAGCGTTGTAGTAGTCGGCTGCGGGTACCGAGCGCCATCACGATTTCTTCGAGGCGAGCAATTGCCAGCCCGCTCGCCGATGCCGTTGATGGTGCACTCGATCTGCCCGGCGCCGTTCTCGACGGCTGCCAGGCTGTTGGCGACGGCCAGTCCGAGGTCGTTGTGGCAATGGACGCTGATCACGGCTTTGTCGATGTTCGGCACACGGTCGACCAGACTGCTTGATGACGCCTCCCATGTGCGCCGGTGTCGCGTAGCCCACCGTGTCGGGAATGTTCACGGTCGTGGCACCGGCAGCGATGGCCGCTTCGACCACCTGGCAGAGGAAATCGATTTCGGTGCGCGCGGCATCTTCGGGGCTGAACTCGATGTCGTCGCAGTAGCCACGCGGCCCGCTTCACGCCGGCGATCGCCCGGTCGATGATCTCCTGCTTATCCATCTTGAGCTTGAACTCGCGATGGATCGCGCTGGTGGCCAGGAACACGTGAATGCGCGGCGTCGGGAGCAGCCTTCAGTGCTTCGCCACGCCCGGTCGATGTCCCTATCGTTGCAGCGGGCCAACCCGCAGATGGTGGCACCCTGAACATTCTGTGCGATCTCGGCGACCGCCTCGAAGTCACCGGGCGAAGCAATCGGGAAGCCAGCTTCGATGACGTCGACGCCTCAGGTCGACGAGCGCCTGGGCGACCTCGAGCTTCTCGGCGAGGTTCATGCTCGCTCCAGGGCGATTGCTCGCCGTCGCGAAGCGTGGTGTCGAAAATAACGATGTTCGCATGGGAGGAATTAGGGTTCAGGAGTCAGGGGGTAGATGAAACCACGGAGCCACGGAGGGCACTGAGGAAGTTAAACAGCAAAATCTCGCTAACGGACTCGGCGGACAATGCCATTCTTTAGTAGGTCGGTGTTGAAGTTGATGATCAGGCCAACAGGTTTCTTTGCGAGTTTCATGTAGGTCAGTAACTGAGCTTCGTGGACGGCGGTGATTGTTTCCACCGCTTTGAGCTCAACGATAACGAGATTCTCCACCAGAAGATCGATGCGATAGGCGGTGTCTAGTAGCGTGCCTTTGTAGGCTGCGGGCACCGCAACCTGCCGCTCGCGTGCTATTCCTAAAGCCTTGAGTTCCGCCGATAGACAGGCCTCGTAAGCCGATTCCAGGAGCCCCGGCCCGAGTGCTCGATGCACTTCAATAGCGGCCCCGTAAATATTCTCTGTCAGCTTGCTATGCGGGTATTGCGCCATTCGTCGGCTCCTCGGTAAGTCTCGCCGAGTCCTCTGTGACTTTGTGGTTTCAATTCCGAATTCAACAAAAAAACCCCGAAGCCTTGGGGCCTCAGGGTGTTGGACGTTTGCAGCGGTGCTTGTGCAAGAGACCCTAAGGCGTGCTCGGAGCAAGCAATAGTAGAGCCAAGCTTAGGAGATTCTTGCTGTTCATGGTCGTAGCTTAGCTGACACGCGACGGCCGGTCAAGGTTCGGTGAGGAGAAACCGCAGGGCGAACTTGACCTCAGAGGTGCATTGCTCTCGCTCGCACCAAGGGCATGGAGTCGGCTAGAATGGGACCACAGCTGACCTTAGCGGCAGGAGCCTATTTCGTGGGTACTACCGATCGAACTCGTCCGCGGCGTCGCTGGGGGTGTAGCCTGCGGGCGCTGTTCTTCATGGTGACCGTGCTGTGCGTAGCGCTTGGCTACAAAGTGCACCAAGTGCAGCGGCAACGCGAGGCAGTGCGGGCGCTCGCTGCCGAGAAGGTGATTCTGCTCTGGGACTATCAGTTGGCGGGACGAACCGATCCACCGGGGCCTGAATGGCTACGGCAGTTGCTGGGTGACGACTTCTTCGCACACGTTGGGATGATTGGTTTCGTTGTTCCCATGTGGGGCGTGCCAACCAGTGACAAGGTAGACGACGACCTGCTGGCCAATCTTCGATCGCTACGGCTCGTTGAACGCATTCGCCTGGACGACTGCGACCAAATCACCGACCGTGGACTCGCTTCGGTCGGGACGTTAGGTCGGCTGACGGAACTCAATCTCAGTAATACACATGTCACGGATGTGGGAATCGCCAAGCTTGCACCTCTTCGTCGACTCGAACGGCTCACCCTGGACGAAACGGCTATCACCGATCAGTCCGTACCGCATCTGGCACAACTGACCAACCTAAAGGAGCTATATATATGGGGTACCCAAATTTCGGGCGAAGGGGTCGCCCGGCTGCGAAAGTTACTTCCCGACTGCTACATTGAAGCTCCGTAGGGACTGCCGTTTGCGAATTGGTATTCGCCCGACAACTTTTGATAATCGATGTCGCCAAGCCGCACGGCAATCGCGGCAGTTGCGGTTACTACCAGCAATTGAGTCAGCAGAAATCGCCACGTGAAGGTGGCGGTTTCGTGTTAACTTTCTTTGTACCAAATTGCCGGTGCCTTGCTTAAACACTTCATCGGGCGGCAGGCCCGGCGCAACGCAAGATGATAGCCTGCAAACTGTTCGCGTAATACCTCCCGCGAGTCTTGGACGAAGAATATACGCACAACTTCGTCTACTTGGCGGATCCATGGTGGATAAAGCAACATGGCGACCCACAGCACTGCACCGCCCCCCAGAATGGCGTACTGCGCCAGGCTCATTGCTCGAAGCATACGGAAGCATACGATGGATGTCGCCACCGCGCGCGCATCTCGGGATCGAAGTCGATCGCATTGTCACTCGCCACAGGCAATGAGAAGGCTCCCACCATCTCCACGAGCCGCCGGTCACTGCTCTTATTGTCCGTGCGGTGGGTCTAAAACCCTCGCCTTCAGGCGAAACCTTAAGGAGAACGGGTTCAGGTAGGGTGGGCAGTTCTGCTGGCGAATGGCTCGTTGAGTTCGGGTCAGGTTCATTCGCCAGCAGAACTACACGCCTTGACGCGGGCTGGTCCGCTCCGCTCAGCCGCCCTGTCCCATACCTTCGACTCGCCGGCGAACGCGACGAAGCCTTGTGGCGAGGTAGATCAAGAGTAGTCCGACCACCAAGGCCCCAATTCCTATGAGCCACGAAATAGTGGTGACGCCTTTGTCGGGCCACAAGATGAAGACAAGCCCCACAACACCGATCACGGCACCAATAATGGCCATCAGCGTGCGGTCGGCGTCGTCGGATTCCAGTTCTCGTGACGACATAATTACACCAAGGCCTTGCAGTAGGGCCCACACGCCCGCAACGATCATGAACACATTGGTGCCGATGTCAGTCCAAAACAGCAGTACCAGTCCGGCTACGATACTCACCACTGCTTGTAGCGGCATGGCGGTTAAGTTGCGTGAGCGCCACGCGGAGATCGCACTCCACAATCCATCGAGCAGGAAGTAGATGCCGAGGAGCTTGACTAGGAGCTCCATAGTTCTTTGGGGCCAGAACAGCGCGCAGCCGGCGAGCGCCAAGGCCAGGATTCCGCGCAGCAGCATCGCCCACCAGACGCTCCGGAGACCGTGACTGACGCCCTGTTGAATGTTGCCAGCGATCTCTCTGGCTCGCGGTTCGTTGGATGCCATACCCCGACTCCTTGGCCCGAAGGCAGAAAAGTGAATGCGTAGCTCGCCCTGCGGGATAGTGTAGACTGCCCCGAATGGGGGCACAACGTCGGCACGCGTGTCGCCGCGCATCGAAAACTGCTACGGGAACTCCTCCACTGCCGCGCCGGAGCAGGGCGCAGGTCGCGTTGTTGCAGGGGGCTCCCGTCCCGCGGCTGCGCGGAACGGGCTTCTGAGGTACGGGCTTCTGAGGTACGGGCTTCTGAGGTACGGGCTTCTGAGGTACGTACTTCCCGCTCGTGTTCAGCCGCTTGTGTGATATAATTCCGAGCATGCCACGACTGCTGACTTATTTATCGATGTGCCTGCTACCGGTCGGTCTCGTTTCGCCGACCCTGGCGGACGTGCCGGAATTCTGGCCGCGCGTGGCACCACCTACGACCGAGGCTCGTCTGGTTACCGTACCGAGCGGTTTGGAACGCGAACTATCGCAGGTCGACGCGCTTATAGAAGCCGAGGCGTACGACGAGGCGGTGGATGCCGTGGTGCGACTTGTCGGCGAATCTACCGAGGCGTTGGTGCCGGTGACTGACGACTACTACTTGCCGCTCGCGGCGGCGTGCCACGTGCGGATCGCCCAGTGGCCAGCCGAGGCGCTCGCCATCTATCGAGGTCGCGTCGACGCCACAGCAAAGAGCTTGCTCGACGCCGGCGTAGCCAAGCGCGATGCCGAGTTGCTCACCCGACTACTCGACATGTATTACACAAGCAGTTATGGCGACGACGCCCTGGTCGCCCTGGCCGATTGGGAACTCGAAGCAGGCAACTACCACGCTGCCCGCGGCTACCTGCTGCAAACCTCGCCAGCACTCACCGCCCCCGATGGTCGCCCGTGGGGGGTCGCCCTCGCCGGTGTGGATCTGAGCGATGCAGCAGTGCAAGGCGTGATCGCGGATCGCGTTACTGTCGCGACATCGCCTGCAAACCAAAGCGCTGAGGCAATCTGCCCATCTGTCTACCCTGACACCGACCTAACCGTAGCCGATCTATTAGCGCGGATGGCGATGGTGTCGATTCGCGCGGGCACGCTTGATCGCGCCGCAACAGAGGCCGCCGTGCTGGTGGAGGTGCAGCCCACCGCGACGGGAACGATCGCCGGCCGTCAGGCGAACTTGTCCGAAGCCATCGCCATCGCTCTGGAAGCTGCCCGCAACTGGCCATCGCCCACGCACAGCGACGGCTGGCCGACAGCGGGGGGAAGCATCGCCCGTGCCGCTACATCACCCGGCATGGGCGATGTCTCTCGCATCCAGTGGCAACGCGAATTGATGCCACCGAACCTGCATCTCGCCCCGCCACAGGACGAAGTATTTCTCGGGGGTGGCAAGTTCTTCAGCCGACCGCTCTCACCGTCGCGGGCCACGTTTGCCGAACCACTGGTTGGCAATGGAGCGGTGGTGGTAGAAGACAATGGCACATGGATTGCCGTCGACGCCACGACCGGCAAACCATTGTTCGGCGCTACGGGGCAGCTGATGCAATCCAACGCACAGCCAGCTGATCGCGGCAGAGACGTGAATACCCTAGGCGGTGCGAGGAAAAACTTGAGGCTACCCGGCTTGTTCGACCATGTTCAGGACAATGTGCGGATTCAGTTTCGCGGTCAGATCGTCATTCGTAATGGCGGAGCACAGATGCTGATCGAGCCAAGGCAAGCGATCGATGACGAACTAACTCCGGCGGTACCAGAAGGAATGCTCAAGGACAGCTTTCTGTATGCCGTGGTGAAAGGCAAGCGTAACGCGGCGATTTCCGATCTTCGCACACCGTTGCCGAAGCGACTGGTGGCAATGGACCTGGCAGCTGAAGGAAAGCTGCGATTGGAGATCCAGCCCGACGCCGGCCACCACATTTGTGGCCCGCCGGTCGTCAACGGCCCCCATATCTACTTGCCGCTGCAAGAGTTGCAGCCGGGCGGACGCCTAGAACTGGCTTGCTACACACGGACCAGCGGGCGACAGCTTTGGCAAACCCCCATCTGCCACGTATCAGGAGCGGGCGGGAATTTGGAGGAGGCGGTGATTGTGGCAACCAGCGGTACGCTGTACTTGAATACTTCGGCTGGCGTGGTCGCCGCCGTTCGAGCGCGCGACGGGCATATCCGCTGGGCGCACACCTACGAGCGCAGCAGTTCCACCCAGCCAAACGACCTGTCGCAGGTGGGGCGTCGCCACCGCGGAGCCTGTGCGCTGGTGGGCGACTGTCTGGCGTGTGCACCGGCCGACGCCGCATCGCTGTTTGCCCTGGATCCGATGACCGGCCACGTGCTGTGGGTGAATTCGCAAGCTTACGACGTGAGTCACGTACTTGGTATGGCCGCAGGTCGACTCCTTGTTAGTGGACGACAACTGTGGATGCTCGATCCGGTAAGCGGCCAGACCGAGTTCGTTTGGCCCAATACGGCCGCAGCTGGCATCACCGGCAGCGGCCAAGGTTGCGTCGCCGGCAGCGAAGTTTTCTGGCCCACCGGTCGGGCCATTTATGCGCTCGATATCGCTACCGGCCAGCAATCTCGCAGCCCAGTCGACCTCAAACTATTGGGCGGTGCCACCGACGCCAGCACTAGCGGGGCGAATGTTGTTCCGTGTGGCCACGGACTTTTGGTGGCCACAGCCACACGACTGACATTGCTTGGAGCAGTGGCACCCCGTCCCACCCAAGCCACCCCCGCGAAGCCCGTCTTGGGCGGCGGCCGTGATGCGACGGACCAGATTGCGTTAGACTAAGCTCTGTTCCCGGTCGGCGAACTAGCGAGCCCGCCACTAGCCACAACTTCCCCCACCACTTCGCACCTCGGACGCTTCTCAACATCATGCTTGGCGATAACGACCTGGAAGACATACAGCACTTGGGCCAGACTTATCAGCGACTCACCGGTGAGCTTGGCAAAGTGATTGTCGGTCAACACGACGTGGTCGAGCAGCTCTTAGTGGCTCTGTTCGCCCGTGGTCACTGCTTGCTTGTTGGTGTGCCGGGATTGGCGAAAACACTGCTCATTCGTACGCTTGCCGACACTTTGTCGCTCGACTTCAGCCGGGTGCAGTTTACACCTGACTTAATGCCAGCCGACATCACGGGCACCGAAGTGATTCAGGAAGACAAAGCAACTGGTACGCGAGAGTTTCGATTTCTCGAAGGACCGCTGTTTGCCAACATCGTGTTAGCCGACGAAATCAACCGCACGCCTCCCAAGACCCAAGCTGCCCTACTCGAAGCCATGCAAGAGCGACAAATTACGGTGGGCGGAAAGCGGTACACGCTGCCTGAGCCATTTTTCGTCCTGGCTACGCAAAACCCAATCGAACAGGAAGGAACTTATCCGTTGCCGGAGGCGCAGCTTGATCGATTTATGTTCATGGTGCATGTCGATTACCCTGATGCCGATGAAGAACTAGCCATTGTCAAGCAAACGACCGCCGACTTTGAAGCGAAGGTGACCGAAGCTCTATCTGCGGAAGAGATTCTTCGCTTGAGCCACTTGGTACGCCGAGTGCCGATCGCTGATCATTTGGCGAAGTACGCGATTGAGATGGTCCGAAAGACCCGCGTGAGCAGGGGCCAAACCGCCAACACGGTTCCCACGATGGTGGAAAAGTACATTAGCTGGGGTGCGGGCCCGCGTGCGAGCCAGTTCTTGGTGTTGGCCGCCAAGGCGCGAGCGGCACTTGCCGGACGCAACTGTGTAGAGCGCGACGACCTGAAGGCGGTTGCCGCACCGGTGCTCCGTCATCGCTTAATCACTAATTTTAGCGCCGAAGCAGATAGCGTAACGGCCGACGATGTGATTGCGCACTTGGTGGAAACGACACCCGTAGGCAGCGAATCGGCTGCTTAACCCTCGTGTCCTTGGCGGTTCATGGGACGGCAACTTCTCGCGCCGTCTTGCGGTATTTGATTCCCCGCGCGATGCGTTGCCATTGTCGCGTGACCCTGGTCTTATCGCCATAGGCGAACTGGTCGACGCGATCGTCCTCATGCGTGTAGTGGAAGGTGGTGACTTCTATCCCACGGCGGACGAGCGCGTCGAATACCCGGCTGACATGCCGACTGTGATCGTCGACGTACAGCACTGCATCGTACTGATGGTCGACCAGGTACAAGAACATCAGCAGCATGGCGCCCTTGTGCTGCCCTGCCGTCATCAGTACGCCATCGCCGTAGCTCACCGGACGCGGATCGCCGGGGAGCTGGAAGATATCGACTTCTTCCTTACGCAAACCATACTTCGCAGGATACTCGATGTCGTACGGCATGAATCGCGAGCACGTTTCGTAGTTCATGTTTCCGTTCTGCGCGAAGAGCCGAATCGCTGGCGAAGTTGGCCCAAAGCCATACCCCGCTCGCTTGAGTTCGCGAATTGTTGCGGCACGATACTCGTCGCCGCGCGAGGTGAGCACCAGGGTATGGATAGCTAAGCTTTGAATGGCAGCCACTTGTATGGGTTGCTTCGCCTCGGGCGGATGCATTCCGGTCGTGGCAAACAGAATACCTTGTACCTGTAGCAAGCCGCCAAAATCGTCGGCTACCAACTGGGGCGACTGCGGCTGGTGCTCGAGGAGGTACTCTTGCCACTCAAACCATTGGTCACTCCCCAGGAGCCGATCCATCGCCAGAATCGTGTTGTCGATATCGACCACAAACAAGACCCGATCACCACCGTACTGATCGGCGTACGATCGCGCCTGTTCGACGATCGGTGCGAAAGTCGCCGTTTCTCGGAAGTCGGACGCAGCTGCCACCGCGGCGGTCGCGAAAAGGCCTAGCCATGCAACCGCGCAGCGGTAAGCTAAACGATGAATCATAGGGTGCGGTCGCCGAGTGGATGCGTGTCGTCCAGAACACCAGCTTAAACTGGCGACGCACTATGTGCCACTCAGAAGCAAGTTTTCAGAAAAAACGGACCATGCAACACGCCGAATTCCTTGCCGCCGCAATTGCGGAAGCCCGTCAGGGAGCCACTGAGGGTGGGATTCCCATCGGGTCGGTGCTCGTGATCGACGGTCAGATTGTCGGCCGAGGACATAATCGTCGGCAGCAGCGCCTCAGTCCCATCCTCCACGCAGAGATGGACTGCCTGGAGAACGCGGGTCGCCTGAGCCCCGCAGAGTACCGGCGAAGTGTACTGTACTCAACTCTTTCACCATGCGACATGTGCAGCGGTGCGGCCCTACTTTACAAGATCCCGCATGTCGTGGTCGGTGAGAATATCACCTTCCAGGGCCCCGAAGACTATGTCCGTAGTCGCGGCGTGCTGCTGGATGTGGTCAACAACGCCGAGTGCATTGCCCTGATGCGAGAATTCATCACCGCCTACCCCGAATTGTGGAACGAAGACATTGGGGAGCTGCGCAACGATCCGTAATTCACTTCGAACGACCAATCGAGGCTTGGGCCAGTGGGCGATACGTTAATCGTCAAGAGTCATACGCCTCTGCATCCACCCGTACAGAAGCGTTTGTAGCGGGTGATGCCGCTACCGCGGCTCACACGGAGTTCTACCAATGAGCCGCATCGCTTGCAAAATTCAGGATCTTCCTCCGGCAACGTGCCGGCCTCGTCCTTTTGCTGGCACTCGGTGCATCTCCGAGTAGAGGGGAGTGCCACCAATCGCTCGGGGTCGATCGGCTGCCGGCAGATCTCGCACAGGATGGCTGCCTGCCAATCGTCTTGGTCATCTACGTCATCGGCTTCCGAAACCGACAAGCCAATGGCCTTGCACGTGGGGCAGGTCATTAGCGGCGCGGACTCGGCAAGTAAGGCTGCGACGATAGCGTCGTCCGGCTCTTTATCGCGCCGCAACTGCCCAATAAGTCGCAAGCGCAATAAGATCGTCGCGCCCATTGATCGTACGAAATCCACACTGCCGGCAAGTAAGTGTTTTGCTGAGCATTGCGAGGGCACTTGATGGGCGAATGGGTAGTCGTAAAGCTAATGCAGCGGGCGGAGAAACTTATCTCCGGTCCGAACTCTTGAAAAATGCTGAACCAACCCCGCATGGACAACAGAGTGACGTTGCGCTCGGGAATTCTAGATGGTTCATCAAATGGCCCATTCGAAGGTCGTTCGCAGTGTCTCCGTAGCCAGGGCAGGGCACGCCTCACCGATTGTCGTCAGTCGTCCCGGTGCCCATTATTTAGCAGGGCTCGGTTCGAGTTCGCGCACCAAGATCGTGTGCGGCAACTTAACCAAGTGCTGGTGCCTGGCCTCCCTTTGGCCACCTCGCGACTGACAAGCTTCCATGGGGGGAGCGACCCCGTGCGATTAACGAACCACCATTAGGCTTCCGTTGTCGGCCACGTTGAACATTGGGCGATAGGGCCGGTTGTGCCACGAATTGGCTCGGGAGCCATAGTGCCATACCAGTTGCATGCTGATATTCCATGCTTCGTTACGTGCTGCCGATCCATTGTTGCCGCTTTCTGGAATTAGGTAAGCCCAGTTGCCTTCGAGCGACCAGCGGTTGGTTAGCGGTGTATGGAAATCGCTACCGATGATGCCGTCCGATTGACCAGTAAGCCCTGCGAAGGCGCGGCACTCGCCGCCTTGGCGGCCATTAATCCGGTAGAACAATAGATATCGATCGGCCGCTTGGTAGGTGACGCCGTTGATAAAATTCGAGTTAGAGTTCGCAGAAAACGCGACGCCAAGCTCGCGATTGGCTACATTCCTGAAACTCACTTCACCGCGGACTTGGCCAAAATCGTTGGCCCCCTGACGTTCGTCGTGCAGCATGTCCCACACCACGCCGTACTGGAGCCCAATGCGGCTGCGACGGAATAAGCCGGTAGTGACAAAGTGCTGCGAGTGCGCCGAGTCGCTCATTGTATTGGCATCACCGTTCAATTGATTGTGAGTCGACATGTGGCCGAACTGGTAGCCGAGTCCCGGCCACGGCAGCCACGCCATCTTTCCGCCGATATTGAATCCTTCATGAAAACCAAAGTTCCCTCCATCGCGTGCGCCGTCTAGCGGGCCTTTGAAACCATGCACGCCACCGAAGAACGTGAGTTCCTTAATTGGCGGAAGCCACAGGACGGGCACGCAGCCGCGTTCGTCGCAGCCGAACAACGCTTGCGGCCAGTTCTGGCAGTCGTCGCACCCGTCGCCATTGCAGCCGCAGGTTGGTTCGCCGATCATGTCGCCGCAACAGGCGTCGCCGCATCCGTTCACGTTTGTGCTGCAGCAGCCATCGCTACAACCCACGGCACAGCCTGGTTCACTGAACATCCCTGCACCGAGAGGAAAGCCACATCCAGGCTCTTCCTGATAGCAGGAGTCGCCACACGCACACCCACCGACGCAACCGCAGGTTGGCTCAGCGAATCCACAGCCAACTTCGCCCATATACATGGAACCCGGCTGCTGGCATTCTGCGCAGTCGCACGGTGCCCCGTGAGCCGGCGAGGGAATCTCTTCGTATTGCGCCGGCAAGACTTCATCGATGAGGCGATCCAAACCTACGGGGCCTTGGTTCTTATAGCGATTGCGGTACCCACGCATTGCCATCGGCGCTGGCGGCCGTTGCTGCCTTGACGGAGCGGCATCCGTGCGATGCGTGGCCGGCGGTTGCGTAGTTTCGGCTGCAGACGCTACCTGAGAGGCTGGGGCCGACGCCACCGGTCGTGATTGGACCGGCTGCTTGAATTTGGTGGGCTCGCGGAAAGTAGGCGATTTCGCCGTGAGTGGACGCGCTCGGACGGACTCGCCGCTTGGCGGCGTGGTAGCCAGACGCGGCTGCGGAACTGTGGCCGTACGCGATTTCTGCTGCGAACTGTGCACCCACTGCAATTGTTGCCCGCTGGCTGTCGCGGCGACAGACAACGCAACGAAGGTAATGAGTGCGAGTGACGAGATGCCATTCAAAAGCGGTCGCATCGGTCCAATCCTTTCGGGAGGCGATCAGGGTATTAGGGCGAGTGCTATCGCGCGGATTGCGCAATTCGACTCGCCTGGGCCCCCCCAGGATTTTGTGCCTGACAGAAGGTATCGGCCGCCGCCCAGACGAAACTTTTGGAAAAGTTTGGCCAAATTGCCTAAGCGGAATGCCAGCAGTGCTAGAGCAGCGTTGCAAAAGGATGTAGGTTAGGCGTCGTTGCGTTGCGCCCACCTTCAGGATCTGAACTTCCATCATCATGCCTTCTATAACCGCAAACGTCGTGGATATTGCTGGTCGCCGTATCGAACCTGCCGAAGTGGAATGGAGCGACGGCACGATCACCCGCATTACACCGCAACCAGATTCGGCACCAACGACCTACTTGCTGCCAGGCTTCGTCGACGCCCACGTACACATCGAGAGCTCGATGCTGGTGCCCACTGAGTTTGCCCGGGCGGCCGTGGTCCACGGCACCGTAGCGACGGTAAGCGACCCTCATGAGATTGGCAACGTGCTTGGCCTTGCCGGCGTCGAGTACATGCTCGAAAACGCCAGCCAAACGCCATTTAAGTTCTGCTTTGGCGCACCTTCCTGCGTGCCCGCCACAACGTTCGAAACGGCGGGGGCTACCATCAGTACGGCCGAGGTGGAGCAGCTACTGGCCGACTCACGCATTGGCTACCTGAGCGAAATGATGAACTTTCCGGGTATCCTCCATGGCGATGCCGATTGCCTGGCAAAAGTGGCTGCAGCCAAGCGATTCGGCAAACCAGTCGATGGCCATGCTCCCGGCTTGCGTGGTGAAGAAGCGGCTAAGTACATCGCGGCCGGCATGACCACCGACCACGAGTGCTTCACCAAGGACGAAGCGCTCGATAAACTCGCCGCCGGCTGCAAGATTGCCATCCGCGAAGGGTCGGCCGCGCGGAACTTCGACGCACTTTATACCCTCATTGGCGAGTATCCCGGTGAGACGATGCTGTGCAGCGACGACAAGCACCCCGACGAACTGCTCGTGGGTCACATCGACGCGCTGGTGCGTCGCGCCGTCGCAGGCGGTGTCGATTTATTCGACGCCCTGCGTGCCGCATGCGTAACGCCGGTTGAACACTACAGCCTGGATGCCGGGCAGCTGCGCGTCGGCGATGCAGCTGACTTCATCGAAGTCGACTCGCTCGATGCGTTAAACGTACTGCGCACTTGGATCGATGGCCAGTGCGTGGCAGAGAATGGCGTAACGAACTTGCCGCGTGTCGACCCACCGCTTGCTAACCAGTTCCACGCGCATCACCTTTCTGCCGAGGAGCTTGAAGTAACTTGCCCCACAGGATCCAGCAGCATTCGAGTGATCGAGGCGATCGATGGGCAACTGGTTACTAACTGTATTGAACTTCCGCCACGCATTGACGAAAACCTGCTTGTAGGTGATCCGCAGCGCGATGTACTAAAACTGGCGATCGTCAATCGCTACTCGAATGCGCCACCGGCCGTGGCTTTCATTCAGAACTTCGGGCTGACGCACGGTGCGTTGGCATCGAGTGTTGCCCACGATTCTCACAATGTGATTGCCGTTGGGGCTACGGACGACGACCTCGCCGCCGCCATCAACCTTGTGATGGACGCCCGCGGTGGGCTAAGCGCGGCCTCGGTGGCCAACGGCGTGGCCGAGGTGCTACCGCTGCCGGTGGCTGGCTTAATGGCTACGGGAACCTGCGCCGAGGTGGGCGCGGCCTACGGCACGCTCGATCGGCTGGCGAAAAGTTGGGGGTCAACACTCCGAGCGCCATACATGACACTCTCGTTCATGGCGCTACTGGTTATCCCGGAACTCAAGCTCAGCGACTTGGGGCTATTCGATGGTGCCCGATTCGAATTTGTGGAATTGACAGTGTAAAACGTTGGCGCACTCCCACGTACCTGATACGCTGTAGCGGATCTCAGGCGAGCCATAGGGGTATGATTTGAGGTGAAGAACGTGGGGGAACGTGGTCAAATTGTTGGCGATTACCGAGTGATCGAGACGCTTGGCTCGGGCGGAGCAGGCGCGGCGTATCGCGCCGAGCACTGCGAAACCGGAGAACTAGTCGCGATTAAGCTGATGCACGAGCGCTCAAGTCGGATCCGGATATCCAAAACCGCTTCGTTCGCGAGGTGTCGGTGTTGGAAAAGCTGGATCATGTAAATATCGTTCGGTACGTCGATTGTGGGCTCGACGATGGCCGGTTGTATCTCGCCATGGAATGGGTCGAGTTTGGAACACTTGAGGAGGTACTCAGGCATCGAAGCCAACTCCCGTGGCGTGAAGCGGTGGAGTGCGCCATTCAAATTTGCAGCGGACTTGGGCACGCACACGTTCGAGGCATCGTGCATCGCGATCTTAAGCCCGCCAATCTTTTTCTGTCTGCCGACGGATTGGTTAAGATTGGCGACTTTGGTTTGGCCAGGGACGCGGAACTACATCGGCTGACGCTGTCGGGCAACACCGTAGGCACGTGCCGCTATATGGCTCCCGAGCAAGTTCGGGGAGAAGACGAGTTGACCGGAGCGGTCGACATGTATGCCTTGGGCTGCCTGCTGTTTCGAATGCTATCGGGCCGGCCACCCTACGATGGGGCGAATATCATGGAGGTGTTTGAGCACCACCTCTACAGCGATATTCCGAAACTGCCGGTGGCTGCCGACGATCGGCCCCCAGCACTAGACAACCTGGTCTACATGCTGCTGGCGAAGCTTCCGGCCGAAAGACCGGGCATCGCCCTCGAAGTACGCACCGCACTGGAGGCGATTCTTGAAGGCAATTGTCCGGCGACGGAGTTTACCTCGATAACCGCCGGGGACGCGGTAGCCGACGACCCAGCAAGTGCCGCCCCCCCCAACCTCACGCAGCGGCTAGTTGGCGAAGAGCTCGACAAGAAGGCGGGCGCATCGAAGTGGGGTACGCTGGCAGCTATGATCGGGCTGGCGCTGATGCTGGCGGTAATTGCGTTGGTGGCTAGTAGAGGTTGATCCGCAGCTCAGTTCTTCGCTTTCAGCTCTCGCGCCTTTAGGCGTAGTTCGTCGCTATTCCAACCTTCCCGTTCGGCGGCGGCAAGTAAACGGCGCTGCTGTTGTGAGTCGAGTCGTGCTACGGCCGCATGCGCCGACCAGGACAAGCTCGGGCGGCGGTTTTCGAATGGCACTCTCCGGGCAACCGAAGCGTATCGGCTGAGCATTTCGGTGGAAACCAGACCTTCGCACATTTGCGAAAATGCTTCCCCGAAGCCATCTTCGCCGGCATTAATTAGGTCGCCGATCCACCACGGCCCTGCACGCTGACACCAAATGGCGAACTGCAGGGGCCCTTGCCACTCGTCAAGTTCTGGACGGCCGCTCATACGGATGCCCGTCGAGAAGAAATGGAAGGCACCAACCGAGATCTGGGGGCGTTTTGTCATGAAGCAAGCGGCAGGCGTATGGCAGTGGGCAAGCGGGGCAGCGCTGCCCCACGGCGGGGCCAAAGGGGAAACTTACATCGGCAATTGCAGCTAGATTTTAAGGACCGACGCGAGGATAATGGAAGGCGGATTCAACTACTATCTACCAACAGCCTCTCCTATGTCGCGATCCCCCGAAAGACCTACCGGCCCCTGGGGGCATTATCCAGACACGCGATTGCGCCGCAATCGGCGGATGGAGTGGTCCCGTCGCATGGTAGCCGAGACCTCGCTTTCGGTAAACGACCTGATTTGGCCCCTTTTTATCCAAGAAGGCGAAGGAACGGCCACCCCGATTGCGTCCATGCCAGGTGTGTCGCGACTGTCGATCGACATGGCGGTTGACGCGATTGGGCGGGCCGTCGACCTCGCAGTGCCCGTGGTTGCCTTGTTTCCGGCAACGCCACCCGAACGGAAGACGGACGATGCACGCGAGGCAATCAATCCCCAAAATCTAATGTGCCGGTCGATTCGTGCGGTCAAGCAAGCTCACGGCAATAAGATTGGCGTGTTGGCCGACGTGGCCCTCGACCCCTATTCGAGTCACGGACAAGACGGGTTGGTCCGCGATGGGTACGTGGTGAACGACGAGACCATTGCGTTGCTCATCGAGCAGGCGAAGGTACAGGCGGCCGCTGGGTGCGACATCATTGCTCCATCGGACATGATGGATGGCCGGATCGGAGCGATACGACATGGATTGGACGCGGCCGGTTTCCAGCACGTACAGTTGATGGCCTACGCCGCAAAATACGCATCGGCCTATTACGGTCCGTTCCGCGATGCGGTGGGATCCGCATCGAATCTCGGCAGTGGCGACAAGCGGACCTACCAGATGGATCCGGCCAACACCGATGAGGCGATTCGCGAGGTAGCCCTCGACTTGGCCGAAGGGGCGGACATGGTGATGGTCAAGCCGGGAATGCCTTACTTGGACATTGTCGCACGTGTCAAGTCAACGTTTGCAGTCCCGACCTTCGCGTACCAAGTGAGCGGCGAGTACGCCATGTTGTGCGCTGCGGCTGAGCGCGGCTGGCTCGACCGCCAACAGGTAATGATGGAAAGCCTCATCGCGTTCAAACGCGCGGGTGCGGATGGTGTGCTCACTTACTTCGCCCTGGAAGCGGCAGAATTACTACACGGATAAGCCAGCGAAGGCATCTTATCGGTGCTGGTAGCCGCTTGCCTGAAGTGGCTGCACGTTTCCATGCCTATCTCGCTGGCGGAGCCCACCGGCGGCGACGATTTCGCCAATGTCGGTCAAGCCACAAGCAAGGGATCGTGCGCGGAGCATTGTCGCCGCCACGGTGGGAGCAACACAGAGCAACAACTCGAAGTCCTCGCCATCGCCCAAGGCGTGTTGAAGTGGCGACTTACCAGACGTTTGGGCTAATGTGGCCGCCGCTGGCGAGATGGGTATCCGCTCGACATCGACAATCGCTCCCACGCCAGATGCCTCGATCACCCGATATAAGTCGAGAGCCAGCCCGTCGCTAATATCAATGGCGGCGTGCACCTCGTAAGCTTCCTGGATGCGCCATTGCTTCGGCGACGCGCGGCGAGAAGTCGAGGTGATGCCCTACCAAACTGCCGCCGAGCTGCCCCGTGACCAACAGGCGGTCGCCAGGCTTGGCGCCGTCACGAAGCCAGGCGCGGCCCGCCTCCACCGATCCGACGGCGGTGATGGCTACAACAAGCGGCCCCTCCGTCACATTGGTATCACCACCCGCGATCGCGCACTGAAACTCGTCCGCCAGGGTTCGCATGCCGGAAATGACATCTCGCGGCAAACTCGAATCGATGGCAATGCTTGGAACGTTAATCGCGACGAACACCGCCATTGGCTTGGCGGCCATTGCAGCCAGGTCGCTTAAGTTTACCGCGAGGGCCTTTCGCCCCACGCGATCGGCAGCGTGCTCGCGCAAATCGAAGTGCACGCCGTCCGTCAGCATATCGGAAGTGACAATCAGTTGCCGAGCCGCGGCGACTTCCAGCACCGCTGCGTCATCGCCAATGCCCACGGCAACACTGGGATGAGTTCCCACTTGGGACTTGAGCCACTTTACAAAGTCGAGTTCCACCGGTGCTCCCCTGCGCCCTATGGGCCCTATGGGCCCTATGGGCCTACCACGTACAGGCTATTGGCGCAGGTCAAGGTTCGGGTGGCAAGTGCCCCAGCGAGCGATGAGCAACTTTACCTTCGAATCTTTGATCGGGTGGTTGCCGAAGCGACGTTAATGTCCGTGTAGAGAGTTTCGTCATTCCGCACGATGTAGAACCGCACCTCACCCAACTGTGGCAGGTTCGAACGGGTGAGGATGTACTCTACGTCGTCTAGCGACGCCGTTTGCCATTTGTGCATCCCCACCAAGATGTCGCCTGCCACCAATCCTTCGCGCTCGGCGGGGCTATTGCGACGCACGTCGATGATCCGAAGGCCCCCGCGGTACATGCTCTTCCCACCGGTAAATGAACTTCTGGGTTCCGGCTCGAGTTCCACTCCAAGTTTGTCCCAGGCCTCAGAACGATTACTCGCAAGGGTCACGTTCGAGCTACTACGTCGACGGGTTGAAATCGGCTCGGCCGCAAGTTCCAGCGAGAACCGACTGCCTTCGCGGTCGACTACCACGGGCAACGAGCGGCTGCCGGTTCCTACGAGGGCCCGCTCGATATCAAGGCGACGATGAGCCTCAATGTCGCCAATTCTCTCGATGACGTCGCCTACTTTGAAGCCCTGCTGGTCGGCGGGGCTGCCGGCGGCCACTTGCTCAACAACGGCTTCGCCTTCCGCAACGTCGGTCCGCACGGTTAGCCCGTGCCACCGGTTTTCGTTCTCCTCGACACTCATGAGCCGGGCGGCGACTTCCATGGCGGAATCGACTGGGATGGCGAACCCAATGCCCTGGGCTCCAGCACGTACGGCGACATTCACCCCAATCATTTCACCGTCGATGTTGAGTAGGGGCCCGCCCGAGTTACCCGGATTGATGCTGGCATCGGTTTGGATCAAATCGTCGTAGGCCTGCGTCTCGCTAACCTGCACGTCGCGATGGAGGGCAGAGATGATTCCTACGGTCACGGTGTGCTCGTAGCCGAAGGCATTCCCCACCGCGACCACCGACTCAGCTGGCATTAGGTCGGACGACGTGCCAACGGTAATGGTCGGCAGAAGTTGCGAGGTCCGTACGCGTATCACCGCTAAATCGGTACGTGGATCGAAGGCGACGACCTTCGCTACGTATTTTCGCCGATCGGCAAACGTCACATTGATCTGTAGCACGCCATCCACCACGTGGTGGTTGGTGAGAATATAGCCCCGCGGATCGATCACTACGCCAGTGCCCATGCCGTTGACTTGGCGGGAGTGGTCGCCGTGGCCAGCCGGGCCGGAGTGATCGCTGACTGTCTTCTGACCCTGGATATTAACCACCGAGGGGCTCGCTTTTTGCACCGCGCGAACCAGCGGTGTGAGCCGGCCGTGCGACATGTCTTTTGCATCGGCTATCGATGGGCCTACGGAACATAGGGCCACAGCAACAAAAGACAGCAGTCCACCCAGCAGGCGGGCGTGGTGGGAATCGGGCATGGTGGGCACTGGGTCCGAAGGGCAGGGGGTACGCCAGTAGACGTGCCCCCGCGGTGCGGGTGGATATCGATGCGGGTGCCTGCCCGAGCGAAACATTGGGCTTGCTTGGGTGAGATCGACCACCCATTACGATCGGCTTAAAGCCTACAGGCGATGGCAGTAGACTCGCCCTAACTTCACACCCCGCTGGCAAGGCTATCGCGGATAGAATTCTGGCGTACTTGCGGAGAATACGGGCCTTGCCGGCACGGGAAAGAATCTTGGCGGTGGTCCGCACTGTGGCGGCAACGCGGGTGAGAGGCCGGAGGTTGGGCCGTAGTCAACCATGCCTTCAGCAAGCAGTTTGCTCGACGGCACCGGAGGAGCTACCGCGGGCCGGGTTTCCGCGTACTCTTCCAGGTCGGAATAAGGACTCTGGGCGTCGTACGTACGAAGATGGCGCACTTGCGGATCAGGCAAGGTGCTAGGCAGCAATTCTGCCTGAGATGGGCTATTCGCCTGCAAATCGGCCTCGAAATCGACTCCCATCACCAAGTGGTCGAACGTACGCGAGAGGTCGGCGAAAACGTCGGCGGGACCAGGCGATGTACTACAGCAATGGTCGCATTGACACTTGGAAGGCCTGGGGATGGCGACGCAGCCAACCATCGTACCGACCCAGCAGGACATGATGCTGAGGAGAAGTAGGCGACAGTAAAATGGTAAATGGGGCAACACGGTGAATCAACGACGACATTAGATAGAGTAGAATGAGGCTAGTGATTTGTCACTGCTAAGAACCAGGTGGCTATCTGTCAAAAAGTTATTTTGAAGCAAGCACTTGCAACAGATTGCACCCTAATTTTAGGAGTTGTCAATTCAACAGAGGAAGCACTACGATCGAACATCGGTTGAAGTGCCGCAACGACTTGTGTGCAATCGGCAATCTCATCGCAAATCCCCCAGAATACATCCATTTCGTGGCGTAACACCTCACGCGATCGATGTATCGACGGTGGGCAAGTTCCGATAGATTGGCGAGCAATAGGGCCCACCTACCGGAGAATTCGACGTGCAAAGTTGTAAGTGGATTGCATACTTGCTACTGCTAGCGTGCTGGCACATTGCCAGCCAGACGGTGGTCCGTGGCGAAGGGGTAGTAGCCGATACGCTCGACGCGCCGGCCGGGGCACCAACAGTCGAGCAGCTCGAGCAGCTCGAGCAGTGGCTCGCCGATCTCGACTCAGATCTGTATGCCCAGCGCGAGCAGGCGACCGACGCAATGCTCGCCGCTAACCGTGAGGCCGTGCCCTACTTGCAGCGCCGCGCGCACGGCGAATCGCTAGAAGCGGCCGACCGCGCCGTGTGGGTGCTTAGGCAACTGGCCGATTCGCCCGAGCAGCAATTACAACTTGCTGCGCTGGAGGTACTGGTTGCCGCCGATCGGTTTCCAACGATCGCACGCGATGCACAGGCAGCCCTTGCGGAATTGCAATCGGAGCTATGCAGCAAGCGTTTCGTGGAGCTAGGCGCCGAGTTCGTCATGCGACCCGCTAACGAGTATGCCGGCACAGAACTCACTACTACGATGAACATCAAAGTGAATACGAACCGGGAGGAATGGACGGGCGCCTCGTCCGACCTGCTCTTGATAACCAAACTGCGACAAGTCGGCAAGTTGACGCTGGCCTCGGAACTGGTAGATGACGAGTTAGTCGCTAAGTTTGCCGCTATCGATGGCCTCAACTCGCTCACGCTCATTGAGACTCAAGTCAGTGGCGAGATGATTGAGAAGCTCAAGAAGCAGAAGCCCGACATGCGACTCATCGTTCATACTCGGGCCAAGCTGGGCGTGCGTTTTTTCGATGGACAGCCACTGAACATTACGGAGGTCCAGGCGGATTCACCAGCCATGAAAGCGGGCTTAAAGGCCGGAGATCGGGTAATCAAGTTTGCCGGAGTGCCCGTCGAGACGTTCGATCGGCTCACCGCCCTGATCGCCCAGCACCCCCCGGAAAAGAACGTCGATATCACCGTCGAACGCGGCAACAAGGAACTCACTCTCACCGCGAAACTCGGCGGCACCGACTGGTGGGAAGAATTGAAGGACCACTAACCACGCCGTACGAGCTTCTTCAGTTGGCTCCAACTGCGCGTGTTTGCCACATCCCGAGTGGTAAGTCCAGCTCGTCGTGCCTGCTTAATCCCGTAGCGCAGGACATCTAAGCCACCGACGCTATGGGCATCGCTACTAATGACAATGGGAATACCAAGTTGCTTGGCACGCGCCAATGGACATCGTCCAAGTCGAGCCGCGCCGGATTGGCATTCAACTCTAGTAGCTTGCCATTTTCGCGCGCCGCTTGCATGACCGCTTCTAGGTCCACTGCGTAGCGTTCTCGCTTGTTGATCAAGCGCCCCGTAGGATGCGCAATGATAGACACCCATCGGTTTTCGAGCGCCCCAATGATACGGTCCGTGATCTGCTGTCGCGCTTGGTTTTGGCCGTAGTGAACGCTGGCAATCACCCAGTCAGCCTCGGCCAGCACATCGTCGGGCAAGTCCATTCCACCTTTTTCCAGGATGTCGCACTCGATACCCTTGAGCACGCGAAAGTTGTCAAGCGGTTCGTTCACCCGGTCGATCTCTTTCCACTGCGCGCGCAATCGCTCGGCATCCAACCCTCTCGCCATCGTCACTCGTTTTGAGTGGTCGGTGATCGCAATGTAGTCGAGTCCCCGCTGCTGTGCGGCCTCGACCATCTCGAAGATCGTGTTCTTACCATCCGTAGCCGCAGTATGCATGTGCAGGTCGGCGCAGGCGCGTCGAGCTCAATGAGCTGAGGGAGATCCTCTTCGCTAGTGCACGCGAATTCTCCGCGGTTCTCGCGGAGTTCGGGAGGATAGCAAGGTAAGTCGAGTTGTTGATAAACGTCCACCTCCGACTTGCCAGCCAAATACTCGTCGTCTTGCCCGTCAGAGGTCCGAAACACTCCCCATTCGTTGATTTTCAACCCGCGATCTTTTGCTATGCCACGCAGGACAACATTGTGTTCCTTCGACCCCGTAAAATACTGCAGCGCTGCCCCAAACGAGGTGCTGGGCACCACGCGCAAGTCGACCTGTAGACCGGACGCCAATCGCACCGACATTTTTGTATCGCCTCGAGCGATGGTTTCCGCTACGTCCGGCAAGCAGCCAAAATGATCCATAACCACTTTGGAATCGTCCGAATCAACTAGCAAATCGAGGTCGCCAACGGTTTCTCGTCCCCTCCGGTAACTGCCTGCCGGTTCGATTTGCAGGACACTCTTGCATGTCCGCATATACGTCAACAAGTGCTGAATCACCTCATCGGCAGTTGCCCAGTAGACACGCTCGACCGCCCGCTCGGCCAGATCGATACCGGCTAGGATCGTTTGCTCCGTTTTTGCGCCAAAGCCTTTGAGTTTCTGTATTTCTTCTGCGCCGCAGGCGGCGCGAAGCGCCGCGAGCGAATCGACGCCAAGCTCTCGATGAATGACTGCTGCCTTCTTGGGGCCAAGGCCAGGAATGCGCGAATAGAGCCAGCACTCCTTCGGGTACTTCGCTCATCAATTCGTTGAGTTGCGGCAGTTCACCGGTACGTACAAGCGTCGCTACCTTCTCCGCCAAATCTTTGCCGATACCATCAAGTTGGGTAAGGTCTTCCCCGTTTTCAACCAGTGACTCGATCGAGTCGGGCAGATCTAGCAGCCGCCGCGCACCATTGCGGTAGGCGCGGACGCGGAAAGGATTGGCCCCCTTGAATTCGAGCAGGTCGGCCATTTTTTCGAACAGCGCTGCAATGTCTCGGTTTTCCACGGAACCGCCTCTGCTACTTACGAGACGAGCCAATCGACCAGCGGCGCGGCCTCTTCCAGCGTTGCAATCGCCAAGTCAGGCTCTGCTGCGCGGAGTTCGTCCAGCGGCGTAAACCCCGTTGGAACCGCAACTGCGTACGCTCCAATGGCCCGCGCAAGTGATATCGTGCAGCGTGTCGCCAATCACGGCAATCCGCGAGTCGCCGTTCGGCGAGACATTCAAGTATTCGCTAGCCGCCTTGACCGCCGAACGGGCAATGTCGTCGCGGCTAGTATGCACATCTCCAAAACCGCCAAACGCAAAGTGATGCCATAATCCATAGTGGGTCAGTTTTACCTGGGCACCCAGCACAACATTGCCGGTTAACAGTCCCGTTGCAACGCCGGGCACATCGGAGAGCTTATCGATCAAGGCCTCCACGCCGGGCAAGACGGCACCCCGACAAGCGGCGAGCGACACCGGAAGTTGGGCGATATACGCCTCGCGGAAGCGCTGCCAATTCTCTTCCGACGGTTCGATTTCGTGGGCCGTCAATAGGTCGTGCGCGATGCCACGATCGCTCCGACCGGCAAAGGCAATGTCCTGCGAAATTTGATCCACGCCGAACAGGTCGCGGAACACCTCAGCAAATGCCATTTGCCCAGCACCGCCACTGGCGATTAGGGTACCGTCGATATCGAAGAAACATACTCTCATGACGTGATTGTAGGCAACGCACCTTGATTTTGTGAGGGGATGGTTGTTCGCAGCCGGGAGTTTCGATCTAGTGGTTTGTCATAACGAAAAAACTAGCGGGCTACGTCAAACGGTAACGCTACTTGAGGGGCCGCAAACCGCGATGTACGCGCTCCTCGTTCAGGCGAACCAACGCCGGAGCCGACTTCTTGAGCAAGTTCACCAACTGCGTCGTACTGACATGCAATCGCTCCGCCGCCGAGCGGACGTCGAAGCCGCACTCGGCCAGGTGATTGAGTGCCTCGGCTAGCAGGGCTGGGAAGTCCGCATGTTCAGCGCTTATCACGATGCGTCCCCCGCGAATCCGGGTGAGCCACAAATCGGTGAGCCCATTTGTAGGTGTGCGGTGCTCTACGGCGAGCCGTAGTCGGAGCCGCCGAATGGCTTGACGCCGATTGGCCTCGCGGCTGCGGCGCTCGTTTGCCTCCGCCGAAGCACCCGTTGGCGTATAGGTCAGCACGACGGCCGTCTCGACCTTGTTGCGATGCTGCCCTCCTGGTCCCGAGCGGCGGGTGGTGGTCAATTGGCAGTCCGCCAGCAACGCCGCCTCGGCAAGGGTCGAAGGGTGTAAGACTGCCATGGTTCTTGCCGAGTGGGAGCGGCGTAGTGGACTGGAACACAATAGGGTACCATTTAAGTCATCGGACTTCGAACCAGCCCGGCGGGTGAGGCTGAGGACACCACGTAATACGGCAAGGGGGGTTGCGCCCGCTCACTTCGGCAAATTCTGCCTCGACCCAAAATTGGGGCAGCAGTGATCTCGGGCAAGAGACTTGGTGCTCCAGTGGGCGGTGGCCGAAACACTCCGGCTGCCTTCGTTCCGCTTGCAGAGCCTTTCTGCCAAGTTTGCCGGAAAGCCCAGCGATCACTGAATGGACAATCGAAAGCTTTTATGGGATCGACTCTATTAGCCATGGAATCGTAGGCCAAGCGAACGAGCCGAGCCGAGCCGGAAACACACTCCCACCATGCATGCCAACTGCGGCGGCAACAATTTGCCAAGCCGGCTGGCCGCCAGTTGATCACGAGTCTCATGCCACCCTTCAAATATGTTAGCCGAAGCCTTCCCGATACCGACCAGCTTGGCGAACTCATCGCGCGTGCTGCGGCGGCTGGCGATGTGGTGGCGATGGTGGGCACGCTTGGTGCCGGCAAGACACGCTTAGTCGAAGCGATCGCCGTGGCGCTAGGCAATCGAGCGGATTCGATCACGAGCCCCACGTTCGTATTGATGAATGCCTACTCAGCAGGTCGCCTTCCGGTCTATCACTTCGACGTGTATCGCCTTAAGGACGACGATGAATTCCTGGAACTCGGTGCCGAGGAATACTTCGAAGGCGACGGACTGTCGGTGGTGGAATGGGGCGATCGAGTGGCGGACTTGCTGCCCGAACGAGCCAGCACAATAGCTATTGATATCGGCAACAACGACTCACGGCAAGTCGAGATTAGCGGGCCGCTGGGCACACGACTCTTAGCCCGCGCTAAAGAATAAACCGGCTTAAATCCTCGTTAGAGGTCACTTCTTCCAGTCGTTCGCGCACGTAGGCCGCGTTCACTTCGACCTTACCCATCTTCATATCGGGGGCTTCAAAGCTGAGTTCTTCAAGCAACCGCTCCATGATGGTGTAGAGCCGCCTTGCCCCGATGTTCTGCGTCGATTGGTTAACCTCAAACGCGTAGCTGGCAAGTGTGTCGATCGCGTCGGCCGTGAACTCAACGCTAACTCCTTCGGTCTGCATAAGCGCAGCGTACTGTTTCGTCAAAGCACTCTTGGGTTCGGTGAGGATTCGGACAAAGTCGTCCTTTGTTAAGTCGTTCAGTTCGACACGAATCGGGAATCGCCCCTGCAGTTCTGGCATTAGTTCGCTCGGCTTGGCGCGATGAAACGCTCCGGCAGCAACGAACAGAATATGATCGGTGCGAACGTAACCGTACCGCGTTTGCACCGTGGTACCTTCGACAATAGGCAACAGGTCGCGCTGCACGCCTTGCCGAGATACATCGGCGCCACGCCCCCCCTCAGTGGCTACGACCTTATCGATTTCGTCCAAGAAAATGATGCCCATATTCTCGGCCAAATTGATCGCCTTGACGTTCACTTGCTCGTCGTTGACCAGCGCTTCGCACTCCTGTTCGAAAAGCACACGCCGCGCCTCGGCCACGGTCATTTCACGTCGCTGGATGTTCTTCGGAATGATTTTGTCCAGCATGCCCTGGAAGTCGAAGTCCATCTGATCGCTTCCCGGCCCCATCCCCGGGATCATCATCGCCTGAGTTTTCTGTTCGATCTTAATCTCGACCATGCGGCTTTCCATCTCACCGCCTGCGAGCATCGCTTTCATCTTCTCGCGGGTTCGCTGATACCGCTCGGGCGAGTCGGCCGAGTCGACACCCACGTCGTAACTGTGTGGCTGTGGAGCTAGCAGGTCGAGCAATCGATCTTCAACGCGCAGCTTGGCCTCTTCCTCGACCTTTGCCAGTTCCTCTTCGCGAACCAAGCTGATGGCATTCTCTACGAGTTCGCGGACCATGCTTTCCACGTCGCGCCCGTAGTAGCCGACCTCGGTGTACTTCGTGGCTTCGACCTTTATAAACGGGGCGCCGGTCAATGCTGCCAATCGTCGCGCAATCTCGGTTTTGCCCACGCCCGTTGGTCCCATCATGAGGATGTTCTTTGGCGCGACTTCCTTGCGGAGTTCTTCCTCTAACTGCTGACGTCGCCAACGATTGCGGATAGCGATGGCGACAGCTCGTTTGGCGTCCGCTTGGCCAACGATATGCCGATCGAGTTGTTCGACGATTTGGCGGGGCGTTAGGTCGTGCACGTAAGCTCCTCGATCACAATCGCGTGATTGGAATAGACGCAGATGTCGCCAGCGATCTCTAGACCTTGGCGGACAATCTCAACAGCTGAAAGGTTCGAATGCGCGGGAAGCGCATGGGCAGCCGCTAACGCATAATTTCCACCAGAGCCAATCCCCAGAATCCCATCGGTTGGCTGAATCACGTCGCCCGTGCCGGAGACCAATAGCGTATCGTGGGCGTCCGCCACGGCGATCATTGCTTCGAGCCGGCGAAGTGCACGATCGGTGCGCCACTCTTTGGCTAGTTCAGTAGCCGCTCGGGGCATGTTTGCGGGATAATCGCGGAGCTTCTCTTCGAAGCGTTCCAACAAGGCGAAGGCGTCGGCGGCTCCGCCAGCGAAACCGGCAATCACTCTACCGTCCGCTAATCGTCGCACCTTACGGGCGTCGCTCTTCATAACGGTTTGCCCAAGGCTCACCTGCCCGTCGCCACCCATTGCAACGATCCCGTCCTTCCGGACGGTTAAGATTGTGGTGGATCGAAATTTCATGGCACACAATTCCTAAAGTCTTATGGACCTCCTATTGTCGCACAGCGGACTTGCTCGGCCAGGGGGTGTGGGAGACGAATCGAATACGCTTCAACCATCAATTGGGTCTGGCAGTTTCTTCGCTTTGCACAGTAGACGCTTATCGTTCGCCACGCGAGCGCACTTCAAGCAGTAGTGATTTGCCTCTCGTACCAATGCGGCCAATTTGGCGGCATCTTCCTTGATATCAGTTTTCGACCAATCACAGAGAGTCTTTGGCTTGGACAAAGTTAATCTTTCGATCGTCGAATTGGCATCCGATTGTGCAACGTGCACCCTCCATGTTATTCTAGATGACAATGGGTCGAAATGAAGCAATAAATCACGATTCGCGAACTGCCCCGCAGCCCCGAGTTGATGAATGCCGGGGATACGCTGCTTTGCCTAGTTGACATTCAAGAACGGCTCCTACCAGCCATTGCCGGCCACGAGCGGATTGTATGGAATGCGGGCCGACTCGTTGAAGCAGCGAACATCCTGGGTGTCGAAGTCGTAGCCACCGAGCAGTATCCCGCCGGACTGGGTCCGACCGTCGCGGCACTCGCAAGTCGCTTGAAACCACCGGTGGCCGACAAGGTGACGTTTAGCGCTGCGGCGTGTGGTGAACTGTTTCTCCAACATTTTGAATCCGGTAATCTGAAAGGTCGCCACCGCGTACTTCTTGCCGGTATTGAGACACACGTATGCGTGCAACAAACCGCGTACGACCTACTGGCAGCGGGCTTCCAGGTGCTCCTGTCTACCGACGCGACGGGGAGCCGCTTCGGCAACGACTACGAGATCGCACTGCGGCGGCTAGAGTCGGCCGGCGTCGTGCTGACAACCACGGAAGCGGCTCTGTTCGAATGGTGTGTTGCGGCAGGAACTCCCCAGTTCAAGCAGATCAGCCAACTGGTGAAAGAGCCGCCTCCGCAGGGCGGATAGCCACAATGGGGAAGAACTGGTGCCTCCAACTCGCATACGTCGACCGCGTTAACTGCGTGCCTGTTGGTGAAACGCGGGCAAGGCACGAATCCTTCGGTCGATCGCCTCCGGTCCGAACTTCCTTCAATCTCCAATTTCCACCGCATCTACTGAAGAAAACGGGGGCGGGCGGATGGGTGCCACGGATTCGTGCCGCACTCTGTGTCCGCTGACGCTTGCATTATGCTCCCCGAGGCGGTAGCTTTCCGAGTGTCTGGTTGGGACTCGCTGAGCGAAGCCCCAAATACCCTGTCGATGCAATCACGTCGCAAAGGAACGCAATAGTGCTCGTGCTATCGAGAAAAGCGGGCCAACGGATACAAATTGGCCCCGACATTGCCGTTACGGTGGTCAAGCTGAATTCGGGCGGCGTTCGATTGGGTATTGAAGCCCCCCCCGAGCTTGCGGTGGTGCGTGGCGAGCTGGCTGAGCAAATGCAGGCCGAAGCGGAGGCTCAAATTGAGGCGCTTCGCATTTATTCTGGCGACGACGACGCCTAGCGCAACCGCTCACTATGCTCTGGTAGCTGCGCCCTTTTCTCGATTTGCATCGAATCTCTCAGGTCGATCGCCTGTGGCGAGTCGATGGAATCTAATCGCCCGTTCTGTTGAATGTAGCTGGCCAGCCGCGACAGCTTTTCGTCGAAAGCACTCTCTCCCGGTGGACCAAATCCGGGGGCAGCCCCCCAGCGGATGGCTGTCCCTCCGCTCGCTCGGATCTCATACGTGTAGAAGCGATGCGAGCGTTGCACTTCGGGGTAGGCCGAAGGCACGATGTCGTGCAAGCTGTAGGCTTCCCAAACGCCACGCAGCCGCGCCGCCAATTCCGCCGCGCCGCGCATTCGCTCATCGTCCCATGCTTCGCCCACGAGCGGTCGATTGTCGATGCTCGTGATGCGTGGCAGGTAGGCCTTTTCGACGTCCAACAATTCGCCGTCTGGCAATCGCACCGCCTCTTGGTCGACGGGCAGCATTTCCCAATTGCCGGCCGTACTCACTTCGACAACGGCCACAGGTTCACGGTATACCAAGTCGACCTCAATGCTATTTGGACTTGCCAAGGCAACTCTTTGTACCTTTTGGACCCACGGATGAAGCTCAAAGGCGTCGACTAGCCGGTGCTGGATTACCCCTGGCTGGTCGAGCAGCGTTAGCGACTGGGTGATACCAGAGTCGCGAAGGACTTGAGCTTTGACATCGGCACGAATCCACGGCGGGTACTCCGCAGGCGTCACCTGGATGACATCCGTGGTGATTTGGTAGCGTGGCGACTTGATCAGTTCGTCGTGGAGGCCATCCCACACCTTCCGCGCCAGAACTCCCGCCGCCAACAGGACCACAGCGACCACGAGCGTGCGGGGCGCGAATCGAATCCGCTGCCGCGATGAACGCGCGGCTGGTAGTGAGTCGTTTGCCATCGACACTTCCTTACCCGACAACGGTAACGTCCGTCCTCGGACCGCGAGGCGGCCCGTATTTGGCAGCCACGCGCCACCAATTCCGATGGCAGAGTTACCAGATTTCGAGCTGGGTTTCCAGCTCAACACCCAGGCGTTCAGAAACGCGACTGCGGATTTGGTCGATGAGCTTCAATACGTCGCTGCTGGTGGCCTCATCGCTCACTACCACGAAATTCGAGTGGCGACTGCTCAATTCCGCCCCCTCGACGCTAGCACCTGCTAAGCCTGCTTGCTCGATGAGCATGCCAGCACTCATGCCGCGTGGATTCTTGAAGAGGCATGCGGTCCGCTGGTGCGCCATCGGTTGTCCCGATTTCTTGACGATCCACTGCTTCTGCATCCGCTTGGTCAGCTGCTGGGCGTCGTCCTGCTCCAGCGTGAAGGTGACGTCGAGAATTGCCAGTTCATCCAAACTGCTCTGCCGGTAAGCAAAAACCAATTCGTCGCGGGTTCGACGAAGGACCTCGCCAGAACGGGTTAACACCGTGGCACCTTCGGCCCACTGCCCTACATCGCCCCCACGGCTTCCCGCATTGCCGTGCAGTGCGCCGCCAACGGTGCCGGGAATGCCGACCAGTGGCTCGAGCCCGGCGAGGCCTGCGCGTACCGATTCGTTAATGACGTGGGCCAGCGGCGCGCCACCACCGGCCGTCAGTTTCGGCCCATCCACTGTTGTGGAACCGAACGCAGCATCGGCGAGGCTTATCACCATCCCTTCTACGCCTTCTTCGCGGACCAGCAAGTTCGAGCCCCCACCTAAAAGGCGCATGGGGATGCCCTCCTCGTGACAACGCTTTACGAGCGCCGTCAGCTCGTCCGGATGGCGTGGCTCGGCGTATAGTTCCGCCGCTCCCCCCAACTCCAGCCACGTCCGCGGTGCAAGCGGGTAGGAAGGACGGACGATGGTTTCAAATTCGCTTGCAATAGCCATGATCTGTTGTTCTCCGAGCACCCGCATGGTGATGGGTTCTTCGCCCGACGTCAATCCGGGATCTGGCGCGCCGCCATTGTTACTCTGGCAACGTGTGGCTTCTCCCAGCGCGTGACCATTGGCCCAACGCTTCGTAACAGGCCACCGCCACGCTATTAGAGAGGTTCAAACTGCGAACCTCTGGACGGCATGCGATTCGTAAGCACCGCTCCGGAGCCAACTCGCGGATAGTCTCAGGCAAACCCTGCGACTCTCGGCCAAACACAAGCACATCTCCCTCCGCAAACTCAGCGCTCCCAAGCTGCTGGTTCGCAAATTTGGTGAAATACCAGAATCGAGAAAGGGGCAGCTGCTCGCAAAGCTGCTGCCAGTCATCCACGACTTGCCAATTTAGATGCTGCCAGTAGTCAAGGCCAGCCCTCCGCAGGTGGTAGTTGTCGACTTGAAATCCGAGTGGTCGCACTAGCCATAGCTTAGCGCCCACAGCCACACAGGTACGCCCGACGCTTCCGGTATTGTACGGAATCTCCGGCTGATACAAGACGATGTGCAGCAGGGGTGAATAAAGTTCTGGTTCCATTGGTGGTGTCACGGTTGGATGGTGACAGTTTCGCATCGTCACGGCTACTACGCCAAAGTGCGGCCCAAGCAATCAATCACCCCTGACGGTCGGTAGTGAATCGCCAAGCTCCATCCTATAATAGTCCCACTACTAGTGCGAATTGCAGTGTACCCCAGCTTGACTTCAGGAAACCTCCATGGCTCTCGGATTCGGAATGATTGGCTGCGGCATGATTAGCCGCTTTCACCACCGCGCACTTTGTGACGTTCGCGGTTCCAAGCTTGTTGGCTGCTACGATCGCAACCCGGACTCCGCAGCGAAGTTTGCAGACGAGGTAGGCATCAGGGCGTACGCGACGCTCGACGAAATGCTCGCCGACGACGCGATTGATGCCGTGTCGATTGGCACGCCAAGCGGAGCCCATATGGAGCCCGCCGTCGCGGCTGCGAAGGCCGGCAAGCACGTGATCATTGAAAAGCCGTTAGAGATTACGCTCAAACGGTGCGATAAGGTAATCAAAGCTTGTGCGCAGAATAACGTCAAGTTGGCAACGATCTTCCCCTCGCGGTTTCACGACGCAAGCCAAAAACTAAAAAAGGCAATCGACTCGGGTAGGTTTGGCCGCGTCACGCTGGGCGATGCGTACGTCAAGTGGTATCGTTCGCAGGAATACTATGACAGCGGGGCATGGCGTGGCACCTGGAAGCTGGATGGCGGCGGAGCCTTGATGAACCAGGCGATACACACAGTCGACCTACTGCAGTGGCTCTTGGGCGATGTCATCGAGATCGGTGCGTTGACCGACACCCTGTCGCACGAACGAATCGAGGTCGAAGACACGGCCGTAGCCACGCTACGATTCGCCAGCGGCGCGTTGGGCGTGATCGAAGCCACAACATCGGCGTATCCGGGTTACCTCAAGCGTGTTGAGATCCATGGCTCCGCGGGATCCGCTTCGATCGAGGAGGAGGATATCAAGACTTGGGACTTTGCCAAGTCGAAGGCCTCCGATAAAGCCATAAAAGAAGCCATGGCGAAGAGCAAGAGCGGAGGTGGCGGCGCGAGCGACCCAGCCGCCATTGGTCACCACGGTCACGCCATGCAGTTTGCCGATTTTGTGAAGGCTATCAAGAGCGACGGAACCCCCGCCGTCGATGGCCACGAAGGCCGCAAGGCGGTAGAAATCATCCTCGCCATTTACAAGTCCGCGCAGACAGGCAAACCTGTCAAACTGCCACTAAAAACCGACCCCGTTCTCGGCAAGAAGTGATCGTCGGCAGGCGACCGAGACGGGGACAAACTGCTCTCCCCGACATCGCAAGAATCTGCCAAGATACCGCTAGGTTTTCTGGACGGTTTGCCGCGACGAAGGATTGCCGCGTGACGCTTCGAAACACGACCGACTACGCCGCGTACGTGGCGCTGCGACTGACGATTGCTGTGGTGCAGGCACTGCCGCCCCGATGGTGCGAACGCATTGCCGGAATTCTCGCCACGGTGTTTACCCATCTGGTGCCCCTGCGGCGCGAGGTGCTTGCCGAAAACTTGCGGATTGCGTTTCCAAGTATCAAGGCGACGACCGAGCGCCGGATGGCCTGGGACATGTGGCGGCACTTGTTTCTGATGGTGATGGAGATCGCCCACACGCCACGCAAGCTGCATCGCACCAACTGGCGAGAGCGAGTGAACATCCCTCAGGTGGAAACGATTATTCGCACCATGTACTCGGCGCGGCCGAGTGTCGTAATCTCCGGTCACTACGGAAACTTCGAACTTGGTGGCTACCTGATGGGGATGTTCGGATTTCCGACACACACGGTAGCCCGTGCGCTCGACAATCCCTACATCGACCGCTTCGTGAATGATTTTCGTGGCCGCACCGGTCAGCACATGCTTCCTAAGCACGGCAGTGGCGAGCAAATTGAAGAGCTCCTTGCTGGCGGTGGAGCGTTGACTTTGTTGGGCGATCAATTCGCCGGCCGAAAAGGCTGCTGGGTGCAGTTCTTTGGCCGCCCGGCGTCCACGCATAAAGCGGTCGCATTGTTCTCACTCAGTTTCTCCGCTCCAACCATGGTGGTTGGCATCCGCCGCCGTAAGCACATGCTGGAGTACGATGTGGACGTCGCCGACGTGGTGGATCCAGCAGCCGAAGACTTCCCTTTCGTCGGAGTCCAGCCGATGACCGAGTGGTACACCGATTGCCTAGAGCGCCTAATTCGCCGCGGGCCTGAGCAATACTGGTGGATCCATCGCCGCTGGAAGGGCCGAGTCCCCGAAAAAGTGCTCCGCCGCATCGAGCGTCGGCAGCAAGCGGCCTAGCATCAAGCGAATTCTCCTATGTACACTTGGGTGGAAGTTGGCACAGTCGATGATTGCCCGCCCGGGTCGTGTATCGAGGCCGTGGTGGGCGAATCGATCGTGGTGGTAGCCAACGTTGCGGGCCAGTTTTTTGCCATCGATGGCATTTGTGCCCACCAAGGCGGACCGCTGGCCGCCGGCGCCCTGTCCGGCTGCACGCTTACCTGCCCCTGGCACGGATGGCAATACAACGTCGAGACGGGCCAGCAATTGCTCAGCGATACGATCCGTCAGACCGTCTACCGCGCACGGGAGTCGGGCGGTACCATACAGGTTGAAGTACCCGACCCGTAACACCCGCCCATCGGCCAACTGCAGGCCGAACGGAACACCTACCGCGTGTATTGCTTCCGTCCGTTTCGCAACTCCGATCCGCCTCGCCTCGCGCACCTTTGGTCGTGTCAGCCCCCGCAACGAGGGCTTGCGCAACCAATGACGGCCAGCGTGCTGGATATGTGTCTGTTTTCGAAGCACTACTTCGATCCGGCCGGCTTCGTCGTGGCCACCGAGGGCGACCAGCTGGTCGGCTTTGCCCATGCCGGTTTCGGTCCCAACGAGGCAGGCGACGGTCTCGATACGAGCATGGGGACCACCTACATGGTGATGGTCCGCGAAGACTTGTGGACCACCGACCTTGCGGACCAACTGCTTGCCAGGAGCGAAGCCTACCTTCGCGAGCGTGGCGCCAAAGTCGTGTACGGAGGCGGCATCAACCCACTCAACGGTTTTTATCTGGGGATCTACGGTGGCAGCGAACTGCCCGGTGTGCCGCTTTCCGATCCGCATCGTCGCTCGCTGTTCGCCCGCAACCAGTATCGCGAACGTGGCCGTGTCGTCGTCATGCATCGCGACTTAATTCGTTTTCGCCCCGCGGTTAACCGAGAACAGCGACGAGTCGCCCGCGATGTGAACTTCGAAACGGCCTACGCTCCCAATACCAACACTTGGTGGACCACCTCCGTGTATGGCAGCCTCGAGCGAATCAAGTTTTCACTCCGCCGTCGTAGGCAAGACAAAGTCGTGGCAACCGTTATGTTCTGGGACATTGAACCGCTAGCAACCAGCTGGGGTTTGCGGGCGGCGGGGCTTTACGAATTATGGGTGGACAACGAGCACCGCCGGCAGGGGTACGGCACCTACCTGCTAAGCGAAGCCTTCAAGGAACTCCACAAGCGCGGCATCTCGATGATTGAAGCCCAAACGATGCTTACCAACGCAACAGCGCTCGAGTTCTACAAGAACCTGGGCTTCGCGCCGATCGACCATGGGTTGATCTACCGCCGCGAAGCCCGCGATGCATAGTCGCCTTAGCAGGTCGCCTACCTACCGAGGACGTGGCGATTCGCGCTCGGGTCGATAAAACCCATGTTTCTCCAGAGCGCTGTACACCTCTTCGAGCGTCTTCTCGCCAAAGTTCGAAATCGACAGCAAGTCGTCGCGAGTGCAGTTCAACAGATCATGCACCGTAAACACGCCCTTTTCTTCCAGACAATTCGTGGTCCGCACCGCGAGGCCGATTTCGGCCGTGCTCATCTCCAGCCGTGATTGAATCTCTTGGCTGTCAGTTTCTGCACGATTCAAAGGAATGCGAGTCATGGTGGGGTATCCCTCCCTGAGTGAGTAAATCGCGGTTGCGAACGCTCGCAACTAACGCGAGGCAAGCGGCCCAAGAGCCGCTCACGAGGTTCTCGACGCATTTCGATGCTGCCGGCAGAACCGTTGGCGCCTCCGTGGCCACTCCCATCAATCTGGCGAAAGTATAACGACTTCTCCCGCCGGCATGATAAGCTCAACTCACTTTTTTGAAAAATTTCGCAGCTAGCATGTGGCCCGCGCGAAACGTTGCCGTGCCAAGCAACACCCGAGTCGATCATGGACTCAGGCAGACGCGCGCCACACTCCCTTTCGCGTCCGTACCCAGTAGAATGCTGAGCACCCCCATTCCCTCCGCCCCCAATCCGCGCTGGAGTCGCGGCGACCCAAAAAGCATGGACCATCTCCTCGAAAACCTAAACCAAGCCCAGCGCGAGGCGGTGCTGCATGTCGACGGACCGCTCTTAATCCTGGCGGGCCCTGGCAGTGGCAAGACGCGCGTTGTCACGCACCGTATTGCCCACCTCCTCGAGCAGGGCGTTTCGGCTCGGCAAATTCTGGCGCTCACGTTTACCAATAAGGCGGCCAGCGAGATGCGGAGCCGTGCCCAAGTGCTCGCCCCGGGCCAGCCGGTGTGGGTTAGCACGTTCCACCGGTTCGGCGCTCGGATGCTCCGTGAATTCGGAGAGCTGGTCGGCCTGGCACCGAATTTCACCATCTACGACACCTCCGATAGCCGGCAGGTACTCAAGCGCGTGATCGAGGCCGAAAAGGTCCATACCATGCACTACTCGCCCGATCGGATTGCGGGGGCGATTACGCGCGGCAAAGAACAAACTGATTACGCCTGACGCGTTCGAGGCCCGCCGTGGCTCGCCGCTGTCGGAAATCGTGGCCCAAGTCTACCCAGCTTACCAGCAGCGGATGCTTCAGTCGGCGGCAGTGGACTTCGACGATTTGCTCATGCATGTCGCGCAGCTCCTTTACAACAATCCGGAAATCCGAGCCGCGCTCGATGCCCGCTTTCGGTACGTCTTGGTCGACGAGTACCAAGACACTAACAAGGCGCAGTACGTCATTCTCAAGGCGCTTTCGCTGGATGCTCCCAACTTGGCCGCGACCGGCGACCCCGATCAATCAATCTACGGTTGGCGGGGGGCCGACATTGGCAACATCCTCGAGTTCGAGCAGGACTTCCCCGAGGTCCGCGTGGTCCGGCTCGAGCAAAACTATCGCAGCACCAAACGCATTCTCCGGGTGGCCGACGACCTCATCGCCCACAACACTCGCCGCAAGAAAAAGTCGCTATTCACGGACAACGACGAGGGTCAGCCTGTCCGCCTAGTCGCTTACGCCGACCAGGACCTCGAAGCGGCCGGCGTTGCCGAGCAGATCCGCTCTGCGATCGATCGTGGCGACCGACGAGCGAGCGACTTCGCCGTGTTCTATCGCATGAACGCCTTGTCGCGTTCCATCGAGCGGGCCCTCCGCAAGGCGGGCGTGCCGTACCAGATGGTGCGTGGCCAGGAGTTCTACGGCCGCAAGGAAATCAAGGACATTCTCGCCTACTGCCAGCTCGCCAATAATCCGCACGACGACGTTGCATTCGAACGTTCGGTCAACTCTCCAACGCGGGGCATCGGCAAGAAGTCGATCGAACGACTGAACGAGCACGCCTACCGCTATGGTACGTCGCTGCTCGCCGCCGCTCGCGAATCGAAACTGATTGAGGGCCTTACCAAGCGGGCCACCAGTTCGCTGCTCAAGTTTGTCGAGCTCATCGATAAGGTCGCCGCGATCGCCCACGAGTCGGTAGAGGAAGTCATCGGCACGGTGATCGCCGAAAGCGGCTATTCCGAAGCGCTCAAAAAGAGCGACGACATCGAAGACCAGTCGCGACTGGAGAACATCGAGGAACTGCTGACCGACGCCCGTCAGTTCGACGAGCAAGCCGACGATGCGGGAGAAGGCGGGGGACTCGAACAGTATCTTGAACGGACGTGGCTGGTAAACGAGACCGACGACTGGGAGAACGACGCCGACAAAGTTACGCTCATGACGCTGCACGCCACCAAGGGACTTGAATTTCCCGTGGTCTACCTGGTGGCGCTCGAAGACGGCATCCTGCCCCATGAGCGCTCGCGCGACGAGCTCGAGCAACTCGAAGAAGAGCGTCGGCTCGCGTTCGTCGGCATCACCCGCGCCGAGCAGGAGTTGCAGATGAGCTACGTCCGGCTCCGTGATTTTCGTGGCCAGCGACGCGTAGCGATCCCTAGCAGTTTCCTGATGGAGATGCCCCGGGAAGAAATGGAGATGACCGACGCCCGCAACAGCGACCTGGAGTTTTTCGTCGACGACTACGACGCGATTGAGGAAGACGAGTTCGCGATCGATCCTGAGTTGCCCGATGGTCCCCCGCCGGCGAAGCCGGCGCCCGCGATTCGAATCGAAGCAGCGGCCATCACCACCGCTGCCGAGCTTGCCGGCAACGCCACGACCAAGAAGCACGCGAAAGTCTCGCCCGACGTCTTTAGCCACGGCATGACCGTGGTTCATCCGGAATTCGGCCCTGGCAAAATCACCGCGCTCAGTGGCGCGGGCCACGGACGCCGCGCCACGGTGCAATTTGCCACCGCTGGCGAACGTAAGTTTGTGCTGGCGCACAGTCCGCTACGTCCTGCGCAGGGATGAATGTGGACTGAGTTGATCGACAGTTGTCGATCAACCACTTCGCGTAGGTCCTTGCCCAGTAAAGCGATAAAGCAAGTCGGCGGCGACACTCGCCCACATCGATTCATTGTCGATTTACTCATGCCTCGCCGCCTCCATCGAAGTCGTTACGTCGATAAGAGTTACGGCTCCGCACCCGCCGGCTGGCAGCAGCGTAGATCGACACATAAATCATCAGGTGTCGATTGACTCGTCGCTGCCCAGGGGCAGAGCGAAATGCAGACAGCGCGCAGCGGCAACGCCGGCCTGCGGTTTTAGCTGCAAAAAGCGTTCGGTTGCCAAAGAACAATAGTCGGTATCAGGGGGTCGGCAGCAGTTGCCAACCCTCCATTGGATCAAACTCGTGGCTCGGTTTCTAGAAAAAAGCGGAACCGCCAAGACTCCCGCAAAGGGGTGGCTGGGATCGAGTCTCGCGAGCCCCCAGGCTCGCAAGCCAATCAACCACTGGGGGCTCGGTAATCCTCAACCCAAGCCACCCGACGACTCCCGACGACCGATGTGCGAACGCCACATCGCGGTCGGCGGATCCTTGCGGTAAACTGCGAACCAATTGCTCTCCCTTGGCTGGCGTGCTACCCTAGGGACCTCCCGCCCGAAGTATTTCGATCCCCGCCCGCCTTAACTGCCACACGACACCCCCGCAGCGGCCTTCGCACATCGTAGGCCATCTTCGCGGGGCGTCTGCACCGTATTTTGGAGCCTGGCGCTGCCAGCGAGCCTGGTAGTGCGGACGGACCGTTCCCGCCGCCGTTGGCTGACAAATACCAGGGCAAAGGTGTTTGTTCGTCGCCAGTCGATAGAAAAAGTAGTTTCATGCTCAACTTCTTTGCCTTTCAGCAGCAAAACGTCAAGAACGACATCCTGTCCGGTATCACCGTTGCCCTGGCCCTCGTGCCCGAGGCGGTCGCGTTCGCCTTTCTTGCCGGCGTGTCGCCGGTGATCGGTTTGTACTCGGCGTTTTTCATCGGATTGATCACCGCCATTTGTGGTGGACGGCCTGGAATGATCTCGGGGGCAACCGGTGCGATGGCCGTGGTGATCGTCGGCTTGGTCGCCATACATGGCATTGAGTACCTGTTTCCGACGGTGATCTTGTGTGGAATCATCCAGGTAGCCGTGGGTGTAGGGAGGCTTGGCATGCTCATCCGCATGGTGCCGCACTCGGTGATGCTTGGTTTCGTAAACGGCTTGGCTATTGTGATTTTGATGGCCCAGTTCGGCAGTTTTCGCACCGTCAGCGCCACCGGCCAACTGGCGCTGATGCGGGGCCCGGCGCTTTGGATCATGCTGGCACTCGTGGCGTTGACCATGGCAATTATTTGGCTGTTGCCCAAACTAACGCGTGCGGTGCCGGCGTCGCTCGCGGCGATTCTGGTTACGACCGGGGTATCGCTCGCGCTCAACAATACGCTTAGCACTAATCTGGCCGCTGAAAATCAGCAGCGTGTCGTCCTCACCGTGGGCGACATGCTCATGACCAACGCCAAAGCACAAGCGGTTGCCGACTTGCAGCCTGCCACGGCGGATACCAGCCGAGCACATGGGGCCGCGGTGCCCGCCGCCACGGTCACAACCGCCGAGGCGGCGGCAACCATGGCCCAGGTCGCGCCCGAGTCGGTCAGTTTGAAGGCGGGCCTGCCGCGCCTGTTCTTCCTTGAATACGCCTTTCCGCCGCTAACGTTCTCGACCTTGTGGATCATCCTGCCCTTCGCGGTGACGCTTGCAGCAGTGGGGCTCATCGAATCGCTGATGACGCTCACCCTCGTGGACGATATCACCGAGACCCGCGGTCACGGCAACCGTGAGTGCGTTGGCCAGGGCTTGGCCAATATGGTTTGTGGCCTGTTTGGTGGAATGGGGGGTTGCGCGATGATCGGGCAGTCGCTCATCAACGTGAACTCCGGCGGTCGCGGACGCTTGTCCGGCGTGGTCGCGGCCCTGTGCTTGCTCGCGTTCGTGCTGTTCCTCTCACCCTGGATCGAGATGATTCCCATGGCCGCGCTGGTGGGCGTCATGTTCATGGTGGTGGTCGGTACGTTCGAGTGGGCATCGCTGCGGATGGCTCGCAAGGTACCTCTCTCCGACTACTTTGTGATGGTGTTGGTGGCAGGGTACACGGCCATCATGCACGACTTGGCGACCGCCGTCGTGCTGGGGGTGGTGGCCTCGGCGTTGGTATTCGCCTGGCAACACGCCAAGCATATTGGCGTTGACGTGCAGCACAACGAGTTTGGCAGCAAGATTTACCAACTCCATGGCCCGCTATTCTTCGCCTCGACCACTTCGTTCAAAGACCTGTTCGACCCCAAGGACGATCCGGCCGACGTGGTCATCGATTTCTACTACACGCGAGTCTACGACCAGTCCGGATTGGAAGCGATCAACTCGCTTGCCGAACGCTACGAACAACTGGGCAAGCGGCTGCACCTCACCCACCTGAGTACCGAATGCCGCCGCTTGCTGGACCGGGCCGGTGACTTGGTAGAAGTGAACCTCTCGGAAGACCCGCAGTACCATGTCGCCACCGATCGCATCGACCCATTGATGGTACCGCGGGTCGATGCGATGCTCATCAAGCGAAGTTCGCTACCAGCTTCGTAGAACGTTACGCTTGTGATTCTCCGCGTGAATCGCGTGGATTTTTCGTCGCTGGTGACGGCACGGCAGCGATGTAGGTGCTTTCCGCAACCGCGGCCATGGAAAAGTCGCTTGCCATCGTGTTTACTGGGTGGCTATGAGCGACACAACTCCTGCCGCCAGTTCGGCCGCTGCCGATTTACCCGATCCGCTGCGGAGCGTGCACACCACCAGTGTGCCGGAAATCCTGGCTCAACTTGGGGCTTCGCTGCTAGTCACCACCTACCAGGCAGGCAAGCTGGTAGTGCTTCGCAGCGATGGCGGCGTCCTCAATACGCACTTTCGCAATCTGGTGAAGCCCATGGGGATGGCGATCGACGGCGGGCGGCTGGCCGTGGGCTGCAGCATCGACATTTGGGAATTCCATAACGTGCCGGCGGTGTGCGCAAAGCTCGACAAATCGGACGACTATCCGAGCACGGAAGCCAAGCACGACGCCTGTTTTCTGCCCCGCCGTAGCCACTGCACCGGCGATGTACAAATCCACGAAATGGCCTACGCAAATACAGCGAGCCGGGGCGTCCCCGCCCCCGGTGCCCCCGGTGTGGAGAAGCAACTCGTCTTCGTCAATACGGCGTTTAGCTGCCTCGCGGTGCGGAGCGACCAGAACAGTTTCGAGCCCGTGTGGCAGCCACCGTTTATCGCGCACCTGTTCGCCGGGTGATGCGTGTCACTTAAATGGCCTGGCGGTCCGCGATGGCAAGGTGAAATACGTCACGGCGTTGGGCGAGACCACCACGCCCGGCGGGTGGCGCGAAAACAAGCGGAATGGGGGGCTGCTCATCGACGTCGACGCGCAGGAGATCGTCGCCCGAGGGCTGTCGATGCCACACTCGCCACGGTGGTACAACGGGCGTTTGTGGTTGCTCGAAAGCGGCGAGGGCTCGATCGGTACCGTTGACCTCGCCACCGGCAAATACGAAACGGTCGCCCAATTCCCCGGTTTCACGCGGGGGCTCTGCTTCCACGGACCGCTGGCGTTCGTCGGTTTATCGCAGGTTCGCGAGTCGGCGGTCTTCAGTGGCATTCCGCTCGTCGAGCGTCTGCAAAAACCCGAGGAACGGACATGTGGCGTATGGATCGTGAACATCGAGACGGGGCAAACGCTCGGCTTCTGCAAGTTCGAAGAAGGCGTGCAGGAGATCTTTGCCGTGGAGGTACTGCCAGGCATCCGCTTCCCCGAGCTGGTGAATCACGACGCCGAGTTGATCGGCCAGTCGTACGTGCTGGGCGATGCGGCCCTGGCACAGGTGCCGCCGGAGTTGAGAAAGTAGGCTGCGTCGGGTGGCTGGTGGTCGAGCGGAGCGAGCCCACAGCAATTTGCTGACGCACGCATGGGGGCCCGTACGACGCGTCCCCAGCCACGCGCTACATGGCTCATAGGGTTAGCTCGCCCATGACAAAACCGGGGAACTCGTCCATGCCAATTAGGTGGCAGTGGTTGCTGGCCGCCAGTTCGCGCGCACCGCTCGTAAAGCGGCTGTTGATGATGACGGCCGTGGCGTTGCAATTGTAGTGCGCCATCCCCGCGACCGCTTCTTGCACGGCGCGGGCATTGACGGTGTGGTAGTAACCCTTGGCCTGCACGGCAGTCCGTCGCTCGCCGAACTCGACGATGAGGTCGACTCCCTGATCGCCAACGCGGCCGGTTCGTTCGACTTTGGCACCCAGCGTGCGGCAGACCTCGACAAGGTAGTCTTCCCACTCGTCGCCTCGCATTTCCTTCCAGGGTCGCTGCAACAGCATGGCTCGCTCGAGCTTATCGGAGGCAACCAGTTGCTGCCGATCGGTAATGGCTTGCTGAAGCCGTTGCTGCGCTCCATCGAGTTCCGCCGCAATCTCGCGAAGTTCCGTGTCGAGCAATTCGCGGCGGCCGAGAGCCGCGGCAAGTTCTGCGTCGAGCACATTAGCCGCCGGCGTATTTAAGAGCGACCAGGCAGCGACGAGGCCACCGGCTGCTCCCAATAGCAGCCCCAGCACGCGAAACGCGAAAGCACCCGTGACCAGGTCGGCCAGGATGAACCCAGCCAGTGCGATGGCGGCGGGTGCCACAATCACTGCAGCCACCGGCCACTGCGGGTAAATAGCCGCAGGTTGGCGGAAAGTGCGGGCAGACTGCAAATAAATCCGCTGTCGCGCCGCCGAGCGGGCCTCGACGCGTTTTTCCTTCGCGCGACGATCGAGCCCCTCAACCTGGTGGCGAAGTTGCTCGATCCGCTGGTTGAGTGTTTCAAGTTGGGCAACGGGCGAAAGATTCGTCATCTAGCGGGCGTTGGGCGGGAAGACGTGTAAGGCTAAGGAGCCCTTGGGTGGGGCTGGGAGCAAAATTAGGGAGAAAAGCGAGCGTCTGTTTCCTCCAATTGGTCCTTGGCTGGCCTCTCACAGTGTAAGCGGCCGAGCTCGGGCGGCCAACGTGGCACCACGGCGGTGTCGCCTTTTGCGACCGGCCGTAAGTTCTTATACTGAGAGGCATTGAGCCGCGTGAGAAGTCCGCGGCCCAGGCGGGCATCAACGCTCGCTGCTTACCGAACATTGCCGCACCCTACATCGCCGCACCATTCATTGCCGCAAAATCGGCTACATTTCTTTCGAAACAAAGAAGCTTGCACGCATGGATTCATCGCACGACGAGCATCGCGAATCAGCGGATGCCAAAGCTCAACCAACCGATGCGGGGGAGTCCACCCCGCAAGATCCGTGGGCTTCGTTGACCGATAGCCTCGGAATTGAGGCCAAACCGGAACCCGATCCGAAGCAACCGCCGGCGGCAGTGCCGGTGCCGCCTCGCCCCGTCGTCGAGCACGAACCACCCACTCGCCAACCAAGCGGCTGGGGCGACTTGGCCAGTCAACTTGGTTTAGAGGCAAAAGAAGAGCCTGCGGCTACCGAGGAAAAGCAGGCGGAGAAGCCCAAGGCCCCCAAGGCCAAGCCGCCGAAGGTGGTGCCAGCGCCTCCAGAACCAGCGGATGTGGAGGTCGTCGAGGAGGTAGCGGAAGTGGTAATCGATGAAGGACCAGAATGGACGGATGCCGAGCAGCAGGTGGAAGTCGATGCGGCCCCCGTTGCCGAGCCGCCTGCACCATCCGGCTTTAGCGCGGGTGGACTGACATTGCCCGACTGGTTCCCGTTTGGCGGCCGCAAAAAGTCGCCTCCTACTCCCCCGCCCGCCCCGGAGCCCGAGCCGGCGGAGGAGCCCGTCGCCGAAGACGAGACGGAAACAGAAACTTTGGAGGCCGAAGCGACGTCCGCCGAGGATGCCGAGACCACTCCCGCTGGCGACGCGGAGCAACCCGAAAAGCGGCGCGGTCGGCGGCGGCGTGGACGACGCCGGGGCCGGGGCCGCGGCAAAGAAGGTGACGAGAGCGATGCTTCCGGGGAGGAGAGCAGCGCCAAAGTGTCCGACAGCGAGTTGCCCGAGTCCGTAACGGACTCGGACGATGAAGAGGACGAAGAAACCCAGGCACGTCGCATTTCGCACAAGAACATCCCCGCGTGGCAGGAGGCGATTGGCGTGGTAGTCGACGCGAACATCGCTGCTCGCGGCGAACGGAAGCGAAATTCGCGCGGCCGGGGAAATCCGCGCGGCAATACCCGGGGTGGCCGCGGTCGCCGCCGTGGCGGCAGCCCCAAAAAAGAGGGTTAAGGCACGAAAATCGTGCCGCGGGGCTCTCACCTGCCCGGGGTTAGCTACGCGTTTTCCACCGCGTTTCGCCTACCCGCATTGCTCCAAGCTGTCTTGCTTGCATCGATTTGGTGGGAGTGCGAATTCTCGGCAAAAGCTGCATTCTGCGGATTGCGACGAATATCGGTGTTGCCGTACTTGAATTCGCGATCAATACTTGGGGTGGATAAGAAGGTGCGATTTTGCTGCGGCATGGACGTACCAGCAGACAGCAAGTCGCGGCCGCGAACGACCCTCCGGCCGACACACCCCCACCTACCCTCCGCCGATCTTTGCCAACCTCGCCTCCGGCAGGCGATTTCAAGAGACGCCGTGCACGCACGCTTCTAAGTGGATAGAAGTAGCGAGCTGCGCGAAGGCTCGCGAAGTCGCGGGTTCGGGGTTCTATCGGGTGCTCGCGGCGAGCAGCCCATTCTTGCCGGGTCGACTGTCTATCCCCTGCACGGCTTCGCTCGCTGCTTCCTCCATCGCAACGACTGCGCTGCCAGGGAATCGCTCGATGGTTGCACTTGCGTTGCAGCGCGACGCCGGTGCAACCGTAGGAATGCTGGCGGTTTGGCAAAGAGTTGGCGACATGACCCACGCCCGCGACACGAGCGCAGAAGACTCAAAGTACGTTTTACGCCGAGCAACCAACGAAATCATGAAGATCCCAGGCTCGCCACTTGGCAAGCCGTCATATTTTTCGGAGTACGAGCGATGAGCGAAGGACGCAAGATTATCGATCTGGTCGCCGAGCGTCAGGATCGCGACCAGTTTCGGCGCAAGAACTGGGTCGGCACGTTCGAGGAATATCTCGACATCGTCCGCGAGAACCCGATGGTCACGCGCACCGCGTACCAGCGGCTGTACGACATGATCCTCTCGTATGGCGTGGAGGTCGTACGAGTCGGGCCGCGAGAAGAGAACAGTCACTACCGGTTCTTCGACGACCCGCATAACGGCGGCAAAGACGCCGTCTTCGGCCTGCGGAGCCTCGCTCGCATCACCTCGTCAACGCCTTCAAAAGTGCGGCCCATGGTTACGGCATCGAACGCCGGGTGCTGCTACTGCACGGCCCGGTGGGAAGCAGCAAGAGCACCATTGCCCGACTGCTAAAGCAGGGCTGGAGCGGTACTCGGCCACCGACGACGGGGCGCTTTATACGCTTGGCTGGGTAAGCGAAGAGGAGCCCGACAACCCGGATGCCATTGACTGGTGCCCGATGAACGAAGAGCCGTTGCACCTGATCCCGCATCGTTTCCGGGAAGAGGTCGAGGACGAACTCAATGCCGGGCCAGCGGCGGATGCTGGCGGCAAGGAGGCTTATCGCGTGAAGATCAGCGGCGAACTCGATCCGTTTTGCCGGTTCATGTATCAGCAACGGCTCAAGAAATACGACGGCGACTGGACGCGCGTCATCCAGGATGTCCGCGTGAAACGGCTCATCTTGAGCGAAAAAGATCGCGTTGGCATCGGCACGTTCCAGCCGAAAGACGAGAAAAACCAGGATGCCACCGAACTGACGGGCGACATCAACTATCGCAAAATCGCGCGAGTACGGCAGCGACAGCGACCCGCGGGCGTTCAACTTCGACGGCGAGTTCAATATCGCCAACCGCGGCATCATCGAGTTCGTGGAAGTGCTCAAGCTCGACGTGGCGTTCCTGTACGACCTGCTTGGGCGCCAGCCAGGAACACCGCATCAAGCCGAAAAAGTTCGCCCAAACCGATATCGACGAGGTGATCATCGGCCACACGAACGAACCGGAGTATCGCCGGCTGCAGAACAACGAGTTCATGGAAGCGCTCCGCGACCGCACGGTCAAAATCGACATTCCGTACGTCACGACGCTGGACAACGAAATCAAGATCTACGAGAAGGATTACAACAACGAGACCGTCAAAGGCAAACACATCGCGCCGCACACCATCGAAATGGCGGCGATGTGGGCACTGCTGACCCGGCTGGAGGAGCCGAAGCACGCCGGACTCACGCGGCTGCAGAAGCTCAAGCTCTACAACGGCAAGACGCTGCCCGGGTTTACGGAGGAGAACATCACGGAACTCCGCGATCAGGCCGTCAACGAAGGCATGTTGGGCATCTCGTCCGCGCTACGTGCAGGACAAGATTTCCAACGCCCTGGTTGCCCATCCCGACGCCAAGAGCATCAATCCGTTCATGGTGCTCAACGAACTGGAAGTCGGCCTGAAGCACCATAGCCTGATCAACAACGAAGAAACGAAGCAGGAATATCGCGAGCTATTGGCGGTGGTCAAGGAGGAGTACGAAAACATTGTGAAGAACGAAGTGCAACGCGCCATCGCGGCCGACGAAGATGCCCTGATGCGGCTGTGCGGCAACTACATCGACAACGTGAAGGCCTACACGCAGAAGGAAAAGGTCAAGAACCCCTTCACCGGGCAATACGAAGAACCGGACGAACGGCTGATGCGGTCGATCGAAGAGAAGATCGACATCCCCGACAGCCGCAAGGACGACTTCCGCCGCGAGATCATGAACTACATCGGCGCCTTGTCGATCGACGGCAAGAAATTCGACTACAAGACGAACGAGCGGCTGTACAAGGCCTTGGAGCTCAAGCTATTCGAGGACCAGAAAGACTCGATCAAACTCACGAGCCTGGTTTCGAACGTCGTCGACGCCGACACGCAGAAGAAGATCGACGTGGTCAAGGATCGCCTGATTCGCAACTACGGCTACGACGACGAGAGCGCCACGGATGTACTGAACTACGTGGCGAGCATCTTCGCGCGTGGGGATACGAAGCAGGAGTAGTCACTAGCGATTGAATATTAGCGATGGACGATGAGTGCATCGCTTAGCCTTACTGCCACTAAATTATCGCTCATTGTTCACCGTTATTCGTTATGGCTCTGAAAATAGAACGTGATCAGCGACGCTTTCGGCAAATTGTGCGGGGGAAAGTCCGCGACAATTTGCGAAAGTACATCTCGCATGGAGAAATGATCGGCCGGAAGGACAAGGAGCTCGTGAGCATCCCCGTGCCGCAACTCGACGTGCCCCGGTTTCGGTTTGGCGACAACGGCAACGGCGGGGTAGGGCAGGGGGATGGCGAAAATGGAACACCCGTTGGCAAGGGGGGCCAGCAGCGGCCTGGTGGTGCGGGCGAGGCCGGTAGTGATCCCGGCGACGGGCACTTGATGGAAGTCGAGATCACGCTCGAAGAGCTGGCCGACATCTTGGGCGACGAACTGGAACTGCCCCACATCGAGCCCAAGGGGAACGCGTCGATCATCGCAAGAAAAGGCCAAGTACAACAGCATCCGCTCAGACCGGCCCCGAATCGCTGCGGCACTTCAAGCGAACCTACCTCAAGGCGCTCAAGCGGCAGATCTCCACCGGCAGCTATGAGCCGGCCCAGCCGCAGGTAACGCCGGTTCAAGGCGACAAGCAGTACCGCAGTTGGACCACCATCGACAAGCCGCAAGTCAACGCGGCCGTGATTTACATGATGGACGTTTCGGGCTCGATGACCGACGAGCAAAAGCACATCGTCCGCACTGAGGCGTTTTGGATCGACACCTGGCTCGCTAGCCAGTATGGCGGCATCGAAACACGCTACATCATTCACGACGCGGTGGCCAAAGAAGTCGACGAGCAGACGTTCTATCACACGCGCGAAAGTGGCGGCACGCGAATCAGTTCAGCGCCTATAAAGTGTGTGCGAAGCTGATGGAAAGCGAACTTCCCCCCGCAGAGTGGAACATGTACTGTTTCCAGTTCTCCGATGGCGACAACTGGGGCGAAGACAACGAACGGGCATTCGACATTCTCAAAGAGAAGATCCTGCCGCACGTAAACCTCTTCTGCTACGGACAGGTCGAAAGCCCCTACGGCAGTGGTGAGTTCCTGGGCCACCTGGAAGGCCGATTTGGCGACAAATTCGACACCCTGGTGACTGCCGAAATGGAAGATAAAGACGCAATTTACGATTCGATCAAGGTCTTTCTTGGAACCGGGCGATAAAGATGACGATCGGCTAAGCCGCAAGCGGCCGCTTGCGGCTTAACCGTACGCCAACGAGAAGAAATAATGTCCACGCCCAACAGCAACCTGCCGCCGGAACTTGCCGAGCAACAAGTAGTCATGGAGACTCATGCCCGCAATTATGGGCTCGATTTCTTCCCCACGATCTTCGAACTCATCGACGCCGACCAGTTGAATGCCATTGCCGCACGGGGTGGATTCCCGGTGCGGTATCCTCACTGGCGGTTTGGCATGGAGTACGAGCCGCTCGCCAAGGGCTATCACTACGGCTGCAAAAGATCTACGAAATGGTCATCAACAACGACCCGTGCTACGCCTACTTGATGCGGTCGAACGGTTTAGTGGATCAAAAGCTGGTGATGGCCCATGTCTATGGGCACTGCGATTTCTTTAAGAATAACTATTGGTTCAGCAAGACCAATCGCAAAATGATGGACGAGATGGCCAACCACGGCACTCGCATCCGTCGTTACATGGACGAAGTCGGCGTCGATGAGGTCGAAGAGTTTATCGATGCCTGCCTGATCGATCGACGACCTGATCGACATCCATTCGCCCTTCATCAAGCGTCGTGCCGATCGCAGCCGGTACCAATTTGGCGAGCAACCGAAGGAGCCTGAGAGCAAGAAGGACCGGACAGTTCCCCGCCAAGGACTACATGGACGCATTCATTAATCCACAACACCGTGCCACACCTGCCGACGAGCTTGAGGACGACGACCAGCCAGCCGCAACGCGGCGATTCCCCGAACATCCGGAACGGGACGTCATGCTGTTCCTGCTCGAGCATGCCCCGCTCAATGCATGGCAAACGGACGTGTTGACCATCCTCCGCGACGAAGCGTATTACTTCGCCCCGCAGGGGCAGACGAAGATCATGAACGAAGGTTGGGCCAGCTACTGGCATTCGACGATCATGACCCGCCAGGGCCTCGACGCCCGGCGATGTCGTCAATTACTGCGACCACCATAGCGGCACGCTCGCCTCGAGCCCAACGAAACTGAATCCTTACAAAGTGGGCATCGAGCTGTTTCGCGACATCGAAGATCGCTGGAACCGCGGTGCGTTTGGCAAGGAGTACGAAGAGTGCGACGATTACGTCACCCGCCGGCAATGGGACACGCAACTCGGTCAGGGCCGCGCGAAAATTTTCGAAGTCCGCAAGGTACACAACGACCTGACGTTTATCGACGAATTCCTCACGCTCGACTTTGTTCGCGAGCACAAGCTATTTCGCTTCGGCTACAACGAGAATACCGAGTACTACGAAATCGAAAGCCGAGAGTTTCCGAAGGTCAAGCAGCAACTCCTCGGCAGCCTGACGAACATGGGCCGGCCTAAGATCGTGGTCGAAGACGGTAACTATCGCAATCGAGGCGAACTGTACCTCAGGCACCACTTCGCTGGCGTGGAGCTCGACATGAAGTACGCCAACGATACGCTGGAAAATCTCGAACGGCTCTGGAACCGCCCCGTACACATCGAAACGGTGCTCGAAGAGCGGCAAGTGGTCCTCTCGTTCGATGGCTCGGACCACGATATCGACTGGCGCGACGAGGTGGACGAAATGGAAGATTTTGAAGTACCGCATTAGGAGAATGCCCAACGCAGCATGACCAATGACCAATCCTGCGGTCCAACTCTTCATTGTTCATTGTTCATTGTTCACTACGGCTTAATCGCATGTCGCTATCCAATCAACTCGAACTACAACTCACGGCTTCCGGCACGGGGCCCGTGAGTTTGGCTGCGCAGGAGGGCGACGCTGAGGTCGTGTGCGATTTAACGGCCGTCGACAGCCTGGGCGTGTCGGTCCAGCGGTTGGAGGTAAAGTCGATATCGCTGGTGGGCCTGGCTGCCGAGAAGCTCCGCGAGATTGCGGACGACCTGGCCTCCCGTGTAGGTTACTTGCTGGAGGCGATCGCGCCGATCGAAGTCGACGACGAGGCGTGCACGATTCAAATGCGGAGCATGCCGCCGCACCGCGCCGAAAACGCGACCAGCTACTACGAAGTGCTGGTCACTGCCGGGGCGATCTCACTCAAGCGGTATACCAAGGCGAAAGCCGTCAGACGCGAGGCCGAAGCGTTCGACATCACGCGGCAAGTGCTCTTACGCTTGGTGGACGACTTTGCCGCGGCTGCTGTGGGAGCATAGAGCCTGCCGTGCATTCGCTTCGCGACCGACGTCCCGCGCGATGTCCTAGCGCTCGTAATCGCGGACTGGTCGGCAGCTGGAAGTGCGACCGACGTGACGCTAGACTGTAGGAGATGACGCGATCAGGCATCGCATTTCTCCCTCTCATTTCTAGTGCATTCAATGTCCAACATTCGCCGGATTGCGATGTGGTCGGGGCCGCGGAACATTTCGACGGCCATGATGCGGGCGTGGGGAAATCGCTCGGACACCATCGTATGCGACGAGCCGTTCTACGCGCACTACCTGCAGCATACGGCCTACACGCACCATCCCGAGTACGAAGAAGTGATCGCCCATCATGAGACAGACTGGCGGCGCGTGGTCGCGTGGCTGACCGGCCCGCTACCCGAGAGCAAGACGATTTTCTACCAGAAGCAGATGGCGCATCATCTGCTGCCGCACATCGACATCGATTGGACGGACCATCTCACCAACGTCTTCCTTATCCGCGAGCCGCGGGAGATGTTGATCTCGCTGCTGCAGTTTCTGCCCAACCCCACGCTCCAGGAAACGGGACTACCGCGGCAGATCGAACTATTTGAGCGGCAGCGCGAGCGGACGGGCACCACCCCTGCGGTACTCGACGCCCGCGATGTTTTGCTCGATCCCCATGGCATGCTCGAGAAGCTTTGCAACCGGACCGACATTGCCTACACCAGCGACATGCTGGTCTGGAGAACGGGCTTGCACGAGACGGACGGTATTTGGGGACGGCACTGGTACGGCAACGTGATGGAGACAACCGGCTTTGGTGGGTATCGTCCGAAAATGGGCGACGTGCCAGCCGAGCAGGATGACTTGCTGGCGGAGTGCCAGCAGCTGTACGACCGACTCGCCGCGCACAAGATTGGGCTGGCGGAGTCGGCGTGATCGCGGATTGTCAAGACTTAACTTCGAAACATGACCCATGCTGCAACAGTTTGACGAACGAAATCGCGACCTTCTCATCAACATCAATGGCGAGCTCCAGCATCGCGACACGGCGGGCATCAGCCCGTTTGACTCGGTAGTGCAGGGAGGCGATGCCGTGTGGGAAGGGCTACGGCTGTACGAAGGCCGCATCTTTCGCCTGGAGGAACACATCGAGCGGTTGTTGCACTCGGCCAAGGTACTGGCCTTTGCCGAGGTGCCGACGCGGGACCACATCGTCAAGGAAATAAAACGGACTCTCGCAGCCAATCATATGCGCGATGAGGTGCATGTTCGATTGACGCTCACGCGGGGGGTGAAAATTACCAGCGGTATGGATCCACGACTCAACCAGTCGGGGCCCACACTGATCGTGCTTGCCGAGTTCAAGCGTCCCGTTTACGACAAGACTGGTATCAAGCTGCTGTCGAGTTCGTACCGCCGCCCGGGGCCCGATGTACTCGACCCCAAGATTCACCACAACAACTTGCTCAACAGCATTCTGGCCAAGATCCAGGCCACGACCGCCGGAGCGGACGACGCCCTAATGCTCGACGGGCGTGGCTTTGTCGCCGAAACGAACGCGACGCACGTATTTATCGTCGAGGGCGGGCGGGTGATAACGTCCACCACGGCCGCCTGCCCCGAAGGAATCACGCGGTCGGTGGTGCTAGAGTTGTGCGAGCAGCTAGCCATTGCCTACGAGGTGCGCGATTTATCGCTGGCCGAGGTGTATCGCGCCAACGAGATGTTCTGCACCGGCACCATGGGCGAACTGGCAGCCGTCACATCGGTGGACGGCAACGTCATCGGTTCGGGCGAAGGAGGCCCGATGCTCAAGCGGCTTTCGCAGGCGTTCGGGGAGCTGACAAAAACTACGGGCACTTTGGTCGTTGGCAGGTAGGGAAGAACACCCGATACGCGCTTGACACCCCCCGGCCGTAAGGTGCCGCGGCGGCAGCACTCTTTGCGATGGTGCTCTGCGCAATGCTTCGTCGTTGCCAAAAAGGACGAGGCGTCATCTGGCAGCAGTTATTTTCAAGCAACTGATTCTGGCAGACAGCACTCCGAATTCAGGCGTTGTCGAAGCACAAGGCGGTGTGAGGCACATACGCTTCGAGCAGCATGAGCTGTGCACCAACTAGAAAACACACCGCGCCTTGCAACGTAAAGGCAGCGCTGAGCACAGCGCCATCGCTACTTACGGGTATGGACGGCACGAATGCGAACACGGCGGCGACCATGAAGCCGACGCACCCCAGCAGGTTCGTGAGCACCACCCACCACGTAATGCTCTGTGGCCGCCACTGCCAATACGCATGACAGGCTTCGATGAATGCTAGATATCCGGAAGTAAGAAACAGGATAGAGCCGAGGAAATTGGGAATCCAGACGCCGAAGTCCTGCTGTAGCCAGTTGAGCGTCGGCAGCATGGCGTTCAACGTACTAATATTGAAAAGCAACGTGCCGACCCATTGCGAAAAGCAACTGAGCCAGCCGACATCGTGTGGCCGCCAAGCGAACCAAGTTCGCCGCACCGGCGATGCCGTCTCTTCGTTCGCTAAGGTTGTTGGGTTGCATGCCTGACAAAACTGCATGGTTGCGGCTGCCGTGAAGGGGATCGACCCGGCGAAGAACAGCACGTTGATTTCTGCTGTATTCAGTGCCCAGTACTCCGCCACCGCCGGCGCCAAACTCAGACCACTCGCAATTGCGAACAACAAGGCGCCTACCGCAAAGCCGGCGGCAATCAAGCAGTTCCAGCGACGTGGCGACCATCGGCAATGCGGCGTCGCTGCAAAGAAGTCTTCCGCCTGGTGCGGAACATTGAGGTGCAAGCCTTTGCGAAAAATGCGCGAACTCCAAACATGCGCGCCACCAGCCGACGTGCGAAACACGCGCCGCGTGATAAATGGCCACGCTCCCTGTTGCTCCATGAGGTGGAGTGCAGCCATTCCCACTTTCCTAACCAGTTTCGAGCCGATCGGTTGCCAATGGTTCCTTAGGGGTAGCCTACGCGTGTGCCTAGATGCAACAATAGGCCCTCGACAGTAAAGTTGTAACGATCGCTGATTGTCCGCGGAAGGGAAACAACGCATGTTGCATAAGCAGAAACACATTCGTGCCGCCGACCAGGACGAGAACCTCGTCCCGGTCTACGGACGTCGCGCGATGGACCAACCGATTCCCAAGTTCGAACTGCCGCAGGGGGAGCTCGATCCCGACACGGCCTACAGCCTGATCCACGACGAGTTGATGCTCGATGGCAACGCGCGGCTCAATCTGGCGACATTCGTTACCACATGGATGGAGCCCCAAGCCGAGCGGCTCATGGCAGAGACGTTCGACAAGAACATGATTGACAAGGACGAGTACCCGTTTACTGCGCAACGTAGAGGAGCGCTGCGTGAACATTGTGTCACGGCTGTTTCACGCGCCCGACACCGGCGTGGGCGCCTCGGCCATTGGGTCGTCGGAGGCGGTGATGTTGGCGGGGATGGCATTCAAATGGCGGTGGCGCAATCGCATGCAGGCCCAAGGCAAACCGACCGATAAGCCGAACATCGTGATGGGTAACAACGTTCAAGTCGTTTGGGAAAAGTTCGCCCGGTACTGGGAGGTGGAGCCGCGCTACATCGAAATGGAGCCTGGCCAGTACGAGATCACGCCCGCGAAAGTACTGGAAGCGGTTGACGAAAATACCATCTGCGTGGTGCCCATTCTCGGCGTGACCTACACCGGAGCGTTCGAGCCTGTGGAGGCCATCCACGAGGCGCTGGTGGAATACAACGCGAAGACTGGGTACGAGATACCGATGCATGTCGACGCCGCGAGTGGCGGCTTTGTTGCGCCATTCTTGCATCCCGAACTCAAGTGGGACTTCCGGCTCCCACTGGTTAAGTCGATTAATGTCTCGGGCCACAAGTACGGCTTGGTTTACCCTGGTGTCGGCTGGGTCGTCTGGCGGTCGCACGAGGAGTTGCCAGAGGATTTGGTGTTCCACGTCAACTACCTTGGCGGCGACATGCCAACCTTTACGCTCAACTTTTCTCGACCCGGCAATCAAATTGTCGGCCAGTATTACAATTTCCTCCGGTTGGGACGCGACGGTTACACCAAGGTGATGACACAAATGCGGGACACGGCGGTCTACTTATCGGGCGAGATTGCGAAGCTGGGGCCGTTTGAGCTAATCAGCCGTGGCGACACGATTCCCGTCTTTGCATTCCACCTCAAGCAGCCTGGCAGCTATACGGTGTTCGACCTGTCCGAGAAGTTGCGGGAACATGGCTGGCAAGTTCCGGCCTACACGATGCCCCCAAAAGTCGAGGATTTGGCCGTCATGCGCGTTTGCGTGCGGGAGGGCTTCAGCCGCGACTTGGCGGACATGCTGCTGGCGGACTTGAAGGCCGCCGTCGATTACTTTGAGAGGCAAGCAGGATTCCAATCCACGCATCGCAATCGGCGCGGCAAAATGCACAAGACGTGCTAGGCCCAGCCTTCGCGTAACTGCTGCGCTTTACTTCGGATTTGCATCAACTCTTCGTCCGATTTTCTCACCAAGTTGGCTAACTGCAACTTCATTCGGGTATTGCTTTTCAAACGGCGTTTGTTTCGGTCGAGGAAATCCCAGTAGAGCGTCGTAAAGGGGCAGGCATCTTCGCCAGTAGCGTTCGCCGGATTGTACTGGCACCCGCTGCAATAGTTGCTCATCCGGTTGATGTAGTTGCCGCTGGCACAATACGGCTTGCTGGCCATAACACCACCATCGCCAAACTGCGACATGCCGAGCGTATTAGGTAGCTCGACCCATTCCACGGCATCGACGTAGACCGCCAAGTACCATTCGTGTACCTGCCGAGGCTCAACGCCCAACAGCAGCGCGAACAGGCCCGTAACCATCAGCCGCTGAATGTGATGGGCGTAGCCGTGCTTGAGCGTTTGGCCGATCGCCTGCGCAAGGCACTGCATTTCGGTCTCGGCCGTCCAGTAGAAGTCGGGCAGCGGTGCGTTCGCGTCCAGCGCGTTTCGGTCGGCGTATTCGGGCATGTGGTGCCAGTAAATGCCGCGAACGTACTCCCGCCAACCAAGAATTTGCCGGATAAATCCCTCAACACTCGCGAGGGGGGCATGGCCGGCGTGGTAGGCGTCTTCGGCCGCTTGGACTACCTGCGCGGGATTGAGCAGCTTCAAATTGAGCGACGACGATAGGAGCGAGTGATACAAGAACGGCTCGTCAGTCCATAACGCGTCTTGATACCGACCAAAACTGGGTAGGCGATGCTCGACGAATGCCGCCAGCGCTCGCTCCGCCTGCCCCGGTGTAGTGGGCCAGTTGAAGTGTGCGAGGCTCCCCGGGTGGGCCTCGAACCGTTGGGCCACAAGGTCGATCACTTCCCGCGTAGGACCGTGCGCGAAACTTTGGCGGAGTGCGCAGCTCCAAAGGACCCGATTTCCCAAAGCTGCCGCGGTTCTCGGAATCGAAGTTCCAACTGCCCCCAATGGGTTGGTTGTCGTCGTCCAGCAGTACGCCATGTTTCTTGCGGAGTTCGCGGTAGAAGTACTCGAGCCGTAGTTGCTTGCGTCCCTTGGCATGCGCCGCGAATTCCTCAGGCGTGGTGTAGAAATGTCGATCTGCCAGAATGCAAAGCTCTAGTCCAGCTACGGCAGCGGCCTGTTGAACTTCCTGTTGTACCCGCCACTCGCCGGCGTGCACCATGACGAGTTGTTGAGGTTGGTTGCGGCGGATGGCATCGGCGAGTTCTTCGGCGAGCGTTTGTTTGCTACCGCGGTCAAGCTCGCGATAGTCGACCGCATAACCCTCGGCTCGGCGGGCGTCGCGGTAGTGCCGCATCGCCGAAAGGAACAACGCAATCCGAGCTTTGTGGGTCCAGACGTGGGTCGCCTCGCCGGCGACCTCGGCCATCCACAGCAGGTCCTGGTCCTTGTCGAAATCGTCAAAAAGCGCGGCGTCGGCGTTGAGTTGGTCGCCGAGTACAATTGCGAGATTGCGGACTTTTTGTCGCTTGCCCATCGTTGCGATTTACTCCAGCCAACGAGTGCTGTGTTCCGGCTTGAGTTTGGGCGTAAGTTGCCGCTGCTGGAACACCGGCACGGGGTGTTTGGCAATAGCCTAGGCGACGATGGACCAGTTGACCATCGCTAGGCCTGGGCAGCCGGCCTCGGTTGCGTGAGTAGCGACACGACGATCACCGTTGCGAACCCAAGCGGAATGGTCACGATGCCCGGCTGGCTGAACGGCACCCACGCGTCGGATGCGGGCAGGCCATAGATTTGTTCGAAGCTGTCGGAACTGAGCAGAATCCAGGCGAGCGAGCTGACCATGCCGACAATTACAGCCGTGGAAATGCCGGTAGCGGTCACGCGTTTCCAGAAAAGCGTCATGACTAAGGCCGGCAGATTGGCCGAAGCCGCCACGCTGAACGCCCAACCAACGAGATAGCTGACGTTCATGCCCTTGAACAGGATGCCCAGCGCGATGGCAAGTGCGCCGATCGCAACCGAGGAGATCTTGGCAATGCGAACTTGCTCGTTGCCAGTGAGTTCCTCGCCGAACCACTGGCCGACCAAGTCGTGCGAGATCGCCCCCGCCGAAGCCAGAATCAGCCCACTCACGGTGCCCAGTACGGTGGTGAACGCGATGGCCGAAATAATGGCAAACAAGGTTTCGCTCATACTGCGAGCAAGTAGCGGGGCGGCCATATTGCTGTTAGTGACGTCCATCGACCCGCTGGTCATCGCACCCAGGCCCAGGTACAGCGTCAGCACATAGAAAAAACCAATGCTCGCGATGCCGACGATCGTACTTTTACGGGCGGCCGCTTCGTCTTTCACCGTGTAGTAGCGAATCAAGATGTGAGGTAACGAGGCGGTGCCACAAAACAGGGCCAGCATGAGCGACAGAAAATTGAGTTTATCCGTGGCGTTGTTGCTCCGAATGCCCATAAAACGTGGATGCTCACCCGGGCGCAGCACGCGGTTGCCTGGTGTTGGCTTTTGAAAGTAGACGGTGGCGCTCGTGCCATCGGGTTCGGTGAACTTTTGGTTGCCCCACAGGACCATATCGCTTTTCTGCAGCGTGCTGAAGAACTCGATGGGACCTACCGGGCCGGTCTTGTTTGCCCCTCCAGGCAACTTCGACAGTCGCCCAACCGGTACCAGGGGCGAAGAGTCGTCCGGCGCCACGGTGGTTCCGCCGATGGTCTTGCGTGTGCCATCTGGCATAACAAATTCGGCTTGCGCTTGATCGAGGAAGTACCGACCATCCGCTTCGCGTCGGCTCCAGATGCTGGTGCCGGTAACTTCGCCTGCGTCCAGATGCTCCACATGCATCAGCCCTCGTTCAAGCCATGTGCCACCATGGTCGATTACACGGGAATCCGCCAGCTCGGGTAGCTCCAACGCCGCCGAAGGCCAGTCGCCATCGGCCGGGCCAATCGTCTTAAAGGCGAGCGACTGCTCCTCGGGAACATGAAACCCGCGTTGCAGAATTAGCACCACCAGTACCGTGCTGAAGAGCACCAACAGTCCCCCTTTGAGAAACTGCACCCAGGTGGTCGAGACCATGCCGGCGGTCACCACAATCAGGATGACCACGGCCCCCACGATCACCACGCCCGCCCAGTGAGGCAAACCAAGCAGTGGCTGCACTAGGACGCCGGCGCCGACCATTTGCGGAATGAGATAGAACACGCTGACGGCCAGCGTACTGATACCGGCAGACAGTCGGATGCTGCGCGATTGAAAGCGGGCGTCCAGCGCGTCGGCGAAAGTGAACTTGCCGAGCCGCTTCATGGGCTCGGCGATCACAAACAAGGCAACAATCCACCCTGCCAGGTAGCCGATCGAATAGAGGAAACCATCGTAGCCGTAGAACGCGATCATCCCGCAGATGCCGAGGAACGACGCGGCGGACAAATAATCGCCAGCGAACGCGATGCCGTTCACAAACCAGGGAATCTGCCCGTGGGCGGCAAAATAGCCCTGCGACGACTGCGCCTTGCGGCCCATGTAGAAGCTGATGCCAAGCGTTATGGCCACAAACAGGGCAAAGATGCTGACCGCGAGCCACGAAAACTCATAGATCATTCTCGTGATCCTTGTCGCTTCGATTCCGTGGTGCGCTTCGTACGGCATAGCATTCCGTACACCAGCGATAATACGATGGCAGCCACAATCAGCCCGAAGCCGTACCAAATGGCAAGGTTCACTCCCAGCAGGGGTGTCAACTCCATGGTCGATGGAGAAAAGGCATTGAGGAGTACGAAGCCACCGTACAACAGGACATAGAGTCCGCACAGCCACAGTCCGATGCGCGCGTTGCGTTCAATCACGGTGCGTTGTACCTGGAAAAGTGATGGAAGGGAAACGGCGTGCAAAGGCACCGCAGCACCAATTCGCAACGCACCTAGTTCTGGCTAGTTGCTCGTCTAGGCCAGTTGCTCGCTTGCATGCTTCGCGTGGGCGGCGAGGTCGTCGTCTTCGAGCGCTCCGAGAAAAGGCAGATTGCGATACATGTCTTCGTAATCCAATCCGTAACCCACCACAAATTCGTCGGGGATGTCGAACGCGACAAAGTCGGGAGTGGCGTCGACTTCTTGCCGCCCGTGCTTGCGGAGCAGCACCGCCGAGCGGAGCGAAGTGGGCTCGTACTCGCGCATCTTCGCCATCACCTTAACGAGTGTATGTCCTGTATCGAAAATGTCGTCCACCAGCAGCACGTCGCGGCCCCGAATATCGAGCATCAATTCATCATTGATCGATAGCTCGCCGCGCGTGGTCGTGGCACCACGATAGCTACTGGCCGCGACCACGCCAACGCGCATCGGAAGTTCCAGTAGGCGAATCAAGTCCGCCACGAGCACTAAGCTTCCGGTAAGAACGCCAACGATCGTGAGATGGCGATCTTGATAGCAATCCGTGATTTCCTTGGCCATCGCGGACACGCCATCGTGCAATTGTTCGCGAGTATAGAGGGTTTTCATGGGTTTCCGATGGGGAATCTGTGGACGATTGGATGCAATGAGTATAAGCGATTGATTACTCAGCAGGCAGTAGCCGCGGCGAATCCGACCTTCTGCCCTCGGTTAGTTGGGAGTGGTGTATAGCAAACTGGCGATCGCGGCGGTCAGAAAAGAGGTGAGCGTGCCGCCAATCATCGCACGCAGTCCGAGCCGCGCCAGATCGCTCCGGCGATCTGGAGCGATGCCTCCAATGCCACCGAGCTGGATACCAATGGACGAAAAATTGGCGAACCCACACAGGGCGTAGGTCATGAGATACCTGGTTCGCTCGGTAATCTGCACGGCGCTGTCCGGGGAAGCCCATTGGTCCAATCGCAAATAGGCCACGAACTCGTTGGTTCCCATCTTCAGCCCTAGCAGCTCCCCCGCATGGGAAGTGTCGGCCCACTCGATGCCAATCAACCACGCGATCGGCCGGAATAGCATGCCAAGAATGCCTTCGAGCGACCAGGCGGTACGTTCGGCGGGGATCTCCATCGCGCCAAGCTTGCCGGCGAGCCACCAGTAGCCTTCGCTGGCGCTGCCCAGCACGACATTCACCACCGCGATCAGTGCCAGAAATACAATGAGCATGGCGCCCACGTTTAAGGCAAGCTGCAGGCCGCCGATCGTGCCGTGGGCGATGGCCTCCAGTACATTGGCGCTGTCGTCGGTGACGTCGACTTTGACGCTGCCACGTGTCTTAGGCTCATCGAGTTCAGGCTGCATCACTTTGGCCAACATCAGCGCCCCTGGTGCCGAGATGACGGACGCCGCAAGCAAGTCGCCGGCGTTGAAGCCCATACTTGCAAGTCCGCCCAGTACGCCTCCGGCCATCGTCGCGAATCCACCCACCATCACGGCGTTGAGTTCCGAGGTGGTCATCGAACTGATGTAGGGGCGGATGACCAACGGGGCTTCGGTCTGGCCAACGAACACATTCGCCGCGGCGGATAATGTTTCGGCACCCGAGGTGCCGAGTGTCTTCTGCATGATCCAGGCCATGACACCGACAATTTTTTGCACGATGCCGAAATAGTAGAAAATCGACATGAATGCGGAAAAGAAGATGATCGTAGGTAGAATCTTGAACGCAATAAGGTGCTCTTCGAAGCCATCGCCGAACACGAACTTTGTGCCGGCGTCGACGCAGCTGATGAGCGCATTGAATACCTGATTCACGCCCTCGAAGACGTAGCGGCCGCCGTCCGACATGATGAGCACGGCCAGCGTAAACTGCAAGAACACGCCACAAGCAACCACCCGCCAGGGGAAGTGCCGCTTATGCGAACTCATTAACCATGCGATGCCGATGAATACGACGATACCAAGTAAACTAACATAGCGTTCCATGGCGAGGCGGTACTCAAGGGTCGATGTTCAGATCAGGCAGGTCGGCCACGGGGGATCGGAAGTCGCAACTATCTGGCTCGCGCCGTGCGGCGAAGGGCTGTCAACCTTCGTCCGCCACGTTCAACCGAGCGTGTTAAAGATGCGATCGCCGGCATCGCCCAATCCCGGTACGATGAACTTGGCGTCGTTCAATTCGGGATCGATCTTACAGACGTACACCTGCGCCTCGGGGAATTCGGTCTCCACGTTCTTAATCCCTTCCTCCGAAGCGATGATGGAGAGCAACTTGAGCTGCCCAACTCCCCAGGCCCGTAGCGTCTCGAGCGCCGCGAGCATCGATCCGCCGGTGGCAAGCATGGGATCAACGACCAACGCTACATCGACCGGACGACCAGGCGGAAGCTTGCTATAGTATTCGACGGGTTGGGCCGTGTCTTCGTCGCGATAGAGTCCCAAGTGCCAGACTTCTGCTGACGGAATCAGATCGAGCACGGGATCGACCATCCCGAGCCCGGCGCGGAGGATCGGAATCAGCCCGATCCGCTGCGCGAGTTGACTGCCAGCGGTCGTCTTGAGAGGCGTCTTAACCCTCGTCGATTCGACCGATAGGTCCTGCGTCGCTTCGTAAGCCAATAGCGTCGCCAAGCGGCGGACGTGGCTACGAAACTCGGATGGACTCGTCGTCGAGTCCCGCAGTCTCGTCAGGTGGCACTCGATGAGCGGGTGCTGAACTTCAAAAACGCCCGAGGCGATGCTGGAGGGTTGACTGGAGGTCATCGACATTCGCTGGCGGCTCCCGAAACGAACTTAGGTACACGAGCGGGCGGGCGGGCCGCCCTTTGGGCCACATTCTAACCGGCCGAACTACAAATGTTAAGATTCGCGATGCAAAATTCGGATTTAATCGCCTCACACGGTACCACCACCCGCAGTTTCTCGGTGGTACAATGCGCCCAGTCCGTAAACTCAAGCCGATTCTTCCAGGCCCCGCGAAAGTCGCCGTGCGAATCCATTGCTTTCTCGTGTTGTCGTCCGCGGCGCTCATCGCGTGCGCCTCGGCAGGGACTTCCGGTGGCGAGCGCCCTAACAACACTTCAATCCGGCCTACCGTCCGAGTGGCGACGTACAACGTTTCGCTCTATCGCCAACGGCACGGGCAGTTGCAGGACGATTTGCAACGCGGCAATCCACGCGGCCGGGCCATCGCCGAGGTGGTCCAGCGGGTGCGGCCAGACATTCTGCTGCTCAACGAGTTCGACTACGCCGCGGACGGCAAGGCTGCAGAATTGTTCCGCACCCAGTACCTCGGCAAGTCGCAAGCGGGATTAAGGCCAATCGATTATCTCTACAGCTACTTGGCCCCAGTGAATACTGGCGTAGCGAGCAACTTGGACTTCGACAACGACGGCCGCAAGGATGGCCCAGGTGATGCGCTCGGCTTTGGTCGCTTTCCGGGGCAGTACGGAATGTACGTACTTTCGCGGTTCCCCATTGGGCGCGACGACGTTCGCACGTTTCAAACCTTCCTATGGAGCGACATGCCTGGCGGCAAACTACCGATCCATCCCAAGACGGGCGAGTCTTATTACCCGGACGAAGTGCTAAAGGTGTTTCGCTTGTCGTCGAAGAGCCATTGGGATGTGCCCATTCACGTATCCGTCGACGGACAGAAGCAAGTACTGCACATGTTGTGCGCGCACCCAACGCCGCCCGTGTTCGATGGGGCAGAAAATCGCAACGGCCTGCGCAATCATGATGAGATTCGACTTTGGGCCGACTACGTGACTCCCGGGAAGCATGCCTACTTGGTGGACGACCGCGGCGGACGCGGTGGACTTGTTGGTAGCGAGTCGTTCGTTGTCTTGGGCGACCTCAATGCCGACCCGAGGGACGGGGCCGCCGCAGGTGCGAATATCGCACAACTGCTCGACCACCCCAATGTGAATGCAACCTTCGCTCCCGCAAGCGATGGCGGGCACCATGCATCGCAAGAGCGACCGGATCTGAATGCCACACATCAAGGCGATCCGCGACACGACACGGCCGACTTTAGTGGCGACGGGCACGGGAATCTGCGCGTCGACTACGTGCTTCCCTCCCGCGACTTGCGGGTAGTTGATTCCGGGGTGTTTTGGCCTAAGCCGGGAGAACCCGGCAGCAATGCTGTACGGGCAACCGACCACCGGATGGTTTACGTCGATTTGGCGCTACCGTCGGCAGACAGCCCAGCCAGCGATTCCCACAACGAGTAGGGCGAGCGCCCCAGGCTCGGGAACTGCAACGGCATTGAAGAAGTCCATGGGCGAGTTCTTCATGTCCGTATTCCAAGCCACGATATCCATCAGTTGGAGGTCGTCGAAATCGACGATGCCAGCCACTTCGTCGCTCCAGAGATAATCGTTCCCCATGAAGAAATGGGCATCGCCGTCACGAAGTCGGGAGAATTGATCTACCAAGCCGGCGAGAATCAGCGAACCAACGCTCGTGCCATCCACATGATTTTCGGCGAGAGCCATGACCCAGGGGTCGATGTTGTCGACACTGTCGTACAAGGTCTCAAGCACGGCAATCGTGCCAGCGTCCGTGTCCAAATCGGCAAACGACGCAGCCGCGGTAAGGTCGACGGCATCAAATCCTTCTACGTCTACCATCAACGAGTCGTAGGCCGATCGCATGGCATTGTAATCGGGCAATCCGTGGTCGCGTCCCCGCTCGATGTTGAGCGCTGCGAGATCGAAACCCATCCCTACGTGGGGTGCAAACAGAAAGTTTCGGACATCGTCCACAAGTTGCGTATCGATTTCCTGCGCCGTTTGGGTGGCCAGCCCCATGAGGAGTTTGTCCACGAGTTCCGGCGAATCGGATAGCATGCTCGAACCCGTGAAGAACGCATCGCGCAACGCAATTTGTCCTACCACATCGCCTTGCTCGCTAGCGAGCAGTAGATTCTCGTTGAGCATGGTATGCCCAACTCGAAACAGGGCTGTGGAGAACTCATTGGCAATGCCTGCATTGACGTTCGGATCGTAGTTGTAGTCGGCGGCGCTCGGTGCGAACGTGCCCAACAGCATAGGCAGAAACTCGTTGTAGGTGATCGCTTGAATCTCCGCTCCCACGATTGATCTGGCTTTATGGAAAATAAGCTCATCGTTGGCCACCGGATCGTAAGATGCGGCGAGCAAGTCGGCAACGCGGTTGTGCTCGCGGACGAACAACGTGTGCATGGCCGTCAGTCCCAACTGCTCGTTAGCACGGATGTCGCCAGCGACGAACATGGTGGACGGATTGCCGCCGCCATCCATGAACACCGTATCGAGCCCCGGCATATCGCTGGTCGGCAGCAGGTTACCAGCCGATGTGAGCATTCGCCCACCGTGGCCGGACCGCAACGCATGGGCCCGCGTGGAATCGGATCCGTACACGTTCGAGCCGTCGATGTAGCTGGTAATGGCATTGGTTTGCTCCCTTAGCGAGCCGCTACCGCTCGAAACGGCGGACCGCGTCATGGGGATCATTGCCATGCCGTCGGGATCGTCGACGGGAGTAATAATCATGTGATGTTCGGTTTCGTTGCCCGGCGAGAGATCGATGTCGTGGTCCAGGAACTGGCCCCATTGCCAAACGCCGCTCGACAACCCCCGCGCGGAACTGAAGCTCTCGTTTTGATCGAACATGGCATTACTCACCACGCGTGCGTTCGGCCGCGCCGGGGGCAGCAGCATCACGTCGCCGATGCCGTCCGGATAGTCGGCCGCGCCGATCCGCTCGAGCGCTGTGTTTGCCCGACCCCAGTCCACCTGGGTAGCGTTGTTGCCACCCCCATCGTAGGAACGAAATGGCTGAGCGGTGGCCTGCGAGGCAAGCCCATACACGACCAGCGAAGCGGTGAAACCCGCGACGAAAGAACCAGAAAGGGAGCGAATAATGGGGGGATGACTCATGCTGCTTGTCCAACATCTGTAGGTCGCCAACACGCGCTCGTAATGCCTATCGCGATAAACAGGGTGCCAACGGAGCAGTAGCGAAGAGTTAGGAGCTAGACTATCCAATTGATCAAATCGAAAGCGACTCAACCGCTGGCAAGCGATAGGCGTTTAGGAGAGCGTCGGGCGATTAGCAACTCGGCAGAAAGAAACAACCGGAGAGTTTCGAGGCTCTTTCACGAAACTAAGGCGGAGTGCAAACCCCTCAATCTGCGGAGACCCGATTTCTCCCCCCAGTTTAACCGCTGACGGCAATCCTGCAATGGGAAAGCACTTCAGAAACCGGCGTTACATAGCCCGTTATAAACGGTCCAAACTCTGCATACCGGGCACTCGCTACGTCAAACCGCATCTGATAGACGATATCCTTCAAATACTCGGGGTTTGCTCCCCAAAGCGTGACACCCCACTCCCAGTCGTCGAGCCCCACCGAGACGGTAATTAATTGGCTCACCTTGCCAGCAAACGCCATCCCACTGCGGGCGTGCTCGCTCATCAGACGGTTACGCTCGCTTTTTGCCAAGGTAAACCAGTTTTCGCCCGTTTTGCGCTTCTTATTCATCGGGTAGAAGCAAGTAGCCCGATAGGGGGGGAACTCTGGAGTCAGCCGCTGGCGATTCATCGCCCCCAGGCGGCCCTCGTACGCCTTCACTTTAGCGATCCAGCTCGGGGAATCCCTTGTTTCGCCTTCGGCAACGAGTCGCTCACCATATTGTTCGATACTAGGGACGTACTCGCTGATTTCAGTCATCGACACAAACGAGTAGCCCGGCCGAATCGCGGGGCCCAAGGTCGAGGCCATTAGTCGCTGATGGACCGCGTCGATCCGCAGCGGATCGTTGTCCATCATCATCAAACCGAAGTCGGCTTTGTGGCCGCTGGTGATCGTCACCTGCATACGCGTCGGCGCCTCGGGGCCCTGCGGGTCGAGCGCCGCAATTATCTCGTCCCGGCCCGCAGCGAGTTGCTCGATAGCCATTCCGGCAAGGACGCCTCGGTCGAACGAATAAAACAGGTGGCTACAGTGCCAACCACCGGCGGCGGGCTGCAGAGGATCGACCGTGGAGGCTGCGGGCATCGAAGGACGTGACATTGCGGCAAGCTAGGTGAGAGAGATAACGGAACTCAAAGCGGCAGCCGGCGGCGGCGACACCACTCACTAGCCCTAGACTATACCCGATTGGGACGCAGCGATCGACGGACCAAGCACGGCGCGGCTCACGCTACCCATCCAACTGCCCCAACAGCGGCCAACCAAAGTAGGTTCGGCTACCGTTCGGCGTCAGCAGCGGCAGTTTCGCTGGTCTCCGTCGGGCGATCCGTGGGGGTGACACCTTGCACCGGCTTGGTCGGAAGGTCGTCGATCGGGGCCGCTTCGGGTGCGCGGAATCGTCAGCGCCAGCGCCTGGGCTTGCCGGCTGTAATCGATCGACTCGGCCAGAATTCGGGCCGCCTCCTGGTCGGCATGAAAGCCAAGGGAGTTTTCGCTACTGATGTAGTCGAGCCGCCACATGCTCTTGCGTTGTAGTTCGAACAATTCGTTCAACGTCTCCTCATCGGCGCCGGCAGCCTTTGCCTCCAGGATGGCATCGAGCATCTCGGTCATCGCATCGGCAGCCCGATCGAGCAGCTTATTTGTTGTGCGCTGGATCGTGACGATCCGGAGCTTGAGATCTTTTTCGCTCTGGCGATGGCAGTTCTGACACGCGGCGTTCAGATCCTCCACAGGACTCTGGACATGATGATTGCTCACTTTCATAGCACCCACGCGCTGATAGGGCATGTGGCAGTCGCTGCAGCTCACGCCGCTGCGGGCATGAATACCCTGGCTCCAAAGCTCAAACTCCGGGTGCTGCGCCTTCTGTACGAGCGCACCGGTTTCGCCATGTTCGTAGTCGTAGAACTTGGTGCCGTCCGGAAACTCCGTTTCGTCCCACGTCTCTTCGAGGTCCTCGACTTTAAGGCCGTTTTTCCAAGGGAACGTCAGGGGCATCTTGCTGGCACAGTAGTACTCCACGTGGCACTGTCCGCACACAAACGAGCGCATCTCTTGGCGGGTAGCAAGGAGATTGGGATCGTAAGGTTCCTTCCGACTCCCGCGACGCCATTGGTCGATGCTCGGCAGGTGAGGTACGGGTGCTCTCCCCTCGGCAAGCACAGCAATTCCGCGCATAAAGCCCGGTCGCGTTACACGGATGGCCATCGTCTGCGGATCGTGGCAGTCGATACAGGTCACGGGGTGCGCTTCGCCAAGATCGGGGTGATTGTCGGGCACAGGCTCACCTGCCATCTCGCCTCGAAAACCTCCAACAGGTGCCTGCGGAAATACCGGTTGGTTCTCGTCCGGCGTGCCATCGGGCATCTGCTTGAGCATCGCCAGTACTTCATGGTACGTCTTGGTGCTGACTTCTTCGAAACCACGATCCACAGCCGGCATGTTGAACCCAGCGGCCAACGCGTCGGCGTCGGCGGACTCGCCCAGTGCCTCCAAGCCAACCTTGCGATAGAGTACCGTGGTCGACGCATGGCAATGCAGGCAGGCCCCCGACTGTGGCTTCTTCGTCACGCGTTCGGTTACGCCCTGGTCGTAGAGCATGTAAGCGTGGCCGCGGGCTTCACGATAGTCGATGCTAAAAGCATAGCCGGCATACAGTCGCTTGAGCCACGGTTGCAATTTGAGCTTGCTTTGCGGCATGGCGCTGCTACCGCCGTGAAACTGGTTTCCGGCCGTCGACTTCCAACCATCAAACTGGTGCGGCCAGTTGAGACCCCACGGTACGGGGTCGGTGGATATCTCACTCACCTCGGCCACGCGTACGAATGGCACTTTCGCATCCTGCTTGTGGCCCAACATGACCACGAGTGCCCACGCCACCAGGGCGGTGGCCACCGCCGCCGAGATAAACGCAAGAACCAGCAAGCGAACGTAGCCTGCCTGACGGCGACGATTCATTCGCTGCGGGAAACATCGTGTACGGAAAGGCATATTGCGGTCCTCAATCGCGACGGGGAGCAATGGATTGGGCGTGTCCGACGCTGGCGTGGCAGTGGACGCACGAGAGCATGTCGCCACCCTGTTCGGCTGGTAGCATGTGATGAACGAGCCCCTGATGGCAATCCACGCACGCCTCCTGAACCACCCGACTGTTACGTGGCTTGATTTGGATGGGATCCTTAAAACTGCCAGTCGTGAACGCAAGCGAATGAAAGAATCCGTTATCTACTTTGGTCACCCATTTGCCGACTGGATCATGCGCAAGTGACAATCGTTACAAGTTGCCACGGCATGGTGGCTCGATTGAATCCACGAATCGTATTGTGATTGCATGACGTGGCAATTGGCGCACGAGGCTGGATTATTGCTCAAGTAGGAGTACCCTTCGCCGTACCCGAACGTGAACACGCCAAGCCCACCCAGTACGCCGAACATCGCGGCGACAGCAACCACCAACACTCGCACGCTCTTGGGAATCGTTTTGTCGGGCTTGCGAAACTTCATACGAGACGAGTGGGCGAATGATTCGTCGACGGGTGCTCACGCAACAACCCCTGCGATGATAACGTCAAGCGGTTGCGCTTTTCAAACCGCAGCGCCAATGTTCTTGGCGACACCTGGACACCGAGCATCAGATTGCACGCAATAGCCGAGCGATCGATTCAAGACACGACGGGCATGAATGGCTGCGGCATCGCGGGAGCGTGCTCCAAGACTCGCGCTGAAAAATCCATCGGCTAATTCAATCGACCCGCAGCGAGACGCTCGACGCGTGCGCGGTCAGGCCTTCCTTAGCGGCCATGAACAAGACATCGTCCGCCACGGCCCGCAAGTTTGCCTCGGTGTAGCGGATTACGCTGTTGGTACGCAAGAAGTCGTTGCTGGAAAGGCCGCTGGCGAAGCGGGCCGTTGCCCCGGTGGGTAGCACGTGCGAAGGGCCGGCGGCATAGTCGCCCACCGCCACGGGGGCGTAGGGGCCGAGAAACACCGCACCCGCTGCGCGGATGTGCTCCAACAACTGCTCGGGATTCTCGCACGTAATGTGCAAGTGTTCGGTGGCCAAGTGGTCGGCCAGCGCGGCCGCCTCGTAGCGATCGCGAACCAATACCAGTGCGCCGAATTCGTCGAGTGCATGCCGAGTCAGCTCGCTGCGAGAGAGTTGGCGAAGTTGCGCTTCGACGGCGGATTCCACCGCCTCGATCAACGGCGCGTGCCAGGTGAGCAGTACACTCGAGCCAGGCGAGTGCTCCGCTTGCGCTAGCAGGTCGGCCGCGGTCCACTCGGGGTTGGTCGTGTGATCTGCAATTACAATCACTTCGCTGGGGCCGGCAATGGAGTCGATGTCCACTTCGCCATACACCCGCTTCTTTGCTAACGCCACGAACAGATTGCCGGGGCCGACGATTTTGTCGACCGGCCTTACCAAGAACTCACTGCTGGACGAGCCAGCCGTGCCATCCGGGATGCCGTAAGCGAGTGCCGCCACGGCTTGCGCCCGCCCAAGCGGTACACTTCCGTGATGCCAAGTTCGTGACAAGTAGCCAACAGATCCTGGTTGTAACTGCCAAAGGGTGTGGGAGGAGCAACCACCACCAGCTCCTCAACGCCAGCCGCCTGGGCCGGCACCGCCGTCATCAACACGGTCGACGGGTAGGCGGCTGCACCGCCTGGAACGCACAGCCCTGCACGTCGGATTGGCAAGTAACGCTGTCGCAGATAACCACCCGAATCGAGATCGACGGTCATGTCGCTATGCAAGATGGCGGTCTGAAACTTCAGCACGTTCGCCCGAATCCGCCGCACGATCGCCAGAAACCGTTCGTCGGCCGCTGCGTGGGCGGCGGCAAGTTCGTCGGCCGTTACGCAAATCGACTCGGCCGTAAGTGGCGCGCACCGTCCAGCTTCTCGGTATATTCGAGTACCGCAGGCAGCCCTCGCTCTTGGACATCGCGGCAGATCCGCTCAACCACTTCAGCCGGTGCAAGGGGCTCGCCGAAGACCTCGATGGTCTTCTTGCGGCCGGCGTCGCTCACCACATCGCCACTCGCAGGGGCAAGCTTGGCACGGAGCGTTTCAATTTTTTCAGCCGCGTCGGGCTGCGAAGTATCGATGCGAAGCACGGCAGGAATCAGTGGTCGGAGGTCGGAGGTCGGAGGTCGGGCCTACGAGCCCATCTCCGAGGTATGCTGTAAACTAACACGCGGCGTCTGCTAGCCACAGCCCACGATTCCACGCCGCTCCCCAAACCTCCGACCACGGACCGACCCTATCCTTCCATGATGATCGACTTACGCAGCGATACCGTCACGCAACCGACACTCGAGATGCGGCGCGCCATGGCCGACGCTGTCGTGGGGGACGACGTGTTTCGCGACGATCCAACGGTTAATGAGCTTGAGCGCACGGGTCGCCGAGTTGCTGGGCAAGCCGGCCGCTCTGTTTGTCGCGTCCGGCACCATGGGCAACCAGCTGGGGGTGCGCGTCCATTGCCGGCCAGGGGATGAGTTCCTGTGCGAGTCGCAATGCCACATCTACCACTACGAGCAAGCCGCCTACGCGCAACTCTTTGGCGTAGCGACACAACCGGTCGACACGCCATACGGCCTGCCAACGATTGACCAGCTTGAGCCGCGGGTCCGCGGCGGTGACCTCCACCATCCGCGGACCAAACTCTTGTGCCTCGAAAACACACACAACCGGCACGGCGGTGTTGTGCTCGACTACGACGGCACCGTCGAAGTATGCAGTTGGGCCCGTGAGGCGGGGCTCGCAAGGCACTTGGATGGAGCGCGGCTGTGGAATGCCTGTGCCGCTACCGGAATATCGCCAAGTGATTGGGCGCAGCATTTCGATACGCTGAGCGTCTGCTTTTCGAAAGGGCTCGGCGCACCGGTTGGTTCCGCACTCGCCGGTCCGGAAGACTTGATTGCCGAAGCACGCCGGGTACGCAAAGCACTTGGTGGCGGAATGCGACAGGCAGGCATTCTGGCGGCCGCGGTGATCTATGCGATTGACCATCATCTGCCCAAGCTGGCGGACGATCACGAAAAGGCGGCTGTGTTGCGCTCGGCCATTCGCGCTGCTCCGCATCTAACGCTCGAACAACCCGGCTCACTAGAGACGAACCTTGTCTTCTTCCAAGTCGACCCCGAATGGGGCACGGCGGCGGAGCTGGTAGCGCGCTCGGCCGACGAGGGCGTTCATATGTTCGCCATCGCTCCGCAGCGCGTGCGGGCGGTAGTCCACTTGGGAATTTCCATGGAAGAAGCGGGCACCGCGGGCGAAGTTCTGAAATCAGTCGTCGGCACTGCGCGGCAACCGTCGAGTTGACCTCATCCACGGCTTCGATCATGGTCGTGAGACGGACGCGCTAGCGTCGGGCCTGCTCCACAGAACTCCAGCCCAGCCCTTGAGGATCACACTGGCGAATCCCACACTTGAACCCGAAGGAAACAATAGGATCCTGTTTACTGCGTTGAGCGCACGGGTGCCTTTCTTATCGCGCAAAAGAGGTATCGAACCCAACTACTCCGCACCAAGGCATTTGCAATTTGTGGTAGAATCAGAGAGAATGGGAGGAAATGAGAGCTCTCCTGAATCACGGCTATGCGACTCTCTGCCTCTGCATCGCCCGCAGACAAAACTGCCATGTTCACCCAGTCTCCTTCCCCACTATAGAAATAGATTCAGCATGTTTGACGACGGTATCGACAGGCGGAAGTTCTTGGCCACATCGGCCACCGCCGCGGCAGGGGGTATGTTCGCTGGACGGCTGGCCGCTCAACCGGCGACCGCCACGGGCCAACCCGCCAACGCGGGGCGGATTTTCAAGTCCGTCAAATGGGGGATGATTGGTGCGGATGACTCCCTCCGCGAAAAGTTCTCGCTCTGCCACGATCTAGGATTCGATGGCATGGAGCTGGAAGCTCCGTCGCGGCACGATGCCGCTGAAGTCCGCGCCGCTTCCGAAGCGACCGGCATGCCCGTCCATGGAACCGTGGGCCAGAAGCACTGGCAGGTGCGTTTATCTTCCCCCGCCGCTGCGGAACGCGACGAAGCGCGAAACGACTTGCTCAAGGGCCTGGCCGACACAGCCGCCTATGGAGGCGACAGCATTTTGTTGGTGCCAGGCAAAGTGGGCGGCAACAACGAAACGCATGACGACGTTTGGCATCGCTCGATCGAACAGATCCGCATGGTACTGCCAACCGCCAGTCGACTGGGCGTCCGAGTATTGATTGAGAACGTGTGGAACGGTTTCTGCGAAACGCCTGAGCAGCTTCGCGACTACATCGACGAGATCGATAGCCCTTGGGTCGGCGCGTACTTCGACATTGGCAACGTGCAGAAGTTCAGTCCCAGTGAGGAGTGGATTCAAGTGCTCGGCGAGCGGATTGTCAAGCTCGACGTTAAGGACTGGGGCAAGTCGAACGGCTTTTGCAAGATTGGCGATGGCGACGTGAACTGGCCCGCCGTCTGCGAAGCACTGGCCCAGATTCGTTTCACCGGCTGGTGCACGGCTGAGGTGAAAGGCGGTGATCGCGCGCGGTTGGCTGATATCGCAGCGCGTATGGATCGCGTGCTGCAGTTGTGAAATTTACCACTCGATCGATGGCCACGACGCGCCATCGCAACAAATCGTTACTTTAGGAGCCCCCAAACGATGAATGATCACCCACGTAGCCACGGCTCGAATTCGCGTCGCGATTTCTTGAAGTATTCTGCGGCGGCAGGCTCGGCACTCGCCGCCTTGTCGGTTCCGCAGCATGTCCACGCCGCCGGCACCGATGAGACCATTCGGGTGGGGCTCGTCGGTTGCGGCGGGCGCGGTACGCAAGCCGCAGAGCAAGCGCTCAAGGCCGAACCCAATGCCCGACTGGTCGCCTTGGGCGACGCCTTTCACGATCGTGCGACTTACGCACTTGGCGAACTAAAGGCAAATAAGAAGGTCCGCGAGCAGGTAAATGTTACCGACGAGATGGTGTTCGACGATTTCGATAACTACAAGCAGGTGATCGACAACGTGGATGTCGTGCTGCTGGCGACGCCGCCGCACTTTCGCCCGCAACATTTTCGCTACGCGGTCGAGCAGGGCAAGCACTCGTTTGTCGAGAAGCCCGTCGCCGTCGACGCGCCCGGAGTGAGGCACGTGATGGAGAGCTGCAAGATGGCCCAACAGAAAGGCCTGAACGTGGTCTCCGGACTATGCTGGCGATACGCTCCTGGCGTGCGGGCCGTGATGGACAAAATCCTCGGTGATGGGCTGATTGGCGACGTAGTCTCCATCGAGTCGAACTACAACGCGAGCGGCCTGTGGCACCGTGGCGACAAGCCCGATTGGAGTCGGATGGAATACCAGATGCGGAATTGGCTGTACTTCACTTGGCTCTCAGGCGATCACATCGCCGAGCAGGCGATCCACAGCCTCGACAAGACGGCATGGCTCTTGGGCGACATCCAGCCGACCCAGGCAATGGCGATCGCAGGCCGGCAACAACGGACCGCCGAAAAGTACGGCAACATCTACGATCATTTCACGGTGTTCTACGAGTACCCCACGGGCCAGCGGGTCTACTTCACCTGTCGTCAGCAGGACGGCTGTACGCAACTGGTCGACGAACGCGTCCTGGGCACCAAGGGTCAAGCCTCCATCCTGGGAGGGCACGTGATCTACGATAACGACGGCAAGGAAATCTGGCGGTACGAAGGTCCCCAGCCAAACATGTGGCAACAGGAACACATTGAGCTATTTCAGGCGCTACGCGACGGACGCACCATCAATGACGGGCACTACATGTGCAACAGCACCATGCTAGCCGTAATGGGGCGGATGGCGGGCTACACCGGCCAAACGCTGGATTGGGACACCTGCCTCTCGGACAACGAGCAACTGGGGCCCAAGGAGTATGCCTGGACCGACATCCCTGAACCACCCATCGCGATGCCGGGTCGCACCAAGCTCGGCAACATGGGTGCCGTCGCCGCCAACGGCTAGTCGGCTCAATCGAATCTGCGGAGAAGATCAGGAACCACAATGAAGTTCACTTGGCTTACCTTGGCGATGTACGCGCTGCTGTTGCAGCTGGCGCCGGCTACTATGGCGGAAGAAGCGGCATTGCTCCCTCAAGGCATCGTAGCGAAGCAACCCGAAACGGGCCTCTTTGTTGCCACGGAACAAGGCTTCATGGTCCCCTATCGGGTGACCATTCCAGGCACCCAGGTTGAGTTTGAGATGGTGCCAATCCCTGGCGGCCGCTACTCAATGACACGCCACGGCAGGACGTTCACGGTCGTGATCGAGCCTTTTTGGATGGCAAAGACGGAGGTCACCTGGGCCGAGTACCGGCGTTATATGGATCTCGCTATTGTGTTCGACAAATTCGATGACCTCGGAATACGCCAAGTTACCGAAGCGAATGAGGTGGATGCCGTTACTGCCCCCTCGAAGCTGTACGAGCCGAGCTTCACCTTCGAGTCGGGCGACGATCCGGACCAACCAGCGGTTTCGATGACCCAGTACTCCGCCAAGCAGTACACCAAGTGGCTCAGCCGGTTGACGGGCCAGTTTTTCCGGCTTCCGAGCGAAGCCGAGTGGGAATACGCCTGCCTGGCGGGAGCGGAAACGAGTTTTTCCTTCGGCGATGACACCGCCACCCTCGGTGACTATGCTTGGTATTACGACAACGCGGACTACGAATTGGGCCGCCGTTGCCCAGAAGAAGCCCAACGCCTGGGGCCTATGCGACATGCACGGCAACGCCGCAGAATGGGTGCTCGACGCGTACGACGAAGTCGGCACGACTCCCGCAGAGGGGAGTACCGTGACCGTTGCCGAATCGATCGTGTGGCCCGACGAACTGTACCCGCGGGTGCTCAAAGGGGGTTCCTGGCAGCAGGAGGCCCTGGACTGTACAGCGACCAGCCGACTTGCGACGGACGACGACGAGTGGCGGATTAACGATCCCAGCTCGCCGCAAAGCCCGTGGTGGTTTGCCAGCGACGAGGGCCAGCAAGTTGGCTTCCGCTTGCTACGGCCGCTCGGCGACCCGTCGCGCGAAGAGAAGGAAAAGTATTGGAAGGCAGACATGCCGCGCATTTTGGCCCACGCCAATCGTCGCATCAATGAAGAGGGACGAGGAGAGCGTGGGCTCGTCGACGCAGAATTACCAAGCGCTATAGAAAGTATCCAACAACCATGAGCTCCGTATCCGATCGTTCGCCAGCCCCATCGCCAGTATCGGAACATTCGCTGCGGTTCGAAAATGTCCCGCTCGACGAAGTCGAGCGGATTCCGTGCCGAGTGTTTCGCCACGCCACCCAGGCGAGCCTGGCAGTCGCACAGCAAATAGCGGCGCTCATTCGCACCCGCGAGGGGGAAGGCCGTGCGTGCGTGCTGGGTCTGGCGACCGGCAGTACACCGGTAGGCGTTTACAATGCCTTGGTGAAGATGCATCGTGAAGAAGGCCTTTCGTTCCGCAACGTCATCACGTTCAACCTCGACGAATACTTCCCCATGCAACCGCACGAGCTGCAAAGCTACGTGCGGTTCATGCGCGAACACTTGTTCGATCATGTCGACATCGATCCCGCAAACGTTCACATCCCCGATGGTACGATCGACGAAGGCAGCGTCGATGATTTCTGCCGGCGGTACGAGCAAGCGATCCAACAAGTGGGTGGCATTGACTTGCAACTCTTAGGTATCGGTCGTACTGGCCACATCGGCTTCAACGAGCCTGGCTCGGGACGCAATAGCCGCACCCGCCTGATTACGCTCGATCGCGTCACGCGACGGGACGCCGCCAGCGACTTCTTTGGCGACGAGAATGTTCCTCGCCGAGCGATCACCATGGGTGTCGGGACGATTCTCGATGCCCATCAGGTGGTATTAATGGGGTTTGGCGAAGGCAAGGCACGCATTGTGGCCGAAGCGATCGAGGGCCAAATCTCAACTTCGGTCGCCGCGAGCTTCCTACAGGACCACCCCAACGCTCAGTTCTTTATCGATGAAGCAGCCGCCGAAACGCTCACTCGCCGCCGCTGCCCCTGGACGCTTGGCCGCGTTCGCTGGGACGAAACGCAAACCCGCAAAGCGGTTATCTGGCTCGCTCAGCAGGTAAAGAAACCGATCCTCAAGCTCACCGAGGAAGACTACAATGAAGAAGGCCTGCAGGACCTGGTCGCCACGCGCGGCTCGGCCTACGAGATCAACCTTCAAGTCTTCCGCGCACTTCAGAGCACCATCACCGGCTGGCCGGGTGGCAAGCCCGATAACCAGAAACAGCCGGGCGATCGCTCGCAGGCACACGAGCACATTTTCCCCAAACGCGTGCTGATCTTCTCGCCCCACCCGGACGACGATGTCATCTCGATGGGAGGCACGCTGCTACGCCTGGTCGACCAGGGGCACGAAGTACACGTCGCTTACCAGACGTCTGGCAACATTGCCGTATTCGACGACGATGCGATTCGTTTTGCCGAATTTGCCGCCGAGTACAACCGGCACTTCGGCATCGACCCGGCGCGGACGGGCGAACTAGAGGAACACATTGATGAATTCCTGAAGAACAAGCAACCGGGCCAAGTCGATAGCCCCGAGGTGCAATTTATCAAGGGCATCATCCGCCGCACGGAAGCCCGCGCCGCCACGCGTTCGTGTGGCGTGCCGGCCGAGCACCTGCACTTCATGGACATGCCGTTCTACGAAACGGGTCGCGTGCGGAAGAAACCGCTGGGCGATGAGGACATTCAAATCACAATGGACCTGCTAAATAGGATCCAGCCGCATCAGGTGTACGCAGCCGGCGACCTATCCGACCCTCACGGCACGCACCGCACTTGCCTGAGCGCCGTGCTGAACGCCTGCATGCGTATCCAGGAAGAGCCTTGGTACCAGGACTGCGCTGTGTGGCTCTATCGTGGTGCGTGGCAAGAGTGGGGCCCGCACCAGATCGAAATGTCGGTGCCGCTGAGCCCGCACGAATTGATGCGGAAGCGAGCGGCGATTTTCAAGCACGAATCGCAAAAGGACAAGGCGCTGTTCCCCGGCCCCGACCGCGCGAATTCTGGCAACGCGCCGAAGACCGCAACCACGCGACCGCGCAGTTGTTCGACGCGCTGGGACTCGCCGAATACGAAGCGATCGAAGGCTTCGTGCGATGGAAGGGCGACTTGGATTCGGTGCTGTAGACCTTCGGCTTTGGGCCATAACTCAGCTAGAACGTGGCCCAGCAAGGTGTCGCGACCTTCCACGGAAGGCCTGCGCAGTACCATGGCATGTTCGCAACTTGCCGGAGCCATCGAATCATGCGCCCGCGTAACGGCAAACGATCTCTTTACTGCGACAACTTCCCCACGAACCCCAACTCGGCGAAGTTCTCCGTCTTCAGCGGGTCGATGTATTTCAGCGCGCCTACGGCGCTGTATTCCAGCACGATGAACCGCGCGCCGAGCGAGTCGGGGTTTTGCCGCTCTAGTAGCAGCATCTTGTCGGTGGTCATGAAGCCCCTAAACGGGATCTGTTCGGCGAGCACCGTGGTCACGATGCCCCGCTTGGGAATCGACGCGGGCCATTTGAGAAACGTTTGCTGCCACTGTGCGCGTATCTACCATCGAGGTACCCTCCTTGGGATGCAATTGTCGCTGCTAGCAGACCTCCGCAAGCGTCTGTGCGGCAATGTAGGGGCGCTGGGTCGGGACGCAAGTGGAGCGGTGCGCGAGAGTGCAGCAATTATTGGTGTTTGGAAGCGCCGGTCGGGTGGCTAGTGGACGAGTCCAGCGAGACCCCAGGCGGACTAACTTACAAGTAACGAATGGGCAGGCATTTAGATTCGTAGCTGGGGGCTCGCTGGGCTCGACCGCAGCCACGCACTAGATATCGCGCGGTCTCCTGTGCGGTGACAGTGATTTTGCTACGCTAGCGCGTCCGTAGCTCGCCCTTCCGCTGGTTTCTCGCTTTTTCAATTTGGGAGTTTCTCTTTGGAATCCAGTACCCCGCGCTTGAACCTCAAGATGAAGCCGTCGAATCTGCCGAGCAGCTTGCCGAGCAGCTTACCGAGCTGATCCACACCGGCGACGATTCCGATTTGGCCCAGTTTGTCGAATCGCTCGAACCACGCGAGGCGGCACGGGCCGTGTGTGAGCTTTCGCGCGAGGACGAGGGCTTGTTGCTCGGCCGCCTGACGCCCGAGCAGGCCAGCGAGCTGCTGGAGAACGTGCCCGACGTTGAGGTGATCGAAGCGGTTGCGGCGCTCGAGCCGGAGACGGCAGCGGCCATCATCCAGCACATGCCGAGCAACGAGCAGGCCGATCTGGTCGCGGCACTACAGGAGGATGAGGCGGACGCCATCCTGGCCGAAATGCATCCGACCGATGCGATCAAGCTCGAGCAACTGGCGAGCTACGGCAGCGACACGGCCGGCGGCTTGATGCAAACCGAGGTGCTGGCGTTTCGCGAAACGTCGACCGTGGCCCAAATTCTCGACCGGCTGCGGGCCGATGCCCAGCGGTTTCGCAAACTCGATATCCAGTACGCGTACGTAGTGGCTCGGGGGCGGCGTCTGGTGGGCGTGCTCCGGCTTCGCGACTTGCTACTGGCCGAAGACGAAGCCACGGCAGGCGAGCTGATGATTCAGCAGCCGCTCACGCTGCCGGTTGAGACACCCATTGCCGACCTGGATGAATTCTTCGACGAGCACCCGTTTCTTGGCGTGCCGGTCGTCGATAGCGAAGGTCGCCTACTGGGGGTCGTTACCCGCACGGCAGTAGACGCACAGAACCAATCGAATGCGGAGCGGGATTTCCAGCGATCGATGGGCGTGGTGCAGGAGGAGATTCGCACCATGCCGACGCTCAAACGGTCGCGACTAAGGCTGTCGTGGCTGAGCGTGAATATCGTGCTCAACGTGATGGCAGCCAGTGTGATTGCCGGGTTTCAATCGACGCTTGAGCAAGTGATTGCCCTTGCGGTGTTCCTGCCCATTATTTCCGATATGAGTGGCTGCAGCGGTAACCAGGCTGTCGCGGTGAGCATGCGCGAGCTATCGCTCGGGCTGATTACCCCCAATGAACTATGGCGGGTGTGGCGGAAAGAGGCGACCGTCGGTGCGCTCAACGGACTGGCACTAGGGGCACTGTTGGGCCTGGTTGGTTGGTGGTACGCGGGCAATGCGTGGCTGGGCGTAGTCGTAGCGACGGCATTGGGGCTCAACACCTTGTTGGCAGTGCTGATTGGCAGCGCACTTCCACTGCTGCTGAAGCGCCGCGGTGTCGACCCGGCCCTCGCCTCGGGGCCGATCCTGACCACGGTGACCGATATGTGCGGCTTCTTCCTTGTGCTCGGAATGGCAACTTGGATGCTGAGGCTGCTCACGTAAGGTCGACTGGCTCCCTTGGCGATCGATAGGGCAGGGGAGTAGGCTAGGAGACCCGCCTCGGAAATGCCCCCCACCTGGAGCCCGGCCCCATGCGATTGTGGCTTGCCATCAAGTCGTTTTTTCAAGTGCTGTTCGACGCGAAGTTTGCCAACGAGGTCGCGCAATTGCCGCTCGAAGGCTCGCCCGCGCCCGCGGAGCCTCCAGCCGAAAAGCCGACGCCGCCCCCACCGGCGCTGCCTTCCCGCAGCGACGCGATCACGCTGCTCGCCACGCTGCAGCGCAAGGCGCGGTTCGTGGACATCGTCACCGAATCGCTCGACGGCTATTCCGACGCCCAGATTGGCGCCGCGGCGCACGACGTGCTACGCGATTGTGGCAAGGTGATTGAGCGGATGTTTGCCGTCGAGCCGCTAGCGAAGCAGGCGGAAGGCGATGGCGTGGAAGTGCCCGCGGGCTACGATGCGGCCCAATACCGCCTGACGGGTAAAGTGTCGGGCGAGCCACCGCTCGCTGGTAAGTTGGTACACGCGGGATGGAAGGCGACCAAGTGCGACGTGCCAAAGTGGTCGGGCAGCGACGCTTCGGCGCTCGTTGTTGCCCCCGCCGAAGTCCAGGTGAGCTGAGTTGCCTCAAGACCGGGTGCAATGGCTCATCCGCCACGCAGATGGCGGCCAAGGATTGCCGCGAACCAAAATATTGGAGCGTAAACAGTGAGCGCAAAGTACGTTGTGGGCATCGACCTCGGCACGACCAACGGAGTGTTGGCCTACGCGGCGCTCGACGCCGCGGTACCAGCGGTCGAGTTAATGGAAATTCCCCAACTCGTGGCGCCTGGTACGGTCGAACGCCAAACGTCGTTGCCGTCGTTCTTATACCTTGCGCCCGAGCATGAGGCGGGCGGCACGCTCGACCTGCCTTGGGCAGGCGACCGCCGATTTGCTGTTGGCGCTTACGCACGGCGGCAAGGGGCGGAGGTTCCCGACCGCACGGTGGTGGCCGCCAAAAGCTGGTTGTGCCACAGCAAAGTCGACCGCCGAGCGCCCTGTTGCCATGGAACGCGCCGGCGGAGGTCGACAAGGTGTCGCCACTCGTCGCAACGCAGCGCTACCTGGAACACCTGGTTGCCGCCTGGCAAGCGCAGTTTTCGGATGCTCCGATCACAGAACAGCAAGTGGTGCTCACCGTCCCCGCGTCATTCGACGCCGCGGCCCGCGAACTCACGCGCGAAGCGGCGCTCGCCGCCGGGCTGCCCGCCAGCTTCGTGCTCTTGGAGGAGCCACAAGCCGCTGTGTACTCGTGGCTTGCCGAGCGCGGCGACGATTGGCGGAACGACCTTTCCGCCGGCGATCGACTGCTAGTATGCGACGTGGGTGGTGGCACAACCGACCTGACGCTCATCGACGTGGCCGAAGCCGATGGAGAACTACGCTGGAACGACTGGCCGTTGGCGATCACCTGCTGGTGGGTGGCGACAACATGGACCTGGCGCTGGCCCATCAAGTGGCCACACTGTTTGCCGCAGAGGGCGTAACGCTCGATGCGTGGCAATCGGTCTCGTTATGGCATGCCTGCCGCGATGCGAAGGAAGTGCTGTTGGCGAGCGACGCCCCGGACGCCCATCGCGTATCGGTGTTGGGACGCGGCAGCAAGGTGATTGGTGGGACCGTATCGATAGATGTACCGCGGCAAATGGCAACCGACTTGCTCGTGGGTGGCTTTTTCCCCGAGTGCCAATTGGCCGACCGACCCGAGCGGAGGCGATCGTCCGGTTTTCAAGAGATTGGCCTACCGTTCGAGTCGGATGCCGGTATTACCCGGCACCTGGCGAGCTTCTTGTCGGCGCACGCTGGCGAAGGAGGCGGTGCCGCCTACCCGACGCACGTGCTGTTCAACGGTGGCGTCTTCAAAGCGGACATCCTGCGGTCGCTGGTCCTCCGCATCCTAGGTAACTGGGCGGGCGAACGCGCCTCGGCTTGCGAGCTGCCAGGAGCACGTGATCTCGACTTTGCCGTCGCCCGCGGGGCGGCCTACTACGGCTGGACCAAACAACACGGCGGCGTTCGTATTCGGGGCGGCGTGGCTCGGTCGTACTACGTCGGTATCGAAACGGCGGGACTCGCCATCCCCGGCGCGCCACGACCCTTGCGGGCGTTGTGCGTGGTGCCGTTCGGCATGGAAGAAGGAACGTCGGCTGCAGTACCCTCGGGCGAGATTGGGCTGGTGCTCGACGAGCCGGCGCACTTCCGGTTCTTTAGCTCGGCAGTGCGCCCCCAGGATTCGCCAGGCGACGTGCTGCCAGCAATTAATGAGGACGAATTGACCGAGACCGATCCGCTCGAAGCAACCCTTCGCACCGCGGGAGATACGGACGAATCGTATGTGCCCGTGCAGTTTGAATCGCACATTACGGAGCTTGGCATGTTCGAACTATGGTGCGTGAGCACGACGAGTGACGACCGTTGGAAGCTCGAATTTAGCGTTCGCGAGCAGTAGGAACATCGGCAAGAGCGTAGGGAATGCGGGTATTTTCCGTCGATGGCTCTCTTTTCCAGATTTTGAATTGGTGAAAAAGTTGCGCAGGAGCGTTTATCCAGGAAGGGTCGTTCGCCTATAATCGGTGTGAAGACTTCGCTTCCCACCTTTTTCTACTTCCTTCCTGGAGACAGCGAAATGGCGATTGGCGGTTGTTGTCGGATGTTCGGCTGTTGTTTACTTGTGTTCGCTGCGCACCGTGGTACGAGCGTGGTAGCGTCGGCAGCAGACGACCCCGTGAGCTACAACCGGCAGATTCGCCCACTGCTTTCCGACCGCTGCTTCCAATGCCACGGCCCCGATGGAAGTCATCGCGAAGCGGGTCTGCGGCTCGACCTGCGGGAAGCGGCGACCGCCGAGTCCGAATCGGGCTACGTTGCGATCGTGCCTGGCGACGTCGCCGCGAGCGAGCTGGTTGCCCGCATCTCGTCCGACGATCCCGACCTCGTGATGCCACCACCGGATTCGGGCAAGTCGCTCGCGGCAGAAGAAGTCGCCACGCTCACGCGCTGGGTCGAGCAGGGGGCCCAATACGAAGCCCACTGGGCGTTTGTGGCACCTGCGAAAACCGAACCACCTGCCACCACACGTACCGAATGGCTCAAGAACCCGATCGACGCATACATTCTGGCCAAGCTGGAGGAGCACAAGCTGGCCCCCTCACCGCAAGCCGAGCGGACGACACTACTCCGCCGGGTAACGCTCGACCTGATCGGCCTACCACCCACGCGGAGGAGACGGAAGCCTTCCTTGCCGACGACTCGCCCGATGCGGTGGAGCGCGTGGTCGACCGCTTACTGGCATCGCCACGCTACGGCGAACACATGGCTCGCTACTGGCTCGATGCGGTGCGTTATGGCGACACCCACGGCTTGCACCTGGACAACTATCGCGAGATGTGGCCTTACCGCGATTGGGTTGTACGGGCATTTAACTCCAATTTGCCGTGGGACGACTTTACCGTCATGCAAATCGCGGGCGACTTGCTGCCTGAAGCGACCTTGGATGACAAAATCGCCAGTGGTTTCAATCGCTGCCACGTTTCCACGAACGAAGGTGGATCGATTGACGAGGAGGTGTATGTCCGCAACGTCGTGGATCGCGTTTCGACCACGGGCACGGTTTTTCTGGGGCTCACCATGGGATGCGCCGTGTGCCACGACCACAAGTTCGACCCGATTACGATGCGCGACTTTTATTCGTCATTTGCGTTCTTTAACAATCTCGATGGCACCGCGATGGATGGCAACTCGCCCGACCACGCACCCACGGTCAAGTCGCCAACCGGCAGTCAGGCCCAAGAGCTTGCAGAACTGCAGGAGGCGCTCCGCGAAGCCGAGGAGCAACTCGCTACACCGTTGCCAGAGGTGGACGCGGCGCAAGCGATTTGGGAATCGAAAACCCGCGAACGCCTTGCTAGCGAGAATCCATCCAATTTGTCGTTCGGGACTTGGTCCTCTGTGGGACCGTTTCGGGCCGACACACGCTACCTCTATAGCCGAAATCATGGGCCCGAAGGCAAGGACATCGACACGAGCCAACGGTTTCGCACCTCCACGGGCGACGAACTCACATGGCAGCAACGGCCAGAGTGGGCCGATGGCGAAGTGCATGTTGCCGTGGCCCAAGCGATGAGTGCATTGTTCGTCTACCGCGCCATTGAGTCCGACCGCCCACAGACGGTGTCCATCGGTCTAGGGACGGACGACGGCGTAAAGGTCTATTTCAACGGCAAACTCGTTCACAAGAACCAAGTTGCACGATCGGTTACACCCGACGAAGACCAATTGAAGTTAAAGCTGAAAGAGGGAACGAATCACCTGCTGCTGAAGATCATTAACGAAGGAGGCAATAGCGGTTTTTGTTTCACGACTCCCGAGGCAGCCGACCCCACACCAGCCGAAGTGCTCGCTGCGATTGCCGAGCCGTACGATACACGCACGGCCGAGCAAAAAGCCGCCGTTCGGCAATACTTCCGCCTGCAGGTGGGGGATACGCCTCAGCTCAAGGAGCTGGTTGCCAATGCCGAATCGCTCCGGACCAAGATTCAGAAGCTAGACGCGGAGATTCCAACCACCCTGGTGATGAAGGAACGCGCCGAACCACGGGCTGCCTACTTGCTAGCCCGCGGCCAGTACGATGCCCCGGACAAAGAGACCGGTCCATTACCAAGAGCCGTGCCGGGTTTCCTTCCGCCGCTGCCGGACGACGCGCCGCGGGATCGTCTGGGGTATGCCCAGTGGCTGATTGCGGCAGATCACCCGCTCATGGCACGGGTAACGGTAAACCGTTTCTGGCAGCAGTTCTTTGGCACTGGCTTAGTGGCAACGGCCGACGACTTTGGCTCCCAAGGTGCATGGCCTAGCCATCCGCAGCTGCTCGACTGGCTGGCGGTCGACTTCCAAGAGCATGGCTGGGACGTCAAACGGCTCATCAAACAACTAGTGATGTCCAGCACTTACCAGCAGTCATCGAAGTCGACCCGTCAACTGTATGCGGCGGATCCGAGCAACCGTCTTCTTGCTCACGGGCCGCGATTCCGCCTCGATGCCGAGGTGCTCCGCGATCAGGCGCTGGCCGTGAGTGGATTGCTGGTAAACCGGCTAGGCGGGCCAGGTGTCAAGCCGCCGCAGCCGGACGGACTATGGAAAGCCGTGGCGTTTGTCGGCTCGAACACCGATACATTCGTCGCCGATACCGAGCTCGACAAAATCCACCGGCGGAGCCTTTACACGTTTTGGAAACGGACCTCGCCACCGCCGCAGTTCAGCACGCTCGACGCGCCATCTCGCGAGAGTTGCGTTGTGCGTCGCGAGCGGACCAATACACCGCTGGCCGCGCTGCTGCTGCTGAACGATCCGCAGTACGTTGAGGCGGCTCGCAAACTGGCCGAGCGATCGATGTTGGAAACGGCCGCCGAGCCACACGGTGTTGCGGAGAGCATGCTCCGTCTGGCAACACTGCGGACACCGCCAGCGGTAGACATCGACCGGCTGGTGCGGATGTACGAGCAAAGTCTGGCACGCTACCAGCAGGATGGCGAAGCCGCTGCCAAGTTGCTCGCGGTGGGGGCGTCGCCTGTCGATGCGGAGCTCGACAAGGCCCAACTTGCCGCCTGGACTCTGGCCGCCAACGCGGTACTAAATCTCGACGAGGTGCTGAATAAGGAGTGACTGCTTGGATCGCTCATGCACTTTGCCCTGATGACCTCCAAACTCTGACTTTGGTTTGATTATGAACCCGATTCGCGAACACTTGCAGCACTTAACGCGGCGCCATTTCTTCGGGCAAGGCGCGATGGGCCTTGGCACCGCAGCACTTGCATCCATGGCAGGCACGAGCGGCGCCGCCGAGGCAAGTTCGATTGGTGGATTGGAGTCCGTACCGCATTTTGCACCCAAGGCCAAACGAGCGATCTACTTGTTCATGGCGGGCGCGCCATCGCCACCCGACCTGTTGGACTACAAGCCAAAGATGCAGGACAAACTAAGGGTCGACCTACGCGGCGAGAAGTACGACGATGGATCGCCCGTCCTACGGACGCGTGTCACCACGATGACCTCCGGCCAGTCGTCGTTTCCCATCGCCCCGTCGCGCTACAAGTTCACCCAGCACGGCAAGTCGGGTGCCTGGATTAGCGAGCTGCTACCCTACACCGCACGGATGGTGGACGACATCGCCATCATTCGTTCGATGTGGACCGAGGCCATCAATCACGATCCTGCAATCACCTACATCAATACCGGCAATCAGTTGCCAGGGTTGCCCAGCTTGGGGGCTTGGCTCAGCTATGGCCTGGGGAGCGAAAACGCCAACCTGCCCGCGTTCGTTGTGATGACTCCTTACTGGACCGGTCGCCTGAACGCTCAGGCACTTTACAGCCGCCTGTGGGGCACCGGCTTCTTGCCCAGCAAGCATCAGGGGGTCCCACTGCGATCGAGCGGCGACCCGGTGCTGTTCCTATCCAACCCGCCAGGGGTCGACCCTAGCGATCGCCGGCGGGTGCTGGACACCATCGCCGCGTTCAATCGCGATCGGTTGGAGCAGTTCGCCGACCCCGAAACCGAGTCGCGCATCGCCCAGTACGAGATGGCCTACCGCATGCAGACCTCGGTTCCCGAACTAACCGACCTGTCGAGCGAGCCGCAGCACGTACTCGAAAGGTACGGTCCTGAGGTGCACAAGCCGGGATCGTTTGCCGCCAGTTGCCTTTTAGCCCGCCGGATGATGGAACGCGGCGTCCGATTCACGCAGATATTTCACCGCGGCTGGGATCAGCACTCTAACATCCCTGGCGACCTGCCAAAGCAATGTGCGGACATCGATCAACCGAGTTGGGCACTCGTGCAAGATCTCAAAGAACGCGGAATGCTCGACGATACGCTCGTGGTATGGGGGGGCGAATTCGGGCGCACCATGTACTGCCAGGGGGCACTGACCGACAAGACCTACGGTCGCGACCATCACCCCGGTTGCTTTAGCATTTGGATGGCCGGCGGCGGCGTGAAACCTGGAATCGTGCACGGATCCACCGACGACTACGGCTGCAATATCGTCGATGCGTCGGGCGCGCCGACCAACAAATTCGAAGACGGCGCCGTGCACATCCGTGATCTTAATGCCACGATCCTCCACCAGCTGGGAATCAACCACGAGCGACTCAGCATGAGATTCCGCGGACTCGACCAACGGCTCACGGGCGTCGAGGAGGCACACGTCGTGCGGTCGATTCTCACCTAGCCGTCATGCTGAATCGAGGGCATCGGCGCCGCATGCACGACGGCGTGGGCCTTCGCCTCACCGATCGTTGGCCTCGGTGGTTGGGGTGAGGTGGTTTCGCTTCACGCCGGGGCGTGCGAGCGTTCGCCCAGCTTCGTTAGCAGCTTCGCTGCGGCGTCGCTGTCGATGGCTTCGGCCGCCATGGCAGCCGCCGAAGGGGGATCGTCGGTAATGTTGGCGGCAATCAGGGCGGCCGCCGCGTTCAAGATCACCACGTCGCGAGGTGCCCCCGCTTCGCCCGCAAGAATCCGACGAATCAGTGCCGCGCTTTGGCTCGGGATCTCGATGGCGAGCGAATCGGTCGGCGAGACCTGGAGGCCAAAATCGGAGGGCGTCCAGGTGAACTCCTCGATCGCCGTGGGAGTCACCTGAGTGACCTGCGTTGTGCCGCCACACGTCACGTCGCCCAAACCATCGTCACCGTGAACCACAAGAGTCCGCAGGGTGCCGAGCCGCTGCATCGCCTCTGCAAGCAGCGGACGGAGTTCGCCACGGCCGGCTCCCAGCAGTTGGTAGCTGGCACCTGCCGGATTAGCCAGCGGGCCAAGCACGTTGAAAATGGTGCGGATGCCCAGTTTCTTCCGCACCGGCCCCACGTGACGCATCGCGGGGTGTACCAGCGGGGCAAAACAAAAACAAAGCCCCAACTCGTCCAGGCACGCTTCCACTTGCTCTCTGGTCGCATCCAAATTAACGCCCAGTGCCGCCAACACATCGGCCGATCCGCTCCGGCTAGTCACGCTGCGGTTGCCATGCTTGGCCACCGGCACTCCGGCGGCTGCAGCTACAATCGCGGCGGTGGTGCTGATGTTGAACGTTTGCGAGCCGCCGCCACCTGTTCCACAGGTGTCCAGGATACCCGTGCGGCATGTGCGGATGGGCGTCATGTGATCTCGCAAGGCTGCAGCGGCACCCGCTACCTCTTCTACGGTTTCTCCCTTGGCAGCAAGGCCCGTCAGCAGCAGGCCAATTTCCTCCTCCGTGCAAACGCCTTGCATCACCAGGTCCATAATCGACCGCATCTGGTCCATGGAGAGGTCCTGCCCACCTGCCACGCGGCCAACAATTTCTGCAATCTGGGGGTTCATCTGTCGAAAAGTCACAAGGGATGTCGAGAATACGCATTGTGCTCGTTAGCGTAGTGCAGGATAAAGGATGCAGTAGCCCGCGGAAAGCCGCGGGGCCGATCCTCAATCCTTCCAGCGAGCAACCTTCCGAGAGGAGCCAATGGCCCGCAAAGTCATTCTGGACATCGACCCTGGTTACGACGACGCCATCGCCCTGTGCCTGGCGTTGGCTGCAGAGGAACTGGACGTGGTGGCCGTCACGGCCACGGGCGGAAACGTGCCACCGGCACAAGCAAGCCGCAACGTGCAGGCCCTTATCGAACAACTCGATCCTCCACGGTGGCCTCGAATCGGGGCCGCTTCGGCCGAGCAAATACTGCGCACCGACGCTCGCCACTTACACGGCGACGACGGATTATGCGGTGCGAACTTTCAAGTCGCAGAACTTGCGAACCGCCATCGTTCCGTCAAAGTGCTTGGCGACGAAATCCGCAAAGCACCAAGCGACATTACCGTAATCGCCACGGGCCCGCTGTCGAATATTGCGGACCTCCTGAGATGCGATCCCGATATCGCCACCGCCATCGGACACCTCATCATCCTGGGGGGCACGGTCGAGGCGCCCGGCAACGTGACCGCAGCGGCCGAGTTTAACATCTATTGCGATAGCGAATCGGCGCGGCAGGTTTTCCAGTCGCCAGTCACGAAGACCCTCATTCCGATTGATGTGACGAACAAGGTGGTGCTGGGCTTCGAGTTCCTCGAAATGCTCAAGGCGCGCGATTCGCGTACCTCGCGGTTGTTGCAGCGCATCCTTCCCGGCGCTTACCGCAGTCTCCGCCAACATCTAGGACTAGAGGGCATTCACGCGCACGATGCCATCGCCGTAGTCGCAGCGATGCGGCCGGCCTTGTTTACGATGAGCCGCCTCTACGGCGACGTGGAGACCGCTGGCGAATTGACCCACGGTGCAACGGTTTTCGATCGCCGAACGATTTCGGCCGAGCAGCCCAATATGGACGTTGCGGTCGAAATGGACGCCGCCGCTGTCGAGGCAGCCATTGTCGAAACGCTCGACGCAGCGTAGGAACGCAGCGGAGGAATTGGGCTGTCGCACGACGACCCCTTCGCCCACCCCAGACGCGGTGTACGAGCCCCTGGGCAGGCGTCTCTGCGTGGTGGGAGATCTCTCGCGTGCAGCCCCGCATGGCCAGCCAGGGCCCAGCCGGCGGCCCGGCTGGAAGGCGAGCCTTCCGGCAAAGGCGGCCAAGCATTCCATCCGGCAACGGACGACTGGCGCTGCAATTTAACCTCGAAACGGAGGACCTTAGTGGAATAGCCGTTGTACGCCCCGTTTTTGCAGCTACAATATTTGTAACTGCAGAATTCGTTCCCGCTAACCGGAACTCAAGAGAAACATGCGATGGCTAAAGTAGCGATTTCGCTGGAAGACTTCCTGGAAGATCGCCAGGGGCGTACTTTTGCCGACCTTGTCAACGATCCTGAGCAGCCCATCAAAGAAGTGCTGTCCTTCTTTAGCGATAAAGACCGACAGCGGCGAATGGAAGAGTCGGAGATTCATCACGATCGAGCGCCCTTGGCGGGCGTCGTTCGCGAGCTGGAGTCGCAGCCGGCCATCCACCGGTTCCTTTCCGAAGTTCATGCCCGCCGCAGCCAGCGGCTCCGGCAGGCAATTGGCGTTGTGGTGCGGATGGTCATGGAACGCCGAGGCTGGAACAAGACGGGCCGGAAAGGCTCATTGGGGGTCCGCGCCGAGCGATCGGCGAATTCTCCGGCCCATAATACGGGCGGCCTGGCCCTGTGGTTTGTCCGCGCCGAGCGTTACACGCTTCCCAATGGAACGCCCTATCGTACCGTGATCGATCGGTGCGGCGAGATCATGCGTCAGCCACCCGCCAAACGCACAACATCAAACCGAAGGTGAGGCAAACGAACTGGCATTTCATTCTAACGCCGACTCGTTAGTCACCATGACAGACGAAGGGTACGCCTGCAGATTCTGTGTCGATGGCGTGGACATCGCCAAGCAAATCATTGCCTTCCTTAGCCGAGCGTTCGCCTTCCAAACCAGTGAGCCGATGGAAGTGGGCGAGAAACCGACGCAACGCATTTTTCGCGTCGCTTACGGGTCGCAGCTGTCGCTACGGGACTTGGTTCGACTGCTATCGTCTGTGCCAGGGCTACGACTGCAAGTAATCCCAGCAGTGGAGCGACGGGAAACTAGCGATCGTGCAAGAGGCCGTACGAGATGAGCGTGATCACCTGGCTGCGAAGCAGACTTTCGGGCCGGTATCGTGCCAATTGGTACTACCAACGCGGCATGATCCTTGCCAAAGCTCGCCGAAATGAAGCTGCTATTGCCGATTACACCGAAGTGATCGACATGCCCGAGGCCGATCCGACCATGCGGGCGATGGCCCGTTATAACCGCGCACTCATCCTGTGGACGCTGGGCACGAAAGAAAAGGCCCTCGACGACCTGAACCAAGTGCTCCTGAGCCCGCAAGTACCTGAGAACGTGAAAACCGAGGCCCGCCGAAAACTGCTGCGAATCGACAGGAGTTTCGCGCGGACCGCCGAGCGCGACCGGTCGAGATGACTCCTTCACCGGGCGTCTGGTCGAAGGCGATCAGCCCCTCCAACCTACGGAAAGCTACGGCCATGTTGACCGAAAAAGAAAGCGCAGAACCTTTGGCAGCGGCTATTCCGCGGACAGCCGATCACGGCCCTAACTCTTACTGAGGCCGGTGCGGTCTTGGATGACCTGCCCGACGACAGCCCGGTTCGTGTCCGGCTTTCCACCGAACTGGAAGAGATCCGGCGTCTACAGCAAGGCTAGCCTTATCGCCGCCTGCCGTCTTCGCCGCCCCCCCTAAGCCCCTCCATGAGCAAGAAAAACCAGTGTCCCTCACGAAACCAGTAATACGAAACGCTTGCCCCGTTTGCGGCAAATCGGCCTACTCATTGGGGGGCATCCATCCGCAGTGTGCCGTCGCTCAGACGGACACCAAACGGCGATCGAACCGTGTGCCACCAGTAGCGCGCACTTCCGCGGGGGCGGCAAGCACGACGCGTACGAAAATGTGCCCAAGTTGCCACAGGAAGTCGCCTACTATCCAAGGCGAATGTAAGTGCGGTTTTCGGTTCGCAAGCGGTGCATAAGTCCAACAAGAACACTTCGAACGAGATTCTGAAATATTCGGCCACAACGAACCTGCGGCTAAACGACCACGAGAAACGGTCACCAAGCGGCTCGACCGAATGGGAACGGGGTTCCCCATCGAACACGAAGCCAACCGTTAGGCGTGGTGCCCTAACGCTAGCTATCAGGTTTCCATTTGAAAGGCAGCGGAGCGCTCTCCTCGGGGGCAATGCGTGCAGCTACTAGCCGCACGCAAGTGATCGACAACGGCGGTAGCCGCCGAGCCCACGGCCACATGCCATCAGACACGCTAATTGCAGTCCAAAAATTGCGGCAATTGATCTTGTCACGCCCTTGCGAGGTTAGTAATTTCGAACGCCTTACTGGTAATCACTCCTCCCTGGCTGAGTAGACCACTGAGAATTCGCTCCTCCTACCTGACGTCGTTCGCGGCGCTCGCTTTCGCCACGGCCCTTTGGCTTCTGTTCCGGACGCTAAGAATCCGACTCGTTAGCGGTACGCCCAATACGAGCCCTTACGATACGACGTGTCGCGAGCGGTATTTGTACTCGGTATGGCACGACTCGATGGTGCTCCCCGTGTTTGGCGGAGTGCATTGGTGCACCACCGCACTTACGAGCCAGCATTCGGACGGTTCGTTCGTGGCCAGCTTGCTGCGACTACGCAATGTGCCCACGGTGCGTGGTTCGACGAATCGCATCCGGACGGGTGCCATTCGCGAGTTGCTGGAGGCGGCCAAGTCGCGACACCTGGTCGTAACACCCGATGGTCCGCGGGGCCCGAATCGACAAATGAGTGCTGGAATCGCCTATTTATCTTCACGCACCGGGCGGGCGGTCGTGCCTAGCGGATTCGCTTGCTCGCGCTGTTGGCGGTGGAAAGGTAGTTGGTCGGACCTCATCATCCCCAAACCATTTTCGACGCTTATTCTGATAGCAGGACCGCCGATCTACGTGCCAGCTGGCTTGACCACCCCCCAGTTGCGGGCGTACGTAGCAGAGATTCAGGCCGTTATGGATCGCCTGGACGTCGAAGCAGAAGCCGTGCTAAATGGCCATGAGTACCATCATCATGGGGCGTTGCGGCTCGCAACATCAGCCGTTGACGTGCGTAGCGCGTAGCGCGGCGATCTGCAGCACTATCGAGTGCAACCGAAATTCGCTATACTGTGTTGCGGTTGGCCCGTCGATCGTGGATACGCTACCGGCATCAAGCGCTGGTCCCTTACGCTCTTTCGCCCGTCCCGCCTGGTAGGTCGCTGTGTCGACCCCATTCTTTCGGGCTTGGCAGTCATTGCCATTTCCGTGTTCAAGCTTGTTGGGAGAAGAACGTTGGGTAAGAAACTCTATTGCGGAAACCTTAGCTACGAAGTGTCCTCCGCTGAACTGGAAAAACTGTTTGGCGAGTTCGGCGAGGTTCGCAGTGCCGAGGTTGTGGCAGATCGTGATACTGGTCGCAGCAAAGGCTTCGGCTTTGTTGAGATGAGTTCCGATGCCGAAGCGCAAGCAGCTATCAATGGCCTGAACGACTCGCAGCAGAATGGTCGTCCGCTCACGGTGAACGAAGCCAAGCCCCGCGAGAGTCGCAGTGGTGGTGGTGGTGGCGGTGGCCGAGGCGGATACGGCGGCGGCCGAGATCGGCGCTACTAAACCGTTGGCTACTGGTAGGGAGCGAATTTCGCACCTGAAAGGGCGCTGGGCGGACGTGCCATGGCACTGCGCGTCGGTCGCCAATTCCATTTCGCAGTTTCCGGGGTAAATGTGGCAAAAAATCAAAACACGTTTGAAAAACGGCGCCGCGAAATGGAAAAGAAGTGCAAGGCCGAAGAAAAACGACAAAATCGCCAAAAGCGAAAAGAAGAGCCCGAAGCCGAGGCCCCTGCTGCCTCGGACCCCGATGAGGAGTTGGACTCCGCCGAATAATCCGTTTAAGAGCGACGCTCCGCGTAGGCAGCGGCCGTGAGGGATATTGCATGCTATCGACATCCGAAGAGAACGTCTTAAAGACGTTTCGCCAGTATTTGATGACACCCAACAAGATGCTGTGCTTTTACGGGCAGGATTTGGAACAGAAGGCCAATGCGCTGGAAAGCCTGATTGAAAAGCAGTTTTTGGTACGGGAGTCGTTCAACGGGGCGTACTCCCTCACCCGAGCAGGATACGCCGCGATGAACCGCGGCGCTTAAGTCGCCTTGCTTTCGGCAGCACTCGTGCTATACTTTGCCTCATACCAAGGTGTGAGACTTACCGTCCTTACTAGCACGCGGCCAAGTCGAACTCTTCGGGGAGCGATCGCAAGATCTCTAGGCCACGCCGGAGATGGATGAAATCGTTGCCCGAAGAGGTTCGTTTGACGAATTCAGTAACCGGTCTGATCACTCAAGTTCGATCTAGACGCATCGCACTTCGCTCCAATTAAGACTGGCGAGTGCGAGTGGCATTCTCTCGACCGAGACTGATTCTCTTGCCCCTTATGGCCTGCATTCCGGCGCCCGTGTGCCTCGGACAGCGAGGTCTCCCAGTGCGGAGACCCGTCACCCAAGGGTGACAGCAAGGCCTTCCCTCCGGCAATTTCCCCCTCCACGGTGAGGGTTTATTCGGCCAGCCTTTGCGGTACCGGTATGAATTCGGTTCGCATTAGCTTGGCCAATTCCAACGAAAGAATAGATTTGAAGATGAAATTTTCTGAACTCGGCTTGGCCGAACCGTTCCTCCGCGCCGTTGCCTCGCTTGGTTACGACGAGGCAACTCCCATTCAGGCGAAAGCCATCCCTGTCGTGCTCTCCGGCGCGACCTCGTAGGTTGCGCGCAAACCGGTACGGGCAAGACAGCGGCATTTACGCTGCCTATGCTCGATCGGTTGCTGCAATCGCTACCGCCCAAACCGGCACAGCAACAAGCTCCACGCAACCACCGAAAAGGTGCCAAGGGCGCCAATCCGCGGCCCAGGACACTAAGAGCGCTCGTGCTCTCGCCAACGCGCGAACTTGCCGCCCAAATTAGCGAGAGCTTAAAGAAATACGGCAAACATACACCGCTTCGACATACGGTGGTATTTGGCGGCGTTTCTCAGGTGCCGCAGGTCCGTGCGCTGCGGCACGGCGTCGATTCGCTAGTGGCAACGCCCGGACGCCTGATTGACTTGATGGAGCAAGGACACATCGACCTTTCAAAAGTCGATATCCTGGTTCTTGATGAAGCGGATCAAATGCTGGACATGGGATTCTTGCCAGCGCTAAAGCGAATCATCGCCAAAGTGCCGAGCGAGCGTCAAACGCTCATGTTTTCCGCGACGATGCCGCCCGCCATTCGCATGCTCGCCGACGAGTGGCTCAGCGATCCCCTTTCCATCGAAGTAGCGCCGATTGCCACGCCTGCCGACCGAATCACGCAAAGCGTGCACATGGTGGAGAAAAAGCGAAAGGGCGACCTCTTGGCTTGGTTCCTGCGAGATAAGCCCCGCGGACGGACGCTCGTCTTCAGCCGCACGAAACATGGGGCGGATAAGCTGGTGAAACGCCTCGAACGCGATGGCCTGCGTGCCGCGGCTATTCACGGCAACAAGAGCCAAGGCGCCCGCACGCGAACGCTTGAGCGTTTCAAGGGCAAGAATCCACCGGTTCTGGTAGCCACCGACATTGCGGCCCGCGGCCTCGACATTCGCGACGTATCCCACATCGTCAACTACGATCTGCCCGAAACACCGGAAACGTACGTCCATCGCATTGGCCGCACGGCGCGCGCCGGAGCTGCTGGCAGCGCGGTGTCGTTCTGTGCGGGAGATGAGCGAAAACTGCTTTCGCAGATCGAGAAGCTGATGAAGTGCAGGATCGCCGTCGAAGAGACGGTCGCTGGATTCGACCCGCCGACGCCGGCCAAACCGGCGCACACGACAACCAATGGATACGGTTCGCGGCCCCGTTCGAAAGCACCTCGCAAGAAACGGCGCAACCGCAAGTTCAGCCCAGGCACCAAGGCTGGTCAAGCGCCGTCTCGCGGAGAATCTAAATCGAAGTCCCGGGCACGCGGCTAAGACTCGCGCGGCGATCGTTTGCCACTGCAGCGATACGGCTGCGCGGGGCGGGCCCCCCAGGCATGCGGCGGCAATCGGGCCGCCGCGTTGGCTACGGGCGTATTACTTCGCGGGAGTCGCCGATCTTCACGTTAAAACGGACCATTTGGCCATCGCGGTAGATCACCATAGGCACTTCACGGCCAACAGCGGTGAGGCCAATGAGGCTGGAAAGATGGTCCATGTCTTCGACTCGGACCCCGTTGTACATCAAAATCACGTCGTCGATTTGCATCCGCACACGTTCAGCTGGCGAGCCAGGCTCCACCGCTTTGACACGAATACCTGCCAGGCGTGAGAGTCCCAGCGCTTTAGCACGACGTTCGTCGAATAAAGAATCGTTGGTGATGCCGAGGAATCCCTGCGACACTTTGCCCGTGGTAACTAGGTCGCTAGCAATTCGGACCACAACATTGATGGGGATGGAGAACCCGATGCCTTCGTTGCCGCCTGAGTTGCTGGCAATCGCCGTGTTGATTCCAACAACCTCGCCACGCAGACTGATCAGCGGTCCCCCGCTATTGCCAGGATTGATGGCCGCGTCGGTTTGCAGGAAATTCTGCAGCCGCACGTCCCCATCGCCCAGGTCGAGATTGTAGCGACCCTTAGCACTTATGATGCCTCGCGTCACGCTCTGGCTCAATCCAAAAGGACTACCCACTGCAAGCACTTGCTCGCCAATTTCGATGGCCTCGCTGTTGCCAAGGCGCGCGGGCAGGACGTCGATCTCGGGTAGTCGCATGACCGCCACGTCCGTCTTCGGGTCGCTCCATATCCGCTGGGGAAAGGTCACGTTTCCATCGGCCAGCTGCACCCGTACGTAAGGTGCTGAGGAGTTCTTGATCACATGCCGATTGGTGAGTACATACAGGTTGTCGCCGAGCCGAACGATGACACCCGATCCGGCTTCTTGGAGGTTCGGGCGTCCGGGCGTGTCGCGCACGGGCCGAGCTTCGATATGCACCACCGACGGGGTCACGAGTTTCACCACTCGCTTAATGATGCCTAATTCGCGATCGAGGGCCTCCACGTCGCGCGCAGTTGGTCGTATTCTCGCTCGCGCTGCGCCATTGCCTGGGTACGATCGGGGGAAGCGACCGTGGCGATCTGGGCTGTCGCCTGCCGAGCAGCAAACACCCATAACGCCAGAGCAACGGGTAACGCTGCGATTGAAAACCGAACTAATTGAATGGGCACCTGCTGCCTCGTCGAATCGAAGACAAAACTCCTAGGACCAAGCGGTCCACGTCGCTCGGGTAGTATAGCCCATCGACTGCGCTCGCCGAAATCAATCGGCGGGTGCAAACAACTGGTTTCCGCAAAAACAGAAACCGCCGGCATAAGGCCGGCGGTTTTAGAGGATTTGGCAAGTTTTGCGGATTAACCGTTGGTCATTGCATTTCGAGGTCGGTGAGCGAGACATCCGCATCGCTGAAGCCGGTATCGACTACGCGATCCCAATCCGCCTCACGTCGCGCATCGAGATCGCCGGTCTCGGCTGCGCGCTGGCAGTCAATGCACATGGTCGCGTAGGGAAGGGCCTGCAGGCGGGCGAGCGGGATCTTGGCCGAACAAATCTCGCAATTGCCATACGTGCCCTGCCGCATGCTTTCGAGCGCTCGCTCGATGTGCGCGTAGCTCACGGCTTTCGACCTCGGCAAGTTTCGAACTAATCTCGTCCTGTGCGGCATCCAGCGCAGCATCGACCACGTCGCTGCCCGACTGCTCTCGCAGTTGCTTGAGCAAGCTCAGGTCGCCGGCTAGAGCACGGCGGAGTGCGTCGCGGCGCTTGACTAGCACCTCGTGCATTTTTTGGATGGAATCTTTGCGTGCCATGGTGTACTCCTCTGTTGCTGGCGGTCATGTGGGTCACAGGGAGCCACGCCAACCGATTGCCTCGCACCTTTTGTTAAGCCCCTACTTGGGAGGGAATCGCCCTCCGGGTTCGCCGCTCCACCAGCGGAATCCTCCGTGCTGGCGGTCACGGTAACTATAGTACGCATCTGCCAGCTGGAAGGTTGGCCAATCGCCAGGATTTGCCACCGGACAGCCGCACGGCCAGCACAACCGTCACGACTGCCATTATCCCTACTATTTAGGGGGGCTTTGACCCTCCGCTGGAGCCCGGCGCCCCCGCCCAATCGGCTCCACCCACTACTCGGACACCTAGGCGGACCGTGCCGCTGAGCCGGCGTACCGGCCGTAATACGCCGCAATCGGCCACCTCCACAATCGGCACAATCGCCGCAAGCGGATGAGGCGGAGGAGCGCAAAAGCCGAACTTCCCGCAGCCATCGGAGGCATTTTGACCCTGGCTTTTTGACCATGGCCTGGAAGCAAGCTACATCTTATCAGTCGGTTCCAGGTCCCTTGGGGCCGTGGTTGGCTGGAATCGCTCCGAGCCTGCGTGCCGTCATTACTAGGAAAACGCCCCCTAAAGTAGTCCCATGAGCAACCTCGCGTGTATTGAACCTGCGGCCGGATTATCTTCGATGTCGCTCGCGTTGCGGCGGCTCGACGATGCCAGTACGTTGCTGCCGCTCGATGGCGACAAGATCACCATTGGCGGGGGGCAGAGCTGCACCGTGCGTATTTCGGACGAAGGCGTTGCCCCCTTACACTGCCTGATCACGCAAGCGGCCGAGGGACTGGCCATACGCCGCTGGTCGGCCGGTACGCTACTTAACGGCGAAGTTTTCAACGAAGCCCCGCTCGCGCTCGGCGATCGGCTGACCATCGGCCCGATCGAGTTGGAGTTGGTTGAGTGGCGCGAAACCGAACCGGTTGGCGAAGCTCAAAATCAAGACGAAGCCCAACACGAAGCCGTGGGTGAAGCCGAAGGCGACGACACGCCCCAGCCGGCTGGGTTAGAATCGGTGGCGGCTGATGCCACGGAAGCATCGGAATCAGGTGATTGCGTTACCGCCACCGTGGTGCAGAACCCATCCATTTTGTCGGCAGCAGCCCGCGCCGAGCACAATCGCCAGCGTGCCCAGCGGCTGGTAGGCGAAGTTCGCTATGCACGAGCAACAAGCGTTGCTTTGCAATCCAGCCTTCATGAACTTGAGGGACGAGTCGCCACCATTGAAGCCGAGCGAGTTGGGCTCACCGACGAGCGGGATCGACTGAACCAGCAACTTGCCGATCTCGGACACGAGTTGGCGAACTTCAAAGACGAATTAGCCACCTCCCGGCAGGGGTTTGAACTCCGCGAACGGGAGTTGACCGACCACGTAGCAGCGCTCGAGCAGCAAATCGCCGATCGCAACGCGATGATCGAAGAACTCAAGCAGGAGTTGCTGCGTGCCCACGGTCAGCACACCGGCGGCCTCGTCCCACCGGCCAACGACAACCATGAGTCCGCGCCACCCTCCGGGAGCCGAGGCAATCAACCAGTTCGAAAGTGGCGCTGCTCCAATACCGGTTGCTACGGCCGCCACCAAGCAGCTGTCCGACGACAAAACGCCCGATCGCGAGTCAAACGATACGGACAGCGCCCCGTCGACCGATGCGGAAGGAAATCGCGTAGAAAACGATCTCTGGATTACGGCAGAACCTGTTGCCACGGAGGAAGATTCGGTGACCGACAACTCGTCGACGAACGACGACTGGGCTACCGACCTCTGGTCGAAGGAAGAATCTCGCGAGCCGGTGGCCGCTGCGGACATGTGGGATATTGAGGTCCAGTCCGCGCAAGCGGGCGACGACAAACTCGAAGTCGAGACGACCGAACAACTCCATGATGCGGAGACCACCGTGCAGCCCATCGGCGACGCGGCCGACGACTGCTTCGTCAGTGCCACCCCGACGGAATCGCCAGAGGTAGAGCCGAACGACTCGCTCACCAAAGACGAAGAAGAGCTGTGGGGACGGTTGAGCTCGCTACGTGCCGAGGCATCGCACAAACTGCATAGCGAAGTGGAAAGCACCCAGGAATTGCTCGAAGCCAAGGACTCGTCGCTCTGGGACGCGTCACTGACAAAGACGGAAACAATGGCAGCGGGCGAAGCGACTGAACCGACCAGCGATGAGCAGGCAGCGACTGAAGAGTACAATCCGGCCGATGAATTTTCCCAGCCAGCCGAAGAGCGATGGGACCACACCAACCCAACCACGACGTTGCATCAAGACGAAACAGCATCGTCGAACGATCGGATTAATGGCGAGATAAGGACGGACCAAGGGGACCAGGAAGAACTCGCCATCGCGACACCCGCCGTAGCAACCACTGCGCTGTTCGATCCTCCCGCGGTGGAACCACCGTCGCCTGCTGAGCCCGTGTCGTTTGTCGAAAAATACAAGCACCTGCTTGAAGAAGACCCAATTGCGGATGGAGGCCTCGCCGCGCCACCAATCGCTCCCGCAGCCACGGCGATCGTCGAGCCAGAGCCAATGCCGACTGGGCACGACGACGAGTCGATCGAAGATTACATGGCGAAGATGATGGCCCGGCTAAGAGGCGGTTCAGCCGAGTCCGTGGACCCTACGAAGCCCGTTCAGGCGGACACCATGGCCAAGCCGTTTCTCACCAGAGTGATTCCCGCAGCGAGTAACGAACCGCCGGCAATTCCGAAAAAGCCGATGGTGAGTCTGGATGAGATCAAGGCGTCGCCAAAGCCGGAACACTCAACCGATATGTCGGCGCTACGCGACCTGGCCAACAGCTCTGCGCGGCAAGCCATCAGCGTCGCCAACTCAAGGCACGCTCGTGAGATGGCGTTGGGAAACTTACTTCTGAGCGTGGTGACAGGTGGGTCGGGCGCGTACCTAGTCTGGGCATCGGAGGGCGTGCCAGGCATTGCTCTGTTTGGCGGCGGCACCGCAGTCGCAGCGGCTGGATACTGGGCGTGCCGCATCCTCCGATCGATAGCAGCTCCAGCCAAGAGGATGCCGAAGACCGGAGGTACCGAGGAAGGCTCGGACTCCGACCAGCTAATCACCGTCGCCAAAGTCAACGAGGAAGCGGCCGTGGAGATCTAAAATCCTCGCGCCACGACCACATCGTCCCAGTCGCGAATGTCGTATTCGATGCCAACGAAGTCGAGTACGCGACGCAGGCCACGCAGCGCAACGCCCATGCCATCGGGCCCGCTGAAGCCGCCGAATTGGCCACCCCCCTTGAGGTGAGGCTCGAGATCGAGGAACACGCCAGGGATTCCTCGCCTTTTGAGCTTACGCTCCAGTTTCGGCAGCACGTCCTTGAAGTCCTCCAGTATCCGCTCGTGGCCGCTGTCGCCCATATCGGACGGGACGAAATTCTTGAGCTTGTCCTCCTCAACATGCTCCACCCGGCCGGTGAGCGAGGGATCTCGATAGTCCTTGATGTGCATCCAGCCCAAGCTCGGCTTCATAGCGAGGTACTCTTGATAGACCTCATCGGTCGACAAGCCCTGACTGACCAGATTGCCGCCATCGAAGATCGTCACCATCGCCGGATGATTGATCTTACGATGGAGTTCGGCGAGCAGTTGCCCCGATTGCCCAATGAGATTGGCTTCGACTTCAAGGCCAAACGTCAAGTCGCTGCGATGGCATAGCTCGGCAATTTCACCTAGCTGATCGGCTGCTTGCGAGAGATAGTCGCCGCGGATCCTCCCCCTTCGGATGGTAGAAGCTGAACCCGCGGATCAGCTTGGTCTCAAAAGCGTGGGCCAGGTCGCATGCCTTTTGCACTTCCGACTTCAGGTATTTCTTGAACGGTACGAAGCGGTTCTTGGTGCCATCTTTTTTGTCGACGAGCTTCACCTTGCCGATTGGCGAACCGATGGAGGTGACGTTCATGCCGAACTCGTCTTCCAAATGCCGAAGCTTGGTGATTTCGCTCTTGGTAAGTTGCATCACGTTCTTGATGCCATTCCCCACATCAACGAACCGTAGGCTGTAGTATTCCAGTCCGATGGCGGCAAAGGCCGCGAATTGCTCGACGGCGGTCTTATGATTCGCCGCTTCGTCGGCAAAGCCGGAAATGATTACGCGTGGTTGATCAGCCATTCAATTTCCAAGTAAGTGTGAGTTGGAGGTCCGCGCTGCGACCAGCAGATTTAAATCGCAGCGGTATATTGGGCGGTAACGGTTTCGGTGATGCCACCCCGGGCGTTAAACGCCGCTTCGATGCGTATCCACCGCGGCCGGCACACCGCTACCAGGTCGTCCAGCATGGTATTGGTCACGTGTTCGTAGTATATGCCCTCGTTGCGATAGCTTTGCAGGTATAGCTTGAGGCTTTTTAACTCAATGCACACTTTGTCCGGTGTGTAGGAGATCGTGATCGTACCAAAGTCTGGCTGGCCGGTCTTCGGACAGACCGACGTGAACTCCGGGGCGACGATCTCGATTTTGTAATCGCGATCGGGAAACTGATTATCGAATGTTTCGAGCAAGTTACGGCTTGCAGACATAGCTACCTCTCCTATCGGGCGAGTGGCCATTTTGGCATGATGGAGAGTAGCATGAAAGGTGCCGATCGATCGAGCCACGAAGGCCCCCCGCACGGGCACTGCACGCAGGCACTCCACGCAGGCACTCCACAAAATCGACTTCTGCAGTACTCGCCCCACGCATGACCAACCAAGGACCCGAATCTCGCAAAGCCGTCGTCTTGCTCTCAGGTGGACTCGATTCGGCCACCACCGCTGCCATTGCCCGCACCGAAGGATTTGATGTTTACGCCCTGAGCGTCGACTACGGGCAGCGACATCGGTTCGAATTGGAATCGGCGGTGCGTGTAGCAGAGTCGCTGGGCGTCGCCGAGCACAAAACGGTGGCCATTTCGCTCGATGCCCTGGGGGGAAGTGCCCTGACCGACAACATTGCCGTGCCGCAGGATCGTGACGAAGCATCCATGTCCGCCGGTATCCCGATCACCTACGTACCTGCGCGAAATACGGTTTTTCTATCGCTGGCGCTGGGTTACGCCGAGGTGGTAGGTGCTGCCGACCTGTTTATCGGCGTCAATGCCGTGGACTATAGCGGCTATCCCGATTGTCGACCGGAATTCATAGCGGCGTTCGAAGCACTCGCTAATTTAGCGACTAAAGCCGGTGTGGAGGGGGCACTGCGTTTCCGAATCCATACGCCGCTAGTACAATGGACGAAGGCTCAAATCGTTTCGCGCGGCACGGAGTTAGGTGTCGACTTTCGCTTGACACACACTTGCTACGCACCCAACGAGCGGGGCATCGCGTGCGGTCGATGCGACGCCTGCCAGCTGCGACGCAAGGGATTTATCGAAGCCGGATTGGTCGATCCGATTGAGTATCAGATTCGTTGAGTCGCCCAATCTGGATGCGAGCGGCGCTGCACTCCGCCAGGAGTGCAGCAACGTGCTTTGAATCCACCGTCCCGCCATCGCTACAAGCCACCTGCTAACCATGCGTATTGCTGAAATTTACAAGTCGACACAGGGAGAAGGGCTGCTAACAGGCACGCCAAGTGTGTTCGTGCGGACCAGTGGCTGCAACCTGCGGTGCTGGTACTGCGACACACCGTTCGCGTCGTGGCGACCCGAGGGTATCGACCTGGGAGTCGACGAAGTCCTGGCGCAGGTGGACGAGTGGGACTGCCCGCACGTGGTATTGACTGGTGGCGAGCCGATGCTTTTCGCTGAGCTAATTCCGCTCTGCAAAGCCCTGCGCAGCGGCGGGCGGCACGTGACGATCGAGACGGCCGGCACGCTGTATTTGCCCATCGAGTGCGACTTGATGTCTATCAGCCCCAAGTTCGCCAGTTCGGCACCCGATCGGCAAACCAATCATCGCTGGCATCACCGTCACAACGAGACTCGATTTCGCCCCGAAGTGGTCGCCCGCTTGATCGATCAGCACGTGTATCAACTCAAGTTCGTGATCGACATCCGCGAAGATCTTGCTGAACTCGATGCGTTTCTCGCATCGCTGGCTGGGGTGGACGCCGGCCGGGTGCTGCTCATGCCGCAAGGCGTCGAGCACCAGGAGCTGGAGCACACGGCCCGGTGGCTGCGTCCCTACTGCCAGCAGCACGGCTACGTGTTCTGCCCGCGCAAGCAGATCGAGTGGTTTGGGGCCCTCCGCGGCACGTAGGCAGTCGAGCGTCGGTACTTGGCCCCCGCGCTTCACTCCGCTACCGCTCAGGTGAACGATTCGGCTCTTGGCTCCACCTTGGGCGGCTCCGGGTCAGCTGGCGGTGTCTCTTTTGTGGGCGGTTTGGGTCGAGGGGCAAACACCAGTACCATGGCCGACCCCGCAATAGCGAGGATCAAACCGGCCAGGAACGGCGGGGTGAGTTCGCTTAGCTTTCCCTTGTGGTAAGCATCGAACAACACGTTAACCACGGGGGCACCACCAAACACTAGCGGCATGACAAACAAGGGTTTTCCGCCAAAGTTGAACGCCAGGATGATGCCCAAGGCCCCAATGGCACCCGCGGCACCAGCGGCAAGGCTCCACAGCGTCCCCGAGATGTTGCTGAACTGGCTCTGCTCTGGGAAAGCGCCGCTGGAGAGCATCAGGAAGGGAACTACCACGGCGATCGCGAAGTAAGCAAGGCCCACGCAAAGCAGTGGCCGCAGGCGGCTGTGGTCCATGGCGGCCTGCCCCTTGTGAAGCACTGGTCCGTAGGCGCCCCAACAGAGCACGACCGTGAGGATCGAGCCGATCCGCAGCAGCCAATCAGCCCAGTTGCCAGTGAAATCGGCCTCACCAGCGTCGGGCTTAAAGACCAGTACGGTAACCGCCCCGAGCAGCACGACCACTAAACCCGCCAGGAACATTGGTCCCACTTCGCGAAGTTTCTTTGCCCAAATGATGGTGAGGAACGAGTTGACAACCGGCGCACCACCAAACACCAGCGGCATGACGTAAACCGGCCGGCCTCCGAAATTGAACGCCAGGATGATGCCGAGCGCGCCGATAGCCCCTAATGCGCCACCGGCGAGGCTCCAAATGATGCCATTCGCACTCCAATGGCCTTTCTCCCCGCGGAAGTACAGCAGCAAGGCGGGAACGATTACCCCAATCGCAAAGTAGGCCAAGCCAACACAAACGAAGGGTCGCAACCGTGCCAAATGCGGACCCAGCGCGTCCTCAGGGCCACTGTACATTCCATGCTGGCCGAAATGCAGCACAGGACCGTACAGCCCCCAACACAGGATCGTGATGCCAAACGAGAAAATGACCAGCAGCAGACTACGCATGGTGGGACGTGCGGGGGCAGGGCAGGGAAGGGAAGGGGGCAGGTTGTAATTGACTGCTACTTTAGCCGATGTGCCGGCGCCGGGCCACTGCACTCTCCCAAACAGCCTCAGTCGCCGCGCAGCGATGCGAGAAGCGGCGCCCCCAGCACCTGTCGGGTGGTGAGCCAGGTTGCGATGGCTCCGACGGCCAAAATAACCAGCATCAGCGTCAGCATGGTTTGCCAAGGCAAGGTGGTTTCGTGCAGACCTAGCTGCGGCAGTAAGGTAAGTGCTGCAGCCAAGCCGCCCAGGAGTAAACCGCCATTCAGCAGCATCAGGTTCTCTACGAGCACCAGCCACTCCACCCGCGGTCGTCGAAATCCGACCGCCTGGAGCAGTGCAAGCTCGCCCCGCCGCTCGAGCACGTTCCGCAACTGCACCACCGCCAGGCCAATCGTACCAAGTAACAGCCCCAGTCCCCCCAGCGTTTGAAACGTTGTCAGGTAGGTGTTTTGCACCGCGAGAAAGCTGGCCAACCGGTCACGGGCTGCCGTCATGGCGAAACCGTAATCACCCAGGCGGTTTTCAAGCAGTACGTCGAGCGGAGGCGAGTCATCGGCCCGCTGAGCAGAGATGCCGGCCCGCTGCAAGTCGCCAATCAGGAATAGCCGCGAGCCGGACTCGCTGGGGTACAGCTGCCTGAAATGCTCGTCGCTCACCAGCAAGTCGCCCTGCAGGATGCTGTTCTTCAGTAGGCCAACAATTTCGAGTGTCACGGGTTGGTCGTCGCCGTCGCGGATCGTCACGCGATCGCCCACGGAGCCCGAAAGATGCAAACTGTACATAGCGGTGTTGAAGTCGAGCACCACCGGCACGATTGCCCGGCCGCGCTCGTCGTTACCGATATCGGCATTCAGATCGGGTGGCTGGCCGCTCTCCGACCGCGTGGCCGCCCAGGCGAAACCGCCCAACACACGCCGCCCATCACGGAGGCCAAGCACCCGGGGCTGCGCGGTCTTGTAAAGATTGAGACAACTGGCATCCTCGCCACCATGGACTCGGAGCGACTCGACAGCGCAGGCGGCAAGCCGCGCTTGCTCGCTGTCGCGAAAGCCGAGTTCCAATCGCCCAGCTGGGTCGTCCAGGTCGTAATGAATCGCGATGTCGGTGGTGCCAAACCAATCGTAGCCACCCGTGCCTTGCTGGCTGGGAGCAAGTCGGAAGGCACTAATCGCGAGCAACAGAAAACTGGCCGATGCCACCAAGCCAAGCGTCAGCGTGCTTCGTCCTGGACGGCGAGCGAGGTTGGCCAGCGCGAGTCGGGATAGCGAGAACTCACGGACTTCCGTCCGCTCGGATGCCTGGCGGCGGAGCCACCGCCGCACGAGGGCCAGCAGCCCAGCAAGGACCAGCGCCCCCACACCAAAGAACGCCCCTGCCTGCGCCTCGCCGCGAATCGTGACGCCCCAAAGGCCCAACAGCACGGCTGCGAAAAGCATCGCTTCGGCGATCGGCCACCGACGTTTCTTGACGTTGGCAACCAACGCCGCTGGCGGCTCATCGACCTCGCCAGCAAGTAGTTCGCGTGGCGACCGGTGCAGGACACTTCGGAGCGTCAACCAGGTGGTCGCGGCCGCCGCCGACAAGCCGGTAAGCAAACCGATTGGTAGACTCCACCGGCCAATGTGCAGTTCAAGAAACGGTGCGGCGACCGCCGCCACCCACAGGGTCCTTAGCCCAGCAACCATCGCCGATGCGTAGGCGATCCCGAGCAGCATTCCGATCACGGCCCCGCAGGCAGCGACCATCATCGCTTCGCTGGCGAGCAGCTGCCGGGCCCGGCCGGGCGAAAAGCCCAACGCCGCCAGCAAGCCAATCTCCGATGCACGGCTTTCGATGGCCAGGCGAAACAGCAGCACCAAGAGCATGATGGCTGCGGCAATCAAGAACATGCTAAAACCCAGGAACAGGCCGTCGAACGGCGTCGTACCACTGGCGGCGGCGAGGCCCTGCTGCTTGACCGGCTGGAAGGCGAACCCCAGCGCTGCGGGATCGAGCGCGCGACGCAGCTTCGCGGCAGCTGTCGCTGCGTCCAAATCTTCGGTGGCCGGGATACGGATCAAACTCACGCTCCCCCACCGGGTGCCCCATGCATCGCGCGCCTGATCGAAGGACACAAATGCCTTCGGTGTCGTTCGATAGTCGTCCCAGTAAGCCTCGTCTTCGTCGGTGATTTTCTCGGTCAGGTCGAACGGGAGTTCCCATGCTTCCACGGAGTCCTTGTCGGTCACGCCGGCGAGTTCCGGAGTTAATTCGGGATCGGCGGCGGCCGTAGGCTTGCCGTTTTCGTCGACCAAAGGGACGATGCCCGTGACTGTGAGCGCGAGCGGCGGCTCGCGCTCGCGTAAGTTCCCGTGGGTACTCTCGGGCTCGTAAAACGATAGGGTCAAAGTGTCGCCAATCTTTGCGTCGAGATGCTCGGGGGCCGCTGCCCAGCTGTTGAGGATAACCTCACCCGGCTTCACTGCTATTGGTCGGCCCGCGTCATCCAAGAGCGGCCCCAGATCGGCCGTCGACCGAACGCCGGCGACCGTGGAGTACGGTAGCGAACGATCGCCTGCCCGCAACGTGTTCGCTAGGTAAGTAACGACTGGTTGCAAACGATTCGCGCCAAACGCCTGCCCGGCGGAGTCGACCACTTGAGCCGGAAGCACCAGACCTGCGGAGCTCAGTTGCAGCACGTTATCGCGCACCTGCTTCATCGCCAGGCCATAGTCGGCCAGCCGCGGCTTGAAGTTTTCGGCAAGCCAAGAGCTTGCGCCGCCGCCCAAAGCTTGATCGGTGCGATCGCCGGCGACCAACAGCGTGTTGGCCCGTCCCGGTACGTCCATTGCCTCCGCCAGTTCGCCCAGCGGCACGAAGACCGCCCGCGGCGGTCGTTGCGATGGCTGCAGCCCAAACCGCGCCAGGCCGCGGTTGGGCAGCACACCAGCCACCTTAAATCGTTGGCTCGCAATCGTATCGACCTTCTCTCCCAGCGGGCTGTCGGCAGGCACATTGGACACCAGCGGCAAACGCAGCAGCACTTCGTCACCAGCCGCGACGTCGAGTTCGCTAGCGACGTCTTGGGTGAGCCAGACGCCCTCGTCTAGGGCGATGCCACGAGGGTCGCTCCGCCCCAACCCCCAGAAGGCAGGGGGCACGCCAAACAAATCGAGTTCATTGGCCCGCCGAGTCCCTTGCTTGGAGCGCGAACTCGCCGACCCGCGAGTCACCAGGGCCGGCATGACGACTGCGAAGTGCTTATCGAATCCGGGTGTCGCCGCCAGTTCGGTGGCTAGCTCGGCGCGAAACAACCCTGGCGTGGTGAGCGCGTGGTCGATGGTGCCAAGACGCTGGAGCGTGAGGTCGCGAAGGCTGCCGCGTACCGAGTCGCCCACCACGAGGGCTCCGGTCAATACGGCGGTTGCCACCGCCACGGCGGCGGCCACCGCCAGGTGCATTCGCCAGTTGTGGCGCAGGTTGGCCAGGATGTAGCTGAACGTATCGATGGCTAGCCAATTGCCTTATCCGAGATGTCCTTGCGGCACCAGGCTCCCTGCCAGCGGATGCCTTTTACGGCCCCGTACGCGGCGAGCTTCGCTTTGGCGATCGAGTCGCCCAGCGCGGTGACCCCCAGCACGCGGCCTCCGTTGTTGACCACCTGTCCATCCACGGTGGCCGTCCCAGCGTGGAACACTTTCACGTCTGGCAGCTTTGCTACTTCGTCCAGACCGCGAATAGGATGGCCTTTTTCGTAGTCGCCAGGGTAACCCTCGCTGGCCATCACCACGCACACCGCCGGACGGGCGTCCCACTCAAGCGTACCGACTTCGTCCAAGCGTCCATCGGCGGCCGCCAGCAACACCTCCAGCAGATCGCTCTTGAGCCTCATCAATAGCGGCTGGCATTCGGGATCGCCGAACCGAACGTTGTACTCCAACACCTTCGGGCCACTCTTGGTGAGCATCAAGCCTGCGTACAAGATGCCACGAAACGGTCGCCGACTCCGCTTCATTTGATGGATGGTCGGCACCAACACCGTCTCTTCCACGCTCGCAAGCATGGCATCGCTGACCAGCGGTGTCGGGCAGTACGCGCCCATGCCACCCGTATTGGGTCCTTGATCGCCATCGTGAGCCGGCTTGTGGTCTTGTGCGGCTGGTAGCGTGAGGATGGTCCGCCCGTCGGTAATCGCCAGCACACTGGCCTCCTGGCCGACAAGCCGTTCTTCAATGACCAACTGATCGCCGGCGGTGCCAAACTCTTTTTGGCCAGCGATTCGCTTGACGGCTTCGAGCGGCTGCGGCGCGATTGACGCAAACAATCACCCCTTTGCCGGCAGCCAATCCATTCGCTTTGACAACCACGGGAGTGTCGTCGCGTTCGGTCAAGTAATGCACCGCACTTTCGGCGTCGCGAAACACACGGTAGTCGGCACTTGGTACGTCGGCGTGTCGCAGCAGATTCTTGCAAAATACCTTGCTACCCTCGAGCTCGGCTGCCGCCTGCGACGGCCCAAACGCACGCAAGCCCGCCGCCTGCAATGCATCCACCATTCCTGCTACCAACGGCGCCTCAGGACCGACGATCGTAAGTCCCACGTCGTTTTGCTTGGCAAACTGAACAATGCGCGGAATATCGCTTGCGGAAATGTCGACATTTTCTGCATCCACAGCAGTACCGGCGTTGCCAGGCGCTACAAACACACGCTCCGCACGCGGACTCTGAGCTAGCTTCCAAGCTAGCGCATGCTCGCGACCACCATTGCCAACTACCAGAACATTCATACTGTATAACTGGGGAGCTGAAGGATCGAAAAAAGTGTCTCCACTGATTCTAGACCTTCCCGATCGCCAGCAAAAGCCATCGAACTGCGGCACAAGCAGCACCCGAACGACGAGTCTCGCGCCATGTCCAAGAACTTCCTCCGGATCTCCATGCTCACGGCAGCCGTCGCCACCTGTTGCTCGACTGGCTATACCGGACAACCGTGGGGCGACCTCTCGGGCACCTTAGTACTCTCTGGCAATCCACCGGAACAGCCGAAACTCGATCCAGGAAGCGACGCGTTTTGCTGTCAGGCGAACCCACAGAACGAATCGTTGGTGGTGGGTGACGAGCGGGGCATCGCCAATGTAGTGGTCTATGTTCGTCCCCCGCGCAGGCGAAGAGATTGCCGTGCATCCCGACTACACCCATTCGCCCGCGGAACCGGTAGCACTCGACAATAAAGGCTGCGCGTTCACGCCCCACGTGACCCTTGTGCGTGCGGGGCAACCCTTGCTGCTCAAGAATACCGACGCGGTAAATCACAACATCAAGGGCGAACTCGGCGACGAAGCATTTAACTTCATGCTCGCTGCCGGAGGCACGCAGCAGTTAGCCTTCGAAATCGGCCAGCGAGTGCCTCGCCCGGTAGCATGCAGTATTCATCCCTTCATGCAGGGCTGGTTACTGGTGCGTAACGATCCGTACATGGCAATTACCGACAAAGAAGGCAAGTTCGTTATTGCCAAGCTTCCCGCCGGGGAGCATGAAGTTCAGTTTTGGCATGAAATTCCCGGCTACCTGAAAAACTGCCGGTCGAAAACTATCGAACTCGACCGTCGTGGCCGCCTGACCGTGAACATTGAACCGGATCGGGTGATCGATCTGGGTGCGATTGAGGTGAATGCTGAACTGATGACAAGCGAGGGTGGGTAATGCACCGCCTGGCAGCCGATGTGTCCCGCCCACCACCCAACGGGCCTGCCGCAAGCGCGAACGACGAACCGGCTCGCTGTTTGCCTTGCGGCGTCGGTCCGGGGCGGTGGCTGGCATCTTGCTGGTCATCGCCGGTTGCACGCAGCCACCACCACAGTTCCGCGAGAACCAGCTGGCAGCCACCAGCGTGGAACTCGTCGACGAGCACCGCGCACAAATTCAAGCAACACTAACTGACCTCTTCGGCACGCCCGATGCGCCCCTGGCTCCCCGCGTGACGAACCTCGACAACGAACTCTTGGCCATGGCGGCAGGGCCTGCTGGCTACATCGAACGGGACGACGACGCGCGATCCGGCGACGAGGAGTACTTGCAACGCGGACTGTATCGGCAGCATTGCGCCGCATGTCACGGCGTGACCGGCGACGGCATGGGGCCTTCGGCGGCCGTCGTAGCTCCGTACCCTCGCGATTTCCGCCGGGGAGTGTTCAAGTTCAAGTCGACCTACCAAGCGGCCAAACCGACGGACGAAGATCTACGGCGGATCCTCTTGCATGGCCTACCAGGCACGTCGATGCCGTCGTTCGCACTGCTCACCGAGGAGCAAACTGAAGCACTGGTGGAGTACGTCAAGTACCTCGCTATCCGCGGACAAGTGGAACAAGAATTGATCGCCACGGTGGGGGATGACTTCAATTTTAGCCCGGCCGAGAATACTACCGACGATCCCTTCGATCCAGGAACCGATGCCGAAGACGCGGCCTTGCTCGCAAGGATCGTTTCTAACGCATCGCAGCGATGGCTAGAGGCAGAGCAGCAAGTGGTGCAACCCGATCAGCGCACCGGTTCCACCCGAAGGCCGCACCGCCGCCGAAATCGCACAATCGGTGCAGCAAGGTCTCCAACTGTACCTATCGGACCGTGCAAAATGCACCGATTGTCATGGTCGCCCCGGCGCCGCGGTCGTTGCCAAGGACTTTGACGACTGGAATGGTGCGGTGGCCGATTTCGAACGCAAGAACAACGTGTTAGCCGAGTCGATCGACCGTCGCCGGAGCCAGCAGGCCACACTCACTGTGGCGCAGCGAGATCGCGGGTCAGAACAGCTTGCACGCGACGAGCAGCGTCTCCGTCGTCGGCAGAGCGTCGCCTGGCAACTTCTAGAACCGCGTTTGGATTACCCACGCAGTCTGGCCAATGGCGTATACCACGGTGGCAGCCAGCCGATCGACCTGTTTCGCCGCGTGCATCAAGGGATTGCAGGAACCCCGATGCCCGGCCACGGACCACCTCGGGCGGGCGTCCAAGGGGCGCTGAGCGAGGCAGAAATCTGGCAATTGGTCGATTATCTTCGCAGCTTGAGGTCGAGTCGAGAGTTGTAGACCACTCCAATGGTGCGACAATTTGGCCGCTTTTGCCGACCATGGTCCTGCCTCTATACTACCGAGTTACGTCATTACTGGGTTACGCCGGCCCCCAAGTCCTTGCCCCGCGTTATGCGCCACAAACTCCGCAATCCCAGCCACTCCCGTCGTACCGCCCGCTCGCTTCGCCGCGAAGATCTGTGGGTTAGGGTGATCGCCGCTACCCTTTGTGCGGTCACCTTCCCGTTGTTGTGGGTGGGGGGCCTGGTAACAACCACCAAAGCGGGAATGGCGGTCCCCGATTGGCCCGGCACGTACGGCGACAACCTGCTGCTTTACCCGTGGGAGACTTGGCTGGCTGCACCGTGGGACCTATTTATCGAACATGGGCATCGGCTATTGGCAACGCTCGCCGGACTGCTAACAATTTTGCTGCTCGTGCTGCTCGTGAAGTTCGATGAACGAAAGTGGATGCACTGGGTAGGTGTAGCGGCCCTCGCGGGAGTCATCGCCCAAGGCGTGTTGGGTGGTTTGCGCGTGCTGCTTGACGAGCGACTATTGGCAATGGTGCATGGCTCGACCGGCCCACTCTTCTTTGCCCTTACCTTAGCGGTCGCCATCTGGACCTCGTCCATGTGGCGCACGGCGGCCCCCACTGGCGTCGCCACGGGCCTTCATCGCTGGGTGCCACTGGGACTGGTAGCGTGCATCCTGGTGTACGTGCAAATGGTGCTGGGAGCGGCGCTGCGTCACATGCCCGTCACCGCCTCGCCCCACTCGTTTGCTGCGGCGGTCAAAGCTCACCTTTGTTTGGCGATCGTGGTGGCGGTGGCAAGTGGCATCATCGCATGGCATGCTACGCGACCACCGGTAGCCAAGCCGATTCGCAGGTGCGGCATCGGACTCGCTGCAGTAGTTACCCTACAGATTGTTTTTGGCGTGCTCGCATGGCTGACAAAGTATGCGACGCCACAGTGGGCCAGCGGACTAGTTGCCCCCAGCGCCACAGCCACCATTGCTGATGGATGGTGGCAGGCTCACATCGTGACTGCTCATCAGGCGACCGGGTCGTTATTGCTGGGCGTGATGCTTGCCACCACAATGCTCGCGTGGCGATACTCGCCAGCGCCGGCGATCCTTAGTACATCCATTGTCCTGAACCCCGCGTCCAAGGGAGCGGCCGCCCCATGAGTAGTTCCTCGCCAACTAGCATGGCCACCGATCGTGGCTCCGTTCTCGCTCGCGCCGGCGACTTCTGGGAACTCACCAAGCCGCGAATCGTAGCCATGGAAATCATCACGATTGCCATGGGGTTCTACCTGGCCGCCGGCAAAGGTTGGTCACCATTCGTGTTCGTCACGACACTCGTTGGCACCGGGCTGGTCGCGGGCAGCGCCAGCGCGCTCAACCAATGGCTGGAACGCGACCTCGATGCCCTGATGCGTCGCACGGCGGACCGCCCGTTGCCCGCTGGGCGCATCGAACCCGTGCATGCATTTGCCTTTGGAGTGGTGCTGCTGGTAGCCGGCGCCGTGTTGCTCGGCCTTGGGCCGGGCGTCCCAACACTAACGCTTGGACTGTTGTGTTGGTGCCTGTATGTCCTGCTCTACACGCCACTGAAGACCCACTCGACCCTCAACACGGCAGTCGGTGCCGCGAGCGGTTCGCTTCCCATCGTCATGGGCTGGGTGGCCGCCGGTGGCGCTTTCAACGCCGTGGCGTTTTCCCTGTTCGGAGTACTTTACTTGTGGCAGTACCCACACTTCATGGCGATTGCCTGGCGATGCCGGGACGATTACGCTCGGGCCGGCTACGTGATGTCGACGACCGTCGATCCCACCGGTCGCCGCGCTGGAATCGAAGCGATTGTCGGCTCGCTGCTGCTCGTACCCATAAGTCTCCTGCCCGCGATCCATTCGAGTTCGCCGACGATGATTGCATGCTTTGCGATATGGTCGCTCGCTCTGGCGGCGATTTACATCCGGGCGTCGGTAGCGTTCGCGCGGTGTCCCGACGACAGCACTTCGCGGACCCTACTTCGTGTGAGCCTCGTCTATTTGCCATGCTGGATCCTCGGACTGTTCTTGGTGGCGGTTTAACTCCAGCACCCTTGGCGTTACAGTTGTGCTTCTCCCCACCGCTGGTTCCCCCCACCGAGCCGATCCACGCCCATGCCCGCGTCGCCCGCCCTTGTCGTTCGCGATATCCGCTATGCCTATGGCGAGCATGAGGCCTTAAGGGGCGTCTCGTTCGACGTGGCACCGGGCGAAGTGTTCGCTCTACTTGGCCCCAACGGCAGCGGCAAGACCACGCTGTTTCGCTTGATCTCGACGCTTGTCCCGCTCCAGCAAGGCGACATCGACGTACTCGGCGCCAGCGTGCGAACGCATGCCGCAGCAGTGCGGGGACAACTGGGCGTTGTGTTTCAGTCGCCCAGCATCGACAAGAAGCTTACGGTGCTAGAAAACATGATGCATCACGGGCGATTGTACGGAATGCGCGGTGGCCAATTAAGGCAGAAAGCCAAGTCGATGGCCGACCGGCTCGGCTTGACGGAGAAGATTGGCGATTCAGTCGGTACGCTCTCTGGAGGACAGCGAAGGCGGGTAGAACTCGCCCAGGCGATGCTCCATGAGCCCCGCGTACTGGTACTGGACGAACCGGCCACAGGGCTCGACCCCGGTGCGCGGAGCGACTTGTGGCGTTACTTCACCGGCCTCGCGGAAGAGGGTGTGACCATCCTACTCACCACCCACCTGCTGGAAGAAGCCGAGCGTGCCGACCGCATCGGCATCATGCACCGTGGCGAGCTGGCGGCGCTCGATACTCCTGCGGCGCTACAAGCATCGCTCGGTGGCGATACGCTCATCCTCCGCACCTCCGATTCCGAAGCGCTAGCCACAGCGATCCGCGACCAGTTTCATCTAAGTCCCGCACTAGTCGACGGCACGGTTCGCCTCGAGCAACCCAACGGACATGAACTCGTGCCGCGACTGATGGAGTCGCTTGGATCCCAAATTGAAACCATCACGCTTGGTAAGCCAACGCTCGAGGATGTTTTCATTGCCCGTACGGGGCATCGGTTTTTTGAAGATCCCGCCGATTGAGTTCACCAAGCTGCCCGGCAAAATCAGCGGCGGTAATTATCTCCGTTCCGAGTTTTGGTGCCAGTACGGCGACTCGATATTGGCCCCGGACGGTTCACGCCGCAACAGTTCTCGATCGAATCCCTAACCAAACGCCACGAGCGATCATGTCCACCACCTCCGCCATCGAACCGCGACATGTGCCCGTCCTGCCAGCTATTGCCACACTGGCTTGGCGCGAACTGGTGCGATTCTTCCGGCAAAGGACGCGCGTTTTCGGCGCCTTGGGCCAACCAATTATCTTTTGGCTGATGTTCAGCGAAGGGCTCAAATCGGTCGACTTGGGTTACGCCTACCAGTTTCCCGGAATCGTAGCGATGATACTGCTGTTTACCGCCATCTTCACCACGATCTCGGTTATCGAAGATCGCAACGAAGGATTCCTGCAAGGCGTGCTCGTCTCACCCGTGCCGCGCTGGGCCATGGTGCTCGGCAAAGTGACGGGCGGCGCTATAATCGCCTGGCTGCAGGCAGTGCTGTTCCTGCTGCTGGGCTGGCTGACGATCAGCGAGATAGATCCGTCGATTGCTGGTGTCTTGGCAGCGATGCTATTGATGCTGGTGATGGCGATCGCACTAACCGCCTTGGGTTTTTATCTGGCATGGCGAACCGACTCGAGCCAAGGATACCACGCCATGATGAGCGTATTGCTATTCCCCATGTGGCTGCTGTCGGGTTCGTTTTTCCCCGCAGCGGAAGGCAGCTTGATGGGATACCTAGTGAGGATCAACCCACTTACCTACGGAGTCGCCGGTCTTCGCCACCTGCTGGCGGGGGGCGAGACGATTGAAGGTGCCTGGCTGCCAAGCCTGCCGGTTTGTTGGGGGGTCACCATCGCATTTGCCGTGGCGATGCTCGTGGCGGCGACCAGTATTGTGCATACTCGTACCAAAGGCGACCTGAAATAATGCTGACCTTAGCTGCTCACCCCATCGTCCACTTGAATGCGTCGCTCAATGCGCTGGCGACGGTATTGCTTGTCCTTGGATTGATGCAAATCAAGCAAGGCAACGAAGCGGCCCACAAGCGGTTCATGCTGGCGGCGTTCGCGGTGTCCGTCGCCTTTCTGGCCTGCTATCTCTATTACCACAGCCTCGAATTGACCACCCCATTCGGCGGGCAAGGGGTGATGCGTGCGTTTTACTACTACTTCCTGTTGCCCACGCACGTGATACTGGCCATGACCGTTCCGCCGCTGGCGCTCGTAACCATAGTGCTCGGATTGCGCCGCCACGGCGACTGGCTGCCGAGCGAGCTACGCTCCGCTCCGGAGGCCGACCAGGTCGACTACACCAATCGCAGCCGCACAACGCATCGCCGCTGGGCCCGCATTACCTTCCCCATTTGGCTGTACGTCTCGATCACCGGCGTAATGGTCTACCTAATGCTCTATCACCTGTGGCCCCCCGTTCAGCCTTAGGCTTAGGCGGCCAGCCGGCCACCATTAATGGGAAAAACCTTGCAATCGTCTGCCGATCCGGTAACATAGGCGTAGGCGATCCCAGCAGCGTTGCGGCTGCGAGGGTTTGCTACTCTTCTTCAAAAGCGGTGTGGGTCTAGTCTTAAGGAAGGGCAGGGGAGAGTCGGCGCACGGGCACCGTGCGGCAATCGATACGACTCGGAGGCGAGGGACTCAGGATGCCAAGGGATGAGCGTACGTTTAGCTCGTGGCCATCGGCATTGCAGTCGGAATATGCAATGGTGGGCCACGCTCCAGCTACTGAGCGGCTAAGAGCCTCGGTCGAGCGGGCTGCACGCTTCGATGCGAACGTGCTCATTACGGGTCCCAGCGGCACCGGCAAGGAGTTGGTTGCACGACAGCTGCACAATCTGAGTCCCCGCAAAGACGCCCGCTTCATTCCTGTCGACTGTGCGGTGCTCACCGGCGAATTAATGGCCACACAACTTTTCGGTCACGTGGCCGGCGCGTTCACCGGCGCCAGTCACGCGGCGATCGGCTGTTTTCGTGCCGCCGACAAAGGCACCCTGTTTCTGGACGAGTTGGGCGAAATGCCGCTTTGCCTGCAGGCAAAGTTATTGAGGGTACTCCAAGAGCGGTCGGTGGTGCCGGTGGGCAGCCATTCACCCGCACCCGTCGACGTACGCATCGTCGCCGCGACAAATCGAGACTTGAAGGAGGAAGTCGTCGCAGGGCGATTCCGCGAAGATCTTTACTTTCGATTGAACGTCGTCCACATCCACACCACGGCGTTAGCAGATCGCCGCAACGACATCGCTCCCTTGGCGTGCCACTTCTTGGAACAGCTCTCCGCGAACGGGCATCCACGAAAATGCTTGTCGCCAGGCGCGGTCGAGCGCTCGAAGCCTTCGATTGGCCGGGCAATGTTCGACAGCTGCGAAACGTGCTGGAGCAAGCGGCTATCGAGTGCGACGCCGAGATGATCGGCTTGCCAATCATCGCTGCACTACTGGGCGATGCTCTCCTGACTAGCTCCACCGCAAGATTAACTGCGGCAAACGATACCGAGCAGATGCCTCATCTCGCAGATCAAGTGAATGCCGCCCACCACTGGACCACGCTTGAGGAGCACGAGCGGGCCCACTTGATTGCCACGCTCGAGCATACCTACTATAACCGAAGCGTGGCAGCGAGGCTACTGGGACTCTCTCGACAGTCGCTGCTTCGTCGCATGGAAAAACACGGCATTATCGTACCCGTTCTACCGGGCAAGCCGAGCAAATAGCGGTCGCTCAGCGGCGCGCATCTTTGCCTAGCGGAGTCCACTGCTAGCAATCCGTTCCTTTTTCTACGGCTCGCGAACGTCTGCGAACCGCCAATGCCGCCCAGGATTAGTCGTGTCCGATAGCGGACGATTTTGGCCGCTTCGTCACCCCTTATTCTGTCCACCGTCGAACGAAACTTGATCGTTGTCGGACGGCGCAACTTCGGCCTGCGCCTCGATCACGGGCCGTACTCAACCATCAAAGCAACCGATTGCTATGCGCTGCAAGAACTTACGAACGTAATGCGGCACGGTTGCTGGGCGTTGGCACACCGTTCGCCTTAAAGATATCCGGTCACGCCCACCGTGGGCGAAGCCAAGCAAACCATACCGTTGCAGGCCGATGGTTGTCGGTCTCCTTACGAAGGGCTGCTAGTGATGCAACACAACAAACTTGCCCACGACGATCTAGTGATCGTCGATGCGCACCCTCAGCACTACGATGCCGTGCTGCAAGCGTTGAAGCAGCCAGTGACTTTGCACACGTTTGCCACCGGCCAAGCCGCATTGCTCTCCATGCCACGAATCGCCAAGGCGAGGTGGCTGGTGAACGTCCACCTGCCTGATATGGCGGGTGTCGACCTTCTGCAACTGATCCGCAAGCGACGCCCCAATGCAGCGGTTTCCCTCGTGGCGGATGTCTACTCGGCAAACGACGAACTCGCCGCCCGATCAGCCGGCGCAACGGCTTTCTTGTGTAAGCCGGCCGAAGCGAACTGGATTCGCCATTGTCGGCAACGCGTCGCCGAACCGTCGCTGCACGCGGGCCCGATCCGCGCTCCGAACTAGCCAACTTAGCTTCTGCACGTTCTTTTTCGTTCCTACACTTTCCAGGAGATATTCCCATGACTTTTTCTGCCACTCATGAATTTGATGATCTTTCCGAACAATTCGAAGAGGCCACCTTCTTTGAGAAAATCCGCCGCAACCGCGAGGGTGTGATGCCAGTTGCTAGTTCGCTCTCGGCTTGTCGTGCCGCTCACCGCAGCAAGAGCCGCCGCACACGCCATCGAGGTTCGCATCGCTGGCATCGCGTCGGCATGTAAGCGACGCATGGTCGCAGTATCCGTCGATGAATTTCCTCTCCTTTCGTACTCAAGTTCCATTACCTGTTTTTCCTGCAAGGAACTAGTCTCATGCAGCAACACCTCCCGCTATCTACAGCGACAGCGTGCCGATTTTTCGTGGTGTCGATTGCTTTGTTGTTCGCTTCGCCGACTTCGGTCTGCAATGCGGCAACGCTTAGCGATGCAACGTTTGCGAACGGCGACTGGACGCTATCGATCTTCACAAGGAATGCCGGCGGCGCGATTAACGCCAATCAGGATATCGCTACCGGAAATCCACTTCCCTCGCGATTCTTAAGGCAACAGGTCAATCCGGTAAACGGTGGTGGCGACTCCATCGTTGCTGGTTTTCACCTGAAATCACAGGGACTGGATCCAGCGATCATTGACCCGAAACTCTGCCCGATCGACACCCTCGACTGGTCACTCGACTACTTGAATCCTTCCATCGGCAATGTGGCGATTGGCGTTGCCGTGGAGCAGGGTGGCAAGTTCTATACGTCGTTCGTCGGGGGTGGGCCAACCGGCAACAGTTTCAGCACCATCGGGCAACTCGGGCTCAGCAGCAACGACTTCGATGAAGTCTCCGCAACGACGGTTCCCTTTGTCGACCCGCTTTCGCATCCCGATTTTAGCGCGAGCGGGGCGCCCTTAACCTTTGGCTTCTATACGGCCAACAGTACGTTCGGCGGAGGCTATAGCCGCGACTACTGGGTCGACAACTGGAGTGTCACGATAACCAAGGTTCCAGAACCAGCATCGTTTGGCTTGTTCGCCGCAGTCGGGGCCCTCGGTTGGGCATCGCGATTCCGACGGCGCTAACGACGGATCACATGTCACCACAACCAAAACGCAATCTGCTTCACGCGGCCCTGGAGCCAGAAACCGCAAGACGGAGAAAGTGAGATCTGTATGAACCGAGCTGTATTGGTTTCCTTTTCAGCCTGACTATTGAAACACGACGTCCATTTTTCAAGGAGAAGTCTAATGACGACCCAATTTAAGACAACGCCGTTTACGATCGCTCTGCTGTGCTTGATCGGCCTGGCGACCAGCGCCACGAAAGCCGACCCTCTGCCAGGCGAGACGCCCAAGTTCATTCAACAGCCCATGGTTTCGACGAATATCGGCAATCAGCTCTATCACGGGCACGACGAAGTGAGCACGCTGTATGCGACGAACGACCCGAGCACCGGAATCATCCGCTACGAAGGGACCACGATGGCGGACGACTTCGCGGACCCCATCGACACGCCAGTCGTGCACGTTAGGTGGTGGGGGTCGTATCTTGGCAACTTCATGAATGCGGATAGTCCTGTAGACCAATTCTTGATCGCCTTCGAATCGGACGTTCCGGCCGATCAGAATCCGCTTGGTTTCAGCAAACCTGGTGAGGTACTCAGCTCGCAGGTAGTACGGCGAGGTGCGTTGGCGCCAGGATCGGGAACATTCACCGAGAGGCGTATCTTCGAAGCTCCCGCAGGAGGCGAAGACATTTACGAGTACAACGCCGAACTACACCTGGGCAAAGAATTTCCCCAGAAGTCCGAAACTGTCTATTGGCTCAAGATTGCCGCCTTGGTCGACCCCGACGACTCAGGCATCCCCCCGGTGCAATGGGGTTGGCACAATCGCGACTACACCATTGCGAATCCATTTGCAGCGGCTGTTACGCCCCCTGTGGCGCCCGGAGAACGGGACGAGCGCATCGAACTTGGCGGCTTCTATCCAACTCCCGTCTGGCACTTCCAGGACGATGCGGTGAGCGCACTGACACAGGTAGACATCGACCCCATGATGCCGAGCATGCCCCTAAAGGTGCTGCAAGAAAACTACCAGCCGCAACGCTACCTGGCCGATCTTGATGGTCCCGCCGTGATCGTTAATGCCGACGGAACCGTTTCCGACGGAATTGGGCGATTCTCGAAGGACCTAGCCTTCGAACTCTATACTCGCGCGGTCCCCGAGCCATCGAGTGTTTTGCTGCTCGGAACATTCTTGGCGGCCGGCGTGGCCACATGGCGACGCCGAAGTTAACTTTCCGCCGCGTCCTGCCATCTCACGCGGGACGCGGCTCATCCTCAAGATTTCACCTCGATAATCCACGGAGAGACTAATGATTCAACGCATCGCACTACTCAGCTTGATCGCAGGGTTGGTATCTGCCCCCCAAGCAGGTGCCGTACTCAATGAGTTCAGCCCGGCCGATGGCTACAACAGCCCATTCGCCACGCGGGTCTGGACGTACAACCCGCTGTGGACCTTCGACGGCGGCAGCCTGAACAACAACTACGTCGCCCAGCACGGCTATAACTCCGGATTCGCCTTCGGCGAGCCGTTCGCCCTGGTGGTCCGCAACGATAACGCAGCGGGCAACTACCGATTCCACTACGACTTCGAAGCGGCAGACCTCGCCGGATGGAATCCAGCCAGTTTGGGATCGAACATCCTGTCGCTAACGTTCGATGTCTGCTCGACCGTCGCCCAGAATAGCGGCACGGACAATGGCGCAACGATGATGTCCATGGGCTTTGGCGGAACGGCGGCGAGCCCTGGCCTTACGCTTGGATTCAGCGACTCGAATAACCTGTTGTGGTCGGACGGTACCGGGGCGCTCAACGAGTTCAACGGCTATACGCTCAACGGGGGTGGTTGGGATCGCATCACGCTGAAGATGAATTTCGGCGCCGACACGTACGACCTTACCATCGACCAAATGACCGGCGACGGCATCAACGGCAGTGCCACCTACACGCCCATTAATACGTTCAACGTCGTCACCGGTATGAGTTTCACCAACCCAATGAGTGCCATGGAAAACCTCTGGTTCGAAACGTTTACCGACCCCGAAGATGGCGGTGGCTGGCACAAGATGTTCCTCGACAACTTCGACAGCATGCGGATGAACAATACCGTGCCTGAACCTGATGGCGGCGTGCTGGTCGTAGCGGCAAGTGCGTGCCTGGCAGTTGTCATTGGTCGGCGACGACGGAACGGAAGAGTTGGCAGTAGTGATTGATTTCCTACTACAGCGATAAAGTTGACTGGCGTTTCACTTTCCCTCCTTTTTCCTGAAGGCAGACATCATGCGATACCAAGTACTCAATTCAACGGCCCTGACAACCTTTTGCGCCACCGTGGCCATCGCCTGTGGCGGCAACTTGAGCTTGGCGGTTCCGATGACCGGAGTTTTTGTCCCCGACCCGTTGCACTGCGATGGGCCGAATCTAACGGACTATACGCTCACACATGAATTGGGCGATGGCCCTGCAGCAAACCCATTCCCTATCGACGAACGCATCAGTGTGACGGTCACGCCATCCAGTGATCCTACGCTGTTTCAATGCGAAGGAGACGACGGCATCGCCAACGACTATATCGTGCGCATGCAAAACGTCAGCCCCAAGACGTGGATGGATCTCTATTTCGTTACGGATGAGTTCGGCTCAATCCTAGGCCAGTACGATGGATTCATGTTGAATCCGGCCTTTCCTAACGATCCGAGCACACCCGCTTTTCGCATTGATGGAACCATCACGCCTGGCGTGCACAATCCATTGCGATCGGAGTCGGTCATTCCGGACGAGCTTTTCACGCCCGGCGAGATCTGGGAATTCGGCATCGTGAATTTTAACGGAGGCACACCTTCGTTCGGATCGATTGGCTTCGGCGCAAGTGGCTTACCGAACCCCGACTCGAATGTCAGCATCCTCGCCAATCCTGCCCCGATTCCAGAACCCGCCGCCGGCATGTTGGCGATCATCAGCTTGCTCGCCACGACGGCAACGTGGCGACTCCGCCGAAGCTAGTACGCCTCCGAGTCGGTTGCTCTTGCTGCTCGGCGGAGTTGCCGCGCTGTCGCGATTTACACGAACCGCCTCGTAGGCGTTTTGTATTGTGTTAATTATTCCCCACTTTCTTGGAGCTGTGACGATGTCCATCAATACCATGCAACTCGCCTTCGCTACTTCGCTGCTTCTGGGCCTCACTTCTGCCGCCAATGCCCAAGGCACCGCCACAGGTCCGTCCACCGCGCACGAAATCACCAGTGCGGGAATCGTGTGGATCGGCGGCCCGAACGACACGATCAATGGGCCTGGCCCCATCGGCATCGACCTGGATGTCAATGGCCCGCCTTGTGCAAGGGGCTGTTTGCGGGCGCGGTGGCTTCGGCGGTGGGCCAATCACGCTCCGCGAGACCATTCGCAATACGGGCACCGAACCGTGGACCGATTGGCACGAAATCAAGATCGATGGCTCGCATGGCACCGTTTGGGACGCGGTAACGAGGATGCGGATCAACGGCTCTCCCATTACGTTTGACGCCAACATCTTGGGAAACACCATCGACCTCGACAACTTCTCGCAGCAGGTGCTGCCGGGCGACATCTTGCAAATCGAAAAACGAATCCAGGCCCTCACCGATAACTTTGTGCAACCGGGCACCTTAGTGGTAAGCGTGTTGGAGTACCCGACCACCAACGTCCCCGAGCCGGCGAGTGTTGTGCTGGTAGCCTGCTGCGTAGCGGGTGGGCTGCTGTGGAGTCGCCTCTGACACCAATCGCGGACCCAGCGTAGAATAGGTTTATGAACGGCAAGAAAGGCAAAGTCTACCTGGTTGTGCCGGCCCCGGCGACCCGCGATTGCTGACGCTTCGGGGACAGCAATGCCTCGCGCAGGCAGACGTGGTATTTTATGATTATTTGGCTTCGGTCGACCTCTTGCGACACGCGCCAGAAACGGCCAAGTTCGTTTGCCTGGGACGTCATGGAGCAGGACGGTTGATGTCGCAGGCGGACGTGAATCGCCAGATGGTCGACCACGCCGCGGCCGGCGAGTCGGTCGTCCGCCTAAAAGGTGGTGACCCCGGCATCTTTGGGCGTTTGGCGGAGGAGTCGGCAGCGCTGCGAGCTGCAGAAATCCCGTTTGAGGTGGTGCCCGGCATCACCACAGCCGTGGCGGCTGGCACCTACGCAGGCATCACGCTCACCGATCGCGACCAGGCTTCTTGCGTTGCCTTTGTAACGGGCCGCGAGCAAGCCGGTAAGGACGACGCCGATGCACTCGACTACACGTCGCTGGCAGCATTTCCAGGGACCCTCGTATTCTACATGGGGGTTACCACTGCCCCAGCGTGGAGCCAGGCCCTTTTGGAGGCTGGCAAGCCGGCCGATACACCGGTGGCGATTGTGCGGCATTGTTCGCTCACCACGCAACAAACTTGGACCTGCCGGCTCGACGAAGTGGCGGGCAAACTCGCGCCCGGCGTTGTTAGGCCGCCGGTGGTGGTGATCGTGGGGCAAGTGGTGGAGCAGCCCAACCTCCGCCAATGGTTTGTTGATAGGCCGTTGTTCGGGCAAACGGTGCTCATCACACGGCCGGTACATCAGGTCGGCGTGATGGCCGAACGCTTGATGGAACTTGGTGCCGGCGTGCTATATCAGCCTGCCGTCGAGATTGGCCCGCCCGCGAATTGGGCGCCCGTGGACGACGCCATCGTGCGCCTCGATCAGTTCGATTGGCTCGTGTTTTCAAGTCGTAATGGCGTCGAGTATTTCCTAAACCGACTCCGTCATTCGGGGCGAGACTGGAGGCAGCTTGCCGGAGTCAAGCTGGCCGCAATTGGTTCAGCGACGGCCGTGGCACTTGCCGAGCGCGATCTGGCCGTCGATTTGCATCCCGAGGAGTACCGTGCCGAAGCGCTCGCCGCAGTGCTTGCGCCGATGGCTAGCGGCCAGCGGTTCCTATTGTTGCGGGCAAGTCGTGGTCGCGAGGTTTTGGCCGATGCGCTGTTCGAGGCGGACGGGCAGGTGGAACAAGTGACCGTGTACCACAGTCGCGACATTACAACGCCCGACCAAGCCATCGTCGACGCGATGACTGAGGGGCGTATCCAATGGGTGACCGCCACCAGCTCGTCGACCGCACGCTCGCTCGTGCATATGTTCGGCGTCGCGCTGGCGAAGACCAAACTGGTGGCCATCAGCCCGCTCACCGGCGGTGTGCTTACGGACTTGGGCTACCCACCGGACGCCGTGGCTGAGGAGTACACGAGCGATGGCGTGGTCGACGCGATTTTGCGTTGCTGTGCTGCCGCTGACCCAAGTTAACTGCCATGCCAGGGTTGCCCCGCTCTGCATGCTGCTGCCGCCGAACGCGAATTTCAGAGGACATGGACTCGCTTCTGACGCCTGACTTCTGACGTCCCGCCATCCGCCTCCGATCAATCCAATGGGGCAACCTCTACGGTCGCTAGCACTTCTGCCGTTCGGCGAAGCGGTAACGCGTAACGTCCTACGTTTGCAGTCGTTATCTGCGACTGCCGATTATCTTTCTAGCAAGCTGTAACAGCTCCAACGATGCACCGTACGAGAGTTCGGATTCCGCCATCATGGAGCGACGACCTGCACCACAAGCGTGCCATGAATGAGTCGATACGTTTTCCGTCGCGCAAGGTTCGTGCGACGTTGTACTTGCCGCCGGAGCTTCTCGACGAAGCTCGCGACGCCGCCTACCACCTTGCCGGACATCCGGCCCACATGACACTTGCCAAGCTGGCAAAACAGGCGTTTCGTCGCGAACTGGAACGATTGAAGAAGCTATACAACGACGGCGGTGCGTTCCCTCACCGCAAAGAGGACTTGAAAGGAGGCCGTCCCATTGCCGCATGAAAGGGTTTACCCATGCGTTCGGTCCGTCCCAGGTCTCAGATTCTACGATTCCCTAACAGCCAACCAACGCGATCCGCACCGGCAGAGCTCTGCGAAGTAGGGCCGCTGCGCCGCATTGAACTGCATCAAGTCGAACACGACGAGATTCGATCGCTCCGCGATCGACTTCTACAACTGATCCTCGACAACGAACGGGACCGAAAGGTCTCTCGATTCCGTTTAGTGAACTAGCATTGCGCAATCACCGGCCCACTCGCCGCCACCTGCGAGGGCGACGAGTGGGCGATTTATCGCATCACCATAAGGCACCTCTCAAGCGGCGCACGGAACAAAGGGAGCGAATGCGTGCCACCTAGAGCGGCGCACAACTGGATCGCACTCGGCCTGCTCAGCATCGCCGTGACGAGCCATGCGCAGATGCTTCGCGGACTCTCCTACGCCACGCCGCATCCCGCAGTGGTACGTGTAGTAGTGCCCGAGGTGGATGGCACCGCCTACGGCAGCGGCACCTTGATCGATGTCCGCGACGACTACGGCTTGGTTCTTACCAACTGGCACGTGGTCCGTGCAGCGACCGGGGCGATTGAGGTATCGTTTCCATCCGGCTTCGTCTCCCAGCGCGATCGCTCAAGGTCGATTCCGACTGGGACCTAGCGGCGCTGTTGTTTGGCGCCCCCCGTGCGAGCCGGTGCGAATGGCCTCGCGACCTCCGCGACCGGGCGACCAACTCACCATCTGCGGTTACGGCGCCGGTAACTACCGGGCAGTGACGGGACGGTGCACCCAGTTCTACGCTCCCCGGCTGGAACTGCCGCAAGAGCTGGTCGAACTCGACGTACAGGCGCGGCAGGGCGACTCGGGTGGGCCGATTTTCAACGACCGAGGCGAACTGGCCGGTGTCTTGTTTGGGGCAGGGGAGGGGACCACACTCGGCAGTTTCGAGGGTCGCGTCAAGACATTCCTCGCCTCGCTGGCGCCGGACATCGGCCACAAGGATGGCGCACCGCAGGTGGCATTGAAGACCGCCTGCCCCACCTGTCCGCAGAGCCTTAACCAGCAAGGGACGGTAGTTTGTGAGAATGGAACTTGCCGACCGGCTGGCGACCTAGGCAACGTTTGTTTCGGCTGCGACACGGTCGCTGAGCACGACCGCAATACGTCCGCTCCATCGCGCCAGCCGTCGACTGAAGCCGAAGCCTGGCCGCACGTGGAGGCTACACAACCACCGCTCAAATGGTCGGCGGGCAAGGCGGACGCACAGCAACCCTCGTCGGAAGCATGGCCGAAGTTCGAAAGCGACAAGCCCACTGCCAGCCGGGCTGCGGCCACGTCGCCGGACGGCGGCAACGTCTCGATGTCCCGACCGTGGTTCGAAACCATCAAGAACGGGTTGGCGGTCGTTGCGTGCTGGCCCTCTTGCTGCAACTGGTACGACTGGCCGGGTAGCACAAGCGCTCAAGGAAGTTTCGCGCGAATCTCGGGAATGATCGACTGCGGTACGAACCGCGCGAGTTCCGCGTCGCCAGCAAGCGGTGCGATTTGCTTGATAAGCGAACTCGACACATGCGAGAACTCCTCGTCCGCCATCAGAAAAACCGTCTCCACGCCAGGATCAAGTTTCCGATTGGCAAGTGTCATGGTGAACTCCGATTCGATGTCCGTCAGAGAACGAACACCCCGCACGATGACCCGCGCCTTACAATCGCGGACAAATTTGACGGCCAGCCCTGCGAACTTCTTCACCGTTACGTTGCCCAATTCGCAGGTCGTACGCTCAATGAGTTGCACGCGTTCGTCGGCGGTAAACAGCGACTGCTTGTCGATATTGATGCCAACACCCACAATCAACTCGTCGACTAACTGGCTGCTACGCTCGATGACGTTGAGATGCCCCAACGTAACAGGGTCGAATGAACCAGTATATACTGCGATGCGTGCCATGACGGTGAGCTACGATTAGGATGAGTTTTGCGCAGGTGACTTCGATGGCCGATGGGCAACGCCTTGGTCGCACAAGCTTACGATGTTTCGCGTATGACTTCCAACAGTCGCTCTAAATCTTCTTCGCTACTGTAAGCATGCGGACTGATGCGCAGCTTTCCGGCGCGGCAGCTTAGCACGATGTTGCGGTCGATACAATGCTTGCGGAATTCAACGGGATCGCGGCCCGGAAGTTCGAAAAACAAGATGCCCGATCGTTGGGCGCCGCCGCGATGCTGCATGTCGCGATTGGTGGCAATCACCGCACCGGCGCTAGCCAGGCGATCGCAGGCCCAATCGGTGTAGTTGAGCATGCGCTCCGCGAGAACCTTGGAGCCCACCGTGTTAAGAAGCTTCAGGCTTTGCCCCATGGCCAAGGTACCCATCATGTTCCAACCGCCACCGGCAAACCGCGCCGCCGATGGCTTGAACGTTAGATCGATATTCGTGTAGTCGAAGGGATGCGTCACGCTGTTCCATCCCACGTTGTTGGGCCGCAACTTGTCAAGATGCTCGCCACGGACGTAGGCGTAGCCTATTCCTTCGGGCCCCAGCAGCCACTTCTGCCCCCCAGTAGCGAGGAAATCGACGGGCGAGTGCGCTACATCGATGGGAAACACGCCCAGTCCCTGAATTGCATCGAGATTCAGCAGCGCTCCGGCTTGGTGAGCGATTTCGCCAATCTGATCGATATCGACTCGGTATCCCGTTTGGTAGCCAACCCAACTAACGCTTACCACTCGTGTGCGCCTGTCGCAGGCGGCCGCGAGTTGACCGTAGTCGACGGCGCCGTTGTCCGTGGGCAATTGTCGGCATTCAACGCCCCGGGACTCAAGGTGGATCCAGGGGTAGAGATTCGTCGGAAACTCATCGGCCAGCGTCACTACGTTGTCGCCCTCGCGCCAGTCGAGGCCCTCAGCCACGAGGTTCACGCCAACGGTCGTGCTGGGAATGAAAGTGATTTCGTCCTCGCTGGCACCAATCATCTTGGCCGCTTCCGTGCGAGCCGCTTCGGCCTCACGCAGCCATTCGAGCCAATGAATATTGCCTACCTCACAAGCCTGCGTCGCGAAGTCGCGAATGCGCGTGGCCGTTACCTGCGGCAAGGGCGCCAGCGCCGCATGGTCGAAGTAGGCCATTTTCGCACTGGGCGACATTTGCCGACGGAGCAAATCGAGCGATTCGGTTGTATTGGTCGACGGGGTGATCATAGGTCGTTATTGGCGATTGGAATTTTCATGGTATGCTGCAATTGTAGGCAAACCGCGTGCAAAGCACGAGCATCCCCTGTTCCTCGCAGGTAAGGTTTCTGACTGTGATTCGCTATCGCCAGCTACTCTCCCTCCTGTGCCTCTTGTCCGCGTTTGGTTTTTCGTTGCAGGTTGATGCCCAATCGAGAACCGAGTGGGCCGCAATGCGCGACCGCATGGTGGACGAAGAAGTGGCGGCCGCCGGAGTGGAAAACGAACGCGTGATTGAGGCGATCCGCCGTACGCCTCGCCATGAATTCGTGCCACGTAGCGAGCGACACCGGGCGTATTACGACATGGCGCTTCCCATCGGGTCGCGGCAAACGATCTCGCCGCCATTCATCGTTGCCTACATGACCGAGCAAATCGATCCTCAACCCAGCGATCGCGTCCTGGAAATCGGCACCGGATCGGGATACCAGGCGGCGGTCCTTAGTGGTTTGGTGGATCAGGTCTATTCCATCGAAATCGTGCCCGAACTCGGACGCGCTGCGGAAAAAACCTTGCGGCGACTTGGATACAATAATGTCCATGCCAAGGTTGGCGACGGTTACCTCGGTTGGCCCGAGCACGCACCGTTCGATAAGATCATCGTCACTTGTTCGCCGGAGAAAGTCCCGCAAGCGTTGGTCGATCAGCTTACCGAAGGAGGCTTGATGATCGTTCCGGTGGGGCAGCGGTATCAACAAAATCTGTTCCTGTTTCGTAAGCGAAATGGAAAGCTCGAATCCGAAGCTTTGCGGGCAACGCTATTTGTGCCAATGACGGGCACCGCAGAGTCACGCCGTGAACTGCTGCCCGATCCAACCAAGCCCGCACTCGTGAACGGCGGGTTTGAAAACGTAGTGGGCGACCAGCAATTGCCCGCCGGTTGGCACTATTTGCGGCAAGCGACGGTGATTGAAAACAGCAGCGAAGCGCCCGAGGGCAAGCGGTTCCTACACTTTGAAAATGAAGAACCAGGACGCGGCTGCCGTGCGCTGCAAGGGTTTGCCCTCGATGGTCGTGAGGTATCGCATCTGGCCGTGTCGTATCGCGTACGCGGCAAGTCCATTCGTCCGGGGCAGGATCGGACGCAATGGCCCTACGTGGCGGTCACGTTTTACGATAAACGGCGTGGCATGCTCGGAACCGATGTCATCGGCCCCTATCGCGGCACGTTCGAGTGGACCCGCGTCCGGCAAGACCTCGAGGTGCCCGTACACACCCGCGAGGCGATCATTCGAATAGGATTATTGGGGGCTACCGGCAGGCTGGACATCGATGACCTGGAGATCTCGATTCCGTGATCGCGTGTGGTCCTGCGAGCCTCCTCCGATTCTGCAGCGGCCACTTCGCGAGCATCCCGCTTAGGTTTCGCCCCAAAACCCCATGCCAACCCTCCCTGCGTAAGGGCTTCAATCGGCAAAATCGCTGTTTTTTGCTCCCCTTCCTTGATTTGACGCTAGCGGCTGTTATCCTTGGAAAGGTTGGTGGGGGCACGGCGCATTCCCACACTTTGGGACCTTTAGGTGTAACAGGAGATTGAGAACAGCTATGAAGCACACAATTGTCACCTCGCTCGCACTCGTTGCGGTACTGGCCTTCGCGTGCGATTCGCAAGCCTTTTGGGGCAGCCGCGGATCGTTTGGAAGCTACGGAGGTTCGTCCTTTGGTTATGGATCGGCAGGCTATGGCTCCGCAGGCGGCTACGGTTCGGCTGGCGGATATGGGTCCGCTGGCGGCTTCGGCTCGGCGGGAAGCTATGGCGCCTCCGCTGTAAGCTACGGCTCAGCTGGCAGCTACGGCTCGCATGGCGGATTGCTGTCGCGTATTCACTCACGCATCCGAGCCCGTCGTGCATTGCGGTCGGCCGGTAGCTACGGCTCGAGCGGCGGATACGGTTCGGCTGGTAGCCACTCGGTTTCCTACGGCTCCGCTGGCGGCTACGGTTCGGCTGGCGGCTACGGCTCGGCTGGGGGCTATGGTTCGGGCGGCTATGGCAGCAGCGGAAGCTACGGTGGCAGTTCAGTAAGCTATCCGACCTACATCGAACACGAACATAGCTCCGATTGTGGCTGCAGCGCTTGCACAGCCGATTCGTCCATGGAGGTCTACACCAAGACCGAGAATGGCGCTGGCATGCTCCGTGTCGAAGTTCCCGCCGATGCGCAGGTCTACGTCAACGGCACACTCACCACGAGCACTGGGACCGACCGTCAGTTCGTCTCGTACGGACTCCAGTCGGGTCGCGACTACTCGTACGACGTTCGTGTCGAGTACACGGTCAATGGAGAGGCCGTGACTGAGTCGAAGCAAGTCTCGCTTACTGCTGGCAGCGACGAGCTTCTTGCCTTTAACTCGGTATCGGCAACCGAACCGGTTGCCACCACGTTGCAACTTCGTGTACCCGCCGACGCTCAGGTGACGCTCGCTGGGGTCGCCACCAAGCAATCGGGTGAAGACCGTGAGTTCACCACCACGAGGCTAGCAGAGGGCCAAGAGTGGGCCAACTACCGCGTGGTAGTAAAGTCGGCCAACCTCACACAGGAGAAAACCATCACCCTGCGTGGCGGTGAGGTTCAAACTCTGGACTTTGACTTCGCCGACGCTGGCAGCACGCTTGCCGCTCGCAATTAGGCAGTCAAGCCCGCCACAATAGCGGGCAACCGCGAAATCAAAACCGTCCCGCGCACCCTACGCGCGGGGCGGTTTTTTCATGCCAAGACGGAGCGTCGCGCGCCTTACGGGCGGTTACGAGTGCTGGCAGTATGTATACCGCTCGTTGCGTGCAAGAGCTGTTTTGGTTCAGAAAGAGCACCTCGAACAGGCTGCGCCGCCACGGCAAGAGCAGAATTCGTGGCCACCAGGCGTTAGAAAAACCTTGCTGGCATCCAACCACGGGTGCCCAGATATTGCTATCGGGATGGTTTGGCATTTTTGGTAGCTTCCGCAGTCCCGGGCGCGTAGGCCCAGCAGGCAGTGTGGGAGAGACAGCATGAGCACAGGCGGAAAAAAAGGCGACGCCCCGCCCACCAAGAAGCCCAAGGCCCCCAGCGAGGCACCCAGCCGCGCTGTCCGAATTCTCGTAAGTCTGCTGCTACTGCTGCACCTTCTGGTGCTGTTCCTCTACCCGCTGGCCAATTCGCGTACGTCCGATTCGGTTCGCGCTGTTGCCCAGTCGTGGTTGCTACGCCTTTACGCCGACCCGCTTTACCTGAACCACGGCCATGGATTCTTCGGTCCCGATCCGGGGGCCGGCTTCATTATTGAGTACCAGGTACAGGATGGCGACGGCGAAACGATTGCTGAGGGCAAGTTCCCTGATTCCGATCGTATTTGGCCCCGCTTGCGCTACCACCGCTACAAGATGCTGGCCGATCAACTCGAAACACCTAATCCCGATCCCGACTTTGTCCGCCGCCGCAAGACGTACATGCTGGAGCGCTACGCCCAACAACTCATTCGTCAATACGATGGCCAACGAGCGACCGTAACGCAGGTAATGCACGAAATCGTTCCTCACTACGAATGGATCGGCGATAAAGAGCGTGGCATCGAGCCCAAATCGCTCGATGACAAATCGCTATACCGCGATTTAGTAACCGTCACCCAAACCCGCGCCGATGTCGAAGCGTCGGACGCCGCACTCCTAAAAAGTGCGGAAGAGGTACCCGAACCTCAGCGGCTACCCGAGATGGTGCCTGGGAGAGCGGTACAATAATGGCTATTCGCGAAGCAATTACCGAGTATTGGGGCGACGCCTGGGATGCCTGGAACCGCTTTTGGTTTACACCCGCTGCACCGGCAACGCTTTCGGCTATCCGCGTATTCGCCGGTGCGATGCTGTTTTATACGCACCTGGTTTGGAGTCGCGACTTGTACGCGTTCTTCGGCCCAAACGGTTGGCTTTCGCTCGAATTCTACTCGTACGAACGTGGCTACCAGGACGAGGGAGTGGTTCCCAGCTTCATGTGGAGTCTGTTTCAACATATCCAGTCGCCGGCGCTCTTGTGGACGATCCACATCGTCGCACTCGTGACCTTCTTCCTGCTGATGATCGGTCTGTTTAGCCGCACTACAGCCGTGCTTAGCGCTATTTTCGCCATCATGTACGCCACGCGCGTGACACCGGGGGCCTACTTTGGACTCGATAAGGTGAACTGCATGCTGGCCCTGTACTTGATGATCGGCCCGTGCGGCGCACGCTACTCGGTCGACCGCCTCTGGCGCATGCGGCGTGGAGCAACGGGCGACGTCGCCAAGAGCACATGGGCGAACGTAGCCATTCGGCTCATTCAACTGCACATGTGCGACATTCTATCTGTTTGCGGGCCTCGGCAAGCTCGAAGGGCAAACCTGGTGGACGGGCGAAGCCATTTGGTTGTCTATTGCCAGCCTTGAGTACCAGTCGCTCGACGTCACTTGGCTGGGGTATCACCCATGGATCATGAATCTGTTAGCGCACGTAACGGTATTCTTCGAATTGTTTTACTGCTGCCTGATTTGGCCGAGGTTCACTCGACCGTGGATCCTAGCCACGGCGGTAGGCATGCACCTATTCATCGCCACCTGCATGGGGATGATCACTTTCGGACTTGCGATGCTCATCGGCAATCTTGCCTTCGTCAAGCCAAATACGATCCGGAAATTCATGGATCCTTTGGCCCGCCGATTCGCGCTATTCGTCCTCGGGGACAAAGCCTCAACGAATGCGTAGTGCGGCCCCGAGGCCGTTCTTCCACGCCAAGAAGGGACTTTTCGTTGACTAGCAGCCATCGGCGCGAACCATCGGACGATGCCGTGACCAATTGACCGATCCTGCGCCTTGGTGGTCCGCCAAACCGAGAGATTGCTGAACCGTCGCCTTGCACGTTGTTCGTATGCGCCGAAGCCAACAACCGACTTTTGGCAATAGTCCTACCGAGCGACGTCCGAACCTCAGGAAAACGACAGGGGAACATGCTCGCAGAAATCCTTCAAATTTGGAAACGCTGCTGGTGGGCCTTAGTGGTGGCCGATTTGGCCTTCAAGCTGGCCGCGACGGTAGTGATTGCGCCGCTAGTCGCGGTTGCATTTCGCGCGTTCGTGGCCACTTCGGGGCGGGACGTGCTCGCAGATGAGGACATTCTGAAGTTCGTGCTAAGTCCCATTGGCATCGGCTGCCTGTTAGTGGTGGGTGGGCTGGCGCTCGCGGCGCTGCTGCTCGAACAGGCAGTCCTGCTAAGGATTATCTGGGCTACCGCGGCGGGCCGCACCGCACCACTCCGCGAGGCGGCCATCGGGGCCATTGCGGACACGCTACCGACTCTCAAGTTGAGTGGGCTACTGCTTGCTTCCGCGTTGGTGCTTGCGGTCCCCTACCTCGCAGGCGTTGCGGTCGTGTACTGGATGCTGCTAACCGGACACGACATCAACTACTACCTGGCCGACAAGCCACCCGTGTTTTGGATAGCGGTTGTGATGGCCGCTGGAGTGCTGCTGGTTGGCGGAGCCATGCTCATGTGGTGGCTAGTCGCTCGGGTGCTTAGCATCCCGATTCTGGTTGTGCGACGAACGAGTGTACGTGAGGCGATTGCTCTGAGTCAAAGGATCAGCGACGGGGGGCACAGCGAAATCGCCCGATGGCTGGGTGGTTGGCTGGCCGTCGCGCTTTTGCGCCACCCTTGCTCCTCGCCGGATTCATCATCGCCGGACGATCGCTCCTGCAATGGGTCGACTCCCTCCCGTGGCTCGTGCTGCTGACGGGGGGATTGCTCCTAGTTTACTTGCTCATAGGTCTGCTGGTGAGTCTCGCGACGGTCATCAGCTTCGCTCTGATCGTGTGGAAATTATGGGAGCGGCGAGATATGGCCGGCAGAGCGGTGATTCAACATTTTGTAGCGCCGAATCGCCGGGCCGAAGAAGCGTTGCTCGTTTGGAATCGCCATCGCTTGACCGCGGCCGCCGTGATTGCGGTGCTTGTTGCCGGAATCGTTGGCGCTACTTCGCTGGCTGGCATCAAGGTTAAGGATAATGTCCAAATCATCGCGCATCGAGGTGGCGCTGCTCGAGCGCCGGAAAACTCACTGGCAGCCATCCGCCTTGCGATGCAGGACCACGCCGAATGGATTGAAATCGATGTCCAGGAAACCAGCGATGGTGCGCTAGCGGTGGTGCACGACCGCGATCTCAAACGCATTGCTGGCGAGGCGGCGAACGTTTACAACACCACCTTGCAGCAACTGCAGCAGTACGACATTGGCAAGCGCGCCGGCGCTGCATTTGTTGGTGAGCGGGTAGCGACACTCGAAGACGTTCTCGAAGCAACCCAAGGCAAGGTAGGGGTCGTCATTGAACTAAAACATTACGGCCACAACCAACGCCTGGAAGAGCGCGTGGTAGAGCTAGTCGAAAAGTTACAGATGGCAGACGAAGTGATCATTATTTCACTCGATCGAGCGTCGATTGCCAAAGTCCGCCAGCTACGCCCCACCTGGCGGATTGGACTGCTCACCGCCGTGGCCTTGGGTGACTTGACCCGGGTCGACGCCGACCTGCTGGCCGTAAACACCGAGATCGCAACTCCGGCCTTCATCACACGCAGCCAACTAGCGGGTCGCAAAGTGGCGGCGTGGACCGTGAACGACCGCCAAACGATGATTCGCGTACTGAGTCGGGGAGTCGACTACGTTATCACCGACGATGTCCCGCTGGCACGGGAGGTGATCGACGAGCACGCGAAAATGCCGCTGGTCCAGCGGTGGCTCACTTCGCTAGCAGCGCGGCTATAGCGATCGCGGGCGTCGGCTACTGACCAAGCGTCCAGTTCGCTCTTCATGCAAGTGTAAAAAAAAGTTTCCATCTGGGTAGAATTGGCTCTGTTCTTAACTTGTTTGTATAAAACGCTTTACGGTTTCCGGATCAATCTTGACTGGTTTAACAGGGCCGATATAATCCGCTCACATCTGGCAATCCAGGCAACTTCGGCAGAAGTGGCGAATGTTGCTGTTTGCAAAGGCCCGTAGAATTGTGCAATTCAAGACCTTTTTGCACTTTGCGGCAGACAGGAGCTAAGGGGGCTTTCACGCCCACAAATGGCACGAGACCGGTTGGTGTGTGAGGTTGGCCTAAGACGCCGCCAAACCATCGGACGAATCGTTCCACCCACGTTACTAAGGAGAGAGGTGGTTGAGCGTATGAAGACCGTATTTACAACCGGCGAAGCCGCGAAGATATGCAAAGTGAGCCAGCAAACGATTATTCGCTGCTTTGACTCCGGCCAACTCAAAGGCTTTCGCGTACCCGGCAGTCGCTTTCGCCGGATTCCACGCGACCAACTTTACTCGTTCATGCGCGATAATGGTATTCCGACCGACGCACTGGATAGCGGCAAGCGGAAGATCCTGATTGTGGACGACGATGAAGATCTGGTGGATTTGTTGGTCGACCACTTCGAACGCGACGGGCGGTTCGACGTTCGTAGCGTGAACAATGGTTTTGGTGCCGGCATGCAGATCAAGGAGTTTGGCCCCGATTTGGTGGTGCTCGACGTGATGCTGCCGGACATCAACGGCATGGAAGTGTGCCAGTTGGTGCGTAGCGACAAGTCCATGGACGACGTGAGAATTATCTGCATTTCAGGCATGGTGGAGCAGGATAAGATCCAAGCGCTCCGCGACGCCGGTGCGAACGACTTCATGCAGAAGCCGTTTGATATCGATGCGCTGTCGACACGAGCCTGTCAGTTGTTGGAGATTGAGCCGGCCCCAACGCAGTGACGCTACACACGTGGCTGGAGACGTCGACTGCAATGCGGACCGCGTCGTGGGCTCGGTGAACCGAGCCAACGGCCGCGTTAGTACAGTTCGAAGTTGTTGGGATCCGACGGTCAGCACTCATGTTGTGGTTGCCACTTCCAGTTGTTTCCGGGTTGGCACCAATTGCCGTTTCCGATGCGTCGGCAGCAGCATTGGAGCGCGCGCTGCTTGAAACCGATGCTCAGGATGCGGCCGTACAGTTGCGGTCGGCCATGTTGGTCGACCCGTGGTTCTGCCAATGGATGGCTGCCTGGCCAAGTGCCGACCGATCGTCGGTCAACCGGCTCGCGTTGTGGTTTGCCGAGCGGTTGGTTGAGCGGCTGGTGCCGCTCGATGCTGCGCCGCCCGCCTGGTCAGTACCCGATGCAAAGCAGCAAGAGCGGTTTGCCATTCAAGCGATGGCCCTCCTCGCCCAAGCACATCGTCGCGTAGGGGTGGGAATGGAACCCGGCGACTCCGAGAGCTTTCTTTCAACGGTACTCCAAGGCAGCGAAACGGCCACCGCGGGCGACGTCGCGGGCGAATACCTTGTCCCCCACCGCGGGGTCGAATGGCGTTTACCACGGCTCGTCGCCCGGCTTGCGAATTCGCCGTTGTCTGCTGAAGATTTGAACGTACGGCTCGAGCAGGCGAAGCTCGACGCCATGAAAGAGCTTGCCTACGGCGCTAGCCATGAAGTGAACAACCCGTTGGCGAACATCAGCGGCCGGGCGCAGACGCTGCTTCGCGACGAAACAGAACCACGGAAGCGGCGACTCTTGGCAGCCATCGATTTGCAGGCGGTCCGAGCCCACGAAATGATCTCCGACCTCATGTTATTTGCCCGCCCGCCGGCGCTGGAAAAGGAATCGACCGAAATGGGGCCGCTCGTCCTAGCGGTACTCGACGAGCTACAACCGCTTGCCGAGGAGCGGAGGATCGCCCTGGAACTACTGCCCACTCCGTCGAAACTCGTGGCAACCATCGATCCAACCCAGATTGCCGTAGCGGTGAAGGCACTCGTGCAGAATGGCATCGACGCAGTTGGCAACGACGGCCGAGTGAGCGTCGACTTAAGCTACCACGATGCACATTTGGCCCTGCGTATTTCGGATACAGGTCCCGGCATTGCCGACGACGTCCGCCTCCACATGTTCGAGCCGTTTTATAGCGGTCGCGAGGCAGGGCGCGGTTTGGGTTTTGGGCTGTCGAAATGCTGGCGCATTGCAACCGACCATGGAGGCAGCGTCGAGGTGCAACAAACGAGCATCGCTGGCACGACAATCGTCATGCGGGTGCCGCTCCAGAGCGAGGGCCATTAGCCGTGCGCTGGTTGTGGCAACACGCAGCTCGTTGGGCAAGCTCACAGGTGGTGAACGAGGCGAAGCGCGCCGCGGCTGCACAAGCGACCCCCGACAACGAGACCGAGCCCGGCGTAGCAGCCGGCGACACGAAGATGGCCGTGGTGTGCGAAACCAAACGGCTATTCGATGCCGTGGCCGATTCGCTGGGATCGCCGCGGCACGTTGAGGGCGATCGATTCGCGTTGTGCGCCGGCAAGCTGGCCGGCAAGCGAGTGGTGGTCACTCGACCGCTCGTCGAGTCCGCCAATCCCAAGCAGCTCATTACCGCGATCGTCGATGGTCATCATCCGCAGTTCGTTTTGTCGGCGGCCGAAGCGACCAGTCTGTCCGCAAAGATTCCGCCTGGGGGTGTTGTCGTCGCAAGCCGCGTGACGGGCTCCGGCGATCAGTCGCTCCGGCTCGACGGCACGGCCCCCGCTGCCACTGGGTTTTTCACTGGCAGTGTGGCAACGCGTGGGGCCGCCACCACTGCAGTAGTTGATCCCGCCGACGCGCCCCTGGCTGAAGACGAATGGAGCGAAGCGGTCGCTCGCGCGTGCCAGCAAGCAGGGGTCGCGATGATGGCCGCAAGTCTCGTCTTGCAGCCGGTATCCGAACAGCGATCGCAGGCGGCCGAATCGCTGAAGAAGCAATCCTCGCTCGCGGGCCGGGCGGGCGTACTGACGGGCATGCTGTGGAAGAAGCGGAGCGGTTTGCGCGACGTATGGAACGAGAAAGAGGCTGCGTGGGAAGCCTGCGGACGACTCGCCCAACTCGCCAATTACCTGGTCAGCTCCGCGGGCGACTAGCGGCGGGTTGGAGAATTTAGCGTAGAACAGTACGCCGAATAACGGTACGCTGAGCAATTTATTGTCACGAATTTTGCGGAGCAAGCATGGGTAAGACCGGCGCTGCGATCGGGCACTTCAACTCCACCGTGCGAACACTGCTCTTGGCAGCCGTGGTAGCAGGAGTGGGTTACGGTGGATTTCAGGCAATCCAAGCCTACAACGGACCACGCCGCGCTCGAGGGCAAACAGCGTGAACTGGACGCGATTCGCAGCAGTCTCGACCGAGCACAGGCCGACCTGGCCGAGCGAGATGAAACCATCGAAGGCCTGAACGCGGACCTTATCGAGCGCAACGTGCAGATTGATGAATTGTCAGAAGAAGTCGACCGCATGCAGACGGCCATTCGGCTCCTGAAATTGCGAAGGCGATTGGCACACATCGAAGTACTCGACCAAAACACCGCCGGCGATGGTTCGATCACCACAAAGATTCGCTTTACGGAGACGGGCGACGACGCGCAACCAATTGCCGAACCGGCGGACTTGACCATCGATGGCGATCGGATTTACGTCGAGTATCTGGTTGTTAAGTTCGACGACTCGTACGTCGAGCAGGCCGATATCGAACGAGGGACAGCCATCTGCCTGTTCGAGCGACTGTTTGGCGAGAATCAGGAACCGGGGGAAGGGTTTGTGATCGACAAAGTTGGCTCACGCCCAAATTCGTATGGCCGAGGCTCCGTTACTAGCGAGTTTGAGCAAAAGATCTGGGACGACTTCTGGACCATCGCCAACGATCGAGAGAAGGCCGCCGAACTCGGAATCCGCGCCACGCATGCCCAAGCGCCATCGATCCGCATGAAGGCTGGGGCAACGTACGAACTCGACCTACGGGCAACGGGTGAGTTCAGCCTGCGTCTGGCGGACGAATCGCGCGACTGACCTTGCATCGAGCCCCGATGCGGGCTCCGTTAGAGCTATTGCCCTTCGAGCAGGTCGTCCCCATACCCTGGCGGGAAGGGGTTTTCGAACGTGCCTTCGGCGGTTGGCGGCGCGTGGGGAGTTCGCTTGCTGGTCTTTGGCTTGAGCCGGGGAGCCTTGGCGCTGCGGAGTTCGTCCTCCATTCGCTCCGTCTCGGTGGAGCTAAACTCGCCTACCCAGTAATCGATGCTGCCGCCAGCCGTTGGGCGACTATCCGCCGGGCCTCGCTGCTGCGAGCGTCTGACCAACAGACCACCATACCAGGCCTCGCTGTCCATGTACTTCGATCCGCGGCGGCGGGCCGCACGCTGAACCCGGTGGTCGCTCGAAATCACCAGCAAGCTGCGCGGCGCACGGTGCTGCTCGATGAGTTCCTCCAGCAGGGCGTCGGCATCGGCGTACTCACGGGCGTAGCGAACCGTTACGTGCTCATGATGAACAGTCTTCGGCAGTCCGGGCGGTGCGCCGGCTGCATCAAATACGATGGTCGTCGCTCGCCGTTCGCCAGCCGACAGCGCGGCTCCCAGAAACGCCAACAGGGCTTCACGCGAACCCTGTAGTGTCCCGGCCAATTTGCCGGTGCCAAACAGGTCGGTAACGTGCAGCAGATTGTAGCCGTCGATCAGGAGTCGCATGCCGGCCAGTATAACATGGCAGCGGTGGATGGCCGAAGCGGAGTTCAACGGCCCGCGCGGCGTTGCTCAGCACTACTACGAGGAACTCACCGACAGTTCCGCAGGCGACGGCTCGCCAGGCGGGGCAACCCAGCCGGCTGAAGCCAAGCCAGCCACGACGGCCACGCTTACCATCAGCCACATTGAGGGGCCGTAGCCACCGGTTAAGTCGAGCGTGACCCCCATGACAAAAGGGCCGACAGCACAAGCCGCCACCGTTGCGGTCCACACCGAGCTGCGAATGGAGCCCAGGTGTCGGCGGCCGAAATACCGCGGCCAGAGCGTATTTCCAGTGACCGTCATCAAGCCCTGACCGCCACCAATCAGCACCGCCGCGACGTGTGCCATGGCGAGCGTCGGTGCGTTGCCCACCACCAGCACCCCGGCGGCAAGACTCACCATGGCGCCGGCCATGAGCCAGCCAAGGGGTAAGCGGTCCGCGAGCAGCCCGCCTTTGATTTGCATTACGGCCATGGCGATGGCCACGGTCGGAAACACCGCGGCCGCCTGGGTGGCCGAAAATCCTTGCTGCGCAAACAGCGGCACCAAATTAAAGAACACGGCGGTGCAGATTAGACCAGTTATAGCCGTACAAGTCGTAGCAATCCAAAAGGCGGGCGTTCGCATCGCCTCCGGCAAATCGAAGGCGTTGGCATCCAATGGCGATGCGTGCAGCATCGAACGATCGGCCTTGCGGCCACGATCGGGCTCAAGCTGTGGGTTATTACGGTACAGCAGCGCAAGCGTCGGCAGTAGAACCACCCACGTGGCGACCCCAATCGCCATGTACGCGCTCCGCCAACCGAGCGTTTCAATCAGCTGCAAGTAGACCAGCGGCGTAACGGCAATGGCTATGGACATGCCCACGCCCGCAATGCCGGATGCGAGTCCCAGCCGGCGAACGAACCAGGTGCCGAGGGTGTTACCGGCCGCCATGGCCAATCCGCCCTGGCCAAATGCACGAAGTAGGAAGAAAGCGACGGTCAGCCCTACCAGGCTCGACACGCTGGCGATCAACACACAGGCCAGCCCTACTACCGCGACCAGTAGCAATGTGACGAATTTCAATCCTCGCCGATCCATCTGCCGACCAATCGCCATCAGTGGTATGGCGGCCAAGACACTTGCCACCAGGTACGCTCCGGTGAGCTCGCTGTGACTGAGGTTCAACGACTGGCGAATCGGCTCGTTGAATAACGACACCCCGAACGTTTGCCCGGGACTGGTGCCAATCTGCATCATCATCGCCAGGGGCAGCATCACCCAGGCGTAGCGTGGATCGGTGTTGTCATGGGCCGCAGCTTCGTGCGACCCGGCAGGGCGGGACATGGAGGCGGGAGGCGAGAGGCGGGGAGGGCAGCGGTTTATCAGCGATTAGTCTAGCCAATTGCATCGCCGGCTGTCAGGAGCCATCGCGAGAGGGCTTCTTGCCTATCCCAGCTCCTGATGGAAATACCGCAGGATGTGTCCGTCCACGTCGAAGATATGCGCCAGCAGCGCTGCGCGAACCCACATGCCGTTGCGGGCCTGGCGGAAGTACATGGCTCGCGGGTCGTTGTCGATTTCCGGCGGGATTTCGCCGAAGTGCTGATCGCGGGGGAAAGGATGCAAGATCGGCGCGTAAGGTTTCATTCGCGAAACCATCTCGGGCGTAAGGCAGTATTGCGAAAAGTCGATTGCCGCGTACGCCTCGGCGTCGCCCTGGGTGTCGTGCTCGCGCTGCACGCGGGTCATGTAGAGCGCGTCGACCTGTTCGATGAGTGGCCGCCCGTCAAGCGGTTGTTCGAGCGAGTCGAATTCATAGAACTTCATGTTTCGCGCCGCCAACCGCTCGCGCAGGTCGTCCCGCATTACCAGCGATGGATGCGGCGGGGCGACGAATACCAGCCGCACGTTTTCGTAGTTCGCCAGCAGCATCGCCAGCGACCTCACGGTGCGGCCGCGGCCGATGTCGCCGCAGAAGGCATAGGTCTTGTTGGCCAGCCCCTTGGTCAGGTCGTCGCAGCCTGGCAGTTTCCTGAGGCTATCGAACCGCGTGGAAATCGACGAGTCGTTGGGGTCGGCAAACGAAAACGTTCGCTGCAGCGTGTAGATGTCGAGCAGCGCCTGCGTGGGATGTTCGTCCGCCCCGGAGCCAGCGTTCACAATCGGCACGCTGCGATTGCCCGACCGCTCAAGGTCGTTCATTAGGTACGCACAACTCTCAGCCAATCGGGCGAGGGGCGAACGCATGACGATTAAATCGAAGTAGCTGGAAAACATTCGCAGCGAATCGAACCTGGTTTCGCCCTTCGTTTCGCTAGAAGTTTGCGGATCGCGGACTTCGTTGCAGGTGATGCCAAGTATCTGACAGGCCGCCATGAACGACAGGAAGGTGCGTGTGGAAGGCTGCGTAAAATACAGCATCGCTCGCTTGTGATGCAGCAAGTTGATCAGGTAATCTTGCCCGCTGCGAAGTTTCGACAGTTGCCGAATGGCATCAGCCACACCGCCGAGTTCTTCCAGCAACTCAACGCTCAGCTGCCCGGAGAAAATCACATGCCGTAGCCGGTCGCCCCGCTCAAACTCCGGCAATTTGGCCTTCACGGGGCGGTCGAGCCGCCCTTCGTAATGCAATAAATCACGCTCGTCTTGCGTCTGCGGGGCGGGAGGGTTGGTGGGTTCGGTCGGCATGACGGTAGACATCGCACGGTCCTGCTGGCGGTGGGAGGTCGCACTACGAAGTTATCGCACAACTCCGCGGCGAGCGTCAAGCTGCACAGCGTGTGCGGCGCCACGTGAGTTCTGGAGCTGAAACGCTTCAATCCGCGACCCGCCAGCGGGCCTGGAATAGCCAAACGATGATGGCCAGCAGTGCGCCGTTGTAGACCAACGTCGTAATTAGGTAGCCGATGGCGATGTCCATGTCGCCCCATCCGCGGGCGTCACCGGCGCCAGTGCGGAGGTCGGAATCGAACTCAAGCGGCAACGCAAAGGCCGCCGCAAACGGGCTAGTAACGCTGGTCATCCGAGTGATGGCGGCTCCCTCGGTGCCGGCAAAGAATGTTTCGGCGAAGTAGCGTGCGGCCAGTGGCGCGATGAACAACGTCATGATGATGATGTAGCTCGCCATCAAGCTCTGCGAAGTCTTGGTTAGAATCGTCGAACAAAACAGGGCCGTCATTGCCGTGGTCAAGCATGTGAGAGCCACAATGAGGAAGTAACCCAGCATGGTGCCAATGTTCGCCCAGTACCCAACCGGCATTAAACACGCTAGCAGCACGGGCCACATGAGAAAACTCGTCAGCACGCTCGATACCCGCAGACCCGAGAGCAACTTGCCCCACAACATCTGCCAGGGGGTGATCAGCGTTACCAAAAGCAGGTCGAGCGTTTCGCGCTCCCGCTCGTTACACACGCTTCCAGCCGAAAACACGGGCCCCACCAGCATATTGAACAGGATCACGTAGCAAATGTACCACGGGGCATACTGCGGGAAAATGTACAAGCAGACCGCCATGATGGGCAGCGCCAGCAGCATCGAGATCTGAATCACGAGCCGCAACATGAGCGTGCCCTGGCTAAAAATCTCGCTCCGCATCTCCTTGTCGTAAATCGGGTTCGCACCGTCTTCGAGTAGCGTGGTGCGCTTCGGCGGAGCGAACAGCTTATCGGGGAATTCGTCGCGCTTGATGTAGAGCCCCACTGCCTCGCGAGCTTCGTTATCGAGGTCCACCACGTCGCCACCGCCGCTCCCAAAATCGGCCGGGTAAAGCAGTTTGCGTGTGGTCGCAAACCACAGCACGGCCGATAGCGACAGGCAGACCGCTGGCACCACGGTAACGGCAAAGAACAGGCGCGCCCCGCCTAAGGTTCCCAGGGCATTCCAGACGAGCACGCCCACGAGCGCGAGCGGCAGGATCATCAAGTAGCTCACCAGCAGCGATGCCGACGTGCGGCTGAAAAAGCTGCTCGCCCACAAACAAATCATACCACTTAGTGCGACCGACGAAATCATCGCAATGTACGCCGCGAACACTTCGTAAGGCGATACGCCCCCTAGCGGCAAGCAAAGCATCACGATCGGCAGCGAGCAGATCATCAGAATCGCGAGGTGGCAGAGTGCGGCGAGCAACTTACCCAGCACAATCGCCCCCGGCCGCAGCGGACTGGCCAGCAGCATTTCGTAGCTGTGCCGTTCTTTCTCGCCGGTAATCGCTCCCGCGGCAAAACTGGGCGTCATGAGCGAGGCAATCATGTATTGGCCGAAGAAGAACAAGTTCACCAACCGCTTGGCCTCTTCGGGCTGGGCAAAGTCAATCACCTCGGCCTGCGGCCATGCCAGGTAAACCACGCCACCCAGCATCGCCACGTAAGCAAACAATAACACAAACGCCCGCGACAACCGCAGGTTGCTCAATAGTTCGTACTGCAGGACGGGGTTTTGCGTAAGGTACATACGTAGGAATAGAACGCGGATGAACGCGGAATTGACGGATTGGCAAAATTTGGGAACACTAATCGCCGCTAATCAACACGAATACCTTCTCCGTCCATTAGCGATACTTTGTGCGAATTAGTGTTCTAAACGCTTCATCGGTCTCAGTATTTCCTCGGCTGCACCTTCCCCAGGACGCGGCTCGGCAAGCCATGTAGCCGCAGGAATCCTTCGGCGTCCGTTTGGTCGTAGCTGCCGCCACCTTCCATGCTGGCGACTTCCGCATCGTACAGACTATTCTGGCTGGTGCGGCCATGTATTTCGATGTTGCCTTTATAGAGCCCGAGGGTTACTTCGCCGGTCACTGGCTTTTGTGCCTCCTTGATGAATGCCATTAGGGCGTCCATCTTTGGCACGAACCAAAATCCGTAGTACACCATCTCGGCGACTTCTGGCGCCAGGCGGTCGCGAAGGTGCACCAGGTCGCGGTCGAGCGTTAATTGCTCCATTTGCAAGTGAGCGGCGTACAGCGCGGTCATGCCGGGTGCTTCGTAAACGCCGCGGCTCTTCATACCGACGAAACGGTTTTCGATGATATCGATCCGCCCCACGCCATTGCGGCCGGCGATGTCGTTCATCGTTTTCACCACTTCCAGGGCGCTTTGCTTCTTGCCATTCACGCTCACGGGAATACCCGACTCGAAGCCAATGGTAACTTCCTCGGTGGCATCGGGCGCATCTTGGGGGCTGACTCCCATACCGAAATCGACAATCGCAACGCCATTGACGTCGGGGTCTTCCAAGTCGCCCGCTTCGTAGCTGATGTGCAGGCAGTTTTCGTCGCTGCTGTAGGGCTTCGCCTTCGACGCCTTGACCGGGATGCCCTTCGCGTCGCAATACTCGATCATCTCGGTGCGCCCAGGGAACAGCTTGCGGAACTTCTCGATTCGCCAAGGGGCGATGATCTTGATCGTCGGCTCCAAGGCCTCGGCGGCCAGTTGAAAACGGCACTGGTCGTTGCCCTTGCCCGTCGCACCGTGGGCGTACGCCTCGGCACCAACTTCGCGAGCCACCTGCAAGATGGCCTTGGAGATCAACGGCCGGGCAATCGAAGTGCCCAGCAGATAGATGCCCTCGTACTTGGCTTGCCACTGCATGACGGGGAACGCGAAGTCACGGCAAAGTTCTTCCTGCACGTCAATAATGCGTGCCGATGCCGCACCATTGTCGTTCGCCTTCTTAATCATCGCGTCGCGATCTTCGCCGGGCTGTCCCAGGTCGACATACACGCAGTGCACTTCCCACCCCTCGTCCTGGAGCCATCCCAGAATCACCGAGGTATCCAAACCGCCCGAGTAAGCGAGCACGCAACTAGCCATGAGATTTCTATCCCAAAAAACGTGTGAAAGGTGGAGGGGAGCGGGTCGCCAAGTGGACGACAAACCACCACCGATTGTGGTTCGGCGGGGGGCGAATGGCAAGCCGGCACAAAGTCGCCATTCGCTCCGCGAATGAGTACTGAACCGTTCTTGCATTCAGCACTAGTGTCATTCTGCGGGAGTAACACGACCGAAGAATCTGGTTTGCCTACCGAGACGCGTTGCGATGCGTGGTGAGTTCGTATTCCGAACTTCCCTTAGTGGCAGCCTTGCCGTGCGGGGCAACGCAGATCTTTCAGTCGCTTAGGCTCCTTCAGGATGACACATATATTTCATCTGACAACAGCCCAGCAATCGCTGGCGGAGCCAGTGGCGACTATGGCAACTCCGCCACCCGCAGATGACGAAACAGCAGGTTCGTTGTGGGATCGTGGGCCTGGATGCAGAACGTGCCTGGCTCGAGGCGCAGGCCCTTGCGGGGGTTCTCGTCGGGCGCGCGGGTGTCGGTCCAGTCGGTCACTTGCTGGCCGTTGACCCACGCGGCGATGTGCGGCCCGTTGGCGTGGAGCGTGACACCGAACCACTGGTGGTCGTCGGCCACGACTCGGCGGGCATCGACGCGCCGATAGATTCCACCCGTGCCACAATCGGCCGGCTGATCGCGATCGCCCTCCGTGGTGGCATTGCTAATCTGGCATTCGTAGCCGTTCATCTTGTCGCCAGGAATACAGCGGAAGAAGACACCGGAGTTCAAGCCGTCGCCGTTCACTTTGCATTCCAGCTGCAAGACGAAATCTCCGTAAGTATCCTCCGATTCCAGCTGCCCGCTACCGCCGAGCACCTGTAGTTCGTCGTCGTCGACGGCGTTGAATTGTGCCGGACCGGCGAGCTTGGTGTTCCAACCGTTTAGGTCTTTGCCATTGAAAATCGGCTTCGTGCCGAGAGGCCGGAGACGCACGTTCTTGAACTCCACGCGGCCACCGTTGCTCTGCAACCCGATGTAGCCTTTGGCGCGTGGCGATGCATCGGTGTAGTCGGCAACCAGCTGTTCGCGAACAAACACGCGAATGCGCGAACCTTCCGCCACAATGCGAAACCGCCGCCACCCGTGCGCGTCCGCTTCGGGGAATTTCTCGTCGTCCCGACGAAGTCGACCGACGAGGCTACCGGTAGGATAGGGGTGATCGCCCGGCGCAATGTTGATCTCGTAGCAATCCTGGGCAACGTCGTTCGGCTCTGGGCGCGAACGAATGAACACGCCGCTGTTGGCATTGTGGTCGATGAGACGATAATCGACTTCAAGCTCAAAGTCGGCCCACTCGGTGGTGGTGAACAACCAACCCGGTTTGCCATCGCTGACTACCTTGTTTTGGTCCTGTATCCACGTTGCATTTCCAACGGTTTGCCAGCCAAAATCGGGGTGCTGAGCCCCCAAATCAATCCACCCCTCCTGCCAATCGACACCACCGCCACCGAACTGAGCGAACACTGGTGAGGAGACCGTCGCAAGCGACATTGCAAAATAAAAATAAAATGGAAAAACGATAGTGGTGCGCATAGCGATTCCGTCAGTTACAAGTTGGTTGAACACGAGGCCGCGGAGCGAACAGCGGAGGGGAACGCTAATCTACGCTAATATGCACTAATGGACGTTAGCGAAGATTAGCGTAGATCAGTGTTGCAACAAACCTCCCCATTACCGAAGTGCCATCCTGTCGAGAAAACTACTCCACGGGTCGCGGCCTTACGGCTTGAATTTCCAGCCGCACTTCGCCCGTCAGGCCGCCGGTACCCTCCACCTCTGCCGGGTGGGTGACGTCGATCATTAGCTCGCAGGTTGCAGAAAGCAAATGCCGGACTTCGTGCCGCCATGCTTCGGAGCCCTCTTTCTCAGAAGCCTCCGATTCAGTCGATGCGACGGCCAATCCGCAAGCGGGGAGAGGAGTGCCGTTAAGGACGACTGTGGCGTGCGACGTGACCCCTTCGATGACGAGCCACACCGCTTGCCCCAGTTCGAGCCCCGTCGGCTGGTGGAACGTACGACGATAGCGGACGGTGCCACGGAAGTCGCTGCCCAGAATCTCGCCCCAGTCGGCCGGCATCTGCTGCTTGCCGCTTGCCGGTCGCGATGCGTCGCCGGCGATACGTTCCACGACCTCATACCGCCAGGGACCGCGTAAACGAATGGAGTGCATGAAGGGCGTGGGGTGGCGGCTATGGGCTATGGGTGAGAATGCTGAGACCGCTTCATTCGGGTACAAAGTGTTGGCGGACGGTTACTTCGCGTATTTGGCGGCTGTCGGGTTCGTAAACGCGGAGCGTGATTTGCACCGCCCGCAGTGGCTCCGGGTACGGCGGCGACGTTTCCCGCTCGCCGGGGTCGTCGGTGCCCAGACGCATGACGCCTTGGGCGTCGGCGTACTCGCCGAAGCTGTCGAAACCATCCGTGCCTTCGTCGACCATCTGCTGGCCCGACGGATTGCCGGTGCCAAAGTTGCTCCAACCGCCGTTGAGGATTTGGTCCCGATCCTGGTTCACACCATCGTTCTCGTAAGCAAAGTTCCAGGTGTCGTACACCCGCGTGAGGCGGGCATCGTTGAGCAGCGACTTGGCGTGGGGCAGGCCAGCAAAGGGAGTAACAGGTACATCGAGCCGCGGGAGCGAACCGGTGCGACGGCGGGCAACCTCGCGAAAGAGTTCACGATATCCCAAATCGACGTAGGCGCCTTGGCTAAGCACTGCTCGATCGGCATTGGCCAGAGCGGTTCCCCAACCAAGACTCGTCGGACTCACTGAGGTGATATCGAGCGCCGCACTTTGCTGGGCGTTCAAACCATTCAGCATATTGTTGGTTACAACTGCACCATCGGCCCTGATTGCATATACGGGTGCCTGCGGATCGAATACCCGCACGTCGAATGCCAGGGTATCGCTCATCATCAGGTCTTCGCCGCGGCGACTTGTACGCAGGCTTGTACGCAGGCTTGTACTCCCGAGCGGTACAAGGCCCGACGTAACGTGGACCACCGCACCCGCATCGTTGCGAATAGCCCTGGCCGTTGCGCCGCCTTGAAGTACCGCAAGTGGCCGAGTTAGATACTGCGACCCACTGTTGCGAATGGTAAATCCGGCTACGGGCTCCAGCGCGGGGTGACTGCCAGCAATAGGACTGGCTTGAGCACCCGTACCCGGGGCCGTGTACGAGGGATCAGGAACGAACTGCACGTTCGAATAGGGTTGCCCACCTGCCGACGCCATGACGAACGGGAACATCCGCGACCCTGAATTCGCGTCGCCCACAAATCCATGGTGCTCGTAGCGATTCTTCCGATCGGTGAGATCGGCCAGTGTATTGGCTTTGATGATCCATCGCCCATCGGTATCGATCGTCGGATCAAACTCGATGCGTGCGGAGACGTCGTAGCGTTCTTGGAAGGCGATGAGCGCCGCGAGTGCCCTGGCAACGTCGTCGTTGGGATCTTCCAGGTTCAGAATTCGAAGCACCCCCGGGCGGCTCTTCGCGCCACTGCCCGCCACATCGTACTTGAAATCCAGCCATGGCGCAACTTAGGAGCGTCCGGCGGTAGAGCGTACGGAAGCCAGCCAGCGACTCGTTGCCGAAGTAACCCCCCGTATCGGCGGCGGGATTCTCGACGCAGAACCAAACTACCTCTGCCACCGGCGACTTGATCAATTGCGCTTGCCAGACTGAAAATACATTTTGATTGTTGCTAGCATCGACATTATTCTGCGGCCCAGGCCCAGAGAAAGGCTCGGTTTCGTTGCGCGACGTGAACGCCAGGATGTCGTCGTAGTCGCCCAGGCCGCCGCCGTCGGTAACCCAGCCTGGCTGCATTGGCAGATTGCTGGAGGGCAACGTGGAAATGGCGTGATCGATTTTCCCACCGGGCGCTGGAATGCTGGTGGTGGCACCGCCGATCGCGGCGTCCGTTAAATCGCTAGGGTAGAAGTCGGAGTGCAATCCCTCGACGATTTCGAAGTATCCGACGTTCGACTCCGGCCTGGTCCAGGGCAGGGTAGGGCAGGTGGCCCCTTCGAGGTCGCGCTGTAGGACATTGCGCACGTGCCGCAACTGGCCTCCCGCTTCGATGGCGGCGCGGCGGTTCTGCACGCTCCCGCTCACCGTGGCAAACACGCCGACCACCGTGGCCATCATCACCAGCGTGATGGAAATGGCCACCAGCATTTCGACCAGCGTGAAACCAAAGCGGGACGCACGACAACAACGATGCCCGAGAGCCGGGTCGTCCCCAACCCCGGGGATGGCACGAAAGTTGGCTAAAATCACCTGAAATACCTCGATCCTCGGTTAGGCGGCACGCGATGAGCCCCTTCGGCGCACTCGCCTCTCTTCTACCATTGCAACCCGTCGTAACATGTTTGTCAAGAAAGAGTTGCAAACGGTGGCCCATGCCACCCGAGGCCGTGGGTAGCCCGTGGCAGCCATCGGGCACGTTTTGACCGTTTTGCAAGCGACCTAGCACATCTCTCCTCGGCCGCGATAATTGGTACTTGACGGGCGAATAGACGTTGTGGCCGCGGGCAACCAGTGCTGCCGGGCCACCAGCAGGAACCATCGGAGACAGAATGAGTCTTGTCCGACGAAGCCAAACGACCGATTACCGATCCGCGACCCCACCAGCCGAGTTGGGAGCCGCCGGTCCCCGTGTGAACCAGCGGGTCAGGCACTCCGCAGTGCGCCCGACCATTTGGTATTGGGCCCTCCTGGTAATGACGTGCCCTGCTGTGCTCGAGGCGCAAGGGCCGAAGTCGCCCGCAGGGGCCATCGAACAGTACGGCGTAGCCGCACAGTACCAGAAGCTGGAACAGTTCGACTTGGCAGCCAAGGAATGGGAGAAGCTGATTAGCGACTTTCCCCAGGATCCGCTGGCGGCGGCTGGCCGGCATTATGCGGGGGTCTGCCAATTCCAGCTCGGCAACTACCCGGCGGCGGTCCAGTGGTTTGGTGAGTTCGTGTCTCAGCACCCCCAGCACGAATTGCTCGAAGCCACGCTAACGAACCTGGGCCTCGCAACGTACAACCAGGCCCAAGCCGCGGACGAAGACCAAGCGAATGAACTCTACCAGCGGGCGGTCGAGGTGTTCGACAAGCGGCGCAAGGAGTTCCCCGACGGAGTGATGGCCTCCGAGGCAGACTTCTACCGGGGCGAAGCCATCTACGCCCTCGGCAAGCCCGCCGATGCGGCGACCGCCTATGGCAAGTGGCTCGCCGCGTATCCGGACAGTCCCCTCGCGCCCAACGTGCGACTTGCCCTGGGTTCGACGCAAAGCGAACTTGGCGAAACGGACGCAGCCGTCGCAACGCTCACGGCGCTCATCAAGTCGCAGCCGTCTGCCGGCATCGCGGCTCAGGCGTTGGTACGGTTAGGCGAGACGTACAATGCCGCCAACAAGCATCGACAAGCAGCCGACAGTTTCGCCAAGGCACTCGAAGACTACGCTGCCGAGATCGATGCCGAGTACGTCGGTCGTGCTCGCGCCAGCGCCATTTTTGGGGCGGGCGACTTTGCCAAGGCAGCGAATGCCTACGAGCAGTTGGGCGACCTGGCATCGGCCGGCAAGAGCTACTACCAGGCTGGCGACTACGCGAAGGCGGCCGACCGGCTGAGCAAGGCGTACAAGGCCGCCACCGGCGACGCCGATCTGGCTCACTGGCAGGTACGATCGTTGCTCGATGGCGGACAACCAGTCGATGCACTCGCCGCGGCCGAGCAGGCGCTCGCAGCAGTGCAGAGTCCCGTACTGCTGCTCGACAAGGCCGACGCGATGTATGCCATCGACGCCAAACGCCCGCAATCGGTTGCGGCTTACGCGGACGCGGCGAGCGCTACGGAAGGGGAATTGGCCGCCGAAGCGTTGCACTTGGCAGCCGCCACCGCATTGGAAGTAGGCGACTTTGCCGCCGCCAAAAAGTACGCCCAGGCGGTAATGAAAACCCATGCCGGGTCGACGTTCGCCATCGACGCGAAGGTAACACTGGCCGAAGCGCAATTGCAGTCGGGCGAAGCCGACGAGGCAGCCAGCTCGTTTGCCAGCCTGCTCGACGAGGCAAACGACCGCCAGCGCGGCGATTGGTCGGTTCGGCTCGCCTGGGCACAAAGCACCGCTGGCAAGGAAGCGGCCGTAGTCGAGACACTTCGTCCGATCGTTGAATCGCTCGAAGGCACCAACGCCGAGCAGGGCGATTTCCTGCTCGGCCGGGCCCACTTCCGTACGGGCGACCCCGCCGCCGCCGCGACCGCGCTCGAAGCGGTAGCCAATCAGAGCCCACCGGGCGCGTGGACCCCCGAGGCCCGACTGATCCGTGCTCGTGCCCAAGCCGCAACCGGCGCCACAGAAGCAGCGATTCAGGGACTGGCCGAATTACTCAATACGAACCCAACTCCGCAGCTTGCCGCCCAAGCCCACTACCGAAGGGCGGAGTTCCATCAACAAGCGGGCAACGCCAATGCGGCGCTCGCCGATTACGGCAAGGTTTCGACCACGTGGCCCGACCATCCGCTGGCACCGTATGCCGACTATCGTGCGGCCACCATCGCCATGAAGCAAAACGATTTTGAAGCTGCCGCGGAAGGCTTTGAGCAACTGGTCACCAAACATCCCGATCACGCGCTGTTCAACGAAGCGCAACTTGCGCTAGCCACCTGCCTTGAGCGGGCTGGCAAGATGCAGGAAGCGCTGGCTGTGCTCGATACGATGCAGGCGGACGATCCGCGGGTGGCACTCGCCCGGGGCGCGGGTTTGGCCGGCATGAAGAAGTGGGACGAAGCGATTGCCGCTCTATCGGCCGCCACCCAGGCTTCAGGCGAATTCGCCGATCGCGACCGCGCGTGGTACGAACTGGCCTGGGCGTACCGCGAGGCAGATAAGCCGGAGGCGTCGCGCAAAGCATTTGCCCAGTTAGTCCGCGAACTGCCCGAGAGCCGCTTGGCCGCGGACGCTCAGTTTCGGATTGGCGAGTCGTACTACGACTCGGAGCAGTACACCGAGGCGGCCAAGCGCTTCGCCTTAGCGGCTGGCAACGCCCAAGTGGGCGAGAAGGCATCGCACTTGCAAGGTTGGGCGTTTCACAAAGCGGGCGACCATGCCGCAGCTGCTGCCGCCTTCGAGCAACAACTGGCCGACCATCCTCGGGGCGACCTGGCGGCCGACGCCAAATGGATGATTGGCGAAGCTCAGTTTGCCGACAAGAACCTCACCGCAGCGCTCGCGGCCTACGATGCAGCCGCCCATGCGAAGCCAACGGCCGAAACGCTGGCGCCACTGGGAATGCTGCACGCCGGTCAGGCGGCCGCTGCGCTCGATAGCTGGCAGGTTGCCGCCACTTGGCTGCAACGCGTTGTCAACGAATATCCCGAGTACGACGGGCGAAGCGAAGTGGACTACGAGCTGGCGTGGGCGATGACGAAACTCGGCAAGGCGAACGAAGCCTTGCCACTGCTCGCCAAGGTGGCCGATCGCGATACTTCGCCGGTTGGCGCCCGTGCACGATTTGTGATGGGCGAACTGCAATTTGCCAACAAGCAGTACGAAGACGCCGTTCGCAGCTTCTTTAAGGTGGCCTACGGATACGGCGATCGTCAGGCACCCGACGATTACCACGCGTGGCAGGCGGAGTCGCTCTTTGAGGCGGCTCGCTGCCTGGAACAACTCAACCGCACCGATGCAGCGAAGAAGCTTTACGCTGAGCTAGTCGAGCGATTCCCCACCCAGCCGAAGGCCGATCTGGCGAACAAGCGATTGGCGGACCTGCCGTAGTCACCTAGGCAGAGCCGCGTGCCAATAGCTTGGCGTATCGCAGCTGGATAAGATGCAATCAACGTCCCACCTCCCCCCTACGGCCCTCTGCCAAAATTCCCTATGAATATGCCGTCTATCCTCCGACTGGCGCTGTCGCTCGCAGCCGCGCTCTTCGCGGCCCTGCTATTGGCTGTGCCTGTTGCCGTGGCTCAGGATAGCCCCGCCGATCAGCGGGCCAGCGAGATGCTTGCCACTCCCGCCGATGCTCCAGCCAACGACGTGGCTCTGCCCGCCACCAATGTTCCTTCGGTTCGCATCTTCGACCTGCTCACCAAGGGGGGTTGGCTCATGGCACCGATCCTCCTCATGTCGATTGTGGTGGTCGCCGTCGCCATCGAACGCGACACTTGGGCTCCGCGAGTCGCGAATTGTACCCGACCGCATGGTCTTGGAACTCGGTCGCTTGGCCGACTCGAGTGTGTTCGATCCGAGAAAAGCCTACCAACTTTGCCAGGAGTATCCGAGTTCTGCCTGCGCGGGTGGTGCGGGCCATGTTGTTGAAGGTCGGACGTCCGCACGCGGAGGTAGAAACCACGGTCACCAATGCGTGCCAAGCGGAGAGCGATACACTGTACGCCAATGTACGGACCCTCAATCTGGCGGCAACGGTCACCCCACTGCTTGGGCTACTGGGGACCGTGTGGGGCATGATTCAAGCATTCTTTGTCACTGCCAACTTGCCCGACGCCTCGAACAAGGGCGAAGCCCTGGCGCAAGGCATCTACGTGGCGCTGGTAACGACATTTGCCGGACTGGCGGTGGCGATTCCCGCGGCCGTGCTGGCGCACTACTTCGAAGGGCGCATCCTCCGCCTGTTGCGACAGGTGGAAAACCTGGCTGCCTCGCTGTTGCCGCAGGTCGAACGATACGAAGGAAAGCTGCGACTCGACAAGCAGCGGCTCGAAAGCGAGCCGGCAACTGGCGGCACGACCGACAGCACCGCTCACATGCATCCCAGCGCAGCTGGCCGGCACAACTAATCGGTCGGTCGCACAACAAACGCGAATGACGCGGTTGTTCGCGAGTTCGTCATTGGAAATTGGTTTCCTATGCCCGTTCAAATCAAAAAAAGCCTGTCCGGCACCACGCTCAGCCTGACGCCGCTGATCGACGTGGTGTTCCTGCTGCTCATTTTCTTCCTGGTTGCCACGCGTTTCGAGCAAGAAGAGCGTGACATGGACGTCGACCTTCCGCAGGCGAGTGCCGCCGAACCGACGATATTTCCGGGCAAAGAGATCTTCGTCACCATCACCCCCACGGGCGACTTCTACGTGGATGGGCAGCAGTACTCGGCGGCCAGTCTCGAGAGCAAACTCAAGAGCCTCTATGAGGACAACCCCGGCAAGCAGCGGGTGACCATTCGCGCCGACCAAGAGTCTCGCACGGCACACCTGGTTGCAGTGATGAATGCCTGCAACCGAGCCAACATCCGCGACTACACCATTGCAACGGAGTAACGTTTCCGCACGCCATGCCCGTCGAACGCATCATTCGCAAACTACCGGACCGCCGGTCGCTGGCCGTGGACGATCGTCCCGCCACGGTGCAATGGATGCTCGCGCTGTGGGCGGTGCTAGTGACGGCGCTCGTCCTCGTGCTGGGCGGGTTCGACGACCCGCGATTGCTACACAACGGTTGGTTTCGCCTTGCTGGAGTGGGGGTAACGTGGGGACTGCTGGCCTGGGCGGCAGCGACGCCTGGAAAATGGATGGCGCAACGACTGCGAGTCGCGGTGGCTGCAAGCCTGGCATTGCACACGATACTCGCGCTGGCGCTGGTGTTTGCCCACCTCACGTTTCTGCTCACCCAGCCGAAGCCCGACATCGATCGCCAACTCGTTGTGGAACCTACCGAGGTGCCGAAACTGGTAGACGTAGAGCAGCCCACAGCGGAGGAACAACCGGTATTCGAAAAGCCTGTGCCGACGGATCGACTCGCGGCCCAGCAGCAACCCAAGAGTGTCGTGGCGAAGGTGGCGACGTCCACGCCTAGCGAGCCGACCATTGAACCGCCAGAACTGGCCAGCTCGCAAGCGCCACAATCGCTTGCCGAACGCAAATCACGGAGTGCATTGACGCATCGCGCCAAATCGCCTGGCAAGCGAAGCCGCCAGCCGAATGCCGCCACGCTGGCTACCACTTTGCCCGAAACAGTGGAGGCGCGAAACAAATCGCCAGCACGGCGGCAGCCGAACCCGCTCCATCGACCGCCGTCGCGAAGGCCATCAGCGCACCAGCGACCGACCCTGTTCGCGAGCCTGAGGTCGATGCCACGCCTACTCCAGCAGCGGTTGCGCGGCGATCGAACAGCGACGCCCCGCAAGTTGCTCAATCCGAGCCCACCCCACGAACCCGCCAGTCGCCAGCAGCAACCACCGAGCCGGTGATCGCCCAACTGGCCCCCAATCTAACGACTTCAGAGACCAATCGACTGGTGGCGGAGCCGACGCGGCTGGCGCGGCCCAAATCGCCCCGGGCTGCAGCCAAGGAAATACCTGAGCCGCAAGAGCGGCAAAATGCACCACCGACCGCCGTGGCTCGGCGCGACACTCGCGCCATGGAGTTGCCGCTCGCCGCATCGCCCACACCACTCGACCGGCGGCAACCGGTTAGCGTTGCCGAGGCGATTGCCGTCACTCCCGAAACGCGGCAATTGGCCGACGTCACACGAACCGAGTCCAAAACCCAAAATGCCCAGGAGCCAGTGGCGGCACGCGTAAGCAAGCAAGTAGCAAGCCGACTGCCTAACGAACAGGTGGCCGACGAGCCAACCAACGAGGTACGCGCCGCAACGCCCACAAAGACACCAAGACGGCAGAGCGCGATGATGGCCGCCGACTCACCGGTGCCGAGCCAGCAACCGAGGAACGTGATCGAGGCGGCGCTGTCGTCGGCGGACGCCACACCCGAACCCCTTGTGGCCGCCGTGCCACGGGCGGCCACTCGCCAGCAGTCGAGTAGCCCAGCGCCACGGGTGCTGGCCGACTCGCGCGGGGGACGGGCTCTCGAGGCGATGGCCTCAACTCACTCAACGATGCACCAGCGGCGCCCACGTACTCGGCTCCATTTGCTGCCGCCGCGGCCGAGCGGCCGCGGAGCACGCAAACCGAGCGCGGGCCGGCCATTGCGCCTCAAACTGTTGCTGCCAAGGCGCAGTCGCGAGCCGCGGCACTGAGCCCCTCGTCGACGCTGCTGGCGATGCCGATTCCTGATGCTCAAGTTGCCGGAGCTACGACACCCCAGCCGGTGAATGCTTCGAGCAGCGCGGCGGCAGAGAAGCAATTTGCCAACGTAAGCCTTGGCGACGTTACCGCCACACGGGGCGAAACCGAGATGGATACCGGACCACCACAAATTGCACCAGAACGTGGCAGCGGGCGTGGCGCGATGGGGGGGCGACTTGCCATGCGGGCCGTCGAGACCAAGAGGGGGCTCGGGCCGCGGCGGCCGGCGGAGGCGGCCATGTCGCCCTCGGCCACCAGCGTGACTCCGGCCGCCCACGCACCGGCAGCTGCAGCCAGCGCCGCTGCAGCCCTGGCACGTTCGGAGCCGCAGGCGGGAGGTGCCCCTGCTGATTCGGCGGCGGGGCGGCCAGCCGAAGTTAACTTACCGAAACTCGTGCAAGGTCGCGCACCAGCTGGGGCCTCGTCGGGGGGCGGCGCTACGCCACCGAGTGTCGGACCGCCACCCGCGGCCATGGAAGTTGGCAATCCACCACCTCGGGCTGGTGGGTCGGTCGCCCGTACTCGCGGCCCTGGTGGCCGGCGTGGCGGGCCAGCGGTTGCCATTGGTGGTGCGCCGCAGCGCGCGCGTAGCGTAGCTCGCGCCGCAAGCCCAGCGGCGACTGCAGTCGCCGCCATCGACCGGGTCGCCTTGGCGCTGGTGACACCGCTCTCATTGGACCTCGCTCGATCCACGAAGCCAGCCCCAACTCCAGCGACGGCCAGCGCCACGAACGTTGCTCCGCAAAGGCGGACGCTCATGCCGGCTGATCTCGGCACCGGCGGCATTGGTATCGAACCGGTGCTCGACGCGGGGGTGCCTCAACGCATTGCCCGCCGGCAGACGACTTCGCTCCGGATGACGCCGAGCCGATTTGACAATCGTAGCGAGGGTGGTGAACCAAACCCGCCGGGCCGCAAACGCAGCCCAGCCCCCGCCTTCGCCACGCGTACGGACCGTACCGATTCGTCGCCACTTACAACGCCCAGCGATCCCAGCCCCAAGACCGAGGCCGCCATTGAACTTGGACTCGAGTTCTTAGCGCAACTACAACAAGATGAAGGCCGATGGTCGCTTGGCGAGTTCGCAGGGCTACCCGTCGATAAAGAGGAGCTACCCACGATGCGCGCCGACGGCGCTGCGACGGGCTTAGCACTACTTGCCTTCCTTGGTGGTGGTTACGACCATTACGACGACAAGTACCAGGCGGTGGTTCAACGCGGGCTCGACTACTTGGTCTCGCAGCAGGCCGACGATGGCCTCATCTTCCCCGAACGTAACCTCTCCGGCCCCCGAGCAACTCAGTTCTACAGCCACGGCATAGCCACCCTGGCACTGTGCGAAGCCTACGGCATGACAGGTGATCCCGAGCTACGCGTTCCCGCGCAACAGGCGATTGACTACATCGCCCGCACACAGCATCGCTCGAAGCACGGTTGGCGCTACACCGAAGGCACTAATAGCGACCTTTCGGTGACCGGCTGGCAGGTAATGGCGCTACGGAGCGGCGAACTGGCAGGCCTGCGTGTGAGCAAGAACACGTATCGCCGTGTAAAGAAGCTGGTTGACGAGTGCCGTCGTGCGGCCGGAGATGGTCCACTCTACTGTTACAACCCGTACGTCAGTAGCACACGCGAGGGGATGAAGCATTACAACAAGCCGAGCACGGTGATGACGTCCGTCGGAATGCTGATGCAGCTCTACCTGGGCGAGAATCGCGATGCGAAGCTCATGCAACGCGGTGCCAACCACTTGGCCGAAAACTTACCGACGCACACGGGGGACTTTCGCGTTGTACCGGTTGGCACACCCGAAAATCCCCAAAGAGATACCTACTATTGGTATTACGCAACACAGGTGATGTTTCACATGGGTGGCGACTATTGGCAGGCGTGGCACGAGCACCTGCATCCGCTGTTAGTCGATCACCAAACCCAGGAGGGTCCGTTGGCCGGCAGCTGGAATCCCCAGAAGCCCGTCCCCGACATGTGGGGCAACCACGGCGGCAGAATCTATGTCACGTGCCTCAACCTGCTGTCGCTCGAAGTCAACTATCGGCATCTTCCGCTTTACGAGATGACGGGCAAGTAGATCCGTCTTTGCCAAATCAGCACGCGGTCAAACCAGATCGAGCGGCGATTGGCGGCGGGTTTGCTTGCGGGCACAGTCGGAACAGACTCCCGAGATGATGAGGCGGTGCCCCGTAACGCGAAAACCGTGCTCGCGGGCAACTGCCTCGCGAAGCGCAACCAACTCGTCGCTGGCAAACTCGATGAGCTGGTCGCATTTCTTACAGTGCAAGTGGTCGTGCTGCGGGTAACCATAGTCGTGCTCGTAGACGCGGCGGCCCGTTAGTGTCATCGCCCGCAACAGTCCCGCATCCACTAATTCCTCGAGTGTGCGGTACACGGTTGCCCGACTAATCCGCGCGTCGCCCATTTGCCCGACGCTCGCAATCAGCTCGTCGGCGTCGAAGTGATCGTGCCGCTCGAAAATATGGTCCACCAACTGCAGGCGCTGCTGCGTTACCCGCTTGCCGCGGCTCTGCAAGTACTCGACGAACCGCTCTTTTGGCGACGACGAGACTTCGATCGACTCGAGGGAGAAATCGCTAGACATAGGGGGATACTGCAATCGCAAGTACGAAAACCAACCGGGAAGCAAACCGCGCAGCCGCACGACGTCCAACTGTGTTGGGTTGCTGGGCGAGTGGACCCCCTGATTTTAGGCCACGCGTACCGGGGCAACAACCACCGCGGAATCACGAGCGCTGAGCCGCGTTACAAAAATGGGGGCGAGAAATGGTAACACTCCCACCCCAAATGGCTCAGCCAAGCGAGTCGAACAAGCGATCGACCGCGCTCTCCAGTTTGTCGGCCGTTTCGTACGTGCCGCTGGCGATTTCCGCCTTGAGCTGGGCAACCAGATCGGCACGGACGCCCCCCGTGCTGCTCGACTCGCTCGCGGCTTGCGCGGCTGGCGATATGTCCAGCTGGTCGACGGGCTGCGCCGAGTTGGGACCGGCAGCCTGTTGAGGCCGTTGGTTGAAATGCGGGCCATTAAGGGCCTGCGTACCGTGGATTTGATGTGCGCCGTTGATTTGCATGATGAGGGTTCCCGCGGCCAAATTGCGTCCGTTCGCGGCCAAGTAATAAGACTTTCTGGAGGAAGGGTCAAGGGCAACCTGATGCCGGGTTGCTCGTGCCGCGGTCCGTCGGTGCGGCATCGTAGCTGGAAGTGGCTCAGGGGTTGGTACGGTTGGGCGGGCTGGAGGGTTCGGTTCGTCGAAACTGCGCCAGCCGCGGTGAAAAGTCGCGAGGAGGAGAGCAATTGCCAAGATAAAGCTGGGCGGCCTCCGGGATCCTCGTCCCTAAGAAAGTCTATCGGCGTTGCTAGCGTCCGAATCGAATTTTCGCAGATGGGTCGCAATCAAATGCAACATGCGGCGTGTACGAGCTTTGCGGGTACTGCGTTGAGCGCGTAGAATTGAGGTGTGGCAAGAACGCCACCTGCCCGGCGGCACTCACGGCAGCATCGATACCACCGGGTCGCTCGCACCTCCCACGCGAAACCTTTGCTAGCTTACTGGGGTTCCATGGTAAGGACCTGCGATTCGACCGCTAGGAACCCATCCACCCGGAGAACTCGAACCATGCGAATTCCTACGGCTATCGCGGCGGCCCTCATCCTACTCACGCTTTGCTCCCGCGCCCCGGCCAGCGGCGATATTCGTGTGGCGGACGAGCAGCTCTTCTCCCGCCTCGACATCAATAGCGACGGCCAGCTTGTTGCCGACGAGCTTGGTAACGAGCAGCGGCGGCTGTTCGCCCGCTTGTTGCGTCTTGGCGACCAAGACAAAGACGGACAATTGAGTGAGCGAGAGTGGCGGCGGGCCATCACTCCCCGCCGTCCCGCCAAGCCGATCGAGGAGAAGCAACCGAGCGAGTTGCCGGGCGCCGAGGCGATAAGATTGGTATTGCTTAAGCTCGACGCCGACGCCGACGGCGTGCTTACCAAAGCCGAAGCACCGCGCGAGCTGCGGCCCGTGTTCGCTCAGATCGTCGAGCAGTTCGATCGTAATGATAACGGACAGGTCAACCGCCTTGAACTCGCCCGCGGCGGGCCGCGTATCACCCGGATTGCGCAGCAAGCGGTGCGTCGCTTGGACCTCAATGTCGAGCGCGAACTCAAAAAACTTGATCGCGAGCAGGGCGACGCGAGCCAGCGGTTCAGCGAACAACCCTCGCCACAACGAATGCTGGCCGACCCTCAACAGTCGCGAGCTCTATTCGAGCAATTTGACGGCAACAACGACGGCAAGCTCCACATCGAGGAAGTTCCCGACCAACTGCAGGATCGGCTGGGGCGACTGTTTCGATTCGGTGATCGAGATCGCGATGGCGCATTGAGCGAACGGGAGTTTCTTGCCGCCACCAAGCGAGCGAGCCGATTACTACAGCGGATGTCGCCCGAAACGGACTAGTGCCCTTGCCATTTCGTCGCCGCCACCCTCCGGCAAGGTCCGAAAACGCTCTGATTTTTCTCACTGCCTACAAGATATTTTTCTTCGCACCGGCGGTGCCAGTTTGGTAAACTATACGTCTAGTTCAGGGAGGAGATTCTCGCTCGTTTTCCGTTAATGCGCGGACGACATGCAGTTCACCGAATCGACTCCACCGACTCCCCGCGATGATCAACTGCGCGGCGTATCAACGCATCGACGGATTGGAAATTGCCATCCGGCGACTCACGGCAGAGGTCCTGCGGCTCAAGGCGACAGGCGAAGAGCAAGAAGCGGACCGCCTCGAGCTGGAGCTTCGCGGCCACCAGAGCGAGATTGCCCGCGATCGCCGCGTCATTCAACGATTTGCGCCCGAGGCTGCGGACACAGCAAGGGTTACTCAACCGACTCCCTGCAACGACCAGACGTCGGACCGCAACGCGCCAATTGCAAACGACGACGAGCCAATCGTCGTCGCCACGCCCTCCGATAAGCCAACATCGTTCAGTAGGAGAAGGGATAGCCGTAGCAAAATCCTATGGGACGTGCGTAAGCAGCCGGCCATGGCTTTGAGCACGGCATTACATGCCGCGCTACTGTTGGCACTCACGCTGTTCACGTTTGTCCGTATACAGAATCCGCCACCGATGCTATCGAGCGGTGTGGTCGATGGTGTGGACCAACTGGTCGACCAGTTGGATGAGATATCCCTCGAGCCAATCGAAGCCAACGACAGCGTGCTACCCGAGGTGAGTTTCGAAAATGTTGCGCCGGAACTATCCGAACTAGAACTCAACTTACCGCTCACCAGTGTCGAACTGCCGACCGCCGACCCAGCCATGGAATTGGGTACAACCGATCTTCTGGCTCTCGATGCAAATGGCCTGCTCGCCCAAATTGGAGGAGGCGACATCGGTAGCGGCGCCGCCGCCGGCAGTGGCGCGCACCGGCTGGCAAGGGGCAAGCCAGCTTTTTTGGCAGGCAATCCCGGGGCAATCGGTTTGCTTTTCTGATTGATAACTCCGGCACGATGCAGGACGGACGAATGGAGACCGCTTTTCTCGAATTGATCGCCAGCATTCGCGCTCTCAAAGCCGACCAGATGTTCTATGTGGTGTTTTACAGCGACCAAGCGTACCCGATGTTTCATCCTGAAGGGGTGAACGAAATGGTGCCGGCCACGCGCGAACATAAACAGCAACTCGAAGCATGGCTCGCTACCGTGGAACTATGTACTGGCGGCGAACTGAACGATGCAGTGGATTTAGCCGCCAAGCTTGAGCCCGCCGCGATGTATGTCCTCTCGGACGGCGATATTTACGAGTCGCGTGTCCGCCGCCTCATCGAAACGGCGGCGGAACGCCAATTCCCCATCCACACGCTCGGCATGACGGTCCGCAATCGGGACGACGCCGCCAACCTGGTCGCCATTGCCGAAGCCCATGGCGGCAGCTTCGCGACGGTGGGCGTCCACTCAAAGGCGGTGCAAATGTCGCGGGCCCGCCCCATTCGCTATAATCGAGAGCCGGGCGAAGTCTGGGGATCCAAGATTCGCAAGTGGTAAGCGAATACTTGTGAGAAACTGTCATGGACGAGAAATCACGCGATGCATCGAGTTGGGCGGCGGCTCTCAGCCGGTGGGCGCCATTTCCCTGTTCACGCTGGTGGCCTACGTGCTCAGTAGCGGGCCGGTGCTGGCCTTGGGGTTCTGGCTGCGCGAGGCAACCGGAATCGATGCGTTCTATCTCGTAATGTGGTTGTACTTGCCGCTCTTACTATTCGGCCACAACCAGCCAATTTCATGGTACATCGAGTGGTGGGTCGTTGACATATTTCACACCGTAGGACCAGGGTAACGGGCTTGCAATCTTATCAAGCGTGCCACTGCTGTGGACTCATTCATCGCATGCCGACTGTCGCTCCCGACATGCAGGCGATGTGTACGCGTTGCGAGAGTCGGTTTGTCACGCCGGCCACGCGAATGCAGTCTGCCAGTCGCACCGCGGCGGCTGCATTAGGTGCCTTCATCCTCTTCTGGCCAGCCGTGCTGCTGCCAGTGCTTGAGATTGAGCAACTCGGCTACGTTCACAAGTCGAGCATACTTGGCGGCATTCTTGATCTCTTTGCGCATGGAAGTTACTTCGTGGGCGGTGTGGTGCTGCTCTTTTCGATTGTGTTTCCGCTTACCAAAATTGTGCTGCTGTTGGAGCTGAGCCTGCTCGAACTGCTGGAGCGCAAGCACAAAGCATGGACGCTCCGACTCATGGAACAACTTGGCAAATGGAGCATGATGGACGTCCTGCTCCTGGCGTTCCTCGTAATGATGGTAAAAGTGGGCGACATGGTCGAATTCCACCTGGGGCCGGCCGTCTTCGCATTTGTCCTGTGCGTCGGTATGAGCATGGTCGCCTCGCTTTCGTTCGATCCGCACGCCATCTGGGACGAAGAATAACCCACGCCACATCAACAGCGGGCGATCCGACTAACGTCCAACGCTACCTACCGACTACTCACCCCTCCACGCCAATTGCCCCTTATACGCCGATGACCACCGACACGAATTCTGTCCAGCAGGAGACTCACCCCGAGTTTCCCACTGCCACGCTCCAACCTCGCCGCCAACTCACTCGGCAGGTGCTGGGGAATTCGCGGATGTGGTGGGCCACGCTCGCGGCGCTCGCCGTAGCCGGGGTACTCGTCTGGCAATCGATGGAGCAAGCAGGTCCTGAGATATCGATCGATTTCCCCGAGGGCCATGGGCTGAAGGTTGGCGACTTCGTCCGCCATCGCGGCATCGACGTCGGCCATGTCGACCGCATCGAGCTGGCCGACGACCTGAAGAACATCGAAGTCGGGATTACGCTACTGCACGGTGCCGATGGCCTGGCCCGCGAGGGGAGCCGGTTCTGGATTGTCCGCCCCCAGCTGAGCCTCACCGAAGTGCGCGGACTGGAAACGGCCGTCGGCGCGAAATACATCGCGGTGCGGCCCGGCACGACGGACGGGAACCAATGCCGCAAGTTCGTTGGGCTCGCCGCCCCGCCGGCCGGCGACCTCGATGAGCGTGGCATGGAAATCGTCCTGCGTGGCGACGAGAGCTTCGGGCTTTATGCCGGTGCACCAGTCGCCTGGCGGGGTGTCGACGTGGGCGAAGTGCTGTCGGTGAATCTGGCAAGCGACACGCGTACGTGGATGTTCGCGTCCGGATGGATGCCGCTTACGGCAATCTGCTGAGAAGCAACTCGGTATTCTGGGCAACCAGCGGGCTTGGCATCGATGCCGGTCTCACTGGCTTTACGCTCAAGGCGGAGTCGCTCACCACGATCGCCCGCGGGGGCGTGTCGTTCATTACCCCCAGCGACGACTCGGCGAGCCGAATTCGCCCCGGCCATGTGTTCGCGCTGCACGCCGCAGAAGATGCCGAGTGGACCAAAGAAGCCTCCACCGTGAGTCTCATCGATTTTCCGCTCCCACCAACGGTCGTTCTCCGCAGCACGTGGAAAGAAAAGATGCTTGGATTCACTCGCACCCGCGAACGGGACATGAGCGCACTACTGGTGAACGACAGCGATCAGCAGCTCCGACTCCTGGCACCAACATCCGGCATGCAAGCTCCCGATACGGCGCTCGCGGATACCTGGAACATGGCGCTATTCGCCCCCGGCGTGGAGGGTCCACTGATTGAATTAGGCAACCAACTGGACTATTCGCCACGTGCAAACGGTATCGAGGAGTACGTGCTACCCGCAGGGTTGCCACGCGGGCATTCGATCGCTTTCGATACGGTGCGTGCGATCGCCGAGCCCGAAGACTGCTGCCTGGTCCGCTCCGTGGCGACTGCCAAAGGGCCAAGCTCGGTGATCCATTCGCTATCGCGAGTCGATCTTTCGGCCAGCGGAAATACCTGGCAGGTCGACGCGCGAGGTGCCGACCTCGACGATTGGCATGGTGCCGCGGTCGTGGGGACAACCGACGGTTCGGTGATCGGCATGTTTCTCGACGCCCACCGGACCTGTCATCGCGCTTTCGGCAAACCGGCCGGGGCGTGATTTCCCGGCGTAATAATTTGACGGCAAGGCGTGCTCCGGGGCACGAGGAACTGCCGCCTGTGTGGTACAATCAGCGTTTCCTTCTACCACTTCCGGCCAATGCTGGTCTTCCATGCCCACGGCTAACAAACTGATGGCGACGCTGATTACCCTCGCTGCCCTGGTGGCGATGGGCATCTCCGCGTATTTGGCTTGGGCGTCGTGGACCGCTGGCGAGGTAGCTGGCTGCACCGCCGACGGCGCCTTCGACTGCGACACGGTGCTCGTGAGCCGCTGGTCGAAATGGTTCGGCGTGCCCGTTGCCGCGTTTGGTACGGTTGCCTACCTGGGCATTATTGCGGCCGCCTGGCCCGCGGCGGCACGCCCTCAAAGTGGGGCAATGTCGCTCCTGCTGGCCCTTTCGCTGGCAGCCACCGGCGCTGCGTGTTGGTTTGTTGGATTGCAGTTGTTCGAGCTACAAAGCTTCTGCTTCTATTGCATGCTAGTCCACACTTGCGGGCTGCTGATTGCCGGCCTCGCGCTCACCATCTACTTCACAGCAGATCCCTATGCGAACGAAGGCCAGCCTCGCGCCGTGGTTGGCATGTCCGCTTCTCAGATTCCCTCGGTCATGGCAAATCGAGGTACGGATGAACCGGTTGTTGGCCCTCCCTTCGCCGCTTTGCTTGCCGCCATAGGTGTCGCCCTACTTGTTGCCGGGCAGCTACTGGGGCCCGATAGCAGCAAGGTGGCCCTCCGCGAAATCGAACTGAAACCAGTCGCCAGTGCTCCCAACAACGTGGCCAACGTCGATCGGCAGTCGCCCGATTTTATGGAGAACCAGCCGATCACCCGCTCCGTAGATTCCGAGGAGCAGCGGAATCCGGAGAGGTTGGTGAGCTTTGTGGGACTTCCGCACCCGATCGATGCCTACAACATGCCGCTTGTCGGATCGCGTGATGCCAAGCACGTCTTGGTCGAGATGCTCGACTACACTTGCACGCACTGCCGCGAGTTGCATCCTCGGCTGATTCGGCGCGAGAGCGGTACGGCGATCCGTTTTGCATTGCTCTCTATCATGCGCCGCTAAGTGCCGATTGCAACGACCACCTGGCGGCGGGCAAAAAAGGCCGCCCGAGCGCATGCGAATACGCTCGGCTAGCGATCACCGTATGGATGCTCGCTCCCGAGCATTTCACGGAGTATCACAACTGGCTAATGGAAGGACGTCTCCCGCCATCGGTGGCCAAGGCAAAACAGCGAGCGATGGCCTTGGCGGGGAACCGGGTGTTGCTCGACGATAAGCTGAAGGCGGATATCACAGCCCGATTGCGCCAGCAATGCGACGATTGGCACGCACTGGACAGTGGATTGCCGATCCTGCTGTTTGGCGAGTCGGCCGTCACCGGCGGTGGCAAGACGGACGAAGAGTTATTTGCCAATTTCGAAGAGCGACTAGGCCTGCAGCCCGAACGGGAGAGCGACGAATAGAAGGATGGCCGTCATCAATCCCAACGATCAGGAAGATCAACCGCGGCCCAGCCGGTACGTCGTGGGCATCGACCTCGGCACCACGAACTCGGCCATCGCGTATGTCGATACGCAAGCACCCGCTTGGCTGGTCGAGACGTTTTCGGTGCCGCAATTGGTCGCGCCGTTTCAAGTGGAGCCGCGACACCCTCCCGTCGTTCCACTACGAGGCGCCCCAGGCCGAAGCGGAGGCCGGCGCCCTCGCCTACCCTGGTCCGCGGACAAGCCTTGTACCGCAGTGGGTGTGGCAGCCCGCGACGAAGGCACAGCCAAACCCGGCCGCATGATCGCCTCGGCTAAGAGCTGGCTCTGCCACGCTGGTGTCGATCGCACGGCGGAACTCCTCCCCTGGCAAGGTGACGACGACGTCGAGCGACTTTCGCCAATTGAGGTGACGTCGCGCTATCTGACACATCTCCGCGACGCTTGGCAAGCAAGTTTTCCGAAATTTCCACTCGCCGAACAAGACGTCGTGATTACGCTCCCCGCTTCGTTCGACGAAGTGGCCCGCGAACTCACCATTGCGGCGGCCAAGCAGGCGGAGTTGCCGCGTGTGCTGCTGATTGAAGAACCACAAGCGGCCTTCTACGCTTGGGTCGATCGCCACGCCAACTCGTGGCGCAATCAGGTTTCGCCCGGTCAAAAGATCTTGGTATGCGACATCGGCGGTGGCACTTCCGACTTCACACTGATTCGCGTCCGCCAAAGCGATACGCCCGGCGAAGTGGAGTTCCATCGCGTTGCCGTGGGTGAGCACCTTATCCTCGGCGGCGACAACCTCGACCTGGCCCTGGCGAAGCATATCGAATCGAAGCTTACCAGCGGCGGCAAGCTCCCCCCCGACGCATGGGACGTGTTGGTGCGTACGGCCCGCCGTGCCAAAGAGACATTACTCGGGCCCGTGCCTCCCGAGATGCTAACGGTTAACTTGCCCACCGCTGGCTCCCGACTCGTTGGTGGCGGCATGCAGGCCCAAGTCTCACGCGACGAGGCACAGCGAGTCCTCGTCGACGGCTTTCTACCGGTCGTACCCCTCGACGAGCGACCCACTCGGCGGCAATCGGGTTTTCAAGACTTCGGCCTCCCCTACGCCGCCGATGCCGGCATCACGCGATACCTGGCGGCGTTCCTTGAAGCTCATCGCACCACCGGCGATGAAACACCAGCCGACGAGCACGACCCAGCCCGGCCCGACGTGGTGCTCCTTAACGGCGGGTTCTTTGCCTCGCCCGTGCTTCGCGAACGATTGCTTCATGTTATTTCGTCGTGGTTTGGTGGTCCGGAACAAGACTGGCAACCTCTCGTGCTCGACAACGAGCGACTCGACTTGGCAGTGGCTCGCGGCGCCGCGTATTACGGCATGGTTCGCCGGGGCGAAGGCGTCGGCATCACCGCGAACCTCGCCCGCAGCTACTACATTGGCATAGCAGGCGAGCGGCCGATGGCGGTATGTCTGGCACCGGGCACCGCGTCGGCTGGGCAAGATTTCGAGATCCCCGACACCTTCCAACTCACGCTTGCCGAGCCCGTGGAGTTTCCGCTGTACGTCTCCAGTACCCGCCTGGTCGACCCACCCGGCGCCCTCGTTGAAGTGGACGAAGGCGAACTCAAGCCGCTACCGCCCATTCGCACCGTACTCGACGCCGGCCGCAAGCGCGACTCGCAGGCGGTCCGCGTGCGACTGCACGCCCATCTCACCGAGATCGGTGCGCTGGAAATCTCCTGCCGCGACACGCAGTCGAATCGAAGCTGGCGACTGCAGTTCGACATCCGCTCGACCACCCAAACCGACGTTGCCGCCCATGAGTCCGCCGCCGAAGCCGAGGGCATTGTGGACGAGCAGGCGCTCGCCGTGTGCTTCGCAGCCATCAGCGCGGTGTTCGGCAAATCGGGCGAGCTCAAGCCATCGAAGCTGATGCCCGCGCTCGTCGACGCACTCGACGCTCCCAAGCACGAGTGGCCAACCTCGGTCCTGCGGCGAATCTGGGAGCGGCTCATGGAAGTCGAATCGGGCCGCAGGCGGTCGCCCCAACACGAAGCCCGGTGGCTCAATCTTACTGGCTATGCGTTACGTCCCGGCTTCGGATTTGCTGTTGACGATTGGCGGGTGGCCGAAACCTGGCGCACCGTCCGCAACCGCCTGGCCCACCCCGCGTCGCAAGCCGAGTCGCTCATCTTGTGGCGGCGCATCGCCGGCGGGCTTTCTCGTGGCCAGCAACTCACGATTGCCGAACCACTGCTAGCGGCCGTTCGCGCCGTTCATCGCCGATTCACCGGTGGCAAAGCAAGCTCCATTGCCACGGCGCTCGATCCCTCGACGGCACCCGAAGTGTGGCGTCTACTCGGCTCGCTGGAGTTACTGCCGGTGCCCGTCAAAACCGAACTTGGCGCCGCCATCGTCGAGCTCCTCCCCAAGCGTAAGCTGGAGCGAGTGCGGAGCGGCATGCTATGGACTCTGGGCCGCTTGGGCCAGAGGGTACCCGTGTACGGCCCCATCAACACCTTGGTACCGGCCAGTCGCGCTAACCAGTGGCTCGATGCGGTCATGTCGCTCGCTAGTGGCGATGCCATCGAGCACCTGGTCGCCATGCAACTCGCCCGCGTGACCGGCGATCGTCATCGCGACTTAGAACTCTCCAAACGCGAGCAGGTGGCAACTTGGCTCGAAGCCAACCAAGCCGCGACCCACTTCAGCGAACTTGTCTTGCAGGGTGGAACGCTCGGTGCCGAAGAGCGTAGCCAAGTGTTCGGCGAGTCGCTACCTACCGGCCTGCGACTGGGGTAAATCGCATCGCTGGCGACCAACTCAGCAGTGCGCGGACCGCGCCAGCCGTTGGAAACACCGAGAATAACCCCGACGCGCTGCAGCCGTACGAGTTGTGCGACCAGACGCCTTTGCGGAAGCTCGGCAAGCAACCAAGCCTACCAGTGGATTGCCCCAGTGGTTACTGCCATGGCGGCTTCCTTCATCACTTCAGGCAGCGTTGGATGGGCGTGGCAGGTGCGGGCAATGTCTTCGCTACTGGCATGGAACGACATGGCGGTGGCGGCTTCGGCAATCAGGTCGCCAGCGCGCGGGCCGATGATGTGCACGCCTAGCACGCGATCGGTTTTTGCATCGGCGAGCATCTTCACGAAGCCGTCGGTTTGCCCCAGCGCTTTGGCACGGCCGTTGGCGATGAATGGAAACTTGCCTTTCTTGTATTCCACGCTCGCTTCCTGCAGTTGCTCTTCGGTCTTGCCCACAGCGGCAATTTCGGGGTGCGTGTAGGCAACACTGGGAATGGCGTTGTAATTGACGTGGCCGTAACCGGTCGCGATTCGCTCGACGCATGCCACGCCCTCTTCCTCGGCCTTATGGGCGAGCATGGGGCCTTCGATCACATCGCCGATGGCGTAGACTCCCTCCGCGTTGGTCTTGAGCCCCGCGTTCACAGGAATGCGACCCCGTTTATCCAGTGCGATGCCAACGGACTCCAGATTCAGCCCATCGGTCATTGGCACGCGACCCGTACAAAGAAGCACGCGGCTGCATTCGATGGGGTCGTGGCCATCGATCTCCACCCGGGCATGCTTCTTTTTACTTTGGGCACCCGTAACGCGGCAGCCGAGCTTGAATTCGAGGCCCTGTCGCTTGAATATCTTGAGTGCTTCGGCGGCCACTTCGCCATCGGTACCGGGTAGGATGCGGTCGAGATACTCAAGCACGGTGACTTTCGACCCGAGCCGCCGCCACACCGAGCCGAGTTCCAGACCAATGTATCCTGCACCAATCACCACCAGATGGTCGGGCGGCTTGTTGTAGGCGAGCGCTTCGGTGCTGGTGCCAATCCGCTCGCCGTCGGGCTCAACGCCAGGTAGGCGGGCGACTTTACTACCGGTTGCGATAATGATGTGCGGAGCGGTCAACTGCTGTTCGCCTTTGGCGGACACGACAACTACCTTACCTGGCCCAGCAAATCGGCCCCGGCCCGCATAGTGCGTAATCTTGTTCTTCTTGAATAAGCCGGCAATGCCTTTGGTGAGAGATTCGACTACGGCCTCTTTGCGCTGCATCATGGTGTCGAGATCGAGCGACATCTTATCGATCACCACGCCATGCTTGGAAAAGCTCTCCTGAGCTTCGGCGTACAGTTCGCTCGACTCCAGCAATGCTTTGCTGGGAATGCACCCGATTCTAAGGCACGTACCACCTAGTGCGGGCTCTTTCTCGATGCACGCCACGTTCATCCCGAGTTGCGCGGCGCGGATCGCTGCTACGTATCCACCCGGACCAGCGCCGATAACAATAAGATCATGTTGCATGATGAAGTGGGCAGGGGTCGGGGGTCAGGGTGGGACTACCGTGCAGTTGCGGCGGCGACTGCGTTTCGACAGGATAACAGGAGTGGTGAGGTTTTCGAGATAGAGGGCTCGCTTCGTCGTGGCAAACTCATCGGTCCACCGCGAAGTCACCACCCGTTAACGCTTCGCTGCTTGTTGATTCTTTCGATCTCGCAGTGGCGTCGGTTAAGCGATGATGTTCTTGGTGGCTACCGAGGACGGCGGTGGATCTAAAACCATCGGGGCTGGGTTTAGATCTCAATCAGAATTCGGGCAGGCTCTTCGATGGCTTCCTTGATTTCGCGGAGGAAGGTCACGGCTTCGCGGCCGTCGACGATGCGGTGGTCGTACGTCAACGCCAGGTACATCATCGGGCGGATGACCACTTCGCCATGCAGGGCCACGGGGCGTTCCTGGATGGCATGCATGCCGAGAACCCCACTCTGCGGCGGATTAACGATAGGGGTCGAAAGGAGCGAGCCGTACACCCCGCCGTTACTGATGGTAAACGTGCCACCCATCATCTCGTCGATCTTCAAGTTACCCGACCTTGCCCTTAGACCGTAGTCGTTAATCGCGTTCTCGATGTCGGCAAAACCAAGACGATCGGCGTCGCGGAGAATGGGCACCACCAAGCCACGATCGGTTGCGATGGCGATGCCAATGTCGTAGTGGCGATGGAAGACCATGTCGTCGCCATCGATGCGGGCGTTGAGTGCAGGGCAGTTCTTGAGCGCCTCCACCACCGCCTTGACGAAGAATGCCATGAAGCCCAACTTGACGCCATGCTTCTTCTGGAACGCCTCACCATGTTCCTTGCGAAGCTGCTTTACTTCGGTGAGGTCGGCTTCGTTGAACGTGGTAAGCAGGGCCGCGTTATGCTGCGCTTCAACCAGTCGCGAAGCGATACGCTTGCGGAGCGGCGACATCGGCTTGCGTTCCTCCCGCTCGCCGTCGACGACTGGGCGCGTCCGAGTTGGTGGTGGCGCGGTGCTGCGGGTGCGGGACGCTCGGCAGCCGGGGCCGCAGTCGCGGAAGGCGAACGGCTCGCGGAGACGTGGCGAAGCACATCCTCCTTTAGCAAGCGATGACCGGGCCCCGTCGCTTCGACTTGCTCGGGCGAGATGCGGTGTTCGCCCAATACGCGGGCGGCCGCAGGCATCACGCGGGGTGCCGTTTCGACGACATCGGGATCATCAGCAAGTGGCCGGTCGCGGTGGCTCAGGTGCTCGGTAGTCGATTCTCGAACCGACTCCGCCGGAGTGGAGGGAGGCGGCGGCGGCGGTGTCTCAGGCTGCTGCGAATGCGATTCTGCCAGCTCGTTGGCAGACGAGGCGGGGTTGCTATTTGCCTCGCCGTTGGGGTCGATGTAGGCAATCACCTCCCCCACTTCGGCCGTTGCCCCCGGCTTTTTGATAATCTTTGCGAGCACGCCGGACACAGGAGCAGGGGCCTCGAAGGTAGCCTTTTCCGATTCCAATTCGACGATTTCCTCATCGCGCTGGACGGCCTCGCCTTCGCGCTTGTGCCATTGGCCGATCACGACTTCAGCGATCGATTCCCCCACTTCAGGAACACGAAGTTCCTCCATTTCGACGCCCGCGATGTTTGCCATGAATTTGTGTGGTGTTGGTAGGTGAGTAGGTAATGGGGTAGGTGGCAATCTGGTTGATGGCCGAAGGAGTGGGCTCGTTGCGGGCCAGCGTAGGATGTGGCAGGTCAACGGTCGCTACGGCTGAAGATCCTCGGCATGCGGCTCGCCAAGTGCCTCGGCAATCAGCTTATTCTGCTCCCATACGTGGGCCGAACGTGACCCTGTGGCTGGACTCGCCGATGCTGGGCGGCTAACACCCCGCAAGGGGAATCGCCCCAGCAGTCGCTCGCCGTAGTGGGCCCGCAAAAACCGCCAGGCCCCCATGTTTTCGGGTTCTTCCTGCACCCAGATAACCTGGGTATCGTCGGCCACTTGCGCAAGTGCTTTTTCCAGTGCTTTGGTCGGCAAAGGATAGAGCTGTTCGACACGCAGAATGGCCACGTTCTTCAAATCTAGCTCTTCGCGACGATCGCAAAGCTCATAATATACTTTGCCCGTACAAAGTAAGATTCGCTCGGCTTGGCTCAAGTCGGGCACACGGTCGTCACCGAGAACCCGTTCAAACTGCCCGATGGCCAAGTCATCGAGCGAGGAAACGCAGTCGCGATGCCGCAACAGACTCTTGGGGGTCATCACCACCAACGGCTTGCGCCAGTGGCGAAGCATCTGCCGGCGGAGCAAATGGAACATTTGGGCAGGCGTGGTAGGATAAACCACCTGCATGTTATCTTCCGCCGCCAACAGCAAGAATCGCTCAAGTCGGGCGCTGGAGTGCTCGGGGCCCTGGCCCTCGAAACCGTGGGGGAGTAACAACACCAGACCACTTAATCGGCGCCACTTGTCCTCGGCGCTCGCAATGAACTGGTCGATGACCACCTGGGCCGCGTTGGCAAAATCGCCGAACTGTGCCTCCCACATCACCAAAGCATCGGGCGAGTCGAGGCTATAACCGTACTCGAAGGCAAGCACCCCCGCTTCGGAAAGTGGACTGTTGAAGATCTCGACGACTGCCTGGTCTTCGGACAGGTGATTGAGCGGCATGTAGGTAGCGCCGTTCTTGCAGTCGTGCAGCACGGCGTGGCGATGGCTAAACGTACCACGCTCGACATCCTGCCCCGTCAGTCGTACCGGATAACCTTGCGTGGCCAGGGAGGCAAACGCCAAGACTTCGGCCGCAGCCCAATCGAGCGGCACCTCGCCATCGGCCATTTCGATTCGCCGGTCCATGCCCCGTTTGATCTTCGGATGAACCGTGAAACCTTCGGGGACACGAGTCTGGATCTGCAGTAATTGGGCGAGCCGTTCGCGATCGACGCCGGTGTCGATGTCCGGCGCCTCGCTTTCCTTGCCGCCACGGTATCCCTTCCAAACCTTATTCAGCATATCTTGCTGCGGAACGAAGCTATCGCTGCGGGCGGAGGCGAGTTCGCGTTCGAGGTGTGCCTGGCGTTCGTCGGCAATCTGCTCGGCCTCTTGGCGACTCACGCCACCTAATTCGAGCAGGTGATCGAGGTAGCCTGCTCGGACACTCTTACGTTGCTCGATGGCTTGGTAAAGCAAGGGCTGCGTGAAGGCGGGTTCATCCCCCTCGTTGTGACCTCGCAGCCGATAACAGTACATATCGATTACGATATCGCGCTGGAATTTGTAGCGGAAATCCATCGCCAACCGCAGCACCTGGGCCACCGCCTCGGGGTGCTCTCCATTGACATGAAAAATCGGGATCTGCAGCAACTTGGCAACGTCGGTGCAGTAAACGCTCGATCGTCCTTCTTGCGGGGTGGTGGTAAACCCGATTTGGTTATTGACGATCAGGTGGATAGTGCCACCGACCGTGTACGCCGGCAACTCGCTCATATTGAGCGTCTCCTGCACGACGCCTTCGCCCGCAAACGCCGCATCGCCGTGAATCAGCAGGGCCATCCCTCGGCGACGTTCACGGTCGCCATTGCGATCCTGCTTGGCTCGCATGCGGCCCATAGCCACGGTGTTGACGAACTCCAAATGGCTGGGATTGAAGCACAACGACAAGTGCACATCGCGACCATTGGCGGTGGTGCGATTGCTCGAAAAGCCCAAGTGGTACTTCACGTCGCCCCGCCCAATGTGCTGTTCGCTATCCATGTCTGCGAACTCGCGGAAAATCTGCCGTGGGTCCTTGCCAATGACGTTAGCAAGCACATTCAAGCGACCCCGATGGGCCATGGCCAGTACAATCTCTTCCACGCCATCGGAGCCAGCATCTTCTACCGCCATGTCCAACAGCGGAATCAAGCTCTCGGCACCTTCAAGCGAGAAGCTCTTGGCACCGAGAAATTTCTTTTGGATGAACTCCTCGAAGATCACAGCATCGGTTAGCTTGCGCAGAATGCGTAACTGCTCGTCGCGACGCAGATGAATGCGATTTTCGTTCGACTCCATCCGATCCTGCAGCCACTGCCGTACGGCCAGATCGTCGATGTGCATGAACTGCGCACCAATGTAGCGGCAGTAGGTGTTACGAAGCCAGCCGACGATTTCGCGGAGCGTCCGCTCCTGCGGGCCGTAAGACGTGCGGGTGGAAAATACGCGGTCGTAGTCCGCCTCGGTGAAGCCGTAGTAGGCGGGATCAAGCTCAGGAGGCTGCGGCCGCGACTGCTTGAGCGGGTCGAGGCGGGCGATAATGTGACCGCGGACCCGATGGTTGCGAATGAGTTGGTCGACACGCTCCTGGAGGGCGACCAGCTGCACATCGCCTCGAGTCGGCCGTCCTTCACCGCCGACCCGCGGGGCCTTGGCGCCAGAGGGTGCCAGAGAAGGGGTGATAACAGGTGGCAAACTGGCAGCCGGGGGGGGCTGCGGGGGCGGGGGAGGCCCATTGGCAAGCGGCGCTCCGCCGCCGTTGGTCTCGCCATTGAGCTCGGGCGTGGCAACGCCTGCCCGCCAACCATTATCTTGGAAAAACTGTCGCCACTCGGGCGACACGTTCTCGGCGTTGGACAAATAGTCGGAGTAAATCTGCTCGATATAGTTCAGGCTTTGGCTATTCATCTTTTAAGGCGCGAACGCCAACTCGTTCTCTGCCAATGACTTAGGGGCAACGACGGATCGAGGTCGTAAAGGACCCGCTGGTTTATTATGCGCCTCCAACCGCAACTTAGGCAATCGCGTCCGGCGTGTTTCTACGGGTTTTTGTGCAGACCACGTATTCAAACCGACTGGCGCGGTGATCACCGCAAGGTTGAGACACTTGCGCGACGATGCGAATTCGAACTGCTGGCGTCGCTCGAAGTCGCATCGCCCCCAGTTACACGCAGCTAGGCTGCCAAACGCCATCGAGCGGTTCCCACCGCCAGTTTTCCGCCGGTTCGTCACTACGCCGGCGAGGCCAATTGGCGGCGATGCGTGCGGCCGTTGCGTCGAGCGTGCGGATGCCAGCGGTTGCATCCGCCGATTCAACGCAGCAGGCCCCGACGCCCACCGCTTGCACGGCTGCCTCAGCCGGGGATACGCCACTCACCAGGGCTGCCAGAAAGCCGGCAATCGTCGCATCGCCTGCCCCGGTAGTGCCGACCGGCTCGACCACAAAGCATGGCGACAGCAGTTCGCAACCGGACCATTTCGCGGCAAACGCATCAGCACTAGCCGTTACGCCAAGTCGCGCGCCTAAGGTCGATACATTCTCCGCGGTTCGCAAGTACAGCCCCTGCTCGCCCAACTTGAGGCCCGCGATGCACACTCCCCAGTTAAGCAGTTCGCCGGTGAGCCTCCGCAACAACTCGACATCCAAACGCTCGAGCGATGAGTCGCTGGCAGGCAGCTGCCGACGGTCGAACTCTTGCCGGTCGAGCATGAACAGAATCTCATCGAAACTCGGGAGAAACACATCGACCGCGGGCAGCACCTCGCGTAGCCAGCTACGCCAATCGACTTGCCCCGCTGGCGCAAGCGGGTCGGGCATCGACATGTCTAAGGAAGTCACCACGCCGTGCGAATGCGCCTGGTCGAATAACTTACGAAGCTGCCGCCCACCGTCCGAGTAAATGCGTTGCATCAAGGTTGGGTAGCCGAAATGCAGCAGCGAGGCGCTTTCCAGCGAGGCGACTGGAATGTCGTCCGCACAGTAGGTGTCATTGGCTCCCGGGCAATGCAAAAACGCCCGGTCGACGCCTGGCGGGCTGACAACGATTGAATAGCTCGTGTTCTCGCCCGCTGCGACGATCATATCGCGGCTGAGCCGAGGCGATTGGGCCGCAAGGATTTCGAGTAATGCCCGCCCGAACATATCGTCGCCCACCTTGCCGAGCAGCGACGTGGAAACGCCCAATTTATGGAGCGCCAGACCCGTATTGGAAACCACCCCCCCCGGCGAAACTTGTGCCGGCCCCATAATGGTTAGCTGCCCGGGTACGATGCGCTGCCCACCACCCCCGCTGGCGCGGGAAATTCGGGAATGATATCGATACAGGCGTGACCGGCAACGACGACGTGGGGTGTTGGCGACGGCATCTTTTTGCGGCAGCAGTCGTGAGAGATTGAGTAGGGCAGCGTGATTCCACGCGAATCGAAGACGCAGCGCAGGTACCTTATCGAATTAACTCGATGTGTAATGCATCTCTCTGCGCGAGGGTTGCAAATCGTCTTTCAGGGATCGCGTTGGGGATTGATGAATTTGGCCGAGCGCCGCATGGTACGACCGCACGGCTTCGGCGGGGTCGGTGAGGTCGCCATCGGCGAGCCACCGCAAGTGTTGAATAAAGGTGGGTTGATGTTCGCTACTGTTAATCATGCGGCCATAGAGCGCCGCGCGGGCTCCGTACTTGCGCGCCTCCCAAAGCTGATGGAAGGCATCGAATGTGGTGCCGGACGATCCACCTAGAATGCCAACGATCAAACTGGAGTCGTAACTTGCGAGCTCTTCCATGGCCCGCGGACCGTTGTAAGCAACCTTGAGGAATAGTGGCCGGCTGCAAGCGGAGATGCCAGCTAACAGCCGGGCGATGGAGTCGTTGACGTAGCGGGGCACGTCCGCCACGGGATGGACCAGCTTGTTGGGGTTGAAGACCTCCAGGAAGTGTCGGAACCGTAGCTGCGCGGCCTCGATCCGAAACTCGCGATACGCCGTTAGCGACTGCAGATCGTGGTCGATGCAATTGTTCAGCGTGAGCGAGTACAGCCCCAGATCGGTTGGCGTCCGCTTTGCGGCCAGTCCCGCGGACTCCGCCGGTCCGTCGCGCATCGCGTCCTCCAAGACGGTCGTGCGAAACGGACGGGAGGGGACGTTGGTGTAGCTGGCCCCGGTCGCCGTCCAAATATCGGTCGCGTCGTTCGCTCGAATGGCAAGCGTCACCGGCGATTCCGCGAACGCAACTTGCTCTTCCAGCAGCGCGTCCCTGGTGCTGCAGCTAACAAGCATAATGTCGACAAGCGCTTGCTCGACATTCTGCCGCACGAGCTTTCGATATTCTTGCAGCGAACGCAGGCGACCGGTCCGCGCGTTGATACCGGGCGCGGCAATGCCCACTGCCATGTCGGCGTCCTTGGCATCGGCAAGAATAAAGTTGGGGGCCGCCGGATTGGCGAGCAAGGCGGCAATCCGGCGGTCGAGCGTTTTTTCCATGAGGCTATGCTACCGCATGCGTGCCGTTGCTTGCAGGTGTTGCCCACTGTCCTTATCAACTAAACGCCGTTCTTAGTCGCTCGAGGCTCTTCGGGATAGCCGTTTGATAGGCTTCGTGTCCCTCGAATTCGAGCGAGACGTAGCCGTGGTATTCGTGCTCCCGCAGCATCTTGGCAATCCGCTGGTAGTCGAGATCGACCTCGTACCAGATACCACCGCCGTAATACGTCTTGGCCTGGACAAACACGGTCTTCGGCGCCATCGAGCGCAAGACGATCGTAGGGGTCTTCCAAGAAATTGCCGGTGTCCAGCGTGCACTGCAGCCATGGCGAATCGACTGCGTCGACGATTCGCAAAACACCCTCAGGCGTACGCCCGAGTCCCCAGTGGTTTTCGAGGCCTAGCGTGACCCCGCACTTCTCCGCGGCTGGCAAGCACTTTTCGAACGAGTCGATGACCCAATCAAAGGCATCGTCGTCCGTGTAACCTGGTAACCGTGGTTCGATACCTCGATTAGCCATCAAATCATCGAAGTCCTTGCTGGTTCCCCACCGCCCTGTGTTCACGCGCATGGTGGGAATACCGAGTACGTAGGCGAGCTCGATACTACGGATCGTATGATCGATGTTGTTCTGCCGTATGTCGGCATCGGGCGAAACAAAGCCTTGGTGCGTACTCAATCCGCACAGGCTGATGCCGTTAATTAGGGCTCGCTGTTTGAGCTTTTGCAGATAGCCATGGTCTTCGCTCTCCATTTGCATCTGCAAGAGTTCGACCGCATCGAACCCCATCGCGGATGCCTGGTCGATGCATTGCTCCATGGAGAGCTTCGAGTCGTCCTTGAAACGCCAGAAGGAGTAGGTCGAAACGGCAATCGGGTTCCCACGACGGCTACCGGTTGCGGCCGACGCGCCATCGGCAGCAAGCAATCTTGTACTGGGAACAGCCACCACGCAGGCCGCGGCAGCCTTTGTGAAATCGCGGCGTGTGACATGCATCGTAATCTCCTCCCGAATAGGAAAACGAACCTCAATTCTCAGCGCGTGCATGGTCGTGAGTCACCATACTCTCAACTGCTCATCTAACGTGCACTGCTCTCCCGCAGCCATGTTCACGTCGACTCGGTGTCCTTTGTACTGGAGCGCTGCGGGCCCCCCTTTCAGCGAACGCAAGTGACACTGCTTGAGCGCACCATCCGACCATTCTACATCGACTTCGAATGCACCTCGACTTCGCAAGCCGGTAATACGACCACTAGGCCAAGAATCGGGCAGCGCGGGAAGCAACTCGATGAGTGGCCCACCTGCGTTCGGCAAGCGGCGATGGCTCTGTACGAACATTTCGCAGATGCCGCTGGTGGCGCCAAAATTCCCATCGATTTGAAATGGTGGATGGGCGTCCAACAGGTTGGGATACACTCCGCCCCCGCGGTAATCGGTAAGCGGCGAACCGGTAAGCGTAAGCAGCCCCTGCAGTACACGATGAGACCGGTTGCCATCGCGCAAGCGGGCCCAAAAATTGACTTTCCAGGCCCGCGACCAACCGGTCCCGCCATCGCCACGCATTTCGAGCGACTTGCGTGCTGCGGCAAACAACGGTGCGGAATCAGGGGTGATTTCGCTCCCGGGGTGCAGCCCCCACAGGTGCGACACATGGCGATGCTTGTTGTCGGGTTGGTCGACGTCCTCCAGCCACTCTTGCAACTGCCCGTGCTGACCAACTTTGTTGGGCGCGATGCGAGCCCGCAGTTCGGCAAGTTCCCCCTGCAGTTCAGCGTCGATGGCTAGTACGTTGGCCGCTTCGATCGTATTGGCGAACAGGCTACGAAGGATCTGGTGATCCATGGTTGGCCCCATGACCAGGCCACCCTGTTCGGGCGAATTACTTGGGCCGCTGATCAGCCAATGGTCGCCTGTGCGCGGATCTTCGACCAGATACTCGGCAAAGAACTCCGCAGCGCCCCGCATCAATGGGTAGGCGGTCTCGCGGAGGAACTGCTGATCGCGAGTATAGAGATAGTGCTCCCACAGGTGATGGCAAAGCCAAGCGCCCCCGGTGGGCCAGATGCCGTGATTCGAAGCATTGATGGGTGCGGCGCCTCGCCACAAATCGGTATTGTGGTGCAGCACCCACCCTGGTGCGGCGTAATGTTCTTCCGCGACGCGCTTGCCCGACTCGGACACTTCCTTGATGAGCTCAAACAATGGTTCGGCGCACTCATCCAAATTGCATGGATCAACCAACCAATAGTTCATCTCGGTATTGATGTTCGTGGTGTACTTGCTCTCCCAACGAGGTTGGAGTTCTTCGTTCCAAACCCCTTGCAAGTTAGCCGGCTGGCTTCCCGGACGGCTCGAGGCAATCATCAGGTACCGGCCGTAGTTGAACAAGAGCGTGGCCAACGTAGGATCCGCTTGATCGGCGTTCATCAGGATGCGCTGATCGGTTGGTGCGTCGGCCACCGTGGGTGTACCGATGCGCAAATTCACTCGATCGTACAAGCGCCGATGATCGGCGACGTGTTCACTGAGGAGCGACGGCCACCCTGACGACACGGCCTCAAGCTGTGCTCGACTCTTCTCGATGGGGTCACCGGCCAGCTTGCGGTAGTTCACAAAATTGGTAGCGGCCGTTACCACCAGCGTCGCGTGACTAGCATTAGTAACGGTCAGCGTATTTTTAGTATTCGCGACTTTTCCATCCGTGGCTTGTACCCGAAGGTGCGAAGCAAATCGCATGGTTTCGGTCGCATTGAGTTGGCGCTGCGTATCGATGGCCTTGACCTGACCAGCCAGCACTAGCGCGCTGCTTCCGTGCTGCAGAGTTTCCGAATTGGAATGGGGGCTCGTGAGTTGCGCTAAAATTCAGTTGCTCCGGCTCACTGCAGCTTAAGTGAATCGCTAGCGCGGGCCGGGTAACTGGCAATCGTTTGCAGGGTGTACCGTACACCGCCAATCTTGCACTCGGTGGTGGCAGTGGCGGTGCGGAGGTCGAGTGATCGCCGGTAATCCGAAACTTGCTCGTGACCGGCCAGTTTGAGCGTCACGTCGCCCAATGGTTGGTAGCTACATTGGCGCAGGGGAATTGACATGAAAACTTGCGATGCCAGCGATTCCGCCTCGCGTCTTCGACCGGCGAACAGCAACTGTCGAATTTCCGACAGATGCTCCGCGGCGTTGGCATGCGCGTAATCGTGGGGCGCACCTGTCCATAGGGTATCTTCATTGAACTGATAGCGAGCTTCGGCCTCGCCGCCGAACACCATGCAGCCCATTCTTCCATTGCCCAGAGGCAACGCTTCGGTCCAATCTTTGGCGGGGGCGTCGTACCAAAGTACATGGGCTCCATCGAGAGCTTCGCCCTGCAGCTGTCCCACGAACAGGCATGACATGCAGAGCAGGCCACTCGTTAACCGCAAACGGTTCACTACATACATGACTCTTCGTCTCCCATCACGAATTCGTTAGCCAACAACCTGGGCGACAAGAGCCCATGCACCCGTACGATAGCATAATGCGGCACCATTCTGCCAATCGCTCGCCTTCAGACGCTATCGCTCATCTCGTGTACTATGCTTGAGGTCCCCTCGGGTTGGTCACACCGACGGTAGGGATCGCCTAGGCGGTGCTGCTCTGCCAGTAGCAAAGATTCTAGCTCGTTTCGTGTCTCCGCAAAATCGGGCGACTCAGCCAAGTCGACCTGACTTGGCCCGGGTCTGTTTCCAATAAGTTCAACCATTCCAGGAACCTGGTGTTAAACCAGCAGTTCGTTAGGGTTTTCTGTTTTAAGCTCAAGTCGTGGTTGCGAGTTACATTGCCACAACGAGCACGAACTGGGAATCTGGAAGAACGACGACCAAGTCGTTCTCCTACTCAACTCTATCGAAAGGTGTCGAGCAGCGGTCACCAAGGTCAGGGTTTATCGACTGGCGCGGCATGTTTGGCATGATGACGGCGACCGACTTTCCGTTAATCGCCCACTTCCAACGGTACCGCTGCCACGAGGTGGATTCCGAGCATTCTACACGAAACATCTCCACGCTGCCGACTTGCCCTGACAACGGCACGGTTGGACGCTCACACGCGCCACGCCTTTTCCTGTCAGTTGCCGTTTCCAGTCAGGTCAGCGCCGGTCACGTAGCGAACGGGCGCTGGCGGTATCAACGTAGCTGGCTGCTACGCGCGGAAACTCTCGTTGGCCTTGAATTGCGATAAGCAGGCGGCTCCAAGGCGTTGCCGCTGGCTTCACTTCCTTCAACTACCTGGTGAACGGGTAAATACTTTGGGGTAGCCGCGGCAAGTCGTAACTCAATACGCCGTCGAGACTTGCATACGGCCCCGTAGGTTTGTCCCCAATGGATCAGAACTCCAATCTCTCACCTTTTCTGAGGCAATAGAAGCGTAGACAAAATTTGCGATTCCCTAGTGCGAAAAGGAAATACGGCAGCTAGAATGACGCAAGACTTTGCAGGCGGTTGCGGTTGCCAGGCACCTCGTGTGGATTCCTCGGCGCAGGAATCACTGGGCTATCCGCAGCAGTAACTCTTCCAGGTCCCGCTCTGCGAACGGCTAGTCTCAAATTTCTTTGGTCAGGGAAGCGATCAACGTGGGTACGAGTCTCGGTGAACTTCATCGCCGGCGGACTCGTTGCGGGGAAGTTGGTTAGGTCGATTCGTTCGGCCATCTAATCTAAATGGAGGTATGTCGCATGGGCGGTCGAAGTAAGCACGGTGGCACGAGTCGTAAGCTGTCTATGGAGTTGCTCGAGCGGCGCGAAGTGCTCTCGAGCGTCACCATCATCTCCCACGGCGCCAAGCAGGACGGGCTCTTCGCGGCAGAGTACCCCGACGACTACGACCCGGGCGATTCGACCCCCAACGACGACGAAATCCGCAACGCACTGTACAACTACTTCACCAATCCGGCACAGTACCCGGCTGCCGGAACAGAGACCACGGTGGCACTCAACTACCATCCCAGCGATGGCACGCTTACCAGAGTCGATAAGATTCTGGACAACTACGTCGACTCGCTCGTCGTGGTGGCCAATCCCAGCCTGACCTACGACAACGTCATCGTCATGTTTGACTGGCTCGACGAGTCGTTGATTGCCGGTCTGGGTGGAGGGTTTGACGAGGCGGCTGGCGACGCGCTATTCGCGATGGCCATGGAGTATGGCCTGACAGGCAGCGACTACCTGCACCTAATCGGCATGAGTCGGGGCCACGTCGTGGTCTCCGAAGCGACCCAACGGCTGCTCTCCCACAGTGTTACCGTAGACCAATTGACCTTCCTCGACGGGGAAGAGGGCTTCTTGCAGCTGAACGATGCGGGGCCGGGTCGCGCTTGGGAAGGCGTCGGGTTTGTCGACAACTACTACCGGCACGAGGATTACGTCACGGGACTCAACCAGCTTGCCGGCGAGCCCCGGGATGGGGCGGTGAATTATGCGATTTCGCTTGATGCGTCCAGCCCGGTTTACCCCAGTTCCATCGGCACTCCCGACTACTACCCAGAGGCCGATCTACCCAAACTGAATCCCAACGGAACGGTCAATAAGCCGAAGAACGGCAAGGTCGATCACCCCGAGGTCAAAGAGTGGTACATCACGAGCATTGGCAATAACGATCCGCGGTACACCTCGCGCGGCTACGCCTACCGGCACGACGCTGCGCCTCCGTACGCAGGCTGCTCAGCAAGCAGCTATCGACAACGTGAATTACGGCATCTCCGCCCGACGCATGCCTCTGGAGCCGCCACCGTCCGTTGCCAATGGCGACTTCGACTTCGACCCTGGAATCTTTGGCGGCTCGATCGCCGGGTGGAAGTATCAAGGTGGCGCTGGGTCGGGGGCGGTCGTGTCCGAAGGGTCGAACCAGTTCCTGCGGCTGTCTAATGGCGCGTAACGCGCAGACGCACAATCGCCTCTACCTCCCTACGAACGAAGAGCGGCTCCAACTGCTCCTGCGTGTACTCCCTATTGTCGATGGCAGTACGGTAGGCGACAACGAGTTCAAAGTGTTCCTTGGTGGCGACCAACTCCATCCAGTCGATGATGCTGGCGTGATCCTCGACCCTCTGAACAGCATCACAAGCGCTGAACTGATCGCCATTCAGGGGACCGAACAGTTCCAGCGTCGCTCGTTTCTCATTCCGCCGGCGCTTCGTGGCACGGTTGAGACGCTCAAGCTTGAGGTCTACTCACCTACTACGATCACCTCCATTGTCGATGTCGATCAGGTGTTCATCGGCACTGGCCTTGCCGACCCGGGCGTGATTGGTCGCGGCTTTGATGAGCTGGACTTCTTCCTTGAAAACTCGGCGAAAGCGGTCAATGAAATCCTGACTCAGAACTGGCCATGGTATGCGGCGAACGCGCCGAACATATGGGAGTACGTCACCGATCGGATCAAAGGAGTCGAGAAGCGTTTGCGAAAGCCGGTACAACTCAGCGCCGAAACGATCCCCAACCCGTTCGTCGTTGGCAACACCGGCGCCTCTGGTGCCACGGCCCCAACCAAAGACGCTTATCTGGCAATCTCGATCGACGGTCAGCCAGTAGTCGTGGTGGACGTACCATTGGCTGACTTGCTCGATAACAACAACGCCGTCGACCTGGCGACCGATCTCGCCGACGCCTTGGCCGATCATGGCTTCGGGAACCAACTGACGGTCGACGTCCGTAGCGATGGCCGACTGCAGATCGAGGGGCTGCCGAACGCCGCCATTGGAACACTTTCGACAAGCACGCTGATGATTGAGGGGAGCGGCGCTGCAGTCGACCCGAGCGTCCTCGGTGTTGGTCAACTCGATGCAACGCTAGGGACCATCGATAACTTGACCATCGACGTCACGACGCCCCAGTTCCTCCCGAGCGGGCCGACGACGTTTAATGTCGAACGATACGTCATTCCCAAAATCGGGGTCACTCCGCCCGGCCCGAGCGACCCCGATTTCGTCTTCACCAACGACAACATCAATCTCCAAGAACTGGCCGACGACCTGAACCTTGCGCTGCTTACCGCGGTGGACGCTGTAACGGGCAACGCCAAGCCGTTGAACAGCCTGAAGGTATTCGTTACCTCCGCGGGGCGACTCGCGTTGATCGCAACCGACTCCGCGACGAGCGGCATTCAGGTGGTGTCCAATCGCGCGCGGCTCGGCTTTAACAACAGCGTGAGCACCACTGCGAGCACCAATATCAACCCGGCGGTGACGCACCTCGGCTTCGGCCTCACGACCCCTGCCGATTCCGAGCGGCAAGGCCGCAGCGTGACTGCACCCACTCTCTATTTGACCTGGGAGGCGCTGGCCGGCCATCTTTGGGCAGACATCGTACAGACATCGCTGGTGGACGAGGGATACGATCCCAACATCGTTTACGACGACAGCAACAAGACGCTCGAATTCGACCTGAAATTCAGAGACATCTATACCGACACCCTCGAACTGGACTTCTTCGAAGGCTTCGACTTTCTTGGGGGCAAGCTCGAAGTGGCGGCGTTTGCCAACGCCGAGCTCGAACTGCAGTACGACTTCGATGCCCGTGTTGGCTTACGGCTCGACGGTGCGGGTGCCAGCGGCTTTTCGATCTCTACCAGTACGCCGCTCGACACCCTGAAGGGTGGCGAAGGCATTCCCCGGCTCGTCGGCGCGACGGCCTCCACTGCGGTGCCCACGGACGGCCAGATTGGTAGCAACGTAGATTTCACGGTGGAGATCGAAGTCGGCAACCAGACGCACATTGTCGACATGACGCTGCTCGACCAGCCCGATCCCAACGATCCTAACGTGGCGATACAAGATCGCCAACCGAACACCAGCGACAACACGTCGGTCGACATGCTGGTCGCGGACCTCAACAAACTATTTTCGCAAACCGTGGTTACTGGCAGCCTCGCGCTTTCGCAGCTCTTGGTGGCCGAGGCCTTCGAGAAAGTTTACGTCGGCGGAGCGGTCGAGTCGTGTATCGCGTTACGGGCGATTGATCCCGGCGCGCGCAAAATGTACGTCCACAACGCATCGCTGCTCGGTTTCACCGGCAACGATCCCTACGCGGGCGGGCTGCCTCCGCTGACGTTGACGAACACCGTGGCGAGCCACTGGGACGACCTCGCGATCACGCTCAAGAGCGGCGACTCGTTTCGCGTGAATCTCGACGGGGCCGTGACGGTTGGCGACGTGATTGCCGAGATCGAAGCGGCCGCGGTGCTGGCCAACCCGCTCGGGGTTAGTGTCTCCATCAGCCCCAACGCAAAAGGTTTGGACCTACAAGATCTAACAGCAGGCACAGCGACGTTCGCGGTGCTTTCTGCCAATACGGTGCGTCGTGCCGAGGAGGACCCGAACAACCTCGGCACCTTCGTGCCGACGCTGACGATCGGTTCGCCCGCAGGATTGAAGTTGGGGATCACTGGCAACGAAAAGGACGTGGATACGAACAACGACGGCATCCTCGACGCCGATGGAAAGATCGAAGGCGGCTCGCTGGAAGGCGACGATGTTTCGGCGGTGTTTTATATCGTCGAGAATAACTCCGGTAACGACCATATCAGCATTACGGCCACGCTGACCACCGATGTCGACGCGTCTGCCGCACTCGACGACATTGCACTGAGCATCACCAGCGCACCGGGCGATCCACTGGTGCTAGAGGCCATGGCCGGGCTCGCACTCGCCGATCCCGGGGTCGGGCCCAACCAGGACGGCCGGGTGTACGCCTACGAAATCAAAGCCGATCCGGTCACCGCGTTGTTGTCTGGCGCCTCGGTCGATCTGATGGGCAGCGGCGTTCTCGACGTCGTCCTCGATGTGGTAGACGGTGGAGACCTGGACTTCTTGGTCGATATCGTCGGCCCAATCACCCCACTCTTGTCCCTGGCGTTCTCGTTCCAGGCGGGACTCGGTGGCGTTTCGTCCGGCCCTCTTGCCGCACCGGCGGTGGATGGTGGCCCAGTCGTCGCCGCGCTCACCGTGCCGACCGGCTCGTTTGTGTTTACGCCGAGCGCCGATTTCAGCGTGCTCAAGGACCAATTCGACGACTTCGGCATCGACGACGTGGTGTCGCTGCTCAAGCGGTTCGCGAACATGCTGCAGGAGAACCCTGACTTCGCCTTGCTCAACCAGAATATCTCGCTGGTCAACAAGTCGGTCAACGAGGTACTGGCGATAGCAGACGGCTTCATTGCTGCCGCCGACCAATTGCTCAACGGTATTTCAGAACAAGCCCTCGTCCAGATCGAGGCGGCTCGGCAGGTGCTCGAAACGGCGGTCGCTAACCTTGGCATGAGCATCGACGACCGTGCTCCGCTTTTGCAGCAACTGGACATGCTGCGCCGCGTTGCCGGCCCGATTGATCAAGACGCCCCGTTCGACTACTTGCAGCGATTGCCAGCTCGCCTGCTCAGTGCTGCCGCTCAATTTGGCAAGTTAATTAATCAGCACGTCCCCAGCTCGGTCGCCGGCTACAACGATCTAATCGATGCGTTTAAAGATCTGTATCAACTCGTGCCGGCGATGAACTCGCTGGAGAGCCGCCTCGCCGATGTGCTCCAAGACGCGCTCAACGACGCACTCGACACGCCGGCCGGATCGCCGCTAGCGGTCGACGTGAAGCTTGGCTTCGCGGACTTCGACGGGGTGACGACCACCGCGGCGGATCGCGAGGACCGTATGGTCGTGCTGGGCGTCGAGCTTTCGGCGCCACAACTGCTGAAGAAGTCGTACACGCCCACCGCACCGATAACGGCTGAACTAGGGCCGGTGAATCTATCGCTCAACGCCGACTTGGAGGTGGTTGCTGGTGGGACGCTCGCCTTTGGACTGGCAATCGACCCGCGGCTCACCGTCGATGACGATCGCTTCTTCCTGATCGTCGATCCGCCGAATTCCACGACCGACGATCTGGTGAAGACGGAACTAAACCTTGGCGTTGGCATCGACTCCCAGGCCCAGGGCCAGGTCGGGTTCGGATCGCTGGGACTCATCGACGTTGCGGCTGAGTTCACTCTGCTCGACACGGTCCGGCAGAGCGAAGACCCTGACGCAAGCATCCAACTCGATGGTACGCCGGTTTACTATCGCGGCGCCGCAGCTTTCGACGACGACGGACGGTCGATGATCGTGACGGTGAAGAATGCCAACACGGGCGACGCGGATGTGCTGTCGTTCAGCGACGGCGACTACCGCCTCGCTGCTGGCAGTCCACCAATGCTGGAGATCCTCTATTCGTCGATCGATCTCGGCACCCAGGCGACCGAGGTGGTTATCGAGTACCAGACCACGAGTGACCACAACCCACCGACCCCCGAGTTGCCGCAGCTCAACACTCCTGGCCCGCGCGAGGACAGCGGTGGTGGCGACCTGATGCGAGGCGTTAATCACCCCGCGGGGGTCAGCGTCTCGATCTTGCCCAAAGTGTCGAACTTGCCGCACGACTTCGACATTACCTGCCCGGTAGCTGGAATTTGCATTTCCGCCCTTGATGCTGGAGTAGTACCGGTTCCTTTCCCCAGTCTCCTTGCCGCTGAAGGGGTTACTCTCGACAGACCGGTTGTGACTCCCCAGATCCCCGGAAAACGGTGGAAATTGTCTATCGGGGACGAGGCAGGGACCTCTACTGGTGTTGTTAGCCGTTCCTGGACTGTACAGCTCACCAGCCCTACGACATTTAGTTTCAACATAGACATGAACGTACTCGGGGCGGTTCCGTTTTCGGACCTGTTTGACGTAGAAGTCACTGGTGAGACGCGCGGCATGTTGCTTGGCTCGTTCGACGCGGATCTGCTGGGGACCGATGTTGACAACCTGCTCGTGCTAGCGGCGAGCCTCGAGCACCCACTACAGCCACAGATCACCTTCGATCCGGATGCACTGAGTAGTTTGTTCCAGCTCGACTTCGACCTGAAGACCATTGTCGCCGGAATCGACCGCCTCTTGGCGGAGATCGAAGAGTCGATGACCGGCGCTGTTGGGAGTCTCCCGCTTGCTGGAGACAACATCGACTTCGATCAGACTTTTATCGGTAAGCTGCGGTCGAACTTCACGCTGCCGCTGCTCGACCTCTTATGCAACACGGCCGGCACGCTCGAGGAAGTAGCAGACGAAGTCCAGCAGTTCATCTACGACCAACTGGGTCCGAACGGCCTGCGGATCCTCGGCGATCGCGTTGGTGTGCCGACTATCGACCTGGAGGATGTCAGCGTCATCTTGACGGAAGACATGTTTGAGATCGAGATCGAGCTCGGCGGTCGCGACGAGTTCATGCTCGATTTCGATTTTGGCGAGAACTTCCCACTCCAGGGCGAAGGGGGCCTCGCGTTTGGTTGGGACTTCGCGTTTGGGCTGGGGGTCGGGGTCTCGCGCGACGAAGGGTTCTATTTCATCGACCAGACGTCGCCTGAATTGTCGCTGACGATTGAAGCGGGGCTCGCGGTCGACGATAGCATCCCCGGTGCCCCGGTGCCGACGAGCCTCGAACTCGATTTGTTCGGTCTCCGCTTGTCGGCCACGGACATCCTTGATGGCAATTCGACGGGCACTTACATCGGTGGCATCCTTACGCTCGACGTGACCGATGGTCCCGACGCGAACGGTCACATTTCCATCGATGAACTGACGTCACGGCCACTCAAGGACGTTTTCGTCGCGTACATGGAAGCGTCAGCCGAGGTCAATCTTAAACTCGCCGCGGGCGTGAACGACAATCTGCCGAGCATCGAAACCGACTTGTTCATCGGTTCGGACGACGGCTCCAGCCTCGGTCCCTGGATGGCGACGCTCGACAGCTCGGCAACAGGCAACTACCAGTTCACGTGGACCGATCTTTCGATCCAATTCCTCGACCTGGGCATCAATCTGGGCGATTTTCTCAGCGACCACATTGGGTCGGTGATTCGAAGCGTCGACCGGTACATCGAACCCATCAAGCCGGTCGTCAAGCTGCTGACGACCGAGGTGCCGGGTGTCTCGCAACTATCGGTTGTCGCCGGCAACGGTCCGGTCGACTTCCTCGACTTGGCCTTCCTCGACAACCCCACCGCGGGCCAGCAGGCCCGCAAGTTCGTCGACACGGTGGCCACCATCATCGAAGTGATCGACATGCTCGCCTCGACCGATCCCTCGGACAACCTGTTCGTCGTTTTGGAGGAAATGGTCCCAGTGCTCGGGCCAGAGGGTTTAACCAGTCAGGCCGCGATAGAAGATGGCGACTCCGGTCAGAACCTACCAGTTGCAGCCGCGCTGGGTGGCGGGATCGCTAACGGCATTCAGAACGTCCAGGGCAAGCTCGCGGGCCTACTCGACCGACTGCATGAAATTGGCGTCCAGATTCACCTGATTGAGGATACGAGCAACCTGGTCAACCTGCTAATGGGCCAGCCGTTCGACGTGGTGAGTTGGAAGCTGCCACGGTTCGAGCTACCGTTCTCGTTCGAAGCCGAGTTCCCAGTCATTCCCTTCCCGAAAATCAACGTGCGGGTGGGACTCGAAGCCGAGATCTTCGCGGACATCTCTGTCGGCTACGACAGCCACGGGCTCGAGACGGGCAACTTCTTCCACGGCTTCTATTTTGGCGACCGCCAGGAGGTGTTCGCCGGCGCCGACATCGACGAGTTCGGGGTTGGATTGGGGGTCTCGTTGGCGGCATTGCTGGACTTGCTGGTGGTCAAAGCGGGAGTCGAGGGCGAGGTCCGCGCCGACATCGTCGCCAACTGGCGAGATACCGACAACGACGGGAAACTGCACGCCGACGAAATCGCGTCGATCGTGCGAAACGACGGCCTCAAATGCCTCTTCGATCTCAACGGAGAAGTACGGGCGATTGTCCGCGCGATTTGGGAATTCACCCTCACCGGTTCTACCGGCAGCAAGGAGTTCATCAACAAGGTTCTCTTCGAGTTTAGCAACTCGTGCCCAACTTTCGAGACCGGGCATGTCAGCGACGGGGAAACGCTGCCGGGCATTGGCGCCGACGAGATTGCGCTCGACTCGTCGTTCGCCGACTTCAACACGGCCGGTACGCTGGTGCTGCACGCCGGTGCCTTTGCAACCTTGCGTGGGCCAGGCGCTTCGTCCGACGTGAGCGAGGCCTTCGAGGTCGAAGAACTCGTTGCCCCGGCGGCAAGCAACAACATGGCCGGCGTGTACGTTGTTCGCGCACTGGGTCTAGAGAGCCGCTACAGCGGCGTCAAACGGATCTACTTCGACGGTGGCGTTGGCAACGACCGGCTCGAATTGATCGACGTGACGGTCCCAGTCGCCGCCTTTGGCGGCGCAGGCGACGATATCCTGCACGGAACCAAGAACACCGATCTGCTCGTGGGCGGGTTAGGGGACGACCAGCTATGGGGTCGCGGTCAGGCCGACTTCTTGTTCGGCGGCGGTGGTAACGACACTCTGTATGGCGACCTGGAAGCGGGGAACAACGATACGGCTTTGTGGGGCGTTGGCGCCGCCGACACGATCGACGCCGGTGCGGGCGACGACCTCGTTTATGCGGGCGACGGCGGCGACACCATCGTCGGCGGCGCGGGCGACGATCGGATCTACGCCGACCTCAAGGAAGCGGGGGTTTCGGCCGCTTCGCCGGGGCCCGACGTGGTGCATGCCGGCGCGGGCGACGACATCGTCTTTGGCGGCGACGATGCCGACATGATCTGGGGAGAAGCCGGCGTCGACAAGCTGTTCGGCGAAGCAGGCGACGACGAGCTGGACGGTGGGACAGGCGCCGACATTGTGATGGGCGACACCGGCGACGACACGCTCCGCGGCGGCTCGGGGATTGATGTCGTCATCGGCGGGTTGGGCGACGACACGCTGCATGGCGGCCGCGGCAACGACCTCATCGCCGGGGGACTTGCGACTGAGACAATGCCACTGAAAGACACCCTCGCCGACGTGCTGCTCGACTCGGCTCTGCTGCAGACCATCGTCACGCGTGAGACACCTTTCTACGGCGTCGCCGACGGCGACGACATACTATGGGGCGAAGAAGATAACGACCTGCTGGTCGGCGACGCAGGCAACGACACGTTGTTCGGCGGCTGGGGAAACGACACGATCGTCGCCCATCTAATTGCCATGACGACAACGGCCTATTCGGAGTACATCGAGGGCGGCCCTGGCGACGACTTCATCTGTGCCGGCGGCGGCCCGGACGAGATCTACGGCGGGACGGCTGACACCGGACTCGCTCACATACTGGCGAGCACGCCTGGCACCCAGAGCGCCGGCGGCTACTACCTCGAGTCGTGCGAGTCGACCGAGGTCGTCGTTACCCTCCCGCCAACCGACTCCAGCATCGCCGGCCTGAAGTTCAATGACCTGGATGGCGATGGCGTGCGCGACCCCGGCGAGTCGCCTCTGGCGGGCTGGACCATTCAACTGTTAGACCCCGATGGGGAGGTGATCGACTCGACCGTCACACAGTCCGACGGCACTTTCGAATTCGCATCGCTCGAACCGGGCGACTACGGCTTGTCCGAGGAACTGCAAACCGACTGGGTGCAGACCGCCGGAGGTTTCTCGCTTACGCTCGGCGCTGGCGAGGACGCGACAGGCTACGAGTTCGGTAACCGCTTCAACGGCGCGACGATTCAAGGCCGGAAGTGGCACGACGTTAACGGCAACGGCGAGTTCGATGCGGGCGAGCCCGGTCTCGACAACTGGGTGATTGAGTTGCTCGACGAAAATGGCGCCGTGATTGCCACAACTCACACCTATGCGATCGACCTAGACGGTAGTGGGGCGGACGGGATCGACAACGATGGTGACGGCGACCCCTTCACGGACCTCGACGACGCCTTCACGATTGACGAACCCGACGAACGCTTCTCGCCCGACGAACGTGGCTTCTACGAGTTCACGGACCTGCCATCTGGCGTGTATTCGGTGCGCGAAGTGCTGCTGGGCGGATGGGTGCAGAGTTCGCCGAAACTCGCCGACGCAGGAACCTTTGTCGTACTGCCAGACGACGGCAACTCGGCACTTCGGTCCAATGCCGAGAGCCCGGTGCCCGGCACGGTCTCGACGCTCGCGGTAACGTTCGACATCGAGCATGCCCACCGATCGGACCTGGAGATCGTCCTTGTCGCGCCATCCGGCAACCGTGTCACGCTGCTCGAGGGCGTGGGGGGCAACGTCCAAGACTTCGACTCGATCACTCTGAGTGACTCCGTGGTATCGCCGCCGATCGCCGACATCTCCGCTCATCCAGGGGTTTTCACCTTCCAACCAGCCGAGGCGGTCAGCACGTTGGTCGGCGAATCGGCGGAGGGTCAGTGGACTCTCGAGGTCCGCGACGTCGTCGAAGGAATTCGGGGTCGGCTTAACGGTTGGTCGCTTACCATCAACGGGGCCCCGGTCACGGGCGGAGCACCCAACCTATTCGGCACAGGGCCATCGGTCGCGGCGACGCTGTCGGTCGTCACGGGTGAGACCGCCAGCAAGAACTTTGGCAACTACCGGCCGGCATCGGTTAGCGGTACGAAGTTCCTGGACCTCAACGGCAACGGCCAGCATGAGGCCGAAGGTCCCGCCGGCGCCGAGCCCGGGCTGGCAGGCGTTACTATCTACGCCGACTTGAATGGCAACGGAGTGCTCGACCGCGGCGAGCCGCAGACGATCACCAGCCTCGATGATCCCAATACAGAAGAAATCGACGAAACGGGCGACTACGTACTCAACGGGCTGCCGCCACGCATCTTGCCGATCGCCATTCGCGAGGTTGTCACTAAAGGCTTGACCGCGACCTATCCGACATCGGCACTGCCCGGCGGAGGCAGTTGGCAGATCACGCTTATCTCCGGTGATTCGGTGGACGGATTCAACTTCGGGAACGCCCCGCCCGCGTCGGTGCATGGCCAAAAATGGCTCGACAAGAACGGCGACGGCAAACGCGACCCTGGTGAAGTGGGCCTGAACGGCGTGATGGTCTTTGCCGACTTGGACAACGACGGCGTGCTCGACCAGGGCGAGCCGGTTGCGGTGACGCACTCCATCGCGTCCACCGCACCGCTGCCGGGCGACTACAATGAAGACCGGGTGGTCAACCTCGCCGACTACACCGTCTGGCGCGACCACCGTGGCGCGACCGGCGCAGCGGTGGGCGACGGCAACGGCGACAACGTGGTTGACGGCGACGACTACCAGATTTGGCGCAATAACTTTGGAATGAAAGCCAGCGACCTGCGTTCGGATGGTCACTACTGGCTTGAAGGCGTGCCAGCAGGTGCGATCACTATCCGCGAGGTGCCTGTCGCTGGGCTCATCGCAACGTTCCCCGTGGGAGGCGCACACACGCTCCAACTCGGCTTCGGCGAGACGGTTGTGGGGATCGATTTTGGCAACTCCCCCAGCGAGCAGGACCCCGGGTCGATTTCCGGCGTGAAGGTCTTCGACGAGAACGGCAACCGGCTGCCCGACGACCTGATGACGCCACAGTCGGGCGTGACGATCTACGTCGACCTCGATGGCGACGAGATGTTTAACCCGGCTCTTGAGCCGTTTGCTGTGACTGGCCAGGACGGCATTTATGTAATCGCCGGCGTTCCTGCTGGCACTTGGCAGGTTCGCGAGGTGGTGCCACCTGGATACGCGCAGGTTTATCCATTGGGACAGGCCGGTCATACGGTTGTGGTGACGCCGGGGCAGTCGTCCGGTGGTGTCGACTTCGCAAACGGATTCGAGCAACCGCTCCCCGCGGTAGTGGCAGCGGCAGGTTTCGCGCCCAACGGCCTGGTGGCATTTTGGAACTTCGAGCTAGATAACGCTGACACGGCGGCCAGCTTTGTGCAGAACGTCGGTGTGTTTACGGACGACCTCGCGCCCGCGGGACCAGTAAACGTGACCTACACGGCAGGTGTCGTGGGCAACGCGGTGGTCGTGACGCCCAACGCTTGGCTCGCCACAAATGCAACAGGCGATCTGGACTTGATGGAGTTTACGGTCGAGGCGCTTGTGCTTCCCGAGATGCGGGGCGTCATCTTTGAAACAAGCGACCCCAACGGCCAGCCCCAGGGTGAGGACTTTCGTCTGCGGTGGGACAATGGGCAAGTGCGTCTGCAATTGCTCAGCGGCGGCTCGGTGGTCGCGGCGACCGTGTCGCATCCGATGCCCATTGGGCAGTGGGAGCATGTGGCGGTTGTCGGCACAGGTGGCGCACTGTCGCTGTACGTCGGTGGCGCGTTCATCGACTCGGTCTCCATCGGACAGCCTCTGGGGATCGACGCGACCGACCGGGTCTTCTGGGGTGGGCAGGACTTCCTGGGGACGATTGACAAGGCCGCGATCTGGTCGCTCGCCCTCTTGGATATCGACTTGGCCGCCCACGCCCTCGACCCTCAAGACTGCTACGGCCTCTCGCCAACCGTTTCGACTGGCTCGATTCACGGCACCAAGTACAACGACCTCGACGGCGACGGCGTGCGCGATGCAGGCGAGCCTGGGCTTGCGGGATGGACCATCACGATCACCGGCGCCGACTTCGACCAAGACGGCGACATTGACCTGCAAGACATGCTTTCTGCTGTTACTGATGGTAGCGGCGCGTACTGGTTTACGGACCTCCTGCCGGCTTCGTACACCGTGTCAGAGGTTCAGCAGATGGGCTGGACGCAAACTTCGTCCGGCGGCTTCGGCACAAATGGTCAACTATCGCCTAGCCCCGGAACGAGTGAGTGGCAGATCGACATCGGCCAGCACGAGAACTACTACGAAGTTGACTTCGGTAACCAATCGACTCGCGGCCAGTCGATCCACGGCCAGAAGTGGCACGACGCCAACGCCAACACCCAGCGCGACGCGGGCGAGGAAGGCCTCGATGGTTGGGTGATCGAGTTATTCGATGCGCAGGGAGTCGTTGTGCAATCGACCACTACCATGAGCATGGACCTGAACGGCGACGGCCAGATCGATCCGATCACCGAACAGGGGCTTTTTTGGTTCGACGATGTCGCAATCGGCGACTACGAAGTTGGCGAGGTGCTTGTCGACGGATGGAAGCAGACCGTGCCGTCGGTGGTCCCGCTGCGTCAACCGGGCGACGCCAATCAGGATGGTACCAACGACCTGGCCGACCTCATGCAGGTTGCGGAGTGGAACTTGCTCTCTACTGGCAGCCCCGCCACGTGGGCTCAGGGCGATTACAACGGCGATGGTATATATGATTTGAACGACTACTTCGCGGCCCTCGCCACGTTCGGGCAGACATCCTTCACGCTGGAGGATCGTCGCGTGCCGGTGTCACTGGCGGCGGGCCAAACGGTCAACGGGATCGAGTTCGCCAACTTCGAGCCAACGCCACTTCCCGACGGCGACGACCGGATCTTCGCCCAGGCGGGCGACGACATCGTGCGGGGCGACAACCTCGTTTCCGATCCGACCGTGATTAGTGTCGGCACCCGGAAAGATACGATCTACGGTCAGGCCGGTTCCGACCGCCTGTTCGGGCAGGAGGAGGACGACATTCTGTGGGGTGCCGACCCGATGCTGGGCGTCGTGGGTGCCGGCATTGATGACGACTTCATCGTCGGCGGGCTTGGCATCGACGAGGTAAGACAGACGGTCAATACCGACCAGGTGCTCACCGACTCGTCGCTTACGGGGCAGGGATCCGATCAGCTCACGAGCATCGAGCGGGCACTGCTTACTGGCGGCGACTCGAACAATACGATCGTGGCTGCGGCGTTCTCTGGCCCGGTCACGCTGCTTGGTCTAAAGGGTAACGACACGCTGCTTGGTGGAACGGCGGACGACATACTCGACGGCGGTGAAGGAAGCGACCTCTTAGCAGGCGGTAGCGGCGATGACCGCTACGTCTTCGGAGCGGTCCCGTCCACCTCGCCGGTTGAAGTAGATCAGATCGACGAGGCGGCTTTTGGCGGCACCGACGCGCTCGACTTCTCTGCCGTCGATGTGGGCATTACCGTAAATTTGTCTGGCGCGCTTGCCGGCTTGCTCATCGCGCAGCACTCGGGAAGCGGCGGTCCCCGCGAGGTCAGCGTCGTTTCGACGGGCCAAGAGGCCAACCTCGAAGATGTTATCGGCACCGCGCACAATGACTTGATCGTTGGCAACGCCGCCGATAATCGCCTGCTGGCGCTCGACGGTAGTGATAACGTACAGGGACTGGGTGGCAACGACTACTTGGAGTTAGGGCACGGCGTCGCCGACCAAGGCGATGGCGGGGCGGACAACGACCGCATCGTCTTCTACGATGGCTGGGGGTCTGCCACGATCGCCGACAGCGCGGGTTTCGACACCATCGACTTCACCGCGGTGACAGTTCCGCTGAGTTTTTCGATCGGCAGCCTCGACGTTACCGATGGCGTAAACACGGTCACGCATGCAGGCGCCGACTTTGAGGAACTGTTCGGCGGCCAGGCAGACGATGTGTTCCAATTCGCTGACCAGGCGTCGCTTCCGCCCACCGGGCGGATTGATGGGGGTGGCGGAGTCGATCTGCTCGACTACACCGCTTACACCTCCGGCGTGGTCGTCGATCTTTCAACCGGAGCGGCGTTCGGCGCTCCTGGCGGGGTCGTTGCGATCGAGAACGTCACGGGCGGACAGGCCGGCGACTCGCTCACTGGCGACGACGGGCCGAATGTGGTGCGCGGCGGGCCCGGTGACGACTACCTTCTCGATGGCCTTGGCGGTGACGATGAGGTGTACGGCGGCGCAGGCAACGATGGTTTCGTCGCGTTCCTCGGCGGCACTGGCAACGACCTCTTAGTCGGCGGCCTCGGCGACGACGTCAACATGGACGGCGGCGTTGGGGCAGACATCTACCGTGTATTCGACGGCGATGGCAGCGACACCCTTAACGACACAGGGTCCGCTGCTGATATCGACACGCTCGACCTTTCTCAAATCGCTTCCGACCTCGACGTCAACGTCTTCGCCGGGTCGCTGACGGTCGACTTCTTGGCGAGCGGCGAGCAGCTGAGCGCATCCAACTCCTTGGAACGCATCGCCACCGGCGCGGGCGACGACCGCTTCCTCTTGCACGGCGCGGCCATTCTGCCCGGTGCGAGTGAGGTGGATGCGGGAGGTGGACGCAATTCGCTTGATTACACCACCTACGCGGCTGGCGTTTTCGTCAACCTATCGTCCAACGACTTCGTGTCGCCTTTCATTCCAGCTCGCACGGCGACCGGCATTCTCAAAGTCGTGGGCGTTGCCGACGTGGTTGGCAGCGCTCAAGATGATGTGCTTGTCGGAGATGAGCACGGGAACGACCTCGCTGGACTGGGTGGGAACGACTCGCTCTATGGTGGGCCAGGGGCCGACGTTCTGCGGAATGGTGCTGGCAGTGACGACTTATACGGCGGTGCGGGCAATGATCGGTATGTCATCGTACCAGGGTTCACGTCCGTCAACCTTGCGGAGGTTGGCGGTGTCGTCTCCATGGGGCATGCGGCCAGTGGCGGTATCGATACGATCGACGTGTCGGCGATGAACGTCGCGATGACCATCGACCTTTCAACAGACCCGCTCTTCGAGAACGTCATCGGCAGCCTCACGCACCGCAACGTACTAACCGGCAGTGATAAGGACAACCTGCTTGTCGGCGGGAACGCCTCCGACGTGCTCCGCGGCGGCGGCGGCGACGATTTCCTCGTCGGACGCGGTGGGAGCGACTGGCTCGAAGGCGAGGCGGGCGACGACATCCTATTGGGAGGTGCCGGAGCCGATGGCGTTGGGCTCGACGGCGGCCTGCCACGTCTGTTCCTGGGTGGCACCGGACGCGATCTCATAGTTGGTGGCGATGGTGCCGATGTGATCGATGCTAACGACGAGCAAGAAGACTTGCTCATTTCGGGGTTCACGGCTTACGAAGATGCCGCCACCAATGCGGTGCATCGTGCGGCCTGGGAAGCGTTCCGCGAAGTTTGGGCTTCGATGCGCGACCGCGCCCTGCGAAAAACTCTGCTCGCCGCGGGGGTGGGCACCGTGTCGGTAGGCGGGCCTTTCTCGCTAACGTCCGCAACGGTCTTGAACGACGGCGACGCCGACACGCTTACCTACGACTCGACCACTGGCAGTAGTTCCATCGACGATTTGGTATTTTCTGACGTCAGTGATACGTTGGTGGCATCGGTTGTCGCCGCGTCGATGGACAATCGGCTTGCCAACGACTTGTATCTCGACGCCGAACCCTCACAGCGTGTCGCAAGTCGTCCTCGCGCGGCGTTTGAGCCATCGGTAGTCACGTCTAACGACGCTGCCCTGCTACTTATCGACCATGCACGTTCACGCGACAACGCCTTCGATACCGCTGACGATGGCGTGCCGTCGCCTGCTGGCGACAACCAACCCATCACCGCTGCGGACCTGGATATTGCCTTTCGGGAGTGGGATGAACTGTCCAATCTCGAAAAAAGATAGACATCATAGGGAAACTTGAACGATTGATGTCGCTGGGAGTCCGCCTATACATGGTGGAGTCGTTACGTGACGGCGCGGCGATGCTGGCCACGGTTTCAGCGGAAACGGGCGCAGTGAGCCATCACTGAAAAACTGAGCGACCAGCAATCCACCTGGACATTAGCACGCGGCGCCGATTCCAACGATTCCTAGGAAGCTCGCTGCTAGTTGTGGTTTCGCTACTTGCGTTCGGAATCGTCGCGGAGTGTGGGTTGCACCGCCGACTCGCCTACCTGGATCGTGACCTTATCCAGTTGTCCCGTGAACTCAAACGGCGGTTTGTACTCGTGGCTGACGGGAGTACCCGTATTGCGACTGAACCGAAGTCCGTAGCCGGTGACGGCACTATATTGCCCTGCAGAGGTAATGTTATTGAGTCGCCCAACTGGCTTCCCGTCGACGATTAGTTCAACATTGCCGAGGAAGTAGTCCGGTTTGAGATTCTTCTTGGTAGGTGTGTAGCGGAAGCCAAGCGTGTGTTCGCCGGTCGGGATCTCGCTTTCCGAGGACGCCAGGAATTCTTCCGTCTTCAGGTAATTGTGTGCGTAGTGCAACTTGCCATTCTTAACGAACAGGCTCCAGCCACCGAATTCGCCGCCAGTGCAGGCGAGTACGCCCTCGGCTCCACCTTCGGGTATCTCCACGTAAGCAACAACGGTGTGCTCGTTGCCCAATAGCTGTGGAACGGCCATGGGATGAACGATGGATGTTCTGGGGCAATAGGTGTAAATCGGCTTGGCAATCGCTGCTACCGGTCGCGTCGGGTCAGCGACTCGTTCGTCAGCGCCTATCGTCCAGCGGCAGCACGTTGTATTTTCTGGCCTCAGACCACCACAGGTCCTTCAACTCCTTGAGTTTTGCGGGATTCTTTGCTGCCAGGTCGTTGGCTTGGGTGAAGTCGACATCCGTCTGGTAGAGTTCCCACTGATCGTCATCCCAGGAAGTATCCTTCTTGTGCCAAGTGACTGCCGTCCAGCCATCGGACCAGATCGTACGACTGCCAAGCGTTTCGTAGTATTGCGTTTGCTTGCGTGTCGGCGCGTCGACAGCGTCGATCGAATACGCCATGCTGACACCGGGCATGGGCATCTGGGGTACGCCATTTACCGAAGTTGGCGTAGGAATATCGGTCACCTCCAAGAGCGTCGGCACGATATCGACGATGTGATGGTACTGGCGACGAATCGAACCGGTGTCTTTGATTTCCTTGGGCCAACACAGAATCAAGGGATCGGTATTTCCTCCAGCATGGGTGTCTTGCTTCCAGCGCTTCAACGGTGAATTGCCTGCCATGGCCCAACCCATCGGATAGTGCGGATCGGTCGACGGGCCGCCGATCTCGTCGAGCTTGCCAATCATCTCGTCAACGGTATCGGGGTAGTAGTTTCGGAACCGATCCGTGTTGGCAGTCCCATTACGCAAGCCTTCCTGGGAAGCACCGTTGTCGGATACCAGGATGATCAGCGTATCATCGCTCACTTGCATTTCATCCAGAGCCGCAAAGAGGCGGCCGACGTGGTGTGGGCGTCTCGAAAGTAGGTAGGAAATTTGCTCTGTTGGAGGGGTGTTGTTGGATCTTTCCTATTTTCCGTTTTGCCGAGGAGACGATCATGGCCGCTTTACCTGCCCAGCCGCTGGAGTTGAACGAAGAAGAACAACGGATTTACGAGCGTTTAGGGGAATGTTTCGACCAAGAGCGGAAGCGAGTCGCCAAGCTGTTGGCGGACAAGGACGATACGAATCTGCTTGGGCAAACGGAGTTCGACCTCCGCGACCGGGTGCACGCCCTTGGGGCGAAGGCGCTCGAGGCGGTCGCCGACGACCGCCAAAAAAGGGGGCGGGTACAAGAAAGCTAGCATCGTCTGCCTCGGCTGCGGCGGGGACGCACGCTGCGTGAATGTGCGTCGCCGGTGGGTCGATAGCCTGCTTGGTCCGCTGCAAGTCAACCGGCACTATTACCATTGCCGGGCGTGTCGCCATGGTCTGTTTCCCCGCGACAAGCAGCTTGGTTTGAACAAGCGGAATCTCAGCCCGGCGGCCAGCGAAGTGGTGAGCATCACGGGCGTGCAAAACAGCTTTGGCCAATCGAGTGAGATCACGCTCAAGAAGCTATGCGGTCTGAAGCTGAGCGAATCGACCGTCGAACGAGTGACCGAAGACGCCGGCGAGCGTTTGAAGCAACTCTTGGAAGCGGAAGTCGTCTTTGGCGAAAAACAATTGTGGGAGTGGCAACGCGACGCGCGCGGCAAGACGTGCGCGTACGTGAGCCTCGACGCCACGGGCGTTCGTCAACAGGGTCCCAAGGCGGGCGACGCGCCGAGGGCCGGATGGCGACCGTGGGGATGATCTACAACGCCAATAGTGAGCACGACAACCGGCCGCCAAAGCCGCATTCAGTGCGGTATTTGGCGGGATTTTACGAACTTCCCGAGCTTGGCAAGCAGTTGCGTCGCCAAGCGGCCCAGGTGGGTTGGGACGAAGCGGAGCAGCAAATTGCGATCTCGGATGGGGGGAGTGGATTGGAGAACTTCTTACGAGTGAACTTCCCACTCGCCGAACGGATTCTCGACTTCTGGCATGCGTCGGAGCATCTCACCGAGTTGGGCTTGGCGTTGTACGCCGACGATGAGCCTTTGCGCAAAGAGCGTGTGAGCGCGTGGTGTCACAAGTTGAAACACGAAGGAGGACTTCGCATTGTGGGAATGCTCCAGCAACTTGATGTGAGCCAATGCTCGTCGGCCCAGCGCACGGCGCATGCGAACTGTTTGGGTTACTTTCAAAATCATCAACACAAAATGGACTACCCGAGGTACTTGGCCAACGGTTGGCAGATCGGCAGCGGGCCGGTTGAGAGCGCGTGCAAAACGGTCGTTGGCAACCGACTCAAAGGCAGCGGGATGCGGTGGAGCGAAGCGGGCTCGGACGCCGTCTGCCATCTCCGAGCCCTCTACCTCAGCCAACCCGGCGGCTGGGAGCACTACTGGAAAAACTACCCAAACTAACCCGCCTGCCCACAATCGTGACGCTCACACCGGCCACCGAAGGTCGAGCACATCCCAAAACCGACATCATCCAGCAAAATCAACAGCACATTCGGACTCCCCTCTGCCGCTCTTACCGGTTGAGGATGGCTGGGCGTTGATTGCTCAAACGTTTCGCCAATCTTCCCCTTGTACTCGGGGTCCGGTTGAGGCAGCTGCGTTTGAGCTTCGGCGTTGTGCAACCAGACGGTCATCCAGCAGATAGCGACGAAACGAACGAGTGGGGGAGGGCGATGCATTGTCTGGACCTTGCTTGGTAAGGTGTGAGTGGGCTGAGTCTTTGCTTCTTCCGCGGCTCATCGAGACCCCTACTTTAGTTCCACTGTCACTTTTTCAATGGTCCCGTCAAACTCAAACGGCCGACGTTCCGTGTAGCTTGGCGAGACGGGCGATCCAAGGTCGACACCTACGTCAAATGTTTCACTGGCGGTAAACGCCGCCGGTACGGATCGTTCGGTCGTCATCTCAGCAACTTGCTTGCCATCCACGATCATCGTGACCGTTAATGGAGCCCCGGGCTTGGAAAGGCTCGTATCGATAACGATCTTATGTTTACCCGCAGAAATCCGATCTTTCGACTTCAACGTGTAGCGTTCGACGATAAACAGGTTGTACTCGTAGCAAAGGAACCCGTCATCCATGTAACAGGTCAGCCCGGCCGAGGCGCCACCGAGCGCATACAGGACACCGCCTGCCTTCTCTCCGAGTTCCAGGTCGATCTCAACGGTGTTGCTCGTCTTGCCCAAACCTGGCGCGGTGAACTCGGGCATCCGCCGGGTGTTGCCACGGAACTGCCATTCGGTGTACTTAGTCTTGATCACGTCCTCGGGATGAATGCGAGTCCAAATGGCAGCGCCAATCGGCAGATCCTTGTTATCTTCGGCCAGCTCCATGAATCGCGCCTTCATTGCCGCAAGCTTTTCCGGATGAGCAGCAGCCAAGTCGTTCGACTGGGAGAAGTCGTTTTGCACGTCGTACAATTCCCACGCGTCCTTCTCGGAATCCCACCCCTTCATTCGGCCGGGATTGTTGGCCGGGTCCCAGGGATAAAGCGGACCAAACGTGCATGCCATCCAGCCATCCAAGTAGATCCCACGGCTAGCAAAGTTGTCGAAGAACTGCTCGTCATTGGTAGTCGGCGCATCGGCATCTTCAAAGGTATAAGCTAGACTGACGCCATCAAACGGCATCTGTTTGTGACCGTTAACAACCTTAGGCGGAGTTATGTCCAGGATCTCGTACAGCGTCGGAGCAATATCCACGACGTGGTGGAATTGCGATCGAATCGTGTTACTCGGTTGAATGCGCTTTCGGCCATGAGATCACCAGCGGATTGCGGGTTCCACCAAAGTACGACGCAACGAGCTTGGTGCCTTTGAACGGGGTGCTTCCGGCCCACGCCCAACCGGCGTGATACATATTATCGACGGCGGCCGAACCAAGGGCATCGAGCCCACCAATCTTGTTGAGCGCTTCAATCTGATCCTCGACCGGCGAATCGATCTGATTCTGCGCAAGCAGTTCGCTGATCGTACCGCGAACCCCTTCGGAACTTGAGCCGTTGTCGCCCCAGATGTAGATGACCAACGTGTTGTCTCGCAGGCCGCGTTCCTCAAGTCCATCGACTAGTCGCAATACTTGCGTATCGGTATGTTCGACGAAGCCGGCGTAGACTTCCATTAAGCGACGTTGAAACGGTCTTTGCGCTTCGGGAATATCGTCCCAAGCCTGCATCATGGAATCGCGCTCGGTGAGCTTCGTGCCTGGTGGAATAATGCCCATATCGAGCTGTCGCTGGTAGGTGCGAAGGCGATAGGCATCCCAGCCATCGTCGAACTTGCCCTTGTACTTGTCGGCCCATTCACTGGCGACATGATGCGGTCCGTGCACCGCTCCGGGTGCCCAATACATCAAGAACGGCTTATCCGGCGAATAGGCCTGGTGGTCGTCAAGCCATTTGAGTGCCTCGTCGGCCATCCCTTCTGTCAGGTGGTATTTTTCGTTGTGCGGCGGCTCGACGTGATTCATGTTGTCGATCAACCGAGGTTCCCACTGAGACGTCTCGCCCGCGATGAAACCCCAAAAGCGATCAAATCCATAGCCTGTGGGCCACCGATCGAACGGCCCCATCGTTGTGGTTTCGGTGGCAGGTGTGTTGTGCCACTTACCGTACGCTGACGTCTTGTAGCCGTAGTGGCGGAGCACCTCGGCCATCGTCGCGGCTTCCTTGGGCATAATTCCTGTGAAGCCATCGAACGCGACAGCCCGTTCGGCGATCGTACCATAGCCAACGCGGGTGTGATTGCGCCCCTCAACAACGATGCCCGAGTGGGCGAACAAATCGAGGTTGTATGAAAGGCATTGTAGCGAATACCTTGCTCGGCCAGTTTCTTGAACGCGGGAGTTTTGACTTCGCCACCAAACACTTCCGAAACGCCAAAGCCAGTATCATCGAGCAGGACGATTAAAATGTTCGGCGCGTCGTCCGGCAAACGCTGCGGTTCGGCAGGCCATTTCATGACCGAGTCCTTCAAACTCGGCTTAACGACGCTCTCCATCGGCGTCGCTGGAAATGGCAGGACAGATCCGTCCGCTTCTTGAGCGGCGATTATTCGTGGTGCGCTCATCTGAACCGCGCATAGGACAAGCACAAAAAGATAAACTTGACAGCCACGGAGGCTTACCGAGGCTTTGGCTGCGAGAACGGGATAGTCCGCCAAGATGTTTGCCATCTTTGCCTTACTCCAAACTAAAGTAGATGGTGTGAAATGGCTTATTCCTGAAACAATCGTTTGATTACTTCGATCAAGCCCCAACCAGAGACCATTCCGAGCAAATAAGTACCCAAGATGACAACGCACTTGGAAATACTGACCGACCAGACGAGAAACGAGACCTCGACGGCGCCTAAGTTTTGAACGGCGAAAATCGCAATCGCGATCAAGGCAACAGCGGCGATAGCGCCGGTGACATAACGCATGGAAAAGGGCTCCGCGTGATGAGAAGTGGGGAACGATAGGCTGTGATTCGAGTGTAGCATCGATTCGCGACGCACTCCAGATTTTGCCCTGGGCCCCAGGCTAAGATGTTGCCCGCGACGGCACATCGGGGTCCCCACCACGCTCAGTAAATACGCGGTAACGCCAATAGGGAGTGGGATTCAGCAGGATTCTGCCGTTGCCTGAGTACACACGCACGCGCCCTTCGCCCGAGGTAAAGCGGCCTAGAACGTTCCTGGTAGACCGTCGCACAGTAAACGCTACGTCTGCCGTCCTGGCAATGACATACTTACCCTCAGCCGCCACACCATTGCCTCCTTGCAGGACGATTTCCTCAACAGGTCCCCGCGTTGTCAACACAACTTTCCCATGACCACGAACCCTGGTTTGCAAATAAACAGGGCCTTCGCCAGCCCACAGGGAGGTTTGGAGTCGCTCTCGATGAAACGAGACATCAACGCTGCCCTCAGCGGCCCAGAAGGTTCCTCGCTCCAGAATCCATGATTCGCCTTTTAGATCTAGTACGTGAAAGCCACCCAGGGACGATTCGAGCGTGATCACGCCAGTGCCGCTGTAGGTAGGGCGATAGACCGCCTCATCGGCCAGGAGCGACTTAATGAGGCCGCCAAACGATGGAACAAGTTGCGAATGAATCGCGATCTCGCCCTTCATGTAACTCAGCGCGCCCGCCTCCACCCGAACCATTTCGTGATTCAGCCGGACCTCGACGTAGCGAGTGCCTTCGAGTTCGTGAATCGTAAAGTCAGCCATTGCTCACTTTTCCTTCGCCCGCTGAGTTTTCCAAGGTGCTATCGGTAGGGCGGTGCATCGCTTGCTGCACCAATCCAAAGGCGTTAGGTGATACGCCAAACTCCAAGCCGCAATCAAGGCTTTTCGAGTACGGCGGCCCCAACGGGATCGAGCTCTTTCGCTCGACCGGCCAGTCTACTTGGATGATGCACCGGCAGTACTCTTTGAGCAACCCTTGCAATTCGCTTTTTTGCGGCGATGGAAATTCCACGGCATCCCGATCGAGGGCTAAATGGGCGGACGCTTCGGCGCTTGCGTGGGAGTCGACTTCGCTAAGACTCTGGCAAGAGGCTACAGCGATGAGGCTTAAGAGTAGCCCACAAGGGACACCGAAGACAGTCAGGACATTGCCGATTATCGCATTCTCACCGCCACCGGGGCGAACAAATAGGGCGGTCAAGGCCGCCGCACCTTCGATGGGTAGTGCATAAAACTTGTTCATTGCCGCATCTTGTTGCCAAAAACCTGCATTAGCCAAGCGACTCGCCAACCTGCCACCAGCGATACTCAATTCGTGCGGCCGACTTCCTTCACTTGTTGCCCGCAGCGAATACAGTTGTGGACAGAAGACGTTCGTGGCTGCTCGACGGTCCGCTCCTTGCCAAACAGATTCACGCCCGAGTTATGGAGCAAGAACCCGCCCACCGCGTAGGCAAGGATTGCGAGCACGACAGCCCAGAGGTATCCAGCGTAATACCAAGTGATGGCCGCGGCAAGAAGTATGAGCGCCAGCCAGCCGGGCCAGTAACCATCCTCAGGTTCCGCGTAAATCGAAGGGGCTTCCTCTCGTTCGGTAAGCGAATCGCAGACACCGCAGGTTAGCTTGCCGTAGTAGTCGCACTCTTGGTTGACGCACTGCAACTGAATGTCGGACGGAACGAGTCGTGCCCGACAGTGGTAGCAATAGTAATTATGGCAGGTCGAACAGTGGTAGGCATCAGCATCGACCCAAGCCCCACAAACGGGGCATTTGTTAACGTCGCCCCTTCGCCAGAGTTCGCCTCCGCTCGATTCATCGGTTGCATTGGTCGAGGAATCGTCGGTTACTTCGATTGCTTCATTCACGTTGCACATAACTGCCAAAGCCCTACTGATTGTGGCATGGATTCTCGAGTCTGCAATTCATCCCAAGCGCTTCGCGAGCGACATTGGCATGTCGCGCAGCCGAAAGGCGAATCCAACTAACGCTATCCCATTCAAGATGGCGTAGCCACCAAGCACGCGGACGATGAGTTGGCCGAAGGTTAGCGGCGCGACAAGCAGCAGGATGCCGAACAAGATCGCAAGCGCGCCACCAAGCATCAGCCATCCCTCACCCTCCAGCACTTTTCGGTCTTGGATCGCCGCCGCGATCTCCAAGATTCCACTAAGGATCACAGCGAACGCAATGAGGTACAGTAAGGCAGTCGCTGTGGCTCCTGCGACCAGTGCCGGATAGCCGACGATGAATGCCCCGACCAGAAGCTCGAGCACCCCCCGCGCGACGGTCCAACCGCGCGATGGCACTTCCCCCAAAAGGCCTGCTAGGATCGCAAAGATCCCGTCGAGGATGACGAATACGCCGACCACTTGAGCCAGAGTCGCGGCGGTCATACCAGGACGAAACAGTGCATAGCAGCCGAGGACAACCAAGAGGATGCCGCGGAGCAACGGCAGCCACCAGAAGGTGGCAAGCGTGTCGGCTACACGCTTCTCGTCAGGGGACGTCGTTGTTTCGCTCATGGATGACTCTCCTAGTTGATTAATCGTCCCAACAGTCGCATGACGGCAGGTCAGGCCACCTCTCCGAATCGTTCCGCGCTGTTGCAAGTTACGCAAGGCAAACGACTCATCTACGTTCCACAGAGGAAAAGTCCTATAATTATTGTGCTCGCCACTCATGGCGGTCAAGCGGGCGCTACCATGTCGCTCGTCGGATTCAAGGATTTGCAGGGACGGCTGCCGGAGCCCTATCATGGCGGACCCGAGCCTCAGCTGGGGACAAGACGACGTGCATCGCGACAGGGCGGCCTGCGGCTCGCCTCAACGCGAACCGTAAGAAGGGTGCTCCAAGTGAGGCGATTGAATCGTCGGAGCTCATCCTGGCGGTGATTGTGGCCCGCGGCAACGCGTGATCCTTTCTGATTCACCCGCGAGCAAACGACCGTCGTGTGCGTTACCAATGCCCTCCGGTAGGTCTACCTTCGCCTCTCAAAAAAGCCTCTCGCATAACAATCAGCTTGTTTACTTCCTCCTGCAGCAGCCCCAATATCACGCGTTGTCGCCAAGCCTCGATTGCCAGGCGCGAAACCGTGGTGTCCGACTGTTGGCGAAGCCGCTCCCAGAGTTCCGTCGCTTGTTTCCTATCACCGAGTTGAAAGCAAGCCATGCAAAGAAATAGTTCGGCCGTTCTGTATTGCCCTGGATCACCTGTTTTGTGCTTGACTTCCTTCGACTTCAAGATTTCTGACAGCCAGTCTTTCGCAACTTTGAAGTTACCCAAGCGATAGTGCGCTTCGGCAACGAGCGTCTCCCCAGTGAAACCTGGCGTCATGGTTTCCAACACTTTCTCAGCGAGTCGCAGGACGCGTTTACGGTCGATCGTATCGCGCGGCAGTAGGTTGCAGACTTGCAGCACTCGTGAAGCCGCAACGACATCATCGGTATGTTCGTACTGATTTAGCAGCGACTCGCAGTCCGCTGCCATTCGGTCAAGGTCGCCAGTCCCTGCGTAAGCCAGGGCCTTTAGCGTTGCGATGTCGGGACCATGATTCGGGCACGCTTCGAACTCCGCGGCGGCACTCGCGAAGTCGCCCATGGCTGCGAACAGGTTGCCGCGAAAGGCGCGGTACTCGCTGTTCTTTGGAGCGTGTTGCAGAGCCTGTTGCATGTGGTATCCACACTGTTCCGTCGTGTCGCTGCGGGCTTGTGCCAGGTGCGCTTGAGCCAGATGCCCGCGAGACGCATCGCCGCCAGCAAAGCGATATCCAATGCCTGCATCCCAAACATAGAGCAGCCCGTTCGGGGCGTGGCCCGCCAATCGCTTACCTGACGAACTCCAACTCAGTCGCTGCAGGTGATGGTTTGCGAGCCGAGGGAAAACCAGGAGTTCACGGCCCGTCGACGGCAGCAGAATCTTCGCGGTGCGATCCAGACTACCGGTCGCCAATCGTTGGCCATCGGGCGACCAAGCAAGGCAGCGAACCTCTTGCTGATGGACACGCGTGCTCATCACAACCTGCCCGGTGTGCAAGTCTCGCACCTCGACGAAGCCATTCATGTCGCCGCCGACAACGAACCGGCCATCAGGGCTCCAGCACACGGATTTCACGAACGCATCGCGTTGGTTGCGGTGGCGAAACTTGGCCACTTGCTGACGCTGGTCGGCATCCAGCACGTACAGATGCGGCGACCACAATACCGCACCGCCGTCACTCGGTTCGCCGATAGCAGCAATTAGATATTGGCTACCGTCGGGCGACCATGCCCGACCGGCTGTCATTTGGTTCGCCCACTCCCACCGCTTTTGCTCCTCACCAACGTCCCAGAATTCGACGCCGGCTGGCAAAGTCACTTCCTGCTCGCGACGGCCCTTCGTTCCAGAGTCGTCCTTGGCCTGGAGCGGTGGCTTTGGGAATTCGCCACCAATCGCCAGCAAACGATTGTCCGGCGACCAATCGAAGTGCGTCACTTTTTCGAAACCGGTTGCGGCAACAAACGCCACGGTCTGCTCCGCATTGCTAATCCGCACACTTTGGGCGGGCAATTCGTTCGAAGCACTTAGTTCCGCCAGCCAGTCCCCGTTGTAGCTGCGACAAGCCATCGTTGTCCCTTCGCGCCGGCTTGCGGAAACTTGCTCGAGGGAAATTGCATCCCAATTGACGGCGTCGCCATCATGGTGGTGGACGGTCTCGATCGTCCTATCGTCCTTCCACTGAAAACGCTGAATGGCGGAGGGCGTGCGAATGTTTCTCGGCTGCTCGAACGCTTCAAGCTGCCACAGCTTCACCTTGCCGTCGGCTCCAGCCGTGGCAACTCTGCCATTGTTCGGATGCCACGTAACATCGGTGATCGCGCCCTGATGAGCTCGAATCGACTTTACTTCCACACCACGTTCTACATCGATGAGCCTCACCATCCCGTTGCTGTCTCCGCAGGCGATCGACATTCCATCGGGACTGCAGGCGATGCTGCGAACGTCGTGCTTGGATTCACTTTGCTTCACGACTTCCCAAGAATCCGCTGCAAGCAAGAACCAACCATTCTTACCACCAACGGCGAGGTGCTTACCATCGGGCACCCAGTCAACCCGGCTCGCCCCCTTCGCTCCTCGATGCACCATCTCACCCGATGCTGCGTCGAGTATCTTGAGAGGCTCCGGACCATGCGTAATGAGCGAAATATGCGCGGTATTCGGGCTCCACTTGGCCTGCAAGATATCGCCCCACCACGTGATGGTCCGCTCGCACCCGCCGGTACTCGTGTCCCATATTTTGAGCGTTTCGTCGTAGGAGGCCGACAACAAACGACGACCGTCCGGATGCCAATCGACCGACGCAAGCGAGAAAGTGTGTCCATTGAGCTCTTGAACTTCATCGGTGCGGCGATCCCAGATAAATACGCGGTTCAGCGCCGCCGTGGTTCCCCATGCCAAGCGGTTGCCATCAGGGCTCCAGGCCGCACCGCGCTTCATAACGGACGACTCATCAATCTCGCGAATCAAGTCACCTGTGTCCGTGTCCCAAATCTTGGCATCCCAAAATACCCAGTCGATGCCAGTAGTTTGCCATCGGGACTCCAGTCAATACTGGCGACGTTGCCGTTGTGATAGAAACTGTACTCTTCGGGATGGCACAACGATAACAAGTAGTACCATTCCCAGCCCCGCCGGTCCGGCTCGCCTTGCCGGGGTAGATGGTTCATGAGCGTTGCATCGAGCCGGGCCAAGTTGCCCGCGTCCCAATCGTTCATCCCCCCGGTCATATCGGCATGGTATTGATTCAACTGCGCCGTGTTACGTTGTAGTACCGCTTCGTTGCGCTGCTCTGCTGCCTCGATGGCGGAAGTATCGGCCTCAAGCAGCGCTTGCTCAGCGCCCCCGCCTGAAAATCGGCGTGGTGCCGCAATCCCGCTTCCCGAAAGGCGACCAGCACGCTACCGGCAACCGCCGCCAACAGCAGTGCCATTACCAGGCTCGACAATCCGGCCACAACGCGATTCCGCTCGCACCAACGCCATGCCCTAGTTGCTGCCCCAACAGGGCGGGCCACAATGGGTCGATGGGCAAGATATCGCTCCAGATCGTCTGCCACCAACTCGGCCGATGCGTATCGCTTCCACGGATCTTTTTCCAGGCACTTCAGGCAAATCGTTTCTAGATCGCGAGGCGTCGCCAAACGCAGCGAACGCAGCCGCGGTGGATCTTCACGTGCAATTCGCGCCACGATCTCGTAGTAGCTTTCCCCTTCAAACGGAGTTCGCCCAGCAACCAATTCGAAGAGCATGACGCCCAGCGCGTAGATGTCGGCCGCGGCGGCGAACGTGGGCACGTTGCCGCGCAGCTTCTCAGGGGGCATGTACATCGGCGTGCCAACCAGGATGCTGGATCGCGTCTCGTATAAACCGGCCTCGGCTAGCTTCGCCAGCCCAAAGTCGGTTATGCGTGGCTCGAGAGCGTGCTCGGAAGGTTTCGAATGCGTCCAGTCGCGGCCAACTGCAAGCATAACGTTGCTTGGCTTCAGGTCGCGATGATACACGCCATGTTGGTGCGCATGCGCAATCGCCTCCGCAACTCGGGCAATCAACTGCGCCGCTACGCGAAAGGCAACAGGTTCTGACAGACTTGCTGTCCATTCTGCCAAATCGGGACCATCGCAATAGGCCGAGGCGATGTACGGTAGCGGCCCATCCAAATTGGCTTCCAGGATGGGTACAATCCCCGGATGGTCGAGCGCGGCCGCGGCGCGGGCTTCGGCTTCGAACCGCATCAGGCGTTCTTCGTCGGCCAGCACCTCTGGCCGCGGGATCTTCAGTGCCACCTTCCGAAGCAGACGTTCGTCCCACGCAAGGCATACAATGCCGAACGAACCGGCACCAACCACACGTTCAATGCGATAATGATCAAGGCGATCGGGAACAAGCACGGGCACTTGTCCGGCCGGACGCGCCGGGCTGCTATCCCACAGGTTCTCCAGGCGCACGACGACCTCAGCCGCCGACGGCTCGTCGCCAGCTCGGCCAGCCAAAGTTTCCCGGCTACTTGCTGTTCGTGGGTTCGTTCCCATCGGTCCTAGGCACCAAGAGAGTTCGCAAGTCGTCGATCGCACGAGAGAGTAGCTTGCGTGCGGCAGCCTCGGAGACGCGGAGCTGCTCGCCGATCTCGGAGTAGCTCATCTCATCGCGATATCGCATTTCGACAACCTTTCGCCGCCGCTCGGGTAGCTGCATGAGTGCCTCCAGCATCGAGGCGTCCGTCTCTTTTCGTCGTGCGACGCTACTTGCCGTTTTACCACCCGCTACCAATTGCTGCGCATGGTCGACCAATTCCAGTGGCACTTCGCGGCCCGCAGCCCGCATCTGCGTGTCTTGGAAGCGCCGCGCCGCATCAATGGTATTGTTGTGCAAGATCCGCCGCACCCATGCTCGAAACTCCACTTCGGTTCGGCCCAGAAACTGCTCAAATTGCTGATGCACTTCCAGCAGGCTTTGCTGTACGAGGTCGGACGCGCCCAACTTTGGGTTCAAGCTCCCGTTGATTTCCGCCTTGGCAGTACGCGTTAGAAACGCTCGCAGTCGCTCGCACAATTCGCCCAGCGCTACCGAATCGCCAGCTCGCCATTGGCACACAGCGTCTGCCACTCGCGGTCGCTCGTCGCCCCAGCCGCGGATCGACCTGCCGCGGGTTTTGAGTCCCCCTCCATGCTGTTTCCCCAAGTAAGTACTTCCAGCGCCCATCAAAATCCTAACCATTCAGCGGGGTAGCTTCAACTGTTTTCGCTGATAGATCGATTTTTCGCGTCACAAAATGGAAGGCCCCACGCCTAACCTCAAGGGAGGCAGCGCGGCTCGCGACCGACCAATTGAAGCTAACTTTTCGACCAGAACTACCGATCACCGCGCGCCTACTCACCATGACTTCACCGCCGGAAAGGACTCCCGAGGCCGCCAACGCAGCTCATAAACCGGGGCGCACGCTGTACTCATCCGCCGAGTGGCAGCGATTGGGCGACGCCCTGCAATTGAGTCCGCGGGAGCTGGAAATCCTGCAGGCGGTATTCGACGACATGTCCGAACCGGCCATCGCCAAGCAATTGCAACTGTCGGTTCACACGGTGCATACGTACATCAAACGCCTGCTTGGCAAGCTGCACGCCCATAGTCGGGTCGAAGTGGTATGCAAGGTAGTCGCGATCGAGCGAAAGACGCGTAAGGGAGCCGAGCAGCTGGCTGGGGGGCAGCTGCTCGGCGACCGCGTCCCCCAATCAGGCGGCACCTGATCAGGTGAATTGCGGGCAAGTATTTGAGTGCTGCCCGGCAGCGCTGTGTGGAAGCCTGCAGGTGGCCCGTAAAGCTACAGTCAATCGATGCGGGACATTTGATGATCAACGGGAACTATCAAGGCCGCCGGAGTACGACGCTCACGATCAACAGGGAACCGACTAGCCAAGAGATTTAGCCGCAGCGCTATTGAAAGCGGACTTGGATCTTGGTTACCGAGCCGGGCGACTCGTTCCATTGCCGCAGCGCGTCGCATGCGTCCGCCAGCATGGCGGTTTGGGTGACAATTTCCTCGGTTGGCAACATTCCCCGCTGCAGCGACTGGATGACGGCATCGAAATCGGGACGCAGTGCGTTGCGGGAACCACGGATATCGATTTCCTTCAGGATGAACCACTTGGTCTCGTACTCCACCGGGGCCTTGGCGTAGCCGATGTAGACGACACGGCCGGCAAAGGAAACTACGTCGACGGCCGCCCGAAACGTGGCAGGCAACCCAACCGCTTCGATCACTACCGAGGGACCATGCCCCTCTGTCAATTCCAGTAGGCGACTCGCCAAATCCTCCGAACCGGAGTGAATGCACTCGCGGGCACCACACTTGGTTGCCAGCTTGAGCTTAGCATCGTCGATGTCCACCGCAATCACGTTACCACCTCGGGCGGCTGCACCAGCGATAGCACCAATGCCAATCGCACCGCAGCCAATGACCACCACTTGTTCGTCGCTATCCACCTCGCCCCGCGCAGCGGCGTAAGCGCCAGACGGTCAAGGGTTCGACGAGCGCCAAATCGCGATGCGCCAAACCTTCCGCGGCGATCAGCTTGGTAGCAGGAATTACCGCAAACTGGGTCATGGCCCCGTCGCGCTGGACGCCAAGCGTTTGATTGTTCCTGCAACAGTTGGGACGTTTGGCTCGACAAGCGGCGCAGCGCGCCGCACTCCGTATAGGGAAATACCAGCACGTCCTGGCCAACGTTCCACTGCTCGACCCCCGCCCCCAGTTCGACGATCGTGGCACCGACTTCGTGCCCCGGGATTCGCGGGTACGAGACCAGCGGATTCGCCCCGCGAAACGTGCTCAAATCGGTACCGCAGTAGCCGACCGTGTGAATCTGTAGCAACACCTCACCTGCCGCAGGAGTCGGATCGGGCAGATCGATCAGACGGACTTCGCCGGGCTCGAGAATTTGGATTGCTTTCATCGTGTGGTGCCGGAGAGTTGATAGATGGAGTTAGCCGTATCGTGAAACACAGATCGCTGCTCGTCGGACGAGAGTGGGTTGGCCCATTGCCGCACCAGATCCAACCAGGATCGGTACTCGGTCGCCACCAGACAGACGGGCCAGTCGGAACCGAACATCATACGCTGGGGGCCAAACGCGTCGAGAGTCGCGTCGAGGTAGGGACGCAGCGAGTCTGCCGTCCAGTGCTTCCAATCCGCCTCCGTAGCAACACCCGAGAGCTTGCAGGTCACGTTTGGGCGCTCCGCCAATTGCTTGAGGTTCGCATGCCAAGGCTCGAATTCGCCGGCATGGATCCGTGGCTTCGCGATATGGTCGACCACGAACTGGGCACTGGGATGCCGATCGACGAATTCGATGGTCTGCGGCAAGTGTCGCTCGAAAATCAAAATATCGTACACCAACCCCAACTCCGCCACACGCGCAATCCCGCGATTGAACGCGTCGCCCAAAATGTACTGATCGTCGGCTTCATCATGAACAACGTGGCGAAGTCCCTTGAGCATGGGCCGATCTGCAACGCTGTGCAGCACTACGTCAACATCGTCGTTTACAAGCGGCACCCAACCCACCACGCCCCGAATGAAATCGCTACCATCGGCAATGTCGAGCAACCAGTTAGTTTCTTCGATGGTTTGCCGCGCTTGCACCACAACCGATCCACTTACGCCCACCGCCGCCGCGGTGGCCACAAAGTCGGCCGGCGAGAAATCGCGAGCGATTGCCGACATACGGTCATCGATCCATTCATAATCGTCTGGCGAGTAGTTCCAGAGATGATGGTGCGCATCGACGATCATGCCGATTCCAAGATCATGTTGGCGTATTGAGTGGTGTCGCCCGTGCGGATCAATCCAATGGCACGGGGAATACGCAGTTTGAACTGGTCATGAGGCTCGTACTCGACGGTAATTCCCGCCAGCTCGGCTGCAAATTGACCTTGGATATCCGCTTGATTCGCCTTCAAGAACTCCTCAGCCATCCATGCCTTGCCAGCACTAAAGTTGGGCAAGATGGCCCTTAGGACCTGAAGGACTTGTGGCTGGCCATCTACCAGGCTGAGATCGATCGTTTCGAGCTGGGGCCAGAAGGGAAACCCCCGGTCCGCGACGACAAGGGTATTTGTGTGGCGTACGCGGCACAGCAATGATGAGAGTTGTGGATTCAAGATTCCTGATTTAATCATTACCAATCTTGCTCGTTGGCCCGCGGCGTACCATCAGGCTTAGGGTAAGTAGGGGAAATTGGAGTCGATGATGCCATCGCGTTTCGCATCGACCCAGAACAACTCAGGCAGCGTCGTATTCGCGAGCTGCACACAATCAGCCACCCGATCCGGGTTGCTGGTATTGAGGGCAACGCTCGAAACCGCGGGTGGCGAAAGGCCAAACTGGACGCACGCTTCGGCAGGTCGAACGCCGTGCCCATCGCACAGACCAAGAAACTTCTTGCGCAAGCGAGCAGCTGCTGATCGTGAGATGATTCGATATCGATCGCACGATAGTTGTAGAAGTCCCCGCCTACCAGAAAGCCCGCGTTGAACACGGCCGAGTTAATTACGGTCACGCCGCGGCTGGCGAGTTGATCGATCCAGCGCAGCAGTTCCGGAGGATGCGTATGAATCGTCAGGCAGTTGGCAATCATCACCCAATCGAGTGGCATCCGTTCCGCTATTTGTTTGGCAACGCGCCAATCTTTAGCACCAACGCCAACAGCTTGCACCTCGCCGCGCTGTTTCAGGTCGAACAGCGATTCGTAGGCGTCGTAGAGATCGTTCTCTCGCCGAAGGCGGTCGTTGTCGTCGACGGCAGCAGCGAGAAACTCGTCCGGATCGTGTACCGATACCAACTTCGGCTGATAGGGTGCCCCCAATAACCCATTCCCCTGCTCCCAACAATCGATGATACCTTGCCGACTAATCCGCTGCTGGGCGTCGTGCTCAACGCCCACCCATACGCCCGGTTCGAAGGTAGGCTCCGACGTTTGGAGTGGCGTGCGATACCACCCTAACTTGTTGCTGATCGCAACGGACTCGGCTGCGACGCCCAACTTGCGAAGGTTGTTTCCGATGCACTCCAGGGCAAGTCCGGCGCCGTATTTTCCCGCCGAGTCAATCAACACGGGCGACTCTCCATGCATCATCCAGGCCGCGGAAATCGCCAACTTTCGCTCGTCACTCGGCGCTTCATACAGGTTGCCAAGGGCACTGGAGCCAAAGATCACCGATGGAAGCTTTGGCGATCTTGCAGGTGGAGGCCCCGCGCTGATGTCGATGCGGTCTATCATTCCAATAGCGCCAACGCCCTCAAGTGACGGCTAAAGTGCTCGGCTAGCACCTCGGTGTAGGTATCCTGGTGGCTTTCTAGGCACTCGCGCAATGCCGGCCCAAGACGCTCGTGGGTCGAGACCGACCCGAAGGTACAATGCAGAATTTGCCGCCCTGGTTCGATGAAGCCTCGGTCGGCAGGCACATTCTCCCACCGTTCGAGGTATACATCTTGGAGCTTTTGATCGTCGAAAATCTCCGCCGGTGGGGGCGTTTTCTCCAGCGTCGCATGCACATGGTAGGTCGCCCGATCGACCTCGTAGTGCTCACGGGAAAATTCGCAGATTTCGCGAAACAGCGATGGTTGCTCAAGAGCGACAACCCGCAAAGCTTCTAAGTAGGAGGTGCCTGCAGTCTTTACGTGAAATCGCCCTTGCGTGGCTGCTGCCAGGGCGCGGTACATGGCAAGCTTGTCGGACCCCGAATGCAGGCTCAGTTTGTAGGGCCCCAAGTGCGAGGCAATGGCTGCGTGGTCATGCAGCGAAACTTCCAGCTCTTGGAGGTTGCCGATAAAATCGACGCCCTTCTCAAAATCGCCGATGAACCGTGGAGCCAGAGACACGAGCCGCATACCATGTTGCAAACACTGTTCGGCGATAATGTAGTGCTCAATGAGTGTTGTCGGTTGCTCCGTCTCATCGACACTAAGCTCAATTTCATAGGAGCGGCCTGCCCGCTCCTGAACTTGCGCGATGTAATCGGCAAGCGAAAGCGCTGCTTGGATGGCGAGGCCATATTTTACTGCCGCTCGGTGGACGGAAAGCGTATCGAATTCGATGCGCCTGCCATTGGGCAGTTTTTCGGTCTTGCCAATGTACTTATCTATCCATATGACCGCTTCCCGCACGTTCGCTAACTTCTCCTCGACGGTCGCAGCGTCGTAGTTGTCTGCGTTTTGGTCGACATGGCCCGACGGATCGATAGTAAAGAACGTGAAACCGGCTGCCGCCGTGACATCGACGTTATCGGGTGTCTTCAGATGATCGGCGTCGGCTCCGTGGGGATCGCTCCACTCGCACGCGTTCAAAGCCGCCATGGCATCGCTCATCACCCCCTCGGGTGTGCGGCTCGTTCGTTCCATTTCGCGGATGGACTGCTGGGCAAAAATCGGGATAATCCCACGACCCGATTGGCGTATCGCCGCCACATGGCCGGGGGTCGCCAATCCCAAACGGTCCCCGAATCCAAAAGAGGGAGCGAGACCAATTGCGGAAGGTTGGGGTGTGCTCATTTCATCGACCGTTTCTGTAACAACTGCAACTTCATCACCGGTGTATTTGTAACCGACATTGCGGTAGCCAACCAGTGTCGCCCGCGGCTTCAGAAACCACCGACCAAGGCTGCGTCGCGTAAGTCCCAAACCGCACGTGCCAACACAAGCATCACCTGGAATTCGCCTGCAAGTGCAGCGACGGCATCGGGCGCAGGTTAGGTTAGTATTTGCTCGACAATGTGTGCCTCTTCGACCCCGGTCAGTTTTTGATCAAGGCCAAGATGGGGAAATGATAGCCGATTATGATCGATACCCAGTTGATGGAGAATCGTCGCGTTCAGATCACGAACATGCACTGGGTCCTTGGTAATGTTGTAGCTGAAGTCGTCGGTTTCGCCATGCGTGATGCCGCCACGTATGCCGCCACCGGCCATCCAAATGCTGAAACAGCGCGGATGGTGATCGCGACCATATTCATTTCTTCTGAGCGTTCCCTGGCAGTAAGTCGTACGGCCGAACTCTCCAGCGAACACGATTAGTGTGTCGTCCAAGAGGCCACGTTGCTTGAGATCCTTGAGCAGCGCGGCCGACGGTTGATCGACGTCGTAAGCTTGGCCCTTAAGCTTTTTGGGGAGTCCTACATGGTGATCCCAACCCCGATGGAACAGTTGAACGAATCGCACGTCGCGCTCAATCATTCGCCGAGCAAGCAGGCAATTGCGGGCAAAAGACCCGCTCTTTTGTACCTCCGGACCGTACATCTCCAGCGTGTATTGAGACTCCTCGGCCAAATCCGTTAGCTGGGGCACCGATACTTGCATGCGAAAGGCCATCTCTTGTTGAGCAATGGTCGTTTGAATCTCCGGATCACCAACCTGGCTCAACTGCTGGTGATTCAGTGCGTTGACGAAATCAAGCATGCTCCGCCTGGTGCCGCGACTGACGCCAGCAGGATTCGAGAGAAATAGGACCGGGTCGCCCGCTGGTTGAAATGACACCCCCTGGTGCTTGGAGGGTAAGAAGCCCGCCCCCCAAAGGCGACTGTAGAGCGCTTGCACATTGGCAGCATCTCCACTCCAGAACGCGGAACTCATGACCACGAAGTCCGGAAGATTCTGATTCAACCTTCCTAGCCCGTAGCTCAACCATGCCCCCAGGCTGGCTTTGCCGGGTATTTGCGACCCGGTACAAATCAGGGTCTTACCCGGATCATGATTAATTGCGTCGGTATGGAGCGACTTTATAATGCACAGGTCATCAACAACCGTAGACAAGTGCGGCAACAACTCGCTCATGTAGATTCCGTTGCTGCCTTGCCGAGTGAACCCGAACATAGACGGCGCGACGAGTTGCTCTTTTCCGCGTGTCATCGCCGTAACGCGTTGCCCTCTGCTAACGCTCGCAGGTAACGGCTGGTTGAATTGCTTAGCCAGATCCGGTTTGTAGTCAAACAAATCAATTTGACTGGGCGCGCCTGCCATGAACAGGAAGATAACTCGCTTCGCCTTCGGCGCGAAATGCAGCCCCATGCCGTGTTGGGCAGCTTGCGATTGGCACACCACCGATCCCAGCGCCGCAGTTCCCAAGCCCATGGCCGAATGTCGCAGGAACTGCCGCCGACTTTGGAACCGGTTGAAATCGTCGAAAGAATCCATAGGTCACATCACCTAGAATGAAGTACGCCCTATTCCCGTGTCTTGACGGCATCGAGGTTCAACATGGAGTGGACAAGCAGGGTCCAAGCCGCAAACTCAGCCCGCTGCTCCGGATCGGCGATTGCTCGGACATCCTCATCGTTGCTCGAAGCGCAGAGTTTTTCTGCGTTACCAGGATCGACGACGTATTGTTCCCGAAAGTCGTGCCACGCGTCGATCATGGTGAGTAGCTCCGTTTCGCTTGGCCGCTGCGACGTAATATCCTCGTAGGCGACCATTAGTTTATCCCGCTCGGATACCGCGTTGGAAGCAAGCAGCTTCGCTGTGTAGTGCATCGCAGCGGCAAAGTACTGCTCCTCGTTCATCAATACCAATGCTTGTAACGGAGTGTTGGTTCGTTCACGACGAGCCGTACAACTCTCGCACGTCGGGGCGTCAAAGATTGTCATCTGTGGTGGCGGAAGTCCACGCTTCCAAAACGTATACAGACTGCGGCGATAAATATTGCTGTCCGTGTCCGGCATGAACTCGTTTGGGTAGGAGCTAGGCATCGTTACCGTCTTCCAAAGGCCTAGCGGCTGCGGCGGCTTTACACTTCGGCCATACATCTTGGTATTTAGCAAACCGCTCACCGCAAGCATCTGGTCGCGAACCATCTCCGCGTCGAGCCGAAAACGGGACCCTCGTGCCAACAATCGATTGCGCAGGATCATTACGGTACCGCTCCTCGCTGGCATGGGACGACTGCCGGTAGGTTTCTGAAAGAACGATCGAACGCATGAGTTCCTTAACATTCCAACTAGAATCGACAAACTGGACTGTGAGATAGTCCAATAATTTCGGGTGGCTTGGGGCTTCGCCTTGCGCACCGAAGTCCTCGGAGGTCCTCACCAACCCGACGCCAAACAGCTGCTGCCAAAATCGATTGACAGTAACCCGAGCCGTCAACGGGTGAGATGGATCGACCAGCCATGTTGCCAAGTCGAGTCGCGACGGCGTCGCGCCTGCAGGCTGCAGAGGTGGAAGAAAACGGGGAGTATCGCGTTCGACCGGATCGCCCGGATGGTCATATTCACCCCGAACAAGAATATGCGCCGGCCGAACCTCCGCTCGCTCCTTCATAATCATGGCGGCGGGGATGGTAGTGATCAGCGCCGATCGCGCATCTTGCTTCGCCCTCAATTCCATGGACAACGTATCGGACGGTTCCTCCGGCGTTTTGCTTTTGCCCTTCTGCTCTTGCTGCTTTTGTGGCGCTGAGTCGTTGCCAGCGGTTGTCGTATCGTCGATCTCGGCCAAGGCGGCCGAGATTTCACCGATCTCATGGTCAAGCTGCTCCAGCGCCTGGCTTTGCTGCGGGGTAGGCAGTTCGATATACGGCGGCTGCAGGCCGCGTTTAAAATCTAGTGAGCCTCGCCCTCCCGTCTCTGGCTCGCCATCGAAGTTGTTGAAAAAAGCGTACAGTTGATAAAAGTCTCGTTGTGCTATCGGGTCGTACTTATGGTCATGGCAGACGGCACACTCCAAAGTAAGCCCCAAGAATGCCGTGCCGACTGCGGAAACACGATCCACTACGTTGCGATGAAAGCTCTCTTCAGGTAGCGCCGTGCCGCGATCAATAATTAGATGCAAGCGGTTGAAACCTGAAGCAATCTGCTGGTCGATGCTAGGCCTATCCAGCAGGTCACCAGCAAGCTGAAACACAATGAACTGATCGAAAGGCAGGTTGTTGTTGAACGAACGAATCACCCAGTCGCGGTAGGGAGTCATGTCGCGTAAGTGGTCGTGATGCAACCCGTTCGTATCGGAAAAGCGAACCAAATCGAGCCAGTATCTAGCCATGTGCTCGCCGTAGGCAGGCGTAGCCAACAAGCGTTCGACAAGGTGCTCGTAGGCGTCCTCGGATGAGTCTTCTAGAAACTCTTGAATTTCTTCACGTGTGGGCGGCAGGCCAGTGAGGTCGAATGTCACTCGGCGGATCAGGGTGCGCTCATCTGCCCGAGGGTTTCCCCTAAGTCCCGACTTTAGCCACTTCTCGGCAACAAATTGATCAATCGCCTGGCGACTCCACCGTACGTCGGCCATCGGTGGGGCTTCGAATTCGCGGCGCTACGAAGGACCAATGCTGCTCGTAAGGGGCCCCGGCGGTGATCCATTGTTTCAAGACCTCCACCTGCGCGGCCGCAAGAACCTTATGCGAATCGGCCGGAGGCATGATCAAATCCGGATCCGCTGTCGTTATCCGAGCAAGCACTTCGTCGAGTGGCGCGTTTCCCGCTACATCGAGCCTTAGATCGGCTTGCCGCTCTTCTTCATCCGGCCCGTGACAGGCAAAACAATTGTTCGAAAGAATCGGGCGGATCTGCTCGTTGAAACTCGCAAAGCCATCGCCGCATGCCGTACGAGCAGTGAATACAACAGCAATTAAAACGATTCGATGCATGGTTGATTCGACTACGCGGTTAGTGTCTTACTTCGTATGAGGGCGCACATATTTCTTTGCCAGTCTTGCTCAAACGCATTAGAAGTCCACAAACGCATTATAATGCCATTGGACAACGGCGCCGAGCAGCTTTTGGCCGCGCCTAGGTGATCCGCCACCTACGGCGGGGAGTATTGTGGCGATCAGGGCCGCGGACGTGGAGCCGTGTGAACAGCGGCCAACCCGGGCCGTGAGCCGTTGCAAGAGAGACGGCTATTTTTCGTCGAGCCACATCAGCCGCCGCACGTCGCGGCTGTGGAAGCCGCGCAGCAGAGGGTCGCCATTGCGAACGGCCTGAAACAAGCGCATGTCGTCTTGGCAAGCCGCATGAAGGCCGGCATAGCTTCGCCGACTTACTACTTTCCGCTCAGCGAGCGGTTTGCCTTGTTGGTAGGACAGCGTAGGTTCATCGACGACCGCGAGGGCTTCCAGCTGACGCTAGTTGGCTGCCCGAGCCACGCGCTAGAACTGCCACGTGCGTGCGCCCGGTTAGGGTTCACTCCACCGCGGCAGGAACTACGGGCTCGTCTCCGTTCTCGCCTGGGACAAGTGCCTCGTCGTCCGACATCACGTAGGCGAACATCGCCGCTAACATCAGGCCAACGACTGCCCACGTCCGCCAGTCCTTGTGAAACTGCGACTTCTCGTGACGAGGCGCGGGAGCGTGGCTCGATTTAGCACCTTGATGCTTTGTACGTTTGCTCATGTGTCGTTACTTTATGGCCAAGGACGTGTGAACTCCGCGGCAGAAATGGACGCAGCCTCAAACGCACATTTATAGCCGACAAATATCGCTTTGGATACCATTTGCCACAGCCATCGATGCCGACGGCACGGCTGCCAATTTTATCACGCGGATGCGGCTACCTGTCCCATGGCGATACCACGCCTGAGTCACGTCGAACCCAAATGCAATGGTATGGGCTGAAGTCAGAGTGCTGGCCCGGCATGTGGCAGGTCGCCTTAATTAGGCGGAGCAGGCACCACGCGCCTGGCAGCAAAGCGTTGGTCGGCGGTTGCCACACCCGGCCGGTAGGGAGCCAGTCGGCCGATGGACTGCTGGAGCCTTCGCCATCTTCGTCGATTGGATATCGCCGTGAGTCCAACCCTCCGCCCGCAAGAAATGCGGTTTACCGCCGGACGGCAAGTTTTCGATACCAAAACAGTCCAATAGGCGTCTATTAAAGTGTAGGAGGTCCTTTTGGAGTAGCTCCGAGCGGTGAACGGCAACTCTTCTTCAATTTGAGGTGGCGGCAATGTGGGTTTCTTCCTCGCGGTGGTTGGCAATGATCGTCGTCATGGCAGGCGGTTGGGGGGCGAATAGCTCGTGGGCTACTCTTTACACCGGCTCAGGGACTAGCAGTTTCGGCGGGGCCTTGGGTGGCTCGCAAATGAGCTGGTCGGATGATGGCAGTACGGTAACCGTCGACTTTACCAAAGGGAGTGGTAACTTTGATAAGGTCATGGTGCTGTACCTCGATACCGTCGCTGGGGGACGAAGCTCCATCGACTCCAACGTCAACGACCGTGGGGACACCCTTCGATCTGGCATCTCGTACATGGAAGCGGGTACGGGTCGTTCCCTCACTTTTTCCTCGGGCTTCGAAGCGGACTATGCCATTGCCATCAACACGGAGTTTGGCGGCCTGTGGTCGATACCACCCAGCGGCGCTGTTGGCAATAATGGCCTTGGATATGTAGCGGGGGTGGGGAATCCGGCGAACACGACGGATTCGAGTTTTAGCTTCACCTTCGACTTGGCGGATATTGGGCTAAGTCCCAACAGCGGGGACTCCTTTGAATTCCTGGCCACCTACATCGATCCGTTCGGAGGCATTGGCAACTTAGGATATGCGTCGAACGAGGGCTACGGTAGCGGTTTTCCGGCTGGAGATATTGGCCAAGCCAATTTTAGTTTTACCGGATCGCCTCTGACGTACGTCTCGGCGATTCCCGAAGCCTCGCCCCTGTTGCTGGGGGGCCTGGTTGCCGCTCTAGTCGGGCTGGTGTGGAGTGGCCGGCGCCTTCACAGCCGCCGCTGTCCGGCGCAATCTGCCCAGTGACTTGGCTATCGGCGGCGGCGGGCGGCAAACAGTGTCGCCACGACGCCAGCGATCATCGCTGTTGCAGGCTCGGGCACCGCGGCCGGTGATATCAGTGGCGCCATTAGCGCGTTGTTGCGGCCGAAGTTGGCTTTCCAAACCTGGTAGTCCGCTGCGTCGACAACGCCATTGCCGGTGCCGTCGGCAGGCGGAGCGAAACCGGTACTCCCCAGGGCGTCCCGCCACACCGTGTAGTCCGCGAGACCCAAGTTGCCGTCGGAACTAAAGTCGCCAGCGATGCCGTCGAGGACGAGAAAGTTATCAAGCCACGCCGTATCCGTACCAGGTTGGCCTCGGCCGCCCGATGCAGCTACGGCCAGCGTCGAGATATCGGCGTCGGAAAACGTATCGAGTTCGTTCTTGTCGTCGTCGACGAAAGTCGTTGTCGCAAGTAAGTTGCCATTGAGGTAGGTACGGTACTTGTCGTCGAGGTAGTCCAGTTCGATGGCGAAATGATTCCATACTCCGTCGTCGACAATCGGTCCCGGTGCGACGAAATATCCCGTGGCAGCCTGTTGGATGAGCACTTCGCCCGAGGTGGCATCGACACCCAGCGACCCAAGCACGGTGTAATTGCCGTCGGCACCATAGGCCTCGACGCCAAAAAAGGGGCCGAGCACGCCCGGCTCCTGCGTTACGTTGACGGCCATGTCCCAGGTGATGGTCACGTAGCGACCTGTGGGATAGGAGCCGCTGGGCAGCACTGCCCAGCGGCGATCCTGTGTGTTGTGGTCGATTTGGACGGCCTGGCCCCCTGTGATCGCCATGACCGCAGCCGTGCTGTCGCTGCCGCCAGTCTGGAGCCAGCTATTCTGCCCCGCCAAGGCACCCACTTCAAATTTCGGATCCGCGGGTCGCTCTTCGAATCCACCGGTGACGACCAGCGTCTCCATGGCCGAAGACGAAGCGACAGCAATGCTGCCAACGATGAGCAAGGCAACCAGCGCGCTCCGATTCAAGATAATTAGCATGGCTTGCATCCATCCCCCTTCAACTCTTGTGACTGGAACGCCTGTTCCCGTCGGCAGCCCTGCCGGAGCAATTTTCTTCCTCAGCTATCCACTTGTCCGAGTTTAATAGCACTTTCCGACCGACACAACCAGCATTCCAAGAGAATTAACGCGACTCCCACGGGCTACCAATCCTGTCAGTGCGGGGGTGTGGGACGAAACCCGGCAATTTTAGCTAATCGGCACCATTGCTATGGCCGATACGACCTGTAGCAGGGGGGCATTCCTGCTGGATGACCGCGGTACGCGCGGTCGCTAGCAAATCGATCTGCGCCTACTCTGTTATGCTCCGTTGGACTTTCTCTTCGATCCTGCTCTTGGCTGCCGGCACGGGATGCACGGTTTGCCAAAACGTGCAACGCACGGTCTTCATCGAGCCAGGGCTATTCGACTGGAAAACCGACGCTCAGCGGAGCCGCGATCTGTATTTTTCGTGGGCTCAGCAGGCGTGGCGTGAGGCTGGCATCGCGGATGTCAGTGCGGCCTACGAATGGGGCTTCCGCGAAGGGTTCGCCGAATTTGTGTTTGGCGGGGGAACGGGCGAACCGCCAGTCGTGCCGCCCCGCAAGTTCTGGAACCTGGGGTGGCGATCCGAGGGCGGACTTTCGGCGGACGATTGGTTATCCCTTTCCCGTGCGAAGTGACGGCACCTTGTCGTTGCCCTTCTTGGGCGAAGTGAACGTCGACGGCCTGACCATCGAGCAAGCCGAGCAGAAGGTCATCGAGGCGTACTTGCGGAAAGAAATCATTCGCGAGGAAGATTACCGCATTATTGTTACCTTGCTGCGGCCTCGCTACGAACGGGTACTGGTAGTCCGCGAAGATGCCGCGCAATCATCGGTCTCGTTTAGCAACCAGGGCCTGATTGGGTTCGGGTCGTCGACTACCATCAGTAGCGGTAGCAGCGCCACGGGCCAAGTGGTTGAACTTCCTGCCTACGAAAACGATGTGCTGAACGCCTTAGCGCGGACCGGTGGTTTGCCAGGGCCCGATGCGGTGCAAGAAATTGTGATTTACCGGCATGGTCGCAAGAATCGCGAAGAGCGGACCCAACAGCCAGACAACTACGAGTTTCCTTGCGACCCCCAACTCAACGGTGGCGATGTCGTACGAATTCCACTCGAAGTTACTCCTGGCATGCCAAGTCGAATTAACCCCGATCACATCATTTTGAAAACAGGGGACATCGTTACCGTACAAGCGCGGGAGCCAGAACTTTACTACACAGGAGGTCTGATTCCCTCCGGTGAGTTTCAGCTGCCCTTCGACCGTGACCTCTCGATACTCGAAGCGTTGCTCAAGGCTCGAGCGCCCGTAGTGAGCGGCGGCCTAAGCACGAGCAACTTGAACGGATCGTTCTTAAGTACCGGCATTGGTGTTCCCTCGCCAAGTCTCGTTTCCGTGATTCGCAAGACGCCAGGCGGATCGCAGGTGGTAATTCGCATCGATTTGAACGAAGCAATGCGCGATCCACGGCAGAACCTCTTAGTACAATCCGAGGATGTGTTGATCATGCAAGAGTCGGAAGATGAGGCGCTTACGCGATACATCAGCAACGCCGTGTCCTTCGACTTCTTCTTCCGATACCTCGACCGTCAAGATGCATCGGGGGCGGGATCGATTGTCTTCCCCTAGAGGTTCCGAACGATTGCGTCTAGCATTGCGCAAACTCGCGACCCGATGGGTAGCCTTAGACCAGCACGACGGCCGTGGCAAAGGTATGCGGAGCGAAACTGCAATCGTTGGTTGAAGCCAGACGAAACCCAGTCCCAAGACTTCGATGGTCGATTAAACGGCGGCCTAAGAACGCGCTTCGCAAGGGCAAGAGAGCCTCCGAGGAAGTGGCTCTTGGTGTATTTTCCATTGAATCGCGATAGGGCTGTTCGACAGCTTGGCATATGCCTGCGACATGCCGTCGCAACTTTCCCGCCGCACCGCGACAACCGCTCGGCTTCAAGGTACGGTAGCGTCGTGAACGTCCGCTAGAGCAAGAATTGATTCTCTATTGCCGGGTGTGGTACACTCTTCGCGGTACGAGCATTGGCGGCTCGCTCGCCGGAATACGTTCCCGACGCCAATGTTTTCTGATCTAGTTCTCTTTTCTGAAGGTGACCAAGTTGGCCGACTCCACCGACCCATTAGACTCAGAAGATCCCTACAGTGCTCCAACTACCGAATCTACGCGACCGGAGATACTAACGAAGGAGATTTTCTATCCCTTTCTTCTGGTGACGTCGTTATTCGCCCTATGGGGATTTGCGAACGATGTGACGAATCCCATGGTCAAGTCGTTTCAGCAGATATTCCAACTGCCCGCCTGGCAAGGCAACTTGGTGCAATTCGCCTTCTATGGTGGGTACGCAACCATGGCCATTCCGGCAGCGTTGGTCATTCGCAAGATCTCCTTTAAGGCGGGCATTGTCATAGGGTTGGCGTTGTACGCCATCGGTGCACTGCTCTTTATTCCTGCTAGTATAAGTCAGCAATACTGGCTGTTCCTTGGTTGTTTCTACATCATCACTTTTGGGCTGGCGTTCCTAGAGACGTCCGCGAATCCGTACATCCTATCGATGGGTGACTTGCGAACCGCCACCAGGCGGCTCAATTTGGCGCAGGCGTTCAATCCGGTCGGTTCGCTCACCGGTATGTTCGTCGCCGCAGTGATCGTGCTACCGAACCTGAAAGTCAACGAGTTCCGCGAAGAACACATTGCTGCCCACCCCGAATACAAGCAGCAGAAACTATCGCCTGGCGAGATCGGCAAGAACGTCGCCGACGCGATGCAGAGCTTCTCGGTCAATCAACCGGAAGAATACGCAGCGCTTAAGACCCACGACCTGGGGGTGATCCGCGTGCCCTACATCGCGATTGCGGTGGTGGTACTTGCCGTGATGCTCACGTTCATTTTTTCACCCATGCCACATACAGGGCACACCGAAGAACCTATCCGCCTTACGGAGACGCTCGCGAATCTGGCATCGTTCAAATATATCGGTGGCGTCTTGGCGCAAGGGCTCTACGTCGGCGCACAGATCATGTGCTGGACCAATATCATCGAGTACGGCATGAATGTCGTTGGCATTAGCGCTCCCACCGCTCAGTGGTACAACATCGCCGCCATGGTGTTGTTCCTGTGCAGCCGTTTCGTCTGGACTTACGTACTGGGCTACGTCCGCCCCGGGTTGCTGCTGGCGCTGCTTGCCATTGGCGGGATTGTCTTCAGCTTCGGTGCGGTGGTACTGCCTGCCGCTGTGGGTATCCTCAGCTTGGTCTGCGTTTCCGTCTGCATGGCGGCCATGTTCCCAACGATCTACGGTATCGCACTGGATGGCCTTACGGTCGACGATGCCAAGCTTGGTTCGGCGGGATTGATCTTCGCCATTGTGGGAGGGGCCCTGATGCCGCCACTGCAAGGCTACGTCATCGACTGGGGAAGCAGCTATTTTGGCGACCCTACTACTGCAATCCGTGCATCTTTCCTGCTCCCTTTGACGTGCTTTGTGTTTGTCGCCATCTATGGATTCTTGGTCAACACTCGGTGGGCACCAGCGGGCGCGTGAACTGGTTGATGTAACGCCAGCGAACAGTAAAGCACCCGTGCGGGCACTACTCGGCTAGACCTTAACTTAAGACGTATACATCTCAGCATGCCGCGATGATAGACGACGTCACAATTACCGGCTACGAGGTCGTCGATCTCCGCTTTCCCACCTCAGACGAATCGCACGGCTCGGACGCCATGCATACCGATCCGGATTACTCCGCCGCCTACTTGGCGCTAAGAACGAACAAGCCGAATCTCAATGGCTTTGGATTAACGTTTACGCTTGGCCGGGGGACCGACATCTGCGTTGCGGTCGTCGAGACATTATGCGACCACGTCGTCGGACACCGCCTAGGCGACTTGGTTCGTCATTTTGCGGAAACATGGCGTGAGGTAACCAACGATTCGCAGCTGCGATGGCTTGGCCCCGAAAAGGGAGTCGTTCACTTGGCCACCGCGGCGCTACTTAACGCCGTATGGGACTTGTGGGCGCGAGTCGAAGGCAAACCGCTTTGGAAGTTGGTTTGCGACCTCCCGCCGCGTGAACTCGTCGACTGCGTCGATTTTCGCTACCTGGACAATGCGCTCACCAAGCGGGAAGCGCTGGCCATTGTCGAAGCGAATGAGGAAAGCAAACTGCAGCGCGAAGCTCAAATGCGAGCAACAGGCTTCCCGGCTTACACCACCTCCGCCGGTTGGCTCGGTTACTCCGACGTGCAGATTCGACAGCTTTGCCGAACCGCAGTTGCGGAGGGTTGGGATCATTTCAAGTTGAAGGTGGGTGCCAATCTGGAAGACGACCGGCGTCGCGCGGCCATCATCCGAGAGGAAATCGGGCCCGATCGTAAACTCATGGTTGATGCGAACCAACGCTGGGAGGTGGCGGAGGCCATCGATTGGGTGCGGGCGCTTGCGGAGTTCGATCTATGGTGGGTCGAAGAGCCAACCTCGCCGGACGACGCCGTTGGGCACGCCGAGATCGCCCGCGCAATTGCCCCCGTTGGGGTTGCAACGGGCGAACAGTGCCAGAATCGTGTCGTTTTTAAGCAGTTGATGCAACTTGGGGCGATTTCGTTTTGCCAAATTGATAGCTGCCGGCTTGGCAGTGTCAACGAAGTGCTCGCGGTGCAACTGCTGGCCAAGAAGTTCGGCCTCCCGGTGTGTCCACATGCCGGCGGTGTCGGACTGTGTGAGTACGTGAGTCATCTTGTAATGATCGATTATATACGCATTGGCGCATCGCTCGATCAACGCGTTGCCGAATACGTGGATCATTTGCACGAGCACTTTGTATACCCGGTTGTGGTTCGCCAGGGACACTATCTGCCACCCACCGGTGCCGGCTACAGTGCTGAGATCAAGCAATCGACGCTCGATCATTTCCGCTTTCCGGACGGCCCCGTCTGGCAGGCAAGACTTGGGGCCTAGTCAAGTTGGTGTCACCCGATTACCCACCACTCATGAACACGCCATGACAAAACGACTTGAGGGAAAACGCATTCTTGCCACAGCCGCAGGGCAGGGCATCGGCAAGGCCAGCGTCTTAGCGTTTGCCCGCGAAGGTGCCGATGTGCTGGCTACCGACGTGAACAATGCAACACTCGCGCAGCTGCAGCAGGAGGTGCCGCAAATCGAAATTGCGACGCTCGATGTTTGTGATCCAGCAGCCATTGAGAAGTTAGCGCTTGAGCAGACAGGCGTTAATGTGCTGTTCAATTGCGCGGGGTGGGTACATCAGGGTTCCATCCTCGAATGCACGCCGGACGACTGGCAACGATCACTCGACCTGAACGTCACCTCCATGTACCGCATGGCGCGGGCCTTTCTCCCGGCGATGTTGGCCTCAGGGGGTGGAACCTTGGTGAATATGTCGTCGGTCCTTTCTAGTGTCACTGGGGCTCCCAATCGGTTTGCGTATGGCACGACCAAGGCAGCCGTGATTGGCCTTACCAAATCGATCGCCGCTGAGTTCGTCGCCCAGGGCATACGCGCCAATGCAATTTGCCCTGGCACGGTGCAGTCGCCATCGTTGGATGAACGAATTCGTGCCCAGGGAGATTACGACGAAGTGCGCGAAGCGTTTGTCGCCAGGCAACCAATGGGAAGAATTGGCACGCCGGAAGAGGTTGCGGCTCTGGCCGTTTATCTGGCGTCGGACGAATCCGCTTATACCACAGGTGCGATTCATGTGATCGACGGTGGCTGGTGCATCTGACTACGCAAACTAACACCACACGAGTACGAGACAATGCGACTACTTCGATATGGCCCGCCGGGGAACGAACAGCCTGGTTTGTTGCACATCGATGGCACCATCCGCTCGTTGGCAGGAGTTGTCGACGACATCGCTGGCGACGTGCTCGCCGTAAGATCACTCGAGCAACTACAGCAGTCCAACACCAATACGCTACCTATTGTCGATCAACCAGTTCGCCTGGGTCCTTGCGTCGCTGGCGTCGGAAAGTTCATGTGCATCGGCCTGAACTACTCGGACCATGCCGCAGAGTCCGGTATGGCAGTACCCGACGAGCCGGTACTGTTCATGAAAGCAACCAGCGCGATCGTGGGCCCAAACGACGATGTGGAAATCCCCAGAAATTCCCAAAAAACCGATTGGGAAGTGGAACTTGGTGTTGTGATTGGGACCAAAGCCAAGTACGTGAGCGAGACGGACGCCATGCGCCACGTGGCCGGTTACTGCGTGGTGAACGATCTCTCGGAGCGCGAATTCCAACTGGAGCGGAGCGGCCAGTGGGTGAAAGGCAAGAGCTGCGACACCTTTGCTCCGATCGGCCCGTACCTGGTAACCGCAGATGAAGTGCCCGATCCGCAACAGCTTGGGATGTGGCTGGAAGTCGACGGGCATCGTTACCAGCATGGCAATACACGTACCATGGTGTTCGGAGTCGCAACGCTTGTGAGTTACTTGAGCCAGTTCATGTCGCTGCATCCTGGCGACATTATCTCCACGGGCACACCACCCGGGGTAGGCTTGGGACAAGACCCGCCGGTCTACCTGAAGCCGGGCCAGCAGATGCGGCTTGCCATCGAAGGCTTGGGCGAACAGTCGCAGCGTACCGTTGAGTCGCAGCACTAACGCGCTACCGAATGAAGCCTTTTGCTGCCGACGAGGCACGTCGCTTCGACGACAACAGGCGTCCCTTGCCTACGATCAGGTGAACAGGCGCGGTCCGCTGTTGGAGAACGGCCCGGTACTATCGGCAAACTCATCGGTTTCGATACCCACTGCCTGCAGCATGCTGACAAACAGGTTCGCCAAAGGTGCTTCGCTGGCAGTCTTCAGATAGCGTCCATGCTGAAGCCCCAGGCCTGCTCCGCCCGCCAGCACCAGTGGGTAGTTCACCGCATTGTGCGTAGTACTGCATGCGCTGCCGTACAGGACCAGAGTATTGTCGAGCAGCGATCCTTGTGCATCTCGCAGTTCATGCAGCCGGTTCAAGAAGTAAGCAAACTGCTCCGTGAGCCACCGGTCGTATTGCCCCCACTCTTCCCAGTGGCCATCCGTTAAGTCGTGACTAATCGCGTGATGCCCTTTCTTTATACCGAGCGCAAGCTTAGGGAAATTTTCCCCAAATCCCATGCCATCTTCACGAGCCATCATGTAAGTGAGCACGCGCGTCATGTCGGTTTGGATCGCCAGCACCATCAAGTCAAACATTGTTCGCAAATAGGCGGCAGGATCGACGGCTGGGTTGGAGTCGAAGTCGATTCGCTCGGCGTCGACATCCGGCATGGGAACATCGAGCCACTGCTCGTTCCGACGGATTTGCTGCTCGACAGAACTCAGCGACGTAAGGTACTCGTCCATCCGTTGGCGATCCGATTTCCCCAATCGCCGCTCCAAATCGGCGGTATCTTTCATCACGAGGTCGACAATCTTCTTCCGCCTCGCGAGCTTCGTGCGTCGCTCGCCACTGTTCGCACCGGCATTAGTAGAAAAGTAGCGCTCGAAAATCTGCCGCTGGCGGTTCTCGGCCGGGATGGGGCGGCCACCGTCCCCAAACGACAACGTCGACACGCGAGACTTATAGCCAATTCCGCCATCGGTCGATAGCACCAGCGACGGATATCGCGTGTGCGGGGCAAGACGCCGCGCTGCTACCTGGTCAACTGATATTTGGTTTTGGTAAGTCGATCCGCGGAGGTCGCCCCCGGTTAGCCATGTGTCGCCGGCCAAGTGACCAAGGACGCGGCGACTACTGGGATGACTCAGGCCGCCGAGAACCGACAACTTGTCGCGAAACGCCCCCAAAGGCTCTAGTACGTTGGTCGTCCGATAGTCGGCGCCCTCACCAAGCGGAAACCAACTCCAGTCCTGGTGCGCGGGGTTCGATTCGGGTGGCAAGCTCGCCCCGTTCGGAAAGTACACATAGCACAGCCGCTTTGGAACGTCCGAACTGATATCCGCCCCAAGAGACATCGCTTCCAGGTAGGGCAAGGCACATGCCACGCCTGCACCGCGCAACAAAGTTCGGCGGTCTATTCGCCAAGTCCGTCCATTCATGGTAATTCTCTAGCTTGCGAGGCGACAACTACTGAGCCGGCACTCCCGTGAATGCCGAGCTTTCGACGATGGCGATAATGGCAGTTTGCAAACGATAGTCGTCGGCAACCACTTGGGCAACAATGCGGTCGATCTCGTCTTCGTCGTGAAAGGAGACATTCCGACCGACGGCATACGCAAACAAATGCTCTACGACCGACCGGGTTACAACTTCCCGTTGGTGCTCCAGTAAGTACGCCTTGAGTTCGTCGGGGCCGTCGACCACCCGCCCATTGGGAAGCTGCGAAGTGGCGTCAATTGGTCGGCCTTTGGCAACCGTACGGTACCGTCCCACCGCATCGTAATTCTCAAACACGACACCGTACGGGTCGATCCTTCGGTGACAGTCGACGCATGATGGTTTACTGCGATGGAGTTCTAACTGCTCCTTGAGCGTCAGTTTATCGAAGCCCGGAGTTTCGGGATCCAATTCCGGCACATTCGGCGGTGGAGGAGGAGGGGGGGAGCCCAAGATCTTGTCGCAAAGCCACACCGCCCGCTTTATGGGGTGGGCCTGCGTACCATCGGAATGCCCGCACAGGAACGCCCCTTGCGACAGCAAGCCTCCACGACGCATTTCTGGAGTCAATGGCACTGCACGGAACTGGTTTCCTTCCACGCCGGCAACGCCGTAAAACTCCGCCAAATTTTGATTCAGCAGCGCAAAGTCCGAATCAATGAAGTTAAGCAGGCTCAGGTTTTTCTGTAGAACATAAAGTACGAATTGCTGGGTTTCGATCCTCATGTCGCGTTTCACGAACCGCGTGTAGTCCGCGTAAACATCGACGTTCACATCCATAGCTGCATGCCGGTCCAACCTCAACCACTCGCTGCTGAATACGTTGACAAATCGCTCAACCCGTGGATCCGCAATCATACTTCGTATTTGCTGTGTCAATTGGGCTCGAAGGTCACCCACCTGAGCTAGCTGCAACAACTGGTCATCTGGCGGCGAGTTCCACAAGAAGTAAGCCAACCGCTCCGCTAAGACCGATTCGTCTACCGGCACTGTGTAGGGAGCGGCAAGGTAAAGAAAGTGTGGTGAGCAAAGCACGGCGACGAGCGTCTCCCTTACGCCTTCGATGTAGCTATCGCATTCGTCGCGATTGCGCGCACCAGAAGTTGAAGTAGCGATCCACCTCGGCCGGCTCCGCCTTGCGTCGAAATGCGCGAGACATGAATCGCTCGATCACGGTGCGCGTATAGGCATTGCGATCGATCTCGCGTAGCGGAGAATCGAAGAAGATGCGGGTGTGGCTCGCCGGTGGCCATTCAGGATAGCTCGGACCTTCGAACTCGATGGATCGAATGAGAATCGGCACACCACGATCGGCGGATTCCTTCACCATATGGTCGTTCCATACTCCCAAAATCATGATGTTCGAGAGCTCGCCCCGTTCGGTCTCGTCGAGAATCGGAATCGGTAGATTCTCCAGATAGCCACGGAACTCGTACGTTGCCGGCTTGTTGTAGCGAGCAACTACTTCAACAGGTCGACCGAATTCGGCGTACTCCATTCCGTCGTCGGTGCGGTTACCAACAAAGGCCCGTAGCGCGGCGGTGCGATCTTCGAACTCAATGCGATTGCGCGCCTGTTCATGGCGAATGGCAACGCTGATCGCGTGCTCGTCGTGCAGCGGCGAAATCACAATCTGCCGAAATCCTACAAAGAATTTGCCGCCTACGGTCAGTGCATGCTTGCCGGCAGCCAGCTGAGCATGGGCAAGGGGAGTTACGACGACGCCATCCAACCCCGCGTCCTTCGCCGCCAACCTTAAGTGCTGGGCGGTGCCATCCACGCGTAGAGTTACGGACGGCATCGCATCGGCCGACGCTGCTGGATGCACCATATCGATTTGATAGAGCCCCGCATCGGGTAAATTCAATTCAAATTTTGCGAAAGCACGTTTGGTAATATCTTGCGGCACGAGCGAGTCGCCCTGCAATACTAGTTGCCTTAGATTTCGGCATTGCTTCGCATGCAGAACCATCGAATCTGTCGGCAAGACTGGGCTGCCGGTGTCGGCGTCCAATTGCACGACTGGCTCCTGCGTGCGGAGCTCGATAAGCCCTTCGGCCGAGTTGCCATCTTCATTGCTCGCTAGCGAAGCCGTCACCCTCGCTACGAAAGGGCCTTCGCTGGGGAAACATTGCCGCAACAATAGTTTCATGTTGGGCGATGGTCCCTGCCATGACTTCGGGGCTTGTTCTTTATGGGGCACTGCGGAAAACAAGACAAGTCCATCGTCGACTATGCGATAACGATCGCTACTCGACCCTCGCATCCCAATGCCAATATTTTCTTCGGTGCCTCGAAGCTCAGCTTCTTCTTCTGCCGATTTCCCGACGCGTGGCTGCCCGCTTTCGCCGAGTATTTCCACAAGCACATGCTCGCGCGGCAGGGGTGCTGACTGGTAGCCGCCAATCACCGCAGCATGCCGACCGCGACCCACGTTGCGCCCCAACGTGACGCGGTAGCGTTTCGGCTCGGGTCGGTCGCCTGAGATAATCGCCTTCGAGAGCGCGGCGTCGGCAATTGCCTGGAAATATTCGACGTGTAGGGGGGAGGTGAGCAGAGCATCGCTGCTGTTCGTAAACCCCGCCTTCGATTTTGCCTCGTTTGGTAAATGCCTGCCAAAGTCGATCGGCAAACCGAGTAAGTCGGCCAGCGAATGCGTGTACTGCTCGCGCGTGAGGCGGCGAATGCCATTTTCGGGGGACGCCGTCCGCGACTGCGTTGCCAGATCGAGGCTCGCGGTTACCCAGTCGACGATCTGCTGCCGCTCAAAGTCACTAGGTTGCAACTCGTCGTCTGGCGGCATGTAACCAGAGTTCATCATGTCGAGCGCCGCATCCCAGTGGTCCGCATCGCCGCCGCCAATCATATCTGGGTCCAGTTCATCCAGTCGAACATCGGCCTCTTGGACATCACGACCATGACAATCGTAGCAGTACTTTTCCAGCAGTGGCTGCACCTGCTGCCGATAAATCTCCAGCGATGGCCGCGGTGGGGGCGCGTGCGGGCGTGCGCCAGCCGCGCTGGGACCTGGCGTTTCCTCCGCCACAACCGTAACTCCGCACCACATCGCCATCAACGCCAACCACGTTACGTGCGAACGACAAGCGCGACCGCCAGTCTGTGTACACTTCCGATCTAGATCATGGGAGCGCATGCTGCAGAGTTACCCTGGGCCGTTTGTTCGAGCGATTCTGGTTAGGTTTTGCCGCGACGTTGGCAGGCCATAGGCAGTGCCCTCGCCGAAGCAATCTTCGCGACTCGAGACACTACGAATTGAGGGCGGGGCGGGTATCGACGAGTTCGGCCCATCGACATGAAAGGAAAGGGAACGACGACACCTCCTTACCCTCACGATAACGGATGGCTCCCGCGCAAGTCAATGTTTTGTGGCCTAAACCACGTGCCACCAGTGGCTCCTGGGCATCGCTACCCTGGTGTAGACAACTTGGCTTTCTCAACGAATACTCTACCAAGTCGCCTTTCCACCAGTATCTCGTAGATCGCCACTCCATGGACGTCCGCCAACGCCACCAACAGCCCGAGTGGATGGACGATCCGCAATTGGACGAGTCGCTACACGCTGGCGCTCTCAAAGGGTTGCGCCGCATCAACGCCTGGAGCCGCACTTCGCACTACGTGTGGAAGGAAATAAGGAAGCTGTCCATCGAGAGAAATCGCCAGCATTTTCGAATTCTCGATGTCGCCTGCGGCGGCGGGGATCTGCTGATACAAATAGCGAGACTGCGCACAGCATTCCGATGTGCGTATTGACGGCCAAGGTTGCGACATTAGTGCTACGGCGGTCCATCAGGCAATGCAGACCGCAGAACGACATGGCGTTGGCAATTGCCAATTTGGAGCCTACGATGTCATTAATGGTCCCATGCCCAACGATTTTGATATCATCTTGTGTACCTTATTTCTCCATCACCTGACGCCATGCGAGGCGGTCGACTTGCTAGGCAAGATGGCCGGAGCAACAAGGCATGCGGTCGTTGTCGACGATTTAAAACGCTCTCGCCTTGGGTATTGGTTGGCGCAGGTCGGTTGTCGACTGCTATCTCGGTCGCCGGTCGTCCACTACGACGGGCCACTATCCGTTCGCGGAGCGTACACGGTTGCGGAAATGAAGTCGTTGGCTGCCCAGGCTGGGCTCGGTGATGCCAGCTTCCATCAGCACTGGCCCGAACGGTACCTAATGCGTTGGGCGAAGTCGGAATGACCAAGACCGCTGCGCTTCACGAACTCGACCCTCACGACGTATGGGACGTACTTGTGATTGGCGCTGGCCTTGCGGGCGCGGTGACAAGTTACCTGCTCGCCTCGCAGGGTGTGCGAACGCTCCTCGTCGAGGCGAAGTCTTTCCCGCGACCGAAAGTCTGTGGTGGATGCCTCAGCGAAAGAGCGATTTCTGCATTGCGAGCCGTTGGCTTGGGTGGAGCGCTCGACGGATGCATGGCATCGCGCATCGATGGTCTCGATGTCGTGCAGGGGAAACATCGCGTCGCGATTCCCCTTCCGCTAGGGCGGAGCATCTCGCGGTCGGTTCTCGATACTGCGTTAGTCAACGCAGCAGTCGATGTTGGAGCAACCTTTGTGGATGACACACGGTGTCGCGTGCTCCATAAAGCCGAGAACAATTGTCGCCTTGTCCGGATGACAGCACCTGATGGCGGTCGGTCAGTAGTGAAAGCGCGAGTCGTGGTGGCGTGCGACGGCCTAGGTCATCCGTCGCTGGTCGAGTTCCCAAGACTGGCATCGACCATTTCGCCGCGATCCAAAATTGGGCTCGGCTGCGTGGTGGACGTACCAACCGGTAGCAACGTAGTGGCCGAGGGCCGAATCCTAATGGCAGTTGCCGAGCAAGGATACGTGGGCCTTGCTGGTGCAGAATCGCAACGCATGAGCATCGCAGCGGCGGTGAATCCAGCCGCGTTGGCCGATTGTCGCTCACCTACCCTTGTCGTTTCTGGCATTCTCCAGTCCGCTGGAATCGATTCCACCTGGATGCACGATGGTTTTTCGCTCCGCGGCACGCCTCCAATCACGCAGTTCTCGTCCAGGGTTGCGGACGAACGATTGTTCCTGATTGGAGACGCGGCCGGTTACGTCGAACCGTTTACGGGCGAAGGCATGGCAGCGGCCATCGAAGGGGCCATTGCCGTAGCACCGTTCGCGCTGGCATCGGCCAAGCAGTGGAACGATCGCCTTGCGAACCAGTGGCAAGTCGACTATACCCGGCTCATTCGATCACGCCAGTTGATCTGCCGATCACTTGCCTGGCTCCTACGGCACCCGCACGTCCTGCAATGGGGCCTAGCACGCGTGGCGCGACGCCCTAGCTTGGGATTAGCAATCGCAAAAATGGTTGGGGCGTCGCCTCGCTCTTGAGAAAGCATACATCGATGAACACTTCAATCCTTGGCTTGGGAACCGCGGTGCCAGAGCATTCTGCAAGCCAGGTGGAAGCGGCGAACTTTGCGGTGGCGCACAGCGTAGCTAGCGACCAACAACGTCGTTTGGCGCCGCGACTCTACCAGCGCTGCGGTGTCGATACGCGACACAGTATTCTCATCGATAGCCAGACAGAGTGCGAAATTCTGAAACAGTCGTTTTTCTCACCCTCAGACCAAGCGCACCCATTCGGCCCCAGTACTGCCGAACGCATGCAGGTCTACCAAACCGGCGCGCAACAGCTCGCCATCCGGGCAGCTACCAGCGCCATCGAATCGTCGGGCATTACACGCGATTCGATTACTCACATGGTATCGGTTTCCTGCAGTGGTTTCGACGCTCCCGGGTTCGACATTCAACTCATTGACCAACTTCCGCTCTCGCGCATTATCGCCCGCACCCACGTGGGCTTCATGGGCTGTCACGGCGCCCTCAATGCGATGCGGGTCGCCAAGGCGTTCGTTGATGCCGATCCTGCTGCTAGAGTGCTGATAGTAGCAGTGGAGCTTTGTAGTTTGCATTACCAATACGAGTGGACGAATGAGCGAATTGTATCCAATTCACTTTTCGCGGATGGGGCAGGGGCGCTGATCGTGGGAAATGGTGAACCGTCCGAAGCAATGTGGGAGTTGGGCGATGGCCTCTCCGCGATCGTCCCCGACAGCTTGGACGCCATGACCTGGCGAATCGGCGACCACGGATTTGAGATGACGTTGTCACCCGCTGTACCGGACTTGATCCGGCGATACCTTCGGCCACGTATCGAGTCATGGCTCGCCCGCAATCAATTGACTATCGCAGACATCGAGGGTTGGGCGGTGCATCCAGGCGGCCCCCGCATTTTGCAAGCTACCATCGAGGCACTTGATTTGCCTCCCACTACGATGGCGGCGTCGCACGACATCCTCCGCCGGTATGGCAATATGTCGTCGCCGACCATCGTATTCGTGCTCGACGCTTTGCGTGACGCAACTCCGGGGCCCACCGTTGCGTTGGGCTTCGGCCCCGGCCTCGCTATCGAAGCCCGATTGTTGCAGACGACCGCCCCCGAACGGTAACCGCAAGTAGTCCTTGTGTTCTTGCGCCTGCCCGCGGAAATAGAAAAAGGCAGAGCCTACCAGAGGTGGGTCTGCTGTGAATCGGATGGCGCCCTTGAACCTCGCCATCGCACGCGAAGCGACCCGGCACCACTTCGGCTACGCACCTGCAAACCACTAGGGCTGGCCTGACGACCAGCTCGGCACTAACCTAAGCACTGGTTTCAACCGTGGGGGTTCGTCACCATTTCTCCCGTCGATGCCGAAATTGACAGAAGTAAGATCCTTGGGCCTACGCCGTGCGCGAACCTAATTCGCTACTCGCTAGACTAGAGAAACTGCTGGCCCTACTACTTCCCGGCATCTTCTTGCTGGGATTTAACATCGGCACGGGCAGCGTCACTGCAATGGCGAAAGCCGGCGCAACCTATGGAATGTCCCTGCTATGGACCATCGTCGCCTCTTGCGTGACCACGTACTTTCTCATTGAGGTTTACGGCTTCTTTACGCTGGTCACCGGTGAGACGGCGCTGTCCGCCTTTCGGAAGCACATTCATCCGGCGGTCGGCATCTTCTTTATCGCGGCCTTAGCGACTGGCGTTTGTGGTAGCGTGATGGGCGTCATGGGTATTGTCGCGGACGTTTGTTTCGAATGGTCGAAGACCTTTGTCGACGACGGCATCCCGCCGATCTACTTCGCCATTTTCTTTGTGTCGCTGGTTTACTTCATCTTCTACAACGGCCGAACGCGAGTCTTTGAAAAATCCATGGCGGTGATCGTCGCCGTCATGGCGGTCTGCTTCCTGGTGAACTTCTTTATCTTCATGCCGCCACCAGTAGCCATCTTGCAAGGGTTCGTTCCCAAAATCCCAGAGGTACCGGAGGGGCTCGATACGGGACCTTTCCTGGTGATCGCCTCGATGGTCGGCACTACAGTCTTTCCTGGTCTGTTTATCATCCGCACCACTCTAGTCGAAGAGGCCGGGTGGACAATCGATGACCTCGGCAAACAACGCACCGACGCTGCGGTTTCGGCAACGCTGATGTTTGTCATCAGCGGAGCTATTATGGCAGCGGCCGCGGGCACTCTGTTTGCTGAAGGAATTGGGCTTTCTCAGGCATCGCAGATGATCCGCTTGCTGGAGCCATTGGCAGGACGATTGGCGACATCCGTTTTCTCGATTGGCATTATTGCCGCCGGGGTATCATCGCAGTTTCCCAATGTACTGATGCTTCCGTGGCTACTGTGCGATTACAACGACTCGCCGCGAGACATGACGCTGCCGAAGTATCGACGAATCGTGCTGGTGGTCTCCCTGCTCGGGCTGGTGGTGCCGATTTCGCATGCCCAGCCGGTAATCGTCATGATTGCTTCGCAGGCATTTAATTCGTTCTTGCTGCCAGCAACCGTTGCTTGCATCATTTACCTGGGGAACCAGAGGCGACTCATGGGGGAGAACAGGTTCGGCAAGGCGACCAATCTGATATTGGTCGCGATCTTGTTTTTCTCGGGCGTAACGACATGGATCGCCATTTCAGCGCTCGCGGAACTCATTGGCAAACAGTTCGGTTGAATTCCGCGTTCCCACGGCGATCGGCCTGAGCGGTTGGCAGGCGAGATCGAAATGGGCTAAGAACGCAGACACTACCATCGAGAAGCGCAACGGCCTCGCGAGAATCGCCTTGTATTTCTCGCAATGGATGTTCGTCGTAGCTGAATCAGGCCGCGAGACCTCAGCCGCCGACGCGCTGGAGAACCGTTTCCACTGTCTGCCGCAGCACGTTGCCGCTGTTTCGGAGCGCCTGCATCTCTTTGGGCCAGAGTTCTATTTCAAGACGGTCGATGGCACCACACCGTCCGATCACGGTGGGCACCGAGAGCGCCACGTTACGGATGCTGTAGCACCCATTTTGCACGGTGGAGACCGGCAGCACGCGACGGCTGTCGAGCGCGACCGCCTCGATGACATCTTGGATCGCGACGCCCACCGCGAACCCGGCGCCTCCCTTGCCTCGAATCACCTCGGCACCACTCCCCTTGGTACGCTTGAAAAGCTCGCCTCCGAGGTTGGCATTCCAGCCGGGGTAGTTGCCGAGTGGCATCCCGGCAATCGTGGCGCTCGACCATACCGGAACCATGCTATCGCCGTGCTCGCCAAGGATCGTGGCGCTTAACCTGTGTGGGTGGCGCATTCAACTTGGCGGCGATCAAGCTGCGGAATCGGATCGTGTCGAGCTGCGTGCCAAGCCCGATCACCTGTGTCGCTGGTAGCCCGAGTCGTTGGGCGGCGAGGTAAGTAAGCACATCGACCGGGTTGGAAACGACCACCACGATGGCCGACTCTTTTGGCCCAGCCTGCTTGACCGCATCGAGAATCGTCACAAACAGGTCAACGTTGCGGTTGATCAGGTCCAGCCGGCTCTCGTCGGGCTTGCGTCGCAGCCCTGCGGTGATGCAGATGACATCACTGGATGGGATGTGCTCGTAGCCGCCTGAATTGATAATTTGATCGGCAACGCTTGGCCCGCCATGCAGCAAGTCGAGCGCCTGCCCAGCGGCTAGGTCCGCGTTAACGTCCAGCAGGCTGATCTCGCGCACGATGCCGCCGGTCTGCAGGGCAAAGGCCGAACACGAACCTACCAAGCCACCGCCACCGATAATGCTAACCTTCATCTTAAGTCGTCTCCTGTTGCTTAACGTGGTGCGGCCGAAATATGGCGGTCAATACGCATTGAGGTGTTTGGCTATTTCTGCGAAAGCGCTGCCAAGCACTCGATCGGTGATCATCTGAACAATCGCATCCTGGTCGCCGCTGGGAGTAGCAGCAGCGGGAGATGGACTGGCAGCAGCCGGCGCTACTGGCGTGGAATTTCCGGCCGGCATCGGCGGGGGTGCAGGGAACCCCCGGCGTTCGACGCCCGCTTCCTCCCAACTATCGCGAAAGATGTCGTTCGCGCAAATGTCGCAGTTCTCGAAGTCCTTTCGCAACCGCGGATCGTCAAAGCCCCACTTTTGCTTGAGCTCTAGAAGCTCTAGCGACTTCTCCTTCGACAGGTACTCAACGTTGCCCACCTGCTTGGCGAGGATCAAAATGCGGCAGTAAGCGTCGAGAATCTCCGTCCACCAGTACGCCCGCTCAACGTTCTCGCCGTAACTCACCGTGCCATGATTTGCCAGGACGATGACGTTGGTGTTGTGAACGAACGGAAGGATCGTCTCGGCAAACGCCTTATCGCCGGGCGTTTCGTAGCGGGTGATTGGCACGTCGCCCAGGAAGACCTCGACTTCGGGCAACACGCACTGCGGGATCGGCTCCCGCGCCACGGCAAAGGCCGTCGCGTGCGGTGGGTGGCAATGCACCACGCTCTTGACTTCCGGCCGGGCCTTCATGATCTCCAGATGGAGAAGGGCCTCACTCGATCGCTTCTTGGTACCCGCAATCTGGTTGCCCTGCATGTCGATCACGCAGATGTCTTCGGGCTTGAGGAAGCCCTTGGAGTGCATGGTTGGCGTGCAGAGCACTTCATTTTCACTCGACGCGGTAAGTGATGTTGCCATCGTTCGCGGCGGCGAAGCCCTTCTTGTAGATCCGGTCGCCGATCTCGCAGATCTCTTGTTTCATCCGGTGGATGTTCGTCATGTTTTGCATTGGGAGTTGAGTGTCGGGAATCAAGGACTATTGGTCTATCGTCACTTCATCGAGAATTGCAGAGTTATAGGCGTCCACTGGCTTGAGCTCAGGGCGAAACGGCTGAGCCGCTTCGCCACTCTCACTAATCGCGATGAGCGATCCATCACCAGCGCCAAGGTCGTCCCATACTACCAATGGCTCGCCATTGGGCTCACGACTGACGGCAAGCTCCTGCAGCGTTATCGGCACGGCAACGCGAAGCGTTGCGCCAGTAAAGCTGACGTGGCTACGACTCAGCACGACGCTGCCGATAACTTTGGCGATTCGCATATGGCTAGGGGCTAGGGGCTAGGGGCTAACGCGGCGCAGCGTGACGTTTCGCTCTTTCAGCAAGTCGACCACCGCGGGGGTTACAATTGCCTTCGGTTTCACTTCCAACGTCGACACACCCTGCAAGCGGTCGCGGAGGGTTTCGAGCGTAATTAGCCGCTCATCGAGCGCGAGCGTACTCGCGGTGGCAGGCTTGGTACCGTCGGTGTTGAGGGTCGCCAATACACGGCGCACCACCTCGTTGACGATCCAATCGAGTTGTTCCTGGCTGAGCGTCATGCGTCGCAAATTCCAATCACCGTCCAGCGTACTGGTGTCGTGTCTGAGTTCAAATGATCCCGAGCTGTTGGCCCATCGCTAGTAATTATCACCTGCTCGCCCTTGCCGGCGCCGCAGCACGTGTCGACGGCGATCAAGGGATACCCATCAGGGGTCTCTCCGTCCGACCCATAGGGCTGTACGATCAGCATTCGCTTGCCAGCAAGCGAAGCGTGTTTGATCGTCGACGTCGCGGCGCCGATGACTTTGGCGTTGATCATATGGGTTTACGGCAACTGGCAGTTAGCGGAAGGTTTAGCGTCCCAGGATGTGTAAGTCGTCGATCAGCGAGCAGCGGCGTTCGCGGGTGAACGTAAGTGGCGTGGTGACGCCCTCACCGGTGGGTGTAGCGATGGAGAAGGACAGGTAGCCCTCACCGCCAAGTCCCAGCGCGGCCATGCAGGGTCCATTCTTCACAAACAGAGTTGTATCGAGTGCGCGACCCATCTTGGTCATACTTCGCACGTTGTTCGTATGAATAATAGCCGTGTGCCGGAAGCCGTGCTCGTAGTACTTCGCTTTGGCAATCGCCTCGTCGATGTCGCTGCAGCGGACGAAGGGCAGGAAGGGCATCATCTGCTCGACTGGCACGAATGGGTTCGTCTCTGCCGTCTCGCCGAACAGCAGTTCGGTTGCGGCCGGCACCTCGCGTCCCGCCGCCCTTGCCAGCACGGCGGCGTCCTGGCCGATGAATTCCTTAGCGGCCACGTCGCGCCGGTGCTCGCCTTCGCCGACCGTGGTGATCGCGGCGGCTGTGAGCCTCTCGATTTCCGCGGCGTTCAAGCGAACCGCGCCTGCCCGCTCCATCGCATCCATCATTGGGTCGAACGCGGCGGCGGTGCAGAACACTTCCTTTTCGGATATGCACAACAGGCCATTGTCGTACGCGGCGCCCTGCACGATTGCCCGCGCCGCACGATCGAAGTCAGCCGTCTCGTCAACAACCACTGGCGGGTTGCCAGGGCCGGCGACCACCGCTCGCTTGCCACTGTTCATCGCCGCCCGAGCGACCGCGGGGCCACCGGTAACGCAGATACACGCGATGCCACGGTGGTGGAACAGCGCCTCGGCAGTTTCGAGTGTCGGCTCGGCGATAACGCAGATCAGATTGTCGATGCCGATGTCGGCCGCGATTGCCGCGTTAAACCGTCGCACACCTTCGGCTGCTACAAGCTTACCGCTAGGGTGTGGATTCACGACCAGCGTATTGCCGCCGGCGATCATGCTAACCGCATTGCCGGTAATCGTGGGCAGCGAGTGCGTGACTGGCGTGATCGCGCCAATGACGCCGTACGGAGCCCGTTCGATGACCGCCAGGCCGTGATCACCACTAAACACTTCCGACTTAAGGAACTCGACACCCGGCGTACGCTCGCCCAAGGTGCGGAGCTTCTCAATCTTATGTTCCAGTCGCCCGACTTTTGTTTCCTTCATTTCCATCGTACCAAGTTCTTCGCATTGCTCGATCGAGATGCGTCGAATGTGGTCGATGATTCGCTTGCGGTCTTCGATGGTACGGCGCAGAGCTGATCGAATGCCTCGCTGGCTGCGGCAACCGCCTCGTCCACGCACGTAAACACCCCGTGACGGCCATGGAAGCCGTTGGTCGCCGACGTGGGCGGCAACTGGCCCACTTCGGCCAGCACCTGTTGGACAACGTTGCGGATGATGGTCTCGTCAAGCTGAAGCATGGCTCTATCTGATTGGGTTCAATTGTTGCTGATCGAAAATGGTAGTCTGCTCAATCTCCACGCTGTCCACGATGCCGATCACGACCGTGTCGATCGGCAGATTTTTGGTCTCCGGCGTGAGTCGTGCGCTGGAGCCCTGCGTGATGAGCACCATGTCGCCCACGCCAACACCCAAGGTGTCGACTGCGACGAACGTGCGGCCAGCGCTGACTAGTTTTCTTCGAGTTTCGGTGTCCAAGCGGTAAGGCTCGACGACCAACAGCTTTTGTCCGCGCAGCGACTCGATCTTTTGGGTCGAGACTAACGTTCCAGTTACTTTGGCGAGAAACATAATGGACGCCTCACTCAGTTGTTTGGGTGCTCTTTGAGGAATTGCGTGACCTGCCGGGCGACGATCAACTCTTCGTTGGTCGGCACAATCCAAACCTCGGTTCGGCTGGTGGCGGCATGAATCGGTCCTTCCTCCGTTGCTTCGCGGTTCTTGGCCTCATCCAGCTCAATCCCAAGTTGCCCAAGGCCGGCGCACACACGGCGGCGCAGGCCCGCACTGTTCTCGCCAATCCCGCCGGCAAAAGCGATAGCGTCCACGCCACCCAGTTCCACCAAGAAGGCCCCCAGGTAATGACGGGCACTGGTGATGTATACGTCCAGGGCAAGCCGAGACGCTTTCGTCACCGCCCGCCGCAGCTTCGCCCAGGTCCCGCACGTCGCCGTTAACACCAGACAAACCCTGCAAGCCGCACTCGTTCGCGAGCAGTTCGAGCACCTCATCCAGTGTCTTGCCGGTTCGCTCCATGAGCACGGGCAGGGCAAACGGATCGAAGTCGCCCACGCGGTTGTTCTGCGGCAACCCCGACTGCGGGCTCATGCCCATGGAGGTGGCCACGCTCTCTCCATTACGGATCGCGCACAAGCTGCTCGAACCGCCCAGGTGGCACGAAATCACCCGCAGGTTGTTTCTGCCGAGCAGCTCAGCCGTACGCTGCGCCACGTAGCGGTGGCTCGCGCCATGAAAACCCCACCGGCGAATGCCGAACGATTCGGCCCACTCAACGGGTACCGCGTAGTGCTGAAGCCGCGGGGGAATCGTCTCGTGAAAACCAGTCTCAAATGCCGCCACCAACGGAATCTGCGGCAGCTTCTCGTTCAGTTGTCGCATCGCGGCAATGTAGGGCGGATTGTGCGCCGGAGCCACTCGGGCCATCTCCTGCATGGCGTTCAACACATCAGAATCCACCCGCACGACGCCGCCGGCCCTACCTCCGTGGACCGCCTTGAAGCCAATCGCGCCAACCTCGTCAACGGACTGCAAGCAACCGTACTGTTCATCGGTCAACTGCCGCAGGCATTCCGCTACCGCCGCGGCATGGTCGGGCGCGCTAACCGTCAACTGTCGACGACCGGCGTCGGTCTCTACAAAAGCACTGCTCTCTTCCGCACCAATCCGCTCCACGCCGCCCGCGCAAGCTGACGCTCGCTGTCCATGTCGAACAGACGATACTTGAAGCTTGTCGAGCCCAGGTTGGCGACCAACGCCTTCATAGCGACCGTATCCTTTACGTACAGGAAGACTGAACGAACGCAGCAGTTACTTGAAGTACGCGGTCATCACACCGTCCGAAGGCCGGGCGATGATGTGGCTGGAGACCAACTCGCCCACCTGACTAGCCGCCGCGGCGCCAGCTTCAACCGCCGCCCGCACGCTGCCAACGTCGCCGCTGACAACCGTAGTGACGAAGCCACCACCCAGATCAACGCGTTTTTCCACCTTGATGTTGGCCGCCTTGGCCATGGCGTCGGTCGCCTCCACTAGTGGCACAAGGCCCTTTGTTTCAACAAGTCCAATTGCTTGGTGCATGATTTACCTTTCGAGTCTCTGGTGAATGAGTCACTGAATTCAAATACGATGATTCGCTTAAGATTTTGCTGCCGGCTTCTTGGTGAGTATGGTCTCAACGTCTTCGTGCGGTCGTGGGATGACCTGCACACTGATCACTTCGCCGATTCGGCCCGCCGCCTGCCGCCGGCGTCGGTGGCTGCCTTTACGGCGGCTACGTCACCGGTCACAAACACTGCGGCCAGGCCCGCGCCGACCTTGTCCCAGGACTGGAATGTCACGTTCGCCGCTTTAAGCATGGCGTCGGTCGCCTCAACCAGGGTCGTGAACCCTTTAGTCTCGATCATGCCGAGCGCCTCGACTATTTTCGCCATTTTGAAATCCTCGCTGTCGTACTAGGAAAGAAAACTTGGAACTAGGAAGGGGCCATTTGGCCCTTCAACTCTCGAACGGCTACCCTCGACACTGACACGATTCTTGCTTCTCTAGAACCACACGAACGGCGTGATCCAGGTCTGCTGCATTGCCCTCGTCGGTATCAATGTGAACTTCGAGCTTGCTCGTCTCGTCCGCTCGGACGAGCAAGTCCTCCAGCACAACGCTACTGGACGAGTCGATGCGGAGGTTCATGCGGTCGCCATTCTGCACGCCGTAGCTATCCGCGTCGCGATGATTCATATGGACGTGACGCTCGGCCCGAATGACGCCCTCGGCAAGCTCAACCACACCCGCCGGGCCAACCAGCACACAGCCGGGTGTGCCCGCGATGTTGCCACTCGCGCGGACTGGTAGGTCAATACCGAGTGAAATACCATCGGTGAACGCCAGCTCCACTTGGCTGAACGACCGTGTCGGACCAAGCACCCGTACGCTTGGCAGCATTCGCCGGCGAGGACCGACAACCATCACGGTTTCCTCCGCCGCAAAGAACCCGTCTTGATAAAGGTCCTTGTCGGGTGTGAGCGTATGGCCGGGGCCGAATAAGCTTTCGACGTGCTCGTCGGTCAGATGCACATGACGCGCCGACACGCTCACCACCAATTTCGGCTCGTCGGACGACGCTCCGCTTTGGGCAAAAGTGAACTGCTGACTCACAACCTGCCGAACAATGCGTTCGACAGTTTCTCGGTCCAGGGTTGCTGCGCTCGTCATGGTGCTTATCGCTCTCAGCTATCCAGCAATGGAAGGGTTCTGATTGTTGGCGTCTTCTTCGGGGGCAATGACCACTTCAACGCCCGCCTGACCGAGCTGCTGCCGCCAAGCAGGCTCAAGGTCCGAGTCAACAACGAGTCGATCGATCTCACTCAGTTCGCAAATATGGGACAGACTCTGGTGGCCGAATTTCGTTGAATCCGCGAGCACAATCACCTCCTCAGCGGTTCTGAGCATGGCGCGTTGCGAGGTGGCTAGCATCTCGTTACTGTTAAACAGGCCTCGCTCTTCAATCGCCGCAGCGCCGATCACGGCCCGTCGGACATGGATCGTTTCGAGCATCTTGTCGGTGTAGCCACCGTGAATGGCTCCCGAGCGGTTGTGCACGTACCCGCCCAGGATCACAAGGTCAACGCTGGTCGAGGCGCTAAACAGGTTGGCGATGGGAAGCGAGTTAGTAACGACCTGCAGCGAGCGATTCACGAGTAATCGAGCGAGTTCGTAAAGGGTGCTGCCGCCATCGAGCATCAGCGTATCCCCATCTTCCAACAGCTCCGCGGCGGCGGCCGAAATCAACTTCTTCCTACTCCAGTTGGATGATTGACGATGACGGAAATGCGTCACATGTGGTGACGGACCCGTGTAGAACGCCCCGCCGTGCGTGCGCCGCGTCACTCCCTGCTGCTCCAAATGCGTCAGGTCACGGCGGACCGTCGACTCCGAAACTTCAAGACTCTCCACAAGGTCGGGCAGCGAAGAAAAGCCTCTCTTCTGAATGATTTCGAGCAGCCTTGCCCGCCTTCGTGCTGCTTCCATCGACGCCTCCCCCCGCATGTGAATGCCGGATACCTACCAACGATTCCCTATTAGTGTATCACAGGCTTGACTGATTGCAAGCATCATAATGCCTACTAACGACAGAATTCTATCATCTCTCGAAATCCAGGCTGTCCCTATTCGCCAGAGAACCGCGAGAAAAGAACCCAGGTGGCTCAGCGACTCGCGGGCAACCGACGGACTCAACGCCGGGAGAAGCGTTTCACCTCCGTCGCAAACAACCGGCGGTCTGCCAAGAATACGGTTCCTCACTGCAATCCGGGGGGCACTCCCCTCCGCATGAACAAGTGGAGCCTCCGCTTGACCGCGGGCGTTTCGCCGCCCCAGTACAACGGGAAAAATGCGGCTAACCCGCTATGCGGCGAAAACACCGAGGGCTCTGCGGGATGACGCAGGAGCCAAACTGCCACCCGCCGGTTTCGATTTTCCTGACATAATTGATGAGTTTATAGCCTTTGCAACCGATGCCGGATCAAGAAGTGGCCGCTTCGATTATACTGTGAGTCTGGAGCCCTTTCGGATGTCGCCACCAATCCGGAAGGGAAATCGATTGGCGTTGCCGGCGATACGCGAATTGGAAGCCCTGGCTGTGCCCGCATCTGGCTCGTACTATTCCCCCGTAGATCTGCTGCATCTCAGTGCGTTTCAGTTGCTCCGAAGCCAAACCAACTAGGCCTTGACCATCGCGAAGCTCTCCAACATCTCTTCCGACCATCCAGCTTCCAAGGTTGCTTCATCATCAGGATTGATCATCAGGATTGTTTGATGCATTTTCCATCCACACCACGAAACGCCGTTGCCTTAGGCATGGCGCTGTTCGCCATAGCGACGGCGACTCCCGCGGTGGGGCAAGTCACGCTGTTCGCCGATTCGTTCGCGCGAACTACGCAGCCCAACGAGGACATCGATGCGGATAGCACCGGCATGGGGGGAACTCTCGGGTCGCTCATCTATGTCGAGAATGGGGATACGATTGCCGGTAGCGCAACATCCACCAACATTGCTGGCGACGCCTTGCATCTGGCGGTGGGACCTAACGCCTCGGCACTCTACCTCGGCCACAATTTCGTCGACCCCGCCATCTCTACACAAGGCGGATTCTCAATCCGTCTCGATATAGTCAGCAACGACGGGACGGCCGGCGATACGGAACGCTACGTTGGGTTTGGAGTGGGGGGGTCGCTTACCGAATTCACCAACCAGACGCAACTTGACAATAACGCCACCGCTGCAGAGTCCGCACTGCGGGGAAACTTCGGGACGGCTAGTAACGGGTTCGCTGACTTATGGGTCGGCTACAGCCCAAATTCAGGCGGCTCGATCCAAGTATTCAGAAACGGCAATAGCGCCGCGACGTTCGACAACGACGGCAGCGGATTTGGTACGCCCTCAGGGCAAACTCTGGAGGTGCAATTCTCGGTTTCCGACTTCAACCAAGGATCACCGGTCGGCGCAACCATTCTCTTTGGTGGCGTAGAGGTCGGTCAGCAAGTCTTCACCTGGGACAATACCGGCGAGAATTACATTGGCATTAACGCTCGCCAGGACAGCAACGGTTTCACGGTCGACAACCTGGACATCACCGCGCTGTTCGTCGAGCCTCCCGCCACGCCAATCCTTCACATCGATCGCGAAAGTGGCAACATCACACTCGACAACCTCTCCAACTCTGCGATAGACCTCATCGGCTACACGATTCAGACATCGAACGGTGCGTTTGATACAAGCCAGTGGGACAAGGTCGACACACTCGACACCAACGATACCTGGGAGCAACTCACCGCACCCGGTAATCCATCGACCGACCTATCCGAGGCGACCTTAGGTGCCGGGTATACTGTCGATGCCGCTGGTGGCGCCAACGATTCCATCAATTTTGGTAACGTCTGGATTCGGAGTCCGTATGAGGATTTCAGTTTCGAATTCCGCAATGCGGATGGTGACGTCGTACCGGTGAGTCTTGTGGTGACAGGTAACAATGGTGCGCCCTTCCTATTGGGCGACTTCGACTTCATGAACGGCGTTGACGCGGCCGACTGGGCGATCCTGCGTGGCAACCTGATCTCCGATCCGTCGGAAGAAGGATTACTGACTTACCACTTCGGAGACATCAATGAGGATGGGCTAATCAACGAGGTGGACTTCGACCAGTTCAAAATCGCCTTCGACGAAGCCAATGGTGCCGGAGCGTTCACGGCGATGCTCAGCGGCCAAGCCATTCCCGAACCAAGCACGATTGCACTCTTGGCAATTGCTGGCATGATGGCGGTTGTCACTCGCGGTCGACGCACTTTGCTTGCTCTTGTGGGTCTCATGCTCGTGAGCGGGTTCTCGGACCGCGCCATGGCACAAACCAATTTGTTTTCCGACTCGTTCGACCGGTCGATCGCTCAGCAGGACGACATCGACGCTACCAGCACCGGCATGTCCGGCGTTGGCGCACCGATGACTTACATCGAGAACGGTGATGCGATTGCACCTAATGGCCCGCTCGACAGCCTGACCAACCTGGAGAGCAATCAGCTCCACCTGGCCGACGGCAACGACGCCTCGTCGGTCTACCTCGATCGCAACTTCGCGGACATGGCTATCATCGCCGATGGCGTGCTTTCGATCAAAATGGATCTGGTGAGCAACGACGGCGGCAGTACGTCCAATAACGAGTTTATCGGCTTTGGTATCGGGTCCACGCTCGCCGAGAATCAGGGGCAAACGCTGCTCGATTTCAATGCGACCACCATTGAGCCGGCCATCCGGGGCAATCTTACAGCCGGCACCGGGTTTGCCGACCTATGGGTCGGCTGGTCGCCGACAGGCAATGGCACGGTACAGATTATCCAGAATGGTCGGCTAACACGAACCTTCGCCGACGGCGTTAGCAATGCAACGTCCACCGGCGGCAACCTCCAGCCGAGCGAGGTGGATGGTGTGGGGGCCACGCTCGAACTGCGGATGGCGGTGGACAGTTTCACGGCCGGCAAGACCGTCGCCGCCACCGTCTACTATAATGGCAATCCGCTGGGTGGCGACGCCTTCCGCTGGGACAATACCAATGCCAACTACATCGGCATCACCGCACGGCAGGGCAACGACGGCATCGCTGCCGACAATCTGGCGATCACCACCAGCGCCGACCCGCTCGACGTGCGGACGCTCAGCCTCGAAGTCCACACCGATACTGGCGAGGTGTTTCTGGTCGGAGCACCGATCGACTTGTCCATCGACCGTTACACAATCTCCAGTAACGGCGGCCTGGAGAATGCAAGCTTCGATGGCATCGGTGGCGATGCGGGACTGCCCGCCGGAGACGGCTCAGGCAACGGTTGGGAGTTGGGAGGAGTGCAAACCGATTCGCTACTCAACGAGTTCTACCTGGGCACCGATGGCCAGGGAGGGTCGCTGCTCAATGGCAATTTGCGGGCTTCGCTCGGGTTTATCTACGATACCACGGCCGACACCCGCGACCTGATCGTGGAGTATCGACTCTTGAACGGCAACGTTGATCGGGGGGCCGCCGTCTACATGCTTGCCCCGATCGGCACGCCGGGCGACTTCAATGACGATGGCATAGTTAACCTGGCCGACTACACCGTGTGGCGGGACAATCTTGGCAGCAATACGCCTCTGGACAACGACCACAACCTCGGCACGCCCGTGGGATCTGCCCACTACACGCTGTGGAAGAACAACTTTGGGCAGAGCGGGTTGGCCGCTGGCACAGCGCAGGCTACGAGTGTCCCCGAGCCCGCAACCCTGCTACTAGTGGCCGCTGCCTGCTTGCCGTTCGTACTGCGTCGCGCTCGGCAGCAATAGAGTTTGTGCGTTTCCAGCTATTCTTCCCTCAGGGCAGGTCCAGGTCAGCCGCTCCTCCAGTGCTAGAAACTTCCGCCCCGCAACAGCTCCAATCCAAGACGAAGTGCAGCTCTAACGAACCGCATCTCAACGACTGGGTCTTGGCCCGGAGACTCACCGCGCACGGGACCGGCGGGCGGATGCACCACAACGTCGACGACCATCCGCTAATGACCGTCCACCTCGTTTGACAGCTAAGAAGCGACGCGGACGGGACTCGAACCCGCAACCACTGGATCGACAGTCCAGTACTCTAACCAATTGAGCTACCGCGCCTTGGGGGGCTGTGCTGCCGGCAGGCGTTTGTCGAATTACGCTCGTCTGCCGGAGCCCAGTATTTTAGACAGCCGGCAGCGAAATCGTCAATCGGTGCTGCCGCCCAAAAAACGGCCGTTTTCCATCGCACTCTTCCAACGACGTCCATTCGGGGGGCCCGGTTCGCTAACCGCAGCGGCATCTCCCACCGGGTTGCCGACCCGGTTGTGCCGTCTCTATCGAATAAGCGGGCCGAATCGCTGTGGCCACCGGCGAATTTCCATGCTCCCGGCAGGTTCCAACCGGATGGCTTCGTCAGCGTTCTACAATTAAAAAACTACCATTTTCCTCCCACGGAGTCGTCCGATGGACGCGGTAACTACGAATATCTTCGCTTGGTACGACGGCCTCATGGGGTCGACGTGGGACTGGTTCAATACCCTATCGCGCGACGAATGGATCCTCGTGCTCGGCGTTGCCGCCGCGTGCGGATTCTTGTGCATGCGGGGTTTTGGATCGCGGAATAATTTTTAACCTCGCCGATCGATCGGCACCACAGGGAGCAGGGGGACATGGAACTCATCGATTGGGCTACTGGGGCGCTCGTAGGCATTCCGGCCACCATGGGCTTGGCGGCCGTGGCGTTGATTGGCTACCTGTTTGGACGCCGCTCGCGCCAAACCCCCGTTAGCGATCTATCCGCCGTCGGACCGCGTCAATTGCACCGCGCGGCACGGGTGGCTCGTCAGCTGGAAGACACCATCGACCAGCTGCGAAAACAAATCGCCGAGCACCGCAGCTACGTCGATCGCTTCAAACTGAAGCTCGACGAAGCCGCGCAGTTCGACCCGTCATCGGCCGTCCAGCTACTCTCCACCGAATCGGATCAAGTCATCGTGCCGACCCTCCGACTCGCTTCGCGACTTTCGCATACGTACGACGAGCTCCGACTGCAATCCAAAACGCTTTCGAACTTTACCGAAGGCCGTACCGATGCGGCCACCGGTCTTGGCAACACACCCGCCCTCGAAGAACAACTGCGGCTTGCGATCAACGATCACTCGGACAAAGGTTGGCCTGCCGCGATCTTGCTGCTGAGCGTCGCACCGCCGGCGGATGTTCGGCCAGGCAGCGACGCCCATCATTGTTTCGTAAAGCATCTGGCCGCCGAAATCGAGCATGGGGTCCGCGACCAGGATTACCTGGCTCGGCTCGGAGGCACCGAGTTCGCTATCTTATTGTCCAATACTTCGCTCGCTACTGCGCGAGTCGTGGGCGGGCGGCTACGAAATCAATTGGCCGACCACGGCCAGCTGGCAGCCGCATGTGGCATTGCCGACGTGCTGCCCGCCGATACCCACCAAAGTTGGCTCTCCCGCGCCGACTCAGCCCTCTACAGCGCCGGGCCACGGGCCGTAGCGCCCAGTTTCATCACACGGGCATCACGCTCCAAGCCGACCGCGGCCCAACTTGCCAAACGGCAGTCGCCACTTTGTAAGGGGCAACGAGTACCAGTACCGAGCAACCAGTGGCCGAGCGCCAACGCGCCCATCGAAGCCGCGTCCGTTAGGAATGGCGTAACGGCGGTCCCTTACGGTCGCGGCTCCGTTTTCTCGCCCCTTGGGCGGGGCCAGCAGTGGCCCCCGGGCTCAAGCGATGTCTATATTCCAACCGGCAATGTCAGCACAGGGCCCGTGCCGGCGCCACCGCCTGCTTGAAGTTCAAAAAGTTGCATCAACAGGCCGAAGGTTGCCTTGGAGGAATGATCGCGGTCGTCGATGTAGAACCAGTAACAGCGATACTGGACGGCCACGGACTGCGCACTTCGGCTTCTTCTTGGAGCACTTGATGCTCAACAGATCGCCACTGATATCCGTCCACTCGAAGGCACTGCCCGCCTCGTCCATCGTGAGAACCACTAGACCGGCGGCTTGATGTTCGAGTGGTATCGAAATGGCGTGCGAAAGGAAGTACATGGCGCCCAGCAACGAGCGGGGTTCGATCTGCATTTCGTAACGTCCTGCTTTGGGAACGGTCAGATCCTTCAGTTTCAAGCTCTTAATGTCTTCTTCGTTTTCTGCGTCCCAGGTCATCACCAGTTTCTCGATGGTGTCGGCGACAATCACCTTGTCCGGATCGATGACATCGCAGGAAAGAAACTTGAATTGTTCATGCTCAGGGTCGTTGTCGTTGATTTCCTGTGCGGCCTTGAACAGTAGTTCGTCGCCCACCACAGTAAAGGTCTTTGGCTGTAGTACCAATTCATTCGTTGGCGGCGGCGGATCGTACTTCACACGAATTGGACGCGGTAAACCACTGATCTTGATGCTTGCAATCTGATCGTTGAGAAGTTGTTGGTCCAGATAGCTCTCCACCTCAGGAGAGTCGGTTTGGATTTTACCGATCTCGATCGCCACCTTCTTGTGAGGATGGACGATTTTCAGTCCATGCTGAGCCGCTTGCACTGCGTGCTCAGGTGTCAGGGCAGCTTGATCGATGGCGGCGGATTTCGGAGTCTCCATGGTCTCATAGTTGAAACGCAGGATCTGGTTTTCTGAATACTCTTCAAGCTTGCGGACCAGTTCCCGATAGGCGAACGCGTCCGTGATTTCGTCATGCTTTACGACCTGCGGGGTTGGGCCCGAGGCAGATCGCATGTTTGCCAACCCGTTTAGGGACTGCACCGTGGTACGAAACACGCGCTCCCCCTTCCATCCAGAACGCGTGAGCAACACGATGGTTTCCTCGTCGATCGGCGAGATGAGCCGTGTGACAAACTCGGCTCCTTGAAGCGGCGTATAAGAAGCCGTGGGCCGCTCGGAGGCACCTCCGCCAGCGGCGAGCTCTAAAATGTTGAAATTCGCGGAGTTTTCGCGAAGTGTGCCAACTGTACCCATCGACGAGTCGAAGCTGAACTGCGTGGCGAGGCTGCCGAGTTCCAGGAAAGAGGGCGTATCGCGATAGCGGAGACGCACCAGATTCAGGAGCAATTGCTCATTGCGAGTGACTTGCACCGCCGCGTTGTACTTTTCGCGACTGTGACGAATCGCGCGGGCCAGCGCAGCCACTCACTACGGTGAGCGACAGGATCAAGATAAGAATGTGAGTCGCGACTTTAGATAGCATTGCCAGCTGGAGACTCGGAGTTCGAGTTCCTTTGTGTTGTTGCTGGCTCCCCTGCAGATAGCTACAGCTATCGGTTCATTCGCAGTTGGACCTTAACTCGGAACCGCTCGAAGGTCGTTGAAACATGATTTAAGCGCCATCGAAGTCGTAGATCGAGCCGTAGATGGCTAATTGCCATCACTTTGCATGCTGGCAGCCGCAAATCGAAGATTCCCCAACCCGCGTTCCATGCTCGAGTGCTAGACTCCCCTGCCCACCGTCGTCCGGGTGCGTAGCGCAAACATCACGCCGAGGCCGGCAAACGCCAGCATTGCGGTGCTTGGCTCAGGGACGGGCGCGTAGAAACCGATGGTCGCACCACCACCTCCGATGACACCCTGTGGTCCGCCGACCTCCGCATAAAGCGAAATGGTTCGCACATCTTGCGTGGTCTGAAACAGCATCATGCCCGAATCGAAGTTCCCTGGGTTTCCCACCATATCGTAAACCCCCAATGCCTCGCTGACCGTGGGTTGCCAGGGCGCGACATTCCCCCCGTTGAATAGTGGGGAGGTCATGTCGAAGTAGGCCTGGAGCGGCGACAACCACGCCGAGGTAATGACGTTATTCGCTGCGTCGGTTGCGAACACTTGCGAGAAAGTTTCGTTGATGTCCATGTCGATGATGGCAACCGTCGTCCCCGTTGGCAACACACCCGAGGAGTTCGGCCCGGTTGTGGACGAAAAGTCGATCACGACCTGATATTTGTCGCCGGTGTCGTTGAAGGGTGCGCCAATCGAAGGGACGATATTGCCCGTATTGGGAATCAACCCAGCGTTATAGAAATCGGTCGATAGGGAAGTCAAGCTGATGGGCAACACTCCGATTTGAACCGTGCTGTTGTTGCCGTTGATGAAGTTCGACGCGGTGACGCTGGCGGTACCTGATAAGCTGGTGGCTCCCGTCCATGTGCCCGTTGCATTATTGGGACCGCCGCTGAAATCCATCCACTGGGCGTGCGTCGTTGTGACGAACAATGAGAATGAAACGGCAAGGGCGAGCACGATAGGTTGAGATTTCATTAGGCTAACTCCAATTAGGCGAATAGGGTGAACTCTGGATAAGCAAAACGGTTCAGGATGGTACTTTAGGACGATCCGCGGCGAACGCTGGCCTACGATCGGTCCTGGCGATTGGAATGCCGACCGATTACAAGCAAGGCGCCGCTGCGGTGCTACCGATTCGTGGTGCGTCGAACTCTGGAAAGGCGTGCGAGGCAAGTCGGCGGTTTGCGCTGCCGAACAGCGCCTACTAGGCGGATGTCGCTGGCAACGAATCAGCGAGCGCACCACGCGTCCCAACTTCCATTGGCTTCAGGGCCAAGTGGAGGGAGGGTACAGAATTAGAACTACGGTTAGAGTTCGAATTACGGGGGATGGGAAATGCGATCTGTCAGGCTGCAGCCGAGCCCGGCAGACTCTTCCAAAGAATGGAGCCACCCTGCAAACGAAGAACCGTCGGCCGCTATGCGACTCTCAGCGTTAGCCGTTTCGGCTCGCCCCCAAGCGACATCGTTCATGGCCGCCTCGGAAAGAATGACCAATGCAACTCCGGCAGCCGATGGATGGGCGGTCCCGCAGGAGGTCCAGTTACATCCAGACTGGATGTGAGGCGATTATGAGGATTCCGTGAAGGGAAGTCAAGCAAATCTCTCCACTTGGCAAGCGCGAGAGTGACGCTGCTGGTTTATCGCCCTCCGCCAACCGGCGACGCGTGGCGGTGGGGTGCCGTTTTGCAATGGGCCGCCTGCTTGAACCAAGCCAGCAGTGACGCCAGAAGTGACACCAGCACAGCCCGAACCTAACTCCGTCTCTCTCCCAAGCTGCACTGCTGGCCTACTTCACGCCGGCGGTGCGAGAAAACAAAGTGCGAGCGCTCCCCAAGTCCACGAGAAATGGCGCTCGATAAACCAGCAGTGGCACCCCATATTCTGGTTAGCAGTGCCACCCCGCCGCCACTTCTCACCGCCGGGCAAGCCGATAGTGGCGCCCGGCGAGCCCTAGCAAGAGCAGCAGCAGCAGCACCGCGGACCCCGGCTCGGGGACGGGCGGCGCGGTCGAAACCCCGGCGGGCGCGACTAGGTGGGGGACGCTGGAGCCCAGGTGGTCGCGCCACACCGTGAAGTCGGCCGCGTTGACGGCGCCGTCCGCGTTGAGGTCGCCGTCCATGAGCCGCGCGTTGGTGGCGCCATAACCGGCCCGCCACGCCTGGTAGTCGGCCGCGTCGACCTGCCAGTCGCCATTCACATCCCCCGGCAGCAACACCGTCAACTCCGGCGAGATGCCATACAACCGAGCCGATTGGTTGCAAGCTCGGATGCTACTGTTTAGCCAACCGCTATTTACCGCGTCAACTTTACCAGTATCTGCACTATTGGAACTACTCGGATCATCCCAGTCATCACAGCTACTGCCAGTCCAGAAGCCAGAAGAAACTGTCCCACCCCACGCATCCAAATTCCCCGTCACCTCATTACCAAACTCATCATACTTAATCGGCGCCCCAATCGTGCCATCCCACAGATCAGCATGATCGGCAGCCACCAATTCACCGTTGGTATTATAAACGGGCCCCGTAATCGGAATACGAGTCCGAGCATCGCCACCAATCCCACTAAACCCCGAGTCGGAGAGAATCACCTCCCATACCGGCTCAATAAACCCCCACGCCGGCCCATTCGGATCGCCCGTCGAGTAGTGCAAGCTACTCAGCCCAAAAGGATTACTCGCCCCAGCAACCGCCGCATGGAAAGTCACAATCCACTGGGCCGCAGGAACACCACCAAACTGAACAAAGCTACCCGGTGGCACAGTACGATCCGTAGTAACGGTTGTCTCGCTACTAGTGACATACACCAGCTGATACGTATCCCCCGGCAAGAGCCCGGCCGGCTGAGCATAGAGCGGAGTCACCCACCCTAAAACAACCAACACCAACCCAAGTACAATCGGGTGGGCTGGGCGGGACCGCCCGCGCAACATCATAGCGGACCCTTTGAGCAGCAGCAGAGAAGTCATACGAGCCAGTCTAGCCGGCGTGCAGAGCCCTTGCAAGATTTTGACCCCGCGTAGGCCTCAACAGTGTGGGCGTCTCGAAGGGTACAGGATTTGTAGGTCCCTAACGGCGGCGACGTGCCACTCCGATGATCGCCAGGGCTAGCGCGGTGGAGACGAAAGCCGTAGCCACGAAAAGGAACAAGAAAACACGAAAGGGCCGGGCTCACGGGCAAAGTTTGCTTCCTACCATTAGGGGATCGTTTTTGAGCTTTCTGGTGCCTTTTCGAGGCGATCTTTCCGTTCAGCAAACGGATCCCTGAACTTGGCACTCATGGCGTACTTGGCGGCTGCCCCTTCCGCCAGCGAAATTTGTCAGACAGGCAGGAGCCGATGTTCGAGGAGCCAGGGTGCCCACATGCGTGGCGCGTGGGCATCTCCAAAAATTAGTCGTGAAAATGCTCGGCTGATGAATAGCTACCGAGCCGCTCTCTGACCCGGCATCTGAAGCCAAAGCACCGCCAAGGCGGCAAGTACGACGCAGCTTACCAGTGCCGGCGGCTCGGGGACGGCGCTGGCCGCTGCGATAGGAACGCCGCTCGCTCCCAGGTGGTCGCGCCATAGGGTGTAGTCGGCGAGGTTCACCACGCCATCTGCATTTCCATCGGCGAACAAGAGTTGCGAAGAACCAAAAGATTCGCGCCAGGTGGTAAGGTCCATCGCGTCGACTGCGCCACTGCAGTTGTAGTCGCCAGCGAGCGAGCACGCAGGCGCCGTGGCGGCAAACGCCACCACCGTGTTGCCGCTCAAAGGGTCGCCGCTGTCGACCACGCCGAGTAGCAGCCAACTGCCGTCGCCAAGCTGCGGCCCAAGCGTGAGGCCCTCCAAGTTTTGCCCCAGTCCGCCCCCCGCCTGACCCGACCAGAGCAGCCTCTTGGCTACCGGTAAATATGCCGCGTCCATGAGTCCCGTATCGAATATCGAGCCGCTGATATCCGTGGCGCCGTGAAAGTCGATTTGGTAGAGGCGACTCTCGAACGTAATACCGCCGAGCGAACGCTCGAGTGCGAGCACCGACCCATCGGGCAGCGCTACCAAATCTGATAATCCGCTGCGGTTGGGACTGCCAGTGTGCACCGGATCGACCTGGTACGCAAACTGCGCGGCAGCCACGTAGCCGTCGCCCGCGGCGGCAAACTGCTGCAAGCGGACAACGGTGCCGGTGGTATCGGTTGCCAGATTGCCGTCGATGGTGAGTGCTTCCTCGTTGGCGGTCCACAGCGTGTTGCCGCCGATCGACCGCGCGAGCGACTCGAGCCCCCGGTTGCCAACCTGACTGGCAAAAACGGCGGGAGGCGACAACAACTGGAGCTGCATGCCCGTGGTAAGACTGTATTCGCGAACGGCGGGTGTTGATTCCTCACTCACCCACACGCTATTGCGTGTGCTATGGGTGTACGCGACGCCTTCGAAATCGAAACCGGGGGCAAGTGCCAGCGTGTCGATAGCCACCGCCGATTGCAGCGTGCCATCGCCGGCGAAACTGGCACTGAAGTGGACGAGTTGATTGCCGGAGTCCTGCACGGCGGTAAAGCGGTGCTGCCCTTCGACCAAACCAAGGGACGCCACGCCACTCATCTCGGCCACGTTGCTCACGGCCGAAACATTGAGCGCAACGGCTCCCCGCGGCGCGATCGACCAGTCCGCTTGGGCAGTCAACGGCACGCAGCCGATCGCCACTACCAGCATGGTGCACACCATGCCGCGGGTGGCTACCCATTTACCCACGATTCGGCAAGCACGCTGCGGTAGGGATCTCGCCACGAGGTTTGTCTCCACGGCTACTCGTTGGAGCGGCCGTCTACTGGCAAGACCATGCGTGCGGTGCGAAAAACTCATCGTGGTCAATTCCATTGGCACACCACAACCGGGGTGCAAAGCGGTGCTGGTCGAAAGCCAAGAATGCGGCGGCCTACCCCGAAACAACACCCGTTATGCAATCTCGGAACCCCCTCCATTAAACACCGGCGGAGGACACGATTCCACGCCATTCTTGAACCAAAGGAAGTGCCGGGGCCCCCGCGGTGCGATTGGGGGAATGCCACAATGCGAAATGCGAGCCTTGCCATCCGAGTGGCCCATGAAGTGGCGGAGCGGCGTGCGCCGTATGCCGACTGGTTAAGGGCACATCCCGATCGCACAATCAACGCACCAAGGGCCCAAATTGAAGCTGGGGATCAGGGACTTGAACCCCGACTAACGGAATCAGAATCCGTCGTGCTACCGATTACACCAATCCCCAAAGAGAGCGCCGGTGCGAGTGACACAAAGGTAAGCCGCGGGGTTCGGGAAATCAAGGCGCCACGGCAGCTTCGCACGGCTGGCTTTGCTGCCGCTGGCGGGTCGTGGCTGCGCGGCGATGCCGCGATGGTGCTGGAGTGCAGTTCGGCCAAGCGGCCACCCATCGCCGTGGAGCGGACCGCTTCTACTTCCGCTATGGCAGGTGGCTGCGTAAGATAGCGACTGGCCAATGGCTGGTCGAGGATAGGCGTTGTGGGCTAATTGCGGTTGCCGGAGAGGACCTGAATAGATGGCGTACCTCACGATAGAGCAGGGCGTGGACCCCGGCCGGAGGATCGAACTGGGGGATGGTCGAGCCGTGATTGGTCGGAGCAGCGAGTGCGACATCCCGCTCGATGTGGCAGCGGTGAGTCGTCAGCATGCGGCGCTCGTAGCCGAGGGGGGACAATACTACGTTGAGGATCTACAGAGTCGTAATGGCACGTTCTTGAACGAGGCACCGGTAGTCCGGCGGACGCCCCTGAAGGATGGCGATCGGATTCTTATCTGCGATCAGGTGCTGGCAATCCACACGGAGGAGGAGGTACAGCTGGGGGGGCAGAAGCCGAAGGACGAAACCTCGCTGGCGGCACTACTGGAAGACACGGGCACGGCCAGCGTGATGGCAACGCTCGATGTCTCCGGCGGTTCGGCGAGCATTAGTCTCTCTGCCCGGCCCGAGGTAAAACTGACAGCGCTAGTCGAGATTTCCAACAACCTGAGCAAGACACTCGACTTGGAGGACATTCTTCCCAAGATTCTCGACAGCTTGTTCAAGGTGTTCGTGCAGGCCGACCGTGGTTTTGTGATCATGCGGCCCGACGATGAGGCGCCGTTGGTGCCCATGGCGGAGAAGTACCGCAAGGCGTCGCGGGACGAGCGAACCCGGATCAGCCGCACGATTGTTCAGCAAGCCATGGACACACGGCAGGCAATTCTCTCGGCCGACGCGGCCAGCGACGAACGATTTGGGATGGCCGAGAGCATTTCGGACTTTCAGATCCGTTCGATGATGTGCGCGCCAATGCTGAACGCCGATGGCGAGCCAGTGGGTGTGATTCAAATCGATACGAATAACCAGCGGAGCAAGTTTTCGAACGAAGACCTGGAGGTACTGGCGGCCGTCGCCAGCCAGGCGGCCGTCGCGATTGACAACGCCCGGATGCATGCGTTTGCCGTTGAGCAACGGGCGCTCCAGCGCGATCTGGATCTGGCGGCGCGGATGCAACGGGCGCTACTGCCAGCGCGGGCACCCGAAATCGGAGGCTACCAGTTTTTCGATTACTACGAGTCGGCTCGGCAGGTGGGCGGCGACTACTACGACTACGTGATCCTCCCCGATGGGCGATTTGCTGTGGTACTTGGCGATGTGGCAGGCAAGGGGGTGTCCGCGGCGATCCTCATGGCACGGCTATCGAGCGACGTGCGGTTCAGCCTGGCGAGCGAGAAGTCGCCGGCCGCCGCAGTAAGCAAAGCCAACTATACGTTCGCCCAGCACGATTGGGCCGACCGATTCGTGACGATGATCGTGGCGGTGGTCGACCCCGTGACGCACCGGGCAACCCTGGTCAACGCGGGCCACATGCCACCGCTGCTCCGCCGGGCGAGCGGCGAGGTACTGGAAGTGGGCGAAGACATTGCGGGCTTGCCGATTGGCGTGATCGACGACTTTGAATACGAATCGGTGGACGTAGAATTCGGCCCGGGCGACTCACTCACGCTGTTCACCGATGGGTTTAGCGAAGCAATGAACTCGGCTAAGGAACTCTACGGGTTGGAACGCCTGACCGAACAGATCAAAAACGGGGTGAGCGACGTCGATGAGATGGGCCGCCACGTTCTGGCGGACGTTCGGAAGTTCGTCGGCGACTTCGCCCAAAGCGATGACATGTGCCTGGCCTGTTTTGGGCGTGGCGTCTGAGCGATGCAGTTCCACCCCGTTGAGGTGGTTCGCAGTCAAGCGTGGGCTTCCGCTACGCAGCTAACCGGCCTGCTTGGCAACAGTTTCGTTCGTGGTCACTTCCAGTTGTTCGCGTAACTCACCAAGCTTCGTTTCCAGCTCGGCCCGCACTTCGGCGTAGTTGGGATCACTGTAAACGCTCATCACTTCGTGCGGGTCGTCCTGTAGGTCGAATAGCTCCCATTGATCCAAGTCGTAGTAGTGGATCAGCTTGTAGCGATCGGTTGCCACGCCATAATGGGCGGCCACCGTATGCACTGCTGGTGGTCCCTCGTAGTAATGGTAGTAGAAGGCGTCGCGCCATTGATCGACAGGTTGCTGCTTGAACATTGGCACCAAGCTCGCTCCCTGCATATCGGCGGGAATCTCGACACCTGCGATATCGAGAAACGTCTCGGCAAAGTCGAGGTTGGAGACCATTTTACTTTCCACCGACCCGGCGGGCGTCTGCCCCGGCCAGCGAACCACCAATGGCGTGCGGAACGACTCTTCGTACATGAAGCGTTTGTCGTACCAGCCATGTTCGCCGAGGTAAAATCCTTGGTCGCTGGAATAAATGACTACGGTGTTTTCCGCCAGCCCGTGCTCGTCGAGGTAGGCAAGTACGCGGCCGACGCTATCGTCCACGGAGGCGATGCAGCGGAGGTAATCCTTGATGTACCGCTGGTAGTTCCACCGCGTTTTCTCCTCGCCCGTGGGAGGATTCTCCATGTACGGCGCGGTTCTCCTCCCGGTAGGCGTCCTGCCATGCCTGACGTGCTTCGTCGCTCATTAGCCCTAATTCCCGCTTGGCATACGGTGCATCCTGGGGCCAGACCTTCAGGTCTTCCATGGGACGCATGTGATCGGCGATGCGCATCGTGGCGTTTTGGGCAGCGTCTGCGCGGTGGCTATAATCGTCGAATAGCGTTTGCGGTTCGGGCATGACTTGATCGTTGTAGTCGGCCACATGATCGGGTCCGGGTTGCCACTCCCGGTGCGGCGCCTTGTGTTGCAGCATGAGCAGGAAGGGCTTCGACGAATCTCGATCGTTGGCGAGCCAGGCGAGGGCTTCGTCCGTAATCACGTCGGTAACGTAGCCCGGTTCGGTGACACGACCCGCCGCGGTGCGAAACACCGGGCTGTAGTAGCGTCCCTGCCCAGGCAGTACCTTCCAAAAGTCGAAGCCGGTGGGTTCGGTCCGCAAGTGCCACTTACCGACGATGGCCGTCTGGTAGCCTGCCTTTTGCAACAGCTTGGGAAATGTTTGCTGGCTGCCATCGAAAGTGCTGTTGTTGTCGTAGAAGCCGTTCTTATGGCTGTACTTACCGGTAAGAATGCATGCGCGACTGGGACCGCAAATCGAGTTGGTCACTACGCAGCGATCGAATCGCATCCCCTCGTTGGCAATCCGATCGATATTGGGGGTCTGGTTACGATTGGAGCCGTAGGCGCTGATGGCCTGATAGGCGTGGTCGTCGGAGAAGATGAACAGAATGTTGGGCGGCTCGGCCGCAACCGCCGGAAGGGCTGAGAACAGAGCGATGACAAGGGCGTGCAAGCGACGAGAAATCGGCATCGGAGGTGGCTCCTAAGTGTCGACGAATACAACCTGGCAGATCAGATCGAGGCTGTCAGCATAGCGGACCACCGCTGCTGGCGGCTCCAGATTTAGCAGCACACGTCCCGCGGTGGTCCATCGTTGCGACTTCCATTCTAGCATACCCGTAACGCAGTGCCCACATTGCTTGCCGAATGTACGTCTTCCATCCCGCCCCGGACGACTGCGTTCGAGGCGCTCGTTGGGGGTGCGATGGAAATGCCCACCAGGGCGTAGATATCGCCGGTGGCTCGATCGCGAACCAGCAGCGCCGAGTTATGAAAACGGGCCTGATTCCAGAGGATTCCGCGATGCTTTCCCGTTGCGGCCGCGGCGGCTAAAAACTCCTGCTCCATCCGCGACGCGTTTCGCTGGAGGACAACGGTTGCCTTCTCGTACCGACGGCGCCAACGCCAGCGGCCGAAAGCTCCGCGCACCATCCATAGCGCACCCGCCACCGCGCACAAGAAGCACAGAAAAACGAGAAACAAGGCAAAGTACAACGTGGCTCCACTGGATTGCCGCCGGACATTGGTGCCATTCTAACCCCAAGGCACAAGGCGAGCCAGTTGCACGATTGGCCACAGGAGCCGCCGTTATGCTACATAACCCGCGCCAGACTCTCGCCGGCGGGAACCGGGCGATTGATGGGGGCGCGCCCGTATGGCGAACGCGTTGCATACTCGCTTGCGAGCCGGCCTATTCGGCGTTTGGAAGGGTGGGGGCAGCAAACATTGCGGGCGACAAAACTGACGGGGCAATCGTTGCATCCACGGGGTCGACGGTCGGAACTTCGCCGGGCACGGGGAGCTGCTCGAAGGAGTTGGTGCCATTGGCCCTATAGAGCTCCAAGGGGGGCTGCACCTCCAGCGGCCACACGTATTGGCGAGGCACGGCGCCACGGCGCGCCCGAGTCGCGCCAATGGGATGGGGCGTGCGAATCACTCCGGGACTGGCCGTTGTTGTTTTCCAACAACGGCCGAGGGAAACGGGGGCGTGGTATCCGGCACCAAAGCCGGTTCCCATCATCTGGCAACCCGTCGAGGGCATGTTCCAACGACCAGCTCCCCACGCATCGTTCGCAGCCATGAGCAGCCCGCTTGCAATGCAAACGGCCGCCGCCTGTGCCAGGCAGGGACAGATAGACTTCATCGATTCGCTTCGGGCAGGAGTGACGGGGGCAAGGGCGGAGGATAGGCCGCCTGCTGGGCGGACATCGATTTCCATCGTGCACCGGCCACAGGCCGCCCCAGCATTCTGCTAACGCGCGAGCCAAATTATCCTAGATTCAGGTGGCTGGACGCGGTTAGGGAATCTCCGCAGCCCTGGCTTGCCGTCGTCGCATGGGCAATTGGATGCCTAGCGAGTGAACCGATGCGGCTTGGCATGCGTAACGAGCGTGTGCGAGCAGCTTGACGGATACGGAATATGGGTTTTTCTCGTCGATCTTGCTGTTTGTGAAGAATACGGCTATTATTTCGATAAGTAGTGAAATAGAGGCTACTTACAGCGTTCGGCGTTCAGCCGTGCCAGTGGGTAGCCGGGACCTGACGAATGGCGTCGGGCCCGTAGCTAAGAATTATAAAACTAGGTACCGCCGCGGCTGTTGCGGGTTGGTTGGCGCTTTGGACATCCGCTAACTGCCGCCGGTCTATCTGAGGCGGGGCCTCCAATTCGAGTTCACCTGGTAAGGGATAGAATACGATGCAGCTAGCTTTTGTCGATTGTCGCCGTTCTGGATTCGGCCTTCTGATTGCTGTGGCAACCCTTCTGTCGGCAAGCCCGGCGATGGCCCGTCCCACGGAGCCCTCGGCTACCGACCGGCAAATTGCGCTGGCGGTATCGCTGCTCATGGAAAAGCAGCATCTTGCACAAAAAGGGGTCGACGACCTGGCTTCGGAGCGGTGCCTAACCTCGCTGCTCAAGACGCTCGACCCGCTCAAACTGTACTTCCGTCAAAGCGACGTCGACGAATTTTCGACAAGCAAGCATCAGCTGGACGACATGGTCCGCCGTGGCGATATCCGCATTGCTTACCGAATCTTCAATCGGTTTTTGCAGCGTGTGGACGAGCGGGTTGCGGTGGGCTCGAACAAGTAAAAGTGGATCACGATTTCACGGTTGATGAGGAGATGATCCGCGATGGCGATGCGGCGAGTTACGCCAAATCAACTGCCGAAGCCAACGAGAAGTGGCGGCGGCGTGTCAAGTTCGAGATGCTGGGGCAGCTTTCCGACGACATGACGCCCGAGGAAGCTCGCAAAAAGCTCACCCGGCGATACAGCAGTATCCGCAAACGTTGGGGTCAGACGAGCAACGACGAGCTGCTGGAGATATACCTTACGCGCACTCACAACAGGCTTCGATCCCCACTCGACTTACATGTCGCCCACCACGCTCGACAACTTTGAGATCCAAATGCGGCTCAAGCTGGATGGCGTTGGTGCATCCCTGCGGAGTGAAGATGGCTACACCAAGGTGCATCAGATTATCGCAGGAGGTGCTGCCGACCAGGATGGACGACTGAAAGAGGGCGACGAGATTACCGGCGTGGCACAAGGCACCGATGGGGAAATGGTCGACATCGTCGATATGAAACTCAACGACGTCGTTGATCAAATCCGCGGCAAACGGGGAACCGTGGTTCGCCTGGAAGTTCGCCCCGTCGATAATCCTAACGATCGCGAGATCTACGATATCGTCCGCCAGGAAATCAAGCTTACCGAGAGCGAAGCACGGAGCGTTACGATCGATTGGGGCCAAAAACCTAATGGCCAACCCTACAAGGTGGGTGTGATTTCGCTACCCAGCTTCTACATGGACATGGACGCTGCCCGAAAGGGCGACCCTAACTATAAGAGCACGACGCGCGATGTGCGGCGGTTGCTCAATCAATTTAATGCCGATGGAGTCGACGCCGTGATGGTCGACCTTCGGTTTAATGGCGGTGGGTCGCTCACCGAAGCGGTCAACATGACTGGTCTGTTCATCGACAAAGGGCCTGTGGTCCAGGTGAAGGGCCCCGACGGTCGGGCGCAACCGTTCGTCGACCCCGAAGCGGGTATGGTTTGGTCGGGCCCACTCATGGTGTTGACCAACAAGTTCAGCGCCAGTGCCAGCGAGATCTTCGCGGGTGCCATGCAAGACTACAACCGTGGGCTGATCGTTGGCGACGACGCAACGCACGGCAAAGGCACCGTGCAACAGCTCTACGACGTAGCGCAGTTGCTGTTCCGGATTCGCAACGACATGAATCTCGGTGCCATGAAGCTCACGATCCAGCAATTCTACCGACCTGATGGCGACAGCACGCAAAATCACGGCGTGGCAGCCGATGTGATCATCCCGTCGCTCACCTCGCACCTGGACGTTGGCGAATCCGATCTCGATTACGCCTTGCCGTTCGATCGAATTGCGAGCCTGCGGCACGACGAGTACAAGATGATCGACGCAAACATCGTTGCTCAGCTACGAGCCGAGTCGAAACAGCGGATCGATAACTCGCAAGAGTTTGCGAAAGACTTGAAGCGAATCAACAAGTACGAAGAGCAGAAGGATCGTACCACCGTAACGCTGAACCGAGAGGAATTTCTAGCCGAGCGAGCTGAATTAGACGCGGACAAAGAGCAGGAAGATGCGTTCGAAGACGCCGTGAACAACGACCGCCCAGTGTTCGACATGGAAGACCACTACAACATGGAGGCGCTCTCGATCTTGGTGGACTACCTGAAGCTGCTCAAGGACAACCGCGTAGCGATTGCTCGGTAAGCGGTCACACAAAACGCGTCCCGCCACGAGCGGAAAGCAATCGGCTTGCCGCCGTGAAGCGGCGCGTCAGTCCAATGGTATTCGTAGGCCGTCGTACGCAAGTTGCATCCCAGTGGGTAACTTGGCGTTGGTCGTAGAATAATCCAGTTCGTGCGCAACGTGGGTGAAGTACGTTTGCTTGGGCCGCAAACGGCGGGCAACCTCCACGGCTTCGTCGAGCGTGAAGTGCGTATTGCTGGGCGTGAGCCGCAGGGCATCGAGCACGAGCACGTCGAGGTCGGCAAGCAATGCCTCACTTTCGGGTGGAATGCGATTGACGTCCGTGCAATAGGCCACGTTTCCGAAACGGAATCCCAAGACGTCGCACTTATCGCCATGGTAGAGCCTCAGCGGGATAATCCGCGCGCCGAGGAGGTCGAACGGATCGAGCCCCACGCTGTGGAATGCCAGTTGCGGCACCAGGCTCGGTGCTGCTGCGCTAGTGAATGCGTAGTCGAACGACTGACGGATTCGCCTCTCTACAACTGGCTCGCAGTAAAGCGGTACCGGACCGCCCAAGTAGAACTGCATCAGCCGTAAGTCATCCAGCCCAAACACATGGTCGGCGTGTTCGTGGGTGTACAGCACCGCATGGACGATCCCAATCCCTTCGCGGAGCAACTGAAACCGGAGGTCGGGCGAGGTGTCGACCAGCAGGTTCCCCTCGGGGAGCCCCAGAATCACGCTTGCCCTGGTCCGCTGGTTGCGGATTTCGCCAGAAGTACAGACCGGGCAGTCGCAACCGACCGCCGGCACGCCGACGCTGGTGCCCGTTCCAAGCAGAATCATCTGGCCTCGGATATCGGTAGTTGCAGCGGACTTAGGCAAGTTGCGGCACCTTGGGGTGAGGGCAGGGGGGGGTGAAATGTGGCAGCCCGGCCCGGGCGTGGCGGCGTAACCGCCCCACCGCTGTTGACCGACTTTTCCGGCGGCTGTAAACTTTTATGCGGTAGTATCTTACGACAATCTGCGGCGTACTGCCAAGCGACCGCCGGCGGTGCCGGATGGGGCAATGGCATCATTATTGCCGCTTTGGACTGGCTTGCCGACGGGGTACGTGGTCCTGCCATTTTGACATTCTATCACAATCGTTGTAGTTGACGTCCATGGAACTGCTGGAACGTATCTGGGAATTTCTTTCGTCCCTCGCCAATTCGGTGCTCGGGGGTTTTGAGCGCGCCATTACGTCGCTGTTCGGCTCTGCCAATGCGCGGTACCTGCGGCGACTGCAACCGAGAGTCGACGCGATCAATGCGCTGGAGAAGCGTTACGAAGCGATGACCGACGAGGAACTTGCTGCCCAAACGGTCAAGTTTCGCGAACGATTGGAAGCGGGCGAAACACTTGAGGATCTGCTGGTCGAAGCATTTGCGGTATGTCGCGAATCGGGCAAGCGGACCCTCGGCATGCGGCATTACGATGTGCAGCTCCTAGGCGGTATGATTTTACACGAAGGTAATATCGCCGAAATGGTGACCGGCGAAGGCAAGACCTTGGTCGCAACCCTGCCTGCCTATCTCAACGCACTGGGCGACCACGTGCACGTGATTACGGTAAACGACTATCTGGCCCGCCGCGATATGGAGTGGATGGGGCCCATTTTTACGAATCTGGGCCTCGAGGTGGGTGCAATCTACTCGGGTATGGAGCCGAGCGAGCGGCAAGAGTCGTACGCCTGCGACATCACGTACGGTACGAACAACGAGTTCGGGTTCGACTACCTCCGCGACAACATGCGGATGGCAGCCAGCGGCGACGATCGCTATCCCAAGCGCGATCAACAAGCGCAAGGTCGCCTGAACTTCGCGATCATCGACGAGGTCGACAATATCCTCATCGATGAAGCCCGCACCCCCCTGATTATTTCCGGGCCCGCCGAAGACGATATCACCAAGTACCAGCGGGCCGACAAGGTAGCCCGGGGGCTGAAAAAAGATGTCCACTTCGAAGTTAAGGAGAAGGAGCACAACGTCAGCCTTACCGACGAAGGCGTTCGCGAGGCGGAGAAACTCGCAGGGGTCGATAGCTTCTACACCGCGGGCAACATGCAATGGCCGCACTTGATCGACAATTCGCTCAAAGCCCACTACCTCTACAAGCTCGATGTCAATTACGTGATCCAGGAAGGCAAAGTCGTCATTGTCGACGAATTCACTGGTCGTTTGATGGAGGGCAGGCAATGGAGCGATGGCCTGCATCAAGCGGTTGAAGCTAAGGAAGGGGTGCAGATCAAGGAAGAGAATCAGACGCTCGCTACCATTACGCTGCAGAACTTCTTCAAGCTGTACAACAAGCTTGCTGGCATGACCGGTACCGCGCTTACCGAAGCAAGTGAGTTCTGGAAGATCTATGAATTGGATGTCATCGGTGTCCCAACCAACAAACCACTCCAGCGTCTGAGCCATCAAGACGTTATCTACCGCACCGAGCGCGAGAAGTACGAAGCAATCGCCGACGAAATCGAAGGCTTGATCAAGTACGACCAGATCATGCTCAAGAGTGGCGACGTGCTGCGTGGCGAGATTATCGACATGACGGATAGCCACGTCACCTTCCAGGCGGACGACACCAAGAAGCGAGAAAAAATTCCACGCGATAAGATCACCGAGATCCAGCGACATGGTCGCCCGATCTTGGTGGGCACCGTATCGATTGAAAAGAGCGAACGACTCTCCAGCCTGCTCAACGGACGTGGCATTAAGCATGAGGTACTCAACGCCAAGCAGCACAAGCGCGAAGCGGAGATCGTAGCCCAGGCCGGACGCAAAGGAGCGGTAACCATCGCCACAAACATGGCGGGTCGCGGTACCGACATTATCCTGGGCGGAAACCCCGAAAACATGGCCTGGGCCGAATTGCAGCAAACGTACGACAGCCGGTTGGACGTGCCCGAGGAAGAGTGGAAGAGGCTGACCAAGGAGTACGACGAAAAGTTCGGCATGAGCGAGCAGGGCCAAGAAATCCGACAGCTAGGCGGCCTGCACATCGTGGGAACCGAGCGGCACGAGGCCCGTCGTATCGACCTGCAACTTCGCGGACGTTGCGGTCGCCAGGGCGACCCCGGCTCCAGCCGGTTCTACCTGTCGCTAGAAGACGACCTGATGCGTATCTTTGCCGGCGAATGGGTGAAGAACATGCTCACACGCCTCGGCATGCAGGAAGGCGAGGCGATCGAGAGTAAGATGGTGAGCCGCCGCATTGAAGGTGCCCAAAAGAAACGCGAAGAGTACAACTTCGAAATCCGCAAAAATCTGCTCGAATACGACGAGGTTATGGACGAGCAGCGCAAGCGTGTGTACAGCTTCCGGCAACAAATCCTCGACGGAGTCAACTGCCGCGACTTGATCACGGACATGATCCGCGAGCAAATCGACCACCACCTGAATATCTTCCTCGACCCGCAGTACGGCGTCGATTCGTTTGCGGCATCCGCTTCGCACCTACTGGGCTTACAGCTCGAGGCACGCGACTTCCGGAATCAGTCGTACGAGGAAGCGCAGCGCAACGCTCGCGACGAAGCGCAGCGAATGGCCGAATCGCAAGTGTTCGACGCCATTGAAGAGAATCTGCCGGAAGACGAGCCCGGCGACTGGAACTGGAACGCCTTGGCGAAATGGGCCAACGCTCGCTGGGGATACAATTTCAACGACCGCGAACTCAAGAAGTTCGGCTACGACCAAATTGGCGAGCACCTGATCGAGAAGGCGCACGAGGCAATCGATAAGATTGATCTCTCGTCGTGCGAGCGGTATCTTCAGCCGGACTATTCCGTGCAAACCGCCTGTGCCTGGTTGCGAGATAAGTTCGGGATTGAAGTGACGCCAGAAGAGGCGGCCGGTATGTCGAGTGCCGCTCTCATCGAGACGGCTCACCGCCGGGTGGGCGAGGCGTACGACCTTCGCGAATCGGAGTACCCGGTACTGGCGGGGCTCTACCGCTTCACGGGGCCGGCAGCGGGTGCCGCAGGGCTTGGACGCGAAGACTTGGTAGCTTGGGCTCAGCGCCGGTTCGATGCCGATCTATCGCTCGACGACCTTAAGAACAAGCAGCGCGAAGAAATCCAAAAGGTGCTGGTTGCCTGCAGCAAAGAATCAACGGCCAAGGCCAACCAACTCGCTGCCGAAGCGCGTGAGCGTGTAGAGACCTTATTTGCCGGCAGCGACGGCGCCACAACCCAGTTGGGGCATGTGACGGGCGGCAACGGCAAGCTGGGCGACCTGACCAGCTGGCTGAAACAGGCGTGCGACTCGGATATCACTACCGAGGAACTCGCCAAGCTCGACCGCGACGAGGCACTCCGCCGTGTCTCGCGCGAAGTCGAGGATAAGTTCCGGCCGGAAATGCGTCGCATGGAGCGAGCGCTGTTATTGCAGATTCTCGACACCGCGTGGAAAGAGCATCTCCTGGCAATGGACCATTTGCGACTCGAGCGTTGGGCTGCGCGGCTACGCACAAGTCGATCCCAAGGTGGAGTACAAGCGCGAAGGCATGCGGATGTTCGAGGAGATGTGGGACTCGGTGGGCGGCTATGTCACCGACCTCGTGTTCAAGATGGAGCAACTCGACGAGCGATTTGTCAAAAGCACCTGGACGGAAACCAAAGCCATTCACGAGGAAGCGCCGGCCTCAGATATCGGCCAACAGCAGCGGGCCGCCATTGATGCCTCGGGAGGCGGTCAAGAAACGAAGCTCGATCCCATTCGCAACCGGGGCGAGCGCGTGGGAAGGAACGCGCCCTGCCCCTGCGGGAGCGGCAAGAAATTTAAGCAGTGTTGCATGCGAAAGGGTGGAGCGGCTTAGCCGACTTACTTCATCGCCTAGGCACCGTGGACGCACAGCGATTCCGGAGGGCTATTGGACAGCTCGCCAGTCGTTGCTCGATAGAATCGTACAAGGCACACTTGTCCATCCGGGAAAGGAATCCCTCCGATGACTCGCCTTTCAGCTTGGGCCCTAAACGCTTGCTATGTGCTAGCCGTTGTACTCGCCTCGCCACTCATCGCCTTGGCCGCAGTCACCAAGGGTAAGTACCGCGACGGGTATTCCGAAAAACTGCTAGGCCTAGTGCCGCAACGCACCGGTGATGCGCCATGCATTTGGTTACACGCGGTAAGCGTAGGTGAAGTAAATCTGCTGGCTACGACGCTCAGCGAGATCAGAGCGCGGCGACCCGACGTCGATGTCGTTATCTCCACCACAACCAAAACGGGCTACGAGCTGGCAACTCGCAAGTACGGCGATTGTCATACTGTGTTCTACTGCCCGCTCGATTTCAGTTGGGCCGTGCGGCGGGCGATGTCGCGAATTCGGCCCAACCTGCTGGTGCTTGCCGAACTCGAGCTGTGGCCCAACCTGATTGCTGCCGCCAAGGATCACGGCGCCAAAGTTGCCATCATCAACGGCCGCCTCAGCGACAGCAGTTTTCGCGGTTACCGTCGTCTAAGTTGGCTGGTTTCGAAGGTACTCGCGAAGATCGACGTGATTGCCGCGCAGGACGAAACGACCGCCGACCGCTTTCGTCAGCTGTCCCGGTCCATGACAAGGCCGTGCGCGGAGCAGATCGTCGTCAGCGGATCGCTCAAGTACGATGGTGCCGAAACCAATTGCCACAACGCACGGACCGAGTCGCTGCGCCAGCTTGCGGGCTTCCAGTCGGACAACGTCGTCTGGCTCGTCGGCAGTACCCAAGCTCCGGAAGAAGAAATGGTGGTGCGAATCTTCGCGGAGCTTAGCCGGCAGCATGCGAACCTGCGGCTGGTGATCGTCCCGCGCCACCCCGAACGCTTCGACGAAGTAGCCCGTTTGCTGGAGTGCGGCAGCCTCGACTGGCGTCGGCGTTCAGAACTCTCGCAGCCCGCCGCCAGCAGCCCTCAGATTCTGCTGGTCGACTCCGTCGGCGAGTTGGGTGCCTGGTGGGGTGCAGCGACGGTCGGGTTCGTGGGAGGCACGTTTGGCGATCGTGGCGGCCAGAACATGATCGAACCGGCCGCGTACGGTGTGGCGACCTGCTTTGGGCCCAACACGTGGAACTTCCGCGACATTGTCGCCGCGCTGCTGGCGGCCGAAGGCGCGCAAGTAGTTGCTACCGAAGCCGAACTCCGCGACTTCGTCGCCCACTGCCTCGACAATCCGGCCTACGCGGCGGCATTGGGCGCGCGGGCCAAGGCATTCGTGGCGACACAACTGGGCGCCACGGCGCGAACGGTCGACCTGCTCGAAGGGCTGTTGCCAACAGCACGTGGCGAAAGCCAGGCAGCTGCGTAGCGGGTGCGTCGCGACCTCGCCTAAAACGGCATCGCCTAAAACGGGCCGCCCCGGTACGCCCGCCGTCGCCCTAAACCATACGATGGCCTCCGGGACAACTAGGACCGTTGGGCTACCCGCTTAGAGTCCGCTCGACCACATGTTCGTGATTACGAATATGGTCGGGACAGTAACATTTTTGGCCCGAGCACTGCGAACAATAGCGAAACGCCGTGCGGGGCTCGTCGACACTCGACCGCCCACACACCACGCAAGCATGCACCATGCGCGTCGCCGCCGCCCCCACGTTGGCCTTCGTGGCGAAATCCAACCGCCGGCGGTGGTCTTTGAATTGCCGATAGTGGTCGCGCCAGAAGAACAAGACGTAATTGGCCACCGCCGCAAGCACGAGCACCCGCTCGGCGTTAGTGCCGCTGACGAAAGTCAATGCATAAACAATCCATGCCATGAGCGCGAGCCATTTGATCTTGATTGGCAAGATCAAGAACAGGTTGATCACAAAGTCGGGAAAGAACCGCGCGAAGGCCAGGAACACCGAGCCGTAAAGAAAGTAGTTGCTGACGGGTTGCTCGCGAATGCTGGGCAGCAGAAAGGCCGCGGCGACCGACGCGACGAACCCGACAAGCAGGAACAAATTATAGCGAAAGGTGCCCCAGGTTTCTTCTAATGCCGTGCCCATCAAGTAGAAAAGGTACCAAAAAAAGAATGCAAACAGGATGTTCGTGCGCGGTGGATCGAGCAGAAAGGTAAACAGTCGCCAGACTTCGCCATCGAGTACTTTGGCCGGAACAAGAGCGATGTTCTGCAGTAGCGGCGCAAGTTCTCCCGCCATCGTCTGTGGTAGCGTGGCTAAGTAGATCACCGCTTGGCCGATGATGAGCATCAGCGTGAGATGGGGAATCGCCAACGGCGATAGCCGTTCTTCCAGCCAGTCGAGCAGTTTCATAAGGCGCTGTGTATCAGTTGGCCGGAGGGCCGGAGGGCCGGAGTTAGTCGTTTGCAAGACCCCAGCCTAGTCGCTCGGTACGCCGGACGAAAGGCCGGCGGGCGCGTGTCTCTACCCGCACCGCAGGTTGCTGCTTATAATCGCTGGTGATGGCCGTTATCGAAATACGCGGGCTGAAAAAGTCCTACCGAATCTATCAGAAACAGGAAGGGCTCTGGGCGTCGCTCACCGGCCTGTTCAGTCGCGAGTATCGCGATGTGAACGCCGTACGGGGCATCGATCTCGATGTGGAAGAAGGGGAGTTCGTCGCCTTTCTCGGGCCCAATGGCGCAGGTAAGACGACCACACTAAAGCTGCTATCGGGAGTTATCAGCCCGACGGCCGGCGAAGCCCGCGTGATGGGTTTCGTACCTTGGCAGCGGACCAACGAGTATCGCCGCCGCTTTGCGTTGGTGATGGGGCAAAAAAACCAGCTGTGGTGGGACCTTCCCGCGGCCGAGTCGTTCCGTCTGCATCAGCAAATCTATCGCATCGAACCTGCCGAATTCGATCGCACGCTGGCCGAACTTACGGACCTGCTGGACGTTGGTACGTTGCTCAACCAGCCAGTGCGCGAATTGTCGCTCGGCGAGCGAATGAAGATGGAGCTGATCGCGGCGCTGCTGCATTCGCCCGAAGTACTCTTCCTGGACGAACCGACCATTGGGCTAGACGTCATCGCCCAGCACAATATCCAAAAGTTCCTAAAGCACTACCAAGACGTACGCAAGATTACGATCCTGCTCACCAGCCACTACATGAAAGACGTTGCGGCGCTTTGCCAGCGGGTGGTGATTATTGCCAAAGGCCAGATTATGTACGATGGCTCGCTCGCCGGGGTCGTCGATAGTTTCAGTACGCACAAAGTCCTTACGCTCCAGTTCGCCGACGATCGCGTGCCAAGCGATTTGGCGCGCTACGGCGAACTGCTCGAAACGATACCCCCCAAGGTGAAGCTCCGCATAGAGCGAGCCGACATATCGCGGGTGCTGGCGTCCGTCCTGTCCGATTACGCGGTGGAAGACGTGAGCGTCGAAGATCCACCACTCGAAGAAGTGATTGCCGATTTGTTCGCCCAGTCGAGCGAACGCGCAAGCCGCGCAGACAAAGAACCTGTGGGTGCGTAGCAAAGTATTTCTTTCGCCGCACATTTGCAACGAATGCAACACGGACAACCAGTTTTCACAAGCGCAAGAGCATGACCAAAAGCTGGGGGCTCTTTGCGTCCTCCTGTTAAAAAACCATTTGCCCTCAATGTTGCTCTGCGTTTCTGAGTTAGCCGTGTTTCTTCCGTGTAAATCTGTGGCTCACAGTCCCTGACCCTTCGCACCTCCGCATTCATGTATTCGCGCGTACAAACCTGGTGGACCATCCTCCGCATCTGCATCGAGGAGCGGCTTGTGTATCGGGGCGACTTCGCCCTTGGCACGTTGATGCGGTTCTTACCCATCATTACGCAGATCTTCTTGTGGACCGCCGTCTACAAGGCGGCCAGCGATGGCATCATCCGGGGGTACACGCGCGAGGACGTGATCGCCTACTACCTGCTCACCATGGTGGGCCGAGCCTTTTCCAGCATGCCAGGCTTGGCGTCGGGCATTGCGCGGCAGATTCGCGAAGGCGAGATCAAGAAGTTCCTCATTCAGCCTATCGACCTCATTGGCTTCTTGCTGCTCTCCCGCATTGCCCACAAACTAGTCTACTACGGGGTGGCGATGGGGCCGTTCGCCTTGGTGTTCTTCTTGTGTCGCGATTTCTTCACCCTGGGCTGGCCAGACCCCAGCGTGCTGGCCGCGTTCGCGCTGTCGCTGGTGCTGGCGTTTCTACTAGGGTTCTTCCTCGAAGCCGCGATTGGCATGATCGGCTTTTGGTTCCTGGAGGTCAGTTCGCTGCTATTCGTCTACATGCTGTTCAACTTCTTCTTCTCGGGCCACATGTTCCCGCTCGACTTTCTCAATGCTTACCTGCCCGGCTGGCTACAGCCGGTCGCCCAGTATCAGCCGTTGCAATTCCTGGCCTACTTCCCGGCCGCGGTTTTTCTGGGCAAGATCGACGGCTCGGCGCTCACCAACGGCCTCCTCGTGCAAGCAGGCTGGGTGGTGTTCTTCGCCATTGTCTGCCGAGTGGCGATGCGCCAGGGCTTCAACCGCTACAGCGGCTACGGTGGCTGACGGAATTGGGCGCATCACAACGACAACAGCGCCAAGAATTCGGGACCTTCGAACCAATGTCGGAGGTCCAGGCCGAACACCCCTGCCAAAGTTCTTCACCTAGCCAAAAAAGGTGGCCATTTCGCGTCCAGCACCGACACACACCACGAAGCACCATTTCCAGAAACCCTAGAAAACAAGGCACCAAGCGGCACCGAGTCGCAAGCAAAAGCAGCACAGTGGGCGATGAGGGACTCGAACCCCCGACATCCACGGTGTAAACGTGGCGCTCTAGCCAACTGAGCTAATCGCCCCGATGCGAACTGCCACCGCTTGGCGGGCGGTTGGGTTCGCCGGATACTGGATGCTAGACACTCGGGGTGGCCTGTGTCAACGTGGGTTATTCCACCCCGCACCCGCGACGGTGGCCCGAGTGCTGGCTGCTGAAGCGGCCTGTGGGTCTCCGTCATCCGCTTGGTCTGCGTACATTCATGACGATCTTACTCTCCGCGTTTCTCCTGGCATTGCACCTGACGGCGGTGGCGCTGGCGGCGGTGGGGCCCGTTGTGGTCGTAGCGTTGCGCATACGTTCCGTTTTTCGGGACGACGACTTCGTGGACTGCGCGTTGTATCGAGTTGCCGTTTGGGCAACGCTAGCGGCGGTGGTTGGGGGCTTGTTCGGTTTCGCCGCGGGTGGGTGGCGCGCGTGGACGGGCGGTGGGGCAGGGGAGTACGTGGCGATGCTCTACCGGTTTCCACCTAGGGCCTACTACATGCTCGCAATTGAATGGGCCTTCACCCTTGTGTGCTACGTCGCCTGCCTGGCACTTTGGCAGCGATGGCGAGGCAAGATATGGCTTCTCGCGGTGCTCGCCGTGGCGGGAGCTACTAATCTGTCGTACCACTTCGCGCCGTGGATGATCGCCCAAGACCTACTCGCCAGCCAACCCGGCGTGATTGATAGTCCCCAGATTTCCCGCGCGATATTGTTGCCATTGCTCCAATCTCCCTACGTGCTTGCGAAGGCGTGCCATGTGGTTGCCGCGGGTCTGGTGATCGCGTCGGCTGCCTTGCTAGTCGCGGCAAGTCGCGGTGGGGACCGCCCATCTGTGCGTCAATTCATCCGCTGGGCAGCGTCCGTCGGCCTGTTGGGCACCGCCATCCAGATGCTTTCGGGAATGGCCGTGTTGCTCTTACTTCCCGCAGCGAGCGCGCAAACGCTCACCGGAGCCACGTTCGCCGCTACCGGACTCCTGTTGCTTGGCGTGCTGCTGACGATTGGCGTGATGCTGCAATTGGCAAGGCTGGCGATCCGACCGGAGCCACCATGGCGCGTCGGCGGGGTGGTAGCGATGGTTGGATTCATTATGCTGACGATGTCCGTCGCAGCGAAGTTGTGAACACAACGGCCGCTGACTTGCGAGCGGCGATCCTTTCAAGCCAACCTTGATTCCTAGCGAGTAGACAACATGCAGTGCGTCAACCTTCACGATGCGGCAACCGGAAACACGGCCAAGGTGTTGGTTGGCCTCGGCTTCAACTGCTTCGGTTGGCAAGTGCAGTCGCCCCAGGGAGCCCGCGAGCTACTCTGGGCCGAACCGGGGTTCGAAGCCGGCAAACAGCGACCGTCGGGCAGCGGCATACCGCTGTTGTTTCCCTTCCCCGGACGCATCGGAAACGCGCAGTTCACGTTCGAGGATCGGACGTACCTTATTCCGCACGACGCCGCGCGACCGCATGCCATCCATGGGTTCATTTACGATCGACCTTGGCGAGTGATCGACCAAACATCGACCAAAGTTACGGCCGCGTTTCAGGCATCGGTCGACGACCCCTCGATTCTCAACCATTGGCCGAGCGACTTCTCGGTGGAAGCCTCCTACGAACTGGTGGATAGCCAGCTGCGTTTTGCGGCCAAGTTTACCAATACGGGTTACGACCCGTTGCCCTGGGGCTTTGGCACGCATGCGTACTTCCGCCTGCCACTTGCCGAGGGATCGAGCGTTGCCGAAACAGTGATCACGGCGCCTGTGGACGGCGAGTGGCAGATGGTCGACATGATCCCAACGGGCGAGGTAGCCGCGCTGCCCGAACAGCTCTGTTTGAGCACGGGTGAGACACTCGGCGAGCGGCAGTTCGATACGCCCTATCGACTCGTGGCGAGTAGCGGCGATGTCGAGACGGTTGTCGCCGACCCAACGAGTGGCCATCGCATCGTGCAGCGCTTCAACGCCGCCGATTTCCCCCAGTTGGTCATTTACACGCCAGGCCATCGCGAGGCGGTTTGCGTCGAGCCTTATAGCTGCGTGCCGGATCCCTTTCGGTTGGAACAACAGGGCGTCGCGACAGGCCTGCGGACGCTCGCCGCCGGGGAGTCGCACGAAACTCGTTTTCTGCTAACGGCTGATTGAGTTGGTAAAATGGGTGCGAGACTTCGACCTGAACCGAGTCATCCAGTGGGAGTGGACTAATGACGGGCTGCAAATTGGTTGCCATCGCAGCGCTTGTTGGCGGCATCGCCTTACCGCTGCAAGCGGCGGTAAGTCTGCAATGGACCGAACAAGGCATTCCCCGGCCGGGCCTGCGCTCGTTCGTGCTCGTCGTCGAGGCCAACAATGGCACTGCGATAGCGGCCGTTCGACAGTTGTCGCTCACCAGCGTGCATCAGGTATTTCCATTTAACGGAGCCTCGCCATTCCAACGCGACACCGAAAGTGAATTCTCGAACGCGACGTGGCCCGCCGTCGATTCGCACCTGTTGAACTTACCCCCCGTGGATCCTCGCGGATTCTTCTTCACAGGCTTCCGCGAAACGCACGACTCGACGAATCCAACCGACATTGGGTTGCGGCCTGACGATCCGCGGTACGACTACCCGGAACTCTATGGCTCGGCCGGAGTAGGGACACTGGAATTGGTCGTCCAGAACATTCCTCCCAACACCGACATCGAGCCGGGCGTCGCCTTTCTCGACCCGCTGCCTGCCACGCTGCCACTACTACAAATTGTGGTGCTCGATGGACAGCCAGGCTACTTGAACGTGATCCTTGAAGATTCCCACCAGCAGCTCTGGGCCTTCCGCAACGTTCCGATTCCCCGTGGCACAATCGTGCCGGAGCCCGCTGGCGTTTGCATGTTAGGTTTCGCCAGCGTCTGTATGCTTGCGTGCGTGCGATCCAAAACCTCGCCAGTAGCGGGTGGCAGGGCCCGACTGGAACCGGCGGCACCAGTCTTCTGAGCTGGTCCTCACGCACGCCGAAGCACCTGCGAATCGGCTCGATCTCAATGTTCGCCTAAAAGTGGAAGCAACCAGTGGCTAAAATCGCTCACTCCGTGCGGAGACGGAACAACGCTGATGGATTCCAACAGCATGAGAACTGGTTTACTCCAAGCTATCGTGCCCTACAATTAGGGTAGAGGTTTGAACAGGCCAGCAAGAATCCTGTCGCTTCGAAACTTGTTATGCCGTTACCCAAAGGGGTGGTGCGATGGTTGGTCTTGGCCGTCAAATATTTTCCTACACGGTGGACGCTCACGACGAGATTCGTGACGTCAACTCCAACTGGCTGGCGTTCGCGGCCGAGAACAATGCTCGGCAATTGAGCAAACAGGCGGTGCTTGGGCACTCGTTATGGGAGTACGTGGCTGGAGACGAGACGATCCACCTGTATCAAAGTGTGCTTGGGCGCGTCCGAAGAACGCGACGCGAAGTACTGTTACCCTTCCGATGCGACTCGCCGACTCTTGAGCGGCACATGCGGATGGTGATTGTACCCGAGCCATCGTCCAGCATTCGCTTTGACTGCGTGATCGAGAAGGTGCGGGCCACCTCCGAACTCAACCTGCTGAACCCGAGCTATCGGCGTTCGCCGGTTCAGCTAAATATGTGTAGTTGCTGTAAGCGAATCCTCGTGGCGCCGTTAGGCTGGCTCGACGTAGCCGAAGCGGTGGCCCGGTTGAATCTGTTTGATACCGAACAGGTACCCCATCTTCAACAGATTGTCTGCCCCGCTTGCCGGGACCGGGCCGAATCTTGTGGCCCGTCGCGAGCCTCCGCGACCCAGTAAACAGCGTACTCGCTAGGCGGCTCGGAGCCATTCGCACGGCGGCTGCGGTTCGACTTCTACGGAGTCCGCTGGAATGACGATCTGGTCAATCAAGCGGACAACACCCGCCACCCGTTGGCACGTCTCGAGGCAAAGCCATTTCTCGTGCTGCGATTCGAGCTGGCCGGAAACGACAACCGTGCCCTGATGAGCGTTCGCCCGTACTTGGCAACCATGGGGAACCGATCGCTGATCCAAGAAACTGGCGATGCGGTTCTCTAAATCCAGATCCGCAGCCTCTCTTGTTCGGCTCTGCGGCAAGCATCGAATCGTGGCGAGCATTTCGGTCACCTCCTTGTGAAACACGACCCTCGACGAATCGCCTTGGCCAACGCCCAAGCGTTCCAGCGGGCGATGGGGGCGCACCCTGCAGAAGACTTGACAGCGAAGCGGCAGCTCGTCGAGCTACTCACTGCCGAGTGCTCTACTCACAAAGACGGCTGCGTCACCGCATCGGTGTCCATTCAGGGAAGAACGTGTCGGCCAGCAACCGTCACTAGAAATCTTATCGGCGAAATGTACCGCTCTCGTCAATAGAAATAGGGGGGCCGCAAGCGCGATTCAGCGGTCCGTCGGCGTTCAGCGATGGTGGACGCGCGCAGCGGCGTGTCGGCCTGCCTGCATCTGGGGCAAGACTTGCCCAGAGATCGTCTAGCAGCGTTAGCCAGCCCGGCGGCCAGCGGGCGACGCCGGCAAAGTCAACAAGCACGAACACGGAATATTGCAGTAGTGTTGTGAACCGGCGCTCAGCAACGGGTAACCAGCAACGGGCAAACTGGACCCTTTGGTCCGACTTACTCGGGCCAACGCGGTATGGAGGAGATACACAGCGAGCGACGGAGATTCCAGTGACGGGTGGGTGGCTGTTCGCACTGCATCCGGGGCTGGCCGCGTTATCGGACGACGGCGCTCAGCCTAACGCCATTTTGTGGCAGGACTTAGGTAAAGTGGACAGAGCCGGGCTCGAACCGGCGACACCGGCCTTTTCAGGGCCGTGCTCTACCAACTGAGCTATCTGTCCAATTGGAGATCGCATGATAAACCGTGGGCGGCCCAACGCAAAGGGGAGACAGAACGATTGCGTTGTGGTCGAAAAATCGCGGGGGATTCCGGTGTTGGGACTAGTTCGCGAAGCACTAGGTGGCCAACGGCCCCAGCTGCTGTTCGCCAAGGCACTCGAACCCGGCTTTGGCGGCCCCGCTTCCGGATCCAACGACGCGGTGGAGTGATGACAGGTTCAGCGGGGGTTGAAAATTGGCTGTGACATGCGCGAACTCCCCATTCCCATTCGGACAAATCCATGTAGGATATCGTGTCAGAAGCACCCCTGGGGCTATTTACCGACACAGTTGGGTAAGTTGCGAGAAGGAAGCAGGATAGGACCCGCTCTCGAAGGCATTTTTTTGTCGTAAGATGGGTTGTGTGTTGACTTAGCGTCGAATTCGTGAAAAAATTCACAAAGTCAGCTAAAAAAGGCCGATGCCACCTGCATTGCCCGCTGCCCCGCCCACCCCCGCTTTCCCGCCCAGTTTTCCCGCCTTCCAATTCGATTACGAGCTGTTGGGGAGCCTACCGGCCGACACATGACACGACGAATTACCATGAAAAAGGGGCTCGACGTTCCGATTACGGGCGAGCCAAGGCAGACGATCGGCGCGGCGCCACCGATTCGCCACGTCGGTTTGGTCGGCGACGACTACGTTGGCATGAAACCGACGATGCTGGTAGCGGAAGGCGATCGCGTGAAGCGCGGGCAAACCTTGTTCACGGACAAAAAACTGCCAGCGGTCAACTACGTGGCCCCCGCGCCTGGTACGGTAGTGGCGGTCACGCGCGGCGCGAAGCGGAAGTTCCTGTCGCTGGCGATTGAAATCGATGGCAACGAGAGCGTCGAGTTTCCCTCGTTTGTCGAACACAATTTGGCGCAGATGCCGGCGGGCCAAGTCCGCGACCATCTGCTCGCTTCGGGACTTTGGCCCGCCCTGCGGACGCGCCCCTTCAGCAAGGTGCCCGATCCGGATATCACCCCCCACGCCCTCTTTATCACGGCGATCGATACCAGTCCGTTGGCTGCGGAGCCGAAGCTGATCATCGATCCGCGGGAGCGCGACTTTGTGGCGGGCCTACAAGCGTTGAGCTCCTTGACCGAGGGGAAGACTTATTTGTGCAAAGCGCCGGGCGACGCGCTGCCGGGTGAAGACCTCGACTGCGTGGAGACGGTGGAATTCGCGGGCCCGCATCCGGCAGGTTTGCCCGGCACGCACATCCATTTTCTCGCCCCGGTCGATATCGAGCGGCAGGCTTGGTACATCAATTATCAAGACGTGCTCGCCGTAGGTCACCTCTTCAATACGGGGCAAATTCACACCGAGCGGGTTGTCTCCATCGCGGGGCCTGCAGCCGCCAACCCGCGATTGGTCCGCACGCAGCTTGGCGCGAACCTGACCGAACTCACCGCGAGCGAAGTGAAGGAGGACCTCGGCAACCAGGTACGAATCATCTCGGGCTCGGTGCTCTCGGGTCGCACGTCGACGCCACCCGTTGATTTTCTGAATCGGTACGATTCGACGGTGAGCCTGCTGGAAGAAGGAAAAACGCGTGAATTGATGGGCTGGGCGGGGCCGGGATTCAACAAATTTTCCATCAAGCCCATCTTCGCATCCGCCATGTCGGCGGGGTCGCGATTCGCGATGACCACGTCGACCGAAGGGAGCCATCGGGCGATCGTTCCCATTGGTTCCTACGAAGCAGTGATGCCGTTGGATATTATTGCGACGCCCCTGCTCAAGTCGCTGGTGGTGGACGATACCGAGCAGGCGCAAACGCTCGGCTGCCTGGAACTCGATGAGGAAGATCTCGCGTTGTGTACGTTCGTCGACCCTGGCAAACATGAATTTGGACCGATCCTTCGGCGGACGCTGAATACCATTGAACACGAAGGATAGGGGCGCGGAAACGACCCATGCCGGATGTCGCACCGACGCACGGCTAGCCCTTAACGTCGATTTCCCTGGCCCACGACCCTTGGATCCTATCCCCCTACGCATATGAAACTCCTACGCGACCTGCTCGACAAAGTTGAGCCGCTGTTTACCAAGGGCGGCAAGCTCGAACGGCTATACCCGCTGTACGAGGCGGGCGACACCTTCCTGTTCACGCCGGGCGAGGTATCCAAGACCGGCTCGCATGTTCGGGACAGCCTCGACATGAAGCGGATGATGTCGATGGTGATCGTCGCCCTCACGCCGTGCATCCTGATGGCGCTCTATAATACGGGCTATCAGGCCAATCTGCAGATCTCCGCGGGGACGGCCACGGCCATCGATACTTGGCGGGAGCCGATCTACGCCGCCTTGGGATTCGAACACAATCCGGCAAACGTGCTCGACTGCTTTGTCTATGGAGCCTTGTGGTTCCTGCCGGTTTACATTGTGACGATGGCGGTGGGCGGCACCATTGAATTGATTTTTGCCTTGATTCGCGGCCATGAGATTAACGAGGGATTCCTCGTGACGGGCATGCTTTATCCGCTCACGCTCCCCGCAACAACACCGCTGCTGGTGGTGGCGTCGGGAATTGCGTTTGGTGTGCTGATTGGCAAGGAGGTGTTCGGCGGTACGGGGAAGAACTTCCTCAACCCGGCGCTCACCGCCCGGGCCTTTGTATACTTTGCCTTTGCCAATTACCTGTCCGGCGAAACCAATCCGGAAGGGCAGGGCGTATGGGTAGCGGTGCAGAAGACCGAGGGACTCGACGGGTTCACGGGCGCCACGACCCTGGCGGCGATGGTGAATGCCGATGCCAAGATGCTGCCACCCGAGGCAATGGAGAAGGCAACCGGGGCGGCGCTAAGTTGGACCGACGCCTTCATGGGATTCATTCAAGGCTCGATGGGCGAAACTTCGACGCTCGCGTGCCTGCTTGGGGCGGCGATCCTGATCGCCACCGGCATAGGTTCGTGGCGAATCATGTCGGGCGTGGTGCTTGGCGCGGTGGCAACGGGAGCGCTGTGCTACTTTTTTGCGGGCGCGAACCCCGTAGCCTACATTCCGCCGCAATGGCACCTGGTGATTGGCGGCTTTGCGTTTGGCACCGTCTTCATGGCCACCGACCCGGTGTCGGCTGCCATGACCGAAGTGGGCAAGTGGTGGTACGGCGGACTCATTGGAGTGCTGACCGTACTGATCCGGGTCATTAACCCGGCCTTTCCCGAGGGCATCATGCTGGCCATTTTGTTCGGCAATGTGATGGCCCCCACCATCGACTATTTGGTTGTTCAAGCAAACGTGAAGCGGAGGCTCGCTCGGTATGGGACGTGATTCCATTCTTGGAACCTTGCTGGTTGCGGTAGTGCTGTGCGTCGTTTGCTCGGTGCTCGTATCCGCCGCTGCCGTGTTCCTTAGTCCACGACAAGAGGCCAACAAGGCACTCTACGAAAAAACCAACATCCTGATGGCCGCCGGTCTGATCCGCCCGTCCGGCTCGTCCGCAGCAGAGGATGGCTCGGCGGTGCCCGAGATTGGCTCGCTGAAAGCGGCTGAAGTCGAGCAGCTGTTCGGTGAGCGTGTGCGAAAAGTGCTCGTCGATTTGGACAATGCTGCGATCGTACCCGAGGACGAGGTAAACTACGAAGAGTACGACCCGAAAGACGCAGCCAACGATCCCAAACGCAGCAAAGAGATTGCTGTTAGCCCTTCGCCCGGCATCGATCGCAGGGCCAACATGCAGTTCCTCTACGAAGTGCTGGCCGATGGGAGTGAGAGTCAGATTGAGCAGTACGTGCTCCCCGTCTACGGAAAGGGCCTGTGGTCCACGCTGTATGGCTTCCTGGCGGTCAACTCCGACGGCGAGACGATCAAAGGCATTACGTTCTACGAGCATGGCGAAACCCCAGGCCTTGGCGGCGAAGTGGAGAACTCCACCTGGCAGGCCAAGTGGGATGGCAAGCTCGCCTACGACGAGCAGGGCGATGTCATCATCCAGGTGGTCAAAGGATCGGCAACGGCCGATAATGCCGAGTGGACCGTAGATGGGCTTTCCGGTGCTACGATCACTACTAAGGGAGTTTCGAACTTCGTGCAGTATTGGCTTGGCTCCGACGGCTTTGGCCCCTTCCTGAAGAAGCAAACTGGCAACACCACGGGAGCCTAGGCTCGCAAGGTCGTTGCGTCCGCTAACCCGATTTTGAGTCATCGAAAATGGCAAAAACATCACCCAAAGACGTTCTGTTCAACCCCGTCTTCAACAACAACCCTATCGCACTGCAAGTGCTGGGCATTTGCTCGGCTTTGGCCGTTACCACGAAGCTCGAAACGGCGGTCGCCATGTCGATTGCCGTGACGCTGGTAACGGGCCTGTCGAGTGCCGCGGTGAGCGCCATCCGCAAGGTGATTCCAAGCAGCATCCGCATCATTGTACAAATGACGATCATTGCATCGTTGGTGATTATCGTCGACCAAGTCCTGAAGGCGTACGCCTTTGAAATCAGCAAAACGATGAGCGTGTTTGTGGGCCTTATTATCACCAATTGCATTGTGATGGGTCGTGCCGAGGGCTTTGCCATGAAAGAAGGCCCTTGGTTGTCGTTCCTTGATGGCATTGGTAACGGCCTGGGCTACAGTTTGATTTTGATTGCCATTGGCGTCTTTCGCGAACTGTTCGGCTCAGGGACCTTGTGGGGGTACGAAGTGCTGCCCATTTATCAGGCCGCCACGGTCGACCAACCGGCCACCGGATGGTACACGCCAAACGGATTGATGCTGCTCTCGCCGAGCGCGTTCTTCCTGATTGGCATTTTCATCTGGGTGCTGCGTGCGTTTAAGCCTGCCCAATCCGAATCGGACCCCACTCTGTAATTCAACGGGAACCTTACGATGGACTTTCAACATCACCTCAACATTTTCCTGAACGCCGTGTTCATCGAAAACCTGGCGCTCGCGTTCTTCCTCGGCATGTGCACCTTCCTGGCCGTGTCGAAGAGCGTGAAGAACGCCTTCGGGTTGGGCATTGCGGTTATTGTGATCCTTGGCATTACGGTGCCGGCCAACAATTTGATCTACACCTACTTGCTCAAAAAAGGGGCACTAGCTACGTGGTTCGGCTCGAATTTGTCCGACATCAATCTCGAGTTCCTTGGCCTGATCAGCTACATCGGCATGATCGCCGCCATGGTGCAGATTCTGGAAATGACACTCGATCGGTTCTTTCCGGCACTCTATAACACGCTCGGTATCTTCCTGCCGCTCATTACGGTGAACTGCGCCATCCTGGGCGGTTCGCTGTTCATGGTCGAACGAAACTATAATTTCGCCGAGAGTTGCACTTACGGCATTGGCGCGGGAGTTGGTTGGGCGCTGGCGATTGTGGCACTGGCTGGCATCCGCGAGAAACTGAAGTACAGCGACGTGCCCCATGGCCTCCAAGGTTTGGGAATTACCTTTATCACGGTTGGCCTGATGGCCTTGGCGTTCATGTCGTTTGGCGGCATTGACTTGCCAGAATAGTCGAACGGACTCGGTTCCGCTCCCCAATTGTTATCACGAATTTAAGCAAGCTCCAATTCGCGATGGAGTAGATTTCGTCCACTTCGAGGTGTCCGCTATGGATCCGATGACAATCGTATACGGCGTCGCCATGTTCACCGCAGTGGTGTTGGCGCTGGTATTCCTGATTCTATTTGCGAAGTCGCAACTCGTCGCTTCGGGTGACGTCGAGATCGTGATCAACGATCAAAAGACGATTCGCGTCCCTGCCGGTGGAAAGTTGCTTGGTGCGCTCGCGAATGAAGGCATTTTTGTCTCCAGCGCATGCGGCGGTGGCGGCACTTGCGCTCAGTGCCTGGTAAAGGTCCAAGACGGGGGTGGCGACATTCTGCCGACCGAAAAGACACACATTAGCAAACGCGAAGCTCGCGAGGGGTGTCGGCTCTCGTGCCAGGTGGCGGTAAAGCAGGACATGAAGGTCGAGGTGCCGGCCGAAGCCTTCGAGACCAAGAAGTGGGAGTGCGAAGTCATTTCTAACCACAACGTCGCCACGTTCATCAAAGAGTTCAAGCTCAAACTGCCCGAAGGCGAGCAAGTTAACTTCAAGCCGGGCGGATACATCCAAATCGAGTGCCCGCCGCACGAAGTCCACTACAAAGACTTTGAGGTCGAGGATCGTTTCCGCGGCGATTGGGACAAGTACAACGTTTGGCAGTACGTCTCCAAGGTGGATGAGGAAGTGGTGCGGGCATACTCCATGGCCAACTACCCGGGCGAGAAGGGCATTATCATGCTCAACATCCGTGTCGCGAGCCCACCGCCACGGCTACCAGACGTCCCACCCGGTAAGATGTCGTCGTACATTTTCGCCCAAAAGCCGGGCGACAAGGTGACCATCTCCGGCCCCTACGGCGAGTTCTTCATTAAGGATACGGACGCCGAAATGGTTTACATCGGTGGTGGTGCCGGAATGGCACCATTGCGGAGTCACATCTTCGAATTGTTCAAAGAGCGGAAGACCGACCGCAAAGTGTCGTACTGGTACGGTGGTCGCAGCGCTCGCGAGTTGTTCTACATCGATCACTTCCGGGATATCGAAAAGGAGTTCCCCAACTTCAAGTTCAATATCGCGCTCTCCGAACCGCTGCCCGAAGACAACTGGGATGGCTACACGGGCTTTATCCATCAAGTATTGCTCGACAACTACCTTCGTACGCATCCGGCGCCCGAAGACATCGAGTACTACATTTGCGGCCCGCCGATGATGAACGCCGCGGTGTTCAAGATGCTCGACGACCTAGGGGTCGAGTCCGAAAACATTGCCTACGACGACTTCGGCGGCTAGGACCGAAACGTTCGTTGCCAAAATCGTCCTGGCCAACGTTGCGTCGCACCGCTTTGAAATAGGCGCGATCGGCGACTCGGTTACGTGATGCCCTCCGCCTCCCAATTTTTACCGGTCCGCTGCTCGTCGTCGGTGCTGCTGCGCAGTCGCCTGTTGCTCCTTGGCGCACTACTACTGGCACCTGCTTCAGCGCTACTAGCGGACTACTCCGTGGGCGAGGCGAAGATCGCGGGTCGCACGATGGGCACCACCTATCACGCCACCTTCGACTTCAATGCGTACGATTGGACCGAGCAGAAAATCCAGCAAGCAATCGACGGGCGGCTGGCGGAAATCAACTCGCGGATGTCGACGTACGACCCTGAGTCGGAGTTGTCGCGATTCAATGCATCGCGCTCGACGGAGTGGTTTCCGGTATCGGCAGAAACGGCCAAAGTGGTAGCCGCAGCGTTGGACATTGCCCAGCGCACCGGCGGCGCTTTCGATCCTACCGTGGGGCCCGTGGTGAATTTGTGGGGGTTCGGACCCGCTGGCCGCCGCAAAGCCCCCCCCTCCGACGACGAGATTCAAACCGCCTTAGCGCAGGTTGGATACCAAGCGATCCACGTGCAAAGCGATCCGCCGGCACTCCGCAAGACGAACCCGGAGGCTTACCTGGACCTCTCGGCCATTGCTAAAGGATATGCCGCAGACGAAGTTGTCCGCTTACTTTGCCCCAACACAAAGTACAACACGCTCGCGGCGATGGTAGAGATTGGCGGCGAAGTACGAACCCACGGCACCAAGAGCAAGAGGGATGGCACCCCATGGCGGCTCGGCATCGAACGGCCCGACTCCGACGCTCGGCTGATTACCAAGGTCGTCGAGATCGATAATGGCGATGCGCTCGCTACGTCGGGCGACTATCGCAACTTTTTCGAACACCAGGGCCGCCGCTACTCGCACACGATCGACCCCGCAACCGGCCGCCCGGTCGAGCACAGGTTGGCCACGGCTACCGTCCGCGTCTCCCACGTGCATCGAAGCCGATGCCTTGGCGACCGCGCTGCTGGTAATGGGGCCAGAGGTAGGGCTCGATTGGGCGAACCGCCATGGCGTGGCAGCCGTACTGATCGAGCGGACCGCTGCCGGCCATCGGGAGCACCTCTCGGGTGCGTGGCCCGCCAAGCCTGCCGATGACGACTCGCAAGTTTCTCCCACCCCACAAGAAAGCACCATGGGCACCTACTTCGTGATCACGGCCATTGTATTCGCCATTGCCGTGGCCGGCATGGCCATCGGCGTGATATTGAGCAATCGCCGGCTGAAGGGCACCTGTGGCGGACTGGCGGGGCTCCAGGACCCCTCGGGGAAAACCGCCTGCGAAATGTGCAGCAATCCATCCCCCACATGTACCGGAAATGCCGAAACTCGCACCGAATCGGTCGAGCATTAGGACCTGCTGGGGGGCATGACGCCCAGCACCCGCGGTCGGCTACCTCTTTCGGCGATTCTCCCCCTTTCGGCGGCTCTTTGGATTCTGCCGCCGGCAGCTATGCCACCGGCTTCGCAGCAATAGGGTACAATTCATGAGCGGCGCAGCAGCCGCCCCGCCGACGATCTAACGCCGACGCTGCCGGCCCCCCATCGATCATGAATTCGCCCGCTCCGATCCCTGAACAGCTCGCTTTGGCGCTTCTCGGCGACGTCGCAGATGCCTGCGCCGTCTTCGATCAGGCGTCGGGAGGGCGTGTCTGGAGCAACGCCGCATGGCGGGCGTTCGAACAGACGCTCGCCGCGCCCCGCCGCGCGGTTGGCTCCCCCGCGCACCAGGTAGCTACCGAGCGACTCGCCCGCATCGCCGTAACCGCGGCTGACGTTCCGACTCGGCAGGTCGTCCGTTGGGAACTGGAGGGAATCGAGCCGTTCGAGACGGAAATTGTTGTGCGTCCCTACCAACTCGCAAGCCGCAAGCTGGCGGCCATGCTCGTGCTGCGTGCCAAGGGGGTGATGGAACCGGGCGGCGCGGCCTCGCTCACCCAACATCGCGATCCGCTGACGGGACTGCCCGGCCGTAACGCGATCGACGCCCAGCTGGCGGAACTCGCAAAGTCGCCGGCCGAGGCAGGCGACTTTGCGGTGCTGTTTCTCGATTTCGATGGATTCAAGAGCATTAACGACCAATGGGGGCACATGGCTGGCGACCGGGTACTGGCGGAAGTCGCGGGTCGACTCGCAGGTGCCATGCGGGCCGGCGATCTAATTGCCCGTTACGGGGGCGACGAATTTGTTATTCTGGTGCCAAGCATTCGTCATCGCGAGGAACTTGAGCCCATCATCGCCCGCCTGCACCAGGCGACCGAGGCGCCGGTGGAGTTCGACGGCAGGGTGCTCCGCCTTTCGGCGAGTATCGGGGCCGCCTTGTCGAGCGACGGCTGGCAGTCCGTGGAGGAGCTGATTCGCGAGGCCGATCGACGAATGTACGCCCAAAAGCAACAAACAAGCCATCACGCTGCCGACGGATCCAATCCCCAAGTCAAGATATGATTCAAAATACGATCCATCGCACGTTTGTTATCGTCACGCTGCTATTGCTGGCGCAAGTACCGAACCGCGGCGCCGCCGAACAGCCGTTCATCCCCTTGTTTGATGGAAAGACACTCGCCGGGTGGACGACCGCCACCGGCGGGCCGGTGCAACGCGGCTGGGAGGTTCAACAGGGCGCGCTCGTTCGCACCGGCGGCGGCGGGGCAATTTTCACGGAGCAGGAGTACGCCGACTTCGACCTGCGGTTCGAGTGGCGCATTGCTCGCCGTGGCAATAGTGGCGTGAAGTATCGCATCGCCAGGTACGACAAGGGCATCTATAGCAATCCCGGCTGGCTCGGCTACGAGTACCAAATCTGGGACGACGCCAATCGCGGCACGCCACCGCACATGAGCGCTGCGTCCATCTACCTGCTGCAAGCCCCCAGCGACGACAAGAAGCTCAAGCCCACGGGCGAGTTCAATACGGCCCGCATTGTTGCCGTGGGGCCACGTCTCGAGCATTGGCTGAACGGCGAAAAGGTGGTGGATGTAGATACCACTTCCGATATTTGGTGGCGCCGCGTTGCGGTGACCAAGTTCGGCGAAGTGAAAGACATCTTCAAGAACACTTCCGGCCGAATTCAGCTCCAGGACCACGGCGACAAAGTGTGGTTTCGGAACGTCCGCATTCGCGAGATCGAGGCAGAGTAGCGAGCGATAGCGATGCGGCGACCCTGCCGTGAAGGGCTACGCTCTTGGCAATCGCCCTATCCGGTTTGGGCCGTTAAGTTGGCCGCGATCTGCCTTCCGCCGTAGCGCTCGACAAATATGGTTGCCCCCAACGGCGTAACGGCTGTGAGCTCTGGGCGGCGGGGCGGGCATTCGAGTTACCACATCCAGCGCCGCGGTTCTCGCTGGAAAGTGGTCCACTCGGTGGGGTCTAATAGGGGCTATGGGCTATGGGCGAGAGGGTAGATTCTTTGGTCGCTCGACGCTCGTTTGGAATGCCACGAAGGTTCAAGTTTCAAGATACAATTTCATCGCCTATTGAACATTGAAACTTGAACATTGAAACTTGAACATTGAAACTTGAACATTGAAACTTGAACATTGAAACTTGGTCATTGAAACTTGGTCATTGAAACTTGGTCATTCGTCATTCGTCATTGCTCATTCCATCGTTTATCTACACCTGTTGCTTTACTTGTCGATTTACTCCGCGTAGGGCAACGGTGTGGCGTGTCGGAAGTCGTTGCCAGGCAGTGGGTTGCGGCGAGTGGGAAATGGGGCGTAAATCGACAGCGAATCGTTATCTCCAAGTTGGCGATAAACTTGAGTGGCGCGGCGGGCACCGGTTTGGTATTCTTCCGCTCCAAGATCCCAACTCCACCAGCGAAGGACTCCTATGCATACGCACCGCCACCCGCATCAGCCCGCCGACTCGCTCTCGCCGGAGAAGTTGCAGTTGTTCCTTGCCGGGCTTTCGGGATTGCCAGCCGACGAGGTTCGGAAAGCGAAGTCGCTGTACATTCGCAACTCGCTTTCGGAGTACAAGGCGATGGAGAGTAGCTTGCAGGCGTTTGGCTGCGTGCAAGGCTTCTTTGCGTTGATCCCGATCTTCTGGCCCATTCTGTATGCACAGCGAAAGATGCTCAACGCCCAGCGAACGTTGTTTCGAGAGCGAATCGAGAATGCCCTTCATGTTTGGGGGGACGACCTGCGGGGCGAGGTTTTTGATTTTCCGTTTGACGAAAGTTTCCCCCTGGAACGTGGCGATTTTTGACGGCTCGCAGGATTGGCGGCGGTGCAATTGCCCCGATTGCAGGTGCCTTGCGCTGGAGGTTGCAGAGCGGCAGTTTTTGCCGCCCCCCACCACAATCCTCACCTTACCAGGAGTGCCGGCCATGATTCGCGTATTTGCTATCGCCATTACAGCCATTGCCGCTACGACTAGTCCTACGGCTACGGCTCAGTTGCTCACCGACCCGAGCTATCAACTCCATAGTAGCGGACTTAACACCTCGGTAACGTACCCAGCGTGTTCGCCGAATGCGCCGCAGTTTCACGCATCGACGCTCGAGGAGGGGGTGCTTCGCGGCACTGCGTCGGTAATGCAGGCCTACTACAACGGTCAACTAACGCTCGCCCAGGCTCGGATTCTGCTGGCCGAAGCACGGGCGCGTGAAGCACAATTGCGAGTGGTAAAGGTTGCTGCAGCGCAAGACCGCCGGCGACTGGTTGCTGCCGAGCGCGCCGATCTGCGGCAACAGCAACTCGAAGCGGACCTGCTGAGCCAACAACTCGACATGGCGCACATGCCACTGAGGTACGCCAAGTACCGCCTAGATGCGCATGAGTTCGATCGCCCGACGGGGGAGATACGCTGGCCGCTGGCGCTAGAGCATCCGATGTTTGCTGGTTGCACGAACGAACTCGACGGCTTGTTTTTCGAGTTGGCCGCTACCGAGGGGTCGGACGCACGCTATCTGCAGTCGCGTATCGCGGCGGTGTGCGAGCAGTTGCAGAGCCAGCTTCGCAAAATTCGAGCGGAGATAGATCTCAACGCGGAGCAGAATGAACGTTACTTTGCCTGTCATAATTACATTCTCGGTCTCAAATACGAGGCCATTTGTGGTGGTTCGGCCGGGGCGGCATTTTCGCTTGCCGCTCAATGAATTAAGATTCGCGGCATAGTGCGGGCGGCTACCACAGTGGCCGCCCGCCGCCATCGCCGTCGGATCTACTTCACTGCAGCAGGGAGGCACTTGTCTTGGTTACGGAAGCTCGGGGAGAAAGTGTCATAAAATGGGAGTTGTTGCTGGGAGCGATTGCGATGGTGTTCGCCGCGCCCTTCATTGCTAGCGCGTCGCACTACGACGTCTCGTACGATGCCGGTTCCGGGCCAACCGCGCCGTCGCCATTTACGGGCAGCATCGACGGTTGGTATCCCTCCTGGCACGAGCAACCGGTTGGCGACCCTTTTGCTCGCAGCGTTACGGGGGCAGCGGGTGGCGGCGTGACCGCCTGGCAGATTTCGCTCAACGGCCCAACGCCCGTAGCGCTAACTACCTGGCCAGTTTCTTTGGAGGACACGATTACGATGCGGCCAAAGCCAACGGCTGGTCGCTAAGAACAGAAGCACAGTTTGTGAGCGGTTCGGCGATAGCTCCCGCACATGGACTGTTCGCCTACTTCGACGACACCATTTTTCAATTCTTTATCAACAAGAGCGCCGCAGGCGTACTTCAGGCAATCGTGCATACCGAAAACGGCGCCTTCGTGCCGATTCCACTTGCCACTGGGTCGCAGGCGTCGCAGTATCACGACTACGAACTGCGTTACGATCCAACCACCGCGGAAGTCGACTTTAGTTTTGATGGCAACCCTATTCACCAGTGGAGTGGGCTGAGCGTGCCGAATGCCGATCCGAATCATGGCAACGTGTTTCGCTTCGGTGCGATCAACGCCGCGGGAACCGGCGTGATGAACTACCGGACGGCCGACTTCGAAACACTCGATCCCGAACCAACTGCCACCGAGCAAGGCGATTATAATGGTGACGGAGTCGTTAGCCTTAGCGACTTCACCCAGTGGCGCGATCACTTGGGTAGCACCACGCAGCTGGCGGCCGACGGCAACGGCAATCGGCAGGTCGACGCGGGCGACTACATGATTTGGAAGCGAAACTTCGGCGCCAGCGTGGGAGCGGGCCGCATTACGGCAAACGCCCAAGTGGTACCTGAACCCGCGAGCATGCTGCTGCTATCATTCGCCCTGGTGGTGATCCGGAGGGCAGGGCGGAGGCAGCGCAGGGCCGGCCGTTTCTAATTAGACAAACAACCACGAGCCGCATCGATTTTATCATGAACATACTAGTCACCGGCGGTGCCGGATACGTAGGCTCGCACGCCGTCAAACTGCTGGTTGCCAGCGGACACCAAGTGGTGGTGTTCGATAACCTGTCCGCTGGACACCGGGCGGCTGTAGGCGATGCCAAACTGGTGGTGGGCGAGCTGGCTGACCAGCACGGCCTTGCGGCACTCCTGAACGCCGAGAGCATCGACGCTGTGATGCACTTTGCGGCACTGGCCTACGTTGGTGAGTCGGTCCGCCAGCCCGCCGAGTACTACCGGAACAACGTGGCCGGAACGCTGTCGCTACTGGAGGCAATGCGGGAAACTGACGTGGCACGAATCGTATTCTCCAGCACCTGCGCCACTTACGGCGTGCCGGACGAAGTGCCGATTCCCGAAGACTACCCCCAGCGGCCCATCAACCCGTACGGCTGTACGAAGCTGGCCATCGAATGGGCGCTTGCCGACTACGCGCACGCTTATGGACTAGGTTATGCGGCGTTGCGCTACTTTAATGCAGCGGGAGCTGCGCTCGATGGGAGTTTGGGCGAAGACCATTCGCCCGAAACACACCTGATTCCGATTGCCTTGGAAGTCGCCGAGGGCAAACGTGAGGCGATCGAGGTACTCGGCACCGATTACCCAACGCCCGATGGCACCTGCATTCGCGACTATATTCATGTCGACGACTTGGCTACGGCGCACCTAGCGGCGCTCGAGCGCATTGAACCCGGAGCCGCGATCAAGTTGAATTTGGGAACAGGCTCTGGCGCGAGCGTCCGACAAGTTATCGACACCTGCCGACGGGTGACGGGCCGTGAGATCGCCGTGCTGGATTCACCCCGCCGTGCAGGCGATCCGCCCGAGTTGGTCGCTTCGCCACGAGCAGCAAAGGAGCAACTGGGTTGGGCGCCTCGGCATTCCGATTTAGAGACAATCGTTAAGACCGCCTGGGACTGGTTCGAGTCCCACCCGAACCGTTATGACGACGATTAACATGGGCATCGGTTAGTCATGTTCGGCCCCCAGAACGCCGCGATGCCCACAGGTCGAAATACGTTGCCGGGGGCAGGTGCTGCCGTTCGTAGGAACGGGCAACGAAAAAAGGACCGGTATGCAATGCATGCCGGCCCTTTTTCGATTGGTTTGCAATCAACACTTCCGTGGAAGCGCTCGATTACCCGCTGATTACGACACCATGTCCTTCAACTTCTTCAGCGGACGAATCTTGACGACGTTCTTCGCCGGCTTGGCGGCAACGTCCATCAACTCGCCTGGACGGAAGGGGTTCGGCACGTTCTTGCGAGCGGGCCGAGCTGGTTTGTGCTGGACAACAACCTTGCACAGGCCATGTAGCGTGAAGGTCTTCGGGGCGCCACGTCCGGTGAGTGCCTTTTCGATTTCATCGTTCAAGGCATCAAAGACGGCAGCGACCTGACGCTTGGTCAAATCAGTTTTTTCCGCAATGTTTGCGTAGACTTCCGTCTTTGTGGGCGGCTTGGGTGCGGCTTTCGCCATGGGTCTTCTTCCTCCGAAAAAAGTCTGGAATACGTGCCTGGAAGGGTCGAGTAGGATCGTCCTCCGTTAACGAACGTGCTGATTAGACGGCTGAGAACTGAAAAATACAAGTGCGGAATCGCCAAAACCATCGACAAAACTAGGTGTTTGCTCTTTTCCGACCGATCTCCGACCCTCGCATCTGCACGCTCGCCCCCTGTTCGTCAGGCGGCCAAATGTTCGCTACCTCCAATCAAAACCCCCTCCACGAGGGGGATTCGCTGTCCGGTGCTCCTGCTGGGACTTTGGAAGAATCTACGTCGTAAACCCCGGAAGGCAAACGATTTGAGGAAGATTCTTCTAAAAGATAATCGGGCTCCGAGCCCCGCATGGGCACGATCAACGCCGCCGCGGTCCGTTGAGGCGAATCCACCGGCGAACCGACGCCTTTGTCGCGATTCGGACCCGCTGGGTGCGGTGCACGGGTTTTTTTGTGAAAAGGCCGTTCTGCCCCATCAGTCCTGGCCAAAACACCGAAATCTGCCGGTTGGCCGAATTCTAGCGAACCGGAAGGACTGCTTACACCAGCGTCGCCGAAAACGGCGACCTCCTATAAGATGGAAGGACCGCAGCGATGGATGCCGCCCCGTTACCGCAGGCGATCGCGGAACAACAACCGATGCCCCGTTTGAGCCATTCCCTCCGTACGTACGTCATCTCCCCCCGTTCCCCGTTCTGGTTCCAATTGACGAGCGTACCCCCTCTAACTCCGTCGACTGCATGGACTCGCCGTCGCCGGGTCGCGGTGCGGAGTGCGTTCGGAGCGTTGATTGCTTGTTCTATGCTGGTTGCCGCAAGTGGGTCGCTAGGACAAGTAGGCCCGATTGTGCAGCCACCGGCGGCTGGTGAGCCCGAGCAGGACGTCAGCGACCTTCATTCGCTTTACTACTCTGCGCACCTTCCCATCGACCGTCGACTGGCCCAGGATCTCGAGCAAGCGAGTCGCCTGTTTGCTGCCGAACGATATAGCGAAGGACTGCCGCTGATTGATCGTGTACTCAAGTCGACAGAAGATACCTTTGAGCTCGCCTCGCGCCGCCCGTCGCTGACCGTTGCCTCGAGCTTAAAGCAGGAAGCCAAGCGGCAATTGGCGGCCCTGCCTGCAGCCGGGATTGCGGCTCTGGAATTGGACCAAGGCGTTCGGGCCCGCCGCGCCTTGAACGCCGCGTTTGCTAACGGTGATCTAGGAGAAGTAGCTCGGGTTGCACGTCGCTACCCGGTAACTGAAGCCGCCACCGAGGCATTGCTGGCGTTAGCGCAGGCCGAGATGGACATGGGTCGTTTCGGAAGTGCGGCCGCCATCTATCGGGAATTGCTCTCTTGGCCGAAGGCCAAATCGCGGTACGGCGCGCTCCTTACCGTGCGGATCGTAGGGTGCTATGCAGCGGTTGGTGATGCTGCCTTATTGGAGGAGGCGGCCGATGCGCTCCGTCGCCCGATGTCGCCCGCGGAAAGGAACGATGTGGAGCGGCTGATCGGAACCAATGACATCGAAGCATGGATTGGGCAGCTCGGGCGGCCAAAGGACCTTGCCGCATCGCCCTCCACAGACGGGGGCTGGCTGATCGAAGGCCGTAACGCGGCGCGCAATCCACTGGACGCCACCGGCGGTGTTCCTCATGTGTGGCCGGCCTGGGAAGCGCGTACCGTCAAGGAGATGCATGTTGCGTCGCGACTGAAGTTGCGCGTCGATTGGCAGCAACGGCGCGGTATGTCGTGGGGGCTGGTCGCGAGCCCCCTAGCGGTGGGTAATTACGTCATCGTGCGTACTCCCACCAATTTGATAGCGGTCGATTGGCAGTCGGGAAGTGCGTATGGGAAACTCGACCAGACTTGATCGACGACGACATCACCCCCATGACGCTAAGTTACGAAGTTGCTGGTCAACGAGCTGCCGTGGCGCTCGACGCCGTCGACCAACGTTTGTGGTTAGATGCGGTATATGGTGCGATCAGCAGTGACGGCAAGCGGGTGTTCGCGATTCGAAATCTCGACACCGTTCAAATGCGCGGCAATACGCGATTTGGAATGCGCCCATTTGGCCGCATGGGCGAATCGCTCGACGCGCCAGGCAACACGCTCACGGCCTACGACCTTCGTACCGAAGGCAAACGGTTATGGAAAGCCGATGGCGAGAATCACCCTCAGCTGGACGGGTGCTTCTTCTTAGGACCACCAATTGCCGTCGGCGATACGCTCTACGTGATCGCCGAATTTGCCAACTCGATTCACCTTATCCAGATCGACGCCGCTGAGGGCGAAATCCAATGGAAGCAGCCGCTTGCCAATCTCGAACGGAGTGTCCTATTCGACGCAGGCCGCCGCCTGGCGGGGGCGACGCCCGCTTACGCCAACGGGTTGGTGATTTGTCCAACCGGTGCTGGGAGTGTCGTGGCTGTCGATCCAGTGGATCGTTCGCTCCAGTGGGCGTTTCGCTTTGAAGTCGATCCCGCAGCAGCGACCCGCACCAACGCAGGGTGGCAGCAAGCTTTTGGCGCCTACCAACCAGCGCTCGAGGCCCAATGGCACCGCAATCGAGCCCTTGTCGCAGGCAATGTGGTTCTGGTGACGGCCCCGGAGTGCGACCAGCTGTATTGCCTGGATCTCGCCACCGGCCTAAAGCGATGGTCGATCAACCGTGGCGACCATTGCTACCTGGCAGGAGTCGCCAAAAACCGAGCGGTGCTGGTGGGCGACAATCATGTTAGTTTAATTGAACTTGCTACCGGCAAGCCGGTAGCCGGCGCGGCGAAGTTGGAGCTTCCGAGCGGTCAGTCGATTGCCGGGCTCGGTGTGCTTGCCGAAACTTTGCTCATGTTGCCGTTGTCAGGGAACGAGATCGGCATTGTGGATATTGCCAAGGGCGCGGTGCAGCGGACACTCGCCCTACGGGAGGGAGACGCCGCGGGGAATCTCGCCTTTCATCGGGGGGCTCTCGTGTTGCAATCGGCGACTTCCGTCGCGCGGTTCGACCAACTCTCGACCCTGCGGGACCAATTGGCGGGCAGCAACGTTCCCTCGGCCACGGCCCTACGGGTGGAGGGTGAGTTAGCTTGGGGCGAAGGTGACCTCGATCGTGCGATCGATCTGTTTCGCGGCGCCTACAAGCTCGAGCCGGACGAGTCGCAGATCCGCCGGCGCTTCAGTTCTGCGCCGTTTGCTGGAATGCGTGCCGACTACCAACGGTATCGCAAAGACGACCAACTGTTGAGCGAGCTACTCAACGACTCCGCGCAGCGTATCGAATTGCTTCGCTTTCATATCGAGGGTTCGCTGGCCGCAGGAGATCCAGCAGCAGCACTGGGCTACGCGACCGCGTTGTATGAAATCGACCGTGAGGGACTCATCGACGCAAACGATCGTGGCCATCAGGTGCAGGCGGAGCGATGGTTTGCCGCCCGACTGGGCGAGATCTGGGAGCGAGCCGATGCGTCGGAGCGAAATCGGATAGCGGATCGAATCGCCGAGCTGGAAGCAGACGTCGTCGACAAGGGAACGACCAGCCAACTGTCGCGATTCGTGAGCTATTTTGGCGCTATTCCTGCCGGGCGGGACGCGCGCGTGGCGCTCGCCCACGAGTGGATGGCGAGCAATCGAGTTCGCGAGGCAGAGCTGCTGTTGCTGCAAACTGATCCCGCTGAACGTGTCGCGCAACTTCGAGACTTCGACGCTGCGGAGCAACTGCCGCTTGCCGATGAACTGCTTCCCGCCGATCATCCGCAACGTTTGGCACGCGACGATACGGCGTACCTCGCCGATTGGCCTGATGGCAGCGTCGAGGTCGACGTCGCTCCGGGGCGGGTAGCGGCTGCGGCACCCGCGGATTTTGGCACCGGAGGTCAATCACGTAACCGCAACAACCTTCGCTTTATGATCGAACCGTTGTGGGGCGGCGTTCCCTGGTCGGGGCCGCGTCGATTAGCAATATCGTACGGCTCCCCGCCCCAGTTGCTCGCGTGGAACGAGTTGGGCGAAGTCACGCATGGCGTACCGCTTCAATTTGCGCTGTTACAAAACGCGAATTCAAATACGCAGGTTCGCTGCATTCGATTCGGCCACTTCGCAGTACTCGCGGCGGGTGAAGACATTGCGGCTATCGACCTCCGTAGTGCGGCTTTGCGGCAAAGCCCTACGATGTGGACAAGCGATAATGACAATAGCTCGCGGAGCCGCACGCTGCGGGCATTGCAGAATCGCGGTTCCACTGTTTTCATCCCCGACCAGTCTCCCACTCCGCCCGGCCCCGCCGGCGAACTTTGCACTGCGGCCCCGTTGGGCGTAGTGGTTCGCAGCGACGATGTGCTGCGCTGCTTCGACCCAGTGGATGGCGACTTGCTCTGGCAACGCCGAGACGTGCCCACGAGCGGTACTACCTTCGGGGACTGGCAGTACCTTTTCCTCTTGGCCGATGGGGATACGACCGGAATTATCATCTCCTTGATCGATGGAACGACGGTCGGCAACTGGAACATTCCGGAAGGAAAGATCATCACCACTTGTGGTCGGCATGTTGCGACCAGTCAGTACCAGGACGGGCAGCGCCTCCTTCGGCTAGTCGACGTGCTTACCGGCGACACTCTGCTCGAACGCAATTACACTAAAGCAGCAAAATCCTGCCAGTTGCCACCGCGGCTCATGGCCTGGATGGAACCGAGTGGCAAAACGGAGATGCTCGACCTCGAAGCGGGCGCGCTTTCTGTTCAGCCAGCAGCTCGAGCCCGAGCGCGGGATGGAAAGCATTCACCTGGTCGACTCCGGCAACCTTATTATCTTCGCCTCAAATACCCGTTCGGCGCCGCAGCACAATACGGCGGGTAACGAGGCGCTCGAAAATGCTCCCGTCGTGTCGGGCCACGTTTACGCCCTCGATGCAAAGTCGGGCAAACCGCGGTGGGAGCGCCCCGCCACGGTAAAAGGGCAAGGGCTGTGGCTCATGCAGCCCCCGGCTTCCCCGGTACTAATGTTCGTCAGCAACAAAGAAGACCGTACGACGAATCGGCAAAATGGCGCGACACGGTTGCTCTGCCTCGATAAGCGAACGGGACGTAGCCTAGTTCGCGAAGATCGCCTTCGCGAGCCGGACAACTCTCCATGGCTGATGCGAATCGATCAGAGCGAGGAGCCCTCGGTCAATATCGACTTGCTTCACACCGAGGTGATACTGCGTTTTACCGACCATTCGCGGCCGCCAGAACCAGTCGCTCTTGCTGAAGTCGAAGGTGCCCTGAAGAGTCGGGGTACTGGACTTATTGGCATTGGGCGGCGAATATTCGAAAAGACCTTTCAACTGACTCCACCGGCCCCCGCAATCGACGACGACGACTAGCCCTGCGGGAGACGGCCTGCCACTTATCTCAGGTGCGTTGATTGCCTCGCCCTGTTGCCCTTTGAAAAACCTCGATACTCGCTACTTTCGGAGAGCCTTTGACATGCTTACCAAGCTCGTTCTCACGTGCCTGGCGCTGGCGACCCTTTGGCCAAGGGCGATGGCCCGTGATGTGGGTCCCGACGTCGATCGCGTCGTCATCGAGGGGCTCGATTGGCTCGCATCGCGGCAGCAGCGACTCGGACACTGGACTGCTCAAGGTAGGTATCCCGCGGCCATGACCTCGCTCGCGGGCCTAGCCATGCTTTGCGAAGGGTCGACAACGACTGATGGCCGATACGCGGAGAGCCTTAGTCGGGCTGTCGACTACCTTGTTAGCCAAAGCCGCCCGAACGGACTGATCGGCGACCCGCTTCGCGATGATCGCTATACCTACGGTCACGGTTTTGCCATGCTGTTTCTATCGCAAGTGCTGGGCGAGGAGGAGGATGCGCAGCGGCGTGAAGAGTTAGTCGACGTGTTGACGAAAGCCGTACGGTTTACCGGCCAGGCGCAAACGGAGGCGGGCGGCTGGGGATACGTGAGTGCCAAAGACGGCAACGGATTTGATGAAGGGTCGACTACGATTACCCAGGTGCAGGGGCTGCGAAGTTGCCGAAACGCGGGAATCCCCGTGCCTAAAGAGGTCGTCGACAGGGCGGTCAAGTACATTAAAGATTGCACACTCCGAGACGGTGGAGTGCAGTATAGTTCGAAAGGCGGCGGAGGGCGGCCAGCGATCACTGCCGCCGCGGTGGCCTGTTTGTTCAACGCAGGGGAGTACGACGACGACTTCGTGCCCCGGATGCTAAAGTACTGCGAACAGCACTTGGGTGGCGGCCGACAAAACAACTACGGTCACTGGCACTACTGCGCACTTCTACTACGCCCAGGTACAGTACCGTGAAGCAGGCGAAGTTTGGGACGGTTACCGCGATGCGACCTATGCCAAGTTGGTCCGCGAAGCCAAACCTGTTACGCTTGCCGCAGGCAAAGGTGCCGTGTGGGACCAAGGCTACATTGGTGCGGTGTACACCACATCGCTGAATTTAATCATCCTGCAACTAGAGAATGCTTCGCTACCAATTTATCAGCGTTAGCGGCGGCGTTCCTTAAACCACGCCGCTACACGCAAAAGCCCGTCTGTCTGACCTCCACTATTTAAGTTCCTTACCCAAACTAGCCATGCACGACGAAAACACCTCCTCGGTCGATCGGCTGAATGCTGCTGCCGACCGCATTCGCCAACAACTCTCGCAAGTCATCGTTGGGCAGCACGAGGTGATCGACCAGCTGCTGATTACTTTGTTCTGCCGCGGCCACTGCCTGCTGGAGGGTGTGCCGGGGCTCGCCAAGACACTGCTGATTAGCACCTTGGCAAGATCGCTGAATCTGACATTCAGCCGCATCCAGTTTACCCCCGACCTGATGCCGGCTGACATCATTGGCACCGACATTATCGAGGAGAATAAGTCGACCGGACAACGCGAGATTCGATTCTTGGCAGGCCCCATTTTCTCTCATGTTATCCTGGCAGACGAAATCAATCGAACGCCACCAAAGACCCAGGCCGCACTGCTCGAAGCGATGCAGGAGCGACAAGCATCGGTGGGCCGAGTCCGGCACCAGATTGGCGACCCGTTCTTCGTGCTAGCTACGCAGAACCCCATTGAGCAGGAAGGGACCTATCCGCTACCCGAAGCGCAGCAAGACCGATTCATGCTGAAGGTAAACGTCGGCTACCCATCGGTAGAGGACGAAGTGGAAATCGCCCGCCGTACGACCGGCGTTCAGACGGTCGAGATCGAGCCGGTGCTGTCACCGGACGAGATTCTCGAAATTCAGCACTTGGTGCGATTGGTTCCCGTGAGCGAGCACTTAATACGCTACGCCGTGGCGCTGGTGCGTTCGACACGCATCAATGAGCCAGAGGCCGATCCGTTTGCTGTGGAGAACCTCTCGTGGGGTGCCGGGCCCCGCGCCGTGCAGTACCTGCTGATGGGGGCCAAGGCCCGGAGTTTGATGCAGGGACGCTCGAACGTCTCGTTGGAGGACGTGCAGGCGCTTGCGGCGCCGGTCCTGAGACACCGACTGCTAGTGAACTACACGGCTGAGAGTGAAGGCGTTACAGCCGACCAGGTGGTACACCGTTTGATTGAATCGCTACCCGCACGTGAGGATGAATTGAGTGGCGACCCCCGCTTCCAAAAAGTCTTTGCTTCCTGACGTTGTTCGCCGCATCGGCCGGCTCGAGATTCGAGCCCGGTACATTGTGGAAGGACTCTTGTCAGGTTTGCACCGGAGCCCCTATTTTGGGCAATCCGTGGAATTTCGCGAGCATCGCGAATACTCCATTGGGGACGACCTGCGCCATATCGACTGGAAAGTTTGGGGCAAGCAAGACCGCCTCTACGTGAAACGTTACGAGGAAGATACCAACCTCCGTTGCACGCTGGTGGTCGATGGATCAGCAAGTATGAATTACGGATCGGGGGGCATGACCAAGCAAGAGTATGCCGCTACGGCCGCGGCGGCGTTTGCCTACCTTCTCCTGAAGCAAAGCGACTCGGTTGGTTGCGTGGTTTTCGACGACGAGATTCGTCACGAGATACCGCAGCGGACTCAGCGGACACACCTCACACGAATCGCCCGTGCGCTCGAAGCAGTTGAATCGCGCGATAAGACCAATCTCGATGCGGTGCTCGCGCGTGTGGCGAAGGCGAATCCTCGCAAGGGAATGATCGTGCTTGTGTCGGACTTGCTGTGCGACACCGATCAATTGTTGCGTGGACTTTCGGCGCTACGGCGGATCGGGCATGACGTGGTGGTACTGCACGTGATGGATGACGACGAGCTCGACTTTTCCTTCCGAGGGCCCGTTCGATTTGAGGGATTGGAAGTCGACGAGATCGTCGATTGCAATCCTAGGGCGCTTCGCAAAGGCTATCTTGCAGCCATCGAAGAGTTTCTTCACCGCGTCCGCAAGACTTGCTCGGCCAACGCCGTAGACTACTCACTCGTCCGCACCAGCGACCCGTTAGATGCGGCACTCATGTCCATTATTACTCGTCGCACGCTCTCGCAGCGGGCGAAAATCTAACCCTCGAACATTAGGCCTGGCTCACGCGTGTCGTTTTTGTTCCCAACGGTGTTTTGGTTTGGTTTGCCGCTAGTGGCATTGCCATTGGTAATACACCTGCTGAATCTGCGGCGGCAAAAACGCGTGCCATGGGCCGCCATGCAATTTCTGCTCGAGAGCCAGGAACGCAGCAAGACATGGATCAACCTGCAGGAGTTACTGCTCCTATTGCTCCGCACTGCCGCGATCGCGCTGTTGGTAGTGATGCTCGCGCGACCAACAACGCGGAGTGGCTGGATCGGTCGACTCCTGAATCGCCCCGTGCATCATTTAGTGGTGCTCGACGACAGCTATTCAAGTACCGATCGCTGGGCGGAGACGTCGGCGTGGAGTGAAGGCCTGGGGGCAGTTCGTGACCTGGTGCAGGCCGCCTCGGATCAGTCGACTGCCAGCGTGGCGACTGTACTCCGGTTCTCAGAAGCTTCCCAGCCGGGCGACGACCTTCGGCCCGCCATATTCCGGCGACCACTCGATGCTGAGTCGCGTCAGGAGTTACTCTCGCGCCTTGAATCGGCCCAGGCTACCGATGCGGACGCCGATTTGCTGACGGCGCTCCGCCGCGCGTTGGAGTTGGCCGACCTGCAGCCCGCCGAGCAAGATCTCGTAGTACACGTGGTGTCCGAATTTCGGCAGCGAGACATGAGCGAGATCGAAGCGATCCAGGAAGTCGTCGCGACGCTGCAAAAGCAAGTTGGCGAATTGCAGTTCATCCGCACCGTGCGACAGCAGCACGACAATCTGGCCGTTACGCAGCTGGCGCCAGAATCGGGTGTTCGTGCAGCAGAAGTGGAAATCTGGATGAAGGTGGCCGTAGAGAACTACGGCACCGCCACCGCACGCGAAGTGGTGGTGGAACTCGTTCAAGATGGAAGCCCGCTGGTTGGCGTACCGATCGGCGAAGTGCCTGCCGGGCAGACCGTGGAACAACGATTCCGCGCCACGTTCGCTGGCGCTGGTCCTCATTGGCTGGCGGCAGAGATCGACGCCGATGCGGTCGATCTCGACAATCGCCGCGTGTTTGCCACGCAACTTCCCGATACGCAAAAGGTGTTGCTCGTGGATGGATCGCCAGCAAAGTGGGAGTCGTACTACGTTGGCACCGCCCTCGCGCCCGGTGGTACTGCCAAGAGTGGCTGGCAACCAGTGGTTGTGGGGCCCAACGACTTCTCGAATGCGGGTCCGCTGGAGCAGTTTGCGGCCGTGGCCCTGCTCGATGTGCCGCGATTGATTGAGGAAGACCTAGATCGGCTCGCCGACTATGTCTCAGCCGGCGGCGGGCTGCTGGTTACGCTTGGCGAATCGATCGACCGAGAATTCTATGTAACCGAGGGATTCGCTGGCGGCGAGGGCCTGCTGCCGGCTCCGCCCGACCTGCCGACGCAGTGGGTAACCGACCGAGACGAGGGCGCTAACGCGGTGCCCGAGATTCGTGTCGCGGAGCACCCTGTGTTTCGCGTTTTTCGGGGTGAGCGGAACAGCATGCTGGGTCTCATGCGTGTGAACTACTATTACTCGCTTGCCTCGGGATGGCAGAACGAGCAAGCTCCCAATACGCGGACCATCGCGACGCTCGGTCGCCGTACACCGCTAGTGATTGAAAAGCCCTATGGATCGGGCAAGGTGGTGATGCAAGTGACGAAAATCGCGCCCACTCAAGGCACCTTGGGTAGTTGGTCGAATTTGGGCCCTAATCCGGCGTTTGTGGTACTGGCGAACGAGCTATTCGGCTACTTGGCGCACGGTGACGCCAGCGATGAGTTGTTGCAAGTTGGCGATACATTACGTCTGCCGCTCGATCGAACGCAATTTGCTCCGTCGGGTTCCATCGAGCGGGTGGGGCAAGGATTGCCATGGCAAACCACGCTCGCTGGCGACTCGACTGCGACGGACTTGGAGCTGACCTCCGCGCCGTGGAACGCGCGGGGCTTTACACGCTGTCGCTCGATCGCATGGGCGGAGGCACCGAGCGTCGGTTCGCCGCGGTAAATCCGGCCGTCGGGGAGGGGAACTTGCAGATGGCTTCCGACGCCACCCTTCGGCAGAAGTTTGCCGGCGAGTCGTTCGCGCTGCGATACGCCGACCAGCTTTCCACCACCGCTAATCCGAGTGCGTCGACTTGGACCGAGATGCTACTCGCGGCGTTGATTCTCACGTTGATCGCCGAGCAAGCCATGGCGTACTTTTGTAGTTTTCACGAGTAAATAACCCGAGTCCGCAATTGTACTCCGTGTTCGATCTAACCTCACGCATCGCCACCTTGCCGCTGGCTGCCACCGAAGTGGCCGGCGAGGCCGTGTATGAATTCGCGCGGCTTGAGTCGCTCGGCGACTCGCCTTGGGGAGTCGTGACGGTGATCGTCGGGCTTGCCTTGTTGCTGGCGTACGTATGGCTTGTGTATCGACGCGAGGCCCGCACGGTGTCCATGGCCAAGGCCGTGGTCTTGGCCCTGCTGCGCTCCGCGGCGATTGCCGGTCTGGCAATCTTCTTTTTGGGACTGGAGCGACGAACCAGCACACAGGTGGTTGAGCCGTCGCGGGTGGCGGTGTTGGTCGATACCAGCCTCAGCATGGACCTGCCAGCCGACGATCCAACGCTGAGCAACAATACTGCAACACGAACGGCCGCTGCGCAGATGTTACTTGCCGCTTCCCCGCTGGTGGAAGACTTGCGCGGACAGCATGACGTCGATCTGGTGGCGTTCGGCGAGGCGAGTAGCCCCATCGCCTACTTACCCCAAATTGCGGGCGTCTCAGCAGGCGATCCATCCTCGCCAACCAACGATAAAGGCGATTCCGCCCCACTTTCTGCCACACGCTTGGCACGCGATTTTCAAGCGGCGGCGCACGAAACGCGGCTTGGCGATGCGATAGCGGCCACACTGGAACGTTACCGGGGGCTCCCACTAGCTGGGATGGTATTGCTGACCGATGGCGGACAGAACCGCGGGCTGGAACTCCCCGCGGCTGCGAAAGCGGCTGCAGCCGAGCGGGTAAAGGTTCACGCCATTGGCTTTGGCCCCACCACGGCGCCAGCCAACTTGGCGGTCCGCGAGCTGATCGCACCCGAGCGAGCGTACCCGGGCGATAAGCTCACGATCCAAGCGATCTTGCATCTGCAAGACCTCTCGGGACAGCAAGTGGAAGTACAACTGACTCGTCGCCCGGTGGCTGGCGAAGCCGACACCACCGCAACGGAAACTTGGGAACTGGTCGAGGCTCGCACACTAACGGTATCGAGTAGCGATGCACTCGATACCATTCGCTTTGAGACGAATCCTGCCGAGACGGGCACCTATGTTTACGAAGTTCGCGCGTTGCCCTTGCCACGAGAAGTTCTCAAAGACGACAACGCGCAGCAGGCCGAGGTGACGGTGATCGACCGCAAGACGCACGTGCTACTTTACGCCGGTGGTCCGACTCGCGATTATCGCTTCCTTCGCAACCAGCTACGCCGAGACAAGTCGTTTGTCGTCGACGTACTGCTCGCCAGCGCACCGATGGGAATATCGCAGGATGCCAACGAAATCCTCTCGGAGTTTCCCACATCAGCCGAGCAACTTGCGAAGTACGACGCCATCGTAGCATTCGATCCCGACTGGTCCGAACTATCCGCCGAGCAGGTTCGCTGGCTGGAACAATGGGTTTCGCGGCAAGCAGGCGGATTGATTGTCGTCCCGGGACGCGTCAATACGCCTCGGTGGGGAATCGACGCGCGGATGCGGATCATTCGTGGACTCTATCCTGTGCGCATGCCGGAACAATTGCTCGACTTGCGGACGGACGACCAGGGGCGGGATGTTGCCAGCCCCCTTAAGTTTACCCGTGAGGGGGCCGCGGCGGAGTTCCTGTGGCTGGCCGGCAACGGGCTGGAAAGCGCCGCGGCGTGGGATGATTTTGACGGGGTCTTTGCGGCGCTCGACCACAGCGGTCCCAAGCCAGGCGCTACGATTTACGCGCGCCTGGCTGGCGGATCGGACGACGAACTCGGACCCGCCTACTTGGTGGGGCACTACTACGGCGCTGGTCAGGTGTTCTTCGCCGGAAGTGGTGAGTTGTGGCGACTGCGGAAGCTCGATCCGAAGTACTACGATCGCCTGTGGACATCGCTGCTGCGTCATACGAGCCAAGCGCGACTGCTGCAGGGGTCGCCTCGAGGAAAACTGCTGGTGTCGCAGGACCGGTATGAAGTAGGGGCCACCGTGCCGGTGCGCGCGGTGATGCTCGATCAACAGATGGAGCCGCTGGTGGCCGATAGCCTTACGCTCGATATCGCGTTGCCTGGCGACCGCACCAATCGCTTAGTGCTGCAGGCCGACCCTTCGCGTGCGGGGAGCTTTGCGGCAGAATTCCGCGTCGTCCTGCCGGGCAACTACCGCTTGAATCTTGCCGTACCCGATTCAACGGACGAACTGTCGCGTACACTTCGTGTAACCACTCCGCAGCTGGAAGCCGCGCAAACGACTTGCAATGCGGCAGGCTTAAGGGCTGTGGCCAAGACGACCGGCGGGCTCTATTACGAATCCCCCAGCGTCGCGGTTTCGGGCAACGACAAGACACTGTCGATCGCTGCTGCCACGCCGAGCCAGTCGCGCACCAAACGCGTGCTTGGTGCCCTTGATAAGACTTTCGCCCGCCAGCAATCGTTCGCGCTGCTAGCGTTTGTGGCGACCGCTTTATCGCTGGAGTGGATTCTCCGACGCTTGAACTATCTTGCTTAACCACAACATGACCGATTCCACCTACAGCCCAAGCGACTACCAACCCGTGAGCGACTTGCTTGCGTCGTTGCGGCGGCGTATTCGCAGCTTTGTGCTCATCGAAGCGGTGCTCATGGCACTCGTGCTGTTGGGTGTCGTGTTCTGGGGGGGGCTGCTGCTGGACTGGATGTTCGAACCGCCTCCCCGGGTACGCCTGCTGGCGCACGGCTTGTTGATCGCGGCACTCGCCGTCATTATTGTGTGGTGGGGCGTACGTCGTTGGATGGTGACACTTTCCGATCGCAGCCTCGCGCTGCTCATCGAACGTAAATATCCCGATCTATCTGATGCACTTTCGGCCGCCGTCGATATCTATGCCACGCGCGGCGACGCTGAAAGCGTGCATCCCGAACTTGCTCGGCGCACGTTGCAATCAGCCGCGTCGCGGGCCAAGGGGATTGACACCGACGGACTGCTGAACGAGGTCCGGCTCCATCGTTTCGCCCTGGCGGTCGCCGGCCTCGCCATTTCGGTGGTGGCTTTCGCTGTCGCCCTGCCGAGTGCCTGGTCCACCTACACGGAGCGAATTGCGTTGTCCGCGGATCGATGGCCGCGCGTCGTATCGCTCTCGGTAGAAGGGTTCGAGCCAGACGGCCAAGGCGGTTACGTCCGCAAGGTGGCTCGCAATTCTGACGTGCCGATCATCGTGCACGCTGGTCTTACCGGTGGCTTGGAAGCACCGGACCGCGTCTCTATACGCTATCGCTGGCAGGAGGGACGACGAGGCAATGACGACTTAGTGAGGATTGGCGACGCCCTGTCAGGTCGCGATGAGAGTCAGCGGTATGAATATCTGTTCGAACGAATCGCGGGTGACGTGGAGTTCGATATTCGCGGTGGCGACGATCGGGTAGAGCATTTGCGACTCAAAGTAGTGGAACGGCCAAAAGTGACCGACCTGGCCTTTGAATGCGAGTACCCCGAGTATCTTGAACGCTCGCCGCGGCAGATCGCCGTTGGACCCCGGGTCGAATTACCCGAAGGCACAAGAGTAAAGGTGAGTGGCAAGGCAAACAAACCGCTCGAAGTCGTGCGTTGGCGACGCATCACTCACGAAGACGACGTGCCCATACGCACCGAAGCGAAATCCGTAGACTTTGCAACGGACATTCAACTCGCTCAAAGCGATGTTGAACTGGAGATTGAGCTGGTCGATGTCGATGGCATCGCCTCCGCCGAGCCGTTTCGAGTGACAATCGCCATGCGGCGCGATCAAAAACCGCAAGTAGCTGCGTCCCGTGATGGAATTGGCACGTCCGTAACGGCAAACGCCATAGTGCCCGTCGAAGTGAGCATCGAAGACGACCACGCCGTACGCTCGGCATGGATCGATATCAGCCGCGATGGCGAACTGCTTCCCAAATTGGCTATGGGAGTACCCGCCGGGCTCCGCCGCGATGTGGTGGCGTTGGCCACGGTCGATCTGGGCGAACTCGCCGCCGCCAACCAGGACGATCCCCGGTACGCTTTTGCGCCGGGGCAGCAGCTTTCGCTGGTGGCGACGGCCGACGACAAGTACGATCTTCGGGATGAATCGCGGACGGCTGCCGCCCGCCCACTCTCCTTCGAAATTGTGACCGAAGCGGAACTGATGGCGCGACTGGCCAGCGGCGAGCAAAACCTGCGGCAAACCTTCGAATCGGTGGCCGACAAGCTGCTGCTGCTGTACGACTCGCTCGAGAAAATGGAGATCGCACGTGACGACTCCCGCACGACCGGAATGGAAGGCGGCGATGCTGATTTGCTGGTAATGGAAACGCAGCAGAAGAGCACGACCGACGACGACCAGGACCGCCAGACGCGAGAAAGTAGTCGATTGGCGGAGACGGCACGGCAAATTGGCGACGAGGTATTGGGCGTAGCCGCTGGTTTTGAGGACATTCACGCACAGCTGCAGAATAATCGGATCGACAACAGCGAATTGTTCGACCGAATTGGCAACCGCATCGCTGCCCCGCTACGCCGGCTCGGGGAAGCGCGGATGCAAGCCGTCGCTGCGCAGATTGCGGGCATGGCTACAAGCCGCAGCGACACCACATCCGCAAAGAACGAAACTCGGCAGGCAATCGCTGAAGTCGAGCAGTTGCTGCGAGAAATGCAGGGACTTGAGAACTACAATGAAGTGATCGCCATGCTGCGAGGCATCATTCGTCAGCAGCAGCAAATCAACGCCAGGACGAAAGACGAGCAGAAGAGCGAGCTTCGCGATCTACTGCTCGATTAGGCGCGAGCCTTTATCGCATCCGACTCAAGGGCAACGACATGAGCCACGACTCGCCCCAAAGAACCCTCAAGTACGGGCTGTTGCTCGGCTGCGCCGCCGTGGCGCTGGCGGCTGTTCATGCCTTAGCACAAGACAAGGCGGTGGCCCCTTCCGGATTGAGTCTCGAGCAACAGCAACTTGCCAGCCGCTTCGAACGCCTAGAGGCGGTGGCCGCACGATTAGCGGAGCTTGCCCAGAGCAGCGAGCCTGAACGCGCCGAGCAGTTGCGCCGCACGATCAAAGCCAGTCGCGAAAAAGGGATTACCGAACGTTTCGACGCCATCGTTGCGCTACTCGAAACCCAGAGGCTGTCAGCCGCTGCCCGCGACCAACGCGAGTTGCAAGCGGAGCTCGAAGTATTGCTCCAGGTGCTGCTGGAAGACCCAGGCAATAGCGAGCGGGATGCCATGAAGCGGTTTCTCAAGATGCAGATTCGCGAACTCGGCAAGATGATTCGCCAGCAACGGTCGCTTCGTAGCCAAAACGAACAAGGGGCCGACGCCAAACGGCTCGCCGACAAACAAGCGCAAATGGGCGAGCAGGCCGACAATGTGCAACGGGCCTTGGAGCAGGGTGAAGATCGACCGGACTCCGATAAACAGCCTTCCGACGAAGACAAGCGATCGCAAGATGAAGCTGAGGCCGGGGAGGCGAAGAGGGGCGAAGAGGGCCAGCCAGCGACACAAGAGGGTGAAAACCAGAGCCAGCAAGGCCAGCAAGGCCAGCAAGGCGAGCAAGGTCAGCAAGGTCAGCAAGGTCAGCAAGGCGAGCAAGGTCAGCAAGGTCAGCAAGGTCAGCAAGGTCAGCAAGGTCAGCAAGGTCAGCAAGGCGAGCAGTCGAGCGACCCCATCCAGCGGGCAGCCCAGCGCGTTGCGGAGGCACGTCGCGCGATGCAACAGGCCGAACAGAAACTGCGCGATGCGGAGCGACGTGAAGCAGCGGAGGAGCAACGCGACGCGCAGCGCGAGTTGGAAGCGGCCCGCGCTGAACTAGAACGTATCCTACGACAACTTCGCGAAGAAGAGATGGAACGGCTGTTGGCGAAACTCGCTGCCCGCTTCCGCGACATGCTCGCCAACCAGCAGAGCATCTACGACGATACCACCGACATCTTCAAGCTGGCCTCTGAGTCGGCATCCCGGAACCTCATGTTGCATGCGATTCGGCTATCGCGTCGCGAGTCGGAGTTGGTGCGCGAGGCAGAAAAGGCGTTAACACTCTTACGCGAAGATGGCACTTCGGTGGCATTTCCCGAAACAACCGAGCAGATCGCCGACGACATGCGGGGTGTGGCCGCCCGCCTTGCGGCCGCGGATACGGGCCCCATTACCCAAACCGTGGAACTTGACATTATTGCGGCGCTGAAAGATATGATTGCGGCACTCGACCAAGCTCGTGACGAGTTGGCCCAGCAGCAAGACTCGCCGCCGCCGCCAGGCGGTGGAGGTGGCGGGCCAGGAGAGTCGCCACTGGTTTCCAAGATAGCCGAGCTACGGATGATTCGTACGCTGCAAGCTCGAGTTTACAAACGCACCCAGAACCTGGGTGCACTAGTCGATAATCCGCACGTTCAACCGGCTGATCTGGCCGGGGAATTGAACCAATTGGCAGGGCGGCAAGAGCGGATATTTCAAGCAACTCGCGACCTGGATACCGAAAGAAATCGCTGAAAATGGCGCGAAACCGCAACGGAGACGCAATACGCGTTGTCCAAAACCGAAGGATGGCCGATACTAGAGGTAAGGGACACAGGCGTCCGCCAAGAACGAGGCTCGCTATTGTGCAGTTCTTACTTCGCGTCCAACCGACGTTGCGTCACGCGCTCACCGGCGCTGTGCTGGCTACCGTTCTCTTCGCAGGTGCCGTCGCCCATGCGGCCGATACTCCCACTCCGGAAGTAGTCGGCTGGCAGTCGCCCGCCGCCGAAGCCGTCGAGTCGGCCCTCTTAGACTGGCTCCTTCGATCCGCGGTCACGGATGAGCAGGCCGCCCAACGCGACTTGGCCGCTCGTCCTGCGATCCAAGCGTTGTACACCGATGCCGATCGGCTCGATTGCGTGATCGATGCACTCGTCACGGCATTGCCTGAGATCGCGAGCCTTCGAGAGACTTGCGCACGATCGCCCAACAAGGTTGGCTCGCTCGAGTGGCTCGACTCGGCCGACATTCCGTATTGGTTGCGCGCGAATGTTCGCTTGTACGTGGGGTGCGCTAGTGCGGCATTACTATTACGAACGGGCCCTTGCCGTACTCGAGGGCGTCGACCCAAGTGAAGTCTTCGACCCGGCAACTCTGTTGTTCTATCGCTCGATTGCCGAACACCAGTTGGTGCGCGTTGAAGAGGCGAATCAATCGCTTGAAGCGCTGCTCGGCAGCGACCATCTACTGCCCGAACGATACGCCCAAATCGCCCGTTTGATGCAAGCGGATATCGCCGCGGTGAAAGAGGACTCGCTCGACCACATTGCCCGACGGATGTCGGATGTACATCGCCGGCTCGACCTCGGGAAGGCCGACGAGGGAGGCGCAAGAAGTCGAGCGGGGCATCTTGGCCTCGTTGGACAAAATCATTGAGCAGTTGGAAGAGCAACAACGAAAGCAGCAACAACAGCAGCAAAAGCAGCAACAATCTGGGGGCCAACCTTCTAGCCAGCCAATGAAAGAGAGCCGCATCGCCGACATGAAGGGCGAAGGCAAGGTGGACATCAAAGACATTGGCGAGAAGGCGGGCTGGGGAGATCTCCCGCCGCGCGAGCGGGAGCGGGTGCTGCAGCAAATCGGACGCGACTTTCCCGGGCACTATCGCGACCTCATGGAGGAGTATCTCAAGCGATTGGCCACGGACGAACGCGAAGAACAAGAGCCGTAAGCTCCTCTCGCAGCCACAATCCCTCGCAGCAAATTTGATCCCTGCCTTGAAACTATTTCTCGTCATAGCGCTGATCCTTGTCGGCGGAGCCACTGTCGATGGCGCCGTGAATGTCCAGGTGACCACGGTCGACGACCGCGTCGTGAGCGGCGCGATTGCCACATGGAGCCGGCAAGGCCTGGAAATCGTCCAGGAGTCAACCGCGAACCGGCCGCTACCCCTCAACGAGGTGCTGCGAGTCGACCTCTCCCACCCGCCCACCGCGCCGCAGATTCCATCGAATGAAGTCGTACTTGTCGACGGCGCGCGGTTTGCCACCCACCAGTTTACATCGACCAACCGAAGTGCATTACTGCAGGGGGCGGTCGCTGCAACGGGTGATCTCCGCGTTCTTGAGGCACCACTCGATGCAGTTCGCTCCGTTCGGCTGATGGATGTCCCCGCCGAAGTGCCTAGCATTGCCACGGAGTGGCGAGATCTGCTTGCCATGGAGTCGACAGGCGACTTGATTGTGATTCGCAGACCGGGGTCACCCAATCTCAACTTTGTGGAAGGCACGCTTGGCGAAGTGAACGCCGATGCCGTCCAGTTTACGCTGGAGGGACAAACGCTCGAAGTAAAGCGCGCGAAAGTATTCGGATTGATCTACTACCGCGGGGAGAACACCGACGATATGCCATCTCCCATCGCCATCGTCAGCGGATCCGCGGTGCGTTTGCCGGCGCAGGAAATTTCGCTGGAGGGTGAGTCATTAGTCGTTTTGAATCCCTACTTGGGCGTGGTTCGGCTACCACTCACGGCGGTGGAATCGGTAGATTATTCGATCGACCGAATTCAATACTTGAGCCACTTGGAACCGACCCGACTCGACTGGACTCCCGCCCCAGGCACCGCATCCACTCAGCCTCTATTCGCGAGTATTGCCCGCGATCGCGCGTTTTACGCCCCCGAACTGTCGCTCGAGTATCCGGCCGACTCATTAACAGAGGAGCAGATAGGCTCGTCCGGTTTACCCCGCAGGGTAATTTTTGCGAAAGGGCTTGCGATTCGCAGTCGCACGCTGGTCGCTTACCGGATTCCCAGAGGCTTCCCTCAGTTTCGCGCTACCGTTGGCATCGATCCTATGACTCAGGCAACGGGGGCCGTGGAACTGGTGGTTCTCGGCGATGACGAGCCGCTTTTCCGGCAGATGATCGCAGGTGGAGACTCGCCGGTTGAGGTCGAATGCGCAGTTGCAGGGCTTCGCGAGTTAACGTTGGTGGTCGGCTTCGGCCCCGACGGCCCGTTTGCGGGCAGCGTGGGGGACAATTTGCATCTGGGGGGGGCGAGGTTCACCAAATGACAAGAGCACTCTTAATAGCCATCGTGCTCGTAACGGCTGCACCGCAGGCGGCAAGAGCCACGCCGCCAGCGGTGCTGGCAGCCGAAGCCAAGCGCATTGCGGTGGTCGACAAGGTGAGCAAAGCCACCGTTGCCATATTCGATAGCGCGGGGCAGGGGGGTGGATCGGGTGTTCTGATCTCACCCGACGGATACGCGCTAACGAACTTCCATGTGACGGCGCCGTGTGGTCCGGCGATGAAGTGCGGACTCAACAATGGAGAATTGTACGACGCGGTGCTGGTGGGGCTCGATCCGCCTGGCGACGTGGCACTCATCCAGTTGCTAGGTCGCGATGACTTCCCGGCCGCTGAACTTGGCAATAGCGATGCCGCCCAGGTGGGCGACGATGTGCTCGTGGTGGGAAACCCATTTCTACTGGCCGAAGACTACCAGCCTTCCGTCACGGCCGGCATCCTATCGGGCACCCACCGATACCAATACCCATCGGGAACCCTGTTAGAGTACGCCGATTGCCTGCAAACCGATGCGGCCATCAACCCAGGCAACTCAGGTGGCCCATTGTTCGACGCCACTGGCAAGCTGATCGGCATCAACGGTCGAGGATCTTTCGAAAAGCGTGGCCGGGTGAATGTTGGTGTGGGGTACGCGATTTCCATCAACCAAATAAAGCTCTTCCTTAGTCACTTGAAGTCGGGTCGAGTGGTGGATCACGCCACGCTTGGGGGAACGGTCGCCTCCGTCGACGGTGGGCGAGTCGTGGTGGATGACCTGCTGGATGAAAGCGATGCGTATCGACGCGGACTCCGGTACGGCGACTATCTGTCGACTTTCGCCGAACGGGACATTACCTCCGCCAACGCACTGAAGAACGTGCTCGGCATTTATCCAGCAGGATGGACCGTGCCTATTGAGTTTGTGCGCGACGGAGCAGTGCAGGCTGCCGAGGTGCGACTGGCCACTCTCCATGGGCCGGGCGAACTCGAATCGCTCATCGAAGAAGAGGCCAAAAAGCCCGTGCCGATCGAACCCCCCGGCCCAAGAGACGGCGAGGGAGAGGAGCCGCAGCTTCCCAACATCCCCGACCTGATTGCTGGCGGCGCAAAGGCAAGACTGCCTGAGGCGGTGGACAAGGTGTACGAGAAGCGGGCCGGTTTTGCCAACTACCACTTCAATCGCAAGCACCAGGAACGACTGGCCACTAAGTGCCGACAATGGGACGCTTTGGCCAGCGACAAGCAACTGATCATCGAGGGCGTCGATTTGTTAGGGCAGCCGATCCGCGTCGAATCGGCCCCTTCAACGGGCAGCTTTCGCTCGGCGCGTGGGCAGTTCTTCGCGAAATTTGGCGACCCCAACAGTTCGGACAACGGTCCTCCAGGTTCCGGCGGACTGATGTCGGCCGTGCGGCAGTGGCAAACCCTGCTTGCCCACGGATTGGAGGGCTTCGACGAAGCGTACTATTTTGGTGAGCTGCCGTTTGGCATAAGTCGAGAACTCCACGATTGCCTTGTGGCCGTCAAGGATGGAATTGCGACTCACTTCTACTTCGACCGCCAATCGGCGCACTTGGTAGGGCTTGAGCATTTTACGGCCGACGATCGCGACCCCTGCGTATCCGCTTTGGCAACTTCCAGGCGTGGGAAGCTGCGGAACTGCCTTTCATTTGGGTTGTCCGCTTCGGCGACAATGCCTACGTAGAATTCCAGGTCGATCACTACCAGCAGCAAGCATCAGAGGAGTTGGCCGATGAGTAATCGACTTTACTTGGCGGTGGCGCTCGCGTGCGGCTGGGGTGTAGTGAGGCGCCGGCGGCCAAACGCTCGACAACATCTCCAAAGTCATCCGCTACGCGCAGGAACGATCGGTAAAGATTTACGGGGCTGGTGGCCTGCAACAACTCGAAGCTTACCAGTCGGGCGTGCTAGTATCGGCTGACGGGCACATCGCCACCATGGCGAGTGTGGTGCTTGATGAAGATTCGGTCACGGTGCTCCTTAACAACGGGCAGCGACTGACTGGCGATGTGGTGGGAATCGACCCACTTACCGACGTCGCGTTACTCAAGCTCGATGCAGAGGACAATGGTTTTTCGCATTTCGATCTTGCCGAGCAAGGCAACGCCTACGAAGCAATGCGCGTGCTTGCCTTTAGTAATCTGTACAACATTGCCACGGGCGACGAACCAGTAAGCGTGCAGCATGGCGTGCTGACGGCGATTGCCCCGCTAGAAGCCCGCCGGGCGCCTTCGCCACCCGCTACCGCGACGATGTCTATATCGTGGACGCCGCCATCAATAACCCTGGCGCCGCAGGTGGTATATTAGTGGACATGCGAGGCCAGCCCCTTGGTATCATCGGCAAGGAACTCCGCAGCGAGCTCACCGGTGCGTGGCTGAACTACGCGCTGCCATGGGAACGCGTTGCGGAAGGTGTCCGTCGAGTTCGTAATGGCGATCTTGGCGCGCGCCCGATCCCGCCGCTGAATTACCCGAGCGACCAGCTACATTCGCCTCGCTGGGGTTTCGCCTAGTACCTAGCGTCGTGACACGCACGCCCCCCTACATCGACGTCGTTGCCCCCAACTCGCCGGCGGCGGTCGCGATGCTTCAACCGGACGACTTAGTAATTGCCATCGGTGGAATGCGCACCGGCACGCACGCCGAAGTGAAAGATGCGTTGCTCCGCTTACCCGTTGAAGATCCGGTACGTGTCACGCTGCTGAGAGGCACAACGCTGGTGGACGTCGAGCTTGCTCCCAGTGCTGGAGGTAGACCATGAATACGGTTCTGCACGAGGACGGCGGATGCTCCATGCCGTTGCACGTCTCGTTGTGTTGGAGTCGTTTATCGCTCCTCGCCCTGGCGATGCTTTGCTTTGGGCAGTCAGCCTTTGCGCAGGCGTTGAATGAGCTGGAACAACAGGCTATTCTTGCCGCAGTCGACCGGGTTGGCCCCGCCGTTGTGCAGCTACAGATTATCGGCGGGCTGGAACGCGTAGACAACGTGAACCTGGCAAGTGGCCCCGCGACGGGCCTGATCGTGTCCGACGATGGGTACGTGGTCACAAGCCGCTACCGATTCGATCCACCGCCCGCCAACGTGATTGCCCTGCTGTCCGATGGGCGGCAGTTTGCCGCGACAATCGTTGCAAACGATTTCAGTCGCAAGCTGGTGCTGCTCAAGCTCGATGGAGCAGTGAACCTGCCGGTCGTCGAAGCTGCACCAAGCCAGCCCCTTCGCGTGGGCCAGTGGGCCATTGCTATTGGCCGGACCTATCGCGTCGACAGACCCAACATTTCGCTGGGCATCGTGAGTGCCACGCGCCGCATTTTCGGCCGTGCCGTTCAAACCGACGCCGCGGTTTCTCCCGCCAACTATGGCGGAGCACTTGTTGATATTGAAGGTCGCGTGATCGGCATCCTGTCGCCCATGTCGCCAACTTCCGAGTCGACCATCGCAGGTGTCGACTGGTACGACTCGGGAATCGGATTTGCCGTGCCGCTTAGTGCATGGCAGTCTTCGTTGGAGCAACTAAAGTTGGGCGAGGATTTGCAGCGTGGCTATTTGGGCATCGGGCTTACGGACGGAACGCCCCGCGAAACGCCTGCCGGTATCAAGAGCGTGGTACCCGCTGGCCCCGCGGCCGAGGCGGGACTCGAAGCGGACGACGTAATCACGGCGGTCGATGCGCACCTATCGCCACCCAAAACGACCTCAAGTTTGCCGTGACCCCGCGTTACGCAGGCGATGCGATCGTAGTTACCTACCGCCGAGGTGATGACGAGGACACGGCCGAACTGACCCTTACCACGGTCGCCAAACTACAAGAGTCTGCCGAGGCGGCAGCCGAAGCCGAAAAAGATACCAGCGAGCGAGAATCGCCCCCGGTAGACGAATGACGCGAACGATACGGACGCGCGCACCGCAGCAGATGATTCCCGACGAGAATCCGGCGGCGAACAAGCCTTCCAGTCGTGCCTCAAGTGCAATCGGTGGTAGGCCCGATATGGCGGGTCATCTTTTTGGTGTGATTGCGACTGCCAGGGTCGCTTATCTCCCCGGACGCCTTCGGCTCATCAACGTGGTGCGGTACCCTGGGGTGGTCGTGCCAAATGCGCCGAGCACCGGCAGCACACCAGTGTGCCGCTATCGCACACCCGTTGAACGCCCTCGATGGGGGCGCTATACTCGACGGTTCATGATTTTCGCCCCAGCGGTTTGAGGATACGCGACCGATGAAAATTCACGAGTTTCAAGCCAAGCAACTCTTTCGCGATGCAGGCATCGCCGTCCCGCGAGGCATCGTTGCCGAAACGCCCAGGAGGCGGCTGCGGCGCCTTCAAGGAACTCGGCGGCGAAGTTGGCGGTGGTCAAGGCCCAAATCCATGCCGGTGGACGCGGCAAAGGCACCATCAAGACCAACCCCCGAGCAGCATGGCGTCGAATTGGTAAATCGGCCGAGGAGGCCGAACAAGCGGCCGCCGAACATGCTGGGCAACGCCGCTGGTGACCATCCAAACCGGGCCCGAGGGCAAGCAGGTGAGCCGCGTCCTCGTCGAGGAGGGATGCGACATCGCCCGGGAGTTGTACCTGGGCATCGTGGTCGATCGGGCGGCGCGGCTCGCCGGTGCTGATGGTTTCCAGCCGAAGGGGGCATGAATATTGAGGAAGTCGCCGCCAAAACGCCCGAGTTGATCTTCAAGGAGCACCTTCGACCCCGACGCGGCCTGCAGCCCTACCAGGTCCGCAAACTTGCACAAAAGCTGGGCCTCGACCGGGACCGAGCGTGCGCATCGGCCGACAAGTTCATGCGGGCCGTGTGCAAGCTGTTTGTCCGACTCGATTGCAGCCTTGCCGAGATCAATCCCGCTGGTTGTCACGGGCAGCGGCGAATTGATGGCGCTCGACGCCAAGATGACGTTCGACGACAACGCCATGTTTCGTCATCCCGATGTGGCGGAGTTGCGGGACACGTCCGAGGAGGATCCCAACGAGCTTCGGGCGGGCGAAGCGGGTCTAAGCTACGTGCAACTCGATGGCAACATCGGCTGCCTGGTCAACGGGGCCGGGCTGGCTATGAGCACCATGGACTTGATCAAGCTGCACGGTGGCGAACCGGCCAACTTCCTCGATGTCGGCGGTGGCGCCAAGACGGAGCAAGTGACCGAAGCGTTTCGCATCTTGCTGGCCGACAAGAACGTGAAGGCGGTGCTTGTGAACATTTTTGGCGGCATCATGCGGTGCACGACCATCGCCAATGCCGTCCTGGCGGCCTACAAGACGGTCGGTTTCAACGTGCCTCTGGTCGTACGGCTGGAAGGCACCGAAGTCGCAAGAAGGCCGCAAGATCCTCTCCGAGAGCGGCGTGGACATTATTTCGGCGGAAGACCTGACGGACGCCGCCAAGAAAGTCGTGCCGGCGGCGGGTGGCGCGCTTAGCGCGACGACGGTGAGCCGCTCGGTTAGAAACCTGAATTCAAGGAATCACGATGAGCATTCTAGTTAATAAAGACACTCGCGTTGTTTGCCAGGGAATTACCGGGCAAGCCGGTGAGTTTCATTCGAAGAACTGCATCGAGTATGGCACCCAACTTGTCTGCGGGCGTCACGCCCGGCAAGGGTGGGCAGACGGTCGCTTGATCGTGCCGGTGTTCGACACGGTGACCGAAGCCGTCGAGAAGGAAGGGGCCGACGCCACGATGATCTTCGTGCCGCCCGCCTTTACGGGCGACGCCATTCTCGAAGCGGCCGATGCCGGCATTGAAGTGATCGTCGCCATTACCGAAGGCGTGCCTGTGCTGGATATGGTACGGGTCTATCAATCGCTTGAGAACGAGTACCCCGAAGCCCATTTGATCGGTCCCAATTGCCCCGGTGTGATCACGCCGGACGAATGCAAGATCGGCATCATGCCGGGCTACATCCACACACCAGGGCCGGTCGGGGTGATGAGCCGCAGCGGCACGCTCACCTACGAAGCCGTATGGCAATTGTCGAACCTGGGCTTGGCCAAACGCACTTGCGTGGGATTGGGTGGCGACCCGATCGTCGGCACCAGCTTTATCGACCTGTTGAAGATGTACGAAGCCGACGGCAAGACCGAAGCGATCATGATGATGGGCGAAATCGGCGGCACGGCCGAAGAAGAAGCGGCCGCATACGTCAAGGCGCACGTCACGCAAGCCGGTGGCCGCCTTCATCGCCGGTCGCACGGCCCCGCCGGGCAAACGGATGGGGCACGCCGGAGCGATCATCTCCGGGGGCAAAGGCACCGCGGAAGAAAAAATCGCCGCGCTTCGAAGCTGCGGAAATCGAAGTCGCCGAAAGCCCCGCCGACATGGGCACCGCCATGCAGCGGGCCATCAAGAACCGCTGAGGAAATTACACGCGGCAAGGAGATCCAGCGGGGGCGCGTGAAACGCGTGTTCGCCGGCAATTCGGCGGGATGCCAACCAGCGGCCGGCCGCTAGAAATCTATCTTCAGGCGTCCCTGCGCAAACGTGGGTTCAACCGTCTTGCTGGTTACCTCGCACCTGGGATGCGCAGCCAATTCCTCAACAAGCCCTTCGCTGGCGTAAACCGAACCCAGGTGCAGTGTATTGGGCACTACCAACCAGCGATTGCCCGGCGACCGAGCAGCACACCAATCGAAGGCGTCGCGGTCATCTCTGGCAACGTGGCACATCTTGATGCGGTCCATGTCGCCGGTCGTCTCTGCGTTGATACGGGTCTTCTCGAAATCGATGGCGTCATGAAGCCGCTGAGTGATGCAGTCGCCCAGGCCGAATCCCAGAGCGTTGCCCTGCGATGCAGCCGTAAGTTCTAACGCAGCAATGCTTCCAATACGTGGACTGGGGAAGTCGGGGACGCCATCGATGCCGCGGCGGCCGATAACGTTCGGATCCATGCCCAGGCCGCTATAGGTCTTGCCGATTTCGTCGACGATCAACACGTCGAGTTCTGCGACGGGCAATTTAGGAAAGTAGTCGTTCACGTAATGGTCGAGCAGTTTGGGCTCTTCGGTGATAAACTGTTCGGGGGCAAGGGCGTGCAGCTCGGCTGTCTGGTCGTAGCCGTCCTCCAGAATGCCGAGTCCGGCAAAGATTTTGCCCGTGCCAATAATCGCCTCGCCCAGGGCAATAATAGCTTCAGGCTTTTGCTCCGTTGGCACTTTGTGGAAGGTCCGCGCGCCGTTGATTTTGCCCATGCCGATAGTCATCATTTTCATCAGTCCACTTTGGATCGGCCCGACGAAGCAGGTATGGAGCTTAATTCGGTTCAAGACCAGCACGCCGTCCGCCTCATAGCAGTTGCGATCGACGGTGATTGGCCCGGTGAAGGTTTCGCCAATCTCGACGACATCCATCGATGATCGGATGGGCATGCCCATCGCTTGTTCGGTCATGCCGAGCGATTCGACCATCGCCTGCTGCCCTTCCGCCGTGGCGCCGTTGTGCGAGCCCATGCAGGGCACCAGGAACGGCTCTGCCCCGCGTCGGCGAAGCCAATCGCCCGCCGCCTTAGTGATCGCCGCAATATTGCAGATCCCTCGGCTGCCTGCGGTTATGGCAATCGGCCCCTGGGGGACGTCGAGTCCCAGGCCATCCAAGGCCTCGGCCACGGCCACTTGGATGTCGGGAATAACATGCGAAGCCAGTTTTTGGCGTACCTGGTAGAGTTTCATTCCGCTCGGATGGTGGTTGGGGAAGGGCAGGGTGGAAGTGGAATGCGAACGAGGGAAGCCGTCGCGAACCCAACTTCCGCAATTTGCGCTAGCTCGGGAGGGTTAGGGGACGATCCCGGTTCATGTTATCATACTCAGTTCGGCGTTCGGAGACACGCTCACGACTGCCACGTGCACCATTCACTACGGTACGCACGGACCGCACTGAGGTCCGTCGACGACTTCAACCCTACCGACATTTATGCTTACCACTGCTGTGATCGATCGTACAGACGAACTGGAAGGAATTGCTGGAGCGAGCGTATCTTGTTTCTCGATGGGGCGACCGGCACGCAGGTACAGGCCTTGGGGATTGGCGAAGCGGAGGTCCGCGGCGAGCGATTTGCCGACCACCACAAGGACCTCAAGAACTTCGCGGACATGATCTGCCTCACTCAGCCCGAGGCGCAGAAGACCATCCACCGCAACTACCTGGCCGCGGGTGCCGACATTGTCGAGACCAACACATTCGGGGCAAGCCCGGTAGGCATGCTGGACTTCGAGTTCGCCCAAGCCACGGAATTGGCTCGTGAGCTGAACACCGCTGCGGTTGAGCTTGCCAAAGAAGTGTGCCCCGAGTTCACGGAGAAAACCCCTGACAAACCGCGGTTCGTCGCCGGGTCGATTGGCCCGACGTCGAAACAGATGGCCATCTCGACCAAGGTGGACGATCCGGCCCATCGTGATGTTGTGTTCATGCAGATGGTCGACTCCTACTACGTGCAAGTGGCTGCGATGGTTGAGGCGGGGGTCGACATCCTGCTGCCCGAGACGGTGATCGACACGTTGAACCTGAAGGCCTGTTTGTTTGCCATCCAGAACTACTTCCGCGACAGCGGTAACCGCGTGCCGGTCATGGTGTCGGGCACTTTCGGAAAGGGTGGCGGCACCTTCGTTTCTGGCCAAGTGGTTGAGGCTTTCTGGAACGCCATTGAGCACTTCCCAATGCTATCGGTCGGCATGAACTGCGCGCTTGGCCCTGATGTCATGCGACCACACATCGAGGAACTGCAGAGCGTCGCGACGTCGTACATCAGTTGCCATCCGAATGCCGGTGATCCCAACGAGATGGGCAAGTACGACCTTGGCCCTGCGGAAATGCTGAACATGGTTCGCGACTACGTGGAACTCGGGTGGGTGAATATCCTTGGTGGTTGTTGTGGCACGACGCCCGATCATATCGCCGCGATGGTGGATGCGCTGAAAGATTGCAAGCCACACAAGCGAACTACCGTCGCTCCCCGATTGCGTCTGAGTGGAACTCAACCGCTCGAACTTCGTCCCGACAGCAACTTTTTGATGATCGGCGAGCGAACCAACGTTACTGGAAGCAAGAAATTCGCCCGCCTGGTGAAAAGCGAGAATTACGAGGAAGCCATCGAGGTGGCTCGTGAGCAGGTCGAGGGTGGGGCAAACGTCATTGACATCAACATGGACGAAGGCCTCTTGGATAGCGAGGCCGTAATGGTCCGCTACCTAAGGCTGCTGGCTGGCGAAGGCGACATTTCCGCTGTGCCAACGATGATCGATAGCAGCAAATGGGAAGTCATTGAAGCTGGGTTGCAGTCGGTGCAGGGTAAAGCGATCGTCAATTCGATTAGCATGAAAGATGGCGAGGAGACCTTCCTCCATCGTGCACGGCTTTGTCGCCAGTATGGTGCTGCGGTCGTGGTCATGGCTTTCGACGAGCAGGGGCAGGCCGCCACCGAGGACGACAAAGTCCGCATCTGCAAACGAGCCTACAACCTCTTAGCGAGCGATATTGGCTTTCCGGCCGAGGACATCATCTTCGACCCCAACATCCTTACCGTCGCTACTGGAATTGAAGAGCACAACAACTACGCGGTTGATTTCATCAACGCAACGCGCCGCATCAAGCAGGAGTGCCCGGGGGTGAAGGTATCGGGTGGGGTGTCGAACGTCTCGTTTTCGTTCCGCGGCAACGACCCGGTACGTGAGGCGATCCATAGCGTGTTCCTCTATCACGCCGTGGCCGCCGGCATGGATATGGGTATCGTCAATGCCGGCCAACTGGTGATTTACGATGAGATTGAGCCCGAACTAAAGCAACTGGTGGAGGATGTGATCCTTAATCGTCGCCCAGACGCGACGGAGCGGTTGGTCGACTTCGCCGAATCGATCAAGGGCAAGCAATCGGGCGAAATCGCCGCGGCGAGCGATGAATGGCGCAACGGCACCGTCGAAGAGCGACTCAAGCATGCCCTGATCAAGGGAATCGTCAAATACATTGACGAAGATACCGAGGAAGCCCGCCAGAAATATGATAAATGCCTCGAAGTTATCGAAGGCCCGCTGATGGACGGCATGAGCGTGGTGGGCGACTTGTTCGGTGCCGGCAAAATGTTCCTCCCCCAAGTGGTCAAGTCTGCCCGCGTGATGAAGAAGTCGGTCGCCTACTTGCTGCCCTACATGGAGGCGGAAAAAAAACTTGCCGGCGATGCTGGCAAGAGCCGCGGCAAAGTGCTGATGGCCACCGTCAAGGGCGACGTACACGACATTGGCAAGAACATTGTCGGCGTCGTGCTGGGCTGCAACAACTTCGACGTCGTCGACCTCGGAGTCATGTGCTCGTGCGAGAAAATTCTCGAAACGGCCCAAGCTGAAGGTGTCGACATGATCGGCCTATCGGGATTGATCACGCCCAGCCTGGACGAAATGGCACACGTAGCCGGAGAGATGGAACGCCTCGATTTTCGCTTGCCATTGTTAATCGGCGGCGCCACGACCAGCGCGAAGCATACGGCCGTAAAGATTGCGCCTCGCTACTCGCATCCGGTGATCCATGTGCTGGATGCATCGCGATCGGTAGGTGTCGTGGAAAAAGTGATGAGTGCGGACCAGCGGCCAAAGCTCATCGAGCAAAACAAGAAGCTGCAGGCCGACCTCAAAGCAAGCTACGAAAAGCGGCAAACCGTAAATCTAGTCCCGTACGCCGAGGCGTTGGAGAAGCGGTTCGAGTCCGACTGGGCGAATATCGACATTCCCAAGCCAGAGTTCACCGGCGTACGGTCGGTCGATCATCCGCTCGAAGAACTGCGTGAATACATTGACTGGTCGCCGTTCTTTTCAACATGGCAGCTCAAAGGGAAATACCCGAGGATCTTCGACGACCCCAACCTGGGCAGTGAGGCCAAGAAGCTGTTCGGCGATGCCAATCAGCTGCTGGAGCGAGTGATCGCGGAGCAGTTGCTCACGGCGCGGGGTGTTTATGGCTTCTGGCCTGCCGCGAGCGACGACGACGACATCATCATCTATGAGGACGAGTCGCGAACCGTGGAGCGATGCCGGTTTCACGCCCTCCGGCAACAGTGGGAGCGGAAGGGACAGTCGGCATTCTATTCGCTCGCCGACTTCGTTGCCCCGCTCGACAGCGGCCGACAAGACTACGTTGGGGGGTTTGCCGTTACTGCGGGCGTTGGTTGCGACGAGTTGGCGGCGGCGTTTAACGCCGACCATGACGACTACAACTCCATCATGATCAAGGCCATTGCAGACCGTCTGGCTGAGGCTTTTGCTGAGGGCCTCCACGCCCGCGTGAGACGTGAGTGGGGTTACGGCGGGGAAGAAGGCCTGAGTAGCGAGGACCTCATTGCCGAAAAATACCGTGGCATCCGACCGGCGGCTGGTTACCCTGCGCAGCCCGACCATACCGAAAAGCGGACGCTGTTCAATCTCTTGGATGCGAAAGTGGCCACCGGCATTCATCTGACCGAGAACTTCGCCATGCACCCAGCGGCCAGTGTCAGCGGCCTGTACTTTGCCCACCCGCATTCGAGATACTTTGCCGTAGACCGCCTGACCAAGGATCAGGTGGAGGATTACGCACGTCGCAAAGGCATGTCTATTGCCGAGGTCGAACGGTGGCTCGCACCGAACTTAGGATACGAAAATTAGTGTCCTGTTGATTGGCGTTGGCGTACGGGAGACCGGCGCCTCGCCTCCTCAATTCTTGCGGGGCCGACGCAGGAGTTCGTAGCGCTCTACGGTTCGCGCTACCGCTTGGACGTTTCGGACTTCTTGAGTTGATCGGCAAACACTTTGCGAACCTTTTCCACCTTGGGCCTCACAACCATCTGGCAATAAGGCGCCAAGCCGTTTTGAGCGTAGTAGTTTTGGTGGTAGTCTTCGGCGGGATAGAACTTTTCGAAGGCCGCGACCTCGGTCACAATCGGCTCCTCAAACACCTCGGCAGCGTCCAGCTTCTTAATCACCTCCTCGACGGAAGCCTTCTGCTGGGGATTATGGTAAAAGACAACGGACCGATATTGGGTACCGACATCGTTTCCCTGTCGGTTGAGCGTCGTTGGGTCGTGCGTCATCAGGAAAACCTCCAGCAGCTTTTCATAAGCGACTTTCTGCGGGTCGTACTCAATATGGATTACTTCGGCGTGGCCGGTGTTACCGCCACATATGTCGCGATAGGTTGGATTTTCGGTATGCCCGCCGCTGTAACCACTCGCGACTTTCTCAACGCCATCGAGTTCCAGAAATACCGCTTCGGTGCACCAAAAGCAGCCGCCACCAAAGGTTGCTTGAGCTAGTTCGTCCATCGGTTGGTATTCCTTGGTTATGGGGGGATTCGAAGTCACTTGTTCGTCGCCGGAAGCTGGCTGGCCATTGCAGCCGACTGCTAACGCCAGTAGACCTGCAATGTAGAGGGAAGAACAGCAATTACGGTGCATGGTAGCCAATCGCCTCCGTCGTTCATGTGGGTGAAAGGGGCCGACACCGTATTCTACGCGGCCGCCGCGATTTGGGAGGCGCTGAATCGTCTCCCATTGGCCCAAGTGGCACAAAGACATGGGAAACACGGCCCATTTCTTACCCGTATTTCCCCCAGAGAGGTCCTCCGTCTCAACGGACGCAGGGTGTGCTAGGAGCTACGGCATTTGGCAAACGTCCCTACGACGAGCGATACGAACACAAGCCCAATCGCGGCAGGCTCCGGTACGCTGGAAATCTGCAACTGAAACATCTGTGCGGCGTTACTCGTGCCGGCGACGCGCACGAAGTAATCGCCTGGGGTATCGAGATTGGCGAAGGTAATGCTTTCGGCGACGCCTAAACCTGGCAAGAAGGATGAGCCGAGGAGACTTGTACCGTTGGTGTCGTACAAGGTCAGGTTGAGGTCACTCAACGCAGACGCGTCGAAAACGATTTGTGTGTTATTGCCAGCGCTACCTTGCGGGCCCTCCAGGTACGTTGGTCCCAGCGGAGTGAGCGTTAGATCAACCAACATGGGAGCGTCGACCGTGAACCGAAAGTAGTCGATATCCGAATTGTCGTCGATGCTCACAAAATCGATATCTCCGAAATCGACATGCTTATCTACTGCGTCCGCACCGATCACTATCTGCTGCAACGATTCCAACGTTCCCAAATCGGTCGCTGTTTGGAACGACTGATTGCCGCTCCCTTTTTCATGCACGTCGCCGTAGAGTCGGTGGGCTCCCAAAATGTCATCGAATTGGGGACCCTCGAAGCTGGTCGATAAGATCGGCTCCATGAGGAAGCTCCCGAATTGGTGTCCACTTGCGGTGGACACGTCGTCCGACTCCATGTGGTTCAATCCGAGTCCATGGCCAATCTCATGCATCACTGTATTGCGAAAAAGCAAGTAGTTGCCCGTAGCATTGGACCATCGGGTTGTTTCGTCGGTGTCGAGCACCATGTCGGACGTATTGGGAAAGTAGCTGTAGGCAAGCACCGTTGGGCTTGTACTCCCATCGATGGCATGTCCACCAATACGATGGTCGCCACGAGCCCCCAGTAGTCCTGCCGTGTTTGGCGAGCTACGACCGTCGTCGTTCGACTGATAACTGAAGGTGATTCCGGCAATCGACTCCCACCGCTCAAAGGCAGAATCAAAGAGTTGCCACCAATCACGCTGCATTAAATCGGTACCACCAGGACTCTGGCCGCCATGATGAATGCCGTCGAGAAACGAAATGATGCTGCTGGGGTCGTTCGACTCCTCGGGAATGAAGGAATTGCCTGCGCGACCGATGAAGGTGCCGTCTGGCACAATGCTCCACGTAAGGACGACGGGACGACCCAAGCTCGAACTCCCTGACGATGTCGACGTCCATCCATTTCCTACCGTCCGGTAGCCGGCAGGTTCTTCGTGATCGTGATCGTCACCGATATGAAATATGTCGATTTCTTGGGCTGCCGACCACTGTGGCACCGCCAGCGCACACACTAATCCCAGTAGTGCAGTCAGGTACTTACGCGACATTGGCTACTCCGTCGTTGTCCACATCATGTTGCTTATGCCCCGCATCGCTAATTGACTTGCCCGCACCGCATCGCTTTGTTCGATTGCCACGAATTCCGCCGAAAACAGCCAACAGGCCATTTGGCTGCGACGATCTCCGTGATTGGCAAGCCGTTCGGTGATTCAATTTAGCGCCGAGATTCCCGTAAAATCAGGAACATTCCCTGCTGAGAGAGAGGACTCCTAAAGCCCTGCAACTTTGCGGCGGCAGCACATTGCAGTCCGGCCCCAAAATCACCCAAGAATGTGACGTTTGCTAGATAGCATTTCGCAACCGGCAATGAGCAGCCGCAGATTGTTGCTCAGCAACCTACGGGGTCCGCCATCACCGGTGACTCAAGAAGAGTGAGCGACTTCTAATCTAGTTCACGAGCACCTATTGGGGGACCAGTTGGATGGATGACGGCAGGAAATACCTCTTGACTCTCTAGAAGTCAGGATAGTTGCTCCTTCTGCTCACGACAAGCATTTTGGCGTCGTTAGTGTTACTCGAATGCTCGATGTGGTGGTGCGTCACGAGGACGCGAGGCGACCCTAATGGCGATTTGCGGCGAAATTGCGGATCAAAAACCACGTCCACTGGTGAATCCGCCATTTCGACGATAAGTGGGCCGGCCGCCCGTATGACGCGATCTTTGCCGGACGGGCCCGCGGCGATGCATCCCCCTGCGGGCCGACTGTCGCATCGCCTCGCCGGCAATCTCGATGAGCACGCCGCCCTAAGACATGGGAAACGTCGCTATCGAAGACGCCCTCCATGCCGCCCCAGCCGTTGTCGAACTCCGGACGGACGAACTGCTGGTTTTGACGGATTTCTGACCACAACTGCTGCGCGCTACTCGAACCTTGCAGGAAACGATTGACCGCCTGCTCGGTATTGAGGCGACGCGAGAAGAATGACCGCCGCGAATCGAATTCGGACGAGTGGAACTGCCTCACCACTTGGTCGATACCAGACAGCTTAGACTGCCAATACTCGAGCTGCTGACGATCTTCCTGGGTTTGAGTTCGTGCTTCTCGCAACTGCTGATTGCAGTGTCGAATCTCCTTGAAAATCGCATCATCTGCGGGTTGTGGGGTTGCGCGTGTGCGTTTCGCCAACGCGGACTCTTCCATCGACCCGAGGAACTCCTTTAGGCGGTTAATGCCGGCAACGTAGTACTCGTTGTGTTTTTCCTGAAGACTCTCCATTTCTGCTTCGATTTTGCGGCGTTCGTCTTCGAGCGTCGCCGTATCGCTCAGCAGGCGCTCCCGCTGCTCGCCCAGCTCGGTCCCCTGTCGCAAGACCTCTGTGAGACCGATCTCGTCGGAGATGGAGTCCTCAATCGCCTCGATCCGCTCCATCAACTTGGTAAACTCGGCTTGCCGCCGTTCTACCTCGGCCGCCATCAACTCAGGCGTCACCCGCAAGAAGTCGTAGCTTTGTCGGTTCTTATTGTACTTTGCCAGCTTGGCTACCCAACCGTCCAACTGTTTCGTGAGGCCGCGCAGCTTTGTACTTGGACGTGCCGTAGCCTCGGCGGAACAGGTACTGAAAGAGTCGGCTCTTTTCGTACGCGGGAAGCTTCTCGGCAACCTCATCCCGCATCTCTGCCACCCGCAACTCATTTCGCTTAAGCAGATTCTCTGCGGTAAGTGCCTGTTCGCTCAACTGCTGAAAGTCCTCATGATCTTTCAAGCGATTTGCCAGCTGCAACTGGAGCTCGTCACGCTGTGCAGCCAGGTCGTTGAGCCGGTCGGTCAGGGTTTCGACTTCACTTTCCAGTTGACTACGCCGATCGAGATTCGCATCCCATGACGACTGCAATTCTACCTCTCGCCGCTGCTTCTCCTTCAGGAGTTGCTGAAGTTGGCTGCGGACTTCAATGAACTGCTGCGATACGGTGCTACCCGACAAGTCCGGCAGGTAGTGCTGCGCTAACTCGACAAGTGCATGCCCTCTTTGCTGGATCACGTCGTCGATGAAGTCATCAAGCTTATCGAGGTTCGATCGAACGCTGTCGCAGCGAGTCCGCACCTCGCGGATCGAATGCTCCAACGTGCTGAGCACGTTGCGACCTGTGACTAGATTTCCTACCACTGTGTAATCTGCCTTCCTCGTTCTAGTGGCCTACCACCCGCACCAGGCATGGTAACTACCGTATCGGTTTCGCCACGACTTTTAACGGCAAACTCTCGGGCGTCGATGATACCATCGGCCTCTTTGTCTGCCTTGAGTCGGTCGTAGACTTCCTGGGGGACTTGTTCGGCCCAACGTGTCGCGTTTACGTACTTACCGGTCTCCGCGTTGCGAATTCTCATGGGCACGACCTTGCCGCTGGCGTCCACCGCCTCAACAACCAAGTAGTGTCCCGACACCTGGCCGTCGCTGGCATAGGTGTCCACGCCCGACTGGCCTTCGCTGACCACCATCAGGCGGTATTCTTGCTTCAAAACGGTTGCTTTCTGCAGCAGTTGATCACGTAGTTGCTCAAGGGCCGATAGGTCGCCACTATCCCGGTAAGTGGATGCCTCGGCCCGTGCGGCCTGCGTGTCGGCTACCACCTCGGGGCTGGCGTTCAGTGCTTCAATCGAGGCGGCTACCTCCTCCACCTGCGAATAAGTTTGCTGCGCACGCAACTCCGTTTGGCGCGCCCCCGGCAGCATTCCGCTGAACCAGAACCCCCAAGTCAGCATGGCCGCAGTAGCCAGCGCAAGTGCCCACCCAGCGATCTGTCGCCGCCTGACATAGACTTCCGCCATGGCAGTTTCGAACCCGGGCTCAGGTGGTTCGAATTCATGAAGGTTCTCAAAGTAATGCCGAATCGCTGTCTCAATTTGCTCGTCGGTTACCGGATCGCCCGCCAAATCGGCCGCCTCTCGGAGCTTTTTCCGAAGCAGTGTAATTGTTTCGTCGCGGTTGAGCTCCCGCTCGGCAACCGACCGTTCCTTACGCAGCGTCCTGGCAACATCCATGACCCGGGTCATTTCATCCAGCGTCAGCTTGGGCTTTTCGGTGGTTGCCGCTGACTCGGACTGGGGAGCTTGGGCAGTTTGTTGTGCTGATTGGCTCATCGCATTTACTCCACCATTTGCGTGCTTTGCAGGTAGTACGAACCGCACCAACCGGACCGCTGGGTGCGGCGTTGGCGTCCGGGAATCTGGCGGCGAATCTTGCCGGTTGGAGCTAATTATTGTTTACTGGAGGTCGCTCGCCAAGCACTTGACCGCCTCAAATACTGGGCGGCCCCATTTTGGCATTCCAACTACCCCAATCCGACCAGCAAAAGGGCTTGCAATGGCTCAAAAAACCGCACAACAAACCAAACCGTCGTCCACCAGTTCCAAGGGCACCAGTTCGAGCCAAAAATACATGGATCGGGCACTTGAAGTACTGGAGAAGTTTGGAATTGCCACCGGAGAGGATGTCCAAAACGAATTGATTCGACTGCTAGAGGAGGTTCGCCATGTGGACGAACCGCGAGCACTCGCGATCGCAAATGTGGTGAAACATATGAGCGAGTTCAATCGGCTCGTGCGGGATAACGTAGAAAACATCAATGTTGGCAATCGATACCTTGACATTAGCCAAATGTTTGACTCGATCCGCGAAGACTCCAAGCGACTCATCGGCCAGCTGGACGACGGCAAGATTGGCGTCACGGAAAAAATGTCCAATGTATGGATGAATATTCGCCGCGGGACTCCCCACGCCCGTTTCGAAAAAATCGTCGAAGTCTACCAGGATGTCTGCAAAGACACGAAGGACCAGCTCGAACGTGAGAAGGTAATCATGGATGGTTATATCGATTTCCGTTTCGCGCTCAAAGAAGCCGAAATCCTCTCGCGCGAGCTGCTTGAAAAACAAGTCCCCCACCTCGATGCGGCCAAGCAGGCGCTCGCCGATGCCCAGCAGGCGGTAAGCGACTACAAAGGCGAGGACGAAAGCCAGCAGTCGCGGCTCGAGCTTGAGCGCGACGAAGCGCATGACCGCTTTAAGAAAGAAGATCGCATCTACCAGCTCTGCAAAGATATCGCCGAGAACCTGGCAATCGGCTACGACGTCGGCGAGACGCTCGTAACAAAGCTCCGCCAGACGCACGACGTGAAGGAGCAGGTGTATCGCCGTGCAGTGACTTTCTTCACCACCAACGAGCATGTCTTCACTATCCTGGGAACGGTTTACACCTCGCAGCAGGGTTTACATGAGGCTACCCAGTCGACCGAAGCCCTCAAGGAAGGTGTCAATAAGAGTCTTGAGGATGTTGCCAACCTAGGGCGAGAGCTGGAGCGTGAGGCCCTGAAAGCAGGATACGGTTCAACCATCAGCCCCGAGTCGCTACAGAAGCTCGTTAAGGCTATTTCCGACTATCAAGTCGAGTCGCTCCAGATGATCGCGGAGTTGCGCAAGGAAAGCGAAGACAACGCCCGCGAGATTCGCCGCGTTGTGGAAGAAGGAAAAGCCCGGTATCAAGATACACTCGCCAGGTTCGCCCTGGGTGACGATGGCGAAAAAGAGCAACCGTGGCCCGGTAGCGATGGGTGAACTCGCACCTCGGCTAACGCTTACTGGCGAAACGACCAACCGACAGGAACTCGATGGGCAATCGGGCTTGTCGGTTGGTGACCAGGTTGGCCAAGGCCTCGCCCAAGACCGGCGTGAACTTAAACCCATGACCAGATAATCCCGCGGCAAACGCGACGTTCCGGTGCAGTGGATGGTGGTCTACAATGAAGTGGCCGTCGGTTGTCATGGTGTAAAGGCAGGTTCCGTACTGGAGTGGAGGACCGCTAGCCGATGGCAAACACTGGGCCAAGAAGCGGTCGACGAACGGCTGTTCGCTCGCTTCCGTACTGCGCGGCAGGTCGAGCAGATTAACGACCGGCGTTCCGCCAGAATGCTCGGCTATCTTCAACCGGCGCCCGTCGAGCGATGGAAACCCATAGGGAATACGACCATCTAGTTCGTACAGGAATACGGGGAGCTTGGTAGCGTCGGGCACCCCTGCTGCCGGATACCAAAACAGCCCTTTTCGTAGTGGCACCAACGAGACCCCAAGGTCCGCAAGAAGTGATCCGCTCCAAGCCCCCGCGGTCACCACAAGGGCACCAGCTCGATAGTTACCCAACTGGGTTTGGACTTCGACACCTTGGGCATCTGCTTGCCAGCTCACCACCTCGCAATGGGGGAGCAGTTCCGCACCGTGTTCCGCCGCTTCGACAAGCATAGCCGCAATGCATTGCTCGACAAGCAAGTAACCCGCTGTTGGTTCGAACACGGCGGTCAAACCATCTGGAACGCACAGCGCCGGCCATCGTTTGGCAACATCGTTCGCGGTGAGTGTCTCGACCGGCAATTGATGCTCACTCGCCGCCCGCAGTACGCCGGGCACCACTTCGCCATCGCTTGGCCCAACTTCGAGCAGGCCACACTGGAAGAACAGATCGTTGCCGCTTCGCGCCTCCAGCTCACGCCAGAGCTGGTACGCAATGCGAAGCAGCGGTACGTAGTCGGGGTGCTCGAAGTACGCCTGGCGGATAACTCGCGTCTCGCCGTGCGAACTGCCGCGATCGTGGGGCGGGTCAAAGCGGTCGATTCCGAGCACGCGCAGGCCACGCCGAGCGAGCGTAGCAAGTGTAGCGCTACCCACGCCTCCAGTACCGATAACGATGACATCGTAAGCTTGCATGGCACCGCCCGACGGCGCGAGGGGCGTCGACGAAAGCCACTCACGCGTCCTGTGGATCGTGACCGATCAAAGAGGTGCTGGCTTCGAGCTAATAGCGCACTACTCTTCGATCTGGAAATCGGTCGTCGACTTGCCAATTTTCCCACTCAGCCGATCGCGGATCAATAAGCGAAGCTGATAAGTACTGGCGTAAATCCGACTCGGTAGTTGAAAGGTGTACTCGATGTAGAAGTCGTTGCGCTTGTTTATGCAGTAGTCTTCGACGTTGGCAAACTCGCCTCCTTCCACGCGGTTACCCGACTGATCGAGTACCTCGTAACTCGTTGCAAGGGACGTATGATACCCCTTTTCTGTCGACTCACTTCGGAAGTTGTCGATCTCTGCATAGAGCGTCACCGATTCGCCCGGTTGGAAGTGATTGTCTGGCTGCTTCTCGAAATCGCCATAGCCGTACACCTTGCTGCAAAATGCTAGATTGCGGAGCGAAAGAGTCGACAATTCGCCGAGTTTCGCGGACGCCTCCGTTAGCTGGGCCGCCGCCAAGCTTGCTCGACGCTCGTCGTCGGGCTGCTCGTCATGGTCCAAAAGGGTCGCAATCGCGAACAATTGGTTGGACCAGTACGTCTGCTCCGTTGGTGTCAGACCGGGAATTGGCTCCAGTGCCTGCTCGCGCTGTCCGGCCGCCAAGTGCAACAATCGCAAACGTACGTGCTGGTACGCTTCGGCCGTGTTGCGGGGATCGGCGACCGAATCGCCGGCTAACTGTTTAATCGTTTGCTCAAGGGCCTCCTGCCAATCGCGTGGCGTCTCGACCTCCAACGAACGCCCCATGGCAGCGCCCTCGGCAACCGGCATCAGCCTCGGCGAATCTTCGTAGGAAGCGGCCACGATGTCCTGCGGGTGGGTAGGAACTGCTTCCATCGCGGCTTGCGGGCCATCCGGCTGCGGGGGAGGGGAGGGGCCCGCAGGTGCTGGTGGCGACGCCTGCGGCGCTCCCGGCTCCAACTGGGTTGGCGATGCTGCTGGCAGCGGCATGGTTTGCCGCGGAGCGCCCTCGACGGCAGCCGTTTGATACTCGACGGGCAACATCGCCATCTGAGCTGCACCATGCGGCCGATTCTGGCCAGCAAGCATTGCTGCACCCGCTGCTGCACCTGTCAACTCGCGATGATATTCCCACGAGGTGCGAAACTGCCTGGCGACAAGCGGTCGCAACGAGGGTTTGACATCCTGCAGGCGTGCGACCAGCTGCTGCGCCGCGATGGGATCGACCGAACCGATCGCCTGCAATTCTTGCAGCACCGAACTGTCCTGTTCCAGGTCGGCTCCGGACAGCGGCACAATGTCGCTTGGCGTGCTTTGTGGATACGTGGAGGCCGCATTGAACTCGGGGCCCCGGGGCATCGGTGCCGCAGCAGTCGATACCGCAACAGTCGGGGCCACCTCAGCCGATCCCGCGCGTGTGGTGTCGACCAGCGATTCGCCAACCGCGACATCCACTTGGTCCATCGACGCTGTCCGCATCCATGGCACCGACTGGCACCCGACGGAAACCAGCGAGAGCGTAGCTACGAGTATTGAAACGAATCGCACCATAGTCCCGATTGCTTGGGTCCGCAAAGTCTCCCCCTCGGCCACGAGGGCCGATAGCATAAGCGGTGCGGAGGGTAGCTAACCGGCCCCATTCAAGCAAGATGTTTGTGGCAACACAGGCAGTGGTGCTAGCACAGCGAGCCAGCGGACCCGAGAAGCGAAAACCTTGAGCCACTATTGATGCACTTTGGTCAACGGGCCCGCTGGACCTGTGGGGTAGCGGCCTGCGACAACCGGGCAATCAAGCGTTCCAACTCCAACCGTGCGGATTCGTCCCCGCTGTTGTGATCCTTCATGGCGAAATCGGCCTCCAGCAGCCAGGTGCCAAGGTTCTCGGCGCGGGCCCTTCCGATAGCTTTCAATTGCCGCACCGCGTCGTCCAGCTTGAACTTAAAGAAACCTGCTTCAGCGACGATCTTTGGCAGCGATACCCGCTTTCCCGCCGCCTCCGCCTGTTCGACCAGCCGTGACGCGGTAGCGAACTTGCGGATCGAATAGGCCACTTGGCCAAGCACGGCGATAGGCTTTTCGCCCGCCGCCAGCAATCGATCGAGTTGCTTGATGGCCTCGGCGGCGCGGCCTTCGACCATCGCGTCGATCATGTCCCATGTTTGTCTGGTCCGCCAGTCGCCCACGTTAGCATCCACTAAGGCCCTATTGATCACACCTTGTTCGGCAAGCAGCGAGAGCTTCGCGACCTCCTGATCCATCAACCCCAGCGAGAGCGGCAGCAGTTCGAATAGCTGATCGCAGGCGGCCCGGTCCAGGTTGGCCTGATGCAACCCCTTCGCACGATTAGTAATCCATTTCTTGGCCGCCGCTACGAACTTCGTTCGGTGGCCTCCCTTGTTGTCACTCGGAACGTCGCAATCGATCGCCAACCCCACTTTCGCCGTAGCCTTGGCTAGCCGAGTCGTCTTGGGCCAAGCCTTCACGTCAAGCACCAAAGATCGCGTCCCATTTGGCGACTCGATCCACATTTCAAGCTTGTCGCGGTACTGACTCACAAATGGATCCGCTTCTTCAATGACCACCACTTGGGCATCGTCACCAAACAGCGATACCGTGGTTAGCGCGTCGTGCACGTCCCGCCACTGGGCCTCGCCACCGGCATAGTAGTTCGTCGCCTCACCGCCCCGGAGCTTTAGCAGAACCTCACGCTTCAGATAGTCGTCGTCGCCAAAAACGGCACACAGCGGCCCTCGCTCGGGCAGCTTCGATGCAGTCAATAACTCAAGGGCCGTATTCAAGGTGCGTATCGGTTGCTAGCGGAAGACTTCGTGTCCAAAGTGAATGCGGCGCCGAATCAAGCCCGCAAACCATGCATAATAGGGCACGTCGAGTCCACTTCAATCCCCTTGCTTGCTGAGATGCCCAGGGCTAAGGTTGGCTGCCGGATAGCAGTTTGCCAGCCCGGAAGCAACAGACATGTCGCCCAAGTCGCCGCAACCACACCCCGACGACTCCTCGGCTACCGGATGTTTCCGCTGATGGCCAGTCACCACGGAACTGCAGGCGGCTTGGGCAAATCGGGAGGGCTTTGGCATAGGGTTTCGCCGACTCCTGGGTTTTTGTAGAATTCAGGCCAGCGTGGCCACCGATAACTGGGAAAGAGCGTGCCTCTCGCTGGTCCGGAGGACTTTGCGACACAAGGCGGGTTCGCCCGCTACCTAGCAGCAGCGGCCAACGTGCCAGCAAGACGACCAATAAGTGCCCAGATGATCGCGGGCCAAACGCATACGCACCCCTAGCTCAACTGGATAGAGCATCGGACTACGAATCCGAAGGTTAGAGGTTCGAATCCTCTGGGGTGTACTTAAAAAGGCCCGGCAAACGCTGGGCCTTTTTGTGTTTCGCGAGCGGTCGCGGAGTGTCGCTGACTGGGCAACATGCCATAAACACGCCATTAGGCCTGCCGAGGCAAGGGAAGCGTTGGCTGGTGGACCATCCCAGCGACTTGCGTCCGCCGCATTCGCTTGGTTTTTTTGCCTTCGTGGTTCCGCAAGCTTTGCGGGTTGTGTCGAACTTCGGCACTTTGCCGAGCAGCTGGTGTCGACTGGCCCAACGTGCAGCGGCTTTCAGGTGGCGTAGGTGGCGTGCCATGGCCATCTAATCTAGCTCAGTACCATTGCTATGACGGCTACGCCAACGCCTACCAGTCCGACGACGCATCCCCATGGACCGCCGCCCTGGGTAGAAGTTTCAGGTATCACCTGCTCGCCACACTGCGGGCAGCGCGCGACATCGTCGGGGATATCAACGCCGCAGTGGGGGCATGGCACTTCGTCGAATGTGCCGTAAGCGTCGTCGAAGTCGTCGTCGAAGTCGTCCATCGTTGTTCGCGCATAGATAGGAACCAAGATCGCCATTGCGTTTCCGCTACGTGTAACCCAACTACCCAACCCGGGCCCGTCGCTCAATCTTGTTGGGCAACCTCTAGTTCAAGCCACCCGGCCACCTCCTTGGCAACGGCCTGAACGCGCTGTTCCTGGCCATTCTCTGTTTCGTCGAGCACGATAGCGCGGCGAGGTTTGCGGACACGCAGTCGGGCGCGGCAAACCTTGGCGGGAAAGCTACCGTGGTCGTCGTTGTGCGGCCGGGCCTCTTGCAGCCGCTCGATCGCCACGCCCTCAATCTCTTCCAGCCGAAACTTGCACGACTTGCCGACGTCGATCACGGGCGAGTAGACGTCGTAACTCGCGTTGCCAGTCACACGTTCGAGTACCAGCCGCATTCGACCGGTGGCCAACGTCACCACGCCGACCAAAAACATAGCGCTACCCATCAAGAAGCCGATACCCAGCGGAATTAGCTGCAGATAGCCGAGACGCTCGTTTGCGGAGATCCAAGCGAACCACGCCGTGGCGGACATAACCGCCACGCCGAGCAGGGTAGCGAATACCATCCAGTGGACGCTCCCTGGCGTCCCCTTAAGTACCAACCGTTCACTGGTGTGTTCTACGATCTTCATCATTACCAGTCGATTCGGTCGGAATGGCTCCACCTTGCGATTAATCTCGGCCAAATCGGCATTTAGTACGCATTCCAACTGGAAGCGGTGGCAGGAGCCCACCAGCAATGAGTAGTTGAAGCGTCGCATCGCCCCCAACCTACCCGGTTGGATTAGAATAGGCCCTTCCCCCTGCAAGCTAACCCTGTTCAGCCAGCTGATCTCTTCCAGATCATAATTCGACGATCGCCCCGTAGGTCTCTGGCCGGCGATCGCGGAAAAACTGCCAAGTGTTGCGAACTTCGCGAATGACGTCGAGGTCCATATCGGCAATCACGATGTCGTCCTCGGTACGCTTATCGCTCTGGGCGATGAATTGACCGCGGGGGTCGACGAAATAGCTCTGGCCATAAAACTCGCCGATGCGCAAGGCTCTTCCCAACCGGGGCGGTTGATAGCGCCAGGAAGTACTGGTTGGCTACCGCATGCGCTGGTTGCTCTAGTTTCCATAGGTACTCACTCAAGCCGGCGACGGTTGCGGACGGGTTGAAGACGATCTCCGCGCCGCCCAGCCCTAGACAGCGAGCCCCGTCGGGGAAGTGACGATCGTAGCAAATGTAGACCCCCACTTTGCCCACCCGAGTGTCGAACACCGGGTAACCAAGATTGCCCGGCTTGAAGTAAAACTTTTCCCAGAATCCGGGGTTGCAATGTGGAATATGAATCTTACGGAACTTGCCAAGGTACTCGCCATCCGCATCGATCACCGCCGCCGTGTTATAGTACACGCCAGTGATGTCCTCTTCGTACATTGGCACCACGAGCACCATCTTGTGCTTCTTGGCAAGCTGCTGCATTAGCTTGGTCGTCGGCCCGTCGGGAATTCGCTCGGTAGTGTCGTACCACTTGGTCTCCTGCTCGGCACAGAAGTACGGCCCGTAGAAGATCTCCTGCAGACAGGTCACCTGAGCCCCTAGGTCGGCCGATTGGGCGATCAAATCGACATGTTTGTCGATCATTGCCTGCTTAATCTTTTCGACTGGTGAAGTGGTCGGTTCGCACAACGTGGCTTGAATCAAAGCGCCTCGGACAGGGCGAGACATGGCAAATGTTCCTTCTCAAGACAGACGGGCATCGCAAAACAAACGGGAGAAACGCGAGGACGTACTTTGTCGCCGGCAACACATCCGGTATCTTAACGAATACTCCCCCCACTTCCCATCAGTGCAATCGGAATTATGCCATGAGTAGCGCCGCAACCATAGTCGAGGTCCCGCATCTGGTTGGCGACCGATGGCAGCCGCAAGCATCCAGCTGCCACACAGATGTCTATAATCCTTCCACTGGCGAGGTCATTGCGCGCACGCCGCATGCCACCGTCGAACAGACAGTCGCCGTTGTCGAGGCAGCAGCTCAGGCGTTACCGGCGTGGGGCGAAACACCGGTCATCGAGCGGGCTCGGGTGATGTTTCGATTCCGCATGTTGATGGAAGAAAACTTCGAAGAGCTTGCCGCGCTCGTGACCCGTGAGCATGGTAAAACTCTCGCCGAGTCGCGGGCCGAGGTGAATCGCGGTGTGGAGATGGTGGAGTTCGCCGCGGGCATTCCGAGCCTGCTGGTCGGCGATGTGCTACCGAACATCGCTGCAGGGGTCGATGCCGAAGCGGTTCGCCACCCGGTGGGGGTGTGCGTTGGCATTACTCCGTACAACTTTCCAAGCATGGTGCCGTTGTGGATGTTCCCAGTCGCCATCACTTGTGGCAACACGTTCGTGCTCAAGCCCTCGGAGAAAGTACCCCTCTCGGCCGTGCGGCTTGGCGAATTGCTGCTCGAGGCCGGTTTGCCGGCGGGCGTATTCAATATCGTGCACGGCGACAAGCAGTGCGTCGACACGCTGTTAACGCATCCGAAAGTGGCTGCGGTATCGTTCGTTGGTTCGACGCCCGTGGCGAAATACATTTACGACACCGGCACCAGTAATGGCAAGCGGGTGCAAGCGGCCGGCGGTGCCAAGAATCATTTGATCGTCATGCCGGACGCCGACGTCGACCAAACGGTCAAGCAGCTTGCCGCCAGCGCGTTCGGCTGCGCCGGACAGCGATGCATGGCAGGAAGCTTGGCGGTCGCGGTTGGCGGGGCAGGGGAGGCGGTGGTTGGCGGACTGGTGGACTATGCCGGCGGCTTGCGCGTCGGGCCCAGTGACGGCAACGAGGAGGTCGATATGGGCCCCGTTATCCGAGATGAGCATCGCCGCCGTGTGGCGGAGTATCTCGACATCGCCGCGGGCGAAGGAGCGACCGTACCACTTGATGGCCGCCGCGATTTCGCTGGTGGTGCGTTCCTGCTTGGCCCCAGCGTGGTCGACCAGGTGAAGCCCAGCATGCGCGTTGCCAAGGAGGAAATCTTTGGCCCCGTGCTATCGGTCGCACGTGTCGATACGCTCGACGAAGCGCTCGCCATGGGTGACGACTGCCAGTACGGCAACGGAGCGGCCATCTTCACTCGTAGTGGCTACGCCGCCAGGCAGTTCAAACAGCATTTCAATGCCGGCATGATCGGCATCAACGTGGGCGTCCCCGCACCGATGGCTTGGTTTCCCTTCACGGGCTGGAATCGCTCATTCTTCGGCGACCTACACATCCAGGGGACCGAGAGCATCCAATTCTACACGCGGCAGAAAGTCACGCTTACTCGCTGGCCCCAAGTGGACGAATCGCACCATGACCCGGTTTGGAAAAGCAGTGGACGTAACTCGTAAACGGAAATCGCTATCGGCTGAGTTTGCGTCTCCTACCAAACAAGAAAAAGCAACATTAACGGTCCGTCGTTTGCTCTGCTTGATGATCTCGCAGGTGGCTTCGATGTAGGAATGGTACCCGAATCGATTCTCTCACAGCGAGAGACCGAATCGAAAACGCGATGGAGCACGTTTCGGGAGACCCCGCCGCGGACAGATTACGAGCGGCTACGCCAAGTCGCTTGACTTGCAGGTCAAAGTTGGAACGCTTCGAGTCCACCAGCCGCAACTCATCCGGTGGCCTCCGCTGCCGCAATCGACTACTGGTTGCCCTACCTGCAACCTCCTCACCGGCGGCCGCAACCCAGCACTCCGCTGGGGCGGATAATGCATGCAAAAGTGCGTATGCAGCGTGAGCGAATCGCTGAAGCCCTCCCTCCGCTCGTCGACGCCCCCTGAAAACCCCAACTCGCCCTGGGACGGTCTACAAGCGGCCAACGCCCTCGACCTGCCACTCAACTTCAATCAGCACGCCGCCAAGTTGCGACCGGTGGTTAATCGCGTGGGGACGCAACTCAGGCGCGAAATGAAAACAGGCCCCGCCGAAAATCGGCAGGGCCTGGGATATGTGGAGCAGTGCGTGCAGCGTCTTGCGGCGCGGCTTGAACCTTAGTCCTCGGTCGATACCGCATCGTGTTCCTTCTTGCTGCCCCCGCGGGCCAGTTCATAAGCTAAGAATGTGCCGATACCGAAAAAGGCAAACTGCCAGGGCGAGGGAGGCGGCAACTCGGTCTTGTTACGCCTCGCTTCGTCGATCCCGGCCAAGTCGAGGCGGGCGTTCCTGGCTGCTATTGCATCACGATCTGCTTCGACCTTTGCCTCGTCGCCGGCGTCGTCGTCCACCGCGTCCTCGACGACGGCATCAACCTCCACGGCTTCGTCGCCAGCGCCCTCTTCTTCGATGGCGTCCACCTCGATATCGGCGTCGCCGAGATCCCCCTCGTCATCGTCCGCTACCGACACGGTGCTCGGCAGGCTGGAGTTGGTCGCCGATTCGTACGCGTCGACGTTCTTTTTTCGTACCACTTCGGAAGCGGCGTAGCTGCCACCGACAATGGCCGCTAAGCCAATCAGTGCGGCCAAGGCGGCTCGTACGTAGCTCGTTAGGTGAATGCTTTCACCCGCCATCGCCCGCGCGCCTAAACCTGTGAGCAGGCCGATCACAATGGCGAACCAAGTGGACTCTTTCCCCATCGCGCTTTCCAAACCAATCTGTGCTGCCACTCCGACAACCGCGCCCACGATGGCACCGATAAGTGAGGGACCAAGTCTCATAGCAATTCTCCCGATTTGCACTTGGGAAGAGGAGTCGAATAGAGCGTCACAGGCTCCCAGGCCGTAACGCTTCCTGTTACTACCTTCAGTTTAACCACAATCGGCCGCCAACTCCTAGAGCCAGAGTCCGGAAGATGGGCATTTTCTTGCCGGGCCTGCCCGGGGTCCGGTATCGTTGATAGACTATCTTTTCTCGGCAGTTCATTCACGTTTCGACCCAAAATATTGAGAAATCATGGCCGCTCCCCTTCAACTAGCAATCCTTGGCGGCGATGGCATTGGCCCCGAGGTCGTGGGTACCGCCATGCAGGTGCTCGAAGCTGCCGCGCCCTGCTGCGACTGCCAGTACAACGCCACGGAGTTCCCCTTTTCCGCAACTCATTTCCTTGAAACGGGTCACGTGCTCTCCGACGACGACGTTGCCCAGCTGCGCACGTTCGACGCCATCTTTCTGGGTGCCGTGGGTGGACTGCCGAACGATCCTCGCCTGGCGGGCGGGGTGATTGAAAAGGGCATCTTGCTGAAGCTCCGATTCGACCTCGATCAGTACATTAATCTGCGACCGGTGACACTTTATCCGGGAATCGACACACCGCTTAAGAACAAGACGTCCGCCGACATCGACTTCGTATGTGTTCGGGAGAACACCGAGGACTTGTACTGTGGAGTCGGCGGGTTCGTCCGCAAGGGCACGCCGCAGGAAGTCAGCAACCAGACCATGGTGGCGACGCGATTCGGTGCCGAGCGGTGTATCCGCTACGCCTTCGACCTCGCCAAGACACGCGACCGCAAGCACTTGACTCTGGTACACAAGACCAACGTCCTCACGTTCGCAGGCGACACGTGGTTTCGCACGTTCCAAGCCGTTGCCGAGGAATACCCAGAGGTCGCCACCGACTACCACCACGTCGACGCCTGCTGCATGTACATGGTGGCCCGGCCTGAGGTGTACGATGTGATCGTTGTGCCGAACATGTTTGGCGACATTATCACTGATCTCGGAGCGGCAATCGCCGGCGGGATGGGTATCGCCTCGAGTGGCAATCTCAACCCCGACGGTACGGCACCCAGCATGTTCGAGCCGGTGCATGGGTCGGCACCTGATATTGCCGGGAAGAATTTGGCCAACCCGATCGCCACGATCGACTCGTTGGGGCTACTGCTGCGGGAGACCGGTCGGATTAAGGGCGATGCGGCCGCGGTGAAGTGCGGCGTGCAAGTTGGGGCCGCCGTCAAAGCGGTGACACCGAAGTTCGAAGGCAAGAGTCTCGATCGCTCCGGCTACGGCACCGAACAAATCGGACAGATGGTAATCGACGCGTTGTAAGGGGCACGCCGCACTATGGCAGTGCATCACACCAGGCCGGCCAGCTTGGTGGCGCGGGCAACCCGCTCGATTCCGACCATGAACGCCGCGGTCCTAAGCGTCACCTCGCGTTCCACGGCCAACTCCCATACGGTTTCGAAAGCGGTGGACAACAAGTGATCGAGTTCACCCCGAACCCGGTTCAGATTCCACTGATAAAACTGCCGGTTTTGCGCCCACTCGAAGTAACTCACGGTAACGCCGCCAGCGTTCGCCAGAATGTCGGGCAGAACAGGGATGCCTCGGCCGATGAGTGCTTTGTCGGCCTCGGGACGGACGGGGGCGTTGGCCGCTTCGATAATCAGATCCGCCTTAATCTTTTCGACGTTCTCCAGGGTAATCACGCCTCCTAGCGCCGCGGGGATGAGCACCGTGACGTCTAACTCAAGGAGCTGTTCGTTGGTGATTTGCTCCGCTCCGGGGTAACCCGCAAGCGAGTTGGAATGTTCGCGGGCAAAGCGAACGGCGTCCAGAATGTCGAGACCGTCGGCGTTGTAGTAGCCTCCGGAGATATCGCTGATGGCGACCACCTTGCATTCCGCCTCGGACAGGAACTTGGCAGCATGCGCACCAACGTTGCCAAAGCCCTGGATGGCAACCGTCGAACCAGTCACCTTGCGCCCTAGTCGCGATAGAGCTTTGATGGTGAGAATCCCCACGCCGCGGCCGGTGGCTTCCTCGCGACCAGGTATACCGTAGTGCTCGACCGGTTTGCCAGTCACCACCGCGGGATTGAAGCCTGCGTACTTGTTGTATTGATTGACGAACCACGCCATCACCTCGTGATCGGTACCCATGTCGGGGGCGGGGATGTCCTTGTCCGGCCCGATGAGTTCATGGATCTCGTCAACGAACTTGCGGGTAATCCGTTCCTTTTCGCGGGCACTAATCGCACGACTGTCGACGCAGACACCCCCTTTTGCTCCGCCGTAGGGAAGATTGACCACGGCGGTTTTCCAAGTCATCAGCGAGGCCAAACCCCGTACCTCGTCGAGGTTCACCTCGTGGTGATACCGCAAACCACCCTTCATGGGGCCGTGCGCCCGATTGTGTTGCACGCGGTAGCCGATGAGCGACACCAAGCGTCCATCGTCCATTTCGACGGGCAGCTGTACCGTAATCTCACGCTCGGGAATCGACAGCAGTGTTCGCAAATCGTCGGGCAATTCCAACTCGTCGGCGGCAGTATCGAAATAGTGCTGAACGGCTTCAAAAGCTTGCATCAGTGCTCCTGTGTACCTTTGGCTCCTGCATACGATGGGCTTCCCGTATCCAATGGCAGTTTGCCCAATGGCCAGTATGCTTTAAGCTAAGGGAACTATCTTACCCTAATCCTTGTCACAAAACCCATGGCCGATTTCGAGATCCGCACCGACACGAGTTCGCTGGCAGAAAGGCGGGCCGCCAGGAAGCAGCGAAATTCCACGCAATGGATCATCATCGGCGCCGTGGCGGCTTGTCTGGTATTTGTCGGGCTGATGCTTGCCACGACTTGGAGCCGCCGCGACCCACCAGCCAGCGGCCAACCGGCCGATGCGGCGCCCGATACGCAGCCGGCCAAGTCACCAGCAGTTCGTAACGATCCACAGGTCGCGAGCCCAACCCCGGCCACCGTGGTAGACGACGGGCATACCATGTGGGTTTCGCCAACGTCCGGTGCGGCGATTGATCTCGGCGGTTTACCGCCCGGTTGCGAGATGTTCGTTGCCCTCCGGCCGGCAGCACTGCTGGCAAGCGGAGAAGGCGAAAAAATTTTGGCTGCCCTCGGCCCACGCGGTTCGCAGGCAGCCGCATACATCCAGAGCGCAAGTGGATTGCCGCTTACGGACATCGATCGGCTGCTAATCGGGCTCCGCGCGTCGGCCGACTTTACGATCGGAACGACGCTGGTCGTCACGCCTCGCAGCGGTGTCCAACCGCCGCGCTCTGCCAACCATTACGCGCTCTCAGGAGGTGCGTACTCGGTGGCCTCGACGAGCGTGTTGGACGAGGTGCGGGAGTTCGAGGGGCTGGCACCACCGTTGCGGCGCGAGATGGAATCGCTCGTCGCCGCCACCGACCGCGATCGCCACGCGACGCTGCTGGCTTCGCCTACGTTTCTCTTTAGTGGTGGACGCAGCATGTGGCACGGTTCGCTGGCTGGGCTCCGCGACCCGTTGTTTGCCCTGCTGCCCGATAGCACACGCGGCGCGGCGATCAGTTTTCATGCCGGCGACGACTTCTTCGTCGAACTGCGGCTGGTGGCTACCATCGACCAGCGACCGAAGCGGTTCGCCCAACAATTCGCCAATAAGGTCGCCAACTGGCCGGCGGCAGTGGAGCGTGAGATTGCAACGGTCCCCGCTTCTAATTACAGCGCCGCGGTCGTCGCGCGGTTGCCAGCCATGCTGCGGGCACTCCATCGTTTCCAGCGCGTTGGCGTGGACGACGACCAATCGCTGCTGCGTGTGTACCTTCCCCAGCCCGCAGGCCACAACTTGCTGATGGCGGGCGAATTGCTCTTGGCCGAGCGGATGGCGGGGGGCGGAACGGTAGCTACCACCTCCAGTGACAGCGCGAATTCACCACGCTCCCTCGAACAGCGACTCGCGCAGCCGGCAAGCTTGAGCTTTGCCCGCGATACGCTGGAGACAGCCGTTGATCTATTGGCGGATGAAATTGGCGCGGAAATCATCCTTTTGGGTGGCGACCTGCAACTCGATGGCATCACCAAGAACCAATCGTTTGGTCTGGACGAGCAAGGCAAGCCTGCCCGCGAAATCCTTGTCGCTATCCTCCGCCTGGCAAACCCGGACAAAACGGCCAGCGGCCCCGCCGACCCGAAGCAAAAACTGGTCTATACCTTCGGCAAGAGCCCGCGCACGGGTGAGCCTGCCATTTTCGTCACCACCAGGGCCCAGGCCGATAAACGTGGCGATGCGCTACCAGCGGTATTTACCCAGTAGCGCTTCGGGCCAAATTAACGTCTATGCCGATCGAGCGGGTCGCGTTGGCTAAACTGTATGGTAAGCTGGAATAATCACGCGACCCCTTGGCGAAGTCGCATCGTAGGAAAACCCGACCGTCCGCTGGCCTTCTCTCGATACCGTTCATGCAGCCTTTTCCTGTCCTTTGCGAGACCTGCGGCGTCAAACTCAAGGTGCGCGATCCGGCCGCCATTGGGCAGATCCACGCTTGTCCGAATTGTGACAGCATGGTGTTGATCGCCGCACCCGCAACAGCGACGGCGGAGACAACTCGACCGCCAACTCCCGAAGTTCCCGTGGCGACCACGGATGGCCCGCAGATGCTTGCGCCAGTCGACTTCGCAGCCGAGATCGATCACCTACTCCAAAGCCCGGCAGATGTCGACACAAGCCTTGCTTCCCAGCCGGTAGCGGATGAGTCCATTTCGAGGCAGGACGAATCGCTATCGGCCACCCCCATGGTGGAAAGTCTTGCTGAAGTGCCACTCGATGCACCCCCCGGTGGTCGGACAGGCTGGTTGGTTTGGGGAACCGCGGGCTGCGTTGCCTGCTTCTCGCTGGGACTAACGGCCGCAGCTTGGTGGACCCAAGCCGACGGGCAAGGCGATCGAATCGTCGCGGCGGCCGACTTGGACGGCGAACCTGCAGAACAAGACATCCCCAGCAAGCCAACAGCAGCTCTGGAGGTGCCCACACCGCCTACGGTCGTTGCGGCGAATAAACCGGTCGTCGAACGTGCCGCTGAAGTCGTAGCTGAGCTCGCCGACCCGGCGGAGCACGGCAATCAACTGGAGCCTACCGACGCGAATGTCGCACGAGTGGCGGCCTTACCCGACCTACCTCCCGCCACCCAAGACGTTGAGCCCCCTCCGCGTGATGGTCCGCAATCCAATCGAGATCCACTCCCGCCACTCGATCCGCTGGCGATCGATACGGCCAATCTCGACTTGCTTCTGATCCCCGACTCGGCCCCGGCCGCTGCTCCCGCCGCCGAGGTGGACGGCAACCCATCGCCGAGCCTACCTGCGCCCAACCCGATTCAGGTTGCCGCCCCGCGCCGCGAGCTGCGTTTCCAACCAGGCTCATCGAGTCGCGGTCCCACGTTTGCCGAGGGCTTCGCCGAGGGTGAGCTGACTTCGCGACTCGAAATGCAGCTTCCCGATGTAGCATGGCGGAAGACGCCCTTTCATCAGGCCCTGTTCGAGTTATCGCAGTTGTCGGGAGTTCCCATTTCTATCGATCCTGCGGTACTGCGAATGGCTGGCGTTCGCGCCGATCGACCCATTTCGCTCGACGAACAAAACGCTACCGTCATGCAACTGGCAACCGCCATGGCTGGGACCGTTCGGCTTGAGGCCGTACGGGATGCCGTGGGACTTTCGCTAACGAAAGCTCGTGCGGACGATTCGCGGCAGGTTCAGTATCGCGTCAACGACCTGGTGGCCGGCGCAAACGATGCCTCGGCAATCGCGGCACTGGTCCGCCAATTCGTCCTGCCCGATTCGTGGGAGGATGGCAAGGCTCGCATGAGCGTCGATGGAAATACGCTTTCGATCCAACAACGGACCGCCGCTCACTACGAGATCCTCATCTTCTGTGAGCGATTGCGTAAGGCACGCGGCCTGGCGCGCGCGAGCAAGTATCCCGCGGCCCTGCTGGACGTCGAACCAAGACTGTTAGCCCTGCAACGCCGGCTCAGCCGTCGCACCACCTTTGCATTCGTCGATTGGATACCGCTGGCCGAAGTGTTCGACTACTGGCAGCAGACGAGCGGCTTGGTATTGTTGGTCGACTGGCAACGACTGGCGGACCAGGACTTGCGTCCCCGCTCAACGATGGCGGGCTCGGTGAATAACGCCGCCTGGGCCGATTCGCTCGATGCTTGCCTCACGCCACTCGACCTGGCTTGGATTCCCGTGGATGCCGGCACCGTGCAAATCACTACCCGCGACGTGGCCGACCAAACTAGTTGGGTCGAGTTCTATCCCGGCACCGACATCGCCGAACTTCGCCAGCGCGTCGACAATCGCTGCGAAGCGAGCGACCTTGCGACGTTCGCAGCAACAGCCGATGCAGCGAGCGATTTGATGATCGTTCGCGGCAACCGCGCCATCCATTCCGCTACGCAGCCGTAGCAGGCTGCAGACTCACTTCGCTTCGCGGATGATCGCGTGATGCGCTAGCCCATGGTGCGATCGACGGCGGCAGCAACGCGGCGGCATTCCTCCATCATCTTGGCGAATGTCGAGCAGTCGAGCGTTTGGTAGCCATCGCTCATGGCGTGCTCTGGCTCGGGGTGGACTTCGACGATGATGCCATCCGCGCCTGCGGCAATCGCCGCCTTGGCCATCGCTGGTACCAAGCTAGCGTGCCCCGTGCCGTGGCTGGGATCGATGACCACGGGCAGGTGTGTTTTCCCTTGCAAGTAGGGCACCGAGGCCAGGGGCAACGTAAAACGTGTATGACTCTCGTACGTGCGAATACCTCGCTCGCACAACATGACGTTCGGATTGCCACCGTCAAGTATATATTCAGCAGCCAGCAGCAACTCGTCGATCGTAGCGCTCGGACCGCGCTTCAGTAGCACCGCGCGGTGACTCCTGCCGCACGCTTCGAGCAGCCGGTAGTTCTGCATGTTGCGAGCTCCAATCTGCAGCACCTCGGCGTACTCGCTCACCAGCTCCACGTCTTCTGGCGAAACCACTTCGGTGACAACAGCAAGGCCGGTCTCGTCGCGCGCGGCGGCCAGCATCTTGAGTCCCTCCTCCTTAAGACCTTGGAAGCTATAGGGGCTAGTTCGTGGCTTGAATGCACCGCCGCGGAGCGCCGTCGCGCCGGCTGCTTTCACCGCCTTGGCCGTCGCGACGATTTGCTCCTCATTTTCCACGGAACAGGGCCCGGCAATCATGCCGACTATCGATCCGCCTACCGACAGCGAACCGGCTTGCACCACCGAACGCTCGGGCTGCGTTTCGATGCTCGCCAGCTTGTACGGCGCAAGCACCGGCATTACGTTATCGACGCCTGGCGAGCTTTCGAGCTTTCGCAAGTCGCCGGCTTTGCGTTCGTCGCCAATCGCGGCAATGACGGTCCGTTCGGTGCCGCGCAGGACGGTGGGTTTCAGTCCCGCTGACTCTACTTCGCTAATCATGTGATTAATCTCCGCCTCAGAGGCACTGTGTTTCATTACGATAATCATGGCTTTTTGTTGGTTTCGGGGGTTCGAGATTCAGAAGCAGGGAAAACGAAAAAAGCCCTGAGAACCAATAGGTTCTCAGGGCTTTGGCTTGTTAGTGCTCGCTTGGCTAAGCAATCAGGCACGACCTCCGGCCCCGGAACCCGGGTGGGTAAAGCTAAACCAGAAGTAATACCAGAATTTGCCGCTCATGTTGCTCAGTATCGTCGTTTGGTCGAACGAACGCAAGGGAAAAAAGGCGAAGAATTTCCGCCTTCTCGCCGCGGTTGCCGTTTCAGGTCGCTTCGCCATCGGGAGCGGCGCCCGCCGCCGGCTGCTCGATTTTTGGCATCGACATTTGCTCTTCGGAGAGCACTTCTTTCAGCCCGGGCACGTCGGCCGCACCGGTGGGGACGTGGATGCTCGAGCCCTGCAGGTCGTCGCCCATCTGCTCGTATCGGCCTCCTAGTTGACCAGCCAAGAATGCTTCGGTCACGGCATTGAAGCTGGTGCGATTCTCGGGCCGGGCAAAACCATGGCCTTCGTCGGGATAGAGCACGTACGTTACCGGGATGTTTTTGGCGATCATCGCCTCGACAATCTGGTCGGCTTCGAGTTGCGTCACGCGGGGGTCGTTCGCGCCCTGGCCAATCAAGAGAGGCCGCTCGATACGGTCGACGTACGTCAACGGTGACATCTTGAGCAGATCCGCTTGCCCTTCAGGCGTGGCCACATCGCCAACGCGGATTTTCATTACCGGCATGAATGGTGCCCAGTAGGGCGGAATGTTTTGCAGCAGTGTGACCAGACTACTCGGTCCCACGATGTCCACGCCACAGGCAAACACATCGGGCGTGTAGGTCAATCCAACGAGCGTGGCGTAGCCACCATAGCTGCCACCCATGATGCACACTTTGTCTTCGACGGCGATCCCTTGGTCGACCGCCCACTTTACGGCATCAATCAAATCGTCATGCATCTTTCGCGACCACTGGGCATTCGCCGCATTGATGAAGTCTTTGCCGAATCCCGTGGAACCACGGTAATTGACGCTCAGCACGGCATAGCCGCGATTAGCGAGCCATTGATGCGACGAGTTAAATCCCCAGCTATCGCGGGTCCAAGGGCCGCCATGCACGTCGAGCACCATCGGCACCGGGGCGTCGGGTACGCCGTCGCCCTCCACGTCGCTTCCCGGCGGAAGCGAAAGGTAACAGACCAAGTCGAGCCCGTCGCGGCTCTTAATGACCGGCGCGTGCATTTTGACAAGCGGGTACTTATCCAAGTCGTCGCGCGTGCTGAACAGGTACCGCATCCGGGCGTCCCCTTCGGCATTGCGGTCGTAAACGTAGTACTTCATTGGGCCGTCGTCGAGGATGTAGGCGACGGTCCACAAATTGTCGTCAAGCGTGCGACTGGTGATCTCGAATTCGCCATCCGAGTAGTCGGTGAGGAAGTCAATATCGTCTTGGATGGTGTCGTCCAGCACCAGCCATTCGCGGCGAGCGTAGGTAAAGCTGACCGCCTGGATATTTTTCTCCGTGGGATGAGCCAGCACGCCGCCAACGTCGGCGCGATCGTCCTCGGCCAGCAACTCGGTAGCGCCGGTGTCCAGATTTCGAGTAAATAGCGCGGCCGTATTGCGGTCGCGACTGTCTTCGAAGTACAACACGCGGCCCGTCTTATCGAACCCCGCCGGACCGCTGGTCATGGCATCCTCGGGCCCAAACTCTTCGGTAACTTCGAAGTCTTTGTAGCCTTTCTCGCCCGGCTCGCCCTTGGGCAACAGCCACGCCTGACCGCCGGTTGGCGTGTAGTTGAACCCCATACGGATTTCGTAGTTATCATCCGGAATCACGGCCGCCAGACCGGGATTCTCTTGCAGCAACTTCCGCTCGCCGGTGGTGAGATTGACCCGGTAAATATCATGCAGCTGGGGCACGCGGTCGTTCAGACCGATGAGCACCTCGTTGGGAAACTTCTCGCTCACGCCAGCCAGCCGCGCGTTGACACCCTCGACCGGAGTCAGATCGATGGTGGACCCGTCGGTAACGGCCGTGGCGTAGACGTGCCAGTTTTCATCGCCGCCCAAGTCTTGCGTATAGAGGATCTGCTTGCTGTTGTACGCCCAACTGTGACCACGAATACCACGCAGCTTGTCGTCGGTTACCGGTTTCGCACTAGCGGGATCATTTATCGGCGCGACCCAAACGTTGAGGACACCTTCGCCATCCTCCTGACCGGGTTGTTTAACGGGAGCCAGGAAGCTGAGCCATGCTCCATCGGGGCTAATGCGGGCCTGGGCCCGCTGTGGGTTGCCGAATCACGCGCGTCGCGGGGAATTAGCGGTACACCTGAAAGTGGCTGACTTTCGGCCTCCTTCGAGTCGGGCTGCGCCATTTGGCTTTGTTGGCGACGCTGGCGTTGACATGGGCTCCACTTTCGGTCGCTCCGTGGTGTTGGGATTGGATGCTGCGACGGTCCCCGAACTGGACGAGCCAGAGGGCGCGGCATCGCAGCCACTTGTCGCAATGGCTGCGATCACCAGCCAGAGCGCAAACTCAGAAAATGTGATAACTGCGTGTTTCAACATGGGAAGACAACCTCCGTGGTGGTGCGAGTGAGGTTTGCGAGCCTTGGGGTCCGACAAGCGAACGATGCTAGCATCGTTTTGATCGCAGCGAAACCTGTAGCCGCCGAGCGATTGATGGCGAGTATAATCGACCCTCCCCCTTGAGGGCGACCGCCCGCCGCTGTCGGCGCGTGGCTCCGCCGTTTCCGTTGTTACGCAAGCCAAAGCAGAAGGTTTCGTGCAGTCGGAAGAAACGCCTAATCTTTACGCTTTTTTCCAGCCTGCGGTCCGGGGTTTTTGTCAACAGCTCTGGCATTCCTACGAGAGCATTGCCAAACGCCATCCACCGTCGTGGGAGCCCCGACCCTCGATTAGTTTGTCCGCACGCTACTTGGCCTGCTTACCAAAATACTGGGCGAGACGCGACCATCACGATTGGGCCCTCTGCACGCCGGGAGTGGCACGCGCCTCCCTTGAAACTTGGTAAACTTGCCTAGGTCCCCATTTCCCCCCGGAAGTACGGCATGCTGTGAGCGACTCCCTCAGCCAAACGCCTGAAGCGACCTCGCGTGCTACCCGCGCCGCGCGCCGAGTGCCGGTGGTTGCTATTGCCGCCGCGGCGGCGACGGGGATGGTGCTCGACCGGTTGCAGTGCGAGCAATGGATGCCCCACGGCGGCTACGTTCTGGGCAGCAACGCATGGTGGACGCTTGCAGCGCTGCTATTGGTTGCGTGGTACTGGCTGAATCATCGCCGCGGCTGGCTATTGGGCAGCTACGTGCTGCTCGCCGGTGTTGCGATGGTTGCCGCCGCTTGGCATCACACCCAATGGAACGAGTTTGCGACGACGGACCTGGGCTTCATGGCGACGCAGCAAACGCACCCTTGCTGCATCGAAGCGGTGGCTGCCGGTGCTCCACAGCGGACCGCCGCCCCCCCACGTTCGCCCTACCGGGCCATTCCGCAAGGCGAAAAGAGTCAACTGCGGCTTGAGGTCGCCCGGGTGCGTAACGGCGAGGATTGGCAAACCGCATCAGGGCGTTGCGAATTGATTGTCGATGGCCATTTGCTGGACGTACGCGCGTTCGACCGCGTATTGGTGTACGGCCAACTTCGCGCACAGCGCCGGCTCGTAATCCGGGCCATTTCGACTTCGCCAAGCACCTACGCGCTGATCGCGAGCTGTGCTTTGTCCGCTGCCATTCGCCTGACTGCGTTCGAGTGCTCGAACGTGGCAGCGACTGGCATCCGCTGCGGTGGATCGACAACCTCCGTGCCGCGTGGCAAACCAGGCTGTGGCAGAGCCTCGGTGCGGAGCGTGCCCCGCTCGCCGCCGCGATCTTGCTAGGCGATCGAAATGCCATGCCGCGCGAAACGATGGATGCCTTTCGCGTCACCGGTGCGGTGCATGTGCTGGTTGTATCGGGCGTGCATGCCGGCATCCTCATTACGGGTGTCCTGGCGCTGCTGGGCATGGGAGTCTTACCTCGACGGGCAGCCTTGGCAACGGCCATGGTGCTGGTGGCCCTCTACGCAGTACTCACGGGTGGCCACCCGCCGGTGGTGCGAGCAGCGATGCTTACCGAGCTGGCTTGCCTTGCCCTGTGGTTTCATCGCAATCCGTTCGCGCTCAATTCCTTGGCGATTGCGGCAGTCTTCGTGCTTGTGCTTAACCCGGCCGACCTGTTTCGCACCGGCCCACAGCTCAGTTTTCTATGCGTTGCTATACTGCTGTGGTTTAGCTCGGTGCGGTGGGTCCCTGTTGCGACGCCACTTCAATCGCTGGTTTACAATGCGCGACCATGGCACGAGCGGTTGCTGATTAGCCTCGCGCGGCGACTAGGCTGGACCATGGCCGCCACGCTTGCCGTATGGGGTTTGTCGCTGCCGCTACTCATGTACCAGTTTCATCTAGTGACTCCGGTGGCGGTGCTGGCTTGCGTGCCGGTTTTTCTTGGCTTGGCAGCGTCGCTGGTCACGGGCTTTGCCTTCCTGTTCTTGGGCTGGTTGGTGCCGCCTGGCGAGCCAGCGCTTGCCCTGCCTCTGGCGACCTCGCTCGACGCGTTGAGTACGGTGGTACAATCGTCGAGCCACTGGCCGCAGGCGTACTTCTGGACCCCGCCCGCTGGCTGGTGGGTGGCTGGGTGGTATGCCCTGACGGGTGGGCTCTTATGCGCAGCAGGTACACGATTTGGGTGGAGGCGTACCGCACAGCTGCTGGCTGCATGGGTGCTAGCCGGCGCGATGCCGGTGGTAGCCCAGCGCCTTGCCCCGCGCACGCTACAGGTGACCTTTCTTGATGTTGGGCATGGCGTATGTGCAGTCGTCACGACGCCCGAAGGCACTACCCTACTTTACGACGCGGGTTCTCTTGGTTCGCCAAGTTACGCAACCGATACCATTGCACGGTACCTCTGGTTTCGGGGAATCCGCACCATCGATGGCATCGTCCTCTCGCATGCCGATGTCGATCACTTTAACGCCGTGCCAGGTCTGGTCGATCGGTTTGCAATCGGCCGGGTATTCGTGTCGCCTCACATGTTCCCCGCCACCAGTGACGTTGCCGACGAGTCGGCCCCCGCCGCACTGCGGCGGCTGCTCCATCAGCATTCGATTCCCATCGAGATCGTCGAATTGGGCGACCGGCTCGTTCTTGATAGTAAGTCGCATGGCGATGTTCTCTACCCCGACCATCTGGGGAGTTTCGGCAGCGATAATTCAAACAGTCTGGTTTTGGCGATAGAGTCGGGTCCCTACCGCATTTTGCTGCCGGGCGATCTCGAGGCACCGGGGATCGACGATGTGATGGGGGACGTCGCCTACCCCTGCGATGTCTTGTTGGCCCCGCATCACGGCAGTAGCCGCAGCGACCCACCCGGTTTTGCCGCCTGGAGCCAACCTGATTGCGTGGTTGTGAGCGGCAATGCCGACACGGCCGACCGCAGGTTTTCCGCAAGCTACGGTGGCCAGGGGGCCGAAATCCTGTTTACCAGCGACTGCGGCGCGATCGACTTCGCCTTTGGGCCTTCAGCGGTGCGCATAGGGCGATTTCGCCCACCAGCCGCGAAACCGCCTGCAATCGGCAGCAATCGCGAGAGCCCACCGAACTAAGCGTTTGGCTGCCACGTATCGACTGTGTGAAAATGCCGGCAAAACCGGCCTCGACAGGTCGCAGTGGGCTAGCCGTTCACCGCCAATTCTTCTATCCTCGTGCAAGTGGTACGCGGGAAGTTGATCTCCTGCTCCGACCGCACGCTAGAGCTTCGTATCAAACAGCTAAAATCTCTCCATTGTCGAGCCACGTAGCGCTCGGCAACCATTCACCCCGCAAAGGGCATCTGGACGCAGATCTTTCCATCCGCCTTTCTGGCCGGTTCGACGGACGCGTATTCCCTCGCCATCGGAGACCATTCGTACGATGAGTCTACATACCACCCCCAACAGCGATGCTGCTACTTCCGCGGCAGTTTCCAAACTCAAGGACCGTCCTTCGGCCCGCAGCCGCAAGCTTGAAAAACTCGAGCCCGACCATCCGAAGCTCATCGATGGCCGCCCACCCGCCAACTCGCCCGAAGCGTGGGCGCTGGGGCTCGACTGGCCCGTGGTGGTTTGGATTGTTGTGATTCATGCGTTCGCTATTGCAGCTCCCTTTTTCGCTACCTGGCAGGCACTCGTCGCCTGCGTGGTTTTGATTCTGGCGACTGGCTCGCTGGGCGTCTGCATGGGTTACCATCGCTTGCTCACACATGGCAGTTTCAAGACCTACAAGCCCATCCGTTGGCTCCTTGCTTTCCTCGGAGGACTAAGTGGCGAAGGATCGGCGTTGGCTTGGGTGGCGAACCATCGCAAGCATCACAAGTACAGCGATCAGGATGGCGACCCTCACTCGCCGCGCGACGGAGCGTGGTGGGCTCACATGTTGTGGTTTATGCCCAACTGGGGTCAAAAGACAAGCCGCGATCTGCTGGATCGCTACGCTGGCGATTTGATGAAGGATCGCATGATGCGATTTCTACACGTCATGTTCCTGCCTAGCCATTTGATCCTCGGTGTCGGATTATTTTGCTTAGGCTACTTTGGTACCTTCCTGGGACTCAATGGCGGCTGGTTCGATGGCCTCTCGATGATGTTCTGGGGCACTGGCGTGCGAATGGTGTACGTGATGCACGTGACTTGGTTTGTTAACTCCGTGTCGCACATGTGGGGCTATCGCAATTACGAAACCACCGACGACAGTCGCAACAATTGGTGGGTTGGATTGCTTGCCTTTGGCGAAGGGTGGCACAACAACCATCACGCCTACCAGCGCGTCGCCTCGCAAGGTCATAAATGGTGGGAGATCGATGTTACCTATTGGGTGATCCTCGCCATGGAGAAAACGGGCCTCGCGTGGGACGTTATACGCCTGGATGATGTCAAACGCCGCGCGTCGGCCATCTAGCGTCGTACACGCAGCACAAAATCAGCGATCTTAGGCGGCAAACCCTTTTTGGGTTTGCCGCCTTTTTTTGGTGCGGTTACCAGGCATAACCATGCCATGGCTCTCACCCGACGGCAATCCTACGGTGCCCTTGAAGGGTCCATGCGATTGAAAGGGCAGCACGACGCGATCGGGTAAGGGCCATTGGCAGTGGGTTGTGCTGGGCACGGTCACAACACTTCCATTCCGTACGTGCGACGGCGCATGCGGGACTTCTTGATCCGCCATCTCGAAGCCGACTCGCCGCGATCCTGGAACGAGGCGAAGACCAGCAATGATCGTGCGAACCCTCGACCGCGGAAGTCGTGACTGTATCCATCTCGAGGCCGCATGGGCATGATTTATCGCAGCCCGCTTGCCCACACAAGCAGTAAGCCGCGCACGGTCCAGCAGGCTGTGCGTAGCCAATTGTAATTCACCAGCTTTGCGTGCAGTTGGGCGTCGAACCCCGCTTGCAATCGCCCATGGACCGGGCCAAACCACAGCGCCGTCGATAGCCACAGCACAGCCACCAGTGCGATGCCAATCCATGGAAGCCAATTGGGGTGCGGGGCGGGTGCCAGCCACAGATAAGCGAAGGCGGTTATCAATTCGACCACCATAGGTGGCCCAACCGCCCAGGCAGTCCGCCGTTGGTGAGTTGCTTCGTAGCTTGCGAACGCGGGCGAAGGTACATTTGCAAACATCGGGTAGTGCACGAGCTGCACGAACCAGATCAACCCGGTCATGTAAAGCGTGGCAAAAAGTTGCGTTTGAAATAGCAGGGTGTCCATTGCAGGCGTCCTATTCGGCGATGCGGAGTTCCAGAGATATCTCACCCGAATTATCCGATAAGCTGTGCCATGCCTCTTGGCATCGCACGTACAGATCGCCCGCGACCGGTGCGGCGAACGTCCGCTGCATGCCGAGGTCGAATGGCTCGGAAAGCGAAAACTGATCCATCAACACCCCGACCAGCCGCCCGCGACCGTCCGGCTGCCCATCGGCGGAGACGGCTTCGCCTTTGGTCGATAGTTTCCAGTCACCCGATGCGGTCAGCGTGTACTCTTCTCCCGCTTCGAGGCGTGCGCCAGTTGGCTGCCAGCCCGCTTTGGCCAGCACTTTCGCGTTGACTGCACGATCTCCCTTTACTGGTGCAATCCGGCTATTCCATTGCCAGGCACATAGTCGGGCGTCGAAACCGTTGCCCAAAGTGCGGAGGAACTGGTCGTACTCGAACGAAATCTCCTGCTCCACGTCGCCGTAGGCGGTAGCAAACGAGGCACCCCCGCGACCGGTCATCAGGGCGATGGCCAGCGGCTTGAATCTATCGGAATAGTTCGGATTGTTGGCTAGCAAATGGCACAGAGCCCATCGCCAAGCATAGTCTTGCCAGCCACCTGCGGCGGTGCGCCCCGGGTGGGCGATTTCACCTAGCGTTCGCTTGGGTTTCGCCGAGCGGAGGTATTCGAGCACCATGGGGTCGATGTTCACGGCTACCTCGTCCGCCTTCCAGTACTGCCCCATCTCGGCGACCCCCTCGGCCAGCCAGGTTGGGCCCGTGGAGCCGAACGTGAGCGTGCAGAACGCGTGGGTGCTTTCGTGTTGCACCACGCCATGGTCGTCGCAGCTATAGACAACCGCTTCGGCTTGCGAGCCACGGCGGCGCGAGAAACAAATACCCGCACGCTCCTTGATCTTCGCAATGCCAGCCGGCTCGGTGATCATCCCCGCTGGCCACTGCGACAAATCGCGCACCACGTACGCCTGCACAATGCCGGTTGGCCGAGCACCAAAGTAGGCGCTCAGCAGCGCGACCATCCGCTCGAGCTTTTCGAGCAGGATACTCGCCTGCCGCTCGGAGATATCTGTTTGAATCATGAAGTGCCGCGACCGAACCAACCGCGGCGGCACAGGGTCGTCGGAAAGATGGCGAAACTTGAGCGCCAATTCGTCGTCGTACTTCCGCTCGGCGGTTGAGTCGGCCGTCATTCGAATGCGCAGCGTCCGGATGACCCGGTCGCCCGTATTGAGTCGCGCCACGATGGCTTCGTCCACCACGGCACCCGCCGCCGCGGTGCGATGATCGTTGCTCGCAAATCGCAATTCGGCCCCGTCTGCTAGCGGAATCGACAGCGTCTTATTGCGGACAAACTCGTTGCGAGGAACCTGCACCAGCAACCGATCCTTGGCCAGGCGCGTGAACGTGCCAACCACCTGGCATTGCACGAACTGCCGCGCGTTTTCCGGCTGCTCTTTGGGAAAAGCTCCTGATGCCAGGTCGGCCGAACCAACCCGCTGCACCGCCGCCACGGCGCCCTCGACGTCGCCACGCCGATTCATCGTAACGGCGAGTTTTACCACGTCGCCACGTTCAAGCACGTCGATGGGATACTGGCCAGTAACCTGCACCTGGGCGGGAAAACGCAGCGGCACGCCACTTTCGAGCACAACACCTGGCGCATCGGACGCCTGGATCATCAGATGATGTACCGTGCCCCCCTCATCGCGAATCGAGAGCCGACTATCGCTCACCGACACCAACGTGCCGGCAAGCTTTTGCTCCGCTTCCACCACAACCTGGGCGGCAACTGGCGACAGACCGATCAGCACGAAAAGCAAGGCGATCGTGTCGATGCGTGGCAAGTTCGATAGGTTCATGGCGGATAGGTTGCCCTTGCTTCGGATCAATTGCTACTTCAACATCAACTCGATGGCAGCCACCGCGTCGTCGGTGCCATCGAACTCATTTTGGCGGCCCTGTAGATTATCGCTGTATTCATCGATGTTCGCCATGAAGGCGTCGAGCTGTGGCTTCTGCACCTGTTCCACGGCACACCAGTCGCCGCCCCCTAGCTGCTTCAAGAAATGGGCGTTGATGCACTGCTCGAAGTGTTTGCCCTCAGGCAGTGCGAAAAACGGCTTGCCCAGGTACAACGCTTCGCCCAGCAGTTGGTTGCCTGCCGCCGCAACCACCGCTCGGCACGCTACGAGCGATTCGGTAAACGTATGCTCGTCGACCTCAAAAAACTCGGCTTGCCCCGTCGCCGGCCTGCCGCCCAAACCATAAATACGAACCGGCACGCCGAGGTTCGCCAGCATCTCGACAACTCGCCCGGGCGTTTGCCGGCGGAGGTACGAGAGCACGAAATCCCCCTCGCTCGGCTGGCGGTCGCGGATGGTCGGCCGCAGCAGCGGGCCGACCTGAACCACGTCCGCGTAGCCCGGCCGGAGTGGCGGACGGTAGAACGCGGATACGACGGTCTTCTGCTGCCCAATGCCAAACATCCATACCGCCAGCGTCATGCTACTGGCCCACAGCCGCAACCACAGCGGCAGCGTCGATAGGTCGTACGCCACCAGAAAGTGCTGATGATCGAAGCTCAACACCGGCACACCAACCCGGTGCGCAGCGCGGGGCACCAACGGCTCGAAGTCGGCAATCACCAGCGCGGGCTGCTCGCGGCGGATGTCCTGCTCCAGGGGGGCAATATGCTTCGTCTGATTCCACCACATCGCGAGGCCCTCGCGAATGGTCTTGATTAAATCGAGCCGCTTTTCGGTGTAGTGAAATTTGAGCCCGGGGATCTCCCGCACCTCGACGTCGGACGAGTCGCCATACTGTTTTTCGAGAAACCCGAGCGCATCGTGCGAAGTATAAATCACGATGCGATGCCGATCGCGAAGCTGCTCAACCACGGTCCGCGCCGCGCGGCATGCCCTCGCCCCTCGCCCATGATGCTGTAAAAAATGGTGGCCATGGGGCAGTATCGGAAACGGAAAGGGGCAATCGGCAGTGCGGACGGTAATACGCCAGACAATCCGTATGTTACCACCGCCCGGCGGTGGAACAAAAGATCACGCCGCCAGCGTTCGCGAAGTCTTCACATGCCCAGCACGAAGTTTGCAGGGCTAGAAGGTCGGGTCGGTGGTTCCGGTGCTCGCTGCCGTCGCTCCTATCCATCGTCGCTCTGGGTCTACCCACCATTGCGGGTCGCTTGAGGCAAAGGTAGGTGATCCTGTCGACAGCCGCGGCCATCACGAATTCCAAACGCCGATTTGTCGACAGAACCTTCTCCTCGACGCCAGCTTCCAAGCAAAACCATCGCCACAAAAAAGCACGAAAAATGACGCGCGCCGGCGGGCTGACGGGCAACGCCGGCTTCCTGCCAATCGTGGCGTGTTTTTGAGCTTTTTGTACCCTTTCGTGGCCATCCCTCCGTTTGGCAAACAGAGCCCTGCAATTGGCCCTCTTGGCGGTTCTCAGGGCTGCCATCGAACATAGGTTCGGTGGCTCCGGCCGCACCGGCTCAGGCGTCTGATCCTGGGCATCCTGTGACGAAACCTTCGTGGTCTACATCCTGGCCCCCGACTCTAGTAACAGAGGGAGAGGCAGTTGTCTCACCTATGTTGGCCTACTGTGGGCCGTCGCAGGCCTCTCTCGGTCTGTTAGATCGCGATGCATCGCATCGATTCCTGCGACCAACTACAACACAAGCAGAACGTTCGAACTGGGCCAGTGCAGCGCTTACGATGACCCTCGTCGGCGGAGTTAGGTGTTGGATGACGAACGCGACGAGTAACACTTGCCTGATGGGCAGTCTTGGTGCTTCTTTAATACCGGCGGTGTTCTCGATCACCGTGTGCCGGAACTACGGCCCACTAAACTACGTGACTCTGAACGTAACTCCTCAGCACCTTGTTTCCCCACGACTTGAGCACTTCAATCCCATATTGCCTAGCGGCATTTTTTGAGTTCAGTGGGCCCGATGCTTGAATCACACCTCCCGACTCGTGCACTTCAATGGTTGCCATCGTACCGTCGTAATCGCAATGAAACAGATACGCCTCCCCCGACAAGGCTCTGGGGGTTAGTTGGGCCACGCAGTGCTGCATTCGTACTCCCTCGTGGTAGATGTCCCCAACGCTACTTAAGAACCTCAAGTGAGGATCGTTAGGAAGTGGAATCGGAGGCTTCGTCACGGCCTGCTCGAAACAGATCGGGGTACCTGCATAGAGTTCTTCCAGCCCCTGCTCAGCGCCGTCGCGGTGCCACGCGATTGACTTACGGGTCAGTCCAGCTAACTTGCCTCGATGGGGCTCGGGAAAGACCATCAAATACTGCGCCATCGACCGAATGTCGTTGGCCGATCGTGTGGAAAGCACAACGCCCAGTTCATCGCTGACTCGACGCATTGCTTCGCTTAACTCACCACGACTCGCATGCATGAAGTGTCGCAGGTTCGGAGCTCTAGCCAATGCTCTGGGCGGACAATCGCGCTCCATCCGAATGCTATCGAAGAAATCGGTCGCCTCTAGCAGAGCGATCAGTTCGACTCGGTCGGTTATGGGACGCTCCAATTCGATACTTGTGAGCGTCGGCAACAAGTCCAAGGGTATTCGGCCAGGTAAGTTCATTAGCGTCCTGCTTAGACTGCGGTAGGCGGTACCCGTGGGGGAGAGGATCGCCTGCCAATTCTCCAGGCTCGATAGCACAAGTTCCTGCAGGCCGTTGCGGCCATCTCGGATTCGACCGGCTTCTCCCCTTCGAGAGTGAACTTCTGGGGCGATGGTGGCGACTACCGCAGCAGCCGGATAGGCCAGCAGGTCGCGCACCAAAAACTGATTTTGGTACAGCCGAGTATCCAAGAACAACGTGTCGACACGAAACGCCGACTTGAAGGCAGCTTTCTGGATCGCCAAAGTGGTAGGATCCGCCCTAGCGAGCAACCGCTCCGCCTGCTGCCTGATGGGCCCACGGAGCAGTTTGAGAGTGTCGCGCATCACGTTGGAATACGGTTTCGCATGACCCTTCAGCAAGTTCCAGGTCGCCAGCCCGGTGAGTTCCTTAGCCGCCAGCAAGTGTGGCCCCACACGAGGAAACCACTCTTCGGAGTTGTAAGGATTGAAGCACCACTCGCAATCGCCTCGACAGCTTCTATCCTCTTCGCCCCGGCAATGGCCCTCGCACTTAAAGAGGCAACGGCAGTCGTAGTTGCAACCGAACGAGCAATCCGAGAACAACCTGAGTTGCTGACTGCACGATTCAACCCTGCGAGTGCGAAACCCGCTTGGACGCAGGGCAACCTCCACAGGAGCTAGGCCGTCCAGCTCGATCAGAAAACGGTCACTTCTCTCCGTAAGCTTAAACTGTGAGTAGGAATTCGCACGAACCATCTCGCTACTCCCTCAAGGAATGTTCAGTGCCACTAAGTGCATTCTTTGAGTAGTCGCGTCCGCAGTAAAGGCGTTTGCTCATCCACACCAAAAACAGCTGGTAATCTGGTGCCCTTCCTCCAAGGCTCCCCGCTCATTTAGCCAGTCAATCACCGGATAAACTGGCTCTGTGGCCGAGCTCTGGTGACAATCGAAACACGCTCGGTGAGTAAAGGGGAGGTTTTGCGATGGATAAACCTTCCTCGGCCGTCGCAGGCCTCACTTTGCCTGCTAGATCGCGATGCATCGCAACCCACTTCAAATAACGATCCGCTCAATCTCAACTAGACTCACAGAATCGCTGGTCCGGTCGTAAAGCTTCGTTGAGCGAGAAGCGGCACAACCCAGCCATTACGCATTCGCTCAAAGGCGGAAGGAACAGGGCAAACCGCCTAGAGTGATCATCACGGCCTGCATGCGAATAATCCTCGTCATCCTCAACACGATGGTCAAAACAAACTCGCCATGGAAAAACCAACAAACCGCTTGACAATCAACACAGCCACTACCACGGGGTGAAAGGGTTGAAGCTTGGCAGCAACTTTCTGGTCGCAATTGGCCACGCGGTGGGGTCAAATGGTGGGGGCGGTGGGCTGTGGGCTGTGGGCTCGATTCCTTGGTTGCTGGACGCTCTTGCGGAAGGTTCGAGGTTCAAATTCATTGCTCATAGCTCATAGCTCACCGCCCACCGCTCCTTCGTCCTTGCTCAATCGGCCGTTTATCGACACCTGTTGTTTTATCTGTCGATCTATTCGTCTGCATGCCGGCGGGTGCGAAGACGTAAGCGTTAATGGCGCAACGACTTCGGTTGTCGCGAGTGGGTAGGCGTAGATCGACGGCGAATCGTTGGTTGGGAGTTGTAGCGATTGGCGATTGGCGATGGCGATGGGCTGTCGGCTGTGGTGGGCCGTGGGCTGTGAGCGATGGGCTGGGAGGAGGTTCGTTGGTTGCTGTACGCTCCGGCAGAAGTTCGAGATTCAAGATTCAAATCCATCGTGCAACTCTTCCTGCCGCTTGCGGCCCACGAACCGGAAGTAGGGAATCCGCAGCAGCGGGATCATCATGATTTTTCCGGCTTCCTCGTCGACACTCACCGTGTCGAATCGAGTTTCGAGATAAGGCAGCAGGTCGGGATTGGGAAACACATTATCGTTGGAGAACCACACCGGCCAGAACGAACGGCGGAACCAACTATGCTTCAGGCGGCCGGCAGATGGGTACTTTTTGGCGACGTAGAAGTCGACCACACCAATCGTGCCGCCCGGTTTGAGCAGCGTGAGGGCGTGGTCGACGGCGTCCCACCAGTTGGGGATCATGGTGAGCGAGTAGCAGAAGGTCAGCACGTCGATCGACTGGGGAGCAATATCGACTTTTGTGGCATCGCCGTGCAGGAGTTGCACGTTTTGCCACCCGTTGGCATCCACTCGTTTTTGCGCTACCGCGAGGAGCGACTCGCTGAGATCGACCAGCGTTGCTTCGGAAAAGTTACCAAGGCGGTCGGCCCACGCTTCGACATTGCGGGCGGTACCGCAGCCAAGGTCGAGCCAGCGGCCACCTTCGGGCGCAGGAAGCTGGGCGAACAATTCGTCGCGTCCGTGCAGCATTTTCTGCCGGGTAGCGTCGTAGTGTTCGGCCTGGCCGGCGTAAAAGCTATCGAGCCGCTGCTGATGCGTCTCACCTCGAATGGGCGAGAGCACCATGTGGTAGAGGGTCTTGAGTTGCCCCAGTGCGCTCATGGTTGTCGTCCGCCGCGGCGTAAGGTGATGACTTATGGAGGGTAGCAATGGCAAAACTGCCGTAGGTGTTCACACGATCCTTGGCGTGGAGTTCGTCGGCCAATGGCTGGTTGTAACTCAGCAGTTCGCCCAAATGGTGGGACTCGCCATTGAGTTGGATCTCTATGGGATTGACGAAATCGACTTCCAAGGCCGCGCTCCGCCACAAGATGCGGGCCCCATCGTCGGCATGGTCGACGATCGACTGCCACTGCCGCTGCAAGATGTCCGCATGGTGCTCGGCGAGCCAGTCCATGTGGTCGAGCAGGATGTACCGCGAGTAGCTCTGGTTGGTCGACTCGAGGTAGTCGAGAATGGTGGTGGTATGCGTATGAATTCGTTCGACCAGGCCCCCCTTGAGGCGAGCGAAATTGGCTTCGCGGAGGTACTCGGGACAACACTCCTTGGTGTACTCGCCCGTGAGATAGACGCGCCAGAAATAATTGTCCTTGAGCGGCAGTTTGGTAAACACCGCATCGAGCCGATCTTCGATGAATTTCGCGATGCCGCCGGGGTAGTTTTTCTCCAGCTGCTTACGTTGTGCGCGGGGCACTCCCAGCAGCGACAGGGTGGAGTCGCGGCGGAGGAAGAACTCGATGCCAGGCCCCCAGAAGGTCGATTTGACTTCGTCGTGGTAGATCTTTTGCTGCTCCTCGAGCGTTTGGGCTTCGAGCAGGCGTTCGATTTGGGGGCGGATCCGGGCGATGCGGTTGATGTAGGCGTTCATCGACCAGGCGAAGAATCCCGCCGAGCCGCGGAAGTAGAAACTTGGACGTTTGCCTTTGCCATCGAAGAACTTGCCATTTTTGTCCCAGTACTCGCGGGCAGCGAGCGGCATGGCGTCGCGCAGCGACTGCGGGTAGATGGAATCCCAGTCGGCAAGTCGGCCGCGTCCAAAGAGTTCGAAGAACGTTTCGAAGTCGAGCTCGCGAATGCCGGCCAGCTTGAGTTCCAACAAGGCATTTTGCCGCGAGTTCACGTCGACCGTGTCGACGCGGGCGGGGCCTTCCAGCGCATAATCGAGGGCATTGCATCCAGCCGAGGTGATGACCAAGACGCGGTCCGACTCACCCAGTTCCAGCGCGACGCGGTCGAGCCGAGGGTCTTCCCAGCAGGTGTTATAGACGAGATTCTTGCCGTGCGTGAAACTAAAAACGGCTCGACTCAAGGAGGCAGCGAGCATGCATATTCCTGTGGCCTGGTGGTCGGTGGCAGGCGAGAGTGGCCACCGACACAATGCTGCGGACCGCACGCCGGACGTACAACCCAAGAGGCTTTTGAAGTTGGTCGCACAACGAACGGGGGTGGTTCACGTGGGGAGGCAGAACGCTCCACCGCGGAGCCGGCGATCGCGGCACCAGCGGACCGCGATCGGTCGACGCCCACTTGGTGTTCTCACCAATCGCGCCATGGTCACGGTTTTCGCCCGTTTTTTCAAGGGGCGGAGACCCGCAGGCTCGAGAAAAACCACCAATCCTGCAACAGATAGGCAAGTTAGGCAATTAGTACGCCCGCGGCCGATTCGTCGTGCTCGGCCAGCGGTACCTTTGCGGCCGGCAATCGCCCCAGCACGCGGCCATCGATGCGGCTCAGCTCGAAGGCCCCATCGTCGAACTCCACGAGCGCCGTGCAATTCTCTACCCAATCGCCCGTGTTCAGGTAGGCAAGGTTATCGAGGTGCATGATGCGTGGCGAGTGGATGTGCCCGCAGATGATGCCAAAGCAGCGTTCCTCCGCGGCCGCTTCGATGAGTTGTCCCTCGAAGTCGCTGACATGTTTCACCAAGCCTTTGATGCGACGTTTGATCATGCCACAAAACGCATACCGGTTGTGCTTTTTGCCGCGGGCCCAGTTAAGCCAGTAGTTGGTCGATAGCAGCACATCGTAGGCGTAGGTGCCGATCAAGCTGAGCCACTGCATGGACTGCTCGACCTTGTCGAACTGGTCGCCATGCGTTACCAGATAGCGGCGGCCATCAGCCGCTTGGTGGACGAAGCGGTCGGTGATTTCGACCACGCCGTAGTCGGCCAGGTAGTTGCGGAGGAAATTATCGTGATTTCCCGGGGCGTAGTAGAGCTCGGTGCCCGATCGCTTGAGCGCCATCAGCCGCTGGATAATGCGATCGTAAGTGGGTTTCCACCGCCAGCGTCGCTTCAACTTCCACCCGTCGATAAAGTCGCCCACGATGTACAGGTGCCGCGGCTCGTACCGGTGGAGTACGTCGAGGAATTCTTCGGCCTGGGAATGCTTCGAACCAAGATGAACGTCGCTGACAAACAACGACCTGACCGATTGACGGGCCGATCCTTCGACCTCAGCACAGGAAACCACTCGGTGGCGAGGAGCTAGACTGGTCACATTGACTGCCTTATCTGCGGGGATGTTCGCCGCGGTGGACGCTTCCGTGCGACCGAACTTGTTTCGCGAACCGGAGGGAGCTTCAAATCTATTAGTATTCTCGGTCCGGATCGTTGTGGTTTCGCTAACGGTGGGTGGGAACTTCGTGAAGTTTATGTGTCGTTTCGGTGAAGGGCTAGCATTCTTAAGGGCAGTATACTCGTTTTCGGCAGCCGCCAAAACCCGTTTGCCCGGTCGCAATTAGCTATGCATTCGCGGCAATGGCTCGCCTTGCCCGATAATCTGTGCCTCCGCAAGTGCTAGCTCGTCGAGCCGGGACATGACCTCCGTCGAGTTAGCAAAGTGCCCGGCTAGGCGGGTGTAGGTGGTGTGGTGGCGGGCCTCCGATTCGAACAGCCCCTGGTAAAACGCTGCCAGCTCCTGGTCTTCGACGTGTTCGGCCAGTGCTTGGAATCGTTCGCAGCTACGGGCCTCGATCAACCCGGCCACCAACAGCCGATCGACCGCCCGCTGCGGTTCGCCGGTGCGGACCAAGTCGTTAAGCTGCCTGCCATAGCTCGAGGGCTTAAGCCGGCGAAACTTAATGCCGCGACGATCCAAGAGATCGAGCACCATGTGAAAGTGCTCCAGTTCCTCGTTGACGATGAGTGTCATTTCACGGCACAGCTCCACGTCCTCGACGTAGGCGAAAATTAGGTTGAGCGCCGTGCCAGCCGCCTTTTTCTCGCAATGGGCGTGGTCGATCAGGATGTCGGGGAGTGACTGGTCGACTTGCTGGAGCCAGCGGTCGGAGGTCTTGCTTTGCAGATGAAGCATGTTGCGGTATTGAATCTATGGGATTTCGAGCCGTGGTGATTCCTTAGCGTTGCACCGTTCGAAGGGGATTGTCCAGGGGCGTCGGCTCTTGGTCGCCTTCGAGCACGCCAAACTCGTTCACAGCGCGGCGACCAACGAGGCTAATCACGCGCTGCGGGGCCAACCGCTTTAAACGCCAGTATAGCTTCGAACGCCCGCCAACCACCACGTACAGCTTGCCGGCCGCAGCGCCAGAGAGGGCTTCTGCCGCCACTTGCGCGCCCGTAATTTTAGACGAATCGATAAACTGCTGGCAAAGCTTGGCCTGTTTGTGCGTGGCGTATTTGGCGCGGTCGAAAAGATTGGTTGGAGTGACTCCAGGTAACACGGCCGTGGCCGTCAAGCCGAACGGTTGCAGTTCGCCGTACAATGTTTCGGTGAGCGATAGCACGCCCGCTTTGGTGGCATTGTAGGCAGCAAATCCAGGAGGCGAGACCGCCGCAAAGATCGATGCCAAGTTGATTATGCCGCGGGGCAGGGCAGGGCCGCGGCTCGCTCGCAGCCAAGGCAGCATCGCGTGACAACCATGCATGGTGCCGAGCAAATTGACGTCAACAATGCGCTGCAAATCGTGGGACGAACAAACGTCCAACGTGCCGGTGACCAAGATCCCCGCATTGTTGACCAGCAAGTCCAGTCGAGGCCACTGGTCCGCGAGCCGCGCACGCAAGTCGTTCCAGGCATCCGCTTGGGCGACATCCAGCACTTCGCCAACGGCACAGCCGCCGCGGCTGGTGATCTCACTTGCCACGGTCGCAGCTGGCTCGGCAGCGCAATCGACTACCGCAACCGCCCAGCCGCGATCGGCGAGTGCGTGACAGAAGGCGCGGCCAATACCCGAGCCTCCTCCCGTCACAATGGCGTATCCCGGCGAAGCCATCATCAGCCCTACCCGTTAACTTTCCATCAGATTGGCTTCGATCACCTGCTGGGCGAAGCTGGCGTAGGCATCGCCGATTTGCTTTGCCATGGTGTCGGGCCACACATGAAACTCGCCAGCCGCTAGCGCGGCCACAATTGCATCGGCTACCAAGCTTGGAGATTCGGCCATGTCTCCCAGGCCGGCGGTTTCGGCCATGTCGGTGTCGATGGGGCCGGGATGAACGCTTAACACGTACGTTCCTTGCTCGGCCCAGAGGTCCTTGAGCGACTGAGTGATCGAGTACGCGGCCGCTTTGGAGGCACAATACGTGGCAAACCCTGGGAATGCCTTAAGCGATGCCACTGAGTTGAGCTGCACAAACGCCCCTCCACCGTTCTTCTTGAGCACCGGCCCAAACGCTTGAGCCATTCGCATCAAGCCTACCACGTTCACGTTCGTCTCGTACTGCAGGGCCTCGACCGCGTCGTCATCCAGTGGCGTTGCCTCCCTCAGCACACCCGCGTTATTCACCACGAGTTGGACGTCGTCCGCTTCACCGGCGGCGGCATGGATGGTCTCTGGTTTTTCCAAGTCCAAAGGCACAACGACGACTTTCGCCCCATGCGCGTCGACGAGCGGGTCAGCCGACTCGATCCGGCGAACCGCCGCGTAGACCTTTGCCGCACCGTTGGCCACCAGCGTCTGGACAATCACCTTGCCAATGCCACGATTGGCACCGGTTACAAGTACCACTTTACCTTCGATTCGGAACGACATCTCGTGTCTCCTTGAACGCTGGCAGCCGCCCTAGTTAGAGGCGGTGTCAGCCGGTGTTCGGACGCCTACGACAGGCTTGGGCGGTATGCGCCAAACCACCCTACGGTGAGCTGTGCTTGCGACGTGGCACGGGCATCGGCACCACACAACTTCCGTTCATGATAGTGGGCTAGTTGGCTGCTGCCCAGTAGAGCCGCGCTTCACGGCGGCCGTTCGAGGGGCGGATCAAATGGCACCGCCTAACCTAAAGACTCCGGTGGGCCGACTTAGTGTCAAATTGCCGCGCGCTAGTCCTCCTTCGTGGCCCAGTATCCTCCGCGGGCGTGATCGTACGTGGCTTCTTGCCCCCACCCCTCGGCTACAATGCTTCCATCGCGGAACACTTCGTGCCCCATCACCCACGTACGCACCGGCCAGCCGGTGAGTTCGACCCCATGCCACGGACTCCAACCGCACTTGGTAAGCTGCTCCTCGTTGCGAACAGTTTGCGTCTTGTTGAGATCAACCAGGACGAGGTCGGCATCGTACCCGACCGCAATCCGCCCCTTGCCGATGATGTCCCACACCCGCGCTGGGGCGTCACACATCCAGTCTGCCACCTGCTCCAGGGTGCACCGCCCGCGATTTACCTCGTTAAGCATCAACGCCAGCGAGTTTTCGACTGCTGGGAGCCCCGATGGCGACTGGGGATAAGGTTGCTCTTTCTCCTGGAGTGTGTGTGGGGCGTGATCCGTGGCGACAACTTGCAGGCGGCCATCTCGCAGCGCTTGCCAGATCGCGTTGTTGTCCGTCGCCGTCTTCAGTGAGGGGTTCATCTGCACGAGCGTTCCTAAACGTTCATAGTCGCCCGTATTAAAAAACAAGTGATGGTGGCAAGCTTCCCCCGTCAACAGCCCGTGATGCTCTGCCAATAAGTCGCATTCGTTGGCCGTTGAAACGTGCAGTACGTGGAAACGATGCTGATGTCGCATCGCCAGGTCCATTGCTCGGCGGGTGGCAATGATCGCCGCCTGATGATCGCGAATTCGCGAATGATCGGCTACGTTGCTGGTTTCTCCCACGCGGTCGCGATTTGCGCGCACGGTGGCCTCGTCTTCGCAATGGGCAGTGAGCGGCAAACTAGTCTCGGCAAAGATTCCCTCCAAGGCCTCCTGATCATCGACCAGCAGGTCGCCCGTACTGGAGCCAATGAAGATCTTTATGCCTGGCGTGCGGGTTGCGTACTTGAGATGCTCCAAGTTGTCCGGCGTCGCGCCGATGTAGAATCCGTAGTTGACGATCGACCGCTCCGCTGCCAACGCCAGTTTCTCGTTTAGCAATTCTTGCGTGATCGCGTTCGGTACGGTATTCGGCATTTCAAGAAACGTAGTGATACCCCCTTTCGCACACGCCCGCGACGCGTGCGCGAGATCCTCCTTGTGGGTTAAACCGGGTTCGCGAAAATGCACCTGATCGTCGACAACACCAGGCATCAGGTGCAAGCCCGTGGCGTCGACCACTTCTTCGGTCTCGATTTGCGGTGCGGCGTCCACGTCGGCAATCAAATGACCTTCGACGATCACATCGACTTGAGCCATGCCGCCGGGCAAAACAACGGTTGCGTTTTTGATTCGAGTTCGCAAGTGACAACCTGCCTATTGGTTAGCTGGAGGGAACACCTCGCCTTGTTCGGGCAATGGCTTTTATTAGCGATAGGTATTTGCGCACGTCCGGTGAGGTCGTACCATCTACAGAGCTTCGATCTCGGACCATTGTGAGGAAACACCGCCGATGAGCAATAAACCACCACGCATGCTAGTCATCGCCCCTCACCCGGACGACGAAATCCTGGGTGTCGGCGGCACCATGGCGCGTTTTACTCGGGCCGGTGGCGAACTAACGGTGCTTACCGTGGCTGCTCACATGCCTCCGTTGTATCCCAAGTCGGTGCACGAGCAAACCGTGGCCGAAGCGCACCGGGCCCACGCGGTGGTTGGGGCCACAAAGTCGGTGTTTCTCGACTATCCAGCGGCACTGATGCACGATGTCCGCGTGCCCGATTTCAATCGCCGGATTCATTCCGTCGTCGAAGAGGTGATGCCCGATATCCTGTTGATCCCGTACGTCGATCGGCACATTGACCACCGGCTGATTTTTGAGGCGGCGATGGTTGTCTCGCGGCCGGTTGGCATTGGGCGGGGCATCCACCTGGTTGCCGCGTACGAGACCATTAGCGAAACCCACTGGAACGCTCCTCACATTGAGCCCAATTTTACGCCCAACTGGGTGGTCGACATCACCACCACCATCGACACCAAGCTCGAAGCGATGGCGTGCTACGAGAGCCAAGTTCACGAATTCCCCCAGCCACGCTCCGTCGACGCGCTCCAAGCGCTCGCCCTGTTTCGCGGCAGCCAAGCTGGGTTTGGCTACGGCGAGGGTTTTCACGTGGTTCGCATGACAACACCACCGGAGGTGCTCGGCGGCGAGGCGTGACCCGGCCCGGTCGATCCGCTCGATTCTATTGCCCTTAGCACCTTTTCCATTCGCTCCTCCAGGTCCGCAACCCGCTTTCGCAAGCGGTGCACTTCGTCTTCCGCGACGTAACCGAGTTGGGCGCCGACTCGCAATGGCTTCGGCGCTCCACCATCGCCAAGGATCTCTACCTCGTCGAGTCGCACGAGCCCGTCGCCAGTTTGTACAATCGCACGTTGTTGGGAGTCGATGTCCACAACCCGGCCGGCCACGCCGTGGATGGGCTCATCGACCTTGGACGCCCGCCACACGAGTACCTTGTTGCCGCCCGCAAAGGTGTACGCACCGGGGAATGGTCGAGAGGCGGCTCGGACGATTCTGAGAACCTCGTCTGCCGAATACAGCCAGTCGATCAGGCCATCTGCCGGAGCGCGTTTACCCAGGCACGTGGCCCGCGTGTGATCTTGGGGAACGGGCTGCCATTCACCAGCGTTGAGTCTTGGGAGCCAGGCGTCGATGCCCCGGCGAATCGCTTGGTGGATGGATTGCTCGATGTCGGAGGCGTAGTCGTTCGCTGCGACTTCGAACGGTTCCTGAACGAGGAGCGGCCCCGAATCGGCACCGGCGTCCATCAGAAAAAACGTGGCGGCACCGCGTGTTTCGCCCAGTGCCAGCCAGGCAATCGGTGCCCGCCCGCGGCCTTCAGGAAGTAGGGTCGGATGAAATCCTACGCATCCCCGGCGGGGCAGGGCAAGCAATTCGGCGCCAACTAATTGGGACAATCCCACAACGAACAGCAAATCGGGCTGCCAATTACGTATCGCTGTAACCACTTTGGCTTCGTTAATCTTTTGAAAAGCTACGCAAGGCACCGCGGCGGCGGCGGCCAAATCGTCGAGCCGGGCAAACCCACTCACGTTCCTGGCCGCCGCCGGATCGAGTTCCAACACGCCGGCCAAATTCGCCCGATTCGCAATCAGCCCCGCAAGCGTCGTGCGCGACGTATTTACGCTGCCAGCGAAGACAATGCGGGGAGCGGACAATGCGGTTCCTCGATTTCAGTTGGAGGGTGACGAATGGGGCCTATTTTCGGCAATCCTTTTGGCGGGTCAACGCCAATAGCGCACAGGCGTAAAGCCGTTGAGTTTCTGCATCAGCGTCGGCAATCGGCCACGCGCATGTTGGATTTCCGTCGTTCATCCGCCTCATGAGGGGGCAGTGCGCTGCTGAATGGCTGCGTATCGCCGATGGCGGAAGACCCCCGCAGGGGGGCGGCGAAAATCCTCTCAAGCGACCCCCGGGCGACGTGTTTTCGTGACGTAGGGTTTAATGAGCGGCCATCGGAAATCGGTGAGCCGTTCGCCTTATCGATTCCACTTTTCCGCAAAACGAGACTCTCGGGCCACGCTTTGGCCCGCGGCCGCCGCTGGCGACCGTGCTACGGGGGAAGCGAACATGCCCAGCAAGAACCGCCCACGTCCCAATCGTCGAACCACGATCGAAACTCTGGAGGTTCGCCAAGTGATGGCCGCCGATCCCTTGGCTGGCCTGGTGAATATCCCACTCGAGCAACACAACTTCGGCGACGACATTCCCCAAGTCGTCCTGCATCCCGAGATCCCTGCGGTCGAGCAGCACGATGCGATTCCCGACTTAATCCACCACGTCGAACGAGATGCCGACTTTCGACTCGAATCGGGAACGGGTTATCTTGTCGAGGAGAACGCCGAGCAACACCTCGACAGCGCCCATAACCGGACTGGACTCGACACGGTCCGCGAGAACTACGGTTTCACCGGCATTGGTCAAACGGTCGTCGTGATCGACAGTGGAATTGCCTTCGATCACTATGCGCTAGGTGGTGGCTTTGGCGCGGAGTATCGCGTGGTGGGCGGTTGGGACTTTACCGAGGACGACGCCGATCCCTACGACGATGGTCCCGAAGGGTCGCACGGCACGCACGTGGCCGGCATCATTGGTAGCTCTGGCGATTTGGCAGGCAACAACGAAGGCGTGGCGCCAGGTGTCGACCTGGTTGGTTTACGCGTGTTCAACGACTCCGGCAATGGATCGTTCACCGACATCTCCAATGCGCTGCAATGGGTGATCGACAACCACGACGCCTTTGAAAATCCGGTTACTGCCATCAATCTGTCGCTGGGCACGACCTGGAACGCGGCTTACGCCCCCAGTTGGGCCAGCTTCTTGGAGTCGCGCTTTCAGCAGATCGAAAATCTAGGCATCTTTATTGCCGTCTCGGCGGGCAATAGTTTCTCCAGTTACAACGTTCCCGGCTTGAGCTACCCGGCTGCAAGTAAGTACGTAGTTCCTGTCATGAGCGTCGACGATAGCGGCTCACTCAGCTATTACAGCCAACGGCACGCCAACGCAATCGCTGCGCCGGGCCGCAACATTCGCAGTACGATTCCCGATTACGCCGGCAACAACAACAATCAAGCCGACGACTGGGCCAACTTCTCCGGCACCAGCATGGCTGCGCCCTACGTGGCCGGAGCCTCGGTGTTAGTGCGGCAAGCGATGGAACTCATCGGGTACACCAATATCAACCAGGACACCATCTACGAGCACATGCGGCAAACAGCCGACACGTTCTTCGATTCGGTTACAAGCAAAGACTACAGTCGCTTGAACCTATCGGCAGCCATCGATGCGTTGCTTCCCGACGACGACTATGGATCGACCGTCGGTACGGCGCACGATTTAGGTGCTGTATCGAGCAGCGCACAGGTGAGCGGCATGATTTCAACACTCAGCGACATCGACTACTTTACGTTCACCGCGGGTACAAACGGGGTGGCGACCTTCTCGGCAACCAACTCCCATCAACTTGACGCTGCGTGGGATTTTGGTGGTGCGACTGCTACACTCAACGGCTCGAACTGGGAGATGAATGTCTCAGCCGGCCAAACCTATACGGTGGGTATTTCCACCCAGGATGGCCTGGGCTTCTACGACGTGGACCTCTCCATCGAGTCGACGTTTGCGTACATCGATTGGAGCAGCATTGCCGGTCAGCAAAGCCACACTGGCATCTCGAACGCCGGCGAAAGTTGGTATCGCATCGTTGCCGGGCAATCCGGATACGTTACTGCCCAGGCAGCGTTTGCCGGCTCCGCTGGCAACATCGACATTGCGCTCTACGATGCCAACATGCAAATGGTCGACCAAAGCGCCGGACTGGGCGACGCCGAACGCATCGACTACTTGGCCAGCGAAGGGAATGAGTTTTATCTGCAAGTGACTGGCGCCAATACCGACATCGACATTCAGCTTACCAATATGGTTTCGGTAAACGAATCGACGGTGAGTGTGATGGGTACAGCCGGCGACGATACGTTTTCGTTTACTGCTGGTGCAACGCACGAGTTGATGGTGAATGGCGTGGGCTACAGCTTTAGTGGCGCAGTCATTCGTGACATCGATCTAGATGCAGGCACAGGAACAGACGACTTATCCATTGCCGGGACTTCGGCCAACGAAACCGTGCGGATGTACTACGCGACAACTACCGTCACTGCCAGCGCCTACAGCTTCTCGGCTAACGGTTTCGACAACATCTCGATGCATTCAGGCGGTGGGCAACATGATCGTGCCTACCTGTACGACACGGGCGGTGACGAGCACTACTCGGGCTGGCATGATGCCGTATACTTCACCGGAAACGGCTTCAGTCGCCAATTGCAAAACTTCGACTATACCATCGCGTACTCAACTGCAGGCAACGATACTGCAGAGTTTTACGATACGTCGGGCAACGACACCTATGTCGCCTTCGAAAATCGGGCCGTGATGTACGGCAACGGTTTCATGCACGATGTTCACAGGTTCGCGTCCACGACCGCGAGCGCTACGCTCGGGTTCGACATGGCAATCTTCCACGACGGTGCCGGCGACGAACTCTATCACGCCGAGAGCCTCTATTCTCGTCGCACAGGCGATGGTTTTTCCAACGAGGCAAATGGCTTCAACTATTCGATCGCGTACAGCGGACAAGGCGACGATCTGGCAACGATGAGTGACTCCGACGCCTACGACATCGTATCCAGGCTCACGAGCGAGCGCACGGTGATGTATTCGTCGGGCACCTACTACAACGACCTCCGCAATTTCTCCAATACTCAGGTAACCTCCACCGACGGAATCGATCGCGCCGTGTTCAACGGTGAGTCGGAAGTAGAATCGTTTCAAGCGTGGTCGGATCGCGCCGAGTTCTCTGGCAACGGAGCATCCATCGCCACCAGCGGCTTTAGCTATCGTGTTGCATTCGCAGGCGGAGGCAATGACGTTGCTGATTTCCACGATTCGACCGGAAACGATACCTACGTGGGATTCCACAACCGGGCCGTTATGTACGGAACGGGCTACTACAGCGATGCCTTCGGCTTTGCTACCACAAGGGCCTACAGCACCTCGGGAATCGACAAGGCCATCTTCCACGATTCGTCCGGCGATGATGTTTTCTGGTCGACTGGCAAGTTGGCTTGGATGAGCGGAACCGGTTATCGCAATGAGGCGCACGAATTCAGTAGCACCCGAGCCCACTCGACGCTGGGCAACGACACCGCCTACTTCTACGACACCGCCAACGACGACATCTACGTAGGATGGTCCGACCGAGCATTGATGTACGGTAGTACCTACCGCAACGAAGTATTCGGCTTTGAACAAACGGAAGCGTTTGCAACGACGGGGAACGACTTAGCCGTCCTCTACACCTCGGCAGGCGAGGAAGAAGTAATTGCAGAGTCTGCGGGGGTCAGTATCAGCGATGGCTCGTACAACAACACCGTACGCGGCTTCGGGCGAGTCAATGCGTTTGACCTCGACGGCGATGGTGGCGACGATTTGGCCTTCGCCGATGCGGTAGACTATATCTTCAATCTCTATGGCGATTGGAGTTGAGGCCCGCTCCGATTCACGCAGCGTTCGTCTTGGTTTCTTCGGCGACGTCGCTGCGTAAAAACAGGCAACTCGGTGCCGGCCACGCGACCAATTCATAACCATTGGCCGTCAATAGCTGGAAAGTCCGATCGCTACTCAGGCTTGCTAGGCCTTCTGCATGAATCTCGACACAGATAGACCTTGGGCGAAAGCGGTCGAAGTCGAACTTGCAAAGGATCTCATACTCGTGGCCTTCCACGTCGATATTGATGAGATCAACCTGCATGAAGTTACCAACTTCGTCGCACGGCAGGTGCTGGTCCAAGAGGCGATTGAGGGTAGTAACTTCCACGCTCCGCGAGGCAACGGAACGATTCATCTTGGCCCCTCGGTCTAGCGCAAAGCTCTCGTCAAGACTCGACATCGATCCATAAGACTCTTGCTCTTGAAAGTAGAATTCGCGTGATCCCTGCTCAGAGGACAGGCCCTTTACGATATTCACATCGTGTGGTCGAAACCTGCGAAACTGCGCAATTTTGTAGTCGTCGATGTCGACGTTAATACCGCGCCACCCACTTTGCCAAAGCTTAAAGGTGTTGGACCGGTATTTGGGATGAAAGGCGCCGATATCCACATAGAACCCCCTCGGTTCAGGAAGATACCGACTGATGAGTAAGTCTTCGCCAAACTGGCCGAACGCGGACTGATGGCAGGGGCTTTGGTAGGCGACCCACCCTTGCCAATGCTTCGGAAGGCGACCCAACAGCTTACGTAGCGTGGACTTCATCGTCAACAAACTCCAAGTGAATGTCGTGAGCCCAGTAGATCCTAAGCGGCCAAGCGATTCGTAGCATTGGCGTTGGTCCTTAACAATCGAGCCACCGTTGTCGCTACACTACCGACGTCCAACCCGTGCGTCGCCCGCAAGAAGTTCTGATCGCCGACCTCCGTGATATACGCGGAAGGCAAGCCGATGCGTTTGAACGTAACGTTGGGAAGACTTGCTTCGCAGAGCACTTCGGCCACCGCTCCGCCGAGACCACCAAGAATGCTGTGCTCTTCGAGCGTAACCACGGTTCCCGTCTGTTCGGCGGCGGCGACAATGGCGGCTACATCCAAGGGCTTGATGGTGTGCATGCTCAGCACACGCACTTCGCGCCCCTGTTTTTGGGCAACTTCCTCCGCAGCGGCCACGGCAGTCGCCAGCATCGCGCCGGTGGAGATGATGGTAGCATCGTCGCCAGCCCGGACTTCGAGCGCCTTGCCTAGCTGCCAATCGATGGGCCCCGTATGCACGACTGGCTCGCCGGCTCGCCCGAGCCGCAAGTACGTCGGGCCGATGCCTTGGGCCACCTTTTTGGTTGCAGCGGTCGTCTCGATCGGATCGCCAGGGGCAATGACGGTCATCTGCGGCAGGGAGCGGAGAATCGCGAGATCTTCTGTCGCATGGTGGGTCATGCCGAACGCCCCGTAACTCAATCCACCTCCAACGGCAACGACAATCACATTGGCATTGTGATAGCAGGCGTCGTTACGAATTTGTTCAAGTGGCCGAAGCGTCGGAAAGTTTGCGATGGAGTAGGTGAACACTATACGCCCCGATAGCGCCATGCCAGTCGCTAAGCCAGTCATGTTCTGCTCGGCAACGCCCGCGTTGACAAACTGACTCGGAAACCGCTCCGCGAATTGTTGCACCACTCCGAATCCCAAGTCGCCCGTCACCAGCGTGATCCGCGGGTCGGCGGCGGCCATTTCGGTAAGCGTATCGATGAACGTGGTTCTCATGCTACCTCTCCAAGTTGTGCGAGTGCTTGGGTGAATTCATCGCCGCGCGGCGTGCGATAATGCCAAAGGAGCTGGTCTTCCATAAAGTCGACCCCTTTTCCTTTCACCGTATGGGCAAGCACACAAGTTGGCTGCCGAGCCGCTAGCGGAAGAGTTTCCAGCGTGCTGGTCAATTCGTCGATCGAGTGCCCATCGACTTCCACCGTATGCCACCCGAAAGCACGCCACTTGTCTGCAAATGGCTCCAGCGGCAGCACATCGTCGACGTGTCCCAAGCTTTGAATCTTGTTGTAGTCGACGATAGCAATCAAGTTATCGAGCTGGTGGTGAGGTGCAAACATCGCAGCCTCCCAGTTCGAACCCTCATCGCACTCGCCATCACTCAAAATACAAAACACGCGATACGGATGGTTGTCTCGCTTCGCGGCAAGTGCCATGCCGGTCGCAATCGGCAGGCCGTGCCCAAGCGATCCTGTAGAAACTTCGATGCCCGGGATACCCTTGGCCGTCGCATGACCGGGCAACCGACCACCGTTCTGGAAGAACGATTCGAGCCACTCGAGTGGGAAGAATCCGCGCTCGGCCAGTACGGAATACAACGCACCGCAAGCGTGCCCCTTGCTCAGTACAAAGCGGTCTCGGTCCGGCGCTTCGGGCCGCGCAGGATCAATTTGAAGCACCCGGCCATAAAGTACCGAGAGTAGTTCCGCCATCGATAGCGAACTCCCCACGTGGCAACTACCCGCGCGGTTCGCCATCCGAATGGCATGCACACGAATCCGACGGGCAAGTTCGGCTAAGTCGGTTGAATCGTTTAAAGACTTCATTCGCAGACATCCTTATCTGAAGCGATTTTATTGCTATCTTCAGCAGCCGTAGAACTGCCGGATGTGATCTGCAACATAGGCGATGTCGTCATCCGAGAGTGCCGGATGGAGCGGCAGCAGCAGCATCCTAGTGAAGAGCTCCTCGGTGTATGGCAACCGGGTATCGAAACCGAGCTTTGGGAATTGATGCACGGCCTTGCCGCCCCATTGAACCAACGTACCGATGCCCTTTTCGGCCAGGTAGGCTCGTAGGTCATCGCGGTGCTCCGCCTCGATTTCGTAATTTTGGAATATGTCGAATCGCTCAGCGTCGTTGTCTGGACCGACAGGCAGTCGCAACGTCGCGACTCCGGCAAGCTCCGCGTGGTAAAGCCGGGCGATCTGCCGACGCCGCGCGATGGCCGTATCGTACGTCTTGAGTTTGTGATTCAGAATTGCTGCTTGTAGATTATCGAGCCGCGAATTCAGACACCAGGCAACCACATCCCCACTCTCGTCGCGGCCATGATCGCGAAACAGCTTCATGGCGCGGTAGGTCCGATCGTCGTTGGTCAGTACGAGCCCGCCGTCACCCAGGCAACCGAGTGTCTTTGCCGGATAGAAACTGATGGCAGATGCAATGCCGAACGTGCCTGCTGCGCGATCTCGATACCGTGCCCCAAACGCCTGAGCAGCATCTTCGATGATCAACAGATCGTGCTCCTCGGCGATCGCTTGCAGCGCGTCCATGTCGCAGGTACGGCCGTTGAGCTGCGTCGGCACGATGGCTCGCGTGCGATCGGTCACCGCGGCACGGACCGATTGTGGGTCGATCAAGTGATCGGACCCGCATTCTACGGGCACCGGAGTGGCGCCCAAGAAATGAATAGGGGCAGCAGTTGCCACCATGGTATGGCTGCAGAAAATCACTTCGTCGCCTGGGCCGAGGCCTGCGGCTCGCATGCACAGTAGCAGCCCATCGGTCGCATTGCCCACACCGAGGGCATACTTGGCCCCAACGTACTCGGCGGGCTCTGCTCAAACTCCTCTAGATCACGCTGCATGATGAATGCACCGCGCCGTCCCACATCGGCAACGATCGATAGCAGCTGCTGCTCGTCGGCAGCAAACATTGCGGGGTAGTTGAAAAAGGGAAGTTGACGCAGGGTAGCAGTGGCGGACATCTTTGGATTCCTGGATTCGTCTGTACCGGTTGGCGACTAGGCAGCACGGCGATATATCTGCTCTGTGGCCACTAGTCGTGCGACGTCCGCGAAGTTCGGCGAACGTCGGATAGTCGCGTATTTCTGTTGGCGTCCAGCTCTTGTAGAAAATACGAATCACCGTCGCCGCAATGATCTTGAGGTCTCCCCAAAAGGTTCGCGTTTCCAGATAGTACAATTGGAGTTGGAGCTTGCCTGGGCGAATCACGCGCTCGTAGGCGTTGTCCGCGTCGGGTGCGCCAGCGAGCACTCCCCCTTCGTCGCTATTCCAGATCGATGCCCAATCAGTGATTCCAGGCGCAGGGCCAGAATTCGGCGTTCCTGCCAGCTATAGGCATCGACTTTGTGGACGACTTCGGGGCGTGGTCCAACCAGGCTCATCTCGCCGCGCAACACATTGATCAACTGCGGCAATTCATCGACCTTATACTTTCGCACGAACCGCCCGCTGGGCGTAATTCGCGAATCATTGCCTGCGGTCGTCGGTCCACCCATGCGATCGGCGTCCGTAACCATCGAACGGAATTTGAGCATGGCAAACGGGATGCCACCGCGGCCTGCCCTCCGCCCGCGATAGAATACCGGGCCTGGCGAGTCGCGTTTGATCCAAATCGCCACGAGCAGAAGAAGGGGCGAAAACAAGAGCAAGCCGAGCGCGGCGGCAATCATGTCGAAGATGCGTTTTGACATAGTTTTGGTTTCAGCAAGGATACCTTCACGCTGCCATAGTTTCGATCGAACGCCTTGCAGGGCTGTCGACCTCCGTAATACGGTAGCAACCGAGCGGAGCAAGCCCCAAGCGTGCGGTCCGCACGCCGCGACCATGTAACTCGAATCCCACCTTTTCAGCAAGACGAATTGAGGCCGTATTATCGCGATGCACCACGTACCACAATCGACATCCGGAGGTGCTAGCGGAGTGAATTGCCGCAGCCAATGCAACGGCGGCCAAACCCTTCCCGCGATGGGTAGGTGCCGTCCAGACATCGCCAATCTGGAGATCTCGCCGGCCCATGAACGGAAAGCGAAAGTATGCGCGGAAAAACGCCTGTGCGATGGATCAGTTGGTCGCCAGCGTAAACGACGATCACCGAGTAACCAGGATTCGCGAATACCCGTAGCCAATGAAATATCCACCAGACCGCGAATGGCAGCATCGTAACCCCAGGCGGACGGATTGCCCAAGTAGTTGGACGCCAGACCTCAAGCCGACAGGCGCCCAACAGTTCAGACAGCAGCGCAGGTCGTGCCGTCGTATCGAGCACATAGAACAGATAAGACTTCGTCTCGCTCATGCCGCTCGGCTCACCTGAGAGCCGGCACTCTCTTTAACGAATTCGAGGTAATCAACCATCGCACTTGATATCGCTTCGACGCGATAATGTTTGGCGAATGCTTCGTAGGCGTTCTGTCGCATGCTACCGAGTAACGTTGGATTTCCAGCAAGTTGACCGACGACCTTGGCAAGTGCCGCCGCATTACCTGCCTGGTACGTCACTCCACAACCATGATGATCAAGTTGTGTCGCTAGCTCACCCGGCAGGCTCGAAGCAACGGCCAGGCGGCCTGCCATGTACTCGAACGGCTTATTGGGAAGGCTCTGCAGCGCATCACTTTCGTAGGAAGCCAGTCCGATTTCCGACATCTTCATCAACGCAGCGATCGTGGCCTTGTCGACCCAGCCCAGCAGGCGGCACATTTCCCAGATTCGCAGCCTCACGTTGGAGTTGAGGCAACTTACTGCCGCTGCCGCACAATACAAATTGGATGTCCTGCCTTCCCTCTTCTTGCAACAGGTGTGCTGCATTCAGCACCGAGCGTAAATCGTAACTCTTCTCGAAGAGTCCAAAGAAAGTGCAAAGCGTTTTTTGAGGCTCAACGCCTTGTGCCACGAGCCATTCGCGTTTTTCCCGTAGTGTCGCATCATCCAAATGCGATTCGCTATAGCCCAGCGGGAATACGCGGTCGAACGATGTGATTTGCCGACCGGCGTTCGCAAGGCCCCAGTCCAAGTAGCTCTGCGAGACACCCGTTAACCCCGTCGCCTGCCGGCAAACCCGCGCGGTTTGCCGATATAGCGGATCGAATACTCGGCGTGCTACCGGCCGAATGGCGTGAGGCAGGGCGATACCGAAGATATCCGGCCAGAGGTCGCGTACGTCGACAACTAACGGTATTTGCCGCGGTTGGGCAAAGCGAATGGCTGCCTCGCACCAACCAGGAGTGGGAATGCCGGCAAGGATCAGGTCGGGAACCCGGTGGCCGGACGCAAGGCAAGCGAACTGCCTTGCCAACTCCCGGTACGACTGAAATCGTGCGAGACTGATGTTCTTGCTGTAACCACGGGCCCGAACGAATTGAATGCGATACCGTTGGCTCACTTCCACGAGTTGATGGCGGTCAAATCGCTGGACCTTGCGAGCATGCTGAAAGGTGGGGGCCCACCGCAAGATCTGGTGCCCCCGCCGGGCCAGTTCTTCAGCCAGGTAGCCATAACGAAAGAGTCGCGGATTTTCGTCCACGGGTAACTCTTCGCCAACGTGTAGCAGCCAGATGTTCATGATGTACTTGGGAATCGAACTGCGGGCGGGTATTCGCGCAGCTAGCCTTAACTTGCGGAACATAGGGGATGTGAACATCCGGCCAAGAGCGGTTCGCCTCGCCCGCTGGCCGCCCCATGACGCCAGTGATTCTTCGCAGATCAACTCGCACGTAGCGAATTCAAGCCACGCGTATTGGCAATCCGAGCGGCATGGGCGTTGCGGTGGATCGGGCGAGCGGTGGCAGGCTTGAAATTGGCGGATGCTAGCGGTTCGATGGAAAGGGCAAGCAAGAGAAAGACTCCCCGACTATCATAGAAATTGCCGCTAAAGCATGCTGAGGTCACCATCAGGAATAACGCAGCAAGCGTCGTTCCAGGCAATGGCTGGCGGCTGCGTTTCACACTCCGCCACCATGTCCAAAACACAATGGCGAGGAGCGCTATTCCGATCAATCCTCCTTCCGCGAACGTTTCCAGGAAGAGGTTATGCGGATAGGTCCAACTATTCGCACGAAAGCCACCAAGCCCCCATCCCGCAACTGGTCGCTGAAGCCCAAGTTCGAAGGCTAGTGTAAAGAGATCGTCTCGAGAGGACGTGTATCGCTGCTCGACCGTTTGGTGCAATATCCGGTGGCAGAACACGTCGATGGCCGTGCGCCCTGATTGCGTATTGAGGAAAAGCAGGACGCTCGCGGCACTGAACCCGCCGACCGCTAGCAACTTGGTGGTTATCCGAGCTCTCGCCGAAAACAGAAGTGCGACGCCCGCCACGCCGGTGGCGAGCAGCGCTCCGCGGGAGCCACACAGAACCACCCACATGGCCGACAAGACCACAATCACATAGAGCGCCAGCCGCGCGATGGCGAAGTTGTCGCGTTGCGAGCAAGAGCGCTCCCACACCAACCAGCCCCATGTTGCGGCCGAAAATATTGGGGCCGCCGGTTGGAGTAAACACTCGGCCACCCGTGCTCATGTACAGGGCCACCAGCCCCATGGCTGCCCCAAGGGCAACCAGCGTATACCAGAAGCCGAGCATCGCCTTCCCCTCTGTCGCCGGCGAACGCGTCAGCGCGATGGATAAGGCCACGCTAAGCAGCATGACGACTTCAATCGCTTTCTCGGTCGCAAGCTCCGCATCCGTGCGCCCACAGCGCCGTGATCAACATGTACATCATCCAGGCGATCAAGGCGATGTCGACCGACCGAAGCTCGCTCAATCCGCGCTCGCGTAACGCACAAAACATAACTCCGGCGATCAGTCGCAATTGCGGCGATCACCCAAACACGTGGCTGCTCAATTAGCGAAACTTCTCCGTAGTCGCCTTCCAATCTTGCAAACGTCCAGCGTCCGACCAGAAAGTAAAGCGATACAAGGCTCCCAAGCACGAACGCCGGGTGCAGCACAAGTGGGCGAGTAGGGCAAGCGGTGGGATTCATCAAGCGAATAACTGGTAGCGGTAATGACACAGGGGCGGCAAGCCTAGACAATCGTTGCGGAGTATTGCAAGACGAACTGAAGTTCAAGCAGCTAGCCTCGATTTGTGAGTCGAGGCGGCGGGTCCATAGCCAAACTGGGCGGCGTATCGCCTCGCTACCAGTACTAGCAGGGTGTAGCCAAGAGTTCCGCCGGCGGCGCCAAGACCAATCGCCCAGAAGGATGGCCAGCCCGCCAACGCGGCGGCGACGAGCCCACCTGCAATGAGCGAAGTACACAGTGCTTCCAGGCTGAGACGTTGCCTTTGCCGGCCGGTCAGATCGAATACAGGAGTCACAATTTGCGATATGGCCAAGGCAGCCACCATGGGCGCAAGCAACGTACAAGTCCACCCCGCCGAAGCCCACTCGCTACCGAACAGGAAACCAAACCAGGACGGTGAAAACAGGGCGATGAGAGTTACCGGCAGGGACGCCAGCAGTACGCCGTTTCGCAGCGTTGTACGAAACAAGTCTTGAAATGCTTCCTCGTTTGGTTGACGTGTCGCCTCAGCAAAGAATACGCGGGAAAACGAATTGGTGAGGAGCGTCAATGGCGTGATGAATACACGCTGGGCGAGGGCAAACATGCCGGCAACTTCAAGATCGTAGCACACGGCGAGAATTAGGGTCGGGGCGTGGATACCCAATTGCGACAATAGCGCCGCAGGCATTCCGAACACGGCAAACTGGCGATAATGCCACGCAGTTCTTCGGCCCTGCACGAGCAACCGCCACTCAAGCGTGGGGCTACGGTGACCAATTCTCCAGGCACCAAACAGCGCTCCGGCAGCGAATCCAACGGCTTGGCCAGCCGGCAACCCAAGCATCCGCGATCCACCCACCATCGGGATGGCAAGTTGCGTCGCTGCCATGGTGAATGCGAATACGACCCGCATGCCGGCGAGGTCGTGGTAGGCGTTGGTTCTTAGCTGCCAAGCGGCCACCAACTGATAGATCGCCACGCAGACCACGCCAACCGCTAGCAAGGGAGCCCAAAGCTCGGGCAGGGAAACTCCGCCCAACAGGATTTGCGACTGCTCCCATACCCATGCAAGCATAAGCAGCATGCCTGCCAGAATGCAGGTCGAGGCGATTGCTAGTTGAGCGAGCACCGCAGCCGCTCGCGTGCTCTCGGCCATGGGCAGAGCCTGGTCTAGACGCAACTGACCGATCACGGCCAAGCAACTCACCGCTAGCACGTAAACGGCAAACAGCCCGAATGCCTCCGGGCCGTACATGCGAGCCAGCAGCGGCGAGACGGCGAGCACAACGCTGTACCCTGCCACATGCCCGGCAGCAACCCGGGCCGCATTCCTTAAGAAGCCGCGCGAGCCGTGCGGTCCGTAATGGGGCGGGTCTGACTTCATGCACGATTCAGCGGTCTAGACGGGAGACGTCGGACAGGGCGAGGCACATCGTCCCGGCGAGTGATGGCTGACGTCAATAGCAAACCCCCATCACGCCCGCGGGTGCATTCCGCGTCTTGTTGCTGAGGAGGCTGTTTGGTAGCAGTTGGAGACCGTCGGTTGGGGGAGCAAATCAGGTGCTCTGGTAACCTACAAACAGCAGCTGAAGATCAGAGCGCCTGGCGGGGGGAAATCCGCAACAGCAAACCGAATCGCGCAAACTTACCGCTTGGGCGTGCCACCTACGGCTGGTTGCTCGTCGAGGCCAAGTCTTGCTGACCGGCTGACTATGAACTCAGCGGATTAATACGAAGACATTGCACCGGGTGTAAACAGCGGTGGAAAATCACACCGCCGGGTGATCTTACTTTCAACCGCTGTTAACAACTGCTGAGGCGAAACTCGCCGTGGCCGGCGATTACAGCTTCGATGGCACCGGCCTACAGCCCCCCGCTTGGGCCTCAATCGTGACCGCAGTCCTCTCGAGCGGCCAATCGCCAACAAGTGGCGATTGCGATCGGGCGGACCCATTGAAGAATGCCACGGTATTTACCCGTACCCGAATAGATACAACTAGGTGTTGTGCATGCGATATTCTATGGCTTCGTGCGGTTGCCCTCGCTATGGCCGGCAGCCCCTGGCTAGCAGCAACGCGCCGAGCGCGACGCAGCTTGCGAAGGTTGTTGGCTCGGGTACGGGCGTTGATTGGAAGTTGACACCGTTGGTGGGTAGACGGAGACCGAAGTTTTGCCTCCAAAGTTCGTAGTCGGCTTGGTCGACTCCGCCGGAGAAGCTGCCGTTACCGTTCAGCGAACTCTCGTTTATCGCACCAAGGTTATCACGCCACACGGTGTAGTCGGCGATGTTTACCGTACCATCGTTGTTGAAGTCGCCACCGAGCGGAACCGTAAAGACCGGCGAAAGAGCGTACAGCCGGGCTAACTGGTTGCTTGGTACTTCGCCGTTATCGGTCCAAGCCGCAGCGATGTTTGTTGCGCTGCCCACCGTGGCGAGCACCGATCCGCTGGGGTCGTCCCACGCCCCAGCACTTGCACCCGACCAGATGCCATTGGATTGGGTACCGGTCCACACTTGGAAGTTACTGCTAATTGAGTTGCCAAGTTCCGTATAACGAATCGGCGCGGCGATCGCGCCGTCAAACAGGTCCGACGCGTCGTTGGCGACCAACTCCCCTTGCATGTTGTAAATGGGGGCGACGATGGCGAGCCGAGTGGTGGCGGGCATAGATGCATCGGACAAGATTGCCTGCCAGTGTGTAGCGCCGCCATCGGAATCCCAGGCGAGATTCGCGTCGCCTGTTACGAATTCGTTGGCCGAGAGAGCAAAATTGCGGGCGGAAATATTTCCCGCCTGGGCGTGCCATGTGGCGACCCAGTCGGCAGCACCAAGCCCACCCCACTGCAAGGTACTATTGGTGGGGGGCACCAAGGTGTTGCTACTGAGTAGGGAGCGGGTGCTGGTAACGAATGCCAAGTGGTAGGTATCGCCCGGCACGAGTCCCGCTGGCTGAGCGTAGGCAGTGAGCGTTGGCAGGCAGATTGCGAGTGCCGCCAGGCGAACGGAGTCAGTCAGCACGCGGAGGTTGAGTCGAAGGTAACGCATCACGGTCGCCCCCATGGTTGAAAATGCCGTACAGAGAAGCGTTGGCAAGTATACCGCCCGGCGGGGCAGAACATCAAACAAATCGGACCAATCAAGGGCCGTTGCGGGGAAGGGCAGGGGGTGGTGGCCCACAGGAAGGGCCCCGCAAATGTTAAAAAATGCGAGAAAACCCCGAGAACTAGCGTTACATTGCAGTCGCCACCGCCAGAAATGGGGGTGGTTCGTTGACCCACCCGGGTGTGATTCCTTAACATAACGGGATATCAAGAATTGGCCGGCGGCGGCTCGGTTGACGTTGGCCAGAAACCAAAGCATAACACAGGCGAAGTGCCACTCACATAAGGGGTCGTTTGAGCGACCCTCCATTTGGAAAGGAATGACCCATGCCCTTGTTCGAAGTCGAGACGGACAATCACATCATCATCACTTGGGCCTCGGATGCGGACGCTGCATCGGTCGTCGTGAGCGACGCGTATCCCTCGGAAAGTGTCATCCGCATGACCAAGCGCCCACGCGATACGTGGGTTATCTCGAAGGGTGCCCTTGGCATTGCCGAAGAGGTCGATATTTGTCACACGGCGCGGGATTGCCTGAGCAAAGCGGCTGGCGACAAAGTACACGCGATTCGGCTCTACATGCACGAGACAGGCGTCGACCTCGAGCAGGCCCGCAAGGTCATCGAGTCGAACATGGTGCTTGGCTGGTAACATAGCTCAACCGACTTAAGAACGCATAAACATTGCGAAAGGCCACATTCGCCCGCGCGGGCGAATGTGGCCTTTCTTGATCATTGCAGCTTGCGCCCGCGATCCGGAGGTCGCTCCACGGGCCGCGTGTAGCGCCATAGGTTACTGATATCGGCCGTAGGCCGATGGAGTAGTGGTGCCGCTAGGGGACGCGTTGCTCGGCGTGGCGGCCGCATCGCTAGCGGGCCTGGTGGCCACGTTGACGGCCGAGGCTTGGCTTGTGGGATAGGTGCTGGTTCCGCCGGGGCGATATCCGCCTGGCGTAGTCGGTAGATCCACCGATGCGATGGCCTGAGTGGTTGTGTTAGCGACCGAAGCTGCAACGGGTGGTGCAGTTGCGGGTGCGGATGCCGGTGGTGTGGAGGGAGAACTCGTTGAAGCCATGGTTGTCGACACAGAAGAGTATCGCGAGTATGGATTGAACGAATCAACACTCTCAGGCCCGCCCGCCGACGCAACACTTGGGTTCGTACTGTTTGCTGCCGTACTGCTCGGCATTGATGCAACTGGTGCGTTGCTTGCCATTGCCGTGCTTCTTGCCGGCGTGCTGTAGCGATCGTACTGCTCGTTGACTGTCGCAGTACTTGTGGCCGAACCGGTGGCGAACGGCTCGTAGCGACCTGCCGAACTGGTGGTCGCTGGTGCCGCAGTCGCAGCGGCTGGCACGCCGGCGGATGCGACCAACGGCGGCGTTGGGGTGGTCGCCGAAGCGATCGGAGTGGTGCTCAAGGGTGATGCTGTGGGGGGCAACGTGCCTGGACTCGGCGTCCCTGGATTCGCCGCGGCTGTTGCAATAGCTGAGTACGGTCCCGCCTGCGGCGCAATCGCACCGGGTGTCGGCGAGCTGGGTGGCGCGGTGACCGAAGTAGGCGGTGTCGACGGGAACATCGAGTAGTCCGCTGCGGGAGCGGAAGCGACCGTGTCGACACTTGTGGACGCTGCTGTTGTGGGTGGGGACGCCGAAACGCCGGCCAGAGGGGCGCCGGAATCTTTGCTGGCGGCAAACTGTGCTGAGGGTAATGCGGGAACGGAGTCGGCCACCGCCGTCACGGGATCGGTTCCACGGTTGAAATAGGTCGTGGGTTTCCACCACACCATTCGCGAACCAGCAGATTGGCAACCGGTGCTCACAGCAAGTGCGACGAACAGAACGGCAACAAGTGGAGATTTGATCGTATTCATGGCTTCCATGCCTTCGATTGATTGCAGCGAGCGGGTGCGTCGATTATGGATTGGTAGGTTGCGTTGTCCCCAAAGACTTACAAACTACTTAGGTGGTCCAGTAGGAAAATTCGGCAACCAGTGCGTCGCGCCTCCAGAAGAGTCTTGTTTTTCCCGAAAGTCGATGAAAAACGCCGCAACGCTGACTGGCAGCGCGCGGCGATTATAGGACGACGACTAAGTGCGTCAACGGCGATTATTCGGTCAAATTCGGTCTGCGTGCAGCCCGTAGTGGCTTACCCAGCGCCGCGCAGTCCTGCTCGGTACCAAGTGCATAGGATCCAATGATGCAACTAGCAGTGCTAGCGACTGCCAGCGTTGCTAGCCAGCTGCGCTCGCTACTTAGCGTCTGCGTAACGCCCGGCCACGGCATTCCAGTCGACCACGCTCCAGAAGGCGGCGATATAATCGGGGCGGCGGTTCTGGTAGTGCAGGTAGTAGGCGTGCTCCCAAACGTCGAGACCAAGAATGGGGGTGCGACCTTCCATCCAGGGGTTATCCTGGTTGGGGGTGCTTTCAACGATTAGCTTGCCCCCGTCAACGCTCAGCCACGCCCAGCCGCTGCCAAATCGCGTAGCAGCGGCATTGGCAAATGCTTCTTTGAACTTGTCGAATCCGCCGAGTTCGCTGTCGATGGCAGCCGCCAAGCCGCCCGATGGCGTGCCACCTCCCTGAGGGCTCATGACGGTCCAAAACAACGAGTGATTGGCATGACCGCCGCCGTTGTTACGAACCGCACCACGGACGCTCTCCGGCACGCTAACAAGGTTTGCGCAGAGTTCTTCAATCGGCATATCGGCAACGCCGGCGGACGCTAAAGCATCGTTCACCTTGGTGACGTAGGCGTTGTGATGCTTGTCGTGGTGAATTTCCATGGTCTTGGCGTCGATGTGCGGTTCGAGCGCGTCGAACGCATAAGGTAGGTCGGGAAGCGTGTAGGACATGGTCGAAAACTCCTTTGTTTGGTGCCGGTGATTGAAAGGTTTCTCTATTCACAATCGCAGCAGTTGCTGGTCGCCGCACGACCGCGGGGGCATCCAACAACCTGGGAGCACCACGAAATGGGGCTCAAAGCGAGGGCGAAAGCCGTGTTCCACCCAAATTCTCGCTGCCAGCTGCGGACTACCAGACAGGATAACCCGATCGCTGCCAAGCGACAATGAGGAGGGCCGGCGTGAGAAAGCGCGGGGCTGACTAGGGGCAAATTAGCGCGCGTTCGCCGAGCGAATAACCAGATTTAGCGATCGCAAGTAACGTTCAGATCGCGAAGCAAGCGTGCCAGGCGGGCTTGCTGTTGGTGGAGTGACTTCATTTGCTCACCGATTTTGGTAACTAATCGGTCGGTTTCCGCAACGTACTTGCCAGCCAGGACGGTTGGTTCGGCGGCATCGATCCGCGTGGCAATATCTGGCAGGTCGGCGAACGCTTCGTCGAGTACCTTGGCTACCAGTGGGCGTGCGACCGGTTGGGTGTTGGTGGTGTGTCCGAAAGTTTGCATCGCAGGTCTTCAGTAATGGTTGAGGGAATTGAGCTTCCAGTTGTATAGCCCTAGTCGGCGGTAGCCGGTTTGGGTTCCGTCAAGTTTTCCTTGGCCATGAGGTAGCTCTTTAGGCTACCCAGCAGCAACCGGGCTCGTTCGGCCACTTGTCCCTTTCGACGATCTCGCTCGCGCTTGGGGCGAATCTTGGCGTTGACCACGGTGTACACGTATTCGCCTGCGGCAAATCCCGAGGTGTTAGCCTTGGACTCACGCTCCTGACCAAAGGCGACATCGATGACGAAGGTCATCGCCTGGGTGCCACCTTTGTGGGCGGCCACTTCGTTGACCTCTAGGCTGACTTCATCTTCGGTCACGCGGAGGATGCGAGCTTCGCGGTCGGAGATGAATCCGCGCAACTTTTCGATGGCCAGCTCGATTGGTACGTTGGTCACCAAGCGCACGTCGACCAGGGCGCCACCCTTCCAAGGCTTGAATAGAAACCAGCCACTTTTGACTTCTTCTTCGATCATGCCATTACCTAATTGCACCACTTGGTTACGCCCCTGGTCCTTGGCTTGAAGTAGCGCCCGGTCCGACCGGCGGAGCATCGATTCGGGCGTATCGCCCTGCTGCAGTTCGGTGACACCGAAGCTGGCCGTAACAGTATGGTTAGCCAACTGTTGGTGCGGCGTTTCCGCCAGTTTCTTTCGCATCGCTTCGGCCCGGGCCGCGGCGGTGGCGTTATCGCAGTCGGCACACAGCACGGCAAACTCCTCGCCGCCGTAGCGCGCGACCAAATCGCCTGAGCGACACATCGATTTGAGCAACGAGGCGAAAGTAACAATCGCTTCGTCGCCCGCCGGATGACCGAAGTTGTCGTTGATGAACTTGAAATGGTCGATGTCGGCCATAATCAGGCTACACGTAAGTTCGGTCTCCTGATGTGCCTCGACAAACAGGCTCAGCATCCGATCGAATTCAGCACGGTTGGCCACCTGCGTCAGCGCGTCCTTGGTGGTCTGAGTATGCAAGGCCTGGCAACGTTCTTCGAGCGTCGTCTCGCTCGAGACATCTTGTAGCAGCACGGTCGCACCGCACGGCTGACCCTCGTCGTCTTGGACCGGCACCACATGCACATCAATGGTAACGTGACGGCCGCTCCGACCGAGTACGCCGAAGCGTTGGAGCGTTTGAACGCCCCCTCTCAGGCACTTGAAGATCGGGCAATTCGCGTCGGACACGAGGCTGCCGCTGGTAGTCGACATTTGCAGCAAGGAGGGCTCGAACGTCTTCCCGCATGCGGCGGAACCGGCAATGCCCGTCAGGCGTTCGGCCCCGGTATTCCACAGGAAGATTCGCCGATGGGTATCGACAAACACGACGCCATCGTGCATGTTATCGACCATTTTTTGCTCGAATAGCGCGTTGCTGCCACGCAGGCGTCGATCGCCGGGCCGGCGGTCCACCGTGGTGGGGCAGCCGGGCGTCCAATCGTTGGCCGTGTCGCCTGCCAGGTCGGAAAGCCAGCGACTCGCCACCTGAGCGGTCAGCACACGTTGATCGTGGTTCACGACGTCACTAAACGACTTCACCAGTTCGGGGTCGAATTGCCGCCCAGCGTAGTCGAATAGTTCCGCGACGGCGCGTTCACGCGACCGTGCCCGGCGATAGACATGGTCGGTAGTCATCGAGTCGAACGCATCGACGATCGCCAGCATCCGGGCGGTCGCCGGAATTTGCTCGCCGGCAAGCGGCAGATCGGGGTTCGAGCCATCGAACCACGCCGTGGCCGTCAGCACGGTGTCGATCACCTCTTGCGGCGCCCGGCCGCACTGAGGACATCGACGGCCAACGGTCGGCTCGTGGCCATGGTGGCCAACTCGGTCTCCATCAGCCGACCCGGTTTCGAGAGTATGGAGTCGGGTACGCCAATCTTGCCAATGTCGTGCAGTATCGCAGCGACTTCGAGCGTATTGCGGTCGTCGTCGCTGAGTTTCGCGGCCGCCGACCAGCCGCTGCAAACCAGCGCTACACGCAAACAGTGTTGCGCCGTAGCGGGATGCTTGCACCGCGTGGCGGCAAACAGACCTGCGGCGGAACCGAGTCGTGCCTTGACCAATTGTTTTTCGAATTTTCGATCCTTCGGACTGGTTGTGGGATCCATCAAGCCATCCTCGCTCGCGGCCTCTACTAGCTTTGCAAGCTGCTCGGCCACACGGCGCGAGTCCTGCTCATGAGCGACCGACTCGCCGGCCTCGTTGGCGACGACCTTCGGTGCGAACGGATCGTGGGGGGCGGGCTGCGGAATGAGGTCGGGCATGGATAGCTTGGCTGCGAGTCGCTGGCGGCAGGGGCTGAGGGGCAAGGGATGCGGCGGAATGGCACTCCATGTTGGGACGACCGCCTGGAACGCCCGAAGGTAGTGTTTTCCACGAAAACCTTAGGTTACTCTGAGAGCCAAAGCAAAAGGTGCGGGAGTTCTAGCCCGATTGCTACCCGTGCGGGTAAGGTGCGGCTGGAACGCCCGCTACGCACCGGAGGCCCGCCTAGTCCCTACGGCTTACCTACTCAGCACGATCGCGCAGGGAGAACTTCAGACGCGCGGGGTGATTCTGTCGTAGCGATTCTGTCGAAGTGCATTGAGGCAGGTCGCCCGGCCAGGGACGTTCGCGCCGCTTGCACTCAATCTGTTGGATTGTTCGCCGAGTTCGTTGTCGAAGTCGGCGCGGGCGGGCGCGTGTTACGCCATGGCGCAAATTGATGTCCACGGTCCAACCGTTGGACCTGCTGTTTTGCATCCCCCCACAAACGCTATCCAGGAACCGAACTTATGAGCGGTGCCCGACAGGGACGTCGACGTCGCATTCTGCAGGAAGAAGTACTGAGTGCCTCCCGCGAAATGTCCGCCTACTCACCCGATTCAACCAACGATGCCGAAGGGGGTGAAGGCCGTCGCTATGCCTTTGATGAAGGCAGCTTAGGCGATGCGCTTGCTCGGCGTCATTTCCCCAGCGGTGGGCTCGCACCAGCCGGTTTGCTGGTAGCTGGAGTGGCAAGTGTTGTAGCACTCGCTGCGCTCCACGAGTACAACGGCGTGATTGCCGCTCATTTGGGCGAATCCACGCAAATGTTGTTCGATGCCGCGCGGCCGACTTCGCTCGCCACGTGGCTGGCATCGGCAACCATGTTAGTGGTTGCGATCTTGTCGATCATGATTCTGGCCGTTCGCCGCCGCCGCGTGGATGATTATCGTGGTGGTCACCGCTTTTGGCGGGGCGCTATTGCGGCCGCCCTCTTGCTGAGTATCGACGCGGTGACCAACCTGCATTCGGTCGCCGGGGCTGCCCTCTCGAAAGCGACGGGCATCGAGCTCATGTCCGGTGGGGCCGAGTGGTGGCTGGGTGCTGGTGTCGTATTGTTTGGCTGGGTGGGACTGCGGGTTCTGCTGGATGTGAAAGAGAGCAAGTGGGCGCTCGCGACGCTTTTGGTTGCCATCGTCGCTGGTGGCGTCGCCATCGTAGGACCAATGGCCGGAATCGGCGGGGCTTCATCCACTGTGGTTGCCAAACTCGCGCAGGTGACGTGCTATTGGTTCGTCGCTGCCTCACTCGTGGGCTACATGCGGTTCTTACGTGCCGATGTTGCAGCGGGCGTCGCGGTGAAACCACAGAAGTCGCGTCCTGCCGAAGTGAAGATTGCCAAAGGAACCGCCGCCACGAAAGCCAAGGCAGCTGACGACCAGGATTCGGAGATCGCTTCCGATAGCCAAACCGCCGGTCGCAAGGCGAAGCCCGCTAAGGTCGCCGATCAAAGCGAGCCAGAAGAAGCTCGCTGGACCGACGGAAGCGACGGCTATGCCGAGAACTACGACGACGAGGGATCGCCGCGAAAGCTCAGTAAAAGCGAACGAAAGCGGTTGCGGCAACAGAAGACCACCCGCCGCGCTGCTTAGGCGCTATGCCCTATTCATGCTCGCGATCCGCCGGAGGGCTTGTGCTCTCCGGCGGGGGCTTGGTGGCTACCTTCGACCTGGCGCGACCATCCGCTAAACTGCGTGCTGCGTTTTCGTTTCAGCAGTTTCAAGCCACCGTCGTGCAGGTTTCTTATGTCGGTCCGTACACGCTTCGCACCTAGTCCTACCGGCTACCTTCACATTGGCGGCGTCCGCACGGCGCTGTTCAACTGGCTGTTTGCCAAGGGCAGGGCAGGGCAGTTCTTGTTGCGGATTGACGATACCGACCAGGTTCGCAACGTGGAGGCGGCGCTCGAACCAATCCTACACGGCTTTCGCTGGCTGGGGCTCGATTGGGATGAAGGCCCACATGTCAACGGGCCCCATGCCCCCTACTTTCAATCGCAGCGCAATGAGAAGTACCAGGCCGCCGTCGATAAGTTGTTAGAGAGCGGGGCAGCCTACCGCGATTTTGCCACCGCCGACGAAATAGCGGCTGAGCGGGAAGCCGCCCAGGCAGCGGGCGTCCCTTTCAAGTACAGCCGCCGCTGGATGGCCGAGACACCGGAGGCCGCCAAGGCGTTTGAGGCGGAAGGCCGCGTGGCGGTTGTCCGGCTCAAGATGCCGAGCAAGGGCACGCTCGAACTCCACGACCTGGTCCGTGGCACCGTGAAGTTCGACTGGAGCCGCGAGCAGGACCACGTTGTGCAGCGAGCGGATGGATCGTGTCTCTACCATCTGGCCACCGTGGTCGATGATCACGACATGCAAGTCACGCATGTCATTCGCGCCGAAGAGCACCTATCGAACACGCCTCGGCAGGTGTTCATCGCCCAAAAATTGGGGTACCAGCCGCCAGAGTTTGCGCACGTGCCGTTCGTCGCCGAGCCGGGCAGCAAGAATAAGCTGAGTAAACGCAAGCTGGAGAAGTACCTGAAGAATCGCGACTTTGCCGCACTCAACGCCCGCGGGCAAGCGATCGCGGAGCGGCTGGGGCTGGAGACCGCGGCGGAAACGTTCAATCCGGTGATTGTCGACTTCTACGAGCAAGTCGGTTTCCTGCCCGACGCCGTTTTGAATTACCTGCTGCTACTGGGCTGGTCGCTGGATGACTCGACCGAGGAATTTAATCGAGAGGCAATGCTTGAGCACTTCTCGCTGGAACGGGTCAATCGCGCCCCGGCGAGTTTCGATGCCCAGAAACTGCTCGCCTTTCAGCAGCGGGCGATGAACCAACTGCCGATCAAGCAGAAGGTGGCCGCCGCGGTCCGCTTTCTGAAGCGGGCCGGCCTGATCGCCGACCCGCCACCTTGCGACGTGGCCGACCGCGTTTCTCAGATCGTCGCGGCTGCTGGCGACCGTATTACCGTATTCGGCGACATCCTCGAGTTCGATGATTTCTTCACCGCCGACGATCAGATGGTCTACGACGAGAAGGCGTTCGAGAAACGCCTCGTTAAGCCGGAAGACTCCGTCGAGTTGCTCACGGCATTTCGCGAGGAGCTTGCCGCCGCGGAGTCTTTCGATGCCGAGCCACTCGAGAAGCTGCTGCATGCGTTCGTTGCCAAGCGTGACATCAAGATTGGTCAGATCATCCACGCGCTACGTATCGCTGTCACAGGTAAAGCGGTGGGCTTTGGCATGTTCGAGACGCTTGCCATCCTAGGGAAAGACCACGTGCTTGCCCGAATTGATCAAACGCTGCAGCGACTCGGGTAGTACCAGCCGCACGATCGTACGCTCACATGGCAACGCGCATGCTCGCGGCAGCGGAAGCAATCGGCCGCACCCAAGATCGGCGCTAATCGAGGGGGCTTTGCATCGGCCATTGGGTTGCTGCTCAGCGGCAGATTCGAATAGGGCTTCTTACCGGACGAAACGGCATAGAATCCGATGCGGGTATTCCGCTCAGGATTGCGGAAATCCTCACGCGTATGCATCCTTTGGCGCGCCATCTGCTGTGAACCAGGAACAATTGGCGGCTGTCCCTCGTATTAGTTGATAACGTTTGGCCGTGTGCTGCTCCCCGCAGCGGCCCTTTGCGGAGTCCCCCCACCGATTAAATGGAACACAGAGGAGGCCCCGATGTCCGCGCCACCCCCCACCCCGCTGCCTACCCCTGCGCGTGGCTTCAACCCGTTACGTTGAGCTTGGAAGAGTACCGTCAGTTTGCCGAAGCACTGGATGGCGACCTGGCCGACCTAGTGGCAACTCACGGCGGGCGCCATCGCGTTGCCACGGCGCAGTAACTCGCCTGCCAACCGTCGACAGTACCGGTTGATCGACACGCAACCGTTCCAGCCGCCCAACTGAATTTCGTGGGCGGGCTGCACTGTTCGTGGGCGGGCTGCACTGGGAGATGCTAGACGCGGCTGTTATCCTGGGGTGGAAGGTCGGCTTTCCATTCCACTCCCACCACCGTCTGACTGCCCCATGAAAGTGCTTCTTGCCAGCCCCCGTGGATTCTGTGCGGGCGTGAACATGGCGATTGATTCGTTGGATCTCGCCCTCAAAGCGTTTGGGGCTCCAATTTACGTCTATCACGAGATCGTCCACAACAAGTACGTGGTAACACAATTTCGCGACAAGGGCGTGGTATTTGTTGATCGACTTAGAGCAAGTGCCACGCGGCGACAACGTTGCTGTTCTCGGCGCATGGTGTCTCGCCCGCGACGCGCCAGGCCGCCCGCGAGCGGCAGCTTACCGCCATCGATGCTACCTGCCCGCTGGTTACCAAGGTGCACCTAGAGGCAATTAAGTACGCCAAGCTAGGCTACACGATTTTTCTGATCGGGCACGAGGGTCACGACGAGGTGGTTGGTACCATGGGCGAAGCACCCGAAGCAATCGTGCTGGTTGAGACCCCCGCCGACGTGGCGACGCTCGAAGTGGCCGACGAGTTGAAGGTAGCGTACTTGACGCAAACCACGTTGAGCGTCGACGACGCCAATCGTATCATCCAGCGGCTCCGTGAGCGATTTCCGCACATCGCCAGTCCACCCAAAGACGACATCTGCTACGCCACCCAAAATCGGCAGGAGGCAGTGTCGATCCTCTCCGACGAGGCTGAACTGGTGCTGGTTCTTGGTAGCCAGAACAGCTCGAACAGCCAGCGACTCGCCGAACTCGCTCGCGAAAGAGACATCGATGCCCACTTGATTGACGGCGTTCACGACATTCAAGCCGAGTGGCTCGAAGGGGTCGAAACGGTGCTAGTCACCGCCGGTGCCAGTGCTCCTGAAGTGGTAGTGGATGAGTGCCTCGACTTCTTACGCGACCAATATGGCGCGATGGTGGAGGTCCGTACGACCCGCAAAGAGAGCGTCTCGTTCCCATTGCCCAAGGAACTCCGGTCGGTGGTTGGTTAGCCACATTGCTATTGGAAGGCCTATCACGAACATCCTTTACACGACTGGCGAGGAGGTTCGCGTCGGCGACCTTGTAGACTTCGACGGCGAGTCGAGCATTGTCGATACGGTAATCGACAATGACGAGGCGGCGGCAAGATGGGGGCTGGACGAATGTGGCGTAATGCTGCGCGACCAGACTTTCTGCCTCGTCTTTGAGCCATTCCGTTGCTGGATCGCCGGCAACATTGCATTTGTATCGCGGGGGACGGTGTAGACACTCGTCCGTTTGCTTCTTGGGCACCTCTTCAGTCGGCTTTCACCTTCATGTCGAACACGCTGGCCAGGAACCCTAGCATGTCGGCCGCTTGTTCGATCCGCTTTGTGACCGGCGTGCCAGCGCCGTGGCCCGCTTTGATCTCGACTCGCAGCAAGAGGGGGGCGTCGCCCGCTTGAGCGTTTTGCAGCGCGGCGGCGAACTTGAAGCTGTGCACCGGCACCACGCGGTCGTCCGTGTCGGCGGTGGTCACCATGGTGGCCGGGTACGCCGTGCCAGGCTTCATGTTGTGGTAGGGTGAGTAGGCGTAGCAGAGCCGGGAACTGCTCGGGTTCGTCGGCCGAGCCGTAGTCGGTCCGACCCAGAATCGGCCCGCCGTGAACTTGTGGAATCGCAGCATGTCCATGCACGCCCACCGCCGGCAGGCAGGCGCCGAACAGCTCTGGCCGCTGAGTCATCACCGCGCCGACCAGCAGCCCGCCGTTGCTGCCGCCCGTGTATCGCCAGTCGCTCGACGCGAAGTATAGCCACTTTCGATCAGCCACTCGGCGGCGGCAATGAAGTCGTCGAACACGTTCTGCTTGTTGCGAGCTTTGCCTGCTTGTGCCAAGCTTCGCCGTATTCGCCGCCGCCGCGGAGGTTGGCCATCGCAAGACGCCGCCCTTGTTCCATCCAGGCGGCGTAGTCGACCGAAAAGTTCGGCGTGATCGAAATATTGAATCCGCCATAGGCGTAGAGCAGCGTCGGGTTGTTGCCGTTCTTCTTCAGCCCCTTACGGTGAGCGATGGTCAGCGGAATCTTCGTGCCATCCTTGCTCGGGTAGAATATCTGCTGCACGACGTAATCGTCCGAAGCGAAGGCGATCGTCGGGCGGCGGAGGATCTCGACCTGACCGCTAGGAATATCCAGCCGGTAAATGCTCGTGGGTGTTACCGCATTGGTGAACGTGAAGTACGTCGCCTCGTGCTCCCGGCGGCCATGGAAGCCGCTGGCTGAGCCAATTCCTGGCAGCCCCACTTTGCCGAGCGATTGGCCGGTGAGATCGAACATCTCGACGTCGGAGTGGACATCTTTCAGGTACTGTGCAATGAGTCGGCCACCGACCAAATCGGCGTCTACCAACGTGGCATCGCGCTGCGGTACCACCTCGGTTGGCTCGCCCCGTGTGTCGGCATCAAGGGCCGCAATCCGCTTGCGGGGTGCCCCCTCGTCGGTGAGAAAGAACAGCCGGTTGCCGTCGTTGGCAAGGTAGCCGTACTCGTGCTCAAAGTTATCCACTAGCGGCCGCCATTCGGCCTGTTTGTCACCGAGTTGCTTGACCCACACCTGATTCTGTGGATCGGTCCCCTGATAAATCGTTAACACCAGATGCCGGCCGTCGTCGGTAACGGTCGTGCCGAAGGTCCACTCCGGCTCTTCAGGTCGCTCGTACACCAGTTCATCTTGCGACTGGGGCGTTCCCAGGCGATGGTGGAACACCTTTTGATGGAGTGCCAGCGATTGAAACTGCTCGCCCTCCTCCGGCTCGGGATAGTGGCGTAGTAAAAGCCTTGATTATCGTGGTCCCAGTCGACGCCGCCGAACCGCACCCACTCCAGGTGATCGTCGCGGAGTTGGCCCGAATCGATTCCCAGGACATGGATTGTCTTCCAATCGGAGCCCGATTCGCTCTTGGCGTAGGCGAGCAGGCTACCGTCCTCGCTCACCGAATAGCTGGCAAGGGCCACGGTCCCGTCGTCGCTCCAGGTGTTGGGATCCAGGAGTACTCGGCCTTCGTCGCTTGGCGACTCCGCCACGTACAGCACCGCCTGGTCCTGTAAACCATCGTTCTTGAAATAGAAGAACTTCCCCCCCTTTCGGCTGGGAGTCGACCAACGTGGATAGTCGTATAATTCGGCTAGGCGACGTGCAAATACTTCACGCTGCGGGATGGAGTCGAGATGCTCCCGGGCGAACTCGCTTTGCGCCTCGACCCAGGCGGCCACTTCGTCCGATTCACGGACATCCGCTTCCAGCCAACGATAGGGGTCGGCCACCGTTACGCCATGGTAATTGTCGTTATGTTCCACTCGGCGTGTGGCGGGGTATTCTGCGCCCATGGTGCTGTTGGATACGGACAGGCAGAGCGCGGCGAGATAGACGATGAAGCACAAGTTACGCCAACGCACCTGCGCAGGCAAAGATCCCAATTGGATGCAATGAAACATTCAATATCCTCGATAGTTCTTAAGTGTCGCTTGTTACCAACTGCCGGCGACCGGCCGGCCTTCCTACTTCTTCCCAGATGGGAAAGTCCTCATGGTCTTTCAGGATCGTTTTCAGTTCGAAACCACGGGCCATCGTGACATGCACGATATCACCGATCGTGTCACGCAGGCCGTCGGTCGTAGTAGTATTCAAACCGGCACGGCGCATATTTTCAATGTCGGCAGCACCGGCGTGATTGCTGCCATTGAATTCGAACCGGGGCTGGCGAACGATTTGCCCGAGTTGTTGGACCGTTTGATCCCCGCGAGTACCGAATATGGCCACGAACAGGCTTGGCGCGATGGCAACGCCCACTCGCACCTGCAAGCAACCTGGATGGGGCCCTCGCTCACGGTACCCGTCACGGAAGGTCGCCCCCTCCTCGGTACGTGGCAGCAGATCATCCACTTGGAGTGCGACATCAAGCCTCGGCAGCGGTACGTTGTCGTGACCGTGATCGGGGAGTGAACGCGCCCAAATCCAGCGGATCGCACGTGTCGCGCTTGGCAGTCGTTCTACCACCTGCCGGCTTCCGCATAGGTCGCTTAACAGGCGGCAACACAGCGGCGCGTAACTGCTGGCGCTGCGGTAGCTTTCCAGTGCCCGTATGAAAATCCAGCGGCTCGCTATCAGACATACCACCGTAGCCAGCAAGGCGAAGGCGGCCACGCGGGCGTAAGGGATCGTGAGTGGTTTGGCCATCATCCGTGCCGGCACGTTAATCACCAGCAGCACAGGAATGATAAACGTGAACACCGTTTGCAGCGCAACGCCCAAAGTGTTGCCGGTATAGATTTCCAACGGGTAACGTGAGAAGTTGGTAATGTAAAACCAAAAGTCGTACAGCGACTGGTTGCGCCCGAGCCAAATGCTAGTGGCGGCTAACGAAATCATGATGCTGTAAAGGATCATCACGCCACACACCAAGTAGAACGGATAGAGCACGTACTGGACCCACGTAAACTGCGACTGATCGATGTGCCGCGTCGCGTACACGAGCACGGCGATCGCCACTACGAAGTTGCCGAGCGACGACCAATGGATCTTGCGTAACGAAAGCAAGAACTGCGTGTCGATTGGCTTGAGCAAAGCGAAATCTAACCCACCCGTACGTACCATTTCGCTCATTTCCTGGGCGTTGGGCATGAACAGCGCCTGGACAATGCTGTTGATGAACATGGTTGTCGCGATGAACACAAAAAACTCGTACTTGCCCCAGCCTTCAATCGAACTGGTGTAGCTGTACACCAGCAGGTAAAAGCCCAAGTTCATGGCCATCCATCCGATGCTCGACACCACTTCGATAAAGAAGTTGGTGCGAAACGTCATGTCGCGGATCAAGCTGTTCCGCGCGAAAGTCAAGAACAACTGAGGGTAGATCAATAAGTTTTGCATCGTGTTGCTACAAGTCTTGGGTACTGCATCTATGGTCGATTCCTGCTCAACCATTGGCCACCCTACTGGATGGCTAGCGATCTTTCGAATCGTCCATCTCGTGCGTGAGACGATTCGTCTGGCGCTGTCGCCGTGGTTGGTGTTGTATCGCTCATCATGCCAGCAGTGTACCATGAACGGCTGAGTTAGGTGGAGCCTGTTGTGCGCAGGTCGGCATTTACACGCAGGTCCCATGTCTTGAGAATGGAGCCCACAAGTTCTCGCTCCCAAGGTGCTCTACTGTCATGCCCCATTCGCCCATGATTTATGGCCTCGACGACAAGCCGCCCTTTGCCCGGGCGGTGGTGCTTGGCGCTCAGCATGTGCTAACCATGTTTGGCTCCACCGTGGCGGTGCCCCTAATCTTTGGCCCCCTGCTGTGGCCGCTCCCCAGCGACGTGCCGGCTAGTCTACGAGCGGAGCTTACCGAGCTGCAGCTCGACAACACCGCGCTGTTGATTTCAAGCGTCATGCTCTGCAGCGGAGTTGCCACGCTATTGCAAAGCACGTTCGGCTCGCGGCTTCCGATTATTCAGGGGGTTTCGTTTTCGTTCATCGCCGCATTCGGTGCCATTATCGCCAATGTCCACACGCAGCAGCCCATCGATTGGGCGCCCGCGCGCGATGGCAACCTGTTGCCCGGCACAATCGATCCACTGATCGCAGCATGGCAAACCGCCGGCGCGGCGGGAATGCAGTCCATTGCTGGCGCCGTTCTGCTCGGATCCATTTTCGAGATGGTCGTGGGATTCACGGGATTGATGGGCGCGCTGCGACGGATGCTGTCGCCGGTGGTCGTGGGTCCCGTCATCATGCTCATTGGCTTGGCGCTCTATCAGTTCGGTGCTCCGGTCGCGGCGAGCAACTGGCCCGTCAGCATGGCTACGATGGTGCTGATCGCGCTGTTCTCCCTGGTGCTCTCCAGGCACGTGGCCTTTCTCCGATTGTTTCCCATGCTCACTGCCATTGTGGTAGTGGTCACCACTTGCGCTCTGCTCTCCTACCAAGGGGTGTTTACGCTGGGCGAGGCAGCGTACGTCGATGCCTCGGCGTTCCAGCGCGCCGAGTGGATACGCTTCGACACGTTGCTGCTGCCCTGGGGCCTGCCGCAATTTGCCATGAGCGCGACCATCGCTGTCCTGGCTGGCTACCTGGCCTCCATGATCGAGTCCTTTGGCGACTACCATGCCTGTAAGAACATGGCCGGGGGTGGCGATCCGACGCCGACGGAAATCTCGCGGGGCATTGGCTTCGAAGGCGTTGGATGCGCGGTCACGGGGCTGCTCGGGGGATTTAGCAGCACGAGCTACTCCGAGAATATTGGCCTCGTGGGTTTGACGAAAGTTGGCAGTCGCTACGTGGTCCAACTTGGCGGAGTGATGCTCATCCTGCTTGGCGTGTTTGGCAAATTTGGGGCCATCGCTTCGGCCATCCCCCAACCAGTGGTCGGTGGACTGTACTGCACGATGTTCGGCTTGATTGCCGCAGTTGGCGTGCGTCAGTTCGCCAAGGCCGACCTCAACAGCGACCGCAACCTGTTCGTTGGCGGCTTTGCCCTGTTCATGGGGCTTAGCGTTGCGTTTTACTTCAGCGACTACAGTACGGGAAAACAGGCCGTTGAATGGATGCCCCCGGCGATTCGTGATTTGGCGGTCGCTATCGGCTCCACCGGCATGGCGGTCGCGGCGATCCTCGGCATCTTGCTCGATAATCTCATCCCCGGCACCCGCGAAGAACGTGGACTAGCCCAACCTCCCGGTGTGCTGGTACCAGAAGCGGGCGACGTGGATGTAGAATGACAGGATAACTGGATTGGCTTGATTGACAGGAAGATGGTCCCATCCCAATCACGATAGGGAAGCAAGGAGAGAGGGACGACAAAATGAAGAGTCGGAGTTATAAGAAGGTGAGTTCCCTATCGCATGAAGCCCAAGCCTCACAGTAGCCATTCCGGAAATCCCGCCCATCCCGTTATCCTGTCTAATAATGAGCAGCAGCATGGACACCGAAACGAAGCTCGAACTGCCCGTCGTCCATCACACGCCATCGCCCTACATGGGCCCTTCGCGGGATGAGGTGATTGCCCTCCGCAAGCAGTATGTTTCGCCCGGCGTGATTACCTACTACCGCGAACCGCTGATGATCGTCGAAGGGCGGATGCAATACGTATGGGACGAGGCGGGCAAGCGGTACCTCGACGCGTTCGCTGGCATCGTCACCGTGAGCGTTGGGCATTGTCACCCCAAAGTGGTGGAAAAGGTCCGCGCACAAACGGGCCAATTGCAACACACCACCACCATCTATCTGCACCCCACGATTGGGCAGTTTGCCGAAAAGCTGGCCAGCAAGATGCCCCGAGGACTTTCGCGGAGCTATTTTACGAACTCGGGAAGCGAAGCCAACGAAGTCGCCATCCTCTCCGCCCGCGAGCACACCGGCAATACCGAAGTGATTGCCCTCCGCAACAGTTACCATGGTGGCACGGCGACCACCATGGGACTAACAGCGCATGGCACGTGGAAGTTTAAATCGAACCAGGCACCCGGCATCCATCACACGCATGCCGGCTACTGCTATCGCTGTCCGTACGGACTCGAGTATCCCTCATGCGACCTCAAGTGCGCCCGCGATGTCGAAGAGGTCATCAAGTACCAAACGCCGGGTGAAGTGGCCTGCTTCATCGGCGAGCCGATCCAGGGTGTCGGCGGGGCGGTCACTCCGCCCAAGGAATATTTCCAGATCGTGTACGACATCGTCCGGCGGCACGGCGGCATTTGCATTGCCGACGAAGTGCAGGGTGGCTTTGGCCGCACCGGCACGCATTACTGGTCGCATCAGAACTGGGACGTCGTGCCCGACGCCGTGACCATGGCCAAGGGCATCGGCAACGGCATCCCGCTCGGCGCGTTCACGACCACGCCCGAGATTTCCGAAGTGATGACCAATCGTATCCACTTCAATACGTTTGGCGGCAATCCGATCAGCATGACGCAGGGCCTGGCGACACTCGAAGTAATCGACGAAGACGGCCTGCAACAAAACGCGCTCGAAGTGGGCAACTACCTAAAGGACCACCTGCTCGAACTCCAGGATAAGCACCCAACGATCGGCGAAGTACGCGGCATGGGCCTCATGCTGGGCGTCGAACTGGTGACGGATCGCGACACGAAAGAACCTGCCAGCACGCTGGCAGCCGACGTGCTCGAAGCGATGAAACTTCGTGGCGTGCTCTTAGGCAAAGGCGGCCTGTACGGCAACACGCTCCGCATCAAGCCCCCGATGTGTATCACCAAACACGACGCGGAGTATTTGGCCGCGTCGTTGGATGAGTGCTTGGGAGGAATGACAGGCTAACTGGATTAGCAGGATCTACAGGACTCGAAAAATGCAGCATGAAGAACTGATTCGCCGGGTAATCGGTTGCGCTTATGTCTTGGTTCAGCGTGAATTGGAATTTCGAGCGTGATCTGTTAGCGAGTAAAAGGCGAGTTGTTGACGGCTGCGCCGATTGCCTGTGTTGCGTTTGCCATTCCCCCCCGCCAGGTGCTCTGATTTTCAGCTGCTATTTACACCTCACTCCGTGCTCAGGTCAAAATTTGCCTGGTCGGTGCCCTCGTCTTCCACCTCGAAGGTGAGCGTGGAACGCTGATGGAACTTGGGGGGGAGGAGTTCTCTGCGAACGATTCTCGGATTTCCATCAGGCCCATCCTCTGCGATCATCGTACGTATCGCCACGCGGTGAGTTGCGTGCACGGCACCGTTTTGCCGGTCATAGGTGGTTAGCTTGTAACGACCTTCGGCGTCGGTTCGGCCGAATGAACCCGGCCCTGCGATGCCATCTTCCGATGTCGAGCGCGGATCGAAGCTAACAAAGGCGCTTTCGATTGGCTTGCCATCGATTGTTACAACACCGGACACCGGCACGATCTTGAATCGGCTGTCGTTGCAGCCGGAACATATGCTAAGCAGGACAAAGGGCACTAGGATTCGGAATCTAAGAGTCATCGAATTTGGAGCCTTGATGAATATTTGAGCAAACTGGTATCGGAAGACTGCGTTTCGTTAGGGCCTTCATTCTATGGAGGCAGCAACGGGAATTGCGGCGCCACTGCTCCAAAGAGGCTTTGTCATTTGTGATTCCCAAGCCTCAAGTTTTGCTTTTAATTCGGTGACGACTTCGGGACGCTCGGACGCAAGGTCATTCGCTTCGGATTTGTCCTTGGCTAAATCGTAAAGTGCGGGTGCGTAATTTGGTTCTTTTCGCGAATAGATTAGCTTCCAGTCTTTGTGGCGTATCGCAATGGGGCCGCCGGGGCCGTTGCGGCGCCAGTAGAACGTGCGTTCGGCGGATCTTGCTTTGGCGTCGTTCAAGACCGGCGCTAAGCTGATCCCGTCGAGCTGCCACTGCGGATCAATATCGATTCCCGCAATGTCCAATATCGTGGGCATGATGTCGAGCGTTATCACGGGATTATTCATTACCACGCCAGGCTGGATCACATTGGGTAGCCGCATGGCCCATGGCACGCGGATTCCACCTTCATCCAGGCACCCCTTGAAGCCTTTCAGTGGGTAGTTGCTAGCCCCCGTTTTATTGGGGCCAGGCCCCCCATTGTCGTTGGTGAAAATCACTAGGGTATTCTCGCCAATCCCGTGTTCCGCAAGTGAGGTTAGGATCTTTCCTACGTTGTCGTCCAGGGCCGTGATCAAGCCAGCGTACTTTTTTCGTTTCTTATTCTCGATATGCCGGAGTCGCTCCTCTTGCTCGTAGCCATCCCGCGGCTCGAGAGGTCCGTGCGGCGCGGTGAACGAGACAAAGAGGAAGAAAGGCTCGCGCTTATGGTCTGCAATATACTCACATGCAGCGTCCCCTAGCCGATCCGTAATATAGCCTTTCTCAGGAAGTGGCTTGTCATTCCTTCTAAGTACGCGGTTCGCCGAGGGCGTCTCGTAGGGAAAGTAACTCCTGGAGCCCTGGAGGAGGCCGAGGAAGTAGTCGAAACCTCGTTGCGTGGGCTGGTAGGCCCTCGGGTAGCCAAGGTGCCACTTTCCGACGAGCCCAGTATGGTACCCGGCGGACTGCAGCCTCTCCGCTACGAAGGTTTCCGAAAGCGGAAGCCCCATGGGGTAATCAGGCGGCAAATTCGCGTCGTGTCCAAATCGCTGCTGGTATCTGCCGGTCATTAGTCCAGCTCGGGACGGGGAGCAGACACTGGCGGTCACATAGGCTTGAGTGAAAATCGCACCCGCCGCAGCGATGCTGTCGATATGTGGTGTCAGCCGCGCCATGTCTGGCCGTACATTGGGCTGAAAACCGAAATCGGCATATCCTCCGTCGTCCGCGAACAGGACGACAAAGTTGGGACGATTGCTGCCATAGCAACAGCAAGAAAGAAAGATGATGCATGCAGTCGTAATTGAACGCATAATGTCCATCGATTTCGAAACTCACGATTTGCTAGAACCGCGGAATAGTAAAAGAAATTGTCCACCGGAAACTCCGAATAGACTTCACCAATCTGGCAGCAAGGTCGAATGTCCGCAACAGTTGCGATGCCGTTGGGCAGCTTCCTATTCTTTACCGGAGCCACCAGCCGTTGGTTTTGGGTAGAGTGATCTCTGTCACCCAGGTTGACCCAAAAGGTCCCGTACCTTCCGCTACTGCTATGCTTAGGTCGCGGATGTCCAACGCGCTGGACTCGTGTAAATCATTGGACCTTACCGCCATGCTTCTAATACGTTTCTTGGAAACTCACCGTGCCCAGCGCTTCGAAAACGAACCCATCGATATTGTCCTGGACCGCGGATACGCTTCCATCGCAAAATGCGAAATTGATAACTCCCCCGGCATGAAAGCTACTAAAAGCACGCTTGCAACTGTAAATAGAACCGCTTCCGCCAAGCACCGCTTCACAGATCTCGAAATCTGGTCGACGCAACGCCCCTTCCGACATCGTGTGGCTCAAGCTGAAGTTTCTGTAGGACAGCCCCCAGACGGGTCTGCGGAAGTCGTCCCCGCTTATTGTCATGTACTCACCAACAAGCACCGTATTGGAACTGCCGTCGGTAATGCGTGCTATTTTCTCTGCGGGAAACCCCTTCTCGGGATGCACGACATGGAGCGGACCACGACGATTGTACTCGTCGGACTTCTTAGCGGGAAAAATCTTATCGCTCCACCTCGCGGCATCCCACCAAACAAGACCAACAGGAGAGGCGACTTCGGCCGGGGCTCCCGCCACTCCCTTGTAGGAGGATGGTGCCCAGCGAAGGCTCGATTCAGCCCCTGACTTCCACGGTTGGCGTAGCCCCGTTGCCGTGTTGTCGGTTGGGCAAATATAGCCATCAATTGTGGTCTGCACGACTTGCTGATTCATCGGGTTGAATCCTCCCCCGCCTTCGCGGACGTAAAGGTCATACAGTGCCTGTTGTTCGATGTAAGGCAAAATCTCAATGGTCCAACCGGTCTGATAGAAGTCGGCTCGGGCTCTAGGCGATCCCCCCTCGCCAAGGCTCATTGCGCCGGGCGGAAACTGTCCCTTCGACGAATGATAAGTTTGGCAGGCCAGCCCAACCTGCTTTAGATTATTTGCACACTGCATTCGGCGGGCAGATTCACGTGCCGACTGCACCGCCGGCAATAGCAGAGCCACCAAGATGCCAATGATGGCAATCACTACCAACAGTTCAACTAGTGTGAAGCCGCGGATTATCGAGTCCTGACCAGAAGGCTTGCTCATGCTTTGTCTTTGGAGTTAGAGGTAGAATAGATAGGGATGTTTATGCTCATCGATTCTGGTGCTCGGAAGCAACGGAGCGGTAGCAATAGCCCACACATAGCAGCGCGAACATCAGCATGGTGGAAGTTGCCGCTTCCGGCACTTGAGAGATGGCAGTTTGCGATGATAGGGCTCCGCCATTGACGCCAAAGTTGGACTTCCAGAGGCCATAATGTTCTGCTCCAACTGGCGTGCCAAGACCACCATCATTAGCAAGCTGCGTAGTGCTGCCAAGATTGTCTCTCCAAACTGTATAGTCTGCGATGCTCACGACGCCATCGCTATTGAAGTCGGCCTCAGTCCCGACAACCGCCTGGTAGTTCGCTAGCACTTGGGCTGGCGTCAAGGCCTCGTCGTTATAGTAGCGGACGACTGCGATCTCACCGTCCAACGCTATGCGGTCAACGGCGTCCGACGCACCGAGCGTAAGCGGACCATCGTTTGCCCTCTCCGTCCCTAACGGATTGTTGGATGCGCCGATTTCACCAACACCCCATGCATTACCGCCGCTCCATCTTTCAATACTGATCGGAGTAGCCGATGTATCGGCAACGAACTGACCATTCAGATACAGTGAAATGTAGTCGTCGTCATTGGCGCCACTTTGTAGGTTGTGGTAGGTGCCGACCATCTGATGCCAACCAGTACTCTCCAGGGTAGTCGACAACAACGCGTTGTTGGTTGTACCGCCTCCAGTGCCGTTGACGAAGAAGGAAAGTTCGTCGTCGACAAGGCTGAAGTACGCCCCCCGGCCACCGCCTCCCCACTCGAGAATTGATTGCTCCCCGTTGCTCAAACCGTCGGGCTTGAACCATACCTCGAACGTCCCATCCTGCTCCCAGGGACCAATCGTGCCTTCACCTGGATCGTTTATATTCTCCGCCCACCCATGCGGAGTATCCTGATTACCAGCGCCTTGCGTCGTGCCGTCGTTCCAGGCGCGACCTGTTCCGCCCTTGCTGTAGCTACCAGTGATTCCGGGAACGCTCGGATCGTTTACGGGGATAAAACTCTGATCCTGACCAAAATTGACATACTCACGCGGTACGGAAGTATCTTCTGGGGCCTCGATCGTCGGTGCGAAAGGGAGCAAGTCGATATTCGGGTACCAGAGTGCAGACCCATTCAGCGGGTTCAACGAAGCGTTGAACTCAAGGTCGACCCCGGGGGTTACTTGAGCGTGTGCGGTGGTTGTCATCACCAAATAGAGCAGCGCAGAGCAGGTAGCTCGTTGCAATCCATGACAGGATGACCCTACTTTCAGGCGTGGGCAGTTGATAGTCATTTGTTTCAATCCGTCCGAGTGTGAAGAGAAGAGGCGTCGAATTGTGATGAGGGAGCTCTTGCCTGAGTGGGGCTAAACCGAGCTACCCCTTTGCATGGCAGTTTGAGAGCGCAGTACTCTCGGCTGCACTAGTACAAGTCGATGCCCGTGATTACGGGATCGATAAGCACGACATGGTCATTCGAGTCGGGGGAATGTGGCTCTTCCTCGCCGGCGTTTGTGGTAACGAGCGTCAAGTAGCGGTCTTGGGAAGATAGTTCAATTGTGAGCGATAGTTCCCCGTCCTGATCACTAAAGTCAATGCAGCTGCCACGGAGGACACCATCAATGAACACACGTAAGTCCGCGTTGAATCGATATTTCGAAGCCCACTGGGGGCTTCTTTTGCGGGCACTGTGAAGATTCGCGATACTCGTTGTAAACTCGGTAGGCGATATCTCGAAATGGGTTCTGACCGCATCGAGATCGAATGTCACGCCAACGTTTGCGTGAGATCCAATCATGCCGTCTTTGCATTGTTCCAGCCGAACCGCGACCTGTTCGAGACTGCCCGCGCCCCAGTAATCTTCGCTCGAACCGGTTGCGGTGGCGTTGTCGACTCTAGACCGCGACCACAACGGCCCCCAGGTTCGTCCAGTGGTGCTAGGCAAGTCTACCGAGTGCCCCGCCGAGTCGATTTGCGTCGCAACACCGGCTCCGTCCGGAACGAAAACGCCATCGACGAACGGATGCCAGTGAGTGGGCTGGAAACCTTGACTGCTGCAATAGCCAGGTCCATCGGCCCTAAGCCACGGGTGGCTATCCGAATCTCCTGTATCGGGAGCTACCACTCCTGCGAGGCGAAATCGATTGCCTTGCATTCCATTGAAGAGCTTCACGAGGCTGATGTTCGCCTGTTCGTGCGACGCAAGTGGAAATTGGCGGACAAATTGGTTGGCGCTGAGATTTTCTTCGCGCTTAATGCCGTGCAATCGATCTATTCGCGCCGCCATGCCTTCGAGTAGTAAGACGGATTGATCTAGCGATTGATTCTGAGCGGGCTGATTTACTCGAACCTTACCGTCAAACACGCAGACGGATGTGCCCCCAGACTCGTCTAGCTTAACCCCGAATTCAGTGCCTAAATCGGTAACCTTGGCAGTGGGGGTTGTGAGAATGAACTCGCCGATGGACACATTGCCGGTGAGTTCACCGCTCAAGAGCCTGCCTGAACTGGAGCCGGTCGGCACATAGACACTGGGCCCCCTGAGGATGATCCTGCGCTCCGGTATAATAAGTGAGTTCGAGCACGCCGCTATCGATATCGAGATAGTCGCCGCTGCGAAGGCGGAGGAGAAACTCTCGGCTTGCCGATCCGTTGCCCCAGCGTACATCTTTGGTTAGACCTGTAATCTGAGCCACATAGAAAGGTAGATTCGTGGCGGGCGCTGTAGGAATTGCCTCAGGATCTTTAGCAGCCGCCGAATCGTTCGCGGCCGACTGATCGGAGAGACCGGACCAGACGGAGTGCGGATACATGCCCGACATGGAGACCGACACCAGCAGTGCCGCGGCAAGAACCGGCGCCCAAAGCACCGCGATGGATGTCCAGCGGATTGAATCGCTCCGATGACCTAGTTCACCAGTAATCTCAGGTCCGTCGTCTACATCCGCGGATAAGCTGCCGCCTAGAGATTGACTTTCGTCTTCGCTTGGCAACGAAAACTCGGGCTGCCCACAGTGCTCGGGCTGCCCATAGTGTAAGTCTACCGAAGCCATGTCCATTAACTTGACATGCACCATCATGTATTCGCGGTAAAGCTGACGTGCTTCCGGAAAGCGTTTCAAGACTTCAGCGAGCCGGTGATGACCTTGCTCGGACAGTGTTTCATTGCACAACTCACCCAATATTTGAGTGAATTTTGCGCGATCATATGTCATTGGATCATTTTGCATTTTAGTTTACTCCGACGACATGGCGGACCTTGCCGACATCTTTCGATTCATGCAGTCAAGTAATCGATTACGGAGCACACTCAGTTTGTTGTAGATAGTTTGCGTGGCGCGATCCACTTTTCGAGCGATCTCGTCCGCTTGCATGCGATCACGATAGGCGAGCACTAGCATTTCACGGTCTCTGTCTGGGAGGCTTGTAACGCACTCCTCAAGGAGATCCAGGCGTTCTCTATCGTCGCTCATTGCAGCAATATGCTCGTCGGCCAAGGTCTGGACGAGGCGGTCGTCGAACACAACCCTCCGATTGACGGCCAAGCGACGAAAGTTTTGCACTTCATGGAAAGCGATCTTGCATGCCCAGGCACTGAAATCTCGTGTCTGATCGTATTCGCCGAACTTCTTCCACAGCGTGATGCTGCATTGCTGAAAGACCTCCTCGGCATCGGCCGTATGCCGTAGCATCGAAAAAATGAACGAGTAGATTCGCAGGCGGTCCTTCGTGAAAAACCAGACAAACTCTTTGCTGGACTGCTCGTCATGAGGCGAGATATCACCAGCCTCTTGTTTCCGATCTCGATTCGATTCTTTCGACATTTTGGTCTCGCGGAGTTCGCAGCGATGTGCCTAGAACAAGCCAAAGCAACCGGCTGATGGCGTCCCGTCTCTATATTCCTGCAGGCGACGCGATGCGCTCAAGGGCGTAATCGGACGTTCTGTGATTCATCGACCGTATCTGCTCGCTATTACAAGAGGGGCCTCGCCGCCAAATTCTCCTAGATGCGCTTGAGTCTGCGACGGTCGGTTCTCCTGCGAAAACTACTGGCTCAACTCCCACCGCAGCCCAAAGCACCTTGGACGTTCAGCGACTCTAACCGCCTGCTCAGTTCGCTCGCTAAATTTCTGAAATAAAGAGCCTGCCGGGGCAATTCCCCGGCAGGCTACTATTGCCTTACGAAGCAGGATCGCCTTAGCGGTTAAGGCTACAAGCTACAGTAAGAATTGTTTTTTTCATTGTCCCACCTTTTTTGCCCTTGAACAAGAAGTTCTGTCGATGAATAAGAATCCTAAGCGTTACGACCTGCGACCTACGATCCAACCCGCCGGCGCGAAACGCAGTACAACGTACCAACAGCACCTAACATCGTGATTACTGCTGACGGCTCTGGAATAGCCGCCAACTGAATGGAGGTACTTTGTCCATCATAAGAGATCAGGAAGTTACTGAGTGGAGAGGTGGCCCCGCCAAGCGAAATATCGCCATTGGTCACGAAAGCTTCTAGATTGGAAGAGAAGTCGTTGCCACCACCTAGGATCGTCAGGACACCAGTACTACCTGCTGTGAAGTCAAACGCGCTGCCATTCTGGAAGGTGATGTCATTGGCAGTCACGGTTCCTCCCGAGATGGTATACAGGCCAACGCCGCCATTGTTCATGTTTCCAAGGTCGATCTCCGTTGCCACCACGACGGAGCCCCCCGACTGATTGAGGAACGCATTTTGACGAAGCCCGACTTTGAAACCAGCCGTCATGCTCAGCGAAGCGGAGTCCATGATGTTAAGCACCGTATCTCCAACGGGCGACGCATCACGTCCAAGAGCAACGGTGCCCGTTGTTGCATAAGAACTCGCGTCCTTCAGCGTAATCGTACTATCTTCAACTCTGACGTTGAGACCAGTAAGGGTGGCGGTCCCCTCGAGGGTGATCTCTTTGCTGGTGAGACTATCAAGGTCAAGATCAGCGGTTGCGGCTAACCCTGTCGGTATCGTACCGGGGTTGGTCCCGTCGTTGGTTGGAAGGCCGTTATCCCAATTGCCTGGATTAATGATTTCGCTGTCCGCTCCATCGGCGTCAGTGAAAATTGTTGCAGCGATTAGATTTTCAGATCCAATCATCAGCAACATGCTGAAAAAGGCCAACAATAAAGTAGTTCTCATTAGTCGCTCCCAAGCCAATCTTCAGAAGTCAAGAAAAAAACAAGACAAGCAATAAGGGCCGCAACAGGGTGCGGCGTCGTCACTCTGGCATGACAGACGCACCTGAGCTGCGTCTCGACGCATGCCATACAGCCAAAGTGAAAGGTCGGCCCCCCAACCAAGCTCTACCGAACCGATGGGCGAACCCGGCTGACCTCCCGAGGGCCTCAACGAGACCCACCCGCGTTGAGGTGGCGAAACAACCCACCTCAACTCTGTATGGTAAGTAGCAAGGCAAAACTTACCGAAGAAAGATCGCATTCTCATGCAAAACCGCATGAATCAGCGGAATAAGCGCTGAAGCGAGGGCGTTCTCGACGTAACTGTCAGCCTTGTAAGTACCTAGCAAACAACGGTTTATGTCCGCTTTTGGACTTTGAACCGCACATCCGCTGAGGACAACGGCATTCACCTCTTACGTTTCGCCGTCATGGGAAGAATCGCCCGGTGATGCCGAGCGGATTCGCCGATGACGACGCCCACAGACCACCACGTGCGATTGCCCAGCCCTTCGCCCGGCGACAACCTCACATGCGTGATGGCGTGCCGCCTACCGCGCGGAACCGCAGACTCAGCAAAAACTGCTGAGTGTTCAATTCTCAATTGGTCTGTGCTTCCGCACCACCCGCCAAGGCAGCGGTTAGCTCCTTCTTGAGCTGCTCGACGAGTTCCGATCGAGACGCGGCCACGTTGTGCTCTTCGTTGGGGTCCGCCTTCAGGTTGTACAACTCGATGGGCAGATTCGCCAGTTCTGGAGTATCGCCCTGCCATCTGACGGGCCTTGATGTTAGCAGCTTCCAGTCGCCCTTTCGCACTGCCATTCGTCCATTGGGAGCGTACAGGATGTTCGTACGTCTGCGATCGCGCTCCACCTGGCCGAGCCACACTTGGCTCTGGTCGACCGAGTCCCAGCCACACGCACCAGGGTCGTCATCGACAAGGTTGGCAACGGTTGCGAATAGGTCGACGAGTGAGAATACCGCATCGGTCTCAGTTCCCGCTTCAATGCAGGCAGGCCAGCGTGCGATCAGCGGAACACGGAATCCCCCTTCGTGGATACCACCCTTGTATCCGCGAAGCGGCCCATTCGTGCGATGGCTGTACTTCGTGCGGGCGTCCCGTTTGGCTGTTTTCGCCTCGACCGCTACATCGCCCGATTTATCGCCGAGCGTCAAGCTTTGACCGGCGCCCTTCACGTCGTTCTCCTGACCGCCGTTATCACTCGTAAAGATGACGAGCGTATCGTTGGCAATCCCCTGCTTTTCAAGCTGTTCGACGATTTGGCCAACGTGAAAGTCGAGTTCCATCATGTAGTCGCCGAGCTGACCGATGCGGCTCCGTCCCCGAAAGTCGACTCGCGGGGTGATATGCGTATGCGTCGCACAGTAGGTGAGGTAGAGAAAAAACGACTGATCTCCACAGGCATGAATAAACTCGCATGCTTGCGCGGTAAGCGTGGTATCCACCAGGTCGTCGATTCGCTCAACCGGTTCGGCAGGGCGCGCTGGGTCATCTACCCGCGCTGCACCTGGTTCGGTCGATAGTGGGCGGTAAATGCTGTCGCCAATAACGTAGCACTCGAAACGGTCGTTGTGGTTGCCGGGCACACCAAAGTGAACGTCGAAACCGATGTCCACCGGGCCGGGCGTCATGACACTATCGTAGTCGGCTTCGACCTTTCCGTAGCCAAGGTGCCACTTACCGATCGCGGCAGTGCGAAACCCTCGCTCCTTCATGAATCTGGGGAACGTGGGCAGAGACTGGTCGATTGCGAGGGGGAATTTGCCTTTGTGATGGCTCTTGGCCAACTTAAGGTCGCGAAATGGACCGCGAAATGGAAACCGGCCTGTTATGATCGAGTAACGCGTCGGATTGCAAACCGACCCAGTTGTGTAGGCTTGTCGACACGCCAGCCCCTCAGCTGCGAGCTGGTCGATATTGGGCGTGTCAATCGTATCGGACGCGAAGCACGCGACGTCTCCAATGCCGACGTCATCAGCGACAATGATTACCACGTTATGCGGCGCTTGGCGGGCTATCCCCACAGTGGCCAACAACAGGAACAGGAGTGCGTTGCTGAACGTTAGAGCAGTTGGTTTCATTGGAATGCATCCGAAAGTGCAATTAGGAAAAAACCCGGGCGTTAATAGCCTCTTTCTCTGTCTCCCGCGCCCCGGTAAACACGGTCGCAAACAACCTATTCGGCGACGGAACCGACCGCGTCGTATTTGGCGGTGCGTGGTCGGTCCTTGGTGTTCTTGATGATTGGCTGAATAGCGAATGCATAGTCGCAGGTATCATCGGACGGAATCATGTACTTATCGTGAACTTGCAAGCCCCAGCTATTATCGCCCCCGACTCCGATCTGCCGATGATCAATGTTTAGCGTAACTACCTTGCCATTCGGCAGTTGGTGAGGATACGCAACTTCTTCTAGCTCGCGTTGGTGATAGCGCCACGCTCAGGTTCAGCGGGTAGTTGATAGCCGAGATCCGTAGTCCAACGCCGTCGGAGCTCGTAAATTCGCCCCACCTTACCCCCGTGCGATTACCCGACTCCTGAGGCCGTGGATACTGATGCGTCCATCGATCAACCTCTGAACGATAGATGCCTAGTGCGGCGCTCTGAGACGGTCCGCGTAGCTCTCATGGGGGCCGCGGCCATACCATCTCACCTGATTGAATTCGCCGGGGATCGCGCATTGCATGCCTACTCTCGGCGGCATGGGGAGCGTGGGTACCCGACAGAACTTGAACTCTACCGTAAGCCGACCCGCAGCATCCAGTCGATAGCACAGCGAAGCCCGCGCGTCGACATCGGACAGTTCGAGTTCCGCGTTGACCGACACCGTAGATTCACTGGTTGCTGCGGCGGTGATGGATCGTACCTTCGAGCGTTCGCCGGCAGTCTTCCACTCGCCAAGCTTTGCCGGCATCTTCCACCCCAAATCATTGTCCGTGGGTGCACGCCAGAAATTGAGGACAAGTGGCTCGAGCAAGTACTCCGTCGAGTCAAAGCAATACGAGTCGACCATGCCACTGGCCTTGCTGATCGCGACTTCGCACAGCACTTCGTCGTCAGTCGTGGCAATCAGCCGAACGTGAGTTGAAGAATCTTTGGGTTTTACCTCGCTGTCCGTGTGAACCGGTTTCGCAGCTTCCAGCGATAGGTCCGCCTCGGTGACGGCAACCTGATCCCAGGCGATGCAAGTGCCCTTGGGTGCCCAGGCGGTGTTCGAGGATAACTCAAACCGGAATGTCAGAAGATACTCAGCGTTCTCCACCAGATTCAGTGATCCAGGGGAAACCGAGATCAAAGCGCTATCGCCTGGTGGCACGTTGGGAGCATCGAGTCTCCCTGTTTCGATGACGTTTCCATCTTTCCGGAGTAACCAACGGGCATCGAATTGACCAAGATCTAGAAATGTGTGCTTATTGAGTACCTGATACTGGCCGTGCTTCGAATCTACTGCCTTGACCTGAATTGGCTGATAGACTTTGCGCACCTCCCAGTAGTGCGGATGCGGATTGCGGTCGGCATCGACGAGGCCGTTCATGCAGAAGTTGCCGTCGTTGGGGTAGTCGCCAAATGCACCGCCATATGCCAAGAAGTGGTCGCCGCCAACACTTACTTTGCGAAGGCCCTGGTCCACCCAGTCCCAGATACATCCGCCTATCAGGAGCGGCTGTTGTTCAATTAGATCCCAGTATTCTGCCAGGTTTCCAACACTATTACCCATGGCATGCGCGTACTCGTTCATGAAAAATGGCTTGCCAGATGGGTGCTTGCCGTGAGCCGCCTGCTGGCGGCCTTTCTGCTCGGGGCCCCCTTTCAAATAAGCACGTAGCCAGTCGGTCGTGGGGTAGGTGTGACTATCCATATCGCAAGGTGCGTTCATGTCTGCGTACTGCAACGGCCGAGCTTGGCCATCTAGCTGGCGGCACTCCTTTGCCATCGACTCGAACACATCACCATAGCCGGCCTCATTACCTAGTGACCAGCTGACTACCGATGGATGACGGCGATCGCGGACAACCATTCGTGCATGCGGTCGACGGCGGGGCCCCGCCAGACATCGTGATCGCCTGGCAGGACCTTCTTGCGGTAGCTCAAACCGTGCGATTCGACATTCGCCTCATCCATTACCAACATTCCGTACTCGTCGCACAGCTCGTACCAGCTCGGGTCGTTGGGGTAGTGACTGGTTCGGACGATGTTGATGTTCGCCTGTTTCATCATGCGAAGATCGGTCGTCATGGTCTCAACAGGTACGTAGCCGCCATAATCGGGGTGATGCTCGTGGCGATTGACACCCTTGAGTTTGGTTGGTTGACCATTGATTAGGAATCCCTTGGAAGTCAACTCAACCTTTCGGAAGCCGACGCGAGATTGTTGTGCCTCAATTACTTGGTCGTCCTGTAGCAATTCCACGACCGCCGTGTACAGATGCGGCGTCTCATGCGACCACAGCTGTGGCGTAGGTACTTCTGCGTCGGAAGTCTCAATGACTTGCCACTCGGAGTGATCGTTAGCGCAAGTTGATTCGAGCAATACCCCATGGCGGTCTCCAACCGGCTGCGTTTGGGGATCGAACAATCGCACACGGAGCGACAGCTTGGACATAGAGTCTTGGCCCGCATTTCGTACAGAAGCATGGACGCGAAGCATGCCGTTGCGGTACGCTTCGTCAAGTCCGACCTCGACATACGCATCCCACAAATGTATCGCCGGCTTGCAGAAGAGGTAGACATCTCGGTAGATTCCGCTCATGCGCCACATATCTTGATCTTCGAGGTACGATCCGTCGCACCAACGATAGACCTCGCAGGCGAGCTGGTTGGTCCCCGGGCTGACAACTTCGGTAATGTCAAACTCTGCCGGGCACCGCGAGCCTTGGCTGTAGCCCACGCGCTGACCGTTGACCCATAGGTACATCGCTGACTGTACACCAGCGAAGTGCAAATAGACCCGATTCCCAGACCATGTCTTCGGAAGTACGAATGTGGTTCGGTACGATCCGACTGGGTTCCGCTGATCGAACGAGGTGTACCGAGCGTCGGGATCGCCCATCACGCGAGGGGGATCTACCTTGAAAGGGTAACCTTTATTCAAGTAGATCGGCACGCCGTGACCTTGTGTCTGCCAGGTGCCTGGTACAGCGATAGGCCCCCATTTTGAGTCGTCGAACGACTTGCGATAGAAATGCTTTGGCCGCGTGGCGGGAGTAGCCGACCACTGAAACTTCCACTGGCCGTTGATCCGTCGCACCCACGGTGATTGTAGGCAGCTTCGATAGTCAGTACGCATCGCACTCTCGAGTGTGGGGCACGACCAGCCACTCGCGCGTGGCGGTAGCTTCTGCACCCCAATGATCGCCGGGTCTTCCCACGCGCGGTCGAGCTGCCTTGTTTCAGCGAAGCCGGGTGGCACCGCCGCTGCAAGCAAGGCAAGGGCGGCCAAACAGATCGGTGACGGCAACGAAGGTTGGCTCACAAGAATCAATCGTCTGCCGATTGGGGAGAAAGCGTTAGTACCGGGTCAACCAGTACCACGTGGTCATACGCGTCGATCCCCGATGATTCTCCGTGTCGAGCGTCTGTGCAGACTACCGTCAGGTAGCGATCACTAGCGGACAACATGGTTTGAACTTCTAGCTCTCCGTCATCTCGGCTAAAGTCGAGCCGACTTTCTCGCAGCGTCCCATCAACAAAGATGCGCATGTCTGCTGCAAACCTCTTGGTGGCAGCCCATTTGGGCATGCGATTCATTGAATTGTCCAAGTTACTGATCACCGTGCGGAAGCCGTCCACCGACTGCCCCCAATGATGCCTTATTGCCACTAAGTCAAACGTTACCCCAACGTTCGAGTGGATGCCGATCATCCCTGTCTCACATTCCGAAAGCCGTGCCATGACGCCTTCCATGGTGTCCGTACCCCAATAATCTTGAGAGGCCGTCTGTACTGCTCCAGGCATACGTCGTCGCGACCAAATGGGCCCCCAGGTTCTACCGGTGGAGGCCGGAAGGTCTGTAACATTGCCGGACGAATCGAGGCACGTGTTGGCGCCTGTTCCGGAAGGAATGAACACGCCATCCACAAATGGATGCCAAGACGTTTCACGGTAACCATTGGAAAGGCTGTAGCCAGGGCCATCAACGCGCAGCCAAGATTGGCGATCGGAGTCGCCCGTATCAGGGGCGATCACACCAGCCAGCCGACGACGATTGCCAACACTGCCGCTCAACAAGTCGACCACGCTGATCTCACTTGCGTTAAGCAATCCATCCAGGGAAGTTGGCAGCTCCCGAGTGAAGCTTCGTACGTCAAGATTCGGCGCTTCGGCGAATTGCCCCCCGCTTGCGACGCTGCGCCGACATCCCCTCGTGGAGCAAGACCGAGGTCGCCGCATCATCCCCCTGAAGGCCCGCAAATACTCGAACCTCGCCGACGAATACACAAACGTCCGTTCGCGCAACGCCATCTACCGAAACACCGAACTCGGTGCCCAAATCGATGACCTTGGCCGTGGGCGTTGTCAGGACGAAATCGCCTATGCTGACGTTGCCCGTTAGATTGCCATACTCAAGTCTGCCAGAACTTTCGCCGGTGGGTACAAAGGCACAGGGTCCTTGGAGGACAAGCCTAGCTCCAGAAAAATAGTCGACTCGGGCAAAGCCTGAGTCGATCTCGATGCGGTCGCCGCGCCGCACTCGCAGTAAGAACTCCTGCGACGCAGTCATCTTTCCCCAGGTGACATCGGCAGTCAGGTCCACAACCTGGGCAACGTAGAGTGGCTCGCCATCGGTGCGCCGGTCGGCGGCGTCGGAACGCTTGTCCGGCGCGATCTTCTCTGCTGCCAACGCCAATTGCTGCTGCTCGTCCAATATCGGGCCAAGACTCCGCAGCTGCCAGATTCCAATCGCCACAAGGATCATGGCTGCAGCCGCGATCGCGAACTTGGAGAGCGATTTCAAGCCTGGGTAGACCGCCGTCGACACACCCGCCGTCGACGCAATCGATTTGCAGGCAGCTAAATCAGGTAAGTCCTCAAGTTCGGTGGGGGCCAACCCACCGATAGCGAGGTCCGATTCGCCACGACGAGCGAAATCTACGAGCGTTAGATGGGCATCGAGATAGTCCCGATAGAACTGCCGGTGACTCGCATCGGCAAGCAGCATGTCTGTAAGGACAACCGACTCTGCGGGACTTAGATCCCCATTGCAGAGCTTACCAAGCAGATCGGCTAGTTTTTGTGTTGTGTTGTTCACGCTCGTCCCATGCGCTCGCTAGCTAATCGCCGGAGCTTGACCACTCTTGCGATTGACGCAATTCATTAGTTCTTTGCGAATAAGGTTCAGTCGGTTGTAGACGGTCTGCACCGATCTGCCCACCTTATTCGCAACGCCGCTCGCCGACTCGTTGTCGTTGTAAAACTGCTTCACGAGGTCCTGGTCACGCGGGCGAAGCAGCGCAACGCATTCTTCCAGTAGCTCAAGGCGGTAGGTGTGCCGCGGCGAAGAAGCCATCTGCTCCTCAGCGATCAGCGCGACAAGTTCCTCGCTCAAGAGGAAATGCCTACGTTTTGCAGCCCGGCGAAAGTTTTGCACGGCGTGCATCGCCACACCACACGCCCAGGGGTAAAACTCGCGATTCTGATCAAAGTCTCGAAAGTTTTTCCACAGGGTGACACTTGCCTGCTGAAACACGTCCTCCGCGTCGGCCTCGTTGGGAAGCACGGAGTAAATGAAACGATAAATGCGGTGTCGATCTTTCGAGAAATGCCGGAGGAACACCTCTTGCTGCTCTAGAGCCTGTTGTTCGTCCATCGCACCAGCGCCAGGGATCGGTGAAAACGCGACATACGAGGCTCTCGCCACGAGATTGCGTCCAATATGGTTGCCTGCGGCATGCCGCCAAGCAGGCCTCGCGACACGTAAAAACAAGGCCCTGCGTACTATTAATGGTCCCCCAATCAAGCAGACTTACCGATGAATTGTTGGGTTTGCCGAGTGATTTCGGGGCATCGCCTGATTGTAGACGAGGCAAAGCCCTTCGAAAGGCAACAGGGGCGGCGAATTTTTGCGTCCTTTTGCAAGAATGATTGGTAAGTGCAGGGGGGTATGGAACCATCAATTAGTAGAGGCGGCGGCGGTTCGACCAGTTCGGCTGCAGGTCCTTGATTGGTGTTTTACCTACTATTTTGAAGTCGCAACCCGTTCCGTGGTCCGTGCGCTGCTTCGTGAAGTTCTTTCAAAAATATGGGGAGGAGTGGGATGTGCTCGCCATTGAGCACCTGCCGGCCCCAGTTCCTTGCAACGCGAACTCATTCGTTGGCGATTCTTGACTCGGGCGTCACCGAAGCCGTAGGGATCGAAGCGGTAGGGTAAGACATTGAACGAGGTCGCAAGATTGAACGCCAGCACCAACAGAAATGCAGATCGACGGAAAACGGGGGTTGCCCCCGCAAGGCATTGTGCAGCCAAGGATAATAATGAGGGTAGTCATTCTTTGCCGCGGAGAGTGGCGTCGGGTGATTGCATCACACTGAACAGTAGTGTGGAGGGAGAGGGAACGGCGAAAGGCAAATACAAGTCCACCGGGTGCCCTGAACTCAGCGAATCGCGAGTTGCTTGCATTCGGTGGCAAATTTGTCGTCTTTCACGGGTTGATTCGCTTGATTGCCGATTCGTTGTTTGCCAGCCTCCTAAGGGCAGCGGAGGCTGGCAGCAACGAGTCGGTGCAAGCGTGCCTTCCACGCCGAAGCTTATCCACATGTTTGCTGTCTTGATAACCAGCCTAGTGTTCGCCGGCTGCAATGATTCCACTTCGTTATCCGGAACAGTAAAGTATCAGGGCAATGCCGTAGAGGACGGAGTCATTCAGCTAATTCCAGCCGATGGTTCACCGGTAGTCGCCGAACTGACGGGTGGTGCGTATCGCATCGACGGCGACGGCGGTCTGAAGCCAGGGGCGTACACCGTAAAGCTGTACGGCTATCGTGAAACCGGGCGAATGCTCAAGAATCCCGATGACCCATCGCAAAAAGAGCCGGAGGTCGTGGAGTTATTGCCACCGGCTTACAATCAGCGTTCAGCCATCAAGGTCGAGCTAGCTGCCGGAGAGAACTCCAAAGACTTTGACCTTGAGTAGACATTCCGAGAGGTATCCTTTCATCCTGGGCTAACGAAGCCCGCAGTTCGGACGAGAACGAAAATGTTTGCAACAACCAAGTGTCGTCGTCGTCAGAAATCGGCCACGACCAAGTGCGGCGAGCTTGCGGGGTTTACCCTCGTCGAGTTACTCGTAGTGATCGCGATTATTGGAATCCTCGTGGCGCCGCTACTCCCCGCGGTGCAGGCAGCGCGGGAAGCTGCTCGCCGGAGCCAGTGTACGAGTCAGTTGCGCCAGTGGGGCATTGCTTTGCTCAACCATCACGATACGTTTGGCTACTTTCCGGGCGGCACTTTTCGCGATGTCTACGACGAAGACGATGGCCGGAATTCGTACTTCGGCCCCAACACCAGCTGGATGGCTCATGCGCTCGACTTTGTTGAAGGTGGGGCCATAGCGGACCAGATTGATTTTGGCGAGGACGGCGCTACCAGGAATAACCAACTTATCCAGCAGGTTCCGCTCGCTGTGGCGCTCTGCCCATCGGATAGCGAGCGCGATGATCGCCTTCGCGCCTCAGCGGAAGTGTTGTATGCGCCCACCAATTATGTTGCATGCTATGGCAGCAGCACGGACGATTCGGGTTTGCCGTCGACGAATTTTACCAGGAGAGGCGCCACGCATCCTCAGAAGAAGCCGGACGGCGTTTTCTTTATCGACAGCAAGACCTCCATCAAGAAAATCATTGATGGGACATCGAATACCGTAATGGTCTCTGAGTGCCTTGTTGGCCGTCCGGATATACGGGAGATGCCTTCGGACTCCGCGACCGATAAGTGCCGTTTGGGTGCAGCGCCGGACGGTGCTGGAAAAGAGGTCACTGGTTGGACGCGAGGCAACTCGTGGTTCTTCGGTCAAATGGTGCAATCTTGGGGCTTCTCAACATTGATGAGCCCCAACGCAGCACTTAAGTTTGAGTGCTTGCGGTACACGACGCGAGGATTCTACGCCGCACGCAGCGACCACCCCAGCGGAGTGAATGCTGCCTTCGCCGATGGCTCGGTCCGATTCATCACCGAGGATATCGAGCCGTTCGCTTGGCAAGCGGCGGGGACAATCGCCCGAGGCGAAGTGGCCGATTTTTAGCTTCGCTCCGCTTTGCAATGTCAGTAGTTCCCAATACGGTGAATCAGCCTAGGTGAACGCAAGGCCCCTCTGGATAATGATTTGTGTCAAAGCAGATCAATCTCCAAGGAGGGGACCATGCGTTCACGGCCGGATTATATCGTTACCAAAGATGAAGTACACGGCTATGCCAATCACTGGCTCGCCTCGGCGTTGAAGCTGGAGTATGAGGGTCGAAAATGCAATGCCAGCACGCTCTTGCAGGTTCTGCTGCTTGCCGCCAGTCGGGTGGCCAGCATCTTCGCGGTATGTCGCGACCTGTCCGACGCGCCGTGCGACCAAACGATTCGCAACGCCCTGGGCGAAGCATTGCCCGAAATGGCCGAACTGGAGCGACGTTTGAATCGTTCGCTCTCGACGGAACTCCCCAAGGCGTTGTTCAGCAAGTCACGAGTCGTCGCCATCGACTTGACGCTGATCCCTTATCACGGCCAGCCGCTGGCGGACAAGAAGGAGGTTTATCGCAGTTCGCCCAAATCGGGGACCACCCACTTCCATGCTTACGCCACCGCGGCGGTGATCCACAAAGGCCATCGCTACACGCTAGCTTTGACGCACGTGGAGCATGGCGAGAAGATGAAAGTGGTTGTGCAAAGGCTCATGGCAATCATCCGCCGTCGAGGGGTAAGGGTTCGTTTTCTCCTGATGGACAAGGGTTTTTTCAGTGTCGAAGTGATTGCTTACTTGAAACGAGCCGGGCTTGGATTCATCATTCCCGCAATCGTTCGTGGACGCAAACCGGGACGGGGTAAGCAAGTCACTGGGCTGCGAGCCTTGAGGAAGAAGAGAAACGGTTACTATTCTTACACGCACCGAGGCAAGGTGGAGGGCAAGGACCGCACGTCCAAGGTGACCATCTGCGTCGCCAGCAAAGGTTATACGGACAAGAAATCGGGCAAGCGGAAGACGAAGAAGCTGATGTACGCCATTTGGAAAGTTCGACAGACCCCCAAGGAAATCCGCGAAACGTACCGCAAGCGATTCGGCATCGAGACCAGCTACCGGCAGATGAACGAGGCGCGAATCAAAACCTGCACCCGCGATCCAGCACTGCGACTGCTCTTCGTAGGCGTCGCCCTGGTCCTGCGGAACGTCTGGGTCTGGTTGCACTTCAAACTGGCTAAAGGAAAATGGGACGACGAGCCACAACTGCTTCTCGAACTACTCCGCTTCCGTGAAATGCTCCTCTGGATCGGACAAGTCGTCGGGCGAATGTTGGGGGCTGACCAAAATCAAGGCATCGATCGTGGTACTTACGACCGGCTGGCCGGAAACGCCTGAATGAATACCTATTTGGAACTACTGAATGTTGTATTTTGAGTAATAGCAGTTGGTTGATTTAATCTTTTGGACTCCGTGTATCTTGTCTGTTTCTGTATCTGTGAAAGGTTTGTGTAGCATGGTCTATTCTTCATGGTGGCGGCTCTCAGTATTTGCACTCGTATCCGTGTTCTGTGCCTGCGGCCTGCGGCCAGCTTCTGCGCAGACACTACTTCCGGGACCAACTGCGACGACTCAAATCTTCGACTTTCGTGTAACCGACGGCACATGGGAGAATACCGAGCAGACGTTTCTGGATGGCGCGGGCGTAGAGACGACAGTATTCGAGGGCCCTGAGGCCGAGGTCATTGATGTTCCGACCCGCACGATTGCAGATCCGCTCGGCACGGGAGCACCGGACGCACCTACTTTTACTGGCCACATGAAAGGTTTGTCGCAAAACGCCGATGGAGTTGTGCGTGGCCACAACCGCGTGGCCCCCTACGCTGGTGAAGATTTTGTCCTTGTGACGTTCGGCCGCCGCACACGGGTCCGGCAGTTTACCCGGTACGCCGGTGCGGATACGAGCGCAGAGAATGGGCGGGCGGGTACGTTGCAGTTCGGATTTGATCTTTCCCCGCTCGATTCCTACCTATCAACCGCAGGAGAATCGCTCGATAGCCTCGAAGTCAATTTCGTAGCTCAATGGGACGCTCTGCAAGACAGGGACTACGAGTTGTTGCTGTCGTACACCAACGAGAGTGAAGATATCACGCTCGCCGACATCTCGACGGAAGTGGGCAGCGCAGAAAGGGAATTTCCCGGTTCGGAAACAAACTGGAATGTCTTGTTCAAGCCAAGTCGTCTCGCGGGCGAAGGCGCCTTGATTGGTGACGACCCGCGTACAACGGGCACCGCGTTAGGCGACTACAATAGCGACGATGTTGTGAATCTGGCCGACTACTCGGTGTGGCGGGATAGCCTCGGAGCCGAAGTCGACCTTCCTAATCGAGACCCGGCCAACGGAGGAGTCGTTGGTGTCGACGACTACGATTCGTGGAAGGAGAATTTCGGAGCCACCGGCGGTGAACCTGTGATCGAGCCCAATACGCACAAAGTGGTCGCTTCGTGTGTACGCTGCGATGCGGACGAATTCACCATGGGGGACCATATTACTACGATTGATGTTCTCGACTTATATAATCAGGGCATCCGAGAGTTCAATTTGGTCGTGGTGGCTGCAGGTTTTGGCGACGCCAGAAATTTTGCGATTTCAGGACCACCGAATACTGGCGCGAACGATGTGATGGACCCACTTACCTTTGGAAGTGGTGTGTATATCACAACGTCACCAGCAGCAGCTGCGGCAACCAGTGCCGTACCCGAGCCAAGCGCGATGGTGCTACTGGCAGTGGCGGCGATGGGGCTCTGCTTCGCTCGCCGAAGGTAAATTGGCAGCGGCAGACGGTGTTGAGCGCCATGTGGCGGCTCACCTTGGCTTGAAGGGCTCGCGGCTAGGGAGCCCGGATCCGTACTGGCGTGGAGCGCTGTGCGGATCCTGGCCACGTCGTCTATGCCGAATGGTAGAGAGGGTACCGTATGCGATTCATGCTGCAATTGGTTGCGGTGGTCGTATGCGCAGGTGCGACCTCGCCACATGGTTTCGCTCAGAGCAGCCTATGGGTTCAGTATGGTCAGAGCGGCAGGCTCATCTACCAGATGGACCACCGAGGCGATCGCTTGCTGGATTACTCGGCATCCGGCTACCAGATGGGGGCCCCGATCCCAAGCGGGGAAGACATAGTCGATAGTAGCCGCTTCGTAAACATTGCGCCGCTCGCGGGCGACAACTGGGCGCAAATCCAGGCTGCGATTGATCAGGTTTCGACGATGGCTCTCAACGCCCATGGATACCGTGGTGTGGTCCAACTGGCGGCTGGGCAGTACGACATCAGCGATACGCTGCAAATTGGTGCGAGCGGTGTAATCGTCCGCGGAGCGGGCGACGACGCCGCAACGGCTTCCAATACCATTCTTCGCTCTACGTCAACCAGTCAGATCAGCATGATCGAAGTAGGCAACTTCGATCAATACGCGAATAATCTGTTTACATCGGGCTCGGTGGTCAACGTCGTTGACGAAGTAGTACCCGCTGGCGCCGTGAGCTTTCGCGTCGCCGATACATCGGGGTTTGGCGTCGGCGATTGGATAAACGTCAAGCGGACTCCAAGCCAGGCTTGGTTCGATCTCGTCGCTTCGCACTTCCCTGACGATCCGTCGGGCGAGAATTTTGAATGGAACACGTCCGAGAACCGATACACCTTTCAGCACGAGCGGAGGATTACCCGGATTGAGGGCGACAGGATCTTCCTTCATGCGCCACTTTCACACAGCATCGATCCGCTGAGCAGTGGCACCATTGAACATTACACCGACCGCCGTGTGTCCAATGTTGGCATTCAGGGCATCCGAGGTACCAGTGTCTTCAACGCCGCCGAAACGGGAATCTACGACGGTCGGGAGCAGTTCGATGACGAGGACCACGCAAGAGTATTCGTTAAGTTTTTGCACGCGTCAGACTCGTGGGCAACGGACATCACCGGCGAACATTTAGTCGACTCGACCGTCGTCGTCCAAGGCCCATCCCGCGGAATTACGGTGGAAGACGCAAGGTTTGTCAGTCCCGTATCCGTGGTCACTGGCGGCCGGCGTTACGCCTTTAATATGAATGGCGGTCAATTCATTTTGATGCAAGACCTCGAGGCCGACTCGGCTCGACGCGCCTTCGTAAATAACTCGACATTCAATGGCTTTAATCGTGGGCCGAATGTCTTTTTTGATGGTGTGTCCACGAACACCTTCGTCCGTAGCGGGCCGCACGCGCGATACTCAACGGGTGCCCTTTATGACAACTTGCTGGACGACAGCGGTTTCGAAGCGCGCTGCGCGGAGCGCGTTAGTGGCCACGGTTGGCGTGGCGCTCACACGGTGATTTGGAACTCAGAATCTCCCGTCTTTCAGATTGCCAGCCCACCCGGCGCGAATAACTACCTGATTGGAGCCACCGGCTCGTCGGACTCTCCGGACCCAAACAATGCGGTGGTCGATTCGTTCGGGTCGCGAATTACGTTCAATGATCCCGCGAATCCGCTCGATAGCCTCTACGTCGCACAAGTGCTCGAAAAGCAACGGTTCGAACAGGAAGAATCGCGCGAGTACTGGATTGGCGACTTCGATGAGCTGCAACCCGGTGACTTGGCCGATCAACAGCCGGTGGACCCAGCGTGGCTAGTCGCGATCGACTCGTTGAGTAGCCCATTTCATTCCGGACAGCCGGTCGCGACCTTCGATGACGACACCTTTGGCAGGCGCGTTCCCTTTACGATTGATTACGAGCTCGCCGAGGGCGAGGAAGTCAAATCGGCCGTACTCACCATAGGAATGAAAAAGCGTAGTGGGAGCAGTAGCGATGACGACCTGCTGTGGTTGGACTCGACCTCGAACCCGCTCGCGTTTGCACCGGAAGAGTGGGGGCCTCTATTCGAGGGGAACCTACAAGTTCTGACGCTTGAACTGGTAGGAGATATGACGTTCCTGCAGGACGGGCAGCTAAATGGCGTGCTCTCGAACAACCGAGCCATTGATTGGGTTCACCTGATCGTGAATGTTGGTCCTATCGCCATTCTTGCTGGCGATTTCAACGGAGATGGAATGGTGAACATCGCGGACTATACGGTTTGGCGAGACACCTTCGGTAGCATGGATGACTTGCGGGCTGATGCGGACGGTAATGAGGTCGTCGACGGAGAAGATTACGACATTTGGCGTGAAAGCTTCGGCGGTTCTTTGCTCGCTCCCCAGAATGCTACAGCTGTGGTTCCCGAGCCGACGACGATGGGCATACTCTTTGCTGTGGCTCTTGTTTTCGCGATTGGGAACGTCCAAAGGCGTAGCGGAAGCCCCGGATGAACAGCTAGCCTTGAAGTGGCTCGTGCGCCGCGGTTCTAACGATTCGAACGAAGCCTTCCGGCCGGCGGCGCAGCTTCGTACAGCCGGACGAGCGATCACTAGGTAACGGTATCGGCATGCACCGCTTTCAACCCCCTGCAATGAAGGAGACGCCGACCGATGAATACCTTAAATGGTCCTATCCGGGCAATAATTGGTTTACTCGCTGGCGGCGCGAAGTTGCTGGCTGTCGCGTTGGTCTGCCATGGGCTTTTGGTGGACGCGAGTGCTGACGAGCGACCGAATATTGTTCTCTTTTTGGCGGATGACCTGGGCTGGGCCGATGTAGGCTTTCACGGTAGCGAGATTCGCACGCCTAACATCGATGCTATTGCGCAACGTGGGGTTGTGCTCGACAGCTTCTACGTGCAGCCAACGTGCACGCCGACACGCATTGCCTTGATGACGGGCCGCTATCCATTCCGCAGCGGTGGCCACATCTGTGTGCTACGGGCCTTCCACCAACATGGAGTACCGTTGGACGAGCGATTCCTTTCGCAGGCTTTACAGGATGCGGGCTACAAAACGGCGATTACGGGAAAGTGGCACCTAGGGCTAGGACGACGGGCCTATTGGCCGACATCACGAGGATTCGACCTTCAATATGGACATCTTGGTGGGGCGATCGACTACTTCACTCACGAGGGCTACGGCGTACTCGACTGGAACGACAACAACCATGTTCCGCTAAGAGAAGAAGGCTACGCGACAGACCTTATTGGTGCTCGCGCGTGTGAAATCGTGAGGAGTCACCATTTCGATAAGCAGCCGCTGTTTTTGTACGTTCCATTCAATGCCCCCCACACGCCACAGCAAGCAATAGACGAAGATATAGAAGCGTACGCCTCGATCGAGAACAGAAGCCGCAGGATCCACGCTGCAATGGTAACCGCCATGGATCGCCAAATGGGAGCCGTCCTCGCCGCCCTGGACGAGCGTGGGGTTACGCGCAACACGCTGGTCATGTTCGCGTCGGACAATGGGGGTTATGCCGGCGCGGCTAAGAATGATCCGTTGAAGGGAAATAAGGGAACGCTCTTCGAAGGTGGGGTGCGTGTACCCGCCTGCATGGCGTGGCCTGGTCGACTTGAGGCCGGAAGTGTCGTCTCGCAGGTGATACATATCGTCGACCTATTTCCGACGCTTATCGGTCTCGCCAATGGCGGGCCACACTTAGGCAAGCCGCTTGACGGAATCGATGCTTGGCCGGCTATCCACCAAGGGGCCAGCATGCCGAAACGTGACGTTATCCTCAACGCCTTTGACACGAAGGGCCGAGGCGCAATCCGCCGTGGCGACTGGAAGCTCATCGTGCAACCAGAACGAGTTATCAAGCAGGGGATGCCGCTTGGCGAAGCTGGCCTTCTCGCACAGCTCTACAACATAGCGGACGACCCCTACGAGCAACACGATCTGGCCGTAAGCAATTCTAATATTGTGCACGAATTGTGGGAGGCGCTCCAGCTGCACGGAGCGGAAGCAGGGGATGCCGGTCCCTATTGCCAGAAAGCACCGCCGAACTGGGAGGCTCCGGCCGATTGGTCGCAGATACCAGACTAGCGCCTCTCTCACGCTGAGATTCTAGGATTGCGGTCGAAGAAGTTACTCCAACGCTTAGAACTTGCGCTGGTCGACACGCCAGCATACTCGTTTGAAGAAACGCTAGTTCTCATAGAGTTTGTACTGGTGTAAATGGCAGCCGAACTTCAAGACAGGTGGCGAAGCCTGAGTAGTCGATCGTGCCGGCGCGTCGCCTGTGGAATGGGTGCACGTCGCGACAAAGGTCGGAGGTCAGTGGCAGTCGACGCTGACATGGATCGGCGACAAGTTCTTGCCTACTCCGCAGCGTTGATGCGATCTGGATCGCTAGACTCGATCTCCGCCAAGAGAAGCTTCATCGCTTCTAAGCGGTCGGGGAAGAGAGCCGCAACATCTTTTTGCTCGCGAGGGTCCGCTTGCAAGTCGTATAGCCGTCCGGGAGGTTCGATGTTGATCTCGTCCCATGGCCCGAGCTTATCACGGGTCCTACCTCCGGGGATGTATTTCCACCTTCCTTGGCGTAGAGCTAAACCTGCCGCTTCGTGCACCAAATGACCTCTGCCCTCGATATCTATGCCCAATAGCGTGTGAAGCTCGTCCCGGCTATCCAATTTCACGCTGCTGGGTACTTCGGCTCCCGCGAGCTGAGAGAGCGAAGCCAGCATGTCGATCTGTCCGAACAGCGCCTGAGAAACCTTGCCGGGCTCAATTCTACCTGGCCAAGTGGCGATCATTGGCACCCGGGTACCCCCTTCGAACTTCGAGTACTTGCCACTTCGGAACAGGCCCGCGGGCTCGTGTGCACCTCGCCTCTCATTCGCTCCATCGACGTAGCCATCGTCCAGCACCGGACCATTGTCGGACGTGAACACAATAAGAGTATCTTGCTTGTTATCGGTCTGCGCGATGGCTTTTACTACTTCACCGACGCACCAGTCTAACTGAGCCATGGCATCGCCCCGCAATCCAAGCCCTGTTGATCCAACAAAACGTGAGTGCGGCACTCTCGGGACGTGTATATCGTGCGTTGAGAACATGAGAAAGAACGGGCCCTCTCGATTCCGATGGATGAACTCAATCGCCTTTTCCGTGATTACGTCCGCCATATCTTCGTCGACCCATCGTGCCGCGTGGCCACCCTCCATGTAACCGATACGCGAGATGCCATTGACGATCGTACCATCGTGCCCCTCGGACAACGGCTGTTTCAAGAGGTTGGGATGATCGCGTCCCAGAGGGCCATCACCAACGGGATTGGCATAGCTAACGGCAATCGGGTCGTCTTGCGTCAGGCCAACGACTCTGCCTTGTTCAAGGTAAACGCAGGGAACGCGATCGCCGGTTGCGGGGATCAAAAAATGGTAGTCGAATCCGATTTCGCGTGGCCCTGGCCGTACGTCCTTATTCCAATCAATCGGTCCCTTGCCCAGGCCCAAGTGCCATTTACCAACGATCCCTGTGTGGTAACCGACGGACTGCAATCGCTCTGGCAGAGTACAGGACCCTGGCTCGATGATCAGATTAGCGTCTCCAGGCCGGATGCTCGAGTTTTTTTGCCGAAAGGCGTATCGACCCGTGAGGAGCGCATAGCGAGATGGAGTACAGGTTGCTGCCGAGCAATGCGCGTCCGTAAACCTGAGTCCACTGCTTGCCAAGCGGTCGATGTGTGGCGTAGGAAGGGTCGATTGGCCATTGCATGAGACATCGCCGTATCCGACGTCGTCGGCATAAATCAGAACGATGTTTGGCTTGCCGGCCCCTGAAGCGTTGGCAGCCCCGAGGCATACAGTCAACAGGAGGGCGCTCATAATTCTGGAATTCTTCACAGGAGATTCTCCGCACTTGAACAGGATTCGAAATTCGTATTTGCCATCAAGCTCGCTTTCCACAAGATTCAATCGCCCAAGTTTGCCGGCAGTCTCGATTGGCTACCTCAAGAAACAAGACGCAATCATTGCAGGTCCGCCGCCGTCATTCCGCTGTCGAGCGGTCTTCGACTATCGACGTCGCTTGACGCACGGCAGAGGTCGGTTTGCACAGCGGGCCCACATAGGACGTTGCAATTACGAGGTTATCAATAAACAGATGGTCGTCTGACTGTGCAGGTATCTTTCCACCGTGAAAGACATTGCACCACACCCTTTCGATTTTCAATTTGCTGGAGTCACGAAAGCGGATGCCTTGCTTGTCGAACGCGAGCTCACCATCGACCCAGGCCTTCAGCGTCCCATTTTGTTTGCCTGGCGTATTCAATTGTAGATGCTGCTCGATACAGTACCACCTGCTCAGCTCAAGGCATCCTCGGTCGCCTATGCTCCAATTCCAAACATCTCCATAATCACCTTGCATCGCCGCGTGATAACAATAGGTGCCGACTTGAACACGGTCTTTGTCTTTCTGCCTGAAGCATCCACGCGCCGACCATCCATTCGTTCCATCGGACGGGCGCCCTCCCCAGCCGCCTTGGCCATAGGTCCCGCCAAATCCGGGGAGCTTTCCATGCTCTCCGCTCCAGTCATCGCCGAATCGCAAGTAATATCGAAACCTCAGAGATTCCGGTTGCCCACCTGGCGCGTCCGGTGAAAATAGGTGGCTAAATGAGCCACCGTAGTGGGATCCCTTTTTCACGCGAAAAGCCAAGGCGCTGCCGTTGAATGGAGTAAATCCAACACCTTGCCATTTCGGAGCGACTACAAAGATATCCCCAGTCGCCTTGATCGACCGTGGACGGCTCTTCTTCATTAGTAGGCTGCGACCAAAAGTGTAAAACGCAATGACGTCCGGGTGCTCGCTTAAGTCACGGTCGTTGGGATAAGTTGCGGCGATCCCTTTGTCAGATCCCTCAAGCGCGTTCCCATGCACAACATCGAGCTTCCCATCCTCAGCCGGACTGGTTTGCGATGACAGGCAAGTTGAAGCGAGCAACACAGAGGCGGCTAGCAAAAGGACTGAAGCCACCCCAGATTGGCACGCGATGCGCAACATGAGTTTCGTCAATTGTTCTGGCATCGGCTGCAGTTCGTTGGCGGTACTACTAACGCGGATCGGCATGGTCGCAATACAATGGTGCGCGTGCTTAAGTGGAATTGCAACCGCAAAATCTTTGCGTCTCGAAAAAGTGCTGCATCCGTTGCCGCACCGCAAGTCAAGCAGACTTATGGTGGCGAGAGTCGCCTTTGAGTTCCGCGGGCTCCAAACTCGCTACACGATTCTTCGTGGAGCCGCAGAGTGGCTCGATAGCCAGGGGCGATTGTTGCGTCAAGCCGACGTCGTAGGATCGCAATCGTTGGATGTTTCTCTGCCTTAGGGGCTATTATCGACCGCCCTTTCCCGAGGATTCTGCTGACGCAAGACGGATAGGTCGCGTCTGACAGCACATGAGCTGTATTCCGGCTAAGCTGAGCGCATCACGCGAAACCGTGTGGCGGCAGACCACGGTTAGGCCACCTAAGCGAGCCATCCGTTTCCAAAAAGTTTCACAACAACGGTTGTTTTCTCGGTAGTTTTCTTTGTCCGGCATACCATTACTTGCGGGGATGGTGCGCTGCGGCACCGGTCCGCCTATGTACTCGCGGTGCGGCGAGTTCTCCCGTTTAGGGTGGAACGCGACATTCGTGGTCGAGGGCACTGTGTCAGTGTATTGGCCACCTTTGTCCCATCATCGGTCGACCGCCTCGATGCTAAACACAACAATTGCGACCCATCATTGGTTAGTTAGGTTTTCTCGACAACGTTCTGCATCGGATTGGGCGGGGGCCAATTGGTGGAGCTCTGTGATATGACTTTGTACTTCGCTCAGCGGGGGCATGTAGGGAAGATAACCGGCGGGGTTGTCTCGGTTTGGAGGGTGACGCGATAATCGTCTATCGCCATGAAACACCTGGGCTTGGCATGAATCGTAAATTCCGTACAAATCCAATGAGGAAGTGACGGCAATGCTCCTACCAAAGTTGGCTATCGCTTTGCTGCTTAGCTTCCTGCTCACGTCAGCGCCTTCTTGCGCAAAGGCCGACGATGTCACCAAAGGAGAACTTGCCCTCGCTTTCTCGCAAGAGGGTTGGCGCGAGGTATTCCGAGACCCGTGCAAAGCAGACTGGCAGGAGCGATGGTTTCTCGACGGCGCGACATCTGTCGTCTCCAATAGCGATAACGGCATGAAGCTCGAGACAAAAGATGATTTCGCCGTTCTGTGGACCAAAGAAGTTTTTGCTGGGGATCTGCGGATCGAGTACGACTTTCAACGGTTGGATAGCAACGACATGGGGGTGAACATCATCTACATTCAGGCCACCGGCGATGGGCAGCACGGCCGCGCCGAAGACATCGCTCTCTGGTCCGACCGACGTCGCAAAGCGGCGATGCGCGACTACTTTCAGCACATGCATACCTATCACATCAGCTACGCGGCGTTCCCAAACGACTACATCCGCGCGCGACGCTATCTGCCGGAGGCAGACGCCGGCTTAGCCGGCACAATGCTTACAGGTGAAGTGTTTGAAACTGGCGTGTTTGGAATCGATGCTTGGGTACACATCACGATTGTGAAGCGGCGCAATGAGATTTACGCTGAGTTCTCAGGCAACGACAGGCAGTTGCGATGTCACTTTGCGAACACGGATAAGCCGGGCATCGATAAGGGACGGGTTGGGCTTCGTCTGATGCCAGGTAGGGAGTCGCGTTTCCGAGAGTTCTCCATCTACGAAGCGGCTAGCCCCCAACAGGCTGCCGAAGAGACTTCAGGATAAGTTTGGGCTCGGTCATTAGGCAGAGTGGTGCTCGCCTTTGTAAGGGAGGCCTGATTGTGCTATTACGAGATTGGAACGGCCCGTGGGTACCGGCCCTCATGGTTCTCTGCTTGGTTCTCAGCTTGCCCGGCTGGCAGGCAGCAGCGGAGAGCGATCGCCCCAATATTCTCTGGTTGACGTGCGAGGATATGTCCGCTCGGTTGGGGTGCTATGGCGATGGGACCGTGCCAACACCCAACATCGATTCCATTGCACGGGCAGGAGTTCGCTACACGAACTGCTATGGAGTCTACGGCGTGTGCGCCCCCAACCGCCACACACTCATTACGGGGATGTACCCTACGTCGACCGGCGCGATGGCGATGCGCACCTGGAAACGCACCTCGGCACTGGACCAAGTCACCGACCCCGAGTTGCTATCAATACCAACGTACGAGGCGACCCCGCCGCCCATGGTACGGTGCTTCACCGAGCACCTCCGGGCAGCCGGCTATTACTGCACGAACAATGCCAAAACAGACTATCAATTCCGGCCGCCGGTAACCGCATGGGACGAGAGTAGCAAGCGCGGACATTGGCGCAATCGGCCATCGATGGAGACTCCATTCTTCGCAGTTTTCAATTGTGAAGTTACCCATGAGAGTGGTACTTTCGACCAGCGGTCGCCGGCCGTGACCAATCCGGACCAGGTGATTCTTCCCCCCTATTACCCGGACACTCCGATCGTACGACGCGACGTCGCAAGACAGTACGACAATATTGCCGTGCTTGACTCCTGGGTAGGAGAGCGGCTTGCCGAATTAAAGGACGCGAAATTAGACGAGGATACCTACGTCTTCTTCTTCAGCGATCACGGTGATGGGCTGCCTCGAATGAAACGGTGGGTCTACGATTCAGGTTTGCACGTGCCGCTGCTGGTTCGTCATCCAGGGAATCGCGCAGCGGGAACAACAGCGGAGCAGCTCGTCAGCTTCGTCGACTTCGCCCCAACCGTCCTGTCGTTAGCTGAAGTTGAGCTTCCTCCCTGCCTGGAGGGGCACGCATTCCTTGGCAAGCAGTTTGTGGCGCCAAGACGCTACGTTTACGCATGCCGAGACCGTATGGATCCCGCGCCGGAGAGGATCCGTGCTGTGCGGGACGATCGTTTCAAATACGTACGCAATTACCGTGCAGACCTCCCCTACCTTGGGGTTGTCCCTTATCGAGATAAGGCGGGAGTCATGCAAGAGATTCTACGCATCAAGGAGGCGGGAGAGCTTGGCCCTCATCAGTGGCAGTTCTCATCCACGAAGAAGCCCTTAGAGGAGTTGTACGACACGCAGTCCGACCCTCATGAAATCGACAATCTGGCCAGCGATCCCACGCATTTTCGGAAGTTGGCAGAACTCCGCGAAGCCCACCAACGCTGGAGGCAAAACTACGGAGACCTGGGAGATTTGGACGAAAGGGACTTGGTAAGAGAGCTTTGGCCACCCAATGGGGTTCAGCCCACTACCTCGCCGCCACAAGTGAGCTTGCGCGGCGAGCAGTATACGATTTCCTGTGAGACGTGCGGAGCTTCAATCGGTTATCGATTCAATCGAAGCGATCCCTGGAAACTGTATTCCGGTCCCATTCGCCTTCAAGATACCAGTCCCATCTACGCGGTGGCCCATCGCATTGGGTGGAAGCCTAGCAAGATGGTTGAGTACACCTGCCCAGCAATCGATTCCGCCGATCGAACTCGTTGCTCCTCCAACCGGATAGAGGGCAACGTCAGCGAACAACGCAGCGGTGCTCAGGCAAAGCCAGTCCAGCATCTCGTCTACCAGCCCGTCGCGTCGGTCTGCCTTACTCTTGGTTACGGCGTCCTGCTTGTTCGCACTCGGCGCACGCTGCTGTTGTGATGCACATCGCCACGATCCGTCCACTATTCCATCCATTCAAGAACACCAGTTTCGACAATAGCTCTAGAGGTTCAGGCGATGAGCAACCAGCCCACCTATCGATTAACCTACCTGTTGGTGCTGTTCTTTGCAGCCGCCAACGGTGCAAAATACGGCCGCGCCCAAGACACGCTTGCCGAGTTTCGGTCCTTCAAAGGCCGTACCACGATCAACGCCGACGCGAAGGCCATCGATGCCTGGCGTGACCGCCGCTTTGGCATGTTCATCCATTGGGGCCCTTCGGCGAGTCGCAATTTGCCTCACAGCCATGCTCGTCGCTCTCGCTTCAAGCCCACCGGCACGGTTGACGCAACAGTCTACGATCGATTCTACGAGGAGTTCAATCCGACCCAATATGATCCCGATGCGTGGGTTGACCTAGCGCAGAATGCTGGGATGAAGTACCTCGTATTCACAGCCAAGCATCACGACGGCTTCGCAATGTTTGATAGCGCTGCTTCGGACTACGATATCACGAGCACCCCATATAAGAGGGATGTCTGCGCGATGCTAGCTGAGGCGTGCCATAACCGGGGCCTGCCACTTGGTTGGTACTATTCTCCGCGCGACTGGTACCATCCCTCGTTCGATAGTGACAATCACGATCAGTACAATGCCTTTTACGAGGAGCAGATGCTCGAATTGGCAACCAATTATGGGCCGTTGAGCATCCTGTGGTTTGACGGCACGGGCCCGGCCTCGACGAAAATGTGGGGAGACACACCGCTGCGAGTGGCTGCAATGCTACGCCGTAAGCATCCTCAGGTCATGCTGAATCCGCGCGGCGGATTTCCCGGCGATTTCGAAACAACAGAAAAACGAGTCGGTGCATTCAATCGCGATCAACCCTGGGAAACCTGCGCGACCATTACGCGTGCCGGTTGGATTTATCGAGACGAATCTATGGAGGTTCGATCCTTTGACGAACTGATCGAACAGCTAGTCTATAGCATTGGTCGCGATGGCAATTACTTACTCAACATCGGCCCCCGCGCCGACGGCACGATCGACCCCAAGCATGCGGCCCGTCTGCTGGAGATTGGCGCATGGCTGAAAGAAAACGGCGAAGGCGTCTACGGAACCCGTGGCGGCCCGTATACTGCCGCACCATGGGGAGCTGCAACCTGCAAGGACAAGTCGATTTATCTTTTTATTACCGACTCGGATATCGAAGAACTTCGCCTCCCTCCACTCGAAGCACGCGTGCAAGGGCACCGCATGCTGAATGGCGAGCAAGCGAGCGTGCGACAGGACGCCGACGGAATCGAATTGACGATTCCACGCGCACATCACAACCGAGGGACTACCGTCGTTGCCCTCGACCTGGACCGCGATGCGCTCGATGTGCCTGTTGTTGCGGGGGAGACTTCGCTGGCTCTCGACAAACGCGCAAGTGCTTCTAGCGTCTTTAGAGATAACAACCATAAATTTGGACCAGCTAACGCCATCGACGACGACCCTCTGAGCTATTGGGAAGCCGACCAGAGCGAGCAAGAGTGCTGGATCGAAATCGACCTCGGCAGAGAGGAGTGGATCGGTCACGCCATGCTCGCTCAAACCGGCAGTTGGTGCCCTTTGCACGACTTCGAACTGCTTTACAAGAAAGAGGGCCAGTGGGTCAGCGCCTTGAAGTGCATTGGCAGAGCGCCTGGCGATCCACCTGTACTCTCGTTCGCTCCGTTCAAGGCCCGGCACGTCCGCGTTGACATTACCAAGCGTGCGTCTCGACTCAACCTTTGCGACCTCAAGCTATTTGCCCCAAGGGACAGATAGCGCACCATGAATGCACTGGTAATCCACCCAATTGCTTCCGCTGAAGCAAAGATGCTACCAAACCAATGCTACCACAATAATTACTAAGGACTGGACGTGATCGACCCCAAATATCTGCTTTCTGCTAGCATTTCCATCTCACTCGCCATGAATGCCCCGTCCTTTGCCAAGGACGCCCTTCAAAATCTCCCCGCCCCACCTCGAACCCAGTTCGATATTTCCAAAGACAGCCCGGATATGGATTGGTGGCGCGAGGCAACCAAGACTCGCGAACAGCGGCTTGCGTGGTGGAGAAGCGCCCGCTTTGGAATGTTTGTGCACTGGAACGCTTCGTCAATGCTGGGTGGAGTCTGGCAAGGAAAAGTCTACCGAGGCTACACCGAGCACATTCAGCGGCAAGCGCAGATTCCATGCGCGGTCTACCGTGAAGAGGTGGTTAGTCAATTCAATCCAACGGAGTTCGACGCCGATACCTGGATCCGGCTGGCCAAGCAGGCGGGGATGCGCTACTTCATTATTACGGCGAAGCACCACGATGGCTTTGCTATGTATGATTCGGACGCCAGCGATTACAACATCGTCGATGCGACGCCTTTCCGGCGTGATCCGATGAAGGAACTCAAAGCAGCCTGCGTGCGGCATGGCATTCGCTTCGGCTTTTACTATTCGCACGCCTTCGATTGGGGCGAACCCAACGCGCCGGGAAATGATTGGGAGTTTGATAATCCTGGTGGTGATCGGTTGCTACACGGAGGGAAGATGTGGTACGACGAAAATCCTCAGTTGATTCCAAAGTACCGAACCTACGTCGAGCAGAAAGCAATTCCACAAGTCGTTGAGCTCATTGAAAAGTACGACCCCGACATCCTATGGTTCGATACGGCACACAAACTGCCACCCGAAGAGAATATACGGGTATTACAAGCAGTTCGTCAGGCGAAGCCCGACATCGTGGTGAATAGTCGATGCGTTCAGTATACTCGGAACGGCTACTATGGAGACTACCAGTCGACAGTCGATCGGCCGGCAGATTTCTTTCCCGTAGCTGGCGACTGGGAAGGCATTCCCACCACGAATGAGTCTTACGGCTGGAGCGCCAATGACCTCAGCCATAAGCCTGCCTCTTTCTTCATTCGCTTGCTAGCGAAGGCCGTTGCACGTGGTGGTAATGTGCTAATGAACATCGGCCCCATGGGCAATGGTCTCATCGACCCCAATGACGTAGAAATCCTCGCTGCGATTGGGAAGTGGATGGACGTGAATGCAGAAAGCATTCGCGATGCTCAGCGCACGCCGCTACCAGTCCAACCTTGGGGCGAGTCTACCCTGAAAGGGAACCGTCTCTACCTGCATGTGTTCGACTGGCCGACCGGCGGTGTCCTCGAAGTAGGCGGTTTACAAAGCCCCGTGAGCTCCGCCTGGCTGCTGAGCGATCCTAAGCAAGACAACTTGGCCGTAGACCGTACGGATGCGAACACCGTCAAACTAAGGGTCCCCACAAAATGCCCCGACACCATTAATAGTGTCGTTGTGGTTGAATTGAAACACCTCGACGAAGCGGCTCCAGTGCGCCTGTTGTCTGCGAAGTTTCACGACAACGTTTTGCGTACTTTCGACGGCGAGCTGATTGGAAAAGGGCTCCGCTACGGAGGGGGCAAGAGCCACGAAAACTGCATTTTGAATTGGACGCAGCTCGATGAGTCGATTGCATGGCCAGTCTATTTGATCGAGCCAGCGGAGCTAGCCGTCGAAGTTGAGTACTACGCGAAAAAAGGGAAGCATTCGGGCGACTTTATGCTTCAGATTGGTGAGCACGAACTAAAGGCCAGCGTCGATGCGTCGAACACCCAATCTGAAAAGGAGCCTGCCTCCTGGACCACGCACTCATTGGGGCGGATAAATCTCGCGCCCGGTGAGTACACTCTCAGACTTGTACCCGCGGACATCACGGCCGGGAAAGAGCTGATGCGGCCCAGGCAAGTGCGGCTGAGCCCCGTCCAATAGTCCGAGCTATTTTGCGGGAGAGTGCAACCCTGCGACCCATCGCCTCATGCCAGCGATACTCGGCAGGACGCATCCAATTTTCTCTTAAGTAACCCGCAGTTGCGAGAAATCGCGGCAATTTTCGGGATCTCACCATTTTTTTCGGTAACTTGGCGGGTCGCTTGCACCATTACCCACGGGAAGAGGTCGGTTTCGACCTGTATATGCCCCGTCGCATGCTCCCCGCAATCTTCTTTGTCTGATGAGTCGCTAGGTAGGCAACACTGGGTGTCGACTGCCAAGTCTTGTCGGCAGGGTAAGTGATGCGGGGCGGTTCGCATGACGGCTTTGGCATCGACCTGAGTGCCAATTGAACTCCTCACCAAAACTAGGTTCAACCTATAGCATTGGGACAGCGGGCTATCTTGGTGATGCTCTCATTCCTACGGCAGCCGATTTCGCTCGCCTTGAAGCGGTTCTTGCAAGTCGCCTTCGGCACGAAATTGATGAGTTAGCTGCGAGCTTCTCCGGACGGCATCGTTGATACGTACGTTGACAAGTAAATGGAACGCAAAGGCCCGATTATGATTGACCCAAATCAAAGAGCTAAATGGATCGTCTGTACTCTTACTGTACTTGCGGTAGTCGCAATTTTCACTGTTGGATCGCCCCGCGTGGTGGCTCAGACCAACTTCACGGACGCGGATGCAACCGATAGCGGAATCAATACAGAAGGGAACTGGGACAGTGGCCTCCCCGACAATCTCGGGAACGTGGGCCTCGTGTCGGGGAGCTTCGCTGCTATCTACGGTTTTGACCAGGACCTAGACGGCAAAGACATGATCTTCGAGGGGGCATCGTCCCTTAGCGGCGCCGGCGCTAAAGTTGATGACAGTACGCTAACCTTTCGCGGAGCAAGCGTTTTCAACTCTACGGGAACGATCGGAATTGCTCGTGACCTATTGGCTACCAACACGCTCAACATCCAAGACTCGGCGAGTGTGATCGCAGGAAACGATTTGAAGTTGGGGCGAGCAGGGACGGCCATCCTCAACCAGTCCGGCGGCACGCTCACCGTAACAAACGCCCTGGAGATAGGTAACACCAACCGGGGGGGGGACGGGTGCCTTCACGTTGTCTGGGGGAGTCGTCACCGCAGGGGTCCTGGAAATGCAAATCGGTGTACTCGACTTCACTGCCAACAGCACCGGCATGCTATCGATCCTCAATGATGGGATCGATTTCACCACGGACTTCGAGAGCTTTATTAGTAGCGGGTTCATTACCATCGATGACGCCATGGCAAGTACATCCGATTTCTCCATCAGCTACGCCGGCTCTACGATGACAACACTTGCCCTGGCTGCCAGCGCATCCGACTCTTTGGGACTCATCGTCAATCCTGCGACAGGCGCAGTCACAATGACCAACCCTGGGGCTTCACCGATTGCGATCGACTACTACGAGATCCGCAGTGCGGAAGGTCAACTCGTCGTCGGTAACGTGCCAGCCGACTACAATAGCAACAACGCGACGGACATCGCCGACTATGCCGTCTGGCGTGACAACCTGGGCTCGTCGGGCCCTGCAGGCGACGGCACTGGCGACGACCTGGCCGGCACTCCGGATGGAGACGTCGACCCGTTTGATTTCGATTATTGGAAAGCCAACTTCGGGGCGGAAGGTAACGGCTGGACAAGCCTGCAAGACCAAGATTATGAAGGCAACGGACTACCCGGCGATGGTGACGGATGGGAGGAAGGCGCGAGTGTCTCCAGCAGCCTTGTCTTCGAAACCTATCTGACAGGCAGTTCAGCCATCTCCAATGAAGCGGACGTCAGCCTTGGTAATCTGTTCACACCCGGTGGAGACCAGACGCTTATGTTCGAGTACCACGTCGCCGGTGAACCGGAGGGTGTATTTGTCGTCGGTGATGTCTCCTACGTCGCCTCCTTCGCGTCGCAATCGGTGCCAACTCCTACGTCGTTTTCGCTTATGGCCCTGGCAAGCGGAGTTTTCTTTCTCCGTCGCAGGATCGAAAGAAGGCGCTGGTAGCCACTGTCGTATTGGCAGGATGGTGAAATCGGGCAACTGGAAATGCTGTTTGCCGCTTCGGTCGCTGTCCAACACGCGATCAGAGTCAACGGAGTCTCGCAAATTTGAACAGGCGTTCCTGCCGGCACGCCTTCAGCATAGTGAAGCACACTCGGGTGGCGATTCGGGCAACGTTCCCGTGCCGCGCTGTTTGGAAACCACTGGGAACGTCCTACCGCTAAAGGCGGGCGACCTGAAACGGTTCAATTAAAGAATGAAGAGAAATGACAGAATGACGATTACACGTAACGCGGCCCGCACTCGTCGCTTGACTGAAATCGGCTGGCCGACCTTTTGTGCTGCGCTAGCCTACCTGGCGGGCTTTAGCTGCCTCTCCGCGTTGGAAGGCCGAGCAGCCGAGCGGCCGAACATCGTCATCCTCCTGGCCGATGATGCCGGCTACGCCGACTTCGGCTTCCAGAACGCGCTGACGGGCCAGTCGACAGAATTCAAGACTCCCAACCTTGATACGCTTGCTCAGCAGGGAGTTCGTTTCTCCAACGGCTACGTCAGCGCATCGGTCTGCAGTCCCTCGCGGGCCGGCATGTTGACCGGCCAGTATCAGCAGCGCTTTGGTTACGAGTTCAACATTGGAAATGAGAATGATCCGAATGATGGGATGCCAACGGACCAGGTCATGATGACCGAACGCTTTCAGGAGCTTGGTTACACGACCGGCGTGGTCGGAAAGTGGCACCTAGGCTTGGAAGAAGCGAAGCAACCCCAGAACCAGGGTGTTGACGAGTTCTTCGGGCTGTGGCGAGGTGCTCGCGATTATTTTGGTGTGGAGAATGAAGCGGCACGGAAAATCCGCGATGTCAATGGCCCACGCGACTGGACCCTCGAGCCGTCGTTCAACAACGTTCCAGTGGATTCCGGCGGCAAGGGTCGGCACGTTACCGACGCGTTCGGGGACGAGGCGTCTAGATTCATCGCTTCCCACGCGAATGATGTCGATCCTTTCTTCCTCTACCTCCCTTTTACATCGCCTCACTCCCCGTTTAGCGAAGCGAAACAGCAGGACCTAAATGAGTTCAATGGCACTTCGTTAGTGGGGCAGAGAAAGACAATTGCCGCCTTGAAGTTCGCGATGGATCGAGCGGTTGGCAGTGTCCTTGATCGAATCAGCGACCCCAATGGGGACGGCGACCTGAGCGATTCAATCGCAGATAACACCATTGTTGTATTCGCAAGTGACAACGGAGGTACGCCGAATCATGATAACGGCGTGCTCGATGGCTTTAAGGGCGACGCATTTGAGGGAGGCACCCGCGTACCCTTTCTGATTCGCATTCCAGATCCGGCAAACCCTGGGCAGTTCCTGAGCGGCGAATACGCCAATCCGGTGAGCACGCTTGATTTGTTCCCTACTTTTGTTGCCGCTGCTGGGGCAGCGATGACTACCCCAACGGATGGCGTGGATTTGACGCCGTTCTTGACCGGGGCCCAGTCAGGCACGCCCCATGAGTTTCTCGCGTGGCGCAAGGGGACTCGGGCTGGGCAATCCGTAAAGGGGATTGGAAACTCTTTGTTGGCGAGAAAGGGGAGCCAGTACGTCTGGCGAGCTTGCCGCCGACGGATCTGGAGAACTCAACGATCTAAGTGCGCAGCACCCAGATAAACGGCAGGAGCTCTTCCGCGACTTCACTGCTTGGGAGGCGGAAATGGGCAAGCAAACCCAAGACAGTCGTAAGGACTCAAATCGCTTTGATCACTTTGTCTATAGGCAAAATCAGGCAACCAACGGCAACTGGGGTGCCGCTAACGCTTGGCAGCAGGCTGGAACCAGCAACATCGTCTCCATGGATGCGAACGACGCTTACCCGAACGCCTTGCTTGAGTTTCGTCCCCGCGACGACGCGAACTATGTAGCCGCGAACAACATGACCCGTGTATCGGGGTTCGCATACATGCTCAACGAAATTCGCTTAAGCGGCGAGTTCGCAGGAGCTGCCGACAGGTCCGCGACGATCGCCGGCAATGAACTTCTATTTGTTGATGATCTTGAAGGGAATGGACCTACACTCCGGCTGGATGCGACAAAAAGCACCGCGGCAAACTATACATACCATCTCGACTCGGATCTGATTCTGTTAGACGATCTGACGATTTCCGGAGATAGCAGCCTACAATACAACATCAACGGCGACATGAGACCGTTTCACGAAAACCGGAGTGTCACCAAGACAGGCGCGAGTTCGGTGACCCTCACGGGGATAAACGATTTCGGCGGAGTACTGGACATTCAGCAAGGCGAAGTCGCGCTTGTCGACGGGCGGATCAAGACCAGCCAACTTACGCTTACGACCGCTGCCTCCTTTGATTTCGTCGGAGGAACTCTCGAAGCAGCACGTGTCGTTGGCAATCTGGTAAATAACGGCGGAGTCTTTTCCCCAGGCAATTCTCCAGCAATCACTAACGTATCGGGCAACTACACGCAGTTGGCTGGAGTACTGGAGATTGAGATCGCTGGTGAAGTCGCTGGCGCGGAATTTGACCTTTTGCAAATCGATGGCGATCTTGCTTCTGCGGGTACGCTCAAGGTGTTGCTCTCGGAAACGTACGTGCCACAATTCGGAAAAGAATTTGAGATAATTACGGCGAATTCAATCAACGGGACTTTCCTGCTCGATTCTCCGCAGGACCTAGATGGCGAAGACATATTCTCGATTCAGTACAATCCGGGATCGATCTCGCTCAAGGTGATCTCTGCAATTGCCCTTGTTGACGGAGATATGAATTTCGACGGGCTGATCGATGTCGCGGATTGGCGAATTCTCCATCGCAATCTCTACACGGACGTCTCGGGGCTGCCTTTTTCAGAGGCGCGTGTGAGAGGCGACCTAAATCGAGATTTGCTAATAGACCGAGTCGACTTCCTGATATTCAAGAATTTGTTCCTCAACGCCAACGGTGAAGCAGCCTTCGGCCAAGTTTTTCTACGCGTACCCGAACCCTCCTCCTTCGTTGTGGTGGTTGTCGTCGCCGTGCCAATTTTGTCTCGTTGGTTGCCTCGGAAGACGACGCAGCTATGAGGGTTATGGTACCGCCAACTCGACGAGGTGAGCGTGCGGTGAACGACACCCCTAGCGGCGGCAGGACGATTTCGGAGTTCCTGCACAAGGGCGAAGCCGACAGCATCACTGCAAGCTGACCAAAATGTGATAACACGAGTATTCGTATGAATCCCGCAAGATTGACCTTCCTAGTAGTCCTACCCGTATTCACGGCATTTTTACCGAATGCGTACGCGGAAGAGTCTTGGTCGATCGACAGTCTATCGGAATGGCAGGCGAATGTAGCGCGTATGACGAATGTGGAGTTGATCGACGGATTTGCCTCACCGACTGGTGAAAGGGCAACGTTGACAAGCAAGTTCCGAAAGCTTTCTGCTTCGTGCAAAGCTAAGTCCATCACCATTACGCAGTCTCCGGTTTGGCAGAACTGGGAACCCACCGAGAACATCGGACCCGAAAACCTGGCTGACGCACCGGTCATGCTTTCCCTAGGTCCGCGCAACTATTGGATGTTCGGTCGCTACCAAAGTAAACGAGGCAAGAATCTACCCAAGCACAAACCGGAATCCGTGACGTTGGACGGCTTCGACGTTCCGCTTAAGTCTACGCCGTACAAAAATCAGTACAACGCGCTCGGCGGTACGCTGGAAGGAATGGGTGGCTACCACGCTTGGCAAAGCCGCGACATGCTCAACTGGGTTCACCACGGACCAATCACCGAAGGATTCGCGAGGTGGATGACAACCGCTGAGTACGCTGATGGGAAAGCCTATTTCTACTACGATTTCCCTAACGATCAGGACCCGCATGTTTATGTGGATGAGGACTTGTTCGATGGCAAACCGGGAAAGAACATGGGGATGGTGTTGGCCGACCCATCGCACGGTAGCGACTGTGCGACGTTTCGGGACCGTGATGGCCGATTTCACATCATCTTCGAGAACTGGGATCCCATACACGCTCAGAGCCGCTCTTGGGATTCACCACTTGCCGGACATGCGGTGGGCCCAAGTGGTGTAGGACCCTTCAAGATTGTCGGGTACGCCGTCGATGAGCGAACCACGCCGATCGGGGAAATCAAGACGTACAAGCATCCGCATTGGGCCAAAGAAGACCCAAAGAACTACAAGACGAACGTTGCTGAGTACGAGGTGCACGAACCTGACCAGGAAGCGTTTGGTGACTGGGCCGCGATCTGTGTAGGCAGGCAGTACTATTTGTTCGGCGACTACGATCCCAAGCATGGCGCACCGATGAGTGTGGCTTGGTTTACCTCCACAAGTCTCGACAAGCGATTCGAGTTCTGTGGTCACATTGGCGACGGCCACCCCGATCCCGACATCTGTTTTGCAGAGGGCAAATTCTATCTCGCAACCCAACAGCCTATGGATTTCGTCAGTCCCGGCCCTTGGGTCGAAACCGTCGAAGTTCGGGTGGGTGTCGACTCGGACAACGACGATGTCATTGATCAATGGACAGATTGGCAGGAGGTCAAAGAGTCGTACGACTACGCAGTCGGATTTGCGAAGCACGTCGACAGGAAGCCAGCAAAGCTTAACTTGTCGGAGCTACCGAAAGGCTACGGGTTTCAGTTCGAACTAAGAATACGGGATACGACCAAAAACCAGTCGAAGCCCATCCTTGATAGAGTTGTCCTTTCCTATTTGGACGGCTCGTTACCCACCCCACTCAAGCCAGTACCCGGAAAGTGAGATCCTCCACACAATCGCACCACTCAGTCGAAGTGGCCCGAGCGATCCCGAGAGATTTGATACGAACCAGTCACGGGGGCAATCGAGTCGAACAGGAGGCTCGACTCTGCTACGAGTTCTGCCGAAACTGACTTGAATTACGAACGAGACGCCACAGGCGGGCGACCGATTTCCTGTTGAAATCACCGTCGCTGCGATAGAATGAAGTCACGGCAAGCACCACAGCTTAGTGCGGTTTGCGATTCATGAAGAAAATGAGACAAATGAGCTTAGCTATGATGAGCGTTTCTGAACAATTCCAGTACGTAGCCGATGGCGACCGCCATGCGAAGCGTGGTTGTCAATTTATGTTTCTCCTGCTCGTCGTCGTGGCGATGGCCAGTCCCATGTCGGCAGAGGAGTTTTTTGACGGCCCAACGGCGATTCCTGGCGACCCAATGTTTTTCAGCATCTATTCCATTCTGCCGTCGCAAAACGGTAATGCCAACATGCAGAAAGTGGCTGATGGTGGCTTTACTGCTGCCGGCCCCTACTACGGTACTTCGGGAGACCCGACGATTGACCCAACCGGCTTCTATACACGAGTGAACCAAGCGGCAACTCATGGCTTGAAATACATCGCTCATATGCCCAATCACCCCGACGTGATCAATGACACTTCTGGGTTCATCCGGGGCGACAGCATGGCGGCGATCCCCGAAGCGGATCTACGCCAATTCGTGCGTGACGTGATGGATTTTACGCTTGACGACCCAACGGCTAATGCCACTGTAAGTGCATGGTACACCAATCCCGAAGAGCTTCGTCCTTGGAGAGGCGATGAGATGGATTATCTCCACATTGTCGTCGATGAGATAAAGAACTACGACCCGCTTGGCAGGCCGGTCTCCATGTACAATCCCCGCAACCGCATGAGCTCCCAATTGGAAGCCGTTGTCAGCCAGGGGCTCGATAGCACGATGATGGGGGTTTACATAACCGACTTGCCGTTCGCTACGCGCGGCGCAGGCGCGGCTGACGGACTAAATCGCATTCTTACTGCTGCCAGTAATACATCGACCCTACCTGTCGCAGTATTTCAACTGTCCCAGGATTTTGATTCCTCAGACGTCTTCGGGCTTCGCAATGCACTTGGCGGCGTGTCTACAACGAGAGCAATTGAGCAGGTCATTCGCCACGATGTTTATCAAGGACTATTGCGCGGCACTCGAGGCGTTCAGGTCTGGTCCGGTTGCGACTGTCGTATAGGTTTGTCGACCTACACAGCTCAGCTTGACGGCTATATTTCCGTCTCGCAGGACTTGAACGGCGATCTGAATCTTTCGGATGTATTTCTGCAAGGAGAAGCCCGGACCGACTTCGAAGCTACCGTCCTCGCTGGGCCGACTACCGTCACTCATGAATCTACGACCGTCGATACGATTACTCTGGCGGACATCGCCTACGGAGACAGCCGTTACCTGTTCTTGGCAAACTCCTCAAATAGTCCACTGAGTATCAGCATTGATGGTCTGCCGCCTGGCATTCTACGCACGCAGATCGACGACCTATTCGCCAACGCTCCCGAACTGTCCGTTGATTCCAATACGGGGCAAATGCTCCTCAACATGGAACCGCTGGAAGTGATCGCACTTGCGGTCAGAGTAGTGGATGGCACGCCGGGCGACTACAACGGCGATGGCATAGTTAACGTGGCCGACTACACCGTATGGCGGGACAATCTCGGCGCTGCCGCCGGCACGCTCATGAACGATCCCAGTACCAGCCTAGTTGGCTCAGCTCAATACAGCACCTGGAAGGCGAGCTTTGGAAGCAACCTTCCAGCTCCAGGATCGCTCCACGGAACGCATGTGCCCGAGCCGGCGACGTGCATCAGCCTGCTGTTGGGCACCCTGGCTGGTCTGTCTTGCCATCGACGGGCTGCGTGTAGTTCAATACGGCCGGTCTCTGCTTTGCCAGCGAACGGTCTGCTCGGGGATAGAAAACCATCGCAATAGCAGCCAAGTCAAGTTGTGGTTCCTGAACTTTCAATTACCCACAAGTTCTCGCTGTAGCTCATAGTCCAAGTGAATAGCCGTCAGGCGTGAGAGCCGGCGCCATATTGCCTGGTGGCCGACGACCTCGAGGTTATGAGGCTAGACCCACGACTTTCAGAAACGCCTTTTTTGCCAATGTTTCTTGATGTTACTTCCCTCTTTGCGTCTTTGAAAGTGTGTGCGTTTTTTCTCGAAGCTTGGCATCCTTTGTCGATTTGGCGTTCGCAAAGAGGGATGTCTTTCGAGATCGGGCTCTCGCAGTAACGAAGTACTTGCAAGCCCACTCAGATGGCAGAGAATCGGAGTAGCAGGTGGGGGTCAGAAAGATTGTCACCCTGCTGTTTCCGGAATTTCGGCTGCCCCCCTTTTTTTTCGGTTCTTCAGTGATTTTAGTGGCCAGTTCCAGGAGGCATCAGATTGAGTTTCCCACAATAGAAGAGAATTCGAGTGCGGTAGTTTTTGAACGCTCTGAATCCCCTGGCTTGTGATTTGATAGATTGGATGCGGCTGTTGAAGCCTTCACTCATGGCGTTGCTGATGCCGTGACGAAAGGTAACCGTCCCACCATCCACACCCCCGCTGCACCGCCTCAGCGCGACCATTCCCGCCGGGCTTCGGGGTGTTTGGCCAGCCAAGTGGCGGGGAGCAGCGGCATGAGGTCATCGCGGGACGGTTTGTCGCCCAGTTCAGTGAGGGCCGCGATCAGCGACTTGCACCACGCCCACGGCTCGACGCTGTGTGTTTTGGCGGTGGCGATCAGCGAGTACCACACGGCGGCCCCCTCGCCGCCACGATCGGCGCCCAGGAATAAATAATTCTTGCGACCAATCGCCACCGGACGAATCATTCGCTCCGAAAGGTTGTTGTCGATGTCCAAGAAACCCTTGTCGCAATAACGGGTGAATGATTCCCACCGCGAGAGCACGTAGTTCACCGCTATCCCCAAGGGACTCTTCGGTAAGGCATCGACTTGTTTGAGCCACGCCTCCAGCTCGCGTAAGATCGACAGCGAATAGCGTTGCCGCGTGTCGCGCCGCACGCGGTACCACTTCATGATCGACGGCTCATCGTCGACCAAGTCGAGCAGCTTTGTTAGTTCTTTCTCAATCGCATACAACCGCCCGATGTAAGCGAGCGCTTGGTGCGCTACCGGATAACTCTCTTTGGCTTCAAAGAACTTCCGCCGCGCATGCGCCCAGCACGAGACCTGCGTCACCCGCCCCGTGGCATAAATGCCGTCGTAACCGGCGAACGCGTCGGCCTGCAGGTAACCCTCCCAGTCGTCGAGGAACGTCGCGGGACCATCCCGCTTCCTGGAAGGCGTGTAGTCGTACACCGTGTAGGGACGCAGGTGATCTCCCGCGTAGACCCAGAACCGGCCCGTTCTGGTCCGCGGCAAGTCTGGATCGAGTACCTTCACCGGCGTGTCGTCGGTGTGAATCGTTTTCGATTCGAGTACCAGTTCCTTGAGTAACCCGTAAAACGGCTGCAGTAATTTGGCATCTCGATCACCCACCGGCAGAGTGTGCTGCGGGGCAGGTGCACCCCCTGGCGGAAGAGAATGTCTTCCAGGCGGTACAGCGGCAGATGGTCGCTGAACTTGCCGACGCCGACCATCGCCAGCAGCCCCGGCCCCGGCAGTCCCTTGGGAATCGGCTTTTTGACCGGCGGAGCAATCACCACTTGTTCTTCGCACTTGGTGCAAGCATACTTCCAGCGACGATGCTCGATCACGTGCAGCTTGGGGGGAATGTAATCGAGCAGCTCGCTTGGCTCGAAGCCAAACCGCTGCCGCTCTTCGCCACAACAGGGGCACGCCTTGTCGTCGATGTCATGATCGACAATCGTCCGCGGCAGGTCGGCGGGAATCTTGAGGCGGCCGCCGCCGCGACGACGCTTGTGTGGCTTGACGGTTGTTTCTGTCGTTGGCTGCGCCGGCTCGGGTGATTCGATCTCGAACAGCAGTTTCTGGGCATCATCGAGCTGTTCGCTCCGGCGGCCGTACTGCTGGCGAGTCAGTTTCTCGACGAGAAACTTGAGCTGGGCGATCTGTTTCGATTGCGATTCGACGGTCACTTGCAATTCGGCGATCACCGCATCACGCTGCACGAGTTGGCTGGCCAGTTCGCTCATACCAGCCGTTGTAACAACTCATTCCGATAGCGCAAGAGCAATTGGAGAAAGTTTTTTACTTTGGTCTTCGGTAACGCTTTCGCTGTTTCACACTCGCCAGTTCGATGCCGCCCAAGAGCAGCGAGAGCTGCGTGGCGGTGAGCGTGATGTGAGCCTCTGCGGAGATGGGTACCTCGAAGGTGCCTGATTCGAGCCGCTTGTACCAGATCACCAAACCATCGTCGTCCCACCAGAGGAGCTTCACGCGGTCACGCCGCTTGTTGACGAACAGAAACAGTCCGCCGTCGAGGACGTTCCGCTGGCAGTACTCCTGGGCGAGTCCCACGAGACCATCAAAACTCTTCCGCATGTCGGTGGGGGTGGCGAGCAGCCAGATACTACTGGTGGGGGGAGCGAGCGTTAGCACCGGAGTAACTCCAGTGTGGTTCGCAGCAAGTCGGGCGAGCAGCCTTCGGCAACGTTCAGCCTGGTGCCGCTGGCGAGTTCGATCACTAGCGGTGCGGAACTGGTCGACTGGTGGCTAGTTGGCTTGATATCGACCGGCACGAAATTCGGCGACGACGATGTTGATGCTTTCGGCGTTGATGATTTCAGCGACGAATCAGCGCCTCGCTGTAGCTCGCGACGCCAAAAATAAAACGCACTCTCGGCGAGTCCTTCTTGCCGGCAAAACCTGCGAATCGACAGCCCGCTCTGCTGTTGAAGCTCCATCGCCGCCTGCCAATAACTCCGCCGCTCTTCGCCGCGGGCCGGACCTTTCTTCGCCATCGCTTGGTTCCTCCGAAAGGAAAACCACCACGATAGCAGGGGCGTCAAGATGCGGATGCTGGAACGCTAACGACGAAAGTAGGTCAGCGTGGCTCTGTAGAAAACCGCGGCATGCCAAAGAATCATGATGTTGTGAGTTAGGGCTTTCAAGCTGAGGTCACGGCATTGGGTCCAGTAACTGCGGGCTCCGCAGGTGGACCCTTGGCGTCGCTTGATCATCGACATCACCGTCTCGACTTGCACTCGGTTATGATAAACTTCTTCATCGAATCGCGTTTGCATGAGGCGTCGATAGCGTCCGCTCGCCGGCTTGTCGGATGGACGACCGTGCTTGGGAGGAATCATCGTGCGCATCCCCTGTTCCTCTCGAGCAAAGCGATGGTTCGATTCGCTGTCGTAGCCCGCGTCGGCGGTCATAATCGAGATCCGAACGCGGTCGGTCGCCTGTTGCACGAGCGATCGGAACTCATCAATGTCGGGTCGTGGACCACGTCCTGCGCGAAAAGCCAAAATGAAGTGACTGCTGGTATCGCAAACCAGACCCAACTTGGGGAAGCGATGGTAAACGACGGATTTCCAAGGGCCACCGATGTTTTTCCGGCGACGTACGAAGTACGCACTGGCGGTTCCGCATTGCAAACCCGTGGAATCGATGGCGGCCGATTTGACTCGTTTTCGTCGTCCCATTTGTTGCTTTACCGTGGCATCCAACAGCCGCCTGGCCGGCTTCGCCCTCAGCAGTCGTCGCGAAGCTTTTTGCAGGGTTGTGAAGTGGGGAATCTTTTTGAGCCCCAATGTTTCGACGAGCGACGGCTCGTCCTTCAGCAAGGCGATCATGCCGCGATAGTCGGTCTTGAGAAAGCTCTTGAGTACCAGGCATGCAAAGAGCTGATGCTGCGTGAACACCTTTGGACTGCTCACATGCGAGTAGGCAGGCAACGACCGCCGCGCGGTTGCGAGCGCCGCCAGAGCAACGGCTTTCGGAGATTTACTGGTCACCGCCATGCATTCTTTACGAATGCTAGCGGCCGTACTGTTTAGCTAGCAAGGGCGGTTTTCTACAGAGCCAGTCAGCGTGTTTTCGAGGTGTCGCTTGAGCATTTTGGCCACATCCTTGATTGGCTTGAGCCGGCTCCGCACGGCCCAGCCGTACCAGCGACCAAAGAACTTTCGAGCATTCCCCGCATACCGATATTCCCAGAACCAACGAAACTGCTCCTTGATCGCCCACGCCCGTGAGGTCTTTAGCTCTTGATCCTTCAGCGCATCAAACTCGATCCAACGATCCTCACGCATGTTTTCTGGGTTGAACAGCCACAGTTGCTTCGAGCCCTTGAGTGTCTGGTCCCCGGCACTTTTAAGCGTCTTATGCTCCCCGCGACGCACCTTGTCGACCGCGTCGTTGAGATGCTTACTGATGTGAAAGCGGTCATGCACGATTTCTGCTTCCGGAACATTCTTTTCAATCGAAGTGGCGAAGGCGGGCCACATGTCGACGGCTACCGCTTCAACCTGCTCGGCTTGGTCGTCGGTCAAGCTTTCCCACAGCTTGTCCGCCGCTTCTTCAGTTCGATCTTCCACCACTTCCAAGACCCGGCTTCCTGTCAGATCGGTGAGAATCGAAACGTAGCTATGCCCGCGACGAAAGCTCTTTTCATCCAGGCCGACGTATTCGAGCGAGTCGAGTTCTCGACAGGCAAGCCCTCGCTCCACCCCTCGCTCCATGATCCGGTGGACGCTGTTCCAGTCCAAGCCGAGAAGATCAGCCGCACTTTTCACGTTACCACAAGCCTGCAGCACTTCGATGGCAAAGGCTTCAAACATCAGCGTAAAACGCGAATGCTTTCCCGCCCAGGGAACCGCCGTGGTTTTGACGCCGCACACCTGACACTTGCTGCGTGGAGTACGCGCCCGCAGGAGCGTCTCGAACTGCATCGTGTCCAGATGCCGCCAGGTTCGCTCCGGGGCGTGATCGGCGATCGGGCACTCAGCATCGCATTCAGGACACCTCACGAGCCCCCCACGATGCGACAGGCCAATATCCACCCGTTTCTCTTCCATCGAAAGAGATACCTCCGATACTTTCCAGGAAGCATCCAAACCCAACAACTGACGGTAATGCTCGGTGAGCTGGCTCATGCTGAGCATTCTCAACGACTAGCACCTCGAAACGCAATAATCAGCCACTAAAATCACTGAAGAACCGTTCTTTGTAACGACTGAGTTGTTCGTAACTTGCCACCGGGCGAATTAGTTCGTGCTGACTTACAAAGCCACCACTCCAATGAATAGCCACTTCGACATGTTCGCTTTCTCCTTGAACTTCCACAACTACACGCTCAACGAGGTGGCGGATAATTTCTTGACGATCTGCGGCAGTTGTGGCTGATGCGTTCCACAAAGTAGGCAAGTCAGCCGACAGAGCCTTTATCATGTCAAGCTCATGCGATTTCAACTCCATGGGCTGGGTATGTTCTAGGCGACGCAAGTCCTCTTCAACCTCTCGCTGCGCGGTTAAAGCCTCTTCCCAACTTTTTTCCAGCTGGCGAGCCACTAAGCGATTCTCTGGCTCAACAGCGTGATATTGTCGAGCAGCTCGAGCCGCTTCATACTGCGATCGTTCCAAACGTTGGCGGCGCAGTTTCGTTAACCGCTGACGCTCCTGCTTCATTTCTTCCACTGCCTTCAGACTCAACGCGACGGTAGCTGGCTCCAATACTTGTAAGATCAGTCTGCTAATAAGCGCATCGAGAGGAATCGCGGACAAGCTTTGGCACTTTTCCAATTGTCTTGGTTCAGCGTGAAATGGAATTCTCCGCGTGATCTGTTAGCGAATAAAAGGTAAGGTTTTCGACGGCTGCGCCGGCAGTTGTTTTTGCGTTCACGCAGACGGGGGGCTCATTGCCGCCCCCTCGACCCCGCTAGCCTTTCTCTGTGTTCCTGTATCTTAGGCAGCCGTATCTCGTGTGCTTGGCGGTTGCGAGCACGACGCTCCCTGGCCAGCGCCAGCTTACGATCCCGCTCGGCGAAGATCGCCTGCTCTCGCCCAGCTATTTTATCGGCGGGCGTCACGTAACCGATCGCGCTGTGAAGTCTTTCATAGTTGTACTCCTCGACGAACCGCGAAACAAGCATCCGCGCTTCGTCGATCGACAGTGGTACGTGCGGCCGAATGCAATCCTGTTTGATCGTCTGGTGCCAGCGTTCGATCTTACCGTTCGACTGCGGGTAGTAGGGCGATGTCTTCACGTGGGTCATCCCCGAGAGGCGAATGAACTCCTTGAAGTCCTTGGCGATGAACTGGGGTCCATTGTCGGTGATGATACGCGGCGTGGCCTCGGGATGTTGTTCTCGCGCCCGTTGTAGCACCATCTCGATATCGCGCTCGGTCATGCTTTCGCGCAACTCCCAATGCACCAGGTACCGGGTCGCGCCATCCAGCACACTGATCAGATAATAAAACGTGCCGCAGACGTTGACGTAGCTGATATCACAATGCCAATGCTCGTGCGGCCCGAGGGGCTGCTGGAAACCGGTCCCCTTGCCCGTTTTCCGCGTATTCCACCGCTCGAAACAGCCGTGCTGTTTCAGCACGCGGTAGACCGTGGCTGGGCTGGCGGCCACCAGGTCCTGATCCATCATCTGGTAGGTCAAGCGGCGGTAGCCTGCGGTGGAATGCTCGGCATGGAAGGCCAGAATGGCCTCCTTTTCCCACGCCTCCAGCCAGTGGTCGCGGGGCACCAGGGCGTTGTGCTCGTTCACCTGGCCGTACCGCTTTTTCCAGTCGTAGAACTTACTGTTGCCGATGCCGATCCAGCGGACGATCTTGCCGGCCGCCAGTTCGGTCTTCTCGCTCCAGTGTCGGACGTAGTCGACGATTTCGTCGCGCGTATCGTGGAGGACCCATTGTCCGCTCAGAGTTCCCCACACTCTTTTTTTGCCTTGACGTTCTCCTCCATCAGCTCGGCGATCACTTCATTCTTGTTGGCGAGCTTGGCCTGGAGTTGTTCGATTCTCCGCTGTTCGGCACTCTTGGCCTTCTGCTTACCTTTCCGCTCAAAAGCGACTTCGGCGTTCTCGAAGAGCTGTTTCTGCCACTGGTAGAACTGGGCGACCTGGATCTGGTGCTTGTCGCACAAGTCCGAGATCGGCACCCCATCGACCAAGTGGGCTTTGACGATGGCCGCTTTCTGCTGAGCGGTGAAGTGGCGACGCTCCCGTTTCTGGGAGCCGTTTGGCGATGAATTCATGGTATCCTCCTGCGGTTGGCGTTATGCTAACGACCACACAGGAAAATTCCAGTTCCGACTGAGGCAGGACAAAAGAGTCTCGCTATGGCTCGCTCTACTATCGCCGGGTGAAGACGAAGAAGCAGTTCTATCGTCCGATGAACCGAGTCGTGCAGGTGCATCTGAAGAGCCTTCGCCTCGACGCGATCCAGCCGGAGCAGCCGGTGTTCCAGAGCGGCGGCTCGCGCCCGAACACGCAGTTTCAGCGGCTCTGCGCTTGGCCGGGGTCAAGCCGAAGCAAGACGTGGAAACGGGCGAGGAGAAACTCTGGGTCCTGAAGGACCTGCGGAAGACGTGTGCCACGTACTACGACGAGCACATGCCAGAGTCGAGCATCGAAATCCTCGGGCATTCCGTGGGCGGCGTGACGTACCGGCACTACGCCCACCGCGACCCGCTTGCCTTCAAGGCGATCATGTCGCTGCCCCAGCCAACGGCGTTTACCGCACTGGTGCATGGGTTCGACGGCGAGTGCCCCTGTTGTCGGCGGAAGTTCCGCCAAGCGTGAGAGCTATCCGGGGTCGCGCCCCGCGAAAACTGCTGGAGGCGCTACCGCTGACTACCCAGCAAATACGCAACGCAAGTGCCCACAGCGTGCCACATGAGGCTTCACCGGAATAGCGGACATTGCTACGCTGATCTTCTTGTCACGCGAATGCCGAAGGAGTCGCGGTCAGTCTCTCGGCGCCGCATCCCTATGAAGGAAGAAAGGGCTGACGATGGACGGCCGAATGTTGAAGGAGTTCCTCTCGCTCCCAGTCAATCCCGATGAGAAATGGGAGGGTGGCGTCGCCACGTTGGCCGATTTGATGGGAATTCCAGCCGATGAGGCGCCCAGCCGAATCGGGCTCATCCTCTGGCGAGGCGTGCCAAGCGAGTTGGTCCACGCCAAGCCCGTCATGTCGGACGCCCCCGAGGCATTCGACCAATTCGTCGACACCATGCTCGAATTGTCGGTGGAGCACGAGTTTCCGTACCGGCCCGCGCAGATCGACTGCAACGATCGTCAGTTTGCGGACGACTTGAATCGGCATCTGGATGGATCAGGAACCGTCGTGAACTACCGAGCCAAGATGGGCGACTGGAACGCGGTCGTCAGGGAACTCGCCGAGCATGTCCAATCGGCAGCGCCGCCACAGATGCCATCTTTGCGCGAAGCCGGATGCAGCGACGAACAGTTGCGTGAATTCGCCTCTGCTGCATCGGAGTTCTATCGAGCCAAACTGTGGGAGGTGCTGGACGACACCGACTTGATCAAGATCGAAACGCCTCGGCCGCCCCGGCTCATGAAGCACGCTGTGGTGCTCGGCGCGGGATCGCAGAGCTATGGTCTCGGCTTGTATCAAGATGAGGAAGACCACTACGGCCTGATGGCGCAGGAGATCGATCCCCGACAGATGACCTTGTTTAGTTTCGTCTATGAGAGCCCCGCTGACGTGGCGTCGGAAGATGTCGAACTGTGGAAGGAACTCGAACTGCCGCTGGAAACCGGCGAGGCGTTTCCCGACGCCAATCTGTTTTCACCGGACGGACCCCGCCGCCCGACGCCCAAGGAAATCGACTTCTTGACCATCGTGCTCAAGGGGTTAGCCCAGACCTCTGAAGATGAATTGGATTCCGGGCGCTGGAGGAAGTGGATTCAGGTATCCGGAAAACGAAGAAAGTGCGCGTTCTCGATTCCCAACATAGTTGATCCGCCCGATCACGCCGAGTGGATACGGCGTGGCAAGATGCCCGATCGGCGTGGCCATGAGATCCATTTCCGCCAAGTGCAGGAGTTCATCGATTCCGTTGGCGGCGACATGGACATTGACGAGTTGAATGAAGCGATCAATGCGCAGTTCACAGCCCGCAGCCTGGATGACTACAAACTGCCTCGCAGCACGCCTGCTGAGCGCGCGGAAGCTCTCTACCGGGATGCACTGCAGTGCTTTGGCAGAAGGCGGGTGTTGGTAGCTCGGGAAGCACTGAACGAAGACCCCAATCACATCGAAGCCGGCATCCTGATCGCCGAGTCGACGCGGGCGGTTGAGGCCCGGATCGAGTTATTTCAGAACGCCAAGCAAGCGGCTGCCACTGCGCTGGGCAAGGACATGACGGAGTTGGCCGGCGAATTCTGGGGATTCCACGAGACACGGCCTTACATGCGTGCGTGCCAAGGTCTGGCGGTCGCGTTAGCCGACGCTGGCCAAATCAGTGATGCGATCGAGCAATACCGGGAGATGCTCAGGCTCAATCCCAACGATAACCAAGGCGTCCGCTACGAACTTGTCCCTTTGCTGCTGGAACAGGATCGCGATGCCGAGGCCATCGAGGTTCTTGACGAGTACCCGGAAGAGTCGGCCTTGTGGTTATACATGAAGGCGCTTGTCGAGTTCCGCGGCGGTGGGAGTTCCCCAAAGTCGAAGAAGGCAATCCGAGCCGCCTTTAAGGGCAACGACCACGTTATGAAACTGCTTCAATCGGATGATCCACCGATGATGCCGGAGTCCTACGCCCTCGGCAGCCCTGAAGAAGCGGCGATCTGCCTGCAGGAGTTGCAGACGGTGTGGGAGGAAACCGAGGGATTCCTTGAGTGGATGTTCCAGGAGTACTTCGTGTGGGAACGAGACCGGGCCAAACGAATCCGGGATCAGAAACGCAGGCAGACCGCTAAGAAATCTAAGCGAAAGCGGCGGCGATAAGCTATCCGAGTAGGCGTGTCTCTGGCGCCCTATCACAACGTGCCTCGTGGCCAAGAGCCTCCGCGAACTGCTGGCGGTGTCCTCAGTGAAACCACACCGCTGCACTTTGCTCGATTCTCAAACTTGCTGAGAGTGGTCCAACTGGTGGGTTAGCCGTAGGCGACTCTTAGCGTGATGATTTACACCAAGAGGAGACGCGATGCTCGCCGAACTTCAAAAACGGCCAACTGATCCACGCTAGATAGTTTCAGTGATCGAAGTTCCGAATAGCACTATATTCGCGTTTAACTGGCATTCCCGGACGATTTCTCGAGATGCCAGAATCGAAACAAACTCAGTAGTTCCCAATACGGTGAATCAGCCTAGGTGAACGCAAGGCCCCTCTGGATAATGATTTGTGTCAAAGCAGATCAATCTCCAAGGAGGGGACCATGCGTTCACGGCCGGATTATATCGTTACCAAAGATGAAGTACACGGCTATGCCAATCACTGGCTCGCCTCGGCGTTGAAGCTGGAGTATGAGGGTCGAAAATGCAATGCCAGCACGCTCTTGCAGGTTCTGCTGCTTGCCGCCAGTCGGGTGGCCAGCATCTTCGCGGTATGTCGCGACCTGTCCGACGCGCCGTGCGACCAAACGATTCGCAACGCCCTGGGCGAAGCATTGCCCGAAATGGCCGAACTGGAGCGACGTTTGAATCGTTCGCTCTCGACGGAACTCCCCAAGGCGTTGTTCAGCAAGTCACGAGTCGTCGCCATCGACTTGACGCTGATCCCTTATCACGGCCAGCCGCTGGCGGACAAGAAGGAGGTTTATCGCAGTTCACCCAAATCGGGGACCACCCACTTCCATGCTTACGCCACCGCGGCGGTGATCCACAAAGGCCATCGCTACACGCTAGCTTTGACGCACGTGGAGCATGGCGAGAAGATGAAAGTGGTTGTGCAAAGGCTCATGGCAATCATCCGCCGTCGAGGGGTAAGGGTTCGTTTTCTCCTGATGGACAAGGGTTTTTTCAGTGTCGAAGTGATTGCTTACTTGAAACGAGCCGGGCTTGGATTCATCATTCCCGCAATCGTTTGTGGACGCAAACCGGGACGGGGTAAGCAAGTCACTGGGCTGCGAGCCTTGAGGAAGAAGAGAAACGGTTACTATTCTTACACGCACCGAGGCAAGGTGGAGGGCAAGGACCGCACGTCCAAGGTGACCATCTGCGTCGCCAGCAAAGGTTATACGGACAAGAAATCGGGCAAGCGGAAGACGAAGAAGCTGATGTACGCCATTTGGAAAGTTCGACAGACCCCCAAGGAAATCCGCGAAACGTACCGCAAGCGATTCGGCATCGAGACCAGCTACCGGCAGATGAACGAGGCGCGAATCAAAACCTGCACCCGCGATCCAGCACTGCGACTGCTCTTCGTAGGCGTCGCCCTGGTCCTGCGGAACGTCTGGGTCTGGTTGCACTTCAAACTGGCTAAAGGAAAATGGGACGACGAGCCACAACTGCTTCTCGAACTACTCCGCTTCCGTGAAATGCTCCTCTGGATCGGACAAGTCGTCGGGCGAATGTTGGGGGCTGACCAAAATCAAGGCATCGATCGTGGTACTTACGACCGGCTGGCCGGAAACGCCTGAATGAATACCTATTTGGAACTACTGAGTTTGGAAATGAAGTTCCCAGCCCCACCTCTGCCGGTGGCGGTGCCAGGAACAATGCCTTCGTAGGCGGATGCTTGATTACGCATCTCGCTTGCGAAGTCTGAGCAGACCCAAAACTGCGATACTTGCCAACAGCACAATGGCACTAGGCTCGGGAACCGTAGCCTGCGAGACCGCACCAGTGCCCGACGCCGAGTTGCCGAAGTTCGTCTTCCACAGGTTGTATTGGGCCGTGCCAATCGTTCCTCCAGTAGTATTGTTAAACAGCGTACCGGCACTGGCTCCCAGATTGTCGCGCCACACCGCGTAGTCCGCCAGATTCACGATACTGTCGTCGTTAAAATCGCCGGGCAGACCTGCGACTTGGCCCAAAGCCGCGTCGAGGACTAACTTCGGGGCATAGGTGCCCGCCGGTACAGGGAATCCGGTCTCCAGAATGGTCGCTTCCTTCGAAGCAAACTGCGTCCGAACACCGTTCGCATCCTGCCGCTCGAGTAGCAAAGTCGCAACGGTGCTGCCACCATGGCGATGGGCAAGAAGATTGAGAAAGGCAGACAAATCGGGATTCGAGAAGGTTATTGTGTCGCCCTCGTTTGCCGCCGCCGTCGAAAACTCACCGAGCAACAACAGGGCCTCTTTGTCCAGGCTGCGAGTGGCGGCATCCGCGTCGAAAACGAGCCCTGGTGCGGAGGCAAAACTTATGCTGCTTTCGTTCCACTCCTGGTTTGTCTCGTCGTGATCGAGGCCATACACGCGGACTGAATGATCGCCCAAGTCACGAAACGCCGTTAAGGCAAGCGACGCATTGGTGATGCTGCCGCTTTCGAGCTGTGAGAGATCGAACCGCAAAATTGCCAATTCGTTCCTCGCGCCCGTCGACCCAGTCCAGCTTGTGTTTAGTGCAGTTCCATTACCGTCACCGATCGCCGCACCAGAGGATTCGCCAATGTGGCATCACGCGCCATTGCCGAACGCTGTAGAAATTGACACGGAAACGCTCTGGGCTGTTGGCATGAAGGGGGCGTTCAGCTCATGCAAGTACATTTCGAGATAGGTGTACCCTTCCGGCATCGGCCTTTGACTGCCGATGGTGTTGTCGTCGGGATTGAGGTTCTTTTCGATCTTCCACCAATTGGGAAGGCCGTCGGGATCGACAGAGGTGCTCGTGGACGAGGGATTGTACCAGCCACCGACTTCAGTCTGGGAATCAATATGCGCTCCGTTTTGACGAATCACCGTATTGATGATTCGCTTGTCGATAGGGTCTCGATGGATCGACGATCCTGCGTAGCTCAACACCTGCGCATAGGCTGTGGGCGCGTCCGTCTGTATTGGCGGTTCGGCCGTCGCCACCGGATTTGCCAGGGGTGTGTAGGTTCCCGTCAGCGTTGCAGCCGAAGCGGGAGTCGACTGCAGGATGCCATCTTCCTGGGTATCGTAGTAGTTGTTCGCGTAGTACACCTGTGTGCTCGTGCTGTCGGGATGAAACAGCTCGTTCTCGCGCGTCGTGCTGGGGCCCTCGATCCCGAAATTGCCCGTAAAGTTCACCGAATAGGCCTCGTTTGAGCCGCTGTAACTGTAGCGGTCGCCCGAGTTGAAAATCACGTTGTTCACCACGTCTGCATAGTTCGATACACCTGGCGCGTCGGCCGGTGCCAATCGGGGGTTCCGCGAGCGGTTGTGAGCGTACAAATTGTGATGCAGTGTTGTCTGGCCGGCTTCGAAAATGCTGCCGTAGCCGTGGTTTCCCTTGCTGTGGTTCGAGTTATGCAGGGCCTCGGTGATGAGCGACCATTGAACGGTTACATGCGACGATTCATGCGTCACCGAAATGGTCTCGTCCGTGGCCCACGATGCCGAAACGTGGTCGAGAATCACGTCTTTGCTGCCACTTACCCAAATGGCATCGGGTTCATACACATTGGGAGCCGTGTAAGTGTCGCCGGGGCGAACCGCGATATGCTGTACAACTACGTCGTGCGTATTGTTAATTCGTAGAGCACGGTGAGCCAAAGTGATGCCACTCGGGGCAGTTTGCCCGGCCAGCGTGATGTTGGGGCTGTCGATGACAATGTCGGCAGTCAGGACGATTGTGCCACCGACGGAAAACACGATCATTCGACCGGTTGCCGGCGCGGTTTCAACGGCGTGCCGTAGACTCCCAACGCCTGAGTCGTTCAGGTTACCTACGACGTAGATGTCGCCATCGCGTCCGCCCCTGGCGTATTTGCCACCGCCTTCGGCACCTGGAAATGCCAACAACTGGGCGGAGGCGTGGTCGTTGCATGCCACAAGCCAAGAGAACACAAGCAGGATCACCAATCGCCACTGCATTTAAAACCGCTTCGTATTTGAGAGTGAACGAAAAACGGCGGCGCCCATCGAAAAAGGAGCGCCGCCGCGATTGCTTCGTCAGCAATATTCGTTGTGGGTATCGCGACTACTTTCGCCGTCGATAGCGAACTACTAGTGCCATTCCAGCCAAGCCAAGCAGCGCAATCGAAGCCGGCTCTGGAACGACGGTCAGTATCGCGCCGGGACCCGACTCCTTCGGCCAGAAGCGGGCCTGATTGCCACTTGAGCTCTGGTTGCTACGAAGGATCAAGAACGTTACTTCGCCGTTGGTATCGGCATTAATGAAGTCATTAAGTTCGGTGCTAGCGAATGAGTACGCTTCATTTTGAACCTGTGGGCCATATGGTTGATCGGCCACCAGCAGGGTCAGGTTCGCCACATCGAGGTCCTGGATTTCGTCGAACGAGCTATTATTGACAGAGTCCTCGATAAACGGAATCACGCCATCAGGGATCAGGCCGGGAGCGTTGTTGTAGGTGACAGTCGTTTCATCCCATAGTGTCTCATCCGGGTCGGTCTCGTTCAGGCCGTAGAGCTTGAGCTGATTGGAGGAGCCGCTATCATTCCGCTGCCAGAATAGAGATAGCTCGTATTCCAAGGCACTAGCAGGAATTCCTGTGGTTGGAAATCGGAGAAGTATGACGTCGTTGTCGTCGCCATCTAGGTCCGTGCGGGCGTTCATCTGGTCGTTACCGTTCCGGTTGCTGTCCGGGTTGTCTTCGCGGACCCACGTATCGTCGGCGACGCCAATCGTGACTGCTGCGCCTACTAGCGGGGCCATGAAAAAGCTGCCCAATATAAACAGACTCGCATACATCATCGTTCGTAGAATCACTAGTGCACCTCCAAAGAAGAAGTAGGAAATCGAAAAGCGGCGATTCGCTGCTACTCTAAATGGCTAAAAAAAATCACGAGCCGTCAAAAAGAGGCTGAAAAAGTTTGCCATTCTTACGGCCGACACTGCAAAAAATCGCATCGCGAGCGCGGGTTGCCATCCATCAACGACCTACTTCAGTCTATTTGGAGTGCCGAATGGAAGCAACCTATTTGCACCGCAACCGAAGGGGCGTTTTCCGCAAAAGCATGAGGCGACCTTTGGGATACCGTCAAATGCCTGTTCGATGCCGGGGGCAAAACGGTGGCAGGCACGTCGGTACTCAAAAGAACAAACCAGGTGCCGCTCCCCTAGTGATCGTGACGGGCGATTGTGAAAAACTCAAAAATCGGCTGCGTCCAAATGCCCGGATTTTGCAAAACAGGGAAATGACCTCCTGGCAAGTAGTTGGTATACTCGGACGAGTGACAGTTGATTTCAGGGCCGCTGCGCAAAAATGCGGCTCGCGACTCATCTTCGTACTTTTTTACTAATTCTTGCATATTCGATCACAAGGTTCGCCTGCTTGGTCCCTCCACAATTGGTTGCGTGGACCTCATGAGCCTCGGGATTGAGGTGGATTTATGCCGGCTGGCCGACCTAGTTCATGCCGCTGGAAGCTTGGTCCGTCTCCGGAGTGTAGATGCAGTCTCTTGGCAGCCAGGACCGGAAAGGAGTGGCATCTTGATGCCAGATAGAATGAACACGGAATGCAACAAACGGTCACGCGCCGTTTCGTCGAGCGGAGGATTTA